>NZ_CP031708.1:0-5689872 GCF_007833675.1 Pedobacter suwonensis | reverse complement strand
TTTCGTTAAACAGTTCTTCAATATAAATGATCCCTTTAAAATCTCCCACCTCATCCGTAACAGCAATCACATTTTTGTGCGATTGCATAATTTCGTTCATCTTCACCGAAATCAGATCGTTCATCTGCAACTGAGGATAACTTTTCTCAATCAGGTATTTTAGCTTCATCTGGTTCAGAACAGTGGTATCCTTATCTTCATGAGACAGTAACTCTCCTTTATCAGCCAATGCTTTGGTGTAAATGGAGTGTTTTTGCGAGCTACGGTTGATGGCATAAGAAATAGCAGTGGTAATCATCAATGGTACCATTAGCACGTATCCTCCTGTAATTTCTGCAATCAGAAAAATACCTGTCAAAGGAGCATGCATAATAGAACCCAGGGCGGCGGCCATACCAGCTACAATAAAGTTAGATACGTTTAGCTGTGCTATCCCTGAAAGGTTAACCACGTAAGCAAATATAAAACCGATTAAACCACCCATAATTAAACTGGGCGCAAATGTACCACCATTACCACCAGCACCTAAGGTAACCAGCGTAGCGATTGATTTCATGAAAATGGTTACGATCGTGAACAGTACAACCACAGCCGAAATCGAACTATAATCGGCAAAAATACTATTATTAATAACGGTCTGATAGTCACCTTTTAACAATCCTTTTATGGTGATATATCCCTCACCATATAATGTTGGAAACAAAAAAACCAGAGCGCCCAACATTAAACCGCCTACAATTACCTTCGTATAAGGATGTTTGATTTTGTAAAACAGGCCCTTTACGGCATAGTTTGCTTTTGTAAAATAAATAGAAAACAAACCAATAAAGCAAGCCAATATGACGTAGTAAAACAAGGCGTCAACCTTCCATCCTTCGGTAACCAAAAAGAAAAGTTGTTGAGTGTAAAATAACCTCGCCACTACCGCTGCAGTTGCCGCTGATAATAGCAGTGGTATAAATGCAGGAATAGTAAACTCTGGCAATAAAATCTCGATTGCAAAAACAATGCCCGCCACCGGGCTATTAAAGGCACCTGCAATACCCGCTGCAGCACCACAGGCTACCAGCATGGTAATTTCGCGGTAAGACAAGCCTAATATGCGACCAATATTAGAGCCAATTGCTGATCCACTGGTTACAATAGGGGCTTCCAGGCCTGTTGAACCGCCAAAACCAACCGTTACTGCTGCAGTAATAATCTGCGAATAAATATTGTGGGCCTCTACCTTACTTGACTTTTTGGAAATGGAATAAAGCAAAGGCGTTAAACCGGTTTCAAATTTCGATTTCCGGATAAAGTATTTGATGTATAAAACTGTAAAGAAAATACCGATCATCGGAAATATAAAATACAGGTAATATTTATATTTCCAGTGCCAATCCGATTGCAGAAATTCTTCGATATGGTGGGTTAAACTTTTTAGAACAGCGGCAGCCAATCCGGCTAAAATTCCAACAATTATGGCGAGAATAACTAAGAAATTACGGTTTGATATTTTAGATTTCCGGTACTGGTTTATCTTATCAAGGTAATTTACGAATCTGATGTACATTCTATTGTTTTTTAGATAGAGGGCGGATGCCCAAAAGTAAGAAAAACAAAGACAGAAGTCAATTTAAAGACTGCTTTTACGCATCAAATTTATCTAATAACTTAATTAAGGTTGCAAAATCTTTTGGATAAGGAGCATCTATAACAATGTCTTGGTCATCTAATCCTTTAAAAACCAAATGCCTGGCATGTAACGCGAAACGTTTCATAATGGGTTGTTCCTCTTCACCTTTGGTTAATTTATAACCTCTCTTAATAGATGAAAGAAAAACAGGTTTACCTTTGTACATCTCATCACCTACAATGGCTGCTCTCTGAGTGGCCAGGTGGATACGGATCTGGTGCATACGACCGGTAATGGGTTTACATTCTACCAACGTATAGTGTTTATAGTATTTTAACGAGTCGAAAATAGTTTCAGCTCGTTTACCTTCCGCCCTATCAATGGTCACATTTTTATTGCCATCGTTCAGGATTGGCAGATCAACCATTAACTGATCGAAAATAACGTGTCCGTCTACCACCGCATGGTAAGTTTTATTTACCTTTCTTCTTTCGAATTGCATAGAAACATGGCGGTAACCTTCCGGATTTTTGGCAATAATCAATGCACCAGACGTTTCTTTATCCAAACGGTGACAAACCTGTGCGCCATCGCTATATTGTTTGGCTAAACGCAACACATTGGTCTCTCCAGATCCACCGCGTTCATCAAGCGAGGCTAAAAAAGGAGGTTTATTGATCACGATAAAATCGTTGTCTTCAAAAAGAATAAGGTCTTTAAAATTTGGAAACTTCAAACTGTGCAGTAATTTAATGAAGCGCAAAAATACGATTTATTTTTTAAGGCGCTCGTCACCCTGAACTTATTTCAGGGTCTTTATGAACAAAGTTGTTAAAATGAAGTCAACATGACGATTTTTTTAACTTCATCCTAAACTTGTTTCATGATCTGATTGAAGCGTTCAAGCAGATAAAAAAAGCCGCCCTGAATGTTGATCAGAACGGCTTAATATCTTTAACTTTAATAATTTAAGAAAGCTCAAACTTATAACCTACACCTTTTACAGTTGAAACATAAGTTTCACCTAACTTTTCCCTCAACTTACGGATATGCACGTCAATTGTCCTGTTGGTTACCACGACAGAGTCTTCCCATATATTTTTTAAAATGGATTCACGGGTATACACCTTACCAGGTTTTGAAGCCAACAAGTATAAAAGTTCAAACTCTTTTTTGGCCAATATCACTTTGTTACCACCCTGAAAAACCAGATAAGCTTCGCGGTCGATTACTAAATCGCCAATTTCCAGTTTGTTTTCAGATACTTCTTCTGTGCCGGCATTTCTTCTTAAAATCGCGTTGATCCGGCTAACTAAAGCACGTGGTTTAATCGGTTTTGCGATGTAATCATCGGCACCCACATTAAAACCGGCAATTTCTGAATATTCCTCACTTCTGGCGGTTAAGAAAACCATAAATGTGTTTTTAAATTCAGGTATGGCGCGCATTAAACGGCAAGCCTCAATGCCATCCATTTTAGGCATCATGATATCCAGAATAATCAAATCCGGATGTACTTTCTTCGCAACAGTAATTCCTTCCTGGCCATTGGTAGCTGTGAAAACCTGATAACCTTCTTTTTTAAGATTATATTCAATAAGCTCCAGAATATCTGGTTCATCATCAACAATTAATATTTTCTGACCTGCGTTGTTCATAGTTAAATATTTGTTACGAAAGTAGTATCCATGATGCAATATTTAGTTAAGCCTAAGTTAAGAAATTGTTAATTACTTAAATTAGTTTAACATGGAATTAGTTTTAACGTAACGTTTTGGCTAAAAATGCATCCAGTTCCTCTCCACGCAGGTTTTTGGCCACTATTTTTCCTGCAGGATCAACCAGGTAGGAAGTTGGTATGGCCTGCACCTGGTATTTTTTTACCGTTTCGCCATTAAAATCTTTTAGTTCCGAAACGTGCGTCCAGGTTAATCCATCTGCTTTTACCGCACCTAACCATGCAGCTTTGTCGGTATCAAGTGAGATACCAATGATATCAAAGTTCTTATTTTTATACTTATTGTAAACCTTAACTACATTTGGGTTCTCCTGGCGGCAAGGCTGGCACCATGATGCCCAAAAATCGATCAATACGTATTTCCCTTTGTAATCTGATAAGCTTACCGCCTTATTATCTGCGGTATTGATGGTAAATGCAGGTGCAACCTGCCCTACCTGAACGGATTTTAAAAGTGCCATCTGTTTTACAAAAGCATCTACTGTAGCATTACCTTTAATCTCATCTTTTACCTCATCGGCAAATTGCACCAATTCAGCTTCAAACTCCTGCGGACTCAAGGTATTCATGGCATAAAAACTGGCTAGCGTACCTTTATTATCTTTTGCAAATTTTATGATCTGTGTATTCAATTGATTAATGTAAGATTCGTATTGTGGTTTCATCGATTCCAACACGGCTGCCCTATTTTGAGGTTGTGTTGCTACTTTTGCTTCGAAATCTGCCTGTAACTTTTCAACCTGTTTGGCAAAATTATTTCTAATGGCATTTAGTTCCGACAATTTTTCTACCTCATTTGCCCCTGAGATTTTATAAGCCATATTTTTATCAGCCAAATCAGCTTCTAACTTAATTTCATCGCCGTTTTTTGCAATTAACATGAACTCATGGTTACCTACAGACACCCTGAAGAAATCAACAGATGGTGTTTTGCGAATGAATTTAAATTCACCTTTCTCTGATAGATTGGTTGAATCGATTGCAACCATATTGCTATTTTGCATACCGTACAAAAATACCTTCTTCTCTGTGCCCGGATTCTGGAACTTCCCGTCAATTGTAAAGCTATCTTTAGATTTGCATGCCATGAAAGCAATCGCGATCAGCATGAGCAGGCTCAATTGTTTTATTCTCATTATTTCAGTTTTTCAAGTATTAATTCATTTAATTTTTTAGCATCAGCTTTTCCTTTGGCCAGTTTCATCACATCGCCCACGAATAAACCTAAAACGCCTTTTTTTCCTTTCTTGTACGCTTCCACCTGTTGTGGATATTTATTTAACACTTCATCAATAAATGTATTCAACTCATCTCCGTTTTCAGAAATCAACAGGTTTAGTGATTGTGCCAGATCAATCACTTTTGCATCATCAGCTAATTCAACAGCTGGCAATAATTGTTGTATCACAATTTGCTGCGTTATTTTTTTATCATCTACCAGGTTGATCGCTTCTGCCAGCTGAGCGGGATTCACCCTGAAATCAGCTATCGTAATCCCTTTTTCATTTAAAACCGCTCTAATTGGGCCGGTTAACCAGTTTATTAAACTTTTTTTGTTTTCAACGGTTGATTGAGCTTGGTTAAAGTAATTTAACAGATCTAAATCTTCTGCAAAAAGTGCCGCATCGGCTTTACTGATCCCAAAATCGGCAACCATCTGTTGTGAAATTTCATTGGGTAACGGCGGCATCAAAGATTTAATTTCGGCCAGCCAATCATCAGAAACATAAATGGGCTGGAGATCGGGATCTGAAAAATAACGGTAATCATTGGCTTCTTCTTTGGTTCGCATCGGGGCGGTGGTTCCTTTGTCGGCATCAAAATTTAAAGTGCTCTGGATAATTATTCCTCCGTTACTGATCACTTCTACCTGGCGGCCAAATTCAAAATCCATTGCTCTCCGCACGTTGCGCATGGAGTTTAAGTTCTTAACCTCACAGCGTGTTCCAAATTCAATGGTACCTTTTGGGCGTATCGAAATATTGGCATCGCAACGCAAACTACCTTCCTCCATATTGCCGTCGCTTACATCTAAATGCCTGACCAGTTTCCTGATTTCACTCAACAAAACGGAAGCTTCTTCTGAACTCCGGATATCGGGTTCAGTCACAATCTCGATCAGCGGTACCCCTGCCCGGTTCAGATCAACCAAAGAATAGTTGTCATCCTGATCGTGAATGCTCTTGCCGGCGTCTTCTTCGAGGTGGATTCGATTGATCCCTACTTTTTTCCTGGTACCATTACTCAATTCAAGTTCTAAAAAGCCATTTACGCAGATCGGTTGATTATCTTGAGTAATCTGGTATCCCTTTGGCAAATCGGCATAGAAATAGTTTTTTCTGTCGAAATGGTTGATCTGGTTGATGGTACAATTTAAAGCTAAGCCAATACGGATCGCTTTTGCCACGACCTCTTTGTTCAACTTGGGTAAGGCCCCGGGTAATGCCAGCGAAACTGCAGATATGTTTTGATTAGGTGAAGCCCCGAAAGATGCACTGTCAGCAGAAAATATTTTGGTGTTTGTATTCAACTGAACGTGGATTTCTAATCCAGAAACGAGTTCGAAAGCAGTTTGGGGGCTTGTTTCTTGTAAAGGCATCTAAAGCTTCTTAATATGATAAGTTATAACCAAAGTTTTACAGCTGACACCGCACTAGCAATGGTTAATATGTGCCAAATATAGTCATTATTTAGTTTTTCGTTAAAAAGGCTTGATGCAGAATTTTTCAGGAATTCTTTCCGCCGCAATTTGAGAAAACAAAATCAATATGAACATTTAAGCCTTTTCTGTGTTCAGTAATACAAATCAAACTGTATGAATATTGAATTACGCAAAATAACGCTCGAAGACTATGCCGACCTTAAAGAATCAATGGTACAGGCTTACGACAGTATGGGCGGCTCTATCTGGCCAAAATCAAGCATCGCAAAACTTTTAAATATTTTCCCTGAAGGGCAGCTCTGTATTGCTGTTGATGATAAAGTTGTAGCCTGTTCATTGGCCATTATTGTAAATTATGATGAATATGGAGACCGGCATACCTATAAACTGATTACCGGTGATTATTCTTTTACCACACACGATCCAAATGGTGATACACTTTATGGCATCGAAATTTTTGTGCACCCGGAATACCGGGGATTGCGTTTAGGAAGACGATTATATGAGGCAAGAAAAGAACTTTGCGAAAGCCTCAATCTTAAAAGTATCATTGCCGGCGGGCGGATCCCTGGTTACCATCAATATGCAGAAAAGTTAAGTCCGAGGCAATATATAGACAAGGTTAAGTCCAAAGAAATTTATGATCCAACACTTACGTTTCAGATTTCCAATGATTTTCACGTTAGAAAAGTATTAAAGAACTATTTGCCCGGAGACAAAGAATCGAAAGAATATGCCACCCTGATTGAGTGGAATAATATTTATTATCAGGGTGTTGATGCTTCGGCCCGTTCGGCTATGACCATTCGTTTAGGTTTGGTACAATGGGAAATGCGTTTATTTCCTAATATGGAAGCGTTTTACGAACAGGTAGAGTTTTTCGTGGATGCTTTGAGCGGGTACAAATCAGATTTCGTGATGTTCCCTGAGCTATTTAACACCCCCCTGCTCCAACCCTACAATCATTTACCTGAAATTGAGGCCATGCGCAAACTTGCCGAAAAAACGGAAGAGATTGTACAGAAAATGCATGAATATTCATTGAGCTATAATACCAATATTATTACGGGCAGTATGCCGCTTATTGAAGACGGCAAGCTATACAATGCCACTTACCTCTGCCATCGTACAGGTAAAATAGATGAATACAGAAAAATTCATATTACCCCGAATGAGCAAAAGTATTACGGCATGATTGGCGGCGATAAAGTGCAGGTTTTTGATACCGATTGCGGTAAAGTGGGTATTTTGATCTGTTATGATGTAGAATTTCCGGAATTAAGCCGCATTTATGCCGAACAGGGCATGCAGATTTTATTTGTGCCATTTTTAACCGATACCCAAAATGGTTATACGCGTGTTAGACATTGTGCGCAGGCCAGGGCAATAGAAAATGAGTGTTACGTGGCGATTGCAGGTTGCGTGGGCAATTTACCCAAAGTAAACAATATGGATATCCAGTTTGCCCAATCTGCAGTTTTCACCCCGTCTGATTTCGCTTTTCCAACCAATGCCATCAAAGCAGAAGCCACACAAAATACAGAAATGGTGCTGGTGGTAGACGTTGACTTGCATTTACTAGATGAACTGCACCATTATGGCACGGTGAAAGTGCTGAAAGACAGACGAAAAGACCTTTACCAGGTAAAACTTTTGAAGTAGATACTATACAATAACAACCATTATAAAAAATGCCGGTCAAATTAATGTACCGGCGTTTCTGTTTTTAATCTAAAGCTAATTATTTTCTCATCACAAACCATATGATCAGGCCAATAATTACCGCTATTGGTATCACCCATTTTAATGCCTGGCCGGCACCATTTTCGTCTCTTTCGGTAACCGCGGGTTGTGCTGGTCCCGGATCTTCTTTGTGATTTTCGTAATCTTTTTCTATCGGTTTGGGAGCTGCTCCTGATTCCGTATGTTGTGGATCTATATTTTCCATAGTTAATTTCCTGAAAGCTCTCCTTTTCTGGTTTTTACCTGCCAAGGATGAACCATAATTAATTAATTTAGTTTCTGCATGTAGAACAAGCGATTATTGAAAATGTTTTAAATCCTAAGCCTTATCTTTGCAAATCGGTGTATAACAATGAAGCAAAATATAGCCAGCTGATTAAAGAAGAAGCCCTCCGTTTGGGCTTTCTATCTTGTGGTATTGCCAAAGCCGAATTTCTTGAAGGGGAAGCGCCGAGACTGGAAAAATGGCTTAATCAGAACCACCACGGTGAAATGAAATATATGGAAAATTATTTCGATAAACGCCTTGACCCCAGATTGCTGGTTGACGGCGCTAAGTCTGTAATTTCCTTATCATTAAACTATTATACGGAAGAAAAACAGTCTGACCCGAACGCACCAAAAATTTCTAAATATGCTTACGGACAGGATTACCACACGGTTATCAAAGAAAAATTAAAGGAACTCACCCATTTTATTGAAGAAAATATCGGAGAAGTTTCAGGAAGGGCATTTGTAGATTCTGCTCCGGTTTTAGACCGTGCCTGGGCAAAAAAATCGGGCATTGGCTGGATCGGTAAAAATTCTAACCTCATAAGTAAAACAGATGGTTCTTTTTTCTTTTTGGCAGAATTGATAGTCGACCTCGAATTGGGTTATGATCATCCTTACCAGGCTGATTATTGTGGGAGCTGTACACGCTGTTTAGATGCCTGCCCTACTGATGCCATTATTGCTCCACAGGTGGTAGATGGATCTAAATGCATTTCTTATCTCACCATTGAGCTTAAAAACGAAATTCCAAATGAGTTTAAAGATAAGATGAGCAACTGGATGTTTGGCTGTGATATTTGCCAGGATGTTTGCCCATGGAACCGTTTTTCTAAAGCGCACAATGAAGATGCTTTTAAGCCAGAGAATGGATTACTGGATTTGAATACCAAAGACCTGATGGAAATTACAGAGGATGTTTTTAAAAAGGTTTTTAAAGGCTCGCCAGTTAAGCGTACCAAGTTTACAGGTTTGAAAAGAAATATCGATTTTTTGAGGAGTAAATAGTTGTAAATCTTTTTTATATTTAATCTTCTGACTGGATCCTTTTGATCGATTGGTTACATCTCAGTCGATTATTGAAAATCTACATCTCGTCAGTAATGACAGTGATTCCCCGCTTGAAACACATATAACTAATTACCTTACAGGTAGTTACACACCAAATTTACCGGAGTAAAAAACATATCGATTTTCTTACCAGAGAATTAGTTTAATATTAAAAGTTCTATCCGATCAATCCATACTGCTTTGCGATCGTAAGTCTTATAAAAATTATCTAACATAAAATTTCCATCATAAATAGCCATTTTTTCTGCTCGCTTAATTCCATTTATAAAAACGGAAACCTTTTTACTTACATCAATCATTTCGGGTGATAGAAAAATAGTCAACGATTTAACGCGTGATGTTTCTATATGAAATTCATTATTGCTAAAGTTAGCCCTAACCGCACCTGACTTTCTCGGGAAGTTGAATGCTTTAAATAAAGTATCTGTTGTGATTACTGTATCTTTCAATTGATCATATTCAACCAATTTATACACATCGAAATTTATTTTTTCGTGCCAGTCGGCCTTTTTACTGACTGTATCCAATGCCGTAATTTCGATCCAGTCTGCTTTACCATATTTGACATCATCACATTCCCAATAGATGGATTTTTGAAATGGTTTTCTGGTTCTGTTTTTTAAATCCCTAAATAACAACTGGTAAGCGGGTTCAGATTCATCAAACTGGGGGAACCAATGCGGCCATCCGTTGAATCGGTGATCCTGATAATCCGCACCTATTTTTTTCATTATTACATTTAAAGAGTCATTTGCATCTGGTGGAAAATAGTAATCTTCATCCGTAGAAACGTTAAAAAACGATCTGTTTAAAATATTTTGTACAAATGTACCTCCTGTTCTCACTTTTGGTTGTGTATTAAACCCGTAAAAGCCGGCAAAAGGACTTTGTTGCTTCATCAGATAAGAAAAAGAACCTGTCGCTCCGTTTGAATGGCCCGTAATAAAAACTTTATCATCATCCACATTAACAGATTTTTTAATTTCCCTTAACATTGCGGGTACCATAAAAAAGCCATTGTCAGGATACATCCAGTTATATTTCTTTGATCCTTTTGGATAAACCATTATCACCTCATCTACTGCAGCATATTTATTATAGTATCTGTTCCAGCCCCCCATAACCCAGGATGCCTTTTGAAACTTAGACAAGCCATTACTGCTTACCGCACCATGAAGAAAAAATAATAAAGGATACCTTTTTTTAGGATTATAGTGTGATGGTAAACTAATATAATATGAAGTAATTAAACTATCTGTCACTTTAAATTCAATGGAATAACCAGTGTACTTTTTTGGTTGATATCTATCGAACGATTTAATCTGTTGGTAGGCTTGTTGCCCGTCCTTAGCTTTAATATATGTATTCTGTTTTAAATGGCCTGCCTGGAACTCAATCTGCCGATCGTGCAACTTTTTAAAAAAAACCGACTTCATCTTTTGAGCTTTAGCCGACACAATACGCCATCTGCTATCGTTGAAAAGATTTTTATATTCATTTTGAGGATGCTTAAAAGTTAAATAATCCCAAGTAGTTCTTTCATCGCTATTCAATGCCAGAAGATGATTTAGATATTTAAATGCATCATTATTATCTTTAAGTTCTGAAGCAAGAACAGATGCTTTGTAGAGTGATTGCACATCTAACTCTTTTGGAAATAATGTAAATGCCTTTTTATATAAGTTTAGAGATTTTCTGGAATCGACAGTATCCTTTGCATTTGACCTCAGATATAATGCGCTATCGGTTAGCTCCTGAAAGGTTTGCGCATTTAGTTTTAAAACAATACTTAAAAATAAAAGCAACATCACATTTTTCTTCATAACTTTTGAATCAGATGTTCAAATTTAAAAGAGGATCAGATGCCGTAATTGTAAAATTGAGACATTTGGTTATTGGCTAAACTTCCAGAAAGTATCTTCTTTACCTATAACCTTTCCATCATTAAAAAACTTAGCCGGAGAAGCACCCGTAAGTAATTTGCAAACTTTAACAAAATGAGATTGATCGGTATAATTTGCCTGATGAGAAAGAGCCGAAAGGCTCTGATCACTGTTACTACTTAACTTGTTCGCCATTAGTTCTCTAAAACGCACAATAGATCTGTATTTCTGTGGACTGATGTCAAGATATTTATGAAATAATCTGTTTAAATGCTTTCTACTGATGCCCAGTTTATGCTCCGCTAAAGAATCGATTGAAATATCAGTAACGTTATCACGAAATAAGTCTAATGCTGCTTCAATGTAGATGTTCTCCACTTTAACATACCTCTTAATAAGCATTGAGTCAAACAAACCCACAAGTTTCTGAATTTCAGTCGTTTGAAACAAGAGCATTATTTCTTGCTCTTCAAAAAAAGAAAAATTTGCATTAAATGGCAATAGCAATGAAGCGCCTGAGAATTGATTGATTCCAAAGGGGTTAAAAACAATTGCAATTTTAAAAACAGCACCGGTTTGTGTAACCTTCAATGGACGTTCTCTGATTGGGGTATAAATCTGAACTGGTTTTGACTCCACATCGAACTGTACAATAGAATGGTCTTGTTCGTATTTAAAACGATGACTCTTATAAAGCGAAATGGTATTGTTATAATGGGGATAGCAAATATACTCGTTTTTCTCACTTTGCTCATCGGAAACGTGTAGGTAATAATAGCTTACATATTTTCTTATCAGCGTATTTTCTGGCTTAAAGGTTTCAAATATGTGCATTAAAAACTTATTAAATATAATTCACTCCATCAAACTAATGTACCGAAAAACTATTGTCACTTTTAACCTTATCTGGTGTGTGTGGATTTCCCATCACTACTTTCGATAATTTTTTGTTAGTCTTCACTTCAATTTTTACGAGTCGGTCGCCTTTTTCCCATACGCCAATCGTGCTGTGACTTTTTTCTGTAGTACCATCTTCAAAGGTCAGCGCTAAATCGACAGGCAATGGCTTAACACTTTTATTTTCAACAGTTACAGTATATCCGGCTGAAGTTTTATCTACAGCTTTAATGGCCATATCGGTTACACCATCCTCAAAGAACCAGGCCTTCCAAAACCAGTTTAAATTTTTTCCGCTGCCTGTATTTATGCTGTTAAAGAAATCGTATGGCATTGGGTGTTTGCCGTTCCAGTTTTGGATATAAGTGTGCAAAGCTTTGGTAAACAGTTCATCACCCAGATAATCTTTGATATATAAATAAGCTAAACCCGGCTTTGGATACGAATTGGTGAAAGATCCCGATCCTTTTAAGTCGGGTGTTAAAGTCATAATTGGTGTATCATCTTTACCACCAGAAGATGAAGCGGTAGGCTGCACGCCGTATTCATCCACAATGGTAGAATCAATCATTGGTGATATCAACCATTCACCAATAGTTGCCCAGCCCTCATCCATCCAACCATACTTGGTTTCGTTTATGCCCATATAAAAGGGAAACATGGTATGGAAGATTTCATGATCAGTTAAAGTAATGGCATCAACCCTGTTATCTACCGGATTGTCATTTACCATCATCGGATATTCCATCTGGTCCAAACCATCAAATATCGTTTCATGGTTGTAGGGAAAAGGCCATTTAGGAAAAGTATAACTCATGGCCTCTACCGTCTTACGCGCAAAATCTATCACCTCATAATAATCCTTATGTCTGGGGTTAAAAACCGCATCTACCCGTGTTCTCCTTTTTGTTTTAGGATCAACCACCAAACTGCTCGATTTCCATAAGTAATGGTCGCTCAAAGCAAATACAAAATCAGTTACATGTTTAGCTTCAAACTTAAAGGTATTAAATGCATTGGGTTTGGTCACTCTTTTATCTGCCAGATCCTTATCGGTAATCACATCAATTACAGCATCATTTTTTTCTGCAGTTAACATCCTCGAAACGATATCTTTCTGAAAAACTTCTGAAGGATTTTTCAGATCGCCGGTTGCCCATACCCCATAAGTTCCCGGAACAGTAATAGAAGCATTAAACTGATCAAAGTCGTTATAAAATTCCTCAGCACCCGTATACGGAAATTTATTCCAGCCATCAATATCATCGTAAACTGCAATACGGGGGAAAAAATAGGCAATAAAATACGAACCATCATCTACCTGACCTGTACGAACATGTGATCCTTTATTTAGAAAATAACTATAATCAATTGCGAAACTAACGGTTTTGCCTGGTATAACAGCAGGAACATTAACAGTCATATTTGTTCCATCAACCGTAAAATCAGTAACGGTTTTTCCGTTTGCTACCATTTTTTCTATTGCCACACCCTCGCCAAGATCAGAGGCTGCCAGTTTAGATTTTCTTGGCGTTCCCTTTTTATATAAATTTGGATATAATTTAAACCAGATCTCTTTCAGCGTATCCGGACTATTGTTAGTGTACGTTACCTGAACCTTTCCTTTCAACAACCTGCTGGCTGGATTAAAATTTATATTTAAATCATATCTGGCGGTATTTTGCCAGTAATTTTTGCCAGGCCTGCCATTTACATTTCGGGTTTCTTTCTGATAAGCCTTTTGAAAAACGGGCGCTATCGGTAAGGTAGTCTGCGCACTGACATAGATTGCAGTACAGAATAAAAGGCCAAATATTTTTATAGATTTCATCTTTTAAGCTTAGGGCTGAGCGCAGTGCGCATAGCGTTTAACTTCAATTAACCATTTTAAACAATTAACCGGTTCACCAGCTAATTATTACTTGCCGAACTTCATTTTTAACTGCTCCAGCATATCCGAATTGATTGGTTGAGCAGGTTTTTCGGGTTTTGGCTGAGGTTTCTGTTGATATTGTGGTTTATTTGAGGGCACGTTATGCTGGGGTTTTGCCGGCCTGTTCTCATTTTTCTTTGCATTGAATTTTGCCCACTCCTCGTCTAATTTCTTCTTTGTATATAAAGGGAAATCGCCATTTTTCATCCAGGCATAATAACTAGGTTCTACTGAAAATACCTGCGCAGTGGTTTTACCCTTGTGTTTACCAAAGTTAAAACAAACCTCATCCTTATCATTGTAAACCAAACGACCGGCAAAATCTACAGGTTTATTAATATTGGTAAAAATATGTAGTGCATCTACGTCGTTTACCACCGGAATGCATTTTACACCTTGTTTATCCTCAAACTCAGTTTCTTTATACATTTCAAGCTGGCCAAGCAGAACTTTGTAGGTGGCAATCACATCAGCTTCAGCCGCATGTGCATTAATTAAATCTTCCTGGCAATAAAATTTATAGGCTGCTTTTAAAGTCCGTTGCTCCATCTGGTGGAAAATATTCTGTACATCAACAAATTTACGGTTGCTCATGTCGAAATCTATTTCCGCCCTTAGAAATTCCTCCAAAAGCATGGGGATATCAAATTTATTTGAATTGTATCCGGCCAGGTCACTGTCACCAATAAATGCTGCAATTTCTGCTGCCAGGATTTTAAAGGTAGGTTTGTCTGCAACGTCTTCATCGTAAATACCATGTATTAATGAAGTTTGCAAAGGAATGGGCATTTCTGGATTGACGCGCCAGGTTTTAACAATTTCAGAACCATCTGGCATGGCTTTTAAAACCGCTATTTCAACGATTCTGTCAGCTCCAACATTAACTCCAGTAGCTTCTAAATCAAAAAATGCTAAAGGGCGCTTTAAATTTAATTTCATTTCTTAAGATGTGAGATTAGCGACATTAGATTTGGATCGGAATGTCAAAATTCTTTTTTTTCAAAAGTGCTAAAAAGGTTTCATTAGTTCTGTAAAACACCTTTATTAATTTATAAATTTAATTGTCAAATTATTTTAGAATATTCGTTACTAACATTAACTTGCGGCAATTTACACACGCTCAAATGAATAAAATCTTCGCCCTGTTACCCCTTTTTTTTCTATCACTAACTACTCAGGCACAAAACTTTACCTTCGGTTCTATTACCTACGACGATTACGAATTCGACAAAAAGAAATTAGACAGTAATGCCAATGCCATCGTTTTAAAAGAATTCGGCACCGCCTCAATCCAGCAAGATGATGCTACAGGAAGTTTAGAACTGGTTTTTGAACACCATGTAAAAATCAAAATCTTTAACAAGGAAGGCTTTAAAGAGGCCAATATTGTTATTCCAACCTATAAAGATGAATCCCGCGAGGAGACGATCAGTGAAATAAAGGCATCTACTTTTAATCATATCGGTAATGATTTTACCGAAACAATTATGGATAAAAAAGCCATTTTCGTCGAGAACAGGTCTAAATATACCAGACTGACCAAGTTTACACTTCCAAACCTTAAAGAAGGATCGGTTATTGAATACAGTTATAAATTAAAATCGCCCAACTTATTTAATTTCAGAACATGGGAATTTCAGAGCGATATTCCGAAGGTCATAAGTGAGTATCTGGTTTATATTCCCGGCATTTATAATTACAATGTATCGTTACGTGGTTTTCAGAAACTGACGGATCAAAAAGCTGAAATCAGCAGGGAATGTTTAAGGCTATCTGGCGTACCGATTGATTGTTCCAAAATCAATTACACGATGAAGAATATTCCGGCTTTTATCGAAGAAGATAATATGACCGCGCCCAGTAACTTCAAATCGGCGATTTATTTTGAACTTTCTGATGTTCAGAACTTAAACGGCAGTAAAACATCCTACACCAAAACCTGGAAAGATATTGATTTCGAGCTTTCATCTTATAAAACGCTGGGCAGCCAGATGAAAAGAAAAGATGTTTTTAAAGATCTTATCCCGGAAATCACAAAAGGAAGTTCATCAGATTTAGATAAAGCGAAGTCCGTCTATAATTATATCAAAAAGCAGATCAAGTGGAATAATTACTACGGAAAGTACTCAGAAGATAACATCAAAAAAGCACTGGATAGCAGATCGGGCAATGTAGCAGATGTTAACCTGAGCTTAATTGCAGCGCTTTCTGCTGCCGGTTTGGACGCTGAAGCCGTAATTCTATCCACCCGTGATAATGGAACGGTAAACAAGCTTTACCCTGTAATGAGCGATTTTAACTATTTGATTGCCAAAGTAAATATTGCCGATAAAAGTTATTTACTGGATGCTACAGAACCACTACTGCCTTTCGGTTTACTACCGCTACGCTGCATAAATGACCAGGGACGTGTGATCAACTTAAAAAAACCATCTTATTGGATCGATTTAATTGCGAGTCAAAAATCGACAACCAGTTACATCATGACCGGAAAGATGACCGTTGATGGAAAAATTATTGGTACTTTATCCACCTATACAACGGGTTATGCGGCATATGGAAAGCGGAAAGAAATCCTTCAACACAGTTCTCCCGATGAATATGTTGAGAAACTTGATGAGCGACTAACCAGAATAAAAATATTGGATCATCAAATTTCAAATCTGGATAGTGTTGAGAATTCTCTGGAAGAGAAATATGAGGTAGAACTCACCATAAACGATGGCACAAATAAAGATCAGTTTTATTTTAGCCCTTTTTTTATCCATACCATCTCGAAAAATCCATTTAATTTGAACGAGCGTACCTACCCTGTTGATTTAGGTGCAGCGTCTGATGAGCGCATTACCATTAACGTGCTTTTACCCGAAAAATACGTGTTACTGGAAAAACCAAAAGATATGGCCATCGCTTTACCTAATGCGGGCGGAAAGTATTTGTTACAAACCGCTCTGGATGATAATACCATTTCGATGAACCAGATTTTGCAGTTCAACAATGCTATTTATCAGCCCGAAGAATATCTTTTCCTAAAAGAATTTTATAGCAAAATTATTCAAAACCAAAAAACAGAGTGTTTATTAAAAAAGACAAATTAAAATGAGGTTATTATTTACCATTCTTGCCTTATTTTTGGTTTCTGCTGCAAGTTTTGCACAAGATAACTACGATGTTGATTTAATCCCATCAAATCTACGTAACCGAGCCAACGCCTGTATCCGTAATGAGGAAACAACTGTCGACATGCGTTCGCCTGATAACGTTTTACTAAATGTGAAAAGGGCCATTACTGTTTTTAACCAAAATGGTGAGGCGCAGGCACGTTTAGTAATCTTCTACGATAAAAATATTTCGATTAAAAGCATCAAGGGAGAAGTTTATAACAGTGTTGGCAAACTGACGCATAAATTCTCTCAAAATGATTTTGCGGACATGAGCGCCGCAGACGGGTTTTCGCTTTTTGTTGATAGCCGTGTTAAACACTATCTACCATCGGTAACTGAGTATCCTTATACGCTTGTATATAATTATGAGATTAGAAATAAGCAAAATCTAATCATCCCTGATTGGACACCTAAACCTGCAGATGACGTTTCGGTGGAAAAAAGTACTTACACCTTTATCTGCAAGCCAACGGACGACGTTAGAATAAAAACGCAAAATTATACCGGAAAACCAGAAGTTACAACAGATGAGAAGCAGCGAAAATCTGTTTGGAAAGTGAATAACATTTTAGCTGTTAAACCCGAACCCTACAGTCCGGCACGGGATACCTATTTTACCAACATACAGATTGCCCCGAAAGCGTTTTATTATTACAATCATAAAGGCATTTATACCGATTGGAAAGAGCTGGGCAAATGGATTTATGACGATTTACTGGTAGCCCGTAAAGCTTTGCCCGCATCTACCATTGAGATGATCAAAGACCTGGTAAAAAATGAAAAAACAGACAAAGATAGAGCGCGTAAAATTTATCAGTATTTACAGGATAAAACCAGGTATATCAGCGTCCAGATTGGTATTGGTGGTTTTCAGCCCGTTGCAGCAAGCGAGGTAGACCGACTGGGTTATGGCGATTGTAAAGCCCTGGTCATTTACATGCAAAGTTTACTCCAGGCTGTAAACATAACATCTTATTACTGTCTGGTATCAGCTGGTTCTGAAAAGAAGAGCATGGACCCATCATATGCCAGTATGGAGCAGGCTAATCATGCTATCTTGTGTATACCGTTAAATGGTGATACCACCTGGTTGGAATGCACCAGCCAAAAAATTCCATTTGGTTATTTAAGTGATTTTACTGATGACAGACTGGTATTGGCCTGCACAGAAGATGGCGGAAAATTATTGCATACCCCAAAACTGACTACAGATGAAAACCTGCAGATACGCAAGGCTGAGTTGACACTACAGCCAGACGGAAGCATAGCCGGCAAAATGCATACCGCTTACACTGGCTCACAATATGAAAACCAGGAACGCCTGATCGATAAACCGATAACAGAACAGCATAAATTATTAAAAGAGACTTATAATATTGATAATATCGATTTTGAAACGGTTTCATTCGTTCAAAAAAAGGACATTAAGCCTAAACTGGTAGAAGATATAACCATCAGTATCAGAAATTATGCACCTGTAAACGGGAATAAGATGTTTTTACAGCTTAATGCCTTTAACGTAAAACGATCAGTCCCCGAAGTAAAAAACAGGACATTACCTGTTTATATCAACCGTGGTTATACCGATGAGGACACTATAGTTTATACGCTGCCTGATAATGTAGATTCAGAATTAATAACCGGGCAAAATAAAACCTTTAAAAATGCATTTGGCGAGTACACCTGCAAAGCGAGTGTAGAAGGAAATAAGTTAACCTATTACCGAAAATTTATCTTAAACGATGGGACATTCCCAGCAGAACGGTATGCTGAATTTTCGAAATTTATAAATGACGTAAATGCTGCCGATTATCTAAAATTAGCCATTAGCTTAAAAAAATAATTCCGAGTCCAATACCGATGATCATGATCAGGTACATCAAAATCTCTGTCGTGGCAAATTTCTTATACTTCGTCCAGAAAGAATAATCATTTTCGTTGTTTGGCATGGTTATTTATTTTGTGCGGTAAAAATAGGCAAATAGATTTAGAACAAAAGATATATTTTAGTTTCTCGCTATCTCAAAAGCTCCTTTTAAAACCATAAAAATTTCAAAATATTCAAAAAAGCTATTGGGATATGGCCAGTATTTTTTAAAACATCATGTATATTAGCATTACAAACTAAATGCAGGCAATATTTATATAATATCATCGTATAAATAATGCTGAATTAAAATAAACCAAACTGAATGAAGAAGTATGTCATGCGCTTTGCTACGGCTTTTTTAATGGTCATGAGCATTATCGGAACAAGCTGGAAAGCAATAGATCGTCAACAAACACAACACGATGTAATTAAAAATATATCGGCAGATAGTCTGTACAGCCAACTCGTTTCCAGTATATACCATGAAATTCATTTAGATGCTGTGGGATTAACACAGCAGGTTTTTGAAAAAGCATTAACCGGTTTTTACAACATGAAATATTCCGGCCTGGTAAATGCCAAATCCATTTTAACCATTGCCGATTTTGATCAGGAGAGTACCAGAAAGCGCCTATATATTATTAATTTAGCTGATAGAAAGTTGATTCTAAATACCTGGGTTGCACACGGGCAAAACAGCGGTGGCGATAAACCTTCATCATTCTCAAATAAGATAAATTCAAATCAAAGCAGCCTGGGTTTCTATTTAACAGGTGAGATATATTATGGTAAACATGGCCGTTCGCTTAAATTAGACGGTATGGATCAAGATTTTAACAACAATGCCAGGGAAAGATCAATTGTGGTGCACGGTGCCAGTTATGTGAGTCAGAAAAGCATAGACGAATTGGGAAGACTGGGCAGAAGTCAGGGTTGTCCTGCTGTTCCGGCTAAACTGGCAGATGACATCATTAATACCATTTCAGACCATACGGTGCTTTATATCCATAACTCAAACCAATTATATTATTCTTCTTTTTTAAACGAAACGCTTGCGGCAAGTGTGGCTTTAAACCAACCACAGGTTTTTGCTTCAAAGACAGATTAATGAGGTTTAATGTTTTTGGCGTTTAGCCTTTTTGGAAAAATTTTGATAAAAAGTGATTGGCTGCCTGCAAGCAAATCCCAAACCCAACGGTTCCCATCAACACCTTTTTCGCCGCAATCTACAACCTCAGCGCGTTTGAGTAATTTTTTAACAATCGCCTGGATCCATTTTATCCCTACAATCCGGTTAAAGTGTAATCCCAAATAGTCGCAATATACATGTACAAGAATCTCTACAATAAGTGAGGCATTTGATATTGCGAGTTTCTTTCCAAAATGTTGTTCATAATCAGCCTTAATGGCATTGACCAGAACTTCAAACCGTTCAAGCCTGACCACTGCTGTTCCTTCAAGATAAGACCAGAGTTGTGCATTACTGTACACCCGGATTAGTTTGGGCTCAAGTCCCACTTTAATTTGTTTTTCTTTCAGTCGGTAAATTTTATCCATTCATTAAAATAATTGTGAAGGTTAGATAGACATATTACCGAATTGTTAATCAATCCAATATAAAAAACGCCGACCCAACTGATGGACAAACTTATCTGGTAATTGTTTACAAAAAGGTTTATTAAAAGGCATTGTGAGTAATTTTTTTAAGCTATTGCCAATATTTTAATCATCTTTGGGGTTTGAAAAGATAAGCCCATTCATGAAGATTGTAATTGCAGAAAAGCCTTCTGTTGGTCGTGAACTTGCTAAAGTTTTCGGAGCAACCACCAGAAAAGATGGATACATTGAAGGTAAAGGATATTCTTTTACCTGGGCATTCGGGCATTTATTGCAATTGGCTCCTCCTCAGGATTATGGTTTTATTGGCTGGCGGAAGCAACATTTGCCCATGCTTCCACAAAAGTTTAAACTCGCTGTCAGAAAGATTAAAACAAAAGATGGTTTTGTGGAAGATCCTGCGGTACGCAAACAATTGGACACGATCAAAAAACTTTTTGATGAAGCAAGTGAAATTATCGTAGCAACGGATGCGGGGCGCGAGGGTGAATTGATTTTCAGGTACATTTATTATTACCTCAAATGCAAAAAACCATTTAAACGCCTCTGGATCTCTTCACAAACCGATGAAGCCATAAAAGATGGATTCAGGAATTTAAAACCCGGAACCGATTACGATACCTTATTTAATTCGGCCCATTGCCGTTCAGAGTCTGACTGGCTGGTGGGCATGAATGCCACGCAGGCGCTCAGCATATCTGCAGGCAACAGAACAGTTCTTTCGTTAGGAAGAGTACAAACACCTACCCTGGCGATGATCTGTGCGCGTTTTTTAGAGATTAAAAATTTCGTTCCTCAAACCTATTATCAGATCAGTATTTTGCTGGCCAAAGATGAACAGGTTTTTAAAGCCATATCAACCGCTAACTACAAGGAAAAGGAAGAGGCTGAAAAATTATTTGCCCTGGTAGAAGATGTGGCTTCCGGCTTTCCAACTGGTGGAAATATTACGGCTGTAGAAGCGAAACCAAGGAAAGAACCTCCTCCACTACTGCATGACTTAAGCAGTTTGCAGCAAGAAGCCAATAAGAAAAAAGGGTATACCGCCGACCAGACACTTAGTATTTTACAGAACCTGTATGAGAGTAAACTGGTTTCTTACCCCCGTACCGGCTCGCGATATATCGGTGATGATATTTTTTCCGGCGTTCCGGATCTGATTGCAAAATTTACCAGTCATCCTGATTTTGGAAAACAAGCCCAGTTTTTACAAACGGTAACCCTTAATAAGCGGAGTGTGAACGCCAAAAAAGTAACCGATCACCATGCAATTCTGCCGACCGGCGAACAGGCCTACGGATTGAGTTCGGATAAACAGGCGATATACGATATGGTTGTTGGCCGTATGATTGAATCATTTCATCAGGAATGCATAAAGGAATTAACCAAAATAACCATTCAATCAGGCGTTACTTTTGTGGCTAATGGAACGGTAATCCGTTCTGCAGGCTGGCGTGCCGTTTTTAACGACCCTGAAGATGATAAAAAGGATGAAGACAATGCCGCATTGCCAAAGGTGGCGGTTGGCGAACAATTGCCTATCACTGAAAAATCTCTTTTGGAAAAACAAACCAAACCTAAGCCCATGTATAATGAGGCTTCGTTATTAAAAGCACTGGAAACGTGCGGCAAAGAAATTGAAGATGAGGAATTGCGTTATGCCATGAAAGATAGTGGTTTAGGTACACCGGCAACACGTGCATCTATCATAGAAACTTTAATTACCAGAGAATACATTACCAGGGAAAAAAGGAATCTTGTACCCACCAATAAAGGCCTTGCGGTTTACGAAGTAGTAAAAGATAAACAAATTGCACAGGCAGAACTTACAGGACAATGGGAAAAGAGACTGGAAGAAATCCGTTCAGGTTCATCAGTAAAAGATTTTAAATCTGAAATTACTGAATACACCAAAACCATTACACATGAACTTTTAATTGCAGGCGCCAGCATATCAGGCAAGCTCGAGGAAGAAAAGAAGATGGAAAAAGTTTAACTTATAAGTCCATAAACTCCCAGGCACTATGATAAGCATCCAGTTGTTCCGCGTAGCGGATAAAATCAGCATAAAAAGCAGATTTCGATAAGGTAGCGCTATCACCAATTACAACCAGTTTTTTCCTCGCCCTGGTCATGGCCACATTCATTCTACGTGTATCCGATAGGAAGCCGATGTTTCCATCGCTGTTACTTCTGGTCAGGCTTATATAAACTACGTCCCGCTCCTGTCCCTGAAAACTGTCAATGGTATTTACCGCAATTTTGTCGCGATAGGGAATCAATGCTTCACTTTCTTCAATCAGGGCGTTCAATAGCTGAACCTGTTGTTTATAAGGTGATATAATGGCAATAGAAGGAAAGCTTTCATTTTTGCTACCTAAATCAGCAACAAGATGTGTGAGATGTTTAACCAAAAATCCAGCTTCATCAGGATTGGTCGTGCTGGTTCCGTCTGATTTTTCATCGTAGCTACAACCTGCCGTATCAATAAACTGGATCGGTTCATCGCCCGAAAATAATATGCGGTCTGCAACGGACTGATGAGCCTTTAGCGTATTTTTGTAAAACACCTGCGATGAATAACCCATTATAGCAGTATTCATTCTGTATTGTGTATTCAATAATACAACGGCTTCTGGATGGAGATTTACTACCTTTTCCAATAAGGTATTGCTTAAGCCGTTTCTGGCAGCTTCATTTGATTTAATCGTTGGCGAAAGCTGAAAATGATCTCCAGCCAAAATAATTTTTTGCGCCTTTAAAATCGGTATCCAGCAAGCCGGTTCCAAAGCCTGCCCGGCCTCATCAATTACGATGGTATTATACTTTAAATTCCGGACGGTATAATGGTTAGCACCTACTAAAGTAGCGGTAATAATCTGTGCTTTGCTAAACAGATTATCCATCATGTATTGCTCCGTTTTTTCTACTTCTCTTCCGATTTTATGTGCTTCATCAAACAAGGCTTTACGTTGATCGCGTTCTGCTTTACCAAAACTCCGCTTATATTTGTGCGCCATATTTTTGTACTCACTCGCCTGTTTTTTTAAGGCTTTAACGGTTTTCATCTCCGGATGATCGGCCATCTGATGATCAAGCGTAGCTGCCATTAACTTCTCTGAAACCCTTGCAGGATTTCCTACGCGGATTACTTTTAGTCCTTCGGCAGCCAACTTCTCTGTAAGTAAATCAACAGCGGTATTACTTGGTGCTACCACGAGCATTTTTTGATTGTGATGCTTCACCAATGATTTTATAGCATGCACCAGCGTAGTTGTTTTTCCCGTACCTGGCGGGCCATGAACTATAGCCAGATGATCAGCTGCAATAATTTTATTCACGGCCAATTGCTGCGAATCGTTTAGCGTATTTGGAATAACAAACTTCTCTTCTCCCTGAAAGGACGGTTTCTCTCCTGCTGTTAAAATACGGATCAGTTTATTTTCTGCATCATTTTCTGCTAAGTTTGAAGCTTGCTTAAGTGCACGCTGCATCTCATCATAGCTGTTGTTATCAAAAAGCAGATCTACACCCAATTTGCCATCTCTTGTCCAATCGGGCAGTTCATCAACACGGAAGCTGATTTTCATCCTGCTGCTACTTTGATGATTGATAATACCTTCCAGCCGATTTTCTTTGGCATCATGATTTGAAAATAATACCACAGCAGCACCGAAACGGAACTGATGAGAAAAATCCTGATGGGTAGTTCTTTCCAGCTCAACCGTTAAATAATCACCACGGCCTACTTCCGTATTTCTGATGGCAATCGGGTACCAGGTTAAGCCTAAAGCCCTTCTGTCGGCAGGCGAAGTGTTTTCAGTAAGTTTTAAATACGATTGTAAATCTTCTTTACGTTCGGTATCAAGCAGATCCTGAAGATTTTTAAAATATTCTTTCGGCAAAGAGAAAGTGGGTTAAAGGGTTAATTGTTGTATTATGCGATTGCTAAAATGATGGATTGTTTAAAGTAAATTTAACGCTATGTGCCAGGGGCCACGCGCATAACGCTATAAAACCAGCTCCTGGTGTAACCTTAACAAGGTCTCTTCGGGATCATCGCAAAAACCAGGGTGCACTTTTGAGCACTGCACCACTGTACTTCTGGTTGCCGTAAGCCATCTAAAACGGGAAGCCTGATCATATTGACCAATCGGACCTGAACCCTCCGCGGCCAAACTTATTCTTTCGAATGCACACAAGTTTAAGCTAAGTTCGTTTAAATCTGTTCCTGCAGAAAAAGCCTTTATTTTTTTCTCATCCAGAGAAAAAATACTTTTCAGAAACTTTTGCCTGGCACAAAACAAAATAATACCCACATTGATAAATTCCTCACGTTCTACCCTTGGCATTACGCGAATCACAGCATACTCAAATAAAAATTTCTCTTGCATGCTGTGCTTCTTTTAAAAATATATCAGAATGTGCCAATCTGTTTGTAAGGAAATTTTTATAGGCCTCGCGATGAGCTATTTTGCTGTCAAAGCTGGTTTCACCTTCCAGCCAGTCATCAGGGATCAGATTAATCACTGATGCTATCTTTTCGGGATTAAGTAATTCGCTGAATTCTTTATTAACACTTTCCAGTTCAGATGCCCATGGCAACAATACATGATCTTTTACCAAAAAGAAAGGCTTAATTGCCTGTTCTTCCCAATTTTGCCCTGAATGATGAAAATATAATGCGGCACCATGATCTATTAACCACAGTTCTTTGTGCCAAAGTAACATATTGGTATTTCGGCAGGTGCGGTCCATATTGGTTAAAAAACAATCGAGCCACACAATTTGCGAGGCAAGTTTGGCATCAACCGTAGTTACGGTTGGATCGAATGTTATCGCTCCCGATAAATAATGCAACGCCAGATTTAACCCTACACTAGCCTTAAGCAGATCCTGAATTTCCTCGTCGGGCTCAGTTCTCCCAAAAGCTTCGTCTAAATTGGCAAAAACCAACTCAGGTACGCGCAATCCTAAGTAGCGGGCAATTTCGCCACCAATCAATTCGGCAATTAAAGCCCGGGGTCCCTGTCCTGCCCCTCTAAATTTCAGTACATATAAAAAATGATCATCAGCCTCTGCAATTGCAGGCAGGGAGCCACCTTCTCGCAATGGCGTAACGTATCTGGTTACATTTACCGTTCTAAGTTGTAAATCGTTCATATCTGCAGCTAGAAACGCCGTTATGATTTATTGCGGCACAATCTAAACTTACCGCAAAACTACTAGAATTTCAACAATTAATCGTTTAAAGTTTAAGAGGCAAGATCTTGGTAGCAAGTCTGCAGATCAATTGTTAAAATAAAAAAATTTTGTTGAATGGCAATGCTATTGATCAACGTTGAGGACATTGGGCAATAGTAGCAATTACAATCAGCATGTTATTAAAATGAGATTAAACGGATTCCAGACGATTTTAAGTATATAATAACAAAAGACTTAAAGACTTTATCTCTTTTATATGGTCAAGAATTTAGCTTAAAATGCCTTCGGCTATAATCAGACTGACAAACGATTTTCGGTATTAAATAAGCGCATCAATCATGCCCTAAATAGGCTATGCCTGCAGGCGTTATAGCAGAAGACCATTGTACCGATTCGCGATTAATCTTAATTAGCCCCATACTTTCCAATTCTTCATATTCTTCTTCCATCCCACCCAAAACCGAAGAACTAACCTGTTGATTGATTACCTCAAGTAGAGATATGATTTCTGATCTTTCCATAACATTGTTAATTAGTTATATTTAATTAACATACGGGCAATTAAAATGTTTACTGCTTAATTAAACATTTTCGAGGGATTAAGGTTGTATCTATATCTTGATTTAATTACTATGGAAACACACCTGTATTATCTTTTTTTTATGGCTTTGCCCGTAGCCTGCATCGCTTGGACAGTTACAAAGGAAGAGATTTTCAGAGAAGCCCGTGAATTTTGTGTAGACCGTTCTAAAAACTGTAATAAACTGTTAAAAAGGAAGTTTTTTTATGTATTTACCTGTGAATACTGTTTTAGCCACTATGTAACTTTGATCTTGCTTTTCATTACCAGGTTTACCTTAATTTATCCAGACTGGCGTGGTTATATCATCGCGTTTTTCTCCATCGTATGGATAGCAAATGTTTACATGAGCTTGTATAACATAATCCGCATTGATCTGAAGAAAGAAAAAATAAAAGTTCAGAAAGAGGAATCAACACTAAAAAATGACTGAAACCAATTCTAATTACTGATGTTTTGAAATCATAACCTATTGTTATGCCATCATCAGTAATTAAGTATTTCAGTTATGATGAAGTTACAAGAACCTTAAAAATCATTTTTGTGACCGACATGGTTTATCTATACAAAAATGTTCCTGAAAATATTTACAAGATGTTAAAGGCGTCAGGATCAAAAGGGCGATATTTTAATAGCAATATTAAAGATAAATTTAAATTTCAAAAAATAGAAGAAACGTAATATGCCCGAAGGTCCATCAATAGTAATTTTAAAAGACTTAATACAAGAGTTACATTTGGGCAAGCCCGAGGTGCTTGAAGTAACGGGTAATGTAAACAATTTTGATAAGGATAAATTACTTCGTCAAAAGGTTGAGGATTTTAAAAGCTGGGGAAAACACTTTTTGATCTGTTTCAAGGATTTTACCATCCGGATCCATTTGATGCTTTTTGGCAGCTATCTTATTAATGCCCGAAAAAAAAACAGCTTTAAAACTCGGCATTGTTTTTAAAAAAGATGAATTAAACTTTTATACCTGCAAAGTTGACCTTTTGGAAGGAAACGTCAAAGAACACTACTCCTGGGAAAACGACGTAATGGCTGATGAATGGAACAGCAAGTCAGCGATTAAAAAACTGAAAGAAAAACCTCAGGCAATGGTTTGCGACGTATTGCTCGACCAGCAAATTTTCAGCGGAGAGGGCAACATTATCAAAAATGAAGTTTTATACCGTACCCGCATACATCCACTAAATAAAGTTGAAGACTTGTCTCCTGTAAAATTAAAGGCATTGGTTACCGAGGCCAGGAATTATAGTTTTGATTTTTTAAAATTGAAAAAGGAAAATACGTTAAGTAAACATTGGGAGGTATATAACCAGAAAGTGTGTCCTCTTAAACATAAAATCGATAAAAAAGAGTTGGGCAAAACACACCGCCAGACTTACTTTTGCGAAAAATGTCAAAAAATTTATAGTTAATATAAAAACTGTAAATATTCTGTTTTTACGCAATAAAATTAAAATACTAAATATCAGCGAATTAAAGTCAGCCGGCGCCCACTCATAACAATAATTATAATCTTAAAGTAAAAGAAATGTTTTATTTAAAATAATTTTTGGAGTTTTCAAAACTAGCCTTATATTTGTCCTCGAGAGCGTTAATTTAGATACGGGTATATGGCTTAGGCTGTATGCCCGTTTTTTATTTGTGCCGTTGATGCGTGTGCGATTACGTCGTTCAAACAGATCCTCAGCCAGGGGGTGTAAGCGTCGGGATTAAGCGCGATATCCTGCGCTAAGGTATCCAGATCAACATATTTAAAGGCTTCTACTTCCTCACGATTGATCACCGGTAATTTGTCGCTCATACCAAAAAACACATGATCGATCTCATGTTCAGTTAAGCCGTTTTCAAATGTCGCTCTGTAGGCAAATTTAAACAGGTAATTTAATTCGCAATCCATCCCCATTTCTTCCATTAACCTCCTTTTAGCGGCCTGCATATTACTTTCGCCAATTCTCGGATGGCTGCAACAGGTATTCGTCCACAAGCCCCTCGAATGATATTTACTCATCGCTCTTTGTTGCAGTAACAACTCTAGCTTGGAATTAAAAATGAAAACGGAAAAGGCACGGTGCAACAGACCTTTTTCGTGGGCTTCCATTTTATCCATCTGCCCTTTCGGCACATCCTCCTCATCTACGAGAATAACTTGTTCTTCCATTTAAATTACATTTAGCTTATTGCGGATCAGCGAATCAAACATCAACCCAACCTTACGGGTATTCGAAATCCTGATCCGTTCTGTCATAATCTTCTCTGCACTTAAGCGCTTTATCTTTGCGAATAACTTTTTATAGTAGATATAAGATAAATAGACCCCGTTTCTGGAAGAGGCAGGCAACAGTTTGATACCAGTTAGCGCAATAGCAAATTCCTTTTCAATATCTTCTTCAATTTCCTGTTTTTGTTGATCGCAGAATACAGCTAAGTTCACATTGGGAAAATAATTCCGGCTAAGTGTTTGATGATCAGCCTTAACATCCCTCAAAAAATTAACTTTTTGAAATGCAGAACCCAGCTTCATGGCATACGGTTTAAGATATTCGTAATCTACATCACTTCCATGCGTAAAAACTTTTAAGCACATCAACCCAACTACCTCTGCCGAACCTAAAATGTAATCGTTGTAAAGTTCGGGCGTATATTTTTGTGTGGACAGGTCCATCTCCATACTTCTGAGAAAAAGGATAATCAGCTCTTCATCTATCTGATACTGATTGACAACCTTTTGAAATGAATTCAGGATAGGATTTAAGCTAATGCCCAGGTTAATGGCTTCAAAAGTATCCTCCTTAAATTTTTCCAGTAAAAATTTCTTGTCATATTGATGAAAGCTGTCTACAATTTCATCTGCCAAACGTACGAAGCCGTAGATAGCATGTATGGGTTGGCGAATTTCTTTGCCGAGAAAATAAATACCATAAGAAAAGCTTGTACTGTATAACTTAGTGGTAAGCCGGCTGCAATTGCCAGATAATTGATCGAAGATTTCTTTCATGTATGTGAGGGTAATTCTATTGTTTTTTCAAATTCATCAAGCGTTTTAATCCAGTTGATGTGATCGATATGTTCAAGCTTACCAATCACCTCACTATTCCCGGCGAGATGGATTTTTGTGTCCGAGCAAATTTCAGACAGTTGATCGATGTATTGTTGTGCCGCAGGCGCTAACCTCGATTTGATCATAAAAAGCATAACATGACCTACATTTAACGTCGAAAATATGCGCTTAATCGAATCCAGCGGAACTCTGCTACCTAAATAAATTACGTGATGATGTTGCATCCTCAGCATGTAGCTGGCAAAAAGCAGTCCGATATCATGGTCCTCATCTTCAGGTAAAAAAAGCAGCCAGCTTTGCCCGGAATTTTCCGTTAAAGGAAGATTGTTAATATGGGTAAATATTTTTTGGCGGATAATATTGGATAAAAAGTGTTCATGTGCCGGGCAGATATCATCTTTTCGCCACATCAACCCTAAGCGTAACAATAAAGGATAAATTATTTTCCGGTAGCAATTAGAAAGTCCAAATTGATTAATGCTTTGGTCGATTAGTTCATTAAAAGCATGTTCATCAAAAGCCAGTCCATATTTAATCAATTGTGCAACATAATAATCGTCTTGTTTATCGCCAAGAGAATAATTGAACTGTTCATCAAGCAGTTTATCCATTTCGCTATCCGAAAGGCTGCATATTTTTGAAATTTTTAAACCACTTTTATTTAAACTTACAATATTTAACAGTTTCCGAAGCTGCTGATCATCGTATAAACGCGTATTGCCTTGAGATCTCAACGGACTCAGTGCATGGTAACGTTGTTCCCAAATCCTGATGGTATGAGAATGGATGCCGGACAGCTGTTCAAGATCTGCTATAGAGTAGGTCATTTTTGTTTAAATATATACAATAAAAACTTAAACAAAAAGCAGGTAAAAAAGTTTTTGATTAAATGTACAGTAAATTAGCCTTAAACTTAAGGTCCCGCATATGACCTATTTAAAAAATTACATTTGCAGCATCCTGAATTCTGGAATTCATAAGTTGATAAGTAAGCTTATTATCTGTTGTATACCTGGCAGTACCATTTGTAACCTGAAGAAATCATAGCGAGAAGATCGAATTAAAAAGGTGATGAAATTCAAAAGTAAAACTGAATGCTAAATAATGGCAAATCATGAGTCCCTATAATAGATATATACGATTGAAAAAAATATCAACTTTGCAAATACAGAAAAAAATACTTCCACAACGCGTTTTTCTTTTGTTTTATTTAATGAAATTGTAATTTGCACCAACTAACCTATAAAAAATGTCGATAAGTTGCATTGCGATTGATGATGACCCTCATTCCTTAGAGAGCTTGGTGACATATATGGAAAAACTTCCTGACTTAAAGCTCATCAAAACTTTTACCGAACCGCTTCAAGCTCTTTCAGAAATAACGACGTCCAACCCGGTGGACATTATTTTTATGGACGTTGAAATGCCTTCGCTTTCCGGAATCGAACTGGCTGGCTTATTAAGGCAAAAGACAAATTATCTGGTTTTTACCACAGCACATACCAGGTATGCACTCGATGCCTTTAAGGTACAGGCAGATGCTTATTTGCTTAAGCCCTACTCTATTATACATCTGGCCAAAACGATAAACAACCTTTATCCCACCGGGACAAGAACCAGACATCCTTTTTCTATTTTAGATGAACATTTTTTCTATATACCGCTAAAGGGAGAAAATGGCGACCTGGTAAGGATAGATTTGAATGAGCTGATTGCTATTGAAGAAATAGGTGAAGACATTCAATTTAAAACCACAAAAAATACTTTCCTGAGTTCGAAATATAACTTCACGAAAACGCTTAAGATGCTAAAGGAGAATCCAGCTTTTATTCAGATCACCCCAACGGTAGTGATTGCAAAGCAATACATTAAAAGTGTTCTTGACGACAAAATACTCCTTTCGGGTGAGACATCTTTCACTGTTTCACAAACTTATATAGAACTTTTTTCGAAATTTATCGAACAGAACTCTTTACAGAAAGGTGCTCATCCAAACACCCTGATGTAGCATTCAAACGTCTGCTATCAACACCTGCAACACATTTTGATGCAGGATTGAAACATTACGTTCAAAACTTTGTATTAGGATAAACTATTTTATTATTTAATTGATTTTATCTGTTTTGAAAAGAGTGTTGGTTGTGGATGATGATCCAGATGTATTAGAAGTTTTCCAGGAGGTATTAGAGACTGAACATTATAAGGTTTACCCATTACTTTCTCCAAGATATATTTTTAAAACCATTAAAGATTTCAGACCCGATCTGATTATTCTGGACATCATGTTGAATGGAATGGATGGCCGGGCTGTGTTTAAAGAATTAAGGTTAAACCCTGAAACAGCTGGCATACCTATTATTATGGCATCGGCCAGGTATGATGAAAATTATATTGCATCACAAAAATACCATCCCGATGATTATTTGGAAAAACCCTTCAACATCACAGATTTACTTCGAAAAGTAGGTGCATTAATGGAAAATTAAAAAAATTAAAGTATGAGCTTAAAACCACTTCCAACCTTTCTACTACTATTGATCATGGCTTCACCCAGGATCATGGCACAAAGCAGGCCAGATAAACTTTATTCCATGAGCGGGATCGGATTTGCATTCCCTGTGGGCGAGACGTCAGATTATTTTAAACCAAAATTCTCAACTTCGTTAGGCCTGAATTTAGGTTTGGGTAATCATGGTTTGTTCCTTTATCCAAAAGTAAGCTTACATGCTTTCACTTTTAATCAGATTACGCCAGACGAAGGTTACAATTATACCTTACAGAAAGGAAGAGCAACTACCTATCTGTTAAACGTAGCCTTGGGTTATCGTAAAATCGTTAACAAATGGGCATTTTATGGTTTTGCCGGTGCAGGTGGCGGGTTTATCCTAACTCCTCAGGCGACAGTTAATTCATCAAGCTTACAGGTTATACAAAATAATAAATCTAATGGTTTAGGGATTGCTGAAGGTGGTGCCGGTATAGAATACAATATTGGAGGTGCCAACTTGTTTGTTGAAGCCGGTTACATGTATGGTTTTAGTAAAATACAGGACAGAACCTTTAATACTGTACCCATCTCTGTGGGTATTAAACCTAACTTAAGCAAATTGCTTAATAAACTTAAATAATAGTGATATACAAATTTCAGAGCGGTTAAGTTAGATAGGTAACCGCTTTTTTGTGCTAAAGAAATAATCAAAATATTTTTCATACTAATTATTTTAGCATAAATTTGTAATTCAAATTATTTTAATGTTATACGCAATAGTAGATATTGAAACCACTGGTGGTCATGCCTCGGCAAATGGCATTACCGAAGTTGCCATTAACATTCATGATGGTAACGAAATCGTTGAATCTTATACTACGCTGATTAATCCCAGGCAGCCAATACCTGCGCACATTACGGCACTTACCGGAATTGATGATGACATGTTGATGGATGCCCCGACATTTGACGAAGTTGCACTACAGATTTATCAACTCTTAAATAATAAGGTTTTTGTGGCGCACAATGTAAATTTCGACTATTCCTTTTTAAAGCATCATCTGGCAGCCTCAGGATATGATTTACAATGCAAAAAGCTATGTACCGTAAGATTAAGCAGAAAATTAATTCCGGGGAAATCGTCTTATAGCCTTGGAAAGCTTTGTACAGCCTTACAGATCCCCATTCAAAACCGGCATCGCGCTGCAGGAGATGCAGACGCAACCAGTATCCTGTTCAATTTGTTGCTGGAGTACGACCAGGAGGGCATCATCGCAGAAATGCTTAAAAAAACATCGAAAGAGCAGGTTTTACCTCCTCATTTAGATAAAGCGTCTATCCTGAAACTGCCCCAACAGCCTGGCGTTTATTATTTCAAGGATAATAAAGGCAAAATTATTTATGTTGGAAAGGCAAAAAATCTTAAGAAACGGGTAACCAGTCACTTTACCGGTAATACCCCCAATCGGCAGCGTCAGGAATTTTTACGTAACATCCATCATGTAGATTATGTAACGTGTGGAACCGAACTGATGGCCCTGATTTTAGAAGCCAATGAAATTAAACGTCTCTGGCCTGAAAACAACCGGGCAATGAAACGTTATGAACATAGATATGACTTATACGTTTTCGAAGACCAAAACGGCTATTTGCGCTTAGCGATTGATAAACACAAAAAGAACAACAATGCCCTGCAAAGTTTTAACAGTTTACTGGAAGGTTATAACTTTTTAAATCATTTGATTGATAAATACCAGCTTTGTGCCAAACTGTGCTATCTGCAGAAAACAGCAACCAAATGTTACGCGCATGAGAACGGACAATGTTTTGGTGCATGCAGTGGAATAGAAACGGTAAGTGTTTACAACAAAAAACTAAATGCGGCCTTAATGGATGTTCAAAACCAGCAACCCAGCTTTGCATTGGTAGATGACGGAAGAAAGGAAGATGAATTCAGTTGTTTGGTAGTAGAAAACGGGAAATTTTATGGCATGGGTTACTTTACGGATAAAAATTATTTATCAGATGGATTAGCGCCAATTAGAAATGATTTAGCAACCTATCAATCCAACAGTTACATTTTAAATTTAATTCTAAATTACGCAGAGCAAAACCCGCATAAATTGTATAAACTATAAGAAATTCTCTAAACGTCCTGAAGGGAAGTCATCCCTTTCAAGTATAAGTTCAGAAACATAATTATTCAACTGGTCCATCCTATTTAGATGCCATAGCCGCTGATTAAACACTATCAATCCTGGAGATTCAAAGACCAAAAAACGGGTACACAAGGCAGCTCACCATAATAAATTTTTACATGGCGATTCCCATCCGATGCTTATTGGATTCAGTCAGGAATGACGATTCCTTTGCACCATAGCCTTTTAGAGAAACATTTATTTAGTAATTGTCTCAAATCCCCCTTTAACTTTTCGCTTTTGGCAACAATAATTCTGCCACCAGCACCTATCTTTACCTGAAACAAAATATAAACGTTATGACAAAATCACTATGGATCAACCTTCCGGTAAAGGACATCAATAAATCTAAGGCGTTTTTTACAGCTTTAGGCTTCAGCCTTAACCTGCAATATGGCGCCCGAGCGGATTCGGCCTGCCTTTTAGTAGGAGAAAGCAACTTCGCAATCATGCTTTTCGAAGAGAATCTGTATGAGAGTTTTATAGGTATGAACATTGCCGACAGACGTAATGGAGGCGAAGTGTTATTTTCTTTCGATGCAGAAAGTCCGGAAGAGGTAGATAGCCTTGCTCAAAAAGTGGTGGATGCCGGTGGCACACTCTATGGAGAACCTGGTTACAAAGATGGCTGGATGTACGGTTGTGGTTTTGTTGATCTGGATGGTCAAAGATGGAATATTCTTTACATGGACATGAGCAAAATGCCTTTGGGTTAGTTTTCTTTTCGTAGAAAACTGACAAGTTGTTATAGTGTCTGATCACTGGTCGTAGCGTCTCGCTACGACTAGAATATTTATACTTCTTCTAAGGCTGTTTTTATATTTGCATAGATATAATCAAGATCTTCATCACTAATGATATAAGGGGCAAGAATATAAATAATATTCCCTAGAGGCCTCAATATAATTCCTCTGTCTAAAAAATATGTATACAACAGATTACGAAGATTACTTAAATAAGAAGTTTCATTTCCGGTTTCCCATTCAATGGCGATAATGGTTCCCGTTTGCCTCACCGCTTTAACTTTAGGATGCGCCTTTATATCTTGTAAGAACAGGGCATGTTTAGCCTCTACCCTTTTAATGTTAGCCATTGTTTCATCTTGCAGCAGAATATCTAAACTTGCTAAAGAAGCAACGCAAGCAATCGGGTTTGCAGTAAAAGAGTGTCCGTGGTAAAGCGTTTTTAATTTATCATCACTTAAAAAAGCTTCATATATTTCATTGGTACAGGTTGTGATCCCCAACGGCATAGTTCCACCGGTCAAACCTTTACTTAAACAAACAATATCGGGTTTATTACTCAGTTTATCGCAGGCAAAGTAGCTTCCAGTTCGGCCGAAACCAGTCATTACCTCGTCAGCAATGATCAAAATACCTGCTTGCTTACAGGCAGCAATTAGTTCATCAAGATATTTTGCTTCATACATCAGCATACCGCCAGAACCTAAAATTAAGGGTTCAAAAATGAAACATGCTGTATCGGTAAGATGTGAGATGTAAGCGGTTAGATATGAGATATTATCTTCACCAGGCAGATCGATGAAATCTACATCAAACAACAAACTATTAAAAGCATCTGTAAAAATACTGCGCCCACTTACAGACATGGCGCCAAAAGTGTCTCCGTGATAGGCATTTTTAAAAGCCAGAATCCGGGTTTTAGGCTTCCCCTTATTGTCCCAATATTGTAAACACATTTTCAAAGCTACCTCAACCGCTGTTGAACCGTTATCAGTATAAAAAACTTTTTCCTGTTTACCTGGTAATATGGGCAATAGCCTTTCAGCGAGCAATACGGCAGGTTCGTGCGTAAAGCCTGCAAAAATTACATGCTCAAGTACCGTAAGCTGTTCGGCTACCTTTTTTGCAATATGAGGGTGTGCATGGCCATGGATATTCACCCACCATGATGAAACCGCATCAATATACCTCTTGCCGTTTTCATCAAAAACATAAACGCCCTCTCCCCGCACAATCGGAATATGCGGCAAGGCGTTTTTCATCTGGGTATAAGGGTGCCAGATCACCTTTTTATCGCGCTCAGTTAAATTAAGTTCGGAGCTTGGAGTTTGGGGTTTGGAGATATCGGACATCAGAATTTATGATTTATAATGATTTTTTAGAAGCTTAGCTACAGTTTTATCTGTTTTAAAGGTGATGTCATCGAGATTTAAATCATCAATTTTTACCCATCTGAAAGCCTGAAGGATCTCCCCCTCTCCATCGAAATCGTAAATGGTTTGTTTAAATGCTAACTGCAGGGGTGCTTTTTCCTTAACCAGATAGTATATACTGATCACCTGGCTATCGTTAAACGATGATTTTTCGTAAAAATCTGTCGTGTAAAAATGTGATAATACCTCTATTTCAGCCTGGCACTCTTCCATAAATTCGCGCTTTAATCCATCAATCAAACCTTCACCCAATTCTAAACCGCCACCTGGGAATTTACTGAAACGGATTCCATATTCCTCTTCGTCACTTACTAAAACCTCATTATGGTGGTTAATCAAGAGCCCGTAAACACGGACATTAAAGTAGCTCATTGTCGAAATGTTTTTTGTTTTTGATTACGATTTCAGGTGTCCAAACAATTTCTTTTTTGAAAGCCTCTGCCCTTACCGGGCATTCGCTCATGTGGCAGTAATGGCAACATTCAGGCAAACAAGGGTCGGCATGGATAAACAGTTCAGCTTTACGTAGGCCGTTAGCATTAATCAATTCATCAATCTGAGAAATTTCCCGGTGAACCTGGTTTAAATCGAAATAATAAGGCAATGTTACGTGGCAATCGATATGGAATTCAGGCCCATATTGCTGTGTGCGCAGGTTGTGCACATCAATCCATGGATTATGCCTGTTTTTTTGCAGCACTTCCACTACTTCTTCAACCAGTTTAAAATCACTTTCATCCATTAAGCCCCCTACCGAACCGCGGGTAAGCGTATAACCCGAATAAATGATATAAAAGCCTACCAAAACAGAAAGGAAGCTATCCAGCCAAATTATATTTGTCAGCTGAATTAAAATCAAACCCAGTACAATCCCTACACTGGTATAAGTATCAGTTAATAAATGTCGCCCATCAGCCTGCAAAGTAATTGAATGCTGATCTTTACCTACATTGATCAGGTATAGGCCTACAATCATATTAATTACCCCGGTAATTCCAATTATCAACGTTCCGGTTAACAGTTCCCCCACTACATGCGGATAAATAAGATTGTACGATGATTTAAAAATAATTACTACTCCCGCAATCAGAATGAGGATTCCTTCAACAAAAGCAGAAAAAAATTCCACTTTTCCATGTCCGTAAGGATGGTTTTCGTCGCGCGGCCGCGTACTTAGGTAAATGCTATAAAAGGCGAAACTACCGGCAATTACATTTACAATACTCTCTGCGGCATCGGTTAAAATCGCATTTGAACCTGTGATAAAATACGCCAGAAACTTAGCCAACATTAGCACCACGCTCACAACAAGGGAGATTATTATTGCTTTCTTTTTTACCGACACACGAATATTTTTTTCAAAAATACGCTTATCGGATAAATTAAATGAGAAAAACTGCGTCTTTTTTAGTGCAGAATAATATTTGGTTTATATATTTGCGGTCAAAGTAATTAACCATGAGCACCTTATCTAAAAGAATCAACAGTCTATCAGAATCTGCAACCCTTAAAATGACCAAACTTGGTCGCGAACTAGCGTCAAAGGGCATTAATATAATCAGTTTAAGTGTTGGTGAACCCGATTTTAACACGCCAGAGCACGTAAAAAATGCTGCTAAACAAGCATTGGACGAAAATTATACCCGTTATTCGCCAGTACCAGGTTATCCGGAACTACGCCAGGCCATTGTTAACAAGCTGAAAACAGAAAACAACCTGGATTATGATATTTCGCAGATCGTTGTTTCAACAGGTGCAAAACAATCTTTATCAAATGTTATTCTCACCTTGATCGATCCGGACGATGAAGTCATTATCCCAACGCCTTACTGGGTTTCTTATTCGGAAATGGTTACCCTGGCAGAAGGAAAATCTGTTTTCATAGATACAGATATAGAGAGTGATTTTAAAATTACGCCTGCACAACTGGAAGCGGCTATTACACCGAAATCGAAATTATTTATGTTTTCTTCGCCATGTAATCCAACAGGATCGGTTTACAGCAAAGAAGAATTAGCGGCATTGGTAGCTGTTTTCGAAAAACATCCCAACATCTACATCCTTTCCGATGAGATTTACGAGCATATCAACTTTGTAGATAAACACGAGTCTATTGCGCAGTTCGACAGCATTAAAGACCGCGTAATTATCGTTAATGGTTTCTCTAAAGCTTTTGCCATGACGGGCTGGAGGTTAGGTTATATTGCAGCAAATAAAGAGATTGCTGCTGCGAACGATAAATTACAGGGACAAACCACTTCGGGCACATGTTCCATTGCCCAAAGGGCCGGGATTGTAGCTTACGAGCAAGGCTTAGCGAGTGTGCTAGAGATGAAAGAAGCATTTTTGCGCCGCAGAGAATTGGTTTACAACCTGTTAAATGATATTCCGGGTGTAAAAACTAATCTTCCCGATGGGGCTTTTTACTTTTTTCCTGAAATCAGTTCTTTTTTTGGTAAAAAAGATGCTGACGGAAATGTCATCAAAGATTCTTCAGACTTAGCTTTATATTTATTAAACGTTGGTCACGTGGCAACCGTAGGCGGCGATTCTTTTGGCAACAATAATTACATCCGTTTATCTTATGCCGCTTCAGATGAAAGTTTGGTTGAAGCTTTGAGGAGAATTAAGGAAGCTTTAGGTAAATTAGCCTGATTCACCATAGATTTTAGTTAACTAAAAACATAAAGGCCGTACGATAAAAACTTATTGTACGGCCTTTATTTATAAACGTATTATACGATTTTTGGCCATCAAGTGAGTTTGAGATTATTCGAATAATGTGCCATCACCTTTCTAACAGCATACTTTTTTTATCGTAGCATCATAATATCTGTTAGAAATTGTTGGATTTTGTTATTCAGCCTATCGAAATCTGATAAAATATTTTCCACCTGCTTTAATTATAAACAGAAAACTGTAAATTGTTAACTGAAAACTGTTTATATGTTAAAAACGCTAGATCTGAGCCAGGTAATGGTGCTTGATATTGAAACCGTTCCGCAATATGCTTCTTTTCAGGAAGTACCACCCCATTTTCAAGAACTTTGGGAACAAAAAACGCATTATCAACGCAATGGCGAGCAAAGTGCTGAAGACTTTTACGACCGTGCAGGTATCATGGCTGAATTTGGTAAAATTATCTGCATCAGCCTGGGCATTTTCTATATTGAGGAAAACACGCACAAACTGCGCATCAAATCCTTTTCGGGGCACGATGAACATCTAATACTTTCTGAATTTGCAGCGCTGCTTTATAAGCAAACACCTAACCTGATGTTCTGTGCCCATAACGGAAAGGAATTTGATTTTCCATACCTGTGCCGCAGGCTTTTAATTAACCAGATAGAAATTCCTGCACAGCTGGAATTATCGGGCAGAAGACCCTGGGAAGTTAATCATATTGATACCATGGAACTCTGGAAATTTGGCGACTACAAACATTTCACCTCGCTTAACCTGCTTGCTGCCATTCTCGATATCCCAACGCCAAAAGATGACATTAACGGCAGTCAGGTAAAACAGGTATATTATGAAGAAAAAAACCTGCCCCGGATTGTGACCTATTGCCAGAAAGATGTAATTACTACCGCACAGGTACTGTTAAAATTTAAAGGAATGGATATAATTCCGGAAGAAAATATTACCATTGTAACCTGATGGCAGAATTAAAAATAAACATTCCCGAATACGCTCAAGAAAAGGGTGCTGTTTCATTCTGGGAAGATGGATTTATAATTAAAAGCGAAGTTCTGAATGATCAGATTATGATTTCAGCCAACCATGCCGGCTTAATTTCTTTAGTAAAACAGCTGCTTTCTCTGGCACATGCCGAAACTTCATCCGGTTGCCATTATCATTTAGATGAACACAATAGTTTAGAGTCAGGTTCAAAAGAAATTGTAATCAGTAAGATTTAATGCTAAACGTTAAAAATTTAAATATCAATTTCTACAACCAGGAAGATAAAAGCTGGTTCAATGCCGTTAAAACCATAAGTTTTAATGTTAAAAAAGGTACTGTTTTGGGTATAGTAGGCGAATCGGGCTCCGGCAAATCGGTTACGTCATTTTCCATTATGCGTTTACATGATGAGGGCCTGGCAAAAATCACGGGTGATATCGAATTTGAAGACATCAGCCTGCTTAACTTAAATGCTAACGAGATCAGGCAAATCAGGGGGAATCAGATTTCGATGATTTTTCAGGAACCCATGACCTCCCTTAATCCTGTTTTTACTTGCGGCGATCAGGTGGCCGAAGCCATTATCGTACACCAAAAGATAGATAAGGCCGAAGCAAAAAAACAGACCATTGCCTTGTTTAACGAAGTGCAGCTTCCGCGGCCGGAAAAAATATTTCACAGTTATCCGCACCAGATCTCAGGCGGACAGAAGCAGCGGGTGATGATTGCCATGGCCCTGAGCTGCAACCCGAAACTCCTCATTGCCGACGAGCCTACTACTGCCTTGGATGTAACCGTTCAGAAAACGATTTTACAATTGCTCCTTAAGCTCAAAACGGAGCGCAACATGGCCATGATCTTTATTTCGCACGATCTAGGTGTAGTAAATGAAATTGCCGACCAAGTGGCCGTGATGTATAAGGGCGAAATTGTGGAACAGGGACCAGCAAAATCGGTGTTTGAAAATCCGCAACACCCTTATACCAAAGGTTTATTGGCCTGCAGGCCCTCGCCGAATTTACAATTAAAAAAATTACCGGTCGTAGCTGATTTTTTAAACAGCGAAACCAGAGACATACCTGCGTATCTGCTGGCTTCAAACCAGTTAACAGCAACAGAAATTGCAACAAGAAGGCAAACCTTATATCAGCAAAAACCATTGCTGCAAATTAAGGATCTCTGCACCTGGTATCCTGTCAGCAATGGTTTATTCGGTAAAATTAACGATTATGTTAAAGCGGTAGATGGTGTGAATTTTGATGTCTTTCCGGGAGAAACCTTGGGCCTTGTAGGCGAATCGGGTTGCGGGAAAACTACGCTGGGGCGCACTATCCTCAGACTAATCCAGCCAACTTCGGGTTCCGTTATATTTAACGGAGAAGACATAACACACCTAGGCAAAAATGAATTGCGAAAACTCAGAAAGGATATCCAGATTATTTTTCAGGATCCCTACGCGTCGTTAAACCCTAAATTAAGCGTCGGACAATCTATAATGGAACCCTTGCAGGTACACGGGCTTTATCAAAATGATACCGAACGCAAACAGAAAGTAATAGAACTTTTAGACAAAGTTGGTTTAAAAGCCGGGCATTTTAACCGCTACCCACACGAGTTTAGCGGAGGCCAGCGGCAACGCGTGGTTATTGCCAGGGCTTTGGCATTACAGCCTAAATTTATCATTTGCGATGAATCTGTATCAGCGCTTGACGTATCAGTTCAGGCGCAGGTACTCAACCTCATCAGGTCCTTACAGGAAGAGTTTGGCCTCACTTACCTTTTCATTTCACATGACCTGGCGGTAATCAAGCATATTTCTGACCGGATTTTAGTGATGAATAAAGGTAAAATTGAAGAAGAAGGCTTCCCTGAAGAATTGTTTAATGCCCCTAAGGCCGAATATACCCGGAAACTTATCGCCGCTATTCCCGGCCAGCCATAAATTATGCAAAGATTTTTTTCTATTACTGTTATACTGCTGCTTTACATAGCAACCTACGCGCAAAAAGTAGAAATAATACAATCAGGCCCTATTTTTAAGCAGGCGCCTTTTGAAGCCTGTCATGCTTCAACACTGGTTGATCTCGGAAATGGAAAAATTATGGCTGCCTGGTTTGGAGGCAAACATGAAGGAAGCAAAGACGTGGTTATTTGGTCGGCAGTAAAAGACGGCACCGAATGGAGCCAGCCTATTGAAATTGCCAACGGGATACAAAACGATACCAGCCGTTTAGCCTGCTGGAATCCGGTTCTTTTTAAAGCAAAAAACGGCATCTTATTTTTACATTACAAAGTAGGCTTAAATCCCCGTACCTGGTGGGCCGAATATAAAACATCTGCCAACAATGGTAAAAGCTGGTCTGAAGCTAAAAAATTACCGGAAAATTTCCTGGGACCTATCAAAAACAAACCCATCCAACTGGCAAACGGAACCATCCTCTATCCGTCAAGCACCGAAAGTCAGGATGAAAAAACGTGGCATATCCATATCGAAAAATCGGATGCAAATGGCAAAAACTGGAAAAAAATTCAGATCAACTGCGATACCTTTGGCGTTATCCAGCCCTCCATTCTTACATACCCAAATGGAAAACTACAATTACTTTGCAGGAGTCGCCAAAATGTGATTGTAGAAAGCTGGTCTGCAGATCATGGGGAAACCTGGTCAAAATTAAAACCTACCCAACTGCCTAACCCAAATTCGGGCAGCGATGCGGTAACTTTGAAAGACGGCCATCAATTGCTGGTTTATAATCCGTTAACCGCGGGTAAAAACTGGTGGGAAGGCCGCTCAGTATTAAAGCTGGCCATATCAACCGATGGTAAAAACTGGAAAGATATTTACACCCTCGAAAACCATTTAAAAGGCGAATATAGCTACCCAGCCATTATTCAGGATAAAAATGGAAACATCCATATCAGTTATACAGCTGAGCGTAAAAACGTTACCTATGTTGAACTTAAATCAACAAAATCATAGTTGGAATCTTCATCTCCAATCTCACATCTCATATCTCATATCTCACATCTCGGATCTCAAATCTCAAACCCCTTACCTACATTTTACACGGCAAATCCTGCCACTTCCCTATCTTTTCTGTATCTTCGATAAATTCAGTTTAGCGTATGGCAAAGAAAAAATCGGCAAATATAAAATTGGTTCTGAATCAATTGGTTAGTGATATTTTTGAAAAAAACAATAATCAGTTGCTCAATTATAAACAGGTTTCGGCAAAATTGAACCTAAATGATCAGGAATCAAGAGAAACGATTTTAGAGATATTAAAAGAAGGAAAAAATGACGGCATTTTCCTGGAACCGCAAAAAGGTAAATTTAAACTTAAAGAACTGCAGAACTTTATTATTGGCACCGTAGATATGACGGCTGATGGTTCAGCTTATATAGTTCCTGAAGACGAGTTTGAAAAAGATATTTTTGTCGCTCCCCGCAAGCTTAAAAATGCGCTGCATGGCGATACGGTAAAAGCTTATGTTTTTGCCAAAAAGCGTGGCCGGAAAAACGATGGCGAGGTTGTCGAAATCATTAAAAGAGCAAAATCAGACTTTACAGGCGTGATTAAAATATCAGATCACTTTGCCTTCGTCGTTGCCGACGATAAAAAAATGATGCATGATATTTTTGTACCACTGGCTGATACCCATGGCGCAAAAAGCGGCCAACGGGTATTGGTAACATTATCCGACTGGCCAGAAAGCGCTAAAAATCCGGTAGGTATTGTAAAACATGTGCTGGGCAACCAAGGTGAAAACAACACCGAAATGAACGCCATTCTGGCTCAATATGGCTTTCCGCTCGAGTTTCCTGCACAGGTAGAAAAAGAAGCCAATGCCATTCCGGAAGAAATTTCTGCTGCTGAGATTGCTAAACGCAAAGATTTTAGAAAGGTGTTAACCTTCACTATCGACCCGGCTGACGCAAAGGATTTTGATGATGCCATTTCTTACCAGAAACTACCGAATGGAAACCATGAAATCGGGATCCATATTGCCGATGTTTCACATTATGTGCTCCAGGGGACTGAACTTGATAAAGAAGCTTACAGCCGCGCAACATCGGTTTACCTTGTTGATCGTGTAATCCCAATGCTGCCTGAGCGTTTAAGTAACGGCGTATGCTCGCTTCGTCCGCATGAAGATAAATTATGTTTTGCTGCAGTTTTTGAACTCGATGAGCAGGCAAACATCCAAAACGAATGGTATGGCCGCACCGTAATCCACTCCGATCGCAGATTTACCTACGAGGAAGCACAGGAAGTAATTGAAAATAAAACCGGCGATTACGCAACCGAAATACAAAAACTGAACGAGCTGGCTTACATCCTGCGCGACCGCAAGTTTAAAAATGGTGCCATCAGCTTTGAAAGCACCGAAGTTAAATTTAAACTCGACGAAGCGGGTAAACCTATAGGCGTTTACGTTAAAGAACGCAAAGATGCCCACAAATTGATCGAAGATTACATGCTTTTGGCCAACCGCAAAGTAGCTGAATTTATTGCCAAAAAAAGTAAGGGTAAGCAAAAATTAACTTTTGTTTACCGGGTACACGATTCGCCGAACATGGAAACCCTTGAAACTTTTGCCAACTTTGCTTCCCGTTTTGGTTACAGAATCAACACCAAATCTGATAAGGAAATTGCCAAATCACTCAACCATTTGATGGCCGATGTTGAAGGCAAAAAAGAGCAGAATATTTTAACCTCACTGGCCATCCGTTCTATGGCCAAAGCCATTTATACCACAAAAAAAACAAGTCATTATGGTTTGGCTTTTGATTATTATACACATTTTACCTCGCCAATCCGCCGTTACCCTGACGTAATGGCCCACCGTTTACTGCAAACCTATTTAGATGGGGGCAAATCGGCCGATATGGAATTTTATGAAGTTGCCTCTGTACATTCTTCGGCAATGGAAAAAAGGGCGGCTGAAGCTGAAAGAGCATCAATTAAGTACAAGCAGGCCGAATTTTTAGAAAACAATATCGGTACCGAATACAAGGGTGTTATTTCCGGCGTTACCGAATGGGGCATGTATGTAGAAATTGAAGAGAATAAATGCGAAGGTATGATCCGTTTACGCGATATATCTGATGATTTCTATGTGCTAGACGAAAAAAACTATTGTATTGTTGGCCAAAGAAAAAAGAAAAAATATCAACTGGGAGATGAAGTAATGATCCGTGTAAAAAAAGTTGACCTTTCTAAACGTCAGATCGATTTCACCCTAATTCCTGATTAAAAAATTAAGACATTTGTGCCCGAAACACAATGTTGAAACAGAACATGCATACGACAGAACAATTACAGCAGATTTTAGATACCGCAATACAAAATTTAAATTTACCAGGTTACCCGAAACAACTTTACGATCCAATCAGTTACATTATTAACCTCGGCGGCAAACGCGTAAGGCCCCTGTTGGTACTTATGGCTACTGAATTGTTTGGTACAGATGCCAATGAATCTGTACATGCTGCCATGGCCATCGAAATTTTCCATAATTTCACCCTGGTACATGATGATATCATGGATAATGCACCATTACGCAGAGGACAGGCAACCGTACACGAAAAGTGGAGTACCAATGTGGCTATCTTAAGCGGTGACGTGATGATGGTAGAAGCCAATAAAAACCTGGCGAAAGTAAATCCAGTTTTTTTGAAAGATTCGCTTGATACTTTTAATAGTACTGCACAAGGCGTTTGCGAGGGACAACAGCTGGATATGGAATTTGAAGGACGTGATGATGTAAGTATTGCGGAGTATATCAACATGATCAGACTTAAAACAGCCGTACTTCTGGGAGGCGCACTTAAATTAGGAGCAATAATTGCCGGTGCACCTGCAAAAGATGCCGACCTCATTGAACAATTTGGTGAAAACATAGGCATTGCCTTTCAACTGCAGGATGATATTTTAGATGTTTATGCTGATCCTGAAAAGTTTGGCAAACAGGTTGGTGGCGATATTATTGCCAATAAAAAAACTTTCTTATTGCTAAAAGCTCTTGAACTTGCTGAAGGCGACCACAAAGCTACATTGAATACCTGGACCAATGCTAAAGCATTTAATGCACAAGAAAAGGTAGAAACCGTTAGGGCAGTTTACGATACCCTGGATATACAGCAAATAGCCAAAGAACACATGAACCATTACCGGGATAAAGCCCTGGCCTTTTTTGCACAGATCAATGTGAGCGATGAAAGAAAGGCCAGCCTGTTAACCCTTACCCACCAGTTAATGGCCAGGGAATATTAAAAAAGCGGGCTTAATTGGTTTGAAAAAGCATCATATAGACTGAAGCACGCTACTGTCGCAAGGTCGGGAAAGATCTTTCCCGTTCAGACTCCCGGCTTCGTTGCCCCGGATCGCATCGAAGCCGATACCGATGAAAGATCCAAATATAAACCCATCTTAAAACGGCAGCCATCACCAGCTTTCGCATTAAGATGGCTTTGTGCTTAAGCTTTAACCAACTTATACTTAATCCAAAAATCAGACTGTTTAGCGGCAATTCCACGGCTTTCCTGCAGCCCTTGGCCACGGCTACGGCTCATCCCCCCTCCTGATCTTCCTCCACCCATACCACCGCGGCCACTGCCCATTCCACCCATGCCTTTTCCACCCGAAAAACCGCCTGCTCTGCCCCCATTTTCCTGCCTGCCTGATTGATGCATAGCAGTTCTATCGGGCTGGTTAATTTTAATGTGATAAACCAATGGCTTTTTTGCCTCTACATTTACGCCAAGTTGTTCCAGCGGAATACGGAGTTCGTAAATCAGGTCTTTATTGGGGTGTATACTCATACCAGTTTCAATCCCATTCTGGTTCTCTGCAGATAAATCACCATCGACAATGTTTTTGAACCCAGAAACACGGATGCTTTTATTCACTGTTGAAGGGTCGTGAGGCATTCCCATATCTCCGTTAGGCTGCGCTATATGATTTGGGGATATATTTACATCTTTAAGTTCATGTGGTCTTTCCATCAGCGGAAAGGTTAATTGAATCCCATCCTTCTTTTTGCCTGCTGTATTAATGTTTAAGGTAATGCCTCCGCTCAATACACTGAACGTAGTTTGCGGATCCAGAGATTCGATAATGATGTAAAGATTCTGGTCATCATTAGCGAGCGCAAAAGCCAGCCGTGTAGCATCGTTGTACTGGTTAAGTGGTTCATTCCATTCGTTCGATATACCGTCGGCCTTAAAAGGTTTTACCATGCGCATATTTTCTTCTACATCTTGCGCATACAGGAAACTGCTTGAAATAAGTAATGGAAGTAATAAGGATATCTGCTTCAGATTCATGGGTTTGGTTTTAAATCACTACCCAAATCTAAAAGTCTGATATGTTAATTTTTGTTATTTAACAGGGTTTAACAATTCAGCGCCGTTGGCAGTCCGAGGTTTGACGCCAGTTAAACGAAGGATAAATCAGCAAAAGAAAATCCCGTCATTGCAAGGAGGAACGACAAAGCAATCTTAATCTTGTGATTTTAGGATAAGGTTAATCAATCAGATTGCAGTTGCTGTGCTGACTGAGAAAGCTAGTTCGCAACTGTAGTTTCAGCTATAACAAAAAAGGGTCCTGATTTGCATCAGAACCCTTTTTATATTCGTTTCATACTAATTATTCTGCAGCTGCAGCTTCTTCAGTAGCTTCGTCTTTTTTAGCTGCTTTTTTCGCAGGTGCTTTTTTTGCTGGTGCAGCTTCAGCTACAACTTCATTTTCTGCAGTTGCTTTTTTAGTAGCTGGCTTAGCAATTGCTGCTTCGATCTCCGCATCAGTGATAGGAAGAATAGAAACATATGATTTGTTATCTTGTTTCTTTTTGAAAACAACAGTACCATCAACTAAAGCAAATAACGTATGGTCTTTACCAATACCCACGCCTTTATCAGGATGGTGTTTTGTGCCGCGTTGACGTACCAAAATGTTTCCTGCAACAGCTAACTGACCACCGAAAACTTTAATACCTAAACGCTTACTGTGCGATTCACGTCCGTTTTTCGAACTACCGGCTCCTTTTTTGTGTGCCATGATTTTATATTTTGTAACCCGCTAAAAGCGGATTATTGGGTTAACAATTAATTATAACGTGATGTCAGAGATCTGAATCTTAGTGAAAAACTGGCGGTGACCATTTTTCTTTTTGTAACCTTTTCTACGTTTTTTGTGGAAAACGATTACTTTATCACCTTTTAAATGAGATACGATCTTAGCTGAAACTTTAGCACCTTTAACTGCAGGAGCACCTACAGTAATTGCACCACCGTTATCAACCAACAATACATTATCAAATTCAATACTAGCGCCTTCATCTCCTTGTAATCTGTGTACAAAAAGGTGCTGGTCTTTAGCAACTTTAAATTGCTGCCCTGCTATATTTACTATTGCGTACATTGTTTAAATATTAGTTTTTTAATTTTTATTTAACGAGGTGCAAATATAGAATAAATTCAATTAACACACAAACAGATATCGAAAATATTTTTCGTTAAAACATTCCCCTCATTTCAACCAAAACTTTCTGATCCCTTTAACCATCCGGTTATGTTTTTTTAAAGCGCCAATATACGCATTTTAGTTCCTTTCTCGCATCCTGCACACGCGCTGTCTACAAACACAATAGCAATGAAAGGCCTCCGCCTTTTCAGCGATGCTTATCGTTTATAATGGGGAATACTCTCGTTTGTAGAGTTCCAGGGCGCACAAGCTTTGTTTCTAAACCCGATAGAGCGGAATAGCCCGGAGCGCAGCGAGGACTATGAGCGAAAGCGGGGCCGCAAGCCGCCAAGAAACACCGAACGCTCATTTCCAAATATTATTTCTGTCGGTCCCACCTCCACTCAAATGACATATCAAAATCTAGGTGTCTATGCATCTCTGCAAATAAACACGTCCGCTCTCTTTCTCAATTTTCCATTTTCCTTTTTTACATCTTCCATTTCCATCATCCGTCTTCCATTTTACCCCTCCTCCCCGTTAAAAAATGTTAAAACATTTTTCTAATTACGAAAACTTCGTAGATTTACGAAAACTAAATAAACAACTAAATAACCATATCATGAAACGAATTTTTACTACTTGCCTGGCTACAGCCATTTTACTATCAGCAAAGGCCCAGGAACCAGACAAAGCTTTGGCCAGGGTGCGCTACACTTTTACACACGTAACCGATACGACACAGAAAGATAAACCCAAAGTAGAAAATATGCTGCTTGTAACCGGTAAAAATGCATCTGTATTTACCAGTTACGATAAAATGAACCAGGCAAAGAACATGCAAATGCAGATCATGGAGCAAATGAAAAACCAGGCAGGTAATGGAAACGTGAAAATTGAAGTAAAAAGTGAAACGAAAGCACCACTTACCCAGGAAGACTATTTCTTTTTTGCAAATGAACATAAAATGATTACCAAAGAGCGCGTATTTAACAATTACCTAATTGAAGAACCTGCTCCAGCCATTAGCTGGAAGATATTAAAAGATACGATGAGCTTTTCGGGAATTGCCTGTCAAAAAGCAACTACACATTTTAAAGGCCGCAACTGGATAGCCTGGTTTGCAACCGATATTCCGTTTCAAAGCGGTCCATGGAAATTAAATGGTTTACCTGGTTTAATTATAGAAGCTTACGATGATAAAAAAGAAGTGAAATTTGAATTTGCCGGACTTGAAAATGTAAAGGAAACAAATGCTACAGACAATACCGATGGAGAGGTTAAAATTGCAGCCCCAAGTGGCGGAGTGAGTTCAGTAAAAATTATGGGCATGGATATTAGCACCAGTTACCTTGGGACTGAAATTAAATTACCAACAAATGCAATAAAAACCACAAGAAAAGAACTGGATAAACTTAAAACAGCACGCGATGAAGATCCGCAAGGTTTTATGCAGGCCCAAATGGCTGCAAATGGAATGCAAGGTTCATTCAAAACCAATCAGGTGCCACGTCCTGCAAGCAAGACCACAAATAAAGCTGAAATCAATAATCCGATAGAAATCGAAGATAAAAAATGAGAAAGTTCATTTTAAGCTGCTGGCTCTTGCTGACAGCGCTTTCTGTTGCTGCACAAAGGCCACTTAAAGGATTGGTAAAAGACGCAAGCGGCAAAGGTATTGAATCCGTTAACGTTACCTTAAAAGATGCCGGCGGTAACATCATCAATTTTACCAGAACGAATAAAAATGGCGCCTTCACCATCGAACTCAAAAACGAAGCCATTGCAGGTTACCACCTTGAAGCTTCGAGCATTGGCTTTAAAAAGCTGGTAACCACCGTAACCGACGTTGCTAAAAATTACGAGGTGATTTTACAACCCAGCGAAACCACACTGGAAACGGTAACTGTTAAAAACAGACCATCATTGACATCCAGGGGCGATACTTTAAATTACCGCACGGCTGACTTTGCCGATAAGCAAGACAGAAGTATTGGCGATGTATTAAAAAAAATGCCCGGTGTTGAGGTGGCCGAGGATGGCAAGATCACCTACAACGGAAAATCAATATCTAACCTATATGTGGATGGGGATAATCTATTGGATGACAAGTACAATATAGGCACTAAAAGCATTCCGCATGGAGCAGTTGATAAGGTCCAGGTTATTCAGAACGATCAACCTGTTAAAATGATGCGCAAAAATAATATGAGTGACGATGTTGCTTTAAACCTGGTGATCAAAGATGAAGCTAAGCTTAAAATGATGGGAGATGCCACTGTTGGTGCCGGCGTCCCCAATCGATTTGATGAAAACCTAACCGCCATGTTGTTTAATAAAAAGCTAAAATTTATCAACAACATAAAAGGAAACAATATCGGCATTGATCCGGGTAGCGACCTTATTGCACATAATTTTTCTGATTATGCAAAAAAACTGGATAACGATAAACCAAACGGACTACTATCTACAGGCGCTGCCGGGGTACCATCCCTGCCACAAAGCAGATATCTGTTTAACAAAGCTGGCCTCATTAACCTTAACAATTTATACAAGTTCAATCCAGACCTCCAGTTAAGGGCCAATATCTCCTATCTATACGACCAGAGACATCAGGAATACAATAAATTTTCGGAGACTTACCTTCCCGGTCAAACCATACGTTATACCGAAACACAAAACAATGCCATTAATCCACAAAAACTCAGGGCGCAGTTTACCCTGAATGGCAATGCGGAACGATACTATCTGAATAACAATCTGGTATTGGAATATACCCCTTTCAAAACCACATCGGATTTAATAATTAATGACGTAGCAGCCAACCAGATCCTTAAACAGAAAACTTTCGATTTATCGAACGAATTTAATTACCGAAAAAAGTTAAAATCAGAGGATGTAATCAATCTCTACTCCTATTTAAACCATACTGCTCAACCCGAAATCCTAAATATTACACCCGGGCTAAACCCTGATATTTTAAATAATGGAAACAGTTATCTTGATTTAACACAGCAGATCAAACTACCAACCTGGTACACCAATAACTATGCGTCATTCGCTTTTGTAAAAAACAACTTCGTACAAACCTACAAAGCAGGCTTTAATATGCAGCAACAGCAGCTTAATTCAGTGCTATACCGCACGCAAAATAATCAGCAAACGGAACCCGTTACAGGAAATACGGTAAATGAACTTGACTGGTTTAAAACCAAACTTTACACTGAAGCCACTTACGAGTATACCAATGAGAAATTAAAGGCTGGTTTAAGCTTACCATTAAGCTACAACCACATTGACTACAGCGATACCGCTAACCAATTGCATAATAGCCTGAATAAGCTATTCATAAACCCTTCGTTTAACCTAAAATACGAAACCAGTACCGAAAATTATGTAACGGCAAACTATAGCTTCAGAAACGACCTGGGAAATATTAGCGACGTGTACCGGGGTACGATTTTAAAGAACTACCGATCATTATTTTCAAACGATGCACCAATTACCGAATCCCAAACACATAACATAGGCGCCGGTTTCAACTTTAGAAAGGCCATGCAAATGTTGTTCGCGAATTTAACGGCCAATTATAGCGACACTGAGTTGAACACCATTTCGGCCTTCAACCTGAGCAACAACATTCAGCAGAAAATTGTACTGCCGTTAAATAACCATATCCGTAACTTCTACCTTGCAGCAAATGCCAGCAAATACCTGTTTACCCTAAAAAGCACCGTAAATGCCGGCGTCAGTTATTCGCAAAGCAGATACAGTCAGCTACAGAACAATGCACTTTTACCGTTTAATACGCAAACCATAGCTTACAAAGTTGGGATTGAAGCCAAGCTGAGCGACTTCATTAACTGGTCTTATGCAGCCAACTATGCCATTACAGATAATAAAGCGATAGTAGCTAACGGGATAAAAACGAATTTTAAACAATTAAGGCAACAGTCTGCTTTAGCGATTACCACAATTAAAAATCTGTACGTAAACCTATCTGCTGAACACCTTTTCACCAGGCAATCATCACAACCTGATTTGAAATATATTTTTGCGGATGCAAACCTGCGCTACAAATGGTTAAAAATGAAGACTGATATTGAATTTGGGATCACTAACCTCACCAATATTAAAAGGTTTGACGCCATTTACCTTTCGGCCAACTCCTTAACTACTGGAACTTATATTATCCCCGGACGGGTAGCCATGCTCAAGGCGACGTTTAATTTTTAAGATTTAATTAGCGGGAAGTACTGCAGCGCATGATCTCCCGCTGAGTTGAGATGATTAACGCAGACTGTTGTTATAAGAACTTTCCTGATCTGCAAACTCCCTTTGATCCGCGGGAAAATAACTGTTACGAATGCTTTTTTGCTGCAGCGCATGATCTCCCGCTGATTTGACATGATTAACGCATATTGTTGTTTACGAACTGTCTTTATCCGTTTGATCCGCGAAAAAAAATTCGACTAATGCTTCGTATTAATCTGGATAAACTGCCCTTTCTGATCCATTTTCAGATCCATAATCATATCGGGATTTAATTGATCAATCGCTTCTTTACTCACTTTATTTCCGTTCAGGTAATAACCCATACTGGTGACCGAAGATTCTTTTGCACTAGGTTTATCTTTTAATGCTTCGCTGTTCTCTTTGGTATTGACAGTAGATTTCATGATAAAAACGGCTGTAACTTTTTTTCCTTTGGTACCTGCAACATTTCCAAAGCCACCTTTTGCCTGTTCAGCGAGCATAATCTGTTCAATTCTTTCATTAACTGGAACTGAATCTGTAAAGTTGAACTGTTTGACCAAAATTCGTTTGTTTGAGCTACCGTCTGTTTTAAAATGGAATTTAAAATTGTCAACCTTTTTTTGAATCGCGGCCACTACATCTTGCTGTGCGGAATCCAAACCATTACTATTCTGTTTCAGAACGAAGGTAAATCTGGCAGCGGTATCTGTTTTAGGCACCACCCGCGACATAACCTGCCTTTTTTTATTAATTTTTGATTTTATTCCGGCTTCCACAACAGGCTCAGGCTTCTGATGCGGCATCACATTAACTACCGCTTTGGTTAAAGGCGATAAACTTTTCTCTACCGCTTTTTTATCAATGGTAAAGGCAAGTGAAATGCACAGCAAAACCGGTAAAGCAAGCATATAGCGTGTTAAATTTAATTTTGATGACCGTTTGGCATTCATCATCATGATCCTCTTTTTAAGATCAGACAAGCTGAAATTATTCACAATGGTAACTGAAGCCTGTAGGTTACCTACATCCAGCAAACTATACTGATAAGCTTTTTTATCTATTCCTTTTTTTAGAATGCGGGCATCGGTAATAAACTCAAGGTTTTCGCGCACGGCCTTTTTCATCAGCCAAACGCCGGGATTGAACCAGTAAAAAACCACGCAAATTTCGGCCAGAATAATATCAACTGTATGCCATTGCTCCACATGAACTTTCTCGTGGGCCAATATATTGGGAAGATCTTCCTGCTTATGAAGTCCCGGATTGATATAAATGGTTTGCCAGAAACTAAAAGGACTTACCTCATCCGCTAAAATCCTTACCTGATACTGATTTAACTTATCGGGCGAAGAATTTTGATGCATGCGGTACAACGAAATAAACTGCACCAGTAACCGCAATGCCATAAGCAACAGGCCAACATAAAAGCATATCGTAAGCACCTGCCACAATAGAGGAACGGCATCCTGTTTTACCAGCTGGCTTACCTGTTGGTTCAGCCCGGGAACAAAGGTAGGCACAGATTGATGTCCGGCCAAAAAATCAGTCAGGTTAATAAAAGGATAAACAGAAGAAAAAATAATCCCAAACAAAAGAAATGTCCTGTTGAGAGAATAGAATGTTAACCTCCGCAACACCAGGTAATAAGTGGCCGAAAACAAAATCAGCACGAGGTTAATTTTAAACAAAATGAGAAAGAAATGTGGCATAGCCTCTACTTTTCAGGGTGCTCAATTAAATTGATGATCTCTTTAAGTTCTTCGGCACTGATCTTTTTATCCTTAGCAAAAAAAGCAACCAGCTCTTTGTACGAACTTTGAAAATAATTATTAACAAAACCGCTCATAAAACGCTTTTTATACTCTATTTCTTTAACCTTTGCACTGTAGCGGTTCGCATTTGCAAAACGTTCGCTTACCAGATATCCTTTACGTTCAAGATTTTTGATAGTCGATGCCAAAGTGGTATATGGTGGTTTAGGTTCTGGCAGCACATCCATAAAATCTTTAATAAAGCCTTTTCCAACCTGCCAAACAGCCAGCATCGCTTCTTCTTCCTGCAATGTTAATTTTTCCATACTTACGAATATATCGTAAATATACGAAAACATCTTAAATAATAAAGACCTTAATCTGCTTAGGTCAAGGTCTTTATTTATAATAACGAGTGAATGTTTTTTTCTTCTTCGGCCTTCGACTCAGGAATTCTGACTCCCGACTAAAGACTACTTAGCGCTTCTTTTTTCGGCCTGTAATAATGTTTGATCTATAACTTTTCGCATTTGTACGGCAGCATCCAACAATTTGGGATTACCATCAAAATCGCCGTAAATCACAACATGTTTTGTTTTTTCCTTGTATTTAAACAAAATATCGTAACGTGGCACTGCCATGGATTTTTCACTTTTCCTACCTATGGTATCCGGAAAATTCCAAAGTCCGATTTCATTAGCTTTACTGTGCATGTAAAGAATATCGTCGTTTTTTAAAAAGATTTTTTTCCTAACTACCGAATCGGCCCCGGTTACATACTGATACTCGCCAGTGGCTGAGTTATAGTGATTTTCTAAGGTATCTTTAATGCCCCATTTGTATTCCATTGATACAAAATCCTTTTTCCGGAAGGGTGCATTCTGGATAATCGGTTTATAATAAATGTAACAGTAAATGATCATCGGAACGATAATCGTAATGGCTAAGAATATTTTTTTTCCTCTACTTGACACTTTTTATTGAATTTTGAATGATTGAATTTTGAATTAGCGCATTATTAAATAACTGAAAGCTTAAAAAGACTCTGGACTAAAGACTACCTACTCCTTCAACTCCCCTTCCCATTTACTTACTACAGCCGTTGCAATACTGTTCCCCACCACATTGGTTGCCGAACGACCCATATCCAATAGCGGATCAATACCGATTAACAACGCCAAACCTGCTTCAGGAATATTAAAACTGGCAATGGTACCAGCGATTACAACCAATGATGCTCTTGGTACGCCTGCAATTCCTTTACTGGTTAACATCAAAATCAAAAGCATCGAAATTTGTTGTTCAAAACTTAAATGAATGCCATAAGCCTGGGCTATAAATAACGAAGCAAAGGTCATATACATCATTGATCCATCTAAATTGAATGAATAACCCAAAGGCAGCACGAAGCTTACAATTTTATCCTTGCAGCCGAAACGCTCCAAAAGCATCATGGTTTTGGGATAGGCTGCTTCGCTGCTAGCCGTACTAAAAGCTAAAAGGGCAGGCTCTTTCATATCGTTTACCAAACGGAAAATCCGTTTTTTCAATATCAGGAACCCCAGAAAGATCAATACTCCCCACAAAATGATTAAACCAAAGTAAAATTCGCCAATAAAAATGGCATAAGTATTCAGCACACTTAAACCCTGTTTGGCAATAATAGCCGTCATGGCTCCAAATACGGCAAGCGGGGCAAAGTTCATTACATAGCCTGTCATCTTCAGGATCACGTGCGCAATGGCATCAAACGCTTTGATTACAATCTGTCCCATATCACCAATAGCTGCTGTAGCCACCCCAAAAAACAAAGAGAATACTACAATCTGTAAAATCTCATTGGTAGCCATTGATTCGGCAATACTTTTCGGAAATACATGCGCTATAAAATCCTTAACACTCATGGCTGCCTTCTGGATCCCGGTATCAACCAGATGATCGGGCAATGATAACTTCATGTGCTTACCAGGTTCAAACAAATTTACCAGGATCATCCCTAACACAAGCGACATTAACGACATGGTTAAAAACCAACCCAATGTTTTACCTCCTATACGGCCAACAGCTTTGATATCGCCTACTTTTGCTACTCCAACAACCAGTGTAGTAAATACTAACGGGGCAACAATCATTTTAATCAGGCGTAGAAAAATATCACTTAACAAGGTGAAAAACTCCAGTTTTTTCTCCCTGATGGTCTCGTTTTCTTTTTTGATCTTAGCGGCAGCCTTTTTATCTGCTTTAAGCTGGGTATAAACCGCGCTCGTGGTATCAGTTGATTTTGCAATATTAACTTCTATGCTTTTAACCCTGGCATCAGCATTCAGTATGTTCTGGTTGTAAACATTAATAGCATTTACGTTTAAAAAATACCCCAATGCAATTCCTGCAATCAGCGCTATAAAAATAAAAAGCGTGAGTCTGTTTTTCTTCATGAATAAAAAAGTTTGTGGCAACTTAATTCGGTAAAACTACGATATTTACGGCTTGTAACCAATTTTGATATCAGGAGGCTTCAAAAATATATTATTTTGGAATTCCTGTGTAACAAAAAATGTGTATCAACATCTAAAACGCAACGACAGCCCCTAAATGGAACAAAAAGACAAGTTATTCAAGCAGATCTTCGATTCGAATTCCAAAAAAATATTCCATTTATGTTATGGTTATACCGGCGATACTGACGCCGCAAATGATCTTCTACAGGAAACTTTTTTAAAGGTCTGGCAAAATCTCGATAAATTCCGCAATAAATCTTTGATTTCAACGTGGATTTATCGTATCGCGGTAAATACCTGTTTAACTTACCTGAGATCGGAAAAGAGACAGGCAAAAGATGAGTTAACGGATAACATTATCGAAAATAAAGTGGAAGAATTTTCGGAGAAAAACGAACAGGTAGCCTTGCTTTATAAATGTATTTCTAAACTTGAAGAGAATGACCGTTTAATTATTACCATGGTACTGGATGAACTGCCATATCACGAAATTGCCGACATTTCGGGTATTAGTGAAGGCAACTTAAGGGTAAAAATTCATCGCATTAAACAAAAATTAACAGAATTATATAGCCAGTATGCAAGCGTTTGATCAAATACAGGAGTTGTGGCAAAAACATGAGGTAGAAGTTAAGGTTTCTGCTGACGAAATGTTGCAACAAGCGAAGAAAGAAGTAAATGGATTAAAGCTGAAATCGGCCTTAAATATTGGGGGTATGCTGCTGTCTTTCATCGCCATTGCTGCCCTATGGATATTTTTCCATTTCGAATCGTGGACCACGCACGTAGGGATCAGCATTACCATTATTGCCATTGGTGTGTATACCTTAATCCTTTACCGGGATTACCGTTTAATTGCCAAAAATGATTTCACCGCCCATCCGAATGAATTTTTAAACACCTTAAAAACCTATCAGTTAAATCGTTACAAACTATACAACTCACTTTACTGGTTTTATGCTATAGCCCTTTCCTTAGGTTTAATATTTTATTTTGTAGAAATACTGGCATACTTTAGCACCATACAGAAAGTGGTTGCCATTGGTTTAACAGCATTGTGGATTATTTTCTGCTCAACCATTTTACGCAAAGCTGTAATAAAAAGAGAAAAAGAGCGGATTGCCTTGCTAATCGAAAAATTCGAGCGTATTAGCGGCCAGATTTCTACTCCCGAATAATTTTAGGCACGGTTTTTTCGTAGTAAAATTTGACACACAAATCCTGATGATTTGATTGGCCTGAATGGCAATGAAAAATCAGGCTGTGATACCGTTAAAAAAATTATGGCATTGAAAAAACTGATCATTCCGATATTATTATTGCTGTTACTGCCTTTCTCTTTTGCTTTTAAACAGGATTTTACCCAGCCCGTAAAACTGAACTGGGAAACTTATTTTAAAGGCAAAGCTGATGAACGTTCGCCATTTATTGCCTTAACGGCAATGACCTGGGAATATAGTTACAACAGTACCATATATCGAAACCGTGTAGTGATTAAGCTTAAAAATGAAGTGCGGATTGATAAAAACCGTTCCTGGGTGAAGTGGGATAAGATTAAAGATCCTGAAGTAAGGGCGAGCTTATTGCACCACGAACAGGGACATGTAAATATTCAATACATTTTGCTCTCTGAAGCTGAAAGGGTGCTAAAAAACCGGAATTATTCCGTTAGCAACTATAAAGCCCAGATAGCCGAACTGGCCAACCAGATCAGCAGTTATTTCGATACCATGCAACGTAATTACGATGAGGAAACCGAACATGGCAGCAACCATAAAATGCAGGCCCGCTGGGACCGGATTATTGAAGATAAAATGGAGGAATCGAGAACGGCTACATTAGCGCTGCAGAAATAATAATTTCGGGATAAATATAATGGCCCCAACCGCTAAAGCTAAACCCGCAGCAACCAAAACCGCAGCAGCGGCCAGGTCTTTTACGATTTTAATTTTAGGATGAAAACCCGGCGAAACCACATCAGCAAGCTTTTCAATGCCAGCATTTAAAATTTCGGCAACAATAACGGCCGAAATAACCCCCAAAATGGAGATCCATTCTAAAGCAGAAAGTTTAAGGTAAAAAGAAAGGCCAATAGCAATAACTGCTGCAAAAAGATGAATTCTCCCATTATGATCATTAATAAAAAAGAGTTTTAAGCCCTGAAAAGCATATTTAAAACTTTTAAGTCGATTGATAATGGAAAATTTTTCGTTGTTCATTTTTTATTAAAATCCGTCATCCTGAATTCAGTTCAGGATCCGATGATATAATAGATGCTGAAACAAGTTCAGCATGACAATTATTATAGTGTTCGTCATCCGATAGCTATCCGATCTCGCGCATGCGGGAATCTTAAAAACACTTGCATTAAGATTCCCAATCAAGTTGGGAATGACGATCTCTAGAGGGACACTATCTACTTAAAATTTATCTGTCAATCACATTGATTTTATACAATAAATTATTCTTCAAGAGGATATAGTGCATGATGTGTCATCTCCTTAGCATAGCGGAGTGGAGAGATCTAAGTCAAGGAAGATTTCTCAACTACGCTGCACTTCGCTCGAAATGACGGATACATCGATACCCTTACTTCACCTCGCTCGTCGAAAAACTATTACCGCTTAACCTGTACTGGTAAGTTTTGGTGATGGTTTTAGTACTATCTCCGCTATCCTTTACAGGAAACGAACGAAAAAGGTCGCCATTTTTGATAAAAAATTTATCATCACCTCTATAACCTTTCTTTTGATTTGCGTTTAAAGAAGGAAAACTGATTTTATTAAAATCGCCGCCCGCATATTCAAATACATTGAGATCGGAAACTGTTTTTTTACTCACCAGCTGTATATATAATTCCGGATTTCCATCATTATCCAAATCCATATTCCAGGCATCAGTAATAATACCTTTGCGATCAACAGCTGCCGACCGGTAATGATTATGGATCGAATCAGACATTAACATCTGGTAACCGCCAATAGAATCGACACCTTTACCCCAGCTTAAGATTTCAAAATTTAATCCGGGTTTTACTTCAATATCCTTATAAAAACGAAAAGGATTTTGCACTTTTACGGTTTCAGTTCTGATTTCTTTAGGCTTCTCTTCGCTGCATGCTAAACAAAACAGCATCCCCGTAATGCACAGGAGATGCTGTAATGTATATTTCTGTAATTTCATTTTAGTTTGGGATATTTTGGTTGTCCCAAATTAAGGATTTTAGCCTATCAAAGCAATTTATTTTTATTTCTTCGCCTCTGCTTTAACTTCAGGGGCACCGTTATTTAAAACCGTTTCGGTAGTTACACTTCTTCTACCGCTTGGGGCAATAACAATGGTTTTTAAAACCCTCTTCTCGCCTTTCGGAACCGTAATTTTTACAGGACCGTTGTATAAAAAAGCGTTTTCCGAAGGGCGCGATAGATCAATTGAATAATAAATCTTGCTTCCTAAAACCGGTGCTTTTAAATCAATGGTAAATTCACCGCCCGTTAAAGGTTGATCACTTAGGCCAATTGGAGTTGGTACCCAAAAGTTGATCCCCATTTTATCCAGGCGGGCCAAATGCACCGGTAAGCGCTCTTCGCTAAAGTTTTTTAAATCTTTGCGCTCAAGCGGCGACCACGCAATTTCTGCTAAAGCCAATAGGCGTGGGAAAGCATGATTTTCAGCTTTTGCAGTAGTTTTAATATACTCTGTCCACATATTGGCCTGTACGCCTTTAATATATTTTCGCTGATCGGCAGTAAGCACTTTTGGAATCGGATCATAAGCATATATTTTTTGGTACGGCGCAAAACCACCAATGGTAACCGGCTCATCAGGAGAATTAGATTGTTTGTGATCGATATACAAACCCATTGAACCCGGTGTCATGATTACATCATGGTTTTGTTGTGCCGCAGCAATACCGCCGTCTTCACCCCTCCAGCTCATTACTGTAGCATTTGGCGCCAAACCTCCTTCTAAAATCTCATCCCAGCCAATAATAGAACGGCCTCTGCCATTTACATGTTTCTCTATTGTCTGAATAAAATAGCTTTGTAATTCATGCTCGTCCTTCAAGCCTTTTTCTTTCATTAAAGCCTGGCAAAACGGCGATTCTTTCCAATAGGTTTTTGGCGCTTCATCGCCACCGATATGGATATATTTTGAAGGAAAAATATCGATTACTTCATCAAGGATATTATTCAGCATGGTAAAAGTATTGGCCGATGGGACGAAAATATCATCAAAAACACCCCAGGTTTGCTGTACTTGCTTGCCTTTTCGACTACCTGCCCAAGGCGTTTTATCGCTGATAAAAGTATCGCGATCAGGGAAACAGCTCAATTCCGGGTATGAAGCAATAGCGGCAGATGCATGACCGGGCAATTCAATTTCGGGGATTACGGTGATGTATTTAGCAGCAGCGTATTTAACAATTTCTTTGGCTTCTTCCTGTGTGTAGAAACCTTTCACCGGCGTCAGGTAATTTCCATTACCCGGATAATTGCCTATGATGGTACCATTACGCGATGAACCGATTTCGGTGAGTTTAGGGTATTTTTTTATTTCCAATCTCCAGCCCTGATCATCAGTTAAATGCCAGTGAAAAGTATTGATTTTATAATAAGCCAGCTGATCAATATATTTTTTGATAAAAGAAACCGGAAAAAAATGACGACTTACGTCGAGCATTGTTCCACGATAGGCAAAACGTGGATAGTCATTGATACTAACCGCAGGAATGGTAATTTTATCGGCAGCTTTATCTGGCATCATCTGCATAGCCGATTGAACGGCATAAAACAACCCCGCACCTTTTCCGGTTAAAACAATCTGTTTCGGGGTAACTTTAATGGTATATCCTTCAGCTGGCAATTGATCCGCACCTACAGAAGTTAAAATAATGGCCTTTTGGTTAGGTTGGGTAATTTTAGTTTCGCGCAGGGCGAAGCCTGCCTTGTTCACCACAAAAGCATTTAATAAATCAGCCATCTTTGCTCCATCAATGCTTTGATTGACTAAAACTGTGGTTTTATCCAATTCAAAACTTCCGCTTGCCCTCGTAATGGCTACCGGTGCAGGTATAATGCCCATATTAGGATCGCGCTGCGCAAATGCACCTGTACTGATTAATACTCCAATAAAAACCGATAATGCTTTGTTCATTTTTTGTATTGATTTATAGCTTAAACTAATTATTTGAACCAAGATAGAGATTATGGAGAAATTACAAATCCCACATTCTTGTTACAATACAGATCAACCGTTTGACTGCACTGCAAAAGAACATAAATTCTTAGCATGAAGAAGTTGTTATATGGATTTTAAGAAAGCCGGAAACCTGGATTGCTTAGCAAAGCCAAATTTATGTAGTGATATTGCCAAGGGACAGATCTCTTCATTTCGCTGAATTTTCGTAGATAATGACTACTTTTTTGTCAAACGTAGGAGAACTGATTAAAAACCTCGCTATTAAACATGAATAGCAGCAGGAACCTTAGTACTTAAACCTGATCCGATCGCTATCGGATGTAATGGAAACACGCAAACGAGGTACGAGTGCGGAGTTGTAATAAAAAGCAGGACGAACTTTAAAAAGCACTACTGCAATTGCTTTCCAAAAACATTAAAAAAGATAACTTTACCGATAGGTCTCTCCATTTCACTGCGTTCCAGTCTAGATGACGATTCTATCTTAGGTTTAGGTAATATGGCCAGCTGAACTATTTTGAGGCAGCCATTATAAAAAAGAGAAACCATTACTGATTTCTCTTTATTAAAATATTTTGAAATTACGCTTAAGCTTCTACGGGATGCTCTTTAGCAGCCAAATACCTTTCGGCATCAAGTGCAGCCATACAACCAGAACCTGCAGCGGTTACTGCTTGTCTGTAATACATGTCCTGCACATCACCACAAGCAAACACACCTTCGATATTGGTTAAAGTAGAACCTGGTTTAGTGGTTAAATAACCCGTCTCATCCATATCAAGTTGTCCTTTAAAAATATCTGTGTTCGGTTTATGGCCAATAGCCACAAAGAAACCTTCAACAGCAATATCAGATTCAACACCTGTTTTGTTATTGATTACTTTTACTGCTGTTACATTTTTACCGTTACCCAAAATTTCCTGCGTTTCGGTATTGTAGTGTACAATAATGTTAGGAGTAGCTAACACGCGGCTAACCATTGCTTTTGATGCCCTGAATTCATCGCGGCGAACCAGCAAATGCACTGTTTTACAAAGTTTGGCTAAGTAAGTTGCTTCTTCTGCAGCGGTATCGCCGGCACCTACAATGGCTACATCCTGACCTTTGAAGAAGAAACCATCGCAAACGGCACAGGCAGAAACACCGAAGCCATTGTATTGTTGCTCGCTCGGTAAACCCAACCATTTTGCCGTAGCACCGGTTGCAATAATTACAGTATCAGCAGTAATGGTTTTAATTTCGTCAACTACTACTTTATGAGGGGTTGAAGAGAAATCTACAGAGCTTACATAACCGAAACGGATATCGGTTCCGAAACGTTCGGCTTGCTTACGGAAATCTTCCATCATTTCGGGCCCCATAATTCCTTGCGGGTAGCCAGGGAAATTTTCTACATCTGTAGTTTGAGTAAGCTGTCCGCCAGCTTGCATACCAGTATACATGATTGGTTTTAAATCAGCTCTGGCAGCGTAAATTGCAGCAGTATAACCTGCAGGACCTGAACCTATAATTAAACACTGAACGTGTTCGTTTTCTTGTGACATTATATAATATGTTTGAAATTCATTAATCGTAGCGCAAATTTAATGCTTTAAATAATTGTTAACAAGCGCACATTGTCAACATAGTTTACTTATTAACATGTTGTTTGATAGCAAAGCCAACGGCTTTAAACCAAATACCAAGTTGTTAAATAAGATCTAAACATTTAAATAATTCCACGCGCTGTTGTTAGACTAATTGCTTTCAGCAAAAAATTCTGGAGTTAAATAAAATATAGTATCAATAAAATATAAAATTCCATCTTTTGACAATACGTTTTCATCATGTAAATCTTCCAAAAGAATACCCAAACTGCGGTTTACATAGTCATGGTTTCGGTTATTCTCGAATAAATTATAAGATAAAAACTGTTTAACTACATTCAAATCAGCAACTTCTGTTGATTTAATAAATTCTTGCTTAATTACGGCATAGAGTATTTCGTTAATAACTTTAAAACCCAATAATTCGTAAGCGGAAGATTTAAAAAAATAATTGTGAATAAGCAAACTATTAAAGTAATCAAACCAAGATTCATAAAATATTGAATCATTAATTTTAATTACATGAAAATCATCATAATAATAGACTCTTTGCTCTGCTCCGGCGCTAATAAATTTATCTTCAGAAATTTCGGCCGAATAAAATAGATTTTCTTTTAGGGCAAAGTTAATCAGATTGACTTTTTCTTCACTTTTGAAATGCTTTTGTTCTTTAGATCTGAGGCCTGTTTTCTCATTTCTTCTAAGGAAATTTTGCACTTTTTTGAGTTGGCTTGTTGAGCCAATTGATCCATCTCCAATAATGATATTTTGTAATTCATTTTTAATATTCTTCATTAAAATGGTGTGTACAAAGATACTAATAAAATTCTAATCATACTTCTAGCATTGATTCTTCTTACCGCTATCATCTTCAAAGAAGTTATCGCATTTTAAGTCTGAATTACTCCGACACTAAATTTTTTGGTAATCGGTGATTGATTGGCTGCCTCAATGCCCATCGAAATGACCTTTCTGGTTTCAAGTGGATCGATAATGCCGTCAACCCAAAGTCGCGATGCAGCATAGTAAGGCGTAGTCTGGCTATCATATTTATCGGTTATCTCTTTCAACAGCTCAGCTTGTTTTTCTGGCGTAATTACTTCGCCTTTAGCTTTTAAAGATGCTTCCTGAATTTGCAAAAGGGTTTTAGCGGCCTGTGAGCCTCCCATCACGGCAATTTTTGCGGTAGGCCATGCGTAAATTAAACGCGGGTCATAGGCTTTACCACACATGGCATAGTTACCGGCACCATAAGAATTGCCCAACACGATTGTAAATTTAGGCACTACCGAATTGGCAACAGCATTAACCATTTTGGCTCCGTCTTTAATGATACCGCCATGTTCAGAGCGACTGCCTACCATAAAACCAGTCACATCCTGCAGAAAAACCAAAGGGATTTTTTTCTGGTTACAATTCATGATAAAACGGCTTGCCTTATCGGCACTATCGGAATAGATTACCCCTCCGAACTGCATCTCCCCTTTTTTCGATTTCACCACTTTACGCTGATTGGCCACAATACCTACGGCCCAGCCATCAATACGGCCTAAACCACAAACAATACTTTGTCCGTAGCCTTTCTTATATTCTTCGAATTCGGATCCATCAACCAAGCGGTTAATAATATCCATCATTTCGTAAGGTTTATCTCGGTTTTCGGGGAAAATGCCGTACAATTCCTCTTCTTTTTCTTTTGGTTTAACTGGGGTAATACGATCGAAACCAGCAATTTGAGGAGCACCCAGCATACTCATGATGTTTTTAATGCTATCTAAACAGGCCTGATCGTTGGGATGTTTGTAATCGGTAACACCTGAAATTTCGCAGTGTGTAGTTGCACCGCCTAACGTTTCGTTATCTACTTCTTCGCCTATGGCCGATTTAACGAGATAAGACCCCGCTAAAAATACCGAGCCGGTTTTATCTATAATCATGGCTTCATCGCTCATAATGGGTAAATAGGCACCTCCTGCAACACAAGCCCCCATAATGGCCGAAATCTGTACAATACCTTCTGAAGACATGATGGCATTGTTACGGAACATCCTGCCGAAATGCTCTTTATCGGGAAAAATTTCATCTTGCATGGGCAGGTAAACACCAGCACTGTCAACCAAATAAATTACCGGCAAGCGGTTTTCCATGGCAATTTCTTGTGCACGCAGGTTCTTCTTGGCTGTCATCGGGAACCAGGCACCTGCTTTTACGGTCGCATCATTAGCCACAATCATACATTGCCGGCCACTCACATAACCAATGCCACACACCACGCCAGCCGAAGGGCATCCCCCCTGCTCGGCGTACATGCCATCAGCAGTAAAGGCTCCGACTTCTAAAAAATCAGAATCTTTATCAATTAAATAGGCAATCCGCTCACGGGCCAGCAGCTTACCCTTTTCTTTTTGTTTTGCAGCATTTTTTTCGCCACCGCCCTGGTATACTTTTTTAAGTCTGGTTTTCAGTTCGTACACCAACTGCTTATTTACATCCTCATTTTTATTGAATTCGATATTCATGGAGGCAATTTAAATTTAATTTTAGAAAAATGGTATTGACCAAAATGGTTTCTGGTCTAGCACCTGGTTTAACTACAAAGGACGCCATTTTTTTAACTGCAAAGAATACGTGAAGTGTTTTAAACACAAAGATCAAAGAGATAAAAGTACAGAGGAAACAGAGTTGAGTTTAGCATCTTAGTATTTTCTGTGCTTTGGTCGCTTTTTAACCGCAAAATACATTAGTGTTTTAACACAGAGATCACAAAGAAAAAGCACAGAGGTCACAAAGTTGAGTTAAGCATCTTCCGTGTTTTCCGTACTTCCGTGGCTTTTTTAACCGCAAAATACATTAGTGTTTTAACACAGAGAGCAAAAGGGTATATATGTACATTTTGAAACGCTAAGTTTTAATCACAGAAATTACTAGAAAAGACCCTAAGAATAAAAAAGCTATTATGGCCCGGACCACTTTGTGTAAAACTCCGTGTGCTCTGTGGTAAATTGTCTTGTTTATTCTTGATAAACCACACCATTAATCTTGATTTTCTGGTATTGTTCGGCCCAGCCTTTACCTTTTATATATTTTACCTGTGTGGGGTGGCCTTTTAAATTCGGATGATAAATCGGATCAAACGAGAAAGTGATTTCATGATCTGATTTTTGAACTACAGTTACTTCGTTATCATTTTCATCTTTTTCACCTGTGGTGAAAAACTTATCGCCTTTCTTTGCAGAAAAATCTGCTCTGGTGTATGTTTTCAAAGGACTATCGGGATAGCCCTCGATCAATCTGTTATGCTCATCTATCCTTAAGTAGACGGTGCTGACTGCATCGCCTCCTACCAAAGAATAGAACTTATAAAAAAGCTTGTTATTAATCCGAACGCTATCCTGAATTTCGGTATAGGATTGCGCATTCATGTACCATAAATTACCAATCTGCATCGGTAAATAGGAATCAGCTGCCAATTGCTGCTCTTTATTGGTTTGACAGGACAGGATAATCAGGCTAATAAAAATGTAGCCCAGGGATTTCTTGCTTTGGATCATAAGCGAATCTGTTTCTTATTTAACCATTAAATATAAACAATCCGCTCCGCAATCAATAATTAGCTTATAAAATGATACAAGAAAACGACCTCTCCGCTAAATGCAGGTTTTTTCTGGCCTTCAATTTCCATTTCGATAGCCATATTAACTTTGGTTACACCACGGAGATTGATAATTGAAGCCAGTTTAGCTTTTAATCTTACCTTACTGTTTACGGTTACGGCCTGTGCAAACCTTAAACTTTCTATCCCATAATTGATCTCCATTTTTAAGTTCTGGATATCAACAATTTCTTTCCAGAGATACGGGATTAACGAAAGCGTTAAATAACCATGCGCTATAGTTGCCTTAAAGGGGCCTTCATTTTGTGCTCTTTCTTCATCAACATGAATCCACTGATGATCTAATGTGGCATCTGCAAATTTGTTAATCTGATCTTGCGTAATGGTATGCCACGAAGAAACTCCTAATTCTTTTCCCAGGTATTGTTCAAATTCTGCGTGCGAGGTGATAATTTGCATTTGTTATGTATGTTTGGCGCCAGGCGTTTTGCGTATGGCGGATTGATAATTTCTTAGTCTTACTTGATGCTCCCTAATTGATACTTCTACTCGATACTTCTCCTAACTCAAATTTCTTTCTCTGAACCAGACCTCATCTGGAATAGCTGAAAAATCATCCATTTTATTAATTAAAGTTTCGGCTTTAGCTTCATTAAATACTAAATCCCGATTGGCTGGCTTCAGAAATTTACTTTTCACCATCATATCCATTTGGGCAAACAAGGGATCGTAAAAACCATCCACATTCAATACACCGATCGGTTTATGGTGCAGACCGAGCTGTAACCAGGTTAATACTTCAAAAAATTCCTCCAATGTACCAAATCCACCAGGTAATATTATAAAACCATCGCTCAAATCAGCCATTTTCTGTTTTCGCTGGTGCATATTTTCGGTCACCAGCATTTCTGTCAAACCCTGGTGTCCAACTTCCTTATCCATTAAAAATTGAGGAATTACCCCTGTAACCAGGCCGCCCAATTCCAGCACATCATTGGCTATTAGTCCCATTACACCAACACTTCCTCCTCCATAAACCAATCTGATCTGTTGTTTTACCAGTGTTTCTGCCAACTGCTTTATTGCATCACGCAAAGTTGCATCCCCATTAAAGTTTGAGCCGCAGTACACACAAACGGAATTAAGCTTATTCATTCATTAAAAAATTTACCGAAGTTAAGATTTTATCTGCTTTCCATAAATTTTTATTCTGCACAACTTTTAGCAGCATGTAAAATATTAAGTTGCTATCAGATTTTTTTTTAAAGACCATTGGTTTTGCTAAATAAAGCTGTTTGGAGAGAAAACCCTTACAGCAGCGAGAACTCGAAACGGAAAGCAGGACCGACTTTAACATGAAATACTGCCATCGCTTTTCAAACCACATTGAGCACTCAAATAGTTAAGCAGTTATTTATTCCAATAAAAAAGGAGTGGCATTACACCAGTCCCTGCTAACCAAATATAAGAGAGAAAAAATTAATTAGAATGCATAACGGATTGTTCCACCGTAAGTTCTCGGATCGCCCAATACACCGGCGTATAAACCGGAGTTTCCTGCTGCAGCCTGTAACTGCTCATAATAATTTTTATTGGCGATGTTTCTGCTCCAAACAAACAACGAAAACTTATCGGATTTGAAGCCCAGCCTGGCATTAAATAGAGCGTAACCTTTAACAACCAGTACGCTTGATGGGGTAGGATTTGAAGAATATTCTGAACGGTAACTCGCATCACCGGCGATGAAATAGCGTCCCGCTCTGGTGGACAGATTACCAGGTGTACTCAGCTCTGAACCGCCTGAGATATTCCATTTAGAGATACCAGGCAACCTACCGCCGGAAGCATCTTTAAAGGCAACCTGGGTAGCCAAGCCGTTGATCACCTCGGTATGTCCGGTTTCTTCTAATGGTAGCGGTGCATTGGTAAATCTTACGTATTTACCATCAAGATAGGCCAGGGCAGCATTTAAAGTTAAAAAACGTTCCAGTTGATAAGTACCGTCTATTTCCAGGCCTTTTACCCTCACCTTTTCGGCATTTGATAAATAACCTCTGTTTACGCCCAGCTGTGGCGATTGCACATTGGTCTGATAATCTTTAATGTCCGTATTAAATAAACTGATATTGACAATGGCACCTTTGAGCGGCTTCGTTTTCGCACCGAGCTCATAATGCTGAACGTATTCCGGTTTAACAATAGCTACAGATAAATCTGCTGCTCCTGTTGAGGTAGTTGGCAAACCGCCTACGTTAACACCCACCGGTTTGTAAGCGGTAGAAAAAGTTCCGTAAACATTTAAGTTATGGCTTGGGCGATAAGAAACGGTGAAGTTACCAGATAAATTGTTGTTATCTACCTTAGTAGAGAACTGCTGATTGGCATATACGGCTGCTTTGAGTGCTAATAATGTCGCATCGGTAGTTTGTAAACCTCCATACGTTACCCGATCATAATCAACATCTTTTTTATCATAGGTATACCTTAAACCTGGCAATACATGCAGGTTTTTTAAAACTTCCCAGTCAACCTGCGCAAAAACTGCCGCACTTAACGATTTAATAACAGAGTTGGTTTTAATACCAAAACCGTCCAATAAACCCGGTGTGGAGTATAAAGCCTGACTACCGGTATTGCTGGTTTGTACAAAACGCCATTGATCTTTACCTACTTCTTCTGTTTGTGCCAAACCTTTTAAATTCTGACCCAGAAAATAAACGCCCACTACCCCACTTAATTTCTCGGTAATATTGCCTGCGTACCTGACTTCCTGAGAGTATTGATCGTGGCGGGAATTGCCCTGCGATTTGGTCAATGCTGCCACCTCAGAAAAATCCCTGTCGTTGGTGGGATCCCAGTTCCAGAATCGCCAGGCCGTAGTTGATGTAAGTGTTCCATTCCCAATTTTATAATCAACATTTAACGAGATCCCGCCGATGGATTGGTTATGTCTCCAGGGCGTATTGGTATTGATTTCTCTTGAAAAAGGATCTATTTTAGGTTGTTGATAGCCTAAATCAGAAATAATTCTGGCATATTGGCGGTACGCACTTCTTTCGGTTGTAGTAACGCCGGCAATTACCAATGGGTAACCTGCCGGATGCTGAATGCTTACATCGCCACTTAACAACACCTGCAATTTTTCGGAAGGGGTATAATATAACTGACTTTTCAGTCCGAGGTTGTTCTGTCCGCTATACCTGCGTTCTTCCCTGGTATTCCAGATGGTACCATCACGTTGCGTACCCGAAATTGAAATCTTTGCAGCAAGATCTTTCGCCAGTGCGCCAGAAACTGATGTTTTGGCCTGAATAAAATTATAATTCCCCACACTCAATTCTATTTTTGCGCTCGGTGTTAAAGTGGGTTTGCTCGTGTTGATGTTAAAAGCACCAGCCGTGGTATTTTTGCCAAATAAGGTACCTTGAGGACCACGTAAAATTTCGATCTGATCAATATCAAGAAAATCGGTAGAAGTAGCGGCCGGGCGGGCATGATAAACGCCGTCTACATAAAAACCTACGCCAGGATCGATACCATCATTGGTTAAACCAAAGGTAGAACCTAAACCTCTGATGTTCAAGGTGGTGTTCCTCGCATTCGAGGCGTACAACTGTACCGAAGGCACCAATTCCTTTAAACGGTTCACGTTAAAAGCACCTGCATTTTCGGCTGAACGTCCACCAATAACAGTAATTGGGATCGGTACATCCTGTAAAACCTCCGAACGCCTTCTGGAAGTTACCACAATTTCATCAAGCAATGCATTTTCTACCAAAACCAATTCTATTGGCGTATCTTCAATTTTAAGTATCTGAAAATCCTGTGGTTTATAACCTACAGCGCTGACCTGAAGGTAGAAAGGTGTTTCCTGTTTTACATTGATGCTAAAAGCGCCGTTTTCATCGGCTACCACACCCTGGTTAGTTCCCCTTACCTTTATCGTTGCGTTGGGAATAGTAGTACCGTTGGTTGTTTTAATAACTCCGGTAACCGGACTTTGGGCAAAAGCAAATCCCGCCGAGATTAAAAATGAAAATAAAAAAAGTAAAATTTTGTTCATAATGGTGTGAATGGTTTGTTTAAGCATTATTGATTAATGATGTACTTGCGATTGTGTGATTACTAATCTCAGAAGGCTACAACAGCTATGCGAACACGTTTTTTGATTGATTTCCATATTATTATATAAAATCTATAGATTTAGTAGGCAAATATATTAAAAAATATCAAATGCCAAATTTTATTTCGTGATTTTATAAAATAGACCTATAGGTTTATCATGAAAGATCCTGAAATAAATCCGATAGCTATCGGATCAGGATGACGATTAGCACCAAAAAAAACGGGGCGATCGTAAACCGATGCCCCGTTTTTTTATTCTTAAAATATTTGAGTATTTATTAACCTTATACCCTAATCCCCATACCCCAAACCTTATCTAGTATAATTTGGTGCTTCTTTGGTAATGGTGATATCATGCGGGTGACTTTCGCGCATACCTGCAGCGGTAATCTGTACAAACTGCGCTTCCTGTAAGGCTTCAATATTGGCTGCTCCACAATAGCCCATACTTGCACGTAAACCACCAATATATTGGTACATTACTTCAGCAAGGGTGCCTTTAAACGGCACGCGACCAACAATACCTTCAGGAACCAGTTTTTTAATGTCATCTTCCACATCCTGGAAATAACGGTCTTTAGAACCTTGCTCCATCGCTTCAATCGAACCCATTCCACGATATGATTTAAATTTACGTCCTTCGTAAATAATGGTTTCACCTGGCGATTCTTCTACTCCTGCAAATAAAGAACCTGCCATCACGGTGCTTGCACCTGAAGCAATCGCTTTTGCAATATCTCCTGTATGTTTAATTCCACCATCTGCAATAACAGGTACTCCTGTGCCTTTTAGTGCTTTGGCACATTCGTAAACAGCATATAATTGAGGAACACCAACTCCGGCAATGATCCTGGTGGTACAGATAGAACCGGGACCAATACCAACCTTAACGGCATCTGCACCGGCATCTGCTAAAAACTTGGCAGCTGCACCTGTAGCAATATTACCAACAATCACCTGTAAGTCAGGATACTTTGCTTTAACTTCTTTTAATTTATCTACAACTCCTTTGGTATGCCCATGAGCTGTATCGATCGTAATTACATCAACACCAGCATGCACCAAAGCATCCACCCGTTGTAAAGTATCAGCAGTTACCCCTACCGCAGCGCCTACTCTCAAACGGCCATGCTCATCTTTACAGGCTACCGGGTAATTTTTAACTTTAGAAATATCTTTAAAGGTAATTAACCCGCTTAAGTAACCATCTTTGCTCACAACTGGCAGTTTCTCAATTTTATGGTTCTGAAGAATTTCCTCTGCCTGAACTAAGGTAGTTCCTTCCGGAGCAATGATTAAATTTTCTTTAGTCATTACTTCAGAAATTGGCCGCTTCATATCCTTTTGGAAACGTAAGTCCCTGTTTGTGATAATGCCAACCAGTTTATTATCGCTACTTACCACCGGAATACCACCTATTTTATGCTCCTTCATGATCTTGAAGGCATCAGCAACCACAGCTGTTTCCAATAAAGTTACGGGATCTTTGATCATACCGCTTTCCGAACGCTTAACCTTGCGTACTTCGGCAGCCTGTCTATCGATCGTCATGTTTTTGTGTAACATGCCTATCCCGCCATTCTGCGCAATGGCAATGGCCAGTTCAGCTTCGGTTACGGTATCCATCGCAGCAGAAATCAATGGAACATTAAGCTTGATTTTTTTTGTTAGAAAAGTGGTTGTATTTACTTCACGGGGCAGAATTTCAGAGTATGCGGGTACCAATAGTACATCATCATACGTTAAACCTGTGGCAATAAACTTTGTGGAATCGAGTTGCATAGCAAATAAATTAGGATTTATTATTTGCCAGGCAAAGATACGAAAATCGAACGGAAATTAAAGCGTAAAGTTAAAAATGCTTAAATATTGAGTTCTTCTGACAATTACATCAATCAGATTAACGAGAATGATGCGGCTGATTTAGTCTGATTAACACCGAAAAAATTTTAAATAATTCGGATAATTATGATATAATTGCACCAACCAAAAAACTAATTTTATACATGCAGAAAAATGCTCTCAGATTTCTGACTCTAATGCTATGCTTTGGAGTGAGTACCCTTTATGCCCAAAACAATCCACCCGTAAAAAGAGAATTCAAGTTTGGTAAAATTGCACCGGCAGAATTCGAAGTAAAAGCTTCGGGGCAGGACTCTTCAGCCTCCGCAATAAAGCTGTTTGATGTTGGCGATTGCTATTTCGAATATAACAATAACGGCGGTTTTATTTATGTTTTTGAACGACACATCCGTTATAAAATTTTAAATAAAAACGGCTATGATCTGGCTAACTTCAATGTTGAACTTTATAAAAGCAGTAATTCTGCAAAAGAAGACCTCAGTTTTATGGATGCTGCGACCTATAATATGGTTGATGGCAAAATAATTACCAGCAAACTAAATAAAGATGCCAAGTTTACCGAGGCATTCAACAAAAACTATATCATCAAAAAATTTGCATTGCCCAATGTCAAGGAAGGATCGATTATTGAGTTCAAGTATAAAATCAAATCCGACTTCACATTTACTTTACGCGGATGGAAATTCCAATCCACTGTTCCTACACTGTGGTCTGAATACAATGTTAGAATACCAGAATACTTTGTATACAAAAACAATGTGAGCGGATACTACCAAATCGATCATCCGGTGCATGAAACCATAAACACCTCCTATATCCCGGGTTTAAGTTCGAATGCCGCTTACGATAAATATTGTGCTGAAAATGTACCGGCCCTAAAAGAGGAACCATATGTAACCACAATGGATGATTATACCCCCAAAATAGAATTTGAACTTCGTGGCACCCAATTTCCGGGAGAAATGTATCAGGATTTTAACGGCTCCTGGCCAAAAATCATTAAAGGCTTAGCTGAAGATGAAAATTTTGGTGGCTTTATTAACAAAAACGGTTATGCCAAATCAGTACTGCCGGGTATCCTGAAAGGTGAAAAAGATACCCTTACCGCAGTTAAACTCATTCTGAATTATGTTAAAAATAATTTAAAATGGGATAAGCAATACTCCAAGTATGCCAGCGAAACCAACCCAAAAAGTATTTTCGAAAAGAAAACAGGCTCATCTGCAGATATCAACCTTGCCCTGTTAAGTTTATTAAAAGAAGCCAGGATTGACGCCTTCCCTGTCCTCCTCAGTACAAGAGAAAACGGCGAACATCCGGGTTATCCGTTGGTATCGGCATTCAATAACGTAATAGCGGTTACGCAGATACAGAATAGCCTGTATTTTCTGGATGCGACAGACAAGGATCTGCCCGCTGGTATGTTAGACTACGAAAATTTGAGTCACCAGGGATTTTATATCGATTTAAAAAACACATCTGGCAACTGGCTTTCCACCGAGCCAAGTGTTTCTAGCGAAAAAATATTTGTATACAGTATGGTTTTAGACAAAGAGCATAAGTTAAGCGGACAGATCAGCCAATATTCAAAAGGTTATGCAGCACTAAGTCTTCGAAATAGATATAGAAAAACAAATAACGAGGCTGAGTTTATTAAAGACTTCAAAAAAGATAAAACCGGGCTTGAAATATCGGCATATAAGATCGATAATCTGGATAATCCGGATGAACTATTAACCGAAAGCATGGACGTTGTGATTGAAGATAACGTTGAAGAAGCTGGCAATCTGGTGTATTTTACCCCCCTGCTGTTTGAAAGAACAAAAGAGAATTTATTTAAGCTGGAGCAACGCAAATTTCCGGTTGATTTTGCCTATCCATTTAAAGAAAACTACCGCATTACGGTAAAATTCCCTGATGATTATGAAATAGATAAACTTCCTAAAGGAGGCATTTATAAACTTCAGGAAGACAAGGGTACCTTTGCCATTAACTATGTAATAGAAGGTAAAACCCTGATGGTAAAAAGTGCCATTAGCCTGAATAAATCGCTTTACACATCAGAAGAATATTTCGATCTGCAAGCATTATTTAAAGCCGTGGTTGAAAAGCAGGCCGAACAAATCGTATTTAAAAAGAAAGTATAATGAAGTATTATTTAAGTTTGCTATTCTCCGTTGCGTCTATTAATACCACATTTGCGCAGACGGATTACGATGTGGCGAAAATTTCTGAAAGCCTGAAACATGATGCTGTAGCCGTAGTAAGAAACGAAGAATCCTTTTTCGATGTTAAAGGACTGGGCGCGGCAAGAATGGATTATAAAGTAGCCATAACCATTTTGAATAAAGCCGGTGAACCATATGGTGAAATGGCTGAAGTTTACGATAAATTCAGCAACATATATAACATTAAGGCTGCCCTTTACGATGCTGCAGGAAAAAAAGTAAAAGACTATAGAAGTTCAGACATTAAAGACCAAAGCCTGATTTCGAACTTTTCGATTTTCGAAGACAACAGGCTTAAGCTTTTAAAATTTGTCAGTATAACCTATCCTTATACTATAGAATACAGCTTCAGCCAGGACTATAACGGATTACTTTCTTTTCCGTCATGGCGCGACCTTAAAGGTTTTGGCATATCGGTTGAAAAATCTGCCTACACGATTCAAAAGGCAAAAAATTACAAGATGAAGTACATTACCAGCTCAAATTTACCGACAGACTCGGTAATTAACGGCGAAAAATTACAGTACAGATGGAAAAGTGAGAATGTTGCTGCAGTTACTGAAGAGCCGCTGAGTACGGGCCTTGATAATGTTTCTTCATGGGTTAAAGCTTCCCCTAATGAGTTTGAATTCGATGGCTCAACGGGAAATTTTGATAACTGGAAAAATTTTGGTTCATGGATTTTCAATTTAAATCAGGGAGGGAATAAACTTCCAGAAGCAACCAGATTGATGGTGCAGAACCTGATCAAAGATGCCAAAACGCCAAAAGAAAAGATCAAAATTTTATACAACCACCTGCAGCAAAACACCCGTTATGTTAGTGTGCAATTAGGAATCGGTGGATTCAGACCAATTTTAGCCGAAAAGGTTGCGCAGGTAAATTACGGCGATTGTAAAGCGCTTTCCAATTATATGAAGGCTTTGTTAAACGAAGCAGGAATCGCCTCCAATTTAATTGTGATTGGAAACGATATGCCTAGTTTAAATCTGGATTACTCCAGCATGGGGCAGGCAAACCATATGATTTTATGCGTTCCACTTGAAAAAGACACGACATTTTTAGAATGCACCAGTCAATTTAAACCCATGGGATTTATCGGTTATGGCAACTCTGACAGGAATGTACTGATGGTGACCGAGGATGGAGGAAAGATTGTGCATACCCCGGCTTACCATGCCAAAGAAAATTATCAGAACCGAAAAACCAAAATTACGCTGGCAGAAGACGGTACAGGTACCTCTGAAATTAAGGCTACCTATGGTAACGCACAGTTTGAAGAAAATTTTTCGATGACATTGATGGAACCTGTTGATCTCCGCAAAAAAATAATTGAAAACAGTTCTATACCGGTAGCAGAACTTATTAGCTACAAATATATGCAGCCAGATAAAACGGTTCCGGTACTTACTGAAGAAATCAACTTTAAAACCAACCCCTTATTAACCAAAGGTGGGGATAAGCTGTTTTTGTTGGTTAACCAGATTAACCGCCGCGAGAGCGTTCCGCTTAAAGTAGAAGGAAGAAAAACATACTTCGCGGTTCCATTCAGTTATCATGATGATGACGAAATTAATTACATCTTACCAAAAGGATACCAGGTAGAATTTATTCCGAAAGACATCACGATCAACTCTGAATTTGGATCGTACACTGCGAAATTTAGTATTAAGGATAATATGATCGTTTACAGCCGCACGCAAACCATGAACAATAAGAAGTATCCGCCAGAAAAATATGGCGAATACGTAGATTTTTATAAAAAGATTTACCAGGCTGATAAACAAAAAGCTATCTTGACTAAAACTTTATAAATTGCAATGATTACTGAAAACCAATATTTTAATAGCAACGTTAAATCGTTAGGCTATGAAACTACTGAAGGAAAATCGACCATTGGTGTGATCAATCCGGGAGAATATACCTTCGGTACTGCCCAAAAAGAAGTGATGCATGTGATAGAGGGCCAACTTCAGGCGCTATTACCAGATGCCACCGAATGGATAAATATTGCTGCAGGAAACCAATTCGAGGTTCCTGCAAATTCATCATTTAAAGTAAAAGCGGCTGTGCAAACCGCCTATCTTTGCCAGTATAGATAAATTTAAAAAAGCCGTCATCTCGACCGAAACGCAGTGGATTTGAGAGATCTATATCGATAGATTTAGCTTCGCTGAACACTTCGTGGTTCTCGACTTCGTTGCACTTCGCTCGAAATGACGGCCTCCATAGGCTTAATTTCCACTTACTTCTTCCCGATCACAACTTCTATAAAATTTTCTGTAGTAAGGTATTTATTAGCCATTAGCAACAGCTCTTCAGCAGTAATTGTCTTCACTTTTTCGATGTATTTGGTATAATAATCATAATCCAGTCCTGCAAAATAAATATTCTTGAATTTGTCGGCATGTGAAAAAACGTTCTCCAGGCTGCCCAACATTGATCCCAGCATGTAGTTCCGAACCAGATCCAGTTCTGCTGCTCCAACGGGTTCATTTTTCAATAACTCGATCTCTTTGTAAATTTCTGTTAGTGCGGCTGAACATACATCTGCACCCACTTCGGTTGCAATAAACAGATAACCTGCCTGCTGTAATGAAGAAATACCAGAACCAATTCCGTAAGTATAACCTTTATCTTCGCGGATGTTGTTCATTAAACGCGAACCAAAATACCCGCCTAAAATTGTGTTTAACACCTGAAGCCCGCAAAAATCCTCATGTTTGCGGTTTATAGCCAACTGGCCTATTCGGATTGCTGATTGTAATGCATCTGGCTTTTCGGTATAAAGTACTTTTTTTTCAGTGGGCGTAAAACTAAAGTTATTTTTTATGGCATCACTTTTTTCCCAATCGCGGCCAAAAAAATCATTTAAAAGCTTAAATCCAGCATCATCGAACTTACCTGATATCACTATGGTGCAGTTGTTCGGAGCATAAGCAGCCTTAAAATAATCAAGCAGATCTTCACGTTGTAAGGCATCGTAATGGGCTGCTTTGATATTGACGCCATAAGCGGTATCGCCAAACAAAGCATTGGCAAATTCCTTTCTGGAAAGAATATCATTCTTTTTCAGGTTAACCTGTAACTTCTGCTTCTGGTTCTGGATATAAATATCAAGTTCATGCTGAGGAAACTGGCTTTCTGATAAAACATCTTTTACAACCGGTAATACCGAATGCAAATGTTTATTCAACGTGTACAATGTTACCGAAGATTGATCCTGTACGTATTCCGTTTGAAAAAATGCACCGTAAAAATCAATTTTTTCGGCTATTTCCCTTGCGGATAATTGATTTGTTCCATTGTTGATTAATGCGCTTACCGCAATGGCCTGCAATGGTTTTTCCAGGTTCCAGTTTACATTATCAAAAATAAACTCAATCCGTACCAGATCCTGTTCTCCGGAATAAATGGTATAAACGGGTACACCATTATCCAATACCTGTTTTTGCGGATGGATAAATTTTATGTTAGACACCTGCTTAAAATCAGGTGCTTGTTGTCTGTTAAGCATTTTCTTCGGTTAAATAATATAAAGTAGATGATGATTTAGGATTAAAAGTTTCGTTAGATATCCTTTTGATATCTTCTGCGTTTACTTTTAGGAACTCTTCGGTTTCACTGTTCAATATGGCGGCATCGCCCAACAGCTCATAGTAAGCCAGATTCATTGCTTTATCCAGCAGGTTCATCTCAGAAAAAACAAGTACCGATTCTACCTTATTTTTCACTTTAGTTAACTCCGTTTCTGAAACAAGTTCAGTTTTTAACTTCTCAAGTTCAGCCCAGATGGCTTTTTCTGCCGCTTCGACTGTTATACCTTTCACCAGTTTACCCTCTATAATGAAAAGTCCCGGATCCAAACTGCTTGAAATATAAGCATTGATATCACTAAAAAGTTGCTGTTCCTTTAACAGGCTATTGTATAACCGCGAAGACTGGCCACGCGATAAAATATCTGACAATAAATCAAAAGCGTAATAATCCCCGCTTAATCGTCCGGGCATTTTAAAAGCCATGTAAATCGCATTTAAAGGGACGTTAGCCTTAACTGTTTCTTTTCTGGCTTCGGTTTGCGGATCTTCCTGAACTAAATTCCGGTTATATTTCTCACCCGCAGGAATCGGTTCGAACCATTTTTCGGCCAGTTTTTTTACATCGGCTGTTTTCACATTTCCGCCAACAACTAAAATTGCGTTTTGCGGCGTATAATGTTTCTTAAAAAATGATTTTACATCATCCATTGTGGCATTTTCGATGTGCGAAAGCTCTTTACCTATCGTTGCCCAACGGTAAGCATGCTTCTGATAAGCCAGCGGACGTAATTTTAACCAAACATCGCCATAAGGCTGGTTAAGATAACGCTGTTTAAATTCCTCACTTACCACATTTCGCTGGGTATCCAGGCTCTTTTCAGAGAAAGCCAGGCTCAGCATCCGATCGCTTTCTAACCAAAAAGCAGTTTCGATATTTTCTGCTGGCAAAGTGATGTAATAATTGGTAATATCGTTACTCGTAAAAGCGTTGTTCTCTCCCCCTACCCGTTGTAAAGGTTCGTCATAACTGGGAATGTTTATCGATCCACCAAACATGAGGTGCTCGAACAGATGAGCAAAACCCGTTTTTTCGGGGTCCTCATCCCGGGCACCAACATCATATAAAATATTTAAAACTGCCATTGGCGTTGTTGCATCTTCATGCACCAAAACTTTTAACCCATTGGCCAGTGTAAAACGATTAAAATCTACCATAGGTGACAAAGATAATCGAATTGTTGAATTGCTAAATTGTTTAATCAATTAATCTGGCAAACACGACATAATTTTTTTCTTAAAATTCTGCAAACAAATTTGTAATTTTTTTATTACCTGTAATTATATAATTTTACAAAAATAAAACCAGAAGAAATATGCTCACCTATGCTATAATCGCGCTCGTTTTAGTGGCAACAAGTCTTTTTTTACTCAATTTTAGGAGGGAAAGCAATTGGCGCAAAAACAATAATGATACGTTTAGTTTTGTTATCTCACTAATATCCACCTTTACAGGATTGTTTATTGCCCTGGCGGTTAATACTTTTCTGGATAACATCGACAAAAAAAACAACTTAATTAAATTGTTGAACACCACTAATCTGGCAATAGAAAACTGCCAGATGAAAACGAAAGGAATGTATTTAAATACTTCCAATGCCGGACTGAATCTAACCGAAACCCTAAAGAAAACGCCTGTTGAACTACCTAAGTTATATCCCCAACTCGCAACAAATAGTTTGGTTAACGACTACTTTACACCAAATGCTTTTCAAGCTTATATTGTTTGTATCGACAATATGGAAACCTTTGTTAAAAACCTAAGCAATACCGAACAGAACAACAATGGAACGAAAATTGAGATTCTTAACCGGTATTTAAAATATTTAGAATTTGCTAAAAGTATTAACAATTTAGAAGTTGAAAGGCTCGGTGGGAACATTACTGAAGAACAGGAAACCACTTCTTTAAAGAAAATAGTTGACCAATTTACTACGTCGAAATAACATGAAAAATATCATTATAATCTGTTTGTTAACCTTGGGTTTAGCTGCCTGCAACACAGCTACAAAAAAGGAAGAAAAAATTGATTTTACTAAATCATATGAAACAGCGGCGCTCGCATTAACCGATGCACAATTGAATTATGATGCAGCAGTAGCAAGTAAGGATACCGCAAGAATAGCAGCTGCAAAAATACAGTTGGAAACCGCCAAAACAAATTATTTAAACAGTAAAACCTATTATACTGCAAATGGGGGCATTGTAAAAGCAGAAGATGATCAATTGCTTGCCAAAGCAAATACTTCTTTGGGTAAACCCGTTAATGACACAACCACTGTGGCCACTACGGCCGGAAAGTTTATAGATAGTACCAGGGTAAATGCTGATAAAAAGGTGAAACAGGTAATAGGCGCCATTGCAACTGGTGAAAGTAAGGTTAAACAAGTTTCAGATGCAGTTGCGGTTGGTCAAACTACAGTTAAAAATAATGTTGTAAAAGCTAACGAAGGCTTAAAAAAGGTTAATGACAGTACTAAAAAGCGTTTAGAGGAAATAAAAAAACAGGGAAATGATTTGCTAAACCTGTTTAAACGTAAGGCTGATACCACTAAAAATAATTAACAATGCACTGTTTTTTTATAAAACTGTGATTATAGTGATGCTTATTTCGAGTATTTTTGCTTTATGAATACAGCCGATTTACTGCAGCGGGCGCTACATTTTGATTTTTTAACGCAAGAAGAAGGTGTATACCTATACCACCATGCCGATACTGCATCATTGATGTTTGTAGCTAATGAGCTAAGAAAAATTCAAGTCCCTAGCGGTAAAGTAACCTGGCAGATCGACCGTAATGTAAATACCACCAATGTTTGTATTGCAAACTGTAAATTTTGCAATTTCTTCCGCAGGCCTGGTCACGAAGAAAGTTATATTACCGACATTGAGACCTATAAAGTTAAAATTGAAGAAACTTTCCGTTTAGGCGGAGATCAGTTATTATTGCAGGGCGGTCATCACCCTGATCTGGGCCTGGCTTTTTATGCCGATCTATTCAAAAAGTTAAAGGAGTTATACCCCGATTTAAAACTTCATGCTTTAGGTCCGCCAGAAATTGCCCACGTAGCCAAGCTGGAAGGCATCACGCATACCGAAGTATTAAAAACACTCAAAGAAGCCGGGATGGATTCACTACCTGGGGCCGGTGCTGAAATTTTAAACGATCGGGTAAGACGGTTAATTTCCAAAGGTAAATGCGGCGGGCAAGAATGGCTAGATGTAATGCGTGCCTGTCACCAGTTGGATATCACCACTTCAGCAACCATGATGTTCGGCCATGTAGAAACCATCGAAGAGCGTTTCGAACATTTGGTATGGATCCGTCAGGTACAAAGTGAAAAACCAGCCGATGCCAATGGATTTCTGGCCTTTATTCCATGGCCTTTTCAGGATGACGGCACTTTATTAAAACGACTGCGTGGTATCAGCAATACAGTAACTGCCGATGAATATATCCGGATGATTGCCCTGAGCCGCATTATGCTGCCAAATATTAAAAACATCCAGGCCAGTTGGTTAACCGTTGGCAAAACGACTGCCCAATTATGCCTTCATGCAGGAGCAAATGATTTTGGATCGATCATGATTGAAGAAAACGTAGTATCAGCAGCTGGTGCACCACATCGTTTTACAGCGAATGGTATCCAGCAATCCATTAAGGCTGCAGGTTTTGAGCCACAATTACGTGGTCAAAAGTATAATTACAGGGATTTGCCAGAGCATTTGGAAGAGCAGGTGATTACCTATTAAAAAAGTGTAAGCGGTAAGATGGGGATGAATAATGGAGGAGCAGTGCTAATTTTCAATAATCAATAGTGACAAGAGGTCTGGTAAATTTCCAGTTCATAATTCGGTAGAAACACAAGATGGTCCCCGCTTTATCCATCTTAAAATATAACAATCCTAAAAATCTAAACAACAAAGGGAAGTAAAACCAAAGTTCTACCTCCCCTACCTTAACTGCATTGCTTTATAGAGATAAATTTCTATAGATAGCCCCATTCTTTTTTGCTACCCATGGATGACCTATTCCGTCCACACCAACCTTATAACCTCTATAGCCCATATCATAAAAATCATATCCAGTCCAGCGAAATAGTTGGTAGTTTCCATCTGCATCTGCTGCACCACCAAGTAAAAATATATTATCAACATTATTTAAATGTCCAATTGCCAATTCTTTGAAAACGATATTTTGTGAAGGTGTATCAAAATAGGTATTGCCATTCCTACGAATTTTAAAATTTCCAGTATTATCAATAATAGCCATATTATAGTCTTTGCCCATACCAAATTTAACTGCTCCAATAAAAGTCTCATCAATCCAATTTGTACCGTTCCATCTCTTTATTAGGTTACCACCAGATGTAGCAGGCGTGGTACTTAAGATAAAAACTCCAGCATTACTTTGCGCAATTTCCAAAGCGTTCCCAGGTAATTGTACAGGAGTACTTCCATTAGTATAACCTCTAAAAATTTCATGATCAGCATTGATATAAAAAAGACCATCAGTTGAGTTAGCAATTTTTGTCCCAAAATAATTATAAGAGGTTGAAGTATTATAGTAAGAGTTGTACCAAACTAAATAACCATTTAGGCCTTCACCAAATGAAACAAAGTAAAAAATACTTTCAGATCCGCCTGCAGAAAATGATTCGGCACTTACGCTCGACATAACTTCCCAAGTTCCAACTGACTTAGGATACATTGTCCTAAGAGCAATTAGGTCATTATTTGTAAAGCCTTCAAAAGAATTTAAAGATAAGCTGCCGTTCATATAAGATGATGCATCAAAGGCTGCGGTGCCTGCGATTTGTATTTCATCCGAATCAGTACCATCTGTATGAGCTATTCCTATTGTATGAGCCAATTCATGAGTAATTGCCACAACTTTTTGAGCAAGCGGCAAACTACCGTGATTATTATAAATCCTGATCTGCGGACCAGGCACAACTACAAAATTCCCCGGAGGCATAAATGCATAACGTGGGATTTGAGCATCAGCAACTACGGATGAATTCGGATTAGTTGTACCTGTTTCACTAATCGTGATATTTTGACCTTCTGTTACAACTTTTATTTGTATTTTGCTAATAGTGGTTAAACTGTTAATGTTAAAGTTGCGTACAGCCTCCTGAGCAGCATTAATCCATTCTGGTGATGTCGCATTAATTTTTACCTTTAAATTAGTTATAAATTGATTATCGACAATCCATGGATTTTGATTCTGAATGTCTATGTATTGACGTTGTTGAATTAAATCTGGTCTACCCAACATCTTTCTGGATGAAAATAATTCTGCTAAAGTTAAATGGTTTTGATTTAAGGCTTTTTTTCCTGATTCAATTTCCAAGGCAAGTTTCACATCTGCTTTATAAATAAATACATCGTTTTGTATAACAAATGATGTATCTGAAAATGTAATGTCTGATTCTTTAACACCTCTTGTTGCACTTAGAAAACGAACAAGATATTGTAAACTGTCTGGAACATTTGATTTCTTATCAATTCTGTTTTCGGTAGCACTTTCTATATTATTTTGTTTTTTACAGGAGAACGTCAGCGCAAACACGATAATGGATAACGTTAATAAGATTTTATTTTTCATGATATTGAATTGAATGATTCATTTCAGTAAAATAATAACAATAGTCACAAACACGGAAAGAAATACATATAAAAAATACAACTAAAAGTTTTAAATAATACAATTAAATAAAAACTAAAAATACTTTTTTAATCAACAAAAAAGGGAAGCAGCCTAAACGCTACCTCCCCTACCTTAAACGAAACATTACCTAATTAATAATGTCAATATTTTTAAGCTAATTTTTTACCAGTCTTAATAAATTGGTTTGCAATTGTTTTAACAGCCGCGCCGGTTAAAAATTCGTCAAAACTTTCAGCTGCCTGAGTTTGCGAAGCGCCACCCAATCCATTAATCTCAACACCAGCTTGTACAGTATTTTGCTCCCCTGCATAAACGGCATCAACTGCTGAAATTCCTGTATCGTTACCATTAGCTGCATAACTTATCCAGGGTTTTAAAGCAACACCCAAAGAAGCAGCAACCATTTGACGGATATGTGATGCATGACGGGCTTCTACTGAATGTATCTGTAAAGCAGTGGTTAAAACTGCATTTCCTTTTAAAATCGGCGCTTGTCCTTTATAGGCACGTACACCAGTATCTTCAAAAGCTAAAGCAACTTTTAAGAAAGTTTGATAGTTGCTAAAAACATCGCCAAATGCTCCTCCAGCTGTAAAATCAAAATCAGCATCCACGTAACCATCAGCACCACTAATCTGTAAAGCACTTTTTAATAAATCAACGTGAGCTCTTTCATGTGCTCTAATCGTAGTGATCGCTGCATTTGAAGCCGTAGTAGGGAAAGTGATGGTTGAATTTGTTAAAGCGTGATTGTAATAATTATATTCCAGATACTCTAACGCCAATGCAAAGTTTAATACGTCATTAACTGTACTTGGGTTAGTTTGTCCATAAGCTTTTTGGAACATTGAACCCAAAGCAAGCGGCAATGCTGCCATCGATATTTTTTTACCAACATTGAAAAAATCTTTCATTGCTGATCTACGCGGACTTAATCTTTCATAGATCTCACCGTCCACTTTTTCTATTTCGTCTAATATATTTAAGATATTCATGATTGTCGAGTTTTAAAGATTAAAGGTTGATTACATTAATTTTGGTTTTCACATATTTTCCGGCAATTGCCAAAACTTTATCTGGTGTTAAGGCTCCATCCAAACCAGCTGAGTTGTTCGCACCTAATGCTGTTAAACTGTTTAAATCAGCAAAACTTCCATTAGAAATCTGATCTCTAACCCATGCCGCATGGCGCGCTTCTACTGAGACGATTTTACCTGCTAAAACAAGATAATCAGTAGTAGTAATACGTACACCAGCACCATTATAAGCGGACACGCCTAAATCTTCAAATGATTGAGCAGCAGATAAAACACCTGAAGCACTTGTAAAATCAATACTTGAAAAATCTACCTCCAAACTGCCGATTGCTGCAGTACTTAATGCTTTTTTAAAGAATTCTCTGTGGGCAATTTCATGAAACTGAACATCTTGAAAATATGCCTTCTGCGCAGCTGTAAATGCCGCAGGTGGTGCAGAAGCAACTTTAATGTAAAACGCAGCTTCTAATTGTTCCAAAGCATAAGCATAATTTAATACACCTATATCAGTTTTAAAATCCAGTGTTGCACCATTCATCGTTGGGTTATCATAACCGCGATCTTTACTACAGCCAGCAGCTACTAAAGCAATACCGGCAGCACCTGCACCTGCATACTGCAGAAAAGATCTTCTGCCCACAGCTTTGTCAAACAAACTTTTCTCCTGAAGCTCGCTTTTTGTTTCTAGTTCATTGTTTTTCATAGTCATCTATGTTTTAGTGGTTTTGAATACGTTTGATGATACATACGTGACAATTTGGATACTGGTTTTTTCGATTTGCATTTTTTTTTATAAGACCATTTTAATACATTCACCAACCTATAGCTATGACTACACTAAAGGCCATTATTGTTGATGATGAGGAGTTTGCACGATCGTCATTATTTTTTTTACTGCAACAGAATTGTCAGCAGGTAGAAATTACCGGTATAGCAAGATCTGTAAACGAGGCAAAAGACATTTTGGACCATCACCCTATTGACCTGATCTTTTTGGATATTGCCATGCCTGGCGGAAATGGTTTTGAATTGGTGGCCGATGCACAAAAACACAATGCTGCCATAATATTTACTACCGCCTACGATCAATATGCATTAAAAGCAATAAAGGCAAATGCGCTCGATTACCTGTTAAAACCAATTGATATTGATGAACTTAAAACAGCGGTAGACAAAGTTTCACAACACATCAAATTATTTAAAAGCCAGAACGAGAATGATGAACGAATAAACAATCTGGCTTCCAGTTTAAGTTCGAGATCAGAGATCAGGAAACTTACCCTTCCTTACGGACAGGGTTTTAAGATGATTGATATTGATGATATCATTTATATTGAAGCCGACAGTAACTATTCTATTGTACACCTAAACAACCACGAAAAAATCACTGTTTCTAAGGTTTTAAGGGAGTTCGAAGAATTATTGCCAACTGATCAGTTTGTTAGGATACACAAATCAAGCATTATCAACCTTAATCACTTAAAGGAATATAATTCTAAAAACGGACTGCAGGTTTTCCTAAAAAACGGTGAAAGCATTAACATTTCGAGGAGAAGAGCGAGCGATTTTTTTGAAAAAATAAAGTTATTTACCAAAGCAAATAGTGATCATTAGTCCGCATATAAAAAGAAAACAACTGGCTCAAAAAGCTACTCTGAAGTTTAGCTTCAGCAGTTTTTTTATTGCTTTTTTATTGCTGATCCTGGGTTTTATCGTACCTCAAAAACTTTTTTCGCAAACTACTTATCTCCCCCATTATAACACTAAAAACGGTCTTGCCAGCAATAACTGTTATTACATTTTACAGGATAAAAAAGGTTTTATATGGATTGCCACCGATAATGGATTGAGCCGTTTTGACGGAACAAACTTTCAGAATTTCACTATTGAAGATGGTTTGCCAGATACGCAGATCCTGCAGATGAAAGAAGATAAAGAAGGCCGTTTATGGTTTTTTGCACTTAACGGTCAGCTCAGCTACTTAAAAGAAGGAAAGTTTTACAACCAGAGCAACGATGAACTCCTTAAAAAACTCAACTTTAATACCGTAATTGTTTCCTTTTTAATTGATCAATCAGGGCGGATCTGGCTCGGAACAAACGCCAACCTGATTGTATGCTGGGATGGTAAAACCATTAGAAAATATATCTCTCCAAATCAAAAGGACAAATTTATCAATGCTTTTATCCATGAAGATGAACAAGGTAACATATTTGCATATAGCGATTTAAGTGTACAACAATTTAATGGAAGAACATTTACCCTGACCAAGTCAAAAGTACAACCCATTTCTTATATGACGGCTGCCAATAGCAGCAACAGATCTTTATTTTATCTTGATAATGGTGGATTAAAACAATACAGGCACGGAATCATCAACGAGATTATCTCCATCCCGCAAAACCTGATCAAAAACATGTCGGGATATTTTTATTACGATGTTAGCAGCAAAGAGGTTTGGCTATCAAACGCTAATGGCGCTTTTGCGCTTGATAAAAGCGGAAAAACGGTGCAGTACCTGCAGGATATTCCGGTTAACCAGGTGATTAAAGATAATAACCAGAACATGTGGTTTGCTACCAATCAGGGCATATACATGCTGCCGAACATGAATAACCGCTTATCGATTATTGATGCAGAATCTGGCTTGAGCAGCAATGTAATTAAAAGCATCACCAAAGACGGGAAAAACAGACTGTGGTTGGGTACTGATGATGCGGTAATCGATGTACTGAGCATCAACAATTATCAGGTTGATGAAATTGGGTTAGATGATTTTAAAAAATACAAAACCATTAAACAGCTAACTTTCGACCCTAAAGACCAAGCCATCTATTTCGCTTCTGATTATGGAATGGGGGTTTTCAAAAATATTTACAACAGCAGTAGCGATGTAAGTTATTTGAAGGAATCAAATAATTCGATGTTTGTGATCAAACACTTTAGCGTTGCTGAAAACAACAATCATCTTGCCCTGGCGCTATCATCAGGTGTTGTTTTCCTATCAGACAGAACCAGTAAACTTGAGTTTAATGCAGCAAAATATCGCGAAAAGGAGGATTTTTTTAAAGACAGGTCCTATCACGTTTTTTACGATCGTGAAGGCAATTTGTGGTTTTCAAATGTTAACGGACTTTCTCAATTTTCGAAAGGAAAACTGGTTAAACACTATGAGAACCATCCCCTGCTAACCAAAAGGATCAATGATATCCAGCAGCTTGCCGACGGAACATTGATTCTGGCTACCGATGGTTATGGTTTAATTTTTTATAAGAATAAACAGATTACTAGGCAAATTACTCAAAAAGACGGCTTAACCAATAACATCTGCACAAAAATATTCATCAAAAACAACGAAATATGGGTATTAACCAACAAAGGCGTTAACAAAATAGCCAATTACCCGAATGAACTTAATGTAGCAAATTTCGACTATGGAAAAGACCTTTTAAGTGATGATATAAACAGTTTGTATATTGATGACAGCACGGCTTATTTTGCTACAAACAAAGGGCTGATTCTATTTAAATACAACAATAAAAACATTATTAAAAACCTTCCTAAGGTATATGTTACTTCTATCATTAAAGATAGCGAACGTTTACCTGTTGATCAGGATAATTTTACTTTCGAAACGGGTAATAATACCATACTCTTTACCTTTAGCGCCGTTGATTTTACCACCAGTGATATCACCTACCGGTACCGTTTAAATGAAAATTCGGCCTGGATAGAAACCCGAACGAGGCGTTTGGATTTTTCATCGCTGCAATCAGGCGATTATGTGTTTGAAGTAAGTGCAAAAAGCCAAAACGGTAGTTGGGGTGAATCTGCAAAAATTGCCTTTACCATTAAAAGTCACTTTTGGCAAAGCCTATGGTTTTTATCCATTTTAATTTTGCTTGTGGCTTATATTTTTTATAAAGTGGCTGTTTATATCACCCGCAAGCAAAAGGATAAAGAACAAGCACAATTGTTGTTAAAAAACAAAGTGCTGATGTTAGAACAGCAGGCACTGCAGGCAATGATGAACCCCCATTTTGTATTTAATGTAATGAACTCCATCCAGCATTATATTAACACGCAGAACACAGCGTCTGCCAATAAGGTTTTAACGGGATTTGCCAGACTGATCAGAAAAAACCTGGAGATCTGTACCAAGAGTTATATCTCTCTGGAAGAAGAATTAGAATACTTAAACCTCTACCTGAAACTGGAGAAGAACCGGTTTGGTGACAAATTAGAATATATTTTTAATGTGGATGATGATATAGAGAGGGAGGAAACGTTTATTCCATCTATGTTGTTGCAACCATATGTAGAAAATGCCATATGGCATGGCATTATGCCAAAAGAGACTGGCGGTAAAATCATGATCAATATTAAACTGATGGATGAATTCTATCTTAATATTGAAATTATAGACGATGGTATTGGGATTGAAAACTCCTTAAAAGACAAAAAGGAGACACATATTAGTAAAGGTATGCAGCTTACCAAAGAAAGGTTACATCTTTTAGGTCAGATTGGAGCAAAACCTATACACCTAAACGTACGACAAAATACCACAAATGGTACAACCGTCTCCATTTCTATACCGTTAAAATAGACAATTTACCGTTTACTCAATTATTAATACCACTTACTAAATAGAATCTTGATCGAACCTGGTTTAGCCTTAAACTTGTGTTAGAAATAAACGATAGTGTTTATCAAAGACGTTCTTATAGAATTGATATAGATATTTAATAACCTAACCTAAAACTATATCTTAATTCAGGTTTCATTTGTGTGTTGAAAGCGGTCTTGTTTTTAAAAGCGAGACCGCTTTTTTTATGTCGAAAATTTTATTTTTGTATATGCCCAATCATAATATCACCAGACACATTGAAGCGCTTATATTTTCTTCCAGCCAAAGCATCGGTACGCAAGAAATCATTCTTGCCTTAAATGCAGTTTTTAATGAAGAGTTTATTGAAGAACAGGTTTTCGAAAGCATAGAGCAGATTAAGGAAAAGTATAGCCAGGATGATTTGGCAATCGAATTGGTATTTTTAAACAATGGCTACCAGTTTTTAACCAAAAAAGATTATCATGAAACGGTAAATCAACTGCAGTTACATCGCTCCAAGAAAAAATTAAGTCAGGCTGCGATGGAAACACTAGCCATTATTGCCTACCGGCAGCCCATAACCAAGTTGGAAATTGAACAGATAAGAGGAGTAAACTCTGATTATTCGGTACAACGCCTGCTTGAGAAAGAACTGATCAGTATTGATGGAAAAGCGGAAACCCCTGGCCGACCTATCCTCTATCGTACCAGTACATTGTTTATGGATTACTTTGGCTTAAACAGCTTAAACCAGCTTCCACGGTTAAAAGATATCGTTAAAGAGGAAAATTCTGTAGGAGAAAATGTAGAGCAAATAAATTAATTTATTTATTCACAGATTGTTATTAAAAAAAGTTTTTTTGTATTTTTAAACTATAAAAGCAATTTTTATTTTTGTGTTATGACAGCGCCAAAGAAACTCCCAACTAAACCGACTGCCAAAAAACAGGCAGACGAAGATGATGATTTTGAAGATGACGATATTCAAACAACAAAAAAGAAGCCTCAGGATGATGACGATGATGATTTCGACTTGCCATTAGATGATCTGGACAACTTCGACAATTTTGACGATGACGACGACGATTATTAATATTTAAAAAACATATATTTGAAAAAGCATCCGCCCGCTTGGTAGGATGCTTTTTAATTTTAAAATCTGCCCATGCAAGTTATATCCGTAAGCAATTCATCATTAAAAAAAGACTTTCTAAACACACCTAAAATCTTATATAAAAACGATAAAAACTGGATCTGTCCCCTGGATAGCGAAGTTGAAAATGTTTTTAACCCTGAAAAAAACACCTTTTTTGCACATGGAAAATGTACGCGCTGGGTATTAAAGGATGATGCAGGAAAACTGATTGGACGTGTAGCAGCTTTTATAAATGAGAAAAAAGCATACCATTATGACCAGCCAACAGGTGGAATGGGTTTTTTCGAATGTATTGATGATGAAAAAGCTGCCTTTCTTTTATTCGATACCGCCAAAAACTGGTTAACCGAAAATGGAATGAAAGCGATGGATGGTCCGATTAATTTTGGTGAAAACGATAGTTTCTGGGGACTATTGGTCGAAGGCTTTACCCCTCCATCTTTCGGCATGAACTATAATTTCCCCTATTATCATAAATTTTTCGAGAAATATGGTTTTGTTACCGAATATGAGCAATTGACCAATCATATTAATCTGACCATACCCTTTCCGGAACGTTTTACAAAAATTGCCAACTGGGTAAGAAATAAACCAGGTTACACCTTCGAATATTTCAGCAAATCCAATTCAGGCAAATACATCAATGATTTAATGGAAATTTACAATGATGGCTGGCAGAATTTTGAAAACTTTGTTCCCATCAAAAGAGAAACCCTTGAGGAGAGTTTTAAAAGTATGGAACCCATTATGGATGAACACCTGATTCAGTTTGCTTACTTCAACGGCGAACCGGCATCATTTGTCGTGTTGATTCCTGATGCAAATCAAATGATCAAAGGTTTTAACGGGAAGCTGGGTTTAATTGAAAAACTAAAGTTTGCTTACCGCCGTTGGGTGGGCGTTACGCGCATGAGGGCAATTGTAATGGGCACTAAACCTAAATTCCAGAAACACGGTTTAGAATCGGTACTTTTTATCCGTTTAGGCGAATATGTATTACCTAAAAACCAGTACAAAGAGCTTGAATTGAGTTGGGTAGGCGATTTTAACGAACAGATGATTGCCATCCATAAAGCTACAGGCGCAACATTTGGCAAAAAGCACTTAACAATGCGGAAGATATTTTAACCTTAACAGATTCGATACCTGACAAGGTTCGTGTCTCCACGAGCCTTTTTTATAATTGATATTCATTCCATCGTCCGCGTTTGTAACGCTGGATGGTAGAGAATGGCGATTGTATCGCCGTTAGCATTAAGCCATTTTATTCGAATTATAAATGCATATTCTCTAATCCTCATTGCAAAAGAGGACTATATTCTATTGTGCCGAACATCATCATGGCAATTAAGCAATATTTAAATCCCAAGCTTATCGTATAAATCAATCACCTTTTTGCGGAGTTTATTAATTTCCTCTTCTTTTTCGATCAGTTCTTTTTTAAGTGCAATGAGTTCTTTTGAGGAGTCAGATTCTGATACTGCTGATTGCCCGGTAATCAATTGTATTACCGGAACTTTGAATATTTTCGAAATCTGGAGTAAACGCGAGATATTGAGATCGGTCTGGCCCGTTTCGATTTTACAAAAAGCAGGAGTGGAAATGTTCAATTTTTTAGCCGCATCGGCCTGGCTTAGCCCTAGTAACAATCTACTTTGTTTGATATGATCTCCAATACTTTTCATAATTTAATTAGATATGGGATTTGAGAAGTGAGATTTGAGAAAATATACTCTCAAATCTCATGTCTGAAATCTCACTTCTTTATACCGGCCGCAAGTTCCGGCAAATCGAAACCTGCATAATTGCCAGAGCTCATCATTAATAAATTGGCATCTTTGTAATTTAAGCTCAACAAATAATCTTTAAGCTTTGACGCGTCATTAAAATACTTCAATTTTGGATTGGCGAAGGCCTTTTGCACATCGTCTTCAGAAAAAGGCTCCATTCGCTTTTGTTCGAAAGATTTAATGTCAATAAATACAATGGCCTCATCGGCTTTATCCATCGCACCTTTATATTCTTTCAGGAAATCTTTGTTTAAACTGCTAAAAGTATGCAATTCTATACATGCTACTAATTTACGACTGTTAAATTGGGCTTTAACAGCATCAATAGTCGCTTTCAGTTTTGACGGTGAATGTGCAAAGTCTTTATAAACATTGGTTGATACATCAGCCGAAATGACCTCTAAACGTTTAGCAGCCCCGGTAAATGATGCGATGGCTGTATCAAAATCGTTTTCACTGATAGCTAATTGTTTACATACCAATTTGGCGGCATTCAGGTTCATGAGGTTATGATCGCCAAAAATCTTCAATGCCGTTTCTTCCGGAAGCAGGTAAGTGATTCCGTTCCTGATTTCATGTTCAGGGATAGCATAACCGATCCTGGTCACATCAGCTTTTGATTTTGACACAATCTCATTCAAATCTGCATCTGCCTTACAGTAGATCAACGTACCCTTTGTTTCTATTGAATCAATAAACTTTTCAAATTGCAACGTATAGTCGGCATAGGTTGGAAAAACATTGATGTGATCCCAGGCAATTCCACTAATTACGGCAACATTTGCTTTATACAGGTGAAATTTCGGTCGTCTATCAATCGGAGAAGATAAGTATTCATCGCCTTCAATAATCATTACCGGAGCTTCTTCCGTTACTTTAACCATGGTTTCGAAACCGGCAAGCTGCGCGCCGACCAGATAATCAAAATCACGTTTATAGTAATTTAGTACATGTAAAATCATACTGGTGATGGTTGTTTTACCATGACTGCCACCAATTACTACACGCAGTTTATTCTTGCTCTGCTCGTAAATATATTCAGGATAAGAATAGATTTTAACACCCAATTCCTGTGCCTTCAATAATTCCGGATTATCAATACGGGCATGCATACCCAATATTACGGCATCCAGCTCGTTGGAAATGCGATTTTCATTCCATCCCATTTCAGCTGGCAGTAAACCATATTTATCCAAACGCGATTTTGCAGGTTCGAAAATCACATCGTCTGAACCTGAAATCTGATAACCTTTTTTATGTAGGGCAATAGCCAGGTTGTGCATGGCACTCCCACCAGTCGCTATAAAATGTATATGCATATATTTTGTTTTAGATCTGAGATGCTAAATGTGAGATGTGAGACAAGAAAATGAGATATGAGACAAAAGATGTAAGATACAAAATGAAGAACAAACACTTAAATACCTTAACCGCTCGGTCTTCCACCTTCCACTTTCTACCTTAAACCTTCTACCCTTCGACCTTTTTCTCAAACTGTGCCGCTACCCAATCACCGTTTTGTTTATGATCAACGTATTTAATGCCATATTTAGCACATTCGGCAGTAATCATCGCCAAATCAGGATCCAGATAAAAGCCACTGAAGAAAATTTTGCCTTCAGGTCTTAAAACCTCAGCATAACGGTGGATTTGATCTAATAATATATTCCTGTTAATGTTGGCAAAAATAACATCGTATTCATCATCTGGAATGAATTCTTTACTACCACAAAGTGCCTGTAAATTATTTACATCATTAAGCGCAGCATTTTCTACCGTACTCTCATAACAGATATCATCGTAATCGATGGCCATTAAACTTTTAGCCCCTAATTTTGCAGCCAGAATAGCTAAAATTCCGGTTCCGCACCCCATATCCAGAATGTGTTTATCCTTTAAATCGGCAGCCAGGATATACTGCATCATCATGGTGGTAGTTTGATGATGGCCGGTGCCGAAAGCCATTTTAGGATCAATTACGATTTCGTAAGGGTATGAAGGTTGTGGCTCATGAAACGTCGCTCTCACGTAACACACATCATCAATAATCAGCGGGCTAAAATTCTTCTCCCATTCTGCATTCCAGTTTTCGTCGGCAACATCTTCTAAAGTGTATTCTGCTGCAAATTCCTCACTGTAATTGCCCAATAGATCTTTTAATTCCTGCTCGTTAAAATTATCTTTAATAACGAAAGCCGTAAAACCAGCCTCACTATCTTCAAAAGTATCGAAGCCCAGGTCAGCAAGATCACTGATAAGCAGATCCTGTTGATAATCTTCGATACTTTTGAAAGTAAATATTGCTTTTATGTATTGCATCTAGCTATTTAATGCTTTAATAATATCTGTAAAATCGCGTGATTTTAACGATGCTCCACCGATTAGGCCACCATCAATATCTTTTTGTGCAAATAAGCTCGCGGCATTACCCGGATTACAACTGCCACCATATAAGATAGTGGTATCATCGGCTATATTAAAACCATAATTCGCTTCAATCTCACTACGGATAAAAGCGTGGATATCCTGTGCCTGTTCTGGTGATGCAGTCAACCCCGTTCCGATAGCCCAAACAGGTTCGTAAGCAATCACGATTTTTTTGAAATCTTCTTCAGTTAAACTAAAAAGCCCCTCTACCAGTTGCTTTTTCAATACTTCATAATAACTACCGTTGTTACGCTCATCCAAAGTTTCGCCAATGCAGAAAATCGGCGTTAAGCCGTTGGCTAAAGCAATTTTAGTTTTTTCCGCCAGTAAGGCATCGCTTTCAGCAAAATATTGTCTGCGTTCTGAGTGACCCAAAATCACATATTCTGCACCTACAGATTTCACCATTTTGGCCGAAGTTTCACCCGTATAGGCTCCACTTTCCTTATCGCTGATGTTTTGAGCGCCAATTTTAACATCGTTACCACCCAATTTTGCCAGGCTGTTTAAATGGATAAATGGTGAGCAAATAATAGCCAACTGATCGCCTTTTCGCTCATCTTTAACCATATTTACGATTTCGCTGAACAACGAAACGCCTTCGTTATAATCCAGGTTCATTTTCCAGTTACCGGCAACAATCTTTTTTCTCATTTTGTATTAGTTTTATATTTTAATTAAAGGGTCTTATTGGTCCCAAATTCTGGCCAGGGTCTGTTGTATCAATTACAAGCGTTTTTGCATATGCATCACCTACCCGTTGATTTTTTTCTGAATTTCTAACAAGGAGAAATGCGACAAGGCCGAAGCAAAAAAAATCAATAGGATCAAAAAAGCGTCGCTTAAGTGCCTGGGTAATTCCAATTTTTTCGCCATGCAAGGTTACAACTTTTAAATTAAAAGATTGATGCCCTAATGTAGCGCCATACACGCCTTCAGTTATCACAAAATAGAGTAGCCAAAAAAGAAAAATGGGTAAAATACCACCTCCTGATATTGTATAAGCCCCTTCTTCAACATATTCTCCGAAAAAAATCAGGTATACCATAAAGCAAGCCCCAAAAAGCCCATAATCTAAAATAGATGCATAGATTCTTTTTTTAATATTAGCTTTATAATGCCTCATTATTAAACCCTTCTATACGATTCTGTTAATTTAAATACTTTAGTAATAATGTCTTTTTCTACTTCATCAAAAGCCATATTTTTTCTTGCAAATACCTTTTCGGTAGTTTCGAACATTTTATGCAGCTTATAAATGTCGAAACCAGCCGCACCGCCCCAACTAAAATCGGGTATGTGATTTGGCGGAAAACCACCTCCAAAAACATTGGCTCCAACCCCTACCACACTACCGGTATTGAACATGGTATTAATACCTGCTTTAGCGTGGTCGGCCATGATCAGTCCACAAAATTGGAGGCTGGTGTTGCGCATTTTCCGAGTTTCGTAATCATAAAGTTTTACCTCTGCATAATTATTTTTTAAATTCGAATTATTGGTATCGGCACCAATATTACACCACTCGCCCATTACCGAATTGCCCAGATATCCTTCGTGGCCCTTTGCGGAGTTACCCCAGATTACGGCGTTGTTAATTTCGCCACCTGCACGGCTATTGGGACCAATTGTGGTACCCGAATAGATCTTCGCACCCATTTTTATCGATGAATTTTCACAAAGTGCAAAAGATCCCCTGATTAAAGCGCCTTCCCAAACCTCGGCATTTTTACCGATGTAAACTGGTCCATAAGTAGTATTAAACACGCTGCACTCTGCTTTTGCACCGTCCTCCAGGAAAATATCATCGCCCAGTAACTGGTTGGTACCACTAAGTTTTGCAGAGCTGCGTCCTTCGGTTAACAGTTTAAAATCTTTTCTGATCTCTGAAGGGTTATTTCCAAAAATATGCTCCGGATAAACAATACGTGTAAAATCTCCGGAGTATTCAATTTGCTTGAGCGACTTAATCGCTTCAAGAGCGTGCTGATCAGCAATGTAGGCTATAACAACATCGTTTTGATAAAGTGCTTCTCCCGCTTTAAGGCCGGAAATAGCATCAAGCAAGGCTTCGTCAGGACAAACAGAACCATTTATACATAAATCGGCATTAGGCTTTGGTGCAAATTTTACAGAAAGGTGATCCTGAGTGTGAAAGCCAAAATCAGCTTTTAAATGTTTTGCCCATTTCTCGGCAATGGTTAAAATACCAATGCGTAAATCGGCCACAGGCCTGGTAAACGTAAGTGGACGTAAGAACATCCAGGAAGCATCATCAAATAGATTGATTGTCATAAGCAGCAAAAATAAAAAAAGTCCCGATGCTTTTGGCAAAGGGACTTCAAAAAATGCTTTTTGTTGCTAGAATTATTTCTTAGCGTAACGGTTTTTAAATTTATCGATACGTCCTGCTGTATCTACCAATTTCATTTTACCAGTATAAAAAGGGTGTGAAGTGTGAGAAATCTCTAATTTATAAAGCGGATACTCGTTACCATCTTCCCATTTAATTGTTTCTTTAGTATCTACACAAGATTTTGTTAAGAAAGCATATTCGTTAGACATATCTTTAAAAACAACTGGTCTGTAGCTTGTTGGGTGCAAATCTTTTTTCATTTGAATATTATTTTTAGTTATTTGTGTGAAAGCATCAAGAACATTCTTGCAATTTGCTGGCAACAACGCTTATGACATTTCCTATTAGTCTTTCTACCTCTATTTTAGAGGATGCAAATATCCTAATTTTATTTTTGATTTACAAGCCTAAATAAAGAATTTTAAATTATATCTTTCTTCTGCTTGAGGAAGTGTGAAAACATACCGATGGCCCGGTTTGGCAAAATTAAACTTTTTAAGCTGAATATTGTTTTCCAGATATTTAAAATTTTATGTAAGTTTGATATATGAGAAAACACGGCGAATTAGATGGCATTATCCATGCCAACAGCAGCGGGAAGCTCTATATTAAAAGTCCTGATTTTTTTGCACAGCCAAGGGTAATTGAGATGGTAAGCGCGTTGATGCAATCAAATATCTTTAAAAAAATAGAAAAGGATAAAAGAAAAAATAACCTTATAAATGCCATTTAACCTACTTTTATTCCCTCTGGTAGGCGGCTACTATATATTAATCCGGTTCAGATACCTGCGGTATGTACAATACCGGCTGGAAAGCCAACGAATATTACTGAACGCCGCCTTTGCAGGTATTTTACTGCTTGGTGCATGTTTTATATTACGGGCAATCTTCATTGCCATCTGGCCCGAAATGATTGAATACCTCAGCAAATCACTTCCGATACACACTCCTTATTTCGGCACGACCAGCCTCTCGTTGTTTGTTGCGGTTGCGGCAACAGAAATTGCTAATCTCTTCATTAATCGCCTTAAAGCCATAAAAAAGGCGATAGCTACTTCAGGAAACGAATTTGAATTACTATTAAGTTCATCTTTTTTCGATGCCCATCTTTTACAGTTCACCATGGACAGCGGGAAATTCTACATCGGATGGGTAAAAGAATTACCAAAGCCCTTTACCACCAGTTACATACGCATTACCCCTGCATTTAGTGGTTACCGCAGAACTGATGACAAGGAACTGGTTTTCACCACGCAGTATTTAACCGTTTATGCCAGCTATATTGAGGATGGCTCTGTAGCAAATACCAATGAGCTGAAAACCGATCTCGTGCTGAAAGCAGATAAGATCAACTCAGTTTCGTTTTTTGATATGGATATGTATAACCGCTTTAATCCTGTACAGGAAGAAGCCACCTAATCTTTCTTAGGACTATATTTTTTCCAGGTTTCTATTTTGGCCATCTGCCGGGCGATATAGGCATCAGCAATTACTTCAGCTGAACTTGAACCTTCCACCGTCTCCAACAGCTCCTTTAATTTATACTGGTCTACATCGGCTTTATATAAAATCTGGATCAGTTTAGGAAAATCGTTATCAATCAGATAGGCAAAAGCGTCAATAAGAAGCACGCGCAGTTGATTTTCAGCAAGTTGATCTGGGATATCGAAATCTTTGCTGATGATGTTAATGAGTGACATGGAACAGGATTTTAAGATTTCAGGATTTCAAGATTAAAGTTTGTTAGCATAGAAGTTGTTCATATTGGGCTTAGGCAATTTACACTGCCCGAAGAAGCACAGTCGAAAATTAAATAAATTTGGTAAAAGCGGCAACTCTTGATTTAAACACTATTTCGCCTTATACTTATGGTGTGCTTGCTTGTTTCACAGGTTTCGGCGGGACTATTACGGTTAGCAGGACTTTAGATGCTACGGAACAAGAGACCGTTCGTTTTCAAAAGACCCTGAAATAAATTCAGGGTGACGCACGAATTAAATCCACTTAATTTCCTGGCAAATTTCAATCAACACACCATTGGTATCTTTTGGATGAACAAAACAAACCATTTTATTGTCTGCACCCTTTTTCGGAGAATCACTGAGCAACACAAAACCTTCTTTATGCAGTCTTTCCATTTCTGCCAGGATATCATCAACCAGGAAAGCGATATGATGAATTCCCTCCCCCTTTTTCTCGATAAATTTAGCGATAGCGCTATCTGGTGCAGTAGCTTGAAGCAATTCTACTTTATTCTCGCCAGTTTTAAAGAAAGCGGTATTGACCAGTTCGGATGACACCTGTTCGGTTTTATAACAATCGGTATTGAGCAGTTTCTCGTATATGGCTATGGAACGGTTAAGGTCTTTTACCGCGATACCGATGTGTTCTATCTTTTTCATAGGGTATAAGGTTATGTTAATGTAAAAATGCAGCTTTTCTCTATAAGCTCATAGCTATTATTTATAATTGTTAAATAAGTTTTTTCGTATCTTTGTATTATAATTAACAGAATAGAGATGAAACAGCCGATATATTTAGATAATAATGCTACAACACCGTTAGATCCACGTGTGCTGGAAGCCATGCTACCTTACTTTACTGAAAAATTTGGAAACGCCGCAAGCCGTAACCATGCTTTTGGATGGGTGGCTGAAGAGGGCGTAGATTATGCCCGCGAGGAGGTAGCCAAATTAATCGGCTGTACTGAAAAAGAAATTATTTTTACATCAGGTGCTACTGAAGCCGATAACCTGGCGATTAAAGGTGTATTTGAAATGTATAAAGAAAAAGGTAACCACATTATTACTGCGGTTACTGAACATAAAGCAGTTTTAGATACCTGTAAACATTTAGAAAAAAATGGCGCACGCGTTACTTATCTAGGTGTTAAAGAAGACGGTTTAATTGATCTGGCTGAACTTGAAGCGGCCATGACTCCTGAAACGATTTTAGTTTCAATTATGTATGGCAATAATGAAATTGGCGTAATTCAGCCCGTTAAAGAAATTGCAGCCATTGCCCACAAACATGGTGCTTTATTTATGACTGATGCTACACAGGCAGTCGGTAAAATTCCGGTTGATGTAAATGCTGATGGCATTGATTTAATGGCTTTCTCTGCACACAAAATGTACGGTCCGAAAGGTGTTGGTGCACTTTATGTTCGCCGTAAAAACCCAAGGGTTAAGGTTACTGCACAAATGGATGGCGGTGGCCACGAGCGCGGTATGCGTTCAGGTACCTTAAACGTTCCTGGTATTGTAGGTTTAGGTAAAGCTTGTGAACTTTGCCGGTTAGAAATGGAAAGCGAGGCCATCCGTTTATCAGCTTTACGCGATAAATTAGAATCTACTTTAAGCCAAATGGAAGAAAGCTATGTTAATGGTAACACACAACACCGTTTGCCACATGTAGCTAATATTTCTTTCAAATATGTTGAGGGTGAAGGTTTAATGATGGCGATGAGTGATTTGGCGGTATCTTCAGGATCAGCTTGTACTTCAGCATCTTTAGAACCATCATATGTGTTGAAAAGCTTAGGTTTATCTGATGATCTGGCACACTCTTCTATCCGTTACGGTTTAGGAAGGTTTACTACTGAAGAAGAGATAGACCAGGCCATTGAAGTCACTCAAAAAGCGGTTAATCACCTGAGAGAACTTTCTCCACTTTGGGAAATGTTCAAGGAAGGAATAGATTTGAGCAAAATTGAGTGGGCAGAACACTAAGTCAGTTTGGAGTTGGCAGTTAACAGTTTGGAGAACGCGAACTGGCAATTGAAAACTGATCATTGAAAACTAATTAAAAAATTGCTCCGTAAGGAGATTAAAAAAATAAAATCATGGCATATTCAGAAAAAGTAATTGATCATTACAATAACCCGCGTAATGTAGGTACTTTAAATAAAGACAGTAAATTTGTAGGCACCGGGTTAGTTGGTGCACCTGAGTGTGGCGACGTAATGCGCTTGCAAATTGAGGTTGGAGAAGACAACGTCATTACCGATGCTAAATTTAAAACATTCGGTTGCGGTTCGGCTATTGCTTCTTCATCTTTAGCAACAGAATGGTTAAAAGGAAAAACAATTGATGAGGCATTGGCTATTGATAACATGGACATTGTGGAAGAATTGGCTTTACCACCAGTAAAAATCCACTGCTCAGTATTGGCAGAAGATGCAATTAAATCTGCCATTAACGATTACCGTGTTAAAAATGGTTTGGAAGCGATTGCGCTGGAAAAATCACACCACTAGACTAGATATGAGACAATAGATTTGAGATGTGAGGCACCTAACTTAGGCGCAAATACTTCTCAAATCTCATCTCTCAAATCACAAATCTTTATTACTATGATTACAATAACAGATAAAGCAAAAGACAAAATTGAGCACTTAATGCAGGATTCGGAAATGGGTTCTGATTACTTTTTACGTGTTTCAGTAAAAGGTGGTGGTTGCTCTGGTTTATCATACAATTTAGATTTCGATAACGAGGAACAAAAAGGGGATCAGTTTTTTGAAGATAAAGGAATTAAAATTGCTTTAGATATGAAATCTTTCCTCTACCTGGCCGGAACTGAATTAGATTTTACCGATGGTTTGAACGGAAAGGGTTTCAATTTTGTAAATCCAAATGCAAGTCGTACCTGCGGTTGTGGAGAGAGTTTCTCTGTATAAAATTAAAATTAAAAAGAAAGCGGCTTTGGATATTTTCCGAGCCGCTTTTTCTGTTATTTGAGTTGGAATGTTTTACTGCTCATGATACCTCTTTCGGTAATCACGGCCATTTTGCTATTGAAATCTGTAGGCTCAGAAGTATAATCGCCATCAAATGCAACCCTGCCTTGCCCCTCTGCGATGGTACCAAATCCGGCATGAGAATCGTCGATGTTTATGATCCCCGCAATTCCGTTTTTAATGTTATTGCCATCTTTTTCTCCTGACATTAAAAAAGCGTAAAAACTATATCCACCGTTTCTGTAAGCTTTTACCTTCCCGTAAACGGTAAATTTATTTCCCCCCCCACTAATGGCGGTTACCACACTGGTATCTGCAGCACCAATAAAGTTTTTCCCCAACATTTTAATGCTGAAATCAGTAGTACTTTGCTCATAAAGTTTAATTACCCCATCATTAAGCACATAACCAGGCTGATAGGGATCGTTGGGTATGTTACTGCTCTTTATGGTAAAGGGCTTAAATAAGTATGCACCATCAATATTTGGGGGCGTAGTACCCTTATTTATGGTAAAACCTAATTTGGTCAAGCTATCCACATACTTTTGAGGGATAATATCCTCGATTTTTTTGCTCAAGATTTCTTCATCGCTCGGATTGATATCGTTATTTTTAGAGCAAGCCGTCAGTTGCAACACCAAACCTACTATCAAAGCAAATGCACATCCTTTAACTACCATAGTTAATCTTGTTATTGGTTTTTTCATCATACAATTTTTAATTTTTAAGTACTGAAATGCAGATTTGCAACTGTAATGCCATAACCAATAATTTGGCAACCCTGGATTAAAAATAACGGAAAACCACTATATCGATCTACCTAAAATCAGGTATTTGCATCAGTTTTTCAACGAAGCCTGTGTCCGTTTTTCTGACGATATTTTACAGGCTATTAAATTTTATTTTTAAAAAAATTTTGGAACAGGTTGATGATACAGTTGCCATTATTAAACCAAAAAGCCTTATAATTGTTAATTATTATCAGCGAACCAATTACGAGCATGCCATTAATAAACGAATTTTCAACTGTACCAACCTTATTACGGAATGTTGTTAAAAATATCCATAAACCTCAGGAAACCTTCTTAATCCACAAACAGGGAGCAGAATGGACAGAAATTTCTTATGAAGATACTTTAAAACGAGCGGATGCAGTTTCTGCATTTTTTCTGGAAAAAGGGATCGAAAAAGGCGATCGTTTGGGTTTAATGATTGAGAATTCTCCGGAATATGTATATTATGACCAGGGTATTCAGCAAATTGGTCTAATTAATGTCTCTATTTATCCTACACTTTCCGAACAGGAAGTAGCCTATATTATTAACGATTCCGGCATAAAAGCTATTCTGGTTGGGAATAATTTTCTTTACCGCAAGGTTTTAAAAGTTGCGGCAAATTGTAAAGAATTAAAATATATCATTCCTGCTTTCAAAGATTTTGAAAAGGTTACAATCCCGGCAGATGTAAATGTAGAAGTAATTGCTTTTTCTGACATCTTAGCGCTTAAACATCAAATTACAGCAGCCGAAAGGGCCGAAATTGACCAATGCAGGAGCCTTGTACTTCCGCAGGATGTTTCCTCATTAATTTATACTTCAGGAACAACAGGAACTCCGAAGGGTGTGATGCTTACCCACTATAATTTTGTAAAAAATGTAGAGGTGTGTTTGCAGCAAATTCCGGTAATCGATCAAACTGAAACTTTCCTTTCTTTCTTACCGTTATCGCACGTTTTCGAACGTACCGCAACTTACCATGTTTGCTGCGCCCAGGGCTGTAAGATAGCTTTTGCACAAAGTTTAGAACTACTGGCCAAAAACATGGGCGAAGTTCGTCCTACCGTAATGAGTTGTGTGCCACGATTACTGGAACGCATACATGACAAAGCAATTAAAGGTGGTACTGCAGGCGGCGGCACAAAAGCGAAAATATTTACCTGGGCACTGGAAATTGGCAATAAGTATAGGCTAGCAAAAGAGGCCGGTGAAAACCCAGGTTTGATCCTATCGGCAAAAAAAGGCATTGCAGAGAAACTGGTATTCAGCAAGATTAAGGAAAAAACCGGTGGAAGATTAAAATTCATGATTTCTGGCGGCGCTGCTCTACCTAAAAATGTAGGGGAATTTTTTGGCGATCTTGGCATTAAAATATTGGAAGGTTTTGGATTAACCGAAACTTCACCGGTAATGTCGGTTACCGAATACCACAGACAGGTTTATGGCACCGTTGGTCGGATTATTCCCGGCATTGAAGTAGCGATACAAGATGTGGAGAGTAAAGAAATGATCAGCATTCAAACACATAATACTTTTAGCGAAGATTTTGAATGTGCAGAAGGTGAAGTAATTGTACGTGGCCATTGCGTAATGAAAGGTTATTTCAACAAGCCTGCGGAAACTGCCGAGGCGATTGATAAAGATATGTGGTTCCACACGGGTGATATTGGCCGTTTTTACAAGGGTAATCTTCAGATCACCGATCGTTTAAAAAACATGATCGTAAATGCCTACGGTAAAAATGTGTATCCTACCCCTGTAGAAAACATTTACCTAAAAAGCCCGAAGATTGATCAATTGTTTTTGATCGGCGATAAACGTGAATTTATTACGGCCATCATTATTCCAAACCGCGAAACGCTCGAAGAAACCTTTAAACTTAAACCTTCATTTTTTGAAGAGGCCGATCCTTTTATCAGCAATCCTGAAATTATCGATTGGATGGAGCAGGACATTAAGAAAATATCTAACGAACTGGCCAAATTTGAGCGCATTAAGAACTTTAAGATCAAGCGCAATCCTTTCAATATCGATGAAGGGGAAATCACTCCAACCCTGAAGGTTAAACGCCGCATTGTAGAAAAAAAATATGCCGAAGCAATTGATGAAATGTATGAAGAAGGTATAGAAGCGGAATCATAATTAAAAGGGCCATCATTATAAATTTTAATTGTGGCCCTTTATTTATAAAGCATCAGTTACAGATCCATGCCATTTGCATCAGTTGTTAATATTTCGCTCATGTAGTCAAAAAAGGGACGCATATTTTTAAATCCCTGATTGCAGTAGCCAAGGAAGTCCGTACTCAAAACTTCCTCGTCGGTAAATTGATGAATCAACAAAAATTGTTTGTAGCGTAGCAAATCGATGTCCTGATGATCTGCATCAAAGCCTTTTGGAGCTGTTTTCAATTGTTCTCCTTTCAATGCCCCGAAAAAAGAGGCAAAAGATCCTACACTTAGTATTTCCCTCAAAGGCGCGGCATCAAAACTGATTTGCTCCCTTATCAGTTTTAGATCTTGCGGCGAAGGCCCGAAAAAGCCACCTGCCACAAAGCTATTGCCTGGTTCGATATGGAAATAATAGCCACCTCTCCTTTGTTTGCCAGCACGTTTAAAACTTCCGCTCCAATGTGTTTTGTAAGGCGTTTTATCATTTGAAAAACGCGTATCCCGATAAATCCGGTATAAACTTTTCTTTCCGGATGCTGTTTCAATTACATCATGGGTATTCATTAAATCCAACAACTGCTGCGCAAAAGATTCTATGTAGCCTAGCTCCTTCTGATAGGCCGTTTTATGATCATTAAACCAATTGCGTTCATTGTTATTTTTTAACAATCTTAAAAACTCAAAACTAGAAAGCGGTATTTGTTTTATATCGGGCATAGTTTTTTAAGGGCTAATCATTCAGGCAAATATAACATCCATAAAACACTAAATTCATATCGCTTACCCATAAAATTGCACTGGTTTACCCTAAAAGCATTCTTGCTTCCACTCTATCATCGTAGAATAAATACCCTGTTTATCTTAAATTTCACATTTTTATCCCATTGTTTTTTCACGTCCTAAAAGGCATTTTTATATGAAATTAAGCATTTATTAATTGCAATACCTTTCTTATCTTTGCCCAAAGGTGTCTTTTCAAAAAAATGATGTTGGAAATGATATCCATTACATTAATAAACACATTGCAAATTCTTACTTTTGCAAAAAATACCCGAAATGAGTATAGGATTATCAGAACAAGAGCAATTACGACGTGAGTCGCTAAAACAACTACGTGCATTAGGCATTGAACCTTATCCTGCAGAAGCTTATGAAGTAAATACTTATGCAGCAGATATATTAGCTAATTATGAATCAGATAAGACAGCATACAAGACAGTAGTATTAGCCGGTAGAATTATGAGCCGGAATATTATGGGTGCTGCATCTTTTACTGAATTACAGGATTCTACCGGCAGGATTCAGATCTACCTAAAGCGTGATGAACTTTGTCCTGGCGAAGATAAATCCCTGTACAACACCGTATTTAAAAAACTTTTAGATATCGGCGATTTCATTGGGGTTAAAGGATATGTGTTTACTACACAAACAGGAGAAATTTCGGTACATGTAACTGAATTTAAGGTACTTTCTAAGTCATTACGCCCACTACCAATCGTAAAACGTGATGATGAGGGAAACGTATATGATGGTTTTACCAATCCGGAACTGCGTTATCGCATGCGTTATGTAGATTTAACGGTAAATCCTGATTATAAACAGATCTTTATAAAACGCAGCAAGGTAATCAATACCATGCGCAATTATTTCGATAACCAGGGCTGGATGGAAGTGGAAACCCCTATCCTACAACCTATCCATGGCGGTGCAGCGGCACGTCCGTTTGCTACACACCACAATACTTTAGATATGCCGCTTTATCTGCGCATTGCAAATGAGCTTTACCTAAAAAGATTAATTGTTGCCGGTTTTGACGGTGTGTATGAATTCGGTAAAATGTTCCGTAACGAAGGAATGGACCGTACGCATAACCCTGAGTTTACTTCAATGGAGATTTATGTTGCCTATAAAGATTATATCTGGATGATGGCGATGGTTGAGGAATGTTTGGAAAAAGTAGCTATTGCAACAACAGGCTCTGCAGTTGTAAAAGTTGGTGCAAACGAAATTAATTTTGAAGGACCATATGAAAAACTAACCATGTACGAGTCAATAGAAAAGTATACCGACATTGATGTTTCAAACATGACAGAAGAAGAAATTGCTGTAAAATGTAATGAAATGGGCATTGAGATCGATTCAACCATGGGTCGCGGTAAATTAATTGACGAAATTTTCGGTGCGAAAGTAGAAGCAAATTTAATTCAGCCAACCTACATTACCGATTACCCGATCGAAATGACGCCACTGGCTAAAAAACACCGTACTGCCGAAGGTTTGGTGGAACGTTTTGAACTGTTTGTGAATGGCAAAGAGATTGCAAACGCTTATTCAGAATTAAACGATCCGATTGACCAGAAAGAACGTTTGGAAGATCAGTTAAAATTAGCTGCCCGTGGAGATGATGAAGCGATGGCGATGGATGATGATTTTGTACGCGCTTTAGAGTATGGTATGCCTCCTACTTCTGGTTTGGGTATTGGTATAGACCGTTTGGTGATGTTAATGACTAACCAAAGTACTATCCAGGAAGTTTTATTCTTCCCACAGATGCGCCCGGAGAAAAAGAAAATTGAAATGAGCGCTGAAGAAAGTGAATTGTATGCATTAGTAAAAGAAAACGAGCAGCACCTGTTAACTGACGTAAAGTCAAAGTTGACTGAATGGAGCAATAAAAAATGGGATACTACCCTAAAAGCTTTAACCGGAAAAGGCATTTTGAAAGTTACCAAAACAGATGACGGCTTATTTCTATCCCATAAATAATGAATTTGTTAACTTTCAGGTAAAACATTAGCCTGATTTTTAACAAAAACATAACACAAAGTTAAAAGGCTTGCTAACAATTGTTTAGCAAGCCTTTTCTATATTTACAGCAATTGATCATTAAAGTCATTGCGATATGAATACTTCAAGTTTAGAAATCAACGAAAGAGAATACTGCATTAAATTGAGTAAAGATGCTTTCGATTTAACCCTGGTCCGCCAATTGATAAAAAGAATCCAGGCCGAAGCACTGTTCTTCTCCAGAAAAGAGGTTGAAGAAGATGATATCTTAAGTAAAAGAGCCCAACGGGAAGACTTTGAAGGTTTTGACTATTTAGGAGACAAATAACAGTCTATACGTCACCCTGATCCGATAGCAATCGGATTTATTTCAAGGTCTGTTAGCTAGATGCTGAAATGAATTTAGCATGACGATTGGGCTAACCGATTAACTATTTTAAACAGTTAACCGATTAACCAATTTGGACAATTAACCTTTCTAGTCAACATCCAAAGATCCTTCTACCGAGTCATCCATCGTTTTACCGGTGATTACGGACGCGGCCATTTTCAAAAACGCTACAGCTGTACCGTGTTTGGTATCCCAGTAATATCCTTCTGTCGGAATCACTTTGATCAATGTGATATTCGGGTCGTCTTTTCCTCCCTGAAACCAGGTTTTAATAAACGGACTCCAAAGCTCATCGATTTTAGCCTGGTCCCTGCTGATTTCTGAAATGCCATAGATATTTACGAAACCGGAATGTGCTCCGGCCTGAAACAACAAGTGTGTAAAAGGATCAGCTGAAATTTCCTCGTTTTTATGACTGTCTTTCATGCTCATGAACCAGATATTACCTTCATCATCAACTTGCTGAATGGCCATTGGCCTGACTGATAGCGGCACGCCTGTTTTAATATTGGTACAGAAAAAGCAACTTTCAGCTTTTTCAGCCAATGTTCTCAGCTTTTCGATAGCTTCTTTACCGCCCAGATCCTGGATATTATTTTCTTCCTGAGTATTGTTGGTACTCCCTTCCTGTGATGTTGCCATAGTATTTTAATTTTATATAAACTACAATGGAAAGTAGAATTTGGTTTTGATTTTATGCGTAAGGATGATCCTTTGTAAAAAAGTACAGATGCTCATCTCCCGAGATATTAAACCATATAAGAAATATAAGCAGCATATAACTATATGCACTTCCGTGTCTTATATGGTAATCGATAATTGAACGTTCATTTCCTTAAAAAAAACATTGTTATCATAGCGTAGAAAGCCTATGCAAAAAACCAAGTACATTAAGATTTAACCCAATAAAAAAGCCATCTCAATTTGAAATGGCTTTATAAAGAGATGTGATCAATACTATCTGTAACGAACTTGCTGCTGTTTGTCCATCATACCCATCTGGTCTTTCATTTGTTTAATCTGATCGGCCAGCAATTTATTCTTATCTGCTTTTTTAGCTTCGGCAAGGTACATCGTTGCCTCACGTTTGTTGCGTTTGGCCATAGCAATACCTGCTAAACTTAATTTTGCAAGCGCTATATTATGATCCATCTGCATACCCAATGCAAGCGATTTCTTGAAATACTTCTCACTCTGCATAGGCGCTGTTCTACTTTCAATTAATCCGATCAACAAATTATAATAACCGTGCTGAACTTTAATCAACTGCGTTTCATAATTGGTAATACGGTCTAAAAACATTTTTGCTTTGGGCATGTTATCTTTTCTAAGAAACCATTGTGCTAAAAGCATGTTTTCATTAAAGAAATAAGTTATCAGTACAATTATCCCCAATAAAATGGCAATAATACCCCATGGCCAGAAACCGAAAATAAATAAAGCTACTGCGCCACCCAGTAAAGCAAACCCCGCAATTAATCTGATGATATTTGGCATAAATTTTATCCTAATTATTTTTTTTTGCAAATATCGTGTTTAAATGGCACAAATTAGATTTTAAAACAATAATTTCAATAAAAATTTAAAAGCTCAAAAAAAATCTACTAACTATGAAAATCTTCTTCTCCATAACCCTAATCATATTTGCAATGAATGTTTCTGCACAAGACCTGAACAAGAAAATACACGACGAAGTACACAACAAGGATATATTAATCAATGCCTGCACGCGCGAGGGCGTTACCACTTTCCCTGAATTTAAGGAAATGTACGATCCGCTTTATGAGGCATATGTGCCAGATGCAGCAACAATGATCGAACTGAAAAAGCTGATCAAGAATGAAAAAATCAAGATTGTTTTAGGAACATGGTGTGGCGACAGCAAGGCGAACGTACCAAACTTTCTTAAAATTTTAGACGCGCTGCAGTTTAAAGATAAAAATGTAGAAATTATCGCAGTTGATGGAAACAAAAAGGCTGAAAATGGCATACTGAATGGGTTGGATATTGTAAGGGTGCCAACTTTCATTATTTTTGATAAAAAAGGTAAAGAATTGGGGCGGATTACCGAAGGACCTAAAACTACACTCGAAGGAGATTTGTTGGCTATATACCAGAAAAAGTCTTAAACTTTTAAAGCATTTCTTTAGTTCGAGGTTCATAGCCTGATATTCATGATCTCCCAAATGTTTGATAATCGATAACCTGTTGGCTTATGTTTATCTACACTGAGGATTGACGATAATCTATCAAACCATTGACTAAAATTCATTTACAGACATTACCCCAAATCCATTTTACATCATACATCTTACATTAATATATACATCAGCATTATGTCAGCAGCATTAGAACCAGGATGGTTAGCCGTTTTAGAAGAAGAATTTGAGAAAGACTATATGATAAAACTGAAAGCTTTTTTACAGGAGGAAAAGCAAAGAGGTGCAACTATTTATCCAAAGGGTGCAGACATATTTAATGCATTGAATACTACTCCATTTGATGAGGTTAAAGTGGTGATTTTAGGTCAGGATCCTTATCATGGGGTTGGCCAGGCGCATGGCCTTTCTTTTTCTGTGCAACGTGGTGTTGCAGTCCCGCCCTCATTAAAAAATATATACAAAGAACTGGAAACTGATATTGAAGGTTTTAAAACGCCAAATCACGGTTACTTAACGCACTGGGCAGAACAAGGTGTACTGCTATTAAATGCCACTTTAACCGTTCGTGCTTCAGAAGCCGGCTCACACCAAAACCAGGGATGGGAAATTTTTACGGATGAAATTATTAAGTCTTTATCTCAAAAGCGAGAACATATTGTATTTTTATTGTGGGGTAAATATGCGCAGCAAAAGGCGGCTTTAATCGATCAGAAAAAACATTATGTTCTGACTGCAGCTCACCCATCACCATTTTCTGCATACAATGGCTTCTTCGGATCGAAACATTTTTCGAAGGCAAATCAGTTGTTGGTGCAAAACAATCTTAAACCAATTGACTGGAATTTACCAGCCTAATGAATACCTATTTCATTAGCGGCCTCGGTGCTGATCAACGGATTTTTTCCCGATTAAAGCTGAGTGAAAAGATCACGGTTATCCATATTGACTGGATAGATCCTCATAAAAATGAGTCACTTGAATCTTATGCTGAACGCCTTAGCCAAATTATCGATACCAGCCGGCCATTTGCTTTGGTAGGCGTATCTTTTGGTGGAATGATTGCAGTGGAAATGGCCAAACGATTAAAACCTGTAGCAACAATTATTATTTCAAGCACGATGTTAAGCAGCCATCTGCCCGGATTATACCGCTTTGCCGGAAAACTTAAACTACTAAAATTTATTCCAGCTAAATTTCTAAAAGCATCGAACAAACTTACACAGCACTATTTTTTCGGTACAAAATCGTCAAATGAGAAAATATTACTGAACAGGATTATAAAAGATACTGATCCTCATTTTCTAAAATGGGCAATTGGAAGCATTTTAAGTTGGAGAAACAAAACTGTACCAGAAAGGATTTACCATATCCACGGTACACAAGATAAAATTCTGTATGCCAAAATAGCGAAACCAGATTTCGTGATCAACAATGGAACTCACTTCATGGTTTATCAAAATGCGAAGCAGATCTCAGGCATTATTGATCAACTGATATTGAATAATGGAACAGAAAATCTTACTCCATTGGCTAAAAACGATTAGCTTAATCTGAAGTAAACAATGGTGGCCATTAAAATGATCGTCAGCTTTGGAATATTGTCAGGTAAAAATCCATATTCGATTTTTAAACTGCATATGCTCGATCAGATGACGATCATTAATGGAATAAAAATTTAATCCTTAAATTTTTTCATAAAATTACTGATGCTTTCTTCTAAATTTCCTTCGGATATGGCTTTAACGAAAGCTGTACCGATAATGGCACCGTTGGCATAAGAACAGGCCTTATCAAAAGTTTGTTTATCGCTGATCCCGAAGCCGATCATGGTTGGATTTTTAAGGTCCATTCCTTTGATACGGCTAAAATAAGCTTCAGTAGTATTACCCACTTCTAAGTTTTTACCTGTGGTAGCCGACGACGATAACAGATAAATAAATCCATTGGTTAAACCATCTATTTTACGAATACGCTCTTCAGCAGTTTGAGGGGTAATTAAAAATACATTGGCCAAGTTATGTTTTTCGAAGCAATCTTTATAAAACTCTTCATACTCCACCATTGGCAAATCTGGCACGATACAGCCATCTACGCCTACTTCAGCACAGGCCTCGCAAAATTTTTCTACGCCAAACTGCAAAACCGGATTTACGTAGCCCATTAATAAAACCGGGATGGTTACGTTTTTACGTAATTCTTTCAGCTGTTCGAAAAGCAGTTTAAGTGTCATACCCTGATCTAAAGATTGCTTGCTACTCGCCTGGATTACCGGTCCATCGGCAACAGGGTCCGAATAAGGAAAACCTATTTCCAGAATATCTGCGCCTGATTTTTGCAGTGCTTCCGCAATCTGAATGGTATCGCCAGTATTAGGATAACCGGCAGTATAATAAATTGATAATATATTTTTCTTCTCCCGGAAGAGTTGTTTAATTCTGTTCATTTTCTTTTGAGATGTGAGATTGGAGAGGTGAGATGTGAGATGATGACCGGGCAAGGAAATCTACTGTCTCATATCTCATGTCTCAAACCTATCTATAAATTAAAATATTTAATATAAGTATCCAGATCCTTATCGCCACGACCTGAAAGGCAAACCACCACATTTTCGCCACCTTTGAATTGCATTTTTTCTAAATAAGCCAGCGCATGCGCACTTTCTATCGCCGGAATAATGCCCTCCAGTTTGGTACACAATAAACCTGCTTCCAGACTTTCCTCGTCAGTAATGGAAACATATTGCCCGCGACCGGTTTTGAATAAATGTGCATGCTGTGGGCCAATGCCCGGATAATCCAATCCTGCAGAAACCGAATGAGGCTCTACCACCTGACCATCTGGTGTTTGCATTAAAATACTTCTACTGCCGTGTAAAACGCCTTCGTTGCCTAAGTAGGTTGTGGCTGCCGAAAATCCGCTTGATACACCTTTACCTGCTGCTTCAACAGCGATCAGCTTTACATTTTCATCATCCATAAAATGGTAGAACATGCCCATGGCATTACTGCCTCCGCCCACACAGGCTAAAACATAATCAGGCTGATCATTACCCGTTTGCTCCAACAGTTGTTTTTTGGTCTCTTCAGAGATGATCGACTGGAAAATCGCCACCATATCTGGATAAGGGTGCGGACCAACAACTGAACCGATAATGTAATGTGTATCCACAGGATTATTGATCCAGTCGCGCATGGCTTCATTGGTCGCATCTTTCAAAGTTTTACTACCCGAACTTGCCGGAACTACCTTTGCACCCAACATTTTCATTCGGGCCACATTTGGCGCCTGGCGCTCAATATCCACTTCACCCATATAAATCACGCACTCCAGGTTACGCAGTGCACACACCGTTGCTGTAGCTACCCCATGCTGACCGGCACCAGTTTCGGCGATAATCCGTTTTTTACCTAATTTTTCAGCTAATAAAATCTGCCCGATGGTATTGTTGATTTTATGCGCTCCGGTATGATTTAAGTCTTCCCTTTTTAAGAAGATATTGACTCCATACCTTTCCGAATATCTTTTTGCCAGATACAATGGCGAAGGGCGGCCAACGTAGTCTTTCAACAGCTGATGAAATTCCTTCTGGAAATCAGGGTCTGCAATGATCTTTAAATAATTCTGACGCAGTTCTTCTACATTCGGATAAAGCATTTCGGGAATGTACGCACCTCCAAAATCTCCGTAATATCCTTTTTCGTTTACTTTGTATTTCATAATATTTATCAACTCGTTTTTGTCACATTGAGCCTGTCGAAATGTTTTACTAAAATTCCTTCGACAGGCTCAGGATGACATTATTCGGTACTCATTTCTTTTATAAATTCTTTAATCTTTTCTGCATCTTTCACACCTGGTTCTGTTTCGAAACGGCTGTTAATATCTAACGCATATAAACGATCATCGTTTAGTTTTTTAATGGCAGCGGTATGTTCCAAATCAATTCCACCGCTTAAAAAATAGGGTTTTGTATAAGTGTATCGGTCCAAAACAGACCAATTAAATGTTTTTCCGGATCCACCATGTAATTTTGTTTTGGTGTCGAACAAGAAATGATCAATTGTACCTAAATAAGCTTCCAAAGCTGAAAAATCGAAATCTTCGTCTACCCCAAAAGCCTTAATTACTTCTACCATGGGAAAACTTAATTTTAATGCGCCACAATATTCAGAAGATTCGCTTCCATGTAACTGAACAGCCTTTAAGTTCAGTGTGTTTACTTTTTCTTTTACCGTTTCTAAATCCTCGTTCACAAAAACTCCAACAGTTTTAATTTGAGCAGGAATGTATCTGATCAGTTCTGCCGAAACCTCACTGATCAATCTTGGTGATTTTTGATAAAAGATAAAGCCCATGTAATCTGGCTGCAACTCAGCTACCGCAGCAATATTCGCGGCCAAACGCATTCCACAGATTTTTAACCTTAGCATGCCAGTAATTGTTTAAAACTGTGCAAAGCTTTTTTGTTCATGAGCGATTCTTCAGCTTCATAAAAACAATCGGCGAAAGACATTTCTGGTTTGATGGTCCGGATGGCTAATGCGGCATTGCACAATACTACATTCGTCTGCACGTCAGTCGCCTCGCCATTAAGCACATCCATAAATATTTTAGCTGATGATGCTACGGTATCACCTCCTTTAATAGCATTTACGTCTACTTTTTCAAATCCCATATCGTTGAGTGTTAAAATCTGCTCTCCTTTATTCGAAAAGGTTTTCACATCGCAGGTAAGCGAAACCTCATCATAGCCCTCCAGTGCATGCACAATGGTATAACTTTTATCGGTATCCTGGTATAAATAAGCATATAAACGGGCCAGTTCTAAACTAAAAACACCTACCATCTGGTATTTAGGCTGCCCGGGATTAACCATAGGTCCCAGCATATTAAAAAATGTTTTTACCCCGAGTTCTTTACGGATCGGTGCTACAATTTTCATGGCTGGATTAAAAAGCGGTGCGTGCAAAAAGCAAATGCCCGCAGCATCAAGATTGCGCTTTAAAGTAGCTTCATCATTGGTAAAGCTATAGCCCAGGTATTCCATTACATTTGATGATCCGCAGCCCGAAGAAACCCCATAGTTGCCATGCTTGGCTACATGATGCCCCGCCCCGCTACTACAAATGAAGATAAGGTGGAAATATTGAAAGTATCTTTGCCATCACCTCCTGTACCACAAAGATCAATGAGGTTATAACCGGAAAGATCTACCTTTAGGCACATGTCCAGCATGGCATCTCTAAAGCCCTGCAGTTCCTGCACGGTAATGTTCCGCATGGCATAAGCCGTAATAAAAGCAGCAATTTGCGAAGAATTAAATGCACCTTCTGAAATGGAAATTAAAATGTTCTTTGCCTCTTCCCTGCTAAAGCTCTTGTTCTCAAATAAATGGTTTAATATCTTTTTCATGTTTTGTATTCCGCTGGTTGTGTCTCCACAAACCATTTATGTTTATTCTGGTTCGTGGTGACACAAACCATGCGACGTTTAAAAAAAAATTGCATAAAAAAAGGATTGCTTTTCAGGCAATCCTCTTCGTTGTGTTTAAAATATTTTAAAATATATAACAATAGAATCTGCCTAACGAATTTCGTTATGCCACCACCAATTGTTATTTAAGTTTTTAATGATCATGTTTGTATAAAGCAAATATTGACATAGTTTTTTAATATTCCAAAATCTTTCTAAAATATATGGTTTTCTTTAAAAGAAAAGTACAGTTTAATGATGATCTGGGTTTCGGATCCAATCCGGTAACGAAAAATCAGCGCATGCTAAACCCGGATGGTTCTGCAAATATTGAGCGTACGGGCCTGCCCTGGTTTAAGTTCGATGATACCTACACACGTCTGGTCACCATGAGCTGGCCAAGGTTTTTCTTCGTTATTCTGATTGCCTACCTTATTGTGAATACCATATTTGCAGTATTATATAATGTTGTTGGAATCGAGAATTTAGAAGGCGCTAAAGGTTTAACGCTGCGCGATCAGTTTTTTGATGCCTTTTTCTTTTCTGCTCAAACCATTTCTACGGTGGGTTATGGCCATATTTCTCCACAGGGGTTTATTACGAGTATTCTGGCTGCTTTCGAGAGTATGCTGGGCCTGCTCGCTTTTGCATTGGCAACAGGTTTGTTGTATGGCCGTTTTAGCAGACCTACCTCAAAAGTGAACTTCAGTAAAAAAATGGTAATTGCACCTTATGAAAAAGGCCATGGTTTAATGTGCCGTTTGGTTAACTTACGCCGTAATCAGCTTATCGAGGTGGAGGTACAGATGGTGATGTCGTACAATGAAACCGTTGATGGCAAACAAATAAGAAGGTTTTACCCTTTGGCGCTGGAACGTGATAAAATCGGCATCCTGTCATTAAACTGGACTTTAGTACACCCTATTACAGAAGACAGTCCTTTATACGAAAAATCGTTAACGGAACTACAACAGGCAGAGGTCGAAGTTTTCGTTATGCTTAAGGCATTTGATGATACATTTTCCCAAACCATTCATACGCGCACGAGCTATCAGGATGAAGATATAGAAATGGATGCAAAGTTCGAAAAAATGCATTACCATAATGAAGAAGGTAAAATAGTAATGGATTATAGTAAGCTGGATAAGATTACGCGAACGGTATAACGGTCTCTTTTGTTTAAAAGATTCTTTTCTTTTTTGGAAAGCAGGGTACGGTGCCAGTCGGTTATGATAGCCCCGCCATACGCTGCAATCTTTTTGTTGTGCTATCATCATCCTGAGGCACGAATCTGCTGCATAGGCTGCAGACCATAGGATATTCGGGTTTACTGCCAACAAAAAGGATTTCCGCTGCTGTCAGGTTTAGGTGTGTTGGGTTGGTACAATAAATAACCACTCCGCCTTATAGGCACCCCTCCAACGGAAGGGAATTAAAAAATGATCTGGAAGTGTCAGCTTTAACAGCAAAGCGGCAAGAAAATTTACAAATCTTACGAAGATGTCTTTTGTATAAAATCCAAAATATCCTTATACAACTGATTTCCACCAAAAATCATCTGACTGATCATCGGTACATGGCTTTTGCCCTTAATTTCTTTTATCTCTACAGGCACATGGTTCGCCTTAAGCTTTTCATATAACCTCGGCGTTTGTAATTTAATGGCACCATATGTTTTACTACCATAAAAGAGTAAATGTGGATTTTTAATATTGTTTATATAAGCTAAGGGTGAGGCACTTTTCCAAACCGCAGGCCGTTCCGTAAAGGTCCGGATGAAATCGAAATAAAAATGGTCTTTTTCGGCTGTGGTTAAATATTCTTCCATATCCAGTCCGAAGGGATCATTCAGGATTACACCTTTAATTGGATTAGATATCCCAGCCTTATTAAAATATTTAGAATCTGCATTGATCAATTCAGCCAGATGCGCCCCTGCAGAATGTCCCATTACAAAAATCTGCTCTGCACTTCCGGTAAAATCGGCAATATGTTCTTTAACCCATTTTACAGCTAAAGCACAATCATTGCCCATCTCTCCATACTGAACATTCGGTGCCAAAGGATAATTAATAATGACCGTAACCACACCTTTGCGTGCAAAATTCCTGCCTAGCCACCAATACGTTTCTTTTTTACCACTGCTCCACGAGCCACCATGAATGAAAATTAAGACGGGTTTATTTTTGACATGATCGTTTTTATAAAAAATATTCAGCGTATTGGCTTCATCGGTGTTGCTGGCATAATTTATATTTTTTACCTTTTTAACTTGTGCAGCAGAAAGTAACGTTTGAAACAAGAGCATTAATAAAACAACGTATTTGTACATCATAAAGGTTTTCCAACTCAACAGTTAATAAACGAAATAGTTGCGGGTGTGGATTTATTGATAGTATCAGGTATTGAGTATCAGGTATTGAGTATCAGGTATCGAGTATCTAGTATCAAGACATAATCAACTTACGCACTTAAACCTTACGTCTTAAACCGTCTACCTTAAGCCTTTATCAACGGATTCTTTTCTTTCGCAAACAAATCAAATACCTTTTTATCTACAAAAGCCGGAAACAGTTTGTTCATCCATACTGCCAGTTTGCCTTGTCTGGTCATCACCAAAGTGCGTTTGCGTTGTTCAATGCCATCGGCAATTATGCCGGCCACTTCTTCCGATGTCATCATTTTACCTTCATCCATACTGGTTTCGCCGTGTGCTGCGCCATCTTTAGCTAAGGCCGTTACCCGGATATTCGAAGCCGTAAACCCTGGACAAGCCACCATTACATTTACTCCGGTTTTGAGCAATTCGGTACGTAAAGACTCCATAAAACCATTCATGGCAAACTTAGACGCCGAATAACCTGTACGGCCAGGCAAACCACGGTAACCCGCAATAGACGATACGCCCACCACTGTTCCCTTTGTTTTTAAAATTTCAGGAAGTGCGTATTTGGTACAATATACTGTTCCCCAAAAGTTTACATCCATCAGGTTTTTAAGCACTGATAAATCCAGATCGTTAAACAGGGCTCGCATCGATAATCCGGCATTATTTATCAGAATATCAATTCTCTGAAAAGAAACAAGGGTTTGTTTTATGATGAGTTCGCAATCATCCTCTTTACTCACATCGGCTTGTACCGCAACCGCTCTGATGCCATATTTTCTCTCTAAATCAGCAGTAATTTCGCAAAGGGTAACGTATTGACGGGCAGCTAAAACCAGATTGGCCCCACGCCTGGCAAATTCTTCCGCGCAGGCTTTTCCAATTCCGCTTGATGCCCCGGTAATGATAATTACTTTATTTTTTAGGTTCATTTGTAGTAGTGAGTATTAAGTGTTAAGTAGTAAGTATTGAGTATTAAGTATCGGTATCAAGAAAAAGGTAAATGATAAGTCCCAATATGTGATTTTATGCCTGATGCCTGCTACTTTATACCTAATGCTAATTATTTCATCATTGCAGTTTCGTAAGGTACGCGGGTAATGATCGATCGGCCCAGGGTAATTTCATCGGCATATTCTAGTTCGCCTCCGAAAGCAATTCCACGTGCAATGGTGGTTACCGGTACATTAAATTCTTTCAGCCTTTTATAGAGATAGAACAAGGTGGTATCTCCTTCCATATTCGGACTGAGCGCCAAAATCACTTCTTTGATCCCTCCTGCTGTCATCCTGGCTACCAAACCATCAATAAACAGATCAGAAGGCCCTACTCCATCCATTGGCGAAATTAAACCACCTAAAACATGGTAAACCCCAAAATATTGTCCGGTATTTTCAATAGCCATCACATCACGCGTATCTTCTACCACACAAATGGTTTCTTTATCCCGTTTATGGGATGTACAGATTTCACAAATTGAGTAATCCGAAATATTATGGCAGGTACTGCAGTGTTTAATCTGTTGTTTAAGTTTTATAAACGTATTACCAAACTGATTTACCTCCTCCTGCTCCTTATTTAAAAGATATAATACCAAACGTAAAGCTGTCTTTTGCCCTACCCCAGGAAGTTTTGAGAATTCGTTTACCGCATCTTCTAGCAGTTTGGATGAAAAATTCATAGTGCAAAAATAGATAAAAAGGTTCATTGGTTCAATAGTGAATGGTCATTGGTCAATAGTTTATTGGTCAATAGTCCATAGTAAATGGTAACTGCAAATTGCCAACTTAAAACTGGATATTGGTTCATTTGTCAATAGTGAATAGTTCATTGGTCCATAGTAAATGGTAACTGCAAATTGCCAACTGAAAACTGGATATTGATTCATTGGTCAATAGTCCATAGCGAGTGGTAACTGCAAATTGCCAACTGAAAACTGCAAATGGCTATCATGCACTTTGACTTCTGACTTCCGACTCCGGACTAATAACATATTGCTTGATTTGATAGTTTTCTTTACATTTATCAGCTTAAATCAAAAATATGTCACCAACCATTCTCTTGTGTTTTCTAATTGGCTACTTTCTGCTACTGATTATCATTTCGTTTGTAACTTCTCAAAAATCCTCAGACAACAGCACCTTCTTTGTTGCCAACAGAAATTCTAAATGGTACCTGGTGGCATTCGGCATGATTGGAACAGCACTATCGGGTGTTACCTTTATTTCGGTACCCGGAGAAGTTGGTGCACCTAGCGGAAACCAGTTTCAATATTTTCAGTTTGTGCTGGGTAACGCAGTTGGTTTTATCATTATAGCTACCGTTTTACTGCCGCTTTACTATCGGATGAACTTAACCTCTATTTATGGTTACATTGAGAAGAGATTAGGCCATTACAGCTACAAAACAGCTGCCTCAATATTTCTACTGAGCCGAACTTTAGGATCAGCAACCCGACTATACCTCGTCGTAATCGTATTGCAACGTTTTATTTTCGACAGCTATGGTGTTCCATTCTGGTTAACGGTACTCATTTCGTTGGCGTTGATATGGTCTTACACATTTAAAGGTGGATTAAAAACCATTATTATTACTGATACATTGCAGACCTTCTTTCTTGTGCTTTCAGTTTTTCTCACCATTTATTTTATTTGCAACAGTCTTGATTTCAATATTCCACAGGCATTTGAAACTGTAAAAAACAGCAGCTATTCTAAAATATTCTTCTTCGATGATTTCCTCATTAATAAGTTCTATTTCAGCAAACAGTTTATCGGTGGTATTTTTGTAACCATTGCCATGACAGGCCTTGATCAGGACCTGATGCAGAAAAACCTGAGTATGGGAACCATCCAGGAAGCGAAAAAAAATATGTTCACCTTTACCGGCGTGTTTGTCATCTTAAATATTTTCTTCTTAAGTGTCGGTGCATTATTATACATCTATGCGAGTAAAAATGGTATTGATATTCCTTTAGATCACGTTACAGGTAAACCTCGTACGGATTTATTGTTCCCTGAAATCGCATTGAACAACTTAGGCTCCGTTCCGGCTATTATCTTTATGCTGGGCTTAACCGCAGCTACCTTTGCCACAACAGATTCGGCGCTAACGGCTTTAACCACTTCGTTCTGCGTAGACTTTCTGGGCATGGCTAAAGCAGAAAATGTAAATGCCGAAAATGCTGTAAAAAAACGTCATACGGTACACATTGTTTTTTCTGTTTTGATGTTCCTGGTGATTATTGTAATCAATGCTTTGAACAGTTCATCAGTTGTGAGCTTAATTTTCACCATTGCTTCTTATACATACGGACCGCTTTTGGGCTTATATAGTTTTGGGCTTTTTGTAAAAAAACGCGGTCTGCATGATAAATTAGTGCCAATAGTTTGCTTATTATCACCTTTTTTATGTTACTTGCTTGCAAGCAATTCTGCTGAAATATTAGGAGGATATGTTTTTAGTGTTGAACTGATTTTAATCAACGGTTTAATCACATTTATAGGTTTGTTATTTATCAGCAAAAAAACTGATGCACAGACCAGATTTTAATATTAGAATAACAGTATATGACGAGTGAAGAAAAAATTAGAAGTGCTTTTGAGAACAAAGACTGGCAGGAAATCAAAGTAACCGATTCCTGGCAAATTTTTAAAATCATGGCCGAATTTGTAGACGGCTTTGAAAAACTAGCTAAAATTGGTCCATGTGTTACCATTTATGGCTCTGCGCGTACGGCTCAAACAAACCGATACTATCAACTGGCAGAACAGTGTGGTAAATTGTTAACTGATAGAGGTTATGGTGTAATTACGGGCGGTGGACCTGGCATTATGGAAGCCGGTAACAAGGGTGCCCATACCAATGGCGGTAAATCGGTAGGTTTGAACATAGAGTTACCATTTGAGCAATTCCATAATAAATATATTGATCATAATAAATTGCTGGAGTTTGATTATTTCTTTGTCCGCAAAGTAATGTTTATGAAATATAGCCAGGGTTTTGTGGTATTACCAGGTGGTTTTGGAACTATGGATGAGTTATTTGAAGCCCTAACCCTGATCCAGACCGGCAAAATTGCCCGTTTCCCGATTGTGCTGGTAGGCGTTGATTATTGGGGTGGACTAATCGACTGGATTAAAGGAACTATGTTACAAAAAGAGCATAATATCCATGAAGAGGATTTAAACCTGTTCAGACTGGTTGATACTGCCGAAGAGGCTGCAGAACATATTTTCCGTTTTTACGATAAATATGTGCTTAAACCAAATTTCTAATTTATTGGTTAACCGTTACAATTGGTTAACTGCCAATTGAAAACTGAAAACTGCCAACTGAAAAGTGCTTACCAACAATAGGCACTTTTTTTTATGTAACAACTCTAAACCTCCTGCATCTAAAATAAAACACAATTAAAATGTCAAAATTGATCAACTGGAAGAGCGATTGGTTTAATGGAAATTTTAAACTCTTTGCAGATGGGCTTCAGAAAGGGGCCATAACTTTTGGAGTTTGGACGAGCAGTGCTGAAAGTGTGTTTGAAGATCAAAATTATCAGTTTGTAAGTGAGGGATTCTGGCAATCAAGCACGAAGGTAATCGACCGGAAAACGAGTGAAGTGATCGCTGTTATTACGTACGATAGCTGGAAATCAAAAGCATTAATCAGCCTGACAAACGGAAAACAATATGAATGGAAATCAACAGGCATCTGGAAATCACAATGGACCGTAAGTAATTATCAGGATGAACACATTATGTACACTTGTAGTAACAATAGTGGGGTAATATCTTCAGATACGGATAATAAATTACTGATGATTGCGGGGCTATTTGTTAAACAGGTTTACAACAGGCAGCTCTTTATTCTGATCGCCTGCATCGTTCCGATCATTACGACATCAACACTTCGTCATCATTAGGATTTTTAATAAAATTCTTTGGACTGAATAAGCACGCTAAATAAAGATCATATGCTATTAATTATCAGATGATTAACACCATATTAATAAAGTTTTTACTGAACCAATTTCCTTATTTTTGTTTCGAAAATGCTTTATATCGTACTGGATTTGATCAAGGTACATTTCAAAAATGTCAGTAGTTATATCGACTTTATTCTTTCAGGAATACCAGCCCCACATACCTGATTAATGGTTTAGCACCGAAGTATTGACAGGCATTTATCTTTCAGTTTTTAAAAACCGTTCATCGTTTAACTTTCAATATTGATCGTGAGGCGAACCTAAGGGTATTTACAGTAAAAATTCGATAACTTTTCAATCAAGGCTACGGCCGATTTAAAAATATCTTTTTATCGCTTCCAGCATTTCAGCAGTTAATTTTCCATTGGTGGCTAAAATTTCTCTTTTCTCAAAGTATTCATTGCCTCCCGAGAAATCGTACACTTCTCCGCCAGCTTGCTGAACAATGAAACACCCGGCTGCAAAATCCCATTGCTGCAGATTATATTCAAAAAATGCATCGAAACGTCCGCAGGCAGTATATACCAGATCTATAGCTGCCGCACCAATCCTACGCACTCCGTGGCTTTTCTGCATCATTTCAGCTAATAATTTTAAGTATTTTTCTTGTTTATCAAACTGATAATATGGGAAACCCGTAGCCAGCAGACTTGACTTTAAATCTGGATTGCCGGAAACCCTAATTTCCTTTTTATTCATCAGAGCAGGTCCACCTTTATAAGAATAAAACATCTCTCCCCGATTTAACTCGTAAACCACACCTATTGCGGGTAGCCCATCTTCATAAAGCGCTACACTAATGCCATAGGCCGGGATGCCATGAATAAAGTTCGTTGTACCATCTAAGGGATCAATGATCCAGGTATAGGTTTTCCCAATGCGGTTCATGGTTTTTTCTTCGGTGATAAAACCTGCATCAGGAATTAATTTTTCCAGATTTTGAACAAGTTTCTGCTCTGCTGTTTTATCAACATAAGAAACCATATCATTTAATCCTTTATATTCTATTTTCTGAACATCAAACTGCATGGCTTCTTTGCGGATGAAATTTCCGGTAAGCTTAACAATCGAGATCACTTTATTGCACAGTAATTCGTAATTCATAATTATTTAACAACAGAATAATGCTGTTGTTGGATTTTAATTGAATTTATCAGGTTCTTATTGGGCTAATTGGTTCTTGTTCCGCAAAGCATAAGCACTTAATGCAATGCCACCCACAACAAGAAAAGTTGAAATCATTTCTGCCTGTGTAAAAGATAAGCCAAAAACATGGTACTTGGAGTTTACACGAATCAACTCAATACAAAAACGTTCCACACCGTTCAAGATCATGTAAATACCAAACATTAAACCAGGCGCTTTTATTTTATCCCTTATACTCCACAGAAAGGCGAAAAGGATTAAACATATAATCACTTCGTAAAGCGGTGTCGGATACACGCCTTGTGCCAATTCGTTACAAAACTTACCGGTACAGCCTGGAATGGGAATACCCTCGCCTACCACATTGTTTGGATATTTGTAAGACCATAACCAATCCGGCAGCCAGGAGAACGGTTTTGGGTTAGGATTTACAATGCCCCAGTCGCCATCACCTGCCATATGGCAGCCAATACGACCAACTGCATAAGCCAGCATCATGCCGGGTCCACCTACGTCCAACATATGTAAGGGTTTAATGCCGTTTCGCTTTGCAATGATCAATACCGCTGCACCACCGCAGATTAAGCCACCATAAAAGGTTAAACCGCTAAACGATAATAAGCGTTCTATAGGATGTTGAACAAAATCATCCCAATATTCCAGATTATCAAAAAATTTCGCTCCTAAAAATCCCCAGATAGCCGCCCATACAATCAGGTTACTCATGATCTGATATGGGTGGATGATTACCTGTGTTTCTTTTGGTTTATCTAATTTATGCTTATTCTTTTCGGTATAATCCCAGTAAGCAAATAAGCCAGCAAAAAACAAACCACCAATTATATTTCCCTGGGTCGACATTAAAACCGACTGGGCATCATTTACAAAAAGTTTATAGTTCAGTAATGCGTAAACCAGCTTGTAACCGATAACAAAGCCAAAAAGGCCGTTCATAATCAATTCTGACGTGGTTGCGGGCTTACCCACTATAATGGTCTTTTTAATTGGATGGAGTATGCCTAATGCTTCTTTACGTTTAAGCTCTTTGGTAAAAGCCCAGTAACCGGCAACAAACGCGAGCGCCACAAAAACACCGAATGTATTAAATGGAAGCGGTAAATTAATGCCGAAAAGGTATTCTAAAAAATGTGAAACGGTAGGAAACATAGAAATATTTTGTTGCGAAGATAGGAAAGAAAGAGTAAAGACCAAAGTGGAAAGACTGATGTTCAAAGACGAAGGCTAAAAGACTAATAATTAATGGAACACGGTATTTCTATCCCATCGTCCATTTTTTACATCGTCCATTTTACACCTTAACGTCAAAAGATTCTTCACTGCGTTCAGAATGACAGTAAAAGATATTTGACAGAAACTTCAGACTAAGGACTGAGGACTAAACTAATGATGTGCCAGCGTAGTTTCCAATTCGGCTACTTCCACTTCTCCGTCGGCAGTAATCCCTAAAAGCTTAACCGCTTTCAATTCGTTTACCATAACCGGATCGTATTTTGCCCGCACTTTTACGTAATTTTTGGTAAAACCGTGCATATAACCAGATTTCTGATCTGCTTCAAAAAGTACTTCTCCTTCATTACCAATCTGCGATTCGTAGAAAGCCCTACGTTTTTTATCAGATAAGATATGAAGCATTTTACTGCGTTCATTCCGTTCACTTCCGGCTACAACACCTTTCATTTCGGCCGCTGCTGTCAGCTCACGTTCAGAATAAGTAAATACATGCAGATAAGAAATATCCAGTTGATTTAAAAATTGATAGGTATCCAAAAAATCTTCTTTCGTTTCGCCGGGGAATCCTACAATTACATCCACACCAATACAACAGTCTGGCATTACCTCCTTAATTTTAGCAACACGTTCTACATACAGATCACTCCGGTAACGGCGTCGCATTAATCCCAAAATTTTATCAGAGCCAGACTGTAAAGGAATATGAAAATGCGGAACAAACCTTTTTGAAGTGGCTACAAATTCGATAATTTCGTTGCTTAATAAATTTGGTTCAATAGAGGATATCCTAATTCTTTCAATTCCTTCCACTTCATCCAGGGCCTTAACCAGGTCGAAAAACTTGTCTTCGCGTTTCCCGTTTCTGATTCCGAAATCGCCAAGATTTACACCCGTTAATACAATTTCTTTAACACCGCTTTCGGCAATCATTTTAGCACGGTTTACCACATTTTCAATGGTATCGCTACGGCTTGCACCGCGTGCTAAAGGAATGGTACAATAAGTACACGGATAATCGCAGCCATCCTGCACTTTTAAAAAGGTACGCGTTCTATCGCCAATTGAATAGGATGCAATAAAGTTATGGTTAACTTTCTCTATATTCTGCTGATGAACAAGCGCTTTTGGCTGTTTTGTTAAATCAGTAATGTATTCAACAATTCTGAATTTTTCAGCCGCACCTAAAACCATGTCAACACCTTCTATTTCGGCAATTTCCTGAGGTTTTAACTGGGCGTAACAACCTACAATGGTTACAAAGGCATTTGGCGAATACTTTAAAGCCTCTTTAACAACTTTACGGCACTTTTTATCCGCATGTTCAGTTACAGAACAGGTATTTATTACATAAACATCAGCCTGGTCCTGAAATTCTACCACAACATAACCGGCATCGGTAAACAAGCGACCGATGGTTGAAGTCTCAGAGAAATTGAGTTTACAACCTAATGTATAAAATGCGACCTTTTTCATTGAAGCTGCAAAGATAGGAAATTAGATTTGAGTATGGAGATATGGAATTCGAGATTAAGGGTAAATTACAGTCTATTAACAAAGTAGTTGGCAATTTTAAGTTTTCAGTTGACTACAAACTGAGAATTGCAAACTGAAAACTATTTCTCCTGCCACCGGTAGCTATCCTGCTCGAAACCCGCCAAATCCAATACCCTACTCACTACCGTTCCGGCAACCTCTTCTATCGTTTGGGGTAAACTGTAAAATGATGGGTTAGCCGGACAAATAATGCCTCCAGCTTCAGTAATCATTTTCATATTGTTAATGTGAATCAGGCTAAATGGGGTATCTCTTACTACAGCTATTAATTTTCTGCGTTCTTTTAACACCACATCTGCCGCTCTGGAAATTAAGTCGTTGGATATTCCATGCGCTATCCTGCCCAAGGTACCCATAGAGCAAGGGACAATTATCATGGTATCATATTTAGCCGATCCTGAGGCAAAAGGTGCATTGAAATCATTTTTGTTATAAAAGGTAAACGCTGTAAACTGGTTATAATCCTGATTTCCCAGTTCGAATTGCCAAACTGCTTTTGCATTATCACTCATCACTATGCCTACTGCCTCTATCTGGTCTCTTAATTTCAGCAACTGATCAAACAAGACCTTTGCATATATCGAACCGCTGGCACCTGTAACGGCAACAATTACTTTCTTTTTCATCATAACCACAAAAGTAGTTTATCTAAACTGATTAAAACAAAAAAGGGCCAGAACAATGTTCTGACCCTACATCTACCTATGAAAAACATACCCTCGAAAGGGTAAGAACAAATATATATAATTTTTTAAAAAAATATAAACAAGAAACGCGAAATCGTTTAAATCAGCCAATTAGCTTTAAATTTAATCACAAACAACTGATTTACAGGATAATAATTTTAAATAAATTTGCTTAAAAACTTTTTAACAACTTAAAAAGACACTTTTTTTATTAAAATTGACAATAATTTTGTAGTATAAAATATACAATTACAATCATTAGTGTTTCAAGAAATAATGAGTAAGAAGATTTTCTATTCTTAAATTTACATTTTTTTGATGTTGACCTAACCTGCTACCGATCAAAATCTCAATAAGCCGACGCTTTCAAAACTTAAAAGTTACTGGGTTTTCTTTAATCCAGTGTAAACTACCGTAGTATAATTCCCCCGTATAGGTTATATCGTATCAAATATGATAAAGATCTGTGAATCGATTGGAATTTAGTGTTTAACGGTTATATTTGAGAAAGTGTCATCTCAGATTTATGATAGATTTAGCTTCGCCATTTTTAAAGGCATTATTAAAACATGCTACAAACCCTGTAGTCATTTTTAAAATTAAGCCGGTATTAGTAGTGGTAGAACATAATGACGCTTACCAGGCTTTAATAACGTGTGTTGGCGGGAAGTCAGAATCCTATAATATCGATATTATCCCTGACCTTCTATCTGATGATGAAAGAACGACGCTGATTAAAACAGTTCAAAACGTAAGTGAGCTCAAAACCAGGCAAAGCCTGACGGTTCATCCTATCTATTCAAACTCCCCGCATGTAAAATGGGAGCTCGAATTCTCGCCGGTATTACAAAGCAACCGCCCTGTTGAATACCTCATTTGCTCATTAAAGGAAATCCCGGTGAACGAGAACGACCTGGAGCACATTTTACTTGAGCTTTCGGAAAGCGAAATGCGTTTTAGAGGTTTTTTTGAGCAAGCGCCCTTAGGCATGTGTGTTTTGAGGGGCCCCGAACTCATTACCGAGTATGCGAATGATAATATATTAAAACTCTGGGGCAAGAGTAGAAAAGAGGTTATCGGAATATCTTTGGAAGATGCAAGACCCGAATTTCAGACACAACAGGCGCTGGTAAAACGTGTAAAAGACATTTTCAAAAACAAGCAAACGCTAACAATCAATGAACTGAAACTCTCTACTCCGGTTTCGGATGGGTATTTTATTGCGCTTTATGAACCCTTAAAGAATGATAAAAACGAAGTAACCAGCATCCTGTTGATTATTAAAGATATTACCGAACAGGTAAATTTTAAAAAAGAACTTCTTAAAGCGAAAGACATTTTAAAAATAGCCATGGATGCCTCCGAAATGGGATCATGGAATATCGACCTATCAAACAAGCAGGTGCTATTATCTGAAAGGGCGCAACAGATCTATGAAATTGAGCATAACAGGTTAGATATCGAGGAGGCTAAATCCATGATCTGCCAGGAAGATATGGGGCATCTAACTCGGGGTATCATACGCGCACTACACAACCGCGATGCCTTTAATATTGAATATCAGATTAACCTTAAAGGCGTTAATGAAAAGCGCAAATGGATACGAACTGCGGGAAAGGCTTATTACAATGAAGATGGAACGGCTATTTATATCGCGGGCGCAATTCTGGATATTACAGAACACAAACAGGATGAAATAAGAAAAAATGACTTTATCAGTATGGTTAGTCATGAGCTTAAAACACCTTTAACTTCTTTAAGCGCGTACGTACAGCTTTTACAATATAAATCTAAACAAACAGATAATGTTTTCTCTGCTCAAATACTTGATAAGATAAATATTCAAATGAAAAAAATGTCGATAATGATTGATGGTTTTCTGAATGTTTCCTTACTAGAATCCGGTAAAATATTATTGAACAAAACAAATTTTAACCTTACTGCGCTGGTTAAGACCATTGCTGAAGAAACCAGGATGGTTTCGCCTAGCCATTTTATCCAGGTACTTGGCCCGGAAGAATTGATTGTACATGCCGATATGGAAAAAATCGGAAGTGTTGTGAACAACCTGATTGGCAACGCGCTAAAATATTCCAGAAAAGAATCGCTGATTGCAATAAAATGTGAAATACAAAACGATTATGCAGTTGTAAGTGTAGAAGATGAGGGTATAGGCATTAGAGAAAATGATCTACCGCGGCTTTTTGATCGTTTTTATCGCGTAGAAAGTCCTGATACCAAAACCATTGCAGGCTTTGGGGTAGGCTTATATATTTGTGCTGAAGTAATTGAAAGGCACAATGGAAAAATATGGGTAGAAAGTAAAGTAGGAAAAGGCTCTATATTTTATTTCAGTTTACCTTTTTCAACTGAGCAATGAGCTCACACCTTTCTGAAGATATGATTGAATATGTTAATCTCTATTTCTTTAGTTGATCACTCCAAAACATGCTCTTGCCATTCAATATCAAAAACATTTTCAAAGGTATTATAAGTACTTAACAGCTATTGTTGAACCAACTAGTAAATTCTGGCACTTATAAGCACAAAAGAACATCAAAAAGGGAAGAAAAACCTTGAAACCAAAAAAGGGCTGAAAATTTAATTTCAACCCTCTGTAATTTCGATTAGTTATGCACTATTTTTGAGATTGCTCAGGCGCTTTCCCGATCAGATCCATAAACTGGTCCAGTTTAGGCGTGATGATAATCTGTGTACGTCTGTTTTTTGCTTTTCCACCAGCGGTTGCATTATCTGCAATTGGGTTAAACTCTCCACGTCCGCCCGCAGTTAAACGCTTGGGGTCTACCGCATATTTGTTCTGTAATACCTGCACTACAGATGAAGCACGTAAAGCACTCAAATCCCAGTTGTTTCGTATATTAGGCTGAGAAATAGGCACATTATCTGTATTACCTTCTATCAGTACATCATAAGTGTCGTAATCTTTAATGATCTTGGCAATTTTACTCAATGTTTCGCCGGCTTTATCTGATACTTCATAGCTACCAGATTTATATAACATATTGTCAGCCAAAGATATATACACCACACCTTTAAGCACCTGTACATCAACATCTCCCAATTCTTCACGACTCAGCGAACGCGTCAGGTTATTGGTTAATACCATATTAAGGGAATCGCTTTTATTTTTGGCGTTTACCAGTTGTTTGATGTATTTGTTCGAACTATTAATTTCATCAACCAGTTTTGAAATATTTACATTCCCTTGGCTGCTGGAATTTAAACATTTGTTCAATGCCTCCTGTAATGCCGCTACGTTAGCCTTTTCTGATGCAATCTGCTCTTCTAAACTTCTAACCCTGCTCGTACTTCCGCTAAGTTCGCGCTGACTATCCTGGTATTTATTGCTAAGTTCCTGATTTCTTTCTCTTAACTTCGAATAGGTATCCTGAAGCTCGGCATATTTTTTATTGCTCACACAACCTGCAGCAAGTGCCAGGGTAAAGAGCATTATGGGAATTGATTTGTATAATTTCATAATATTACTTTATTTATTATTACTGCATCAGCAAATTTCTTGCCGTAATGTTTTAAGTGATCATGAACTGACGTTAAATGATGTTAATTTTTACCGAATCAAAGCTTGCCAATGCCTTATATGTTCTTAATCCTATACTTCCAGACTGATATTGGCTGTCTGATGCCGAAAGTACAGGCCTGGCAGATCCATCTACAAAAACATCGAATTTAGAACCCTTTGCCATTATCTTTAAGATATACACTTTATTCGTCTCAACAGGGTATTTTTTTGAACCTATTACCGTCCATTTTTGCCCGTCGGCTTTTCCGAACACTATGGTTCCATTAACCTGATCTAAACCTACGTAATAGCCCTGGTAAGCATCCGGACCAATGGCAGGTTTAGCCACCCTGAACATTAACCCGGCGTCGCCTTTGGTATCGATCTTAACCTCAGCCTGGTAAATAAAATTCCTGAAGTCTGTATCATTGGCTACGTATTTAGACCCGTTTATACCAAAACCACCAGAACCAGGATTGGAAGAAACGTTCATTTTACCATCTTTCCAAAACCAGCCACCGCCATAAAAAACCCAATTGCTGGCCATCCCCTGATCAAAATTCTCAACTAAGGCTCTATTTATCATTTTAGGTTGACCGATTACGGGAAAACAACTTAAACGGATATTTTCAGACCCGTAAGGCACCAATACAATTTCCTCAGGCTTTTCTACAGACGCAATCGGACTATAGGGCACATCAAAAGCAGCAACCTTATTGTACTCTAAGCCCCATGAGGGAATCTTTTTAGCCAAAACCTTTATTTTAAGCGGTGCATAGGCTGCTATAAAAGGATTTTCCGGCATTTTTGACCTGAACAAACTCGCCTGATTCAGACCATTTTTATCAATCATTAAGCCATAATTCCATGCCGATTTTGGATGGATTTCATAATCGGTAAAGCCTGCAACAGCGTGCGTTTTTGTCACCCTGTTTTCGGCCTTAATTTCCAAGGCATAAACAATCGGGCCACGCTCCACACTTACAGAATTATTGACCTGTTTGCTGGTAATGATTTCCATTGGAAAGTTAAGTTCCAATTGATCTTTATTTTCCCATTTCCGTTTTATGGTAAACATTTCTCCGGCCTTTACTCCCCCTAAGATAACACCGTTCAACTTAACTCTTGGCTTAACACTCCAGGCCGGAATTCTCAAAATCAAGGGAAAAAACTCAGGATCGACAAGCCCTACTTTTAGTCTGATCTGCTCTTCAAATGGATAATTGGTTTCTTCTGTAATTTTTATCTTTTTGTTTCCGGCAACCATCGTTTCTATTTCCATAGGGCCATAAGTACTGAATGCCAAACCTTTCTCCGGTGTGGCCACAACACTATTTTTCACATAATATGGCCATCCCATGTGCATATTATAGCGACAGCAACCAAAGCCCGAGTATGGGCTGGAAACAATTCCGGAGGCATAATCCTGGTTAAAGCCGTGCTCACCATATATACTCTGTACCTGGTTGGGTAAGGTGTAATAAGAATGGTTTTTAAAATCACGGCTAAACTGAGCAGGTAAAGCATTAAAAGCAACTTTTTCCAGCTGATCGCCAACTTTCACCTCATGAACAACCCTGGCAGCTGTTTCTAAACTCTGCATCCATTCTACTACCGTACAGGTTTCTACCCCTTCTATGCTGCTGTTACCGGCAAGAAATTCTGTTCCAGAACCTAAACCTTCTGGCTGGCCATGGTCGTGCATAATGTGGCTGATGCCCTTCGTAAATGCCTGAAGGTTACCAGGCGAATCTTGAAGCTGGGCGTAAACCACGGGAAATTTTAAAGCCTGCGCCACATTAACCATATGTTTTGGCTGAAAATCGTCACCAAAAAAGTAAAATCCGTTGTTGGTGTAAATATCAATCCACGGATAGGCCTGTTGTTTTAACTTTTCTACAAGCTTTAACAAATAATTTTCGCCGGTTATATTGTAAAGCCAAATGGCAATTTCCATGTTATCACCCGCTCTTGCTTTAGCCCACTCATTTAAAGGATTGGCATCAAGGTGATCCAGTTCATATCGAAAGTACTTTGAAAGGAAAGGAATAACCCTTTTATCATTGGTGGCCTCATAATAACTTTGCAATGCATACATCATTGGCATACGTGGCCACCAGTCTTTCATTTTAGGAGGACCAAATAATCCATTAGCCTGCTGGTTGTTCAATGTCCAATCGATATACTTTTGCGCTTTCGCTTTTAGCATGGGATCATCTAAAGTATAGGCCAGCGCAACCAGGCCTTTAACGTAATAAGGTACGCGCTCCCAGCTGCTACCCTCCCCGCCTAACCAATCGGTATTTTTGCCCAGATTGTCTTTTTCCGGATACAGCTCTTCGGCCATGCCTGTTGCCCCATCTCTTTGTTGCTCCAGCTGCTTTAACAACCAACCCTTCGCCTTGATACTGCCTAAGGGCAATTGCACATAAACCTGCTGTTTTAATGGTGCTTTATTAAATTCAGTTAAGCTTTGTGCCCTTGTGTATTTAGTTAATAAACCGGCCAGCAGTACACATAACGGGAATATTATTTTAGTCATAAAAGGTATATTGGTTAGAAATTTATAAGGTAAAACTAACAAAACTGCATAACTAATAAAACGATTTAGTATAAAAGATCAGGAACCGCATATCGCAGGTAATCCGATAAATTAACCCCGACAACTTATACGAGATAAATTGTTGGGGTTATTTAAAAACGCTTTTTTAATCTATTTTTTGCCAAAGGTAATCCCAGGCCAGGTATCTGTTCTAAATGGCGATGCGGGTAAACCATCATTACTCACCAGGTTACATACGGGATTGTTTCCCCATGCATAACGAACGGCAACGGGATTTGCGACCTGATCGTTACTGACGATAATCTGGTTCCCTTTAATACTTGCTTTGGCCCAGTAAAATTTCTGATCTGCGCCAGCAATTGCAAAACCAATTGGCGCTGCTCCATCTGCTGTTTTTAATCCATTTTGGCTATTGCCAAACGATAATATGATCTGTTTTCCTTCAATTTTATTTGACTGGTAAATAGGGCCAGAATAATTTATTTTTTGTCCATATGTTTTAGCAAGGGCAATTAAAGCCAGCCTCCTGCCTACCTCCTGTTTATTTTTAGGGTGGATATCTTTTGCATCGCCGATATCAATAATCGTGGCCATGCCTGTATTTGGCAAAGACAGTGTTTTTTGCTGTGCCTCCCTTAATTCGGCCCATGCAGAAGCTGTTGGCTTTTGATCAATCTGCATATAATTGGCCAGCTGTACGAAATAGAAAGGAAAATCGCCCTGTCCCCATTTCTGTCTCCAATCTTTAATCATCGTTGGAAATAACGTGCGGTATTGGTAAGCTCTATCGGCGTTTGATTCGCCCTGATACCAGATCGCTCCTTTGATGGAAAATTGCAGGTAAGGATGGATCATGGCGTTATACAAAACAGTTGGTCGGTTAGGGCCATTCTCTTCATATGGCTTTGGCTCAATATTTTTAAAGTTCAAACCTATTTTATATTTCCATTCGCCGGCCAACGAAATCTTCTCCGTTCCATTTGTTAAATTTAAATCCTTGGCATTACCATATAATCCGCCACCGCCGCCACTATCAAAAACCCTCACTGTAATGATGTTTTCACCAGCTTTGAGCAAATCATCAGGTATAACATAAGTTCTTTCAACGTTATATCCTGCAGTTTCGCCAATTTTCACACCGTTAATAAAGGTAACATCGTTGTCATCAACAGTGCCCAAATTAAGTTTTGCTCCTTTTGTTTTCCAGTTTTCGGGGATGGTAACCTTTTTCGTAAACCATACTACTCCATCGAAATCCTTAAGTGCGGCATCTTCCCATAAGGTTGGCAACGTCATGTTTTTCCAGCTATCACTCGCTGGCAATGCCCATTTCATCGTTCCATTTTGATTACCTGAATCTTTATCAGTAGTGATTTTCACCCATTTCAACAATTTATCTTCGTAAGAAATTGACGATGTGTTTTTAGCCATTTTCTGTATCTGATCAACTGCTGCAGAAAAATCTGACATCTTTTTTAGCGATTCAGCACTCGTCCAGGCCTCTGCCACTGTTCCTCCCCATGAAGTATGGATCAGGCCGATGGGAATTTTAGTTTTTTGATACACTTCGCGGGCGAAAAAGTATGCGGTAGAAGAAAATCCGGCAATATATTTGGGGCTACACTCCTGCCAGCCGCCGAAAGCCACTTTAGCATCGTTAAGCGGAAAATTACTGGTAACATGTTCTGCCTGCAGTAAACGGATGTTGGGATAGTTTGCTGCTGCAATTTCTTTTTCGCTATTGAGGATTTTGCCCCAACCTGCCAGCGGCATTTCCATGTTCGATTGCCCGGAGCAGATCCACACGTCGCCAATTAATACATTATTGAGTACCAATAACTCGCCGTCTGATATGGTGATGGTATACGGACCACCATAACCTGGTGTTGCTACTTTAAGTTTCCAATTTCCATTGGAATCGGCAATAGCGCCATAATTAATTTTGTTCCATGAAACCATTACTTTAACGGCTTTACCTGCATCTGCTTTGCCCCAAATTGCGGCATTTGTTTTCTGCTGTAAAACCATATTATCACTAAAAACCGAAGGCAATGATATTTTTGCTTGTGTAAATGGTGATATGAAAAGTAGTGATGAAATTAGAATTAGGATGCTTAGCTTGCGGGTGCTCATATTTTGAACTGTTTTTTGGTCATTAGAAAGCTAATGTACGTTTTATCTAAGTTAACATCAATATTTTTAGTCACTCTTCACCAAAAAGTTATCATAAAATTGGGTAATTTTGGTAAAATTTAGTTTGGGTAAGCGCATCATTTTACCTATTTTGCAAGACTAAAAGAACAATGTAGCTTTTAATAGTAAAGCCTTAAGTGTTCCCTAAAATAAGAGATTAATGGTTAAGATTTTCATAGGTGGCCTTCCTGACAATATCCAAGAAATGGATTTGGCAATTTGGGTTAGCCTTCATGGTAGGGTTGAAACAATTAAAGTAGTTCGTGACAGGACTACGGGAAAATGTAAAGGCTATGCATTTCTGGAAATTTACAGTCTTCCTGACGCCAAAAATATCGTATCTACCTTAAATGGAGAAACTTTTAAAGGTAATGTAATTACAGTTAAAATATCTGAGGATGAAAGTGGTGCTAAAACACCAAGGCCAAAAACAAATCCACACCCAAACCCCAATTTTAAGAGTAAAAGACCCAGGTTACAACGTTAATGATCTCGTTGTCTATTTTATATCTGTTCCAATAAAACTTCAAAAGCTTTTTAAACAGAAAGCGAAAAATATAACGATCAAATCATTAGCTTCAACCGGGCGGACTTAGAGGAAAGATCCTGATCAATTTAGCAGGAGATTTACCAGAACAAGATGTACTGATCAGTGGATAAACCTTGACAATCTTAAGGCATTGCGCACATTAAAATTGTCAAGGTCAATAACTAATTGCTACCAGTATACGCTATACAGCGCAACCAATAGCCCTATAATGATTAAAGCACCAACCGCAAAACCTCGGCTTGTTTTAAACATTTTAGCATCGATGGCCAATCCTTTAGCTTCGGCCTTAGCTTTATTGCTTACCAAACTAATGATCACCATACCGATGATACAGAATACAAATACAAAGCCCATCCGGTCTAAAAACGGAATTTCGTATACACCATCTGCGTTTTTGACAGAAAAACCCATTCCAGCTAACCAGGACAGATCGGTTACTATTGGTAAGAATTTAAGTAAAACTGATAAACCGAAACCGCCTATTGTAGCAAATAATGCGGCTGCTGATGTAGTCCTTTTCCAAAAGAAGCCTAAAATAAACATGGCAAAAATACCCGGAGATACAAACCCGGTATATTCCTGAATATATTCAAAACCACCTTTCTTATCTATTCCCAAATGAGGCGCAATCAATACACCGAGAATCATGGCTACGATGATAGAAATCTTGCCTGTTGTAACTAAATTTTTCTCAGAGGCATCTGTTTTTAATACTTTTTTGTAGATATCTAAAGTAAAAATGGTGGCAATACTATTTGCTTTTCCTGCCAGTGAGGCTACAACCGCAGCGGTTAGCGCAGCAAAAGAAAGTCCTTTTAATCCCGCAGGTAACAAGTTCAGCAATACCGGATAAGCACGATCAGGAACAACGGAACCACCTTGAATCATTTCAGATTGGAACACGCCGTCTTTATATAGCACATAGGCGGCTATACCAGGCAATACCACAATGATAGGCATAAGCAATTTTAAGAAAGCAGCAAAAAGAAGGCCGCCGCGGGCAGTTTCTAAATTGGCACCCAATGCACGCTGTGTGATGTACTGGTTGCAGCCCCAATAATTCAGGTTTACGATCCACATACCGCCAATCAATACACTCAACCCTGGCAAGTTGATGTAATTTTCGTTATCCGGCTTAAAAATCATGTGAAAATGCTCAGAAGCCTTAGTCGTCATTAAGCTATAACCTTCAAATACGCCGCTTGTACCATAATGTGTGGAAACCAGGTTCAATGCCAGATACGTTGTTGCCAAACCACCTAAAATCAGGAAAAACACCTGAATTACATCCGTGTAACCGATTACTTTCATCCCGCCGAGGGTAATGATGATAGCAAAAACGGCAATGGCATACATACAGAACCTCAGGTCGAAACCAGAAATACTGCTTACGGCCAGGGCGCCCAGATAGAGAATAGAGGTTAAGTTTACCACCACATACAGCAATAACCAGAAAACAGCCATAATCATAGCAACGGTACCATTATAACGTTGGTGCAAAAACTGCGGCATGGTGGCTATCTTATTTTTTAAATAAACCGGTATAAAAAATACAGCTACAACCACTAAGGTTAATGCACCCATCCATTCGTAGGTGGCAATGGCCAATCCCATTTTAAAACCTGAGCCACTCATCCCGATAAACTGCTCTGCAGAAATGTTCGATGCAATTAAGGAAGCGCCAATTGCCCACCAGGTTAAAGAACCTTCAGCAAGAAAATAATCTTTAGAACCGGTAGATTCTGACTTTTTCTTGTTGTAAATATAAAGCCCGTAAGCAGCCACAATAACGAAGTAAATTGCAAAGACAATGTAATCCTTCGTATCTAATAAATTGTTTTTCATTGATTTATTGGGTTAATATCCCAGTTGGGTTATTTAGTTTTTAATTGAATAAACTGGTTCCATTATCGGTTTGAACGATATAAGCATCCAGCTTGAGGCCGAATTGCAATAAATATTTAGAAGACAGTTCTTCGATCAAATCTGCTATTTTCTCTTCTTTAACGATATTAATGGTACAACCACCAAAGCCACCGCCCATCATTCTGGCACCTAACACTTCATCCAGCGGTTTAACCTCCTCCACTAAAAAATCCAATTCCTTGCAGCTTACTTCATAATCTTTGCTTAAACCTTCGTGAGTTTCGAACATCAGATGCCCCAAACCGTGCAGGTTGCCATTTACAAGTTGCTCAGCCGCGGTAAGTAAACGCCCGATTTCTTTAACTACAAAACTGCATTTTTTAAACACTTCCTCATCTTTTGGCTTAACATGTGCTTCCAGCATTTCAAGAGTTACGTCCCGCAACGTATTTACGTTAGGGTAATGCTCTTTTATCCAGGCTACACCTTGCTCGCATTGTGCCCTTCTTTTGTTGTAGGCTGAATCGGCAAGCGCATGTTTTACATTGGTATTTAAAAGTAAAAGTTTATAACCATCTAACTTCAGCGGAATGTAGCTGTGTTGCATTGACCGGCAATCGAGCATGATGGCCTGATCTTTTTGGCCAAATACAGAGGCAAATTGATCCATAATACCACAGTTAACACCAGCAAAAGTCTGTTCGGCTTTTTGTGCAACCAAAGCGATATCCAGTTTTGGAACCTCAAGCGAAAAAAGCTGATCGAGCGCAAAACCTGTTGCACACTCCACAGCTGCTGATGACGATAAGCCTGCACCCAACGGAACATCACCATCAATATAAAAATTAAAACCTCCTAACGCATACCCTCTTTCTTTTAGCTGATCGGCTACACCTAAAATATAGTTTGCCCAGCTATTTTCTGATTTCTGTAAATTCTTTATGGATGATATATCAAACTGCTGGTAACTCTCTGAAAATAAATGAATTTCGTCATCCTCTCGTTTCGATATGGCAACATAGATAGCCTTATCAATAGCAGCAGGCATTACAAAACCACCATTATAATCGGTATGTTCGCCAATAATGTTAATCCTTCCCGGCGAGCGAACCAAAATGGGTTCGGCATTGAAAAGTCTTTTAAATGTACTTCTTAAATCTTGTGCATTCATTTATTAAAATTTTAATCTTCAGCCTTGCTGGTTTTATAGTGTATAGTAGACATTTCTTTAAGCCGGTTTGCTGCAAACTCGGGCGTAATATCGCGCTGAGGGTTGGCAAGCATCTCATAACCTACCATAAATTTTTTAACCGATGCTGAGCGCAACAAAGGTGGATAAAAATGCATATGCCAATGCCATTCCGGATAATCTCCAAGATTTACAGGCGCCTGGTGCATACCTGCCGAGTAAGGGAAAGAAGTTTCGAAAAGGTTATCGTATTTCGTTGTAAGGATTTTGATGGCCTCGGCTAACGATTTCTTTTCTGCAGCAGAGAAAAGCTTAATGCTTCCTACATGCCTTTTGCTGATGATCATGGTTTCATAAGGCCATACTGCCCAGAAAGGCACCAATACTGCAAAATGATCGTTCTCAAATATGATGCGTTCGTTTTTCTTTTGCTCCAGTTTTAAATAATCAGCAAGTAAACTTCTTCTATGGATGGCATAATAAGTTTTCTGACGATCGGTTTCCTTGGCAATTTCCATTGGCACATCACCCAGCGACCAGATCTGACCATGGGGATGTGGATTACTACAGCCCATTATTTCACCCTTATTCTCAAAAATCTGAATGTATTTAATCCACTCGTTGCCAGCCAGGCTGTTAAACTCCTGCTGCCAAACATTAACTACAGCGGTTATGGCTTCTACACTCATTTCGGGAAGAGTTAGATTATGCTTAGGGCTAAAGCTGATTACCCTGCACAGCCCGCGTTGGTTGTTGGCTACCAACAAATCGTCTTCGTTCATCTCTCCGGCTGGTGTATCTTCCAGCAGAGCGGCAAAATCATTGTTAAAAACAAAGCTATCTGTATAGGATGGGTTGCTATCTCCGTCTGCCCTTCCGTTTCCAGGGCATAGATAACATTTTGGATCATATTCCGGGCGGTTATCTGGGGTAATGTCTTCAACTTTACCTTGCCATGGCCTCTTAGTGCGATGCGGTGATACCAGAACCCACTCACCGGTTAATATGTTGAGCCGGGTATGCGGATTATTGTCAAGTTCGAATGTTTGGTTCATTTTATATTTTCAACTGGTTAGAAAAAAGAAGGCCACATGGCCTTCTAATCCAAGGCGCCAAATTATAAAATTATTATTAATTGTCAAAACGACAATTAATAATAATTTTTATTTTCGTAAAAATTTGAACATATTAAGCCCTTTAAACCTTAATAAAAAATGATTGAATATTCCAGGCAGCCGCATTATCTTGTAGCTGTTGATTGCATCGTGTTTGGATTTGATGGCGAACACCTTAAGATTTTGTTGGTAAAACGTGGTCTAGAACCCGAGATCAACAAGTGGAGTTTGATGGGTGGTTTCGTGGGGCCTAGTGAAAGCCCGGACGATGCAGCAAACCGGGTACTTAAAAAAATGACAGGTTTAGAAGGTGTTTACCTGGAGCAGATGCAGATTTACGGGGAACCTCATCGTGACCCGATTGAAAGAACACTTTCTGTCGGCTATTTTGCCCTTATTGACATCCACAAATATGAGGCGCAATTAAACGACGATTATGAGGCCGAATGGTTTTTGATCAACGATAGGCCCAAACTTATTTTCGACCATGACAAAATGGTTGCTGATGCCCGTAAAAAATTAAGGTACAAAGCGGCCCTACACCCTATACTGTTCGAAATGCTGCCTAAAAAATTTACCATTCCACAGCTACACATCCTTTTTGAAGAAGTAAATGATACTAAAATAGATACGAGGAATTTCAGCCGGAAAATTACTTCTACGGGATTATTGATCAAGCTGGCAGAGAAAGATAGAACGGGTTCCAAAAAAGGCGCATTCTATTTCAAATTAGATAAGAAAAAATATGCCGCCAATGCACAGGCCTTCTTAAGCCTGGTACCAAACTTAAAGGTGTAGCTTATTTTTGCATTTTGTAACACCTATTATCAGGGCGATAAAACAAAAACCAACCCTTATTCCTTTGCTTAGGTAAATTATACCTTAAATATGGCAAAGCACAGAAAACGACCTTTCCAGCCAATAGAAAACTATGGCGTTATCGGCAACCTTAAAACTATAGCGCTGGTTTCGCTAAATGGCTCAATAGATTTTTTGTGCGCACCAAAATTCGATTCTCCCACCGTTTTTGCCTCAATGCTCGATTCGGAAAAAGGAGGTTATTTCTCGGTTGAACCACAGCTTGAAAATTTTACCAGCAAACAACTTTATTTACCGGGAACAGCAGTGCTGCTTACCCGTTTTTTCGCTGAGCAAGGCATCGCAGAGCTTAGCGATTACATGCCGGTATCGAAGGAAACTGATTTTCCCAGCGCTATTGTACGGCAGATCAAATCCATCAGGGGCAATATAACGTTTAAGGTTTTCTGTGTACCGGCTTTTGGCTACATGAAGAGTGAGCATACGGTTCGGCATGAAAATGATGAACTGGTATTTTTTTCAGAAACTGAAAAACTAACCTTAAAACTAAAAGCGGATGTGCCGTTACACATCAAAAAAGGTACTGGCTATGCTGAATTTACCTTAAAGGAATCGGAAACGGCGCACATCATTATGGAAATTATTCAGGATGATAAAATTGCCGCTGATTTAGCCCATTATAAAGCACATGGTTATCGCAAAACCGTAGATTACTGGCGTGAATGGATCAGTCAAACCACCTATCAAGGCCGTTATGATGAAATTATAAAAAGATCGGCAATTACACTAAAGTTGCTTACATCGGCAGAATTTGGTTCGGTAGTGGCCGCGCCTACTTTTGGACTGCCTGAAACGATTGGTGGAAACCGTAACTGGGATTACCGTTTTACCTGGATCAGGGATGCCGCTTTTACCATGTATGCATTTTTAAGGCTGGGCTTTTTTGATGAGGCTACCGCGTTTATAGACTGGATATTTAACCTTTGTCAGAAGATAGACCTGCAACTGGTATATCAGATTGATGGCAATACGAAAATAAAAGAAATAGAAGCCGATCAGTTTGAAGGTTACCGCTCGTCGAAGCCCGTACGCATTGGCAATGAAGCAGCCAGTCAGTTACAGATTGATATTTATGGAGAACTGATTGATACGGTTTACATTTACAATAAATCACATAAACCAATTACCTACGAATTCTGGAAATTGATCGAAAAACAGGTTCAGTGTGTAATCAAGCAATGGAAAAAACCTGATCACGGCATCTGGGAAATCAGAAATGAAAAAAAGGAGTTCCTTCACACACGTTTAATGTGCTGGGTAGCAATGGATCGGGCAATTAAAATTGCCGAAAACCGATCGTTTCCTTACCCGGAGCAGGAATGGCACGGTATCCGCAGCGAAATTTATAAAGATATTTATCATAATTTCTGGAATGAAAAGTTAGGGGCATGGGTTCAGTATAAAGGTGCTACCCACGTAGATGCCAGTGCCTTATTGATGCCGTTAACACATTTCATTTCACCGTTGGAACCACGCTGGCTTTCGACCATGAAAGCAATTGATAAAGAATTACTGCTGGATGTATTGGTTTACCGATATAAAAATGGCATGACTAAAATAGACGGACTACAGGGCGAAGAAGGGACTTTTAACATGTGTTCTTTCTGGTTTATTGAAGCATTGGCCAAAAGTGGAGAACTGGAACGTGCGGTTGAAAATTTTGAAAAGATGATCGGTTATTCCAACCATCTTTTCCTCTTTAGCGAAGAATTGGGGCAAAAAGGCGAACACCTGGGTAATTTTCCACAGGCCTTTACACACCTGGCTTTAATCAGCGCAGCTGTAGAGCTTAATAAACAACTGAGCCGCAAAACGGGTTAGCCTATTGCTCTTCGTAATGATAGGTCAATCCACCATCGACATAATAAGTTGAGCCGGTTACGTAAGCGGCATCATCAGAAGCAAGGAAAGCAACCACGGCTGCCACCTCTTCTGGTTTACCCATTCGTTTTAATGGAATATTTTGAAGCACTTTTTCCAGTTGTTCTTTATTGTCTAATAAATCCCGGTTAATTGGTGTTGCAACCGCGCCGGGCGCCACGTTATTGATCCTGATGTTAAACTGTGCTAATTCTGAAGCAAGATTTCTGGTGAGCATCATTAAACCACCTTTACTGGCACAATAGGCAGCAAAATTTGGAAATGCGATTTCTTCGTGTACAGAACTCATGTTGATTACCGTTCCTGGTAATTTGTTTTTTCTACAGTAGTTTACAAATGACTGGATGCCAAAAAAAACACCTTTTAAATTTGTATTCATGATCAGATCATAATCCTCTTCTGTAACCTTCCAAAAACAGGCATTTTTTTCTACGCCTGCGTTATTGACCAAAATATCTAAATGGCCAAATACCTCTACAGCATCGTTAATCAACTTGATGGCTGCATTTGCTTTACTTAAATCAGCTTCTAAAAAAGTTACCCTTCTGCCCAAATCCTTTATATCTGCAATAAGCTTCTCACCCCTTTCATCAAACTTATGTCCGTTCAATATAATATCACAGCCATCTTTGGCCAATCTTAATGCACATGCAGCGCCAATTCCCTGGCTGCTTCCGGTAATCAAAGCGATTTTGTTTTTAAAACGGTCCATAATAACAGGTTATAATAAATAAAGGAATTAGCGATAAATATGTTTGCGTAAAATGGAAGTAAATTAATATGATTAACAGATGAAATATAAGCTCTTTGGAAAAACATCGTTATAGCTATAATCATTTATTAGTATGTTTGGGCAACAAACACACAATAAACATAAATTAATCTTAAAACATGAACATTACCAAAAACCTTTTATTTACCACGCTTTTGGCGTTGTTTACGCTTACTATGTATTCTTGTAAAACAAAGAAACTGGCTGCAAAGCCTGTTCCGAAACCCGTTGAAAAAGCAGCGCCACCAGTGGAAGCAGAAAAACCAGCGCCTGCTCCCGAGAAAGAAGAAACTCCGGAACCGGTTGAAAAACCAAATTTTAACTTAGATAACATTCAATTCGAGTTTAACTCATTCGTACTTAAAACATCATCATTCCCTATTTTAGATAAAGCGGTTACAGAGATGAAAAAATCGCCGGATACGAAATTTATCCTCAATGGCTATTCATCTGCCGAAGGTACGCCCGAACATAACATGCAGCTTTCTGTAGATCGTGCAAATGCCGTAAAATCATACTTTATAAATGCTGGTTTAAATGGAAATAACTTTACTGTTGTTGGCCATGGCGAAAAAAATCCCATCAGCAGCAATAACAGCGAAGAAGGCAGGATACTGAACAGAAGAACTGAAATAAAGGTTCAGAAATAGTTATTAAACATCAAATAGAAAAGGGCCTTGGTTAAGTTTCCATGGCCCTTTTCTATTTACAGGCAGTCATTTTCATGAACTTTTTTCTGGTTACTGCTCGTAGAGTTAAGCATAGTGTCTCTATTGATTTCCTAACTTATAAGTTATATTAATTAGATAATCAAAGCGAGTCAGAGACTCTTTTCCATTCTTTAATCCGTAGTGCCCTTCGGAACACTACGGACAGGAAGGGATAGAATGGCGACTAAATAAGTCCATACCAAAGCATTAAGATGCCCAGTCAAGCTGAGCATGGCGACATCGTCAAATTCAATTCTTTTACTATTAAGACAGGCTCTTTTTTTTCCCATGCATTACCTTCATCTTTAATATATTGAAAAAAACACGATAGCACTCTAAATATACACAGGCAAATAATACAGCTGATTGCGTTCGGTTAATTGTTAAACAGGTTAAGCTTATTACAATTGGTTAGTCGTTTAAATTGATTAATTACCAGTGCAAAATTGAAAACTAAACAAAAACTCCCCAGATCAATTAAGACCTGGGGAGTGCTATATTACCGAAATACCTCAATAACCGGGGTTTTGAGTCAATACTGCATCTTTATTTAGCTGTATTTCTGTTAATGGGATAGGTAATAATAAGTTTTTTGTGGTTAAACCTGTGATTGGTTTAGATGCATCATTCGAATTTAACCGAAGCGCACGTTCTACTAAAGTTCCTGTCCTCATAAGCGTCATTCTTCTATTTTCTTCGCCAATCAACTCTCTAGCTCTTTCGTCAAGAATAAAATCTTTGGTCATTTGAGCAGCCGTAACCTGATCGGCACCAGCCCTGGTTCTCAATACATTAATGGATGTAGCGGCATCTGCTGTTTTACCTTGTGCCACCTGTGCTTCGGCCAATAACAAATATGTTTCTCCTAATCGCATTAGTATAAAGTCTTTGATCATGGCGTACCCAAATGTATCATTAGGATCAAAAGCTCCCCATTTGGTTGTGCTTGGACAAATATTAATCAATGTATCAGGGCCGGTAAAAGGGACCTGTTTGCCATAAATACTTGCATATTGAGCAGCAGGATTATTATAATAATATCTTCTGCGAATATTGTATTTTGAATTTCTGATGTCGTTACCTTTATACAAGCCATAAAGTACCCAGTTACTTAGACGCAACCTACCAATTGAACGCCCACCTAAAGAATCGGCCAAAACCATGCCTGCAATGTTATAATAAGCTGCACCCCATACCCGGCGCTGTTGCGGGTTATCTGTTATTCCACCAACTACACTGGTCGGATTCTCCTGCTCCAATACCCAAATAGCTTCGGTATTTCCCTGCGACCTTCTCTGGTTACCATATTGGAACATGTCTGAATAGTAATCACCAGCCTGACTGGTTTTAACACCATACCGCGCTTTTATCAAGCTAAATTTACCACTTGAAATAATGGCTTGTGCCTGTTGTTCGGCCAAATCTGGTTTTCCGATTCGAAGATAAACTTCAGCAAGAAGTTGCATGGCCATAAATTTGTTCGCTCTTCCGTACATTTTTCCCTTGGTATTGGTTTTCACCGCTTCAATATCAGGCAAATTGCTTGAAGCATAGATCAGATCGTTCACGATCTGGTTGTTTACATCGGTTAGCGGAGCACGAACAAAATCGGTTTTCGGACCTGATAACGCATGTAAAATTAAAGGAACTCCACCATAGCATGTTGCAAGGTTATTATAAGCATATGCTCTGAAAAATTTTGCTTCTGCACTAACTAAACTCTTACCTTTTGTACTTATACTGGTTACTCTTGGATTTTCGATCCCGTCAATGATGATGTTGGTAAGATTAACCATAATATAATTTCTGTTCCAGGTACGGGCAGAGCCTATATCAGTAGGTGTTAAAGTTGCATAATTATAATAGGGAATTTCAACACCTTGCTGGTTGTTAGTGGCATTTGCCACATCTGTACCCACCTGCCAAACGCTTGGCCAACCTTGCTGATCGGACCAGGAAAATATAGTACTGGTATGGTTGTACAAACCGATCAGTGATGCTTCAAACCCAAGGGAGTCAGTAAGCGTTAATGGTGTGTACGAAGAAAATGGTTTCTCATCCAGAAATGCTTTTTTACATGATGAAATTGTAAAAAACAATACGATTGATGATGCTATGATGATGCTGTATTTTTTCATGATAATTAAGATTAACGTAATGAAACATTTAAACCTAGTACAAACGTTTTGGTTAAAGGATAGTTGTTTGTCCAATCTCCTGAACCTCTAGTAGAATAGTTATTCTCAGGATCCCAGCCCACCCAATTGGTAAATGTATGCAGGTTACGACCGCTAGCATAAACGGTTAAACCGCCCAAATGAAGTTTATCCAACAGGTTTTGTGCAAAAACATAGCTTAGCGTAACATCCTTAATACGAGTATAACTGGCATCCGATGCATATCCATAGCCTAAGGTATTATTGTAAGAAAGTGCAGGTCTGGTCTGGCTTTGGTTTTCAGGGGTCCAGTAACCAATCTCCGCCGGTGTATTTCTTCTACCTGTCTCATCTCCATATGTTAAATCAGGGTTGTTTTTCGTCATGCCTTGAGCTGTTTGAACGAAAATACTCAGGTTAAAGTTTTTATAATGGAAAGTGTTAGTTAAACCACCTGTCCATTTTGGTGCTGTTTGTCCAAGAATTGTTCTATCATCTGCTGTAATTTTACCATCACCGTTTAGATCGGCAAATTTTAAACTACCTGGCTTAGCTGTTGGATCTTGTTTAGATACATCTTCACCCGTTTGCCAAACTCCTGTCATTCGGTAATCGTAAACCACACCAATCGGGCTACCAATAAACCACCTGTTTCCAAGATCTGATTTACCATCACCATACAAATCAACAATTTTATTTTTGTTAGTGGCAAAAACAACGCTGGTTTCCCAACGGAATCCTTCTCCTTTAAAATTTTGAGTATTTAAAGTAATTTCCAAACCTTTATTTGATGTTTTACCTATGTTTTCAAGTACGTTTGCATAGCCCGTTATTATAGGTAAACTCCTATTTAACAATAAACCACTGGTTTTATTCTGATAAGCTTCTACACTACCAGAAATCCGGTTGTTCAATATGCCAAAATCTAAACCTATATTTGCTGTTTTAGTCGTTTCCCACTGCAGCGAGGTATTACCCAGGTTAGCTGCAATAACTCCTATTGTACTGATTCCATTAAATGGCGACCGCGAAGAACTTTCAGTAGTAATGGTTCGGTAAACAGTAACCGCTTCGTTACCAGTTTTACCATAGGATAGTCTTAATTTCAGATTGTTAATTAGTTCAACATTTTTCATGAAATTTTCGTTTATAATATTCCAACCGATAGCTGCTGATGGGAAAACACCATATTTTGTTGTGCTTGCACCAAATACCGAGGAACCGTCTCTACGGGCAGTTAGGGTTAATAAATAACGGCTATCATACGAATAAAAAACACGTGCCATCTGAGAGTTAAGACCGTATCTGTCGCGATAAGAGGCGCTGGTTTGTGTTGCGCCTGCGCCGAGATTGTCTAAACCAAGTTCGTCATTAACAAAACCGGTAGCACCAGCGGTAGTCTCATTGTATTTACGTTCCTGAGCACTATACAACGCAGTAACGTCGAAATGATGTTTTTTAATGTCCTTCGTGTAAGTTAAAATATTCTCTAACGTATAGCTATTTGTTGATGAATTGAAACTTCTGGCAGTGCCAAGCATATCATTGGCTAAACGACCAGTATAGCTACCTTCGCGTTTCGGAAAATAAGTATAGCCTGCATTTAGCCTATATTTTAATCCGGTTAGTAACCCAGGAAATTTAATCTCGGCGTACCCATTACCATTGATATTAGTGGTTCTACTTATCTGAGTTGTGGTTAAGCCCAACAGCGGGTTTACATAGAGTTGCTCAGGATCCATTGGATAAATATTGTAGGTTCCGTTGGCATTATACTCTTTCCCATATGGACTCATGGCTGTTGCAAGCAAAAGATTAGCCCTTCCTCCGTCATAATTGTTACTGGATAAGAATAGCGATGTTCCGACAGTTAAAAAGCTGGTTACATTTACGTCTAGGTTTGAGCGTAAACCAATTCGCTTGAATTGATAACCTTTAACTACCCCTTTCTGGTCAAGGTAATCACCTGAAATAAAATATTTCACATCAGGGCTTCCCCCAGAAATGCTTACGTTATGATCCTGAATTTTTCCTGTTTGAGTAGCTTCAGCTACCCAATCGGTAGTTGTACCAGCATTATAAGCGGCTAGTTCACCATTGTTTGGCACCGGTTTGGTTTGTGTTTGCCCCGTTTGCTTCATGTAATCTGCGTATTTCTGTACATATTCAGCACCATTGCGCGGCTCCAGAATATTTGTAAGATTTTCGACGCCATAATATCCGCCGTAACGGATAACCGGCTTGCCAGAAGTACCTCTCTTTGTGGTGATTAAAATAACCCCGTTTGAACCGTTTGTACCATAGATAGCTGTAGCGCTGGCATCTTTTAACACCTCAACCGATGCAATATCATTCGGGTTAATGTCATTTAAAGATCCGCCTGTTTTACTTAAAGGCACTCCATCTACCACTACGTAAGGCCCAGCTGCAGCTGTAATAGAATTCTGTCCCCTGATTAAAGCACTAGGTTCTTTACCGGGAACAGATGATGTAGTGGTGATATTTACCCCAGCCACTGCACCTTCAATTGATTGAAGAACATTAGTTACGGGAAGTTGCGATAGCCTTGCTTTAGGTACAGAAACAATTGAACCGGTAACATCTGATCTTTTCTGAGTACCGTAACCAATTACTACAACATCATTTAAACTTTTACCTGCATCTTCTGCCAGGGTAACATTAAATTGTGTTTGATTATTAATCAAAATAGTTTGGGTAACATAACCGATAAAAGTAACCACTAAACTTTCTCCGTTATGAGCTGATATTTTGAAATTCCCATTGGCATCGCTGGCCACCACCTGAGCAGTTCCCTTAATACTAATGGAAGCACCTGGAATGGGGTTACCTTTATTATCTTTTACTTTTCCAGAAATTGAGATTTGCGTGTTTGTCTGTGCAACTAAATCGTTTGATTTACCCAAGAATAGGATTAAAGCAAACAAAAACATTACCGCACACTTAGTTGTGGCCAGTAGTTTTTTTTTCATTTTTTAAGATTATTTGGTTAATTAATAATTGAACCACGAAGGAATTCAAAAGGGTAGCTTATCGTAAATATTTCTGTCAAATATTTAATCAGACGACATGTATGAGTTATGCATGAAAAAGGATGAATTGATTACAACAAAGTAATCATAAAATTACGGCACAGCGCGGGGGTAATACGGTAATAAATAGGGGTTAAATCGTTATTTCTCGCTTTAATTTAACGCTTCAACCCCTATTTACAATTTTAAATGTTTAATCAACATTTAATTTTTTAAGCGTGTTTAAAATCGGCTGATCAATCGCCTTTAAAGTATTTTGATCTGGTTTAAGCAGTTCGAGAACAGAGATCTCATTTTTGCCTTTTTTCAACCATTCCTGTGGGACATAAAGTGTTTGTTGCGGACCAATTGCCCAGTACTTTCCTAAGTTGTGGCCGTTAACCCAAACCACTCCTTTGCCCCAATCGGTCATATCTAAATAAGTATCAGCTACCGTTGAAATCTGAAAAGATCCTTTTTGTAATGTTGGACCATATCCGTTTGCTTTTGATTGACGGCTTGCAGCTACCCGGTCGTTGCTAAAAGGAAAACCATACATAGCCCAGCCTTTAATATCAGTACCATCGAAAGTTACCTGCTCTGTAATTCCTTTTTTATTTTCAAGCAGATATTTCCCGAAATTTATACGACCCATATTCTCCACAAAAATATCAAGTTGTACCTCTCCCGCTGGAAGATCTAACGATAAGGTATTCTGATTTAGCCTGCGGTCTAAAATACCCACTCTTTTTTGATTAATAAAAACGAGTGCATAATCTCGCAACTGTTTAAGCTGCAACTCACCTTTTCTACCTCCTTTAATTGTAGTACGATACAACACATAACCATAATCCTGACTCAGATCTTCGAAAGTTAAAGGGGTATTATTTTTTACAGCTTTAGGCAGCGCGTTAAATAACGCTACTTTAGTCGCCAATTTAAAAGGTGCAATGGCCATGCTAGGTTTTGCAGTTGGAACCGGAGGTAAACTTTGTCCTGCGGGAAGGTGTTTTTCGATCACACTTCTAAACGCCTTAAATTTTTCAGTTACATTTCCCGCTTCATTTAAAGGTGCATCGTAATCATAACTGCTGATTTGTGGTTCATAAGGTGAGGTATCTTTATAATTAGCACCATTCATAAAATCCCGGGTGGTACCTCCGTGAAACATATACATATTGATCGAAATGCCTGCTGCTAGAACAGAATCTAACTTTTGGGTATATTGTTCAGCTGGAACGGTATGATGAGGAGTTCCCCACCAATCGAACCATGCAGGATACCATTCAGCAATAAAATACGGACCTTTGCCACCGTGATTTTCATTTACCAGCTGTCTGATTTTCGACGGATTATCAATTCCGTTCAGTGCAGGCAGTAATCCATCTAAATGTCCATCCTTTACATCTGCAGCAGGATCGCAGGTATAAAGTAAGCCATCAAAGCCTGCTTCTATAAACATTTTCCGGTTGATATCTAAATAGTTTTTATCGGCAGCATAAGAACCATATTCATTCTCTACCTGTACCATGATGATGTTACCGCCGTGGTTAATTTGCAATGGTGCCAATTGTTTACCTACTTCAATAATATACTTTTTATATTCATCAAGATATTGTTTTTCAGTACTTCTTACCACAAGACCTTTTTCAGTTTGCAACCAATATGGATAACCGCCAAACTCCCATTCTGCACATACGTAAGGACTTGGTCTTAAAATAACCCATAAACCTTCCTGTTGCGCAATTTTCACAAATTCTGCAATATTGTTATTGCCTGTAAAATCGAACTTGCCTTTTTGTGGTTCGTGCAGATTCCAGAAGACATAGGTTCCAATGGTATTTAAGCCCATGGCTTTGGCCATTTTCATACGTGCCCGCCATGCTTCTTTCGGCACACGAGGGTAGTGCATCTCACCAGATATAATCTGAAAAGGTTTTCCATCCAATAAAAACTCTTTTTCTCCCAGCTTAAACGTATGTTTAGCTTGCTGCGCAAAAGCCGATAAGGAGCAACATAGCGCCACCAGCCATAGTAATTTTGCTTTCATTTTTTTGTTAAAGTTTGTTTAGAGATGACCGGAATTTTAGGCAAAAAAGTCCTATTTTACACATTTCTGTGCAATCCGGTCATCTGGTTTATATAATAAATTTGTTTTTTTTACTTTTTAAACACGCTCAGATCCCACTCATCCGCCCAGTTTATCGAAATCTTATCATTTTCAAATTTAACCGGCAACCATAAATAACGCCCGTCAATTGCATTTTTGGGTGTCCATTTATCTGCCATGAAAATAAATTCTCCCTTTTTTCCCGGTGCCGGTAATACGTGCGTACTCTGTCCGCCAAAAGTTATATTAGCGCCTTCTCCCTGGCAAGGATTTCCCATATAATTCCATGGTCCCCAGATACTGCTTGCTTTGAACCATCTCGCTGCATTTGGTGCCCAACCTGTACAGCCTGAACCAATCATATAATAAGTTCCGTTTTTCTTGAATAAAGCTGGTGCTTCAGTTTGATGGCCAACATAAATTCTGATAAATTTTCCGGTATGCCCCAAATAATCAGGCGTTAATTCAGCCAGATGCAGCGTTAAGTTTTCTTCAGAAGAAAATACATGATAAGCCTTTCCATCATCGTCCACGAAAACAGTCATATCCCTTGCCATCTGCCCGCCAGGAAAATCCCTGCAGAAAAAGCCATCGCTTTCATTGGCTGGTTGCTGGCAGTTTACCATATCTTTTACGTCTGTGCCTGCTGCATAAAAAGGCATTTTTCCAGGATTTGGCCGGTAACTCTTGATAAACGTATATGGTCCGGTCGGACGATCAGCTACAGCTACGCCAGATCTGGCTGCTGCATAACCTTTACCCAAAAGCTCTAAGTGAAACCACATCACAAACTTTTTGGTTTTCTTGTTGTACACCACTTTCGGTCGTTCGAGAATACAGCCTTTGGCAATATCACTCGTTAAATCGTTAGAAACCGGCAGTGCTATACCTTCATCCTTCCAGTTGTACAAATCTTTTGATGAATAGCAATGTACGCCTACCTGTGCCGTATTTCCAATTTCTCCTTCGATTTTATGCTCTCCAAACCAGTAGTAAACACCTTTATACGCTACAATTCCACCGCCATGGGCATTGATATGTACGCCTTTGTCATCTTTCCAAATTTTACCAGGAGTAAAAGAGGTATAGGTTTGCTGCGCAGAAACATAACCGCTTAATCCCAAACTTAGGGCGATAAATCCTATAACAAAACTGATTTTCTTATTCATTACTTTATAAACTAATTTTTAACATTCTAAAAAAGGTGTTTCCCCTTATCAATTTCAATTGTGTATCAAATTTTTATCTATTTTAAACTTACACTATGATCATTCTCGAAATTCTCGCCGCTCCAGATCTTTTGCGCGCTCCATTTCTCTGCCGGATTCGCCCAAAAGGGATCTGATGCCGGTAAACCTAAAGGCAAAAAGATATTTGATGCGATATACGGACTGCCCTGATTGTTATAAAAATCACCGAGATTGGGTTGATCGCCGTACAAACCTATGGTTAACCAGCCATTTTTATAGGTTGAGGGGCTTTCTAAAGTTTTTCTGATTACAGCTGCTAGCGCACAACGTACCTGCGCCGGACTTAACTGTTTAGGCAAGGCTTTACGCCAGGCCATGTCGGCCAGGTGGTGAAATGCAGCTCCCCTGTAAATGATGGAGCGACCAGTAGCCGGATAAGTACCGTCGGCATTAATTAATCTTTCCTGAATGATGGCATAGCGCTCATTGCGCTTTTTAACTTTTTCGAACATGTCATTATAACTGTTCGTTTTGGTCCCGATGATATTGGCCAACATAGCCAGATACGGATGGATAACATAACTATTGTAATAATCGAAGGCGAATGAGGTCCCGTCGGTATACATGCCATCGCCAGTATACCATTGTTCCATTTGCTGCAGCGCATAATCAACACGCATAGGATCCCAATTGTATCCAAATCTGGCTAAAAAAGCCTCATTCATCGCTGAAAACAACAGCCAGTTTGAAAAAACAGGTTTAAATCTTCTGGTGGTTACAATAGATTGCATCATCAGTTCCTGATTTTTCTTATCCAGGTTTTCCCATAACCAAGGCGCACGAACCAAAGCAAGCGCTATGTAAGAAGCATCTACCAATTGCTGCCCGCCAATATCAAAATCCATGAAATCTCTCGCATTAGAATCCAATGCATTTTTTAAGCCTTTAATGGCCCACTCCCGGTATTGCTTTCTTAAAGCCACCTCTTCTACTGAACCTCCCTCTAACTGCAACCATGGTGCTATACCGCTTAAAACCCTACCTAAAACCTCCACATATTGTACTTTAATGCGGTGGTCTCTATTGTCAATATGGACAGATGTAACTTTAGGCATGGAGATCCTCAAACTATCTTCAGCCAGATTATATAAAACGGGTCTCACCATCTTATCCATCTGTTGCAACCAAAATTGTCTATCCGTTAATGCCGTGCCCTTATTATTTCTGGCTTTTTTCTGGGCAAAAACAGCGCCACCAGCCCAAATCATTATTAAAGCAATAATTAAAATATTCTTAATTCTCATTTTTAGCAATAAAATTTATTATTTGTTTGATAAATAGCGGTACATTTCACTACCGGCCAACAAAAATGCCCCTACGCCAAAATTTGTCGTAGAATTTAAATCAACCACCTGACCGGGGATAGCCTTTTCTCCTATTGGCTGTACATAACCCACTTTTCCATCAGGTTGCAATGCGGTTTTTGTTAAATATGACCAGGCTTTCTGCGCGACAGGTAAATAGGTTTTCTCTTTTAAATAACCATTATTTATGCCCCACAATAAACCATAGGTAAAAAATGCGGTGCCACTGGTTTCTGGTCCTGGCGCATGTAACGGATCGAGGATACTTCTTGTCCAATAGCCGCTTGTTTGCTGGCTTTTGGCAATTGCCTTTGCCATACTCCGGTATTTGGTTAGGTATTCATTCCGATGCGGATCTGTAAGTGGCAAGTCTTTCAGCACTTTTGCCAAACCTGCAAATACCCAACCATCTCCCCTTGCCCAAAAGTCTTTTTTACCATTGACAGTTTTATGTTTAGGATAAACATATTTGGCATCGCGATAATAAAGTTTTTCCTTCTTATCATACATAATGCTGTTGGCATACATAAAATATTCATGCAGTTTATCCAGGTATTTTTGATCACCGCTTACCTTGTAAAGTTTAGTCATCACCGGCATTACCATGTACAAACCATCTGCCCACCACCAATAATCTTTGCTGGGCGTACTCATTTCATATTCCATCACCTCTTTTGCCCTTGCAATTTTATATTCCTCGGGTTTTAAGCGGTATAAATCAATATAAGTTTGAAAGCAGATCTGCCAGTCGCCAAATAATACATACTCATCTGTTTCGCCATATTTATATTTCCAATTGGATTTATCTGTCGATTTTGCGCCCATCCATTTGTTGTACTCAGCCCAATCTTCCGAATATTTTTGATAGGCTTCATTTTTCGTCACCTCATAGGCCGCCATATTACCGGTATGATAAGCCGCGTGATCCCAAAAGGCTCTCACTTCTGGTTTATTGTGATGTTGCCAATAAGTATTTGCGCGGTTAATCACTTCCAGCACTTCATCTTTTGAAAGTTGATTTTGGGCATTTACCGTCAGACTGATCAAGAAAAAGGTAAAGAAAAAAACTTGATGTAATTTCATAACGTTAACGTATTGGTTTAATGCCGCCTACTGTCGGTTTAACAGGTATAATGGTTCCGTCAGCATTGAAGTCCATTTTATCGATGCAAACTTCACGGTTATAACCGGCAGCGTCACCCATTGAGATCCCCTTTGGACGGGTAAAACGGTGGTAAACCATATACCATTCGTCTTTGCCGTTTACCTTGATTACACTATTGTGCCCGGTGCCATAAATCTGCTGAGCAGCATCTTTTACCAAAATCAGATTGTTTTCAGGGATAGTTATTTTTCCTGCAGGCGAATCAGAAAAGCCATATCTTACTCTGTAATTCTCACTTCGGGTATCATCTTCAGACCATAAAAAGTAATATTTCCCGTTTCGATAAAACACTTCAGTACCTTCTCTGAAACTATTATCTGGCGTGATAACTTTGATGGCACTGGTGTCAATCGAGATCATATCATCATTTAAAGGAGCAACAGCCATATAACCGTTTCCCCAATATAAATAACTTTTGTTGGTTTTAGGATCGTTAAATACATCCGGATCAATCTCCTGACCACCTCTAACCTCTTTTGGCCTGCTGGCAATTAGCGCTTTTCCACTATCCTTAAACGGACCGGCGGGATTATCGGCCACCGCAACGCCAATCTTCTGTGCGGCAGAAAAGTAATAGAAATACTTGTATTCTCCATTTACTTTCTTTTCAATAATGGTTGGTGCCCAGGCGTTCCTTTTCGCCCATGATACATCTTTTTCAAGGTCTAATATCTTGCCTTCATCTTTCCAGTTAACCAGATCGGTTGAAGAGAAACATTTAAAATAAGTGCCGCTCCAGTTATTAAAGCCATCACTGGTTGGATAGAGGTAATACTTAGCCGTTTTATTGGAATATAAAATTTCCGGATCGGCATAATATCCTTTTAACACAGGGTTATTTGCTATGGCAACCCTTACCGAATAGGTTTTAGGTTGCTGGCCTGGAATGCTTACCTTAACGTTTACAGGGCCTTTAGAAAAATCGAGTTTGCCTTTTGGCATGATATTGATCTGGTTGAAGGTATCAAACTGCGGATCAAAAGCCTTTAAATCTGTATTATAATTTACAGGTAGGTAAAGCGTTTGGTTTACACGATCAACAACAATGTTGTTTTGATTGATTGCCTGATTTCTTGCGGTTTGTAGAACAGACTCAGCGGTATACCACTGTTTAAGGAGACGGTTTAACTCTTGTTTATTAATTGGCAAAACCGTTCCATGCCTGGGGTGAAAATCCATTTTTACATCCTGGTCTATTACAGTAAAATGGGTCAAATCTTTACTTCTGGTAAATTGATAATGGCCTTTCATATAAACATCATACATCAGGATATATTCATCACTGTGGTTTAGCTTAAAAACACCGGCACCTTCTACGGCTTCTTTAGTTTGCTGCAAGTATTTGTCATGTAATACATAACCTTCTGTCAGTTTATCAGATACTGCCTTTTTGATGCCATTACCATTGCCTTCGGTTTTAAAGAACAGGTTATATTTCCCTTTATCGTAAATAATATCGCCATCAATACAAGAGCCATTGGTTGGACTAAAAAACAACTGCTTCGGAGCAGTTTCCAGGTCGGTAAAGTCAGCATTGGCATAAGCGTAATAAATTTTATCAGGTTCATTGCCATGTTTCATTGACCAATATACCATGTATTTTTTAGCCATTTTATCGTAAATAGTTTGCGGTGCCCAAACGCGTAGCAAATTTTCATTGTTTGGAAAACGCTTTTGAATATTAACAACTGCGGATGTCCAATGGATCAAATCGTTTGATTTCAATAAAACCATTGCCCTGTTCGAATCCCAGCCATTGGCAGAAACCATATCGGTGGCTACAATATAAAAGGTTTTGCCATCCTCACCACGCAAAATATGCGGATCGCGAACGCCACCGGTGCTGCTGATCTTTTCTGAAGAAATGACTGGATTATTGTTATTTAATGCCTTATAGTGATAACCATCTGAGCTTACTGCGAAACGAATGGCTTCCTCTCCTTTCGCGTTACCAGTGAAATAAGTGAATAAGTAAGCTATATTTTCTTTTTCTCCGGCATTTTTTTTAGGTTGTGCGATGATTTTACCTGATAAAAAAATCAGCAATAAAAAAATACGATATTTTGTTGAATACTTCATGTCTTGTAATTAACTTATATTCCAGGTTTCCAATCCAATACCTGCACCTGGGTTGGCAACTGATCTGCCTTTCCTTCTCCATCTAACTGGACAACATTTTGTAAAAATAGGCTCAATATCTTTTTGTTTTTCCAAAGTTCGGTGTCATAAGTAGGCTCCCAATCGCCCAAAGAAGTTTGAGTAAGGTCTTTGATTGTCCAGTCATCTGCTCCAAGGTTATTATTTAAAGCGATAGATGCCACATTTTGGCGTTCGGCATCTCTAAACAGTAAACCCGCAGCATAATGTTTTCCCTTGCGCCACACCACAATCTGCGGTCTCGAAATTGGAATCTGCTTGGTACCGGTACCACTAAGGCTAAAAGTTGTTTTTCTGAAATTCAGGTTGCTTACTTTCCAGTTGGCAGCTGTTTTAAAAACAAGATGATATTGGGGACCGGTTTCGTTCGGTCCGCGCCAGTAACCAGCAATAAACACTTTACCTTTTGCATCAGCAAACATCGATGTTTGGTTAATCAGCTCGCTTTTCTGTGGAATCTTGACCGTATACTCTGCATTTGTTGCTGTAATGGGAAGCGTGTATTTCTCGCCTGTGGATTTTAACCAGGTGGTGCCGCCATCTGTTGATTTAGCATAACATAAATCGTGGTTACTGGCCACATCCGGGCTTTCGCGCCATACCCATGATAAATGGATGGTTCCAGCCTGATCCACCGCAACCTGCCAATAGGCATTTCGTTGTCCTTCTCCATCAATCATTCCGTCCTGTACACGTGTCCATTTTTTGGTCTTTAAGTGATAACGATTAATCATCAAATTTCCGTTTCCGGAACCTCCATCGCGGTAAAAAAACAACAAATCGCCATTAGCCAGTCTATAGAACTCAGGATAACTGACTTTATTTTCCTTTACGGAAAGCATTTGCTCCATATTACCTAGCGTTAGCGAACCTGCTGAAGTAGATTTGGCGTAGTTTAAGTTATTGTTATGCTGGCCCCAGGCCATGTGAAGAAAACCATCACCATCTACCATAATACTAATCGACTTATGCGCGTCGGTGGCATCGCCTTTGTAAGGTGTGGTAACTACCGTCCACTGGGGTGAGCCGATTTTGCGTTTGGCCAATACCACGTTTTGTTCATGATCATAATAAGCAGCATACTGGCTGCCCTTAAAGCTGACCAAAGCATTTTTACGAAAAATAACCGTATTTACCGAATTATTTGCCCAGCCGTTACCAGCAATAGTACTCCGTTCTGTTTCCTGCGCAGCGCCCACCATTCCGATGCTAATGAACGCATAAATTAGAAACGTGCTTTTAATTAGGGACTGATACATTATTAGGTTAAAACTGCTCGGTTTTTTATCATTTGGCAAACCCGAAGTACCGAAATTTTTAGGCTTTACATAGGGGGCTAAATCATACTTTGCAGGGGGCGTTTTAAGCTAAATACCCTTTAAAGCACAAAAAAGCGTAACTTTTATGTTGTTCCATTAATATTATAATATTTATGAAAACTTTTACGGTGTTTCTTTATAAACTCAGACGGCGTTAGTTTAAACAGTTTCTGAAACTGTTCCCTGAAATATTTGCTATCATTTATACCCACTCTAAAGGCCGCTTCGTTAATATTTAGATTGGTATTGATTAATAATTCAGCAGCCTTTCTTAGCCGTATAAAGCGGATAAAACCATTTATTGATTGACCAGAAGTAGCTTTGATCTTTTTATAGAGATTTGAATGGCTCATTCCAAGATCAGATGCCAGCGTTTTTACATTGAAGCTGTCTTCCATTAAATTTTCCTCTATGATCATGATGCACTTTTGAAGAAAACCTTTATCTTCCTGAGACACTTTATGGGCATCACTTTTTAAGGTTATTTCATTATAGAAATAAGACTGAAGATTAGTCCTGTTTTTAATGATGCTTTTAATTTTAGCCGTAAAAAGCTCTTTATCGAACGGTTTACCGATAAAATCGTAGGCACCCACTTCGATTCCTTTAAGTTTTACTTCAGGACTCGGATCGCCGGTGAGCAGAATCACCGGAATGTGGCTAAGTGCTGAATCTTCTTTGATCGCTTTACAAAGTTCAATCCCGTTGAGGCCACTCATGTTTACATCAGATATCACGATGTCTGGCAGAAACTCTTTACAAATTTTTAAACCTTCGGTACCGTTTTCGGCTTTGTAAATTTTAAAAGTATCCTGAAAAATCTGTTTGATGTAATCGATAATTTCAGGATTGTCATCAACAACCAAAATGGAGTGCAGATCTGAAATGAGCAATTCGAGGTTACCAACGCTCTCGGCATCGTTTATTTCTGCCTCTTCTTCTTGTGCAATCAGTTCATTTACATAAGTTAATTCGTTTTGCAAAACGCCACCATGCTGCGCGTCTGGTTCTCCAAACGGGATATCGATCAAAAATATGGTGCCAAAACCCTGGTTGGAACGGAACGAAATTTTACCTTTATGCAGTTCCACAAAGTTTTTGGCGAGGTAAAGCCCGATGCCAAAACCCATTTTCAATGATTCGTTCGACATTACCTTATAAAATTTGTCGAACAGTTTTTCACCCACGTGTTTAGGTATCCCAGGGCCGCTATCGCTTACTTCGATATGCACACGCATGCCAACAGTTTTAACACTGAATTTCACAAATCCACCTTTAGGCGTAAATTTTAATGCATTAGAGAGTAAGTTAAAAAAAACAATTTCGAGCTTGTCTTTATCCCCATAAATATCCAGTTCCTCTTCTTCGCAATCAAAACTATATTCAATTTGGTTCTGCTTGGCCAGATAATTGAAACAAAGGAAAATCTCCTTTGTAAATTTGGCCAGGTTAATCTTCACAATTTTTAAAGTATCATTTTCACTTTCCGTCTTTCTAAAAAGTAATAACTGATCTACCAGGCTTAGTAAACGCCTCGAATTTCGATAAACTACGCTTAAGTCGTTACGCTCCTGTCCCGGTTCTTTTTTATTAATAATATCTTTAATCGGATTAACAATTAAAGTTAAAGGTGTTCGTAGCTCGTGTGAAATATTGGTAAAGAAATTTAACTTTTTCTCATTCAGATCCTTTTCACGCTCCATTTTAAAGTTGGTGAGTTCTACTTCATGTTTTAACCTCCTTTGCCGGTTGCGATAGGTTTGAAAAAGATAAAATAACGAGGAGCCTATGATGAGGTAAATGGTATATGCCCACCAGGTACGGTACCAAGGCGGTAAAATTTTAATTAACACAACTTTTTCATTGTTGCTCCAGGCCCCTTCTGTATCAGTGCTTTTAATATGCAGTTTATATTCACCCTCGTTTAACCTTGAATAATAAGCTGTGCTCAATTTATTTACATAATTCCAGTCTCTATCCCAGCCCTCCAGGTAGTAGGCATAAGAAATCTGATCCTGAAAGGAGAATTCTATGGCTGCATAATCAACAGAAATGACAGCAGCACTAAATGGGATTTCTATACTTTCTAAATTAACGATAGAGATATCGTTATAGACAGAATCCTGATCAAGGGAAATATTATTGATCCTAAAATCTGTCAGCACCATTTTAGGTATCCTTCTTCTTTTCTTGATTTTATCGGGAGAAAAAAGATTGAAACCACCAATCCCACCAAATAACAAATCACCATTGGTGAGCTTTAATGCTGCATTGTAGTTGAACTGGTTGCTCTGCAAACCATCAGTGGCATAGTAATTTTTAAAATTATGGCGTTTAATCTCAAATTTGGATAGACCATTGTAAGTACTGCACCATAAGTTGCCTTGATTATCCTGAAGGATATTAAGCACGGAATTTCCTGGCAATCCATCACGCTGAAGGTATCGCTTTATATTTTTCGTTTCCGGATCAAAAAGCAATAACCCTCCACCTTCTGTACCGATCCATAGCTGATTGTTCAATCCTTCCTGAATAGCCCTGATGGCATAGTTGATCTTGGTATACCGGTGTTTTTTGTGGATCGGATCAATTTCGATCAGTTCTGTATAGTTTCCTGCCCAAAGCCTGCCTTTCGAATCCTGGAACAAGGTATGGATATCCTTTAATTTGTGATCAAAAAGCTCAAATTTATCGCTGTTTTTGTTGTAACGGTACAATGCACCGCCCTTCGTTGTACCTGCCCAGATATTGTGTTGTTTGTCCTGATAAAGCTTCCAGATGTTGATGTCATCAACGCATGTATAGGTATTAAAACAATTATAATGAACAAATTTTTTCGTTGCTTTATTAAAACGGTCTATTCCTCCGCTAAAACTGGCTACCCATACATTATGGTCTGCGTCGTTTAAAATACTGGTAATAAAATTACTGGTTAAGGAATTTGGATCGCTCGTTTTAGTATAATTGATAAATCTATTTTGCTTTTGGTTCCAAATGCTCAGGCCACCTCCATCGGTACCGATCCATATGTTTTTATGCTCATCTTCACTAAAAGAAAGTACAAAGTTGTTAATTAATGAATTTCTATTTAACGGATCATTTTTAATGGTGGTAAACTGTTCATTTTCAGGATCGATAACATTAACACCACCGCGTAAGGTTGCAATCCATTTTCTGGATTCCCCATCTTCGTAAACCTGGGCGACCGAATTACTGCTGAGCAAGCCTTTTTCTTTTCCAGCAGTCAGGTAATCCGTTTTATGGGTTTTTGCATCGTAAATAGTAATTCCTCCGCCATCAGTTGAAATCCAGAGCTTTTGTTTTTCATCCAACAATAAACTCATGATATTTTCGTCACTTAAATGCCCGCTAAACCTGGTAAGGCTACCTTTGGCTTTATCTAACTGAAAGAGGCCACGTTCGGTACCAACCCAGAGCATCTGGTCGGTTCCTTTTGTAATACAAGTTACGGAACGTATGGCATTGGTTACTAAACGGATGGTGTTTTGACCATGATCATATCTACAAAGGCCAACATCCTTTATAAAAAGCCAAAGGGTTTGATTTTTATCGAGATACAACGCTTTTACCGTAAAATCAAAATTTTTAACAAACGGGATCCTTTCTGCTGCACCACTGTTCTTTTCAAGCATAAACAGGCCCTTTTCTTCGGTGGCTACATAAACTGTTGAAGCCTCACTTATGGCAATGGAATTGACGGCATAAGTTACCTCGTTTTTTCTGCCCCTATCCAGATAAACGAGGTGATGAAATTTGGAATCGGCATAATCATAATATGAGACGCCCTTTTGCGTACCCACCCATACCCTGTTTTTCCTATCTCCTGTTAATACCGTAATATGGTTATTGATCAGCGAATGTTCATCTTCCCATCCATTTCTGAAAACTTTAAAGTGATAGCCGTCATAACGGTTCAATCCATCATAGGTACCCATCCACATAAAACCATAATGATCTAAATACAAAGAATTTACCACATTGTTAGACAAGCCGTTTTCTACCCCCAGGTAAGTTAAAGGAATAGCTGAAGACTGGGCAAAACAAATACCTGCAGCCATCCAAAAAATAAGTATATAGCAGGCAGTTTTTTTATTTAGAAGGAACATAGAGAAAACAGTACTGTGGTATTATTTGGTATGGAACGAATATACGTATTTTCTTCACACACTGTCAGCAGCTATGATTTAGTATTAAATAGCTTAAAGCGCAAGATTTTTAATACATTAATACAGGAGTACTTAGGCTAACCCTGTGTTTTCTATTTTCGATGAACAATCAGGCATCTGGGGCTTTTAAAGATTACGCCGTAAACTACCTCACATCAGAATGACCAAGGTTTTTCGTGGGATTAACCTCATCACGAATGAGTTGTTTTAATTCTTTTATTTCAGGGAAACGTTGTTGTTGTTTTCTATCAAAAATCAACTTTCCACCAACTTGAACGGTAAAAACGCCTGATGTTTCACTCGGAATTAAGGTTACGCCCTTTACATCATCTACAAAAGTGCTTAAAATTTCTTGTGCCATGTATGCCGAACGCAACATCCAGCCACATTTAGGGCAATAGGTGATATCAACTAGCGGTTTTTCCATTTTTGCAAGGTTACAAAAAATAGACCAACCGCCAACTAATTGTGTTGCTATTTTATTTGTGGAAAACTTAAATCATTTTTAAGCAGTTTGGTAATTATACCGTTACCTGAAGTATTGTTTAACTTATCGTCTATATCGCCTGTAATATTGTTCATACTCTGGGCTGATAAAACCCAATTCATCGGTACATTTTTTTCTTTAGCGGTTAAGGGTTCATCAATAGGACCAACAATACTATTTTCTTGTAAAAACTGCTTGAGGCGAAACCTGCTTGTTCTACTATTTCCTGATCTTATATGGGTTAATGCATTAAAAATTTCTATTAACTCATTACCAAATCTGATATTAGGTGCAGTTTTATCTTCTTCGCTAAAAAGCAGTGTGATTACTATTGGGGTAATCTGATTAAAATTGGTTGACTTACTTTTTAATAGTTGAAGTACTTCTAACATGGAAGCACTGCCTGTATTTTCAACATAACCTCCGTCAAGATAATGCAAGCGGGGATTGCCATTTACCCCACCAACTTTCGCAGCGGGAGAAAATAAAGGAAAACGGGTGCTAAAATTTATTGCTGTGCTATAATTTAAATCATTTACATTTTTTGCCAATAAATCGCGATGATCGTTAAAAAACAGGCTATCAGGCATAAGGTTGCTCATCCAACATTGCAATCCAGTTTCAACCTCTGTTGTATTAATGATGAACAATGGTTGACTGGGCTTTATTTTTCCACAGGCAAAACTTCTGGAAAATATATTCTCCTGATTTTTATCGATTAAAGATTGATAAGATTCTTCCCACGATTTTTCTAGTGCACTCGAGCGGTCAAGTAGGTTAATATGTATAGGCAAGAATAAGTTAAGAAAATCTCCAAAAAGCATTTTTCCCACTATGGGTGACAAAGTATCATGCTGAAAAAATCTTTTCGATAATTCAATTGATGTGTTAGAGGTAATCTGAACATTATTTTCGAAATTTAAAGCATTGTACAAGCCTAAACCAACGGCACCACCTGATACGCCTGACATGGCGAATATTGATTTTTTAAAATCGATATTTTGTTCTTTTTCCAATTTTGCACTTAAACTGGATAAGAACAAACTGGTATATGCCCCTGTACGTAGCGCACCTCCTTCGGCACAAATAAAAACAACAGGATATTTTTTTTGCTGACCTCCCTTATCTTTTTGCTTATCAATATTGGCTTTGTAATTTACAAACCACCTGTTGAACTGATTGACAACAGTTTCACGCTGATTAGTTTTATGATCGGACATTCTTACAGGATGATCTTGATTATAGTAAGAACAAACAACCAGAATAATGACCAGCAGAAAACGTACAGATATTTTCCACTTTCTTAGAAGAGATTTATCAAGATAAAGGAGTCCTGTGTACATACCCGTGTAACATGCAAAAGCGAAACAAATTAAGGCCGGGGCTCCTATCCACGAAAATACAGGCCACCAGCCAGGAATAAATGAAATTAACATGAACAACATAAATGAAACTCCGGCAAACAATTTAATTTGACGATGTAAGCCGTTGTAAAATGATGCAGGAATCTGATAAGTCCACTTATAGAGTTCACCTCTTCCTTTTAATAGTTTCTCTCTGTCAATTAGGTTAAATTCGGCAGGTACAATGCGTGTTTCAATAAGTACCTTTGGATTCTGAGGAAAACCCTGTGTAAAATCCCGGGTTGATTTTGTAAAATGATCTGAAAAATGCTGCAATTCTTCTTTGTAGCCGTTTTGAAAACTGGATGCTTTTGGTAAAGTATAAACATAATCCTCATAGATGCCATATAGTTTCCGCAGGTATTTCTGTTCCCGGTCTGGTAAAGATCGTTCTCCCCACTTTGTTTTTAAATAGACCCCGGCGCTTGCCTTACCCGATTTTCGGAAGTATTGATTTGATAAAAAGGACATTAACCAATAAATCAGAATAAAACAGATACCAAAACATAAAAACCGTGGTACTTTCTCCATATAAGTGGCACTGAGCATGCACCAAAACATGCTCACAAAAACAATAAACGATGGCCAAAGTAAAAAAGCGGCTGCAAGTAATTTTTGAACAGTTTTCCTCCAGGCTACCCGATCATCACTTAGGTTTTTGCCCGAATTATCAGAAATATAAATCGCATAGCGCACACTAATTTCCGATACCATGCTCCAGGCTGTAATGCCTAATAGTAAAAAGAAGATTGGCCAAAAATTGAAGGTAGATAAGTTTTCTACCACGAGTAAAAGTGTATCTCTACCCTGAGGTAGTAATAGAAAAATAAACCCAATTAAAAACGCAGGCAAAATCACAAAACCAATAGTAGCAGCTACTGAAATAAAATCGTGAACCAATGTTCTTACCGTTAAACGTTTAAAGCTGAAACTAATTTCAAATATTCCTTTTTCAAAAGCGGGAACAAAACTGCCTAAAACTACTTTAATAAAGTTTTTCATGTGTGTTTAACCGTTATTTTAGAGATCAATATAGAATTGTTAATATATTTAAAAACCGTACATGAACCTCGTGTATACTCCGTATTTCCAAAGCTGGTATGCACTCTCCATTTGTTAGATACCATTCTACCCCTTGATACATATAAATGCTATTGTAACCCACCCGACCAAGATCATCCTGGCAAAAGAATTCTATAGTTATACTACTGCCTCATTCAATATTTCTTACAACATGACTAGTAAGTTGCCTTCACTTAAATGCAACGTTTTATCATCTTTTAAAAGACGAGTTCCAACACTATATCTTATGGCATCGTAAATGGTTACATCTCGAGTAATAGTTGTATCATCTAACCCTGTAATCAAGTGTAATCAGTCAACCTTAGTTTTCTCTTAATAAAAGGGCTCCAGAACTATTTGAGTTAATAATTACCCCGCCCCATTTAATTGAAGGAACGCAATTATTCAATCCTAATCCACAATTATTTACGTCGAATCTTTGTGACGTTTGCCTGATAAAGTCTTAGTAAATCTACGCTATTTCCATAATTAGATTTAGGTGTTGAGTATCAGATCATATTTAAATCCTAGCTTTAAGTACAAGTGATAATAAACCTGTTAGGTCATTTTGAACTAAATTTTCACCAGAGGGCAATAAGAAAACGTTTTCATGGGCATTTTTAACTTCAACCACTAAATATTCGGAGTAATCCCAATCATAAGTTACATTAAGTTTAATATTGTTATTCGCCAAAATTGACAACCCATCTTGTTGGTAGATATAATGAGATTGTCTAGGATATGGCTGATAGTTAATTGCTTTATAGTTAAAATTTAAAACCTTGTTCCAATTTGGTGGTGTAGATGATATCCAAAAAAGTTTAGTTAATTTAGAATCTTTTACTACCAGCCTCGGTTTTAGGTGATCTTCATAATCATCCTGAATAAATAAAAAGTCAATTTCACTATTATATGCCTCGAGTTTCAGATCTTCAAAAACTGTAGGACAAAGCTGATCAGCATTCCCAGCATAGGCCGCGTTAAAACCTATTGTAATTTTAGTATTCTTTAGCGTTGCAAATGGAATAATAATCGGGTATTGGGAGTACTCACTATCCAAACCATTTTGGATAATAGAAACATTGTCTTTCAATTGGGATTCTATAGGTAAATTATAGTCTCCTTTTTCAACCCAAAAGCCCTTATAATCAAAATTAATATCCAATTTCCTGTTCTCATCTATCCTTCTATAAATCATACCTTTTACTGGTACAACACCTTTATAAGAAGTATCAGTAGGCTCATTCTCATCATAAGGAATTACGTTTCCATCATAGTTGAATCTACCTATTGTATAATAGATAACATCATTAGGATAGATTGTTGATTTTGCAGACGATGAAATTTTATTTACCGCCACTGCATATAAGATCAAAGGTTCTACATTATCCGACGCCCTTAACCCACTATCTTGCACAAAGGGCTTCCAATACATTTTATAATCAGTAAGCAGGTACTGTGCGCCCGGGACCAATGAATCGGTTAAAACTAAATTGACCAATTGTGAATAAGTTACCGATGTAAGCAAGTTACCACCCCCACCGCTGGATTGATCCATTTTATCGCGCATCAGTTTGATGAGTTCCCTGAGTTTTACTCCCTGGGTTTTATTTAACGTTGGATTGTACGCATCTGGTGCTTTAATAATTTCATCTATATAAGCATCGGTAATTGGAGGTGTTTGTGCCATCAGTTTAATTTTTAAATAATATTATACAGTTAATTCTTTCTCAGTTAGATTAACAAGACCTGAGGTATTGTGTACCTGTACTTTAAAACGGTAATAAAGTTTATCGCCATCTTCATCTACAGTTAATAATGGGGCCGGAAGCACATATTCCATTGGAACTGATAAATTTGCACCATCTACTGTATGTACTTTTTCCCAATTACCACGGTTGTTTTGCTGATATACATGGTAATGCGCTTTATTTGCCGTAGCGGTCCAGGTTATTTTGTTTCCCGCCTCATCGTATTTTAATTCTGGAGCTTCAGGATTTAAGTAATCTGGTAGGTTAATATCTATAACATCTGTGCCTAATGACAAAACTTCTTCTTGCTCTTCTTTTTCATTGACAATAGTCCGTATACCGGCCAGACGATAATAAATCGTATCGCCAAGTGGTGCAGTTGTTAAATCGCTGAAATCGTCGATAATTTCATAACCTTCAATATTCCCTGGTACAATATCATGGTCTGTATAGTATTCTATACCTCGAAGCGTAACAGTCTTATCTTTATCTTTTGAGCGATAAATCCTGATTTTCGAAATCCGGTCTTCAGGCGAGATCGGGGCAATATTAAAAACAACTGAGGCGCCGCTTTCCGCAGAAAAGGAATCGAGATTGATAGCGAACCTGGTAACTAAGGGTGCTGCTGAAGGTAATGTTTGTAAAATAGTTACCGGCCCGGCAAAAGGACTTAATAAACCGGGGTCCAATTGATTGGTTACTTCTACCCCGGCAAAGAAATATAACTTTCGCGAAGCCCCGCTTAAAAAATAATCAGTAAAACGGATATAGGTGGTATTGGGCTGCGATGGTTTATTATACTGCCTGATCATAGGAAAAGGATTAAAGGCCGTATCAGTAGCATCAAGTAAATTACCATCCAAATCGCGGATCACCGGCAAAGCATTTTCAGTTTGCAGCCCTTGTTTAATAAATTCCAAAATTGGGGGCTGTTCGGTTAAAGGCAATAAGGTTTCCTGTATGGAAGCAAAATATTTTAATTTCTTAATTTCTAAACTATCACTTGGCTCAATAAGCCCCGACTTATCAGGTTTAGGAAAGCCATAAGGATTTGGGGTTGCAGGAAATATCTTAAATGAATCTGTGTTAGTAGGATCAAAAGTTAAATTAACCAATTCCAGATACCTTTGGCTATAAAATAAATCTTCTTCAAGATCTGCCAATGCTTTTAAAATCTGCATTACGGTACTTGGTTTGTACAGCGCTTCTAATACATCCTCATTGGTTGTTCTGTAGAACATAAAACCAAATGGATTACGTTTTATACCATTAACTGTTGGTGCTATTTTAACATCAAAAGTAAATGAAGCTTTCCCTGTGGCATCAGGCCGTACTTTTAAGCCAAAAGTAATGGGCGCTTCAAATTGTATGGGTTCTTCTATTTTACGGGCAAGCAGTATGGCAGGTGCTGAAACCTCTGACGCACTTTCATCACTTTCCGGCCGGCTATCTATTGTTTGTAAACCCAACAATGTGCGTTTGTCGTTATCATTACCAACCGGGAGTATATTGGAACCATTAAATTTATGATCAGGCTCCGGGAAAAAATAAACCCGGTAACCTGGATGGAAGTTTACAGGAACAGTTAAAGCAGCAGGTACCGAAACCTTAATCGGATCATCTGCATAACCTGGATCGTAAACATATAATTCTATTGGATGTGTTTCTTCTATCCTGATTACTTCCAAAAGTTTCGGTTCAGCCTCACCACTTACGGTTGGTATCCTGATCAATCCTTTGTACCATTCTACATGCGCCTGCCTTAACTGATCGGGCGAATTTTTATTTGGATCATTGGCATTAAAAGGTAAATTTATTTGAGGGTGTTCATTTAAATTCCCACTGCTGTCAAATTTGATTTTATAATAACCTAACAAGCCATCAGGATACTCAGATCCGAACAAGGGGGTTACAGTTGCCTGGTTATGAAGCCCTCCAACCCAATAAATCGTTTCTTTACCTTCGGAATCAGTAATGCGCTCGATGTGCGGCTTATTTACATCTGCAAAACTTTTTAATTCAACAGTTTCCTGAAGCGACTCCCAATTTCCTGAAAGGCTTAAATTTTCGATTAGTGTAAACCTACTTCCAATTTCAGGAAAAATAGTAAAGTCTTGTGTACTGTAAGTACCTGGATTATCTTCATCATCTACTACCTTTCGCTCAGAAATAATCTCTACCACGATCTGGAAATCCGAGCCGTTAACGAAGAAAGTTTCTACGCGGAATTTTCCACCAGGGGTAGTTAGCATACTATTATGAAACCTTGGAAAATCCTCAGGTGCAATTATAGGGACAATTTCAGTTCCGTCTATCTGTTTATAGCTACCAATTACAAGTTTAACAAATTTATCGTTGTTCCTTACAGGCAATATATCATTAATCTGCCCCGTAACTGTTAAAAACAATTTTGGTTTAAAGTAAGCCTTAACATGGTCTGCTTTGATCAGTTTATTAAGCTGTTCTGCAGATTGATCGATCAGGTTAGTGACATCCAATATTTCGAGCCAGTTAAAAGTTACGCGTGTAAAACCAATATCCTGTTTGCCAAAAGTTTGCTTACGTCCGGCCAGCCAACTTTGCTCAGCAGTGGTGGTAAACAATAAGGGATCTTCCTTTTGAATATACTGTACTGCAACATCACTTGGCGGCAATAGTGTATTTAACATTGGAAATGCAGTTGGATCAGTGCTGACCTCATCACTACGTTCAGAAACCCTCGAAAACCAGTTGATACCATAAACGGCATAAAAGTGTATTCCTGATTGTTTTTCGAAATGGATGAATAAACTTAATACATCATCCTTTAAAGGTTCAGGTTCCAAGACCCCTTGTGGATTGGCATAATCATAAGCATAATATTGATGCTCATTCTGGAAACTTCCACTGGTAATTTCGGGTTTTACATAGTTAGACTGGTTTTCTGCACGGTATTCTAATCCATAAAAAACCGGTTTGGGCTTTTCGAAAATATTCTGGTTTTCAATGGCATTAAGTTCCTTAAAGAAATCATGTCCAACCAGTTCGTCGGCGAAAGGCATTCTACCTATATTAACTACACGTGCATTATCAAACTTTGCATAACCGCCGTCATTAAGCATATCGTTCATGCTGTCGTTATCTCCTAAAAACTGATAAGCCACGGGCCTCATTTTAGGCTTTTCGGGCAACAGGTAATTGGTTTTGGTAACAGGCAAACTGGTATACACAAAATCTGATGCACTGGAAGAGTTTAAACTGATTTTATTGGTATAACGAACCTGATAAAAATATTCTCCATCTCCATCTATGGTATCGATATGTCCTAAACCTAACATTCTGGCGAAATGATAATCAAGTGCCTGCATATTCACGATATCCAGGTAACTGATTATAAAACCTTCATGTTGCTGTTCCTGATTCACATTGGCAACCAGCTCTTCTGCTCTTGTGTTGGTATCGCTTAATTGAAGGTATTTATTCAGCACTTCCTTTACTGAAGGACTATCAGCTCTGGAGGTTAACCATTTATCCTGATAATTGGCCACTTTTACGGTCGCGCCATCATTATAATGTGGCCAGAGGTGATCAATAGGATAGGTTTCATTCTCTAAACGATCGAAAACCACGGCATCATCTAGGGAAAGGCCAAAACCATTTCCTACCTCTGTCCAATCTGTTGCTTGACGGGTAGTTAAAAAATCATGGTAAGTGGAGAAATAAAAGTTTTTAATGATCGCATTTGCTGATTTTTTGATTGATATTTTAGCAATATTATCTGCTTTTATGAATTCCAAACTATTTCCGGAGCTATCTAGCACCATTGTTTTGCGTACTTCGGCGGAATTATCAGTGTCATCAGCTATTTGTGAAAGTATCTTCACCTTAAGTACGGCCTTTTCATTGCTGGAATTATTAAGATGAAATCCTACTGAATAGCTGGTTTTATCTTCTATTTCTAACGTGATGATATCATTATATGAGGATAAAAACCGATAATAATCTAATAAGGGATCTATTGTTCTGGCCAGTTGCTTATAGGAATTGGCATTGTCAAATTTTAGTTTTACACGGTTGGTTATTTTTTCTCCATTAATGGTATTATTAATGGTGTAAATCCATTGTCTGGTTTTAAAGTTGACTAACGGACGGTTAAATTCTAAATCAATAGATATGGTTGGCGCATTTATATTTGGCGAACGAAATACCTTTACATAATCATCCTTCCGGTTAAAATCTGATAACTGGTTATGCTGAGCATTATAATATTCGCCTTTAGGTAAATGGTTATCACCTATTTCGCCTGTTAAACTCCATCTTAAGTGAATACCTTCAGCAATGCCATTGCTCCCATCAGAACCCGCTGCCTGGAGGTATATCCCTCCGGTATTATTAAAGTAAGTTTCAGCCGGGCCACAAGGGTTCAAACCAGCTTGTGCCAATAAATTCTTTATTTCTTTAAAGGCTTCCAAAAATGCTTCCAGCGCTTCGTTTAAAGCGTAACGGTCTTCTTCACTAAGAGTATCCTCGCTGTAGCTATTGATTTCTTTGAGCATGTTTGAAATGCTCGTAAAGATGGAACTGTAATCCGTACCATTGGTATCGAGGTAACCTACATAAAAATCATCAAACAGAAAATCCTTTCCATAAAAGTAATCTTCATGCTTTGGTGGATTAATTACCAGCGCACCAACATTAAAATCTTCTTCTGAAAAATCCTTTTCGCTAAAATCTCCTCCTATGTAAATGCTGCCATCAGGGCTGGTTACAACTTTTAGTACCCTAATGGTTATTAAATATAATTTTTTTAATACATCCTGCTCAAACAGGCGCAGCAAGCGTAGCAATTCTGTCTGGTTATTTAAGCTCCCGCCCGTTTGTAAGGCATGTATAGCTAAAAGACATTCTGCTATATGTGTATAATCAGATGAGTAAGCATTATTATTGTTTGCAGATGCCATTTTTGAAAGTATTTTATTAAGTGATTATTCAATTTTAATTACAGATTGTTATAGCATTATCGGTATTATTGGTCCGTTATAGCTATCAAAATCCCTCTCATAATCGCTACCGTTAAATTTTTTGTATTTAAAGTGCAACTGTAGATCGCCTATTGGCATATCTAGTTCTGCATTGCTGATAAATGCTGCCGATGTATCCTGTGCATGAACATAAGTAAATGATGATGGTGCAAGCGTAGCCTGTGCTGACGGTGTTAATGACAAGCCTATGGTATCACTTAACGAAACCTGAGGTAATTTGGGATTGTTAAATGGCTCAGGATTGCGTACAATTATTCCCAATAATCGTTTTGCTGTGCTAACCGGATCAATATTAATAACCAGATGAATCACAGTATGATCAATAGTTTCAAGGTTTTGAATCTCTAAACCACCATACACTAAACGATCATACTTTGCTGCATACCTCATTACATCAGCAGCATCGTTTTCAGGATTATTATCCATCAGATTTTTAATCCGTCCATCAATTTCTGCCTGTGTAAAACTCACATTTAACGGATAAACCGCATATTTCTCAGACCCAGCTGTACTGTTTAACACATAACTTCCAGCCTGTTCTGCAAAGGTGCTGAAACGGGATGTTTTAAAGTTAAAACGATAAATTTCTGCCCTTTGTTCTGCCTCACCCTGTGGTCGGTAAATTGCAGTAAATAGTGCAGTATATAAACGGTTCGGTTCAAGGTTAGGGAAATGGTATGCCCCCTGTTTTTTGCGCTTTTTAATGCTTACCGGCTTTACATTGCAAGAATCTTCGAGCGCAGCCTTGTTCATGAAATATAAAATCTGCTGGTCTGGAGGTAGTTTCATGAAATTCGCATTCGTAATTTCCTCATCAGGCAATTGCTCCCAGATTAACTCGGGGCTTAAAATTGCACCATAAGGATCCAACAGCTGCAACTGCAAGCTACTCTTAACCGATGGCAGCCCCAAATAATCATCCCAATCAGCAAACATGGCATTTAGATAAGGTTTAACAAACAAAAGGCTTATTTTCGGATCACGGCAAAACACAGGTTTACTTAAGTCGTAACGGCTTTGCGCATCGGGGAAAGAACGTTCATAATCGATGTAATGCTTTAGATCAGCCAGTTTAAATGCAGCTGCTTTATCCTGTGCTTCCAGTGCTTTATAAATGGCATTTTTCTTTTGGAAATGCCCAATCGGCCCGATGGTTTTAAAACCATAAATATGATTCTTTTGTACGGATGCACCTAAGTTTCCTTCTACCACATCGCGGGTTTTAACCACAATGGCATAAGTAGTATCCGGTCGCCAAACCGGCTGGATGGTTTTATTTAAATTATTGCTTAATAATTCTGCCTCATCAATAAAACCGCTAGGTGTAATGTTATTTTCTTCCAACCGGCGCTGCAATACTTCGGTTAAATAACTCAATTGATTTAAATTGGTTATTTTAAATACCGGAACAACAAAATCCAATTCAGCTGGAATGGCATTACTGGCCTTTAGTATTTTATCAATAAAAACATCAATCGTTCCTGTACTTCGATTTACGGAGATCAGGATCTGTTTATACTGTTTTTCGCTAAGTTTACCAGTGTTACAGTTTAAAGTATATTTTTCTGAAGCAACTATTCCGGAGTGACTGAAATCCTGATAGGTCGTAAACCATATTTTGAAAGATGGAATAGCTTGTTCAGTACCATAAATAATATCGGCGTCTCCAGCACTATCTTGATAGAGGTGCAGGGCATAACCTTTCATTTTTCCTGTTGCAGGATCTTGCATAACCCTCGAGAAAAGGGTGCTCACACCAGCTTCGAAAGGATTGAAAACAGCGGTAATTTCGAAAGCAAAATTTCCTTCCTCTACCCTTAACTCAGGTTCAAAAGGAATTAAAAGCCCATCGCCATTAGCAGCATAATCATAAGTTTGGTGCAACTGCCACTCGTTATTGCCTGTTTTTCCGTAAAAACCATTTATCATGCCAGGATTACCAGCCACTAAAACATTTTGGTTACCTATGCTAGGTACGCGGTTATCCATTGGCCATTGGCCTATAGCACCAGTTGAATTATCATCTGATTTAGCTAACACTTCTGATGCCGTAAAAGCCTTATTGTAAATAGTTGCATAAAGCAATGATTTATCGGCATCAAACTCATGTCCATTTGGGAAAGCAGCAGTTGAAATATAACTTGATGGTAATTTAAAATAACCACCTAATACAATATCACCTTCAAAACTTAAGGGATACTCTCTTTCGAAATGGATAAGCACTTCATTAATGGGCTGTACCAAGTTATTATAGGCTAACGTGGTGTTGCTTTCGGTATGGTCTAAGTGCTGCGTTAATACCTGAACATTATATTTGACCGTTTTAGGCACCATTAAATTACCCAAGTTATAACCCCAAAGTTGTAAGAGCTTTGTGTCATAACCTATGCGGTACTGGTGCTTTATATAATCAACGTGTATGGCATTAGAATTGGCTCCAAAATCGAGCGAAAGTGTAGTTACTGCTTCTGGTAAAATAACACTCAGCGAACCGCCGTTTTGTGCTATCTGCAATACGGCATTCCCAAAGCTTGCATCATTCTGCAAGCGTCCTTCTATCCCTATAAGTTTAAAACCAACGTTTTTAATGTAAAAAATTTCTTCCGGCTTGTATACTTTATCCACAGGCTGACCGATCCAGTTCACGATATGCTGCTTAGCTACTTTTTCGTAACAGAAAAGGTCTTTCCTTTGAAAATTTAAAGCATCAAGATCGGCTGCTGAATTGCTCATTCCATTACTGAAGCTGAACATGTTCTGCGACATGATCCTGATTTTGTTATAGCGATTCGGCTCATTAAACTGCCAGTAAGCATTATTCAGTTTACTAAGATCGATGGCTCCCGCGCCATTATTATCCGCACGGATAACAGTAACTGCCTCATAAATATGATAAGGCTGCCAGCTTCCGTTCTCGTTCCAAGCATAAATTTCCAAACCCAGCAATTGCAGTTCGTGACTCACCTGACTACTGATCCCTTTTTGTGGTGGCAGCATTTCTATATAACCATCAGGCACCTGATTGCCCGCGCCACCAATAAGCGCTGCCATTGGTTTTACCGGTTTAAGTAAATCGATATCGATAAAACTATCCAATGGAATAGTTACATGGGTTAGCGCATTTTCATCATTAAAGTTATACTGCCAACCTCCGGCGCCTGGCGCGGGGATATTTACAGAGCCACCCGTAATGTCGTAATTTACATAGTTGATCGGGAAAGTTTCGTTCGACAGCATATTGGTTGCCGCAGCAGGCATATAGCCAGTTGCCGGATCGGGCAGGCTTAATATCTGTATCGGGGCAAGCAGTGGTCCTTTATTGTTGTTAAAGTTCCAGCTTAGCGTTATTTTGATACGTCCGAGTTTTCTGACCGGCCATGGCAAGCCTAAATCGAGCTCCAGTGAACCATAAATTGTAAATGGGTTTGGTGCCTCAAAACCTAAGGTAACAGTAATTGAAATATTAAACTTAAATCTCAGAATCCTGATATAGGCATAACCGCCCATGCGGATGTAACCGCCAATCTGTATCGGTTTAAAACTAATGGAGCCCCCCAGATCAACAAAAGCACCAAAACCAAATTCGACAATAGCGAAATTGGCTTTAAAATCAAACCTTGCGCCTGCGCCAGCTTTTATACCACGTGAGGAAATCATGAGGTAAGCATATCCCTGGAAGAGCGTAAGTATCCTGGCCCTGATCCTTTCACTTTCGGGTTTATCTTTACCCACGTTAAGGTACCAGCCCGAAGCGTTATTAAAAAAGAAAGCCAGCTCCAGCTTACCTGTAAGGCTAAATATTGCACCATCAAAAGAACCGCCTTCAGGCAAACGGTAGTTTACGCCCAAACTGGATATAAAAGACTTATCATCTATGGCAATTAGCGCACTAAATGGCGGGTCTACATCTTTATTTAATCCAATACGAGAGCGCAGTACGCCTGCCTGTCCCTGTAACAAGAACAAGTTTGGCAAACCTAAGTATAAAAAAAGCTTGGTAGAAAAGGTAAAACCTTTATCAAATGAGGTTGCGATAGAAACACCTGCACCGACTGAATAGCCGGGTTTATCTGCAAATTTATCCAACTCTATCCCTTCTCTGTGGGTAATATTACTTTTAGCTTTGTAGTATTCCCACCAACTGGCCGTATCTGGTAATGGAGGTGTGGTGGCCGATTTGGACGTAATATAATGCCTGCCAATGATTCCCCTGAAACCATATATTCCTAAACCGGTTGCACCAAGCGGAACCGGGCCTGGCAACTCCATACCAATATCGACAATAAAAGATGGAACACTTGGTTTTAAGCGCATGGCTGCCGAACCGTTTAAGCGGAGTTTAGGCATCGCAAAACTTACTGAACCGGTATATTCAGATCCGGCATTAGAGCCAACAATAGCAGGATCGGGATTGCTCATGCTCAAATAGCCGTTCAAGATAAAAACAGCTTCTTCTTTACTTACATTGCCTGGAATAGTCAGGTCGATACCAATACCATCTATACTCGTAAAACTATCGAAAGGTTTATCGGTATCGTTATTATCAACCGTAAAATAATATTTTATACCGTTACCGGTGGCATTTACGCCTGCATTACCGGTATTGATCATCCCATCAAAACCAAAGAACCGGTATTTACGTTCTATCCCGTTTAACTCTTTGGTGTAAGCACCAAAAGCAATCTGGCTCACCTCCAGATTAACCGGTCCCACTTTAAGTTTAAAGGCCTTAGGTATTACAAAGCTTCCGCCATCAAATTCAATATCGCCATTATCCCAGATCCTTAATTTCTGAATCTCAATATCTTTGGGTAGTACCTGCCCTAAGCCCGGTATATCGGCTATAAAATCAAGGGTTCCGGCAATCTGGATATAAAAACCACGCGCTTCTTTGCCGAGGTTAAAACTTCTGATGTTTAAGACAAATACGTTCGGAAGGGTAACCGGCATTAAGCCCTGCTGTGATTGGGCGGTAAGCTCAAAATTACCATTATCCTGAATGTGTACACGGATATCGATTACAGCCTGCTGCCCGGTAGTATCCTTAAAACCAGGGATGGTAAGTTTACCGGCAATATCAGACGCTACAATCGCCCCTTTTTTAAAAGTAAGCGAAAACAGGTTTAATTCTGCCTCAAACAAACCAAAATCCCGGTATAGGGCTCCGTTAGATCCGAGAGAGATTTTACCCGAAACTCCACCGGTACCAATCAGCATATCTTCTCCAATTAAAGCTACGCTGGTTTTTGTGGTACTTTGTTTGCCAAAACGACTTAAACCAATGGTAGCCCTCTCTATGTATAAGCCGGTAAAATCAGGACCATACCCTGCTGCATCTGCTTCGGCAATATTCCTTTTTCTGCTCAGGTCGAGCTTGGCTTTTTTAATCCCGATAAACAGGTTTGTGTTGCCTATCTGGGCATATTCGGGCACCAGATTACCCACAAACTCAACATCTGAACCGATACCCGCTTCGGTATCAGCATAAAAAGTGGCCTCACCGAAAGTAAACATCGATTTACGCCCAGGAATCAAAGTACCATTTTCCTCTACAGGTTTTAAAATAGTATCGGGGAATTCGATAGCAGCCGATAATTTTGAAGTAGCACGTAGTTTTGGTGTAATCAGCTGTTTAATATAATCTTCTATTCCATTCGGTACCAACCGGTTGTAAAACTGCTGAAGCCGTCCACGTGTTTCCTCCTCTCCGGCCTGTGAAATATAGATCCCAAACATCACTGCTGAAACACTTTTAGGAATACTTACCTCGTTATTAATCAAGATAACCACCTTATCAACCGTTGGCTCTTCACCTGGCGGAAGGCTTAAGCTGGTTCCGTAAACACGATTTACTGCATCGAGCAATTGCTCAAATTTGGTTTCGGTCTCTGTATCCTCAACAAAATAATTCAGGATGTGTGCGATGACCTCATCTTCGGTAATTCTAAAAATCTGAAGACCCAACTCATAAAAAGCCTCAGGGGTAAAAGCAAAATTCTGAACCTTGAAAGAACGTAAAAAAGCCAGCATTTCCCACTGGTACTGTATAGAAATCGGAAAAGACGATATATTCGAATCGCCATCCTCGTCTGGATTAAGTACCAAACGCAAACCAAAAGGTAAATCAAGCCCAATGTTATTGCTTACGATATCTAAACTATAAAATGCCGAATCGCCACGCTGACTTTTTGAATATTGAAGATTTTTATAATGGATTTTATCAAGCAACTGGTTCAACCCATTTTCTGCAAAGTGTAAAAATTCCGGCAGGTCATCTACCGTGATCACTTCCGATAGGGCTGGATAAAATCTTCTGGTTACAACTTGATTGGCTGGCATGTAATTAATTTATGCTTCGGTTCTTAAAAAATAGGCATGCCCTGTAATTTAGCCTATTCCAAAATGGATTACCAAGACCCGTTATTAACAAAAGCAACAACTAAAAATACAGCGAATACCACCCAAAAGAAAGGCTGCAAAGCATCGTTTAAGTATTTGCAAGCAACCGTTAAGTATTGGCATATTTTGAGCCATTATTTGGGTTTAGTCTTTAGTCCAGAGGCTGAAATCCAGCGTGGATTAAACAAATACCAATTCTCTAATGAACAATTGACAGTTTTCAATTGGCAATTTGCAGTAGCAATGAACTATTTTTCCGTAGCAGATTGCTGCTTCAACCCTTTTCAACTCATGCCCGCCGCTTCGGTTCGCAATGACGATTAGCTGGCAGTTGGCAGCACCAATGAACAAATGACCTATGAACAATTGACAGTTTTCAATTTGCAGTCTGCAGTACCAATGAACCATTTCTCCTTAGCAGATTGCTTCATTCCTTTTCACTCATGCCCTCCGCTTCGGTTCGCAATGACGATTAGCTGGCAGTTGGCAGCACAAATGAACAAATGACTAATGAACAATTTACAGTTTTCAATTTGCAGTTGGCAGTACCAACAACAGTTCTTTATCTGTTGGTGCCAAAACCAAAGAGTAAGGTTAAAGCTGCCACAAGGTTTCCATCTTTGGTTACGGTGCCGTCGAAATTACGACCGAATGAGAAGATAATTTTTTGATTATCATTCAATGCATAATCGGTATTAGCCACCACCCGCCACGAAGGTTTTATTGTTCCTGAAGAGATTATGCTACGGTAAAGCGCCTCTGCACCTCCACCAAATTTGCCTTTGGTAAAAATATATCGCAAACCCGTATCAAAAGTAGACAGGTTGGCCACTTCATTCTTCATATTATCCAATGCAAATACTTCATCTGGGTTATAGAGGTAACGGGCCAACCCTAAAATAGAACTGCCATTGGCCCAGTTGTAACCAAAAGTACTCCAAATGCCTGAGTTGAATATCTTAGAATTATCGAATCTTTTCTCTCTAAACTCGGTGCTTAAGCCACCTGCAATATCAACCGATAAACCTTTGCGGTTACCCGTAAAAGTTTTGGCTTCTTCCTGCAGGTCAGCTTCCAGTTTCGACTGTTTGGCCAGTTCTGCCTGTATTTCTTTTTTGAAACCTTTATTCAGTTCGCTTTTTTCAGTCTCATTTTTGGCAAACTCACTATTGGTATCTTGCATCATTGCGAATGCGTGTGTTTTCTTTTCGTCTTCCGTTAAGTTAGGCAGGTGAGAAATTGAATCGAGCAGGTAAATGTTCCTGATGCCCAGATATTCGTAACGGGCCGATTTTCTTTCTTCTTCCAAACCAATTTTATAAATCATCAGCAATGCACGCTGTTTCTCATATATGGAATTTAATTTCTGTTTGGTTTCGATATTATATTGAGGCCTGATGATGGAAAATTTTAAACCCAATGCCCCATAGGTACTGGTTGGTTTAAAATTATTGAAAGCCGAATCGGGATTGCGCAACGCCAGCGACACTACAAAACTCTGCCTGAAATAATCTTTTAACCGGGTTGATTGTAATCCGTTTTTTCCTGTAGTGCTAAAATCTGCACCTTTATTGCGGAACAGGTAAAAAGGCGCAATATCTATCGCATAACTGGATGGGAGTTTAGTATAAGATGAAGTAGCCGATTGTACCGAAAGCATAAAATCACTTAAGTCGGTCGGTTTTTCGATATCCGATACGGCGAAACCCAATAATGCCGAAGCTGGCGAACTTGGTGCTTTGAGCAGGTCGAGTTTTACTTCCTTAATTTCTTCTGTTTGTGCAAAAGCGGTTGCAGTTAATGTTGCGAGGGCAATTAATATAAGATATTTCATAACAGCTAAAATTGGTAAAATGTAATTTCTGCGGTATAAACTGTAGAGGCACCGGGCTGTACTTCTTCTTCCATTTTATAACCTTTTGTTACAAAACCGCCTTCTAACAGCACATATAAATCGGTGTGGTTATGGTTTGGAGCGGTATCGGTAATTACGGTGATAATATTTAATACTTTCTGGTGCAGGTTATCATTCCGCCCGATTACCTTTTGGTGCAGGTCGCCCTGGTAATCTTTTAAAACCATGTCATCATTCAGGGTGATCAAACTGGTACCCGTTTGTTCTATACCACCAATAATGAGGCTTAATTTAATTTCTTCCGAACTCCTGTTCAGAATGTAGGTTTTAACCAGATCTGTACTCATGATGAGGGCTTATTTAGGTGTAATGATCAAGCATTTGGTTTACTGCAAATTAGCAAACCTAAGTTACGTTATTGTTAATGCTTATGAAATACTTAGTACTAGGGATTTTATTGAAATTTAGTTCGAAGTCTTAAGTCCAGACTCCTTAGTCTAAAGCCGATTATACGGGTATAAGAAATAGAAACACCAAATGCCTTCTGTCGTTCTGAACGCAGTGAAGAAACCCTCAGCCATAAGCCTAGCGTCGATCATGCGGGTTTAAGAAATAAGCTGGTTGGGCGAGGATGTATCAAAAGTAAAATCTAGCATTTAAGCCCAAAATTTTATTTTGTTTTCGTCATTCTCGCGCAGGCGGGAATCTTAAAGCGCTTTGCAATAGCATTAAGATTCCCATTTTCACCTATCTTGTGGACACATCTCTGTTAGCCTTTATTTGTTCTTAGCACTTTGTTCTAAGGCGATCGTCATGCTGAATTTATTTTACAAGTAGAAATATGGTTTTCAATTGCCTTGTAGCTACTTCGTGTCAGCATCTTTAATGCTATTAATGCCGTTGATTAAGAAGAATTATTTTTCAACAAAAATGTTGTTTTTTCCGCTCTATGCCGCGGGGGCATGGCACTTTGGAGCGCCAAAGTACCCAAAGCGCTTTGTCAATCCAGCTAGGAGCCTTTCACACAACCACGCTCACATCAAAAAAACAGCGGCACTTCGTTTAATCAGTTATTGTTTATGTTTTCTTTGGTCTGATTGAGCCCTACGGGGTTTGTGTTCAATTCTCTTTAGCAATTAAATTAGTATTATAAACCACTGCGTTTAAGGTTTGGTAATGCTATTTGTTCTTTCCTGCAACTGTTTTTTTGATAGTTCCGGCTCTTGGGATTGACGGCGTTCTTCGGTAAAACCTGTAATCTATTAAAGCAAGCTAGCAAAGCGTATAAAAAAACAAACTAAAAGATGTGTCCACACGGTAGGTTTTCACGGGAATGATGCCGTCTGGCAAATGAATTAAATTTGGCGGTGTCGTCATGCTCAGCTTTACTGGGCATCTTAATATTTTATCTATTGGTTGGTGTCTCACCTACCGAAATTAAGTGATATAACCAATAAGCCCTTTGGGCACCCCTCCTAAATTAGGAGGGGCGTTTTCCCTCATAGCTGTATACGTTAAATGGACAATTAAAATTTGAACGGTTATAGCGTAGCTGCTAAACCGATAGTTTCATTATATTCGTAACACTCAGCAGCATTATACCAGGCATCGCAGTCTGACAGCCAATCATAAATCATTTTATATGCTGCAGTAATTTCGGCTGAAAATTTTAAGGTTGCGCCTTCAAAATCATCCTCCTGAAAGATGTAGGCATTTAATCCAACATATAATAGTTCAGAAAGATGCGCTACATCAAATTGGCCAACAGCCTGTAGGTTATAATCCAGGTTTATGGCATAAAGCTGAAAGATTTCTTCATTGGCCAAAAGTTTTGTTTTGTTAAGCAGGCTGATGATATTGTTTACATCATAAAGGGCATTGGCAATGGTAATGGGTTTGTGTTTGCCAGAGCGTGGATCGGGCCCGATAGCTGCGCTAAGCATTTCAGTAAGGAATTGATTCACATCCGATAAACTAACCATATCGAAATAGGCTTCAATGAGTGTCCGGAATTCGGTTACAGCTGCTACCTGATTTGGGAACTGTGTGTTTGGGTTTTTACAATTGTTAGTCTGCATAACATTAATTTAAAGTTCCTGGACGCTGCAGACTAACAAATAACTCTTTTCAGAGAAATTAGAAAATGCGTTTCTAAAACGCTCGTCCAGGAATATTTTTAAAATTTAATTGTTGAAATTGATTTCTCTTTTTAGGTGAAAAAATATGTTATTTATTAATCTGCATAGGCAAGATAGACACAATAAATCAATCTACAAAATATTGTTGCTCAAATAAGGCATAAATTAGAGTGGTTTCATCTTGCAGTTGATAGTTCAGACGTTGCAGTCGATAGTTCAAACGTTACGGTCGATAGTTCAAACGTTGCAATTAATAGTTTAGAGGTTATAGTATGGAGTTTGGCTTAAACGTATTGCTGATTATTTTCGGATTGAGAAAGTAGAGACAATTGAAGATTGTACAAGAATTTCTTCATTTTCCTAGTATCCATTGATTTAAGTATTGTTCTTATCTGCGCTTTGGCAGTATATTAAGATCAATAATGAAAGCACAAGTCATCTAACCCCATTAGCCTAGGCACTAAGACTTGCGCTAGTAGTGTTATAACTAAAGACTACGACCTAACATTTAAATTACATCGCGGCTTATCTTGCACACGAGGCAGCCGTGCGCCAGCAAGGGGCGTAACTGGCCATATTTTCACTTTTTTATTTAGAACGGATTTTGCCCCTGTTTTACTCTATTAATTCCATGATCTATCAAACCCGACAGGGTTGAAGTAACAGGAGTAATCCAATCTGAACCGTCATCCGTTGATGGATCAAAATAATAGTGCCCTTCATAAGTAGGTGGATTATCTCCTTCGTCTAAATACACAAATATAAATTGCTCACCTCCATTATAAATATCTACAGCAAAAAAAGGGCGGATTATTTGCCTGTTATTTCTTGATATTCTAACTCTTACAAATTCCTGCATCTCTTGACGTGTAGGAAAAATTCCATAATCCAAAACATAACAGTAGTTTCCAGCTAGAAAAAGTAGCTCTTTTAAAGCCAAAGGAAAAGGATTATTATTGTTATACAAATGTTCCAAATTTCCTATTTCTTGAAGTGACATTGGCCTAATGCTTTTATCTTCACCAAATCCAACTCTTATTGGATTATCCCTTAATAAGGTTAAATATTTTATTTCCACTTTTTTTAGTTTAATTTGTCAATAAGATCACTTGTACCAGAGATAGCTTCGACAGCGATAACTTTAATATCTACTGTTTTTCCGGCTTTTCTCGCCAATTCTTTAAGATAAACTAAATAGCCCTGGCAGCTTTGGCAGGCATAAAATGTAGATTCCAATTGAATTACAAATCGATCACCATCATCCCAATGATTTTCTAGAAAGTTAAAGATATATTTTATTTCTGTATCGTTTCTCCTATTCTTAGGTATAAAATCAATTGCCTTTTTATTAAAAACATTGAATTTAGAATAAAGAGGCTCAGTCAAACTTACAGGTAAATTGCCACCAAACATTTGTAAAACTTGAGATTCTTTTCCTGAAATGAATTTTTCAGTAACAAATTTGATTAGACTATTGTTTTTATATACTTCAGTTTTTGCCACAAGTTTATTAGAAGAATAAAAATCACTTAAAAAATCAGGAGTTATAGCGGAAAAAATATTATTGAAATCTGTAGCAGTACCGTCATACAGAGATCTTAATCTACCTAATTCCATAGTTTCTTTCACAATTTCGCTACCGTTACCATACCTTTTTTACTACGTCTTTAAGTATCATAGTACTTTTTATTGATAAGTAATCGATTGTTACATTCTTAAATTCTGTTTTAACAATAGCAATCACATCCTCAAAAGAAAAAACGTCTAAACCTGTTTTTGCACTATTTTGAAATATCCTAATCAAGTTTAAGCTACTCGGTTTCTCAATAATTCTTTCAAAAAGAACAGCATCATTCATCCAATTTGGTTTTCCAAACTCATCTAAAATTTTTAACCTACTCTGATAATCAAAACTTTCTAAAATCTTTCGTAAACTTGGTTCGTCGTAATACTTTAAAATTGCATTGACCCTTTTAGGTTTTGTAATAAAAGCTATTATTTTAGCTTCCATTATATTTTTCTCACTAAGTATTAACCAATTATCTATTGGTTGCCCCTGAAAAAAGTTTAATTCTCTCCAGATAGATCTATCATTAATTTCACCAAAATGCTCAAAGAACCTATATTTTTGTTTGTCAGTAAGGCCATTATACTTCGCAATAACATTATCTACCGCAATACCTTCATTTTTTAGTGTTTGCAGTTTACTACCCATTTTAGAGGTTAAAACGGCCCTTTTACCAGCTAGTGTTTCAAGAAGCTCCACCAAACCTGGCGGCACCCCATGTGTAGCACCTGGAAATTTGGACATTAGCTCTAGTACTTCGTTGGCTTCTTTAACTGCCTTTATCCTGGAATAAGCTGTACCCGCTGCGCTTACAAATAATAATCCTAAAATAATCCATTGAATTTTTTGATGATGTTTTCTCTTTTCAGGATCATTCTCAGTAGTGATAAGATATTGATTATAATTTGCGATTGTAGAGGCTGTAAATGTGATAATTTCAGCACTAATTTCAGATGCTCTCCAAACCACAACAGCTTCTGTTGCAGCTAATTTTCCCCGAAGTGCTTGACCTAATTTAGTTACATACTTTAGATATTTTAAATCTCGCAAAACGCCTACTCCGCCTGTTGCAAAAAATAATGCGATATCTACAGCGACATCAATTCCAAGTGATAATTGTGCATCAAAGTCAGCTAAACGATCGTACTCTTCAGCAAAATGGAATAAAAATGCTGGAATAAGCGTTTTTTGGGGAATTGTCAAGTCTAAATTTGATTGATATCCTATCAGTGATATGGGATGATACAAGTGAAAATCACCAAATTTCGGCGTACTATAACCTCCATCTCTTATCCCAAATTTATCTTTAACGATAGATAGAATAAGATTTGATATTGAGATACTTTTTCCGTCAATCGAAGTATAATATTTTACCGTCTTATTGGAAACCGAAGATGTTGATGTATTTAATACAGACTTATAGATAGCGTCAAACTCTAAAATATTATCTTTATTTAGCTCCTTAGCATTAGAAAAGAAGTACGAACTTAAATTTACTGAATCCAGATTTGAAGTGTTTGTTGAAGGAAAGTATTCCCAATTGTACTTGGAAACTTTCCACAGTTCGAATATCGCATATGCATAATATTTTCGATTTGTTTGTTCATCAACAAACCAGTTTACTATAGATAGCCGCTCTAGTCTAGCATCGTTCAAAAGATGATATAAAACCTCGAAAATAGTTACAACACCGTCTTCTTTTTTCAAAAGGAAATCTAAAAAATCGTCTGCATACTCCAGCCTCTTTGTTATTGATATTACCAAATGGACAATAAAGCGTTGAGAATTCTCTGCTAGTTCTTTTATTTGTGAGTAACCAGATAATTGATTCTTAATAATACTGTAGGGAACAATAGTTAAAGCAGAAACCGGCAAAGTTTGCAGTAAATACCTTAACCTAAGGTCTTCACTAACGTTTAATAACTTATCCTGTATTTTATAAAGTGAATAATAGAAACCAGTTAAATTATTATAGTAGTTAACATAATCTTCATAACCCGGAACAACGGAAAAGACCGGTTCAAAGTCATGTTTATGAACATAAGATTCATCTGCGGAAGGATCATGATAATATCCCCAGGTCTTTTTGAGGATAAATAGCATTTTTTGAAAATCATTCAGGCTATCTATACTTCCATTTGGAGAATCCGCAATTGCCTCTAACATGCCCCAAGTTGAAGAATTAGCTAATTTGGGAAAAATTTCTCTTTCTATTTCTGCTATCCGAAATGAAATTAATGTAGCAATTTTTTTAATGTTATGCTTTGTTACATCACTATTCCAAACGCCCAAATATCGGGTATAATTATTATTGTAAAAATACCTAGTTGCCAGTTTTAAGGGTGTTCTCTCTATTACATTTTTTACGGCATTCGATGGAATATCTATTTCATATCCTATTTTAACCACACCTTCATAAATCGATTTCAGGTACTTTCTTGGAGTGTTACTACTTTCTAAATTTTCTATACTGAAAGTATAATCAACATTATTATAGTAACGACTATAGGGTTCTCCAAGGTCAACTACACTAACCTTTATAGGATTTCCAGCTTTGGATTTATACTTATCAAATTGAAATAAAAATTTAGATTTTAGATCTTCAATGTTAGGTGAATCAGATTCCAATCCCTGCATATAAGATAAATATTTCCCTTCAACATAATAACCACTTAGAGAAGTATATTTTTCTCTATCAGCCAATTTAAAATCATTTTTTTGATAATATTTAAAACGCCTGCTAACATTATTTGTAAAATTAAATTCAAGGAGAAAACCTTCTATATCAAACGCCTTATCTGTGAAAGAGGAATCTAGAGCAACAGCTGTTCCATCGGTTTTTAAAATTACCACTTCCATTATGAAACTTTATTAATTGTAAAATAAACTTCAGTATTATCCTCCTTCACATACTTACTATACCCATCCGTAAAATGATACTTCTGATCTATTGAGTATACCATTAAATCAGTTGTTGGTAAATATAATTTTAATTCACTCACTCCGGTTTCCCCTACTATACCCGCTTTATACTTCTGATAAGTAATATTTTCGGCAGAAATCAACTCACTACCATCTCCAAAAAGATCGATCAGGAAAAGCCCAGCATTAATTAAATTGTTCGTAGTAATGAGTGCTTTAAGCAAATCGTTTTCTGCCTGGGTAAGCCCCAAAATAATTTTATTCGGTGTACTGCCATCTTTGGCAAGTAACTGCAGCCCGGTAATGGTTTCTGTACTATCTGTAAATAGCTGTAAACGATAATAAAAGGCATCGGGCAATTGGTAGGTTTTGTTATCGCTTACCGCACCTGATACTGATGGATTGGATTTCGTATAGGGCGCAAGTGTTCCGGTTACCGAGAGTGCCGAGTTTAATACATCAACCGCTTCGGTAATGTAGGTTACACGTTTTAATAATGGGGTATCCGGATCATCCGTTTCAATCACATCATTAATGTTTAAGGTTTGTACTGCAGAAATACCCAGTTGTGTCTTATCATGGTAACGACTAATGAGTTTTACTTTTTGAGAAGAAAGCACTGAATAATCGGTATTTGCACTGGCTTGTAGCAAAGGGGTGGCATTGAGCAGGTCGAATACATCATCAAAGAAATTGGGTAAACCCAATACATTGGCGGTTACGTTATTGTCGTCGGTTTCCTGCCCTAAAATATAAGGGTAAGTATATCCCTGGTAAATAAGGATATTAAAACTGGCTATATTTAAGCTGTTATTACCGTTGGCTACCGCCGGATTAAGCAAATTAATCGTTTTGGTGAATAAACCAGGTGTACCATCAGTAACGTTAGGCGCTTTTAAGGCTTCTGCGTTTAAAAAGTTTTCTTTTGCTCCAACTACTGTGGCCACTTGCCCATAAAACATGCTGTTGGCTCCATTATCGGTTACCAATTGTAAAAAAAGTGGATTGGTAGTAGCTGGCGATGTGCGCGGTTCTTCATCTATGAGTAAAGGCCAGCCATTGGTACCATAAATCTTTTCTGTTAAAGTGTTTTCTACCGTGCCCAGTTTTAAACTTTCACTACCGGTGTTATTGAGTAAGTAGTTGCCATAAAAATTATAAGATCGGCACCTATCGCTTTGGATATAGAGATAAAGCTTGTTTTTGGTATTAAACTTACTTACTGCGGTAGTATATATGGCCTCGCCTTTGGTTTCGGTACCATTAATATTTACCGATCCGTTAGCGGCATGAAAACCATAAAAGGCCGCTATATCCAAAAATTGAGTGATCTGCTCCCTAACCAATTTCTTTTGGAATTCGTCGGTAATGCCTACCAGGCTAATATTTGCCGATGCGGCCCTGGCATAATTCAGGTCGAATTTAAATTCGGCATTTGGCAAAGGCAACTGGTAATCGCCGTAGTTGAGTACCACATCTACACCGCATTCGCCGTTTATAAAATGACCTAAAGAGGTACCTTTGGCCACCATGGGCAGTTCGAAAGCAGTCTCATCCTTTTCTACAAACTGGCCTGCACGATCTACATATTCAGTTTCTTTAAAGAAAAACTGATCGAGCGGTAAAGTAGGCGCTTGTGCAGCAGGATCGAAACCGATGTATTTTGCCAAAAAGGGCGGCACATTTTCGTTTTTATAAAAACCCGCAAAGCTTTTATTGATTTTTTTGATAAATCCCGATACTTCATCACCATCGGCCAGTACCTGGTTGCCGTTAAAGAAATCGCCTTTCTGCAAACCGCGGTAAATAAAATACCGGATATTTAGACCGTTAATGGGCTGCTCATAAGGGCGTAATATTACGTTTACCACATCACCTGCCTGTGGTTGTACCAATACCACACCTTTACAAATGGCAAAAGCCTGTGCACCGCTACTGGTAAACTTGGCCGTAAGGTTAAATTCATTTTCAGAAACCGGCCCAAAAGCATGGGCAGTAGATTGGTTAATGGTGGCAGGATCGGTAAAAAAATGCGATTTCGGAACAAATGGAGTCATGCTTAAGTATCTTTGATAAATGTTTTATTAAAGTTTTTCGATTTCCAACTCCAATAGAGAAAAATTAAAATTGGTAGTATTGGTTTCCTTTGCGCCCTGTTGCTGGTTGAAATAAGTAAAAAGGTTAATTCTGGTTCTAAAATTGGCTTCTTCGTTTGCAACCATATTGAAGTCCATACTAAAGTTGATATCAATAGGGACTGTCATTCCTTTAGAAATTACATACTGTCCGGGCAAGCAAAATTCAGCTGCACTAAAATCACCAGCACTATTTTGCCCTGGTGCAATTAAATTAGTTTCAGCCCCTCCTGTACGAGTAAACAAGAAGCTAATCGTTTGTTGATGATCGGCATCGCCTCCTACCGAATTACATACAATGTTACCAACCAGGCGTGCCTTTACCCGGTATACTCCAGTAGCGGGCACCTTGAACATTCGGGTATTGGCACCCCAAGGCATTAAATTAGTGGTTCCATCAGTATGATCTATTATCACCGACTGGTTATTCATGGTAGCATAAAATGCAACCTTCATCGCGCAATCTCCAGATGAATAATCGGTTGTCATGGTTACCGGGTATGAACCATTGGTGCTCGATTTAAAATGATAGTTTGGTTTTAATTCGCAGGTACCATGATCATTGGCATACTGTTGTTTGTTGCCATCGTAAAAACTCCTTGCTTGTGCATCGGCATCAGCCTGACTGATGGTTGAAGTAAAAGCACCGACAGGCAAAGTGTATAATACATTTGATCCTATAAAGCCAGCACCGCAATTATTCTTTTGGGTTTGCTCAATAATCGGATTAGAAAGATAGATACGTGGTGGGATGGTATAAGTAAGTGTATCGGTTTGTACATGATAATTGAAACGGATAATGGCAAACAAATCTGCTTCATTGTAACTGCCATTGGCACCAGCAACACTATATGAGCTAAAGGAGTTATAACCAACTGTGCCACCTCCCGTTACACTTGGCACATAACTACTGGCATTACCCGTCATCACCATTTTAGCTTTTTTGGTTTTTACGCTGAAAGCCCCATTTAAGCCTTGATCTAATGCACTACGGCCTTTAATATGAAACACAAAATCTGTCGTTCCCGGGTATTCGGTCATCAGCCTGGCCAGGTTAAATTCAAAACGCCAGGTCGCTCCGTTCATCAGATCGGATGCCAACATATAAGCGTTTTCAGCTACTACCGAAGCAGGCAAAAAATTATTGCCGGTATAAACAGCCTGATGGTTAACTGTTACTTCAGGATTATCAATCAAGCCAATTACATTCAGGCTGGTATCGTTAAATAAATCTACAACAAGCACAGCCGACTTAAACAATGTGGTATTTTTTACCACAATGTCTTTGGCAATTGTATCGCCACTTACGGTTGTACCCAGAATATTAAGCACCTTATCACCAAAGCTACTATCATCCTTAATGGTAGTCAGCACATTGCCGTTAAAACTGGCATCGCCAGTAATTGTAAAGATATATTGGGCGGTCAAATCTTCTACGGTACCGTCAGAAAAGCGACGCAAAACCTGATAGGTTGCGGAATCGCCCTCATTGATCGTATCTGGTCCGTAAAGTTCCAAACCTGTGGGTACTTTGCAGGTATAAAAGCTCCGGCTCTTCACGCCAGACCAGCCCTCACTGCTCAACACCCTTACCCCTACGGTATGGTTACCGCAATAGATTTTTCCGACTAAACTGGCACCTTTTTCGTTGATTATCAGGGTTCCATTAAGATACCATTGGTAGGCTAAAACAAGCTTTTGATCTTCGGACGAACTGAAAGCAACCTGAAAACCAACATTATTGTCGCTAAAATATTCTTCACCATTTAAGGTAAAAGGAGGTCCATACAGGCAAAAATGATCAGACATCGGTTTCTGGATTAACTTTACATTTTTAAGCTTTTTCGCTTAATTTAATAGTTAAAAATAGACCGAAATGTACCCAAACCGAAATGCAAAAAGCAAGGTTTAAGTATTCAGGGCTAACCGTTAAGTATTGATCTATTTCTAGACATTATCCGCATCAGTTAAAGTAATTTTGGGATGAATGGAATCGCTGATGAGTTCCATCAAATTTTTAAGGGAAATGGTAAATGGAACAATGGTACGATCTAACAGGTAAAGGTTTTTCTTTTTCCTGTCGATCTTGTTTACAAAGGTTTTGTTAATAAGATAAGTTTGGCTAATCCGGATAAACTGGCTGGATGAAAGCTGCGCGCATATTTTGGATAAGGATTTAGCCAGTGTATGTTTCTGTCCATTATGGAGGTTAATGTGGGTATAACATCCATCCGACTGGCAGAAAATAATTTCGTCAAACTGTACAACATGGATGTAATCACTGTTGGAAATAATCAGTTTTTGAGCAGGTGTTTGTGTAGAGCGCATAGTGTGTGATCAATTATGGGTGTTCAATTATGGGTGTTCATTTATGTGTGTATCTTCTAAAAAACTGGTTATAAAATAGCGCACAGGTCACACTACCCAGAGGTTAGACTACAGATAAACATCACTGTTTATGATATTGACGACTAATTTCAAAAAACCAAATGGTAAAAAAATTGCAAGTTTTAAACCAACTTACAACAAAGCTAAACTGTATGATTAATTACATTTTAAAACACAGTAAAGCGGCAAAAATAGCTAATAAAACCTTATCCTAGCTGCACAGGTAGGAAGTCTTATGTTAAATTTTTACGCTACTTCATTATAGTTAAAAACTCTTTTTTAACCCATTTATTATCCGCTGCAATTTTAAACCAGTCATTTTTTTCATCAATTACAAATACTTCCTGATTTTTTGATAAGGAGCCTAGTTTGGGATAGTTGGTGCCAGGGCCACTGCGTACATTCAGCGCATTGGCATTGATTATATAGCGTTTTACTTCTTTTGTATAAGCAGCATTTACCCAATGACTTTCGGAGGAGGATATTTTATACCAGCCGTTTTTAATTTCGTAAACCCTTAATATAGCACCTAATATAGCTGCATCCCTACCTTTTACTTTATTGCTTTTAGTGTCAGCATCTTCTCTTATATTTAAACTGTCAGCAGTAACGTAAACATATTTTAATATGGGAACATTTGTTGAGGGCACTGGAGTATTTAATATTTTAGAAACAAGCGGCAAAAAGCTCTTTTCACAATCGGCTACTTTATTGCCTCCAAAAAAGTTTGTACCCGGACAGGTTTTATTGTTTTTAGTACCGTTATTGCGCTCACCTGTTGAGAGGTTAAACCAATGATGGTAGACAATTTTATTGCTGTTAACTGGGATAGTGAATTTTTTACATAAAGCAGCCGTCACTCTTATAATGGTTTCCTTATGGGCAGCTGTCATGGTATCTTTACCTGAATCAAAATTACCCAGATTTTCTATACAGATGGCATTGGCATTAAAACCAAAAATACAGGCCGGCGTTTGCTCCAAGCTCCTTCCGGTTAATATGCTTCCATCAGGAAACGTGATAAAATGTTGTCCGATTTCCATCCAGCCATTATTATTCACATGATAATCTTTCATGGCCTGTTGCAGCTCAAAATGATTATCATTTTTAAACGAGATGTAACTCGGATTCCAGGTATGATGTTGTTGAATGTATAAAATGGTTTTGGCCACTTTTAAATTGGCAATCCATTGTTCAAATTCGGAAATACTAAGTTTGGTGAAGCCTGATTTAGAGATCATGATCGCGTTTTTATTTTTTAATGTATATGCACATTTAAATGGTGTTTAATACAGAAAGAAAAATACAGTTTTTTCACAAATCTTCCAGATTTATTTTTCAACGAATGATGTCAAAAACGGAAATGATGGCAATTAATCATCCATCGGCCACAAATAAACCCTATCTTTAAGAATTATACAAAAGATTATTTTTCTTAATTATAAATGGGAAAAGTCTGAAAATGAAGAGCCAGACATCAGAAGTTTAAGAAAAATTGACAATGAATTAGCAACGAGCTGTTATTATTTTCTTTTACGCTTTTTCTGTTTTTGCCACCAGATCATAAATCCCGTTATTGGTAAACTCGCCGCAACCAGGGCCGCTAAAAGTGAAAGAATTTTGTTCGGAAGACCAAAAAGCCTTCCCGTATGCAGATCGTAATTGGTGGCCTCTATTAAATCGGCCCCATTATAATCTTTGAACAGTTTGGCCCTGATCATTCTGCCTGTAGCCTCCTCATAAAAAAAGGTGTTTTGCTTGCGTGCCCATTGATACGGATAAATCATCCTTAACCGCAGTTCGCCTTTACCCCGAAGCGAAAGACTGGTAGATATCGCACCGGGATATTTAATTTTGGCCTCGGTATATATTTTATTGTAGCGCACAGGTATAGGATCTATAGTTGCGGGTTTGGGCGAAACGATAGCTTTCCCCTGCCCCAGTTTACTGCCGGTAAAAAAACTTGCTGCATTTTTTACTTCTTTAAAGGCAAAGTACAGGCCTGTTAAGGCAGTAATCAACAGCACAAACGATGCATAAAAACCCAATACATTATGCAAATCATAATTGAGCCGTTTAAATGAAGCTTTTCTTTTAATCGTTAATGATTGTTTTAACAAACGCATTTGGCCAGGAAACCAAAGGATGAGTCCGGTAATGAGCATCACTACAAAAATAACTACCGACCATTGGATGATAAACTTGCCTGTTTTACCCAACAATAACGAAATATGGATATGCTCTACTACCTGTAGCCAGTCTTCACCTCCTTTTTTTATTAGAGTAGCATCATAAGGGTTGAAATAGTAAACCTTACCCTTTTTACTGGTCATTTCCACTGTCGCATTTGGCTGTGCATCTTCTACCCTTACCAGCCTGAGTTCATCTCTGGGTGAAAGTTTTTCAAATGCTGAAATCACTTTATCCAACCCCACGAAAGGCTTATCCTGAATCCTTACGTACCGAAAATCTTTTTGCGTAAAATTCCTGATCTCTTCTTCAAAAATATACAGCGCACCGGTAACACTAATAATAAATACCACCAGGCCAGTTACCAGGCCGAGCCAGAGGTGAATGCTCCTGATGGCATTTTTAAATGTTCTGTTCTTCATTGCTTAAAAAGCGTAACCCAGTGATAAGTTAAACCTACGCCCGTTACCACGCACATAATTAACATTGCTGCCATAAAACTGAGAAATAGCAGGATAATAAACTTTATTCAACAGGTTTTCTATGCCTAAAGAAAGTTTCAACGGTTGTGTAACCTGATATACTGCTGCAACGTTAAATAAGTTGAAAGCTTTTACCGGTCCCTCACCAATTAAATACTTTCCTGCAGCGTTCGTTTTAAAACGGTCGCGGTTTCCTACACGCATCCAGTTCACATCCAAACTTAAGTTTTTAATACCCGAATATTTCAAATAAACAGTAGTTTTTGATGGCGGGATGCGCGTTGTATTTAAATACACATCTTTCTCCCCATTAAAGTTACCGTCATTATCTACATCTCCTTTTCCTTCTACCTGCGCATAGTTACCACCTATACTCAACTCGCGTAGCAACTGGTAATCAGCCTGGACTTCAAATCCATATACCCGCTCGGGGATCCGTTGAGAAATATAAGTACCATTTACCTCTAAAAGATTGGCACCCAGTTTAGAAGTGCTGTAATAGTAAGCAGCACTGAAATTAAGTTTATCTATGCTGCTGCTAAAACCTGCTTCATAATTGTTTACAATGATAGGTTTGGTTTCCAGTTGTGCTAACGTATTGCTTTTTGCAGCCCTTAATACCCTGCCCAACTCAAATACTGAAAAAGACTGTGCATAACTGATAAAAGGGTTAAAAAACTTAAATCTAGAGTAACGTGCGCCGGCATTAAATACCAAAGCATTGTAATTTAACTTACCACCCTGTACCGCTATACTTCCGGCACCGTTTGCACCGGTAGCCAGGGTATTAAAGTCGTCTACATCAATGTTGATATTTTCTACCCTTAAGCCTCCTTTTATGGTTAAATCATTAATTAATGTTGCTGAAGCCTGCAGATAAGGCGCAAAATTTACCATATTCATATCAGGCACCCATAACCGACCATCAGTTAAGCTTTGCGCGGTTTTATCGTTCATTAAATCCAAACCATAGTTTAACTGCATTGGTACCTGAGCTGTTAAATTAAATGGTGTATTCAGGTTTACCCTTGCCCCTTTTTTGGTAGAGGTAATAGCCGATTGGCCGCCACCGAAAAATGATGCCGAATTAGAATAAATGGTATAGAAATCCTGGTAATATACGTTGGCTGTTAAATCAGTTTTACCAAAAATCTGTTGATTGGTGTATTGTAAATTGGCATTATGGTTAAATCTTGTACCTTCATCTTCACCTAACCTTGTACCATATATCCCAATAGCGGGCGACTGTCCGTAAATGCCTTCTTTGGTGATGTATTTAGAACGTTGTCTGGAACTGAAATAATTATACATGAGCTGCAAACGCTGCTTTGGTGTGAAGTTATAACCTAATTTTACAAAACCATTGTAAGATCTGGTTTCGCCTAAACCATATTCCGGCGAAATCACCAAACCATCAGCATCACGGAAAACACCGGTTTTTTCGAACATGCCACTTACTATGTAATCAAATTTACCTGTTTTACCATATAGCTGTTGCGAAAAACGGTAACCAATAGTACTATCACCTTTTAGGTTTCCTGTGATTCCGGCCTGAGAATAACCTCCGAATGATTTTCCCTGGTCGGCCTTTTTGGTGATATAATTGATCAAACCACCTTCTGCACCATTACCGTAAATCGCGGTAGCACCTTTAATCACTTCAACGCGCTCAATAACAGATGGATCTATGCTGCGGATATCCCTTCCACCTGCCCTTAGTGGCGTTGATTGTGGGATACCATCAATTAAAACCAACACATTTCTACCACGCAAAGTCTGACCAGAGTTACCGGTTTGATTGGTTGAAAAACCCAATCCGGGTACGCTGTAAGAAAGTATATTGGCTAAGTTTGGGCTAATTGTTGATTGTGTATTTAGTTCTTTTGCTGTAAGCACCGTTACCGATGATGGCGTTTGTGATAATGACTCTGGCCTTCTGCTTGCCGAAACAATTACATCATTTAGCCCTTCAGCTTGTTCTTTTAAAACAAACGTGACAGAAACGGTATCATTCGCATTAACGGACACTACCTGTTCGAACGGATCGTAACCTGTAATCGATACTTTAACCTGCTGATTACCTATAGAAACAGCATTTAATTTAAATACGCCCGTTTTATCAGAAGTAGTTTTAAGGTTTTGTTTCTTAACCTGTACATTGGCGAAAGGGATACCGTTCCCTAACGAATCTACAATTTTTCCTTTGATGGTTCCTTGCTGTACTTGCGCAAACAATGTAACCGTAGGAAGTAAAATAAATGCTGTGACAAAAAATTTTAGATATAGTGACCTCATGAAATTATAGAAATTTCGGCAAATCTAACATTATTTAGACTTGTTAAAAATAATAATTCAAAAAAGAGTTTTAATTTGATTTAATCTTGCCCCATTTAGAATTAACGAGGCATAAACATTGATTATTTGAGATCATCCAAAAACGGTATCGATTGATAAAGATGATTTGACTTACGTGCTAAAAAAACACTTGTAAAACAAATAGTTAAGCATATAACACCAATAAAAATGAGCATTTTTTTAAGTGTTTCTTATCAAACTGACCACGTGACGATTTAATCTATTTTTTAAAATGATCGCCAGTATTTCTTCAGGGAGCTGTTTGTCTTTCTTTCTTTGCTGGTCCCCGCTCGTGCCTTGCTCCGGTCAATCCACCGCAATAAGATTTATGAATAATAAGACACTTCAACTGAAAACCGGCAAATGATAACTGTTCTAGCTTCTGATTGCCTCCACGGGATCCAGCCTTGACGCTGAATAGGCTGGCCAAAAACCGGATATAGTGCCAATAATAATGGATATACCAATGCCTAAAGCAATATTATTCAGTCCTAATATAATATGAAAATCTGTCGCGGCACCGATGGCCAGAGCGAGCAGAAAGACGAGTAACAACCCCAGTAAACCACCTAAAATACAAAGCGAAATAGACTCAAAAATAAATTGAAGCAATATAAAATAGTTTTTTGCACCTAACGATTTCTGGATACCAATAATATTGGTACGTTCTTTAACCGACACAAACATGATATTGGCAATACTAAAACCACCAACCAAAATCGAAAATCCGCCAATTACCCAACCTGCAATATTAACCATCTTAAACATCGAGTCCAACTGATTAGAAATAATAGTGGTTTTATTCAGCGCAAAATCTTCTTCCTTGCCGGGCTTGATTCTATGGATGGAGCGCATTAACCCCCTCAATTCGCTCTCTACCTCTTCAAGGCTTACATTATCATTACCGCGAACAGTAATTTGCGGGCCATAACGTTCATTTTGGATGTCTAAAACACCCTTTGCAAAAGTAATGGGAATATTTACATTTTTATCGAGCGAAGTACCTAACATATCCTCCCCTTCTTTTTTAAAAACACCAATAACCGTTAACCTTCTCCCTAAAATCTGTACCTGCTTACCCACTGCTGCATCTCCATTAAAAAGTCCATCGGCTATGTCAGAACCTAAAATACAGACAGGAGATCCATTTTTACTTTCATTTTCAGTAAAATAACGTCCATCCTGAAGCTCGAAATTCCAGGTTTTATTAAAATCGTGCGATGCCGCCCAAACCGAAATTCCTTCAACCGAGCTACTTCTATATTTGATAACCCTATCGCTAGCCGATATTTCGAATGTAACGCCTTGAGCATTTTCAATCCGCTCGCGGAGCGCTTCGAAATCACGCAATGAAGGCTGAGGGCGGTTCATATATTTCCACCAAGGATAATTATCACCAAAACTCCATGGCCATTTTTGAATATAAATGGTATTAGAGCCTAATTTATCTACACTGGCCTGCAATTTTCCACGAAAGGTATCTACCGCAGAAAATACAGCTATAATGGTAAAGATACCGATTGTTATGGCCAGAAGCGATAACATGGTACGTAACTTATTTTGGCGCAATGCATCAAATGCAAAACGGAAACTCTCGCCTATTAGCCTAAAGATTATCATAATTACAGGTTAGATGCAAAGCCTTTGAAAAGGTTACAGATTATGGTCAAAACTAATTAATTTTATGTCTATTAATACGCGGATAGCATTGTATATTTTGATTTAAAATGATCAAAACATAATATACATAAATTGCGTTTGATAAAATACGAAAAAGAAAAATTAAATTCGTATTTTTGCACCTCAAAAAATTCATCAAGAATGAAATTATCACAATTCAAATTCAACTTACCTGAATCTTTAGTAGCCAATAACCCGGCAGAACAACGCGATGAAGCCCGCTTAATGGTTTTACATAAAGACAGCGGTAAAATTGAGCATAAAATTTTCAAAGACGTTTTAGGTTATTTCGATGACAAAGACGTCATGATATTAAACAATACCAAGGTTTTTCCTGCCCGTTTATATGGAAATAAAGAAAAAACCGGTGCTACTATCGAGGTTTTCTTGCTACGTGAATTAAATAAGGAATTACGTTTATGGGATGTTCTGGTAGATCCGGCACGTAAAATCCGTGTAGGCAATAAACTATATTTTGGAGACGATGATCTGTTGGTTGCCGAGGTTGTAGATAATACTACATCACGTGGACGTACCATCCGTTTCTTATTTGAAGGAACAGATGAAGAATTCAGAAAAAATGTTGAAATTTTAGGCGAAACCCCACTTCCCAAATATATTAAACGTAAAGCTACTGCTGAAGATAAAGAGCGTTACCAAACTATCTTCGCTAAACACGAAGGCGCAGTGGCAGCTCCAACTGCAGGTTTACACTTCAGCCGGGAACTGATGAAACGTCTTGAACTTAAAGGAGTAGAATTCGCAGAAGTAACGCTACACGTAGGTTTAGGAACGTTCAGAACGGTTGAGGTTGAGGATTTGACTAAACACAAAATGGATTCGGAGCAGTTTATCATCGAACAAAAAGATGCAAACATTGTAAACAAAGCGATCGAAGACAGAAAAAAAATCTGTGCAGTTGGAACAACTTCCATGCGTGCAATCGAATCTGCTGTTTCTGCCAACAGAACATTAAAGGCGGCAAACGATTGGACCAGTAAGTTTATCTTCCCTCCTTACGATTTCAGCATTGCAAACGCGATGATCACCAATTTCCATACGCCAGAATCTACTTTATTGATGATGGTTAGCGCATTTGGCGGGTATGAAAACGTAATGAATGCATACGAAGTTGCAGTAAAAGAAAAATATAAATTTTACAGCTATGGCGATGCCATGCTAATTATATAAGTTTCGCGGTTGGCGTTTGGCGGTTTAGCGCTAAACGCCTTTCCCTAAACGCTCAACTATGAAATACTACGCTATAATTGTAGCAGGCGGTTCTGGCAATCGGATGCAAACAGAAACCCCAAAACAATTTCTACTGCTTAAAAACCTGCCGGTTTTGATGCATACCATAAAAGCTTTCGCGGCCAGCAATACTCAACCCAAAATCTTATTGGTTTTAAATAAAGATCAGCAGGCTTACTGGGGCAGACTCTGCAACGAATTTAATTTCCATATACCACACCAGATTGTTGACGGCGGCACAGAGCGCTTTTATTCGGTTAAAAATGCCATTTATAGCATTGAAGAAGAGGCCTACGTTGCCATTCATGACGCTGTTCGTCCGCTGGTTTCAAAAAGACTGATTGATAGCTGCTATGCAGAAGCTGCAAAACAAGGCAATGTTATTGCGGCAGTGCAATCAAGCGATAGCGTACGTTTGGTTAAAAACAAAAAAACATCAGCTTTAAAACGGGATGAGATCTTTTTAGTGCAAACTCCGCAAACTTTCAGCCTTGACATCCTTAAAGAGGCTTACAATCAGGAATTTAACCCTCATTTTACCGATGATGCGAGTGTAGTAGAAGGTATTGGGCATGAAATCAATATTATTGAAGGAGAGAGAGCTAATATTAAAATCACCTACCCCATTGATCTCGAACTTGCCGAATTGTTGCTAAAAAACTAAAGGCTGGATTCTGATTCGAAAATAAGCCTTACCTCGTCAAATTCCTTTAATTGAGTTAAATTTTAGCGAAAGCTTATATTAAAAAAAGGAATTCCAAAAATGAAACTCCTTTTTTTAATCCATCTATTTTAAAGTGTTTTTCTTACTTCTTGAATGAATGAATTTGGTGACAACTTTATTTTACGCTGCCCTACCAATTACCTTTAATAAGATAGCAATAACTGCGATTACCAGTAAAACGTGGATTATACCACCAACGTCGCCGAAGCCGTGAAATACAAATCCGATCACCCATAGTATAACTAATACTACTGCGACTAAGTACAATAAATTTCCCATAGTGTTAATTTTTTAGCAATGTTTATATTTTTGCTTTATTAACACCCCTATTGAAGCTTTTGTTTAGAAAATGTAAAATATTTGGCTACTGTATTGATTTACAATATCAAAAAACAACCTGTATAAAAAAACCTTTCAGTATTTCTGAAAGGTTTTTTATGTTTTATTAAGCTTTAGTATTCATCCTCATTAAAGAAAAAATCCTCTTTAGTTGGGTAATCCGGCCAAATTTCCTCAATGGTTTCGTAAGGTTCTCCATCGTCTTCTAATGCCTGTAAATTTTCTATCACTTCTACCGGGGCACCAGAGCGGATACCATAATCAATTAATTCATCTTTAGTTGCAGGCCATGGTGCGTCTTCCAGGTGCGATGCTAGTTCTAATGTCCAATACATATCGTCAATTCAATTAAATTCCTATTCTTATTATTGCGCAAATTATATTAAAATTTTTGAGCAAAACAAACTTATTTTTCCACTATTAAACCCTCGGAATCCAAATATTTTCTTCGGCGTTAAAATATACGGTCAGTTTTCGTGCCAAAACGAATAAATAGTCACTTAAACGATTTAAATAAATGGTTACATGCTCATCTACAAAGCTATTTTCTGCAAGGGCTACTGCCAAACGTTCAGCTCGTCTGCAAATACAACGTGCAATATGGCAGTAAGAAATTACCGTGTTTCCACCCGGCAAAACAAAGTGTTTTAAGTCAGGCAGATTTTCGTTCATCAGATCCATCTCCTTTTCCAATAAGGCAATATCAGCATCATGCAGATCTGGAATCTTCATTTTAGATTTGTCAGGGTCTGCCGCCAAGGAAGCTCCGATGGTAAATAGCCTGTCCTGAATTTCCTTTAGTAATTGCTGATCATAGTTGTCAATATCCTGACACATAATTAAACCGATGTATGAATTTAATTCATCAACAGTTCCATAAACTTCTATGCGCAAGTGATATTTGGGAACACGGGTACCACCAATTAGTGAGGTCTGGCCCTTATCGCCTGTTTTAGTGTAGATTTTCATATCCCCTAACCCCTTAAGGGGTAATAATATGGTTAATCCTAAAAGCCCCCTTTAGGGGAATTAGGGGTTAATTAATTTTTTCCCAATCGCTGCCCGCTTCTTTCAGTGCCTGCAAACGCGGGGATACATTTTTTATATCTGTATTTAAATAATCATTTTCGATCAAACCATCACGCATACGCACGATACGGTGGGCATGCTGCGCAATATCTTCCTCGTGTGTAACCAAAATAATGGTATTGCCTTTACTATGGATTTCTTCTAAAAGCCCCATAATTTCAATGGAAGTTTTGGTATCTAAGTTACCAGTGGGCTCATCGGCCAAGATGATGGAAGGGTTATTGATTAAAGCCCTGGCTACAGCTACACGCTGACGTTGACCGCCCGAAAGTTCATTGGGTTTATGGTCCATACGGTTACCCAGTCCCACATTTTCCAATGCTATGGCAGCCCTTGAATCGCGGTCCTTTTTACTGGTTCCGGCATAAATCAAAGGTAAAGCAACGTTGTCTAAAGATGTAGAACGCGGCAATAAATTAAAAGTCTGGAAAACGAAACCGATTTCCTTGTTGCGCACTTCTGCTAAGGCATCATCACTCATCTGGCTTACATTAGTTCCGTTTAAAACATATGTTCCGCTTGATGGCGTGTCCAAACAACCTAAAATATTCATCAGGGTTGATTTTCCAGAACCAGATGGCCCCATCAATGCAACAAATTCACCTTTGTAAATATCTAAAGAAACTGATTTTAAAGCGTGAATCACTTCAGATCCAATCACATATTTACGGCCAATTTCTTTTATCGTGATGAGTGGTTTCTCCATGTTTTTTCTTTTTTAGACAAGCATAGCAGGCAAGATGTTACAAGAGCTTAAAAATTAAGCATAATCTTAATCTTTAGGGATACCTAATAATCATATTGATTATTAGAACAGCATGATGAAAATTATGATTTTTCAATAATTTTTGGCACCATAAAAAACTGATCGGTATGCTTAGCGGCATTTTTCAAACCATCGGCAGTAGTAATTTCCTGCTTGACTATATCCTCTCTCCAAACATTTACAGATTCGTTCATGTAAACCAAAGGTTTTACGTTAGCAGTATCTAATTCATTTAACTTTTCCATGAACGATAAAATTTTATTCATTTCAGGAATCAATGTATTCACCTGCTTTTCATCAATATGAATTCGGGCCAGATCGGCTATTTTATGAATGGTTTTTGCGTCTAAATTCATATTTATTTCAACTTACTATCTATCAATCTATAAACCTTTTCTTTCAATACATCTGCATCAACATCAGCCAAGATTGATGTATTGATAGGTTTGTGGACGTAAATATCGCAAATTCCTGGCTTACTTCCATATTTTGAACCGTCGTCCCAGTTTATTTTCCACACATCGATAATGCTTACAGGTACCAAGGGGATATTTTTATCGATAGCTAAACGGAAAGGACCATTTTTAAACTCGGCTAACTTTGGTGGATAATGGTCATCAATTTTTCCTTCGGGAAAAATAACCAGGCTCATCCCTTTCTCCAGGTTTTCTCCAGCTTTTTTAAAAGCCCTAAAAGCAGAAATCTTACTCTCCCGGTTAACCGATATATCAATGGTTTTAAAGAAAATGCTTAAAACAGGATTGTTTAATAGTTCATCTTTACCCATAAAATGGAATTTACCATGTCCCATGATGCAAAAAATCATGATATCCAGATTAGAAGTATGGTTGGCACAATATATATATGTTTTTGTGCGGTCGAGTTTTTCCTGATATTGATAACGAAAAAAAACACCTGAAAACAGACTGCATAAAAAGCTGTTGGCTTTTCTAAAAAAATTCAGAATGCCATAATATTTCTCATTACGAGAGGTAACGTAATATAAAGGATAAAAAAGCGCGAAGAAAAACAGTATCCAGAATAGAAACCATACCCGGTGTACTTGCCTTAGAAAGTTGATCATAGATATACCAAAAATATAAAATTGTTTGAAATTCCAAACTAAAGGTTAAGATTGTGTGGTGACGGACAAAAAAGACACTGCTTTGCTTTTACTAAGCCATCAGGCGTTGACTCAATTGGTGGTTGCTATTTGCCGCTATTATTGGCAATTTGTAGTCGCCCCTTTTGGATCATTTAACATAGGATTTTTAAATAAATTAATCAACCACTCTGCCCATCAGGAGTAAATCGCTTCCGGATTGAAGCTACCCAAGCAGCACCAGCTTGGGTCATTAAACCTGATGGAAGCGGCAGCCTCGAAGTATGAGGGCTACAGCGAACAGCAGGACTACAGCAAGCGAAACGCACTAAACGTTCATTTCCAAAAACCTTAATTGATGAACCAACATCACGACATTTAACTATTAAGTCAACTTCTTTATAACAAACTAATCAACCACCCCGCCCTACGGGCACCCCTCCTTACTAAGGAGGGGAATAAATCGCTTATGGAATAAAGCCCCCCAAGTAGCACCAGCCTTTGTTATTAAACCTGATGGAAGCGGCAGCCCCGAAGTATGAGGGCTACAGCGCACAGCAGGACTACAGCAAGCGAAACGCACTAAACGTTCATTTCCAAAAACCTTAATTGATGAACCAACATCACGACATTTAAGTATTAAGCAACCTTCTTTAGAATAAACCCATCAACCACCCCGCCCTACGGGCACCCCTCCTTACTAAGAAGGGGAGTAAATCACTTCCGGAATGAAGATCTCCAAAAAAACCTGATTGATGAAACCAACATCATGACATTTAAATATTAAGTCAACTTCTTTATAACAAACTAATCAACCACCCCGCCCTACGGGCACCCCTCCTTACTAAGGAGGGGAGTAAACCGACACCGGAATGAAGCCCCCAAAAAACCTTAATTGACGAACCAAAATCACGACATTTAACTATTAAGTCAACTTCTTTATAACAAACTAATCAACCACCCCGCCCTGCGGGCACCCCTCCTTACTAAGGAGGGGAATAAATCACTTCTGGAATGAAGATCTCCAAAAAGACCTGATTGATGAACCCAACATCATGACGTTTGAGTATTAAGCCAACTTATTTAGAGTAAACCAATCAACCACCCCGCCCTACGGGCACCCCTCCTTATTAAGGAGGGGAGTAAACCGACACCGGAATGAAGATCTCCAAAAAAACTGATTGATCAACCAACATCATAATCGCACCAAATCTTACAGTAACCCACATGCTAAAACCACCTATCAAACGTTATTTTAAGACATACAGGTTTTGGAAACCTGTAAGGTTTGACTAACTTAGCAGCCTAACCAAAAATTCATAAAATTTACTATACATGAAAGAAGTTGTAATTGTATCAGCTGTACGTACACCTATTGGCAGTTTTGGAGGCTCATTGGCTCAATTCTCTGCTACCCAGCTCGGAGGCTTCGCTATTAAGGCCGCTATTGAAAAAGCCGGCTTAAAACCCGAACAGATTCAGGAAATATACATGGGCAACGTTTTGTCGGCCAATTTAGGACAGGCACCGGCTACACAAGCCGCAAAATTTGCCGGCTTACCAGATTTACCTTCCACCACTATCAATAAAGTATGTGCTTCCGGCACCAAAGCCATTATGCTGGCCGCACAAAGTATTGCAAACGGCGACAATGAAATTATTGTAGCAGGTGGCATGGAAAGCATGAGTAATGTTCCCTATTATCTGGACAAGGCAAGAAATGGCTATCGCCTGGGCCACGGACAGATTACAGACGGCCTGGTAAAAGATGGCCTTTGGGATGTATACAATGACTACCACATGGGCTCTGCAGCCGAACTTTGTGCTACTGAATGCCAAATCAGTCGCGAAGCGCAGGATAATTTTGCTATCGAATCGTACAAAAGGGCGCAAGCCGCACAGCGTTCAGGTAAATTTACAGATGAAATTGTGGCCATTGAGGTTAAAGGCCGTAAAGGAGAAATTACCCTGGTGGATACTGACGATGAACCTACAGCGGTTAAATTTGATAAAATACCTTCACTGAAACCTGTTTTCAAAAAAGATGGAACGGTAACTGCTGCAAATGCCTCTACTTTAAACGATGGTGCAGCAGCATTGGTTTTGATGAGCGCTGACAAAGCAAAGGAACTGGGCTTAAATCCGTTAGCTAAAATTTTAGGTTATGCTGATGCACAACAAGCACCAGAATGGTTTACAACGGCGCCTTCAAAAGCAATTCCTTTAGCTTTACACAAAGCCAATGTAAATGTAAAAGATGTAGATTATTTTGAAATCAATGAAGCTTTCTCTGTCGTTTCCATCGCCAATAACCAACTATTGGAATTGAACGATAATCAGGTTAATGTTAATGGAGGTGCGGTTTCATTGGGTCATCCGCTGGGTGCATCGGGTGTCCGGATTGTAGTTACCTTACTTTCGGTATTGGCACAAAATAACGGCAAAATCGGTGTGGCAGGAATCTGTAACGGTGGTGGGGGCGCAAGCGCAATTGTTATTGAGAAACTATAATTTTTTTGCATCGTTTTTGTGCATTTAATGATATGAAAGTGATCAGGTTTTGTATTCTTTTCATCTGCGGAACGCTAAGCCTGGGCTTAAAGGCGCAGCAAACCCCGGGCGCATTAAATGTGTTTCAGGATAGCCTGATTAAAATATCGGCAAGGGTTACTGCTGCGCAAAGCGATGCCCAAAAACTAGAGACAAATGGCAGTTTTGTAAAAACACTGGTGGAGGCTTTAAAAATGCCTCATTCTTTCTCTTACCCTTTCGACTCACTTAAAAATGTATCGGTAATTCAATCACCCGATCAGGCTTTTAGGATTTTAAGTTGGTATGTACTGCTCGAAAACGGTACGTACCGCTATTATGGTGCTGTGCAGATGAACACCAAGAGCGGACCGTTGAAACTTTATCCTTTAATTGATCAAACCGATAATATTAACGACCCTAATGGCGTTACCAACAACCAGAAATGGTTCGGCGCCAGGTATTATGAAATTATTCCGGTAACCAGCGGGAGCCGTTTGCCTTATTATGTGCTTTTGGGATGGAAAGGCAATACGCAGATGACTACAAAGAAAGTAATCGAAATTCTTGCTTTTGACAAAGACAAGCTCAGCTTTGGGGCGCCTGTTTTCGATGGCAAAGCGCTTAAAGGAAAAAACAGGGTCATATTTGAGTATGCAAAATCTAACGCCATGACCTTAAAAACAGATATGAAAGCCGGCCTGATTGTTTTTGATCATCTGGCTTCATTTGATCCGGAAATTAAGGGAAAATTTGAGTATTATGGGTCGGATGGTACTTTTGATGGCTTCAAAATTATAGGCGGAAGACTAAAGCTGCAGGAAGATATCTTGCTCAATAATGATCCGGACGAGAATGATGCACTTTATGCAGACCCAAAGAAAAATATTAAACCGATCAGGAAGTTTTGATTTTTAACAAATCATTTACCTTACTCCTCGCTCAAAAACTTGTGAGTTTGCCAATCGCTCACTATATTGCGCCCTGCTAAACTAACTTAAACAACACACAAATTCTGAATTCATAAACTAAAACCAACAAATGTTTTATGCAAACATCTAATGAAACCATTAGTATAGACCATGATAAGGAACTCGACCTTCATTTAGAAAGTCAGGGCGTATCCAAAGAAAAACTATTTAGCCACCCTGTTGGCCTTTTTGTGCTTTTTTTCACCGAGATGTGGGAAAGATTTAGCTATTACGGTATGCGGGCCATATTGGTTCTTTTCCTGATTAGTGACCTGAGTAAAAACGGTTGGGGCTGGCCACGGCCAGAAGCTTTACAGCTTTATGCCATTTACACAGGTTTAGTATATTTTACCCCAATATTGGGTGGTTTAATTGCCGATAGATTTACAGGTTATAGAAAAGCTGTTATCATCGGCGCTTTTGTTATGACGCTCGGCCATGCAGCTATGGCACTTGAAGGTTTCAGCAATAACTTTTTCTATGCCGGCTTGCTATTATTGATTATAGGAAACGGATTTTTTAAACCAAATATCTCTTCCATTGTAGGGAAGCTTTATCCCCCTATCAGCGATAAAAAAGACAGTGCCTATGCCATTTTCTACATGGGTATTAACTCTGGAGCCTTCATCGGGATGTTAATGTGTGGTTACATTGGCGAAAAAGTTGGCTGGCACTACGGTTTCGGTCTTGCCGGTATTTTTATGCTCTTCGGTATGTTGCAATTTTACTTTGGACAAAAAATTTTCGGCGTAATAGGCGCTTCGGTAGATAGAGCAAAAGAAGTTGAAAAAGTAGACCCAACAGTAGAAGAAATTCCGAAAAAAGTAAGGAGCCAGCGTTTATGGGTTATTGCCATCTTATCCGTCTTTACCATTTTCTTCTGGATGGTATTCGAACAGGCTGGTGGTTCGATGACTATTTTCGCTAAAGATTATACACTTAGAAATTTAACCGGCGGTGCCGCAACTACTTTTAAATGGGTAGACAGCGTTCTTACGATATTTCCATTGGTAGCCGTAACTTTTGTATTATTCTCATTAGCCAGAAAAATATTTAAAAAATATCCGGCAACCATTTTATTTACCTTATTAAGCTTTGCCATTATCTGGGTATTAGCCATCTGGAAAGTAAGTCGTGAACTGGGTTCGGTAAGCACCGAAGTACCTGCGTCATGGTTCAGCGTTCTTAACTCATTCTTTATTGTTTCTTTAGCGCCAATTGTTTCTAAAATCTGGGAAACTAAATTTAACCCAAGCGGTCCTGTAAAATTTGGTTTTGGCCTTATATTCGTAGGTATTGGTTTCGCAGGATTGGCTTACGGAGGTTCTGCTATTCCACAGGGCGCTACATCGGCGCAAGTAAGTCTGTTCTGGCTTGTATTCGCTTATTTCTTTCATACTGTTGGCGAACTTTGCATTTCTCCGGTTGGTTTATCTTACGTAAGTAAACTTGCACCATCCAATTTAGTAGGTTTAATGTTTGGTGTATTTTTCACCTGTACCGCCATCGGTAATTACCTTGCAGGTGCCACCGGATCGCTGATTGATAAAATCAGTTCGGCTTATTCCATCTCAACCTTCTTTTTAATCTTCACCATCATTCCTATTGTAGCAGGCTTTATTATGTTCGCCATAAGTCCATTGTTGCGCAAATGGATGCATGGAGTTCACTAATTAAAAAAATACTTTTACTCAAAAGCCCGATATTTGTCGGGCTTTTCATTTTTAAACCTATTTAATGGAAAAAATAGTTTCAATAGAAGAAATTCAAAATTTTAAAGGCAAGTACCCAAAACAGCTCTGGCACTTGTCATTAGTTGAAATGTGGGAGCGTTTCTGCTTTTATGGAATGCGTGGCGTATTGGCTTTCTTCATGGTAGAGCAACTGGGCTTAAGCGATCAGAAATCTAACCTGCAGTACGGAGCTATACAAGCTTTTGTTTATGCATTTACCTTTATAGGTGGCATTTTCGCCGATAAGATTTTAGGCTTTAAAAAATCGTTGTTTTGGGGCGGTACTTTAATGATTATCGGGAACCTGATCCTGGCTTTCTCTCCCCACGATCTGTTTTATGCAGGCATTACCTTATCTATTATAGGAACCGGTTTTTTCAAGCCCAACGTTTCATCAATGGTTGGCGAATTGTACCATGAGACAGACAACCGAAGAGACGCGGGCTACGGGCTTTTTTATGCCGGTATTAATGTTGGTGGCTTACTGGGTGGTGCCATGTGTATCTACCTTGGTAAATATTACAACTGGCATTTGTGTTTCTTATCGGCCGCATTGGTGATGATGTTTGGTTTAGGCACATTCATTTTTACTAAAAAACACCTCGGACCAATCGGTAGCTCTCCATTGCTGCACCTTAAAAAATCAAAACAGCAGCTGTATGAAACAGCCGTTTATGTAGGTTCGGTATTGTGTATTCCATTGATTTACATCATGGTGAAAAATACCGATTTTACTGATTATTTCATGTACACGATCGGCATTATTGCCCTGGTATATTTCTTATACGAAACCTTTAAAATAAAAGATAAAAAAGCCCAGTATAAATTGTTGGCCGCTTTTGTATTCATCTTCTGTTACTTCATTTTTATGGCCATATCTGAGCAGAGCGGTGGTTCGCTTTCGTTATTTGCAAAGGATAACCTGGATCATAAAATCCTCTTCTTTAATATTGATCCTAATGTGGTAAACAATAGCGTTAACTCATTTTTTGTGATCGTTTTCAGTCCGGTTGTAGGTATTTTATGGCTCGGTCTGTATAAGCGTAAAATTGAACCCAATACGGTAGTGAAATTTGGATTGGGCTTTCTCCTGTTGGCTTTAAGTTTTTATGTCTTTTACGCCACCAGATTCTTTGCTAACGCCCAGGGGATTAGCTCACTAAACGTATTTACCTTCGCTTATTTATTATTGACACTAGGCGAACTCTGTTTGGGACCGATAGGGATGTCGATCATTACCAAATTATCGCCAAAGAAGATGTTCGGCATGATGATGGGACTTTGGTTTTTATCAAGTGCGTTCGGGCAATTGGCTGCCGGTAAACTCGGTGCAGAAATGTCGAGTATTGAGAATGCAACATTAACCACTAAATTGATGGCTTATACCGAAGGTTATAAAACGCTGGCATTATATTCTTTAATCGCGGGTTTGGCATTGATTATTTTTTCGCAACTGGTTAAAAAGTTAATGCAGGAGGTGAGGTAAGAAAGACATCGTTTCGAGCAGAGTGGATAAATTTATTTGATAAATGATTGTCTATTGAGATATGTGGAGATTTGAAAATGAAGGGACAGTATTTCCTGGAGGCCTGATGCCCCGCTCTTTGTTTAAAGTCCTCGTCCTCATACTTCGGCCTCCGGTCTTTACACGCCGATCGGGTTTAGAAACAATGGTTTAGCAAATAAAATCTAATCTGTGCCAGACCGCTGAAATTAGCGGGAAACCATAGAGGCTAAAATATACGGGAAATAATGGTATTAAAATAAATCCTGAGACAAGTTCAGAATAACGATCGAGGGGACAAATCACCTGAATTCATGAAAATTCATGATGATTTCATATTAAATATTTACTTTCGCACGTTAAAAGCTAAAAAACGGTAAACCAAACAAAGGCCAAAGCTTATTTTATTTAAAAACCACAACACACGTGTCAGATAGTTTAGTCATCATTCCCACCTACAACGAAAAGGAAAACATCGAAAAAATCATTAGAAAGGTTTTTTCTTTGACACAGCCTTTTCATGTTTTAATTATTGATGACGGTTCTCCTGATGGAACTGCTGAAATTGTAAAATCATTACAAAGGGAATACGAGGGGCACTTATTTATTGAAGAACGGGCAGGCAAACAAGGTTTAGGCACCGCATATATTTATGGCTTCAATTGGGCATTGCAACATGATTATGCCTATATTTTTGAAATGGACGCCGATTTTTCTCATAACCCTGAAGATTTACTGCGTTTACGCGAAGCCTGTGTAAACGGCGCAGATGTAGCCATTGGCTCGAGGTATGTTAAAGGTGTGAATGTGGTAAACTGGCCAATGGGCAGGGTTTTAATGTCGTATTTTGCTTCCATGTACGTACGTATCATTACCCGGATCAACATTCAGGATGCTACTGCCGGTTTTAAATGTTACCGCAGGATTGTGCTCGAAACTATCCCGCTAAACAAGATTAAGTTTGTAGGTTACGCCTTTCAGATCGAAATGAAATTCACCGCCATTAAATTTGGCTTTAAGGTAGTTGAAGTTCCGATCATCTTTACCGATCGTACTGAAGGAACATCAAAAATGAGTACCCGCATTTTTAGGGAGGCTTTTTTCGGTGTAATCCAGATGAAAGTTTCGAGTTGGTTCAGGAACTATAGCAGGAAAGCTTAAGTTTGAAGCTGGAAGTTTGGAGTTTAGCACTAAATTCAGGACTTTCCTTTAGACTCCCGTATCATTGTACCAAAATCCTGTTCTTTATCCATTGCCTTAACAGTCATTACTATTCTCTTGGTACGCGTAGCTTCTGTTTTAGCCTGGTTAATCCAATTGATATAATAGTTTTGGTGCGATTTAGGCTGTTTTAAAAAGTTTTGGACTAAATGCGCTTCTTCTGACAGGCAGATTTCAAGATCTTCAGGCATTTCAATTTTAAAATCTTTATCTTCTTCCAAAGATAATTCTACAACTGCCCCGGCTTCTTTTTTAAGTTTTTTTCGCACATCGCTTTTTAAAGCTATAATAAAATCGCCCTCTCCCATTGGCAGAACTGCCATACCGTTAATCTCCAACTGATCTATCTTTCCCTTCACCCTGAAACTCTTTTTACAGTTGGGTTTAATTCCGTTGGCTAAAGCAGCCGGGATAAATACATAACTCCAGCCCGTTTTTTCGCCCATGGTTTCGAAACGCTCTATTTCTGCTTTGAAATGGATCATGAGTTTAAATATAGAAATTCTATTGAAGAAAAACCATTAACGATACAATCGTTTAGCTATTACGCACGCGTTTGGAAACGCGCGCAAACAAAAAGATTCTTCCAACTTCGCTTATCAGAATGACAAGAAAATAAACAACCCAATGAAATTGCTTTACTAAAAAGTCGGGACAAGCTTTCGTTCCTGCCCCGACAATGATCTCAATTAATAGTTTCCTGTAACACCAATCTCTAATCCCCTGAGTTCAGCAAGACCTCTTAATCGCCCTATGGCCGAATACCCCGGATTGCTTACTTTGGCCAGGTCATCCAACATCTGGTGCCCATGGTCTGGGCGGAAAGGGATGGCCTGATCGCGTATTGCATTTTCTGCGGTGAGCGCTTTCATGATCTCGTACATATTTACATCGCCACCTAAATGATCGGCTTCGTAAAAACTGCCGTCTTCATCTTTTTTAACGTTACGCAAATGTGCAAAATATACCCTTTCTTTAACCGCATTGAAAATTTCCAAGGTATTATTCCCCATACCGGCACCTAAGGAACCTGTACAAAAACAAACACCATTAAAAGCCTGGTCCACTTCCTTAATAATGTAATTAAAATCTTCGAGTGTACTTGCTATTCTTGGTAAGCCTAAAATGGCATAAGGTGGATCATCTGGATGGATGGTCATTTTGATGCCTTCTTCGGTACAAACCTCGGCAATAGATGATAAGAAAAACTTCAGATTCTCTTTCAAACCCTGTGTTCCAATCGCTTTATACTCATTAATGCTGTTGCGCAGGGTTTCCAGTTCAATTTCTTTTTCGTTCGGGATGCCCATTAACACATTGATGCGGAGATCAACCAGCTCCTGTTCGGTCAAGCTGGCAAATTTAGCGGCAGCCCGATCTAAAACAGATTTTGAATAATCTGCCTCCGCCCCTTCGCGCTTTAAGATATAGAGATCAAAAATGGCCAGATCGATCCAGTTGAAATAAAGTGCCTTTGATCCATCGGTCATTTCGAGATCCAGCTGTGTACGTGTCCAATCTAATACCGGCATAAAATTATAACAAACGATCTTAATACCGCAGGCCGACAGGTTGCGCAAAGAACTTTTATAATTTTCGATATACTGGCCTGCATCGGCCCTTCGGGTTTTAATGGCTTCGTGTACGGGAACGCTTTCTACTACCGACCAGGTTAAACCTGCAGCCTCAATAATGGCTTTTCTTTCCCGGATATCTTCCAAAGGCCAAACTTCGCCATGCGGAATATGATGTAATGCTGTTACAACTCCTGTAGCACCTGCCTGTTTAACATCTTGCAGGCTAACCGGATCATTAGGGCCATACCAACGCCAGGTTTGTTCTAATTTTTTCATGATATATGATTACACTGATTTATATGATTGCACTGATGAGCTGATTTTAAAAATTTTCACGGTTAAACCCATCCTTAAACGCCGGAGAATGCGGTAAATCCACCATCCACTTTAATATTTTCACCGTTTACAAATTTAGCGGCGTCACTCAGCAGGTATACCAATGCTCCGATTAACTCTTCGGGTGCACCAAAGCGTTTAAATGGGGTTTTTGCAATAATGGCCTGCCCCCTTGCGGTTAAAGAACCATCGTTATTGGTTAATAATGCCCTGTTCTGGTTGGTGATAAAAAAGCCAGGCACAATGGAATTTATCCTGATTTTATCCTGGTAACGGTTGGCCAGCTCAACAGCCATCCATTTGGTAAAACAATCTATTGAAGTTTTGGCGAGTGAGTAACCCAATACGCGTGTAACGGCCTGATTAGCAGAAACCGATGAAATATTGACGATACTTCCTCCATTTTTTGCGATTTCTCTTCCGAAAATCTGCGTAGGCAACATGGTTCCGAATAAATTGAGGTCAAATGCCTGTTTCAGGGCTGAAATATTAATGTCAAAAATATCGCTTCCGGGCTGGATTACTGCCTCGGCAATATTACCACCTGCTGCATTCACCAATGCATCTATCCGCCCGTATGTTTTGATGATTGTTGTATTCGCATCTATCAGTTGCTGTTCATCCAGTACATCGGCAATAATATAAATCGCTTTACCGCCTGTATCAATTACCTCTGCTACCCTTTGTTTAGCCACCTCTTCGTTTCTCCCGATCACCACGATGGTGGCTCCGGCTGCACACAAACCATTAACAAATGCCTCACCTAAAACACCTGTAGCCCCGGTAACAACTACTACCTTATTTTCCAGTGAGAACAGGCCTCCAATTTCTTTTATCATCTTTAATGTCTTATAATATTATATTCAATTCTGATCTATCTCTTCAATACTGCACAAGCATATATCATTCTTTCAAACAACTACCGCCGGGACTGAACTTTATTTTTTACTTCTAAGCAAAGCTTCCAGATAATAATAATCGGCATAATTGATCGGTACATCTATTTCGGATTTGGCTGGACGATGCCCTGTACTATGGGTTAAAATGAAACCATAGTTTGAACCAATTTTACCCGTATATTTTGTTGTGAGTGAGTTTAAGATCTTATCGGCTGCCGCTTTATATTTTTTAGCGTGTGCACTGTACGTTGCCAGCTCATAAAGTGCAGAAGCGGTAATGGAAGCAGCAGATGCATCTCTTGATGTTTCAGGGATTTTCGGATCATTGTAATCCCAATAAGGAATTCCGTCAACAGGGGTAATTTTATTGTTCAGGATAAAATCTGCAATCCCATCGGCCTGAGTTAAATAAACCCTATTTTTAGTTTCGCGATAACACATGGTATAACCATATAACGCCCATGCCTGTCCCCTTGCCCAGGCGGATTCGTTTGCATAACCCTGTGCCGTTACTTTCTGAAGCACTTTACCTGTCAGGGTATCGTAATCGATAACGTGGTAAGAACTAAAATCAGGTCTGAAATGGTTTTTTAAAGTGGTATTGGCATGCGTTACCGCAATTTTGTAAAAAGATGAATCGCCCGTTAACCTGGTGGCTTCGAACAAGAGTTCAAGGTTCATCATATTATCGATAATTACCGGATATTTCCATTTATCGCCATTATGATCCCAGGATTTGATCACGCCTGCGGTAGCATTAAACCTGGTTGATAAGGATTTTGCGGCCTGGATAATTACCGCCCTGTAAGCCGGATCGCCTATTAAGCGGTAGCCATTACCAAACGGGCAATAGATCATGAAACCCAGATCGTGTGTTCCTTTGTTAAACTGCTCCGGCTTGATGTCTTCAGTATACTTTTTGGCCAATTGCAGCCATCTTTTATCCTTTGTGTATTGATAGAAATACCAAAGTTCAGCCGGGAAAAATCCGCTGGTCCAGTCTCCGGATCCCACCATTTTAAACTTTCCGTTTTCTACCGTACGTGGCGAAACCAGGTTAGGCTTCACTTTCCGTGCCGAATCTACATTTTTGATCAATACATTGGTTTGTTCGGCTGCCGATGCAAAGGCCTTGGCTACATTTAATTGCTGAGCCTTTACTGTATTGAAAGACAGAATACTTAATGCGATTGTTATTAATTTCATCTTCATGTTACAACCAGATTAATAACTTACGGATAGTAAAGGGCTGCCTACTAATTCCATCGGTATGCTTTGATCTCATTTTACCCTCCATAATTTTTTAAAATGGCGACACAATTTATTTATGTTATTATTTGTATTTAACCTGCATCTGATCATAAAAATCCTTCAGCACAAAAAATGCTTTCTTTTTCTGACCTGTTTCACTGATCAACCCTTTACGGTTCCAAAAATTCTGATAGATCGGGTGCTGTCTCCGTGGCGACCTGAAATCGGTTAAGATCCATGGCGTCATGCCGCGCAAGGCACCGATTTTGCTCAACATTATTATCTGGTTTTTATATAAGGCCTCCTGGTATTCTTCACTCCAGCGGGTATTTTCATCAGCATGGAAACCAGCCAAAGCGCCACCACCGAATTCTGAAATCACAACCGGCTTTTTATATTTGATATCGAAATTGTATTTGACAATTTCGGACGGGTTACCGCCAGAGTACCAGCCAGCATATTCATTAAAACTAACCAGATCTATTTTTTCGCCCAGAGGATCATTTAATATCATATTATTTCCTTCGCGGTGCACCTCTAAAGCAGCGGCAATCAAACGAGTATCATCCAATGCCCGGGCAGCTTCAGCCAAATTGCTCATAAAACTCAAACGGGCATCGCTTAGCGGCGTTTCATTCCCGATCGACCAGACAATTACACTTGCCCTGTTTTTATCGCGTACAATTAAATCAGTCAGTTGCTTTTTGGCGTTAGCATAGGTTGCGGGATTGGTCCAGCTGATGGTCCAGTAAACAGGCACTTCGGCCCAAACCAGTAAGCCCATTTCATCAGCAAGGCGGATCATCTCTTCATTATGCGGATAATGCGCTAATCGCACGTAATTACAATTCAGGTCTTTAGCCCATTGCAACATCATACGCATATCTCCTTCTGAGCGCAAACGCCCGGCTAAAAGCGGATTCTCATCATGGAGTGATATTCCTCTTAAAAAAACAGATTTACCGTTCAGCAGAATGCTATCGCCGTTGACCTGGATGGTTCTGAAACCAATCTTATCATTGATATTTTCTTTATCACTTTTGATATTTACCTCATATAATTTCGGTGTTTCCGGCGACCATAAAATTAAATTGTTCCAGATAAATTCGTCAGCTATTTTACCTTCGTTATCCGTTTTATATTTCCTTTCAAGCTTAAGTTCGGGGATGGACAACGTAATTTCCTGACCGGCGGTTGCATCAGCCAGTTTTGCCGAGAAATTTAACAGGTTATTATTTCCCTTTACCAACTGCAGTTTGTAATCACTGATAAAATGCTCCGGAAATTCAGCTAAAAAAACATCGCGGGTAATGCCACCATAATTCCACCAATCGGTATTTACGGTTGGGATTTCATCCTGCCTGCGGATATTATCGACCTTAAGTACAATGGAGTTTTCGCCAGTTTTTAAAGTATTGGTCACATCAAACTGGAACGGGGTAAAACCGCCTTTGTGCACGCCAAGTTTTTTCCCGTTAAGGTAAACATGTGCTTCGTAGTTTACCGCTCCAAAGTAGACGAAATATTTTTTTCCTTTTTCGGGTTTTGCGTCAAACTTTCTGCGCAGCCAGATATTACCTTCGTAAAGTTCTAATTTTTCTGACTGCGAATTCCAATCGCCGGGAACGTTCATTTGTGGCGAATGGTCAAAATCATATTCAATCAGTTCTGATTTATCTTTTTGCACTTTATCATCATAAAAACCTCCGGATCCACTTTTAGACTGATCAAAAGGATCATGACGATAATCGTAATAACCATTTTCGTAGGGATCTATAATATAATTCCATTTCCCATTAAGACTCTGTATTTTACGGCCTTTAATGTTCTGTATAGCCGTAACCTGACCGTAACTGAATGATGAAAGAAGCGAAAAGCAGATTAAAAATACGCTATAGGTTGTTTTTAGCATAACTTAAATTTTAATATGATTAATTGATCGTTTCAAAACTAACAATTAATTGCGGACGGTTTCGCTTCCGCTGGCCTAAATTTGAGCATTATTATGTTTTCGCCTGGTTGTATTACGCTAACGAATTTAGAAAAGCTAAATAGATTAATTGATTTAAAGTGAACCAAAACAGGCTAAAAACAGATTAAAACCCTATTTCAAACGTTTGAAATAATGGCATTTTTTCTTAATTATGCATAGCGATCGGAAAAGATGATGAACAATACACCCATAACCCTGAAATTCTTGGCTGAAAAGTTAAAGATGTCAGTTTCTACGGTATCAAAAGCCCTTAATAATTACCCTACCATAAATGCATACACGAAGCAGCGTGTTCAGGAAATGGCCCGCGAGCTAAATTTTACGCCCAATAAATCTGCCATCAACTTAAAAGAAAAGAAATCACGTATTATTGGAGTAGTCCTGCCCAACCTTTTAGACCACTTTTTCACCAGAAGTATTGATGGCATAGAGCAAGTAGCAACACAAAATGGATACAATGTGATCATCAGTCAATCGCATGATGAGCTGGCAAAGGAGATACAATCGGCAAATATGCTGTTAAGGAGTCGTGTTGACGGTTTGATTGTAGCCATTTCGAAACAAACACAGGATTTTGCACACCTAAATCAGTTTGAACATATGGGCATTCCGGTAGTTTATTACACACGCAACCCGAGTTTTAATTTAAGCTGCCACAAGGTTTTGGGCAACACTTTTCAGGGTTGCTATGAGGCCACCAAATTTTTGATCGACAGGGGCCATACCAAAATTGCTTACCTGGGCGGTCCAAAAATGACCAATTTTACACACGACCGTTTTAATGGCTATATTCATGCCTTAAAAGATAATGATGTCCCTTTTTCAGCAAAATTTGTTGCTTATACTGATTTTGACAAGGAAAATACCATTGCTGCAATTAAGAATTTATTTGCCGATCCAGACCATATGCCCACTGCACTTGTAGCTTTTAAAGAACCTATTCTTTTTGATGCCATAAAATACCTGAAATCATCAAACCATCCTAACTTTGATAAAATCGAAAGCATAGGTTTTGGAAACAATGCATTTATCAATTACCTCGATTCGCCCCCTATCGCCTCGATTGAAGAGAACCCCGAATCAGTAGGTGAAAATGCCATTAAACTCCTGCTCCGGTTAATCAACAAGGAAATCGATATGAAAAAACATCAGAAGGTAATGGTGGACTGTAAGTTAGTGGTGCACGGGTAAGCGTTTGGTAAAAGGCGTTTGGCGTTTTGTTCGCAGCTTCTGTGCTTTCTGTACTGTCAGGTGTTACCATCTGACTGTTTTTTTTGCTTTCTTTTACGCCTGATCTATTTATACAGTGTAAGATGGAAACATCTTACACCACTTAAATCTTACACCACTTAACAATACTAATTCAACGAAACTGCACTGCTATTCATTTGACTTCTGTGCCGCTCGTTATACACAAATGCCGCAACAATTAATAGCCCTGCAATTCCTTCAAAAGCAACCACCACCTGCGTACCGAAAAGATGAGCCAGATAACCCATCAACAAACTGCCAATTGGCAACACGCCCTGATATGCCATAATATAGTAACTCATTATCCTTCCCCTCATTGCATCATCGGCATGGGTTTGCAAATAAGTGTTAATAGATGAATTTTGAGCCATCAAACCCAGAGCAGCTAAACTTGTACAAACTAATGCGAGAATAAGTGATGGTGATATGGCGAGTGCCACAACGGAAACAGCCAGCAAAACACCCGACAACATGACGATTTTCTGCAGATTCTGACCTGCTTTTAATGTAGCCATATAAATGGCCCCGAAGAACGCCCCAAATCCAGCAGCACTTTCGAACCAGCCAAATGTTGTAGCATTTCCGCTGAAAATATCTTTTGCAAAAACGGGTAACAAAGTAGTAAAAGGGATAACCAGTAAACTTGATACAGCCATTGTTAATACCATGGCAGCCAGGTCTGGCGATGATTTAAGGTAATCATATCCTTTTTTAAGGTCAACCCAGATATTTTCCGTTGACTTTTGATGCTCGGTAAGTTTAAGCTTCATCATCACCATGCAAGCTAATACCGCGATAAAACTTATAAAATTGATGATAAAACAGATATCCTCTCCTAAGGTACTTAAAATCACCCCTGCCAGCGCCGGACCAATTAGCCTGGCCGCATTAAACATTGAAGAGTTGAGCGCAATGGCATTGGGCAAATCTTCTTTATCATCAATTAAATTTACCATTAACGATTGGCGTGCCGTCACATCAAAAGCATTTACCAGGCCCTGAACCAGCGAAAGTGCTGCAATCCAGAACATATCGTACACTTTAAACCAGATCATTAACGCCAGGGCGCCAGCCTGAAGCATCAGAATTACCTGGGTAATCACCAATATTTTATATTTATTATGCCTGTCTACATAACTTCCTGCATAGGGCGCCAACACCAGAGAAGGAATTAAACTTAAAAAAGTAATCAATCCCAATAAAAAAGCTGACCCTGTTAAACGGTAAACCAGCCAGCTAATGGCAACACGCTGCATCCATGTACCAATTAATGAAATGGCCTGACCTGTAAAAAACAGCCTATAATTATAATGCCTTAACGAACGAAAAATACTCATGATTAAAATAGTAAAGTAACTTTACAAAAATACAAAACATGAAAACAATACTAAAGCCAAAAAATACAATTTTTATCATTTTAAAATCAAAAATTGAGTATTACAAAAAGCCACCACCATTTATGATTAAAAATAAAGCGCTATCTTTGTAAAGTATATTTACCAATAGAATGCCAACTCAAACACAAGAAATTGCTGCAAAGTTAAGAAGCACGATTACCCGCTTAACCAGGGCGTTGCGCAAACAGAACGTAAGTTCAGAATTTAGCAATGCAGAAATATTAACCATGTCGCTATTGGAGCAACATGGCAAATTGCTTTCTACGGAGCTGGCCGACATGGAAAGGGTATCTAAACAGGCCGTTTCTCAGATCATCAACCGACTTTTCGATGCCAAATGTGTAGCACGATTCCCCAGCGAGGAAGATAAGCGAAAAGTTTTTATCGGATTAACCGAACTTGGAGAAAAACATCTTATTGCCACCCGAAAGATAAAAGAAGAGTGGCTGGTTCAAACCATGGAAAAAATCTTTTCTTCAGAAGAAATCAATTTGATACAGGCTTTCCTGCCATTACTTTCGCGACTGGTAGAACACCATGATGCAAAGACATAGTTTTTCTTTTTCCCGTTCGCTAAATAAGCCTTATCTTGCAACCTTAAATGGCACTGTATTTCACCTCAATTAATTCGGGCAGCAATGGCAATTGTTACTACATTGGTAATGATCATGACGCCGTTTTGGTTGATATTGGCCTGACCTGCAAAGAGGTTGAAATCCGCATGAACCGTTTGGGGCTGTCTATCAGTAAAGTAAAAGCAATCTTTATCTCGCACGAGCATAGCGATCACATCAAGGGCTTAGCCGTTTTTGCTAAAAAATACAAACTCCCCGTTTACATTAGTACACCAACTTTAAGAAACAGCAGGCTTCTGCTCGACGCGAACAACACCTTTTCCCTTAGTCACCAGCAACATATTCAGATCGGCAGTTTAAAAGTTGCTGCTTTTTCTAAATTCCACGATGCGGCCGATCCCTACAGCTTTACGGTTGAATGTAACGAAGTACGTGTTGGTGTTTTTACAGATATAGGCTCAGTATGCGATCGACTGATTGCACATTTTAAAAATTGCCATGCCGCTTTTTTAGAGGCTAATTATGATGCACAAATGCTGGAAAACGGTAGCTATCCTTATTTTTTGAAGAGAAGGATTACAAACGGCCGCGGCCACCTCAGCAATACACAGGCTTTAGAACTGTTCATCAATCATAAAGCGCCGTACATGAGCCACTTATTATTGAGCCATTTATCAAAAGACAATAATGATGCAGCCCTTGTGGAAAAACTTTTCAAAAATGTAGCGGGCGATACTTTTATCAAGGTAGCTTCAAGACATGAAGAATCGGAGCTTTATTACGTTACCAATAGCCAAAACACGCCGGAACCTTATTCTTTCGATCCAAGTCTGTACCAACCGGCACAGCTCAACCTGTTTTAGCATCTCGAGTCAAAAACAACTGCAATTTTTATAAATGATTAGACGGCTTCGACTATCTTAGATAGTTAACCACTATTCAATAATAAAACACCAATAAATCGTCGATAGATTTATTTTTTTTCAAAAACTTTTTATGCGGACAGGCGTTATATATATACTTCATAAATAGTTTGTTTGGTTTATTTGGGGCTTATGGATTTAAGCCCCTTTCTTTTTTTAACCGGTCACATTCCAGGCTAGCCATGGTTTCATGCTGAGTTTATTTTACAGTATAAATAGTGTTTTCAATTGCGTTGTAGCTACCTCGCAGTCAGCATTTTGATTGCAGCTAAGACCCTTAAATAAATCTTACAGTTATCGAATCAGGGTGACCTCCAGCTTAAGCAAATATTCACCTAGAAGCTGCAAATACCAATTGAACTTATGTTAATAAACGAAAAAAAGGCAAAATGGCTATTTACCACTTTACCTTTTAATTATTTGTTGAGCGAAAGATCAAATCAATCTTTCCCTTTTACATCATCCATTTTTCATCCTTTACAGGTATTTGGTAATGGCTTCATCAGTAGGTTTTGTTTTTGAACGGAAACGGTGTACCAACTCACCTTTTTCGTTGATTAAGAACTTCTCAAAATTCCATTTGATATCGCCCTGCTCTTCGGTATTGGTCTGAGATGTTAAATATTTAAATAATGGGCTGATATCATTGCCTTTAACGCTGCTTTTTTCGGCCAGCAAAAAGGAAACATTGTACTTTCCGGTACAAAATTCTTTAATTTCTGCATTGGTAGAAAATTCCTGACCGCCAAAGTTACCTGCAGGGAAACCGATTAGTACTACTTTTTTACCATATTGTTTCTGAAGTTTTTCTAAATCTTCATACTGCGGTGTGAAACCACATTTAGATGCAGTATTAACAATCAAGATTTTTTTGCCTTTAAATTTAGAAAGTTTAATTTCCTTGCCATCAATGGTTTTGAAGCTGAAATCGTAAACATTTTTTGGTGGCGACACCAATAAGTTTAATAGGATTAGAATAGTGCTGATCATCGTTTTTTTTAATTTAATATACGAATATAGCCACAAATAGTTTTTACAAGTGTGATTTGCATGTAAATTAATGTATCCGCTACCAATTATGTCGAATTCCTGTCACTATTGAGCTATTTTATTATCGAACACTATTAATAGTGTGGAAATGAAAGTGTGGGTGTTCTATGTGATAATTGGTTTTGCTACCGCTTATTTCTCCGCTGCGCAGTTGGCTGTTCCGTTATATTATCAGATTAGTTAATAACAGGTTATTGATCTTCTGTAACCCCAGTTCGGCATAAAGCTGATAAAACCGCAATACTAGTAAAGGCCATGCCACCTAAACCCCAGTGAAGCGGGAAACCTGGAGACCGGGGAATGGCGGTTGCGGATTTGAAGCAACAGGCGGGAGCAGGCCTTAGCTATCCACCACCGAAACTGCCTTTCAAAAAGAATTAAAATCAGATTAAAACCGACTGATAATCCCATATATTTTACCAACATTTAAGATTTTTTTTGTATTAAATTCTCATCGGGTTTGGATTTGTGCCCTAATTATAGCTTTATTTGCACAAAAACGTATTTCATGGCCAAAAATTTATTAATCGTCGAGTCACCCGCAAAAGCTAAAACTATTGAAGGCTATCTAGGTAAAGATTTCCTGGTGAAATCTAGCTATGGCCATATCCGTGATTTAGTTAAAGGTGATATGGCGATTGATATCAAGAATAATTTTGCCCAAACATACGAGGTGCCTGCCGATAAGAAAAACGTGGTTTCTGAATTAAAAAAGCTAGCTAAAGAAGCCGAAATGGTATGGCTAGCATCCGATGAGGACCGCGAGGGAGAGGCCATTTCGTGGCACTTATTCGAAACTTTAGGCCTGAAAGTGGAGAAAACAAAACGTATCGTTTTTCATGAAATTACCAAACCGGCCATTTTAAAAGCAATTGATAGTCCGAGAGGAATTGATTATAACCTGGTAAACGCTCAACAGGCACGCCGTGTGTTAGATCGTTTAGTGGGTTTCGAACTTTCTCCGGTGTTATGGAAAAAAGTAAAACCATCACTTTCTGCAGGCCGTGTACAATCGGTAGCGGTACGTTTAATAGTAGATAGAGAGCGTGAAGTTTTAAACTTTAACGCTACTGCTGCCTATAAAATTACCGCTCAGTTCTCAACCGGAAAAGGAAAAGAAATGGTAAAGGCAGAACTTCCACAGCGTTTTGAAAATGAGGCTGAGGCAGAAAAGTTTCTTCAGGACTGTGTAAATGCTAAATTCGATATCACCAGTTTGGAAACAAGGCCTGCCAAACGCAATCCTGCAGCTCCATTTACCACTTCTACCCTACAGCAAGAGGCCTCCAGAAAATTAGGTTTTTCGGTAGCACGAACCATGCAGGTAGCGCAAAGATTATATGAGGCCGGTAAGATTACCTACATGAGAACAGATTCGGTCAACTTATCAGAAACTGCTGTTAATGCCGCTGCCGCCGAAATTAAATCAGCTTATGGCGAAAAATATCATCAGCCAAGGGTATATAAAACCAAATCGGCAGGTGCACAGGAAGCGCACGAAGCCATCCGCCCTACTTATTTTGACAGACATACGGTAGATGGTGATATTTCAGAAAAGCGTTTGTACGATCTGATCTGGAAACGTTCTATTGCATCGCAGATGAGCGAAGCGTTATTCGAAAAAACCACAGCCCAGATTACTGCATCAACCAGAAAAGAACACCTAGTAGCTGAAGGTGAAGTATTAAAGTTCGACGGCTTTTTAAAAGTTTACCTGGAATCTACGGACGATGATGAAAACGAAGAAAAAGAAGGTGGTGCCATTTTACCTCCTTTAGCAAAAGGGCAGGAATTATTTTTAAAAGAAATGCAGGCCACCGAGCGTTATTCCCGCCCGCCAGCCAGATATACTGAGGCCAGCTTGGTTAAAAAGCTGGAAGAACTAGGCATTGGCCGTCCATCTACCTACGCTCCAACGATTTCAACGGTACAAAACCGTGGTTATGTAGTAAAAGAAGATAGAGATGGCAAAAAGCGCAATTTTACGGCTATTGTTTTAGCAGATGGAAAAGTAAAAAAAGAAATTAAATCAGAAATTACCGGCGCTGAGAAATCAAAACTCTTCCCAACTGATATTGGTGAAGTGGTAAACGATTTTTTAGTGGAGCATTTTAAAGGAATCGTCGACTTCAACTTCACCGCAAAGGTGGAGAAAGAATTTGATGAGATTGCACAGGGGTTACAGGAATGGACCAAAATGTTGCACTCGTTTTATAACCCCTTTCATACTGAAGTAGAAACAACACTCGAAACCGCAGAACGTGCCACCGGCGAGCGATTGCTGGGGGTAGATCCGGCAACTGGTAAAAATGTATATACCAAGGTTGGAAAATTTGGCCCTTTGGTTCAGATCGGAGAATTGGATGATGAGGAAAAGCCTCGATATGCCAGTTTAATGCGCACACAGTCTGTCGCAACCATTACTTTAGAGGAAGCGCTGGAACTGTTTAAACTTCCTTTCCAGCTCCCTGATTTTGAAGGCAAAGAGGTAATGGTTGGGGTTGGCCGTTTTGGTCCATACGTTAAATGGGGCGAAAGCTTTATTTCTCTTCCTAAAAACGAAGAGCCTTTATCGTTAACTTATGAACGCGCAGTTGAAATTATCAAAGAAAAAATGGATGCCGATGCACCTATTGCTTTTTACGAAGGTTTAGGCGTAACAAAAGGAAAAGGCCGCTTTGGTCCCTTTATTAAATGGAACGATCTCTTTATCAATATCCCTGCAAAAGGATATGATTTCGATAATTTAAGCCAGGAGGATATCAATACCTTAATTAGCAAAAAAGTAGAAAAAGAGGCCAATAGGTACATCAAAACCTGGGATGCCGAAAAAATTTCTATTGAAAATGGCCGTTGGGGACCATTTATCCGTTTTGGTAAACAGATGCTTAAATTACGGAATAATGAGGCCACCAAGCAAAAATATACGCCGGAAGAACTGGCCGACATCGATTTGGAAACCGTTAAGAAAATGATTGTGGAGCAGGTGCCAAACGCTTTCGAAACGAAGAAAAAAGCACAGGCAAAGAAAAAAGCGGCACCGGCAAAAAAGGCAGTTGCAAAGAAAAAATAGGCCAGAATTAAATGATTTTAGGATGGTAGGATTCTCTCATCCAAAATAAATTATACAATTAAACAGTTAACCCAGTTGAAAGCAGATTTACCTGAAAATATAGTTGAAGATATTGCCATGGCCGTTGTTTTGATGGGTGAAACACCCGAAGTAAAAAACTGGACGGTTTATCTTGTTAATCTTAAAAACGAGCCCTTAACCAATGTATTGATCAGCTCTAAAGGTTATGGTGAAAAAGATGGCAAGCAGGTAAAAACCTCCGTGTTAAGACACTTTATTGGCGATATGGAAGCCAATTCTTTTGCAGGAGTAGAAGCCATTGATCCGGAAGTTTTTGGCTTAACCAACGAATATTGGTTAAGTTATTACATCGGCAGTACCATTTACGATAAAAAATTTATATTTCTGCCTGAAAGCATTATTGATTCTAATCTGATCAAAATACCTTTAGTGAATAAACCTGGAGTGATGATTAAATAGTTTGGGGTTTGGAGTTTCGACTCCCCAGTCAAATTCAGTTTAAAAAATTAGTCTTATACACGCGTAAGTCGCTCGTAAATGACTTAGGTCTTAAGACTATTGACTAAATACTTCCAAACTATCCTAGGGCACCTTAACCGCCTGCCTTCCAAGCAGCTTCCATCCAGCCTTTTCCCTGCTCCAGATAAGGAGGATGTACAAATTTACGTTCCCTCTTATGCCCTTATCATTGGTTTGAGCCATTAATTTATGTCTTACCAATGCTGTATTTCCCTGGATAATTGTTTTAGGATCGCCCAGAACAATATCATCTAAAAAATCAGATTCACCGGAAAGCAGCGAATGCATAAACTCTTGCTTAGTTTGTACTTTTCCGCTTGAATGACCATAACTTAAATTATTAAGTAATAACTTATCTAAGCCTAAGCTATCCGGATGAATCATTAAGTCTATAAGTTGATCTACCGCTTTGTTAACTTCCTTTTCTGCATTTGTCTTCTGCGCAAAACAAAAAGTTGTAGAAATTAGTAAACACGAAAAAATAAAGAGTTTTTTGATCATACCTGGTCATTTAAAGTTGAAGTTGTAAACATATCCAAAAGCCTTTACACGAGCAACATATTCGTTATAATTTTCCACATTATTCTGTTTAACGTTGAATTTAGTTAATTTTCTGATGAAATATGGTTTTAACGGTCAAAATAGATTAATTACGGCATAGCAATTGCTCCAACCGCAAGATTATATCTCATGTATCTTAACGAATTTCATTTATGGAACAACCATCTACCTACCAATCGTCCTCAAAAAAGAAATTTATTTTTATTGGCTTGCTTGCTGTTTCGATAGCGTCAATTGTATTTATTTATTTCAATAAAAAAAGAAAAGCAACGAAGAAAACCAGGCTTACGCAAAATACATCGAAGCCTACACTTCTGGTACCATCTCTAAAAAGAGTTTCATCCGCGTACACCTGGCAAATGCTGCAACAGGTATGCAGGATCTGGGAAAAGCAGACACAAGGGAGCTTTTCGACTTCTCACCATCCATCTCTGGAAAGACCTATTGGATAGACCCTCAAACCGTTGAGTTCAGACCTGATGAAAACCTTAAACCAGGCAAAAACTACGAAGCTACCTTTAAACTTTCAGAAGTTTCTGATACAGAAAAAGGTCTGGAAGATTTCGATTTCGAATTCAAAGTCATTACTCCAGGGCTAATCCTTTCTCAAAACGGATTGGTTTCTCAGAATAATACTTCTCTGGATTACATGAAACTCACCGGTGAAGTGGCCACTGCTGATGTGGAAGAAACCAGTAAAATAGAAAAAACACTCTCACTGGATTTTGATCAGAAATTAAAAATTAAATGGCAACATGATCCAGCTAAAAATAGTTCGAAATTCACCATTGATAGCATTAAAAAAATAGGTAACGACCAAACATTAAAAATAGAATGGGATGGTGATGCCATTGATGCAGATCAAAAAGGTGAAGTAGAAATTCGCGTTCCGGCAATCAACAAATTCGAAATCCTGGACATGAAGGCTATCCAGGGTGAAGAGGATTATGCCCTGGTTCAGTTTTCTGAACCAATTGGGGTTGGTCAGGATTTAACCGGTATGATTACCCTGGGCAATTTGGGTGATTTGAGGTATACCATTGATGCCAGTCAGGTTAAAGTCTATGCTGCAGAAGAGCTGAAAGGCAATTATGCACTTAACGTAAACGCCGGGGTTGAAAATATCAACGGGAAAAAATTGTCTGATGGCAAAATGGCGAATCTTGTTTTTGAAGATAAATTACCAGCGGTGACCATTGCGGGTGCCGGTACCATTTTACCGAACTCCGGAAAGCTGGTTTTACCTTTTGAAGCGATTAATCTAAAAGCCGTTGATGTTACGGTGATTAAGATTTATGAAAATAATATCCCCCAGTTTTTCCAGACCAATAGTTATAAGGATGGTAACGAGTTGCGACGGGTGGCTAAACCCATCCTGCAGAAAACGGTACGTTTAGATGAAGACAAGGCACTTAACCTTCATAAAAAGAACCGTTTTACACTTGATCTGGATAAAATGATCCGTACGGAGCCCGGAGCTATGTACAGGGTTACCATTGCGTTCAGGCAGGAGTATAATGCCTACAATTGTAAAGCCGGGGAAGATAAATCCGATGGTAGCGATGAAGAAAGCGAATACGGTGATTATGAAGGCTACGGTGAAAAAATTGATGAGGATGATGATTTCTGGCAGCGTTACAACAATTATTACCCGTCTGATTACAGGTGGAATGATAAAGATAATCCATGTACACCATCATTTTATACCAGCCAGCGCTGGGCGAGCAGAAACTTAATTGCTTCAAATATAGGTTTGGTGGCCAAACGTGGTAATGATAACAGCATGCTGATTGTAGCAACCGATTTATTAACAGCCAAACCATTAAGTGGTGTAAACCTGGAATTAATGGACTACCAGAAACAGATTATTTTCACCACCAAAACTGATGGCGATGGTTTTGCCAAGTTTGATCTTAAACGCCAGCCATTTTTGTTGATTGCCAAAAATGGTTCGGAACGTGGCTACCTTAAATTAGACGATGGCAGCTCGCTGCCTCTAAGCAGATTCGATGTGGGTGGTGATGTTGTTCAAAGCGGATTAAAGGGTTTCATTTATGGAGAACGCGGAGTCTGGCGACCAGGCGATAGTTTATTTGTCTCCTTTGTTCTGGAAGATAAACTCAAAAAACTTCCCGCTAATTATCCGGTAACCATGGAATTTTACAACCCTAAAGGTCAGCTTTACAAAAGGTTGATTAATGGCAAGCCATTAAATGGGTTTTATACCTTTAAAACTGCTACAGAAAGTACTGCACCAACAGGAAACTGGATGGCCAAGGTAAAAGCAGGCGGTGCTACATTCACCAAAACTTTAAAAATTGAAACCATAATGCCAAACCGTTTGAAAATTGATTTCAATATTGGCAACAGAACATATTTAAGTGCAGGAACGTCAGCCGCTACCCTATCGGCCAGGTGGCTTTTTGGTGCTGTTGCACAAAATTTAAGAGCAAAAGTTGATGTAAACTTAAATACTACCGAAACCAAATTTAAAGGTTTTGATGGTTTTAGCTTTGATAATCCAACGGTTAACTTCGAATCGCAGGTAAAAACCATTTTTGAAGGCACTTTAAACCAAAACGGTACTGCTCAGGTCAACACCAACCTGAATGAGAATAACACCGCGCCTGGTGTGTTAAGGGCAAATTTTACCACAAAAGTTTTCGAACCCGGCGGTAATTTTAGCATCGATAATTTTAGCATTCCTTATCATGTGTACAACAGTTACTTAGGTATCCGTACCGAAAAAGGCGACCGCCTAAGTGGTATGTTGGTTACAGGTAAAGATCATAAAGTGGAAATTGTTAATGTAAATACCGATGGAAAATTATTGACCGGAACCAAAACAGTTACCGTAGAATTATATAAAACCCAATGGCGCTGGTGGTGGGAACAGGATGACCAGTATACTTACGCCAACTTTACCCAAAATCAATACAACAAATTAGTTGAAAGTCATCAGGTAAATTTATTTAATGGCAAAGGAAGCTGGAATTTACGCGTTGATGAACCGGAATGGGGCCGTTATCTGATTCTGGTACGCGATGTAAACGGCGGACATGTTACCGGAAAATCAGTTTATGTTGATTGGCCGGGTTGGGCACAGCGAGAACAAGGCAGTAATCCAACAGAAGCCTCCATGTTATCGTTCACCGCTGATAAAGAAAAATTCACCGTTGGAGAGGATATTACTTTAACCATACCAACAGGTAAAAATGGAAGAGCGCTCATTTCAATTGAAAATGGAAGCCATGTGTTAAAAACGTTCTGGGTAGATACCAAAGCCGGCCAAACACAATTTAAATTCAAGGCAGAAAAAGAGATGGCACCTAATGTTTTTGCCAACATTACTTTATTGCAACCGCACGCACAAACGGTTAACGATTTACCGATCAGAATGTATGGCGCTATTCCACTTGCTATAGAAGATCCGCAAACGACTTTAAAACCGACCATTAAAATGGCCGATAAGATTAAACCGGAAACCGAAAATACCATTACTGTGAGCGAACAGAATGGCAAAGCCATGACCTATACCATTGCACTGGTTGATGAAGGTTTGCTTGACTTAACCCGGTTTAAAACGCCTGACCCACATGGTGTGTTTTATGCCCGCGAAGGTTTAGGTGTTAAAACATGGGATTTATTCGACTATGTGCTTGGCGCCTGGGGCGGGAATTTAGAACGAATTTTAAGTATCGGCGGTGATGGAAGCATCAACAAAAATTTAAACCCGGCAAAAGCCAACCGTTTTAAAGCGGTGGTTAAATTTATGGGGCCATTTGCTATAGGTAAAGGCGAAAGTAAAACGCACAAGTTTAAATTGCCACAATATATTGGCGCCGTAAGGGCTATGGTAGTTGCCGGACAGGATGCGGCATATGGTTTTGCAGAAAAATCAGTTCAGGTTAAAAAACCTTTAATGGTTTTGGCCACCCTGCCAAGGGTTATTGGCCCTGGAGAAAGTTTCACTTTACCGGTAAACGTATTTGCCACAGAGAAAAACCTCAAAAATGTATCGGTACAACTGCAGGCCAATAATTTAATTGTTCAGGGCAGTAACAGGCAACAACTTTACTACAAACAAACAGGTGAACAAATGGCCTATTTTGAGGTAAAAGCACCAAATACCGTGGGTATTGCCAAAGTGAAAGTAATTGCACAAAGCGGAGCCGAAAAAACAGTTTATGATGTGGAAATGGATATCAGAAATCCAAACCCATATGTAACCAATGTGGTTTCTGCAACCGTTCAGCCACACACCAAATGGGCAGTAAATTATTTACCAATCGGAATGACGGGTACCAATTCAGGTTCGCTGGAAGTATCTTCTATCCCGGCAATTAACCTGGGCAAAAGACTGAGTTACCTCATTCAATACCCACATGGCTGTATCGAGCAGACAACTTCGGGCATATTCCCTCAGTTATTCTTAGATCGTTTAAGCCCATTGAACCAACAGCAGAAAGCTAAAACGGAAAAAAACATCAAAGCTGGAATAAATAGGCTTAAAGGTTTCCAAACGACTGACGGTGGTTTATCTTACTGGCCTGGCGAAGGTACATCGGATGAATGGGGAAGTAATTATGCCGGTCATTTTTTAATTGAAGCACAAAATGCCGGTTATACCCTTCCCGTTGGTCTTTTAGATGAGTTATTGCGCTTTCAAAAATCAAAGGCTACAAACTGGGCGCCAAACAGCAATAATTTTTATGGCGGCGATTTATCGCAAGCATATCGTTTATATGTGCTGGCACTGGCTAAAAGACCAGAGATGGCAGCTATGAACCGTTTGAAAGCTTTCCAATATTTATCTGTAGCTGCGAAGTGGCGTTTGGCAGCGGCCTATAAACTAGCCGGACAAAATGAGGTGGCTCAAAATATGATCAAAGGCCTGGATACATCCGTTCAGCCCTATAAACAATTGGGAGGAACTTATGGCTCTGATGTGCGTGACGAAGCTATGATTTTAGAAACGTTGACGTTACTTGGTCAGAAAGCAAAAGCAGCAGGTTTATTGCAACCTTTAGCAGCCAAACTGGGTGAAAACACCTGGTATAGCACACAAACAACTGCCTATAGTTTATTGGCTATCGCTAAATTCTGCGGATCCAACCAGTCGGCTAATAAGCTGCAATATCAATATGTATTGGATGGTAAGTCTGCACCTGTAAACTCGACGCAATATATCAATAGTACACCGGTAAGCTTTAAAGGAAATACGGCTTCGGTTACCAATAATGGAAATAATGTACTATTTGTACGTTTGGTTTTAGAAGGACAACCAGTTGCTGGTCAGAATAACTTTTTACCTAACCGTCCTGATGTTTTAGACATGAGCGTGAACTACAAACGTTTAAATGGAAAAGTTTTAGATCCCACTACCCTGAAACAAGGAACAGATTTTTATGCCGAAGTAACCATCAAAAATCCTGGCAGAATGGGTTATTACGAACAGATGGCATTAACACAGATTTTCCCTTCTGGATGGGAAATCATCAATACCCGTGTAAATGATAACCAAAGTATCCTGGCATCATCTCCTTTCACCTATCAGGACATTAGAGATGATCGTGTTTTCACTTATTTCAATGTAAGGGAAGGCGAAAGTTTGGTTTATAAGGTACTGCTTAATGCTTCTTACCTGGGTAAATACTATCTATCGGCCGTTCAATGTGAAGCGATGTATAACAATGATATTTCGGCTACTGAACCTGGCAAATGGGTGCAGGTGGTGAAATAGGCTTATTTTAAAAAGCCTCGGTTCGTGTCACCACGAACCGAAACTTTATCTATTTATTGCTTACATTTTTTCCTAAATAGAAATTTAATATCAATGGATAAATTATTTGAAGCAAGAAGAAAGAATTATATTGAAATTGGAAAAATTTATTTTTGGACGGCAACCATCAACAAATGGCAAAAACTATTAGAGAAGGATATCTTTAAACAGATTATATTAAATTCATTTGAATATTTAAGCAAATTGAATAAACTTAATATTTTCGCTTTCGTCATTATGCCTAATCATATACATGTAATTCTGCGGACTAAAGAGCTAAATGGAAAAGAAACCGTTCAAGGTTCTTTTTTAAAATATACAGCTCATGAGTTTAAAAAATTATTAAGTCCTAGTGAACTTGTTCATTATTACAGAAATGCGATTAATAAGAATTATGAATTTTGGCAGAGAGATTCTTTAGCAATACATTTATACACTCCAAAAGTTGCGTATCAAAAGCTAGACTATTTGCACAATAACCCTTGCACAACACATTGGCAGTTGGCAACGGAGCCTGAAGAATATTTATATTCCTCGGCATCTTTTTACGAAAAGAATGAATTAAGATATGCTTTTTTGAAGGATTTAAGATTAGAATTTTAGAATTTAAAAATGGTTCGTGATGACACGAACCATGGCATGGGTTAATAGTAGTGCCGGCGATTATCATCAAATTAGAAAAGGACAAGTTGATGTTATAATTATCGATTAAAAAATATTTAACAAACGAAACAATGTCGTAGCGAGACGCTACAACTAGAATAGTTGTAAAGTAAATTAACAAATAAATTTCAAACCTGTCAGGTTTTCTAAACCTGATAGGTTTTTTACACAAAATGAACAAAATCCCAAAAGCTTTCCTCATTTCCGATCTCATCTGCTTTACACTGCTTTTGGCTTTCCTTTTTTCCTTGCCGTCAAAACTTTTCAAAACGCCTACCTCCTATGTTATCGAGGCCAGCAACAGGCATTTATTAAGTGCTGCAATCGCCAGCGACGGGCAGTGGCGTTTTCCGGTAGCAGATCGTGTTCCTGTAAAATTTAAGGATTGCATTATTGCTTTTGAAGATAAACGGTTTTATAGCCATTTTGGGGTAGATGTATTGGCCATGAGCAGGGCCATGCGGCAAAACCTGCGGGCAAAAAGTGTGGTAAGTGGCGGCAGTACGCTAACCATGCAGGTTATCCGGTTATCGCGTAGACAAGACCGGACCATTTGGCAAAAATTATTGGAGGTCATTTTAGCTTTCCGTTTGGAAATGAGATATTCAAAAGAAGAAATTATAGGCCTGTATGCCGCTAACGCCCCTTTCGGGAGTAATGTTGTAGGTTTAGAAGCTGCCAGCTGGCGGTATTACGGCCGCGATGCCAAAACACTTTCATGGGGTGAGATGGCCACCTTGGCCGTTCTTCCCAACAGTCCCTCATTGGTTCATCCCGGTAAAAACTCAACCAGACTTGTCAAAAAAAGAAATGATCTGCTGGATAAGCTTGCCCGGTTAAAATATATCGATCAGGCTACCGCTAATTTATCTAAATTAGAGCCAGTGCCGGGCAAACCTATGCCCCTGCCCCAAAATGCGCCGCACCTATTAAACCGCTTTAAAGCAGAACGTGTTAACCTTAACATCCCAAATACCAGAATTACTTCTACCCTGGATGAAAACATACAGCTAAAAGTTAATGCCATATTAAAACGATATAACAACCGCTATAGGGCAAACGATATCAATAATATTTCTGCCTTGGTACTTGACGCCAAAACCGGCCAGGTGGTGAGTTATGTAGGTAATATATATCAACCAGAAAATACCGAGTTACAAAGCCATGTAGACATGATTAAGGCTCCTCGGAGCCCGGGTAGTACTTTAAAACCATTGCTATATGCCAGTATGCTTAATGATGGCTTTATACTACCGCATACCATAATTCCCGATATTCCTACTCAAATAGCCGGTTATTCGCCACAAAATTACGATCTGGGTTATGATGGCGCTATTGCTGCTGATAAAGCGCTGAGCCGCTCGTTAAATATTCCGGCTGTTAAAATGTTGCAGCAGTACAAGTATGAGCGTTTTTACGATAAATTAAAAAAACTGGGAATAGGCACCTTGAACCAGCCGGCAGATCATTATGGATTGTCGCTAATTTTAGGTGGCAGCGAAGTTACCATGTGGGATCTGGCCAACACCTATATGGGCATGGTACGTACACTAAACCATTTTAACACCTATAAAGGCCTTTACAATCCCGAAGATTATAAACAGGCTACTTACTTTAGCCATCAAACTAAAGAGGAAAAAGACTATCAGCGCAACTCGTTTTTAGATCACGGCGCCATATGGGCTACCTTTAATGCCATGGAAGAAGTAATGCGCCCTGGTGATGAAGGCTTATGGGAACAGTTTTCATCTTCGCAACGGGTAGCCTGGAAAACCGGTACAAGTTTTGGTTTCCGCGATGCCTGGGCCGTAGGCTTGACTCCAAATTACGTCGTATGCGTTTGGGTAGGTAACGCAGATGGTGAAGGCCGGCCAGGATTGGTGGGCATAGAAGCAGCTGCACCAGTGCTCTTTGATATTTTTAGATTGTTGCCTAATGGTAAATGGTTCGAAACACCGGTAACCAAACTCAAAAAACTTAACATATGTAGACAAAGCGGTTACAAAGCCGGAGAATATTGCACTGATGTAATTCAAGAACTTGTTCCGGTTGCCGGAGAAAAGACAGCCGTTTGTCCTTTTCACAAATTGGTTCATTTAGATCAAACAGGTACTTTCAGGGTTACCGACAATTGTGAAAGTACCACTCAGATGCAACACAAAAGCTGGTTCATTTTACCACCGGCTATGGAATACTATTACAAAATAAAAAATAGCGGTTATAAATCCCTCCCTCCTTTTAAAGCTGGTTGTGATCTTTCAGGTGGAAACAGTGTGATGGAAGTCATTTATCCTAAAAACAATGCAATTGTTTACATCCCATTGGAACTAGATGGAACCAGAGGTAAAATCGTAATTAATGCAGCGCACAGAAATCCAGGTGCTAAAATATACTGGCACATTGATGATGAATATATAAGTACCACCACTAATTTTCATCAATTGGCCATTAGTCCGCCGCCCGGTAAACATACCTTGACATTGGTTGATGAGAATGGCGAGCGACTGGTGCAGGCTTTTACGGTATTGGATAAGGAAAAGAAGTAAACGAAATTCGTTTGCATTTATGCCAGTGTATACAAGCAGATTGAAAATAAGAGATCCGCTGTTTACTCGGGAAGTAATCCAATCAATAATTTTTTGCGCACACCTCTCGCTCTAAACAACAAATTTAATGTACTAATGATTTAGGCTTTTAGGAAATGAACGTGATTGGTTCGTGGCAGCTTGCAGTCCCGCTATCGCTTATAGTCCTCGCTGCGCTCCGGGCTATTCCGCTTTATCGGGTTTAGCAACAAAGGTTTCTGCACCCTGCAACCCTACAAATAAAATACGCTTTAGCCATTTAGCCCCGGTTGCAGCGGCACCCTGCAGCAACGAGGTACGAGGCAGCGAAGCGTATAAGCGAAAAACGGGAACAAACATGGTGTTGAGTACAGGTTTTGCGCTTCAAATAATAAATTTAATGTATTAATGATTTAGGTTCTTCAGGAAATTAATGTTAAATGGTTCCTGGCGGCCTGCAGTCCCGCTATCGCTTATAGTCCTCTCCCGACGGAATGCCGGGATCCGGGCTATTCCGCTTTATCGGGTTTAAGAACAAGGGTTTCTTCACCCTGCAGCCCTACAAATAAAATACTGCTTTAGCCATTTAGCCCCGGTTGCAGCGGTACCCTACAGCAACGAGGTACGAGGCAGCGAAGCGTATAAGCGGAAAATGGGAACAAACATGGTGTTGAGTACAGGTTTTGCGCTTCGAATAATAAATTTAATGTATTAATGATTTAGGTTCTTCAGGAAATTAATGTTAAATGGTTCTTGGCGGCTTGCAGTCCCGCTATCGCTTATAGTCCACTCCCAACGGCATGCCGGGATCCGGGCTATTCCGCTTTATCGGGTTTAAGAACAAGGGGTTCTGCACCCTGCAACCCCACAAATGAAATACTGTTTTAGCCATTTAGCCCCGGTTGCAGCGGTACCCTGCAGCAACGAGGTACGAGGCCGCGAAGCGTATAAGCGGAAAACGGGAACAAACATGGTGTTGAGTACAGGTTTTGCGCTCCGAATAATAAATTTAATGTATTAATGATTTAGGTTCTTCAGGAAATTAATGTTAAATGGTTCTTGGCGGCCTACAGTCCCGCTATCGCTTATAGTCCTCGCTGCGCTCCGGGCTATTCCGCTTTATCGGGTTTAAAAATAAGGGGTTCTGCACCCTGCAGCCCCACAAATGAAATACTGCTTTAGCCATTCAGCCCCGGTTGCAGCGGTACCCTGCAGCAACGAGGTACGAGGCAGCGAAGCGTACAAGCAGAAAACGGGAACAAACATGGTGTTGAGTACAGGTTTGCGCTTCAAATGCATAAATCATCTCTGAGATAACCAAAACAGATCCAAAAAATCGGAAAACAGCAAATGAGTTGCCTTAAAAAATACCAAATCCCTGCTTGCTACACTTCCGTTCTGGTAACTACCAACTGACGCGAAATTGTACCATACACCATTAAATACTGCGCAATCATATAAGTTGCCATAATTAATGCTCCGCTTTGTGGAATGGGCTGACTAAACTTGTTAACCGCCAAAATGCTATCAGAAAGCAAGAAAAACAATGCCGCATAAAAAATGAGCTTAAAGCTGAAAATGTTTACTTTACCATATCGATTGAAGGTCATAATGGCCATAACCGTGGCAATGATAGCATACATTAAAACGGGGAATTGCATGGGCCCCAGTTTAGGCTGCAGGTAGAAGAACAACCCTGAACAAAAGATGGCAAAAGCGCCTACAACCCATAAAAAATATGGCGTTTTGTGATTAGGGTTAGATTTATGATCAAGTGTAAATGCCCTGATGTAAAAAATATGGCAAAATACAAAGGCGATTAATCCATAGATAAAAAAACTAGGTTTATCTTTTTGAAAAATCAGCAGCACATCGCCAAGCCAGGCAAAAATCAATCCTGCAAAAATCCGCTTGTGGAAACGTCCTTTTAAATTCGAGCCGACATAAAGCCACACTAAGAGCACCACTACTATTAACGGCTTGGTAAAATTGCGCAGCAGCATATCATTGGTATATTCTGCATATAACTGAATTATGAATACGAGAAAAAATATAAAAGAAAATAACTTGGTCTTCATCAACGCCGGGATTTGCCTTTTGCAAATTTAAAAACCAAATTACGGATATTAAGTGGATCGCCATAAAAATTACTTGATAACCCAACCGGCAATTTCAAAACAGTACCTACAAAGAACCAGAAAGCGGCCTGAAATACACAAGTCTAATTTGCCATACTTTCGGTTCTAATGAAACTACACACGAAATTAACGCAGCAGGATCCAAACCTATATTCTCTTGGGCAATTTGGAAAACGGGATAGATCATTTAGTGTAATCTATACTCATATAAAATGCTTCGTCAGGCATATTTGCTTAGCGATTTTCTTCATCAGCGTAAAAATATATTACTGTAATATTTATGCTTGTTTGGCATTAGTTATTGATATTTCGCAAACGCAACCTTACCTTTGGGTGGTCAATTTAATGTCTTATTACATTTGATTGTCCATTAAATCATCCCACCTATGAAAAAATTGTCTCTCCTTCTTTCGCTAACTGCGGTAGCATTTTATGCAAAAAGCCAAACGATGATACTAGCCAAAGATGTAGCTCAATATGTCGGAAAAAACGTTTCCATCTGCGATTCGGTGTACAGCGCAAAAGCCTTAGATAAATTAACCTTAATTAATTTGGGAGGTGCCTATCCAAAAGAGCTGATCACTATAGTGATCAATAAAGAAGATGAGCGTAAATTCCCTTCAGAACCTGCAAGCATGTTTATTGGAAATAATGTTTGTGTCACCGGAGTGGTTTCAGATTTTAAAGGCAAAAAACAGATTGTAGTTACCGATCCGAAACAGATTGTCGTAAAATAATCAATCGTCAGCTTGTGGTATGGCTGCCACTTTAGCAGCCTCTATATAAAGCATAACCTGGTTAACACAAGCATTTAAATGTTCGTTAACCTCATGTTCCCAAAACCGCATTACTGTATAACCTCTGGCGTTGAGCTGCTGATTTACATTTCGGTCGCGTCGTATATTTCGTTCAATCTTCGGAATCCAAAAACGCGAATTTGTTTTTATGGAGGCTTTCCTTTCATCCCATTTGTAACCATGCCAAAAATCACCATCAACGAATATGGCCAGTCTATATTTATTAATCACGATATCTGGCTTGCCGGGAATTTTCTTCGGATGAATCCTAAACCTCACATTTCTTACCCAAAGCGCTTTCCGAAGTTTTAACTCCGGCAAACTATTTTTTGCCTTAATTTTAGACATGTTCTGGCTTCGCTGTGTGGTGGTGTAAAAACCATCACTTTCTTCAAAGCGCGGAACTTTAATATTTTCTTCTTTATATGGTTTGGGCTCCATAATTAAGTTAACCCAAAGTACAGTGAATTGTTTAAAAACGGCGGTAAATGGAATAAACGGGAACAACCTAAGCACCTCCTCTTTTAAAGGAGGTGCACTTGGGCCGAAGCGTTAATACAAAAAGTATAATTTGAGTAAATTGTCGAAAAGTGAGCTTTTTCAGTTGGCAGAAAATAATCCTGCCAACCTCATAAGCATAGATATCCTTATTATCTGACCCGAAGATTGGAAATCATTTCAACACCTCCCAACTTGTTATACAGATAGGTGTATTTCCTTGATGAATAGTCTGATTTTCTTGATGAATATTTTAAGGTTTTTATTTTATTAAGTACAGAAACCGAATTTCCACAACCCTTACTTTTAAATTATAGCATTTTAAAAGCCGTAAATTTTGCAGCTATCAGCATAAAATCCATAGTTTTGGCCCTGATCAATTTATACCTATGCCATTAAAACGAAATACGCTAATTTTTATACTTGTCCTGTTAATTGCTGCTTTTGCCTGTTTAAGCTTCTTTATTGCAAAACATCCCATACTTGATTTTGACATTAAAACCTCCTTGCTTATTCAACAGTACCATGCCGACTGGTTAGATCAATTAATGCTGGCCATCAGCTTTTTTGGCGAACTCCCCTACTCATTACTATCTGTAGTTATCGTGGCAATTGTATTTTATCAACAACAATATAAACGGGAAGGAATATTCATTTCGACTGTTTTACTATCGGGACTAATTATTCTAGGTATAAAAAATATAATCAACCGTCCACGTCCAACTGCATTTTACGTGCGACTGGTTGAAGTGAACCGATTTCAAAGTTATCCCAGCGGCCATGTACTTTCTTACACACTCTTTTTTGGGTTTTTAATCATTTTGATGAATACGCTGAAAGATGTGCCGAAGCTAACCCGGAATATCGTAACCTACATTTCAGCCTTTTTAATGATCGGCATTGCACCATCCAGAATTTACCTGGGTGCACATTGGCTTACAGATACGCTAGGTGGTTTTCTGTTAGGCTTAATCTGCCTTTTCCCGCTTTGTTACTTCTATTTTAAAAAAGGATAGCGATTAAGCTTTTGCCTGCAGTTTTTCTTTCTTCCTTACCCTGCTTAAAGTTTCAATCCGCATGCCTAAATAGCTCGCCAGAAATTTTAGCGGAACTCTGGACTTTATCGCGGGAAAACCTGCTTGGAATTGTTTATACCTGATTTCAGCCGAAGGAATTCGTGATAAAACAGACCTTTCCTGCGAAGTATGATAATGTATAGCCAATAATTTTCTGGCCAAAATATTGGTTTCAGGAAATTTAACATACAGATCGTCGATAAAACGGTAAGGAAGTATAAGCAGTTCAGAATCTTCCAATGCCTGATATTGTTCCGGGTAGGTTGGCACGAGTGTCCCGGGATTTCTAATCTTCCCGATCATTTGATTTTCAGCTGTTAACCATGCGGTAATGTCCTTTCCTTCATCTAATATAAAAGCGCGTACCAATCCCTTAAGGATAAAGAACAGACAATCTCCGTTAATGTGGTTTAACTCAGGCAAAATCTCATTCTTCCGCACCACTATTTTAAATGTCTCTTTCTTTACCCGATCAATTATTTCTTTTCTTAATGGCTGCAGCTCATTTAAATATTTGATAAAAGCATCGCCCTCATCATAGGCATCGGTCATCATATCGATCATGGTTTTATAACATGTGCAAGTTATTATTTGAACACAGGATTTCCAAAGGATAAAAACGCGCCTGACTGTTAAAAATTATATTTAGGAATATATGGTCTTATCGGTTGATTGTGACACAGCTTCAGGCATTTATATTTTGGTTATTTGTTTTGACAAAGTATCTTTTAACTTAATAATAAAAATTATAATAATTTTGCCGCTATGATGAACGATAAACCCAAAGCTTTCCTTTTTGACCTCAACGGTACCATGATTAATGATATGGCTTTCCACAACAAAGCCTGGCACGATATTCTTACACATGATTTAGGTGCCAACATCAGTTTTGACGCTGTTAAGAAACAGATGTATGGCAAAAACCAGGATTTGCTGGAACGTGTTTTTGGCGTGGGCCATTTCACCCAGGAACAAATTGATCAGATTTCCATCGAAAAAGAACGCAGGTATCAGGCCGCGTATAGAGCGCATTTGGCATTAATAACCGGTTTGGGCGATTTTTTGGAAAAAGCAAGACAATCAGGTATCCAGATGGCTATCGGTTCGGCAGCCATTCCTTTCAACATCAACTTTGTGCTCGATAACTTAAATATCCGTTCTTACTTTAAAGCAATAGTAAGTGCCGAAGATGTGGCGAACAGCAAACCAGATCCTGAAACCTTTACCAAAGGTGCTGAAATTTTGGGTGTGGCCGCTAACCGATGTATTGTTTTTGAAGATGCACCGAAAGGTGTTGAGGCGGCGCAAAATGCCGGAATGAAATGTGTTGTACTTACAACCATGCACACCAGAGCAGAGTTTTCCGCCTATCATAACATTATTGCATTTATAGAAGATTATACTGACCCCGTGTTACAGGAACTTTTCTAAAACAATACGGCCCGAATTAGTCAGGCCGCACGTTTCATCATCATTTTCATTAAATCAGTCACCAGACAGATTATTTACTGAATTTGTATATAGAGCTTGTTTTATAAATCTGGCCTGGTTTTAAAACCGTTGACGGAAAAGCAGGTTGGTTGGGTGAATCTGGAAAGTGTTGTGTTTCCATGGCAATTGCCGTTCTAAAATCATCTTTAGCACCACTTTTAAAGGTATTTTTGCTTTGCATAAAATTTCCGCTATAGAATTGCAGACCTGGCTCCTGTGTATAAATGTCCATAATGATGCCCGACTGGTCTCCTTTTACCGTAGCCGCATGAAACATGCCCATGGCTTTGGTTTTATTAAGCACATAATTGTGATCATAACCTTTACCGAAAGTTAACTGCTCGTTTTTATCATTTATGCGTGCACCAATAGTTGTTGCAGTGGTAAAATCAAACGGTGTGCCTTTAACCTTTTCTATTTTCCCGGTCGGGATCAGGGTAGAATCAACAGGTGTATATTCATCCGCATAAATCTTCACCTCATGGTTTAAAATTTCTCCACTTCCATCCCCATTTAAATTAAAAAACGCGTGATTGGTTAAATTTACCACGGTAGTTTGATCGGTTTTAGCTTCATAATCCATCTTCAATTCATTTTCGTCTGTTAAGGTATAGGTCACTTTAACATCTAAATTACCTGGAAAATTTTCTTCTCCATCTTTCGACAGATAATGCAGGACCAACCTATTGGCAACAGGTTGACTTGCATCCCAAACAACATATTGAAAGCCTTTTTTGCCGCCGTGGAGGGTATTCTGTCCGTTATTGGTAAAAAGCGAATAGCTTTTGCCCTCAAGTGTAAATTTTCCTTTGGCTATACGGTTACCGTAACGGCCAATGGTTGCACCAAAATAAGGTTCGGTTGATTTCTCGTAATCGCCAATGCTTTTAAAACCCACCACTACATCTACCAGCTTCCCATCTTTATCTGGCACTGTTAAACTAACCAGGCGACCACCGTAATTGGTAAAAACGGCCTCTGCACCGTTTTTATTTTTTAGAATGTACAAGGCAGTCTGTTTACCATCAATTTCTTTTTTAAAAGAATCGGCAACTAATTTTACAACTGCTAAAGGGGTACCTTTCAAAGTATCTGCTGAAGAAGATTTTTTGGTTCCGGATTGGCAGGAAGCTAATCCGATTGCAGCCGTTACGCACAGGCCTGCTAGTGATTTTAATTTCATAAATTGGAATACTTGGTTTAGATTTTTATTATAAATATATCGCTTAATTTTACAAATAAAACGATTTAGATGAATTAAAAAACAAATATTAGCACCATTAAAACGTAACGATACGATTTGTAGAATACCCATTACAAAATGTAGAAGAACAATCGGAAGATCAGAATTTCAATAAGGATTCTGTTCATAATGATTTTACGCCTTATAATTAAAGCGATCATCGTTTTGGATTTCGGTAAAACAAGCTCCAAATTATTTGTTTCTCTTATGATTACGTATGAAACTAAGAATATATTAACCATCAGCAGCGAAAATCCGTCAAAACTAATTATTATTGCAACAATCAAATTATAAGCATGAATCAAATTATTTCAACCGATCGCTATCACAAAATGCAATATCGCCGTTGCGGAAAGAGTGGACTAAAATTACCGCTCATATCATTAGGCTTATGGCATAATTTCGGACATGTAAACGTTTTTGAAAACAGCAAAAACCTTATCTATACTGCTTTTAATAACGGAATTACTCATTTCGATTTAGCTAATAATTATGGCCCGCCGCCTGGATCGGCTGAGGAAGTTTTCGGAAAAATACTGCACGAAAATTTTAAAGGCTATCGTGATGAAATGATTATTTCAAGTAAAGCCGGATATACCATGTGGGATGGTCCGTACGGCGACTGGGGTTCAAAAAAGTACCTGGTTTCCAGTTTAGATCAAAGCTTAAAACGAATGAAGCTGGACTATGTGGATATTTTTTACCACCACCGTCCAGATCCTGAAACACCATTAGAAGAAACGATGGGTGCTTTGAGTCTATTGGTGCAGCAGGGAAAAGCATTGTATGTGGGTATTTCGAATTATCAGGCTGAAGAAGCCGAAAATGCAATCAGGATTTTAAAAGATAACGGTACGCCTTGTTTAATCCACCAACCCAAATATTCGATGTTTGAACGTTGGGTTGAAAATGGTTTACTTGATGTTTTATCGCAAAATGGTGTGGGTTGTATTCCATTTTCGCCATTGGCGCAAGGTTTACTTACCGATAAATATTTGCACGGAATCCCATCTGACTCAAGGGTAGCTACAAGCGGCATTTTCCTGAAAGAAAGCAACATTACGCCAGATAAATTGGCCGTAATTTCCAGATTAAATGATCTGGCTCAATCGCGTGGACAAAAGCTGGCGCATATGGCTTTATCGTGGATATTGAAAGATAATCGAATCACGACGGTACTCATTGGTGCAAGTAAACCGGAACAGATTACGGATTCAATTAAAGCATTGGATAATATCGTCTTTAGCGAAGCCGAACTCAAATTAATTGACGAGATTTTAGCTTAAAAATTCGTAAACAGCCATGATGCTTCATTCTATAGCGATCGGATGGAGCATCATGGAATCTATAAGTCTTAAAACTGTTGACGTTAAAAATCATTACGCTCGCAGGCAAAAACCACATAGCGGATCAGCCAAGCTGATCTTAAACGTATTGTATTGAGATGAGCATTCAATGATTGAAATAAAGATTAACCCAATTTCATCATTTGTTCTAAAACCAAATGAGATTAAATGGGTTTAAGAAATGAATCTATTACATTTCTTAATTTATGGCAAGAGCCAATAATTCTATTTATAGTGCCTTAGCAGCCAATTTATTAATCGCCGTAACCAAATTTATAGCTGGAGCGTTTACCAACAGCTCTTCAATGATTGCAGAAGGCATTCACTCAACGGTTGATACCAGTAACCAGCTTTTATTGCTTTATGGGCTAAAAAGAAGTGTAAAACCGCCAGATAAATCCCGCCCGTTTGGTTATGGGAAAGAGCTGTATTTCTGGTCGTTCATTGTATCCATTATGATTTTTGGTTTAGGCGGTGTCGTTTCAATTTCGCAAGGCATTGCACACATCCGCCGTCCGGAGGTTTTGGGCAATCCAACATGGAATTACGTGGTATTGGGTTTATCCTTTATTTTCGAAGGCACCTCACTAATCATTGCGATAAAAGAATTTAATAAAACGCGTAAAGGTTTACCCTGGTGGAAAGCGATCATTAAAAGTAAAGATCCATCTGGCTTTTTAGTGCTATTTGAGGATGGTGCCGCAGTTTTAGGATTGGTAATTGTTTTTATTTTCATGGTACTTAGCCATAATTTAAATTTACCATTTTTAGATGGACTGGCTTCGGTTTTAGTGGGCACACTTCTAATTTTTGTATCGTTTATACTCGCGAGAGAGAGCCGCAGTCTACTCATGGGCGAAGGTTTAACATCAGAAACGCAGCAGAAAATTAAAAAAATGGTTGAAAATGATCCGGATGTAATTACCGTAACCAGTGTTTTATCACAATATCAATCTCCAAAGGAAGTATTACTGGTACTCATTCTTACTTTCCATGCAGAATTAAACACCACCGATTTAACCAATGCTATCGACAGGTTGAGAGCTAAAATTAAAGCAGAATTAAATGTGGTTAAGTTTGTGATTATCCAGCCGCAGTCTGCTGATGTAACAGAAAATGATTTCAGTACTGATATTCATCTCGAATAACACAGTTAAATTGGCTAAGCAAATGAACTGGTGATTTTTAGCAGGCCAGGGAGAGATCTTTTAAGTATCTCCCCCCTCTTTATTCAGCACTGCTTTATAATTGATGCTAAATCACCTGCAAAACAATTTTTCCTCTCGTATGCCCTTGTTCACTTTCCATTTGCGCCTGTTTTGCACTCGTAAAAGGCAAAACTTTATCAATAATGGGCTTAACTTTTCCTGAATCTATCAAACCGGCTATTTCAGTCAGTTGTGCAGGAATGGACTGCGCCATAAAACCAATCAGGCGAACTTTTTTAACCTTGGCTTCGGCCACAAATTCCGGCATTAAAGTCGTAATTACGCGTCCGCCTTCTTTTAATATATTTAATGATTTGAGCTGGGTTTCTTTTCCAACTGTATCCAAAACAAGATCCACATCTTTTACCACAGACTCAAAATCTTCCATTTTATAATCTATCACCTCATCAACGCCCAAACGCTTCAAAAAGTCGGTATTGGTATCTGATGCAGTACCGATGACATAAGCACCTTTCCATTTTGCAAATTGTACAGCATACGTACCTACGCCACCAGCTGCAGCATGGATCAATACTTTTTGTCCGGATTTCAGCAAACCATGATCGAATAAACCCTGCCATGCGGTTAAGCCTGCCAAAGGCACGGCAGCTGCTTCGGTATGTCCTATACTCGTCGGTTTCAAACTGATGATATTGGCTTTTACTACGATGTATTCGGCATAGGCCCCATTTTTGGTTGGATCAGGTCTGCCATATACTTCATCACCTTTTTTAAAGGCACTTACTTTTTCTCCAACTTCCTCCACGGTACCGGAAACGTCCCAGCCCAATGTTAAAGGTAATTTTGCGGGAAATTTATCTTTACGTTGTCCTTCCCTGATTTTCCAATCAACCGGATTAACGCTGGTTGAATGCACTTTGATCAATACTTCGTCGGGAGCTGGTTGGGGGATTGGAATTTCGTCAATTGATAACACTTCCGGACCGCCATACTCATGGATTCTAACTGCTTTCATATAGGATATTATTATTACTTGATATATACTGTTTTAATATTCACGAACTCATGGATACCAAACATGCTTAACTCGCGGCCGTAGCCAGACTGATTGATACCACCGAAAGGCAAAGCAACATCTGATTTTACGCCCTGGTTTACAAAACAGGAGCCTGCCGCCAGTTTATTACGCGCAATATCTTCTGCCAGTGCGTTGTTTTTAGTAAAAACAGCCGCCCCTAGTCCAAAAATGGTATCATTAGCAATATAGATGGCGTCATCGGCATCTTTTGCTGTAATGATGGCAGCTACCGGACCAAACAGCTCCTCATCATATGCCAGTACGCCTTTTTTTACCTGGGTTAAAATAGTGGGTTGATAATAGGCATGGTGACCTGCAATAGACGGAATCTCGCCTCCCAGGATACATTTTGCCCCTTGTTCTATGCTTTTTAATACTTGTTGATGCAGCTCATCGCGAAGTTCGGCCCTGGCCATTGGCCCAAGATCTGTTTCAGCCAATAGTGGATCGCCCGTTCTTTTGCTTTCCATTTCGGCTTTAAAAAGTTGCGTAAATTTTTCTGCTACTGATGCTTGTACAATGAAGCGTTTAGCGGCAATACAGCTTTGTCCGTTGTTGATCAACCTTGCTTCGGCACATATTTTTGCTGCCTCTTCCAAATCTGCATCTTCCAAAATAATATACGGATCGCTACCTCCAAGTTCCAGAACTGTTTTTTTAATCAGTTTGCCTGCCTGTTCCGCTACTTTTTTGCCTGCTTCGGTACTACCCGTTAATGTTACCGCCTTGATATATTGATTTTCAATTACTTTCGGAATGGCCTTACTGCTGCAGATCAGCGTTTTAAAAACGTGCTCCGGAAATCCTGCATCTTCAATTATCCTTTCTATTTCTAGCGCGCAGCCGGTAACACCCGATGAGTGTTTCAATACACCCGCATTGCCGGCCATTAAGGCGGGAGCAAGAAAGCGAAATACCTGCCAGAATGGGAAATTCCAGGGCATAATAGCCAGTACCACACCGATAGGTTGAAAGCTCACATAACTTTTGGACGCATCTGTTTCGATGAGCTGATCTGCTAAAAATCCGGCTCCATTTTTAGCATAATATTCGCAAACGGCGGCACATTTAAGTATTTCGGACACACCGGCCTTTAATGGTTTGCCCATTTCTAAGGCCATCAGTTCGGCCAACTCATCCTTGCGCCCGGTTAAAAGTTTTGAAACCTGCAACAGTAATCCGGAACGGGTTTCGAAATCAGTTTCCTTATAATTTAACCATGCCTGATGCGCCTGATCTATCTTCTGACCGATGGAATGATCAGTATCTTCCCGGTATTTTTTTATGATTTCCCCATTTATAGGGTTTATAGACGAAATGCTCATTTAATGATAACAAATGAGCATTTTAATTGTGTTGTTTATTTTAGATTAGTGGATTAAGAAGCAAGTGGAATACGGAAATGAAAGGTAGAACCTTTGCCATATTCACTTTCTGCCCAGATTTTAGCTTTATGCGAATTAATAATCTCAGCGCTCAGGTACAACCCTATCCCAAATCCCGAAATCGTTCTGGTCTGCTGGCTTGAAACACGATAAAACCGGTCAAAAAGTTTTTCCAGATCATGGGCCTGAATACCAATACCAAAGTCAGTTACCGATACATGAACATCATTGTCGCTGATCACCGATTTAACTAAAACCGTGCTGTTTAAATCTGAATATTTTACGGCATTGCTGATCAGATTTGAAATAACAGAACCAATTTTATCTTTATCGGCGTAAATTAATTTAGATGCCCCTGCTTCAAAATCGATTTGATTACCAGGATAAATTAACCTTAAGTCTTCTACCACATCCAAGGCTACCTTATCCAGGTCAAAATGCGATAAATTCAATTGGATTTCTCCCGATTCCAAACGCGATACATTTAAAAAAGAACTGATCAGGGTACTCATTTTGCGAATCTGCTTCTGAACCTTCGCCAATGTGTTTGTCACAAAAACATCTGCCAGGTTTTTACTCTGCATCAGTTGTACGTAAGCACTGATGGATGTTAAAGGTGTTTTCAGTTCATGGCTTACCATGCTGATAAAATCATTTTTTTGTTGTTCTTCCTTTATACTGATTAAAATCTGTTCCTGATCGAGTGCTTCACGCTGTAGTTCAGTTTCTTTAATGGCGTTTTCGGCTTTTACCATGTCGGTAACATCACTTGCCGTATGAAGAATACAATATGGAATTCCAGACTCATCCTTTATTGCCCGGTATTCGTAGCTATAATAGGCAGTTTGAAGCCTCCCATCCCTCATCGTTTCAGCCGGTATTGCACTACCTTGATCGGTAACTCCTGTTAACATTACATTTTTGAGCATATGGATAAAAGGCTGCCCCTTTAATTCGGGCACGGCATGTTCCAGTGGTTTACCGATAATCGAACGGTCTTTGCCCCAAAAATCAATCATGGCATCATTAGCCATTTCAATTACAATATCCGCTGATGTGTAGATGGCTGTTGCATCTTTTGATAAAGAAAGAACCTCTAAAAGCTGATCATTGCTTAAAACTTTTGAATATCTTTCCATTTTATACTTTAAATTAAAACCGGCTACGACAATATGTTGAATAAACAATTGAACTAGTTATGATACAAGCCTAACTTCACAAATGTTTGGCTATTCTTCCAAATTGTTGATTTTAATAATTTTTCATTGCTTTTAATTGATATAAATGAATTCACTATTTCAATTAAGCTTATTTAGAATAAATAAAAATAATTTGATTTTGAACCGCAAAATTGTTTTCTTTGCGCCAAATAAGAATCAATCTAAATAAAATGAATAAAAATTTTACGTTTCTTTTAAATTTTATTGTCCTTTTTCTGTTTTTGACAGGAAATATCATGGCACAAGATAAAACAGGGTCAATTGCAGGTGTTATCAAAACCAGTGATGGCATCCCGGCAGGTTACATCAATGTTGGTTTAAAAAACACGGGTAAAACCACCCAAACTGACGAAAAAGGTAATTTCACAATCAAGAATGTTCCGTCTGGAACATACATCATCAAGATATCTTCGGTGGGCATTTCTGCGCAGGAAAAGTCAGTTGTGGTAACTACCGGTCAAACCGTAAATGCCGATTTTACCATAGCAGAATCATCTTCACAATTAGATGAAGTAGCGGTTAATGGTTATAAAACTCCCAATAGAAAACCGGTTAATTTAGGTAAAATCGCCATTGCGCCTATTGACCTTCCACAGGCTGTTCAAATTATTGGAAATCAGGTTATTACAGATCAGCAGGCAAATACCCTTGGTGATGTAATGAAAAATGTAAATGGCGTGGCTTTAGGTGCCAATCGCGGGGCCGTTGGCGAAAACTTCTATGCCAGGGGTTATAGCCTGGGCAGCAATAACATTTTTAAAAATGGTGCAAGAACAACTATCGGCGGCAGCCCGGAGGCGAGTACATTGGAATCAGTAGAAGTGTTAAAAGGTAGTGCTGCTTTACTTTATGGTGGTGTAACCGGTGGAGCCGTTGTAAATATGGTGACTAAAAAGCCTAAATTTGAAACTGGTGGTGAGGTAAGTATGCGGACAGGTAGTTATGATCAATACAAGCCAATGATTGATTTTTATGGTCCGATATCCAAGAAACTAGCCTTTAGGGCAATCAGCACTTATGAAAATGCAGGAAGTTTTCGGGATAATGTAAAATCAAAACGTTTTTATGTTAATCCATCAATGTTATATCAGATAAGTGAGCAAACGGAAGTTTTGATCCAGGGTGATTATTTGAAAAGTGATTTCACGCCCGATTTTGGTGTGGGATCGGTGAATAACCAGATTGTAGATTTTGGACGAAGTGCATTCATCAACACACCATGGGCTTACAATAAAACAAATACGGCTACTGCACAGGCCAATATCACCCATAAATTTAACAGCAACTGGAAGTTAAATGCCATTGGTTCCTTCCAATCTTACAATCGTAATTATTATGGATCTGACCGCATCCAAGCCAATACATCGGGTATTGCAGCGAGAAATCTTTCGAGAGCACTTAGTAAAGAATTTACTTATAACCAGCAAATTAATGTTAACGGGAGTTTCCATACGGGAAAGATTAAACATACCGTTTTATTTGGTGCAGATGCCGATCAATCCAGAGTAACCAGTAATGCCTTCGCTTATGGTAAAGATGCGAAGGATGCCAATATCACAACCTTAAATTATGGCAATGTAAATGTATTTGATCCGGCCACCTATTATGGTTCAGGGGTAATGCCTGAAGCTTTTGCCATAACCAGCACACTTGCACCGATATACAGATATGGTGCTTTTGTTCAGGACTTGATCGAAGTAACTGAGCAATTTAAGGTTTTGGCAGGCCTACGTTATACAGACCAGAAAAATGCCAGTTCAAGGGCCTTGAATTTAGAAACCGGAATAACTACACCGGGCGCAACAAAGTTTGATGATGCTTTTTCTCCTAAATTAGGATTAATATACCAGCCTCTTAAAACTACATCGCTGTACATCAGCTATGCGGGCAACTTTATTACCAATACCGGTACCGACATTTATCTTGAGGCGCTTCCGCCATCACTGGTAGATCAATATGAGGCCGGTATAAAAAATGATCTATTCGGAGGTAGGTTATCGGCCAATTTAACTTATTACAAAATCAGGAACAACAACACGGCGCAAACCGCTATGTATGATCAAAATGGTAACCTTAACTCCAATACCAACCTCAAACAATTAAACGGAACTACCGTAAGTGACGGTCTTGAAATCGATTTAACGGGCGCCATTTTAACCGGTTTAAATTTCACGGCAGGATTTAGCTACAACTTTATGCGCTTTACCAACACGCCTGATGTTACCGGTATGATTGAAAATGTTCGCCTGGTGGGTACAACTAAAAACACGGCGAACGCCACCTTATTCTATACTTTCCAGGATGGAGCAATAAAAGGTTTAAAATTGGGTGCCTCTGCATTTTATACCGGCAAACGCAACGGCGGCTGGAACGATGCTAAAAATGCGACAACACTAAGGCTAATCCCGTTAAGCGCCTTTACCACATTCGATCTTTCTGCGGGGTACAGCTGGAAAAAGTTCTCGCTGCTTGCAAAAGTTTCTAACCTTACCAATGCACTGAATTATTTTGTGCACGAAAACTATAGTGTAAATCCCATTGCTCCGCGCCAATTTGCCACTACCTTATCTTATAAATTTTAACGAAAAAGGGTTAAAGAAAGTCTAATCCAGATCCATCACTTCAAGCTCAGCGCAGGTGAGCTTGAAGTGATATTAAATGTTTTTAATAACACAACAGGAATATCAATAGGTTGACGTTGAAAGCATTCAACTTATTTTCTACAATAATCATCCTCGGCACAAACGATCAATGGTTCTCTTTGCGCTCCCGCACAGCAGACACGAAGCATCCAGCAAAAACTGATCACGTAATGCCAATAAAAATTAAAGGATAATTAATATCGTGCCCGTTTTAGATAGTTTGAAATAATAGTGGTATTCACCATAGCGCTCTACTTTTTCAATTTCGCACACTTTGCCGGATTTGCCGTATTCATCTGATAAAAAATCTCCAATTCTAATGCTGTCCAGCTGGTTGATATCAAGTGATGCTCTTTTAATGAATTTTCCCTTATGTTCCATAATGATTGCGTATTTGCATACTTACGCAATCACAACCAATTTGGTTTTTTATACGGTAAAGTAAACGTAAATCGAAACTCCATCAAATTTATATTGATTTTACACTTTTTGATTCTGTGCTTAAAGACACCGGATTTGACGATCGTAATCGCTTTGAAAAGAGCGATCTAGAGTCCGCTTACTCCGCCACTAACCACCAGTTTCATGGCATCAGCTGCTGTCATTTTTAAATCAGTAACTTTATCACGCTGCACAATACACAGCTGACCAGCAAAGGAATAAGAGAGCGGAAAATAAACCGCCACTTCATTGGGTAAATCCAGTTTATGCAAATCGTTTTGTGTTAAAAAACCAATTTTTTTTAAACCGCCTTCTACCTCAACCAATACCGGGTGGTTAAATTTCTTCTCGTCGCCTACAAAGGCTTCGGTTAAATCTTTTATGGAAGAGTAGATGAAATTAAACAGCGGCAGGCGTTTCATCATCCGCTGAAACCAGTTGTACATGGGCTCGGTAACCAAATTGGTTACAAAAATGCCGGCCAGCAAAATAATTGTCAAAACGGTAAGCAAACCCAGGCCCGGAATATTCCTGCTTTCGCCGGTAAGTGGATTTACACCAAGCACATTTTTTACATTTAACCAGCTATCAACTGTGGTAACCGCCCAAACAACAATAAAAATACTCACCGCAATGGGTACCACAATTAATAAACCTTTAATCAGATAGTTTAATATGGCTTTCCCAACTCTATTCATGGCGTAAAATTAGTGTTTTTTTAGTTCATTTGTTCACTAGTCATTAGTTCATTGATGCAGGTATAAATTTGCGAACTATTATTAAACTATTACTTAGCATAGTGAACAGAGATTAATGTGTAAATCTCCATTAGGCAATCTGCCGTACTCACGACCAGGGAACATCCGGACCGATTGTCGATTTGCCATACTAATGACTGACGAACAACTAAACCAATGCGTTATTCATAGAAATATACACGTTTAACCCGCTGTGAAATATTGGTCAGGATTTCGTAAGGAATGGTACCGATATCTTTAGCCAGTTGCATAATGGTATGCTCCTTATTGAAAACGATCGCTTCATCTCCGGGTTTCACCTCGATGCCCGTCACATCCAGCATGGTCATGTCCATACAAATTGAGCCAATTGTAGGCACTAAATGGCCGTTGATGAGCATTTTGCCAACGCCATTACCAAAATACCTGGTGTAGCCATCTGCGTAACCAATTTTTACGGTTGCTATTTTTCCGCCGTTTGGCATAACTCCCCTCCTTCCATAACCTACAGTTTCGCCCGGCGCCAACTGCTTCACCTGGGTAACGGTTGTTTTAAGCACCATTACCGTTTGCAAACCTCGGTTATTGATTACCGCAGAATCAAAACCATACAAACCTATACCCAAACGTACCATATCCATTTGCGCATCAGGCCAGCGTGAGATGCCAGAAGTATTCGAGATATGTAATAATGGCTTATAACCTAAAACATTAACCAATTGAGTCGCTACGATTTTAAATACATCAATCTGGTGCCGGGTAAATCCATCATGTTCTGCAGCATCGCTAGCCACCAGGTGAGAGAAAATACTCTGTACTTTTAGCCTGGCCGAATCTTTTAGCAGGACGGCTACGGCATCTATTTCAGCCTGATCGAAACCCAGGCGGTGCATGCCACTATCTATTTTAAGGTGGATGGGATAATCAAAATCGTAATCAGATAAGGCATTCAAAAAACTATTCAGGATCTCTACGCTATAAATTTCAGGCTCCAGCCGGTGTTTGATAATGGCTTCAAAGGCAGATTCTTCCGGGCTCATCACCATAATAGGCAAAGTAATTCCGGCTTTACGCAAAGCAATGCCCTCATCGGCATAAGCTACCGCCAAATAATCTACTTTGTGGAACTGCAATAAATTGGCAATTTCAAAACTTCCGCTACCATAAGAAAAGGCCTTAACCATTGCCATTATTTTAACGCCAGGCTTAATTTTAGACCGGTAAAACTGCAGGTTTCCCACCATGGCATTCAGATCGATCTCTAAAACGGTATCGTGTATTTTTTGGGTAAGTAATTTACTGATGCGCCCAAAATCAAAGCGCCTGGCCCCTTTTACCAGTATCGTTTCGTGGTTAAAATGTAAACCCGGAAAAGCTTCAACAAAAGCACTGGTATCCTCGAAAAACTGCGTTTCGAACGTAAACAGATTGGCATAACGGGCTATGTTCGCACCGATGCCGATTAAACGGTTTATCTTTTTTTGCGATAGCAACCCGGCTATTTCGGTATACAAATCAAGATCATCTCGTCCGGTTTCGAATAATTCGGAAAGGATAACGGTTTTCTTAGGATGCTGGTTTTGCTGGTTTAAAAAATCGAGTGCGATGGCTAAAGAAGAAATATCAGCACTATACGAATCGTCAATAACGGAACATTGGTTGATGCCGTTTTTTAATTCCAGACGCATGCTTACGGGGCTCAGTTTCTCCAACCGCAGATCAGCCTGCTCCGGGCTATAACCCAAAGCCAATAATGTTGCCCAGCAGATCATGCCATTTTCTATCGAAGCCTTATCTTTAAAGGGAAGAATACATTCAATCTCCCTGTTTTGATAAATGGCCCTTAAATAACATCTTCCCTCAATAGGTTCAACCGTAGTGATCTGCAGATCTGCCGCCTGTTTACTGCTCCAGCTAAACTGTTTTTTACCAGGCAGGTTTTTTATACCTATTTCACTAACATATTCCGGTGCGTAAATCAATAGTCCGGATGTTGAAAAGAGTTTCAGTTTTTCGGTAAGTTTTTCTTTTTTAGAACTGAATCCTTCGGCATGGGCCTCACCGATATTGGTTAAAATTCCAATTTCAGGACGGATTATTTCAGCTAAATGTTCCATCTCATTCACCGCAGAAATACCGGCCTCAAATATACCGAGGGTATGCTCAGCCTCAATCTGCCATACAGAAAGTGGTACTCCGATCTGCGAATTATAACTTTTAGGGCTCTTAACAATATTAAAGTCGGCTGCTAAAAGCTGATATAACCATTCTTTAACGATGGTTTTCCCGTTACTGCCCGTAATACCGATTGTTTTTAAATCAAATTGATTCCGGTGATATGCGCTTAATTTTTGTAGCGCCGCCAAGGCATCGTTTACCAGTAAAAAATTACCATCCGGATATTCATGAATATATTTTGCTTCAGTAACTACAAAATTCCTGATTCCCTTTGTATAAGCATCTTTAATAAATTCGTGTCCGTTACGGTGTGAAGAAAGCGCAAAAAACATCGAACTTTCTGGCAGCAAAACCGAACGACTGTCAATAACCAGGTAATGGATAATAAGCTCTCCATCAAACAATTTGGTATTGGCATTTAAAATTTCAGCTATTTTGGAAACCGTATATATGGGATTTTGCATGTTATTATATTCAGAAAAATAAGGTAATCGCTTTTATTTTTACGAATTTCAGTAATTAATTATGAAAAGCAGTAAAGAAGAAGCAGTAATATTAGATAAAAAGCAAGCTTTGGCCAAAGCCGAAAGTTTTTGTGTTTACCAGGAGCGCTCGCAAAAAGAGGTGCGCTATAAACTGGTTGAATGGGGCATGCGCGGCGATGAACTGGAAGAAATTATTACCGACCTGATCATCAACAATTTTTTAAATGAAGAAAGGTTTGCCAAACATTATGCATCGGGCAAATTTAACATCAAACATTGGGGCCGGATTAAAATAAAGCAGGGTTTGAAATTGAAAGGTGTTCCCGATAAAATTTTACAAAAAGCAATTTACAGTATCGATGAAGATGATTATTTACAGACGATAGAAAAATTAGCAGTAAAAAAAGTACAAAGTTTGGGTGAAAGTGATCCGTTTAAGCGGAAAAATAAGCTGATGAGCTACCTTCAGGCAAAAGGATTTGAAACTGATTTAATTTTACTTGTACTGAAAGCCAGCAATTTAAATTAAATATTAAATTTTTAATAAAAAATCCCTTGACAGATATATAAATCTGCCTATATTTGCATCACCAAAACGAAACAACAACATCAGTTTTGTAAATGCGAAAGTAGCTCAGTTGGTAGAGCACGACCTTGCCAAGGTCGGGGTCGCGAGTTCGAATCTCGTCTTTCGCTCCAAAATGCCTTCCTACCAGAAGGCATTTATTTTAAAGTTAACCAAGCCGATGGAGATCGGCAGCGGCTAATGCTCGGGTGGTGGAACTGGTAGACACGCAGGACTTAAAATCCTGTGCTTTCAAAGGCGTGCGGGTTCGATTCCCGCCCCGAGTACATCAAAAAAAATCGAATAAAAACCTTTCAGAAATGAGAGGTTTTTTATTTTTAATCACTTTTGTAGTTGAATCCTAACGCTCAGCTAACGCGCATTACCGGAAATGCTATTGAGTTTCTGTATTGCTTTCTAAACCGCACATATAAAATTGTGGTGATACACGGATAAAGCAGTGCAAAGATCCATAGTTTGGTCATCACATTTTTGCTATAATGATAACCATCCATTGATAAACTGGCAATAAACATCCCGATCAGCAAAACCGGCGCACCTGAAAAGCTAAGCCATAAAAAAAAGGAACTATTCCTGATTTCCCGAATGAAATTTAAAAGAACCGTGAAAGAACAAATGACCGCTGCAGCCAGGTACAACAACGAAAAACCGATGTTTAAAACGATATCTGCAAAATAAAGAATAGCAGCCTCCAGGCCGTTACCCGAAGCTGATGAATTCATAATGGTGATGATGTAGGCTACATATAAAACAAAGCCTGCCAGTAAATCGATGATCCAATATTTTAAAATAAGTTTGGTCATTACTTCTGTAAATCAGTTTAAATTCAGTCAATCAAATGCAACCAGTTTATCCCCGGGAAGATCGTATTCGTAAACCCTGCCCTTCTCTTCTTCAACATAAAGCCACTGAACAATATTGCTGCCGTTTGGTCCTATCGGTGCAATACCAATTACCCTGTAGCGCTCACCGTTCCTTTCTGCCGATTCGATAGAATAAGTCAGTTCCTCCCGTTTTTTTATGGCCGCCCGCAGTAAAGGGTTTTTGGTTTGGGTGAGGTAATATTCTGTTAAGCGATAAACCTTGTCAAGGTATGATGAAGTAAATTCCTCTTCGGCAGACCAGGTATATTTTATTTTTTTACCATAGTTATTTCTGAAGGCCGTTACCGGTCCGTCGGCCGTTTTCTTTACAGAGACCAGCAAACTGGCGGGCATTTCGTCCTCTTGATCTCCGGGAACGGTAACCGTACCGTCTTTCCAGGTAACCTGTATCTTATCTCCACGATTCAGGTTTCTGGTGGTATCCGCTTCATTGATCAGCACAATGGTACTATCGCCTTTCTTTGCCAAAATCTGAGAATAATCACCATCATCCAGATATTCTACAAAAGTCATCCGGTCAATGTGTTCACCACCGTTATTTCGTTTTTGTCCGGCAAGCGGCTTTTGCAGCGTCGGGCTCACCTTTACCAAATCTTGCTTCTGTGCTGTTTTAGCATTACAGGCCAAAAGCCCGCATACTGCTATCATAAGGAATGCATCTATTCGTCTTTTCATTCGGCAACTAATCTGATGTGCTTTAATAAATAAGCCTGACATATCCAGCCGAAACCGGAAATACAAAGCTATCATTCAGCGGAATCCATAAACAAGAGTAAGTTAATAAAAGTTTTTACTATTCAATCGCGTTTATCCGGATGGTGAACCGTTGCTTTATCGTCAATAACCTGTATCTGCAAGCCATCAATATTTAAATTCCCGGGGCAATGTTATTCCAGCTATCACCACAAAAAGTAAATTTCTTTGATTTTCATCCTTGCTGAAAAAAGTTAATATTGAATAGTCAACAATAACAGTAACAACCACATATTTTTTTTTATTTTTTTACCTGATGGAATTTTTTTCGTCTGAGCTGATCAAGCCGCTTTTAACTAGCTGATAATCTTAAAATTTACAAAATTAAAATCAAAATTGAATCAACTGATTTCTGTGATATACGCCATAAAAAACCACAGGAAACACTGATTAAAGCAAAAAAAATTAAATTATTTTTTGACAGTGATATTTATATTTCTATATTTGCAACCCCAAAGGAACACAACATATGTGTTAATTTTGCGAAAGTAGCTCAGTTGGTAGAGCACGACCTTGCCAAGGTCGGGGTCGCGAGTTCGAATCTCGTCTTTCGCTCCAAATGCCTTCCTACCAGAAGGCATTTATTTTTAAGTTAACCAAGCCGATGGAGATCGGCAGCGGCTAATGCTCGGGTGGTGGAACTGGTAGACACGCAGGACTTAAAATCCTGTGCTTTCAAAGGCGTGCGGGTTCGATTCCCGCCCCGAGTACATCAAAAAAAATCGAATAAAAACCTTTCAGAAATGAAAGGTTTTTTGTTTTTCTATCCATCTGATTGCTACTGAATGTTCCCTATTGTCGGGAATTCTACATTACCTACACCAGAAGAAGCTATTCTCTTAGATCGCTATATTTTGGAAAAAGGTGAGAACAAAGTTGTTTATATTTAAACTTTGATTTGTACAATAAGGCTTATGCGAAGTAATCGCGAAAAAATACCGGTTAATCCAATGGACGATACCTCCAGACAGGGTATCGCTATGGATAAAAACGACTTTAAAAAGATCGACTTTATTACTATAGCCGAAAAAGAAACCGCGATCAGGGCGCATCGGGATGAAGGTTATACCTTTCATATTCTTGAAAAAGGACAGGTGACCATAGAAATTGATTTCAAAACCTATAAAGTTATGGCTCCGGCTATCGTTTTCCTCCATCCGGATCAGGTACATTGCATGCACGATATTGATGATATATCGGTATCTTCGATGTCCATCCAGAGTGAATGCCTGAACAGAACTTACCTCAACATATTACAAGACCTCACTCCCACCGCTCCCCTCCCGCTAACTACGGAAACCTTTGAGATAATTTCAGAGCACTTTTCACTTAGTTTAAAACTTTACCGCAACAAACAGAATAGACTTTACCATTTGTTGGTAAAAGACAGCTGTAACGCTTTAACCGCTTTGTTGATAAACGCATTTTTAAGTCATAAAAAGGCTGAAGATTCTTATTCGCGATTTGACAGCGTGGCGATGTCTTTCAGGAAGTTACTGGAAGAAAAGTATGCGGTATTGAAACGGCCCAGTGAGTACGCATCGTTAATGCATATCTCTGTTCCCTATCTAAATGAATGCATTAAAAAAGCCACAAGCCTTTCCGTATCGCGGCTGATCCGGGACAGGGTGATCCTGGAGGCGAAAAGGCTTCTCTACCATACCGATAAATCGGTAAAAGAAATTGCGTTTCATTTGGGTTATGCTGACTACCCATATTTCTCCAGGTTGTTTTCCAAAGCCACTGGCTACACGGCAATGGGTTTTAGAAATAAAAACATCGATTAGTCCAATACTTGCTTCGATCTATTCTTTCTTGCTGTCGATAAGTTGCAGAATTTCGCGCTGTATTTAAACTCCAAGAAAATGAAACGTAATAAAAATGTGCTGATATCCGGTGCAAGTTTTGCTGGTCTTACCACTGCCTATTGGATGCAACAGTCAGGCTATGATGTAACAGTTATCGAAATCGGGGCTTCGCTCAAAAAAGGCGGCACTCCCGTAGATATCAAGGCGGATACCATAGAGATCGTTAAGAGAATGGGAATTTTCGAACAGATTAAAGCCCAGCGGGTAGGTCCGGAAAAATGGGAATTTAAAAACGCTGCAAACCAAACGGGTTACAGTTTAATTTTAAAACACCCGGGTGAAGAATTTCCAGACACCGAATTTGAAATGGAGCGGGATACTTTGCTCGGGATGATATACAACCTGGTTAAAGATGATGTAAGGTTCATATTCAATAACAGTATCGAACGGTTAAACGAATCTGCTGATGAAATGGAAGTTACGTTTAGAGATGGTTCATCAGAAAAGTATGCGTATGTATTCGGCTGCGATGGCATACATTCAGTGGTTCGTAAAATCTGGTTTGGCCGCGAATCGGAGTATTCGCATTTTTTAGGTCAGTATTTTTCAATTGCAGTGGTAGATAAATTATTGGTTGAAAACGGTACTTATCAAATGTATTCAGAAGCGAATAAGGGCGCAGCGCTTTATGCCCATAACAATAAGACAGATATCATTTTCACCTTCAGACCCGAAAAAGAACTCAGCTATGATTTCCGCAATCAGCAGCAATTGAAGGAAATTGTTTCTAATCAGATGAAAGGCATGAGCTGGCGGGCTGCTGAATTGGAAGCCGAACTATTGCAGGCATCTTCTTTCTATTTTGATAAATTTTGTCAGATCAAAATGCCCTCATGGACAAAAGGCAGGGTAGCACTTATAGGTGATGCAGGCTATTGTGCTTCCCCGGCCGCAGGTATGGGAGGCTCGCTGGCAATTATCGGTGCAACCGCACTTGCAGATGCATTTGCAAATGAGGGACACGACTTTCAAAAGGCTTTCAAAACTTACAATAAAAAATTCAGGCCTTTCATCGAACAGATTCAGAAAGAAGCCGTCGCTACCCTTGATAAACTATTACCCGCCACCGAACAGCAGGCACGCGATATATGGGAAAATGGAATTGCTTTTTAACACCAAAGATTTAATCTGGATCCACGATCGCAGTGGAGCACAATTAGGACAGATGAAAAAGATAAACTGCCCTGCTTGCAATTGATACGGGAAGTGGCTGTTTTCGCAGATTCCTGTTTAATTATTTTGGCTTACTAAATCCGGACGGCTATGCCAAGAAAGTATTTTTTCATCGCATCTTTTTGGATTCCATAATTAACACCGCCATCAATTTTTACATCATGTGCGATTTCTACCTGGACCGCGGCATTAAAAAAGTTTGAATAATGATGTTGTTTAAAATCGTAGGTAAAGTAAGTTTCAGCTATACCGGTAACGGTTTTCCTGATCTCGTGGCTAACTGTTAGCGACTGAAGGTATTCGACATGCTTTTGGTCGCCAGAATTATCTTTTAAATGATCAAGCTCCACCTGCGTGCCAACTTTCCAGTCTGATGGTAATTTAACCTGCATGGGCACAATAAGCCCCTCTTCAAGTTTGCTGTTACCAAATGTTGCTGTCGGCAATGTAACATAGGGCAGTAATGCCATTGAAAAATTGCCTTTATCATTCCCGATCAGATTTTGTTTAAGCCGGAGATTTATATCGCCGAATCCTTTACTATTCTCAATTTCTCCTGTTTCATTATTCCTTTCTTTTTGCCAGGTGTAGGTTTCAATGCCCACCTGCAGGGATATGCTGCCGGTAAGACCCATTTTGAGGTTAGCCCTATTGATCGTTACCGTTTTTTGTGAGGAAGATTCCGATCGCTCGCGTTCCAGAGCGAACAGGTCGCTTTCATACTGAAAATGGCCGGCATCCACCGTAATGGCAGATTCGGTAACGTCTGGGCGATCTGTTTCCATTTCCCGGAGTTTTTCTTTCGGTACGGGCGAAAATATAGAGTAAGGCTTTTGGGCAGTCTGTGCCATAATGAACTTCGGCATCATAAAAATCACAATAGCGGTAAGGAGATATTTTGGGTTCATATTTCAGTTTTTCTGATACTGCCACGTTCAGATTCTCGTTGTTGATAAAGTTTGTCTGATCGCATTAATAATGATATAACAGTAGTTAGTTATTTACCTTAACAGCATAGGATGAAAGATTGTTTTGCATGCCAGAGAAGCGGCGAAGCCAAACCTGCCAGACGAGATTTCCGGTTGCCCTCCAGCTTCGCCTCAATTAATAATCTCTCCGTTGTCGGCAGCCAGTTTTTCGCGCCATTGCTGTAGCTGTTCAGGCGTTTGCCTTAACCATTCACTTACTTCGCCAACTATTTTAAGTGGTTCTTTAGTACGATAAGAACGGGTCGGGTTACCCGGAAACTTTTTGTTAGTAACATTAGGGTCATCCTCAAAACTGCCCATAGGTTCAACAATATAAACACGTTCCGGGGCGTCATCTTTGGCCAAAGCAGCTGCGAGGCCTGCGCCATTTACCAGAGCCGTAAAATAAATATGGTTCATGATGAGATCCGATTGGTAATTGGATGAATATCCGGCAGTCAGCAGATCACCTACCTTCAGGTCTGCTCTGGTGCCGTGATAAAAAGGACCACCATCAGCGGGCTGACTAACTGATGCCAATGCCATGGCCTGATGATGCTTTGCCCGATCAATGTCGCCCAGTGTCTGGTAACAATCGGCGATGTTCAGGTACAGCGACGGAAAGGCGGCCCTGACTGCTTCATCATCCACACTGAAGGCCAGTTCCAATGCAATTTCATACCATTTTAACCTCTCGGCATTTTTTAACTGCCTCCTGGCAACGAACCAGGCGGCAATAAACCTTTCAAAGTCGTTTGTTGCTTCGCCCCAGGCCTTAAGAAATAGCTGGACCGCCGCTTCAAAATTACCTGTTTCTTCATTCTGCATGCCCTGCATACAAAGCTGAATAATGTGATTATGCGGATTGAATTCCATACTTACATGCTCGAAAATATTGATCTTTCTCCAAAAATAGCTACCAAATCCGTTAAAAGATCAGGATTTGAGGTATAATTTTCCAGGCACACTATAGCTTCGATTCCGGCGTTATTATTACAAAAGATCACAGTTAATCAGATAATCAGCATTGAAATAATGATGATTCTGCAAAGACTAACCAACTGTCAAACAAGTCATCAAATGATATAATTAAAAATGCCTGCCAATTGATACCTGGCAGGCATTTCATTAACAACGAGCCACTGATTCTACCTTAAAAAACCGCTTTAACGAAGTGTTTACTGATCATTTTTCCAGGCCGCAAAAGAAGCTTGTAATTCCTCTTCGGTTTCAGGTAGCTGAATTTTGAGTGAATCGTTAACCCTTGCCTGAACGCTTTCTACAAAAGGTTTGAAACCATTATTATATTTTGCGAAAGCAGTTTGATGATCCTGGTTGTGATGTAATTCTTTCGCCAACATGCTTGCGCCTTGCATAGCGAGACTGGTGCCCATACCCGTAAAAAAACTTGGGGCATAGGCGGCATCACCGACCAGACCTACCCGGCCTTTTGTCCATGTGGGCATTTTGATTTGACAGGCCTCATCGAAATAAAGGTCATCGGCAGCCAGCATGGCATCTAAAATTTCCGGAAGTTTCCAGTGCTCATTCCCGCCGAAATAATCTTTCAGGATTTGCTTTGGCCGGTCGCGGTCACGGTAGTCCCAATTTAATTGCGGTGCACGGAATACCAGAATAGCATTTGCAGCCGCTTTAAACTGGAAGATGACCGCCTGTTTTCCCAGCTCGCGATATACAATACCAGTGGATTTTGGCCGTCCCGTCTGGATATGGTCAGCTGCTGCAAATGCAAAATACACACCCAAAAACTTTTTAAAGTCATCTTCCGGACCAAAAACAAGTTTTCGCACCATAGAATGCGTACCGTCAGCACCAAACACCAGATCGTAAATTTTATCGTCACCCTTTTCAAAGGATACTTTTACGTGATCATCTTGCTGGACCAATGCAGTTATGCTGTTGCTGAACATGATATTTACTTCGTTTTTAGGAATAACGTTGTAAATAATCTCAACCAGATCACCACGGTGAACCTCGATATCGCCCAGGTATTCTGGCAAGGTATTAATGGCAAAGTGTACCAATGTTTTTCCTTCGGCGTCAACGATTTCGTCCGTATGAACAAATTCATTGGCTATGATCTGCTCGTAAATACCCATTTCCTGGGCGATATCCAAAGCGGCACCACGTACATCTATTGGTGAACCGCCTGTTCTCAGATCTTTCCCTAATTCCACTACCGTAACTTCGTAATCAAATTTATTTAGCCAATAGGCCAGCGTTAAGCCCGCAAAGCTGGCACCCGATATCAACACCTGTTTTTTCATCTCTTTTTTAAAATTAATTTTTATGTAGCTTTTTATTCACCACAAAACTAATCGTATCTTTACGAGTAAAATAATCGATAAACTATCATTTTTAGTCGAAAAATATGAGCGATAAAAAAAATGAATATGTTGACAGCGATATGCAGCAGTTCGCCAACAAGCTCGGATTGGTCGTGGAAAATGTACTGCAGAATTTTGAGGTCACCTCATTCAAAGGAATAACTTTTCTGCCTGACATGGCAATGCACTTCGGATCATTTGTTGTGAAAGAAGATTTTACCCGTGTAACCGGCCAGTCTGATCTGGTTGAAGGTATCGGAATTATATTTCATAATATCCTTGAAAACCATGGGAACAACGAAACGGAGAATCGTAAAAAGAATAACACCACGGAGCCTCCTTACGTACGCATCTTTCCGTATACGATCAGCCAAACGTTACAATTTAAAAAGAACACCCAGGTATCACATGTTTCCATTAGCATCAGTGCCCAATTTTTGAAGGATTTTTTAAAGGAAGAGGCTGATTACTTTGACTATTTGTTTGATCGTGCTAACAGTTTTTGGATAGAAGAACTGATGACAGATTATATTTTACGAACAGTTAATGATATATCAAAAAAAGAGGAACCCGCCAACCTGAAAAGCTTTTATTATAAAATGAAGGCAATGGAGTTGCTATTTTACCTGTTTGAAAGTTTAAAGAAACGGGAAAGCGCTGAAAATCTGAATTAAATGCAAAAGAAATAAAGGCGGTTTACCATGTAAGGGACAAGATCGTATCCTCATTAAGCCATTTTAATACGATAGCGGAATTAAAGCAGATTGCCGGCATGAACGAGTTTAAACTCCGTAGGATATTTAAACAGGTTTTCGGTATGGGCATTTATGACTATTATCAACATTTGCGGATGAAAGAAGCCGCACGTCTTTTGCGCGAAGAGAAACTTTCGGTTTCTGAAGCCGGGTATGCAATGGGTTTTGAAAACCTTGGTCACTTTACCAGGGTATTTGAAAAGCACATCGGCAAGAAGCCTAAAAAATATATTCAGAATATTCAACAAAATTAACATACAGGAGATTTCGGCCTGAATTATTATTACAAGATCCTAATTTTAATCATTAAATGCTAATCTACAGCAGAAAGTGCAGGGATATTGCTTTTAAAACACGTTCAAAAATTAATTAGCCACGGAAACACAGAAATCACGGAGTAGATTAAAATTTTTCCGTGTTTTTCGTGCTTCCGTGGCAAACATAAACGCTTAGGCATGCGCAGAAAGAGCTAGAACTAACAGAGAAAAGTTAAAAGCGATTTCCCTGCAGAAAGTGGCTGATTGACCAGAAGAAAAACATGGAAATTCAAAAAGCCGAACGACCAGTGCAACCAGATGGCGGGGGGAAAATGATTTTCTAACTTTGTAACATGTACGAGAAATTATTTAAACTTTTATCTGCAAATATAACATCAGACGATACGGCCTTATGCAGGCGATATTTTGAACCTGTACTTTTCACAAAAGGCCACATCCTTGAAAAAGAGGGAAAAGTTCCAGGTTACCTATACTTTGTGGTATCTGGCTTTCTACGACTTTTCCACTACGATGAACGCGGGGAAGAAGTTACCACCCATATCAACTGCCCACCAGGTTTTATTACTTCTTACTTCCACTTTATCGATCAGACGAAATCAATCGAAAACCTCGAATGCATTACAGACTGCGAACTGTTGAGGATTACCAAAAGGAACCTGGATACATTAACACAACAAAGCATGTTGTTCAAGGATTTCAGCATATCGGTTTTTCAAAAATCACTTGCTTATAACAACAACCGCTCAAAGGAACTGGCAACCCTAAGTGCCGAAGAACGCTATCAGAAATTGATGCAAGACTATCCGCATATTTTACAGCATGTCCCTTTGCAGTATATTGCCTCCTTTCTTGGAATGAACCCCAAAAGCCTGAGCAGGATTCGAAAAAAAATTCATTAGGTAACATTTGCGAACCGGATTTGAAAAAACCATGCCGAATTTTGTGCTATCATTTCAAATACTAAAAGATGGCAAAAAAGAATTTAGCATTGGTTACCGGCGCAAACGGTCACCTGGGCAATAACCTCGTCAGATTACTGATTGAAAAGGGCATTCCCGTACGGGCTTCAGTCCGGAATATCGAAAATAAAGAAGCATTTAAAGGATTAACATGCGAAGTAGTGCAGGCCGACATTACCAACAAACAGTCATTGATCAATGCATTGCAAGATGTGGAAACATTTTATGCGGTAGGCGCAATGTTTAAGCTATGGGCCAAAAACCCGAGAAAAGAAATCTACGATGTAAACCTTTTTGGGACAAAAAATATGGTTGAAGCAGCCGCAGAAGCAGGTGTAAAGCGGATTGTGTATGTAAGTTCGATTGCGGCCGTGGATTATGCCACACTTCCGGCAAAAGAAAGCAATGGTTACAATCCAGACCGCAGGGATATATACTACAACTCAAAAAATGACGGCGAAAAGCTGGCGTTTGAGCTGGCTAAAAAACATCATATCGAATTGGTTGCTGTGTTACCTTCTGCAATGATAGGCAGCGAAGCATTTGAGCCACTAAATGTTTCCTACAATATCATCAGCCTCATCCTGAAAAAAGAAATTCCAGTTGAAACCAATATTACCCTGAATTGGGTTGATGTAAAAGATGTAGCCGAAGGCTGCTACCTTGCCGCTACAAAAGGCAGGAATGGCGAACGGTATATTCTGGCAAACGAAAAATGCATGTCGATAAAGGAAACTACCAAAATTGCCCAGGAACTTTTCCCGGAACTGCAAATCAAATTACCGGCAGCTGTTCCAAAACCCATACTTTTTATCATTTCATGGCTGATGGAAATTGGAAGTAAGCTAACCGGAAAAACACCTTTGCTTACCACTAAAGACATTGCCATGTTTTCCGGACTTCAGCAAGATTTTGATATTTCCAAAGCCCGGACAGAATTAGGTTTCAACCCTAAAAAGCCGGTACACGCTGTGAAAGAGGCCATGTACTATTTGTACGACCGACAAAAAATTCCAGCTAATTATGCTTAATGCATGTTCGGGGTCGGTTGAAATGGCCAACACAATAAGTAATTGACAATAAACAATTTATGCTTTTAACCGATGTCGATTCATATTTCTCAGAAATATATTCATGAGTTCTTAATTTTGTATCAAGCCCTTTTTAAGTTATCTTCCTATCTGGCAAACATAACATGCAGTTAAATGTTCTTCACATTAAAATTACGGTTTGAAAATACTACTCACCGGGGCAACCGGATATATTGCTCAGCGATTGCTTCCAGTTCTTTTAGAACAGGGTCATACTGTTTTTTGCCTGGTTAGAAATGCAGCACGCTTCGACCAGAACAAATTTAGCCGTCATGCTAAGATCACCGTTATCGAAGCTGACCTCATGAAACCTGAAAGTTTGCGATCACTTCCAACAGATATCGATGCAGCTTACTACCTCGTCCATTCAATGAGCGGAAACAAAGACTTTAGCGATAGTGAGGCAAAGTCTGCCCGAAACTTTTCAAAAGCGATTAGCGAAACTTCGGCAAAGCAAATTATTTTCCTGAGCGGGATTGTAAACAGCACTGAACTTTCAAAACACCTGGCCTCACGCAAAAAAGTGGAACAATTGCTGGGCGAAAGCAAAGTTCCCCTCACTACATTGAGGGCCGGAATAATTGTGGGTTCTGGTAGTGCATCATTTGAAATTATACGAGATTTAGTAGAAAAGTTGCCAGTTATGGTTGCACCTAAGTGGTTACATACCAAATGCCAGCCAATTGCCATCCGCAATGTAATAGAATTCCTTTTCAAAGTGCTGCTAAAAGAATTCACCTTTGGTAAACATTATGATATTTATGGCCCCGATATATTAAGCTACAAAGAGATGCTGTTACAGTTTGCAGCCGTTAGGAAACTGCAAAGACGCATCTTCATCGTACCGGTTATGACACCCAGACTCTCGTCTTACTGGTTGTATTTCGTCACATCAACCTCTTATAGTCTTGCCCGGAACCTTGTAGACAGCATGCATATAGATGTAGTGGCCGATCCCAATCATTTAGCAGATGAACTTGACATCAAATTGATCCCATACAAGCAAGCTATTGAACTAGCCTTCCAGAAGATCGAGCAAAATATGGTGCTCTCAAGCTGGTACGATGCGATGGGAAAAACTTATTCGAAAGAGATGATCAAAAAGCTGCTCGCAGTGCCAAAAAATGGCGTGTTTGTAGATCGAAAATCAGCTCATACCAAAGACCGGAAATTAGCTACAGCAAGAATATTTGCTATTGGCGGACGATCGGGATGGTACTATGCAAATTGGCTCTGGAACTTCCGGGGTTTCCTGGATAAATTATTTGGTGGCGTGGGACTCAACCGTGGAAGAAAAAATCCAACAGCCATCAGTACAGGTGAACGGCTGGATTTCTGGAGGGTAATTTATTCCAATACCGAGGAAAGCCGCTTATTGTTATATGCTGAAATGAAATTACCGGGTGAAGCCTGGCTGGAATTTAAAATAGTGGATGATTATGTTTATCAAACAGCTACTTTCAGGCCACTTGGGTTAGCCGGTCGATTGTATTGGTTTGCCGTGCTACCCTTCCATTATTTTATTTTTAATGGCATGATCAAAAAAATTGTCTCTTAAACCTGTATGAAAGGTGTAAAAAAACAGCATCTTCCCGAAAAAAACTGTCCGGTTTGCAACCGCCCGTTCATGTGGCGCGCCAAATGGGCAAAAAACTGGGATGAGGTAATCTATTGCAGTCAAAAATGCAGGCGCTCAAAAAATGCAGTAAAACCGGAGTAAATCCATTTCCGCTTTGCGCATGTCAAAACATTTGCGCTTCGTATTTGTTGGGCTTATTTAAAATGACCATCATGAAAAAAACATATAGAAATACACTTTTGTTCGCCACATTGGCCATCCTGGCAGCAGCCTATACCAGTTGTAAGGTTTCAATTCCAAATGGAGCAACAGCGGTTAAACCATTTGATCAGGATAAATACCTGGGTACCTGGTACGAAATTGCCAGAATGGATTTTAAATTTGAAAAAAACCTGAAGAGTGTAACCGCAACCTATTCAAAAAATGACGATGGCTCTATCAAGGTAGACAATAAAGGGTATGATATGGTTAAAAAGAAATGGAAGCAGAGCATCGGAAAAGCCAAATTTGTGAAAGGTAACGACGAAGCCCGGTTAAAAGTTTCATTTTTTGGCCCTTTCTATGCTGGTTATAATGTAATTGAAATTGATAAGGACTACCAGTATGCCCTTATCGCCGGAAATAACCTGGACTATCTTTGGATACTATCCCGAACAAAACAAATTCCTGACGGGGTAAAAGCAAATTATTTAAAAAAAGCAAAGGATCTTGGCTACCAGACAAATGACCTGGTGTGGACTATACAAGATTAGGACGAGGTAAAGGTAAACTGTAATCTCAAAAACTGCGGTAAATATATATCAGCTGTATTTCGCCTAAACCTCGCGAATAATTTTGGCCAGATCTTCAATTGCAAGATCTTTTAGTACATAGGCAGAGGCTCCGGCACTAATAGCCTGCATCCTATATTCATCTTTGCTATGCATGGTTAAAATAATAACTTTAATGTGAGGCATCAGCAGTTTTACACGGCTGGTTAATTCAACACCTGATAGGCCGGGCATATTCCAGTCTATGAGCATTACATCAACCCCTATACCGCTAGCCAACTTCTCCAGCGCAATCGCCCCGCTTTGGGCATCAGCAACAATGGCAATGCCAGCCTCTGCAGCAAGCAGGTGTGAAAGCCCTTGGCGAACAACCTCATTGTCTTCTACAATCATTAGTTTAATCATCACCTGCTTGGTTTTTGGGTTAACCCCTGATGAGGAATAATTACTTCTATGTGTGTTCCCTTACCAGGTTCGGAGGCAATGGTGAGGCGGCCATCCAGTAATTCAATCTTACTGCGAATGGATGCCAGGCCTATCCCGTCAGCTTTTTCTGATTCTTGTGGCATTCCCCTGCCGTTATCGCTCACAACTATTTTTACCTGATCGGTACCGATGATGATCATTACCTCGCACGCAGTTGCCTTTGCATGTTTAACTACGTTAGTCATTAATTCCTGCGTGGTGCGGTAAACAGCCAGTTCCATGTATTTTTCCAATCTGTTATGCTGTACAGAAATATGGCAATTGAATTCAATTTCGCCCGATAGTTGTCTGCAAATATCATCAATAGCGCTTTTCAGTCCGAATTGTTCAAGTGTGGTCGGCATCAGTTCATGAGAAACCCGTCTCGTTTCTATGATGGCCTGGGTTAGCAGATCATTGATATAGGCCTTGTTTTGATTAAATTCTTCCTCGGAAATGCCATGGCGAAAGCTGGACATATTGATCTTTATACCATAAAGCAGCTGGCCGATTCCGTTATTTAAACTTTCGGATATTCTATGCCGTTCTTCTTCCAAAGTACTCAGTGATGTCCGAAATATCTGCAATTGCTGCTCTTGCTCCATTTTTTTTATTTTTTCTTCCGCTCCGCGCATCTCCGAAATATCCTGATCCACCCCTAACACACGCTCAATATAGCCCTGGCCGTTCCTCACTACAGTTCCTTTAATGCGCAGCACTTTGATCTTACCCGAAATGTTAATTTCCAACGTTTCTTCAAAATCCGCGTCACTGTTTTGAATATATTGAATTACTTTTTCGGCTTTGGCCAGGCTTTTTTCCACGGTGTACTTCAAATAAATAATTGGTGTGACGGGCGTGGTATTGTTAAGATCAAACAGCCGGTACATCCCGTCAGACCAGGTTAACTGACCTGTAAGGCGATTGAATTCCCAACTACCCAATGAGGCGGTTTCTTCCGATTTCTTTAGCAACAGATAGGTTTTATTGCGTTCTTCTTCAGCTTTGAGCCTTTCATCGAAAATCGTCTGCAGGCTATCCCTACTTTCCTGTAACTCTCTGGTACGCTTTTTTACGTCGTTTTCCAGCTGAATCCGATATTTTAATTCCGCATCGCGCAGGGCCTGTTCTGCCCTTGTCCGCTCCAACGCATCCCATGTGCGTTTGGCAACATCATTCAGGGTTTGAAGATCGACCTCGCTCCACACTCTGGGTTTATTTGAATTTACGCCAATCCAGGCCACCAGCTTTCCATGCTTCAAAAGCGGAACAGCTGCCCAGGCAGCTACTCCTATCCTGGCATAGGTTTCAGGTGATTTTACCCATTCGCCTGTTATACCCGTATCGTTAACGGCAACGGTACGTCCGGATTGATAAGCTGCTACCAGCGAATCGGAGAAATCTGATAAACGCATACGCTCAGGTAAGTCTTTGGCCTGATCTTTAAAATGTCCGGCCACATGGAAGGAATCCCCATCGCCCTCCATCTCAAAATAGCTGGCATGCATTACCCCTAACCATTTAGCCAGCAATTCCATAGCGGTGTTTTGCACGCTGAACGGGTCAGCTAACGGCCGCAAAGCATCACTAAGACGCAAGAGAAAAACCTGCCGCTTTTCTGCATGTTTACGCTCGGTGATGTCTTTAAATAAGACGGCAAGCTTCAGCTCTTGTGGTTTACCCATAGGAAACGCATAAACATCGTACCACCTGTTCAAGGCATCGGCTTCATGCTGGAAACGTGCCGGCTCGCCTGTTAAGGCAATTTCACCATATTTATCGTACCAAAACTGTTCGTGCGCAGGTGCCAGTTCGCGCATCCGTTTTCCGATTACATCTGTAAGTCCGGTCAACTCATACAATGCGCGATTGGCTTCCAGAACGAGATAGTCGACAGGCTTCCCGTTTTCGTCGAATATTATTTGAATGATACAAAAACATTCATCAATAGAATTAAAGAGCGTACGGTACTTTTTTTCACTTTCAGCTAAAGCCGTTAAAGCCCGGGCATTTTCAATGGCACCATACAGTCGTTCGGCCGCTTCTTCAAGCAACATGATGTCAACTGCCGTCCAGTTTCTGGGTACCGACTGGGTGGCAACCAGCGACCATACGGGATCTTTTTTACCACGGCGTATTGTACAGGCCGCTACCGCGCGAAATGAAATTGCGGCGAAAGATTCCCGATCAACAGCAGTTAACCGCTCGTCTGCAACCGTATCATTAACGAGGAACGGACCATCAATCGATTGCATTAGCGGTTCCGGAAAGTTCGCCCGCGAAAGTGTACAGGGAATAGGCGGAATTAACGAATTGCCGCTTTGATATAAAATAGCTGCCTGGTCTTTGCTAAGCGAAATCATTGCGCAATAACATCGGTCAAGCGCTAGTTCTTTAGCCAGCATTTCAACCGCGGCCTTGCCAATATCGTGCTGATTATTATAGGACCTTAAGGTATCACTAAACCGCAGCAAAAATGCCTGGCGCTCTTTCCAAGCGCTTTGCCCGGCTTCTTTGTATTCTTTTTTATCGGCCATAAATTCAACAATATTTTATTCAAAATATTGATATAGATCTGCACAAATTATATTAACGTTATTCAATTAAAACAAAATTGAGTTGAGATTGTTTTGTCGCAAACAGGGATGACATAAGGTACAGATGCTCAGGCAAATGTGTTATAAGCTATACTGTTCAATCAGTTATTATGCCCTTACCGTTCCAATAAACTCCTTTTATTTTCTGATAATGGTTACAGATACATCAGTTATCCTGGTACATGTTACACAGTTTAACAGCCTGATGAGACACAGTTCCAATCTGCAAACGTTGGTGATTGAACATGGCGTTACAACTAGTCCGCAGGCACTGCATTTTAAACAGTGGTTAAAATATTGCCCTCAATACGATAATGCTTTTTTCTTCTACGCATAGCGCTTCACCAGCTAAGAATTTTTCTTTTCCAACTCCTTTTGCTGCCGTAGAAACCTCAACTTTCCATTTTTGAGAAAACCTGATGCCCGGAAGTTTAAAGCAGGTCTCGCATTCACCCCCATTAAAAATTAATAGAAAATGGCTGTCAATGATATCCGTACCATTTTTATCCTTTCCGCTAATGCCTTCACCATGTAGAAAAACCCTTAAGGTATTTTCGTCATCTAACTCCCATTTCTGATCGTCCATTAACTCGCCAGTAGCCGAAAGCCATGCAATATGTGGAAGGCCATCTGCCCCAAACTGCTTATCCATAATCCACTCCCTTCTCGAAAGGCTGGGATGGTTCTGGCGGAGCAAGATCAGCTTTTTTGTAAATTCCAGCATTACGGTATCAGCCTCGGTCCAGTTGAGCCAGGAAATTTCGTTATCCTGGCAATAAGCATTGTTGTTACCCTTTTGGGTTTTCGAAATTTCGTCGCCCGCGGCAATCATTGGTACACCCTGAGACAATAGCAGTGTAGCCATAAAATTCATTTTCTGTTTTTTGCGCAGCAAGTTAATGGTTACATTATTGGTTTCCCCCTCTTCCCCACAGTTCCAGGAATCGTTATTAGATTCGCCATCATTGTTATCCTCCCCATTGGCTTCGTTATGCTTCTCGTTATAACTGACCAGATCTTGAAGCGTAAAACCATCGTGGGCCGTAATAAAATTGATGCTGGCCGAAGGGCGCCGGAAACTCTGCATATAAAGGTCAGGACTACCTAGAAAACGCTGCGCAAAACAGCCCAACATTCGCTTATCTCCTTTCCAGAATCTGCGCACGCTATCCCTGTATTTGCCATTCCACTCTGCCCAGCCCGCCGGAAATTGACCAACCTGGTAACCATCTTCGTTAATATCCCAGGGCTCGGCGATGAGTTTTACCTGCGATATTACCGGGTCCTGATGAATAATATTTAAGAAAGTTCCTAATGTTTGTACCTCATCCGATCCCCTTGCCAGTGCCGAAGCCAGATCAAAACGGAAGCCGTCTACATGCATTTCTTCCACCCAGAAACGTAAACTGTCCATAATCAGCCTGAGCACGGCAGGCAGGCGTGTATCTAATGTATTTCCGGTTCCAGTATAATCAGTATAGTAACGTTTTTGAGTTTCTTCCAAGCGGTAATAGGTTTCATTATCTATTCCCCTGAAGCAGACTGTTGGACCTTGTTCGTTACCCTCTGCCGTGTGATTGTACACCACATCCAGAATGACCTCTATTCCATTGCGGTGCATGTTTTTAACCATATCCCTGAATTCGACAATCTGTTCACCATTTGTGCCAGAGGATGAATATTTTCCTTCAGGCGCAAAAAAGCAATGGTATTATACCCCCAATAATTACTCAGGCCTTTTTCCTGCAGGTAACCATCTGAAATAAAATGATCTACGGGCATTAGCTCTATAGCGGTAATTCCGAGAGACTTAAGGTACTCAATACTTGCAGGATGTGACAGACCTGCATAGGTTCCCCTCAGGTTTTCGGGTATGTGAGGATTGAGATTGCTAAATCCCCTGACGTGCAATTCGTAAATCACCGATTGACCATAGGGAATTTTCGGTGAGGTGTCGCCTTCCCAATCGTAATTTAAATCTGCTACAAGCGATTTTGGCACAAAGGGGCCACTGTCTGCCATGGAAAAACTTAGATCACCATCAGCTCCACCTATCTGGTATCCAAATACCGCATCATCCCAAACCATTTCTCCCGATATTGCTTTTGCATAAGGGTCTAGCAGTAATTTGTTCGGATTAAAACGCTTACCATTCTCGGGTTCATAAGGGCCATATACCCGGTAGCCGTACAGCTGTCCTGGGTGTATTCCCTTGATATAACAATGAAAAATATGGTGGTCACGTTCAACAAGTTCGATACGGGCCTCCTCCTCTACAGCATTAGCATATAAACAAAGTTCTACTCTTTCGGCATTTTCTGCGAAAAGCGCAAAATTGGTCCCCTTTCCATCCCATTCCGCACCAAGCGGGAAAGAACGTCCGGGAACGGGAGCATATTTTTCTTGCATAACAATCCTATTTTGGGTGGCAACAAGCAAAAAGGATCAACGGTTTTGCCATTACCGGTATTTAGGTATCAACAGATGTTAATCGGGTATTTTTATCAGTGGAAATAACATAAGCGACATGAAAAAAAAACCCAGGCTCATATTTAAAGTGAGTTTATCATACGGTTTTTCTCCTGCTGATCACTGAACTCTTCGTTCATCAGGATTTTAAAATCCTGCTCCCGGTTATCTGCAGCCAATTGCAGTCTTTTTAAAAGCGTTGTACCATTAATTTTCAAAAGATTTAAACGCCTCTTCAAGCCATTAGCGGTTGATAAAGATTTCAAAGAGTCTAAACTGATCTGCTGCTCATCAAGCAGTACTGATGGAAGTATTATCCGCTTCGCCGCAGCATAAGCTTCGATTCGCTTAAAACTGATGCGATTAATTTTCAAGAGCTGTTGCAGCGCAGGTGACGTTTCGGCTCTGCTTTTATCTTTGTGCGGTGCCAGAAGATGGTATTCCATAAGCAGCAATTGTGTGATATGCTTTAGGTGATCAGCTGCCGCTTCATCAAGCTTGGTTTCATACGTTTCAGCACCGCCAATCCGGTTAGGTACAGCCATATCGCCTGCCACGCTATCTTTTTCGAGGCTGGATTTTTTATCAGCCCTGTTACAGGCCAGCAGACATACCAGTAACAGCCATATAGCCGGATTTATACATAAGTTTTTTTTGAAATTTTTCATACCGATTAATGTTTAGTAAATAAGCCAGGTTAACCGGGCTAAAGTTTCTAAATCTCAAAGAAGGCGTACTCACGATCAGGGTTGATGCAATATACCTTTGATAAACTACTGTTTACCCAGACATCACATTATCCGTTCAGGTATTTACCACAGGGAAAACACGTAATTAACACCTAAACTTTTATAAAAGCGCTTAGGTTTTATAAACAATAGAAAGCAAAACAAGTATGATGGGAACGGGAAATCATCTCAACATTAAGAACTGTCATAACATAACGCAGCTAAAAATTTAGCGTAAATCCCGTCTTAAAACAGTCAACATAAATACATGAAAACAAAACATAATGATAGCGGCCCGGAAATCATAAATGCCGGTAAAACGCCTGTAAGAAAACCTGCAGAAGATATTGTTGCCGGTGCAGGCAACCAGGATCAGCTGGACAGGCGTATAGAAAATGCAGCCCGAAAACCTATAAAAACAAGAAAATCGGCACGTCACCTGGTATTGGCCGTGAGCCAGAAAATGGCGGGACTAAAAAATAAATTCCGGCTTATACCTACGCCTGGAAGCTTAGATAAACTTACCATTTCATTAAACAAAACCTGAAAATATGTTAGCAATGAACTACCGGGGCCCATACAGGGTCAGAACTGAACAGCGCCCAATGCCCGAAATCTTGCATCCGGAAGATGCGATTGTAAGGGTAACCCGTACCTGTATCTGCGGATCCGACCTACACCTGTATCACGGGATGGTACCCGATACCAGGGTTGGCTCAACCTTTGGACATGAATTTATTGGAGTAATAGAAGAGATTGGACCATTGGTAACTAATGTAAAAGTTGGCGATCAGGTATTAGTGCCATTTAATATCGCCTGCGGCAGGTGTAATTTCTGCAAACAGGGTCTTTATGGAAACTGTCATGAATCTAACGCTATGGCTACTGCAGTTGGAGGTATTTTCGGATACTCACACACGGCCGGTGGCTTTAACGGCGGACAGGCAGAGTATGTGCGTGTTCCATATGCCAATGTAGGTCCTACCGTAATTCCACCCGATATGGACCCTGACGATGCCGTTTTGCTAACCGATGTTGTACCTACTGGATACCAGGCTGCAGAGATGGGCGGAATTAAAGAAGGAGATACTGTAGTTGTTTTTGGCGCCGGACCAATCGGCATTATGGCAGCGAGATGTGCCTGGTTTTTTGGTGCAGCCCGGGTAATTGTAATCGATCACATCGACTATCGATTGGAATTTGCCAGAAATTATGCAAAATGTGAAGCCTACAACTTTAAATCAATGGAAGATCCGGTGGTATTTCTGAAAAAAATCACCGACTGGTATGGTGCTGATGTTTGCATAGACTGCGTAGGCTGTGAAGCGGAAGGAAATGCCCTCCAAACTTTTACCGGTAAAATAACACTGATGCAGGCCGGCGCGGCAACTGCTCTTCAGTGGGCCATCAACTCAGTAAAAAAAGGCGGAATTGTTTCGGTAGTGGGTGTTTATGGCCCGCCGTTCAATTATGTGCCCATTGGCAATGTCCTTAACAAGGGGATTACCCTGCGGGCCAACCAGGCATCGGTAAAACGATTGCTACCAAAACTAATTGAACATGTACAGGCCGGAAGGCTTGATCCTAAAGGACTTATTACACATAAAGTCCCATTGGAAGAAATATCAGATGCCTACCACATATTCTCAGCTAAGCTTGATGAATGTATCAAGGTGGTACTTATCCCATCCACTAAATCTTAAAACATGGAAACCAAAAATTTTGATTATAAAAATATTCCCGGCTGGGGCCTGGATATCGATGAGCGGAATGAACCTACCTATCCGATGAAAAATTACACCGGTGATGATCACAAACGTTCAGACTATGAAAAAGCGCCGAAGCAGCCAGTTGATGTAGAGATCCTGAAATCTACAGAACGACCTGAAGTAAGTGCGGTATTTGGCAATGCATCGCCTCCGTCAGGCCTAAGTGGTATGATACGCCGTTATGCTTTCAAACATAGCGAAGATCGCTACCGACACTGGATACCATTGATTCTTGCCGACCGTATAAACGCCTGGGAAGGAATTATAGAAGACTTCAGAAGCGGCATTATCCCTAATATACCTGCCGAACGCGGATGGAAATCGGAAATGAAATACAACCGTGCAGAATTGATTAAAAAGATTCTGGTGACAGGTGTAGTCAGTCTCGTGTTATTAAGTTATCTGACACGGAAAAAAAGATAAAATTTCTGTAGGCCAGGTGTGTGATACAGCATCCACATCTGGCTTAACAAAGCCGATCAGCTTCTGTAACAATCCCTGGTTCCGAGTGAGGAATGAGGCAGTTAATAAGGAACAGGTGGGATTATACAACTGGTTAAAATCAATAATTATTTGGTATGCCACAAAGTTTGACTGGCGTCAAGTCGCTTTGTAAGCATAGGTATCTTTTCTGCTGTCCACTGGCGTAACTCAGTATCCTTTAATCCGGCTGATCCCGAAGCCTTAACATGCAGGCCAATCAAATCTTCATCAGCCTCCATAACCAACCGCAAAAGCAATTTATTAAAACCAGCACCTTGGCTGTTCTGCAGATTTAACAGTTTTGTTTGAGCCTCTGCCGTAAGTACGGCTTTGGGAAGTGAACATATAGATTCCATTTCCGTAATATAACTGGCCATATCTTCTCTTCTCTGTGCAAGAAAGGATGCAAATGCCGGCTGATCCTGAATCTTTGATATTTCCGTATCCAGAACTTGTTGATATTCGATTATACCGGCCAATGGATATAAAAAATCATTCCTTTCCAACTTATAATCTCTGCCTTGCTTTTCACAGCTGGTAAACATCACCATAAAAAAAATGATGGAAGGGCAATAGTAATAAAATTTCATAACGTTGATATGCCAATAAGTCGCCAAATAGATTTTATAATAAAAGACGCACGGAGATGAAATCTATATCCATCCCGGTGCGCCTTTATAGAAATGTACAATCCACTATTGGGGCATTGCAGCTCCAGATGATGTACTATCTCTTGTTGTCGAATCCCTCATTGTACTATCCTCCTGTCCAACAGTTTCCTGTTGGGAACCACCGTTAGTCATTGAGGTATCATTACCGGTCGAATCTGCACCTTCTGATTTGGCGCCTGAATTACATGACATTAAAACTGCTGTAGCCATTACAGCGATAAATAAGTACTTTTTCATTTTATATTAAATTAAAGGATTACCCAGTATTAAGCTGTTTTAAGCGTCAAAAGTTCCGCTTTTATTGGAAATGGGTAGTTTGCTCCATGCCAGACGTATTTATACCCTAAACAAAGAAAAAATTTATGCTTAAACAGGTTACCATTGGCTACAATAGCACGATCGTCATTCCCGCGCCTGAAGCAGTCTTAATGTATGTTATACGATTCCCAAACAAGTTGGGAATGACGACCTCTCCCAAGGATTATGCTTCGGGAGACAATAGTTTTGTTTCAGCCTACCTTAAAAAACTGGCTGCCCTATCCGTGATGATGAGGGGAGCAATAACGGATATCTCCATTGATAGGTTTAGGTATTGCCACCTGCGTTACCGGCCAGATCGCCGCTTACATCTTCTTCGTCATCAATTTCGCCTGTCAGGCCACGTTGTACATCATTATCATCTGCTTTTTCCTCTTCATTCGGACTAACATCTGACTGGTGTTCATTTTTTTGGTTCTCATCCTCGTTTGGATCTACGTTTGTGTTCATCATAACTTTTTAATTAGAGAACATCATTAAAATGAGTTTAGTTTTGCAAGGATTGAATTGATGTGCTGCCTCTACATAGCCCGTGGAACATGCAATATGGCTCACGTAATGGTTAATATCGATTTTTCAACGGGTACCTTCGAACATTACAGGAAACTTAAATAAACAGAGGTTCAAGCGCCGGAATTTCCCAAACTGCACCATCATTTAATATGCTCACCTTCAGATCTGAAATGCTGATGCATTTTCCACTATCATATTCCGTCACGTTTGAATCTTTAGTGCCAAAACCGTCGATGATGATGACCACACCACTGCCGATTACCCTTATAGTTTTTCCGTGCTCAACAATGAAAGCCGTATCCTCTTCGATACCAATACCAATACAGCCCGGATTTGTAGCAATCACCTGGCTCATCCGTACAAAACGCGATCTGTCTACAAAATGGGTATCAACGCAGATGTTTTTCAACAAACTAAATCCGGTTGTGATTCTCACCGCCCCGACCAATTGCTGGTTGTCTTTATTTCCTGATATAATCATTGGAGTAGAAAAAGCCATGGCGCCGGCACTGGTACCAGCAATAACAATAGGCTCGCTGATGTAGCGATCTTTGATCTGAGAGAGTAACGCTGTACCACCATAAATTGAGGTGAGTTTAAGTTGATCGCCACCTGTAAAAAAAAGCACATCTGCACGTTCAATGCGTGCCCTTAAATCGTCGAGTAAAACCTCACCCCGGTTATGGTGGAAGATGTGGCCCACTTCTACTGCACCCAAGCGTTTAAAAATCCGCAAGTAATCCTCAAAGCTTTCTTCATGTTCTCCACTAGCGGTAGTAATTACTTCAATCACGGGCGAAGATTTCTCTGTCAGTGATATAACGGCTTCCAACACTTCCAGGGGATCATCTCCTTCCTTTTGCATTTCTGTTTCGGGTCTGCCCATTTTATTCTCATGTCCTCCAATAACAACCAGTTTGCCGGCCGGAGCCAGCTTGTCAGATAATTCGAATTTTCCCATTATTATGTTATTAAACTAATCTGCTACAATACAACGCCCGCTTTTAATTTGTTTAACCTCAATAAAATACAGGTATTTAAATGCGATAATCCGTATTTATACCTGCAAGCTAAGACGAGCCTGGATTAGCAACCTCATCAGGAAAATATCCCGCTCTATAACAGATTGAAAGGTTCACAGCTCGATAATTTCGCTGTGGAAAACAAAACTCGTTCGGATGATCGAATTATGGCATTGCGGTAAATACCTGAAACGGTTTTGTACTGGCAATACTACATAAATAATGGTAACTTAGACAAAAAGTTAAGCCTAAAACGTATGCCTAAAATTCTTGTAGTAGATGATGATCCAGGCAATGCGGAAGTGATGCAGATGGTACTGGAAAGTGAAGGTTTTCAGGTGAAGCGCATTTGCCAGTCGATACAACTTGAGCCATCAATGACCAGCTTCTGCCCCGATCTGGTTTTAATGGATATCCTTTTGGATGCAAATGATGGACGGGATATCTGTAATGATCTTAAAGCAGATCGCAGTACCAGTCACATTCCTGTAATGTTGATTACGGCTATGCTGGAATCACAGGTAAGCAATATCGCCTGCGACGCAGACGACATTATGTTCAAGCCTTTTGACTATGCCGCCCTAGTTAATAAAGTTAAAAATGTATTGCGCAGAGCATCAACAAATTAGGCGAAAAAAGATCTAGACGGCCAGCTGTTGTTTTAATAGCATTGATGGTGGGTTTATCTTCAGCCATACTAAATTGAAGTGCATTTAACCACTGCTGTGATCTTTATCATTCGCTGATTCAGAATTTATAAGGTAGAAAGAGCGCAGAAAATCGGCTGTTTTATTCGCATCAGATAAATAATGTGTCACGGATGTATCATCAAGATGGAAAAAATTAGCAACATCACTGTGTTGGTTGGCATTTAACGGACTAAAGCCCATCGACCATGCTGGAAAACTCCGTTTGTGCCAGAAACCTGAGCCGAGCAGGAGAATACTTCTGTGGCGTTCATCGGAACATATACTGCTGTACATGGCTAAAACCTGCGCTTTTTCACCTTCCAGAAACTGGATAAACCGCCCTTCGGTTTTGGTAATAAATCTCCCTTCCATATAGAGTAGCAGTCCTGTCATTCCAAGCGCAGTGTTATTACGGCGTGACTGCTGCAATAGCAATAAAAGGTCCTCATCGCTCATGAGTCGTGAGGCTATGCTGGTATAGACCAAATAATAGATTCCTTTAGACATAAGGATAGGGTTAGCTTACAAATTAACAAAAATAATGATGGAATTTCCTGCCTTACAAGCTACAGTTGTAGGAAATTCAAATTCAATCAGTATTGCTGCCACAGGTAAGCTAACCGGGATTTATCAGAAATTTAGCTATCACTAAAGTTTCTCTTTAAAAGCCTGAATCCGGCAATATAATTCATTTATAATCAAACCAATATCTTCGATTTAGATTACGCTGTTTCTTTAGGATCATTATTTGAGGTAGAATTTGGCATATTTCCAGCCTCACCAGGATTACCTTTATCCGGATCCGCTCTCGCCTCTTCAGCACCGTAATCGCCTTCTCCCATTTCGCGGCCAAGCATACCTGCACCATCTTTTACTTTCTCTAATTCACTGCTATCATTGCTACGGTGGCGGGGAACCTGGTTATCGGGCATATTTGAATTTTCGGCGGTCTGATCTGCTTTCGGATCCGCAAGATTTTTATTTTTGTGTTCTTCTTCCATAATGAGTATAATTATTTATCACATAACAGGTAAATAGTCTGTGATGTTTTCAGTTAACGGTAAAAATCATTTGCAGAAACCTGATACGACATCCAAAACCAGCAAGTTTATTCGCTCCGGCCATAAGCCAAAACTTTTGAGCGAATAGAGCAGTTCTATATATATCAAATTATGGTGAAGGAAATGAAGTTGATCATGAGAAGACCTGATCAATGATTGTCTGAAACATAACGGAGTAAAAATAATTAAGCATATCAATTAAATATTTTCACATACGATCATAAGCACTTTAAGTTATATCAACTGTAATTAATATGAACAAATTAAAAATAATCCTTGCAGAGGATCATAACCTGGTAAGGAATGGGATTAAAATGTTACTTGAATCGCAGGCTGATATTGAAGTGATTGCCGAAGCCGACGATGGTAAGCAGGTGTTAAAACACATCGAATCGGGCGTGATTCCAGACATTGTTCTTGCAGACATCAATATGCCTGAAATGGATGGCATCAGCTTGATAAAAGCCATGAAATTAACCCATCCAGATATTAAAGTAGTGATCCTTTCTATGCTGGACCATGAAAAATATGTGATGCAGGCATTTATGGAAGGAAGCTATGGCTATATTTTGAAAAATGTGAATGAAAGCGAAATGCTTTTTGCTCTCAAAACCGTGGCTGGCGGAGCAAAATACCTCTGTGTAGAATTAACGGAAACATTGCTTAACCGCTTTATCAACGAAACTTCCTCCCAACCGGAACAGGAAGAAATACAGGTAGATCTTTCCATGAGGGAGATTGAAGTGTTGCATCTGGTTGCAGAAGGATATACCAACCAGGAGATGGCAGACAAGTTATTCTTAAGTAAACGCACAATTGAAGGACACCGCCAGACGCTGATTGATAAAACGGGTTCAAAAAATACGGCGTCACTGATCCGTTTCGCAGTCGTAAATGGCTACTTGAATTAGTGGTTAATCGCAGTTTATTAGAAATCTGGACTCTATATAAAATAAGACATTTTAAAGCCAATCACACGGGCGTCGAGTTATCATATACTGAATTGACATCCTAAGAAATAAGGTATCGCGCAAAAACCGATAGGATCGACAGATAAATTCTATCAGCTGATACCCCTTGAGAGATCGTAATAACGACCGTACCAGTGGATTCTGCCAATGGCAGGTCAATTTCTTTTGTAAAATCCAATCTGGGTAAGGTATCGTCACCCTCACATTCTTACATCGACGCTCGTGACTGATCTCTATATATTTCTATATCATTTATACGGCCTAACCATGCGGCTTATACTCCCTGAAGTTGTTGTTTATACCCGTTATTTCAACATCTATGCAATGTCCAAAACCAAAAAAAAATAAAGGAGTTCTGTTAGGTAATAAACGTTTACTGACAGAATATTTTTTAAACAGGTTAAAAAAACAGATCATGGAACAAGAGAATTTCTGTTTGGCGGCAGAACATCATAAACAGTCGTTACTGGCTCAGGCACTTAAACTCACCGCTGATGAGGACGATGCAAAAGATCTCGTGCAGGATACACTGATCAAAGCAGTCGGATCTTGCAGTAGCTTCGCAGAGGGAACCAACATCAGGGGCTGGTTGTATGTAATCATGAAAAATACCTTTTACAACAATTGTTCTAAACAAAAAAGACGCACCGCCATTTGGGAAAGTGATGATTGCCTTTACGATCAGAAAATGACGAACAGTCCGGTTAAAAATCTTTCAGAAACCAAAATGGTTCTGGAAGACATACAAAAAGCAATGAGTACGTTAAGGGCAGATTATCGGGCTGCATTTCAGCGATATTTTGAAGGCTATAGCTATGACGAGATTGCGCTCGAACTTAATATCCCCTTGGGAACAGTAAAAACATATATTTATCAGTCGCGCCAAAGTTTAAAAAAATACCTGCGCATTTACCGCTGAGGTATTATACTGTAGAACAGAAAAATACAGCTAAAAAATCTTGGTTGACAGCTTGCTGTGAAGGCGCATAATCTTTGAACTGGCAGTATTCAGGCCCAAACTCAGGAATTAATATATCATGGAAAGAAAAGAAGGTACATCCGATGTAAAAAGTTCAAAAGTCAATCGGACTGACGACAATGAACGCTGGCAGATTGACCCTTTAGCAGATTATAAAAAATCCAGCAAAAAAGTGAAGGATAGTAAACAGGAAGAAGATGATAAAAAAGGCTCGATGGGCTTCGACGAATGGTCCGTTTCCTGGCCATAGCGACATAGAATCCGTATCACCAATCATCTGAACGTTAAACACCCGTTTTAGCAAGATCAATTGAACCTGTCTTTAATTCATCTAAACCTTACCGAAACCGGCTATGTTCGTTAATTAAAATCTATCATCATAAAAAACAGCGTGTTATTATTGTTGCCATCAGGTTTCAGTTCTGGCACTTTTGCATAGCATTTACAAGACACCGCTGGAATAAAAACCAAAAAACTAAACAAGTACAGGATCAAAAAAAAGAACCCGATACGATGAAAAGGGACACCGTCAAGCGTGACGTGCTTATGTAAATTAAAAAGAGGCTGTATTATAAATAAAAAATTTGTCATCCTGAACTTGCCGAAAGAGCTCTTTAAATATTAAAGGTGTTTCGACAGGCTCAACGTGACAAATTAATAGTGAAACCGTAACTTGCAGCCTCTTTTTACAATAACAAAGTTTTTAGCTTAAAATAATCTGGTAATTCACATTTACTCTTTTCGGATAATTGCTTTCTTCGCTATTTAGCGAAACAAACGCGGCATTGCCATGAACTTCATTTTTCAACGCGTGTTCATAATGTGCCTGGATTTCTTGCTTGTAATCATTCTGCAAACCCTTTGTAGTTTCTGCTAAAAGATTTCTATCATTCAGGTTCTCAGGCAATAAGGTAATATCGCAATTTCCTTCAGTGATTTCTTTGACTAAGTATTTCATTTTGGTTTTAAATCTTCGTTTCCTGTTATAAATAAGATTTCAAGAAAGACCAAAAATAGAGTAACTCTTTAGTTTGTATGTAATCTAAAAGTTAATTTTTAGAGCTGCGCATGTACCGGTTAAATCCGGGAGGTACGATCAGAATTTACAATAAACTTTCATATAGAATATTGTTGTAAATATTCCTGATTGATAAAATAAAAAACGGCTTAACCGCCGGCCGATGGATGGCTCAGGGCTTCTGATTAAAATAATTACTTAAAAAAACACTTTGAAATTTGATTGCATTTGCCCAGTAATCCCAATTGTGTACACCAGGCCTGGTGGTAAAATCGTGCTGAATGTTGTTATATAAAAGCTCATCGTGCAGGCGAACGTTCATTTTATAGAAAAAATCGTCAACACCACATTCAAAGGCAATGGCCAGTGCCCCAGGCTTAATTTGGTAAATCATGTCGATTACACTATTTTGTTTCCAACGTTCAGGAAATTCATCCTGCTTGCCCAGTCTTTTTGAGATATCCCAACCGTTCGGAAAAGGTTTAATATCCACACCGCCGCTCATGCTGCCAACAGCACCATATACATCCTGGTGTTTAATGGCCAGGTAAAGTGCGCCATGTCCGCCCATACTTAACCCGGTAATCGCGCGTCCCTTTTTCGTGGCAATAGTTTTATAATGTCCATCAATATAGCTTACCAGTTCGGTAGCTACATAAGTTTCGTATTTCCATACAGGGTCTACCGGACTATCAAAATACCAACTGGTTACATTACCATCAGGGCATACTATAATAAATTGATATTGGTCAGCCAGATTTTTTATGCCCGGCACTTTTTTAGCCCACTCTGCATAACTTCCACCTGCTCCATGAAGCAGATAAACCACCGGAAAAGCCTTTCCTGTTTTATAACTATCAGGTTTAATCACCACGGCCTTGATATTTTTTTTCATCGATTTGCTATAGGTTAAAGCGGTATCTACCTCTGCAGCACTGATGACCTGATTAAACAAAAACAGACAGGCAATCATTAAAAAACTATTTTTCATGGCTAATTTTTAATCATTAATATAGGATGCTAAATTTATAAAATAAACGTTTAAGCCTGCTATTTCAAAGTTGAATTAAAAGTGATATCAAAACAGCTGACCTTAATTACCATTCAGAACTGCCAAATTAATGGTAATCTATTGAATAAAATTATTACTATGCCACAATTAATCGTTTTAGTTAAATCAATTTCAGCAAACAATATCAAATCTTATTTGCTTATACCAACAAAACAACCCATGAAAAATATCAGAGTAATTATCCCGGCACTCCTGCTCTTGTTTTCTGCCTGTGGAGAAGCCACCAGAAACACCGCAACTAACAAAAATGAAAATGCCGGTCAAATTGTTGACCGAAAAACCGATTCACTCGAAGTTAAATTAAAAATAAATGGCAACGTAGTTAACGGCGAACCTTTGTTGTTGCAATTTGTGGTACTTAACAACACAGATAGCGCTAAAAAATTTTGCATCTGGCATACCCCGTTTGAACCGTTAATGAGTAGTTATTTAAGTATTACCAACGAAAAAGGAGAAGAAGCAACATACAAAGGTGCAATGGCCAAAAGGGTTATGCCCCCACCCGCCTCTAGTTATACACAAGTAAATCCCGGAGACAGCCTGGTGGCAAATGCCGATTTACTTAAAGCGTACGACCTAAAAAAGGGAGCGAGCTATAAAGCTGTTTATACAGGTGGAAACGTGAGCGGTTTAGTTTCTAAAGATACAGTTACCTTCACTTACAATGAGATACGTTAATTGAATTTTCCCTGGTTCCAAATGCTCCATTTAACAAATTATTTGTGCTTGTATGGAAGATTTAAAAACAGCATTCCCAAAGATATGTGAGGCATATCAATTTAAATGTACTTACAGATCGTAAACACAAACACCTGGCAATCCCAATTTACAGTAAGAGACATCCATTTCCTAATCTACGCTTTTTGATAAGCAAAACTTATTTTAACTTTATTTAATAGATTTAAACCGTTAAAAAATGGAAAACAGCTTATCAATTACTGTAGAAACTACAGTTCATGCACCAGTTGAAAAAGTTTGGGAATTTTGGAACAATCCCGATCACATTACCAAATGGAGTTTTGCTTCTCCCGATTGGCATACCCCTTATGCCGAAAACGATTTAAAAGTTGGTGGAAAGTTTAAGAGTACCATGGCTGCAAAAGATGGCAGCGCGAGCTTCGATTTTGTTGGTACCTATACCACTGTTGATGTGCATAAAAAAATCGAATACACCATTGAAGATGGCAGAACTGTGATTATTGTTTTTAATGCATCAGGCAAAAAAACCAGGATAACCGAAACATTCGAGGCCGAATCTATTCATCCTGCAGAAATGCAGCGCGATGGCTGGCAGGCCATTCTGGATAATTTTAAAAGTTATACGGAAAAATTGTGAATAAATGGTTGTTATAGCTCCCGGGCTGACAATCCACAAACTGGCTATCATTCAAAAATTACGATATAAAATCCTCATCTTGACCTAAAGAAGGCGAAGAGATCTTCGGACTTATACTAGAAGACTCTCTCCGCTACGGCCTAAGGAATGAAATTATGCACATACGTTTAGAAGGTATGCTGCTTCAATACATCTTCATTTTATCTTATTATTTAACAATAAAAACGTTATCACTTCTATCGGTATCTAATAGGTATCGATACGGATCAATTGCTATTGTTTTTGGTTTTTGATCAACGATAATTATGAGCCTTGTTTTATGCTTCCTGATATGAACTTTTTGAAAATAAATCGGTTTCGTATCTGATTTCCAATCCATTTCCAATGAACTAAAGCAGGCCAGGTCTATTTCCAGATCCGGCAATTGCCTGCTGCTTTCACTTAGCCTTTCTGCGTCTACCAGCACATCAACCTGATATTTCCCACTTTTCAAAAGATTACAATTAAGTATTTTTACACCATTTTTGTAAGTCACTACATCATTAAAACAATCGTTGATAAAATTTCTATCTTTAGGTTGAGCGTGCTTTAACAATATGCTTACCAGATCAGCAGCTATTGCCTTTGGCTTAGGGTATCGGTGTTCCTCAATTAGCTGATGCAGCGCGCCGTTAAATTGCTGTTCCCCCATCCTCTCTTTTATGGCATACATTGTCAATCCACCCTTTTGGTAATATACGTAGGGTTGATCTAAAGTTTTGGCCAGCGGCAATTCTTGCTTATTGTAATTCCGGTTCAAAAAATAGAGTTCATTATCGTATGACATGTACTTTCTCAAGTACATTTTACCAAAATTCTTTTCAATCAATACATCTTCAGTGTATTTAGCAAGTGATTCAGTGAGCATGGCATAACCTGCACCATCAGCAGGAGTCAGTATATTTGCCCACCATTGATGAGCAGTTTCATGTGCAGTAATGGCATAACTTTGGTTAATCGTGCCCATCTCACTGTAGTTACCCAGAAAATTAATGTTCTCTGCGCTGAAAATCAGTCCCGGATAAGCTGTAGCTGCACCTTTATATTGCGGAATTTCGGCAATGGTTAGTTGTTTAGCCGGATATTTTGCAAAATGAGCATTGCCATAATCTAATGCATCTTTGAGGGCCTGAAACATACTTTTTAAGTTATATTCCTGCCCCGGCTGATAATAAATACTTAAATCAACCCCTTTGTGTTTTTCTTTTCTTAAAGCATATTTTGCACTGCTCAGTGCGAACATGAAATTAATGGGAGCGGCAGTTTTGTATTTAAAGTATTTACGATTATTGATATTCCAGCTGTGTTGCAACTCGCCAACAGTTACTACCTGCTGATCGATATCGGTAGAAATAGTCGTTTCAAAGTCGATTAGCTGATATGCCCGCTTAAATGGCGGCTTACTGGCAATTTCGGGCAGACCTGCCTTTTTACGTTCCTGCCTATCTTTAATTTCAATGTGATAACAGTAACCCAGTTGTGGTACAAATTTCTCTAATTCGATATAAGTACCATTATTAACAACCGAATTTTCCGTATCGAAAGTTATAAATCCATTTCTGATGACTTCAATAGAAAACTTCATCAACATTTCTCCACCGGGCTGTAGAGGCGTTTTTAACTCCAAAAATTGTTGATTAAAAACCTCATCCCTTGCAGTTTTCTTGATTCCACCTATATTTACCGAGAATGAGCGGACAGCCGGATCAACAGAGACCCAGATCTTATAAATGGGTTCATTTGACTCATTTTTAAGCATATACGTTCCATTAACTGTATATTTCCCCTCGGCTGGATATAAATCTACACTGGTTTTAATTGCTTTGATCACGGGTTGGGCAAGATTAGCCAATGATTTATATTTCTGTTCATAAGCCAGGCGCCAGTTCAATAGGGCCTGTTTATTCTTGTATTTGCCAATAAAATTGGTTTGGTGATAAATAAATGCAGCACAGAAAATCCAGATCAATAATGCCGGGCTGATAACCCAGATATGTTGCTTCAAAGCCAGACCCATCGATCTGAATCTTGCTCTAATCTTTACCTCAACTAAACGTTGCCATAAGCCGATGGTTAACACCACTACAACCGTTGTAAAGGCCAACCAGTATAACATGTACCAGTTAAACGCATGGGTATAATAGCCAAAACCATTAAAATAAGAGTGTTGGAGATCCGGAACGGTAGCAAAACGAAAGAGATAATGTTCAAGCCCAAAGCGTTCTGCATAAGTGATCATGAAAACAATTATCAGATTCATTAACATGCCGAGATATTTGTTTGCACTTAAATTCTGAATAAAAACCATGAGCACTACAAAAAGCAACAAAGGAAACGCGCTGTAATAGTATAGAGATAAATAGGATGGCAATTCGATCCGGAAATAACCGTGGGTGAGTTGCAAAATAATGCCGATTCCAATGTTTAAGGTTACGAGGACAAAAACAAGTCCGAAAAGGCTCAGGATTTTTGCCATCCAGAATACTGAATCTGGAGCAGGGCTGCTATAAACGATGGAATGGATATTAACTGATTTTTCCCTGCAAATGCTTTCAGCGGCATAAAAAATAATTAAAATCAGTCCGAATTTCATGGAGAATATTTCTTCTATAATAATGCCGGTTGCCGGATAGCTATGAATGCCATAAGCGCCGCTAAACAGCCGATCTTTTAACGCTGTTCCGAACAAAAATACCCACAGCAAGAGCATCACCATAACGGGAATATTTTTAAACAGAAAGATCAGTTCCAATTTAAGCCGGGCGATAAAGGCTCTGAAATGATAAGCAATTCCACCCGGTACAACTTTTAAAGTACGGTAGGAAATTAAAGTTGGATATGCTATTTTATCCGCTTTAACTTTTGACTGTTGCTGTTGTGCTAGCCTAAAATCAAACAAACGATAGCTTATCACTATGATCAGGCTCGTAAAACTGGTCCACAAGATCCTGTTGAGTAAAAATGTACCTTCAAAAGGAAATAACTGGCAATTGCGTTGTAGAATAGTCCATGTTTTGGTTTCGCCAAAAAACGAAGCCAAAGCAAAAGGGTCTAAAAGTACAGGCAAAATATCCGTACTGCCTGCCTTGTTTGCCGATGTAGCCAAAAATGGTGAATCGCCCAAGATAGAAGCGAGCATGTAAAAAATGTAAAGCAACACGCCAACCACATAAATGGCCCTTACACTCTTGGTTTGTATGGCCGTACAAAATAAAATTCCTGCCGAAAACAGCACATTTGGCAAAGCAAAAATCAGAATAGGCTGCAGATAATAATACAGGTGAAATGTACCCAGCCGATTTTTATCAATAAAAAAAGAACCTGTATAAATGCCCAGGGCTGCCAGTAACAATAAGCTAAAAACGGCAATGATTAAGCCTGATAACCTGATGCCAAAATAAGGTAGCTTTTTAATTGATGTGGTAAAAACAACGGCTTCCATTTTATGCATGCTATCTCGTAGCACAACGTTGGCACTAAATAGTGTGGCCGAAAAAATGGAGCATAAGGAGAGCAGGGCCATTATATTAGTGATGACATAAGGTGAATTTTTATGCACTTCGTCTGAGCCAAATCCACCCTTTACTGCGCAAAAATAGCCCAGCATCAAAAACAGAAGTGCTGCAACCTTAAAAGATATCTGCCCGAAATGATATTTCAGCTCAAATTTCAATAAATCTGCAATCATCCCTTTACCTCCTTGTTTAAATTGACTGCGCCAGATAACGAAGAAAAATATACCTCTTCCAAACCCGGATAAACAGATTCGAAACCTGCTGCTGGCAATTGATCTGCCAGTACAAACACATGAAACTTACCCAAAATGACCTTGGTAGAAATTACGTTAAAAATGGATGAATAGTGGGGCAGATTGATCTTATCAATTGCCTTTCGCCAGATTTTTCCATTTAATTTTTCGGTTAGCTGCGAGGGTTTACCTTTTAAAATCAACCTGCCACTTGCCATAACGGCCATCTCAGCACAAAGGTCATTCACATCCTCTACAATATGGGTGGATAGGATTACTATACGGTTGGTGCCGATTTCACTTAAGAGGTCATGAAACCTGTTTCTCTCCTGAGGATCAAGTCCGGCAGTAGGCTCATCTACAATAATTAATTGCGGGTTACCCAACAAAGCCTGTGCAATTCCGAAACGCTGTCGCATACCACCAGAAAACGTACTGACGGATCTCTTCCTGGATTCAAATAAATTGGTCTGCTGCAGCAGTGAAGTCACCTGCTCCACTCGTTCACTCTTAGTTGGCACCCCTTTTAAGATCGCAAGATGATTCAGTAAATCTATAGCTGAAATATTTGGATAGACACCAAAATCCTGCGGCAGATACCCCAATTTGTCTCGCATCTCCTGGGGATTCCGCAATACATCGTTACCATCAAAATAGATCTGCCCGGCGTCTGGCAGCTGCAAGGTGGCAAGCGTACGCATCAGTGAAGATTTTCCGGCTCCATTAGGGCCCAATAAACCAAACATGCCGTTTGCGATATTTAGTGTAACGTCATCAAGGGCTTTTACCCCGTTTTGATAAGATTTTGTAAGTTGCTGTATGTTAAGCCGTACCATATTGAATAATTAAACGGCGGCAAATTAAGCTGGCAAACCACCAGAAAATAATTTAAGTGATTAACGCACTCAAAATGATGATGAAAGTGCAGAGCTTGGTTAAAATTCCTTTCATCATGAAAAACAGGCCTTTCATCATCTAAATTTCAGCATGGCTTAAAACTTTAATAACTTTAGAAATTAGTTTGTTAAGGTATCAAAACACATTTTAACGCTTTCAACAAAGATCCTTCGACAAGCTACCATTGACAGAATCCAATAGGTCGGTCGTCATTTTCGCGCATGCTGGAACCACGAAGTGCTCAGCGAAGCTAATCTTGATGCACGTTTTAAGATTATTCATCAGTGTTTGCTTTTATATAGCGGCATTCATGAGCACTTCGTGGTTCCCAATCAAGTTGGGAATGACGATTTCTTGATGGATATTACCTAAGTAAATTTTATCTGTCAATCATATTGATTTTTATATCATAATTATTCCTCAGGATGACAGTTTTACTCGTATTATAGGTTACCAAAATGTTTAAAACCAAGAATTTAAATTATAAATACCAGGATTTTTTCCTCAATATTGGCCTCTTGTTGTGGATAGCCATATTTAATACGTACAACCTAACAAGCAAAATTTGGATAAACTATGCCAGCTGCATTTTTGCTCTAGGATTTTGTTTGCTCCCTGTACTTGTTTTTTCTTTTCTTAAAGCAACGCTAAGAAACCGCCTGAGTCGAAACAGATACATTGCTTACTGGAGCACCTGCTTTCTTATTCTCCTTCCACTTTTTACAGATATTTCAATTTACCTGCAAATTGCTAAGCTTGACCATACTGTTTTCATTTCAACAGCATTGTTAGCAACTTCCCTCGAAATGATATTGATCGTCAATCAGTATTACCAGAAAAAAGTGCTGCACATTAAATGGGTCAAAAAAATTGGCCTGGAGAATGCATTATTTGTCACCATTGTTTTACTTGCTTTAACCATCTCCATAATGGCGGTATCAAGTTTAAACAACCCGATTTACCAACGAAATGGTTTCCGTTTGGTAGGTTTCGAATTCAACATTAAAGCACTCTGGTTTAATTTTGGAACATTTTTAGGCTTCTTTTCGCAATTTCTGGTCATGTACTTATGCGGATACCTGCTTTTTCTGATCAATAGCCGGTTACTGGTATCTAAAATCCTCAAAGAAAAAGGACTGTTGATTTATCTGTTAACACTCTCTGCCACCATAGCGGTATTATATCCCCTATTGGCCCAAATATTAATTTTACTCCCCATTAACACGGTTTTCGGTCGGAGCATATTCGTCACCAATCCATTCGAACCTGAAAATGCATTTGGTGCATTTGCCATTATGCTCATCAGTTTGCCTATAGTTTTGGCTTTGCAATGGGGCAAGCAAAACAATAAAATCCTTTATTTAGAGAAGGAAAAATCACAACATGAACTTGATTTACTAAAACAACAACTAAATCCTCATTTTTTCTTTAATACGTTGAACAACCTTTATGCTTTGAGTTTGGAAAAATCGGATAAAACATCTGAAAGTATTTTACAATTATCAGAACTGATGCGCTATACCATTTATAAAGGGCAGAAAAAATCGGTCAAGCTTTCCCAGGAAGTTGATTATATAAATGATTACATTCGATTACAACAAATCCGTCTGCAAAGGAACTTACATTTTGAATTTGATAAACAGGTTACAGATGATGGGATCGGGATAGCTCCTCTCCTGCTAATTGTATTTGTAGAGAATGCATTTAAACATGGTATTGAACCTGCTGAAGGCGAAGCTTCTTTAAAACTATCACTAACTGCTAACCATACGGTTCTCATTTTCTCCTGCGAAAATTCCTTTGATCCAGAAGAAACCAACAATTATAAGGGAATCGGGATTGATAATTTAAGAAAGAGACTCGAATTACTTTATCCTGATCGCTACAAATTGCATATCACCTCCATTCATAATATCTTTAAGGCAGAACTTAAACTCCGGTTAACATGAGCTTGCGTTGTTTAATAATAGATGATGAACCGCTTGCACATGGTGTAATTAAGGAGTATGCAAAAGACATTCCTTTTATTAACATTATTGGCGATTGTTACCGTGCTACAGCAGCACTGGATTTTTTAAGGGAACAACAGGTAGATCTCATTTTCTTAGATATCCGGATGCCAAAACTAAATGGTTTGGAATTTTTAAGAACCTTAACAAATAAGCCGCTGGTAATTATAACCTCTGCACACGAGGAATATGCGCTGGCGGGTTTTAATCTGGCTGTTTGCGATTATCTTTTAAAGCCTTTCCGTCTCGACCGTTTTTTAAAAGCCGTTAACCGAGCGCTTGAATTGCATGATCTTAAAAAGCAAATAGCTACACCTAATGAAATTGAAAACAAAGCGCCAAAAAACAATGGACAAATTTCTATTAAGGTTGACAAAAAGCACATCCTCATCAAAACAGACGAAATACAATATCTGGAAAGCCTGGGTAATTACGTTAAGGTGTGGAACGATCGCGTTTTTTTTCTTACCCCAAGAACGCTGGCCAGTTTTGAGGATCAATTGTCAACAGATTTTATTCGCATCCATAAGTCTTTTATCCTCAATAAAAAATATGTCGACTATCTGGAAGGCAATACCATTGTGCTCAGAAATGGGCAAAATATTCCTGTAGGTAAAAATTATAGGGGTATAATTAAACGATTACTTGATATAGAGAATTAAACCAGATTTAAAAATTTATATTTAAGGCCAAACCATATTTAAATGCCACATTTCTTTCCCGCGCAATACTCCACTTTATCAGCCGCTGCTTTAAGAGATTATTTAATCGAAAATTATCAGTTAGACCAGTCTACAACCTGCCGTTTACTGATCAGAAATGTAAGTGACACCTATGTTCTGGAAAATCTGAACCATAAATACATCTTCAAAATTTACCGCGATGCACACCGTAAACGTCATGAAATTGAAGCTGAGGTTGAACTGCTTAACATTTTGCACGCAAATGGAAATTCGGTTTCTTATCCAATCAAGGACCTGGAAGGCAAACAGATTCAACAGTTTAATGCGATTGAGGGATTTAGAAATGGCGTATTGTTTACGTTTGCCGAGGGTAGCGTAATTTTAGACCTGGAGGATCAGCACCTTATTCAGTTAGGGCATGATATGGCTAAACTGCATCGTACCACCTCATCAATAAAACTAAACCATCCCCGACCGATATTCAACTTCGAAACTACCTTATTCGAACCCTTAAAAAGTCTCAAACCACATTTTTCGGAAATGAAAGACGAATATGCATACTTACGGAGCATTGCAGAAAAGGTAATTCTAAAGTTTGAAGAATTCGACACCGCTGCATTCAGTTATGGCTACTGCCATTATGATTTCTTTCCTAAAAATTTCCATTTCAACGCGCAGGGAAAAATTACCTTTTTCGACTTTGATTTTGCGGGACAGGGTTACCTGGTTAACGATTTGATGTCATTCCTTAACCATTATTTCTTTCACCAACAGAGCAGCTTAATCTCAAGAGAACAGGCTGACAAGGATTTTGCTACATTTTTAGCGGCTTATCAGGAATTGAGGCCCTTAACTGATGACGAACTAAGAGCTATTCCATATTTGGGCATTGCCTTTCATATTTTCTTTTTAAAATTCTTTTATGATCATTACGATGATTGGTCTAATATTTTTTTAACCCCCAGATATACGAAACACCGCGTAGCGCTGATCAAAAAATGGGAAGATATGTATTGTAACTTTTAGGCAATGACACCTAAAATGTCGGCATGCTTCCTTATCTTGTATAGTCATAAAAATCAGTAAGATGGACCAGAAAATAATTAACCTTTACGATGAGTATACACACAGTCAGCTAAGCAGAAAGGATTTTATAAGAAAGCTGTCCATCCTGGCAGGTAGTACAGCTTTAGCCATGACTATCCTGCCTATGCTGGAGAATAATTATGCCGCTGCAGTAGAATTTAACAGTGATGACATTGAAGTAGAGAATATTACTTACACGGGGATAGAAAGTGAAATGAAAGCAGTTTTGGCTAAACCGAAGGGTAAAAGGAATTTGGGCTGTGTATTGGTTATTCATGAAAACAGAGGCTTAAATCCACATATTATTGATGTAACCAAACGTATTGCCGCTGAAGGTTTTCTGGCTTTGGGCGTTGATGCCCTTTCACCATTTGGCGGAACACCGGCAGATGAAGATAAAGGACGCGAGCTGATTGGTAAACTGGATCCTGAAAAAAACCTGCAGAACTATCTAAGTGGGCTTGACTATTTACGCAATAGAAAAGACGGCAATGGTAAAGTAGGCTGTGTGGGCTTTTGCTGGGGCGGCGGAATGGCCAATAAATTAGCAATTAATGATCCTAAACTGCAAGCCGCCGTCGCTTATTATGGCGCGCAGGCCAATGCGGCTGATGTTCCTAAAATTAAAGCAAGTTTAATGCTGCATTACGCTGGTTTGGATGAGAGAATAAATGCCGGAATACCAGCTTATGAACAGGCTTTAAAAGACAATAAAATCAATTATAAAATTTATATCTATGATGGCGTAAATCATGCTTTCAATAACAACACTTCACCTACCCGATATAACGAAGCCGCAGCAAAACTGGCCTGGAGCAGAACCATTGACTTGTTCAAACATAAATTGGCGGTATTGACACGATAATAAGTTAATCAACATTAGTTCAATCGTTTCGAGCGGAGCGCAGCGAAATCGAGGAATCTTTTAAAGTTACTTGTAAATCAGGAAGATTTCTCCATTTCGCTACCAACGAAACCTGTGGAACAAGCAAGCATACCATTAGCGAATAAAAAACCAATGCTTAAATTGGTAAGCTTCAGTCTAAATTACGATTGCTCTAGACCTTAAAATAAATCCGTCTTTAACATCGTTTTCAAAATATTCGATTGAACATCAAAGTTATTAAGATGGTTGAGAAAATTGATATCCGATATTTTACCATAACTATCTTCCAATAATTGAACGACTTCATTCGGAATGGCAGTTTTTAAAACCGCAGCATTGCTTTTCAACTTATCATTTTTATACTGTAGTTCCTGTACAATCCGCTCACGCTCTGAAAGATTGTTGGTCATGTCCAGGTCTTTCAAAATCGTTAAATCGCAAAACAGGAACAGGTTTCTACTGGGAAAAAACAGATAATAATAATCTTCATCCAAAAATTTATAAACTTCGATCACCAGCTCACCGGATTTTAAACCAATATAAAATTCAGTCCTGAAATCATTCTTGCACAGCTTGCCCATCAATTTTTTCTCGATGGTGGCATACACATTGGTGTATACCTGCTTGTTCTGAAAATCAATCAGTTTTGAAAATTGATCTGTAGTGAGATCAAAATAAAAATCGTTGGCGTATTTGGAACTAAAAACGTTGATGTTTTTTGAAAAGGGGAAATCTGAACTCAACTCAGATAGTACGCTGAATAGCTTACGAAGCGATAAATTAATTTTAAGCGACTGCTTCTGCTTATCCTGCTGGAAACTTTTCTGATCAACAAGCGTTCCCGACATTCGATCAATCAGTTCTTCATTCAGGTGAATTTCATCATAGATGAGCGATACATTTTTCTCATTGCTCTTTTTAATCTTCCTGAGCAGTTCGATTACACTATCGGTAAATTGAAGATGGAAAAGATCTAATTTTTCGATCTCCAGTTCTTCGTTATTGGCAAAAAGCTGATGAATAACCTGGCTCCGCAGGTAAATTTTATAAATCACCTCATCATCAAAAAACACAGAGAGCAACTGTAAACGGTTGATCTCTGCGCTTGATTTTTTGAGAATATTTAAACGGTATTCATCCATATTTTAATTAATTCACCCTCGTTACGTTCTTTTTCAACTCTGCTTCCAAAGTTTTAAGTTCGCCATCCAGTACTCTTCTGCTCTGTGCACCTGCTTCATGAATCTGTTTCACTTCATTAAGCGTTTCAATCAGCGATGAAGTGGTTCGTTTTAAAGTTTCCAAAGATACTACTGTTTTTTCATTCTCCTTGGCTACATCAATGCTGTTCTGTTTCAGCATCTCTGCATTTTTCTGTAAAATGGTATTGGTGGTATCCGAAATTTTCTTCTGCATCTCTACATTGGCTTTTTGCCTTTGCAAAGCAACCGCAATGGTCAATTGATTTTTCCATACCGGAATGGTGGTAGAAACAATTGACTGTGCCTTTTCTGCAATTGAGGTGTTATTGTTCTGCACCACGCGGATCTGCGCTAAAGATTGCAACATGATGAAACGCACAATCTTCATATCGGCCAGTCTTTTATCCAAACGACTGATAAAATCCCTTAAATCGGCAATTTCATAATCCTGGTAATCAGCCGGGCGGCCTTCCATTTCTGCCAATTTAATACTCAGCTCGTTGTACTTTAATTGTCCGGCAATAATCAGTTCTTCCATCTGGTGGATGTAACCAACATTGCTATCGAACATGGTTTGCAGCGAACTGTTATCTTTAATTGAATTTAACCTTCCAGCTTTGATTTTGTTGGTAATTTTATCGATATTATTCACCACCACATCATATTTCTGGAAAAGCTTTTTCACATCAACCACTAAATTTTTTATGAATGGAATTTTAGAGATGAAACTCTTAAAGCCGCTCTGTTCCAATTCAGATACATCAATGTAATTCAGTTCGGTTAGCAGCTCGTTAATTAAACCGCCAACTTCACCACTGTTATAGGTACGTACAGACGATAAAAAATCGTTACTGTATTTCTCCATGGAGTTTTGAGCATCGCTTCCATAATTCAGAATCGAATTTACATCCGATGGTTCTAACGATTTGCCAATTTCCTTATATTTAGCTGTTTCTTCAGCTGTTATTTTTTCGAGGTTAACATTTCCGTCCTTATCCAGTTTAACCGGCGTAAGGTCTTGAGTAACGTTTGGGTTGGTTTCCATAGTTTGATTTATAACCAGCTTTACAGCTTATAAATAGTTTTGAGTTACGGTTCTAACGGTATCTTCCAGTTTTCTATCTTTAGTTGGTTCGCCAATGGCATTAAATTTCCACTCGCCGTTCTTCTTGTAAAAAACACCCATTACCATTGATACGTGACCTGCAAAATTGGCGCCGTTAGCAATGTCGAACTTGGCAAAAACCTCGTTAACACGTTTGGTAGTGCCTTCATAAATGCGGATGGAAGCAAAAGGGATCGTGCCAAAATCATGACCTCTAAAGCTGTTCAATACAAAAGCAACATAATTTACATTGGCATCCAATTGTGAAAAATCAATGGTGATAATTTCGTTATCCAAACCGTCATCGCCCCCCATATCACCGGTTAAATCATCGCCGCTATGCTTTACCGAGCCGTTTTTAGATTTGAGGTTGCCAAAGTAAACCACCTCTAAAAGCTGTTTGTTTTCGTTATATAAAGCACAGCTTGCGTCTAAATCTACCGCCTCTTTTGACGATCCAAAGCCAAATAAGCCTTTCTTTTCAATTGCACCCCAGTTTATTCCAACACAAGCTTGTTGAAGTGTGCTGCCATTGCTTTTTTCCAGACTGATGCGTTGTCCTTTTTGAAGATTGATTGCCATAATATTATTGATATTTGTTTAGATAATCCTGTAAACCACCTTTCATGCCTACGCCGACAGCTTCGAACTTCCATTTGCCCTCACGTTTGTAAATCCTTCCGAATTCTACCGCAGTTTCAATGGAGAAATCTTCCTCCAATTCATATTTCAAAATCACTTCATTGGTTACGGCATCAAAAATGCGGATGAAAGAATTTCTAACCTGACCAAAATTCTGTCTTCTGCTATCTGCCTCATGGATGGTTACCACAATGCAGATCTCATTTACTTTTGAATCAATTTTGGTTAGGTCGATTTTGATCTGCTCGTCATCACCATCACCATCACCGGTTAAATTATCACCGGTATGTTCTACTGCTCCGTCTGGTGAAACCAAATTGTTGTAAAACACAAAATTTTCATCAGAAATTAATTTTTTTTGATCGTTTAATATAAAAATTGAAGCATCCAAATCGAATGCAGAACCTGTTGAAGAGCTGTTGGTATCCCAACCTAAACCTATTGTAAATTTAGGTGCATCGATATTTTCACGCTGCCCCTTTTGCAAATTAATAGCCATATTTTAAATTAATTTATAGTTGTTGTTTTTGATATAGTCTTTTATAAGATGTAAATTCTTTGAATAAGCTTCTATTGTATGGTAGTTATTTCCCAACGAGAGATCGTAAAGCTGGTTGATAAAATCAATACTCCTGCGTTCTAAAAAGATGGTAAAGCTGCTTGAAGTCGTGTTTAAAATGTATTTTACAATGCGGGTATTGAACCTGAAATTGCCACCATCAATAATATCTTCCAGATCGAAAATAGATTTGACCTGATGGTAATTGAGGAAGTTTTCTACATTGGGATGGATGTTTTTATTCACCAGTTCGGCAAAATAAAGCATGTGCATTTCATTTTTTAAGCCATACTCTTTTGCCATTTTTAAAATCATCCGTTCATGGCTTCCGGTAATCCTGATATCATCCAGAAATAAAAGTGTTTTACCGGTAAGAAAATCTTTATCAATATGAAATGAATCGTTACCGATTAGCGACAGCCTTTCTTCAGCACTCAATTCGCCATAATCTTCTTTGTAGGTAATGGTTCTATGCACTTTAGTTTCCTGTACCGCTAAACCGCCATTTTCGACCAGCCAACGGTTAAGCTGACAAACGAAATGGTTTTTCATGGCAAAAGTTGCCGTTGGGATAAAGCTGTAAGGACTGGAAATAACCACAATCTGGTCGGTAATCAAATTGTCAGCCAGGTAATACCTGATAAAACCATCGGCCAGGTCTTTTCCAAAAGATCTGGCTACCAGATCATCGCCAAATTTAAATCGGCTGTAATCATCGGCACTAAAACCGAAATCGACAGTATTGTCTATTTTATGAAGAGAGAAATTATACGGTATCATAGAGTAGGTTTAAGATAGATAATTTGTTAGAATTGATGAGCATACTGTTAATCCCTATGGCTTCTGCACCACGGATATCGGCATGGGGATTATCCCCCACGTGGATAACATCTGTTAACAGTAATTCAGGGTGTTTTGTTCTGTCGATACGATCTAACATCAGCTGAAAAAAGCCTGCATTGGGTTTAGACATTCGCACTTCATCAGAATAAAGCTGAAAATCGATATACTGACCTATGCCCAGATGATTAATGACCTTTTTTAAGGTTTTACCTTTAATAAAACCGGTATTACTTAATATATTGGTGGAGCTGTTTCCTGAATCTTTAATTTTGGCCAATACCCTCAAACAGTCATCACAGTAAAGTTGGGGCATGTGGTTAAATACGATCTGCTCCATATCCTCATCAAGCACCTTAAGGTCTACATCGTTAAAGTTGAAATCGAAATCATTAATCATACTGATGATCATTAAATACATTTCATCAGCATCCACATTTTTACCGGCTTTCTCATTAATGGCATTTACCATCAAATCTACCTGACGGAAAGTGATGGAAATTTCATCAATGCTTTTATGCTTGCTGTTAAAATTCCTGAAAAAATACTGTACCCGTTTCTGTTTATAAGTTGGATTCGACTTAATCAACGTTAACCAAAGATCGAATGAGTAGTGTTTGTAAAAAGCCATTGCACCCTATTTCCTAATCTGTTTAATAAATTCTAATATTACAAATTTGATTGTATAATCAGAAGCGGCTGATTGTAAGATTTATGACAGATAAGCCATATAATTACGACTTATCCAATACTTTTTCAGCATCTTCCGAAATAACGATATCGCTTTTATGTTTCTTTGGATAATTGAACAAAAGAGAAGTTAATACCGGTATGATGAAAATGGCAACAGTGAAAACAGACACAAAGAGATCAGTTTTTTCTCCTTCAATAGCATGAGAAATAGGCGATTGAGGATAAAAATGGGTAAATAATGATGAGGTAAGCTTAATGCCCAGAACACCAATTACAATAAAGGCGACCGTTTCTAAAAAGGTAAATTTCTCCATCAGTTTCACAAAAGCCTGTGCCACAAAACGCATGGCCAAAATCCCGATGAAAACGCCTATATAAATTAACCAGATATGATCAGTAAAAGCCACTGCGGCAAAAACATTATCGATGGAGAAAGCCAAATCCATTACCTCTACCAAAGCAACGGTAGCCCAAAAAGTACCAACTAAGCCAACGGTAGATTTATAAATCCAGCTTTTGCTTTTATCTACTTCCTCTTCTTCCTCACTATTTTTACTGTTCTTTTTTCTAAAATAATCGAAAGCCAGATATAAGAGGTATAAACCGCCAAGTGGTTTTAACCACCAGATTTTAACTAACCACGCTGCCAGGAATAAACAGATACCCCTGAAAACATAAGCACCGATAATGCCATATTTGAGTGCTTTTTCTCTTTGCGATTTAGGCAGATCCATTACCATGGTTGCCAAAACAGCGGCATTATCAACTGATAATAAACTTTCGATTACAATTAAATTCAGAATAATTAATAATCCAGCTTGAATGTCATCACCTAAAATTGTGTGCAGAAAATCCATTGAGCGATTGTGTGTATGTTTTAAATTAAAGTTTTAGTTAACAGCAAAGAAACAAAATTTTATCATTTCCGCTACTTACCCCATTGTTTTTATTGTTAGAATGACAGTTATTAGAATTGTTACATATCTGGACGCCAAATATCAATTGACAGTATCTAATTGATAGATAACGCCATTATTACCAGCTAACAAAACTGCTTTACCTATTTTTGCCTTTTGAACAGCATTAAAACTTTTATCCGAGATGTGTTTCCAGTGCTGACCACCATCGGTAGAAATATCGGTTCCCGAAGTACCTGTGGCAATTAAAGTCTTCGCGTTGATATAGGTAACACCTGATCGGAAACCTAAAACCGGTGCGGCGGGCTTTTGCCAGGTTTTGCCCCCATCTTTAGTTAAAAGCACATTATTCGAATTTTCTTTGTCCTTTAAATAGTCACCGCCAACGGCTATACCTGTTTTAGTGTTAAAAAAATCAATTGAAAAAGGGCCTGTACTTTCCGCTCCCTGTAAAATCGGACATTTAAATACTTGCCAGCTTTCTCCATAATCAGTAGAAAAGTAAATGTTAGACACTTTGCCACCTGTTGCAATCCATGTTTTACCACCCGGCAACGTTTTAATAGTGGTACCACTGGCGGCAAAACTGGCTTCTCCTTTAGCCAGGCTAGCTTGTACGTTTGTTGAAATATTCTGCCAGCTTTTACCAGCATCAACGGTTTTAAGCAATTGAAGTTTATTGTTTATAGGGTCGCCGAAAATGATTCCTTTACTTTTATCCCAAAAACTTAAGCCATCCAGAAATATAGCAGAATCTACATTTTTATAGTTTTCCGTCCAAGTTTCGCCTCCGTCAACAGTTTTCAGGATATAAGCCGGAGAGGCAATACCCATAATAACGGCCTGTTGATCATCGAAAGCTTCAATATCCCTGAAATCGATTTTCTCGTAACCTTTCGGTTTTACCCATTTCCAGGTGATCCCGCCATCAGTAGTTTTACCAACCGCGCCGTTACTTCCGCTTACCCATGCAACCCGGTCTGATACGACACTTAATCCGCGTAAACTGGTTTTGGCATGTTCATTTAAAGGCTTTAAAGAATACGATTGCGCAGCGCAAAAAAAAGGTGCCAATAAAAGGCACCATAAAATCTTCTTCATTGATAACTTATTTTACCCGTCTAAAAGTTTCCGATCGTCCTAAAAGTGAAATACCGACATATCCGCGGATGTTTAGCACATCAGCACTTTTCAGACTCATATTACAGCTATAGGTTTTACCGCTCTTCGGATCATAAATGGTTCCACCAGTCCACTTGCCATCATCATACACAAAATCCTTTAATATTTCCAGGTTGAGCAAAGCGCGTTTCTGCAGGTTCTCACTAGGGTTTTTGGCATCCAGTTTAGGCTTACCATTTAGGTTTGGCTCTTTCATCCAGGCCAGTTTCCCATAGTATTTATCGCCTTTTTTATAGATTTCTATTTGTCCTTCGCCTGATGGATTAAGCCACTTGCCAACAATTGCATCTTTGTTCTGCGCAATAGCAGAAAATGATATGGCTACAAAGAGTAGCATCAAAAATGGGAACTTTCTCATATTTTTTATTTCTAGTTAGTTTTTAAATATAATCATTACACCTTATATCGAAACACTAAATAAAGAGAAAAAGTATAAGAATTTTCAAAAACCTTAAAAATTACTTTGAAACGATGGGCAGATACCTGGCGCGATAAGCATAAAACAGGAATAAATTAAATAAAAGCATTACGCTGACCATAGGTAAATCTTTCGGACCCAAAAAAGCATGATACATGAAAATGTTCAGTGTAACCGGAAAAATGATCACTGCTGCCAATGGCGCGGTGCGGTTAATCAGCAATAATATTCCACCTATTAACTCTGTTGCTTTAATTAAGGGCATTAAATAAACAGATGCCATTACTCCTGACATAAATGTGGTTTGAGCCGCTGTCATTTCCGGTGCTTTCGGCATTAAGTGCAGAAAAAAGCTTACAGAGGCAAAAAGATACATAGCGGCCAGAAGCACGCGTACAACAATTACTGCAATTTTCATATGGTTTAATTTTTGGTTTTATATTTAAAAATAATAAAATTTATTGTTCAATTGGTCATTAGTTTACTGGTTATTAGTTCATTGGTTATTAGTCCATTAGTCATTAGTTTATTGGTGATTAAACATTGAACTAACTGATAATAGATGCAGAATTTTAAACTGCCTATTTATATTGCAAATCCTGGACTAAGGACTCACGACTACGGACTCCAGACTTCCCCTCCTACTTATAATCATAGTTCACCATCCACTGAATGCCGAATTTATCGGTAGTCATACCGAAAAGTGCATTCCAAAAAGTTTTTTCTAATGCCATGGTTACTGTCCCCCCTGCTGAGAGGCTGTCAAATAAGCGTTTGGCTTCGTCTTCGCTGGTGGCGTCAACTGAAAGTGAGATACCCGTACCAAACGTTGCGGGCGGCATCGGACTGGTTATATCAGTACCCATTAAAATGTTGCCGCCAACGGGCAAAGCAATGTGCATCAGTTTTTCCTGATCGCTCACAGACATGCCTTCGCAGCCTGGCGAATCTTTATAACGTTGCACTGCCAAAAATTCTCCGCCAAATACTGATTTGTAAAAATTAAATGCTTCTTCGGTGTTCCCGTTAAAATTTAAGTACATGTTGAGTGTTGCCATCTTTTTTGTTGTTTTAATCCTTTTAGGGTTTGTTATAATTTGTTTGCTATTATGTTCTTGTGACGAACGGTCGTTATCCTGAACTTGTTTCAGGATCTATTTAGTTAATATACTGAAATAAGTTCAGCAAGACGTTACAAGTAAATCCTCGTCAATTTTATATCCATCCACTGTACCCAGTTTTTACCATCAAATTGCTCCCACGTACCTTCAATAGTGTTGGTTTTAAAATTTCCTTTAAATCTTTCGTTATCAGCAAATATTAAAATGATATCATCGTAAATTTTAAGGGTAGATATCGAAATACATCCCTCATTATCGAAAGATTGTGAGCGGAACACCTCTTCCATATCATCGTAATGTGTAATTTCAAGCGATCGGATCGTTTTATCACCGCGCATAAGATCAACCTGATGTTTTAAGAAAAACCCACCATCAACCCACTCGTAAGTATCTGTTCCGGTAATTATATCACCCAACATCGTTAAACCTTCTGTTTTCCATTTACCGATGTATGGATTGAGTAAATCAAGACTTTTGTTCCTCATAAATTTAGTTAAAGTCAATTGCTGTCTAAGCTGTTATAGATATTCTTTAATTGGTAAATATGCCGCTGCGTATGATAAATAACAAAATAAACAGCCTCCAAACGGGTAAGAAAACCATAACCAGGCAGTTTATAAGCGCTACAGGTTTTAGTTAAATCCAGGTTGCCTGCCGCCTCTGAGATCCCCACCCTGATCAGCTTTAAATTCCCCGATAATTCAGAAGGATTGTAGGCTTTGTGTTCAGGGTAAATTTCCTTAGGTGAATTGTATTTTATGTTAAAATTCAAAAAATCTTTTTTAATGGTTTCCACCAATAAATCAGCTGGCTTATCTGTCTCCAGAAAAGGACCATTAATCACCTCTAGAAAGCCCGCATTCGATAACACCAGGTGCTCAGCCAGTTGTCCTGCGGTCCAGCTGCCGTCAAAAGGCACTTTATTCAATAACGAGGCATCAAATTTTGAGAGCTCATTTTCCAACGCCAATAAGGTTTCATTGGCTTCATTGATTACTTTTTCCATAATTTATCTATAATTCATTCCCGGATAGCCCAATAATCTACGCCACAAGGCAATTTGACCAATACAGTTCGCATCCCGGTAGGTGTTGAAACTGATCATTTCGAAAAGGGTAATTTCCATCCCTGGCATGCTGAGTTTCTCTTCAAGCTTTTCATCCGTAGCCCGGATTAAGGCTTCCTGCAGCTTTGGAGAAATTTCTTCCCAGTCTTTTATAAAAGCGGCAAGTGGCGGATAAACCGCATCATCAATAATCCCCTTATTATGAGCAAAAAGTTCATCTGTGACAGATGGCAGATCAATACCAAACAACTTAGCCAGGAAATACCTTCCTTGCACTATACTGCCGGTAATCCAGGCAATGTGGTTAGCTTTGGTATCCAATCTTTTTTGCGCATCTTTTTGGTCTATCCCATCTAAAGCCTTCAATAAAAAATCTGTCTGCATTTCGTACAGTACGACTAAGCCGTACATCCTGCCACTGGTTGGTTTAAGTTTCATATCATTTTATCAGGTGGTTAGTATAAGAATAAAGTTATGGCTAAATATTGATGCCTACCCGTGCCGTAAAAGTCAATCTTGAGGGGCATTTCAGACAATTTTCATATATTTACGATACCCAAAATTTTTAACCAAATGATAAATGTAGGTGTTTTGATGCCGCAAAATTTCAGATTATTAAGCCTCGCGGCAATTCTGGATGTATTTGATACGGTAAATGGTTTTTACACAAAAGATGGACTTGAAGTTCCATTTAGCATGAGTTTAATTACCATTGATGATAAAAATTATAATTTTAGCGCACATCCCTGCATATCCTTACAAAATGCCGGGCAATTTGAACTGATTTTGGTTCCATCATTTGCAAGCCTTGATATAAAAGACTGCATTGGCGCAAATAGCGGCTATATCCCATGGCTAAATAAACAACATGCGGCAGGAGCTGAAATTGCTACCTTTTGTACTGGTGCATTTTTAGTCGCTGCATCAGGACTATTAGATGGTAAAGCCGCAACCACACATGTTGATGCATGTTCTGCTTTTTCTACGGCATTCCCGCTGGTGCACTTGAAGGCTGATAAAACGGTAACCCAAGATGGCAGGTTATTTACAAGCGGCGGCGCTACCTCAACCTTCCATTTGTTGTTACATCTTTTACAGCTCCACTGCGGAAAAGATATGGCTATTAAGGTGGCTAAAATTTTCGCCATTGACATGGATCGCGTAAACCAGTCTTATTTTAGTACCTTTCAGCCTATCCGCCACCATAATGATGATATAGTTGCTTCTGCTCAGGAGAAAATCGAAAATAATTATCAGGATTTAGCTACGATTGAAGAGATGATCAAAGATATTCCTTCGAGCAGAAGAAATATTGTACGCCGGTTTAAGCAGGTAACCGGGATGACTCCTATTGAGTATCTTCAGCAAACGCGGATCGAAGCCGCAAAAAAATTATTGGAGCAAACTGCACAGCAGATGACAGAAGTTATTTACAATTCAGGATACAATGATCCTAAAGCATTCAGAAAAGTATTCAGAAAATCGGTAGGAATGACACCAACACAATATCGCGATAAATTTCAACCTAAATAAGCGCGATAACCGACAATAATCAAAACACAAATAAACTAATAAAATAGTTTTCAACATAAAAAGTCTATTATGTTGATAATTAATACAAAATAAATTCGGCATCCTATCATATTAAGGATAACTTAACGTTAGAATTACACTAACCAAATAATACATGTTATGACCACATTCCTTTTAATTACGGCAGCATTTTATATTCTTTCTTTTGGATTGATGTTGTACTGCTATTTCTCCGCTGAGCAAATCCCTAGCGATGATGAAAAATTTTAACTAGTCTTTTCCCGTCATCAAAATTAACGTCTCCATATTTTAAGCTATAAAATACCACTCCGTTTAAGCAATGAACTGCAATCTGCAATTGCCCGGATGTCAATCAAAGGCAAAAGTGTTATTTCAGTATTGAGTGATATGATTTCCTGATATTGTTCATGTTTTAATAGTTCCGAATAGGATTTAAAATCAAAAACAGAACTTTATGAAAAGGTGTTATTGCTTAGAAAAAGCCTGCTGGTATTTTAATGGGGTTTTGCCCGTTATTTCCCTGAAATATTTGTGAAAACTGGTGAAATTGTAAAACCCACAATCGTAACAGATTTCTTTCACGGTTAAGTTGTTTTCAATCAATAATTTACAGGCCTGCCCCACCCTGATCTCATTCAAAAACTGCGTGTAGGTTTTTCTGCTTTTGGTTTTAAAGAATTTACAGAACGAATTGGGGCTAATTTTAGCTACTGCAGCAATTTCCTTTAGTTCGATCTTATTCTTGTAATTGCTGATGGTATAATTGTAAATAGATTGGATTCGGTCTTTTTCGTTCTCCAGAAAGTTGGGCTTAAAGCCCAGCGAGACCAACGTGTTTCTTTCTCCACAATGGGCTATTTCTGTTAATACTTCGAGTATTCTGATAATCCGCATGGTGCCTTTTGCTTCGATAATCTGTGGCATTAAATGAGCGATTTTTTCTTTAGAAACTCCTTCCAGCTGAATGCCCTGGGTTGATTGCATCAAAATCTTTTTAATTTCCTGGTTTTCGGGAAGATCCAAAAAATCTCTTCCTAAAAAATCTTCTTTAAAATGGATTACATAAACGTCAACCGGTTCACAAACATTTTCATCAAAAAACTCCGGGTCAAAACGCCAGTAATGCGGCAGGTTGCTCCCGAGTAAAACCACATCCCCCTCCTTAAAATTTTTGATGCTATCGCCAATAAACTGCGTACCTCTTCCTTTTTTAATGTAAATCAATTCCAGCGCTGAATGGTAATGCCAGCGATTGTTTACATCAGGCATAACATCTCTTCGGGCGCTAAAAGAATCCACAGAATTGGTAGATACATTAAGTAAATGCGGTTTCATAAAATCTTAAAAAATCAATCTAATATGCAAAATAAATTCGCAATGTAAAAAATCAAGCTAATATCATTTAATAATTAGATGATAAAGTTAAATTTTTATTAACGCTGAAGGGCTTAATTTGTATAACTGCAACTCACCCTAAACATCTTATGAAAATTGGATTATTTATTTCCTGTTATAGAGACCAATTGCTTCCCAAAGTTGCCGCTGCCACATCAAAGTGGTTGGAAAAGCAGGTCTTGGTTTCACCGTATCTGCCTAAGATTGGAACTTCATAATCAAAATTTTCAGCGGTTTAAACTATTATTATTCTAATTTTAGCGTCAACCTGTTTAATCCTTTATAACCAAATAAACATGAGCCAAAATCCATCCACAAACTTTAAAGTATCCAACCAACCAAAAAACGGAAAGGGATACCTATTTCCGTTAATTTTAGTTACCAGCTTGTTTTTCTTCTGGGGCTTTGTCCACAATCTTGATCCGATATTGATTCCACATCTACGCAAAGCGTTTCATCTGAATGTTTTCGAATCCACCCTGGTCGATTCATCTGTTTTTATTGCTTACTTTTTACTGGCACTGCCAGCAGGCTATGTTATGCGCAAATACGGCTATAAAAGCGGTATTATTTTAGGACTCGTTTTATTTGCCATTGGCTGTCTACTCTTTATACCTGCCGCCAATACCGCACAATATATCTTTTTCTTAGGCGCACTTTTTATTATCTCCTGCGGCTTAACATTTCTGGAAACGGCGGCAAATCCTTATGTTACTGTGCTCGGACCGCCTGAAACCGCTACACAACGCTTAAATTTCTCTCAATCCTTTAACGGGTTTGCTGCCTTTTTAGCCCCGGTACTTGGCGGTAAATTTATTTTCACGGAAGTAAAATATACTGATGCCCAACTGGCAAAAATGCTTCCTTTGGAAAAACAGGCTTATATGCTCGAAGAAGCATCGACCGTAAAAGCCCCGTATTTAATTTTAGGCATCCTGATCATTGTCGTAGCAATCCTATTCATTTTTACCAAACTGCCCGATATCAAGGAAGAAGAAAACATCGAGGAAAAAAGCACTTTCCGCCATGTATTAGGCCATAGCCATTTACGATGGGCAATTATTGGTCAGTTTTTCTATGTAGGCGCCCAGGTTTGCATATTAAGTTTATTCATCAGCTTCGTAACCTCATCAGCAAGTATAAGTCAGGATGAAGCAAAATGGTACGCTGGTGCAGCGGGTTTAGCTTTTATGATCGGCAGATTTGTAGGCACCATTTTTATGAAGTTTGTAGCACCAAATAAATTATTAATGCTGTATGCGTTAATCAGTGCAGTACTTACCCTTGTATCTATTCTGGGAAGCGGAATGATTACCGTTTACGCTTTAATCGGTGTTGCCTTTTTTATGTCGATCATGTTCCCGACTATATTCTCATTAGGCATAGCCGGGCTAGGTAAAGACACCAAACTGGGTTCCTCTTTAATTGTAATGTCTATTGTAGGCGGTGCATTTCTGCCTCCGGTTTTAGGGCTTATATCAGATGCTACCCACAACATCCAGTATGGCTACCTGGTACCTTTTGTATGCTTCCTTGTAGTCCTTTACTTTGGCTGGAAAGGATGGAAACCTGATCATATCGAACAAGAAATAAGTTTAGAAGTATAAATTGACAATGAAAAAATTAGTCATCAAGATTAACAATGCGGACAACGTTTTAGTTGCGTTACAGGATTTGCCGGCAGGCACTGCAATATTGCATGATGGAAATACTTATGTTACTGTTGATGAAATCCCGGCCAAACATAAATTTTTTATGCAGGATATGAAAACCGGTGATGAAGTAATGATGTATGGCGTTTTGGTTGGAAAAGTACAGTTTGATGTAAAAGCGGGCATGCGGATGAATGTTGATAACACCAAACACGCTGCAGAGCCATTTGCGTATCGCCATACTCATTACAAATGGGAAGCCCCTGATGTGCTTAAATATGCCAACCGCAGCTTTAACGGTTATCACCGTAAAAATGGTGAGGTGGGCACTGCAAACTATTGGTTGTTTATCCCTACTGTTTTTTGTGAAAACAGAAACCTGGATATCATTAAGGAATCGCTTTACAGTGAATTGGGCTATGCTGTAGATGATAAATATAAATCTTATACCCATAAACTGGTTCAGGCTTTTGAAATGGGAGAAGACATTAATACCATTAGTTTTGAGCCTAAGGTAAATCAAACCAACCGGACTTTTAAAAATGTGGATGGCATTAAATTCCTCACGCATAATGGTGGCTGTGGCGGAACACGACAGGATGCGGATACGCTAAGCAAATTATTGGCCGCCTATGCTCATCACCCGAATGTAGCTGGAATAACCGTTTTAAGTTTAGGCTGCCAGCATTTGCAGGTAGCAGATTTTAAACGCGATCTTTTTGCATTGGACCCGGATTTCGATAAACCCCTTTTAATTTTCGAGCAGCAAAAAGCACAAAGCGAAGAACAGTTGATCCAAAATGCCATTCGCAGTACGTTTGAAGGTTTAATGTTGATTAACAAACAAAAGCGCGAAGCAGCACCACTCAGCAAGCTGTGTGTGGGAGTGAAATGTGGTGGCAGTGATGGGTTTAGCGGTATTTCTGCAAATCCGGCAGTTGGTTATTGCGCTGATTTATTGGTAGCATTGGGGGCCAGGGTTTTATTGGCAGAGTTCCCCGAACTTTGTGGTGTAGAACAGGAAATGATCGATAGGTGTGTTGAACAGTCAATTGCCGAAAAATTTATCCGTTTAATGACGGAGTATGACGATCTGGCGCATAAAGTTGGATCTGGTTTTTACATGAATCCTTCTCCGGGCAATATTAAAGATGGTTTGATTACCGATGCCATCAAATCAGCAGGTGCTGCCCGTAAAGCTGGTTCCGCACCGATTGTTGATGTTTTAGATTATACCGAACCCGCAACTAAACCTGGCTTAAGTTTAGTATGTACGCCGGGAAATGATGTTGAAGCCACTACGGGTAAAGCCGCTGCAGGAGCAACGTTAATCTTATTTACCACAGGCTTAGGCACACCAACAGGAAACCCCGTTTGCCCGACCATTAAAGTCGCTACCAATTCCGTTCTGGCCAAACGTATGAGTGATCTCATTGATATCGATACCGGACCTGTAATTAACGGGGAAAAAACCATTAGCGAAATGGGCGAAGATATATTGGAATACTGTATTAAAGTTGCCAGTGGAGAGGAAATACCCAAAGCCGTACAGCTCAACCAGGATGACTTTATTCCATGGAAAAGAGGAGTTAGCTTATAATGAGAGGTGAAATGTCAGATGGAAGATGTGAGATGGAATGTTTAATAATAGAAACATCCTTACCTCCCTAAGCTATCAATAGCGTAAAACGTACGGGGGAAATCTAAAACAACCAAGTCCACCACGATCCCCTCTACAAAAACGCTATGCTCAATGATCAAATAATAAAAGAAAAGATAACCGAATATGAATTTAAATTTAAACGACAAAATAATTCTGGTAAGTGGTGGAGCCAAAGGCATTGGTGGCGCAATTGTTAAAGCTCTGGCTATTGAACATGCTTTGCCGATCATTATTGGCCGCAATGAAAGCGATAATGTAAAACTGCTTAAGGAAATTACAGATCTAGGCTTAAAAGCTGATTATTTCACGGCTGAACTCACACTACCAGAACATTGTAAAAACATTATTGACGCTGTATTAACCAGGTATGGCAGAATTGATGGCTTAGTAAACAACGCAGGTGTGAATGATGGTGTAGGCCTGGAGAGTGGTACATACGAAGGCTTTATCGAATCGCTTCATAAAAACGTGGTACATTATTATCTTTTGGCAAAATATGCCCTGCCAGCACTGAAGCAAAGTAAAGGTTCAATTTTAAATATCGGGAGTAAAACAGCAGAAACGGGGCAAGGTGGAACTTCTGGTTATGCAGCATCCAATGGTGCCAGAAATGCTTTAACACGCGAATGGGCCGTGGAATTACTACCCTTTAGTATCCGTGTAAATGCTATTATTGTTGCCGAAGCCTGGACGCCACTATACGAAAAATGGATTAATTCTTTTGAAGACCGGGATGCAAAACTTAAAAACATCACCGATAAAATCCCCTTCGAAAACCGGATGACCACTGTGGAGGAAATTGCAAATACTGCCATATTTTTATTATCAGATAAATCCAGTCATACCACAGGCCAACTGATCCATGTAGATGGTGGTTATGTGCATTTAGACAGGGCTTTGTTGTAAAATTTTGGCGGTATACCAAACAAAATTTGTATTACGACGACTAGATTGAAAAAAAAGCACCAGGAACATCGCGTTCCTGGTGCTTAAATTTATACACAAACTTATAAGGTCTTCAAGACCTTATAAGTTTAGATATTTCAATTAATTCCAACCGCCGCCTAAAGACCGGTACAAGCCTACCACTGCATTAAGCTGTTCTGTTTTAATGGTGGTTAATTCCAGTTCGCTCTGCAATAAATTGCCTTGTGCGGTAATGACCTCCAGGTAATTAGCCATACCGCTTTTAAACAAGAGATTGGCATTGCGTGACGCTTGTTGCAAAGTTTGTGTGCGTTTTTCAGCAATACTGTATTGTGTTTTTAACTTCTCTACTTTCGTTAATTCATCAGATACTTCGCCAACAGCGTTTAAGACCGACTGGCGAAACTGGATCACTGTTTTCTCCCGGTCTATTTTAGCCAGTTCCAAATTGCTTTTTAACTGTCCGCGTTGAAAAATGGGCTGGGTAATGCCTGCCCCTACCAGGCCGAATAAAGATGCCGGTACATTAAACCAGTTGCTTGCTTTAAAGGAGTTAATCCCTCCGCTCGCGGTAATTACCAATGATGGATACAAGCTTGCTTTGGCTACGCCCACCCTCGCATTGGCAACGGTCAACGCCAGCTCTGCACTTTTGATATCGGGCCGGCGGCTCAACATAGCTGATGGAAAACCAGCATTCAGATTTTGTGGGATATTCATCTGATCCAAACGACTCTCGCGGTTAATCGCTTTAGGCAACGTACCAATCAGTATACTTAAAGCATTTTCCTGTAAGGTTACATTTTGCTCTAAGCGGGGAACCAACTGTGCAGCAACCAGCTGTTGTGCCTGCGCCTGTTGTATCGCCAATGAGGTAACCTGACCGGCGTCGAACTGTAAATTAATGATTCGTAAGGTACTATCGTTCAATTTCAAATTCTTTCTGGCAATTTCCAACTGCGCATCAAGCATCAACAAATTGTAATAGCCCTGTGCAACATTAGCCACCAAACGGGTTTGAACGGCTTTACGTGCCTCCTCGGTCTGCAAAAAACTGGCTAAAGCACCAGCTTTTTGATTGCGGATTTTACCCCAGATATCGGCCTCCCAAACCACACCCAGGTTCGCATTATAATCTTCAATGTGTGTGGAACCTGTAAACTGGTTCAGGCTTAATCCGTTTAAACTATTATCACTCGGACGGCTCGAATTCGCCGATACCTGTAGTTTCAGTTCAGGTAAATAACCCAGTTTCGATTGTTTGAACAATATTTCAGCAGCATCGATATTTTTCAATGCCATTTGCATATCATAATTTTTAACCAAAGCCGTATCAATTAAATTTTGGACGGTAAGGTCGCTGATAAAACTTTTCAGTGGCATTGTGCCAATGCTTGAAGAGTCTGTTGATGAATTATTTCTGAAAAATCCGGGTGCAATATTGGGCAGTGCTGTATTTTTCGAAACTGAACATCCACTCCAGATTAAAGCCAGGAGCAAAATGGTAATGATATTAAACCGTTTCATAAACTGTATGATTTATAGGTTCTTCATGGTGGCGAACAACCTCATTTGAAGATTTTTTTGATAATTTTTCCTGTAAAGCCTGGAAGATGACAAAAAGTACCGGAATGATGAACAAGCCTAAAATTACGCCCGATACCATCCCTCCTGCCGCGCCGATACTGATAGAATGATTACCCTGTGCCGATGGCCCCGTTGCAATACTCATTGGAAATAAACCGAACACAAAGGCAAGTGAGGTCATAATAATTGGCCTGATCCTTAATCTTGCTGCTTCAATAGCGGCATCAACCAAACTCAACCCAGCCTTTCGCCGCTGCACAGCAAATTCTACAATCAGGATGGCATTTTTAGCCAGCAAACCGATCAACATAATCAGTGCTACCTGAACATAGATGTTGTTTTCGATACCGGTTAAGCCCAAAACCACAAACACGCCAAATACACCTGTAGGAATAGAAAGGATTACGGCCAGTGGTAAAATATAACTTTCGTACTGTGCCGATAACAGGAAGTACACAAATACTAAACAAAGCAGGAAGATCACAGTCGATTGTCCGCCTGAAGAAATCTCCTCACGGGTTTGCCCGGAGAATTCATAAGCATAACCGGTTGGCAATTGTTCTCTGGCAGTTTCTTCTATCGCTTTAATCGCATCACCGGAACTGAAACCTGGTTTAGGGATGGCATTTACTTCAATTGAGTTAAACAGGTTATAACGTGCAGCCGTTTCTGAACCATATACACGGGTAAGCTTTACCAGGGTATTGATAGGTACACTTTCTCCGTTTTTATTTTTCACAAACACACGGTCAATACTTGCCGGATCGGTCCGGTCAGCCACATCGGCCTGCACCACTACCCGATAGTATTTACCAAAACGGTTAAAATCTGAAGCCTGTGCAGTACCAAAATAAGTTTGCATGGTTTGTAAGATATCTTTTTTGCTTACACCCAGCTGATCGGCCTTTTCATCATTAACATCCAATTGCAACTGCGGATAATCAGCCTTGTAAGAAGTAAAGGCATAAGCAATTGCCGGTTTAGCCATTAACTTCGCTATAAAGTTATTTGCCACGCCACTAAATTTATCCAGCCTGCCATTGGTTTTATCCTGTAACATAACATTCATGGCCTCTACATTGCTAAAGCCTGGTACCGTTGGAAAACTGAATACAAAGAAGGTTCCTGCAGATATGGCGGCCATTTTAGCCCTTACAATGTTTTGTATCTCATCGATGTTTTTTACTGCTCCTCTTTCCTCGTTTGGTTTTAACAATAAGAAAATCTGTCCGGCTGATGGACTGTTAGATGCAGTTAAAAAGTTATAACCGGCCAGCGACATCACAAATCTTGCCGATGGCATTGCCCTCAACTCGGCTTCAGCCTGCTTTAATATTTTATTGGTATTGGCTAATGAGGTTCCCGACGGACTCGAAACCGCAATGGCCACGAAACCCTGATCTTCTGTTGGGATAAAACCAGTTTTGGTTCTGCTTACCAACAGTACGGTAACTGCGACAATTAAGGCCAGACCGGCCATGCTGATCCACTTATTACGGATCAACACTTTTAAGCCACCAACATAACGGTTGGTCATGTAATTGAACCCGCCATTAAAGCCTGCGTAAAACTTTTCTACAAATCCTTTTTTAGGTGCAGCATGACCACCTTCGGCATGTTTGTTCTTTAAAAATAAAGCTGCCAACGCCGGACTCAAAGTTAAAGCATTAACCGCTGAAATAATGATCGCGATCGCCATGGTTAAAGCGAACTGTTTGTAGAAAATACCTGTGGAGCCAGTCATAAAACCTACCGGTAAAAATACTGCCGCCATCACCAGCGTAATGGAAATAATGGCCCCGGTAATTTCGTTCATGGCTTGCGTAGTTGCTGCTTTTGGGCTAAGCGAAGGGTTTTCTTCCATTTTGGCATGCACGGCCTCCACCACTACAATCGCATCATCAACCACGATACCAATGGCCAGTACCAGTGCAAACAGCGTTAAAAGGTTAATGGAGAAACCGAACAGCTGCATAAAAAAGAAGGTACCGATAATAGCCACCGGCACAGCAATAGCCGGAATTAGGGTAGACCTGAAATCCTGAAGGAAGATAAATACCACGATGAATACCAATAAAAAGGCTTCGATCAGCGTATGCTCCACCTGGTTGATGGATTCATCAAGATCGGTTTTGGTACGGTAAAACTGGTTGTATTTAATACCTGCCGGGAAATCTTTGGATAGTTTCGCCAATAGTTTATCAATGGCAATCTGAATTTCGTTGGCATTAGAGCCTGATAATTGAATTACACCGATGGTAATTCCATCATGTCCGTTTAAACGGTTAACACTGCCATAACTGTAGGCACCCAATTCTACACGCGCAACATCTTTTAAACGTAAGATGGAACCATCCGAGTTTGAACGGATCGCTATATTCTGATATTCCTCCGGTTTGGTCAGCTTACCTTTATATTTAACAATATATTCAAAGGCCTCACTGCTTCTTTCTCCAAACCTACCTGGGGCCGCTTCCAGGTTTTTATCCTGAATGGCGGCAATCACCTCATTAGGCGTAATTTTGTAGGTAGCTAATTGACTTGGGTTTAACCAGATCCGCATCGAATAGTCTTTAATCCCCCCAAATACACTGGCTGAACCTACGCCCGGGATACGTTTAAGCTCGGGAATGATATTGATCTGTGCATAGTTGTTGACAAAAACAGCATCGTATTTTTTTGGATCTTCAGAATACACACCAATGGCACCGATAAAGCTGTTTTGCTGTTTGGTCGTGGTGATACCATACTGCACCACCTCTGCCGGTAATTGACTGGTAGCCTGCGACACCCGGTTTTGTACGTTAACTGCTGCCTGATCCGGGTTGGTACCCTGCTGGAAGTAAACGGTAATGGCCAAAGTACCATCATTACTGGCACTGGAGGTCATGTAGGTCATATTCTCCACACCGTTAATGGCTTCCTCCAATGATGGGGTTACCGAACGTAAAATCGTTTCGGCATTGGCTCCAGGGTAAACTGCAGTTACCAATACCGACGGAGGTGCGATATTTGGAAAGCGCTCTAAAGGCAGCTTGGTTAAACCCAGTATTCCCACTATTACCAATAAGATGGAAATGACGGTCGACAGTACCGGCCTGTCTATAAATTTTTGAAACATGATTGCTTAAACTTTAGTATTTTATTATTTTTTTGTTCTGGCCACAGCTACTTTATCGGCTGCTTTTTGAGGCTGGATTACCATACCTTCCTGTAATTTATCAACACCGCTCAACACAATCTGGTCGCCAACTTTTACACCGTCTTTAACCAGGTAATTTTCACCGGCTTTACCCACAATGGTAATCGCCTGTTTCTTCACTTTGCTGCTATCGCCAACGGTAAATACAAATACTTTATCCTGCATTTCTACCGTCGATGCCTGCGGCACTAAAATGGCATCATCATGCTGCAGACCTAGACGGATCTTGCCGGTGTTACCCGAACGAAGCGTTCCGCTGGCATTGGGAAAACTGGCCCTTAGGGTAATAGCGCCCGTGTTTTTATCGAACTGTCCGTCAATCATATCAATCTTACCTTTAATCGGGTAAGCGGAATTATCAGCCAATAAAAGTTCTACGGCCGGTAAATGTTTAATTCTGTCGGCAGGGGTTTTGCCAGGATAATTTGCGTTGAAATTGTTGAAGTCGTTTTCACCCAGTGAGAAGTAAACATGTACTTCGTGGATATCAGATAATTGTGTTAAAGCAACCTGATCAGTTGGCGAAACCAAACTTCCCTGTTTCTTCGGAATACGGCCGATGTAACCGCTTACAGTAGCTTTAACATTGGTGTAACCTAAGTTGATTTTTGCAGCTGCAACACTGGCTTTAGCCTGCTCAGCATTGGCCTGCGCAATTTTATAAGCTGTTTTAGCCGTTTTTAACTGGATATCTGACACAACCTTGTTCTGTACTAAAGGCGTTAGCTTATCCACTTCCAACTGTGCATTTAACATAGCCGCCTCCGCTGCATGTAAACTGGCTTTAGCGTTGTTTAGTGCCTCGCGATAAGGGTTTTCATTAATCTTGAATAGCGTTTGTCCCGCGGTTACATAAGCACCCTCATTAACCAGAACGCTTTGTAAATAACCGCTCACCTGTGGCCGCACATCAATATCAACCGCACCCTGGATAGACGCCGGGTATTCAATATAAGTAGTTTCGGTGCTGGCATTAATGGCGCTTACCGGCAAAGCTGGCGGTGGCGGTGCCGCTGCTGACTGATCCGGAGCTGATTTACAGCTGGATAAAATTATTGAGAGCAGCGAAACTGTTAACAATGACTTAACACTAGTAAACTGTTTAACAGTGTTAAGTGTAAGGCGCAAGCGATGTTGAGATTTCATATGGATTAAATTTAATTGAATTATAGTGTATAAATAATTTAACAGTGTTAAGTTACTGTTTAAAAAAAATGCTAACTGTTAATAGATAAGGTAATGCCTTTGATGGCATCTTTCAAAATTTGCTGGTTTAGTTCGTCGGTTGTTCTTCCATTCGGGCGCACCAGGTTAATGGAAATCAAACCATGAATGATTGACCAATACGTGTAATACTTCATGCAGATATCATCATCAGAAACTGGTCTCTTCTTGAATAAAGATTCAATTACCTCACCTAACATACCACCTACATTTTCAGCTTCGGGCAATGAATTTTTAACGGTACAACAAACCATATCCACCCCGTACATCAGTTGGTAAAATTCTTTATGGGCAAAGGCGAAGTTCCAGTAGGCAATCCACATGGCTTCCATTTTTGCTTCGGGAGACTCGTGTTTATCCCTGGCTTCACGGATATCCTTAGCCAAAATCAAATACCCTCTTCTGGTGAGTTCCAGTAAGATTCCATCTTTATTAGAAAAGTACTCGTAAATGATGGGTGCAGTATATTCAATCTGGTCGGCAATTTTACGCATACTCAATGCCTGCCAGCCCTCTGTTTGAACAATGTTCAAGGCAGCATCCAGAATTTTTGTTCTGGTTTCATCTTTTAAACGTAGAATTCTTTCTTTACTTCCCATGACTGGAATATTAGGTGTAAATAATCTAACACCGTTAAGCAAATGTAGAACCAATTCTAGAATTCACAATCATTCATTTGTCATAAACATTTTATTAATTAGCTTTACGATTAATAATCAACGCTTAGCGCATTTAAAAGGCTTTTTCAAATCATTAACCTTCTCAATAACTGATCAAAAACGATTTTTCGCGAGGCAAAAACTACTGACATAGCTGCGATGCAAATCGTCAGGCATACCGTAAAAGAGAATACTTTGTCTGATCCTGCTTTGGTTACTGACAAAGATTGCGAAGAATTTATTACGCAACGTGGTAAAGGTTGGGTTTGCGAAGTGGATGGAGAAGTAGTGGGTTTCTCTATTGTAGATTTAAAAGAACATAATATCTGGGCCTTATTTCTGCGTCCGGAGTTCGAAGGCAGGGGAATTGGCAAAAGATTGCACCGCTTGATGATGGATTGGTATTTTAATCAAACACAAGAATTGGTATGGCTAGGTACAGCGCCCAATACCCGTGCAGAAGAATTTTACACCAGGCAGGGCTGGAAAAAAGTGGGGATGGTAAATAAAGGGGAAGTAAAATTTGAAATGAGTGATGCGGATTGGAGAAAACATTGCCTAAATATTGACCAATAAGAAACTAAGGGTTCTCCTTGACAGACTTCAATGAAAAAGTCGTCCTCGACTGAAGCGCAGTCCCGAACGTTCGGGAGAGAGATCTATTACGTAAAAGACCCTGAAACAAGTTCAGGGTGACGGGCTGCAAAAGTAATCGTCTTTGCGAGAAGGCTTTTTCAGCCGACGAAACAATCTCTCCAGCAGGATCGCTACCATGAAAGATTGCTTCGTCGTGCCTCCTCGCAATGACGATAAAAGTTATAAACCTAACTATTCCAAATAAAAGGGGCCTGATTTATAAATGTTACTTCTGCTAACTGACCAATAATAAATCCCGCCACATTAGCTGCATTAATCTGATCGCCAACGCAATTCACCAGGCTTTTTCCTATCGCCGTTTTTTCATCGGTCTGAATAATCAGCGGCAAGCGAATTAAGGTCCAATCCAAATCACTTTCTTTCAGTAAATCATACTCTTTTTGCCTGTCAGCCGTTGAAATTGGATAATTATCGTACATCCATCGGGTAGCTAATTTGGTCTTTTCGTCTTTATCGTCAAAACGTGTATCTACATTAATGCCGGTAAGCACTAAATAACGATTAAGTTTAAGGGCTTTCATAGCTGTCAGGACGTTTCCTGTTGATTGGGTAAATATTGTTTTTTCACTTGCTGGTTGCCCCAACCCCAGCGCACTGATAACTACATCGCAACCTTGTATAAGTTTTTGCACAGTTTCCTGATCTTTAACGTCACCGGTTATCATTTCAAGCGAAGAATGATTGATCTGAAGTTTTTCCGGATTTCTGACCAGCACTTTTACCCTGAACTGCTGCGCCAAAAGCGCTTTTAAAATATAGCTACCAGCTTTACCTGTAGCACCAATTAAAGCAATTTTTAAATCTTGCATGATGTTCTCTTTATAAATTTTAGAAAATAATGTTTAGTCCCTGTTATCGGATGGATAAGGGAATTCAGAACAGCGTTCCGTTTGGGGAATATTTATAAAGAGATTTTAATGATACTAAAATACAAAAATTCTTATCCGAATCTGGGGAATTTAATTTTAAATCAATTCCCTGAAATAAGTTCCGGGTGACGAAGCAATAGAGCCGCCAAGCCGGAAACATATAAGGAATATACGTTAAATATAAGCTCCATATCTGACATGTCCTTATGTTTCTTATAGGGTAAAAAACGATAGCAAAAGTTTAACAGCTAAGCCCCTGAAACAAGGGCGACGCGCCCGACAGATACAGTGATTCTAAATGATAAAAGAAGAACCATAGCAGGTATTTAAGTCTAATATTCCAACGGAACAATAGGCTCTTTCTTCGTGGTAGACATGATCATCATTGTTTGGAAGGTTTTCACTACAGAAATCTTACTGATTTTATCCATAATTAAACGTTCGTAAGCTTTAATGTCTTTCACATAAACCTTTAACAAAAAGTCAGCCTGACCTGTAACATGGTGACATTCTGTGATCTCTTTGATTTGATTTACTTCATCTAAAAAGATCTGGATGGTATTGTTTTTATGAAAATCGAGTTGAATCTGGATAAAGGTTTTAATGCCCAAACCCAGTTTTTCTTCATCTACCAGTGCATGGTAACTTTTAATATATCCTGCCATTTCGAGCTTGCGGACACGCTCTAAGGTTGGTGCGGGTGATAGACCAATTTCCTGTGATAAAAGCAGATTGGTAATTCTTCCGTTCTCTTGAAGTATTCTTAAAATTTTAAAATCAATTTTATCTAATTCAGATGCCATATGGTGTTAAAGGTATTGCGAATACAAATAACCAAATTAAATTCTAAATTTTAACATAATTTATCATATATATTTTAAGAAATAATTTTTAGATTTACCTAAAAATAAAATTAGGCAAACATAAATGCAAAGCTATACCGAAGAGAACTACTTAAAGACCATTTATCATCTGGCAGAGAAAACCACAAATGTTCAAACCAATGCCATAGCAGAACAAATGCAAACCAAACCTGCATCGGTTACAGACATGATCAAAAAACTGGCAGAGAAGGGCCTGATTGATTATGTTAAATACCAGGGCGTTACCTTAACCGAAACAGGAAAAAACACAGCGATAGATATTGTACGTAAACATAGATTATGGGAAGTTTTTTTGGTTGATAAACTAAATTTTAAATGGGATGAGGTGCATGATGTGGCTGAAGAGTTGGAACATATCAAATCAGTTGAACTGATTGAAAGACTAGATGAGTTTTTAGGTTTTCCCAGAGCAGACCCCCATGGCGATCCGATCCCCGATAAAAACAGACGATTTGCCAAAACCCAGTTTATCAAACTTATTGAATTAAAAACAGGCGATTATGGCACCATTACCGGTGTGAGTCAGCACAGTTCTCCTTTTTTAAAACATTTGGAAAAATTAGGGCTTACCCTTGGCAAACAAATCCAGGTTAGCGATGTTACCGATTTCGACGGTTCGGTTGAGATCCGGATATCCGATAAACAAGTTAATATCAGTAGAGAAGTTGCAAAACATATTTTAATCAGCAGTAATGGCAAAAACTGAATCGCTAAGTGAAGTACATCAAAGCGTAAATACCGATAAAAGGAAAGGCTGGCGCAGAATTCTGGCCTTTATTGGTCCGGCTTATTTAATCAGTGTGGGTTACATGGATCCGGGGAACTGGGCGACAGATTTGGCAGGTGGAAGTAAATTCGGGTATCAGTTAATCTGGGTATTACTGATGTCAAACCTCATTGCGCTGCTTTTACAATCACTAAGTGCCCGTTTAGGTATAGTGAGGGGATTGGATTTGGCGCAGGCTTCTAAACAAGCTTATCCGCGTTGGGCCAATATTCCATTGTTTGCTTTGGCACAAACCGCAATTATTGCCTGCGATCTTGCCGAAATTATCGGCATGGCCATTGGTTTACAGCTACTTTTTGGCTTGCCGTTAATCTGGGGCATTAGCATTACGATTTTCGACACCATTTTATTGCTTTTTTTACTCAATAAGGGCATGAGAGCTATGGAAGGATTTATTGTTTCTATGGTTTTTATCGTCGGCATTTCTTTTCTGGTTGAAATGTTTATTGTTGAGCCGTCACTCAAAGAGGTAGCCAAAGGTTTTGAACCTTCTATTCTCAATGGCGATGCACTTTATATTGCCATCGGGATTATCGGCGCAACGGTAATGCCACATAACCTTTACCTTCACTCCTCTCTGGTACAAACCAGAAAAATTGAACGGAGCAACCAGGGAATTAAAGAAGCCTTAAAATTTAATCTTATTGATACCACCGTTGCATTAAATCTCGCTTTTTTTGTTAATGCGGCCATTTTGATCCTTGCCGCAGCTGCTTTTTACAAAAATGGCTTACATGAAGTGGCAGAAATTCAGGATGCGCATAAATTACTTTCAAATATTTTTGGGAGCGTAGCCCCCGCCCTGTTCGCTATTGCGCTTATCGCTGCCGGGCAGAGCTCTACAGTAACCGGAACTTTAGCCGGACAGATTATTATGGAGGGACACATCAACTTAAGGATCCAACCCTGGTTACGAAGGCTGATTACCCGATTACTGGCCATCATCCCAGCGTTTTTCACCATATTGCACTATGGCGACGATGCACTTGGCGGTTTGTTGGTGCTGAGCCAGGTGGTGTTAAGTTTGCAGCTGGGCTTTGCGATCATCCCTTTGATCCATTTTACATCAGATAAAAAACTGATGAAAGATTTCGCCATTAAACCGTGGGTAAAGGTTTTAGCCTGGACAAGTGCCATCGTGATCATCGCACTTAATGTGAAACTGGTTATTGAAGAGATAAGCGGTTGGACAAAAGAAGCCAATAACTGGTGGATTTACGCCATTGTAATACCTGCATTAATCCTCATTGTGTTACTTTTGCTCTATGTTTTCTTCCATCCTTTATTGGAACAGAAAAAAAATGCATCCAGAAAAATCGTGCCTCATGGAGATGCGCTGGATATCGGCAAAATTGATAAGATCACGTACAAAAAAATTGGAATTGCCGTTGATTTCTCTAAAAACGACCGAAACACGATTAGGCATGCTTTAATTCAAGGCGGCAAAGATGCACACTATTACCTTATACACATCGTAGAAACAGCTGCCGCACGCTATCTTGGTAAGGAAGTGATGGACCATGAAACGCAGAGTGATGCGGTTAACCTTGAGCGCTATAAAGCTAACCTGGAAAACCTTGGCTATGATGCTACACCATTTATTGGTTTTGGAAACACAGGAAAAGCCATAGCCGATATCAGTAACCGAAACGGGATGGAGCTCCTGGTGATGGGTGCACACGGACATAAAGGTTTAAAAGACCTTGTTTTTGGCACTACAGTAGATTCGGTGAGGCACAAAGTGAATATCCCGGTGTTGATTATCAGGTAGATTGTTGAGCGTTGAATTATAATCAAATCACAGCTATGACTGGCGTGTAGCTGTGATTGAAATGATTATTTACCCACTACCGTCAACATTTTTTTGATACCACCATCGCCAGATTGGTACATTAGCAATTTGCCGGCAGGCGAATATAAATACATCGCCGGGTATTGTTTAGGTAAAAATGTTGGAATAAATATCCTTTTTTTATCCTGCAACACCAACACATTTGGTTTTGTATTCAAGCCTTTGGCATACGAATTAAAAAACTGTGGAATGATATAAGCTTCATCCATTGTGATCATATAAATATTAACATCCTTGAATTTGGCATAATTCGCGTTCAGGTTTTTACTTTCCCGCTGACAGTGCTCACAGGTGCAATCAAACAATATAAAGAGGTTCTTTTTTCCTTGTTTAATATCGCTGTTTGAAAAAGGTTTCCCATCCAGTTTATAAAAGGTAAACTGCGGCAATAGCGCGGGTTGCTGTGCATTTACCTGAAAAGTTACGGCTAACAATAAGATTAAAAGTAAGTTCCTGAATTTCATTTTAGATATTTTAAGTTCAAACTTAAACCAATAAATACGAACATAACAATATATACCCTAGCTTTTACAAAGAGATGAATATTTTTTCCAGAAGAAGTCAAGTTTAAATATGCACTATGTGATAAAACCTGACTTCTCTTTAATGCAAGTATCATCATTAGAAAATGAATGTCAGTTTTTCATCGGTTCTTCAGCCCCGCCATCCGCTTTACTCCATTGCACTGCGTGTTCGCTCCTGTCGGGTTAAGGATAAGGGCTTGTAAGCTGACGAAAAGCCTGTTCCCCTTGCAAAAGCCTATGTTAAATAAACATGATTGCCGCGAAACCAAAAGCTTTTTCTGATTTTGCTGCGATAAAAAGTATGACTGAAGCTGCCAAAAGCACTGTCCTTACATTTCCCTAACTAAAACCCACTAATACAGAGATTAAGGTTAACTTACTTGCTTGGAGTCGTCACCCTGAACCGAGCGTTCGCGAGCTCACCGAAGGTAATTTATTTCAGGGCCCATCTACATAAAACTGCTGCCCACAAAGTAGCTAAAAGACAATTGAAAATATCACCTCTATTTGTAAATTAATTCAGCCTAACGATCGCATTAAGCCCGAAATAAATTAAAACTAAATTATCACACCAATTTTTAAGATATTTGCAGCTGTTAACCGCGAATTACATTAACGGCCTTCATTCCTGGACAGATCGTGATCAACTTTATTTCAGGAGCTCATAAAAGATACTGAAACAAATTGAGCATAGTGAGGCGCATTTGTAATTCAAACATTTTGTTTTACATACCGTTGTATATACTACAATAATACACTTATTAAAATTTTGAAAAACGATATCAACATCAAGAATAAAAGAGCATATTTTGATTATAATCTTTTAGATAAATACGTAGCCGGGATTGCACTTTTAGGAACAGAAATAAAAGCAATCAGACAAGGTAAGGCCAACATGACTGATGCATTTTGCATGTTCATTGGTGGGAATCTCTATGTGCGCAACCTCCATATTTCTGAATATAGCCACAGTTCTTTTTACCACCATGATATAAAACGTGACCGGGCATTACTCCTTCAAAAGAAAGAAATCAGAAAACTAAAGCTGAAAGGCGAAGAAAAAGGTTATACCATTGTTCCTTTACGCATTTTTATCAATGAAAGGGGTTTTGCCAAGATGGAAATTGCACTGGCCCAGGGTAAAAAAGAGTTCGACAAACGCGATAGCATTAAGGAAAGGGATAATAAGCGGGAGCTGGATAGAGCCATGAAAAGGTAGGCTAGTCTTCAGTCTGAAGTCTTGAGTTCTTAGTCTAATTGAATTTACACTAAGGACTTTCGAATACAAACTTAACGCTGGATAGCGCAATAATCTAGTCCCGGGTTAAGGTTTAAGTATAAATGACTACAGACTGCGGACTCTGGACTAAAGACTCGCCTTCTACCATGCCTGGTCTCCAACCAATGGTACAAATCTAAAAGTATCCAATACAATTTTGTCGTAATCTGTTTCGCTTACACGGATCACCGTAACCATTTTCTGGGTTTTCTCATCACCGACCGGGATCACCAGAATGCCACCAATTTTTAATTGTTTTAATAAAATTTCCGGAACCATTGGCGCACCAGCGGTAACGATTATTTTATCATATGGTGCATGGGCGGCAATTCCCTTGGAACCATCACCGCAATAAAATGTAGGCCTGTACCCCATCCCAGGTAAAACCTGAATGGTTCTGTTGTAAATATTCTCCTGTCTTTCGATGGTAAAAACGGTAGCGCCCAACTCCATTAAAATGCAGGTTTGATAGCCCGATCCTGTTCCGATTTCGAGCACTTTATCTCCTTTTTTAATGTGGAGCAATTCACTTTGGTAAGCAACCGTATAAGGCTGAGATATGGTTTGTCCATCGCCTATGGGGAAAGCAATATCTTTGTAGGCCTGGTTCCAAAACGTTTCATCAAAAAAGAAATGACGTGGAACTTTACCAATGGCCGCTAATACATTTTCATCTTCAATTCCACGGGACCTTAACAACTCAACCAGTTTTTTTCTAGCTCCACGTTCTCGGTAATTATCAACAAATTTATATGCCATGAGCTTCAAAATTAGCTTTTTTTAACGGTGATTCAAGGTTAAAATAAGAGAATGATTGAATTTGTGAATGGATTGGCTGAGTTTGAGAATGATACATTATCCACATAAAAAGGATTGAAGGAAAGATGGAGAGAAGGATAGAATGAGGGAATCATCGAATGACAGAATTACGGAATGATTGAATTGTAGAATGAGAGACTGAAAAACCATTCACTCATTCAAAACTCAATCATTCAATCATTTCTAGTACGGATCTACATCGATTTGCGTAAAAATCCCCTTAAATTCTTTAGTGGCATTAAACTGTGTAAGCGTTTCCCTTAACGCATCCTTAACTTTTTGAATGGCGGTGTGCTTATCGGCCTTAATAATAATCTGTTTGATATAGAGATTACGTACACGGCTTACGAGTGGTTGTTCCGGACCTAAAACACGCTTACCGAATTTTCCCTTTAAAATATTGGCCAGGGTAAGTGCGGCGTGATCAAGAACATGAGAATCTTTATGTTTGATATATAAAAAAATCATCCGTGAAAACGGCGGATAAAGGAATTTCTCGCGCTCCAGAATCTCATCATTATACATCCCCTCATAATCATTGTTCACTACCTGTTTGATAATCCGGTTTTCAGCGTCGTAAGTCTGGATACAAACATTGCCCTGATCGGCTCGTCTGCCTGCCCTACCCGCAACCTGTGCAAGCAGCTGGAAACTCCTTTCGTAGGCACGAAAATCGGGATAACCCAAAAGTGTATCGGCATTAATTACGCCAATCAGGTTCAGGTTGTCGAAATCCAGGCCTTTGGCCACCATCTGCGTACCGATTAAAATATCGGTTTTCTTTTCCTGGAAATCGTTTAAAATCTGCTGTAAACCATTTTTGGTCCTCGTACTGTCCATGTCTAACCGGGCAATCGTAACATCTGGATAAAGTAACCTGAGTTCTTCTTCAATCCGCTCGGTTCCAAACCCTTTTTGCTCTACATGTACCGATCCACAGGCCGGACAAATGTTTATACTGCTCTGCTGGTAACCACAGTAATGGCAATGCAGTTTACCACTGCTTTTATGATAGGTTAAACTTACATCGCAGTTCACGCATTTTGGGGTATAACCACAGGTAGCGCAGATTAAAATTGTAGCGTAGCCCCTCCTGTTCTGAAACAATACAATCTGCTCTTTTTTCGAAAGTGCCAGATCAATATCTTTGATCAATACGCTCGAAAAATACGAGCTCATTGTTTTTTTCTTCGTTTCTTCTGCAATGCTCACCACCTGTTGGTTAGGAAGCTGAACCCCGCCAAAGCGCTCTTTCATTTCTACAAGGCCGTATTTGCCCTGCAGGGCATTATAATAGCTCTCCAGAGACGGTGTAGCTGAGCCTAAAATAACCTTGGCATGATGCAGATAACCGAGATATATGGCCGCATCACGAGCCTGATAGCGGGGAGCCGGATCATACTGTTTGTAAGAAGGTTCGTGTTCTTCATCAACCACAATCAGTTTTAAATCTTCAAAAGGAAGAAAAACAGCCGAACGTGCACCAAGAATTACTTTATACGCACCTGTTCTTACCTTGTTCCAGATTTCTACCCTTTCGCTATTATTAAACTTAGAATGGTAAACCCCGATAGCATTGCCAAAATAACGTTTAATACGTTCTACAATCTGCGTGGTTAAGGCAATTTCGGGCAACAAAAACAGTACCTGTCCATCTGTATTCTGAATAATCTCTTCAATCAGTTTAATATAAACCTGCGTTTTTCCTGACGCGGTTACGCCATGCAGCAAAACAACTTCTTTTTCCTCAAAATGCCGGTTAATCTGCTCCAAGGCTTTTTGCTGACTCCCGTTCAGTTCAAAATTAACGCTAAACTCTTCATCATGGGAAGCCAAACGGCTAACCGGCCTTTTCATCACCACAAAAATATCTTTGTCTGTTAAAGCTTTTAATGCCGCCGGCCCACAACTGCTTTCTGCTAAAAGCTGCTCTTTAGCAATGGGCAAATTTGTTTTTCGCAATTTCAGGTAAGCCAATAAAGCGTCTAACTGTTTAGGTGCCTTTTCCAGAACATTAAAAAGCTGCTTCAGATTTTCTTCGTCATTATAAAAATCATTTAAAATAATAAACGATTTGAGCAATGGTTTATATTTCTGCACCACCTCTTCTGCCACCAGCACCAATTCCTTATCCAATAGCTGATTGATAATTGGATATACTGTTTTCTGTCCCAGCAGTTTAGAAACATCATTAACCGTAAGTTTCTGTTGCTGTTTAAGTGCATTAATAATGATTTCTTCTTTATCGGTAAGCACAGACGCTTCATTATAATCATCGCGAAGAACCAGGATGGTTTCACTGGCCAATTTTAAACTGGCCGGCAGGGCGGCCGACATGACATCCCCTTCGTTGCACATGTAATAATTAGTCATCCATGTCCAGAATTTAAGCTGCATCGGTGTAATTACAGGCTCGGCATCTACAACGTCAATAATGTATTTAGCCTCATAAACCGTAGGTGGCACTTTGCTGATTGCACTAATTAAAGCCGTATAAATTCGATGCTTTCCAAATTGTACCACTACACGTTTTCCAATGGCAATCTGATCATTTAAATCGAAAGGTACCCGATATGTATAGTTTTTCGCCAACGATAAAGGCAAAATAACTTCCACAAAAAGTGTTTCTCTTTCTGAAAAAATATCGTTTTCGAAAGTGTTCATTACTTATCTTTAAATGCTGCAAAAAAGAGCATTATCCATCCCAATACAAACAAAAGCCCACCAATTGGCGTTACCGGACCAATAAATTCTGTAAATCCTAAATGCGTTATGCTTCGGGTAGCCAATAAATATAACGACCCTGAAAAAAGAATAATCCCAAATGTAAAGCAGAAATAAGCAATATTAATAAGCTTGTTCCGATAACGGGCAAAAGTAGAAAGGTATAATAAAGCAAATGTATGATAAAACTGGTAGTCGACACCTTTTTGCCAGATTTCTAATGATGGTCCATCAATTAAAGCTTTTAGTCCATGGGCACCAAATGCCCCCAACAAAACGGCAACAGCACCAAAAAAAGAAGCAGTAAGGATTATTCGTTTATTCATAGTTATTTGCAAGTAGCAGTCGCTAAATTAATAAATTGGCAAAGAACTTCTCACTAATCAATGTAATAAATTAAATTTGTTGCTTAGCAGATGAAAAAAATCGTAATTCTAACAAGTGCATTATTTTTAGGTGTAGCCTTTATGGCATACCTCTATTTTTCGAAATTAGGGATTGATAATGATGCAAAAGACCTGGCACTCCAGTCAGCAACCAATAATGCAGCACTGGTATTTTCTTTTCGAAACGACAAGGGTTTCTACGATATTCTGGAAGGACAACAACTGATCCAGCAGGTTTTAGGCAAAGATAAAATGAGTCTCCTGAAACAGCTAAAAGCAAACATGATTGATGACAACCTACTTAACAGGTATCTGAAAGATCAGCAGGTTTATATTAGCTTGCTACCTGATTCCAATAAAACACTTAACTTCCTAATTACCTTACAGATTCAGCCAGAAAACGACATCAAAAAATTTCATGAGCAATTAAAATTAAAACGATTAATTACCGAAAATTCAAAGGAACTTTACACCGTTAAGATAAATGATAGCTTACAGGTTTATTTGGGCGTACACAATCAGGTATTAACCGTTTCAACTTCTTTAAAACTAATTAATGATGCCAATATCCGTTTAACTGAAAATCCTTTCACAGAATACATTAAAGAGAATAACCGCCAGATTAAAAACGTACTGGCTAACATTTATATTAATTTTAACCAGGCTCCCTTACTGCTAAAAAATATTATCGCGGGTAACATTAATGGAGAAATTGCCTTATTTAATCAACAGAACAGTTATGCTGTACTCAATTATAATTTTAGTAAGGAAAAAATTCTTTTTAACGGGAGTACCGAAATAAAAGATCAGCACAATTACCTTAAGCTATTTGAAAACACCGCTGCACAAAATACATCTATTCAAAATATCCTGCCCGATAATACCGCAAACTATGCATTATATGCTTATGATGATTATGGAAAATGGTTCAGGAAATTAAATGCCTGGCAGGAACAGACGAAAATACTTTCAAAAACAAATGCGGTAATCAAAGCAGTAAAGGAGAATTACAGAACAGATTTAAACTCCATATTTACTACGTATACCAAGAATCAGTTTATTCTTTTTCAATTAAGTACGGGCGAAAAACTAGGCGCGGTCTCATTATCGGATGGCGAAAAGACAAAACAGTTATTGTTTGACGTCAGCACGGATTATAACGAAGAAATCAAACTTTTTAAATCAACCGATATTTTATACAGTTATTTTGGTGAGCCCTTTAAAAAATTCGAGCGGCCTTATTATGTTATTATCGATAATAATTTGGTTGTGGCCAATAATGCAAGTACCATACAGTCATTTTTAAATAGCTATAAAAAGAACCGGCTTTTAATACAAACACCTCAATATTTAGCTGCCGCGAACGAGATTTCTACCACTTCTAATGTAAGTTATTACATCAATACCCAAAATTCGGCAGATATTTTCAGGCATAATATTCAACTGAGTTTCTACAGACACTTACGGGCCGACAGTGGTTTAAAAAATTTCGATACGTTTTGTTACCAGATGACTGCAGATAAAAACAAATTCATTACTAACTTGCTTATAAACAAATATATACAACCAAAAATACCAGATTCATTAAGTAACCGTTAATAAGGAAACCATCCCAATAAACCCTTTACATGAAGAAACTTTTACTTGCGTTACTGGCAATAGCCAGCTTCGGGATTGCAAATGCACAACAATATGCACTTTTTGGCACCAAAACCATGTTCGATGCATTTGAAAACCCATCTCAGAAATCTTTCACCCTGGATTCATCCAGAAAATTTTCTTCCAATTTCTTCTTACCTTATTTCGGAACGAATGCAGTTAACAAGGGAAGTTCTGAATTTGCCGTTAGAAAATTAGCTCAGGAAGGCGTTTTTGATACCAGAAGTTTACCCATTGGCACCGGCGAGGTTAATCATTTCTTTGAAAACAGTAATATCTATGTAGCAACATTCAGGCTTTTCAAATCTTATAAGTATCAGGAAGAAATGGGCTTTTCATGGCAGATCAGGTCTGATGCCCATATTGATTATACCAACGAAACTTTGGCCATTTTTGATTCCTTCGAACGGTTTGATAGCAACAAGCTATATACAGGAATTTTTGATACCAAAGGTTATCAGCAAAGTTACCATCAGCTTAGCTTTACCTACCGCGAAAACTGGAACAAAAGGCTTGCATTTGGTTTAAAAGCCAGTGTATTAAGTGGCATACTTTATAACAAGTTAAATATTTATGATTCTAAATTATACATTGATCCTGAGACGGACGCTTTGTTAATTGGTTTGAACGGGACCTACTCGGCCAACTTCTCCGATTTTAATGAAATAAATAAGAAAACCTTCTTTCCAAACTTTAAAAACCCAGGCTTATCATTTGGTTTTGGAACCAACTATACCACTAAAAAAGGTTTATTTTTAATGGCCAATATCAAAGACTTAGGATTTATCTGGTGGCGCAGCAATACCCAACGTACAACCATCGTTCAATCAAAAACTATTGAGAATATCGAAAACAACCAATCGAATACCAATCAGCAAATACAAGATATTTTCTTGCAGGCAGAGGAACCTAAAAAATTCCTGGCTCCAACAAATGCTAAATTTGATTTTTTTATGTCTAAACGTTATGGTTTTTACAAACCTGCTTTGGCCGTTTCAAAAAACCTGTTTTATAAAGGTGGTGATGTTGCATTCGTAAATACTTTTATCGTTAACGATTTTTCAGGGAGCGTAACACCTTTATACAATTTTAATGGTGTTTTTATGGTTGGGCTGCAAGGAAAATACCAGACGCCTAACTTTGAGTTGTTTATGGGTACGGATAATCTGGTTTCTACAGGTTACCAAACTTATGGCCTAATTAAAAAAAATGCCTATACGGGCAGGGGGCCTAACGGAGCCTCTTTTTATATGGGTGTAGGCATCAAATTCGGAAATGTAGTGAATCATCCCCAGTTTGCTGACATAATACCGGGTATTAATGATAAAAGTGATGGTGACGGTTTCTTCAAAAGCCTTTTTTCGATTTTTAAAAGAAAGTAGATTTATGCCTGCTGCTTTTTAGATTGTGTAATTACAAAATCTTTAAGGTAAAAAGGCTCAAAGTAGGCTACATCTTCAAAATCGCGGTTATCAAACGCCTCGTTAGCCAAACGCGACATATACGTAGCAGAATTGAAATTTCCCGCATCAAATTTTGCATTTTGATGTGTTAAAACGGCTGCGCATTTCGCTGCACCATCGCCTAAGAAGGTAATGACGTGATTGGAAAGAAAATTATTAAAACTCGTGTCATCAATAATTTTAGCTTCAGTGGGTATGGATACATTTAAAAACGGATCAAAAACTGTTGTATATACTTCCATCCTTCTGGCATCAATCATAGGACAGATTAATCCTGAATAAGCCGGATTTTGCGACAAAAAACCAGCGGCCATCATTTCCAATGTTTCAATTGCAATCAAAGGTTTATCCAGGGCATAACAAAGTCCTTTCGCGGTTGAAACACCAATACGCAGGCCTGTATAAGATCCAGGGCCTTTACTTACCGCAATGGCATCTAATTCTGGATAGCTTAAGCCTGCAGTTTTCACTACCTCATCAATAAACAGCGTCAAATTTGCTGCATGCAGGTTCTGCCCTTGCTCCTCTTTAAATGAAATTGTTTCACCATTAACAGATAACGCCACAGAGCATATTGCCGTAGCGGTTTCTATTTGAAGTATTTTAGCCATGGAACAAAGATAAATAAAAATGGAAGATGTAAGAGGAACTACGGAAAATGGGTCCTGAATAGTCCGCAGTTTTTGATTAATGGGTCAATTATTAGTTCGAAACGTACCTTCCTGAGCGGAGTCGAAATTGATGCCATTATGTTGTCATCCTGAACGCGATTAAAGGATCTTTATAAAATCGAAACTTGGCTAAATAGATTTCTCTCCTGAACGTTCGGGACTGCACTTCAGCCGAAAGGATGACCGCGATTAGGATTGGCGCCAGGAACCGAAAATAACTAATCAACCCATAACAAATAAACCACGCTATGGAACCGGGTCGTGCCCGTGTTTACCCCATGGATGACAACGGCCAATACGTTTTAATGCCAGCCAGCCACCTTTAAATGGACCGTGCTTTTTAATGGCTTCAATGCCATATTGAGAGCAGGTTGGTGTAAAACGGCAATTTGCACCCAACATAGGCGAAATGCCGTATTGATAAATTTTGATCAAACCTAAAAATAACCATCCAAAAATTTTATTGATGAATTTCATTGGGCTTAATTAAATTTTGGAAACGCTTAAAGGTAGCGATCAGTTTCTTCTCGATAAAAGCAAATTCATACTTGTCCTTTCCCACAAACTGGATGGAAAACAACAGCAATCCCCGGTCTGCAGGTAAAGAAATGTACAACTGATCCTGTTTATTTAGCCGATAAGCTTCGCGGATGCGACGCTTGAGCAGGTTACGATCAACGGCCCGCTTATATCTTCTTTTAGGTACATTAATTACCACCTGCGCTTGCACATCAGTAACAACGTCAACAAAAAGATAAGAAATCCGAAAAGGATATAATAAAAAAGAAGAACCGTTTTTAAACAACAGGTCTAAATATTTCCTGCTGCATAACCGTTCTTCTTTCCTGAATGTGTACATATATTTTTGATTGATAACTGCAGATATTGATCTGCCAATCCCGAATTAACGGAAAAGCAATCAAAAATTATGCTTTATGCTTGCGTTCGTCAGAAACTGTTAATCTTTTTCTTCCTTTAGCACGACGTGATGCTAATACTCGTCTGCCGTTAGCTGTTGCCATTCTTTCGCGGAAGCCGTGTTTATTTCTTCTCTTTCTTTGCGAAGGTTGGTATGTTCTTTTCATGACTGTATATTATCTATTGTAAAATTAAGAGGTGCAAATATAAAGCGATTTCTCTACAAATGCAAGAGTGACTAATTATTATTTTATATTTAATTGCAAAGCTAAAGAATCTTTTGAAAACAAGTGCGGTGAAAATACTTTTTGTGAGCTTCAGGAAAATGGCTGGTCCTATGCCATTGCGAGACGAAAGCACAACCAACCATAAATTTAGCTGTTGATGCTTGCCGGATAACCAGCTCAAAGCCCCAGCGCGGCCTTCAATTTCACATACCCTGTTTTGCTTACAGGAAGCCAGATATCAGACTTTAACAACACCACATAGCTATCTTTTTCTTTTAGTTCTATTTTAGTTACCTGTGCCAGGTTAATGATGTACGATCGGTGTATCCGGATAAACTGGCTACTATCAAGGGTTTGCTCAAAATAAGCCATGGTTTTGTTTTTATAGAAAGCACCGTCAACAGTACTTAATTTCACGTAATCATCATCAGCCTCTAAATAGTTAATATCGGCAACCGGAATGATTTTAATTACACCATCTTTTTTAACCACTACCCTATTGTTTTGGGCCGGGCTTAAAGCTGCCGCATCCAGAACAGCTTCTGTATTTTCAGCCTGGTTTAATTTGCCGGGTATTTTTTTGATGGCGGCATCGAAGCGCGATTTATCAATCGGTTTAAGCAAATAATCTACTGCATTAACCTCAAATGCTTTAATGGCATACTCATCAAAAGCAGTGGTAAAAATTACGGCAGGCTTATCTTCCACCAGTTCGAGCATTTCAAAGCCACTAATTTTAGGCATTTGTATGTCTAGAAAAATTAAATCGGGCTTATGCAAGGTAATGGCTTTCAAACCTTCAAATCCGTCACCACATTCGGCTACAATTTCTATTTCTGCATGATCTGAAAGGTAATATTTTACAATATCTCTCGCTAAAGGCTCATCATCAATTAGTATTGTCCGGATCATTTTTTTGTGGAATTTTTAGGGTGGTAATATATAAATTATTTGCCTCAATATCGGTTTGTAATAAATGGGTATTTGCAAATAACAGATATAACCTGCGTTTAATGGCACTTAAACCGAATCCTGTTCCGCCTGCAGCTTTCATTTCCGGATCGAAAGGATTTTGAACGCGCAATTGTAAAATATTATATTCAACAGTAACGTCTATTTTGATCGTGATGCCGGCTGAAGTATTATAAAGGCCAAATTTAATAGCATTTTCCACAATAGGCTGCAACAATGTACCTGGCAAACAAAGCTTTAAGGTATCTTCTGCAACATTTACTTCTATATTTAATCTATGGCTGAACCTCACTTTCTCTATATCAAGGTATAATTGAATATATTCCATTTCTTCCTCTACCGAAACCCATAATTCATCGTCGCGTTTTAGGGTGCCGCGCAGAAAAGAAGCTAATTTCGTAATCATCACGCCAGCTTCTTTTGGATTAACCATGGTGAGTGCAAATACCGAATTTAAACTGTTAAAAAGAAAATGCGGTTGCAACTGGTGCCGGAGCTTATTTAACTCAGCCTCTTTAGCCAAACTTTTCGCTGCAGATAGTCGTTCGTGCGTTTCTGACTGTTCTTCCAACCTATACCATAGTATATTGGCTAACGCACACCAACCTAAGCACATAAAAGAAATCAGCCCCCTAAAGGCAAAAGAAAAATTATAAAAATCTTTATATTCTTTATAATCTGTAAAAATATAAAGCAAGCCATATTTGGCAGTATAGATAATCACTAATGTGAGCGCCAGTGTAATAATCAGTACATAAAGAATACGTTCATTTTTTGGCTGGTAATAACCCAGCATATTGCTTACTCCTATACAGGCCAATGCCAGCAAAAAGTTACTGGTTAAGCTATCAGTTATGGCTATCCACCAGGAAAAATTAACTACATAATGTAATCCAGCGGCACAAATTATCGTCCATAGGACTGCTATGGCCAATGATACTTTCTGTATTTGCGGAACGGATAAAGGTCTAGTTGTCAAAATGAGTTTGATTAGTTAATGAATTATTGCGATACGCCAGCTCTTCCAAATATCGTGCAACCGAAGTAGGCTCAACAATTCTGGAACTTACTTCTGCACCATCTTTAAGTGCTGCAACTTCAGATATCCCACCTACACCTAAAAACTTCCATACTATTTTATCTCCCTGGCAATTGTTAAGAGAAGGATTAAAATGCATGGCATTCAAATTAGCCTTGCTTAAGGCCTGCCTTATACCATCCGCCTGGATTAAACGTATCTGCTCGTTAAACTGTGGCGTATGTTTGCCTTCACCGCAAATTACCTGATAGATACAATTTACTGCAAACCATTTCATAAGGCGTTATTTATCATGAATATTTAGAAACTTTTAATTTCAATCCCACCAAATAAAGCCGTGCCATCTAAAATCAATGTCTTTTTCAGCTCCGCAACCGGCATCACATGCGATCTTTTATCTTCAACACTGCCAAATAATGCAGTTACATTTGATTTTATTGCCCAGTTTTGTGGTACAATCAATTTAATTCCGCCAAAAACGGCTGTTACATCAAGCGATACAGCTTCAGGAAAATCAGCCTGGGTCATTACAATATCTGCACCTCCAAAAACGGCTGTAACATTTCCACCCTGAAAGTTTTTGGTGTATACCGTTTGATGACTACCTCCAAAAACAGCCATTACATCAATCACATCATTATTATTTATGTTATCCTGGTCTCCAACACTTTCAAAATCAAAATCAGCCTTTTTCTTACCTTTTTTCTTTAGAGACGAACAATGCTTTGGTTTGATAATTAAAAAGCTACCTATAATCACCAAACCAAGGCCTAACGCATATTTTGACAAATCGATGTCCAGCCCAGGTATACGAATTAAGGTATTATAGGCACCGATTAAAATTAAGACCAGCCATCCTATCCCCTTAAAGTTACGGCGAACGCCGATAAATACACCTAATAAAATTAAAAAATTAGACCAGCTGAATATCCATCCCGGAATATCTAATCCAATATTGTTTAATAAAAATGCAAGCCCAATAATGATGATGATGAAACCGCTCCAAACCCGTCCTGAGTTGTTAAGCTGGTGATTATTATGATTTAAATTTTCCATTTGTGCTCGTGTTTAATGATCCAAAAATATTGATCAGCTCCCGATCGACACATAAGCCACATGTAAGAAACCGGCAAACGGCGGTAAGCGACCTTATTTTGTCGGTGAAAATTATTTTGTTATTTTGAAAGCATGAAATTTATACTATTTGTGTTTGTTTTTGCTATTTCTACCGGCCTGTATGCACAGGAAATAAGCAGCCATTACAAGATCTATGATGTGAAAAAACAAAAATCGATCTCAATAGACGATATTATTGATGATATGGAACATACTGATGTTTTATTTTTTGGCGAAGACCATAATGATTCTGTAGGACACCACCTCGAAGCGGAACTTTTCAAAAAACTCGATTCAAAATATCCGCGGAAAGTGGCATTATCCTTAGAGATGTTCCAAACCGATGTACAGCTTGAGGTAGATGAATACCTGGCAGGATTGATCTCAGAAAAGAACTTTGTTAAGGAAAGCAGGGCCTGGGGAAATTATAAAGATTACAGACCTTTAATTGAATATGCCAAACAAAACAGTTTGAAAGTTATCGCAGCAAATGCGGCAACACGTTACAGCAATGCTGTTACACTTAATGGTTTAAAGGTGTTAGAAAAGTTCCCTAAAGCATCGTTCGGCTTTTTACCTCCATTGCCTGTTGATACCGCGCAGGGTAGGTATTATGAAAAATTCACAGAAACCCTGGGCGGGCATAACATGGGTACGATGAAAATTTACCAGACCCAAAATTTATGGGATGCGACCATGGCCTGGTCTGTCAATAGGTTTATTAAAGCAAAAAAAGGCATTAAGGTTTTACAGCTGAACGGTCGTTTCCACAGCGATGAAAAGCTTGGTACAGTGGCCAAACTCAAAAAACTCAATCCTAAATTGGCAATTTTAAATATCTCGTCGTTTTCCGATGAAAGTTTTGCCAATCCCGAATGGGAAAAATTTCGTTCTCTTGGTGATTACATCATCATCACCGACCCGAAGGTCAAAAGAAGTTATTAAAACGAAAAAGCTCCGCATCTGAGATTGGTGAGCGGAGCTTTGTGTTTTATGCTTTTGCTTTTAGCAAATCTCTGATTTCTGTTAAAAGCACTTCTTCTTTGGTAGGCGCAGGTGGTGTGGCAACAGCTACCGCTTCCTCTTTCTTTTTCATTCTGTTAATGGTTTTCACCATAATAAAAACAATCAGGGCCAGTAAAAAGAAATTTATCGCAACCGTAATAAAATTTCCATATGCAAATATAGCGGCGTCGGGTGCAGCTTTTTTCGCCTCAGCTAACGATGCACCCTTCGGGATTAGCTCTGATCCTTTACCCATGGCAAAATAAATGCTGCTAAAATCGGGTTTGCCAACCATAGCAGACACCACAGGCATAATCAAATCTTCAATTATACTGGTTACAATTTTACCAAAAGCCCCGCCAATAATAACTCCGACTGCTAAATCGAAAGCATTGCCCTTAATGGCAAACTCTTTAAATTCTTTTACAAACCCCATATTGTATTAGCTTAGTTTTATTTATTTACTAAAATAGCAAACATTAAACTCAATGCAAACGTTTAGCAAATAATTTTAAAAACCGAACATATCAATAGGCATTTGGGTCAAATCAGCATAATATCTGAAATCTATTGTTTATTTTTGCGCTATTCTTTTTTTATTTACTATGCTAAAACAACATCTACAACAAAAATTATTACAAAAGTTATCACCGCAACAAATACAGTTTATTAAATTGTTGCAGGTGCCAACCGTTGCTTTAGATACCCGTGTAAAAGAAGAACTTGAAGACAACCCGGCGCTGGAAGATCCAAGTTTAATGACTCAGGATGAGCCAAAAAGCGAATATGATGACTTAAATGATAGTCCTGATGATTACGAACAATCATCGGAAGACACCAGCATGGACGAATTTAATGTAGATGATTATTTGCAGGACGATTCGGCGAACGATTATAGCACCAACTATAATAATGGCGACGACGACGAGGAGAAAAAAGAAACGCCAATTGCCATTGAAAGCACCTTTTTTGAAAGTTTACAGGAGCAATTAGACCTTATACCCTTGTCCGATCAGGATTTTATTATCGGTAAACAGATCATTGGCAGTTTGGATGATGACGGCTATTTACGCCGTCCGTTGGGTTCCATGATCGATGACCTTGCTTTTTCTCAGAACGTGATGGTTGAGGAAGAGGATGTATTGGAAATGTTAAAACTGATCCAGGGCTTCGATCCTCCGGGTATTGGCGCAAGAGACCTGAAAGAATGTTTATTGATCCAATTAAAAAGAAAGGACACCAACAATCCGATTATAGTTAAAGCAATGAATGTTGTAGAAAACTATCTGGACGAGTTTACGCGCAAACATTACGATAAATTAGAAAAAAGTTTAGGCTTGGATAGTGAAGAGCTTAAAGAGGTAGTAAATGAAATTTTACGTTTAAACCCTAAACCGGGTGATGCCAACCAGGTAACCACAAAGCAGATGCAGATTATTCCTGATTTCCACATCAGCAATAATGATGGTGTTTTGATTCTGACTTTGAATTCAAAAAATGCCCCTGAGCTGAAAGTGAGTAGATCTTACCAGGAAATGTTTGAGCATTATGACAAAGCTTCATCTAAAGATAAAAAGTTGAAAGAGGCCGTTCAGTTTGTTAAACAAAAATTAGATTCTGCAAGGTGGTTTATTGATGCGATTAAACAAAGACAACAAACTTTGTTAAAAACAATGAACGCCATCATGCACTACCAGTATGAATATTTTTTAACAGCTGATGAGCGTAAGATGCGTCCCATGATCTTGAAAGATATTGCAGATAAAATCGATATGGATATCTCAACCGTATCGAGGGTGGCAAACTCTAAATACGTACAAACCGAATTTGGTACATTTTTATTAAAATCTTTCTTCTCCGAAGCGATACAAACCGAAAATGGTGAAGAAGTTTCGAATAAAGAAGTTAAAAAAATATTAGAAGACTGTATTGGTAACGAAGATAAACGCAAACCTCTGGCAGATGAAAAACTAACCGAAATTTTAAAAGAAAGAGGTTATAACATTGCCAGAAGAACAGTTGCCAAATATCGCGAGCAAATGAATATCCCTGTAGCCAGGCTAAGGAAAGAGCTTTAATATAGGAGGCTGTCTCAGAAATGATTTGGAGATTTTTGGCAAAATAATATTTTGAAAGGGCGTCATTCCCGTGAAAACGGGAACCACGGAGTGCTCAGCGAAGCTAATCTTAACGAGATAGAACGGCAACTAAATAAGTCCATACAAAGCATTAAGATGCCCATCCGATGGCTATAGGATCAAGCTGGGCATGACGACATCACCAAATTTAATTCTATTGCTATTATTTAATCTCCCATTTGAGACAGGCACTTAATAATTTAGCATTTGAAATGCTATATGATGAGTCTTTTGGCGATGAAATCGCCATTCCCGTACATCCCGATTGCAAATCGGGACGATGTATGACTACCACATTTTGATATACGATGGAACTTTATAGACATTGTTCAACAATAAACCCAATACGATTTCATGGCTTCCGTTGCTTACCTGGTTCAGCTGCGAGGTGGTAAAATCGTAAGAATAAGTCAGGTTAACCATCTTTCCAATATTGAAACCTGCCATTGCAGCAAAAGAATCGTCTTTACGGTAGCTTCCGCCTAACCATATTTTATCTTTAAAAGCCAGTTTCAGGTTAACATCTACAGAAACGGGGGCAGGCGATACATATTTTACCATAACCGACGGAATGGCTGAAATTTCGTCATCAACAAAAAATTTATATCCTGCGGTAGCGAAATAATGCGGCACCTCTTTACCTAAATTATAATTGTTATCGCCTGTAAAACTTAACTTTTGAGGCAAAATTTGCTGCACAGAAACACCTACAAACATCCTGGCGCCATATAACCATAATCCTACACTCAGATCAGGTTTAACCTGATTAATCAATGCCCTGTTCATAACCGGATCTATCGGTGTATCGAAAGTAAGTGCATTTGCATCTAATGCAATACTCGAAATACCGGCTGCCACCCCGGCCGAAAGGTTAAAATTATTACTCAGTTGTAAATGATAAGCATAAGTAACATTGGCATCCAGCCTCTTTATCGGACCGGCTTTATCTAAAACGGCGGTAACTCCCATTCCATGGTGAGGCGGAGACGACATATAATTTTGCGTATAATTTCTATCCATGGGATTCCCGGTTTGTTCTGGAAAAGAGGTTAATGCATTACTCCATAACTGGTTATCACCCAGTGCCCAGTGTGCTGATACAAAAGAAGTTTGTGGTGCATCGGTAATGCCCGACCACTGTTTACGGTAACCAGCTTTAAAATCGAGGTAATTTTCAATTCCGGAGAGCGCTGGATTTAGCAGGTACTGATTAAAAATGTATTGCGTATACTGTGGCTTTTGCTGTGCAAAAACGTTAAGTGATGCAAAAAGTGCAAATGTGGTGATGAGCTTCTTCAATTTATCTGATTATAGTGAGCGGTCCTGTTATGGTTTTACGTCCATTCTGTGGATTGATAATGTAATAATAAACGCCAACTGGTAACGGTTCATTCTGGTACGTACCGTCAAACGGAACTTTATAACCTTTACTCGAAAATATTTTTAGGCCATTTCTGTTGAAGATATCTACAGTAGCATTTGGGTAAGATTCTAAATATTTAATCATCCAGGTATCATTGACATTATCGCCGTTTGGGGTAAAGGTGTTAGGTGGATTTAAGGCCTCCAGAACTTTTACCAATACTTTCGAGGTAGCTGAACAACCGTTGGGTTGCGTGGTTGCAGTTAAGGTATACTCTGTGTCTTTATCTGGTGATGCAATCGGATTTAACACATCTGTTTTATCCAAACCAGTTGCCGGCGACCAGCTATATTTCAGATTTATTCCTTCAGCAGTTGCCGGAATTTCAATCTGTCCACCAGCCAGTATGTAAATCAATGTACCTGCATTAGCCACAGGAGATGCATACACCTCGATCGTTTTACTTACTGAAGAAGAACATTCGTTAGCGCCTTTAAAAGTATAAGTAATAATATGTGATCCAACACCTGCAATTTTCGGATTGAAGGTGCCGTCTGCCTTTATTCCATCTCCTGTATATTCGCCGCTACCACCGACCACTTCTTCCTCATCTTTCTGTTTCGCTTGTGTAATGAGTACCGTTCCATCTGCTTCGCAAACAGCTGGCATATCATCAAAAACCAATTGTGGAACCGGTTTTAAGGTAACTCGTTTCTCTACTTCTTTAGCGCATTGTTCTCCGGAATAAGCCACTAGTCTAACATTAAAGCTGCGATTTGAGGTACCTCCAAAGGAATTGTACTGAATTTCTATATCACTATCATCCGGATAAGGAATGGTTTTATAAATACTGGTTTCATTTGGATAATCCCTGTAAATCTCAATTTTCGTAATCCTGCCGGCAAAAACGGTAGATGTATTTTTGATGATGACCTTATCACTCACGCAGACATTGTTTTTTACGATATCAAAATCGGCAGCTCTAACTGCATCGTTAACCGTAAATGTACGTGTTTTTGACATTTCACAGTCATCTCTATTTTTCACAATCAAAGCCACGATATAATCACCAGTTAAGGTAGGTGAAAAGGAACCGTCAAAATCTGTTGAGGTTGCTACTATAACTCCGTTATAGGTATAGGTCCATTGTGCGGTTAAGCCTGTTGTACTTCCATCAGCATTTTTGGATGTATTTTTAAATCTCGCTACACCATCGGCCAAACAAAAATCAGGCATTTCAAAATCAGCAGATTGTGGATTAATAATCGTTACACTTTTGCCTTTCGTCTCACTCACACACCCTTTATCACTTTCGGTAGTCAGGGTAATGGTGTAAGAGCCTGTTGCAGTGTATTGATGAATGGGATGCTGTTCAGTGGAAGGTGCGCTTCCGTCGCCAAAGTTCCAGGTCCACTTCACAATGCGCCCCGGATTATCAATCTTCGAGTTTTCGGTTAAAATAATCGGTTTGCCCACACATAAACTTGTTACGTCAAAATCAGATAAAGGCTTAGGATTAATTAAAATCGGGAATGCAGCAGACGTTTCTGAACATTTTGAATCTGTTGTGGCCGTTAAAACCACGTTGTAAGTACCTGGGCGTTCATAAATATGAACAGGGTTCTGTTCTGTTGAAGGAGTACTCCCATCGCCAAAATCCCATAGCCACTGTGTAATGCTCCGAGAGTTTGAATTGGATTTGCTCTGATCAGTAAATTGAATGCCGCTTAATTGACAGCCGGTGGCTGGATATTCAAATGCAGCAGTTGGCTGATTATCAACTGAAAAATCAATAATCAATTCTTCGATATTACCACAATTATCGGCACTGGGTTTGGTAGCGATTACTTTAAACTGATAATCACCCGGATTTGGATAGTTAAGCTGGTTAGGATATTTGTAAGTGTAATAGGTATTATTATCATTTGGTCTGGTAAAAGTATTAACAGGTACGGGATTTACATCAATAAAACCCGGGGCACCCTGGATTTCCCAATCCAACTTAGTGGCCTTATAGGGTAGATTTATGGTTAAGCTGATGGGCTCACCCAAACATCCACTGGTTATAAGTTGTCCGGTAGCTGTACTCGAAGGCTGAAAGGTGAAATTCTGAATGTTGGCGCCTGCAAGGTAAGCATACGATTCTACCGAACCATATCCGTATGAAATGGCAGAGAAACCGCCGGCAGCCGATAACCTGTGTTGAGGCTGCGTATTGCTCACATTAATTACCGCATAGCTAAATTCATTATCAATAGCAGTAAAATTGCTTACCGGATTACCATCAAGCCTAAAGGATGCGATATCTTTTGTTTTGATAATGACATTTAAATAGTAGTCAGAAATCTGAGTAGGTACTTTAACCGATTTCAGATCTGAAAAAACGGTAATGTTATTTAACGTTTGCTCCACAGGATTAAGCACAGTTATTTCAGGATCGCCTAAAAATGGGCCTCCCTGCCTTGTATCTTGTGCATTGTTTGGGTTGCAGGTTTGTGAAGTCTGGTATTGTGCAACAGAAATAGGCCTGGAACCAGAAATGACATTGGCCGTAGTAGAGAAAAAAGTAACCACCGCACCTTTACTATAAGGGTTAGAAAGTGGAGTGCCATTGGCATCAGTTGCACTTCCATTAACGGTTAATGTTGTATTATCTTCGGCAACAATTATCCTCATAATATCGGTATTACCATGTAGGGTATTGTAAAATGGCGCGGTTACAAAATTTCTTCCCCATGCAGCAACCGGAAAAACTTGTTGATAGAGGTTATCTCCTCCACTTGGTGTACGGTTGTTGCCCTCATTACAAAATGCTGCCCAGGTATTTCCGGAAAATACAGCTATCGGATTACAATTCAGCGCTTTAATGTGGCTTCCTGTTAAGTCGCCTACTGATTGATATTGATAAATATCACCTTTATTTAATTTAATAGTGAAGGTCGTATTGGCAGTTCTTCCTCCATTTCTTTCATTTTGTTTGGGCGTAATTTCTATATCTGTATTATCAGCAGTGGCTACAATGGTAAATTGTGAAAACCCCGATTGATTTCCATGATTTTCATAACTGAAGGCATAATATTCCTGTCCAAGTGTATTTGTTGGCAATACCAGGGTACCACCCGTACGGGCATTATTTGAAATAATACTATAAAGCGAGATTGCTTTAGAGGTAACTACGTTGATGGCTTTACTGCGCTCAACTACATTCGAGCTGCTCATTAATACGTTGTACGCAGTTGGATCAATTACAAACGGCAGGCAGGTATTGGCTGGTATCGTTGCGCCAACCGGAGATACCAGGACTCCTCCAATATAAACTTTATAATCAGTTGCCTGATCTGCTGATAAAAACAACGTTAATCTGGAGTTATTGCCATCAATATGGCCAGCATAAGGAACATAAAAATCTTTTCCTTTGTTCGATGTATTTTGCGCTAAAGAAAAGAGGCTGGCAGATAGCAAGAAAAACAAGACCAATAACCAATGCTTATTCATCACTTATCAGCCTAATTTAAAAACGTCACACATGTTTGTTTGATTAGATATGCAATATACTACTAATCAAACTACATGAAAAAAAATTATTGAATTTTAAGCATTTTTAAACAGAAAAACCCTGTTTTGTGTAATAAAACGAAGGCTTAGTGTAAAAAATTTCAGGATTCAAATCATTTATGTATGCAATTACATAATAAATAGTCAGTCGTTACTTTGATCGGACTGGTCTCCGCTTCCATATTTTTCAGAAAAATCTTTAGCCCTTTCATCTGCCTGAACATCGTTATGGGCTTCAGGCTCCAGATTATCCTCTAAACGGTCGTTCCAATTGTCAAGTCCTTGATCAGGATGTTTGGCATTTTCTTCGGTGAAATTAGATTTTGCCTGGTCTTCTTTTTGATTTTCCATTGTGAGGTATTTATTAAATAAATAGTGACAGTTTAGGAATGTTTTATCGGCAAAAATTATTTTACCGGAGGCTCATTTTTGGCATCCTTAAATTCTTTTACGCTCTTCCCTACCCCCTTCATTAATTCAGGCAGTTTTTTACCACCAAAAATAAGGAGGATAACCACTCCGATTAAAATAATTTCTATTGCAGACATATCGTTATATTTCCCACAATATACGTCAATTCTTTTGAATTGGATTCATTGTTTAACTAGTCATCTGTATCCTGGCTTTTAGCATTACTTAACTAGAAAGATCCTGAAACAAGTTCAGGATGACGAAAGAAGAAAATATAGAAAAATCCTGAAACATGTTCAGGATGACGGAACTAGTCTATTTGAGACATCAATACCAAGCTAACTAAACCAATAAGGCATTTAAAGTTCGTTTTTTAATTTTTGGTACAGCGCCGTGCCTAATAAATTCGGCAAAACCTTTTAACTGTTTAATAGCCTTAATGCATTCATAGCCCTCATATGATGTTCTGATTTTGTTCAACAGCATGGCATCCGTTTTAAACAGATCGCTTTCAACCAATATGCCCTTATCCAGAAATCGCTTAATCAGTTCGGCAATTTTTCCATTGGCATATAAATGAAGGGGTAAATTAAACACATCATTGTTCAGCTTCTCGAAAGTTTCATTAATCCAAGCTACTTCACTTTCTGCATTCACCGCTACTTTACCATCTTTCAGAACAACAGCAGTTAAAAATTCGCGGGCGCGCTGACGGGAAATTACCCCAGCATGAACACCATCACGTAAAGTATAATCTAAACGATCGGCACAGAGTGCTGGCAAGGGCTGTTCTAAAATATCAAAGGTGCCATGCAGAATCTGGCCAACATTATATCCATATTTCAGCAATACACCGGGTACCTCCGACTTACACAAAACCTCGGCAAAAACTTTTTCATGATAGTCCTCTTCCGTATTACCGAAAACATAATCGCCCACATGCGAAAAAGCCGTATGCGAAATATCGTGCAACAGGCCTGCAATCTGTTCCAGTTCTGAACCGCCTAGCATCCTGATGAGCATGGTCACCCCGATGGCATGCTCCAGCCTCGAATGACAGATATCTGGATTGACCAGGAATATCGCACCGCTTTGATGGATCCCACCCAACCTTTTTAAAGCATCGGTATTCAGCAGATCTGAAAATAACGTAGGCAGTTCCATTTTACCGTATAAAAAATCGTTTACCTGGATCATATTGGCGTGTTTTAACTGAAAGGATTATAAAAAACAAAAATACCAAAAAAATTAGTTTTATCACTATAAATTTTCACTTCGCCAAGGTCGTTAAGCTAAAATAATTAGTTAAATAATAACTTTCAATTATTTTGAAAGCTATTATTACAATTTCATGATTAAGAAAAAACAGGTCGGCAGAACATGGCATTTAATTAAACGTTATACTTGTAAAAAACAGCTAATATGGCAACTGCTCAACAAATTAGAAAAGGGTATTTAGATTATGTTTTAACGAATGATGAAAAGCCAAAGTCGGTTTACATTTTTGTAAAAAAACTCAAAATTACTGAGGCCGATTTTTATCAGTTTTTTTCTTCTTTCGAAAGCATCGAAAAAACGATCTGGTTTGAACTCACATTCGAAACCATTACTAAAATCAAAGCTCAGGAAGTTTGGCTCCAATATACGGCGAGAGAAAAAATGCTTTCTTTCTTTTATAGTTATCTGGAAAATCTGAAGAATGAGCGCAGTTTTGTAATTTATAGCCTAAAACATCACCGTGGTAAATTTTCTACACCTGACGTTTTGACCGGAGTAAAACCTATTTTTGAAAACTTCGCACAGGAGATTATTGAAGAAGGTTTAGATAGCGGCGAACTTGCGGAACGTCGTTTTCTGAGTAAAAGATATAAAGATGCCTTATGGGTGCAGTTCGCATTTATTCTAAACTTCTGGATCAATGATGATAGCGAAGGTTTCGAAAAAAGCGACGAAGCCATTGAAAAAGGTATTAATGTTACTTTCGACCTTTTCCAGCATTCGCCAATAGATAACTTATTGGAGTATGGCAAGTTTTTATCAAGGAACGGGAAATTTGCAGAAAAGATGAGGTTTTAAACACCAAATGAAGACACAAAAAACTATTCCGACCACCAAAGTTGAGCGTTCGGCAAAATTCGTTAAAACCGGCATCCAGATCGGCGGTAATTACATTAAACATTATTCAAAAAAGCTCTTCAATCCTGATCTCGATCGTGAACAGCTTAATGAGGATAATGCGACCGATATTTATAAATCGCTGAGCGAGCTCAAAGGAAGTGCCTTAAAAATTGCACAAATGCTGAGCATGGATAAAAATATCCTGCCAAAATCCTACGTAGATAAATTTAGCCAATCGCAATACAATGCGCCTCCTCTTTCAGGTCCGTTAATTGTGCGTACTTTTACCAAAAACTTCGGTAAAACTCCTGAAAACATTTTTGATAGTTTTAATTTAAATTCCAGCAATGCGGCCTCTATAGGGCAGGTGCATCAGGCTACGCTTAACGGCAAAAAATTAGCTGTAAAAATACAATATCCGGGTGTTGGCGATAGCATTTCATCTGATTTAAAACTGGTAAAACCTTTTGCATTCCGTTTATTGGGCATGTCTGAAAGGGAATTGAATATTTATATTAAAGAAGTTGAGGAGCGTTTACTGGAAGAAACAGATTATGAACTGGAAGTTAAGCGTTCCATCCAGTTTTCTGAAGCCTGTAAAAACCTTAATCATGTGGTTTTCCCAAAGTATTACCCAGAACTATCAGGAAAGCGCATCATCACGATGGATTGGATTGATGGCCTGCACTTGAAAGAATTTTTGCAAACCAATCCAACTCAGGAACTTCGGAATAAAATCGGCCAGGCATTGTGGGATTTTTATAACTTTCAACAACACCAACTCAGGGCGGTGCACGCAGATCCGCACCCTGGAAATTTTATGATTACACCTGATGAGAATCTTGGCGTAATTGATTTTGGCTGTATTAAGGAGATGCAGGATGATTTTTATTACCCTTTCTTTTCACTGATTTCTACCGATGTGATCAATGATAAGCGGAAAACAATCGAAGCTTTTAGGAAGCTCGACATGATCCATGCAGACGATTCTGCCGATCAGGTTGAATTTTATTATAAATCCTACAGGGAGATGATCAGTCTCTTTGCCAAGCCTTATACCAGTAAATCATTTGATTTTAGTAAACCTGATTTTTTTGAACAGCTTTATGCATATGGCGAAAAGATTTCTAAAATGCCGGAATTTAAACAAGCCCGCGGGGTAAAACATTTTATCTATGTTAACCGGACTAATTTTGGGTTATATCAGATTTTGCACGAGCTAAAGGCTATCGTACATACGGACACCTATCAACCAACATTACAGAGGTAACGATATGGACAATTAATGTAGTTAGCCTAATCGCTATAACGTAGCGACTTATTTTCAGGCAAAAACAATATTTAAGGTGAGTTATGTTGCTTAGTTTAAGCAGACAGATCCTGAAATAATTTATCTCGGGTTTGTGCTGGATTACCGGTATAGGCGATGCTCCGCAGACAGTTGATCATGCGGAGTCTGCTTTACACCTTTACGGCATAATAGAGTTTAAATTAGATACAGAATTAATTACACAAAGCACCGGCAAAATCTTTCGATGCATAAGCGTTGAATATATTTTTTGCAGTTGCTATTGATTCACTCGCTTTAGAATCAGTTTTTATAATCCTTTTTCCTTCCATTGCTTTTAAAATGCGGCCATCTTTGATATAAAACCGGTATTCTTTTTTAGTCACCTCGCCGATCGCAGGTCCTCCGGTAATTGTTTCAAAACAAAAGATGACCTTGCCAGATTGATAATAATATTCATTTACCCAACTGCCATCGCCTATTGAACCCGACTCTACAATTTTAACAATGGCTTTTCCGTCGAAATAGTAATCCACTACCCCCTCCTCCACGCAACCATCAGCTTCATACGTATGGTGTTCCTTTTTTAGTTTCTTTGAATTGGTATTTTGCACAGCTTCCCGAATCGATAGAATGGCTTGGTCAGCCATTTGTTTGTCCGATGTTAAATTTTGCTGCGACGATGCAGGTTTCCTTATTTGTGCAAATGCCCCGGTTGTTACATTAAAAGACAATGCAATTAAAACGAGAGTTTTGTGTAAGGTCATATAGGTATTTAAATTAACGAATCTTTTGGTAACAAACAATCCAGTAGCCATTAGGTTTACCGTAAAATAAATTTCGCTTCCGAAAATCCCACAAAAACATGAAGCCTTACTTATCAACCAGTTAAACTTTCATTAGAAAGTGTTGTTTTTTATGTTAAGTAAAACAATCTTTATACTTTGATGTTGATTCGTACAAATCAGCTTGCAATATCTCCTCATAAGACATGACTTTTAGAATCACAACTTTCTTTTCAAAAATCTTTATTTTTCTCGGTTTTACACTGATGCTTTTTAGTTGCAAAAAGGCGAAAGAAGTTTCCCAACCGGATAAGCTCACTTTGCTCAAACAGCAGGTTTCCGGAGAGTGGGAACTTACCGGTGGAGTGTATATCATGTATGATGAGACGGGAAAGATTTCGTACACGGAGAAGCTGCCTTTTGAAACTCCGGCACCATGGTACGACTTTAAAAACCCGGAGACACTTTATCTTTCAGACCGACACGGAAGGCAGGCACTTGCATACAAAATTTCTATTTCAGATGATATGGTCCAAAGAATGGACATTGCCGCTACAGATTTTGATATTGCCAAGACCTTTGACATTACCAAGATCAATGAAACGAGTATGACCTGGGTAATCGACCAGCGATATGATCATCCCGGACCCGGTTTTGCTTCGCGCGTTTACACGGAATATAACTTCACCAAACGGTAAAAGAATCAACTTTAAGGCATCATAAGAATATTAACCCGGTTAAGCTTTTCGTAGAAGCGACTATTTTATAGGTGTGAAGGCTAAGCATTTTTCTTTACTATATCTACCATGTGATCGATATCAAATGGTTTTTCGATATAATCATCAGCTTTGCAATCTTCTGCCTGCTGGGGCAAGTTATTTGATGTTGACGTGAGAACGGCAGATACATCTTCTGTTTTGGGATCAGATTTAAGTTCTTTAATTACCTGCGACCCCTTCTTTTTACCTTTAATGTGATCATCCACGATCACCACATCGGGTTCAATTTCATCTATTTTTTCTATAGGCTCGGTTGTTAAAGATGGGGTAACGTCAAACCCCTCCTCTGCTAATACCTCATCCATTATATCAAGGATATCTTTATTATCCTGAACAAGCACAACCTTTTTCTTCATAAATAAACAACCAAAATTCTCATTAAAGATAAAAAAAAAGCGCAATCCAAAAATACATCTTAAAATATTTTACAAACCGTTGGTAAATATTTCATGCATTGGTCTTGAATAAATGTCTGTTCGTCGAATATTATTGGTGGCTTGTATAAAAACGCATTTTGGCCTGCAACGTATTTTTATTTCACAGCGTCTTATCAGCAGAACAACAAATAAAACCTAAATATTTTAAAACCAAATAATTGACATTTAAGCATTACATAAAATATTATGAAAATCTCTATCAAAACCCTGCTCCAAGTTTCACTTACAGCGATCATTTTGTCTTCAGTGATATTTACTTCCAACGTTTATGCCATAAAAAAAGGAACAGATACCAAAATCAAAACATCGGCTTTTAAAAGAATTTATGTAAAAGGCAATATTGAAATAACCATTATCCAGGGAGGAGGTTATGGTATTTCTTATCCTGATGATGACATGGGAGCAGCAAAAGTTTTACAAAATGGCTACGATTTGAAAATAACTTCAACCGGTACTGAAAAAGCAAAGTTAACGGTATATGTAAATGATTTCTACAGAATTGAAGCTTCAGAAAATGCCATTGTTAAAACAGAGGGAAAACTGAATACCAAATATCTGCAAATCTTTTTAAGAGGGAATGCCCAGGCAGAGATCAATACCAGTTCAGAAGGTTTGTATACGGTGATTTCAGATCATGCTGATCTAAAATTAAGCGGTTCTACAGATTGCCATACCTTGGTAATGGGTAAATCTCAAAAGTTAACCATAGATAAATTTGCTGCCTTAAAAACCAACATCAGTTCGACGGAAACCGTTGCTCTGGAACAGGAGTTGGCTGCAATTAAATAAAATACACAAAAACGCAAATGAAATTAAGAGGCTGTCTCAAAATACACGAGACAGCTTTTTTTTGTGTTTAAATAATTCTGTGTGTTATTTGTTCATTGCTGGCTAGAAATGTTTATTGAGCTATCAATTTGTTAAAAAACATCAAAAGCGAGCCTTTTATGCTGCTTTTTTTCTGATATTCTGTGCGATTGCCAGTAATCCCCATTCTATTGCCACTTTTTCCTTGCCCCGGAGCATGAAGCGGCGGAACCCGTGGTTCTGCTTAATATTCCCGAAGACTGGTTCTACATCATGACACCTCTGCTTTCGTTTCCCGATTCCCTTGTCACTGTTGAGTAGCCGGTATGCTTTTGCTTTATGCCGCTTTAGGTTCTCGTTGACCTCTATGATCCTATCTCCCTGGGATTTGTGGCAGGCACCGTTGAGTGGGCAGGCAACGCAGTTCTTTGCCTGGTACCTTTTGCTGGTCTGCTCAAAACCGGTACTTGTTTTTCTCGTGCTGTCTCCGATATAATGCATTTTTTGGCCCATCGGACATATATAACAGTCCTGCTCCTGATTGTAGAATAACCTGTCCCGGGCAAATGGTTTTTTTTTGTTGTGGGCTTCACTCTGCTCTTTATCGAACATGCCATATTTTACATAGGCTTCAATCCCGTTCGCTTCCAACAGCTCATAATTCTCCTCGCTTCCGTAGCCTGCATCTGCGGTAAGGGTTTTCAGGGTTCTGCCAAAACTGGCCTCATGCTGTTCAAGATGTTCCTTTAAAGTGGTGGTATCAGTGGGATTGGGGTGAATGGTATAGTTTACGATGAACTGGTTGGAGGTTGATATCTGTACGTTGTAACCTGGTTTGAGCTGTCCGTTGCGCATGTGGTCTTCCTTCATGCGCATGAAGGTCGCATCCTCATCGGTTTTGCTAAAGCTGTTCCGGTTCCCCAGTATTTCTTCTTTACGTTCATATTCTGCCATCTTTTCCGGATATTCCCTGGTTACATATTTCAGCTTCGCTTTGACCTTTTTGTCCAGACCGGGTTTTTCTGACAATACCGCATTGAGCGTATCCACCGTCTGCTGTACCTTTTGGGTATCAATATCGGTAAAATCCGGTGGTTCGGGCAAGCCGTCTTCCATCTTGGCAACGCTCTGGGCATATTGCCAGATTTCACCCAGGGCTTTCTTCATCTTTTCCTTATTGGTCTGGATGGCCTTTTTCCATACAAAAGTGTATTTATTGGCATTGGCCTCTATCTTGGTGCCGTCGGTATAAACTTCTTCAATGCTCAACAGGCCTTCGGCAGCCAACAGTTTTACCACCTCCTCGAATACGCTGCGAAGGCTTTCCTTAAGGCGGGCGCCACGGAAACGGTTGATGGTATTGTGGTCGGGATAGCTCATCCCGCTCAGCCACATAAAGTTGATGTTCTCCCTGCAGGCCACCTCCAGCTTTCTGCTGCTGTATACATTGCTTAGATAGCCATATACCAGAACCTTCAACAGCATTTGTGGATGATAGCTTGAAGCACCCTTAATCTTGTAAGCATTTAAAAGCCCCTGGATATTGATCCGGTTGATGACGTCGTCTACAATCCGGACAGGATGGCCTTTCGCCACGAGCTCATCAAGCGTGGGCGGAATAGCCATGATCTGGCCCTGGTAATAAGGCTTGAAAACAGGTTTTTGGACAGCCATAAATCTCAATTATTTATATATAAATATCTGAAATTCAATTCAATAAAGCAAGATTAACCGACAAAAAGTGTACTTTTTATCCAAACAAAAGAGGCTGCCTTTTTGAGACAGCCTCTTTTTATTTCCAGGAGATTTTCGGCAGCATAATTTTAAAAGGTCGTCATTCCGGTGAAAACGGAAATCCTAATCCGATAGAACGGCAAATAAGTAAGTCCCTACCAATCCTTAAGATGCCCCATCAGATAATACAGCACTTTCTAAACAATCTGTTTAATGCTGTAATACATTAGCAATTTCCTTTTCGATTGACTTGATCTCTTTAGGCTTAAGTTTTTTAGCCGCATCTGTTTTAGTTGCCGCTTTATCTTCCAGGTACTTTACCCCTACCCTTAAAGCTTTTAAACCTGAAACGCCTTGAAGTTCATCTAATTCGAGCTGTTCCAAATCATCGTTCAAATAACCCTGAACCTGCATGTATTTAATATATTCAATATACTCCTTTGCTTCTTCAGGATTAAAGTAAACCATCGAAATTTTATGCGGCTGGGTTAAACGCTCTGTTGTACCTTTTATCAGCACCTTATCAATACGCTTTTTAACCACTTCATAACGGATGTTATAAGCTCCTTCTACATCGAAGCGGCGCTCATCGTTTCTGAAACTAATATCAATAGCATTTGAATGGATAAAAATCAATTGCGTGGTTTCGAGCGTGCATGGCATCTCGGCAATTAAACTTTTCGACAAACGGGCAATATCAACCATTGAGGTAAGCTGCCACAAACGGATATTTTTCAGGTAAAGCAAATCGAACGGTTTTTCGGGTGCAATATCCTGACCAATGTAAATATCGTATTCTACGCCATCTGTCCTGAACTTGGCAAAATAGCAAGGATAAGAAGCCTGGAGTTTTGACTGCGATTTTTCCAGGTATTGGCTAACTTCGGTATTGATCAGCTGCATAGAAACTTCAAGCTGCCTCCGGTTTTCGAATGCGGCACCGGTTTCTGGCACCACCACTTCGAAATACTGATCTATGATCGCTGTAGTATCAGGATGGTTGGCTTTAATGATAGACAGGAAAGGATAAACCTCCACTTCCAAAAATTCATTCAACTGGCTTTCTTCATTGGAAGATGCAAAATCGCCTATTCTTTTAATCCAGTCCTGACAGTTGAAAATCAGCTTATCAATAAGCGCTAAAGAAACATTTTTACTAATAAACTTTAAAGTATCAATCAGGGTATTTAACTGTACTTCCAAATCATTTTTTAGCGCCTTGTTACGCTCGGTAGTCGAATTGCGGATATCAATAGCTCCAAAAAGCGGGTAAAGATGCCTAAATGTAATGGTTTCGATTTCCTTTAACTTATGATAACCATTATTCTGTTGTAGGAAATGCCAAACGGCCTCGTTAAATTTCCATTGAACCGACGGCTGCAGCGCAGTAAATTTATCCATCAGGATTTCATCCATCTTGGCATTAAATTCTTCAATGCTGTACTGGAAAAGCTGACCAATCAAAGGCATAGCCGGACGCAACCTTGATAACAACTTATCATCAACGGCTACTTCCTCTTTAGAATATACTTCCAGCACGCCCGCCAACTCTTTATTGTAATAGACAGGCAGTATGGAATAAGAACTAACGCCCGCAGCTTTTAAAACCTTTAAAAAAGGATCTTTTTCTATCTGTTCTTCTTTTATGGCACTTACAAAAATGGAACGCGGGTTTTCCTTGTATTTATCAACCAGGGCATAAAAAACTTCTTCTTCTAAATTAGAAGCTTTTGCTGAATTGATGAGCATGCTCTGAGAAAACTCCTGGTTATCAAATACCAGCTTATTATTAACTGTTAAAAAAGGCATTAAGCCAAATTCCAGCTTACTGTTACCACTTAATGTCTTCAATGCATGTATAACATGGCTGTAAGCTTCTGTTTGATAGTTATGATCAACAAGTGCATCACGAATACCGTCAATAGCATGTTGTAGTGTTACATCGGTAATGGAAATAATGCTGAAACCTTCGAAATGAAAATCACTTAACGGAAGGTTTTCCAATAAATATTCCAGTTCCGTTTCTTCTTGGAAATGTTTGCTCAAAGCTTCAAAATTAAGTTCAGGCAAATCGCCTTTGTGCATAATTTCGACAAATTTGGTATCTGTTTGGATATTGTAATACTGCGTTAATTTAGTTTCCTGATTAATGTGCGCATAAATGATCTCATTTTTCAGTACTGATGTAAAATTGTAAAAACGACCAAGAATGATGTTGTAAATAAACTTAAGCTGTTTTTTCTCAACAGGCTCATTATCCTTAGTCACCTTATTTTTAGGATCGTGATCCTTAAAAAAATTATAGAATGCATTGGTACTAAAGAAAATCTGATCTGGAATCGGTGTACTTAATGCCCAAAACAAATCATTTTCATTATCCATTAAGGGTGTGAGGATCGTAAAAATTAATTCTAAGGTATCTTTATATTGAGACAAATCCTCAGGGCTGATGTTGCCCAGCAGCACATCGTCTTTTTCAATTTTTTGAAGTAAAAACCTGTAAAATTCAGATTTAACCGATTTTTCTGTTTTCAGCCTGCTTTTTAAATACTCCACAAGGGGGCGGAAAGACAGAGAAGACTCTACCTGGCAATGTATACATTCGTTTTTATGTATTTGTATGACATTGGTATTCATTGTATAAGTTCTGCTATAGGATAAAAATTATAATTTTCTAATATGTTACTAATCAACTGCAAAGATAGCTACTGCCACATGTGTTGTTAGTCTGCTGAACGTAAATACTTCAGGCAAACATCCATCATACTGTCATTACAAATTTAGTACCTAAAATTGATTGAAACGTATGGATACCAGCCATCTGTTGAATGTCCCATCACAAATCGTACAACTGTGAGTGATGCAGGGGCAAAATAAACCCCGGCTCCTACGCCATGGTGCCATAAAGTTGATTTCTCATCACGTTTCCATACCCTGCCCACATCATAAAAACCGAGCAAGCCAACTTGTCCGGGTAAAACATAACTTACTAAATCGCCGAGCTTCGCTCTGAGTTCTAAATTATTGTAAAACATATGTTCACCAGCAAACCTAAATTGCCTGTAGCCTAAAAGATTGCCTTGTCCGCCTAAAAACAAAGCCTGGTAAAATGCAGGTTTACCTATGGTTACACCTCCGCCAAAACGATCGGCAAGAATAAAATTCTTTCTGCCGTCCAGATTTTTATATAATGCTATACTTGCTGTGAACTGTCCATAAGAGTTAGAATACTTATTTACGCCTTTGTAGCCCAAAAGTTTAAAATCTACAAAGCTGCCCAAGGTTGGTAAGAGATCATTATCGCGGGTATTATTGGTAAAGTTCACAAATGCACCGGCAAACATCTTTTCATTTCTAACAGTAAGTGAATCAGAAGAATGCAATAATGATGGGTTTTCGATAAAACGGCCATTGTTATCTTCCTGATTATATTTATAATACTGATATGAAGGACCAACGCTAAAAGTCGATTTAGGGCGGCGCCAGCGGATGGCGGCATCTACCTGATACAGATTAAAGCGTGCACGGTAATACCTGATATTCTCATCGTCATCGCGGCCTTCATCAAATGGGGTTTCATTACCTAAACCAAAGAAATTTTGCGTGTTATTCGGGGCGAAAGCATCTGCCTTCAACACAAAATCACCTTTACCCAAAGCTTTTAACCATTCCCCTTTATAATTGAACCTAAAGGCTTTTGTAGAGAATGAGTGCAGAAAAGAAATGGTTTGCGAATTGCCATAAGGTTGCTTTCTGAAACCAGGGTTGGTCTGTCTATAAATCAAACCCAATAATATCCCATCATCCTGATTATAACCGGCATTTAATAACCACGAATTCCGGCGGTACATATCTTTAGGGATGTAGCTGAAATTTGACGTATCGTTTGAAATAATTTTTCGGATCTTATCCTGGTCGTTACCCATGTAAGTTGCTTTGGTGGTCCGCCCGTAAAGCTTTACTGTACCATTGCTGTTTGCAAAATCGTAAACTTTATTACCCTTGCCACCAATAATCCGCAATTTAATGTCCGAGTTTTTATTATCCAGTATCAGGCTATCATTACCGTTGTGCATATATATCCTGATCTCTTTGGTTACCTTAGGATCAAATTTCCGATCAAAAAGCTCATCCTTGATATTACCTTCCTTAGATATTTTATTGATCTTTACCCGCAATCCGTTATTAGCAGCATCAGTGATCTTAATCAATTCATTTTTGTTAGTCACCTCTATATCTACAATTCGGTTGAAGAAATGGTAATATTGGTTCATTAATTTTGGCAGCGTAGCAATCCGGTTACGCAGCTGGGCCATAAAGGCATCATGATGTAATGAATAACTAGATTCAGGCAGTTTTTTCAATGCCTTTTCAAAAACTTCATCGTTATAGTTGGCGCAGAAATCTTTTACAATTTTATCGAATTCCTCCTCGCTTATATTGGCAGTCCAGCGGCTGCTGATTTCTCTTCCTTCCCACAAAAACCAATTGATATCTTTTATGCCACGCTCATAGCCCTGCATCATAGGCAATAACGAAGAAGATTGCGTGTACCGTTGTAAAAGCCCGTCGGATCTGAAAAATACCTGGTCACGATCTCGTGGTACCGGAGAATAAAGCGAACCATCTTCAGTCTTGGTTTCCTTCCACCGCCACTGGTCTTCATGTCTGTCCCAATCGCCCAATAACACATCAAACGCCCTAGCCCTCACCCAGGCTGGCCCATCTAATCTATTATCGTTATCTTCTGTCAATTTTTTATCCATTTTAGGAGAATTGTCTGATTCTCCTGTAGGTTCCCTTTCTTCAAACAAACACAACGTGTTGGCAAACGCAGGTTCAAATTCGCCCAGGTTATCATCCGGAGAAACCCAGCCGATAATAGGGTTGCTATGTGCAATGCCACCCGCTTCAGCTAGCTCCGGAACTACCAGCGCTGAAAAAGGATGCTGCGCAGACATATTATCTTTTAAAATATCTTTAGCAAAAGTTTCGCGCAATGCTGCAGGCAACAATACCTCCGGAAATTTTTCTACGCTGCGCAACACATACTCTTTACCATTTTTATCTTCTAAACGCAAAGATCGCGATTGGTTACCTCCACCTCGTTTTGTTGCTTTTAAGCCCCCCATCATCTGGGAAATGCGCAGCACAGGTACTTTGGTTTTTGCAGCATATTCCTTTCGGTAATTTTCGCCAAAAATAACGCGGTGAAAACGACCAACGCTATCGTATTCCGGCTTTACACGCACAAAAATACTGTCAGCCGTAATCGGTTTATCCCTATTCCGTATCGTTTTAGGTATGGTTTCGAACTTTTTGATGTAACTGTAAACTTTTTTAACACTTGTATCTGAATAAATATAATATTCGTAGCGCATATCGTTGTTATTCAATTGATCGGCCACCACATAACCCTGCTGCATTTCGTGAAACAACGACGTTTTGCCTTCTTTATTTGGTGATACTTTTGACCCTGAACCACTGATTACCTGCAGTTGTTTCCCTTTAATCAACTGAAGGCCATGTTCATGACCTGCAACATAAGTTACGTTTGGATAATCGCCAAATACTCCGGTAACCGATTTAATCATATCCTTATAAGCCGGATGGTTTAAATCTTCGGGGCTTAATAAAGTAGAACGTAACAAAGGGTAAACAGAACCCAAACCAGGCAAAGGGATGTAAAGATTTTTATTTAAGGAAGTTAACGGAAAAAGGTGGTTCCTCAAATTAAAGTAACCACCATGCGGGCCATAACTCTGAAAAGGATGGTGTGATGCCAGCAGAATTACCTTATCTTTATTTTCGGCCAATAACTCGTCCATTTTTACCAGCACCTCATCTTTCGTGTGGCAATCACAATCGTCATTTGGGTTGGTTTTGTTATATGGAAATAGCCACCATTCGCTATCATAGGCAATGATGGTGAGTTTATCTGTTAATTTAATGGCTATTGGATCTGGGCAACCATTATCAGGGATAAGTTTAAGCAGAGGGTCATTCTGTTCCCTCAGGTAATCGCCCTGCGCTTTTATTTTGGCCAGCCCTTTTGGCCCCGATTTATCCCAATCGTGGTTGCCGGGAATAAAATAAACCGCAGCGCCCATTTTACGCATCGGTTCGAACTGCGAGCGCAGAATCTTTTTGGTTTCTTCTTCTTCTACACTTCCGGGCAACCCCATCCCGGTTGGATAAATATTATCGCCCAGATATAAAACGGTGGTTTTTTGGGGAAGAATCTGCTTAGCTGCATTTTTTAAATCCTGCATTTGGGCAGCGTTCATCTCTCCTGCATCGCCAAAAAGAATTACACGGTATTTTACATCATCCTGCGCAAAGGCAATGAAGTTGATTAAAAATAAGATGGTAAAAAGGGTAAATCTTTTAATCATAGACTCGGCATTTGTATAAAGGTAGTTATTTTAAAATTTAATTTATTTCTCATGAGCATCGTTCCAAAAAAGATCGTCATTGCAAGGAGGAACGACGAAGCAATATATCATGCTAGAATCCTTGCTATAAAGATTGCTTCGTCGGCTGAAAAAGCCTTCTCGCAATGACGATCCCTCGGGAGATTTATTTAAAGGTAACAACTCCGCCATCAAATTCTACTGTCCATTCATATTGATTTTATAAATAAATATCTCCACCATAGACAGAATCTATCAGTACGGCAGTCATTCTCGCACAGGCGGGAACCACGGAGTGCTCAGCAAAGCTAATCTTAAAGCGCCTGCATTAGGATTCCCAATCAAGTTGGGAATGACGATTCCTCGCAACTTATAGTATGATCGCCTTAGGATACCACTAACAAATTTATTTTTTCAACTTAAACATTAAAATATTTCCTGCAGATAGCGTTCCGCCCTCGTTGGAGATATATAGATTATTATCGCGATCAAAAGCGATGCCTTCTGGCTGGTTAAATAACTGCGGATCCAGGGGATATGTGGTTTTAACCTTGAAATCAGCATCTGTAACGACCAATAGTTTATTTACGGATGAAAGGATGTACCACTCGTTAGTTTGGGGATTTTTAGCCAAGGCAGATGGACGGAACCGTGATTTTGAACTTCCGGATGCTTTTTCGATCGCTTTATGTGAGAGGCTAAATTCTCCGGCTGCCGTTAACGAAGCATCATCAGCAACTTTAAACCCATAAATACTGGATGCTTTTGCTTTAGAATCAGCTTTACTATCCTTAGTCAGCACATAAATCATATTGTTTTTTTCATCTGCGGCCAAGCCTTCATATTCGGCTTTTGGTACCAGATCTTTGGTTTTGGTTACATTGCCGGCTTTTGGCTTGCCTAATTCAGCAATTGGGAAAGTATGTAGCTCGCCATTACTTTTTAACACAACGAAATAATTTTTAATGATGGTTACATCTTCATAATCGCCTTTACCACCAAATTTGGTAAATTTCGATTCTTTATCGCCCAAACCCAGATGAAAAAGATCGCCATCTTCATCCTGAATGGCAAAAACTTCTCTGGGATCGCCATTATGAAATACAATACCCGAAATCTCAAAGAGATTTTGCGGCATATTATATTTTACAGGTTTTGTTAAATCGTAAGGTAAATTCGATTTTTCTGCCCCGCTTACTGATGCAGTTGTACTGTCTGAATCCTTTTGTTTATCCTCGCGGTTACTATTCACACAGGATACGCTAAGAAAAGCTGAAGCGATTAAAAGACCTGAAGCTAAAAGAGTTTTATTGTATTTCATAAGGGTAAATTTAATTTTTACTTGTCCTAGTCTGTGTCCTCATAGACCAAGGATAAAATCATACTAGCTAAAATCATGCTAACCATATAAAGTGGTCTGTGAGGACAAAGACCATGGCGTATGACCTTATAGCGGGGTACACAGGCCACTGTATATCACGGCGTTTAATTATGGTTTATTTTTCAAAAATTCGTAAATGGCATATTGAGATGAAACCAGCTTTTGATCTGCTTGAACCGGTATATTATCCATGTTTTCAGCTATACAAACCGCCTGCACGTTATCTTGTTTTTGAATTTCGATAATATCCATTATTTCTTTCTTAATCTGCTCATTATAAACCGGAAAACAAACTTCAATTCTTCGGTAAATATTCCGGTTCATCCAATCGGCAGAGCCCAAATAAACATCATTCTTACCCAGGTTATTAAAAATAAAAACACGTCCGTGTTCCAGATAACGATCTACAATGCGGGTAACTTTAATATTTTCGCTCATTCCTGCTACCCCCGGAATTAGGCGGCAGATGCTCCTTACGATCATGTCGATTTTTACTCCAGTTGAAGAGGCTTCGTAAAGTTTGTTGATCAATACTTTCTCTTCCAGATTATTCATTTTAATGGTAATGCCTGATGGTTTGCCTTGCCTGGCGTGTTCAATTTCCCGATCAATAAGGTTGAGAAAAACCTGCTGTAAATTAAACTGAGCCACCAGTAAATGATTGAATTTAATCTGATCAGGAGATGAAGGCTTAACCCGTTTAGCCAGAAAAATGAAAAGCAGTTCTACTTCCCGTAGCATTTCTTTATTGGCCGTCATTAAGATGTGATCGGTATAAAAAGCAGCGGTGCTTTCGTTAAAGTTTCCGGTAGCAAACAAACCAGCGTAACGCATTCTATTCCCTATCTGGCGTTTTACCAGGGCTACTTTTGCATGCACTTTAAGCGCGGTGACACTATAAATAATATCAACGCCGGCATCTTTCATTTTTTTTGCCCATTTGATGTTATTGGCCTCATCAAAACGGGCTTTAAGCTCAACCAGAACGGTAACTTTTTTACCGTTCTTTGCTGCGCTGATTAACGCATTTACAATTTTAGAATCGCTGGCCACACGATAAAGCGTAACATAAATCTCCCTCACTTCGGCATCAATGGCAGCTTCGTTAAAAAACCGCAAAACACTATCATAACTCTGGTAAGGTGTGTGTATAATGATGTCGTTTTTATAAATGGCTTCGGTTAAAGATCCGTCGATCCAGTCGGTATTACAGATCTTTGGCCAGTTTTGGTTGGACAGTTTTGGTAAACTCACCGGAAAGGCCATAAAATCTTTCAGGTTATGATACCGTCCTCCTTCTATCCTATTTGCCTTTTTTAGGTTAAATAGTTTTTTAAGCAGTTCAAATACATTGGCCGGAATACCCGGTTGGTGAAGAAAACGTGTGGCCAAACCCAAATCGCGTTTCATCAATTGTTTTTCGAGCTGTTCTGATAAATTACCAGGGTATTCATCGTTAAGATCTAATTCTGCATCTCTGGTAATTTTAAAGCTATAACATCCGGTTACTTCAGCCTGCGGAAAAACGCGGTCTAAATGAAAACGTACAATATCATCCAGAAACACCACAAAGGTTTGATCCCCTGATTCTACCTTATAAAAACGCGGCAACTGGTTGGAAGGGATATTTAAAATCACTACTTCGGCATCTTCTTTCGTTTTTAATGAAATAAGAAAGTAAAGCTCATTATTAGAAGGAAAAAAATCGGAGCTGGCATTTACATACACCGGCTGCAAAAAGGCCATTACCTGACTTAAAAAATACCTTGTAGTACTTTTCTGAATGTCTGCCGGAAACGGCTCCCCGTAGATTAAGTTTATTTGATTTTCTTTGAGCAATGGGATCAGATCTGACTGAAGTACCTTACCATAGCGCTGTTGCTGATCAGAAATAAGCTGATTGGCCGCAGTCAATAAATGATCATCGATCCTGATATCGTTATCTTCTTTATTGCTCAATTTTTCCAAAGCGAGTAGTACCGGCATCCTTACCCGATAAAATTCATCAAGATTGGAAGAGAAGATAGCTAAAAATTTAATCCGTTCCAGTAGCGGAACGGTGCTTCGCTCTGCTTCCATCAGAATGCGCTCGTTAAACTTTAACCAGCTTAAATCCCGATTAAAAAAAGAGGTTTCTATCAACCGTTCCATTAAAGTTTACCGTAAGCTGCGTAAGCAATTACAAATGCCAATACCGCTGCAATTAAACCAAACATGAAAATATTATAAGCCAGGCGGATAAGTTTATATTTCCGGCCTAATACCACCCCTTGCGAGTATACATCCGTAATTAAGGTACCGTATAAAAAATCTTTATCGTTCATCACCTTAATCATACCATCGGTATAACTGGGCAAACTCATTTTGTAGAAATTGCCAAAAAACAGGAGGTTTACCTTTTTCTTATCCATATCTTCCTGCGTAAATTCTCCTTTTGGTATGGATGGACGGGTTGATAAAATAGAAACAACCACACAGGTTAAACTCACCAACAATAAAATAAATGTCGGGATAATCAGGTTGCCATGATCTTCCAGTCGCCTTAACAATAAACTCACGATTAAGGAAAGCATAATTGAATTTACGGTAATGAGGATGTGTGCCTTGTTATCGGCCATATCGCTCAACCTCTGGTTATTGGCCGATGTAATCCTGAACATCGTTTCAATTCCCTTATCTGGTCTGTTATCTTTATCTTTTTTCTTTTTGTCAGTAACAATAACCGGTGCAAAGTTTTTTGGTTCCTGAAGCTCGGTATTGATTACTTCCTGTGCCGTTAGTTTGCTTTTCAGTTTTTCGATGTTTTTTTGTTTCTGATCGCTTAATAACAGATTGGCATAATCGGTATGGTAATGGTGCGCTTCCAGAAACTGGATGTCTTTTTTGCGCCAATCTGATTTACTGATGTCTTTTTTGTAGATCCGTTCATTTTCTTTATGCATCAACTTCCCTTTTGCACGAAAATCAGCCTGACCCAAATGAAATAAATCTGCATCACAAAGGATTTTATCAATCTCATTTTTAGGGTTTTGAGGGATTTTAGTAGCTAGTATTGCACTTTTAACCTGATCGCGGATTTCCTGGTTCACCTGATGGCTGGCGAGAAAATCATCTGCCAATATTGCTCCTTTTGCTTCGTGGTTTAACGCGTCTTCAAAATATCCGGTATCATGAAAATAGGCAGCCGCCATTACCGTAAAAAAATCCTGTTCGTTTAACTGGTAGTGATTGGCTATCTGCTGTGCGGCATTTACCACTTCTTGCGTATGTTCCAGGTTGTGATAAACCAAACGCGGATCGCTATGGGTATGGAAGTAATTAACCACATGCTTTTCTACATCTTCCTGTAGTTTTTTATAGTTCATGAGCGTATTGTGATTGTGATGATTGGATTGGATGATGGAAATGCATTTTCTTGAAAATATTTAAAACTGAAAACCTGGATATCATTTATTGAGATAAAATTAAGTTATTTTTTTAAAAACGATACAGATCGGCGCTCAACAGTAATAATGCCCTGTTTATTTTACAATCAGATTAAGGCCGCAGCACACAAACGATGTTTTTGATCGTCCAACAGTAAATTCTTTAACTCAATAAACTTCAGCAAAGGTAGGTGTTCTTTCAGCATGTTGCCTCATACATATCTAATGCAAAAATGTACCTACTTTTTAATGACGATAATTTTATGGAGCAGTGCCGATGCTGATCCATCGGTAAGTTGCACTACACTACCATTTTTCCAATACTGGACTACTCCAGATTTTCCATTACTCCCGTCACGGTAGCCACCTGCAAAAACATCTGCACCTGAAACAGCTATAGATAAAGCGTAGGCACTTTCCGGACCATTGGATAAAATGACCGGTGATCCGTTTTTCCAATATTTTGCCACAACTGCATGATTTCCATTAACAGTACCCGATCCTGCAACATATACATCGCTCCCGTTTACAAAAATTGAATAGCCCCTCACATCTGCAGTACCATCGCTAATAAGTACCGGACTGCCGAGGTTTTTACTATACCTGGTTTGTGACTGCCCGGCACTATTATAGGTTTCAGACCAGAGTAAATATAAATTGTTATCTGATACGGCTATCGCCTGATTGTCAGCAGTTCTAGTCTGGTCTGACAGATCAAAAAGCTGTCCATTCTTCCAATAGACCGTAATCGGACTAAGCCAATCCAAATTCCTTCGCTCACCAATTACATAAACATCATTTCCAACCAGGGCGATCCCGGTGGCAATAGAAGACTGTGTATCATCTGTTAATACTACAGGAGTTCCGTTTTTCCAGTATTTCGCCTGGTAGGTCGATTTACCAGGTGCCATTTCCTGTCCGGCAATGTACACATCATTTCCCTGGATAAATATGTCATTTGCAAAAGCATCCCGGCTCCCATCGGTTAGTGAGGTTGATACGCCATTTTTCCAATATTTGGCCACATATTTTCCGGAGGCATTAACTTCGTAACCCGCAATGTGAACATCATTTCCGGCGATTACCATAGCATTTGCATCAGAAGATACGCCAGCACGACCAAGATTAACTGCTTTCCCGTTTTTCCAGTATTTGGCTACATAACCTTCCCTACCTGCGGCATAAATATCAAATGGATCAGGTGGAGTAGGTTCATCTATGGTTTTCTTCTTGCACGCCGGCAATGCTATGCTGAATGTGATTAAGAACAATAAAGCTGTTCGTAAATGCTGCCTCATATTTTGATTTTATTTTGAAGTTCAACAACCAAAAGTGTATATAGTTTCGACGGCAGAAATTTATTTTTAAAGTAGAGCTATCGGATTCATTTTAAAAAGAAAAGAAATATTTTCATTTTTTTATCTGATACCAGATCGTATCTTTTTCAAAAGATGCTGAAATAAATTCAGCATGACGATTACCTAAGAATTAATTATCAAACTCAAGTAATTATATGTTAAGCTAAAAAACGGAGCGGTTATCCAACCAGCTCCGCTCATCATTAACTAAAAATTAGCAACCTAATTGCTATATCTATTTTCTATCTGTAGAAATGTTTTGTTCAATAAAATATTTTGCGAAATAAGCCCGCATTCGTTTCTCGAAATAAAACTTTGCCGCGCCTTCATAGTGGTGATCCTGTCCGGGCAGCACCATTAAATCAAAATCTTTATCTGCTTTGATTAGGGCATCTACCATTCTGTAGGTATTTGCCGGATTTACATTCTCGTCAACCTCGCCGGTTACCAGCATTAAATGACCCTTTATTTTTTTGGCAAAATCCTCATTTAAAGGCATTTTATTTTCCAGTCCCTGATAAGTTTCACCCCAGGTTCGGTTATAAATTCTATTGTCGTGGTTACCCGATGAAGCTACGCCTACCTGATAAAAATCAGGATATTTGCCCATGGCAGCAACAGTCATCATACCTCCTCCGGAATGGCCGAAGATTCCTACTCTGTCCAGATCCATAAAGGGATGTTGTTTGGCCAATTGCTCAAGGGCACATTTATCATCGTCGATAGCGTAATCGCGAAGGTTTCCGTAGCCATATTTGTAATATTCGGCATTACGTATGGGCGAGCCTCCCCTATGCCCGACTGCGACCACAATAAATCCTATTTGCGCCAGAGCGGCATTGTTATATTTATCAAGCACAGTAAAATCGTTCCAAACGGTTTCGATCTGAGGACCAGGATAAACCTGAGATATTACCGGATATTTTTTAGCCGGATCAAAATCGAATGGTTTCCAGATCAGCCCATACAAATCGGTTACGCCATCTTTGGCTTTTACGGTAAAGGGTTCGGCATTTTTCCAACCATAAGCATATAGATTACTTACATTTGGCCTTAATACCTCAGAAATGGTTTTGCCGTCAATTTTACGCAGCACCGTTACCGGCGCCAGATCTATACGGGAATAGTTATCTACAAAATATTTTCGGTCTGGTGAGATATAAACCTGATGGGTGGCGTTTTCAGGGGTAAGCAACTGCTCGTTTTTACCGTTTAAAGCCACCTTGTATAACATGGCATAGTAGGGGTTGATGTTACGCTCCTTACCATAACCATACAGATAAATATCGCCTTTAACGGTATCGACAGACATGATTTTTCCGGCCGTAAAATTGCCTTTGGTAATGCGGTTGAGTAAATGACCATCACTGTTGTAGCGGTAGTATTGGCCCCAACCTGTTCTGTCGCTCCACCAGATAATTTCCTTTCCTCCTTTTATAAATGAAACATCGAAAAAATCTTCGTTAATAAAGGGTTTGCTGGTTTCCTGTATAATGGAACGAACATTCCCCGAAGCCAGGTCTACCGCACAAAGTTCCATTTCATCCCTGCTGCGTTTACGTCTGATGACGAAAACTTCCTTTGTATTTCCCTGAGCTTCGACTACTTCCAATTGCTGATCTGGCCAGCGTTTCAGGTCTACTTTTTTGAAAGACCCGCTTTCGGCATTGCCGATATAAAGCTCATACTGCGCTACGTCCTTATCGCCCGGTAATTCATATTTATAGGTTGATACCCTTGGTCTTGGTATGATCGCCGAGCTGATTACAGCCAGCGTAGCTACTTTCCTCGTATCTACCCTCAAGGCATAAAAATATTTGGCACCTAACCATTTTGCATTAGAAGGATAAGTTTTATCAGTAGTGTACGTACCTTTTTGATCAACACAAAACGAGAAATAAGGTTCAGCATCAAAACTCAACTGACGTTCATTTTTCTTGTCGGCAGTTGCAGCAATGTACAAATTATGTGCTTTGCTGTAAAGCGTCCACTTACCATCTGCAGAGACACCAAAACTGACTGTTTTTGTTATTGGTGCTTTGTTAACCTGTAAGGTTATTTTTTTTGTTTCGTAGTTATAGTCGTAAGTTTTTGCGCCATATTTTATAATAACACTTTTCTCATCGTCTGAAAAATTTGCCCAATACATCACGTCCTTTTCTTCAACCATTTGCCCGGTGAGCGCTTTTAATTGCCTCAGTATTTCGGGTTTATCAAATAAGCTCTGCTTTTTTCCTGTAGCTAAATTTACAATGTAATGCGTATTCGTTTTAGCGGGCGCAACAAGAGAATCGCCTGACCAATCCGGTTGTTTACCATTTGAAATAGGTTCATCAGCGATAAACCAAAAATACCTGCCGTTTTTAAGAAAAAACGGAATCACCTTTGTGGTACCAATCAGCTTATTTAAATTTGGCGCATCAAATTTTTGAGCAGCTTTATAATTGGCTTGCTGTGCAACAGCCGCTACACTGCAAACCAACCATAATAAAATTAAACTAATTGGCTTTTTGCACATATCTCTCTTTCATAGACTTAAATAAACTTACCAGGTAAGGATTACCCGAAGTTCTGGTGATTTCATCTGAAAGCCCGGCTATCTTTGGAAATGTATAACCTTTGATAGTTCTGGCAAACGTAACATAGTCAAATAAGATATGGCGGTTGGCTTCAGAGAAAGAACCTAAATTTTTCAAAAACAAGTCGGTAACTTCATCAATGTTTTTCTCTCCGGCTGCAATGGCAATATCCATCATCACCAACAACTGTTTTTTATCAGGCATTTCGGTATTGCGGATTTGCGTTTTGTAACGTTCGTAATCCTTCTTGTTAAAAGGCTTTACTTTAGCATAAAAACCATTTAAGGTCCACGATGCAATTTGTCTGTATACAGATGAGAGCTTTTTATCAACTGTATCCTTTGTATTTTTTGCCACAAAATCTCTCCAATGTTCGGCCAGGTATTCGAAGTTAGGGCTTGAGAAATCAGACAGGTACATGGTATAGCGGTTTTCGCCAAATAAAAACCAATTTTCTGGGCTGGCTTTCTGCTCTGGTGTTAAACTGGCCATTAACTCGTTATTCAGTTCCTTAGCCCTTGATTTTTCCATCACCTTAATCTTTTGCCTGATGTAAGCCCTCATTAACTCGGGCGTACGATCGCCATGCTCATAACGGGCATTGAGGTTCGCTTCATCATTATTTGCCGTTAATCCTTTGCTGGCATTGGCGATGAAATCTTTCGCCGACATACCGCCTACAAACTTATTCCTGATTTTCCCGTCGGCATCTAATACCAGGTAAGAGGGATAAGCTTCAATGGTATACATTTTTTTAACCGATGGCCCTTCGCCTTTTTCCATATCCACTTTGATGTTGATAAAGTTTTTATTGTAGAAATCGGCAACACTATCCTGTGTAAATACATTGGCCTCCATTTGCTTGCAGGGAATGCACCAGGTGGTAAAACAATCTACAAAAACAGATTTATTTTCACTTTTGGCCTTAGCCAAAGCTTCTTTCAGGCTTAGCTTTTCGAAATGGATTTCTTTTTTCTGGGCGCTTACAGCCAGGCTTAAAAAAAGCATGGTTACTGCAAAAATGATTCTTCTCATATTATCTGGTATTAGGTTCGTTATTCATTAACATTTTCATTAGTTGAAAATGCTCTTTTGTTAAAGGGTCTTTGTGGGTATTGGCTACCTGGTTAATGTGTTTACTTAATGAAGTGCGGTAAGCACTTAAAACAATACTGATATCACTTAAACCAGCATCGATTTTGTTTTTTGAAATTAAAGTCAGCAGGTTTTTAAGATAGTTATACTGAATATTGCGCTGATAAGTGCTTAACGCTGTATCTGGGTTAAAATCTAAAAAGATATAATGATCTACCTGATTAAACAGATCTTTTGTGCCAAAAACATTTTTTTCTCCTGAATTTTCGGCTTCCAAAAGATTTTTGAGCAGATCGGCAGTGGTGAGGTAATTAACGATCTTGTTTGAAGTTTTTGAAACCAGTGTTTCGGTATTGGAGCCATCCATGGATTGTGCCCTATCATTTCTGGTCCATGCCGGTACTTCTTTTAATACATTTTGGTATAAAAATTCGAAGGTGGCCAGTTGCCTTGCCTTTGGCACATAAACAGATGGTATACTGTTATAACCTTTCATCACCGCAAAACGCTGTTTGCCACCTATATTAGGTAACACACTGGTGGCATACTGGTCGTACGACATGATAAAATTGGCGGCGAGCAACATGTAGGTATCCCAGGTATCATCATTCATTTTAGATCCAATACCTTCCAGTTTCGGGTAGAAAGCTTTCAGTCGATTGATTCCAATCTGCGCGGCTTCTATATTTTGCGAAGATAAATCTTTAGCCTGTGCATAAGGGTTGTTCTTGTCTTCGGCCGAGTAATAAAGCGCAGGGTTTATTTTGCCTTCCTTTAAAAATGAGGCGCCATTGTTGCCATCCTGAAACTGACGGTACGCCCAGTTAATGGCCAGGTGATCATAGGCGCCTATATGCGGTAAAAACAGTTTGCTGTCAAATGTCTTTGAAGCAGGTAACATTAAATAGTTAAACTCTAACTGATCGGTAATTGAAGAGGTAAATCCGTGTTGGTTTACAAATTTGGGGTCGCTGAGTTGCTGTACGGTATAAGCGGCACTTGCCGCATAGTTTGGAAGCATGCCCAGCACTTCAGCCATGGCCTGGCTAACTTTAAACTTCAGGATATCCTGGCGTACTGCGGGCGAGGCTGCATCTTTTTGAATCCGCGGATCGTAAGCCCCACATTGTACAAAATACTTTTGCAACAGGTCGTCAATCATTAAATCGCTGAATGTTACCTTTGCAGTTTTAATTTCGGCAGTTCGGGGGTCTTCTATCAGATCTACCACTGCTTTCGTCGAAACCCCTGCCCAGGCCATCAATACGCTACCTTCCTCCATGGCTACCGGTTTACCGTTTTCAGGTAAAACAACTTTGATTGCGTTTTTAAATCCGGCACTTTCAAAACACTTGTTCCAAGCTAAAACACCATCTTTAACGGCGTTGATAAAAAACTGGGGTACTGAAGCATGGATATAAACCAGAATAGGCTGCTGAGGCTCTACCAGATTACCCGCCTTGTAGCTGGCAACATCCTGTGGTTTTACCAGTAAGTTCCACTTTTTAATTACCGTAATTTTTTTTGCTGCATAACCGGCCAACCCAAAATCAGTAAACTGGCGGGTATCAAAACCAATGCGTTTATCAGCGAGTTTGATGGGCATCTGCGCTTCAGAAAGCTGCTGTAATAACAAACCGAACTGCATGGTATTAGCTTGCTCTATACTTTTGCCATTATAATCACGTCCGGGATTATTCTGGGTTCTGACCACGTTAAAAAAAACACCGTTTTTAACTGCTTCAACCTGTTCTACCCCCGATCTGCTTGGATCTGGGTTGGCCATAAGGTTGTAGTTCTTAAAAGAAAAAAGTTCACCGCCCTCGATTAGTTGCCTGGTGATATCGATAATCACACTACCAGTATCTTTACCTGAAGCCTCTATTTTAAATGTAAAGCTAATGGGTTCAAGGGTTGAGCCACTCAATAATTGTGACATAGGTACGTTGTTAACGGCCTGTTCGCTATAATTATTTCTGGTGACATACAGGTTTTCGCCCGGTCCTTTCACAAACCTAAGTACACCTGACGATTTAGAGATTGCAGAAGCACCAAAACGGATATCTCCGGCCACCAGAATATCTTTATTCAATTGGTTTGGCCCGATCTGCAGGTAATATTTTTCATCAGCCTGGTAAACGGGAAATGTACCTGCTACCAGCTGTTTTTTATCTTTAATAAACTTTTCGAAATTTAAAGAAGCACTTTGTTTTGGCTGCTGGGCTACCACTGTAGAAGTAATGGCTAAAGCCAGCAACACCATTGTTAATATTTTTTTCATCCGTATCGTTCTGCTTTTAATGATCATTAAGCCATCATGATCAATATTTTTTTTTTAAAATCATTGTCGGCTCCATCTGTTTATTTATGTTCGCGCTGTACTAGCTTGCAGGCTTGCTCTCCTGCCATTGCTTTATCAATTCTGAAATGGCTCTCAAATGATCTTTCGACAGGTAATCGGTTTTGAGCTGTTGAGCGTCATCACAGGCTTTTTTAATCTTCTCCAGTTGCAGTTTCATTAAAATGGCTTCATTATTCCCAAAACTTGCCGGATTATATATTGAAGCCAACAGCTTGTTAATGTAATTCCGCTGCAGCATTCTGCGGTAATCAGAAATAGGCGCTACCGAATTTACATCACCAAAAATTCCCTGGTACAGGTCATCAAAAAATTCGTTAAGCGTGTAAGGGGTTTGCCCTGTAATGCGCTCGTTCTTCGAAATGGCAGAAAATTTATAAAAAACTTTTCCTAAAAAAGCTTCATAATCGGCCTGTACTTCACCGGCAAATACAAACCTGGTTTTATCGGTTATATTTTTAGGAAACAGCCAAACCGGTTCCTGAAAATAATAGGTATTAATGAAGGCCATGGCCTCTTTTTGTGTGGCACGGCCTACCGGAACAAAATTGGGCTTATCTTCTGCCTTAAGCGCCTGATCACCATATCTACCGCCTATATTTTTAACTACATGTGCCAGATATTCATTGTAACGGCTTGCAACGGAAGCATGCATCCTTCTCATCATGCTGTAATTTTCATCGTCATCTTTCTCCAGCCAGTTTTCCATGTTATTCATGATGTATTTAAGGTTTTTAATACCTAAAGCACCGGCTTGCATGGCATTGCTGCCCATATCTTCTGATTGTACGCGGGGGTCGGAAAAATCGCCTTCGGGAAAATAAAACAACCGCACATCTTTACGTTTCTCCGTCACCCAGTTTTTCAAAAATTCACCCTCTTTGTAGGCATTGTTCAGTTCAGGAAAATATTTGTATCCCCATTCAATCGCAAACTCATCATATACACCGATTTTCGGATGAAGTTCTTCCGGGGTAAATCCATCTTCAGGCTGCACCACATAGTTAAACCTGAGGTAATCCATAATAGAAGCACCAAAACCATTTTTAGCTACATAATCTCGTTTACGAACACTATCTACGCTATAACTGTGGCTGCCTGCAAAATCGTGACGCAGGCCCAAGGTATGCCCCACTTCGTGCGTAATTACAGTTTGTAACATCCGGCCCATAATATCTTTCGCCAGCGGCAGCTTACGGCCTCTCTGATCCATTGCTGAACACATGACGAAGTACCAGCGCTGCATTAAATCGGTAATGTTGTGAAAAACGGCCACGTGCGAACTCAGAATCTGACCAGAACGCGGATCAATCACCATGGGACCATAAGCATTTGCAGTGGTGGAAGGTTTATAAGAAATCACAGAATAATTGATATTATCCATAGAAAAATCGGGATCTTCTGCTGCCGTAGGTGCCATTTTGGCCACAATGGCATTTTTAAACCCTATTTTCTCAAAGACCTTTTGCCAGGCATCCACGCCGGCAATAAAATACGGTTGCAAATACTCCGGCGTATTCCTGTCAACATAAAAAACAATGGGTTGTGCAGGTTCAACCAGTTCGCCACGTTTGTATTTTTCTACATCCTGTGGTTTAGGCTCTATTTCCCAACGGGTGGCCAGGCCACGTTCTTCCAGTTTAAGGGGATTGCTGGAATAATCATTCAATCCACGTGCAAAATAACCGACCCTTTTATCGGCAAAGCGCTGTCGCATGGGTATGGCCGGCAACAAATACCAGCTTGCACCAACTTCCCACGCCGTTGGCCCGTTTTGAAGAGCGTTCTGGTTTTCCTGTGGCTGCTGAGGTTCAACAGGTCCTTCGCCTGAATTGGGCTTTTGGGCTAGCGCCCCGGGCGAATAATTGCGCAATGAACGGAACACCATGTTGTTTTTGTAGGCCGAAATTGCGGTTAGCCTTGATAGATTAGCCTGATAAGCGCCCAGGCCTAATTCTTCTTTTGCGCCACTTAGGGATAATATGGGCATATCTGCATTGATTGCCTGCGTAATATCGATGAGTACCGCACCTGCGTCGTTGGCAACCGGAGTAAAAGACATGATAATCTGCGATGGCCTTTGAGTAAGGGCATTATAGAAAATGCTATTGGCCTTCGGCGCATTATAGAACTGCGACTGTTCCATGTTAATTGCACCTTTTTTGTTTCTGTTGAATTTAAAAACCGCTTCATGTACCACATCTCCGGCAAAGCCGTAACGCTTTCTTGCATCTCTGGCTACCTGAGCAGAACCTTTGTTGATGACAATCATGGCGAGGATATCACGGTTTAACAGTGAATCCTGTAACTCCAGGTAATACTTATCATCCTGCTGATAAATGTTGAACACACCTTTGTAGGATATTGCATTCTGCTTGATAAATGTGCTGATAGCAGGTTGCGATTGGGACGCCTTTTGTGCCATTAAACTGGTACTTAAGCAAAGGCCGCCCAGCAACAACAACTTTTTTAGTAGTTTCATTCATTAGTGTTAAAAAGTATTGCCTGCTGTGTGTTACAGGCAATACTTAAGTGAAAAGATAAATCGACCAATTTCTACAGGCCCCTGGCTTTATTTCCGATAGCCTGAAGATCAACCTGAAAATTGTTAATAAAGTAGTTACGAACTATAGCATAGCGTTTTTTAATGATACCATTGCTGTCTTTAGTTGCGTTTAAAATACCTGCGGCACTTTTGTCAGTATTAACTACAGAACGATTAAGATCTGCTTCAGAAAGTGAAACCATCGCCATCACATAAGCATTCCAATCTGCAGTTGGTGTGATGGTATTGTTAGAATTGGCAATTAAACCTTTGCTGTACGCTACCGCCTGTGTTGAGTTGGTTGAAGCATAATCAGCGGAGTTCATAAATTCCACAGAAGGCAATATCATCCCTCTCTCATTAATGCTCTGGAAAAACACCTGATTTAATCGGGCTAAAAAAGCCAATTTCTCAGCCGCAGTTAATTGTGCAACTGTACTATTTCCGTAATTGATATAGATGTTATCGTAACTATAAAATGCAGGAATCTTTTTGATGTTTTTATTGGTAACATACGTTGGTGTAAAAACGAATGTCGTGTAGATAGAATCTACCTTATTGCACAGCAACAATTTCGCAGGCAAATACTTTTTTAAGAAAGCCGCCGGATAAAGCGTAAACAGGCTTTTATTAATGAGATCAACCTGAGCTTCAACAGCACTGGTTTCAGCAGGTGCCACATCAATTCCAGACCAACTTCCTGCAGCATCATTCAAAACTGGTCGTTTCCAACCTGTTGGAGTCCAGTAAGCATCACGTTCTGTAAATTGATACAACATATAGCTACCGTAGGTTTTGTAATAATTTACAATAGTTTGGTCAAAGGCATTATTTCCCTGTGGCAGCTTGTAAGTTAAATTGATATTGGAAGGGGTAAGTGTTTCTTCCTTTTTAGCACATGAACTAATGATAGCTATAGCTGCTAATAGTATGATGAGTTTAGAATAAATTTTCATGATTTTAAAGGTTTAATAAGAACAATTTATCTAGGATTTTGAATAAGTCCGGTGTTGGCCAACATCACATCATAAGGGATAGGCAAAGCAAATAGCGGACTATTTGGTGGCAACGTAAACGTGCTGGTTACATTATCTGGTCCGGTATAAATGTGGGTAACGCCCATACCCCATCTTTTTAAATCAATAAAACGGTGGCAGTCTTCCAAAGCCAACTCTCTTCTGCGTTCCTCTTTACAAAACGTATAAAGTGCTTGTGCATCGGTAATATTTACAGGCGTATAAACTGTATTTCTAGTATCGTACCTACTTTGTCTTAAGGTGTTCAAATCAGCCAGAGCAGCTGTTCTATCAGTGGTGTTTCCGCTAACAAGAAATCTACGGGCATAGGCTTCGGCACGGTTAAGATATAATTCAGCCACCCTAAATCCTTTAGTGCCATAAGTTGCGTTTACCGTATTTTTTGCAGTGCGATATGGAAACTTAGTGCCACTAGCTGTGGTGAACGACTGGAAATAATACTGATAACGCAAATCGCCGTAATTAGAAGTTCCGGTACCTTTATCGTACTGGTTACTTAAATCAGCCGATACGGTAAACGGAGGCAATGACCTATTATCGAAGTTAACGGTATTGATATCAGAATAAGAGCCCGAATAAATCCAAAGCACTTCGGGACTAGCTGCATTATAAATGCCATTTGGAGAAATTGCGTTATTGCTTCCTACAAAGCCAGCTAAAGAAGTAAGGATAAATTTGTTTTGCAAAGTTGCGGTAGCATACTGGATGGTTCTGTCCATATCTTCGTTCCTACCTTTATATAGATAAAAACGAGATAGCAGGGCATTACATAAATCGGCACTTACTCTAAAAACGTTAGTCGGTGTAAAGTTAGCTCTCAGTAGCGGCTCGGCCCGTAGTAAATCTTTTTCAACCTGATCGTAAACTTCTTTGAGTGAATTACGAGGCAAACCACCATCTTTAACCTGACTACTAAGTACCAATGGTACACCTAATGCGGTTTCAGGGTTTACACCTGCACCATTGTACATTTGACCATAAAGTGTAACCAATCTTAAATAGTAGTAAGCCCTTAAAAATAGGCACTGGCCTAAAATGGCATTTTTATCCTTTGCCGTACCCGATACATTATCCAGATAATCAATAATTACATTACATCCTTTAATTTTAGTGTAAAGTCTGGTGTATACATTAGCAGATGTACTGATGGTGTTATTTTGATCAAACATAGTTGGATTAAAAGTAAACATAGGCGTACCTGCCTGTAAGCTCGCCAGATAGGTAGGTATAGGTGCGCCGTTTACCTGTATTAAGGGATTATTTTGGATGTCATCCGTTAGTACATCAAAAGTCTCTATAGATACGCCATTGGGATAAGCATCACCGTTCATCAGTGAAGTTAAATCACCCGTTGATCCTGGGCGCATCTCCTCTTGGCTATATTCCTCTAAAAACTTTTTGCAGGAAATGGAGAGTGTCATGATCAGCACCAGGCTGCACAAAAATATTTTTTTCATCAGTTAAAAGCTTAGGTTTAGGTTTAAAGTATAGGTTCTCGTACGCGGCTGCCCGCCGTAGGCCACTTCGGGATCAACTCCGTTAAAATCATGACTATTGATTACAAAAGGATTAGATACGCCCCCACCCAACGACACATTTTTACACTTTATTTTTTTAACTACCGATTCTGGTAAAGTATAACTTACGTTGATGTTATTACAGCGAAAACTGGTCGCACTAACTACCCTATCAGTACTATAGTTGTAGAACATGTAGAGGTTTTTATAAGTCTGATCGTTATTTGGTAAGGCAACACTAGGCAGGCTACCATTAGGCAAAGCTGGAATTGACGCACCAGTATTAGATGGCGTCCACCTATCTAATATTAGTCTCGATAGATTTTCATATTCAGTAGGCAATCCGCTATTGTTAGACGCGTAATTGTACAAAGGCGCTAAAAATCTCTTTCCGCCCACTTGTAAATAAAAGGAACTACTGAAGCTTAACATTTTGTACCTAAAATTCATTCCTAAACCAGAGGTAAAATCAGGATCAAGCTTACCCATGTATTGCATAAATGAAGTAGGGCTTTTAGGATCAGCACCTGGTGCAACACTTAAATCAAAAGTTGGCTCGCCATTAGCCGGATTAATACCCGTGTATTTAAAGGCATAAAATGCTGAAACCGGCTGTCCTTCTACGTTGAGCTGACCAGAAGCAGCTGTACGCCAGCTTACCACTTGTGCACCGGTTTTGGTAACGAGGTTGCGATTTTTAGATGTATTTAAACTTACCGACCAGGTAAAGTTTCTAGTGCGTACCGGTACAAAATTAGCACTCACTTCATAGCCCTCATTTTTCATTGAACCGCCATTTACGTACATGTTAGGTACGCCGTATTCCAAAGGCACCGGTAACGTAGTGATCAAATCTCTACCTCTCTTCGTATAATATTCTATTGATCCGTTTACTTTATTTTGAAATAGATTCCAATCTAATCCTAAGTTTAAACTGGTTGTTTGTTCCCATCTTAAATCGCCGTAAGGTAAGTTGCCTATGGTAAGTAGTGACTCTCCAGTTAACGCATCAGTTGAATTAGCTGCTTGGCCTGTAGGAAGTTTGATAATTAAATCAGGACTTATATTGGCTGCGATGTTACGTTGGTAACCAAAAGAACTGCGTAAAGCTAAACCACTTAACCAGTTACTACTTTCAAACCATTTTTCGTTAGCAATATTCCAACGGAAACCACCAGCCCAAACGGGATTAAATTTCTCATTGGTGAATTGACCGAAGCGGTTAGATCTATCGTTTCTTACACTAAAGTTAAATACATATCTGCTGGCATAAGAATATGAAGAAGTTAGGTAAAGGCCCATGGTATTTACCCTCCTATCAGTGATACGAGGAATAGAAACTAACAAAGAATTTACTGTTTTTGCAGAAGTTACTGTTAACGGCAGCGTCGCGAATGATTTTCCTCTATCACGTAGATAACCATAAGCGGTAGCTTGATAGCCTTCGTAATTTGTACTGTTGGTTTCTATACCAAACATTGCTCCCACCGTATGTTTTCGACCGAAAGTTTTGTTAAATGACAAGTTGTTACGCCAGCCAAAAGTTCTATTGGTACTGGTTACCTCGTTAAACTCTCCACCTACAGGCAATTTGGAATTAATGTAGGCCGGATCTGAAGGTGAAATACCATATTCTGCAAACCTTAATGTCCTGGATACGTATTCTGTTTTTTCAGTGGCATATGTTGAACCATTGGTGGCAGATGAATTGTAGCTAAAAAGTGTTTGGAAACGAAAATTATTGGAAATTTGATAGTTCACATCCATACTTCCGTTGGTAGTTAAAACATTGTTAACGTTTCCGGTTTCATTTATCTCATTGATGATATTGAACATATAACCGGATGAGTTGCGGTAAAAACTCAATTCGCCATCAGGGTTATAAGCTGCGATTGCTCTGTTCACTTTAGTAGCATAATCATAAGGACTTACCTGGTAAAAGCCATTGGTGGTATTTTTTGACGCTGCCAAACGAATACTTAGCGACAGATTTTTGAAGACCTGGGAACTCATGGCCAAGCTACCAGTAATGCCCTTAGTGTCGTTACCTATAGCTGTACCATTATTTGTGTTATAGCCAAATGAAGAGTAATATCTGGTATTAGAATTACCGCCAGAAATACCTAAGTTATGATTGGTACTAACCGGGGCCCGGAACAAAATGTCAAACCAATTGGTATTCGCCGTTTCCATGGCTGCCACCCTTGTATTAAACTCATCTTCCGTAATGGTTTTTAGGTAAAGATATTCATTTAAAGCACCTGCGTAACCAATGTTGTTATTCACAAACGGTGAGGTTAAACCTCTTTCGAAAATTTCCCTTGAAACGGCAACACGCTCTTTAGAGTTCATCAGGTTAAGTTTCTGATAGGTTACCTTATCAGTAATACTGAAATTGGTAGAGTAGTTAATAGATGGAGGACCAACCTGTCCTTTTTTTGTAGTGATTACAATAACACCATTCGCGGCCCTAACACCATAAATTGCTGTGGCTGAGGCATCCTTTAATACGGTAATGTCTTGAATATCGTTTGGATTCAACCATCGGATAGAGTTACCAACAAAGGTTCTCAAATAGTCGAAATTATCAGAATTGATATTTCCTGCGGTATTTAACTCTTGTGCTTTAAAGGGAAGCGGATCTTCCTGAATGATACCATCTACTACCCAAATAGGTTCCTGCGAACCTACCAAAGTAGACGTACCCCTTACTCTCACGTTTTGTTTAGTACCCACCATACCACTGGTATTGGTTACTACTACCCCTGCCAGTTTACCTTGCAAAGCCTGTTCTAACGTATTGATCCCGTTTAGGTTTAAATCCTTAGCTTGAATGGTAGCTACAGAACCAACTACATCAGCTTTTTTAAGTATTTGGTAACCGGTAACCACCATTTCTTCCATTTCTTTAGCAGCCATGGAAAGCGTTACATCTATTACAGATTGATTGCTAACAGAAACCTGTTTGCTTTCCATACCTACAAATGAGAAGATTAAAGTAGCGGGTTCCTGCGCAGACACATCAATCTTGTACCTTCCCTCTTTATCTGTAGCTGTTTTTACATTTAATTCTTTTGAAAATACAGTTACACCCGGAAGGGAGCGATTTTCGGTATCTGCTACCCTACCCGTAACCATACGGTATTTACCCGCTGGCCTGGATGCGGGAGGTCCCATTTCTTGAGTGACGGTTTTCGATTTGATAATAATCGTTTTATTCTTAATGGAATAACTTAGCGGCTGATCTTTAAAACACGCTGCCAATGCACTTTCGAGAGAAGCATTTTTTACATTTATGGTTACCGGTGTCGTTTCGCTGATATGACTGGAAGTATATACGAAATCGTATCCCGTCTGTTTTCTGATCTCTTTAAAAACATCGACAATTTTGGCATTACTTTTTGACAGGGTAACAGTTTGTGCTTTACTGCTACCTAACTGAAAGGCAAAAATGGCAAACAAAAGTATGGCTACCTTTGCTGTAAAGCCCATATTTAGCCCAGTTCGACAGGCGCATGGCCCATCGTACAATGAAATGGATTTTTTCATACATTTGAATGGAATACCACATGCGGGCGCAATGGTATCCTGGTTTGTTTGGTTGTTTGGTTTAGTTGAATATATTCTTCATTTATACCGCTCCAAATTTACTGCCGGGGGTGCTTCATCTCACCTCCGGTTCTTTCTGGAAACGTAGCTATGTAAATTTATGGCATCACGATTACCCTCCTTCCTTCAATTTTGAAATGTACACCGCCGGTTTCTTCAAGCGACGAAAGTACATCCTGTAAGGGTTTATTTCTGGAGATGGCCCCTCCAAAGCTTTCTTTTGTTACCGGCCCGTTATAAACTACTTCTACATCATACCACCTGGCAATATCCTGCATAATCCGTTCTATCCCCACATTTGTAAACTGAAAATTGCCGTTTTTCCAGGCGATAACATCATCCACATCAACTTTATTTATATTAATAAGTCCATTAACAGCTGTTGCCTGCTCGCCGGGAACTATTTTTTTAGCGGTGTTACCATCAACCACTTTTACACTGCCCTCTAGCAGGGTGGCTTTAAGTGATGGTTCATTATTGTAAGCCCTTACATTAAAGTGAGTACCCAATACCTCAACAGATTTGTTATCAACCGTAATAATAAAAGGCCTTCTTTTTTGAATACCGTTAACAGCTGTATTTACTTTTGCCACTTCAAAATAAGCCTCGCCCTGTAACTTTAAACGCCGTTCGAAGTTTGATGAAAAATTTGCAGGCAGCGAAATACTGCTGGAAGCGTTAAGCCAAACTTTTGTACCATCAGGTAGTTCCACCTGGTAGGTACCTCCGTTTGGTGTTTTAATCTCCATCTCTTTAGTTACAGCACTCGTTTTATCTAAAGCTATTCCACCCCCATCTATATATTCGAGATCAGCAGAATCGATTTTTAAGCCGGGTTTACTATTGCTTAACTGCAAAATCTTTCCGTTCGATAGTTTCAGAATAGCCGTATTGGTTCCGGGTAAAATTTCACTTTTAGTTTTTTCAGGAGAAATCAGCATGTTAAACCAACCGGATTGATAGGCAATAAAACCAATAGCGAACACCAGTATAGCAGCTGCACTTGTAAACCAGATCGGAAAAAGTTTAGATTTTAAGGGTTTTACTTTTTCTTCTTTAATCCCGATTTCTATTTTAGCATAAAGACTTTTTTCCAACTCATCAAATCCGGTATAGCTGGTTTCCCGGAGATCGAGTTCTTCATCATTAAAAGAAGCATACCATTGCTCGTAGAAGGCTTTTTCTTCTGGCGTAGCAGTTCCTTGTTGCCACTTAAAGGCAATTTCTGGTATGGAATAGGTTTTGTCGCGTTGATCCAATTGTTTGCTGATTTAACATATAGTCACATCAACAAGGCCTAACCCTATATTAATTTTAAAATAAATTTTTATTTGGAAAGAAGATATAAAATCAATGGCAGTCCTGCCCCTAATTTACCCTTCAAAATTTTGAGTGCCCTGGTAATATGGGCTTCGACTGTTTTTTCAGATATATTTAATTCCTCAGCGATTGCTGCATTTGATTTGTAGTCTTCCCTGCTCATTTTAAAAATCAGCCGGCATTTAAGCGGAAGCCCGTTAATATGTTTGTCTAATTCCTGTCTGAGTTCCCGTTCTGAAAACCATAATTCAGTAGTATCCATCCCCTGTTCTGCAATCTCCTCAAGTGATTTTTTTTTGGCCTCATGAAAATATCCTCTACTTTGCTTATTAATCACCTGGTATTTGGTTGCTGCACTTAAATAAGTACGCAGGCTATATTTGATCTGCAGGTTTGAACGCCTTTTCCAGAGACTTAAAAACACCTCCTGTACCACTTCTTCAGCTTCGGCCTGGTTAGACAGACGGTGGTAGGCTACGGCAAATACCTTATCCCAGAACCTGCGGTATATTTCCGTAAATGCACCTTGATCGCCATTTTTGATATGGGAAATTAGCTGGGCATCCGAAAAAGACTCGTAGCTATTCATAGCTTTAGGGAAAGTTTAAGCAAATTAACTTATAAAACATCAAAAACCAACAAACAAAGCTATTATTTCAATGAAAGCTCATTGACTACTAAGAAAAAATAGTGTTGACAGTTAAGATATGTTCATACATACGAAACAAAACTCACTTTATCTTTACTTTAACGGATAGATTGCACCTCTCAGCTTAAACCAATACCTTACTTAGTAGCAAAATAACCGGATTTCATATTTTTTAATTTCCGAAGATGATATTTGCCTGCAAAAAAACATAAAATCTATACTGCATTTATACAAGAATAATACCAGTTAAAATTCCCGTTCCCATCATAAATATCCGGGTATAGGACTAATTTCTATTAAATTCGAATCATCCCGCCTGATACAATTACAAGAGCTGGGATGATCGCCAAAAAAGTTAAGCATTCAGATCAATAATTCCGTAAAGTTGCATATACTCCATAAGCTTGATTGCTAATATCATAAAGTGGGCGCAAGGTAAAGGTATTATTGGCATTGCGGAGTTTGAAAAAATCGTTTCCCTCTTGGTTCATGTTTTTCAGGATTTCCTGCTTAGATCCCTTTAAAACAAATTCTGCGTCAGTTTCTGCAGCCAACAAGGTTGGTCCATAGAAAATGGCAAATACATTTTCGTCATCAGGCAAGGCTTTAAGGTGAAAACGGTAGTGAAAAACCAGTTTGATCTGGTCGCCAGCTTTCCAAGTGCGGTTCAAAGACAAATAAGTACCGGCAGCCGGAGCAGGAGACTCACGCTTTCCATTGATGTAAACCGCTGTCCCTTCTGACCAGCTCGGGATCAGGAGATTTAATTTCAATGCTTCTGTTTTAGCAGATTTTATAGTGAATGTAATCGTAGAATCGGTTGGAAAGTTACCTTCCTGTTGAAGTGCAAATTTCTGTTCTTTCCAGTTCAATGTAGAAGGTACATACAAATTGATCCATACAGAAGTTGCATCATGGTAATAAATCCCTTTATTTAGCGAGGCAAAAGCTTCGATAGATGTTCCGTTACAGCACCTGAAATCGTCTTCTTTTAAGAATTTCTTTTCTCTTGGCGAACCGAGCGGCAAGTGATAAACTACTGCACCAGTACTTCCATTTTGCAGGGCCATTACCGAATTATAAAAAGTATTCATATAAGTTTCAGCATAAACAGGCTGTTGATCCTGGCAAAACAAATAGCTGGTTAGTTTTTGGCTGTTATGAGAAACACATGATTCGGCAATTTCTTTGGTCATCGTATTGCTTAAATGATCCGGAACGCCCCAGTGTTCTGCTGTAAGCGATGTTGGACTGGTTACATTTGGCCGCGGACCGCTGCTAGAACCATTGGCATAAGCATGATGATGCATCAACATATTCCAGAAATTCTTTGATGCATTCAGATAAGCGCTTTCACCGGTAATAATGGCACGTTGTACAAAACCGTTCACCAGCACAAGATGGGTATTGGAATGCAGCCCGGAAAGGATATCCTGATTTTCTGCCAGTGGGCGAAAGAACCAATCCCTATCAAATAGTTTCGCCAGTGCGAGGTGTTCAGGCTTATGGGAAACCTGATACAGGTTGTACATCACCTCATTCATCGGACCGACCTCATTGCCTGGATTAGCACCAACTGTATATAGTATTTTTTCAATGCTTTGCGAATCAAGCCGTGCCATTCTGTTTTGCACATAACTGGCCATTAAATTAACCATAGTATAGGCCTTTTGGTTACCGGTATGCATATAAACATCCAAAAGCCCCTGCATGATTTTATGGTAGGTATAATAAGGCGCCCATACATTTCCGAATGTTTTTTCGAGGGTATCAAAATCACGCTCCGGAAAAGCACTCAGGTAACCTTTACCTAAAGCCTGCTGGCATTTATATAACTCATCAATCATATAAATAAGCCTTTGGCGCAATAATGGACTTTTATGCTGTTCTACCAAAAGTGAAACTGCCGAAAGATAATGACCGGTAAAATGACCACGAAGACCGATATCCGGGGCCTCCCATCCGCCCAAAGGTTTGGCCAGAGAAGGCAGGCCCGCATTGATCTTAAAATTATGCAATAGGCGATCGGGATCGAGTGTTAAAAGGTAATTGGTGTTCAGTTCTTCACGGTCTTTTACCCACGAAGGATCTAGTAAAACATCATTAGCCTGAAAGGCAGATACGCCTCGGGAATATTGAACCGTCTGGGCATGGATATTTTGAGGTATGAATAAATAGATCACTGCAAAGATGATTATTCCAGAACTCATTTTTTTTATAACATTTCTTTTCAAAGGCATCATTATTTATCAAGATTATGTTTTTGATTAAAATCAGACTCGCTGTTAATATTTCTTTAGGCTTGGTACAGACATTTCGATCATAACTCTTGAGGTTGGTATCATAAATATAAAATTGCCATCCTTAAGGATAATCTAACGTGAATTATGGTTATTTATAGTTGACTATAAGGTCATTACAAGATAATCCATCATTGCGAGGCGGGATATGAGCGAGCCGTGTAATTTATTATCAAAAAAGATTGCTTCACTCCTGCGCGAAGTCCCTTCTTCAGTTCGCAATGATGAAGTTAAGAGCCAAAACTCACAATTTATGTATAAAAATCAATATGAGTGACAGATAAATTTTATTATGTAATATTCCTCAAGGAATCGTCATTCCCAACTTGATTGGGAATCTTGGGCGCTTGCATTAAGATTAGCTTCGCTGAGCACTTAGTGGTTCCCGCATTCGTGAGAATGACGACCGCAACATGGGATTCCATAAATGGTCGCAAAACATTTTATTCTACCACCGCTACGAAACCACCACGTGGCAAACAGTTAATTTTAACTGGTTGTCCTTTATGCCATAACTGGTTTTGTGATTTAAAAGATTTGTCATTTTCACCATCCCGGATAATGTTGATGTTTGCTTGCTTTTTGTTCAAAAAGTCTAAATTGAACTGTAATACTTTAGCGTCTTCCTGCCCATTCAGTCCTCCAATGTACCATTTGGCACCACGTCTTCTCGCCATCACCACATATTTTCCCGGAAAGCCACTCAGCAAACGTGTTTCATCCCAGGCGGTAGGCACAGCCTTCAAAAAGTTTTTTGGTGCATCAGGCAGTGCATAATAAGCTTCAGGCCGGTCTGCAAAGTGCTGTAAAGCCGATTCAAAGACAACGGAAAGGGCCAATTCATGACCATAAGAAGTAATATGCGGATGCTGACTGTTAGAAAAGGTAACCGGGGTGTAATCCATAGGGCCAATTACGTTCCTGGTAAAAGGCAAGGTTGTATTGTGTACAGCTGCCTTATTGGTCATTACATCTCCATTATTATACCATTCAGCACCAAAAACGGCTTCCACGCTCATTAAATTCGGATAGGTTCTAGACCAGCCACGTGGGATGGTTGCACCATGAAAATTAACCATCAAATGGTGATCTGCGGCATCTTTCAAAATATCAAGATACAACTTCATCATATCCTGCTGGTCTCCGGCAAAAAAGTCTACCTTAATTCCGTACACCCCTATTTTATTTAACCATTCAAACTCTTTGATGCGTCTTTCCCGGGTTCTCATGCGGTCTACAGGTGTATCCTTTGACCAGTCAGTTGTACCAGAATTGTACCAGATTAAGGGTTTGATGCCTTTTGATTTGGCATAATGAACGGCATCCTCCAGTTTCCCGCCATTGCCCATTACATCCCATTCCCAGTCGATCAGCACATAAGGCCAGCTCATGGTTTTGGCGAGGTTGGTATATTCTACCGCTTTTTGATAGTCTTTAGATCCATGGTTATAAGCCCAGTAAATCCAGGCTACCGCACCTGGTTTGATCCAATCTTTTTGTGCAATACGACTTGGCTCACTCACATCGGTAATCAAGGTAGATTCTACCACAGTTGCCAGGCTTCCGATCATTACAGTATGCCACTGTGACTTCCAGGGTAAAGTGCTAATATCACCTTGTTGCGGAAAGCTTTTCCTTCCTGCCGAGTAGCTGATTTTGTACCGGTTAACATCTTTGTTGTTCACCAATCTGGAAGCTGCATTAAATTCGCTGTTTCCGGCTTCAGAAATGAGATACCACACTGGTGCTTCCTGATGTTTAAACAAGGCAGGGTAAGACCACTCCTGGCTTTTTTCTCCTTTACCGTTATTGCTATAAGGATAAAAATCTTCATAACCCGGATCGTAGGCTTGTACCCAGCGATCTGTCTGTGCCGGAATATTAAAGGTGGTATACTCATCTTCGATATGAACCGGCTGGTCTGACCATTTTGGAAATTCATAACGGAAGGCAATACCATCGTTGTATACCCGGAAAATCACATTCAATGCCTTACCGTTCGCATTGACAAAGTTACAGGTACTTTCATTCGCCTGGTTACTACAAAGCTTTCTTTTACCGCTTATCATTTCATACCGGGCATTCAGCCGTTTAACAGATCCGGCACTTTTTAAGGTGAGGTTTTTAAACTGCTCCTTTTGGGTGGCGATACCGATTTCAGTATCGGAAAGAATCGGCACCCATTTTCCATTGGTTAGATAATATACATCAAACTCCGCAGATGCGCTACTGTCAATTTTTGCCTGTTGATGATATTCCAGCACCAGTTTGATTTTGCCATTGGGCGAAATGATCGGGTAAGACTGTATTTTTTGTGCATAGGCCATACTGCACCAAAGTGAAGTCACCAAAACATAAAGGATAAAGGATTTTCTTAGTATCATTTGATTTGTGTTTTAATATTTTAGGTAATCGGCTAAATGTTTATTCATTTACTACCTGCCAGCTAAAAACGGTTCCGTCTTTGCGGTTCGGTAAAGTACCTGGCCAATCTGCACTATATAATTCTCCCGTATGCGGATCTAAGCCTACAAAACGGTTTGTTTTTAACGACAATAACATACACTGCCCCCTCAACATATCCTGCCATACGAACAGGCTACCTGCTGTTTCTTCCTTGATGAGCCGCACATCGGCAGACAAGCCCATGCTGGTAATCGTCAGGAAACCTGATCCGTTCAGGGCCTGCAAGGCTACTTTCCCCTGTCCGCGATCCAGTACCCTAAACAGGTAGTTGATATCTTTTTCCGGAGAAAAACTTCTGCCCGGACAAAGCATCCCATGTGGATTGGCCCATGCCTGACGGCGATCTGCAAGATTTGTTAACGTAATTACCTGATCCAAAGGCAGATTTTTTGCACGATCGGCCAAAGGTTCTTTCAAAGTAAAATTTTTAAATTGTGCATAACCACCTTCGGTACCTTTGGTATTATAGGCAAAAAGCGCAAATCGGGTACCCTGAAAGGTCTTCAGCTGGAAGGGCAAGCGGATACTGTCGCCAACCTTTTCAAAGGTTTTCCCATCCAGGCTATAGCTCAGCTGTGCGATATCATCATCGAAATTGCCAAAAGCACGCAGGTAGACCCTTGGCGATGTTATGGGTTTATCGATGGTTTTTTGCTGAGACTGGTCGAACATTCTGAACAAATAACGATTACCTTCGCGCAAGATACCGATCCAGGCATAAGGGATGTTCATTAAACCTAAACCTGCAATATCACCATCTTTCAGTTGTTGACCGTTCAATTCCACGTTAGCTTCAGATTCAGGACCAACGCCACGCTGGGTCAGGGTATTTCTTGCCCAAAGGAAATCTTTTGCCGGTAAGGTATGCAGGCGCAGGCTTCCGCCGTTCAACTGCCATTTGCTGTCTACAGGATTATGGTTCCATTGCCATGCAGAGGCTAATTGCGGTGCATCAAAATTGTCATTGCGTTTGTAGGGCGCCTGCGGACGATCGGGTTGAGCCACATTGGGTTTAAACCAGGTACGTGGCGACCTGCCCAGGTTACCTTCAATACCAAAGAAAGGCCAGCCATCTTTCCAGGTAACAGGCGACAGAAAGGTTGTTCTGCCCACTGCCCGGAAATCCATCATCGAAAAGCCCCACCATTCGCCATTGGGCAGATCAACAATACCACCCTGATGCATGGGAACTGATCCAAACAATTGATCGCTTTGCCTGGTCATCGATAATCTGGCATTTGCGGCAGGCAAGGCAGAATCCAGCCACATGTTGTTGGTCAACCAACCAAGCGTTGTTCCCATGGTTTCTTTTGCACTGACCACTGTTGTTTCGTAAGGCCCCTCAATATTGGCGGCACGCGCACATTGCAGGCGACCGTTATCGGCATTGGTAATATAATATTTCCCATTGATTTTGTAAATGTGATTACCTTCGCCCATGGCATTTCCCCGGGGAATGATCACACGGTCGCTACCTTCTACAAAACCGCTTAGGTCAGGTTTTAATTCAATGAGTTTGATTTCCCCGACACCATAAACAACATAGATTTTTCCGTTCTCAAACAGCACCGACAAATCATAAATATGACCTTTCAGCTGGTGCTGTTTCCAAGGCCCGGCCGGATTGGAGGCCGTAAAAATCTGCAGACCATGTTTGTTTACATTGGAAAAAATATAGAAAATTCCTTCGTGGTACCGGATGCAAGGTGCCCATATGCCTTGACCATAGGCTTCTTTCCCATCCTGAAGATTAAATTCCCCTCCCTGCCGAAAACGGTCCATTGCATAACTGATCACTTTCCAGTTAACCAGGTCTTTAGAGTGCAGCACCGGTAATCCCGGTACACTGTGCATGGTGGTACCGGTGAGGTAAAAATCATTCCCTACACGAATGAGGTCCGGATCGGAGAATTCATCATAAAACAGGGGATTGGTATAGGTACCATTTCCATTATCTGCCGTCCAGGAACTTTGGGCATAGCTCCTTGAAGCAATTAAAATGAATAGCAAAGTATAGACGATCAGGTTTAATGACCGGTTAAAATACTGCTGAATAAAAAGTGTAAGGGATTTTTGATGTGTTAATATTTTATTTATCATAATCATAATGAAGGTAATCTACATCAATAGATCCCCCTTTACCAAGAGGATTGTAATTGTAAATGGCAATCCGGTCACCCCGATAAGATCCCCAGCGAAGTTGGTAAGGCTCACCAAATGATTTAAATGTTTTGCCATCCATACTGTAACTAAAGGTACTTTGCCCATCTAAACCCCATACTGATCGGATCCAAACCTCATTACCTTGAATTTCAGGGCCTGTTAAAACCTGATTTTTCGTTGTAAAAGATAACTTCTTGGTTCCGTCGGTACATTCAAACCCAAGCGTAGCATAATCCGGCGCACCAAAATGCGATAAACCAGCTTTTTGCCCACTGGCCATTCCACTAAGATCAAACTTTACGGTAACCGTATTTTTAGATGTGCGGTAAACCCTTTGTGTTAAGGTATTGCCGGCAGAAAGGATATGATCTTTTAGCGGTTTAAATGCATGTAACCGCAACCATCCTTTTCTCTCGGATAATGACCATTGATCTTTTTTGGGCTGGTAGTTCCACTCCCATTGGGGCTGGAGGCTTTTGGCATTAAAATCATCACTGCTTTGCGGATATGTTTTGCGGGTTGATTTGACCGGCATAGGCGCAGACCATACCATTTCGCCAATACCATTGGCGTTAGGTTTTCCGATTACCGGCCAGCCTTCCATCCAGGTTACAGGTAGCAGGCTTAGAATCCGTCCGGACCAATCGCCAGAACCATGGTGGGTCAAGAAGTACCATCCACCGGTTTGGGTCTGTACCAATCCGCCCTGATTGGGCTCATTAAACTCAGGTTGCCCTTCGCTCAGCTGCCGTGGTCCTTCATAAGGCCCCCAGATATTTTTGGCCCTTTCCATCATTAAAACGCGAACGTTATTACGCACCTCACTGAAAAGGTGATAATAATAGCCATTGATTTTGTACAGCTTATTGGCTTCGCTCCCATGTGATTGATAGATTACCTGATCTGAATCTTTGATCAGTGACTTGCCGTCGGCCTTCATTTTAAAAAGATGAATTTTATAGCCATCAGCAAAGTGGGTGCCGATGAGATAGCTCTGACCATCTTCATCCCAAAAAGGGCAGCAATCATCCCAGCCCTTTTCGCCCCATACCTTATGTAAAGGCGTCCACGGTCCTTCTGGCTTAGCTGCAGAACTCATAAAATAACCTTCATCCGGATCACCAAAATAAATCCAGAAACGTTTGTTATGATACCGGATGGCACCTGCCCAGATTCCCTTTCCGTAACGGTCCATCTGCGTATAGTTCATGGCAGGTGAAATTGTACTAATATCTTTAACGGCATGTCCCAGTATCTGCCAGTTAACCAGATCTTTCGATTTCAGGATAACAAATCCAGGCGAATATTGAAAAGTAGAAGAAACCGCATAATAGGAATCACCTACGCGGATGCAATCAACATCGCTGTAATCGCCAGGTAAAACCGGGTTGCGGTAAGTGCCATTGCCCTGATCTCCCCAATTTGTCCAATTGCCCCAGGTGGGTGCATTAACCGGAGATTGTGCGAAGGTAAGAGCAGGCAAAAATAGCATGATGAAAAGCAGCGTAATCGCACGTTTTCGTATCACTTTATTAGCAATCATGTAACGACTTCATTAAATCATTCATGCGCCATATTGGTGCATGAATGATGTGTTTTAACAATTAAGTGAGTAAAATATGATCTGGCTGATTCATTCCAGGACGGAGAGATAACCAACTCATTTAAGGAGTACAATCCTATTTAGACAATAGCGCCGTAAATTTTAAACACATAGGCAATGGAGCCTGGTGCCTGTTCAGGAAGTTTTATTTTTAATCCCTCTCCTGTCTGTTCAAATTCAATTGATCCGGGATAACCCAATAAACTTACCTTTTGTATTTTATTGACTTTATTTGATGCGAGGCTCTCTATCAATGCTGTTCTATCAGAAGGCCAGTCAAGCATGGCTGCAAACAAATCTTTCCCTTTGGTGGTGAAGCGGAAATCCTTTGCCCCAAATTTTACACTACCTTCGTTAAAGCCCTGTACACTTAGTGGCTTTGCGTTTGCAATTGCCGGTCCTTCTCCGAAGATTTTCCATGGTCGCGTACTATAAATACATTCGCTGTTTCGTTGCATCCAATCGGTTATTCCTTCCACTATGGCGCGTTCTTTTTCGTCAATGGTTCCATTTCCCCTTACTGGAATATTCAGCATCAGGTTGCCATTTTTACTGACCACATCCAACAACATATGAATAACGGTTTTGGGATCTTTATACCAGTTGTTATCATAAACCGGACGGTCATAATGCCAGGAACCAATACAAGTATCTGTCTGGAAAGGCTCTTTAGCAATTTCATTGGTTTGCCCACGCTCGATATCCCACACCATACACTTACGCTGTTGTTCATCAAGCACTTTCCCGAATAATACCGCCTCCAGTTTACCATATTTTTTGATACTGGCATTATACATGTGTGCGGCAATCCTTAGTCCGGCGTCGCTAACCGGATATAGAGGTAAAATCGTATCATCAAAGTAGATGACGTCCGGCCCATACTTATCCAACAGTTCAATAGTGCGTTTGTAGAATTTTTCACAATAGGCTTTAGAAGGCAGGGAAACACCATTTACCCAAGCCCATTGACTGTGGATCATCCCGTTATCTTCACTATTTTTACTGAGTGGATGATTTTGAGCATATAGCTCCTGAGGGTCTTCTCCTTCCCACCAGGTTCCTTTACCATCAGCTTTTGTTAATTTTCCATCGTAAGGAATACCGGCCATTGGGCCATGTTTATCAGCACGCTGGGCGGTCTCCATCCAGCTCCAGGCGTGCGCCGCATGCACACTTACCCCGAAGCGCAGGTCATGATTTTTTGCGGCCTTCGCCCAGCCACCAATAATATCCTTTTTAGGCCCCATGCGAACAGAATTCCATTTCTGGTGTGTACTATCATACAGATCCAGGTTATCGTGGTGATTGGCCATGGCCATAAAATATTTGGCGCCAGCCTTTTTGTACAGCCCCACCAATTCTTCCGGATCCCATTGATCAGCCTTCCATTCATTAATCACGTCTTTAAAACCGAATTTAGAAGGATGACCATATTTTTCTAAGTGATATTTATATTTATGTCCGCCTTCCATGTACATTTCGCGGGCATACCAATCACCGAATTCCGGCTGACACTGGGGCCCCCAATGTGCCCACATGCCAAATTTGGCATCGCGAAACCACTCAGGCGTTTTGTATTGAGACAGTGAATCCCAGGTAGGTTTAAACGGACCAGCTGCATAAGGCGCATTAAGCAGCTGGCCTGCATAACTTTTAGATAGATATAGCGATGATAAACTCAAAGCCATACCTTTAATTAAGGTTCTTCTTTTCATGTTGTGTTGTTTTTGGCATAGCTCTATCCGATAAGAATAAGATTCTGCTAATCTGTCTGATCTATTTGGTTAAAATCAAGGAATCATTAGACACCTATCTATCAACCAAAATTAGTTGACTTTAAACCAAAAAAAGAAATAAATAAGACTTTTTTTTGTACAAATCCGACATTCTTACCTCTTTAGCAACAGGGCAAGTATAATACGATTTAAGAAATATTATTAAATTTCATAAATAAAAACACCTGAAATACCACTTTTAACCTTTAGTGCTTACCAGGATCGGTTTAATAATAAAAAATTGATAATCTTTAACTTACAACTGTCGACCATCTTCATATAAATCCATTCCAACCCCTTGCCCTACTTTTATAAAACCTCAAACTATAAGTTTTAAAATAGAACCAAATCCATAAAAGTAAAGTATATTTGAAGATTAAATCCGTATAACCGATTATTGTTGTAGCACTTTTTCTATGTTCGACACATTTGCAAACCATATGGATAAACATTAGATTGTGCCTTTTGTTACCAATCAGAAACCAACATGCCAACACCTTTATTCGTTAGCGACAATGATCTTCTAACCGCTTTAAAAGCCGGAAGAAGCAGCGCGTATAAAGAAATTTACGATCGTTACTGGCAGGTGCTGTACCGTTTCGCACGTAAAATGTTGCAGGATGAAAATGTGGCAAAAGATGTGGTACAGGAAGTTTTCACCATTTTGTGGGCCAAAAGAGAAAGTCAGAATACGGCTGTACCACTTGCAGCCTATCTATATACGCTTACCAGAAACCGCATTCTTGATCTGGTAAAACGCACAAAGGTAGAGAACAGATATTTGGAATCTTTAACCAGCTTTATACAGCTTAATCATGCTACACCAGACCGCTTATATATAGAAAAAGAACTGTATGACCAGATTGAGCGTGAAATTCAGCACTTACCCGAAAAGATGCGACGGATATTTGAAATGAGCCGCAAAGAGTATAAATCCAACCAGGAAATTGCAGATGAACTTCAGATTTCCAACAAGACCGTTAAAAATCAACTCAGCACGGCTTTAAAAACCCTCAGAAACAAGCTGGGCGACACCATGAACACCTATCTTATCTTTTTTTAATTTTTTTTTCATTCCGCATGGGACTTTCGTCCTACTTAGTCGTTAAGCCAGTATCTACTGACCAAAAATGACTGAAGACCAAACTAAATACGCGAAGGAACTGCTTAACCGTTACAACGCAGGTAACTGTACACCAGAAGAAAAAATCCGGATTGACGCCTGGTTTAATGCCTATGCCAATACCATTGCCGATGTTGAACATTCGGAAAATATGGAACTGATCGGACAGGAAATCTGGGCGAAACTTCCTGCAACTGAAGTTTCAGTAAAACGGAAGCTATGGCCAAGATTTGCGGCAGCTGCAGCGGTTGTACTGGTATTGTTCAGCCTTTTTAAACTTTATGAACACAATTTGCCTCAAAAGCAACCGTTGGTGCAAAACAAAAAAGAACAAATAACGCCAGGCACCTATGGCGCAACGCTTACGCTGGCCAATGGAAAGCAAATCAGGTTAAGCCAATTGAAAAATGGCGTTTTTGCTGAAGAGGCTGGTGTAAAAATTACCAAGACGGCCAAAGGCGAATTGGTGTACGAGGTTAAAAATGAAGCCGATAACACCTTAAAAACAAATACCCTGTCTACCGCAAAGGGAGAAACCTTTAAGGTTGAACTTCCGGATGGATCTTCGGTATGGCTTAATGCAGCTTCAAGCCTTACCTACACCACCAATCTTGCTACTGCTGAAATCAGGAAGGTAAAATTAAATGGCGAAGCTTATTTTAAAGTAGCTCATGACAGCGAACATCCCTTTGTAGTAACTACACGCGGGCACGATATAAAGGTATTGGGAACAGAATTTAATGTAAGTTCTTATGAAAATGACAATGAGGAAATAACCACACTGGTACAGGGAAAAATCAGCATGAATACCAACAGGGAAAAGGTTATACTGGCACCAGGTGAAAAGGGAACAGTACGTAATGGAAACATTGAGAAAGCAGCTGCAAATATCGAAGCTGCAACCGGTTGGAAAAATAACGAATTCGTATTTGCGAGTCAGGATATCAGGTACATTATGAAACTGATCGCGAGATGGTATGACGTAAATATTACTTATGAAGGTGAAATACCGTCAGAGAAAATAAGTGGCAGCATTTCGAGATTTGCAGACATTCACAGTGTACTCACCATCCTTCAGGCTACCGGAACGGTTAAGATCAAAACAGCAGGTAACCGCGTAGTCGTATCGGCGATACAATAAGATTAATTTAACTCATGATTATACAAACATTAATATAACAACCTATGGTAAAAAACTAACTTAAAGACCAAGAATTCTAGTTTTTGTAAACTGCAAAAATTACAGAATCAAACCAAGAATCAACTAATCCAACTATCAAACCAAACCAACTTAATGAAGACCAATAAAATGGCTGTGCATTGTGCTGCACGTCCCAGAATTTTGCGGATAGCTACCTTGTTCCACTTCCTGCTCATCTTATCTTTTTTGCAGGTGAGTGCTTATACCTTCGCGCAACGGATTACACTAAACGTTTCTAACCAACCGCTTTCGGAAGTTTTCCGGATGATTAAAAGCCAGACTGGCTATAATTTTGTGTACTCTGATAAAATCATTTCAGATGCCAAACAAATCAGTGTAAACCTGAAAGACCAATCTATTGATGCCACACTAAAATTAATTTTAGACCCGCAAGGTATCAGCTATACCATTCAGGATAAAACGGTTGTACTGACCAGTAAATTTAAACAGAATGATGAAATTGACGGCGTAGTTAGAGATCGCAAAACAAGCAATCCATTACCAGCGGTGGTTGTTTCCATAAAGGGTACTAAATTTCAAACCCAAACAGATAATAACGGCCGTTTCAAACTCAATATTCCAGCAAATGCCAAAGTTTTGGAGTTTAGGTATATAGGTTATAAGACCGCCGAAGTTGAAATTAAAAATGAACGCCATTTCAGTATTTTCTTGGAAGAACAGGCCTTGAGCTTAGACGAAACCGTAGTTAATGGTATCTTTACACAACGCAAAGAAAACTTCACGGGTGCAGCAAATACCTTAACCGGGGCAGAGCTGAAAAAGGTAAGTGCCAACAACGTATTTGCAGCGATCGGCGCCCTTGATCCATCGTTCAGGATAGTTCCCAACAACGTAACGGGCGGTAATATTAACCAATTGCCTAATATTCAACTTCGCGGGGAAAATTCATTTCCAAACCTTTCGGGGCAATTGTCATCTATCCCAACCCTTCCGCTACTGATTTTGGATGGCTTTGAAGTAAACCTTCAACGTATAGTGGATCTGGACATGAATTTAATTAGAAGCGTAACCCTGCTAAAGGATGCTTCTGCTACAGCACTTTATGGTTCAAGAGGAGCAAATGGTGTAATTGTAATTACTACTGTAGCTCCTACTGCTGGTAAACTTCAGGTGAATGTGACCCACGATTTTCGTTTCACAACACCAGATCTTTCCGTTTACCAATTACTTAATTCGGAAGAAAAACTTGACTTTGAAAAACGTGTAGGCTTGTACACAACAAGTGGTGGCTTATTACAGACTTCTTTTGACATGTTATACAATGAACGTTACAAGGCTTATGCAAGAGGCGTTAATACGGATTGGTTATCTATCCCGACACAAAATGGCTATAGTAACCGTACTTCTGTTTATGCCCAGGGTGGTGATACCGTTGTGCGTTATGCCCTACAGGTATCGGGTGACTTTCAGTCTGGCGTGATGAAAGGCCAGAACCGTACCAACTATTCCGGCCAGTTTGATTTAAACTATTTTAAAAAGAAATTTGAGTTCCGGAATTCCCTGCGCGTTTTTCAGAACAAATCTAATGAATCTCCTTACGGAAATTTCGCCGATTACGTAGGAATGAACCCCTACTGGGCACCTTATGATGCAAACGGTAAAGCTAATAGAATGCTGGAAGATCTGAATTTTCTTGGATTTGTTTATCAGACGGCAAACCCACTTTACAACGTAGGTTTTCATTCCATCAACAGCGCTAACTATTTTGGAATTTCCAACAACTTCAGTGCGCGTTATAAACCCACACAATCTATATATATAGAAAGTAGTTTAAGCATTAATAAACAAAGCGGGGGTAGCGATTTATTTTATTCGGCGCAGGATACCAGGTTTAATAATGTTGCTGATCTTAACCTGAGAGGAAGTTATGACCTGACTAAAAATAGTAATATGGGATATGAGAGTTTAACCACGGCCAACTGGAATGCCATATTTGGCAAACATCAAATATTCTCTAACGTGGGATTTAATGCCGCTCGAAGTAGCTCAGCCTATAATTCAGTCTCGGCTACGGGACTGCTAACCGATGCGTTAGATAATATTCTGTTTGCATCCCAGTATCAAGGCAGGCCAGGTGGAGATGAAGGCACTGTGAGTCGTATAGGTCTGGTTTATAGTGGAAATTACATCTATGATGATCGCTTTCTGGCAAGTGTCTCTTACAGAAGAGATGGTTCCTCTCAATACGGTAGTGATAAACGTTTCGGAACATTCTGGTCGGTTGGTGCGGGTTGGAACATCCACAACGAATCCTTTTTTCAAAAAAACGACATGGTCAATCGCCTGAAAATAAGGGGAAGTTACGGATCTACAGGCTCGCTTAATGTACCGGCTTATGCTTCTCAATTCAGGTATAATGTAAATGCCAGCACCGCTTACTTCAATTCCATTGGTGCGATAATGGCGGGCTTAGGTAACGAAAATTTAAGCTGGCAAGATGTATTGAAAGCCAATATCGGGCTTGATGCAGATTTGTTACAAGACCGTTTAAACCTGAGGTTTGAGTTTTACAGAGAAAATACCAAAAGAGCGGTCACTCAAATTACCCTGGCACCTTCGGCAGGATTTGATTCTTATACCGAAAACTTTGGAGAATTATTAAACAAAGGTTTCGAATTTTATGCCCGGTATACCATCCTGCAAAATCCGTTTAGCCGGACGCTATGGACGGTAAACGTAAATGGATTTACGAATAGAAACACCCTCAGAAAAATTTCAAACGCACTTCAATCTTCAAACAATTTGCTTAACAATGGAAATCCTGATCAGGTAAAACCAAATCTGCAACTGGTAGAAGGACAATCACTCAATACCATCTTTGCGGTCCGTTCGTTGGGAATAGATGCCACAACTGGTTCGGAGGTATTCCTGACAAAATCGGGAGAAACGACCTTGGACTGGAATGTAGCAGACAAGGTTCCGGTAGGAATTAGCCAACCCCTTTGGAATGGAAACTTCGGAACAGGCTTCTCACACAAGGGTTTTGAAGTAAACCTGATCTTTAACTACCAGTTTGGCGGACAGATGTATAACCAAACCCTGGTAGACCGGGTAGAATCTGTGAATGCCAAATTTAACGTAGACAGGAGGGCTTACGACCTGGGATGGACCCAACCCGGCGACGTAAGTCAATTCAAGAGGATTACGGCTAATCCGAGCATCACGAAGCTTACTTCGAGGTTTGTACAGGATGATAATAACGTGATCCTAAGTTCGGCATCATTGGGCTATACTTTTTACAAAAACCAATTTTTGAAAAAAATAGGCTTACGCACGTTGCAACTCACCGCTATTACCAACGATCTTTTCAGGATAAGTTCTATACAGGTAGAACGCGGTACAAGCAACCCATTTGCCCGGACATATTCGTTAACCTTAAGAGCAGGCTTTTAATTAAAACACATGAACCACAAAAAATTCTTAGCCATATTGGTTTGTTTAACCTCTATGCTAACGTCATGCAAAAAATATCTTGACGTAAATCCAAAATCATCTGTTTCAGAGGTGCAATTATTTAGCTCTGAATTGGGCTTTCAACAGGCATTAGATGGTGTTTATGCACTATTGGGTTCTCAAAACCTTTTCGGCGATAACCTAAGTATGGGCTTCAGCTCTGCTCTGGCACAGAATTACGCGATTCCGACGGGTTCGAGATTTTACGAAACATCGAACTTAAATTTTAATTCAGAAGAAGTAGTTGGTATTGGAAGTTCAATCTGGAGCAGCAGCTATAACGCAATAGCTGGTGCAAATAAAATAATCCAGAATACAGAAAAGCGACGTGATGTATTAAGTACCACGGCTTACGGCCGGATCCGTGGCGAAGCGATAGCCCTGCGGGCTTATATGCACTTCGAAGTGCTGCGCTTATTTGGTCCGGAGTACACTACCGGGCTAAGCAAGAAAGCTATTCCTTACCGTAAAGATGTAAATCAATATACATCAGTTCCTTTAACTACGCAGAATACCGTTGTAAGTATACTTGCTGATTTAACTGAAGCGGAACAGCTTTTGGCTAAAACAGATCCCATTGTAAATGGGCAGACCGACCGCCGAACCAGGATGAATTACTATGCGGTTAAAGCGCTGCAGGCCAGGGTATATCTTTTCGCAGGCGATAAGGATAAAGCGTTTGCAGCTGCGAAACTGGTGGTTGATGCTGATCAATTTCCTTTCGTAAGCGTTAATGCTGCAACAGCTAAACCAGAAGACAAAGACCGGCTTTATATCACCGAACAAATATTTGGTTTAAGGGTAGCCAATCTAAGAAACTGGGCTGATCCAGGCTATTTTAGGGGGGCTTCCAGCATGCGTCTTAGTGCAATTGATTACAACCAACTTTACGAAGTATCGTCTGTTGGTAGTACCGATATCCGATACCTTGGCCGAATAGAACCAGACAAAACGAACGACCTTGGCAACCTGTTTTGCTCAAAGTTCTGGCAAACATTTCCTGGTACTGCTCCTTCTGATAACCGTTTGGATCAACTCGTGCCAATGATCAGGCTCTCGGAAATGTATTATATCCTTGCTGAATGTGCAGCATCAACAACGGATGGTATTGCTTACCTAAACGTAGTTAGGGAAAACAGAAATATCGATCCATTGGCCGATAACCTGGACCAAAACACCTTGAACGATGAGATTACAAAGGAATATCAAAAAGAGTTTCAGGCCGAAGGACAGCTCTTTTATTATTATAAACGCAAAAAATTCACACAAATGCTATTCAAAAGCAGTACTGTTTCGCCTTCGCAATATGTACTGCCGATTCCGGATCAAGAATTAGAGTTTAACCCAAATTATAACTAACCATGAGATATTTAACCATAATATGCCTGTTGGTTTTTGCCATAGGTTGCAAAAAAGACGACATACCCACATTTGAAGGCCGTGATGGAATTAGTTTTTACAATACCTTCTACCTTAATTCGGATAGCATTAATTATTCTTTTGCCTTACAGCCGGAATTAAAAACCAGAGACACTGTATTTATCAAAATGCGTTTGGTTGGGAAACCGGCTAATATAGCCCGTGGCATCAAGCTTAAGGCATTGGCAGGATCAACAGCCAGACCAAACGTAGATTATCTGTTACCTGAAATTAAACTGCCGGCGAATGAAATATTCGTGAATTATCCCCTTGTGGTATTAAACTCACCAGAGATGGATAAGCAAACGTTTCAGCTATTGCTCGGTGTTGATCCACAAAGTGAACTGGTTCCGGGTGCACCAGGAGTAGCTGTTGGTTTGTCTTCAAATTTACCAGTCATGAAAGTGAATATGACGGGTCAACTTATCAAGCCAGACTACTGGCAAAACATAGTTTTTCTGTTCGGCGACTTTAGCAGAGTAAGATTTCAGTTTATGGTGAAGGTAACAGGGTTGACTAACTTTAGTCCGAATGTAGTTGATCTTGGTGAAATATTTAGGCTACAGGTAAAATTGAAAAAGGCATTAGCCGATTACGTTCAGGCAAACGGGCCACTAATTGATGAATTCGGAAAACAAGTTACATTCTAAATCATGTTAAAATTAAAATATTATATCGGTCTGTTCTTAGTGTTAATGGGCTGTGCCAGCATTTGGTCTTGCAAAAAAAACCAGGAATTTAATTACAAAGATCTGAACGAACTGGAAATTAGAGACAGTGCAAATTTATCGGTCGTACAGTTCGATACCTTAAAAATTGATCCTCAGATTGTACAGAGCAAACCTGCAGGTGAAGGTTTTACTTATCAGTGGAAATTTTATCCAACTGAACCTATTGATGGGATTGACCCAAAGGTAATCGCTACAACCAGGGCACTTAGTACAGTTATCGCTTACCCGCCGTTGAAAAAGAATTATACGTTAGAATACAAGGTGACCAATTCGGCCACAGGGGTATCTACTTTTAAGATCTATAATATAGAGATAAAGGGCGTATTTAGTGAGGGATGGATGGTTACCAGTACGGTTAATGGCAATGCGCAATTAGGTTTTATCCGGTCTGACTACAGGGTGTTTTACAATCCGCCGGCAGATGTTAACCAAACCACCTTCCCGGGGAATGCTGTTGGCGCTTACCCTTATTACAATAATAGCGGCAGCCGTTTTGGGGTCACCTTTTTTACAGACCAGGGAGGCTACCGCTTTAACGCCAGCGACTTTTTAACTTCAGGAAAATCAACGGCTAGTTTTAAGCCTGTTAAAGATAAATTGGATTTTGCTGTATCTAAATTTACGACTGAAGAGTACATTGTTAATGATGGAGGACTTTATGCGGCCTCTATGTTTAATGATCCCACAAATATTACTTATACAGAAAGATTTGTGGGAGACTATAACCTATTTCCAAAGGTATTCACCAGCACAATGTTTGCCACCTATTTCTATGATAATAAATATAAGCGTTTTATGTATGTTCCTTTTGCCAATTTCAATTTGTTTCCCGCTTTCGGATCGGCCGCCGCGGCTTTTGATATTGGAAATACAGGAATGTTGATGGTGGGCGCGATGGATGGTGCAAAATCTTCTTCAGATGAGTATTTCTTCATCATGCAGGATAGTAATGGTGACCGTTTCCTTTACTCGTTATTGGGTGCAACTCCGGGCCTGAACCAGAAGATAATGAACAGCCCCGACATTGGTTCTGCTAAATCATTCGCAGCATCGCTTGCATTGAGGCAACTATATTATTCTACAGACAATAGTATTTACCTGTATGATATCCTTTCTAACTCTTCCAGACTACTTTATACTTTTCCTTCAGGTGTTCAGATCAAACAGATTAAGCTAGATCAGTCTGATAGCAAAACGCTATTGGTCGCCACAAACCAGTCTGCCAGAGGGTCCGTTTACTTCTTTAAAATAAATAACCAAGGTAGGCTGTTCAATGGAACGTATGATAAAAAGATTGATGGCTTCGGAGAAATTTCAACGCTAAGTTATCGCCGGGCCAACTAGAATGCCATATTGACAAATAAAAAAAAAGCTATGTTTCGTAATTTAATCATTTGTTTGAGTCTATTGATCAGTTGCATCAGCCAGTCCTTTGCACAGAATACGCGTAATCTCGAAAAGGAACTGGAAGAACTCAAAAGCATCAAAGACACGGTAGTACTCAATCAAAAGATTGCTGAACTAGCCTTGGGATCTGAAGAAGATATAAAGCTGCTCTCCCAATTTGGACTTGCACAAGGCTGGCCGGCAAGCAAATGGGAAGAGCTTGCTTCTAAACGTCTTACCAAAGAAGAACGTAAAAAAAATGAGGTACAAAATAAATTCTATAAAGAAAAGGATCTGAATAAAAAGATAGCCATACTGGCCGAAATGGAAAAAAATTTTCCAAAGGAGAAGTATGGGTATAACTACGCTCTGCTTGCAAGAGACTTTGCCATGGCCGGTAACTTTAAAAAGGCCATGGCATGCTTGCAAAAAACAAAAGGCGAAGACCGCTCCATGGCTTGGGCGCAGCTCGCTTTGGTAAACGACCCTAACATATCAAAACAGCTTGCATTGCGCATAGACCAAAATTTATTGCAAAAAAATTTACCTAAAGCAGAAAAGCTTATGCTTTTGAATGTGAAGCGTTTTCTTTTTGAACAAAAGGAGGATTATAAAAATGCAGCTATCCTTGCAAAAGAAGCAATGAACCTGAATCCAAATCCGAGCCAGAATGAAATTGATCATTACAACATTTTACTAAGCAAAAGTGGCAACTATCGGGCGGCGTTTCCAGCACTCGAAAAAATGATCAACAAAGAAACAGAGGATGAGGAAATCAAGAGTGAATATAAAAAGGCTTACCAATTCATGTATCCGAACAGAGATGCAAAAGCGCATCTTGATTCTATCGGTAATTCAAGGGTCAAACAGTATGAAGCCAAATACAAGAACTATAATGGTGAAAACCTGATTAAAGAAAAAGCACCGGAGTTTGAACTGCTGGATGTAAACGGTAACGCGGTATCATTGCAAGATTTTAAAGATAAAATTATGGTGCTTGATTTTTGGGCAACCTGGTGTATGCCCTGTAAGGCAGCGCTGCCAGGTATGCAGCTATTGGTAGATAAATACAGAAATGATCCGGAGGTAAAATTTCTGTTCATTCACACCAAAGAAATCACTGGCGAATCTTTTAGTAAGGTAAGAGACCAATCTCTGGCTTATTTTAAATCACATGATTTTACGCTTCCACTTTATATAGATCTAAAAGATAAAGATACCAAAAAAAATAAAGTAGCAGATCGTTTTAAGGTGGCTGGGATCCCGCATAAGCTGATTATTGACCGTAATGGCTTTATTCGTTACAGTGGCGTAGGCTTTCCCGGCTCAACAGCTGAGCTGGCAGCAGAAATGGGCGCCATTATTGAAACGGTTAAAAAATTAAATTAAATAAAACATCAAACAGTGAAGAACAAAATTTATCTTCTTTTATTGTTGCTGGTATTTTCCGTAAAGAGCCAGTTGCAAGCACAAATGCGATTGAACGGTCAGTTGGATGGCTGTAAAGCCGATAGCATATCCATAAGCTATATGCTTAACGGCAGAAACCATAACGACAGGATACCTGTTAAAAACGGTGTATTTACCATAACTGCACCGATTGATACGCCTGTTATGGCCACATTGAAACTTCCCTTTGAAGGACAAAGTTTCGACTATCCTTTTTTTGCAGAACGCGGAGAGCTGAAGCTACGCGGAAACGTAGACAACCTGGATTCCATTATGAATCTTAGCATTACCGGTGCGCCCACTCAAAATGTGTTTAATGCTTACATTAAAGCAAGGATGTCCTTAATTAAACAGGCAGATAGCTTGGATGCGCTAATGACCAATGGTAATGCAGATACCACTATGGTAAAACTCAAATTGTTTAAAATCGGACAAATGATTTCAAGCGGCCTGGCGGAGCAGTACATCAGGAATAATCCGAAAAACTATGTAAGTCTGCATTTGCTAAGTTTACTTATTGGTTCTAGGATAGATTACGACAGGGCAAATGCACTTTTCCAGGGCATTGATCAGTCTTTAAAAAAATCCTCAGCAAGTATTTCAGTAAAAAAAGGCCTCTCTGTTTTACAACTTTCGGCTACAGGCAAACCCTTAAAAACCTTTAGCATTCCCGATATAGATGGTAAAACCGTTACCCTGGCAGATTATAAAGGTAAAATTGTACTGGTTGATTTCTGGGCAAGCTGGTGCGTACCCTGCAGACAAGAAAACCCTAATTTGTTGGAAAACTATAATAAACACCATGCTAAAGGGTTTGATATTCTTGGGATTTCATGTGATACAGATGTGGCAAAATGGAAAAAAGCGGTAAATGAAGACCATCTTCCCTGGAAACAGGTGAGAGATTGGGAAATCTTAAAATACTATGGTTTACAATCCATTCCTTCTAATTTCCTGGTAGATGGTAACGGCAAGATACTCGCCATCAATCTTCGGGGTGAAGAACTTACTCAAAAATTAGACGAAGTCTTCTCCAAAAAATGAGATATCTTTATAAAATAGTCTGCATCCTGTTATTTTTTTCCAGCCTGTTAGCAGAAACGCAGGCACAACAAGAGGTCACATCTGTCAAAAAAATAGAAAGTCTGCTTCGCAAAACAAACTTGAAGGTGGTTGATGCCTGTATTAAACTGGTAATCAGGGATACGGTGGCAGACCAGGATTTTGGTGGATTTAGTGCAGTGATCGTTTCTTCAGATGGCATTGTTTTAACTGCTGCGCATTCCGTTAAACCTACCCATCGATACCGGGTAGAATTTCCAAACGGACAAAAAGGTGTGGCTGTAGCTTTAGGGAAAATTGCGCTGGATGCACAAAATAAACAGTTCGACCTGGCAATGCTCCAAATGGAAGGCAAAGGCCCATGGCCTTTTGTATTGATGGCAGACAGCAGAAACCTGATGGTTGGAGAAGGCTGCCTGGCCATATCCTATCCGGGCAGCTTTTTTCAAAAAAAGCCTAATCTTCGTTTCGGACGTTTGACCAGTTTAGATGCCGGCGATGGATTTATGGAATCCACCTGCAAAATGGAACCTGGAGATTCAGGCGGTGGCCTCTTTGATCTGCAAGGTAAATTGATCGGTATCCGTGATAAAGTTCAGACCAATGAGGATGAAAATTTTGATATCCAGGTTAATCTGTTCCGCCGGTACTGGACTGCATTGCAAAAGCCTGTCAATTACCAACAGTTACCGGTCGCAGCGCCACTCCCCGCTTTACAGGCAAGCAAACGTTTTACTGTAGCCCCATCCACCTATTTTTCAAAGGCAGGCCTTGGTTTTTTAAACGATGTAATTACCCTGCATAGTACCAAAGGCAATACCCAACAAACCATTCTGGCTACTGCAATAAGCCCTGGAAATAAAGGCCTTTCATCTGTTTTATGGCTCAGTAAAAGTTCTATGCTTGGCGAACAGCCTTACGTGATCTATAATGGCAAAAATATTCAGCTGGAGGTCATAGCGCGTGATCCCGAAAATGACCTGGTACTGTTAAATTCGGCGCATAGTCCAAATGGCATTCAAGGTATAAAAATCGGGGAAATGCGCTACAAGCCCCTCACTACCGATGATCTCGGGAAATTTTTATATTCACCAATAGCCCCTGAAAATTGCAAGACAGGAATCATCAGTACCGAAGAAATCCAGCTACCTTTATTGTTTAGCCGTGCACAACTGGGTGCGCTGGTAGTAGAAGAAGCCGGTAAAATGGTAGTAAAAGATATTGCACAACATTATCCTGCCGAACAGGTACTGAAAATTGGCGATCAGATCATAGCTGTAAACGGCAAAAAAGTACAAAACGAAGATGGATATGGTCAGGAAATGAACCGTCTGATGATCGGTGATCACCTTACTTTAGGCATCATCAGGAACAATAAAACCTCTAACATAGATATTGATTTTACAGACAGGCCAACGCGCGACATCACCCGTAACTATAAAGGGAAAAGAAGTTTGCGCTCTGACGGGTTTGAAAAAGTATTTGTTCAGGATGCTGCTATCCGGTCGGATGAGTGCGGAGGACCGGTTTTCGATAGCAATGGAAACTTCATGGGCATTAACATTGCCAGGCACAGCCGAACGGCAACGATCATTTTACCTGTGGATGTAATTAAAAAATCAATTGCTAAAATGATGGGTTCAGCTAAAAGTTGACCGTTTGAGCTCATATTATAAAAAATATGTGTGTGCTGAATTTAAAATATAATCAACATCTACGAAAGCTCCTTTAATGGGGCTTTCTTTTTTAGCAGCATTTTTAACGCTTTCTTCGCAAGAAAAAATGGGTTAAATGCCACCACAATCAAGAGGAAAAACGATTAATATCGGAATAGTGATAAAAAATGTCGGTTTCAGATAAATTTATCACATCATCAGGAGATTATATTTGAATGTCTGCAAGCCAGATATAGCCAAATAATAATCAGCCAATCTTCTCAAAATGAAACTAAAACTTTTACGCATCGCATTAACCATATTTTTCTTTACACGGATAGCATTAGCTCAAACCCCCGTTGTTCAAACTAAATTTACGGCTGATCCTGCTCCCATGGTATATAAAGACACCGTTTTTTTGTATACCGGACATGATGACGACCAGGCATTCGGCTTCAGAATGAAAGACTGGTTACTGTATACCTCCACAGATATGGTTAACTGGACTGATCATGGTGCTGTAGCATCTGTAAAGGATTTTAAATGGGCAAATTCAGAAGATGGTGCATGGGCTGCCCAATGCATAGCCAGAAATGGAAAATTTTACCTCTATTGCTCCATGCCAAATGCCATTGGTATTGGTGTAATGGTAGCCGACAGCCCATACGGACCATTCAGAGATTCTATTGGAAAGCCGCTGATCAAAAATTCGATGGAAGATATAGACCCTAGTATTTTGATTGACGATGACGGACAGGCATACTTATATTGGGGCAACCCTAATCTCTGGTATGTTAAACTTAATGAAGATATGATTTCGATTTCTGGTGATCTCATCAAAGATCCTTCATTCGCAAAAGGTAAAGCAGATCATGATTTTTTTAATTATCAGGAGGGTCCCTGGGCCTGGAAACGGAAAGGGAAATATTATATGGCCTATGCCTCAACCTGCTGCCCCGAAGGTATAGGTTATGCTATGGGCGAAACCGCTACAGGCCCATGGAAATACGCAGGTATGATTATGGATGGAGACCCGCGATCCGGCGGCAACCATCCGGGAATTATTGATTACAAAGGAAAATCTTACGTATTCGGATTTGACCAAAGCTTGAGAATGAAAACGATGAGCCAGCCTTACGAGCGCCGTTCAGTTCAGGTTAAAGAACTCAGGTACAGCGCAGACGGTACCCTTGAAAAGCTTCCGTTCTGGACACCTGAAGAGTTGAAAAGTGTCGGAACGATCAATCCCTATAAAAATGTGAAAGCAGTTAGCATGGCTTACAGCGAAGGCGTTAAAACAGCGGTGGCATCAACGCTGGGAAATCTTAAATCTGCCACAAACGGCGGAAAAATTCCTTCAGGAATAGTACTTACTGCCATACACAACGGAGACTATCTCAAAATAAGAAGCGTAGACTTTTCAAAGGGAGCAAATACTTTGGAGGTATTAGTAGCAACACTCTACGGAGGTCAGATAGAAGTACGAAGAGATGCCATAGATGGTCCGCTGTTAGGAGTAGTGAATGTTAACTATAAAGGTGAGGGTGATGTTTGGAGAAGCATAAAAACACCAGTTAAATCGTTAACCGGTTCGCATAATCTTTATTTTGTGTTTTAAGGAAAACATGATTTATTTTATTTCGACTCCTGGCAGTTTACGGGCAACCAATAATCAACAACCTGATTAATACATTAAACAATAAACTTAAAAACATTTATTTTAGTATCCTATAATCTTTTCGAATGAAACTAAACTTTACGACCAGTCTCCTCAGCATTTCGATGCTATTTAAGGTAGGCTTAGGTTATGCTCAAACCAAAAGCACTGCACCACTCCTACCGCTTAACAATAAAACCTTGTGGTATACCTCACCTGCCAAAGTGTGGGAAGAAGCTTTACCTATTGGAAACGGTCAGTTCGGTGCCATGATTTTTGGCCACCCGTCAAATGAAAAGCTTCAACTCAATGAAATTACACTATGGTCGGGTGATCCACAGCCTGATGCAGACCGCAAGGATGCTTACCAGTATCTGGATACCATCAGGCGAACGATACGGAATCAAAACTATAAACTGGCTGAACAGTTAACACGTGATCATTTTACTTCCCCAGCACCATACAATGCTTCCTATCAGACCTTAGGCAACTTGACCATGAAGTTTAAGTTACCTGAAGGAAAGCCTGTAGAGGATTACCGCCGCTGGCTAAACATCGACCAGGCTATCGCAGGTGTTTCTTTTAATGTAAATGGCATTGCTTATCAAAGGGAAATCTTTTCCAGTGCGGCAGATCAGGCTATGGTTCAGCGCCTGAGCGCTTCTAAAAAAGGTAGTTTGAGCCTGAAACTGGGGCTGAGCAGGATCGAAAATGCCAAAACGCGTTTTGTTGCACCTAATACGCTCATCATGACAGGCCATGCCGGTGGAAAATTAACTTATGAAGTACAGCTTACTGTACTAAACACCGGTGGTTCGGTTAAGGTTTCGGGGCAGGAGCTTGAAGTTGTTAATGCTGATGAGCTAACGATTATCATGGCGGCAGGGACCTCTTATACATTGGATTATGAAAAATTTTTCCTTGGAAAAGACCCGCATGAAGCCGTAACGCAACGCATGGAACGGGCAATCCATAAGCCGTACCTGGCATTAAAGAAAGACCACATCAATGAATATCAGCCGTATTTCCGCAGGGTGAGCTTCGAACTTGGCAACAATAAAGATTCAGGATTACCTACTAATGAACGTTTAAAAGCTTATGGTAATGGACTGGCAGATCCTTCTTTTGCGACACTTTTTTATCAATATGGCCGGTACCTGTTGATTTCTTCCAGCCGTCCCGGTAACCTGCTCCCTTCTAATTCGCAGGGTTTGTGGGGAGATGGACTTGATTTACCCTGGAAATGCGATTACAAATCAAATATTAATTATGAGATGAATTACTGGCCTGCTGAGCAAAGCAACTTATCAGAAATGCATCTGCCGATGATCCGCCTGACACAGGCCCTGGTGAAACCCGGAACCAAAACCGCCAAAACCTATTATGGCCCGCAAACACCGGGATGGTTTTATGGTTACACCACCAATGGCTGGGCCTGGACAAGTCCTGGTGCAGACCTACCCTGGGGTGTTTTTATCGGTGGAAGCGGCTGGGCCTGTCAGCACCTTTGGGAACACTATGCTTTTACCCGCGATAAAAATTATCTGAAAACCATCTACCCAACGCTAAAAGGTGCTGCGGAATTTTATATGGCAACACTGATCAAAGATAAAAATGGTTTCCTGGTCACTTCACCCTCTACCTCTCCTGAAAATTACTTTGTTACCAATGATCGTAAAAGCGGAACAGTAACCGAAGGGGCAACAATGGAAAAATCCATCATCTGGGATTTATTGAACAATGTGGCACAGGCTGCATTAACTTTAAATGACGATCAGACCTTTCAGCTTCAGGTGAAAAAAGTACGCGACGGAATCAGTCCTTTAAAAACCGGCAAAGCCGGACAGTTGCAGGAGTGGAATGAAGACTGGGACCTGAATTCGGGCGATCCGCATCACCGGCATGTTTCGCATTTATTTGCCCTGCACCCGGGAAGACAGATCACTGCCCTGGGTACGCCTGAACTGGCTAAAGCCGCCAGGAAAACCCTGGAGTTACGTGGCGATGATGGCACCGGCTGGTCTATCGCCTGGAAAGAAAATTTCTGGGCCAGGTTAAGAGATGGTGACCATGCGCATAAGCTTTTATCAAATCAACTGCGCGCCACTTACCAGACTGAAACCATCATGGCGGATGCTGGGGGTACCTATCCCAATCTTTTTGATGCCCATCCCCCATTTCAGATTGATGGAAATTTTGGAGCGGTATCAGGCATGACTGAAATGCTGTTACAAAGTATGGAAACATATACCAGCGCAAATGGCCGGGATGCTTACATCCTTGATTTATTACCGGCACTACCAACTGCCTGGCCGAGCGGACACATTACCGGACTGAAAGCCAGAGGCGGTTTTGAAGTATCACTTAAATGGAAGGACGGAAAACTGCACAGCGGAACCATCAAGTCATTAAATGGAGAACCCTTTAAAATCAGGACCTCAAACCAGATAAAAATTAAAGGGGTAAATGCAATTGCCAGGAAGGCAGATGGTAACTTTATGTATAGTATGAAATCTAAAAAAGGCATAACCTACTCATTTTCATCAACATAAAAGACATTTTTTTTTTACATATGCCTCTTACAATCTTTGAACGAAAATAACGGTTATTCCTTATCGCTTTATTGAATGATCATTTATCGGATCATTTTAACAGGAATAACCCACTATTTATCGCTTTTGCCTTTCGGCGTGGCTCGCCTCTGCTACCGAGTAAGTACCAGTGCAGGTGTGCCGCCGCCGGAAGTTTATTTTTTTTTGCATAAAAAAAGAAAAACGATAGCCGTCTTCCGTAAATTTTAGGTTTTTAGAACTATCGTCACTCCCACCTCAATTCGATAGCGATCAAATGCAAACCATTTAATGTTCGTGAATACCTAAGATAAAAATCTGAGCTCGATTAATAATCTGCGCTGAAGATGTTTTATGAACATTGTTATTTTCTGGTCGCCATGCCTATCGCATTAACCCATATTCTTATTCATGCTGATGAAATTGTTTTATTAGCAGATTATAATTATTTAAAGGCCTGAAAGCAAATACGGGGCAAGCATCTTATTACCAATAACAAGCTTTAATTGCTAAAAAATTAGGCCTTGAAGTAATCATTTTTTCGCTTAATACCGTGATGGCATGTAATTTTCTGCAAATGCTAAATTAATCAGGTTTTTCCATCCTGACTTCCGACAGAATCTTCTAAGGGAAAATCCTTTGTATCATCTTACCCCTGAAAACATAAAAAATATTTATGCATTATATATAAAATATAAATAAAAATTTATAATTGATTTTCAACAGTTTTGCGCCGTAATACATAAAAACATCCATTACAACATGAACTTAAAACAAGCATTTGAAACTCCTTTTATAAGGCCTCAGAGAAAAATTTCCGACTACTACTGTTATGTAGTTACAGCTATATGCGCTATAGTGTTTCTTGCCGCGGTCCTTATGCTCATCGCAACAACCAAACATTTGGACTTAAACTTTTGGGGGCTCTTCAGAATAAATGCCTTTACACTTCTGATTTGGGGCGTGGTAAGCTTTTTCAGTACGCTGGTGAGCATTTATAGCTTAAGCTATCTTACAGGATTCAGATACCGAACACGTTTTGCAGCACTCTGTTTGGGCTTTACGTTATCAGTAATGGTTTTGGTAGCTGCCGATCACGTTGTTGCATTATTAATTTCCTGGTTCTTAATGGGATTTTTCATGGCAAGACTGATTGGGATAGAATCTGACTGGCCGGAAGCCTGTGCTGCGTCAAAATATGCGCAAAGGTTCTTCATTTTGTCAGGGGTGATGCTTAGCGCAGGTGTATTGTTACTTGCATTTAGCACGGAGAAATTTACCCTCGGTAAGATTATACCTGCGCTGAGCAGTTTACCTAAGCCAACCCTTTTGGTATCTTCGCTATTTATTATTTTTTCCTGTTTAATACAGTCAGCCATTTACCCCTTTCATAGATGGTTGCTCTCTGCCATGACAGCGCCTACTCCTGCCTCGGCCCTTATGCATGCGGGGTTTGTCAATGGTTCGGGGATTATACTTACACTGTTTGCATCGTTAATGGTTCATGCAGATGTACTGCCCCTGCTATTTGCAGTTGGGGGCCTTACCGCCATCATTGCCCAATTTACAAAATTACTTCAGGTTAGCGTTAAGCAAAAGCTGGCCTGTTCAACAATTGCTCAAATGGGCTTTATGATTATGCAATGCGGGCTGGGTTTTTTCAATGCTGCGGTGACGCATTTAATTCTTCATGGATTTTATAAAGCCTACCTTTTCCTTTCCTCCGGAGAAAACATTAAGGCATCTGTGCCTGAAAAACCAATGCCAATACTGATCAGGCCATTACAGGCCCTTGTTGTAATAATGAGCGGAATTATTGGAGCAGGATTTTTTGCATGGCTAACAGGAAAAGGAAAAGTGTTAGACAGTGGCATTTTTCTAATATTAGTCGTCGCGATTACAGTAGGACAGGTAACCTATAACATCGTAAAACAAAGTATACTAACCTTCGGACAAAAACTTGTACTTCAGCTGTTGGTATTTCCGGCAGGGATAGGCAGCTATGCGCTAATATATAATGGCGTAAGCTACCTTATGAAAGATTTTGCCTTTGTTGAAGTGCCATCTCCTCTTTCGTTGGTACAAATCCTATTCGGTGTAATTTTTCTGCTGGGCTTTTTCATCATGAAGCTGGGATTGTATACAAATTTTCCCTGGCTATACGTTAAGTTATTGAATATCAGCCAACCTTACCGTCACACTATTCTAAACTATAAAAATAAATAAATATGATCAATTCAGATTTTACAGCCAGTATCGAAGAAGCATCATCGGTAATTGGAAAAACCTGGCCGCTTTATGGCTTTGTAACCTCCAATCCCCTATCTGGCTATGAGGACAAAACTTTCGGGCAGGCGATCAGGAAAGCAAGCAAATACCTTGATGCCTCCGTTCTTCCTTCATCCTCAATGTTCGCTCAGGCCTGGGGCTCTGGAGAAATCAATAATCATATCCTAAAGAAGATGCTGGAAGAAGCTGGGTTACATCAGCAGAGCGAATTTTACCTCAAAGAAATGGAACGGTTAAAAGATAGCAAACCAGTTAACGAAAACCGTAAGCTAGACAGGATTATTGCCAAGTGGCTTTGTGCCTTTATGGATGAAGGCATGGGGGAATGGGAAATGCCCGGACGGGAAAATGGCTTTTTTTCTTGTTGGCGCAAACTGGGCATCTATGATCAGGAGATTGGAATTAGCTCAGAGAATGAAATACCGGAAACAGCAGACCAGGCGCTTTCGGCTTACCTGATGGGCTATTCGTACCAGGAGTGTGTGAGCATCTTTACCGAGCACCTCGCAGCTATGCCAGGCTGGGCCGGTTACATTAAATACAGAATGAGTGAATGCTCACCATGGCAGCAGAAGTACCCAATCACCCTGAAGGATTACCTGGCAGTGCGTTTATGTATAGCCAATAAGATCGCGTGCGGCATCTATACTAAACGAACTACAGATCAAAAACAGAATGATATGTTCAGTTTAAAAATGTTATGGCTAAAAGCCTGGGAAAAAAGCTGGCAAATGAGTCTGGGGAAAGCTATCGGCAACAATTTGAAGCAAATGAAAATTGAAAGTCAAACGAAAACAAAACCTTTGGCCCAATTTGTTTTTTGTATTGATACCAGGTCTGAGCTTATCAGGAGGCATATTGAAGCGAAACGAGAATATGAAACTTTTGGTTATGCAGGTTTTTTTGGAATAGCGGCTGATTACGAGGATCCGGGTACGGGCCTCTTGCGTAAATCATGTCCACCTATTCTTTCCTCAGCATACACGATTTCAGAGAAGCCATTACCGGGAAGGGCTTCGGAAATGTCGGCTTATCATCAGAAAATCGGCGTTAAGGCATTTATGGATTTCCTCGGTCAGCGCATGAAAAATATGCTTCCTTCGGCTTTTGGCTACGTAGAGGGAACCGGTCTTTTCTATGGAATGGCACTGTTATGGCGAGGACTAAGAAATTCAACGAGATTAGTAAATAAACCAGGCCATGAAAATAGCTGCATAACACAGTTAAATGCAAACCACAATAAAAGCACAGAGAAGCAGCTAAAAATCAGGGAAAAAGCAGCCATTGTAAAGTCGGCCTTTGCGCTGTTAGGCTGGAAAGATTTTGCGCCATTGGTTGTCTTTGCGGGCCATGGGAGCCATTCCGTTAACAATCCATTTGCGTCAAGTTTAGATTGCGGAGCCTGTGCGGCAAGTCCGGGCCGTCACAACGCCAGAATGCTGGCCACACTGGCCAATCATCCGGAAGTCAGGACACTGCTTAGAACCGAATTTAACATAGATATTCCAGAGCAGACCTTCTTTTTGGGTGCTGAGCACAATACTGTTACTGATGAATTGGAACTTTTCGACATAGAAGCGCCTGCATCACATCATTTAATGATCAGGTTGCTCAAATCAGATCTGAAAGAGGTTCAGCAACAAGCCATCGCAGAAAGGCTTAAAGAGAAAAACGGGATGGATCTCGCACATAAAAAATCAACAAACTGGGCAGAAACCAGGCCTGAATGGGGGCTTGCCGGAAATGCCGGCTTCATCATTGCACCTCGCAACGTTACCAGAGAGCTGAATCTAAAAGGCAGGTGTTTTTTGCACTCTTATGACTGGGAAACGGACCATGACGGACTTTCCCTGGAAATGATTATGCAGGGTCCAATGGTTGTTACCCAATGGATCAACAACCACTATTATTTTTCTACAGTAGATAATGAAAAATTTGGCGGAGGGTCAAAAATAACCCACAATGTTACCGGAAGGTTCGGTGTGATGAGGGGCAATGGAGGAGACCTTAAGTATGGGCTTCCGCTGCAGTCGGTTAATAGTTCTGACCGCACCATTTACCATCAGCCCCTTAGGCTATCTGTTATTATCCAGGCGCCGCTTGAAAGAATTGAACAGATACTCTTAAAAAATGCTCAGCTAAAGCAACTCATTATCAACGAATGGATATACCTTTTGGTCATAAATCCACAAGATGACAATCAAATCCATCTTTATCAAAGTGATGAAAGCTGGTTGTTGATAGATTGTGAAGAGCCGGCTACTTTGCATAGATTATCTATGGTTTGAAATAAATAAAAACTAAATCTTGAATTTTAAAGGAAGAAAGCTGGTTATAGCTACCATGCATGGTAAGGAAAGCGTATTAAGTCCAATACTTGAAAAAGCACTTGGTGTAGAAACCATCGTTCCGGAAAGTTTCAATACAGATCTCTACGGAACTTTTTCCGGAGAAATACTGCGTAAAATGGATCCACTCGAGGCAGCAAAAGCAAAATGCCTGGATGCTTGCCGCATCGTTGGCTGTGGTTTGGCCGTAGCAAGTGAAGGATCTTTCGGCCCTCACCCAACCATTTATTTTACACCTGCCAACGAGGAAATACTTGTATTTATGGACCTTGAAAATGATATCTGTGTAAGGACGAGGATTGTTAGCCTGAAAACAAACTTTGGTGCAAAAACCTTTACTGACTGGGAAACTGCTGCTCATTTTGCCAATTCAGCCAGGTTTCCCGGTCACGGGCTTATCATTTCAAACCAGCAACGTACGCAGGTAAAAAAGGGGATTCAGGATTGGGAAATACTAAGAGGATATTTTAATAGATACTTAAGGGAATATGGATCGGTTGTTTTGGAGACCGATATGCGGGCCATGTACAATCCTATGCGTATGGCCGTTATTGCTGAGGCAGGAGAAAAGCTTGTCCAAAGCATATTGCGTATATGTCCTCAATGTAGTTTTCCCGGGTATGATGTTTCAAAAGTAAATCCAGGACTCCCCTGTGCTGAATGTAGACTTCCGACAAAAAATACGCTTTCGCATACGTATACATGCCAAAAATGCAATCATACCGAAGAGCAACTTTATCCGCATGAAAAAAGGAATGAAGATCCGCGATATTGCGACTATTGTAATCCATGAGCAGTTTCAAAGCACTCCGTTAGCTATTTAGCAACTTATAAACTTATTGCTTTCAAAACACTATTTTTAACAAATAATTATCGGATTCAGGTTAATAGCTTTCAACTATTCTGCCTGGCAACAAACTGCTCAAACCAGGAGAACTTATCGGCAATGATCCTGGTTTTTTCCTTTTGAAGATGCAACAAGAAAGCGGCCGCTACTGGCGAAAAGGACTTGTTTTTTAACCAAATCATGTTCCAGACTGAACTGAGCGGCAACCCTTTTACAGGAATAATACATAACTCGCCATTCAGGAGTTCGTTTTTGATGCCAATCAGTGGCATAATAGAATAGCCAAGACCGGCTACAACTGCTTGTTTTACGGCTTCATTTGAAGTAAGTTCCATTTTTTTCTTCACATTGAGGTTATGCTTGGAAATGTATCGCTCCATCGTATACCTTGTGCCTGAGCCTTGTTCCCTGTAGATGATAGGAAGCGTTTCAAGCACTTCGTAAGTATTGGCCTTAACTGGCTGGGGTTCCCGTCCGGATCCGACAAGATAAAGTTTGTTCTGCATAAGCTCTATGGACTCTACCACGAGTTTCTCCGGCAATACAGAGACTAAGGAAAAATCGACCTCGTTTTTTTCGAGACTTTCTATTACCCTGGCCTTATTGGTCACATCAAGCACAAGTTCTATACCCTGGTGCTGTTTCAGAAAATCTGACAGAAAATAAGGGATTACATATTTACCTGTAGACACCACCGAAAGCTTGAGCCTGCCGCTTAGCTGACCTTTATAAGCCATAGTCTTGTAATTAATCGCATAAACTTCCCCAAGTATTTTTTCTGCAGCAATGGCAATCTCAGCTCCGAAGTCGGTTACATATAATTGCCTTCCCATTACTTCTGTAAGTGGGATATCAAACTGGTCTTGCAGATTTTTTAATTGTATGGATACGGCCGGCTGTGTAAGATGGAGTTCCTGAGCGGCTTTGGTAATGCTTTTGGTTTGAGTGATTTTCAGAAATATCTGAAGCTGGTGCAACGTATAATTCATAAAATAATTTTATGTTTTCTATCGCAAATATAAATGAAAATATATGAAAATTAGACTTCAACTTTGCATCAGTAAATAATTTAATCTTATGACAAGAATCGCAATTGCAAAGGGTGACGGTATCGGCCCCGAGATAATGGAGGCAACACTTTCCATTTTACGAGCATCAGGAGCCGAAATCCAAATGGATTACGTTGATATTGGTGAAAAGGTGTACTTAAATGGTAACTCCTCTGGTATAGATGCTGCAGCCTGGGAAATCATCAGAAAGAATAAAATATTTTTAAAAGGCCCCGTGACCACTCCACAAGGCGGCGGATATAAAAGTATAAATGTAAGTACCAGAAAATTCCTTGGCCTTTATGCCAATGTAAGACCATGCGCAAGTCTTCATCCCTTTATTGAAACCAAACATCCCGAAATGAATGTGGTGATTGTAAGAGAAAATGAAGAGGATCTATATGCAGGTATTGAGCATCAACAGACCGATGAAGTTGTCCAGTGCCTTAAACTCATCAGTCGCCCTGGTTGCGAAAAGATAGTGAGATACGCTTTTGAATATGCTTTGCAAAACAACAAAAAGAAAGTGACATGCTTTACCAAAGATAACATCATGAAACAAACCGACGGAATGTTCCGCCAGGTGTTTAATGAGATCGGGAACGAATATCCTGATATAGAAAAAGAACACTGGATTGTGGATATCGGTGCAGCTAAGCTGGCAGATACACCAGAATGTTTTGAAGTGATTGTGATGCCAAATCTTTATGGAGATATCTTAAGTGATGTTGCGGCCCAGATTACCGGATCCGTTGGCCTCGGCGGTTCTGCTAATATTGGCGAATCTTGCGCAATGTTCGAAGCCATTCATGGTTCTGCACCTACAATTGCGGGACAGGATGTAGCAAATCCCTCGGGCCTGATTCACGGTGCAATAATGATGCTAAACCATATTGGGCAGGCTCAAGCGGCAGAAAAAATCCATAATGCCTGGCTTAAAACGATTGAAGATGGTGTGCATACACAAGATATTTATAAACCGGGAAAGAGTAGTATCCTTGTAGGTACCAAAGCATTTGCCAGTGCGGTGATAGACAATCTCGGCCTAAAGCCTTCAATACTTCAACCAGTTTCCTACACAGGCAGTTCGGCACTTAAACTTCCAAAATACGTGAGAAAGCCTCAGAAGACTAAAGAACTTAAGGGAATAGACATCTTTTTTCATTGGACAGGCAACAGCCCGGATGCGCTTGCAGCGAAACTTAAAACGATCGAGACAGCAGGAATTGAGCTTTCGATGATTACCAATAGGGGAATTAAGGTTTGGCCTGGTGGATTCCCCGAAACTTTCTGTACTGATCACTGGAGATGCCGGTTCATGCCAGCCATAGATACCTCTATTGACCAGAGAAAAATTATTGGCCTGTTTCTTACTGCTACTTTGGCTGGACTTGAGGTGATCAAAAGCGAAAACCTGTATGCCTTTGACGGTGTAGATGCATTTTCTCTTGGCCAGGGACAGTAGCTAACCTAATCACATTACCGTTTTTAAAAAATTAAAGCTACGATCACTTGAGCATCGGATCAGCGAACAAGAAACAGTTACTCGTTTGCTATCTTCAAACTTTAGCAATCTATTAAAAAAAACCCTTGTGCAAGGCATAGTTCTGGTGAACACCTAGTAAATAAAAACTAACCAATATCAAATTTTAAAATAATATGCAACACAACAATCAGTTTACACTTATCCAGGGAAAGTTTACCGTGGAAGACGCAAAGTCAATTTTATTTAACTTTTATAATACCAAAATTAATTTCCATAATTTGCAGCTTATCGCAATTCATGAAGGTAAACCAGGAGACGCCAGGGAGATTGAGCAAAAAGTTTCTGCACTAAAACAGGTGAAACAGGAAATCTCTTCACTATTGTCGGCACCAGACTTTGCCAACGAGTTGCTGGAAATCGAAGGTCATATTACTATAAAACGATAGTAAGTTGGTGTTGGCCATTATTCAAAAAGAAATCTGCATTATTTAGCTCATCTTACATAAAATCGAAGTTGCCAGATTTTCACCAACAATTCAAAAAGCAAATTTTTATCGGGTCAGCCTCTGCCTAAGATGGTGTTTTGACCAGGATTAACCAGTTCAGTATAGATCATGATTACCTTGCTGAACTGGTAAATCACCACCCTGTCATCATCTAAAATTTTTTCTTCAACCAATCAATCATAAGCTTCATGGCTACATCTGAAAAGCCGGCTTTAATCGTAGGAATTTCAGCCTGGTTACAGGTAACACAGGGTAAAAACAAATGATTTAAATTGGGAATCAGCACCGTTTCTACATCGGTATTTCCACCCTGACGCGTATATTCCTTCCAGTGCTGCAGGTTTTCCTTTCCGGCCACCATGAGGTCACTGTCGCCATTTAAAGCCAATACAGGCACCTTAATCTGCGCCAGGGTTTTCACCGCATTATATTGAATAAAAAAGCGGTACCAGGAACTTGTAGCCATTTTCACATAACTATATATCGGAAAGCGGAAGTGATCAAAAGGTTGGTTTAACGTTTTGAAATAAGCATCATCTTTTACCTTCCACAGGTTATAGGTTTCATTTAATTTTGCCTCGATATTGGCGGAGTCTGCATATTTATAGGCCGTTTGAAACATCAATTCATTGATCTGGTTAGAACGGGCTTTATCGTAATCTGGCAGCTGGGCGTTTGCAACCAGATCTCGGTTTTGCCTGATCAAAGCATCCAGTCCGTTGGAAGCCAGCCCGGCAATACTAATCAAAAAAGCGACTTGTTTGCTATTTGACGCTGCAATGCTGATGGCAATGCCCCCTTCACTATGACCCAGCAAACCGATCTTTTTGGCGTTAATTTCTTTACGGCCCCGTAGATAGGCTACCGCAGCAAGGGCGTCATTGGCAAAATCAAGTGTCGTGGCCTTTTCGTACACACCGGTGGTTTTACCAACGCCCCGATCATCAAGCCGGAGTACGGCATAACCGTTTTTGGATAACCCATCTGCAATATCCTGGAATATCTTGTGCCCACCCATGGTACCATCACGGTCTTGTTTTCCCGTACCGGAAACCATTACGATCGCAGTAAATGGACCCTTGCCCGATGGAATGGTTAAAGTTCCACCGTAAGTGATGCTGTCTTTTGCCGAACTAAAGATTACGTCTTCTGAACGATAACTTTGCGCATATGTAAAATGACCAAATAACAACAGCACGAATAAGGAGATGATTTTTCTTTCCATTAGTTTGCGCTTTTGGTGAGTTCAATCAGGCTTGAAATTTCATCGGCCAGGGCCGTCGCGCTCCCCCCGTAGCCAATGGAAATAAACCTTAAATAGCCGTTTCGATCAATGATCAGCTTTTGCGGAATCCCCGAAATACTAAAGGTTTTGGCTATGCGGCTAAATACTTCATCATTGGTTTTAGCACCTTCGGTCTGGTTATCAAACAAAACCTTAAAGGGATATTGATTATCTTTGATGTATTTAGCTACTTCTGCCTGGAAGCCGGCTTTATATTCTTCAGTATCCACAAAAAGGAAAACCACATCCGGATCGTTTTTATACTTCTCTACGGCCAGTTTCATACCTGGGAAGGAAGCTTTACAGGGTACACACCAGGTGGCCCAAAAGTCCATTACAACCGTTTTTCCCTTAAGCGCGGCTAGGGTAACGGTATTTCCTTTCAGATCTTTCATGCTCCATGCAGGCATTTCCTTTTTAATCATCCTGGCTTTTAGTTCTTCCTGATTTTTCTGCAGATCTGCAGGATTTTTAAGCGATTCCACATAAGCCTCAAAACCGGCAGCTGATTTTTTCCGTTTGATGTATAAAGCTTTGAGCATGGCCGTCATTTCAGTCGAACTTTGATTTTCGAACATGCTTTTGATCAGCAGTTTTTCGAGTTCAGCACTTTTACCCAGTTTTTGAAGGGCAATGGCCTGCTCATTATTGATCGCAGCCTGCTTATAATGCTGAATTTGTTGTGCCTCTTGTGTAATGCGAAGCGCCTGAGCATAAAGACCAGCCTTATTAAGTAAACCAGCGTATACCCTTGACACATTAAGTACAAAAAGCCGCTGATATTCTTTCTGCCATTCTATTGGCGAGAGGTAGGCCATACTTTCAGGCCGATGCGTTTTAAAGTATTCAAATCTTTTCACCAGCAGATCTGAATATTCCTTTAAACGATTGAGATTCCCTTTGTCATAAGGAATCTGGATCAGCTTATAATATACATTTGGCAGGGCTTCGAACGATAAAGAATCTACATAATGCGCTACTTCATTGCCGTTCGGATGTTGCATGGCACCAAACACCATGATATTTTGATAAACCATGCCATAACTGATGCGATTCTGGGAATCTATTTCCGGGCTGCTTTTATATTCGGGGAAATCTTCCAGAAACTTTTCTGATGCAGCCAAAATTATAGCTATATCACGGCTTTGTCCAATATTTTTATAGGCCGCTATTCGGGCGAGGCTTCCTTTTGGAAAACGTTGCGCCCAGACTTTTTCAATAGAATCAGCCAGATTTTTATCATTTAAAAGATATTGTGCTATCCGGCGTCCATTGAACAAGTCCAGTTCACTAGCCTCAGGCCTTTTCAAGTAAGCCATTACCCGCTGTAAACGCGGCGTTGCACTATCTTTATAAGTATTTTTTAGCGCTGAAGCGTAGGGATAAGCCAGCATAGACTTTGATGGCTGATTGTAACTGATTTCCTGGTTAAGCCAATGATAGGTAGCCGAATCGCTGATGCCTTCAAATTTGATATAATTCGGGATATCCATGCCATATTTTGGTGAACGGGCCATGCCCCAACCGGCATAGCCACCCGGAGCAATCAGCCCTTTACGCTTAGCGTCAGATAACATCACAAAATAGCCCTGGTCCTGATTGTTATCAATCTGGTCTCCGGAAGTAAATTTAAAACCCAGAAAACCACAATCTGCGGGCACATTAAAAGTTGCCTTCCAAAGGTTTTGCACGCTTTCCAATTTTAGGTCAGCAGCTTTCCATTTGTAATTAATATACTGGTAAACAACTGCACTTACCTGCTTTTTACCCGATAATACGGTCTGCGAAGCATCGTAAGTTATGGTTAAGGCCTTACCACTTTCAGGCCTTTCAGGAGATACCTTAAAAGCTGCAGGAGATTGCGCAAAAACAGCAAGGGAGAACGCCAGTAAAATGTGCAGAAACAGGATTTTTTTTAACATGTTTTTTAATTAAGTGAGATTTTACTATGGGTATAAATGTCATCCTGAGGGATAATTTATCTTATAAAAATCAATATAAATGACAGTAGGTTTTAATGGAAATAAATCTTTTTGAGGAATCGTCATTGCGAGAAGGCTTTTTCAGCCGACGAAGCAATTTTTATAGCAAGAATCTCTAGCATGATAGATTGCTTCGTCGTTTCTCCTCGCAATGACGCCCTTTTTTGGATGCTGTCAATGGTAGCTTGTTGAAAGACGCAATTTTAATTTTTATAAGGCGTTTCGACAGGATCAACATGACAAATCAGACTCAAAATTACATCCTTATATCATTTATAATAATTATGGGTTGGGTTCCAGTTCAGGGTTCAATGAACGGAAATATTCAGCAATTGGAAATACATAACGGTTACTGTTTGGCGCCAGCGTATAGGTAGTACCATTAAATACCCTTGTATAAGTACGCTGAAAATTCGCTTCGTTATTTAACCTGCGCATATCCCACCAGCGAAGCGAAATACCAAAAAACTCACGGCGGCGCTCATCAATAACCTTGTTTAGCGCGTCATTGCCATCAGTGGCCGTCAAAGGTGTATAATCTGCAGTTTTAAATCTTTTTATACGAAGGTTGTTTACCCAGATCATTGCATTGGCGGCATCGCCGGCACGTGCATAAGCTTCAGCACGGATCAGCATCATTTCTGGCACAGAAGGACCTTCATTCCGTGTTTCGCCAATGGCCTTTTCCTTCATGTAAACGCGTCCGCTCAAACTGGTCGAAACCGTAGATGCAGGTACGGTAAATAGTGTATACCGCTGATCTTTGGTACCTACCAGGTTAAACCATTCATCACTGGGTTTTAATACCGTAGGAAAGAAATTTAAAGAATTATTTAAAGGCACTTTAGAAAGCAATATTTCCGGATCTGCAATTCTTCTCGAATAATTTGCATTGCTCACGGCTGTGATGGTTGACAAATCATTCAGGGTACTTCTTAATTTAAGGGCTTCATCTGCATATATGCCAGCATTGGTATAATCCTTCATCATCAGGTAACAGCGGGCCAGTTCGCCATAGGCCGAAGCTTTTGACGGCAGGGTATTATAGGCTTGCGTTTGCGGCAGCGCCGGAATAGCTTTAGTCAGGTCGCTGATGATCTGGTTATACACCTCCTGTACAGAGGCACGGTTTAATTTCTGACTCAAGGTTTGTACCAGGATCAATGGCACGCCCAGGTCGGTTGCTGCTGTTGCGGCATTGTAGGGTTTGGCATAGGTATTTACCAGGTTCAGGTAGGTATCTGCACGGTGTACCAAGGCTTCAGCAGTTAAAGCATCTTTATCTGCCTGGTTGCCATTACTGCCTGGCAATTCGTTAATGATGGTATTACAATTCAAAACATTGGTATACAAACGGTTCCAGTTCAGGTCTTGTTCCACATTCGATCCCAAAGGATAGATAACCTGTTGCCAGGTATAACTGCCCACAAAGTAATTGTAACTTAAGGTTCCGCTAAGTGCTGTCTGTTGCGCTGCATCATTCAGGCTGATATCAGAAGAGGCAAAATCAGAAAGGTTAGCTACCGTTTCAAAATTAGACGTGTTATTGAGCAGGTAGCGGTAATTAATGGTTTGATTGGGTACTAGCTGCCCCTGGGTCTTAATGTCGACAAATTTCTTACAGCCGGTCAATGTGGCTACGGTTAAAAGAAATCCAAAGATTTTATACGATGTATTCATTTTGGTTCAGTTTAAAAGTTAAGGTTAAGGGAGAAATTATAGGATACCGGTGAAGGAAGCCCCAATGTAGAGGAGTTTAAACCACCCACAAAATCCGGATCCAGTCCTTCTTTATTGGCTCTCCAAAGTAAGCCCAGGTTCCTTATAGAGAAGCCTACATTTGCAGACCTGATAAACTTCAGTTGTTCTACCGGAACATGATAGGTTAAGGCCAATTCACGCAGGCGGATATAATCGCCTTTTAAAACATTGATATCCGATTGCTGATAGCGCAGTAAGCTGGTTGGTGCCAGGGCTCCTGCCGCACCAGGTACATTGGTAAAAGCTTCATCTCCTGCTTTGATCCAGCGTCTAGTGATGTCTTCATTCAGATCATATTTCAAGCCCTGACGGGAAGAAGGATATGCCGAAATGGTTGGGCGCATAAATACGTTACCGAACTGATAAGTGGCCACGGCCATTAAGGTGAAGGCTTTATACCTAAATGATGTATTAAAACTCCCAAAGTATGGCGGAGTTCTGCGCCCAGCATATACCAGCGCATTAATAGACGATACATTCTGGCCGGCACTTACCTTATTTCCATTCTGGTCAAAAACCTGGGTTAAACCATTGGCATCTAAACCGGCATTGCGGAACACAAATATCTTGTCGTTGGGATAACCATCCAGCGGTACGCTGCCGAAAGCAGGGTTAGACAGGAAAGACGAGTTTACGATAAAACGGGTATCGGTAATTTTATTGGTGTTGTAAGCAAAATTTAAACCGGCATTCCATTCATAATCCTTTTCGCGGATCACAGTTCCATTCAGGTTAAACTCTGCACCATTGCCCGACATGGAAGCGACGTTTCTGTTGATGGAAGTAAAGCCATAAGTACCATTAATTGGGAACTCATAAAACAGATCTTTACCTCTTTTGCTATACACATCTACCGAACCTGATAAACGGCTATCCAGTAAGGCAAAGTCTATACCTAAGTTTGCCACATAGGTTTTTTCCCATCTCAACTCCGGATTAGCTGGTGCGATGATATTGGCATTGGGTAAACCTGTTACACCGTCTCCCGAACCCAGGCTGATATAGGTAAACGGAAAGGTATCAGTAGAAATGTTTCCATTCACTCCATAAGTAGCGCGCAGGCTTAAGCTGTTCAACCAGTTTTGTGCTTTTAGGAACGATTCTTTTTTGACATCCCATTTTAATCCGGACGACCATAGCGGCGTTGCCCTGAATTTACGATCAACCCCAAAGTTATTGTAATCATCGTAACGCACACTTCCGGATAAGGTATATTTTCCCTTGTAGGTATAAGCCGCATTACTATAATAAGACAGGTATCTTCTTACTTTATCCTGTTGTGAAGGGCTGCCTGGAATACCTTGGTTAAAACCCTGTATAGTGGCATAAGGCGTAAAGAAATTCACCGGTCTTGAAATACCATTTCCGGTATTGTAACCGTATAATACGCTGGTTCCCTGCCCCACTTTAGTTTGACGGATTTCTGAACCGGCAATGGCCGTTAACTGATGATCAGTACTAAATATATGATCGTAGTTCAATTGCCCACGTAAGGTGTAATTGTTGTTGTATCCGTTCAGGTTGTTTAAAATGCCACTTCCCGGAGAAAGTCCGATGGAATTAACGGCTCTTCCTGAAGTTGGAATCGGGGTATAAGTATTTACCAGGTTACGGTAGAAAAAAGTAGCCTCGCTATAATAGTTACGGGTATTCCCAAAACTTCTTTCATTCGCAAAAAAAGCATTGGCTGATAAACCTTTAAAAACAGGAACATTCAGGTTCAGGTTAAAATTATAGTTGTTTTCACTTTGTAAATTGTCCACATTATCCATCTCATCAAGCACACTATATTTCCAATCCAGGTAACCCTGATTCTGCAGGTTATCTACCCAACCAGCATAATAAGTGGTAGAATAAGCCTTCCGGTTGCCGTTTTCATCTACAAATTGACTATAGGGCATAAAGGTACTGGCTGATGGCGATAACAGGTTGGTGAGGCTTACCGCACCGGTTTTATATTTAAAGAAGGAGGCCCTGAAATTTGCAGATAATGTGGCTACTTTAAACAATTTGAAATTATTGTTCATAGCTAAAGTTAAGCGCTGGCCCTCAGCACCTTTTGTGTAAGGATTTTCTTTGCTGTAAGAAGCGGAATAAAAGTAATCGCTATTTTTTCCTCCACCTGATACCGAGAGATTATACTGCTGGTTACTGGAAGGGCGCAACAGGTAATCATTGATTTGCGAACGGTTATCTAGCGCGCTCAAACGACTGATCGCACCATCATAATCAGCCTGGCTAATGGTTTTGGCTTTTAGCTTAAAAGTTAGGTCTGTGGCTTCTGATACCGCTCCGCTAAATGCTGTAGTTGCGCTTGGTGCAAAAATCAGGTTTTTGGCCACAAGGTCCTGCTCGTATGCAATTGTCTGTGCAGCATTCATCATGTTCAGATAACCAAGGTCAGGACGATTAGCCACTGCGGCATTCATAGAAAAGCTGACCTGAGGTGCCTGACCGGTTTTACCTTTTTTAGTGGTAATTACAATTACACCATTTGCTGCGCGGGTTCCCCAGATAGAGGCCGCTGCTGCATCTTTCAGAAAGGTAATATTTGCAATATCGTTCGGGTTGAGCGTCGATAAATCGAGTTCCATAATCGCACCATCTACCACAACCAGCGGAAAGGTTTCTCCCCTTAAGGTATTACTACCCCTGATCTCCATGTTGTAATCGGCCTTGCCTAATGCACGGGTTCCGGAGTTAATACCTTGCTGGGTAGTTCCATAAGTAAATATGTTATCCGTGTTTAAAGTTACCTTTAATCCAGGCACCAGTGATTCTAAGCGCTGCACCACGTTTGGCGTCGGGATTTTTTTCAGGTCTTCTGCCGTGACACCAAATGCTGCTCCGGTTGAGCGCTCTTTAGGTAATATCTGATAACCATTTGAAACGATATTCACATCTTGTAATTGATTACCTGCTGCAGGAGTTAGCAATACATTCAGGTTTTTGGTACTAGCTGTTACGGGTAAATTATTGGTTTGGTAACCCAGGTAAGAAAAACTAATGGATGTAGTCGTATTTGGTACAAAAATCGCATACTTTCCGTTTCCATCTGTAGTAACCACACGGTTTGATCCGTTAGATTTTATGGTAACGCCAGGCAGCGGATTATTGCTTTCATCTGCCACCTGCCCCGAGATGTAAAATTCTTTACTGTTATTACCACTGCTTACCTCAGGCAGGTTGGTCTGAGCATTTACATCGAGGTTTTTTCCGTCTCTGCTTACAATCGTATAATTTCCTTCGCTCACGTATAAGAATAATAAATTGTTAGGATACAATACATTTTTCAGCGCTTCATCTACCGATTTTGCTTTCAAACTTGCCGTAGATGCTGTTTTTCCCTGTACAATACTGTGTTCGTAAGCAAACTTGGTTTTGTATTTTTTCGAAATGGCATCAAGCGCCTGTTGCAGACTGATTTGCTGATCTTGAGCCGCCGCCTGGAATGCAGCGCCAAAAGCCAGCACTACCACCATCAGAAAATAAATGGGTCTGGTAAAGTTTTTGTTCATGTTTGATTAGTTTGGTTGTTTGTTGATAATATGGGCCGGCATTTATCTGCGTTTGAGATAAATAACCTTGCCTTGTTTTTGGATATTTACATTTAAAATATGGCTCAGGGTAAAGAGCAAGCCCTCTTCGCTTTTGATCGAAATGCTGCCATCAATCTTTTTCTCACCAAGTGTCGGATCATCCAGAATCACCCGGTACCCATAAACATCTTCGAAATTTCGCAGGATTTCGTTAACCGTGGTTTGGTTAACGATTAAACGGCCATCTGTCCAGGCTGATTGCTGTAGCGAACCAAGCTTTTCTACCGTTAACAAACCGTTGCGACTATTTACCTGTACCACATTGCCAGGATACATCTGGTAATGCTGTCCGGTTTTTACAGCCCGTACCCGCACACTGCCTTCAACCAGGGCAACATGAGCCATACCACGTCTTTCCTTTATATTAAACGTAGTACCTAAAACCTGCACTTCTATAGTCCTGGTTTCTGCCTTAAATAATTCGCCGGCTTTGATATGAGCGGTGTTATGATTGAGGTGTCTGACTTTGAAATAGGCTTCACCCTCCAGTTTAACTGCCCTGTTTTCTTTCCAGACATAAGCCCGTGGATAACTCAAGGTAGAGTTGGCATTTAAAATCACCTCAGAACCATCTGGCAGCGCAATCTTTTTTTGTTCGCCAAAAGCCGTATGAATACTCACGGTAGAATTCAGGAACCAGCCGATAAATAATGCCACGATTAAACTGGCGGCCAGCCCTCCTGCCCAAAAGTATTTTTGCCTGCTGATTTTTATTTTTCTGTGTCCCTTTGCGATAGACTGATGAATGGCTGCTAACAGGTTTTCTTCTAAATGGAGAGAAGTTTTAAAAGGCTTGGGACTGAGCATTAGTCGCAGCTGCAATTCGGCATCCGAAAATGCAGCAAGGTTTTGCGGTTGTGCCTTCTGCCAGTTTTCCCAGAAAAGCCTATCTTCTGGCAGCTGATATTTTACATAACGCAGAAAATCGGGATCTTCTAAAAAATCGCTTGTTGTAAAGGTAGTATAGTTGTGTTTGGTCATAAAACAGTGTGACCAATGATGGCCATACTATTATACAAACAAGAAAGAAAAGGAAATTACCCCATGGAAATTAAATTATTTTAAAAATATTTTCCATCGGTAAAAAATGGCTTGGCAGCGTTATAAATAAAGGCCATCTGATTACTTCACTTAGATATGCCATTTATGGAGCTTGTTTAATTCGAGTAATAACAATACCAATGAGGTCTTATCTACTTTCATAATCTCGCGCAAGGCATCTAATGCCCTTGCACTAAGCTTGTAGGTACCCTTGGTACTCAGATCCATAATTTCTGCAATCTGGCTATAATCCAGTTCTTCAAAATATTTGAGGTAAATAATTTCTTTTTGCCTGGGTGTCAGCTGATTCATGGCTGCTGCCAGTTGTACAGCCTTTTGGTTCATTTCTTCTTTGCGGATATAGGCAGATTCAAGGGTGAAGTTTAAATCAAAAAGATATTCGTCGCTTGCTTCCACTTTCTCGTATTTCGATTCCTTTGTCCGGTGGTTAACGATGGTATTGCGAAGGGCAGCGAGCAGATAATAGCGGATCTGCGTTGTTGGATTGAGTGTTTTTCGGTTTTCCCAAAGTTTAACGAAAAGGTTGTGCAAACAATCTTTCACCTCATCTTCCTGATGGAGCATGCGCATTCCATATTGGTATAATGACTGAAAATGTACCTTATAGATTTGATCCAGGGCATCTTCCTCGCCATTAAGTAGGCGGGACCAAAGGGCAGTATCCGAAAGTTCAGGATTCAAGTTTGACTGTTGATAACCAAAGATACAACTCCTTTGTAAAAAAGGAATTTAACAGGACATTTCTTTTTTGGCGAGTGTAACTCCCAGAAACAACGTGCTCATTATTTATTCAGCACTTCACATGTTAAAAGCCAGTTGATGATTTTAGTGATTATCCAAACAATAAGCATTTAAAATTTATGCTCAACTTTACCTTGTGCATAATCGTAAATATCATCTACGTTTATTTACTTAAATCCAGACTCAATGAGCTTTTACGGATGAGTTTTAAGACGTATTTTTCATCTTTAACAAAATAGTAGTCACAGTATAGCCATTTGAAACCAGGTTGGGTGATGTTTATCAAAGGCTTATATATTCTAATGTTGCTATTCCACATTGCCTTTATAGACTACCTGATCTTTAAGGTAGAGAATTGATTTCTTCGCATCATAACGGTAAGTACCGTTTCCATAAATCAAATCTCCGGTTTTATTTAAAAGTACGGAGTGCTGATCATCATCTGGCAGAAACAACTCTACTTTAGCCTGGTCATCACTCATCAGCACGAAAGCGCTGATCATCTCCCTGTCCTTTTCAACGGCTACCGGATTTAATCGAAATCCAACATTGAAAATTTGTATACAATCATTTTTCAATTTGCTCCAGGTATACCCGGCTGAGCCTATACATCCATGCTCGTCCTGATCAGCTCCGACATTTACTGTATCTTGCTTACCTTTCTGTTCCGATTTGCCGGCTCGTTCTCCACAGGCAGAGAACAACATCATTACAATAGCTACTATCGCTAATCTGTTCATATCAATTAGTTTAGATTTCTGACACAAACAATAAATATGCCATCTAAAATCTTATTTCCTTAAGAAACGACGATTATAGGCAAAATTGCAACCGCAGCAGCACCAATAACAACTCATAAATGGAGTTAATTTTTAGTGTAAGCAGATGCCAAACAAAATGAGAAATTGTTTTAATTACGTTTGGCATCTGATAGAGCGCCAGATTTTATTTTAAAGCTGAGAACTTATACAATAATACACCATGTGCCGGCACTTTTAGCTTTATTTTTGAGGTGTTGGCATCTCCTGTAGCTATTTGCTGCTGTCTCCATAGATCTCTTACGCTAAAACGACCTTTTAACCCCAATTTTTTAAAATCTGCATAATCCATATCTACAGGCTCTGTTCCGAAATTGCAGAAACCAACAGCCTTTCCTCCATCTTCCAGTTCTTTAACGTAAATCCTTAAATCGCCAATAGTTTGCAAACAAACGCCCTGTTTCCCAAGCGGATCCTGATTAATCTCAATTACCTCATCATTGGTAAGCAGGTTTAGGGTGAAATCATCCAGTTTTTCCATATCACATCCTATCAATAAAGGTGCTGCAAACATGCTCCATAAGCTGATGTGTAAATATTGTTCATCTGGCTTTAACTTGCTTGGGTGAGGATTTCCCCAACCAACCTGGCCCACTACCAGCATATCAGGATCGTTCCAGTTGCCTGGTTTGGCGTAAGGGGCCGCCTGATCTTGTGCCAGCGCAATACTTTTCACGCTAGACCAGGTGTCGGTAATATCGTTAGTCGTTCTCCACGCACTTCCATGTACCGAATCGCCCCATTTCCAAACATCAGACATGCCGTACTGGCATAAACTAAAAACAATATCCCTCGGCTGCGCACGTAAAAAATCTCCCATCATTTTAAATGGTTTTACAGCGGTATTTAATTTTTCGCCACCTTTATAAGATAGTGATGAAACTTTATAAGGGTCATTATCCGGCAAACCATCAATTACGTTACCATAGCTGCACCAGTCATACTTTAGGTAATCAAAACCCCATTTAGCATAGCTTTTGGCATCGTTTTTTTCATAACCGTAACTACCGGCACAGCCTCCGCAAGTCCATGGTCCGGGACTAGAATACAAACCGATTTTCAACCCCAGATGATGTACATAATCAGCAAGACCTTTCATGTCCGGAAATCTTTTGTTGGTTATGATATTTCCTGCCTCATCGCGGAATTTACCCTGTAAGTCAGGGTCTTTTGAATCGCGGCTGTTTTGCCAAAAGTCGTCAATGTTGATGTAAGTCCAGCCGTGATTAATCAACCCACTCTTTACCATAGCATCAGCAGCACGTTTTATTTTATCTGCAGATACCTCATGGGCAAAACAGTTCCAGCTGTTCCAGCCCATTGGAGGCGTTAAGGCAATGCGATCGCCACATACTATTTTGAATTTTCGTTCGGCCGTACCCCTGGCATTTTTCGCCTTTAAGGTAACCAGATAGGTTCCCGCTTGCGTAATTTTACCGGTAATCAGACCAGTTTTGTTGTCTATTTTCAATCCTTTAGGCAAATTCAAAGCGGTAAAAGTCAAAGGTCTTTCGCCGGTTGCCGTAACCCGATGCTGGAACGGGGATCCGGGCCGCACACCAAATACTTTTGCTCCGGTAAATTTGGGAAAAGCTGCTGGTTTTGGCGTTAATATATAAGGGGTAGAAGAAATTGGATTATACGTTTTGAAGGTGTTTACCCCTATCGCCTCAAACTTAGCATCTGCCCAGTTTACATGATCGTAATAATCGCCATTACCTCCATCTGTAACCATAAGTTCTAATTTGTTTATCCCTTCCAGGTTAACCTGACATGATTTAGCTTCCTCTCCTACTTTCATTATACCACTGCTCCAAAGTTGCTTACCGTCGCCCATAACCACAAATTCGGCTGCTGGTTGTTGTCCTTTCACTTCATCATCAATGCCCACCATGGCAGAAAAGGATTTTGCTTTTCCATCTAGAATAACCGTTAACAGGCTGGTTGCATGGCTTCCGAAACCTCTTTCGAAGGTTTTGCCTGCTATACTCATTGTTCTGCCATCAACGGTTTTGTTTTTTCTGGGGGTTCCATACCCCTGGGTAGCACTGCTTAAGTCTAACTCATCTAACCACACGGTTTTAGTAGAAGATTGAGCAATGGCCAAAAAACTTAACATGACAAAGCTGATGCTTAGCATTAGGTGTTTTATTAATTTCATGATGATTTCGAAATAGGTTTGTTTATCAGTGTGCAATAAATATTTGGTTTAAGCATTAATGTAAATGCCTATGGTAAAAATCTAACTACCTTGACAACAAATTTAGTTGGGCGAGGTATAGCAATAGGGTACACTTGTATGGTTAACTTACAATAATGTTAAATAACCGGGGGGTTATCCATCAACGCGTACACCGGTATTTCATTTTCAGGCATATCATATTCGGTTTGTGGTTTGAATCAGCAAATGTAACATTTACTTTGTGAAAGGAGTATTTGAATTGGCGGCATAAACTTTACAGCTGCAGTCAAACATTTTTGTATTAAACAGGGTTAGTTTGATACATGGACATTAAATCAAATAACGGAATCTTTAGGACGGTTACTTCAATTATCCTCTACACGGCCGGACTTATCATTCTGCTCTGGTTTCTATTAAAAATTCTAAGCATCGTGCTTCTGGGTATTTTTGCTATCGTTTTAGGACTAATCATTAATGCTCCGGTAAGTCGGCTTGAAAAAAAAGGGATGAAGCGCTGGCTGGCGAGTTTGATTGTATTTTTTATCATTTTTGGGATTACGGCATTGCTTGGCTGGATGGTGGTTCCACACATGAGCGATCAGCTGGATGTTTTGATCGGTAACCTGCCAAAGTATTACGCCAGCGTATCGGGTTACCTGGATTCATTGTTACGCAAATTTCCTGAACTGAGGAAAGAAATGAGTGAGGGAGGCTCGTCAATTTCTTCAGCTATACCTTCTATTGGCAACACCGTAATGGGAATTGGAAACTTTTCGTTTTCGATTCTGGGAGGTATTTTTGTATTCATTGTATTTGTTTGCATGGTTGTGTTTTTTGTAGGAAATCCCAAACCGATCATCGAGCTTTATCTAACTGTATTTCCGGTAAAACAAAGGGAAAAAGCAGAAAATGCGATAAAACACACTTCGGTGATGCTGGTGGGCTGGATGAAATCCAATCTCATTGGCGGCGCTATTGAGGCGGTATTGGTATATGGTTTTCTAACCTTAATGAACGTTCCGGGTGCACTGGTTTGGGCTGCACTGGCTTTCTTTTCTGAACTTGTCCCAAAAATCGGATTTTATATCATGGCGATTCCCCCTACCCTGGTTGCACTCTCCGTGAGCCCGGCAACTGCACTTTGGTGCCTGGTATTCTTTTTATTATTGAATGAACTGATTTCAGATTTTTTGATGCCTAAACTTCGTTCCTCAACCATGAATATTCATCCGATGTCATCGCTGTTTTTGTTATTGGCCATGGGCACAGCATTTGGACTAACTGGCGCGCTGCTATCCACACCGCTTGCAGCCATCATCAAAGCATATTACGAAGAATTTTATCTACGACAGTTTCCGGAAGATCCACAACTGGAGCAACGGACTAATGATATCGTTTACTGATAACCTGATTTTCAGCATATACGGTAGGAACTGCCTAGATTGGGATACCGGTTACGCAGGAAAACTTAGCCAATGGGCACCGGTACTCATCTGCCCTTAATAAAAAAATGTGCCGCTAAATCTAATGGAAGATTGATGCGGCACATTTTTTTTGTGGATTGAATAACTTTCTGGTCAGATATTTTACCAAAAATTATTGAACCATATTCACATCAAAGCCTTTCCAGTTTTTTAAATGATCCACGAAATAATTACTGATTAAATTTCTATAATAATCGCCACTTACTTCATGAGCGATACCTGGCAGGATCATTAAGTCAAATCTTTTATTGTTTTTAATCAGGGCGTTGGCCAAACGTATGGTATTTGCAGGATGTACATTATTGTCCATATCGCCGGTTACCAATAAAATTCTACCTTTTAAATTTTTAGCCAGTTCGATGGTAGTTGGTGCACTGCTGCTAAAAGAAGCATGCAATTTACCTAGTGAGTCTACGGTAGCAGGTTTAGTTTGCTCAACCCCCTGATAGGTTTCTGTCCAGAATTTTCCGTAGATGTTATTATCGTGATTACCAGATGACGACACCCCGACTTTGAAAAAATCAGGATAGGTTAGCATTGCCGCTGCTGTCATAAATCCTCCTCCCGAATGCCCGTAAATACCCACCCGGTCTAGATCCATATAGGGATAACTTTCAGCCAATTGTTCTACTATATACTTGCAATCTACTAATGCATAATCTCGTAAATTGCCGTGTCCAAAAGTATAGAAATCCCGTCCGCGAAGCGGCGATGAGCCCCGATAACCAAATTGCAGTACAATAAAGCCCAGATCGGCAAGTTTTGCATTGTTACTTGGCGTAATATTAAAACCTTGTGGTATGCCATCAACCTGAGGTCCGGGATATACATTACAAATCACGGGATATTTTTGATGAGGATCAAAATCAGCTGGTGTATAGATGATCCCGTATAAATCTGTAATATGATCAGCCGCCTTAACTTTTCGCAGTATCGGCATGTTTAAGCCGTAGTCAGTTAAAGTACGATGATCCAACATTGGAATGACCGTCCGCACTTTTCCATTCATATCCCTTATTTCACATTTGGGTAAACTGTCTACAGAAGAATAGCTGTCGATGATAAATTTTTTATCCAGGGACGGCATAATGGAATGATCACCCTGCCCCGGTGTTAATTCAACAAAGCCAGAACCATCCAGGTTCACTTTGTAGAATTTTTTATGGTAGGGATTATTTGCAGATTTGTAGCCAAAGCCTTCCAAAATCATATAACGCGCCTTAGTATTTACATCGACAATATTGCCGGCAACAAAATCACCTTTGGTAATGGCATTCTTCAGTTTACCTGTATGGTCATACAAATAGTAAGCACCTTTACCTGTGCGTTCAGACCACCATATAACCTCCTTACCCTCATTAATCACCATATAAGTCTGCAATTGATCGTTTAGAATTGGTTTTCCAACTTCAGTGATCAGTACAGTAGTCTTGAAGGTATATGGATCTACCCTACACAGTTGTATGGTATCTACCGTACGGCTCTCCCGCGTAAAATAGATTCCCCCAGATTGCTGGTTTTGATTCATTTTCACTTCCTGGTCAGGAAAACGATCAATATTTATTTTTTGCATTTTAGCGTTATCTGCATTCAATAGCCATAACTCATACTGCGTTACATTCTCATCGCCAGGCAATTCGTATTTATAATCTACCCGAACGGGTGCATATATGGCTAAACTATTGATTAAAGTCAGGTCTCTCACTTTGCGCTGATCCGACCGTAAGGCAAAGCCGATATGTGTATCTCCTAACCATTCCCCCAGCCATGGTCCGCGTTGACCTCTGTTATGGTTAGAGACGGTTTTTCTTGCGAATGAATAATTAGGATCTCCGTCGTAGGTCAATTGAACCACCGAATCCTTTCCCAAAGCACCTGATTTTTTTAAGAAGAGATTATGGTTGTTAGCGTAAACACCGTATGCCCCATCTTTTGTATAAAATGTCCAGATATCTTTACGAGGTACTGCTTTTACAGGAAAAGGCTTGCTGGCGGATTTACCTGGATCAACCTTGCCAAAAATGCCTTTTTTTAAATCATACTGCAGCGCTACACCTTGTACGTTGCATAATAAGATAGCTGGATCTGTTGGCGAAACACCCTGGATACTGAAATCTACCTTCGTAGGGTGTACGGATTGTGACAGGTAAGCGGATGTAAGTTCAACAAGTTCATTGCCGTCAAACAATCGTATACTTTTGCTATGATCAGGATCGGCAATATAATAGGTTTTTAATCCGGCGGCACTACTGGTATTATAGAGTATTAAGTCGCTGTTAAATATCCACGAAGGCTGGACCAGCGCCGCGGAAATCACGCTGCGTACTGAATCTCTTTGTGAGCCGGTTAACACTTTTTTGCCTTTATTGATTGTTGCGGGTTGCTGTTGGGCTAGTGCAGTAGAAAACACCAAAGCTAAAATTGACGCCAGACCAATTTTGCCGGCGGATAATGATATCATACTTACAGGATTTATTTGGCTACTGAAATTTGAAAGTTCGCGTAGCTACCGAACAAAGTGCAAGTATAGAAAAATAGTTGTATTCTGACAATTAGCCTTGCTATGATTTAGAACAGTTAAAATCAAATTGTTTTTTTATTCATATAATCGTTCAGCTTTTTTTGCGTAAAAAAAGTTTTAGCGCGAATCAGCTGAGTCTATTTTACCCTCTTCAAATGAATATACTTCAAATCGCATTCACCAATTTTCACATACCTGTTCATCGCATTGCCAGTGTTTTGAATAACAATTTCACCATCACTTAACAAACCCTGAACAACGGTCGGTAATTGTTCATTTCCAGAAAAACTCTCTTCATTGTTATCTTTGGTCACATCGCCACTGTCTTCATCCCATTCAATACCGTGAAAATCGATATAAACTAAGTTTTCATCCAGGCTTCTACTGAAGGTAATTTTGCCATTTAAATTTCTTGTAGAACTATAAAAATGGTAGCGATATTGCCCTTTACTTTTGGAAATGGTCACACTTAAAGCACATTGATCTTGTTCATCTACCTGGTAATTGCCAATAAGATTGTGGGGCAACGACGGGATAGTTTTATTGGTTGGGGTTAACCGTATGGGATATGCTTTTTTCGAAGATAAACTTTCCCATTTGCCATTAAAACCATCCTTTGTGAACTTGCCGGTAATTTTTGCTCTTTTTACGTTTAGGTAATCAAACTCGTAAATAGTAGCAATACCATTAATCACTTCCCCTGCAAGCCTGATTTCTGCGCCGATGTTCTCGTAATAGTAAAAACCGCTCAGCTTTCCTTTGGTATTTTTTAAGCTGAAAACGACACCAATTTTACGCCCGAATTTACCAGTGAAATTCCCGTTAAAGCTTTGTAAATTAGTTGCTGATAAAATATCTGCAAAAACAATAAAACCTAGAAACAACAGGCAGGAAAAATGATTTTTCATGTTTAATTCCTTTTTTCAAATTCCACCCAATCTTTAAGCATGTAGACAGATGGAGGTTTAATATCAGACTCCTTAATCAAATGTACTTCTACAAAAGCGCCGGTTTTCTTAAAATATTTAATTTTGGTATTATGCATGGCTCCAGACGAATAGTAAGCACCAAACTTACATCTGTAAGGATTATGTTTTACGTCAGAAGTAAAAACAGAGAATAAGATCATCTTTCTGGAGCTGGTATCTGGTTTTTCGTAACCAAAAATTCGATAATCTGCCCTAATATTATCATAAACATTGAGCGAGCTGTCGCTGAGGTTGATCATTGCCTTTTGAAAAAACGCCTCATTCATTTGGGTATCTTTGTCATTTCTAATGGTATCTTTTTTTTCTGTTTTTTTAGCGGGGATGCGATCTTGTTTAACCACAGCTATGCCATCCTTTTTAGTTTTTAAAGTATCTGTTGTTGTATTTACGATCTCCGTAGTTGGCGTATATCGGCAACCCAAAAATGTAACTATTATTAATGCGGTTATGATACCTTTCATTCTGTTTAAGCTATTTTTTATGCAGTTATCCATTCGGCTGTATAGATTGACAATGCTCCGTATTTATCCTCTTTTTTTATAATCCCTCAATTTCACCGACCTGCCATTTTCAATTTTGTATTCCTCGTAGTGCGTAAAAGTATCGTTTTCATAAATACGTTCTGCTTTCACTAATAAGAGTTTTCCGTTTTGCCAGCGATAATACATCTTTCCTTCATTCCCGTTACCGTCTGCATCATATTTATAAATTTGTTTTTTAAATGAATCAAAAAATACGACACCCAAATCATCTAAAGTTTTGTTTTTAATAAAGCTTTTACGTGTTACATCATATACGAAATACACATAGCCATAATCTCCTTTTATTCTATCCGGATAAAAAACAGGCAATTTTATATCCAGATAACCATCGAAATTTACATCTTCCAGTTCTACCTTATCTTTAACTAAATCATATTTATCAAAATCATGAAGTATCCATCCTGAATTTTTATTGGCATTAATTTTTAGGGAGAGCAAGGTGAAATAGCCCACCGAATTTTCAGTCATCGAATCCTCGTCAGGCTTGGTCTTCGACATGATAAAATCGAAGCTAAGTGGATTAAACGCCTGCAAATTTTCGCGACACTGCAACTTGATGTCCAGCGTTTTTTCTCTATTCGTTTTTTTGCCCCAGCTACCCGCTAAGGCCTTTTGCAATATATAAGCCATTTTGAAATAACCTGTAGTTTCAATTTTTTTCGATTTAGCGTTATATGCACTTTCTTTGAGGAACATTTTGTCATCTTTTAAAGTGCCCTCCAGATAGAGCTTGCTACCGTAGCCATTTTTGATATAGTAGTATTCTCCAAAAATGCTGTCATTATAGTTGTTTAAACTCAGTTTCATTTCTATTGGGTATTTACCAATTTTACCCGTAAAATTTAGATTAGCAGTCAACTTTGCTTTTTGAGCATTGGCCTGACCAAAAATCATTACCAGTATCACTATAAGTATTGTTTTCGCCATACTATTTATAGTCTTTATTATTTTTTCCTGATCGCCTGCTCTGCCAGATAATTGCTACGGCCACAAGAGGTACGATGAAAATTTAATATATTTTATAGCGCTGTATCGCCTGCGCCCAGGAAATAAAAGTATAAAAATAATATGATATCGGATATTAGCCTGGAAAGACAGTTTACATGGACGGAAGTACTTAGCCAGAACACCTGGTTGAGTATTTAAATGATGACTTAAGCTGATAATTAAAATTCCCCTAATCGATTTACTCAAAAAATCTTACGCAACGAACTATTCTTTTTTGTGTCTTATAACCTAAACTATTACCTTTTTTCTGATCATTTTGTTTATTATACGCAGGATGGCAATCTTAAATACACTACTAAACTTATCAAGGTTCAGCTTCAATTTTAAATTTAAAGATAAAATGATAAAAAAAATAATTTCCATTTTAGTACTTCTGTTAACATTCAGCACAAGCAGCAACGCACAGGAATTGAAATATTTTGTAAATATTGATTCCGCGATGAAGTTTTACCACGATAAAAGATACCATGAGGCCGGGCAAGCTTTTGACCAGGCATTAAAAGAATTTAATGGGAATACCACACAGACAAATTTATACAATGCGGCATGCGCATGGAGCTTGGCAGGAAATAACGATAAGGCTTTTCTTTATCTCCAAAATATCCTTAACAATAAAATGATCAAAAGCTGGGATGATCCCGTTGACTTTTATAATATGTTAATTAAGGACACCGATTTTGAGCCGATTAAAGTCGACCCTCGGTGGACAAGTTCATTAAATGAGGCAAAGAATAAAAAAAATACTTTTTTAAATGGCATTAAGCGGGATATTGCCGACAGGATAAGGAAAATTGGAGCGGCAGACCAGTCAATTAGATTTAAACTGGATTCGGTTAGAAAGGTTGACGGATTGAACTCTACAGCCGAGAAAAAACTTATTTTGGTAATGAAAAAACAGGATTCAACTAATTTTCGCGCATTTGAAACCATTATTAAACAATATGGATGGCTCGGCCCCACTGAGGTAGGATATAAGAACAATCAGTATCTATTTCTTATTTTGCAACATGCTGATCTTGATGCCCAGAAAAAATATCTACCGCTGTTCAAAAAAGGCCTTAAGGATGGAAAGGTATTGCCAAAAGATTTTGCCTATTTAGAAGATAGGATAAATATGAGAGTAGGAAAAATGCAACAATATGGATCACAGACATTAATAGATAAAGTAAGCAAAAAATACATCCTCTATCCTATAGCTGACATCGATAATGTGGACGAAAGACGGGCTAAGGTAGGATTGGAATCTTTAAAGTCTTACATGAAATCATCTTTCAATATAGATTTCGACATAAATCAATATAAAAAAGAACTTCCTGAGCTAAAAAAAATGTATTTAAAGTAACTTTTATTCGTGACAGTAACGATTGAAGCGTAAGGCCGCTTACCAGCTTACGGATGGTTTATTTAAAATATTAAATTAGGTCTGACCTTATAACGATCTATTGCCATTAAAATATTCCCAGGCTTCTTTGTTAATATCAGCAATTATTTTCTCATTTGTTACTTCATTTTCTGTCGATTCCGTTACGAAGACACTTATGAAATAGTATGATCCATTTGGCAAAAATACGATCCCGATATCATTTACTGCTGCCGTTATACCTTGCTTATTTGTGCCTGACGAACCTGTTTTATGGGCTATAAGCGTATTCTTAGGGAGCAATCCTCTCAATCGATGCGCTCCTGTTTTGGTTTTACGCATCACTTTCCAAATGAAATGATGGCTTTTCTTTGAAAGGAGATTGTTTTTATTCATGTAAAAAAGTTCCAGGATGTTATTAGCTGCTTTGGGCGTGGTCCAGTTTTTAAATTGCGAATTCCAGTTGCCCTGTTGTTCCTCTTCATTTATTTTTATGGATACATCATGAATGCCGATGCTGTTACAGTACTTTTCAACAAATTCCGGACCTCCAATCATCCTCATTAAAATATCGCAACCTACATTATCACTTTGTGAAACGGTGTATGCTAAAATTTCAGATAATGGTAATATTACACCATCTGGATATCGATCACGAATAGGGCTATATAAATCCGGTAAAAGGTCTTTCTTACTGATTTTTATTTTTTGACCCAAACTGAATTTTCCTTTATCTACCTGAGATAGTACCGCCAGAGCAATATGGAATTTGAATACACTTTGTAAGGGGAAATGTTCATTTCCATTAATAGATAGGGCATCCCTTTCATTTGGCCCTTTAATGGCAATTCCTACTTTGGCATGCTTTGAAGCGATAATCTGTTGTATCTTATCATTAAGGACATGGCTTTGCCCAAAAACCTGATAGCAGGTGGTAAACAGCAAAAAAAGGCTAAGTTTGAAGGAATTCTTCATTTTTGTATCTTATTAATCATTATTATTTGCTAACGCGAATTTATGGGGAAAAATTTTGCGTTTTCGTAAGAATAAATAATGCTTACAATTTTCCATTTTCCGTCTGCTTTGATAAGGTGCCAGTATTCGCTTCCCCAATTGGTGACAATATTTTCTTCCCGGAATGAGTAATCGAAACTCACACTGGCAATCACATCATCATTAACGATCCTGATCTTATCAAATTTTTCTTCCTTGCGGCCTTTTTCCATGATGTAGTGGAAAAAATTTTGATATGTGTCTTTGAAGTAATTTTTGCGGTTCGAAGGATTAATTTCCAGACGTTTTTGCTGAGATCTGTTTTTCACAACACCAATCCAGACCACCGGGTTTTCATGGAACAGACTGTTAAAAGTAGCTGAATCTTTTTTAATGATGCTTTCTTTAAATTGCCAGACCACACGTTGGATTTCTTTTTTCTCTTCAGTGAAGTGCTGAGCTACAGCAAAATGAGACATCAGGATGAAGATGCTTAAACTAATTGTTTTCATAAATTAATTGTTTAGTAGTCGCGATTAAACCTGTTAAGGACTTTATTTTTGATGGTTGCAGATGGTTTTTCTATACAGTAGCGATAAACTAGGCCGGCAAGAATACAACAGGCAAAACAGATCAGCAATACAGTTGAATAGGATGCCGGAATTTTAATTCTTTCAAGAAACAACTGTACAAGATGGATGACAATTTTATGCGACAAATAAATCGCGTAAGACAAGGCTGCCAGTTGAGTAGTGATCATGTTGGATTTCTTACTAAGGAACGAAGTGGCCGAAATAGCTCCTGTTACCAGTATTCCGTAACTTACAGCTACCAGTGTAAATCCGAAGAGAGAGGCCTGCTGTGAATAGGCATCTCTGCAGAACCACAGCGAAAATGTAACGGCTGTTATGCCGGTAAAGACCATTAGATTTCCATTTCGATTGATCATCGCTTTGAATGTTGACGACTGAAACAGCACCCCAATCAGCACACCAATCACCAGCCCGTCCAACCTGGTATATGTAGGGTAATAGATATGCATATACCAGTCTTTCCAGAAAGCGGGCGTTTCCAGTTTCGGGAGAACATATTCACTCCAGGAAAAAACGCGCAGAAAAAAAGTAGAGATCAGCAGCAAAACAATTATGATTTTCAGATATTTCATTTGCTTCAATCTGATCAAAAACAGCAGCAAAACCGGTAGCGCCAAGTAAAATTGTTCTTCAATGCACAATGACCAGGCGTGAGAAAAGGTTCCCTGGTTAATCACATCCAAACCGAAATTCTGAGTAAAAGAAAGAAATTTCCACAAGGGTGGCAAAGCTTCCCTTTCCCTAAATACCGGAAAACAAAAATACAGTAACAGCGTGAACAAATATGGAGGAATGATCCTGAAAAACCGTTTGGTAAAGAAGGTTTTTAGCCGAATGGTCTGGTTTGCGCTAATTTCCTGGAAGAGCTGATTGGAAATTAAAAAACCACTTAATACAAAAAACAAATCAACTCCTGTCCATCCGATCCAACCGATAGTATCTACCCAGGCGGGATGCTTAAACATTCCATAATGATACAGGAATACCAGCAGGATCGCAACCGCCCGTAAATGATCTAACCCAACGAATTTTTCTTTTTCCATCATTTTTTTCTGCAATAATCTTACTATTTACCATGGGTATCAAGAGACGAATGCAGAAAGACCGCTTCTGCCTGCATACAACATTATTTGTTGTTCGAATGCCTGCTCCTGCAATTCATCACCAAAATGGATACATCTGAATCCTATCAGCACATACAAAGCTTTTTAGTAATATCTTTACGTTCTGTGAGCAAAATATCAAACGGCAAGTTAAGAAAGGAAATCAACTATCAAACCGGACTCTGGATTGCGCTATTTATTTTTGGAATATTCCGTAATTACGGCGAGCCTGAGCAGCCTGATTTCCGAGAAGTATTTTACTATGGTGTATGTCATTGGATCTTTCAGATCATCGGCGCCAACTGGATTTACTTCATTCTGATCCGCAGATTTTTCGAGGCTAAAAAATATTTTCATTTTATGCTCTACCTTGTTGCCGGGATGTACATTTTAGGTGTGTTAAATCGGCTTTTTATTGTATATGCTGCAGAACCTTTATTTTCAAACTATCCTCAAAACAGTATTTTCGATATTCTAACGGATGTTAAATATCTCCTGTTTCATTACATCCTGCCCATTATTTCCGGATCTTTCATTTTTGTTTCGATGATGTTTATGCTTCGGTACAGGGATGAAAAGCAAAATGCCCTGCAGCTTCAGAAAGAGAAATCGGAGCTTGAATTAAAAGCACTGAAGGCACAGCTGAATCCTCATTTCCTGTTTAACACCCTGAATAATATTTATTCATTATCCATCACCGGTTCAGATGCCGTGTCCAAATCCATCAGTCGGCTTTCAGACATCCTGGATTATATTCTTTATCACGGACAAAAAGAAATGGTACCAATTACAGCAGAAATGAAAATCGTTAAAGATTATATTGCACTTGAAATGCTGCGCTATGATGAACGCCTGAAACTTGAGATAGAAGAAAAAGTAGCATTTCCAGGCCTCATCCCACCTTTGCTGTATCTGTCTTTTGTAGAAAATGCCTTTAAACATGGTGCCGAAAAAACAAGTGGAAACGTAACCATCAGAATTTCGATTGAAACCCATGCAAACGCTTCGCTTTTCAGGATAGAAAATCAGTTCTTTGGGAAACATAAAAAACCAGGAACCGGAATAGGATTGGAAAATATCAGAAGACAACTCGATCTTTATTATCCGAATCAATATACATTAGCAATAGCGCAGGCAGATAATTGGTTTAAGGTAAATTTAATGACTCCAACAACATGATTAAATGTATTGTGATAGATGATGAGCCTTTGGCCGTTAGACTTTTGGAAAACCATATTTCAAAGATAGCGGAACTAAAGCTGGTAGCTACAGCAGCAAATGCACTCGAGGCTTATAGAATTTTACAAACGCAGGAAGTGGATCTGCTTTTTCTGGACATTCAGATGCCCGATCTCAACGGCATAGAATTTCTGAGGTCGCTGAATAAAAAGCCGTCTGTTATTTTTACCACCGCTTACCGGGAATTTGCCATCGAAGGCTTTGAACTTGAAGCGGTAGATTATCTGATGAAACCCATCACTTTCGAACGCTTTTTCAAATCTGTAGACAGGGTTCTTAGAAATGTAAAAAAGGAAAACGAAGATGATTTCTTGATTTTAAAGTCAGAGGGATTCAGCCGCAAGCTTTTGCTGAAAGATATTCTTTATTTTGAAAGCATCGGAAACGATATTAAGGCGGTGCTTCAGAACGAACTTTTCATGGTTTCTAAAATGTCAGTTTCGGAACTTGCAGTACATCTTCAGCCAAAAGGATTTTTAAGGATTCACCGGTCATTTATCATCAATCAGCATCAGGTAACTGCCATTAGCAACCAGGAGGTATTGATAGATAAAATAGCCATTCCGGTGGGTCGAAGTTTCCGTAAAACATTTGATGATTTTGCACGGCTTTTTTCGGCAAAGCGTTTGTTTTAAGCTTTTGAAACTGGATTTTCGTTTTTATAGGGAAAATGGCAAAACGCATGCTATCTGTACCATCCAAAGATTCGTTTTGTACGATCACCTGGTAATTGACTTGTCAGCACACTATTTAAAGCATAATTAGGCTAACTATCATCACGCTACTTTTAACCGCAAAATCATCTGGTTATTGTTAATATTCTGTTAATATGTGTATCGTTTTTGAATTTTAATTTTGTGGCCATAATTTATGCCCCAAAACACTATTGCCGGACTTAATGCTGATAATAACAAGAAGTTTGATGAAAAAACCTTCGAAGACCTTTATCGCCGCATGTACCCTACTTTAAAAAAATACGCCATTTATCTTGTCAAAGATGTAGAAGATGCTCAACTCATCTTAAATGATGTATTTATATCGATCTGGAAAAACGGCACTATCCTCAATAACGAAAAAGCATATCTCTTCCGGGCCGTTAAAAATGCTGCTACAAATTACCATAAGGCAGCCAAAGCCAATCTTTGGTACATCGATAGCGAAGAAGAGTTTTCTGAAATTATAGACGTGAAAGAAACCCCGTCGCAGGCTTTTCAGAACAAAGACCGTAACCGCGTACTTTACACGCTTATTGATCAGATGCCCGAACGCCGAAGGCTTATTTTTTACATGTACCGAATTGATGGATTTAGTTACAGGGAAATTGCAGTTTTACTGGACATATCAGTACGTACGGTTGAAGACCACCTGGTAAAAGGCTTTCAATTTCTTCAGCAAAAAGTATTAGAAAACAAGTCAGAATTCAGATAAAAACACCGCTTAATAATTTCTTAACGCAAAGTTAACTTTTTTGGGCCCGTAGGGCGCCTGTTATCCTTGTCCTATAAGCATAAAAGCATGTGAATGGATCAGGAAACGTGGAAATTAGTACTCGAATATTTAGCTGTAAAGGAAGATTTGAGCAGCAGCAAAGCTGAAATTGCATTGTTGGAAAAAAGGCTTAGGAACTGGGTAGATGAAGATGATGATCTTGAGGAGCAATTAGAAACGGTATTATTGCTATGGCAGGACACGGCTCAACTACCGGATGACGGATTGTGGAAGGAAAGTTTTGCCGGTATCAGAGAACAGATCAAGCAGGCTCCAGTCAGAAAGTTCAAACTATTAAAATGGTGGCCAGCGGCGACTGCTGCGGCAATTATCGGGGCACTAATCTTTTTTATTGCCGGAGATAAAAAGTTATTGACTTCCAAGCAAAATCAGGTTGTATGGACAACCAAAACTGCAGCGCCAGGTAAAATTATTAATGTATTACTTCCGGATAGTTCCGAGATCTGGTTAAACTCAGGGAGTAGCATCAGCTTTCCACAAAACCAGAAACATGCCGGCATCAGAATGGTCAAACTCAATGGAGAGGCTTTTTTTAAAGTAAAAAGAGACCCTGCTCATCCTTTTGTAGTAAAAAGCAACAATATCCAAACCAGGGTGCTGGGAACCAGTTTCAACATCCGGGCATGGAAAAATTACAGGCCTGAAGTAACTGTACTTACCGGAAAGGTAGCCGTTTCTAGAGATTCTGCAGGTACACAGTCAGCAGCTGTCCACCTTCTTCCAAATCAGAAAGTAACTTACGATACAAAACTGGCACTCCTGGTACGCGAAAATGTAGAAGATGCCAAAACATCAACTGAGTGGCGGACTGGTAAAATGTTTTTCAATAAAACGCCCATGGAAGATGTATTCCAGACCATATCAAGGAAATATGCCCTTAAAGTAGTTTCAGCCAGATCATTTGACAACTGTGAACTAACGGCAAAATTTGATAATGTAAGTATAAAAGAGGTGTTGCGCACACTGGAGCTTACATTCGATATCCAGTATACCATAAACAAACAGACTATTTATATAAAAGGAGGTAGATGTAATTAAACAACCAGTAAAAGATAGCTGCAGCATGTTGGCGCATGCCGCAGCTAAGAAATTTTAAATTTTATTTTAACCCATCAAGATTAAAACAAACAAAGTTATGAAAAAGTCCGCAGTGACTAGTCAATTAATTTTTAGCGCAATGCGTTTTTTTACCCTCATTTACATCATGCTCTCCACCATGCTCTTTGTAGGGCAGGCATCGCCGGTAAATGCACAACAATTAGACGTTAAAGTAAGTATCAATATCAAAAAGGGATCTTTAACGGAACTTTTTAAAACCATAGAAAAGAAAACCGGCCTATACTTTGTATACACCAACAAAGATGCCATAGAGAAACAAAACCTAAGTGGTTTTAAGGCAGAAAATGAAGCTGTAAGCGCTTTGCTCGACCGGATATTACCTCCTTTTCAGCTCAGCTACCTGATCGAGAAAAACCAGATCATCATCAAAAAATCAATACGAATTAAAGGTAAGGTAACTGACGAAAAAGGTATGCCACTGCCGGGAGTAAACGTAATTGAAAAAGGAAGTAACAATGCTACCAGCACCAACTTAAATGGAGAATTTAACCTGAACGTATTGAACAGTCAGTCCTTGCTGATCTTTAAAATGATCGGTTATCAGAGCAGGGAAATTGCACTAAAGGGTGAAACTGAACTTAACATTAACCTTTCCACTGACGAAACAGCACTCTCTGATGTAGTGGTTACCGCACTTGGTATTAAACGTGCCGAAAAGGCCCTGGGTTATTCGATCGCTACCGTAAAAGGAAGTGATGTTAATACAGTAAAAGAAGTAAATGTGATCAACTCACTGGCCGGAAAGGTGGCTGGTGTAAATGTGGTCAGCACAGGTGCTGATCCCGGATCAAGTTCATTTATCACCATCAGGGGGCAATCATCAATCGCAACCGACAACCAGCCTTTATTTGTGGTAGATGGTGTTCCGGTAGCACATTCCCTCCGGACAACATCAGAGGTTGGCCGTTCATCGGTTGATTACGGTAGCCCGATTGCGGATATCAGTCCGGATGATGTAGAAAGTATTACCATATTAAAGGGCGCAAGTGCTGCTGCATTGTATGGAAGCAGGGCCGGAAGTGGTGTGGTTTTGATTACCACAAAAAGTGGCCTGATAAACAAAAAGGGTTTAGGAATAAATTTTAATTCAAATGCCATGTACGATCAGGCATGGATGTTCCCACATTTTCAGCACACTTTTGGGGGAGGCGAATATACCGACGATCAGGCATCTTCCACCACATCTGCCTGGGGGCCGCGGCTTGATGTGGGTACCAAACACCTGCAATGGAACAGCCCCCTGGATGCCAGCGGGAAACCAATTGCTACCGATTGGGTATCGCATCCGAACAATCCGCAGGACTTCTATGAAACCGGTTCTACCTACACCAACAACATTTCCATTAGTGGCAAAAATGCAGATGGTAATTACCGTTTATCATACACCAACCTGAGCAATAAGGGGATTGTCCCCAATACCGATCTCAAAAGGAATACCCTTAACCTTTCGGCCACCTATGTGTTGCACCCCAAATTGAAAATTAGCACCAATATTGGTTATGTAAACAATAAAAGCGACAACCGGCCATCGGCTTACCGGGAAAGTGTAACACAGATGCTGTATTCACTTCCACCAAATATGAACATCAACGACCTGAAAAACTACTGGAAACCGGGAAGGGAAAACATCGAGCAGTTTTCAGCAGATGATTCTGACAACCCCTATTTCGTAGCTTACGAGCATACAAATGGCTACGACAGGAACCGCTTAACCGGGAATATACAGGTGGTTTACGATATTACCAAAAACTTAAGTTTAATGGCACGTACCGGGCTGGACATGTACAATGAAGAACATGAGACCAAACGCCCCTTCAGTTCAAAACGTTTTAAATTTGGCGGATATGGAGTCGATAATTCTTTCTTTAAGGAACAGAACACAGATTTTTTACTGAGTTATAAAAAACTGTTCAATCAGGATTGGTCTTTGAGTCTTTCTGCCGGAGGAAACCAAATGGATCAAACCAACCGGTTTACCGCGCAGAAAACAGAGAGCCTGAGTATTCCGGGTGTTTACAATATTGCCAATGCGCAGGCAGGTACCATCGTAAATTCGCAATATAATTCCCGCAAACGCATCAATAGTATTTATGGTCTTGGCCAGGTATCGTTCAAGGATATGGTTTTTCTTGATGTAACGGGCAGAAACGATTGGTCGAGCACACTTCCCGCCGGCAACAATTCGTACTTTTATCCTTCTGCATCGTTAAGCACCATTGTAACGGATGTGTTCACGATCAAATCAGATGTACTTTCTTTCCTTAAACTGAGGGCCAACTGGGCGCAGGTGGGCAGTGATACCGATCCTTACCAATTGTATAATACCATTCCCTTTAATCAGGATTGGGGCGATGTAAAAAGAGCCACCATTGAGTTTAACCTTAAAAACAACTTCCTGAAGCCTGAAATCGCCACATCATATGAGTTTGGCGGTGACATCCGCTTTTTCAAAAGCCGGGTAGGTGTCGATGTAACCTGGTACAAAACAAACAAAAGGAACCAGATCATCAACATCCCAACCACCATTGCGTCAGGTTCATCAAACCGGTTGATCAATGCCGGAAATATCCAGAACAGCGGATGGGAAATCGGATTAAATGCTGTTCCGTTTGATGGTGCCTTCAAATGGGAAACCAATGTAAACTTTACCAAAAATGAAAACAAGGTGATAGCGTTATCAGAAGGTTTAAAAGAATATTCGATGGGCAGTGCCGATGGAGACAACATTCGTTACCTGATTAAGGAAGGTACCAAAATCGGCGACTTCTACACTCCGAGTTATACCAAAGTAGCAAGCGGACCAAACGCGGGAGCAGCCTTGCTAGACAAAACCGGGCATTACATTCGCAACAATACCGAATACCTTAAAGTCGGAAACTATAACCCCGATTTTACCATGGGTTTCAACAATACCTTCAGTTACAAAAACTTTACCCTAAATGTACTTTTAGACTGGCGTAAGGGTGGCAATTTTTACTCTTACGTAGTAAAATCACTTATCAACGCGGGCTTAACCGATAACACACTGGTGGGCCGAGATGCAGAAACCGGAGGTTTACCATGGACGGATTCGCAGGGCAGAAAACGGAACGACGGAATGATTATTCCGGGCTTTATTGCAGATGCGAACGGAAACCTGACCCAAAACACGGTAGTTATCGCCGCTTCTGATTTTTATAACAATACCTACAACAAATACTATGAAAGGTTAACCTATTCGGCCTCCTTCCTGAAAATCAGGGAAGCCTCATTAACCTATGTATTCGATAAAAAACTGATCCGCAAACTGCCCATCAGCAACCTGTCACTATCGCTTATTGGCAGGAACCTGTATACCTGGACCGCCAATGGACTGGGTTATGATCCTGAAACGACCATGAGTGTTACCGAAGGCTTTAAACTGGGCGTAGGTCATTGGACACTTCCGGAAACACGCTCATTCGGTTTTAAATTAAGTTGTAACTTTTAACCTGTACAGAAATGAAATTCAAATATACAACGCTACTTTTCGCTATACTGGCTTTGATTACAAGCTGTACCAAAGATTTTGAAAAGATAAATACCAACCCCAATGCTCCTGAAACCACCAATACCGAATTTTTAATGTCAGACGTATTGGTTTCTACCGCTTACGCCTACCAGGAAAATGCTGTGAACCGACGGCCCGCCTCTGCAGCGCGCTACCTTACCCTGGTTCGAAATACCGGCTATGACCTGTTGGATTGGGGTCCGGTTGATTGGGACGATATTTACGCCCGCTTAGCCGTAAACAAAACCTTTATGGAAACTGCAAAAAAACGTTCTGAAAACCAGTACGTGGCCATCGGTAAAATTATGAAAGCTTTTAACTTTGGTTACCTTACCGATTTATATGGCGATATCCCCTATTCGCAGGCATTAAAATCGAAAGAGGCTAATATTATTTATCCTGAATACGATCAGCAGCAGGTCATTTATCCTGATCTGTTGAGGGAGCTAAGGGAAGCCAACGATATGCTAAAAGGCAACGTTCAGGAAATCAATGCCAAAGGCGATGTAATGTTTAAAGGTAAAGCGCTTGCCTGGCGCAAATTTGCCAATTCGTTACGTCTCCGGATGTTATTGCGGATCTCAAAAAATTATGCACCGGCATTTACCGAAATGCAGGAAATATTGAACGATAAAATAGCTTATCCTATCTTCGAAAGCAGTGCAGACAATGCGGAAGTAGCCTATCTGGGCAATATTGCAGCCTATAGCTGGCCGGGTGGACCTTTGGCGATGATCGATTTCGATTACCTGAAAACAAAAGCAAGCAAAGAACTGGCAGACAGACTGATACAAAGAAATGATCCAAGATTGACTGTCTGGGTAGAACCGGTAAAGAGTACCACCGGATCAACTGTTGATCTGAACCGCTATGTGGGAGTGCCTAATGCCATTGACGCACCTTCTGCCTATAACGGCGGTGAAGATCATGTTTCGGTTTTCTCTTCTGCTTTTTTCAGGAAAAATGGCGGTAGTTCAAATGCATTACTAAAAGCCAGCTTAATCACTTATACCGAGCAGTGCTTTATTTTGGCTGAGGCCGTACAAAAAGGAAAACTAAGCGTGAGTGGCGAAACTGCAGAATCGCTGTACTATAAAGGCATCAAAGAATCGATGAGCAGCTACGCTGTAAGTGCAACACAGGCCTATTATGATCAACCTTTGGTAAAATACGATGGCACACTTGAACAATTGATTACCCAAAAATGGCTCGCTATGCTGTTTAAAGGTGCTGAAGGATGGTTTGATCAGCGCCGTACCGGATACCCTGCCTTTGTAACAGGTCCCTTAGCAGCCGGGAGAGGCATTCCAAAACGTTATACCTACCCAGATTCGGAAAGTGCAAAAAACCGTGTTAACTATCAAAAAGCCGTTTCCGTTTTTGGTGCCGACAATCAGTATACCTTAATGTGGTACCTAAAATAAATCAATTCCTTTACTACTGAATAAAATAATATGAAATTATATATCAAATCTTTCTCTTTTTTATTTACACTCTCTGTTTTGGCCATTGGCGTGAAAACACATGCCCAGGATTTTAAACCCGGGCATTTTCCCGATCGCGTAGTTTTAACATGGGCCGGAGATCCTGCTACAAGCCAAACCGTAAACTGGCGTACCGATACCACTATTAAAGCCTCAAAAGCCCAGATCAAAGCTGAAGATTCCAATCCGGCGCTTGAACAATCAATTACGGGTTACGATGCCATTTCTACTTTACTTGGAAGCGGAAATAATTACGAAATTGCAAGCTATCATCACGTTACCTTTACCAACCTTAAACCTGCGACGGTTTATGCTTACCGGGTTGGCTCTGGTGAATATTGGAGCGAGTGGTTCCAGTTTACCACTGCAGCAGTTAAAAGCACTCCATTTTCATTCATTTACCTTGGCGATGCACAGAACGACATCCGTTCAAAATGGTCGAGAGTAATCCGTAAAGCATTTTCCCACCAGCCTGATGCCAGATTTATCATCCATGCCGGCGACTTGATCAATCGTTCCAATAACGACCAGGAATGGGGCGAATGGCATTATGGAGGTGGTTTCATCAATGGTATGATTCCCAGCATCCCCTCCCCCGGAAACCATGAATATGTACGCGATGACAAAAGAAAACTGGTGCTTGACCCACATTGGGGCGTACAGTACACTTTTGCCGGCAATGGCCCAAAAGGTCTCGAAGAATCGGTTTATTATGTCGATTATCAGGACATGAGGATCATTTCCCTTGATTCGCAAATGATTATATTGGACGAAGCTTCGGCCAAAGCTGAATATGAGTGGCTCGAAAAAGTATTAAAAGAAAATACCAAGCTATGGACGGTAATTACCTTTCACCATCCCATTTTTTCGACAGCAAAGAGCAGGGATAACAAGGAATTCAGAGATCGGTTTAAACCCTTATTTGATAAATACCATATTGATCTTGTACTGCAGGGCCATGACCACACATACAGCCGTGGCCAAAACCTGCCAAGGGGACTATCGGGAAGGGAAGTGAGCGGACCGGTTTATCTGGTTTCGGTTGCAGGCCCTAAAATGTACAAAGTAGATGGAGCAAAATGGATGGATGTATCTTTAGAAAACACCCAGCTGTTCCAGGTTATCCATGTTGACGGGCCAAACCTTAAATTTGAGGCCTATAAAACCTCTGGCGAGCTTTTCGATGCTTTCTCCTTAAAAAAATCTGACAGAAACAGCGCAGCAGCATTCACAGATATGAACCCTACACAAAATCCCTAGTCATGAGCATAAATATAACACCGGTTTTACTGGCCATCTTATTTAGCTGCCTCTGTATACCGGTATTCTCACAACATGCAATGAGGCCATTACCGAAATCAAAAAATGCTTTTATTGTGATTGCCCACCGTGGTAGTCATTTAATCAAACCAGAAAATACAATAGCTTCCATTACGGAGGCTATTGCACTGGGTGCAGATTATGTGGAACTTGATCTGCGTACGACAAAAGACGGGCACCTGGTACTTTTGCATAACGACCGTGTAGACGGTTTAAGTAATGGAAAAGGACAAATAAAAGACCTTGATTTTGAAGCGGCAAGACAACTTATTTTTAAAGGAAAAGACAGTAGTTTACACCGTATTGCCAGCTTTAAGGAGGCATTAAAGGCTTGCAAAGGAAAAATAAATATCTATCTGGATTTTAAAGCAGCTGAAGCAGAGAAAGCATATAAGGCCATTAAAAAGGCAGGTATGAAGTACAATGTATTGGTTTATGTAAGTAGCCATAGCGACTACCTTTCCTGGCGGAAAACAGCACCCGAAATGCCTTTAATGTCTCGTTTGGATAATACCATCACAACCGAAAAAGCCCTGATGCAAGCAATGTCAAAAGCCCCCTTGGAGGCGATTGACAATGCCCCTAATGAAACATTACTTCCAGTTCTAAAAACCATGGGCATCAGTATTTTTATGGATGTACAAAAAGCAAATGAAACACCCGATGATTGGATGAAAGCAATAAAATCAGGCATTCAGGGATTACAGACCGATCACCCGAAGTTGCTAATTGACTATCTTTGGGAGCACAAAATAAGAGATAGGACATAAATAAATTTATATACTGAAGATAAATCCTGCTACCGGATTTATCTTCAATTCAGACCTTATTAAAAATCACAAAGGCTTAACCTTGTTGGTTTCCTTCAACCAGCGTTTGGCTTCCTCCATGTCGTAAAAAAAGCGAACATTGGCTTTACCGTCCGATACATCGAAACTTTTTTGAGCGGCAAGTTGCGCAAAGATACTTCGAGAAAAAATCCAGGCAAAATCCTGCAGGCCAGCTTCAATCATCATCGGAAACCAAACCTTTCCCACCCAATCTGATGCCTCCGACCAATTTCCAAGCACTTCTCGATTATCATTAAGCACTTTTTTAAGTCCTGATGACCTAAGCATCTCTATCATCTGAAGCCCCCCGTTTTGCACACTTTTAAAATTCTGATGCCCGGTCCAGTTTGCTTCCATCCAGTCTTGCTGATCATTGTAACTGATGGTCAGGTATTCATCGCTATAGTTAAGTCCTTTTGCAACCGAACCTTTTGTAATCCCAGTTTCGCTCATTGGAACGCGTATGTAAACTGTAGTTCCTATCCCGAGTTCACTTTCGATCCAGAATGTACCCTGATGAGCTTTAATAATTTCGGAAGAAATAAAAAGGCCTAAACCCAGTCCGCCAAAGCGCCCCGCAGCATTATCTGATCGGTAATAACGGTCGAAAAGTTTTTCTAGCTCCTCACTATCTATACCTATACCATGATCTTCGACTGCGATAATAATCGATTCCTGTTCAACCCTGAACGTAACATTTACCACATCTGCACTGGGAGAATATTTAACGGCATTGCTGAGTAAATTATCGATTACCTGTTCAATCCTGAAACGATCGGCATATATATTAATTTGTTCGTTCGCTGTAAAGATGATCCGATGGGTATTAACGCTTAGCTGAAGGTTTTCGCAGCATTCCTGAATCAGCTGGTTAAGATTGAAAATCGATTTATTGAACTGGAGTTTACCTGCATTGATCTTGCTTACGTCCAGCAAATCGTTAATCAGGCTCTCCAGTTTAGTCGTAGCGAGATCTACTTTTTGTAAGTAAGATTTTGCCCGATCAAGATCATTGGTTCTTGCGAGCAGTTGATTAAATGCTTTAATACTGGTTAATGGTGTTTTCAACTCGTGCGAAGCAATAGAAATAAATTCATCCCGCTGCTCCTCTCCTTTCTTTTGCAGGTCTATATTGGTATTCGAACCAATCCATAATATAACCTCACCATTTTCGAAAATAGGCACGGCCCGCCCCAAATGCCATAGATATTGACCATCTGCCATTTTCAATCTAAACTGGACTTGGTATTCGGTACCATTACCAAGTGAAAGCATCCACACCCTTATACATTCATGCAAATCATCAGGATGAACGTAGTGTTGCCAGCCGATACCAAAAGGGGATTCAGGATCGAGTGCGAAATCACGGATGATCACGCCGTTAACATAATCAATTGTACCATCAGCCCTGGCCGTCCATACTTGTTGTGGTAGGGTATCAAGAAGTTTCGATAGATGAAGTTTCTCCTTCCTTACAATAGTAATATCCCTGAAAATAACCAAAAGTCTAACCTCAGAAGCGTCATCTAAGATTTCCGGAATGATATGAAATGAAAAATAATAGCGGCTTTCCTGCATGCCTGCCTCTAATTCTCCGGCAATATTTTTTCTGGTAACAAGTGCCTGTTTCAATTCATTCCAGATTCTTTTACTCAACGATTGAACATCTGAATCAGCAAACGGTGGAAGCTTACTGATTTCCTGATTGACATAGATACAATCCAGGTTTTCATCAAAACGCATGATCAGATCCGGAAGATTTTCAGCCAAAGTCTTATACTCCGTCTCGCTGGCCTTAAGCTCGCGAAAAATACTCGCCATGGGCTTATCAAAAGCCATTTGTACATTAGCTTTGTAAATAAGAAAGAAAGAAATCAGTTTCCCATAATGTCCCCACTCATTTAACTGTCCGTAGTTTGATGTATAAGTGGCAAAGCAACATTCACTTAGAATGGCAACTATAATAGATCCTGAAAGAAGATGGTAAGTTTTCCGGTCAAAATTAGCCCTTCTCCGGTAAAGCAAGAATAAGCTTGCAAATAAAAATAAGATGATAATGTACTCACATACCACCTTGAAAAGGGTTTGACCAGCTCCCGGCACAAAACAAACGGGAAATACTTTCCATACCAAAATGCTTGCAGCAATGAGTGAAGCCACCACAAAATATAGGAGGAAAAGCAGTTCGGTATTAATTTTTCGTTTGCGCCCAATCATTAAAAAACCGCCTAGAAAAATCACCGCCTCCATGCCACGTGTTGCCACCCAGAACTGGTTGGCAGGATATCCAGGTAACGGAATGATATTCATCCCCTTATAGCTCAAAGTATGTAACAAATCCAGAGCACCAATAAACAGATAGGATATTCCCACAACATGCAGGTATTTGTTATCCTGCATTTTTCTGGAATTCCAGGCCACAATAAACACCGCGAAAGCGATTACGATGGAAAAGAGTTCAACCAAAGTATGGAAAAGCATGTAACCATACCGCTTGCTGTAAACAAAAACCAGTATCAGGCAGATAATACCAAATGCAGTACGATAGTAACGATTGAAAAGAGAGGTGATGTTTCGCAAGGATATAAAAATCTATCAACAAATATAGGCTATTGAGAAGTGTTATGGAAATAACAACAAAGAAATTGACCTGAGCGACATTAATCTTTGCTTGATAAAAACATCAGCCTGAGCGGAAAAGAGGCTAAAGGCAAACGCTTTTTCAGGTTACTCCTGAAGCAAACGGTCAGAGGCTCCGGCTGGTAAGAAGTTTCCCAGGTGACAATTTGAAGAGAAGCAAATTCCTGAGTAATCTAAACTCAGGCGGCTATAGAACAGGCTTTTATAGTTCTGAATTTTTCCCTTACCAAAATCGGCCAACTTACATTTTCGCATTAAGCAAACTATCGAACTGTTTTAAATGTTAACCTACAATAAAGAAATTATGGAAAACAACGCAAACAAAAAAGAACAGCAGGAAGAAGGTCTTACTAACCAGGAACAACTTGCCCAGGCCGCATTGGGGAACAGCGAAGCAATTCAACCCTCAGCAGACAATAACAACGACATACTAACCATACCCGAGATCTCGGGGACCGGAAGTAATCCATCATCTGCTGCACCGCATTCGCTTATTGTACATGAGGATGAAAATGGAGAAAAAAAGTATGAAGAGGGCAGCACTGAAACTTCTGACAAGGAACAAGAATAAATACAGGCATTTCATGCCGCTCGAGTATTTCAATCCACAGACCTGAAAACCGACCATTCATATCTATTGCGCAAATAAATATGTACATTTTAACAAGTGATCCCCGCATGGCCAATATCATTAATATGCGGTATTAGAAAAGGTTTTCGGATTAAAGCACCTGCCAGGGTAAATGATTTTTATCAAATCAACCTGAATCCGGATTTATTCAACCTGACTTCATGTTGCCAGATTGGATCGGAATAGAAGTGTGCAGGCTTTTGAATCAGCGGGGTAAAAAAATATTTGTGGCACTGTGATGAGCGCACTGGCTCGGCTGCCGGGGCTGTCATAAGAACACAAAAGAAGATCTGACCTAAACCGTTGATACCCATTTACTGGTAAGGAATTTCAGGCAGATCAACTTTTGAGAAATATTTACATTTAACTTAGGAGGTTACTTTAAACTGATTCACATAAAATAAATCTCATTATGCAGGATATCGACTGGACCAAAATCATGGTAGGTGAAGAACAGTGGGGATTTCTCATCGAAATTGCCATACGCACGATACTGATGTACTTTATCATACTCATCGGGCTAAGGCTTCTTGGCAAGCGAGGGGTAGGACAGTTATCGGTATTTGAAATGGTAGTCATCATCAGTCTGGGTTCCGCAGCCGGAGATCCAATGTTTTATAAGGAAATAGGGCTTATGGTACCTTTAGCCATATTCGCCATCATTGTAGGTGCCTACAGGCTTACCACCTACCTAATGGCTAAAAGCAAGCGGTTTGACGACCTGGTTGAAGGCAAAGCTACCTACATCATTGAGGGAGGCATATTCTCGGTAAATGAATTTCGGAAAGAAACCCTTGCCCAGGATGAGTTCTTTTCGGAACTGCGGCAACAGGGCGTTTCCCATCTCGGTCAGGTTAAAACGGCCATACTGGAAACTTCTGGCTGCGTAAGCATCTTCTTTTTTTCAGATGAAGAGGTGCAGCCAGGCCTGCCGATCATGCCCAAAGATTTTGCGAAAGCGTCCAAAATTGTAGATCTTGCCGGACTTTACGCCTGTAGCTTCTGCGGCAAAGTTCACAACATCAATGAAGAACAAAAAGCCGAGTGCAATAATTGTAAACATGATGAATGGGTAAAAGCAGACGACAGGCCAAGGATAAAGTAATTTTGGGAAGGGATTATTTCCTGCGTTATTTGCTTTTTGGTATTTATCTCTCAATTTCTGTCAAATCTCCCTTCTTTAAATTAACTAGCTTGTCCCTTACATGTTTAGCCGATAATTTGGCCACATGGTGTTCGTTATCACCTATCCAGTCTCTATACTTTCTTAAATCAGCGGCGATTCGTTCCAGTATAAATTTATTCTTTATGATAAGCGAGTAGCTATTAGGGCTTTTTTTCCAAAAGTTGCTTTATATTGACGGAATGAATCGTGTCGATATAGGCTGACTGTTTTTTGTGTCAAACTCTAATTTTAACATTCCACGTCCTGTCGGACTTCTGATCTTTTTTAATGATCGTAGCTGAAACTGTCGTCATACAATTTGATTTAATGTTTTTAGCTCTGAAATTTTCCCTAAGTTTTTCCTAAGTTTTGAGTGAAATTGACACACTTTCCTAAGCTTTTCCTAAGTTTTTTGTACTAATTTAAACATTAATTTTTGTTAAAGCTAACACCAATAATTAGAGCAACTTTAATGTATAATGGCTTCAAACGACCTTCAAGAGCACAAAAAAGCCCTCCAGAATATGCTGAAGGGCGATTTTTTGTCAGTGGGCCCACCTGGGCTCGAACCAGGGACCAAAAGATTATGAGTCTTCTACTCTAACCAACTGAGCTATAGGCCCGGAAAAAAGGCATTCCTTTTTTGCGAGTGCAATGTTACAAATTTGTATTGAAATTAGGAAAATGTTTTCGGCATTTTTTCACAAAAAGAATGAATATAAACTCATTTTCAACCGCTTAATTTTAATTTTCATTATAGCAAGCCTGGCCACTATTAAAAAAATGTGGATAAAACGCTTGTTTACCTACCCGTAAATCCATTTCGAATAGGTTAATTTTGTAGTTGATATGAACACGCCCGACCAGGACAACCAACTCCTTTTAGACTTTTTAGCCACCACCAATCAGCCTGTTTTTTTAACCGGTAAAGCCGGAACAGGTAAAACTACCCTCCTGCGCAAAATCAGGGATACCACCAAAAAGAATTTCGCCATTGTTGCGCCCACCGCAGTTGCAGCTATAAATGCTGGCGGTGTTACGCTACACTCCTTTTTTCAGATCCCTTTCGGGCCATTGGTTCCGGTTGTTGATGAACATGCAGAAACCAATTTTAAGTATTCAGATGAGAAAACAAGACTCTTACGTTGCCTTGATTTATTGATTATTGATGAAATCAGTATGGTCAGGGTAGATCTGATTGATTTTATCGACAGTACTTTAAAACGTGTTAAAGGTTCAAATCGTCCCTTCGGTGGCGTGCAGGTATTAATGATCGGTGATCTTTACCAGCTCTCCCCTATCTTTCATGATGCCTGGCAGATCCTGGGCAGTTATTATTCCAGTCCTTATTTTTTTGACAGCATCATTTTCAGGTCTACGCCGATGCTGACGTTTACCTTAGATAAGGTTTACCGCCAGTCAGACCCTGTATTTCTTGACATTTTAAATGGCATGCGTGAAAACAGCCTTAATGCAGAACTCCTGGCCAAACTGAATGAACGTTACGATCCCTCTTTGGATCAGGAATGGAAAGATGATTATATCACCCTTACCACGCACAACCAATTGGTTAACGAAATTAACGAAGGCTGTCTGGAAAAATTACCAGGGGAAATTTTCGAATTTAATGCAGAAGTCAGTGGTGATTTTCCTAAAGACGCTTATCCCACCGATGAAAAACTTCAGTTAAAACTGGGTGCGCAGGTCATCTTCATCAAAAATGATTCTTCAGGTAAAAAGCAATTTTACAACGGAAAAGCGGCTAAAATTACTGCAATCAGTCAGGATGCGATAAAAGTAACTTTCACCAACGGTGGCAGAGAAATTGAAGTAGAGAAAGAAATCTGGCAGAATGTTAAATACAGCCTGAGCAATGAAGAAAATAAAATTGATGAAACCAGTACAGGATCCTTCTCCCAATATCCATTTAAGCTAGCCTGGGCCATTACCGTGCACAAAAGCCAGGGTTTAACTTTTGATCAGGCGATAGTAGATGTAAGCACTGCATTTACCCACGGACAGGCCTACGTGGCGCTGAGCCGTTGCAGAAGTTTGGAAGGGCTCATTTTAAAATCGCCTGTGGTTGCCGAAAATATCATTACCGATGCTAAAGTAATCAGTTTTACAAAAGCCGCCCATCAGAATAAACCTACACCACAACTGTTAATCCGTTATACGCAGCAATATAGTTGGGGATTGATCCATGAACTACTGGATTTCTCGCTGGTTGCCAAAGACTGGGAAAAACTGGGGCGCTCCAAGCTGATCGATAGAGATGAGCAAAATGCATTTTTAGCTATTTACGAACCTGGAAATCAGATCTTTCAGAACGAGATTTTTAAAGTAGCCAAAAATTTTATTGCAAAGGAATTTTCGAAAATCAATACCGATAACAACACGGCAGATGAAAGGGCTTTTATGGATCGCTTGCAAAAAGCGTCAGATTATTTTGTTCCAAAACTGGAACAGCTCATTACTTTAACTTCCAAAATTGTGGCCATCAACTTTTATAACGACACCCATTCTGATAAACTACTTACCATATTAAACGATTGCAAAGACGGATTCCAGATCAAATTGGCCCTGTTTAAAATTCCCTGGAATCCATTTTCCATTAGAGACTATATCAATACTTTACATGCCGCAGGCAATAAACAAGCAGAGAAAAAACCGGTTAAATCGGGCATTAAACCAAAAGAAATTTCAAATCCTCAGGTTTATAAAAACCTCGTCGAATGGCGTAGCACAATTGCACAGCAACGCGGCACGCAGGATTATGCTGTACTTTCCGATTTAGCATTACTTTCTATTGCCGAAAAAATGCCAAGAACAACCGATCAGCTGGCAGCACTCAAAAGCGTAGGCATTGGTAATGCAAAAGAACTCGGCCAACAGATTACCCGCATCGTTAATGCACATTTGGGTACCAGCGAGTTATTTTAAAAAAATTTACTTCTTAACACTTTTTTTAATACTTTCGCAACCCCATTTTAGTCCCGCCAACCCCAACATAGCAAGCCATGAGTAATTTTCTATACGGAATCGATTTTGGAACAACCAATTCGGCACTTTCCATTTACGATGAAGAAAAGAAAGAAATTGTAGATACCATTTCTATTCCATCCTTAATTTATTTTACAGAAGTAAAAAGTCTTATTGATGGCGAAAGTCATATCGTTGGCGAAAAAGCAATAGATGCTTATTTAAGCGATGGCATGAAAGGCCGTTTTATAAAATCCATCAAACAGATCCTTTCCAGAACTACTTTTACCGAAACCCGTATCCATAATAAAAGATATACTGCGTCAGACCTGGTCACTTTAATCCTAAGGGATTTGAAAACGAAGGCCGATCAGATTATTGGCAAAGAATGTAACAAGGCCATTATAGGTCGCCCGGTATTTTTTGATGACGACAATACGATGAAAGATACCCTGGCGCAAACCAGGTTAAAAAAAGCCGCAGAAAGTGCCGGCTTTACCGATGTCCGCTTTCAGTTTGAGCCTATCGGGGCTGCTTTTGCCTACGAAAAAACCATTACCAGGAAAGAGCGCGTACTGGTGGCCGATCTGGGCGGAGGTACAACAGATTTCACTTACCTGATTCTTGATCCCGATAAAGTGGGCAGCAAAGACCGTAAAAACGATATGATTGCCTCTGGTGGGATTTACATTGGGGGCGATAGCCTTGATTCGGCATTCATGTGGGACAGGGGAACACCATATTTTGGTAAAAACACGCTGTATGAAGCTACACCAGGCAAGGTCTTAAATGTACCCAAATCGCTCTTTGCAAATATCTGCACCTGGGATAAAATGAATTTCTTTAACGGTTTAAAAATTCAGAAAGAAATTGAAGAATATTATTATTACTCCGGAAACGATCCGAAATTCAAAAACCTGATTACCCTGATCGAAAATAACCTGGGTTATTCTTTATTCAGATCGATAGAAAAAACCAAAATCGAACTTTCTGATCAGCTTGATTCTACTTTTGCCTATAGCAATATGGAAATCGAGATTGATGAAAATATTTCGCTGCAACAGTATAATTCCATTATCGAAAAAGACATTAATAAAATAGATGCCTATCTGGACCGCTTTATGGAAACATATAAAATCAACCCGGCAGATATTGACTGTTTGTTTTTGACCGGGGGAACCTCGATGGTAGCTGCCGTTCAAAATCTATTTAAAACCAAGTTTCCACATATTCCGTTAAACTCCGGCGATAATTTTAAAAGTGTAGCCAAAGGTTTGGCTTACAGCGGTTATCTGTTTGAAAATTAACACAGGCCAAAGGCTTTATCAGGGAATTTACAGCATAGCACAATGAACTATATCGCGGCAGAAAGAACCGTTTTTTTATAAAGAGCGCAGGGCTAATTCAATGCACCAGGTTTCTTCCCGTTTGATGCTTTTACGCTTTGCTACCTCGTACCCCATTTCAGAAATTCATCGCTGTTCAACCTGAAAAGGATCGTTTTTCAACAAACTCTAGATTGGCCAAATGTGTATTTTATCCTTGTAAAACGGCAACATCCGGAATTGTAAATACTAAAATACAAATACGTAATATATTTAGGAATATTTCTTCTTCTTTAAATTAAGATTTTATAATTTAGCAAACATAAATTGGTGCGGCTGATAAAATAGCAACAGTGAGCAAAGCTTTACGCGTTAGGCGAGAAACAATTAATGTGGTGAGGTGTGGAATACCTGTTTTCTAGAAGAGATCAAATCAAATTGATGGACGTTTCTTTGGCAGACGCACCAATTTTTATTTTAACTGATGCTTAGGCGGCTAAATTGAAATACCGACATGCCTTTATGTCGTTTAAAACTGGTATTGAAACTAGTGGTTTGTTCAAAACCCAATATTTCGGCTATTTGATCAATTGTATAATCACTATGAAGCAACAGCACTTCCGCTTCGCGCATAATACGGTCTTTAATCAGTACGGTCAAGCTTTTTCCAAGCACCCGATCTAAAAATTTATTCAATCTGCCCGGACTCATCCCCATGCCTTCAGCATAAAACTGAATGGATCTTTCCTGCTTATAAAATTGCTCTAAAATTGCCCGGAACCTTAATACCTGCTGTAAATCATCTAAGGTTAACGCTGCAAGATAGCCATCCAAACCAGCTGTAAAGCCCAAAAACAACGATAAATATTGTGCTATATAAGACATATCCCTTTTATGATCAATTTCTCTTTTCAGCTGATCTAGTAAATTATACGTTTTGCTTGATTTTTGCGGATCAAGATCCCTGAAAGAAAGGTTTAAAAAAAGATTTTTAGCTTGCGGATCCAAGTGCTGCTGTAAAAATTCTGCATATAACAAACTACTAAAACTTAGCCAATAACCCGAACTCATTTCTCCGTCGAGCCTAACCAGCCCCTCTTCAGGAATAAAAAAAATCCGGCCATTCAAAAGTGGGTAATCGCCAGAGTTCATACACAGAAAGCCTTTTCCCTGGCATACAATCAACATGCGCATAGGATATATAGCCTGTAAGGCACGCTCTCTGCGAAAAAAACCGCTAATTGGCTCTAGCTGAATCATAAAAACTTGAGGATAAACAACAATAAGACCAAATTTATCCGACTTGGTTACAAGTTGTTGAAATATATTATGACCAGGAGGCGCTGGTCCGCAGGAGCCAGCGTAATACGGATACTGTTATTAAGCCGTCCGGACCCACAAAATTTTCTACCATACCACTCATCCACCTGTCCTCCTTCCAAATCAAAATAAATCATTTCATTGTAGCTGACCGCTATCAGCAACTCTTGCTTGTAGATTATATAATATCCAGAACTTATTTCTACGCCGACAGCACAATTACCTTAGTGGCTTCAATGCCATTTTGCGTAAATTCGATATCAAACTGAACAATGTTACTGGTTTTAATGTGATCAACCACGCCATGGGCAAAAACGCTTAATTCTTTCCCTCCATTTGAAGGTATAATACTGCCCATCCCTTCTTCCGGGTTATAAAACTTTACAGTACCTAATCTCATCGAATTATCAAATCTTTTTAACATTAACTGCGTTTGTACCTTTTTTTCCTTGTACTACCTCAAATTCAACCCGGTCATGCTGGCTTACTTTATTGCTTAAGCCGGTAACATGAACAAAAATTTCTTCTCCGTTTTCTGTTATAATGAAACCAAATCCCTTAGTTTCATTATAAAACTTTACTGTCCCCTGCATTTTATCTGGAATTTACTGCTTAAACATAAAAAAGATCAAAAGGTTTAGCCATTAAATACATTTTTTTTGCCAGTTCAATAAATATGGCGATCATAACAATAATTTAACGCTAAGCGCCTATGATATGCGCAGCAGCCATGCACGATATGCAAAACTTACCTACATGCTGTAGTACCGTCTACATAGGAAAAAGTTAGATTGAATTAACCGGTCTTGGTCATATTACAGATATCAAGATCCCGCGATTGACATCTAAGAGATTGTGAGCATTTGATACAGCATGATTTTACAATGCCACATGTAACAACAAGGTGGAATATCAACCAATCAAATTTTATTTCGATACAGAATTTAAGAAGTCAAAAAAGGAAGATTGCGTTTTGCTTTTAAAGAAACAACTAACCCTTTTTCCCGCTAAAAATCACAAAGAAAACACTAAAACCGCCTAACAGGAAAACTACTCCAAGAATAAAATTAATTTTATCGTTCATTCCGTAATTTACATATTAAAACCACAATGACAATAGACTGACATAAAATAAATGCAAAAAACAACCCTTGGTTGTTTGATTTTCAAGAGCAATTATTACAATTTGCAATCCTTTTGATGCTGATTTTCAATCTACACAACTAATAATGAGATAATTATTAAATTTTAAATTCGATCCAAATACGCACTGCCTGGTAAATTATACCGATACCTTTCGCATAAATTTTGATACAATACCCCAGCCTACAAAACTATACCCTATATTTATTGAAAATCATTCAACCAAATAAATGAAAACAGCACTTAGCCTATTTTTATCTGCTCTTGCACTTATCTTTATATCGGCAACAACTTTAAACAAAAAAGTTTTTGAGCACAAAACTTTCAATTTTTTTCCAAAGCAAAAAATAGATACACCAGATCAAGACCGCTTTGTGAAAGTTACCCTGGCGCAGGGAGAATTTACAGAGCCAACTGAGATGGCAGTGCTCCCTAATCTGGACATTTTAGTTGCCCAGCGAAGAGGTGAAGTATTGATCTATAAGAACCAAACCAAAAAAATAAAAGAAGCGGGCAAGCTTGATGTCTATTTCAAAACCAATACACCGAATGTAAATGCTGAAGAAGGTTTACTGGGCATGGCCGCAGACCCAAAATTTGCCGTAAATCAATACATTTATCTTTTTTACAGCCCATTTGACAAATCTGTAAACCGCCTTTCGAGATTTAAACTGGTTAACGATCAGATTGTTAAAGAATCTGAAAAAATTGTGCTCGAATTCTATTCTCAGCGCGAGATATGTTGCCATACCGGCGGCTCCATTGCTTTTGGATCAGATAATTTGCTTTATGTATCAACAGGCGACAACTCTACCCCATTTGATGCGCCAAAACAACAATATGTAAACAAAGGTTATGCTCCCCTTGATAACAGAAAAGGATTTGAGCAGTATGACTCCAGAAGATCGGCCGGAAATACCAACGATTTGAGGGGAAAAATACTCAGGATCAAAGTAAATGAAGATGGCACCTATAGCATACCGGATGGCAACCTTTTCCCTAAAGATACCCCAAAAACCAGACCTGAAATTTATGTAATGGGCAATAGAAACCCTTACCGTATTTCAGTTGATCAGAAAACCAACTTTTTGTACTGGGGCGAAGTTGGTCCTGATGCCACCAACGACGATCCACTAAGAGGCCCCAGAGGTTATGATGAGGTGAACCAGGCGCGTAAAGCAGGTAATTTTGGATGGCCCCTGTTTATAGGCAACAACTATCCATATAAGGCTTATGATTATACCAACGGCGCAAACGGAAATGCGTTCGATCCCGAATCACCTATAAACAATTCGCCAAACAATACCGGTTTGGAGAAACTTCCACCTGCACAACCAGCCTATATCTGGTATCCTTATGGCGAGTCCAAAGAGTTTCCGCAAGTGGGTGCGGGCGGGCGTACCGCAATGGCGGGTCCCGTATATTATGCCACTGCTAACTCACCTTACCCAGCTTATTACAATGGAAAGCTGATTATTTATGAATGGGTACGGGGCTGGGTTAAGGCAGTAACCATGAATGCGCAGGGCGATTACGTAAGTATGGAGCCATTTATGGCTAACGTTTCTTTAGCTGCGCCTATCGATATGGAATTAGGTCCTGACGGAAAACTATACATCCTTGAGTATGGTAAAGGCTGGTTTAGCAAAAACCCTGATGCCGCAATTACCAGAATTGATTACCTGAAAGGTAACCGTCCGCCGGCTATTGAACGCCTTAATATCGCAAAATCCAGTGGTTTACTGCCTTATAAAATGACGGCAACCGTTACGGCTAAAGACCCTGACGGCGACCCTTTAAAATACATATGGAACTTAGGAAAAGGGATTACCAAAACCACCAGTAACCCAACATTAAACTATACTTTTACTAAAAAGGGCGAATATCCGGTAAGCGTAACGGTGATAGACAACAGTAAAGCTTCTGCAAAAAGCCAGGTAATACCTGTTTATGCAGGTAACGAACACCCAACTGTAACCATTAATCTAAGTGGTAACAAGAGTTTTTATTTCCCGAATAAAGCAATTGATTATAAAGTTTTAGTAAGCGATAAAGGTGCAAAGGTGAATACCAACCGCATTTACATCTCAAACACCTATACCGAAGGGACTGATTTGGCCGGCGCACAATTAGGCCACCAGCAGGCAGCACAAACGCTAATTGGCAAATCGCTCATGCTGAAATCCGATTGTAGCACCTGCCATAAAGAATCAGCTGTTTCTATCGGCCCTGCTTTCGAAAAAATAGCAATGAAATATAAAAATGATAGTAAAGCCGTTGATTACCTGGCATCAAAAGTAATTGGTGGTAGCCATGGTGTATGGGGAGAAGTACCAATGCCTGCACACCCGGCAATGAAAGAAGCCGAAGTGAAGAAAATTACCGAGTGGATTATGACTTTAGGCAACAAAGAAGCCGTTAAAGCCTCACTGCCAACTTCGGGAAAAATCGTTCCTGCAACAGCTGCAGATAAAAAGAAAACGGTATTTACTTTAAAGGCAACCTATACCGATGCCGGTGGTGCAGGTTTAAAACCATTAACCACAACAAACGTAATCAACCTCAAAAGCAATATCATTGATGCAGATGACATTAAAGATTTTGCAGGTTTTGAACGTAAAGACATTTATGGCGGCGAAAAACTCATTCTCACCAACGACAATGGTTGGATAGCCATTAAAAATGTCGATTTAACCGGTATTTCAGGTTTTAGCTATTCATTTCTGAACCTCGATCCTGAATCCGACGGAGAAATCGAAATCAGATTAGATGATAGTAAAGGCATGTTGATCGGTAAGTCTACCTTTAGAAAAAGTGTGCCGGTACAAATGATTTCGGACGGGAAATCACACGATATTTATTTTGTGTTCAAAACCCTAAAAACGGGTGATAAGAAGAAACGGACCATAATCCAATCGATTACAGTAGCGCCTAAATAAATAATTTTTTAACATTGGATTTCCGCCTACGCGGGAATTCAATGTTAATCAATATAAACTGACAGGCTTTTTTGCCAAATGGCGGGCTTCAATAGCTCATCAAAGCATCTTGCTGGCTGTTTCGACGACCTGCCCCAAGCCTCGGGAGGCTCAACATGAGCATCGAAAGCAGATATCAGCTTGATATCCTCATTTTATAAAAAAATGGTGTTTTAATATCCATCATTAATATCTTTGCAGTAAATCAGGATGAATCTCATGCAAAATATTAAAAACATAATTTTCGATTACGGAAACGTAATATTTGATATCGATTTCAAAGTTGCCCAGGCTTCTTTTCAAAAGTTAGGTGTTACTGACATCGAGAATTTCTTTGCGCATAAAGCGCACAACCAATTATTTGATGATTTTGAAACCGGTGCCATTTCTCCTTCCGAATTTAGAGAAGGAATTAGAAACGCTGCCGGCCAACCAGAATTAACTGACGAACAGATTGATGACGCATGGAACAGCCTGTTAATTGGAACCATACAGGAAAACCATGATTTACTGCTGGAAGTAAAAGAAAAATACCGTACTTTTTTATTAAGTAACAACAATGAAATTCATTACGATTGGATTATTAATTACCTGAAAACAACCTTCCAGATTAATAATTACGATGCTTATTTTGAGAAAGCTTATTTCTCTCAACACATGAAATTGCGTAAACCCAATACCAATATTTTTGAACAGGTGCTAAAAGAAAACAACCTAAACCCTGCTGAAACCCTATTTATCGACGATAGTCCACAACATATTGAAGGCGCTAAAAAAGTGGGATTAAACGCATTATTAATGACCGAAAAGCCGGCACAGTTGAGTGCCTTCCTAAAAGCGAACGGAATTTTATAAATTAATATGTCAGAAAAAAAGTTTAAGTCGTTAAAAGAGTTCTACCCGTTTTATTTATCAGAACATCGCAATACCATATCTCGTGTGCTGCATTTTATCGGTACCGGATTAGTTTGCCTGGCTTTTTTTACCGGATTTCTTTTTCATAACTGGCATTTCTTTTTGGCCATGCCAGTATTGGGTTATGGCTTTGCATGGGTTGGACATTTCTTTTTTGAAAAAAATAAACCCGCTACCTTTCAATACCCGCTTTATAGTTTAGCCAGCGATTTTATCTTCTTTTATGATCTGCTAACAGGCAAACAATCTTTTATAGTGAAAACTTAATTTTGCGATATTCAGCGCACTATCCTTTTTGGCTGTCACCCTGAGCGTAGTCGAAGGGCAGCCAAAAAGATATAGCAAAAGCTAGGCTGTACCTCCCAAAGGACTATTGCATGCTCGTTTCCAAAAAGCAACTGATCTTTTATAAGAGATAATTGTTTTGGTGACTAAAAGAAAAATCGCCATCCCGAATGAAGTGTAGCAGAGATCCTTCGACTACGCTACCATTGACGTTATTTTGTAATCATCTATTAATGAGCAGAATGCGGCATCATGCATTTCCGTATAGCCAGGCCATAGCACCGTATCACCGTTCTACTTAAACCGGCCTAATAAATTTTTCGGACTGCACTGTTCTAACCATAGCACTGGCTTTGAAAGAAAAATTTTCAGCCGGCATTTTTTGTTACTTTTTGATGCCAAAAAGTAAGAGACCTTCGGCGGCGGTGAGCCGAGGCAAGAATTGTGCGAAGGAAAAAACGTCAATCATATTGATTTTTATATCATAAATTATCCCTCAGGATGACAATCACACTTATTTAGAAATGACGACGCTGTTATGTGAATACTGTTAACTGAATACTGCTAACTGAAAACTGAACTACAGCTTCCTTCTCTTCAATTCTCTTTCAATCAAACCTAACTCACGACCTGTTTGTCCGGCCACCGACGTATTTTCCTGTGCTCTTCTGAACAAATAAGGCATTACCGCTTTAATCGGGCCATAAGGAACATATTTAGCCACATTATAATTCGAGTCAGCAAGATTAAAACTTAAGTTATCACTCATGCCCAATAACTGGGCAAAGTATACGTGCGGATGATTGTGCGTAATCTTTTTTTCCTCCAAAAGGTAAGTCAATAACCGGCTGCTATCCTCATTATGCGTTCCGGCAACAATGGCAATATCTTCAATATGATCTACACAATAGCGTAAAGATTCATTGTAATCGTGGTCTGATGCGGCTTTATCCGGCTGGATCGGTGAGGGATATCCCATTTCCGCAGCACGTTTACGCTCTTTTTCCATGTAAGCACCACGCACCATTTTTACGCCCAAAATAAAGCCATCCGCTTTTGCAATCAAATGATCAGCTTTCATATCGGCCAGCTTATCATGGCGGTACATCTGGTAAGTGTTGTACACAATAATGCGTTCGCGGTTATATTTACGCATCATATCCAGCGCCAGTTCATCGATGGTATCTTGAATCCAGGTTTCTTCTGCATCAATCATGATAGGCACTCCTCTATCATAAGCGGCTTTACAGATCATTTCGCACCGTAACTTCACCTTTTCATATTCTGATTGTTCTGCTGCAGTTAGCGTCTCTTTAGCATCCAGTTTCTGTAATAGCGCAAAACGGCCGATACCTGTTATCTTAAATACCGTAATCGGAATTTTGGGATCGCCATCGGCACGCACAATGGTGCGGATAATTTCGGCACAGGTCTCATCAAAAACCCGTTCTTCCTCTTCTCCTTCCACCGAATAATCTAAAATGGTACCTACCCCACCTTTGTCCAGTTGCGCAATGGCCTTATCACATTCTGCAATGGTTTCACCGCCGCAAAACTGCTGAAAAATGGTTGCTTTAATGGCGCCCTGAATCGGCAGGCCAATATTTAAAAAGAAGTTTGTAATGGCGGGACCAACTTTCGTGAGGAAATTATTTCCGATCATTTTAAAAAGCCAGTATGCTTTTTTAAGTTCCTGGTTAGATTTTTGGCGGAATGCAATTTCCGTATTATCGAAATTTGGCAGTTTCTTAGTGGATAAATCCATTTGTTACGATATAATAAGTCAGATTGATGCAAAATTATAAAAAGCATTGGTTGTTAAAACTAAAAACCTTTAAATAATCGTATTTTTGCACAAAATGATACAATTCAAATTAGAGGGCGAATTTATTCCATTGATCCAGCTGTTAAAAGCAAGCGGATTGGTAGGCAGTGGCGGTGATGCCCAAACCGTTGTTGAAGATGGTTTAGTAAAAACCAACGGCGAGGTCGAATTCCGCAAACGTTATAAGGTTAGGGTTGGCGATATTGTTACTTTTGGCGAAAATAAAATAGAAATTATTTAATGGAACCACTTACCAGCGCAGGCCATACGCTTTATTTCGAAAGCAATTTAGACGCTTTAAAAACACTTTTAGCAAGCAATAAATACAGCAAGGTTTTCGTACTGGCTGATGAACATACCAGTGAAGTTTGCCTGCCCCTGTTTCAATCCATCTTAGACTTTTCTGAATTTGACCTGATTGAAACTTCAGCAGGTGAAGAAAATAAAAACATCGATTTCTGCATTGGCATCTGGAAAACCTTACTGGATTTTGAAGCCGACCGTAAAAGCCTGATGATCAACCTCGGTGGAGGTGTAATTACCGATATGGGTGGCTTTATTGCCTCTACCTATAAACGCGGAATCGATTTTATCAACATTCCCACCACCCTCCTTTCTCAGGTTGATGCCTCAGTTGGCGGTAAAACGGGAATTGATATCGATAATGTAAAAAACATGGTGGGTACCTTTACCCTGCCGCAAATGGTTTTTATTGAAACCGCATTTTTGAAAACACTGCCCCCGCGCGAACTTTTATCGGGCTTTGCCGAGATGATTAAACATGGTTTAATTTACGACAAAGCTTATTACGAAAAACTTAAGGTTAGTGACTATTTAACGCCCGCAGCAGCAGATATTTACCGCTCGGTCGAGATTAAAAATGAGGTGGTAACCATCGATCCGCATGAGAAAAACCTGCGGAAGATTTTAAACTTTGGACATACCATCGGCCATGCTATTGAAGGTTATTCTTTGGCAAATGACGAAAATCCGCTTACACATGGTGAAGCCATTGCCATCGGTTTTGTTTGCGAGGCAGCGCTTTCAATCAACAACAGCACATTGAGCACAGAAGAACTGGAAGATATCAGCAGATATATCTTATCGTTGTATCCCAAATATCATATTAAAAAAGAAAGCTATAACACCCTTTTGGAATTAATGAAAAGTGATAAAAAGAACGAAGACGGAAACATTCTCTTTTCACTTTTGGAAAACATAGGTAAATGCACGTTTAACTGCCGTGTAAGTACAACCGATATTTTAAGCAGTTTAGATTATTATAACAGTTTATAAAATGAAATATACCGGAAGTGATATTTCTGTTATCGGGCTTTTTAGCTTCGTAATCGTGTTAACCCTGGTTGAAATGTATTTTAGCTACCAGCACGACAGAAAATTATATACCAAACGCGATACCTGGACCAACATCTATCTGATGACTGCAGCTGTTGTGATTAATTTAGGTACCAAAACATTTACTTTTTTCTTATTGGCCTATTGTTACCAGTTCCGCTTGTTTCAGATTTCCAATATTTGGCTCTATTGGATCGTGCTGATTTTAGCACAGGATTTTTTATACTGGTTTTTGCATACCGTAGGTCATTACGTACGCTTTTTCTGGGCAATGCATGTTACCCATCACTCTTCTGAACACTTTAACTTAACCACGGGTTTCCGTTCAACTGTTTTTGAGCCATTATACCGCGTTTTCTTTTACCTGCCCCTGGCCTTTATGGGCTTTACGGCAGTTGATATTCTTTTTGCCTACCTGGTTACCCAAATTTATGGCAACCTGGTTCACACCCAATACAATATCAGATTCCCGAAATGGTACGAGTATATCTTTGTAACGCCATCTCATCACCGTGTACACCATGCCAGTAATGTGCGTTACCTTGATAAAAACATGGGTATGGTATTAATTCTGTGGGACAGGTGGTTTGGAACCTTCCAGGCCGAGTTACCTGAAGATAAAGTTAAATACGGCTTAACCACCCAGCCTACCGATACAGGCCCTGTAAACATTATTTTCCACGAGTTTATTGCCTTAACAGCAGATGTAAAAAAGGCGCCCACCTTTATGGATAAAGTGAAATACATTTTTAACCCACCGGGGTGGAGCCATGACGGAAGTACCAAAATTGCAAAAATCATGCAAAAGGAGCTGCGCGAAGAAGAACAGAAAAGACATGATGACGAGCAAAAGCAAAAAGTAAAAGCACTTAACAACCATGGCGAGCTAAGCTCTGCAGGATAAAAATAAACCAAGGTCTGTGTCTCCACAGACCTTGGTTTATGATATGCCACATCTAATTTTATCACTGATTACGCTCCATCAGGCACAGTATTTGGTAATTTCTCTCTTTAAACTTAATATCTATTATACTTAGATATAATTCGTATTTTTGGTATAAAATTTACTGCTATGACCACATTAACCATACAAGTTAAAGATAACGATACTGAATTTCTGCTAGAGGTATTAAAAAGAATTAATGCAAAAGTGGTTCAGCCTTCTAAGAAAAAACTTCTGTTAAATGGTATTGCTCAGGGGATAAAAGAAGCAAAAGAAATTAAATCTGGCAAAATTGAGCCGTTATCTTTAAAAGATATCTGAAACAATGGAAATAAAGATAATCTACTCACCTATTTTTATAAAAAAAGCCAAGCAATTAAAAAAAAACATTTATCTCTAATTAACGATTTATCCGAATTAGAATCCCAACTGCTCGAAAATCCACGAATTGGTGCCGATCTTGGCAATGGAATTTTTAAGATAAGATTAGCTGTTAAAAGTAAAGGAAAAGGAAAGAGCGGTGGTTATAGGGTAATTACTTATCTGCAGATTGAAAATGAAATCAATATGATTTACATTTATGATAAATCTGAAGAAGCTACTATCACTAAAAAAGATATTCAGAAAATAATAGAAAGCTTGTAAATTCAATTAATATCTGAGTTAAAATCGATAGTTACATATCAACTAAACAATAGATTTGAATATTATATACTCATTGCCAAAACGGTTCAAAAACAAAAAAAATTAAATTTCATTAAAAATATTTTCATTTTACTATTGACAAATTAAATTTTGTTACTACATTTGGCTCAACAAAAAAAGAAATGCAAAATACAAACACATATTACTTTGGTTACTTTTACTATTTTAGTAAGAGCCGGGGCTAATATGCAAAAAGATATATAACAATATTAAAATGTATAAAAAAGTCCCGGCAAGCAGCCGGGACTTTTTTGTTTTAACGCAAAAATGGAAACGACAAAACGAGTAGCAATTCAGGGTATTAAGGCATCTTTCCATGAGGAGGCCGCATACAAATTCTTTGGTAGAGACATTGAGACTGTTGAGTGTAATTCTTTTAAAGAAACCTGCGATAAATTAGAAAAAAACGAGGCAGATTTCGTTGTAATGGCGATTGAAAACTCTATCGCCGGCAGTTTATTACCAAACTATACACTGATCAGAGATTTTGGTTTTTCAGTTGTAGGCGAGGTTTACTTAGCTATCCAATTGCACTTGATGGCGCTACCAGGCGTAAAGTTTGAAGATATTAAAGTGGTTACTTCACACCCCATCGCCATCCGCCAGTGTATCGATTTCTTTTATGATTATCCACACATTAAAATCGTAGAAAGCAATGATACCGCAGCCTGTGCCAAACGCATACAGCAAGAGCAACTAACAGATACGATGGCCATTGCAAACAACTTAGCAGCAGAACTTTACGGCCTAAACATTTTAGAACGCCGTGTAGAATCAAATAAGAAAAACTATACCCGTTTCCTGATCCTGAAAAAAGACAAAACTGACGAAGGCAAAAAAATAAACAAAGCATCTATTTGCTTTCAGGTTGGCCACAAAGCCGGTTCATTGGCAACAGTGTTAAATATCTTCGCAGAACAAGAAGTAAGCTTAACAAAAATACAATCTATGCCGGTTTTAGGTAAAAGAAACGAATATTACTTTTACGTAGATTTAGAATGGCCAAGCACCGAAAAATATGATAAGGCCATTAGAAAAGCATTAAAATATACATCGAACTTTAACATATTAGGAGAATATCAAAAGAACGATAAAGTATAAATAAGTCTGGAGTCCGAAGTCTGGGCCGAAGACAAATAATAGAATATTCAAACTTGTAATAATAAAATAATTAAAATATAATTCCTGATTTCCGACTGCGGACTAAGGACTTTAAACAAACCCTTCATCATGAAACTTAATTTAAACATTCAACCTTTAAACACCTGGTTAAACGTAAACAACGAACCACTAATCATTTCCGGTCCCTGCAGTGCAGAAACTGAAGAACAATTGTTAACTACAGCACACTTATTAGCGGCTACCGGTAAAGTATCGGTATTACGTGCAGGTATCTGGAAACCACGCACCCGTCCGGGAGAATTTGAAGGTATCGGAAGTATTGGCTTAGAGTGGTTAAAACGCGCCAAAGCGGAAACTGGTTTACCTACAGCTGTAGAAGTTGCAAATGCAAAACACGTTGAAGAGGCTTTGGCTGCTGGTGTAGATATCCTTTGGATCGGTGCACGTTCTACAGTAAATCCGTTCACCGTTCAGGAAATTGCTGATGCTTTAAAAGGTCATGATGTTCCGGTATTAATTAAAAACCCGGTTAATCCTGATTTACAGTTATGGATCGGTGCAATTGAGCGTATCAATGGTGCCGGAATTACTAAAATCGGTGCTATTCACCGTGGATTCTCATCTTTCGAGAAAAGTTCTTTCCGTAACGAACCAATGTGGGAGATGGCTATCCAGTTAAAAACTTTATGCCCTGAACTTCCCATCATTAACGATCCAAGCCATATCTGTGGTAACCGTGAGTTAATCCCTTACGTTGCTCAAAAAGCTTTGGATTTAGATATGCAAGGTTTAATGATCGAATCTCATGTAGATCCATCAGTGGCCTGGACAGATGCCAAACAACAAGTTACACCAGCAGCTTTAGCTGATTTGGTAGATCGTTTAACCGTACGTGAACCTGAAGTACCAAATGAAGCCTCTGCCGATAAATTAGCCGAACTGCGTAAATCAATTGATAAAATTGACGATATCTTGTTACAGAAATTAGGTGAGCGTATGGCTATTGTAGAAAAAATCGGTGAATTTAAACGTGATAACCAGGTAACGATTTTACAGGTAAACCGTTGGGATGCCATCATCAAAAAAGGCCATGCTTTTGCAAAAGCTTTGAAACTGGATTTAAACTTTACAGAGAAATTCCTGGAATTAATGCATGGTGAATCCATCCGTAAACAAACTGAAATTATGAATGCCGGTAAAGCCGAGAAAGGCATCGCTGCTGAGCAACATAATGAAGTTAAAGCCTAAGTAAGGTATAAGGCTGGAAGGTGTAAGGTAGAGGGGGAAACCTAACCTTAAAAAGAAATCTTCTACATATAACATTATCGATGTGGTGTCAGATGTCACCATCTGACACCTACATTTAAGTTTAAAACAGAATAAAAATGTCTAAAAATGCCTTAGTTTCTTTTAAAGGAACCAAGAATATTAATGCGGAAATCCAGTTAACAGGCTCAAAAAGCGAATGCAACAGGGCTTTAATTATAAGCGCTTTAAGTAAAAATCTGGTTAAAGTAGATAATCTTTCCAACGCCGCTGATACCGTAACATTAAATGATATCCTGAACAAGCTGGGAGTTGAGGGTAGTGATTTGAGAGTAGACGCTAACCGGAAAACGGCAAACTCCGAACTGGTTGATGTGGGGCCTGCCGGAACCGCTATGCGTTTCTTATCGGCGTATCTTTCGGCAAAAAACGGCAACTTTTTACTTACGGGGACCGAACGCATGAAGCAACGCCCGATCGGTATTTTGGCCGAAGCCTTAAAAACCATTGGTGCTGACATTTCTTATGCAGAGGCTGAAGGTTTTCCACCGCTGAATATCAATGGTCCGTTAGACCAGAAAACAAACCAGGTAAGAATTAAAGGCGATATCAGTAGTCAGTATATTTCGGCATTGTTAATGATTGCCCCTGTCCTGCCCCAAGGTTTGACTTTAGAAATTGAAGGTGAGCTTACCTCCAGGCCATATGTAGATATGACTTTGGATATGCTTGCAGAAGTTGGTATCGAACATCGCTGGAACGGAAATTCGATCACTATTGAAAACCAGGCTTTTAAACCAGGGACCCTGGTTGTAGAGCCCGATTGGAGTGCAGCATCCTATTGGTATAGCATTGCAGCTCTCGCTGATGAAGCAGAAATTAATTTACCGGCTTTAAAAGAGAGAAGTTTGCAGGGCGATAGCCAGATAAAAAACATCATGAAGATTTTTGGCATTGCAACCAGTAAAACGGAAAAAGGAATTTCGATCAGCAACCTGGGCCTGTCTTTAGATACCAATCAGGTACTAGACCTTAAAACCTGCCCTGATTTGGCACAAACCATTATCGTTATTGCTGCAGCTTTGGGTAAAAACATGGCTTTTACGGGCCTGGAAACTTTAAAAATCAAAGAAACAGACCGCATTGCGGCCCTTCAGAACGAACTGGCAAAAATTGGCGTTACACTGGCTGAAAACAATCTGATTTATACACTAAACACAGATAATCTTCATTTCCCGGATAAAATTACCATTGCAACCTACGAAGACCACCGTATGGCCATGGCTTTTGCACCACTGGCATTGTTGATTAACGAAGTCGAAATTGAAGACATGCAGGTGGTAGAAAAATCATATCCATATTATTGGGAAGATTTGAAAAAAGCAGGGTTTGAGGTGAAAGAGATTTAAGAAGTGAGATACCAGATGTGAGACATAAGATTTGACAGAGAATAAATCGTTGTGGAGACATCAGATTAATTAAGACAAATAAATAACAAGATTTGAGGGGGAAAACTTCTCAAATCTAACCCCTAAATAATTTAAAAACTGAAGTTTAGATACGAATTTGGTTCTTCTCAAATCTCATATCTACTCTCTCTTATCTAGTAAACATGGCAGGCAACTCATTCGGACAACTTTTTCGCATCACAACCTTTGGCGAATCTCATGGTGTGGCTATTGGTGTAATTATCGATGGCTGTCCGGCACAATTGGATATTGATATGGATTTTATCCAATCAGAACTGGATAAACGTAAACCAGGTCAATCTAAAATCACCACGCAAAGAAAAGAAAGCGATACCGTTCAGATTCTATCGGGTGTATTTGAAGGAAAAAGTACCGGGACGCCGATTGCACTTTTAATTCCGAATGAGGACCAGCGTTCAAAAGATTACGGGCATAATGTGGATGTTTACCGCCCCAGCCACGCCGATTATGTTTACGATGCCAAATACGGAATCCGCGATCACCGCGGTGGCGGACGCTCGTCTGCACGCGAAACCGCTGCCCGTGTAGCAGCCGGAGCAATCGCCAAATTGCTTTTAAAGCAACAGGGGATCGAAATTTTCGCCCATGTAACTTCAGTAGGTACAATTGAAGCGCCAAATTTAGAAAGCAATGACCTATCTGCTTTATTGCAAATCAGAGAAGACAATATTGTTCGCTGTGCCGATCCTGCAACTGCACACGAAATGATTGAATTTATAGATTCGATTAGAAAAGATGGCGATACCGTTGGCGGAAAAATAAGCTGTGTAATAAAAGGTTGCCCGGCAGGTTTAGGTGAACCTGTTTTCGATAAATTGCACGCTGATTTAGGTAAAGCCATGCTCAGCATTAATGCCGTTCACGGTTTCGAATATGGCTCTGGTTTTGCAGGAAGCGAATTAAGGGGTTCACAACATAACGATATCCCCCAACCAAAAGCTGCCGATTCAAAAGTGTTTAAAACCACCACCAACTATGCGGGTGGTATTTTAGGCGGGATATCCAACGGAATGGATATTACCTTCAAAGTGGCATTTAAACCTGTAGCGACCATCATGCATAACCAACAAACTATAAATGCGGCGGGTGAAGCCTCGGAGATTAAAGGCAAAGGCCGGCACGACCCTTGTGTAGTACCAAGAGCTGTAGTTATTGTTGAAGCCATGGCTGCACTGGTTTTAGCCGATCAGTTTTTAAGAAACAAAGCCAGTATCATCTAATTTTCCTCAATGAAAATTTTCACCTTTCTATTGCTCCTCATCAGCATGAACAGCTTTGCCCAAAGCTACGCTGAACAGATTGCAAAGCACCGTGAGGCTTACAAGCAGGATTTTATAAAAGATGAACGCGCTCCACTAAAGAAAAGTGACCTGCAAAACCTGCACTTTTACGACGCGGACAGTACTTATAAAATATTCGCTACCATAGCATTACTAAAAAACGAAAAAGTTTTCAAGATGCCTGCTTTTAATGGTTCAAGCAGCGATTATTACCGGTATGCACATGTTAACTTCGTTTTGGATGAGAAGAAAATCCAAATGACTTTGTATAGAAGTGTTGCTTTGTCAAACAACCCATTATATAAAGATCACCTCTTTTTACCTTTTACAGATGAAACCAACAATAAGGAAACTTATGGTGGTGGCAGGTACATTGATCTGGATGCTAAAGAAATTGTCGATCATCATATCGAAATCGATTTCAACAAGGCTTATAATCCCTATTGCGCCTATAGTGAAGGCTATCGCTGTCCGGTACCACCAGAAGAAAACGACCTGCAATTGGCCATAAAAGCAGGAGAGAAATTATATACGGGGAAAAAGAAACATCAAAACTAAGTGATAGGAAAATTACGCTGAAAATCGTTGATACAACTTTTACTCCTTTCTAATGAACTAACTCCAGATTAAGTTTGATCTATTCAAGAAAAAAAAACGATTAAGGAATCACTTTTTTAATCATTCCTCAACACTAAATCATCCCTATAGAAATAAAAAGACGATAACCAATCATCTAACTATCCAGCTATTCGTTAAAATAGCGAAGGATATTTAGAGGGATTTGCATCATGCATCATCTGGTAAACAGCTTCAATTACATCATCAACAGAAGGCTTACTGAAATAATCACCATCTGATCCGAATGGTGGGCGATGTGCTTTGGCCGATAATGTTTTTGGCTGACCATCTAAATGAAAATAACCTTTCTGTTCTTCCAGTACCTGTTGAAGGATATAGGCCGATGCCCCTCCGGGAACATCCTCATCCACCACCAATAATTTATTGGTTTTGGCAAGTGATTTTACACAAACCTGTGTAGTATCAAAAGGTAAAAGCGTTTGTGGGTCTATAATTTCGACAGAAATACCCAATAAGTTCAGCTCTTCTGCTGCTTCCTGAACAATTCTTAATGACGAACCGTAAGAGATAACCGTAATATCAGTTCCTTCTTCTAAAACCTCTGCCCGGCCTAAGGGTACCGTAAAATCGCCGGCATTACCTGGCAGTTTTTCTTTAAGGCGGTAACCATTTAAACATTCAATTACAATGGCTGGTTCATCAGCCCTAAAAAGGGTGTTATACATACCTGCAGCCTGGGTCATATTTCTTGGTACGCATAAATGCATACCTCTTAAGGCTCCTAAAATCATGCTGATTGGCGATCCGGAATGCCAGATTCCCTCCAGTCGATGACCACGGGTGCGCACGATAACCGGCGCTTTCTGAATTCCTTTGGTGCGGTACGAGAGCGATGCCAGGTCATCACTAAGCACATTTAAGGCAAAAATCAAATAATCAAGATATTGGATTTCGGCAATAGGCTTTAAACCCCTCATGGCTAAACCTATTCCCTGCCCCATAATGGTCATTTCCCTGATGCCGGTATCGGTGATTCTTAACTCGCCATATTTAGCCTGCAAACCTGCAAAACCTTGATTTACATCCCCGATGTTTCCCAAATCTTCTCCAAAAGCAACCAAACGCGGATCGCGTGCAAAGTTTTCATTAAAGCAGGCATTGAGTACTTCCCTACCATCAACCATTTTCGATTGTTCATCATATACGGCTTCGACCAGTGGAATCTTATCCGGACTTTCCTTACCATTGGTATGCAGTTTAGAATTGTAACGATCGTAATTTAAATGATCCTGTTGTTTATACCATTCCACCAGTTTATTACGTTCAGGACTGCTAAAAGCAGCTGATAAACGGATGGCTTTGCGTGCAGCAGCAAATACTTCCCTGCGTTGCGCATCAGCAATCGAAGCTAATCCCGCCGCAATTTTTGCCAGTTCGGGCTGATGTTTAGCTACGCCGCTAACCAAATCAACTACTTGCTTCTGTTCTGGTTTAATGCTGTCCAAAAACTCATTCCAGGCTTCTTTTTGTGCGTTGCGAACAAAAATCTTTGCCTCTTTTTCAAGCGCTGCGATTTCCTCCTCGGTTGCCAGGGCCGATTCGAGCATCCAGGCACGCATTTTCTGGATACAATCGTATTCAGTTTCCCAGGATAGGCGTTCTTTTGATTTGTACCTTTCGTGCGAACCAGAGGTAGAGTGTCCCTGAGGCTGGGTGAGTTCGGTAACATGGATTAAAACAGGTACATGTTCATCCCGGCAAACCTGTATCGCCTTTTCATACACCTCACATAAAGCCGGATAATCCCAGCCTTTTACTTTATAAATTTCATATCCAGGCTGGTCAGCATCACGCTGAAAACCTTTTAAAACCTCAGAAATATCTTCTTTTGTAGTTTGATATTTTGCCGGAACGGAAATGCCATAATCATCATCCCAAATAGAAATGGCCATGGGTATCTGTAACACACCAGCAGCATTAATGGCCTCGAAAAATACCCCTTCAGAAGTTGATGCGTTGCCAATGGTGCCAAAGGCCACCTCATTTCCGTTTACAGAAAAGTGTTTTAAATAATCGAGTTCTTTATTTTGCCTGAATAATTTAGAAGCATAAGCCAAACCTACCAAGCGGGCCATCTGCCCACCGGTTGGCGAAATATCAGATGAGCAATTTTTAATCTGCGTTAAATCGTTCCAGCTGCCATCTTCGTTTACAGATTTTGTTGCAAAATGGCAGTTCATTTGTCTTCCCCCCGAAAATGGATCCGCACCTTCTGCCGGATTAGCATAGAGCTGGGCAAAAAATTCTTTGATAGTAGAGATCCCTGTGGCAAAGGCAAAAGTTTGATCTCGGTAATAACCCGAGCGCCAGTCGCCATTTTTAAATGCTTTAGCCATGGCCAATTGCGGAACCTCTTTACCATCGCCGAAAATGCCAAATTTAGCCTTACCTGTTAATACTTCCCTGCGGCCTAAAATACTGGCCTGCCTGCTTTCGAAGGCAATTTTATAGTCGTTTATAACAATAGATTTAAAATCGTTAAAACTAAGTTCGGAAGCATCAATAGTTTTGGTCATCAATTTTTCATTCGGCATAGTAATCAAAGATTGGTTGCGGCAAATATATGGAAAATTAAAAGTTTGCCTTTACCCTACATTGTAAAATTATATATGGATTTGCAAAATATATTTGGAATAGTTTTTGTTTTATTAGGAAAACATTAAATTTGTTTTAGAATTATTAAAAATAAATCACACCACATAACATGAAAAAGATCTTAGTATTATTCGCTTTTGTTTTAGGTTTGGGTCTTGCAGCAAACGCACAAACCAAACCTGCAGAGTTCAAATTTGAATCAGAAACGCACGATTTTGGTAAAATTGTTTTGAACAAACCAGTAACTTACGATTTCAAATACACCAATGTTGGCGAAGCGCCTTTAATTATCACCAAAGCTGAGGCAAGCTGTGGGTGTACAGTACCTAAATATACTTCTACACCAATAAAAAAAGGTGAAACCGGTGTAATTTCAGTAACGTTTAACGCCGCTGCTGGTCCGTCAACCTTTTCTAAAGCCGTAACCATTACTTCAAATGCAAAAACACCAATTAAAGTGCTTTACATTAAAGGCGAAACAGTTGCCGCTTCTTCAAAATAATTTTTAAACGATAATATTTAAAAAGTCCGGATTTTCATCCGGACTTTTTTATTTTTGTGCCATGCCAAAAATTTCACAAAAGGGTGTGCAGATGCCTGCTTCACCAATCAGAAAGTTAACTCCATTTGCAGATCAAGCTAAAAAAGATGGTAAAAAAGTTTTCCATTTAAATATTGGTCAGCCAGACATAGAGACACCAGAAGGAATGTTAAATGCCATCAAAAACATTGATTTTAATGTTTGGGCCTATACACCATCAGAAGGTACCCTTGCTTACCGTTTAAAACTTACCGAATACTACAATAAACTGGGTTACGATATTACGCCAGAAAATATCTTGGTAACCGTTGGTGGCTCAGAGGCCATCACCATTGCCATGCAAACCTGTGTAAATGAAGGAGATGAAATTATCATTCCAGAACCTTTTTACGCCAATTACAATGGCTTTGCCTGTATGAGCAATGTTGTGGTGAAACCGATTCTTTCTTATATCGAAAATGGTTTTGCATTGCCACCGATTGCCGAATTCGAAAAATTAATTACCGAAAAAACCAAAGCAATTATTATCTGCAACCCTAATAACCCAACGGGTTATTTATATTCTAAAGAAGAATTAGAGGCTTTAAAAACGCTTTGTGTCAAATACGATCTGTTTTTATTCTCTGATGAAGCGTATCGCGAATTCTGTTATGATGGCAGGGAATTTATTTCGCCAATGCATTTGGATGGTTTGGATGAAAATGTGGTGGTTATGGATACGGTTTCTAAACGTTACAGTGCATGTGGCGCACGCTTAGGCTGTTTAATTACCAAAAATAAAGAAGTGATTGCATCAGGATTAAAATTCGCACAGGCAAGATTAAGCCCGGGCATGGTAGAACAGATTGCTGGTGCGGCAGCTGTAGATACTCCGGACAGTTATTTCGAAAAAGTAAATACCGAATATACTTTACGCAGAGATACATTGGTTAACCGGTTAAATAATATTGATGGCGTTTTTTGTCCTAATCCGGGGGGTGCATTTTATGTAGTAGCCAAATTCCCGATTGATGATGCCGATAAATTTTGCCAGTGGATTTTAGAGGATTTTAATCACAATAATCAAACGGTTATGCTGGCGCCAGCTACCGGCTTTTACTCTACCGCTGGCTCTGGTAAAAATGAAGTCCGTATGGCTTACGTTTTAAATACCGATGACTTAAATGCGGCTATGGACTGTCTGGAAATAGCGTTGAAGCAATATCCGGGAAGAGTGGATTAACGATACCTTGTTTAAGCCGGTTGCTTGGTGAACAACGGTTCATTACAAGTAACCGGCTAAATAGTTAAGCCAGATTGGCTGAATGTGTATGATAACATTTAAACATCAAAGCAGATCCAAAAACATTTCTTTCAACTGATCCATGATAGTTGTTTGTGTATTCTGATCACCTGTTTCATTTTACCAAAACAATAAACAAAATGCAATGGTTTTGAGATCATGAATGCATTTAATATTGAAATTAACCATAATGATCAGGCAGTAACACTGACCATTATTCCAGAAGATGATTATTTTAGGATTGTTTATTTAGAAGAGATTTTAGGCATTTTAAATAAACAAGGATCTGACTGGATCTTAATGAAAGCAGAAGAGATCGATGCTGAAACATTAGTCACTAAAAATAAACTGACTGGAAGCGGTCACCACATTTCTTTAGGCGTAGCCGAGATCAACCAGATTTCCGGCGCAATAGAAAACCATCTGCAATAATATATCCAATGCAATTTTCCTAACGATGAGTTGGGAAAGTCTATGCATTTTCCCCACCTCCCTAATTTGAATGTGGATGTTACTTTACCACATGATATAGCCTGCTTACGCTAGCCAACAATTGTTAACATTTATTTTCGCCACGTTAAAGTAGCTTTTCACCAAGTTGATTCGGAAAATGAAAATAAAAAAGCTAGAATTAGGCAATCGGCTTTTGAGCAAATGATGTACGAAATTATAAGCTTCAGGGAATTGATTTTAGATGTTATTAAGATTAAAGTGGCAGGGCAATGCCATGACAAAGAATCGCAACACAAAATCATAAAAGAAAGTAAACGGATAATGAGTTCCATTCTACATCATGCTACGCTGGTTGAGCCTGATAGAGCTAAAGCTTACATCAGGCAACATCAAAGAGGATTGATGCAATTAATTGATGAGGCAGAGGCGCTAACGAATGAAAATGAGCCTTACGCTGACCAAAAAAGTAGAGACGGAATGATTAGTAGTTTAGTAAAGCTACTTAATCAAATGGTAATCGATCTTCAGCAGCATTTACCATATTATTTTGACTTCGATTGCCCCGTTTCAGCGGCTAGCCAGGAAGAACTCATTTTAGATATTGCATCAAATTCCGGCCAGATCCTGAAAAAAGTTGAAGAATTACATGCTGACAAGGAAACCATCAACCTGTTTAAACAGCTCTTCAAAAACCTGAACGACTATACAGGGCGTTTCACTTTTGAACAGGCTAAATATCTGTACGCTTTTTTTGATTCCATAAAGATGGCTTTAAATACTTTTGTGCCACCTTTAGATTTTTCCGACATTATTCTTCTACTCGTATCATTAAATTTTAATCATCCCTTCTTTTATCACTCCTGCTGCAGCCACCTTAATCGCGAGCTTCAGAATTGCGAAAACATAAGCGAGCAATATAGATTAATCCATTTCTTTAAAAAACTGATTGGACAGGTTTTTAAAACCATCAGTATACCATACCATAAAAATTTGCCCGATATTGATGAAGCCATACTCAGGTATATTGAAAGTGAAATCAGCTACCTGCAATCAATAGATACCATAGCCGAAGATCTGACGCGCGGTGGTATTTTAGAAAGCAATTTTAAGGTAACCTTCACCGTTAGGCAGCTTGCCCTATTTATCAACTTGCAAGTCGAGGCGGGCATTATTACAACAAAGAGTCCAAAACTGCTGCACCAATACATTACTAAACATTATAGTACGACTGAAAAAGAGGTTATATCAGAAAAAAGCTTTAAAAATGCATACTATGGCTATGTGGATAAGGATATCCAAAAGGTGATCGAAAAAATCGTTGTCATGTTGAACATTGCCCAGGACAAATGCTAACCAAGAAGATCTAATAATTCTTTCCTGTGTAAGAAATCTACAAATTCAAAATACCAGTGTTCTGAATAATCCTCAAGCGTAGATAATTCTTTTTGTTTTACTCCAATAATATCCTGAAGGGTAAAAAAGCCCATTAATTTGCTTCTAAGCTTAAAATTCTCAGATAGTGGAAGTTCTGCAATGGGCAGATTGAGAAGAAAGTAATTTGACTGGGAGGAACTGTCCATAAAAGCGTGGGTTAACCCGATATCCGTTTTAGGGGCACCGCAAATGCCCAGACACAAGATAAACAGGCACCCACGCATAGCGTAGGCAACCATCTATTTTTTCCTGTGTCTTTTGAAGTTTTGCGGTTTTCTAAAACAGTAAAATAGCTATGCTACAAATATCAATATGTAATTAGTTTTTATTTCATGGCTCAAATATAACAGATCTAAGCCTTTTATTTTCTTAAAACGAAAAAATAACCGGGTTGCTGAGGGTGGCTGGAACAGCAACTTGACAAACGTCGAAATATCCATTTCTTTACCTTCAAAAAAATGGTTATGGAAAAAGAACAATACCTCTCTAAATTATCATCCTATCAAAAACTTTCGGTCGGCTTCCGCGCCTACATTTGTTACGCGATGTACCAAACCGATTTTATGAAACTGGAAAAAATCGAACTCAACAACACAGCGCTTGGCCATTTTTGCTATCTGGCCAAAGGCGGTGGAAGAATATTTACTGATGACACCGAGAATGAGCAGGAAATCACCTTGATGTTTTTCCAGGCAAACGATGTTTTACCAGACTTTAAATCCATCTTCAGATATGCAAAAAGGCAGCTTTTTATACAATTTTCAGAAGACACTACTTTGCTTGCCATACCCGTAAAACACGGCAATAACATGCATAGGCTATTCCGCGAATCGGCCACTTTAAGTGCTGAAATAAATGCTGAATTATTGGCCAAAGTAATCGTAATGATGATTGGATTAAAAACTCAAAGTGCCGACCAAAGGCTGAATAAATTACTTGCATCTTTTCCGATGGTTTTTAGCCAGACTGCAGTAAAAGATGTGGCATCATACCTGGGCATTCATAGCAGTACGCTGAGTGCAATGAGAAATAGAAATTACAAACATACACCATAATTTACTTGGCCTATCGATCAACAGCAGCATGATCAACCCACATCGCTTTAGTCATTTTTGATTAAGATATTGGTTTTTCCCATTTAGATGTGAGGCGGTTTAGCAGAATATAATCCAATTTCGAAATAGCAAAGAAAACGGATATGAAAACATCGATAGTACAGGTTATTTCCGCAGCATTCATTTTACTCTGGGTATATACCGCTGGGAGCAAATTGACTGACTTCCAGGCTTACCAGCAGCAAATGAGTCTGCAAGTTTTTAGCCCAGGTATAACAGCGGTGCTATTATACTTAATCCCATTCCTGGAAATAATTGCTGCTGTACTGCTATTGATAAAAAAAACCAATAAGCTGGGTTTAGCCTTATCACTCTTACTCATGTTGATTTTTACCGGATATATCCTACTCATCATTTCAGGATACTTCCCTAAAGTACCATGTAGTTGTGGTGGCATAATTAAAGCCATGGGCTGGAAAGCTCACCTCATTTTCAACATTTTTTTTATTAGCGCCGCAATGCTCTCACTATTTATTAAACTAAAGCCGGAGGTACGTGACAAAGATTAAGCTTAAATAATGGTCCTGGCCAGGCCAACAGATCAAAAACTACAAGCTGTATTGATGGCCAAGGAGAACAAACAGCAGGGCTAGCTGCTTAAGCCCTATTTGATAAGCAGTAAATATCAAACTTAAAAAAACATGCTAAAAAAAATCAATTTAGGTCTTGTAGCCCTCGTATTGGGGTTCGGCCTTATCGCAACACAAAGTGCTTTCACTACTAAAACTTTTGGAACGCTGTACCACTATAAAGATAGTAACGGCACAATTAACGACCAAGCTTCGTGGGAGCCAGTTGCGGGCGCACCATCTTTTAGCTGTAGCGAAGAAGAAGTATTGCCCTGCACTATTGAAGTTACAGGATCGCTATCTAGCTATCTTTCAACTTATGACACAGCAGAAAAAATAATGGCTTCTCCTGAAATCAGATCAACCAGAGATTAACCATAAAAGGTGCAGTTTATCAGACTGCACCTTTACATCAGAGATTCTGAGGCATCCCTGAAAGTTCAATCACCTGTTCAGGGATAGGAAGTACAAATCCGGATGAGTTAGGTAAGAGGGAATAATTTACTCCATTAACAGTCCTGCCGAAGGTAATTCCAGCACCTTCTTTATTTAAACGCTTTACATCAGGCCACCTTAGTCCACGCATCGGTAATTCTTTTCTCCGTTCTGTTAAAATCATCTTTTTAACCAACTCCTGATCTGAACTCTGCCTTTCTGTAAAAGTATTTTTCTTATATCGGTTACGCAGCAATTTATTAAGATCTGCAAGTGCTTCAGGCAGCCTATTCATTCTGGCCAGACATTCAGCCCTGATTAACAGCACCTCATCGACAGCTACGCCAGCAAAAAATGTTGTGGCCCCTTCATAACTTCCTTTAAAACCGTATGTTCCGTTTCTGTTATCATTAAAAAACACCACTTTCCGGAGGTCGTTAGGTTCGTATAAAGCAATCAGTTGGGGGTCGGTTTTCGCCCTGACGTTTGATAAAGGAACGCCGGTAAAATAACTGTCATGAAGCACCTCTACATTAAACCTTGGAACAGGGAATGTACTTGCCGAATTAAGTGTATTGTAGTCCATGAGTTCACTTTTTAACTTTAATGAAGAATCTGCATAAAGATAGGCCTCATCATACTTTCGCATAGAGAGCAAAGCCCTGGCCAGCAATCCAAAAGCAGCAGCCTTTGATGGACGTATTACATGTACAGCAACTGGTGGTAGACATCGTATGGAAACCTTAAGATCGGCCAATACCTGAGCATATCCCTCCGCCACAGTTGCCCTAAAAGAAGGCACATTAAAATCAGTACCGTCCCTAAGCGGCACACCAAGATCGGTACCAGCTGTTGCTGAATCATAAGCTGGTGCCCAAACATAAAGGCTCTTCAAAATATTCTTTGCCCTGTAAAAGTAAGCTTGTCCGCTCACATTATCCCATCGTGACGCATTTGCAGCAGTACGTGGAATTTTAGCCAGATTCTCTATAACACTATTAGCCCTATACACAGCCCTATAGTTATTGCCCCACTCGTTTAGGTCTGGCAAAAATACATTTGCCCGCTGCCAAGTATACATATTGCGTTCATTCTCTAATCTGGCAAAAAAATCGGCATCTGTGAGATAAAAATCGGTTGAACTTATTTCCGCAGAATTGCCGTCGGCCTGATTGAGCACCTGATAATGATCTAATAGCGATTGCTGATCAGCTAAAGTTTCAGCAATAGCCAAAGAACGGTCAGATTTCTCATCAAGAAATTTTTTACACGAAAACGTAATCAACAGCACGGGTAAGATGATATAAAATATTTTTTTCATGTTATACTTATAAATTTGACTTAAAACCTATCGCTATATTTTTTTGATCTGGTATGGCCCTAAAATCGGGATCAATACCTTCACGATTTGCCCGCCAGATAATTCCAAGGTTCGACGCCACCAAAAATACCTTTGCTTGGGAGAAAAGCTTTTTGCCTGGTTTATTATCTGAAACATCAAAGCCAATATTGATATATTGCATACGCACATGATCTCCCCTTAGCACATTGACTTCAGCGCCAATATAAAACTCATCCCTGCTGGATGATGCCGGATACACCATACTGGGTACGTTGGTGAACGCCTCATTACCCGGTTTTTGCCACCTCGAAGCAAATTCGCCATTACCATCACGTCCAGTAAACAATGCATTATAATTTAACGAGGGCTTCCTAAAGTAATAACCCAGTTTGAAACTTAGCCTGAAACTGGCACTAAAGCGGCCATAGGAAAAATTATTACCCAAGGCACCAGATAAAACCGGAAGAGCAGAACCATGATATACCATATCCTCAATACGCAATGTATTACCAAATAAGGCTGTATAATTTTTACTGACGACTCCAGCATGTAGGCCCTGTGGATCACCAGTTTGAGGATCGAGGCCAGCCCATTTGTAAGAAAACATGCTAAAAAGTGGATATCCAACCGCACCAGTTGTGGTAATATTCCCATTAACCAACGCGCGAACACTGCTAGAAGCGTCATAGTTTTTCATCACGCGGTCTTTGTAATAATTTAAGAAAAAGTCTGTAGTCCATATAAATTTCCCTGCTGTATTAATGGTGTTCATCTCCAGGTCTACGCCATTACCCTGTATCGAGCCGGTATTTTTTACTACTGTAGAACCTATCCCCGCGGTAAGGTCAATAGGGCTCAGGGCTAGAAGATCAACTGATTTTTTCCTAAAAACCTCAATGCTTCCTTTTACCCTATTACCCTTAAAGCCAAAATCAAGGCCTGCGTTGAACATGTATACACGTTCCCATTTTAGTTCAGGATTATTATAGTTATTGAAGATCGCATAAGGAGACTGTGTGTAAGGAGAGTTGATGCTTGAAAATATAATCGAAGTTGCGGCTGATCCTTTGGGGTCGGTATTACCGCTCGCCCCAAAAGTCATCCTGAGTTTTAGCAGTGGCAATAAAGTTGAGGTATAAAACTTCTCTTTCGCAATATTCCAGGCAAGACCTGAAGAAAAAAGCGGGTTCCATTTGTCGTTGGTAGCCAGGCCAAAAAGATTCGAAGCGTCCCTCCTAACACTTAACGAGAGCGTATAACGATCATCAAAGGTATAGGCTGCATTGGCAAACAATGATACAAACCGGGATACAGAACCCGTAAAGCCATCACCATTAGGTACAAATGCAGTATTTCCTGTTATGATGGTAGGATAAGGGTTTACATAATCTACCACGCCAGATGTGAGGGTAGATTCGTTAACGCCATAAACTCGCTTGGTTTCTCCATCAATCGCTGTGCTTCTTAATTCTGCACCAGCCAGTGCAACAATGGAGTGTCTGCCGAAATACTTATTAAAATCAAGCTGTCCCCTACCGTTGTGCGCCGTTAGCAGTGAAAGCCCCCGATCTCTGATAGATCCTGTTGGGATATTTCTCTTCAGCAAACCGTTGGCATCAACTGAGGAATAAAGGTTTACCATTTCTCTTACCATATAACTGTTTTCAAGGTAATTGGTATTCGTTTTAGTTCCTTCGCGCTGCAGCTGATAACTCGCCGTAAATTTTAGCCAATCAGTAAGCTGATAGGCAGCCCTGATCGAAGCCAGGACTGAATTTACGCCAGTGCCTCCCGTGATATTTTTATAATCCTCAAGCGGAACATATTGCCAGTCTAAAAGCTTACCATTTCCAATAGTGGAGAGGTATGATGACCTGTAATTCCGCATAACTACGAGCGGGTTGCCGTTATCATCAGCAAGCCTGGTGTAGGGCGGTAAGCTCCCGGTGGTCGTATTCAGCTTGGAAACATCTTCCCTGCCCCTGCCATTATAAGAATAGGTGAACAATAGATTTGCACCCAAAGTAAGTTTATCGGTAAGCTTTATATTTTGATCTGCCTTTAAACTATAGCGGCTGAATGGTGTACCGAGCGCATCTATATTTTTATCTGTCCCGAATGAAGCAAGCCAGTTCCTTTTATCTGTGCCTCCATTTAAGGATAGCGAATACTGTTGCGCAGTGGCCTTTGAGAACACATAGCGGTCAAGCTCTTTCCTGAGGTCATAACTCCTTAGCAAATCCATCCTCTTTGCAAGTTCGGCTGCCGAAAGCTTACCATCTCTTGCGGCAATCCTTAACTCCACTGCTTCAGAAAGAGCGAATCTATCTGTGCCTGTTTCTACAGCATTAAAATAACCCTTATCAAAAAGAAAATTTTCAACCTGTACAAAATCTGAAACGCTGATCTTATTCTCGTAAAAGAGATTTGGCTTATCTGTAACTTTAAAGCTTCCCGCAAAAGCTACTTTTAACGCTGAATTATATTTTGCTTTTTTAGAGGTGATCACCACCACCCCATTTCCGGCCCTGGCTCCCCAGATTGACGCAGCGGCAGCATCTTTAAGTACGGTTACGCTTTCAATATCATTTGGGTTAATATTATCGATATCACCTTCATATGGAAAGTTATCTAACACAATCAGCGGCGCACGTATACCCCTTAATGTACTAACTCCCCTGATGATGATCCCATAGCCCCCGCCGCCGTTGCTTTTGCGATCTACACTATAACCGCTTACTATTCCTTCCAACCTGCCGATAATATCGGTGCCGACCTGCTCATTAAGCACCTTGTTTGAAACCACGGCAAAAGATCCGGTTGCCCGCTCCCTAGGCAGTTGTTGGTAGCCTGTACTTACCTCAACAGTTTGGAGTTGTACATCATTAACGGAACATATTATCTTAAAAACCCCTGAAAATGGAATAGAGACAACGGTATCCAGTTGATCAATATTCAGTCCTGACAATTTAAGTTTATGGTTTCCTGTGGTTAATGATAATGAAAACTCACCCTTTTCAGAAGAAACAGCTGTTTTTCCGCTACCTGCGTGAACAGTAACACCTGCAAGTGGCTTACCATCTGAGCTTAATACTACGCCTGTTAAGCGTTCTTGTGCGAACGCCGCAGAATAAAAGCCAGATAGGAAAAATACCAAAAGTGAAATTGTATAGCACTGGCGACATGCCGTATATAATTTAAACTTGCGATTTATCTTCTCCATAGCTTCAATCTTTTTTAGATTTTGCCCTTATTGCCTCAATCTTCATCCTCCTATCTCCTATCTCATTCATATGTTCAAGCAACAACTTTACATTTTCTACTGTTAAAAGCTCTGCAGTAGTTATTGCACGCACGCCACCATCGGCAATCCACACATAATGTGGAAGAGCTTTGTGGGGGAAAGCTTTAAGAAATAGCGAATCAGCCGCAATTATTGATAGGTTTGTGGAAGTAAAACTAGCCGAACCAGCTTTAAATTTGGCTAATAGCGACTCTATGGTATCTTCAGTACCTACCGAATTAACTAACAATACTTTTACCTTCTCTGGAAAGGTCTTTTCGATATTTTCCAGTTCAGGAAATCTTTTAATGCAGGAACCGCACCAGCTTGCCCAAAAATCAATGATGATAAGTTTTCCCCTATCAGCAGAGAGGTTATATTCATGAGGTATGCCACGCTTCAGCATAACATGTTTCAAATCCCAAAATGTTTTTGGCAATTGATCTCCCACGGCAATAGGAGTAATCTTTATTGGCGCAACACGCTGTGCTGACACGCCAAGTGCAAACAGCATGATTAGTAAAACAGTATAAATATTTTTATTCATGTATAAATTGTTTAGTTGGTTCAAGTTGCATGATATGTTAAAGCAGAGGCTATGAGAGAAACTCATTCCCTCATAAGCCTCGCTAGCCACTGTACCCTATTTGCGGCTAGGGTAATCCCAGCGGAAAAGTCTGGATTAAAAAGACATAGCAATTGCAATACAGCCAAAACCGCTTATTTTTAATTTTAATTAGTTTAAATGGAAAATTTTATCAGGATAAGTGCATACTCCAAAGCCTTATCAATGGTTAGGTTACGGGCTGGTTATCCTCAAACCAATTTACTTTCCAGTATGCGACAATCAAGCAGAAACCACCTAATTTGCGCTATGCACGTTGCATTGATCAACTTTATAAAAAACAACTGGAATATAGCTATCGCTAAAATTGCAACCTTGATGATTATGCCCAATGATCAACCAGCACGATGTGTAGGTAAAAGGAAAACATTCAAAATCCCCTGCCTCATCCATCTTATCAGCATGTGTACCCTTCGGAACAGCCGTATTCAGATTTTCATTTTGTTCAAAAACATACCATATCGCCAGTGGACTGTACAACAAGGCCCAGCAAAAGAAAAAAAGCGGCAAATAAGCATTGTTGAATCTCATCGTTTAATTGGCGTGATCCGGTTAATTTGGACTTTAAAAATTAGCCTTATCGGATATTGATTTAAAAGGAAAAAAAGTATTTTGGCGAAAAATTTAGACATAACGATCCCATTGCAGCATAAGCCACTTAGTTTTTATAGAATATTCCGTCTAAACCAAAGTTTAACCGGCATATCAATAATCTCTGCAAAAAGGAATAAGGCAGGCCATCATCATTAAAAAACCTAAATTTTCATTAACCTTTAAGGTTAGCCTGCCTTATCAAAAAATTATTCGGGATTTTTAGGTTTCAAGGCATAAAGCCTATCGAATGGACAACTTAACAGGGACTGGTATAGAAATATCTGCAAATAACAAATAAATAAACAAACATACTGGCGTACACCTACTTTGGTAAGCAACAACCTGTTCATCTTATTTATTTTTTGCGTTCCCATAACTATATGTTATGAGTCTTGCCGGAGAGAAAAAAAAGTGGGCTTCCCAAACCATAACCTCATAATGTTTCTCACGCCTTACGTTGAAATGGAATTACAGCAGAAGCCCACTCTTATGTTGGAAAGCTAAAGATAGCAATTCCGCTATAAGAAATGGGATAAAATCTGCTGTCTTGCTCCAACGGCGTGAGATTTGAGGTTGCAAGACTCTTAATTTTACCTTTTACTGGTCTATTTTTTTTTGTTACGTAAATGTAAATAAAAAAAGACAAATGTCAAGTAATTGCATGACGATTTTGAATAAAATATAAAAGACATTGCCAATTGTATTTTTATTAGCAATGAAATGATCAGTGAGAAAGAAAAAATAATTCTGAAAAGCTTTGGCGAGCATTTAAAATCCTTAAAAGAGAAACAGGAACTTTCTTATCGCGAATTTTATAAAAGAAGTGGGGTAAACACCGGCGACATCATCAAATATGAAAATGGCGAAACCAGTCCAAATTTTATTACCATTATGCGACTGGCCATCGGTTTAAAAATCCACCCGACAGTGCTGCTTGATTTTGACTTTGGAATAGATTTCAGCGCTGGACTGGAATAAAATATACAACGGTAATTGCTGGAGTTTTTGATGGCAACCTCGAGGTTGATACTGATATGAATTCAATCGAACCTGCATTGACAAAATATCCTCGGCTTTCTTCCTTATTTATAATAGCCATAAGGAACAGCTGTCTGCAACCTACAGCTGAAGAGCGTTTCAAAGTATTTGCGGTTACAACAACCCTGATAGTTGTGAGGTCAGCAAGATAATCCGCTCTCTATAGGTAAATGAAGATATTCACCCGCAAAAATAAATAGTTAAATTCAGCCTGCCGGTAGCGTTTTGGGATTCGTCTGCGTATACGCTGTAAATTCAACTTTATGAAAAAAATTTTATTCTTTTTGGCGGCTGTAGGCATGATCAATGCATCGTGCAAAAAATCAGACTATAGTAATGATGGCAAAGGCGAAGTTTACGGAAAATGGAAACTGGCCGAAACCTTGTTTGATATTGGTAATGGACAAGGGAAGTACACAAAGGTTACAGGTGGTGCCAAATATTTGATTCTGGAGAAATCAGTAGATAAAGCCGGAATAATTAAAGGTGATGCAATCCCAAATCTATTTTCCTTTAAAATATTGGACAGTGTACAAATGGAGGTTTATAGCGACAACAATAAAATGCCGGCAATTTTCCGATACCGGGCTTCAGCAAAATCGCTGGAACTTAACCCACCTTGTATTGAGGGTTGCGGGTATAGGTTTATAAGAGAATAATAATTTGAGGTCAAGGTTTAAAAAAGTATAAAAATACACATTGTTAGTCTGAGGGATAATCCAATGGATAACATCAATATGAATGCCAGATAAAATTTAATTAGTAATATCCCCGGGGAATCGTCATTCCCAACTTGAGTGGAATCTTAAACGTCTGCTTTAAAACTCCCGAATGCGCGGGAATTACAACCCTGCTGACAGATTATATCAATAGTGCGATAAAAAAGATGGCTTCCCCGGAAAGTCGGGGCTAGTTGTCGGCTGAAAAGGCTTCTCGCAATCGCGATTTTTTTTTTACAATATCATTGCTTAAAATCACAAAGTCTAGCTGATCCGATTGCGATCGGATCAGTAGAATGGTTACCTTTTTAAACCGTTAAACTATCCCAAATTACCTGATAAATATCAGGTGCCTGCAAGGTCTTATCAATTGCTTTTGAAGTAACCAGAACAGGTTTATATTGATCAGCGGTATTGATGCCGCCATGCGACCCTTTAACCAGCGTAGCGTTAAGCGGAATGACGTCCATCACATAACGGAAGCCGGCCTTTTTTCTCAAAAGTTTATATCCGGCCCTTAATTTTGAGGTCATAAACATTTCTACCGGATCGTATCCAGGTTTTTTATGAATATCTACTACCCTGGCGTAATCCGGTGCCTTCGCATCATCTAACCAGAAATAATAAGTAAACCAGCTGTTCTCTTTTGCAACCAGTACCAGATCGCCAGAACGTTTATGGTTAATACGGTATTGTTCCTGCTCTTTCTTATCAAGTATCAAATCAATACCAGGTACATTTTTCAATAGCGCTTTAACCTGTTCGGTAACACTTTTATCATTAATATATACATGTGCCACCTGATGATCGGCCACTACAAAGGCTTTTGAAGCTCCCGCATCAAGCAATTCCAATCCTCTTTCTTCACGGATCTGGATCAGGCCGTTCTCCCTGAACAAACGGTTCAGATGAATGGGCTGATTTACAGGCGCAATCCCATATTCAGAAAGTAAAATGATGCGCGCCCCCCTGCTTTCATAAAAACGCACCAGTTCCTCTACCACCTGGTCAATTTCTTTCAGCTCGGCGCTGATTTTTTCCAGCTCTGGGCCAAACTTTTGCAGGCAATAATCTAAATGAGGCAGATAAATTAAGGTAAGTGTCGGATTATGCAGTTTCTCGGTTTCCATTGAGGCATCTGCAATCCACTTTGTTGATTTGATATTGGCACCTGGTCCCCAGAACTGAAACAAAGGGAACTGACCCAGCTTAGCCTGTAAATGATCGCGAAGTTCGGCCGGTTGCGAATAGCAATCAGGCAATTTACGTCCATCGGCAAGGTAATTAGGTCGGGGTGTTACTGAAAAATCGGCTGTAGAATACATATTGTACCACCAGAACATATTGGCACAGGTAAAATCCGGATCTTCCTTTTTAGCCTGATCCCAGATTTTTTCAGCATTAACCAGTTTGTTAGACTGTTTCCAGAATTTGATTTCCGCATCCTCATGGTCATACCAGCCATTGCCCACAATCCCGTTTTCTGAAGGAAATTTACCCGTCAGGTAACTCGACTGTACCGCCGTGGTAACCGCTGGCAATAAAGGTTCAATCGTACTGAGGTGGCGTTCAGCGATGTATTTCTGAAGAAAGGGTGTATGTTTTCCTATCACAGAATTAGATAAGGCTACAATATCGATAACAACGGTTTTATGCATATGCTTCACTTATAATATTTTTTTTACCCAGTCCAGTTCTCTGATAATGGAATCGTTAAGGGGCGCTTTTAACGCAGCAGGCAAAACTTCCCAGGTATAGGTTTCTACTTCTAAATGATCGGTAAACGGATTAGTTTTCTGAAGGTTCAGCACGGCTGTAATATCTGATTGCGTAGATTGGATCAGGCCCATGTCTTCTACAAAAATAGGCACATGGAAATGCGCCCGCCACTCCTCTACTGCATAGTTTTTACTTTCTGCCAGTGCTTCTTTAAGATCAGGATAACGAATTAAACTGCCATCATTTTTTTGGCGATTACCTGATGAAGATAAACAGGTTCATCAAATCGGGCAAGCTGATCCAATACCGCGTTTCTTTCTACCTCAGAGGACGGCAATTTAGCTTTTAGCGCCGCACTGATCTGGATTTTCCCAATTTTGATACCCTTTTGCTGCAATTCTTTTATAATGGCGGTATGTGGTTCGTAACCGATTGCAAAATGGCAAACATCATAACATAAACAAATGTGCTTTTTGATCAGGCTTTCATCTTTTACTGCAGGTAAAAGCATATTTTCGTACCACTCAATAAATTCCCGTCCAGATTCAAGAAAACCATCCGGTTCGGGTTCAATATCCAAATGGATAACCTTGCTGCTCTGGCTAAAAATACGATGTAAACCTTCCGCCACCTGTATAATATGGGCCGTTGCACTAAATGTCGCGCTTTTTCTCGCCCCCATATCATTAAACCAGGGCTTATAACTTAATGGTGAGGTTGAAATACCACCTTCCATATCATCAGGAAGCAGCCTTGACAGGATTTCTGCTAAATGAAGCGTATACTCAACACGCTCTGCCGTTGTCCAATCGGGCGCATGTACCTGATCTTTCACCCTGGTATGGTGAAAACCGCCGTATGGAAATCCGTTCATGGTAAAAACGTAACCACCTTCCTGTGCAAGCCACTGCTTAAATGTTTCAAGATGATTTCCCTCCAACAGTTCGATGCTGGCCAGGTTGGAAAGGCGTAAACCGATACCCATTGGTGCATCTGGAGATAATTTTGCTTTTAGTATTGGGAAACTGGATGTTAACACATCAAAATGTGCCGCCCAGTTTTCGCCCGCGTAAATATTGGTACAGAAGGTCAAGTGCCCTGAAGTTAATTTCATAGCTTAATGTTGAATACTAGCGGTCTGTTGATTTAAAATTTCTGCGGCCTGTTTTAAAATGTCGGCATCAATTTCATGGACTTCTTCGCCACTGCCCAGTCCGGTAAGCAAAGTAATGGTAAGCTGCCCACCAAGATGCTCGCGGAATTCTTCCAATCCATCCAAAATCGGGCTGTTGCCTTCTTTAACCTGCAACAACGGGTGCGTGAGTTCAAAACCAAGTTGCTGAATCAGGTCGATCACCCTGCGTGCGTCTTCAGCACTGATCCTGCCCGATAAATTAGAATATACAGTATCTAAAGCAATGCCCATAGCAACCGCCTCCCCGTGTCTCACTTCAAAATTGGTCAGGTATTCCAGTTTATGTGCACTCCAATGGCCAAAATCCAGTGGACGGGCCGAACCGTTCTCAAATGGATCGGCACTGCGGATATGTTCCATATGTAATTTCGCACATTTCCAGATCTGGTAGTTCATAGCAGTGGCATCGCGGTTTGCAAGTGCAACTGCGTTTGCTTCCAGCCATTCAAAAAATCCGGCATCTTTAATCAGTGCCACTTTAACCGCTTCGGCAATACCTGAACGCCAATCGCGGTCAGATAAAGTATTTAAAAACACTTCATCGTTAAAAACAGCAACGGGTGGCGAAAAAGTACCCAGAAAGTTCTTTTTATTGAAATAATTGATTCCGTTTTTTACCCCGACACCCGAATCGTTCTGCGAAAGCACGGTACTCGGAATCCTGATGTGTTTAATGCCCCGGTGTGCAACGGTAGCCGCATAACCCACCATATCTAGTACTGCCCCGCCACCAATGGCCGCAACAAACGAATGCCTGTCTATACCATATGTATTAATGGCTTCTAATACCTGATCAAAATATCCCGTGTCATTTTTCACCTGCTCTCCACCTGGGATGACCAGCATATCCTGAACCAGTTGAGTTTGATGATGCTGTAAGAAATAGGCTTTAATTTGCGCAGTAAGTCCTGGGTGTGCATCTGCTACCCCCTTATCAATAACAAATAAAATTTTCTTTATTGCAGCAGCCGGATTTAAGTTAACCAAAAAACTATTCAACAATTCGTTTTCAGGCGAAAAAAGCGAAGAGGTGAAGAAAACGTTATAATGATACTGTACAGTAAAGGATTGATATAAATGTTCCATAACAATTGCGAAGGTGTATTTGATGGTTAAGTAACGGCAAATAATTTAGAAAGCCACATGGATAAAGGCAATAAAGCTGCTATGATAAAAGCCAGGATCAAAGCATCAAAGGTTACCGCCCAGGCAGCATCCATCAGAATAAGTGAAATGACGCCGGCTTTTACTGCGCCACCGATATTTTTGCCAACAGGCTCTTTTATGGCTTTTATAAGTGGCCTGAAAATCATGACGACAAATGGCACCAGGAATAGCATTGACAGCAGCAACCTTTCATTTACAAATGCAAAATAAGCTATGGCACAGATTACTATAGCATATAGAAACGCGGCCAAATATAAGTTTTTAGCACGGCCTCCATGAACTTCGCCACGGCTGGTCATGGTAATGGAAAAAATGTAAATGACAGGAATAATAGCCAGATAGTGATTGGATAGCATTTCAGGCACGATACTTATACCCAACAACAGGTTAAATCCACGGCATAAGCCCATATTCAACGGTCCGAAAAAAGAATGGTGTTTCCCAAATTTATTATAAAGTAAGGCAAAAACAGCTACCAGAAGGGCCAATAATCCCGAGGTCAGACTATTTAAAGCCGCAAAAGCGATTCCCGCAAACAGTAGCAGGCCTCCCAATAAGGTTGCATCCCGTAAACTGATTATGCCACTGGGAATAGCCCGTTCGGGACGTTCTATTTTATCCAGATCTGCATCAAAAACATCGTTAAAAACGATCCCTCCGCCATATAAACAGGCGGTTGATGCAGCCAATAATATAATAGACAGCCATGGGATGGGAAAGCCAATGCTTAAAACCCCTGAAATGGCAATCCCTGCCAGAATATCGGCTACTGAAGTAACGATGTTGGCCGGGCGCATCATGCGCAGATAGACAGTTATTTTTTTCAATACTTTAACTAATAATGATAGAAGATTTATCTGGTCTGGGCTGCTGTCCGCCTCTTAAGATGGTATTACCTTCAAATTTCTCTGTAAGGTCTATCTGTGCGTTAAAATCGCTTTCATCAAGTTGTCCACTCTGTGCAAAAGCCTTTATGGCATTGTTGTAGGTAACCAATTGAATATCCTGATCGCTTAGTCCACGCATTTTCATCAGAGCGGCAGTTTTCGGTACCGCCAGGGGGTCGCTAATGCCCCAATCGGCAGCAGAATTGACCATAATACGCTCCGAACCGTATTGCTTTACAATTTCTACCATACGCTCGTTGCCCATTTTGGTAAAAGGATAAATGGTAAAAGCTGCCCAAAAACCTCTTTCTAACACCTCTTTTACCGTTTCTTCATTATTGTGATCGATAATCACGCTATAAGGATCGAGGCCATGCTCCAAAGCAATATCCATGCTGCGCTGGGTGCCCTTTTTCTTATCGCGGTGTGGGGTATGTACCTGAACAGGCAAACCTGCTTCCTTAGCAAGTTCCAGCTGCAAACGGTAATACTTTTCTTCGGCAGCAGTCTGATCATCAAAACCGATCTCGCCAACACCAACCACACCTTCTTTATAAATAAACAAAGGCAGGATTTCCATTACCTGTTCGGCCAGGCTTTCGTTATTGGCCTCTCTGGAGTTAAGACCAATGGTGCAATAGTGTTTAATGCCAAATTGAGACGAACGGAAACGCTCCCAACCGATCAGGCTGCTGTAGTAATCCCTAAAACTATCCAATCCGGTACGGGGCTGGCCCAACCAAAATGCGGGTTCTATCAAAGCAACAACACCAGCATCGGCCATAGCCTGATAATCGTCTGTTGTTCTCGAAGTCATGTGCACATGTGGGTCGAAGAATTTCATTCCCTTTACCGCACTGATGTCGAAAGCTTCAGGCTCGCCCATCATGGCTTTATCTCTTTCTATTGAACTGCTACAACACATATCTTTATCTTAGATTTTTTTATAGGTTAAAATGAATTCCAGTTTAAGCTTCCATCAGCCAGGGCCAATTTCAGTTCCGGAAAAGTATTGATGTAATCTTTTGCCGGTTGGTAATCAGACTGCGAAATGGCCAGCGCAATGGCGCGTTGTTCCATCTGGTTATAATGCTGCAAACCGGTTTTAAGGGTTTCAAAAATTTCAGGATTGATAAATCTACCCACCAGGCGCCACAACTGTGGATGTACTTCCCTGCCCGCAGCCCAGCGTTCCTGAGCGTAATCTACCAGCGTTAAAGCAAGCTGCAGATTGGCGCGTTGATCTAACCCTACTATCAGTTTAATATTCTTCTCGGTAAAAAAAGCTTTCAGCACCAGCTGGTTCCATGCGGCTTCATCCAGGTTTGCTGCCGGATAAGGATTATTTTCCATAATGGCTTCGAGTACAGAACCAATATTGCTCCTGATCCCTTCAGCACAGCGTTTCGCCCAGATTTCGGGATGGGGTAAAAACAGAAGAGCCGAATATAGAGCCACAGCTTCGTTTACTTCTGCCGACAGAAATAAGGGGTTAACGGAGGAAAATAGAAGTTCCTTATCTCCCGGATCCAAACCTGCCAACAGCCACACCCGGGCGAGCCTGTCTATCGTCCAGCTGCTGATATACCCAAAACCTGCCGCACTCAGCACTGCTTGCTGCTCCTCAGAAATAGCAACCGGTAATTTACCCGTTTTGCGGGGCAGCATCACAAATACCTTAGCTAACAGTGTAGCTTGGTCTTGAGCTTGTGTAAATTCATCCAGCCACTTTTCGGCTTCTACACTGATGTTATTTTTTACAACAGCCCCTATAATCTCGTTCACGGCCTTCATATGCTCATTTCTCATAAATTAATGTCAAAAAAAGCTATTATGCGGTGATACCTGCAGAAACAAAATAGTTGATCATCAATGCACCTGCAATAATCAACAGGCCAAAAAATTCCCTTGTTTGTTCGATATAGGGTTTGGTAGCCTGCATACTCTGTACCAGGCTCTCGCGCCTGTATTTAGTGATCCAATCGCGTACGCCGTCTTTTGCAAAAAACAGGATGACCGCGTAAATCAAATAAAAAGCAGTTAAAAACAGATAAGCAAATGGATAATACTTACCGGCAGCAGCCAATCCACAGCATATTGCAGCACTTAAATAAATAGACACCCATAAAAAAGCGTCGTTATCATTAAGGTTTACATAGGCAAAACCCAAAAAGGAGATACAGAAAATAATGTTGAGAATAAGTAAAAGCATTTTAATTATTTGGTTTAAATAAATCGATTCACCGATTTTTCAATAAAAAACAAAGTTATTTAAACTGAATGCTTTTTTTGCCTATAAAATGTAAATTATATACTGCAGTAAAATATTTTTTTGATTAAAAATGAATAGTTCAATAATATAATATAAGGATACCATTTGACATTCTAACAGAAAAGGTCGTCAGCAATGACGATTCATCGCAACCTATCCTACATTAAAGCTTATATCACCCTCTTCTATTTTTATACGATAAATTAAACCCAAAATAATAAGTAATGTAGAAACTAAATTTAAAGGTCCAGATTAAACCGCGTAAATCTTATTTACTCTTCAAAAACAAGTTTCAAAATATTGGCCAGCACAGGATTATGATCTTCAGCCCGCCAATTGATCCATAAATCTGTTTTAAATGGCAGCGGGATGAAGCGCAAACCAGGACTTTGATGGTGCATATACGAGTCGGGTAAAATGGCTATGCCCAAGCCCTTTCTCACCAATGCGATGATGGCAGAACCAAACTCAGAGTGTAAAAACACATCCGGAACAAAATCGTAAAATTTAAATAATGCCTGGATAATCTCGCTGTAACTGCTTCCCTCATCTTTGGTGGGCAGTATAAATTTTTGATTTTTCAGGCTTTCGGTAGATAGGTCTCCGAACACGTTAAAAGGATGTTCTACCGGAACCACCAATGCAAGGTGATCGGAATACAGTTTTTTCGCCCTGATCCCCGGTTCGCTGTTGATATCTCTCGTGATGGCCAGGTCAATCTTATAGTTTTTTAAGAAATCCAGTTGATTTTCAAATAAAACCTGTACCAACTTGATCTGAAGCCGGGGAAGTACCTGTGTGATCTTAGCCAGCATATCAGGCATGAGCGAAGCGGATATGGAATCGGGATGTGCAATGGTAATGGTTCCACGCTCGCCTAAATGGAGCTGTTTAGCAAATTGATGGATATATTCAAGTTCATTTAATTCGATTTCCCACTTTTCTTTCAGGAATTTGCCTGCCGGCGTAAGTTTCACATTACGCTTATTACGCTCAAACAGCTGCAGGCCCAATTCATTTTCGAGCGATTGGATCTGGCGACTGAGTGCTGACTGTGTAATGTTAACCTTCTCTGCAGTTTTCCAATAATGAAGCTGCTCTGCAAGGGCTAAAAAATATTTGATTCTTTGAAGATCCATTAATGCAAAATATGCATTAATAAATGAAATAATAACATTTTAAATCATTTAACAACTAATTACATTCGTAACATGAAAATCAGTATTGAAAAGGTAACCACAAACGACATCCCTAAACTTCAGGAAATCGGGAGAAGCACATTTTATGAAGCTTTTGCCGGCGTAAATACGGAAGACGATATGAAAGATTATCTGGAAAAAAGTTTTTCGGAGGAGAAATTGAAAACGGAACTGAATAACAGGGATTCGCAGTTTTATTTTGCGATGGTAAATGGTAATGTTGTGGCTTATTTGAAAATTAATGCTGGTGAAGCACAAAACGAAAAAATAGATGATGCCATTGAAATCGAACGGATTTACGTACGACAAACATTCCATGGCAAAAAAGTAGCCCAGGCCCTTTATCAAAAGGCTATTGATATGGCCTGCGAACAAGGAGCAAAATGGGTATGGCTTGGGGTATGGGAAGAAAACCACAGAGCTTTACGGTTTTACGAAAAAAATGGCTTCAAAGCATTTGGAAAACATGCATTCTGGCTCGGTAACGATGAGCAAACCGATTTGTTAATGAAAAAAGAACTGGATCATTCAAACGAATTAAAGACATTATAATGGAAAAAAGAACCCTTTTCCTGATTTTACTCGTCCTGGGCACCGCTTTCTGGGGTATTTCTTTTTCGGTTACCAAACTGGCCATTGGCCATGGTCAGCCACTTTTATTTTTATGCTACCGTTTCCTTTTAGCCACTATGGTTTTATCCGTAATTTTCTGGAAGCACGTAAAGAAGCTTAATATAAACACGATGAAAACGGGCGCGGGCCTTGCAATATCGCTTGTATTGGGCATTTACCTGCAAACCCTCGGTATTACACATACTTCAGCATCGCAATGTTCCTTTGTAGCCGGCATAACCGTGGTGATCATTCCTGTAATCAAACTGATGATTTACCGAAAAGCTGCGCCGCTGAAAATATGGATTGCGGCCTGCGTAGCGCTAACTGGCCTTTTCGTCATATCACTTACTGATAAATTGAGTATTGGTATCGGCGATTTGTATACCATTATCGGGGCTTTCTGTTTCGCCGTATATTTAATTCAGGTGGAAAAGAAATCGAAAGAAGGTGATATTGTACCCAGCATAGTCCCCATGTTTGCCACCTGTGCGCTTTTCACTTTTTTATTGGCCTCCTCTCAAAACAACACGGTCTGGATTCCCGAAACGCAAACTTTTTGGTTCGGTATCATTTTCTGTGCGTTATTTTCTACTGCATACATGTATACCATATCAAACATCGCTCAAAAATACATCAGCGCCGAAAGGGTATCGATCATTTATCTTTTCGAACCGGTTTTTGGTGCCATTGCCGCACATTTTATGCTGGGTGAAGCCATTACCTCCCGCTTATTAATAGGCGGAGGATTGATTTTTACAGCCACGCTGATTTCGGAGCTTAAATGGAGGATACATGGAGAGATGGCAATAGCACATTTATCCAAACCGAAAAAGGGTTAAGCAATATTTGATGCCTGATAAATGATCAATATCTTAGCACAATGGAAGCTATTGAACTCAGCAGATCGCAGGCGCGGAGAATGATTTTACATGCGGCAGGCCTCTCCGGAAAAGCGCAGTTTGGTACTGGTATTGAGGCCGTTAACCGTGTAATTGACCATTTGGGTTATGTACAGTTAGATACCAACTATGTTGTAGAACGTGCCCACCATCATGCCCTCTTTACACGGGTTCCGGATTATCAAACAGAATGGCTTGCAGCCCTATGTAATGATGGTGATGTTTTCGAATATTTCACTTCCGATGCAGGATTTCTGCCCATGCACGATTTCCGATTTTCGCTTCCGGTAAAAAAAGCATTTGCAACGCAGGGTAGCCCCTTAACAAAAGCACAATCGGATTTAATGACACAAATTCTAGATCAGGTTGAGCGGGATGGGGCGGTGATGGTTGGCGATTTTGAGAACGACCGTATAGAAGCCAGCTCGGGCTGGTGGGATTGGCGTCCGGCAAAAGTTGCATTAGAAAAGCTTTACCTGGAAGGCAAACTGATGATCAGCCGCAATAGTGCATTTCAAAAAGTTTACCAGCTTCCTTTGGATGTAATACCACATGACACCGACCAAACCGAACCTACTGACGAAGATTATGCACGTTACATCATTAAACGCACCCTCGGTGCATTGGGCATTTCATCGGTAAAAGAAATGGCCTGGCGTGCCCGCCGCGTAAAAGGCAACCTGGTAAAAAAAGAACTGGAAAAGATGCTGCAGGCAGGAGAAGTTAAAACGGCAAAGGTAGAGGGTGTAAAAGGACCATTGTATATGCTTTCTGGCACAGATGTTAATGTTAATATAGAAGACGAAGTTTTCATCCTCTCGCCTTTTGATATCCTGAACGTATTTCGTGCACGCTTAAAAGATTTTTTCGACTTCGATTATCAGATTGAGTGCTTCGTGCCAGCTCCTAAACGAAAATTTGGCTATTTCTCTTTACCTATTCTGGCCGGAGAAAGGTTTATTGCCAGGATGGATGCCAAAGCCGACCGGAAAAAGAAAACATTGATCGTCCACAATCTCCATTTTGAAGCCGTTGAGCCTGACGAAAAAACCATCGATAAGCTTATCCATCATTTAAAGGAATTTATTCTGTTCAATAAGTGCAATGATGTGGTCTTTAAAAAATCAAACCGTAACGACCTGCTTAACTTAATCAGTGAAGCATTTTCGGATGGATACTAAGTTTGAAAGATCTACATCTGGAAAAAACTAAACTCTTGCAATGTTAACAACCGTTTATTAAAAGCTAGCCAACAATGTCTTTATTTTAAAAAAGAATGTAGGTTAACTTTAGTAAAAAAAGCTGTATCATAAATGATTTTTGGATTTTTGGCAGCATAATATTTTGAAAGGTCGTCATTCATGTGAAAACGGAAACCAAGGAGTGCTCAGCGAAGCTAATCTTAATGCAATAGTATAGAAAATAAGTACTTCCCTACCAAATCATTAAGATGCCCGACGACACCGCCAGATTTAATTCTTTTGCCGGCGCCAAATCTGTTATTTTGATACAGCCCCAATGTACCCGTCAGAAGAATTTAAATACTTGAATAGCTCTTTATTACGGATAGCATCTTACTTAAATTTAAGGTTTAGTGATAGGATATTGGAAACCAAACTTGTCGATCGCGAATAATGCCCATATCTCAACTCCAGCATGTTAAGTCTTTGCCAGCCAAAAACACCTTTGGGTGGGGCAAAACGAATACCTGCACCATAAAAGTCGCTTGTTAGTGTAGATAGATCATAATCACTGGTAAAATATTGTTCAGATGGGGCATGTTGCCCGTAAGGTGCAAAATATTTGGTACCCACCTGGTTATTATACCGGTAGAAAGGACTGATCGAAAAGAAAGAATTGATCTTCACCGGTATTTCAAGTTCAGCTGTATGCGCCCTGATGCCCCAGTTATCCATATAGTAACGGTAAAAAGTACGAATTACAAAATGATCATCCAGGAAATAGTTCATGCGTAAGCCTATGGGAAGTTTATAACGCTTATCGGGTAATGTTTCAGCGCGGAGCGAACCATCCGTAAAATAATTACGCTGATATTTAGTCGCCAGCAATCCCTTCTGATAAGATGGCTCCAAAATCAAAGCGGCCTGAAACTTTTGGCTGATAACCTGAGACAAGGAAAAAGATGTACTGAACGAATTTCTTGGTGCGGTATCGTACTGTTCGTGCCCCCTGCCCGTATTGCCCGTTCGTAACTCTATCGGGAGGATCACTGTCCACTGATCTAAAAATGCCTGCAGTTTAAAATCAAACTGGGTATTTTTATCTTTTGACAGGCGGGTTAAATTAAAGGCTGCCCCAAGCGACTGGTAATCAAATTCCGTTGAGTAAGAACCTGTAAAACCGAATGAATTACCGGTCTCTTCGTTCGAATGTGTCCAGTTTAGTGACGGATAAATACGGGTATCTGCAGAAGAAGCGGAAGAAATAGTATTCGGATCAATTTTATCTGAAGAAGCCGAGGTATAATGATCAACACCGAGCTCAAAAAGAAAAGTATTTTTTTTGCCCCTTTTGTTGAACTTAGACATTTGAAGGTCGATAGTATTCGCAAAATCACTCAGTTTCTCGGTACCGATACCACCGGTTACCGCAGAATTATTGCCGTTCTGATGATAATAAGCCGAAACAAGATTGACTTCATCTACTTTTAGCTTTCTCGACTGATATTTGCTGCTATCTACTTTTGCCGGTTCCGGTCTGCTTTGTGCATAAGTGCCTAATATACCGAAATACATGAAGAGCACATGGAGATATATTTTTTTCATTTCCGATCATTCATTAATTACAGCCACAACCTCCACCGCTTTTGCCACCGTTGGCACCAGATGCACCTTCGCGGTAAAGCTGAAAACTTTGTTCAAATTTTTGCACCTTTCGGGCTGATAAGGTCATATCGGCATCGTTAATCTTATTTTTTTGATAAGGCTTTACGCTACTGCAGGCACTGAGCATACTGATTAGTGAAACAGCGCTAACCGTTGCAAGGAAAATTCTGGAAATTCTCATCTATCTATGATTTATTTTATTGACGATAGTTTATGTTTTTTATGGTATCAATGAGCTCGCAAGCTCGGTTTAAAGGTGATGAAGCGATCATGATTTCAAATATTCATTCCCGTTCGGGTTTTGGTAAAATCATGATGGTTTCATATTATATCACATTAATATTTTTTGTGGTAAAAACCCGATCATCATCATCAATAACAATACAGGCTACTTGTTTAATCTGGTTAATGAGTTCAAGCCCCACCTTTACCCCCATTACCACAACCGGTGTGGCAAGTGCATCGGCCAGTTCCGCACTCGGGCAAATAATGCTGACACTTTTCACCCCGCTTACCGGAAGTCCGGTTTTAGGATCAATGGTATGCGAGTAACGCTTCCCATTAATGGTCGCATATTTTTCATAACTACCCGAAGTTGCAATCGCCATATCACTAATTTTTAGTGCAGAAAACGGCCTGTCGGTTTGTTCAGGATCGGCAATGCCAACTGTCCACGCGTGGCCGCCTATTTGCGTACCCCATGTGATCAAATCGCCGGCTGCATTTACAATTCCGCTTCTAATACCCAGTTCTTGCAGCACTAATTTTGCCCTATCAGCTGCATAGCCCTTTCCAATTCCACCAAAGCCGATCCTCATTCCTTTATTTTTCAACAGTACAGTTGATTGCTTTTTATCGATGATCACATTCCGGTAATCAATTAATCCGACAGATTTGAGTGCAGTTTCTTCATCAGGAAGACTCGTCATAAGCTGATCAAAATTCCACAATCTTTTATCTATAGAGCCATAGGTAATGTCAAAAGCGCCGTCGGTAATTTCAGAGATCCTTATTGAGCGCTCGATCAGGTTAATCACTTCTTCATCAACCTTTACCGGCTTTAAACCCGCGTGCCTGTTTATCAAACTCGTTTGGCTAAGTTCGCTGTAAGTAGTAAGCAGCTGTTCTATCCGCTGCACTTCTTTTATTGCCGAATCTATTGCTGCATTCCCCTCCTGCTCATGCTCAGCAATTACCGTAAACTCAAACCGGTTTCCCATGAGTTTTAGTATCCGGTTTACAGAAACAGGCTTAGCCATCTTATTTAGGTTATTTCTTTAGCTTATCCAACTCAGATACAAATGCTTCAGGACTTTCGTTAGGAAATCCATCCCAGGTTTTAAGCACCTTTCCATCTTCGTCAACAAGAAGCGTATATGGAAATTTACCATCCTTATTGTATACCTCGGCCAATGCCTCGTTAAGTTTAACCTGCTCTTTTGTCAGCTGGTTTTTCTTCTGTCTTGGAAAATCTGCCCTTACCAAAATCAGGTTCTGATCTGCATATTGCTCAAAACGTTCAGATTCTAGAATTTCTTTGCGCAGGCGGATACATGGGCCGCACCAATCTGAGCCCGAAAAATTAATTAAAATCTGTTTATGCGTGGCTTTAGCCTGCTGTTGTGCTTCTGAAAAGTTTTCCATCCATAATGCAGGAATGGTAAACAGCCCTAATAGGGCAACAAAAAGTAATTTCATTCTTCTTTTATAATTAAATCAGCAATACGATAAGATGATCCAACAGTGGCATTATAGCCAGGCTTTTATGATCAATAAATACAGCTTGAAAAATCTTTGTAAAATTGTTCCTATAAAAACTTCTGATTTAAGTATGTCCTCAACTTTCTATTTTGCGCAATAACAAAATCAGAAGGTTGATCTTTTAACAAAAATATAAATCAAGTCTGAAGACATTCTGAAGTTCTGAAAGAAAATTGTTAAACATCTGTTAAAAATAACCTTAAAAAAATGCAAAAAAGCTTAAGCAATCCATCTCGCAATCAAAAAGGCCGCACCTGCCGCAATGAGGCCGATAGCGGTAACTTTGAAGGCACCCTTAACTGCTGGCTGACCGGTTAACTTGCTTTTAAAATAGCCAAATACGAACAAACAAATGGTAGTGAGTAAGGCAGATAACAGCAGTCCATCCTGTGGTTTTGACGTAAAAAAATAAGCAGATAAGGGCAACATGCCGCCCACACAGTAAGATAAACCTATGGTGAGTGCACTGTTTCTGGCCCTGTTGATATCTGGTTTTTCAAGGCCAAGCTCAAATTTCATCATAAAGTCTACCCATTGGTCTTTGTTTTTACTCAATTGATCCACCAAAAGATCTTGTGCGTAATGATCCAGTCCGTATGCGGCAAAGATTTCTTTAACCTCTTTCTTTTCCATCTCCGGAACCTTTTCAACCTCCAGGTATTCCCGCCTCAGCTCGCTCTCATAATGTTCCTGTTCAGTCTTGCCAGACAGATAGCCGCCCAGCCCCATGGCAATACAGCCTGCAATGATCTCAGCAATACCGGCCGTAATGATGATCGAATTGCTACTTACTGCAGCACTTAAACCTGCGGCAAGTGCAAAAGGTACAGTAAGCCCGTCACTCATCCCGATCACGATATCAGAAATAAATGCGGAACTTTTAAGATGTTCTTCTTTATGGGACTTTCTCATTGTTTAAAAATAATGTCTGTCATCAGGTAATGTTGCTCACCCCCCGTTGATCATATCTGAAACAATTCCTTTTCCATCTTTTCGTTCGGCCAGAAAAATGCCCGCCAAATGAATGAAAATAAAGCCAAGGATCAGATACATGCAAAAGCCATGGAATTCCTTGATGCTGTGATTCATGTTTCTGGGAATGCCGGTATAATCCTCAAAGGCCAGCAATAAGCCTGTAACCACCATAATCGCTAACAAAATATAAAAAACCAGATAAAGCCCTTTTACTACCAATTCGTGCTTTGCTGCCTCCCGTTCTTTTTTTAAGATAAAATAAGCCAGGTAAGCTTTTTTAATTTTTGGAGAAATTCTCTGGGCAGCAGGCAGAAAAAATTCAGCAATCAACCTGAATAAAAAAAGCGTAGCAAGGGCATAGCCAAAGTAGATGTGGATGCCCCAAACCTGGTCCTCAAGCCCATGTGTTACCGCGCCTGCCTGCTTATCACTTACGGGTGCGCCGGCATTCATTAGCGCTGTTTTGACAAAACTGCGTTGCGCATGATCGAAAAGCGTAGCGTTGATGAGTACCGTGAACAACGATCCGAAAAGCACAATAACATTTACCCAGTGCCAAAAGCGCAGGCTGGCCGGGTATTTCTTTCCGGTATTGATTTCTCCGATTTCATGATTGATAGGTTCGATAATCGCCATATTAACTCAATGTTTAAAGGTAATAATAAAAGTATGCAAGTCGTGATGATAGGTATAATCCAACAGGAAGTGCTGCCGGTTACAGATCTGCTTAAGTATAGCAAGCCCCAGGCCTGTACCTTCAGAAGCATGATCTTTATAAAAACGATCAAATATTTTTTCGGGATCGAGCGCCGGATTATGGCCGGTATTGGCAAATACAATTTTATCCGGGTCTAAACGAATCTCAACCTGCCCTCCATCATAATTATGCCGGATAACATTACTAAATAAATTGTTGATTAATATCTCCAGAAGTTGCTGGTTTGCATAAATGCTTACATCGGCTAAAACCGATTCCACATGTATGTTGCGGCCATTGATAAGCTCGTGAAAATAAACGTATTTTTCTTCGATAAGCGACTTCAGGTTAATTTTTTCTTTATCCTGGAGCAAATTATTATCAATTTTAACCAAAAGCAGCAAAGATTGATTAAGCTTTGTTAAGCGAGAGGTAGCCTTATACAATTCAACAAGCGTTTCTCCGTGCTCTTTCTCCAAAACATTTGACTGAAGCATATTATCAAGCTTGGAATTGATCACAGCGAGGGGTGTCATCATCTCATGCGATGCATTTTCAGTAAATAGCTTGATCTCGTTATAGTCTGATTTAACTTTACCGGAAAGCTCCACCAATACTTTATTCAGCTGCCTGAATTCGGCAACAGGCATTTCTACCGGCTGATAGGGCACTTCATGATTAATATTGAATGCCGTAATATTTTTCAGCAGCTGTTCAAATGGCGTCCAGATTTTCTTAAGCAAAATCCGGTTCACCAGCAAAAGCAAAGCAAAAAGCAGCATCACGGGGATGAGAATGATTAGGCAGATGTTCTGGATCTGCTCCTGGCGTTCAGATTTTGAGGCGATGACCAGGATCTGATAGGGTTGGCCCAACAGTTCAAGTTCTGTTTTAAGGTATCTTGCCGTTTCCGTATGATGCTTTACAGGATCATAAAAAATGGTATCAGCATAGCTGCTGGAAGGATTGGCTTTTTTTATTTTTTTGTATTGAACAACCAGATCCTCAAATTCGTGCGGCTGATAAAAATTTCCTTTTGAAGCATATTCTTTTACTTCCATAATCTCTTCTACCAGATCATGATCAATCTGTTTATCCAGGTAATAACCCAGCAACCGGTAAAAAAGAGAACCAATCAACAGCAACCCGAAAAGGCTGATCGCCATCAATATGATATTATACCTGGTAAACAACTTCATATTTCCATAAATTTATAACCCACGCCATATACGGATTGAAAATAATCGCCACTCCCCGCATCAGTTAATTTTTTTCTGATGTTTTTGATATGGGTATAAATGAAATCGAAACTATCTGCCATGTCTGAATCATCACCCCAAATATGCTCCACCGCCGCCGATTTAGAAATTACTTTTCCTTTATTGGCAACAAAATAAAGCAGGAGATCAAACTCTTTTTTGGTCAGGTAAACCAACTTACCTTTCACCAGAACCTCCTTGGCGTCTAAATCAATGCGAATTTCGTTAAACTCGATATGGCGTTCTCCATGCGCACTTTTCCGGCGTACAACAGCAAGTATCCTGGCATTAAGTTCAGAAAGATGGAAAGGCTTGGTCAGGTAATCATCAGCCCCCAAACGTAAACCTTCTATTTTTTGATCAATCGAATTTCTCGCCGAAATGATGATCACGCCTTCTGTCCGGTTCAGTCTTTTTAAATAGTTTAATAACTGAAGTCCTTCTCCATCCGGCAAACCAAGATCAAGCAGAATGCAATCATAATCGTATAACCCCAGGCGCTCAAGCGCCTGCGCATAAGTTGAAGCCATACTGCATTGGTTGCCTTCAGACATCAGGTATTGCACAATACTTTGTTGCAAACCTGGCTCATCTTCAATAATCAGAATCTTCATGATAAACAAATATGGTATAAGATACTGAAGACATGTTGAAGTTTTACATAAAAAACAAAGCTGGTGTAATTTACTTGGAAGATGTGATAAAACCAAGACGCATAAAATACATTAAAGCAGGTGCTAACAGCTGTTGGTAAAATGGTTTTTCCAGATATCCTTTACGGAGGTAGTGAGTGGTTATTTAAATTTACACCAAACGCGAAAGGTTTATATCCAGATGATGTATTGGTAATGCAACATTGATAACCAATACCTGTCTTATACACAAATCCATTACAACAATATGAAAAAAACAATTTTTAGCCGGTTGGCAGCCTTAATTATTCCATCGCTGATTGGTATTTCATCCGTTTTTGCACAGCACAATCAAAATTTATCTTCAACAAAATCATATTTCCCTCAACAAAGCACAAAAGTGTTATTTGTCGGGACTTTTCATTTTCACTATCCCGGATTAGATGCCCATATAACCGCAAACGATGATCAAGTGGATGTACTGTCAGCATCCAGGCAAAAAGAACTTACTGATCTGGTAAACTATATCAAAAAATTCAGGCCTACAAAAATTGCAATTGAGGCTTTTCCTGAATGGAAAGCGACACAGAAATTAAAAGCATACAAAAACGGAGCCTACAGGGCGGAGCGGGATGAACGCTACCAGCTTGGTATGCGGCTGGCAATTGAACTGAAGCTGGATACCATTTATTCAATTGATGATAACTCAATGGTTTCTGCATTGAGCAAAATCGATCCGGAGTATTTTAAAGCTTTGTTTAAAGATTATGACTATAAAAGTGAAGACCCTTACTCCAAAATGTATGAACATTGGTATAAAGCTGAAGACAGTTTACGCACTAAAACTTCCTTGTTAGCATACTTCAGACATACAAACTCGAAGCGCTACCACCAGCTTGGGCATGGTGCTTACCTTGTGGGTGATTTTAAGTTAGATGATAAAAGAGGTGCAGATGCCTTGGCCATAAACTGGTACAGCCGGAACCTGCGGATTTTTAGAAACCTTCAGGAGATTACCGAAAGTCCAAAAGACCGGATTCTAGTCATATTCGGCAACGGTCATGGTGCTATCCTCCGGCAATTACTGGAGAGCTCGCCGGAATATGAGTTCATCGAATTCGACAGCCTGAAATAGCGCCAATGGATTAACTCCTGAAAAGCCATGGTTTATACCAGCAGGTAAAGGGCTGTACCGATAATGAAACCAAGCAATAAAATGGTGGCAAAAAATATGGCCAGCAACCTTTCAAATGAATCTAAACTTTCCATGCAAATTAAATAACGTAATGGTTTGTAAAATCAGATGAAAAATTAAGCCAGCTTAGCTAAGGTCATGCCGAGAATGGCGCTAACGACCAGACAAATAAAAAATACGTCTAAAATAATTGAAATTAGCCTCTTAAAAGTTTCCATGTCGAAGAAACGGAATCTTAAGCATTTGGTTTTTGAAAATTTTAAAAAAATATAACTTCCAATCCCTGTCTGTTGAATTGCTTACATTAAAAATGCTGTAAAAAAACAAAAGAAGCTTTATAAAATTTGAAATTTCACCTCTAATTTGTCAAGTTGAACTCAGCCTGTACTGAGCAAGTAAAAGTATCGAAACGCCTTTAAAGCATTTAGAAACCTTGTTTTTCGAAAAGCGACTATAGACAGAGTCCGTAAAAAAGTCGTCATTGCGAGGAGGAACGACGAAGCAATCTTTTTTTGCGAATTGATTTTTATTAAATAAATTACCCCTACCATTGACAGACTCCAATATAAAAATCGTCATTGCGAGCAGCGAAGCAATCTTAATGCGCACGCTAGTAGCGATCGTTTTAAGATTGCTTCCCCGAAAAGTCGGGGCTAGCCGTCGGCTGAAAAAGCCTTCTCGCAATGACGATGCCTCTTCGCCTTTCAATTTGCTAAATTAGCTGTCATTGCCATCGATTTTTATCCATTAAATTACCCCTACCATTGACGTTATTTTGTAATTACCTATTAATGAGCAGAATGCGGCATCATGCATTTCCGTATAGCTAGGCCATAGCACCGTATCACCGTTCTACTTAAAACCGGCCTAATAAATTTTTCGGACTGCACTGTTCTAGCCATAACACTGGCTTTGAAAGAAAACGGCGAAGCCCTCATGAATGCCGATGAAAACCATATCGAAAAATGAATAAATTTTCAGCCGGCATTTTTTGTTACTTTTTGATGCCAAAAAGTAAGAGCCCTTCGGCGGCGGTGAGCCGAGGCAAGAATTGTGCGAAGGAAAAAACGTCAATCATATTGATTTTTATATCATAAATTATCCCTCAGGATGACAATTTTACCCATGATGCAGCCTCTTTGTATACCGGTCGGTAGGCTTATTTTGAACTTTTAGACTACCTGACCGGGGAAAAAACTACTCATTATACCGCTAAACTTTGGGCAGCTAAGACTGAATAAACGCTAAAATATCTTTATTAATTGTTTCGGCTTCCGTAGTTGGCATGCCGTGAGGAAAGCCTGGATAGCTGATCAATTTCCCATTTTTCAACAGTTTGGCAGATTTTAAACCAGCATTTTGGTAAGGAACAATCTGGTCATCTTCACCATGAAGCACCAGGACCGGAATATCAACAGCTTTCAGATCTTCATTGAAATCAGTTTCAGAAAACGCCTTGATGCCATCATAATGCGCAACAATTCCGCCCATCATTCCCTGCCTCCACCAGTTTCTTTGCACGCCTTCTTTCACAACTGCCCCTTCTCTGTTATATCCGTAAAACGGAATCGTCAAATCAATATAAAACTGCTGTCTGTTATTCAATGTTTGTTCTCTGATACCATCAAAAACAGACATGGGTACACCATCCGGATTGCTTTCACTTTGAACCATAATCGGTGGAACAGCACTAATCAATACAGCTTTTTTTGCTCTGCCATTGGCATATTTATGAACATAACGAATCACTTCGCCACCACCCGTAGAATGGCCGATGTGAACCACATCTTTCAAATCAAGAAATTCTACCAGCTCAGCCGCATCAGCCGCATATTGTTCAATCGTATGCCCGTAGATATCCTGGCTGGAACGGCCGTGCCCTCTCCTGTCGTGCGCAATTACCCGGTAGCCTTTCTGTAAAAAAAAGATCACCTGTGCATCCCAATCATCTGATGATAGTGGCCAGCCGTGGTGAAACATTAAAGTTGGTCCCTGACCTTGATCTTTGTAAAAAATCTCTGTTCCGTCTTTTAATTTTAGTGTACTCATGGTTTTTAGTTTTTTGTTTATGGTCGATTATATTTTAAGAAAATGTTTTCAGTTCTTATTATATACCAAATGTAGTGTTGTAAATGCAAATCAATCTTGACCTATGGTATCTTTCACATTTATCTGGTAAATCATTGATGCTCATTTCTATTTGGCAAGAAATAATTTTAGCGCATGACAGTTGATTCCGAAAACAAGTAAAACACAGACCAGTTTGTCTATTTACAAATGATATCTCTTATCTTTGTCTGTTAAATACTCAGTATGCCTTCACCAAAAGAAAGAATTTTAGAAATAGCGCTCAACCTTTTTGCTAATCAAGGTTATAATTCAACTGGAATTAATCAGATCATTGCTGAAGCAAATGTAGCCAAAGCAAGTTTTTATCAGCATTTTAAATCTAAGGAAGACTTGTGTGTTGCATTCCTGGAGGCAAGGCATAAATATTGGTTTGCTGAACTTGATCATTTTATAAAAGCAGAAAAAGATGTAAAATCAAAAGTGATCTCATCGTTCAACTTTTTGATTTATATGAACGCAAAGGAACATTTTCGAGGTTGCAGCTTTCTAAATGTCCTGGCAGAGATTCCTAACGACAATATTAAAATCTTAAAAGTAATTCAGGATCACAAAACAGATCTTCGAAATTTTTTTTCATCTCTTATAAACGATGAAAGTACATCCGACCAAATTTACATGCTTTTTGAAAGTTCAATAATGGAAAGTAAAATGTTTAAATCCAACCAATTGATAGAAAGATCAAAAATGATTATCAAAAATCTAATCTGATAAATTAGAAAAAGAATAATTTAATAATCTTTCTGTAGTCCATAGGGCGAAAAGAATTCCTTTTCATCACCCATAAACATTGCCTAAAAACGCTAAACAGAATTTTCTTCGAAGCAATTATCACACCTTAAAAAATATTGCATTGATTATTAAAACTTTAAATATATAAAAAAAATAATATTCAAAAAACATACAGACAGGTTTGTCTATATTTGTCTTAAGTGATACATTTGTGATGTTAAATAATTAGTTTATGTCAACATTAATCATAAATCATGCAACCGATCTGATTTTCAACAGCGGAAAAGGATGTTATTGACGAAAAATGATTCAGCTAACTTTATTGTCAATTTTGTTGACCAAACTTCATTTTTAAATTTTAAAAAACTCAGCGTTATGAGAATTCTTACACAAACTCCGCAATCAGCTGGAAGATTGGCAGAAACGGTAGCAACCGCACACAATGGTTCAACTAACACCCTTACCAATGATCAGGCTAAAGCAGGATTACAAAATGCTACCTGCAACACTTCTGCTATTGCAGTGACCGAAAAAGCCCAACAGCCTCCGCAAGTAGAAAAAAAGTATCCGCTCCCACCTTTTACATTGGAAACTGCCTTGCAAAAGGTGCAGCTTGCGGAAGACGCCTGGAATAGTCAAAACCCTGAAAAAATTTCCAGGGCATATACCATTGACAGCGAATGGAGAAATAGGGATAAGTTTGTGAATGGCAGAGCTGACATCATAAAATTTCTTGCCGATAAATGGAAAAAGGAGCTGAACTATAAGCTCAAAAAAGAGTACTGGGCGCATACCGATAACCGCATTGCTGTCAGATTCGAATACGAGTACATGGATCAGGATGGAAAATGGTTTAGAGCGTATGGCAATGAAAATTGGGAATTTGATGAAAACGGATTAATGAAAAAGCGCTATGCCAGCATTAATGATTTACCCATTAAAGAAGAGGAGCGAAAGTTTAACTAGTGAAACTCGAATTTCAAAATAAAAGAAATTATAGCCAATATTTTCCAATTGATCTGAACATATCTAATGGACTTGAGAATTTAAAATTTCCCAGGTCCATTTGCTATAGAAAAATTGATACAATATTTTTACTCACAGAAATTAAAATCATAATTATAAAATCATTCGACTAATTTTATATATCAAACAGAATCTAATGAAGAAATTGATGAGAAGAACATTCAGGGTATCAAAGTATATTATCTACAAAGAAACCCTAATTGATTATAAAGAACATTTCTGGTCGTTTCTTGGTGCCTTTGTTGGAATCTGGCTAATTGCATTTCTTCAGTCGCATTATTTGTTAAAGGAAGAGAACATATTCCTGATAGGCTCTTTTGGAGCCTCAAGTGTATTAATTTATGGAGCAATCCAAAGTCCGCTTGCGCAACCCAGAAATTTAATTGGCGGGCATGTGCTGTCGGCCCTGGTAGGGGTAACTATCAACCAGCTTATTCCTGATATTATCTGGTTAGCTGCACCGTTGGCAGTATCTCTTTCCATTATAGTAATGCAATGCACCAAAACCCTGCATCCTCCCGGTGGTGCAACTGCTTTGATAGCGGTAAGCTCTCCCGGTAAAATTGCCGGTTTAGGTTATTGGTATGTACTTTCTCCTGTATTATCAGGATGTATCATCTTGTTATTGATAGCTTTGCTCTTCAACAATATGACTAAGAACAGAACTTACCCTACACGCACCAGATTTAGACGATTATTGAGAAAAAAAGCGAAAAAACAAACTAGCTAACAATATATTTCGAAGAAATTAATAACAGCAAGGTCCGGTCAGACTTTGCTTCTTCATAATTTTCTTTCAGTAGTTTATTGATATGAGGGTTATGGAGCCTGACTGCAGCCATCTGTAAAATCTGAAATGAGGCCATTTCTACACTTTCGATGTTCTGTAGGTAGAATATAATCGAAAGGTCCTGAAGTTCTGCTTCTCCTTTTTGTTCATTAATGGCTTCAAAGGCATCATCAATTAATCCGGAGAGGCCATGAATACTGCCTTTTGATGGATCACTGTCTAACAGGGTATAAATCAGCTGCAAGCGTGCAAGCTGCTTCTCCACATTTCCAACAGTATCGGAAATGGCGTTGCGAAGATCTTTAAAACGGGCCTCTTCGGCCAGCAGGGGTAATTTATGGGTTAAATGTATTTTAGCGGTATAAATACGGTCGAGATGTTTGATGAAAAAAAGCTTTAACCTTTCAGAACCAAGGTTGATCCTTTCCCAGGCATTTGGTGGATTGGTTTGTTCGGACATAGTATTTTAAAATTGCCCTAAGTTAGCAGTTTCTTTACTTTATCCATCAGATAATCGATATTAAAAGGTTTTGCAATAAAATCATCTGCACCGCAGCGCCGCGCCAGTGCATTTAAATCCGATTCTCCCGATACCAACAAAACCGGTGTATGGAGGAGGTGCTTATTGGCTTTGATTTCTGTACAGATATCAACCCCGCTTTTTTTATATCCGATAATGTTTACATCCAATAACACCAGATCAGGTGCTGTAGCAATAATGTCTGCTAAGGGAATACCGGAATGATAAGTAACGGTCTGAATTTGCTCCTGGTTAAGGATTGTTTCGAAAAGCCATAAAAGTTCTTCATCATCATCAATAACCAATACTTTTTTATACATATACCCAGATTAAAATTTTTTAATTTACAGCAGTGCTGTAACATCAATTCCATAAATGTTATAGAACATTTTTTTAAACCGGCTGGTCGAGGAAAAACCTGCCATTCTACCTAAAGCAGCCGGGCTGTGTTCTTTTCCTTTCGAGATCATCTCCCACACCATGTGCATTTGTACCATGGTAATTAGTTTTTTCGGTGTCATTGAAACAATCCTATCGATATAGCGGTAAACCTGACGTTCGCTCATGGCCATTTCCGCGCTTAAAAACTTTAAATTCAGGTTAGCCGTACCTGCATGTTTGCGGACCAGCGTTTCAAACTTTTCCATCCACTTCTGGTCGGCAACCGCTAAGGTCTCATTGAGTCCCAACCACCTGAAATCAGGCACTTCAGGGTGGATTTCGGGATTGATAAAGGCAATTTCCTGCGAAAACCTGGCCTTTTGCTCTTCTCCCAAACGGTTTAGGATGGAGACAATATGACTTTGCTCTTCTTCCTTTTTTTTGCTGGTAATATCTTTTGCAATGGAGAAAAAAACCTGATCGCGCTCGATAAAAACAGATGACCAGGAAAGCCATACCGTTTTACCATCCTTGGTCAGCAGGCGGTTATCATACTCGGCAAAATGCGCACTATTTACCTGTGCGGTTCTCACATGAGAAGCAACCTCCCGATCATCGGGATGGATAAAATCATCTATAGGTGAATTAAACAGCTCTTCATCAGAGTAACCCAATAAATTTTGAACGGCAGGATTAATTTTCTTCAGCAATCCGTCTTCACCCACAATGCACAGCAGGTTTGGATATTGTTCAAAATAATATTCGAGGTCAGCCTGGTTATTAACGTATTTATCTTTCATTTTACATGTTTCTGCATGATAAACAGGCATGTCCCCCGTTCATACCCTATGCATTTGCAACACATAGTTATAGCTATTGTTTCATAATTCCATGAGATATAAAATTTTGTCAGTTTTTGGTTTAATATGGCAGTTTTATCACCAGATTTTAACCCAAATTACGGCAACATTACTAGTTAGCCGTGGTAATTAAGCTATATTTTGATGGAGATTTGATGCAATATGGGTAATCAATATCTCATTCGAACCGCAGCAAGTTCAAAAATGCTGCCCATAGAGGGATAATGCCAATATTCAGCGTCTGTTGCTTTCCGTTCATCCCTTTTGCAGAACCATAGCCGGTTACTATAGTAAAAACCATGAATTTTCGTATACCGAACCCTTTCATGTAAGGAAATACCCTTATCATAAATCAAATGGTCCGGAAATGGCTATTGCAACCTTTCCTGAATGTGGTGTCCCGTTTAAAGTTTTGGCGACGACTTTGTATAATATTTGATGAATTTCCTTTCGAATCAACTTTTATCCGATGGGTAGATTCAGGCACTAAATTCCCGGTCTCCACATTAACCAAATCGGAAGTGATGCAAACCGCCGATACCGGCCCCAGGAATGAGATGTTTATATCTTTTATTGAATTATCTGATATTCAACAATCCAATTCGCCCGTAAAGCTCTGCTATACAAGCTTCATCAAGCAGCCATTTTGGCTTTTCTTTACTTTCCTGGTCGGTAGCCCATTTTGCCGTTAAAAATCCGTATTGATCTTTGGAAAGTTTCCAGGCGCGGTCCAGATCTGCAGCGATCGCATTAACATAGGTTGGGTTATGGTCTACTTTATATAACGCCTCATATCCCCTGAATAAAACCGTAACAAACCAGGGAAGATCAATCCTGAACCGGAATCCCCCCTTGTTGGGGGTAGAAAAAAACGTGAAGGCATTTTTTGCGACCAGCCGGGCTTCATGGAGATAAGTGCGATCGCCTGTAAAGCGATACAAAAGTACGGCCGCTTCCAGCATAGATCCTGTATTGTAAGTATAATAAGTAGCATTCTGAGTACCATCCATCTTCATGTCATTGTAATAAATGGCATCAGGATTTCTAAGCCGGGCATGCATCCACTTATAAAATCGTTTTCCCCAATTCAGATAAGCCACTTCATGAGTTGCTTCATAAAGTTTTAGTCCTGCCAGGGTTGCCATGCCATTACTGCAGGCAGGTTTCTGATCCTTGTGGCCTTCGAGCCAATAAACGCCGCCCTGCAGGTTTTCATCCCAACCGCTTTCGATGAAACGGAATACTTCTTTAGCCTTTCTGACGTACAGCGGGTCTTTTGTATTGAAGTAGGCTTCGAGGTAATCAATGCACACCAATGCATTATCATCATAGTACCGGTCTGCTTTTTCCAGTGCTACGGGATATGCCTGATAACCTGACGGAATGCGTACGGTATCCCGATAGGCCAAAACACCGATCTTCAGTGAATCCAGATACTGCGTATATTTATCCTTTAGATCTGGATATTTAACCAATACATTGGCGGCAGAGAACATCCCTGAAAAAGGCCATAAGAAGCTAACCTTTTTTTCGTGTACAACCACACCCTGAAAATAATCGAGATTTACCTGTTTACCTGATGGATAATGTTCGCTAAAGAGCCCCGGGAAACTATCAATACGATAGTGTGTCCAGATTTTAGTGAACATCTCTTCAGCCCGGGCTTTGTATATGTTTTTTAAGACGGGTGTTTGAGCATAGGCACTACCACAGAAAAGCAATACCAGGATGCAGGTGATCTTTCTCATATATTTTAGCACTCACCGCGGTTTACTGAACTGATGGGGGCGGCAGTTTTACTCCCCAGTTTTTATTGGGTTTACTTCCCATTTTCAGGGTAAGCGTTCCACCCTGCATGAGTTGATCCCGATACAGCCAGGCCTGGTTAAGTACCTTTCCATTCCAGGAAGCAGATTGTACGAAAACATTTTCATTTGAGTTGTTTTCAGCTTTTATGGTCAGCAATTTCCCGTTGCCCAGTGTAATGATTGATTGGTCAAAAACAGGACTTCCAATCTGAAGGGTTGGCCTAAAATCCGTCAATCCCTTTACATCAAAGAGTCCGAGCGATGACATGACATACCAGGAACCCAGCTGGCCCTGATCTTCGTCCTGACCATAACCGTAACCGTGGATGCTTTCCGTTCCATAAAACTCATCACATATGGCCCTCGTCCATTTTTGCGTAAGCCAGGGCGATGAAGAGTAGTTAAATAGCCAGCTGATGTGCAGGTTGGGTTGATTGCCATGATTGTAAAGAGACTGTATGCCTGCAAATGCATCTATGGTTTTGCCGCCACCAAAAGCATTCTTTCTGGAGGTTTCGAAAATTTCATTCAGCCTGTTATTAAAGGTTTTCTCTCCGATCTCATTGATCAGGGATTTAGGGTTTTGCGGCACATAAAAAGTATATTGTGTGGCATTTCCTTCCTGAAAGCCCCGCCATGCTTCTAAAGGATCAAACTTGTTGATAAACGTGCCATCTTCCATTTTAGGATGCACAAGCTTTAACGTTTTATCGAATATATTTTTCCAACCATCTGACAGTTGGATCATTTTCTGATAATCTGCTGTTTTACCCAACCTTTTGGCAAATTGTGCTGCAGCAAAGGCGCTGTAACTGTACTCAAGCGTATGCGAACCGGAAAAATGAGACCCGGTCGAATCTGTTTTGTCGGCATCTAAATAGGGTACGTAACCTTTCGTTATAAAACTTTTGGTATCCATTTTGCCCGAACCTACCAGGCGGTTTTGATAACCCAGTTCATTTCCCTTTACGGCTTCATAAGCTAAATTCAAATCATAATCACGAATGCCAGCCTGATAAGCCCCCGCGATGGCTAAGCCCACGAAATTGGTGCCCACGCCGGAAACAAAATTGCTGTTGGCTATTCCATCACCAAACCAGCCACGTTCTTTATAAATTTCCAGCTGGGTGTGCACAAAATCACTGTAATGGGTAGGATAAGAAAGTGCCCATAGTTGGGTAAGGTTCCAGAAACCTCCCCATATGGCATCAGTATTCATAAAATTGTAGCTGAATTTCCCCTTTGCATCTTTAGGCAGCTGACCGATGGTACCATCGTGTCTTGGAAAATTTCCATTCAAATCGCTGGCGATTCCCCGCCCCAGAAGCGCATGATAAAGGCCGGTATAAAATTTTGTTTTAGCCGCAACATTTTTGGTTGATACCTTGAGTTTATTCAGTGCAATACTCCATTCGCGCTGAGCAGCTGCTTTTGCCGTAGCAAAGGCCAGGTGTTCGGCTTCAGTTTTAAGGTTGAGCTTTGCATTGGCAATGGAGGTATAAGAGAGGCCAACCTTGATTTCGATGCTTTCCTTTTCTGCAGTTTTATAGCCTAAATATAAACCTGCACCGATTCCTTTCGATGATCTTTGATTCGCTACTGCGGCATCTTTATCCAAAGCGCCCACTGTAAATGGCTTTTTATTGAGTTCCCCAAAAAAATACATGGCAACGCGCCCGCCCTCATCATAGGTTTTAACATATTTAGGATAGGTAATTACATAGCCTTGAAAATGGGTATCATCAATCATTTCTACCGAGGCGTCGGTTACCGGCCCGCTTTCGCCCTGAACATTTCCTATCGACAGGATGATTCTTGAACTGTCTGATTTTGGAAAGGTATATCGATGAAATCCCACACGCTTTGTAGCCGTAAGTTCTGCTTTAATCTTAAAATCGTCCAAAATTACGGAATAGTACCCTGGTGCTGCAATTTCATTTTTTCTCGAAAAACCTGAACGATAACCGCTTCCGGGCTTTTCAAGTGCCCCGGGAACAGTTTTCAGTCTACCCGCTGTTGGCATAAAGCTGATCCCGCCAACCTGCCACTCATGAAAATGCACAAAGCCCTCTATTGACGTGTGCCGGGTATCATAACCAACGGCCTCCCAGCCTTGCAGGTTTCCGTAACTGCCATTGGTAGAAGGTGCAAGTTTTGCCATTCCATAAGGTACTGCTGCGGGGGTGTAAAAAAACCACCTGCTGTGTGCGGTACCGATGTTAGGATTCACAAATTTCAGCACATCCTGTGCATAGGAAATAGCATGAAAAAAAATTAAAATCAGGAGAACGGATAGCGATTTAAGGCCTGTTTTCATAAAAATGGAGGATCTGTTATTAAAATTTTGATAGCATTGCCTGTAGTCTTTGCATCCAGGCCTGATCTACAGTTTCCATTTCTGTAGAACGGTTCTGGCCATCAAAGCCTGCAAAGAAATAATAGCCCAATGTAGTTGAATTTCGATTGGCAATATTTAGCCGGTTGATATTTTCTCTGGCATATACCAGCCAGGCTTCATTTTTGTCGGCTTCATAAAGTCTGATCATGGCTTGCGAGCCCCAGGCACACCATGCCGGGTTGATCCTGGTCTCTGCGGTATTAAAAACATAACCTTTGTAAAGAGCGTTCCAGAGCGTATTATTCATGGCTTTTCCCAAGTTTTGTGCTTTGGTTAGATAAGAAGGATCGTTGAAAACCTGGCTATAAATCAGAAAAGCTTCTACCATGATGGCATTATCGTAGGTAAATTTTTCGTTGTGTTTTAAGCCTTCACCGGCGCCATCTATCTTCCAGATGTAAAGGCCGGTATTTGGATCGAACATTTTTGCACTCAGCCAGGCATCAACCTGCCTTGCCCAGTCTCTGTAGATGGATGCGCCGGTTAAACCATACAGTTTAGCGAACAATTGGAGGGTTAATCCATTGGTCTGCGTTGGTTTTTCAGGTTTCTGGGTGTTCCAGTAAAAGCCTCCGCCGTAAGCGTTATCCCAAAGGCCACTGTTAATCAGCCAGTCAGCACAGGCTTTAGCTTTCGCCAGGTAAGCCTGTTTATCGGCACCTGTTGTTACCTCATAAGCCTCCAGGTATACCATTCCGCTTAATGCATTATCATCCACATATTTATCTCCGCCCGCGCCGCTACCATCAAGGTTAACCGAAGCGAAATACCCACCCCGCAGGTCTTTCTTATCCCACATGTTGTCCATGAATTTGAATGTATTGTTCATGTACACCAAATAACCAGTTTCTCCTGCAGCAACCATGGCGGCATCGGCATAAATCTGGCTTACGTTATACCACTCAAAACAATTCGAAGATTTGGTTGTGGTGTTGGCCCGGTATCCGTAGCTGGCAGTAAGCAGGTTATTCACTGTAAAATTGTGGGTATCCTTTGCCTGCTGAAGGTAATTGACCGGTGCGCCCGGAACTACCGGAGGCACTACAGGCGGTGGAGGAACTGGTGCCGGCGCAGGTTCTTTTTTGCATGAAACTGCGAAAAAGAGGGCGAGCATAAATACGGTATATCTGAGTATTGCTTTCATAAAACAGGTTTAAAAACCACCGGCAACCCACCGGTGGCAGCGCTTAATTTATTGAGTAATGATGCTATGCGTATACGGACCAGTGGCGCTAAGGCTAACAGTTGCCTTCACGCTTTTGTTATCGGCAGCAGGATCGAACTTATAGGTATTGTTCCATTGATCGTTGGATACAGCATTCAGATAAAAATAGGATGCTGCCTGACCTGCCGGGCTTACATTGTTTACATTGCTGCTGCCCATGTATTTTATACCTGCAGCGGTATGAAGCGCAAATTTATAACGCTCGTCTCTACCCCATGAAAACGGATAGAAAACAACCGGTATTGCGCCAGATTGCCAGGTGCCGTTAGCCGTGTAGTTTAATTGTCCGATTTCGCTTGAATAAGCAGACATATAAAGTCCCAGACTTTGAATTTCTGTTACTTCTAACACACTTGCTACATTGAAATCGTACTTCAGGTAATATACTTTTGCATTGCCGGTAACGGTAATTGTTGTTGTTCCTTCTTTAATTAAAGTGCCTTCAGCATAAAATTTTCTTCCGCTGGCAGTTGGCTTGTCTGTAAGCTGGTAAGTTCCGGCTTTTAGTGAAGTATATAGTTCATAAACGCCGTCTTCAAGCTTTTTAAACCGGAGCGCTTTGCTCACCTCATCACCACTTTCTGTCGCCGAACCGGTTAGGTAAAGGTCGGTTGGCACATCAGCAAATCCTGCCGGCCGTTCGAGCTGTAAGGTCCTGCTTTCCTGACCGGTTTTCTTGTTACTGGCTTTTGAAGCGATTACGGTCCAGCTGACCTTGCCTGTAGAAGAGGAATTAATACCACATAAAGCCGCAATTTTAGTCAGGTCTTTATGTGATATGGTAACCTGAGCTTGTATCCCTCCCCCATCAGAAATTACTTTAAAAACCGGGTTAGAGAAGTTGCCGCCTTCTTTGTCGAAGGCCACTTCATAAAGTACAAGTCCTCCATCTTCGGGAGTTGCTGCCGTCCACTTAAACTGCTGGGAGGCAGCTGCATTAGCGGGGGTGAGTTTTATGCTCGCCATATTGGCCGGCAGGCTTAATGCGCCGGTTGTGCTTATGTTTTCGTTCAGTGAGTGCTCATCCTTTTTGCAAGAGCTTGCAGCGGTGCAGATCACTAGCACCATAGCAAATAATGTTTTGAGATTTTTCATATGCTAATAAGGATTAGTAGCCTGGGTTTTGGGTTAAATTTTTGTTCAGGCTAACCTCGCTTGACGGAATTGCCCATAAATAATCTCTTTGCGGATTAAACTTGCGTTGTTGTGTTCTGATGTAGCCGCCATCTACGTTCTGGTCTGTTGCAAATTTTGCACCATGGGCAAAGCCATTCATGGTTACTTCTGCTACTCGCCAGCGTCTGATGTCATCTGTTCTCAAACCTTCCATTGCAAGTTCAGCCCTGCGTTCGCGACGGATGACAGCGGTTAAATCTCCTGACGGAAAACTTAAGGCTGCCGGATCGGTGAAACCAGCCCTGGCACGGAGCGCACCAATTGTTTTCGCCCATATAGTGGCATCCATCTGCCCCAAGGCATTTTTCGCTTCGGCGTAAGTGAGCAACACCTCCGCATAACGGAAAAGGTGTAAATTATTTCCGGATACAAAACTTGATAAAGCAATGGGGTCGAAATATTTTCTCCAGTAATAACCTGTAGCAGAAGCACTTTGCGAACCCGGCGAATATTCATCCAGGCCTGGCTGAACGGGATCTGAACCTGGCTTGATGTAAATTGTTTTGGTCGTATTATTAGGATTTACCCAGGTATACCGGTCATAAACCACCGTGGCAGTGAGCCTGGGATCGCGGTTGATATAAGGGTTGGTTTCCACATAACCCGAACCGGCTTCTTTAATTCCTTTTCCGTTGAGCATGATATAGTCATCTACCAACTCCTGTGTCGGAGCCATTGCACTCACCCTTCCGCCAACTGTTCTCGGGGCAAAATCCCAGAAATTCTGCCAGGTTCTCACCGTTGGAACATATTGAAGGGATAATATACTTTCGCTGTTGGTTTTATTGGTTGCAGGGTCACTAAATAAGGCACTGTAATTCGACGTTAATGAATAGGTGCCGTAGGTCGCCTGATTGTTGATCAACTTTTCGCAAACCGCCACTACTTCAGCCATTTTGTTTCCCTGGTAAAGCAACGTTCTCATCTGCAGGGCAAGTGCTGCACCTTTTGTAATCCTGCCGTTTTCACTGGCCGGGAGCTGATCTTTACTTGGAAGATTAGGAATGGCCGCTTCAAGCTGAGCGATAATGTAGTCGCTTACCGCTGCTTTTGCGCTACGTGGAATTACCTGAGCCTCTTCTGGTGTAAGGTCATGATCCGGAAGGGGCACATCTCCATACCATTTACTTAGATTAAACAATGCAAAAGCCCTCATAAATTGGTTTTCGGCTTTCATCCTGGCGATAGTTGCCGCCGGAAGTGTTTTGTTTTGGTCTACATTTTCTAAAAATATGTTGACTGACTTTATGGTTTTGTAATAACTTGCCCAGTCTCCGGCAAACTTGGCGGTAAGCGAAGTGGCATTTCCGCTTGCAATCAGGTTAAGGTCTCCTGAAGGTGAATATGCGTTATCAGAGAGTGCTTCCGGCTCAAAATATAATGAACTGTTATAAAGCAAGCTGTAATTATTATTGAGCGCACTGTTTACATTCACATCCACGGTCCAGAATGTTAAATCTGAAAACCGGTCGGTTGGCGCAATATCGAGCTTTTTACATCCTGCAAAGGCAAGAAGGCTGAAAGCAATGATGAGGGTTTTATTTAAAAATTTCATATGAATAATTCTAGCCGTGAATATTAAAAGGTGATGTCCAAACCTGCTCCGTAAAAAATCGGTAATGGATACTGGCGGGCGCTATTCGAACTCGAACCAGTGCTCAGGTTATTCCCGAATTCTGACGTTTCCGGGTCGATAAATTTAAGTTTTGAAAGCGTAAACAAATTCTGCCCGATCAGGGAAACCCTTAAGCGTTGAATACCTGCTTTTTGTGTCAGTGCCTGCGGCAAGGTATAGCCGATGTTCACATTCTTTAAACGTGCGTAAGCCGCATCATATTTGTAAAGATCGGAACCCGTTCTCCAGTTGTTGGTATTTGATGGCGATCCGATATTGGCAAAAATCGGGTAGCGTGCATCAGGATTTCCCGGACTCCAGTAATCGGTCATGTGTTCATAAACTGTTGCACCATAACCGTAATGAAAAGGCTCAACAAGTTCTCCGCGAAGGAATGTTTCGCGTTTACCCACACCCTGAATGAACAACTGAAGATCGAAACCTTTTACAGCCAGGCGGTAGGTGAACCCGAAAGTATATCTTGGAAAAGGATTGCCCAATACAGTTTTATCTTTTGCATCAATCACACCATCATTATTCAGATCTTTAAATTTAACGTCTCCAGGAACAACTGCATTTCCGGCAATTTTCGGAGCACTGTTAATGTCTGCCTGATTTTGAAAAAATCCATTGGTTTGATAGCCGTAATACTGTGTAATGGGTTCGCCCACACGTCTAAGCAACTGGAATACATCCTGATTGATGATCTGCTCAGTAGCTCCGCCTGATAACTGAAGCAACTTGTTTTGGTTATCTGCCACATTAAGGCTAAAACTTTGGGTTACGTTTTCTCCACGTAAATTGTAGGTAACCGAAGCTTCCCAGCCCTTACTTCTCACTTTCGCCACATTAAAATCGGGTGTAGCCGCACCAAATATTGCCGGAACATCCTGCCTTGGCTGAAGGATATCTCTGGTTACTTTATTGAAATAATCAAAAGTAGCCGTTAATGCATTGTCAAAAAAACCTGCTTCTAAACCGATGTTCAAGGTAGAAGCTTTTTCCCAGGTTAAATCCCGGTTAGATAATAATGTACCTGCGCCACCTACCGGGATATTATTGAATCCATAAGCACTTGCATAGTTAAAATAGGTGGTTTGATACTGGAAGTTGCCCACATTCTGATTTCCTAAAACCCCGTATGAGGCACGAAGTTTCAGATTGCTTACCGTACGCTTTAAGGATTCCATAAAAGACTCCTGAGAGATGATCCAGCCTGCACTCACCGATGGAAAGAAACTGCCGCGGTTACCCCTGGCAAATTTTGAGGAAGCATCGTACCGTGCTGTGGCCTCCAGCAGATAACGGTCTTCGAAAGCATAATTGAGTCTGCCAAATAAAGACTGCAAGCTATTGGAGTTAATCGCTAAGCTATTATTAGAATTAATGGGATCCACTATAGTTCCTGTTGTTGGCGTTCCCAGTAACTGGTCTGTTAAGGTTTTTTGAAGCTGAAAGCCGCGTTGTGAATAATTTTCGCTCGAAGCACCCAACTGAACTTTAAAATCGTGCGCTGCAATTTTCTTTCCATATTCCAGATAAACTTTGGTGTTGAAAAGTTGCGATTTGCTGTTGGCATCCAAAACCGAACGATCATCTCCGTAAACGCCTGAAGGAAGATAATTTACCTGTTTACGGCGGAAGAAGGTGCCATTGTTTTGCAAGGTTCCACCGAATTCACCGGTTAGTTTCAGGTTTTTGGTAATGTTAAACTGGCCATTGAATGATCCGAAAATCTCATCATTATCGGCCTGGTTAAATCCGCCGTTTTCCAGAACGCCGTATTCATTGTACTGTGAGGCAAAAGGATTGGTGAGGTAGTTGCCATTTTCGTCCTGCCAATTGAAATTGTGTGGAACCCTGTTTGCATCGGCGAAGATATTGTTATCACCCACGCTGTTGGTCTTGTTTCTGGTTTTGGTATAAAGTAAGATGAAATTCGTGCGCAATTTTCCGATAACGTTGGTCTGATTTAACCTCAAATTGTATTTCTGATAGCCGAATTTTGATCCCTCACCCCCATTGCCAATAAAATTACTTTGCTGATCCTGGAAACCTGCTGAAACGTAGAAGGCGCTTTTTTCTCCGCCACCGGCAATGTTTACGTTATGTGACTGTTGTGGTGCGGTGCGCAAAAGATGTTCGATATCCCAGGTACCATCTCCCTGATCTTTGAGTTTTTGAATCTGATCTGGTGTATAAGCCGGACTTAAACCAGAATTAACCAGAGATTCGTTTTTATAATAGGCATTTTGCCAGGCCGGAACTTTATGTACCAGCACATTGGCATCCTGGATACCGTAACTTCCATTATAAGAAACTGTCGTTTTCTGATTGAGCCTACCAGCTTTTGTAGTGATTAAAATTACTCCGTTGGCAGCCCTCGAACCATAAATGGCAGCAGAACCGGCATCTTTTAGGACAGATACGCTGGCAATATCGTTTGGATTGATGGTGTTCAGATTCCCGCCAACAATACCATCCACAACCACCAGGGGCGTATTGTCTCCTAAAGTTCCTACCCCCCTGATATTTACGGTAACATCACTTCCCGGGTTTAGGTTGGTTTGCTGAATGATGAGATTGGGCGCTTCGCCCTGCAGTGCCTGGTAGGCATTCAGTACGGGCTTATTTTCGATGTTCTTTGCATCAATCGTGCTCACCGAACCCGTTATAGATACCCTTTTTTGTGTACCATAACCCACAACCACCACGTCATTCAACTCGTTTCCGGCAGCAGGCGCCAGCTTTACGTTAATTATTTTTCGCGAGGCAATGGCAATCTCCTGGCCCGTATAACCGATATAGGAAAAAGAGAGGCTTCCTGACGCCAGGTTATCAGGAACTGAAATGCTGTAGTTTCCGTTAGCATCTGTAACAGTGCCTACCGATGTGCCTTTAAGCTGCACGTTTACTCCCGGAAGGCCGCTGCCTTTCTCATCCACTACTTTTCCACCTATGGTCATATTTTTAGATCCCTGCCTCAATGGGGTTAAAGCAGATGGGCTTGCAGCGAGGTAACCTGGCATAAAAAGCACCAGTACTACCAACAGCAAGGCCAGCTGCCTGCAGCAGCACCACTTAAGTTTTTTTGATTGGTAAATTTTGAGTCTCATAACATTTTGATTGGTTAGCATGCCTACAGGCATTTTTGATATATGGTTAGGTTCTTTTGGTGTTTATTTATTTGGGGATACTTTCGCTTCGTTGCCAGTGTTCTTCGATTTCTTCAAGAGAGCGTCCTTTGGTTTCCGGAATCAGCTTCCAGGTGAGGAGCAATGCCGGAGAACAACAGATGGCAAAAATCCAGAAGGTCCATGAAGTTCCGATGCGCTGAAGCATCACCGGCGTAAGCTGACCGACAAAGAAATTACCGATCCAGAGGGTTAGTGTAGCTAAAGACATGGCTTTACCCCTAATGCCGTTAGGAAAAATCTCTCCGATAACTACCCAGCATACCGGCCCGAAAGAAAAAGCAAAACAGGCGATGAAAGCGAGGATAAAAATGAGGATCCACGGACCTGAGATTACGCCGAACTGAAATAGCATGCCAATAATGATAAGCGAAATCACCGCCCCTCCTACGCCAACATAAAGGAGGGGTTTACGTCCCCATTTATCGACCGTAAAAATGGCTACAAATGTGAAAACCACATTTACGATGCCAATGGTTACCTGCCCGCCCAGGGCGTTATTCAGCGTAAAGCCTGCTTGTTCCAATATTCTCGGACCGTAATAAATAACGGCATTAATGCCGCAAACCTGAGAGAGAAAGGGAAGCAAAAGACCTATCCAAAGTGCTTTACGGTACACCGGGCTAAAAAGTGTTTTCAGTGAGCCCTCTTCTCCCGAAATTCGTTGACCAGAGAAAGCTTCCAGTTCTTTCCTTGCCGCCGCTTCACCGTCAATTTTGATCAATATCCGCGCTGCTAAATCTTTGCGTCCCATGGTTAGTAACCATCTCGGCGATTCGGGGACGGCAAAGAGCGCCAAAAGAAAAATAAGTGCCGGAAAAGCGCCCAAACCAAGCATGGCACGCCATACTTCTGCAGAAAATATTCTTTGTAACGCTGCATTTGAATGCACCCCGCCAGCGTGATTTGCCAGGTAAGCATTGGTAAAATAGGCCACAACAATACCAATGGTTAGGGCAAGCTGATAGAGCGAAACCATGGTTCCGCGCAGTCTTGAAGGCGCAAACTCCGAAATATAAAGCGGTGATACCATCGAGGCCACGCCGATTCCGATGCCACCAATAAGCCTGAAGATAATCAGGGCAGAGAAGGATCCCGAGTACATGCAGCCCAGGGCTGAGGTGAGGAAAAGAAAGGCAGAGAGAATAAGGACGATTTTCCGTCCGAATTTATCGCTGAGCTTACCTGAAATGATTACCCCGATGATACAGCCCAAAAGGGCACAACTCACAAACCATCCTTCGCTAACCGCATCCAGGCCAAAGTCTTTGGTAACCAGGCTGATGGTACCGGATATCACGGCTGTATCAAAACCAAACAAAAAGCCTCCCAAGGCAGCAACCAGGCTCACAAGGTACAAGTAGGAACGACTTTTTTTGATATCGGTATGTTTTTCCTGTATAGTCATGTTAATTTATTTTAAAAAAGCTTTAATTACTTTCGCCTGCCCGTTTGAGTTATTCGTAATGCTGTAGCTTCCGGCTGCTGCCGGGATCACAAAAGTTTCAGCATACTGAAAATGCATAGTAGAGCCGTCGGCAGTGCTTACCGTAACCGAATCACCTTCAACAAGCATCAGAACATGGCAAACATTGTCCGTTTCAACATCAACGTGTAAATCAAAGTCCAGGCGATGTACATCATAAAAATGTTCGGCGTGGGTAGGCAGGTGATAACAGGTGCACCCTTCCTTTTCAAAAAGGACAGTCGGTTTGGAAATGAGGTCTTGTTTTACCTTGCTTCCTTTTCGTGAAAAATCGAGATTTTTAAAAGCATGTTCGATATTAATTGGCCGTGGCTTGCCATTGAGGTCTAGCCTCAACCAATCATACATCTTAAAAGTAAAAATATAGGGTGTTGCACTAATTTCAAGCACCAGGTTTTGTGCACCTGCACTGTGAATGGTGCGGTTTGGAATCAGAAATAGATCGTGCTTTTCTGCTTGGTGACGCTGTACGTATTGCTCAATTTCTACTTCTACTCCATTTCGGTTACTATCTTCCAGTACTGTTCTAAAAGCAGCCGGATCGATACCTTCCTGAAAGCCCAGGTAAACGCTTGCCTCATCATTGCAATCCAGAATATAGTAGGTTTCATCCTGAGTGATATTTTCTCCAAACTGTTCTTTAATATATTCAAGACTTGGATGGCATTGGATAGAAAGGTTACCGCCGTCAAAGGTGTCGAGAAAATCAAACCTTATCGGAAATTCATTTCCAAATCGTTCTGCATGCCTCCCCAGTATGTTTTCCGATTGGGTGAACATCAGCAGATCGAAAGAGACCTCTAAAAGCAGGCCGTCACTTTCAAACACCAGGCCGTTTTCCGGAACAATAAGCTCGAAAGACCATGCATAATTAACCTCATTTTGATCAAGTTGGGGCATATGCTTTTTCATCCACTGTCCACCCCAGGCGCCGGGGGCAAACCACGGCCTTGCACGAAATACCGATGCAGACATTTTCTGAAGCCCTTCCCTAACCGAGTCACCATAACCCCAGTTAATGTCTTCCTCCCACTGCGCATCAACAAAAACAGCTACATTTTTTGCTAGCTGCTCTTTGTGGGTATTAAGTACAACCCAGTCTACAAAATAAAAACGTTTGTACATTTCAGTTGGTTCTTGCGGACCAGACTTGCCCAAATTGCAGATGGCGCCCGCACTCATTCGGTGCTGCAGCTCATTTTTGGGTAAATCCACATAAATCAGGGGTGCATCCCATTCGCTTAGCGAAGCGCCGCAGCCGATCATAATGTTTACATCACAATCTTCATTCACTTCTGAAGCCTTTAAAGCCTCAAGATCAAAAAAATCACCCAGGCTCAGTGTGGTCTTTTTTCCCCACACCCCGTCCTTCTCACCTAAAAAGTCTAGCGTCATTTCATCAATCAAGTCTTCATCTTTAAAAAAAGAAGCTGTATCTATAATGTGCACCCGTAACTTTCTGGATTCAAACTCTTTCTTAAGCGAGCGGATGAATAAATTCCAATATATCCCCACATAACCATCCACAACGACGGTTTTTTGCCGCGTGATGTAATCGGCAAGGGCAGCAAAACCATTAAAAATTTGTTTTTCTCCCAGCGCAAAGTACGGGTAGATATCGTAGCCCTGCGGTTTGCTGATTTCTTTAATAAATGCCGGCATAATTTCCTGCTCGGTCTTTCGCATCGGTTCTTCTATTGACATATTGGGGTAAGGGTGCTGGTATGTTATATTTTGAATTTGGTCCATGTTCATACAATGTTCTTGCATCCACGATTTCAGGCACACGAAATGAGATTTTTTTATCCCGGAAACGATGCTTTAATCGTGATCATAGTTGAACCATCATTACTAAAACTAACACAACAGGTATTCAGAATGGGTATTTGGCTCAACATGACGAAAATTTTAAAAATTAAGTAAATTATCTGGTTAGATAGTACATTCTTTAGTATGTATATACAAATGTATTATTAAATAAATGAGTTCCAAATTTTTATTCGATTATTTTTCGCACCTGATTACCAGATGCGACTAAACGGGGGCTTAAATCGCAGCAAGCAATAGCATGTATGTACATGATGTAATTAAGCGATTTTTTTATATCATTGTATCTAGTATGAAACTAACAATAGACCATAAAAGTCAGGTGCCATTACATGTACAGGCAGAAGCATTGTTACGAAAATTAATTGAAAGCCCTGAATATGCCGGCGGCAAACTGCTTCCCAATGAAGTAGACTTATCAAAAGAATTGGGCATATCACGTACTACTTTACGCCAATCGATCAATAAACTGGTTTACGACGGCTTGCTGAGCCGGAAAAAAGGCGTGGGTACCAGGGTTGCCGAGTCGAAATCCCTGAGTTCCAAATCCAAAAACTGGATGAGTTTCTCTCAGGAAATGAGCGCCAGGGGAATTCCGATTCGAAATTTCGAATTGCATGTGAGCTGGGTTTATCCGGAAAAACGGCTCGCTAGTTTTTTTCAGATTAAGGAAGATAAGAAAGTGCTTAAACTGGTTCGCTTAAGGGGCCGCCCGGAGGGGCCTTTCGTCTATTTCGAATCTTACTTTCATCCAAATGTAGGCTTAACGGGCGAGGAGGATTACAAAGCGCCCCTTTATGAAATGCTCGAAAAGGAACATGCGGTTGTTGCGATGATATCCAAAGAGGAAATCAGTGCTTTACTTGCGGATGAATTTATTGCCGCCAAACTGGAGACAGATATAGGTTCCCCTATCTTATTCCGGAAGCGTTTTGTTTATGATATTGACGAAAAACCAATTGAATACAACCTCGGCTTTTATAAGGCCGATAGCTTTATTTATACGGTGGAAAGCAGAAGAGATTAGATCTATTGATCGTTGTTTCTGTTAAATGGCGATTTCGCAAGCCTCACCGTTAGAAGAGTATGGCTTAAATATTAAAGAGGCTGCTATTGTGATGCGTAAAAGTTATAAAACTAAAAGCTATTGGCCAGGCTAAGGATAAAATTTTTGAGCATAAATATCCAGAAGACCTGTAAAAGCAATTAAACGCTCTTATATTAATTAATCCGTAGTCTCCCTACCCTCAATCCTGCCTCAAGACTATAGACAGAAGGGGCAAAAATCTTTAAAATAATTTTGCCCCTTTTTGTTTAGGATTCAAATGCAATCATACTAAACTTAACACCACTACAGGTACCTACTTTATTGCCTGATCTGTTCAGCATGCTAATTGGTAACGCCCAGTTCGGGAAAAAGAAACAAAATGCTTTCGGGAAAACTCCCATTCACTGATTTTACTTTACCTTTAAGCTCTGGATAAAAATCTCCAGTGTAATAAACAATCTCGGCATCGCCAACAGTTTTTAGTTTACCTTTAAGTTCAGGATAAAAGTCTCCAGTGTAGTAAATCAAATCTATCGTACCTACTGATTTTATCCTACCTTTAATTTCAGGGTAGAATTCTCCAGTGTAATAGGTGATGTCAGTATTGCCAATAGATTTTATCTTGCCTTTAATTTCAGGATAAAAATCACCAGTGTAATAGGTGATGTTAGTATTGCCGATAGATTTTATCTTACCTTTAATTTCCGGATAAAAATCACCAGTATAATAGGTGACATCAGTATTACCAACGGGCCCAATTCTTCCATTAAGTATGGAAAAGATCCTGTTATCATTTAGATCTACCGAAAATTGTGCATTTGCCGGCACTAGCCAGCTGGTAAGCAGTAAGCACATCATACTCCTTACAAAGGGCATCAGAAAATATCCCCTCTTTAATTGTAAACGTTTCATCTGTATATTGTTTTTGTGTGTAATCAATAGTAAGTATTCCTAATGGGAAAAGCAAAAAGGAATTGACAGGACAAGCAGGAGCTTGACAGAAATCCAAGAAAGAAGCGTCTATCTTAGCAATCTATCATGCTAGAAACCCTGCCATGCAAAACTTTAATTTTTCAATAATTTAGCTGGCAGTTTACCACAACCGGGATAATTAATTTAATCAAGATTTTTCTTTGTGTTTTTAGATTTTTTTTCTAAATTGCCTATGCGAAGTACAAATAATATATTTTTTCATTTAATCAGTAGACAGAAAATCCAGTAAATTAATTTTAACGATATTCCCGGCCGAGAGGTAGCCCCTCATTTCCTATGTCTCTGAAAAGAGTTATTTGGTACTTCGCAGCGGCCGGGATATTTTAAATTTTTAGGTCATGCGAAGTACCAAAAGTAAAAAACAAAACACACAGCTCCCTCTTCAGGTTGCAGCTGTAACCAACAACATGAATGTATTGCCTGCCATTTGCGCGGTAAAGGCCACCCTACATCATATTGATGGGCATGTTTCCGAAATCACGATGACTTTGCCACGCTATAGCGGTTGGGCAGAATTTTTAGAGGATGGTCAAAATGCGGTTAGGGAATATGTATATCAGCTCACCCGGCATTGGATACAGATTAGCCATTTCTTTATCGAAACCGGAACTATAAGCCCCAATGGCGAAATAGCTTCCTGCTTTTTACCACGCCGGTTCGATATCCCGCTAGGCAAATATTATAAACCGATGGTATGCGGTGAATGGATTTGGGCCGATCAGCACCCGCATCATCCAAAATACAACCAAAAAGGATCGAGCAAAAGTTTATCCACATTAATGGCCATTGCAAATAGTAGGCATGATGTAGTTTATCATCATATAGAACCTGATACCATCCTTTGCGGCGTTCCATTCGAGAGTCAATCGGCTTACTTTGAAAAAGGTGATATTCCTATCGGGTATTTTGAAAAAAACGGGATTGAATATGTGGTGATTTATAGTTATGTGGTTGGGAAAGGGAGTTTTGAGTGATAAATGGTTAACTAAATTAAAGCCCTTGCGGATTTGTGGGGGCTTTTATAAAAAAAAGAGGTCAATGGAATAGATCAAAGTTTGATAAGCATTTAACCCTTTAAATATGCTTACTGATTATATATAACGCTGTATAATAAAAATATCAAAGTCCCCTAATCCGATGTTGGTAGATGGTTTCCGCAATGCAATATAACAAAAAGCTATAAAACAAGAAAAGCCATCTAGTTGGGTAACTTTGGTATCATGAGCAATTTCTCTTTATTACTTTCATTGTCATGTTAGCAGATGTTGCTTTATTATCTGAAACGATATAGTTATTATACCGAGAATTAAAGCACAAGTCCTTTAAAAGTCTATATTGTGCATGAACAGAAGGTATGAACTTTTTAACTAACTGCGTTTTCAAATCATGTTTTGAAGTCCTATTCTTTAAAACATTGTGCTGGTAATCACAATATTCATTAAAAGTGTCGTACTTTTCGCCATCAATTTCGCGAGGGAATATTTTGTGTTCAACAAATTGTATGCAAGCGTAAAAAGAGGTAGTAACTACCCAATCGTTATAGGGCTTATCTTGATAGTTTAATAGTAAATCCGAAAGTCCTTCATTGTGCTCTCCGTGCTGAAACCTCATTCAATTAATTTGCAAATTTTAGAATGAAGCCATCACATTGCAAGTTATGCTCGTTTAATTTTTCAGTATAGTCTAGAAAAGAGACTCCAAAGTTGAATGTATCGTTTATTGACTTTTCTTCGAGATCAGAAGCAAAATCGTATACACTTAAAAACTTTTCATCTAAGAAGTCTTCCTCCTTTACTGGAAGAATTATATTGAAATTATCCCAGTTGTTTATCTTTAAGAATGCTGTATCGCTTTCAATATTGATTTTTTTTAGATATTCTAAAACACTTTTAGTAATTACCGCACAAGCATCAACATTTTGTTGAAGTGAATTGTACAAAGACTTTTGGTAGGATTGCAGGCCATGTTTTTTGCCTGTTAGATATGCATCAATAACTTGATCCCCTGTGTAAACGTCTCCTTTTTGAGGATCTAATTTCCAGTCAGATGCAGCTTTATTCGATGATATAGCTTGTTCCATTAACATTATAAGAAAGCGTTGTTACTGTTGTGATAGTGTATTTTATAATTGGGGTGCAAAAGTAGGAATTTTTATCGGACAAAACCTTGTTGTACAAAAAAATATGCCTTTAGAACATATTCCCATTTTAGCGCCGGTGCTTAATTAACATCTAATGTAAGGGAAAGGTTTCACCCAGTCAAGAGGAAATCCGTAATTTTACAATGATTCGTTCATTCATTCGCCAATTGCTGGCAATTACTTTACGGAAAACCGTCTAATTTTGATTTAAACCAAAATTTATAATTTAAAATGCCAAAATCCATAAATGTAACAAAATGGTTACAATAACATTTTATTACCATTTTGATAATAAAACATTGGTACAGCTTACTATTTTTTCTCACTGGATTGTGATTATTATTACAAATTTGATAATAACAATACCACCACCAAACCCATAGTTGGTATCGACCAAAATTAACTATACGGTTACTTTATATACCCAAGTGTATATAAACAAAAAACGCTTTGCGAACATTTGTTCACAAAGCGTTTTGCTTTAAAAGTACCCAAGAGGAGATTCGAACTCCCACACCCATACAGGCGCCAGCCCCTCAAGCTGGTGCGTCTACCAATTTCGCCACCTGGGTATGATTTAGCTATTTCATCTACCACCCCTATAACTATCAGGGTCACCACTTATTTGTGATTGCAAATATATCATTTGAATTGTAAAAACTTCTAGTTTCTCCTGTTGTTTTTGCTTAAAAAAATGAAAGTTGAAGATTGAAGAACAATCTGCAAAATGAACAAGGGTTATTATCAGTAATATTACGAGATAGCCGTCGCTAATAATTCATTTCTGTTTTTTACTTATCATTCAGCTTCTAACATTCCGGAACCTTTACACAACCCAGCAATTATTTCGAACTAAGAAAATATAAGCCAGCTTTGTTCAAAAGATTATCTTTATTCACAAATCAGTACCCAACTCTACTTTAAACTGCTCAATAAACATTTATGGATATGTTGATTTCAGCAGATATCATTTAACTGACCTAATATTAGCTGAAATAATTTTTAAGCAGTCTTTTAATAGCTGGCAATTCAGCAGCAGCAGCAAAAACTGGATTTTGAAAATAATTTTCAAGATACGAAGCTAAATCTTTTGAAATATATTTTCTACATAAGGTATCCAGGCATTTAACACATACAAACCTCCTATATTCTTCAAAATTGGTATCAATGATAAAGTCAACTTTGGCGCTGTAAACCATGAAAATGAACTGTGCTCCAAACTCTGCACCTTTATCAGGTGGAAGAATATTAGACAAAAGTCCTTCAAAAGCTTGTTCGATGACCGAGTTAAATTTATAGCCACTGGTATGGGCGATTTTCAATAAGGTTTGCGACGTTACAGGGATGACCCTATAATACATTACAATTAGTTTTATTGTCGCTTCCCGGTATTCTTCAACTGATATCGTTCTTTGTTGATTCATGAATAGCAGTAGTGTAAAAGTCGCTACCCCCGATAAACCAAATTCCTGATAAGCAAGTCTCCTTAGCGAGGATTCTTCGGACAGAAAAATTGCTTCTTGCGCCCGTGCCGTTAAAATGGAATCGACAAAGCTCTCCCCAATAGCCTTATCGTATTTAGTTTTTTCATGTGCATTCATATCCAAGGCGCTTTCACATGGTAGTATCTCGCAATTCGTTTCAATCCAAGCTTTCAGCGTCAAAAACCGTTTAATCTGGTTATGTATGTCTTCAGGCGTCCTAATGTGCCTGATGTATGCTCCATTTACTTTACCTAAAGTCATTGAGCCAACAGGCCTGATTTTTTCGAGTTCAGAAATGATATCATTAATTTCTGTTACAGAGGCTGCAGCTACGATTAATCTATTTGGCAGCCTTGATATCAGTAAATGAGCATCTATGAAGAATATGGTACACAGCGAAATAATATCGAGCACAATAGGAGCTGTGCCGAGCAGCATGCTACTGCCTAAAAAATGCTCTTGCGCATCCGATGAGGTGGTGAGGCCCATAGAAGGATTACTGATACATATCAGCCATATATTAATTGGGTTTTCTTTTTTAATCAAAGCTATCGCACCTATGGGCAGACTCCCTTTTTAATAATTTTCTTCAATACTGGCATTGTATTTCTGCAAATCATCCAAGTTTTTAAAAAGTTCTTTGAAATCTTCTTTGAAATCCCCGCTTGTTCCTGTTTGAAACCTTTTTAATTTGGTTTCGCCCGCAAACACGGAAAAAGACATATCCATACTTTGTACAAAAGCATAATTGTATAAATGCTGGATGCCAAGAATTTGACTGGCATGCTCTGGTTGATTTGAAGCCAGAATAACTTGGTCGCCAACTTTCTTACCAATTAAAATCCTTCCCTCAAAACTATCAGGAGATATTTCTCCCCTTGATTTTACCAGATCTTCCGCTTGCTGAATAATATAGTCATGCCTATTTCCGTCCGTTTCCACTATAACCGCACACTGAGGGGTAATTTCCAAGGGATCTGCAGGATGGTTGTCGGCCTGATCAAATGTTGTACTAAGGGCTACAAACCTATCATGGGCAGCTGCAGAATCAAAAAACTGCCGGCGGGTTTGATAAGCGAAAGCATATGCTTTGTCTACAAAACCACAATTATGCATCATAACAGCAAGATTGTATTGCGCATCCATGGTTAAATGCTGATCCAGATGAACAAATGATTCTAAGGTTGCCTTTAAAAGCTCCACAAAATTTTCTCTTCGATATATTGCAGCAAGGTGATAGTTGATTTGTTGATCTCCAGGGTAAACATCCAGATAGCTTTTATAGGCTGCTATAGCAGAGTTTACATCATTTATACTTTCGTATACATAGGCAACGACAGTAGTGACATCCCTTATGGGACCGTACTTCTCAAGCCAATCTTTAGCCATCGTTAAAACTTTCCTGCTTTCGCCAGCCTCAAGATAAAGATTGATAAGCTTAACAGACTGAGATGAATAGACCAGCTTCTCAGTCACCCGCTCATTTAAATCAATGGCCTCCCGTATTAGACCGGTTTTTGCCAGATCATTAGCCAATACTTCAATATGACTTTTAGGAGTCTCATCGTTTACCTTTTTAGATATTTCCAGCAAAGCTACTCCAAAGTCTGTTCTACCTAATGCTGCATCAATTCGGGCTTGAAGCGTCTGATAGGAAATCTCTTCAGGTGCAAGTTCTCCAAGTTGACGGTTATACCTTTCGGCCAATTCATAATCTTTAACACTTAAATAATATGATACCAACTCCAATAGGACCGTTTTCCGATGCAACTGGCTAATATCTTTACGAAGCAAATCCTGATAAACACCCAGCGCTTTATCGTAATTGTCAGTATCGAAAAGAAATTGTCCCTCGAAAAGCAAAACTTCATTGAGCTGTTCTCCGTTAGCCAACACCTTCAGTGCCTCAAGGAGTTCTTCTGCTTTCGGCTTATTACGCAGTTCATTACACACCATATAAAAATGCTTGGTGGTAGCATAGTCAGGATTTATCAGATAGGCTTCAAAAGAATCCTCATAAAATCCATCAAAATTACCAGTAAGTTTCTTAGCAATCCCACGATTCAGCAAATACCATGTCCTTGACATGCGTAGTTCACTATCTGAAACCTCAGCCCAAGCTTCATTATAAAGCTGTAGAATGTATTCCGCCTTATTCCTCATTTCCTGGGTAATCTGATTAGTGAAAACCCTGAACTTGTCGAATATCGACTCGAGAATAACAGAAGCAAGTGAAGCCTTGAGATCATGAAATGGCCCCGTACTATTTTTGAGTGCTATGCGATGCCAGCTGATAGCCTCATCATATTGCTTTATGTTAAGCATACAAACTGCCACTTCAAAAGCGACCTCTACATCATTCCTCATCCCTTCAGGGATCAAGGACAGAATTTCCTTCAAAGATTTTCCCCTGTTTAATCTTATCAGCGACGAGATGATCCCTGAATTTGTGGGATCTAGCTTTAAACCTTTTTCAGCAAGAAATAGAGCTGCCTCATCATTGCCATCAAGCATATACCCAAGCATCCCGTAATAAATGGCTTTTACATTTTCCGGCTGCAAATGATAGCCCTCAAAAAAAAGCCCTTTAGCAAACTCCACTTCATTGAGATCCAAATGGCAGACCCCTTTTAAAACCATAAGCCTATATTTTTCATGTGCTGATAAATTTGACCAGCCAGTAGATTTTAAAGAATCAAACAGCGAAATCGCTGCCCGCTGTTGCTTGTTTCTACGAAGCAAAAAGATCTCATCAATCTTTTGGTTATAGTTGGTTTGTCCAGATTGCACTGCATCCAATTTGGCCAGTACGGCAGCCACATTGGTATCCAGCGACCCTAAAATACTATTGTGCTCATCTTGTTTGGAAATAATTATATCTGCCTTATATTCAATCCGTTCAAAAGCATTTCTCAGTTCAATCTCAAAGGCCTCATCTATTTGGGAAGGTGAAGGTTTAAAACGGTTTCTGCAGCGATTCTCATGTTCGGATTTGATCTGGCGCATCCTGTCAGTCGGATATTCGGCGACATCATCAGTTTCAATATGATGTTCATAGCACAATACCAATAAATTATTGAAACCACGACGTTCTTCATTGCTGCTATCAGGATTGAAACGTTCTCCGCCCTCGGCCGCCGATTCAATATGACAAACCTGCGCAATGAGCTTATTCTTCACGCTATATACCGGATGCTGACAACCTGGAAAAGCGCATTCATTCCCGCAAAGACTGAACAGAAATTTTAATGTTTCTTTAGAAGGTGCAAGCCGTTTAACAGTTTCTTTTTTCATACCCTATCAAATCAGAGTCGGCGTTCTAATCCCTGTAAAAGATGGCACTAAAAGTCCTAATGCATGTTAATATATAGCATTTTAAAATAAGTCCATTAGACAAACCCAACAACAGAACTTACAATTCCTAAGAGATTAACCCCTTTTTTGGTAAACTTTCGGATCACTCTTGCATTACGGTTCTGTTTAACATTCCCTTCAAGCTGATTGAAAATCTCTTGGAAATTCCCTTTACTTTCAGGCTCAATTTTAGCGAGTGCTTTAACAGCCGAACGAATGTACGACTGAATTTCCAGGTAGGCGTCTTCTAACTTCTCTTCGTTTAGTCCAATCATAACGCCATCAACAACCTCCATCTCATCGACCTGAAAAAAAAGAATTGCCGGATATTCAACTTTAAAATCGGCATCAAAATAGCGTGTGATAATTTGGTCAGTCGTTAGTTCAGGTCTTTCAACTGAGGAAAAACCAGTCATATATGCCATTGCAATTTCTGGTTTTGCAAGTTTATTAGATTCTCCTTCGGATTTCGAGCTTTTATGAATACTGAACACGGTAAGATATTTTCCGGAAATTTCATTCAACGCCATCCAATAATCACTATCGTGCAAAACTTTGCTGACTTGAGGGTTTGTAAAATCATATAGGATAAATGCGAAAGCTAAAGCCCTGTCTGCATTTCTGTGGCTGTTACAGATTTCGATTAGACTTTCCTGTAAACTGTCTGCACTGTGGCCTATTTGAGAGCTATTGTTAAAAACTGGATACATAGAACATTAATTTTGCTTAAAGCTATACATTTTTTTTATGTCTACAATTAACGTCATACCGAATATTTCTTTGAATTTTTACCGAAATTCTCACTTAGACATCATATCATGCCTCAAGCAGAAGAAATGGATATTAAGTAATCGTTGCTTAACGATGTTATCTAACTAGCGGTTCTAATTAGGTGTACCACGAAATAAATTATAGTGATTTATGTGTAAAATCTTACAAATAGCGGTAACGGGGCTTTCTGTTTGTAAACTTATTCCAGGTATAGAGACCAATATAACAGCCTAATCATTACGATGGACTTTCGCCGCACTTAAGTCGGGGTTTCGTCGGACTTATGACAATTGAACCCGAATAACAGTCGACTTAAATCAGTAACAAATACAAGTCATTTGTTTAATAATCAGCAATTTGTTATCTTGTATAAGATAAACAACGCAATCATGGGAAAAATAGAAAATGGAATTAACGGCGGATTTACCGGAACGGTAGGATCCGTAACGGGCTATTACCTGAACGGGAAATGGGTGATCAGGAGCAAGCGCAGAAAATCGATCAAAAACAAGACAGGCAGTGCAGATCAAAAGGCTTGCAGGTCGCGTTTTACCATCATGCAGACTTTTTTAAGCCCGATTGTTGGTTTTATCCGCATTGGTTTTAACCTGGAATCGAAAAAAAGAATGATGACGGCACATAATGCTGCAAAATCTTATAACATGTTAAATGCACAAAATGCCGCCGGCGAAATAGACTATCCCGCTGTGCTTTTAAGTTTTGGAAAGCTCAGCGGTGCGGAGGGTGTTCAACTGGAACACGACGATGTGGGTGTACATTTCAGCTGGAGGGATAATGCTAACGGCAATAATGCCAGGAAATATGACCAGGTCATGCTGATGGCCTATGATGTGGACAACAAAACGGCCATCTATGAAACAAGCAGCGCCAGGCGATTTAAAGAAAGGGAAAGCCTGGAAATTCCGTCCTTTTATAAAGGAAAGACATTTCATACCTGGATGGCTTTTATTTCAGATGATAGAATGGAAATATCAATGAGTAGCTATTGTGGCAGTTTTGTTTTTTAATAGTAACCGAATTAACCGCTGTATGCTATTTAACATTCAAAAGACAGTCCATCATAGGCCAGCCTGATGTTCGATGGCAAATCTTTTTCTACCTGCGCATGTAGGCCTAAATTATGGCTGATATGCGTTAAATAAGTAGTTTCGGCACCTACCCTTTCGGCAAAGGCAATGGCTTCGCCCAAAGTAAAATGAGAAATGTGAGGTTCTTTCTGCAAAGCATTCAATACCAATATTTTTGATCCCTTTATTTTTTCAAAACTTTGTTCTGATATGGTTTTGGCATCGGTAATGTAGGTAAAATCTCCTATCCGGTAGCCTGTAATAGGCAATAAATGGTGCATCACCTCGAAAGGTGTAATGGTGTTTTCTCCGATTTTAAAATCCTCACCGTTAATTACCGTGTGCAGGTTAATCTGCGGCAAGCCATGGTATTTGGTTTCGGCAAAAATGTAATAAAATTCTCTTTTTAAAGCAGTTTGCACCCTTTCGGTAGCATAAACATCAATAACTTTATGCAGCAGGTAATTAAACGGCCTGATATCATCCAGACCAGCAATATGGTCTTTATGTTCGTGGGTAAACAGAACAGCATCCAGGTCTTTTACCTTGGCGCGCAAAAGCTGGTAACGAAAATCAGGACCACTATCTACCACTAGGGTTTTATCAGCCGTTTCGATTAAAATAGATGTTCTTAAGCGGTTATCCCGCGGATCGGCAGACCTACAAACCTCACAAGTACAAGCAATTACAGGAACGCCTTGTGATGTAGCGGTACCTAAAAAAGTAACTTTCATCTGCTTAAACTTTCCTTTCTAAATATGTAATCCTTGCTTTGTATCTTCATTAAAATAATTCGGTTTGTTGTAACGATTGATAAAACTGTCGTTGTTTCTCGTCTAACAGGTTTTCCCCGGCATTGGTTTGTTTGACCAGGTTAACCAGTGCAGCAATTTTTCCTTCCAGGTTGGAGAATTTATTAACCACAACGATCTTATTATGCTCAAGCAGGCACGAACCGGTTTTAAAGTTCCCTTTCTCATAACGTACCTTATAGCCCATCGCTAAAAGCAGGGCTTCTAATTTTTCTAAAGTATGGTTTGTTAGTGGCAATGACATTGGAAACAAACTTAGATAAATCTATGCAGCATTCATAAATACATGATGAAAATTTTATCAACCACGATGTTCATTTCAATAAAAATATTTAGAAAATTGGGTTGCTGTTAGCAATAGGTTACGAAAGCCCTATCATCTTATCATTGGTATACGCTAAATTGGCTTCATCTCGACCGTAGCAAAGCGTGCTGCCTGCCCGTACAGGCGGGGAGAAATCTTTGAACTGGACTAAAAGATCTCTCCGCTACGGTCGAAATGAAGCCCCTTGTATATCTAACATCAACACTCCGATATATTTGAAAAATTCTAAACTCTATCAATGACAGACTCCAATAGAATGGTCGTCTTTCCTGCGCAGGCTTATCGTTTGGACACAATTAATTATAATATTCGTCTATCGCTCTATGCCGCGGGGCATGGTACTTTGTCGCGCCAAAGTACCCAAAGCGCTTTGTCAATCCAGCAATGAGCCTTTTGCACAATCCAACCCGCATCAAAAAAACAGCGGCACTTAGTTTTGTGTTCAATTCTTTCAGAGCTTCGAATCATTTCTTATGAACACAAAACCACTGCGTTTCAGGTTTGTTAGTGCCATTTTGCCTGAACAGCAACTGTTTTTTTGATTTCTCCGGCTCTTGGGATTGACAGCGTCCTTCGGTAAAACCTGTGTGTTATTAAAGCGAGCTAGCATAACGCCGAAACTACGCTCAAAACGGATGGGCTCCATACAGAAGTGCTCTGAATCGTTCCCAATAGCGAATGGCGAGATTGCTGCAATTGCTTTCCAGAAAAGCTATATATCCTATAATACACCTAAAATCCTATTTCAATAAAAAAGTCCAGCTGTTGCCAACTGAACCTTTTACGGAGAGAACCATTTTAGTAAATTCGGTTAAAAAGCCCTTTTACATTACCAGAGCCACCGCTGCCTGTGGTGGTGATATGCCCCATGTTTCCGTTACCGTCATAACCGCTTCCCTTGTTATTGCTGGCGGTGCAATTGGTCACAGTATGTGCAACATTTTGCCCCGCACTACCCAGCTTAAAGCCATTTCCATCACCATTGGTACCGTAACCATTATTGGTGGCCGTACAATTATTGATAACAACAGTATAAGGTTGTCCGTATAAATCCCATCCGTCATCAGAATTGTGGTAGGCATTACAGGAGTTAAACTGATTACCTGCACCGGCAGATAACTTACAGGCATAACCATCTGCATTTTCACCACCGTTGGCTACATCATAATTGTCGTACGAAGTGGAATTATTGATGCTGTTGTGGTGACCGCCGTTATAGATCTGTAACCCGGAATCTTTATTTCCATGCGTAGTTACCTTATTTACGTAATTGTAGCCACCGGTCTGGAACACAATACCGCAGTCTGGCGCATTTCTGATGGTCATATTGGTAATATTCCAATAGCTTCCGTTTACCTTAACTCCCCAGTTGGCACTAGAAATACCTGAACAATCCAATATGCCACCGGTAAAATTAATTTTCGAACCGGATGTACCACTTTTAAGTAATTGAAGCGTGCTGGTGAGATAAATGGTACCGCTCACGGTAATGACATCGCCTGGTTGCGCATTTGATATGGCGGCCTTTAAAGCAGCTTCAGTGGTTACAGTAGCACTTACAGCTGCAGCTGCAAGCTCCATTTTATTTGGCTGAACGATGGATTGGCCATCTGCAACATCAGCCATTGTAGTGTTGTCTTTCTTGCATCCGAACAATGCAATAGCCATCCCGAGTACGAGAATACCTGAATTCGTTTTCATGTTTGTAGAATTATATTTGGTTAATAATAAAAATGAAATTAAAAATTTAGATACAATAATGTATGATAAATAAGATATATCTATGCAATCGTTCCCGTAATTAAGTTAGGGATAGAAAAATACAAAGTAAAAATCATGCTTGTAAGCAGTACTCATAAATCGTAAAAATCCCAGGGTAATTATTTCAAGGTCTTAGCAGCAGGAAAGATGAGGCTATATCAAAATAACAGATTTAGAGCTGGCAAAAGAATTAAATTTGGCAATGTCGTCATGCTCAGCTTGACTGGGCATCTTAATGGTTTGGTAAGGAACTACTTATTTGCCGTTCTATCGTATTAAGATTAGCTTCGCTGAGCACTTCGTGGTTCCCATTTTAACCTACCGTGTGAACACGATTAATTATGATACTTTTCTTCCGCTCTATGCCGCGGTGGCATGGTAGTTTTTCGCAATTGTTAGTTATTTTTAATGGTGCTCAAGAATGCTTCGCATTTTGGAGCGCCAAAGTACCCAAAGCGCTTCGTCATCCGATAGCTATCGGATCCAGCAATGAGCCTTTTGCACAATCCAACCCGCATCAAAAAAACAGCGGCACTTCGTTTAATCAGTTATTGTTTATTTTTTCTTTGGTCTGATTGAGCCCTACGGGGTTTGTGTTCAATCTTTTTTTTTAAAAATTAAATTATCGTCATGAACACAAAACCACTGCGTTTCAGGTTTGTTAGTGCAAGTTTATCTGGACTGCTACTGTTTTTTTGATTTCCCCGGCTCCTGGGATTGACAGCGTCCTTAGCTAAAATCCGTGCTTTATTAAAGTTGGTCAGCAAAATGCCCATACCACGCTTAAAAAAGATGTGTCCACACGACAGGTTTTCACGGCAATGACGACATTTCAAAATATTATTCTGCCAAAAATCTCCAAAATAATTTCTGATACAGCATCATGACAATAGCGCGAGGTAAAGTGGCCTTGAACACTCACTATGATTTCAAATATTAACCGAACTCATTAAACAAAGGAGATATAAAAGAAAAAGCGATTAACCAGATAAACTGATTAATCGCTTTTTTAGACATAGCGCTAAATAACGCGCCAGCTACTGTATCTGTTATCTTAAATCTACCACTTCAACACCCGGATATTTTTTGGCATCGAAAGCAAAGGTAGTTTCTGGTACATTTACGTTAGGCGAAAAAGTTTTTACGTTGTAGGTATATTTATTTCCGTTTTTATCGAATAATACCACGTTTGCAATCTGTTTAGCAGCCTTATCGATGCTTAAACGTACTTTGAAAATAGATTTTTTAGCGTCAACCGGTGTTAAATCAATCATCTGATAAGTTTTGGCACCAGCTTTTTGTTCTCCTGTATAAACGTATTTAAATCCTTTTTCATAAACAGTAAAAATCTTGGCCGGATTAATCGCATCGCCACTGTTATCTACATTGCTCACCTGTACTTCCTTGTCTTTTTTCAAATAAGTCCACTGGCTTTTGCCATCACTAAATAATTCCTGATTCGTCATGGCTACTTTGTACTTATTAGAATTGGCTTTAACATACAAAGTACCTTGTTGCGTTTCCTTTACCTTAGCTTTTGGATTATCCAGTGTGAAGGTAAAATCTGTTTTAACTACATTGTACGATTTGTATTTTTTACTTACCTCAGCTAAAATGGCTTTAGCTTTCGCATCAGTCTGCGCATATGTTGAAGTTGTAAAAGCAACGACAACCATTAATGCTGAAATTAATTTCTTCATCTTTTCTTTTTTAAAAAATTTTTCTTTTGAAACGTTAGAGTAGATTGCTGTGAAATGGTTTAATCTAATCTTTGTTATCCATACCATTCAAGAACTGTTCCAAAGAATATTCATCAGGGTATAAAACTTCACGCGCTTTACTTCCTTCAAACGGTCCCACAATTCCCGCGGCCTCTAATTGATCAATAATCCGGCCGGCACGGTTGTAACCTAGTTTTAATTTACGCTGAATGAGCGAGGTTGAACCTTGTTGGTGCATAACGATCAGCCTGGCTGCATCCTCAAAGAATTTATCACGCTCGTTGGGATCAAAATCAGCTTTGCTTCCCTCTCCTGCCTCATCAATATATTCTGGTAGCTGGTAAGCATCTGCATAACCGCGTTGATTACCGATATATTCAGATATGCGGTCTACCTCAGGTGTATCAACGAAAGCACACTGTAGCCTGATTAAGTCGCTGCCTGTAGATAAAAGCATATCACCACGGCCAATTAACTGATCGGCACCTCCACTATCCAAAATGGTCCGCGAATCGATTTTTGATAATACCCTGAAAGCTAACCTGGCCGGGAAGTTGGCTTTAATGGTACCCGTAATAATATTTACCGACGGCCTTTGGGTAGCCAGTACCAGGTGGATACCGATGGCACGGGCCAGCTGGGCCAAACGGGCAATTGGCGCTTCAACCTCTTTACCGGCGGTCATCATTAAATCGGCAAACTCATCTACCACCAGCACAATGAAAGGTAAAAAGCGGTGACCAAGATTTGGGTTAAGCTTGCGTTTAACAAATTTATCGTTATACTCTTTCAAATTCCTCACCTGCGCATCTTTCAGCAAATCATAACGCTGATCCATCTCGATACAAAGCGAGTTTAGGGTGTTCACAACTTTTTTCGTATCGGTGATGATGGCATCAGCCTCTCCGGGCAGTTTAGCCAAAAAGTGTCTTTCAATCCTGTTGAACAGGGTTAACTCCACTTTTTTCGGGTCAACCAGTACAAATTTAAGTTGTGCAGGGTGTTTTTTAAACAATAGCGAAACCAGGATAGAGTTAATACCCACCGATTTACCCTGACCAGTTGCCCCCGCCACCAATAAGTGCGGCATTTTGGCCAGATCGGCAATAAAAACCTCATTACTAATGGTTTTACCTAAGGCAATAGGCAAATCCATGGTGTTTTGTGCCCATTTTTCGGTATTTAAAATGCTGCGCATCGGTACCATTTCAGGATGCTGGTTTGGCACCTCGATACCAATCGTACCTTTACCTGGCATCGGCGCAATAATCCGGATGCCCAAAGCCGCTAAAGAAAGCGCAATATCATCTTCCAGGTTTTTAATTTTCGAAATCCTTACGCCCGGCGCTGGTATAATTTCGTACAGGGTAACGGTTGGACCAATGGTCGCTTTAATCTTATCAATTTCGATATTGTAATGATTAAGCGTTTCAACAATTTTATTTTTATTGGCCTCCAGTTCTTCCGCATTTACCGAGATTTTATTGGTGCCATAATTTTCCAAAAGATCAACTGTAGGGTATTTGTAACCCGATAAATCCAGTTTTTCGTCATAATTGCCAAACTGTTCAACCAGGTCTTCTGATTTTTTTTCTTCTTCAGTTTTTTCGATCGTGAAGGCAGGTTCCTTTTCTACTTCAACCGCTGGCTCTACCGTTAAAGGCAATGAAGCGGCCGCAGCAGTAGCCAATGGCAAATTTGTCGCCAATGGAGAGAGCATCACCGGTGCTACCGTTTCCTCTTCCTCTTTTTCTTCAAAACGGCTTGGCTGTAATACAACGTTCTGCTGTTTACGTTCGTTACTTACCGGCTTATCGCGTACCGGAAATTCAATAGGTGCAGCAGGTTCTTCATAGGTTTTGTTTTTTACCACCTGCTCCCTAATGTCGTTCACATAATCAGGCGTTTCATTATCCAGGTAAACTTCCTTCGCTTTACGCTCCGGAAACTTAAAATCGATATTATAGGCAATGATTAAAATGGTTAATCCGGCAAAAGCGATTAATCCGGCAACACCGGCAGCGCCAATCTGGGCACTTAATAATTTATTGCTCCAGTAGCCAAATTCTCCTTCCAGATAATGTGGCGATTCTGACCAGAAACCATGTGCAAAACCTAAGGTTAATGAAATAAAAAGCAAAAAGAAAAAGCTATACCCTAATGTTTTAGAAATAGAAAGAATTTTAACCTTAAATAATAAACGGTAGCCGATAATAAAAAAGGCCAGAACGAACAGGAAAGATGCAATCCCGAACCATTCGTAAATAAATTGGTGTGATAACAGCGCACCGAATTTACCCAGCCAGTTTTGAACCACCGGGATGGAAACACCCGCCTCTTTCAGTTCTTCGGATGTTTTAAAAAGATTGCTCCATCCGCCATTTGCATCAATTACATAACTCTGGTCATCCTGCCAGGTAAACAGATAGGAAGTAAAAGCGATTAAAAAATATAATGATAATATGACGAAAAACAGCCCTATAATTTTAACTGCACGGCCATCTGCCAGGTCAAAGCTTGGCAAAAAATCCATTTTTCGCTTTGGCTGCCTGCCCAATGATGACCTGCCTGGTGCATTTTCTGCACCTTTATCTCTGAATGTATTGGCCTTAAACTGGTTACCCCTTACCGACATTTTCTATCCTTAATAATTTATTATTGAACAAACTTAGATAAAACTGCGCAGCATTAACGAAAGCCTCGCAAAAAAAATAATTACATGCTGTAACCATCATTTCGAAACAATTTCGCCGCAGCCCTCTTTTAAAACAATTTAGTAAACCTGAAGAATATCTTGCTATCATTTATTTAATCATATGCCTTAAATTAAATAAAAGATATTCAACAGGTATTAAACCTTAAACAGAAATTCCTGTCTATTATTTTAACAACACACAAGTTGTAACGTTTTGTCAAATGAAACGGATTTTGTTTTAGGTTTTATCCCGTTTTGCCTGGAGAGGTGAAACGGGATTTTTTTGCTATCCAATCTAAACGCATTTAACGATGGTCAGGCATTTCATATCACCATGCTCAACCTTGCCAAATTTTACTGCGATAAATACCGCGTTAGGGATTGTAAGGGTTCAGTGCCGATCTTTCATCGGTACCGGAGCGAAGCAGAGCCCTGTAAAGCCCGACCCTTTCCCGTATTTCTCGGGATTGGGGAACGCCCAAATCAGTTAACAGTTACCGATCCTCAACATAAACCCAGCTTTTAAAGATGCTTCACGACGTTTAGGATGACAGTAAGCTAAAACAAGACAAATTTTCAGCATAAACCATTCAAAATCAGTCATTTATTCACTTAAAAACAACAACTTCACGACAAAATTTCCGATTTGAAAATCAAAATCAACATGGCATTTGTTTTGATTTAAAAGGAATATGAACTTCAACAATTTTACCATAAAAGCCCAGGAAGCAGTTCAACAGGCTTCTGAAATAGCCCAGGGCAACCAGCAACAGGCTATTGAAACGGCGCACCTGCTTAAAGGTCTGCTTACTGTTGATGAAAACGTGGTTTCTTATGTTTTAAAGAAATTAAACGTTAACCTAAATGTATTAAATCAAAATCTGGATGCAGAGATTGCCAGGTTCCCGAAAGTGAGCGGAAGCAATGTATATCTTTCATCCAATGCCAATAGCGTTTTACAAAAGGCGCAAACATTTTTAAAAGAGTTTAAGGATGAATTTGTATCTGTAGAACATCTGTTACTAGGTATCTTATCTGTTAACGATAGCACCGCTAAGTTGTTAAAGGAACAAGGTGTTAACGAGAAAGACCTTAAAAAAGCCATTGTAGCGTTACGTGGCGATAACAGGGTAACTGATCAAAATGCGGAAGCCACTTATCAGGCCTTAAATAAATATGCACGCAATTTAAATGAATATGCAGAAAGCGGAAAACTGGATCCGGTAATCGGTCGCGATGAGGAAATCCGCCGTGTTATTCAGATTTTATCGCGCAGAACCAAAAACAACCCGATATTGATCGGCGAACCTGGTGTAGGTAAAACCGCCATTGCAGAGGGTATTGCCTTTAGGATTATAAAAGGCGACGTGCCAGAAAACCTGAAAAGTAAAGTGGTCTATTCGCTTGATATGGGTGCATTAATTGCCGGCGCGAAATATAAAGGCGAGTTTGAGGAACGTTTAAAGGCAGTAGTGAAGGAGGTTACCCAAAGTGATGGTGATATTATCCTTTTTATCGACGAGATCCATACTTTGGTGGGTGCCGGTGGCGGTGAGGGTGCAATGGATGCCGCAAACATCTTAAAACCGGCACTTGCCCGTGGAGAACTCCGCGCTATTGGTGCAACGACTTTAGATGAATATCAGAAATACCTGGAAAAAGACAAAGCTTTGGAACGCCGTTTCCAAAAGGTAATGGTTGAGGAACCAGATACCCAGGATGCCATTTCGATCCTCCGTGGGTTAAAGGAACGTTACGAAACCCACCATAAGGTAAGGATTAAAGATGAAGCAATTATTGCAGCCGTAGAAATGAGTCAGCGCTATATTTCTGATCGTTTCTTACCGGATAAAGCCATCGATTTAATGGACGAAGCTGCTTCTAAACTACGCATGGAAATGGATAGTGTACCTGAACATGTAGATGCGCTAGACCGTGAGATTATGCGATTGGAAATTGAACGCGAAGCGATAAAACGGGAAAAAGACGATAGGAAAGTTGCAGATCTTTCAGCAGAAATTGCTAACCTGTCTGCAGAGCGTGATGAATTTAAGGCGAAATGGCAAGGCGAAAAAGACCTGGTAGATGCAGTGAATAATGAATTGGAGCAGATTGAGCATTATAAATTAGAGGCCGAACAGGCAGAACGTGCCGGAGATTATGGCAAGGTTGCCGAAATCCGTTACGGCAAGATAAAGGAAGCCCAGGACAAGGTTGAAAAACTTAAAGCCGATTTAGAAAGCCAGCAAACCGATAGCCGCATGCTAAAAGAAGAGGTTACTGCTGACGATATTGCAGGTGTGGTTGGCCGTTGGACCGGTATTCCGGTTACCAAACTGATTGCCAGCGAGCGCGAGAAGCTGTTGCATTTAGAAGAAGAGCTGCACCAACGTGTAGCGGGCCAGGACGAGGCTATTGAAGCCATTTCTGATGCCATCCGCCGTTCACGTGCCGGCTTACAGGATAAACGTAAACCTATTGGTTCCTTTATTTTCTTAGGTACTACGGGTGTAGGTAAAACGGAACTTGCCAAAGCCCTGGCTGAGTTTTTATTCAATGATGAAAATGCACTTACCCGTATTGATATGAGTGAGTACCAGGAACGACATGCCGTATCACGCTTAATCGGAGCGCCTCCGGGGTATGTGGGTTATGATGAAGGCGGACAGTTAACGGAAGCGGTTAGGCGCAAACCTTATTCGGTAGTATTGCTTGATGAGATCGAAAAGGCACATCCGGATGTATTTAACATCTTGTTGCAGGTATTGGATGATGGCCGTTTAACTGATAACAAAGGCAGAACGGTGAATTTCAAAAACACCATCATCATCATGACCTCGAACATTGGTGCGCATTTAATTCAGGATAACTTTAAAGATTTGAGCGACGAAAACCGTGAAGAGGTTATTGCGAAAACCAAAAACGAACTATTTGAGGTATTGAAGCAGACCATTCGTCCGGAGTTTTTGAACAGGATTGATGAGCTGATTATGTTTACCCCATTAAACCGCAGCGAAATCAGAAATATTGTAAGCTTACAGTTTAAACAGGTACAGCAAACCTTAGCCGAAATGGGTATAGAGATGGATGCCAGTGATGAAGCTTTAGATTGGTTGGCACAACTGGGTTATGATCCGCAGTTTGGCGCAAGGCCGTTGAAAAGGGTCATCCAGAAAAGAATCCTGAACGAGCTATCGAAAGAGATCCTGGCAGGAAAAGTTGACAAAGACAGCAAGATTAAGTTAGACATGTTCGATCATAAATTTGTGTTCCTGAACCAGAAAGCGGATTAAAATACAAAAATCGAGTCCCGTCCAAGTTCATCTGGACGGGATTTTTTTTTGTTACCCATATTGCCTGTTGTACCTAAAGCCTGATTTATTTAGCGTTTTTTAACATAAAGTGTGTTGTAGCAGTAGTTTGAGATACTTAAAATTGCAGATATAACCACCTGAAAATGAATCTCAAAACTACGCTTCTTCTTATTTTGACCTGTCTTGCCATCCAAAGTTTCGCTCAAAAATTTCAAAAATCAGCACTTTTAAAAGGCATTAATACCTTACCTATGCCTGATACGGGAAAATTTGTTTCTGCGTTCTTTAGCACTAATGAACAACCTCAGATCATAGCTACACATTTGCTTTCATCGCAAGTTGATGTTTCAGCAACAGTAATGATGAGCAGCGCCCTGGGTAAAGGACACATTTTTGCCATAGGCTCGTCCGAGTATTTTGAAAGCAAATTATTGAGCGATCAAAATGTTCAACATTTGTTAAAAAACATTATCCAATCGGCAAGAAATCATCCCAAAAAACTTAAAGTAGCCGTCACTAAAACTGCCGATGCAGGATTGATCAATGCATTGAAAGCCAACAATGCTCAAGTTTACATCGCTGATAGCAGTAAACTACAGCCCAATACCGACATTTACTTTTTAACCAATGACGTGAAGGATACAGCAGCGCTTAAAGTCATTGAAAAATACATAGCTGATGGTGGAAATTTGGTTTATGGCTCCCCCTACCCATATATTTTTAAGCACAGAGATCCCAATAAATCATATTTAAATGATCTGATAAAAATAAATGCTTTATTAAGTAAGGCGGGAATATTTAATGCCTATACCATGTTTACGGCTGAGCATGCCAAAGATAGTTTGACGTTAACAAAAGAACCTTTTTATCTTCTATTGAAGAATATTTTGAGTGAGCTGGCGAAACCTTCTCCTAAACCGACCAGCCCCACCGAATATGCCTACGGTATAGAGCCTACATTAGAGCTGGCTTTTTCGAATAATGCAGATACCAGTATGTTGATCAGGAAAATAAAATCGACACTTTCCATTGGCGATTCACTTCCGATACCCGCACTAAACAAACCACTGGATATTTCCACTGCCGCTAAAAAAGCGGGCTATCAATTTTCAAAATATATTTATGAAAAATCTCACAATAAAGAAAACTCGACCGATTTTGTATATCCGGAAAGTAAGTCGTTTCCTGGAGAGGTACCCAAAAACGCCAGGCGTAGCACAGAATTGATTGATATAGCCGTACAGGTAGGTTCGCAAGGCTTAGCTGAACCTTATCCAAATTATTTCAGGTTACACAGTACAGGCGTTTATGTTCCGGCCGGCGAAAAAGTGAGCATCGTGATCGACCCAAAATATAAAAACCAATATTTAAAGGCGCAGATCGGCATTCATAATGATGATTTAAGACATCTGGATCAGCTGGAAAGATCGGGTTTTGACTTAACCAGATCATTTGAACTGGAAAAAGATACCACGACCATTTTTTCACCATATGGTGGACTATTGTATATCAGAATTCCTGACAGTTCCTCGCTCAAATCAATAAGTATTATTGCAAATGGTGTAGTAAAAGCCCCCTATTATAAATTAGAGAAAAATAACCTGACCGAATGGGCAAGCATTAAAAATAATCCTGCACCATGGACAGAACTAGCGACGGATAAAATTATACTCACCGTACCCACCTATCGCATTAAAAATTTGGAAAATCCTGACTCCTTACTAAAGTTATGGGACCAAGTAATGGATGCAGATGCCGATTTAGCCATCATTAGCCGAACCAGAACACATCCTGAAAGGATAGTCATCGATAATCAGGTTGCCTATGGCTATATGTTCACCGTCTGGGATAAAATTGTGGCCCCCAATGATGAAAGTTGCGAATTAATGCTTAATGAAAAAATGCTGAAAGAAAAAGGAAGCTGGGGCCATTTCCACGAGCTCGGCCATCGCCATCAATTTTGGGGGCTTGATATGGATGAAGTTGGTGAAGTAACCACCAACCTTTATACCATGTATGTATATGATAAAGTACTAAAAAAGGGCCTCTACAACCACGAGGGAATGGAAAGTAAAGATGAAGTAAAGCAGAAAATCAATAGTTATCTTCAAAACCAGCCTACCTTTGAAAAATGGGGAAAGGAACCCTTCACCGCTTTGTGTATGTATATCCAGCTTATTGAACATTTTGGATGGGAGTCTATCCTCAAAGCCAATAAAATATACCGCGATATGGATCCAAGAAAATATTACCAAAACGAATTGAGCAATGAAGCACGGATCGATCTTTGGTTTACATCCATCAGTAAAGCTACGAATTCAGATTTATCGTCGTTTTTTGAGATATGGAAAATACCAGTAAGCGAAAGGGCAAAAAAAGAGGCTAAAGCGTATAAAACCTGGATTCCTGACGAGTTCGCCACTTACCTGCCACATCATACTGACAATCAATAATATCAAATCCCAAAGCACTTATTTCCGTGGGATTTGACATTTAAAAATTAACTAACATAGCCGTTCATTTTTCTTGTTTTTTGTTTCGATAATGATTATTATTGATTACACACAAAAACACAAAATAAAATGAAACCTAAATTAATCATTATGGCGCTGCTATGCGCCGTTAGTTGGCGCAGCTATGCCCAAACTGAAAAAGGATCCGGCTTTATTGGCGGAAGCCTGGGTTTTGGAACCTCCAGGCAAAACCCTTCATCACCCAGCTTAAACACCTTTACTTTAACGCCGCGGGGAGGTTATTTTTTAGCCAATAATTTTGCCATCGGCCTGGAAGTCCCCTTAAATCTGTCGAAGCTCAGGGGCGAAAGTTATATTGCATGGAACAGTGAATACGGATATTACGAAGAACAGCGCGGCGTAAAAGAATTCAGCTTTGGTTTTTCTCCCATTGTACGCAAATACATTGATGTTAAAGATCGTTTTAAGTTTTTTATGCAGGCCAACCTGCTCTTACAGGTAAATACCTTTAACCGCATTGATGACGAAGGTTACCTGATCCGTACTGATGCCAAAATAAAAGGATGGGGCGCCAGTATCAGTCCTGGTTTTAGCTATTTCATATCTAAACATGCCGCTTTGGATTTTTCAGTACCTGTTGTCTCTTTCTTTCATCAAAATTACTATGCTGAAGAATCGCTTTATAATTACGATAAAACGAACAATTTGAAGCTTGCCCTGCAAAATTTCACACCAACATTTACTTTTAATTATCACTTCTAACATTCCTTACGATGAAAAATATATTCACCAAAAGCTTCAGCCGGGCAGGCATAAGCTTATTATTTCTTTTAAGTCTTTCCATTGAGGCAAATGCACAACGCTTTCGAGGCAAAATAGAATATTACAGCAGTGTATTTCCTTCTGAAGATGGGAAAATCAAATCTATAAATGGCACCAGGATTGAATACTATAATTCCGTTTTTAAATCTGAAGATGGAAAAGTAAAAACAATCGGCGATAAAAGAGTAGAATATTACAACAGCGTATTCCCTTCTGAAAACGGAAAAATAAAATCCATTGGTGATATTAAAATTGAATATTACAATTCCGTTTTTAAATCGGAAGATGGAAAAATTAAATCCATTGGTAATATCAAATTTGAGTACAACAACACAGGATCTCAAAAAAGCGACGGTAAAATAAAATCAATTGTTAATGAAAACGAGGACCGTGAATCGGAAGATGCCATGGACACTTATTATTTTATCGAAAAACTGAATTGCCAATAGTATAGCTCACAAATAAAAAAACTTCAGACTGAAATTTAACCTGGACTATTTTTTTTTAAAAACTGAAAATGAGTTAATTACATACAAAATAACTAACATCATAGTTTTATTTCGGGTTTTTGGTTATCATTGGACACATAGAAAAAACACAAATGAAAAAACAATTATTAACGCTGGTAGCAATATGCGCTATCACTATTGGTGCTAATGCCCAAACAGAAAAAGGAGACAATTTAATCGGTGGTTCTATTGGATTTAGCCATAACAAACAGGAGCCATTAAATTCTACCAATACTTTTTCTACCGGTAATTCAAAATCGTATAATATTGCACCGCGCTTCGGCCATTTTTTTGGAAAAAACCTGGCTCTGGGCCTACAGATTGGATATGGCGGAAATAAGGCGGAATCCCAATCAACATATTTTCTGGGAAGTGGCAGTCCACAATTCATTAATTCAGTTAGTAAAAGTCACTCCTTTAATGTTGTTCCATATTTAAGGTATTACGTAGATATTGTTGATAAATTTAAATTCTTCGGCCAGGCAAATGTTGGAATGGCTTTTGGAAAAAGCACGTATAACCTAATGTTATCAGGAAATTATGTTACTGAAACCACCCATTATAAAAACACCAATTATCAGGCCTCTATCGACCCTGGCTTTGCATTCTTCCCTACTAAAAAATGGGCTGTTGAGCTTTCTTTTCCTTTACTTGCTTACAGTAAACAAAACATGAAAGATGATGGTGTAAATTTAAATTCTCAAGCCTTAAGTAATGAAACATTTATATTTGGCTTTAGTTCTTTCACCCCAGGTATTGGGGTTAACTTACATTTTTAAATCAGATAGTGCCATCTCTAATAAAGACGGCACTATTTTTATTTCTTCTTTGTTCCTATATTCGGTAAGAAACCGGTTAATAAACCGATTAAAGGCAGAAACGCACAAACGTTAAATACGTATTCGATACTGGTTGAATCTGCCAGTTTACCCAATAAGGCCGATCCGATGCCCCCCATACCAAAGGCAAAGCCAAAAAACAAACCTGCAACCAAACCTACCTTTCCGGGAATCAATTCCTGTGCATAAACCAATATGGCAGAAAAAGCAGAGGCCAGAATCATCCCGATAGGAACAATAAGGACCCCAATCCAAAACAAACTGGCATGTGGAAGCAATAAAGCAAATGGAGCGGTACCCAATATCGATACCCAAATGACATATTTTCGTCCTATCTTATCTCCTATTGGTCCGCCCAGTAACGTTCCGGCAGCTACCGAGAATAGGAAAACAAACAAATAAAGCTGTGAGGTTTGCACGGAAACCTTAAATTTATCGATCAGGTAAAAGGTAAAATAATTCGTTAAACTCGCCATATAAAAATATTTCGAAAAGATCAATAACAGTAAAATACACACTGAGAAGATCACCTTTCCTCTTGAAAATTGATTCACAACGGTTTGAATATTGATCTTTTTACTTCTCGAAAGCATAAAACCTCTGTACCAATTGCCAACATAGGTTAAAATAACAATGGCTAAAAGCGCAATAACCGAAAACCAGATGACGCTGATCTGCCCATAAGGCACAATAATCCAGGCGGCCAAGAGCGGACCCAAAGCACTGCCGGCATTACCGCCCAACTGAAAAACCGATTGTGCCAGTCCCCTCTTCCCTCCAGATGCAGCATGTGCCATCCTTGAGGCTTCGGGATGAAATACCGATGAACCGATGCCGATAAAAGAAACGGAAATTAATATGGTGTAAAAATGGCCGGACAGCGAAAGCGAAATCAAACCAAGCAGCGTAAACCCCATGCCTATCGCCAATGAATATGGCTGAGGTTTTTTATCGGTGTATAAACCCACAAAAGGCTGTAAGAGTGATGCGGCCAATTGAAAGGTTAAGGTAATGAGCCCGATCTGCGAAAAACTTAAGCGATAGCTGTTTTTAATAATGGGATAAATTGCAGGAATTAACGATTGTATGGTATCATTTAACAGATGCGAAAAACTTAAGGCAAAAAGTATCGGGAAAACGGTTTTTTCGATAATGGCGGTAGTAGATGTATTTTCAGTCATAACGGGTAGCTTATGTGCCAAAATTAGGGATAATATTTTTTTATAGCTTAGCGGTTGCCCTTGCAAAAAACAAACATTTTAGTAAAGTTTTCGTTTTATAGCTATGGAAAAAAACAAAAAAATTATTGGGTTGTGCGGAAGCTTACGTAAAGGCTCTTATAATGCCATGTTGCTTAACCTTGCAGGTAGTTTAATTCCTGAAGGTATCGAATTCGAAATTGTTGCATATGATGATGTTCCGGTTTACAATGCAGACCATGATCTGCCGGAGGTTGAAGAAAGACCAGCAAGTGTAGTAAGATTCAGGGATGCCCTGGCTACCGCGGATGCTTTTATTATTGTTTCTCCTGAATATAATTATTCCATTCCCGGGGGATTAAAAAATGCAATTGACTGGGCCAGCCGTGGAAAGGACTCTCCATTGATGCACAAACCGGTTGCCCTGATGGGTGCAACGCAGGGCATGTGGGGCACAGTTAGGATGCAAGCTGCATTTTTACCTGTTTTTACTTTTTTAAATATGAATCCGGTTTTGCAGCCAGAAGTTTTGATTGCCCAGGCTCAAAATAAATTTGATGCGGATGGGAATTTAAATGATGAAAAAACCATCTCCATTATCCAAAAGAAAATAGATAACCTCATTTCGGCTTGTAAGGTTTAACTAAACCTTACAAGTTACTTCAAAACCTGCCATTTCTACCACTTCAATATCTGACATTTCTACAAAAAAAGTCAGATTGTCAATTTGTCATACCTAAAAAATTAATCAATCGATTGATTTTTCGTCACACGAAAATAATATTGAATTAACACTGAATTTACATCTGTTTGTAAGCTAACAAGTTACCCAAAAACTGATTTTTTGATGACTTTGGCAAAGCTTTTTGGCATAAGTGTTGACTTTTAAGCAAATATAGTCAGAAATTAAAATAGTAAAATTGACTATATTTTTATAACAAATAAATCATAAAAAAGATGAAAAAATTATTATTATCTTTAGTAGCAGTAGCCGGTTTAGTTTATGGTGCACAGGCACAAACTGAAAAAGGAAATTTTATGTTAGGTGGTAACGTAGGTGTAAATTCTACAAAAGTAGATGGCGCTCCGAAAGCAGATTTCAAGTTTAGCGTATTACCTAGCATTGGCTATTTTGTTGGCAACAACTTTGCAATCGGTACAGGTGTTGGTTACGAATACGATAAAAAAGTAAGCAACAGAACACAAGAAGGCGCTTTTAAAGTTGCCCCTTTCGGACGTTATTATGTTGGTTTATCAGACCAGTTTAAATTCTTCGGACAATTATCTGTGCCTTTGGCTTTTGGTGAGTTAAAAGCAACTGATGCCAATGGTGATAACGCGGTTAAATTAGGTACTACCACCAATATCGGCGTAGAACTTGCTCCAGGTTTTGCTTTCTTCCCAACCAAAAAAATCGGTATTGAACTTTCAGTTAAAGGCTTAAGCTACGACAATTATACTGTTAAGGCTGAAGGAACCGGTGCTAAAGCTAAAACCAATACATTTGGCTTAAACGCTGATACTTTTGCACCAAGATTGGGTGTTCAGTTCTACTTTTAATTAATTCTCCCCCGGGAGGCAATTAATAAATGACTTTTTTTCAGAGAGCGTCACGATTGAACATCGTGACGCTTTTTGTTTGTTGTACCATTCGGTAAAATGAACCTGATTTTTTGCTGATCCGGCAGAGGAGAATTTGGTGCCCGTCCGTCCATCTGTTCCGGAATGGTTTCATTCTGATAAGTATTCCAGGCAAAAACAGGTCAGAATTAAATGAAAGTAATAGCAATCATCTACTTTTGATCGGGTTCAAAGGTGATGATGAATCCCGATTTGTTTGGTGAATCAGCAATAACCGCTTACCGCTTAAGCAGTGGATTAAGCCAGATGGCCCATGAATTGTGGTTATGCCCTTCTGTTCCTTCGGCGCGCAGCTCGATTTTATTTATATTCTCAATGCTGATATCTATCCGGCTCTGCTCTCCAACTCTTAACGCCGGCGACCGGTAAAGCTCTTTACCATCGCCAATAATGGTAAATCTTGCCGAGCCTTGCTGGTGGGCATAATCTCTCAAACCTACAATAGCGGAAAACCTTGTCCATTTTTTATTTAACAGGAACGAATAAACAGACGGTGAATGCGCAAATAATCCCTTTTCATAAATCTGACCCTGGTTAGCAAGAAAAAAAACGTATTCCGACTCGGCAGTAAAATAATTACGTGCAGCTTTTTCCCAACCCACGCTGGCAAGCTCCCACTTCGCGTCTGAAAGGTAAAGACTATCTCCTTTATACGTTGCAGGATCGACAGGCGGGATGGGATTAATCACACTTTCAAGTATGCTAAGCTTTTTCTTTATTTCCCTGGTCTTCTCCATTACGGATAACCGGTTATAAAGTTCTTTGACATTTAATGCCTCTCCTGTTGGAATTTCCATCACCTCTGCATGGTTATGCCCCACCATAAAAAGTTTGTAAAAAGGATACACCATCCCATTAGGGAGCATAAAGATCAAATACATCCGGTAGTTCCCTTCTTTCCATTTTGTTAACGGTACAGCGATCGATCCAGTACTGTTAACAGGGTAAATAGTACTTTCATTGAAATATTCTGTTTCATTCAAAGGACTAATCAGCACTGAAAGGGCGTAAGGGGTTAAATTACCGGCAATACCGGCTTTCAATAGGATGCCATTGTCGGTATAGCTGCAAGAAATGTTATTTAACGACAGTTGTGTATCAGTCTTATTGTATTTAGCATATCCGGTAAACACGGGGTGACTGAGCAGCTGCAATATTCCGGCGGCTGAAATATAAGAAGTCTGGGTATCGCCCCAAACGCTTCCTTTAAAATGGCGGCTTCCATACTCTCCCATTAAGGATATTGATGAGGGCTTCAATTCGGATGGATGACCAAAATCGTGATGCAGGCCAAACATGTGCCCCATTTCGTGAGCAATACCCCCTATATACCAGCTGTTAAACTCTGCTACACTGCACTCCCTGTCGGCCCTGCCTGGTTCAGCGTACTTAATCCGGTTCACCTTATCCGTTAGTAACTTTGGATCGAGCAGTGGGCAATCGGCGGCAAAGCTTACTCCGTTAACTGATGAACCAATGCCCATATAGGGCGAGTCAAAAACATAGGTTGTACTATCTTTCCAATAATATAACCCAGTTATGATCAGCACATGATCTTTGTAAAAATCAATTTTGCCACCTCCTTTGTTCGATATTTCCGCCTGCAGCTGATTAGCGGAATTGACATTATAGCTCTTTGAATCGAAATCTCCTTCAACTGCAGTGAGCATATATTTATTCCCTGATTTCTCAAAGTTTACGCCATCAGATTTTATTCCATAACGCTGGAACTCGTCTCTGTAAAAATCACTCACAGCGCTCAATACGCGGTTTAAGCGCTCTTCCCAGTTAGCGGATAGCTTTTGGCCTTTTCCATAAAAATACACCACCTTAACTACATTATTGGCTTTCGGTGTGTCCTTGTTATAATTTTTAATTATATTTTTTGAAGCCGATATTATACTTTGAGCGGTTTGAGGTAACTGCGAATAGCCATTAATGGCAAGGAAGCAGGAAAGAACTACAATTATTACTGATTTGATTTGGAGAGTCATTAATAAAGTTGATTTGGTTTATCGCTAATGTAGTAAAAAATATCAGCACCCATTTCGGCTAAGATTTTACCCCTATTGCCTAACGACTTAGCGTGGCTCTTCTTAATTTTTTACATGCGGATTATTAGGGTTTGACCGAAAACAAGTTTTACCCTTAATTACTTCTTAATCAGCTTAAATTTTTTCAGTTGTTGCCCATTTTTATTGATCACACCCACATACACCCCTGTTGATAAAGCATTAAGTGCAAATTTATTCGAACTGGTGGCTTTTTCTTCGAAAACTTTCTGACCTAACATGTTAAAGATAGACAGGCTGTAATCTTCAAATGATCCGCTCAGAATCGTTAAATAATCAGATACCGGATTAGGAAAGAATGAAAATTCATTCTCTTTCAGGTACACTACCGATACGAGATCGCTCTTTACCTGACCGTTGGCCGTTTCGAACGTAACGCGGTAAAACTGGATTCCGGTTTTTGGCTTATCATCAAAAACCGTATAATCCAGCTGGTTTGAAACGGGCCTGGTTTGCTGTAAAACACTAAAAGTATTTGGTCCGGTCTGTTTTTCCCAGATGATGTTCTTTATATCCAAAGTGGTACCCACACTCAGTTCAATTTTTACCCGTTTATCATCGGTTAACGAAGCAAACAAATTTCTCACGTAACAGGCAATGCCCTGTTGGGTATAATCGATGGTATAACTTTTTAAACCCGTAAAACCTACACCATTTGCCGCCACGGCAAAGTAATTACTATTGATTTTGCCGGCATCCAGCTTAACTATGGTATCAGCAAGCGTTAAAACCGGCGAAAGGATATTATCTGTGATATTATACAATGTATAGTCCTTTGCTCCGGGCTGTGCATTCCAGCTGAGTACCAGACCATCTTTGCAAGCATAGCCAACTTTTAATACCCTCGGACTTGAAATAACAAAGGGTTGACTCAATATTTCCTTACCTTCCACTTCCATTTTTATCATGGCTTTAACAAACAGGTTTGGTGGAATCCAGTGGTAAAATCCTTTACTTAAATCAACACCGGCGGCAATAGATTTCCAGGTATTACCTTCGTCATAGCTAACTGACAGGTTTCCTGTTTTACTCGTATATGTATTTTCCCATCGGATATAGTTATCTTCATTAGCAAAAAAATATTCGTTTTTCACAGGACTAACAAAGGAAAAATCATTCTTGAATGTGTAACGATAAGCCAATGCGAAAGGTTGACTATTGCCCTGTTTAATCCGATCACCTTTAACATGAATAGTATAAGTACCAGCGGATGGTTGATTGAGCGTAACCTGTTGAACGTTATTGAGAAGATCGGCCTTACGCACCGCTGGTTTTGAAAGGGAATCTAAATGAGGAAAGCTGCTTAATACCCAGGGCAGCATCAAATTCCCTGCGGGTGTTTCCAGGCTTAAATCCAATCCATTAACCAGGCTTTGTGCAGCATTTACAATAGCAGGAGGATCATTCCAGGCGATGGTCAGCTTTACTTCCTCCACATTAGCGGGAATAGTTAAGGGGATCATTAAATCCTGGTTTTTGGCTACCTGATATAGTGATGCCCTGTTTTCATCTAGGGTTTTTAACGACTGGCTCACATTTAATTTTCCGTAACCATACACAAAATCGACCTGTGCAGTACCTAAATCATCAGCAGAATTGATTAAGGTTGCCCTGATGAGCGAAGCAGATGCCGCTTTTTTATATTTCTGCTGATAAAACTGTTCTACCAAAGCAACAGATCCACTGGTAATGGCTGCAGCCCCCGATGTTCCGTCTTCGCCCAGGGCAACCAATTCAGGTTTTACACGTCCATCGTAAGCAGGCCCCTTGCTGCTCAGGTTTTCAGCCATATTTTCTCTGTTAATCCCTCCTATCACCAATAAATTTTTGGCCTGCTTGAAATTGCCGGTTAAGTTGGCGCGGGCTGCTATACCCTGATAAAACCCTGCAGATGGTGTGGCAGTACCTTTATTTCCAGCCGAGAAAACATGGATCAAGGTGTCGGTTTCAAAAATCTGTTTATCGTATGCCGCAGCCTCCATTCCATAATCGTTATCGATATCGGTCCCATAAGAATGATTTTGAACATTAACCCGAAGCTTGTTTAAATCGGTAGCCAGATCAGGCATTAAATTCGTAAAATCAGAATAGGCCAGTCTGGCCTTTGGTGCTGCACCGAGTCCACGGATAAAGGAATTACCATTCCCCAAAGCCAGGGTAGCCATAATGGTAGCATGGGTAGTTGGCGTTTTACCAATAGTGGCTCCCACAACGGTTCTCCCCATTAAGTCAAGATCAGCAGCATCATACATTCCTTCTTTAAAGGACACATTTATACCAACACCATCGATATCAGGATAAAGGTTTCGGGCGTTAGAGATCTGGTTAAGGCTAAGGTCGAGACCGTTGATTACAACCTCCTCCTTGGCTACAGGCAAAACATCTGCATATAAGAGATCACCAAGCTCCAGCAAAAACATTAAATCTTTTGGCGAGAAGTAAGCTGTACAGATGTGATTGATGTTATCGATTGATTTTATTTTTACACCTGCCAGCGCCACTGGTAGCGGATTTACATTTTTAAAGGCTAACCGAACCAGAATAGAATCATTCTTTTTACTGCTTTTATTGAGCACTTTCATCAGTCTGTTACTAACTTTCCAGAGCCCGTTAGCTTGTTCCTGATCAATGATACTGTTGGAAAAGTTAGAAACACTCGATTTTTCGACGATAAAATGATCGCCAGAGAGGATTTTTTGGGGCTTTAACCGCTGAATTTCTTCAGCTGTTAACACCTGTTTAAATCTTACCAAAATAGACTGATCATCACTTAATTTTGTAACACTACCCGTTTTTGAAATATATTTTTCATTTTTTTTATCTATTCCACCAGGTTGTATCTGTGCGTTTAAACTAAAAACAGACAGACAAAAACATAAAACTAAAAATACAGTAATGACTTTCAAAAAATATTTTATTATAAAATTTTGGTTACATGATATATCTTCCCTAAATTAGGATTTATAAGGTAATCCGCAAATATTATTAACTAACTTATTCAACCTAAACTAATTTTATTCTAACTAAGATGAAAACAACCAACGTTTTATCAATTGCAGCCGCCTGCATTCTACTCACAAACTTATACTCTTGTAAGAGTAATAATACAGAAAATGCCGTAGAAAATAAGAGCGAAATTTCTGCAAGCAAATTATCACAGATCAAATCACTCGGTTTCAGTACTGACAATATCCGTAAAACAGATGAAGGTTATCTGGTAGAGGGAGATATTCTTTTAACCGACGACAATTTAGCTGAGCCTTCTACAGGGGCCAATCTAAATATCGCCGAAACAGAACAGTACAGAACCACAAACATTGTAAAATCGTTGCCACGTGTAATTACGGTATCGGTAACCAACCTGCCTCAGGTATATAGCGATGCGGTGAACACCATGATTTCGAGATACAACTCGCTGGGTTTACGCATCACTTTCCAAAGAGCCAGTGCCGGTACAACCGGAAACATTAATGTTGTAGGTTTTAACGAAGGTCCGAGCGGTGGTTTTATTACCTTAGGCTCTGCCGGTTTCCCGACTTCATCAGGCCAGCCATTTAATCAGATCAGAATGAACACCAATTCAGCAGCCTATGGTTCAAACCCTAATTTATTGTACCTGGCTTCTGTAATTCAGCATGAGGTTGGCCATTGCATCGGTTTCCGTCATACCGATTACATGAACCGTGCCTTTAGCTGTGGTTCGAGTGGTGCCGGCAATGAAGGCGCATCAAATGTTGGTGCGGTAAGAATACCGGGAACGCCTGCTAATCCGGATGCAGCATCATTCATGCTGGCCTGTTCAAACGGCGGCAACCGTACTTTCAACGCAAATGATGTCATTGCCTTAAATTACCTTTACAAATAAGATCAAAAAACCAGGATTATCTTAAAACCTAAAAAAGCCTTCCGATTTGATCAATCGGGAGGCTTTTTTTATTTAAAATTAAAGATGATCGAAAGTTTACGGAACAGACGCTCCAAAAGTCAGGTTTTGGTAACGTTGGATTTGGAGCGCGCAGCCAATGCAAAACAGTTAGTTTCTTCCCGTTTTACGCTTATACGCTTCGCTGCCTCGTACCTCGTTGCTGCAGGGTATCGCTTCAACCGGGGCTAAGTGGCCAGGGCAGCATTTCATTTTTGAAGTAGAAAAGCCGCCTGGCTGTGCAGCGGTAATAACGGTTCGTGAAGACACGAACCACGGCGGGGTAAGGCTACATAGTAGCCTATTTTGGATATTAACCAATTATAAAAATAATAAGGTTCGTGAGGACACGAACCTTGGCGAAAGAAGGAGAAAAACTTCGCGGTTGAACAGTCCCATTTGAAACACAAGCCCAAATGAGGTAAACCTGATAGCGCCAGATAGCTCCCGATTTTAAATAAAAATTGTATATAAAAAGATTCCTATCGGGACTATGGGCAATAGCAGGACCGGAATAGCCCAAGAACCACCCAAGCCTGCTTTCCGAAAAACAACAATGTTTAAAAACAAATGGTCCGTGATGATACGAATCATTGCAAAAGATGCTGATTTCTAAGATAATCATTTAATGGATGAGTGGTTCGTGAAGACACGAACCACGGCAAAGGGCATCACCAATTACTAAAATAACTACGTTCGTGAGGACAAGAACCTTGGCGAAAGAAGGAGAAAAACTTCGCGGTTGAACAGTCTCATTTGAAACACAAGCCCAAATGAGGTAAACCTGATAGCGCCAGATAGCTCCCGATTTTAAATAAAATTGTATATAAAAAGATTCCTATCGGGACTATGGGCAATAGCAGGACTGGAATAGCCCAAGAACCACCCAAGCCTGCTTTCCGAAAAACAACAATGTTTAAAAACAAATGGTCCGTGATGATACGAATCATTGCAAAAGATGCATGGATGAGTGGTTCGTGAAGACACGAACCACGGCAAAGGGCATCACCAATTAATAAAATAACCAGGTTCATGAGGACACGAACCACGGCTTTATTATTAAGTCCGACAAAGGATCTTAACACAGCTAACAATCCTGATCTGTGTTTATCCTTTTCATCTGCGGTTAAATTACTTTCCGTTCTGCTCAATATCCCGATCCATTTCTACCAGATCAACATCGCTCGGTTCAGAAAAATCGCCAATTAAATATTTATTGAAATGATCGGCCAGTTTCCAGAAAGCATATTCTGTCATATCTCCAAAACCATGGCGCTGCCCCGGAATAATCAGGAAATCGAACCGTTTACCTGCTTTCATTAACGCATTGGCTACCCGGATAGAGTTTGCCGGGTGCACATTGTTATCTACATCACCATGCATCAATAACAAATGTCCTTTCAGGTTTTTTGCCAGATCAGGATTTTTATCAATGCTGTATTTAAATGATGTATCGCCTTTTAAAGAGATGGTTTCCTTAACACCATGGTGTTTTTCGCTCCACCAGCGGTTGTAAATGCTGTTATCATGATTTCCGGCATTTGAAACCGCCGCCTTAAAGAAATCGGGATACACCAGCATGGCCGCGGTAGACATAAAACCACCACCGGAGTGACCGGTAATACCCACCTTAGATTCGTCGATAAACGAATATTTGGCAGCCAGTTGCTCAACAGCTGTTTTTTTATCCGCTAAACCATAATCGCGCAGGTTTCCATAACCATAAGTATGGTACCATTTAGAACGTGAAGGATTTCCGCCACGGTTGCCTACCGTAATTACGATGTAACCAAATTGAGCCAAACGTTCAGTGCGGTCCATACTTTTGCTGAAAGCTTTATTTACCGCTTCGGTTTGTGGCCCCGGGTAAACATATTCAATGATTGGATACTTTTTATTGGGATCAAAATCGAAAGGTTTATACATAACGCCATACAGATCAGTTATCCCGTCATCCGCTTTTACTTTAAAAGGCTCAGGAAATTTGTAGCCCGCTGCCATGAGCAATGAAAGATCGGCTGTTTCCAGATCCATTACTTTTTTGCCCGTTCCATCATAAAGCGTCGCTTTTGGTGCTGTATTTACTCTCGAATAGTTATCTACAAAAAAAGTGTTGTTATCATTCATATTCGCCAGGTGATCAAAGTCACCGGCATTTAATAATTTCATATTCGAACCATCGAAATTGATGCTGTATAAATGTAAGTAATAAGGATCTTCTTTGCCTTCCCTACCATTGGCCGTAAAATACAGTATGCGTTTTTTCTCATCGATATTAACAATACTTTCACAGTGGAAAGCACCTTTGGTAATCTGATTTTTCAGCTTACCATTTTCATCAAAAAGGTAAAAATGTGCCCAACCATCACGTTCACTCCAATGAATCAGCTCTTTACCATCATTAACCAAACCCGGGCGGTTCACTTCAACGTAGGTATTAAAGCGTTCATCAATTAATGGGGTAACCTTGCCTGTGGCAATATCAACAGTACCGATATCGATACGTTTTAAATCGCGGCTGGTACGCGAAAAATAGAACCTGTTATTGTTACCTAACCAGATAGATGGACGAAATTCGTTATCACGGTCTTTATTTAAAGCCGGTTTGCTCCAAATGGATACACTTTGATCTTTAAATGCAGATACATTTAGTTTTTTATAAGCTTTTGCTGCAAAATCGAACAATAAAATTTCATCCTGAGGAGCTTCGGATTCTCCGGGCATCTGGTATTTATAAGTTTCTAAAGTGGGGCGGCCAGGTGTAACGCTGTTGATTACCCAAAGGTCTTTTACCTTACGCGAATCGGTGCGGTCTAACACAAAATATTTAGAATTTGGCGACCAGAGCACATAAGCGCCGCGGCGTTTCTTATTGTTTTTTTCGTTCTCCACATTGTTCTCGCCATCGCCGTCACTTCCATAAGAGTAAAATTTTACCCCATCTTTGGTAAGCTGATGCTCCACAATGGTACTATCCTCTTCATTATTAACTGCTTTTTTGTAGTTGTCTTTATCCATCCAATACAGATTGTAATTGCGGGAAAAGATAATGGCTGAAGAATCGGGTGCTACCGAGCCCCATGATGGTTTAGGCTTGGGTTTACTGAAATTTGGCACCTCGGTTAATTTTGCACTGGCCAGTTCATATTTGAAAGAAAATATTTTCTTCTGCATAGAATCTGCTGCTTTTTTATCCTTTCTATCTTTTTTTAGTTCTTCAACCGTGCTCTTGATTTCGAAAGAAATACTTTTTTCGTCGGCGGCAAATTTTAAGTTTTCCAGGGGTAAGTGTTCGGCATCAAACGGATCGCGAACAATCAGCGTAATATCTGAAGCAAGTTTAGCATTATCAAACATTAATTTTTTGCTTTTCGCAGCAGGATCTACCAAATACCAGAATTTTCCTTTCGGACTTTCGAAAGTATACCAGAAACGGTTACTCAATTTTAACCAATGCGGATCTACAGCTGTGGAATACACCATCTTTTTCAGCTTATTTGGCGAAAACCGCGAAGCGAGCTGATAATTTGCCTTAGGCTGTGGTTGAATATTTTCGGTTAGGGTAAATGTTTTATTTTGTGCAGCAACAGTTAAGGATAAAAACTGCGCGCCCAGCAGAAATTTGTAGAGTTTCTTCATTAAAATTTGTTTGAGTTGCTAAATTATTTAATTAAAGGATATTAAGCAGGCTTTGATATGTAATAAATGCGATAGTTAGTATAATTTCTTACCACTCAAATTAATTATTAACACAATTTATTTTGATAGATAAATAATTGAGGGATTTTATAGTTTTGTACCCATATACACTAACAATGAAATACAGCTTTTTAACCTTAATAACAGCCGGTGCAATTTTATTTGCCAGCTGCCAATCTAAATCACAAACAGACAGTTCTACAGGAAACGATTCAACTGGGAAAACAACACAAACCAGCGAAAATTCCAACGCTGCTGCCATTGATGTTTCAAAAATAAAAGTGGCTGATGCTAAAACCATCCTGGCCAGAAAACAAGTCCCGATTTTATGTTACCACCAGGTAAGAAACTGGAAACCAACTGATGGCAAGGTAGGCAAAGACTATATTGTAGAAATCCAGAATTTTAAAGACCAGATGAAAATGCTGGCCGATAGCGGTTATCATACCATTTTACCCGATCAGCTTTATGCTTACCTCAATACCGGTGCTCCATTACCAAGCAAACCCATTATGTTAACTTTTGATGATACTGACATGGACCAATTTACCGTTGTGCGCCCAACGTTAGAAAAACTGGGTTATAAAGCAGTTTATTTCATCATGACCGTTTCAATCGGCAGAAAAGGCAAGTTTGTAGATTACATGACGAAAGAGCAGATTAAACAACTGTCTGACGAAGGAAATGTGATCGGCAGCCATACTTACGACCATAAAAACTTCAAAAAATACGCGGGCAAGGATTGGGAAGAGCAACTAGACAAACCAACCAAAAAACTGGAGGAGATTACAGGCAAGAAAATGACCGAATTTGCTTATCCGTTTGGTTTATGGAATGCAGAAGGCATTCCTGAGTTAAAAAAACGCGGTTTCAGAATGGCCTTCCAGTTATCAACCAAACGTGATGAAAAAGATCCGTTGTTTACCATCCGCCGGATTATTGCCAGTGGCTACTGGTCGCCAAAAACCTTAAGCAACAGCATTAAGAATAGCTTTTAAATCAATATAGTCATGATCAAAAGTGCTCTGCTCTATGCTTCAGTTTCTTCGCTACTTTTAACGTCTTGCCAGCCGTCAAAGGCTTCAAAAGAAAAAGTAGCGGTTACAAATGCTACAGCAACGGTTAAAATAGATTCTACAAATTCCAAACCTGCCGATAACAAAACCATTATGGCACGCAGAGAGGTGCCCGTTCTGTGTTATCACCAGATCAGAAACAATATCGCCAGCGACAGCAAAAGAGCACATGATGATATCATTGCTCCCGACAAATTCAGGGAACACATGAAAATGCTGGCCGATAGCGGCTACCATTCTATTCTGCCTGATCAATTGTATAATTACCTGGTTTATGGTGCCAGGTTACCTGAAAAACCCATCATGATCACGTTTGATGATACGGATGAAGATCAATTTACAGTTGGCAATGCTACGCTGAAAAAATATGGCTTTAAAGGTGTTTATTTTATCATGACGGTATCGATCGGCAGAAAAGGACGGATCAATTACATGACCAAAGAGCAGATCAAACAACTGTCTGATGAGGGAAACACCATTGCCAGCCATACCTACGACCATAAAAATTTTGCACAATTTACTGATTGGGATTGGAAAACCCAGATTGATGAACCCACAAAAAAACTGGAAGAAATTACAGGCAAAAAAGTAGCATATTTTGCATTCCCTTATGGTGTTTACAAATCATCTACCCTGCACAAGCTAAAGGAACATGGATTTAAGGCAGCCTTTATCCTGTCGACAGCAAGAGATGAAAATTATCCGCTTTACACCATCAGGAGGATAATTGATCCGGGAAGATACACGGCAAAAAACCTTTACTATAGCATCAACAAAAGTTTTAATAAAACAAAATCTAAGCAAAGCGGTTAATGATTAAAAATTAAGCGTTGCGGGGTTAAAAGATGGAAGAATTATATTCCAGATGATAACTCAGCATTAAAACCTTTAACCATTGCATTATGAAGTATTCTTTTGTTTTTCTTCTTTTTGGATTAGCGATAACACTGGCTTGTAATAACCCTAAAAACGGGAACAACAATAATGCAACCACAGATGGTATAAATGCGACTAAAAAAGAGCTTCCAAAGAGTTTTTACAAAAGGTTAGAAGGTACTATTGCAGGTAAAAAGGTAGTTATGCATCTGCAAAGAGTTGATGATCATGATGAAGTGAGTGGCACCTATTATTATGATGGATCATGGCTTAATCTCTCAACTGATACGGTAATCGGCAAGGATAGCATTGTGCTGGCAGAGTACAATTTTTACGAATCGTACTTTAATCAGGATTCAAAATCGCCACTTTTAAAATTAAAATGGAATGGAAAGGGTTTTGATGGTATATGGGAAAGTGGTAATAAAACAAAAAAATATCCGGTAGCTTTAACAGAAAAATATCCGGAAGGTAGTTATCCATTCAGCATCGGAATTTACAGAGACTCCGTTAAAGCATTTGCTGACCGGACAAAATCTCCTACTGCCGAAATCAGTTTTCAATATCTTGAAAGCAAAAGCAATGATGAGAATAGCAAATGGCTTGATTCAGAACTTAAAAAAATCTTCGGTCTGGAACAGGCCGATCGCTTAACCGGTTTCAAAAATCTGGCAGCTACCTATTTCAGCGATTATAAAACAGAGGTTGCCGAACAGCAAAAAGATGGCCGGGGAAGTGAATTTGAGGCCTGGATGAATTATACAGACAATAGTCAGCAAACGGTTAATTACAATGATAATGGTTATGTTGTGGTTGATTTCCTTACCGATACTTACACTGGCGGTGCACACGGAAATTACAACAGCAGCATGATCTGTTTAGATGTGCCGAACAAAAAACAATTGGCACTAACTGATATCATTAAGATAGATTCAAATGTTTTGTCAGGCATTTTAGAACGCAATCTCCGTAAGGAATATAATATCAAAGCAAAAGATGCATTAAGCACCGTTCTTTTTGATGATTTTATTAAACCCAATAATAACTTCTATTTTAATGCCAATGGCATTGCCTTTATGTACAATCCATATGAGGTTGCCAGTTATGCACAAGGACAAATTGTAATATTTATTCCTTATTCGGATATAAGGACTTATCTGGTACCAGCCTTTGCAAAGCGTATGGGCATAAAGTAGTTTGCAGCTTCCATTTACGGGCTAACAGTTAATCATCACTAAACGGTTAATCGGTTAATGGTTTAAACTAATTAACTGTGAATTGAAAACTGCCAAATGAACACTGGAAATGGCCAACTGCGAACTTTCAACCGCGTTAATCATTTTTAATCTGCTGGAATTTATTGATTAGTCGGTTAATTGTTTAAACTGATTAACTGTGAATTGAAAACTGCCAACTGAAAACTGGAAACCGCCAACTGAAAACTGTCAACCGCGTTAATCATTTTAAATCTGCGGGAATTTATTGATTAACCGGTTAATTGTTTAAACTGATTAACTGTGAATTGAAAACTGTCAACTGAAAACTGGAAACCGCCAACTGAAAACTGTCAACCGCCAACTGAAAACTGTCAAAGTATCTCCTCTACGATATATTCTTTACCATTAAACTTAAAACTGTCATTTACAGCTTTTCCGATCAGAAACCTGCCAATGGGCGATACCTGAGAAACAGCAAAGAATTTTTGTCCGTCCGTATTCAACTCCCCTGCGCTAATGCTGATATAAAAATTACCTGCCGAGGTGATTACCAAACTACCGTTTTTAACCAACCGATCTGATGCGACATTTTCAATCTGTTGTAAAGCAATTTTCTGCTGACCGGCTTCATACAATAATTTATTGTTGCGATCCATCTCCTGCTGCATCATTTCGCGCGTAGTTTCGTATTTGTCGCCAGCACTGCTTTTGGTGTCATCATTCGATGCCTGCCTGGCCTGTTGCAGCGAATATTCTATATTTTCGATCCTGTTTTGGATAAAAGTCAGACAAAGCTGATAAAGTTTAGATTTTAAAGCAGACATAAATGATGTAAAATGGATAATGGGGGATGGATAATGGAATATGGATGATGTAAAATGGTTGATGGGATGGGATAATGGTAAATGGTTCACAGCACAATAGCCATGACCGATCAAATCATTAACCGGACTAATGAACATAGACTAAGGACTGCAGACTCCAGACTTTGGACTATAGACTAAGGACTAAAAACTACCCCTCAATCCACCTCACTTTTTCTTCCATGGGCGTCCGGTTTGGTGTCCAGGGTTTTTCGTTATGATACCCCATGTAAAATAAGCCGATGCATTTCTCGTTTTCACCCAGATCTAAAAAACTGCCTAAATGATCAATCAAAGGCGGCGAACTCCAGTAAGCGCCAACCTTCAAACTCTCTGCGGTTAAAGCCATGTTCTGAACCGCACAGGAAACCGCTGCCAACTCTTCCCACTCGGGTATTTTACCGCTTAGTTTCATATTAATGGCAATAATACAATCAGCCTGACTCGTTTTTTCAGCAAAACTATCGTACTTTTTCTGTAAAAACTGTTGTGGAGAAACCACCTTTTTATATAGGTTACCAAGCTCCTCACCTAGCCTCGCCAGGCCAGCCTTCCTGATCACCACAAAACGCCAGGGCTGGGTCAACTTGTGTGTGGGTGCATAATTGGCCGCTTCTAAAACCTGGTTAATGACTTCAACCGGAATTTCTTTTTTGATATAGCTTGCAGGAAAAATACTGCGCCGTTCTTTTATAACTTTTGAGATGATATCGTATGTAGTACTCATTTGGTAAAAATAGCTAAAAGCTGAAAGATTTTATAAGGCTGAGGGTTGAAGGTGTAAGGTTTAGGGCTAAAATATTGAAGATTTAACTTTGAATCAACTAAAATTAGTAATGGTTGATTAGTCATTGGTTCATTGGTCATTGGTTCATTGGTCATTGGTTTATTGTTCATTGGTCATTGGTAATTTGTAACAGTAAATTGATAACTGCCGACTGAAAACTGCCAACTGAAAACTGCCAACTGAAAACCGTCAACTGCGAACTGCCAACTGTTTCCTGATCTGTTTAACCTTTGCAAAGAAGCCGATACTCTCTTTGTCTACCAAAAAATCCATGGTCTGCAACAATTCCTCCTTAATCCAGTTGTGTTTTACATTTAGATTAGCCAAAATGTTTAAACAATGAGATTTAACAGCAACGGGAATCTGATCGTCAATCAACCGAGCAAAAACAACCTCCACCAAATGGTCAGTATCATAATCGTCAATATTTTTTTTGATGGCTGTTGAAGCGTTTCTTTTGGTCATAAGGGCTAAAATCTTAACGTAATGCCTCAACGCCGATAAGTTGTTCTGTTTCGGAAATTGCTCCAGGAAATAGAACGCATGAGGTAAAAACTTTTGTTGATGGTTAACAAATACATTCTCCAAAATCCAGGCCGCCCGAAACCCGATCTGTTGATCATGATAAAAACTGAGATCGATGAGGTCTTTTACCGAAAAGCCATCAGTTGAAGCGATGGCCGCTAATTTTGCTACTTTACTTTTTTGAAGGGTGGTTTTTATGGTTTCGAGTAAGGTTTGATTTAGCATGAGGCTAAAATAAATATTTTAGGATAAAGTACATTCATATAAGTTGTCATGATACTGTATCATAAATTGTATTTTAATCAAATTTGTCACTTTGAGCTTAGCCTGTGCTGAGCTGGACGAAGTATCGAAACGCCTTAAAGAGATTCAAAGCAGATCCTTCAACAAGCTAACATTGACAGACTCCCCTAAAAAAATCGTCATCTCGACTGTAGCGAAGCGAAATGGAGAGATCTTTTCAACCGAATTATTAAAACTTGGTTTAAAAGATTTCTTCCAGCCTTTACGATCAGGTCTGCCCGTACAGGCGGAGACTGCGGTGAAAATGATGATACTTCGATACCATTCAATTTCTTTAACATCTGTCCATTTATATTGATTTTTATACAATAAATTATCCCTTAGGATTACAATAATTTATCAGAAGACCTTATTTAATATATAAATGCTGCGTTCATTAAGATTAGCTTCGCTGAACACCTCGTGGTTCCCGCATGCGCAAGAATGACTTATTCCCCACTTTAAAACAGCTTATTAAAAATAATAATTTAATGTTCCGGAACAAAAGTTTTATTCCCGAAAATATCGGTTTTAAAAACACCTACTTTTTTACCATTAACATCTTCTATAACCGTATTGCCGAATACATCTGCTTTGTATTTTGCCAACACATTTCCATGCTCGTCCTCAACAATGGTTTCTCCAAATAAATTCTTTTTATGCTTTCCTATGGTTTTACCATTACCGTCTTCTATTATTATGTTCCCTGAGATATCAGTTTTATATACATTTATCTTCTCACCATGTTCATCTTCAATAATGGTATTACCAAAAATATCATTTTTTTCCCTGATCTTAACTGCTGTTTTCCCATCGCCCGGCACTAAACCATTTAATGGTTTTGGCTCCAATCTCTCACCGCTTTCAGTTTCCAAAATGGTATTGCCCGAAAAATCTTTTTTTTGTTTAGCCACGGTTTTCCCACCTTCATTTTCCAATACCGTATTGCCAAAGAAATCTTTTTTTTCCTTTGCAATGGTTTTACCATCTTTATCCACTATAATGGTATTGCCGAAAAAATCTTTCTTCTGCTTACCTATGGTATGATCCCGCTCATCAACAAGTGTTGTATCTCCATAAAAGTCTACTTTATATTTATACCGGGAATTTTGGCCATAAGCCATGACGGACATGCTAGACATCATTATGCCTAATAGGGTTAACTTATTCATATTGACTTCATTTTGTGTGTATTGCTAAAATACTAAAATTAGCGCAAGAAAGACCGAATAAACATTTATAATCTTCTCAATTGGAGGCTTTGCGATTTAAGCCATTGGCGAAAAGCTTCTACCCCTTTGTAAAATAAACCCGGTAGCAGGGAACACGGAGTGCAACGCAGTAAAGCGGATAACGGGACTGCTTCTGGCTACAAAGAACAGAACCCTTCGTTTCCGAAATATTTCAACTTTCTAACATTACAACATTCAAACCTTTAACTTTACAACATTACAACATTCAACTTTACAACATTCAAACTTTACAACAGGCAAATGCCTTCCTACCCTCAACCTTTTTGCGTATCTTTGCGGCTTATTTCAATTATAGCATGATTTCAGTTTCTAATTTATCGTTACGGTACGGCAAACGCACATTATTTGAAGATGTTAACCTCAAATTTACCCAGGGCAACTGCTATGGCGTAATTGGGGCTAACGGCGCAGGTAAATCTACTTTCCTTAAAATTTTATCAGGAGAAGTGAGTCAAACCTCTGGTAGCGTAGCTTTTACCCCAGGCGAAAGAATGGCGGTTTTAAAACAAAATCACTACGAATTTGATGAGTTTTCGGTATTGGAAACCGTAATGATCGGTCATAAAGAACTTTATGCCATCATGAAAGAGAAAGATGCCATTTATATGAAAGAAGATTTCTCTGAAAAGGATGGCGAACGCGCCGGAGAGCTTGAAAATCTTTTTGCAGAAATGGATGGCTGGAACATGGAAAGCAACGCAGCAACCATGTTAAGTAATTTGGGTATTACCGAAGATAATCACTATAAATTGCTAAAGGAGCTGGATAACACACAAAAAGTAAGGGTGTTATTGGCACAGGCCCTGTTTGGTAACCCGGATATTTTGTTACTGGATGAGCCGACCAACGATTTGGACATCGAAACCATTGCCTGGTTGGAAAACTTCCTGGCTGATTATCAGAATATTGTATTGGTGGTATCGCACGACAGGCACTTTTTAGACGCCGTTTGTACGCACATTGTAGATATCGACTTTGCTAAGATGAGTATCTATACCGGTAACTATACTTTCTGGTACGAATCAAGTCAGCTGGCCCTAAAACAGCGCAGCGACCAGAACAAGAAAATGGAAGATAAGGTGAAGGAGCTTCAGGAATTTATCCGCAGGTTCAGTGCCAACGCTTCTAAATCTAAACAGGCAACTTCACGTAAGAAAGCTTTAGATAAGATTGATATCACCGAAATTAAAGCCTCGAGCAGAAAATATCCGGCCATTATATTCAACAATACCGGTCGTGAGGCTGGCGACCAGATTTTACAGGTAGAAAACCTGGGTAAAAGCGGAAATGACGGTATATTGTTCGATAAAGTTACCTTTATGGTAAACAAGGGCGATAAAATTGCTGTTTTATCTCAAAACAGTTTAGCTACCGCCGCATTTTACGATGTTTTGACGGGTAGAGATACCGATCATAAAGGTGAATTTAAATGGGGCGTTACCATTAGCACTGCAGATATCCCTAATGATAATACTGAATATTTTGCTGGTAAAGACGAAAACCTGGTAGACTGGTTGCGTGAGTATTCTGGTACCGATGCTGATGAGCAATTTGTTCGCAGCTTTTTAGGCCGTATGTTATTCTCGGGCGAAGAAGTATTGAAAAACGTTAAAGTATTATCAGGAGGTGAGAAAATGCGTTGTATGTTTTCGAGAATGATGTTACAACAGGCCAACTTACTGATGTTTGATGAGCCGACCAACCACCTGGATTTAGAATCGATTGAGGCCTTAAACAATGGTATGAAAGATTTTAAAGGCACGATTTTGTTTACCTCACGAGATCACCAGTTGACAGAAACTGTTGCCAATAGGATCATCGAAATTACACCAAAAGGTACTATTGATAAGTTAATGACTTACGATGAATACATTAACAATGCGGACGTTGCGAAACTCCGCGAAGAAATGTACTCGTAAATAAAACGAAAAAGAGTTTTGAAATAATATCAAAACTCTTTTTCTTTATATAACCAATTTAAATTATGAAAACGCTGCTCTCCGTCCTTCTCTATTTCATTTCTTTTACTGTTGTAGCCCAAAAAACAGACTCTACACACACGCATTACCGCTATGTACGCGGAGGTTTTATTGAGCATTCTACGGAATTAAAGTTACAAAAGGGAATTAAGAATGGTATTGCAACCATACTTTCAGGTAAAAGAAAACTTGCCACAGGCATGTATAAAAATAATGAACGAATAGGTCGCTGGCATTTTTTTTGTCCGTTAGACACACTTCAACAGATATATAATTATTCAACTAAAAAGTTAGAATACAACGCACCAATTAAAGAGATAACGTACGAAATTGATTCGCTAAAGGAAGGCGATAAAGTTACTTATCCTGCAAAAATTGGTGGTAATTTATATGGAATGTACTTTTTAACTGAACGCTTTCGTATCCCTAATGAATTAAAACATATTAAAGGATTTCACAAATTAAACTACATCTTTACTGTTAGCGATAGCGGTCAGCTACTTAATTATGAAGTAAAAATTATTTCTCCATCCTATAACAAAACTGAAATTATTAACCTTGCTAAGTTTCATCCCGATGATCTTGCTTTCGTGCCTGCCAAAGTGAATGGTAGAGCGGTAAAAAGCAAATTAATTGTTAATGGTGATGTAACCGTCGATTAAGTCAAAATTCTTTCGCAAACCCAATATTTATAAAAAAATAATTTTAACTGTAGCGTTTTCATTCCCTTAATCGTTTTACAAGAAAAAGCGTTAATGGCCATTAACCAATTTTGTTCAGAAATTGATTTAAACATTGAAATGAAAACGGATTTGAAAAATTTTAGCACTGCTACAAAAATTATACTCTCTCTCCTTGCGATTACTTTAACGATAACAGCCTGCAAGAAGGATTTTAACAACGATCCGATAGAAGCTGCCGGTATTGGCTTTGTGCATGCATCGCCGGGAACGGGTGCACTTGATTTTATTTTGGATAACCAAAAAATAAATAGCTTTACTTATACAAAAGATCTTGGCTACTATGCAGCTTACCCAGGCATCAGGTTAGTGGGGGTTGCCAAAAAGGATACCTTAAAATATTTAACTACTGCGAATGCAACCTTAAAATCGGGATCATTTTATTCGGTTTTCGTAGTGGATACTTTAAAATCAACCAAACTTTTAATCCTTGAGGATGATTTGAAAGCACCAGAAACCGATAAGGCCAAAGTTCGTTTTGTAAACTTAAGCCCTGGGTCTGCGCCATTTGATTTAGCCATTGCCGGTACAGATGCACCATTGTTTACGGCAAAAGCATTTAAAGAGTTTACCACTTTTAGCAACATTGCACCTAATGACAGTTATACTTTTCAATTGAAACAAGGTGGAGCGGTTAAAGTTAGCTTGCCGGCGGTTAAAATCGAAAAAGGTAAAATTTATACCATATGGGCTAAAGGCTTATCGAGCAAAACTGATAGCACGGGCGTTGGCTTATCAGTGATGACAAACAAATAAAAATATTCACTCTACCTGTGAAAACGAAAATGAACACCACTCAAAAATTGGGTGGTGTTATTTTCTTAAATTTGCCATCAGTTAACCATGATAAACCTTTTATAAATAGTCCCTTACAACGGTGATCAAAAAAATACTCAGTTTTGAGGAAATTTTAAAAGGCTGTGTAAAAAACGACAATAGCTGTAAAGAAATGATGTATAAATCATTTTATGGCTATTTAATGGGCATAATTTTAAGGTATACCAAAAACCCTTCGGATAGTGAAGAGCTTGTAAATGACAGTTTTATCAAGATTTTCAAACACGTTGGTGGCTTCAAGGCGCCAAAAAATCCGGAAGAATTACAACGATCGTTTAAAGGATGGATTGCGCAAATTGCTTCGCGGACAGCGATAGATAAGATCCGGAGTACCAAAGTCCAGTTTTATGTTGATGATCTAGCAGAAAGTGAACATCCGGTTACACAGGTATCTGTTGCCTCTGAATTACACGTTAACGATATTTTAAATTTACTAAATCACTTACCAGATACGCAGAGACTGGTATTTAACTTATATGAAATTGAAGGCTTCGCTCATGATGAGATTTCGAAGATGTTAAACATTCCTGAAAGTTCCAGTCGTGTTTACCTTACCCGTTCTAAAAATAAGTTACGTACCCTTTACCTAAATACCATGGTCAACTCATACGAAAAAAATGGATAAGGAATTAATTGAGCAGATCACCGCGCAACTCCAAAACCATGAGGAAGCTTATTCTAATGGTGCATGGGAGCGCTTTTCGGAGAAAGAAAAAAAGAAAAGAGGCATCGCTTTCTGGCCTTTATGGGCTGCTGCTGCCCTTATTTTTATTGTTGCAGGAGTGTTTTTTACATTAAACAACACGGCTCAAAAGCAAATGGTTGTCATCACTAAGCCTAAAATTAAAAGCGATGCTGCTGATGGCGGGCATACCGACACTCATCTTCATTCTAAAAATAATTTGGCGCATTTAAATAACAATACTAATCCCTCAACCAATTTAATAACTGGTCGCCCCATTCAAACTTCATCAATTGCAAAACTTTCAACAGAACAGCGAAACAATTATTCACTTTTAAATGCATCTGAAGCGTTAGATCCAGTTAATCATAACCTTTTGGAGAATAAACTATCTGCGATAAATCTTTCAGGTTTAAAATCAAAACCATTTGAAATCTTAACGGAAAAGGAAACACAGCCCATCAGTACACCAACAGATTTTGAAAAACTACTGGCTCATGATAGTTATGTAAACCAACAAAAACCTGCCGATAAATCGGGTGGTAACTCCAAATGGCAACCAGATGTATACGTTGCCCCGGCTATGGGTAACGACAATAAAGTAACCATGAATTATGGGTTTTCTTTATCGTATGCCATCGCCAATAAATTATCAATAAGTTCTGGAGTATCTTATGCTTCGATCAGCACCACAGAATCATTAAATGCCACTGCGCCACAAACCTTATCCGGTAAAAATTTAGCTTCGGTTGATGCCAAAGTGCGTGGAATTAATGTGCCTTTAGAACTAAAATACAACATCAGTGATAAACTTTATACCAATGTTGGGGTTTCTGCCCTTGCCGTGTTAAATAATTCGCAGCAAAATAGTTATATAGTCAATCAGGTTCAAAGTTTCTCTGCTCCCGCAGTAAATGGTTACGCAGATTCTAAAACCATGATTATACAAGAAAAAAAGGTCGAGCCTCAACCCGAAGCGAATATCGATCCTGATAAATACATCGGATTTTATAATTTCTCTTTAGGTTATAAGCAGAAAATCTCGAAAAAGAATAATATTGCTATTGAGCCCTTTTTGAGGTTGCCCATGAAAACTTTCTCAAAAGAAAACCTTAACCTGACCAATGGTGGATTGCGGTTAAAAATCGATTTCTAAAAAACTAAGATATTTAGTATATTTGGTTAAACGCCTTATATATGAAAAACATCAAATCCTACCCCACAGAAGAAGAACTACCTCCGGTTAAAACCCTTAACGAGATAGATTTCTCTGCTATTTATAGCTATGCAGATTATATGCGTTTCGAATTTGAAGAACGCTTAGAAATTATCAAAGGTTACATTTTCCGGATGAGCCCTGCCCCTTCCAGGATACATCAAAAAATATCCGGAAGAATTTTCAATCCAATTTACAATGCATTAAATGGTCATCAATGCGAAGTTTATTCAGCACCTTTTGATGTTCGTTTAGCCAAAAAAACGCAGGATGATAAAGAAGTTTTCACGGTGGTCCAGCCCGATATTGTGGTGGTTTGCGATCCGGCTAAATTAGATGAACGTGGCTGCATTGGCGCACCAGATATCGTGGTCGAGATTTTATCGCAAGGGAATAATAAAAAGGAACTGATCAATAAATACGAGGTTTACGAAGAGGCTGGCGTAAAAGAATATTGGATTGTAAGTCCTACACACAGAACATTTTTCAGGTATATCCTCGATGAAAACGGCAAATTTAAGCCTACAAAAATGCTTACCGAGGGTGAAGAGGTGACTACCAAGATTATACCTGTCTTTAAACTGGTACTGGATGAGGTATTTAGAGATTAATGTATGAAAAATATTAAACCTTACCTAACTGAAGACGAACAACCTGCGTACAAAACACTTAATGAGGTTGATTTTTCTGCTTTGTACAGTTATGCAGATTATATGCGCTTCGAATTTGAAGAGCGGCTGGAACTTATTAAAGGACACTTATTTAAAATGAGCCCTGCCCCTTCCCGAATTCACCAAGGTATTTCAGGCAACATTTTCGTTCCAATATATAATGCGCTCAAAGGGAAATCCTGCCGTGTTTATTCAGCACCTTTTGATGTGCGGTTAGCCAGGAAAACGCAAGATGATAAAGAAATTTTCACCGTAGTGCAACCTGATATCGTGGTGGTTTGTGATCCGGCTAAATTAGATCAGCGTGGCTGTATTGGTGCACCAGATATTGTGGTCGAGATTTTATCGCCCGGGAATAATAAAAAGGAACTGATCAACAAATATGAGGTTTACGAAGAAGCCGGGGTAAAAGAATACTGGATTGTAAGTCCTGCGCACAAAACATTTTTCAGGTATATCCTCGATGAAAACGGCAAGTTTCAGCCGACCAAAATGCTTACCGAGGGTGAAGAGGTTACGACATCAATTATACCCAGCCTTAAACTCGTTTTGGAAGAGGTTTTTCAGGATTAAAAATGCTAATTCATGAAAGAAGTCAAGTTTAAATAGCAAAGTGGCTATTTAAACTTGACTTCCTTGAAATCGTTTATATTAACTAGTGACCTGAATGACCATCAGCACCGTGTGCATGGCCATGTGCTAATTCATCCTGAGTAGCTTCACGTACATTTAAAATCACACCGCTAAACATTAAATTTTTACCAGCCATTGGGTGGTTTAAATCTACTGAAATGGTTTCGTCGTGTACAGCAGTAACACCTGCTCTAAATTGGTTGCCGTTGTTATCTTGCAATGGAATCACATCACCAACGTTAGGCAATTCGCCACCAGCTTCGGTAAACATTGTTTTTGGCAAATCAGCAAAAGCACCCGGATCAATATCACCATAACCATCTGCTGCAGATAGTTCAAATGAATATTCATCACCGGTTTTTAAACCAGTTAAATGCTCTTCAAATTTAGGCAACATCATGCCAACGCCATATAAAAATACTAAAGGATTTTGTTCGTCAGCTTTTTCTACAAAAACTTGTTGTCCTTCTTCGTTAGTAGTATGCAATTCGTAAGTTAACGCTACTACAGAGTTTGGTGAAATATTCATTTAAATTTATTTATTGTACATACAATAATGCTTCCTCAACAGTGTTAACCGGCAACTGGCATACTTTATTTCGGCAAATATAAACTTTTGTTTCATTGCTTTGCTTACCTTTTAACAGTGGCAAGTTACTTTTTGTTCCACCCAATGTAATTTTGTTCGGAATATAATGCCCGCTCAATTCCAATTTAACCGCTTCGGTTTCCAATCCGGTAATGGCAATTTCGTTTATGCCATAAATTTCGTTCAATAACTGAATGGCCCAGTTCGAGTAAGCAGATCCATAACTTTTAATCTTCGGCTGAACTGCAGCAAGCATTGCCGAAGCTTTTTCTGCATAAGCTTCTATATCGAAAAGGAGTCCTAATTTCTTTAAATTCTGTGCCATGGCAGAGTTCGAAGCAGGGATTACATTATCCATCACTTCATGTTTACGGGCAATTAAATCTTCGCTTTCTGCAGAGGTATAGAAAAACATCGGCGAATCAGGATCTGTAAAATTAGCCATTACATAATCCGTCAGTGATTTTGCCTCTTCCAACCATTTTTCATCAAAATCGGCTTCGTAAAGGGCAATTAGCGCTTCAATAAAAAAGGCATAATCATCCAGGAAACCCGTAATAGAAGCCTTTCCGTTTTTATAGTTACGGTATAAGCCGCCATTTTCAGTTTTTAAGTGGTTTAACATAAAACTGGCCGCAGTTGAGGCCTTTTCATAATAGGCCTGATGATTTAATACTGCTGCCGCATCAGCCAAAGCTTTAATCATCATGCCATTCCAGGCGGTTAAACATTTATCGTCCAAACCCGGCCTAACTCTTTTGCTGCGCACAGCCATTAATTTTGATTTGGCCGAGTTCACTTTATCATAAAGTTGTGCTGCATCCATATCATATTTTGCAAGCAGATCGTCATCGCTGATGGTTTTGCGTAAAATATTGGTTTGTTCCTCTTCCCAGTTCCCTTCTTCGATAATATTATAATAAGCGCCCATCATTTGGGCATCTTCTCCCAACACCTGGTCAAATTCTGCTTTGTCCCAAACATAAAATTTGCCCTCAACACCTTCGCTATCTGCATCCAGTGCAGAGTAAAATAAGCCATCGGCAGAAGTCATTTCGTCAAACACCCAATTAATGGTTTCAACAACAGTCTGTTTAAAAGAGTCGAATTTGGTGCACTGATAAGCTTCGGCATATAAACTAATCAGCTGCGCATTATCATAAAGCATCTTCTCGAAATGTGGTACATGCCATTTATCATCAACCGAATAGCGGGCAAAACCACCTCCAATCTGATCATAAATACCGCCCCTGCTCATTTCTTCAAGCGTATGGCAAACTGCTGTAAAAACAGATTCATCATCTTTTAAAAAGCCATAGCGCAATAAAAACACCCAGTTATTGGGCAAAGGGAATTTGGGTGCGCGGTTATAACCACCATAACCAATGTCGAAATGTCGCTTCCAGGGGTCAATAATTTCAGTTAAATGTGCCTGGGTATATTCTTCTGTAGTTACCGCAGCAATGATCTTTTCGCTGTCTTTAATGCCCGAAGTCAACCGCTCCGCATATTGGATAGCCTTATCGGGTTCGTTAGCCCAAAGCGCAGCCACATTTTCAAGAATATTAATCCAATCGTTTTTACGGAAATAAGTTCCACCGTAAATGGGCCGCTGATCGGGCAAACATATACAGTTTAAAGGCCAGCCACCGCTCCCGGTCATGAGTTGGATGGCGTACATATAAATCTGGTCTATATCCGGGCGTTCCTCCCTGTCAACTTTAATGCACACAAAATGCTGGTTCATCACTTCGGCTACCTCATGGTTTTCGAAACTTTCGCGCTCCATTACATGGCACCAATGGCAGGCAGAATAACCAATACTCACCAAAATCAGTTTGTTCTCGGCCCTGGCTTTTTCTAATGCCTCCGCTCCCCATTCGTACCAATCAACCGGGTTATGGGCATGTTGAAGCAAATAAGGTGATGAAGCGTGGATTAAATTATTGGTATCTGACATGACAGGTTATGTAAAATGTAAGAAGGAAAATGGAATTTATTTCGAGGCGTAAATCTATTAATAATCTACAAACCTGTTCCTATTTAGTTTTTGTTTTTATACTTTAGTCAGAAATCTATCTGACGGAATAGAATTGAGTAAAAATGAGCTATTTAATCACAGATAACATACCTTACACCCTCAACCCTACACCTTTAACCTTACACCTTCAGCCCTCAACCTCAAACCCATGAAAATCACCCATACCGAAATATACCGCTTCAGCATCCCCATGGAGCCTTTTGTAATTGCCACAGGAACCATGCATTTTGCACAGAATGTTCTGATCCGCATTTTTACTGATACGGGCATCCATGGCATTGGCGAATGTTCTGCTTTCCCGATGATTGTAGGCGAAACGCAGGAAACCTGCATTGCCATGGCCAAAGATTTCGCCGCTATTTTAAAAGGTAAAGATCCTTTGGAAATTCCGGAGCGGATGAACGATTTATTGGGTTATGCAGATCATAATGCCACTATAAAAAGCGCTTTCGATATGGCACTGTTTGATATTGCAGCCAAAAATGCAAAATTACCACTTTATAAATTTCTTGGTGGAACTAAACGCAATATAGAAACCGACATGACCATTGGCATCGATACACCAGAGGGAATGGCTGCAACTGCGTTAAAATATAAAAGTCAGGGTTGCCGGATTTTAAAAATTAAGCTGGGCAAAAAAGTGCATGATGATATAGAGAGGGTAAAACAGATCCGAGAAGCCGTGGGCGAAGATTTGATTTTACGCCTGGATGCCAATCAGGGCTGGAGTTTTGATGATGCTTTATTTGCTTTGGGCGAATTGGAAAAATACAACATAGAATTCTGCGAACAACCCATGCGTACCTGGTATGATGATCAATTACCGGAGCTGAATGTAAATTCGCCAATTAAATTGATGGCAGATGAAAGCTGCTATAACCATCACGATGCCCGAAAACTGATTAATAGCCAGTCTACCACTTACTTAAACATTAAATTTTCAAAATCAGGTGGCATTTTAGAAGCCCAGAAAATACATGAAGAAGCCTTAAAACATGGCGTTAAGTGTATGATTGGCAGTATGCTCGAAAGCCGGATTGCATTGAGCGCCAACCTGCATTTTGCCTACGCCAGTCCAAATGTGGAGTTTTTTGATTTAGATACAGCACTATTGGGCCACCTGGTTGATCCGGTGGTTGGTGGTCTTACTTATAATGGTTATTTTCTTGATGTTCCCGAAGAAATTGGTATCGGCGCAGAAGCGGATGAGTTTTTTCTGGAGAAATGTGAAAGCTGGACTATTTAGTTCAGTTGTTCATTAGTCAATGGTTTATTAGTTTTCCGGTATAGCGCCAAGTAAATAGTTTTGAGTTGAGCGTTTCTCCGAGATGTTTTTTAAGGCATTATGCTAACTTGCGCTAATAAAACCCAGGTTTTACCGATTACGCCCGTCAATCCCAAGGGCCGGCCCAATCAAAAAAACAGGTGCATACCAAAACAACTGGCATTACCAAACCTTAAACGCAGTGAGTTTTGTGCTTCATGTTTGCAAAAGCCTTTCACTAACCCCTAACGAACAAAACAAAGTGCCGCTGTTTTTTTGATGTGCTAGGGCTATGAGCAAAAGGCCCATTGCTGGATTGACGAAGCGCTTTGGGTACTTTGGCGCGACAAAGTACCATGCCCCGCGGCATAGAGCGAAAAAATCAATATTTATTCATGCTAAGTAATGCACTAATAAACTCGGGATACACGAATGCGCCAATGACAAATCAACTAATGACCAATAAACTAACGAACCAACAACCTATCCAACGCCAAACTATCACCATTAAAAGCATTAAAATCAACCACATGGCCAATACCATTAATTTTCGCTTTATCAGAATGCTGCCAGAATTTCCAGCGACTCTTATCCATCCTTAATTTTGGCTGATAATAATGAGCAATCCACAAGGGATAATCATCAAAATGATCGACCAGATAATCTTCATAAAATTTAAGCCCGGTGTAAATAATCGGTCTTACTTTGGTTTTCACTTCAACATAGTTGAGAAAATCAGACAGCTCAGCCCTCATTTTCAATGGTGAAACGCCATCTAAAGATTCAATATCCACAACAGGTGGCAAATCGCCTTTCTCTATATTCACCACCTGTAAGAAAAATTTGGCCTGCGTTTTACCGTCCTTTTTTGGTCTGAAAAAATGATAGGCCCCACAAATAATTCCTGCTTTTGGCGCTTCACGCCAGTTGCGCTGAAAATAGGGATCGACCATCACTAATCCTTCTGTGGCTTTGATAAAGGCAAAACGGATACTCACTTCATCCTCTTTCATTTCCTTTACTTTTTGCCAGTTTATTTTGCCCTGGTAGTAAGAAACATCAATTCCATGAACGGTATATTTCTTGGGGATCTTAATGTTAAAACTTTCGTAAGTTCGGTAATTCGCGTCTTGTCCCCAATCTTTTACCCAGCGCCAGGTGGCCACAAAGCTTCTTAATATATAGCCGTAATAAAATGGCGAGAGTAAAACCAACAATAAACCAGCAATAACCAACTTCAGCTGAACAGAAATGCCACCTTTCTTTTTTCTGCCTGCTGTGGTTTTTCTGGTTACAGGCTTTTTAACGGCAGGTTTTCTGGTAACCGGTTTTTTGTTTATTGGTGTTGTTTTTTCTGGCGGCATAGGTATTTAATGCCGCTAAGTTGAGGAAAATGTATGGAAATAAAAAAGCGGGTTTGCGGGAAAACCATTAATTGTCATTCTGAACCCAGGGAAGAACCCGTAAGCTCTACGAAGCAAATCTTTAAATCAAAAGACCCTTTGTACCTCGGGATGACAGCAAAACGGAAAGTTCGTCTGCACCCTGCTACCCGGCCTAGCAGATTTCCCCCGGAAAAAGCACGAAAATCTTTGCAGTTCCCCCTCATACTCCACAGCCCAAGGCAGGATTAAAGCGGGAGCGGTGGGACAAAGCAAGGGATGAGAGCCTCGATGCTGCCGCAATCAAGATTTCCGTAGCTTTTTACAAGGAATTGCGTAGCAATCTTTTATACCAATAAAAACAACATGATCTTATAAAAAACGATGCAAGCCTTTCAGTATGCCTTTGTGTTTGTTGTTTTTAATGGCAGGCATGCTTTCGCTGCGCTCAGGTTTGTTACTTTTTCATCAAGAAAAAAGTAAAAGCCCTTCGGTGGCTAACCGAGGCAAGCCAGAGCAAAGGGAGAAAACTGTAGCTAGTAAACTAATTTAAAGATTTCTCCGCTACGGTCGAAATGACGGATTTTTCGCGATAACGGCAATCAAAAGATCCTTCGTACCTACCATTGACGTTATTTTGTAATTACCTATTAATGAGCAGAATGCGGCATCATGCATTTCCGTATAGCTAGGCCATAGCACCGTATCACCGTTCTACTTAAAACCGGCCTAATAAATTTTTCGGACTGCACTGTTCTAGCCATAACACTGGCTTTGAAAGAAAAATTTTCAGCCGGCATTTTTTGTTACTTTTTGATGCCAAAAAGTAAGAGCCCTTCGGCGGCGGTGAGCCGAGGCAAGAATTGTGCGAAGGAAAAAACGTCAATCATATTGATTTTTATATCATAAATTATCCCTCAGGATGACAGCAAATTGGGAAGTCCATCTGCACCATGCTGTCTGCACCCTGCTATCCGGCCTCGCAGATTTCCGCCGGAAAAAGCACGGAAATCTTTGCAGTTCCCCCTCATACCCCACAGCCCAAGGCAGGATCAAAGCGGGCGCGGTGGAGACAAGCAAGGGATGAGAGCCTCGATGCTGCCGCTATCAAGATTTCCGTAGCTTTTTACAAGGAATTGCGCAGCAATCTTTTATACCGATAAAAGCAACATTAGCGCATAAAAAACGCTGCAAGCCTTTCAGTTATGCCTTTGTGTTTGTTGTTTTTAACGGCAGGCATGCTTTCGCTACGCTCAGGTTTGTTACTTTTTCATCAAGGAAAAAGTAAAAGCCCTTCGGTGGCTAACCGAGGCAAGGCTAAGCAAACGGCAAAGGCTAGCGAGCGCTTTAAGATTCCCGCCTGCGCGGGAATGACGACCGTATTATAGCGATCGCCTTAGCCTGCAATATGCTCCACGCTATTCTACTCTATGCGATCTGCACCCTGCTAACCCGGCCTGGGAGATGATGGAAGGAGATCCTTCGACTACGATCAGGAAGACAGAAATAATAAAAAGTCTCAATGGAAAGAATTGAATTAAGATGATTAAATAACACCTGGCTTTTGGTACTTTTACGCCATCTAAACACACCATGTTCAAACTTATCTTCAACACTTATAAAACATCATTCAGCGGATTAAGCAAAGAAACCTGGCTTTTAAGTATCGTAATGATGTTTAACCGTTGCGGAAGCATGGCTGTTCCGTTTATGGGTTTATACGTTACCCAAAGTTTACACCGGTCTGAAATGGATGCTGGTTTAATCATCACCTTATTTGGCGTAGGCTCTATTTTAGGTTCGGCAACCGGCGGGAAACTAACCGATATGATCGGTTTCAGGCCGGTACAAATCCTCTCTTCCATTATTGGCGGATTGCTGTTTATCTTATTCTCAACCATCAGCCATTTTTCTACCCTGTGTGTGCTGGCTGTGGTGATCAGTTTCTTTTCTGAAGCTTTCCGTCCGGCCAATTTTACCGCTGTGGCCCACTATGCAAAAGAAAATACCATCACCCGCTCCTACTCACTTAACCGGCTGGCGGTTAATATCGGTTGGTCTGCAGGGATTAGCATGGCGGGGATTATTGCGTCTATTAATTACAAACTTTTATTTATAGTAGAAGGATCGGTAAGTATCCTGGTTGGACTTTCGATTTTGTTTTTGTTACCTAAAGTGCATGATTTTATTAAAAAAGCAAAAGAAACCCGCAGCACCATGGTGATTTTGAAACCCTGGCAAGATGGTTTCTATGTAAAATTTATTCTTTTAACTACCCTTTTTATTACCTGTGCTTTTTTGATGTTCAGGGTGGTACCGGTATTTTTTAAAGAGGAATGGCATATCGATGAATTTGCAATCGGGATTATTATCGGTTTAAACGGTGCTATCATTGCACTTTTTGAAATGATTATGATTAATAAGATTGAAAAGAAAAGATCGCCCATGTTTTTCATCGTTATCGGCTCCATTTTCTTTGCGGTATCTTACCTGTTGTTAAGCGCACCGATTATTTTCCATGTGCTATCGGCTGTGTTAACCATTGTAACCTTTACCGTTGGCGAAATGTTTGTACTCCCGTTTATCAATACCGTTGTGATTAGCAGAAGCAACGAACACAACCGTGGTTTATATGCAGCAGGTTATACGTTAAGCTGGTCTTGCGCACAGGTAGTTGGACCACTTGCGGGTTTTTATATTGCCAAACACCTGGGTTATAACTGGCTTTGGTTTGGCCTGGCCTGCATTTTATTGCTTTGTGCCTATGGTTTTAGCCTAATGGATAAACACCGGCAACAAACGGTATTAGAAGCGGATTAGTTTACAATTGGCAAATTGCCAACTGTAAACTCAAAATGGTAAGCTGAAGAATTACTTATATTTCTGCGCCTTAACGCCTTCTTTGGTAATTTTTACCGGTAAAATCATACCATCAGCATCAAATTTCATTTCATCTATACAGGTTTCGCGATGGTTGCCATCCGTTTCGGTTAATGGCCTGCGGTGGTAAACAATGTAATATTTATTTTTCTTCTCGTTAATGATTAAAGAATGGTGTCCTGCCCCTCTTGCAATGCTTGCATCCTGCTGTAAAATTTTACCTACCCTTTTAAACGGGCCAAATGGCGAATCGCTTACGGCGTAGGCTACAGAATAGTCTGGGCCGGTCCAGCCACCCTCGCTCCACATAAAATAGTATTTACCATTCCTGATGAACATATAAGGGCCTTCTACATAATTATCGGGCGTGATTTCTTTAAAGATGGTACCATCGTCGAAAGGTAAAAAGCCGGTAAAATCGTTATTCAGTTTGGCTATATTGCAGTGTTTCCAACCACCATAAATTAAATAATACTGCCCATCTTTATCTTTAAACACAAACTGATCAATCGGTTGTGCCCCGTTATAAAACTTATCTACCAAAGGTTTCCCTAAATGATCTTTAAACGGTCCTTCCGGTTTATCAGCCACTGCAACACCGATTCCACCCACCTCATTATCGCTCTGGATATCGTTAGCACCGAAAAACAGATAGTATTTTTTATCTTTTTGCACAATGGCCGGTGCCCACATGGCTTTATTGGCCCATTTAACCGCAGCGGTATCTAAAACATAAGGGTGTTTTTTCCATTTTACTAGGTCATCAGATGAAAAAGCATCTAAAAAAACCTGTTCTTTATACCTGGCCGAATAGGTTGGGTAAACCCAGTATTTATTGTTAAAAACAGCAGCCTCCGGATCTGCATACCAACCCGGAAATATGGGGTTTCCAGATTGCTTAATCGTTTTAGTATTCTGCGCAAAAGAAGTGAGCGCCGATAAAAATAAAAGAGATGAGAATAAATATTTCATGGGTACAATTTAGAAAAAAATATGTGGTTTAAAAATTTGAGGTTCTTTTTAACCGCAAAGAATGCAAAGTTGGGAGGATATTGTTTTAACCACAGAGGAAACAGAGAAAAAGACACAGAGGAAACTGAGACTGGCCATAAAGGCGATTTAACCGCAAAGGTCGCGAAGAAGAAACGCAAAGAATTCAAAGTTGGGAGGATATCGTTTTAACCACAGAGGAAACAAAGAAAAAGACACAGAGAAAACTGAGACTGGCCATAAAGGCGATTTAACTACGAAGAACGCGAAGAAAGGGCGTGGAGAACACTAAGTTTAAGATTTAGGAATGGTTTTGGAAAGCAATGGCAGTGCCCGTCGGTTTCGCCAGCCCCGCTCCCGTTCCTGCTCCGATGAAGAACCGCGAGCATCCACTCAGATCGGGTTTAGGTGGCAAGACCGGTAATACTATTAAAGGTTTTATAGCGAATGCAGGGACAGGCTCGGCTTCGAAGAACGGCCTGCAGTTAAATAAACCCGACAGCAGCGGATAGCCCGGAATGGAGGGAAACGAAATGAGGACTATAAGCGAATGGCGGGGCTACAGTAGCTATGGAACACAGACCGTTCGTTTACAATAAAGGCAAAAAAAATCCCTGCTTATTAAAAATAGGCAGGGACGGTCTTCGACTCCGCTCAGACTGACATTATTGGTTCAGCTAATGTTGACTGACTTCCCAAAAAAAGTCGTCATTGCGAGGAGGAACGACGAAGCAATCTATCACGCTTATGATCCTTGCTTTAAAGATTGCTTCGCCGGCTGAAAAAGCCTTCTCGCAATGACGATCTATTGCTTTATTTGCTCAACTCAGCAAAATATTTATGGAATAAAGGCAGTGTTTCAATTCCTTTATAATAATTGTAAATATCGTATTTCTCATTCGGAGAGTGCAGTGCATCGCTATCTAAACCGAAACCAAAAAGTACCGATTTAATACCTAATACATCCTCAAACAGTGCTACAATTGGAATACTGCCGCCGCCACGGGTTGGAATAGCGGTTTTACCGAAACTATCTTCAATGGCTTTTTCAGCAGCTTTGTAAGCAATACTATCTGTTGGGGTTACCACAGGCTCACCACCATGATGAGGCGTAACTTTTACCTTTACATTTTTAGGTGCAATGCTTTCGAAATGTTTGGTAAAAATATCAGCAATTTCTTCTGAGCTTTGGTTGGGTACCAAACGCATCGAAATTTTGGCATTGGCTTTACTTGGCAATACGGTTTTAGCGCCTTCGCCAATGTAACCGCTCCAAATACCGTTTACTTCCAAGGTTGGGCGTGTACCGGTACGCTCTAAGGTAGAATAACCATTTTCGCCCCAAACTTCTTCGATATCAAGATCTTTTTTGTATTCAGCTTCATCATACGGTGCGGCATTTAAAGCTTTTTTCTCTTCATCTGATAATTCTACCACCTTATCGTAAAAAGCAGGGATGGTAATATGGTTATTTTCATCATGTAACGAAGCAATCATTTTACATAGGATGGTTGCCGGATTGGCGACTGCACCTCCATAAACACCAGAATGTAAATCGCGGTTCGGACCCACTACTTCAACTTCCATATAAGCGAGACCACGTAAACCGGTTTCGATTGACGGATGTTCCATACTAATCATTGAAGTATCAGAAATTAAAACCACATCTGCTTTTAAACGCTCCTTGTTTTCATTTACAAAAATACCCAAGTTGGCAGAACCCACTTCTTCTTCACCTTCAATCATGAACTTAACGTTACAAGCCAATGTATTGGTTTCCATCATCAGTTCGAAAGCTTTTACATGCATGTAAAACTGTCCTTTATCGTCGCAGGCGCCACGGGCGTAAATTTTGCCATCGCGCACGGTTGGCTCAAAAGGTGGGGTATGCCAAAGTTCTAACGGATCAGCAGGCTGAACATCATAGTGGCCGTATATTAAAACCGTTGGTAAAGCAGCATCGATAATTTTTTCGCCATATACGATAGGGTATCCGGCTGTTGGACATATTTCTACGTGGTCAGCTCCTGCATCCTTTAATTTTTGTGCTACATAATCGGCCGTTTTTAAAACATCGCCTTTGTATTTAGGATCGGCACTAACCGATGGAAAACGCAATAACTCAAACAATTCATCTAAAAAACGCTGTTTGTGCGTTTCTACGTATTTTTTAATCTCTTGCATAACAAAATTAGTTTGGGCAAATATAGGCTTTACCAGATAAAAGGCACAGTAAACGATTAAATTATCATCCATAACGTAAACTTGTATGGAAGATGAGATATGCCAAGATTAATTATTCAGCGCGAAAATAGGCCATCAGGCCAATGGCTGGAAACGTCTTTTAAAAGATACAAATCGTTTTATGTTTGTAAAAAATAAGAGCACAAATATTATTTATATTTACTTTTTAGTAAATTGCGCAATTAAAAATATCCTTAAATCCTGCACGAAAGAATTTTTAACGATGAAGTTTAGCGCGAAAGTATTTCTATCATTGCTGCTGCTTCTTTTCGCCCGTATTTCTTTATTCGCACAAGGATCAACACCTCCAAATCGGGTTAGTTGCCCGGAAGCCGCGCAATACTATTCAAAAGACAGTATCAATATCGTAACTTTTGGCGCCAGCACCGTAGAGGGTGTAAAAGGGCTTGGTTTCCAGACCATGCTCCAGAACAATTTTATCAATTGTTATACCAACAAAATAGTCGATATTACCAATCATGGTATCGGTGGTCAGACTACTTTTCAGGGATTACTCAGAATAGACAACGCCATAGCCAACAGAACAGGTTTTATCGTAATTGATATGGGGATTAACGATGCTATTGCCATGACTATGGGTAAAGGAAGCGTAGCCGAAACCGTTGCCAATATGCGCTCGTTAATTACCGTGAGCCTTAAACAGAAGCTGGTTCCTATTTTGTGCACGCTACAGTTTGTGGATGACAGAACCATTAAAGGTAATATTGCGATAAATATCAACATCAGGAATATCAATGCGGCTTACAGAAAATTAGCGGCAGAATATAAAATATACCTGGCTGACGTAAATGCAGCCATGAGAAGGGATTTTTCACTTTATCAGGATCCATTTCACCCAAATGCACGCGGTTACAGATTGATCAGTTATGTTATTTTCGACGCGATCAACAAGGCAATTTTTGATAAATTCCTGAAATTCACCGTTACGCAAAATTACCCGAATCCTGCATCCATGCAAACATTTATTGATCTTGTATTGCCTGAAGCGGATAAAATTAACGTCCAGATTTACGATTTAATGGGGAGATTGGTTAAAACAGTCGTAAATGAATATCTTAATGTAGGGAAACATACTTTAGACATCAATACCTCTACCTTTGTTCCAGGCATTTATTTCTTTAAGATTTCTTCTGATTCCGGCCAATACAACACCACCAAAAAGTTTATTGTGGCGAGGTAACAAAAGATTTGAATAGGAGTCTATATCCAGGGAATATGTTTTATACCTTTAACTATGCACACGGATACCACTTTCACCAACGAAGTTATAAATCTCGACCTTCTTCCAAAATATGAGCACATTCAGCTGAACCGGCCACATCGGGATTATTGGAAAATCATTTGTATCAATCTGACGATCTTTTTTGGTCTGCTGGGCATTCTACTGAGTATTTTGCTGTTTTTTGTTGATGAGTTAAAACCAAATGCTAAATGGATGATTCCCCTTTATCTGGCGCTTTTGGTCAGCTTCTTTTTGCTTTTTAGGCTGAGTTTTAAAAAACGGGGATATGCGATCCGAACCCACGATGTAATTTATAAAAGTGGAATTATTGCCGAGTCGACCACCATTGTTCCGCTAAACCGGATTCAACATATTGAATTAAATGAAGGCCTGTTTTCAAGAATGTACAAGCTGGGATCGCTACAGTTATTTACCGCAGGTGGACAAACCGGCCATATCCATATTTCAGGAATTGCAATTGACGAGGCCAAAGGCATCAGAGACTTGCTATTGAACAAATTAGAGCAGCTTGAAACCCCAACAACAGCATTGAATACCAATGAATAATGATTTCAGTAAACCGCAGCGCGAATCGGCCCTTGGTATTATTATCATGGGTGCGCATACCATGCTCAAAATTGGCAAGGCAGCTTTTTTCTTGTTAGTCATTGTTTTCGTCAAGATGTCTGGCACTTCTTTCCTCTACCTCATGCTGGGTATTTCGGCATTAATGGTATTCAGCTTTATTTTTGCTTATTTATGGTACTTAAAGTTCACCTTCTTTTTAGATAAGGAGAAGCAGGAATTTATAGTCAATAAAGGCATATTCAATCGCGATCAGGTTATTATTCAGCTGGATAAAATACAGCAGGTTAACATCAACCAGAATATTTTACAGAAAATTATTGGTGTTTATGGATTAAAAATAGATACCGCCGGCGCCCATGGAGAGGAAGTGAGCATAAAAGCTATTGACGAAACCTCTGCCTATATCCTTAAGGAACACCTGTTAAATGGAGAAAGTACAAGCGTAACTCAACAGGAAGTTGAACTGGAAAACAACAAGACAGCAGAAAAACCATTTTTAAAATTAAGCTCGTGGACATTGTTTAAAGTTGGATTAACCTCCAACTACGGACAAAGCTTAGCTTTACTTATTGCTTTTTTTTACACTGTTATATATGAAGGCAGGCAGTTACTTGACGCTTTTAAAATTGATAAAGATGAAATCCAGAGCACGGTAACCAGCATGTTAACCATTGTTACGGTTTTTATTTTAATAGCATGCCTTTTAATTATACTGTTAATTGTTAACCTGGTGAGAACCTTTTACAAATATTTCGAACTGGAAATTAGTGAACATAGCAGCACGCTCCTGCTCTCTTCGGGACTGATTGCCAAGAAAAACACATTGGTTAGTCCAAATAAAGTTCAGATTACAACCTACAGCCAGAATTACTTTCAGAAAAAACTGAACTTGCTAAATATGAGTTTAAAGCAGGCTCATTTTGGCCAGAGTAAAAAAGGACATGAAATGCAGGGAAACACGTTAGAAATTCCAGGTTGTAATGCTGGCGAACGCGACGAATTGCTGAAAATGATATTGGGCAAGGTGCCACTAAAGCAAAGGACCTTTGTTCCAGACTGGCGTTTTTTAAACCTGCCTGTTTTCTTTAAACTAATTTTACCCGTATCAATCTTTTTGATCATTGCTTTTAATACCCCGGAAGTGAAACCTTATATGGGATTTGCGATCGCCTATCTGCTTATAGGCATATTCATGATCTACGTTAGCTACCGCCGGCACCGGATTTCAGTAAATCAGGATTTTATTATCAAAACCAGCGGAATCTGGGACATTTCGAATGAAATTGTAGTGCCAAATAAAATTCAGTCCATTACTACTTTTCAATATCCCTGGCATAAAGCGGTGGATGTTGGCCACCTCACGTTACATACGGCTGCTGGTCAGATTCATTTTAAATACGGCAATTATACCGAAATTAAGCAACTTGTAAATTACTGGCTGTACCAGATAGAAAGCAGAAATGAGAATTGGATGTAGTTAAACAAAGTTGTCCGGCTGCTAAACCGAACAACTGTAAGGCTTTAATTAGCTATGGTATGCCTCGGCGAAGTCTATGGCAAAATCTTTAAGTTTAATGTTACCTAAAACAGGTCTGTTTTTATAATAATCTACAAAAAGTTTATTACTTCTGATCGCATCGCCCATTTCTACATAGTTTTTGGCTATTTCTTCAGGCAAACCTGCCCCTACCATTCCGTTAAAGGCATCTTTATCACTAAATTCTACCCAGGGTAATTCAGGCTTGCCCACTGCATTACCAATGGCTTTGGCCACATCAGCAGGAGTACTATCATCATCACTGGCTACATACTGTACAGTTTTACCTGTGAAATCGCTTTCCAATGCCTCAGCTGCTACTTCTGCAATGTTTTGCGGATGTACCAAAACAAGATTGGCATCGGCTCCAAAATTAGATCCTAATATATTTGCATGTTTAACCATATCGATATTGGCCAGGAAGTTGATATAGAAGTAACCAGCGCGCAAATGTTTTACCGCTACTCCATTTAGTTCGGCAAAAGTATTCTCTACGTCATGCAAACCTGCAATCGGGCCGGTTCCGTCTGGCAGATCTGCCCCTACGCTACTTAAATTCACTACCTTTTTAACACCAGATGCTTTTATGGCAGCTGCATAATTTTCGCCGATACCTTTAATATATTCCCTAAATTTTGGCGCAGCAAAATTTGGTGGAACCATGGTATAAATCGCGTCGGCCCCTGCAAAAGCATTTGTTAAAAATCCGGTATCGCTCACACTACCAATTAAAGGATTTGCACCCAATGCTTTAATTTCTTCAGCGCGATCTGCATTGCTGCTAATTACCTTTACTTCGTGGCCTTTAGCCAACAATATTTCAGCTAATGGCTTTGTAATATTACCTGTTGATCCTGTTAATGTTATTTTCATGATTTCTGCTTTTAATTATTGAATACAAAGTTATATTTGCACTTACTTTTATACAAGTACTTACCCCAAAGTATGTAAATATGACAGCCGTTAAAGAAAGTTCGACCCGTAATTTTAATAAAGGTGTAGCGCTAACCAGCTGCCCTGTTACTTTTGTAATGGAAAAAATTGGTGGTTATTGGAAACCGATTATTATTTTTCATTTAATGAGTGGACCAAAACGTTACAGCGAGTTAAAACGTGCCATTCCACAGATTACGGAGAAAATGCTGATACAACATTTAAAACAACTGCAAAATGATGACCTTGTTCATCGGGATGCTCAAGCTGTTATTCCGCCCGTTGTAACATATAGCCTCACAAAATCCGGAGAGGATCTGTTTCAGGTATTAGATTCGATGGTAGATTGGGCCATTAAAAACGGATCGGTTTAACTCAAATTACAATAAGGTTATAAGTTAAACCGAATCGCTGGCAAAGTATATTACAGGATGACAATAATCCAGCTAAAATTATCTAGAAGTAATAAACTATAATATCATAATTCCTTTGATGCTTCCTGCCTGCTTATAAACAGCAATTACCTCATCAGCATTTTGTACTGGTTTTTTTACCGTGATGGAAACATATTTCCCTGTTTTTGAAAGTTGCTCAATAAACTCATCATTAGGTAAGATGTTACGTAAATCCTGTATTTTATCTAAGCCACCCGTGATGATGAATTTAAAATTGTAAACACCTGGAAATTTTTCGACACTTTCCAGTTTCTCTTTTAAGTTCACATAAATATCCTGGCTGGTCCCCTCAGGGATATCGGTAAATTCAATATCCTTATTTGTTTTTTTCTCTTCCATTATTGCACTGTCTCAAATTCTATACCTAAAAAATAAGCATGTAAATCTGACAGCAAATGGCTTTAACCCGAAGATTTTTGGCGGGCATAGCTAATCGAAAGCCTTAACATATAAGACATAGAGGTTCCCATGTAAGCTAGACAGCAAAAGATGCTGACCACGAAGTAGCTACAAGACCATTAAAAATACTATTTCTACTTGTAAAACAAGTTCAGCAAGACGAATGCTTTGAACACCAAACAAGTTTTAAAAGATCAAGATAGATATCACTTTGGGTTTTAAACCCTCAATAGCAGCACAAACTCCATTACATAAACCTTGGCGGAGCGGATACCGGCCTGGTGCACAAGGCCTGCAGGCATATGAGCAGAGCAAAGGACTAACGATACCAATGAAATGTGGCTATTGCTTTACTTAATCAATTAACTCAAACACCTTTTGTGCTTACATCCATTGTACACTGCTCTAACCATATAAGACATAGAAGGTCCCATAATAAGCTAGACAGCCAAAGATGCTGAAACACGTTCAGCAAGACGAATTCTTTGAACACCAAATAAGCTTTAAAAGGCCAAAATAGATATGAATTCGGGTTTTGACTTTTAATAGCAGCACAAACTCCATTACATAAACCTTGGCGGAGCGGATACCGGCCTGGCGCATAAGGCCTGCAGGCGTATGAGCAAAGCAAAGGACTAACGATGCCAATGAAATACTGTCACTGCTTTTCTGAAAGCAAAAATGATGGATTTGACCTGCCAATGCTAATTTGCGATTAAGACTGATTTTATAATCATACTCAAAAGGAAGTACCGGATGGATGCTGACCACGAAGTAGCCTAAAAAAAATAAGAACAGCGAATAAACCAAGTTCAGCATGACGACCGATTAGATTTTTAACTAATTACCAACACCTTTGGCAAAAAGCCCTTAGAATTGTTATTTTTGAAACTCAAAAAAACAGGAGCCGATTTGGATTATTTAGCAGGATTAAACCCACAACAAAGAGCAGCAGTAGAGAACACAAAAGGACCGGTAATGATTGTTGCAGGTGCAGGTTCGGGCAAAACCAGGGTAATTACTTTTCGTGTAGCCCACCTGATCCAGACTGGTACCGATCCATTTAACATCCTGGTTTTAACCTTCACCAACAAGGCGAGTAAGGATATGCGCGAGCGGATCAGTAAAGTGGTTGGAGCAGAGGCAAAAAACATTTGGATGGGCACTTTTCACTCTGTTTTTGCAAAAATCTTACGTGTAGAGGCTGAAAAAATAGGTTATCCGAACAATTTTACCATTTACGATACCGATGATAGTAAAAGTGTAATCCGTGCAATTTTGAAGGAAATGCAGCTGGATGATAAATTATATGCGCCAAATTTTGTTTACGGTCGTATTTCTTCGGCAAAAAACAACCTCATTTCCTGGGGAGAATACCAGGCTAATGATCAGATCCAGGCTGAAGATATCCAGAATAAACGTCCGCTGTTGGGCCAGATTTATGAAACCTATGCCAAACGCTGTTTCAGGGCTGGCGCAATGGATTTTGATGATTTATTGTTCAAAACCAATATCCTGTTAAAAGAACATCCGGATGTTTTAAATAAATACCAGCAAAAATTCAGGTACCTGATGGTAGATGAGTACCAGGATACCAACTTTTCACAGTATACGATTGTGAAAAAACTGGCTGCTGCTTATCAGAACATTTGTGTGGTGGGTGATGATGCACAGAGTATCTATGCTTTCCGTGGTGCCAATATCCAGAACATCCTTAATTTTGAGCGTGATTATCCTGATTTAAAGGTTTACAAACTGGAACAGAATTACCGTTCTACCCAGAATATTGTTGATGCGGCAAGCAGCATTATTGCCAACAACAAAAATCAATTGGAAAAAAATGTATTTTCCGAAAATGATCCTGGCGACAGGATTAAAGTTGCCCGTGCTTTTACTGATAATGAAGAAGGAAAACTGGTTGCCGAATCCATTATCCAGGAGCGCAGCTTAAAAGGTTATACTTATCACGATTTCGCCATTCTTTACCGTACCAATGCGCAAAGCAGGGCGATGGAGGAAGGTTTGCGTAAGCTGAATATCCCATATAAAATTTACGGGGGTACCTCTTTCTATCAACGCAAAGAGATTAAAGATTTAATTGCTTATTTCCGTTTAACTTTTAATCCTAAAGATGAAGAAGCCATTAAACGGGTAATCAACTATCCAAAACGTGGTATTGGCGATACCTCAATCGATAAAATCATTGTTGCGGCCGATCAGCATAACCTCACCATGTGGGATGTGATTTCGAATGCACACCAGTATGTTGACGGGCGTTTGGCCAATCAGCTCAATGATTTCGCCATGATGGTGCAAAGTTTTCAGGCAGAGGCTAAAAAACTTGACGCCTACGATTCGGCGCTGTTTATTGCCCAGCATGCCGGTATTTTAAAAGAACTTTATACTGATGACAGTGTTGAAGGACGTGCGAGATATGAAAATATCCAGGAATTATTAAACGGTATTAAAGAATTTGCGGAACGTGAAGATATTGAGGAAAAAGGCCTTGATATTTTTATGCAGGATGTTGCGCTTTTAACCAATGATGATAAGGACGGCGATAAAAATAAGGATACCGTTTCTTTAATGACGATCCACTCGGCCAAAGGTTTGGAGTTTAAAAACGTGTTTATTGTGGGATTGGAGGAAAACCTGTTCCCATCACAGATGTCGTTAACCAACCGCACCGATTTAGAAGAAGAGCGCCGTTTGTTTTATGTGGCCATTACCCGTGCAGAAGTAAAACTGACCATCACTTATGCCACTTCACGCTATCGTTGGGGTACTTTAACCAACTGCGAACCCAGCCGTTTCATTAACGAGATTAATCCGAAATTTCTAGAACTGGATGTTAAACCAGCCAAATCAACCAGTTTTGATGGCAGTTTTGACAGCGAGCGTAAATCGTGGACATCGCAGCCACGCGATTTCATAAGTAAACCCAAACCGGCGGCCGGTGCAACTACTTCTGCCCCACCTGCGCGTCCGAAAACAACTTCACTGCTAGCCAAAGCGCATGTGCCAACACCTGGTTTTACGCCATCACAGCCACATGAATTTCAGGGCGGTATGGAAGTGGAACATGAAAAATTTGGTTTTGGAAAAATTATTAGCCTGGAAGGCACGCTGCCAGATGTAAAAGCAACGGTATTTTTTCAGGGTTTGGGGAATAAACAATTGCTTCTTAAGTTTGCCAAATTGATGATTGTTAAATAAGTAAGGATTTAGATTTAGCCGCCGAAATTCAGAGACGCTGAAACAACAAGATTCTTCATCTTGAGAGATAATTTATGGTTTAAAAATCAATATGAGTGATGGATGTACAAAGAAGTTTAAATGGCCTAAAAGTATCGTCATTTCGACCGCAGTGGAGAAATCTTTAAACTAGATTTTAATAACTCGGCTCAAAGATCTCTCCATTTCGCTTCGCTACAGTCGAGATGACGATTTTTTTGAGGAGTATGTCAATGGTACTTGTTTCAGGATCTTTTAAAGGTAAAACAAAAGATGCTGAATCAAGTTCAGCATGACGGAATTGCTACTTGAAATTTAACCAATTCGGTCCACTCCTCCCTTTTCTCTTCGCGTTCATTACGGTTAAAACACCAGGGTTAAAAAGTTGAAAAAACCCAAATTTATCCTTAATATTGGGTCCGGTTCTCCCGATTACAAACCATGCAACTTACCAGGTTAGAAATTAAAGGCTTTAAGAGCTTTGGCGATAAAGTGACCATCAACTTTAATGAAGGGGTTACTGCTATTGTAGGACCTAATGGTTGTGGAAAATCGAATGTAATTGATGCCATGCGTTGGGTGCTGGGCGAACAGAGTACCAAAGCTTTACGTTCTGAAAAGATGGAAAACATCATTTTCAACGGCACGAAAAACCGTAAACAGGCTCAGCTTGCCGAGGTCTCATTAAGCTTTGATAACACTAAAAATATTCTTCCTACTGCTTATTCTCAGGTTACCGTAACACGCAAACTATACCGCAATGGCGATAGCGAATACCGCTTAAACGATGTACAGTGCAGGTTAAAAGATATTACCGACCTTTTTCTGGACACCGGGATCGGCTCTGATAGTTACTCGATTATCGAGCTGAAAATGGTAGATGAAATTATCACCAACAAAGAGCATAGCCGCAGGTCGCTGTTTGAGGAAGCATCCGGCATTTCAAAATACAAGCTTCGTAAGAGACAGACTTTCACCAAATTAAAAGATACAGAAGCCGATTTAGAACGGGTAGAAGATCTGCTTTTCGAAATCGAAAAAAACCTTAAGACCTTAGAAAACCAGGCACGCAAGGCAGAGCGTTATTATAAACTCAAAGAACAGTACCGTGAGTTAAGTGTACAACTGGCCACGCATCGCATTGCTTTTTTCCGTACTGATTTAACTGCACTGGAGACCCAGGAGCAGCAGCAAATGCTAAACCGCACCGAGCTAAGCACCAAAATAGATACCGGTGAAGCCGAACTGCAAAAACTGAAACTCGGTAGCATCAGCCAGGAGAAAAACCTTTCCGTACAGCAAAAAGCCACCAACGAGTTTGTTTCCAAAATCCGCGCTTACGAAAGTGAGAAAAAGGTAAAAAACGAGCAGATGCGTTTTCTGCAGGAAAAAGAAACGCGTTTATCGGGCGAACTGGAAAAAGATAAAAACCAGGTTAACCACATCAAATACAACATCAAACGTTTAAATGAAGAAGTGGTAACAGAAACCGAAGTATTTAACCGTCTGGAAGCTGATTTAAAGCAACTTAAATCAACATTAGATACTTTGCGCGAGCAGCAGCAGATTGAAAAAAACCGGATTGATAACCTGATCAAATCGGTTAACGAACTGCAGAATACCGTTTATCAATCGCAAAAAGAAATTGATATCCTGAACATCCAGAAAGATGCCCTGGTACAGGAAAGCAACCGTAATGTAGATGATACCGAAACGAAAACGCTGGAATTAAAGGCTTTTGATCATGCCCTGGCTGAGCTTGATATCCAGGTGCGTGAAAAACAGGCCAATATTAAAAACCTTACCGAAGCAGAAGAGCTGTTAAAAATACAATTGGCTACCACAGAAGCTAACCTGAGTTCCAACAAGGAAAAACTAATGGCCGAAAACCGTAAAAAAGATGCCAAGCAAAACGAATATAATCTTACTAAATCGTTGGTTGACAGCTTGGAAGGTTTTCCTGAATCGATCCGCTTTTTAAAGAAAAGCAATGCTTTTGCCAAAAGTGCCTTACTTCTTTCTGATATTTTATTCTGTAACGAAGATTATCGCATTGCCATTGAGAACTATCTTGAACCGGTAATGAACCATTATGTGGTTGACCTGTATACAGATGCCGTTCAGGCGATTAACCTCTTAACCGATGCCAGCCGTGGAAGGGCTAACTTTTTCATTTTAGAAAATGTTCCGGATAAAAATCCGGTTGTCGGCAGTTATGAAGGGCTGATATCCGCTTTATCAGTAGTAGAGGTTGATAAAAAATACCAGAACCTCTGCAATTTGCTTTTGCAAAATGTTTACATCGCTGAAAACGAACAAGAAAACCGATTTAAAAACACGCCGACTGACAGTTTAACCGTATTGGCCAAAAATGGTAAATATGCACAAACCAAATTTACGCTGGCGGGCGGTTCAGTAGGTTTGTTCGAAGGTAAAAGGATTGGGCGCGCCAAGAATTTAGAGAATCTGGCAAAAGAAATTAAAGCTTCCGAATCGCTGATCAACAAGTACAACGAGGCCATTAAAGCAGAAACCGATCAGATTTTCAACTTAAAAGAAGCTTCAAAAATCAGTCAGATCAATGCTTTGCAGCAAGAGATGAACCGCTTAAATAACGAGCATATTTCTGTACAAACGCGTCGCGATCAGTACCAGGAGTTTATTACCACCAGTGAAAACCGGAAAACAGATATCGCACAAAAAATCGTATCAATAGAGAAAGCTTTATCGGAGAAGTTACCGGCCCTGGTTCAATTGCAAAAGGATCAGCAGGAAGCGCATGTTAATTTACAGGAGCAGCAACTCAATTATCAGGAAATTGCCGATCAGGTAAACGAAAGCGCGGGAAAATACAACCAGGACAATATCCGTTTTCACCAACAACAAAATAAGTTATCGGGCTTAGAAAAAGATTTAGATTACCGCTTTGTACAGGAAGAAGCTTTAAATAAGCGCATCGCCCAAAACGATAAAGAATTACAGGAAACCCTGGTTCAAATAACGGCAACTTTGCAGCACACCGATCTGAGCGATGATACCCTTTTAGAGATGTATCAGCAACGGGAGGAGATGGAAAAAGGGCTTGCAGAGGCAGAAAAAGAGTATTTTGAAATTAAGGGCAGTATTAACCAGGTAGAAACCGATTTAACCAACATCCGCAAAAACCGCGAAGAAACCGATTTCCTTTTAACCGAGATCAAGGATAAAAAGAATGCTTTAAAAATCGACCTTAATGCTTTAAAAGAGCGCTTAGCGGTAGAATTCAACATTGATATCAACGATCTTTTAGAAACAGATACTGCTGTTGAAGCGCTGGAAAGTGAATTTGAAATCCGCCAGAAAGTAGAAAAAATGAAACGCCAGCTGGACGAATTTGGCGCCATCAACTCTATGGCCATGGAGGCCTTTAAGGAAATGGAAGAGCGTTATACTTTCATCCAGAACCAGAAAAAAGACCTTAATGCAGCCAAAACTGATCTTTTACAAACCATTAAGGAGATAGACGATACTGCAAAAGATAAATTTATGCAGGCTTTTACACAGGCCCGTGAACATTTTATCGTGGTTTTCCGCTCCTTATTTAACGAAGAAGACAGCTGCGACTTAATTTTATCCGATATCAACAATCCTTTAGAAGCCGACATTGATATTGTTGCCCGTCCGAAAGGGAAAAGGCCATTGTCGATCAATCAGTTATCCGGTGGCGAGAAAACGTTAACGGCTACCGCGCTGTTATTTTCACTTTACCTGCTAAAACCGGCTCCTTTCTGTATTTTTGATGAGGTTGATGCCCCTTTGGATGATACCAACATCGATAAATTCAATAATATCATTCGTAAATTCTCCGATCAGTCGCAATTTATCATCGTATCGCACAACAAACGCACCATTGCCAGCACTGATATTATTTATGGCGTAACCATGGTAGAACAAGGTGTTTCCCGGGTTGTTGCGGTAGATTTAAGAGAGGTAGCGGCCTAAAAGCTGAAAGAGCAAAGCAAAACCCAACGCTTCCGACATTGATAATTATATTTTTTGTCATGCTGAGGCACGAAGCATCTGTTTCATAAGTTGTAGCTATTTCGTACCTCAGCATAACCGCATATTCAGGCTTGTTGCAAATAAACATAAAATTTAGAAACGCTTTCTATATCCAATAATTAATATCTTTAGGAAATTTTAAACAATTAATCGTCATTTCGAGCGAAGTGCAACGTAGTCGAGAAATCTATACCAATAAATCTCTCTATTAAGCAAGTTTCCACGAGATGACGATCCTAAATTGTTACAGAACAACTATGAAAATCTTATACATTATTCCCTTAGCCATGATGCTAAGCTGTTGCTCATCAGTTAGGAAGCAAAGTACTGGCAGTGATGAAAAGCTGGATAACCAATTACTAAAAGATGTTGAAGTACTTTCTTCTGATGCTTATCAGGGGCGTAAAACGGGCACTAAGGGTGCAGAAATGGCCAGGGCTTATATTATAGAAAGATTTAAAAAATTAGGTTTAAAATCTTATCCTCAACATGTAAATTATGCCCAGGAATTCACCTTTAATGATAGAAATAGTACGAAAGTAAACGGCACCAATGTTATCGGCTTCATTCCAGGCAAAGGAACCAATGTAATTGTTGTTTCTGCGCATTACGATCATTTAGGCGTGATAAAAAATGAAGTTTTTAATGGCGCTGATGATAATGCATCAGGAACGGCAGGTTTATTGAAAATTGCAGCTTATTTTTCAAAGAACAAGCCCAATAACACCATTATTTTTGCTGCTTTTGATGCTGAAGAAATGGGTTTACAAGGTGCCAAGGCATTTGTAGGCAATCCACCAGTACCTATTAATACTATTGCCATTGATTTAAATATGGATATGATCAGCCATAGTGATAAAGGTGAACTTTATGTATGCGGAACTTTCAGGTACCCGGATTTAAAGCAATACATTGATACCACACGGACTGATATAAAAGTAAGTTTAGGCCACGACGATCCTAAACTTGGTCACGATGACTGGACCAATCAAAGCGATCAGGGTGCTTTTAATGTTAAAAATATTCCATTCTTATACTTCGGTGTAGAAGACCATAAAGATTACCATAAAGCCAGTGACGAATATTCTACAATCACCAAGCAATTTTTCAGCCATGCAGCAAATGCCGTATTGGATGTTGTAAAGAACATCGACAAACAAACCGGTTTACAGCAGTTGTTAAAAAATAAAATGATCATGATGGATAATCCGCGAAAGTCAGAAAGATTTTAACAAAATCCTTAAAGTTTACTTGAGACCTGCCCTATCGGCAGGTTTTTTTATGCTTTACAAAATCCAATTAAAAATTATTTACCTGTTTATCAACCAGTTATAAAATAAACTATAAAAATAGTTTGCAAACTATTTTTATAGTAGTAACTTCAATTAAATAAACTACAAAAATAGTTGCTATGATAAAAGAACTCACAAAAGCAGAAGAACAGGTGATGCTTATCCTTTGGGAAATGGGCGAAGCCCTGGTAAAAGAGGTCATTGAAAAAATGAATGAACCCAAACCCGCTTACAACACGGTTTCGACCGTAATCAGGGTGCTGGAAAGTAAAGGTTTTGTTGATCATAAGGCGATCGGTAATACACATATCTACTACCCTATCATCAAAGAAACTGATTACAAACGTTTTGCATTCGACAAGGTAATGAACAATTACTTCGAAAATTCTTATGAAAGCCTGGTTTCCTTTCTGGTGAAGGAAAAAAGTATGAGTAACGAAGAGCTCAACGAAATTATTCAATTGGCAGAGAAACTTAAAAAAGACAAGTGATGAGCTGGCTATATTATTTACTCGAAGCAAATCTATACCTCATTCTGTTTTATGGATTTTATAGATTATTTCTCCACAGGGAAACCTTTTATGTTTTAAACAGATCTTACCTGATTTTCAGTTCGATGCTGGCTTTTACACTTCCGTTTGTTCAGCTGGGGTTCTTAAAGAAGGAAATGATTTTCCACTATACAGGATCTATCCGGATTGACGAACGTACATCCTATTTTACGCTGGAAAACGTCCTTTTAGTATTATATCTGGCAGTTTCATCAATTTTCATTCTAAAATTTTTGTGCGGGCTAAGACATCTTGCAAAATTAATGCAAAATGCACATAAGCGTAAAGAAGATAACATCACTGTTATTGACATCAAACATTCAAAAGCGGCATTTTCATTCTTCAATCTACTTTTTATGGATCCGGAGATGAACCAAAAAGCTACTGTGCTAAAACACGAAATGGTGCATATTAAACAAAAACATAGTCTTGATATCCTATTATTCGAACTGATACAGGTTTCCAGCTGGTTCAATCCGGTTATTTACTTCATGAAGAACGATATCAGGCTTGTACATGAATACCTTGCTGATGAGGCTACTACCAGAAAAGACGTTGCAAAATATGAGTATGCGTTGTTCCTGATCCAAAATTCTTACGGGAATGACAAAATTACCCTTAGTAACCATCTTTTTAATTCCTCATTACTAAAAAATAGAATAACTATGTTAAATCAAAAAAAATCAGCAAAATGGGCCAGGCTCAGATTGTTACTCGTACTTCCGTTAACCGGATTTATGCTATGCCTATCTACAATGGCATTTACAAAAGATTATACTACCATCCAATTTGGACAGAAAAAGGAAAGCTTAACCCTTGTTTTACAGGATACGACGAAGAAAAAATCGGATAAAAAGAGACTGCCTCCCCCACCTCCAAAAGAAGCTAGCTCATCCAAAGTCAAAAAGAGTAAAGAGATAAGGATAAATGAACCCGTTATCATCAAGTATGACAAAAGATTACCACCGCCGCCCCCGGTAGAACCAGTTCCTTTAAAAGCAAAAAAGATTAATGAATCAAAAGTAAATAAAATTCGGTTTGCTTCACCTGCTGTTAAAAAGGACAGCAAAAAACTACCTTCGCCAATAATGATCACTCCGGATACAAAGCCTGTACCTCCACCGCCGCCTGTAGAACCAAAAACAACAAAAGGTGAAGTACTTAGAATCACCTTAGTTGCACCAACTCCAACCGAGACAAAGCCAGCTAAGAAGGGTTAATATAATTCTTACTGCGGCACATAAACCACATATTTGGTTTCAAAGAAATCTTCCTCAAAATAAGCTGAAAGCGGATATAATTCTGCTTTCAGTTTCGATTCCCTGATCTCTTCTGCCAAATCTCCACCTTTCAGGTACAGAATTCCATTTGGAATGGCATTTATTGAATCTTTTTTAAACTTTCCCTGTATCCATGGGTAAAATTCGCCTAAACGGGTCACTGCCCTTGATACTATAAAATTGAATTTTTCTTTAACCTGCTCAGCCCTTAAATGATCGGCACGCAAATTATCCAGTCCAAGTGCCGAAGCCACTTCTTTTACCACTTTGATTTTTTTCCCGATAGAATCAACCAGGTAAAACTGCGTTTCAGGGAATAAAATAGCTAAAGGAATACCCGGAAAGCCGCCTCCAGTTCCTACATCCAGCACAGATTCTCCTGCTTTAAAGGTACAGATTTTAGCTATTCCCAGTGAATGGAGCACATGGCGCTCGTACAACTCTTCAATATCTTTTCTCGAAATTACATTGATCTGTGCATTCCAGAAGCTATATAACTCAAACAACCGGGAAAACTGCCCAAGCTGTTTTTCAGTTAGATCGGGAAAATATTTTAAAATGATATCTGGCTTTACATCAGGCATATTGCAATAACTAAAGGATTATGAACTATTTCCATTTTACATTTTTCTTCCCAAACATGGATAAAAATCCGTTTAAGGTTAAAAACAGAAACAAAAGTATATCTAAAATCGGGAACCACCAACGTAAATCGCCATAGTTTAACCGTTTAAGTAATTTAGGATAGATAAAACACCTGATTACAATGCTTAATCCGAGGATGACAAGCGCTACATATTGCGCTTCGCGACTTAAAAACATACAAGCAGCAAAAAAGGCATAAAACAGAAACTGGGAAATAATCTGAAGGCTCAAAATAAACTTATGTTTCGGTTTATAAAATTTACCAGCACCAAAATGGCGTTTTTTCTGTCTCAAATAACCTGCCCAGCTTTTATTTGGCTCACTCCACACGTGGCTATCTGGATGTATGCGAATCTCGGTATTATCGCTGTTGGCGTGTGCATTTACAAACAGATCATCATCCCCGGATGGAATATGCATATGCGCTGCGAAGCCCTTATTTTTAAAAAACAGCGATTTTTTATAAGCCATATTCCGCCCAACTCCCATATAAGGCATACCTTTCAGGACAAAAGAAAGGTAGTTGACCGCAGTAAAAAAGGTTTCGAACCGGATCAACGCATTTAACAGGCTGCGCTTTTTCATATAAGGCGAATACCCCAAAATAATTTCAGTCTGCTCATCAGCAGGTTGCTGCATATCTATTAGCCAGTTGTCAGATGCAGGCATGCAATCAGCATCTGTAAATACCAGCCAATCATATTTAGCTGCCTTTATACCCATGGTAACGGCAAATTTTTTGCCGGCAATAAATTTATCGTTATCTAAAATTTTAACCACTTTAAGGTTATGGTGCTTCTTTTCAAAAGCTTCTAAAAACTCTTCCGTACCATCCCAGGAGCGGTCATTAACCACCACAACTTCAAATTCAGGGTAATTCTGACTAAATAACGAAGGAAGATACTGCTCTAAGTTAACAATTTCATTCCGGGCACAAACAATAACACTTATTGGTTTATGTGCCGAAAAAGGCACTTTTTCAATGCTTATCCTGGCCAGCCTTAAATGAACAAACAATACATAATAAAGCTGAACCAATAAGCAAAAAGCCAATATCGAGAGCAGAATAATCTCAAGCGGGGTTAATATCACGATGGTAAAATAAATAGGCGCAAATTTCTCATTTTTAATCTGTAAATCACTTTTATGTGGATAAAAAATTAAACAAAAATATGCCCTCAATTTTTGCTATTTTTGGCAGATTTTTGACGAGGAAAATACATGATGAAATTTAGTTTACAGGCTAACGATCCACTATCTAAAGCCAGGGCCGGAACAGTAACCACTGCCCATGGCGAAATACAAACTCCGATATTTATGCCTGTGGGCACAGCTGGAACGGTAAAAGCCGTACACCAGCGCGAACTTAAAGATGATATCGACGCAAAAATCATCCTCGGAAATACTTATCACCTCTATTTAAGGCCAGGACTTGACATTCTAGAAAAAGCAGGCGGTTTGCACAAATTTATTGGTTGGGACCGCCCTATTTTAACTGATAGCGGAGGTTACCAGGTATATTCGTTAAGCAAAGTACGTAAGATTAAGGAAGAAGGTGTAACTTTCCGTTCGCACATTGATGGTTCAAAACATCTTTTTACACCTGAATATGCCATGGATATCCAGCGGACCATCGGTGCCGATATCATTATGGCCTTTGATGAGTGTACGCCATACCCATGCGATTATACTTACGCCGCCAAATCCATCAAAATGACCCATCGCTGGCTGGAGCGTTGCTGCACCCATTTTGATAATACTCAACCTAAATATGGTTTTGATCAAACACTTTTCCCTATTGTTCAAGGTTCTGTATATAAAGATCTGAGAATTAAATCGGCAGAATTTATTGCCAGCATGGGCCGCGAAGGCAATGCAATTGGTGGTTTATCAGTAGGAGAGCCTGCAGAGGAGATGTATGCGATGACAGAAGTGGTATGCGACATATTACCAGTTGAAAAACCGCGTTATTTAATGGGTGTAGGTACGCCGATCAACATCCTGGAAAATATTGCCTTAGGTGTAGATATGTTTGATTGTGTGATGCCAACCAGAAATGCAAGAAATGGCATGCTATTTACCAGAAATGGTATTATCAACATCAGGAACAAAAAATGGGAGAATGATTTTTCTGCATTAGATGCAGAAAGCGATCTACATGCAGATCAGGTAACTACGAAAGCTTATTTGAGGCACCTGGTACATAGCAATGAAATGCTTGGCGCTCAAATTGCTACCTTACATAACCTGCATTTCTATCTTTGGCTGGTAAAACAGGCCAGGGAAAAAATCATTGCAGGTGAATTTTACGAGTGGAAAAACAAAATGGTTAAAGTATTAGGCAATAAGCTATAAAATGAATCTGTTAAAAGGGAGAATAAAAATCATCGATCAGTATATTATCGGGAAATACCTGGGTACATTTATTTATACCCTTGCCATTTTTGTGATCATTATTGTTGTATTCGACCTATCGGAAAAGATGGATGATTTTATGAAAAGCGGCCTGAGTTTTTGGGGAATCCTCTCTAAATATTACGCTGGTTCTATTCCATTCTATGTGAATATGCTTTCGCCGCTGATTAATTTTATTGCCGTAATTTTCTTCACCGCTAAAATGGCTGATCAAACCGAAATTGTACCGATTTTAAGTGGTGGCGTAAGTTTTAACCGGTTCTTATTTCCTTACCTGGTATCGGCCACCATTATTTTCTCGGCCAATCTACTTTCAAATTTATACGTCCTTCCTTATACCAATACCTTAAAGAATAGCTTCGAGAACACCTATGTAAAACGTAATGATCCTTCCACAAAATCAAAAATCCATATGAAACTGGATGACAAAACCTATATCTATATTGATAATTTCGACAACAAAACGAATTCAGGATATCGGTTTTCTCTGGATAACTTTAGTGGAGATGTGCTGACCAAAAAGATCGTTGCGGAAAATATCAAATGGGATTCGCTTAAGCGTAAATGGCAGTTGAGCAATTACTCTATCCGTAAGATTGATGGTCTGAAAGAAACCATGATTTATGGTAACGGCAAACTTAAAGATACCATTCTGGATATGCGTCCTGATGATTTTTCGGCCTATGATAACGTGGTGCAAAACTTAACAACCAAAGAACTTTCTGAGAAGATCAGGAAAGAAAAAATCCGTGGCACAGGCGTAATGAACGACCTTCAGTTTGAAAAATACAAACGTTACCTGCACCCACTTTCGGCTTATGTGTTAACGCTGATCGGTGTTGCACTCTCCTCGCGTAAAGTTCGCGGTGGGGTTGGTGTATCCTTAGGTATCGGAATCTTCATTAGCTTTGCTTACATCGTATTTAACCAGTTTACACAAATGTTTTCGACCAAAGGCGGATTACCTCCTTTCGCAGCCGTTATCATGCCTACACTATTCTTTGGCTTACTAGGTTTTTACCTGCTAAGAAAAGCACCAAAATAACGATGGACATTACCAAAAAGAATTTACTCATCCTCCATCTTACCGTATTTGTTTGGGGCTTTACAGGCGTGCTCGGCAAGTTGATTTCTATCGATGCAGTGCCCATGGTTTGGTACCGTGTAATGATTGCCGCAGCCACACTCTTAGCATGGTTTTTAATTACCAAAAAGAACATTAAGATCAGTAAAAAACAGTTCATCCAGTTCTTTTTAACGGGCGGAGCTGTAGCTATCCATTGGATATTTTTCTTCCATGCCATTAAAGTTTCTACGGTTTCGGTAACCCTGGTTTGCCTGTCTTCTTTTACTTTATTTACGGCAATTTTAGAACCGCTGATCAAAAAACAACCCATACAACCTGGCGATATTTTAATCGGCTTACTCATCATTCTGGGAATATATATGATCTTTAAATTCGAAGGTCAGTATACATTAGGAATAATTTTTGGTCTTTTGGCTGCAGTTGCATCCAGTCTTTTCTCAACCATAAATTCCACGCTGGTACAAAAAAGCGAACCTTCCATCATCAGCTTTTATGAACTTGTTGGGGCATTTTTCTGGATCACACTATATCGTTTATATGATGGTTCGCTGCTGAATACAGGATTCAATCTTAGCGCTCAAAACTGGTTCTACCTTGCGCTGCTGGGCACGCTTTGCACATCTGTTGCATACGTTGCAGGTGTTGCCGTAATGAGAACTTTATCCGCGTTTAGAGTTGCTTTAATTACCAATCTTGAGCCTGTATACGGCATCGTATTGGCCTTTATTTTTTTTCAAAGCAAAGAGCAAATGACAGGTGGATTTTATATCGGCGCAACCATTATATTGGCCTCAATTTTTCTTTATCCCATTTATAAAAATAGAAAGAACCGGCTCTAAAACAAAGCCCTGTAATAGGATATATTTGTCAAAAAGCCAACCGTTTTTTATTAAGATAATTTAAGCCGAACGATCTATTGTATCCCTATATTTTGATGGGTCGATTTTTTTATTCAGATCTGATTCCCAACTAAAGCATGATCAAAAATCTTTAAAAGATAGCGCAGAATATAAGTTGCAAACGGCTCAAAACAACTTACCACAATACCAATTTAGAAGTACTCAAACTTGTCAAAAACTAATCGTTAAAGCCTAGTAAAATACTTTATCCAAGCGATAACAGTTCCATATAAACAAGCGTAAATAAAAAAGGAAACTACGATTTAAAAAATGCAATTTCCCAACAAGAGATGAATCTAAAACACCTCTATTTCGCAACCACTTTACACCACCTCAATAAAGAATACGTTTGCCAAAAATACCCGACGTGATCGCGCCTTCCGTTCAGAACCAGGCAATATTAACTAACTACCTGAAGTTGTAATTATAGCATAACAAAGCTGAATTTTATATCCTTAAATTATACCTTTTTGACAGATAAAACCTATGGAGGATTCAGCAATATCAGCTGAGCAAATACGTAAAAAATACCATCTGGATCAACCTCAAAAACAGAACTATAAACCAAGCTTCAAAATATAATTTCAACTTATCAAAAACGAATAGTTTATGAACGAAATTCCTTTGATGGCCATCTAAATAAACTTTTAAAAAATAGGTTAAATATAAAGCCAATAAAACACAAATTTTGAGCATAAAATAGATTACAAATGATCAATAAACATACGCTAAAAATAGGCCTGAAACCAGAAAAATATAAAAGTTAAAAGATTAAATTTTTCAATGAAAAATTCACTGACAAAACAGCTTCAAATCAACAATAAAAACTACCAAAAACCTAACATAAAAACACTGAAAAACTCAGGATTTATTAGCGCAAAAACCTTATAAAAACTCGTTTGGATCCCAAATAAAAAATATTAATTACATCTTAAAAAAGCAGCGATAAAACAATATTAAATCCAGAGATTTATATCCTAAATTTAATATAAGTAATGCGAACGTATCGTCCTCAAATAAGATAGAACCATCTTAAAGATGCTATACCTCGTCTCAGCATAGCTTTCAATTTGCAATACAAACAATTACTATGTAGCCACAAACAGCGTAGTTTTTTTGGAATTAATCATTATCAAAACACTAAAAATTGAGCGGTAAAACTAAATTGCTGGAGCACTTTTTACGCCTAAAGATGAAGAATTATCAGATCCCACTATTACGATCTGAAAATACATATTGATCAAAAAAAATGCGTTTAAACCATAATAAAGCCACTTTTTACTTCAAAAAATCAAATTTCGATAAAATATCCGGAAAACGCCTTTATTCACGAATATCGCAAGGAAACCGCATTATCCAGGCAAAATGTTATGGTTTTTCAGGCTTAAAGTCAGCAAAAAATATACAGATCATTAAAATTTGAGCCTAATTTATAACTAAAATTTAAGCTCCAAAACCTGAATTTGGTACTTAAAAATTATTGTTTTAAGAATACGTGAACTTCCATCTTAATTTTTTAAACTGATGTAAATCCGGTTAATTCAGCCAAAATCGGGATTCAAAATACTTTAAAACTAAGCTGATATCCTAGCAAAAAAACAGACATTATGTCATTATAAAAATCTTCGCCCCGCCATAATCTGTTTTTTTTCATTTCCCAAAATTTTAAAAACTAACACAACAAACGTTTCAATCATTGATTGATCCAGGTCAGTTTTTGGTATTCAAACAAATCAATTTCGCTGTCAAGCTTTCCTTTAATTTCCCGGGCGTTTGTTAATCTTTCCTAATCATCCATTGACGCGATAAATTCGATACGCTTGGCTTAGCACCGAGAACTGCGATCATCTTCTGCCAGTCATACATAATTTAAAAATGGAAGGAAAAATTTTCAGTAAAATCGATTAATAAGTGTAAATTAATTGGATAAAACTGATTAAAATAAAAATAGCCATTTAAGCAACAACCAGTAGTATATTTTCGCGAATTTTTATTCATAAACGAACATTTTATCAATTCAATTAAATTACAATAATGTTTATAAATCAGATGTTTAAATAAATTTATATAAATTAAAAATTCACATCTTCAAACAACTATAAATTTCAAAAAACTAAATATTTTAGCAAAGATTTTAGATGAGCTTAAAAAAATCAAACAAAAAACTAATTATCAGTTATTTAAGTACAATCACTTTAAGTTTTGTTTCATTATCTGTTTCTGGACAGATTTTCAGCACTGCGCAAAACCCACTTAGTGTAAAATGGAACTACATTTCATCCGGCGGCTTCAAAATCATCTATCCTAAGGAACTGGAAAAAGAAGCTCAAAGAATGGCTAACACCCTACCCTTTATCTATAACAAAATCGGGGTGGGCCTGAACCAGCAACAAACCTCTATCCCACTGCTTTTACAGAACCGGGGAACGGTAGCTAATGGCTTTGTGCAACTAGGACCGAAGAAGTCGGAGTTCTATGCTACGCCTCCACAGTTTTTTGACAGCCAGGATTGGCTGAACAACCTTGCCGTGCATGAACTCAGGCACATTGCACAGTTTGACAAATTGACAGGAACACAGTCGCACCCTTTTCCTGAACTGGTTTACTTCGCATACTTTGGTGCGGGTATACCGATTTGGTTTTTCGAAGGCGATGCTGTGGTGAACGAAACTGCTTTGACGAATTCGGGCAGGGGCCGACAGCCAAACTGGATCATGCCTTACCGGGCTTCACTTCTGGAAGGAAAAAAATTTACCTACAGCAAAGCCTATTTTGGATCGAACAAAGAGGTAACGCCGGGTTATTATCAAACAGGATATTTGATGGTATCTGACATGAAGGAAAAATATGGTCAGTTCATTTCAGACAGCTTACTTGGCGACATCAGGAAAAGACCATGGAGACCGTATCCATTTTCGAAAAGCTTAAAAAAATATACCGGAGAAAATACGCGGCAATATTTTTTATCTACCCAGAACAAGCTGGCAGAAACGTGGAAAAAACAGGAAGAAAAATCTTCCACAGAAAACTATGAAAGGTTAAATAAAAAAACAAAAATAGCAACGCATTATTTCTTACCGGTAAGATTAAATAAAAACCAGATTTTAGCCCTCAAAGAAAGTAAAACTGATGCGCGATATTTCGTCATCATTAATGAGGATCAATCGGAGCAAAAACTATTCGGAATCGGTTATCAGGAACAACCTTGGTTTAGCTTAAAAAATGATCTTTTGGTTTGGGATGAAATCCGCTATGACCCCAGGTACAAACAACGGAGTTACAGTGTGATCTGTTCGTATAATTTAATGACCAAAAAATTCAATAAATTAAGCAGCAAAAGCAGGCTCTTCTCTCCCAGCCTGTCTGAGGATGGAAAGAAAATTATTGCAGCTAAGGTTGAACTTAATAATCAATTTAATTTAGTAGAAATCGATGCCAGCTCAGGAAAGATTTTAAAGACTTATGTAAACCCTGAAAACGAAATCCTGCAAACACCTTCTTTTGACCGGTCAGGAAATAAGGTAGCTTATATCAGCGTAAGCGAGAAAGGAAAAAGTTTATGGCTCGTTGACGGAGATAAAAAATCCATACTCATTTCCAACAGCCGACAACAACTCAGCCGACCGGTTTTTATTCAAGATAAAATTGTTTTCAATGCACACTTTAACGGCATCGATAATATTTACGAAATAGATCCCGTTTCAAAAAAAATCACAGCACTTAGCGCATCGAAATATGGAGCCTTCAACGCTACGGAAAGCGGTGACGGAAAAATCATATTTAATGATTACAAAATCAATGGTTATGAAATTGCCGAGACCACAGTTGTAGAAAAACCAGTTGGCGAAAATAACTTTGTGGATTTTTCGGCAGCAGCAGAAAAGCAGGAAAATGTTGGTAATGTTTTTCAAAACATTCCGGATAGCATTTACCCATCAAAGCGGTACCATACAGCGTTAAATCTTTTCAACATCCACAGTATTGTTCCGGTAATTGACAACGAATATGTTTTTGGTTTAGAACTGCAATCAAACAACCTGCTTAACACAATGGATTTTTATTCTGGCGCAAAATACCACCGGGATTTAAGGCGTTTTGAATACACTGCAGATATCAGCTATAAGGCACTTTATCCTGTATTTAGCATCTTATATCGGAACAGACCTAAACGCACGTTCTACCGCGCTAAAAACACCGTACAACAAGGCGATTGGCGGGAGAACTACATTAAACTTAACGCATCCCTTCCATTATCATTTAATGCACGCAATAACAACTATAGTTTTACCCTGAATACAGCAACCAGTTTTACGCAAAGGTACATGCCTGAAAACATGCCTGCCGGTTTTATACGCGAGCTTAAATTTCCAATGGAGTATAATTTTACTTTTAACCACAGCGTACGCACGACCGAGAGAGACATTGCACCCAGATGGGGGCAGGTGTTCAGGGCAACTTACAATCACCAGCCCTTTGATCAAAATTTAAAAGGAGAAATTTTAGCGCTCGAAAGCTTCCTTTACTTTCCGGGTTTTGCAAAAAACCATTCCTTTCTGGCGAGCTTCAATTATCAAAAAGCAACCGGGGTAAATCAGTACGCAACGGAGATTGCAACTGTTTATGGGTACAACAATATTTTAGCTAAAAGTAAACTACAAAACAGTCTTCTTTTCAATTACCGCTTCCCCTTCGCCTTTCCAGACTGGGAGTTAGGTCCGTTGGCTTACGTGAGAAATTTCAGGGCCGGGCTATTCTGCCATTATGAAAATATCGGTAGCGGCACAACCTTTAACGATCCGAAAACATATGGGGTAGAATTAAATACCAGTGTAAACATTTTACGCTACCAACCTGTTGTAGATTTAGGAGCAAGATTGGTTTTTGTTAATCAGATTTACAATCAAAATCCGATATTAGAGTTTTCATTCAACTATAGTTTTTAAACATGAGCGCAAAAACAATTTCGATAATCATATTAACGGCCTTATTAACCGCCTTCTTATTTTTGAACAGTGATGAGGTGCCATTTAACTTTATCGTTGCAAACGATGTTCAGGTATCCAAGCTGATCGTTATTGGTGTTTGTATCATCGTCGGTTTCATTATTGGCTTTGTGGTAGGCAGACCGAAAAAAACAGTTAGCAGCTATGATGACGAGATCGAAAGGAATCAAACTGTTTCGAATAAAAAAGAATTGAGTGATGAGGACAGGGAGTATATTAGCTAGTGCCAGGATTAACAGGATTACTTGATTGTAAGATCAAGTTGCCTAACATTATTCAATTTCAGAATCGCGGTGCTTTAGGATTGTGCTGTTTCAATATTATTGGATTTCAAAACTTTATAGTTTAACTTAGCCGTAAAAAACATCCCTATTTCTTACAATAAATTTTAATTTATTAACATGAAGTATGGAGATTTAACCGGGCGAATCATTGGATGTGCAATGAGGGTCCATTCTTATTTAGGTTCGGGTTTTCAGGAAAAGATATATCAAAGGGCTTTGGGTATTGAAATGGAAATTGACAAATTATCCTATAAGGAAGAAATGACAATGACCATTTTTTATCGGGATATAAAAATCGGTTTTAGAAGAGTAGATTTTTTCGTCGAAAACGAAATCATGGTTGAATTAAAAGCCGTATCCGAATTGAATGACGCACACCTTGCGCAAGCAATTAACTATCTCGAAGCATACAAATTACCCGTAGGATTATTGATCAATTTCGGCAGCAGGAGCTTGACCTTTAAAAGGGTTTATAATACGAAGCACCCAGATAACAAGCGCTAGGACTAGTATGATTTAAGGATGATAAGATTCAAGTGTAAACAACGGGATGAAGTTGGCCAGGATTAATGTGATTCAAGGCAAAAGGATTTAAATACTGATAAAAACATCTATGAAACTTAATCCTGAAATCCTTATAAGGATGGTGAGATGAAATGCTAATAAAAATAAGTCACTAACCCTGATCTTGAAATCCTATCATCTTAAAAATCCTGGCTAATCGCCGTCATAATTTCCCCATAAAGAAGTCCGCTTCCCCCTCCATAATGCTGGATAATTTTTACATCGGGTTTAATTTCAGTTAATTTTGCCATCAACACCTTTTCACATCCTTCATCAATTCCATTTCCGAGCAGAACCAGGTCTATGTGCTGTTCCCTGCAAATGGAAATGGCTTCATCATCTGAACACACGCAGATTCCTTTCCACTCCGGTCTGGCATTTAACAATCGGTTCATCACAGTCGTAATTTCAGTATCCCTGCCGATATAAAGTATGGTAGTTTGCATATTTTTACATAAATAAACCCCGCAGGTTTAAAATCTGCGGGGTTTGGTTAAATTATTCTAATTCAATTCCATCGGCACATCCATTAACAATACCTCTGCATCTGCAGTATTGGCTTTAAAACTGATTTTATCGGTATCCCAAACACCCAGACCATCTCTTTTGCTCAACACTTGTCCGTTTATGGTTACTTCGCCATTGATCACAAAAGCATAAACACCGTTGCCAGCTTTTTTGATTTTGTATTCAGTTTCAAATCCTGCATTGAATTTACCTAATGAAAACCAGGCATCCTGATGGATCCATACACCGGCATCATCTGCGTTTGGCGATAAAATCTGCTGGAAGTTATTGTGTCTGGCTTCCACATCCAATGTTTGCTGATCGTAACGTGGCGTAACATTTTTCTTATTCGGAAATAACCAGATCTGCAGTAAATTTAGCTGCTCATCTGCATTGGCATTAAACTCACTATGGCTTACACCTGTTCCGGCACTCATCACCTGGATTTCTCCGTTTTTAATAACGGCCGAATTACCCATACTATCTTTGTGTGCAATTGCACCGGCTAACGGAATGGTAATAATTTCCATGTTATCGTGCGGATGGGTACCAAAACCCATACCACCATCAATCAAGTCATCATTTAAAACCCTTAAAACCCCGAAATGCATTCTTTCCGGATTGTAGTAATTAGCAAAACTGAATGAGTGATGCGCATTTAACCAGCCATGATTGGCATGACCCCGGGTGTTTGCTTTGTGCAAAATAAACTGTGACATAAATTTCCTTTCTTATTTATGATACAAATTTACAGCAGTGATGTTTAGCAGGCATTGATGTAGGGTAAGAAAGTTTGGCGCGGAGCGGAGAGCGCAGAACCTCTGGGATTGATTTAACTAAGCATTCAGCTTTGCAGGTATACTGCCTCGGTTAAGCACGTCATAGCATTTGAAATTCTTTCCACATCAATTGAAAGGCATATAAATTCAAATCATTAAAGATAATTTATCCTTAACATGGTTTCAGTTTTAAGTTTATCTCTACCCCTTAAACTTGCGCTAATTCAACCAGAACAATCAACCTTATAAACTCATGCAAAAAAACATGATCGGGATGCTATTGGTGTCCTGCCTATTTACATTTTCCTGTGAAAAGAATACCTTGACAGCAGATCAGACCATTACGACAAATCAAAACAAAAACATACTGACGGTCGGTACGGCCGCAGTTAGCGCTGCTGCAAGCGTAAATACTTATTCTAATACATCGGCTTACATCAGCTCCGGTTTTTCATTTTTAAACCCTACACAAATTGACAAAAACCGCCAGGCGATTGGTGGTAATGCCTATACTGAAGTATATGGCTTTAATGTGCCGGAAGAAAACCGGATAAGGGGGATCAGATGGAATGAAGATGATGAAACCACTTCGATCTGGCGGCCACAGGGTATTGCAGGTTTCTCCAGAAATGGGGTGCGTTATTTGCTAGTGAGCTGGTATGCAAAAGATGCAGCTGAGAGCAAAGGATCAAGGATAAGCCTTATCGACATTAGTCCAAGTTCCGGTACTTACTTAACTTACAGACACATTTTACTGGTACAGCCTACCCTACCAACCGGGACGTTAGACTATACGCAATACGGTTCGTATGCACCATTAAATGTACATGCAGGTGGAATCGCTTATTTTAATGGAAAAATTTATTTAAGCAGCACGAGTTTAGGCCTAAGGGTATTCGATTTAGATAAAATCATCGAAGTAAGCTCTGGAACCGGCACCGAAAATAAATGCGGCAAAGATGCCGGTGGCAATCTTTATGCTTTTAGTTACAGATATATTCTCCCACAGATAGGTTACTATAAAATCAATGACGCAAGTCCGTTTTCTACCGTTCAGGTAAATTACGAAAATAACCAACTATGGACGGGTCAGTATTATGCTGGCAGTGCCGATGCCTCAATTGTACCTAAAATATTTGGATTTCCAATTGACAGCTCCGGAGAATTGCAAAATTCGGGTATACAAACCGTGATCCCTAAAAACAGTTTGTTTGCTTCCGATCATGCACATGGCATACAGGGCGTTTTTAGAAAAGGCAACAGAACATGGCTCTCCTGCACAGGATTACCCAGCGAATCATACGGATCTACCGCCCGCCTGGCCAGATACACCGATGGCGACACCAATACGGTAAGATACCGGTGGCCTTACGGAGCCGAATCCTTATATCTTGAAACGCAATATGGATATTTATGGAGTTTAACAGAATTCGAACCCAACGCTGGTGCCAATAATGGAAGTCAGGTTAACCGTTGCATATTTGCAGTTGATTTCTCCAAATATGAATAAAATAGTGACTCAAAGCAAAAAAAAGGGAGATGTAAATAATCCTCCCTTTTTCATCATTTATTTTTGAGATTAAACTAAGCCAATGCCTGCTCAATATCAGCCAAAATATCGTTAATATGCTCCAATCCAATAGATAAACGGATAGATCCCTGCTCAATCCCCACTTCATTGCGCTGCTCTTCAGTGAGCTTGCTGTGCGTACTTGTTGCAGGATGCGTCGCAATGGAACGGGTATCAGCCAGATTTGCCGAGATCGAAAACAGCTGCAAACCATCCATAAATTTACGTGCGGCATCGATACCGCCTTCAACAACGATGGTTACAATGCCCCCGCCTTGTTTCATTTGCTTTTTAGCAATATCATATTGAGGGTGCGATGGTAACAAAGGATATTTAACCAGCTTAATTTTCGGGTGCTTTTCTAAATATTCAGCAACTTTCAAAGCATTTTCGCAATGGCGGTCCATACGGATGGCCAGGGTTTCTAAACTTTTAGACAATACCCAGGCATTGAAAGGCGACAATGCTGGTCCGCTGTGACGGGCAAAACCAATTACATCGGCAATCAGTTCTTTAGCACCTAAAATAATCCCTCCCAATACACGGCCTTGTCCATCGATGTATTTGGTAGCCGAATGAATGGAAATGTGAGCACCCAACTTAATTGGCTGCTGCAGATATGGCGTGGCGAAGCAATTATCCACAACCAGCAACAGCTGATATTTTTTAGCCAGGTTCCCCAGGAACTCCAGATCAATAATATCAATACCAGGATTGGATGGGGTTTCAACAAAAATCATTTTGGTATTAGGCTTAATCAAAGCCCCCCAATCCTGTGGTTTATCCAGATCGGCATAATCAAAAGTTACACCCCAATTCGAAAAAACATTGGTTAACAACTGGTGTGTAGAACCAAAAACAGAGCGGCTTGATACCAGATGGTCGCCATTTTTCAAAAATGCACCAAACGTGGTAAAAATTGCCGCCATACCAGTCGCTGTAGCAAATCCATCTTCTGCTCCCTCCAAAAGACACATTTTTTCGATAAACTCTGAAGTATTTGGATTTGAATAACGGCTATAAACATTCCCCTCCTTTTCATTGGCAAACAATGCACGCATTTCTTCTGCATCATCGAACTTATAACTCGAAGTTAGATAAATCGGCGATGAATGCTCCTTATGTAAACTGCGTTCGGTTTGTGTGCGTATAGCTATGGTTTCAAAATTTTCGGATTTCATTTTATTGTGAGATATGAGATATGAGATTTGAGATGTTAGACAGAAGATTTTCACCCTAAACCCTACACCATAAACCTTTTTTACCCCTTATTAATGGTATAAGTAAAATTAATTGTGGCTGAACGGCCTAAAATATTCGATACGGAGCAGTATTTATCGAAAGTCATGGCTAATGCACGCTCCACTTTCTGGGTGCTTAAATCACCGAATAAATCGAAGCGGACATCAATTACATCAAAAATCGGCGGCATTTCTTCCTCTTTTCTTGTGGCATTTATAGCGATTTTAATATCATCAAGCGGCTCCTTCTGCTTGGTAAGCACATTTACCATATCAATGCCACTACAGCCCCCTAATCCGATAAGTAACATTTCCATCGGCCTGAAACCTTTTCCCTCGCCACCAATAGCCGCTTTTGCATCCAGCTCTACCGTAAAGCCGCTCTCGTTTTCTGCTTCAAAATTAAATTTCCCGCTTTTGCGGACTAGATTTATATTCATATCGATAGTATCAAGTATTTAGTATCAAGCATCAAGACGCATTTGCTTTAGTCTTTCTGCTTTAACCTTTAAGCTCTATTTAAATATTATAATAAACTATATTGTTTTCTTCCAGTTCAGGCAATTTAACCGGATGGTCGAACATTGCAAAAACCGACGAACCGCTACCACTCATTAAAGCGAATGTTGCGCCTGCATCGTATAAACTGGTTTTTATTTGATGAATTTGGGGATACTTTGCGAATACCGATGGCTCGAAATCGTTGATAACCTTATTTTTCCATGTTGTTGGATGCAAATGTATCATTTCTTTTAACGATTGCAAAGGTTTTTGCGGTTTTACATGGGCGTAGGCATCGGCCGTGCTGACATGTACAGGCGGCTTCACCAAAACTTTAAACCAGGCTGACAAATCTACTTCGCACTTTTCAAATTCATCCCCCTTACCAAAGGCATAAACAGGTTTGTTTTCAATAAAAAATGCACAGTCAGCGCCTAATTGACGAGCATAGCCCTCCATTTTATCAACAGACAGCCCCAAACTGAATTTATCATTTAAAAGTTTGATCAGAAAAGCACAATCTGCTGATCCGCCACCCAAACCTGCGCCAACCGGAATGTTTTTTAACAAATTAATTTGCTGAGCAGGAATATCATAATCCTTTTTCACTAACTGATAAGCTTTGAAACACAGGTTATCATTCGGATCGCCGGGGATATCAATACCATGAATTTTGCAGGAAGTTACTGCTGCATCGGTAATCTCAACCGCGTCCTTAATGTTGATCGGATAAAATACCGTTTCTAGGTTATGGTAACCATCGGCACGTTTTTCGGTGATATTTAAACCTAGGTTTATTTTCGCGTTGGGGAAAGATAGCATATTAGTCCAAAGTCGTGAGTCGTAAGTCTTGAGTCCTAATTGCAAACACAGCAACGACCATCATTGCAAACATACAATGTTATGTTTTGATAACAAAGTATCAGAAAATAAACAATTAATAAATTTTAAAAGCGCGTAGTGTCAATAACTAAAATATTTAACTTTTGATAAATTTTCGATATTTGTAAATTATAAAAACAGTATGAAACAATATTTAGATTTAATGCAGCATGTGCTTGATCATGGCGCGCAAAAGCACGACCGTACGGGCACCGGAACCATAAGCGTTTTTGGCTATCAGATGCGTTTTAACCTGCAGGAAGGCTTTCCTATGGTGACGACGAAAAAACTGCACTTAAAATCTATTATCCATGAACTGATCTGGTTTTTAACCGGCGATACCAACATTAAATACCTGAAAGACAATGGCGTACGTATCTGGGATGAATGGGCTGACGAAAACGGTAACCTGGGACCGGTTTATGGTTCACAATGGAGAAGCTGGCCCACGCCAGACGGACAGCACATCGATCAGATTACCAATATCATTAACACCATAAAAAACAATCCCGATTCTCGCAGGATTATTGTTTCTGCCTGGAATGTAGCTGAAATAGAACATATGGCTTTGCCTCCTTGTCATGCTTTTTTTCAATTCTATGTGGCTGATGGAAAGTTAAGCTGCCAGTTATATCAGCGAAGTGCCGACATTTTTTTGGGTGTACCTTTTAACATTGCGTCTTATGCGTTACTCACCATGATGGTGGCTCAGGTTTGCAATCTTGAAGCCGGAGATTTTATCCACACCCTGGGCGATGCGCATTTGTACAATAACCATATTGAACAGGCCAACCTTCAGTTAAGCCGCGAGCCTAAACCACTTCCAACAATGAAAATCAATCCCGAAGTAAAAAGCATTTTTGATTTTAAGTTTGAAGATTTCACATTGGAGAATTATGAGGCGCATCCTCATATTAAAGGTATTGTTGCGGTATAATATTTGTTCATTGGTCATTAGCCAATTGTTCATTTGTTTGGGTGCAGAACTGAACAGCTGATTTTATAGATCATCCCGAAATATAAAATTCACTTAAACTGTATGAAAAATGAACTACAAACTAGAGGACTTAGAAGTTTATAATCTATCTGAGTTAATATCTGATAAAATATGGGATATTGTTATGAGATGGGATTATTTTGCGAAAGATACCATCGGAAAGCAAATATGCAGGGCAGCTGATTCTATCAGTGCAAATATTGCAGAAGGGTATGGCCGATATCATTTTAAAGAGAACAAAAACTTTTGTTACTATAGCAGGGGCTCAGTCTTAGAAGTAAAATCTTTTCTAAGGAAATCAAAGAACAGAAATTTAATATCTGAAGATTGTTATTCGGAACTTTATGCTGAACTACAAATTATCCACTTAAAACTGAACGCTTATATTAAGTATATTGGCAAAAACCTAAATAAATTTTAACTTATCGTTGATGCATGTCCGAACCTGGTATAACAAACTTTGCTTAATACGCCATGCAGGCACTAATAAACGAATGACCAATGACAAATAAACCGAAAAACCTCTCCATCGCTGTAGCAATAGGCGAAAATTACGCAATAGGTAAAAATAACCAGCTTTTGTGGCACATGCCGGCTGATTTAAGGTTTTTTAAACAAACAACATCTGGACACACCGTTATTATGGGCCGCAAGACGTTCGATTCTGTAGGCAAGCCGCTACCAAACCGCAGGAACATTGTGATTACCAGCGATACTGAATTAAAAATTGAAGGTGTTGAAGTGGTAAATAGCTTAGATGAAGCTTTAGCAATCAGCAAGACAGAAGAAAAACCAGTATTCATTGTTGGAGGGGCAGAGATTTACAGACAAGCACTACCTAAAACGCAAACACTTTATTTAACGACCATTCACCATCATTTTGAGGCCGATACTTTTTTCCCGGAAATTGATCGGAAAGAATGGAAGGTGATCAGCAGCGAAGCCCATAAAGCCGACGAAAAAAACAAGTATGATTATACTTTTGAGGTTTTAGAAAGAATTTAGTTCAAGTTAACCGCAAAGAACACAGAGATTTTCGCAAAGAACGCAGAGCATCTTCTTTACCAGTTATCCTTTGCGAATAGAACCACTACCCCTGCCATCTAAACCCGATGGCAATGAGCATGAAGCGCAGCGAAATAAAATGGACAGCGGGACTTTCGGAGCCTAAGAAACACAGGTATTGCTTTTCAATAAGAAATCTATTACTTTGTCTTTTTCTAAGAACCCATCTATGAAAGATGCTTCGTGCCTCAGCATGACAGAAGAAAAAGATTAAAACATGACCAGGCTAGAATAAAGCCTAAAGCTGCTGTAATTGCTTTCCAAATCTATCTCATTTTAAACTTAGTCCTCCGAAATGAATTCTGCGTAATGAATCTTAAAGGAATATTGCCCCGCAAAAATTAATCTTAATAAATTATCAATTAAGGGGTTCTATAATTTAAAAATTTAATTAGATTTGCCGACTTGTTAAAAAACAGCGAAAGACAAATTATTTTAAACAAACAATGCAAGGAAAAGGTTTTATTAAGTTTATAGCGATAGTATTGGCTATCGTTTGTGCGTATGCACTTTCTTTTACTTTGGTGGCATCCAAGGTAGAAAAAGACGCGAAAAACTATGCGAAAGGTGACTTAGCCAAAGAAAAGGCTTACTTAGATTCGATGAGTACCGAAAAAGTTTATCCAGTTGTTGGGTTTACTTATCAAGAGGTAAAAGCGAAAGAGATTAATTTGGGTCTGGACTTGAAAGGCGGAATGAACGTAACGATGGAGATATCGTTAGCAGAGTTGGTTAAATCATTGGCAGGCAACCCTACTGATGCAAATTTCAACAAAGCAATTCAAAACGCGCAGATCAAATTAAATGCCGGTGGTAAAGATTACATCAAAATTTTTGTTGATGAATTCGAAAAATTAAGCCCTGGAGTAAAACTTGCAGATTATTTTTCTAATCAGGATAACGCATCTCAGTTAAAACCTAATGCAAGCAATAATGAAGTTGAATCTTTCTTGGAAAAAGAAGCAACCAGTGCTATCGATCGTTCATTTACTGTTTTACGTTCACGTATTGATGGTTTCGGAGTAGTTAGTCCGAACATGCAAAAACAAGAAGGCAGTAACCGGATCTTAATCGAAATGCCAGGTGTACAAGATAAAGAACGTATTGCTAAACTTTTACAGGGTTCTGCCGAATTACAATTCTGGCAGGTATACCAGGTACAGGAAGTTGCACCATTGTTAGAAAACATTAATAAAATTTTAGCGGCAACATTAAAAACCGATGCTCCGGCAGCTAAAGATACCACCGCTGCTCCTGCCGCTGGCGGTAAATTGGCGGGCCTAGAAAAAGCCGCTGCTAAAGATTCTTCAGCTAAAGGCGGCAAACTTGCCGGCCTGGGCAAAAAAGATTCGAGTGCAGTTAGAGCCGAATTGATAAAATCCAACCCATTGTATGCTGTTCTTAACCTTCCTATTTATCAAGGCGAAAACGGACAACAACAGTTAATGCCGGGCGCAGTTGTAGGTATGTCTTTACAAAAAGATACTGCAAAGGTTAATGCTTACTTAAAACTTCCTGAAGTTGCTGCATCTATTCCATCAACGATGAAATTCATGTGGAGCGTTAAACCTCGGGAAGGCTCGAAAGTTTTTGAATTATATGCCATTAAAATGGTTAGTGCAGATGGTAAACCAGACTTAGGTGGTGAGGCAATCAGCGATTCGCGTGCTGACTTTGACCAAAAAGGCAAACCGGAAGTAACCATGTACATGACCAGCGAAGGTGCTGCAAAATGGAAAAAAATTACTGCTGAAGCTGCAGCTGATCCAAATAACAAAAAATCAATCGCCATTGTATTGGATAACCAGGTTTATTCTGCCCCTACCGTACAAAACGAGATTGCCGGTGGCGTTTCATCAATCACCGGTAACTTTACACAGGCCGATACCAAAGATTTATCAAACATCTTAAAAGCGGGTAAATTACCTGCTCCTGCACGTATTGCTGGTAGCTACATCGTTGGTCCAACATTAGGTGCACAGGCTATTCATGATGGATTAATCTCATTTGTAATTGCCTTTATCGTTATCCTGATCTTCATGGCGTTATACTATCACCGTGCAGGCTGGGTGGCTAACTTTGCCTTGTTAATCAACTTATTCTTCATCATTGGTATCCTGGTATCACTTGGTGCAGTATTAACCTTACCTGGTATTGCCGGTATCGTATTAACCATTGGTTTATCGGTAGATGCAAACATCCTTATTTTTGAACGTGTACGTGAAGAGCTTGCACATGGCAAGAATACTGCTTCAGCAATTCAAGAAGGTTTCAAACATGCGATGCCTTCCATTATCGACTCAAACGTAACCTTGTTTATTTTAGGTGCTATTCTTTATGTTTTCGGTAGCGGTCCGGTTCAGGGTTTTGCCACTACATTATGTATTGGTATCCTATCTTCATTATTTGCAGCTGTAGCCATTTCGAGAGTAGTTTTCGAATCGTTGTTAAACCGCAAAATCGATGTAAGTTTCGATAACAGCCTTACCCGTAATGCATTTAAAAACTTAGCATTCAACTTTGTTGGCCGTCGTAAAATCTATTACATTATCTCTACCATCATCATTGTTGCAGGTATCGGTATGTACTTCAAAAATGGTGGTTTAAACTTAGGTGTTGATTTTAAAGGAGGTAGAACTTATTTAGTTCACTTTGATAAAGCTGTTAATACTGAAGATTTAAAAACAAAGTTAAACCCGGTTTTCGGTAACGAAACGCCAGAGGTGAAAACTGCAGGTGAAGATAGTCAGGTAAAAATCACCACTACTTTCCACATCGAAGATCAGGACATTAAAACGGATAAAGTTGTAGAAGATGCTTTAAATAAAGGATTAGCAGGTTCAAAATATGAAATTGTAAGTTCGCAAAAAGTAACGCCTATCATTGCAAGTGATATTGTAAATGGTGCTTTCTACGCAGTATTGATTTCATGTTTGTTCATGTTTATCTACATTGTCGTGCGATTCAAAAAATGGCAATATGGTTTGGGTGCGGTAATCGCATTATTCCACGACGTTTTAATGGTATTGTCTTTCTATACTATTTTAGATGGTGTGATGCCGTTCTCATTGGAAATTGGTCAGGATTTTATCGCCGCAATTTTAACGGTAATGGGTTACACCATGACAGAAACCGTTGTTGTATTCGACCGTATCCGCGAGAAATTAAAAGAGTCTGGCAAAGAAGATTTACATGGCGAAGCGCGTAACAACTTAATCAACTTCGCGTTGAACAGTACCTTAAGCCGTACCATTTTAACTTCATTAACCGTATTCTTTGTATTATTGGTAATCTTCATTTTCGGTGGCGATAGCATCCGCGGATTTATATTCGCCTTGTTAATTGGCCGTATCATCGGTACGTACTCATCACTATGTATTTCTACTCCTATCGTAATCGATTTAGGTAGTTCTGCAGAGAAGAAATAAGATCAAAATCTTAAAATATACAAGCGCCTCGGGAAATCGGGGCGCTTTTTTTGTGCTAAACCTGATAGGTTTTGAAACCTATCAGGTTTAAAAGATAAAAGTTTCAAAGCTTTTTATTTCTTTCGAAAAGCAAGTCCTGTAATTCTTCGGTTCCGATAGCCCTGCTATGCATTCCAATCTTTTTAATACGCACTGTTATACCGGAGTGCGAAGCACGTGTTTCATCGGTTACAGATGCTTCGTCCCTCAGCATGACAGCAGATTCAGGGCTGTTGCAAATTAAAAAGGATTTCCATTTCTATCAGGTTTAAATCATTTAAGGTGGTGCTAAACACCTGCAAATCCCCCTTCGTCATGGAAACGTTATATATGTGGCAAAAGAATGATTGATACTGCCAAAAAACCTCATTTAATAAACCTTTTAGCTATTTTTTTGTTACGTTAGCATTAGATACAAGGAGATAAAAATGGATTTACAACTTCCTAAAAGCGAGTACCCGAGAGTAGTTATAGTTGGCGGTGGATTTGGTGGTATTGAATTAGCAAAACGTTTAAAGAACAAACCTTTTCAGGTTGTGATGCTTGATAAGCATAATTATCACACGTTCCAACCCCTACTCTATCAGGTAGCTACAGGAGGTTTAGAAGCCGATTCGATCGCGTTCCCGCTAAGAAAGATTTTTAAGGGTCAAAAGAACCTGATTTTTCGCGTAACCAAAGTTACGGAAGTGAATGCAGCAGAAAACTGTTTACAAACTGATATTGGCAGAATTAAATATGATTATCTGGTTATCGCTACAGGTTCTACCAGTAATTTTTTTGGTAATAAAGAGATCGAGACCAATTCAATGCCCATGAAATCTATACCGGAAGCACTGGATTTGAGAAGTTTGATTCTACAGAATTTCGAAAAATCGCTGATCGAAAAAGATCCGGATAAGAAAAATGCACTGTTAAACTTTGTGGTGGTTGGCGGTGGCCCAACAGGCGTTGAAACCTCCGGTGCCATTGCAGAGCTTAAAAGACATGTTATTCCAAACGATTATCCGGAAATGGATTTAAGCAAGGTTAATATATACCTGATTGAAAACTCGCCGGAATTATTGGGTGTAATGTCTCCACAGGCACAGAAAAAAGCTAAAGATTTCCTTACCGATATGGGTGTACAGATTATGAACGAAACCCGGGTATTAGGTTATGACGGACTAAAACTCAGCTTACAGGATAAAGCGCCTATTTTAAGTTCTACGGTAATCTGGAGTGCTGGAGTAAAAGGAGAACTATTGGCCGGTTTAGACCGGGCAGAAGTTGTTCGTGGAGGCCGGTTGAAAACCGACACTCAAAATTTAGTGGTAGGTTATCAAAACGTATATGCCATTGGCGACGTAGCCGCTATTATTGACGAAGAAACACCTAATGGTCACCCGGGAGTTGCGCCGGCAGCCATCCAACAGGGACATCATCTGGCCAAAAACCTGATCAACATTAAAGAAAATAAACCTTTAGAGAAATTCAAATATTTCGATAAAGGCTCAATGGCTACAGTTGGCAGAAACAAAGCAGTTGTTGATATAGGCAAAATCCGCTTTCAAGGGGTATTCGCCTGGTTTACCTGGATGTTTGTCCACTTAATGACTTTGGTAGGCTTCAGAAATAAGATTATTGTTTTTGTTAATTGGGTTTGGAGTTATTTTAGTTATGATCGAGGAACACGTCTGATTATCAGAACCTTTGCAAAGGATAGAAGTGTGGATTACAGAGCCGAAGTACCCTCTGTAAAAGATGAAGTCAAGGTGTTTTAGTATTTAAGAGGAGTTTTGGGTTAAAAATTTTTTCTTCTTTTCTTAATGGAAAACTTTGCGCAATTTGCGGTTAAACCGAAAATATGAGCCAAAACAATTTCAAATTGATTGAATGTCCGCGCGATGCCATGCAGGGATTGCACAATTTCATTCCGACCGAGCTTAAAGTTGAATATTTAAACCTACTGCTTCAGGTCGGTTTTGATACGCTTGATTTTGGAAGTTTTGTTTCTCCCAAAGCCATTCCGCAGATGGCCGACACCGCTGAAGTTTTAGCACAGCTGGATTTAAGCAATACAAATACTAAACTGTTGGCTATTGTAGCGAATTTAAGGGGTGTAGAAGATGCAATAAAGCATGAAGCAGTTGATTACCTCGGATTTCCGTTTTCGATCTCTGAAACCTTTCAACAGCGCAATACCAATTCCAGCATAACGCAATCTTTAAATACGGTTGAAGAAATGCTTTCACTTTGTGCAAAAAACAATAAGAAGGCGGTCATTTATCTATCTATGGGTTTTGGAAATCCTTATGGTGATGAATGGAATTACGGGATTGTAGAACGATGGGCTGATGTATTAGTGGGCAAAGGAGCGGAAATTCTATCGCTTGCTGATACGGTAGGCATTTCCACACCAGAAAAGATAGAAAACATATTACCAGAACTGATTTCAAAATTCAAAAATACCGAGATCGGCATTCATTTACACTCCATTCCCGCCGATCGTTTCGAGAAAATTGAGGCTGCTTATCGTTCAGGCGTAACCCGCATAGATTCTGCATTGAAAGGATTTGGCGGCTGCCCTATGGCTGCCGATGACCTCACCGGAAATATTGCTACGGAAGATGTAATTAGCTACCTGAACTCGAAAGAAGAAATCCTAAACCTCAATATGGATAAATGGAAGGAGGCAATTGCTTTCTCTGGTAAGATATTTGGATAGGTAATTTTTGATCCACCCCATAACAAAAATTCGTCATTGCGAGGCACGAAGCAATCCTACTACTTTGGTTGGGTAGATAAATTGATACGGCTATCACTTTAAGATTGCCAGCCTGTTGCCAGCAGGCTTGGTTGCCAGAAAAAGCATCCTCGAAATGACGGGAACTACGCATCCAATCCATCATATAAATCAATCCAATTTGGATTTTTGGATACAATTAAATCTATTTTCTGTTGTCGGTTTCCCCCTTTTATTCTTTTTTCCTCATTAATAGCCTCTTCAATTCCGAAAAAAAATGCATAATAAACCAATTTATAACATTTATATCTTGAAGTAAAGCTATTTGGAAGCTCGTTATTTTTATGTTGCCATACCCTACCCTGTAAATCAGAAGTTACGCCCGTGTAAAATACGGTATTAAAAGAATTTGCCATGATATATATGCAGCCTCCTCTTTCCATATTAGTTCTGTTTAGTAATTAAGACCTAATGAGTGGTCTAGCGATCGCATTAAGATTGCTTCGTTCCTCGCAATGACGATACAATTTTCAAACTTGCTTCACCATTTTAAAATGTTGTATACCAGCCTCCTCAAATTGATCACCCTCTGCTACAAATCCGAACTTGGCATACAAACTCATGGCATCCAGTTGAGAGTTTAAATAAATATAATGTGCATCTTCCGGCAAATCAGATAAAGCCTCAGCGATCAGTGCCCGGCCTACCCCTTGCCCTCTAAACTCCTTTAAAACAGCAAAACGCTCTAATTTATAACCGTTGTCCGTTTTACGCCACCTACATGCACCACAAGGCTGTCCGTTATTGGTGGCCAGAAAATGTACTGATTCGTCCTCATGCTCCCATTCCAACTCTGGCGGACAATTCTGTTCATCTACAAAAACAATTTTACGGATCGCAAATACTTTATCTAAATCTTCGGGATGGTTAACTTTTTGAACGTGCAGACTCATTATCGTGTTTTTTAAAGTGTTTATTTGACTTTACTTTTATTTCATTCAATTGCTTCGCAACATCTATTGAATGCGAGCAATGAATATCGGCCTCTTTTTTGGCAAGTGTAGCAATCGCAACGTAAAATTTATGCAATTGATCCAATTCTTTTTCGCTCAGGTCTTCAATATCTACCATGCGGTTACTCGCACCTTGTTGCGCGGCAATTAACTCATTCAATTTTAGCTGGATCGCTTTCCCGTCTTTATTCTGCGCTTTCTGGATTAGAAATACCATTAAAAAGGTAATAATTGTTGTTCCGGTATTAATTACCAGTTGCCATGTTTCAGAGTAATTGAATATAGGGCCACTCACCGCCCAAATTACAACAATTGCTGTTGCACTGATAAATGCCGCAGAACTCCCGGTAAACTTGGTTGCCGCGTTAGCAAATTTTTCAAAAAAATTGTTGCTTTTATTATTGCCTTTAGATTTTGCCATCACCATTTGTTTGCTTAAAGATACCATAAAACAAATAAAAGCGCCATAAGTTTTAAACCTATGGCGCTTTCGCTAATGTTGTAATGTTGAAAGATTGAAAAGTTGCACCGTTACAATCTTTTAACGTTTTAAGCTCTTAGAGCTTATCGTTAACGTTGATACAGTTTAAGTCTTCAAAAGCGGTAGTTAAACGCTTAACAAAAGCTTCTTCTCCTTTACGTAACCATACACGTGGATCGTAATATTTTTTGTTTGGCTTATCATCGCCGTCAGGATTACCGATCTGGCCTTGAAGATAACCTTCATTCTTTTTGTAATATTCTAAAATACCTTCCCAGAATGCCCATTGCATATCCGTATCAATATTCATTTTAATTGCACCATAAGAAATGGCTTCCCTGATCTCTTCCTGAGATGAACCAGAACCACCGTGGAATACGAAATTGATTGGTTTCTCGGCTGTTAAGTTGAATTTTTCTTTGATAAAATCCTGAGAGTTTTTCAAAATTACCGGTTGCAATTTTACGTTACCCGGTTTATAAACACCATGTACGTTACCAAAAGCTGCAGCAACCGTAAAACGAGGAGAAACTTTGCTTAACTCTTCGTAAGCATAAGCTACTTCACTAGGCTGTGTATATAATTTCGAGCTGTCTACATCGCTATTATCAACACCATCTTCTTCACCACCTGTTACACCAAGCTCGATTTCGATAGTCATGTTCATTTTAGCCATACGTGCTAAGTATTTAGCAGAAATTTCCATGTTTTCTTCGATAGACTCTTCCGATAAATCTAACATATGAGATGAAAACAAAGGCTTGCCGGTTTCAGCGAAGAATTTTTCACCATGATCCAATAATCCATCAATCCATGGCAACAATTTTTTAGCTGCGTGGTCAGTGTGTAAAACCACAGCAACACCATAATGTTCTGCCAATAAATGTACATGTTTAGCTGCTGATACAGCACCTAGAATGCATGCTTGTAATTTCTCATTATCCAACGATTTACCAGCATAAAACTGGGCACCGCCATTAGATAGTTGAATCATAACAGGCGAATTTACTGCCTTTGCAGTTTCCATTACCGCATTTACCGTATTGGTACCGGTAACATTTACTGCTGGTAAAGCAAACTGATGTTTTTTAGCCTGCTCAAATAATTCCTGAACGGCATCTCCGTAAATTACGCCTTTGTAGCCTTTTAAACTCATTTCTTGTTAATTTTATTAAGTCCGAAGTTATAAAAAAAATTAACATTACCAGCTTTTGTAACAACAGAATTATCTGCCTAAAAGCAAAACAAAGCCCGTTTAGTGTAAAAAACACATTATCCTTAGTGTAAAAAAGACACACCTTTAGAAATAATCAATTCACAAGGAATTTTAACAAACAACCAAAATCCAGTGTACAATGATCAAATGTCAACAATTAATGTTCCGATTTACGAGTTTAATCATTGTGATTTGAATATTGATCATTAATTATTCATCATTGCGATTTGATCATTGGTAATTCTTTATCTTAATTTTATTTTTCGTTTCTTTGCAATCCAATTCTTCAAAAAATTATATGGCTTGGTTTAAGAGAGAAAAAAAAGGTATCATTACTACAACAGAGGAGAAAAAAGAAGCACCGGATGGGTTGTGGAATAAATGTCCGAATTGCAAAAAACCGCTACATCAGGCAGAGCTTCAGGAAAACAAATATGTTTGCCACTATTGCAGCTACCATCTGAGAGTAGGCTCTAAAGAATATTTCGAGGTTTTATTTGATAATAATCAGTTTAAAGAGTTGTTTCCTAACCTTACTTCGGGCGACCCTTTAAATTTTAACGATAACAAACCTTATACCGATAGAATTAAAGAAAGCCAGGCTAAAACAGGCTTAAAAGATGCGATCCGTTCGGCGGTTGGTAAAATTGAGGGAGAAGACATCGTGATTGCCTGCATGGATTTTGCTTTTATTGGCGGTTCAATGGGCTCAGTTGTAGGTGAAAAGATCGCAAGATCGATCGATTATAGCATTAAACATAAAGTTCCGTTCCTCATGATCTCAAAATCAGGTGGTGCACGGATGATGGAAGCTGCATTTTCATTAATGCAAATGGCTAAAACGTCAGCGAAACTGGCTTTGTTAAGTCAGGCAAAAATTCCATATATCTCTTTATTAACCGATCCAACTACTGGCGGTGTAACGGCTTCTTATGCTATGTTGGGCGATATCAATATTGCAGAACCAGGCGCATTAATCGGTTTTGCAGGTCCGCGGGTAATTAAAGAAACCATTAAAAAAGATCTGCCTAAAGGTTTCCAGACTTCAGAATTTGTGTTGGAACATGGCTTCCTGGATTTTATTGTAGATAGAAGGGCCATGAAAGCTAAATTGGGCGCATTTGTAAAAATGATGAACAATTAGTTGGTTCAGTAGTTCATTGGTCATTGGTTTATTGGCCATTAGGTCATTAGTTAATTGGTCCATTAGTCATTGCTTTATTGGTGATTAGTGAAAGTCTCCAATGAATAAATAGACATTATAAAAAAAGCAGGATTTGAATAACTTAGGTTAAATCAGTCCTGCTTTTTGCTTTAAGCACCCGCTACACTCCGGGCTTTTCATGCAATCACATTTATTTAATATGAACTAGTAATTCTTTTGATAATTTTTTCCAGCGAGTGCATTTACTACAAAGGCTTTAAGCCACAAAGGCAAAGCTATTATTTATTTAGATGAACTCAGTTACTTGCCTTACGCGTCAGTATGACTCGATAATAGAACGTGTCTTGCAACATTTCCATTAACATCTCACAAGCCTAACTCATATTTCATAAATTAGCCTCAACACATTAACTCTAACTAATTATGAATAAAAAACTACTGTTTTCTGCACTGTTTCTTTGTGCTTCGACCAGTCTTTTTGCACAAGACCGGAAAGTAATTGATAATATCATTAAAGAAGTAAACGAAAATTCTCAATTGGAGAAACTGGCGCACGAACTTTTGGATGTTGTTGGACCACGATTGGTTGGTTCGCCACAGATGAAACAAGCTAACGACTGGGCGGTAAAAAAATATAGCGACTGGGGCATTTCGGCTAAAAACGAAAAGTGGGGCGAATGGGCCGGTTGGGAACGCGGCATTACACACATTGATTTAGTAAGTCCGAGGGTCCGGACCTTAGAAGGCACACAATTGGCCTGGAGTCCATCAACCAATGGTAAAACCATTAATGCAGAAGCCATTATCCTTCCGGAAATTACAGATTCGGCATCTTTTCAGAAATGGTTACCCAACGTAAAAGGTAAAATTGTTTTAATTTCAATGAACCAAATATCTGGGCGACCAGAAAAAAACTGGGAAGAGTTTGCTACAAAAGATCTTTTTGAAAAATTTAAGAAAGAAAAAGCCAATGCAGCAAAAGCATGGACGGCCAATTTAGCTAAAACAGGTCTTACCGCAAGAACACTTCCTGTAGCTTTAGAAAATGCTGGTGCGGTGGCTGTGGTCATCAATAACTGGTCGCAGGGCTTCGGTGTAGACAAGATTTTTGGCGCCAATACCACTAAGGTGCCAACATTAAATTTATCTGTCGAAGATTACGGTTTGGTATATCGTTTGGCTTTAAATGGCAACAAACCGATGCTTAAAATTGAATCAGAATCAAAAAAACTGGGAACTGTACCAACCTTTAATACCATAGCGGAGTTAAAGGGCAAGCAAAAACCAAATGAATATGTGATGCTCTCGGCACATTTCGATTCGTGGGATGGTGCGAGCGGCGCAACAGACAATGGTTCGGGTACCATTTTAATGATGGAAGCCATGCGCATTTTAAAGAAATTTTACCCCAACCCAAAACGCACCATTTTAGTGGGGCATTGGGGTAGCGAAGAGCAAGGATTAAATGGTTCGAGGGCATTTGTAGAAGATCATCCGGAAATCGTGAACAACCTGCAGGCGCTGTTTAACCAGGATAACGGTACGGGCCGTGTGGTTAACATTGGCGGACAGGGTTTTGCAAAATCAAAAGAGTACATTACCCGTTGGTTGGCAGCCGTACCAGATACCATTAAAAACCAGATCAAAACCAGTTTTCCGGGGACACCGGGCGCAGGAGGATCGGATTTTGCATCGTTTGTTGCTGCCGGGGCATTAGGTTATTCTTTAAGTTCTACCAGCTGGGATTATGGCACTTATACCTGGCACACCAACCGCGATAGTTATGATAAACTGGTTTTCGACGAAATCAGAAGTAACGTAATTCTGGCCGCCATCATGGTTTATATGGCTTGTGAAGATCCTGAGAAAACCTCAACCGAAAAAGCAACCGATTTACCTGTAAATGAGCGTACCGGAAAACCAGCAACCTGGCCGGTACAAACAAAATCAAACAGAAAAGGCGGTTTGTAGCGAAAGAATTTTACTATAATTTAAACGAGCATTTGGAAACAGATGCTCGTTTAAATTATATTCATACTTATTAACGCAATACAAAATGACTAACGCCTACTTACTATTCACGATTTCCTTTCTTATTGGATTAATCTGCATTACCTTAATTGCAACTTTGGGGGCATGGACCTCCAGGAAATTTGATTTTAAATACACCTATTTAGGTATGTTATCTTTTGCAATATACATTGGCATAGGCTATTTCCTATCTAGTTGGCATTTCGAAGTAATAATTGTTTTAGCTTTATGCGCACTTTTAGGCTTATACGACAGTACAGTAGGCCTAAAACTATCAATTAGATTTAAGGCTAATTCAGAAAATATCGATCTCATTAAATTTAGCAATAGGCTCGTGATAGCCATGATATCGGTAGCAATTGTTTTAGGCTCATTTGGATGCTGTATATATAGATTTTCGACATTTTTATCTTAGCAAGTTTTAAACACAACCCCTCTCTATCAACTAACAACCCGCTGCTCCAAACTTACTTTTACTCCTCTTTTTTCTGAAATTTATAGAATAGATACCCCAGAAAAGGCAAAATTAAAACACTACCTAACAATAAAGCTAAACCCAAACTATAAATTGTTTTGTCCGGTCCCGCAGTTTCGAGTAACGAAATCGAATCTCCGCTTTTTAAACGGATAAAATTTGGAAAGTGGGCATAACTTATCGCCAACAGGATCATCGTTACCTGAAAGCCCGCTAAAATGCGTAAAACCTTAGTCTTTCCTTTAATTAACAGGTACCATAAAAGCATAAGCGATAAACTGGCTAAAATAATGGCTGATAAACCTACATGGCTTTTAAAAACCCAATCAATCAGTGGAATTTTATCCCGTTGCGCAGCAACAAATACCATTGCACCAAAAACAACTGCTGCCACATTCATAAACATTGCCTTTTTTATAAACCGACGTTTATCATGGGTTTCTGTTGTTTCGCCGATGAGATAAATGGCCGCAAGGAAACCGCAAAGTGAAACCGTAAAGAAACCCACAGCAACAGAAAACCAGTTTAACCAGCCTGAAATATAGGCTGTATAAAAATCGGTGGCCTGCGCATCAATATGTCCTGAAATTAAACTTCCTGCAATGATGCCCAGAAATAAAGCGGTTATAAAGCTCGAATACCGAAATATCCGGTTGTATAACCATTGCATATCATCTTTTACAGCATCATAATGGCGAAATACAAAAGCGGTACCACGGGCTATAATTCCGATGAGCATAATGGCCAATGGTATATGCAGGTAAACCGACATGGTGGTGTAAATAAACGGAAAACCAACAAACAGGATTACAATCGCAATAATCAGCCACATGTGGTTAGCCTCCCATACCGGACCAATGGCATGATACATGGTTTTACGTGTTCGGCTCCTATTTTTTGTTGAGGTAAAGAGTTCTATGATTCCTGCACCGAAATCGGCTCCACCCAATAAAAAGTAAAGCAGAATGGCCATGCATAAAAATGTGATTACTACTTCTTTCATATTCAATATGATTACACCGGTATTTTGATTACAATGATTAATGAGATTTGCTTCGTGTTGTTCATACTTAGCTATGCAAATGAGTATTGGATTCGACTTTATCATATAACACAGGTACCATTTTAATCTGCCGGTAAAGCAAAAACGTTACTATTATGCTTAACGACAGGTAAATGGCGGTGAAGACATAAAAGGAATACGCAATACCGGGCATTGGGGTAACCGCATCCCTGGTACGCATAATACCATAAATAATCCACGGTTGACGCCCTACCTCTGTAACTACCCAACCAGCCTCTAAAGCAAGGTAACCAAGCGGAATAGCCAAAACAAATAGTTTTAAAAGCCATCGTTTTTCTATTAAAGGCTTCTTTTTGAGCAGGGTAAAAAAATAGGTTAAAGATATAAAGAGCAATAATGTCCCAATCCCCACCATGATCTGAAAAGCATAATGGGTAATGGCTACCGGTGGGTGCTCGTTTTCAGGAATCTGATCCAGCCCTTTAACTTCAGCTTTAAAATTGCCATGTGCCAGAAAACTCAATGCCCCCGGAATTTTGATTGCGCCTGTTACCGATTTATCTTTTTCATTTACGATACCACCAATCAATAGCGGCGCTGGCTTTTCGGTTTTGTACAATGCTTCCATCGCCGCCAGTTTTGCCGGTTGGCGTTTGGCGACGTCTTTCGCAGAAATATCGCCACTCAGGGGCTGTAACAATGCCGCAATACAGGCAAATACGGCCGCTATTTTAAAAGCTTTTAAATGAAAATAGGTATTTCTGTCCCTTAAAATCATTAATGCATGTACGCCTGCCACAGCAAAACCAGTTGCTGTAAATGCGGCTAAACACATGTGCAGCGCCTGAGTAAACCAGGCTTTATTGAACATGGCCTGGATAGGATCGATATTAAGGTATTGTCCGTTTACAAAATCAAATCCTGCCGGACTATTCATCCAGGCGTTGGCGGCAACCACCAATATACCCGAGGCCAAACCGCTTACCCCTACCACCATTCCTGTAAACCAATGAAACCACTTATTTAACTTATTCCAGCCATAAAGAAAAAAACCGAGTGCTATCGCTTCAATAAAAAAGGCGGTTCCTTCAAGCGAAAAAGGCATTCCGAATATTGGCCCGGCATGATCCATAAATTTGGGCCATAACAGGCCCAGTTCAAATGACAACATGGTACCGGATACCGCGCCAGTTGCGAAGAATATGGCTACCCCTTTACTCCAGGCTTTAGTCAGGTTTTTATACACCTCATCGTTCGTTTTAAGCCATTTGTAATGCGATACGGCCATAAAGAAAGGCATCACCATACCAATACAGGAAAAAATAATGTGGAAGCCTAGTGACAAGGCCATTTGCGAGCGGGCTGCGATAAAATCATCCATGGGCTGTAGATTTTGTATGGTAACAAATATAGTCGTTAATGATTAAAGCCTATGGTCATTCAATGATGTTGAAAGGATTATTTAAAATATAGAACGTTTATAAATTGAAAAAAGATTTGGAGGGCTGTCGTAAAGGAACCATATTTTTTTTTGCCACAGATGAGTACAGGCAGATATCGTTTCGAACGGAGTGCAACGCAGTCGAGAACCCGAAGGCTCAGCGAAGCTAAATCTGTCAAGACAGATCTCTCTCCCGAATATTCGGGACTGCGCTTCAGTCGAGGACGAGTTTTCTTATGCAATATGAGGTTAGGCTCCCTTCAATTCATCATAAGCAGCGGTTAAGCTCCTTTCAATGCCTTCTCCTTTCCATTCGGGTGCATTTGGGATGGTAGTGGTTTTTAAAATATCTTCTTTGCTTTTACCTGCTTTAATTTCGCCGCCTACATAGGTTAAAAGGTTTTGGAGGTAATTTTGAAAAGCTTTAACATCAGTTTTACTTCCGGTTACTTTTTCCGGATCAAGACTATGTCCCCAGATAAACAAGGTATCACTATCAAACTGATTCTGAATCTTATCCAAAGCAGTGATCCAGTTACCGATGTGGGCACCATTTTCACGATCAATATATGGAAATTTACGGTTGAATACCAGATCGCCTACATGCACGATATTGGCGTTTTCGAAATGATAAACGGCATCACCATTGGTGTGACCAGAGCCATAGTAATAAGCCTTTATATTTTCGTCGCCTACTTTAGCGCTCCATCTTGTACCAAAAGTGCTATCAGGCAAAAGCTGTTTATCTAAATTATTGGCTTTCTCTGCTCCTCTTTTTTGGTTGACCAATGAATTTTGGTGAGCCACGACTTTTTCTGCCAATCCTTTAAAAGAAATATTCCCTGCGGTATGATCACCGTGGTGGTGTGTATTGATCAGGTATTTAAAAGGTTTTTCGCCTAACTTTTTCAATTCATCAATCACATGCGGTGCCGTAGTTGGGAATTGCGCATCCACTACTACAAAACCGCTGCTTGAATTTAACCAGCCAATGGTCCCACCCTGCTCGGTAAATATACCAACATTATTACGGAGCGGCTTAAAATCATAAGCGCGCAATAACTCTTGCTGAGCAAAAACATCGGTTTTATATACTGATAGCAAGGCCATAGCAAGTGCTGAATTTTTAATAAAGTTTCTTCTTTCCATTTTCGGGATGATGCTAAAAAACCACAGCAAATGCTGTGGTTTAAATTTAATGATTTACATGCCAAAATAGCAAATTATATACCTGCACCTGGCGTAGTACCCGGTTCATGCCCGGGACCGAATGAATTATTCTTCCTGTCTTTATCTTTGTTAAACAGATTGGTGGTTACTTTTGATGATTTATTCTCATCTAAAGTTCTATCTTCTTTAATATCTTCTACAGTTTTATCCAGTAAATCGTTCTCAACAACTTTACCTTGTTCTTTATTCGTTTCCATAGTAATTGTAAATTGATGTACTATAGGAACAAGCAAAAAATGAGATTGTTTTTATTAATCCTCGCGGGAATGGGATTTGATCGATATTATTGTTGGTGAGCCATGAATAAGATACTTGATTTCTATAAAATGCTATTAATAACTGTGGTCATCCCGACTGAAACGCAGTGAAATGGAGAGACTTGTCTATGCAGATTTAGCTGCGCTAACACTCCGTGGCTCTCGGCTCCGTTGCACTCCGCTCGAAATGACTGTTAGGCGTAGAACTTTACTACCTCATACAACGTCTCCTGTTACGTTTTACAACATTGCCCCGGGCAATTTCCCTAACTCATGAATGCAACCGAATGAATGAAACTTCCTTTTATGGATTTTATTAAAATGGTTTGAGGACTCAAATGAAAACGGACTGAAGATAAACCTGTAAATGTGTTTTCTTTCTTCATTTGATTTTTCTTCCAATTTAGCGTTTTCCTGATTTTGAGTGTTGTGGTTCGTTTCCATGTTGACATAAATTTATTGAAAACCTTGCAGGCTTTCAGGGTTAACAATTTTAATAATGACTAAAAGCTTTTTTAAAATTTGCTTAACCTTATACCATGGGAATCTGATAAGGTTTCTTGCCGCAACAACAGGTTAAATGGCGTGGATTGCCATACGTTCGATAAATATAAGTTTATTTTTCGGGTTTTGCAAGTTACTTTTTGTGCGCAGAAGTATTTAACCTTAGTTTTTCCTAAATCATTTTTTTTGGAAAGCAATGGCAGTACTACTTAGCTCAATACAGTCCTGCTCTCCACTTTACTACGCCGTGCTACGTGTTCGTTCTGATCAGGTTTAGATGGCACGGCCAGGAATACTATTTGGGGTTGCTGGGCGCAAAGAATTTGTCTATCAGAACAAATATCTCTGCAACATACAACCTTCAATAGCAGCAGCGGCTTAACGGAGCTAAACCTGATTGAAGCGGATACCGGCCCAGGCGCATAAGGCCTGCAGGCGTATGAGCGTAAAGCAGGACGAACATTAAAATGGAATACTGCACATGTTTTACAGTAGCTAGTGATTCAATATTACACTATTTATACCAAACCATTGTATTTATAATAGCCTTGTTTTTTAAGAAAAGCAATGGCAGTACTACTTAGCTCAATACAGTCCTGCTATCCACTTTACTCCGCTGTGCTACGTGTTCGTTCCGATCAGGTTTAGATGTCACGGCCAGGAATACTACCTGGGTTGCTTTCAATGTTTGGTGACTCACAAACACAATATGAAACTCAACAAATGAGAATCAAACAATTTATTATTATCTTGATAAAAATATAATCACATGAATTCCGATATTTTTAAAGATAGAAGAAAATCATTCATTGACTATAATGAAACTTACTTTTGGACTTGCACGATTAAGGATTGGTTGAACTTGCTAGAACCACTAAATTACAAGCAATTAGTTTTAAATTCTTTAAGAAAACTTGTTATAAATAATTTTATAGAGGTGTATGGCTTTGTAATTATGCCAAACCATATCCATTTGATTTTAAAAATTTTAAAACCAAACGGTAAAGAAAAACCGAATGTCAGTTTTTTGAAGGATACTTCCCATGAATTAAGAAAAGACCTTAGGATCAACAATCCTAATTTTTTAAGACTTTTCGAGGTAACGGAATCTGATCGTAAATATCGGATATGGCAACGTGATCCCCTTGCAATCAATATGTTCGATCTCAATATATTGGAGCAAAAGCTAAATTATATCCATCATAACCCATTACAAGCGAGATGGCGTTTGGCGCAAAACACTGAAGATTATTATTGGTCTTCTTCAAGGTTTTACAAAACTGGCGTAGATGATTTTAATATACTAACCGATTACAGAGATATATTCTAATCTCTATATTTATTGGCCCACTAAACACGAATATTTTATGGTTGGTGAACCACCAACCTTTGAAATGTGATAAATATTGTGGCTGGTGCGTCACCAGCCAGGGAATAGTATTTTAAGCTAAAGCATTCTGCTTCACTACCATTTTAACTTTTTCGATTACGTAATCCAAATCTTCTTTAGTGGTGTATTTACTGAATGAAAAACGTACTGAAGGACGGTTTGGATCGGCCTTTATACCATTTAGCACATGTGAGCCTATATTTGAACCCGATGAACAGGCACTACCCCCGGAAGCGCAGATCCCGTTGATATCCAAATTGAACAATAACATATCGGCCATATCCATTTCAGGGAACGAAACGTTCAGCACGGTATAAAGACTTTTATCGGCATCCGTTTCTCCATTAAAAGCAATCCCCGGGATTTCGGCAATTAGTTGTGTTTTCAGATAATCTTTTAAGCCCTGAATATAAGATTGATGCTCATCCATCTCTGCATAGGCAATTTCCAAGGCCTTCGCTAAGCCTACAATGCCATATACATTTTCGGTACCACCACGCATATTGCGCTCTTGTGCGCCACCATAAATCATAGGCGGAATTTTAATATTGCTATTTACATATAAAAAGCCAACACCTTTAGGTCCGTGGAGTTTATGCGCAGCGCATACGATAAAATGCGCTTTAAGTTCGCGTACATTATGTGGATAGTGCCCCATGGTTTGAACGGTATCGGCATGGTAAATGGCATTGTATTTTTCGCAGATATCGCCAACTTTCACCATATCCGTTAGCGTGCCTAACTCATTATTGGCATGCATTAACGAAACGAAAGTACGTTCGTTATTTTGAAGCAATTCTTCTAAATGGTTGTAATCTATATTGCCTTTCTCATCGATATTGACGAAACTTAACTTATCAATTTCGCCATTTTTGAGCATTGTATTTAAAGTATGCTCAACGGCGTGGTGTTCTATTTTTGAAGTGATGGCATGTTTAATACCATAGGCTGAAATGCCGCAGCGGATAGCGGTATTATCTGCCTCTGTACCACCGGATGTAAAAAATATTTCAGATGGAGACGCATTTAAAAGACCGGCAACAGTTTTACGGGCCTTCTCAACCAATGTTCTCACCTCGCGGCCAAGTGCATGAATGGCAGACGGATTACCAAAATAGTTTTCCATCACGTTTGTCATCTCCGCGATTACCGCCTGATCTAATGGCGTTGTGGCCGCATTATCTAAATAGACCCTTTTCATTTTATGAATATTTAAAAAGTTAGTGTTGCAAAGCTGCCTGGTTAAGGTCCGCCCTGTTTAAATGTTCAGGATTTAATCGTTTTATTGAATCCTGAACAGGTATGCCTGATCCCAGAATCCGTATTAGAGATTAAAGGTGTAATATTTCTTTAATATCAGAAATAATTTTGTTTGCCAAATTTTCGGCAATGGTTTCATTTTCTGCCTCACTATAAATCCTGATGATCGGTTCGGTATTAGAGCGGCGCAAATGTACCCAAGTTTTATCAAATTCGATCTTCAAACCATCAATTGTGCTGTAAGGTTGATTTTTATACTTCTCTTCTACCTGCTTTAATAAATAATCGATATCCATTTCAGGTGTAAGGGTAATCTTATTTTTAGAGATATGGTATTGCGGATAGCTGGCCCTGAGTACCGAAATAGATTTACCAAATTTAGCTAAATGTGTTAAAAACAAAGCAATTCCCACCAAGGCATCCCTCCCATAGTGCGATTCGGGATAAATAATCCCTCCGTTTCCTTCACCACCAATAATGGCTTGAGTAGCTTTCATTTTGTTAACCACGTTTACCTCACCTACCGCTGAAGCATGATAGGATGATCCTGCTTTTTCGGTTACATCGCGTAAGGCACGGGTTGATGAAAGATTTGAAACGGTATTTCCAGGCGTATTTTTTAATACATAATCAGCTACGGCTACCAAGGTATACTCTTCGCCAAACATGCTGCCGTCTTCATTCACAAAACATAACCGATCAACATCAGGATCTACTACAATGCCTAAATCAGCATGCTGTTTCTGTACTTCTTTCGATATTTCAGTTAAATTTTCTGGTAAAGGTTCAGGATTGTGCGGGAAGTGTCCGTCTGGCGTGCAGTACAATTCTACCACCTTACTTACGCCCAGGGCTTTTAATAACGCCGGGATAAAAATACCGCCTGTAGAATTTACACAATCGATTACCACTTTAAAATCAGCCTTTTTTATTGCTTCAACATCAACCAATGGCAAAGCCAAAACTTTATCGATGTGTTTTTGCAGGTAAGTATCATTTTTGATCACTTTCCCTAGCTTATCTACCTCGGCAAAATCAAAATCAGCACTTTCTGCTAAATCTAAAACTTCTTTTCCATCAGCATCGCTAATAAACTCCCCACTGTCATTTAATAATTTCAGGGCATTCCATTGCTTAGGGTTATGGCTAGCAGTTAAAATAATCCCACCTCCTGCATTTTCATCAGGAACGGCCACCTCAACAGTTGGTGTGGTTGATAAGCCCAAATCTATTACTTCAATACCAAGGCCTTGCAAGGTTCCAATAACCAGGTTGTTGACCATCTCGCCGGAGATCCTTGCATCGCGGCCTAAAACAATCCTTTTATTGCCGGTTTTATTTACCACCCAGCTACCAAAGGCAGCTGTAAATTTTACAATATCAAATGGAGTTAAGCCCGCTCCTGCCCTTCCGCCAATGGTTCCCCGTATTCCTGAAATCGATTTTATTAGAGTCACTTCTTATAATTTATTAGAGGCTCCAAAAATAAGAAAAAAAACAAGATAGCTACTATTTAAACCTGGCTATATACCTGAATTTATGTAGTCCTTATGTCTACCTACGCGGTCAATTTAATAGAGCAGTGTAGCGCGTCACAATAAAATGTTGTGTAACTAAATTCCTTACAGCGGATCTTTTCAGGTGCTTACATAAGAAGTTGATTTACTTGATATAAAAAATCAACCCATAATATTTTTGCAACATTATTGCATAAAAGCACATTCTAACTTTACTAGCGATTGTAAAACCTTATATTTGCATCTTTTTAAAGATACAAACAGCTTTTATATGCAGCGCAAGTGGTTTCAATATTGGTTCAATTCGCCATATTATCATATTCTTTACCAACAAAGAAATGATGCTGAGGCCGAATTTTTTATTGATAAGCTTACCTCTTTTTTAAATCCTGAAGCTGATGCCAAAATGCTTGATATTGCCTGCGGAAAAGGCCGGCATTCTATTTACCTGAATAAAAAAGGCTTTGATGTTACAGGTATTGATTTATCTGAACAGAGTATAAAGTACGCAAAGCAATTTGAAAACAGCAAATTACACTTTCTGGTGCATGATATGCGGAGGCTGTTTTACATCAATTATTTTGATGTAGCTTTAAATCTGTTTACCAGTTTTGGTTATTTTGATACAGAAAAAGAACACGTAAATGCCCTTAAAACTTTCCGCAAATGTTTAACTGCTGAGGGGATTCTGGTGCTGGATTATTTTAATACGGAGAAGATCATCCGGAATTTAAATTCCTGCGAAACGAAATCACTGGACGGCATCACTTTTCAAATCACCAAAAGTGTTGTTGATGGGAAAATCATTAAAAAGATCGATTTCGAAGATCAACAAAGGGTATATCATTTCGAAGAGCGGGTACAGGCATTTAGTTTTGAAGATTTTGAACGCATGCTGGGAAAAGCGGGAATGGTTATCCAGAAAACCTTTGGCAATTACGACTTGGCTGATTTTAACAAAACTAATTCAGACCGGTTAATTTTAATCTGTAAAAAAGCATGATCGAAAGCATACAGCAATTTGATGTAGAATTGTTTTTGAAAATTCACCGCGGACTTTCAAACGGCTTTTTTGATTGGCTGATGCCCCTTATGCGCAACCGCTTCTTTTGGTCGCCGCTTTACCTGTTTATTGTTATTTTTTGCATCAGGCAGTATAAAAAACAAGGCTATTATATCATAGGCATGGTGCTTTTTACTTTCGCCATGGGCGATTTAATCGCCTCCAGGCTTTTAAAACCCTGGATATCACGCGTGAGGCCTTGCAATGATTTAAGTTTGGCTAATGATATCATCCATCGTGTACCCTGCGGAAGTGGTTTGAGTTTTCCTTCGGCACACGCTACCAATCATTTTGCTATAGCTGTTTTTTTGATCTGCGTTTTTTACAGCAGATGGAAACCGATTCTACCCGTTGGTTTGTTCTGGGCATTTATCATCAGCTTTGCACAGGTATATGTTGGCGTCCATTACCCCGTTGATGTAACTACCGGCGCTTTATTAGGAATAGTAATAGGCGTGATCTGTTCAAGAATATTTAAAAAATTACAACCTGATTTTTAACCTATGGAAATCTGGAAACTCTGCGTACTCTTTTTCTGTGCCTTTTTAGGCGGAACGGCTATCTTTTTGGTTAAAAGTGATAAATCTAAATTGCTCAAGCTGATTTTATCTTTCAGCGGCGCCTATTTATTTGCCATAACCGTTTTACATTTAATTCCTGATGCCTACAGCGGACCGGACAAAGGACAGATTGGCATTTTTATTCTTATCGGTTTTTTATTACAAATTTTCTTAGAACAGTTTTCAGAAGGTGTAGAGCATGGCCATATCCATAAACAACACGATGGGCATGTATTTCCGTTTGGGGTGATGATTAGCTTGTGTTTACATGCCTTTTTAGAGGGTATGCCATTGGCCAAAGAACAGCACAACGAATTGATTTTTGGGATTTCACTACACCATATTCCTGCTGCCTTTGCATTGGCAAGCATATTGATGCAGAATCATTTCAAAAAAAGCAGTATTATTTTTTACCTCATTGTGTTTGCCATTATGGCTCCACTGGGTTTTTATGTAAGTGTTGGTTTAAGCAACGGCACTATTGGGGGCATTGATGCTTATTTTAATAAAATTATGGGGATTGTAATTGGTATTTTCTTACACATTTCTACTACGATCCTGTTTGAATCAAGCGCTGATCATAAAATCAACACCCGCAAAATGATTGCTGTTTTGTTAGGAATTGGCGTAGCATTAATCGGTTTCTTTGCCGGACACTAATTCAGTTGGCAGTTTTCAGTTGGCAGTTTACAATTCTCAGTTTAAAGCTCTCGGTTGGCGATTAATCGGTTAGACCACTCAACAGTTAATCCTATAGCCGTTTTAAACGTTTAAATCGTTTATTTATTCAATCTTTACGGGAAAACATCTGTAAATTTAGACATGGATAAAATTGTAAATGAACCCGCAATAGCCTATCAAAAAAGGCATTATACTATTGAAGAATACCTGGAGATGGAAAAAGCGTCAACAGTAAAACATGAGTATTACCAGGGAGAGATCTTTGCCATGTCTGGTGCCGGAGAGAATCACAATGAGATTTTCAGTAATGTTTTTGTGGAAATAGGCAAAAAGCTTAAAGGCAAGCCCTGCAGACCTTACGGAAGTGATAAACGAATGAATATTCCGGAAAATACTTTGTTTACCTATCCGGATATTTCCATTTATTGCAATGGTTCAACACATAGTAATTTTGATAAAGACACTTCCATTTTACCGACTGCGATTATTGAAATTCTTTCTCCTTCAACCAAAAATTACGACAGGAATAAAAAATTCAACTTGTATAAAGATATTCCATCGTTAAAAGAATACATCATGATTGATTCGGAATCTGTTTTTGTACAATCCTATCACATTAATGAAAATAGAAATTGGCTGTTAAGAGAATACAAAGAGATTTCTGATACATTAACCCTTGTTTCAATGGGATTTGACATGGCACTAAGCGACATCTACTATTTTGTCCGTTTTTAACAATTGAACTCAGAACGATGCGGTACCAATTGGCCTATTTCCCAGTCAATTGCAAACTGCAAATCGTCAACTGATTACTTTTCTCTTTTTTCTTCCCATAACTCCAGGGGCAGTGTTTACATTTATTTTTACAGCAATAACCACGTTTTAAATGGTAGGCTTCTGTGAAAACCATTAGTCCGTCTTCATTGAAATAAAAGTCTTCGCCTTCTTTCATAGCCAATATTGAATGATTGAATTTTGAATGATTGAATGAATAATGAATGATTGAGTGTTCATTTAATAGCTAAGGATCCTGAAACAAGTTCAGAATGACGAACACTGATTAATTTAATATTTTAAGCTCCAGTTTATCTTTAAAATAATCTTTAAGCTGTCTACCATCACCGTGCAAAGTCCAAACCTGCCTGGGTTTAACTTTTTCTATGGTTTCCAGAATCGCATCCCAATCGGCATGATCAGAAATATAAAGTGATATCCCGTTTCGCTGCTGCAGGTTCTTCCATCCTGACGCAAAGGCACGGACAACATTAATGGCCTTATGGTAACTATGGAACACCATTGGCGGCACAATGTAAACCTGATGTTCCTGATTATTTTTCATCACCTTCCTATCATACATTTTGTAATTCCCTACTTTCACGCCATAATCTTCATATATTTTAACAAAAGGCATAATGCTATGGTGAACCATAATGTTTTTTGTAGAGCAATGCTGGTTGAGCAACTGGATTATCCGCTGGCTTTTACCTAAGGCATAAGCACCCAGCATGATATTCGAATGGGTTTCGTTGAGCTTTTTAATTTCGGTTATGGGAGAAGGATGTTTGGTTTCCGGATTGGCGAAGGTGCTTTCTGTAATTAAAACATCAGCCTCTACAAATTCAAAAGGTGCGCAAGTACCATCATGTTCAATTTTATAATCACCAGTATACAGATACTTTACACCGTTATATTCCATTAATACCTGTGCCGAACCTAAAATATGTCCGGCAGAATAAAAAGTGATGGTAACTTCCTTTATTTTAAAAGATTCGTGATAATTTTTGGTGAAAAAATCAACCGCAGCAAATTTACGGTACCGGTGTTTCATAAAAGTTGCAGTAGCAGCAGTGCAGTACACGTTCTGGCTCCCACCGATAGCATGATCGCCATGGGCATGCGAAACAACCGCTTCTTTAACCGGCTGCTGTGGATCAAGATAAAAATCCCCGTAAATACAATATAAGCCCGTTGGGGTAATGGTAATAAAATCTGCTAAAATCATATTGAAATGAAAGGATTTAAGAATGGTATGATTAGAGTAGATCGTTATAAATTGGCAAGCTTAAGGGCTTCCGCAGCCTTTAAAAACTGCTGATGCAAGGTTAATACCTGCCCGATGATGGATTGTTGTTCATCATTTACAATAAAATGTCCGGCTAGTTTAGATTTCTCTTCGTCATTAAATTGTTTGTCCATGCGCGCTTTAACCTGTTCTTCCGAAACACTGTCGCGCTGCATTACCCTTTTTAGCTTCATTTCATATGGTGCAGTAACCAGAACAGTGGTATCGCACATCTTGTAAGAACCACTTTCAAAAAGCAGAGCTGCCTCTTTAAGCGTGTAAGGAACAGTTTTTGGCACGGTCTCTTCCCAAGCATCAAATGCCCTAAAAACGGCCGGATGAACTAACGCATTTAATTTTGCCAGCGCTTCTTCATTACTAAAAACTATGCCTGCGATATGTTTATTGTTCAGTTTTCCATCTGCAAAATAACTTTCTTCACCAAAAGCAGTTTTTATTCCGGCAACCAACAAAACATCTTTGCACATGATTTCCTTAGCAACCGTATCAGCGTAAAATACCGGAATCCCCAGCGCCTCAAAAACCTTGCAGGCCGTTGTTTTGCCACTGCCTATGCCACCTGTTATGCCTACTTTATACATTATTTTTCTACAATGAAATCTATTTTTGAAGGTTTTACGCTAACCAATTTACAGTAGTCGGGAAATTCGGTTATCTTCACCGTAAACTGGCGATGCCCTAAATCCTTCCATTCATCAACATCAACAGTTGCAGTAATAAAACTTTCATCAACCTGATCGTAATTACTCAGAGCAACTAAAAAAGTAACCTTAACTTTTTTAGGATAAAGTTTAATGCTGTTATAACTCCGGTTATTGATGATTTTTAAAGGCACTTCAATGGTCTTTTCCGTAAACTCATCAACGGGCACTTTAACTTCAACAGATGATGGGTAAATGCTTACGTTTTTATGAATGCTGTGCTGTAAAGCTACCCTTGCGGTAATACTGTTCTGTATTTTATCCTGTTTAAGTGTATCAGTTGGCCAAAATGTTATTTTAGAAAGTTCTTCCAAGGGGCCGGCAACCTTTACATATTTAGGATTGAGGATCACGTCACTTGACCTGCCATATTGTTTTGCAAACCCTAATTTATCAATCAATTTTACAGGAACTTTTTTTACGACGCGTTTGGTAAAATCGAAATAAAGGGTATCGGGCTTAACTGAAATTACTTTCTGCGTACTTTCCAACTGCCTGTTGATATTAAAAAGCTGATCGGAAAAGACGATAAAATCTTTGGTATTGAGCTGGCTCAAACTAACAGAAACAGAAGGTGGATTGATTCTTAAACGGGCAAAAAGCAGCTGCCAGCCCGTCCCTTCTACCTGTAAATCTATCGTATCAGACTGTAAAGGATAAAATGCTCTTTTGGTGGGACTGTTTTTAAAAACCAATACGGTTTTAGCAACATAAACATACTTATTATTTAATGCCATAAAAAGCCATGCGGCTATGGCCAGCAACAGGCAGGCCAGTAAGCTAAATACACGTCTTTTTTCAATTTTCGTTAATGTAATGAAGGGCATAATAAATTAAATATGGACTATCATCCGGAAAAACAATTTTCCAAAATGCATTTAATCAAATGTAATAAAACAAAAACAGTCCCGAAAGTTTTCGGGACTGCACTTAAATTTTATTAATTTATTATGCTTTAGGTGTAATCACCGCTTTGGTTGCATCTAAAGAAACTGCCGATTTATCGAAACGGATTTTAACGCCACCTTCAACCTCAATTAAAAAAGTAGTTTCATTCATATCTGCAATACGGCCGTGAATACCAGCAGTCGTTACAATTTTATCTCCTTTTTTCAATTCTTCAACCAATTTTTTATGGTCTTTAGCTTTTTTAACTTGCGGACGGATCATGAAAAAGTAGAAAACTACCATGATCAGTACCATTGGTACAATTGTAGTTAACGTGCTACTTCCGCCTGCTGCTTGTAATATTACTGTTGATATCATTTCTTTTTTATTTGTTTATTATGAATTTTGATCGTTAAGGATGATGCCCAAGCCACCAAACCGATTTATTTTTTTTCCAGCACCTCTCCTACCAGATGGACGGTACTTATGGTCGGGTTTGCATTAGATGTTACCGTTATCACCTTATCCTGCATACCCATTTTGCCTTCGCTATTGAAAACTACACTGATGACACCTTCTTTACCTGGTAAAATAGGTTCGCCAGGTACCTGCGGAATGGTGCAGCCACAGGTTGCCGTTGCATTGGAAACAATGAGCGGACTCTTACCTGTATTTTTAAATTTGAAATCGTGCTTAACTTTTTCACCTTGTGTGATTTTACCGAAATCGAAAATATCGCGTTCGAAAACGATAACAGGTGCATCTGCCGGGGCAACTTTAGCTGTTTTTGAAGTGTCATTGCCAACCGAAACAGCCGAAGCAGTTTCGCTGGTTTGATTATTTGCATTGCGACAGGCTACGAATGAAAGCGCAGCAATAGCCAGGATAAATGTTCTTTTCATTTTTAATCTTCGATTAATCCACGGCCGATCTTTTTAATGGTATTGTTTTTCTTCAGATCGCCTAAAATTTTGTCTAAAATACCGTTAATAAATGAATTACTTTTCGGTGTACTGTAATCTTTTGACAACTCTAAGTACTCATTAATAGTTACTTTAACCGGAATAGATGGAAAATTTAACAGCTCGCAAATGGCCATTTTCATCAAAATAGTGTCCATCAAAGCAATACGTTCCGATTCCCAGTTTTTAGTCCGATCAGCAATCATTTCCTGGTATTTCGCATCATTTTGTAAAGTGTGCACAAATAAATCCTGAACAAATTTGCTGTCTTCAACCCAATCGGCACTAATTTCGGTTAATTTGTTTTTGAAAGGATCTTCGGATGTAAAGTTTTTCAAGGTTTTGGCTACCATCCCCTTCATCACTTCATGATCTACCTGCCAATTGATAAATTTCTCTTCAAAAACCTGGATAATAGCCTGATTTTTCAAGATGATTTTACGAAAAATGTATTTAATAATGTCTTTTGATGATTCTAAACTTTCGTTTGGATCGGCCAGATACTCAGCATATTCTTTTGACGCCTTTAAAGAATTGTAAACGGTTTTACGGATTTCAGGATCGAACCCCCAATCAACCTTATATTTTTTAATTGCGGAAGCATATTCAGGATTTTGCTGCAATAAAACGCTAAACTTATTGTGTAGCAATTTCATGTTCGGATTGATATCCTCTGCTGTTTTGATAAACTTATTTGCGCGCTCTGCTGCGTCGTTAGCGGTAAATTCTGTAACCTCTACCATTAAAGATAGCATCCAGATGTACATTTCGTACACGCTATCGATGCTTTGCATTAAAGTTTTTAAATCTCCTTTAATGTCTTTTTTGTCTGCCATGTGCCAAGCAAAAATATTTTGCAAAGCTTTGATTCTTAAGTGCCTTCTGTTTAACATGAATGTAAGAACGAGTGCGGTTATTTAAAACCTGTTTTAATAATTATGATTTAATATGACGATTTAATTTTTTTAATATCTGCAATCCGTTTCTCGGCAATCCGGTTTGCGGCAATGTTTGTTGATATATTTTCTGCTTTACTTAATTTAATTACACTGCGTGTAGCATCATAAATATTCTCAGTAAGCTGTACGGTACGCTTTTTGCCGAAACCAGTTAACTCCGAATAACAGGAAATTAATCCACCTGCGTTAATCAGGTAATCAGGCGCAAATAAAATCCCTTTTTTTAAGAGTAATTCGCTATCCAGAACCTCATCTTTTAACTGGTTATTGGCAGAACCTGCAATAATTGCAAATTTCATTTTTTCGATGGTTTTGTTATTAACGGTAGCACCCATTGCACATGGCGCATAAACATCGGCATCGGTGGTGAAAATTTTATCTGCCTCGATCGGTTTTGCTTTATACTTCCGGGCAACATAAGTTAATTGTTCCTGGTTAATATCGCTGATCAACACTTCAGCATTTTCTTTTCTTAATAAGGCAACCAGGTGTTCACCTACATTTCCAATTCCTTGCACTACAATGGTTCTTCCGGCAAGCATATCTGTACCAAAAACCTCTTTAACACTCGCTTTAATACCTAAATAAACACCTTGCGCAGTAAACGGAGCGGGATTACCCGCGCCACCGATCGATTCGGGAACACCTGTAACATAATTGGTTTCCATACGGATATATTCCATATCGCGTGTATTGGTACCCATTTCTTCTGCGGTAATAAATTCGCCATTCAGGTTTTTGATAAACCTGCCATAGCTACGCATTAAAGTTTCGGTTTTGTCTTTTCTGGAATCGCCAATGATCACACCTTTTCCGCCGCCCAGGTTTAGGCCAGTGATTGCAGCTTTATAGGTCATTCCGCGGGATAACCGCAATGCATCTTCCAATGCTTCACCTTCGGTACTATAACTCCACATACGTGTTCCACCTAAAGCAGGACCTAATGTGGTATCATGTATAGCAATAATTGCTTTTAAACCTGTATCTGGATCATTACAGAAAACCAATTTTTTGTGCCCGTAAGCACTTAATTGATCTAAAATTGATGAATCTGACGGAGAATTTGCTGGCATATGAACGTTCGGATAACCTGCTGCAAAATTAAAATAAAAAACGATTATTACACGTATTTAAGAAAACTATGACAAAATTTATTCGTTAAGGCCGCAATCTCCTTCCGATCGTCACTTTGCGTACGAAAGATCTGTAACCTATTAAAAAGGCTATTATTCTGCTATCCATGAATTTATCCGCATCATTATCATTGCTGAGCAGGCCTATCGCGCAGATAGATTTTATTAATCCAGATTGATTTTTCCCATCTGAGCAGGTTGAACGTCATGCTGAATTAAATGAGCCACTGGAGAAATGTAGTAGTGTCAGATGGAAACCGACACCACGAAAAATGAGGGCTGGAGAAATATAGCAGTGCCAGATGGAAACATCAGACACCACGAAAACTGCGCACAAAAGAATCTATAACCGACATAATGTAAAGTCCAGTCATTCAACAGGCTTGAAATCAACAGCAGGACTATAATTGCGATGAAAGGCATACCATACATTTCAAAAACAGAACAGACGGACAACGAACGGCATTTGCACTCAAAATGTCATTAATTATTAAAGCTCAATTTCCAATGGACAAATAAGTAGCATGAAATAACAAATTTATCTAAGTTTGCAGAACATGAAACATCTGAGCCGATTAAACAAATACTTTCTTAAATACAAGTGGTGGATTATTCCCGGAAGTATTTTTGTGGTGATTTCTAATATCTTCGGTGTAGTACCGGCACAGGTAATCGGTTATGCAGTTGATTTAATTAGCGAAAACATTCAGCTGTTTAACCTTTTTGCTGGTTTTGATCGTCAGGCCATTATTTATAATATTTTTAGCAGTAACCTGTTATTTTTTGGTTTACTGGTTATTGCACTTTATTTACTGCGGGGACTGTTCCTTTTCTTTATGCGCCAAACCATTATCTTAATGTCGCGGCATATAGAGTTTGATATGAAGAATGATATTTATCAGCATTACCAGGAGCTGAGCTTAGGTTTTTACCGCAGAAATAATACCGGCGATTTGATGAACCGTGCAACCGAGGATGTGAACCGGGTAAGAATGTACGTTGGACCGGCAATTATGTATACAATTAACACATTTGTTTTATCTGTACTCATTATCTGGTCGATGTTTGATGTAAATTCCAAACTGGCTATTTATTGTTTATTGCCCCTGCCTTTTCTGGTGGTGATCATTTACTACGTAAACACCCTGATTTTTAAAAAAAGCGGGAAGATCCAGGAGCGTTTATCAGATCTTTCCAGTTTTGTACAAGAGCGTTTCTCGGGAATCAGGATTATCAAATCATATGTGCGAGAAGATTATACCCGCAACATGTTTGAGATCCAGAGCAATGATTATAAAAAAGACTCCATGAGCCTGGTTAAAGTATCGGCTTTATTTTACCCTACCATGTTGCTGTTAATAGGATTGAGCACCATTTTAACCATATATATAGGTGGTATACAGGTGATGAACGGCAGCATTACTGCAGGGAACATTGCCGAATTTATCATTTACATCAATCAATTAACATTTCCCGTAACCATGCTGGGCTGGGTTACTTCTTTAATCCAGCGGGCTGCTGCATCGCAAAAAAGGATAAATGAGTTTTTAGACATCCCATCAGATATTCAATCGAACGAAACAGCAGAAATCGAGTTAAAGGGTAATATCAGATTCGATAATGTGAGTTTTACCTATCCGGATACAGGCATTGAAGCTTTGAAAAATGTGAGTTTTGAAGTTAATGCAGGCGAATTTGTAGCCATTATCGGCAAGACGGGATCGGGAAAGTCAACTTTGGCAAACCTGATGATGAGGATGTATGATGTAGAAAATGGTGCAATAAACATCGATAAAAAAAATATAAAAACACTAAACCTTAAAGATTATCGCGGCCAGGTTGGCTTTGTACCGCAGGAAGTTTTTCTCTTTTCGGATACCATAAAAAACAATATTGCCTTTGGTTTAGATGCGGTAACCGATGAAGAAGTACATACAGCCGCAAAAAATGCCTCGGTTTACACCAATATTATTGATTTCGAAGAAAAATTCGAGACTATGCTGGGTGAGCGGGGAATAACCCTTTCGGGAGGACAAAAACAGCGTGTATCTATCGCCAGAGCCTTGATTAAATCGCCTAAGATCCTCATTTTCGACGATTGCCTTTCGGCTGTTGATACGAAAACAGAGGAGGAAATACTACAAAACCTGGGTAAAATCATGGCCGGGAAAACCAGTATTTTAATTGCCCACAGAATTTCGACCATTAAAAATGCAGATAAGATTCTGGTGCTGGACAACGGAAAAATCATTGAACAAGGCACACACAATGAATTACTTAGCCTAAATGGCAGTTATAAGGAGCTTTATAACAACCAACTTTTGGAAGAGGAAACGCGAACGATTTAAATTGTATTAAAATTGTATTTTGAACTTTAAATATTTGCTTTATATTTACCGAAACCAAAAACCAACATCAATACCAACCATGGGAGAATTCGACAACAAGGAAAGAGAAGAAGTTTTTTCAAAGAAAGTAAGAGCAGGAAAGAGAACTTATTTCTTCGACGTGAAGGCTACAAGATCGGGTGATTACTATTTAACAGTTACCGAGAGCAAGAAAAGATTAGAAGACGGTGTGTTTGTAAAACATAAAATCTTTTTATACAAAGAAGATTTCGAAAAATTTGCAGAAGGATTAAATGAAACTGTAGATTATATCAAAACTCATCAGGATGTGGTTGAAAAACGTTATGAATATTCTGAAAATGGAGAACATAGCACGAAAACAAGCGACGATTTTACTTTTTAAGTAATATAATTTCAATAAAAAGCCTCCTTATTTAATAATCCGGAGGCTTTTTTTTATCGTTTGATATTTCTATTTTATACCTGCACCGCTTACTGCTACGGCGAGAATTAACAGAAAATAGCTTACCAAAAAGATAATGGTGAGTATGCCCCAAAATTTAAACAGTGATTTTACACTTGAAATGGCATCGTTAAAAGTCTCCTGATCGCCAAACAGCACACCTTGCTTGCCCTTGGCCGAAAAACGCAAGAGCAATAAACTTGGGTAAAAAAAGAGTAAGGCTAATAGCAGGTAAAATATGGTGATGCCTGTTGCACCAATACCGGCCAATGGCCCTAATTGATTAAGCATTGCTGGGTTTGCAGATATTGCGGCCCCTATCCCAAATGAGCTCAAGGTTAAAAATGCAGAGACAATAAAACCTACAACCGATAGAAATCTTGCCCATTTACTCATATCGTAAAAATAGCTACGCATTTCTTCCGTAACAACCAACTTCACTTCCTGAGGCACTTCTTTTTCAAAATCTTCCATTTAATCTCTATGTATTTTGGGCTAAACTTAGATAAAATATAGATTTGATACAAGAGCAAGGGTTTAAATAAAGGTTTTAAAAGCTTATCTTTGCGCGGAATTTAGGGCGGAAAGCGGAAAGCGGAAAGCGGAAAGCGGAAAGCGGAAAGAGGAAAGCGGAAAGAGGTAAAATGGTTGATGGTTTGATAGATCATGGCCAAAGCGCCCAAACTAAAGATCAAAAAACGAGCATAGGGCTGTTGACCTTAAGATTATGAATCAGTAGCCCGGAACTAGACATAAAGACTAATAAATAATGGCATTACAATGTGGTATAGTGGGTTTACCAAATGTGGGAAAATCGACTCTTTTTAACTGTTTATCGAACGCAAAAGCGCAGGCTGCAAACTTTCCCTTTTGCACAATTGAACCCAATGTTGGTGTAATTACAGTACCTGATGACAGGTTAACCAAACTGGCGGAGTTGGTTAAGCCAAACAAAGTACAACCGAACACCATCGAGATTGTAGACATCGCCGGTTTAGTAAAAGGTGCATCGAAAGGTGAAGGCTTAGGAAACCAGTTTTTAGGAAATATCCGTGCAACCAATGCCATTATCCACGTTCTGCGTTGCTTTGATGACGGAAATGTCATCCACGTAGATGGTTCTGTTGACCCGATCCGCGACCGTGAAATTATTGATACGGAGTTACAGCTTAAAGACTTGGATACCGTTGAAAAACGTATTCAAAAAGTTGAAAAAATGGCTAAAACAGGTGGAGATAAAGACGCTAAACGTACTTATGAAATCTTAACCGTGGTTAAATCTCATTTAGAAAGCGGTAAATCTGTTCGTACTGCACCATTGGTAACAGAAGATTTCGAGTTTATCCTGGATTTAGGCCTGCTCACTCAAAAACCGGTCATGTATGTTTGTAATGTGGATGAAGCATCGGTAGTTACCGGAAACAAATATGTTGACCTGGTGAAAGCGAATGTTGCTGATGAAAATGCCGAAGTTTTGGTAATCTCTGCTAAAATTGAGTCAGAAATTGCCGAACTGGACAGTTACGAAGAGCGCCAGGAGTTTTTAGCCGACTTAGGTTTAACTGAATCTGGCGTAAATAAACTGATCCGTGCAGCTTATAAATTATTAAATCTGTATACTTATTTCACTGCGGGCGTACAAGAGGTAAGGGCATGGACCATTACCAAAGGTTTTACGGCGCCGCAAGCTGCAGGGGTAATCCATACCGATTTCGAAAAAGGATTTATCCGCGCAGAGGTGATCAAATATAACGATTTTGTAACCCTGGGCTCTGAAAATGCCTGTAAAGAGGCTGGAAAATTGGGTGTAGAGGGAAAAACCTATGTAGTGGAAGATGGCGACATCATGCACTTCAGATTTAATGTTTAAACATCCAAATCCCTATAGGGGACTTTAAAAAACTTAGGGCCATTCGCAAGAATGGCTTTTTTATTTATAAAGCCTCGCCACTGAAGGTTTTGCCACGGAAGCCCGGAAAACACGGAAGATGTTACGTTGTCAGACACAGTTAGTATCATTTAGGTATTAACTTCGGATGTGCACGTATAAACACGGATAATGAAGTGTAGCACATCCTTTTTAACTTTTTAGCAAGCTGGCGTATCACTCAAACCTGTAAGCTTAAATGAACTTATATTTCTTAAAAGGTAACAACTCTGAATATTTACAAAAGATCCTGGAATAAATTCAGGATGACGAACGCTAGAGAAGATACAGAAAAAAGAATTATCAGTGTATCCAGCCTCAGGTATTAGCAGTGGCTTTGTGCTTTGATCCAGATCGAAATGGAAAACCAGCAACCAAGTGAGGATTTGCAACGAGCGGGACGAAACTTTAAAAAGACCTGCTGTCTGTGCTTTCAAAACATAAAAGACACCTTTCAACTGCAGCATGAGATCACATTCACGCCCCTTCATTTTTTGAGTTTGGTGTCAGAATCGAACTGACTACACTGGTTTTGCAGACCAGCACACATCCATTGTGCATACCAAACGATAGGAAACAAAAAAGCCGCTTATTACATTTGTAACAAGCGGCTTTAATTCATTTTATATTTTATCAGATAAATAAAGTCGACCCGTTACTTTTTGAGTAACCAAAACACAGGTTAAAACAATATTTTGCTGTTGTAATTTTCACGATGTAAAGATACATAAACTTTCCTAAGCAGCAAATATTTATACTCTATAATTGACCAACCATTGTCAATCCTCTTAAAACCAATAAAATAGATCTCTCCATTCCAATGTGTTTCAGTCGAGGACGACTTATATTAAACCTCCAACCCATGAGCAGCCAATTGCGCTTTGGTATCTTCATAATCGGTATGATGAATGCCCTTTAAGCCCAAACCTTCGGCAACCTGCACAAATAACATCCTGTCATCAATATACAAGCTCGTTTCTACGTCACTCTGCGAAATATCAATGGCTACTTTAAAAATATCGGCATCGGGCTTACGGAAATGCACGAAACTTGACGACACAAAAAAATCGACAAACTCATTCAGTTTGAAAGTATTAATGCGATACTGGTTGAGTTCCCGGCCTTCATTGCTGATAACGGCGACCTTTAAATTGTATTTCTTTTTTAAATTACAGATCAACTGGATCATCTCCGGATAAGGAAGTGATTTTTTGAACATGAATTCCTTAAAATCATCGTAGGTAAAATTGCGTTCTTTGAAGAAAACGATACGCTCCAGGTATTCATCAAGCGTTAATTTGCCCACTTCATAGGTATCGAAAGTAAGGTGATGCCGTTCTTCGAGATCAACGGAATCGAGGTTAAAAAGTACAGAAGCCTCTCCCCTTGCCTGCCTATCCCAGCCATTTGTCAATAAAACGCCCCCGATATCAGTAAAAAGTGTGGTAATTTTCTTTTGCATGATTTAAATTTAAAGTAAAACGCCTTTCAAAATCAATACGGCTACACTAAAATAAATAACAATTCCGGTTACATCTACCATAGTGGCTACAAATGGTGCCGATGAGGTTGCAGGATCAAGTCTCAGTTTTTTCAGGATAATTGGCATCATCGAACCGATTAAACTGCCCCAAAGTACAATGCCAACAAGTGTAAAGAATATAGTAGTAGCAATTAAAAACCAATGTGGCCCATAATTATAGAGGTGTAACTCTTGCCAGGTTACAATACGAACAAAACCAATAGTTCCAAGAATGATTCCGAGTAAAGCCCCTGAAACAAGTTCGCGCCGCATTACCCTCCACCATTCTGCAATGGTTACTTCGCCTAAGGCCATGGCCTGGATGATTAGGGTAGATGCCTGTGAACCACTATTACCGCCACTACTCATAATCAAAGGAATAAAAAGAGACAGTACTACTGCTTTTTCGAGTTCGATTTCGAAATGCTGCATGGCTGTTGCGGTTAACATTTCGCCTAAAAACAGTACAATTAGCCAACCGGCACGTTTTTTTACCAGTTTAAAAATCGGGATATCCAGGTAAGGTTCGTCCAAAGCCTCGGTACCCCCGATTTTGTGCATATCTTCAGTATATTCTTCATTGGCAATCCACAAAATATCATCAACGGTAACGATACCCAGGAGGATATTATGCTCATCCACCACGGGTAAAGCCACGCGGTTATTCATCCTAAAGATGTTGATTGCATCTTCCTGAGGGTCATTTGCTTTTAAGGCAATGAAACGTTTATCGGTCAACTCGCCTATAATGGCTTCGGGATCGGCCAACAAAACTTCCCGTATCCTGATATCATCCAACAGCACCCCATCCTTATTGATTACATATACCACATCGATGGTTTCTGAGTTTTTCCCGTAACGCCTGATATGCGCCAAAACCCTGCTGATAGACCATTCGGGTTTCACAGCAATGTAATCAGGCGTCATTAAACGACCTATACTATCCTCTTTATAGCCTAAAAGCGCAAGCGATTCTTTGCGTTCTTCCGGCGGCAAAAGGGTGATCATTTTTTTAACCACATCTCCTTTTAACTCACTGAAAAGTGCGGTACGGTCGTCAGGTGGCAGATCTTTAATGATCTGATTAAGTTTATTGCCTGAAAGTTTTTTAATGATCCGTTCCTGTGTAGGAAAATCCAGGATCCTGAATACATTTACTGCCCTATTGAGGGATAAGGTTTCAATAAATTTAGCTGCGTGTTGTGGGAGTTCATCTATCAGTTCTTCAACATCTGATATATTCAGTTGATCCAGATATTGTTTTAATGCTTTGTCGTTCTCTTTTTCAAGTAGTTCCTGAATTTCTTCCACAACCATTTCTTCCATACACAGCTATTTATTTGTTACATGCTTAAACCTATTTAACGGTTCGCAAAGGTGCATTTTATTTCTTAAAAAGCCAACCTAAGCCCCTAAAATCAGTATAGGAGACAGCCTAAATTAAAATTACAGAAGCATAAAGTCAATACAAGGGCATGTTTAGGCAATGATTTAATCGTTTGTTAACATCAAAATCATCAACTTGAAAGAGTAGGGCCGGGGTGCAGAAATGGTAGCAGGATTAACAACCATCTCTGTAATTGAATTATCCAATTGAGATCTTTCCTGAACATCTATTGGTTAGGGGACAAAAACGAACGCGTAAAAACCTTTCAAATGTATTTGATTCTAAATCAGGAATATTTTGTATCTTGTCATATCTAATATATCTCTCATGAATAACACAATCCCCTGCATCATTATCGATGATGACCAGTCAGCTATTGACATTCTTCAAGAATTTATCTCCGCATTTCCAAGGCTTAGATTAGAATTCACCTACACAAAATCGGTTTCAGCTTTAAACGATATCACCATGCTGAAGCAAAGCCACATCATCTTCACAGATATCGATATGCCAAATCTTTCAGGCATTGACCTGGCAGAAAATCTAAAGGGCGAACCGCACAATATTATTTTTATCACCTCCTACCCACAATATGCGATAGATGCTTTCAAAGTCAGGGCAAAGCATTATCTTCTTAAGCCATTTGATCTTTCAGAATTTGCAAAAGTGGTCAATGATGTATTAAAAGAATGCTACGGAAGCCACAATTTTGAAGGAGATAGTGAAGATGTTTTCTATTTTAGAAAGTCCAGTGATAAAAGCACAATCTTAACCGTGCAAAAAACTGACATTATTTATATCCAGGGTTCAAATAATCATATCCACCTATACACTCCTACTGAAAATTACTCTGTTTACATGACCATTAAGGAGATGGAAGAAAAACTTAAATACAATACAAGCTTTTTCAGGGTACACAAATCTTACATCATCAATTCGGCTTACGTAAAGAAAATTGAAGGTAATAAGATAAACCTCGGAAAGTATGAGGTATTGATGGCGGCACATTACAAAGCTGCTTTCAGCAAGTTTATTGAAGAACGTTTTTTATTATCAGGCAGAAATTAGCCCTAGTTTTGAAGGTCGGATGGTTCGTTGTGGAGATGATCAATCTACTTTTTCAACTCAGGCTGAGCCTATTCAGGGCTTGATGTTGGCCTAAAGGACTGCGAAGCAATTAAAACCCTTTCTCGGCTCTAAAAAATTGTAGCAAAAGATATAGCTGAATTTAACTGTATTTTTTTTATTAAAAATGCGAAAAAAATATGTTTTCAAATCCTATATTTGCAGCCTTGCTCCCGTAGTTCAATGGATAGAATTATGGTTTCCGGTACCATCGATATGAGTTCGAATCTCGTCGGGAGCACATTTATACTTTTAAAAAGGTTATTCAATAAGGAATAATCAACTTCTATACTTAGCTGGTATTTTTCAACTGCTTTGCTACTAATTATCATTTTCATTTGTATTGCATTTTAAGGTGTTTCGAAATGGAATCTATACACTTGAAACCAGGTCAAAAAATATTAGCCAGCAAAATAATTTAGTTGAAGAAATCAGAAGTCGATTATCATCTAGTTAGTTACACAATTTGAATAATAAAGTCGAAATTTAATACAATTTTCTAAACGCATCGAGATCAAGCTTTGCTTGGTTGACTTTAAAGGCCATTCCTTCATATTGCGATCGCAGGTTTTTAACATTACCAAGAATATTTCCTTTCAATAACGTCAATGTTTTGTATTCTTTCTTGATCTCCACCTCAAATGTCTGTTTACGTGCAGATAGGTTGCTGGCAAGCTGGCTGATTTCCAAATTAATAGCATTAATTTCAGGTAAATAAGTAAAACCAGCTGAGACTTGCCTTTGCCAGTCGAGCAGAACCTGAATATTTTTAGGTCCTATTCCAACTATTTTAATATTAGAAAGCTTGGTCACATCTGCAGCCGTTCGAATACCATTACTATAAATTAGCAGTTTTTTCGAACTTCCGAAGGTCGGGATAACATGGTCCCGGATATCGAATCTGGAGAGATAGGCGTTCAGTGATTTCTGGTAATGACGAATTTCAATTTGTTTCTTTCCAATATCAAAGTCTTCCGGCAGGCGTTTAAAACTATTAATCTTCAAAGATAATTGATGGGAAATTTGATTATATCGGTACATTTCTGGAGGCTGATTATGCTGACTGATTAAGTTTTCATAACTTTTTTTGAGATGATTAAAAGCATTTTCCCGGATTGTTAATTCGGCTTGTAGCTTGTGTTTAGTCGGGCTAACCGAGCTGTAAGTCCATATTGAAATCACGCCTAATACAATAAAGCCCCAGTTAAAGAGTATACATAAGGTTAAAGCCAACATTATCGAAGCTGTGATGACAGCCAAGTCAATCCATTTGAGTTTACGAAACTCATTGGGTACTTTATTCGCTGTCATGTTTGGCCGTTCATAGTCAACGTCAAGTTTTGTGATACTAATTTTTTCTATTTTAAAACCATTTACAAATTGATTAATATCATTTAATTCGGGTAAGGCTTTTAAGTACGAATCATCCAAGAAGTAATGGATATTTGCCCGATCCCTGAAAATACACCAAGGGCATTCTCCAATCACATTGGGATAGAAATGGATTTTGGTTTTGCTACATTGTACCAGTGACTTCTTTAATATGCCCAGTTCCTGTACCCAAATTGAAGCAGCCGGACGTTGTAGGTTCTGCTCAAAAGCTGCATGGAACAAGGCAGAAGTTCCTGAAGTCATTGTATTAAGTGTTAGGCTGTTTTTTGCTGGAAAAAGTTTTTTATTCGACCTTCTTAAGGAATATGCAAATTCATGGCCTTTTATTGCAGTTTCTTCATCAATATCTTGACCTGTAAGATTAACGCCCGTAAAAGGTGCACGCCCCAGAAACAAAAGCTGAAAAACAAGTGTTGCAAGTGAAAAATTGTCGGTATTAGTTGTACGTATAATTTGGTCAAAAGACCCTAGTAATAAGAGTTCAGGTGGTGTATATCTTGGAATACCAACTTCACAAAAATGATAACGACTACCATGTTTTATCTGAAAGGAGTCGCAGTCAATCAGCGCAACCATACCAATTTGATTGACGAGGATATTAGCCTCATTTACGTCACCAATTACAATGCCTGCTTCGTGTATTTTATGAAAGGCTGCTGCAAGGTTGCTCGCAACGTGTACTAGAAAATTATACCCCTTATCCGGAAAAGTCTGCTTCCGGTCCATAGGGCTAAAGAGCTTGTGGAGGGGAACGAAAGCATCGAGCCGACGCATAATAATGCCACAATAGCGGCCTGCATTATCCCGAACAACGTCAGTAGGCCATGCGGCAAATTTCAAAATTTCTTCCCTAGCTATTGTCGACATAAAGATAAGCTTGTCGATTTTATTGCGATCAGGGATTTCAGCATATAGCTTAATAACCTTATCGGGAAATTCGTTTACAATAAAAACGCTTCCTTCACCACCTTGCCCTATCTTTTGTCCAAGGGTATAGCTATCTTGATTTAGGCCCTCAAATTTTTGAACCGTCATTATTGCCTAGTTGCCAGTAAAAGGGTTTTATCATCATCTGTCCTAGCATTAATACTCGCTCCCGAAAGATAATCGATTAGCCTACTATTTAAAATGGAGATATTTTCAGATGAGCTAGCCTTTCTAAGCCAAGGAAACAAACCTTCGAAAAATGGCTGGTGCACACTTTCAGTTTCATTGTTAAGGGTAAGCATCTGCAAACCATCTGTGAAAACGGCAATTTCCATTACTGCTGAGTCAAGGACTTTAATTTTCAGGGTTGGCAAGTTAGGGTCGTCAATAAGAAAAGCAGTTGTATTTTGGTATTCGCCATTATGGGGCCACCAAACTGGCGTGAAAAAACCGTCTTGATTACTAGTCACAATAGCCCCGTCCCCGATCTGAATAAAAACTGATTTATCAGGCAGTAAAATAGCACCTAGCAAAGTGCAGGAAAATTCGTTTTTAGGTACTTGCTCTTCTTTAGCCAATCTCTCGATATGGTCATAGAGCTGTTCACCAAACCCTTGTAAAATACCATCATTAAATACACTTTCTGACTGGATAAGAACTGTTGCGAGATCAATCGCCTTTATTACCGATTCTTCAGCTGCCTTTGCGGCAAAAGCTGCACTCCCTGCACCATCACTTACAAATAAAATAAGCGCCTCTTCTCCATCGGGCAAGGTCAGTATTTTGAAGCTAGAAGCGTCTTCACAAGTTTTGCCTGACTGAATATGAGAAGTTCCAATTACACTCTGACCAATTATTTTCCAGATCATAAATCTACCCAGCCGCTTGGTGGAAGAAGTCGGGTTTGCTCACCAGGATTTTTGCTGGAAACCATTTTCATTGAAGCGGATAACCACAGGAAGAATTCCCGGAACATCAAACCTTTTAATTTGATAGGTTCCCGAACTGAGAGTTTTCTTAATATTTCCATATTTGCACTTTCCACACCGATTGCAAAAAATGCGAATTTATTTGCAGCCTCACCCTCTTGGACCATTCTTGCAGCAGCAGACCAATCATCAGTCGGGCCACCATCAGTAATAAGAATAATCCATGGCTTATAATAACCCACACCATTCTCACGATAAGTTTGTTTTCTCTGGTTGACCAATTCAATACCCATAGCTACTGCCTTACCTATTGGGGTATCGCCACTTGCTGCCAGGTTTTTGGGATAAAAATTATCGACAGTTTGAAAATCCGATTCCAAAGATACTGGCCCAAAAGTAATCATAGCAATCTCTACGCGTTTAGCGGCAAGGGCATCCTGCTGAAGTTCATTTTTCAAGCCCTGTATACCATCGTTAAGTTCACGAATAGGCATTCCTCCCATAGAGCCAGAGGTATCCAAAAGCAACATGCAAGGACATCTAGATTCAGGGTTATCGGCAAAGTCATCGGAGCCAAAGGGAACTTGCTCAAAAGAGATGTATTCATCCATAAGATAAGTTGTTTAGTTTGTGCTAAATTAAAATAAAAAATCATATCAATAAAAATAGGAAGAAGTTTTAGTTAGATCTTACGGTTTCCCCTAATTGTAATTTCGATACACTCTATATATTCTTCGAGATACAATCCGCAACAAATTCACAATAAAAAAAGCTTTAATTGCCATATCTACATCTGAAAACGAAACAAATCAATTTTAGATTATTTGTCTTGTTATTTATGATAACCAAAACTTCATATAACCACATCAACTCAGCAGCCTCATAGAACTAATCGTTTGAAAACATTATTCTACTATGAGTTGTTGAAACTTCAAATCAAAACTAACCAGATACAACATGCCGTGAAACTATTAACAGAGCACAACTGTTAATGATAGTAAATATGAACAATGAGCGAAAAACATTCTACAGGTGCCCCAGGAGACCACCTGGCCAATGAACGTACTTTTTTAGCCTGGATCAGAACCAGTATAGCGGTTATGGGTTTTGGATTTGTGGTGGTTAAATTCTCCTTATTCATCAAGCAGATCTCGTTAGCCCTTGGAACTAAAGTTTCTGTGCACCAGACCGGCGATTCGAGAAAGATTGGGATATTGTTGGTTGCGCTTGGCACCATCACCATTATACTATCGTTTTTAAGGTATCAGAAAACGAAATATCAACTGGAAAAAGGGCTTTATTATCATTCTACAATTTTTATTAAGGCAATTACCGTAATGATCTTTGCTGCCAGTATCGCGCTGCTTATTTATCTGACAAATGCTATTTCCTAAAGCGTTATTCTATTTTCCAGCAGTTAAAATCTTAAGCTTTGGCTACCATCTTGAACGTATTGCTCGTGCCATACTCTTCTGTTTGTCTGACATATAAGGATAAAAAAATTTGCCGGACGGCTTATATCCGTCCGGCTGTGCGTTAAAGTGTCTCGCCATTTTTAATCTCATCGTTGGCAGGCGAAATGATCTCTGTACCGGCTTTGATAGGACCAAAAACCTCAGTCATGGCTGTGCCTTTCATTCCTTCTTTAATGTCAACGAGCAAGGCTTTTCCGTTCTTCACTTCTACGATATACTTTCGTTCGGTAGACCGTACAATAGCGGAGTTGGGCACCAGTAACGAAGTAGCACCTGATTTTAGCGGAATCTCTACCTCAGCGTACATTCCAGCCTTCAACCTGTTATCTTTATTGGCTACATCAATCTCCACAATTTCCTGGCGCATATTGCCCAGGGAATTTGCAGAACGGCTGATCTTCGCCCGATGCTCCTCCCCTGGCAAGGCATTAAAATAAAACTTCACCATCTGGCTTAAGTCTACTTTATCAACATAATCTTCAGGGATGGATACTTCAAGCCGCATGTGGGTCAGGTCTTGTAAAACCAACATTGGCAGATCGGAAGATTTTCCTGCTGATACCAACGCTCCGGGTGACACATTTCTGTCAACTATTACGCCGTCAAATGGGGCATATACCTTTAAGTAATCTTGCATGGTACGTACAGAAGCTACATTAGATCGTTCGGCCTCCACAATGGCCTTATCTCCTTTCATCCTTGAAAGTGCATTATCGAGCTCCAAGGGGGATACAGAACCTGCTTCCTTTGCAGCTTCTTTTAACCTCCGGTATTTTTCACTGCTTGCGGATGCCGTTTCACGAGCCTGAAGGTAACGGGAATTTGCAGACTGTAACTGCGATTCAAGTTCTGGTGCCTCCAAGATCATCAAGAGCTGACCTTTGGTCACTTTTGATCCCAAGTCGACCAATATCGCCTTCACAAAGCCATTGGCCTTTGGGAAAATGTTTACCTGGTTAAAGGGTTTTAACGTTCCGGGTATGCGGGTGTAACTGGAAAGGGCCTCTTCTGCTACCCTGGCCGTTTCGTATTTAGCATCTTTGCCATTTTTTGCCTTACTGATATCTACTGGTTTCTGGTTACCACTACAGGCGGCCAGCAAACCAATTATAATGATGAGGGGAATAAATCTGGTTTTCATATTTTTATTTAATTAAAGTTTTGTTTTTCCGGGCATTAGATTTGGTTCTGTCAGACTGCTATTTTTCTGTGCCCAGGCAAAAACCTGCGGAAGGATAAATAATGCTGCAAGAGTAGAAAAAAATAGTCCGCCGATAACCGCTCGACCCAGCGGAGCAGTCTGTTCGCCAGATTCGCCTAACCCAGATGCCATCGGAATCATGCCTGCCATCATGGCAAAACTGGTCATTAGGATCGGCCTTAAACGAATTCCAGCACTAACAATTGCTGCGCGGGAAGAATCTTTATAATCCAGCCTGAGTTTTTCGGCATTGGTTACGATCAGTATCGCATTGGCAACCGACACTCCCGTAGACATAATCATCCCCATATAACTCTGCAGGTTAAGCGTGGAACCGGTAAGCAATAATGCAGTAAGCGAACCAAGTATTACAGCCGGTACTGTTGACAGCACCGTGAGCGAAAGCTTGAAAGATTGATAATTGGCTGCCAGCAATAAAAATATAACCAAAATGGCAAAGGCAAGGCCGCCCTGAAGTGATGATAGCGTTTCGGTTAACAAACTTGACATGCCTTTCACTTCAGCGGTTAGCCCTTTAGGAGGTGTACCTACTGATTTCAGGGCTTTCTCTACATCAGCTGTTGCAGTTCCAAGATCCTTTTTGTAAATATTCGCACTAACAGTTAAAAAGCGTCTCGGACCAGAACGATCATACTCTCCTGGAACATAACTGGTATTAAATGTTGCAATATCACCCAATACCGGGCTGCTTTGCCCTTTTACCAGCGGAATTTCTTTGAGTTCATCCATCGTATTCATCACATATTCGGGAATCTGCACCTGTACCTGATAAGTATAGGCGGTTTTTTCATCGAGCCATTGGTTTTTCTCCGTGAAACGGCTGGAAGAGGTACTCGCGGTAACCGATCTGGCAATATCAACAACGTTCAGTCCGAACTGCGCGGCTTTGAGCCTGTCTAGCGTAATGGATACCACTGGAATGTGTAATGGCTGGGCGATCTGGATATCCCGCAAATAGTCTATTTTTTTCAGTTTAGCGAGTGTTTTATTGGCATACGACTCAATTTGGGCCATATCTTTTCCGGCTACCCTGATCTCAATCGGAGTAGCGGCGCCCTGGCTCATGATTTTTTCTGTCATGTCAATCGGTTCAAAAGTAATTCTCAGATCCGGAAGCTTATAAGCGATGTTCCTTCTCAGGGCATCTTTGAGTTCATCCATATTTACCTTATAATCCTCATCCAGGTTTACCTGTAGCACAGCCTCATGGGTTCCTGTATTAAAAATATACAGGTTACTGGTTCCGTAACTGCTCGGAATGAGTCCCACGTAGCCAGAACTGACCGCGACATGGTTATCCACGGTTTGGTTAATGATGGAGAGCACCTGCTTAAATTTTTCTTCGGTGCGCTCTAACCTCGTACCGTCTGGAGCTTTGATGCGAATCTGAAACTGCCCGTTATTGAGCTTTGGCATCATGTCTTTACCAATGAAAACAAAACCAAGTGCGGCCAAAATAAAAACGATAAAAAGGTAAGTGCCTACAATTCCTTTTTTCATTGGCATCCAGCGTTCAATAATCGTCATAAAACGCGCCTTTACCCTTTCAAAGAAATCATTTTTTTCCGGTTCATCCTTTTCGTTCTGCAGATGTATTTCAACCTGGTCTTCTTCTCTCTCGTCTAAAGCTTCCCCTGCATGTGCGTGGATCTTACTGTGGTCATAATGTTGGTAGCGTTCTTCCCTGATCATCCAGTTGGATAAAATCGGAACCAATGTCTGGGCTACTATAAAGGAGACAATCATGGTAAAACCAATGGACAGAGACAAAGGCAGAAACATTGCTTTTGGTATTCCGTTCATCATAAAAGATGGTGCAAAAACTGCCAGGATGCATAATAATATCAATAGTAACGGAAAAGCGATCTCTTCACAGGCATCATAAATGGCTTCACGTTTCGGCTTTCCCATTTCCAGGTGCTGATGGATATTTTCTATGGTTACTGTTGCCTGATCAACAAGAATGCCGATTGCCAGTGCAAGCCCGCTCAAAGTCATGATATTAATTGTCTGCCCGAACATCCCCAATAACAGCACACCAATTAAAATTGATACCGGAATAGTAATAACCACAATAAGGCTGCTTCTCAGGTCGCGCAGGAACAACAGTACCATAAGGCCGGTAAGGATTGCGCCCAAACCACCTTCCGTGATCAGGCTTTTAACAGAGTTGATCACTGCTACAGATTGGTCAAATTCATAAGAGATGTGAACATCATCAGGCAAAAGGCTTTGCATTTCAGGAATTTTCGCCTTAAGCGATTTCACTACCGACCAGGTTGACGCATCAGCGGTTTTAACCACTGGTATATAGACTGACCGTTTTCCGTTAATAAGTGCATAATCTACCGTAACGTCAGCAGCATCAGCAACTCTGGCCACGTCTCTCACCAATACCGAAACGCCATTTTTTGTAGCAATAGGAATGTTGTTAAATTCATCCACCGTTTTTACAAGCGAATTCATAGAAGTTACCATCATGGTATTGTCTAGCCTCAGGTTTCCGGAAGGAGACATCACATTAAATTTGGATAAGGCGCCTACCACCTCATCTGGGGTAAGGTTGTAACTCCTGAGCTTGCTCGGATCTACATTGATGGTTATGGAACGCGAATTGGCACCAAATGGCGGTGGTGCGGAAAGCCCTGCTACAGAAGAAAACATCGGCCTGATACGTGTTGCCGCCATATCGTAGATTTCTTTCAGGCTCCTGGACTTTGCAGAAAGCACGAGCTGGCCTACGGGTAGTGAAGAGGCATCAAAACGGACTACCTGAGGGGGTAGTGCACCGGGAGGAAAAAACTTCATAGCACGGTTCACCTGTAAGGCTACCTGTGCAGAGGCTTCGGCCATATTGGTCTGCTCATAAAAACTTAATTTGAGCATCGTTAATCCCTGGATGTTCTTTGCAGTAATATTTTTGATGCCATTAACATAGAGGAACTGGTCCTGCAAGCGTGTAGAGAAAAAACCCTCCATCTGTTGTGGTGACATACCACCATAAGATTCGATAACATATATCGTTGGAGAATTAAGCTGGGGAAAAATATCGATTGGGATATTCATCGCGCTGAGTACTGCGAAGAGCAATAAACTCGCGGTGATGACTACTGTTGTGATCGGCCTTTTCAAGGCCGAAGTAACCATTGACATATATTTATTATTTTAATGCGTTTAAAATTGAATCTACTTGATTGGTGGCAATAGCCCTTTGAAAAAGTGACCGGATATACAGATACTTTGCATTAACAAAATCGCTTTCTGCCCGATAGAGGATGTTCAGGGCTGTATTGAGTTCAATAATATCGGTTAGCCCGTTCTTATACAAAGAAAGTTTCTGGCGGTAGCCTGCTGAAGCTGCCTTTAACTGATTGGGGATTTCCTCAAGCCGCTTATGTGCAGTATTAATTTCGACACCTGCCTGAAGAGCGGCATTTGATAACATTAGCCGCTCCTGCTTTAACTCCTTTAAATAAAAATTACTATTCGCCTTCTGGGTCCTGAGTTTCAGCTGACGCCTGCGTAAATCAAAGAGGTTATAGCTAATGCCCAGGCCCACCAGATAGTTTTCCCGCTGCCAATCAAGGCCGGTCGAGAGTCTGTTGAAATTGTCATTTGCATCGATACTTGATCCCCTTGACCAAACTGCGGCCTGGAGGCTTACCTTTGGATTATAGGCCTTTTTAACGAGATTTTCTTTCTCAATACTACTGAAGTAATTGTTTCTGTAAAAATCAAGCAACGGATGGCTCGAACTATCAGTCAGGGTTACGGAAAGGTTTACTTCCAGCAGTTTTAGGCGATCGAGCATGGTGCTATCTGCCACAATATTTTGCGGACTCAAGCCGCTGATTGCTGCAATATCAAGCTGAACCTTTTTATAGGTATTGTCCATTTCGATATAATTCAGCCTTGATTTGGAAAGTTCTGCCCCCGCAATGCTGGTATCTACGCCCGGGCGTATACCACTTCTGGCAAGAGAGATAATAGAGCGGTTAATCTGTTCGTTACGTTTGATGTTCTGCTGCTGTATGGATAACATATCCTGAAGTTTTAACAGCGTCAGGTAATCATCAATCGCAATAGCCCTGGTTTGGTAGCGACGCTGGGCAAATCTGGAGTGTTCTGCTACAAGTTCGGATTTAGCTACCGCATTTTGGGCTTTATAAGCGCCAAAGTTGTAAATCTCCCAATCGAGGGAAACAATCCCCAGGTTGGTCAGTGCGGCATGGGTGTTGCTTACCGTTCGAACACCCCTTGAATTGGAAGGTACAATCCCAAAAGCCATATATGGCCCAGCTACGTTATTGTTAGTACCCAGATCTGCCTGATAGTTGAGTTTCAGGTTTGGAAGTGCATTTGCCGCAGTCTCCTTTAACTGTGCGGCACGAATATCTACCACTGCAGAATCAGCAGCAAGGGCAGGAGAAAAAGCAGTGACGTGATCAATCAGATCAACGATCCCGATCGGTTTTGGTGATATTTGGGCATGGGTTTCCACCCCCAGATATAAAAATAGGAACAAACAGAAAACCTGTTTAATACGGATCATGTATTTAAATTAAAAATGGAGAAAAAAGATTTAAGGCGCGCGGCCGCGAGTGCCCGCTAATTAACCTACGGTTATCACTTTAGCGTGTAAAGTATAGCCATAAAAGAAAGTTGGGAATGAATCTCAGATTCTAAATACCTGATTGGAAAGATAAATTGGAACTGATCCGGCAATCCGGTATCTGATCTCAATAAAATACCTGTGAAGGCCGGAGGCTAAAAGGGAAAGCCCCAGAAACAAGATAATACCGAGAATAAGCCCTTCCAGAACCGGAAGTACGGTTTTCTTCCGTTCATCAACGATACACTTAAACTGTCTGGTAATCTTCGAATCTTTTCCGAGAGGGGAAAAACTACCGCTATGTTGTGCGGCTGATTTGATGCCCTTAGCTGGCTCTAAAAGAGACAGGTTGGATAAAAAAAAGATGTTGCCGAGAGAGATGATCAGATATAGCAAAACAACTCCGATGATAGAGCAATTGGGTATCTGCTTAATCTTTATATCCTTCAAAATCGACAACCTAATATATTGGTGCTAAAATCTGTATTAAATAAAAAAAGCAAAAGCATTAACAGCAACAAAGCTGTTACAAAAATTAATAACAGTATTATTTTGCCGCAACTACCACATACCCAATAGCTCACCAGTATAATGATCAAAACCAACCCTGCTCTTCAAAAGACGATATCTTAATTAATGCCGAAGAAAAAGATATTAAACCACCGGATATGATCACTGGTATTAAGTCAATTTTTAAGCTATCCTATCAATAAAAAGATTGCTTATTTTATTCGTTTTCCTGCAAACAATATAACGGTAATATAGTTTTTTACTCGTAAACAATTTGAGCTGACATTCTTAACCATGGAAAAAAAATACAGGATATTGCGGCTCATTTTGGGCGACCAGCTCAATATCCAGCATTCCTGGTTTAAGAAACCAGCGCCAGGCACGTTGCATGTATTGATGGAGGTAAAAACGGAAGCCGGTTATGTCTGGCACCACATCCAAAAGGCATGTGCTTTTTTTGCAGCAATGGAAAATTTCGCTGAACTGCTGAATGAGAAAGGATTTGAAACCATTTACCTTCGGCTTGATGACCCGAAGAACAAACAAAATTTTTCAGATAACCTGAACGATTTAATAGAAAAGTTTGACGTAAAAGAATTTCATTATCAGTTGCCCGATGAGTATCGGCTAGATCAGGAACTAAACAAGTTCTGTAAAAGTCTGCCTATTAATCACTGCCCTTTTGATACCGAACATTTTTACACCAGCAGAACCGAGCTGGCGGATTTCTTTTCCGGTAAAAAAGAATTGTTAATGGAAAGTTTCTACCGGGCAATGCGCGCAAAACACCACATATTGTTAGATGACGACCATGATCCGGTAGGCGGCAAATGGAATTTTGATGAGGAAAACCGGAAGAAACTTCCTAAAAACCACAAACCAAACCCTCCGCTGTTATTTGATAACGATGTAAGCCAACAATATAAAAGAGTAAGTGCTACGGAGATAAAAACTATCGGCAATATTAACCCAAAACATCTCCTTTGGCCTGTAAACAGAGATCAGTCTTTAAAACTGCTACATTATTTCTGTGAAAACTGTCTCCCACTATTTGGTACCTTTCAGGATGCCATGCAAACCAATGAATGGTCTCTTTATCATTCGCGTTTATCATTTAGCATGAATACCAAACTTATTTCTCCGGTTGAAGTGGTCAGTTCAGCCATTAAATATTGGAATGAAAATAAGAAATCGACCACAATGAATCAGATAGAGGGATTTATCAGGCAGATTTTAGGCTGGCGTGAATACATGAGGGGTATTTATTGGATGAAAATGCCTGAATTTGAAAAAATGAATTTCTTTGACCACAAAAGGAAACTTCCTGAATGGTACTGGACGGGAAAAACGGAGATGAACTGTTTAAAGCATTCCATTAATCAGTCTCTTGAATATGCCTACGCACATCATATCCAGCGTTTAATGATCACAGGAAATTTTGCGCTGCTTGCCGGCATCGATCCGGATGAGGTCGATTTTTGGTATCTGGGTATCTACATCGATGCAATACAATGGGTAGAAATAACAAATACAAGGGGAATGAGCCAATATGCAGATGGCGGCATTACCGGCTCCAAACCCTATACTGCCACTGCGAATTATATCCATAAAATGAGCAATTATTGCGATAATTGTAAGTACGACCGCAATGAAAAAACCGGAGAAAATTCCTGTCCGTTTAACAGCCTGTATTGGGACTTTCATGACAGAAACAGGGCTAAACTTGGCAAGAACCACAGGCTTTCTATGGTTTACCGGATCTGGGATAAAATGAATCCTGATTTGAGATCTGATGTGCTGACAAGAGCAGACTTTGTCTTAAAAAATCTCAATAATCTCTGATATATTTGGAATTACTTTACATGATATACAGTAAAATAGTTCGCCGCTTAATTCAATATGCCTTTAACCCCCTTAGGGGGTAGCAAGTTACTTTTTATTTAATCATTCGCATACTTCCAGAACATTTACGTATTTATTAAATATTAAGATATTTTTAATAAATTAACCACGTTTTATATAACAGTCGTTTTAGCTTTTAAGTGGATTTAAATTTAAGACGCTTAAAGGCAGGATCTATACGAATTTAGATGTATAAGTTAACACTTGAAAAGGAGCAGGAATTACTTGGCCGTCTTTTATTAGATGACGAACAGGCCTTTGCTACTCTTTTTAACAGTTATCGAAATAAACTCTATGGTTTTATTTTTGGAATAACGGGATCAAGCGAAATTGCGAAAGACATTGTCCAAGACGTTTTTTTAAAGATCTGGAAAACACGCCGTAATGCCCACAAAGTAGAAAATTTCAATGCATTGGTTTACCGCATGGCTAAAAATGCCGCTCTCGATCAGCTAAAGCGGGCTTCGCGCGAGTCAACAGCCCTTTCAACCCTTAGCTTGGTTTCTGAAGAGCGTACGTCCAGCGATCCGTTTGAGGATATGAAAGCGACAGAAATTCAATTGAAATATGAACTTGCACTAAAGAAATTACCTAAGCAACAGCGTATGGTCTATGAATTACGTCATATTGAAGGTGAAGACTACGGAGAAATCGCAAAAAAACTTAATCTTTCTATTCCAACTATCCGAAGTCACTTCAGAAATGCACTAAATACTTTAAAAGGAAGCCTATTTTCGTTCTTGCTAATAATATTATTCCGCTTGTAAGCTAAAAATATAAAAATATTTATTTTTCTTTTGCACATTCTTACCACTTCGTCGTCTTACAATTAAAAACGCACTAAAATTGCGCTCAATTAATTGTTATGTATGTCGGAAAATAGAATAAAGGCTTTACTAGCTAAATATGTAGATCGCAAGTGTGATGAAAAAGAGCTGGAAGAGTTATTTGCGCTGCTGAATGTATTAGACCGACAAAAGTTAGACGAACTGCTAAACGATATTTGGCTGGAATATGAGTCTGACCAGGAACTCCCTGAAGAAGATGCGCAACAAATCCTGAATTCAATTTTAGTTAAGCGCAGCAGGTTCTCCCTTCGTTATGTCGCTATAGCAGCATCTGTGCTCATCTGCGTTTTTGCAGGCACCTATCTGTTATTGAATTCGAGAAAATCCAATCCTGTTGACCAGTCTGTTAATCTGGAAATTAAGCCAGGTAGCCATAAGGCAGAACTGCTGATGGCAAATGGGAAAAAGGTAGTACTTGGCAATGGCCTTCAAAAAATTGAGATCCCCAATACTGATCTGGTACTTCAACAGGATTCAAGCGGATCGTTGACTTATCACAGGGGCGCAAATACATCACTTGCAATGTCCTATGATACCCTGCGGACGCCAAAAGGTGGAGTTTACCAGATTAACTTGAGCGATGGCACCAAAATCTGGCTCAATACTTCAAGTGCAATCAGATTTCCTGAAAAATTTGCGGACAACAAACGCGATGTAGAACTTCTTTATGGTGAAGCGTATTTTGAAGTGAAACATAGGCCAGATGCTCCATTCGCAGTTAAAACAGCTGCCGGGATAGTTCGGGACCTTGGAACGAGTTTTAATATCAACAGCGCATCTAATAATGGCCATGTTGCCGCCACTTTACTGGAGGGCGCTATTGAAGTGGAGTCGGGCGGGCAATTTAAAAAGATAAAACCTGGTCAACAGGCCTTATTTAGTAAAAAGAAAATTGTGGTTAACGATGTGGACGTTGAGAACATGATTGCCTGGAAAGACGGCTATTTTATGTTTGACGAACCGATGGAAAGTGCCATGAATAAAATTGCCATGTGGTATGATGTAAAGGTTGAATACCAGGATGAAGCGCTAAAAAGCATCCCGGTTCTGGCCACTATTACACGCCACGGAAATATTAAAAATGTGCTGCGGATTTTAGAAATGACCAAAAAGGTCCGTTTTAATGTGCAGGGAAGAACAATCAAGGTTGCGCATTTTACACCATAAACCAATACCAATTAATTATCAACCACCAAACTTAACTAAACCAAACCACATGAAGAGTAACTAATTGCCACCATTTTAAAAGAGAAAAAGGAGTGCTGGAACACCCCTTTTGAAACTCTTAAATCTTTCCGATCAGATCGGAAATGAACGTTTCTTACCAGATAATTCACGATTTAAAAGAATGTAAATGTATAAAATTTCTTCGATAGATTTTATGCAGCTTCCACGCTGCGCGCATAAAATTTTAAGGCTTATGAAGCTAACTTTTACCCTCCTACTGATCTCGCTTTTACATGTAAGCGCATCCAGTTTAGCACAAAATATTACCCTCAATCAAAAAAAAATTGCCTTAGTAAAGGTGTTCAGAGAGATCCGGTCGCAAACCGGGTATAGTTCTGTTTGGGCAGATGCGGGCGAGAAGAACAAAATTATAAATGTCAGTTTCACTAACGCCCCCCTGGAAACTGCCCTTAAACAAATACTTGCCCAAACCAATCTTTCCTACAGCATTGATAAAGAGAGCAAAGCGATTCTAATCTTCAACAAACCGACTGCAGCAATTGCCAAGCCCACAGCGTTGATGGATGTAAAAGGTATTGTGCTAAACATGTTAAAACAACCATTGATGGGCGCCACCGTTAAGGTTAAAAACAGTAATACTTCCGTACAAACTGCGGCTGACGGCTCATTTCGTTTGGCCGGTATTGCCAGTGATGCGGTTTTAATGATCTCTTATGTAGGCTATGCCATTAAAGAGATCAATGCATCGCCAGATATGGGAACCATTCAGCTCGAATTTGCATCTAATGAGCTGGAATCAGTAAATGTGACCTTTTCAACAGGGTATCAAACACTGTCAAGAGAACGGAGTGCAGGTTCATTTTCAAAGCCCAGCCTGGCTGTTATGAACGAGAGATCAGGCAGTACAAATGTATTACAACGGTTGGATGGTTTAGTACCTGGCTTAGCCGTAAATAATGCTCCTGATGCGGGCAACAATCCTTTTTTAATTCGTGGTTTATCATCCATTAACTCCAACAGAGGCCCGCTCGTAGTTTTAGACGGTGTACAGGTACCCGATAATGCTATTCAAAACATCAATATGCAGGATGTGGCAGATATCACTGTACTTAAAGATGCAACTTCTTCGTCTATATGGGGTGCCAAAGCGGCTAATGGTGTAATTGTAATTACTACAAAAAAAGGATCTGCAGATGAAAAATTAAAAATTGACTATGATGGCTATCACAACTTTCAGGGCATACCAGATCTGAACTACATCCAGAAGATGAACAGTAGTCAGTTTATTGCTGCAGCAAGGGAACTATTCCCTCAATATGTTGGCAGCAACTCCTTTAATTCAGTTCAATTAATTGCACCCGTTACCCCCCATCTGCAATACCAATATGATGCAAACCGGGGTTTAATAAGCCAGGCCCAGGCGAATACAAAATTAGATAGCCTGGCTGGGATTGATAATCGCGATCAGCTTAAACAATATTTCTACAGGCAGGCTGCAACCACCAACCATACCGTCTCCGTATCTGGAGGTAGTAAAGTCCATTCTTTCTATGGCTCTGCCAATTATATTGGAATAGTTAACAATATACCCGGCCAAACAGATGATCAGTATAAAATTAATCTGCGCCAGGACTTTAAATTCAGCAAACGCCTTCAGGTTTACCTCATTACCGACTTTACGAACAGGCTTACCTGGAGTAATAATATAACCGTTCCAGATTTAGATCTGGTTCCCTATCAGCTATTTGCCGATCCATCTGGAAATCCGTTGACTGTTAACCATATGGGTAATTATAGCGATGATGTACGCAAAGACTATCAGTCAAGAAGCCGGATCAATCTCGATTATTCCCCTTTGCAGGAGATCGAAAATGGATATACCAAAGGTAATGCATTATCTACAAGGGTTGTAGGGGGCGTAACATTGGAGATTATAAAAGGGCTTCGATATGAAGGGACATTTGGCTATAACATTAATTCCTTTAAAAATCGCGTGGAACTGGATCAAAACAGTTATGCCGTAAGAAATGAGGTGATGACATTTACCCAGGCACCTACTGTAAACAGTACCCCTATCTATAATGTGCCCGCTTTTGGTGGCAGGTTAACTGCTACCGATGAACTGCTTAAAAGCTGGACCATCAGAAATCAGTTTTTATACGATCACAGCTGGCTTGAAAAGCATCAATTGACGGTTATGGCAGGACAGGAAGCGACAAGCATTTCACCACTTTCAACAACAAGTATTTATCGGGGCTGGGATGATCAGCTTCAGGTAGCAAGGCCTGTAAATTATCAGTTATTAGGTGAGGGTATCACAGGAACAGTACCAGGAGGAACTAGGACATTAGCCAATAATGTAACCGGTGGCGAAGGTGTAATAAGCCGTACATCCTCTTATTTTGCCAATCTAGGTTACACGTTTGACCGGAAGTACACGCTAAACAGCAGTATCCGTATAGATAAAAGTAATTTGTTCGGCTTTGACCGTTCAGCCCAGAACAGGCCAGTGTGGAGTGTTGGTGCGAAGTGGGCACTTGGGAGAGAAGATTTCATCAAACCGGTTAATTGGCTAAGCCGATTGGATTTAAGGCTCACTTACGGTATTACGGGTAATGCCCCGACTCCGGGTACGGCGGCATCATGGGATATTTTACGTGCTGAAACCAATGTTAATTATCCAAACGGCGTTGGCCTGATCATTAATGCACCTGCAAACAAGAAACTGACCTGGGAACTGACCAAAAATTATAATCTGGGTATGGATTTTGAAATCCTGAATGGCATATTTTTCGGTTCGATAGATGCCTATCTCAGAAAAACAAATGATTTGATTGGCAACCTGACAACTGCTCCGCTAACAGGCTTTGCGTCAGTGATCAGAAACTTTGGCGATCTGCAAAACAAGGGTTTGGATGTCTCGCTCGGTTCGCTAAACATCAGCAATAGCAATTTCACCTGGAGTACCTCATTTAATTTGGGTTATAATAAAAATAAGATATCGAGGCTTGCGAACGCTACACCGATTACTACAGGCCCAGGCATGATCAATACCAGATTCCTGGATGGCTATCCTTCTTTTGCAGTATTTGCCTACAATTATGCAGGTTTAAATACTTCAGGAGATCCCCAGGTTAAACTTGCCGATGGAACGGTTACCTCAAACCCGACAGCGACTATGGCTCAGGATGTGTTGTACATGGGAACTTCACAACCTGTTTACAGTGGTGGCTTTTCCAACAAATTCCGCTATAAAAACCTCACATTGGGCATTAACATCATTTACAACGGTGGAAACGTCATGTTTCGCGATGTAAATACATTCTGGTCGGGCGTACCTTATTTAAATTATATGACCAGTGAGTTTGCCGAGCGTTGGAAGATAGCTGGCGACGAAAAGAAGACTAACATTCCCAGATATGCTGCCACAAGCGCAATCAGTGGCAATAGAAACACCAACTATTACACCTACTCAAATAGCAATGTGTTTAATGCTTCCTTCGCAAAGGTCCGGGATATCACATTAGCTTATGATATTAGAGGTGGAATAATCAAAAAGCTACATGCACAGGCCATAACGTTCAGGGCACAAGTTTCTAACTTAATGTTGTGGAAAGCCAATGATTTGGGGATCGATCCTGAATTCCAGTCTTTAGGAAATGTCGGTGCAACGCAAACGGCAGGCAACACCGGTGCGACAAGAAATCTGCGCACCGGACAGGGAACAATAACACTAGGTGCCCATATCACACTTTAAACAGAATTAACAGTTATGAAACTTACAACGAAATACTTTTTAACGCCATTGGTGGCCTGTATAGTGCTTTTATCGGGCTCCTGCAAAAAAGACTTTTTGGAAATACAGCCTAAAGGATCACTGATAGCAAAAACAACAAATGATTATGAACAGATCCTGAATGGTTTGTATTTGCAAAATACCGTTTCCGCTTCCATATATCTTGGAGACGATATTGCATTGCAAAATAGCTATTTGGATGGAGTACCCTTAAGGGTTCAACGCCTGTTTAGGTATGAAGACAGGGTTTACGAGCAAAACGAACTCCCTCAGGAAATTACCGCAGCTACGGGTTACATCCAAAGACTATACCTTTTTAACAAGATTATCAATGAGGTGACAACATCTACACAAGGAACAGATCAGCAGAAAAAGCAGTTATTGGCTGAAGCGAAAGTTGGAAGGGCCATTTGCAATCTGGCCTTTTTAAATGATTTTTCACTCCCTTACAACCCTGCATCGGCTACAACTGATTTGGGGATTCCGCTTATTACTGCAGCCGATGTTACCCAAACATCCTTTACCAGGGCAACAGTAAAAGAGTGTTATACTGCAATCATAAAAGATTTAACAGAAGCCTTTCCAGGCCTCGGACCAGTTGTGCATCGCAGAAGGCTATCTAAAATGACTGCCGAATTCTTTCTCACCAGAGTATATATGAATATGCTTGATTTTTCTTCCGCTAAAACACATATTGATGGCGCATTCGCAGAATTGTCTAAATCAACCATACCGCTCTCACTTTACGACTACAATACTGTTTTGGATGAAAATGCAGCCGGTTCCTGGTTTCCGCTCAACTTCCTGGGTGCGTTAAGCAATCTGCCTCTTGCAGCAAACAACAGCCAGGTCATTTATAATATTTCTACCACAGTCTGGAATTTCAATTTTGCTGATTGCCCGGTTTTCACGCCTCAGGTGGCTACCCTTTACGGTGATGATGATAAAAGATTACTGCTTTATTCAGACACGGAGATGTTTGGCGACCTGATTTATCCCAAAAAAGTACGTCGTTATCCGAATTTCTTTCTGGATATCGGGCCGTCGCTACCCGAAATGTATTTAATGCGTGCAGAAATAAAGGCTCGGGAAAATGACCTGAGCGGCGCAAAGGCAGATGTTGAGGCCTTGCGGTTGAAAAGAATGACTGCTGCAGCTGCGAGCGTGCCGCCAAACGTAGCTTCCAACCAGCAAGCTATGGTTAGATTTGTTCTCGACGAACGCATCAGGGAATTTGCGCTTTCGGGTTTGCGTTGGTTAGATATGCGTCGTCTTTCGGTGGATCCGATTTATAAGGATCACATTAATCCTAACCACTATCTATTGGATGCAGATGGCAACATTTTAAAAACTTATACGCTGACCCCAAAACGCTATGCAATGAAATTCGGGGAACTTATGGTCAATCAAAATCAGGGATTAGCAGATAATCAATAAATCATTCCACCTGGGCGCCCTTAGGCTGCCCAATATTACACATCAATTAAATAACAGTTATGAAAATCAACAAATTAATAAACTGCTTTACCGCGTTAAGCATGATGCTGATTATCAGCTATGGAGCTAAAGCACAACAGCCTAATCCTTTGGTTGAAAAATATGAAGAATTTACGCTTATTGGCAAAGTACAGGATCAGGAAAAATTTTATAAGGACTTAATAAAGAAAATACCTGAAACGGAGAAAAACAGAAAAATTTACGACCGTATTAAAGGTGCAATAGCCATTAACTGGCTTCATGATGAAAATTTAGAAAAGTTCAAACATTATGACAAGTCAGTTAAAGATGGTTTATCGTTATTTGAATTAACCAACATTCTTGAAAAGTGGTTAGATGAGCAAAAACACATGGAATGGGTTGATGTAATTTCCAAACAATATATTAAAGATATTGAAAACGGATTACGTAAAGATGATTTTGAACATGCACACGAACTTTTACTGGAAATTTCAGCTACGGTAGATTGTATCAATGGCGATAAAAGTTCTGCATTAGCAAAAATCAACGAAGCACTTAAAGATGCTAAAATGAGGAACATGAATTACTTTAAAGACTCTAAGCCAAATTTCATCAGTCGTTATGCATTCATTTTAGATGCAAATGGCCAAACGCAAAAGGCAATTGATACATTAACCGTTTCCGTTAAAGAAGCAGAATCTAATCCCAAACTTTTATCTATGCTTAAAACCATCTATGCTAAAATAAATGGAGAAGATAATGCTGAAAAATATGTCACTTCATTACAGGACGAGGCGTACCAGCACTATTATAAGGCGCTTGAAAGCAAATGGGATCCAATTGGCAAACCTGCTCCAACCATTGCCATTACCAAATTAAATGGTCAGGAATTTAAAGTATCTGATTATAGAGGAAAAATCATGGTAGTCGATTTTTGGAGCACCACCTGTACGCCCTGTAAAGCCTGCTTTCCTGCTTTCGAAAGAATAGTTGCAGACTATAAAAATGAACCATTTCAACTATTTGTAGCCGGAATAGCTGAGGACAAAGAAACCCAGCAAAAATATGTCGACAAATCCAAACTGACTTTAGATGTATTGAGAGATCCCGATATGGAATTCTATAAAGCAATTGGTGCTAAAGGCACACCACATAAATTTATCATCGATCCTAAAGGAATAATAAGAATGGAAGGAATTGGCTACGCTGGCTCCACAGATCGGGAATATTATGAATTAAAAGCAATGGTAGAAATCACTAAAAAGCATGCTGCCGACAATAATTAATATCAATATGAAAAAAAATATCATTCTGCTGTTACTCTGCTCGTTTTTTACAATAAAAGGATTCGGGCAAATCTACCACCCCATCAAATGGAGTTATGCGGCCAAAAAAACAGGTAAAAATGAAGCGGTTGTATATGTAAAAGCCACCTTAGAAAAAGGCTGGCACTTATACTCACAGTATGTAGAAAAAGGTGGTCCGCAACCGACAAAATTTACATTTGAAAAATCAGATGGCTATACCGTCGCAGGTTATACAAAAGAACCTCAGGCCATTGTGCGTTTAGAGCCCACCTTTATGATGGAAGTCGGATTTTTCGAAAATTCAGTCATCTTTCAGCAAAAAGTAAAGCTAAAAGGCAAAACAGCAACGGTTAAAGGAAAAGTCAAATTTATGGTTTGTAACGACAAGATGTGCCTTCCGCCGGATGAAGTCGATTTTACCATTAACATCAATTAATATCCAGAACGATACAATAAAAATATGAAACGATTAATGATCATCGCCTTATCCATACTACAATTGAGTGCTTTTGCACAGGGCGGAAAAAATACTTTTACCATCACAGGAAAATATGGTGAATTTAATGCACCGGTAAAGGCCTATCTAGAATATACTTTAAATGGCAAAGATATTACCGATTCGGTTGTATTGAAAAACGGGGCATTTAAATTCACCGGCACAGCGACTTCTTCGCCAGTTTCAGCCGAACTGAGTTTTGACACAAAAGGTGTCGGTAGAGATAAAAGCCTGGAGCGCGGTACCGTAATTTTAGAACCTGGTAAGATAATGGTCGCTATTAAAGGAGGAAGTTCTTTTGACGGATTAGAAGTAACCGGTACACCTATGAACAATGATTATACCGAATTTAACAATCTTGTAGACGAATCGCTGGCAAAGATGTCTCCGGGAGATAAGGCTTTCATGGAAGGAAAATCAAATCAGCAAAACACGCCTGATTTTGAGGATAAGCTGGAAGAATTCAAAAAAAGATATAGCAAACTAACAAACGAAGCTTATGCAAAATTCGTAAGAACCCACCCTGATTCTGATCTTGCGCTCAACCTGATGTCGAAATTAGCTTATGACGGTGAATACGCTGAAGTAAAATCTCTATTTGATGGTTTTTCTGACAGGATTAAGAAAAGTACTAAAGGTATAAACTTTGCTAAAACCTTGCTTCAGATGAAAGCTACAGCCATTGGACAAACGGCACCTGATTTTGAGTTGGCTGATACAGAAGGAAAATCGGTAAAACTTTCTTCTTTTAAGGGTAAATACGTTTTATTAGACTTCTGGGCGTCATGGTGTGGCCCTTGCAGGGCAGAAAACCCAAACCTGCTCAGGATTTATAACAAATTCAAAGATCAAAACTTTACCGTAGTTGGTGTATCGCTCGATAAGCCAGAAGCAAAGAATCTATGGCTGGCTGCGATAAAGAACGATGGTTTACCATGGCTGCAACTATCTGATCTTAAGGCCTGGGATAGTACCGCAGCAAAATTGTACGGCGTTAGCGCCATACCGCAGAATTTCCTGATTGATCCAAATGGAAAAATTGTAGGCAAAACTTTAGTTGGAAAAGGACTTGAGCATAAACTCATTGAAATGATTGGTCAGCCTTCACATTAAGATTAAGGATTTTTAGCAATTAACATCTTTCTAGCTGCGTACAGACGCTGTATCAGAAATGATTTTTTAGATTTTTAGCAGAATAATATTTTGAAAGGTCGTCATTCCCAATTTAATTGGAAATCTTAATGCTATCGCAAAGCGCTTTAAGATTCCCGCCTGCGCGGGAATGACTAAAATTAAAATAAAATTTCGGGTTTAAATGTTAGATTTTACTTCTGATACAGCCTTTTTATATTTTCAACCGTGTATAATGTTTAATAAACCAATTCAATGCCTCGTTTTTATTTGATTCTTTATAAGCAAGTACCACCTCTGTGTTAATGGGAATATCGCTGACTTCAATAAAAGATACGTTCAATTGTCGGTATTGCTTTTTTAACGACAGTGGCAAAATAGATACTCCCAGACCCGCCTCTACCAATTGTAGTATAGAATGTACATTGTTAGCCTCGTGTGTAATATCCGGACTAAAGCCCAATCTCTGGCAAATCTCTACAAGTTTCTGGTTATACTGTGGGGCAAATGTTTTATTAAAGAAAATAAACGGGCTCTTCCTCAAAAAATCTGCAAGTTCATGTTCATTGCCTATTTTATGTGTTCCTAAAGGGGTAACCACCACGAAAGGATCAAAAAACAAAGATTCTACTTTCAATTTTTCAGACAAAACAGGAGCTCTCAGAATCCCAACATCTAAGTCACCATGTTCCAGCGCTTTAATCTGCGCCAGTGTAGGTACTTCAAACAAACTCGTTTTCAAGTAGGGAAATTCCTGATGCATCAACTTTAAAATTTCGGCAAGCTGCGATTGATAAACCGAACTGATGTAACCAATCTTAAATTCGCCGCTAACACCTTCATGGATTTTAAGCACCACCTCTTTACTTTCTGCAAGCCTGTTAAACAGGTTATCTACTTCATTCTTAAAATATTTACCGGCATTTGTTAACTCAACCCGCTTATTATTCCGGATAAATAACTTTACGCCGAGCTCTTCTTCCAATTCTTTAATCTGCCTGCTTAAAGGCGGCTGCGAAATAAAGAGTTTCGTTGCTGCCTTGGTAAAGTGCAGTTCTTCTGCAACAGTTTTAAAATATGACAAATGTCTGAGCTCCATATCTACAATACTTTTTAGGTATTAATTTATGCATAAATTGATATTTTACAAATATGATCAACTACGATAACTTTACAAAAAACTAAAAGCAATGAATAAAGATTATTCGCATAAAGCAACAAACGATGAGATAAAAACAAGGTTCGACAGCGATGTAGAACGTTTCTCTAATTTAGAAAGCGGTCAGCAAACCACTATTGATGCGCCCCTTACCATGGAACTTTGCACCGAAGCTGCCAAATACATTAATTCAACCGCTACAGAACTGTTGGATATTGGCTGTGGCGCTGGTAATTATACATTGAAAATGCTCGGTAAAATCCCAAACCTAAATTGTACCTTAAACGATTTGAGCCTACCTATGTTAACACGTGCAAAAGATCGGATATCGGCGCAAACCGCGGGAAAAATAACGCTGATACAGGATGATATGCGAAACCTGGATTTGCCCGACAACCATTTCGATATTGTACTGGCCGCGGCTACATTTCATCATTTACGTACCGATGCCGATTGGGAACTTGTTTTCACTAAGATTTACCAGGCTTTAAAACCCGGTGGCAGTATCTGGATTTCAGACCTCATTGCCCACGATTCAGTTTTAGTTGACAAACTTTTTCAGGATCAATACGGAGCATACCTGAAAACACTTGGCGGTGAAGCATACAAACAAAAAGTATTAGATTATATTGAATATGAAGATACCCCTCGTTCGGTTAATTATCAGCTGGATTTGCTAAAAAAAGTTGGGTTTACCACGACCGAGATCCTCCACAAGAACGCTTGTTTTGCAGCATTCGGTGCGATAAAATAAAAGATGCCTGCGATTTTCCAAAAACGATCTATTACATCTTTATTAAACCTTAATGATTTATTTAAGCAAAAGATTATGTTTTATTTTAAATCAGTTCACCCCTATTGAATTAGGCATAGCCGGGCTTGAAATTTTTACTTAATGCAATTAATTCGTCAAGGTTAATCAGATTGGGATCTGCTGACTGTCGCCTTAAGAGGTTGATCGGAACCGTTATAATACCATTTGTAGTACGCAATACACAATTTTCATCGTTAGCATTTGAAGATACGTAATCGCCGATTCCGGATTCGATTTCAGATAAACGGATTAGTAATTCGTAGTAGATATAAAGCGGAAAATTCACAGCGCAAAGTTAATGCAATAAAACGCGAATGTTTAATTATTGTTACGTTAACATTAAATAAGTCTATAATGATAATTTAACACCAGGAACCATTCTTTCCAGGCCTATATTTGGTAGATTATGCTAACTTGAAAATTAATGCCGGGTTAACAATAGTAATTTTAAGTTTGTTCTAAAACCAGGAAAGGCAATGACCACGTCCATAACAAACTTAAATAAAACAACTTATCAGTTTATTTATATAGTTATTCTATTTTTAACTGTCCTGTCGGGCTGCAAAAAAAGCAGTCAAAAACCTGATTATCCAATAGGAAGCAACGAGCATATCAACACCTGGATACTTGATAGCCTTAAACGATATTATTATTGGAATGACCAATTGCCTGCCAATCCGAATCTCAGTTTGGCACCAAAAGATTTTTTTAATTCCATCCGCAACTCGTCGGATCGTTTTTCATACATCACTATCCCTAATGACCCTGCCACTGCAATACCAGGCAATAGAAATTTTGGCTTTGATTATACCGTGGTGAGTGACCAAAACAGTTCAAAAGCTATCGGAATTATTAAAGTGGTACTAAACGACTCTCCGGCTTCGAGGGCCGGTTTAAAACGTGGAGATTATATCAGTAAAATTAACGGCAAAACAATAACGGTTGATAATGCACAGGTTTTGCAAACTGAAATATTAACTAGCGATCACTTTTCTTTGGGTTTAGCTGAACTGAAAAACAATATCTGGACAGACGCCCGTACTGTTCAGCTGAATAAAAGTATCATACTTGATCAGCGTGAGATCAGCAAGGTGATAGAAAGTGATGGAAAAAAAATCGGTTACCTGTATTTTCTGGACTTTAATGGTGGTTTGGCCAGTTCGCTTACTGCTGCCTTCAGTAATTTTAAATCAGAAAGCATCGCTGAGCTCATTCTCGACCTCCGTTATAACGCAGGTGGCCAGGTAGCAGAAGCAGCCGGCTTATGCGCTATGATTGCTAAAAATGTATCTTTCAATAAACCCTTTATTATCTACAAAGGCAATAAAAACGGAGGCACCAAAACCGAATCAATCGGTACTGCAGCAACATTCGATGGCACTTTAAATTTTAACGCCATCTTGCAGCAAAACCTTGGCTTAAGCCGGGTTTATATCCTATCAACAGCAGCCACCGCATCTGCTTCAGAAGTCATGATTAATAATCTTAAACCTTTTATTCAGGTGATACTGATCGGCGAAAAAACGAGGGGAAAAGATGAAGCGTCATTTAGGATCTTTGATGCCCGAAGCCCTAAACAGGTGAACTGGGAAATACACCCGATTGTTTATAAACTTTTTAACGCGCAAGGCATTGGCGGTTACAGCACAGGCATTGCCCCCGATATCAAGGTTAATGAAATGGATAATCTGCCTTTGCTTCAACCTGGCGATACTGCAGATCCAATGGTGAGAGCAGCAATTGCTGCCATAACCGGTAAGGCTATCAAAACTTCTACTGTAATAAATAATGTATTGACTAACAGCTTTCAGCCTGATCGTGTATTAATGGATTCGAGGACGGTGTCTGCACAGCAAAGCATAGTCATCACCCATCAGTTAAGGTGATAGAAAAGGTTTTCATTGCGTTAACATTAACTTTATACGCAACTACTAACTTGCCTACATAAACGCTACTTATGGAACAGTTGGAAGATTTTAAAAATGCAAAACTCCTCAATGCAGTAAAAGCTGGCGATTCTGCCGCTTTCAATGAAATTTACCACCAGTATCGAAAAAAAATATATGGTTATGCCTACCATTTTAGCCGTAACAGTGAAGAAGCCGAAGAACTTACCCAGGATGTTTTTGTAAGGCTTTGGGATAACCGATCAAAAATTGATACACAAAAGAATTTTGAGGCATTTCTTTATACCCTTATCCGTAATAATTTTCTTTCTATACTTCGTAAAAAAGCCAGAGAGAAGGCTTATAGCAACGAAAACCTTAAATGTGAACCATCTTTCAATACCATAGAAGAGGAACTCAATGCCAAAGAAACGAAACAAATTGTAAATAAAGTGATAGAAAGTCTTTCTCCGCAGGTTAAAAAAATATATTTATTGAGTCGTAACGACCACCATACCCACGAAGAAATTTCGCAACTGATGGGCATCTCTAAAAACACGGTAAACAACCACCTCAAAAAATCACTTGGGACTTTGCGGAAATACTTCAGCACCTATTCCCCGGAAACGATATTATCATTGGCTATAGTGATCTTTTGTTGAAGGTTGCCCCATAAGAAAAGTACTTATGGCTACCTGCATGGTTTCTGAATCTACTCTGCCAATTGATCGTTATTAAATTCATTTACATTCTCCCATCTTAATTTTCTTTAGCGAGGATGCCTCCCGTTAGGTCACCGTTGGCTAGCTCCAAAAAAATGCGATGGTGACAAGAAAAAAGCCTTCTTATAATAACGTTTATACAAGCAGCTCATCGTTAATATATCTTGCTACTATATAAGCGCATATAAGTTTTAAGCGTTATCATCATTTTCAGGCAAGAGCCGCGATGAATACCTGCATAAATCAATCGAGGAGATTTACTTTTAGTTAAATTCTAAAATTATTTCTCAGGATAACAAGCAAATAAAACTGCCCCGTAACTGCCCCTAATTGCTTTTTAAAATAAATTTCATTTTCCGATAGCTATATCACCACGCTCGTGCATATATACATTAGTGCGCAGCGCTAAAGCTTACAAATAATAAAGTGAAAGAAAACATTAAAATACTATTTGAATATTACTTAGCAGGTAAAACCACTCCAGAGCAAGAAAAAATGTTAATGGAGTACCTTGCTGACCCAGCGAACGCCGATAGTGAATTTTATGGTGTAATGGAAAGCGCGTGGACAGCACAAACAACAGAAACCGATTACTCTTTAACTGCTGTTAACGGACTTGCAGAAATATGGGACAAAGTAGAAAAACGCCAGCCTAAAAGCAGATTATTCTCGCCACTATTGAGATATGCTGCGGCAGTTATCGTCATTATTTCTGCATCGCTTGGCTGGTATCTGTACCGGAACGTACAACAAGCTACACAAACATCGATCATCTTTTTAAGTAAAACCACTCAAAAGGGCGAAAGACTAAAGTTGATTTTACCTGATAGTTCTGTTGTATACCTTGGTGCCGAAAGCAGGCTAACCTGGCCATCCCGGTTCGTAAAAGGTAATTTAAGAAATATCCAGCTGGAAGGAGAAGCTTTTTTTGAAGTAAAACATGATACCACCAGCCCATTTATCGTACAGAGCGGAGAGATGCAGACCAGGGTTTTGGGTACTTCATTCAACATTTATGCTTATCCTGAAGATGAAACTTTCAGCGTCGCTGTTCGTACCGGTAAAGTAGGCGTTTCAGAGAACAGTACCGGAAAATTAAGACATCTTTCGCTACTTACTCCCGGAATGAAATTATCATATCATTTGAAAGCACATCACTATGATATCCGTAACGAACGTATCAGCGAAATTAATGCATGGATTAAGAACAGCTTTGCCTTTAAAGATGTAAGCCTGGCTAACATGTTCCAGTCACTGGAAAGATATTACAATGTCCGTTTCGAAATGAAAACCAATAAATTAAACGATTGCAGGTACAATGCCACATTTACCAGCAAAAGCATCAGCGATATAATGGAAGAAATCCAGATCATGAGCGGCAAAAAAATGAGATATAAAATAGACAATTCAAACAAAATAATAACCGTATGGGGGGAGGGCTGTCAATGATGAGTTAGCAAAATGCTATAGCGCGGCAAAAGGTGCAACAAACCAGATTTATACCTACAAAAAACAGATTAAACCTCTTTACATCAACAAGGGGCCGGATTGCTCGAACAATCCAGCTCCTAAAACAAAAGTTTTTAACCCGTGAAAATTAAAAAACATCTTGAACCTATGAAAATAGGAATTTATGAATATATAAAAGAATATATTATCAATTTAGATTACCGCCCTTTGGTAACCTTCATCATACTATCTACTTTTTTATTTAACGAGGCAGTGGCAAACAGCTTTGTACAAACGCCAAAAGAAGGCATACTGAGCATTAAGATAGTTGAAATGGGCATTCCTGATGCGCTTTCATTGCTTGAAGAAAAAGCAGGTTTATCAATCAATTATAATAAATCGATTTTCAGCAAAAACGGGAAAGTAAGCCTCGAAGTAAAAAACATGGCCATTGAGCTGATCTTAAAAAAAATACTTTCAGGAACCAGAGTAGCCTACCGGTTTGCTGATGCCAATACCATATTGCTATATAAACTTCCGGATCCGGAAAAACCAGGAAACATATCAGGAAAGGTTTTTGACGAAAAAGGTGAAACCCTGCCCGGTGCATCTGTTAAAATTAACGAAACGGGCAAAGCTACACAAACGGCCAGCGATGGTAGTTACACATTAACTGCCGAACCCGGAAAATATACAGTAGAAATTAGTTATATATCTTTCATTACACAACGCATAAGTGATGTAGAAGTCAGGGCAGATAAAAGCACCCCGCTCAACATTGCCCTAAAACCCGATGCAAAAGGTTTGCAAGATGTGGTGATAACCGCCAGCTATAAAAAAGCTTCCGTTGAAGGCTTACTGACCCGTCAGAAAAATGCTGCTGAAATGAGCAACGGAATTAGTGCCGACCAGATTTCCAGAACACCGGATAAAAACATTGGTGAAAGTTTGAAACGCATTAGCGGGGTAAATTCGGTAGATAATAAAATGGTACTGGTACGCGGCATAGGTGAACGTTATAACACTGCACAGCTGGATGGGATTAAGCTACCCAGTACAGAGGCACAAACCCGTAACTTCTCTTTCGATTTAATTCCCTCAAACATGGTTGATAACGTTGTGGTGAGTAAAACCGTTACGCCTGATATGAACAGCAGTTTCGGGGGTGGGTTAATACAGATCAATACCAAAGATATCCCTACCGAGAACTTTATGTCTTTTACAGCAGGTACTTCGTATAATGATCAAAGCACAGGAAAAGATTTTTTAAGTCATAAGCGAGGTAAATACGATTATTTTGGGTTTGATGATGGAAGAAGAAATTTTCCGGTCGGTTTAGAACATACTGAACGTACAACGGCACCCAACAATACCCTTACAGACGAGCAGTACCAGCAAAAGCTGATTGTCCAAAGCCAGAAATTCGTCAATGATAATTTCACGATGTACAGGTACAAAACGGCACCATCTCAAAATTATCAGTTTACCATAGGCAGGACCATAGGCATTGATACTACAAATAATAAAAAACTGGGGTTTGCCACATCATTAAGCTACCGCAACAACCAGAATATCAATACCATTGAACAGCAAACAAGAGGTGAATGGAATATCAATACGCCAAATACCGGTGCGAAATATATGTTCAACACCACTTTAGCAGCCATGTTAAATGTAGGTTTACAGCTTGAGAAAAACAGATTTAGTTTCCGCAACACCTATACACACATTTACAATAACGACCTGTTTAGAACCATTGGTTATGATGCTGATAATGGATCTGAATTCTTTGCCAATGGCCGAAAACCAAACGCTATTGTTGAAGCTGACGATCCTACGTACACCGACCTTTTACAGAATAAACTCAATGGCCAGCACCAGGTAGGCAAAGTAAAGCTGGAATGGAATTTATCGCGTACATCAATAGACCGTAAAGAGAAGGATTTGAGTATTAGCACCCAAAACTTGCAGCAATTTGGTAATGATTATGAATATTTTTACCAGGCAAGTGGCCAAAGGGAGGGCTATATCAAACCTACCTCAAGACATAACTACAGCAATAATGAACACCATCTTGCCTGGGGTGGCGATGCAAGTATGCCTTTCAAAATTGGCTCACTAAATAACACGGTAAAAACGGGGTATTTTGGTATACACAAAGAAGGTTCCTTAAACTGGGAAATCGCATCACTGGTCCGTAATGCATCGATACCCGATAGCCTGAAATTCATCTCTATTTCCCAAATGATTGATCCTGCCAACATTGGCAATAATGGCTACAATTATTTTATTAACCCATACTTTTTAAACGGCTATAAAGGTAAAAGTACCACCCAGGCGGCGTATATGATGCTTGATAACCGTCTTGCTGAAAAATTACGTTTGGTATGGGGCCTAAGAGCAGAGTACTTCAAATATACCGAACTCCGCAACGACCTCAATGTTAGGGGTGTGAGTGGTTTCGCACTTCCATCTGAGAAAAAATGGCGTTGGTTACCTTCGGCTAATCTTACCTATAGCCCTACAAAAGAGATTAACATCAGGGCCGCTTTTTCAAATGCTGTAGTAAGGCCCGAACTAATGGATAACAGTCAGTTCTTTAGATACGACCCGATGTTTGACGCCCAGTTTGGGAACGAGGGTTTAGCCAGTACCCAAATAAAAAATTACGATCTTAAATTTGAATGGTTCCCCGGCTTGGGCGAAATCATCTCGGCAAGTGCCTTTTATAAAAAATTCGATCAACCCGTAGAAGTGGTTTACAGCATCTCAAACGGAGGCGGTTTTTATTATATCAAAAATTCTGATCAAGCCAAAGTTTATGGATTGGAACTGGAGTTGAGGAAAAACCTGGGTTTCATCAATAACAATACCCTGCTTTCAAGATTAACGCTTTACGGCAACCTTACCTTACAAACAGCCAATGTGGTTGGGACCTACAAAACTACCGGTACCAATGGCGAAAGTGTTATAGTAAGTGCCAAAGCCAAAAGGAACATGTATGGGCAGGCACCTTACCTGATCAATGCCGGGCTACAGTATCTGGACGAGCATTTTGGCTTCAACCTGGCCTATAATAAATCTGGGCGCAAAACAACTTTGGTTAGTCCGGAACTGAATAACATTGAATATGAAAACCCGCGCGACCAGATTGATGCACAGATTAGTTATAAGTTTTATAAAAACAGGTTCGAAGTAAAAATCAATGCCGGGAATTTACTCAACAGGGCCTCGCTGATTTATAGAAATACCGCAAGTTACGAAGCTAACCCCGATTACCAGCCGGGTTCAGATTACAGCAATAAGTTGCGATTGAAACCAGGTTTTTCCAACAACCTGGATGATGGAGACCAGGTGATGTTTTCGCAAAAATTTGGCCGCACCTACAGCACCTCTATTACCTATAATTTTTAGAACGACCATGAAAAACAGTTTTTATAAGGTTAAACCATTTAACAGGAAAGGAGGAAATTTATTTCCTGCATAGCCATAAAAAAAACGAAAGGTTGTATCAGAACCCTTCGTTTAAACCGATCATTTGCAGTGGAACGGCCAATCAGGAAAAACCTGAAATATTTTTAAATCTACTGTTAAAAACCCAGGGTAGCTAACAGCTTTACTTAGTTAAATCTATATGAACAGCTAAGATATAAAAAAACATCATATTTAGGTATATCAGGCTTTTATTTCCTTAAAAACCAACAAATAACTTGGCTGTAAACCTAAATAACCTTGAAAAAAATCAACCTAAAAAACATGGATCGTAACAATAAGATCCTATGAAAAACAAAAAATGACAATGAAAAATTTTAAAAATTTAATCGGTCTTTTATCAATTGTTGCTGTTTCATTTACAGCTTGTAAAAAAAACGAAGGTGGTGCTGATGCATTCGGTAACCGCAGCACTTCAGCAGCAGATTATTCACAATCATCCTTGCCGGTTGTGGCTGTTAGCGGAGACATTACCAGCTCTGTTACCTGGACCGCAGGAAACGTTTACGAATTAAGCGGTGTAGTAACGGTTAGAAATGGTGCAACTTTAACCATCCAACCAGGTACTTATATCAAAGCTTCGGTAAATACTCCGGGTGTACAAAATGGTGTATTGGTTGTTGCCAAAGATGGTAACATCAATGCAGTAGGTACAGCAGAAAATCCAATTGTATTCACCAGCCGCTACCTTCTAGATGGTGATGCCAGTACAACTGGTAAACCAGGCGACTTTGGCGGCGCCATTATTTTAGGTAATGCCAGAATCAACGTTGGTGATAAACTGATAGAAGGTTTAGCTGACAATCCTAAATTCCATTACGGAGGTACAAATGACGAAGATAACCGAGGTACTTTCCAATATGTGCGTATTGAGTATGCAGGTTTCCAGTTGGCTCCAAACATCGAAGTTAACGGTTTAACTTTAGGTGGCGTGGGCAGTGGCACAACGATCGATCATGTACAGGTTTCTTATGGTCTGGATGACGGATTTGAGTTTTTTGGTGGTACAGTTAGTCCAAGTAATTTAATTGCGCTGGCTTCTGATGACGACCAGTTTGATTTCGATAACGGTTTTACCGGTATACTAAGCGACTGTGTGGCCATTGCCGATAAAAATTCTACACACAGTACGAGTGGAGGCAACAGCGATTCAAACGGTATCGAATCTGATAACAATGCACCTGCGGAAGATGGTACGTTTAGCTTAACCCCTAAAACACATCCAACCTTACAAAATGTAAGCATTTTCGGAACTGAAAATAAAAACGGTATTTCTGGTTTAGGCTACCGTAACGGTATCCGCGAGCGCAGAGGTTCTGAAGTAAGCTTAATTAGTGTGATTGTTTCTGGTTACAATACCGGTATCGCTTTCGACAGTGATGCCAATGCAAGTCTTTCAGATATTTCTTCTACTTCTGTTCATGGTTTCAACAATTCAATCACAGCTGCCGTTGGTGCTTATGCTGATGGTGGTGGCAATACTTTGGTAGTAAATGCAACCAACGCCAGTACTTTCGGTGTTGCGCAACCATGGTATAACACTCCGGGTTCTCCTGCTACAGTTACACTTCCGAGCTGGGCTTCAGGTTGGTCAAAACTTGTATTTTAATTTTTTCTTAATAGAAAGAGACTATGCTGTTCGGCATAGTCTCTTATAATAAAACAGGATAACGCTGTTTTAAATGATAATTAACCTTTATATGAAACTTAAAATATTTGCCTTTTTTTTCCTTTCGGCCATCGCCACATTAAGTTTATCCTGTCGTAAGGCAGAACTACTCCAACCCGAACCGGTTAAAATTGTTCAGTTAAATGTTACAGGTGCAAGTAGTGTTGAGCTGGAGTACCTGTATAAAGACAGCGTAATTGCCGCACCACCTGCGGGGGGCATCAACGTAAAAACCCTGCTTACCGTTAAAGATCAGCACGCTGATTTGAAAATCAGAAAAAAAGGTTCAACGGAGATATTACTCTCCAGAACGATAACGGTAGCACCGTTCGATCAGTACATCAGTATTTTTTATGATGGCACTAAAATATACAACAGTTCCATTTCATTACTCATCAAAGGCTACGCACTGGCGGGTGAACTCGAATTTTTAATAGATGGAAATGTATTTTTATCCGGCACCGGTTCGATAAATAACACCTCCCCTATCCTGATTGATAAAGGTACAAAGAGAGAAATAACGGTACGCAAAAAAGGCGAAACCGATATTCTGCTTGCTAAAACGATCGATGCAACCAGCAATAGCCAAAGCATAAATTTCTTTTACGATGGAATCAAAATTGTTGATAATGTAAGCCTTAACCCGCCTTTAAATCCTGCAAATATGATGGTTAGTGCAAAGTTCGAGACTTTATTTGCACCACAATTTAAAAATGTTGATGTAGACCTCGTTTTCTACACCAGGCTTAAACCCCAATCTACCGCAGCGTATGCTACCGCCGGAACAAAGGTACAGCCCGAACTTAGGCTTACTTTGCTTAAAGATGGTACTTTTAACCAGATAGAACTTCCACCACTACCAGATGCCAATTATATATATAGTTTTGATATTGTTGAAAAAGGCACCGATAATGTACCCTACACCACAACAAGCGCGCCTTTTGTATTAGCCGCTTATCCCTTTAAACCTAACCAGGGCCGTTATGGGGAAATTAATTTTGAAGCCGGCAAGTCGAGGTTGTTTGTTATCACCGATACTAAAAATATTTTAGCGAATACAAGAAGTACCTATTTTTCCGGTAAAGTAACCGACCTTTCTCAATATTTCAAATAACATTAACATGTTCATTCTTTAAAAAAAGGAGGAAACCAAAGCAAACTGCAACGGTGATCTCCTTTTTCTTTATTGAAATTAAAGAACCAGCATCCCGATACTAACATTTTTTTTGCTACAGCGCTACCACCCGATATATCTGATTATTGCTGTAATTATCTAAAGGTAATCACATTATTTCATAGCTTTACCCAGCAAACCATACAACAGAATGAAATTAATGATGTCACTTATCGGATGGTCTGGAGTAGTATTTTGTACGCTGGCATACCTTTTTTTAAGTATGAAATTAATCCGGTCGGATTCGTTCTCTTTTCAGGCCCTAAATATATTGGGTGGCTTGTGTTTAGCCGTAACCGCCTTAGATACGCACGATTTACCCAATGCTGCTGCCAATGTACTCTGGATGTCTATTGGCTTATTTGCTTTGGGTCGCCAGTTTAGCAAACGTGATCAGAAAGCGCCTTAGTCGGAGGTATGCAAAGCAGATCATAAGCTTTCTGCTTATAATAGGCTAATCGCTCCGAATAAGCTTTTTTATCATTTTCCAGCGAAAGATAAAAGTAAGCCCCGTCAACCATTACAAAAATGAAATCGGCTGCAACCTTTGGGTCGTTTACATTTGTAATGGACTGCGCATTGCACTGTTCAATCAGCTGTGCAAGTCCTTTGCGCAACGAATCCAGAATTAGCTTATACTTTTGCTTGATTTTTTTCTCCCTAAACGCCAAAGCGTAAAAAGTATAAAATAAACCGTCATCAAAAAGCAGGTTCCATTTTTTAGAAAACAGCATTTCAATCGTACTTTGCAAATCGCTTAAGGATGCTTTCTCTTTATTCTTTACGGTATAGATCAGTAAATACCGGTCAAGTATGTGGTCGATCAATTCGTAAGTGAGTCCTTCCTTGGTTTCAAAATAATGAATAATAAGGCTCGGGTTAATATCCATCACCTTTGCAATCTTGGCTATAGAGGTATTTTCGTAGCCCTCTTTTTTGGCCACCTGGTAAAATACCTTTATAATTTCCTGTCTCCTTGTCTCTTTTAGGCTTTTACGTCCCATCGTGCAGTTAATTTAATGGGGCAAACTAATCAAAAGCGGTTGGATTCTGCAAATTTATTTTACTAAATATATTGAATGAACGTTCAATTAATATATTAATTGAACGTTAACCTATCCTTAATATGATATGTTCAATTTAGCACTGCTGAAAAGAGCTTATTATTCCAAATCAAACAACTAAATATTAAGAAAATGAAAAAAAGGCTACTCTGGATATTCATGCTATTGATTCTGTCTACAAGCGGCTTTGCACAAGGGATCGCAATAAAAGGCGTGGTTACCGATGCAAAGACGGGGGAATCGCTCCCTGCCGTAAACATTACTGTAAAAGGGACAAACCTGCATATCGCCACCAACAGTAATGGTATTTATACCTTAAGTAATGTAAAACCTGATGCCACACTTATCTTTTCCTACATTGGCTACAAGCAACAGGAAATTTTGGTTAGTGGTCGGGCAAAAATCGATATTTCTTTATCTCCTGACTTTGCCAACCTCGATGAGGTAATGGTTGTTGGTTTTGGAACCAAGAAAAAAATCAATGTTGCCGGCGCAATTGATCAGATTTCTGGCAAACAGCTTGAGTCAAGACCTGTAAGCAACGTATTACAGGGCTTACAGGGCATCAGTCCCGGACTCAATATTACTTACGCAGGCGGCGCGCCGGGCAGTGTACCCAACATCAATATCAGGGGCTATACTTCCATTAATGGTGGCTCGCCATTAATTGTTATCGATGGTATTCCTGCTACCAGCACTGATGATATGTTGCGCTTAACCCCTAGCGATATTACTTCGTTTACCGTATTGCGCGATGCGGCATCGGCAGCCATTTATGGCGCACGTGCTGCATTCGGTGTAATTCTGATTACCACTAAACAAGGTGTTGCTGGTAATAATACCATTAGTTACAATACTTTCCAATCATGGGCAAAGCCAACCTTACTACCCAGGCCGGTGATCGATCCCTATATTTTTTCGAGAGTATTAGAAACTGCTACAGATAACACTCCATGGGATTATGTAAATTATTCTGACGAGTATTACCGCTGGGCGAAAGAAAGATCGGATAACCCTGCTATAGCCGATACCCGGTTAAATCCAACCGACCCCACCAAGTGGGCCTATATGGGCAGTAACGACTGGTATGAATATTTTTTTAATCACTCGAGTTTATCTAAAAGCCATAACCTTACTTTTTCTGGTGGAGCTGCGGTAAACGAAAAGCCTTTAACCTATTACCTCTCTGCAGATTATACCAGAGATAATGGGTTAAATAAACTGACTGCAGATTACTGGGACCGTTATGGACTGAGGTCAAAAGTGGGTTTTTCTCCACTTTCGTGGCTTAAAATAGATAATAACCTGAATATTTATCAAACTAAACGGGCACTTCCTAACGGAAACATTACCGACCTGTATTACCTGATGCCTACCGACGTAGCTACGAATCCTGATGGCACATGGGCGAATACCGCTGCTGGAAAACTGGCTGCAAAACTGGTAGATGGAGGAAATAACCTTCAAAATATGTTTGGTTTTCAAAATATTACAAGTGCAACAGCTTTATTTTTAAAAGGTGATCTTCAGGTAAACGCTGACGCTTCTTTTAAACGTGAACTCTGGAAAACGCATAATGACAGTAAAAAATACAAAATCGGCTATGGTCCGAATGATATCCGCGAAGAAGGTGGGACTGGTTCAGTAACCGAAAACAATGGTTACCTGTTTAATAACGCATTTAATATCTATAGCACTTATAAAAAGACGCTTGGCGACCATTTTTTCAGTGCAATGGTAGGTTTTAATAGCGAAGATTACAGCTATTCTACCGTAAACGCGAGTAAAGACATTCTGATTTCTTCTTCTCTACCGTACCTATCGCTCACCAGTGGAACGGCTACTGCTAGTGCAGGTTATTCCGCTTATGCTACCAATAGTGCATTTTCGAGATTAAATTACACGTACAAAAACAGGTACATCCTGGAAGCTACAGGAAGGTACGATGGTTCATCGCGGTTCCCTATAGACAGACGTTGGGGATTCTTCCCTTCGGCATCGATCGCCTGGATAGGAAGTGCAGAAGATTTCTTTAAACCATTATTATCTACGGTATCTACTTTTAAACTTCGTACTTCATATGGCGATCTTGGAAACCAGAATGTGGGCGATTTTGGTTATATCCAGTCTCTGGTACCTGGTACTTCAGGTTATTTAATAGGAGGCAATGGCCAGAACCAGGTGATCAATGGTGCCCCTGGATTAAATGTGGATCCACGCACGTATACATGGGAAAGGGTATCTACCTTAAATATGGGTACCGATATTGGTCTGTTGAACGATAAACTTTCTTTCACTTTCGATTATTATATCCGTGATACCAAAGGCATGCTTACTGCAGGACAGGAACTTCCAGGGGTGTTAGGCACGGGTGTACCACGTCAGAATTCAGCAGATCTTCGTACCAAAGGATGGGAACTTTCAGTAACTTACCGAGACAGGTTTGAACTGGGTTCAAAACCTTTCAGCTTTGATACTAAAATATTCCTGGCCGATTCTAAAGCTAAAATTACCAGATTTAAAAATGATCAGAACCTCTTTTCCAATTACCGCGAGGGGCAGACACTCGGAGAGATCTGGGGATTACAGAATGACGGGGTTTTCCGGAGTAAAGCAGAAATTGCTGCTTTAGATGAATCTGCCATTATTCCATGGGGTGCACTTTCCATTGTTGAGGGATGGCCAAAATATGTTGACCTAGATGGAAATAAGAAAATTGAAAGGGGTTTAAGTTCAAACGATCCGAAAGATTTAAAAATTATCGGTAACAGTGCTGACCGTTATACGATCGGTGCCAATCTGAATATGGATTGGGGTGGTTTTGATGTTTCTGTATTTTTGCAGGGCGTATTAAAAAGAGATTTTTATCCTCATCACTATCTTTTCTGGGGGCCTTACCAGCAGCCGTATGCCAACGTTTATCCATGGAACCTTGATTTTTACCGTGGAGCAGCTGATTCGCCGGAACAAAGAGCCAAACACTCCGCTTCATATATCGCCGCGGGCCTTGCTGATGCCAATACCGATTCTCAATATCCGGTATTACAATCTTGGCTTGCTGATGCCAATTATGGATCGGGTTTAGATATTCCCCAGACTAAATATCTGCTAAACGGTGCTTACCTGAGGATCAAAAACGTATCGTTTGGTTATACCTTACCAGTTCAGTGGACCAAAAAGTTTCATGTAAACCGTCTTCGCGTATTTGTGACCGGAGAAAACCTGTATGAGTTCTCTTCTATCAAGAAATTTATTGATCCGGAAGCGGTTAACCAGGGACCAAGTGCCTGGGCATATCCTTATCAACGGAGATATGCTTTCGGTTTAAACCTCGATTTTTAATTTTTGGATCTATCATAATTAAATCATTAGAAAATGAAAAAGTATATATATATCGTGTTTATTGCAGTTGCAGGTATGCTCGCAGCCTGTAAAAAAGCCGGGCTTGATCGTTTCCCTCAAACCTCCGTCTCCCCTGGCCTCTTTTTTAACACAGAAAGTGATCTTTCGCTCTATGTAAATGGCCTACTCTCGCAGCCAGACCGCAGTACTTACCTTAATGATCAGAGTACGGATAACGTATCCACTACAGCAGCAGTTGAGATAAAAAATATTATGGGAGGCAACGCGACCGCCCAAAACATTACCACTGGCTGGAGCTGGAGCAGGTTAAGAAACATTAACTATTTTCTAGAGAATTGTGGAAAAGCACAGGTTTCTGCTGCCGTTAAAAACCACTACGCAGGTTTAGCCAGGTATTACCGCGCTGAATTCTATTTAGATAAAGTTAAGCGTTTCTCTGACGTACCCTGGTATTCAGGTACATTGGAACCTGGTGATGATGCACTCTACAAAGCCCGGGATCCAAGGACGTTGATTGCCGACAGTATCATGGCAGATCTGGATTTTGCCTATAAAAATGTGAGGGAAAGTGTCCCGGTAGGTACTCCGGGAAAATGGGCAGTGGCCACTTTATATGCACGGGCAGCACTTTATGAGGGCACTTATCGTAAATACCATAACGAACTCAATTTAAGCAGTTCAGCAAATGCATTTTTAGAAACTGCAGCAAGAATTTCAGGAGAAATCATCGCCAGCAAAAAGTTTAACATTTACAACACCGGAAAACCGGAACAGGATTATGCAACACTTTTCTCCAGTCAGGATTTAACAGCCAATAGCGAGGTCATTTTAGTCAACATCTTTGACCTGAGTAAAAACAAAAGCCAGAATGTAAATTCTACCGTCTTTGGCGATTATGAGCAGGCACCAGCCAAGAACCTGTTAGAAACTTACTTAATGAAAGATGGAACGAGGTTTACAGATGTAGCAAACTACACGCAGCTGGGTTTTGTGGCAGAATTTAAAAACCGCGATCCGCGGATGTCGCAAACAATGGTTTACCCGGGCTGGATCAGGGTACCCGATGCTACCCCCTATATCCAGCGTTTAAACAAAAATTTTACAGGTTATCATCAGTTGAAAGGTTATGTAAACAGCACTGATAACGCGATCTTAAACGGTGTAGATTTTCCGGTATACCGCTATGCAGAAATCCTGTTAACTTATGCTGAAGCACTTGCTGAATTGGGTACCTTAACGCAGGCCCAACTCGATCAATCGATAAATCTTCTTCGTAAAAGAGCGGGGTTGCCCGATCTCAACCTGGCAACGGCTAATGCCAATCCAGATCCGGCATTGCAATTACAGTATCCGAATGTCACCGCTAACGCAGGTGTTATACTCGAAATCAGGAGGGAACGCAGGGTAGAATATGCTTTTGAAAACATGCGCTTTGATGATTTAATGCGTTGGAAGGTAGGCAAACTACTTACCACAAGCCCCCAAGGCATGTATTTTGCCGGATTGGGCAAATACGACCTTACCGGTGACGGCGTTGATGATATTATTCTGATTGACAGAACGGCAACGATCCCTGGTGAAGACCAGAAAGAAAAAAATTCACTTGGGGTAAAACTTATTTATTACCGTGCAGGACTTATCGGTACTGATGCAACGGTTTATTTGAAGAATGGCAACAACGGCGGTAATATCGTAACAGAAAATGTGACCAGAAACTTCGAAGAACCCAAATTCTATTACCGCCCTATCCCGCAGCAACAAGTCATCCTGAATCCTAAACTGAAACAAATTTTTGGCTGGTAATGATGGCAGAAATAACGAGAAGGTCTTTAATAAAGGCAATAGGAATATCGGCAGGAACGGTATTTTCGGGCGCGTTGCCCGGTCTGGCTTCAGAAACGCTTACAGATAAACCGAGAGGTAAGAAGCTGGTGCTTACTGTGCCACACATTACTGATGTTCATATCCGTGCAGGAGAAAATGCCCCGCTACGATTCAAAGCATGTTTAAATCAGATAATCAGCAAACATAAAGTTGATTTCTTCTTAAACGGAGGAGATTCCATTAATGATGCTTCTTATGATAATGTGGTACGCAATCAGGTAACTGAACAATGGGATATTTGGGATGAATGCACAAAGGTGATCGATAAATACAAAATATACAGTTGTATTGGCAACCACGATATCTGGTGGAAAGCGCCTGCAACAGACGATGAAATGTATGGAAAGAACTATGTGGTAAAACGGCTGAAAATTCCTAATCGTTATTACAGTTTCTCTAAAAAAAACTGGCACTTTATTATCCTTGACGGCAACAACAGCAAAATTTCTCTTGATGATGAACAGTATAACTGGCTTGAGCAGGAATTAAAAAACCTGCCTGCCGGCACACCTACGCTGATCATGTCACACTATCCGATCCTGGGCACCACCCAGGTATTGGTTGGCGGCGGACATTCGGATTGTAAAAAACTGAAGAATCTCTTCTACAAACATCGCGATAAGGTAAAAATCTGCCTGAGCGGACACAACCATCTCTCTGATCAAACGGTATACAATGGTGTGCAATACTGCTGCAATGGAGCCATGAGTGGCTTTTGGTGGGGCAAAGGCGATGCAGAATCAGCAGGCCCCGGTTATTACCAGGAAACGCCACCCGGATATGCTATACTTAAAATGTACGATGATGGAACAGTTGAAAACGAATATTTCTCACACACTTTCTAATCATAAAACGATGTTATTAAGGACATTTATTTTTGCCTGCTTTTTTTCTTTATCACTATCATCACTTGCTCAAAGCAGGCCACGAAAAGTGGTTTATGTTATCGCCGATGGTATCCCTGCCGATGTAATAGAACGTTTGGAATTACCTAACTTCAAAAAAATCATCTCTGCAGGATCCTATTCGCGCATGCATGTGGGCGGAGATAAAGCAAGTTATAACGAAACACCAACCATATCTGCTGTAGGTTACAATAGCTTGCTTACCGGCACCTGGGTAAACAAGCATAACGTACCCGATAATGATATCAAGGCTCCAAATTATAATTATCAGCATATTTTCAGGCTTTTCAAAAATCAATACCCTGATAAAAAACAGCTATTTTTTCCAGCTGGACTGACAACCGAACCAAACTGCTTGGCGATGGCCTTCCCGAAACCGGAAACTTTAAACCCGATTTTGTAGCTGATGGTTTTGAGTTAGATACTGTCCGCTTTAAACATGATAAAAAAGCTGACTATATGCATTTTATTGATGAGGAAGTGGTTAAACGAGCTTCTAATACCATTCATGATCAAGCACCGGATCTATCATGGGTATACCTGGAATATACGGATGATATGGGCCATCGCTATGGTGATAGTCCGGAGTTTTATAAGGCTGTTGAGATGCTGGACAAACAAATGGGCCAAATTTGGGATGCCATTAATTACCGTCAACAGCGATTTAAAGAAGATTGGCTGATTGTAATTACAACTGATCACGGACGCGATGAAAAAACAGGTCGCGGACATGGCGGAAAATCGGATCGTCAGCGTTCTACCTGGATGGTAAGTAATTATAAAAACCTGAATACTTATGCGCAATACTTCGATCTTAGTATAGTAGATATTATGCCTTCCATTGCTGATTATCTGAATATAAAACTTCCAAAAAATGTAGAACAGGAAATTGATGGTACTTCATTTATTGGCCCGGTATCCATATCCGCACTCAAGGCAAATTATGTACAAAACCACTTAGACATCACCTGGAAGGCGTTGGAAAAGAAGGGAAAAGTAAAAATTTGGCTGGCAACCACTAATGCCTTTAAAACTGGCGGAAAAGATGATTATCATCTATTGGGAGAGGTTGACGTTAATCAGCAACATTACCTGGCCGACCTTAATAACTATCCATCCCCTTACTATAAACTAGTGGTTGAAGCACCAGACAATACGCTTAACAAGTGGATAAGTGTTAAATAATTAATTTCATTCCGAAAAATTCATATTCTTAAGCCCTATAGCTGATCTTAAGCGATCAGCTATAAGGCTTTTTTAATTACTTGTAGCGCTTATCCTAATTACTTACATAACAAGATTTGTCCTTAGATTTTAAATATTCGTACCTTTAAACCAATTTTTAGGAGCTTTAGACCTTTTTTGAAAGCGGTTCCTGATCGAAATTTGTATCATAAATTTCATCAAAGCGGAATCATCAATAATTTGATTTGGCTGATCACCAACCCAGATTCATTAAAGTGGCTAAATATACCATCACATCAACCCCTACAGGTTTAAAAACTGCCCTTCTACGGCTTATTATTTATGGTGCACTCATTTACCTGCTTGCCGAATTTCTTAAATGGAATGTAAAACAGGAAGCAGTAAGCAATAAATTCAGTGAAGATTCTGCGGTAGAATATGTTCAAAGCATTTTGCTCCTTTTAAGTTCAACCGTTTTTCTCTACACCTCTTTTAAATACAGATCCTTATTCCCACTTTCCTTCGCGCTATTTGCTTTTATGATGGCTTCGTTGATCCGGGAACAGGATGCTTTTTTGGACGAACATGTTTATGATGGTGCATGGCAAACCGGTGCATTCAGTCTCCTTATCCTGGCAAGTCTCCTTATTTACAGAAAGAAAGCCATATTTTTCTCCAACTTAAACAATTTTGTACACCAGTTCTCTTTTGGAATTTTATTATCAGGTATTGTAACAACCTATATTTTTGCGCGCCTGTACGGAAGGAAAGTTTTCTGGATGGCCGTTATGGAAACACAGTACGTCCGTGATGTCAAAAATGTATCAGAAGAGTCTCTCGAACTCTTTGGCTATGCACTTATTCTTATTGCAAGTGTAGAGTTTTATCTATTTGCCCATGCAAAAAACATTGAAATAGAATTAAAAACACACCAGGCTCAATCCTCATTTCCTATTTCTGCTTAATTTGAGTTAAAACGAACATGCTATTTACCAATGGCGGCTACCATTTTGGTTACAAGTTGTTTTAATTTGGTGTAGCGCATTAATAAATTAAAAGAAATGATGCCCAAAAGTGCACAGGTTAATCCTGCCAACACATCCAGCGTATAATGATGACTGGTATAAACCGCCGAAAACCAGATGCCCAGCATTACAGTAAAGAAGAAAATATTAATTTTTCCCAAATGATTTTTCAAACCATAATAAACCACAATAACCGGATATGATGAATGCAACGATGGCATGGCCGCAAATACGTTAGAACCTTTGCTGTATATTCCATGAAAAAGTGTAATCCCAAAGTAATGGTCAAAACGGACCAGGCCGGCGGTATTACCGGCTGTTTTAGCTACAAAGCCGAAACCGTGTTCCTGTACATACCACGGTGGAGCAGCCGGGAAAGCATAGTAAACCACAAAACCCAGCAGATTTACCCAAACAAAGGTGAGCGAGAACCGAACAAACTGTTCTTTATTCTTAAAAAAAGATAGGTAGCAAATGCCAATGGAACGGGTACCCACATTAGGTAGAAAAACCCCGTCAATACATCTAAAAACGGGGTACTGTTTATTTTCCAGTATTCGTTCGGTGTTAGTATTGCTCCGTGGTAATTAACGCCAAAAGTTTTTCTTTCCAAATCATACAAATCTTCAATATGCACCGTATTAAACAGATAGTTTGGAAAGGCTTTCATGTAATCAAACAGGATCCAGTATACGATAAATATAGAAAAACCGAGTATAAACTTTCTGGTTCCCCTTGATATATAGAACAAGGCATTAAAGATAAAAATCAGCACCAGCTGATCAGTTTTAAAGCCAACCAGCAGTATTGATAACAATAGATATCCAACAGATATAGCAACTGTCAGATAAATATTACGGATATCATAAAATTGTTTTTAAGCAATGATTGTTGCTGCATACTACTTTTTATCAAAGTTAGACCTGAAAATGTGGTCCCAAAAAGTCCAGCTTACCCCATAACCTTTGGTCGAGTCGGAATAATGGTGAAGCATGTGATGCTGCTTTAGTTTTTTCCAGAAACCACTTTTAAAATTTGCATGGTGAAGCGCGTAATGTACCATATCGTAAAACAGATAACCGATCATAAACCCTGAAAAAAACGGATAAACTTTGGTATCGGGCAATAACCAGTCGAAAAGAAAGTAAAAGCCTAGAGCCATTGGAATACTGGCAGAGGGCGGCATCACCAGCCTTTTGGCATCATTTGGGTAATCATGATGTACCCCATGGAAAATAAAATGGATTTTCTTACCCCATTCAACTTCAGGTTCAAAATGAAAAACATACCGATGGAGCACGTATTCGGTGATGGTCCAGATGCCCAGGCCGAGCAAAAACCATCCTGTAAAACTTAAAGCCGTCATGTTTATTTCCCAGAGTGCTTTCCAAAACAGAAAGGCAATAACCGGAACATATACGATTAATGGTACGTAAAACTGAACTTTTGATAGACGCTCTAAAAAGTCGTTTTTAAACATCCTGATGGATGCGGTTGAATTGGAAACAAAATTCTTTTTCATTGTAATTATTTAATTGGCTTTCAGCTCCACTCATTTAATCGTCATCCTGAACTTGTTTCAGGATCTTTATGCTAACTATCCGCTAAAAGTCTTCGACTCCTCTCAGACATAGAAACTTCCGTCATTCTGAACTTCGTTGCACTACCATTTACTCTATTTCGAAATCACTTACTAACGATCGAATTATGAGACTATGCATTCCATCCAGCTAGGCCATACCGCCGAATCTACGTTCTACTTAAATCCGGCCTAACAAATTTTTCGGGTTCCACTGACCAGGCCTTGCCGCTGGCTTTGAAAGAAAAATTTTCAGCCGGCATTTTTTGTTACTTTTTGATGTCAAAAAGTAAGAGCCCCTCGGCGGCGGTGAGCCGAGGCAAGACTGCGCCATAGAACAAAAAAACACAATTGTATGTCACTCATATTGATTTTTACACCATAAATTATCCCTCAGAATGACAATCTGGAATTGCAATAGTCTTAAAGGACTTGGCATTACGATTCCCAATCAAGTTGGGAATGACGATCTATCTCAAACCTTAATCCTTTCTACTAATACTTTCGACGGCTCCGAAGCATCATAACCTTTAATTTCAACATATTTCACATTAGGAAACCAGAATGTGCCCCCTTCAATCCGAAGGAATATCCGTTCCAGCTGCATTTTCTTATTGTTGATTGTCGCAAAAACATGATATTTCTTATCAACAGCAGATTTATTCAGGTACATCGGCAGCTTTTTATGTGAAGTAAACCGCAATTCAAACTGGCCATTGCCTAAGTTTTTGCTAATAATGCCATAAGCGAATTTCCGCTGTATATAACTCAGTTCTTTTTTTTCACCCTGATCTCCGTAACGCATCCAAAATACATTTACAGGTTGTTCTTTATTCACTTCTCCATGTTTATCTACATTTAACTGGCAAATGATGGTATTGGTATTCGGATCGCGCTGCAAGTAAAATAATTGATTGCTAATGTCTTTTGGTACCGGAAAACTGATCGGGGAAGGATCTGCCCCCTGCGCATTCGCAGGCAACGAAATCATCCCGGTTAAACCTACCATAAAAACTAAACCTGCAATTAATGCCGCCTTATTATTTCCTTTTCTTTCCTTAAATTCTTGTGCTTCCAGGCCTCTTTTGGCCTCTTGAAGACGTTTAATAGCCGTAATATTGGTCAATACCGCCATTACAGTAATGGGCATGGTAAAAATCGACATGGTTTCGAATACATGGAAAGAAATTCCCGGCACATATAACTTATAATTACCACCGATAAAATGACCTGCAATACCGCAGAAGATGGCAAAAACGCCAATGGTCACTACCCGCTCCGGTCGCTGCATTAAACCGCCTTTACACTCCACTCCTAATCCTTCTGCCCTTGCACGCGTGTAACTCACCATCATCGAACCAATTAATGCAATAAAAGCAAACAATGAACTTAAAAAGTAATGATGTGCCACCAGGTAATAACAGATACCCAAAAACATAATCATTTCGCTATAACGATCGAGTACCGAATCGTACAAAGCGCCAAACTTCGAACTCATGTTCCCTAGTCGCGCCACCTGGCCATCGAGCATGTCGAAAAGACCAGCAAAAAGCACCAGTGCACCTCCCCAACCAATGTAAGACATGTCGCCTCGGTTAGATTTTTCTGCACCAAGCACAAAAATAACGGCCACGCCAATATTTAAAATTAAACCTATGGTAGTGACCGCATTAGGTGTTAAACCCATTTTGATCAATCCCTTTACAAAAGGATTAATGACTTTATAAATGCCCTGTTGCAGGCTGTCTCTCAGATTTTTTTCCATAGCTTATTTTAAAAATCAAATTTTACCCTTGCCCTGATCCCCCACTCAGAAACTTCCGGATTATTGAGGTAACTGAAGCGTTTTACCAGATCTACCCGCAATAACTTAAAGATGTTAGCTACACCGATACTGCCTTCCATATAGGGTGTATTGCCCAATGCATAAGTTCTTTGTGCACCATTTTCGTAAACCGGAAGCTGGTATAATCCGGTTTGAAAATTCGGATTATTCTCATTCCGCAAGCCACCATACAGGGCTTTGAATGAGAACACTTCCCTCAACTTCAATTTCTTGATCAACGGCATTTTATTAAAAAAGAAGCCATTAAAATTATGATCGATATTAATGCTTACGTAATGATCACTTACAAACTCCAGGAAGTTCATTAAGTTGTATGAGTTAAGCTGATAAGCATAGGTTTGATTGGCACGATGGATATCCAGCAAAGGAAAAGGCACTTTTCCGGCAATGTAGCTGCCCTCTACCGTTACATCACTATAACCCAGCTGCGATAAATAAAAACGTTTATCGATGCTTCCCAGCAGGTTGTGATAATTATATTCACCGCCCAAAACGCCTTTCAAACCCGCGGTGTAACGGAGATTAAATACGGGATAACGATCGGCAATGGGCACGCGGTATATCTTCCCCTGGTAAAATTTCTCATTCGGGGCGTACCTTAACTGAACAGAAACTTCACTGGTGGTTAACCGGTTTACCAACTGGTTATTTGTATTCAGGTAACTTAACCCACCGGCCGGTGTCTGGCTCCATTTTTTGAAACCCAGGTTATAAGAAAAGTGATTTTCGAACTCCTTCACATAATCCAAACGGTAAAAATCGTTATACAACAACATATCGTTTACGCCACGTTTAAACGAGAGCAGGAAATTATCTTCCTGTACAAACTGCAACTCTTGTCCGGGTATTTTAGTATCGCGCTGAAAACTAGCCCTAATATAATGTTGAGGGAATGCGTAGATTGATTTATTATTCAGTGAATAGGTACCGGAAAGGAAAAACTTCCATTTCTCATCTTTAATGCCATAAGCCAGATAGTTTTCGAAATAGTAACGTTTGCTCAATTCTGGAGTGGTTCGGCCACCAAACCGTAGCCTTAAACCTTCTACATTGTTAAAACTATAAAAGGTGTTTACCGGACCTATTTCATAGGGGCCAAGATTCTGATAACCTGCAAATAAAAGGGTCACGATTTTCATGGTCCGCTTGAAAGATGGCAGATTTTGCAGCGTATCAATATTGCTGTAAATCTTCAGCTGGTTCTTCGAAATGGTATCTAACCGGTTATTCTCCCAAAATGTATCGTCTTTTTTTGCCGCATCAGCCAGTACTACGCTGCTTTTCCCTTGAAAAATCGTATCAGGCAGCACGGTATCATACCGGTAATTTTTAAAAGTAACCGAACGCTCGCCTGTAAAGCCAATACCTTTGGTTTTACCAATGCCGAAATCGGCCAGTAAACTGCTTTTGCTCAAACTGTATTTGCCTTTATCGTTCTGTTCAAAATTCAGATCGATTTTAAGTGCACGTACAAAATTGAGGTTAATATTTTTGTTTACACCGAAAGAGGCTCCTGTAACCGCATAATGCCTATCATTGGTCACGTAAATCTTCCCTTCGAACAACATATCGCCGGTATTACGCGGGGTAAAAGACACTTCTATTATTTCAGGTTTCTGTGTTTTAATGGTATCGGTAATGAAAAACTTATAAAAATTAGGCGCACCATCTGCAATAGGACTCAAAAATTCATTACTGATCACGGAGATATTATTCTTATAAATATCAATATCCTGATACATCCTGTCGAAATAGGATTTCATTCCTTTATTATCAATGTATCGGCTATCAAACTGGACCTGTTTTTCTCCGATTACGATCGTTTTGTTCTTTTCCGGATCTTTACTCAGGTAATGATCGGCAAGTTGCTCCTGAATATAAATCGGAAGAAGATTTTTCCCTCCGATTAATGTCGAATCCTGCTCCTGAAACAGAAACTGATAATTCTTAAACATCCTTTTATTCTTAAACTTATCTGATACATTGCTCAGTGAGAAGAGCATTTTTTCATATTGCCTGAAAGAAACTGTATTATAACTTTTAATGCGGTTTTCATCTTTATGCGCAATTACCTGCCGGATCAATTCCACCGCGGGATTATCTTTATTTCGATATTTTGTCTTTTTACCGCCCACCACAATCACTTCATCCAAGACTCTCGAATCGGGTACCATGGCAATATCCAGTTCCTGCGTTGCGGATGGAACGGTATTTTTAAGAACACTACGATAACCAACATAATTGAAACTGATCTCATTTTGTGGGTTTGGAGAAACAAGTAAATATTTCCCGTTTACATCGGTCTGTGTACCAATCTGGGTATCTTTAAAGAAAACCGAAACATTAGGCAGCGTTTCTTTGGTTACTGCGTCGCGTACGGTACCAGATACAACAGTTCTTTGGCCAAAGGCATTTACCTGCAAAATAAAACAGAGCGTAACGAATAATAAAAATGAATAAATCGGTTTCATTTAATTTGAAAAAATAAACTGCTTTTGCATGATATAATTGTAGCTGATACCCGTTAAAACGGAGCTCAAGACTTTGGCGAGTACGTAATTGAGATTAAAAAAATGCGTGAGCATAAATACCCCCGAGGTTACAATGATCAGGTTGCCGGCCCATACCAAAATATATTTTAATATCTGCCACCTAATGGCTGTAGATTCACTTTCAAAAACCCATTTACGGTTTACATAAAAGTTAACGGCACCACCTGCTACCGTGCCTGTTATACTGGCTGCCAGGTACCACCATCCTAAAAGATTTACGGCCATAATAGTCACGCCGAAATCTGTTGCCGAGGCCACTAAGGATGATGCCTGTGCTTTTAGGAAAGTGAACATCAGGTTTAAAATATTGCTAAAACAACGATGAGTTGCAGTATAATATTCGCATAAATTCCAGCCAGCACATCGTCAGCCATTACCCCCCAACCACCTGGCAGCTCTTCTAATTTGCGGATGCCAAATGGTTTAAGAATATCAAAAAACCTAAAAAGAATAAGGCCGATCAGGGTATATTGCCATTTTAAAGGTATAAGCAGTAATGTAATGCACATTCCGGCAACTTCATCAATTACTACCCGGTTGTGGTCTTTACCCCAAATCTCCTCCACCCTATCGGCACTCATTACCCCAATCATTACAATGAACATGGTAAAAAGTATAGGCCATAAATATGGATTGGTATAAGGGCCCTGGGAAAGGTGCCAGCAAATACACGTTGCTATTGCAGCGTAAGTACCGGCACCTTTACCGATGTAGCCAATGCCCAAAGCCGTTGAAAGAAATTTGTGGATAAACACTATACTGTTTCTATCAGTTCTTCTTCGTAATCCTGCCCTAAATGGGTAATCAATTCTTCACCCATAATGTAACGCAGGGTATTCTGAAGTTTCATTAACTGTTTAAAAATGTCGTTTTCTGCAGGCACACCCGGAATTGTTTGTGGCGATTTCAGGTAGAATGATAACCATTCCTGAATGCCCGACATATTTGCACGTTTAGCCAGATCGATAAACAGCGCAAGGTCTAATACTATCGGTGCGGCCAAAATCGAATCGCGGCAAAGGAAATTGATTTTGATCTGCATTTTGTAACCCAACCAACCGAAAATATCGATGTTATCCCAGCTCTCTTTGTTATCACCGTGAGGCGGATAGTAGTTGATCCTGATTTTGTGGTACATGTCGCCGTACAGATCATGATTGAGCTCCGGTTTAAAGATATCTTCAAGTACACCCAGTTTTGATACTTCTTTGGTCTTGAAGTTATCCGGATCATCTAACACCAAACCATCGCGGTTACCCAGAATATTATCAGAAAACCAACCGTTTACACCTAACGAACGTGCCGCTAAACCAGGTGCCAAGATGGTTTTCATCAAGGTTTGACCGGTTTTAAAATCTTTACCTGCAATTGGGGTATTGGTTTCTTTAGCCAGTTCGATCAAAGCAGGAATATCTACCGTTAAGTTTGGCGCACCATTAGCAAAAGGAATCCCCAATTTTAATGCCGCGTAAGCATAAATCATACTTGGCGCGATACGTGGATCGTTATCTCTTAAACCCTGCTCAAATGCAGCAAGTGATTCGTGAACTTCTGACGCTTCGAAATAAATTTCGGTAGAGCCACACCAAACCAGTACAATACGGTCGCAGTTGTTTGCAGCTTTAAAGTTTTTGATATCTTCCATTACAGCCAGAGCCAGTTCATAACGGTTATCGATATCTTTTACATATTTGCCATCCAGGTTTTTTACGTAGTTTCTGTCGAAAGCAGCGCGCATCGGTTTAATGGCCTGTAATTCTTCGCGTACATCGCGTAAAAGGTTGGCATCCAATACGCGGGCGTTTAAAGCAGCTTCGTAAACGTTATCTTCGTAAACATCCCAGCCACCGAAAACCAAATCTTCCAGATTGGCCAGAGGAACAAAATCTTTAATTTTTGGCTCCTTTTTTTCTGTTCTTTTACCTAAACGGATCGTACCCATCTGCGTTAAAGAACCGATCGGCTTTGAGATGCCTTTTTTAATTGCAGCAACTCCGGCGATCATGGTTGTTGCTACGGCGCCTAATCCCGGCATTAATATTCCCAGCTTACCTTCAGCTGCTTTTACTTGTTCTTTCATTCTATTTTATTTAAAATCTTATAACCAATTGTTTTTACGGTACCAGTTGATGGTTTCATTTAGCCCCTGTTCCAGGCCAAACCGGGGAGCAAAACCAAAATCATTCTGAATATTTTTAATGTCGCAGCCCCAGTTAGGCGCCGTGATTTCTTTTATCTTATCTACATTTAATGCGGGTATTTTATTAAACATGCCATATAAATGCTCCATCGACCAGGCCAAACCTTTAATCAATGGCACAGGTACATTTAACCTTACTGTTTTTTTGCCTAAGGCCTTCCTTGCATAATGAGCAAGCGATGAGCGCTTGTATACTGCTCCATCTGATATATTATAAGCCCTGCCCACCACATCAGAAGCGAGTACCTTAATGATAAGATCGGCCAGATCGGTAGCATACACGAAACTGAGTTCCTGTTCCTGCTTGCCAATGTAAAGCTCCAGCCCAGCCTTTATAGTTTTGATCAGTATGAAAATATCTTTCTCCCGAGGACCATAAACCGCAGTGGGCCTGATTATAATTAAGGGTAAATCCGAAATCTGGGCCAGGTATGTTTCGGCTAATGCCTTGCTGATCCCATAACTGGTTACCGGATTTGAAGCACCATTATCCGTTAGCCTTTCATTTTTTTGCTTTAAAGGTCCCAGTGCCGCCAAACTGCTGATGAATACAAACTTCTTGATGCGATGTGTGGATTTTGAAGCAGCTACCGCCAAATTCCTGGTATAGGTTGCGTTAATTTTATTGTAATCGCTTAATTTTTTTGCCTTGGTTACTGCAGCAGCATGTACAATATAATCGTACTTTTTCTCTTCAATATTCTCTTTCAGCAAATAGATCGATTCAAAATCTAGATCTACATAATTGATTTCAAAATCTTTAAGATGACCTGCAGTTGTATTGTTACGTACATTGGCAAATACTTCCAGATTGTTGGCCAAAGCGGATTTAATGAGGTGATAACCCACAAATCCCGTTGCTCCCGTAATCAACACCCGCTTTTTCATATCGCTTTCTCTAGAATCCTATATTTCCGGTATAACTTTCCACCGATATCTTCAATGGGTTTATTGATCAGCTCGTTATGGTCTAAAGTCCAGCTCGCCTCCGCATATTTCATCTTTTTAGCTTCAAAATGTTTGATAATCCGTCCATATAAACAGGCTTCGATCCCCATTTTACGGTAACCATCTACCACGCCAAGCAATAAAATACGGATCCCATCAATTTTCTTTTTATTGGCTAAAAGCTTGATCAACCCCGTTGGGAATAGTCTTCCGCGTTTAATTTTGATCAAAATCTGGTTGATATCGGGTATTGCTAAAGCAAAACCTATAATCTTGCCATGTTGCTCGGCCAGGATGCAAAATTCAGGATCAAGGATGAGTTTTAAATCGTTTGCCGTGTAGTCAAACTCTTTATCCGTCATCGGTACAAAACCCAGGTTTTTATCCCAAGCTTTGTTGTATACCTCTCTTACCGCATTACAGTCCTCCTTGAATTTCTTCATGTTGATTTTGCGCAGAATAATGTCATTCCGTTTCAAACGTTCCTCAATCCTGTCCATCAGTTTCACCGACCGGTCGCTATAATTGCCAGCGGTGTACCGGTAGGCCCTTAAATCAACATTTTTCTGAAACCCAATCTGTTCCAAAAGCGGCAGATAGTACCGGGCATTATAAGGCATCATGGCTACCGGAGGGCCGTCGAAACCTTCTATGAGCAAGCCGCATACTTCATTGGTAGAAAAATTTACCGGTCCTAAAACTTTGGTCAATCCCTTTTGCTTTAACCAATCCTCTGCTGCTTCAAAAAGCTGTTTAGCTACTGTGGCATCGTTGATACAATCAAAAAAACCAAAAAAGCCATCACTCGATTCATAGACCTTATTATGATTGGTGTTGTTGATGGCGGCAATCCGCCCAACTATTTTACCCTCATCATAAAGCAAAAAGAGCTGTATTTCAGAATGTTCGTAAAAAGGATGTTTTCCGGGGCTAAGCAGATCGCGCTGGGCAATGAAAAGTTCGGGCACATAATTTACATCGCCCGCATATAAATCGTGCGGAAAATCTACAAACGCAGCCAATGCTTTTTTATCGGAAACCTTTACCAGTTCTCTCATGATTGGCTCCCGACTAATTCTACATTAACGGACTTAAAAGCTGCACTTAGCTTGGCTATGGCCGATTCAATCTGATCGAAAGTGTGCGTAGCCATCAAAGAAAACCTGATCAAAGATGAATCTGACGGAACAGCTGGCGAAACTACCGGATTAACGAAAACCCCGTTTTGCTGAAGGATATTCGTAATCATAAAGGTTTTGGTGTTATCGCGGATGTAAATGGGTATAATCGGACTGTTGCTGTGCCCGATATCGAAACCGGCATCAAGCAGAAGTTTCTTCGCATATTCGGTATTGGCCCAAAGCTGATCAATCCGTTCAGGTTCCGATTCAATGATATCCAACGCAGCAATCACGCTGGCCACAGCTGATGGCGGCATACTGGCGCTGAACATGAGTGAACGGGCACGGTGTTTAATATATTCGATGGTTTCTGTATTACCGGCAATAAATCCGCCCAGTGAGGCCAGCGATTTGCTAAAAGTGCCCATAATCAGGTCTACATCCTCAGTGAGATTGAAATGAGATGCTGTTCCAGATCCATTAAAACCGATTACACCGAGGCTGTGTGCATCATCCATCATAATATTGGCGCCAAATTCGTTGGCTATTTCCACCATTTCAGGAAGATTAACCAGATCACCTTCCATGCTAAAAATACCATCAGAAACAATCAGTTTCGCAGCATCTTCAGGTAAACGGCTCAATTTGCGACGAAGATCCTGCATATCATTATGCACATATTTAATCGTGCGCGAAAAGGCCAAACGGCTACCATCAATAATAGAGGCATGATCATACTCATCCAGCAGCAGATAATCGTTACGATCTAACAAACAGGATATTACCCCTAAGTTGACCTGAAAACCGGTACTGAAAAGTACTGCAGCTTCTTTGCCTACATATTCGGCCAGGCGGTTCTCAAGTTCGAGGTGGATATCGAGCGAACCGTTCAGAAACCGCGATCCTGCACAGCCGGTTCCGTATTTTTCTATCGCTGCTTTAGCGGCTTCTTTTATTTTGGGATGGTTGGTTAAACCCAAATAGGAATTTGAACCAAACATGAGTACTTTTTCCCCATTGATTACTACCTCGGTGTCCTGACCAGATGCTATGGACCTGAAATAAGGATATAATCCTTTTTCTTTTATCACCGCTGCATCCTTAAAAGAGGCAATTCTATCTTGTAATTTTTTACGCATGCTGAACACTTATATTCTTCAGTTTTTTAAAACCCGTTCTGAAACATTGATCTGCAACCTGAATGCTACTTCTAAAAATTAAAATCAACAGCGTAGATTAAGGCAACATTAACCAAATGATTTGATCACACAATTTTAGTGCGTAAGTGAAGCCAAAAAAAGGTTCAAATGTGGGATATATTGGTCAAAATGTTGGATAGGCAAAATGTGACATTTAGATGAATTGACTAATTGACATTCTGACTTTTATTATAAAATAGTAAAAAAGTTAAAAAGTAGACTAAAAAGCGCTTAAACAACATAAATAACTGTTTTAAAGCATTTTAATTTATTTAAATTATTAATCAAAAACGTAAAAATCAATCAGAAATTAGTCATTTAAAAAAAATATTCTTGAAAAATTAATTCTGAACATTACATTTGCCAGATCAAAAATCCGATAGATAAGGGGGCAAAAACTATCCAAATAGGGTGGATGAAATTGTGGTGCAAAAGATGATTGGATCTGTTAAGAAATGATTAAAAATACGGAACAATTTTTATGCAAGAAGATTTACTCACCAAAACTTTTTCTGAAAAAGACCATGAGGAAGCGCTGTCTTTAAATGATGGTCTGATGGCTAAAATCCATCATAGCACAGACCCCAATTATTGCAGTTCCGAGCCGTTCCGTGTATCAAGTTATGCGCTAATCCTGATCACCAAAGGGAAAATGAACCTCAGGATAAATTTTACAGAACATGTATTAAACCAAAGGGATATTCTACTCATTTTTCCGCATGCTGTTTATGAAATAAGAGATAACAGCGAGGTTTCATTTATCAGTATTCATTTTAGCAAAAGTTATTTAAAAACCAGGGGGGTATTTTTTAACAGTGGCGAAGCTTACAGAATGTTCCAGACCAATCCTATCCATAAATTTTCATTATCAAAAGAAGAGCATACATTCATTTATTATGACATGCTTGCCATACACAAAAAACTGAATGTACCTAAAGACACGCCTCAGATTAAAAACATTGTTCACAACAGCTTTTTAGAACTCTTGTATGATATTTTTCTGTTAAAGCACAAACAGAAAGATGCAATGCCTTTTGTGCATGATAGCAAAACAGAGCTTACGAACCGGTTTTTATCGCTGGTATCAGAAAATTTCAAAAAGGAAAAGCGTGTAATTTATTATGCCAACCGCTTACGCATTACACCCAGGCATTTATCACAAGTAGTGAAACATGTAACGGATAGAACAGCGGGAGAAATCATTGATGAAATGGTCATCAGGGAGGCGAAATTATTACTAACGAGCCACAGAATGAATATTTCGGAAGTAGCCATGGAACTGCGTTTTAGCAATTCCTCTTTTTTGGTAAATATTTTAAAAAGCAGACGGGAATTACCCCGTCTGAATATAAATTATCGAATAATATTGCGGTTTAAGATTTAACCACAGATATAAAATCCCTGTAGATCCGTGTATATCTTTGGCTTAAATCAATTGGATTACTTCGAAAGGTATTTATTACTAACATATCCTTGGATCTCTTCGTAACTTACCAAACTCCATTCCCCGTCGCGGGATATTTCTGCAACATGTTCGCCCTTTAAAATCACCGGGATCTTTTTTATCTTTTCTGAGGTAACGGATGGTCCGGTTCTAAAATTTAGAGCAGTTGTTGTACGATAAAGGTTTGGAACCACTACCGGCGGCCTGTCCAAAATCACATAACCGTTCCTTTGTTCGCCAGCAATCATTTTAGCCTGTAATTGTTGCCAGGTATACCCATAATCGTGCTGTAAATGTGGGCCATCTTTAAAGCTTACCCAATCACCACCCCATTCCCAGCCATTGGCCTTAAAAACATTAACCACTTCCATCCAATCGCTACGCCCATCCTGATCATAATCTTTAACCATATTCCATGAGGTATCTTTTCCATCAATAACCAGCACAAAATCAAGTGCTAAACCGTAATTATGTATCGATTGACCAGCTTTTGCATTGGTAACAATATTACCCATAGGCTTGCTGGCCGATCTACCATCAGGGTTTACTACCGTTCGGCCAAGATTATATAAATCCTGTTGCTCTTTAAATGTTCTGAGGGTTGCAGTTATCCGCGGTTTAGATCTTCCCGTTAATTTAGCTTCCGCCTGAGAAAACGTACTTATTGCCAGTTCCCTTAAATCGGGATGCAATAGTTGAATTTTTGTTTGGCTTGGTTTGTCCATGATGAGTTTGTTAATTAAGTTTTACGATAATTTATTAATAACATATTAATAATCAATTAAATATACACAAAAATCAAGTTAAAAACGACAAGCCATATTCGTATATCAATAAAAAAAGGAAAAATACTTAATATTAGTTAGCTACAATTGTCATTATAAGTGGGGCTTGCTCATGTCTACCGGAACACAGTGAAATGGAGATATCTATCTTGAAACAGATTTCCCGACTAAGCTGCAATCCACTCGAAAGGACGGAATGGTTAAGAATACCCCTTAATAATGATCACTTCTAAGCGTGAGTCTATCGAAGATCTTGACTATTCGAAAAAATTTGGCCTTCTACAGGTTCAGGGCGGTAATTGTTTCTCCTAAACTTAACCCCATTGATTACCCGCCTGCAACGGGCAGGGTTTATATCAACAGGGCAAACCATTCGCCATCACAAAAATAATTTTACCACAGATAGAAAGGATGCACACAGATATGAAAATCCATTTATCCGTGTGCATCTGTGGTTAAAAAAGCTTAACTTAACTAGACCGCGCACCCGCTTGCAGTGGACGGGGTTTATGTCAACACCATATTAATACTATTCATCGCCCCTACACCCAATCTAAGCGGAATACCGGTTTCCTTCAAATTGTCAGAACCTGGACTTAACCAACCCAACCGCTTCTGCAATTGCTTTACAAAAAATAAATATTAATGTTATGGATTTGCAATAGTCAATATTTTACCCGCTATATCCTCCCATCTATAAAAGTGAAAGGTTTTATCATCGCTCATGGCGACGAGTAAACCATGCCTAAAATCTTTATTTAGTGGAACTGAAACCACATCAATACCATCTGTTTGATTAGCTGAATATTTTATGGTGGTTAATAGCGGATGCGGATGGGTCGTATTTTTCCTGGCCACCCGGTCATATACTTTTAACTGCCCGGCACCCTGATCAGACACCAGGATATATCCTTTATTGCCTGGTGTTTTATAAATGGCGATACCCTCATTGTCCACGGCAAAATCGCCTTGTCCAAACAATGCCAGTTCTTTATTTCCTTTGGCCGGATCTGCATAATACTTGCGTACGCCTACCTGCTCATCGCAATAATAAACAAAGCCCAATTCGTTATCAACGGCAATAGCTTCGATTTCTTTTTTCCCGCTATACAATCCAAATTTCCGCACTAAATCTGCTTTGACATTACCCTTTCCGTCATCTGTCAATTCATATTGCCAAAGATAACCTCCATTTTTAGGGCCGGTTTTACGGCCTACAATGGCATAAATTTTTCCAGCAGGATCGGTATACATCGAAATTCCCATCAAATCACGGTACTCTGCTCCTGTTTCACCCACAAAAACCGGAATTCCGCCATTGTCAATTGCCTTCATATCCGGCAGGGAAAAGATACGCAGTTTATGGGTATAACGCTCAGTTGTCACTACAATATCTGTCTTTTTTCCAGCCAGCTGCAAACCATAGGCAATATCCACATTATCAGGTCGCTTTAAACCCTTAACCGTTTTGGATTGGATGATTTTACCTTTCAGATCGAAAACATACAGGCCACCATTGGTATCTTTATCGGTACCAATTACCAAAGATTGTGCAGGATCGCTTGGGTTTACCCAGATTGCAGGATCATCGGTATCAAAATCGACAGGGTCAGATACATATAAGGGTTTTACGACAGTACTATTTCCATTTTGCGCACCTCCTTTACAAGAAATGGCCAGGCTTAAAACCGCAAAAGCGGCAAACTTTAAAATATGGTTGTATTTCATTTTTATATTTTAGTTCCGTATGCACCAACAAATGTAGATGGTGAAGGCGAGATATAGGTAATTCCGTTTTTCATTACAATGCCTCCTTTATGATGACGGTTAAAGTTAGTGATGCCTTTGCCTAAAGCGGGTGAGTTACCCTGCAGATGAAAATCCCATGCGGTATTGAAATCGGCATTGGTAACTGCCGTGTTTAAAGGATAATTCACAAATTTAGGATCATTTGCACCGGCCACATTGCTGATTACATCGTTTTTACCACCTACAATATCGCCTGTTGGCTGAAACTGATTTACAGTGGCCTGATCAAAACCATAATACCAGTTATTGCCATAAGCAGAACGGCTGTCTTCAGGTTTTTTCGGATCTCTTTTTACGCCAAAACGGGTATTTGCAAAAAGGTTATTATACAGATCGGCACGTACGGTACTTTCCAGCCAGATTGATCCGCCTTTGGCCGTTGGCCTTCTCCACCCTGTATTCACCAGGGTATTGTTATACGCAATAATATAGGTTTGCGGCGTTTTATCTCCTGTATTGGATAATTTTAAGGCATTGGTATTGGTGCTATAAACCAGATTATAAGCGATATCTGCTAAACAGCCCGATTTAAAATTCATGGCTTCCCCTCCTGTCACACCCGTAGTATAAAACACATTATTGGCAAAAATAATCTTCCCACCTTCAATATAGGTACAATCTTCCTGGAGGTTCCTGAAAATACTGTTCTGAACCACTAATTTGCCATTGGCATTGGCAAACCAGAGTGCGGGCAGATTTTCTCCGGCCTTGGCCTTATAAAGCCCCATTTTTACGGATGTAGAAGCATCCGAAGTAGTGGAGCCAGCATATTCGAGGATTACATGATCAAGCACCAGTTCCTCGCACGTTGGCCCGGCCAATATACCGCCCCAAAGCTTTCCGAATTTTTTTGATGCAGTTTTATAAAATTCATTTACCGTAAACCTGATTGGGTTTTCTGCAGTTCCAAGTGCATACAGGTTACCTTTTATCACAATCTCTGGTTTAGCAACTGTGTCCATCAGCACCGTCACCCCTTCTTCAATGGTCAGGGTTTTCCCTTCAGGGATGACAATATCGCCTTTAATTACCTGTGTACTGCCTTTTGCCCAAACCCCGGAAACCTCCCCGATTGCCGAACCATCAATAACAGTGGTATCCACATCTATATTGGCTTTTTTACATCCTGCCAGGGCTAGCACAACAAGGATTAATAATTTAAAAATCTGATTTGATTTCATGTCTTTGTTTCTTAAAATGCTATTAATTAAACTTATACCTAAAGCCAACAAGATAATTCTGGCCGTAATAATCGCTCCTGATCAAGGTATTTCCGTTTTTAACCAAATCTTCTTTGATATCGTTATTTGCGGGATTTGTACCTTTTATAAATAGTTTTGTCGGGGTATTTAAAATGTTATTGGCTTTTAGAAAAACACTTATTCCGCCTTTAAAACGCTTCTCTGCAGCGGCATCAACCTGGATAAATCCTTCCTGCCATAAATCGTTGTTTAAGAATTGCGAAACCGTGTTGATCCGTGGCCCCGTATAGGCACCTGCAACCTGAGCATCCCAGCCTTTTTTAGTGTCTTTAAACAATATAGACAGGTTAGCAATATGTGCCGACTGACCATAAAGCGGACGCTCCTGATTCACATTTGCGGGCTCTGTATCTCCGGTAGTGTTATTGATTACCCTGGTGGTTTTAGTGGTATTAATACGCGAATGGGTATAAGTATAATTGGCCTTCACCCCTATTTTACTAAAATATTTGATGTAATCTACCTCAGCTCCGTAGTTATTTGCCGTACCAAAGTTGCCCGGGCTGTAATAAATATCCTGACCGCGAACGGCATCGGCTTGAAAAGTATATTCAATTGGATTTTTATCCTTTTATAGAAAGCACCAACCAATAATTGCTCGGAAGCGCCGGGAAAAAGCTCGTACCTTAAATCGAAGTTATCAGCCAGAGCACGTTGCAAATTAGGATTACCACGTTCCTGAAATTCTTCATTTACCACTTTTCCAGGTACAATTTCATAAAAACCCGGGCGGTTAAGCGCCTTATAATAAGAGGCATGTAACTGTGCTTTTTCCGTTAAGAAATATTTTGCGGTTAAACTCGGCAATACATCGGTGTAAACCTGGTTTCCTTTTGGAAAAGATTCTCCTGCGGCAAAAAGAAGGTGATAACCCTGATTGGTATGCTCTACTCTTGCACCACCAATTACTTCTAATTTAGCTGAATTATATTTAAACATTCCATAACCGGAAGTGGTTTGTTCCGTGGCATCGTAGGTAAGGGAATTGGCTACAGCGCCGGTTGGATTGCTTACCACCAGGTTCAGATCGGTATAATTTTGGAAATTTACACCGTAAACATCATTTGCATGATCTGCGGCCTGGGCCATATTGTAGTTATTAAAGAAGCTGCTTCTTTGCTTATCGCGGTATAAACCTCCAGCCATAACATCCAATTTATGCTTACCTGCTAAAACATGGTAGGTCAGATCCAGATAACCTGCCACATCCTCGTCGGTATTACGCTCCCACCTGCGGGTAACCGGGTTGGTATTCACCAAGCTGGTGCGTTTGCGCTGGAAATTCTGTTCCAACCCATTTAAACTGATACTGGTATTTTCAGGCACATCATTTTTGGCAGAAGAATAAACAGCCGACCACTGCACCTTAAATTTATCATTAAAAAACTGATGGTCGCCATGCAACGTTGAATTGTAAATCTGCTGCTCAGTTAAACGGCTACGGGTATCGAAAACCAACTGTGCATTTCCTGCTGTTGGATCATAATCTTTATTATAAGTAGTAGTTACGGCATCCCTAACCTGCTGGTTTTTCAGGTTAACATATACATTGTAAAAACTGATCTGGTGGTTTTTGTTAAAAACATAATTAACTTTCCCGTGCAAACCTGTACGTTGTTGCTGCTCCGAAAATTCACGGTAACTTTTACTGGTAATGGTGGCATAAGCATCTGTACCAACAACGGAATTATTATAGAAGGTACTATTGCTTCCGCGATAGGCATTTTGATAACTTCCTGCTAACACTACGCCTAATTTGTTATCCAAAAAGCGTTTACTTAAAGATAAACTTCCGATTAGATTAGGTGCAGGGTTTTTATATTTATAATCAAGCGTTCCTTTGGTAAAATCGTTCTGTGTAGCATTATAGGTTCTGCCGTTTATTTCATAAGGCGATTTATAACTGATATCCGAAGCATTGTAGCTGGTAAACTTACGATCGAAAAACAACTGGCTATAACCAGTAGCAACATTGGCATTTACCTGCAACAAACCCGGTGCATTTTTCATCACCATATTAATCGCACCGCCAATAGCATCGCCCTCTAAATTTGGGGTAAGGGTTTTGTACACCTCTAAACGATCGAGTAAATCAGCAGGAAAAAGGTCGAGCGGAACATAACGGTATTTATTATCCGGACTAGGGATTTTAACACCATTGACTAATGTATAGTTATAGCGTTTATCCATCCCCCTTAATATCGCGTACTGTCCATCGCCGTTGCTGTTGCGCTCTATGGATACACCCGAAATACGTTGCATCACATTCGCCACCGTGAGATCAGGTGAAATTTCAATCGCCCTGCCTGATACGATGTTCATCAGTTGTGGCGCATTTTTTTCTAAGCGTCTAGCCCCCTGATCAGTAGAACTAACCGTATTGGATTTAATGGTAATATCGTCAAGGATTTTCGAATCACTTTCCATGTAAAACTTTAAGTGATCGTTATCTTCTTTCAGGATCACGAATGTTTTTTCGATGGTTTTGTACGTAACATAGCTTATGCTGATTTTAGCCGTACCAACTTTAACATCCTTAAATTCGAAAGTACCGTCTAATCCGGTATTGGTTATGCGCCTTGGATTTTCTAAAACCACTGTTGCACCTACAATGGCCTCGCCGGTTTGCTTATCGTAAACATGGCCCTTTAGTTTTGTGGCATGAACTGTGCCTGCACAAAAAAGAAGTAAAAACAGAATTTGTAATGGTTTATTCATTGCGTTTGGTCTTGTCTTTTTATTATCGACAGGGCAAAGATGTACACGCCAGATTACATCAGAAAATGTTAAGGGTTACATAAAGGCAACAGCGTTACAACAGGCATATATCAAAAAGCAACAAAAAGAAACAAATAACTGTAAATAAGACAATTAAACACATTAAAAAACGCCATTATGCTTTTATTACCGTTACATTAACGAATTGTTAAGCCCTAAAAACCATTAGAAACAGGCAGTAGATAGCCATCGATGTAACGGTTATAAGGCCTGGATAAATGCGGATAAATTATCGCCTTGAGCCAGATTTAGCTTTTTCCTTAACCTATATCTTGACACCCTTAAGCTATCGGTAGATATACCGAGCAAGGTGGCAATGTCTCCCGAATCAAGATTCATTTTTAACAACGCGATTAAGCGCATATCTGCTGAGGTAAGCTCCTGACTATATTTTTTAAGGCTTTCCAGAAATTGATGGTGTACCTGCTCAAAAGCCGCCGTAAATTCCTTCCAGTTGCGCTCGTGGTTAAAGCTCTGGTTAATCTCGGTTAGGATCTGGCTCATCTGCTTTTTCTGATCGCGTTTATCCTCTTTCACCATCGCCTGCAAGGTACTTCTCAGGTTTTCCAGAAATTGGTTATGCTTAATCAGATTTAAAGTATGAGTAGATAACTCCCTGCTTTTTACCTCCAGTAATTGTTTTAGATTTTGTTCTTCGAGCTGAAGATTTTTGAGTTCTAGGCTGGTCATATCGTGTTCTATGGCCTTTTGCTTGGCCAGCATCTGTTGATCTTTTAACTTTAAACGTTGCCTGCTGAAAATCACAAAACCCAAAACAACCAATAATATCACCACAATGGCAGAAGAAAAAGCAATAATCCGGTTTACCTTCCGGTCGCTTTTTAATCTGATAATTTCATCCGATTTTTTATTGATATCGTAAAGCACCTGCAAAAATGCGGCCTGCCTGGCTCCATCTACCGAATACAGATCAATAGTATATTTATAACCAAGTTTTACATAATGATAGGCGCTGTCCATATTGTTCAATAACTCATAGGCTTTTCCTAAATCTCTGCAGCAGGAACTTAACTGATAAATATTGCCCATTTTTTCGGCAAGTTTTAGAGCCGTTTCGGTTTGCACAATACTTTCCTTATACCGACCGGTTTTACGCAAAATATCGCCTAAATTGTTAATGACCTCAATACTTCCCAGCTTATTCCGGTCTTTTTGATATAAATCCAGTGACTGTTTAAAATGTATGTAAGCGGAATCGTAACGCTCCAGATCTTCATATATGCTCCCGAAGTTTTCGTGTATTTTTGCAGCTTCGCTTTTATTGTTAAGCTTTTCGGTTATGTTTAGAGCCAGTTTTTGATAATAAAACGCACTATCATAAAACTGCCTTTTTTCGTACAACTGCCCAATATTGCCCAATACTGTTACCTGTCCGGTTAAATTATTCAATCTTTTATAGAGATCAATAGCTTTACGATAGCTATTCATGGCCTTATCTTTCTGTTTCATATAATAGTAAAGCACGCCGGCATCATTAAGATTGGCTGCCAATAACAATGGTTGATTGGCATTACCAAATATCTTGTCTGCTTTTAAAAAGAACTCTAAAGATTGACTAAAGTGGCCTTGTGTATAACAAATTTTGCCCATCTGCTGTAAACATTTGCCTTCTAATAACTCATCACTATCATCAATAGCTTTGGCATAGATCCTCTTTAATTGAGCCAGGGCTGTAGTCGGATCTTTTTGATTCTGTGCAATAATCGATTCAAACCGATCTTCCCGGGCGTTTACATTGGAAATCAAGACAACAAAAAATATAAGTAAACCAATGTGTTTAATCATCTTAAAAGCAATTATCAGGCAATATGGAGCAAAGAAAAGATACCGGTGTTAACTTAAAGTTAAGCGAAGTCTCAAGTGATATAATTAAGGTGCTTCACGGAGTCTTTTTCGCTTTGAGTTCTAAGTGATATTAACTTACTATGTGTCAGATGGGAACATCTGACACCACCGATCATAAGCTGTTTATATTTTGCCACGGAAACACGGACTGACACGGAGGATTTCACTATTTCCATAGCAGTGGTTCGTGTCCGCATGGACCATTTTCATTTTATTGCCGTTATTTATTGCAGTGGTCTATGTCCTCACAGGCTACCTGAGTGATCAGAACAAAAAACAGGTATCAGATGAACATGAATTAGCTAAACCCGACCGGCAACGTTATCCTGGTTTAGGAATTATTGTATTTAGTGATAAATTTCCAGGATTAAGCAAAGGGCGGGACTACCCTAACCGAAGCACACCACCGTGGTCTGTATCCTTATCGCCGTGGTCTGTGTCCCCACAGACCACCTAAAAAATCAGAAAAATACAAGGATTCGATAAATCGAAAGGCCTCTGTTAACTAAACCCCTGCCCGTTGCAGGCCTATCGTGTGTACACATCTCTGTTAGCCATTATTTGTTCTTTAGCACTTAGTTCTAAGGCGATCGTCATGCTGAATTTATTTTACAAAGAGAAATATGGTTTTCGATTGCCTTGTAGCTACTTCGTGGTCAGCATCTTTCATACTATTAATTCCGTTGATTAAGAAAAATTATTTTTCAACAAAAATATTGTTTTTCCGCTCTATGCCGCGGGGGCATGGTACTTTGGAGCGCCAAAGTACCCAAAGCGCTTTGTCAATCCAGCTAGGAGCCTTTCACACAACCACACTCACATCAAAAAAACAGCGGCACTTCGTTTTGTGTTCAATTCTCTTTAACAATTAAATTAGTATTATGAACACAAAACCACTGCGTTTAAGGTTTGGTAATGCTATTTGTTCTTTCCTGCAACTGTTTTTTTGATAGCTCAGGCTCTTGGGATTGACGGCGTTCTTCGGTAAAACCTGTAATCTATTAAAGCAAGCTAGCAAAGCGTTTAAAAAAACAAACTAAAAGATGTGTCCACACGATAGTTTGCTGGCGGGGCGAGCGACAGGGTTATCCCGGTTTAAACTTTATTCTATTTACCAGCTAATTTACCGGGATTAAGTATAGGGCGAGGCCAAAGTAACCACTGCTATGGTTCGTGTCTGCACGAACCATTTTTATTAAACACCGCCGAGGCCGGGGTTAACTAAACCCGACCGGCAGCGTTATCCCAGTATTGATCCCGCAGAAAACGCTGATCTACGCAGAGCGCATTCCATCATCTGTTTTACATCTTCCATGTGATGTCCCGGGTTAAATAGCCCTGATGGAAGCGGCATCCCTTTTGGCTAAGAAAAATTGTTTAAAAAATAATTTTTCCAAAAGGATAGAGCGCACAGCAGGACAGGACCCAACCGACAGGCACAGGAAACTGCGCTCCAAAATACAGATACTTTTCCATAATCAAGCTTTAGACATTCTATTTAGTGATAAATTTACCGGGATTAAGTATAGGGCGAGGCCAAAGTAACCGAAGCACCACAAGTATTGCTTTTCTAAAAAAATAGAATAACTAAGCTTGATATTAAAAAGCTAACTACATCAATGCAACATTTTTTTCGTGTCAGATGGTAACATCAGACACCACGGGTATTCTATTTAGTGATAAATTTACCGGGATTAAGCAGAGAGCGAGGCTAAAGTAACCACTGCTATGGTTCATGTCTGCACGAACCATTTTTATTAAACACCGCCGAGGCCTGGGTTAACTAAACCCGACCGGTAGCGTTATCCTCGCATTGATCACGCAGAAAACGCTGATCTATGCAGAGCGCATTCCGTCATCCGTTTTACATCTTCCATGTGATGTCCCGGGTTAACTAGCCCTGATGGGAGCGGCATCCCTTTTGGCTTAGAAAAATTGTTTAAAAAATAATTTTTCCAAAAGGATAGAGCGCACAGCAGGACAGAACCCAACCGACAGGCACAGGAAACTGCGCTCCAAAAAAACAGATAATTTTCCATAATCAAGATTTAGACATTATTATATTTAGTGATTAATTTACCGGAATTAAGCAGAAGGTGGGGCCAAAGTAACCGAAGCACCACAGGTATTGCTTTTCTAAAAAAACAGAATGATTAAGCTTGATATTAAAAAGCTAACCACATCAATGCAACATTTTTTTCGTGTCAGATGGTAACATCAGACACCACGGGTAACATCAGATACCAAAACTAAAGACCCTGAAATAAATTCAGGGTGACGATATTGAGTCGAAAATATACATAGCCATGGGTCGTGTCTGCATGAACCATTTTTATTTTAACGCTACCGCCATAGTTCCATTTAGCATACTGATTACAAGTATTGAAACATCAGTCTTACAACCAATCCTATTAAAAGGTTTGATTTTAATTTTTTAAATGTAACTTTGTTGCATTGAAGCATTCGAAATATAAATACCGCCGCGAAATTTTTTCCCGCATATGGGCAATCTTGTTATTAGGGGTATTTCTTAATGCTACACTGGTCGAAAGTCTACACCACCACGCAGCGAAACATTCCGTAAACCATACATCGCATTCAAAATACAACGCGCAACTTGTTTCGGCAAAGTTAACCTGTAAGCTCTGCGAAGTGCTGAAACACCAATCGTACTTTTTCGATCGCCCTTTACCGCTGGCATTTCTTTTACCTATAAATAAACCAGGTGTTAAACCCAGTGTTTTCCTCATAAAGCAACCTGTTGCTTATATTCTATCTTTTAGCAATAAAGGGCCGCCAAGTTTAATGGCCTAACCTCAAAATCAGGTTTACTTTATTTATCCGACAAATTTATTTTGTTTAATGTGCAGCTGTATCCGGCATGCGCCTATATTTCCTATATATTTTATGCTTCAAGCTATTTCATTATCTAAAAATTATGGAGCTTATCAGGCTCTGAACCAGCTTAATTTAACTGTTAACGCCGGCGAGGTTTTTTGCCTTTTGGGCCAAAATGGTGCAGGCAAAACGACCACCATTAATTTATTTCTTGGTTTTATTGAACCAAGCGCGGGTAAAATTTTAATCGATGGCAAAGCGCTGGATGCGCATGATCACGAGCGCCGCAAACACCTTGCCTACATTCCTGAAGTGGTGATGCTTTACGGTAACCTTTCGGCCATAGAGAACCTTGATTACTTTTCAAAACTTGCAGGTTTTAATTATGAAACCGGGAGTTTGACCAATTTTCTAAATCAATGTGGTTTGCAAGAATCGGCTCACCATAAAAACCTGTCCGGTTTCAGCAAGGGGATGCGCCAGAAAGTCGGTATTGCAATCGCCCTGGCTAAAAACGCGAAAATTATTTTAATGGATGAACCAACCAGTGGCTTAGATCCAAAAGCCACAGCCGAATTTACCCTATTGGTTAAACAATTGGCTGCAGAAGGTAAATCTATTTTAATGGCGACGCATGATATTTTTAATGCCGTAAATGTAGGCTCGCACATCGGCATTATGAAACAGGGCGAATTAATCCATACCCTTAAAGCAAGCGAGATTAACGCAACCGACCTGCAGGAACTATACTTACAAACCATATAAATAAATCAAATCCACTTCATGTACCCAAAACATAAGGCACTTTATGGTGCCGCTGCATTTTTTCTACTCTTCCTGCTCAATCTGGTAAGCATTCAAGCCATTGCCCAGATCAAAGTAAGCGGGAAAGTAATCAATACAGAGCGTCAAAACATTTACAAAGCCACCATTAAATTTAAAAATGGCAAAGATCAATTAAATACAATGAGCGATTCTTTAGGGAATTTCTCGCTTATTTTACCTAAAACAGCTAGTTATGCGGTTACGGTTAGTGCCATTGGTTATAGCAGTTTTAGCCGCATATATCCTATAAACCAGACAGGCAATTTAAATCTTGATGCCATTGTATTGCAAACTTTAAATGAAGAACTACAAACCGTTGAAGTTGTAGGCACCAATGGCAAGAAATATTACGGTAATTATTCCTTTTCAGCCACAAAAACGGCCACTTTAAACAAAGACATTCCACAGGCTATTTCTTCGGTTTCGAAAGAATTAATTGCCGACAGGCAGGCTGCTGTACTAGCTGATGCCATCAAAAACGTAACCAGTGTATCGCAAAGCAGTTATTACAACCAATTCTCCATCAGGGGGATCAACCAAAATGAAGAAGGTGCCATTATTAACGGCATGCGTACCCGCCAATTTTATTTTAACCAACCATTAACCAACAACCTGGAACGGATTGAGGTGATAAAAGGTCCGGCAAGTGCTACTTTTTCGAGTGTAGACCCGGGTGGAAGTATTAACCTGGTGACAAAAAAGCCGCTGGCAGAAGACCGCAGGGAGATCAGCATTTCGGCCGGAAGTTTTAGTACGATACGTGGCGCATTAGATTTTACAGGCCCCTTAAATGCGGATAAAACCGTGCTTTACCGGCTGAATCTTGGATATGAAGACAGCAAAAGTTTCAGGGACCTCCAGTACAGAAAGGGTTATATAATCGCCCCTTCGTTTTCGTACATCCCGAATGAGCGTACCAGTTTAAATGTAGAGGCTGTGCTAAACAACAGCAATTCGAGATTGGACCGTGGCCAGGCTATTTTTGGCGCCATTGCCGGGCAAACCGATTTAAAAAGCACACCCATCAGTTTTAATATGGGTGCCAGCAATGATCGTTTTAACACCCAGGATTTAATGTTGATGACCAATTTTTCTCATCGCTTTAACCAGGATATTGTATTTAATGTGGCTTATATGAAGCAAAACTGGAATGAAGATCTTTTGGAACATCGTACCACCAATGCTTTTGGTGTTGATGAAAACAATCAACCGATCCCCACCCTTGCTGCTATGCGGGCAGTTCAGCGCCAGCAAAAGTGGAGTACCGATAATTTAAGTACTTATTTCAGTATAAACGCCAATACATTTCACTTAAACCATAAAATGGTAATCGGCTACGACCGGATCAATACCCAGAAACTACGTGGCGGCGGCGAAAATGCGGCACAGGGTTACCGCCTAAAAGATGGTACCATTGCCAGCAGGTATGACCCGGCAAAAAAAGACCTCTATTTATTTAAAATGGTGAATGGGGTGAATGCACCTGTACCTAATGTTGAGCATTTCAACCTTACTAACCCAAGTTATACGATCAAAAATTTAAGCGATTATATTTTTACCAAAACTGAAATCCCCCCGGCCTATAATTTAGTTAATGCGGTTTATTTTCAGGACCAGATCAGATACGGTAAACTCACTTTAACCCTGGGCCTGAGACAGGAATGGTACGAAGATTACAGCAATTACAAACTGGCAACAGAAAAGAAGATCGATCAGCAGAAGCTTTTACCGAGAGTTGGGCTAACCTATGCGTTGACCGATAACACTAACCTTTATGGAAGTTATTTACAGGGTTACCAACCACAGGGCAATACCACTTCACTGGTTATTGTACCGCCACCTGCAGGCACAAACTTTAAACCCCTAACCAGCGACTTAAAAGAAATCGGCGCAAAATCAGAATGGTTGAATAAAAGTTTAATGGTCAACGTTTCGGTTTTTGAAATTAACCAGAAAAACCTGTTGATGAATGCCAACGACCCTCTGGATGTGAACCGTTTAATTGAACGTGGCGCACAGCGAAGCCGCGGATTTGAGTTTGAAGCTTCAGGTTTCATCAGCCGGAACTGGCAGTTCAATGCAGGCTATAGTTATATAGATGCTATTATTATGGATGATTTCAACCCGGCTTTGATTGGTCAACGGGTGCAGAACACGCCAAAGCACAGTGCCAGTTTGTGGACACGTTATAATTTTGAAACTCAAAAATTGAAGGGCCTTGGTTTTGGTGCAGGTTTACAATATAGCGGTACTAAACTTCCATTATACATCAGAGATTTTACATTACCAGCCTATACCCTTGTTGATGCCGCAGCTTATTATTCGCCGGCCGGCTCAAAGGTGCAGTTGGCCTTAAATGTAAATAACATCTTAAATAAAACCTATTGGGTAGGTGCGCAAAACTACCTGCGTCTTTTCCCTGGCACGCCAAGAAATGTAATGTTTAACGTAACCTATAGAATATAATGTCGGGTAGAATAAGCACTATCGCAAAACAAACATTTAAAGCCGCATTTAACAATAAAGCAACATTAGCCTTAACAATTTTATTGGGCTTATCACTCTGTTTGGCTACTTATGTTGGCTGGCAAAACTTTAAAATGCAAAATAATCAACGGCTCCATTATAAAGCGCTGGTCAGGGCACAATGGTTAGCCAAACCAGATAAACATCCACACCGGATGGCGCACTATGGCTACCTCGCCTTTCGCGAAAAACATGAACTCAGTTTCTTCGATTTTGGCATAGAAAGTTTTGCAGGGGTATCTATTTTTTTAGAGGCACACAAACAGAATACCGTTAATTTTAGCGAAGCAGGTTTTACAAACGGTATGTTAAGCTTTGGCGAAATCAGTGTAGCCATGGTATTACAATTGTTGGTGCCTTTACTCATTTTCTTTTTAGGTTATAACAGTATATCGGCCGAACGTGAATCGGGTACCTTAAAAATCCTGTTGTGCCAGGACGTAAGCTGGAGACAGCTTCTTTGGGGGAAAACTATGGGAATTATCGGCGTGTGCCTCTCTATATTTATTCCGCTTATCCTGCTCACCATCTTGTTATGGGCATCATTAAGTCATTGGCAAATCAGTATGGATTCAGTCTTACGTCTGTTACTCCTGGTTTTAACTTATGCCATCTATTTTTTCATCATGTCAGCCGTTACGGTTTTGGTTTCTGCCTTTGCCCGCAGTTCTAAATCCGCTTTGATTACCTTATTGGCCTGCTGGATATTTTTTATGGTGATTATGCCACGCATCACCCAGGCGGTTGGGGTAAAGATCCATCCTTCGCCGTCTAAAATAGAGTTTGCAGATGCCATTGCGACAGAAGTTCATCAGCAGGGTGATAGCCATGATCCTAACGACCCACATTACGCGGCCATTAAGGATTCGCTTCTGAAAGCTTATGCCGTAGATGATGTTAAAAAACTTCCTTTTAACTATGGTGGCTATATTATGGCTGAAGGTGAAAAGATTACCTCAAAAATTTACAGTAGCCACCAGAATGATCTGAACAAAATTTTCAAAAAGCAGAACAGCATGACTACAATCACGGGTTTCTTAAACCCTTATTTATCATTGAAAAATATTTCGATGGCTTTAACCGCATCTGATTTTAATACCTACGTCGATTTTCAGCATCAGGCAGAAGCTTACCGCTATCAGCTCGCTCAAAAGATGAATAAGCTACAGATTGAGAAAATCAGCAACATTAAACCTGGCGATGAAGAGAAACCGCTAGCCATTAGCAAATCCAACTGGGCAGAACAACCCGATTTTAATTATCGTTTTAAAACATTAGATACTGTTCTGTCAAATGAGCTACTAGCGCTGAGTGCCTTAACCTTTTGGTTATTGGTTACGGTTATTTTGCTCCAATATTCAACCAAATGGCTTAAAACGATATAGCAATACGCATGAAAAAAAATAGATATCAGCTCGAATTTAAATTGTTTTTTAGGAGCAGTTCTTCCTGGATTGGCATCTTTGTGCTTCTTATAACAGGTTTTGCCGGCCTGTATTTCGGCAAAACTTTCATCGCCAGGCAAGAAGCTGTAATTGAAAAAGCGGCCATATTGCAAAAGAAAAATACCCTTAAAAATATCGAGCATTTCGGCGATGATATTGGCCTGTTATTTTTCCATAATAAGTTTACACTGGCCAACGCACCTGATAATTGGGCGGCCTTTGCCAACGGACAGCGCGATATAAACCCCTACTTAATTTCGGTAACCATGTTGGGCCTTGAAGGCCAGCTTTATGACACCGATATCAATAATCCGGTCAGCCTGCTGCTAGGCAACATGGATCTTAGTTTCGTGTTTATATTTTTGTTCCCCCTGGTCATTATTGCCTTTACCTACAATCTCCTTTCAGAACAAAAGGAAAGTGGGATATGGTCGCTTTTAAGGGCGCAAACCAACCAATCTTTCCAGGTTATCTGGCAAAAATTTTTAGTTAGGGTTGCAGTGATTTTTAGCGTTGCACTATTGCTGTTATTGGCAGCGATGTTTTACCTGGCATTGCCGCAAGACGTAACCTTCCTTTCGGTTACCGTACTTATTTTACTCTACCTGAGCTTTTGGTTTGCTGTTTCCTTTTTCTTCATCTCTTTAGGTAAGTCTTCAAATTTTAATGCCTCAGCGCTGATAGCCGTGTGGGTACTGCTCTGCATCGTTATTCCGGCATCATTTAATCTTTTTCTAACGCGAAAATACCCGGTACCTGAGGCCTTGCAAAATGTAATTAACCAACGCGAAGGCTATCATGAAAAATGGGATATGGCTAAAGAGGTAACCATGAAACCCTTTTTTAAACATTATCCCCAATTGAAGAAATATCCGTTTCCTGAAAAGAAAACCTTTAGCTGGTATTGGTATTATGCCATGCAGCAAATGGGTGATGACCAGGCATTGGCAAGCAGGCTGGCCATCGAAAAGAAATTGGCCAGCAGGCAGGATTTTACAGATATTTTTACCTTTTTCCTGCCTACCATACAAACGCAGCTCGGATTAAATAAAATGGCAGGATCAGATCTTGCTACACATCTTGAATTTCAACAGGCGGTCAGAAAATACCACGAGCAGATTCGCTTGCATTTTTATCCGGCAATCTTCCTTAATCGAGATGTTAACGATACCGATATTAAAGATTATAAACTGGAAAAATATAACCGTCAACAGATTCCGCATGTATGGATTAATATGCTTTCGGTATCATTGCTCACCATGGTTATGATTGGCGCAACAGCTTTAAATTTGAAAAGATTCAACAGTTAGCCTGCTAATAAAAAGTCCTTTCAACTGGAGCCATCCCGTTTTTCCTCGGCGGCGAAATGCCCACCTATGCGGCGGGCGGGGAGAAATCTACTTATTAAGATTTTAGGCTTCTTTACACCCGATTATTATTGATAGCCTCCCATAGAAAGTGTCGTCATACCAACGACTAAAGCGCAGTCTCGAACACCCGGCAGAGAAATCTATCCTGATAGATTTCTCGACTGCGTTGCACTCCGCTCGAAATGACGCAAGCTTTATGGAGAAAACAAATGCCGGTAAACTATTGACCAATATACCAATGGCTAATGAACCATTACCTCTCTACAGCGGATAAGCAGTTTCACTTTTTGGTTCGGAAAGTACAAAGTAGCTCTGAACAGTCGTAATATTAGGCAGTGTAGCCAGTTTATTCCGTAAAAATTCGTGATAGGCATCCATATCTTTAGTGGCAATACGGAGAATAAAGTCATGCGCCCCCGTCATCTGCAGGCATTCCATTACTTCTCCAAACTTAGACACCTCGGTTTCAAATTCGATCAGGGTTTTGGCAGTATGTTCTTTCAGCAGTACGTGAGAGAAAGCAATCAGGTTTCTATTGATCTTTTTCCGGTCAAGAATCGCCACCACTCTTTTAATATAGCCCTGCTCCTTTAATCTCCTTATACGTTCGTGTATGGTTGCTATCGATTTATGCAGCTTCAAAGAGATTTCTTTATGGGTTAAGGCGGCATCATGCTGCAACAATTTTAATATTTCGATGTCAACCTGATCTAAATCGCCCTGTACCATATACGCTGATGAATGAAAAAAAATATAACAGACCTTAAAAAAAATGACCTAAACTGAAATAAAAATTAAATAAAGATAAAAATAGCAAAAAATTTCCGAAAAAATCGACTTGTATTGATCCAAATCAGAATAATACAGAGTTTTACCGAAATTTAATTAGTTAAAAATTTACTTTAATTGATTTAAAAAATCTCCATGAAAGCATTAACCGCTAATGAATTAACAATTTCCAATATGGGAAAATTTGAACATTTATCACTTCTGGTTGGCAACACCCCAATGCTGGAGCTTACTTATACGTACCGTGGAAGTTTGGGCAAAATTTACGTTAAATGTGAACACTATAACCTAACGGGCAGTATTAAAGACAGGATGGCGCTTTATACCCTCAAAAAAGCTTATGCTGAAGGTAAAATTAAAGCCGGCGACCGGATAGTGGAGGCGACGAGCGGTAATACCGGAATTGCATTTGCAGCAATAGGTAAAGCTTTAGGCCACCCGGTAACCATCATTATGCCCAATTGGCTGAGCAAAGAGCGCATGGATATTATTAAAAGTTTAGGTGCTGAAATTATTTTGGTGAGCAAAGAAGAAGGTGGATTTATCGGTAGCATTAAACTTGCAGAAGAAATGGCTACAAAAGACCCGAATATCTTTTTACCAAAACAGTTTGAAAATATTGCCAATCCGGAAGCACACGAACAGACCACTGGGAAGGAAATCTGGGGGCAACTGCAATTAAAAAACATATCGCCCGATGCTTTTGTTGCCGGCGTAGGCACCGGAGGAACCATTATGGGGGTAGGTAATTTTTTAAGAAAGCAAAATGCCGGTATTAAAATACATCCGCTTGAGCCTGCAGAATCACCAACTTTAACTACAGGTTATAAAGTAGGCAGCCATAGAATCCAGGGCATTTCTGATGAGTTTATTCCTGAAATTGTTAAACTGAATGAACTGGACGAAGTGGTGCAGGTAAACGATGGCGATGCCATACTCATGGCGCAAAAACTGGCAGAAAAACTTGGTTTAGCTGTAGGTATATCATCAGGAGCCAACGTAATAGGTGCCATTAAACAACAGCAAAAAATGGGAACTGACAGTTGTGTAGTCACCATTTTTTCTGATAGCAACAAGAAATATTTAAGTACCGATTTAATGAAGCAGGAACCAGTTAAGGCTGGATACATTACCCCTGAAGTAGATTTTCTGGATTACCAGGCCTTTAGCAGATTACAAAACCACCATAACCAATAATTTAATAACCACAACATGAAAAAAATCACCTTTTTGTTATGTGCCGTATGCCTGATTAACCTTGGCGCATATAGCCAGATCTTAAAACCCGTAACCTGGAGTTACGCTGCAAAAAAAACCGGCCCAAATACCGCTACTGTTTTTATTAAAGCTACGATAGACCAGGGCTGGCACCTCTACTCGCAATTTGTTAAAGATGGTGGTCCGGTTAAAACAACCTTTACCTTTCCAACAGCTGCTGCTTACACATTGATTGGCAAAACGATCGAGCCAAAAGCAATAACCAAGTTCGAACCTACTTTCAAAATGGAGGTGAGCTACTTCGAAAAATCTGTCGTTTTTCAACAAAAAGTAAAGCTGAAAGGTAAAACGGCAACCATTAAAGGTAATGTAGAATTTATGGTATGCGACGATAAACAATGTTTGCCGCCAGAACAGGTTGACTTTAGTATTCCTGTAAAATAAGCGTAAACAAGCATATGACATCCTTAAAAAAAATCTGTCTTGGATTGCTGTTCTGTGGTGCCATATCCTTAAACGGATATGCACAAGACAGCTCCGGTACCGATGACCTTACCTTTACAGAGATTAAACCTGAGACGCCTGACAGTATCATCAAAGCAACCGATACAGTTGTTAAAACAGCACCAGCGGCGCCAAACAAGGCTGATCAAACTGTTGCACCATCGAAAGAAGAACACAAAACTTTATGGGGTATTTTTATTGCGGGCTTTGTTGGCGGTTTAGCTGCCCTGTTGATGCCTTGCATTTTCCCTATGCTGCCGCTTACGGTAAGTTTTTTCACTAAAGGTTCAGAAAAAGGAAAGGCCTTTCAACGCGCGGCGTTATACGGCTTTTTTATTATTCTCATTTATGTGGTACTCGGACTTTTGGTTACCGTAATTTTTGGTGCAGATGCCTTAAACAGTTTATCTACCAATGGGATATTCAATTTCTTTTTCTTCTTATTGCTTGTTGCTTTCGCAGCTTCGTTTTTAGGTGCATTCGAAATTACCCTACCCTCTTCATGGGTAAATAAAATGGATGCCAATTCTGATAAAGGAGGCGTAGCAGGCTTATTTTTTATGGCCGGAACGCTGGCCCTGGTATCCTTTTCGTGTACTGGTCCAATTATTGGCACTTTATTGGTACAGGCCGCAACAACCGGCGCCTTATTAGGCCCTGCCGTAGGTATGTTTGGCTTTTCCTTAGCCCTGGCCATCCCTTTTGCCCTGTTCGCCTTATTTCCGTCTGCAATGAACAAGCTCCCAAAATCTGGTGGTTGGTTAAACAGTGTTAAAGTTGTGCTTGGCTTTCTTGAACTTGCATTTGCTTTAAAATTTCTAAGTAATGTAGACCTGGCCTACCATTGGGAATGGTTTGACCGCGAAATATTTTTAAGCCTTTGGATCGTTATTTTTGGGATGATGGGCATCTATCTTCTGGGTAAGCTAAGGTTTTCGCATGATAGCCCATTGGCATTTATCTCCGTACCGAGGCTTTTTCTGGCTACCATAGTATTGGCTTTTACTATTTACCTGATCCCGGGCATGTGGGGCGCGCCATTAAAAAGCATTTCTGCTTTTCTTCCGCCGCAGGAAACCCAGGACTTTGATCTGTATACAGCCAGTTTATTAGGCGGAAAACAAACTGCAACAAATGATGGTCCGCATAAATATGCAGATAAATTCCATGCACCTTTAAAGCTGAATGTTTATTTCGATTATGATGAAGGTATGGCCGCAGCAAAAAAGCTAAACAAACCTGTAATGATCGATTTTACCGGCCATGCCTGTGTAAACTGCAGAAAAATGGAAGCCAACGTTTGGCCGGACAAGGATATATACAAAATGCTAAGCAATGATTATGTATTGATCCAGTTATACGTAGATGATAAAACGGAATTGGCTCCTGCTGATGTAGCAGTTACACCCGAAGGGAAAAAACTTACCACCATTGGTAAAAAATGGAGCGACTTGCAAGCCAGGAAATTCCAATCCAATTCACAGCCGTTTTATGTACTGCTCGATCCAAAAACAGAATCCCTATTGGCACCGCCGCAAGGTGCTGATTATGAGATAAAAAATTATAAAAAATTCTTACTCAGTGGTTTAAACGCTTTCCACTAAACAGATAGAAATAAAAGTGTTGAATTTAATTTTAGTTAATGATGTAAAAGGACAGTACCGGATGGTCTGTCCTTTTTTTTAATTTAGGCTTTTGAACTGAGCCATGACTACTTTTACAGTAACTGTCAGTAGAGTTAAGCGCAGCGTCTTTACGGATTTAGTGACGAGATTAAGTTTCAAACTAAACTCATAACAAGTCAGAGACTCTTTTCCATTAAAAGTCCAAAAGCCATATTGAAAATTAACGGAGAGATTTTGGAAGAACGATTATCGAATATTTGAATTTGTTAGCGGGCAGCCTGATGAATATCATTTTTTTTATTTACTTTAAACGTGGAAGTTACAGTCTCAAACAAACGTCATAAATACCACATGTACCTCTTAAAAAAAACTTGCTTTTTCATCGGTTTAGCAGTTTTCACCTATACCGCAAACGCTCAGTCAAAAGCTAATATTCAGGTTAATTTCGATAAGAACATAGCACCTATGCAACCTATTTGGGCCTGGTTTGGTTACGATGAACCAAATTATACCTATATGAAAGACGGCCGGAAATTGCTCACCGAAATCTCAAAATTAAGCCCGGTTCCGGTGTATGTACGTACCCATAATCTGCTCACATCCGGAGATGGAACCCCTGCTTTAAAATGGGGATCTACAAATGCTTACACCGAAGATTTGAAAGGTAATCCGGTTTATAACTGGAAAATTGTCGATCAGATTTTCGATACTTACGTAAAAAGAGGTATGAAACCTTTGGCGCAGATCGGTTTTATGCCAGAGGCATTGTCGATCAAGCCTTTTCCTTACCAGCATAAATGGAAACCTGGCGCACGTTACGACGAAATTTTAACAGGTTGGGCCTACCCCCCAAAAGATTATAAAAAATGGGGCAACCTGGTATATGAATGGGTTAAACATTGTGTAGAACGTTACGGCAAGGCAGAGGTAGAAAGCTGGTATTGGGAAGTATGGAATGAACCCGATGGCGCCTATTGGAAAGGTACACAGGCTGAATTCTTTAAACTTTATGATTATGCTGCCGATGGGCTGAAAAGGGCTTTACCCACTGCAAAAATTGGTGGTGCCAATGTAACCGGTGGCGGCACCAGTTTTTTAGACGCTTTTATCAAACATTGCTTAACCGATACCAATTACGTAACCGGTAAAATCGGTTCACCTTTAGATGCTGTATTGTTTCATGCTAAAGGATCACCCCGCGTAGTTGATGGAACTGTTGTAATGAATGTAAGGGCGCAGCTCCGTAATATCGATGCCAATTACAAGATCATCCGTAAATATCCTCAACTTAAAAATATACCTGTCATTATTGGCGAATCTGATCCCGAAGGTTGTGCCGCCTGTGGTATGAGTACCAATCCAGAAAATGCCTACCGCAATGGCACCATGTATTCGAGTTATACTGCAGCTTCTTTTGCCAGGCTTTATGAACTTACAGACAAATATAACATCAACCTATTGGGCGCTGTTACCTGGTCGTTCGAATTTGAAAACCAGCCCTGGTTTGCGGGTTTTCGCGATCTAGCAACCAACGGCGTAGATAAACCTGTATTAAATGTGTTCAGGATGTTTGGCCACATGAAAGGAAACCGTGTGGAGACCATAAGCAATCGAATGTACAATTTAAATTCCATCCTCGATTCGAGTATCAGAAAAACGCAGACAGATATTGGCGCTTTAGCCACCAAAGCAGATAGAACAGCTGCTGTTATCGTTTGGAATTACCACGATGAAGATAAAACTGGAACGAAAGAAACTGTTTCCATCTCGTTAAATCAACTGCCTGCAAAAACAGTAAACATCACCCAATATCTTATCGATACTGATAATAGCAATGCTTATACCGAATGGAAAAAAATGGGTTCGCCACAAAATCCGGATGCAAAACAGATTGCAACATTGGAAAAATCCGGTCAACTTAAAATGATGGGTAAACCCACCAAATTCAATACAGGCAACGGTCCATTTGAGATGGAATTGGCAAGACAGGGAGTAGCTTTTTTAAAGTTGGAGTGGTAGATGGCCCTGTGTTAATCTAATCCCGTGGTCTGTGGCTCACAGACCATTTCCATCTATCGGTTCGATATTTAATCTGCGTCATTAAATGAGCATGGAATAATAGTTGACGCTCGCCGGTGCGGCAACAGCCAATACAAAAGATTCTTCAGTCTGTTGAGAATGACCCTGATTTACAGGCTATATTCTTTCTTCCAAACCTGCTTATTACCACTGTAAATCGCTTCGTTGCACATGGCCACACATATAGCTGCCTGGGTTCCGGTATTGATGTTTGATGCAGGTTCTGTTTTTGAAGTGATCGACTTATAAAATTCATCAAGCGCATAGTTTGTTCCATCTATGGTGGGCTTATCCAAAATCGGGATTCCGCCGTCTTTATTAACCACAATTTTGGTTGCCCCGGTTACGCCATCAACAATACCCAACTCTTTTTTGGTACGCGCTTCGGGGTAAAATAAGCCGGTATTGGTCAGCAGAGAAACCGAACCGTTCGTACCTTTTATTTTAAAGAGGTAACCATCATGCGCGTTGCCACAAGTAGCCCCAAAGTTGCCAATCATACCTTTCTCATCATACCTCAGTATGGCCTGAATGTTATCATAAGTTTCGCGGCCATCTTTAAAAACATCTATCCCTCCCGAGCCCATAATTTCATCAGGCTGGGTTTCGAAAGCCCAGTTAATAAAATCGATCTGGTGTGAAAGCAGCTCAGCAGCCAAACCACCAGAATACTCCTTATACATTCTCCAATTGATTTTTCGTTCTAAAGCCGGATCCGGAACAGCCCTGCGCCAATTCCCATTACGGTCCCAACGGCAATCAATCTGGCTAACCTTACCCAAATAACCACTCTGGATCATCTCTTTTACCTTGAAATATAATGGCGAATAACGGTACTGATAACCCACCTGAAAAACCTGATTAGGATGTTTTTTAACCAGTTTCTTAAGTTCTAGTGCCTGGGCAATGTTGTAAGTCATGGTTTTTTCCACATACACATGTTTGCCGGCCAGCACTGCATCTTTTGCAATTCTAAAATGTTCGCTTAAAGGTGTGGCAATAAAAACTGCGTCGATTGTTTTATCATCTAAAACTTTGCGGTAATCTTTTATCGCCCTTGCTTCAGCAGGAACATATTTTTCAGTTTCCTTTAGCCTAAAATCGAGCAGATCGCAATAGGCTTTAATTTTATACTTTGCAGACATAGACTTAATGACCGACAAAACACCTTTGCCACGATCTCCACAACCGATCATGGCCACATTAACAACTTCCTCAGCTGCTAAACTGGCGAAACCCTCATGGCCTAAAAGTAAACCAGAACCTACTAAAGCTGATGTTTTAACAAAAGATCGACGATGCATGATATCTTAATATTTTATTCTTTTAATGTTGATTTGAAGCGCTAACTGCTGCAGCTATTAAAGGTAGTCCCGCCAATGCTGCAATCTTTTTGTTCAAGGTAGCTGCTATATGACCGAACATGCAACAAAAAGTATTTCCGCGTATGTCGGGGCTAATTACCATCCGTCAGTGCTCATAGGTTTGTTTCAAGGCACAAACGTTAATGATAAACCCGATCTCAGCTACCAGATGAGCTAAATAGACCACAGCGTAGCGAGGACTATAAGTGAAAGCGGGACTGCAGGCCGCCATACTGAACCAATGCCCGTTTTCAGATCAAAACTTATATTTTTTTGATCTTAATCGTTCTGAAATCTACTTTGTTACCATGATCCTGCAGTAGGATATGCCCTTTTGGCGCCTCACCAAAATTTTTCCAGTTTTTATACTTACTCATAGCAACGAGTTTTTTAAACTCTGCTGAACCACGGGTATATTCCAGCACTTTTACGCCATTTAAATAATGCTCTACCCGGTTATCCGGATAAACCACTACACGTCCATTGTTCCAGCTGCCGATTGGGCGCAGGTAACGGGCTTCTTTTTTCGAAGTGATCAAATCGTATAAAGAGGCCAAAGTACGGTTTCCATCTCTGCCCAATTTAGCGTCAGGATGTAATTCATCATCCAAAACCTGGTACTCCAAACCAATGGCCGAACCTGAATTGTTTTCACTTAAAGTAACAAAATATTTCACACCGCTATTGGCTCCGGGCGTCAGCTTAAACTCAAATGATAAGTCAAAAGCAGCATATTCATCCTTCGTTACAATATCTCCTCCATTAGTCGATTCTGCACCTCCTGAAGGTTCAACACTGATGATACCATCCGCAATCTTCCATCCTTTGGCAGGGAAAGCAGTTTTATAGGCACCAACCCAGCCTGCATTGCTTTTACCATCAAATAACAGTTTATAGCCTTCCGATTTTTCGTAAGCAGATAAGGCATTTGGTGTTAAGTTAACGGTATAAATACCTTTTGGAAAAGCTTTGGCTTTCAAGCCTTCAGTTTGGATATTGATATTTTTAAAATAAACTTTCTTGCCATCGTTATCCAGGTTGTTGCCAATACCATGAACCTGTAAGCCAATAAAGCCAGATTGGTCCAAAGTATCGATCACATAGGCAACGGGCGTTCCGTTTACCCAGGTTTTGGTTTCATTACCGATACATTCTATTCTGTAATGGTTAAATTCATTCTTTTTATACAATGGTTTGGCCGATGGGTTAAGTTCTAAAGGATAAAGCCACAACCTTCTGGCTTCATCATAAATTCCTCCCGTCCACGCCCGCGGTGAAGGGTCTATTTCTACCTGCCTGCCAAAAACCAACCCTTTACCGCCGTTCCCTTCGGGTTTAATATGGCTACGGGTTTGCACACCCGAGTTGGTCGTTTCGCCTTCCAGCTTCACATCCAGTTCTAAAATGAAATCGCCGTATTCTTTTTCGGTAATCAAAAATGAGTTGGGTGTGCCTTTGGTCATCGTTCCCACAATCATTCCATCTTCAACCTTATATGGAGCAGCACCTGCAACGGCTTTCCAGCCGGTAAGCGTTTTACCATCAAATAATGGTTTTGCTTTTTGGGCAGCTGCTGATAAACTGATTAGCGAAAACGCCAGAATACTATATTTTTTAAAATTTAACATGATAGGTTTGTCTTGCCGTCATTGCGGGTAAGAATGACGAAGCGATCTTTTTGCAAAATAGATGGCTTGTACCTCGCAATGACGATATTTTTATTTTAATACTTAAATACTTTTCCGTTAGCCATTACTTCCTGTTTTCCTTCATCGAAAATGGCTTTTGCACCTGTGTGTACCGCAGCATTAGTCATGATATTGGCAATAGAATGCGAATAACCTGCTTCCACAGGCGCATTTGGTGTTTTACGGCTGCGCACACATTCCATCCAGTTGCGCATATGACCGGAGGTTAAGCTATCACCACCCATATTGGCACCGGTTGCGGCTTTAATTTCGGTTTTACTTAAATCAAATTCAGGCAAAAGATTAGCTTTCAATCCCATGGCTGCAGCTTCTTTTTCCCTCAAACCACCCTTTGGCGATACTTTATTGGTTATCAGGTTGAGTTCACCACCATTCGAGTAATAAACTTCACCTACATCACCAACACTGTTCTGCATCCTTGAAGTAAAGGTAACCTGGAAACCATCGGTGGTATCCGGCTGGCCGTAATCAAATACAGCTACCATCGAATCCCAGTTCCTCCTGCCGTCTTTCCAGGTGTAAATGCCTCCGTTTGCCACTACGCTACGCGGGTGTTTTAAATTGGTAAACCAATGCACGGTATCAATCTGGTGGCTCATCCATTGCCCGGGCATTCCTGATGAATAAGGCCAGAATAAACGATATTCCAGGTATTTTCTTGGATCAAAAGCTTCCTTTGGCCGATTAAGTAAAAATCTTTTCCAATCAATATCTTCTTCCTTTAATTTAGCCACTAAATCCGGTCTACGCCATCTGCCGGGCTGGTTTACATTCCATACCAGATCTACCGCAGTGATGGGCCCAAATTTTCCATCCTGGATAAATTTTGCAGCATTGATATAATTTTCACCGCTCCTTCTTTGGGAGCCAATCTGTACAATCTGCTTGCTGGCTTTAACCGCTTTAAATGCAGCTTTAGCGTCATCCATCGTCTCAGCAAACGGCTTTTCCACATAAGCATCGCAACTGGCTTTTACCGCCTCAATGGTGTGTAGCGCATGCTGAAAATCGGCTGTACTGATAATTACGGCATCCAGATCTTTTGTGGCATAAAGCTCATCATTGTTACGGCAGGCTTTAATATCATGCCCGAATTTTTCTTTTAAATGGGCAATTCCTAAATCTCTTCGGTAGTTCCAAAGATCGGAAAGACCTACGATATCGAAGTTAAGTTCTTTATTATGGTTCAGAAAGCAAGGCAGAAGCGTATCTTTAAAACGATCAGAAAATCCAACAACACCAACTCGTACCCTATCATTTGCGCCAATAATACGGCCATAACTTTTAGCACTCATACCCATGGTACCCGCATAGGTTGCTGCAGCAAATATTGCTGATTGTTTTATAAATTTTCTTCTGGAATTTTCCATAGAATATAACGGTTTAATAAGGTTAGATAGATTGCAAGTTAAACGATTTAATGCACGTTTAACAGCATCCAAATTAGCGTTTCTAGTTTAATATAATGCTACGCTTAGGTAACAATTTAGAAAGGAAGGTAGTAAGAGGGTGTATGATGGGAAATGAAAGGAAAAAGAAAATCCCTTTTTAAGACCTATAAGGTTTTGAAAACCTTATAGGTCTGAGAAGTTGTAACTAGCCTAAAACCGCTAAACTTTCTTCAATAATTTTGATTTTTGCCTCAGCATCGGCTTTTTTATTTCGCTCGTTGGCAATAATTTCAGGTTTCGCATTCTGCACGAAACGCTCATTGCTCAATTTGGCATCAACTGACTTCAGGAAACCCTGAAGATAAACCAGATCAGCATTTAGGCGTTGGCGCTCAGCCTCGGCATCAACATTTTCGGTCAGTGGAATAAAGAATTCATCTTTACCTGCCATAAAAGCTGTTGCACCAACAATTTTATCATTTACAATCTCCGCTTCTGAAACATTGGCCAATTTGAAAACAATGTTTAACCATTTTTCGTAATCAAGTTCAGAATTTATTTTGATATTTAAAGGCAAGGCTTCTTTAGGAGAAATCTGTTTCTGATTCCTTACGTTTCTAATTTCGGCTACAACGGTTTTAATAACCTCTGCATCTTTCAATAATTGCTCATCAAAAGCCCCCCCTTTCGGGAACTCAGCCACAATACAGCAATCCATTTCTGCACGATCACCAAACAAATCATCGTGCCATAATTCCTCAGTAATGAAAGGCATATTCGGATGCAATAACTTGATGATATTTTCAAAAAAGGCAATCGTAGCTTTGTAACTCTCCGCATCAATTGGTTGTTGGTAAGCAGGTTTAACCATTTCTAAATACCATGCACAGAAATCATCCCAAACCAATTTGTACGTAATCGTTAATGCTTCCGAAAGTCGATATTGCTTAAAGTTGGCTTCAATTTCTACCAATGCCTCGTTAAAACGGTTTTCAAACCAGGATATGGCCTGCGTATTTGGGTTTACCAGGTTTTCATCAACTTCCCATCCCTTTACCAAACGGAAAGCATTCCAGATTTTGCTGGCGAAATTACGGCCTTGCTCACAATAACTTTCATCGAACATCAAATCGTTACCGGCAGGTGATGACATCAACATCCCAACACGAACCGCATCGGCACCATATTTTTCAATCAATCCGATCGGATCTGGTGAGTTGCCCAACGATTTAGACATTTTACGACCTAATTTATCGCGTACAATACCAGTTAAGTATACATTTGTAAACGGCTTTTTGCCCATAAACTCATGTCCGGCCATAATCATACGGGCCACCCAGAAGAATAAAATTTCAGGTGCCGTAACCAGATCATTGGTTGGGTAATAGTAATTGATATCTTTATTTTCCGGGTTTTTAAAGCCATCGAAAACAGAAATTGGCCACAACCATGACGAGAACCAGGTATCCATCACATCATCATCCTGTCTTAAAAATGGCGCTAACTGATGCTTGAATCCAGCTTTTTCCTCGTCTGAACAATTCTCATCCAGATGTTTTTTCTTCCAGAATTCTTCCAACGCTTCATCTTTGGTTTTGGCAACCACCCAGGTTCCTTTATCATCATACCAGGCCGGAATTCTTTGTCCCCACCACAGCTGACGGCTGATGTTCCAGTCGCGCACATTCTCCATCCAGTGACGGTAGGTGTTTTCAAATTTATTCGGAATCAGGTTTACTTCACCGTTCAAAACATCATCCAATGCCGGCTGAGCCATTTCTTTCATCTTCACGAACCATTGCATCGACAGCTTCGGTTCGATAACGGCATCGGTACGTTCAGAAAAACCTACCTGTGATTTATAATCTTCTACCTTTTCTAAATGACCGGCCTCTTCCAACATTTTGGCAATTTTTTTACGGGCAACAAACCTGTCTTCACCTACTAAAATTACCGCCAGTTCGTTTAAGGTACCGTCATCATTTAAAATATCGGTAACTGGTAAATTGTGCTTAACACCCAGTTCGTAATCGTTCAGATCGTGTGCTGGTGTTACTTTTAAACAACCCGTTCCAAATTCAATATCTACATATTCGTCTTCAATAACCGGAATTTCGTGGTTAACCAACGGCACGAAAACCTTTTTACCTTTTAAATGTGCAAAACGTTCATCATTTGGGTTGATACAGATGGCAGCATCGGCCATAATGGTTTCCGGACGCGTTGTAGCCACAGTTAAATATTCAGCCTCATCGTGATTCTTGCTGCTTGATACCTGATATTTAATGTAATATAATTTCTGGTTTACTTCCTTACGGATTACCTCTTCATCAGAAACTGCTGTTTTACCAGCCGGATCCCAGTTCACCATACGGATGCCGCGATAAATCCATCCTTTTTTGTATAAATGGATAAATGAATCGATAACTGCCTCAGAAAGATCCTCCTCCATGGTGAAACGGGTACGGTCCCAATCACAGCTTGCTCCCAATTTCTTTAACTGTTCTAAAATGATACCACCGTACTTCTCTTTCCATTCCCAGGCACATTTCAAAAACTCTTCACGCGAAAGATCTTTTTTATCTATACCCTGCTCTTTTAACATGGCAACCACTTTTGCTTCAGTAGCGATAGAAGCATGATCGGTTCCGGGTACCCAGCAAGCATTTTTACCCTGCATACGGGCTTTGCGGATCAATACATCCTGAATGGTGTTGTTGAGCATATGCCCCATATGAAGTACACCTGTGACGTTTGGAGGCGGAATGACGATGGTGTAAGGTTCGCGCTCATCAGGTTCTGAGTGGAAAAACTTTTTAGATAGCCAGTAGCTATACCATTTATCTTCTGTTTCTGCAGGATTGTACTTGGTGGAAATGCTCATGAAAAATTGTTATAAAAGCCCAAAAATAGCTAATTAAGCGCAAAGCTGAAAGACTAAAGCAGAGAAAGCCAAAGACTAATACAGATGAGGTATGGATATGCTTTATTTGGCAGATAGTAAGTATGAGTTTTTAGATAGCAGGTAAAGTATTTTATCTATCCTTGCTTTGTTCTACAATTCAGAGGTCACGCTGGGCTATCAATCAGTTTTGAAAAATTAGGCTGTACAAAATAAGGCTGATCATAAAGTTATTAATCTACATCCTCAAAAACATCATTCAATGCCAGTTCAAAGCCGGGCAATACGGTTGAGGTGATTTTTTCGCTTAGGGCAAATATTTTAGAGGGCTCGAATTTACCCATCTCATTTAAGGTATAAATTAAAATACTTTGATCGCCATGGCTCACTACCCAATATTCCTTAACGCCAAATTCTTCATAAATGCGATATTTATGAAGCAATTCCGTTTTGGTATTGCCAGGTGATAAAATTTCGACAACCAGATCGGGCGCACCGATACAACCACGGGCATCCAGTTTGCTCTTATCGCAGATGACACAAATATCTGGTTGTAATACAGTATATACATTCTTATCAGCCTTGCTCTCTTTAGGAAAACGAACATCAAATGGAGCCGAATAAATCTTACACTGTTTGCCTTCCAAGAAGTTACCGATTTTCAAGAAAATACGACCAGCGACTTCCTGATGTGCTCTTGATGGCGCTGGGCTCATCTTAAAGATTTTACCGGCAATCAGCTCTACCCTTTCAGGAAAAAGCCAGTTTAAATAATTGGCATAGCTATAAGTTAATGACGCATCAAGCTCATTGAACTGCCTTACAGGCTCATCATCATTTAAAACAGGATATGGAACTGGTTCAGACATAAACGAATATACTAAAAAAAGTAGCAATCCAAAAATTATTTATGGATTTATATCTTCAAAAACATCGTCCAAAGCCAGTTCAAAACCTGGTAATATGCTTGATGTAATTTTTTCGCTTAGGGCAAATATTTTAGAGGGCTGGAATTTACCCATCTCATTTAAGGTATAAATTAAAATGCTTTTATCGCCCTGGCTCACCACCCAATATTCCTTAACGCCAAATTCTTCATAAATGCGATATTTATGAAGCAATTCCGTTTTGGTATTGCTTGGCGATAAAACCTCTACAACCAAATCGGGTGCACCGATGCAACCACGGGCATCAATTTTACTGCTATTACAAACTACACATATATCGGGCTGTAGAACGGTAAAAATAGCTTCATCATTTTGACTTTCCTTAGGAAAACGAACATCAAATGGAGAGATAAAAACCCTGCAGGGTAGTTTTTCAAGAAAGTTACCTAATCTACGGTATATTTTGCCCAAAATCAATTGATGAAAACTTGATGGCGCTGGACTCATCTTAAAGATTTTACCTTTAATCAGTTCTACCCTTTCAGGAAAAAGCCAGTTTAAATAATTGGCATAGCTGTAAGTTAATGACGCATCAAGCTCATTAAGCTGCCTTACAGGCTCATCATCGTTTAAAACAGGATATGGAACTGGCTCTGACATAAACGAATATACTAATTTTTATAGCAATCTGATTTTCTATTTTTCAACATATCTTGCTAACCACCAATAAGTTTTCAGCTGGCAATCAGCAGTTACCATTGAATCAGTGAAAAAAAATGTTTTATTCTGAAGACAGTGAACCGATTAACCAATTTAAACAATTAATCCATCAAAAAAACTTCATTTTCTGAATTCTCACGGCATTTAAAATCGCCAGGAGTGCTACGCCAACATCAGCGAAAACAGCCTCCCACATGGTCGCGATTCCGCCTGCACCTAAAATTAAAACAATTGCTTTCACGGTAAATGCCAATATGATATTCTGGATCACTACATTTTTCGTGGCTTTACCTATTTTAACAGCGGTCGCAATTTTAGAAGGTTGATCAGTTTGAATGACTACATCTGCCGTTTCGATAGCTGCATCACTACCCATTGCACCCATGGCCATACCGATATCGCTGAGCGCCAATACCGGTGTATCGTTAATTCCATCGCCCACAAAAGCCACAACCTTGCTTTTATCGCTTTTAATTTCTTCCAGTCTGGCAACTTTGTCTTCGGGCAATAAATCTCCGAAATAAGTATCGATCCCCAAACTTTCGGCAACTTTTTTAACGATTGAGGTTTTATCGCCACTTAACATCACCACCTGTTTTATTCCGTTTTCGTGAAGCTGTTTGATGGCATCGGCGGCATCTTCTTTTATTTCATCTGCAATTAAAACATAACCCACGTATTTCTGGTCAATAGCAACCACAACGATACTCTCTTCTATCGAAGTAATTTTCGGCTCAAAATCAATATTGAATTTCTCCAGAAGTTTAGCATTACCTGCCAGAACCTCTTTGCCATTAACCAAACCCTTTAAACCCATCCCGGCAATTTCCTCGATATTTTCGGCAGGATGGATTTCTTTCTGGCCTGCATATGCTACAATAGCTTTCGCAATTGGATGGGTAGATTTCGCTTCTACAGCCGTTAGTAAGCTTAAAAAATCTTTTTCATCTATACTGCTTTCTACTTTCTGAACATTAAAAACACCTTTTGTTAAGGTGCCTGTTTTATCCATCACAACAGTATTAAGCTTAGTAATTAAATCAAGAAAATTTGAGCCTTTAAAAAGAATACCATTTGCTGATGCTGCACCAATCCCTCCAAAATAACCCAGTGGAATAGAAATCACCAGCGCACATGGACAAGATATAACCAAAAAAACCAACGAACGATACAACCAGGTTTGGAAGTGATATTCACTTCCCAAAACCAAAATTGGAAGAGTGATCAGCGCAAGGGCCAAAAAGAAAACAATCGGCGTATATATTTTCGCAAATTTGCGGATGAAGAGTTCGGTTTTGGCTTTACGTGTAGTGGCATTCTGAACCATTTCCAAAATGCGCGACAATGCACTGTCTGCAAAAGCTTTGGTAACTTTAACTTCAATTACCTTCTCTAAATTAAGCATTCCGGCCAAAACCGATTCACCTTTAACAATGGTGCGGGGTTTGCTCTCGCCCGTTAACGCAGCAGTATTGAAACTGCTTTTATCGTTGATCAATTCGCCATCCAACGGCGTTTTCTCACCAGCCCTTATCTGTATCGTTTCACCAATTTCTACTTTTTCGGGATCAACATCTTCATATTTTCCATTTCGGAATACATGCGCCACTTCTGCCCTGACATCAAGCAATGCTTTGATATTTCTTTTTGCGCGGTTTACCGCAGCCATTTGAAACAGCTCGCCAATAGTATAGAAAAGCATCACCGTTACGCCTTCAGGATACTCGCCAATGGCAAAAGCGCCAATGGTAGCAATAGACATTAAAGAGAACTCGGTAAAAAAATCTTTCGCCTTAAATGTTTCCCAAACTTCGCGTAAAACCGGAACACCTACGGGTAAATAAGCCACAATGTACCAGTAAGGACGAATGACCTGAAATGCCGGCAAATTAAAAAAGTTATCAAACGCAATTCCAACCAGCAGCATGACCAATGTTACAATAGCTGGCAAATATGTTTTAAAGACTGATGGATCACCCCCATGATCATGGTTATGGCCGTCACCCTCTTCGTGTGCATGACCATCATGATGTGCGTGTTTTGATTCGGCATTTTCTTTACTGCTGCAACAGCTATCTTCGTTATCATGTGAGTGGGTCATTATATATTGTATCTAGTGCATTACCTTCTTAATTACTTACTAAACTTTGAAACTTCAAAAAACATGCTAAGTTTAATCAGTATTTCAAATTTATGGAAAATAATAGGTTTTATTCTGAATCATTCTTGATAGCAATATTTTTCACAAGCGCACAATAAATTTTGTTAAAAAATGTTAATAGTGATATAAAGATTTAAAATCATGAAATCTATCAAAATTCCTTTTTCAGCTTCCGACTTGATCAGACGTCTTGGCTTGGCAAAAATTTATTACTGGTTTAACAAGTAATATTCTTAATATATTACACCAGTATCAATTAGTATTTCCTAAATTTCGCATCATTATTAACTTATTAAGCGAATGAAATACCAAAATTTGAAAAGATATTTTGCGGCGCTGGGTATAATCGCTGCTGGCTTTTCTGCAAATGCACAAACGAAAAAATTTATCGACCCTGCTAATATGGATTTATCCGTTAAACCAGGCGACGATTTCTACACCTACGCGAGTGGTACGTGGATAAAAAACAATCCGGTTCCTGCTAAAGAAACGCGCTGGGGTTCATTTAACGAACTCCGCGATTTTAATATCAATGCCGTTAAATCTTTAGTGGAAGATGCAGCTGCCGATAAATCTGCTCCTGCAGGTTCGGTTAAGCGTAGAGTTGGCGATTTTTATACAGCCGCCATGGATAGTGCGACCATTGAAAAATTGGGTTATACACCTATCAAAGCCGATTTAGCGAAAATCAAGCAAATCAAAAACATCCAGGGTGTGCTTGATCAGGTGGCCTACATGCGCACTAATGGTTTGGGCGGCGGAATGTTTGGTTTGGGTGTTGGCCAGGACCGCAAGAATGTGAACAAATACATGGTGAATATCAGTCAGGGTGGTACAACACTTCCTGACCGTGATTATTACCTTAAAGACGATGCGCGAAGTGTGAAGATCCGCGATGCTTACAACACCTATATGGTAACTTTGTTTACCTTAACAGGAAGTACCGCTGAAGAAGCCAGACAAAAAGCAACAACTGTTTATAAAATTGAAAAGCAATTTGCTGAAGCGCAGATGAGCCGTTTGGAAATGCGCGATCCTTATGCGACGTATAACAAACTTACCGTTGCAGAGCTGAACAAAAAAACGCCTGACATTAACTGGACGACCTATTTGCCCAAATTCAAAATCAAAAATCAAGATACTGTTCTGGTTTCATCGCCTAAATTTATGGCAAGCCTGGATGGAATGTTGAAATCAATTCCTGTTGAAGATTGGAAAACCTATTTAGAATGGAATATTTTAAAAGGTTCAGCTTCTAGTTTAAGTTCTCCGTTTGTAAAGGCAAGTTTTGCTTTCACACAGGCTCAAACCGGTCAGAAAGTGCAAACGCCGCGTTGGCAACGCATGTCATCTCTAACAGATGGCACCATTGGCGAATTATTAGGCCAGCTTTATGTAGCTAAATATTTTAAACCGGAAGCTAAAGAACGCATGAACCAGATGATTGTGAACCTGCGTAAAGCATTCGAAATCCGAATTAAAGGTTTAGAATGGATGAGTCCTGAAACCAAACAAAAGGCCTTAGCTAAATTAAATGCATTTACACCCAAAGTTGGTTATCCCGAAAAATGGAAAAACTACGATGGCTTAGTGATCAATAAAGATACTTATTTCCAGAATTTACGCAATGCAAGCGTTTGGGGTTATAATGAAATGGTTAACCAGTTAGGTAAACCGGTTGATCGTAAACGCTTTGGCATGACGCCTCCAACGGTTAATGCCTACTACAGCCCTACATTGAACGAAATTGTTTTTCCAGCTGGTATTTTACAGTTCCCTTTCTTCGACCCAAATGCTGACGATGCCGTTAACTATGGTGGTATTGGCGCGGTAATTGGTCACGAAATGAGTCATGGCTTTGATGACAGCGGTAGCCAATATGATGCCGCCGGCAACTTAAAAAACTGGTGGACAGCTGAAGACAAAGCTAAATTTGATACTAAAACCAAAGCTTTGGGCGAGCAGTTTGACGCCTATACGGTGTTAGATACGGTTCATGTAATCGGTAAGTTAACCATGGGCGAAAACATTGGCGATTTAGGCGGTTTAAATGCTGCTTACACGGCTTTTAAAATGACCAAACAAGGTCAAAGTAATGAAAAAATCGATGGTTTTACACCAGATCAGCGTTTCTTCTTGGCCTGGGCGCAGGTATGGAGGGGTAATATTTTACCTGAAAGTGCAGCCCAGTTAATTAAAACAGATCCGCATTCTCCCGGTCCTTACCGTACCATTGGTGCGCCTGTAAATATAGATGCCTGGTATGAAGCTTTTGATGTTAAACCTGGGGATAAACTATACAAAAAACCTGAAGACAGAATCAGAATGTGGTAGATTTGAGGTTGAAGGCTGGAAGGTGAAGGGTGTAAGGCTCTTTTACTCGATCATTTAGTGGAGGTTGAAAGTCGAATTTATAAGACTCAATCTCCCTCAACTTTAAAATTTCATTATCATAAATTTAAATATTATAAGCGTCCTGATTATCTCGGGACGCTTTTTTTTCAAATGCGGTGCAAGGTCTTCCCATCTCCATTCCCGCCTTGATTTATGTCCCCACAAACCAATAAATAATTCAACATTTACCCTGTCCCGATGGGCAATGGTTCGTATCCCCGCGAAACAATAACTAATCAACCTCTACCTCAATCAAAAATTAATCCTGCTCGTTTAAACAATTCTTAATTATCATCCTATCTTTGAAAAAACATAATTACCCTATCCATGAAAAGTCCAATTTCCTACCTCTTTATCTTTGCGTTATCCTTATTTTCCCTCTCAGGTTTTGCCCAGGAAAATAACATGATCAGTATTGAAAAATTAATCAACAAAACAGATCCTGCATGGCCATTGGTAAAAAAATGGATTGACTCTGCAAAAAACAAGGTAGAGGTTCTGCCCGTTGATTCTGCAAGAGCGAAGGAGGTTTTGTACCACTCGCAAATGACAACCTATGCCACACTTGGTTCGGTAATTTACAATACCGGAGGCATTATGGTAGATAACGGCTGGATTAGAATTTTAGGCTCCGGCAGTGAAAGATTAAACAGAAACGTAGCCGATTGGAACAAAGGGAAAACCTTAAAGGAGTATGGTGATAACATTCCCTACCTCTTAATTGCCGATGATGCCGTAGGCGGTTTTTTTGCCATCAACTACGGCGGTTTGGGCAAAGACATTAAAAATGTGTATTATCTTGAACCCAATACTTTAACCTGGCAACCACTTGGAGCTGGCTATGGCGAGTTTCTCGTTTTTTGCTTCGACAGTGATCTTTCCAAATTTTACAAGGGATTACGCTGGAGCAGCTGGAATCAATTCATTGCCAATTTGGATGGAACCAAAACCTATAGCTTCCGTCCTTATTTATGGGAAGAAGGCACAGATATTGATAAATGCACGCGAAAACTGGTTGGTATTGAAGAAATGTACCGTTTTAATATTATGAAGTCGAAAGAACTGAATGCAGATAAAGGCATAAAAAAAGACGAAACAACAAAAGCAGAAACTAAGGGCGAACAATAATTCCCAGTCAATTTACAGCATAATCCTGCACCTAAAGCACGTGAAAGATACCTTAGCATAAAAATTAAGCGTATTTTGCCTGTGTTTTCTTTGGTAATTTGGCTAACACCATCGCTCTTGAATCGGCCACCCTTCTTTTTAGCTCATTATCGTTCAATACCTCTAAATTCTGGATCTGGATCCATTGCCGCTTTGCCATGTGATACGCTTGTGAAATGCCGTCTCTCGCAGAAAGTTCGTCAAATTCATCCGGATTACATTTGATAGAAAAACGATTCCCCTCATCAATAGCGATAATGACATAAATTTTTTCTTCTATCATAAAACACAAATGCTCCCATTTCATGCCTTCTGTAGTACCGGGTAAACTTAAACAATATTCTCTGAACGATTCGATATCCATATTTGCTAGGTTTAGGGTAAGCTCAAAGCTAATCACAAAAGATTAAAAGTTAAAGACCAAAGATACAAGTAGCAAGATGAAAGTATAAACACAGATATGATCTTTAATTAATTCTTGATCATTGAATTACTAATTGATCCTGAAAATCCAAAAATCCTATCCATCCTGTTCCTATATTTGCACCATTACCTTCACAAATAAAATAATCCAAGCCCATGAATATTATAACGCCTACTGCCGACGGTTCCAATACACTTTATAACGAAACCATAGGCGAACACTACCACAGTAAACATGGTGCACTGCAGGAAAGCAAACATGTGTTTATTGATGCAGGTTTGAAATTTGCTTCCGCCAACCAAGATGAAATTTCCATTTTAGAGGTTGGTTTCGGCACGGGATTAAATTTTATTTTAAGTTTCGAATATTGTGCAGAAAATAATATAAAACTGAATTATACCAGCATTGAAGCTTTTCCGCTGACTACAACAATAATTGAGCAAACAGGTTATGCAGCATATGTTTCTGAAGAAATATGGACCAGTTTTATTTCCAACTACCCAGAAGCATTAAAAGGCCCTCAAAAATTATCACCACTTTGCACATTAGGAATTCCGTATACTACATTGGCCGAATACCGCGGCAATAAAAAATTTGACCTGATTTATTACGATGCATTTTCGGTACAGCACCAACCCGAAATGTGGAGTGATGAAATTATTGCACATGCCTGCAGTTTCTTGAAGCCTGGAGGAACTTTTGTTACCTACGCCATTACGGGAAAATTAAAAAGAGCGGTTAAAGCCTGCGGATTTAACATAGAAAAATTGCCTGGCGCCCCCGGAAAAAGGGAAATGTTACGGGCAGTTAAAGGGATGTAAAAGATGTGAAATGGATGATGAAAATGGAGGATGTAAAATGGACGATGTGAAATGGAGGATGGATATGGAAGAAGTTGGGGTCAGAATGTCCGGAGATGGCATTGCATAAGAATAGTCTCCCAGTTCTGTGCCCTCCGTGCCTTACTCTTAGTGTCTTCATGCCTCGTGGTAAAAATATGCACAACAAGAACCGCCACCCAACTCCGTGTGCTCTGCGCCTTTCTCTTTGCGCACTCTGCGGTTAATCTACAACATCATTTTACATAATTTAGAGCACCTGCCAAACCAGTACAATCTAAATTTGTTAGATTAACATTAACATTCGTATCATGGAAAAAAGAATTTTAGGCAAAACAGATTTACATATTGCACCAATTGTATTCGGAGGAAATGTTTTCGGCTGGACGATTGATGAAAAGAAATCATTTGAAATATTAGACCAATTTTTAGCAAGTGGCTTCAATTTTATCGACACGGCGGATGTATATTCCCGTTGGGTGCCTGGAAACAATGGTGGCGAATCGGAAAAGATTATTGGTAACTGGCTGAAAAAACAAAACAAACGCCACGAAATTATTATCGCAACCAAAGTAGGTTCAGATATGGGACAGGGCAAATCGTTGAAGAAAGATTATATCATCAACCAGGTAGAACATTCTTTATCTCGCTTGCAAACCGATTATATCGATCTCTATTTTTCGCACTTTGACGATGAAACTACCCCTGTTGAAGAAACCTTAAATGCCTACGAAACTTTAATTAAGGCAGGCAAAGTCCGCTGGATCGGTGCTTCAAATTTTTCTGCCGATCGACTTAGGGAATCTTTAATTTATTCTACCGAAAATGGCTTGCCTCGCTATGAAGTCTACCAACCAGGGTATAACCTTTATGATAGAGCAGACTTTGAGCAGGAACACCAAAAAATCTGCCTGGATTATGATTTGGGTGTTGTGGTTTATTATTCGCTTGCCAGTGGTTTCCTAACCGGCAAATACCGCAGCGAAAACGATCTGAACAAAAGCCAGCGTGGCGGGGGCGTAAAAAAATTCCTGAATGAACGTGGTTTTAAAATTTTAGCAGCCCTTGATCAGGTTGCAGCGCAACATCAGGTGGAGCCGGCTTCTGTAGCCTTAGCCTGGTTAATCAACCATCCGTCTGTTACTGCCCCAATTGCAAGTGTTACTGATTTAAACCAACTAAAGTCGTTTACTGAAGCTGCTAATTTGAAATTGTCAGCAGAAGAAATTTCTCATTTAGATCAAGCCAGTAGTTATTAAAAATATCTCTTATATTTAAATGCCCGATTAATGAAACAATTATTCGGGCATTTTGTATTAAACAGGATTTTTTATAAATATGAAAGAAAAACTATCTTTTCTACCCAAACTGGCACTGGTTCTCTTCTGTTTAATCAGTTTAACCTACATTGCCATTTTAGGCCACTCTTTGCTGGCTCCTTTGCTTTTTTCTTTTTTAATGGCAATCTTACTATTACCGGTAGGCAATTTTTTAGAGCACCGTTTAAAATTCAAAAGAAGTTTGTCAACCTTACTTTCGGTGATTCTGATGATTGCTGTTATTGGCGGAATTGTATACTTTTTTGGCAATCAACTGAGCGATTTATGGGCAGATTGGCCGTTACTTAAAGAGAAAGCAAACGTTTCCTATCACGAACTGCAAAAATGGATTTCGCATACTTTCGGCATAAATTCTCAGAAACAGCTCAGTTATTTAAACGATAGCACGGAAAAAGCTTTGGCTACCAGTGCTGCAATTGTAGCTACAACCCTATCAACCTTATCTTCTACCCTATTGTTCTTAGGTTTCACATTACTATTCACCTTCTTTATTTTAAATTACCGCAGGGTATTATTTACGTTCTTAACTTCTGTTTTTAGCGAAGAACATAAAGAAAAAGTCGCAGAAATTGTGAGCCAGATTCAGTACATCATTAAAAAATACATTATAGGTTTGTTCTTGCAAATGCTTATTGTTACGGTATTAATGATTACGGTGCTGAGTTTATTGGGCGTTAAATACGCTGTTCTATTGGGCTTGGTGGCAGGGATTTTCAATGTGGTTCCTTATTTGGGAATATTCTTCGCCTTACTGGTAAGCTGCCTGATCACTTTCGCTACCGCAGGTGCTGGTAAAGTACTGCTGGTTTTAATTGCGTATGTTGGGGTGCATGCCATAGATGGAAATGTGCTGATGCCATTAGTAGTAGGTTCTAAAGTAAAAATAAATGCTTTATTTGCTTTTATCGGTATCGTTGTTGGCGAAATGATCTGGGGTATCTCAGGCATGTTTTTATGTATTCCATATTTGGCCATCTTAAAAATAATTTTCGATAGAGTAGATGGCTTAAAACCCTGGGGCATATTAATGGGAGAAGAACACAGGCCCGATAAAAAGAAACGGGTTTACCGGATTACAAAAAAGATTAAATTAGAAGAAAAAGATTAAAATGGCCGAAAACAGATCGCCTCATATTTTAAGCACTTCTGCCAATCTCCTGGGTATTTGCTTTATTGTACTCACGTCTTTGAAAAAACTCGCACTCAACGATGGCTCGCTGATTGACGAATTTGCCGTAGCTGCGGTAATGTTTTTTATGACCAGCTGCATCTTATCTTTTATCTCAATGAGAAGACAAAAAACAACAAGCCAGCGGCTGGAAAAGGCCGCCGACTTCATCTTCTTATCCGGCCTTTTGGTATTGTTTGTTGCTACAATACTAATTGCATTTAATTTAATAAAGTAAATCGGTCGAATTAATGAAACCCCTATTTGTCCTGGTAATCGTTTATGTAGCGCTGATGGCTTTTGGCCCACACACGACCTTTGATAAAGGAGATATTTTTGCAGGTAATATGGCAATGGCCGCAATGCTGATATTTACCGCTGTTGGCCATTTCAAATTTAAAACCAGTATGGCGGCCATGGTTCCCCTTTTTATTCCTAAAAAAGTAGAAATTGTACTTTTAACAGGGGTTCTGGAAATCTTATTTGCAATCGGATTGGTTATACCCAGCACCAGGCATTTTTCCGGAATAGCATTGATTATTTTTTACATAGCCATTCTACCTGCAAATATTTATGCAGCCAGACACCGCATCAATTACGAAAATTTATATAAACCAGGCCCCGGACCAAAATATTTATGGTTCAGAATTCCTTTTCAGTTTTTCTTAATCGCCTGGGTTTGGTACTTTAGCGTTCGATAAATCTATTTCAACCATAAAACATGCCTAACAATCCAATTCCTGCAAGCGCCAATAATCCAGCTGATGCCTTTACACGTTTACTTACCGTTTTAGATACCTTGCGCAAGCAATGCCCCTGGGATAAAAAGCAGACCATGGAAACGCTGCGCCATTTAACTATTGAGGAAACTTATGAATTAAGCGACGCCATTTTAGACGGCGATTTAGACGAAATTAAAAAGGAACTTGGCGATGTGATGATGCACCTCGTTTTTTATGCCAGAATTGCTTCAGAAACCAACGATTTTAACATTACTGATGTTTTAAACGGCGTTTGCGATAAACTGGTAAACCGTCACCCACATATTTATGGCGATATTGAGGTAGAGAATGAAGAAGATGTTAAACGCAACTGGGAACAAATTAAGCTAAAAGAAGGCAACAAATCGGTATTGGCTGGTGTGCCCTCTTCACTGCCCGCATTGGTTAAAGCTGCCCGTATTCAGGAAAAAGCACGTGGAGTAGGCTTTGATTGGGAAGATAAAAACCAGGTATGGGAAAAAGTAGAGGAGGAATTGCAGGAGTTTAAAACTGAATTTAATGTAGCAGATAATACGGCAATCGATATCGAAAAAGCTGAGTCAGAATTTGGCGATGTATTATTCTCATTAATCAATTATGCCCGTTTTATCAATATCAACCCGGAGAATGCATTAGAGAAAACCAATAAAAAATTTATCAAACGTTTCCAATACCTGGAAAATAAAGCAAAGGAAAACGGAAAGGCCTTAGCCGATATGACACTTGCAGAAATGGATGTATATTGGAACGAAGCGAAGAAAATATAGCTAAAAAGAGTGAATTCGCAAATTTAATATAAATTTTGCGAATCGATTCGCAAAATTTATATCAAATTTGCGATTATGATTCAAGAGCAATAGCTGATTAAGCCCGATAACCTGAATGAATTTTTATCATGAGTAAAAATCCCCATCAACATAATACCATTTACCATCTTCTAACCTAAAGTTAGATTTTTCATGCAACACTTCGGTCTGAAATTTTTTGTTCAGATAGTAGGCCTTAAACTCTACCACATCAAAAGCGGAAAAAACAATCTCGAGCTTTAGCCATCTGGTATTTTTCGCACTGCTTAAATAACCCCTTCTAGAATGGTTCTTTCTTTTGCTGATATGCGTAGTTTCATAAAGATAATCTGCATCAGCGACTACAAAGGCCGAATATCTGGAACGCATTAAAGCCTCGGCAGTTGGCGCTGTTTTCGTTTTTAAGTGATAAGGCTGGCAACATTGCTGAAAAGTTATTCCGCTTCCACAAGGACAGTTTATTGAATCCATATTAAAATTTACAGCACAAAAGTATCATTTAATATTCCTGCTGCTAAAATTTCCGTAAAATTGCAGCAGAATAATGAGGTATTTCTTTCATATTGCCTATCAAGGCCAGCACTACAATGGGTGGCAAAAACAACCTGGTATAAAAAGCGTTCAGGAAGTTATAGAACAAACCCTGTCGAAGATTTTAAAATCGCCAATTGCCATTAACGGCTGCGGCCGTACTGATGCACACGTGCATGCCAGTCAGTTTTTCTTCCATGCTGATATCGAAAAAGAGATCAATCCCAATCTGCTTTACATTTTGAATAAAGCTTTACCTTCCAATATCGCCGTGTTTGACATTATCAAAATGGAAGGCAAGCCGCATGCAAGGTTTGATGCTGTACAGCGTAAATATGACTATTTCGTCCATACCTACAAAGATCCTTTTTTAACTAACCAAAGTTCTTTTTATCTATTAAACGATTTAGATTTTGATAAAATGAAAGCTGTGGTAAAATTATTACCTCAGTATAAAGACTACAGGGCTTTTTGTACGCATCCGGATAAATATGAACATACCATCTGCAACGTAATGGAAGCCGATTTATTTGTAAACCCAAAGGGCGACAGATTAAGGTTTCATATTGCCAGCAACCGCTTTTTGGGTAAAATGATCCGCTTGATTATGGGCAAAATCCTGATGGTAGGCAAAGGACAACTCAGTTTTGATGAGTTTGAAAGCGAACTCATTACCCTTAAACCTTCCAAAATATCATTACCTGCCCATCCTACCGGTCTATATCTTTCCAAAGTTACTTATCCCTATCTAAACCTCGAACCAAGGACTGAATTTATCCACAGTACACAAGGTACAGAATGGATTTCGATTGGAGTGTAGCGTTTTTATTATCAACTCCGTTTAAGGGGTATGAATGTCCAAATCTGTATTGTCCTTTTCATTCTCATTCTATCTTTAGGCTCCAAAAAAACACCAATGTAGATGTTTTTGGAGTGGAGTATCGATGATCACCGTGTTTGCACCTGAAATCAGTCGGTTGCATTATGGGATGGAAATTCAACATTGCACCAGATGCCAATTTACAAATCATTGGAAGGAACTCATACTTTCAAATATGACCTTGGCGATTTGAGGATATCAGTGTATGGACAGCAGCTTTTGACTGGAATATGATTTGAGACGGGGTTCTTCATCAGAAATGGAATATTGCACAAGCCATAAAGGTGTGAGTAAGCAAGGGTATAGTTTAGGTTGCTTGGGCATCGGGAAATGATCTGTCCGGTGTCCCAAGTTTTTTATTTAAACCGGATTGCCTTAAGTGGCGAAACCTTACTCACCAGCAACGAAGGAATAATCAAAACGGCTAAACAAACCACTACCGTAACGATATTAAGCAGCAGCACATCAATAAAATGAAACTCTATGGGTGCATAAGCTAAAAAGTATGAGGCCTGGTTAAGCTTAAAAATGTGCGTAGACTGCTGTAAAAACCCAAGACCTAAGCCCAGAATATTCCCTAGTAACAATCCTATACCGATTAAATAAGCCGCATTGTAAAGGAAAATTTTCATAATGCTCCAGTTGCTTGCCCCGAACGACTTTAACATGCCGATCATGTTGGTCTTTTCCAGAATCATAATCAACAAGGCTGTAATCATATTAATTACACCTACTATGAGCATCAGGATCAATAATACTTTGGTATTTACATCAAGAAGGCCTAACCAGGTAAAAATATTAGGAAAATTTTCTTCAATGGAATACGAGCGTAAACTACGTGGGAGACTTTCATAAATATGATCGGAAATGGGTTTAAGTTTGCTGAAATCCTTAATCCTGATTTCTACGCCACCAATTTCATTAGCTTTCCAGTTATTCAGGCGTTTAATGATATTCAGATTGCCCAGTACAAAACCCTTATCAATATCTTCAACACCAATATCGTATATACCTACAATTTTAAATTTACGCGGGCGTAACTGGTTTTGAACAAAGTACATGATAAAATCATCGCCTGTTTTAAGTTTTAACCGGTTAGCTGTGTATTTCGAAATCAGTAGTTCTTGCATGGCCGCCGTACTATCAGAAAAATCGATAATGGTGCCGCTGATAATATGCTGTTTAATGTAATTCCATTTATAGCTTTTATCTATCCCCTTAAAGTTTATGCCCTCAATTTCATTATTGGCCGATAGAATACCAGGTTTTGTAGCAAAAGGGTAATAATATTCAATATCAGGATTATTTTTGAGCATCTTTTCCGTTTCCCGATCTAAAATAAAGGGAGAATGCTCAAAAGAATTATTCAGATCGTAGCGGGTAATTTGTATATCGCCTAAATATCCCCTCACTTTATCCTGAATTTCAGTTTTAAAGCCCTTGATAATGGCTATGGAAAGAATCATAACAGCCAGGCTCAACATCACGCCTGCTATTGCAATACGTACAATGAGTTTTGAAAAGGTACGTTCAGATTTAATGGCTATCCGCCCTGCAATGAAATATTCGAAGTTCAATTTAATAGGTTTGTATTAACAAAAATGCTCAATTCCTTTTTAAAAATGGCATTTTCGAAAATAAATAACCAACTTTAAATATCAATCGTTAACTTTTAAAAAGAAAACGCCAATAGCATAATTAAAATATGCTGTAAATTGTTTTATTATAATATCCAGAATACACTAAAATGAAAAAATACATCAGCTTTACGTTAACCAGTTTAATTGCTTTATCTGCATGTGGACAGCCCAAACCGCAGGAGCAAGAGGTTTTGGGCAAGAATAGCCCTGAAAACAAAAAACTGATGATTAAGACAGCAAAGTTACCAACAGCCATTAAAACCGGTGCGGAGCAAACCGAAAAATATCTGCCGTTGTTAAATGGCAAACGTGTTGGCATGGTGGTTAATCCGACCTCTGTTATTGGTACGCAAACATCAGTTGATAGCCTTTTGAAAAGAGGAGTAAAAATCCAGAAGATATTTGGTCCTGAACATGGTTTTAGAGGCAATGCCAGCGCTGGTGTGAGTGTTAATGATGATATTGACACTAAAACAGGAATAAAAGCCGTCTCCCTTTACGGCAAACATAGTACGCCTACAGCTGAAGATTTAGCTGATATTGACATTATGGTTTTCGATATTCAGGATGTAGGTGTTCGTTTTTACACCTATATCAACACTTTGCAGCATGTGATGGAAGCCTGTGCCGCAAACCATAAACCTTTACTGATTTTAGACCGACCAAATCCAAACGGTTATTTAATCGACGGACCTATTTTAGATCCTAAATTTAAGTCGGGCATTGGCATACAACCTATACCTATTGCGCATGGTTTAACAGTTGGAGAATATGCACAGATGTTAAATGGCGAAGGCTGGTTGAAAGATAAGGTGAAATGCAAAATTACCATTATCAAAAATGCCAATTACGATCATAACATGGAATATACTTTACCGGTTAAGCCCTCTCCTAACTTAAACACGCAGCAATCTATTTTACTTTATCCATCTACCTGTTTATTTGAGGGAACTTACCTAAATCATGGCCGTGGAACCATGTTTCCTTTTACTATTGTTGGGGCGCCTTACCTAAAAGGTAAATTCGATTTCAGTTTTACCCCAAAAAGCATAAAGGGTATGGCAGAAACACCATTATTTCAAGATCAGGTTTGTTATGGCTTAGATTTAAGAACTTACGATACAGCCGAACTGCGCAAAACCAAACAGATTAATTTATCATGGTTAATTTCATTGTATCAGGCATCGCCCAAAAAAGAAGATTTTTTTAATACCAAACTGAGTAAAGAAATGGGCGTCATTGAAAGACTGGTGGGCGTAGCTGATTTCAGGCAGCAGATAATTGACAGTAAAAGTGAAGCAGAGATCAGAGCCAGCTGGGAACCAGGCTTAAGTGCGTATAAAACCATGCGTAAGAAATACTTGCTTTATAATTAATGTGAGAATGATTGAATGAGGGCGTGAGAGAATGAAAAAATGATAAATTTTAGAAGATTTTAAACTTAACGTATTCTGATTTGTTATGATTTAAAGGGATAAAGATTTTCTTTATTCAATCATTCAAAATTCATTCATTCAATCATTATAACATGAGCGGTCCAAAAGTTAAAAGCGATAAACCAGGAAGCAATTACGAGAAAGAGGTGCCTAAAGGAAGGGAGCCTGTTGACCATAAAACCGTCAGACACGAAAACGACAGCACCCCCAACAAGCCGGTTCGCACCAATAATCCCGCTAAACAGCGCGAAAACGAAGAGCAACCGGTACAGCCGATCAAGAAAGCACCTAAAGCATAAATTATCGTTCAGACTCCATCTGATGGTATGAGCTGAACGATTATTTTATTTTTAAAGCAAAGAAAAAAGTGGCACCCTCTCCAGCAGTGCTTTCTACCCAAATCCTGCCGCCCTCACTTTTTATAATTTCAGCTGAGATGTAAAGGCCTAAGCCCAAACCCGGGTAGGTATGTTGCAAGTTACCATCTACACGGTAAAACTGGTCGAAAACCAGGTGTTGCAAATCCTCTGAAATACCAATACCATAATCCCTGACGCTTAATATCACTTCTCCGTCTTGACTATAGGTAGCAACATCTATTTCATCGGCATCGGTAGAGTATTTAATTGCATTAGATAAAAAATTAGTAATAACCTGCCCAATGCGTTCTTTATCAGCGAAAACGATGGCATTACTTTCCAGGTTACAAATGATCTTATGTTTTGAACTGATGTGCTGCATTTCATCTACAATATCTTCAACAACAGCATCAAAATCAAATTCAATTGGGTTGAAAGTCATTTTCCCTGATTGAATTTTGGTTACATCAAGTAAATCGCCGATCAGGCCCGTTAACCGGTTCAGCTGCTGGTCCATTTTACGTACCATTGTCGCCTTTTTTTCGTCTCCCTCACTCCTGATCATGCGTTCAAGCACCTGGGCATACGCTTTGATACTGGTTACGGGTGTTTTTAACTCATGACTGGCGATCCCTAAAAATTCATCTTTTTGCTGTTGCAGCTGCACTAGCTTTGTCACATCCGTTGCAGCGTGGATAATGGCATACACTTGCCCATTAGCATCTTTTATCGGTTTATAGGTAAAGCTGAACCAGCGTTTCTGTTCTTTACCATCAATAATCACCAGGAATTCTTCCTGATCAGCATGGTAACTTATTCCTGTTTGATATACCTTTTTCAAAGTTTCAACTGATGGCTGTAAGTTCAATTCAGGTATGGCTTCCGCAACGGTTTTACCGATTACGCTTTTATCCTTTCCCCAAAACCGGAGCATTTCATCGTTCGCAAGGCTGATTACCATGTTTTCTGTTTCATAGTAGGCCGTGGCCATCGGTATATCATACATAAAGTTGCGAAAGCGTTCTTCGCTTTTAGCAGCCTCCATTTTTGATACAACCTGTAAGGTAATTTCGTTAGCGACTACCATAATGCCGGTAACCTCTCCATCCTGACCAAATATTGGATCGTAAACAAAGTTGAAATAAAAATCATCTTCAACCCCGTTATGCTCCAATCGGGCTTTCGTTTCGTAGCCATAATGAGCAACACCGCTGTTGTAAACCTGCTGTAGCAATTCTGGAAAAGGCTGATTGGCAATTTCAGGCAGTCCATCTAAAAGTTTTAAACCGATTACAGCTTTACTTTTCCTCCATATCTTTAGCAGATCATCATTGGCATCTTCTATAATCAGGTCTCTGCCTTTTAAAATTCCAATAGCCACAGGCGCATCGTAAATCATCTGCCTTAACAGGGCTTCACTATGCTCTACTTTAAACTTTGCATTTACTAATTCGGTCACATCTGTAGCATTATTTAAAATGCCCCATACATTACCATCTGAATCAAGCAGCGGTTTATAAGTAAAATCGAAATAAAAAGTTTGGAGTACATTATCATTTAATAGCACGGCCTTGTCTTCTTTAGCTTCATAAGGCATGCCGGTGCTTCTTACCTGTTTAAGAATATCAAGAAAGGGTTGATCTTTCAACTCCGGCAGCGCAAGAGCCAATTCTTTACCTATTACAGATGCGTCTCTTCCCCAGGCTTTAAGCATAGCCTTGTTGGCTACCTCTATAATCATATTTTCTCCGGTATAAAGCGCAATGGGCATTGGAGACTCCTCTATAAGCGTATTAAAAATATTGGCTTTATCGGCGAGATTAGTTTGCATAATTGGGATAAAAGACAAATATAGTTGCTTTTTTACTTGCTACCAGATTTTAAAAAAGATAATAACACCTTTTCATTATCCTCTAAACTCACCTTGCCTTTAAGTGCATGGTTATTCATTTTTTTAAGGTATTTTTCAAGCTGATTATTCTCGTAAGCCGTAAGCAAAAGCGGGTAAACGTAAGAGCTTTTACATACCGCCCGGGTGTTACCTAATTTTTTGGCTACACAGTCTAAAACGGCAACAATTTGTTTTTTACTATTTAAACCTGCATTTTCATTCACCTGGCATTGGGCAAACTGCCGAAGGGCTTCGAGGGTACCTCCCCAGGTTCTGAAATCTTTTGCCGTGAAATCATCGCCTGTAATTTCTTTAATATAGGCATTTATTTTACCGGAATCGATGCTTTTATGTTTGCCATCAGGTGTATAAAACTGAAAAAGCTCCTGACCAGGAATATCACGGCATTTTTTAACCAGTTTTGCCAGCGAACGATCGTTAAGTTCCAGTTTCTGCTTCACGCCTTTTTTTCCCACAAAATCCATGGTAATTTTACTTCCATTTATTTTTACATGCTTATCACGTAGGGTGGTGAGGCCAAAAGATCCATACAGCTGTTTGTAGCTCTCATTTCCTACCCTGATTAATGTTTTTTGAAGTACATCTACCGAAATAGCCAGTACCTTCCGTTCGTCGAAATCTTTGCGGCGGAGGTCTTTCTGTAGATTTTTCCTGGCTTTGGGCAGAGATTTTCCAAACTCAAGGAGGCGGAAATATTTATCTTCCGCACGCCGGCTGGTCCATTTTGCATGGTACTTGTATTGTTTTCGTCCCGCGGCATCAATTCCCGTCACCTGTAAATAAGCATTAGGTTTATTGGCAATCCATACATTTTGCCATGCGGGCGGAATAACCAGCGCTTTAATCCGGTCCAGGTGTTTGTCATCTGTAATTTTATTTCCGTCTTTATCTACATAATAAAATTTTCCTGGTTTTCCTTTACGGTAAATACCAGGCATGGCATCAGTTACATACACCAATCCGCTTGCTTTTACAACATCTTTACCTTGTACCATTTTTTGGCTATAAGTATGGGTTTATTTTTAGTTATTTTGCAAAACTAAACGTGGATGACCACGTTATTTCAGAAACACAACACTTTCGTATGAAAATAGTTTTTATGGGTACGCCCGATTTTGCGGTAGCCTCTTTAGATGCCTTGGTAAAAGCCAATTTTGATGTGGTTGCAGTGGTTACTGCGCCAGACAAGCCTGCAGGGCGTGGGCAGAAACTAAGTGAAAGTGCGGTAAAAAAATACGCGGTAGAAAAAGGGATCGATATTCTGCAACCCGAAAAATTAAAAAACCCTGAATTTATTGAGCAACTCAAATCATATCATGCAGATTTACAGGTAGTGGTGGCTTTTAGAATGTTACCAGAAGTGGTATGGAATATGCCGCCAAAAGGAACCATTAATCTTCATGGATCGCTCTTACCGCAATACCGGGGTGCGGCTCCAATAAACCACGCCATCATAAACGGAGAAAAAGAGAGTGGCGTAACCACTTTTTTCCTCACACATGAAATTGATACCGGCAATATTATCCTAAGCGAGAGTACCCCAATCGCTGATAACGAAACCGCTGGCGATCTGCATGATAAACTGATGCACATTGGCGCCAACCTATTGGTAAAAACGCTTAAAGCCATTGAGGCCGGTGAGGTTAGCGAACAACCGCAGCCACAAAGCGGCAGCTTAAAACATGCGCCGAAAATTTTCAAAGAAGATTGCAAAATCGACTGGAACAACCCAGCACAAATGATATATAACTTAATCCGCGGGTTAAGCCCATATCCTACCGCCTTTACTTTTTTAAATGATAAAACCTTAAAAATATTTAAGGCCGAAATAGAGCATAAAGAACCAGGTATTGTTGCCGGAGGCTTTTTAACCGACGGCAAAACTTTTTTAAAATTCGCCGCTAAAGATGGTTTTATCAAACTATTGGACATTCAGTATGAGGGCAAAAAACGCATGCCGATAGAAGATTTTTTAAGAGGAATACGGTTGTAGTAGTCCTTAGTCTAAAGTCTTTAGTCCGAAGTCATCAATCTGGAGTCGAATAACTTATATTACATGTCGCCCTGAATGCAATGAAGGATCTTTTAAATAAAGCTAGATTTTTTATTTAAGAAATCATACTTCGATCATCCGCCTGCAACGGGCAGCATTATCCCGATTAGGAACTTTTTATCTTGAAGGAAATTTTATCGGGATTAAGCAAAGGGCGGGACTAGCGGAACCGAAGCACCACAACTTTGCTTTCCAAAAAAGAAGTGGAATAAATCTGTGCCTGATGAACTTAGTTCATTATTCTTTTTTGGAAAGCAGTAACAGTAGCTTATATGTCAATACAGCCCCGCTCCCGCTTCTGCCAATTTGAAGGAATCGGCATCCCGCTTTGATCGGGTTTAGGTGGCACAGTCAGTGCATGGTCCAATGTCAAATAAACCCGACCGGCAGCGTTATCCCGATTAGGAACTGTTTATCCTGAAGGAAATTTTATCGGGATTAAGCAAAGGGCGGGACTAGCGGAACCGAAGCACCACAAGCTTTGCTTTCCAAAAAAGTAATGAGTGCTTCAGTAAATAAACAACCAAACACAAATAAATCAATGACTAATGAACTTATAACTAAATGGCGTTCAGCTTCTCCGACAAAAACTTCGAAACCTCGTTAAAATAACGTTTCCTACCATAGCCCATTACCCATTGTATGCCTTGCGTAGCATTGGTAATAAAAACTTCTTCAGCTTCTTTTAAGATTTCCGGATTGATCTGCGCCTCAATCAAAGGCATATCGTTCATTTTGCACAACTGCATAATAGCTGTACGCATTACGCCGCTGATGCAACCTTCGGCAAGGGCTGGTGTATAAATCTGTTTGTTGTACACCACAAAAACATTTGCACTGATGCTTTCGCAAAGAAAACCATATTGATTCAGGATCATCGCCTCATCAAGGCGGTGCTGACTTTTAAAAAGCCCGGCCATAACATAAAGCAGTGCATTAGCTGTTTTAAAATTCGAGAGTTTATTAACTGGTTTGGTCATTTCGTCAAAAACATCAATGATCAAGCCTTTGCTGTTTAACTCGTATGTAGAGGCTTTTAGCGGAATACCCTCCAGAATATAACCAGCTTTATTAATTTCAGGTGTGTATACTCCAGCCCCTCCCCTGTAAACAGAAAGTCGGAACCGAACATTGCCGTTCCATTTGTTCCTTTTTGTCAAATCAGCTGTTTTCTGGCGCAGAAAATAATCGTCCATCAAAGCATGTCCGTCTATTTTTAGTGCTTTCATGCCAGCACTTAACCGATCAGCATGTAAGTCTGCAAATTGCAGCTTATTATTGATCATGCGCATACTTTCAAACAATCCATCGCCAAATTTGAAACTTCGGTTAGCCGCTGTCAAAATTGGGGCATCAACCGCCTGAAATTCATCATTAAATAAGAGGTACTCTTGAAGCATATTTTATGATGTTGCGATATAATTTTCCCATTTGGTTAATCCGGCTTTAAAATCGGACGGTAACGGCGATTCGAAATACATGTACTCTTTAGTAGTGGGATGGATAAAACCCAGACTTTGCGCATGCAAGGCCTGACGGGGCAGCAATTCAAAACAATTATCTACAAACTGTTTGTATTTATTAAACGTAGTACCTTTTAAAATCTTATCACCACCATACATGGCATCGTTGAACAAGGGATGACCAATGTGTTGCATGTGAGCCCTGATCTGGTGCGTACGACCAGTTTCGAGTTCGCAACTGATCAAAGTAACATATCCCAACCGCTTTAGTACTTTATAATGCGTTACAGACCATTTGCCTTTTTCTTCATCATCGTAAATATCCATTACACGGCGATCCTTTACACTACGGCCAATATAACCTGTAACGGTACCATCATTTTCAATATCGCCCCAAACCAACGCAATATATTTACGGGTAATGCTGTGATCGAAAAACTGGCGCGCAAGGTGTGTAATCGACTTTTCATTTTTACTGATCAACAGTAAGCCTGAAGTATCTTTATCAATGCGGTGCACCAGGCCCGGGCGGCCGTCATTTCCGGGTAGCTGAGGGAGTTGCTCAAAATGGAATGCCAAAGCATTAACCAATGTTCCGGTATAATTATTGAAACCAGGATGTACAACCATTCCGGCAGGCTTGTTTACCACAAGTAAATCACCATCTTCGTAAATAATATCCAGTGGAATATCTTCGGGATAAACTTCTGTATCTCGTGGCGGATGAGGTAAAACGATAGATATCTCATCAAAAGGCTTAACTTTATAACTGGCCTTTATCTGTTTCTGGTTAACCAGTACGTTTCCTGCATCAATTGCATTTTGAATACGGTTTCTCGAGGCATTTTCTACACGTACCATCAAAAATTTATCGATACGCAGTAACGACTGCCCTTTATCCACAATAATTTTTAAATGTTCGTATAACTCCTGTTCTTCTGATTCCTGCAATCCAGCCACATTTTCCATGGCGCAAAAATAAACTTTTAACTTCAAGATTTTTTTAATGATTACAGTTTTCGCAAAAACAGCATTATATTTACTAACAATGAAAATCTTTTAAATCTCCCTCTATGAAAAAATACTACACCTTAAAGGCGATGTGTGCCTTAATGTTATTGATTACGGCTAAAAAGGCTAATGCACAACAGAATATTGGAGACCTTTTTAAGTCTGGTCCCGCCGATGCGACTAAATTAATCAATGCTTATTTCGATCCCTTATACAAAGGTTTGGGCATTGGCTTAACGGATGGCTGGAGTAATACCGCAAAATCTAAAGGTTTGTTAAAATTCGATGCCCGCTTTTCGGTTTCGGGCGCCTTTGTGCCACAATCAGCCCGCAGCTATGATGTAAATACGCTGGGTCTGAACAATATCAGGCCGGCAGTTGGTTCATCATCTATAGGTCCCACTGCTTTTGGTAACGATGAGGTTGGCGGGAAAATGCAGATCTACACCAGTAACGGACAACCTACTACATCATTTTTTAATCTTCCTAAAGGTTTGGGCTTCCATGTTGTACCTGCAGTACAATTACAGGCTACCTTGGGACTGCCCAAAAACATTGATGTTACTTTAAGAGCTATGCCTAAAATAAAACTGGGTAGCGACCTTGGAAGTTTATCAATGATCGGCTTCGGTGCAAAAGTAGAATTGCTGCCACTTTTTATGGGTTCGACTACAGAGAAATTGATTCCGGTAGATATTGCTGTAGCAGGAGGATTTACCCAATACAAATATAATTTGCCGTTGAATATTAACAATAATGCAAATTCAGACCAACGCATTGATGCCAAGTTCAATGGTGTAAATTTTGACGCCATTGTATCAAAACAAATTTTGTTTTTTACGCCATTTGCAAGTGTGGGGTATCAAACTTCCAATACGGATTTAAAGGCTTTGGGTACCTACTCTTTTGATACCGGTAATGGCCAATCAGTAAACTACACCGACCCGATTGCTGTAAATCAAAGGGATATCAATGGCGTAAGAGCAAGTTTAGGCTTTCAGCTAAAGTTTGGTTTCTTTAAGTTTTATGGTTCCTATACGCAGGCAAAATACAGCATGGTTAATGCCGGTATCGGTTTAGGCATTGGTAAATAAAAAACTTACAGGCATAATAATGGTTCAAAAACACCTGAAATATTCAGGTGTTTTTTATTTTTACACGTGTTTGAAGAAATATATAGCCCGGTACAGAAAATAGCATTTCCACCTTTAAAAAACCTGTTCGTTAAAAGGGATGATCTTATAGACCCTTACATTTCGGGCAATAAGTGGCGTAAACTCAAACATATTCTGGCTAAAGCCAAAGCCGACCGCAAGACGCACCTGGTTACTTTCGGTGGTGCTTACTCGAATCACTTGGTCGCTACAGCAGCTGCAGCATCACGCTCAGGGTTTACATCAACCGCTTTTGTACGTGGGGAAGAAGTAAAAAATGAGATGTTATTGCTTTGCCAGTTATTTGGAATGAAACTCATTTTCACCGACCGTGAAAGTTATCGGGATAAGCATAATTTGTTTAATTCAAATTTTGCTTCTTATGAACAGGCTTATTTTGTAAATGAGGGAGGCGCCTCTATGGAAGCCACTATTGGCTGTGCAGAGATAATTAACGAATTATCAACCCCTTATGATCACATTTTTTGTGCTGCCGGAACAGGAACTACTGCGGCAGGGCTGCTTCGCGGACTTCAGCAGCATGGATTAGATACAAAACTACATATCATCCCGGTGTTAAAGGGGGCTTCTTTTATTAGGGAAGAAATAGCACAATATACGCCAGTGTCTGATCATCTCGAACTCCACCTCGATTATCATTTTGGTGGCTATGCCAAAACCACTCCCGCACTGATTAGTTTCATCAAGAACTTTACGGCAAAAAGCGGACTGCTTTTAGATCCGGTTTATACGGCTAAAATGTTTTATGCCATCCAGGATTTAGCAAAACAAGGCATTATCGGCAAAGAAGAAAAGGTATTGGCTATTCATACCGGAGGCCTGATGGGCCTTTTTGGAATGAAGGACAAGTTCTAGAAAGTCCTGCTTACTTAAGAGCTTTGGTCGTTTTTGAGCGGTTTGCAGAATCCAACGCTTTGTGCTTATCTCCCCAGCTTTCCAGTTGTTTTATAATGGCTTTAAGTTCGTAACCTATCGGTGTGAGTTCGTATTCTACACGTGGTGGTACTTCAGCATAAACAGTTCGCTTAACAATTTTGTTCTCTTCCAGTTTTCTGAGTTGAAGAGTCAACATCCGTTCGGTAATATTAGGCAACAATTTTTTCAGTTCACCAAACCTGAGTTTGCCGTTAATTAGCCAGGAACAGATGACCAATGCCCACTGCCCACCAATAATATTGGCCGCATAAACCTCTGGACATTCCTCGGCCAATGCCTGTTTATTGGCGTAATTAGTCGATGTTTCCTTGATTTTAGACATTACTTACATTTTTTATAGTACCATACAATTGGTAGCCAATATACATATTCTATGTAAGCTACCTTATTTTTGTGGTTAATAATTTAAGACTGCTAAAATGAAAACACTCATTATCGTCATTCATCCTGATATTCAAAACTCTGTTGTTAACAGAAGGTGGATCGAAGAACTTGGTAAATTCCCTGATAAATTCCATGTGCATCAATTGCATGAAGTTTATCCTGATGAGAAAATTGATGTGCCTGCTGAGCAAAAACTGATCGAAGCATATGAAAAGATAGTATTTCAGTTCCCTTATTATTGGTTTAACTGCCCGGCCTTTTTTAAAAAGTGGCTAGATGAGGTCCTTACGCATGGTTGGGCATATGGAAGCAAAAGCGGCTACAAGGTTGCGGGAAAGAAAATTGCACTGGCCATTTCATTAGGTGTAGATCAGGAGGAACTCAGTTCTTCAGGTATTTACAAATATCCACTTGAAGAACTCACACGTCCTTTTGAGCTTTCTTTTGAATATGTTAAGGCCGATTATAGACCATTTTTTGCCTATTATGGAATTGAGCACAATGCTTCAAAAGAATGGGTTGAAAAAAGTGTTCCGCTGTACCTGGATTTTCTTGACAAATTGTAAGATATCATTCATATCTCTCAATTTAAGAGTAAAAGATGTATTGCTCAAATGCGATTTTACCGAAAAAGTTTTCCACATATGTGAAGTCCAAAATCGGTTTTTGTCTATAATCATACTTTAAACTGTTTAAACCTATTTTTTAGGCAAAGTGTAGAAAAAGTGCTTAAATTTTGATTTTAGGCACATTTAACTAAATTTGGATTATACCAAAACCAAGTTTATGTATCAATTAACAGTACCTTCAGATCGCGTTAACGAATCGTTAAGTAAACACATTTTGGCCGATGGTTTCGACCTGACCTATGATATGGAAAAAAGCCATGGCGCTTACATTTACGACTCTAAATACAATAGGACTTTACTCGATTTTTTCACTTGTTTTGCTTCCGTTCCTTTAGGTTACAACCACCCAAAAATGGTTGATGATGAAGCTTTTAAAAAGAATCTTTTACTGGCTGCTCTGGCCAATCCATCAAATTCCGATGTTTACACCCAGCAGTATGCACAATTCCTGGAAACATTTTCCAAAATTGGCATTCCTGATTATCTGCCCCATGCTTTTTTTATTGCAGGTGGAGGCTTGGCGGTAGAAAATGCCATTAAGGTTGCCATGGACTGGAAAGTTCAAAAAAACTTTGCCAAGGGATATACCGAAGAAAAAGGTTTCAAGGTTTTGCACTTCGAAAAGGCTTTTCATGGCCGTACGGGTTACACACTGAGTTTAACCAATACCCTGCCAGATAAAACAAAATGGTTTGCCAAGTTCAATTGGCCAAGGGTAGCTGTTCCGGAAGTTAGCTTTCCACTTTCCGGAGATAACTTAAATCATGCCATTGCAACTGAAGAAGCCTCGCTCGCCCAGATTAAAAAAGCCTTTGCAGAAAATAAAGATGAAATCTGTGCCATTATTATAGAACCGATCCAATCAGAAGGTGGAGATAACCATCTGCGGGAAGAGTTTTTAATCCAGCTTAAAACATTGGCCGATGAAAATGATGCTTTTTTGATTTATGATGAAGTACAAACCGGTGTGGGGTTAACCGGTAGATTCTGGTGCCACCAGCACTTTAGCGAAAAAGCCCGGCCAGATATTATCGCTTTTGGCAAAAAAATGCAGGTTTGTGGCATTCTTGTTGGTAATAAGGTAGACGAAATTGAAAGCAATGTATTTAAAGTACCCAGCCGGATTAACTCAACATGGGGAGGCAATTTAGTGGACATGGTGCGTTCTTCCCAGATTTTACAGATCGTGGAAGAGGATCAGCTATGTGAGAACGCAGCAAAAGTAGGCAAATACTTAAAAGATCAATTAGAAAACCTGGCGCATAAATTTGATCAGATGACAAATGTACGCGGAAGAGGATTATTATGTTCTTTCGATTTCCCGACAAAAGAACTGCGCAATGCCTTTATTGGCAAGGGGCTGGAAAACAATGTGATGTTTTTAGGCTGTGGTGAGCGAACCATCCGTTTCCGCCCGGCACTTTGCATTGAGCAAAAGCATATTGACGAAGGCCTGACCGTTATGGAAAAAATATTGCCTTTATTGTAAGCATGAAGCGAAAATCGTTTGTTTATTTCCTAATTGCAGGAGTTTTAGTATTGATCTTTTTTATGGTTAAAAATGTTTTTGATCAGCCAGGGATTAGTGATATGAAAGCTGGCTTTAAAGAAGTGATTAAGTATAGAAATGACAATAACACTGGCCCAATACAACGGATTTACGTGGTGACAGTTAAAGATTCGATCTGGAAAGAAATGAAAGATTATGGTAATTTAATGCCACATACTAAATACGGTAATACCAAAGTGTATTTCTTTATGCATAATGGGAAGATTCCACCAAGCTTAACGCCAGGCGAAGTAAATTTCGATCCGGTTTTTAACAAGGACTGTATTGCGTTATATGAAAAAAGTGCAATGAGCCAGGTGGCCTTTAATAAACACCCTTATTAAACGGAACATTCGGCACATTAGTTAGCAAAAAAATTAAACCTTATTTATTTGGAAATGAAGGGTTCTGAGCATTTGGCAAATATACTCCCGCTCATATCGGATTTATTAACAACGTTTTGTGCCTTGAAAACAGGCCCTTGTTCAATAAACCTGACAACAGCGAAAATCCTTTTTGCCTGCAGCAACCTTAATAGGCTGTCATGCTGAGGCACGAAGCATCTGCAAGCGATGAAACACTGCGATAAACCGAGCACTACAAAACCAGCAAAAAGATTGCAGCGAATGGCAGGACTGAAGCACCTATGAAATGCTGACGTTCATTTCCTAAACCTAAGTCTTCGACTACGCTCAGACTGACATAAAATTTAATAATTAGAAAAGCGTCTTTAATTCGTAATCAATCATTGAGTTTGAAAACTCATTACCATTAGCCAATTCGTAGAGACGCTGCGCTTAACTCTACGAAAAGGATAGGGATGTATTCAAAAAACCTTTGTTCAATAAACCTGACAGCAGCGGCAGCCCGGATTTTTCCATCGGGCTATAGCGAATGGCAGGACTGAAGCACCTATGAAATGCTGACATTCATTTCCTAAACCTAAAAAATCCTGCTATTTATCATCCTTACATCAGTCTTCGACTACGCTCAGACTGACAAGTATCTAATATAATTTAGCTCAGACCCAACATTAAACTCACAAATTTTCCCAGCGCATTAGCCCTTTAAACTTCGTGAGTTTTCCCAACCCCTAAACAAAAGCTGAATAGCCTGTTATGGCCCTACCTACAATCAGTGTATTAATTTCTTTAGTGCCCTCATACGAATAAATGGCTTCAGCATCAGCCACAAAACGTGCTACGTTATATTCGAGTAAAATACCATTTCCGCCCATCACTTCTCTTGCTTTGCTTACTACATCGCGCGTTCTTAATGAACAGAAAACCTTGGCCAGCGAAGCATGTTCATCTTTTAACAAACCTTGGTCTTGCAGTTGTGATAAACGGAAACAAAGTGTTTGCATCGCCGTTAAATTCGATAACATTTCTACCAGGTGATTTTGAATCAATTGAAAAGATGCAATGGGTTTACCAAACTGTTTTCGGGTGCGTGTATATTCCAGGGCATTTTCATAAGCGCCTCGCGCACAACCTACTGCCTGCCAGGCTACTCCTGCACGTGTCATTTGCAAAACCTTTGCCGTATCTTTAAATGAGTTTGCATTTTGCAGGCGATCGGCTTCTTCTACCTCACAGTCGGTTAAGGTAATCAAGCCATTCTGTACAATCCTTAAGGCCATTTTATCCTGCATTTTCTCTACAGCAAAACCCGGATTATCTTTCTTCACGATAAACCCTTTTACGTCCCCGCTTTCTTCATCACGTGCCCAGATAATTAAGATATCTGCAAAAGTGGCATTACCGATCCATTTTTTCTGACCGTTTAATATCCATTTTCCATTTACTTTTTTACATGTAGTGGTTAGTCCGCCGGCAGCAGCAGACCCTACTTCCGGCTCAGTTAACCCAAATGCCCCAATGATTTTAAATTGTTGCATCAGCGGCAGCCACTGCTGTTTTTGTTCCTCCGAGCCACATAAGTATATTGAACCCATGGCCAGGCCACTCTGTACACCAAAAAAAGTTGATATAGAAGTATCGATCCTGGCCATCTCCATCGCTAAAATGCCTTCCATCAAATTGGATTTCCCCGGACAGCCATAACCTTTGTAGGTTAAACCACAAATATTGAGCTCGGCAAGTTTTGGAATAATTTCAAATGGAAACTCGGCTTTGTTCCAGTAATGGTTAACGATGGGTTTCACTTCCTGTTCCAAAAAGGCACGCACTTTCAACTGGAGCGCACGGTCCTCATCTTTTAATGCTTCATCGCCCAAATGATAAAAGTCGCCTTCTATAGGTGGCAACGCTTTCTTTTTGCCAGATCCGCCCATCATTTTCATCATTCCCTGAATCTGTTTATCATCCAGGCTCGAGATCGTTTCGACCATTTTAGGTAAATCGACTTTTTTTGATAAAGCTTCCAGCTTATCGAAATCTACATGTTTAAAAAGACGGTAAGCGTTTTTGAGAGATGAAAATATATTCGCCATTATTATTCATTTTGAGAATAACAAATGAAGGGCTGTTTTGTTGGGCTGTCAAAATAACCGCAAAGGGCGCAAAATTTTTCCGCAAAGAAACGCTAAGCATCATTTTATTTTTACCACAGAAGGCACTGAGGTTTGCACAGAGGAACACAGAGATTTTAACCGCTAAGGGCGCAAAACTTTTTCACAAAGACACTTGAGGTTTCAAGTCATTAAAAAATGGATCCAGCTCGATGCTCTTTGTGCCTTTCTCTGTGAGTCTCTGTGGTTAAGATCAAAGCATTATTTCAGTGGATTCGATTTTCCGCAAAGGGCGCAAAGTTTTTCCGCAAAGAAACGCAAAGCATCATTTTATTTTTACCACAGAAGGCACTGAGGTTTGCACAAAGGAACACAGAGATTTTAACCGCTAAGGGCGCAAAACTTTTTCACAAAGACATTTGAGCTTTCAAGTCATTAAAAAATGGACCCAGCTCGATGCTCTTTGTGCCTTTCTCTGTGAGTCTCTGTGGTTAAGATCAAAGCGCTATTTCAGTGGATTCGATTTTCCGAAAAGGGTGCAAATTTTTTCCGCAAAGAAACGCAAAGCATCATTTTATTTTTACCACAGAAGGCACTGAGGTTTGCACAGAGGAACACAGAGATTTTAACCGCTAAGGGCACAAAGCTTTTTCACAAAAAAACTTGAGGTTTCAAGTCATTAAAAAATGGCCCCAGCTCGATGCTCTTTGTGCCTTTCTCTGTGAGTCTCTGTGGTTAAGATCAAAGCGCTATTTCAGTGGATTCGATTTTCCGCAAAGGGCGTAAAGTTTTTCGCAAAGAAACGCAAAGCATCATCTTATTTTTACCACAGAAGGCACTGAGGCTTGCACAGAGGAACACCGAGATTAACCGCTAGGGGTGCAAAACTTTTTCACAAAGACATTTGAGGTTTCAAGTCATTAAAAAATGGACCCAGCTCGATGCTCTTTGTGCCTTTCTCTGTGAGTCTCTGTGGTTAAGATCAAAGCGCTATTTCAGTGGATTCGATTTTCCGCAAAGGGCGTAAAGTTTTTCGCAAAGAAACGCAAAGCATCATCTTATTTTTACCACAGAAGGCACTGAGGCTTGCACAGAGGAACAGGAGATTAACCGCTAGGGGTGCAAAACTTTTTCACAAAGACATTTGAGGTTTCAAGTCATTAAAAAATGGACCCAGCTCGATGCTCTTTGTGCCTTTCTCTGTGAGTCTCTGTGGTTAAGATCAAAGCGCTATTTCAGTGGATTCGATTTTCCGCAAAGGGCGTAAAGTTTTTCGCAAAGAAACGCAAAGCATCATCTTATTTTTACCACAGAAGGCACTGAGGCTTGCACAGAGGAACACCGAGATTAACCGCTAGGGGTGCAAAACTTTTTCACAAAGACATTTGAGGTTTCAAGTCATTAAAAAATGGACCCAGCTCGATGCTCTTTGTGCCTTTCTCTGTGAGTCTCTGTGGTTAAGATCAAAGCGCTATTTCAGTGGATTCGATTTTCCGCAAAGGGCGTAAAGTTTTTCGCAAAGAAACGCAAAGCATCATCTTATTTTTACCACAGAAGGCACTGAGGCTTGCACAGAGGAACACCGAGATTAACCGCTAAGGGCGCAAAACTTTTTCACAAAGACATTTGAGGTTTCAAGTCATTAAAAAATGTACCCAACTCAATGCTCTTTGCACCTTTCTCTGCGAACTTTGCGGTTAAAAAAAGACCTACCTCAAATCAAACAAATTATCCACACCCAACAATTTTCGCGAAGTAAAGCCTTCGCCAAAAGTGGCGCCTATGCTTTTACCAAACTCCCTTGAACGACCGATTACACTTTCAAAAAACTCTGGGGAGGAGATATAGGTCTGTTGACCTTCAACATCGGGATTATAAAACTGTGTTTTAAAAGCCTTAATGGATTCGATTTTTTTATCCATATGATCAGATACATCTACAATAATATCAGGCTTTAAATACCGATCTTGAATGAACTGCAATAACAATCGGGGGCGATGTGCTTCTTGCTTAATCCCATCTATTGAGGTTTCTACTTTTGGCAAACCTGATAAAAAAACGGAATCGTAAACCAGGTCACCAGCCCTTCCATGATCGGGGTGGCGATCCTCCAGCGCATTACTCAAAATAATCTCTGGTTGATATTTTCTGATGGCTTTAATCACTTCCAAACGGTGATATTCATCGTTCTGAAAAAATCCATCCCTCATCCTTAAATTTTCGCGGATATGCAATCCTAAAATCTTGGCTGAATCTGCCGCTTCTTCATCTCTTGTTTCTGCTGTCCCTCTTGTACCAAGTTCACCCCTGGTTAAATCTACAATGCCCACTTTTTTACCCAGGGCAATATGTTTTAAAATCGTACCTGAACAGCAAAGCTCCGCATCATCAGGATGCACAGCGATTACTAAAATATCTAAGTTCATCTGTGTTTTCGTGTTTTTTAATTGTCAGATGGAACCTTTGATCATTAAAATAATCATTATTCATCTGGCTTAATGATTATTTTAATAATGTCGGTTTCACTAATTCAATTATCGGGCATTTTGACTCAGCAACTGCTGAATTTTCTTTTTAATTTTCGTATTCAAAGGCTTGGTGAACGGGAAGAAATAATCTTCCAGCTCGCCATTTCTGTTCACAATATATTTATGGAAGTTCCACCGGGGTTTCGAACTTAATTTGGCATTTTGTTTTTTGTCACTCAGGAATTGATAAAGTGGGTGAGCATTTTCCCCGCGAACGAAAATCTTATCAAAAACCGGAAATTTTACACCATGATTGATCTCGCAGAAAGATGCAATATCAGCCCCGTTCAAAGGTTCCTGCTTTCCAAAATCATTAGAAGGGAAACCCAGGATTTCAAAATCGGGGTTATTAATCTCATCCTTAAGTTGCTGTAACTCCTTTAACTGGGGTGTTAAACCACATTCTGATGCGGTATTTACAATTAAAACAACTTTGTTTTGATATGCTGATAACGGTTGTTCTTCGCCGTTAACTTTCTTCACCTTAAAGGAATAAATATTGGGTATGCGATCCTGCATTGTATGTTATTGATAAAATCCCGAAGTACGGATAATAGATTCTATATCCCTATCTGTATTCGGATCGTAAGTGCTTTTTAAATTATGTCCAACCACACGGGCAACAATCTGGTACGAAAATGCCGCAAAACCGCCTTTGGTTTGTTTCACAATATCATAGGTTGTTCTGCCCACTTCACGGTCAATCAGTTTCGTTAAAATCTGGCCTTGTGTAATCGTCAACTCTTTTATCTCGCGGTTAAACATGTCTTTTATTTCTTTATCACATTGTTTAACCAATTGTTTCTGTTCTTTTTTCTCTGAAGTTTTGGCTAAATCCTGCTCCAGCTGTTCGTAACGGCGTTTGGCAAACAAGGCATAAGGCATTACTTTTAATACGTTATACCGTAAACGGTTATAAGCGGCCTGCTCTGCCGGCGATTTCCAGATTCTGGCCGCATAAATGTTAACCTCGTTCAGTTGCATCCATGGAATCATCACGCCGTTATCATTTGTGGAGGCTACTCTTATCGTATCGCTTTTACCTAATTTAGGGAATACAGGGGCAGTTGGTTCCTGTGCATGCAGTGAAACACCATAAATCATTACAATACAAAGAAAAAATAGCCCTTTAAATTTCATAAATTTATACTTTTACAAAGTTAGGTGTTATTTCATATATTAGTTGTTTCACAGAACTAATATAAGTTTTATTCATAAATAAGACGCAATTTTTACGCAAAAAATACAAATGAAAACAGAGTTAGTGATTGATTTAGAGGCGGAAAAGCAAGAGATTCTAAAAAGATACAGGGCCTTACTTCGGGCAAGTAAATCTACCTTACAGAAAGGGGATAAAAAAGAAATCCGAAAAGCTTTTGATATGGCACTCGAAAGCCATAAAGATATGCGGCGCAAATCTGGCGAGCCCTATATTTACCATCCAATTGCCGTTGCGCAGATTGCTGCTGAAGAAATTGGACTCGGAACCACTTCCATTGTATGCGCCTTATTGCACGATGTGGTAGAGGATACTGACATCACTTTAGAAGATATTGAACGCGAATTTGGCAAAAAAACCGCTAAAATAATCGATGGCTTAACCAAAATATCAGGTGTTTTTGACACCAACAGCTCTTTACAGGCAGAGAATTTCCGTAAAATGTTGCTTACCCTGGCTGATGATGTAAGGGTAATCCTGATCAAACTCGCCGATCGTTTGCACAATATGCGCACAATGGATTTTATGCCCCGCCACAAGCAGCTTAAAATCGCTTCAGAAACTATTTATTTATATGCTCCCCTTGCCCACCGTTTGGGTTTATACGCTATAAAATCAGAGTTGGAAGATCTTTCGATGAAATATCTCGATCCTGACACCTATAAATTCATTGCAAAAAAATTAAATGAGAAAAAGGCAGAGCGTGCACTCTTCATCAAAAAATTCGTAGAGCCTATTGACGAGATTGTGCACGAACAAGGTTTAGTGGCTGATGTTTATGGCAGGCCTAAGTCGATCCACTCCATCTGGAACAAAATGAAAAAGAAAAATATCCCTTTTGAAGAGGTTTATGATCTTTTTGCCATCCGGATTATTTTGGATTCGGCTCCCGAAAATGAAAAGGCAGATTGCTGGAAAGCATATTCCATCGTAACCGATTTATACCGTCCAAATCCAGATCGATTACGTGATTGGGTATCATCTCCAAAAGGAAATGGATACGAAAGCTTGCACACCACGGTAATGGGACCGCGCGGGCAATGGGTGGAAGTACAGATCCGTACGCAACGCATGAATGAGATTGCAGAAAAAGGTTTCGCCGCGCATTGGAAATACAAAGAGTCGAGCAATGACAACGGCCTCGATCAGTGGATCCAGAAAGTACGCGAAATGTTGAGTAATCCTGAGGCCAACGCTTTGGATTTCCTCGATGATTTTAAAATGAACCTTTTCTCGGATGAGATTTTTATTTTCACACCAAAAGGTGCTTTGATCCAACTGCCTTTAGGTGCTACAGCGTTGGATTTTGCTTTCGAGATCCATACCGATGTAGGTGCAACCTGTATTGGGGCCAAGGTTAACCACAAGCTGGTTCCTATTTCATACAAACTTCAAAATGGCGATCAGGTAGAGATCATCACCTCGAGCAAACAAACCCCAAAAGAAGATTGGCTCAATGTGGTGGTTACGGCTAAAGCCAAATCGAAAATTAAATCATCACTAAAAGAAGAAAAACGGAAAATTGCAGAAAATGGTAAGGAGATTTTGGAAAGAAAACTGAAATCGCTTAAAATCACCTACAATACCGATAACATTCAAAAACTGAGTTATTTCTTTAAACTACCATCTACCCAGGAACTCTTTGTAAATGTTGCCCTCGGTAAAATAGAACTAAAAGATATTAAAGAGTACCTGCTAAGCGGAAAAGAAGTTGAACACCGTGGTCCCGAACGCCCTGAAAATCTTTCTGTTGATGGAATAAAGAGCAAAATTAAAGGAGGAGATTCTGATATCTTACTCATTGGAGAAGATATGCAGCGTATTGATTATACGTTGGCAGCCTGCTGTAACCCCATACCTGGTGACGACGTTTTTGGATTCATCACCGTGAGCGAAGGAATAAAAATACACCGTACCAACTGCCCGAACGCCGCGCAGCTAATGGCCAATTATGGCTACCGGGTGGTTAAAGCCAAATGGAATAAACAACAGGAATTAACCTTCTTAACCGGCTTACGTATTGTAGGTATTGATGACGTTGGCTTAATCAACAATATTACACGCGTGATTTCTACTGATTTTAAAGTAAATATGCGCTCAATTACCGTCGATACCAATGAGGGGATTTTTGATGGTTCGATTATGATTTTTGTAAATGATACCGAACACCTGGAAAACCTGATTAAAAATTTATTAAAAGTAAGGGGTGTTACCGGAGTAACCAGGTTTGACGCATAGGTAGTCGGGAGTCTGTAGACCGAAGTCCGAAGTCTGGGTTTAGAGTCTAAGTTGCAGTCTATTTGCGATTTCAACTTCCGGATCCAGACCTCAGAACTCCGACTTTGACAACATTTAAACAATCTAAGCCTCGAACAATCAAACTAATTAACTACCTTTGAATGGAGTTTAAAAACTATGTCTGAACAAAAAACAAATGAGCTCGTCCGCAAGATTTTTGAGGCTTATTTAGAGAACAAAAATCTACGTAAAACACCAGAGCGCTTCGCTATATTGGAAGAAATATATTCAAGAAACGACCACTTTGATGTAGAAACCCTGTATATCCACATGAAAAACCAAAAGTACCGCGTTAGTCGTGCCACGGTTTATAATACGTTGGAATTATTGGTTTCCTGCGACTTGGTTACCAAACACCAGTTTGGTAAAAACATGGCGCAATTCGAAAAATCATATGGTTACCGCCAGCATGATCACGTGATCTGTATCGAGTGTGGTAAAGTAGTAGAATTCTGTGATCCCCGCATCCACCAGATCCAAACCATGGTGGGTGATCTGTTAAAATTCGACGTGAAACACCATTCGCTAAATCTTTATGGTTTCTGCTCTGATTGTAGCATGGCCAGGAAAGTAAATGAAAGTGCAGCAACAGCCGAAAAAATCGAACAAAATTAAATCAAAATACAAATAAAACCAGCTTAATTTATTAAATAATGACGCAAGTAGATGTACTTCTCGGCCTGCAATGGGGTGATGAAGGAAAGGGAAAAATCGTTGATGTACTCAGTCCAAAATATGATCTTATCGCCCGTTTTCAGGGTGGCCCAAATGCCGGACATACTTTAGAGTTTGATGGCAAAAAATTCGTTTTAAATACCATTCCCTCAGGAATTTTTAACGAAAAAACCATGAATCTTATTGGAAATGGTGTAGTAATCGACCCTATTATCCTAAAAAGAGAGTTAGATAATTTAAAAAAAGCTGGTCATGACCCAATTGCCGATGGCAAATTAGTGATTGCCCGCAAAGCACACTTAATTTTACCTACCCACCAATTATTGGATGCAGCTAACGAAGCACGCATGGGTAAAAATAAAATTGGATCAACCTTAAAAGGTATTGGCCCAACGTATATGGATAAAACCGGCCGTAACGGTTTACGTGTCGGCGATACTACACTACCTGATTTCAAAGAGCGTTATGCTAAACTGGTAGAAAAACATACCGAAATCCTTTCTCATTATGAAGGTTTTGAATATGAATTAGCGGAGAAAGAAGCATCGTTTTTTGAGGCCATCGAATTCCTAAAAACCATTCCTCATGTAGATAGCGAACATTATGTAAATGGTTTCCTGAAAGAAGGAAAAGCGGTTTTAGCAGAAGGTGCACAAGGAACGTTGTTAGACGTTGATTTCGGCTCGTATCCTTTCGTAACATCAAGCAACACTACAACAGCAGGTGCTTGTACCGGTTTAGGTATTGCCCCTAATAAAGTAGGTGCTGTTTATGGTATCTTCAAAGCATATTGTACTCGTGTTGGTGGCGGCCCGTTCCCTACCGAATTAGATAATGAGGTTGGTGAAAACCTGCGCGCATTAGGTCACGAATTTGGCGCAACTACAGGTCGTGCCCGTCGTTGTGGCTGGATTGATCTTCCTGCCTTAAAGTATGCCATCATGTTAAACGGTGTAACCGAATTAATTATGATGAAAGCTGATGTTTTAGATACCTTCGATACCATTTATGCCTGTACTCATTACGAATATAATGGCGAAACCATCGATTACATGCCTTATGATATCATTTCTATTGAACCAAAACCAGTATTGAAAGCCATTGATGGTTGGGCTACTGATGTAACCAAAATCACCTCTGTAGATGAAATTCCGGCTAAACTGACTGAATATATTGCATTCTTAGAAAAAGAATTGGAGGTGCCGATCAAATTCCTTTCTGTAGGACCAGATAGGGCACAGACTTTAGAATTACGTTAAAATATAAGATTCGTCATGCTGAATTATTTCAGCATCCATTTAATCTATTAACACTAATAGCCCCTGAAATAAATCCAGGGTGACGATCAATTAAAGAAAGGCAATCCATAGCGGATTGCTTTTTTGTTTATTAGTTATTCATTATAAAAAATCTTCTCTAGACCGTAGCAAAGCAAAGTGCCTGCCCGTAAAGGCGGGGAGAGATCTATCTAAACAGATTTAGCTTCGCTGAGCACTTCGTGGTTCCCGACTGCGTTGCCCTCCCCTCGAAATGACGATATTCCTAATTAAGAAACCCTAATCAAAAGATAAAAATTAATTTCTTACAATTATCGCTGTGATTTTTACCTTTGCGGCAGCTTGAAAACCATTCAAAACATATCTGATTTTAAACGAAAAGCGCTACACTGGGCCAACCAGTTTGGAGTTTGTTGCTTTTTAGATTCAAACGATTATAAAGATGCTTACTGCGCGTACGATTTCATTATCGCTGCAAATGTACATGAAGAACTAAACTGCTCGACAGGCAATGGTTTTGATCAGTTAAAAACTTTTAATGCTAAGCACAAACAATGGGTTTTCGGCTATTTCAGCTACGATTTAAAAAACGAAATAGAAGATCTTCAATCTAATAATCCCGACAGTTTAAACTTCCCGAATTTATATTTTTTTGTTCCAAAATACCTAATCGCTTTTAAGGATGGTAAAGCTGAAGTTCTTATTGGTAATGAGTCTGTTTTAGATGATATCGAATCTTTATCCTTTGAAAATAAAAAACAACTTAGAGCGATACAGATCTCACATAGATTATCTAAAGATCAATACATAGCTAAAGTTGAGGCTTTAAGGAACCACATCCATAGAGGGGATATTTATGAAGTCAATTTCTGCCAGGAATTTTTTGCAGAAAATGCCGAAATAGGCCCCATTCATACTTTTGAGGCATTAAACCAGATTTCGCCCACACCATTTGCAGGCTATTTCAAGATTTACGACCAATATATTTTATCTGCCACACCAGAAAGATTTTTGTGCAAACGCGGATCGAGACTCATTTCACAACCCATCAAGGGCACAGCAAAAAGAAGTTCGGATCCGGAAAAAGATAAAGCTGTAAAATTGCAGCTCCGAAACAGCATTAAAGAACAGGCAGAAAATGTAATGATTGTAGATCTGGTACGCCATGACCTCACTAAATCTGCAGTGAAGGGATCTGTTAACGTTGATGAATTATTTGGCATCTACAGTTTCACACAGGTTCATCAAATGATTTCGACCGTGAGCTGCGAATTAAATCCTGATATCCACTTTATCGATGCCATTAAAAACACTTTTCCAATGGGTTCTATGACAGGTGCCCCAAAAGTTAAAGCCATGGAATTGATTGAAGAATATGAATTAAGCAAAAGAGGTGTTTATTCTGGCTCATTTGGATATATAACACCTGATGGCGATTTCGATTTTAATGTGGTGATTAGAAGCATCTTATACAATAGTAATAATCAATACTTATCATTTCAGGTGGGAGGAGCGATCACTTATGAATCAGATGCCGAAAAAGAGTATGAAGAGTGTTTACTCAAAGCCAGTGCAATTTTGCAGGTATTAGGAGGCCATTAACATCCCCCAGTTTTAGCGTCCTGCTAAGACTTAATGAATATTCTTAAAAAGAGTCTGTCATCCGGGACGCAATTGATATTTTTTTGAAACAAAAAAGGCCTTAGCGAGACGCTAAGACCAGATATTTTGCTTTAGACTAAACTTTCAACCTTCGTGCCCTCTACCCTACCTCTTATAATACTGTTTCGCTTCAGGCAAATATTTTTGGATCTGTGCTATACGGGTTGCATCACTTGGGTGGGTGCTTAAAAATTCTGGTGGCCTTTGTGATCCTGCTGACGCGTCTGACATCCTATTCCAGAAAGCAGTAGCATTTTGCGGATTGTATCCGGCCATGGCCATAAAAATTAAACCTAAACGATCGGCCTCCAATTCCTGGTTGCGGCTAAATTTCAACATCGCAACAGGTGTACCTACACCATACAATGTATTAAAAATAGATTGGGTTTTCGGATTTTTAGAAAGCGCCACACCTGCAGCAGCACCTATGCCCTGCGCTACCATTTCTTGCGACATCCGTTCTGCTGAGTGACCTGCAATGGCATGGGCGATCTCGTGTCCCATAACTGTCGCTAAACCAGCATCGTCCTGTGTAATGGGTAAAATACCTGTGTAAACCACAATCTTACCACCAGGCATACACCAGGCATTTTTTTCATTGTTCTGCACTACATTAACTTCCCATTGATAATCAGCAATCAGATTACCATAGTTATTGCTGTTCATATATGACTTTACTGCAGTAATTAACTTGTTTCCAACGGTTTTAACTTTCAAAGCCTGAGCATTTGACGCCGGTAAAACGGCTGATTTATTTTCCGTTAAAAAAGTATTATAAGCCTGGAATGCCATTGGCAAAACCTGGTCGTTACTTACCAGATCAAATCGACTACGACCCGTTAAAGGAACAGTAGAACATGAGTTAAATAATAAGATCCCAGCAACGCTTGCTGCTAAAAATATTTTTTTCATAAATGCGATTTTTTTTAAATGATTCGTAAAACTGATAAGCAAAAGCCGTTGATTAAACAGCAAGCCTATAAATAAGTTTTACAGAAATGTCTTTTGTTGGTTAATTCGTTTTCTTTCTAAACAAATACACTTTTGATTCTTTGCCTTTCAGCAATCTTTCGAGATTTTTCTGGTGCGTAACCAAAATTAAAATACAAACCACCATACCATAAAGCACTTCAGATTTAATGGAAACCTGAAACAGGAAAACCACACTTAACGGAAAGGTAAATCCCGCACAAATGGAACTTAATGAAACGTATTTAGTTAACAGCAGTACCACCACAAAAACCAGAACGCAAAGCATAGATGCTTCGAAGTTAACTGCTAAAACCATTCCAAAAAGTGTAGCCACTCCTTTTCCTCCCCTAAAGCCAGCGAAAACAGGAAACAAATGCCCCATTACTGCAGTTACCCCCAAGGCGAGCTGGTAGTTAACAAAAACAACTGAATTTTGGGGGCCTGTTACCGACATGCCAATGAGATAGGCTAAATTGGTTGCAGTATAGCCCTTTGCAATATCAATGATCATTACGGCAATTCCGGCTTTTTTGCCTAACACCCTAAAGGTATTGGTTGCGCCAGCATTACCACTTCCATATTCCCTAACGTCAACACCATAAAAGGCCTGACCTAGCCATACAGCCGTTGGGATAGATCCGAAAAGGTAAGCAATTATTAACGCGCTGAGAGAATAAACCGTAACCATAGCCTACAATGTTACAAAAAATAAGCTTTTAATTTTAGAGCAAATCAATTTAGTATGCTTTTAAACTCATATCCAGGCTTTTCACAGAATGTGTAAGCGCACCCATCGAAATAAAATCTACTCCACAAGCTGCATATACTGCAACGTTTTCCTCAGTAATCCCTCCGGAAGCCTCGGTAATAAATTTCCCGTCAATTAGTTCCACTGCGGCTTTTAAGTCTTCAAAACTGAAATTATCAAGCATAATCCGGTCCACACCACCTACAGCAAGAACCTGCCTTAACTCTTCCAGGTTCCGCACCTCGATTTCGATCTGAAGTGATTTATTTTGATCTGCAATATATCGCTGAGCAGCTGTAATGGCATTTGAAATCCCTCCTGCATAATCTACATGGTTATCCTTAATCAGGATCATATCATATAAACCTATGCGGTGATTTACCCCTCCACCAATCCTTACCGCCCATTTCTCTAAATAGCGCAAACCAGGGGTAGTTTTACGGGTATCTAAAATCCTGGTTTTGGTTGTCTTCAACAGTGAGACAATGCGATGTGTTTTAGTAGCAATGCCGCTCATGCGTTGCATGCAGTTTAACACCAGTCGTTCGGCAATTAGAATAGAATGTGTACTTCCGGCAACGGTTAGGGCTATATCTCCGAATTTAACCGCAGCACCATCTTGTAGTAATACATCAACTTCCAAACCGGGATCAACCTCCTTAAATATTTCAATGGCCAATTCAATTCCAGCTAAAATCCCATCTTCTTTGATGATGAGTCTGGCTTTCCCCTGTGTTCCTTTCGGGATTGTAGAAAGTGAAGTATGATCTCCGTCACCCACATCTTCAGTAAGTGCATTTTTGATGAATTGCTGTATCAGTTGATTATCCAAAATATAGATTTTAATGCCGCAAAAATAATAATTATTTATTAGCAGACAATTCCCTAAGGGTTAATCTGAATCGTTAAGCCTAATTTGGTTTCTGACTAGAGAAGCTCAATTACACAAATTGCAACTTCATTAATCCTTCGCAGGCTCTATCCGTAACTCGGTAATAGAAAAACTGGTGTTGAATTTTTTCATGGTGATCGAAACCCTGAAAGTTTCTTTTGCAGTGCTCAACATGATTACACCAAAACGATAATTTGGATTGGTATTGATTTTATGAAAAATACTTGTTTTTATTGGTGGATGTTTAATAAAAAAATCTCTCAAAATCTGTTCACCCTGTGCTTTAGAGTATACATCTTCTTCATCAATAATGATCAGTTCGATAGTTGAGGCAAAATCTTTAGCGATTTCCTTTGAGTTGCCAGCCTTAAAATACGACGATAAATCATCGATTATATCGGCCTGAAAGGCATTTGGATGATATAAACGACGATAAACTAATTATGAATAAAAATAAGCTCCGGATCATTTCTGTATTTTATACAGAACCCTATAGCTAAAATTATGCCATTAGCATATCAAAAAAAGGATTTCTTCATTTGGATACGCTTCAATAAAGTTATATTTGCCATGTAAACAAAACACTAAACATGTTATACATGAAAATGTTTTGACAAAGATCAATAAATTTTACAATAAAAATGGTAAACGATAAAAAACTCGCGCTTATAATTCTAGATGGCTGGGGCTATGGAAAACAAGATAATTCTGACGCCGCATATGCTGCCAACACTCCTTTTTTCGATTCGTTATTACAGAAGTACCCAAATTCTAGGCTTGAGGCATCTGGCGAAGCAGTAGGCTTACCTGCAGGCCAAATGGGCAACTCAGAAGTCGGACACATGAACCTGGGTGCTGGAAGGGTAGTTTATCAGGAGCTTGGAAGAATTAATAAAGCTATAACCGACAGGGAATTGCACAACAACCCGGTTTTAGTAAGTGCCTTTGATTATGCCAAACAGCATAATAAAGCAGTTCATTTTATCGGTCTGGTTTCAAATGGTGGAGTACATGCACACATTGAACATTTAAAAGCTTTATGCGATGCCGCAAATGAAGCAAATGTTCCAAATTCTTTTGTCCACGCTTTTTTGGATGGCCGTGATACGGATCCAAACTCCGGTTTGGGTTTTATTACCGACCTGGAAAACCACTTACAAAATTCCAATACTAAACTGGCAACTATGGTTGGCCGGTATTATGCCATGGACCGTGATAACCGTTGGGAACGTGTAAAGCAAGCTTATGATGTAATGGTTAATGGAATAGGTGAAAAAACCGAGGATGCTTTAGCTGCAATCAAAAAATCATATGCGGATGGTATTACAGATGAATTTTTAAAACCAATTGTATTAACGCAGGATAATGCTGCTCCGGTAGCCACTATTCAGAATGATGATGTGGTCATCTGTTTCAATTTCCGTACTGACAGGGGGCGTGAGATTACAACAGCCTTGACTCAGAAAGATTTCCCGGAGCAGCAGATGCATAAACTGCCATTGTATTACGTTACTATGACAACTTACGATGAGAGTTTTGAAAAAGTAAATGTAATCTTCACCAAAGATGATTTAACCCAAACTATCGGGGAAGTACTGGCGAACAATAATAAAAACCAGATTCGTATTGCCGAAACCGAAAAATATCCGCACGTTACTTTCTTCTTCTCTGGCGGTAGAGAGGCCGAATTTACCAATGAGAAACGCATCTTAATTCCTTCTCCAAAAGTTGCAACTTATGACCTTCAACCGGAAATGAGTGCTGCAGGCATTACCGATGCCATTACTAAGGAAATGGAAACAGGATGGGCTGATTTTATCTGCTTAAATTTTGCCAATCCAGATATGGTAGGTCATACAGGTGTTTTTGAGGCCGTGGTAAAAGCAGTAGAAACGGCAGATAAATGTGCCGAAACTGTAGTGAACAAAGGTTTGGAAAACGGCTATTCCTTCATTCTTTTAGCTGATCACGGAAACTCTGAGTTTATGGTGAATGCCGACGGGTCTGTCAACACAGCGCACACAACCAACCTGGTTCCTTGCATTTTAATTGATAAAGACTACAAAACCATTGCAGACGGCAAATTAGGTGATATTGCCCCTACTATTTTAAAAATATTAGGCGTGGATATTCCGGCAGAAATGACAGGAAACGTTTTAGTATAATGATCAAAAAACTTTTTATCCCCGTATTTGCTTTGGCTTTATTTTCCTGTAACCAGCGAAAAGCAGCTGAAGCAAATACCAATTTGGCATATTTTGATATAAAAGGATATTTTGAGAAAGAAATTTCACGTTTACAAAAGCTAAACCCCGTTGTAAATAAAACCGTAAGCGTAGATGGGACGGTTGAAAACAAAAACGTTAAAATTTCTGACTGGACAAAGGAACTTGCCATTTTTGTTAATGCAGATATTAACAAAACATCATGGAAAGGAAGTTTTGAAACAAACCAGGAAAACGGAATTGATATTTATACTTCTGACCATAAAAAAATCCCAATAAAGAAGGTTTCCATTACCTGGAAAGGTCAGAAAGCAGGTAAAATAGAGATCATTATCGATAATAAAAATATCCTCTATCAATCTCAGGATACGCTGACTTATTGTCCCGACAGCTTATACAGCATCAAAAAGCACCAGAAAATCAGGCTATTAAAGGATAAAAGATACTCCGTGGTCGGAAAACTGAAATAGAAAAAAAGGGATCCGAATATTATTCAGATCCCTTTTCCATTTCAATGATTTTTTTTTATTTAAGGCTGGCAATCTGCGCCTTATCATAAGTTACCCAATCAATAATATCCTTTCTTAACGGCTGTAGCGTTAATACCTTTTGAAAATCAGCAATAGAGTTATTGAATAAAGCAATACAAGCTGCTTTTTCTTCCTTTTTCTTTGCTTTGAAAGACCTGAAAATTGCATAATCTTTATAAGCTAAGCCACGATTCTGAAACATCTGCGCATCTTCATCTCCGTTAATCTCAATTGCTTTTGTAAAATCTTTTAAAGATGCCTGATAAAAATTTTCACGCATCGTGTTTAACGATTCTTTAGGATCATTAGCAATTTTTAACCTCGCTATGCCACGATAATAATATGCCGAAACTTCAGTAGGCTTGATGTTCAGCAATCGGCTGTAAGTGGCGATACATTTCTCGTATTCGTGATTTTGGAAGTAAGAATAACCAAGCATCTGGAGTACACGAGCATTATCAGGAGTTTTAGCTTCAGCTTTTTCTAATTGCATAGCAGCGGTTTTGTAATCACCCTTCATCATCGCCTGCATGCTCCTCTCGTAATTGCTCTGCGCGAAACTAGCGGTTGATGTAAAAATCATTAATCCTAAAATCGCTTTTTTAAAATAGTCCATGTATGAATAATAAGTGTAACAAATCTAACCCCTAAATCAAATTTTATAGGAGAAATTTTTTTGCAATATAATCCTATTCTGATAATTTAAAAGTTTTTAATTTTTCTTTCATTAAAAACCGCTTGCCCTGAACATTAGCTTAAACGCTAAAAAATGCTTTATATGATATGGGCGAAAATATTTATATTACTCTGCCTTTTTAACATATCATTAATATTATTTTTATTTTGGCACAAGAGTTGAATTTATGAAGGGAATACAAAAATTAAACAAATTAAATACGATTAAACTGCCAGTTTGTCGTTAGCGGAAAATGTGATAATGAGTAAACAAGATATATTTGATTTCCAAACAGCAATGCCAATCATAAATGAGGATACAGAGTTTTTTCCATTAATGTCTCAACAGGACGAAGATGAAATGAACAATGAAGAAACGCCGGAAACCCTGGCGATATTGCCTTTGCGAAATACCGTTCTATTTCCTGGAGTAGTTATTCCTATTACAGTGGGAAGGGACAAATCGATTAAGTTGATTAAAGAAGCCTATAAAGGAAATAAGATTATTGGGGTGGTTTCTCAAAAAGATGTTTCTATTGAAGACCCTACTTTTGAGCAGCTTAACACCGTTGGTACCGTTGCCAACATCATTAAGCTATTGCAGATGCCTGATGGAAATACAACTGTAATTATCCAGGGTAAACAACGCTTCAGTTTGATTGAAGAAGTGCAGAACGAACCTTACATTAAAGCGGTTGTTAAAAAGTTTGTAGAACAAAAGCACAAGGCAGATAAAGAGTTTAAAGCCTTGATTGCCTCTATACGGGAGATGTCTGCACAGATCATCCAGCTTTCGCCAAATATCCCGAGCGAAGCCAGCATTGCACTTAAAAATATTGAGAGCAATTCATTTTTGATCAATTTCATTTCATCAAACATGAATGCCGAAATGGCCGATAAGCAAAAAATCCTTGAAATGGATAAATTGCAGGAAAGAGCGCAAAAGGTAATGGAACTTTTGATGGTGGAATTGCAGATGCTGGAATTGAGAAATCAGATCCAGTCAAAAGTACGTACCGATTTAGACAAACAGCAACGTGATTATTTTTTAAATCAACAGCTAAAAACCATTCAGGAAGAACTTGGCGGTAATGCTGCCGATTTGGAATTTGACGCTTTACAGGAAAGGGCTAAAAAGAAAAAATGGACCCAGGCCGTTGCCGACCATTTTGATAAAGAAATAGACAAGTTAGGTAGAATGAATCCTGCTGCGCCAGATTATTCGGTACAGTTAAACTACCTGGAATTACTGTTGGATTTACCGTGGAACGAGTTTACAAAAGATAATTTCGACCTAAAAAGAGCACAGCGCATTTTAGATAAAGATCATTTCGGTTTAGAAAAAGTAAAACAACGTATTATTGAATACCTGGCTGTACTAAAACTAAAACGCAATATGAAAGCGCCTATTTTATGTTTGGTCGGCCCTCCGGGAGTCGGCAAAACATCACTGGGAAAATCGATTGCAAAAGCATTAGGCCGTAAATATGTGCGCATGGCTTTAGGCGGTATCCGCGATGAAGCAGAAATCCGCGGCCACCGCAAAACTTATATCGGCGCTATGCCGGGACGTATCATTTCTTCCATTAAAAAAGCCGGCGCAGATAATCCGGTTTTTGTGCTGGATGAGATTGATAAGGTTGGTACCGATCACCGTGGAGATCCATCATCAGCTTTGCTGGAAGTTTTAGATCCTGAGCAGAACAATGCCTTTTACGATCACTATGTAGAAGTGGATTATGACTTATCAAACATCCTATTTATTGCTACAGCTAACTCGTTAAGCACTATTCAGCCTGCGTTGTTAGATCGTATGGAGATTATTGAAGTAAACGGATATACCATTGAAGAAAAAATAGAGATTGCCAAAAAATACCTGTTGCCAAAACAGAAAGAAAATCATGGTTTGCAGACCAAAGATATTTCCATTAAACCTGCCCTGATCGAAAAAGTAATTGAAGATTACACCAGAGAATCAGGTGTGCGTGGTTTAGAGAAAAAAATAGGCTCTCTGGTACGTGGTGTGGCCACAAAAATTGCCATGGAAGAAACCTACAACGTAAATTTGGACAATGATGATGTGGAGCGTATTTTAGGTGCTCCTATTTACGACAAAGATTTGTACGAAGGCAATGAAGTAGCCGGAGTTGTAACAGGTTTAGCATGGACAAGTGTTGGTGGAGATATCTTATTCATCGAATCGAGTTTAAGTCCGGGGAAAGGAAAATTAACCTTAACAGGTAACCTGGGCGATGTAATGAAAGAATCGGCGGTGATTGCACTGGCTTATTTACGTGCACATGCTGCAGAATTTGGCATTGATTATACTTTATTTGATAATTGGGATGTACATGTACACGTTCCGGCAGGCGCTACGCCTAAAGATGGTCCATCGGCCGGAATAACCATGTTAACGGCATTAACCTCGGCCTTTACCCAACGTAAGGTAAAACAGCATCTAGCCATGACGGGTGAGATTACTCTTCGCGGAAAAGTGCTTCCGGTAGGTGGTATAAAAGAAAAAATCCTGGCCGCCAAAAGAGCCGACATTAAAGAAATTATCCTGTGCAAGAGCAACCGTAAAGATATTTTAGAAATCAAAGAAAGTTACATCAAGGATTTAAAATTCCATTATGTAACCGAAATGAGCGAAGTAATTGATTTGGCACTGACTAAAAACAAGGTAAAAAAACCTTTGGATTTAAGTATTAAAATTGCACCGATTGTAAACTAATTTATAATCTTTTAACAGAGAACAATCAAAAATCCAATTACAATAAATACTTTTATAGTCCCGGTAATTATCGGGACTTTTTTATGAAATCACTTTTATTTGCACTATTTTTTTGTTTGGCTGTATCAACTGGTTTTGCCCAATCTTTTAAAAACGAATTTGGTTTTAAAACCGAAAATGATGCTTATCTGGCTACTTTAAATGATCGTTATTATACCAACGGCTTATTTATTTATTTCAGAAGAGCCCTTAATACCGAAAAGTTATCAGATAAGATCGAAAAGAAGACCTACGAAATTTCTGCGGGTCAAAAAATGTATACCCCATATTGGGGTCAGGTACCGAAAAAAGAAGATCAGGACAGACCTTTTGCAGGTTACCTGTATGCCGGTGGTGCCTATTCGGTTTTCTACAAAAACGAAAGTGTTTTAAAAACCAGTGTAGAATTGGGAACGGTTGGCCCCAACTCACTTGCACAGGATGCACAACGTTTTCTCCATAAAACGGTTGGTTTTTACACGCCAGCAGGTTGGGATTACCAGATCAAAAATGAACTGGCCGCAAACCTGGCTGCCAATTACAGTAAATTGCTCTTTAGGCCTGAAGATCCAATTGCAGATATCAGTGCCCAGGGTTATGCCAATTTAGGCACCACCTTTTCGGGATTGGGTACTTCAGTGCTTTTTAGGGCTGGTAAAATCAATCAATTGTTCAATAGTGCTTACCATAATGCCGTAATTGGAAATTCGAAAACCAAAAGCTTAAATAATGCTGAATTTTTCTTTTATGTAAAACCGCAGCTCAATTTCGTAGCTTACGATGCAACCATTCAGGGAAGCCTTTTCAACAACGACAGTCCGGTAACATTTGGTGTAAAGCCATTCGTTTTCGAACAACAGCTTGGTGTAAATTATAGTTCAAAAAGATTTACAGCCGATTTTAACGTAATTTTTAAAACAAAGGAAGTTAAAAGTGTGGCTAAAGCACAAAATTATGGTGGTTTAAGCTTATATTATCGATTTGGGAAAGGATAGAATAACCGCTTCATTGATAGCTATTTAAAGACATATTAACATAGCAATATAGCTATTGGATTATTTTAGCAACCGCCGTATAGACCCTGAAATAAATTCAGGGTGACGATTCTTTTTTGTGATGTCAGATATTACTATCTGACATTTTAACCCTCAAAAAGCAAACGATGACAGATCTTTTCAAACAACTAAAAATCAACCACTTTCCTGTTTCTCTTTTTCTCCGCTGTTGAGGCTTTATTTTTTAACCTTTTTTCGATAACACCTTTTGGGATTTTGGTTGGTTTTCTTTTTTTTTGAACCATCAATGCTTTTTTAAGCAGATCGATCAGCTTGATGATGGTTTTTTCTTTATTGAGCAACTGGCTCCTATCCTCTTGCGAAACAACATGCAGCAGACCTTCACTATCCATGCGGTTCTGCAGCTTTATTTTAAGCTGTGCTTTTTCCTCATCAGTAAAATATGCAAATGTTTCTACATTAAAAACCAGTTCTACCTTACTCGAAACCTTGTTTACGTTCTGTCCGCCTTTACCCCCGCTACGCGATGTTTTAAAAATGGCTGATCGTAAAATTTCTTCTCTGTTAGGTAACATCAGGCAAAAATACAAAGAATATCGATCTAAAAAAAGTTAGCAAACCCATCGGCTTTTTTTACCTTTGTAGCGGAATGAAGAAAAACTTGGTTATAGCTATTGACGGCTATTCATCTTGCGGAAAAAGTACATTAGCGAAAGCACTGGCTAAAAAATTAGGTTTCATTTATGTAGACAGCGGGGCCATGTACCGTGCGGTTACCCTATATTTTTTACGCAACAGCATAGATGTGAGCAATGATACCCAGGTTGAAGATGCCTTGCAACACATCGAACTCAATTTCCATTCGCGCGATTATGAATCGCACATCACCCTTAACGGTGAAGAAGTTTCAGACGAGATCCGTTTGATGCCGGTTTCAGAAAATGTAAGTGAGGTTTCTGCGCATAAAATTGTCCGCCATGAAATGGTGAAACAACAACAGCGTATGGGGAAATCTAAAAACATTGTAATGGATGGCCGCGACATCGGCACCACCGTTTTTCCAAATGCCCCTGTAAAATTCTTTATGACCGCCGACCCGAAAATCAGGGCCGAACGCAGGTTTAAAGAATTGGAGAGCAAAGGCAATAACGAAACGACTTTAGAAGAAGTTTTTGAAAACCTTGCCCACAGGGATTATGCCGATACTACCCGAAAAGAAAGTCCGTTGGTTAGGGCCGATGATGCCATTATTTTAGATAATACCGATCTTACACAGCAGGAACAATTGGATTTTGCACTAGAGAGAGTAAAGCCTTTTTTGGTACATTAGTTCATTGGTATATTAGTTTATTGGTCATTGGTCATTGGTTAATTAGTTATTGGTTAATTAGTCATTGGTACGGTGGTCATTGGTTAATTAGTCATTACGATTAACCGATTCTGACAGATGTTTATCATCTCGACTGTTGCGGAGCCTTATAAAGAGGTGTTTGTCCGTATGCAATCCAGGTTATCGATTATGAACTATCCAACTAGTGAACATTGACTTCGGGAAAAAATTTATATTTTTAGCACCAAAACCAAATGTTGCTATGAAATTAAAATCAATTTACCTTACTGCATTATTTCTATCCTTCTTTATTTTAAATGCAAATGCCCAAAAAGGCTGGATCAACCTCTTTAACGGAAAAGATTTAAAAGACTGGAACATTAAAATTGCCAAACACGACTACAATGAAAACTATGCGAATACTTTCCGTGTAGAGAACGGTGTAATGAAAGTAAGTTATGATGGCTACAATGAGTTTGACCAGCAATACGGACACATTTTCTATAAAAAGCCTTTTTCAGCCTATCTTTTAAAAGTAACCTATCGTTTTGTAGGCGAGCAGGCTAAAGGTGGCGAAGGTTGGGCTACCCGTAACAGCGGCGCTATGTTGCATTGCCAGGACCCGGCTACCATGTTGAAAGACCAGGATTTCCCGATTTCTATCGAAGGACAGATTTTGGGTGGAGATGGTGAACATGAACGCCACACCAGCAATGTTTGCACCCCCGGAACCCTGATTAATTATAATGGTAAATTATTTACACCACACTGTTTGGATTCTAAATCCAAAACTTATGCTGGCGACCAATGGGTGACCGCAGAATTTTTAGTTTTAGGCGATTCTGTGATCAAGCACATTATTGATGGCGAAGTGGTTTTAGAATATACCAAACCTCAAATTGGCGGTGGTAATGTTTCAAATTTCGACCCAAAAGTTAAAACAGATGGTAAAGCCTTAACATCAGGTTATATTTCATTACAGAGCGAAAGCCACCCGATAGAATTCAAAACAGTACAGCTTTACAATTTGGAGGCTTATATGAAAGATAAAGCAAAACTGGATAAAGTATTGGCAAAAATTTTAAAAGAGTAAACCATACCGCCAACTGTTTGTTAAATGATGAGGCCATAAATTTATACGATGCTCAATAAACATTTAATCAAACCTCTCGCACTCTTCATTTTCCTTTTTTTAGGCAATTTTGTTTTTGCGCAAACGGCCTATCAGGTAAGAGATATTCCCGATCCGAAAAAAAATGGAGGTGGCTATGTTAGCGACCCCGATAACATTTTGGGTACCGGAGCAGTAGCCCAGCTCAACAATACCATTGCCGATTTTGAGCGTGAAACTAATGTGCAGGTGGCGGTTGTGGTGGTTAATGATTTTGATCATGATCAGGAAGATTTCGACTTTGCATACGAATTGTTCAATACCTGGGGAATCGGCTCAAAAACCAGCAACAATGGTTTATTGTTATTTATTTCGAAAACGCGGCGAAAGTACAGGTTTATTACGGGCACAGGCGTTGAAGGTGTTCTGCCTGATGTAAAGCTCAAACATATTGCCGAACAGCAACTTTTACCAGCTTTTAGGGAAAATGATTTCGCCACAGGAATTTCCAATACCATTAATGCCATTGGAGCAATCATTTTAAATCCTGAAAACAAATCAGAGCTCAATCAATTGTTCACCCCAAAAAAAAGCAACAGTGATTTTGAAAACTTCTTACTACCTAGCGGGATCATCCTGCTGCTTTTTTGGGGTGCATTTAAAATTGTAAACCGGCAGGCAAAAAAGGTATTAAAAGATAAACCTCAATCAGATGGGAAGCAATATGAAAAGATAGGAAAAGGCTGCGCGGTGGCTATGATGGTTATTTTTGTAGCTATTTTTATATTCATCTTTTTTAATGGCTTCAGCTTAGTTGAAAAAATAAGGCCAGAAAATATTCCGGTTATTTTGTATGTTATTTTGGCGCTTGTACTTTTCGGCAGGTACCTTTTCCACATTTCGGCATTACGAAAAATGCATAATGACGATAAAAACTTTTTCAATTCGGTAAGCAGCTTTCATAAAAAGAATTTTTGGCTGATCATTTTTTCTCCCCTTATTTTAATCAACATTATCATCTATTTATTTAAAAAGGTAAAGAATATTAATCGGTTTAAAGCAGTGCTGGATAGTAAGGGACGGGAAATGGTGCGTTTGGACAGGGATATTAATATTGAAGGTAAACCTTTTTTAACAAAAGGCCAGCGTCTGGAGGAAATAGTAAAAGCCTATGATTATGATATCTGGGAAAGTGTTGATCATCAGGAACATCTTATCAAGCCATGGCCTGCGGAAGCTTATAATAGTTATACTGAATGCCCTGATTGTTATTTCCGTACCTACCAGCTCAACAAACAGGTAACCACTAAAAAGGCTACTTACAGCCATGAGGGACAAGCCAAAATCATAAACGAGTGCAGCTTCTGTAAAAAAACAGAGTTTATTAAATGGATTACCTTAGCGATGCTGGTTGAATCGGGTTCGTCGTCCGGTTCGTCTTCATCTGGCAGCAGTTCATCATCTTCCTCTGGCAGTAGCTGGGGCGGTGGCAGTAGCAGCGGTGGTGGCACTGGTGGAAGCTGGTAATTTAGCTTATGTGATTGCCAAGAAAACATCACACTGCATAAAGAAGCTTTATGAAGAAAGATAATTCCTTTTTTCAAACTTATCCCTAGCTATTAAAAGTATTTTCTAATTTTGAAACACTTAGCACGGTGTTTGCTTATAGCGTGTTTGCGATTACTTACTAAACTGTTCGCAGAAACTTATACTTATGACTAGAATTTTCTTCCTCCTCATTGCTCTTTCTTTTTTTGCTAATCGTTTAAGCGCACAAGATTTGTATCGCGTAAAGGCCGACCAATTGCGTGTTAGGGAAAGCAGCAATCCTAAAAGTAAGATTATTGGAAATATAGCTCAGAATGAAAATATTACGGTTTTAGATGCCAGTGATGCCAAATTTTACAAAGTAAAGTTTAAAAACCGCGAGGGCTGGGTGAGCAAAGATTTCGTTGAAAAAATTGCCCCTGCTGCTAAACCTACAACACCACAAACAACTGCTGCGCAGCCTGATGCCGCTCCGCAAACAACAAACACCGACATGTATCGTGTAACTGTTGACGATTTGAGGGTTAGGCAACAAGCTGATCCGAAAAGTAGAATTGTTGGTTACCTGCCTAAAAATGAAAATGTTGCCGTAATCGATTCTTCTAACACCAGTTTTTATAAAATTAAAGTAACAAATGGCGAAGGATGGGTGAGCAAAGAATTTTTGATCAGGATTTCGCCTGTAAAGGCAAAAGTTGAAAAAACAGGCATCACGGCATCTGTACCTCTGGAAAAAAAGGATTATACGAACATTATCTTTTTTGCTGTGGTTGCCTTAATACTGATTACCATATTATACTTTTCGGTTAAATATGCCAGTGGCAATAAGTTTCTGATCGGTTTTTCGGTAATTGTAATTTTGGTAATCGGGTATTTCTGTTATATCACTTTTATACAGGCAAAAGTGGTAACAGGTACCTTTGCCAGCAATGAAGATATACAGTATAAAACTTTCAATTTTAAGTCAAAAGATTCAGTAACCGTTACCGATGCCTATACCGATTCTGTGTTTACCTCTAAATATGTAATTGATGGCGATATGATTAAATTATACGATCAGCAGAACACCATTATGCTTTTAATCAGGGATGAAAGAACATTAATTGGAGAAGGTTTTACCAGGGGAACTTTTACGAAAAGATAGCAGCAAATCGTCATTCTGAATTTGCTTCAGAATCTTTTTGAAGGGTAAGCGATCGTCCTTCGAAAGGCTATCAATGACCGATTTAAAAAATCTCCGTCATTTCGACTGTAGCGCAGCGAAATGGAGAAATCTTTGAACTAGAATTGCAATAAATCTTTAAACTATATTAAAAGATTTCTCCACTGCGGTCGAAATGACGAGACTTCGATTCCATTAACATTCTTTATCAATCTGTCTATTCATTATTGATTTTATACAATAAATTATCCCTCAGGATGGCTTTTTTATTTTCACCTTAAATTATTAAGTCGCTACTTAAGAACGTTTGAAAGTCATTTGTACACAGTCCCTTGTTTATAAACCCGATAAAGCGGAATAGCCCGGATCCCGATTTCATCGGGAGAGGACTATAAGCGATAGCGGGACTGCTGCCCCCGATAAAATACGGTACGCTCATTTTCAAATCATTATAAAAAATCAATCTATAAAGCGATAGGCCTCTTCGCCCAGATCCTGAAATAAATTCAGGATGACGGACCGATATATTATAATCAGCTAAAAATCAGCAAGATTTATTAAAAAAATCTTTTCTATTAATTAAAATATTTTTACCTTTGCAATCCCTAAATAGGGAAAAAAGGAGACAATTAATTAATGGCTAAAAAACAAGTAGCAGAAAAAGAATTAGCGGCTAAAACAGCTGAACTTCAGGGAGAAGGCGGACGCCTGACTGAAAAAGAAACAATTGAATCAGAAGCTGATTCAGTTTCGATCGAATCGATCAAATCATCATTAGCAACACCAAGCGAAGATTTCGACTGGGATGCAGATGAAAAAGTTTTTGGTAATTACAATGAAGCAGACCGTAAAAAGTTTGAAGATATGTATGCCGGAACATTCAACCAGATCACTAAAGGTGAAATCATCAGCGGTATTGTTGTTTCAATCAACAACAAAGATGTAGTATTAAACGTAGGTTTCAAATCAGACGGTTTGGTTTCTACTTCAGAATTCCGTGATACACCAGATCTAAAAATCGGCGATTCAGTTGACGTTTTCGTTGAAGCACCAGAAGATGCTAACGGTCAATTGATCCTTTCCCGCAAAAGAGCAAAAACCCAAAGATCATGGGAAGCTATCAATGAGGCGCTTGAGAACGACAGAATCATCAACGGTTTCGTTAAGAGCCGTACTAAAGGTGGTTTAATTGTTGATATCATGGGCGTTGAGGCTTTCTTACCAGGATCTCAAATTGATATTAAACCTATCCGCGATTACGATGTATACGTGGGTAAAACAATGGAATTTAAAGTTGTTAAAATTAACCATGAGTTTAAAAACGTAGTTGTTTCTCATAAAGTGTTAATTGAAGACGATTTAGAAAGCCAAAAAGTAGAGATCGTTTCTAAATTAGAAAAAGGTCAGGTATTGGAAGGTACTGTTAAAAACATTACTGATTTCGGTGTGTTCATCGATTTAGGTGGTGTTGACGGTTTACTTCACATTACCGATATTTCTTGGGGCCGCATAGAGCATCCAAAAGAAGTATTATCATTAGATGAAAAAATCAACGTAGTTGTTTTAGATTTCGATGATGAGAAAAAACGTATCGCTTTAGGCTTAAAACAATTAACTCCACACCCTTGGGAGAATTTAAGCACTGACATTCAGGTTGGTTCTAAAGTAAAAGGAAAAATCGTAACTGTTGCAGATTACGGTGCTTTCTTAGAAATCATCCCTGGTGTTGAAGGTTTAATCCACGTTTCTGAAATGAGCTGGTCACAAAACTTAAGAAACCCACAAGAGTTCTTAAAAGTTGGTGATGAGATCGAAGCTGAAGTTTTAACTTTAGACAGAGACGAGCGCAAAATGAGCTTAGGTATTAAACAATTATCTAACGATCCATGGCAAGAAGTTGCTGCTAAATTCCCTGTTGGAAGCAAGCACAAAGCAACTGTTAAAAACATGACTAACTTCGGTGTATTTGTTGAAATCGAAGAAGGTATTGATGGTTTAATCCACATCTCTGACTTATCATGGTCTAAAAAAGTAAACCACCCTAACGAATTCACTAAAGTTGGTGATGTATTAGACGTTGTTGTTTTAGAATTAGACGTTGATAATCGTAAATTAAGCTTAGGTCACAAACAATTAGAAGAAAACCCTTGGGATACTTTCGAAACGATCTTCACTTTAGATTCGGTTCACCAGGGTACTGTTGTTAAAGTAACTGATAAAGGTGCTGTTATTGCTTTACCTTATGGTGTAGAAGGTTTCGTACCAACTAAACACATGGTTAAAGAAGACGGTACTTCAGTTAAAGCTGAAGAAACCAATGACTTCAAAATCATTGAATTCAACAAAGAAGCAAAACGTATCGTAGTATCTCACGCCCGTATCTGGGAAGAGGTTAAAGCTGAAGCTGTAGCAGAAGAAAGAAATGCTAAGAAAAAAGAAGCTAAAGCTGCTGTAACTGCGGTTAAAAAAGTTAAAGATTCTGTAGAGAAATCTACTTTAGGAGACTTAGACGTATTGGCTCAATTGAAATCGCAATTAGAAGGCGAAGAAAGCAAAGCTAAAAAAGGCTAGTTCTTTTTGACTGAAATATTAATCCCGATAGCGAAAGTTATCGGGATTTTTTTTTGCCCCATCCTGTAAGGTTTCAAAAACCTTACAGGATTATTTTTTACCCTACAACCTATAGCAGCCACGGAAACACCGAGCTCGGGGATTTTCTTAATAAATCGTTTAGTAGTGACGAAGTTACCTCGAAACGTCATCTCGACTGAAGCCCAGCGAAACGGAGAGATCTATCGAGACAGATTTCTCGACTGCGTTGCACTTCGCTCGAAATGACGTCATTACTTTTATGTAACAAAATAATCCATTCTCCTCTACTTATTCTGTACATCCCTCCTATTATCACTACTTTTGAAAAGCTTAACCTAGCCTTTTCAGCATGAAAAAAATTATCTTTTTATTTCTGGTCCTTATTTCGTTCAAAGTTTCTGCTCAGGAGATTAATATTATTCCACAGCCTGTACAATTGAAAACCAATCCGAATGAGCTGCCATTTAAAATAGATAGCACTACAGTATTGTATTCAAACGATTCTTCTGCCACGGCATCGATAGAATTCCTACAAAACTATCTTAGTTTAAACTATAAATTCAAACTCAAAACAACTAGAATTCCGGATATAAACCGAACCAACGCGATCAATTTGATCACTAATGAAAAGATTGCTAACCAGAAAGAATACACCTTAACGGTTACGAATAAATCAATTATTATAGGCGCTACCTCTGACACAGCCATCTTCCAAGGTATCCAAACCTTGATTCAGCTATTGCCAACTTCAAAACACTTTCCGCTTCAAATTCCTGCGGTTTCTATAACCGACTATCCCCGCTTAGACTACCGCGGCATGCACCTTGATGTAAGCCGTCATTTTTTTGATGTTGCCTTTGTAAAACAGTACATTGATTATTTAGCACTGCATAAAATGAATTATTTTCACTGGCATTTAACCGATGATCATGGCTGGCGGATTGAAATTAAAAAATATCCTAAACTAACCGAAATTGGTGCCTGGCGCAATGGGAGTATTATTGGCTTATGGCCAGGAAAAGGCAACGAAAATATTAAATATCAGGTACTGCCCAACGAAATTAAAATTACGCCAAAAGATGCTGTAATTAGAACTGACCACATACTCCATGGTGGCTTTTATACCCAGGAACAGATTAAAGAAGTGGTAGATTATGCGGCTAAACGTTACATCACCATTATCCCGGAAATTGAGATGCCGGCACACAGCATGGCTTTACTGGCAGCCTATCCGGAATTGGGAACTGAATCCAACAAAAAGTACACCGTAGCCGAAACCTGGGGCATGATGAACAAATACAACAATGTACTGCAGGCTTCTGACACTACCTTTAAGTTTTTAGAAAATGTTTTAACAGAGGTGCTGGATTTATTCCCCTCTCCTTATATCCACATTGGCGGAGATGAAGCTGCTAAAGTATGGTGGAAACAATCAGCTGTTTCTCAACAGATCATGAAAGCCAACGGCTTAAAAACCGAGAGTGAACTACAAAGTTATTTTATCCGCAGGATGGAGAAATTTGTAAACAGCAAAGGTAAAACCATTATTGGCTGGAACGAGATTTTACAGGGAGGCCTGGCACCAAATGCGGTGGTGATGAGCTGGCAGGGAGAGAAAGGGGGCATTGAGGCGGCCAGGCAAAACCATAAAGCCATCATGACGCCAGAAAATACCATGTATTTTAACCACAGGCAGTTCGTAAAAGAAGATAGCCTGGCTGCAAATAAGTTTTCGCCCCTGATTGATGTTTACAATTATGAACCCATACCTACTGAATTAAATGCCGAACAGGCAAAATACATTTGGGGTGCGCAGGGCTGTTTATGGACCGAATACATCACCACTCCTGCTAAAGTACAATATCAGCTTTTCCCAAGGTTAGATGCCCTGAGCGAAATTTTGTGGAGTCCAAAAGACAAACGTAATTATCCGGATTTTCAGAAAAGATTAAAAACGCAGTTTAAACGATACGATTTAATGGGAATTACCTATTCTAAAAGGTATCTGGAAAATTAGTGGATGATCTGTTTTGCTACCTGTACCTGATAAGTGCCAGGTGTGATGCCGACGATCTTTTTAAATGTCCTGATAAAATAATTGGCATCGTTAAAACCCAATTCATAACTTATCGAAGCCACTTTTGCACCAGGCCGGGTAAGTAAGATCTTGGCTTTATTAATTTTCTCTGCCAGGATAAAATCATTGGGACTAATGCCCAGCTCGCGTTTAAACAAGCGGTAAAACGTGGCCTTGCTCATACAGGCCTTATCGCTCAAGCTATTGATGCTGATCTTCTCGTTCAGGTTAGTTTTAATATAGTTCAGTACAAAGGCCAATGGATTTTGATTGATGTTATAACCTTCATCGCTGACGGTTTTAAGATTTTGAGTCTGCATAATGCGCACCAGCAATTCTTTTAAGGTTAAGTCGGCCAGCACATCTTTTTCCTTGCTACGTTCGGCGCAAATCCGGATGACTTTATTAATGAGGTAGGCAATTTCTTCATTGTTGTAAAAATGGTATTCATCATAGTTCAGCAACCATTTTTCGTTACTTCCCTCCTTTGGGAAAAACTCGTTTAAATAAGCAATCGTTTTTTGGATCTGTTCCTGGTCAATAGCAAGGGCAATACATTGCGTAGGATTTTGATTAGTGGCTTCCGGAAAATCAATCTCCATGGTAACCGATGGAGGAACAATAACGGTTTGACCAGGAAAATAATCAAATCCTTCTTTATCAAACAGATGCATCACTTTTTTACCCCTCAGCATACTTGTAATAACAAAATCGTTAAAAGTGAGGGGAACCTTATAAGATTGGGTATAAGTTTCGAAAACATTTAATTCACAGCGCTCTAAGGTATAAGAGGTTCTGTTCTCTACCAGTGTCTGCAAGGTTTCTGTAGTACTGAGTTTTACATGATCTAATGTATGTTGCATAAACCGAAATAATTTGGTTAGACTATTACTATAATCAAATATAATGATTTCCAACTTTTCAAACGGTCATCCGAAAGCCCTGTTATCCGGCAATATAGCATCATTTCCACTGGCTGCCCCGTAAAGCAGGTCGGGTTATAAAATGGTTACAAAACCTGAAACAATAATGCTATCAATTGATTCGATTATCCTATCTGTACCACCCAATTTGCCATTAGGTTTGTATCAGCCAAATCTTATTACCGTAAAATCATGATGAGCCATACCATTAAAAACCCTATATCAAACCCGCTCAGAATGGTTTTTAAAATTTAATTATCAATAATAATTATGGAAAATTTAATTGAGAAACCTTCATTCAAATCCCAATATGATAACTATATAGGGGGAAAATTTGTAGCACCGGTTAAAGGTGCGTATTTTGATAATATATCGCCGATTGACGGTCAGGTTTTTACCAAGGCGGCCCATTCTACGAAAGAAGATTTAGAATTAGCCGTTGATGCTGCGCATGAGGCTTTTAAAACCTGGAGCAAAACCTCTTCTACCGAAAGAAGCATTATCTTAAATAAGATTGCACAAAGGATGGAGGATAACCTCGAATACCTGGCCACTGTCGAAACCATCGACAATGGAAAAGCGGTTAGGGAAACTTTAGCTGCTGATTTACCACTTGGCATAGACCATTTTAGGTATTTTGCCGGTGTGATCCGTGCAGAAGAGGGTTCGTTGTCAGAACTTGATCAAAATACAGTTTCCTTAATCGTACATGAGCCGATTGGCGTAGTGGCACAAATTATTCCCTGGAACTTCCCTTTGTTAATGGGTATCTGGAAACTGGCCCCTGCGCTGGCGGCAGGTAACTGTGTGGTATTAAAACCTGCAGAAAGCACACCTGTTTCGATTATGGTTTTAATGGAGTTAATCGGTGATTTACTACCTCCGGGTGTGGTTAACGTGGTAAATGGCTTCGGATCAGAACTTGGCCGGGCATTGGTTACTAATCCTAAAATTTCAAAAGCAGCATTTACAGGTTCTACCCCTACCGGAAGATTGGTGATGCAATATGCTACTGAAAATATCATCCCTGTTACCCTTGAACTTGGTGGAAAATCGCCAAATATCTTTTTTAGCTCGGTAATGGCAGAAGATGATGCTTTTCTAGATAAGGCAGTGGAAGGTGCAGTGATGTTTGCCTTAAATCAGGGCGAAATTTGCACCTGTCCCTCGCGTTTATTAATTCAGGAAGATATTTACGAAAAATTTATCGCAAAAGTAATCGAAAGAACCGAAGCAATAAAAATTGGTAATCCGCTGGATAGAACGGTGATGATGGGGGCGCAGGCTTCGAAAATCCAATATGAAAAAATTGCGCAGTACATCAAATTAGGTAAAGAAGAAGGTGCAGAAGTATTAACTGGTGGAGGGGTAAATGAACTACCTGGCGAACTGGGTGGCGGTTATTATATAAAACCAACGATTTTTAAGGGGCATAATAAAATGCGGATTTTCCAGGAAGAGATCTTTGGTCCGGTGTTGGCGGTAACGACCTTTAAAACCGTTGAAGAAGCCATTGAGATTGCAAACGATACTTTATATGGTTTAGGCGCAGGGGTATGGACACGCGATGCTCATGAACTTTACCAGGTACCAAGAGCCATTCAGGCAGGTCGTGTTTGGGTAAATCAATATCATGCTTACCCTGCAGGTGCTCCTTTTGGTGGCTACAAACAATCAGGTGTAGGCAGGGAAAATCATAAAATGATGTTGGGTCATTATCGCCAGACTAAAAACATGTTGATTTCTTACGATAAAAACAAATTGGGTTTCTTTTAATTGGATCATAGTGGATGGTTTGTTACTTCATAGCTGACCATTTTGTATGGCTATAGCCTGGTAGTTCATAGTGAACAGCCTACCGTTTATTACAATGGCTTGTAAATTAAAAGACATGCGATAAGCACCACGGCTATCAACTAACTAATCATGAACCGTCAACCTTAAAAAATCTTTTCTTCTGAAAATCCATTATTAAAATTAACATCATGGTAGCCCGAATAGACAGTACAGAAAAAGCAAAAGAATTGATTGCGGTTCTTAAAGAAAAGCATGGTGAACTCATGTTTTACCAGGCCGGCGGATGTTGCGAAGGCACACAGCCGCAATGTTTTGAAAAAGGTGGTTATTACCTTCGGATGCGCGATGTTTGTTTGGGTGAAGTAGAAGGCTGCGAATTTTGGGTAGACAGGGATCTTTTTGAATACTGGAAATTTTCGCACTTTACGTTAGATGTGCTCGATGGTTTCGGCGTAGGTGGTTTTTCTTTAGAAACTCCAATGCAGAAAACCTTCAAAATACATTACCGGTTATTCTCTGAAGAAGAATTAGAAAATTTAACTCCGGTTAAAACAGCCGAGTAAGTTTTGTATATTTGGTAAACACAGGTCAGTCTGGAGTAATCCGGCTGACTTTTTTTGTTGACTGTTCAGTCATGCTGATTTAGGCCAGCATCTTTCCTGTTTCTAAAAATTTATGCAATCTTTGCATTCAAAACAAAATTATGCGTAAACTATTTGCTGTCCTTTGTACCATCATTACCCTATTTGCCATTAAAGAAGCAATATATGTTTTCCTTTCTCAGGAAGCAGATATGGTTAAACAGCGCCCGATCCTTATTGTCATTTCGTTAAGCATCTGTATCCCACTGATTGTGTTATCGCTGTGGCTGTGGTCGCCGCGTGGAAAGAAAAAAACGATCAATCAAATTAAGCAATAAACTTACCTTTCAATTCGGGCGTTGGCACCCAACAACTCTCCTGCTTACCCCACCACTTGTAACGGTTTTTAGCTATCCTGTCGTAAACCCAATCACGAATGAATTTGGGAACGATTATAAATGTATAAAGCAACGGAATTAATCCATTCAGTTTTCGGGCCACGCGCAGTGCCGCTGATGATTTGGTATAGAGCTTTTCATCCTCCAGCAATAGAATGGTATTCAACTTTTCCGGATCTGCATTAAATTTTGGCAGCATTTCTTTGGCATAATCACCCTGTAACGCCGAAAATTTAAATTGGTTCTTTTGATCATGCGCGATAACAAACTGTACAGATGAATTGCACAAGTTACAAACGCCATCAAAAAAGATTACAGGTTGCCGGATCATAGACTATAAAAATAATGTTTTAAATGTAAAAACAGCCATAACTCCGATCAAAATTTAAGCGAAAAGCAGAAAGTTTAAAACTTAAGTCGAATTACTCCTGTCGGACTAACTTCACCATTTTTGTAATTTACCATTTCCATCCACATAAAATTATTTTTTCCCTTTTACTTTTTGATAACGAACAATTTAGCAGCAGAATCGTTAAAACAATCAATGTCAACTTTCTTAGCTTAAAACATTTTTATATATTTGCCCAATCCTTCTTCAATGCAAAAGAAAACACTTCTTGACGGACAAAAAATTCAGATTACAATTAAGAGGCTCTGCCATCAATTAATTGAAAACCACGACGATTTCGCAAATACCGTTTTAATTGGCATCCAGCCAAGAGGTATCTTTTTGGCTGACCGCATTCATCAGGATCTTCAACAGATCTTAAAAAACAAGAAAATTTTAAAGGGAAACCTTGACATTACTTTCTTTAGAGATGATTTCCGACGAAAAGACGGATTGGTTACCGCGAGCAGCAACTCGATGGATTTCATTATTGAAGGCAAAAAAGTAATCCTGATTGATGATGTACTTTGGACAGGCAGAACCATTAGGGCAGCGCTCGACGCCCTGCTTGCTTATGGCCGCCCTGAAAAAGTGGAGCTCTTGGTTTTAATAGACCGGAGGTTTAGCAGGCACTTACCTATAGAACCTGATTATATTGGTCATCAGGTAGATAGCTTAAACTCACAACAGGTAAAAGTAACCTGGGCCAGCGAAGGAAGTGAAGATAAAGTGATTTTAATATCAGAACCGCCCCTGCCAAAATGAGCCTAGATACCTTACAATAGGAATATTTGACATGGAAGCGCTATCTGACAATTAAAACCAAATAATAAAACAGAGAAAAACAATAAATAAAAAATGGCAGCAGAAAAATTATCAACCCGAAATCTTTTAGGCATTAAAGATATTAACCGGAATGATATCGAACTGATTTTCGAAACTGCAGATAATTTCAAGGAAGTGATTAACCGCCCGATCAAAAAGGTTCCTTCACTTCGTGATATTACGATTGCCAATATCTTTTTCGAAAACTCTACCCGCACCAAACTTTCTTTCGAACTTGCTGAAAAAAGACTTTCGGCTGATGTGATTAATTTTGCAGCCTCCTCATCATCGGTAAGTAAAGGAGAAACCCTCATAGATACGGTAAATAATATCTTATCAATGAAAGTTGATATGGTAGTGATGCGTCATCCTTATGCCGGGGCAGGCCAGTTTTTAAGTAAACATGTAAAAGCCCAGATTGTAAATGCAGGAGATGGCGCGCATGAACACCCGACCCAAGCCTTACTCGACGCCTTCTCCATCCGCCAGAAATTGGGCGATGTGGCTGGTAAAAAAGTGGTTATCGTAGGGGATATTCTGCACTCTCGTGTTGCGATATCCAACATTCTTTGCCTGCAGCGCTTAGGTGCACAGGTGATGGTTTGTGGCCCTACCACCTTAATCCCCAAACATATCCATCAACTTGGGGTAAAAGTTGAACATAATCTGATTAAAGCACTGAACTGGTGTGATGTGGCCAACATGTTGCGTATCCAGCTGGAGCGTCAGGATATAAAATATTTTCCATCTTTAAGAGAGTATGCCATGATGTATGGCTTAAATAAACAGATCTTAGATAACCTTGATAAAGAAATCATCGTAATGCACCCTGGTCCGATAAACAGAGGTGTGGAAATCACCAGCGATGTGGCCGACAGTAAACAATCGATTATTTTGGAACAGGTAGAGAATGGAGTGGCCGTCCGAATGGCCGTGTTGTATCTGCTAGCCAGTCAGGGATAATTAGTTTGGAGTTTGGAGTTGTTAGTTTGGAGTCCTGAGTCGGGAGTCTATTTTTCCTGCAATTAACAGATTTAAACAACTAACCAATTAACCATCCACGCGATTTCTACACAGATTTGATGGTAACAACAATAAACCAATGCCAATCGGCCACTGAACCAATACAGGATTTGGCGATATCAATGACGAATGGACTGACGACCATTGAACCTAACTTTTCCACATTCGATCGCCCTTTAATACCAAACCAAGAATCCCGTCGTTAATTTGTGTTATTAACAGATGTTAATTACTTCTGTTGATAAGCTCTGATACTATTTCTAATTTAGTACCAACCATATTTGAAACCGATGCAGAAAAAATACTTACTAATTCCGCTAATTTTAGCAGGAAGTTTTAGCACTTATGCGCAAGTTAGTGCAGTGCAAAACCTCAACAAAAACTATCAAACGGGCTTAGAATTATTAGACAAAGAAAAATATACGGCAGCTGCGCAACAATTTAAACTCGTTGAGCTGCAACGTTATAAACCTTCTACCCAGACAGAAAGCAATGCCGAACTGTCGTTACTTAAGGAAAACGCAAAGTTTTATGCAGCTGTTTGTGCATTGGAACTGACCAATGCCGATGCCGAGAGTCTGTTTCAGGCATTCATCCGCGATTATCCGTTAAATCCGAATACCAAACTGGCTTATTTCTACGTTGGAAAAACTTATTTCAATCAAAAAAACTACAAAAAAGCATTAGAGTGGTTCGAAAAAACCGACCCTTCTACTCTTTCGGGCAAACAAAGAAATGAATACCAGTTTAAGCAGGGTTATGCCTATTTCGAACTTAAAGACTACGATAAGGCAGAGCCTTTATTCGAAAAAGTAAAAAAAGAAGAAGGTGATTTTCAGGAAAGTGCCACTTACTACTTCGCCTACATCAATTACTTAAATAAAGAGTATAAAACGGCATTGGCCAACTTCGAAAAGCTGAAGGGCTCACCTACCTATGAGGCGAGTTATCCATATTATATCACATCGATGTACTACCTGGATGAGCGTTATGATGATGTGATCAGCTATGCGCTGGCAGCCATTCAAAAAACAAAACAACAGTTTGAACCAGAGATGCTGAGCCTGGTTGCGGCATCTTACTTTGCAAAATCTGAATTCAAAAATGCGGAAAAATATTTTGCAGAATATTATGCAAAAGATAAAAGCGAAACCAAAAACAACCTTTTTATTTATCAATATGGATACAGTTTGTTCCAGAATAAAAAGTACAAAGAAGCGGTTACCGTTTTAGAAAAACTGAATAACGATGATATTTACCTGCAAAACGGTATGCATACGTTAGGTAAGGCTTTTATCCAGCTGGGAAATAAACAGAAAGCACAAAGTGCCTTTTTCAGGGCTTCACGCTTGAGTTTCGATAAAAGTATACAGGAAGAAGCCTGGTTAAACTACGCTAAATTAAGCTATGAGTTAGAATTTCACCAGCAGGCCCTGGAAGCTACCCAGGGTTTCTTAAAAACGTTTCCAAAATCGCGTAAAATAAACGAAGCGAAAACTTTATTGGGCGAGGTTTTATTAACCACTAAAAATTATCAGGCCGCTGTAGATATTTTAGAACCTATTCCTGATAAAAACCTGGAGGCTAAAGAAGCCTATCAAAAGGTTACTTACTTCAGAGGATTGGAATTTTACAACGAAAGGGCTTTCCCAAATGCCTTATCCATGTTTTTACGCTCCGACAAATTTCCGGAAGACAATGAGATTTATGCTTTAAACACGTATTGGAAAGCAGAATCGATGTACGAACTGCGTAAGTATGGAGAAGCAGTTAGCACTTTCGAGAAATTCCTGAAAATGCCGGATGCCGATAAGACAGGTGTATACAATTTTGCCAACTATGCTTTAGCTTATGCAGCTTTTGAAGATGAAAAATACAGCAAGGCGGCCAATTATTTCGAAAAATTCCTTGCAGGCAACGATAAAGATCAAAAAACCATTGATGATGCCACTATCCGGTTAGCCGATTCGTATTTCGTTAATAAGAATTATGGTGACGCGATGGCGAATTACAATAAGATCATCAACAGACATACCACTTCCGAGGATTATGCTACTTTCCAGAAAGGAATGATCCAGGGATTGGAAAATCAGTATGATGCGAAAATTGCAACCATGCAAAACTTATTGAAGGCTTTTCCAAACTCAAACTACGCGGATGATGCCGGTTTCGAAACAGCCTATACCTATTTCAATAAAGGTGATTTTGATAAATCCAAATCTGACCTTGTAGCTTTGGTTGCCAAATATCCACGAAGCAGCTACGTAGCTAAAGCACTGGTTACCATTGGTCTGGTTCAATATAATCAGGATCAGGATGATGCTGCTTTAGAATCGTTTAAAAAAGTAATCCGTGATTATCCAACTGCCGATGAAGCTAAACAGGCAATGGAATCAATTAAAAATATTTATGTAGACCGTGGTGATGCGGATGGCTTTATTGCGTATGCAGCCACTACTCCACTTGGAAATTACTCTGGCGCAGAGCAGGATAACATTGTATTTGCTGCAGCTAACAATACCTATCTAAAAGGAGATGCGAACGGCGCTTTTCAGGCGATAAATGCTTATTTTGATAAGTTCCCTAAAGCGATACATGAAAAGGAAGCCAAATTTATCAGAGCTGAATCATTGGTTAAATTAGGTCGTCCGGATGAAGCCATTCCTGATTACGAATTTATCTTAAACGACTGGACAAGTGATTATACAGAACGTTCATTGGTAAGTATCTCGCAACTGTTTTTAAACCAGAAAAAATACAATGAAGCCATTGTTTACCTAAAAAGACTGGAAACAACTACTGATTATAAATCGCATTATAGTTTTGCTATCAATAACTTGTTAAAGGCTTATACCGCCTTAAACATGCCTGATGACATGCTTAAGTATGCGCAGCTGACGAAAGAATCAGAAAAAGCATCGGAAGAAGAAAAAAACAGTTCCGGCTTATACTCCGGTAAAGCTTATTTACTAAAAGGCGACACTACAACTGCCATAAAAGAGTTTAAGAATGTAGTGGCCAAAACCAAAACTGTTGCTGCTGCCGAAGCCAAGTACAATTTAGCTTTATTGGAATACAACAAAGGTGATTTCAAAACTTCATCTAAAACCTGTTTTGACCTGATTAATAATATGGCCGCTTACGATTATTGGGTAGCGAAAGCTTTTATCCTTTTATCTGATAATTATGTAGCCCTTAAAGACAATTTACAGGCGAAAAGTACACTTCTCAGTATTATTGATAATTACGAAGGCAAGGACGATATCATTCCGACAGCCAAAGAAAAACTAGAAAAACTAAACAAGAAGAAGTAGCAATTATGAAATCGATTAAATATATATATAGTTCGCTGTTTTTTGTAGCTGCCGGCTTAATGACCGCACAGGCCCAGGATAAAAAAACGGAGGAAAAAGGCGTAGTAAATGAAGAGATTGAGGTAGTGCGCCCATACAAACCCATTTTGGCCGAAGCGGTAAAGTTGAGACGAAGCCCAAATTTGGATGACGTTAAAACATATAAGGCTAAATTAAACTACAGCATTATGGATAGAAAGCTGGCGCTAAACAGTGATATCCAAAAATTACAGGCCCAGGCACTTGCCGAAGAAAAAGAAAGCATTTTAGTCAACAATTATGTAAAAGGTGGATTTGGTTCTTTGGCTACTCTTTTAGGAGAAGCATATTTCAACACTGGCAAAGATGAAGGATTACAGGTCGGTGGCTATTTTAAACACTTCAGTCAGGAAGGAAAGTTAAATAAACAGAACAGTAGCAACCAACAGTTAAGCGTTTTTGGTCGCAGTATTTTGGATGAGAATACGGTAAGTGGGCGCATTAATTTTGAGCGTAACGGCACTTATTTTTATGGGATCGACGACAGCAGGCCTACGCTAAATCCCAATCCGGATAAACAGGCATTAACGACCATCGAATTAGAAGGCGAATTGGTGAAAAACTTCACCGAGGACGAAGATGCTTTTAGCTATGCCTTAAAAGCCAATGGCTATATCTGGAACGATAAATTTAGCGCTAAAGAAAATTACCTGAGTTTAAACGGTTATGTTAACAAGCGTATTAATTCTTTAAACCTTGGCTTAGCTGCGTCAACTGAATTTGGAAACACGAAAGATGCTTTAACGAGTGTTGGCAACAATTTGCTGCGTTTAAACCCTTATATCCGCTTACAGGTTAAGGGGGCTAAAATTACCGCAGGCGTTAATTTCGTTCAGGAATTTGGTGCCTATAGCAGCACGAAGGTATTCCCTGCAGTTACGGCCGACTTTACGCTGATTCCTGATTATTTACAGGTTTTTGGAGAAGTTAAAGGAGATGTAAACAGAAACTCGTTAAAAAACTTTACCGATGAAAATCCATGGCTAAACAGTAATATCCTGGTTAAAAATACTGTAGAAAAATTAAGTTTCAGCGCGGGTGTTAAAGGTACAGGCGGACCTGGTTTTGGTTACAAAGCCCGTATCTATGTAAAACAGTTTGATGATATGCCTTTGTTTGTAAACAACTTTACCGACTTTAATAAGTTTGATGTCATTTACGATTTCGGCAAAACAAAATTAACTGGTCTGGAAGGCGAAATTTCAGTTCAGGTAAGCGATGCTTTAAAATGGACCGGAAAATTAAACCTGGATGATTGGAAGCCGGCTTCTGAAACCTACTCTTGGTTTAAACCGGGCTTAAAAGTGAGCTCGAACTTTATGTATACTTTCAACAAAAAACTAAGCTTTAATGCTGGTGTAGTCATTCAGGATGATGTAAAAGCTAAAGTATATACAGGTGCTCCGGTTCCTGCTTCACAATATGTAATTCCGAACCCGGGCATAGAACTTATTGAGACCGTTAAAGGATATGTAGATTTAGGCCTTGGTGCAGATTACAGGATCAATAAAAAATTCTCTGTTTTTGCTAAAGCGAACAATATTTTAAACAACAACTACAGCAGGTATTTATATTACCAGGCAAACGGATTTAATATTTTCGGCGGATTGACTTATTCTTTTTAAGCAGCTATTTAAGCGTACAAAAAATGCTTTTCCAAATCGGGAAGGCATTTTTTGTTAGTTTATTCCAAGTTTTCATTCTAAACGTGGGCAAAGTATTCTGGTAAACTTTTTATTGTCGTTCTGAAATAGTCAGTGCAAGCATATGAAATAACCATCAGCGTGCCTTTACCGAAACCTGTACCCTATCCCAATCCTAAAAAAGTGATTGCGCTGTTTAAAAGAACCCAAACTATTACTTAGCTTGTATGGGGTTAACCATTGGTAGCTGCCATTAACATCAAATCGTTTAATATGGATGCTGATGCCCCCTGTAATTCCGATGTTTACCCTATTGTTTACGGTATTGGTATTAACTAAGATAGAGTCGATTTGCTTGCTATGGTATAACGTATCACGCGGATTGACTCTTGGATTTAATTTGGTGATTCCTATAGATTGCCTGCCTACAAAACTAACTATCGGACCAGCTTTCAAATCGATATGCTTTGATAACTTATACGCAGCAGCTAATGGAATATCGATTGTAATCAATTTTCGAGTTGTAGCAATGATAAGCGGTGGTACCGAGTCTGGTCGGTAATAACTCGGATGTGTGAATTCCCCTGCAATTTTTTGGTTACTGTTGGCATTTAAACCAACTGTAAGTTGCCAGTTTTTATTGAATGCATAGGAACCAAATACACCTATATAAAAACTATTATTTCCTTTTTGCACATTCATGCCGGACGTTAAACCATAACTATACTTTGGATCAATAGAACCGTTTTGTTTGGTTTTATTCGTTCTGATTTTAGGCAAGCTGATATTTGTTTCCTTTTGATTTTTACCATTAGCAATACGTTCAGCTTTTTTACCGTAATGCCGTGTTCTGTCATCTTGATTCCCTGATGAATGTTGAAAATCATGAGCTTTAACTACCGGTATTGCTATTTGCTGAATTTTTAGGGGAAGATCAATATAGGATGTAACTCCTTGTTGATATTGCTTTGGCCACGATAATAATTTGCCGCTTTTCCCAAATAAGCTGTTCTCCTTTTGATTAGTATTGCTGATGACTTCCACTTTTGAACTGGATTTCAGGCTTATCTTATTTAAATCTTCAATTGATTCGACTCGATTAGACTCTTTTGCAACGAAATATGTGTTGTTTAAAGGAGTAACTGCATTTGCTTTCATGGTTGTTGAAGCGTTTTTCTGCATTTGCCGGGCCGGTTTTTCCAGCTCAGAAGCATTATCGCCAACAAATTTATTTTGCTCCACACCTGCATTCAATGAGTCCTCTGCGCCATTGAGGCTATCTCTGATTATTGTGCTGTCAGCTATTTCATTATAATTTAATACCTTATTGCTATCCACAAGCATCGAATCCGAAAAGACCGATTTAACCTTCTTTTCTATTTCATTCTGCTTATTGTCCGATTTTTTAAGTGCGAAGTAGCCCACAGTGGAGGCTGCAGCAGCTACAGAGAAGGTATATCCTATTATTTTAACTACTTTTAATAGTTTGGTGCCTGTTGATAAATGTGGTCCGTGGCTACCACCCGTACCGATCGGCATTTTTTCATTGAGCAGTTTCTGCATCCCTGTCCATGAGGCATCAGCAGCATCCTTGACAGGCAAACCATCAAATTTATCGCGCCAGAGTTTATGATACCATGCTGAATTTTTCATTTCTTTTTCGTTTTTTCAGTTGGTTTATCAATGGCTGAGGACGCTAACATTTCCCTCAACTGTTTCTTCGCTTCAGAGAGATGCCACCTTGAGGTGCTCTCGGTAATATTCAAATGTTCCCCTATCTCCTTATGCGAATAGCCATCTATAACCGAAAGGTTAAAAACCAGCTGCGTAGCGGCTGGCAATAAGCGTATCAATTTTAGGAGATCCTCAACAAAAAGTTTATCTAATACTGAGGGTTGAATAAAGATTTCTTCTATTTCATCCGGACTAACGGTTTCATTAAACCTGGCTTCTCTTCTGCCAATATCGATGCATGATCTCACCATTACCGTTCTGATCCAGGCTCCAAATTCTCCTTTTTTTGCATCGAAGGTTTGGATGTGCTGAAAAATCTTCAAAAAACCGGTGTTTAGTGCATCTTGTGCCAAATCATCAGATTTTAAATAACGGAAACATATACGCAGCATATCGGCATAGTAAAGTTTATAGAGCCTCTCCTGTGCTTGCCGCTCATTAGCTTTACAGCCTTTGATCAGTTTAGTATCTTGCTTAGAAAAAAGGTTCATCCATTTGGTTCGGTAAGCGGTTTTTCTTCATCGTGTTGTAAGAGGATTACGAGATGAATATGAAAAACGCTGGGTTAAAATTAATTTATTTTTTGCTACGCTATTTTATTTTCGACCAAGCGTTTATAATAATGCCTTCGTATAAGTTTATAAAACCTGTTATATGCGCCATACCGAAAGCTACAATAGACATGATGAATGGTATAACACACATTTCCCATCTGAAAGTGCTAAAACCGTTTTTTATGAACGAGCCATGGCCACCGGCAAAAATAATATAGCTTATTGGCTTCAAAAACTATTCTTTAACTGTATTGATCCGCTTTTAGCAAAAAAGAAACAACGTTGGCTTACCATAGGTGATGCTTATGGATTTGATGCGCAATACATCCTCAGCTCAGGCAATAGTGTATTGGCAACTGATCTCAATACAGATTTTCTAAATATTGCACTAAAAAGAGGGATCATTGATGCCTGTGCTGCGGAGAATGCAGAAAAACTTACACAAGAAGACAATAGTTTTGATTTTGTACTTTGTAAAGAATCCTATCACCATTTTCCAAGGCCCTATGCTGCCATGTACGAAATGATCAGGGTAGCCAAACAAGGCGTAATCGTTATAGAGCCACAAGATCCGGTATTCAAGATGCCACTGCTATTGATGTTAAGCAATCTTCTGAACCAGAATGCGCATTTTTTAAATAAATTATGGAATAACCGCTTTTCATTTGAGCCGGTCGGAAATTTTGTTTATAAGGTTTCGGAAAGAGAATTTGAAAAGTTAGCAGCTGGTTTAGGCCTGCCTCTAATCGGCTTTAAAAAGATTAATCCAAATTACTGGTTTAAAGGAGCAGATCTGGTATCAACTGAACGCTATAGTAAAAAGTTTTTCTTTATCAGATTAAAGAAGTTTATCCTTGATGTTCTCGTCAGGATAAAAGCCATGCCCTCGCAGGTATTAGCCACCGTTATTTTTAAACAGTTGCCGGATGAGTGTACAATAGTGCTCCTCAAGAAAAATGGATACCATCTGGTTTACATTCCGCAAAACCCTTATTTAGATTAAGCCCAACACTTCCAACCATTACCAAAATATGAGAACCAAAACAACCGTAATAACCCTTTACATTTGCTCCTTTTTAACTTTAGCAGCTTTTTTAATGCTCACTTACTTTTATTATCCGCTTATAAACTGGACCGATTTTTTTGCTGCCGCCAGCCTGTTTCTTCCCGTAGCAACCGGATTGCTTGTTTCAGCATTACTTCTATTCCTGGGTATATACCTGGCTATTAAAGCAATTAATCATCGGAAAGAAAAAAAACATGTGAGATACTTTTGAGCAAGGATGCGATTTACATGATTAATATTTGTATGCGCCGTGATTTTTAACCGGATAATTTTACCGCTACAAACAACATTTGAGCAGGATAGCCTCAGTTCTCCTGCTTTTTTTATCATCATTACATCACAACATTAGGCCATTAACCTGATTATATTGATCTTGTCATTTGCTTACTCGCATACCATTTCTATCTTTGTAACCGTTATCTTTGCTCGGATACAGCTATACGTTTAAAGAACTGTAGTTTCTTCATAGTTGAAACAACAATCTGTACCGGTTTCTGTCCCCTTTTAAAATAGGATGTATAATAGCATCCAAAGACACTATTTGAAGGTAAAATATAATTTTTAATTTAAAACGCTTAATTTTACCCGAATGGATATCTTATCATACCTGTTGGCACTCTTGCAGCAACGCAAAGAAGTTGGTATTACCGGCTTGGGCACCTTTTATAAGAAAAAATACCCTGGAAGATACGATAAGGAAAAGCAAACGTTTTTGCCTCCAGGTTATACGCTCCGGTTTTCCGAAGAAGTAACCGAACAGGAAGCTTTGGCTAACTTTATTTCAACTAAAACCAATATTACAAATGAAGATGCCCTCAATCGCATTGCAAAGTTTGTTGAAGAAGTAAATGAAAAACTTGAAGTAGACCACGAGGCCGAACTTAAAAATACCGGACGCTTATTTTTTACTGAACAAGGTTTAGCTTTCGAACCAGTTAAAGACATGAATTATGGTTCGGAATTTTACGGACTTCCACCGCTGGAAGAAACGATCGTTGAAGAGGTAAAAACAGATTTACCAAAGAACGAAGAGGAAGAGGTTTATGAAGAAATTGCGGAGGCGCCAGTTGCACCATCTCCTTTTGAGAATAAGTCTTATCAGGCCCCTAACATTGAAAACGTCGAATTAGATGAAGTTAAGGATGATCTTAAAAACACTTTAAAACATACAAAAACAGATACATCTGCAATTACTGAAGCGCCTCAATTTATCAAAGAACAGCATGAAGAACATCCAAACCGTTTTGGCCATACTCCAGAATCGGAAGTAGAAAATATTGCTGCTGATCGGCAGACCAGTAAAACGCAAGAACCTGCTGAAACAGAAGAAACGATAAAGATTAGCAGGGAAGTAGAGGTCCCTGAATCAGTTATAGCGCAACACGAGGAACATCCCAACCGTTTCGGTCATGCACCAGAATCAGAGGTAGAAAATATTGCTGCTGAGCACCGTGCTGTTGAAGATAGTCAAACGAATAAAACCGAACAGGTAAAAGATACTGGCGTACCCGGCCCGGTTGAAGACGTTAACCAGGTTGGTGTTCCTGCATCGATAGTAGAACAGCATGAGGAAAATCCTGACCGTTTTGGGCATACCCCCGAAGCAGAAAAAAATGCAGAAGCAGCAGGCCCTGAACCGGTTCTACGCCCACAAGATTATTCGGGCCGTTTTTCATTGAGGCCAGAAACGGATGAGCCAAAAACATATATTAATTTAGAAGAGGAAGTTAAAAAAGAAGAGCCGGTAATTGAGGCACCAGCTTTTATAAAAGAACAGCATGCTGAACATCCAAACCGTTTTGGCCATGACCCGCTCGAACACAGTAATGAAGCTAGGCAAGGTATGTCTGCCTGGTTAATGATTACGATTGCAATTGTGGCTTTGCTAGTGGTTGCAGCAATAACCTTTTTGATTAAGCCCGAGTTATTTACAGGCGAAACAACCGGTACTGAGAAACCTGCACAAGTAATTATCGATTCGCCTAAGGTTGCAGTGGATACTTTGAAAGCGAAACAGGATTCAATAGCCAAAACCGATAGTATATTAAAGGCTAATCAGGTTCAGCAAAAAACAGATACCGTTAAAAAAGAAGTGGTTAAGCCTGTGGCTAAACCAGCTATCGAAACGCCTAAAGAAAACAAAGTTGTACCAAACACTGGTCCTTCTACGTTCTATGTTATCGCAGCATCTTTCCAATCAGAAAAAAAGGCGCTTGTTTTTATCAAGCAAATGGAAAAAATTGGGTTAAAGGCCGAAATAGCATCTGTTCCGGGCCGTTTAAAAAAGGTGAGTATAGCAAGCTTCAGCACAGAAAAAGAGGCTAAAGAGCAAAAAGATATTTTAGAGAAAAAACTTAAAGGCAAAGGGTATTTCGTACAACAAAAACACAACACACAACCATAATGATAACTTTATTAATTCAGGACACCACACAAGCATTGCAAGACACAGCAAATGCAATTAACCAAACATTAACACAACCACAGCAAGAACTCCATTTCATCGATCTGCTTTTTAAAGGCGGATGGGTAATGATTCCGTTGGCTTTTTTGGCTTTTTTGGCTTTAATTATTTTTGTTGAACGTTATTTAACCATTAAAAAAGCCACAAAAGATGAGGCTAACCTTATGGTGCAAACCCGGTCTTATATCCAATCCGGAAATTTAGATGGCGCCATGTCGCTTTTAAGAAATAACAACTCCCCTCTTTCGCGCATGTTGCAAAAAGGTTTAAAACGCATTGGCCGCCCGATTAAAGATATTGAAGGCGCAATTGAAAATGTGGGCAAATTAGAAGTTTCTAAATTAGAGAAGAACATCAGTATCCTGGGTATTGTTGCAGGTATTGCGCCAATGCTCGGTTTCGTAGGTACAATTGTGGGGGTAATTACCATTTTCCACCAGGTATCGATTAAGGGAGCAATCGAAATCGGAACAATTTCCGGTGGTTTATATACCAAAATGATTACCTCTGCAACCGGATTAATTATCGGGATTATTGCTTATGTACTCTATCATATCTTAAATATTATGGTTGAGAAAATCATTCTTAAAATGGAGACCGATGCAATTGACTTTATTGATTTACTAGAAGAACCGGGCAAATAATGAATTTACGCAAAAGAACAAAAGGATCGGTAGAAGTACATACTTCAGCGTTGAACGATATTATGTTCTTCCTGATGCTGTTTTTCTTATTAGCCTCTGCAGTAGTCAATCCTACAGTAGTAAAATTATTGTTGCCACAATCATCAAGCGGACAGCAATCTACCGCCAAAAAAGCAGTTACCGTTACAATAGACGAAAATTTAAAATATTTCGTTGAAAAGAAACCGGTGAGCATTGAGGAATTAGAGCCTACCCTGGCATCATATCAAAAGCTGGCACCAGATATGACCATACTTTTATATGTATCGCGCAATGTAACTTATCAGGATGGATTTGTGGTGAACGATATTGCCAATAAACTGAAATTGAAACTTGTTGTAGCCGTTGAACCTAAAAAATAATGAACTACAAAGCACAAAACGTACCTCAGGAGGAAAACAATTATCCAAAGGCCATTGCTATAGCAAGCGGTATTATGGGATTTTTGTTATTGATCAGCTTTTTTATTGTGATTGGTTCATTCCAACCACCTGAAGAAGTAGGTATGGGCGGCATGGTGGTAAATTACGGAACTTCGGCAGAAGGTATGGGTGATGATTATACCAGCATTGAAGAACCATCTGCAGATCCAAATGCGAATGGTAAAGCACCTGAAAAGGTAACACCTGAAGAGAAGGTTACACCAAATACCGCTACCGAAAGCAGTGATAAAGAGGTGCAAACACAGAATACCGAAGATGCCATTGCCGTAAATACCAAACCCACAAAAGCTACAACAACTGCACCTACGCCTGTTACAGAAGATAAACCTGCTAAGCCGGTAATTAACCAAAATGCACTTTACAAAGGCAAGAAAAATACCGGTCAGGGGCAAGGAGACGGTACCGGAAAAACGCCAGGCAACCAGGGTGATAAAGATGGCGATCCGTTAGCATCAAATTATGGTGAAGGTGGTTCCGGAAATGGGAATGTACAGCTATCTTTAGCCAGCAGAAAATTTATCGATATCCCCAGAATACAGGATGATGGACAGAGCGCAGGAAAAATTGCCGTCCAGATCCGCGTAGACAAAAATGGCAAAGTTGTACAGGCACGTGCCGGAGCTAAAGGTACAACCTTATCTGATTTAGCCCTCTGGAGAAAATGCGAGCAGGCTGTATTGGGTGCAAGTTTAAACAAACTGGAATCCGCTCCAGATGTACAAACCGGAATTGTGATGTTTAATTTTAAAGTTAAATAATTTTTATTGTGCTGTCAGATATTACTATCTGACAGACTATATTTGTTCAAAAGCTTGATAGGATTTCTTAACGATTAATGATGCATGAGTATCATCTAAACCATAAGTCAGATGGCAACATCTGACGTCACCTACAAATAATTTATTGTGCTGTCAGATATCACTATCTGACAGACTATATTTGTTCAAAAGCTTGATAGGATTTCTTAACGATTAATGATGCATGAGTATCATCTAACCATAAGTCAGATGAAAACATCTGACTTCACCAACAAATAATTTATTATGCTGTCAGATATTACTATCTGACAGACTATTTGTTCAAAAGCTTGATAGGATTTCTTAACGATTAATGCTGCATGAGTATCATCTAACCATAAGTCAGATGAAAACATCTGACTTCACCAACAAACTTTTGAAATTGCTTCAACAAAATCTTTCTCATTTCATTTCATAATTACGCTAGTCAACCTATATTTGACGTATATTATGAACTACCAACAAACGCTTGATTTTTTATACAGTAAACTTCCGATGTTTACCCGCGTTGGCGCAGCAGCTTTCAAAAAAGATTTAACCAATACCATCGTCCTTTGCGAAGCGCTGGATAATCCTCAACATAAATTTAAAAGCATCCATGTGGCCGGAACAAACGGGAAGGGTTCAACATCCCACATGCTCGCTTCCGTGCTACAGGCCCAGGGATATAAAACGGGATTGTATACTTCACCCCATTTAAAAGATTTCCGTGAGCGCATACGCATCAACGGAAAAATGATCAGCAAAACTGAAGTGGTATCATTCGTAAAAGAACAACAAAAACTCATCGAAAAAACCGAACCTTCCTTTTTTGAAGTAACTGTTGCTATGGCGTTCGATCATTTTGCAAAACATCAGGTAGATGTAGCAGTAATTGAAGTGGGTTTGGGCGGGAGGCTGGATTCTACCAATATCATCACCCCGGAAATTTCAGTCATCACCAATATCAGCCTCGATCATATGAATATGCTCGGGAATACCCTTGCAGAAATTGCAGGAGAAAAAGCAGGCATCATCAAAAAGAGTATCCCAGTGGTGATTGGCGAAACGCAAGAAGAATCTGCGCCAGTCTTTATTAAAAAAGCCAACACTGAACAAGCGCCGATTGTTTTTGCCGACCAGGTACTAACCACACAGGATCTTAAAGTCAAAAACAGTAAACTTTCCGTATCCGTTTATCTGGGAAGAGAAATCAAATATAAAGATCTTCAAAGTGATCTTACCGGAATTTATCAGCATAAAAATATATTAACCGTTCTCCAAACCCTGACTGTGCTGAACGAGAAAACGGAAATTAAAACCGATTGGCAAAGTGTTTATCAAGGCATCAGCCAGGTTAAAAAGCAAACTGGTTTACAGGGACGTTGGCAAACTTTAAGCAGAACACCTTTGGTAATCTGCGATACGGGGCATAACGAAGCTGGCATTACTGAGGTGATCAAAAATATTGCACAAACGCCTTACCAGAACCTGCACATTGTTTTCGGCATGGTTAACGATAAAGACATTTCGAAGGTATTGTTGTTAATGCCAAAAAATGCAACTTATTATTTTTGCAAACCCGCTTTAGAACGCGGTTTAGATGCAGATCGCTTAAAAGAACAGGCTGCCGCATTTGGCTTAACAGGAAAAAGTTTTACATCAGTTCTTGAAGCAAAAGCAACTGCTATTCAATCGGCAAGCCCTAAAGATCTGGTTTTTATTGGTGGAAGTACGTTTGTAGTGGCCGAAGCGATATAAAATCTTTACATTAACTTCAAAGTAGCTTTATCTAAATTCATTACTTTAGCCCTTTAACTAAAGCATAATGAATAAAATATTCCGTTTAATCTTTACCGTTTCTATTTTTTCGATCTCATTTTCAACCGCCCAAACAAAAAAAACAAACACAACATCTGCCAAAGCATTTCCTGCGGAGGTTGCACGTCCAAAATTGGTGGTAGGTTTGGTGGTCGACCAAATGCGTTGGGATTATTTATACCGCTATTATAACCGCTACACTAATGGTGGTTTTAAAAGGCTGATCAACGAAGGTTTTTCTGTTGAAAACACCTTTATTCCCTATACACCGACATATACTGCATGTGGTCACACTTGCATCTACACGGGTTCAGTTCCAGCTGTTCATGGTATTATCGGTAATGATTGGTACGATCCTGAAACCAGAAAAAGTGTTTACTGCACAGAAGATTCTTCGGTTTCTACAGTGGGCAGTACACCTTCATCAGAAGGCAATATGTCGCCAAAAAATATGCTCACCACAACAATTACTGATGAGTTAAGACTGGCTACAAACTTTAAAGGGAAAGTAATCGGTATTTCTTTGAAAGACAGAGGTTCCATCCTTCCGGCTGGCCACGCCGCAAATGCAGCGTATTGGTACCAGGGTAGTACTGGAAACTGGATTACCAGTACCTATTATATGAAAGAGGTTCCGGGCTGGATTGCCGATTATAACAAACTGAAACTCGCGAACAAGTTTTATGCAAAAAACTGGGAAACGCTATATCCGATCAATACCTATGTAAACAGCACAAAAGATGAAAATGCATATGAAGGTAAATCAAGTACATTTCCACACCAGCTAACACAAAACATTGATAAAAATTTCGATGCCATCAGAAGTACACCTTATGGCAATACCATCACTTTAGATTTAGCTAAACTTGCTATTCTTTCCGAAGACCTGGGGCAAGACAACATCACCGACTTTTTAGCAGTAAGCTGTTCTTCTACCGACTATATTGGTCATGCTTACGGACCAAACTCTATTGAGGCTGAAGATACTTACTTGCGTCTGGATAAAGATTTCGAAGAGTTTTTCAACTATCTGGATAAAAAGGTAGGTAAAGGAAATTATACTGTATTTCTAACGGCCGACCATGGCGCTGCCCATGTACCTGGCTTTATGCAAGAGAATAAGCTACCGGCCGGTGTGGTGAGCGACAGAGAAATTGCAAGTAAATTAAATGCCTATTTAAACGATAAATTTAAGTTAGACAATGTCGTATTAAAATCGATGAATAACCAGATCATCTTCGATCATGACAAGACAGACAAAGCAGATATCAGCTTCGATGTGATTAAATCCGCCTCGGTTGAATTCTTAAAAAGACAGGATGGTTTTCAGAATGCGGTAGATATTGCAAAAGTATCGCAGGCAACACTTCAGGAGATCCAGAAGAAAATGATTACCAACGGATACAATGCCCGTAGAAGTGGCGATATTTATTATGTTTTACAACCAAACTGGTTTAATGGTGGCAGCACGGGAACCACACATGGTAACTGGAATCCTTACGACTCGCACATTCCTTTGGTATTTATGGGTTGGGGAATTAAGCCAGGTGCCACCAACACTACGCATTACATGACAGATATTGCACCAACATTAGCTGCTCTACTGCATATCCAAACCCCGAATGGAACAGTAGGTGAACCGATCACTGAAATCATCAACAAATAATTTTAAAAAAACTATGCCCGCCAGCATAGTTTTTTTGTTCTAACGGTATTTATTTAAACTAGCGTCGTCACCCTGAATTCATTTCAGGGTCTCATTAAGGAAAGATGCTGAAATAAATTCAGCATGACGATAGCTTTGGGCAAGAAGCAAAAATTGATCATTATAAATAACTATCAATCGAACTAAAGCTTATATGGTCTCAAATGTCTCATATGGTAAAAATTGCATTTTTTATTATTTTTGATTATGGCAACGTACACCGCTATCAAACTAACACCTATGCTCGAATCGCATGATATGCCTGCGACATTAAAATTCTATACAGAAATTTTAAAGTTTAACTGTACAGCAAAACTTGATGATCTGAGCTGGTTAAGCCTGCAAAAAGATGAAATAGAAGTCATGTTTTGCACCCCTAACAAACATCGCAATATTCATAAATCCATCATGAGCGGTTCGCTTTACATCAAAACAAATGAAGTAACTGTTCTTTGGGAAAGTTTAAAAGATCATTGTGAAATCTGTTATCCGCCGGAAGATTTCGACTACGGTATGAGAGAGTTTGCTATTTATGATAATAATGGTTATTTACTTCAGTTTGGACAAAATTTATAGCTGAACCAAAAGCCATAACGGTATAGGGTATTCATGCTTTAAGCAGCATAATTTAGTACATTTGCATACCAAATATATTTGGAAACAAGGATAGGTTACCCGAGCATGCCAGTCCTTTAAATCCCATAGTATGCAACCAGTAGAAATCTATAAACCTAAAAATAAAATCCGTTTTGTAACCGCTGCGTCCCTTTTCGACGGACACGATGCCACCATTAACATCATGCGCCGTATCCTGCAGTCATCAGGAGCTGAGGTTATCCATCTTGGCCACAACCGTTCGGTTGATGAGGTAGTGAACTGTGCCATTCAGGAAGATGTACAAGGTATTGCCATGACCTCCTATCAGGGCGGACATATTGAGTATTTTAAATATATGTATGATCTTTTACAGGAAAGAGGATCGGGTCATATTAAAATATTTGCAGGTGGCGGCGGCGTGATTCTACCTTCAGAGATAGAAGAATTACAGGCCTACGGAATTGCCAGAATCTACTCTCCTGATGATGGACGTAAAATGGGGCTGCAAGGCATGATTAATGATATGCTGATACAAACTGATTTTGTAACCAAAATAGACATTGGCAATGATCTCAAAAGCATCTCCACGGAAGATATCAAAGCTATAGCTGGGGCCATTACTGTCGCAGAAAATGATCCTGAAGCTGCTCAAAAATTTGTTGACGAATTAAAGCGTTTATCCCAGAATAACAATGCTCCTGTTGTAGGTATTACCGGAACCGGTGGTGCAGGAAAATCATCCTTGGTCGATGAATTGGTCCGTCGATTTTTGGTTGAATTAAAAGATAAAACCCTGGCTATCATTTCGGTCGATCCTTCAAAGAGAAAAACAGGAGGTGCCCTACTTGGCGACCGCATCCGAATGAATGCGATTAATAATTCAAGGGTTTACATGCGCTCATTGGCAACCCGACAGGCCAACCTTGCTTTATCAAAAAACGTACAGGAAAGTATCGATATCTGTAGGGCTGCAGGTTATGATCTGATTATTGTAGAAACCTCTGGTATTGGCCAGTCGGATACAGAAATTACCGAACACTGTGATGTTTCATTGTATGTGATGACGCCTGAATTTGGGGCAGCTACACAACTCGAAAAAATCGATATGCTAGATTTTGCTGATCTGGTAGCGATTAACAAATTTGATAAACGAGGGGCTTTGGATGCACTAAGGGATGTGCGTAAACAATATAAGCGCAACCATAACATTTTCGATGCTAAAGACGATGAAATTCCAGTGTATGGTACTATGGCTTCCCAATTTAATGATCCGGGAATGAATAACCTGTTCGTCGCTTTAATGGATCAGATTAAATTAAAAACCGGAACTGATTTTAAGGCCAAAATGGAATTAACCTCTGATCAGTCAGAGAAAATTTACATTATTCCTCCCGATCGGATCAGGTATTTGGCAGAAATTGCAGAGGCAAGCCAAACATACAATGATCGGGTAGAGAAACAGGCTACCATCGCGCGTAAAATGTACCAGCTTAAAGGGGTAATCGACTTATTAAGTGAGACTAATCCACTATCTTTAGAAAAAGATTCTCAGAATGAGATATCCAAAAAACTAAAGACAAGCTATGAATTCTTCGAAGAGCAATTAGATGGCGAATGCAAACGCCTATTGCGCCAATGGCCAGAAACCAAAAAAGCATACAAAGAGGAGTTTTTCATTTATAAAGTCCGCGATAAAGAAATTAAACAGCCTTTATTTTACGAATCACTTTCAAAACTAAATATCCCAAAAGTATCTCTGCCAAGATATGAAGACTGGGGCGATATTTTAAGATGGTTGTTAACCGAAAACCTTCCGGGTGAATTCCCCTATGCGGCAGGCGTTTTTCCTTTAAAAAGAGACGGTGAAGACCCTACCAGAATGTTTGCCGGAGAAGGTGGCCCTGAACGAACAAATAAACGTTTTCATTATGTATCGTTAGGTCAACCGGCACATCGCTTATCTACCGCTTTTGATTCTGTTACACTTTATGGAGAAGATCCGCATATCCGCCCCGATATTTACGGTAAAATCGGTAATTCCGGTGTAAGCATCGCCACTTTGGATGATGCCAAAAAACTATATTCCGGTTTTGACCTATGTGCACCCTCCACGTCAGTTTCAATGACTATTAATGGCCCGGCACCAATGTTATTAGGTTTTTTCATGAATGCGGCGATTGATCAGCAATGCGAAAAATACATCATTGAAAATGGTCTGACAGAAGAAGTAGAGGCTAAAATTGTTTCAATCTATAAAGTCAAAAATATAGAAAGACCATCTTACAATGGCGCATTACCGGAAGGAAATAACGGCTTAGGTTTAATGCTTTTGGGTGTCACTGGCGATCAGGTTCTTCCTGCCGATGTTTATGCCACTATTAAAGCTAAAGCCATCAGTTCAGTACGGGGAACGGTTCAGGCTGATATTTTAAAAGAAGATCAGGCGCAAAATACCTGTATCTTTTCTACAGAGTTTGCTTTAAGAATGATGGGCGACATTCAGAAATACTTTATCGATGAGAAAGTGAGAAATTTCTACTCGGTATCTATTTCCGGCTATCACATTGCAGAAGCGGGTGCCAATCCTATTTCTCAGCTGGCATTTACCTTAAGTAATGGATTTACCTTTGTTGAATATTATTTAAGCAGGGGCATGCATATTGATGACTTTGCGCCTAACCTGTCTTTCTTCTTCTCCAATGGTATCGATCCTGAGTACGCCGTTATAGGCCGCGTAGCCAGAAGAATTTGGGCTAAAGCCATCAAAAACAAATACAAAGGAAACGACCGCTCGCAAAAGCTTAAATACCACATTCAAACTTCAGGCCGTTCATTACATGCTCAGGAAATCGATTTTAACGACATCAGAACTACGCTACAGGCACTTTACGCCATCTACGACAATTGCAATTCCCTTCATACTAATGCGTACGACGAAGCCATCACCACCCCAACGGAAGAATCGGTAAGGAGAGCCATGGCCATCCAGTTGATCATTAACAGAGAATTAGGTCTGGCTAAAAATGAAAATCCGCTACAAGGTGCTTTCATTATTGAAGCATTGACTGATCTGGTTGAAGAAGCTGTTCTATCCGAATTTAAACGAATCAACGATCGTGGTGGTGTTTTGGGCGCAATGGAGACGATGTATCAACGTGGAAAAATCCAGGAAGAAAGTTTGTATTACGAAACGCTCAAACATACAGGTGAATACCCGATAGTAGGTGTAAATACCTTTCTCAATAAAAATGGTTCACCTACCATTGTTCCAGGAGAGGTAATTCGTGCAACGGAGGATGAAAAACAATACCAGATTGCTGCATTACAACAATTTCAAAACCGTAATGAAGACCGTGCAGCGGATTTGTTAAAACAACTTCAAAAATCAGCCGTAGCAGGTGATAATATTTTTGAGCAACTTATGGAAGTGTGTAAAATATGTTCATTAGGCCAGATTAGCAATGCCCTTTACGAAGTGGGTGGTCAATACAGAAGAAATATGTAAGGGAATAAGCCAAAAAAAAATCCCTCGATTTACATCGGGGGACTCCAAATATTTTTTCAACCGACTATCCGGCAATCCAGCTAAATTTATAATCAATCGTTGGATTTTTCATACGTTCTGCAACACGTAATAAACGCGAAGGCAATGCCATAATATAATCACGTGCTTTTTCACCTGCTTCATTTAAATCACGCATGCCTTCAATTTTCCAATCCTCGATTAACTGCTGCATAATTTCAACATAATCAATCGCCGTGTAAACACCTAAACGTTGCGCAGCATCTGTAAAGTGGCCAAATGTTTGACCTATTTTTAAACCTACCTCACGTAAGAAATGCGCAGGCATGACAATTTTTTTACGCATCATGTCTTCAAAAGCCAGCATGGCTTCATTAGGATCGACCTCGAAAATACGGTTCATAAAATCCTTATAAGCTTTGGCGTGCCTCGCCTCATCAGAAGCGATTACGCCACACATTCTCGATAATAAAGTATCACCATCTTTTTTGGCTAAAGAAGCTACCCTTCGGTGAGAAATATTGGTTGCCATCTCCTGAAAAGACGTATAAATAAAGTTGCGATAAGGGTCATGACCAGTACCAATATCGAAACCATCGGCAATCAGGTATTGTGTAGAGATTTCCATCTGGCGCATATCTACGCGACCAGACAAGTATAAATATTTATTCAATAAATCGCCATGGCGGTTCTCTTCAGCAGTCCAGTGTCTGTTCCATTTCATCCAGCCACCATCTTCTTTCATACTCGGCCCCTGCACCATTGATAACCACGATTCGTAAGTAGGCAAAGCTTCTTCAGTAATCGTATCGCCAATCAATACCGCTACAAGATCGTAAGAAAGGTCCTTTGCATTGTCCCTTAAAATTCTGATATCTTGATAAAATGTTTCGCTCGTAGAGTCAGGAAGGAAATCAGATGGTTGCCAGTTCGTATCAATTGGTTTAAGATAGGTATCCATCATCTCCAGCATATACGTTTCGATATGCACCATTACTTCCCTTCTTTTATCTGCAAAAAAACTCATTACTTATGATTATATTTTTATTAAAAACAAAGATAACCAAATATTGTGGCAAACCTTGTGATATTAAACATATTTAGTATTAATCAGTTTTAAATTTAACGATAATTGGCAACCTTAAGAGAAATAATTTTAATCTCCAGCCCAAAAGGTATACCGCATCATCCGGGCTATTTAATCAGGAACATAACGTAAAATATGGAAGATGTAAAACGGATGATGGAATGGTCTCTGCGGAGATCAGCGTTTCTGCGGGAGCACAACCTTAACTTTTCTCAGCTCCTTAATGGTTTAAATACCTATTGGTCTTGGAGCGCAATGTCCCGAGCATTTGGGATAGGTCCCGTCCTGCTGTCCGCTCTATCCTTTTGGGAAACCTTATTTTTTAAACAATTTTTCTTATCCAAAAGGGATGCCGCTACCATCAGGGCTGTTTTACCCGGGACATAAAATAAAGGAGTAAGGATGGAAGATGTAAACGGATGATGGAATGGTCTCTGCGGAGATCAGCGTTTTCTGCGGGAGCACAACCTTAACTTTTCTCAACTCCTTAATGGTTTAAATACCTCTTGGTCTTGGAGCGCAGTGTCCCGAGCGTTTGGGCCGGCTCCGTTCCTGCTGTGCGCTCTATCCTTTTGGAAACCTTATTTTTTAAACAAATTTTCTTAGCCAAAAGGGATGCCGCTCCCATCAGGGCTATTTAACCCGGGACAGAAAATAGAGGAGTAAAGATGGAAAATGTAAAACGGATGATGGAATGCTTTCAGCGGAGATCAGCGTAATCTGCGGGGAACCGCTATGCGCCCTAACCCCCTAACGCCGGGAAACCGCTATGCCCTATGCCCTATGCCCTTTGCTGATAAAACAAGAAAGCCCTTCAACATTACTGCTGAAGGGCTTCTCTTTAAGATCTGGCACCGACCTACTCTCCCACGTGTTACCGCAGTACCATCGGCTCTGGTGGGCTTAACTTCTCTGTTCGGAATGGGAAGAGGTGGACACCACCGATATAGGCACCTGAATATTTTTATTTAAGGTTGAGGGAGGGAGGGTATTAAGGTAGAGGGTAAACCTTCCGCCTTTATGCCTTCCGCCTTCCGGCCTCAAATGACATATTATTGAAAGAAGTTAGCATGAAGAACAAACAACAGTTCTGTTTGCTTTGAAAGCTTCGGATGATTAGTACTACTCGACTGTGGTGTCGCCACCTTTACATCTGTAGCCTATCAACGTAGTAGTCTGCTACGGTCCTATATGGAATTCTCATCTCGTGGCTAGTTTCGCACTTAGATGCTTTCAGCGCTTATCTATTCCCAGCGTAGCTACTCTGCAATGCCCCTGGCGGAACAACAGATTCACTAGAGGCTGGTCCAACCCGGTCCTCTCGTACTAAGGTCAGCCCCACTCAAAATTCCTACGCCCACAACAGATAGGGACCGAACTGTCTCGCGACGTTCTGAACCCAGCTCGCGTGCCACTTTAATCGGCGAACAGCCGAACCCTTGGGACCTTCTCCAGCCCCAGGATGTGACGAGCCGACATCGAGGTGCCAAACCTCCCCGTCGATATGAGCTCTTGGGGGAGATCAGCCTGTTATCCCCAGCGTACCTTTTATCCTTTGAGCGATGGCCCTTCCATGCAGAACCACCGGATCACTATATCCGTCTTTCGACCCTGATCGACCTGTATGTCTCACAGTCAAGCAAGCTTATGCTATTGCACTCCACGTACGGTTACCAAGCGTACTGAGCTTACCTTTGAAAGCCTCCGTTACCTTTTTGGAGGCGACCACCCCAGTCAAACTACCCATCAAACAATGTCTCCCGCTTAGCGGGATTAGACACCGAATACAGAAAGGGTGGTATTTCAACGTTGGCTCCACGATGCCTGGCGACACCGATTCATAGCCTCCCACCTATCCTACACATCCTGTACCCAATGTCAATGTTAAATTGTAGTGAAGGTGCATGGGGTCTTTCCGTCCCGTTGCGGGTACCCGGCGTCTTCACCGGGACCACAATTTCACCGAGCTCATGGCTGAGACAGCGCCCAGATCGTTACACCATTCGTGCAGGTCGGAACTTACCCGACAAGGAATTTCGCTACCTTAGGACCGTTATAGTTACGGCCGCCGTTTACTGGGGCTTCGATTCAATGCTTCTCTTGCGATGACATCCCCTCTTAACCTTCCAGCACCGGGCAGGTGTCAGGCCTTATACCTCATCTTTCGATTTTGCAAAGCCATGTGTTTTTGTTAAACAGTCGCCTGGGCCTTTTCACTGCGGCTGACATTGCTGTCAGCGCCCCTTCTCCCGAAGTTACAGGGCCATTTTGCCGAGTTCCTTAGCCATGATTCACTCGAGCACCTTAGAATCCTCTTCCCGGATACCTGTGTCGGTTTGCGGTACGGGTTTTTATAACCTGGAGCTTAGCGGTTTTTCTTGGAAGTCTGATTACCTGCACTATCCAATCGCCCGAAGGTCCTTGGTACTATCAGCGCTCAGCATCGATCACGGATTTGCCTATGTTCGATATACCTACAGCCTTCAACGATCTATTCCGTCAGATCGCGGCAGTGTCACTACTCCGTCCCCACATCGCAGTTATAAAAAGTACTGGAATATTAACCAGTTGTCCATCGAATTTCCCCTTCGGGTTCTCCTTAGGTCCCGACTGACCCTGATCCGATTAGCGTTGATCAGGAAACCTTATCCTTTCGGTGGGCGGGTTTCTCGCCCGCCTTATCGTTACTTATGCCTACATTTGCTTTTCTATGCGCTCCAGCACCCATTACCAGATACCTTCACTGCACATAGAATGCTCCCCTACCGATATATTTCAATCCCATAGCTTCGGTGTACGGTTTAATGCCCGTTTATTATCCATGCCCGATCGCTCGACTAGTGAGCTGTTACGCACTCTTTAAATGAATGGCTGCTTCCAAGCCAACATCCTAGCTGTCTGTGCAATCGGACCTCGTTAGTTCAACTTAACCGTAACTTGGGGACCTTAGCTGATGGTCTGGGTTCTTTCCCTCTCGGCGCGTGACCTTAGCACCCCGCGCCTCACTGCCGGCCATATTACATAGCATTCGGAGTTTGTCTGGATTTGGTAGGATTTGACTCCCCCGCACCCAATCAGTAGCTCTACCTCTATGTAACTCGATGCCGACGCTGTTCCTAAAAACATTTCGGGGAGTACGAGCTATTTCCCAGTTTGATTAGCCTTTCACCCCTACCCACAGATCATCCGGAAACTTTTCAACGTTTATCGGTTCGGTCCTCCAGTACGTGTTACCGCACCTTCAACCTGTCCATGGGTAGATCACAAGGTTTCGCGTCTACCTCCTCTGACTATACGCCCTGTTCAGACTCGCTTTCGCTTCGGATCCGTGCCTGAAGCACTTAACCTTGCCAGAGAAGAGTAACTCGTAGGCTCATTATGCAAAAGGCACGCCGTCACACCACTTGGATGCTCCGACCGCTTGTAAGTACACGGTTTCAGGTTCTATTTCACTCCCCTGTTCGGGGTTCTTTTCACCTTTCCCTCACGGTACTGGTTCACTATCGGTCTCTCAGGAGTATTTAGCCTTACCGGATGGTGCCGGCTGATTCCCACAAGGCGTCTCCGACCTCGCGGTACTCAGGATACTGCTAGACTGGTATTCTATACGTGTACTGGGCTATCACCATGTATCGCCGGGCTTCCCATCCCGTTCCACTTCTGTTTACCAATGCCACGTTGCAGTCCTACAACCCCCACTTTGCCGTAACAAGGTAGGTTTGGGCTCTTTCCCTTTCGCTCGCCACTACTCAGGAAATCATTGTTATTTTCTCTTCCTCTGCTTACTTAGATGTTTCAGTTCGGCAGGTTTGCTCATTATATGTGACATGTCTTCAACATGCCGGGTTGCCCCATTCGGAAATCTCCGGATCTAGTTCCTATTTGCAGATCCCCGGAGCTTATCGCAGCTTATCACGTCCTTCTTCGCCTCTGAGAGCCAAGGCATCCCCCGTGTACTCTTTCTTACTTTCTTCTACTCATGCGCCTTTTGCGCCGCATGGTATGCTTTTTTGCTCTTGTTATGATGTCTCATACCTAACATCGTATTGCTACTCCGCCTGGTGAGCACAAACACAACAGTCGCCTATTGTTGTTTGCTCTTCTTTTTTAACTTCTTCCAATATGTCAAAGAACTTTACCGAGGTTAAAGGTAGAGGGTATAAAGGTGGAGGGTTTCATTGTCCTGCGCCTAAGCCTCTGCTTAACCTTGTTAGTGAAAAACTGCGGTCTCGAACCGTTTCATACTTTTTGTAATGTATGTGCCCCGTGGCGTTTTCTTCTTTTCTCTCTTTATGTCAATGTATGTTACCGATCCAGGTAAACTCGTTTTTTTGTTTTCTGTCGTGGCCGGTAGTGCCATGGGTCTTACCCTAAACCTTCTACCTTTCAGCCCTCAACCTTTAATGGTGGAGAATAACGGAGTCGAACCGTTGACCTCCTGCGTGCAAGGCAGGCGCTCTAGCCAGCTGAGCTAATCCCCCAGAGTGTAGTTATCAGTTTTCAGTTCCAGGTTTTCAGTTATGGTAACTGTCAACTGCAAACCGCCAATTGTAAACTTCAATGGTAGTCCCGTCCAGATTTGAACTGGAGACCCCTACATTATCAGTGTAGTGCTCTAACCAGGCTGAGCTACGGGACTTTGCTTTGGGCAGCATCTGATGCAGTATATAGTATCTTACCGCTACCGCTTTTCCTTTGCTAACCTCAGCTTCATCCGTTAAGCTTACCCTTATAGTATGCCCACCGTTTTCTTCTGGGTGTTTCTTTTTTTTTCTCTTTGTTATAAAGTATATGGTATCAGCTTGAACGATATGGTCCTTGAACCCTATACCTTCTACCTCTTTACCCTCTACCTTATTTAGAAATATCATGTTGCGCAGTGAGTAGTCAACGCTACTCCAGAAAGGAGGTATTCCAGCCGCACCTTCCGGTACGGCTACCTTGTTACGACTTAGCCCCAGTTACCGGTTTTACCCTAGGACGCTCCTTGCGGTTACATACTTTAGGTACCCCCAGCTTCCATGGCTTGACGGGCGGTGTGTACAAGGCCCGGGAACGTATTCACCGCGTCATTGCTGATACGCGATTACTAGCGAATCCAACTTCATGGGGTCGAGTTGCAGACCCCAATCCGAACTGTGAACGGCTTTGTGAGATTCGCATCATATTGCTATGTAGCTGCCCTCTGTACCGTCCATTGTAGCACGTGTGTAGCCCCGGACGTAAGGGCCATGATGACTTGACGTCGTCCCCTCCTTCCTCTCTGTTTGCACAGGCAGTCTGTTTAGAGTCCCCACCATGACATGCTGGCAACTAAACATAGGGGTTGCGCTCGTTGCGGGACTTAACCCAACACCTCACGGCACGAGCTGACGACAGCCATGCAGCACCTAGTTTCGTGTCCTTGCGGACTGATCTATCTCTAAATCATTCACTAACTTTCAAGCCCGGGTAAGGTTCCTCGCGTATCATCGAATTAAACCACATGCTCCTCCGCTTGTGCGGGCCCCCGTCAATTCCTTTGAGTTTCACCCTTGCGGGCGTACTCCCCAGGTGGAACACTTAACGCTTTCGCTTAGCCGCTGACTGTGTATCGCCAACAGCGAGTGTTCATCGTTTAGGGCGTGGACTACCAGGGTATCTAATCCTGTTTGATCCCCACGCTTTCGTGCCTCAGCGTCAATAAGACCATAGTAAGCTGCCTTCGCAATCGGTGTTCTGAGACATATCTATGCATTTCACCGCTACTTGTCTCATTCCGCCTACCTCTAGTCCATTCAAGCCCATCAGTATCAAGGGCACTGCGATAGTTGAGCTACCGTCTTTCACCCCTGACTTAACAGGCCGCCTACGCACCCTTTAAACCCAATAAATCCGGATAACGCTTGGATCCTCCGTATTACCGCGGCTGCTGGCACGGAGTTAGCCGATCCTTATTCTTCCGGTACATTCAGCTAAATACACGTATTTAGGTTTATTCCCGGATAAAAGCAGTTTACAACCCATAGGGCAGTCTTCCTGCACGCGGCATGGCTGGTTCAGAGTTGCCTCCATTGACCAATATTCCTTACTGCTGCCTCCCGTAGGAGTCTGGTCCGTGTCTCAGTACCAGTGTGGGGGGCCATCCTCTCAGATCCCCTAGTCATCGTCGCCTTGGTGGGCCGTTACCCCGCCAACCAGCTAATGACACGCATGCCCATCTCCATCCCATAAATGTTTGATCATTGGATAATGCCATCCTGTGATTTTATGCGGTATTAATCCGGATTTCTCCGGGCTATCCCCCTGATGAAGGTAGGTTGCATACGCGTTACGCACCCGTGCGCCACTTTCCTCTCCAGCAAGCTGGAAAGTATCGTTCGACTTGCATGTATTAGGCCTGCCGCTAGCGTTCATCCTGAGCCAGGATCAAACTCTCCATTGTAAAATGTGTTGTTCAATACTGACCAGTTTTAACTATCGTTAAAAATAGTCTTCTTTTTTGTTATGTCTGTCAGACATTGACTTTAAAATTCAGTCAGGCATTCTGTACTTGAATACGTACTTCATTACCTCACTGCGCTACATTGACATCTCTTTTAAGAACTTATCGACTGTTGTTGCCTCGCGGCCCGTCTTTATATATCTCCAGATTTCAGTTCGTCCAGGTCTTGTTTGTCCTGAACGCGTTTCCGTCTGTTTCAATCTTTTCTGCTGATCGCCGTAACATCCGCTACCTGATCTTTCTTTGTTTTCCCTTCGTTTCCGTTGGGAGTGCAAAGGTAGGAATCTTTTCGAACTTCCAAATAAAATAATTTTTATTTTTCTGATTGCTTTTTCTTCTCTCCCTCTGTTTCAATATGCCGGTGTTCACCAGCTTTCCGTTCTTCCGAACCGGGCTGCAAAGGTAGCAATCTTTTTCTCTTAAGCAATATTTATTTTAAAATAATATCGCCCTCCATCTCTCTAAGCCATTTTTTCAACAAACCCCTTCCTCCGAAGCGGGATGCAAAAGTAGGAAAAATCCGTAAAACACCAAAGGATATTTATTAAATGCTGTTCATTTCAGCGTAAGTAAATGGTTTTCAATGGGAAATATTTTTCGACCAGCCAAAACAATTATGCCTTTTTCCTGTTTACCACCGCCCTGAACAGTTCCAGGATCTGATAAGGTCCGGTAGCCAGGACGAAAAAAAGATCCTTCGGCTACGCTCAGGATAAGGGATCGGCTGGAGAAACCCACTAAACTTCCGAAGTCCCCCTGCGCCAAGCCACTTGAAACTTCGGAAGAAACTACCCACCTAAACCCGATAGCAGCGGAAAACCCGCAGCGCAGCGAGGATTTGGAGCAAATAGCGGGAACATGCCTATATAGTACCACTGACCCTGCTTTGCTAAAACCAACAACAATATATGTACATATACGAGCGATACTTATATATGTTAAAAATTGTTAACTGTATATTTGTACTGAATTGCTTTGCATAGCTTAGCGGCCAATTGTTTTTATTGATGTTATCGTATTATTAATTATCTTTGCAGAATGTTTAAAGTTAAACACTTAATTATTTTAGTATTTATTACCGCTTTGGGTATGGCGGGCTGTAAAAGTCGTTTCGAGAAATTGAGGGCGAGCAATGACGTTGCAAAAAAATACCAAGAGGCACTTCGTTTGTATAATAAACGCGATTACAGTAAGGCATTAGTACTTTTTGAGGACCTATCTCAAAAATATCGTGGTCGTGCAGAAGCAGAAGACCTGAACTATTATTATGCTTATACCCTTTATAGATTAAGTGACTATACCACAGCGAGGTACCAGTTTAAAAGTTTTGCAGACACCTACCCGGCAAGTAAGAATGCTGAAGAAGCCAGATACATGGCAGCATACTGCTATTACCTAGAGTCGCCAAATTTCTCTTTAGACCAGGAAAATACTTATAAGGCTATTGATGCGCTACAATTATTCATTAACCTATACCCTACCAGCGATCGTGCTGCTGCTGCCGGAAAATATATTGCGGTATTAAGGGGGAAATTAGAGGATAAAGCCTTTGAAAATGCTAAAATGTATTTAACTACAGGACCAAGTAATGTAGATAATTATAGAGCAGCTGTTATTGCCTTAAAAAATGCACAAAGAGATTTCCCAGACATTAAATATGCTGAGGAAATGGATTTCCTGATGATAAAGGCGCAATATTTATACGCAAAAAACAGTTACATCATCCGTCAGGAAGACCGTTACAATGAAGCACTTTCTTTATATACTGAATTTACAGAAAACCACCCTGACAGTAAATTTGCTAAAGATGCAAAAGCGCTTAAAAGTGATGTTGAAGCAGGAATTGCGGCTACAAAAAAAGAATTGGCATTATATGCTGCTGATCAGGAAAAATACAAGCAGATGTTGATTAGAACAGGTAAATTAAAGGATACTGTTTCTACAAAACCAACGAATGCAGATAATACGGATATTAAAAACAAGTAACAGATGAATACTAACAAACCTGCTGTACCCAATACTACAGTAACCAGAAACGTACACGATTTAGATAAAACTACTGATAACTTATACGAATCGTTAGTGGTAATTGCGAAAAGGGCAAATCAAATTTCGAACAACGTTAAAGAAGAGTTACACGGTAAACTGGCAGAATTTGCTTCTAGCAACGATAATTTGGAAGAAATTTTCGAAAACCGTGAGCAGATTGAGATCAGCAAGCATTACGAGCGAATGCCAAAGCCTGTTTTAGTTGCTATGGATGAGTTTTTGAATGGCAAAGTTTACCACAGAAACCCTGCTAAAGAACAAAAATAACTGCATAGCGCATAGCGTTTAGGGCAAAGCGTTTAGCACTACGCTCTATGCTCCATGCCTTATCTACTCTGCGCATTATGCTAAAAAATAAAAATATAATCCTTGGCGTTTGCGGTAGCATCGCGGCTTATAAGTCGGCATTTTTGGTTCGGCTGCTCGTAAAAGCTGGCGCAAACGTAAAGGTTATCCTTACCCCTGATGGTGCTCATTTCATTACACCACTTACCCTTGCTACGCTTTCTAAAAATCCGGTTTACACACAATATTTCGAAGAAGAAACCGGCGTATGGAGCAATCATGTTGAACTGGGCTTATGGGCTGATTTAATTATCATCGCTCCGATAAGCGCCAATACTTTAGCCAAACTGGCAACAGGAATCTGCGATAATTTATTAACGGCTGTTTATCTTTCGGCAAAATGCCCGGTTTACGTAGCCCCGGCTATGGATCTGGATATGTGGAAACACGAAACAACCCAAAGCAACATTAGTCGTGTAACCAGTTTTGGTAATACGGTTATTGCTCCGGCTAACGGCGAACTGGCCAGCGGACTTTGGGGAGAAGGCCGAATGGCCGAGCCGGAAGAAATTGTTACTTTCCTGGATAATTCTGTGAAGAAATCGTTACCCCTGTTTGGCAAAAAGGTAATGGTAACCGCCGGGCCTACTTATGAGGCTATCGATCCGGTACGTTTTATAGGCAACCATTCTTCAGGTAAGATGGGTTTTGCCCTGGCTGATGAGTTGGCCAAACTGGGTGCTGATGTCACTTTAATTGCCGGACCAACTGCCCAAAAAGCCAGTCAAACGTTAAAAAGGATAGATGTGGTAAGTGCGCAGGAAATGTTTGAGGCCTGTACCGCTGCTTTTGAAGAAACAGTAATTACTGTGATGTGCGCAGCTGTGGCCGATTATCGGCCTAAACAGGTTGCTACGCAAAAAATTAAAAAGCATGATAGCGGATTGTTTTTGGAACTGGAAAAAACAACAGATATACTTGCTTATTTAGGTAAGGCAAAAAAACCGCAACAGATTTTGGTTGGATTTGCTTTAGAAACCAACGACGAAGAGAATTATGCCAAAGGCAAACTGGAAAAGAAAAATCTAGACCTGGTGGTGCTAAATTCTTTGAATGATAAAGGAGCAGGTTTTAAATCAGATACCAATAAAATTACTATTTTTAACAAAGCTTTAGAACGGACTGTATTTGAAATGAAATCGAAAACAGATGTTGCAAAAGATATTTGTACTGCCATTTTAAAAATTGTGAAATGATAAAAAAGATTGTTTGGATACTGATATTGGTGGGCTTTGGAAAGCTACAGGCGCAAGAACTAAACGCTCGGGTAACCTTACTGGCTCCCCAGGTTTCGAACATCAGCAAACCAACTTTAGACGCTTTGCAAAAAACAATCCGCGATTTTTTGAACAACAACAAATTCAGCAACGAAAGTTATAAGCCGCAGGAGCGTATAGATTGTAGTTTCGTCATCACCATCAATTCGTGGGATGGTGGCTCTGGTTATACTGCCGAAGCGCAAATTCAAAGCAGCCGCCCCGTTTTTAACAGTTCTTATAATAGCACTTTGTTAAATATGAGTGATAAGAATTTCGATTTCAACTTTAACGATGGGGCTACAATCGACTTCTCTGACCAGAATTATATTTCAAATATCAGTGCGCTACTCACTTATTATGCCTACACCATTATCGGGATGGATAAGGATAGTTTTAGCAAAATGGGTGGCACTCCTTTTTATAAAAAAGCACAGAACATCATCAACCTTGCACAAGCCTCGGGCAATACCGGCTGGAGAGCTGCCGATGGCTTACGTAATCGTTTTTGGTTTAATGAAAATGTTTTAAACCCCATTTTTGCAGAACTGCGCAATTTCATCTACAGTTATCATTTAAGCGGCCTTGATCAGCTAACCGATCAGGATAAGGGCTTAGCGCAGATTGTTGCCGCCTTGCCCGCACTACAGCAAATGGATAAACAGAAACTCGGCTCTATCTTTCCTAATGTTTACTTTGCTGCCAAAGCAGAAGAAGTAACCAATGTACTTTCTAAACTTAATGGACAAGAACGTATGAAAGCCTACAACATGTTGGCAGAAATTGATCCGGCAAACATTGGTAAATATGAAGGGTTAAAGAAGAATTAATATGTTGGTTAACTGGTTAATTGTTTAAATCGGTTAATTGTACATCATATGGTTAACCGCTAGGTAGTTTCTCTATTTGTTTGTGATTAATGTTAGAAAGCAATTTTAGCATTTCAATTAAACGCAGTCCTGCTTTCGTTTATACGTCTGCAGGCCTTACAAACAGGCCGGTATCCACATCAATCAGGTTTAATCACGCAAACTGGTTTTTCACAAGGCAGGTTCCTTTTTAATGCCCAATAATCAGGATACATCCCATCAGATACTTCTTACAAAAATGTTAACCGATTAACCAGTTTCCACAATCAATAGATTAAAAATTTTTTAAAATATTTTGATATTACGAATATCTTCGTACATTTGAATACGAAACAATTCGTACAACTTGTAACATATGGATAATTATAACATCAAACCTACGGAAGGTGAAATGGAAATCCTCCAGGTGCTTTGGCAAAAGGGGAATGCAACGGTAAGAGAGGTTCATGAGGCATTAAATAAAAAAGACTCTGGTTACACCACTACTTTAAAACTGATGCAGATTTTGCATGAGAAAGGCATGGTCGACAGAGATACTACCCAAAAAACACACGTATATAAAGCACTTGTTAGTCAGGATAAAACGGAAAAACAACTGGTAAACAAAATGATCGATAATGTATTTAACGGATCTGCAGCGAGACTAGTGATGCAGGCCCTGGGTAACCACAGCGCCAGTGCAGAAGAAATTGACGAAATAAAAAAATATTTGGATAGCCTAAAGTAAGGCTATTGCTGAAGGTTGGAAGGTGTAGGGTTTAGATCCCTAATAAACATTAAGATTTCGGACGATATCCGTATAAAAAATTAAAACCACCGTTATGGAAACTTTATTACAACAGTTCATCAAAGCATTTGGCTGGAGCATCTTAAATTCGCTTTGGCAAAGCGCCATCATTTATGGTATCCTATTTATTATCATGCTTGGCATCCCAAAACTGGCCGCAAAACATAAGCATAACCTTGCTTTTGGTGCCATCATTTTAATGTTTATGGGCTTTGGCTATAATTTCATACACTATTTAATGTCACATGCACACACGCATGCATCAGCAATCAAAGCTCAGGATATACAGGTATACCAATACCTTAATAACTTACCACCAACCTTTAGCAGCAAGGCAGAGCAATACTTCCCTACAGTAGTTATATTCTACACCATTGGTATTGTGCTTCAGTTGTTTGTTATTATTAAAGGTTATAGACAGCTTTCCAAACTAAAAAAAGAAAGTTTAAGTGCAATACCCGATAGCTGGAAAGTTATTTTTGACCATGTAACGGCCCGGCTTAAAATTAACAAAGCTATTCAGTTTCACATTTCTTCTATTGTTAATGTGCCTTTGGTTATCGGTTATTTGAAACCCGTTGTATTATTTCCACTGGCCCTGGTAAACCAATTAGACAATGACCAGGTGGAAGCGATACTCATTCATGAATTATCACATATCAGAAGAAACGACTTTTTATTAAACCTGATTAAAACAGCTATTGAAACCCTATTATTTTATAATCCATTTGTATGGATGGCAGGGAGGTTTATACACATTGAACGCGAGCATGCCTGCGATGACCTGGTATTAAAGATTACCGGAAAACCACTTAATTATGCCCATGCCCTACTTAAACTGGAACTATTAAAAGACAAAAACAGTCCGGCTTATGCATTGGCGGCAACAGGCAAAACCCAGAATTTGTATCAACGCATAAAAAGAATAACCAACATGAAAACAAATTATTTAAACGCCAAACAGCAAATGGCAGCCCTGACCTTAGGAGTAGCTTGCCTGTTTTCTATTGCCTGGATCAATCCAACAGAAAATAAAAAAGATACCCAAAAAACAAAAATTGAAGTCTTAAGTGTCATCAACCACAATGATCTGAAAACCGTTGTTTACACGGATACCACAAAAAAACGTAAAATTAAAATTGTGACCATTGATGCTAATGGTAAAAAGACCGAATATAACTCGGTAAAAGAAATGCCGGATAGCCTAAAGAGAGATTTTTACAGGGACGAACTGTTTGCAGGTAAAAATATTTATAGACTGCGTGCTGATAGCAATTTTAAATTTAAATTAGACGATTCGCTGTTATTTGCCAAAATCAACAAGGAATTCAACTCTCCTGAAGCACAAGCCAAGTGGAAAAAATTTGGTGAAGATATAGCCAAACAATACAATTCTCCAGAAGCACAAGCGAAGTGGAAAAAGTTTGGTGAAGATGTGGCCAAACAATACAGTTCGCCAGAAGCACAGGCCAAATGGAAAAAGTTTGGTGAAGATGTGGCCAAACAATACAGTTCGCCAGAAGCACAGGCCAAATGGAAAAAGTTTGGTGAAGATGTAGCCAAACAGTATAGCTCACCAGAGGCGCAGGCGAAGTGGAAAAAATTTGCTGAAGATATGAACAAACAATTCTCATCGCCAGAAGCACAGGCACAATGGAAAAAAATAGGCGAAGATCTGGCGGCTACGATAAATACTCCGGAATTTAAGGCTCAAATTGAAAATCTAAGCGTGAAGACCTTAAAATCAGGAAAAGATTATCAGCTTTCAGACGGTATTTTTCTAAAATTGAATGATGACTCGAATAATAAAGTGAAACAAACGGAAGAGTATAAAAGATTGAAAGAAAAATTTGACAATGAGGTAAAAGAATTAAAGGAAAAAATAGAACAGAAAGAGAAAAAAGAAAAATTTGAAGGTAGTAATAAAAGCTCAAAGGTTAATCCAGCAGTTATTTTGTATCAAAATAAAGATTTTACAGGTGCCGATAAAGCGCTTAATACGTTAAATGCGGTGGTAACCTATAAAAAATCAGACTTTACAAATGCTGATCAATTGGCCTTAAAAACTTATCTTAAGGTACCCAACTTAAAAATTGCTACTGACAATACTATTAACATTGCTATCAAATAACAACACATAAACCAAACAAATCATGAACGGCGAAGATTATTCTTCGCTGTTTTTGTTTTGTAGAGTCCTGTTGAATAAATTTTAATATTTTTGCTTAGCATGCTACAAAAACTTTCTATACGTAATTACGCATTAATTGATAGTCTGGATATCGAATTTGATAAAGGCTTGAATATTATTACAGGTGAAACCGGCGCTGGTAAATCGATCATACTTGGCGCATTGTCGCTAATTTTAGGTCAGCGGGCAGAAAGCAAGTACTTTTTTAACCAGGACAAAAAATGTGTTATTGAAGGCAATTTCAATTTGGCAGATGAAAACCTGAAAGGTCTTTTTGAAGAAAATGATCTTGATTTCTCAAACGAAAGCATCCTGAGGAGAGAAATATCAATAGATGGCAAAACAAGATCTTTCATTAACGATACGCCTGTAAATTTATCCATCCTAAAACAGATTGGCGAAAAGCTGATCGACATCCATTCACAACATGCTACACAGGAAATTAACGATACCGATTTTCAACTGTTGATTGTAGATGCACTGGCCAACCATAAATCATTATTGACTGACTACCGCCGCGGATTTAAAAAGCTTAAGCATGATAGCAGCCTGTTAAAGAAACTGGTAGCCGAAGCAGACGAGGCCAGGAATAAACAGGATTATGAACAGTTTCTGTTCAACGAACTGGAACAGGCAAAACTACAGGATGGCGAGCAGGAAGATTTAGAACAGGAATTAGAACGGTTAACCCATGCCGAAACCATAAAACGAGCATTACTCACCACTTCCGGTTTAATTAGCGAAGGTGAGCCTTCCGCTCTCCAGATTTTAAAAGAAGCTTCTTTACAGTTACAAAGTATCGAAAAATTTGATCCTGCAATTAATGTGCTGTACGAACGGTTACGCTCCTCCATTATCGAAATAAAAGATATTACCGATGAGGTTTCTGCCATAGAAGAAAATACCATCCACAGTGCCGATCTTTTGGAAATTGTTAATCAAAGGCTGGATCTTTTCTATTCACTGCAGCAAAAACATCGCGTTGCTAACAATACCGAATTATTAGCGTTTCAAAAGCAACTGGAAGAAAATCTCAACAAACTCTTATCTTCTGATGAGCATATCGAAAACCTGCAGAAAGAAATAGATCAACTTCAAAAAGTATTACTTCAGCAGGCCGGACAGTTAAGTGCCAACCGCAAAAAAGCGATTAAAGTAGTTGAAGAACAAACCAGTTTGACCTTAAAAAGAGTGGGCATGCTAAATGCAAAACTGGTTTTAGACCAAAAAGTATTTAGCGAATTAAATAAAGATGGTTTAGATGAAATAAACCTGCTATTTACAGCTAATGCTGGACAGGCGCCCGCACCGGTAAATAAAGTAGCGTCTGGTGGCGAGTTATCACGCTTAATGCTAGCCATTAAAGCTTTACTGGCTAAACATACTTCCTTGCCGACCATTATTTTTGATGAAATTGATACCGGAATTTCCGGGGAAACTGCGCTAAAAGTTGGAGAGGTCATTTCCGATTTAGGCCAGAACATGCAGGTAATCTCCATTACACACCTGCCACAGATTGCGGCCAAAGGCAGATCACACTATTATGTTCATAAACATGAAGACCGCGGAAAAACCACTACTGCCATCCGTAAACTTAAACAGGAAGAACGTATTGAGGTAATTGCCGAAATGTTAAGTGGTAAAAATCCGGGTGCATCGGCTATAGAAAATGCCAAAGAACTATTGGCTTAATTTATTGTCCTGATCCCCACTAACAATTTCATATTTATCAGACAGGCCCTAATAAGAAAACACCAATAATTTTACATTATGAATTAAATATAAACTAATAAATTAGTTTATATTTATACAATGAAATCTTTTTCAGTTTTATTCTTCTCCCTGGTCGTTAAAATTTGTTTCGCCCAACAAAATTACGTGCTTTCGGGGACAGTTAAAGATAAACGTGGTGAAGTTTTACCTGGTGCAGGCGTATATGTAAGTGGTTATAAAATGGCTACTGTAACAGATAATAATGGCAATTATACTCTTCCCTTAAAACCTGGAAACTACGATATTTTAGTACAATTAATCGGCTACAAAACGGTAAATAAAAGCATTATTATAGCTGATAAGGCGATAAAACTCGATCTGGTTTTAGAAGAAAGTATTACCCAGTTAAGCGAAGTTACCATTAAACCAGATCCGGACAGGGCCCATTATATCGCCATGTTCAAAGATTTTTTTATTGGTACTACGCCAAATGCCCAACAGTGTAAAATGATCAATCCGAATGTGCTATTGGTTGATTACGACAGAGATGAAGCGAAGCTCACGGTTAAGACAAATCAATTTTTAATTATCGAGAACCAGGCATTGGGATACCGGATAAAATACCTGGTCAATAATTTTGAGTACAGTAGCCGAACGAAGATCATCTATTATGAAGGATTTCCTTATTATGAAGATTTAAAAGGATCGGCCCGGAAAAAAAAGATATGGGCAAAGAAACGCTTAACCGCTTACCTGGGTTCCCCACAGCATTTTTTTACATCGCTCTACAATGGCAGGGCAACTGAAGAAGGTTTTATCATCAACAAATTAATTACCCAGCCAAATCGCGACAAACCTGCCGATAGTATCATAAACGCAAATATTAAACGTTTAACAAAGCTGCAGGGAGGCTTATTACAAAAAAAAATAAATTTTAATCAAGGAGACTCACTCAGCTATTGGATCAGACAGAAAAACCTACCTGATGGTATTTCCATTTTAAGCCGCAGTCCTGTTGCACAAGACACCTTGGTTCATATCAAAAACCAAAACGTTAAAAGCATAAACTTTACTGATAAACTTTATATTATCTATACTAAAGAAAAGGAAGATGCATTATTTGCCAACCGTATAGGCTTATCCATCAACAGGCCTTTGGATATGCCCGATTATCAGGTATCGACCATTACCCTTCAAATAGCACCGGTATATTTTTATGCGAATGGTGGAATCTATAATCCACGCGCTATGCTTTATGCCGGCTATTGGGCATGGGAAAAAATTGCAGATAGCGTGCCAATGGATTATTTACCGCAGGTTGATGTGAAAAAATAGGAATGTAGTGTTTCGATATCTGTGCTTAGCCGCCCGCCAGGATTTAAATAAAATATTTTTTGGAAAGCAAGTGCACTGCTAATTTGTTTGAAAACAAAAAGATAATTGCTTATCAGAATGCCTTAATGATTAACTTGAAAAAGATTCTTCGCTAGGCTTAGCACTACAGCAATTTATTATTTACCTGAACTCGATAATTATTTAATTAAAATACTGCCTTATAAACGACCCATCCCTGGCCGATTCGTCATGCTGAACTTGTTTTACAAGTAGAAATAATATTTTCAATGGCCTTGTAGCTACTCCGTGGTCAGCATCTTTTTAGCAGGAAAGACCCTGAAATGAATTCAGGGTGACGGCCTCTTAATCAAATAACCTATATAAGTTAACGAAAGACAATATTAATAATCAAACTCAGGTTATTTATAATTATCTGGGCTTAGCCGCCCGCCAGGATTTGAATAAAATATTTTTTGGAAAGCAAGCGCACTGCTAATCGGTTCCGATCGTCCCGCCCTTTGTTACAAATCCTCGCCCTCATGCTTCGGGCTGTGGGTTTTTCACTACGGTCGGGTTTAGCTGGCAGTGCCGGTAACACGATTAAGGGTTTTGGGACCATGCCATTAAAATGCAACAGGCTAAATCAGGCCTGGTTTGGATAAATTGCGTGATAAAAGATCCTTCGTTATACACGCGGGGAAAGTGGCATTGACGATCCATATCAAATGTTAAATTTGTTAAAAAATTTTAGCGATTTTAATAAATATTCTGCCTTTTGGGTACATTCGTCTCCATGATTAAAAACCTCTTAGTAGCCTGTATACTGATCATGTTGGGTACTAATGCCATTGCTCAAAATACCTTCTCAATCAGTGGCGTAGTTAGGGATAAAAAAGATGGATTGCCTGGCGCGAGTATCTACTTAAGCGGATATAAGATTGCAACAGTTGCCGATAACGATGGAAAATTTAAACTTTCAAATCTAAAGCCTGGCAGTTACGACCTGCTTGTGCAGCTTGTTGGCTACCTCCCCTATTCTAAAAGTGTTATCATTTCTGATAAATCAGTTCAGGTAGAGCTGGTTTTGAAAGAGAATGTTGCACAGCTTGATGAAGTAGTAATCAGGGCTGACCCGAACAGACAGAAATATATCAACCAGTTTAAAGAATTTTTTATTGGTAAGACACCAAATGCAGCTCAATGCAGGATATTAAATCCTCAGGTTCTGAATGTAGATTTCGATATTACCAGAAGTACCTTAACGGTATCTACTACCGAATTTTTAATTGTCGAAAATAAAGCATTGGGCTATCGCCTAAAATATATGCTTGATCATTTTGAGTATAATTCCCGTACACACATCATTTTTTATTCTGGCCATCCGTTTTTGAAGAATTAAAAGCTTCGGCGGCCAAAAAGAAAAAGTATATTGCGGCAAGAGAATTGGCTTATTATGGCTCCTCACAACATTTTTTCCGCTCACTCTATGCCAATAAAACAAAGGAAGAAGGTTTCATCATTAATAAAATGATCAAAATTCCCAATCCTAATCGATATCCGCAGTACGTGATCAATGCCAACTTAGCAAAAATTAAAGCCGTACCTGAGAAAACAGGCATCAGACAAATGAAAGGGAAAATAGATACCGCCTTACTTGCTTTTTGGACGAAACAACAGGAAATGCCTAAAACAATTGATAAATTTTCGAGGGCGGAAGTACTTACAGATACTCTAGTACATAACTACAACCAGAATTTGAAGTACCTGAGCTATACTGATGCCCTTTTGATTCAGTATACCAAGGAGAAAGAATCTCTTGCATACTCCAAAACAGGCTTCTGGATCTTCAGGCCACTGGATGTACCGGAAAATGAAATTTCAGTAGCGAACTTAACCGGCGAAGGTGTGCGTTTTTACGAGAATGGTGGCATTTACGATTCCCGTTCGTTGCTTTATGAAGGTTACTGGGCATATGAGAAAGTGGCCGATATGGTACCAATGGATTATGTTCCACTCCCGAAGAAGGAATAATGGACGATAAGATGTGAGCGGTAAGACGGAAAATGGATGATCAATCTAAAATTAATTGTTGAAAAGTAACCACAACTGATACTTAAAATTACTAAAAATATTAGTAATTTTAAATTATGATTGGGGAAAGAGAAAATCAATATTTTAAGGGTAGAGGTGCACAGGTCAATCCACATAACAAATTTTTGAAAGATGTTTATGTAAAAGAGCACGATGAAGGAATAGACGACTGGGAGGAAAGTGATCGTAAAACTTCTTTCATTTTCGAAAATTCGAAAACCATTGTAAATAAGGTCGACAGTCCGGATGTTGGCATGGCCTATTCCCTAAATCCTTATCAAGGTTGTGAGCACGGATGTACGTATTGTTACGCCCGCAATTCGCACCAATATTGGGGCTATAGCGCCGGAATAGAATTTGAGCGGAAAATAATCGTCAAAAAAGATGCACCAACGCTCTTTAAAAAATTTCTGGAGAAAAAAGGCTGGGATGCCACTACCATTTCGCTTTCTGGCAATACCGATTGCTACCAACCTGCCGAAAGAAAATTTAAGCTAACCCGACAGTTGCTTGAAATTGCATTGGCCTACAAACAGCCGATTGGGATGATTACCAAAAATTCACTCATCCTGCGCGACAGGGACATTCTGAAAGAGATGGCCAAATTAAACCTGTGCATGGTTTATGTTTCAATCAACAGTTTGAATGAAGATTTAAGGCAGGTAATGGAGCCACGTACCACAACGGCCAAACAACGGTTAAAGGTGGTAGAAGAACTCAGTAAGGATGGAATCCCTGTGGGTGTAATGGTTGCCCCTCTTGTTCCAGGTTTAAGTGACCATGAAATTCCAAAAATTTTAAAAGCAGTAGCCAATGCTGGCGCCATTAAAGCGGGGTACACGGTAGTAAGGCTCAATGGTGCCATCGGTCAGATCTTTGAAGATTGGCTGCTGAAAAATTTTCCGGACCGCTTTGATAAAGTCTGGCATTCCATTCAGAGTTGCCACGGCGGTAATGTAAATGACAGCCGGTTTGGCGACCGCATGCGCGGCGATGGCAATATTTCGCAGATAATCAGGGATAATTTCAGATTACATTGCCGTTTAAATGGCTTAAATATAAAAGACATTATTTTAGATCATACGCTGTTTAAGGTTCCGAGTAACCAGGCGAGCCTATTTTAAACATTCGGGGAGAGAAATCCCCAACGCTCGGGGCCGTGGTTTATGATCACGGCCATCTCAATGTGTTTGTTCCGATTGTAATAAAGATTTTTGAGCTTTGGGTTTGTAATTCATCATAGAAAAACTTCTTTGTAAATACAGATTTGTAAACTACTGACATAAAACTTAGTTTTAAACCATGAAGATTGCATTGATTACCTACCTGGACAAAGGCGCCTATGATACAACCACCGTTGAAAGTGAAGACGACAAACTCCTCTACTTTTTAAAAGAAAAAGGATTTACCATTGATCTGGTAATCTGGAATAATCCACATATCAACTGGGAGGATTACCAGGTGGCGATTTTAAAATCACCATGGGATTATTTTGACCTGATTGAAGATTTTTATACCTGGCTGGATCTTTTAGTAACTAAAAAAGTAAAACTGCTTAACCCAGTAAATGTGGTGAGGTGGAATTCGGATAAACGCTACCTGAAAGAGATCGAAGCCGCTGGCTTAAAAATTATACCCAGTATTTTCATCAATAAGCAAAACCGCGTATCGCTTAAACACTTCTTCGACGAGTTCAATACGGACAAATTAATTGTGAAACCCTGCATCAGCGGTGGTGCAAAAAATACCTTCAAGGTAACAATAGATTATGTTGAAGCAGTGAATCATCAGTTAAACCATCTTCTGCAGGAAGAGGATTTTATTATTCAACCATTTTTACCGGAAATTTTGGAAAGCGGAGAATGGTCGTTCATTTTCTTCAATGGCACTTACAGCCACTCGCTCATTAAAAAAGCTAAACCGGGCGATTTCAGGGTGCAGCCAGCACATGGTGGATCTGTACATCCGCAAAATCCCGATCATGACCTGATTGCCATGGCACAGCAATATGTTGATTTGTTTGCTAAAAACTGTCTTTATGCCCGTGTTGACGGTACTTTCGTAAATGGCGAATTTTTACTGATGGAGTTGGAACTCATAGAACCTTTTCTATTTTTAAATACAGCTCCTGAAAATTATGATCGATATTATGAAGCATTGAAAAAACTGATGTAATTGCCTTTGGCTAAACGTTACCTGCAATCAGTTAATTCCAGGCAGATATAATAAAAAAACTCCCGACTTTCATCGGGAGTTTTTTTTATTTACTTGAAGAATCTTCTTCTTGTTTTGGTTCTTCTTTTTTGCTTTCGCCTTTTTTATGATTAATTGATACGAGTTCGGTTTTTTTATCATAATCAATTTCTAAAACATCACCTTCGGTCAATTCGCCTTTCAGAATCTCTTCAGCAATCGGATCTTCTAAATATTTCTGAATTGCTCGTTTTAATGGACGGGCACCAAAATTACTATCAAAACCTTTATCTGCAATATATTCTTTGGCATTATCAGTCAATACAATCTCATAACCAAGTGTATGAACGCGACCGAATAAGGCTTTTAATTCGATATCGATAATCTTAAAGATTTCTTCTTTACCTAAGCTGTTGAATACCACAACATCATCAACACGGTTTAAGAACTCAGGCGCAAAGGCACGTTTCAATGCGCTTTCTATTACACCGCGACTGTGAGAATCGGCCTGGCTTGTTTTTGCTGTTGTAGAGAAACCAACGCCTTGACCGAAATCTTTAAGTTGACGTGCACCGATATTAGAGGTCATGATGATGATGGTATTTCTAAAATCAACTTTACGACCTAAACTATCTGTTAACTGTCCTTCATCTAAAACCTGTAATAAGATATTAAATACATCAGGGTGTGCTTTTTCAATCTCGTCCAATAAAATTACGGCATAAGGCTTTCTCCTAACCTTTTCAGTTAATTGGCCACCCTCTTCATAACCTACGTATCCCGGAGGCGCTCCTACTAAACGCGAAACAGCAAATTTCTCCATGTACTCACTCATGTCGATTTGAATCAGAGAATCATCACTATCGAACATGAAACGCGCCAATTCTTTTGCCAATTCCGTTTTACCTACACCAGTTGGCCCCAGGAAAATAAAGGAACCGATTGGTTTTTTAGGATCTTTTAACCCAGCTCTTGTACGTTGGATGGCTTTAGTCAATTTCTTGATCGCATCATTCTGACCGATAATTTTCTCAGCCACTTTATCGTACATGTTCAACAGTTTTGCACTGTCTGTTTGTCCAACACGTTGTACCGGAATACCAGTCATCATCGAAACTACCTCGGCTACGTTATCTTCTGATACCTCGTAACGTTTAGTTTTGGTTTCGGCTTCCCACTCTGCTTTAGCTTTATCTAATTCTTCAATTAAATTTTTCTCTGTATCGCGCAGTTTTGCAGCTTCTTCATACTTCTGGCTACGTACCACCTTGTTTTTCTCCAATTTGATATCCTCAATTTTGGCTTCGATATCAATAATGTTCTGCGGAACATGGATATTGGTTAAATGAACACGCGAACCAGCTTCATCTAAGGCATCAATCGCTTTATCAGGTAAGAAACGATCAGAGATATAACGCGAGGTTAATGTAACACAGGCCAAAATAGCTTCCTCTGTATAGGTAACCCCATGGTGTTCTTCGTATTTATCTTTAATACGCGTTAAAATCTCTACAGTTTCATCAGGTGTAGCAGGTTCAACCATCACTTTTTGGAAACGACGGTCTAAAGCACCATCTTTCTCAATGTACTGACGGTATTCATCTAATGTTGTAGCACCTATACATTGAATTTCGCCCCTTGCCAAAGCAGGTTTGAACATATTGGATGCATCTAATGATCCAGATGCGCCACCAGCGCCAACAATGGTATGGATCTCATCAATAAATAAAATTACATCAGTAGATTTTTCAAGCTCGTTCATCACGGCTTTCATACGCTCTTCGAACTGTCCACGATATTTTGTACCGGCAACCAGCGATGCCAAATCCAAAGTCACTACACGTTTGCCAAAAAGCACACGTGAAACTTTACGTTGTACAATGCGTAAGGCGAGACCTTCTGCAATTGCCGATTTACCAACTCCTGGTTCTCCGATTAAAATCGGATTGTTCTTTTTTCTGCGGGATAAAATCTGCGATACGCGTTCGATTTCTTTCTCACGGCCTACAATCGGATCTAATCTTCCTTCTTCTGCAGCCTTTGTTAAATCGCGGCCGAAATTATCCAGAACAGGGGTCTTAGATTTTATATCCGAAACTTTTTTAGGTGTGCTAAAGCTTTCCTCTTCGCGATAATCGTCATCGCCTCCTGTAGATGCACTGTTGGAGATATCATCTCTAAAACCATTTTTATTCACTTCTACCTCCTGTTTAAAAACATCATAAGTAATGCCGTATTGCAATAGGATCTGTGAGGCGATGTTATCATCATCTCTCAAAACCGATAAGAGCAAATGTTCGGTGCCAATTAAATCGCTTTTAAATATTTTAGCTTCTAAGTAAGTAATTTTTAGAACTTTTTCTGCCTGTTTAGTTAATGGAATATTACCCAGGTTTACTGTCACACTCGAAGTACCGCGAACAGCATCTTCAATTGAGCGGCGCAATTTACCAGTATCAACTCCTAACGATCGTAAAATTTTGATAGCCATACCATCGCCTTCGCGTATGAGGCCTAATAATAAATGCTCGGTTCCAATGTAATCGTGTCCTAAACGGAGTGCTTCCTCCCTACTAAAAGAGATTACATCTTTAACCTGTGGTGAAAATTTTGCTTCCATAATACCTTTCTTAACAGCTACGTCCCTAAACTATAAAATAACTTTATAAAAAAGAATGTACTGTTTTCTTTATTTTATCAACAATTGCGCCATACGGGTGGATAAAGAGGCTTGCAAGTGTCTAAAAACCCAAAATTCAATGTAAGATTATGATGCCGATAAATCTTATTTTTCTTATATCTATCTACGTAATAAGTATTCTAAAGGTTTTAGAGTGACATTTACCAAAAACAACCAACCGCAGGCAGCACATTGTCGGTTTATTGTAAGGATTTCCAAGCCATCAGAAACTGACAATATGTATCGTTTTACTTAAGCAATTTACAAGTTTTGACAGAAAAACAAAAAGAACATGACATCATTTAATTATTATTGTCAATAATGATCAACAATAATCGAACCTCCATAAAATAATCTTTATACGAAATTAACTATAGTTACGTCCTTTTTGTTTTTTAACTCATGAGTTTGTTACTGTATAATGATTTTTAACGAAGAAATTTACGCAATATGACCATGAGGTAGATAGTAGCAGTCCGGAACACAGCGAAGGAAATTTAAGTAAGAACGATCCCGTGATAAAAATTTTCCGGAAAAGAGCGTCCATCTTTACGGTCGGAACAGCCCGCTTCCTTGTACGACATTAAGACCAGATGAGTAAATTAAAATGGCCACAGCTATCGCTATGGCCATTTCAATCTTTGGATACTTATTTGTTTGGAAAATTATCCATTACCAGTTAATACCCAGATTGATTTCAAAGTTTCCTGCCGTATAACCACTTAAATTACCGGTTTGTGTAGTATATGCGGTATTAATCATATACTTTTTTTTGTAATGTAAGCCCACACCGAAACTTGCGGCCTTACTGGTATGATACATGGCTGTAAACAATAACTGTTGATTAGCAACTCCGAGTTGAGCGCCAATATCCACGATATCATCAATGCCCGTAAAGGAACGGTAAGCCACCTTAGGTTGAAGCAAGCTTTCTCCCAAATCAATTTTATAACCTGCCGAAGCATATACAGCTGGTGTATTGATTAGTTTTAACTTATCCCTATTGAAATAATTTTTAAGGTTCACCATCGCAAAATCTACATTAAATCGCTGTGAAGTTAACCCAACCCCAAAATCTCCATCAAAGTAGGTTCTGTGATCGGTATTGTAAGTGCCAACCTGTGGATCATTTGGATTACCGATCAAATCCTGCATATCAACCCGCTGGTTCATAAAGCCTGCGGATAAACCAAAATGTAATTTTGCAGATCCATTGAGCGGAAGATGATAGGCATAACTTGCCAGAATCCTCGTTTGTCTTTGCAAGCCAGCTTTATCCAGATTCATGTTTAGTCCCACCCCTACTCTTTCCCATCCATAAGTGGCGCTCAGGTTTTGTACCATAGGGGCTCCGGGAATATTATTCCATTGTGAACGGAAAGTAAGGTCTGCGGTTGCTCCTCCTGCTAATCCGGCCATCGCCGGGTTAGCAAGATATGTGTTGTTAAAATACTGGTTTAATAATGGATTAGTCTGCGCATTTACCTTCGAAATACCAATAAGAGCAGCCAGTATCAATATTGTTTTTTTCATCCTTTTCATTTTCTTAGCGATTTCTGATAATCGTGATAAATCCTTTTTGAACCAATTTATTTGGGCCATAAGTAATGATGTAATAATAAGTTCCCTCTGCAAGGTCATTTCCTCCTATCGTTCCATTCCAGCTATTATCATAAGATTTCTTGCTGTACATTTCCCTTCCATTTCGGTCGAAAATACGGACTTCATTGTTTGGATACATATCGATATTCTGTACAAACCACGTGTCATTTATCCCGTCACCATTTGGTGTTAGGATATTATTTGCAACCAACTTATAATCTTCATTTACCTTAATAGTGATGGATGCTGAACTGATACAACCACTGGCATTGGTAACCCGAACCGTATACGTTGTGGTTTGCAAAGGACGAACGTTTAGAGAAGCCGTATTTTGCCCACTAACGATACCGCTTGCTGCAGACCAGCTATAAGCTGTTCCTCCACTGGCCGTTAATACCGATGTTTCGCCTTTACTGATTTCAGTCCCTTTACTGCTTACTATACTTACCGATGGGATGGCATTAATTATTAATGTACCATTTACGTACACAAAACTATAATTGTTAGATACACCACCAGATGCTGAAAGTACATAGCTTCCTGCTACATTTCTATTTGCTGTAGTGCTTACCGTTGGTTTTGTACTTAACGAATTCTCATTATCGCCAGCTTTAAAGCCGCTATAAGTTACACCAAAGGTTGGGAACCCGTCAGACTGACACATCACCGCATTATTAGCCGTAACAGTTAGTACTGATTTACTGATCGTCAGGTTATTGCTTACGTAAGAGATAACATAGTTCCCATTTAAGACTAACGTTCCCTGGTTGATCGCATAAGTACCCACGTTCTCGCCTGGTGTTCTGGTCAGGCTTCCGCTGAAACTATCACCGGTAACTAGTGCCGGAGCAAAGGTATAAGTCAGCGCAGGATCGGCATCACCATAGGTTTTGCTCTTCGCTGCAGCCGTTACCGTGATGGTTTTCGCACCGATCGTTAGATCAGCACCAACGTAGGTTAAGCTGTAATTGCTGCTTAGTGCAAGTGTACCCTGGTTGATCGCATAAGTACCCACGTTCTCTCCTGGTGTTCTGGTTAAGCTTCCGCTGAAACTGTCGCCGGTTACCAGTGCCGGAGCAAAGGTATAGGTCAGCGCAGGATCGGCATCACCATAGGTTTTGCTCTTCGCTGCAGCCGTTACCGTAATGGTTTTCGCTCCGATCGTCAGATCAGCACCAACATAGGTTAAGCTATAATTGCTGCTTAGTGCAAGTGTACCCTGGTTGATTGCATAAGTACCCACGTTTTCACCCAGTGTTCTGGTCAGACTTCCGCTGAAACTGTCGCCGGTTACCAGTGCCGGAGCAAAGGTATAGGTCAATGCAGGATCGGCATCACCATAGGTTTTGCTCTTCGCCGCAGCCGTTACCGTAATGGTTTTCGCTCCGATCGTCAGATCAGCACCAACGTAAGTTAAGCTGTAATTGCTGCTTAGTGAAAGTGTACCCCGGTTGATCGCATAAGTACCTACGTTCTCGCCCGGTGTTCTGGTCAGGCTTCCGCTGAAACTATCACCGGTTACCAGTGCCGGAGCAAAGGTATAGGTCAGCGCAGGATCGGCATCACCGTAAGTTTTGCTCTTCGCTGCAGCCGTTACCGTAATGGTTTTCGCACCGATCGTCAGATCAGCACCAACATAGGTTAAACTGTAATTGCTGCTTAAAGAAAGTGTTCCCTGGTTGATTGCATAAGTACCCACGTTCTCGCCTGGTGTTCTGGTTAAGCTTCCGCTGAAACTGTCACCAGTTACCAGTGCCGGAGCAAAGGTATAGGTTAGCGCAGGATCGGCATCACCGTAGGTTTTGCTCTTCGCTGCAGCCGTTACCGTGATGGTTTTCGCTCCGATCGTCAGATCAGCACCAACGTAAGTTAAGCTGTAATTGCTGCTTAGTGCAAGTGTACCCTGGTTGATTGCATAAGTACCCACGTTCTCGCCTGGTGTTCTGGTCAGGCTTCCGCTGAAACTGTCACCGGTTACCAGCGCCGGAGCAAAGGTATAAGTCAGCGCAGGATCGGCATCACCATAGGTTTTGCTCTTCGCTGCAGCCGTTACCGTAATGGTTTTCGCTCCGATCGTCAGATCAGCACCAACATAAGTTAAGCTGTAATTGCTGCTTAATGCAAGTGTACCCTGGTTGATTGCATAAGTACCCACATTTTCGCCCGGTGTTCTGGTTAAGCTTCCGCTGAAACTATCACCGGTTACCAGTGCCGGAGCAAAGGTATAGGTCAGCGCAGGATCGCTATCACCGTAGGTTTTGCTCTTCGCTGCAGCCGTTACCGTAATGGTTTTCGCTCCGATCGTCAGATCAGCACCAACATAGGTTAAGCTGTAATTGCTGCTTAGTGCAAGTGTACCCTGGTTGATTGCATAAGTACCCACGTTCTCGCCCGGTGTTCTGGTTAAGCTTCCGCTGAAACTGTCGCCGGTTACCAATGCCGGAGCAAAGGTATAGGTCAGCGCAGGATCAGCATCACCATAGGTTTTGCTCTTCGCTGCAGCCGTTACCGTAATGGTTTTTGCACCGATCGTCAGATCAGCACCAACATAGGTTAAGCTGTAATTGCTGCTTAGTGCAAGTGTACCCTGGTTGATCGCATAAGTACCCACATTTTCGCCCGGTGTTCTGGTCAGGCTTCCGCTGAAACTGTCGCCGGTTACCAGTGCCGGAGCAAAGGTATAGGTCAATGCAGGATCGGCATCACCATAGGTTTTGCCCTTCGCTGCAGCCGTTACCGTGATGGTTTTCGCACCGATCGTCAGATCAGCACCAACGTAGGTCAAGCTGTAATTGCTGTTTAGTGCAAGTGTACCCTGGTTGATTGCATAAGTACCCACGTTTTCGCCTGGTGTTCTGGTCAGGCTTCCGCTGAAACTGTCGCCGGTCACCAGTGCCGGAGCAAAGGTATAGGTCAGCGCAGGATCGGCATCACCATAGGTTTTGCCCTTTGCTGCAGCCGTTACCGTGATGGTTTTCGCTCCGATCGTCAGATCAGCACCAACATAGGTCAGGCTATAATTGCTACTTAAAGAAAGTGTTCCCTGGTTGATCGCATAAATACCCACGTTCTCGCCCGGTGTTCTGGTTAAGCTTCCGCTGAAACTGTCGCCGGTTACCAGTGCCGGAGCAAAGGTATAGGTCAGCGCAGGATCGGCATCACCGTAGGTTTTGCTTTTCGCTGCAGCCGTTACCGTGATGGTTTTCGCACCGATCGTCAGATCAGCACCAACGTAAGTTAAGCTGTAATTGCTGCTTAGTGCAAGTGTACCCTGGTTGATTGCATAAGTACCCACGTTCTCACCTGGTGTTCTGGTTAAGCTTCCGCTGAAACTGTCGCCGGTTATCAGTGCCGGGGCAAAGGTATAGGTCAGCGCAGGATCGGCATCACCATAGGTTTTGCTCTTCGCCGCAGCCGTTACCGTAATGGTTTTCGCACCGATCGTCAGATCAGCACCAGCATAAGTTAAGCTGTAATTGCTGCTTAGTGCAAGTGTACCCTGGTTGATCGCATAAGTACCTACGTTCTCGCCCGGTGTTCTGGTTAAGCTTCCGCTGAAACTGTCACCGGTTACCAGTGCCGGAGCAAAGGTATAAGTCAGCGCAGGATCGGCATCACCATAGGTTTTGCTCTTCGCCGCAGCCGTTACAGTTATTGGCTTGGCTGTAATTGTAAAGTCAGCTCCAACAAAAGTTATTAAATACTTAGAACCTGCAGAAAGTGTGCCTTGACTTATCGTATAAGTACCTACATCTTCTCCGGCAGTCCGGGTTAAATTCCCTGTAAAACTATCTCCTGATAATAAACTTGGCGTTACAGTATAAGTTAAAGTCGGCTCGTTTTGCCCATATACTTTTGTTTGAGATGCAGTTGCTGTTACTACAACTGGAATTTGATTTAATTTTAACACATAATTATATGTGGCAGTACAGTTATTATTATCAGTCACGGTAACCGTAAAGTTACTGTCAGAAATTTGAGTTGAAGTACCTGTTATCTGTCCAGCTGTTGATAGCGAAAAACCAGAAGGCAAACTGCCCGCTGTAACTGCATACGTTTTAGATCCCGTTCCTCCAGAAGTTACTATAGTTTGACTATATCCCGTATTATAATCATAGCCAGGCAAAACTATTGTTGTGAAACTAATGGCTGTTGGCTGAGTAATGGTAAAGGTTTTGATGATCTGACAATTGTTGGCATCAGTGATGGTACAGGTATAAGTTCCTGCAGACAATCCCGTTGCCGTAGCAGCAGTTCCCCCTGAAGGAGACCACGAATAAGTATATCCACCTGCGCCTCCGGCAGCAGTTACCGAAGCAGAACCATTGCTTGCGCCGTTGCAGGCCACGTTGGTCTGCGAAGTGGTGGCCGTAATGGCCGTTGGCTGGGTAATGGTAAAGGTTTTGATGATCTGGCAGTTGTTGGCATCAGTGATGGTACAGGTATAAGTTCCGGCAGACAATCCCGTTGCCGTAGCAGAAGTTCCCCCTGAAGGTGACCATGAATAAGTATATCCACCTGCACCTCCGGAAGCTGTTACCGAGGCCGAACCATTGCTTGCGCCGTTGCAGGCCACGTTAGTCTTTGATGTGGTGGCCGTAATGGCTGTTGGCTGGGTAATGGTAAAGGTTTTGATGATCTGGCAATTGTTGGCATCAGTGATGGTACAGGTATAAGTTCCGGCAGACAATCCCGTTGCCGTAGCAGAAGTTCCCCCTGAAGGAGACCATGAATAAGTATATCCGCCCGCACCTCCGGCAGCAATTACCGAAGCCGAACCATTGCTTGCGCCGTTGCAGGCCACGTTGGTCTGCGAAGTGGTGGCCGTAATGGCCATTGGCTGGGTAATGGTAAAGGTTTTGATGATCTGACAATTGTTGGCATCAGTGATGGTACAGGTATAAGTTCCTGCAGACAATCCCGTTACCGTAGCAGAAGTCCCCCCTGAAGGTGACCACGAATAAGTATATCCGCCCGCACCTCCGGCAGCAGTTACCGAAGCCGAACCATTGGTTGCGCCGTTGCAGGCCACGTTGGTCTTTGATGTGGTGGCCGTAATGGCAGTTGGCTGGGTAATGGTAAAGGTTTTGATGATCTGGCAATTGTTGGCATCAGTGATGGTACAGGTATAAGTTCCGGCAGACAATCCAGTTGCCGTAGCAGCCGTTCCCCCTGAAGGTGACCATGAATAAGTATATCCACCTGCACCTCCGGAAGCTGTTACCGAGGCCGAACCATTGCTTGCGCCGTTGCAGGCCACGTTAGTCTTTGATGTGGTGGCCGTAATGGCTGTTGGCTGGGTAATGGTAAAGGTTTTGATGATCTGGCAATTGTTGGCATCAGTGATGGTACAGGTATAAGTTCCGGCAGACAATCCCGTTGCCGTAGCAGAAGTTCCCCCTGAAGGAGACCATGAATAAGTATATCCGCCCGCACCTCCGGCAGCAATTACCGAAGCCGAACCATTGCTTGCGCCGTTGCAGGCCACGTTGGTCTGCGAAGTGGTGGCCGTAATGGCCATTGGCTGGGTAATGGTAAAGGTTTTAATGATCTGGCAATTGTTGGCATCAGTGATGGTACAGGTATAAGTTCCGGCAGACAATCCCGTTGCCGTAGCAGCCGTTCCCCCTGAAGGTGACCACGAATAAGTATATCCGCCCGCACCTCCGGCAGCAGTTACCGAAGCCGAACCATTGCTTGCGCCATTGCAGGCCAAGTTGGTCTGCGAAGTGGTTGCCGTAATGGCCGTTGGCTGGGTAATGGTAAAGGTTTTGATGATTTGGCAGTTGTTGGCATCAGTAATGGTACAGGTATAAGTTCCAACAGATAATCCCGTTGCCGTAGCGGCCGTTCCTCCTGAAGGAGCCCATGAATAAGTATATCCACCTGCGCCTCCGGAAGCTGTTACCGAAGCAGAACCATTGCTTGCGCCGTTGCAGGCCACGTTGGTCTTTGATGTGGTGGCCGTAATGGCTGTTGGCTGGGTAATGGTAAAGGTTTTAATGATCTGGCAATTGTTGGCATCAGTGATGGTACAGGTATAAGTTCCGGCAGACAATCCCGTTGCCGTAGCAGCCGTTCCCCCTGAAGGTGACCACGAATAAGTATATCCGCCCGCACCTCCGGCAGCAGTTACCGAAGCCGAACCATTGCTTGCGCCATTGCAGGCCAAGTTGGTCTGCGAAGTGGTTGCCGTAATGGCCGTTGGCTGGGTAATGGTAAAGGTTTTGATGATTTGGCAGTTGTTGGCATCAGTAATGGTACAGGTATAAGTTCCAACAGATAATCCCGTTGCCGTAGCGGCCGTTCCTCCTGAAGGAGCCCATGAATAAGTATATCCACCTGCGCCTCCGGAAGCTGTTACCGAAGCAGAACCATTGCTTGCGCCGTTGCAGGCTACGTTGGTCTTTGATGTAGTTGCCGTAATGGCTGTTGGCTGGGTAATGGTAACATTTTGAGTTTTTGTTAAACCATTAGCATCCGTGATGGTACAGATATAAGTTCCGGCAGACAATCCCGTTGCCGTAGCAGCCGTACCTCCGGAAGGTGACCAAGAATAAGTATAGCCTGGAGTACCTCCCGAAACGGAAATAGTAGCTGATCCATTAGAACCACCATTACAAGCCACATTAGTTTGAGAGATAACAGACGATGTTAAGGCGGGCTGATTGCTAACTGTTACATTTTTGGTCGCCGTATTGCTATTTGAGATACCATCGTTTACCCTAAAACTTATCGTTCGGGTTGCTGTATTTGGCGTAGATGCGGAATTGGCGTAAGTAATTGCCCTTAAAGCTGACTGCCATTGCGCAACCGTTGCGGTAGCCCCACTGGAGCTTAAGGTTAAGGTGCCGTTGTTGCTGTCAAAACTGCCAATAATATTACCGTAAAGAGTAGTGCTGATATTACTAAAAGCTAAAACATCCTGCCCGGTTTGGAAATTCCCGGTAATGGTTACAGTGGCACTGGTAAGCGTTGTATTATCAGCATCTGTAACCGTTAGCCCGGCATCTATGGCAACTGCCGAACCAGAAAATGCTGTTGAACCGCCGGTTGTAGTAAGGACAGGAACAACATTCGAAGGCAGTGCTGTAAGTGTATAAGTTGCAGAGGCTGTATTACCATTACCTGCTGCATCCTGTGCCACGTTAGCTGCAATATTGATCGTAACAGCGCCACTTGCAGTTGGCGTTGCGTTGAAAGTATAAGTGGTTCCACTTCCCGAAAATCCACTGATCGTGGCATTGCCTACACTTAAATCGCCAGCTACAAAGCCCGTTACGGATTCTGAGAAGGTAATGGTGAATGGAATTGGTGAAGTGCTGGTTGAGCCGCCTGATGCACCAGCCGTACTGCTGATCACCACTGTAGGTGCCACATTATCAACTGTGAAAGTATTGGTATTGCTGTTTGCACTTACCGCGTTACCAGCTGTGCAGTTGCATAAACCGTATGGGAACCTTGTGCCAATGCCGTAGGCTGCGTAAGTGACCAGTTTCCACCAGTTGCTGTTGTAGTGCCTGAAGATGTTCCATCTACGTAAACCGTGATGGTTGCACCTGCTGTTGCGGTCCCTGAATATCCTGGAGTGGTGGTACTCACTAAGCTACCATTGGCAGGACTAACCACTACCGGAGCGGCGGTTACGGCCTGTGTATATGTAATAGAAAACTGACTGGCGGCTGTATTGCCATTGCCCGCAGCATCCTGAGCCACGTTAGCTGACACATTGATCGTAACAGCGCCGTTTGCTGTTGGCGTTGCGTTAAAAGTATAGGTGGTTCCACTTCCCGAAAATCCACTGATCGTAGCATTCCCTACAGTTAAATCTCCCGCTATAAAACCCGTTATCGATTCTGAAAAGGTAACGGTGAAAGGAATTGGTGAAGTGCCTGTCGAGCCACCCGATGCACCAGCCGTACTGCTGATCACTACTGTAGGTGCAACTCCATCTACAAGTACATTGGCTGTTGAGGCGACATTGTTTAACGTTAGGGTAGCATTATTATTTGACCCATCCATAATTGTACCTCCGTTTAAGCCCAAAGGGCCAACGGCAACGCCATCTGCATCCAGATCGCCACTTGCAACCGTATAACTAAATGTCAATGCCGAGGTACCAGAACCACTTATATAATTGGCCAGTTTACTGGCCGAACCCAGAGTAAGTTCCAATTGTGGAGTGCCAGTTACTGTAACATTGCCCGAAAAATTTACGGTAAAGGACAGTGTTTCTCCGATTTTATAGGTGTTGTTAGGCGGAACAGAGACACTGGTTACCGTAGGTGCCTGCACTCCACTCGTTATAGTAAATTGTGTTAAACTATTACTGCCGAAGCCAAGCCCAAAGTTAAAAGGGGTACCCGCTGGATTGCTTGTCCATTTACCTGTATTAGTAATATCCGCTAACCAAGTGGCCTTTGTTCCACTTGATAAACCTGGTACGTAGCTCATATTTGGATAACGTGGATCACTGGAACTATTTGTCAAAAAACCGATAGCATAATCAGTGCTTGCAAGCTCCGAAGGCAACTCGCTGTAGAGAATACTGCTTGTTGCCGTATTTGGACTGCCTGTAACACTGCTCGGATTAACAAACCAGCCACCGGAACTGTTATTTGTTCCTGAAGCTCTAACGTTATTAAAAGCAAAAATGAAAGATGGGTTACTGTCCGTTCCCTGATAAATCAACAATTGATCGCCACTGGCGTTGTTCCAAGGTAGTGATGTAACTACAGAATTGGTCCAACCTGAAAGGATCGATACATCCGCACCCGGAATTGCTATACCATCTCCCTTTGTTGCAGATACCGTTTTATTTACGGAAGAAGCCATATTCAGTTTAAATATGATTACTGTACCCGCTGTTATGGTAGAAGATGTTGTCCATCGGATCGTTCCATCCAAGGTCGTATTAGCGGTAAAATTCCCTGGAGAGCCATTAATCCATCCCCTATCCGTAATATAGATCGTCTCGTTAGCAGCAATTGTATTTAAAGCAACTACAGCAAAACTACGTACAGTAGATGACACATCCACATCACCGTTCATACCGATAACCGCAAGATCACCCTTAGATAAAGAAGCCCTTACCTGCGATAAGCCCATCAAAAGCAGCGGGATGATTAATAAAAAACGATATATCTTTTTTAAAGTGTAAAATTTCCTCATATAACAACTTTTTGTAAATCTTCAATACGGTATCTTGCGATAAGTAAAAGAGTATAACCGGGATTGAAGAACACCGGTTATACCCATAAAATAATATACTGTGCTTTGATTTTTAATTTCTCGCCGGGAATATTCCGTTAATGCAAATCACATAATTAAGTGCCAATCCCGGCTGCCTGTTCTCATGTACCAAAGTGGGACCTGAGCCCCCGGTGGATTGAACAGTAAGACCCGTTAACTGAGGCCCGCTTACACTATTTACCTTGAGCGTACCCTGCCCCATAGCCACAGGTTGTTTTGGAGGAATCGGAGTGCTATATAAAATCTCTGAAACCGCCGCTGGCGCACCCAAAAGATTGCCAGAAGGGTTTGGTTCTCCGCTTTGATCTGCAGATGCCTTAATTGCTACGCTGGCGGAACCGGTTTGAGCATAATTTACCGCATGTGTATGCATTGGAATCTGAGTAGTGTCAATTGGAACACCCTCAACTCCTATACTAGTGCCAATATTATAAAGTGAAAGCCCTGCTCCCTGCCCTGCACCTACAATAGTACGTCCCTGCAAGTCTGGCAGCTTAAATGTGGTTCTTCCATCACCGCCATAGTATGTTCCAATTACTGCATAAAGTGCAGTATATGCTTGTATAGCAAATGTCTGCCCGGCACAAAAGGCCCATTCATACGGTGCAAAATTCCCGGCAAACATTCTTATTTCGCCTATAGTTCCTTCCATTTTTGATAAAATTTAGTATGAATTAATCAATTATTAATCTCTAGATGGGAATAAACCCTCCACACAAATAACATAGTTTACGCCAAGTACCGGCTGAATATTAGTATGTGGCATACTTCCGCCCGTTACGCCTATGGTTACAACAGGTCTAGGTGGTGCCAGATTACCAAGCTGTACGGCCTGGCCATTGAGACTCACCAGATTTGGTGAATTATCTGGATTGGCATAAATACTATCATTTCCGGTTGATTCCTGCGCCAGGTAGTTACCTTGAGGGGTTGTTAAAGCACCATCTACATCAACACCATTTAATGAAATATCAATGGCCGCTGCAGTTGTGGTATTTGTTTGCGTAGTTAAATGCGTGTGCGTAGGCATTTCAGTTTGAATGAGCGTATGCTGCTCTTCTCCGGTTACCTCTCCCAAGCTATAATAGCTAAGACCTGGCCCCTGGCCTGCTCCTACCACAATACGACTGGCGATATTTGGCAAACTAAAGGTATTAACCCCATCACCGCCATAATTGGTGCCAAGTATCGCATAAAGCGCGGTATACATTGAAATAGATAGTGATTGTCCTGTACAAAACATCCAAGTGCGGGGTGCAAAATTACCTGCAAAAGCACGGATTTCGCCAAGTGTTCCTTCCATAATTTTTTTCTTAAAGGTTTATAATTAATTTCTTGAGGGGAAAATGCCTTGTAAACAAATAATATAATTTAATGCGATACTCGGCATAATATTATTATGGGAATTGCTACCTCCCACATTGAGCAGGCTTACCGTTGGAGCAGGTATATTCAAATTGGTTACCTCAACAGATTTCGGACTTAAAGGTGTCAGCGCGCTGCCATCGTTACTATAACAGGCAACCTGACCGGAGCCATCCTCACTAACGAATGCACCTGAACCATTCACTTGAGTCCCAATATCCGGACTGGCAAAAAATGTCGCAGCTGGATGACCTGAGGTCGGGGTTACTACGGCTTGATGCGTGTGGGCCGGTATCTGGCTTACTGTAAGCGTTACCTTTTCTATTCCTACCTTCTGCCCCAGTGTGTAAGCCGACAAACCAACGCCGGTACCCGCACCGATCACGGTTTTGCTACGAAGATCAGGTAATCCGAATGTTGTCCGTCCATCACCACCGTATGTTGTACCTAACAAGGCGAATAATGCCTGGTTGGCGCTTAAACTTAACAGTTGTCCCTGACAAAAAGCCCAGGTTCTGGGCGAAAAGTTACCGGCAAAAATCCGGACTTCAGCTAGTGTTCCTTCCATTGTGTTTTAATTTAGGTTTATAAATTTTTCTCCTGATTGTATGCCCATGTGAAAAAGCTTAGATCCGGAGAAGTAGCCTTCACGCATATGTACAGTATTGATCTTTAAAAAACGATTTTCTATGCATGCTACAATCAATCCATAAAGGGCATCGGCGTAAACGATTGTACCAGGCTCGGGTTTAAACTCCTCCTTCAATTGGATTTCAGCCGGTGAAACTTCCAGTATACGTAATTCGGTATTTTTAATGCAAGCCGTTGCACCGTCATACTTAGGGTTAGCAGCATTAACCAGACATTCTATCGCATCCGCAGACTGTAGCTTCCAGTTGATAACCAAATCGTTATTGCCGGGTTTCTGATCAAACAATGATGCAACAGCAATACTTCGGTTCAAAGCAGATGGTATACCGGTTTCATTTAGCAACTGGGGGATTGCTTCAGTAGCCACAAAGCCCAAGCGCTGGCAAAGCAGCCCATAATTTTCACCTTTTATAATGGGCAGTTGCTTTGTGTACAACACAGGACCTGCATCGACATCCGCCGTTATTTGATGTATGGTTAGCGTCGCAACATCTTCATTGTTTTTAAGTTGCCAGAATATTGGGTCGGCACCCCGGTATTTTGGCAGTTCACCAAAGTGAAAGTTGATAAAACCACGGGGTACGGCCTGCAACAAATCATCAGGTATTAGCCAGGGAAAGCCAAATACCCAAACGGCGTCGGTACCTGTAGTTGCCAGCCCCCGCTGTAGCTGATTTTGCCATGTTGCTTTATTTAATTGCAGCACATTTTCATTGCCTATTCCAATAGCCAGTAAAGGCTCGAGTAATACCTTTTTATTCCGCTCAAGAATAGCCACAGCAGCCAAAAGCCCTTGTGTATACAATGCCTGAATGGCAGGAAATGCCAGCGAATCTGAATTGCAAACAACCGTTATTTTCATATCAGATACCAAGATAAGGGTTCATCCAGCACGCTGCCGACTGTTTATTTACCCGCAGCACATCTGCGTGTTCCGTATCAATCGTTTCCAATTCAGCCACCAGCTGTCGCGATATTTCGCCGGTAACACCATTAAAAGTATTTTTAACTAAATAAACCCTGCTTTGTACCGCATTTGAGCGGGGCTCAACTTCAACCCTGCCCCGTTCCGTTTCAATTGCCGCTTCAGCAATGGCTTTTTGTAATGATTTTCCGCCCCGGCCTTTAACAGCCTGCGCAATGAGCAAACCAGTTTCAAAACCGAACTGTGTAAAGGGGTTTGCCATCACCTTACTTACCTCATCAAGCTGCTCTTGTTTTAGCGCCCTGTTTAATGAAAGTGTAGTATAAACTTCAACAGGCTCATTAGCATTAAATGGCTCAAGCAAAAAAGGCAAACCAAGCAGTGGAGTGGTTTTATGCAAACCCTGCTCTACATATTGTTTCAGGAACATTTCGGCCTCTTTTCCACAAAATGTTGCCAGAATAAAATCAGGTTTATATTTATGTATATGCTCAAAAACAGCAGCAATATCGCCTGCTTCTTTAGGGTTTGGCGTAGGTGCAATGGCAAATGGCATGGATACACCACTTGATGCCGATTCCATGCCGGCACTTAACATGCTCTGAAATGAATAACCACAGTCGTACAAACCTGAAACATACATTCCTTTTTTGCCGAAATTCTTCACCCCCCACTGACCTACTGACCACAATTGCTGCCAGGTATGGATAGAATTAAGAAACATATAATCGTTAAACTTTTCAGGATCGGGCAAGTGCTCGCCTATATTATTGATGATGAAGGGCCGCTTAACATTTGCGATCTTCTCTGAAAGATCGACTCCTACTTTGTTGGAAACGATACCAGTAATCACATCTGCACCGTCAAAACCAACCAGTTTGGTAATCGCATTCTCAGCCAGTTCTCTTGATCCCTGCCCGATAAATTCAGGCACAATCTCCAGTTCAACCTCCTGGCTTAACGCCTTTAATCCATTTTTCAGCCCTGCGCTAAAGTGCTTAGCCATGGGCAGTATACTTGAGTTAGAAAGCAAAACGCCTACCGTTAATTTTTTAGTTTCCATTCATTTTAATTAGTTTGCCCACATCCTCAACAGGTTACTATAGTGTTGCTGCAATAAAAGATATTCTTCCTCGCTCACCGCTTTGTTACGGAGATTTTCAGTAATCTGGAAAATTTCAAATAACATTTTCCGGTGTGCGGTTTCTTTAACCAGTGATTGTATCCAGCTAACCGCAACGTTCCGCTCGCCACGGGTAACTTCTCTTACCCGGTGAACCTGAGTACAGGGATAAAAGATGGCATCACCCTTATTGAGCTTATACAAAACATTTCCGTTCGCAGTCTGAAGTTCCAGCTCTCCCCCATCATAAGCTTCCGGATCATTCAGAAAAATGGTTAGGGCCACATCTGTACGGATCATATTCCCCATAACCGGACTATCTACATGCCAGCCATAATGCATACCAGGCTTATAATTGCTAATGATAAAGGGATGGACGCTTTGAGGTAACACAGCGTTTCGGAATACGGGATTCCGGTTAAGTGCGGCTAAAATGATTTGCTGGATAGCAGTATGCTCCTGAGTTTGATGATTAAGCTGCAGATTGCTTTTTACAGCTTTTGCGGCGCTGTGTGCCGTCAACCTGCCATCGTCAAATGTACCGGATCTGAAAAGAGCATGTATCTTGTTAACTTCACTATCGGTAAGTAAATCATGGACATGCAGATATGTACTATTTAAAATACAAGTATTTTTTATATCCGCGTTTATAATTTGAGAGCTCATTAAGATATATCAGGTTAGATTAGTGTAAATCTATTAATTAATTTTCATATTACACATGGTATCAAATAAAATAATTTGACAAAAGTCAACAAATATTATTAATCACTTATCTATTTTAACAGACAAATGGTTTTAGGTTTTAGATCATTTCAAAATTCTTTATATGTTTATAGTGAAATTTCTACCAAATACATATCTATAGCGCTAATGGACACCTATATTCTAGGAACAGGCCTATCACATGATGGGTCAACAGTTTTACTGAAAAACGGCAAAATATTGGTTGCCATTGAAAAGGAAAGGCTCAGCAGGATCAAACATGATGGAGGTAATGATTTTGATACGGTCAAATACTGCCTAGATTTTGCGGGGATTAGCGCCAATGATTTAACATTAATTGTACAAGCTTCAAATTTCGAAAACCATATTCTGCCAAACCAATATGCCGGGCAAAGGTACTTTGAAAAGGATATTCAGACACCCGTAATTACCTTGTCCCATCACCTGGCCCACGCCTGGAGTGCTGTAGGGATGTCTTCGTTTACATCATGCAACGTAATGGTTGTTGACGGCGCTGGCAGCCCTTATAGTCATTGCCTAGACTTAGAAGAAACAACAGTACCCACCTATCCATTTAGCAACGGTATGTATTGTGAGAAAGACAGTTTTTACTTTTTCGATGGCACAAACTTAACGCCTTTATTCAAAGATTTTTCTGAGGTTAAGTTATTTCAGCAAACCTCTTCCCTAAAATTGCCAACCAACTATCATTCCATAGGCGGCCTTTATCATGCAGCAAGCCAATACTGCTTTGGCAATCTGAATGACGTGGGAAAACTAATGGGTCTGGCACCCTATGGCACGCTAAACGGCAAACCACCACTATTTAAATTGGATAATGGTATGATCGAAGTGCTTTACGAAAATGTTGACCGGCATTTTACCAAACCTTCATCCGGATATGACGCTTTTAAAAATGATTTTAACCATTATGCAGACATGGCACGCTGGGTACAGGATGAAACCGAAAAGGCCATCATTTACCTATTCCAGGAACGGTCTAAACTGCAACCGCACGCTAATTTTGCTTATGCCGGTGGTGTAGCTTTAAATGCTGTGGCGAATTATAAGTTACGCCGTTCGGGCATTGTAAAGAATCTTTATACCCAACCTGCAGCAGGCGATAACGGACTGGCTATTGGCTGTGCCTATTACGGCTGGCACAAGATCCTGGGCCAGCCAAAAAGAAGCGTTCCCGACCATATTTTTTTCGGACGTCAATACTCCGATGATGATATCAGACAAGCCATATTGAATGCCGGCATTACCAACAATGCTGAATTTTCCATCAAACAAACGCCAGATTTTGTAGCGCTTACGGCAGCCGAACTTGCCCGTGGTAAAGTGGTGGGCTGGTTTCAGGGCGGCGCCGAATTCGGGCCAAGGGCATTAGGCCACAGGAGTATACTGGCCGATCCTCGTATCAAGGATATCAAAAACCATATTAACAACAATATCAAGTTCAGGGAAGATTTCAGGCCCTTTGCTCCATCGGTTAGGATTGATGATGCACAGAAATACTTTGTTCATGGGTGGGAAAGCCCTTACATGATATTAATTGACGAAATAAAAGCAGAATGGAAAGATCAGCTGGGTGGGATTGTTCATCAAGACGGCACCTGCCGGGTACAAACGGTAAGCAGTGCTTTTAATCCTGAGTTTTATCAGCTTATCGGCGATTTTGAGGCAGAAACGGGAATTGGTGTTTTATTAAACACCTCACTCAATCGTAAAGGGATGCCTGTAGTGGAAACACCGGCAGAAGCTTTATCGCTTTTTTTATCTGGCTCAATTGATATATTGGTATTAAATAATTTTATAATTTACAAACAATCATGATCTGCTACTCTAAATTAAACCTCAACATTAACATCCATTCGCTGCAAAAAGAATTGAATGACCTCTTAAATGGCAATAAATGGATGCCCCACTACAATACCGCCGATTACACAGGGAACTGGCATGTTTTGCCTTTACGTACGCCAGGAGGAAATGCTGACAATGCCTTTGCCGATCTTTTTAGCCTCAAAAATTTTGAAGATACCGCACTGTTAAATAAACTGCCGGAAACTGCCCGTTTTTTAACAGCACTGGATTGCGAAAAACTTTCCGTTCGCTTATTAAATCTCCGCAGAGGGTCGGTTATTAAGCCGCACCGCGACCTTGAATTGTCTTTCGAGCATGGAGAAGCACGTTTGCATGTCCCTATATTCACTAACCCGCAAGTTGAATTTTATGTGGATGAAGAGCGTATTGTGATGAATGAAGGCGACTGCTGGTACATTAACGCAAATCAAAAACACCATGTAGCAAATCATGGCAGTACAGACCGGATACACCTGGTTATTGACTGTGTAGTAAATGACTGGCTTACCAAACGGATTACCTCCGGTATAAAAAAAACAGTGTTTCTGAAAAAAGATCCGGAAACTGCCAAACAAGTAATTAAAAGCCTGAGACTTGCAAACACGTCCGAGGCAGATGATCTTGCAGATCAAATGGAAAAGGACCTGCAAAACAATTTGTTAACAGCCAAAATGCTCAGTTTTATTTCTGAAATCGGGCTACAATACCAATTAGAACCCATCACTGATGAAACGTTCTTACCGGGGCTTAAACTAAGAGACGGTACATTGATTATAGATACCGAAAAACTATTGTATCCGGGCGATATTTTACACGAAGCGGGGCATCTGGCCTGTATGCCAGCTGAAATACGCATGGAGATGAGCGATTCGCTGCCGAATAATGACCTCAACAATGGTGGTGAAATGATGGCTATTGCCTGGTCGTACGCGGCATGTATACACCTGGATATCGATCCCCTTATCATCTTCCACGATAAAGGATATAAAGGTGGGGGCCAGAATCTTGTGGATAACTTTAAGAAAGGCAATTTTTTCGGTGTGCCATTGTTACAATGGAATGGGATGACTTATCCTTCAGGACACGAAAACAACCTGTCCTTTCCACAAATGATCAGCTGGACCTGTAAACAAAATATGTACATCAACCATACTGAAGAAAAATAAAAATGACATCAGATTTTATTTTACCACCATCAACAGAAACCAGCGCTTTGGGCCTGATGCATCTAAAACGGTTTTGGAAAAAGATCATGCTCAGAAGATCGGGCGAGTTTGATGAAGAACAGTGGAAAAACGAATGGCAGCTGGATAAAACCCTGCTAAGCGTACTAGGGCTTGGCCTTGAACAAACACTCCAATATGTTTTCCTGTACGCCCCTGCATTTGAAGAGTTTGAACACTGGATTGTGAATATCGCTGGTATGCCTACAGGCGAACAGGTTGATAAATTTAATAGCATATTTGATGAAATGCCAGATATGGGTAAACCCATACTTTCAGTTCTAACTGCTGAGGAGCTGGCATTTTGGGAAGAAAACGGCTATCTGATTCTTAAAAATGCTGTTCCGAAGGAAGATTGCCAAGCCACCGTTGATGTAATATGTGATTTTTTGAACATCAAACTCGATGATATTAACACCTGGTATGGCGATCATAATTCGAGGCAGGGTATTATGGTACAACTCTTTCAACACCCATTATTACAGAAAAATAGGCAAACAGCGCGTATCAGGATGGCTTATGAACAACTATGGCAACGTAGCGATGTTTGGGTAACTACTGACCGCGTTGGTTTTAATCCCCCTGAAACGGAAACATGGAAATTTCCGGGGCCTGACCTGCATTGGGATTGCAGCCTTGAGCTGCCTATTCCATTTAATCTGCAAGGCTTACTCTACCTTGCCGATACGGCGCCAAATCAGGGAGCCTTTACGTTGGTTCCAGGATTCCATAACCGCATTTCAGCATGGCTTCATTCCCTTCCTAATGGTACAAATCCCCGAACAGAGAACTTGCACATGCTGGGCAGTTTACCTATTGCTGCCCAGGCGGGAGATTTTATCATCTGGCATCAGGCTTTACCGCATGGCAGCAGTCCCAACACCTCATCAAAGCCGCGCTTTGTACAATATATCAACTATCAGCCCGCAGATTTTACTGCTCAGAAGAAATGGATGTAGGTCATAATCACCTGTTGTAAAACTTTATCAGCTGTAAAAATTTTTGATTAAACTTTCAGATAATTTTATACTTCAGTTTGCTGATTAATAAAAAGGAAAAAGCTATATTTGAGTTAACCTGTTTATAAACAATATGATAATACCATGTAGCAGTTTAAAAACAGGCCGTTAATGCTCTCATCAATCTCAATTTAACCACGGTCAGCAGTGGGTTATACATGAATGCATTGACATATAGATAGTGAAGTTAAAAACTAATTATATCTACATATGGCAATTTTCAATTCTGCATTTAAAATTACAATGGGTAACGAAGGCGGTTATGCCAATAACCCAAATGACAGCGGTGGTGAAACCTACGCCGGTATCGCAAGAAATTTCTGGCCTAACTGGGGTGGTTGGCCCGCGGTAGACCAGGCTGTTTCAACACATCCTAAAAACATAAATGCCACACTTGCTGCCGATAGTGCAGTACAGGCCGAAGTGCAATCATTTTACAAACAGAATTTCTGGGATGTGATCAGTCTGGACAACTTAAACAGCCAACAGCTAGCCAACCAGCTCTTTGATACGGCTGTAAATATGGGTACTGGTATCGCTTCCCGTTTTTTGCAGCAGGCCGTAAATAATATTACACCTGGCAAACTTGTAGTAGATGGCATAGTTGGGCCACAAACCATTGCGGCTGCCAACGGTATGCCGCTGGAAGCGCTGTATAACCAGGTTATTGCGCTTCGGAAACAGCGATATTTAAACATTATTAAACAAAACCCTTCCCAGGCGCAGTTTCAGAACTCCTGGTTCAGTCGTTTAACGCCATTTAATCCATCATTACCATAACTCATCCATTATGAAAAAGAGCAGTTTAATAATGATGTTAGCATTAGTTGTTACAGGGATTGCAACAGGATGCAAAGGAAACGCACAAACTTATGATCTTCATAAAACATTGGCACTGGTTATCATCATTGGGATTATCACCGCATTTTTTGCTTTGGCCATGTTCACCAACATGCTTCGTGATGATGTAAATGATCCGGATGCGTTTAATGCCAATGCCGCGAAAATAAAACAGCAGAAACGGCTGCTGATGTTTAAAAGTAACAATCCCTTTAGCCTGTCTCGTGTTCAATTAGGGGTTTGGACAGTGGTGATCTCCTGCAGTTATATTTATTTGCAACTTTGTATGGCCAACTGTAACGACACAGGATTAAATGAAACCGCGTTGGTGTTAATGGGAATAAGCGCCGCTGTAACTGCAGGTGGCTCCATAATTGATAAACGGGAAATACAAGATGGCCGTTTTCGCCATCAGAACAGCCCTTCTGAAGGCTTTTTTGTAGATATTCTTTCTGATGATAATGGCATCAGCGTACATCGTTTTCAAAAAGTTGTATGGACTTGCATTGCTGTTATTATTTTTCTCAATAAAGTATACAGCATTAAAACAGGATGTGCCTTACCTGAACTTAGCCAGACACTTTTATGGCTTACCGGCATAAGCAGCGCTGCCTATTTGGTTTTAAAAACCCAGGAAAATGCTCCCTCAATTGATTCTGCTGCAGCAAATAATCCATCACCAGGTATTTTGCCAGGACAACAGCAGGCTGCTCCTTCGATTTCACAGGTAAATCCGGCGGTAACTAATCCCATACCGCAGCCAACAAACACGCCTCCTGCAAACGATACATCATCGTATCAAAACTCGGGAGCGGCATCGGAGGACACAAATCCATCATCGTAAAATGATCGTAATGAACCCTATTCTTAGCAAGTTTAATTTTAAAAGCGCCGGCAGAAAGTATATCTGCCGGTATTTCAATCTTTAAATGGTATAGGTAAAGCCAGGATGATCAGACATGATGTATTCAAATTTCACGGCTTTACCCTCATGTTGGTTTTCTAACTTACATACAGCCAATGGCATGGTTAAGCTACAATTGTAGGTAGTTAGCATTTCTTCGCCAAATACGGTTATTTCCGTAAATAACTCAAGCCGGTTATGGGTTTCAGAAGCAGGTATATGTATAATAATAGGCTGCGGAAGCTTAAATTGACGGCTGGCAAGATATACCAATCCTGCTTTTATCCTTTTAGGTTGATAATCAGGGATTGTAAAATAGCGATATTCTTCTTCCCACCGCGTTAATACGGCCTCAATAGAAATCTTTTCCGGAATAAATATAGCCTCTGGACGCATTTGTGGTATTAAATTGTTCATAATGGCCAGTTGTGGCTCCTTACGCAACGCATTTAACATGGTTTCAGAAATCACCATATCAATACGGATGGCATCAGGAAATGTGTAAATAGTTGCATCAGCGCAAACATAGTCGATTACGTAATCAGACAGGCCTAATTGCTCGTAAAGCACTTTTGCAGCATCCAACGAATCTGTATTGATGTCCAGTAAAATGAAGTTGATCTGCGCCGAGGTAAATTTTGAGGTTAAAGGTGTAAGCAACGTGGCATAAGGGCCGCAACCGGCATACAATATATTTATAGTTTGCCCGGGCATTGTATTTAATAAATGATTAACTGCCTGATGAATGCCCCTGATAAATTTAAGGGTACGTTCTAATTCTTTAAGGCAATGCGCAGCTTTAATGGTTGAAACAGCAGTGCCAAAGGCTAATTTTATATCCTGATCTGTAATGTTGCCTGCCTTAACTCCGGTTACGCCGGCAAACAGCAAATGGAGTTGTTCAATTGCATTTTTAATGTGCAGATAGTCATTGTCGAAAAGTAAGGTATGCGTAGCTGCCGAAAGGCTTTCATTGCGCTGTTGAGTCGTTAATTCCATGTTTATTTCTGATATCTAGTGCTGAAAAATTGATGCTAAACTAAAAGTATAAAGCTAGTTGGTATGATGATCTGATCATCAATCTATTTAGGTCTGTAGTAACGAGGTTTTTAATTAATGATATAATCTTCAAATTTGGTATAGTGTTTATTGCCATAAAAATCGACCATACAAAACCCTACCTGATAATTTCCTTTTGGCATGGTTGAAAGTTTGACGTCTAAAGCTAAAGGATCAGCGATAAGCAGTTTACCCAATGTGATACTCATTGATCCATCAATACTATTCTGACCCAGAAAAGTAATTTCATCATACGCCTGCAGGCTCTTAATTTTATCTGTAATCCCTTCAGCAGAAATCTCCCGATATCCGGTTACTTTAGCCAGATTCTTTCCTCCAACATTAAAATACTTTATTACCAGCTCTGCTTGTTTTCCATTCAAAAGTACAGGCACATTATATGATATCCCCGATTGGTTGGAGAGTCCCATAAATGCACAGACGTTGATATCGTTGATACTGATCCACCTGGCGTCCCATTTTTTATTCCCGCCATACAGGGTGATGTATCCGCGGTCATCTACATTAGTATCGTACGCATCCAATCCGTACGACACCAACGTACTGCCTCCCGTTAACCTTCTGATATTTAAATAAATCTTATTGGTGTTAACCAACATGGCTGCATTTAGCTTTCTTCCGGAATCTTTAACAAAAACGCTATCCGCATCTCCTCCAATCAGTTCGGCTACATAATTTTCGATAAATTTTTCAAATTCTATATTGAATGGTGTTAGCAGATAATCTTTTAGTTGACTGGCGGTTTTTCTGTTATAATAAGGAAAATACACCGAAAGACCTGAAATGGCGTCTTTATCTAAGTTTTTTGAATAAACATTGCACACAACTGCATCTTTCAGCTTTTTCTCAAAATCGCCAAACAATGTGTCAGTGCTTTTCGCTGCTATTTTAAAAAAGCTGGAAATATCAATCATATCTTCAGCCGCGAACGAAAAAGAAGGTAATCCGAATGATTTGGACCTGGCCCTGTCATTGGATTTCTGTTTAAAAGCTTCTTTAGCCGGATAGGTTGAATTCAGATTTGCAGAAATTTTACTGATCAGGTTTCCTACACTTGCATTTAAAGCAGCTACTTTATCAAGCGCGATTACTGATAAGGTTGCTTGCAAATAAGGTTGATACGAATAGGCATCAATATATGATTTTGCAATTCCCTCCAGAAGATCAACTGTTTTTAGGTTTGGTTGAGTAGATAAGGTGTTGATGATATATTCATAATTCCAGCCATTGCCTGGTTCAAGTTCCTGAGAAGCTATCATATAATCAGCATAAGGTGCAAATACAGTGGCGGTTTCGATAGTTGCCATTAAACAGGCATCAAAACCTATAAAATCCAGATCCAAATCATTTTGGCTACGTTTCAAATCTGCGAAAGCCTCTCCCATTTCATGCAGGGAAAGAGAAATATCTTCAGGAAATAATTCATCGTAACCAAAACCATGCACACTGCCTCTTCCATGATTCCAAAAAATCAGCCCATATCTTTCTGCCGGGAAGTTCTCTTTACTAAAAGAAATAAAATCAACCAAGGTTGATGGATCTCCTATACTTTTGTTTGCTGTTACTTTTACTTTTTCAAACCCCTCTTTGGTCACCTTACTATAAGTAAGGCTATCGCCGGAGATCTGCTCAGAAAAATGCCACTTTTTAGTCCCACCATGCAAAATCACCGTTGCAAAATTATCCTCAGTGCTTTTATAGGAACGGATAATCTCATTAATGTCTTCACTGGCCAATTCATGCTTGCTTTCCAGGTCTGAACCATTCATATAGATCAGCAGTACAAAACTGCGTTTAGGCTCCAGGTTTTGGCCATGGCTGGTAACGGCGTAAAATACCAGTGCAGCCAGTATGAACAGTATACGGACATTTGTTTTAATAAGGCCCATTATCTTCTCGGGTTAACTTGTGGAGGGTTTCTAAATTGATAAATGGCTGCGGCAACAGATTCTTTAAATTCCTCGCTATATTCATTCGTATTATCCGGGAAGGTTTTTTTCAGCAATTCTGACAATCCATCTGCATAATTCTCATTGGCCTGATCGATGTCAAAATCGCTACTGGCCTTAAATGATCTTTTAACCTCGTTATTATCTTCAACAACATTTTCTACCCTTGAAAACAAAGAACGTCTTTCGCTCCTCAAACTTCTTGCAACTGTTTTCTGATTATTGATATCCCTAACAAGATTCAGAAGATCGGTCATTTGCTGATCCGCTTCATTAGAAATATTGGCTCTCACCTGGTTTTCCCGTACCAATGTAATCACCTCATCCAATGAATTTACAAACTCATCGTCAAAGGCTTCCACACACTCGCGCTGGATCACGTCATTTTTGATTTTTACTTCTTCCATTTCGCATATGTTTTGTTGCCAGTCGTCGGGTTGTTTTTCATACTCGGTCAGGTATTTCTTATTCGATTCGACCAGAAAATCTTCTATCATTTCATGAAATTCGAGCAAGTCATAATAGTCCTTTTTATTTTGGGCAATGCTTTGCAGCTTAGGTGTTAACATATGATAATCCGTTTCTGAACTTAAAGTTCTGAAAATGCCGTTATTGATATTTGAGGTCACTTCTTTCGTTTTAGCAGATAGTTTATCCTTTACAAAACCGGTAATCAAAGCACCCATATCATTCATTGCTTTATCGATATCCAACGAGCCTTTTAATGTGATATCATTTCCAAAAACGGTCAATTCAAGTTCAGCTTCTATTTTTTTGGCATCAGGGGTAAATTCCATGCCCAATGCAAAAGATTTGATCCAAAATAACCTGGTAATGGCGCCTAAAATATTAGCTACCGCTTCCAAAGCTCCTGATGCAATTTTACCGCCAAGCGTTAAAGCTGCCTTCGCTATCTCTAAAGCACCATACGCTACTCCGATAGCCACATTTACACCTACTTTTAGGGTTTCATAGTATAAAATCTGAGCTGAATAATAAATTTTTTCATCCACCCGCCACCAAGAAGCATCTGCTCTTCTATTACCATAATCTCTGATGTAATTGTTATACTCATTTATTGTATTATTCAGATTTAAGATCTGCTGTTGGGCTTCAGTCAATTTTCGGTTTGCATTTTCTATAGAATTTTGCACGGTCCTGGCTGCATCCCGCACTGCATTCTGTGCTTCTTCCAAAAGCTTGATAAATCCACTGGTATCAAACACCACACGCGCATTAAATCCACTGCTCGAAAAATTGGCATAGTTTCCTTCTAAATGAAAAAGGATTTTAAAACCAACATATTGCAGTTCCAGATCAATAAATACCATCCTGTCTTTAAGGAGAATCAGGGCATCCAACTGAAAAATATTTAAGATATTGACATAAGCACTTAAATAAAATTCGAGTTTTTTTGTTGCCCTGTTAACATTTAAATACAATACCGGGCCTTGAGCATCTGCTTTTATCAGCGCGCTCGCCAGCCCACCCTTTACAGGTTCCATAGGCATTGTTTTTCGGGACCTCGTCAATTCAAATATTCCCTTGATATCAATCTTTGAAATTTCAATCAATGCTAAAATAGCGTTACCAGGTTCGATCAGGAAAAGTCCTCTTGCCTTTACATTAAAGATTTCGATGGTACCACAGAGAAAAAAGCCCACATTCATCTGGTAATTTCCAATTACGGTAGGCTGAGTACATATAAACAGCTGGCAGTTTAGAGATATGGCTCCCGAGGTATCAACCCGGTAATGGCGCATGGTTGAGGTATCGGTAACGATGCATTGGTGGTTGCCTCCTAAATCAGAAACCTGAAGATTTTCAACGGCAGGTATGGCGAGTTCAGTTGGCAGGCTTGAATTGAAGTTCTTTAAAATCTCCGCTTTATCGGTATTATCCGGATGAGATGGGTATGTCCATTGGGACATTTTAGCGTTATTGATTTCAAAATCAGCCAAGGCTACCACATCGAGGAACTCTATTCCAGGAAAATCAACTTCCGCAATATCAACAATAATATCCTTTAGGGAAGTCCTGCCCTTGGTAGAGGTAATTGCAGCGGTAATTAATCCAATATTAGCCTGGCTCACAATAAACCCTGCAAAAATGGATATATTATTGGTTGTTACCCTACCAGTCATGCCGAAAGTAACACCAGTTGCCCCAACGCCAATCATCAAACCTAAATCGCTCAGGCTAATCTTATTGTTTATCGGTATTTTATAGCTTGAAGAGGCAGACAGGTTAAAGGAAGAAACGGACAGGCTTCCGGCAAGAACAAAGGTTAACACATCTTCTTCCAATGGAAAATTGAGCTTCCCTCCTGCCGCTAAGTAGAATCCATTATGCTGTTTAATGCCGAAATACAAATTTTCAATTTCATAACCTTCTTTTTTGATATCGGAACTGATCAGCATTGCTTCAAATGCTGAAGCGTTTAACGCCGTTCCTATGATCAGATCAATATGATCCAGACCTGTTAATTGATAAAGTCCCTTTCCAAATGCACTATCACTATTTTTCAGATCAAACAATGAGTTAGCAACCAACTGCTGGCTAAAGCGGTCTGACATGACCATATCGGGAAAATGACCTGATGCGGTTCGCCTCAAATACTGGTTAATTGCATCGGAGGTTTTGTTCCTGACGATTAGCGCTACTTTTTTTATACTAAAAAAAGTCATTGTATCATAAATGAACTGCTCCAATGCATTGCCATTCCGAAAAAAACCGGTATCTATACTTAAAGCCAACTGTTTAGCATCGGTTAGCACCACTACGTTGGCATAAAGAAAAGCTTTATCACCTGCCACATCTTTATCGTAATGAATCACCACAGACCAGACACCTGCAGCTTTCAGCACCTGTGCTTTAAAGGTCCCGGATAAGCTATTAAATAACGTAAATTGGTCAACCAGCCCATCCACACCTAACTCATTGTTATTCAACAAATCTTTGATTTTAGCGCGACTGGTGTCAAGCTCTCCAAAAATCAATTTTTCATTGTTATTTACCATGATGGTTACTGAGGCATCTAACTCAAAAATCTTCCCGGTTGCCGAAAAAGCGATATTGGTCTGGTTGCTCATTTGAAATCAAAAATTATGCTTTGGCAGCGCTGCTTAATCTAAACTATCCTAAATCGCTGGTTATTCTCCTTTGACCAGTTGTTTTTCAGGTACATTGAGCTTACTAACTAAATTTTCAATGGTATCTAAATTTAGCTGCTTCAATACGACATTCTTTTTCGTATTCCAGATTTTAAAAGCCAACTTCTCAATTGTTACGAATCCTAAATCAGGAACGGCATCTCCAAAATCTACCTCAATGGCAAAAGCATATTCCTTCACATTTCCTTTTACATAAATGTAAGCGGTTTTCAAGCTAAATTTCAAGTTATCTAACTTAAACTTAGATTCAGGCTTATCAGCACTTAATGCTTGAAGATCAGATTTTATCTTTTCTGTATCTACACTATCACTAAAGGCAGTTGTTAAATCTTGCATCATTTCTCCTAAGGTAGCGCTACCTACTTCCTCCAAATTTGTTGGCATCAAAAGAAAAGAAGAATCGTTCCCGGCTTTTTCATAAACTGCTACTAATTTGGTTTTAAGTAATTGGAACTGTACGCCCAACTGAAGATTCATGTTACTCATTTTTTTAAGTTCTTATTTTTCCTACTCCTCTGGCTTTTCGGATGATGCCCCGTTTGCTTGGTGGTCTCTGGACTCCACTTAGTCTTTATAAGATGATTAGCCAGTCGAATACAGATTGCTCAGCAATTTATCATCAATCGGCAATGGTTTCAAAAATCGACTTAGTTAAAAACGGTGATATGAGCCTACACAAGCTGGCTTATTATTTGATTTGTCTCTGGCATTTTTTGCCAAAGCCCGCATTAAGGTTATTATTGTTTGCATATCAACTATATTTGGTCGTTAAATCCATTTTTAGGCACAAAAAATATCAGCCCATTTATGGCGAATAGAAAATGGCCTTGTGCAATACAGTTGCAACGAGAAAGAGTTGTGATCTGAGAGCGTTGCGTATCCGGATTGTTTCTTCAAAATTATTGTTAGATAATTCTGAACAGTTATTGCATCTTAAAGATAACTGCTTTACGAATATAATATTTTTATTATTTTAAGTAAAACTCTATGAAGAAAAAATATTAAGATGGTATCTGGAGTAGAAGATGGCAATAAAAGCCTTAATATGCGTGGAAATTGTTTTTACTCAGTAATTCCTAAAAGTGCATAAGGCAAAATGATTGGAACATTTTGCCTTAATTATGCTTATTCTGGCCTATTCAAACCAGTTGTAACAGCGTGTTGATACGAGCTATTTTGCATTTATTACCTGCCTTTTATAAGACCAGAAAAAAACTATTGGAAAAATAAACAGGTTAAAAAAGGTGTTGGTAATCAGTCCGCCTATTACCACTATAGCCAATGGCTTGGATGCCTCTGATCCTATGCCTGATGAAACAGCTGCAGGCAATAAACCAATGGCAGCCATCATTGCTGTCATCACTACCGAACGGAGGCGATCGCCCATCGCATCACGTAAAGCATCGGTGAATGTCGTGTGAGGATTTGATTTTAACTCGACCATGTTGCTTTTAAATTTGGTTAAGAGGATTACACCGTTTTGGATACAGATACCAAACAAGGCGATAAATCCAATTCCAGCAGAAATACTGAAATTGACCTGTGTGAATAAAAGCGCCAATATACCTCCGGTAATGGCAAACGGCACATTGTTCAGCACCAACAGGGAATCTTTGATGGATCCAAAAAGAACAAATAAAATCAGAAAAATTGCCAGCAGACAAATGGGAACCACCAGTTGCAGGCGGGCTGTAGCACGCTTCTGGTTTTCAAAATCGCCTGCCCATTCTAAAAAGAAACCTTTATCCATCTTTACATTTTCCTTAATTTTTTGTTGTGCTTCAGCAATGGTACTTCCCATGTCGCGTCCCCTGATAGAAAATTTGATAGCACCATATCGCATTCCGTTGTCGCGATAAATAATACTTGGACCGATCTTTTTTTCAATTGTTGCGATTTCCCTTAACGGAATTTTTGTCCCTGAAAGTGTGGGTACTCTTAAATCTCCGATAGCATCGCTACTGTTCCTGAAACTTTCAGGATAACGGATCCTCAAGTCAAACTTACGTTCGCCTTCATAAATCTGCGTAGCAGACTGGCCGCCTATGGCCATTTGTATAACGGCATTGGCATCCGCCGTAGTTACGCCAAAAAGAGCCATTTTAGCCTGATCTGGTTTGATCAGTAACTCGGGTTGACCGAGATTATATAAAATAGCCAGATCATCAACTCCTTTAATTCCTTTCATAATCTGATAAATCTTTTTCTCTTTTTCTTCGGTAACCTTAAGATCTTGCCCGAACGTTTTAATTACAATGGAACCTTTTACCCCCGAAACCTCTTCAGCTACATTATCGGATATGGGCTGCGAAAAATTCAAATCTATGCCCGGAAATACTTTGAGGCGTTCATTCATCATCCCAATAAGTTCATCTTTACTGATTTTTCTTGCCCATTCATTTTTTGGAAATAGATCAACCAAAAACTCCTGGTTGTAAAACCCCGTGGCATCACTTCCCCATCGGGCCTGCCGGTTTGAGAAATTACCTGTTTCACTTCAGGAAATGTTAAAAAAACCTTTCTCATCTGATCGGATAACTTAACCGATTCTGTTAAAGAAGTACTTAAAGGACCTGTTGCCCGCACATAAATAGATCCTTCATTGAGTTGTGGCAAAAACTCCGATCCAACAAACTTGAAGCAGGCAAGACCAGCAAACATTACAGCCATGGCAGTAAAAAAACTTGCCCTTTTGTGTCTAAAACACACATCAAATGCAGCAATACAGTTACGGCTGAGCCAAACGATAAACAAATTGTGTTTTTCGCGCACATTCCTTTTTAATAAAAAACTTGCCAATACCGGTACCACGGTAAAAGTTAGCAACAAGGCACCGAGCAAAGCAAAACCTAAAGTCCAGGCCAAAGGAGAAAACATTTTTCCTTCTACTTTCTGGAAGCTGAAGATTGGCAGCAAACCTGCGATGATAATCATTTTGGCAAAGAAAATTCCTTTACCATTTACCAGGCATGCTTTTTTGATCAGACTAAGTTTACTTAACCTGTTAAATTTTTCCATGCCAATTTCTTTCACCTTATGGTCGAGCACCACAAAAATACCCTCCATCATCACCACTGCCCCATCAATGATAATCCCAAAATCAATTGCTCCCATAGAAAGCAGGTTTGCCGGCATACCTTTTAACTTTAGGCAGATAAAAGCAAAAAGAAGAGCTAATGGAATCACTACCGCAACAATTACTGTTGTTCTCCAGTCGGCCATGAACAAAAATACCACCAGGGTAACCAATACAATCCCCTCCATCATATTATGAAGTACAGTATTTGTAGCATAGCTGATCAATACTTCTCTGTCGTAGAAGGTTTTTATCTTTACATCATCAGGTAAAATATCTTGATTAAGTTTATTGATGGTAACCTTTAATTTCTCAATTACTTCACTTGGATTTTCCCCTTTACGCATCTGAACTATCCCTTCAACTGCGTCAGGATCTGTATCTCGTCCTACCTGACCAAGCCTCGGCAGTGATGATTCGGTTACCTCTCCAATATTTTTGACATAAACAGGAAGTCCCTTAATATGGGTAATGATGATATTTTTGATTTCATCAATATTGTTCAAAAGTCCGATACCCCTGACCACAAAGGCCTGTCCGTTCTGTTCAATCACATCACCACCTACATTCATGTTACTTTTAGAAACCGCAGAGAATATTTCTACCGGCGTTACCCCAAATTCCAACGCCTTTTTCGGGTCAACCGTAATTTGATAGGTTTTGGTTTCGCCACCAAAACTACTTACATCAGCCACCCCGGGAACGGCCCTGATTTCTTTTTCAACCACCCACTGTTGGATGGTTTTCAATTCTTTTACCGATTTTTTATTGCTGGTGAGTGTAAATCTAAAAATTTCGCCAGTGGGGCCGTAGGGAGGTTGTATAACAGGACTTATACCCTCAGGAAGGCTGGCCATAGCAAGGAGATTATTTGCTTGCATCCGGGCAAATGCATAATCAACCCCGTCCATAAAACTGATTTTGATTACCGATAGCCCAAATAGAGACGACGATCTGATCGTCATTTTTTTCTCAGCAGGATTCATTGCAATTTCTATGGGCCTGGTAATGAACTTTTCTACCTCTTCAGCACTTCTGCCAGGCCATTGGGTAATAATGGTAACGGTGGTATTGGTTACGTCCGGAAATGCGTCGATCGGGGTATTTTTAAAACTGATATAACCTGCAACCGTTAAAAGAAAAGTAAGTAAAAAGATAAAAAACCTATTTTTCAGGGAAAAAGTAAGGACAGATTTGATGAATTTATTCACAAGATGAATTGATAAGGTTTAACTTAATTTTTAAGGGATTGGTATAGGTAAACTTGTCTGGAGGCGATGACCCGGTCACCTGCATTTAGGCCTTTGCTGATAAAAACGAGGTCTTCCATCCGTCTGGCCAACTCTACCTCCTGAATGCGTACATGCGCTTTTTTATCCAATACCAAAACAAAATTCTTGTCTTTATCAAAAACCAGGCAACGGCTATTCACAAAGGGCAGGTGATCGACTGAATGCCCGGTTACTTTTATATTTGCAAACATTCCTGGTTTTAGCGCGAAATCTGTATTTCTGATTTTCACTCTTGCCCGCATCACCCGGTTATCCTGATCAAGAATGTCATATATTTTATCAATTCTACCCTCAAAATTTCTATCCGGATAAGCAATGGTAGAAATGCTGACCGCATCTCCGGTTTTTATTTTCGAAACATCAGATTCATAAATATTTAAAATTGCCCAAACGGTAGAAAGATCTGCCACTGTAAACAGGTTTTGTCCGTTATCTGTGCGTACCTGCATATTGCTGGTCACATTTTTTTCAATTACAAATCCGGAGATCGGCGCTCTCAACTCGTATGCTAATTTGGAATTACCTTTATTAATGCCCATGACTACCCTGCTTCTTTGGGTTTCGGCTTTTGCTTTTTGATATTCTCCCTTGGCCGCTTCCAGATCCTTTTGAGAGGCAAGACCACTTTTGTAAAGGTCTTCTGCCACTTCCAATGCCCGGCGGCTATTTCTCAATTCTGTTTCGGAAGTCATGGCATCTTTAGCAAAACCTGCCATTTCGGGGCTTTTTAATGTGGTAAGCAATTGTCCCTTTTTTACGGCATCACCCTGCTGAATATTAACATTTCCGGCTATACCGCTAACCAGCGGAAAAATTTTGATCATTTTACTTTCGTCTGCCTGAATTTTACCACTCAAATTAACTAAAGTACTTTGAGATGCAGTTTTAACGGTATCGACCAAAAGTTCCCTAAGCAGTTCGCTTGTAACAGTGAACTTTTCTTTTTTTTGATTGGTTCTCCCAGACGTACGGCTACAACCTGATGAGCAGACAGTAAGACAAGCGCACATACCTATTATTAGATATGTGTTTAAAAATTGATTGTTCATGATAAGGAGTTTAAGGGTTAAAGAATTGACTTGCAGTTAAGAAATTGAGCTTTTCCAAAGTCATTATTCTTTGGAGCTGGAGATTATTCATTTGGATCACATTCATTTTAAATGAGGTATACAGGTCTAAGAACTCGACAAGGCTGATATTTCGTTTTTCATAGTTTTTATATACCTCAATAATCAGTTGCCTATAATTATCTCTGAATTTTGGATCAAATGTTCGATATACTTTTTCAAGTTTGACCGCATCTTCATAACCTGCTGCCAATTCATTCTGTACTGTATTCTGCTGGTCCTGCATTAAAACCTTACTTTGATCCAACATTACACGGGCCAACCTGATGTTGCCCTGGTTCCTATTGAAAATGGGCAAAGGAATGGAGATACCTCCTGAAATATATTTAAGTCCGTATCCGGCTTTTTTATCATAATTGAGTGAAAGCGTGAGATCAGGATAAGCCATAGCTTTTTGAAGTTTCAGGTTAGCTATATGATAATTGATGTTGGATTTTGCTATTTTCAAATCCTGCCTGTTTAAAAGTGCCGAATCCAAGAAAGCCTGGAATGGTATTTTGGAAACATCATTCCCATTGGCCGCCATAGGTGAGAAAGCTGGCTTCACCACGATTTTTCCATCTTCACCAATAAGATGACTGAGCTCTGCCTGAAGTTCATGCGTTTGTGTGATCAATGCAACCTGCTCACTCTGGATGGAATATACCAGTGACTGTATCCTGAGTACCTCTTTCTGAGAAATATTACCCTTTCGGTTTAGTAATTGGAAGGCCTGTAGTGTTTTTTGTAACGAAGCGATCTCCTGCTGATATAAATTAAGGGATTCTTGTAAAAAATAGAGGTTATAAAAACTACTCCTTAAACTGAATTTTAATGTTCTTACCAGATCAAAAAACTCATATCTGGCATTTTCTGCCGTTACTTGAGCCAGCTGAAGGGCTTTATTACGCTTTCCGGCAGTTAAGATTAATTGGGAGATCCCATAAGTTTGCTGACTAAAAACATTCGTATCCCGACTTTTGGTATATAGCCCCTGGCCAAAGGAGAACACCGGATTCGGAAATAATTTTGACGTTATGATTTCTGCATTGGCCCTGTCGATATGATAGTATTGCGCAATCAGTTTCAGGTTATGACTTAGAAACCTGGCTTCTATTTGTGGAAGGGATAAACTCACGGTATCCCTGTTTTGGGCATGCAGCCCGAGGGTTGATAAACAAATCAAACAAGCAGTTAAATACCTGCATAAATTGATTTTTTGGAAACGAAGTATACACATTGGGTACGTTTGGATATTTTGAATTTGACTCTAAGACACCAGATCTGAAAAATAGTCCCAACACAATTTTTCATTGAAAAGCAGATCAGAAAAGGATCCTACCAGCACACAAAAGATTAAAGCTTATCGTAAAAATGCCCAAGGAATCTGATCGGATATAGCCACCAGGATTTTGCTTAGAAAAAATTTCAAAAAACCATTAGGACTTTAAAAAGAATGGACGGTCTTAAAGGTAAGTCCACCTAATAACACGGACTTCATTTACACATCATAAGGTTCAGCATGAAAACACCAATTAAATTCAAGCATATTGCTGCCATCGGAATAACCTGCATGACCATAGCCAGCATGAGTGCCTGCAAAAAAAACACACTGCAAAGACCCAATTCATCACGGCAAAAAGAAGCCACCTACCGGATCACTTCGCTGGTGGACGGCAGCATGACTAAAACCGGTTCGAAAGCTAGCGGAAATTTATCGGGGCTATATTCCATCACCAGTAAAAAACTAATATTTGCGCTCTATTTTAAAGAGATTGAACCATCTCTGATCGAATTCAGAAATGAAAAAAATGCTGTTGTAGGTACCGTTAAAAAACCAAAAGCGAAGTATGTTTCTCCTGTTAAGGGTGAAGTAATTTTAGGCGATGTTGATCAGGCATCGCTAATAGGTCAAAAAATCTCAGTACACGTAATCTCTTCCCGATTTCCCAATGGAGAAATAAGCGGTTTGTTATCATTAAAAAACAGTAATTAATTATTATACACTTAAATTAAAACATCATGAAAATCAAATCAATTTTGAAAGGTACCATGTTCACTTTTATGGTAGCAGGCTTGTTAACTTCAACGGTTAATGCACAAACAAAACCAGCTCAAAAATCATTAAAAAAGGATACGACAAAAAGGGAACTTCCGGCAAAAGCCACTAAAAAAGAGGAGAAAAAAGAGCCCCTTGTAGGTAGCAGGCCAGTAATGCATCCAAAACCTGCAAAGAAAAATTAATCTTAAAAGGTGCCAGCGTAAATCTGGCACCTTTTTTTGCTGTTATACTGAGCGCAACGAAAGGTCTTAAATAAAACAGCTATCAATATATTTAAGCAATCTTTTAAGCAAATTGATAACATAAAAGATTACCTGCTCAAAACTTCAGGATTCCTTCTTACAATGGCGAACATTTTTGTTGAACTCTTTCAGCCCGAGCAGTAATTTATTGTATAAAATCAATATTCTTGACAGGTAAATTTCCAGTTGCTAATATTCTTCAAGAGATCGTCATTCCGGACTTGATGGGGAGCCGAAGCATGCTCCTGAATGACGATTAGAAAAGGAAATCTCGCGAATAATTTAATGCAAGTATTTTAAGATTCCCGCATGCGCGAGAATGACGAGCATTCTAGTGAATTCTGACAATGATAGTGAAGCGAAGGATCTGTAATCAGGAAAAATAGCTTCCCAGAAAAACTGGAAACGCAGCGATCAGATCCGCTTTAATTTCAGTTTCAAAAACGGTGTATTCAACTCAATTGCAGCGCATTTCCCATTTACATAGGTATATTGATTATAGCTACCATTGCGTAAGGGAATTTGATAAGTATGTGCCGATTTATTAACTACCTTAACATTTTGCAAAAGGTTATCTGCATAAATATGCTGCCGGCCAACAGGTTCAAAAAATAATATGCTTAGAAAATTCGAACGGATTTCCGGTACATCAACAGATTGAACTGTTCCTTCATCAACGCCACTGTAGGTCCCGTTGGCTATCCTGGTCTGCTTATTGGTCCGAACCTTGCCATTAACTTTTCGCAATACGGTAGAATATTTCAGTATTCCTTTTTCAAACATGGCTTCTTCCTGCCCCTCAATAAGAATGCTTTTAAGCACTACGTTAAAATTAGCGGTAAAATTTAACCTGATAACGCAATCCTGATCATTGCCTGTTTTAGTGATCAACATCTTTCCAACGTTTTTTTCATTATAAAATACGTTGTACGTGTGTGATTGCGACTGTGCAAACACAACTTGGCCGATAAGTACCATAATAGCCATTAATAAACACTTTTTCATATCACTTTATATCTAGTGGAACCGCACCTATCCTGAAATTTAAATCCCCTGATCTTTCAATTAATAGCAAACAGGTTAAAAATTAACGGGCGTTTTTAATGATGACAGCAGATACACTAAAAAGTCCTAATTTGGATATGTTCTGCTTAGAATAAGAGGTTGTATGTTTAAGTCGGGTAGTGACCTTTAAGTGCGGTAGCGCAAGGCCGTTAGAATTCCATCAACTTTAGGTGAGACCTATAAGGTAAGAAGTAAATTCATTTGCCTGCTAACGTTTTTAACGGGCGCTCTTGCATTTCTACATCTGTTGCATAAAAAAAGCCACTTGCTTTACCAGAAATATTGCCTTTAACGTTTCCTGGAACGGAAGATAGCAATCCTTTCCAGTCTGTTTCCTGAAAAAGGTTATACAGGTAAGTGCTATAAGCTTCAGACAGTGAAAATTTATAAATATTAACGTGATCACTTATCGCCAGATCAAGTACCCTCGATTGTTGGGTTAATGGGTGCAGGGCATCAGGTGTCCCGAAAGTATGAGAATAACTGAAAGGGAAATTTTCGTCAAATTTACTTTCCGTCCAGGTTTTCCCTGTTGCCAGGATCAACCATTGTTGTGCTGTAGAAGTTCCGAAAGTATGTTTGGGTATGGTAACCCGGTATCCTCCATTTCTATTGGTAACCACAGCCGGAATATAGGTGGAATCTATCGGCAAAACCGGTAATAATGTATCCGTTGCCGTATATTTTTTATTGTTATAAATAACCGTAAGGGTATAGCCCTTGAAAAAATTTTTATTCTGCATTACCACACCCGAGTAAACTCCGGATGAAGAAATTTCTTTAAGTGGAATATCATGCTGGCCATCGTTAATGCTTACCGTGGCATTTGAAACTGCCGATGCATGATCCCGATCTAAGGATGCTGGTTTGGTAATCCTGATAAACTGTTGGGTAGTATAGGTGTTGATGCCACCCTCTATAGTTAAATCATAAGGGATTTCATTAACAGATCCTTCCTTTTTACATCCTATAAAGAGAAAAGCTGTAACCATTATCGAAAAAACTGATTTTAAATGCATCCTTTTAGAATTTGAAGGTATATGACAGGCCTAATGTCCTCCCGGAGAAAGATTGCTGATCAAAGTTCAACTCCTGCAGATCCTGCTGGTTGATCCTGTAAAACAACGGAGACCTATGGTTATAAACATTAAACAATCCTACACTAAAGGTATTAAACCAGTTTCTGTTCCGCACCGCTATTGGAGCAGGTGTCCACTGGATGGTAAGATCAAGGCGATGATAATCGGGCATTTTTGACGAGTTCCGATCTCCATAAATAGGTACTTTCAAACCATTCTGCTCATAATAACCAATTGGAGAGGTAAGCGGACGGCCAGTGCTATAGGTAAAGAAAGAATTTGCGGAGAAGTTTCTGGAAATCTGGTAAGATAAATTAAGCTTTAAAACATGCGGAATGTTATATCCTGCGGGGTAACGCCTTCCCTCATTGATACCATTTATGGTACGGTAAACTTTAGAAAAGGCGTACATTAAATTACCCTTAAAGTTACCGATGTTTTTAGAAAAGGAAAACTCTATTCCATATGCATTTGAAAAACCAGGACGCAATTCGCCCTCTATAAAACTATTGGAGATCAGCTGGGCATGATCGGTTAATTCAAGCTGGTGCTGCATTTTCTTATAGTATACATCAAAGATATAACTTCCTCCAAACAAAATATCTTTATAGCTGAGGGAGATAAAATCAGATCGCTGGGGCAACAAGTTTATACCTGAAGGAATCCAGCTTTCTAACGAAGAAAATGCAAGCTCATCATTTTGCACCAGCTGAAGGTATTGATAATTACGGTTATAACTCAATAGTAACGAACCGTTTGCACCTGGCATGTACTGTAAAGATAACCTTGGCTCCCAGCGTAAAAAGCCTTTTTTATTTGCCGCGTCTACAATTACAGGTTCAAACTGTTCGTCCAGATCATAGGTTCTTTCATTTGAAATGGTATTAAAATAGCTCATCCTCAACCCGTAATTCAGCTTGATTTTTTTCCAGGGGGAGAGTTTATGTGAAAAATAAAGGGCGTGTTCGTTTGCCCTCACACGAGAAATATTATTGTAAACCGAACTACTGCTCTCTCCTGGGATAAAAAGGTGATAAATACTGCTAAAACCATAAAGAAACTGGTGGTGTGGATTGGGATAATTTATAAAATCACCCTTTAAGGTTACATCCCTGATCCCGGTGATCCACCTGTTTGTTCCCTGTGAGGAATCTGCATTGATACTGAGTATATTTTTGTAATTGCTATAGATTGCCGAAAGGTTAACAAAATGTTTCGGCCCGAAGATATGGTTCCACCTTAAGGTAGCTGTCTGGTTGCCCCATTTATTAAGGTACCCATTAGATGAATTAACCCTATCCCTACCTACATAAGCAGAAGCGAAAACCCTGTTATTCTGACTTAGTTTATAATTGAGCTTAAAATTAAGATCATAGTATGCAGGGCGCAGATCAAACAATTCAAGGTCGTGGCTTAAAAGATTATTTAGGCTTCTGCGGGCGGCAAAAAGAAAAGAACTCTTATCTTTAACGATTGGACCTTCTAACGAAGCCCTTGCTGTGAGCAAACTCACTCCTCCTTTCAATCGCAGCTGTTTGTCATCACCATCAGCCGTACGCACATCAATAACCGATGATAAACGGCCGCCGAAATTGGCAGGCATTGCGCCAGTAAAAGTTTGAATGTTTTTTAGCGCATCGGGATTAAAAACGGATGTTAGGCCGAAAAGATGCGACGGACCGTAAACGGTGGCCTCATCTAAAATGATTAGATTTTGATCTTTATTCCCACCCCTGATAAACATATAGCTACTACCTTCAGTTAAAGCAGTAATGCCATTTTCCATTTGAAGCGCTTTAATCAGATCACTTTCGCCTTTAAAATATGCACGCTGACGGCCATTGGCCCAGTTAAATGTTTTTCCGGGACTTAAGAACGCAGATGAATCTTTTTCATCTGGCTGCCTTACCTGAATTTCCTGCAGTTCCAGAACCTTTCTCTGTAGTTGGAATACTTTGTTTTCATTAGAAACCAACGAACAAGTAGTTTTAAGTGTGGTATAGCCAACAAGACTGACCTGGATTTCGTACCTCCCTGGCGGTACTGTTAATGAATAAAATCCATAACCATTACTGATCACTCCCTGCTTAAGTTCGGGAATATATAAACTCGCACCGATAAGGTCTTCGCCACTTTCAGCATCAACGATCCTGCCGCTTAAGCTAACTTTATCTATCGGAATAATGATAATTTCATTGTGTAGTATTTTATAGGTCAGACCAGTTCCGGCCAGTACGGCCTTAAGTATTTCAGCAATAGATACATTCACAAATGCCCTGTCAACTTTGTGTTCACCGGGAATCAGTTCAGGATCATAAGATAAAGGCACCGAATACTCAGTACTCATTAAATCAAGTGCCTGTAGAAGAGAAGAATCTGATAAACGAATACTTATTTTTTTGTTCAGCAACTGCTGTTGGCCATAAACATTCACCTTTAGCAGTAAAAAAACACAAAAAACAATCAGCTTTATCGAAATAAAATCCTTTACTGTGATTGTGTTCATGTACAAATATCGCACATTAATGCTACTGGTTAAAGTTTTATCCAAACAAACTACGGGTTGCTTAATGCAAAACTTCCATTTGTATTTACAACTTTCAGGTTAAGGGAAGTCCCGATAATCTGCATAATTTCTTCCACTGATTTTTGTTTGAAATACGCTGTCAACCGGCGTTCCCTAAGTTCATTGTCCTGAAACATCACTTTAACGCCATATATTTTCTCCAGATCTTTGGAAACTACCTCAAGTGGGCTTTGCTTGTAGCGTAATGTTTTATCGTACCATGCTCTGTAGTTAATATCTTCATTTGGGCTTTTGGTCAAGGCTTTGGCCGACACATCCAAAATCCCTTTATCCTGCGGATCTAACAGTATCTTATTTTTGCTGCCACTGTATTCCATGGCCACTTTTCCACTGTTAACAATCACAGTTACGGAGTTAGACTCAATATTTAAATTGAAACTGGTACCCAGATCCATTACCTTAAGTTCTCCGGTCTGAATTGAAAATGGATTTTTCGGATTATGCTTTACGTTAAAATAGGCTTCGCCACTCATCAGTTTTACCTTTCTGGATTTGGCAAAATCGCGCTTATTATAACTGAATGAACTATTCTGATTTAGAATCACCTCACTTCCATCAGGTAATATTAAATGCTGGCGCTCTTTTTCACCCGTCTGCACCATCTGTTCGGCGTTATTTTTCCAGATATTGATGGCTACCAAGATACCAATAAGTAGTACTGCGGCGGCAGACCATCTTAAATAATTTACCTTTTTCAGTTTCAGAACCTTATGGACAGGAATTTCAGGATCTTTAAAAGCCAGTGCACTAAGCTTTTGCCATGATTTTTCAGTATCCAAATGCTGTTTTTCGCCAAGCAACTCCGCATTTCTTGAAATTTCAATAATTTCCAGATAAATATCCACATTCGCTTGTGAATCCGCTTTCCACTTTTCCAGTTCAGTGCGCTGATGCTCTGTAAGGGTTCCGTTCAACTCATCCAGGATCAGCTGGTAGGGGATTTCATTTTGAGTATAATTTTCTTCCATATCAATTCATTAATTTAGTACCATTCTGTTAATAAGACAATACCATTGAAAATTAGTCCTATTTAAAGAAGTTAAAAAAAATAATGGCGATCGGCAACGAAAGATCTTTTTTCATGAGCATCCTTATCTTTTCGTAACCTAAGGTAAGGTGGTTTTTAACAGTTTTAACGGAAATATTTAAAGCATCGGCAATTTCCTGCTGTTTACAATGGTCAAACTTACTCATCATCAGCACTTTTTTACATTGAGGAGGAAGTGTTTCAATGGCCTGCTCAAGGCGTTGTAGTTTATCTTCTAATATTTGAGCATCATCATTAAATTCTTCCTCCTCATCTATAGCATATCGAAAGCTTTCAACATGTGCATCAAGCCGTTGTTGCTGCTTTATCAAGTTTAACGAACCATTTATGATGCTCCTGGAGAGATAAGCTCCTAATGATTGCTTGATAGAGATTTCTCTGCCATTATTCCAGAGCTTCAGGAAAACGTCATGTACAATTTCTTCCGCCTGCTCCTGGTTGCGCAGGTATTTATATGCTAAGAGGTAATTTTTTTTGTAATACAATTTATAAAGCTGCTCAAAGCTTTCTTTGTTTTTTTGTCGAATTCCTCGCATTAGCTCGGCATCGTGGTCGATCATGTTAGCAGAAAGTTTTAAATATTTATCACAAATGTTTGGAAACCGCTGTGACGACAACTCCAACTAAATTGGTTACATCACCACTTGCTTAATGACAACAGCATTGGCATTAAGTCCCAATCAAATTCGTTATTTATTTGTTTATGTTTCAATAAACTGATGATCAAAGAAATATATTCCGCAGCCAACTTGCTAAAATAAATGAGTAAAGTACAATTATAAATGACAAACGGTATTTGTCATCTTTTATTTGTGGAAAATATAAGGAAATGGTATAAAGTTACCTATTCATTTTACCGTTCAATATCAGGGTTTAAACTCCTTTACACCTGACGAACAACGTTGGTAAGATATTTCCCCAGGTTGATCATTTAATTTTCTATGTCAAACCTAAATTCAACTTTCTTTGCATTAAATATTAACTATCCTTTACATGGATGGTTAAATGAACTACACTTAACAGTTAATTTCTATAACTTCAAAGATGGAACACCAAAATGACCTAAAAAAGCCGGCTTTATATTTTACGGCAAAACTACTAGTCTATTCGGTACTGATCTACTTTGGTTTTAACGAAGAACTATTTAAAATAAACACTTCGCTGGCCCAGGGGCTTTTATATGCCACTACTTTCTTTCTCAGTTTCAATGTAGTTGTTTCTTTTGCACGGCTCATTGTAATTGCTTTATACTTAAGGAAGCACAGAGATAAAAAAATGGACATGAACAATTTTGTTCTTGGCATTAACCGCATTTCTTCTATCATCAATACCGGTACGTTCATCATCTCCGTCATGATTCTTTTTGATATCGACATAAGGAATATGTTTGTGAGCCTGAGTATTGTTGCCGCAGCAATTGCCGTGCTTTCAAAAGATTACATCACGAGCATGGCAAATGGCCTGATTATCATGTTTTCTGACAGGCTCTCACTGGGCGACAAAATAACCATAGGTGAATTTAGCGGAAAGATCAGGGATATCACACTGATTAATATCATCATCGAAAATAAGGATGGGGATATGATAGTCATCCCTAATGCTGTAGTATCTTCTTCCATTGTGCTTAACCGGAGCAAAAAAAACATCAGACAGTTGGCGGTAGAATTTGAACTGCGCCTGGATCATGCATTTTCAATCGATGAGGTAGAAAAAGCATTAAAATCTTCGATCACACCTTTCTTAACCAGTATCAGAGAAAACAGCTTTTCACTCCAGGTAGTTGCGATGAAACACGACCTGATTCACTGTAAAGCCCAGCTTATACTTGCAGATGACAACAAAATAATAGAACGCCATATTTATCGAACCATGCAAGATGCAATAATCGCTATAGGCAGTTCGGCAGATAAAACATCCCCTAAAGATTAATAACGACAATATTTTTGACCATATCGTCTGCTAATACCTAAGTACATTTACAGGGAATCCAGCAAAGTTTTTCGGTAAAGGTTTCCAACGGGGAGCCTGGTTCCATCAAAAAGAATGGCCTCCCCTCCCGAAACGGCTGAAACCTCTTTCACCGCAACAATATATGATTTATGGATCCTGACAAATTTTTTGGGATCAAGCTTGTTTTCCACTTCTGTTGTGGTAATCTGACTTAAGCGCATTCCATCTACGGTAAAAAACTTTACATAGTTGCCATAACTCTGCGTATAAAGGATGTGATCAAAGTTAAGTTTGATCATTGCCCCATCAACCTTTAACACTAAATATGCAGCTTTAGCATGCTCTTTTTGCGTAGACTGTTTGGGTGCAAGACGGTTCATTACCTTATCAACAGAGGCCAAAAACCTTTTAAAATCGAAGGGCTTAACCAGATAATCCACCACATCATATTGGTAACTTTCCAGTGCATACTCTTTATAGGCCGTAGTTAGCACCACAAATGGCTTTGCAGATATTGCACCGAGCATATCCAATCCACTAAGGCCCGGCATATTAATATCCAGAAAAACAAGATCGATATCATTTTGGTAAATATATTCCATCGCATCAAGAGCGGTATAAAATGATCCTGCCATTTCCAGATACCTTACCTGGCCAATAAAGTGTTCCAAAACCCGGTGTCCACCCTCTTCATCATCTACGATAATACATTTCAATATGTCCATGTTTAACTATTTTTTAAATTAATAAATACTTCGGTACAATGCCGGTCAGGTAGTCGCTCGGTAGTAAAGCGATGGGCATCTTTATAAAGAAACTCCAGTTGCTGTTGAATATTTGCCAGACCAATCTGTGTGGAGTGCTTTTTCAGACTCTCATCAGCAAGTGAATTTTCAATGTGCATTTTCAGTCCTTCTTCAGAAAGGTGGATATCGATATTTACAAACCAATGCTTAAAATTCTGACTGTGTTTAAAACTATTTTCGATCAAAACAATCAATAATAAGGGAGCGATAAATCGATTTTGTGTATCGCTTGTACTGCTCGAATAATTTAACCTGATATCGCACCGCTTACCAATACGTTCACGTTCAAGGTCAACATAATTTTCGATGAAGCTGATTTCGCCTTCAAGTTTCACCTTGGTCAGATTCCAGTTTTCGATCTGGTAACGCATCAGTTCGGAGAGTTTTACAATTAATGCGGGGGTCCTTTCAGGTTCTGTAAGGCTAACACCATACAAGTTGTTGAGCATATTAAAGAAAAAATGCGGATTGAGCTGAGCATGCAGAAATTTAAGGTTCATTTCATTGAGTAAGAGCTGATCATGATTCCTTCGCTGTAATTCTGTTGCGTAGCTTTTCATTAGCGAAAGGGCCATAATGGTTACCGTACTTACTACGCAGATTACAAAATGGTAGATAAACCCTAATAAAAAGCCTTCATCTCCAAAAAAATCGGGCTTTATCCAATAATAATCGGCCGTAAAAAGCATAATTGCACCCACTGAAACTCCAGTAAGTGTAAGGATAGTATAAACCAGATAGCTTCTGCGCAGGTAGTAAGGATAGATATAAAAACGATGTACCTGGGCCTGGGCATATAAAATGAGAAAGAAGCCCAATCCTTTCAAAAAGTTTTCTGGTGAGTTGATAAATATCCACTCGTGCAGCATAGTCAATGCGAACATTGCGCAAAATATTACGGCTTCCTGTATCCACAAACTGCTTATTTTATTTGAATTTGCCATTCTAATTATTTTCGTTATGATCCCATCCTAATCAGGCAGATTAAGTTTTGCAAAAGCATTACACTTTAAGATGCACAAAATTCCCCGTTTTAAGTTAAAGCAACAAATCTTAATGACAAACGGTATTCAACCTTTTATTTGCCAGACTGGTCATTTATATTCCCTTAAAAACACCTTCTTGTGTTGCTTTGCAGCATTAAAATATATTCAATATGAGCAAAGTAAAATTATTTTTGTCGTATCCACTTATGTTGGGCATTATGCTTATTTCGATGGCAACATTTGCCCAGACAGGGAATAATTCACAGATAACAGTAAAAGGAATTGTAGTAAGCAAGTCGGACAACCTTACCCTCCCTGCAACCACTATAATATTACGGACCGAAACTGGCGATTTATTGGCTACTGTAGCATCTGGCAATGACGGGGCTTTCACGGCAAAGGTGAAATCGGTTCCGAAGATTAAGTTACAAATCAGTTATATAGGTTATCATGATTATCACTCGGGCATCATTCCTGTTGAAGGTGAGATACTTGATTTGGGCAGAATGGTGCTGGAAGAAAAAAGCACAACAATGCAAGGCATAACAATAGTAGGCAGCCTTAAAAAGCCAATCATCCAGAGCAGTAAAGATAAAATTATATACAATGCTGCTTCCGATATCAGCAATAAATCGGGTAATGCTGCCGATGTTTTGCGCAAGGCTCCTATGCTTACCGTAACGGCCAATGGAGAATTGAAAATGCGTGGAAATTCCAACATCAAGGTGTTAATCAATGGTGTTGAATCCAAAATTATGGCTAAAAATCTTAAAGAGGCCTTAAAAATAATTCCTGCCAGTTCAGTCGTATCCGTTGAAGTGATTACGAGCCCTTCTGCTAAATATCAGGCAGAAGGTGCTGCCGGTGTGATCAATATCATTACCAAAAAGAAACTGAAGGGAACCAGTGGCACATTGGATCTTTCAGCAGGGAATTTGGAACAGACCGGGAACCTTGCGCTGAACATGACCGTTGGCAAACTCAATCTCTCTGCTGTAGGGAACTATAGTGGCGAGCGAGAAAAGAGCATGACCGAATTACAGCGTTTCTCTTACATGGATGGCAGGCAAACGGGAAGCCTGTTTCAAAAAAACAATGGCTTAATGATCAACAGAGGTGGATCTGCAAGCTTATCGGCGCAATATCAGATTGATTCGCTACAAACCCTGGAAGGTGGTTTTTCTTACTGGAAAGGCGTATGGCCTCAAAAAAACAGTTTCTACAACCGTTATAATAATGGAGGTGTAAATGATGAATATCGCCAGATAAGCGATCAAAGTGGCCAGTTTACCTACAAAGAAATGGTAATGAACTATCACAAGAAGTTTACGCGCGAGGGCCAGGAACTACAAGTTCTTGCGCAGCGATCTTTATCTTCAGACTTTTCAGACTACCTTACCAAACAATATAAAACAGATGGAACACTTTCATTTGAGGAAAGGGGACCGAACAAAGGAACGGAAAAGGACTGGAATTTTCAGGCAGACTATACCCATCCACTAAGCAAGTCGGGTAAAACGACTATGGAATTGGGTACGAGATACCAGGGAACCACTTCTACGAGTGTTTATGAAGTAAACAACAGCCGCTTACAGGCAGACCCTACACGTTCAGGAAGTATGAGCTACAGGCAACGCGTCCTGGCGGGTTACATGAGTTTAAACTTTGAAACGGGCAACGAATGGACTTTCAGGCCTGGTATCCGTTTTGAAAGGACGGGAATCAATGCAGATTTCCAATCTGTTCCATCTTTTGGAAGAACATTTACGAACTGGGTACCCAATTTCCTGATCGCTAAAAAGCTTGGAGAAAAACACGAACTTAAGCTAAACTATACCGAAAGGATTCGCCGTCCGAACATTTTCGACCTTAACCCTTATATCAATGCCAGCGATCCGCTTAACATCACCCAGGGAAATGCATACCTGAAACCCGAATTAACACGTAATCTGGAGCTGACCCATGTTTTTACCGGTGAAAAGGAAACAACATTGATCAGTAGCCTTTATTACAGTGCAAACAAAAACGCTATAGAAACGGTAACTACTGTGAAAGCAAACGGCATTTCTTACAGTAACCCGGTTAACATTGGCCAGAACACGAGAATAGGAATGAACCTGAATGGAGTTTTCAAGCCAATAAATAATTGGACGGTAAATGCAGGGGCAGAAATTTTCCATTTACGTTTTTCCAGCAAGGCCCTAAACATATCAAATCAAGGCACATTTTTTAATACCACTTTAAACAATACACTTACCCTGCCCCACGATCTTTCTTTAAGCATTTCTGGCGATTATGGAAATGGTTTTATCACCTTGCAGGGTAAAAATTCAGCTAATTATTCTTACCGTTTCGCAATCAGCAAGCAATTCTGGAACAAAAAGGCCAGTATCACCTTTGCAACGGTTAACCCTTTTCAGAAAACATTTAAAGAAAATGTTTATGCTTTTGCACCAACTTTTCAGAGCACAGGCATCAACAGGTTTTACAATAGGTCGGCAACTATATCTTTTAGCTGGCAGTTCGGTGGGCTAAAGCCGTCACGCGAAAAAGAAAGTCGTTTTCCAGATGAGCCGAATGCGAAACCGGTACGTGGTAAAAGGATAAGATAATCATGGATAATAGGTAATGAAAAGCAGCGTCATTGGACTGAAACGCAGTGGAATGGAAAAATCTACAGGAGTGCTGACTTGAGGAAGTTAATGAATAGAAGATGCTAATGAGGCAGTGCCGATAATTAGTGGGCAGGATAATCATCACCAGGCTTCAGATGGTAGGGAAAATCCTTCGCTATCCAACTATAGTAGTTGTTTTGGTTATCCATTACCGTTACCAATCTATACCTGCCTATTCTTTCGCCTATTTTACAGATTTTAAATGCGTTATCCGGACTTAATGCTTTCTCCCTCGCAATTTCACTCATTGGGCTGCAGGATGAAAGCGTAACTACCAGCAAGGCAAAAAAATAAATATAAATTAAAATACATCTTTTATTTAGTAAGCAATTTTGATCTATCATGCCTTTCTGACAACCAATTCCCTTAAAAGTCCTAATATGGCCTAAGCCTTTCCGATACGCCAGGAACAATAAACATGGGCAGTACCAAATCACTATCATAAAGCCTGGCTTAAAGCGGTTTAAAATGTTTCAATTGTGCTCGGTTGGCTTGGGCCTTTTTAAGGAAAGCGTTGTCTTTAAAAAAACATTACAGTCCGCACATCCCTATGATCAGCAAAGTAAATTATCAAGGATACAGAACATTTTTTAAAACACTATTTGCAGTCGCCACCTTGGTGATGTTAGTATTATTCTTCTTCCACGAGAGACATGAAATTAAAGGATCTGTTGAACTTCTAACTACGCTTAACCTATGGATCATTATTGGTCTTAGCTTAAGTTTTAGCTATATCTACCTGCAAGGATACTTATATGTAAGCAGTTTTCGCGAGTTGGGCATCAAGGTAGATTTACAGCATGCTGTTAATTTATACCTGAAGCGAAATTTGTTGAGCATCATGCTACCTGCAGGCGGTTTTACATCATTAGCTTTCTTTTCTGATGAATTAAAAGCAGAAAAGCTCAGCCGTGAAAAAATCAACATGGGGTCGATCATCTATGCCGTTGCGGGTATTGCCTCCTTAATATTATTGGCTATTCCGGTTATCATCTGGTATCAGGTTGCAGGGCAGGCGACAGCGACTTTTTGGCAATCAGTTTCGTGGATAAGCCTATCGACTGCTTTGATAACGTTTCTTACGTGGTCGTTTTTAAGGCGTGGTTACATTTTTAAGGTGTTATACCGGTTTTTCCCTGCTGTAGAAACTTTTCTCACTCAAATTGATTTGCTCAAAAATGCTAAGGTAAACTGGCGGAGGCCTTTGTTTATTGCCCTACTTACTGAAGTTGTTGGCATTGCCCACGTATATATTGCGATGTTAGCACTTGACATTGAGCCAAGTTTGGGTATATGCATTTGGGCGTATACAATAGCAACACTTTTATATTGTTTTTCTCCTGTGTTAAAAGGAATCGGGACAGTTGAAGTATCAATGGTTATGGTTTTTATGGGGGCAGGGATTAAAGAATCGCAAGCAATATCAATAACACTGTTATACCGGGGCTTTGAGTTTTGGTTACCGCTTATTGCAGGCATCTGTCCTTTTATTTTCAAAAAAATGGCATTTTGGGCCCGGCTTTTGCCTGCATTATTCGTGTTAATACTGGGCTTGGTAAATATTATTTCAGTAATGAGTCCCGCACTTACTGATCGTATACGGGTTTTAGATCAGTTTATTCCCCTCATTGGTGTAGATCTGTCAAACGGTATGGTATTATTAATGGGGGTACTACTGACAATTTGCACTTACTATTTATTTCTTGGTGTTAAAACCGCCTGGTATATGGCCTTTGTCATGGTGGCCCTATCATTTCTTGGCAACCTGACAAAGGGGTTCGATTATGAAGAATCACTACTAGCCCTTATGGTAATGATATTTCTACTGATATCTTATCCGCATTACGATATGAAAGGCAATATTAATTTAAAAAGTAAAAAATTGGTGATTTGGGCATCCGTTTTTCTTGCCATAATTGGCTACGGAACCTTAGGATTTTATTTCCTGCAAGGAAAACATATTGATGGCAATTTTACTTTGCCTATTGCCTTTATAAATAGTATGAAGCATTTTTTACTGTTAAGCAATGAAGGCATACAGCCCTGGAGCATTCTTGGGGTATCATTTTTAACTTCTTTAAACATACTTGGCACCATATTTCTGGTTTTATTGGTTTATAAATGGTTGAAACCCCAATTACCCAGGCTTGAGCCTCCTGCAAAAAGCATCAGGCGTGCCAGAGACATTGTAAACAGACATGGCCTTTCGCCAGTGGATTATTTTAAATTGTTGGATGATAAACATTATTATGTTTGTAAACAGGTTGAAGGTTTCTTTGCTTTTGGCATATCTTCAGGGTACGCCATTGTATTAGAAGGTCCAGTCTGTAAAAAACAATTTGATCATATCCGCAAAGCGATTATCGAATTTGAGCATTTCTGTAAAACCACAGGAATCCGCCCGGCTTACTATCAGGTAAATCCTTCTTTGCGGGCTGTATTGGTAGAAATGGGAAAAAAGTCTTTTCATATCGGCCAGGAGGCTTTAATTGACATTGAAAAATTTAACTTGGAAGGAAAAAACCGCAAAGCATTGCGAAACACCGTTAATAAACTGAAGCGTGAAGGTTATGAACCCAAAGTATATCAGGCACCGATTTCAGATGCTATGCTCGTGGAGTTGAAAACGATTTCTGATAACTGGCTGGCGGCCACTGGAAGAAGAGAACGCGGATTTTCGCAAGGAACATTCGCGCCTGAGCAACTAAAACATCAGGATATTATCGTATTGGAAAATGCGACAGGTAAAATTGTTGCGTTTCTTAATGTGATACCAGATTATGTTCCTGGCGAGACGACCTATGACCTGATCAGGAAACTCACACCTGAAGAGGGTGGCAATATTGATATACTCATCCTGAAATTTATAGAATATTGCAGAGAACAAGGCTACAGCCGTTTAAATATGGGACTGGCCCCCTTCTCCGGAGCACGCCCCAACAATAGCCTCAATGAGAAACTTATGGAACTGATCCGGAAAAATGCGCCTCAGATTAAGGCCTGGAAGGGCCTAAGAGAGTTTAAGGATAAATTTGATCCGCAATGGGAAGACAGATTCTTAGTGTATGAAAATGCATGTGATTTAATTCTTTTGCCAAAAGCCATAAAAAAGGTGATGGAAGTTCCTGCACGTCCTTATTGAAGAACAATAGGACTTTAGGTAATATTTCAGAGAACCTTTAAATAGAAAAGATACTTTTATCTAGATAGAACTCTTCAAAATATCGTCATCCCCAACTCTATTCAAGGCGCTTTAATGAAATAAACTTAACTCTGGTGAGCAGATTAACAACTTTTATTAACGCTGTCATTAGAAACGGTATTCTGCGAAACCGGGAAACCAAATTTCAGCAACGCTAAAGCATTCCAGTAAATCTCTGTAAAAACGTCACCCCGAACTCGTATAAGGGTCTTGCATGCATCTATATGCCTTTCCTTTTGAGGGTGAGCTAGTGGATTAAGATGACGACCAATTCCATTGAAAAATACGCTGCAAATGGAAAATATTTTTGAAAACTGTTACACGAAAGATTCCTTGTACTTGTGGAACATGAGCATTCTGTTGGAGTCTGTTAGTGGGAGTAGCGATCTTTTTTTTTGGCCAAAAACAAGGAATCAGGTTAATAAATGAAAGTCTTTTTTTAAAAATCCGGCCGGTAATAAATCTACCAGCCGGGCGATAACAAGAAAAAGAAACGCTAAATTAAATAGCTTAACCGGATAGGATTAAAAATCAAAGGAAAGCTTCGCCCGAATTCCCGATGGCGATACATTTGGGTTGTTCAGATAATTTAATCTACGAACGTAATCCACCCTCAGCACTTTAAAAATATTGCCCAGCCCTATACTGGCTTCCATATATGGCGCACTACCTAATCTGCCTGAAAACTGGCCACTAACATTATCAGCAGGCAATCTAAATAATTCCTGATGAATAGAAGGATCACTGGATGAATCTAAAAAGCCCTTTAGTACCTTGAATGACACAACTTCTCTCAACTGGAGTTTTTTAAGCAAAGGGATTTTATTCAGAAAAAATCCATTGAACTGGTGTTGTACATTAACACCAACGTATCTATTACTCATAAACTCCATAAAATTCATTAAATTGTAGGAAGAAAACTGGTAAATGTAGGATTGATTAGCACGATGTATATTTAAGAGAGGATAAGGTACTTTTCCAAAAATTACACCACCTTCAAGCTGGGCATCCGAATAGCCCAATTGGGAGAGAAAAAAACGTTTGGAGGCACTAAAAGTAAATCGTTGATAACTATATGAACTGCCCATGACACCCTTAAATCCAATGTCAGCCTTCAACAATAAGATTGGGTAGCCATTGTTGATGATGCGACGGTAACGCTTCCCCTGAAAAAAAGTTTCATGGGGAGCCCATCTGATCTCGCCTGTAACCTCTGAAGTTGTTAATGAACGATACGATTGTAAGGGCGAATCAAAACTCAAACTCCCCATAGGTGTTAATGTTTGCCGGTTTACGCCTATTTTAAATGAAAGGTGGTTTTCAAACTCATGAAGATATTCAGCAGAAAACTTATCCTTATACCACATTTTATTGTTAACTCCTCTTCTTATCGAGAGCAATACATTATCATCAGAAACGTTGTTGAGTTGCTGACCTGGAATCTCTGTATCAAAACCATATTGAATATTTAGTGACCTTACAGGAAATGTATAAATAGAATTATCCGTCAATGAAAATGTTGTTCCGAACTTGTATTTTAACCGCTTATCATTGGTGCCGTAGGCCGCGTAGCCGTCAAAAACAATTTTTCTACTGAAAGCATCTGTTGTGCGCCCTCCTATCCGGAAACGGCTTCCTTCCAAACTATTGAAACTATATAGCGAATTCAGAGGCCCTAATTCAACTTTCCCACAATTAACAAAACCTGAGAAAAGCATTGAGGCGATGTTCATACTTCTATTGAAAGCAGCATTGCTTTTTAAACTGTCGACGTTATTGAAACTGGTCTGTTCGAGGGCCGATAGTTTTTCAGGCCTTAAGGTGTCGAAAGAATGGACATTCATCTGGGGCAAAGTCCTTTTATTGTCTTTTGCTGTGCCAGTTGGAAAGTTACTGTGTTTATAACTGAAATCAGTCATGATCAGGGTCCTCACACCAAAAACATTCATTCCTTCTTTAAATACGCCCAGATTTAAAGACATGGTACATTTCGATAGAAAATACCGACCGTCAGTGTGCTGTTGGTAAAGGATATCAAATTTTACGTGATCAACCCAGTTGATATTCGACTTTTCGTTGATTTTTAATTCAGCCCGTTGAACGGCGTCTTTACCGTCCAAATCAATAAAAATTAAACCGGTTGCCAAAGCATCTTCTTTGTTTCTTGGCGAAACCAATACCTTTACCTTCCAGGGTTTTGTGGTTTTTATGGTATCAATAATAAAGTATTTGTAAAATGCTGTTGCCTCTGGAGCTATCGGGCTTAAAATCTGCCTATTTCCAAGCTGAATATCATGATCATAAAGATCAGGCTTGCCATATACCTTGTCCATAAACTCATCAAAGCCGTCTTCGTCAAATTTCTGGTCAATTCTACTTTCCTGCATGGCAACAACAGTGCTGGCTACCGGCTTCCCATTACTGTAATTTTCTTTCAATGACACCTCCTTAAAAAAAACAGGCACCAAAGTCCTTCCCGGCATTAGTTCGGTATCCATTCTGTTTTTTAAAAAAGAAAACTTTTTAAGCAAACTGGATTTTTCGACCGCATCATTTTTTAGCGCCAATGACATGGAAAGCTTATCATACACCGAATGTGTATACATGGGGTTAAGCCGTGCATTATTTTTTTCTCTGGCATTGATAACCCGCTGTATCAGTTCTACAGCAGCGTTATCCTTATTTCGGTATCTAACCCGCCTGGCTTTAACCGTTACTTCATCCATTTTATTATCTGGCTCAAGCTCAATAATTAAAACATTACCTTGACCACTGATGGAACGAACCTCCGATCGGAATCCTATTGCACTTATCCTGATGCTTTTTACCTGACCAGAAAAGCGGATGCCGAAATGGCCCGCACTATCACATCGGGTACCTCTATTAACTTCACCAACGATACTGATCGTTGCGTATGGAATAGGATCCTTTGTAGATTTGTCAATAACTACACCTGATAGCTCTTTTTGCTGTGCCATTGTACTTCCTGCAGAGAAGATAAGCAGCACCACTGCTATTATTAAAAATCTTGTTTGTTTTATTTTACTATTCATCTATAATCTCCTGTCCAGTTGACAAGAGAAGATCTAAAAAGTCCTAATGGTTAGCTGAAATCATAATCCTTTTCCAATGTACCTACAACACAATGGTTGCTTTCATAGCATATTTTTTTTCCGTAGAGAAAACAAAGAATCTAAACTTTTTTTTATAAAAAATTAGGACTTTTTTAAAAACATCTGCTCATTAAGATAAACTAGTTTAATATCAGATAGTAGTTTTGGTATCATCCGGTTTCATCTGGCCGTACCAAAATTTCATCTGTAATCCTGTTTGTTTAAAATGGTAGTACCGAAAGGTCTACCATTTTTGATTAAAAATGCTTTAAGCCGACATCAGTTACTTTAAAAATCAAATGAATAAATAACGCGCAGATGACCAGAAAACTATTGCTAACTACCGTGCTAATTTTATTGGTTGCTTATGGCCACGCACAACAGACCAACTCAAAGCGCAAAAAACAATTCTATGTTACACCCGGCATCGAAATACTGAGATCGACACATCGGAATTATTTCTACAGCGGCTCCATCAAAGTTAATTATCTGGTTCAAAATGGGCTTGAGCCTGGCATAGGAATCGAATTTGCCAGCGCCCCTCTTCATAAAAGCAATAATTACACGTTAAGAAATCTTCGATTCTCTCCTGTATACGCCAACTTAAGGTATACGGTTAAAATACGGGGAAAAATTAGCCCTTTTGCCGAAACATCGTTGGGAATTTCGCTAAACCGATATCAAAGTTCTTATGATTTTGGTCCACCAGAAACAAAACAGGTAAGCGAATCTGGATTTTATACCTATTTCGGTTTGGGAGCAAAATTTAATTTAAGCCCAAAAATGAACGCCTTAATGGGCGTTGGTTTTAAAGGTTACAAAATGAGCTTAAATGATTTAGACATCAATCCACATGGGGTCTCACTAAATTTTGGAGTTGTTTTTTAAAATAAGTCAGTCATCAGCAAAAGGTCTTCAGTAAATTCACCGTATAAGATCTATGAAATACTTGCATCTTTGAAATGGCTACTGCAATTCCTTTTAAATCAATCAGCTTGTTAAAACCCAGTCGTATTTAAAGCTAGACCAGATTGTCATTGGTCTAACCAGGCTTTAAATAGCGGTGCCCGTTCCCGGCTTACAAATGCTTCGTGTAGGGCATAATGACGAAAAGTAACTTTGAGTTTTGAATTGAAATGATTGTAGACCTTGTCTATGGCATTTACGTTTACGATATACTGTCTGTTGAGCCTGAAAAAAAGTGTTGGATCCAATTGCTCTTCCAGTTCTTCCAGATTTTGGGGTACAACCTCGTTCTTGCCATTGGGCAAATGTGCGTAAGTAACTTTATGTTCAGAATGAAAAAAGCTGACATCATTAGCGGCAAGAATTTTATAACCGTCTTTATGAGGGATTAGAAAACGTGTTCTGATCTTTTTGTTCTCTAGTGCATCAATTACGCCCTGCAACCGGTCGGTTATCATTGCAGATACATTTTCTATCCGTTGACCAACTTTTTCAAGCGCTGCAGCAAGTTCCTCCTGTTCTATTGGTTTAAGCAGATAATCCACGCTGTTAAACTTGAACGCCCGTACAGCATACTCATCGTAGGCTGTTGTAAAAATAATAGGGCTTTTCACTTCTACCTGATTAAAAATCTCAAAACTAATTCCATCGGCAAGTCTGATATCCATCAAGATCAAATCAGGAACAGGATTTGATTTTAGCCAGTCAACACTGCCGGCAACGGTATCCAATACATCCAAAATCACCGCTTGCGGTTTTATGGCCAGCACTAACCTTTTGAGTCGTTCGGCATTAGGCTGTTCATCTTCTATAATTAATATATTGATCATTTAAGTAAGGGTAAAATTACCGTAAAATGCTTGTCCGTTTTGGTTATTATGATTTCAGGCGCATTGAGCAGGCGATAACGATCCCTGACATTATCCAGGCCAATCCCGGTTCCATCCAGATGGGTCAACAATGGTTTTAGTTCATTACACACTAAAATTTCGTCGCTTTTTGACGATTTAATTTCGATCAGCAGAGGATCTGATTTCACAGTGCGATTATGCTTGATGGCATTTTCTACCAACAGCTGCAGTGACATAGGTGGTATCATGGCATCTTTACTGATGTGCGCAAGATCTATGGTAAAGGAGATCCCTGAGCCAATCCTAACCCTGGTCAAAAACAAATATGATTCTAAAAACCTAAGTTCTTCAGCAACCGAAATTTTATCTTTTTTTGAATTGACCAGCAAATAGCGGTACACCTTGGCGAAGTTTTCTGCATATTCAAAGCCTTTTTGCTGATCCTGTAAAATCTGCTCTGCCAGAACACTCAGGTTGTTGAAAACAAAATGCGGATCGATCTGCAGCCTTAAAGCATAGAGTTCGGCCTCACTGGCAGCCTGTTTATGCTGGGCTGCATTTACTTCCAGTTCAAGCGCCAGTGTGGCTGTTTTCTTCCAGCTGGTCAGGAAATAATAACCAATATTACCCGCCATGATCAATAAAGAAAGAATAACTGCTGAGGTTAGAAATTGCGAGAAAAGCCTGAGTTCCTCTCTTGAATAATTAGGTTCTTTCTCTAAAAAAACAGCAACATAGGCCAGGTCCATAAGGTGAACAGAGATAATGGCTATAATGGTCTGCAAAAGTGTCTGGACAAGCAGCCTTATGCCCGATTTTTTTTCCCAGGTTAACCATCGATCAAGTTTACGATCTACCCAAAAACTAATTAACGTGAGCAGCAAAACATATATGTAAGTGTACAGGGTATCGCGAAAAGCAATCCAGCCCGGACTAATATAATGCTCTTTCCAGTAGGGGTCGTATGGATCTACTAGATAAGAAAGCAGGGTGAGAATCAGCAGCGCGACTAAACTTACTATAATTACATGGCGTACAGGCATTTTTTCCCTTATATAGTTTGTTTTTCCCATAGTGTAAAAATAAGCTTTGCCAGCATCAGTAGCAAAGCTATTCATATCATTGCAATCCTCCGCCCAGGCTACGGTACAAATCAACAGCAGCCTGAAGTTTTTCCAAACGTATATTGGCGCCTTCAAGTTCGGTCTGCAGTAAATTATTTTGCGCCGTGATAATTTCCAGGTAGGTTGCCATCCCGTTCTGGTAAAGTAACGAAGCATCTTTCGTTGCTTTTTTTAGGGCCACTACCTTTTCGTCAACCAATACCAGCCGTTCTGCAGCACGTTTCTGTTTTTCCAGTGCATCGCTCACCTCTCCCACGGCAGTCAGCACGCTCTGCTTAAACTGAAGTACAGCCTTTTCCTGCTCCAAAGAGGCTCGCTCATAAGCTGTTTTAAGTGCCCTCTTCTGAAATATCGGCTGGGTGAGATTTATTGCCAGGTTTTTAGCCAGCGACCCAGGCAAATTAAACCAGGAGTTCAGTTTAAATGAATTGGCGCCAATAGATGGTGTTAGGCTGAACGAAGGATACATGGCCACTTTTGCCAGCCCTAATTTGGCCTGTGTATTCATTACAACCCATTCTGCGGCTTTAACATCCGGCCTTCTGCTTAGCAACCTTACCGGCAATGCACTACCAAAACCCTGGTTAAGTGCAGCCAGACTAAAGTCTTGTTCTCTGTCAATAGAAGCTGGAAATTCACCACACAATATGCTCAATGCATTTTCCTGTATAGCGATGTTTTGTTTTACCAGCGGAACCAGTAATTCGGCCGTTTTCAATTGTGCTTTAGCCTGCTGAACAGCCAATGAATTTACCTGTCCGGCGTCGTACTGCAAAGCCGTCATCTTCAACGTACTGTCGCTTAAAACCTTATTTCGATCCGCAATTCTCAATTGTTCATCAAGAGACAGCAAATTATAATATGCCTGGGCTACCTGGGCAATAATTCTGGTTTGCAAAGCCCTGGCACTTTCCTTATTCGCCATTAAATCTGCATAAGCACCGTCTTGCTGCAGGGCGGCTTTCCCCCAGATATCGGCTTCCCATGATACCCTGAACTGTGCATTGTAATCATCTATATAGCTCGTTTTCGTAAACTGCTCGCTCAATGAACCGTTTAATGAGTTTTTAGACATCCAGTTTCTGGCCGCCGTTACATTCAGATCAAGGGTTGGCAGGAGCGCCTGTTTGGCTTCCTTTAATCCAGCCTCCAGCTGCTTTATAGTAAGTTTGGCTGCCGCCAGATCATTATTTCGCTTTAAGGACATGGAGATCAGATGCTGTAGTTTTTCACCACCGAAAAAAAATTTCCAGGGAAGGCTTAGGGAATCGCCGGTAAGTGATGAAGATTCCCTATAGCTTTTGGGCATTTGCATGGAGGGCTTAACCTGAGGCTTCCTCAACAAACAAGATGAATAAAACATGATGCAAAACGCCAATAATATCAAATTCTGTATCCGAATCATTTTATCTAAACTTTATTTTTTTGAACAGAAATTTTTTCCTGCAGATATTGAAATATTATAAATAGCAACGGAATAACAATTACGCCTAGCACTACACCGGAAAGCATGCCCATAGCAGAGCTTACACTGATGGAACGGTTACCTACTGCAGTCCCCCCGGTGGCTGTCATGAGCGGAATCATTCCAACGATAAAGGCAAGAGAGGTCATGATGATTGGCCTCAGCCTTGAACGGGCGCCTTCAATAGCTGCATCTACAATAGTTAAACCAGCCTGGCGTTTCTGAATGGCAAATTCTACAATCAGGATCGCATTTTTGGCTAGCAAACCCACCAGCATGATGAGGCCGATCTGCACATAAATGTTATTGTCCAATCCAACTGCCTTGACACCTATAAAAGCGCCTATAACACCTGTAGGAATGGAAAGCAACACAGAAAGCGGTAATAGATAACTTTCGTATTTTGCAGCAAGAATAAAAAATACGAATAGCAGGCATAGCCCTAAAATTATAACTGTTTGGTTACCGCTGGCTTTTTCTTCCAGGCTTAAGCCCGTCCATTCATAACTATAATCAGCAGGCAGTTTTGATAGCGTTTCTTCAACCCGTTGCATAACCACCCCATTGCTTACACCAGGCGCCCCGGTCACATTGATATTTAACGAGTTGTATAGATTGTACCTCCCTACCGATTCTGGCCCGTATACTTTGTGCAGGGTTACCAGCGTAGATGCCGGAACCATTTGCCCGTCTTCACTCTTTACATAGATTTCCTGAAAAGCATGGGCATCCATTCTGAATATTCCTTCGGCCTTGATATTTACCCGGTAAAATTTACCAAACCTGGAGAAGTTCAGCGACTGGTCTCCGGAAAAATAATTTTGTACAACACCCAGCAGATTACTGACACCAACCCCCATTTGTTTTGCCTTATCTTCGTTCACTTGCAGTTCAAGCTGAGGATAATCGGCCCTGAAAGTGGTATATGCCATGGCTATTCCCGGCTTCTTTGATAGTTCCCCGATAATCTGATCAGCCTTTTGTTTAAGTTGTTGTGGATTACGTCCCATACGATCCTGCAAGGCAAATTCAGCACCACCCGTAACGCCATAACCCTCTACAGGCGGCATCCGAAAAGCCATTACAGTTCCGCCCTTAACAGTAGTAATGGCCTGGTTAACCTGGTTCATGATCTGATTGATATCTTTTACTTTACCGCGCTCCCTGATAGGTTTTACGGTAACAAAACCCATTGCATAGGATGGTCCTGCTGCATTACTCAATAAATTAAAACCGGTAATGGAGGTATTTTCTCCCACAGCTTCGATTTTTGCGAGTTTGTCGCCAATTTCTTTGGTTACCTGGTTAGTTCTATTGAGCCCTGTCCCCGGCGGCATGGATAGCGCAAACATGAACATTCCATCATCTTCCTCTGGTACAAAACTTTTCGGGGTGGTGATCATCAACCAGGCCGCCACCCCAATCGTTAATGCGATAAGCCCTGCTGAAATCCATTTTTTTGAAATTAAAAACCGCAGCCCACTGATGTATCTATTCGTTAAATGATTAAAGCCAGCATTAAAGGCGTTAAAAAAGCGATCCTTAAGCCCAATCGGCTTACGGTGTGCTGTAGCTGTACCATTCTGGTGATTGTTTTTTAATAGGATTGCACACAAAGCAGGCGTAAGCGTAAGCGCGTTAACAGCTGATATGACAATAGCGATGGCAAGGGTATAGGCAAACTGTTTGTAAAAAAGCCCAGCTGATCCGGACATAAATCCAATTGGAATAAATACCGCTGCCATTACAAGGGTTATCGATATTACGGCCGCGGTAATCTCACTCATTGCAGCTTTTGTGGCTGCACGACCGCTTAAATCGGAAGTTTCCATCTTGCTATGAACCGCTTCAACCACCACAATGGCATCATCCACTACAATTCCAATGGCCAGCACCAGGGCAAAGAGTGTAAGCACATTTATGGTAAATCCTAAAACTAACAAAAAGAAAAAAGTTCCAATAATGGCCACCGGTACTGCTATAGCAGGGATAATGGTTGATCTGATGTCCTGAAGAAACAGGAAAACAACAATAAATACCAGGATAAATGCTTCTATCAAGGTAGTTTTAACCTGGCTGATCGAGAGATCGAGTTTTTCTTTTGTACTTAAAATCTTAGAAAAATGAATTCCCGGCGGAAAAGTTTTTTCCAGCTTTTTAATTTCAACATCAACGCCCTTTTCAATTTCATTTGCATTCGATCCGGTTGTTTGGTTAATCGCAATAGTTACCGCATTACGGTTATTCGATTTATTCGCTCCTGAATAACTGGTCGACCCAAATTCCACTCTAGCTACATCCTTCAGACGGATGACACTTCCGCCGTTTCGTTTAACCACCATGCGTTCGTAATCCTGAACCAGGTTTTTCTTTCCTTTATAACGAATTACATATTCAAGGGCAGCATCAGAGTCCTCACCAAGTTTTCCCGGGGCAGCCTCAAGGCTTTGGTCTGCAATAGCATTAGAAACATCTGCAGGTACAAGTCCCAACGAAGCCATTTTACGTGGATTGAGCCAAATACGCATGGAATAATCTTTCGTACCAAATACCTGTGCCTGGCCTACGCCCGGAACACGTTTGATCTGTGGAATTAAATTGATATTGGCATAGTTTTGCAGAAAAAGCTCATCATATTTTTTATTGTCGTCAGTATACAGATTAAAAATCATGATCATACTATTCTGCTGCTTGGAAGTGGTTAGCCCGTTACGGACCACTTCCTGCGGAAGAATTGGTGTGGCTTGTTGTACCCGGTTCTGCACGTTAACGGCAGCCTGGTCTGCATTTACACCCTGCTTAAAAATGATGGATATAGAAAACGAACCATCATTTGATGCTGTTGATTTGATGTACTGCATATCTTCAACACCATTAATCTGTTCTTCCAGCGGGGTAACTACCGAACGGATAACAGATTCACTGTTTCCTCCGGGATAGGCACCTGAAACCATTACCGTGGGCGGAGAAATATCCGGAAACCGGGTTAGCGACAGGCGTGTTAAACCAATTACACCCAAAATCACGATGACAATGGAAATAACGGTTGCAAATACCGGCCTATCTATTATTTTTTGTAACATAAATTTCAATGAAAAAAGTTTAAGATTTTGTTTTGATCTTTGGTTTTACCTGAACGCCATCATAAAGCACATCCATACGGTTGATGGCAACCTTTTCCCCATTTTTTATACCCGATCTGATAATATAGTCATCACCACTTTCGGCTTTTATTTCAATAGGACTCAATCTCACCATATTGTTATCAGCCAGGCGGTAAACAAAAAACTTATCCTGTATATCTTTAACTGCTGCTTTAGGAACTAATAGCACATTCGATATAGATTCTTCTATTACCACATTGGCCGAGCCTCCAGAACGCAAAATTCTTTTTGGATTATTGAATACGGCTTTCATGCTTACTGTTCCGGTTATCCGGTCAACGTTTCCACTGGCAATCTGTAGCTTACCATTTTCGGGATAATCCTGCCCGTCGGCTGTAACCAGGGCAATTTTCATTTTGGCAGTGCTATCGGGATTTCCGGAATGCAGACGCATAAATTCTGCCTCACTTACCGAGAAATAAACATATACTGTACTGATATCTGAAAGGGTGGTTAGTGGAGTAGCATCAGTTGCTGATATCAGGTTGCCAACCCGGTTCGGAATCCTGCCTATATAGCCGCTTACGGGTGCTTTGATCAGTGCAAAACCAGCGTTTATTTTAGATGTTCCAACAGTGGCTTTCGCCTGGGCTACCTGTGCATTAGCTGCCTGCAGGTTAGCTTCAGCCGTCTTCAATTGTATTGGCGACACCACGCTTCCGCCAACAAGTGATTTCATTTTTTCTACTTCGATCCGAGCGTTAACCTGTGCTGCAATTGCAGCCTGCAAGGCGGCCAGGCTGTTGCTAACCTGTTCCTGAAAAACATCTGACTTGATTTTAAAAAGCGACTGTCCTTTTAGTACATAATCACCTTCTTTAACAAATATTTTCTCCAGGTAACCGCTCACCTGTGCTTTGATATCAACATTCACGAGCCCTTCTATATTGCCTGGGTACGTTTGTTTAACTGTTGCGTGGCCAGGGTTTAAGGTAATAAAATCAGTCTCTAAAGCCTGCGACTGTACTGTAGAAGCATTTTGTGGTCCTTGGCTACACCCCACCCATAATAAAGAGATACAGAACCAGCTCAAGGATTTTTTTGTTATGCCCATTTTCATGATAATCTTGAAAGTAGAAAACAGGTCCTATTACCTGTTCGGCTACAAAATAAATCCCCATGAGGAAAACCCTTATTTAAAATGATACCCAGGTGTTGAAAATAGCAGCTCAAACGTAATATATACGCCCTGAAGCGGACACCCTTAAGGCCTTTTATTCTGAGAAATGGCCAATACACATCCATTATACTTTGGTATCCGATTAAAATAGAGATTGAATGGAACATGAACTGGCAGGGTTATTTTAATATTTTCCTCCTAATTGAAATGAATCAAGTATCGCCTTGAGCAAAATCAATAGAATAGCAGTTTGTAAAGGAGAATTTAGTGCATAGACTTTATTAGTTAACAGCATGCGATAGCTAAACCACTCCATAACTTTCTAAAGTTATTGATAGTTTTATCTGTTTAGGGCATAAACAAGCTAAGCGTGCTGTGCAAAGCATCAAAAGAACCGGAAATGGAAATATTAGAAATTAAGCTTTTTTTGAAAATGTTCCTGCCATTAATCGATCGAACTAAAAGCCGGGCAGCACTAAGATGCCTGTTTAGGCATACCACAGCGTTAAACATACATAAAGGAGAAACGCTCTTTCCGAAAAACACCTTCAGCACCGCTGGTCAGATTATTATGATATGCAGTGGCCTGGTTAACAGTTTTTTGCAAGATGACGAATTTGGCAAGATAAACGTATGGTTGGGACAGGAAGGTAGCATTTATATTTGTCAAGGTCAGAACAGTTCCAGGCCCGAAAATCTCAATTTAGAGGCCATAGAGGATGCCATCGTTTTTCTAATAGATTATGAAGACCTTGAAACCTGCTATAAATCACATCCCGAGTTAGCTGAATTATTCTATTCCCACCTTCTTCCCTGTGCCATGAACGATGTTAGCGAAAGAAATATAATTTTTCGTTTACCTGATGCAGGCTGCAGAATTACGCGTTTTCGAACATTTTATCCGGGGATGTACGAACGCCTGCCAAAAGAACTACTTCTTTCTTACGCTTTATGTGGATAATCGCCGAAATTACCAGGATCAATCCTTTTAGTTGTATTCAAATGGTCAAGATAAAGAGAATCGGTACGGTGCAACACAATAGAGAACCAACCAGCAGAATAGCTGCTCCAGCTTTGTCTGAAGTTTTTGCCTGAATTAGCTATATACATTTTTTAAACGTTCAACTTTTTTTAAAATGATATCGTTTCCATCCTTTTCAATAAGACCTTCTTTTGTAAAATCGCCGAGGATTCTGCTAAGGGTTTCTGATGCAATTCCAATAACATTTGCAAGGTCGGTTCTGGGAAGTGTAAGCCGGGTGTTATCAGATACATTACTTTCCTTTTTCGCCAATTTAACAATGGATCTGGATACCCGTTCCCTTACCGTGGCATGAGCGAGTTCTAATGTCTGTTCATCCCTTTCGTGTACCATTCTTGCTAATTTTTTAGCCAAAAAATTGGTCACTTCCGGGTGTTCCTGAATCAACTCGTTAATAATCCCTAAAGGAATAACCACTACCTGTGCATCATCAACAACCATTGCAGTATTTGACATGCGTGATCCGGCGGTAAAATCCTGAAAACCAAAATAATCACCTGCGTAATATAATGCTGTAATCAATACACGGCCTGAAGAATCTGCTATAAAAGTTTTTATTTTTCCTGAGAGTACGTAATAAATCCCCGTACAAGGTTCGCCTTTATAAAAAATTATCTGTTTTTTTTTAAAAATTCTTGGTACTAATGTTTGTCGCTTGGCATTCAACCAGAAAAGACCATTATCCATGCCCGTAGGACTTTTTTGCTGAAACTGCTGTTGGAGAAAAAACTCATACTGAAGTCGTCTTTTTCTCAACCTTGCCTCCACCTGGTTAAGTAACTCCGCATCGTCAAAGTCGCCAATAAGAAAGCCATCGGCACCAATTTCCATCAATCTTCTTATCGCATACTGATCATCTCCCTTTACAATCATCACGACAGATATGCTCACCGTATCAATAAACTTGTTTACCATCCGCAGTACACCAAACCCATCAATCCCATTTAACTCCATGCCGCAAATGATCAGATCTATGGGGAGGTTTCTGATCAGCTCCATAGCCTTTTTCCCATTATCTGTAAACTCAACCAGGTATTTACCTGTGACCAAAATATCGGAAATCTTCGCCCTGAGCTTGGCGTCCTTTAATATAATCAATATCTTAGAGCCTTCCATTTGCATGTAATTTTTCCAACAGAAAACCATTTGCCCCTGTTAGGTATCGAAGTTTGTTAATTGTTCCTTATCCGGCTGTTACAGAAAAAAGCATTACCTAGCCAAAGCATTTAATCGCTTTGAAACTGGGTATAACAGGGAATTCCTAGTAAAAGCATATCATCCCAAAAGGGCTATCTCATTACCTTAGGTCAATAATTAATCATTAAAGCCACCAAACTGCGTGCATTTAAATAGCAATTTTGTATCAGAAGGAAAAACATAAAACAAAGCCCGGAAAAGCACCTGATAATCAAACGTATCGATTGAGACATTAAAAATCCATATCCGTTACATTTTTTTTCTTTGTGATCGCGTTTATGGTAATCACATTTATTTCAAAAGGTTTGCATTGCATTAATGTTAAAGACTTAGGGTAGATATTCTCAAAGGTTGTTAAAAAAATAAAAAAACCTCTTGATCATCATCAACTAATGGGTTGAAAAAAATCAAACAGAAATATAAGCATAATACAATTTATTTTAATAAATCGTTTTTATTCGCGTATTTTTTCAGTTCTTTAATTTTTTTGCTGATTCAAAAGTTGAGCGCTGCAGAGATCAAATCCTTAGCTTTAAACGAGAATAAAAAATTACATATAATTGAAAATGAATACATTATACACAAAACCTAAAAGATGAATCTTCGTATTGCAGAAAATGATTAAAGGTAAAGAATAAAAAGCCTGATTTGGATGATTTTGGTTTCTGGGAAGATTAGAGATTAAAAACCATCATCCTGAATAGCTTGACCGTAAAGCATACGCGATACTAATTTAGGGTTTATAAGATCTACGTAATGTACCTGCTATCCCTGACGATCCAAAATCTGGGAAACTGAAGCTATTCCAACCGTATGGAACCGTTTTGATGACCTTCGAAAGATTTGTCAGGATGTTTTTAAAACATATGGACATTCGTTACACCCGACACAGGTTAAGTCAATAAGGCAACTTTTTAAAACTTATCATATACAAATAAAAACCCCAAAAGCTAAACTAAAGCCTTTGGGGTTTACTATTTTTGGAACAGCCTGTTTTCATTTCGTTATTGAAAACCGGCATATACTATTGCATTCAAATATAGCCATTATGGTGTATAGCTACCGCTGAATTCTGTTAAACCATCTTTACGCATGGCTTCGATAATTAAGCAGGTATAAGCAAAATCCCAGCTTGTCGTCACCTCTGAATTCTGATTAAGACCATAAGGCCAGTAATGCTGGCTATCGCCACTAAGCTGGGCAGTATTGTCATTTGTGATCAGCCTCAATATAGCCGTTACACTAGGCGCCTGAAGTTTACCATTGACCAACGTATTCCACCACCATGAAGAAGTTCCTGTACCTAAGGTGTGCGAGCCTTCATGAAGCATTGTGCGGAGATTTTGATAGGAAGAATTGGTTCCAAAACGCATCCAACCCTGATTGTTTGCGTCAGCTGTTGGTACACCATCAACATAATTGAGATATACGTGTTTAGTAACAGAAGTATAGTTATTAAAATACCAGGCTGCACTATCAATAGCAACCTGCAGCCTGCTATACGCAGCGAGCTCTTCCGCCCCAGGATTTTGAGATTTGTTAAAGGTATAGGTGAAGTTACCTTTTGCAATGGTTTTAAACGTCACTTCACTACTGTAACTTACTCCTTTTGAATTAATGGCATAAGCCCGGGCATAATAGGTGGTTTTTGGCGTCAGGTCTTTTAAACTCACCCTAAATTTACCAAGCCCTTTATTACTATGCTTCACTTTACTACTATTAATGGTAGGATTTGATGTGGAAGCATAGACAATTCCCCGTTCTGTTATGGCATCACCACCATCTGTTAACACTTCAATATCTGCTGATGCCACAGTAGAACCTATAATATACATGGGAGAAAAACCAAAGGTAGCGCTGGCTATGCTGGCGGTAACAAGCTCGATTTCATTGCCATAAGCAACTCCGGCTTTATTCACAGCAAAGGCTCTTACGTAATATTTAGTTGAAGCAGTTAGTCCTTTAATTTCGCTGGTAAACGTGCCTGATCCACTCACACTTACTACTCCGGATTTATTGTTATCCACCGTTGGTTTTGGAGAGGTACTCCAGCAAACCCCCTGGTCGGTAACCGGCGACCCGCCTTTGTCTGTTACTACTCCCCCACTCATGGCAGAAGTGGTGGTAATATTTGTAAAAGTGCTAGTGGTAATAGTAGCAATGGAACCATTTGACTCCGTTTTAGGTGTTGTGGTTTCAGCTACTTTTTCAGTCTTTTTACATCCGCCAAAAAGGGCAAGAATAAAACATATTGCAATAAGATATTTTTTTGATTGAGTCTTCATTAATAGATGTTATTAAAGGTTAACAATTTAGACAGCGTTAACAGAAATGAAATTTCCTGATTATTTGAGCTGATTAATGTCAGTTGATCAGATTGGAAATTATTTTTATACAGTATTTGACAAAAGGAAGAATAAATAAATGAAAGCGTATCAAAAAATAAATATCCGTATATCTAAGAGATATCAATTAATGATTAAAATAACTAGCATGCTTTCTTTACAGCCTGCTAGTCATTTTTTACAAATAAGCTTGTTTAATCAGTTTGACACTGCCAACCTTAATATATTGACCTGTATTTGCTATTGAAACGGCAAAACCTATAGATACAGTAGTTTGCTGTGCAAGTGTGAAATCTAATTTACCATCTGAAATATTCGCAAAAGCTATAGATGCTGAAGAGATATCTCCAACGTTCGGAAGTGTATTTCCTGCAGCAACTGCAATGAATCTTGAACCTCCACTATTTTGATCTATTCCACTCAAACGGAAGCTGTAGGTACCAGCCGGAAGCGTGATTGTCTGATAAATCAATCCATTGGTAACCGGCGTAGTGATTCCCCAACCAGATTCGAATGATAATACACCGACACCTCCACGGTACTCATAACCACCGTAACGATTACTGTTGATATTCTTAGCGCCAGAGCTACTAATCCAGTCAGCTAGTGTACCCCATCGTGAACCATCCCAGGTATCTCTATTAAATGGCCCGGTATTTTTAAGATAAGCTGAAGTCACGTCCTGTTCTACATATCGTGGGACATAACGATCAGCGAATTCCGTTTTAAAAGTATCTACGCAAGAGCTATCAGGTAAGAATAATGTTCTATACTTAATATTAGAACTTGTTTTAAAGTTTGTTAAGGTAGTACTCGTCGCATCAATAGGAGCCTTTATGGTTACTGTTTGGTTACTGTTATTCGTATATTGTACTTCTGTAGCAAATACTCCTGTTAACCTATCCATTCCAAGCCAATCAATTTTCGTTACCCCATCCGAACCTGTTTGTGCTAAACTTATGCCTCTGTTACTTAGAGATGCTTTGTAACGATCTCCATAAGACATACCGGTTTTGTTTACAGGAATCGAACGATTTCCATCCTTATCATAAGTATAAATGGTAAAACTTTGCAAACCCTCTGCTACATTCGGAACAAATATAGTCAAGCTGTCAACTGTATTTTTCTTTACTACCGGAATAGACAGAGAGTCCTTGAAATTATTCCAAAAAACTTTACACAAAACTACTTTTGGATCAGCGAGAAATAATGCCTTAAGTTGTACCCGATTATTTCCAGAGCTAATTTTAACAGAATCAATTTTTCCGGGATATGAAATTTCTCCTCCAGCTACATATTTCTTATAATCGTCAGCCTTAGTACAGGCTGCAAAAATGCTTACAACCGCAAATAGGGTCGTAAGTCTCATCAGTTTTATTTTGTTAAACATATTTATTGTTTTATTGATGAATTTAACCTTACCTCGGATCTCCGTAACATTGTAATTCTGCAATACTCATAAATGTAGTGCCCTGCCAATTACTGATGGACTTTATACGTATATAGCGAACCTTCTTCGTGTTACCTGCAGGGAATGTATAACTGATACCCGCATTAGCAAAGGCATAATCTTCTGCTGTTTGCACGCCGTATGCACTTCCTGAAGGTTTTGTAGAATCGAAAGTACCTAAAAGGGTCCAGTTATTGTAACTACCATCGCTTGGTGGGTTATCACTTCCCCAAACTTCAAACTTCTTAAGATTTCCGCCATAATAATATGTTCTTCCCGCATTCAAATATTCAGGGTAATTCCAGATCACAATACGACTCATAATAGCAGACTGCCCCAAATCAAAAGTTACCCACTGGGAAGTTAATGTACCAGTACTGGTTAATGAAATATTCGGCCAGTTGATGATATCACCATCCCACATTTTGGATAATCCGGTTGATGAGTACTGTTGACCAACATCAGTAGGCAGGTTAACTGCCCTATATAAATTCTTAGCTAAAAGTGATTCATACAATGGCTTTAATGTTGTATACAAAGTATCTGTATAATTCAACCATCTATCTCTTACCGTAACTGCAAATTTCTGGGAAGTAGTGTCTAAACCTCTGATCGACTTATCAATGTCAATTGCAGAGGTATAAATGTTATTTTTTGGATCGCCAACGTACTTACCATCTTTAAATCTCAATACTTCGATAGAAAGATCAGCTTTAGCAGGATTTGTTGCTTTAAAATTCAAACCTGCAAAATCAGGAAGAACTTTTAAACTTCTAAAAACTCCCCAAATTGGATTTTCTAAAGGCCTGATTTTAACTACCACAGGTTCTGAAGCAATCTCACTTCTATTTACAGCATATAATTTGATCTCATGTAAATCTGTATCTCCAAAACCTTCAACTAGCAAAGAATTATTGTAGTAAGAAGACTTTACTTCCATCTGTTGACCATTCTTGAGACTATATATTGCTTTTACATAAAGCAAGTCTTTGTCTGAAGGCAGTTTATACGATAACTTGGCATTACCAGGTCCACTTTCTACAGTTACACTACTTACCTGACCTGGAGGCGTTGTGTTATTTTCAAGTGGTGTTAATTCATCTTGCTTGCAAGAATACATTAAGGAGATACCACTAATAAAAACAAATAGTAATTTATTTAATGCTTTCATTTTTATAATTTTAATTATCATTTACTACCATCCTGGATTTTGAACCAAGTTTCTATTCACTGTTAAATCGTACGTTTGTATAGGCCACAAATAATCTCTAGGCGATATAAAATTCTGATTAAATATTGTTCTCACACGATAATATTCTTCCGAAGTAGGTTGATAAATACTCCAGCCTGTAATTGACTGGTTAAATAGTTCAGCCGCCCTCTTCCAACGTTTAATATCCCAGTAACGGCTTCCCTCAAAGGCCATTTCGATCATTCGTTCTTGTTGAATGATTTGACGCATACCATCTTTTGTGGTATATTTTGTTGGACTGGTTGAGTAGTTTGACCATGATACCTCTACAGATTGCAAACCTGCTCTAGACCGGATTCTGTTAATATATTCATAAACCTCCTGAGAGGGAACACCCAAGCTTTCATTTAAGGCTTCAGCATACATTAAATACAGATCCGCCAATCTAAGTTCAGGCCATGCATAGGTTCTGTAGGTTACATTATTTTCAGAATGAGCCATATTCCAATCCACAACCTTCTTAACAAAATAGCCTGTTTCATTATACCAACCAAAGTTATTAGCTCCTGATATTTGATTAGATTTCGCTTCTACGGTATATGTGCCTTCATCTGTATTACCTGGACTATCATATTTAAAAAAGGTACTGCCATCAAAGGCCAAATCAGCATAAAAACGCGGTTCTCTGTCGAAATTCAGCCTCGCAGTAGTATAACCCTCTTTGATATAAAATCTTTCAGCCTTAACTGCCTTCCTCAACGAATAGCGATTGGTAAAGTCAAGGGTTTTATCTTCATTTATAGGAACACCATTTTTAGAGTAAAACATCTCAGCTATTTTAATCGGAGGAGCCAATTGCTGTCTGGCCTGGCCAACCGGAACAGGATTTGCACCATCTAAACGTGGCATTGCAACAGCTTGTAAAAATCCTGTTGTACTATTCGGATTACCCCATACCGTTTCAGAGTTCAGACCAAAACGCTCTGTAACCGCCCCTTTTATGGTTAACTGCCTTTTAGTAGAGTCTGAAATTTTCAATGCTGTTGTACCAGGGAAAGTATAAAGTTTGAAGCCCGCAGCTTCAGAGGCATCAATGGCAGCTTTTGCCGCATCAGCGGCTTTTTTCCACTTGTTTGCATCATAAGCAGTATTAAATAATGCTACTCCGTCCTTATCTTTAAAACCTACATAATCTGAATTCCCATTAAATAACGGGCTAGCTGCTGTTAATAGCACTTTCGCTTTCATGGCTAAAGCGATCGGTTGTGTAATACGCCCCAGCTCGAGTGTTTTATCTCTTATACGTTGAGGTAAATCCGGGGTAGCCTCATCTAACAAGCCAACAACATAATTAACACAATCATCAAAAGGCATGCGCTTAACCTTCACCTCATCTTCAGAAGCACTTATTGGAAGATTTTTATCTACAATAGGTATTGGGCCATACATTCTCATCAATAGAAAATTATAGTAGGCTTTCAAAAACTTAACTTCAGCAATCCAGCGTTTACGCTCATCTAATTGTAGATCCGGAATCTTTGTTTCATCTGATACATTTTCCAAAAAGATATTACAATTCCTAATGGCTTGCCAATAATTTTTCCATAGCTGCCTATCACCCTCACTCCAAGAATTGAATAAAGGAGAAGCAGCATTTTGATTTCCCCGGGCTATTCTCCAACCTGCTGAAATAAATTCACGTTCATCCAAAGATGTCCATATTTCATCACCAGTCATATACCCCATATTGGCCAGGGGATTTCCATTTGACGGCATAAAGGAATAGCAGGTAAACAAATATTTTTCTGCCTCATTTCTTAAGCTAAAAGCATTGTCTAGTGTCGCTACGTTATCTGGAACAATATCCAAATATTTCTTACATGATGCTAAAGATAAAACAAGCAAAAAAACAATAGCACTATACTTCTTAACACTTGTTTTTTTACTGGTTTGAATCAAAATATTTTTATTTTTCATAATTCTACAAATCATCCTAAAATTTCAAATTTAGACCTACGTTATAAACTACCTGCAACGGATAACCTATTCCATTACCTCCCATCTCCGGATCCCATAATTTATAAGCGCTTAAAACTGCCAGGTTGGTAGCATTCAAATACAGTCTTGTTGTTTTTATACCCAATTTTTGTTGAAGCTTATTTGGAAGATTATAACCTATCTCTGCACTTTTTAACCTTAAAAAGCTACCGTTCCGCATCCACCAAGTAGATGTTGGTAAATTATTTTGTACATATGTGCTACTTAAACGTGGCCAAAATGCATAGCTATCGCGATTTTGTTCAGACCAATGACTATCTGCAATTGCTTTTAACAAACCAGTTTGTATTGCATTGGCGTTATCAGTAAATTGATTATTTACCATTTCTCGTCCTAATACAAATGGAGCAATATTATATGGATTGATGAAGAATGATGAACGAGCAGATCCCTGAAAAAATACTGAAAAATCGAATCCTTTATACCCAAAGGTACCACCAAAACCATAGATAATTTCTGGCGCAGTTGGTAACCCTATAGGCACCCTGTCAGCATCGGTTACTAAACCATCACCATTCACATCTCTATATTTGATGTCTCCACCACCATAAGTTAACCCAGGTACTCCACCCAGCTGAACGGGCGAATTTTTTGCTTCCTGATCATCTATAAATAATCTCTCTGCAATTAACCCGAATGATTGCGAAGCAGAGTTACCGGCAACATAGCGATATGCTTCATTACTATCGTAACTAGGTTCATCAGCAATTAGAACCTTACTTGCTGCATAGGTAAAGTTTCCTCTCAATTGTAAAGATATTCCATTGCTAAATGTCTTGTTATAATTGGTATTGAAATCCACACCTCTACTCTCCATTTTGTTGGTATTAGCACGAATATTAGCCTGTAATCCCATCGTACTTGGAATAAATGTACGTGAAGTTAAGATGTTGGAGCGGGTTTGTTTATAAACCTCAACTGTAAAGTTCAGGTCCCTGAATAAGGTCATATCCATTGCAAGATTTAGCTGTTTGGAACGCTCCCAGGTAATTAAGTTATTTGGATATCTTGAAACCGAGATACCAGGTCTGTAATACCCCCCATCTTCACCAAATTGTGCACCATAGCTGCCATTTTCCATTTGCACTGAAGAAAGATAAAAGAATCTATCAGTAGATGTTCCTATTATATCATTACCAGAAAATCCATATGTACCTCGGATTTTTGCCGATGTGATCACCTTTTGAAGCGGCTTGAAAAACTCAGCATTTGAAATGAAATAACCTAAACCGAACGAAGGAAAAAATCCAAAACGGTTGTTAGGTGCGAAACGTTCGGTTCCATTATAACCGAAGTTAAATTCTGCAAGATATTTACTATCGTATGTATAGTTAGCACGTCCAGCTACCCCCTGATTACGAGATGGTAAAGATGATTGCAAGTCTCCGGCGTTACCTGAAAGAAAGTTTCTCATAGTCGTGATCACCATCGCGCTTACATCATGTTTCCCAAAAGTTCTGGCGTAGTTGGTTGCCAATTCAGCATAAAATATGGAATTCAGGTCTTTGGATCCTTGTGAATAATCAAGATATTCGGTTCCGAGCGGTCTAACTAATGAAGTATTTCCACCGTTCAATAAACTTAGTGAGACACTACCGTCAGGTTGTGCTGTTGAAGAATAGTAAAAAGGATTATATCTTCTTGAAACATCAAAATAGGAGTACCTACGTGCATAAGTCATAAAGCGAAGGTTCAAGCCGGGAGTAAGATCTTTTAAATCTTGCTTGATTTCGACTTGTGTCTGTAATGTAGAAGAATTCCGATCTTGATAACCTCTTACCATTTCTGCGTAAGGATTCATATAAAGATTTCCGTTAGGTGAAATCACGTTACCAAATAACGGATGTTTAGCGTAAGGCTGATAACTAGATGGGTAAACAGCCGGAAAGGCCACAGGATTGGACCATAAGGCTCTATTAAACGCCAGTCCACCACCACCCACTGGCCCTGTATAATCATCAAATTGGCCAGATACCAATACGTCGGCAGTAGTAGTGTTAGTTAAATTAATAGTTACATTAGAACGAACAGCATAATTTTTCAATTTAATATTACTGTTAAAATTATTTACGTCATCTACCTTTAACACACCATTATCAATATTGTATGTACCAGATAGATAATAAACAACTTTAGAGCCACCGCCTGTGATGTTTAAATTAAATCTTTGATTAAGTGTATATTTTTTAATTAGTTGATCTATCCAATTATTATTTGGGTATAAAAGCTCATTTTCGCCGGCAGCAGTAGCATCTATTTTATTGCGTTGATATGGCAATTGAGACAGCCTATTACGTGTTAATGCACCTTCATTTGCCAGGTTCATATAAGTCACGTTATCCGCAAATTGGAAATTTCTGGTGTTACTTGAAACAGAGTTCTCTGCCCGGAAGCTAAACTGGGTTTCTCCGGCCTGACCTCTTTTGGTTGTGATTAACAACACTCCGTTTGCACCCCTAGCGCCATATACAGCTGAAGCCGCAGCATCTTTCAGCACACTGAACGTAGCCACATCATCCGGTTGTAAACGGGCCAAGTCGTTTTGAGTTGATTCCGCACCGTCAATCAAAATTAAAGGGTCTTGTTTTCCTGCACCGAATGTGCCCAAGCCTCTAATGAAAAAGGAAGCATTATCTGATCCTGGTTCTCCGCTTCTTTGGAAAGCAACCATCCCCGCTACCCTACCAGCTAACATGGTAGTTAAGTTACTGGTTGGCCCTTTTAATTCTTTCGGATTGATTGTCGTAATAGAACTTATTAAACTCGCCTTTTTCTGCGTCCCATAGCCTACTACTGCGACATCCTCAAGTGAGTTGGCATCTGATTTAAGCGTAATATTAATCACATACGTCCCATCAGCTGATTTCTCATAATCTGCAACTGTTTTTGTTTGCGGTTTGTAACCCACCAGGCTAAAAAGCAATTTACCTGATCTTGGTAATTTAATAGTATACCGCCCCTGATCATCTGTGGATATTCCACGAACTGTTCCAGATACCTTAACGTTTACCCCGGGTAAACCGCCTACGGTATCCTTAACTACCCCTTTAACGGTAACCTCATTTTGTGCAGAGGCGGTAAAACAAAAGCCCATGAACATCAGTATGCCCACAAGCGTTCGGAATACGCCTCCACGGAAAAACAGGCAGCCCGAAATTTGAGCTTTCTTTTTGTAGATTTTTCTCATTTTTTGATTTTAGTTTGAAATTGTTTGTTTATTAGTTTATTCATGAGCGTACCAACCACCATACGGTAAAACCGTATAATGACAGATATTCTTACTTTGCAAAACTCGCCAGAAAGCTTTTCCTAGTTAAAAAAAAGCTTGATGATAATTTGGCAGCAATCACCTCAATAGAGATAATTGTAAGCAGAGGTTTAGTTGAATGTTCTTGATAGTCTGGTTTTCTTCATATGTTCAATAGTATATTTGGCTGTAACAAATTAACCACTAAAATCTGCATATGAGTGAGGGGCAATATGGTAATTTTTAGGGGCCAAATTAATAAGATAGCTGTTGAAGCACCTAAAAAACCCATATTATCGAATTATAACGATAATGTTAAACTAATTTGTCTTAAACATTATCACCAGCAGGTTTTGTTTTTAGCGCACGTAAATCCATTCCGTTGGCGGCTGTTGAATACTGGCATCGTACAGTTTATAGTATCCATGATGATTTAATATGATGCTATCGAACGCAAGATAAATACAGGCAAATAAACCATAGCCCCTGCGACGGTTTAGATCAGTTCCAGTATACTTATTTTTTACCGTAGGGCAGAATTATTCGATCTAATTTGTCAAACGCGTATACTTCACTCCATCATGAAAAGTTACGATATACTTTGTAAACCATTTTGTAATGGTCCTGTTGTTTCTATCTTTGTAACCGGCCTCGCACTGCCGCTTTTGCAAACCGGATAATTTTGAGAAATAAAATTTCTGCTTATAAAAATTCGTTTTGGAAATAATAGTGCCTTTAAATAAGCTAAATACAAAAAATCAACATGTCTGACGAGAAAATAATATTTTCAATGGCAGGGGTAAACAAAATCTACCCGCCACAAAAACAGGTTTTAAAAAATATTTACCTTTCTTTCTTTTACGGCGCCAAAATCGGAGTAATCGGTTTAAATGGCTCTGGTAAGTCATCTCTTCTAAAAATTATTGCCGGCCTGGATAAATCTTACCAGGGCGAAGTTGTTTTCTCTCCCGGTTATTCGGTTGGTTATCTGGCTCAAGAGCCGATCCTTGATCCGGAAAAAACCGTTCGCGAGGTAGTTGAAGAAGGTGTAGCCGAAGTTACGGCCATCTTAAAAGAATATGAAGAAGTGAATGAGGCCTTCGGTTTGGAGGAAAACTATTCTGATCCAGATAAAATGGATAAGTTAATGGCCAGACAGGGCGAACTGCAGGATAAAATCGATTCTTTAGGTGCCTGGGAAATTGATTCAAAACTGGAAAGGGCCATGGATGCCTTACGTTGCCCTGATCCGGACACTAAAATTAGTGTGTTATCTGGTGGTGAACGCCGCCGTGTGGCCATGTGCCGTCTATTGCTGCAACATCCTGATGTATTACTATTAGATGAGCCTACCAACCACTTAGATGCCGAAAGTATCGATTGGTTGGAGCAATTCCTGCAAAATTACGAAGGAACAGTTATTGCGGTTACCCACGACAGGTATTTCCTTGATAACGTGGCCGGATGGATTTTAGAGTTAGACCGTGGTGAAGGTATTCCATGGAAAGGGAACTACAGCAGCTGGTTAGATCAGAAAGCAAAACGTTTGGCACAGGAAGAAAAAACCGAGAGCAAACGTCAGAAAACTTTAGAGCGAGAGCTCGAATGGGTACGCATGGCACCTAAGGCACGTCATGCAAAATCGAAAGCACGTATTGCCAACTATGATAAATTAGCTTCGGAAGATGGCAGGGAAAGAGAAGAGAAACTGGAACTCTTCATCCCTCCAGGCCCGCGGTTGGGTAACGTTGTTATTGAAGCCACGAATGTTAGCAAAGCTTATGGCGATAAGGTGCTGTTCGACAATTTGAACTTTTCCCTTCCTCCGGCAGGTATTGTTGGTATTATTGGGCCCAATGGTGCAGGTAAAACCACCTTATTCCGTTTAATTACCGGACAGGAAGAGGCAGATGCCGGTACTTTCCGCGTAGGTGAAACGGTTGAGCTGGGTTATGTAGATCAGATGCACAATGATTTAGATGCCGAGAAAACCGTTTACGAAAACATTACTGATGGATTAGACAATATACAATTAGGTCCCAAAGCCGTTAACGGCCGTGCCTACGTTTCAAAGTTTAACTTTAATGGTGGTGATCAGCAGAAAAAAGTCGGCATTTTATCGGGTGGTGAACGTAACCGCGTGCATTTAGCCATTACCTTAAAAAAAGGGGCCAATGTATTGCTACTGGATGAGCCAACCAACGATATTGATGTAAATACTTTACGTGCGCTGGAGGAAGCTTTAGAAAACTTTGGCGGCTGTGCAGTAGTAATCAGTCACGACAGGTGGTTTTTGGACAGGATCTGTACCCATATCCTGGCTTTCGAAGGAAACTCTGAAGTTTATTTCTTTGAGGGAAACTATTCTGATTACGAGGAAAACCGTAAAAAACGTTTGGGCGATGTAACTCCAAAACGCATCAGGTATAAAAAATTAGATTAATAAAAAGTCCCGACTAAATCGGGACTTTTTTTGTTTGAGATGACTGCCTTAATAAAAATCATCGGTCTTTTGACCGGAAATATTCTTTAGATTGATCCTAAAACAGTTAGATAAAATATATGCTATAATAAATCGAGCAATCATCGTAAACAAATTATCGTTTTCCACAGTATGCTGTCTCAGAAACGATTTTGGAGATTTTGGCAGAATAATATCTAGAAAGGGCGTCATTCCCGTGAAAACGGGAACCACGGAGCGCTCAGCGAAGCTAATCTTAATGCGATAGAACAACAACTAAATAAGTCCACCAAAGCATTAAGATGCCCATCCGATAGCGATCGGATCAAGCTGAGCATGACGACATACCCAAATTTAATTCTCCTGCTATTATTTAATCTGTTATTTTGAGACAGGCTCATTTTCATGATTACGCAGGCTGCACAAATGGCACAGGTCTTGATTTTCTTTTGTTTGCATTTGTCCGAAAAAAGAAATTCATGCTAATAAACAGCTAATGCCAGGGCAATGGTAAAACCACCAATTTTAGCACTCAAAGCCTCAATTAAATTAAAATATCGAAGTCCAAAGGTTATACGTATTGTTTCGGCTTTATTAAAGATTACTCACTGCGTTGAGAATGATATAAAAGAAAGTAGTTTTGATCTGAAGCGCTCAAATTTTCGAATCATCAGCCAATGAACTAATGGCCCAATGATCTTTCTAGTGCCAGTTTTTGAAAGCCCTTTTTACCGCAGCGTCGGTTACCTCTTCCATTATTTTATAACCTGCAAGGTTAGGATGAACACCATCTACCGTTAGCTCAGCGCGCTGACCTTTTCGTTCGTCTACCAAAGGTGTCCAATAATCCAGAACAGTGTAGTTCCGCTCTTTGGCGTAGGCTTCAATTTTTTCATTTAGCTTCACAATACTATCGGCTGCTTTGATGCGCTTGTTCCATGGATATTCGTAAACCGGAAGATATTTACAAAGTATAACCTTAATATGATGCAACCTTGCCAGTTCTGCCATAGATTTAATGTTATCCATAATCTTATCTATGGTAACGTGGCCAGTGTTTCCTGCAATGTCATTACTACCTGCCAAAATAATCACCGCTTTTGGCTTCAGGTTAATTACATCCTGCCGAAAACGGATCAGCAATTGTGGCGAAAGCTGGCCACTTATTCCCCTATCCACATAATTATTCCTGTTAAAATATTCAGGATCTTTCTGTTTCCAGAATTCGAAAATAGAACTTCCCAAAAACACTACTCTTTTTTCTCTTCTGGTTGGCAGCGGTAAAATTTCATTTTCTTTCTGATATTTCGTTAAAGCAGCCCAATCGTCGCTAAAATTTTCCTTTTCAGCTTTGGTATTTAATGAGTCTGCTTGCTGATTTTGGGCAAACGCAACATGACCGGAAAGCAATAAAACAAAAAAGAGGAATTTATTCATAAGGTAAAATTGGATAAATGTAATCAAACCTTAAAACTAAATAATCTGGATTTAAGTATTTATTCTTCAGCATTAATGTTACTGTTTAACCTGCTGTTTTTATTACCAAAATGCCTCAGGTTATAACTTAATGTTGCCTGTATAAAGCGGCTGATGAACCTGGTCCTGTTCTCTGAAATGGAATTATTGGTAATACTGGTACTAAACAGCGCTCCCTGGTTAAACAAATCATTCGCCTGAACAGAAAATAACAGCCTATTGTCTTTCAGAAAAGAAGTATTCAATCCCAAATTTACCAATAATGGATTCCCGGCATATAAGCTATATCCAAAATTTAAACTTTTAGACGCTGATGCATTTAGCCTGAAGTGTTTACCGGGAATCCAGCTTGCACTTCCGCTTAGCGCCACAACCTGCACATTTTTAATGTTCTGGTTTATTACCGAATAAGTATTGGAACTGAAACTATAAGATGCACTTGTATTAAAATTATATTTCTTCTGGTTAAGGTTAAATTTTAGCGCATTGGAAACATTGATACCTTTGCTACGGTTCAGCACATTATCGGTATAAAAAACATTGTGGTTGTAGGCAACATTACCATCGATAGATAGGGAAAGTCTGTTATCCAACAACCTTTTATTCACAGCGTAATTTACGCCAATATTGTAAATACCGTTTACATTTTCGTAGGTGGTCTGCTGTTTTAGGCTATTTAGTGTATCCCTGAGAAAAACCGTATTACTCACCACACTGTTAATGGCAAAAGTACCCGATAAATTAGCCATCATGCTCAAACCAGATTTAAGTCCAAATTTATTATAACTTAAATCAGCCGTGTGGCTTGAGGTTGCCTTAAGATCAGGATTACCAATAATCAGGTTCTGCACATCATTATTGTTTCTGATGGGTTGCAGTTTATTAAAATCGGGTGAACTGGTATAGCCGAGGTAGTCAAAACTTAAACTTTCATTGTCTTTGATCTGGTAGCTTAAATTCGCCAAAGGCGAAAAATTTAACTGATAGTTTTTAAGTTTCTGCCCCGTGTCCCGGTACTGACCAATAATGATACTTGGCGAAAAATTAATCCCAAAATTATAACTAAGCTGGTTTTTGTTGGCATTATAGCCAATGCTGATATTCTGATTGATAAAACTCGAAACGTAATCCTGCCCAAGCGAATCGACTACAAAACTGTTTCCCAATGGATGGTTAACCGTAGTTGTTTGCTGGTTACGGCTCCTGCTCAACATAAATCGATAAGATACATTGATGAAATTGTATCCGGTACTATCAGTCGCCTTTTTTAAGGAATTTGAAAACTGAATATTACCGCCAAAATTGGAACTTGAAGCATTATGTTCCACCAACCGGTTTAAAATTGAATCTTTAAGCAAAATATTGGTCGTTTCATTATAATACCGGATCATATCGTTAATGCTGCTGACGGTTTTCCCTCCATTGGTACCAAAGTTAATGCCCATGGATAATGAGCGTTTATTATTAGATAGCCGTCGCGACCAGTTGATGCTTCCATTAAGATTTGGGTTGTTGTTCCTTGATCCTGAATTAGAACTGAGGTCCTGCCTGATTATTCCGCTTTTATTTGAAGTGGAAGATGCTTCATTCCGGGTATCAGCCAACGCGCCAGCAAGTGAAACATTGAAGTAATTTTTTGCAGTAGAGCCGTTTAAACCAAGGTTAATGTCGTTTGTTAATGAATTGGAATGGTTGACGCTTTCTCTTAAATCATAGATGGTTCCTTGCGGATTAAATGTTTCCAGGTAATTACTCTGAACAGATCTGTTGGTTCCATTGCTGAAATCGTAACTGCCATGAATACTAAATTCTTTCGAAATTCTGTCTCTGATATTGCCATTTAAAGCACCATTGTTCAACGTAGAAAATTCATTATTGGTCATACCATACCGGCCACCAAAACCTATTTGCTTGTTGTTTTTCCACACGTTTCCCTTAGCGCCCAAATTATGTGCATTACTCGTTGCAGAATTTAGATCTACGCCACCAAAAATACCTTTGCCGAGTCCTGGCTTGGTAACCAGATTTAACATTTTTTGTGGTGTACCTGTTTTAATACCGGTAAAATTGGCTTCATCACCATAATCTTCAATAACCTGCACCTTCGCAATGATATCTGCGGGCAATTGCCTGATGTAATCTTCTACGTTATTGGTAAAAAAATCTTCGCCGTTTACCCGAAGTTTGGTCATTTTTTTCCCCATAGCGGTAACGGCCCCTTTTGTGTCAATCTCAATACCCTGCAGTTGTCTGAGCAGATCTTCTACCTTATCATTTTCTCGAACGGTATATGCTCCTGCATTATATTCAATGGTATCTTTCTTGATTTTGATGGGATCTACTTTTACTTTAACCTGCACATCCTCCAAACGAATTGTTTCCGTCTGGAGCGTTATCGGGTCTAAAACAGCATTTTTTTTAAGCGATTCAATTTCGTAGATAGAATTAAAAGGCTTATAGCCCAATGCAGTAACGGAAAGGTAAAACTTTGTTTTGGGTGTTTTTACAAATGAAAAGTCCCCCTTCTCGTCAGAATTTGTACGGAGGGTGTCTTGATCAGTAATCAATCTAATGCTTACACCCTCAATAGGTTTCTTCAAAGAATCGACTACATGGCCACTTATTTTAAACTGAGACTGTGCGAGAGCGTTAAAGGAAAATATGATCAGTATAAAAAACAATAAAAAGCATAAATTATTGCTTTTTTTCATCCTTTGGACCTCTTTTGTAAATGACAAGACCATTTAAAAAATTACGCAAAATCTGATCGCCGCAGGGTTTAAAATTCTCGTGATCTTCATTTCTGAAAATATCGCCCAGCTCCGCCTTGGTTACCTTAAATCCAACAAGGTCACAAATAGTGATAATATCTTCTGTTTTAAGTGATAAGGCTACCCTTAGTTTTTTTAATATATCGTTGTTGCTCATGCAGTTTGATTTATTGAATGATTGCTTACTGGAATGTTAATGTTAGAACGTTTTAAAATTGAAATGTTGCAAAGTTGGAAAAATTTTAATTAAGAAAAACTGAAATTCGACATAACGTCTGTCCAAAGAACCAATGACCAATTAACTAATGACTAATGAACCAATAACGAATGACTAATTGACCAATGACTAATTAACCAATGACTAATGAACCAATGACTAACCAACAAACGGACTATAAAATCAAAAACCTCAACTCGCTATTTCTAATTTAAGCTTCTTCCCTTTTATTTTTTCGCCATTTAGTTTTTTTAACAATTGAGTAACCTTGCTCCTTTTTACCGCAACATAACTGGCGGTATCTTTTACTTCAATCAAGCCTAAATCATCCTTTCCTAGATCCCCTTTTTGTAAAAACAGGCCTACAATGTCAATTTTATTAATTTTATCTTTTTTTCCGTGTGCCAGGTATAAGGTTACCCAGTCGCTTGCCTCAGGTAGTGCATAATGGTCGTCTAAAACCTCCTCTTCCACGTCGTCAGGCAGATACTTATAGTTTTCTTCAGTGGTTAAAATAGCGTATGCAGTTCCTTTGGCATACATACGGGCCGTGCGGCCATTGCGGTGAATATAGGCATCTTCGGTATAGGGCAATTGATAATGTACAATATATTCTACTTCGGGGATATCCAGGCCACGAGCGGCCAGATCTGTCGTAATTAAAATCCGATGGCTGCCATTTCTGAATTTCAGCAATGCCTTTTCGCGATCCAACTGCTCCATTCCACCATGAAAAACATCATGTCCTAATCCATTCCCGAACAATAGATCACTAATCCGGTCTACCGTTTCCCTGTGGTTGCAGAAAACCAATGTGTTTTTATTGCCGATTTTACTGAGTAACCTAAACAGATAGTCTAATTTGTCGGCTGCAGGTACTATTACTTTTTTGAGCTTTAAATCGGGTTTTGCTTCGATATTTTTTGAAAAATCAACCTCAACGGGAGCATTTAACTTTACAAAAACCGGAATTTCTTCCATTTTGGTAGCGGAAGTGAGTATGCGCTGTTTTAGTGATAGCAGAGTACCAATAATGTACGACATATCATTTTCAAAACCAAACTCCAGCGATTTATCAAATTCATCCAAAACCAAGGTTTCAATAAAAGATTCGTCAAAATTCTGATGTTCCAAATGGTAAGCAATCCTGCCTGGTGTTCCAATCAAAACAGCCGGTGGATGTGCAAGGTTATTTTTCTCTACCCTTACCGAATGACCGCCGTAACAGCAATTTACTTTAAACTTTGTACCCATTTGTTTAAAAACCTGCTCAATCTGTAGGGCAAGCTCTCTTGATGGTACTAAAACCAGAGCCTGTACGCCATTTACCCCGGTTTTTAAATTGAAAAGCAATGGTAATAAAAAAGCCAACGTTTTCCCGGAACCCGTTGGCGCTATCAATATTACATCTTTTCCAGTCTTAGCGGCTTTTAAAGAAGCTTCCTGCATCTCGTTAAGTGCAGAAATATTCAGTTTTTTTAAGGCATTTTCCATCATTGCGCCCTAAAGGTAATCATTTCTCCTCAGGGCAAAAATTGCATGCCTGGTTAGGCTCTTAAAAATTTTCTTCGCAGCTTACGGAGCGTAGAAAAATTAAGTCTCTTATCCAGCAACATTAACATTCTGCCGCGTTTAGACATTGAAGACACTACCTTTTCATTAACGGCATCAACTGAAGATAGAATTCTGTCAGTGAGTTCATCTACCAATTTATTCGCTCTGCTATTTTGTAATAACTGGAGCTCTTGAATTAATTCTGCTCTCATAATCAACAAATTAAAATGAATGTATAAATAATTAACGGACCGGGTAATGATTTGTTTCGATAATTTAGATTTGATTTGGATTATTATCACTAACTTGTTGATAACTAACTTTTTGTTAGCAAATAAACAACCTTCACTTAACACTTATTTAATTTATAGCACTTATTTTTATAAAAACCTGATTACCATTCGTTAACCTCAAAAAAACCAGTATATGACGTGGAAAAAATTTAGTGGTGAAATCATTCAGTCTTCAATTCTAGAAGAAATAGAAAATGCGATTATCAGAGAAAGTGAAAAAGGTTATAAACTTAAAGTTTGCATCGGTACCGATTCGCAGGTTAAGGGCGCAATAACCGATTTCGCAACCGTAATTGTACTTTTGAGAGAACATCATGGCGGATTTATGTACATCCACCAGGAAAAAAGTACGCAGCAGGTAAGTATCAAAGAAAGAATGCTGATGGAAGTACAAAAATCTATAGAAACGGCATATTCCATTTGCGATTTACTTGATATCTACGATGTGGCGCTTGAAGTACATGCTGACATCAATACCAACCCATCATTTAAATCAAACAAAGCATTAAATGATGCTATGGGCTATATTTTAAGCATGGGTTTTATTTTTAAAGCTAAGCCGGAGGCATTTGCCAGTTCTACCTGTGCTGATAAAATGGTGCACTGAAAGGGAATGTGTGTGATGGAAAAGGGATAATAAGTTATTCCGGAAGTCCGGGCCAGTGTTCCGAAGTTTAAGGATTATCCGTTAAGGGTTATGGGAACTTATCGCTGCGGGTGATTTAAATATATCATTATTTCTAAGGCAAGAAGAGTTCAAAACGCTCATCTTTGCGACTCACTTTGCTAACTTTGCGGTTGACCTCAACAAAATCGACACTTTGTTGTTGTGCTTTAAAATAAAAGAAATTGAAGACGTACAGACTAGAATTCACACAAAAACTGCCTATCAACCTGGATACAGCATGGGACTTTTTTTCTTCGCCAATGAATTTGGCCGAAATCACTCCACAGAACATGGCCTTTGACGTAACTTCGCCAAATATGGCCAGCACTAAAATGTATCCAGGGCTAATTATAACCTATAAGGTTTCTCCTTTGTTCGGCATTAAATTGAGTTGGGTAACCGAAATTACACATGTTAAGGACAAAGAATATTTTATAGACGAACAGCGTTTTGGTCCGTTTGCTTTTTGGCACCATCAGCATCATTTTGAAAAAATAGATGGCGGGGTATTGATGCGCGATGTTTTACACTACAGCATCGGCTGGGGACCAATCGGTGTGATTGCAAATGCCATGATCGTAAAAAACAGAATCAACGAAATTTTTAAGTTCCGTTATCAAAAGGTGGAGGACTTATTTGGCAGGTTTTAGCTTTAATTACCACTTTTTGGTTGAGATCGTTTCCGCTTTATTTTTGGTTTTTTCCATCCTATTGGTAGCTAAATATTTTTTAAATTCATCACCGAATTTTTCGACTTTATTATAAGTACTGTTTAAAATGTCTTTCCAGGCGCCAGCACCAAGTTTACCTGGTGTACGCTCTAACGGTACGCCGATTGTTGTGGCTGGCACAAAATTACCATACCGATCTCTTTGATAAGGAATAAACAGCATATCGGTTAACCAAAACCGGTATTTACCCTGGCGCACTTCAAAAACGAAGTTATAACTGATCTCCCCGCTGGGGTGACCGGCAACCAGAATAGTTTTATCAATTACCATATTTCCCGTGGCTAAAACAGAAGAATCTGTACTGTTTTCCAGTTTCATTGATTTTTTATATACCAAATCAACAAAAGACCTGGCCCGCTGAAGCAATATATTTTTGTCAATTAGTTGCGAATCTACCACTTTGTAATAGATGAATTTACCGTTATCGTTTTTAGAAAACTGTTTTTGCTGCGCCGATAATTTAACTGTAAAAATGGTAAGAAGACCAAAGATGATATATTTCATGGAAATAAATAAAAGGATAAAACTAAATATTAAAGATAAAAAAAGCCATCCTGATTTGCACCAGGACGGCTCCATATTTTTCAACTTTATGATTTAGAAAGCGTAAACTGCTGCAAGTGAAAACTGACCACCGTTTGGCGCAGCCGCTCCACTTTTATTAAAGAAAGGTTTATCTTTATTATGGTCTAATCTAACTTCAGGAATAAAAGTTAAGCCACCAGATTTGATATTGGCTGTAAGTGTAACTGCAGTGAAGGCCGTTTCCGGAACTGCTCCTGCTGCTTTAAATTTAAAATATTCGCCCCGCAAACCTAAAGTTACAGCATCTGATACCGCATACTGAGGATACAGTGCTGCACCAGCATAACTTCCCGGCACCGCATTATCCTTAATATCGTAATTAGCTGCATTTAAAGCCAATTTAAACTTCTCTGTAATCTGGTAAGCAGTTGTTAAGTCGACAATGGTTCCGTAACCACCAAAGCCAGCACCAGATAAAGCATTTATATAAGCTGTCCAGCCTTCAACCGGGGCAACCATTAACTGCCCACCAATGGCCGAAACACCTCGGGTAGCAGAATATACATTCCAATCGTTAAATAAACCTGCCATTAAACTGGCCTTATCAGAGAATTTGTAAGTTGCTTTGATACCAGCATTCTGGAACGGACCATTTGTGAATAGATAAGAAGTAGAGTAGTTGAAATTTCCAACTGGTGAGATTACCTCATATCCAATGAATGTACCCATATAACCAGCGGTCATACTAAATTCATCAGTAAAATCGTAGTTAACGTACAAATTCTGAATATTAAAAGACGAACCGCCAGCCGCAGCATCAGGTATGGATTGCGATTGTCCTCTAGGGCCAAATGAAAGCTCACCTACAAATGAAGCTTTACCTGTTTTTTTCTTCAGTGCAATATCGATCATTCCAAGGGAAACGGAATTGTGATCGGTTACAAAAGAGGTTTTGGAGTTTAGCGGATTTTTCGCAAAATCATACTTGAAATAGGTATCTACCGACCCTGAAATTTCAAGTGGAGATGATGTGGTCTCTTGAGCCAGGGCACACGTAGTGCTGGCCATTGCAAAAATAGCGGTTAAAAATTTCTTCATGTTTGAGCTTGATTTGAGTTTAGATATATTAAATCTTTAAGAAATTGGTTCTGTTATTGGACTGTTTCTTTCGATATAGATGGCGCGTTCTTCTACCAGTAAAGTGCCCTGAGAATATTTCTCATCATGTTGAGAAGCATCTAAACCAAGTTCTTCTTCTTCTTCTGAAACCCTGATCGGATTAATAAGATTTACCAGCTTAAAGATTACAAAGGACACGATAAAACTGAATGCGATTACAATTACAGCACCTTTTAACTGGGTGATAAAAAAAGCAGGGTTTCCGTAAAACAATCCATCAGCGCCGGCAGCGTTTACGGTTTTGGTTGCAAAAACACCAGTTAACAGCATACCTACAATACCACCAACACCATGGCAAGGAAAAACATCTAATGTATCATCCAGGCTGGTTTTTTGTTTCCATGAAACTACAAGATTGGAGATAACAGCGGCAATAACACCGATAAATACACTGGATGGAATACTTACAAAACCTGCACCTGGAGTGATGGCTACCAAGCCAACAACTGCTCCAATACAGAAACCCAATACAGATGGTTTTTTGCCTCTTGCAACATCAAAAAACATCCACGATAAACCTGCAGCGCCCGCAGCGGTATTAGTTGTTAAAAATGCAGAAACAGCTAAACTACCTGCGCTTAATGCCGAGCCTGCGTTAAAACCGAACCAACCAAACCATAATAAACCAGTACCGATTAATACGTAAGGAATGTTAGCTGGCGGAACTTCTTTGTGTTCTAAATGCGATTTTCTACGCTTAAGCACCAACGCGCCTGCTAAGGCAGCCATACCGGCAGATATGTGCACTACCGTACCACCTGCAAAATCCAATACCCCCATCTTTAACAAGAAACCTTGGGGATGCCATGTCCAGTGTGCTAATGGCGAATAAACAAATATGGCAAATAAAACAATAAACAAAATATAAGAAGTAAAGCGTATACGCTCCGCAACTGCTCCAACAACCAAACCTGGTGTAATGATGGCGAACATTAACTGAAACACAGCAAATAAAGAAAGCGGAATAGTTAAGTCTGCTCCCCCCTGAAGATGTGGTGCTCCAGAATTTACACCTTTAAAGAACAAAAACGTGGATGGATTTCCGATAAAACCGCCAATAGTATCTCCGAAGGCTAAACTAAAACCTACTACCGTCCATAAAACGGTAATAACGCCTGCTGCCACTACACTTTTAATCATGGTAGACAATACATTTTTACGATGAACCATTCCACCATAAAAAAATGCAAGGCCCGGAGTCATTAAAAACACAAGCGCTGCTGCGATTAATATAAACGCAATGTCTGGTCCACTATACTTGCCTTCATCAAAATTTGGAAGAAGCGGGATAAATAGAGCGAAAATTGCGACAATCATCAATATCGCAAAAGGCGCATACTGTTTAAAGGATAATTTACTCATAGTTTTTAGGTTAATTTGTTTGTGATGTTTTAAATATTTTAAATATGCTTGATTTATTTTTATAAAAATACAACATATTGCATTTTTTAAACCATTTAGTTCAATTTTTTTAATAAAAAATAGAAATTTTTATAAAACAAAACAAAAAGAAAGGTTTAAAATAAAAATAACGAAAAATACATCTATTTTTAACATGCGTTTTTGATAAAAATAAAATCGAATATTAACCTAATCCGACATTATTTTAGCTAAAATATACTAAAAACAAACTGAAAAACCGCACTAACACAGAAAAACCCATGAAAATTCATGGGTTTTAGCAAAAAAATATCTAAAGAATCTTAATTTCACAAACGATAAGCGGAACCCTGAACAACTCCTCGTTTTTCGATTTCTTTGTCCATATAAGTTTGAATTGCTGATTTATTGAGCCCCCAATTAGGTGCAATTAATAAATCCCAATCTGAAATGCCAAAAAGGCGCTGAATCACAATATCCGGGCGCAATAAGGGTATTAACTCACAAAGTAAATCAGTATACTCTTCTAGCGAAAACAATTTGAAGGGTTCTTTCTTATACTTAGCCCCCATTATAGAACCTTCTACAACATGAAGATGGTGGAACTTTACAAACTTAATCTGGGGAAAACGGTTAATTTCGTGAATATAACCATACATCTGTTCTCTCGTCTCCCATGGGAAACCGAAAATGGTATGCACGCACAGATCGAGTTTACTGTCTTTTAAAAGTTCTACCGCAGCCACGAATTCACCATGACTGCAGCCCCTGTTGATCTGATCCAGGGTTTCGTCATAGATCGATTCCATACCCATTTCTAAGTCTACATCGAAACGATCGGTATAACTTTCCAACAGTGCCACTTTTTCGGCATCTATACAATCAGGACGGGTACCTACTGCAAACCCCACAATATCTTCGGTATTAACGGATAAGGCTTCATCATACATCATCTTCAGATAATGCACCGGCGCGTAGGTGTTGGTATTCGGCTGAAAATAAACAATGTATTTATCTGCCTTATAAGAGGTTTTAGCCCTGGACATCCCTTCGGCCAGCTGATCTTTAATATTTGGGTTTTGACGTGAAGGCTCTGGTGTAAAAGAATCTACATTGCAATACGTGCAACCCCCAAACCCTTTACTCCCATCCCGGTTTGGGCAGGTAAAACCACCATCTACAATTACTTTAAACACGCGCTGCCCCTTATACTTTTCACGCAGGTAAGTCCCGTAATTTTTATAACCTTTTATCCCTGAATCTACTAGTGTTCCCATTGTTTACAAAAATACGCTTTTTGTTTGAGACGTGGAGTGAGTTTTGAGATTTGAGAGCGGTTAGCGGTTAGCGGTTAGCAGTTAGCGGTTAGCGGTTAGCGGTTAGCGGTTAGCGGTTAGCGGTTAGCGGTTAGCGGTTAGCGGTTAGCGGTTAGCGGTTAGCGGTGCAACAGACCTGAAGAAAGTTCTGTTTTAATTATTTGAAAGTAGGTTATATTTATTTTCACATCTCATTTTAGATCGGTATATAGCAGCAACCTATTTTTAATTGTTTAGTTTTCGTAAATACATCGATTTACAAAATATCGTTTATTAGTTTTTTTCAAAACGTTTTTTAAATTCTTCTTTGGGCATGATGTAGGTTAAATACTGTTCTACATTATACTTAAATTGTTTATCTGTAATATCAACATTCCAACCATTTTCTTCTCCTCTATTTATACTAGCTGAGGCTGGCAGAATCTCTCTTACTTTAAAAACAGGCAGTGGATTTTCTTGAGTACCGTAGCTGGGATCGTTTAAATCATCCTTATTGATAGTCATTAAGGTTTCTTTTCCCCTCAAAGAAGAAGGAAAAGCCATACCTTTATCTTCAGGGTAATTAAAAAAAGTTATTTCCATATATTTATTCATAGATAAATCTTTGAAAAAAATCTTATAAATCTTTAGTGGAGGAGACATTAATGAGATTGTGTATAGCGTATCTCTAAACTTCAATTGGTTTGGAAATTGAATTTTAAGTTCTATACACTTTTCAATATAACGGGGAATAGCCGTCTTTGCGTTATTTTCTTTCTTTTTAAAGAGATAGTTAATACCAAAAATAATTATTGGAAAAACTATTAAAACCCCGATTAGCCATCCCAAGGCTTGTGATATTTGTTTATTCATTATGACGGATTATCTGCTACGACATTAATATTGTTAGTATCATCATTAAAATTTGCCATTCGAGCCGCTTTTGCGGAATCATTAGCTTTTGCAGCTTCATAACTATCCGACCCTCTATCAATCAAATAGTTAGCAATGGCACCGGCAACCCCTTTTGCCAAGCCTTTAAAAAAATCCTTGCCTACCAGTGATGAGCGTGTTGAAGGATAAGATCTTGATGCAATATCGGCCGCTAATCTGGAGTTGGCAGCACCAGCCGCGTCACCAGCTGCTTCTCTCATCGCAGCCTGGGTATTAAATTCCATCATCTCGCGGGTAATTTGTTGATTGGTACGTGTTAAGTTTACTCCATTTTCGACAACAGCGCCAACAGCCCCTATAGGCTGATTAACTAAGCCCTCTGTCTTGGCACTCTCTCCAACATCGCTCCATCTCCATACGGGGAGATTTTTTTTTGCCGCTTCTTCCTTACTATTTTCGCCATCTACATAACCATACACGGCAATAGGAGCTGCCACCAATAAGCCTATGGGTGTAAAAGCTGTAGCAGCAGTAATTACACCGATTATTGCCTGAGAAGTAAAATGGGCGGCAACTTCAGCATTATTGTTACTGGTAATTTCTTTTGCGGCTGCCATTGCAATAACCGGATCTATGATAATAGAAACCACACCTCCTTTGGGGCAGTTCATCAATGATTGATTAAGTAAAGCTTGTTTTTTTTCAATTTCAACCCCTCCATGCGGCAACATCCATTTCCCTTCTAAAGTAGCATCACAATCGTGCGCCATCTTATACAAGCCAGTTACCCCAGCACCAATACTCGTTGCCGCAGCGGCAAACATTACTCCTGCGGCTACCAATGCCAACCCGCCGGTTGCTACTGTTGCGACGGCAAGCGCAGCTACAGCAATTACTGCGGTTAAAATTTGTAAACCGCCCCAAAATTTACCTGCTACTTTACATGAAAAAGTATCACTGATTTTTTTATCATCGATATTTAATAAAGGCGCCTTCCTGCTTGATAATATTACTGTAGAAACCCTCGTAATACCTATTTGAAGAGGCTTTCCATTAGTCATATTGGTACAAATAACATTAGCACCCTCATGTACATAAGAATAACTCATTCTATCCTCCTCAATTTATAATCTACAATTATTTCAACGTTATTTTTAACTTCTTCAGCTAAAAAAACATCAGCTTCTTCGATCAATGACAAATCTGTATTGATAACTTGCCTCACTTGGTATTGAAAGTCATAACTAGAAAACTTATATCCAACAATGGGCTGAAATTTTTGGTCATATTGCTTTTTTATATTGCTGGTATCAATTTCTTTAAGATCAATTTTACTTTGCTTTTTAAGCTCAACAAACTCAGGTTTTTCAAAAACAATTTCTGAAGAAACATGTAGAGGAACCGAAACGCCTTCGAAAAGCTGAGAACTGTAATTTAAAGTATAAGGCTTATAAACTTCTGATAGATTCACCAAATACCGATCGAAAAAAAGATCAAAAAATAACTTTGCATGTATATCTTCAATGAGAAGTTTTTCATCTTTGATCTGCGCTTCTGCTAAATAGATAAATTTTTGAAGTTCTATCTCAGCACTACTTGATCTCAAAAAGGAATACTTCTCTTTTATATTCTTTTTAAAGCTTTCCCAATTTTTTAACACCTCCCCATAATTTAGTATTTTGTTTATTTTCCCAGTCTCACTGTCAACCTGTACAGTCACATTACACTTAATCAAATCCAGAGATGAAAATAAATCCATTGCTTCAGAAAGATTAGAAGGATTTATCTGAATGATATTATCAAAAAGCAAGACCTCTACGATCAGATTCCCCTTGTCAATTTTATTTTTAACATGAAACTCTCGCTTTGTGGTTGCATGATTAGTAATCACATTATTAAATTTAGTCGCAACAGTTTGCTCGCAACGATACTTCAAGATAATGGGCTCTGTCTGCTCAGAATCAATTACCTCACCAATCTCGGCATCAACTTTATTTTCTACATGAATGGACTCATCCTCATCAAAAAATTTAAATCTGCTCATATCTTAATTAATTTTAACTGGACTACCTGTTATTTTTTGTTCGCCTCCCGAAGTTTGAGAAATGCTGGCATCAGAACACACTACGATAGTACCCTGCGATTCCAAATTATAAGTTTTGCTACCTACATTTACCCCGGTTGTTGCAACTGTACCGATGTTTACTGTTGTACCCGGCTTTTCACTCGCATTAGCATTAATTTTATCAGTACCCTGAATATTAATTACCTTCCCAACAATATCAATCGTACCATCTTTCTTTAATGTAATACTGCTCTGCCCGGTTTTGATCACAATGGTTTCGGCAGATTGTGCAGTAATTGATCCCGGCCCGTTTTCTATTTTAACAAAATTTGCCGCATTGGTACCTAGGTTTAAAGCATGGTTAAGATCATCAAAACTTAAACTGCTACCCTTTCTTGAAGTCAGCCCTTTGGTATTGCTGTTTTTAAAGCCGCTGCTATCGCCACTTTTACCGTGGTATACACTGCCCATCACCACCGGCCTGGCTATATTTCCTTCTTCGAAAGCGATCACAACCTGGTCGCCTTTTTCAGGAATAACGTGGAATCCTCTGTTTTTTCCGGTATCGCCGCTACCTGCATTAGGGCTCACCACCCTTAACCACTCGGTCGGGTCGTTTGTTTGGCATTCCCATTTAAATTTAACCTTCACCCTGCCCTGCCCTTGCGGATCGTCATTATCAATCACATCCGCCAGCTGCATATCGGATTGTGGTTTTTGGTAATTCTTAACCATGATACGCTCAGTGGTAGCCACCAAACCTTCAAAAGTATTGCTGTACTTACCAGTTCCATCTATCTGGTGGTTAATGTTGGTAATCAAAAATTTCCCCAAACTTTCAGTAGCAAAAGCAAGCTCTCTCCGGATGCTCATGGTAATTTCGGCAATACTACCTATACTAAGATGAGCATTATCGCCACTGGCATTAATTTTTAACAGTTCGCTGATTTGCGCTTTTTCTTCGTTTTCTACATGGCTTTTAATATCGTTGCTGTTATCAACCCTGATTAAAGATGGCTGATTAAACGTTTTGCTATACATCGTATTTGATGCCTTGATGGCATGTGCCAGATCTGGATTTCCGTCTGCTTTACCTGTACTTTCACTGTGCAGCATTTCATCCTGTTTAGGATTATAAGCAAAGCGTTTGTGCTTGATGGGTGAAACCTCCATGGCATACTGAAGGTTAAACACATCGCGTCCATAAAAAAGTGATATTTCTTTTTGCTTATCGGGTTTACCGAAGTTAAGCTGCTTCCCATCATAGTAAAACCACTCATGATATTCGCCTGATAAACGATTCAAAAACTCAAAATCGCTTTCTCGGTATTGTATAAGGTAATCAATCGCGGCTTTTCTGGATGCATTACTTACTATTGAAAGGTCATTAGCTGGTGTATCATTCGTAGCCAGCTTAACAATGGTATCTAAGTCCTTATCTAAATATGAGCCTAAATCGGGTCCGCGATCTATCAATATGGTGGGACTATAGCCACTTACAATAAGCACACCGTGGTAACCATGACTTTGCGAGAGTTCTACTTTGGTAACCAGTCCGGCAAAATGCTGGAGGTTTTCTGGGGAATAGCCAAAGGAAGCCGTCAAGGTTTTGCCCACAAAATCGCGACTATCATCTAAACTAATCAAACCAGGTTCACCTAATTGATCGTGGTTAAAATGAAGTTCAAAATAGTGGTGCTGGTTAAAAGCCTGTAGCAGATTAAAAGAAGCGAAATGAGCAATTGCTGCATCTTCTATACTAATTTCTACGATAAGTTTATTTTCCATGATGTATTTTATTACTATTCTGTAGCATTTTCGGCTACATTACTCTGTAAACTGCAATTTTATAAAGTCCGGGGTAGAAATGCACCTCGAATTGTGTACCGAAGGCATTTCTCTTAAAAGATGCATCTATAACCTTTTTCGTATAGGGGTGCACTTCAATCGTATTGCCTTTTTTTAAATAACCATTGCCGATCATGGTATCAATATCCTTAGGCCTAACATGGATGCAACCATGTGATTCTGACAACAGAAAAGGCAAACCCGCAGCGGTTGCCGCTTCATCAGGCGGCGTAGTGTGGATAAAATCGCCCATAATACGTTCCTTACCATTCATTTTACGGTCATTGTTCAGGTCTTTAAAATATTTGACCGAAACATGCCCAAAATCATTAAAAAACCATTTTGTTGGAATAGGTGATTTGGGGTAAAGATCACGCTGGTATTTAAGAATAAAATTTTTTACGCCTTTCTGATCGTTTTTATATTTACCCCATGCTGCGTTTACATCAGTTAACTTTTTCCAGGTACCCATATGTTTTACCATCACAACGTCCCCAATTATTTTAACTTCGGTACCCCATGCTATCCCTGACCATTCGGCATATTTTCCATAACTCACATGTTTTTCTATACTTTTAATCACAAACCTACCCGTAGTTGTAGAGGTTTGTGCATGGCCATCATCTCCCATTTTAACGGTTGATGGTCCACCATGCGCATCATATTCCTTAATTTTTACGAGCGTATCCATTGCTATTATCTATATTTTAAAACCTCAACCATGGTGACATGGGCAAGCGCTAACTTTTTATTACTATTAAACGTTAATTTTAGGGCTGTATTGGCATCAACAGTAATTTCAACCGGTAGCGGCGTTTCGGTATTGCCGATCAACGGTTTTTCTTTTTTGATATCCCCAAAGTACCTGGTAAAATCTCCTATGGTTAAGGAATCTGTAATCGACTGAGCTACCAATAATCTAATCGCTGCTTTAATGTTAGCCACTTCACTATTTTTATAGGGATAAACGATGATGCTATCACGACCAATCGCTTCACCTTTGTAAATGCTGATGGGTAATTTATCGGCAAATGCTTTGTTAGTTGGAACAATACCCAGACTGTCAAATTTGCTTAAAGGCAATTTGATTAAAGCATCTGTGTAAGAAAGAAAATTATCGGTAGAGCTGGTTTTCTTTGCCAAATTATGACCTTTTTGTTGATCTGGCTTTTGATCACCCCCACTACAGCCTGAAAAACACCAAACTATCGCAGCAGTTAAAACAAGAAATGCACAAAGGCGAACAGGTAAGCGCATCATTTTCATTTAACTAATTTATTTTGAATAAATAATGTAAATATTGAAGGCAGGGATACAAAATTTTCGTAATCCTTGAGCCTGACTGATTAAAGTTATATATTCCTTTTCCTGGGGCAGCTAGAAGCGCAGCACGAGGGGAAATCTATATTAAGTTGTAATATGTAGGCATGCTGAAGTACCTGGTACCTTTTGCCTGAAAAATTTAAGCCAGCTTTGAAAGCCATAGTTTTAAAATTTAAAGGTTAAAATTTGATTAGTGCAGCGCCGGGCTACAATCTCATCAACCAAATATCAGGCCAATTGAAAGTCATAAGACTCATTAACAACCACTAAGGAAAATCTAAAAAGCAGAAAAATAAATATCTATATATACTGAAGATGGTTTTAAACTAATCATACAGGTTAATATGCTTGCTTATTTTTTTTACCAACACCCAACGCTAATATGCAGTTTTGCCAGTATAAGTATACAAGATGATACAGTTTACGCTTAGCCTGGCATTAATGGGAACAAATCGTTCAAAAGCATCGTTATAGCAAGAAGGCCTGTTCATGCGATAGCCTTTTCCGATTTTCAGGAAGGCAATCTTTATAACAAGGCTCAAAGCGTGATGGATTGCTTCGTCGTTCCTCCTTATAATGACAACTTTTTTAAAGGGATGCTGTGAACGGCAATTTGTTTCAGTATCTACCGGCGATTAATAAGATACTGTCCATATAGTAGCTACAAGACAATTAAAATGCTGTAGCTACCTTTAAAACGAGTTCGAGAGCTATAGGATTAGCAAGCGGGACACTAATCCTCTTGTTCTTTTTTATTGATCAGAAAATAAACAGGAACTCCCAGCAAAACAATTATAAGTCCTGGCCAGGTATATTGTTGTTTGTAAATTAAAAGCAGGATGCAAAATGCTGCGCCGATTAAGAGGTAAATAATTGGCGTGACTGGATATAACCAGGTTTTGTAAGGTCTTTCGATTCCAGGTTTTTTTATCCTTAAGTAAATGACACCGAAAACGGTGATCATGTAAAAAAGCACGATAACAAAAGAAATCATATCTAATAGATTGCCGTACTGGCCGCTTAAGCATAAAACTGCCGCCCAAATGCCTTGCATCCATAACGACCTTTCTGGAACACCATTTTTATTGTTTTTAAGTGCTGCCTTAAAAAACATACCGTCTTGTGCCATGGTCTGAAACACCCGCGCTCCCGCCAATACGATCCCGTTAACACAACCGAAAGTAGAAATCATCACCAGCAACGCAATAATTATTGTACCTGCACCACTACCAAAAATCTGCTCTGAAGCGGCAACCGCAACCCGATCATTAAGGGCGAAAGCAATACTATCTCTGTTTAGGGTATTGAGGTAAATAAAATTAACCAGTATGTAAAGAATCATTACCGCAGATGTGCCCAAAACCATTGAACGAACCACATTTTTTTTAGGGTTTTCGATTTCTCCGGAAACAAAAGTTACGTTCTCCCAGGCCACACTCGAAAATACCGAGCCTACCATCGCTGCTGCAATGCCACCCATTATGGTCATTCCTGAAATGGATTCCCATCCCGATTTCAGGAAATTACCGCCTGGATCTGTTTCTAGGTTATTGAAAGCATTCCATCCAAAGCTCATATTTCCAGACCAAAAACTATTTTTCACCAAAAGAAAACCTAAAATAATCAGACCGATCAAAGCAACAATTTTAGAACCTGTAAAGATATTCTGCAGTATCTTACCTCCCTCAACACCTTTTGTATTGATATAAGTTAACAGCAGGATCACACCGATGGCCAAGATCTGTATCCAGGTAATTTTATAACTCCCGGCTTGGAAAATCGGATCAGCATCGTTTAAAGCGGGGATCAGGTAGGCCGTAAATTTACCAAAAGCTACCGCCACTGCGGCAATTGTACCCGTTTGGATTACGGTAAAAAGACCCCAACCATAAAGGAACCCCATCATTTTACCAAAAATCTCTTTCAGGTAAGTGTATTGTCCGCCTGCTTTAGGAAACATAGAAGAAAGCTCTCCATAAGAAATTGCGGCTGCAACTGTCATTATTCCTGTTATGATCCATACCACAATTAACCAATAACCGGAGCCTAAATTTCTCATGATATCAGCACTTACGATAAAGATACCGCTACCAATCATCGAGCCCATTACCAGCATTGTGGCATCAAAAAGGCTTAACTTTCTTTTAGCGGATCCACCTTCTTTTTCCATTTTCATCTTTTAGTTTGGTTTAGTCGGTGGCTAATTTATTTAAAAAAAAGAAATTAGGCGCGCTTCGCCTGTATTATTTTAATTGAACAATTTAATTGAACAAAATTTTATTTACGCTGGCCATGAAAATTCTAATCACTAGAAAAATATTTTATTAACTTGCTATAAATAAGCCAGAAGTATGTAGTTCGAAGTCTGAAGAAATTAACGGATTAGCCATGTGTGGATTTTAGAGCGGGTGTCTATTCTAAATAAAAACAGCTTAAACATTTAACAGATTCAAACAGTTGATCAATAAGTAAACACTAACCAAATATAAAAACCAGTTATTAACTATGAACTTTTTACAAAACAATTTAATTTACTGTATTCCGGCGCTAGGCCTTGTTGGCATTATAGTTATGATGATTAAAAGCGCCTGGGTGAACAGGCAGGATGCGGGTGATCAAAATATGCAGGAACTTGCGGGCCACATAGCCGATGGTGCCATGGCATTTTTAAAAGCTGAATGGAAGGTATTGAGTATTTTTGCTGTTTTTACGGCCGCGCTCCTGGCTTATTCGGGAACAATTACCGAGATTAAAGGTATCCCGATGCATTCGAGCTGGATTATCTCTATCTCTTTTATTATTGGAGCAGTATTTTCTGCCACAGCAGGTTATATCGGTATGAAATCGGCTACCAAAGCCAATGTAAGAACCACACAGGCGGCCCGGACGAGTTTAAAAAATGCCCTGAAAGTCTCATTTACCGGAGGTACAGTAATGGGATTGGGCGTGGCCGGCTTGGCTGTTTTAGGCTTAGGCGGCTTATTCATTGTATTTCTCAAGCATTTTAATGTGGTTTCGGTTAACAGTACCGAAATGAAAACTGCGATAGAGGTTTTAACCGGATTTTCTTTAGGCGCCGAATCCATTGCGCTGTTTGCACGTGTCGGCGGTGGTATCTATACCAAAGCTGCCGATGTTGGTGCCGATTTAGTAGGTAAGGTGGAGGCTGGTATCCCTGAAGATGATGTGCGCAACCCCGCTACCATTGCCGATAACGTGGGCGATAACGTAGGTGATGTTGCCGGTATGGGGGCAGATTTATTCGGCTCATACGTAGCCACCATTTTAGCTACCATGGTTTTGGGCCAGGAAATTAATGTAACCGATAATTTTGGTGGAATGTCTCCTATTCTGTTACCGATGGTGATTTGTGGGCTGGGCATTATATTTTCAATCATTGGAACCTGGTTCGTTACTATTAAGGATGAAAAATCAAATGTTCAGAATGCATTGAACCTGGGTAACTGGTCATCGATTGTCATCACCGCTGTAGCTTCATTCTTTATCGTGAAATGGATGTTGCCTGAAACGCTTAATCTGCGTGGATACGAATTCTCAAGCATCAATGTTTTTTATGCCATTATAGTAGGGTTAGTAGTCGGAACGATTATGAGTGTTGTGACCGAATATTTTACGGCGATGGGCAAAGGGCCTGTAAATTCGATTATCCAGCAATCGTCTACTGGACATGCTACCAATATTATTGCAGGTTTATCTGTTGGAATGAAATCTACTGTAATTCCTATTCTGGTGCTGGCCGGAGGAATTATGGCTTCGTATCATTTTGCAGGTTTATATGGCGTTGCAATTGCTGCAGCCGGAATGATGGCCACTACAGCTATGCAATTGGCTATTGATGCTTTCGGGCCAATTGCGGATAATGCAGGCGGTATAGCAGAAATGAGTCAATTACCTCCTGAGGTACGCGAACGTACTGATAATTTAGATGCTGTAGGTAATACCACCGCAGCAACAGGTAAAGGTTTTGCCATTGCTTCGGCTGCACTTACCTCATTAGCTTTATTCGCTGCCTTTGTTGGTATTGCCGGCATAACTGCGATCGATATTTATAAAGCACCTGTGCTGGCAGGTTTATTTGTTGGGGGAATGATTCCTTTCATTTTTTCTGCTTTGTGTATCCAGGCAGTTGGTAAAGCCGCAATGGATATGGTGCAGGAAGTACGCCGCCAGTTTCGTGAAATACCTGGCATTATGGAATACAAAGCCAAACCTGAATATGAAAAATGTGTGGCCATTTCTACCAAAGCCTCTATCCGCGAGATGATGATGCCAGGGGCTATTGCTTTGATCACCCCGGTGATTGTAGGCTTTACCTTTGGGCCTGAAGTTTTAGGTGGTTTATTGGCGGGTGTTACCGTTACGGGCGTATTAATGGGCATTTTCCAGAGTAATGCCGGTGGTGCCTGGGATAATGCCAAGAAATCTTTCGAACAGGGGGTGATGATTAATGGCGAAATGCACTACAAAAAATCAGAACCGCACAAAGCATCGGTAACAGGAGATACGGTTGGTGATCCTTTTAAAGATACTTCCGGCCCTTCAATGAATATTCTGATTAAATTAATGTCTATTGTTTCATTGGTTATCGCTCCTTACATCGCAGTTAAGGCAATTGAAGGCGAACACAAACAGGAAGTTCGGAAAGAAATCAGGATTGAACAAAAAACCGATGCTTTGGGAAACATAAAAACAGACACTTTGATAAATACAACCGATACATTGAGCCGTTAGTTGTAAAATCATAGATATAAAGACTCATAAAAGGGATTTTAACAGAATCCCTTTTTGTTTTTGGTAATTTTTATTTAGGTTTACTGCTTATTATCATAAAAATCAACAAACATAAAAGACTAAACAACTTATGAATCTAAAAAAGCCTATTGATGTGCTTATAGCAGAATCTGCTGAAAGCGGTGAAGGCACGTTGAAACGGACACTGAGCAGTACAAGCCTTGTCGCGTTGGGCATTGGGGCTATTATTGGCGCAGGTTTATTTTCGTTAACGGGTATTGCTGCTGCCGATCATGCCGGACCTGCTGTAACTTTATCATTTGTATTAGCGGCAGTTGGCTGTGCTTTTGCCGGATTATGTTATGCCGAATTTGCATCAATGATTCCGGTAGCAGGAAGTGCATATACCTATTCTTATGCTACTATGGGCGAATTTATGGCATGGGTTATCGGCTGGGATTTGGTTCTCGAATATGCTTTAGGTGCTGCAACTGTCGGCGTTTCTTGGTCTGGATACTTTAATAAATTATTGCACGAGTTCGGACTCGAAATGCCCCTCTACCTAACTAAATCATTTGCAGAGGTAGATGGAGGAGGAATCAACCTTCCTGCTGTAGTAATTGTTTCCTTACTCTCTTTAATGTTAATCCGCGGTACCAAAGAATCGGCGAGTCTTAATAACATTTTAGTAATTGTGAAAGTAGCAGTGGTGATCATTTTCATTGCACTGGGATGGAAATTCATCAACCCTGCTAACCATACGCCTTATATTCCTGAAAACACAGGTGTTAAAGGAGAGTTTGGTATCTCAGGTATAGCAGCCGGGGCAGCATTGGTGTTCTTCGCATTTATAGGTTTTGACGCCGTTTCTACAGCTGCTCAGGAAGCTAAAAATCCTCAAAAAGGCATGCCAATTGGTATATTGGGATCACTTGTGGTTTGTACCATATTATATGTATTGTTTGCGCACGTAATGACAGGATTAGTACCTTACACCGTTTTTAAAGGTGATGCCTCTCCTGCTGCTACAGCTTTTAAAGTAACCGGTTACAGCTGGTTGCAAATGGGTCTAATCATTGCCATTTTAGCAGGTTATACTTCAGTAATATTAGTGATGTTGATGGGCCAGTCAAGGGTATTCTATACCATGTCTAAAGACGGGTTATTACCAAAATTCTTCAGCACTATCCACTCTAAATTCAGAACACCTTTCAAAACCAATATCTTCTTTATGCTTTTTGTAAGCATCTTTGCTGGTTTTGTTCCGGTTACTGATTTAGGCCACATGGTTTCTATCGGTACCTTGTTTGCATTCTCTTTAGTTTGTATTGGTGTAATGTTGTTGCGCAAAACAGATCCTGATCGTCCACGTCCTTTCAAAACGCCATTAGTGCCTTTCGTGCCAATTATGGGCATCATTGTTTGCGTTTATTTAATGTCATCACTTCCATTAGAAGCGTGGATCAGGTTAGCAATCTGGATGGGATTAGGTATAGCGATTTATTTCTTATATGGTAAAAAGAACTCAGTTCTTAGAAACAGCGGTAATACGGTTAAACCTGTTGATCCTCCGAAACCAGAATTATAAAAAAAACTATCTTTTTTAATTAAAGCCCCGATCAAAAGTCGGGGCTTTTTTGTGTTAAATAATTGTTAATAAAGTTACCTTTGCAAAAAAATTAACAAAATGTACCGCCATCCTGCTAAACTTAAAAGCACTTATTTCTTTATCACTGCTGTTTTATTATTCATTTCCACATTGGTGCATGCCCAACGGACGATTAATGACGTAATGGATTCTACAACAGTAAATCATTTACTCATCATATCAAAGAAATACGGTTCATTATCATTTAGTGGATATTTGCAGCCACAATTTCAGGTTGCGCAATCAAATGGGGCACAGGCAGAATACCAGGGAGGAAATTTTGGTGAATTCACCAATAACCGGTTCAGATTGAGAAGGGGCCGATTACGGGCTGACTACATGATGTTAACAGAAGATGGTAGCCCATCTACCTATTTTGTACTCCAGTTTGATGGTACCGAGCAGGGTGTAGCCATCCGCGATTTCTGGGGCCGTTATTATGAAAACAAATGGAAAATATTAGCGGTAACGCTTGGTCTTTCAGGTCGTCCCTTCGGGAACGAGCTGCAGCTGTCTTCTTCTGTCAGGGAAGCACCGGAGCGTGGACGGATGTCGCAGATTTTAATGAAAACGGAACGTGACCTGGGTGTTACGTTTACGCTAAATCCACGCTGGAAAGATGCAACACTTAAAAATCTGGTGTTTGATTTCGGTATTTATAATGGTCAGGGCTTGGCTGGTCCGGGTGAGTTTGACAATAGCAAAGATTTCATCTTCAGGTTAAGCCATAAAACTTATGCATTTAATCAGTTTACCATTGCAGGTGGCATCAGTACATTGCAAGGCGGTTTAAACCATCGTTTACCTGTTAGCTATAAAATGAACAGGATTAACGATCAATGGAGAATGGAAAAGGATTCTACTGCTTCAACAGTTAATAAAGTAGCACCCAGAAGATATTATGGTGCAGATATCCAGTTGGCCACAAAAACCAAAAGCTGGAAATCAGAACTTAGGGCAGAAGTAATTTCGGGCTTACAAACCGGCACTTCAACTACCTCGGCCACACCAGGTACCTATCCTGTTGATAATAAATCTGTAGCCTTACCTTATTATACCAGAACTTTTAATGGTGCTTACTTTACGTTTGTGCAAACTTTAAATAGTACCGATAACCAGCTCATTCTAAAATACGACTGGTATGACCCAAATGCTAAAGTTAAAGGCATGGACATTTCGGCCGATAAAGGACTATCGCCTGCTGACGTTCGTTTTGACACTTTTGGTTTTGGCTTTTTACATCATTTTAACCCACACTTTAAAGCAGTACTGTATTACGATATCGTCAGAAATGAATCCACTCAGCTTTCGGGTTACACTGCTGATAGAAAAGATAACGTGCTTACCTTGCGTACGCAATTCTATTTCTAATAAATCACCCTACCATTGAGGAATTGATACAAATTCCACTACCTTTGCTTAAAATTGCGCTGCTATGAAATCTGATTTTATGACATTCAACTTAAGCCAGATCCTATCGACAACGATGGTGTTGTTTGCGATTATTGATATCTTAGGTGCGATACCGGTGGTGATCGAACTCCGTAGAAAGGCTGGTCACATCGAATCAGAAAAGGCTTCGCTGGTAGCAACAGGTCTAATGATCCTATTTTTGTTTGTTGGCGAATCGCTCTTAAAAGTAATCGGTTTGGATGTTGAATCTTTTGCTATTGCCGGCTCTTTCGTTATCTTCTTCATCGCCATGGAAATGGTGTTGGGTTTAACCATTTTTAAGGAAGAAGCACCTGAAACAGTTTCCATAGTACCATTGGCTTTTCCTTTGATTGCCGGGGCAGGAACGATGACCACTTTACTTTCGCTAAAAACAGAATACCATACCCAGAATATTTTAGTAGGCATTATACTCAATATGTTGTTTGTTTACTTTGTATTGAAAAATACCAACAGACTGGAAAAACTTTTCGGTAAATCTGGTCTGAATATTTTACGTAAAGCCTTTGGGGTGATTTTACTGGCCATTGCCATTAAATTGTTCAGGAACAATACAGGACTTTAGGACTCTTCACCCTGACCTTTAGCCAAGCGAAAAAAGGTACGAAGTAAATTTATTTCAGGGTCTATTTGGAAGAAAAGATGCTGACCACGAAGTAGCTACAAGGCCACTAAAAATATTTTTTCTACTTGTAAAACAAGTTCAGCAGGACGACCAAGAGAGACAACAACTAAAATGACAATCTTTCTATCAATCTGTAACAATAATTCCGTATATTCATCTAAACATAAAGCTTACACAATGAACAGCTTTGAAGAATATACCCTAATTATCGGAGCAATAGCCGTTTTAATCGAAGCGGTGAAGTACGTCAAAAGGAATTTTGCATCCTGGTTTGAGCACACTTAAATTGTCGTCCTCTCGACTGAAGCACAGCGAAACGGAGAGATCTAACCCGAGATAGATTTAGCTTAGCTGAGCGCTCCTTGGTTCTCGAATGCGTTGCACTCCGCTCGAAAGGACGTAGAGAACGATAAGCATCCCAATCTTACAATTCAAAGCCTTGTTATTCATTTTGCTTAATCAACCTGGCTACAAACATCGTATCGGCGTTATTTTCAAAGCCTTTTATCAATTCCATTTCTTCCAGTTCCAATGGCAGTGTATCAACCATATGCTGTACAACAGCCTCATTTTCGGCTGCAAAAGCTGAACAGGTAATGTAAATTAAAGGTTTTCCTGGTTTAAGGTATTTTACTACGTTTTGGGCAATTCCCTTTTGTATCGATGCGAACTGATCAGTTTTACGTTCTTCGAAAAAAGTGAGCATCTCAGGTGTTCTTCCCCATGTTCCTGAACCTGTACAAGGCGCATCCAAAATAATTCCATCAAATTGGTAATGGTGTAAAACCTGATCATTGTTCTTTAAAAGATCAAGCTCTTTTTTATGGTATTTTTTGATTCCTGCCGAGCGGAAACGTTCATCCAGATTTAAGAGCACGCTCTCCCGTAAATCTGAAACCAAAAGTTCAATTACTGGCTCCAAACTGTGCAGCAATAGAGTTTTTCCGCCTGAAGCTGCACAACAATCCCACCATTTATCCCATTTATTAGGCTTAAAATATAAACCTGTGTGTTGTGATGATAAATCCTGAACCTGATAAGTCCCATCCGTTAAAATGGTTTCAAGCTTGGTTCCATTGGGCAAAGCCAGGGCAGTATCCGAAATTACTTTAACAGTTATATTTTCAGCTTCCAGTTTGGAAATCACTGCTGCTGAATCTTCCGCCTTTATCCTAATAAACAGATCAGGTTGTTTAAAAAACGATGCAAAAAAATTATTTTTATTAATGCCGGTAGAAAGTGCCGTATGAAAAGGATAAATCTCTTCGACATCAAAGCCTGGATATTTAGCTTTAATCAGTGCTAATTTTTCTTCGAGCGGCAAATTTATACTTCCCTTTAAATCGGGCAGGTTCTTTTCTACCAACAGGCTTAACGTATCGTGACATAAAAAATCTGCAATACTTAACCTCTCCTCGGCAGGTAATGACGGTAAAGCCTTACCCAGTCTAAAAAAGCTGTAGATATATCTTGTTGCCCATCTCCTGTCTGACGAGCCCATCTGCTTGTGCTGTTTAAAATAAACAGGCAGAAAACGATGTAAAGGTAAATTTCCATCGTAACTGCTCAAAATTTGTTCAAAGGCCCTTAACTGGTGATCTGCTCTCATGCGATAATTAAAAAGAAAAATTATTGATTACTCAACCGGGCTTAGTGCAAAGTTTTTATACTTCAATAACATTAAACTGGTATTGATGTAGCCTGATTTTTCATCACGAATAAATGAAAAGTTATTATGCAAGCCTTTATATTTATCTTTCACGATATAATCCCGATAATCTTCACCATGGGTTGCCAGTAACCTGCCAAAATAATAACCAACATCGAAACCTTTAAAAGCATACTCCCCAGGCTCAAAGCCATATTTATAGCGATACTTTTTGATAAAAGTGATCACATTGCCGTTTTTATAGTCGATTTTATAAGATGAGCTGATAATGGTGTTCAGATCCTGCAATTTATCAGCCGGATAATTCTGTTTTACCCAGTTAGGGTGACCAAAAAGCGAGATATTATATCCTCCGGTCCGGAGATGTTTTAGTTTGTATAGTTTTTCTACAGTTGGTAATACAAAAGCGCGGTCGGAAGAAGTCAGCACTACGGCATATTGTTTACCTTTGATCATCCTCGTTTCAAAAGCATAGGCTGATGCATATTCCTGTATAACAAATTTGCTATTGGCTTGAAGATAACTTCTTATCGGTGCTGCGAAAGCCTCGTCTTCTGTTTTTTTTGTGTTGATAAACACCACTATCGTATTAGCAGGATTATAATTTTTAGCAATAAAAGTGGCTATCTTTTTTCCATGTAATCCAATATTGTTTACAATGGATACCAAATTGGGATTATTGAATTCAGTAGGTTCTGATGCCGCTAATGGAGATACAATAATTGCATTATTTTCTTTGGAATAAGCAGAGATAAATTTTAATCCTTCCGGAAAAACAGGGCCAATAATTAAGTTGCTTTGTTTAAAGCGTTCATTCTTATATAAAAGTGATATATGCGCATTATCATCTTCTGTATCAAAGACATTTAGTTTAAAGCTTAAACCCTGTGCTGCGACAGAATCCAATCCCAGTTTAAAGCCCTGATAGAAATCGATAGGCATCGCATATTTTTCGATCTCAGCCTTTGTAGCAGTTTTTAAATTAAGCTGGTCGAGCTTAAATGGAACCAGCAGAGAAACGCTTGCCTGCGAAAACTTTTTGATAGGTTTTTTATCTGTAGGTTTTTCTTTTTCGACCGGTTTACTGGTTTCAGGCTTAGGTGTCCTGATTTTAGGCGAACAAGCACCTAGAACAATCGTAAACAAAACCAGCAACCCATAAACTTTCTTCAAATTCATACCTATCTTTTTTAACAAAATATGCTAGCAAAGTTTATTCCACCTTGCTAGCATAAGCCTATTATTTGTATTGTTTGGAATAAAAACTCCAAACTAAAAACTAACAACTCCAAACTGGACTATTCCCATTCAATGGTTGCCGGTGGTTTAGAGCTGATATCGTACACTACCCTATTGATTCCCTTAACTTTATTAATAATTTCGTTTGATATTTTAGCCAATACCGGGTAAGGCAGATGACACCAATCTGCAGTCATGCCATCAAGCGATTCTACAGCCCGTAAAGCAATTACATTTTCGTAGGTACGCTCGTCGCCCATTACCCCTACTGATCTTACAGGTAGAAATATAGCTCCTGCCTGCCACACTTTATCGTACAAACCCGCTTCTTTCAGATTATCAATATAAATTTTATCAGCATCCTGTAAAATGGCCACTTTCTCAGGAGTAACCTCTCCAATGATGCGAATGCCCAGGCCAGGACCTGGAAACGGGTGGCGACCTAAAATAAATGATTCTAAACCTAATGCCGTGCCTACTCTTCTCACTTCATCTTTAAACAGCGTTTTAAGTGGCTCTACCACTTTAAGCTTCATAAAATCTGGCAAACCACCAACATTATGGTGTGATTTAATGGTAGCTGATGGACCCTTTACCGATACTGATTCGATAATATCCGGATAGATAGTTCCCTGAGCAAGCCATTTTACATCCTGGATCAGATGAGATTCTTCATCGAAAACTTCGATAAATACACGGCCAATGATTTTACGCTTAGTTTCAGGATCTTCTACGCCGGCCAACTGACCTAAAAATTTGTCTTTCGCATCAACGCCTTTAATATTTAAGCCAAAATCTTTATACTGTTCTAAAACACTTTCATATTCGTTTTTGCGCAATAAGCCGTTATCAACAAAGATACAGTGAAGGTTTGTACCAATAGCTTTGTGCAAAAGTACCGCAGCAACACTGCTATCCACACCTCCTGAAAGTGCCAGAACAACTTTATCATCACCTACAGTGGCTTTAATATCGGCTATGGTGGTTTCAACAAAAGCAGCCGAAGTCCAATCCTGGCTACATCCACAGATATCAACAAGGAAGTTTTCTAAAAGAATTTTCCCATCAATACTGTGCGTTACTTCAGGGTGAAACTGGATGGCATAAGTATCGGAATCTTTAATGTGATAAGCTGCCACCCTTACACTATCGGTACTCGCAATCAGCTCAAAGTTTTCAGGAATATCGGTAATGGTATCACCATGGCTCATCCAAACCTGCGAACCAATATTGATCCCTTTAAATAATTTGTTTTCCTGATTTACAAAATTCAGGTTAGCCCGGCCATATTCGCGCGTTGATGAAGGCTGAACGCTACCTCCTGAATGTTGGGCAATATATTGTGCGCCGTAACAAACAGCCAGTAAAGGATATTTTAAATGATATTTTGATAAATCAATCTGAGGTGCATCTTCCTGGCGAACAGAGTAAGGGCTACCTGAAAAGATAACGCCTTTTACATCAGGTGTAACCTCAGGAAGATTATTGTATGGATATATTTCACAGTAAATATTTAGTTCGCGAACCCTGCGGGCGATGAGTTGTGTAAACTGCGAACCAAAATCGACGATAATGATTTTCTCTTGCATCCGCAAAAGTACCAATTAGATATGAGATTTGATACGGAAGATTAGAGATTTTTAGTGGAAAAATACGAAGTCGGCAGTCCGGAGTCCGAAGATAATTTGCAATTACTAATGAACAATAATCACCAGATAACCTTCAGTCCCTCCTACCGGTATTTACTTATGTTTTCGTCTTTACTGATTAAGGTTATATTTTTTTGAATAGCTTGCCATATCAGCATTTTATCGATAATGGCCAGCAATAAGCATCCACAATTAATTAATAAACGATAACCCTAACCCTCCATTAAAATCACCTCCACTCCAAATTTTCTCAAAAAGTCAACACCTTCATCGCTCTGTAGGCCCTTATAAGCAGCGTAAGATTTTGAATAATAAACCAGTTTAATTCCTGAAGATAAAATAAGACGCGCGCAGGCAATACAGGGCGACAGGGTAGTGTACAGTGTGCATCCTTCTATTTTCGATCCATTTTTTGAAGCATATAAAATCGCATTTTCTTCAGCATGCAAGGCCAGAGAGCAACTTCCTTTGCTATCTCGTGCGCATCCATGCTCCGGCCATTCCTCATCGCAATTATGTGTACCGGCCGGCGGGCCATTGTAACCGATCGAAATAATGCGGGTATCTTTGGTTAAAACGGCACCAACATGCGCACGCACACAATGTGAGCGGGCAGCCAAATCGGTTGCCAGGTTCATAAATATAGAGTCGAAACTTGGTTTATCTGTCATGTGCTAAAATAAAAAAGCCACAAAGAACTTAATCTTTGTGGCTGCTAAAATACTGGAATAAAAATTAATGTCCGCCAGAAATTTTCTGATCGAAATTAATTCCCTGCGATCTTAATATGGAAGCTACCCTCCAGGCGTAAAATGCCAGGTAAGCGAAGCAAATAATACCCACAATATAACTGTATTGAATGCCGGTGAATTCAGATACCAAACCTTGCAACCAGCTGATGATCCCACCGCCCATAATCATCATAATTAGAAAACTACTTCCCTGACTGGTATGTTTACCTAAACCGCTAACGGCTAAAGTAAAGATACATGGCCATAAAGTGCTGCAGAACAAACCAACACTGGTAATGGCATATACACTCGTCATGCCGGTAGTAAACATACCAATTAATAAAGCGGTAATGCCAATAGCAGAAAAAATCAATAACATTCTGGCCGGATTACCTTTGCTGGCCATATCGGCTAAAATTAGCACCAAAATAATTGCTGCATAAATATAAAAAGGTGCCAGATCGTGTTTTGCAATTGCATTTACAACCAGGAAAATACCAAAGGCCAAATAAGGCGCAATAAAGCGCAATACTTTTTGTGTGCTTACATTATCGGTAAAAGCTTCAACAGCACCTGTCCAACGGCCGATCATCATACTTGCCCAGTATAATGAGATATAGGGTGCAATATCTTTGATTTCAAAGCCTAAGTCTTTTTCCATGTAAGCCGGCAGGTTACTCGCCGTTGAAACCTCAACACCCACATAAACGAAAATAGCGATCATACCCAAAACCAGTTGTGGGTAATTCAAGGCTGATCCCTTAATCGATTTAGTGTCATCTGCCGAAGCTTCCACCAAAGCAGGTCGATCAGGCAACGACGACATTTTTAAGAAAATGGCAACGGCTATAAAAGCCACCCCTAAAATTAAATAAGGAATTTTAACGCTTTCTACACTAATGTTGGTATTGGCATTCGCCGCCGAACCGAAAATGGCAAAACTTACAATAAGCGGCCCGATGGTTGTACCGAAGTTATTGATACCACCCGCAAGTGTTAAACGTTGTGAACCTGTTTTAATCGGTCCTAAAGCAATGGCCAACGGATTGGCAACAGTTTGCTGTAAAGAGAAACCCAAGGCTACGATGAACAAACCGGAAAGCATTAATGGGAAAGAATGCAAATTGGCTGCCGGATAAAAAAGTAAGGTTCCTGCTGCCGAGATAACTAAACCAAGAGCTAATGAATTTTTATAACCAAGCTTATTTACAATATCTTTTCCCATAATAACTGAAATGAGGTTATAAATTAACGCTCCCACCGTATATGCGATGTAAAATGCCAGTGAAACCAATTGACTTTCGGCCTGCGATAAATCAAATGCCTTTTTAAATACCGGGATGAGAATGTCATTACTGGCGGCTACAAAGCCCCAAAAGAAGAATACAGTGACCAGTGGAATAAACTGCGCCCACTTGGTTTGCGTTTGTTCTGAATTCATATTATAAATCTAGTTTTAGTGGGGCTAAACATAAATAAAAAAAACTAATAACCAGTATTTTTTATGCAACCTATGCAACAAAAATAAATGTTACATCTTTAGGTATAAAATTGCATATTCGCATATCATAAACAATACAATGCATGTTTGAAGCTATATTACTAGGTATAGGAGCAGGGATTATTTCATCGTTTTTAACAGGGCCGGTATTTTTTGCAATGATTAAAACCAGCATCGAACGGGGTTTCAAGGCTGGTTTCTCTTTAGCCATTGGCGTAATTATAAGTGATATTATTCTGATTGGACTGGTTCTTTTTGGTAGCCAGTTTTTTAATTATAAAGCAGAATTTGATAAATACGTAGGCAGTATTGGCGGTGTGTTTCTTCTGGCAGTGGGGATTTATTACCTGGTTTCAAAAATTACTGTGCATTACGATAGCAATACACTCCAAAAAGTAAGCAAAAGAGGTTACGTACTCAAAGGTTTTTTAATGTGTATCCTCACTCCTTCTACCCTCATGTTCTGGATTATTGTGAGCGGAATTATTTCTGTTAAGCTCAACAATATGCTTAACGAAAAACTGGTCTGCTTTTTTATTGCCATGGCCACACAACTTGGCATTGATGGCGCTAAAAGTTTTTACTCTAGCAAACTGCGTTATAAAATAAAAGAAGACGCGCTTAAAAAGCTGAATAAAATTGCCGGTGTAATAATAATCTTTTTCGCCTTCTGGCTCATTATTAAAACTTACCTGAAGTTTTACGCGTAAAACTTAACCTTCTGGCAAATTAATACCCAACAGTGTCCTAAACACTTTAGTGATTAGCAGCTTTTTTTTGGAAAGCAATGCCAGTGCTGCTATTAAGGTCCGTCCTGCCAATGCTGCAAGTCCTCACCCGATGAAAAACCGGATTCCGGGCTTTCCGCGTATGTCAGGTTTAGATGGGAAAAGCCTGTAACATCAAGCAAACAACACTTTCATAACCAACTTACAATCAATAATTAACTGTTTCTTAGCAGTCAATATTTGTTTTTACACGCCGTAGCCGTGTCCTCACGAACCGCAGCAAATAAACAAAAAAAAAGCCCATATCAGCGATATGAGCTATTTTATCTTATTCCTCACGGGAAATTTTGAAGCTACTAATAAGCCCTTTGGTTATTTCCTTCTTTCCAGTTCACAAAAGCTTTGTTAACTACCTTGTTTCCTCCCGGCGTAGGGTAATTTCCAGAGAAATACCAGTCACCTTTATTTTTCGGACAAGCTTCGTGCAGGTTCTCTAAACTTTGGTAAATTACTTCAACTTCTGCCACAGTGCCTTTAGGGGTAATGATCTGTGCAATCTTGGCCGAAATTTCTTCCGGCGTAAACGGCTTGTATATATCTTTAACGTGATTTACAATTTCCTCTTTAGGCAACAATAACGAAGCTTTACATTTGGCGTAAACATCTTCTATTACCTGCCACATGCCGCGCTCAGTTAACAATTGAATAGCTGCATCAAAAGCCACAAACTGTCCCATCCGGCTCATATCTATACCATAACAATCAGGATAACGAATTTGAGGTGCAGAAGAAACAATAATAATTTTTTTAGGATGTAAACGGTCTACAATTTTAATGATACTCTGTTTTAAGGTAGTACCACGTACAATCGAATCGTCCAATGCTACCAAAGTATCCTGATGATTGTTGATAATACCATATGTAGTGTCATAAACGTGTGCCACCATTTCGCTTCTGTCTGCATCCTGCGTAATAAACGTACGCAATTTCACATCTTTAACCGCTAGTTTCTCTACCCTGGGCGCCATCGATAATAACTCGTCCAGCTGCTCGTCGTTTAGCTGCTCTTTTTTATGCAAAAGGGTGTCTTTCTGGTGCCTGCGTACATATTGCTGAACACCATCAACCATTCCGAAAAACGCAACTTCTGCTGTATTTGGAATAAACGAGAATACCGTATTCTTTAAATCGTAATTAACGGCCTGAAGAATTTTATCACTCAATAAACGCCCCAGCTGTTTACGTTCACGGTAAATTTCCACGTCACTTCCTTTTGAGAAATAGATGCGCTCGAATGAGCAAGATAGTCTTTCAGTAGGCTCGCGGAACTGCTCCATGCTTACCTCGCCGTTTTTCTTGATAATTAAAGCATGACCTGGATCGATCTCTTTAACATCTTTAAAAGGGATATTAAATGCGGTTTGTAAAGCAGGTCTTTCAGAAGCCGCAACCACGATCTCATCGTCGTAATAATAATATGCCGGACGGATACCTGCCGGATCGCGCATGATAAACGAATCGCCATTACCGACCATACCACAGATCGAATAACCTCCATCCCAGGTTTTGGCCGAGCGGCGAAGGATATTGGCAATATCCAGGTTATCAGATATTTTGTGTGTAATGGCAACGTTATCGTGTCCTTCTTTTTTGTAATGATCAAAAAGCTCCTGGTTTTCATCATCCAAAAAGTGACCGATTTTTTCCAGTACGGTTACCGTATCTGCTTTTTCCTTTGGATGCTGCCCCAATTCGTACAACTGTTCCAATAACTCATCCACATTGGTCATGTTAAAGTTACCGGCAATAACCAGGTTGCGGGTCATCCAGTTGTTTTGCCTTAAAAAAGGATGGCAATTTTCGATGCTGTTTTTACCATGGGTACCATAACGCAAATGGCCCAATAAAACTTCGCCAATAAAGCTGACATTGTTTTTGAGCCATTCCGTATCCTGCATTAATTCAGGGGTGTTTTCCTGGATATCAACAAATTTGTTCTGCACATATTCAAAGATATCGGCCACCGCATTAGAAGCCATGCTTCGGTATCGGCTAATATACCTGCTGCCTGGTTTCATATCCAGTTTAATGGTGGCAATACCTGCGCCGTCCTGGCCCCGGTTATGCTGTTTTTCCATTAAAAGGTATAATTTGTTAAGGCCGTAAAGTGCTGTACCGTACTTTTGCTGGTAGTAAGAAAGTGGTTTTAACAGGCGAATAAAAGCGATTCCGCATTCGTGTTTTATCTGATCACTCATTATATGGATTTGAAGGCGCAAAGTTATCCTTTTAAATATTCAGAACCTAAACAAAAGTGTTTTCTTTTGTGATGATGAGTTTTATCTGACAGATGAGACAAATAGACTGCTTCTGCATTTCCCAAGTTAAAAACCTGTATGATTAATTAGAATAATTCTAAATAACTTGCAAAAACGAGTTGAAATTAACATTTTTGCAACATTATTAAGATTTAGTCTAAATTGAAACAAATTTACACATCACTAGTATTATTCTTTATTTGTTCGTCGGTAATGGCGCAGGTAAGCAATGTGGTAATTGGCACTGTAGTCGATCCGCAGAACAGGCCTTTGGAACTTGTTAACATTAAAATTTTAGAAACCAATCAATATGAAATTACAGACAAAAATGGTTTGTTCAGGATTAACGGCTCTGAAACGAATAATATCCTAACCCTCGAATTTTCCTATATCGGTTATCAGAAGTTAAGCTTGCCCGTAACCGTTAAAGCAGGAGAAACCAATCTTGGAAACATCCGGTTAGAGGTTTTAGATCTAAGTTTGGAGAATATTGAAATTAACGCCAAGCGGAATTATTCGGGTTCAACCAACTCCTCGCTGATTATTACCAGGGATTTAATTGAACAAACTCCGGCATTGAGTGTAAACGATTTGCTGAATCAGATTCCGAACAGAAAAATCCAGCCGCCTTCTCTTCAAAATGTACAAAATATTAATTTAAGGGCTGCTTATGCTCCTACTACTGATGGGAAAGGCGCTTTCGAACTAAATAATGCATTTGGAATTGCTATAGTTATGGATGGGAATACCATTAGTAACAATGCAAACATGCAAAGCTTTAATGCTGGCAGGGCCGGTGGCGTAGGCTCATCATTTGTAAAAAGTGGAAGTTACGGAATCAGGGGGACTGGGAATGATAAAACGGGTTATACTGGTGACTATACTTTTGGAGGTACCGATTTAAGGCAAATTCCAGCTGATAATATTGAAAGCATAGAGGTAATACCTGGGGTGGCACCCGCAAAATATGGTGACTTAACCGATGGAGCAATTATTATTGAACGACAAGCGGGTAAATCTCCAGCCTATGTCAGAATGCAGTTACGCGATAATGCCACGTCATATAGTTTCTCCAAAGGCTTTGAAATCAGTCCAAGATACGGCGCTGTAAATGTGGGCGTTAATTATGTTAACTCGTTCGAGGATAACCGCGATAAATTAAAAGCTTACCGAAGAATCAATACAAACGCGATGTGGACAAATTCTTTTGGCAATACCAGGCAATTAAAAAACACCTTCAGCATAGATTATGGCAGAAACCTTGATGGCGTAAAATTCGACCCGGATGACGAAAAAAGTACCCGAACAAAATTCGATAGCTGGAATTTTAGTGTTGCAAACAGAAGCAACTATCGTTTTAATAACGGTTTCCTAAAAAATATTGGTCTAAATTTAAGATATGCAGCAGGACATCAGGTTAGTTATAAGGAAGAGTTAGTTAATGATGCATATGTATTATACAGTACGGCAACAACTACCGGAATACACGAAGGATATTACGATTCAGGTATCTACACTGCAAAATCATTAATAGATGGTCGTCCGATAAATGCAGCCGCTAATTTAGATTTTACCGGAGGGTTTGCAACAGGAAGTCTTGTGCATAACCTATCTTTCGGCACTAGTTTTAGCTACAGTGCAAACAAGGGATTGGGCCAAACGATTGATCCGAACGAGCCACGGGGTACCACAAGAGTTGCAAACACATCGCTGGGCACAAAAAGCTCAGAACGTTATTATGACTTCAGATTGGCCCTGGCACAAAAAGACCTTGGCTTTTATATCGAGGATCTCTTTACAGCGACAGTACTAGGCAAGCCATTAAATGTAAGAGCAGGGATGAGAACTGATATACAAAATGGCTATACATCTTTTTCTCCAAGAACAAACATCAATTACGAGGTTAATAAGAACTTAAGATTTGGTGTTGCCTATGGTTTATCATATAAATCGCCGGGCTTAGCACAGCGTTTTCCTGGACCAACCTTTTTTGAAATACCTTTACTAAACGCATATAATGGAAAGGTAAATGAAAGTACCTATTTGGTTTATGTAGAACGTTACGAACCTACAAGTGTAGGATTAAAGCCGTCAAAAAGCGAGAGTATTGAGCTTTCAGCCCAATTAAAAATCAATAAATTTAGTCTTTCACTGACAGCCTTCAACAAAAAATCGAGAGACGGAATATATACTGTTCAAAATTTACAGAGCATTTTCCTTCCTAGCTATACTGCAACCCTCAATGCGGGGGCGAAGCCAACAATTAATCAAACAGGAACAAAAGCTTACGCAATTAATTATTCAACATTTAAAAACGATCTTTTATCTGATAATCAGGGATTTGAAGCCATTTTAAATACACCAGAGATCAGCGAGATTAAAACCTCTTTTAATATTAGCGGCGGACTTTTTAAAACTAAATCGCGTTCGGTTCATAATTTGTTAAGCAGTGAAATCCCCAACACAATTACAACAGACCCGAACTATGCTTATATTGGCGTTTATGAGCCAAAAAATACCAGAGCTTATTTCAGCAACGGTAGAATTACCAGCTTAACCCATGTACCCAAATTAAGCCTCGTGGTTTCATTTATTGCCGAATTCCAATTACTGGATAAAGTTATCAATACCGAAAGTTCAAGAATCCCATTAGGTTATTACACCAGTACCAATCAGTATATAGCCATTACAAATTTCGATAGGAATAACCCTTCTTATGGCCATTTGTATAAAACGCCAGAGCAACAGGCCGAAGCCAATCTTCCCCGTATATTCTCTAACTACCATATGAGCATCGCAAAAGAGATTAAGAAACGTTTCAAATTCGCATTTAACGTTTATAATGTGTTCAATTATCAGCCATATTATGTTACTCCTACGGGAACATACAACTATCCAAACAGCAGCCCGACTTTTGGTGCTGAATTATCGATTAAACTATAGACTATGAAAAAAACTATATTCGCAATCGCTGTTATTGTATCTCTTTTCTCTGCCTGCAAAAAATACCAGGGAGATATACCAGAAATCCATCCGGTTCAGTTTAAGGTGATCACATCATACGCTTCAGATAACCTGGCAAAGGCTTTACCCTTAAGCAAAGTGAAGTTGACTTTCAAGAACAATAAAAATAACAAAGAAAATATTTATTCTACCCAAACTGATGGCACGCTTTCTTTAGATTCAATTTCGCCGGGAAGCTATGATATTTCAGCCTCCATAGAGATTTCAGCTTCCGAATATTCTACTCTTACAGGAGAAACCGTATCTAAAAATGTGGTCTTTAATGCTTCAGAAAAAGCAAGGACTATTACCATTGAAAACGGTCAAAGTATTCATTTAAAACTTATCGCAGGCCCAACAGGCCCATGGGTAATCAAGCAAATCTATTTTGCAGGGTCTAATACCACAACCGGTGCTTCTTTTAGAGATCAATTTATTGAGATTTACAACAACTCTGATTCTGTATTATATGCTGATAGTTTGTATATCGGGGAAGCATTGGGCATCCAAAACTTCACTGCCGTAAATATTTACAGGCAACCGAACAGCCAGTATGACTGGAGTAAAGCGCAAGGTATGCCTACAAATATTGATGCCAATAATGATTATGTTTATACGAGAGCACTATTAATGATACCTGGAACTGGAAAGCAATATCCGGTTCAACCGGGCAATAGTATTGTACTGGCACAAACTGCAGTAAACCACAAAGCACCTTTTACCGGTTCTGACGGAAAGGTAATTGCAGCGCGAGACCCATCCTTAACAATCGATTTGAGTGGTGCAGATTTTGAAGCCTATTATGCCCCTTTCCTACCCCGACCTCTCGCTTCCGATATAGATAATCCTTTAGTGCCCAATGTTGACGTTTTATCTTACAACGGAACTGATCTGATTTTGGAAACAAGTGGCAGAATGGGATACATCATATTTAAAAACTCTGGTACAACAGCTATTAAAGATTTACTAAAATACCCATATCCAACCATTGCTCCGCCAAGTGCTAGTGCTGACAGATATTATCAAATTCCCCGGTCCTTCATCATTGATGCAGTAGAGACGCAAACCAATGTAGCAACATCAAGAGTACCTAAAAAACTTATTGCAAGCCTTGATGCATTATATACCTACGTACCCAATGGGATATATTCTTCTCAATCTGTAATCAGAAAAACAGAAGCCATCGTGAATGGCAGGATCATTTTAAAAGACACCAATAACTCAGCAGAGGATTTTGACTTCCTTCCGCTTGCTAATCCCAGGGGATTTAAATAATTATTACATGGGTCAAAATAGCCCACAACATAAAAATGAAGCATAAAAATATTTTATATATACTTTTAATTTTTGGCACTGCATTCAGGGCATCAGCCCAAATTAACGATGCGCAGCATACCGCAACAGATGCCAAACAATTCTCTGCAGACTCAGTGCAATTTGGCGCTTATGATTTCGCAAAAATCAGCCCTTTTTTCATTAAAAAGCTAATGCCCATAACTTTTAATAGTTTAAAGCTTAACCAGGTTTTTGAAAAAGGTACTTTGATGAAAGCCCAGGATGCATCAAAAGTAAGTACTACTTCGTTAAGCACGGAGGGAGTTTCACAACTTAATTCGATCACATTGTGGGGATTGTTCTCATACAACAGATCGGTAGAAGACAGTACATCGTTTTCTCATCAAACCCGGAATAATTTGGCAAACCCTTATTATTTTGGTTCAGTTAAAAATTTAAATTATCAAAGAACAGTTTATAATCTGAAGGCTTCAGCAAGTAAAAATTTACTGAATGATCATTTAAGCGTTGGCTTAGGAACCGATTATAGGATAGGCAACCATTACTCTACGAATGATCCACGTGGCGAAATCAGCGACTACCAATTAAATTTACTCGCCTCAGTAGGTTATCATATTACAAAAGAACTAGCTCTGGGTACAGCTTACAGACATGGCTACGGATTGGAAAAGGTTAACGTTGCATATAAAAACAGTAGTCTTTCTCAAGGCAAAGTAATTCCTGAATTTACGAACTATTTAATAAACGGGTATGGTGAAGGCGAAGAGTATAATGAAAGAAGAACCGTTCAAAACAACCAGATAAGGAACGGCTTTGATGCTTATTTAAGCTTTGAAAATAAAAAGTTGGGAAGTTTTAATTTTATCTTCCACACATCTAGGGAGAAACAAAAATTTGATTACAGAACTTCACTGGCGATTACTGAATATATCAACTTTAATCTGGTAAGTGAAAACTATCGTCTTTTTTGGTTAAAGAAAACGGCTTCAAATGCATTAAGTATAAACGTTAGTTATAAATCAAATACCGGCGATAATTACATGAATGTTTATTTAGCAAACAGTTACCTATTTAGAAACAAGTCATTGGGTACACAGGCTTACTACAGCATAAGAAAGAACCAACTTACCCATAACTTCGGTTTGGGTCTGAAACAGTATGAAGAACGTAAACAAGATGGCATTGCCGGAAATGATATCAGATTTAACCAGCTAATCTACTCACTTAGTTATGGTGTAAACCATCAAAACAAAAACAACCACAACTGGGGCATCAGCTTAACCGGTTTATACAATCAGTACCTTAATTCTGATTTCAGTGTACTGCTGGCTAACGAAGGTGTTTTTACTAAAAATGTAATTTACTACGACTATGCCTATAATACGACCTCAAAATTTGGTGTTGGCTTATCAAGTGATTATAGTATCCCGATGTTCAAACAAATCCAGGCCGGAATTAAACTTGGACTTAGCTATTGGAGAAGAGACGAGCTAAAAGATTTCGGTAGAATATTAACAAATACTCCCGGCAAAGACCGCTTTTCTTCCAACATCAGCTTAAACCTTTATTTTTAAACATGAGTAAAATTTTTGTCATCCTTTCCTTAATCCTTAGTGGGTTGATCTTGTTTTCATTTCAATCGGCCAATTTTAATGATGACGAAGAATTGAGTATTGATAGCCTGCGCAAAGTTTATTCAAAACCGACAAGCCAATGGCCCAAACCTACAGTAGATGCAGGCGCCGTTTTTCAGGAACTTGGTGAACTTCCTCCCTCGCCTGTCGATTTAAAAAATGATTCGGTGAAAAGTGTGGTGGAGTTAGGAAAAATTTTATTTTTCGATCCTCGTTTATCAGGCTCAAACCAAATCTCCTGCTCGAGCTGCCATGCGCCAGATTTACACTGGACTGATGGCCGCCAGGTATCTATTGGACACGATCATTTGGCCAATATCCGCAATGCCCCGTCTTTAGAGAATGTGTGGTTTTACAAACGCCTGTTTTGGGATGGCCGTGCAAGCAACTTAGAAGAACAAGCTGGTAGTCCGGTAGCTGCACATAATGAAATGCACCAGGATATGAAAGCACTATCTAAAAAACTGAGTAGGATAAAAGGTTATCAACCTTATTTTAAATCTGCATTTGCTTCAAAAGAAATTACCAATAAACGTATTTTCGAGAGCCTGGCCACTTTTCAACGTAGTATTGTAAGCCGCAGAACACCTTTCGACCGTTTTCTGGGAAAAGATAAAAAAGCGCTTACTGATCAGCAATTGGTGGGTTTACACCTGTTCCGTACTAAAGCACGTTGTATCAATTGCCATAATGGTCCCTTATTTACGGATAACGAATTCCATAATGATGGGTTAACTTACTACGGACGTAAATACGAAGATTTAGGATTATATAACGTAACCAAAAAACCGGAAGATGTGGGCAAATTTAAAACCCCGGGTTTAAGAAATGTAATGAAAACTGCCCCTTGGTTCCACAATGGCCTATTTCCTGATATGGATGGTGTAATGAACATGTACAATGTGGGCATGCCTGTACAAAGGGTAAAGCCAGAACAGGTAAACGATCCGCTTTTGCCTAAAAACGATAAATTGTTAAAAGGCTTAAAACTAAGCAAAGCCGAGAAAGATGCTGTTGTTGCCTTTTTAGATGCTTTATCATCGCCAGCGGTATTGGTTAGGGTTGAGCAGTTACCGCAATAGTTAGTTTGGAGTTTGGAGCTTACAGGTGGCAGTTTTCAGTTGGCAGTTAACAGTCTCTTAACCACTTTGAACAGTTGAACAATTAACTCTCGCCTGAGTTAGCCCTTTAGCGTTTGGTATACCCAATAAACAACTCACCGATAAATTAATCACCCAATGGCCTAATGACCAATGACTAATGACCAATAAACCAATGACTAATAAACCAATGACCAATAAACTACCTTACATCTTACCCGATTTCAATGCTTCGCCAAAAAAGATAGAAGCATGCTCATCGAATGCAATCGGATCGCCGCTGGTGTAAAAAGATCGCTCACACTGTTTGCCCAGCTTTTGTTCAATTTCCGGATGCCTTGCCAAGTAATCTACCAAACTATTGGCTACAATATCACCTTGTGCCAAAATGTTGATGTAATCAGGAAATATAGTCTTTAATTTAGGCAATAATAAAGGGTAATGCGTACAGGCCAGCAATACACAATCAATATCGGCCGATTGTTTTAGCAGCTGTCTACAGTATTCATTGATAAAGAAATCGGCCCCTGGCTCTAAATGCTCATTATTTTCGATCAATGGTACCCACATTGGGCAACTTTGCTGGTACACTTGTATATCGGGGAAAAATTTATTGATTTCCAAAAGGTAGGATTTCGAATTAACGGTTCCTCTGGTACCCATTACCCCTACCTGTTTGGTACTTGTGTACTGGTCGATTACTTCGGCTGTAGGTCGGATTACGCCGAGTACGCGCCGATCTGGATACTTAGCAGGTAAATCGCGCTGCTGAATGGTTCGAAGTGCCTTAGCTGAAGCGGTATTGCAGGCGAGTATTACTAAATGGCAACCTTTGGCAAAGAGCCATTCTACACATTCTAAAGTGTATTTGTAAATCGTATCAAAAGCATGATCGCCATAAGGCGAACGGGCATTATCACCTAAATAAATATAGTTGTAATCTGGTAACCGATCGGCAATAGAGCGGAATACCGTTAAACCACCGTAACCTGAATCGAAAATACCTATTGGTGAAAAATTTTGCTTGCCTGCCATTGAAAAGTTGGAATGTTGTAAAGTTAGCTTAAATGTTTGATGGTTGAAGAGTTATGCAAGCAGAACCTTATAACTTAACTTTGCAAATGATGTAATAAGCGTTTAAGAAAGTCCTTCGACAGGCTAACATTGACAGAATCCAGTAGTCGCGTCGTCATTCTCGCGCATGCGGGAATCTTAAAGCGCTTGCATTAAGATTCCCAATCAAGTTGGGAATGACGATTTTTCTAGGGATATTAACTGATAAAATTTATCTGTCAATCACATTTATTTTTATAAAATAAATTATCCCTCAGGATGACATGTAATCTTTTATAGATTTCTTGAGAACGCTACCTTCTAAATGATAATCTCATTATTAAGATGCTGAAACAAGTTCAGCAAGACGACACTTAATAAAACAAAAAAGCGGAACTAAGTTACACTTAATTCCGCTTTGTCATTCAGACTAAAGACTTTTGACTTCTGACTGAAGACTATTTCTTAGGCGCAGCTGGTTTTGCAGCAGTAGCTGAAATACCTAATTTAGTTTTAACTGCAGCGGTAATATCATCGCCACCATCCCAGAATACTAAATTGTTACCTCCTTGACCGTTTGCAATATCAAACACGTAAGCCAAACCTTTTTCTTTAGCGATAGCAGAAATTGCATTTGCAACTTTAGCCTGGATAGGTTGGAATAATTCACCTTGTTTGGTACCTATATCTTGTGATGCTTTGGTACGTGCATCGGTAATGCGTTTTTCCAAGTCCTGTAATTCCTGACCGGCAGCTTGTAATTCTTTACCTACTGTTTCTTTATTCGCCTCACTTAACGTTTTTTGTTTATTCTCTGCAGCAGCCATTTTAGTCTGATATTCTTTGATCATTGCATCAATATCAGCTTGCTTTTGTTTACCTAAAGTTTCTAAGGTAGTTTGAGCTGTTTTAGCTTCAGGTAAATTTGCAAAAACCTCTTCAGAATTAATGTGACCTAATTTTTGTTGTGCACTTGCCATATTCGCTGTAAACAATAACCCCGCTGCTACAAAGAATACGTTAATTAACTTTCTCATCGTTTTACTTTACTTTTTTTATTTTTTTCTGTTTGTTTTTCTTCAAAAATCAGGGACGAATATACTAATTATTTACGGTCCCTGGTTTATAACCTAATTTTACAATTACATCATTACTCACATCGTAACTGCTACTGGCATAAATCATCATTGTGGCCTCACTGCTCTTGTCGAAAATGAAGTCTAAATATTTAGATTTTGCGATCTGTTTAATGGCTTCGGCCACTTTATCCTGAATAGGCTTAATCAGTTTCACCCTGCTTTGAAATAGATCTCCGTCTGGCCCAAACTTAGAGCGTTGAAATTCTTTAGCTTGTTTTTCTTTTTCTATAATCTCGTTTTCACGGCGTTTGCGCATATCATCAGTTAATAAAACCTGATCTGCCTGATAAGCCTTGTACATCCGGTCGATTTCTGAAAAATTCTGATCAACCTGCTGCTGCCATTGTTTAGATGCCACATCCAACTGGCTGAGTGCCGATTTATACTCTGGCAAATGTTTCAATATATACTCGCTGTCTACGTAAGCAAACTTTTGCGCAAAAGCACCAAAAGAAGTGCAAAGCAGGAATGCGATAAAAAGATACTTTTTCATTTGTGTATGTGTTTTAATGATATAGTTAATAACCTAAGCTTTCTTTAAACTCTTATTGCAATGATTTATTGCATAATTAGTTAATTTTTTGTTCTTTATCAATTAAAATCCACCTAATTGTTGTGCGATACTGAAAGTAAAGTTTTGTTTACCGCCATCCTGAACGCCAGGAATCCTATCAAATGCATGTCCGTAATCGATACCCAATAAACCAAATATAGGTAGGAAAATACGAGCACCAACACCAACTGATCTTCTCACATTAAAAGGATTAAAATCACCAAATCTATTCCAGGTATTACCAGCTTCAGCAAAGGCTAAAACGAAGGCTGTTGCCTGCTGACTCGCAATTACCGGATAACGGGCCTCCAATACATATTTGGTATAAATCGGGCTACCAGATTGTTGTGCAATTCTAGGGTCAGAACCATTTGGTATCACGGCATTGTTGGCATAACCGCGCATAGCAATTAACTCAGACCCCTGTAAGAAATCGAATCCCTGCATACCATCACCCCCTAGTTTAAAACGTTCGAATGCTGATTGGCCAACGGCTTTGTTATACTGCCCCAGGAAACCAAATTGTGCCTGGGCCTTAACTACCAGATTGCCCACTACTCTCTGATACCATTGCGAATCAAATTTCCATTTATGGTATTCTGTAAAACGGTATTTCTCTTTGTCAGATGCCGTAGCATAGTTTGTTTTATTCAACAATGAAAACGGTGGTGTAGCCTGAACGGTGAAACGTAAAAACGATCCTGATTTAGGAAAAATCGGCGAATCTCTTGAATCACGGCTGATCTCTTGTGATAAACTCAAGTTATAAGATGTACCTGTATTAAATAAATATCCTGAATAATTGTTCAAAATATATTGTTGTAAACTTACCGCATGAGACAACTGGAAATAGTTATCAGGCCAGTTTAATCTTCTTCCGAGACTCACGGTTACCCCGTTTAAACGGATTTTTTGAAATAGAGCGTCTCCGTTACTTAAACCATTCGATTGCAATGAAGTAAATGCACTTACCCCAAAGCTTACCGGTTTCTCACCACCAAACCATGGTTGCGAAAAGGAGAAGCTATATGATTGGTAATATTTACCATTAGTTTGCCCACGTAAGCTTAATTTCTGTCCATCGCCTTTTGGCAATGGTTTATATGCTTTTAAATTGAACAGGTTACGTAGCGAAAAGTTATTGAAAGTTAAACCTAATGTACCAATGATCCGGCCACCGCCAAACCCACCAGATAGCTCGATCTGATCTGAAGGTTTTTCTTCTACTGCGTATTCAATATCCACAGTACCGTCAGCCGGGTTAGGGCGAGGTGTAGGTACTGTTTTAGACTCATCGAAGTTACCTAACTGACCAATTTCGCGAATGGTACGGATTAAATCACTTTTGTTAAATTTCTGTCCCGGTTTAGTACGGATCTCACGTAAAACAACTTTGTCATTTGTAATGGTATTTCCTTTCAGCGTGATTCGGTTGTTGGTGTACTGCGGTCCTTCATACATACGTAATTCCACATCAACGGTATCTCCGTAAATTCGGGTCTGTACCGGATCGATATTAAAAGTTAAGTATCCGTTATCGGTATACATACTGTTAATGTCTCCACCATTTTCACCACCGCCATTTAATTTTTTATTTAATCTTTCTTCGCTAAAAACATCACCTTTCTCAATCGTTAATACTTTATTTAAAATACTATCCGGATAGATGGCGTTACCTGCCCAGGTAATGTTACCGAAATAATACTTTTTGCCTTCGTAAAGGTCCATTCTGATGTTAACCTTTTTATCATTATATTGGTAAATGGTATCTTTTAACAATTCTGCATCGCGATAACCTTTCTCGTGCATTTTAGCAACCATTTTTATCTTGTTCTCTTCATATTTCTCTTTTGAGAATTTTCCGGAACCCCAGAAACGCCACCAGGCAAATTGTTTAGGGTTTTTAAGGAACTTTCTGAGTTTTGCTGATTTGAAATCCTTATTTCCGGTAAAATCAATGTGTTGTACTTTAACACGGTGTCCTTTATCAATATAAGCTTCCAGGACTACACTGTTTTCTGCATTCGGATCCTTGCGCGTTTTGTAATCGATTTTTGTAAAGAAAAAGCCTTTATCCAATAAATACTTTTTAACAATAGCAGATGTGGTATTGTATAGGTTATCGTTTACGATTTTACCTGTTTTATCGTTAAGTTTTTCCTGAATGGCAGTTTTTTCAGATTTGCGAACACCTTTTAAATCGATAGAACTTAAACGCGGACGTTCTACTACTTCAATTTCAAAATAAATAGAATCCTGAACAAATTTTTCGACGTTAAGTTTAACATCATCAAACAGGCCCTGCGCCCACAATGTTTTAATCGCATCAGAAGTAGCCTCGCCAGGAAGAACGATTTTATCGCCTTTGGTCAACTTAGATAAGGTGATTAATACCTCTTTATCTAAATACTGGGTACCTGTTACAGTTGTACCTCCGATAATATACTCTTTCGGACTAAAATAATCGAGATCTAAGCCACCAACCTTTAACGAAGGGGTTACCGGAGCCTGACCTTGTGGACGTATTTGAGCGAAGGCCGGAGCGGCTAAAATGAGTAGGATTAAAACCTGAAATATTCTTTTCATTAAAATTATTTGTTCAGTAATGACCAAAAGGTAACGATGTTTTATAAAGCAGATTGCCTTTATCTTGTTCCCTTATTATGGTTTCATTTATCGTATAAAAGTGGTGCTAAGTTAGTTTAAACGCTTGTTAAAAAGTGTTAAAAGAAAAATTAGTTTAACTGCTCACTAATTTTACCAAAACGGCGTTCGCGTTTTTGATAGTCTACAATAGCCTCGAAAAGATTTTCACGTCTGAAATCCGGCCATAAAACATCAGTAAAATAAAACTCGGTATAAGCCATTTGCCAAAGCAGGTAATTGCTGATCCGGTGTTCGCCACTGGTCCTGATCATGAGTTCAGGATCGGGTATATTTACGGTTGTGAGTTTAGATGCAAACAGGTCTTCGTTAATATCATCCAGTGAAATGACATTTTCTTTTACGGCTGATGCAATTTTTTTAGCGGCTTCGATAATCTCCCATTTTGCACTATAACTTAAAGCAAGTGTTAAAGTACATTTTTCATTATGGGCGGTTTTCTCCATCGCTTCTTTTAAATCATCAATACACTCCTGAGGCAAAGATGCAATATTGCCAATGGCATTCAGCTTAACATTGTTTTTATTAAGTGTTTCAGTTTCTCTGTTGATGGTTGAAATTAGAATCTGCATCAAAGCATCTACTTCTTCTTTGGGTCTGTTCCAGTTTTCGGTAGAAAAAGCATACAAGGTAAGGTATTCGATACCCACTTCCACACAACCTTCTACAATATCTTTTACAGAAAGTACACCATGCTCATGTCCGAAAACCCGCACTTTGCCCTGGCCTTTAGCCCATCTTCCATTACCATCCATGATTACGGCAATGTGCTTCGGCAGGCGGCTATAGTCTATTTGTTCTTTAAATCCCATTAATTATGTCAAAATCAGCTTAAAAGGAATAGCATTTTGAGGATACAAAGGTAAAAGATATGCCAATACTAACAAATAGATAAGTATCCCTTTTTCTAAAATCGCCTCTTTGGGTGCCCGGCATTCCAATCTGGTTAGCTGAAGGATCAGATAAATTAACCCAGTAATCTCCGCTTTTAACATAAGCTGGATTAGTTGGATACCTTCCGCTTACATCATCAATATAATCTGTAAAAGGCGTCCTGTACCCCAATTCGGTAAAAACACTCCATGTAGATTTGTAATTATACCGTAGCCCAAGGCCATACGGAATAGTTAACACAGCATTATTATAGCCATTTTCCTGACCTTCGGTGGCTACTCGGTCTAACCGGTATTTTTCACCATAAACATTTACAGTCGGTTTAAACATAAGAAAACCCAGCCCTGTAAAAAGATAGGGCGTAAACTGACGCGTTCCGCCGCCTAGGTTAAAATTAAAAAAATTGAAATCTACCAGTCCGCTAAACTCATTTAACGTTGTTTTAAAACGCAGGTTTCTTTGGCGGAACTGTTCATTACGCGAATCGGCATCATCTGCCCTGATCTCTCCATAGGTGTAATTTAAACGGATGCCAACATATTGATTAAAATTCCGTTTTACATAAGCACCGCCTGAGAAACCACTTACCTGCAATGGATTATTCTGGTTAAGATCGCCCATATAACCTGCTCCGCCAGCCATCATCCCAACTTCCCAGGAAGGGTTGCCCACCACTGTACGCTGTGCACTAACCAGCTGCGTATTAACAATGAGAAGTAGAATAATTAACAGCTGTTTGCCTGGAGCCATACTCAATAGTTACGGGTATCTATACCCCACAATAATTTATTCCTTAACGTGTTTAAATAGGTTTCATTATTAAGGCGGATAAGATTTAAGCAAAAATCTGCCTTTTTAATGCTAATTTTTACTGAACGCTCTACAGTAACTGTCCGGCTATCACACGAAACCAAAAACTTTGATTCTCTGGCTTCTACCTCGAAAGAGAGTTTATTGCCATCTGGCACAACAACCGGCCGTACATTTAAATTATGTGGCGCAATAGGTGTAATGACAAAGTTTTTAGAATCCGGATAAATAATTGGTCCACCGCAACTTAAAGAGTAAGCTGTAGAACCTGTTGGGGTTGCAATAATTAATCCATCGGCCCAGTAAGAGTTGATGAATTCATTGTTCATTGAGGCATGAATAATCATCATCGCCGAATTATCGCGGCGGTGAATGGTAATATCGTTCAAGGCAAAGTTCTCTTCACCAAATAAACCATTATCTGATTCCAGCCTTAAGAGCGATCTGGAATCTAAGGTATATTCTTTATTGATCAAGGCATGGAGTGCCGATCCGATTTCATTTTTATTGATACTGGCCAGAAAGCCAAGGCGGCCAAAGTTGATCCCAATTACAGGGATGCCTGAATTGCGAATCAATGATAAAGTATCAAGCAATGTACCGTCTCCACCTAAGCTCAACAATACATCTGCACGTTCCTTTAGTTCGGTATGGTTATGAAAAATAATGGTATTGGCCGGAAGTTTTATCTTCCCATGTAGCGATGTTTTAAATTTAGCATATAAAACAGGCTGAATATGATGTTCGGCTAAATGATTAAAAACCTCTTGTACATAGGGCAAAACCGTATCATTAAAATCCCTTCCGTAAATTGCAATCCTCATAAAGCAGGTTTATACATTTAAATAGTTCATGAAAGAATCGTAACGCTCCTGCGATCCATCATCAATCTGGGTGTTATTGTATACCTCTTTAACCAGATAATCATATCTTTCGAAAGCGGCTACCAATGAAGTAATTTCTGTTTTATTTACTTTGAGCGTTACCTCTAAACGCGTAGAATCTTCGAAAGAATTTACATACGAAGAGAGCACCTGTGTATTATCGGCTTCAACAATCTGGGCAATGTGGGCCAATGAATTATCGCGGTTACCGATTTCCAGAACAATAATTCCGCCTGCCTCATTTACGGCATACTGTTCGGCCATGGCATTCACCATACTGATTACAGGGATTAAACCGGCATAGTTTTTATGCTGATCCAAAACCGGAACGGCTGTTAAATTTAACTGGTTGAACAACCGGAGTACATCGTAAGCATGAGCATTACTAAACACAAATACATGAAGTATGTTTATGGCATTATCGCTTAGAAGCGTATCGTGATTAACAATGTTCAACAAATCATCTTCAGATACCAACCCCAATAAACTCCCCTCGTTAACAACCGGCAAATGCTTTAGTTTAAAATCGTTCATACGATCTAAAGCTTTCTGTACCGTGTCATCGGCGCTTAATGATGGAATTGCATCTGATATGATTTCTGCTGCAAACATTTACTTTAACAATATTCTATCTAAAAACTTTTCTAAAAATGCATTAAATATCTGTGGGTGTTCCATCATAGGCGCATGCCCGCATTTATCAACCCAGTTTAATTCGGAGTTAGGCAACAGTTGGTGAAATTCTTCTGCCACTTCCGGTGGTGTAACCTTATCGTTTTTGCCCCATATCAATGAAACCGGTATGGTAATTTTGGAAAGGTCTTTAGCCATGTTGTGGCGTATTGCCGATTTTGCCATGGTCAAAATACGGATCACCCTTGATCTATCGTTAACTGTTTTAAAAACATCATCAACCAGTTCTTTGGTTGCTGTTGCAGGGTCGTAAAAAGTAAACTCTACTTTTTCCTTGATATAATCGTAGCTCTCTCTACGCGGGAAAGACCCTCCAAAAGCATTTTCATATAAGCCAGAACTACCTGTAAGTACCAACGCCTTAACAAACTCCTGATGTGCCACTGTAAACACTAAGCCAACATGACCGCCAAGCGAATTGCCGATAAGCACTACCTGGTTTAAATTTTTATATTTTAAAAAGCGGTGAAGATATCTTGATAATGCTTTTACGCCCAATGTTAAAATAGGCAGTTCGTAAATTGGTAAAATTGGAATAATTACCCTATAACGATCTTTAAACTGTTCTATAACCTGTTCCCAATTGCTGAGTTCGCCCATTAGGCCGTGTAGCAATACCAGTGTCTCGCCTGTTCCAGCTTCAATGTATTTAAATCCGTCTTCTTCTTTTATCGGGTAAGTCATATCTATTTTAGATGGTATTGTAATACTAAGTTAGTAGAGTAAAATTAAATTTATGCATTTATCAGCCATTTTTCTGAAATAAAATCGAAAACGGTATAAAAACGTCTTTTGCAAAGCGTAAAGCGATAAGCGTCGGCGATTGTTAACCTTCTTCCTTTAAACTTTTACCGCAATTAAGCGAGTTTTTCTTTAACTATCTCTGCAATTAATTTACCATCAGCTTTACCGGCAAGTGCTGCATTTGCCATCCCCATTACCTTACCCATATCTTTAACCGATGTGGCGCCAGATTGTTTGATTACCCCTTCAATAATTGAGGCTACCTCTTCCCTGTCTAATTGCTTTGGCAGGAATTGATTAATTACCTCAATTTCCTCGTTTTCTACCTGATATAAGTCTTCCCGGTTTTGTTGCTTATAAATATCAGCCGATTCACGGCGTTGCTTAATCAGTTTCTGAAGAATTTTAATTTCCGCCTCTTCTGTAATTTCTTCTGAAGACCCTTTTTCTGTTTTAGCCAACAGTAAAGCTGCCTTTATTGCTCTTAAGCCTCTTAACTGTGCATTATTTTTAGCCAGCATGGCTTTCTTAATTTCCTGATCTATTGTATTTGATATCATTTTATTTTAATCGTTAATCGGTTAATTGTTCAAATCGGTTAATCGCGGAACCCATAGTCCTAAAACCTAATTTGTTCTTTTGCAGTTGGTTATTTTTTCAAACCGGTTAATTGTACAGTTATCAATTTAAACAGTTTCAAAGGTTAGTCGCCTGAGCAGTTAACCAATTTATACAGTTTACACAGTTAACCTAACTAACCTCTATTTACTATCGTTGCGGTAGCCTGTGCAGTTGGCATAATGAGCATGTCGTTGATATTAACATGTTTTGGCCTGCTCACAACGTACCAGATGGCATCGGCAATATCATCGGCAATTAGTGGTTCCAGGTTTTCGTATACCTTTTTTGCACGGTCTTCATCACCTTTAAAACGCACCACCGAAAATTCAGTTTCTACCATTCCCGGATTAATTTCAGTAACCTTTATGCCATGGGGCAATAAATCGATACGCATGCCTTTGCTCAAAGCATCTACCGCATGTTTACTGGCACAATATACGTTTCCGTTTGGATAAACTTCTTTACCGGCAATAGAACCAATGTTGATAATATGTCCTGACTGATTGGGAATCATCCAATTGGAAACAATTTTAGTTACATAAAGCAAACCTTTCACATTGGTATCAATCATGGTGTCCCAATCATTTGTGTCACCTTTATCAATAGGATCTAAACCCTGGCTTAAGCCCGCATTGTTGATCAGAACATCAACCTTTTTCCATTCTGCTGGCAAGGCCTCTAAAGCAGTCGTGAGGCTTTCATTATTGCGAACATCAGACAAAACCTGCTGAATGTCAATGGCATATTTAGCTGCTAAATGATGAGCAATTTTGGCCAAACGATCATTTCTGCGGGCCAGTAATATCAGGTTGTAACCTTGCTGAGCAAATGTATGGGCACAAGCTTCACCAATACCAGAGGTTGCACCTGTAATTAATGCTATTTTAGACATTTCTATGAATTTTAAGTCTCGGTAAAGCTTTTTAAAAAAAGCTTTAATTACCTATACCAACAAAGGTAAGTTTTTTTGGATTGCCTGACTATTGAAAAATCAAACTGAATGTTAATTGACGTAATTTCAACTTATCTATCGGATTGGCATAAACGGTATTGTCATGCTGCAGCAAATCGTTAGCCGAATAGGAGAGTTTTATTTCGGGCGACATTTTAAAATACTCAAAATAAATATCAAAACCAATACCTGTTTCGTACGACAGGTAATTCCTTTTATTTTTTAAAAACTTGTTTACGGCTGCTTCTCCTTCATCGAAGGTTTTCTTTTTCGAAGCGATATCAATTGAATATTTAGCTCCGCCAAGCCAATACACCCTAAAATTATTCAACCGGTTCGATTTAACCTTTATGCCTAAGGGAAATTCGAACATGGTTGCCTGTACTTTCTTGTCAACTACTGTCTGGAAGTTTTTAGTTTGCCCGTTGCCCACATCAATCGGGGCCATAGGCTCATACTCATAAGTGACTACCCGATCACTAAAAATAAGCGAAGGTGTTGCACGGATATCAAAGTTGTCTGATATCATTCTGTTCATCACAAACCCTAACCCAAAGCCTTGAGACGGAGCACTGGAAATAGCATTTAAGTTTGGAGTAATTGGAATGCCCGAATTTGGATCATATGATGGATCAAGCGCGTTTGGCACTTCATAAAAAGGCGATCGCCAATTCGGCTTTTTATGAATTTTGTATTCGGCCGATATGTACTGAAAATTAAAACCAAAACTCCAGTCTTCATCATCTATCCCCCCGCCCCAGTTTTGCGCAAAGGTGGCTGTAGAGACCATCAAAAGTGAAAGAATGAAGCTTAATTTTCTGATCATTTAGTTCCTACATATATCGAACTTATTCCAAACGTTAAGATTCTTTGTTTGGTACTTTTAAACCCAACTTTTTCCATCAGGCTGGTAAAATCCTCTCCGTCTGGGAAAGCGGCTACCGATTCTGGCAGATAAGTATAGGCCCTATGGTCTTTCGAAAAGAGTTTTCCAAAAAAAGGCGTTACCTGCTTAAAGTAAAAACTATACAACTGTTTTACCGGAAAAACTTTTGGTTTCGAAAATTCCAGAATCACCATTTTACCGTTGGGCTTTAATACCCTGTACATATCGGCTAATCCCTTTTCAAGATTTTCGAAGTTGCGCACCCCGTATGCGCAGGTAATGGCATCGAACGTATCGTTTTCAAAATGCAGTCCCTCAGAATCGCCTACCTGAACAGTAAAAACTTCATTTAAAACACGTTCATTAATTTTCTTCCTGGCCACGTCTAACATGCCTTCCGAGATATCAACACCAATTACGCGTTCCGGATGAAGCTTTTTTATGGCCTCAAAAGCAAAATCACCAGTTCCGGTGGCCACATCAAGTAAAGTTCTTGGATGGATAGATACCAGTTCTTTAATGGCTTTTTTGCGCCATAACACATCAATCCCTAAAGAAAGAAAATGGTTTAAAAAATCGTAAGTTCCAGAAATGTTGTTGAACATGGTTGCAACCTGCTCTTTTTTAGTTGCATCTTCTACCTGGTATGGAGTAATATTCTGATTCATGATATGAAGCAAAGATAGATAAAAGTCGGGAGTCTTTAGTCCGGAGTCCCAAGTCTTTGGTGCAAAGTATTCACCGTAGTGTCAAAAATCAGATTAAAGAACATCAGTTTGTACTTCCGACTTCGGACTTCGGACTTCGGACTCAAAACCATACCTTTGTACTATGATTATCAAAACGGCAACATTTGTTTGCAGCAACACACAGATTTCGGCATTACCGGCACCACTTATGCCTGAATATGCTTTTATTGGCCGCTCTAATGTGGGTAAATCTTCATTGATCAACATGCTGGTTAATCAACATGGATTGGCCAAAACTTCTCAGCGCCCCGGAAAAACACAGTTGATTAATCACTTTTTAGTTAACGAAGCCTGGTATATTGTCGATTTGCCGGGTTATGGTTATGCGAAGGTTTCTAAAACCAGCAGAGAGAAATGGGAGAAATTTATCCGGGCATACATCACTAAAAGAGAAAGCTTACAATGCGTTTTTGTTTTGATAGACAGCCGTTTAGATCCGCAGGGAATTGATATTGAATTCTGCTACTGGTTAGGTGAAAAACAAATTCCCTTTTCGCTGATTTTTACCAAAGCAGATAAACAAGGGATGACTACCACCCAGAAAAACGTTGCGGCCTTTAAGAAAAAGCTGGGCGAATTTTTTGAAGAAATTCCAGCTACTTTTATCACTTCTGCTGAAAAAGGAACCGGAAAAGATGAAGTTTTAAACTTCATTTATGAGGTAAATAAAGATTTCGTCGTTCCGACAGACTATAAGAAGTTTTAAACATTTTCCAGTCTGCTGTACACAATTTCAGTTTAACGTCTAAAATCTGTGTAATCAAATAACTAAAATCTGCGTAATCAGATAATCTGTGTCATCATCTTTAAAAAATGAAAAAATACTTTTCACTCGTATTATTCGCTCACTCTGTTTTTGCGCTGCCATTCGCCATGATCGGTTTCTTCTTGGGCGTAACTACAACAGAAAATCCATTTTCATGGTATAAACTTATTCTGGTTTTGCTTTGTATGGTTTTTGCAAGAAATTCGGCCATGGCTTTTAACCGCTACCTCGACCGGAATATTGATGCGAAGAACCCAAGAACCAAAATGCGCGATATCCCGGCAGGAAAAGTTTCGGCCAATGAGGCACTTACTTTTGTCATCATCAATTGCCTGCTATTTGCCATTACCACTTATTTTATTAATCCACTTTGTTTCTATTTATCTCCCGTGGCCTTATTTGTGGTTTTGTTTTATAGTTACACCAAACGTTTCACTGCACTTTGCCACCTGGTATTGGGCCTTGGACTCGCCCTTGCCCCTATTGGTGCCTATATTGCCGTAACCGGACATTTTGCACTGGTGCCTGTACTTTACTCGTTAACTGTATTGTTCTGGGTAAGTGGGTTTGATATCATATATGCCCTTCAGGACGAAGAATTTGACCGAGAAGAAAAATTACATTCCATCCCATCGGCACTTGGCATTAAAAATGCTTTGAATGTTTCTGTGCTATTGCATATACTTTCGGCTGCCTGTGTTATTTTGCCTGTGTTTTTTTCATCCTTTAGCTGGGTTTATTACGTAGGTATTGTGTTTTTCTGTTCAATGCTTGTTTATCAGCATTTACTGGTAAAACCAAATGATATCAGCAAAGTAAACAGGGCATTTCAAACCTTAAACGGTTATGCATCTGTAGTGTTTGCTATATGCTTTTTAATAGACGCGTATTTAAGACATAAATAATTGAGTGAATGATTGAATTTTGAATGAGAGATTATAACATTGCGTCATAAAACCATTCACGCCTTCAATCATTCCCATATTAAATAATTAATTACTATGATCACTAAGAAACCAAGAACATATATTCCTCAGGAACTGAACATTACCTGGGAAAATTTAGCACCACTTTTTACTGAACTGCAAAACCGCGAAATAAAAAGTACCGTTGAGTTAGAGCAATGGTTAAAAGACCGTTCGGAACTGGAAGCTGCCCTGGAAGAAGATTTTGCCTGGAGATACATTAAAATGAGTTGTGATACGGCGAATGATGAATTGGTCAAAAACTTCCAATATTTTGCGACGGAAATTGAGCCAAAGATCTCTCCGCTATCGAACGAACTGAACAAAAAATTTGTCGAAAGCCCGTTTATGGATGATCTGGACAAAGAAAAATATTTCGTGTACAGTCGTGCCATTAAAAAAGCCTTAGAACTTTACCGCGACGAAAACATTGAACTCTTTACCGAGCTTCAGGTAAAACAGCAAAAATACCAAAGTATTACCGGCGCCATGAGCGTGGAGTTAAACGGGCAAGAGTATACTTTAGAGCAAGCCTCTATTTTTATTAAAGATTTAAACCGCGAGGTACGCGAACATGCCTGGAAGACGATCCAGCAACGCCGTTTGGTTGACAAAGATGATTTAAACATTTTGTTTGATGAGCTGATCAGGCTGCGCAATCAGGTTGCCTTAAATGCAGGCTTTGAAAACTACCGCGATTATATGTTCCAGGCATTGGGACGTTTCGATTATACCCCACAGGATTGTTATGATTTTGCCAATGCAATTGAAAAGGAAATTGTCCCGATTTTAAAAGAACAGGCCGAAAAACGTAGAGAGGCACTAGGCTTAGAAACGCTAAAGCCCTGGGATCTGGAAGTTAGCGTAAGTGGTAAACCAGCCTTAAAACCGTTTAGCAACGGCGAGGAACTGATTGATAAAAGCATTGCCTGCTTTAATGCCATTGATGAAAAACTGGGTTCAAAATTGGCTACCATGAAAGCCAATAATCTTTTTGATGTAGAGAGCAGAAAAGGTAAAGCACCGGGCGGTTACAATTATCCACTGGCCGAGACAGGGGCACCATTCATCTTCATGAATTCGGCCAATTCTTTACGCGATTTGACGACTATGGTTCACGAAGGTGGCCATGCCATCCATACTTTTTTAACCGCAAATTTAGAGCTCAATGATTTCAAACATTGTCCATCTGAAGTAGCCGAACTCGCATCTATGAGTATGGAGTTAATTTCAATGGACAAGTGGGATGTTTACTTCGATAATGAAGAAGATTTAAAGCGTGCCAAAAAAGAACAGTTGGCCGACGTTTTAAAAACATTGCCCTGGGTTGCGGTAATTGACCAGTTTCAGCATTGGATTTACACCAATCCTAACCATACAGCGGCCGACCGTGAAGAGACATTTAAACAGATTTACAGTCGTTTTGGTGCCGGGTTTGCCGATTGGACAGATCTGGAGCAGCAATTCGGAAACGTATGGCAAAAACAACTGCACTTATTTGAAGTTCCATTTTACTATATCGAGTATGCAATTGCCCAGTTAGGTGCCATAGCCGTCTGGAAAAACTATAAAGAAAATCCGGAAAAAGCTTTAGCACAGTATCTGGAAGCACTTTCTTTGGGTTATACCAGACCTATAAACGAGATCTACGAAACTGCAGGAATTAAATTTGATTTCAGTGCTGAATATGTAGAAGAACTGGCCGGTTTTGTGAAATCGGAACTTGAAAAGTTAGGATAAGGAAAGGTAGAAGGTTTAAAGATGGAGGTTAGAAGGCTTCCCTTCAATATAAATATAATAAGGGTCGTGGTATTTACCACGACTTTTTTGGTTTATAACCACGGATAAAAATGATGAACACAGTTTAATACTTACCTAGTCTTAGCTTCTCGCTAAGACCTGATTGCAGTCCTTTGCCACGGAAACACAGAAGACACAGAAACTAAACAATAATGCAGAACCGCCAATGTATTTAAATGATGTTTGGGCAACTAAAGTCAATTTTATCCGATTTCCTATACCTTAAGCTTAATTCTTTTAGTTTGGTGTACGGATGTTTTAAAGACGCTTCGACTCCGCTCTGCGTGACAATCTATACCTGGTCTTAGCGCCCCGCTAAGACTCGATTGCAGTTCTTTGCCACGAAACATAACTGGCACGGAACCACAATCTTCGAATAGATGATCAAAATCAGTAATTATTTGCTGTACACCGCTGAATAGTACAGATGGAATGGATTGCCTTTTGGAAAAGGATAATTATTTTTATCCAAAACTTTCTAAAAGGATTTTACTAAACTATACCTCACAGGCTTTGCTCTTCAAAAAAATAACTTTACATAGATGCATATAATCATTAATCTACAGCCTGATCCTTTTTGCTGATCCTAAGAATCACAAACATCACTAAAACCGACAGCAAGATCATGATCAGATAACTATAACTCAGGTTACGTTCATCTTTTGCGGGGATCAGATTTACAATTCCGTAGCTTAAAAATGATACAATTACATATGTAATGCCTCCCGTTAATCCACCTGCAATGCCTGCATTTTTCGGGAATTTGCTCAGGCAAAAAGTAAAGTAATTGTTAAAGGTAAAACCAGCCCCTATATGAATCAAAAAAGCGAAGAAAATTAACGACCAAAGGTTGGAAACAAAATTTAAGCTTACGATCATTAAAGCTACAAAAACGACCTGCAACAGCGAGTTGATCATTAATCGTTTAAAGAAGGGCCTGTTGATGGTGGCCTTGCCAATAAAGCCCCCAACCATCCACGCAAAACCTAAAAACAACGAGCTGTAACCGGCAATAACGGGAGAGAACTTAAAATGGTGTTCGATAATAAACGGACCGGTCATGTTGTAAACCATCACCATACAATAGGCTAGACCTAACATTACAATGCCTAAAGTAAAACTGGGTGTTTTAATCATTTTGATATAAATGCCTGTGATCTTTTTCAGCTGAAAATCGGTAAAATGCTTTAGGGTTTCACCACTGAACAGCAACTCCAGTAAAGCAAAAACGAGGGCGAAACCAGCCAGGAAATAGAAATTAGATTCCCAACCAAATACCGTTTGAAGGTAACCGCCTATAAAAGGTGCTACAATTGGCCCGGTAGACCAAATGATGGAAAACAGACTGAGGTAGTGTTTTAATTGATTGCCTTCAAAAAGATCAACAAAGTATGCCCTTTTGGCTACTACAATTGCGCCTACAGTAAGTCCGTGAATAACGCGCATCAAATAAATAAGGTAAATGTGATGTGTTGTAGCAATGACTATACTTGCTGCTGCAAAAATCAATAACGAGTACAGGCAGATTTTGTACCTGCCAAAGCTATCAAGCACGCTCCCGATAAAAAGCTGTGCAACACCATAACTAATTAAAAAGATGCTTAAAGTAAGTTGAACCTGAACACTGCTTACCTGCATTTCGCCTGCCATTGTTGGTAAGGAGGGGATATAAATATCGGTAGCAAAACCCGATAATGGAATTAAGGCAAAGGCCAGTATAGTGGCCAGGCCCTGGTGACGCTCTTTAATATATTTTATTTTTGTGGTATCAGCATTCATCTTAATATTGTTATCGTAAAAAATGGTCAGATTAAAAATCTAATTAATAGCGCATATTGATCTGATTGATTTTCGGCAACAAACTTAGCACTTTTAACCAGCGTAAAATTTTACCAATCAACCAAAGGCCAATTCAAGGCAAATAATTTTAAATTTTGACTTTAACCCCATAAACAGGCTTCTTTTTCGCTGCATTTTAGTCGTGTGATGGTATAGTGTATTGAAAATTATATCTTGCTTTAAACGTTTTTAGCCAAACTTTTTATAAGTTTGAGCAAACAAGCAAACAAAAGATGTTCGAAAAGCTATTCAGAAAGAAATCTATTTCCAAGATATTACAAGATGCGGCAAAAGGCTATGGCGATCATGAAAATACACTACATAAAACACTCGGTGTACGCGATTTAACAGCTTTTGGAATTGCAGCGATTATTGGAGCGGGCATTTTCAGTACGATTGGCAAGGCAAGTGCAGATGGCGGCCCTGCAGTAATCTTTTTATTTATTTTTACCGCGGTTGCCTGTAGTTTTGCGGCCTTTGCTTATGCAGAGTTCGCATCAATGGTACCTGTTTCGGGCAGTGCCTACACTTATTCTTATGTAGCCTTTGGCGAACTGGTGGCCTGGATTATTGGGTGGTCGCTCATTATGGAATATTCCATTGGTAATATCACGGTAGCCATCTCCTGGTCTGATTACTTCACCGGGTTACTTTCCACGATCAAAATACCTCCGCTCGGCATTGATGGCATCCACGTACCTGATTGGATGACTATGGATTATTTAAGCGCCTACAACGGCCATCAACATGCCGAAGCGCTATTAGCCGCAGGCAAAAACCTGGCAGATTTGGACCCGGCTACAGCCCTGGCCAATAATGCCTGGCTTACAGCCCCAACTATCGGTGGTTTTCATATTGTAGCAGATATTCCGGCTCTTGGCATCATTATTTTGATTACCTGGTTAATTTACCGCGGTATGAAAGAAAGTCGCAATGCCAGTAACGCTATGGTGGTAGTTAAGCTAGCAGTAATTCTTTTGGTTTTGGCGGTAGGTATATTTTATGTCGATACCAAAAACTGGAATCCATTTGCTCCAAATGGAGTTTCAGGTGTTTTAAAAGGCGTTTCAGCGGTATTTTTCGCCTACATCGGTTTCGACGCCATATCCACAACAGCTGAAGAATGTAAAAATCCTCAACGCGATTTACCGCGTGGAATGATGTGGGCGATTATTATCTGTACCCTTCTTTATGTAGCAATTGCATTGGTTTTAACCGGTATTGTTAAATCAGATACTTTAGCTGTTGGCGATCCGTTAGCATTTGTTTTTGACCAGATTGATTTGAAATTAATGAGCGGTATTATTGCCGTAAGTGCGGTATTTGCAATGGCCAGTGTACTTTTGGTATTTCAGATGGGTCAACCAAGGATCTGGATGAGCATGAGCAGAGATGGATTGCTACCGAAATCTTTTTCGAAAATCCATCCGAAATACAAAACACCTTCATTTGCAACCATAGTAGTAGGTTTTGTAGTAGCTGTACCATCATTGTTTATGAACCTTACCATTGTGACCGATCTCTGTTCTATCGGGACGCTCTTTGCTTTTGTATTGGTTTGCGCAGGGGTTTTAGTGTTACAGAACAGGCCCGACGTTCAACGTGGAAAATTTAAAATACCTTATGTAAACAGTAAATTTATTGTTCCATTTGTTTTAATTGGTGCCTTGATCTTCGCATTCACCAAATTTGGTAAAGAAACCAAAGCATTCTTTTTCAATTCACCTAAAACCATTCAAACCGTAACTTTTGTTACCTCCTTAAGTGGCGATGAACTTAAAATTGTTAAAGAAGAAATTGTTAAAAATGCTGCGCCACAGATTGTACTGGCCGAGAAAGTAGATGCAGAATCTTACCTGAGTGCATTACCAGCTGATCGTTATGAACAGTTTATTTCTGCCTCTAAAGTTCCCGTAGAGAAAAAATACGAAAGCGGCTGGGGTTTATTTAAGCATAAAATTCCGATGTGGATTTTCTTAATCATCTGTGTAGTAATAACTTACTATTGCATTACCAAAAACTTATCGTTGATTCCGGTTTTGGGCTTAATTAGCTGCTTATATATGATGTGCGAGCTTGGTATTTCAAACTGGATTGGCTTTGGTATCTGGCTGGTAGTAGGCTTGGTGGTTTATTTTGCCTATGGGTACAAGCATAGTAAATTGGCAAATCCAGAGGTTTAAGTTATAGATGAATGATATGACAATTTTTGAGAAAATAGAGAAACATCAGGAAGATAAAAACTATGTCAAAATTAAAAGAGACGTTGGTAATAAATCTTACATACTTTCTCACGGTTATATCTTAGATCACTCATTTGATTTCGTTTTCCTTAAAGTGAACGATGATTTTCTGTTTAACGGATTTACCATTTTTCCAATATCTTCTATTACCAAGATCAGACACAACAACTATGATCAATTTTTCGATTCGATAATGGAACAGGAGGGACAGAAAAAGCTGATCGAAATGCCTTATCAATTTGATCTGGAGAGTTGGGAAACTATATTCAATTCCATTAAAGACACAAATTTAAACTGCACGGTAGAAAATGAAAACGATAAAAGATTCTTTTTTAAAATTGGGGAGATTGTAAAAGTAAAGAAACGAAGTTTAAAGATTTTGAACTTCGATCCTGCGGGTTATCTGGATGATAAACCGACCAAGGTAAAATATAAGGAAATTTCTGCTGTAGGCTTTGATGATCACTACACCAACACAATGACCAAATACTTAAGGAAAAAGCAGTAAATTATTACTTAATAACCTATACATTTTTCTAGAATTTATTTCGGCCTATTTTATTCAAAAAAAAAGCAATTACCTCGGTTGGTGAGACACCAACCGCCCCCCTTCATTCTATCGGTCGGTGTCTCACCGACAGAAAATAATTTGATGTTAGTCATTATATCTGTATATTGTATTAGGTTGTCCCTGCACCTCAAATATGAAATGAACAATGCATATCTTTTACAAAAGACAGGGACAAATGGATTACAACTATCCATACTTTTATACTGATACCATCTGCAATTTTGCTCACTTATTAAGTGATGACAATCTAAAAATGATTATCATAAATTCGCTGAAATTTCTAGTCGATCAAAAACTTATAGAAGTTTACGGTTACGTCATCATGCCTAATCATATCCATTTAATTTGGAACATCCTCAAATTAAATGGAAAAGAATCTCCAGCTGCGAGTTTTACTAAATTCACAGCGCACCAATTTAGAAAATATCTTTTGGTTAATAGTCCGATGCTCATAAATCAATATCGATCTCAAAAGAATGATAGAGTTTTTCAGTTTTGGAAAAGAGATCCGCTAGCTATTCCATTAAGTAAAGAAAGCATTTGGATACAAAAATTAGATTATATACATGATAATCCGATTAAAGAAAAATGGAACTTATGCAAATATCCTGAAGATTATAAGTGGAGTAGTGCAAACTTTTATGAAACTGGGATTGATCAATTTAAGATACTGACACATTTTAGAGATTAATTGTTTCGGTTGGTGGGACACCAACCGATAGATGTGGAATGAGGATAAGTTTTATTGAAAAATGAGAAGTCCTCCTTCTTTGACAGAAAGAGGATTATGTTACTTCTTCTTTAGAAATGCCAGAGAGGTGATCATCACGAGGCCTAATCCAGACGCGATCATGTAGCTATTCGCATGATCAAAGTGGTATATCTTGGCTGCGGGACCTGCTATAAATAGCACAGTACCCAAAATCAACAATGCTGTTCTCATTGCTTACACTGGTAATCTATGCAATTCAATATCATCTGGTGTAACAAAAATTAACGGAACTTTCTCTACATCCACATAACTGCTATCCAGACCAAAACTTCGCTCTTCAGATAAACTTAATTTTTTAAGGATAAAATAATAATCCATAATCTGCCTTTCATAGAAACTCAGTTTAGTAAACTTCGATAAATGCTTTTCTAACAGTACAAATCTGAAATCACCCGCAATTTTATGCTTGTTTAAAGAGGTGTACTGGCTGGTAATGTCGATCTCTCCATTTTTCACCAACTCCTCAACCACTTTACGGTATAATAAATTTACCCGTTGTTCAATCCTGAAACCTAGCCTGAAGTCAATCCTGATCAATTTACCTGGGATCAGGAATTCAACCTTATAGTCCATCGTATACGGCTCATCCATTACGTCAACATGCACCAGCCAATACACATCAGCACGTTTTGGCTCTTTTTGGATAATGGAATAAATAATTTTCGACTCAATTTCTGTTTTGAAGTTGGCACTGGTTAAATAAACCAACTGTGAGGAGTATTTGGGAACAGATTCATCACTGCTCAATTCGGTTAAAATCTCATAGTAATCTTCTATTTCGACATATTTAACGAAACGGTTTTTAATTTTACGCGCTACAAACCAGCTCCACATTACCGTAAACAATAAAGAACCAATCATTACCGTTACCCATCCGCCATGTAAGAACTTGGTTAAATTACTGATCAAAAATGTGCCCTCAATAATCACATAAGTAAAGAAAAATAAGGCAATTAAATATTTCGGAAAACGCCTGCTTCTTAAATAAAAGCTCACCAGAATTGTTGTCATCAGCATGGCAATGGTGATGGACAAACCATAAGCGGCATCCATTTTTTCTGCCTTTTGAAACAACAGTACGATACCACAGCATCCAATCCACAACATCCAGTTGATCGATGGCACATATAACTGGCCCTTTGAAACTGATGGATAAATAATTTTAATTTTTGGCCAAAGGTTTAAGCGTACCGCCTCTGCAATTAGGGTAAAAGAGCCACTAATTAAAGCCTGGCTGGCAATTACCGCAGCCATTGTAGCCAATATCACCATCGGAATTTGAAACTGACTCGAAACAATCTGGAAGAACGGATTCATTTTTGCGCCCGGAACATAACTGCCACTGTTCTGCAAAATCCAAACGCCCTGCCCTAAATAGTTTAAAATAAGCGTGAGTTTTACAAAAATCCAACTGATCCGAATATTATTTCTACCGCAGTGGCCCAGATCAGAATATAAGGCCTCTGCCCCGGTGGTACATAAAAATACACCGCCCAAAATTAAAAATGCCAGTTTATTGGTAGCTAATAGATGTATGGCATAATAAGGATTAAATGCCTTGAGAATACTAAAATCCTTGATTACATAAGATACGCCTACCACACCCAGTACCGCAAACCAAACAAACATGACCGGACCAAATAGTTTACCCACCATATTGGTACCGAACTGTTGAATAACAAACAGGATAGTTAAAATGGTGAGCACAATGGGAATAACCGGCACATCGAATTTATTGGTAAGCCCTTCAATGGCTGATGTAACGGTGATACTTGGCGTAATAATACCGTCTGCAAGCAAGGCACAGCCACCTACAACGGCCGGAACAACCAACCACTTTGCTTTTTTACGCACCAGAGAAAATAAAGAGAAAATACCACCCTCGCCCTTATTATCTGCCCTAAGGGTAATGATAACATACTTAACGGTGGTTTGTAAGGTTAATGTCCAAATAATACAGGATAAAACACCCAAAACATTTAACGGATTGATATCCTGCTTCCCTCCTAAAATTGTGGTGAAAATCGCATTTAAGGTATAAAGGGGTGATGTACCAATGTCTCCAAATACAATTCCTAAACTAATTAGAACACCGCCGGCGGTTAACGCGTTGACATTTTTATGATTTGACACTTCGTTGATTATTTAGTGCGGCAAAAGTAAACTAACTATAACAATTTAACAACCAAATTATTGTGTATTTTTAACACTATGAAAATTAAATTTTATTGTTAAATTGTGTTAAATTATGGGTTTTAAACAAAATGTTTAATTTCTTTGTTTTAAATTAATACATTTGCTATACCAATTTGATGAAACTCTACACTAAGATAACGTTGCTCACAAAACTTGTATGCACATGGTGCATTGTTTTGTTGTGCAGCTCAAATTCTTGGTCGCAACAAACGGATAGCATCCACATCAGCCTAAAAAGCCGGACAAAAAAAGCTGGTCGGATTCCTGAAATTAAAGCCAATATTACCCCTTACAAGCCACTCTTTATGACTACTGGCGGTTCAGGAATGTTCAATACTTACTCTACAGTAACTAAAAGCACAACCGTTGTAGCTAAAGATAAGCTATTGAATATTTTAAAAATATATCCTAATCCGGTAGAAGATCAGTTAAATATCATCCTATCTATTGGAAAAGACGGCACTCAGACTACGATTAAAATTATCGATTTACTGGGAAATGAAGTAGCAACGCTTTTGAACGAACGTTTAAATGCGGGTGAGCATACCAAGAACTTTGCCGTTCCTAGCAGGATCAACCCTGGCATCTACTTTTTAAGGGTCATTGCAGGTTCAGAAAGCCAGGTAAAACGGATCTCAGTTTTATAACACCATTTTCTTTTCTATTTTTGAATGATGCGGGTTAATTCCCCAGTTATTTTCACATATATTATAATTAAGAATGAAAATCATAGCCATTGGCAGAAATTATGCAGAGCATGCAAAAGAATTAAACAACCCGGTTCCAACCGCTCCTGTAATTTTCCTGAAGCCAGATACAGCCGTATTAAAAGACAATAAGCCCTTTTACCTTCCCGATTTTTCTGATGATGTGCATTACGAACTAGAAGTCGTTCTAAAAATCTGTAAGGAAGGAAAACACATTGCTGAAAAATTTGCAGCTAATTATTATGATGAGGTGGGTCTGGGTATTGATTTCACCGCACGCGATATCCAGGCAAAACACAAAGAAAAAGGTTTGCCCTGGGAGCTGGCTAAGGCTTTTGACAATTCGGCACCAGTTAGTATTTTCCTGCCTAAAAGCGATTACAAAGATCTCTACAATCTGAATTTCGAATTAAAGGTTAATGGCGAAAGCCGGCAGATTGGACATACCAAAGATTTGTTATTCTCTTTCGAAAAGATAATCAGTTTTGTTTCTCAATACATCACATTAAAGAAAGGCGATTTAATTTTTACCGGAACACCTCAGGGTGTAGGAAAAATAAATAGAGGGGACAAGCTGGAAGCCTGGTTGGAAGAAAAACAACTTTTAAATTTTGATGTTAAGTAACGAATGATTAACAACCCGATCCCATACAAATTAAAATTTTACATTTCAGTTTGCCTTTTAGCCGCTTCTACTTTCGTTCAGGCACAACAGATCTTCAGCAACAACAAATACCCGATTACCGATTTCAGACAGCCTTTGGATATTACCCCTCCTGCCCTGGCAGGTTCTTTTGGAGAAATCAGGGCCAATCACTTTCATTCAGGAGTCGATTTCAGGACCAACCAGCGTGAAGGTTATCCTGTTTATGCGGTTGCAGACGGATATATATCGAGGTTAAGGGTACAGAACAGCGGTTTTGGACAGGCGCTCTACATTAATCACCCCAATGGTTTTACCACCGTTTACGGGCACTTACAGCGCTTTGCTTCGAAAATTGCTACGATTGTTAAAAACCTTGAATATGAAAAGAAATCATTCGAAATTGATGAATTTCCTGATGCCATATTAATCCCTGTACATAAGGGAGAAATTATTGCCTGGTCTGGTAACCGTGGCAGCTCTGGTGGCCCGCATTTGCATTTCGAAATCAGAGATACCAAAACTGAAGAAACCATTAATCCCCAGTTTTTCGGGATCATCATTCCCGATAATATCCCCCCTGTAATCCATGGATTGTATGTATATCGGTTAAACGGCAAAACTTTTAATGAAAATACGCCAAAACAGGCTATTGGCATTAGTGGTGCCAACGGCAGTTATAAAACCGTTGCGCCCATCAGTTTAACCGGTGAGGTTGGTTTCGGCATTGTGGTAACCGACAGGCATAATGGTTTGTCAGGCACTAATGGTGTTTATTCCATCGAATTGGAAGTTGATGGAAAAAAGGTATATACTTCGGCTTTAGAACGTTTTGCTTTTGAGAACAGCAAAGCCATCAACTCACATATCGACTATCCTACCTACCTCAATACCAAAAGAAGTATCCAGAAAAGTTTTGTTGAACCTGGCAACCCGTTAAAAATTTACAGTGGTTTGGTAAATAGCGGCAGGATTAACTTCAATGATGGTACTTCACATCAGCTTCGCTATATTATTACCGATTCAAAAGGAAATACTTCTGTTCTCCCTTTTACTGTAAATGCGGGCGTAGCAACTGCTACAGTCCTTATTGTCCCTTCTGGAACAATTTATCCCTACAATAAAACAAACGAATTTACTACTGACGATATCAAAGTGTTTTTCCCGCTTGGAACATTGTATAGCGATTTAAACTTCACTTATAAAAAACTACCTAAACCTGCAGGTAATGCCTGGTCGGCTGTTCATCAGATTCACAACAGATATACACCATTGCATATCGGATTTGACATCTCCATCAAGGCTGATCAGCTTCCGGAAAACCTCAGGAGTAAAGCACTGATTGTAAATGCAAACGGTTCATCGCAGGGTGGTTTTTTCGAGAACGGTTATGTTAGGGCCAGACCAAAGAACTTTGGGAGCTTTTATATTGCCATTGATACCATTGCGCCAAGAATATCACCTGTAAATATCTCGGAGGGGAAAAATATGGCAGGTTTATCTAAAATCATTTTAAAGATCAGCGATAATCTATCCGGAATAAAAAGTTTTGATGGTTATATCGATGGTCAATGGGTATTGATGGAATTTGATGCCAAAACTGCAACACTTTGGCACAGCTTTGATGAGCGAACGCCATCTGGCAAACATTCGTTTGAACTGGTGGTTACGGATATGAAAGAAAACACCAGACGATATCCGATACATTTTTCCAAATAAGTGGTAAAAATGTTTTAAAATGTCATCTTTTAAATTCACACGAACAGGATAGTAATTTAAACTGTTTACATTGCAGCATTAATTAATAAATCCATGAACATAAAAATTGAATCATTTTATATATGGCAGAGTTAAAAGAAGGTGATCAGGCACCTGCAATTACATCAAAAGATCAAAATGGAAACGAAGTTTCGTTAAGCGATTATAAAGGAAAAATAGTTGTACTTTATTTTTATCCCAAAGATGATACCCCGGGGTGTACTGCTGAAGCCTGCGATTTTAGAGACAATTATCAAGGCTTACAGGACAAGGGAATTGTCGTTTTAGGCGTCAGCGTTGACGATGAAAAATCACATCAAAAGTTTGTAACCAAACACAATTTACCATTTACCCTCCTGGCTGATACCGACCAGAAAATTGTAAATGACTATGGAGTTTGGGCAGAAAAAAATATGTATGGCAAAAAATACATGGGCACGGTTCGCAGCACTTTTATAATTGATGGGGATGGAAAAATTATCCATATCATTAAAAAAGTTGATACCAAAAATGCCACCCAACAAGTCCTCAATTTAATCAATAACTAATTATGATATAGCAGGTAAAATATTACCTTTGTTATACAACAACAACCTCTTATTTTAATGAAACATACAATTAAAGAGCTAGAAGATATTGCCTCTCAAATCAGAAGAGATATCGTAAGAATGGTTCACGGATGCCAATCTGGTCACCCCGGCGCTTCGCTTGGATGCGCAGACTTTTTTACTGCTTTGTACTTTGAAGTGATGAACCACAAAACCGACTTCACGATGGAAGGTGCAGGCGAAGATTTATTCTTCCTTTCGAACGGCCATATTTCTCCGGTTTGGTACAGTACATTGGCTCATGCCGGTTATTTCGATAAAAGCGAACTGGCGACATTCCGTAAACTGGATTCAAGATTGCAGGGTCATCCTACCACACACGAACATTTACCAGGAATCCGTATTGCTTCAGGCTCATTAGGTCAAGGGCTATCTGTAGCTATTGGTGCTGCCTTGGCTAAAAAGTTGAACGGCGATAAATCTTATATTTTTGCCCTATTAGGTGATGGGGAATTACAGGAAGGACAAAACTGGGAAGCAGCTATGTTTGCCCCTTTTAATAAAGTTGACCATTTAATTGCATCAGTTGATTATAACGGACAGCAGATTGATGGCCCTACCAGCAAAGTGCTTGCCCTGGATGATCTACAAGCTAAATTCGAAGCTTTCGGTTGGCATGTAATCAATACTGATGGAAATGATATGAAGGCCATAGTTGAGGGTTTACATTATGCAAAAACCTTAACAGGAAAAGGTAAACCGATCTTAAATTTAATGAGCACACAAATGGGTGCCGGAGTAGATTATATGATGGGTACCCATAAATGGCATGGTACAGCGCCAAATGATGAACAATTAGCTGCTGCATTAGCGCAATTACCAGAAACTTTAGGGGACTATTAAATTAGATTTGAGACAATAGAAATGAGATTTGAGACGATTGTTCGCCTGATCTCACATCTAAAATCTCATATCTCATATCTAAAACAAAATGAAAAAATATACATATACAGAAAAAAAAGATACACGTTCGGGTTTTGGAGCTGGCTTACATGAAGCTGGAAAGAAAAACGAAAATGTGGTTGCCTTGTGTGCCGATTTAGTTGGATCGCTTAAAATGGACGCTTTTATTAAAGATTTCCCTGAGCGCTTTACACAGGTTGGTATCGCGGAAGCAAATATGATCGGTATTGCAGCGGGTATGACCATTGGCGGTAAAATTCCTTTTACCGGTACTTTTGCCAACTTCTCTACTGGCCGTGTTTATGACCAGATCCGTCAATCAGTAGCTTATTCGAACAAAAACGTAAAAATTTGTGCATCTCACGCCGGATTAACACTGGGTGAAGATGGTGCAACACACCAGATCTTGGAAGATATCGGTTTGATGAAAATGCTGCCAGGTATGGTCGTAATCAATCCTTGCGATTATAACCAGACGAAAGCAGCTACCATCGCCATTGCAGAGTACGAAGGTCCTGTTTATTTGCGTTTTGGCCGTCCGGTAATTCCTGTATTTACAGATCCGGATCAAAAATTTGAAATTGGTAAAGCCTGGATGGTTAATGAAGGAAAAGATGTGACCATTATTGCTACCGGCCATATGGTTTGGAAAGCAATTGAGGCTGGTGAAAAATTAGCTGAATTGGGTATCGATGCCGAAATTATCAACATCCATACCATCAAACCTTTGGATGATGAAGCCATTCTAACATCTGTTAAGAAAACCGGATGCGTAGTTACTTGTGAAGAGCACAATAAATTTGGCGGATTAGGCGAAAGCGTAGCTCGTTTATTAACAACTGAACTACCAACTCCACAAGAGTTTGTAGCCACTAACGATACTTTTGGAGAAAGCGGAACACCAGATCAATTAATGTCTAAATATGGTTTGGATGCCATAAACATTGTTGAAGCAGCTCAAAAAGTAATTGGCAGAAAAAAATAGATTTGAGAAATTAGATATGAGGTTTGAGAAACTATCAAATCTCATATCTCAATTCTCACATCTCAAATCTATAGGTAATGAAACAAGTTGAAGATTCAGAAATTCTTGCCATGTTTGTCGTTGAGCAAACGCGTAATGAAGCTTTTAACCTGTTACTAAAAAAATATCAGCAAAAAATATATTGGCACATCCGCAGGCTGGTTTTAAACCATGATGACTGTGATGATCTTTTGCAGGAGGTATTTGTTAAAGTCTGGAAGAATCTTGATAAATTTAGAAATGATTCCCAACTTTACACCTGGATTTACCGCATTGCCACTAACGAATCCATCACTTTCCTTAACAAACAAAAGCAGCGAAACAATACACCTTTGGATGAGGTATCGTCCGAACTTGCCGATAATTTGGTAGCAACATCTTATTTTAACGGCGACAAACTCCAGCTCAAACTTCAAAAAGCAATCCTCACCTTACCGGAAAAACAGCGCATTATCTTCAATATGAAATATTTTGATGATATGAAATATGAAGAGATTTCGGAAGTATTAGGAACCTCTGTAGGGGCATTAAAAGCTTCATTTCACATTGCTGCAAAAAAAATTGAAGCTTTTATTACAAATGATGAAATAGACTATTAAACCTTTTCATGATAATTGTATCATATATCTGTGATGAACGAAAATATAGAAAATAACGATTGGATGAATGAAGCTCCTGCACTTGCTGCTCTGGAGAAGCGTAATCCTTTCTCCGTTCCTGATGGATATTTCGAAAATTGTGAAGAAGGCGTTTTTTCTGCCATATTTTTAGATGGATTAAAGCAGAAAACAAGTAACAACGATTTTGAAGTTCCGCAGCTGTATTTTGAAGATTTAGAGGAACGCATACAAACCCAAATTACCCTGTCTGAAATACCTGTTGCAGGAAAGGCTTTCACCGTACCTGACAATTATTTCAACACACTGCAAAGCAGAATTACTGACAGAGTTGCTACATTAGAACCTAAAAAGGAAGCCAAAGTTATTCCTTTATGGAGAAGAAACATGGTTAAATATGTAAGTGCAGCCTGTTTCCTGTTAATGGCCTCTTTTTGTATTTATTTTTATCAGAATAACTCGACATCTGCCAGTTTGCAATTACCGGCAGCAGAAGCAATGGCAAACGAACAGTTATTATATGATATAGACGAAAGTACGATCATTGATCATTTAGAAACGCAAAATACCACCTCATCTAATATAAAAACAAATTCTGCGTCAGATACAGAAATGGAAAACTACATTCTGAGCAATTTCTCATCATCGGATTTAGCCCAGGAATTAAACAATTAATACAGAAATGAAGAATTTACTTTTTGTTGCTTTAATGTTTTTGTTGCCCACTACCTTACTGGCACAAAGACCAAGGGGAGAAGAAATAGAATCGCTTAAAATAGCTTTTTTTACTCAAAAGCTGGATTTATCACCAGAAGAGGCTAAGGTTTTTTGGCCAATTTATAATGATATGCAGGCAGAGCTCAATTCTTTGCACAAAGAACGCATGCAGAAAATGATCTCTTTCAGAAAAGTGGATGAAATTGATAACTTAACGGATGCGCAGGTGCAGAACCTAATTACCAGTGAGTTTGATTTCAGACAAAGAGAACTGAATCTAAATAAAAAATATTACAACAAATTCAAGTCTTCTTTGCCTATAAAAGTGGTAGGTAAGTTCTACAGGGCGCAGGAAGGTTTTAAACGTGAGTTGCTTAACAGATACAGGGGCGGGCAAAAGCCTTAACGAAAAAGACTTACAGCAATGTAGGTCTTTTTGTTTTAAAGCACCCTTCATTTCCGTACTTTTGTACCATGCTTACCCAACGTCAGTTGTTTTTACAACACAATGCACAAACCTCTCCGGAGCCCCTGATGCTCGAATTCGTAAGGGCAAAAGGCATCTACATTTACGATGCACAGGATAAAAAACATATTGATCTTATTGCCGGTATCGGCGTAAGCAATGTTGGCCATTGCCACCCTGCTGTAGTGAAAGCCATTCAAGATCAGGCAGCAACCTATATGCACCTGATGGTTTATGGTGAATATATTCAAACACCCCAGGTTAATTTTGCAAAGGCACTTGCCGAAATCTTACCGGAAAGTTTAAGCTGCACCTATTTTTTAAACTCTGGAACAGAAGCTGTAGAAGGTGCCATGAAACTGGCTAAACGTTATACCGGCCGCAAAGGTTTTATTGCCTGTAAAAATGCTTATCATGGCAGTACCCAAGGCGCGGAAAGTTTAATGGAAAGTGATTTTTATTCTGCTGGATACGGTCCTTTCCTACCGCACGTAAATTTTATTGAACATAATAATCTTGCTGACCTTGAAAAAATCACTTCAGACATTGCTGCTGTTTTTATTGAGCCTATACAAGGTGAAGCCGGAATACGTGTGGCCGATTTAAGTTACATGCAGGCTTTAAGAGCAAAATGTAACGAAACAGGAACTTTATTGATTTTCGACGAAATACAGTCAGGTTTTGGCCGCAGTGGCAAAATGTTTGCCTTTGAACATTACCAGGTTGTACCAGATGTATTGCTACTGGCAAAAGGAATTGGCGGCGGAATGCCAATAGGCGCTTTTATCAGCTCATTAGAGATTATGTCGGTATTATCGCATACGCCAATCTTGGGCCACATGACTACCTTTGGAGGTCATCCGGTTTGCTGTGCTGCCGGCTTAGCAACTTTACGCACCCTGGTTGATGATCATATTGTAGAGGAAGTAGAAGAAAAAGGCCAGTTATTTAAACAGCTTTTAAAACATCCGGCTATTAAAGAAATCAGGGGCAAAGGTTTGATGCTCGCTGTTGAGTTTGAGAATTTCGAACTTAATAAAAAAATTATCGATGCCTGTATTTTAGACGGCGTATTGTCAGACTGGTTTTTACATTGCAGCAATTCTATGCGGATAGCCCCCCCACTAATTATTACCAAAGAAGAAATTAAAGATGCTTGCGAGACCATCTTAAAAAACATTAACTTAGTTGCAGGGTAAACGCATAGCGCTGAGCGCAAAGCGCATGGCGGTAAAAAATTAAACAAAGTTAGCTGAAATGAATGTATTAATCGTTGAAGATGAAAAAAGCCTCGCGCTTGAAATGGATGAATTCCTGAGCAAAGAAGGATTTATTGTAGAGCATGCCTGGAAAAAATCTTCTGCTGAAGAAAAGATTTTTGTAAATAATTATGATTTCATTTTATTAGACCTGGGCTTGCCTGATGGCGATGGTTTTGATATTTTAAAACAGCTGAAAGCGACTAAAGACCGCGACGATGCCGTAATTATTTTAACAGCGCGCAGTGCCGTTGATGACCGGATTAAAGGCCTTGATGAGGGTGCAGACGATTATCTGCCAAAGCCGTTTTCCCTAAATGAACTTTTAGCACGTATACATGCCATTACGCGTAGAAAACATAAATTGGAAAAAAACGAGGTAAACATCCACAACTTTTTGCTCAATATTCAGAACAGAACGGTTTCTTATGGTGATGAAAGATTAAACCTTACCAAAAAAGAGTTCGAAATATTTAACTATCTGGTGTTGAACAAAAATCGTGTAGTATCGAGAATGAGTTTAACGGAACATGTTTGGGGCGATATTTTAGAGGTTAACTCTGACTCAAACTTTGTGGATGTACATGTTAAAAACTTACGAAAAAAACTCGCCGGGGTTACGCCAATAGATTGGTTTGAAACGGTAAGAAGTATAGGTTATAGAATCAATTGCTAGTGAGTTTTAGGGTTTGGCGTTTGGCGAAGAGCGTCAATTGACCAATTAGCCTGCTCACCCAACCAAAATGACACCTCATCCATCTTACGTAAACCATCATTCATCTAAATGAAGCTACAGGTTAAGTTTTCTTTATATAATGCCGTAACCAAGGTTGCCATCATTCTGGTATTGGGTGCTATCATTTTATTTTCATTAGATAGACTGGCTTACAACCAGCTTGATAACCGTTTGATTAAAAAAAAGAACAAAATCATCAAACACCTGAATGATAATGAAATCGACAGCCTTTTAAATAAAGAACAATCATTTACTGATTATAATATTTTGAAGGAAGAATTTATTGTATTAACAGTTCTTCCCGACAATCAAAAGGATTCGACAGCAAAGGTATTTACGGAAAAAAGAGAGATTGAAGGTGATATTGAAGTATACCGCATTTTAAATTATAAATTCTCTTATCACAAAAACTGGTATAACCTGGAGATCGGTGAAACCATGACAGCACTTCAGTCTATCAAAAATTCGATCCGTTTTTATATGCTGATAGTACTTGTGGCTGCATTGCTGATTACATTGATAGCCGATTACACTTTTTCTAACTTTTTACTCAAACCATTTTATCGGATTATCGATAAAAAGATTAACCTGGTTGATGATCCCAGCCATTATAATTACCAGAACATCCCAACCAGCACCAGTGATTTTAAAATCCTTGATAACAGCATAAACTCTTTAATGCGAAAAATAAATACACTTTTTGCCTTAGAAAAGCAGTTTATTGCCAATGTTTCGCATGAGTTGCTCACCCCTATTTCGATTTTAAGTACACGATTTGAAAATATGCTTAATACACCGGATATTCCCGTTGAGCATGAAAATAAAATATACGCCTCATTAAAAACCCTGAACCGCTTAAAGCTGATTATCAACAGTCTGCTACTCATTTCAAAAGTTGAAAACAATCAGTACCTAAAAACGGAAGAAATCAGCCTTAACCAAGAAATTGATGATATACATGAGGATCTGGAAGATCGGATTGCGGATAAAAACATTAGTTACAGTGCCCGCCTTTCAAAAGACTTTCATTTTACAGGAAACAAGGCACTGATACATACGCTTTTAATCAACGTCATCAACAATGCCATTAAATACAACGTTGATAATGGAACGATTACCATAACTGATAAAACTGAAAGTGACAGATATATCCTCACCATCAGCGATACCGGAACAGGTATGAGCAAAGAACTGGTAGAAAATGCTTTTGATCGTTTTAAAAGGGGAAATTCAGAAGAAAATGGATTTGGCCTGGGCCTGGCCATTGTACAAAGTATTGCCCGGTTCCATAAAATAGATGTTGATATCAAATCCGAAGAACAAAAAGGCACCAACATTTCCCTATCCTTTTCAATATAAGACTTTATTGATCAAATTATTTAACCAAATAAGATACGTTTGTATTGCCTGACTTTAAAACCAACGGTACCCTGCAAACAGTATAAAATTTTGGCAGGGGCTTTGCTTATTGTTAATTCATTTTTAATAAGCAAAACGTATTGTAATGAAAAACATTATCCCCATACTAGGAGCCGCCACTTTATTGATGGCATCATGCCAGGGCGGAACAGCCAAAAAAACACAGGCCAAAATAGATTCCACTATTGTAGCCAATGCAGCCGTGACAACTGATTCGGTTCAGTGTTACCAATACATTAAAAACCGTGATACCGCTACCCTATCGTTAAAAACATTGGATAACAAATTGACAGGTACGCTAGGCTATAAGTTATACGAAAAAGATAAAAATGCGGGTACGGTAGCCGGTATTATCAAAGGCGATACCATCATTGCAAATTACACCTTTCAATCTGAAGGCAAAACATCGGTAAGAGAAGTAGCCTTTTTGAAAAAGGGTAATCAGCTAACAGAGGGATTTGGTGATGTACAGGAAGTAAATGGAGAAACCAAGTTTAAAGATCTGAGCAAACTAAAGTTTGATGGATCAATGACTTTCGAAAAAATTGATTGTAAATAATACTTCGTCATCTTCATTCAAAAGTTGTCATTTCGACCGCAGTCGAGAAATCTGTTGTCTGGTACCATCGATTTCTCGAATTCGCTGCAATTCGCTCGAAATGAGGGTAACTTCAAAGAAATTATTAAATAAATATCCCGGGAAGTAATGAATTTACTTATTCTGGCATTGAACTATATATCCTCAAATCTTTCCCAGAATCCGTCAACAGGTAATTTGGCAAATATGTTTACCGGTTCCTTTTTTACGGGGTGTATAAACTGTAATCTACGGGCATGCAGGCAAATACTTCCCTTTCTGCTTCCTCGTGGATAACCATATTTGTTATCACCCATAATCGGACAACCCATTGAGGATAGCTGAACCCTAATCTGGTGTGAGCGGCCTGTTAAAGGATCAACTTCCAAAAGATAATAATCGCCTACTTTAGCTTTTACTTTATATGAAAGCTCGGCACGTTGACTGCCCGTAACTTCTGTGTTATAGTAAGAAACCACGTTTTTTTGTGGATTTTTAACCAGCCAGTGTACCAATGTAGCCGATTCTTTCTCCGGCTTATTCTTCACCACAGCCCAATACGTTTTCTTTACCTCCCTGTTTTTGAATACGGCATTCATACGTTCTAAAGCCTTACTCGTTTTAGCAAATAAAATTACGCCGCTTACTGGTCGGTCTAAACGGTGTACTACCCCTAAAAAAGCACCATTTGGTTTATTGTATTTTTTAGCGATATACTTTTTTACCTGCTCGTCCAATGGCTCGTCGCCAGTTTCATCAACCTGCACAATATCACCTGCTCTTTTATTAATAGCGATTAAATGATTGTCTTCAAAAAGGATGTCGTTATCGGTAATTGGCATCGGTTAGTTCATTGGTTCATCCGTCATTAGTTTATTTGATAAAGCAAATCGGCTAATGCGAAAGTTTATTGGTTAATCATTTAGCTGCTAATTGTTAATGGTTGGACGGTTATCTGCGCCTTAAAAAACGCCAAACTCGAAACGCCCAACTCCAACTTAATACTGTTCTTTTTCGTTCGGGAAATCATTTCCTTTTACATCGCGGATATAAGACTGCGCTGCACCTAAAATTTCATCGTAAAGGTTAATATATTGGCGTAAAAAGCGTGGTTTAAATCCTTTGGTTAAACCAATCATATCATTTACCACCAAAACCTGTCCGTCGCAATCTGGTCCGGCACCAATGCCAATAGTTGGAATATGTAAACTTTCTGTAACTTCTTTACCTAGTGCTGCGGGAATTTTTTCCAATACAATGGCAAAACAACCCGCAGCCTGCAAAGCCAAAACATCGCTTTTCAACTTATTAGCCTCCTCTTCTTCCTTTGCACGAACGGTATAGGTTCCAAATTTATAAATAGACTGGGGGGTTAAACCCAGGTGTCCCATGACAGGAATTCCTGCCGTAATAATTCGTTGAACAGATTCGATAATTTCTTCTCCGCCTTCCAGTTTAACACCATGAGCACCTGATTCTTTCATAATCCTGATCGCTGAATTCAAAGCTTCCTTTGAATTTCCCTGATAAGAGCCAAAAGGTAAATCAACCACAACAAACGCTCGTTTAACGGCTCTGATTACAGATGCAGCGTGGTAAATCATCTGATCTAACGTGATGGGCAAAGTTGTTTCATGACCAGCCATTACATTTGACGCAGAATCGCCAACCAATAAAACGTCCAATCCTGCATCATCCAAAATGGTTGCCATCGAATAATCGTAAGCCGTAAGCATTGATATTTTTTCACCACGCTCTTTCATTTCCTGTAAAATATGCGTGGTAACTCGTTTGATTTCTTTATGTACCGACATGGGATTTGTTTTGTGTTGTCAAAAGTATTGTTTTTTCTTTAATTAAGCTGAAAGACGAAAGGTAAAAGACCAAAGCGGTCTCAAACTAAAATCTTTTTTATACTGATGTGGCTTTAATACTTTAATCTTTTTGCTTTTAGCTTCTGCCTTATTTCATTTTTCTCTTTAGATTTCCAATCTAAAATTCTATCTTTGTACCCCGAAATGGACGGGATATCTTCATCTTTTTTTGTACCCTGCAAATACGGTTTTAATGCCGAAAGCCATTCTTTTTTCAACTCTTTTTTAAATCAAAATCCATATTGTAATTACCATGACTAACTACACCAAGTTACCTGCGATTTTATTACTGGCCGATGGCACGGTTTTTTACGGCAAAGCGGCCGGGAAAATTGGAACTACTACCGGCGAAATTTGTTTTAATACCGGGATGACAGGTTACCAGGAAATTTTCACCGATCCAAGTTACTTTGGACAGATAATGGTTACCACAAATGCACATATTGGTAATTATGGTATCCACAAAGATGAAATCGAATCGGGATCGATCAAAATTGCTGGTTTGGTTTGCAAAAATTACAATATCATTTACAGCCGTAAAGAAGCTACTGAATCTATTCAGGATTATTTTCAGAACGATAACCTGGTTGCTATTGCAGATATCGATACACGTGCATTGGTGCGCCATATCAGAGATAAAGGTGCCATGAATGCGATTATTTCTTCAGAAATCACTGATTTAGAAGAATTAAAACAAAAATTAGCTGAAGTACCTTCAATGGAAGGTTTAGAGCTTTCTTCTAAAGTAAGCACCAGCGAACCATACTTTTATGGCAATCCTGAGGCGAGCTTGAAAGTAGCAGCACTTGATTTAGGCATCAAGAAAAACATTTTGCGCAGCTTTGAAAACCGCGACATCTATGTTCAGGTTTTTCCGGCTAAAACCACTTTTGCCGAAATGGAAAAATTTAGCCCTGATGGTTACTTTATTTCAAACGGCCCCGGCGATCCTTCGGTAATGCCTTATGCAGTGGAAACGATCAAAGAAATTCTAGCAGTTGACAAGCCATTATTCGGGATCTGCTTAGGTCACCAACTATTGGCCGAAGCTAACGGCATCGGCACCATGAAAATGTTTAACGGTCACCGTGGCTTAAACCATCCGGTTAAAAACATCATCAAAAACCACTGCGAGGTTACCTCACAGAACCATGGTTTTGGTGTAATACCTGATGAAGTTAGAAACTCTGACAAGGTAGAAATTACACATGTTAACTTAAACGATAAATCAATTGAGGGTATCCGTGTTAAAGGCAAAAAAGCATTCTCGGTTCAATATCACCCAGAATCTTCTCCAGGTCCACACGATTCACGTTACTTATTCGATGATTTTGTTGAGGTAATGAAAGGTGAGTTAGCCTGGTAAAAAATTATTTTTTATATAAAGTATTAAAACACTGCTCATTTCTATTGGCAGTGTTTTTTTTATTTAAATTAGAATTTTCTAGGCACTTACTTTGAAAAAAAGATACCGGGTTACCAAAATCCCAGGAAACAAAGGTTGCAATATGAGTGCATTTATAGAAAATCATATGCTATGCCGAGCAATAAAATCCAAACCAGTGATACATTCATTTTTTCAAAAAAATAATATTGTTTTGATGAAGCTTTTAATCAGGCAAAAAAACAACTACAAAACAGATTCGATAAATTAAAACATTATAATTGCAACCCTAAAAAATAATAAGTGATGGTTTACCTACCTTAAACATCATTTTACCGACATTTTCATCAATGTATTCAAAAATTCATTCCCTATTCATTTAAAGCTCCTTACATTCGCAATATGGAAACAAAAAAAGCCATTATCAGTGTTAAAGACCTGGTAAAAAAATATGATGATTTTGTAGCCGTTCAAGGGCTTAGTTTCGAGGTTTACGAGCATGAAATTTTCGGACTGCTTGGTCCTAATGGTGCCGGAAAAACCACAACCCTCGAAATTATCGAAACATTGAGAGACAAAACATCTGGTGAAATTATTATTGATGGTTTTTCTGTTGACAAACATCCACAGGATATCAAACAGATTATTGGTGTACAGCTACAGGCAGCCGGTTATTATCCGAATCTAAATCTGATCGAACTCGTTGAACTTTTTGCCGGTTTATACGGTGCCAACATTAAACCCATGGAGATGTTGGAAAAAGTAAACCTTCAGGATAAGGCAAAAGCCAAATACAAAGCACTTTCAGGTGGGCAAAAACAACGCTTCTCAATAGCTACGACCCTAATCAACCAACCAAAAATTATTTTTCTGGATGAGCCCACAACAGGTTTAGATCCACAGGCACGCAGGAATCTTTGGGACCTAATTACAGAAATCCGGAATGCAGGTACAACGGTTGTTATTACCACACACTACATGGATGAGGCTGAACAGCTTTGCGACCGAGTTGCCTTTGTGGAACGCGGACAGATTATTGCGCTGGACACGCCTGATAACTTGATAGATAATTTAGTAAATAGTGGTTTTGAACGTAAAAAAGAGGTTAAAAAGGCTAATCTGGAAGATGTATTTATTCATCTTACAGGTCAGGAATGGCGTGAATAGCCCACTATCCCAAAAAGGGGAACTTGAAACCTAATGTACTTCATACATTTTTTAAATAAAATCCAGCGAAACCAATATGCAAACAGATATACACAAAAAAAAATCAAACTCTCCTTCAGGGGCTGGGGGGTACAATAATCTTACAGCAACTCTTGCCCTTGCCAAAGCAAGTTTCCGTTCTATTATGCGGAGCCCCTCTGCGGTGGTTTTTACCCTGGCTTTTCCCCTGATATTCATACTTGTTTTTGGATTCTTAGGTGGCGGCGGAACCCGTATCGATGTTGGAGTAACGCCAGGTTCGGATGTAAACAACCCGGTAATGGGTATGCTGGAAAAAACAGGCATGATCCGTTTGGTAAAAGATAAATCAAAAACCGAGTTCGATAAGTTACTGGAAAAAGGGAATGTTGATGCGATGATTGATGTACATAGAAAAGTAAATACCGCCGCCTATTCGGTTAATGTGGTTTATACTTCGGCATCGAGAGATAAAGGCGGGATTTTAAAATCAGTTTTAAATAACATCTTTTACGATAAAACCTTAAAACCAACTGTTGCAGAAATTATAGAAAGTACCATTACAGGTCGAGAGTATAAAACGATAGATTTTATCCTTCCCGGCCAATTGGGTTTTTCGCTATTAAGCACGGGCGTTTTCGGAACGGCATTCGTATTTTTAAGTCTGCGCCAAACCTTAGTAATCAAACGCTTTTTTGCTACTCCTGTGAGGCGATCGAGCATTGTTATCGGCGAAGGCATTGCGCGTATCGGCTTTGCCTTGATCGGCGCCTTATTTATCATTTTAATTGGCCATTTCTTTTTTGGCTTCACACTCGTCCACGGAGCGCTTACGGTCATCAACATGCTTATACTGGCCACCCTTGGGGTCATCGTTTTTATGGGCTTTGGTTTTATTATTTCAGGCATCGCCAAAAGCGAAAGCATGGTACCTCCAATATCAAATATCATTACCTTGCCACAGTTTTTACTATCGGGTACATTCTTTTCTATCGAGGCTTTCCCGGGTTGGCTACAGCCAATCAGCAGGGCGTTACCGCTTACCTATTTAAATGATGCCATGCGTAAAGTGGCTTTCGAAGGTTTAGGATTATGGGATGTTAAGTTTCAGATTATGATTCTATTGCTTTGGGGAATTGGTATTTACGCCGTCGCGGTAAAAGTATTTAAGTGGGAATAAGACAGCCTGAAAGCATTTTGAAATGATAACACATTGTTATCATTTTTTTTGAAAGAAAATTTTTAATATCGGATAATTTAATTTTTAATATCATCCGATATTATTACCTTTGGGCATGTGGGATTTTGATTTAAGCGATTTAGTAGAGCTATTACCGCAAATAGAAAGGTTATATGAGAAAAAGGCCAAGTTAGAAACTTCAAGGCCTTTGCCTAATAGCGCCCTGCACCGCATTAAAGAAGACCTCACCCTCGAGTGGACGTATAACTCCAATAGCATAGAGGGAAATACTTTAAGCCTGAAAGAAACCCAGATGGTTTTACAGGAGGGTATAACGGTTAAAGGCAAATCGTTACGGGAACATTTCGAAGCTTATAACCACGAAAAAGCTATCGATTACCTGTACACTTTGGTTAATAAAGATTACACCCTCAGAAGCATTGACATTTTATCGCTTCATGGCCTGGTACTCAGAAGTATTGAGGATGATTACGCAGGTCGTTTAAGAAATGGCGGTGTGCGCATTGTAGGTGCAAATTTTACACCACCCAATGCCAATAAGGTTTCTGATTTATTAGATCAATTGATCACTTTCATCAACGATAACCCATTGGGCTTAAATGATATCTTGTTAGCTAGTATTTTTCATCATAAACTTGTTTGGATACATCCTTTTTTTGATGGGAATGGGCGTACCGTTAGGCTTGCCATGAATTTACTACTTATGCGAAGAGGCTTCCCCCCTGCTATCATCCTCAAAAACGATAGAAAGAAATACTACGAAGCGCTTAACCAGGCAAACAAGGGCACTTACCATAAACTTTGTTTATTGATGTTGCAAGCCCTAGAACGCTCATTAAATATCTATATAAATGCATTGCCAGGAAACCATTATGGTGATTATGAACCCATCTCCAATATCGTTTCAGAACCTGATGTTCCTTATGGCCAGGAGTATGTGAGCCTACTGGCCAGGCAAGGAAAAATAGATGCTTATAAAGAGGGTAGAGATTGGCTTACCACTAAAGCTGCAGTACAAAGCTATATCAAAACGAGGAAAAGAAAACGTTAACCTTTTTTAACTTTTTGGTAGAGGATATTGGCGTAATTTTACCCAAAAATAGTTAATGAAAAGTCTGTTCATCTTTTGTGGTATTTTGCTTCTTTTCAGTAGTTCACAAGCTCAATTTAAGTTTCTGGCAAACAACAGTTCTGACCAATACAAGGCCAAAATTTTTGTTGAGAAATGTGAAGGAAATGCTTGTAGTGGAAAAGCCACAATTATTATTTATGAAAAAGTTACAGACAGGGAAACAGATATTTTTCACTCTGAAGACCTGGACTTCGGCTTAATAGCAACTCAAAATGCCAAACTTGGATGGCTCGAACTTGGCAAATACCAAACGCCTTTAATTTTCGGCGATTTTAATTTTGACGGGCTTGAAGATCTTGCCATCAGAAACGGTAGTAATGGCGCTTATGGCAGCCCATCATACGACGTTTATTTATCATCAAAAGAAAATAAATTTTTAAAAAGCGAGGAACTGACCAAACTGGCCAGCGAAAACCTTGGCATGTTTGATTTTGACAAAAAAAGAAAACAAATTGCTACCCATCAAAAAGATGGTTGTTGCTTTGATAAAACCGTAAACTATAAATTTAACGCTAAGAACATACTTTACGAAGACTCATCAGTTATTGAAGACTCCAGCATTGCCGATATCGTGACGGTAATTACTCAAAAAAATGTTGATGGAAAAATAAAAAGAACGGTGCAAAAATTTAAGATGAAAGATTATTATAATCAATAAGTTACCTTATTTTTAACATCAGTTTAAAATTAATAGCTTACCTTAATAAACAATGCACTAAAAATGTAAAACTAACTGGAGTTGTCATGCTGATCCGATAGCTCGGATTTATTTCAGAGTCTATTGCAGGAAAGATGCTGACCACGAAGTAGTTACAAGGCAATTGAAAATAATATTTCTTCCTTGTAAAATAAATTCAGCATGACGATCGCTTGTATAACTGAAATAGTTTACAGTGCTGCTTTTACTAAAAATGGCAATATTTCTTTCTGGAAACTCACAAAATTCTTACGTACATCAGAATCGCTAACTGAGGTAAAGGCAAATGAAAATACAATACTTTTACTTGCTTTAAGCAAAAATGCCAGTCCTTCTCTTCTTGCCGGATTGTTTTTAAAGTTATCCAGTTGCAGGTAAGCAGCCAACAATAAAGCCTCTAACTGGTCTGATAGATGTTTCAAAAACTCTTGCGAATTTGCATTTTCACGAACAAAATCCCAGCCGATAAACTCATTACAGGCAGTAAATGATAAACGGCTCGTTTTCATTACCAATGCTTTTAGGTGTTCCTCTTCTGAAGCATAACTTACCTTATTGTTTAATATCTCATAAAGGTTCTGGTCCAGGTAATCCATCAGAATGCTATCCAAAACCTGTTCTTTACTCTCAAAATATTTGTAAATGGTTGCTTTGGCTATGCGGGCCTTTTTTGCAATTTCATTTACACTGGTTTTATGGTAACCGTATTTTCGAAATAATTCTTTGGCAGCTTTTTTTACTGTTTCTTTTATTTTTTCAGCTTCCATCTTAATTGCTTACGTGTAATAATGTGTTGCCTTGCAAAGAAATATTATAAGCTTTCAGGCTTCTTTCGGCAGGCGCTTTTTGTGGACTACCATCAAGCAGCGAAAATTTGGCGCCCGAACAAGGATCGGTAGCCGTTACACCGCTATCGTCAGGTGTTACTTTGCAAATCTTTTCCGGGTTTACCGTGCTGCATCGATCAAAGGCAACATATCCACCTAGCGGCGTTTTTACAATCAGCAATCCACCCACTCCATTGTTTGAAACAACCAAGACATTGTTTACTGCCTTTAAGCTAAATTCCGTTATCGTTACGTTATAGTTTACAGGTACCTCAGGAATAAAACCCTGGTTTTTACCACAACCCGTAACCATAAGGAGTACAAACAATATGCTATATAGATATTTCGTCATTAAATTAAAGCAGATTTAAATTGCTTTAAGAAACGTGCATCATTTTCAGAAAATAAACGCAAGTCTTTAATTTCATACTTTAGATTGGCAATACGTTCAATCCCCATTCCAAATGCAAAACCACTATATTTTTTTGAGTCGATACCGCAGTTTTCCAACACATTCGGATCTACCATGCCACAGCCTAAAATTTCTACCCAACCACTGTATTTACAAAGCTGGCAACCGGAGCCTTTACAAATGGTACAAGAAATATCCATCTCTGCAGATGGTTCGGTAAAAGGGAAGTATGATGGACGGAAGCGCACCTTTGTACCCTCTCCATATAATTCCTGCACAAAATAAAACAAAGTCTGCTTTAAATCTGCAAATGAAACATTTTCATCCACATATAAACCTTCTATCTGGTGGAAAAAGCAGTGTGCACGGGCAGAAATGGCTTCGTTTCGGTAAACACGGCCTGGCATAATTGCCCTGAATGGAGGCTGGCCTTGTTCCATCATGCGCACTTGTACCGAAGAAGTATGTGTACGTAAAGCGATATCGCCTTTCTCACCTCCCTTTTTAATAAAGAAAGTATCTTGCATATCTCTTGCAGGATGCTCTTCAGGAAAGTTCAGGGCCGAGAAATTATGCCAATCATCTTCAATTTCGGGCCCTTCTGCTACAGTGAAACCTAGTTTGGCAAAAATCTCCACAATTTCTCTACGCACCAGAGCCAGAGGATGGCGCGAACCGATCTCGAAACCTTCGCCAGGCAAAGTTAAATCCAATTGCGTACTTTCGCTGTTAGCATCATTACTTTCGGTTGCTTCTTTTAGTGTAATGTATTTTGATTCGGCTAGTTGTTTAAATTCATTTAAAACCTTGCCCAACGATCTTTTTTCTTCAACAGAAACAGATTTGAATTCGTCGAAAATCTCCTTAATGATGCCTTTGCTTCCTAAATATTTAATGCGGAACTGCTCTAACTCGTCTGCCTTTTCAGTTACGAAAGCATTAATTTTCTCGGTATACTGTGCTATTTTGTCCTGTAACATGGCATCAAATATACAGCAAATTATCCAATAATTTTAAGCTTGTCCGGTTCAAATAATCTGTTTACAATGGCATTATAAAAGAAAATGAACCCATAAACAACAAAAGCCGCTTACAGCGGCTTTTGTTGTTTATATAAATTTATGGATTTTTAATTACCCCTAATTCTTTCCCAACTTTAGTAAATGCGGCAATGGCTTTATCTAGGTGGTGTTGCTCGTGCCCGGCAGATAATTGTACACGGATTCTGGCTTTCCCCTGAGGCACAACCGGATAAAAGAACCCGATTACATAAATTCCTTCTGCTAACATTTTAGCAGCAAACTGTTGTGCAATTTTAGCATCATACAACATTACCGGAACAATTGGATGGAAACCAGGTTTAATATCAAAACCTGCTTCTGTCATTTTTTCACGGAAATATTTGGTGTTTTTTTCTAATTTATCCCTTAATGATGTGGTTTCGCTCAGCATATCTAATACCGCTATAGATGCTCCTGCAATTGCCGGTGCCAAAGTATTAGAGAACAAATACGGACGTGAACGCTGGCGTAACATATCAATAATTTCTTTCTTGCCTGAAGTAAAACCACCCGATGCACCGCCTAAAGCCTTACCCAATGTACCGGTAATGATATCGATACGGTCCATTACATTAAAATGCTCATGAGTTCCGCGACCGTTCTTACCAATAAAACCAGTACAGTGCGATTCATCGATCATAATCAATGCCTCGTATTTATCAGCCAAATCTGCAATTTTATCCAGTGGTGCTACAGAACCGTCCATAGAGAAAGCGCCATCAGTTACAATAATCCTGTGCCTGCAATCTTTGGCCGCGATTAACTGTTTTTCCAAATCCTCCATATCGGCATTTTTATAACGGAAACGTTGTGCTTTACACAACCTTACCCCATCTATAATTGACGCATGATTTAACTCATCAGAAATAATAGCGTCTTCAGCATTAAACAATGGCTCAAAAACCCCTCCGTTTGCATCAAAAGCAGCAGCATACAAAATAGTGTCCTCAGTGCCTAAAAATTTAGAGATCTTTGCTTCAAGTTCTTTGTGCACATCTTGTGTACCACAGATAAAACGAACTGAAGACATTCCATAGCCATGATCGTCGATTGCTTTTTTAGCTGCTTCAATCACTTTGGGATGAGAAGAAAGGCCTAAATAATTATTAGCACAAAAGTTAACCACTTCAGTACCACCGCTTACTTTAATGTCGGCACCCTGAGGGGTGATGATGATACGTTCACGTTTAAATAATCCAGCGTTTTCGATTTCTTCAAGTTCCTTTTGGAGAACAGGTTGTAATGTTTTGTACATGGCCTTTTTTTAATGGTTGATTTGGCACCAAAGTTATAAAAAAAAGTCTTTTCCGACCTAAAAGGGCAATTTTATCCCAACATTTAGAATACAAATATTTGACTGATCAGCTCAGCATTTCTATGACGAATCTTTAAACAACATCTATCTTGATTATTTTTTTTTCGATCTTAACAAACTTTAACACTCACCTATGTGTATAGTGTTAAAGTTATTCGATATTTATAGCTTACTAACCCAACATATGATAAGAATTTTATCGCTCCTGTTTTTTTGCGGATTTACCAATATTATTTTAGCTCAGCAATCTACCATCACCGGAATGGTTAAAGATAATAGCGGCCAACCTATTCCTTTTGCAACTGTTTATTTAAAAAATACCACCAAAGGAACATCAGCAAATGTTGATGGAAAATATGCGTTAAAACTCAAAAATGGCCAATACACTTTAAGTTTTAGGGCTGTTGGCTATAAACAACAAGATCATATTGTCAATTTATCTGCAGATCAATCGCTCAACGTTATCTTAACCTCAGAAAGTTATACGCTAGAAAACGTGAATATCACGGTCAGTGCTGAAGATCCGGCCTATGCCATTATCCGCAAAGCCATTAAGGAACGAAAAGCACACTTGAATGAAGTTAAAGCGTTTAGCTGTGACGTATACATTAAAGGAGTGCAAAGGTTAAAAGGTGCACCTAAAAAATTCTTCGGTCAGGATATACAGAAAATTTTGGAACTTGACACTAACCGGAGGGGTATTATTTACCTTTCAGAATCACAGAGCAAATTTAATTTCAAACGGCCCAATGAGGTACACGAAGAAATGATTTCATCAAAAGTTGCCGGCCGAAACAATACATTCAGTTTTAATAAGGCATCCGATCTGATCATCGATTTTTACGACAATTACCTGCTTGAAAACAAATTGAGTACGAGAGGATACATTTCACCTATCGCAGATAATGCCCTTTTTTATTATAAATATAAATTATTAGGGGAAAGCAATGAAAACGGGGAAACTATCCATAAAATAGAGGTGATTCCACGTCGCGAGAACGACCCTGTTTTCAGGGGAATTATTTATATTATCGATAATAGCTGGAGAATTTACAATACCGATGTTTACCTCACCAAAAAAGCAGGCATCAATTTCATTGATACGCTGCACATCAGCCAGCAGTTTACCAAGGTTAATGAAGCGTATATGCCTACTGCCATTAACTTTAAATTTGGCGGTAATGTGCTGGGATTTAAAATAGACGGTTATTATGTTGGTATTTACAGCAATTATAACCTTGATCCTAAATTCCCAAAACACTTTTTTAATGGGGAGATCTTAAAAGTTACCGAAATGGTAAATAAAAAAGATTCCATTTATTGGAAAAACAACAGGCCTATCCCGCTAACGGAAGACGAAAAGATCAACTATGTCAAAAAAGATAGCATAGCGAAACTAAAAGAATCGAAAAAATATCTCGATTCTCTTGAAAGAGAAAATAACAAATTCGGAATAGGTAAGCTTTTGCTCAGGGGTGTAAGTATCAATGACCGGTATGATAAAGAGTATTGGACTTTCGACCCTGTATTAAAAGCTATATTTTACAATACAGTAGAAGGATTTGCCATAAAATATGGTGTTACCTATCGTAAGGATTTTGAGAACAGAAGATCTTATTCCATCCGACCTGAGCTGAGGTTTGGTTTCGCCAACCAAAAGCTTACCGGAAGTCTGAGCGGAAGCTATTATTACAACCCACGTAAGCGGGCCAGTGTTGGCGCATCATTCGGAAATGGGATATTCGATCTGAACAATCTGGGCTCTATGACACAGCTGGGCAATACCATTAACTCATTATTTTATGAAAAAAACTTTGCCAAATTTTACGAAAAGAGCTTTATAAATATTAATACCACCCGCGAGCTCGTCTCAGGCCTTCAGGGAAGCTTGGCCTTGGATTACAGCAGGAATAAAAACCTCACCAATAATACCAATTTCAAATTTATAGACGTTAAAGACCTCGAATTTACTTCGAACAACCCTTTCAGTCCAAATGAAGAGATACCGCTGTTCCCTACATATAATTCTTTCAGCGCAACGGCAAGTTTAACCTATACCTTCGGACAGCAGTATATCACCCGTCCGGATGGCAAGTTTTATACCGAATCGAAGTTCCCAAAAATTACATTATTATATAAAAAAGGTTTTAACGGTGTATTGAATAGCGATATTGACTACGATTTTGTGAAGCTGGAAGTTTCTCAAGACAGGATCGGGATGGGATTATGGGGCTATACCTCCTTTTTGGCCGGTGTGGGTAAATTTTTGAACAACAAAAACATGTATTATCCTGACTTTAAACATTTCGCGGGTAACATTTCCACTATTTTCCCTCCTAACATCAGAAAATTCCAGTACCTCGACTTCTATCAGTTTAGCACCAATCAACAATATTTCGAAGCCCACTTAGAACATAATTTTGCAGGTTTCTTTATGAATAAAATTCCCTTGTTGCGTAAAGCAAAACTGGAGGAATTTATTGGTGGAGGTTATTTATCGTCTCCCGAAAAAAGGAATTATAAAGAATTCTATTTCGGTATCCAACGCCTGGTATTGCGTGCCAGCTACGGCTTTGCCTATGACGGCGGACGTAAGTTGACGCAGGGATTCAGGATCGCGTACGGATTCTAATACGGAAGATGTTTTTATGTAAGATGGATGATTGCAGACAACACATTTTCCATCTTACTTTTTTATATAATTTATCTATTCAATAAAGAAGTTGCTGAGAGGGCAGTTCGCAATCCATTCTACATTTTCCATTTTACATCATAAAAAAACCTTCCTTCTTAAGCCTTCTACCTTCACCTTTTTTTACTATCTTTGCACTGCTTTAAACGCCGTTTGCAACGGTATCAACAGCGTTATGAAAAAATATCAGACACTACTTTACTATTGCTATAGCTACATAGCAGAGGCAGAGCAATTTGCAGCCGATCATCTTAAATTTTGCAAATCTTTAGGCCTTGTTGGCCGTATCATCGTGGCCGACGAAGGTTTAAATGGTACCATATCGGGCACTCCGGAAGCCTGCGAAGCTTATATGAAAGCGATACATGCTGATGAAAGGTTCGCCAAAACAGAGTTTAAAATTGACGACGTAGAAGAGCTTTCATTTTTGAAAATGCATTGCCGTTACAAATCGGAAATTGTGCATTCTGGTTTAAGGGACACGACAATTATCGATCCCAACAAACAAACCGGTAAACATTTAGAACCGGTCGATTTCATGAAAATGAAGGATGACGAGGATGTAGTAATCCTGGATGTACGTTCCAATTATGAACACAATCTTGGCAAATTTAAAAATGCGGTAACGCTCGACATAGAGAATTTCCGTGATTTTCCTGAGCAGATTAACCAGCTTGCCCAGTATAAAGACAAAAAAATACTTACTTATTGCACAGGTGGGATTAAATGCGAAAAAGCATCTGCCCTATTGTTACACCACGGCTTTAACGATGTTTATCAATTACATGGTGGTATCATCAAATATGGCAAGGAAGCTGGCGGAAAAGATTTCGAAGGTAAATGTTACGTATTCGATAACCGAATAGCAGTGGATGTGAACCAGGTTAACCCAACAGTGGTTTCAGTTTGTTATAATTGCGGAGTTACGACGCCGAAAATGATTAACTGTGCCAATCCTGAGTGTAATGAGCATATTACCCAATGCGATGCCTGTGGAGAAAAGCTTCAGGGCTGCTGCTCGGTAGCATGTACAACCAATCCGCGCAAACGCCCTTACGATGGTACAGGTTACTATGTGAAAGTTCCGCAGCCGGTAGCGGTAAAAGGGTAGAGAAAATTAATAGAAAGATCGTCATTTCGATTGGAAAGCAGTGAAATGGAGAGCGCTGTTGAGACAGATTTAGCTTCACTGAGCACTTACGTGCTTCTCGACTTCGTTGCACCCGATTTGCAAATAAAATATTTTATTTTTGTTTCATGGGCAGTCAAGAACTAGCCAGTGTAGCGGGCTGATCCTTTAGGTTTAGTGCGCTGCTTCCTTGAATTTTATATCACTTATATCGATTTAATGCAATAAATTACCCCTCGAAATGTCGGCAATTTTAGGAACTACTAAAATTTCGATCTTTTCATGCTTGAATCCTTAACATCCATCACCTCTCGCATGTTCTAACAATTTTTCTTTACTTTGTGGCATAATGGGTGTACCCAATATCACTTTATGCTAAACTACTTCAGGCTTTTACTATTATTATCCTGCGTTACTATAACCAGCGCCGCATCAGAAATTAAAAGTATTGGCGTTCCTTACATTGAAAATTATCCAAAAGCGGTTTATGCGTCAGGAAATCAGAACTGGAGCATAGCCAAAGATAAAAATGGTGTAATGTACTTTGGCAATGCGGAAGGATTGTTAACTTTCGATGGACGTTACTGGCAGAAATACCAAATGCCGAACAGACAGATTGTTAGAGCTGTAGCCACCGATAAAAGTGGAAAAATTTATACCGGTAGTTTTGGCGAATTTGGTTACTGGGCAATTAAAAACAATAAATTAAGCTACCATTCACTTACCAATCTGCTGCCGAAAGGGATAAAAATAGATGATGAGGTATGGAAAATCTATGTCGATCCGGATAGGGTAATCTTCCAGTCCTTTTCCAAAATATTTATCTATAGAAATAATAAAATAGAGGTGATAAAGTCACCGGCATCGTTTCTATTTCTGCATAAGGTAAATAACAGGTACTTTATAGAAGTGCTGGAAAAAGGCTTATTTGAACTACTCGGCAATAAGTTAGTCTATATTCCCAATAGTGACAAACTAGGCAAAGAGGGTATATTATCTATTCTTCCCTATAAACATACTGGCCTGATCATTGGAACAAGCAAACAGGGATTGTTTACTTATGATGGCAAAGATTTTAGTCCTTTAAATACTCCCGCTAATAATTACCTGAAAACCTACCAGCTCAACAATGGGGTAAGTTTGTTAGGCAAGTATTTCGCATATGGTACCATTCTTAACGGCTTGATCATAATCGATGAAAATGGAAAAATTGTGCAGCGGATCAATAAATCTAGCGGTTTGCAGAATAATACGGTTTTAAGCTTATACGCGGATAACGAACAAAATTTCTGGACAGGACTTGACAACGGAATCGACCGGATAGAACTGAATTCGCCCTTATATTTCTACTTCGATAAAACTGGTCAGTTTGGGACGGTCTATTCCAGTATTATTTTCAACAATAAAATCTACTTAGGCACTAATCAAGGGCTGTTTTACAGCGAGTGGTCGCCAGACAATCTTTTGCCTTTCAATTTCCGTTTAATTCCTAACTCGCAGGGTCAGGTTTGGGAGCTGACAGTTATCGATAATGAGCTAATTTGCGGTCATAACAGCGGTACCTTTAAAGTTTTGGGCGATAAAATAGAATGGATATCGAGGTCGACAGGTGGCTGGACCATCAAAAAACTAAATTCAAATCCAAATTACCTTGTTCAGGGAACTTATACAGGCTTATCTTTATTTACTAAATCGCCAGGTTCTGGATTAAAGTTCGCGACTAAAATAGCGGGCTTTCAAGCGCCTTCCAGATATGTTGAACAAGATAACAGAGGAGATATCTGGGTTGGACATGCCTATAAAGGTCTATTTAAATTAAGCCTTAGCCCCGATTACACCAGGGTAACGAGCACTAAATACTTCGATGAGAAAAATGGCTTACCTGGTAATTATAACATTAACATTTTCAACCTGGAGAATAAAATTGTTTTTTCGTCTGATGTCGGCTTTTATACCTATGATGAACTCAGCAACAAATTCACCAAATATGAGGCACTCAATAAAAGCCTGGGCTCATTCGAAACTTCCAACAAAATCATCCCCGCAGGCAGTAAAAAATACTGGTTTATTAATCATGGCAAAACGGCGATGGTTAACTTTAGTGAGCCGGGCAAGGTAGAAATAGATTCTAATCAATTCAGCATTTTGGATGGCCGGATGGTGCAATACTATGAAAATATCAGTCGCATCAGTAACTCCATTTATCTCATCAGTGTTGATGACGGTTTTGTAATCTATAACCCTACTGAACAGCTCAACCAGGAAAAGAAAAAACTACCCTCTGTTTTAATCAGACGGGTAGAAGATATTACTGACAAATTCTCACTAATCAGTGAAGGTGGAAATAGCAACGAAGAAGCAGAAATCCATAATAGCAGAAACAATATCCGCATCTCTTATGCGCTTCCTTATTACAGACAAGCTAAAGTGAAATATCAGTTTTATCTGGAAGGCTATTCACACAGCTGGTCTGACTGGTCTTCGGCTACGCAAAAAGATTTCACCAATTTAAGCGCAGGCACTTATACTTTTAAAGTGAGGGCAAAAGTTGACGATAATACAATTAGTAATGAAACAATTTATACATTTACCATCCTACGACCATGGTATTTGAGCAACTGGGCTATTTTATTATATACCATCCTGTTTGTGGCAGTTTTAATTTTGGGTAAAAAAATATACGAAAAGAAACTGCAGCGTGATAGTCAGAAAATTACCGATCGTTTAAAAGCAGAGCAGGAAGAAAAATTGAGGCAGGAAGCTGAAATAAGCGAAAAGCAGATTATTAAATTACAAACGGAAAAACTCCAGGCTGAACTTGCTTCGAAGAATAGGGAGTTGGCTAATTCTGCAATGACATTGGTATACAAAAACGAGTTGCTTCAAAAACTGGCTGACGACATTACCAAGTTAAAGGATGAAAATGGTAAGAAACTTTCGGAAGAGCAGACCCGTAAAATACAAAAGGTGATCAACGACGGGATGAATGATGAACGCGACTGGCACCTGTTCGAGAACAGTTTTAACGAAGCCCATGAGAGCTTCTTTAAAAAGTTAAAAGCCCAGCATCCTGATCTGGTCCCGAATGATCTAAAACTATGTGCTTATTTAAGGATGAACATGAGCAGTAAGGAAATGTCGTCGTTATTGAATATCAGTTTAAGAGGAGTTGAAATTCGCCGGTACCGTTTACGTAAAAAACTCGAGGTGCCACACGACAAAAATTTAACCGAATTTTTAATGGAACTCTAGCCTTTGGATTTCATTTTTTTAATGATCATCCATGCAAAGACAACACATCATCATTAAACGATTATTATTTTAAGAAATCGTTTTCGCGGCTTTTTACGATTTTTTAGTTCGTCAGGGACTACATCATTACCTCTCATCAAAATTTTGCAACCCCCACAAAATACTTGGTGTACTTTTTACACAAAGCAAGATGCTAACATTCCATTAAAACTAAAAAAAACTCTGTTTTTGACCTGAAATCGCGTTTGGTTTATTTGCCTTCGAAACTCCAAAGGCTATGATGATGTATTAATGTAGAGGTAAAATCACTTGCACATCTACCAAAACAACCTCACATTTAACTAACAATTAAACTAAATTTATAATAAAGCATGAAAAGAATCTTTACAAGAATTTCTGTTCTCGCTGCATTTTGTTTGCTAACAATTAACGTAGCATTAGCGCAAAACATTACTGTAAAAGGTAAGGTAATCGATGGCGGTGACAAGACCCCATTACCTGGCGTATCTATTTTGATTAAAGGCACACAAAGTGGCACCCAAACAGATGTAAATGGCAACTACTCTATTAGCGCGCCGGCCAACGCTACATTAGTATTTAACTTTGTAGGCTACACAGCAACTGAGCAAGCTGTAAACAATCAAACTACCATTAATGTATCATTGGCATCTTCTACACAGCAATTAGAACAGGTTGTGGTGGTAGGTTATGGTACACAAAGAAAAATCGATGTTACCGGGTCTGTGGGAAATGTTAAAGGAGAAGATATTTCCAAACAACCATCAGTTAACCCGGTAAGTGCATTACAAGGGAAAGTTGCAGGAGTTTCCATCACAAACGTAGGAACGCCAGGTGCATCACCAACTATCACTATTAGGGGAACAGGAACAATTTATGGTAAAACCGGCCCGTTATACGTGGTTGATGGTGTTTGGTATGATGATATTAACTTCTTAAATCCTGCAGATATCGCAAGCATCAGTATATTAAAAGATGCTTCTTCTCAATCTATTTACGGAATCAGAGCTGCAAATGGCGTCGTTTTGGTTACCACCAATAAAGGAAAACGAGGAGATGCTGTTATAAACTATAATGGAACCGTAGGTTTTCAAAAAGTAACTAACCAGGTTGAAATGGCAAATGCATCGGAATATGCTACTGCCGTAAATGAGGCTTACAGTCTATTAAATCCGCCAGTTGCTCCTTTATTCGCAAATACTAATTTAGGCGAAGGCACAAACTGGTACGATGTTATATTAAGGGATGCTTTGGTGACAAATCACCAGCTATCAGTAAGTGGTGGAACAGAAAAGTCTACCTATAACCTATCTCTCGGTTACCTAGATCAGGATGGTATTGTAAAAAACAATAACTATAAAAGGTACACTGCGAGGTTATCAAACGATTTTCAGATTTTTGAACCCTTAAAAGTCGGCTATAATGTAACCGCTACCTCTAGCAAATCTAAAGATGCTCCTTCAGGTATTTTTAGGGCATTGTATGCAGCATCTCCGGTTGTACCTGTATTTAATGCTGATGGAAGCTACGGCGATCCAAATGCATTTAACCTGGGTAACGGAAGTAACATGAACCCTCAGGCTACACTTGATTTCTTTAATCAAAATACCACAAAGTATAAAGTTACCGGTAATATTTATGCTGAATTAAAATTCCTAAAGAACTTTACCTTTAAAACAAGCTTTGGAGGTGATTTCGGACAACAGGAAGTTAGGGGATATGTACCGGTTTACAAAGCAAGTAATACCCAGCAAAATACAAACAGCAAACTGGATATAGATCGCGTTGAAAACAGAAACTGGATTATTGAAAACACGCTAACGTATGATAAAAAGTGGGCAGATCATAGCTTGACTGTTTTGTTGGGACAAACTGCTCAGCGCAATAAACTGTATGAAATCAATGCCGACGCATTAAACGTACCCTATACTTCAGAAGGAGATCTGTATCTGGCATTAGGTAATGCAGCTAGCAGAAGTATAGTAGATAGGGGCGAATTATCAACTTTTGCATCTTATTTTGCCAGGATAAATTATGGCTACAAAAACAGATATTTAATCAATGCATCTGTTAGAAGAGATGGTGCTTCACAGTTTTTTGGTTCTGATAATGTTTGGGGTAACTTCCCTTCAATCGGTGCAGGCTGGGTAATCAGCAATGAAGATTTTATGAAAGACCAAAAAATCTTCAGCAATTTAAAATTAAGAGGAAGCTGGGGTAAAGTGGGTAATGCCGGCGTACCTTTCAACCCTTCTACTCAAACGGTAGATCAATCGGCAGCCTTAATTGCCATTTTTGGTGGCATACCTTATACTGGCGCAAGCATCAGATCTTTAGTACCTCCTACACTATTCTGGGAAAGAAGTGCTGGTACCGATATAGGTCTGGAAATGGGCTTTCTGAATAACAGATTAACAGTTGAAGCTGATTATTACAACAGAAAAACGGAACAGGCTATTTTCGATATTCCTGTATTAGGAAGTTTAGGTACTGTAAATAGTTCATTAATTGCCAATCAGGCAGATATCCGTAACAGAGGTTTTGAGTTTTTAGCAACCTGGGCAGATAAAACAGCTGGTGGTTTTACTTACTCAATCAGTGGAAATGTTGGCATCAACAATAATAAAGTAATGAATGTAACATCTGGAGCAAATCCAATCTATAAAGGTGGTGCAGGTTTAACCAGCGGATATCTATCTACAAGAACGGTTAATAATCGCCCGATCGGAGAGTTTTTTGGCTATCAGGTTATAGGCGTTTTCCAAACAGATGCTGAGGCTGCCGCATGGCCAGGTTTCAAAAAAGGCGATTTTAAATACGCTGATGTCAATAATGATGGTGTAATTGATTTAAAAGACAGAGTTGTTCTAGGAAATCCAAATCCTAAATTTACCTATGGCTTAAATACAAATTTCGCCTACAAAAACTTCGATCTAACCTTGGATATTCAAGGTGTTGCAGATGTTGATGTATTTAATGCTAATCTCAGCAACCGTTTTGGTAATGAAAACTACACCAAAGATTTCTTCAATAACCGTTGGAATGGTCCAGGTACATCTAACACCTATGCGTCAGCAAATTTAGCGGGAGGCCTAAACAATGCACCAAACTCTTTCTACGTAGAAAAAGGCGATTATATCAGATTGAGAAATATTCAGCTAGGATACACACTTCCTGCAGCCATCAGTACAAAAATGAAAATGCAAAGGCTTAGAGTATTCTTAAATGCTCAAAATGCTGTTAACATATTTGGCTATAAAGGCTTCAGTCCTGAAGTGGGTGGAACGCCAACCAATGCAGGTATAGATACAAACGTTTATCCTTTGTTCGCAACTTATAATTTCGGAGTTAACGTAACTTTCTAATCGACATCAAAATGAAAAAAAATATAAATATACAGTCTTGTCTTGTGGCTACAGCCTTAGGTACAATGCTTTTTACCGCATCTTGTAAAAAAGACTTCCTTAATGTTCCGCCACAAGGCCAGCAACCATCTGTTACCTTTTGGAAAACAGGTGACGATGCTTTAAAAGGTGTAAATGCCATTTATGCCAATTTACGTAGCTGGGATAACGTGGCATTTAACGCAATTGCTATTGAAAGTACCGGATCAGATGAAGCAGACAAAGGCAGTACCCCTACCGATGCAACTTTCTTTAACCTTTTTGATCAGTTTACAGTAACTTCTACTCAGGGATCTTTATTGGGCTTTTGGACGGGTCAATATCAAAATATAAATCTTTGTAACCAGGTGTTGGATAATGTACCCAACATCAATATGGACGCTACATTAAAAGCCAGATATCTTGCCGAGGCAAAATTTGTACGTGCATACTCTTACTTCAGACTAGTTAGGGCTTACGGAAACGTTCCATTAAGATTAAACGTTCCTAAAGATAATTCAGAATACAACCTTCCTCAGTCTGATAAAGCAGCTGTATATGCGCAGATAGAAAAAGACCTTACAGAGGCGGCTGCTGTGTTACCACAGTCTTATCCGGCAACTGATTTAGGTAGAGCAACAAAAGGCGCTGCATTGGGCATGAAAGCAAAAGTTGCCATGTATCAGAAAAAATGGGCTGATGTACTGGCGCTAACCAATCAGGTAATGACTTTGGGATACGATCTGTTTCCTGATTATGAAAAAGGATTTAGGGAAGCAAATGAAAACAGTGTAGAATCTTTATTTGAAGTACAAGCTTCATTAATTCAAGGCAACGCTGCTGCCTCTAACTCACAATACAGTCAGGTGCAAGGAGTAGCAGGCGTTATGGGATGGGGTTTTAATACACCATCTGCAGAATTGGAGGCAGCGTATGAAACCGGAGACCCAAGAAAAGACGCTACTATTCTGTTCAGAGGAGAAACTACTCCACAGGGCGACCTTGTTCCTACATCTGTACCGAATCCTCGTTACAATCAAAAATCTTATGTTCCGTTTAATACAAGAATATCAGGATTTAATGAAGGTGCGCAACAAAATATAAGGGTATTAAGATTTGCTGATATACTACTTATGAATGCGGAAGCTGCTAACGAACTCGGAAATCCTACGCAGGCGCTCACCTCGTTAAACAGGGTGCGCAAACGTGCCAGAGGATCAAATCCGGCAATTTTACCTGATGTGACTACAACAGACCAATCTGCATTAAGAACAGCTATCTGGAAAGAAAGACAGGTTGAACTTGCGATGGAAAACGATCGTTATTTCGATGTAATCAGACAAGGAAGAGCATTAACCGTATTTGGTCCTAAAGGATGGAAAGCCAATAAAAATGAAGTTTGGCCAATTCCACAAACTGAAATTGATTTAAGTGGAGGTTTGCTTAAGCAAAATCCTGGTTACTAAAACATAATTTTAAAGGGTTGCCAGATAACTGGCAACCCTTTTTTCACACTTCTATGATGTTAAAAATCTATCCTACAAGAATTTCATTATTATCAATTATCTTGGTTTCGTTGTTGGTTTTCGGTGCATGCTCTAAAGCCAAAACTCAAGTCTATAATCCTGACCTCAGCATTAAAAAAAACCTTAGTGATGAGCAATTGCTTGACCTCGTTCAAAAACAGACTTTCCAGTATTTTTGGGATGGTGCAGAACCGACATCTGGTGCCGGTCGCGAACGTTATCATATAGATAATGTTTATCCCGAAAACGACAAGAACACCGTTGCAACCGGTGCTACCGGTTTTGGCTTGATGGCTATTTTAAGCGGGATTGACAGAAATTATGTGTCTAAAAGGGAAGGTTTAGACCGGTTAAATAAAATATTGGATTTTCTATCCAAAGCAGATCGCTTTCATGGTGCCTGGCCACACTGGATTTATGGTGAAACCGGTAAGGTACGTCCATTCGGACAAAAAGACAACGGAGGCGATCTTGTAGAAACATCATTTGTTGCACAGGCGTTAATCTGCATTAAAGAATATTATAAAAACGGAACAGATGCCGAAAAAGCTTTAGCTGAAAAAGCTGACAAACTTTGGAAAGGCATTGATTTTAACTGGTACCGCAATGGTAGCCAGAATGTATTGTACTGGCATTGGTCGCCAGAATACCAGTGGGAAATGAATTTTCCTGTTAAAGGCTATAACGAATGTTTAATTATGTACGTAGTGGGAGCATCTTCTCCTACCCATAGTATACCTGCCGAAGTTTATCACGAAGGTTGGGCCAGAGGAGGTGCAATTAAAGCAAATTTCGATCTATACGGGCATCATATCCCTTTAGATTATCAAGGTGCAAAAAATTCTGTGGGTCCATTATTCTGGGCGCACTATTCCTATTTAGGTTTAAATCCTAAAGGATTAAAAGACCGCTATGCCAATTATTGGCAAAACAATGTAAATCAAACATTAGCCATACATGATTATTGCGTGGCTAATCCAAAGAAATTTAAAGGCTATGGCCAAAATAGCTGGGGTTTAACGGCCAGTTATTCTGTAAAAGGATACGCCGCTCACAGTATTCAGGAAGATTTTGGCGTAATCTCTCCTACCGCAGCAATATCCTCTATCCCCTATACCCCAAAAGAATCGATGAAAGTAATCAGGCACCTCTACGAAGATCTGGGAGACAAAGTTTGGGGAAAATACGGCTTCTACGATGCTTTTTCCGAAACTGATAACTGGTATCCTCAAAGATATCTGGGCATTGATCAGGGACCAATGGTAGTGATGATCGAAAATTACCGTTCAGGTCTGCTCTGGAAGTTATTTATGGGAAATGAAGACGTACAGAATGGTTTGAAGAAACTGGATTTCCAGTTTCAACCCTAATATCAGATTGTATATAAATGTTTAGCCATCATATATTTTAAATTAAATCTACAGAACCATGAAAAAAGTAATTTTAATATTAACAGCAATAATAGGATGTATAATCCTTAATTCAGGCTTCACTAACGTGAATGAAGCTAAACATAAAACTATAAAATCAAAATTCGCTACGGTAAATGTAACTGCAACAAACGCCACCACTGATGGAGTATATGTGAAATTAGAAAATAATACCAGCGGTGGTGTTTATTCTTTCTTTATACCACCAAATTCACCTAGTGGAACTGTTATCGGACAGATACCGGAAAACGGAGATGTATATACTGTTACACTAACCTCAACAGGCGGCGCACATGATATGTGGGTGTACTGGGAACACCAATCGCACGTTACCGGCTTAACAGTAAGCGGAATGTCGATAGGCTGCTCAAGCTGTGCAAGAATTAACATTTTCAATTAATTAACCAACGAATGATGGCTAAACATTTATTCAAAATATTTCTGTTAACAGTCCTGTTCTGCGGTACTTATACCACATTTGCCCAGCAAAAAACCTATTGTAATCCCATCAATGTAGATTATGGTTACACGCCTTTCGAGTCTTTTACTGAATGGGGCAAACACAGGGCTACAGCCGATCCGGTTATTGTAAACTATAAGGGCGATTTTTACCTGTTTAGTACCAACCAATGGGGTTATTGGCATAGTGCCGATATGCTGAACTGGAAATTCCACGAAAGAAAATTCTTACGACCATGGAACAAAACCAAAGATGAGCTCTGTGCGCCAGGCGTGGGCATTGTTGGCGATACCATGGTGGTTTTTGGCAGCACTTACACCAAAAACTTCACCCTTTGGGGCAGTACAGATCCTAAAGGGAATAAGTGGTTTCCTTTGGTTGACTCCTTGGAAATAGGTGGTTGGGATCCAGCCTTTTTTACCGATGATGATGGTAAATTTTATATGTACAATGGTAGTAGCAATAATTACCCCATGTATGGTGTAGAGCTCGACCGCAAAACTTTTAAACCCAAAGGTACCCGTACACCAATGTATTTACTCGAAAGCTGGCGCTATGGCTGGCAACGCTTCGGCGAGTATATGGACAATACCTTTCTTGATCCCTTCGCCGAAGGTGCCTGGATGACCAAACATAATGGCAAATATTATTTCCAATATGGCGCACCGGGAACCGAATTTAGCGGCTATTCAGACGGTGTGGTTGTAGGTAACAAACCGCTGTTTTATGATACGCCTACCACACCGCAATCAGATCCGTTAAGTTATAAAGGTGGGGGATTTTCACGCGGTGCGGGTCATGGAGCAACCTTTCAGGATAATAACAAAAATTACTGGCACATTTCTACCAGCATTATCTGCGTAAAAAACACATGGGAACGCCGCATGGGCATCTGGCCAACTGGTTTTGATCAGGACGATGTAATGTGGACCAATACCGCATTTGGCGATTATCCGCTTTATTTACCTGCCGAAAGGAAAGAAAGTGGACCTGCCGGTCCCGGGTGGATGCTCATTAACTATAAAAAACCGGTAACTGTATCTTCTACCCTTGGCGGCTTTAACGCCAATAATGCGGTTGATGAAAATATTAAAACGTATTGGAGTGCTAAAACAGCTGATAACGGCGAATGGATCCAGACTGATTTAGGGAGCCTTGCAACCGTTAATGCCATACAAATTAATTATGCTGATCAGGATGCCGAATTTTTAGGAAAACAGATAGGAATTTATCATCAATATAAAATCCTTTCATCATTTGACGGCAAAAAATGGACGACTTTGGTTGATAAAAGCCAAAACAAAACAGATGTTCCGCATGATTATATCGAATTGCCAAAGCCGGTTAAAACCAGGTTTATCAAAATGGTAAACATCCATATGCCTACCGGGAAATTTGCCATTAGTGGCTTACGCATTTTCGGCAATGGGAATGGCGAGAAACCCTCTCAGGTAAAAAACCTGATCGTTTTAAGAACAGAAAAAGATAAACGTAGTGCCTATATCAAATGGGAACCTGTTGATAATGCATTTGCCTATAACCTTTACTATGGTACAGCCCCGGATAAACTGTACAACTGCATCATGATCCACGATTTTAACGAATACTGGTTTAAAGCGATGGACAGTAAGAAAGCGTATTATTTTGCTATGGAATCCATCAATGAAAATGGCGTTTCGGTAAAAACCGAAGTAAAAAAAGTTGATTAAAATAAATGTTCACAAATAAACAGCTCGCGCCCGTTTCTAACGAGCGCGGACAAAGCCAATCGTTTTTAACGATTAACAGTAAAACAATAGAATCGTTAAGTTTTCAGGCATTCGTTTTTAACGAGTGCCGGCAAAAATTTGATCAATAAAGAATAAAACACATATATAATGAAGAGAGCGAATATCCTGGTTGTTTTTTTAACCCTTTTTGTGCTGAACGGATCGGCACAGACCAAAAAAACTGTTTCGGCAGAAGAAGCAAAGATGAATACCTTCATCAGCAACCTCATGGCGAAAATGACCGTTGATGAAAAAATAGGTCAGTTGAATTTGCCAAGTTCGGGTGATATTACTACAGGACAGGCCAACAGCAGCGACATCTCAAAAAAAATTAAAGCCGGACAAGTTGGGGGTTTATTCAACATCAAGGGTGTAGATAAAATTAAAGCGGTACAAAAAATAGCGGTAGAAAACAGTCGTATGAAAATTCCATTGCTATTCGGAATGGATGTGATCCATGGGTACAACACTGTTTTCCCGATTCCTTTAGGCGTTAGTTGTATCTGGGATATGGCAACCGTGCAAAAATCGGCCCGTATAGCTGCTATAGAAGCCAGCGCAAGTGGAATTAACTGGACCTTCTCCCCTATGGTCGATATTTCCAGGGATCCACGCTGGGGACGCATCTCAGAAGGAAGTGGGGAAGACCCTTATTTAGGTTCGCAAATTGCCGCCGCCATGGTGAAAGGTTATCAGGGAAAACTCCAGGCCAATAACGAGATTTTAGCCTGCGTAAAACATTATGCGCTTTATGGGGCTGCTGAAGCAGGTAGAGACTATAATACAACCGATATGAGCAAAGTGCGGATGTACAACGAATATTTCCCGCCCTATAAAGCTGCTGTTGATGCCGGTGCAGCTAGCATTATGGCTTCCTTTAACGAAGTGGATGGTATCCCGGCTACGGGAAGCAAATGGCTAATGACAGATGTTTTGAGAAATCAATGGGGCTTTAAAGGTTTTGTAGTGACTGATTATACCGGCATCCCTGAAATGATTGCGCATGGGATGGGTGATTTACAAACTGTTTCCGCCCTGGCACTGAATGCCGGCATTGATATGGACATGGTAGGCGAAGGTTTTTTAGGCACTTTAAAAAAATCATTGGCAGAGAAAAAAGTGGGTATCGCACAAATAGACCGTGCCTGCCGCTTAGTGCTTCAGGCCAAATACAAGTTGGGTTTATTTACAGATCCTTATAAATTTTGCAATACAGAAAGAGCAGAAAAAGAGGTTTTTAGCCCGGCTAACCGCCAGGTGGCACGCGAAGTTGCAACAGAAAGTTTCGTGCTGTTGAAAAATAACAATAATCTACTTCCCTTAAAAAAATCAGGTACCATTGGTTTAATCGGTCCTTTGGCAGATAATACCGCTAATATGTATGGTACCTGGAGCGTTGCTGCACTTTTTGACAAGTCGGTAACGGTACTACAAGGTTTAAAAAATGTATTGGGTGATAAAGCAAAAATATTAACTGCACGCGGTGCAAACTTCCTGGCAGATTCTGCTATGGAGCAGCGTTATGTAAACATCCACAACCCAACATACAAACGTGATCCACGTACAGAAGCTGAAATGATTAAAGAAGCTTTAGAAGTGGCAAAAAAATCAGATGTTATTGTAGCCACTATTGGAGAAGGTTCTGAATTTACAGGCGAAAGCAGCAGTGTAACCGATATCCAGATTCCTGAAACACAGAAAAACCTTTTAAAAGCTCTGGCTAAAACTGGTAAACCTGTGGTATTGGTCCTGTTTACAGGTCGCCCTTTGGCATTGAATTGGGAACAGCAGAATATACCGGCAATTTTAAATGTTTGGTTCCCGGGTAGTGAGGCAGGAAATGCAATTGCCGATGTCCTCTTCGGGGATGTTAATCCCTCAGGCAAACTGAGCGCAACTTTTCCTCAAAATGTAGGTCAGGTGCCGTTGTATTATGCCCATAAAAATACCGGCCGTCCACTGGCTGAAGGTAAATGGTTCGAAAAATTCCGCTCCAATTATTTAGATGTAAGTAATGATCCATTGTATCCTTTTGGTTTTGGTTTAAGCTATACAACATTTAATTATAGCGATGTTAAACTGAGTGCCAATACCTTAAGCAAAGGAAAATCGATCACAGCATCGTTTACTTTAAGCAACACCGGCAAATATGACGGTAAAGAAGTTGTTCAATTGTACATTCAGGATCTTGTTGGAAGCATTACCCGTCCGGTTAAAGAGTTAAAAGGCTTCCAAAAGATTAATTTAAAAGCCGGAGAAAGCAAAACGGTTACATTCAATATTTCCGAAAAAGACCTTAAATTTTACAATTCTGATTTAAAATTCGCTGCAGAACCTGGTGATTTCAAGGTATTCATCGGTACAAATTCCCGCGATGTAAAAGAAGCATCTTTTACATTGAAATAAAGACAATTAGGTTCGGTTATCAACCCTGAGCTATTGTAAAGTAGCCAGGGTTTTTTATTTTTGCTGAATGAACGATCAGGATCTCAAAAAGCACAGCTACTAATAAGCCCTATGATCGCTTCGTTTCTACTATAAACCAATCGAACCTACACGCTCGAAAACCAGACATAATCAAGTACAATTAATAAACAAACAGATGAAAAAGATTATTCTAACAATTTGCATTCTTTTTCCTGTACTCTTTTTAAATGCTCAGGACTTAAAAAAATACGACAGGGGAAGTTTTATTAAAGGAAAGGACTCTATTTACTACAGGGTTTTATTTCCGGAGAATTTTAATCCCAACCAAAAATACCCGATCGTTTTCTTTTTACACGGAAGCGGAGAAAGGGGCAGTGATAACGCCAGTCAACTGGTACATGGTGGAAAATTATTTTTAAGAAATGATATAAGGAAAAATTTCCCTGCTATAATCGTTTTCCCCCAATGTCCGCAGAACGATTATTGGGCTAATGTTAATATTGAAAAAAATGCCAATGGCAAAAGAACGTTCAGCTTTGTAGAAGGCGGTAAACCAACGAAAATAATGCATGCCTTACAGGGAATGATCAAAGATTTTCTTAAAAAACCTTATGTAAACAAAGATCGGGTTTATGTTGGCGGCCTATCAATGGGCGCTATGGGTACCTATGAATTGTTGAGGAGAGAGAGGCGTAAATTTGCGGCAGCCATTGCTATATGTGGTGGCGACAATACCAATAACATTAAAAAGTATAGAAAAATACCGCTTTGGATTTTTCATGGTGCAAAAGATGATATTGTAGATCCGGCATTATCTATGGCCATTGCCGAACGGCTAAAAAGTATTGGTGGGGAGGTTAAATTCACGCTGTACCCTAACGCAAACCACAATAGCTGGGATAATGCATTTGCCGAACCAGAGTTATTAAGCTGGTTGTTTTCGCATAAGAAATAGTAAGTTAATCGAACCTCGCAGGTTTCTCGCTATCGTCACCCTGATCCGATGGCTATCAGATTTATTTCACTTTCTTCAATAGATGTTAAAACACCTGTCCTACCAGCCGGAAGTTCAGCAGAACGACAAATTTAAAAGAGATAATGTAAAATTGATTTTCAGGTAAAAGAATTGGAAAGCAGGGTTTGGTAGATGATCGGTTTCGAAAGCCCTGCCATCCGCTTTACTCGCACCAATTGAAAAAATTGATGCTCCTGCCCGCTCCTGTCAGGTTTAACTTACCTGGGTTAACCTAGGTAACCTAGACCCGACAAAAACGGAAAGCCCGGAGGTTGAGGAACGAAGCCGAGGACTTGAAGTGGTGGCGGGACTGCCGTAACCGATAAATACAGGTTTTGCTCTCCAAAAAACAAAACTTCAGAAATCTTAAGGTCATGCAATCTTTGCACCTCACTAAGCGCTTAGTCTAACCCATATAAATTTGGAACACGTAATTGGGTGTTCTTAGCGAAACGATAAGACGAGATAATAGGAAATTGTTCTAATCATAATTAAATTGTTCGATAAATCAAATATCATCATATCCAGACCTTGCAGGTTTTAAAAACCTGCAAGGTCTAAATGCAAAAAAGGCCTGAAGAAAATCCCCAAGCCTTATTCAGTAAATATCAGTTGCACTTACTCTGCCATATTGTGGTAAACTGCCTGCACATCATCATCTTCCTCCAACTTATCAATCAATTTTAATACATCAGCAGCCTGCTCTTCAGTAACCTCATGGTGAGATAAAGCAATGCGCTCCAATTTTGAACTTTTCAACTCAATACCTTTCTCTTCCAGCGCTTTCTGCAAAGAACCAAAGTTTTCGAAAGCACCTTGCGCCACCACGATATCGTTTCCTTCCTCATCGGCCTCCACATAAAGCTCTTCCAAACCAGCATCAATTAACTCAAACTCTAATTCTTCCAGATCCAAACCTTCTACAGGTACAAAACGGAAAATAGATTTACGGTTAAAAACAAAATCCAGCGATCCGGTTTTACCTAAAGTACCGTTCGTTTTATTAAAATAACTACGTACGTTTGCGACCGTACGGTTGGTATTGTCAGTAGCTGTTTCAATTAAAACGGCTACACCATGTGGTGCATACCCTTCGTATACAATTTCCTCATAGTTAGCCATCGATTTATCAGAGGCACGTTTAATTGCAGCCTCTACCCTATCTTTTGGCATATTTACCGCTTTGGCATTTTGTATCGCTGTACGTAAGCGGGAATTGGTTTCCGGATGAGGTCCTGATTCCTTTACCGCCATTACAATATCTTTACCAATACGCGTAAACTGAACAGCCATTTTGGCCCAACGCTTAAATTTTCTCTCTTTTCTAAATTCGAATGCTCTTCCCATTATTTTAGTATTGAGATATGAGATGTAAGAGGTGAGACCTTAGGCCTTCAACCTTCCAACCCTCTACCTATATCTTATTTTTTTAAATTATTTAACATATCAATTGTCAGTTTCGATAAATCGAATGCTGGTTTCCACCCCCAGTCTTTTACTGCATAACTATCATCAATAGAGCGTGGCCAGCTGTTTGCAATTTGTTGACGGGGATCGTTATCGCTGTAAGTCAGCGTAAAATCCGGAATATGTTTTCTGATTTCAGCGGCCAAAACTTCAGGTGTAAAACTTACCCCCGCAAAATTATAGCTGCTACGCACTGAAATCTGGTCTGCCGGAGCATCCATTAGCTCAATTGTTCCGCGGATCGCATCATCCATGTACATCATAGGCAGCTCTGTTTCTGCATTTAAAAAACTTTGATAACTGCCTTTTTTTAATGCATCATGAAAAATGTGGATCGCATAATCCGTCGTTCCCCCTCCCGGAGCAGCTTTCCAGCTGATGAGTCCCGGATAACGGATGCTACGAACATCCAATCCATATTTTTGGTTATAATATTCACACCAGCGCTCACCTGCCAGTTTACTGATTCCGTAAACCGTATTCGGATCCATGATACAATATTGTGAAGTATGATCTTTTGGCGAATTTGGTCCGAATACAGCGATAGAACTTGGCCAATATACTTTTGCCGTTTTATATTCTAAGGCTAAATCTAACACATTTAGCAAACCGTTCATATTTAAATCCCAGGCTAGTTTTGGGTTTTGCTCACCGGTTGCCGATAATAATGCCGCCAGGAGGTAAACTTGTGTGGGTCTGTATTTATGGAAAATGCCATTGATCATTTCTTTATCAAGTACATTCACAAATTCGAAAGGTGCAGAGTTTTTGATATCATAATCCGGCCTGCGTATATCGCACGCAACAACGTGATCATCACCATATATTTTACGTAACGTCGTTACTAACTCGGTGCCAATTTGACCGTTAGAACCTAAAACAACAATTTTTTCCTGCATATTTTTTTTGAGATTGAGCAAAGGTAAAAAAATGAGATAAAAGGCAATAAAATATTTTAAGATGACGTTTAAACCTTTAATATATAAACCGGGAAGTTTATTGACCGGATAAAGGATCAGATCAAGAAAAAATGCTAACCAAAAACTACCAACTCAGTCTGATGAACTTTAATCAATTGTGATTGATAAAACCGCTAAATTAAAAGCCACGTTATACCTGATTTTTGCCTGAAAAATCTTCATTTTTAGATTTATATTTCAAAAACCCATTTATATATACTAAATGTATTTTTTACACCAAGTAAAATTTAAATAAAAACACCGTTTAAAACACCGCTGAGCTACAAATTGGCCTCTATTTAGAATAATTCTACTCAGTAACAATCATATTTCATACAGTTAATTTAATTTAAAAAATTCATTCTTTACGCTATATTTTTGCTAATATTACTAACTCAACACATAAGTAACCAAAATATAAAATCATAAATACGATGCACAGAAGAGAAGCACTCAAAAACGTTGCATTTTTGCTGGGTGGAGCAATCTCGGCAAGTACAATGGGCGTGTTATTTGAAAGTTTTACGCTCCCCGAAAATGAAAAAAACTTTGTAAACTATTCACTGGAAGACGAAAAGATTTTTGCTGAATTTGCTGATATTATCGTTCCTACTACCAAATCATCTGCAGGTGCCAAAGCAGCTGGATTAGGTAAGTTTATTCCGATGATGATGAAAGATTGTTACCCTGCCACCATGCAAACTTCCTTTGCAAAAGGCTTTAAAGATTTTCAGGCAAAATCGATGAAAGATTTTGGCAAAAGTTATCTTGCGTTAACACCTGCCGACCGCACAAAGTTAATGATCGATTTGAGAGCTATTGCACTTGCTCAGAAAGAAAGCAAATCAGAAGATAATAAAGATTTAGCTTATTTTTTCATAACAGCAAGAGATTTAACCCTGCTCGGTTACTATTCTTCAGAAATTGGTTGTACCAAAGCGAGGGAATATGTCCTTATTCCGGGCCGCTATGATGGCAACGCGCCTTTAAAACCTGGCCAAAAATCCTGGGCTACCTCCTAACAACAACTACAAAACACCATGAATTTAAATACGAATTTAAAAGCAGAAAATACTTACGATGCTATTGTTATAGGATCGGGGATTAGTGGCGGCTGGGCTGCAAAAGAACTTACCGAGAAAGGTCTACGTGTACTGATGCTCGAAAGAGGAATGAACATTGAGCACATTACCGGTTATGAAAATGCGATGAAAAATCCATGGGATTTTAAACATGCAGGCAGACTTACCGAAGAGCAAAAACGTACCCACCCGGTACAAAAAAGGGATTATCCATACCAGGAAGCAAACGAAAAATGGTGGGTAAACGATTTAGAATGCCCGTATACCGAAGATAAACGTTTCGATTGGTACCGTGGTTTCCATGTAGGAGGTAAATCATTGATGTGGGGCCGTCAAAGTTACCGTTTAAGCGACCACAACTTTGAAGATAATGCAAAAGATGGCCATGGAAACGACTGGCCGATCCGCTATGCAGAACTTTCTCCATGGTACGATTATGCAGAACGTTTTGCGGGTATCAGTGGTTCTAACGAAAACTGGCCAACTTGCCCGGACGGGCAGTTCCTGCCTCCGATGGATTTAAACATTGTAGAAAAATCGGTAAAAGCGCGGATAGAAGAACATTATAAAAGAGAACGGATTATGATGATTGGCCGTGTGGCTAACCTCACTGTTCCGCACAAAGGCCGTGGCAATTGCCAATACAGAAACCTGTGCAGCCGCGGTTGTCCGTTTGGCGCTTACTTTAGTACGCAGTCTTCAACCCTGCCTGCGGCAATGGCAACCAAACGTTTAACTTTGCGTCCATACTCAATCGTAAATCATATCATATATGATAAGGATACCAAGAAGGCTAAAGGCGTAATGGTTATTGATGCAGAAACCAATAAAACGATGGAGTTTTATGCAAAAATCATTTTTGTAAACGGTTCTACATTAGGCTCTACATTTATCTTATTGAATTCAACATCAGAAGCACATCCTAATGGACTGGGCAATGGCAGCGGCCAGTTGGGCCATAACTTAATGGATCACCATTTCCGTTGCGGAGCTTCCGGAGAGGCTGAAGGCTTTGACGATAAATACACGTATGGTCGCCGTGCAAACGGTATTTATGTACCAAGATACCAGAACATCGGTAAGGATAAACGCGACTATTTACGTGGTTTCGGTTACCAGGGCGGTGCGAGTAGAAGCAACTGGCAAAATGATGTTGCTGAATTATCGTTTGGTGCAGATCTGAAACAAAAAATGACCACTCCGGGAAAATGGACCATGGGATTGGGCGGTTTCGGGGAAATGTTGCCTTACTACGAAAACAAGGTTTACATTGATAAAACCAAAAAAGATAAATGGGGTCAGCCTGTATTGGCAATTGATTGCGAATACAAAGAGAACGAGAAAAAAATGCGTGTGGATATGATGAATGACGCTGCTGAAATGTTAGAAAGAGCAGGCATAAAAAATATCAGAACATATGATAATGGCTGCTATCCGGGCATGGCGATCCACGAAATGGGTACTGCCAGAATGGGTAACGATCCAAAAACTTCAGTGCTCAACAAATGGAACCAGATGCACGAAGTGAACAATGTTTTTGTAACCGATGGATCGTGCATGCCATCAATCGCTTGCCAAAACCCTTCGTTAACATTTATGGCGCTAACTGCGCGTGCTGCTGATTATGCAGTAAAAGAACTAAAGAAAAAGAATATCTAGAAAGGGTTTAAGGTAGAAGGTTTAAGGTGTAAGGTTAAAAAACCCTATGCCCTAAACCTTTAGCCCTATACCCCATAATTCAAACATGAAAAGAAAATTAAGAATGGGCATGATAGGCGGTGGAAAAGACGCCTTTATCGGTGCCGTACACCGTTTGGCCGCTAACATGGATGGCCTGATCGAATTATCTGCCGGAGCGCTAAGTGTAAATCCTGAAGTTGGATACGAATCTGGAAAAATGCTTTTTCTTCCCGATAACAGGATTTACAACAACTATGAAGAAATGCTGACCAAAGAAAGTGAGTTGCCAGCAGACGAAAGAATAGATTTTGTAACCATTGTTACCCCAAACTTTGCCCACTTTGCCCCGGCAATGATGGCATTGGACAAAGGATTTAACGTTGTGATTGAGAAACCAATGACGTTAACTTTAGAAGAAGCAAAAGAACTTCATGCTAAAGTGGAAGAAACGGGATTAACCCTTTGTTTAACCCACACCTACTCTGGATATCCAATGGTTAAGCAAGCCAAACAAATGGTAAGCGAAGGCAAATTAGGTGCTATCCGTAAAATTGTAGTAGAATATCCGCAAGGCTGGTTAAGCACACTTTCTGAACGTGAAGGCAATGCGCAGGCAGCCTGGCGTACCGACCCTTCTAAAACTGGTAAAAGTGGTTGTATGGGCGACATTGGTACACATGCAGCACACCTAGCTGAATATATTTCGGGATTAAAAATCACTAAAATTTGTGCTGATTTAAATATTGTAGTTCCCGGCAGAGCCATTGATGATGACGGTAACGTACTCTTAAAATTCGATAATGGCGCCAATGGCGTACTGGTGGCCTCACAAATTGCTGCCGGCGAGGAAAACGCATTGAAAATCAGGGTTTATGGCGAAAAAGGCGGCTTAGAATGGCACCAAATGGAACCCAATACCATGATTGTAAGATGGTTAGACGCACCAGCTCAGATCTACAGAACAGGTAACGGCTATATGGATAGTTTTGCAAAACACAATACCCGTACACCGGGTGGCCACCCTGAAGGTTATTTAGAGGCTTTTGCCAATATCTATAAAAACTTTGCACTTACTGTAGATGCAAAATTAAACAATGAACAACCTACGCCAGAAATGCTTGATTTCCCCGGAACCTCAGATGGAATCAGAGGAATGGCATTTATTGAAAATGTAGTGGCTTCTGGCCAATCAGACCAAAAATGGTTCGACTATAAAATATAACAACCCGGCATGACAACAATAAAAGGACCAGCTGTATTTTTAGCACAGTTTATAAGCGACGAAGCACCATTTAATTCACTAGACAGCATTTGCAAGTGGGCTGCAGATTTAGGTTTTAAAGGCATCCAGATGCCAACCCTTGATACCCGCTTTATTGATCTTAAACAAGCAGCAGAAAGTAAAGCCTACGCTGATGAGTTAAAAGGTAAGATTGCAACCTACGGTTTGGAAATAACCGAACTGTCAACACACCTGCAAGGTCAGTTGGTTGCCGTTCATCCTGCTTACGATGATTTATTTGATGCTTTTGCGCCAAAAGATGTACATAAAAACCCAAAAGCCAGAACGGAATGGGCTGTACAACAGATGAAATATGCTGCACAGGCATCGCAGAACCTGGGTTTAAATGCACATGCAACGTTTAGTGGCTCATTATTATGGCAATATTTTCACCCTTGGCCTCAACGTCCGGCCGGATTGGTTGAAGAAGGTTTTGCAGAACTGGCAAAACGGTGGACACCGATCCTAAACGAATTTGACCAATGTGGTGTAGACGTTTGCTACGAAATCCATCCCGGAGAGGATTTATTTGATGGTGAAACTTACGAGATGTTTCTTGCGGCAGTGAATAATCATCCGCGGGCATGCTTATTGTATGATCCATCTCACTTTGTGTTGCAACAATTGGATTACATTCAGTACATCGATTTTTACCACGAACGTATCAAAGCTTTCCATGTAAAAGATGCAGAATTTAATCCTACAGGCAAACAGGGCACTTTTGGCGGATACCAGAGTTGGGCAAACCGCGCAGGTCGCTACCGCTCGCCGGGTGATGGACAGGTTGATTTTAAAACCATTTTTAGTAAATTAGCCCAGTATGATTTTAAAGGTTGGGCTGTAATGGAATGGGAATGCTGCATTAAAAACCAGCAGGATGGTGCCCGGGAAGGTGCAGAATTTATCAAAAAGCACATTATTAATGTAACTGATAAAGCATTTGATGATTTTGCTGCATCGGGCAGTGACAGCGCTTTCAATAAAAGAATATTAGGATTATAAAAATAACAACACACACAACATGAAAAAAACATTTTTAATTTTAGGCGCTGTAGTCATTTTTATGGCGTCGTTTTCAAAGGCTGATTTAGCAAAAGAGAAGGCTGTGCTTGCAACAGCCACTACAACAACCCACGCTGCCTTTCAATCAAATCCGGGCGAAAAGCTGATCAACAAATCAGACTGCTTAGGCTGTCATAATAAAACCAATAAAATTATTGGCCCTGCGTACGTAGATATCGCAAAAAAATATCCGGCTACCGAAAAAAATATCAACATGTTGGCCGATAAGATTATTAAAGGTGGAACAGGTGTTTGGGGCAATATGCCGATGACCGCACATGCTACGCTTAAAAAAGATGATGCCAAACTTATGGTAAAGTATATTTTATCTTTAAAGAAAAAATAGTCGAAGTTAGCTAGCAAATCGATTTACTAAATATGAAAACAGAGCATGAAAATAAAAACACGAGTAACCGCCGTGATTTTATTAAAACTTCAGCAATCGCTGCCGCTGCCTTTATGATTGTTCCGCGCCACGTTTTGGGCGGAACTGGCTATTTAGCACCGAGCGATCGCCTATTGGTTGCCGGCATTGGGGTTGGCGGAAAAGGCCAAAGCGATTTGGATATGTTTTACAAAAGTGGAAAAGCAGATATTGCTTTCCTGTGTGATGTAGACGATCGTCGCGCGGCAACTAGCGTAAAAGCTTTCCCTAAAGCAAAATATTATAAAGATTGGCGCGAAATGCTGGATAAAGAGCATAAAAACTTCGATGCTGTCTCTGTTTCTACTCCCGATCATAACCATGCCATACAGGCTTTAGCTGCCATGCAGCTGGGTAAGCATGTTTACGTTCAAAAACCACTAACACACGATATTTATGAAGCGCGGATTCTGACCGCAGCCGCAAAAAAATATAAAGTGGTTACGCAAATGGGCAATCAAGGGGCATCAAATGATGGTCCACGCCAGATGAAGGAATGGTACGAAGCGGGTTTAATCGGCGATGTGCATACAGTTTATGCCTGGACCAACCGCCCGGTATGGCCTCAGGGTATTCCGTGGCCAAGTCAAAAAGCAGAAATCCCTAAAGAATTAGACTGGAATTTATGGTTGGGAACAGCCCCTGAAAAGGACTATGTAGATAAATTGGTTCCATTTAACTGGCGCGGCTGGTGGGACTACGGAACAGGCGCTTTAGGCGATATGGGTTGCCACTTAATCGAAGCTCCTTTTAGCGTATTAAATTTAAAATATGCCAAAGAGGTGCAGGCCAGTGTAGGTTCTGTTTATGTGGATGAATTTAAACGCGGTTATTTCCCAGAAAGCTGCCCGCCGTCAAGCCATGTTACCTTAAAGTTCCCTAAAACGGATAAAACCAAAGGTGATGTTACCCTACATTGGATGGATGGTGGGATCCAGCCAGAACGTCCGGAAGAATTAGAAGCGAATGAAACTTTTGGCGATGGTGGCAATGGTACGTTGTTTATCGGAACAAAAGGTAAGATGATGGCCGAAACTTATAGTGCAAACCCTAAATTATTGCCTTTAAGTAAAAACAAGGACATTAAAGTTGCGCCAAAATATGCCCGGGTACCAGATGGAGCAAACGGACACTACAAGCAATGGGTTGAAGCGGCAATTGCTGGTTACGGCAAACAAGAAGTGAGTTCGCCTTTCGAAATTGCTGGTCCGTTAACGGAGGCTTTATTGATGGCCAACCTGGCCATCAGAAGTTTTGATGTACAAAAAACGGTAAATGGCAAGACCAGTTACCCGGGCCGGTATATGAAAATGCTTTGGGATAACGATAAAATGAAAGTGACCAACTTTGATGAAGCAAACCAGTTTGTTAAACGCGAATACCGTAAAGGCTGGAACAATTTAACACTTTAATAATTACAAACCCCGCAGATTTTAAAAAACCTAGGAGGTTTAATTTAAAAAAAATGAAAAAAATCTTTCTTTCTGCTTGCATTGTGCTGGCAGTTACACAAATATCAAAAGCACAAAAAGGCTTTAAACCACTTTTTGATGGTAAAACCACAATTGGCTGGCATACTTACAATAAAACTACTGTTGGTAGTGGCTGGCAGGTTCAGGATGGTGCATTACACCTGGATTTAGCTAAGAAAGGTAAAGACGGTGGTGGCGATTTGGTTACCGATAAAGAATATGGTGATTTCCACTTAAAGTATGACTGGAAAGTAGCTCCAAAAGCAAATAGCGGCCTTATTTTTTATGTTCACGAAGAGCCTAAATACCATGCTACCTATTCTACCGGCTTAGAAATGCAGGTAATCGATAATGATGGCCACCCTGATGGAAAAATCACAAAACACCGTGCCGGCGATCTTTATGATTTGGTAAAAAGTTCGTCAGAACCCGTTAAACCGGTTGGCGAGTGGAACAAAGCTGAAATCATCAGCAAAAAAGGAAAGCTAACTTTAATTTTGAACGGTGTTGAAGTAGTAAAAACAACCCTTTGGGATGATAACTGGAAAAAGATTGTTGCAGGAAGCAAATTTGCCACATGGGAAAACTGGGGAACTTTTAAAACCGGTAAAATTGCCCTACAGGATCATGGAGATGAAGTTTGGTACAAAAACATCTCTATCAAAGAACTATAGGAAACGGAAAATGTAAGAGGGAAAATGTATAATGTGAATTCCGTCTCCCTCTTAAAAATTCAGATGGTGTAGCTACAACATCTCCATAAAAAGAATTAGAAAAATAGAAAATGTAAGAGGGAAATGTATAATTTGAATTACAAAGACCCTCTTACCAAATCCAGTTAAAATATTATAAAGTTGTAAGATGAGTTACGGGGATACGTCTCCTTCATCCCTCTTACCTTAACCATCTTACATAATTAACAGCCAAATGAATAGCACTACCCGCTTTAAACTTTCTGCCATGATGTTCCTTGAGTTCTTTATCTGGGGCGCATGGTTTGTAACTTTAGGAGCATTCTTAAACAACAACCTGAAAGCAACCAACTCTGAAATTGGTTCTGTATTTTCAACCCAATCATGGGGCGCCATTATTGCTCCATTTATAATAGGCCTTATCGCCGACAGATATTTTAACGCTGAAAGAATTTTGGGTGTTCTACACATTATTGGTGCTATTTTAATGTACCAGATGTATAGTGCGCCGGATGTAAGTGTTTTCTACCCTTACGTTTTAGCTTACATGATTTTGTTTATGCCAACCCTTGCGCTTGTAAACTCTGTTTCATTCAACCAAATGAAAGATGCGGAAAAAGAATTTGCTAACATCAGGGTATTTGGTACAATAGGCTGGATCATCGCTGGTTTATTGATCAGTTTTGCCTTCCACTGGGATTCTCCGGAAGGAATTCAAGCCGGATTATTAAAAAGCACCTTTCTGATGGCTGGCATCGCTTCTTTGGTATTGGGATTGTTTAGTTTTACTCTACCTGCAACTCCGCCAAAGGTTGCCAAAGACGAAAAAATAAAAGTAGGCGACATTTTAGGATTAGACGCATTGAAATTGTTAAAAGATAAAAATTTTGCTGTCTTCTTTATTTCTTCCATCCTGATCTGTATCCCGTTAGCCTTTTATTATCAAAATGCAGGCCTTTTCCTGGCTGATATCAAAGTTTCCAACCCAACAGGTAAAATGGCAATTGGTCAGGTTTCCGAAGCATTATTTTTGCTGGCTATTCCTGTGTTCTTTTCAAAATACGGCTTCAAGAAAACCATTATAGTTGGTATGCTGGCCTGGGCGGTACGCTATATTCTTTTTGCTTATGGCAATGCCGGCAGCTTAAGTTTTATGCTCATTATAGGTATCGCACTCCATGGTGTTTGCTACGATTTCTTTTTTGTTTCCGGTCAGATTTACACCAACTCAAAAGCAGGAGAAAAATTTAAAAGCGCAGCTCAGGGTATTATCACCCTAGCTACCTATGGCGTTGGTATGTTAATTGGGTTTAAAGTAGCGGGCTTAATTACAGATATGTATAAAACAGGGGATGTAACTGACTGGAAAATGGTGTGGATTATTCCAGCAGGAATTGCAGCTGCAGTTTTCTTATTATTTGCTTTATTATTTAACGATAAAACCAAATCAGAAGTAGAAGTTAAAACTGTTTAATATGACCTCTAACATTAATAGAAGAAATGCATTAAAGAATATTGTTGCAGGAACCGCAGCAGTTGGTGTTTCTTCAGGCCTCTCCGCCCTAGCCATGAACAAAACAGAATCAAACGAGCCACTCAGGCTAAAAGGAAATATCAACCATGCCGTATGCCGCTGGTGCTTTAGCAGCTTTGATGTTGAAGCGCTTTGCATTGAGGCAAAAAAAATAGGAATCAAAGGAATTGATCTGGTTGGTCCGAACGATTGGCCTACATTAAAAAAACATGGCTTAGAATCAACTATGTGCAATGGAGCCGAGATTAACTTAGTAGATGGTTTTAACGACGAAAAATTCCACGAAAAGTTAGTTCAAAATTATACCAAAATGATTCCGCTGGTGGCTGAAGCCGGTTATACAAACCTGATCTGCTTTAGTGGAAACCGTCGTGGTAAAGACGATGAAACCGGTTGGAACAATTGTGTTAAAGGATTAAAACAGTTAATTCCATTGGCCGAAAAGCACAAGGTGGTATTGGTTATGGAGTTGCTAAACAGCAAAGTAAACCATAAAGATTACCAATGCGACAGGACATCGTGGGGTGCTGAACTCTGCAAACGCCTGGGTTCTGAAAATCTCAAATTGTTATATGATATTTACCACATGCAGATTGATGAAGGTGATGTAATCAGTAACATCAGGCAGTACCACCAATACATTGCGCACTACCACACCGCTGGTGTACCAGGCCGTAATGAAATAGACGATACGCAGGAATTGTATTACCCTGCCATTATGAAAGCCATTGCCGAAACCGGCTTTAAAGGTTACGTTGCACAAGAATTTATACCTAAACATGCAGATAAAATAGCCTCATTGAAAAAGGCTGTATCCATCTGCGATATTTAATCTACATTATGATATCAAGAAGAAATTTTCTAATCAACAGCAGCGTGGCTGCAGCAGCGGCACTGATCGTTCCGTCATTTGCTTTTGCAGCGGATAATAAAAGAGTTGTTGGCCTCCAGTTGTATTCTTTAAGAGATGAGTTGCCTAAAGATGTAAAAGGGACGATTGCAAAAATCGCCAAAGCAGGTTTTAAGGAAGTAGAAACCTATGGTTTTTCGATAAAGGATCAGTTTTGGGGTTTAACGCCTAAAGAATTTAAAGCATTGTTGGATGCTCACGGTTTAAAGGCACCAAGTGGCCATTACGGTTTAGGGACTTATTTAAGTGATGGCAACACCACCGAATTAAAGGCTGCAATTGCAGCAGCGAAAGTACTGAAAAGCGAATATGTAACCATCCCTTGGTTAGATACCAGCCTCAGAAAAAATGCTGAAGATTATCAAAAAATTGCCTCCAGAATAAACGAAGCTGGAAAAATGTGCAAAGCGGCAGGTATTCGCCTGGCTTACCACAACCACAATTTCGAATTCGATAAAATTGGCAATACTACCGGATACGAAATCCTGTTGAAAGGGACAGATAAAAAATTGGTTGATTTCGAACTTGATCTGTATTGGGTGGTACGTTCAGGAAACGATCCTTTAAAACTGTTTAAAGAAAATCCGGGACGTTTTACCATGTGGCATGTTAAAGACATGGATAAAACCAACCCGGCCTTAAACGCAGAAGTAGGCACCGGATCTATAGATTTTAAACCGATTTTTGCACAGGCCAAACTTTCGGGCATGAAACATTTCTTTGTAGAGCATGAAACCAACTACAAACCAAATCCGATGGAATCTGTTGCTGCAAGTTGTGCTTATATTAAAAAAGAGATTATTTAGTTTAAGAGATGAATTCAAGAAGGACATTCCTAAAGCAGGCAGGATTAGCGGCCGGAGCAGCATTGCTGATCCCCTCTTTTGCCTTTGATAAAGCCAGCAAAAATGTTGGTTTACAGCTCTATACTTTGCGTGGAGAATTACCGAAAGACGTGAAAGGCATTATCGAAAAAGTAGCGCAGGCCGGGTACAAAGAAGTGGAAACCTATGGCTTTTCTAACGGAAAATTTTGGGGCTTAACACCTAAGGAGTTTAAAGCATTATTAAATGCGAACGGCTTGAAAGCACCAAGTGGGCATTATGGAATGGACGAATTCTCTAAAACCGGAAAAACCGACAAATTAAAAGCAGATATCGAATCAGCAGCAGCTATTGGCGGTAAATATTTTACCATTGCCGGTGCACATGTTGATATGGGCAAAGGTGTAGATGGCTTTAAGAAAACTGCCGACGATTTTAATAAAGTGGCTGAAATTGCAAAGGCATCGGGCCTAAAGTTTGCCTACCACAACCACGATTTCGAATTTAAGAAATTGGGTGATACCACCGGTTATGATGTTTACTTAAGCGAAACCGATAAAAACCTGGTCAACTTTGAAATGGATTTATATTGGGTTGTGCGTTCAGGTAATGATCCATTGGCTTTGTTTAAAAAATATCCTGGCCGTTTCCCGATGTGGCATGTTAAAGATATGGATAAAACTAATCCAGCCTTAAATGCTGAAGTAGGTACCGGTTCTATAGATTTCAAACCGATTTTTGCTGAGGCAAAACTTTCGGGTATGCAGCATTTCTTTGTAGAACATGAAACCAACTATAAACCAGATCCGATCGGATCGATCAAAACCAGCTGCGATTATATTAAAGCGAACTTGATTTAAACTTATCCAAACCCCGCAGACTTTTGAAACCTGCGGGGTTTGATACATGCTAGTCGTCCTCTCGACTGACGCGAAATGGAGAGAGCTATCTTCATAAATCACATCTCCTCCTATCTTCCATAACCCAAAACTCATCTATTATTGCGAGTATTGTCCGTGTTTATCTAAACCTGACGACAATCCTTTTTAATGGCAGCGGCTATAAATCTAATTGTCTTTACTCAATGAAAATTGAAAACTCCAACGAATAGTCATTCGCCACTTGATTGGGAACAACATAGTATTTATGAATGCCCATGACTAAAAAAACACGCATGAATAATCTAAGCGCCTTATGTATTAAGATTGCAAAATGAGTAGCATCCGATTGCTATCGGATGACGACCCTTCTACCGAGCATTGCTAAATAGAATTAGCGATTTAGCCATTAACCATATTTTCTATGGAAAACCAAAAATTTTAAACATAAAAAGCAAATTTAATTATCAAGAATAGGGATATCAGCTTAATTTTTAGCATATTTGAACTCATATCAAATAATTAATAATATTAAAAAAAATTAAAATGAAAGTAGCAGTAGTGGGTGCCACCGGGTTGGTTGGCACTGTCATGTTAAAAGTATTGGAGGAAAGAAATTTCCCTTTAACAGAGTTAATTCCCGTAGCATCAGAAAAGAGTGTTGGTAAGGAAATTACTTTTAAGGGTAAGAAGTTCCCAATTGTTAGCATGGATACTGCCATCAGCATGAAACCGGATATCGCCTTGTTTTCAGCGGGCGGAAATACTTCATTGGAACATGCACCGCGTTTTAAAGAAGCCGGAACAACGGTTATCGATAATTCTTCGGCATGGCGAATGGATCCCGCAATTAAGTTAATTGTACCGGAAGTTAATGCACATGAACTGTCTATTGATAACAAAATCATTGCTAATCCGAACTGTTCTACCATTCAGATGGTTGTGGTTTTAAAACCTTTGCACGATAAATACAAAATCAAACGTGTAATCGTTTCTACCTACCAATCGGTTACAGGCACAGGGGTTAAAGCGGTTGATCAGTTGATGAACGAACGCAAAGGCATTGATGGTCCAAAAGCTTATCCATACGAAATCGACTTAAATGTGCTTCCGCATATTGATGTTTTCACTGATAACGGATACACCAAAGAAGAAATGAAAATGGTGAAGGAAACGAACAAAATCATGAGCGATAATAACATAAAAGTTACCGCTACCACAGTTCGGATCCCGGTTATGGGTGGTCACTCAGAATCGGTTAATATCGAGTTCGAAAATGATTTCGATTTAGCCGAAGTGCGTAGTATTTTAGAAAAAGCGCCAGGCGTAATTGTTGTGGATGATGTGGCTAACCTCAAATACCCGATGCCAAAAGATGCACATGAAAAAGATGAAGTTTTTGTAGGCCGTATCCGTAGAGATGAATCGGCACCGAAAGCATTAAACCTTTGGATTGTTGCGGATAACTTACGTAAGGGTGCAGCAACCAATGCTGTACAGATTGCCGAATACCTGGTTCAAAAAGAATTGGTTTAATTCATAAATTAAGTAAAAGCCTCGATTTATCGGGGCTTTTTTGTGCGCATTCCATCATGAAACATATTCCAATCTTTTTAATTTATTCCCGGTTACTTATCGGTTTTGGAATTATTCTGTTAAGCGTTTTCCATGTTAGCCATTATTCTTTTTTAGCCATTACATTATTATCTGTTGGTTTGTTAACCGACGTGTTTGATGGGATTATCGCCCGTAAACTCAATATCTCATCTGAAAAACTGAGGCGCCTGGATTCCGGCATAGACCAGGTATTTTTTATTTCTGTAGCAATTGCCACCTACATCCAATGTCCTGATTTTTTTAAAACCAATCTCATAAAACTGATCGTACTGGGTACTTTTGAGGCCTCTACCTATGTGTTAAGTTTTATCAAATTTAAAAAGGAAATTGCTACCCACTCTATCGGTGCTAAAATCTGGACACTTACTATATTCGGCACCCTGGTTGAGATTATGGTGCATTGTGAATCGGTCGTGCTTTTTGAAATTTGTTTCTGGCTCGGCCTGGCTACAAGGTCAGAAATACTCGCTATTATACTCGCCCTCAAAAAATGGACAAACGATGTACCATCGATTTATCATGCCGTAAAACTCAGACAGGGAAAAGAGATTAAACGGAATAAGCTGTTTAATGGCTAAGTTCTGAGTTAGTATAATTTAGCGTTCGTAATTACTAAATTATATATAAAAAAGAGATCATAATCATCAAATTATATATAATTTAGTGATTTCTACTATACCACAAATGAAATTTTTCACACTCCTTTTCATCGTCCTGTCTTTCTTCTTTACCCAGAGCTTTGCCCAAAACAGAATCCAAAATATAGAAAAAGCTTTTAATAATCTATTAAATGATGAACAGGCCAGGCATGCGATGGTTTCGCTATGCGTTTTGGATGCCAATACAGGCAAAACCTTATATGCTAAAAATGAACAGATTGGTTTGGCTACCGCTTCGACCTTGAAAACCATCACCGCAGCTACTGCATTTAGCATCTTAGGAAAAGATTTCCAATACCAGACTACTTTGGCTTACACCGGTACGGTTACCAACGATGGAACCTTAAAGGGCAACATAATGATAATCGGCAGTGGAGACCCCACTTTGGGTTCATGGCGTTATCAAAACAAAGAAAATACTGTTTTAACGCAATGGGTTGCTGCCATAAAGGCGGCCGGAATTAAGAAAATTGATGGTGCTATAATTGGTGATGACCGTATCTTTGGCACACAAACCACGCCTGAAGGTTGGGTATGGCAGGATATAGGCAATTATTATGGCGCAGGAACATCTGGCTTAGCCTGGCGGGAAAATCAATTTGATATTCACCTTAGGCCTGGTAGAAGCACAGCTGACGAGGTAAAAATTGTAAAAACAGTTCCGGCGACTCCATACATTCAGATTATAAACGAGCTGAAAACCGGTGCGTCTGGTACCGGCGACAGAAGTTATGCCTTTCTCCCACCCTATAGCGATGTGGCTTACCTGCGCGGGAGCTGGGGAATGGGGGTTGCTAAAACAGGCATTTCGGTTGCTTTGCCCGATCCTGCGTTTGATTGCGCTTACCGCTTAGAGGATACATTGAAAAGACTGGGAATTTCTACCAGCCAGCAAGCCACCACCACCAGATTGATGACCCTGAATAATCAAGTTATTCCTCCTGTTACACAGAAAATAAACACCATCAGTTCGCCAAGTTTAAGCGACATTACCTATTGGTTTTTAAAGAAAAGTATTAATTTATATGGCGAATCACTTTTGAAAACCATTGCAATAAAATCAGGCAAAGAAGCTATAACAAGCAAGGGTGCAGAAACTGAGATTAATTTTTGGGCAAGTAAGGGAATCGATAAAACGGCACTTAACATTATTGATGGCAGCGGACTTTCTCCGGGCGATAGGGTCACGACCTCTGCCATGGCTAATATACTTTTCCAGATTCAAAAAGAAAACTGGTTCCCTGATTATTATAAAGCCCTACCAGAATACAATGGCATGAAAATTAAAAGCGGAACCATTAACGATGTTTCGGCATTTGCAGGTTACCACACTGATGCGGCAGGCAATAAATACGTGGTCGTGATCAATATTAATAATTACAGCGGAAACAGTATCAACAAAAAGTTGTTTAAGGTGTTAGATGAACTAAAATAACCCCTGTTTACTATTATGACTTTTTTTGTAAAAAACCTGCAAACGGTTGACGGATTGATTTCAAACCTGTACAGGGATATTTCTGTTGAGGAAATGACTAGAAAAATTACCGGGCTTTTTGAATTACAAGGCTACAAGGTAATAGATCAACAATTCGGGAATTTAATTTTAGAAAAAGGCAGCCGCATAAAAAGACTATTATTGGGTGCATTTACAACCTACTACAAATTCAGCGTAACCATGATGCCAGGAGCAGAAAATGAACTTACCGTAAATGTTTTTCAGCAATCAAGTGGCATGTCTGGCGGTTTAATTGGTATGAACCAGATTAAAACGGAATTACAGCGTTTAAATTTTATTTTTGCCAACATTTAGCTTTACATTCGGCAGATCAAAATCTAAACCAATGCAATTAATTTTACGCCCTTACCAAAAAAGTGATATTGAAAATTTGGTTAAACATGCCAATAACTTTAACATTTCCAAATACCTGACCAATAAATTTCCTTTTCCTTACGAAAAAAAAGATGGTGAAGCTTTTATTCAATTGGCTTCGAGTCACGATCCCCTACAGATCAAAGCCATTGTATTAAACAATGAAGTAATTGGCTCTATAGGCGTGCATCAACTGGCAGACATTTACAGCAAAAGTGCAGAAATGGGATATTGGATTGGGGAAGAACATTGGGGCAAAGGCATCGTTGCGCTTGCGATAAAAGAAATGCTACAATATGGTTTCAAAACATTTGAGATCGACAGAATTTTCGCGAGGACTACCCATACCAACCTGGCTTCACAAAGGGTTTTACAGAAATCTGGTTTTATTTTTGAAGCCGAATTAAAGGGGACCATTTTTAAAAATGGTGAATATTTTGATGAACTGATTTTTGGTTTCAGAAAAAACCAGCTGATTTAGAGTTGATATTAAACTTTTGTTAAACCCAGCGCTTATTGCGTAAATTCGCAAAAAGCAAAAACAACAAAATAATGAAATTATCGATCAAATCATTAATGCTATCTGTTGCACTTTTAGGTGCTGCACATTTCGCCGGTGCCCAGGATGCAAAATTCCCTCAACCAAGTAGTGGCCAAACCTTAATCCAGGATTTTGGGTTGGGCAAAATAACCTTAACCTATTCCCGTCCGAATGTAAAAGGCCGCAAAATTTTTGGTGGTATAGAACCGATGGGTGTGGTATGGCGTAACGGAGCAAACGCTGCTACGCGGGTTAAATTTACCGATGACGTTAAAGTTGAAGGTAAAGATTTACCAGCAGGGGAATATAGCTTGTTCAGTATTCCTGGTAAAAATGAGTGGACCGTTATTTTCAATAAGACTGCCGATCAGTGGGGTGCATACGATTATAAGGAAGGTGACGACATACTTCGAGTGAAAGTAAAAACGATAGCCCTAAAGGATAAAGTTGAAACTTTGACCATGCAGTTCTCCTCTGTCAGCGAAACTTCTGCAACATTAAACATGATGTGGGAGAATAGCGCGTATGCTGTTAATATCACCACTTCTATTGATGAAAAAGTAATGGCCAATATTGCCGAAGCCATGAAAGGTGAAAAGAAACCTTATTTTGCAGCCGCACAATACTATTTTCAGCATGGAAAAGATTTAAAACAGGCTTTGGAATGGGTGACTGAAGCAGAAAAATCAGATCCAAAGGCTCCTTGGTTTAAACTCTGGAAAGGCCGTATTCAGTTAAAAATGGGCGATAAGGCTGCTGCTGCAATTACAGCGCAACAAGGCATTGACGCCGCTAAAGCCCAAAAGATTGATGAATATGTACGCCTGAATTCAGAACTTTTGGCGGAGGCTAAAAAATAAAGAAACTCTATTCGGTCGGTGAGACACCGACCGATAAATATCACCATTCCAATGCCTCCTGATCTTACAGCTATAGCATCGGGATGACGGCTTCTTCAGCACGGGCATTGTTTCCTATAATTTACCGAATCTAGGTAATTTAAACCCGATTGAAATGAAAAGGCCGCAATCCCGATTTTTCATCCTACCGTGTTGACACATCTTTTGCTAAGTTTCAGGGATATTTTTGATTCTCCATCCAATATTTATTTCAGCGAATTTTTGTAGACCAATCCATAATGTTGTTATTCCAGGCGGTCTTTCGCTTGCATAGCCTTTCCAGCCCCCCAGTCTGGCTATTGTCCAAACATGTCTTTTTAGGCTCTGCTTTTTATATAGATTTTTTTGTTTTTCAGTTTTTCCCTCCAATATTTTGATAAGATCTTCGCTGCACTCCTGTTCCTGTTTGGAAAAGCAGCTTTCGGCACAGAGGCCTTCTTCCTCTGGAACAGCATATGAGAGCTGCATCATAAAAAGCTTTAGTATCACATCCAACATTAGAAGGCTTAATTTCCTAATACTCTGACCATATTCGAGTTCGCTGGCCTCAATATTGAATCCTTCTTTTTTTAATATCCTAAAAACTTCTTCTATAGTCCAACGCCAGCTGTACCACTCTATACAACATAACGCCATATCAATATTTTCTAAAGGTATTGTCGTTAAGATCCTCCAACAAACAGGGTTGTTGCAGCCTTTTGATACTTTCTCCTTTGCCTCGATATAGAATAGCTTAACCGTATCGGGGCTTTCTTTTGAACTTGTGCCGGTTCTTTTGATCTCAACCTCTTTATACCTTACTTCTATATCGGCTATTCGGGTAGATCTCTTCTTTCTCTTATCGCCCTCAACCTTAATCTGATAACTGCCCTGGGCAGGGTGACCATCAAACACGTCGAAAAGCTTTGTTTTATCCGTAAGGGTACGGTTGGTGCTTGCCCGCACCAGCAAATCCGTTCTTTCATCGGGTATGCAGGAAAACTGTTCATAAATATCGCCTTCCCTATCCTGTACAATAATGATGGATTCAGCTTCTTTCAAAGCCTCTTTGCTCTTCTTGGACGATTCTATCCATTTATATGACTCCTTTTCCTGTATGGGAAGCGTGCTGTATTTACGCACATGTTTATTGACCCGAACCTCGGGCCTATTCCAAATTTTGATATAGGAAAAGCCATAGGGAACACAGCTTTGGGCATCCACAACCAGGGATGGATGGAGTAAATAGCCCAAACCTTGGAATTTTGCATTGGTAGTACCTAAACTACCATCTTTTTGCAATCGGTTTCTATGTTTGTACATATTGATTTCTGTACTATCCTGGATGCATAAGACTGTTTTTCCCTTGCAACTTACTCCACAACGGGAGGATATATCGGAAATGATGCTATCTTCTTCAACCCGCTCATTCTTCAGGAATCTATAAAAACCTTTTGCCTGTGAAAGGCTATCGGACAGTTGGCGTATGGAATGGACACCTTTGGTAAACAAATTATTTATAACCTCGACACAACGGTTATTTAAACGCTTGTCTGGAAAACAATCTCTATACCCATTTGATAATAACATCTACAAAACTAAAAATATTTGTGTCCACACGGTAGGATTTTTCATCGGGAGAGGCCTTGTAATGAAAAGCGGGGCCAACCCCAACCGAAGTAATACTGCAATTGCTTTTCGAACCAACATCAGTACTCAATACCTGTTAAGCTGCAACCTACATCGGTTTCGCCGCTAATATAAACTTAAAATTAACCATCTGTTAACTCAGTCAACTATCGTAACATTAACCCTCAAAACGCTTTATTTATTTAAAAATTATACTAACTTTGATGTTGGGCTTAGTAATTGTACTTTGTACACTAAGCAGGTTAAAAAATCAACAAAAATTAAAATAAAAATGAGCATAATCGTTAATGTCCATGCGAGACAAATCCTCGATTCAAGAGGAAATCCAACAGTAGAAGTAGAAGTTGCAACAGAAGCAGGTGCATTTGGCCGTGCTGCAGTACCAAGTGGTGCATCTACCGGACAATATGAAGCTGTTGAATTACGTGATGGAGATAAATCTACATATTTAGGAAAAGGCGTTTTAAAAGCAGTAGAAAATGTAAACACCAAAATTGCTGATGCATTAAGGGGTATTGATGTTTTTGAACAAAACGCAATTGACAAACTTATGTTAGACCTTGATGGTACCGAGAACAAAGGTAACTTAGGCGCTAATGCTATTTTAGGTGTTTCTTTAGCGGTTGCAAAAGCTGCTGCTGACGAAATTGGCCAGCCATTATACCGTTATATTGGCGGTGTTAATGCAAACACTTTACCTATCCCGATGATGAACATCATCAATGGTGGTTCTCACTCTGATGCTCCTATTGCATTCCAGGAGTTTATGATCATGCCAGTAGGTGCACCTTCTTTCTCTGAGGCGTTACGTTGGGGAACTGAAGTTTTCCATAGTTTGAAAAAAATCCTTCACGATAGAGGTTTATCTACTGCGGTAGGTGACGAAGGCGGTTTCGCCCCAACTTTTGATGGTACTGAAGATGCAATTGAAACGGTATTAAAAGCTATTGAAACTGCTGGTTACCAACCAGGTTCACAAATCTGTTTGGCGCTAGATTGTGCATCATCTGAGTTCTACAAAGATGGTAAATACGATTATACCAAATTTGAAGGCGATAAAGGTGCTATACGTTCAAGCGAAGAGCAGGCACAATATTTAGCTGATCTTTCTGCGAAATATCCAATTATCTCTATCGAGGATGGTATGGATGAAAACGATTGGGCTGGTTGGAAAACTTTAACTGATAAAGTTGGCGACCGCGTTCAATTGGTAGGTGATGATTTGTTTGTAACCAACGTAACCCGTTTACAACGTGGTATCGATGAAGATACGGCAAACTCTATCCTGGTAAAAGTAAATCAGATCGGTTCATTAACCGAAACGATTAATGCGGTTACTTTAGCACAAAACAGTGGTTATACTTCGGTAATGAGTCACCGTTCTGGTGAAACTGAAGATGTTACCATCGCTGATTTAGCTGTTGCATTAAACTGCGGACAGATTAAAACCGGTTCGGCTTCACGTTCGGACAGGATTGCAAAATACAATCAATTGTTACGTATTGAAGAAGAATTGGGCGAAAACGCACGTTTCATCGGTTCGAAATTCAAATACGCGAAAAAATAACTCTTATGATGAGTGTCATTCTGAGCTTGTCGAAGAACTTTTCGATAGGTGTTTAGACGGGCTCAACACGACAATCGAATTTGATGTTAACAAGTTGAAAAACTTATTTGCGAAACATCCGGAGATTTTAAATCTTCGGATGTTTTTATTTAATACTATATTTGCTCAGCAAACCTTACAGGTTTTAAAAACCTGCAAGGTTTAATGACGGTTTTCGAGAAAAATATGAAACGTTTAATAGATCTTTTCCGCAATAAATATTTCCTTGCAACTGTCGCTTTCGCGATGTGGATGCTATTTTTCGACAAAAATGACATGATGTCGCAATATGAATACCGCAGTCAGGCGAATAAACTGCAGGAAGAAAAGGAATATTTCGAGAAAGAAACCGCCCAGGTTAAAAAGGATTTAAACGAACTGAACACCAACTTAAATACTGCAGAGAAATTTGCACGCGAAAAATACTTTATGAAGAAAGATAATGAAGATGTTTTCGTGATTATCAGGGAGGAGAAGAGAGATTAGTTTTCAGTTGGCAGTGTGCAGTATTCAGTTGAAAGTATTTAGTTTAAAGTTCAACTGTTAAACAACTTGCCGATCAATTAACCGATTAAACCTTTAAACATTCGAATGCTCCATATCCTCTACATTATAGCCATAACTGCCGAGGCCATGACTGCTGCATTATCTGCCGGCAGGCGCGATATGGATTGGGTTGGCGTTTGTATTATTGCCTGGGTTACGGCTCTGGGTGGCGGAACGGTTAGAAATGTATTATTTGGACATTACCCCATGAGTTGGGTAGAACATCCCGAGTATTTAGTGATTACCGCGGCGGCGGCCTTATTTGCTGCTTTTATTGCGTCGATCATGACCAGGCTCAAAAAACTTTTTCTTTACCTGGATGCTTTGGGTTTGGTGGTGTTTACCATTATCGGGTGCCAGGTAGCGCAACAGATTCATTTACCTTATTTGATTGTACTTTTTAGCGGAATGATCACCGGTTGTGCAGGTGGCGTGCTTCGTGATGTACTCTGCAATGAAGTGCCTTTTCTTTTCCGCAAAGAGATTTATGCCAGTGCCGCAATTGTTACCGGCTCTGTTTACATCGGGATCGAACATTTTCATGGATCCGAAATGCTTGCAACTGTTGTTGCTGCCATAGTGGGTTTAACATTGAGACTGCTTTCTATCCGTTTCGAATGGCATATGCCTAAGTTTGTTTACCGGGATGAATGGCACTAACTCAGTTTGGAGTTTTCAGTTCGGAGTTCTGAGTCTCCAAACTTAAAGCTCCCTATTCCTTTTCCTTTCCGTGGTGTCACAAGTACCTTATGTTTAATGGTGCCGGGTATTACCGCCTTTCTATGGATAGCATATATAGTTCGGAGTTCTGAGTCTCCAAACTCACAACACCCAACTCCAAACTTAGAGTTCCCCGTTTCTTTTCCTTAAAAACCACTCGGTTCCGAGCAAGATCATAATTAAACCAAACAGCCACTTCATATTAATCAGTTCATCGTACTTACGTTCTTCATAGCTGATGGTTTTGATGTTCTCATTTTTCAGTATTTCATCAGCTATTTTAAGCAGGTTTTCGGGCATAAACAATTTACCATTGCTTTGTCTAGACATGGTATTTAAAAGCTGGTGGTTGGCTGTTGTTTGCTGGTATTCAGCAATTAAAGCGTTTACATGAAAACTACCGGTAGCCGTGTATTTCTTTCCGCCGAGTGCTGTATTGGCCACATACGAATAACTACCAGCTGGCATGGTACCTGCATCCAATTGATAAGCCGTTTCCGTTTTGGAGAAAGTATAATTGAACAGCTTTCCTGCTTCATTTTTAACCTGCAGATTTACCTCGGGCTCATTAACCGCCTGGTAGCTGTCGTTATAAAGTGTTGCATTAAACTGGATGCTTTCATTTTCATCATAAGCGGCTTTAGCAGTAAAAACCTTAAACCTGCGTTTATCATCTTTAACAGAAAGGTATTGAACAGTTTTTGAAATCAGATCATTTAAAACGGATTTTGGCGCCTCGTTTTCAGCTTCAGCAAGTTTCCATCGCCATAACCCCTCGCCCATTAAATAACCGGTTTTTAAGCCGTTTTCGTTTGCAAAAAACAGCAATGGGTTCTGCGTACTCACTTTACCAATGCGTTGGTTAAAAACTGGTGTAACCCCTGAATTTGCGGTTAACCTGCCAAAGGGACTCAGTAAAGGATCGAAAGATGAAACCTGCTTTTTATCCTCATCCGTCAGGTTGAAACTGGTAAAACCATTGGCAAAATCGGCATATACTTCCTGAACAGAACCATTGGCGGAGCTCAAATTAACTTGATTTTGGATCTGATCAAAAGCATTTACATTGCTCTGTGCCCCTACAATGTACCAGACCGGTTTCTTTAATGCGTTGAATTTCTTTAAAAAGACTGAAGAGATATTCTGCACATCGGGCAACTGATACAAAACAATTAAATCAAATTTAGATGGATCTGTTGCATTTAAATCATCTGCAAGGGTAAGTTTAACTTCGTAGTGTTTATTAAGCGAAATAGCCTCTTTTAAAACGCCCAGATCGGGGTGAGGTGAAGCAGCAGCAAGCAATACTTTCTGCCTGCCGTCAATAACCTCTACATAAAAGGTCTGAATGTTATTTTGCGTGGTAATTTCATTTTCTAAAGCGCCTAATTGTACGGTGTACTTCTGCACACCGATTTTGCCTGCATGGAGCTTTACCGGAATGGTTTTAACAAAAGAAGCGGCATTAATCAAGATATTCTGTTGCGCTATCTTTGCATCGTTTTCGCTAATGGTTAATGATGTGGTTTCACCGTTGCTTTGAAAAGCCTGTACCTGTACTTCGACCGTAAAATCATCATCCAGATATACAATGTTATTGTAATTTACATTCGAGATCAATACATCGCGCCTGGGAATACTATCACCCAGCGCAATGGTGTAAATTGGTGCATTGATCTGATTAACGCTGTATAATGGGTTGCCACCATGGTTAAAAATCCCATCAGTGGCCAAAACAACTGCCCCGACATTGCGGTTGGTATATTCATCTCTGATTTTCTGAAAAAATGCAGAAGCATCGGTCAATTTCCCCTGGTTTTTAAAGTCGAAACCATCAGCAACCTGATCGCCAAAATGAAGGACTTTTACTTCGTATTTACCTGCGAGTTTATCCCTTAACCTTTCAAGATTTTGTTCGTATTGCTTTTGATCGAAACCTGCTGCTTTAACCTGACCAACTGATAGTGAATTATCCTGTCCGATGATGATTACAGGCTTATCTAAAGTATAATTTAAGGTTTTAATGAGTGGTGCAAACAGGAACCATGAAATTGTAGTAACAACCACAATCCTCAACGCAGCCAAACCATATTGAAGTTTTTTATCCAGATTTTTATTACCGCGATAAAGCAACCAGGCATAGAGTATGCCTAATGCCAGGCAACCCAGAAAAGACAAAATAGAAGCCCCTGAAAAAAAAACATTCATAATTCATAAAGATGGTAATTTTAGGTAAATTTTCAAGGTTGTTAATCATAAAGAATTATGCTAAAGCTAAAACACCATTCGTTTAACCACCGAGTACACTGAGGATCATGGAGTATCTAAACCTTTTTAAGCACCGAACTCTGTGTGCTTCGCGTCTTTTCTCTGTGACCTTTGTGGTAAAAAAGAGAACGCTATATGCTCTGTGGTTAATTACCTATCTTTAAAACCAAATCGATCTTATGAAATTAATCTTTTTAACGTTACTGCTATCTCTAAGCTTTATGGTCAATGCCCAAAATAATTTCAAAGCTACTCAAATCAAATTTGAAAGAGTAGAAAAGGCATACAGCGAAAAGTGGGAAACATTAAGAAAATTTATCCTTGCTGAAGGTTTTGGTGATCAATTTTCGATGGTAATCAATGCTTATAAAAGTGAAGGTAAACTGGAAGTTTGGTTAAAGGCTAATACCGATAAAAACTACAAATTATTCCGCACTTATGATTTTTGTGCACATTCGGGTACACTGGGGCCAAAAGTAGTGGAAGGAGACGGACAAACACCTGAAGGATTTTATTACATCAATGTTTTCAACCCGATGAGCAAATTTCATTTATCAATGGGTATAAATTATCCGAATACGATAGATGATGCTCGAACTGGAAAAGGCCGAAAACCGGGAAGTGATATTTACATCCATGGCGATTGTGTTACGGTTGGTTGCATTCCGCTAACGGACGAAAAAATTAAAGAAGTGTATATTCTAGGCGTTGAGGCAAGCAACGCTGGTCAGGAAAAGATTCCGGTAAACATTTATCCCTTCAAAATGACCAATGGAAACTTAAAAAAGTATTCAAAGCAATTTCCTGATCAGGCCAGTTTCTGGACATCGTTACAACCTGGCTATTTAGCTTTTGAGAAGAATAAAAATCAAGCCGATGTAAGTGAAGTGAAGGGAAAATATGTTGTGAAGTAACAAAAAAAGAGGCTGTCTCAAAAAGGCAGCCTCTTTTGTTTGGATAAAAAGTACACTTTTTGTCGGTTAATCTTGCTTTATTGAATTGAATTTCAGATATTTATATATAAATAATTGAGATTTATGGCTGTCCAAAAACCTGTTTTCAAGCCTTATTACCAGGGCCAGATCATGGCTATTCCGCCCACGCTTGATGAGCTCGTGGCGAAAGGCCATCCTGTCCGGATTGTAGACGACGTCATCAACCGGATCAATATCCAGGGGCTTTTAAATGCTTACAAGATTAAGGGTGCTTCAAGCTATCATCCACAAATGCTGTTGAAGGTTCTGGTATATGGCTATCTAAGCAATGTATACAGCAGCAGAAAGCTGGAGGTGGCCTGCAGGGAGAACATCAACTTTATGTGGCTGAGCGGGATGAGCTATCCCGACCACAATACCATCAACCGTTTCCGTGGCGCCCGCCTTAAGGAAAGCCTTCGCAGCGTATTCGAGGAGGTGGTAAAACTGTTGGCTGCCGAAGGCCTGTTGAGCATTGAAGAAGTTTATACCGACGGCACCAAGATAGAGGCCAATGCCAATAAATACACTTTTGTATGGAAAAAGGCCATCCAGACCAATAAGGAAAAGATGAAGAAAGCCCTGGGTGAAATCTGGCAATATGCCCAGAGCGTTGCCAAGATGGAAGACGGCTTGCCCGAACCACCGGATTTTACCGATATTGATACCCAAAAGGTACAGCAGACGGTGGATACGCTCAATGCGGTATTGTCAGAAAAACCCGGTCTGGACAAAAAGGTCAAAGCGAAGCTGAAATATGTAACCAGGGAATATCCGGAAAAGATGGCAGAATATGAACGTAAAGAAGAAATACTGGGGAACCGGAACAGCTTTAGCAAAACCGATGAGGATGCGACCTTCATGCGCATGAAGGAAGACCACATGCGCAACGGACAGCTCAAACCAGGTTACAACGTACAGATATCAACCTCCAACCAGTTCATCGTAAACTATACCATTCACCCCAATCCCACTGATACCACCACTTTAAAGGAACATCTTGAACAGCATGAGGCCAGTTTTGGCAGAACCCTGAAAACCCTTACCGCAGATGCAGGCTACGGAAGCGAGGAGAATTATGAGCTGTTGGAAGCGAACGGGATTGAAGCCTATGTAAAATATGGCATGTTCGATAAAGAGCAGAGTGAAGCCCACAACAAAAAAAAACCATTTGCCCGGGACAGGTTATTCTACAATCAGGAGCAGGACTGTTATATATGTCCGATGGGCCAAAAAATGCATTATATCGGAGACAGCACGAGAAAAACAAGTACCGGTTTTGAGCAGACCAGCAAAAGGTACCAGGCAAAGAACTGCGTTGCCTGCCCACTCAACGGTGCCTGCCACAAATCCCAGGGAGATAGGATCATAGAGGTCAACGAGAACCTAAAGCGGCATAAAGCAAAAGCATACCGGCTACTCAACAGTGACAAGGGAATCGGGAAACGAAAGCAGAGGTGTCATGATGTAGAACCAGTCTTCGGGAATATTAAGCAGAACCACGGGTTCCGCCGCTTCATGCTCCGGGGCAAGGAAAAAGTGGCAATAGAATGGGGATTACTGGCAATCGCACAGAATATCAGAAAAAAAGCAGCATAAAAGGCTCGCTTTTGATGTTTTTTAACAAATTGATAGCTCAATAAACATTTCTAGCCAGCAATGAACAAATAACACACAGAATTATTTAAACACAAAAAAAAGCTGTCTCGTGTATTTTGAGACAGCCTCTTTTTTATCGCTTGTTGAACTAAACCTTCCGTCTTAAGTCTTAAACCTTACACCTCTTAGAGCATTCCACCGCAAACCGATAAGGTTTGTCCGGTTACGTAAGCACTCATATCTGAAGCCAGGAACACGCAAACATTTGCAATATCTTCGGTTTCGCCGGCACGTTTTAACGGAATATCTTTTTCCCAACCTTCAACTACTTTAGGATCTAAAACATCTGTCATTTCGGTACGGATGAAGCCTGGCGCAACCACGTTAGCACGGATATTTCTCGATCCCAGTTCTTTAGCTACCGATTTGGTAAAACCGATAATACCAGCTTTAGAAGCGGCATAATTAGCCTGACCAGCATTGCCTGAAACACCAACTACCGAACTCATGTTAATGAAAACACCTTTACGGGCTTTCATCATCACTTTAGATGCTGCCTTAGTTACGTTAAAGATCGATTTTAAGTTGACGTTGATTACATCATCCCAGTTCTCTTCACTCATCCTCATTAATAAACCATCTTTGGTAATACCAGCATTATTTACTACAATATCAATGGCTCCAAATTCTGCCACGATATCACTGATCAATTGCTCAGCTTCATCAAATTTGGAAGCATCAGAACGATAACCTTTAACTTTGGTACCAAAGCTTTGTAATTCTTGCTCCAAAGCTTCGCCTTTTTCTACTGATGATAAATAGGTGAATGCTACATTAGCACCTTGCTCTGCAAATTTCTCCGCTATTTTACGACCGATTCCTTTTGATGCGCCGGTAATTAATGCTGTTTTTCCTTCTAGTAATTTCATTTAGTATTATTGTTTGTCAGTCTGAGCCTGTCGAAGACTCATCTGTTATTTATTTTTATAGTTTGATAATCTTATAATTTCATTCCAATTTTCTTCGAATAAAGCTTCTTTTTTCTTTCTGCCCCAACCTTTAACTTGTTTTTCGAAATTAATAGCATCTTCTATTTGGTCAAATCTTTGGTAATATTTCAAAATGACTGGTCTCCTGGAAAAAGTATAAGCTAGATCATTTTCTCCATCATTATGCTGAATAAGTCTGGTTTCCAAATCATTTGTAACACCTACATAATAACTTTTATCCGCACACTCCAGAATGTAGACAAAATAATTATGTATCCTAATCATTAGCAATCTTTAGAAGCATAAAGTTAATAAAAATATTCCTTGCTGATGTTCTCAAGTTGAGCTTACCGAAAGTCCTTCGACAGGCTCAGGATGACAATCGGATTGGATATAAATTGTTAACTGCTGAATTGCTAAAGACTGGAAACTTAAAATTGCAAACTCAAAACTTATACCGCCGGTTCCTGCTGACTCAAACAGTGAAAACTTCCCAATCCCCAAATAATATCGACTGAGTTAATTCCAATCACCTTGCGATCGGGGAAACAGCCCTGGATAATATCTAAAGCTTTTTGGTCGTTCACATCATCAAACACAGGCACAATTACAGCCGCATTAGCAATGTAAAAATTAGCATAAGACGCTGGCAAACGGGTATCATCATAGATAACCGGCGAGGGCATAGGTAACTCCACAATATTTAATGGGCGGCCATCCTTTAATTTCATCGCCTTTAACGCTTCCAAATTTTCCTGTAATAAAATATAGTTTTCATCCAAGGGATTACTTTCTACAACAGTTAAAACGGTATCCTCGTTTACAAAACGGGTAATATCATCAATATGACCATCAGTATCATCCCCTACAATACCATCGCCGAGCCATAATACCTGATCCTGACCGTAATATTCAAGCAGGTACTTTTCAATCTGTTCTTTGGTTAAATGTGGATTGCGGTTCTCGTTCAACAAACAGGCTGTAGTGGTTAAAACTGTACCGGCGCCATTAAACTCTACCGAACCGCCTTCCATTACAATATCGGGATTGAATAATGGCAGATTAAAATGTTTTGCAATTTTAGTTGGCACTACATCATCCAGATCAAACGGCGGGTACTTACCACCCCAGGCGTTGTAACCCCAATCTACCACTGCTTTTTCATTGCCTTTAAGCACAAATGCCGGCCCATGATCGCGGCACCAGGCATCATTGGTTTCGTTGAAATAAAATTCAATCTGCGTTAAATCGGCATCTGCTTTTTGAAGTTCGCCAATGGCAAAGGCTTTCATTTCTTCGTCTTTTACATTGATCCGTACTTTTTCGCCCTCAGCCACCACTTTAATAAACTGACAGTAAGGCTCATAAATAGTTTCAATCTTACCCGGCCAACTGGCCTCTTTGTGCGGCCAACTTAACCAGGTTGCCTCATGTTTAGCCCACTCAGCAGGGAAAGCATAACCTTGCTGCTTAGGTGAATAATCGAATTGATTGATATTTAAATCTTTTCTTGGCGGAAAGTTTGACATCTAATTTTAATTTATAAAATGAATGGTTCGTGAGGACACGAACCATGGATTTGGATGTTCGTCATCTCGACTGGAGCGCAGCGCAATGGAGAGATCTATTGATAAAAATTGAAGATTAGATTTCTCGTCTCCGTTTCACTCGCTCGAAATGACGATTTTGGACGTTTATTAAAATAAACAATCCTCCATAGTTGTTCGCTTTAAGCTTTGGTCTTTAACCTTTCCGCTTAATCCCCATCAATATACCTTTTCGTAATCGGCTGGTAAGAATCAATTCTTCTGTCTCTTAAAAATGGCCAGTGCTTGCGCATAAAATCACTTTGATCGAGGTCCAGCTCCACAACTTCGGTTTCTTCCTGATCATGTGATGCTAAATAAAGCAACCGACCCTGTGCATTGGTTGCAAAACTGCCACCCCAGAATTTCATTGCCCCATCTTGTTCAAAGCCAACACGGTTTACACTCACCACCGGAACGCCATTGGCCACAGCATGCGAGCGTTGAATGGTTTGCCAGGCATTGTATTGATCCTGGTTGGTTTCCTCATCCTGATCGGTAGCCCATCCAATTGCTGTTGGATAAAACATGATATCGGCCCCCATTAATGCGGTAATGCGTGATGCTTCAGGATACCATTGATCCCAACAGATTAGAATGCCGATCTTCGCAAATTTGGTTTGGAAAACCTTATATCCCAAATCACCTGGGGTAAAGTAAAATTTTTCGTAGTAAGCCGGATCATCAGGAATGTGCATTTTGCGATACTTACCTAAATATGATCCATCGGCATCTAAAACAGCAGTGGTATTGTGGTACAAACCTTCAGCGCGTTTTTCAAACAACGAAGCAATAATTACTACACCCAATTCTTTAGCAATTACCTGTAAAGCATCGGTTGACGGACCTGGAATAGCTTCTGCAAGATTGAAATTATCGTAATCTTCAACATCGCAGAAGTATAAGGATGTAAAAAGTTCCTGCAAACACACAATCTGTGCTCCTTTTGCAGCGGCTTCCCTTACTTTCGTAATCGCTTTATCTAAATTTTCCTGCTTATCTTTAGTACAACTCATCTGCACTAAGCCAACTTTTACTTTCTTCATGTTTTCTGAAATGAGAGAATGAGAGAATGGTTAATTGAGAGAATGTTATTGTAATTTTAAACCACATTCACTCCTTCAAAAATTCACTCATGCTAAATTAACATGCAAAGTTACTATTTGTTTAAGAGTAGAACGGCATAAAATTGTAAATATTGGTATAAATCGGCTTCAATCATTTATGCTAAGATGAGGCATTTTGTTTTTAAAATTCAATGCCCAAAAAGCAAAAAAATATGCTGCAATTGCTTCATTTATCTTTTTGAGGCATTGTGCAGCATACTTAAATATTTGGTATTCAGACCGAAGTTATTCGCCCTCTTCTCCTCCGTTTTTCATTTTCATTAAAAGTGCATAAGCATTTTTTGTCACCACACTGCCCAGCTGTTTATTGGTTTTAATTTCTATAAACCCATCCACTGTTGTTCCAATTTCTACAGGAACCATTTTGTACAGCCTATTACCAACTTCCTCAAAAATGTAATATTTATTTTCCCATTTAACTATGGCATCTTCCGGCACGGCATCAACGGTTTCGTTGCCAACAGAAATGGCCGCATTTAGAAATGAGCCTGGTAATAGTTTATGATCTGAATTTTGAATATCACAATGTACGGTTGTAGTCCGGTCGTCTTCAATATTAGGCGTAATCAGATGTATTTTAGCGATATATTTCTTTTCGGGGTTTGTTGTCGTGTTGCAGATCACTTCTTGTCCTTTTTTTAAACTGGCCGCATCTTTTTCAAATACAGTAAGGTTTGCGTGTAATTCTCCCGGACCAATTAATTCAAATAAAATATCGGCTGCGTTAACAAATTTGCCCGTGTTTACATTAACCTTTGTAACGTATCCACTAATGGGCGAATAAATTTTAATATTACGGGTGATCGAATTTTCATTTAAAATTTCAGGATTAATGCCAATTAGCCTCAGTTTTTGAGCAAGTGCTTTTACCAAAACTTTTTGATTATTATAATCGCTTTCAGTTTGCTGAAAGATTTTATCACTCGTTGCCTTGGTTTGATTTAGTCCCTTTTGCCTGGTATAATCTGCCGCCAAAAACTTCAGTCTGTTTTGAGAAGTTAAGTAATCTTGCTGGAGTTGGATGTACTGCTGATCTTCGACGGTAGCCAACACTGCTCCTTTGGTGACAAACATTCCGGGCATCATAATCATTTTCTTAATATAGCCGCCCATAGGCACACTTACGGAATAGGTATTTTCTGGTGGCACATCTACAACACCATTAACATTAATGGTACTATGCATCGTTTTTCGCGTGATTTTTCCGGTTAAAATCCCCGCATTTTTAACTTGTGCCTCGGTAAGTTGCACCTCGTCTGTGTTTGCTGCAACAGGTTTTTCTGCCTGTACGGTTTCTTTTTTATCCGCACTGCTGCAAGCCATTAGAAGTGACATGCAAACCAATCCTGCTAATATTTGAGTTCTCATTTTATCTTATTTATCTGTGGCTGTAATACGTTCAATTTCAAACGCAGCTTCGTTAAATTGCTGCACTTTATCATAATATTCTGCTTTGACCTGTATAAACTGGTTAACCAAGATCACCCAATCCAGATAGGCAATCTCGCCGGCATTGAGTTTATCAGATGCCGTTCTAAAAATATCACCAGCATTCCTTAAAGCGATTTTATGGTAAGAGCCGATCAGTTTTTCAAGCCTGTTATACCGTTCAACCGCGTTTATTAAATTATTATCCAAAGTTTTTTTTGTTAAGGCCAATTCTTTTTCACGCTGTTGGATGAGGATGCCATTGGCTTTGATGCGGGAATTTTGCGCACCGAAAAAGATTGGAATTCCGATCCCAACACTAATTGAAGAAAACCTTTTACTTTTGTCGAAATATTGCTCTGCCCCAATACTGTTGGTTTGCCAACCAATAATACTCGAGTTATTATAACCAAAACTTAAAGAAGGCAGCAGTTTACTTTTTTCGAGGGCCTTCTGTTGTCTGGCCAATACCAACTGTTCCTCTCCCAATTTTAGTAAAGGATGGTTGATCTCTTCCTGTTTCAATAAAGGCCTTGTGGCGTAAAGCAAGCTATCAGCCTCCGGCTGCAGGTTTTCACTGCTGTTTAACAAAAACTTAAACCTGTTTTGCATCAGTGTATAATCTGTTTTAAGCAACTCAAGTTGATTGTTAATTTGCTGCTTTTGATTTTCTGCAGTACGAAGTTCAAGCAAATCCACATCGCCTGATTTAAAACGCTGGGTAGATTTATCCAGAAATGCACCATAAACGCTATCGGCCCAAAGCAATAATTTCTCTTTTTCACTTAATAACAAAAGGCTGTAGTAGGCGGATTTCACTTCGGTTTTCAAGTCGAGCTGGCGCGCATCAACTTCAATCTCACTGATGCGCAAATTTGTTTTATGGGTAGCAAATTGCCTTGCATAAACAGTCGGGAAATCGAGTGTTTGTACAACAGAAAATTTATTGTCATTCTCCAGACTGTTGAATTTGCCATAATCGAAACCAATTGCTGTTTTTGGTGCGTCAAAGCTACTTTTGGCAATTTGCTGATAATACTGAACGTTGGTTTTGGCAACCTGCAACGAAATGTTGTTTTTAACGGCCGTATCTAACGCCGCTTTTAAGCCGATGGACTTCTGCGCATTCGTATTTAAGGCTCCAAAAAGTATGATGAGTACAGTTAACGCAAGTTTATTTTTAGGTTTGAAATAAGAAAAGCCCTTTTCAAATAATATGTATAACATGGGCAAAACAAATAATGTTAATAACGTAGAAATTAATAAACCACCAATAACCACTGTAGCCAATGGTTTTTGAACTGCACCGCCTGCACCGGTACTGATGGCCATGGGAATAAAACCAAGTGATGGGACCAATGCCGTCATTAAAACGGCACGAAGTTTTGATTTTGTAGCATGGATGACAATTCTTTTTACATCTGTCCAACCCTCTCTTTTTAACCGGTTAAATTCTGAAACCAGGAGAATTCCGTTTAATACGGCTACACCGAAAAGGGCGATGAAACCTACACCGGCCGAAATACTAAATGGCAAATCCCTGATCCATAAAGCAAATATGCCACCTGTTGCGGAAAGTGGAATAGCGGTATAAATTAAAAGTCCTTGTTTAACAGAACTGAAAGCAAAATAAAGGAGTAAGAAAATTAGCAATAAGGCGATCGGTACTACAATTGCCAATCGTGATTTCGCTGCCGTCATATTTTCAAAAGAGCCGCCATAAGAAATGGTATAACCTTTAGGTAAGTTAAGTTTTGCAGCTGCTTTCTGCTGTAGTTCCTCTACAATCGACTGCACATCCCTATCCTTCACATTAAACCCAACAATGATCCTGCGTTTGGTATCTTCTCTTTGAATCTGGTTAACTCCTTCCACTTCTTCAATATTAGCAACCATACTTAAAGGCACCTGATTACCGGATTTGGTTAAAACCATCAGGTTTTCTACATCTTTAATATTTTTCCGGGCTGCTTCGTCAAGGCGTACCACCATATCAAAACGTTTTTCCCCTTCATAAACCTGACCTGCTACCTGACCTGCAAAAGCAGTATTAACCACCCGGTTTACATCGCCTACGTTTATGCCATATTTAGCCATTCCGTCGCGGTTGTATTTTATTACTACCTGAGGCATTCCCGTAACCTGCTCCTCGTAAACATTGATAGCTCCTTTAACGGTACCGATTATGGTTCCTAAACGTTTGGCATAACCAGCCAGCGAATCCAGGTCTTCACCGAATATTTTACAAACTACATCCTGCCTTGCACCAGTCATTAGTTCGTTAAACCGCATTTGTACCGGAAATTGGAAACCCACGGTAATACCAGGAATTACTTCAACCGCTTTGGTCATTTTGGCACTTAATTCCGGAAATGATTTAGCAGAAGTCCATTCTTTTTTAGGTTTTAAGATTACCATCATATCCCCTGCTTCAAAGGGCATGGGATCTGTTGGTACCTCGGCACTTCCTATTTTGGTTACGATCTTTTGCACCTCAGGAAACTTATCCAACAGAATTTTCGATGCTTTTTGTGTAGTTTCAATCGTATTGTTCAGGTTACTACCGGTGAGCAAACGGGTTTCAACTGCAAAATCGCCTTCTTCCAGCTGTGGAATAAATTCGCCGCCGAGGGTACCCATTATAAAAATAGAGATAGCGAACAAGGATAGTGTAACGACCAGAATGGTTTTTGGAAAACGGAGTACTTTACTTAAGATGGGTTGGTACTTTCTCTCTATCCATGCCATCAGCTTATCGGTTAAATTTTTCTTGTGGCTGATGGTTTTATTCAGGCATAAGGCCGACATCATCGGCACATAAGTGATGGACAAGAGAAATGCGCCAAGAATAGCAAAAGCAATGGTCCAGGCCATGGGTTTAAACATCTTACCTTCAATGCCTTCCAGCGATAAAATAGGCAGGTAAACAATTAGTATGATAATCTGGCTAAATACTGCCGATTTAATCATTGATCCTGTTGATTTCTCCACTTCATTATCCATCTGGTTTTGGTCTATCTTACCGATAGCCCTAAAGTGTTTACTGTGCGAAAAGCGGTGAAGAATAGCCTCTACCACAATTACAGAACCATCTACAATTAAACCGAAATCTATCGCTCCAAGCGACATCAGGTTTCCGCCAACCCCAAACTTATTCATCAATATGATCGCAAAAAGCATAGATAGCGGGATCACAGAGGATACGATCAGGCCTGCACGAAGATTCCCTAAGAAAAACACCAGAACAAAAATCACAATCAGCGCACCTTCCATTAAGTTGGTCTCTACGGTACTAATGGCATTGTCGACCATTTTTGTTCTATCCAGAAAAGGCTCGATCACCACGCCATCGGGAACCATTTTTTGAATTTTCGCAATTTTATCTTTAACCCGTTTTACTACCACAGAAGAATTTTCACCTTTTAACATCATCACCACAGCACCTGCAACTTCACCCTGGGCATTATAAGTCATCGCGCCATAACGTATGGCCGAGCCATACTGAACCTTGGCAACCTGGCCCATTAAAACAGGCATTCCGTTATCAAGCGTTTTTACCACAATCTTTTCAATATCGGCCAGATTGGTTGTTAATCCTTCGCTTCGGATATATAAAACAGTTGGTCCCTTTTCAATGTATGCCCCGCCTGTATTTTCATTATTTTTTTCGAGGGCATCGAATATTTCGGCAATGGTTAATCCATAGGCTTTAAGTTGGTCTTGCCGCACCGCAACTTCGTATTGTTTCAGCCTGCCGCCAAAACTAGATACTTCCGCGACTCCGGGCGTACCTAAAAGTTGCCTTCTTACTATCCAATCCTGAATGGTACGCAATTCCTGTTCATTAAATTTGCCTTCGTAACCTTTTTTTGGCCGAACTACATATTGATATATTTCGCCTAGGCCTGTTGAAACAGGAGCCATTGCCGGCGAGCCTATACCCTGTGGAATTTCTTGCTGCACCTGCTGTAAGCGTTCGGCAATTTGCTGCCTTGCCCAGTAAACATCGGTTTCTTCAGTGAAAACGATGGTAACCAAAGAAAGTCCGAAACGTGAAAAACTCCTGATCTGTTTAAGTCCGGAAATACTGCTACAGGCTTGCTCAATGGGAAATGTAATGAGGCGCTCAATATCCGGTGCGCCCAATGATGGAGAAACGGTAATAACCTGCACCTGGTTATCGGTAATATCAGGAAGTGCATCTATCGGTAATTTAGTAACCTCGTAAGTACCCCAGCCAATTAGTGAGCATACGAACAAAGCAATAATCAGTTTATTCCGGATGGAAAAACCGATGATTTTATTTAACATCATAACTTAAATTAAAATAACAGACATATCCAGAAGCCATGGGAAATGGTTCTGAAAAAATTTGAACAATAAATTTTAAGCTATGGCAATGGGTGGGCGAAACAGGCTTCCGAAAGCAGGATTAGTATAGGAATTGGTGTAACTGAAAGTTTTCCTGGTATGTATATTCAGGCATACTGCTTTTAGTAAAATAAATTTTTCTGCCGGAACACCGATTGAAATGATATGATGACCATCAATTTTTTTGAAAGGAAGTTTCATATCCTCTTCATCATCATGATCATCCAGGTCATGCCCGAAGTAATGCATTTCAAGAAAGTCCATAAAACTGATTTCAGCATTGAGCTGATGGTGTTGTAAAAAGTGAAGAACAAGTTGAGGTGCCTTTATTACTTCGCGAACGGAGGTATTAAAAACGAGTACCGGGAAAAGTAGCAGAAGGACAACTTTATTCACCTTGCAAAGATAGCAAAGCTTTCAAAATAATTCAAACCTGCGCGTTTATAATATCTGTTACTTACCGGAAAAGAATGATAACTAAAGCTGGTATTTAAAAATGTGTCAAAAATCGAAAAATGTTAGCAGAATGGAGCCAGTACAGCTCAGAAATCGATATCAAAAAAAGCAGATGAACATTTTTAGTACTGTTCACCTGCTTTCTTAAAATTGTTTAGGGATTGATATTATCCTTTTTCGGTTTCGTTTTGGTTTCTACAATTTCGGCAACAGCAACCACCTCCTTACGTTTTTCAGGATCCATTAACTCCATTAGTTTTAACCCTAATAAACCATCCATTGCTGAACCGCCCGCACTGGCATTTCCACCAATCAATACATCCGGGATCAGTTTCACATTGCCTTTGGATAACTCTTCAGTAATTTTGTAACGGGTAAAGTTTTCGCCTCCCAAAGCTTTAACAGCAAGTTCGTAAGCCTCGGCCGTTGATTTACCTACCGCTAAAATTTTACCCGCCTCGGCACCACCCGTTAACGAAATCTGTTCTGCCTCTGCTGATGCTCTTAATTTAATCGCCTCTGAATCTGCCTGTGCACGTGCTTTCGTAGCCTCAGCTTCAGCATGAGCACGCATTTTGGTAGCCTCAGCCTCTGCTCCTACCGCTAGTTTTACTCCCGCTGCATCACCTTCCGATTTTTTCACTGTTGCACTTGCGGTACGCTCAGCAATCTCCACACTTTGCTGTGCCTTCACAATATCTTTTTGCATATCGGCAATGGCAGTTTCTTTCTCCATTCCCTGGCGGGTTTCCTGTGCTTGTTTTTGAGTTTCGTATGTCACTTTTTGCTCCTCCGCAATTTTACGATCGGTTAAAGTTTTCATTAGCGATTCTGGTGGAACAATATCACCAATCAATGTATCAACCGCATTTACGTTATATTCATCAAGTACCTTACGGATATGCTCTTTTGCCGATTCCTGACGTTCTTTACGGGTACTTAAGAAAGCAATTACATCGCTGCCCTGCGCCGAGTTACGGAAATAGTTACCGATGGTAGGCTCTAAAACCTGCGAAACCAGATTCACCATGTTTCCAAAACGGGCAATCACTTTTGGCGCTTCGGTGGTGGGTACATGGATAATCTGTGCCACATCCAGGTTAAACGGGAAACCATCTTTGGAGCGCACGGTTATAGTTGATAGATTTTTATCCAGGTTATGTGCTTCACTACGTGCCGATGCCCAGTTGAGTACCAGATTGGTTGTAGGAACCAGCTCTACCTTCATAATGTATTTGTTAATCGGATATTTTCCTGGTCCAAGCGGTTCCAGCCAAACGCCTTTGGATCCTTTAGCCACAATATTACCATGTTTAAAATCAGCACCGGTTAAATCATCACCTTCTTTACCAATAAACGAAATCACCACGCCTACATAACCTATGGCAATCTCAGTCATGGGAATTTCTTCTAACTGGATAGCCCAGGGGTTTAAGTTGTAAGAACCTGCCAGAATTACCTGCGGTTGCAAACCGCGATTACCACCATGCCTTATAAAGGCATCAAAATCCTGAAAATTATTGTGGCCTTCTACCAGTTTACCCGCAATCTGGTTAGCTTCGATCGGCAAACCATCCAGCGTAGTTACAATTCCCACCATACTTTCCTGAATGCGGACCATATCGGTAACAGAAACCTGAAACAACATGGTATTGATCCGGTACGAACCGGAAGTAATGTAAGCGGTTTGCCTCCCCCGCTGACCACCGTTTTCGAGGAACTTTACGGCATCCTGAAAATTATCAGATTCTACTTTTTGCCCCAGGATATTGCCTGTTGGGATTTCGGCCCCATCTTTAGCCATAATAAGTCCGATTTTCCCTTCAGGGATGATGGTAAATTGCTCCATGCTTACACTGTACTGCCAAAACCACATCCCGAAATATAAGCCCGGCGCCAAAGTTTTTCCCTGGAAACCTGCCTCGCCTTTAATCGCGATAATACGTCCGTCCGGTAATTCCCTTGCCGATCCAAAGAGCACAAATTTTTTGGTAATTAACCCGATCCTGTCTTCAGGTACGATGACCATACCGAATAGGAAACGTAAAATATATTTGTATAAAACAATGCACAACAGTGCCACTAAAACCCACCAGTAATTAGAAATGAGCGCTTCCATAATCTTTTTATATTTTTCTTTTTTTTTAAGCCTGATAAACCATTTATCAGGCGCGATATGGATATCAAATGATGTGCTTTCTTATCATTTTCAGCGCTTAATTTGAAACTATTTTTTATTGATTTTAAGGCCTCAAAAATGACTCAGGATCCATTGAGTGCAAAATGTCATCTGCAGATGACATTTCCTGGAATAAGCTGACCGAACGCTTATAATGAGCAAAATCCGGGCATTTAGATTTGTACAAATAGCCTCAGAAATTTTAAATGTATAAATTACAATTAATGCAAAAAAGATGTCCTTTTTTTAGACCTAAGGAACCGACCTAACCGCAGGACAATGCTCATAAAGCTGGACAATGAAAACAATATAGATATTAGTTAACCGAACGCGTTTTTGGGATAACGTTATCAATGCCTTGGTGTTTAGCCAAAGACCAGGTATATAAACTGGAAAGCAATAATTAATTAAAACTTATACCCCTATTTCTTCTCTGTATTCCTGTTGCAGTTCGAACAGGCATTTGGCACAAAGGCAGCCATCGTAGAGTTCGGAGATATACTGTACTTCGTTAATGCTGAGTTGCACCACACTGCACTGGCATTTGGTATAGGAATTTGCCTTGCATTCAATAGCGCTCCCGCATCTTTCGCAGGGAATGATTTCGTGTTTGCTATGAGTAGAGGTATAAGACATGAGATGTAAGGTTTAAGGTAAAACCTTTTGTAATACAAAAATATAAACAAAAAATAAGGTTTTGAGCGTTTGCCCAAAACCTTATCTATTTTATTGCTTTATGATGAGAAGGGGTCGACTATTGCATTAAGATTGCTTCGTGCATCACAATGACGGCGCTAGCGACCTTAAATCTTCCGCCTTCCAACCCGCTACCTTAACCTGAGCAGCTAATACAACCTTCTTCCATGGTACAAACCGGGCCAGTGATGATTTCTTCTGCTACCTGATCTTGTGGGATTTCGGCAGGGATAACAGCTTCAATCGCTTTGCCGCCCTGGTTCTCTACGGTAAACTTAACCGCCTGAGAAGCCGCTTGTGTGCGCAAGTAGTACATACCGGTTTTCAAGCCTTTCTCCCATGCATAGAAGTGCATTGAAGTTAGTTTTGATGTGTTTGGTGCGTTTACGAACAGGTTTAATGATTGCGATTGGCAGATATAGGCACCACGGTCAGCAGCCATATCGATGATATTACGCATCTTGATTTCCCAAACGGTTTTATACAGTTCTTTAATGTAATCAGGAATTTCAGGAATAGCCTGGATTGATCCGTTGGCCAATATGATTTTGTTTTTCATATCATTGTTCCATAGACCTAAAGCGACTAAATCTTTCAATAAGTGTTTATTTACCACCACAAACTCTCCGCTTAATACACGGCGGGTGTAAATATTAGAAGTATAAGGCTCGAAACACTCATTGTTACCTAAAATCTGCGAGGTAGATGCAGTTGGCATCGGAGCAACCAATAATGAGTTGTACACACCATCTTTAACTACTTTTTCGCGCAATGTATCCCAATCCCAACGGCCGCTATCTGGCTTTACGTTCCACAGATCGAACTGGAATTTACCTTCAGATAATGGCGAATCTTTAAACGTTTGGTAAGGACCATGTTTTACTGCCAAATCGTGCGAAGCCGACATCGAAGCAAAATAAATGGTTTCGAAGATATCTTTGTTTAAACGTTTAGCCTCATCGCTTTCGAAAGGTAAACGCAACAGGATAAAGGCATCAGCCAGACCTTGCACACCTAAACCAACCGGACGATGGCGCATGTTGGAGTTTTCGGCTTCCTGAACAGGATAATAGTTGTGATCGATGATCTTATTCAGGTTTAAAGTAGCCTGATAAGTTACATCATATAATTTTTGGTGATCAAAAGCACCGTTGATTACAAAACGAGGCAATGCCAATGAAGCTAAGTTACAAACCGCAACCTCATCTTTAGAAGTATACTCGATAATTTCGGTACACAGGTTAGAACTTTTAATGGTACCTAAGTTCTGTTGGTTAGATTTGCTGTTCGCGGCATCTTTAAACAACATATAAGGTGTACCGGTTTCGATCTGCGAATCTAAGATAGCAAACCAAAGTTCCTGTGCTTTAATGGTTTTACGGCCACGCCCCTCGGTTTCATATTTAGTATACAATTCTTCAAATTCCTTACCGAAACAATCTGCCAAACCTGGTGCTTCGTGCGGACAGAATAAGGTCCAGTTGCCATTATCCTTAACACGTTGCATAAACAAGTCGTTGATCCACAAGGCATAGAACAAATCGCGTGCACGCATTTCTTCTTTACCGTGGTTTTTACGTAAATCTAAAAATTCGAAAACATCTGCATGCCAAGGCTCCAGATAAATAGCAAAAGCACCTTTACGTTTACCTCCACCCTGATCTACATAACGGGCGGTATCGTTAAATACACGTAACATTGGAATGATTCCGTTACTGGTACCATTTGTACCGCCAATGTATGAACCGGTAGCACGGATGTTGTGGATGCTTAAGCCGATACCACCTGCACTTTGCGAAATTTTAGCAGTTTGCTTTAAGGTATCGTAAATGCCTTCGATGCTGTCATCCTGCATGGTTAACAGGAAACATGAAGACATTTGAGGTTTTGGTGTAGCCGCGTTGAACAACGTTGGTGTTGCATGCGTAAACCAACGCTCGCTCATTAAATTATAGGTTTTAATGGCGCTTTCAATATCTTCTTTGTGGATACCAACCGAAACACGCATAAACAAATGCTGAGGGCGCTCCACAATCTGACCGTTAACTTTTAACAGGTACGATTTTTCCAGAGTTTTAAAACCAAAATAATCGAAACCGAAATCGCGGTCGTAAATGATCGAACTATCTAAAATATCCTTGTTTTTTTCAATGATCTCATAAATATCGTCAGCGATAAGAGGAGCCTCTTTCTGCGCTTTCGGGTCGAAATATTCGTACAACATCTTCATCGTACCCGAGAATGACTTGGTGGTGTTTTTATGTAAGTTGGAAACCGCAATGCGCGAGGCCAGCAAAGCATAGTCAGGGTGTTTTGTGGTTAACGAGGCAGCAGTTTCTGCAGCAAGGTTGTCCAACTCTGACGTGGTTACCCCATCGTATAAACCTTCAATTACCTTTTTGGCAACGTCAATCGGATCAACAAGATCTGAATTTAAACCATAGCAAAGTTTTTGAATACGCGCTGTGATTTTGTCAAATTGCACCGGTTCTTTCCGGCCATCTCTTTTTAGTACGAACATATTTTATGAGATTTAAGTTTTGTATTAGGTAGCGTGTATCAAGTATCAAGACTTGATGATCGCTTTATATTTTGTAATTTAATTAATTGGTATTAAGTAATGAGCCTCAGGTATCGAGATTACAACAACCTTCCACCCTCAACCTTCTAACCTTCCACCTTAGAAGTCTTCATCTAAAGAAAACGCTTGTGCTTTGTTATCTGCAGCAGTTAACACACCGCTTTTCTGATAATCGCCAACACGTTTTTCGAAGAAGTTGGTTTTACCCTGCAATGAAATCATTTCCATAAAATCGAAAGGATTGGTTGCATTGTATATTTTTTTGTAACCTAATTCCTGTAACCATCTGTCGGCTACAAACTCGATATACTGGCTCATTAATTTTGCATTCATGCCAATCAGGGCAACCGGCAATGCATCGGTAATAAATTCTTTTTCAATCTCAACTGCATCGCTGATAATGCCATGCACTTGTTCTTCACTCAATTTATTGCTCAACATGCTGTACAACAAGCAGGCAAATTCGCAGTGAGAACCTTCATCTCTTGAAATCAGCTCGTTACTGAAAGTTAAGCCCGGCATTAAACCACGTTTCTTCAACCAGAAAATTGAACAGAAACTACCGCTGAAGAAAATACCTTCAACCGCAGCAAAAGCTACTAAACGCTCAGCAAAGGTTCCGTTATCAATCCAACGTAAGGCCCATTCGGCCTTTCTTTTTACTGCCGGAACAGTATCGATGGCATGGAACAAACGATCCTTTTCTTCTGGATCTTTAATGTAGGTATCGATTAATAAAGCGTAGGTTTCTGAATGGATATTTTCCATCATAATCTGGAAGCCATAAAAACAGCGCGCTTCCGGAATCTGAACTTCGCTCATGAAATTTACTGCAAGATTTTCGTTTACAATACCGTCACTGGCTGCAAAAAAGGCTAAAATATGAGATATGAAATGCCTTTCACCGTCGTTAAGGTTCTCCCAATGCTTCAGGTCATCAGAAAGGTCGATTTCTTCGGCAGTCCAGAAACTGGCTTCCGTTCTTTTATACATCTCCCAAACTTTCGGATACTTAATCGGCAAAAGCACAAACCTGTCTTTGTTTTCTTGTAGTAATAATTCCTGTTCCATACGCTGATGTTTTTAAATCTTATTTTTTTCAGAGCCGACGAAGACATGCATCCATCAATTTTAATATGATGATTGTAATGTCTTGATCAAAACGCTGCTGTGAAAGTGTTAACCCTATTGTCCGGCAAACAACTGAATTTTTAGTTGCGAAAATTTAGAATGGTAATCTGAGAGATCTACTTATAATTAACTAAAAACTAAGCTTTTATATTTGTTTCCAAACGCAAGAAGTTAAAGAACTTTGTTATAACAAATATATATACGGGGGCTATTTTTTGTGAACCAAAGTTGTTAACACATCACCCAATTGCTGGGGAAAAACGATCAGCCTAATATCATTTTCAAGCAAAAAAAAAGCTAATTGTTTCTTTTAAAGGCTTTAACAAACGAAAATGAGTGTTAATAACTTAAATTTTAGGAGTATTTTGAGCTGTAAATAGAGCTAAAACGAGTATTATTCAACCGTATAACTGAGTTCTACTTTACCTATGCCTTTACGATAAATACCGATCTGTTTTGCAGCACGTTCAGACAAATCTATAGCCAATCTTTTAGAGAAAGGGCCACGGTCATTTACCTTAACTACCACAGACTTTCCGTTATCCGGATTGGTTACTTTAACCATGGTGCCGAATGGCAGGGTACGATGTGCAGCTGTGAGTTTTTTCGACCGGTACTTGGCGCCGCTGGTGGTTCGGTGCCCTTCGAATTTTCTGTGGTAATAAGTCGCGAGAACTGTTTTTTTGATACGATCCGGTTCATTTGATGAACCAGAATTTTGTGCTTTACCTTGTAAAAACAGGAAACAAAAACTTAATAACAGCAGATACTTCATAGGCTAAATTTTCTTTATCGAGCCAGCAAATATAAGCATTTAGTTTATAATCAATAATTTGTGGAAAAACAGTCTATTTTTGTGCATTAAAAAAGGCGTAAAGCTTATCGCCTTACGCCTCTACCTAACCCATCTACATCCACCTTATTTTTGATCCGGCACAAAGTTCATGGAAATCGAATTTACGCAATGACGGGTGTCTTTATTGGTAAATCCCTCGCCCAAAAACACGTGACCCAGATGCGCACCACAGTTGGCGCAAACAATTTCTGTACGTGAGCCGTCGGCATCCGGAATACGCTTAACAGCGCCTTTAATTTCATCATCAAAAGCAGGCCAGCCACAATGGGCATCGAACTTACTTTCTGAGCGGTATAGCGGGGCGTTACAACGTTTACACGTATAAGTTCCTTTATCTGTAGTATGTTCATATTTACCTGTACCAGGATATTCGGTACCCTTATGTACAATTACCCTTTCTTCTTCGGGCGTTAATGGATTCCAGTTCATCTTTTTCTTGGGTATAATTTGTGTCGCTTCTTTTGCCTGTTTTGTTTCTTTCTTATCCTGCTTTTGTGCACAGGCAGATAGCCCTGTAGTTAAAACAACAGCAGAAAGCAAAAATAGTTTATTTAACATCGTTTTCATACCTCAATATACGCTATAGATATTGTTTTGGTTTGCTGGTTTAAGGGTTTGTATTAGTGTTTACCTCACCCTGACAAAGTTTGATGCTCATTATCTTCTGTGCTGTCCCTCTCCTAAAGGAAAGGGAAACAAAATGAAGTGGTTTTAACCCGAAGCTAAACTTAACCAAAGGCATTAAGATTCTGCCTGCGTAGGAATGACGAACGAAAAACAATAACAAAGGCCAACTTTGTGTGCTTTGCGATTTGGTGTTCAAAACCAATTTTACGGTTAAAAAATGAGACCTACTTAAATCCTCGTTTTTCTCTGTGCCTTTCTTTATATACTCGGTGGTTTAATAAGGACAAACAAAACTTTGCGCGCTTTGCGACTGCTCTTTGCGTTCTTTGCGGTTAAACAAAAAAAGCGCTCCGAACCTAATCGAAACGCTTTTCTTTATGTAAATTTTAAAAATCTTACTTTGCCAATTCTTCTGCCATCGCAGCACCGATTTCAGCAGGACTTTCCACTACACGGATACCACACTCGCGCATGATTTTCATTTTTGCAGCTGCAGTATCATCGGCACCGCCAACAATAGCACCAGCGTGACCCATTCTACGTCCCGGAGGCGCAGTCTGACCAGCAATAAAACCAACAACAGGTTTAGTTCCGTTTTCTTTGATCCAACGTGCAGCTTCAGCTTCCATTCCACCGCCAATTTCACCAATCATGATGATACCGTGTGTTTCAGGATCGTTCATTAACAATTTTACGGCTTCTACGGTTGGGGTTCCGATAATCGGATCACCACCAATACCAATCGCAGTAGTAATGCCTAAACCAGCTTTAACCACCTGATCTACTGCTTCGTAAGTTAAAGTTCCTGATTTAGAAACCACACCTACATGACCTTTTTTGAAGATAAAACCTGGCATGATACCAATTTTAGCTTCATCAGCAGTGATTACACCAGGGCAGTTAGGACCGATAAGCGTCACATCACGATCTGCAATATATTCTTTAACCTGAATCATATCCTTTGTCGGGATACCTTCAGTAATACAAACAATAACTTTAATACCACCTTCGGCAGCTTCCATAATGGCATCAGCAGCAAAAGCCGGCGGTACAAAAATGATCGATACATTTGCACCTGTTTGATCAACGGCATCTTTAACAGTATTAAAAACAGGCTTTTCTAAATGTAATTGCCCACCTTTGCCAGGTGTTACACCACCAACTACGTTTGTACCATAGGCCAGCATCTGCTCAGCGTGGTAAGTTCCTTCGTTTCCGGTAAAACCCTGAACGATAACCTTAGAATCTTTATTTACTAAAACGCTCATGTATCAATATTTTTTTGTGCAAAGCTAATATTATTGAACTGGAATTCAAATCTAAAACTATATTATTTAGTCCGTTTTTTCAGTAAAATGTAAGGAAATGGTTTTAAGCCGAAAGGGGAAAGATTAAAGCTAAAAGCCTAAAGCAAATCAACGATTGTCTTACTATCATAAAAAAGATGCTATCGGGTTATCAACATCAACCGTAACCACCGATTTCTTCAATCGGAGTCGGTGTGGGGCAAGGTTAGAGACCGAAGAAACACAAATCGCTTATTTAGAAAAAATATTGGTTCTTTTGATGAGGAAATGAGCAGTCCCGTTCTTTTGGAGGGCTTCAGCTCCGCTCCCGTTCCTGCTCGGATGAAAATCCTACAGTGTGGACACAATTAATTATGATATTTTTCTTCCGCTCTATGCCGCGGTGGCATGGTAGTTTTTCGCAGAGGCAGTTGTTTTTCATTTGTGCTCAAGAATGCTACGCATTTTGGAGCGCCAAAGTACCCAAAGCGCTTCGTCAATCCAGCAATGAGCCTTTTGCACAATTCCAGGCGCATCAAAAAAACAGCGGCACTTCGTTTAATCAGTTATTGTTTATTTTTTCTTTGGTCTGATTGAGCCCTACGGGGTTTGTGTTCAATCTTTTTTTAAAAATTAAATCATCGTTATGAACACAAAACCACTGCGTTTAGGTTTGTTGGTGCAAGTTCATCTAGACTGCTACTGTTTTTTTGATTCCCCCGGCTCTTGGGATTGACAGTGTCCTTAGCTAAAATCAGTGCTTTATTAAAGTTGATTAGCAAAATGCCCATACCATTCTTAAAAAAGATGTGTCCACACGGTAGGATGAAAATCGGGAGCACCCACTAAGAATACGGGTTTAATAACAAAGGCCAGGTGCTTTTTGGCAACAGATCCCGAAGCAGCCCCCTCGGCAATAAACCTGACAGCAGCGAACACGTAGTGCAACGGAGTAAAGCGGATGGCAGGGCTAAAGACAGCCAAGAATTACTGCGCGTCCTTTTCCAAATTAAAAACATTAACGCTTAGGGTTAGCAAATGAGCAGTCCCGTTCTTTTGGAGGACTTCAGCCCCGCTCCCGTTCATCCTCCGATGAAACCTGTAAAACAAGCAAGCACACCAATAAACACAAAAAACAGTGCGTAAATCGGGAGCATCTACTAAGATCGCCCACCTGAAACGGGCAGGGGTTTAGTAACAAATGTGGGTGCTTTTAGGCACCCATAACCGGAGCAGCCCCCTCGGTAATAAACCTGACAGCAGCGAACACGTAGTGCAAGGGAGTAAAGCGGATGGCAGGACTAAAGACAGCCAAGAATTACTGCGCGTTCGTTTCCAAATTAAAAAAATATGCTTAGGGAAAGGGACGATGAAGAGTCCACCAAAACCGGGCCCACTCCGATCACGTTTAGTAACAAGTTTAAGTGATATTGGCTACAATAGGACAAAACATTTAAATTTACCTTAAAGACTAAAAACTAAAGCGGAAAGATAAGCTTAAGCCAATAACCTACATAAAAATGAGCCACAAGAGTTACCGAACATTAGCCGTACTATTTTTTATCCTCTTTGTTTCAATTGCCGCGAAAGCTCAAACAACTGACACCAGTAAATACATTTTGCAAAATGATGCTGAGGTAGCTAAGGAAGAAACAGGAACCCACAATGGCGGAGGTAAAACCATAGGCTTTAACTTTTTCTCCAATGCCAAAAACCTGAAAACAGCCTTTAGGAAAAGAATCCTGAAACCGGGCTCATCGATTGGTTACCACCTGCAAAAGGAGGATGAAATTTATTATGTGATCAGTGGAAAAGGAACCATGCAAATGAACGGAAAAACTTTTGCCGTTAAACCTGGCGATGCCATTTTAACCCGACCTGGCAGTTCGCACGGGATTGCGCCAGATCCAGGCAACAACCTAACCATTTTGATTGTTTATGAAAAAAAATGATTGGCAGTTTACAGTTGGCAGTTGGCAATTTTCAGTAAGCAGTTAATGAAAGTAATTGCAAAAAAAATGCCGAATGATAATATCCACTCGGCATTACTGTACCATCTGATTGGATTATGCAGCCAAAACTAACAACACCAAACTGCGGACTCCAAACTCAGACATTCCATCCTTTTACCCATTCATCCTGTGCTCTTTCATCCTGAAAAGTCCAGGCTACAAAGCGGCTTATTTTCTGGCCCTGGCTCATGATAACGGTACGCACTTCAAAAGCATTTGCTTTAACCAAAGCATTATAAATACTTTTTAGGTTTGCGCTTTTTGAAACGAGTGAACTGAACCATAACACCTGGTTTTTAATCTGCGCACTTTGGATAATCATCTGCTCCACAAAGGCACGTTCGCCTCCAGGACACCAAAGCTCGGCCTTATTGCCTCCAAAGTTTAATACATGTTTTACTTCTTTTTCATTTCCGCCCAGGTTGCGCCATTTTTGGCGGGTACCCTGTTCAGCTTCTTTTAAGGAAGAATGGAAAGGTGGATTACAAACCACGGCATCAAAACGCTCAGTTCTACCTACAATCCCCCTGAAAATACCCATTTTAGATGATTGCTGGCGGATTTCTATTGCACCCTGCAATGGTTTGTTGGCTTCAATAATGCGTTTTGCCGATTCAACTGAAAGTGGATCAATCTCCGACCCTACAAAACTCCATCCATACTCCTGATGACCGATAATCGGGTAAATGCAGTTAGCGCCTACGCCAATGTCCAACACGTTGATTTTAGTTCCTTTGGGATTTTTACCTTTATTGCTTGATCCCAGCAGGTCGGCAATATAATGGATGTAGTCTGCCCTGCCGGGAATAGGCGGACAAAGAAAATCCTGTGGAATATCCCATTGCTGAATATCGTAGAAATATTTCAACAGCGCCCTATTTAGTGCTTTTACGGCATTTTGATCAGCAAAATCGATTGAATCGTCGTTATGTTCGTTTTTAAAAACAAAACGTCTTAATTCTTTTGAAGCGGCAGTAAGTTGTTTGAAATTGTAACGCGAACGGTGTTTGTTGCGTGGATGTAACTCGCTTTTTTCTTTGCGGTTACTTTGTTCTTCTTGAGCCAATGTATTATGGATTAACTAAACAAGCTGTGTTGCCTGTTTCTGCTGCAAAGATATGGAAAAAGGTTGAGGGCGGGAAGGTTAAAGGTTAGAAGGCTTGAAAAACAACCGAATTAGCTTGGAGTCGGGCGTTTTTGGTTGGACTTAGCAGGCAAATCAGACACATAAGAAGGTTGAAGGCGGGAAGGTGAAAGATTGGGAGACTTGAAAAATAATCGAAATGGTTTGGAGTTGGGCGTTTTTAGTTGGGAGTAACAACTGCAGAAATAAAGCGATTGCCACTTTGATCCGATAGCTGTTGAATTTGTTTCAATAAATAAAAAGGTTGAAGGCGGGAAGGTTTTACGGATTGTCGTATGCTGAATTTATTTCAGCACCTCTCTGTCTATTAAGACCCTGAAATGAATTCAGGGTGACGACCATTTCAAATTAGTACCTGGTTTAGGTTCCAAAAGGGTACACCTATCGAACTCAGCTTAAAAATCACTTTTTTTGGAGCGCAAGACCTGTAGCAATTAAAGTCGGTTCCCGTGCTTCGCTATATCCCTAGCTGCGCTTCGGGGATACCGCTGCGCCCGGGGGCTATATCGAACTGTTAATGCAAGTCACAAAGTACAAAATGGCTAACAATTTGCAAATCGTTGCTTGGTTTCTTACAAGCCCCACCTTCAATAAACCTTATTGAAGCGGCTATCCTTTTTGGTGCAGAAACAAATAATGTGCCTGCAAACCCTCACAAAAAGATAATAGCGGAAAGAAGGACTGATCTAACCGAAAGGCAACAAACCCTCATTTACAGAAAACCTGATTCTTCAGTATTTCTCTAATAGTAAAGATCCTGAAATAAATCCAAACCATCGGATCAGGGTGACGCCTCGAGGGAGAACTCCAAACTAATCGTTTGCTTTCGAATTCCTGATCGCCTTATGCCAAACGCTCAACTCCAACCTAACCTTCCTCACCCTTTTCTATAGTTACAGGTTGAATGGCCTTCAGATATTTTTCTTCATCGAACTGGTTTTCACTTTTGGCAACCACAATAGTGGCCACGCCGTTTCCGATTACGTTGGTAATGGCCCTGGCCTCGCTCATAAAACGATCTACACCAATTAAAATAGAAATGTGCTCAATCGGCATTATTTTTAACGCGGTGAGGGTTGATACCAATACAATAAAACCACTTCCGGTTACACCTGCTGCCCCTTTTGAAGTGACCATAAGTACCCCTAAAACAGTAATCTGCTGACCTAATGTTAAATCGACATGAAAAACCTGGCAGAGAAATATCACTGCCATGGCCAGGTAAATCGCTGTACCATCGAGATTAAAAGAATAACCCGTTGGAATAACCAAACCCACCACCGATTTATCACAGCCAATGCTTTCCATTTTCTGCATCATACTGGGCAAAGCTGATTCTGAAGAGGAAGTACCCAATACGATTAATATCTCCTGGCGGATGTATTTAAGGTATTGCCAAAGACTGAATTTATAATAGCGGCAAATGGCATTTAACACAATAAAAATAAATAAAATGCAGGTTAAATAAACTGAGCCCATCAACTTTGCCATTCCGAAGATACTTTCCAGACCATGCGTACCAATGCTAAAAGCCATCCCACCAAAAGCTCCGATTGGCGCTAACCGCATAATCAGCTTCATAATTTTAAAAAGCACCTTCGAGATTTTATCGAAAGCATTTAAAATACTGGTTCCATCAGCCCCCAGCTTGTTCAATCCATAACCAAAAAGAATGGCAAACAGCAAAATCTGTAAAATATTTCCTTCTGCAAAAGCAGCCATTACATTATGTGGAATGATGTGAAGGAAAAATTCTCCCCAATTCATCTCTTTTGCCTGCTCGGCATATCCTGCGATTTTTGTAGCATCACCAGTTTTGGCTACCATTCCTGCACCCGGTTTTAAGATATTCGCCACCAGCAAACCAATGGCAATGGCAACAGTGCTTACAATTTCGAAATATAACAGTGCCTTACCACCAACCCGACCAACCTTTTTCATATCGCCCATGTGTGCGATACCCAACACAATGGTAAAAAATATAATCGGGGCAATTAACATGCTAATGAGGTTGATAAAACCCTCACTGATCATTTTGGCTGTTGGTGCGAAGCCAGGAAAGTAAGTACCCACACAGATCCCTATGACAATAGCGACCAAAACCTGAACTGTTAAATTGGAGAAAATCTTTTTCATTTATGATTTAGGAAAAATGAAAGATAAGTTAATTTTCCTTTTGTTAAACAGTTTGTTAATATTTGAATTAAAAATAAAAGCCTACCTTAATTTCTCAAGATAGGCTTTCCCTGAAAGCGATGGAATCGCCATGTTATTTGCGCACTCGTAAAAAATGAGCGCAAACGCATTAAGGCTTTATGTCAATCACATCACCTGCGGTAAAAATGCCAAAATCGGCCTGTTTAAATTTTAGCAAACCTTTACCGGTTTCTGTAAGCGACTTTGGATTGGCCAGACGAACGACCTGACTTTCGCCTGCAACAGTTGCTTTATTGCCATGAACAATGATTGCTGTGCTTTCATCAATACCTATACAAACCATATTGGGATGCGCTGCCAAGGCAGAAATTAACCGGTTATAACGGTTACGTTTTAAAAAATGTTGATCAATGATGGTGTTTTGCAACAAACCCATTCCTTCAGCAAATTCGATATTTTTATCCCATAGTTTATTGAAGGTTTCTTTATAAACGGTATCTAAAAGTTGTTTGCCGGTAATCATATACTTACTCATTACCGCAGCGCCAGCACTTGTTCCGGCAATAGTAGCTCCGTTTTGATAAGCCTTATGAATAGCAGCGTAAACCGGGGTATTCAGCACCGATTTCATAAAACGGTTCTGGTCTCCGCCTAAAATGTAAATCAGTTTTGCCCCGACTAGCGAATCAATCCAGTTTTTATCATTCACATCATGTTTATTGAAGTTAAAATTCCTGATCGCCCGGTTGTCAAGCTTCTTTAGCTGAGTAGAAAGGGTCCCGAAGCCTACATCAGGCAACTCGCTAGCCATTGGCAACACAATAATATAATCGTTCGCTTTTAGTGAAGCTGTATTCAGCATTTCTTGCATCAACGCATCGGACCGATCGCCACCTCCGATGATAAACAGCTTACCTTCAGGCTTTCCCTGGGCAGCCGCCATTAATGAAAGGCTGACCAGACATGTCATCAAAAATAGTTTCTTCATTATTTGTAAATATTTACCTCAATTTTTCCATCTGCGGTGATGGTGCCCCTGTACATGCCTTCGGTATTAAAAGGCATGGCTACATTACCTTTTTTATCTAATGCGATCAAACCACCGTCGCCGCCCATTTTGCCTACTTTATCCAATACAATTTTCGAAGCTTCTGCTACCGAAATACCTTTGTATTCCATTAAATCGGAAATGGTTTTGGCTACCACATTGCGGATGTAAAATTCGCCCCAGCCGGTACACGAAATACCTGCTGTTTCATTGTTACAATAAGTTCCTGCACCAATAATCGGCGCATCGCCCACCCTTCCATATTTTTTGTTGGTCATACCACCTGTTGATGTTCCTGCCGCCAGGTTGCCTGCCTGATCTAAAGCCACACAGCCTACGGTACCGAATTTATAATCGTGGTTTTTGATGCCAAGCAATCCTGATTTTTTACTGCCATGATCTAAAACTGCTTTAGTAGAATCCTCTTTAATGGCTTCCTGCAAACCGTTCCAACGTTCCTTTGTCCAGAAATACTTAGGATCTACAATTTCCAGTCCGGCATCTTTTGCAAACAGATCGGCCCCCGAACCCACCATCATTACATGTTCTGATTTTTCCATTACCGCCCTTGCTGCAGAAATGGGGTTTTTAACGGTTGTGACGCCAGCAATGGCTCCTGCCATCAAGGTTTTTCCGTCCATAATGGCGGCGTCCAGTTCATTTCGGCCATCATGAGTAAAAACTGCTCCTTTACCGGCATTAAAATGCGGATCGTTTTCCAAAACATGGATGGTTGCCTCAACTGCGTCGAGACTTGATTTACCTGCTTTAATTTCTGCATAACCGGCCTGCAAAGCCTTTGTTAAAGCGGCTACATAGGCAGCTTCTTTCTCTGGTGTCATGTTTTTCTTTAAAATGGTACCTGCACCACCGTGGATCACCATTACATATTTTTTCTGTTGTGCATTAACATTCAATGCCCATACAGTACATAACAATACTGTAAATAATTTCAATGCTTTCATTTTATCTATTGATCTTTTTTATTTAAAACTCCGTTATCTATCCACCAAGCGTACCATTTGCCACCGCTGGCTTCATTTACTTTAAAGGTAGCAACATTAAAACTTCCACCACCATTAACCGAGGCAGCAATTTCATAAACAGAAAAAGCCTTTCCGTCATTGTTCCAGTTTACACTTTGGTTTGCCTCAAACCGCTCCGGCTGTTTAGTCGCATCAGGAACAATAAAATATGCATAACTATAAGCCCTTGTGGCCGAATAATCACCAAAAACCTGTGCTTTTCCATTTTGATCAATACAAACAGCGGTGCGCTCATCAACAGCAATACATTTAGCCTGAACCGAAAAATCCTTATTAATCCTTCCTAGAAATACCAGAGACCTTCCCTCACGATCGCGGGTTAAATAGTGCTGGTCGGTAATTACATTTTGCAAATAAGGTGCTTTCAGAAAATCGTTATTGTACAAGGTAACATTAGCATGGTACGGATTTGCCAGTGCCTGCGCAGAAGTTAAGCCACCGGTTTCGCCACTGTAATAAAAACCACCTAAAATGGCACAACCTGCGCTGGTGCCGCCAACTGGTGCTTTTTTATCGTTTAGCAGAAAATTTAAGGCCTGTTCGGTTTTGGTGTCTTTCCAATATTTCATATAGTCAGACTGGTCGCCACCGGCAATGAAAACCATCTCTGCATTGCGGATCATGTAAGCAACGGTATCGTTGTTCGCCAGTTCTCTCGTATTAATAAGCAGCGTTTCTACAGAATTGACACTTCCCAAGCCATTGATATACCGATTGTAAGCGTCTGTTCCTGTAGCACGTAAAACCACCACATCGCCTCCACCGTTTCTTTCCATCATCCATTTAAAAGCGGCATCCACATCAGTTCCGCCACCCATTAAAACCATACCGCCACCCGTTGATCTGACCACATTGGCACTATCACCAACAATTCCGATTGATGCTGGCCTACGTTTGGCAACGGGTGTGTTTATACCATTGCTTGTTGAAGGAGGTACAACAGTTTCAGTTGCTTTACTACATCCCATAACAGAAAAACAGTATGCCATTAAAATGATAAGAAAGGATTGTTTCATTGTAAAAATTCAAGGGACACATCTATCGGCGTTCGGCAAACTTAACGTGATCAGGGTCAAAAAATATTTCTTTAATAATTAGGATTTTGAACGGTTTGTTTGTTTACTGAAATCTCCGCTGCAGGAATCGGGAATGCATATTGCGCCTGAGTGACCGGCAGGGTGATTGCTCCGGATGCATTTGCAGCATCGGCCGCCAACCTGACTACAGGTAAATTCCTTCTTTTCAAGTCGAAGAAACGGTGACCTTCAAAAGCCAGTTCTTTATATCTTTCATCAAGAATTGCTGTGATCAAAGTTGCTTTATCGGCAAAAGTAGCACTGGTATAACCATTAATACGGGCTGCACGTAAAGCATTTAAATCTCCAACCGCATCACCAGTTGATTCGGCTTCTGCTTCTGCTTTAATCAGGTACATTTCGCCCGTGCGGAACAATTTGATATCGGTTAAGCCTGGTGCAGTAGAAGTTCCGCCAATGTATTTATTTACCAGGTACTGCGATTTTGTACCCGTACGCGTAGCATCAAACTTAATGTAAGCCGGGTAACGCAGGTCGTTAACCTTATCAAAAGTATTGATCAATTTAAAAGCCGGAGCGTATAAGACAATTCCTCCTGTTTGCCGGAAATAAAACTCGCCCAGACGTGAATCTGTTGTGCCAACGCGTTTTGCTTTCCAAATGACTTCACTATCATTCGCATCTGTCCAGATACCTGGAAATTGCGCTTTTGTAGCAAGCGGAATAGCCGCAATAGCTTCGTTAGCGTAAGTAATTGCCTCACTCCAGTTTTTTTCATACAAAGCTAATCTGGCTTGTATAGCTGAAACAGCAGCTTTTGTAATACGGGTTTTATCTGTAAAAGTTGTTGGAATTAACGGTTTAGCGGCTACTAAATCTGCTTTTGCATTAGCAACAACTACTTCAAAATTGTCTCTTGCAGGGTAAATAATTGCAGAAGCTTTCATGTAAGGCACACCTAAAGCACCAGTTTGATAAGATGAGGCATAGTTACGGAGCAGCTCGAAGTGAAAATAAGCGCGCAAAGCAAGTAATTCGCCACGATAGCGTGCACCGGTTGCTGCGTCTGCTCCTGTTAGCGTTAATGCATCTAAACCTGCCAGGGTTCTGTTTATACGGTCTATCGCAACATAAAATGTATAATATTGAGACGTCACGGATCCACTACCTGCATTGTAAAGCCACCTGAAAGCATCGCTATTTCCAACCGTATTTTCTGTTGGAAACGTAGCTTCATCAGAAACGGTAGAAACTACACCAATGGTACCGCCGTCCAAAAGAGCGTAAGCACCAAGAACACCTAAATTGATATCATTGATATTTCTGTAAGCTTTATCTGGTGAGATGGTATCTGTTGGAACCAAATCCAATTTTGCGCACGACGATGTTAAAACTAACAACGAAAATAGCAGTAAGTATATTTGAGATATTTTATTAATCATTGCTGTAATTATTAAAAGTTAACGTTTAAACCTGCTGTGTAGGTTCTGGTGTTAGGATATTGGAAGCGGCCATAAACAGCATTGTTTTCCGGATCTAAACCTCTCCATTTTGTCCAGGTAAATAAGTTTTGTCCTTGAACGAAGATTTTAACACCTCTGATGATTTTGGTTTTTTCCAATAAACTTTTTGGTAAAGAATAACCCACATTTACATTTCTCAATCTAAGGAATGAAGCATCCTGAATATCTTTTGAGGTGAAGTTTCTTGGAAGATCGAATTTTTGTAAAATCGCGTCATTTCCTGTATCTCCAGGAACCTGCCACCTGTTTTCGAGCATCCTTACGGTTTGGTTACTGGTTGCATATCGCTGGTTTTCATTATAAAAATCTTCGTTGTTCCAACGCATTACGTTTGATACGAAAGAAAACAATGCTGATGCAGTAATGCCTTTGTAGCTTAATGAAGTATTAAAACCTCCCGTAAATGTTGGATATAAACTTCCGGAATTGGTGTTGCTTTGTGTGTTTAAATTATAGGCTGTTGTGATCGATCCATCAAGGTTATAATATTGAGGCTCTCCCGTTTGCGGATTCACACCTGCCCAATCTGGTGCAAAATAAGTGCCATAAGGCATCCCTACTTTTAAAATTCGCGTATCACCATCAGGATATGAATCCACTAAATCGGTAACATGCAAAATTTTGTTTTTATTATAACCTGCATTTACGCCAATAGTCCAGATAAAATCACGGTTTTTGACTACGTCTCCACTTACATCAAACTCCACTCCCCTGTTTCTCATGATACCAGCACTCAGGTTTAACTCAAGGAAGCCGGATGTTGCCGAAAGTGGTTGATTGATGAACATATTAGTAGTTTTTCTATTATAATAATCAACCGTAACGCGTAACCTATTGCTGAATACCGCTAAATCAAAACCAGTATTGAATTCTTTCACGTATTCCCAGTCAAAAGCATCATTGCCCGGGGTAGTTGCTCTTAATGCCGGAGCACCACCGTAAGAGGTATTCACTGCGTAAGTTGGTAAATACAAGAAATCGCCACCGAACGGACTTGCTGTTATACCATAACTTCCTCTTAGCCTTAAATCGTTAATTAATTCATTATTCTTTAAGAACTCTTCTCCTTTTACATTCCAGTTTGCACCGAATGAATAGAAACCGTGCCATTTATTTTCCGGTGCTACCCTGGTCGATCCGTCGTAACGATAGCTTCCTGTTAAAGTGTATTTATCATTATAAGTATATCTGGCTACGCCCATGATAGATGCCAGGGCATTTTTAGTTTTTCCACCAGTGGTACCTGGCAAAAATGTCGCGCTGCCATTTGTTGCACCTGCCGGTGTTTCCGGTAAACGACCATCGATACCGTAAGCACTAAAACCAAATGAATTGTAATTATTGTAAACGTATTCATAAAAAGCAGAAGCCTCAAAGTCATGAAGGTCATTGAATTTCTTCGCGTAAGTTAAGCCGGTAGTTGAAATAATATTAAAGTTTCTTCTGCTCGCATCAGTTAAACGACCTTTTCCACCTAATGTATTGGCTACACTTCTTGATCCATAATAAGAATCCGGATTAATGAATTGCTGGTCAGTTGACTGACGGTAATCAATACCCGCCCTGGTCGTTACTTTTAATTCAGGTAAAATCTGATAAGCAAAAGCGGTGCTGATGATGGATTTTAATTGTTCTGTTTTATCTGATGAATTCAGTAAACGTTCTAGAGCCTGACTTCCTTCACGCTGATCTAAGATGAAATATTGGGATCTGTTTCCCGGGTGTACCAAGGTACCGTCAGATGCATAGGGTTTTTCATAAGGCAAAGCATAATAAACCGAAGCCATAGCCGTACCAGCGCCTGTTCCGCCCTCACCTTCAGTAAAGCTTGATTGCGAATAGCCAATAGACACATTGGTACTTCCGCTAAATTTACCATCATTAAAATCTAAATTACTTCTTAATGAGTAGCGATCCAATCCGGTACGTTTCGCTACGCCTTCCTGACTATAATAGTTTAATGAATTGTAAAAGCGAAGTTTATCATTTCCACCGCTAATGCTCACTTGTTGTTCCTGAAACTTACCGCGCTGGAAGAAAATATCTCTCCAATCGGTATTGATCTGCTTTAAACTGTCGATGATATAATCAGCACGTGCACGTGATGCTGCGGTTCCTGCAGCGTAAGTTGGGTTTTTAGGAGAGTATGTCCAGCCCGGGCCGAGATTACGGCCGAAAGTTGCGCCAATTTCTTCTTCGAACTGTAAACGCTGAGCAGTGTTCATCATCTCGAAATTTGGCCTGCTTAAATTAGAGAAACCATATTGTGAAGTATAATTAACCGCAATTTTACCTGCCTTACCTTTTTTGCTCGTAAGCACAATTACGCCATTCGATCCTCTTGAACCATATAGTGCTTTTGCGGATGCATCTTTCAACACCGTTGCCGATTCAATATCTTCCGGGTTAATGGTTTGGAAATAACCGGCTTCGATCGGTACACCATCTAAAACGAATAATGGCGTGGATGAACCGTTCACGCTTCCAATACCACGAATGACAACTGATGCACTTTGACCCGGCTGTCCGGTGGTGGAAATTACACTCATTCCAGGTACACGGCCTTGTAAAATCTGATCGACTGTTAATCCCGGAACTGTATTAATTTTATCAGCAGTAACCAAAGAACTCGCTGCAGCTGATTGTGTTTTAGTATAGTTGGTATAACCAGTCACTACCACATCACTTAAAGTGCCTGCTGATGGCGTTAATTTCAACGTACCCATCTGTGACTTTGCCATTACTTCTCTATCCATGTAACCAATGTATGAGATAACCAATACCGCATTTTCGTTGACATTTCTAATGACAAAATTTCCATCGCTATCGGTAACTGAAGCAGCCGGTTGCCCCTTAACCTTTACCGAAGCGCCAGGCATGGGGTTTCCATTCTCATCAACAATTTTACCTGTTACATCAATCGCTTTACTATTATTATTGTTGCTCTTGGCAAGGGGCATAATTAAAATGGTATTTTCTTTAATTTCCCAGCTAAAAGGCTGCGATTTTAAAACCTGTGCAAGTACCTCTTTGATTTCGGCATGTTTAACATCAACTGTTACCGGTTTCGCCAGTTTTTCAATCAAATCTGCATCATACAGGAAAAAATAACCGCTTTGTTTCTTAATTTCTTTCAGAACACGTACAAGAGGCACGTTTTTTTGGTTTATGCTAATGTTCTGGGAAAATGCCGATGCACTAACCTGTAAGCATAAAACCGTTATTAAAACAACAAAAAGTTTCATTGTTCTAATACAGGTTAGGTTAAAATAACTTGTAACCAGCCCTGCCGCCTTTAAGGCATTGGACCGATTACTTTGAGTGTAAAAGTTCATACATTCAGTTTGGTTTAAATTTAAATTGATTAGGTTATTTGTGGGTTAATTGAGAAAGCCGTTCTGGGATAGGCAATTATTTTTCTGGCAATACGGTTAACTTCTTTCCATGGCCTATTTCGAACCTGATATTTCCGGTCTTCTCCAGCATTTTTAATACTTCAGATAGTTTGGCCTTACGTGGAACCATACCGTTATATTTTTTATTCGGGATACTACGATAATCGATTTGAACATCGTACCACCTTTCTAATTGCTTCAGAATACCTTTCAGGTCGGCATTGTTAAATTGAAAAAGACCATTTTTCCATGCCGTCTCGTCGTCTGTATCTACATCAGTTGCCAGCCTGATACCGTTACCCGAAACCTCTGTAATGGCTTGCTCGCCAGGTTTCAAAATTTTTACGGACTGGCCATTGCTAATCCGAACACGGCCTTCGAGTAAAGTGGTTTTAATGGTATTGTTGTCTAAATAGCTATTGATATTAAAATGTGTACCCAACACTTCCACATCCTGCTGATGACTTTTGACATGGAAAGGTTGTGCCTTATTTTTAGCTACTTCGAAATAGGCCTCTCCCATAAGTTCTACACTACGTTCGTTCCCACTAAATACTTCCCGATACCTTAAAGAGGATGCAGCATTTAGCCAAACTTTTGTGCCATCTGGCAAAATCACCTGGTATTGACCACCTTTAGGCGTTTGAATGGTATTATAGGCAACTGTTGATCCTGATTTTAGATTGCTTTGGTTTAAAACGGTATATACCAATTGGCCTTCTTTTGTCTTTGAAATTTTTAAACCATCTTTTTCGCTAATATTAGCGGCAGTATGGTCATCTAAAACAACTTTTGAACCATCAGCAAGGGTTAAAACAGCTTTATCCTTACCTGGGAGAACATCCAGGAATTTTTGAGTGACCAATTCAGGCTTGAGCAATGGCCTGGTTTGATGAAAAAAAGCGAAGGTTAGTCCAAAAACAATCAGCAAAATAGCCGCTGCTGCGCCATACTGATATAAACGGATGGTTTTACGTTTTTGATCTACATTAATTTTAGCATTAATCGCCGAAAAATTATCAGCAGCCATTTTAGCTATTTCTTCGGTATTAAGCTGATCGAGGATATCAGCATTTTTATCCAAATACTGATAGTATTTTTCTACAAAAATAATTTCATCTGCCGTAGCTGTACCCGACACATAACGCTGAATGATTTTTTGTAATTCTTTTTGAGGTTTGAAGGCGTTCATTTTTTCCGGCTTTATATAGATGTACCGGAAAGCACAAAATATCCCAAAAGAAATTTAAAATATTTCAAAGAAAATTAAAAAAGGAACTTAAACTTATCAGGAAATGACAGCGATTACAGCCGAAACAAACAAAAAGAGATGTGTAAGCCTTAAACGCAGTGCTTGTGTGGCGACAGTCAACTGATTTTGAACGGTTTTTTGCGAAATATTAAGTTCAAAAGCAATTTTGGCTGTAGATAACCCTTCAAAATAATGCATTACAAATATTTTACGGCGTTTTTCAGGAAGTGCTTTAATGAACAAGGTTATCAGTTCGGCCACTTCTTTTTCTAATAGTATGCCATCGGCCTGTAAAGGAGAAATTAAATTATTTTCGAAAGACTCCCCAAAAAAGCTGTTTTTTGGACTTCTGGCAATATGTTTTAACACCTGAAACCGGACCGCCGTATGCAGATAAGCCACCGGATTTGCTAAATCGAGTTCAGCTTTTCTGTTCCACAGGTCGGTAAAAATATTCTGAATGATATCCTGGCATTTTTCTTTTTCGGGCAGGCGCTTGTAGGCTGCATTATAGAGTTCGATCCAATACAACGTATAAATTTTGCCAAACGCAACCTCATCTCCTTGCTTTAATAAGTCAAAAAGGGCATGGGCATGCTCATTATTTCTTTCAATATTCAATGATTAGGTAGGTTGCGAAACCAAACATAGTCATTTTTAAGGAATTATATCATGCATCCAGACGGGAATTGAATATCCACAAACATGCAAAACATTATTTTCTTAAGCGATTATCTTTCTTAGCTGAACCAAGGGTCCTGCCAGATTCGATAATTGCCTGGTTAATTTCCCTTACACGTTTGACATCCATTTTTTCCACCTCACGATCATAGGTAAGTAAACCATTTATTTCGTGTTCAACGTCTGTAGTCTGGGTGTAAACAGCTGTGCTCAGGCCTTTATAAAGCATTAACTGCTCAACCTGCTGCATCAGCAGTACATAACGATCCGTAAGCGCACTAATAGTCGGTTCGTATCCGTATGCATTATTTTCGACCGGCCACATGTGCCCCCTCACAAAAAGTCCGACACCACCATATTCTCCCAATGAAGCGGCGCGATTTTCATCTGGTTGTGATGCCCCGTTCGGGCCAATATAAATATGCGTATCTACAAAATCGCCATTTCCAGGGTCGCCCAGCGGTTTCTGATACCCAGGATTATTGTTAAACCCGGAATTGCCATTAACTAGTCTGGATGGATCATATTTTTTTACCCAGGCGGTAATCTCCTTAACATCAAATGCACCCCAGTTTTCATTAAAGGGTACCCAACTGATAATTGATGGTGAATTGTAGAGATCATCCATTACCGCTTTAAGTTCTTTTCTGAAAACGCTTCGATTTTTCAATGTATCCTCGTTTTGGTACCACATGGCGGGCATGTCCTGCCATACCAGTATCCCCATTTTATCGGCCAGATAATAGAAACGTTTTGGTTCAGTTTTCATGTGTTTTCTGATGAGGTTAAAACCTGCATTCTTGGTAAACTCAAGATCAGATTTCAGCGCTTCTTCAGTTGGTGCGGTTAAAATCCCATCTGGCCAGTAGCCCTGATCCAGTAAACCCACCTGCATCTCAAACTTCCCGTTCAGCAGCGGCCTTACTACACCATTTACTTTACCCAGCCTAATATCACGCATCCCAAAGTAACTCATGATCTCGTCGGTTGCTTTCCCGTTTTTATCTTTAAGCACAATTTTCAGGTCGTATAAAAAAGGATCATCCGGCGACCACAACCTTGGTTGATTTATCGGGAGAAATAACCGGGTTCCTGCTGCCCCCTTTATCTGCGAAACGGCTTTTTTTCCCTCAAATGCGGTAGCCTCAATCTGGCCATCAGTTGCTTTAGCTGAAAGAATAAGCCGCTTATTTTCCACATCGGGTGTAATGCGGATCTGTTCGATATACGTATTGGCAACTGGCTCCAGCCACACACTCTGCCATATACCTGAACTGAAAGTATAATCGCCGCGCGGACCGTTCTTGCCAGAAGGTGCTTTTCCATCATTGGGATCATAGGCTGCTACAATCAGTGTATTGGAGCCATTCTTTAAAAACGTGCTGATATCAAAACCAAAAGCATCATAAGCACCTGAATGGCGGCCGGCAAGTTTTCCGTTGACGAATATCGTTGCATTATGATCCACACCATCAAAATTTGCAATAACTCGTTTTCCTTTCCAGTTAGCAGGAATCTCAAACTCCCGTTTATACCACATATTAATTTCCTGCTTACGCTCAATACCGGAAAGAAAAGACTCGGGACAGTAAGGCACCACGATTTTTTCAGCTCTGCCAGGAAATTCTATGGCCTGCTTAGGCGCCTGGGCCGATGATGCATTCTTTCCGCCAATGTAATCCCAGCTGCCGTTTAGGTTGAGCCAATCTTTGCGCTGCAGCTGTGGACGTGGATAATCTGGGAAAGGCACTTTCGCCGTAGTAGCAGCAATCGTCCATTTGGTAGGGAGTTTAGCTTCCTGTGCCCGTAACGTTATTGAAAGCAGCAGCGTTAATGTGAAAAACAGGTATTGTCTAAAAATGGATATCAAATTTATCATCAGAACATCTTGAAATATCAGGGATATGTTAGCAAGCCATCGCTCGCTATTGCAAAGTAATGATAATGAGCGTGTAGGTCAAATTAATTTCAAGAAATGGATTGCAATTGTTACACTTTGGCAATACCTTTAGAAGAGAACTGCAGATCGTAAAGCTTTTTATAATAACCGTTTAATTTTAACAACTGCTGATGCGTTCCTTTTTCTTTGATTTCTCCTTTATCAAGCACAATAATCTGATCGGCTTTTTGAATGGTTGACAGGCGGTGAGCGATTACAATTGAGGTACGGCCCTCCATTAAATTATCAATGGCTTTCTGGATCAATAATTCGGTTTCAGTATCTACCGATGAGGTGGCTTCATCTAAAACCAGGATAGCCGGATTATGGACCAACGCACGGATAAAGGAAATTAACTGCGCCTGACCTGCAGAAAGTGTGGCGCCTCTTTCCATCACATTATACTGATACCCGCCAGGCAAACGTTCAATAAAATCGTGTGCACCTACTTTTTTAGCTGCATTTACCACTTCTTCTATCGTAATTTCGGGGTTGTTAAGCGTAATGTTATTTAAAATGGTGTCTGAAAACAAGAAAACATCCTGGAGGACAGTTGCAATGTGACTTCGCAAGTAATCGAGTTCAAAATCTTCAATATAGATACCATCAACAGTGATATCTCCTTTTTTCACTTCGTAAAAGCGGTTCAGGATATTAATGGTAGAAGATTTACCGGCACCAGTTGCCCCAACCAGGGCAACAGTTTCACCAGCTTTAACCTCAAAACTGAGGTCTTTTAGTACATAGTTGTCGTCATTGTACGCAAACCAGACCTTCTCAAACTTAATATTTCCTTCCAGTTTGGCAGGTTTTTGTTTACCGTTGTTAGGGGTAGTTTCATCCGTATCTAAAACTTTAAAAACGCGTTCTGCACCCACCATACCCATTTGCAAGGTATTAAATTTATCTGCCAGTTGGCGGATGGGCGTAAAAACCATACCGAGGTACATAATAAACTGTGTAATGGTGCCGGGCGTAACATCCAGCGGTTTGGAAAGAATGCTTTTTGCACCGTACCATACCAATAAACCCAATGACATGGCCGAAATCAGCTCAACTACAGGGAAGAATATAGAATAGTACCAATTGCTACGGATATTGGCATCGCGATAACGTTTGTTGATGGCATAAAATTTTCGGTATTCCTGTTTCTCCCTCGCAAAATACTGCACAATAGAAACGCCGGTAATGTGCTCCTGCAAAAAGGTATTCAGGTTTGAAACCTCATTTCTAATTTCCTGAAAGGCAACCTTAATCGCTTTCTGAAATTTCCTTGTAGCCATAATCAGCAATGGAATGGGCAAAAGCACAACTAAACTTAATTCCCAATCGGTATAAAACATCACGCCAACAATAACCACTACCTGCAAACTGTCGCCGATCATGGAAATTAAACCCTCCGAAAAGATATCAGCAATGGTTTCCAGGTCTGAAACCGTTCTGGTGATCAATTGACCTATTGGTGTTTTATCGAAAAACTTGAGCCGCAACCTGGTAATGTGGTTAAAAACACTGATCCGCAGATCGCGGATAACAGACTGCCCTAATGTATTGGTTAACAGCGTATGGTTATATTGGATCAAACTCTGCAAAACGAGCATAAAAACCATCAGCATGGTCATATTTACCAGGCCATCGTAATTTCCATTTAAAATATAATGATCAAGTGTGTATTTGATGAGAAACGGGCGTACGGGTGAAATGGCTGCCAGCAAAATGGTTAAAATAACCGACCACACAAAAACGGCACGGTAAGGCTTTACATATTTAAAAATACGTTTCAGTAATCCGGTGTTATATACGTCGCCTGTAACTGCCATGTTTAGGGTTTAGGGCGTAAGGCTTAAGGTATAAGGCCTGACACCTTCTTAATAATTTTAAATTATACTATCTTTTATCACTATTTCTATAACGGTTGCTGCACCTTCCGCCTTAAACTTTCGGCCTTCTACCTCAAATATGGATATTCTATTTTTACTAAATACAAACCACATGCAGGTACCGATTGCCCGGCCTTGCTACGGTTTTTACTTTCTATTATGGTCTTAAAAGCAGCTAAATTTATTTCCTTTTTACCAACCGACACCAAAGTACCCATAATCGCCCTCACCATGTTCCGCAAAAAACGATCTGCCTGTATGGTAAAAACCAGGCCACCTTCCTGTTCTTCAAATACCGCTTTAGTGATTTTACAATTGTTGGTAAAAGTTTGGGTATTCGATTTACTGAAACAGGAGAAATCGGTATAATTTAACAAAACAGCAGCAGCCTCATTCATGGCTTCCACGTCAAGCGGATCTTTTACCAACCATGACCTGTTAACTTTGAAAGGATCTTTTGCAAAGTGGATATAATATTGATAAGCACGTGCTGTCGCATCAAAGCGGGCATGGGCATCAGGATGTACGGGTATTATTTTTTTTGCAGCAATTTGATAGGGCAACATGGCATTGATGCCAGCAATGGCATTCAGTACCTTAAGTTCTTCTACATCTTCAACATCAAAATGTGCATAAAAATCTGTGGCATGCACTCCGGCATCGGTTCTTCCACAGCCTAATGTTTCGATAGGCTGCCGAAAAAAAACAGACATCGCCTTATCCAACAATTCCTGAACGGTGATCGCGTTAGGTTGCGTTTGCCAGCCATGGTATAAGCTGCCATCGTATGCCAATTGGATGAAATACCTTTTTTTACTCAAAACGATGCAAAAGTACAGTTTAACAGCCAAAGGGCAAAGCGCGAAGACGAGAGTTTGGAGTTGAGCGTTTGGAGTTCAGCGCAAATTCCCGTCACAAACAGTCATTAATGCTTCTTATATACGAATCTCACTCCTATCCAGTAACTTTAATCTTCTTTCTTTTATCAAAAAAGGCTAGATTTGTTCTAATATATTTACATTCATGATACAAAGAATACAATCTATCTGGCTTTTTTTAGCCACTTTAACCCTTATTTTAATGCTTTTTTTACCAATTGCAACAAAAGTTGTCAATGGTGATGAAAATCAGGTATTCACAAATGGCCTTCATTACTTTGTTAATGGAAAAAGCGGAAAGGTACTAAATGTTGACGTTTTCCTGCCCTTAATCATTACACATTCCGTACTGATATTGCTGTGCTTCATTAACATTTTCAGATTTAAAAAACGCACTCAGCAAAAACGGATTGCAGTATTTACCATTGCTGCTATTGCCGGGTTTGCTTTTTGGTGCAGCATTTATGTAAAAGAACTTCCTGGCGGCATAGAAGGTGCTAATTTTGGTGTTGGCGCTTACCTGCCAGCTGTAGCGATCCTCTTTATTGTACTGGCTATTTTTGGCATCAATAAAGATGAAAGGCTGATCCGTTCTGCTGAAAGGTTGAGATAGTTTAATCGATTTCATGATGAAAAACCGAATGTTATCCACAGATCAAACCCGTGAATTGCTTAAGTTATTAAAGCAACGTTTCGAAAAAAACATGAACCGGCACGAAGATATGGAATGGAAACACGTACTGAATAAATTGGAAGCCAATCCGCAGAAACTTTGGGCGCTGAATGAAATGGAAGAAACCGGTGGAGAACCGGACGTAGTTGATTTTGACGATAAAAACGGCATTTATCTTTTTTTCGATTGTGCCGCAGAAAGTCCAAAAGGACGTAGAAGTGTGTGTTATGATGCCGAAGCGCTGGCATCAAGAAAAGAACATAAGCCAAAAGACAGCGCCATTAATCTTGCAAATGAATGGGGTGTTGAACTTTTAACCGAAACACAATATCATTATTTGCAGCAAATTGGCAAGTTTGACAGTAAAACCTCCAGCTGGATCAAAACACCTGATGATATTAGAAACCTGGGCGGTGCATTGTTTTGCGACTACCGCTATGGAAAAGTTTTCACTTATCATAATGGCGCAGAATCTTATTATGCAGCAAGGGCTTTCAGAGCTTGCTTAAGGGTTTGATTTTAAAATGATTCTTAAATATCTATCTTTCAGTATTTCGATTGCCTTTATCTCATGGATTGTTGGCATGTTAATAAACGCTTTCATCAGAAAAACTGATTTTTATCACAATCACCTAAACCACCTTAATTTTATTAAAAGTGAAAAACTGAATAAAATTATTGGATTGCCTGTTTTTAAATGGATAGTGAAAAATACTTTTTTCAAATTTTTCAATCAAAAACTTAAACTTAAAGGCAAGATTGACGAGGCTGGTTTAATTAAATTACGTGCTGAGATGACGACATCTGAAACAGATCATTTAATTGCGTTTATTTTTGTAACTTGTTTTGCAATTGTTGCTTTTTACAATTTCAAATTTAAATCTGGCGGCATTATCATGTTTGTAAACATACTCATGAATCTGTATCCGTCTTTACTGCAGCAAGAGAACAAAAGGAGAATAGATCAATTTATCAATAAACTTTAGATTTATATCCGCTCCTTATAAATATTGTCAAAGGAAAAGGAAATTAAAAAGAATACAATGAAGGTAACCCCGGAGCATAATGAAAAAATAGCTAAAATGACTTTTTCATCTGTTTACCCGCATTACGTTACAAAAGTTGAGAAAAAAGGAAGAACAGTTGAAGAGCTGCACCAGGTAATTAACTGGTTAACAAGCTATAAAGAAGAACAAATCCAAAAACACATCCAACAGAAAACAAACTTTAAAGACTTTTTCGAACAAGCTAATATCAATCCGAAAGCGCATTTGATTACCGGTATGATTTGTGGTTACCGGATTGAAGAAATTGAGTATCCATTGACCAGGCAAGTGCGTTATCTGGATAAATTGGTTGATGAATTGGCCAAAGGCAAATCGATGGAAAAAATTTTGAGGGCCGGATAACTAATTAAAATTGATCGGTACCGATCAAATCCTGATTTCAGCCACTAATGAAATCAAGTTTTAATGCGGTAATCCGTCTAAAGGTTTTAAGCGACAATTTGCCCTTTGCCAGCCCGCCATTTTCTTTCTATTTTTTTAATCATCCTATTTCGTCCTTATTTCCAAACATTTAGCCTAAAAAACTATTTACTTGATTCTCTGTGAAATACAAAATATTAACCGTACCTTTGCGGCTCAATTAAAAATAAATAGACGAATGACAAACCCATTTCAATTATTGGGGATAAGTGATGACGTCGTTAATGCCGTAAAGGACCTTGGATTCGAAAATCCAACGCCGATTCAGGAGCAAAGTATTCCTGTACTGTTAGAAGGCACTAATGATTTTGTTGGTTTGGCCCAAACAGGAACAGGAAAAACAGCCGCATTTGGTTTGCCGCTGTTAGAACTAATCGATTTTAAAGTTAACAAACCACAGGCATTGATTTTATGCCCAACCCGTGAGTTATGCTTGCAAATCGCTAACGACCTTAAAAACTTTTCTAAAAACATTGCTAATGCCCACGTAGTTGCCGTTTACGGTGGCGCGAACATTATGCAACAACTACGCGAAATCCGTCAGGGAATTCAGATCGTAGTGGCCACGCCCGGCCGTATGTTGGATATCATTGGCCGTAAAGCCATCGATTTTTCAAATGTTAAATATGTGGTGCTTGATGAAGCTGACGAGATGTTGAACATGGGTTTCCAGGACGACATCAACGACATTTTATCAACCACTCCTGATGACAAAAAAACCTGGTTATTTTCGGCTACCATGCCGTCGGAAGTTCGCCGTATAGCTAAAAACTATATGGATAACCCTGTAGAACTAACCATGGGCACAAAAAACACTGGTAACGTTAACATCGAACACGAATATTACATTGTTCGTGCACGTGATAAATACGCTGCCTTAAAACGAATTGTAGATTTTAACCCTGATATTTTTGGCGTTGTTTTCTGCAAAACAAAATTAGATACCCAGGATATTGCAGAACATTTAATTAAAGACGGCTACAATGCTGATGCTTTACACGGCGATTTATCGCAACAACAACGTGATAAGGTAATGCAGCGTTTCCGTGAGCGTAACATGCAATTGTTAATTGCTACTGATGTGGCTGCACGCGGTATTGACGTAAACAATGTAACGCACGTAATCAACTATTCTTTACCTGATGAAATTGAAAGTTATACCCACCGTTCGGGCCGTACCGGCCGCGCAGGTAAAACCGGTATCTCAATCTGTATCATCAACTCTAAAGAACTGGGCAAAATCCGTCAGTTAGAGCGCATTATCGGTAAACAGTTTACCAAAGCCGAACTGCCTACAGGATTTGATGTTTGCGAAAAACAATTGTTCTCACTGGTACACAAAGTACACAATGTAGAGGTTAACAACGAACAGATCGATCAGTACATCCCTCGTATTATGGATGAATTTAAAGATCTATCTAAAGAGGATGTGATTAAACGTTTTGCTTCGCTGGAATTTAACCGTTTCTTAGATTATTATGCTAAAGCGCCTGATTTAAATGCTGCTGTAGGTGAAGATCGTGGTGAAAGAGGTGAGCGTGGCGAAAGACGCGGACGCGGTAGCGAAGGCTATACCCGTTTGTTTATTAATTTAGGTTCTGTAGATGAATTTACCCGCGGCGATATGTTATCTTTTATCTGTAACAACGGTAAAATTGGTGGCAAAAGCGTTGGTAAAATTGATTTAAAAGGTGTTTTCTCTTTCTTTGAAGTAGAAGATGCTGTTGCAGACAAAGTTTTTGAAGGCTTTAAATCAGTTGAATTTAACGGTCGCCAGGTACGTATCGAGAAAAGCGGAGATAGCGGTCGTGGTGAAGGTGCTGGCGAAAGACGCGGTGGCGGTGAAAGACGTGGCGGTGGTTTCGGCGGCGAACGCAGAAGCGGCGGTGGTTACCGTGGTGGCGACAGAAGAAGTTCTGGCGGCAGCGGAAGACGTGAAGGTGGAAACAGCGGTGGCGGTTTCAGAGATTTCTCTGGTCGCAGCCGTGATGAAAAAGGTGGAAGCGGACGGAGAGAAGGCGGAAACCGTGAAGGTGGAAGTGGCGAACGCCGTAAAAAATGGTAAGACATAAACCAAATATTTATAGCCGTTCTGATTATTCAGAGCGGCTTTTTTTTTAAAATAAGAACTGGTTATTTATTACCGAAGCACTGTTCCTAACAAAGGTTAACTATTTATGCTTTTCAGCTCCAGGAAAAAGCAGTATAGGCTATGTGATTCGCATTCATAAATTCGCCAAACAGCGAATAGGCCTTATTACCGCTAAACCGCTGCTTTAAAGCGAATAATAAACCAGACTTATCCCCTGATTCTAAATTAAAGATTTGATAAAACTTATCTACCTCTTCTGGTTCAAGGGTATAGGTATATTCATAATCCGTATCTCCCCACATGGCTTCAACTGATTTTCCAATATCATATCCATCAAAGTAAAGTTGATCACGATCAGTAAAATACAATTCCATCGATATTTTGATATCGGGTTTTTCCAGGTAAAATAAGGTAGCTTTTTCCAAGGTATTTAATCTGTTTTAGGCTAGTGATGCCGGAAGATAACATCCGGTACGAAATCTAACCGCAATTTATAAATTATACAACACCAAAAATACGATAGTAGGGTTAGCTCTTTTTCGTTTCAACATATCGCCGAATGTCATAAATGCGCATCTTTTAAACCAAATCACTTTCAGAATATTATCTTTAACGTTAGCTATACTAAACAACATCATGCGTTATTTAAGGTTTTTCTTTATTTTATTCCCATTACTTATTGGCAATAAACTTTATGCCCAACCAAAGGTATCTGATCAAAAAATGCAGTGGTTTGCCGATGCTAAACTGGGCATTTTTATTCACTGGGGCATCTACTCCGTAAATGGAATTTCCGAATCCTGGTCGTTTTTCAACAACTACATTAATCATAACGCTTACATGAAACAGCTTGATGGTTTTACTGCAGCTAAATACCAGCCCGCAACATGGGTAAATTTAATAAAAGAGAGTGGTGCCAGATATGCCGTAATTACAACAAAACATCATGACGGTGTTGCACTTTGGGACAGCAAAATGCCAGGTGCTACCACCACGGTAAAGCATAGTGCAGCCAAAAAAGATTTAATTACACCATTTGTAAGTGAACTTAAAAAATCAGGTCTTAAAACAGGTTTATATTTTTCATTACCAGATTGGAGCTATCCTGATTATGACGGTTTTACGCGTGACAGAAAACGTTACGACTATAAGCAATACCCTGACCGGTTTAAAAAATTCCAGAATTATTTTCATGGACAGCTCAATGAACTTTCCAATCAATACAATCCGGATTTAATTTGGTTTGATGGCGACTGGGAACATAGCGGCGAAGAATGGCAAGCTAAACAAATATTGGAAAATCTGCGTAAGGTGAATCCAAATGTTATTATTAATTCGCGTTTAAATGGCCATGGCGATTACGATACACCGGAGCAGGGTGTACCGGTGTTAAAGCCCGCATCTCCAGAGTGGGAATTGTGTTACACCATGAACGATTCGTGGGGATACCAGCCTTATGACAACCACTACAAATCGCCGAATATGATTATCCGTACACTTGTTGATTGCATCAGTATGGGTGGTAATTTGTTGCTTGATATCGGTCCGAAAGCGGATGGAACCATTGCGCCTGAACAGGTTAAAATTTTAAAAGGTTTGGCTCGCTGGACACAAAAACATGCCGAAGCCATTTACGGTACGCAGGCTGGAATCCCAAGTGGCCACATTGTCGGAAAAACGAGTTTATCCAAAAACAAAGATGTGTTATATCTGTATCTGGACTATAAAACAAAAAATGGCATTTTGCTATCAGGTATCAAATCGAAAATCAACAAAATTGAAATGGTTGGCAGCAAAGCGCAGATACATTCAATCAAATTAAATGAAACTGATTATTTACTTAATTTAAAAGAACCTGATTTCGACAGCGATGTAACCGTTATAAAAGTCTCCTTAGATGGCCCTATCGAACTTGTGGATAGTAAACAAGCCGCCCTTTCGCTGGCAGACCTGTATGCAGCGCCTAAAGAAAATGAGTTAACCAGCTTATGCCTGGGTAAACTGGCCGGTAATCTAAACGCCGGCATTAATATATTTCAAAACACCAGCTTACCTGCTGACGGTTTAGACTTTGACCCAGGCATTAAAAATGCGGATCAAAAAGTTAGTAACTGGGTAATCAAAAATGCCGAGGCCCTCTACAAAACCGGAAAAGGAATCCCTGGCGGTCATTACCAGGGCAACACCGCACTTTCTGCCGATAAACAAACGCTTTATTTATTTGTAGAAGGCACACCAACTGGCCCCATTGCCATTAAAGGCCTAAAAAACAGCATCAGCAGGATCAGGATTGTAGGTGAAGGTACTATGCTTCCGCACGAAATTTATAACAAACTATATTGGAGCAAGATACCTGGTATGGTTTACATTCCACTACCTGAAGATAAGCTGGATCCTGAATTAACCGTAATTGCTGTACTTTTAGATCGTCCGATTGAACTGTACCGTGAAAAAGTTAGCGCGATTGAAAGCAATCTTTAATAGAGAATCGTCATCTCCACTGAAGCGCAAACCAGAACGTTAAGTCGGGATAGCGATTTTTCAACATAGCTAAAATATTTCTTCGCTAAGGTTGAAAGGACGAATTCACGAAAAACAAATCATTATTTTTTTTATTTTTCCGTAACTGAGCCAGAACTATGATTATCCTGATTGCTGTGACACCCTGGCAAAAATTATTTAACAATTGTAAAATAGTGGCGCGACTTTATAATTATCCTTAAATTGCATTACTTTCGCAAATCATGCAGGCAAAATATATTTCCTATCAGGAAACCGGATCATTTTCAAAACTGGTTTTAGATTATATTAACGACGAAGAACAGCTGAAATCTTTTTACAGTTACCGACCGGATATGGAGGGTTTAGCCCATGCAATTGAACACAGAAATTTCAATGGAAACCGGACTACTTTAGTTCAGGTTCTGCAAGATCAATACCGGCATTTAAAGCCCAATAAATCGGTTACCAAAAATATAGAGCTTTTAGCGCTTGATAATACCTTTACGGTAACGACCGGTCACCAGTTAAATTTATTTACCGGTCCGCTTTATTTTATTTACAAAATCGTAACGGCCATCAACTTAGCTATTGAGCTGAAAATGGCCCATCCCGAAAAAAACTTTGTTCCGGTTTATTGGATGGCTACCGAGGATCATGATTTTGATGAGATCAATCATGTTAATGTGGATGAGAAACATATCAGCTGGATCCAGAAAACCAATGGTGCTACCGGAAGATTAAGTACCAAAACAGTTGCCGCAGCAGTAACCGCATATAAAGGATACCTTGGTATTTCAAAAAATGGAAAACGGATTGCCAAACTGGTAGAACAGGCTTATTTGCAACATGATAATTTAGCCGATGCCACCCGGTTTTTAGTGAATAACTTATTCGAGAAATATGGCTTGGTGATTGTAAATGCAGATGACGCTCAATTAAAAAAGCAGTTTGCGAATATTATTACCGAAGATATTATTCAGCATAATAGTGCGAAAAATATAGATAACAGCTCTAAAAATCTTGAGAAACTGGGTTATAAAACACAGGTTAATGGTCGTGATATTAATTTCTTTTACCTGATTGATAACCTCCGCGAACGCCTGATTTTTGAAGATGGTAAATATATTGTCAACCATACCGAAATCAGTTTTACCGAAGCTGAATTAAAAGACGAAATCGAATCTCATCCTGAACGGTTTAGCCCTAATGTGGTGATGCGCCCCATGTACCAGGAAGTAATTTTACCTAATATTGCCTATATTGGAGGGGGAGCTGAAGTATCTTACTGGATGCAGCTGAAAGCAAATTTTGATTATTATCAGGTAGATTTTCCGGTATTATTGCTACGCAATTCTGCTTTACTGATCGACAAACGCAGTGCTGAAAACCTGTACAGACTGGGGTTCTCATTAGAAGATATTTTCCTTCCCGCAGAAGAACTGAAGAACATCTGGGTAAAGCGGAATACAACTGCCGAGCTCAGTTTAGCCGATGAAACCCGCGCAATTAACAGCATTTTCGACCAAATTAAGTTAAATGCCTATAAGATAGATAAAACCCTCTCTGTTTCTGCAGATACGGCAAAACAAAGAGCCAACCGTTTGTTAGCAAACCTGGAAAAGAAACTATTCAGGGCAGAAAAAAGAAAACATGAAACAGCTTTGCAGCAGATTGATAACGTAAAGAAGAGACTATTCCCAAATGGCACATTGCAGGAAAGAATTTTGAATATTGCACCCATGTATGTTAATTATGGAGAAGATTTTCTATCATCTTGCGTAGAGAATTTTGAGCCATTAGGCGGTGACTTTACGGTTTTGTTGCCATAATTTATTTTTTAGATCCGTCATGCTGAACTTGTTTCAGCATCTATTGAGACCCTGAAATAAATTCAGGGTGACGACAAATATTACTAAATGAACTTCATCACTTTTACCGAAACCAACCTACGGACCTTTACCTATCATGTTTTCAAAAAAATGGGCTGTTCAGATGAACATGCAGGTTTAGCAACCGATGTTTTAGTCCGCTCAGATTTACGCGGAATTGACTCGCATGGCGTTGCGCGCTTAAGTGGCTACGTACGCCTGTGGGAAAAGAAACGAATTAATGCTACTCCAAACATTAAAATTGTTCATGAAACCCCTACTACTGCAACAATAGATGGCGACGCCGGGCTAGGATTGGTGGTGGCGCCCTTTGCCATGCAGGTTGCTATCGAAAAAGCAGAAAAGTATGGTAGCGGCTGGGTATCAGTTAAAAATTCCAATCACTTCGGCATAGCAGGTTACCATGCCTTAATGGCGGTAGAAAAAGACATGATCGGTATCAGCATGACTAATGCAAGCCCTTTGGTTGCACCTACTTATGCCAACGAACGTTTACTGGGTACTAATCCCATGTGTTATGCTTTCCCCGCAGGTAAATACCCACCAGTAGTGGTAGATATGGCGACTGCAGCTGCAGCTAACGGTAAACTGGAAATAGCACAGCGCGCCAACAAAAGTATCCCGGATGGTTGGGTTCAGGATAAAAATGGGGAAAACTCTACCGACCCTAACGAATTAAAAAACGGTGGTTCGCTTCTTCCTTTAGGGAGCGATAAAGACCACGGAAGCCATAAAGGTTATGGATTGAGTGCAACGGTCGATATTTTATCGGCGGTATTATCCGGGGCAAATTATGGTCCATGGGTACCTCCTTTTGTAGCATTCTTAGAACCCTCTGCGAATCCGGTTGGTGAAGGACTTGGCCACTTTTTAGGTGCTATGCGTGTAGATGGTTTCAGACCAGCTGCAGACTTTAAAAATCACCTGGATAATTGGATAGAACGCTTTAAAAGTGCAAAAACAGTAGACCCCAACAAAAAGGTTATTATACCAGGAGAGCCTGAACACGAATTTGAACAGGAAAGAAAAATCAGCGGCATTCCGATTATTGATGTAGTGGTAAAAGACCTGAATGAGTTAGCTATAAAATTGGGTTTAGCAGAATTGAAATAATTGATTTTTGTTTAACCGCAAGGGACTTTTTGCGATCGTTGAGTTAGAAACTCAATCTTATCACTAAATCCGTAGAGACGCTGCGCTTAACTCTACGGATAGAAGCACTCAAAAAAATCGTCTCGACTGAAGCCCAGCGTAATGAGAGATCTTTTTATTACATGATCTTCTTATAGTCCCCTAATCTATTTTCCCTAACTTGTCTGCATCGTTCCAAAGAGCTCTACGGATTAAGCACCAGAAAAAATCTTAGCCTCGCATTATGATTATTGATTCGAAAACTCAATCTTCTTGGGTATCGGTAGAGACCTAAGCTTAACCTTACAGACAGAATGTACAATGATCAAATCATGTAATTAATTTCTGATAAGAATTGTTCTATCTTAACTAAATATGTATAACATCTACTAAATAATACTTATTTTAACGATATAATTCCACACATATTATCATATAATAATACATTTATGTATATTAGATTTCAAACAATCTTATTATAAATCTACAAGATAAATTCAAACTATGATCAAAAAAAATCTTTATTCGCTCTTTGCTGTTTTATTCATTTTCATGATTTATTCATGTGCTAAAAAACAAAACATAGAAACCAAACAACACAGTGAAATACCTGAATCTATATTAGCTAGTATTAAAGAAATGGGATTTAATACCAATGGAATAACAATTATGAAAGACGGATATATTGTGGAAGGAGATATTTTTCTACCAAAATCTTCTCTAGGTAAGGCCAAAAACTCTTCAAACTTAATCATTGCTAAATCAGAGCAGTACCAAACCTATAATCTGGTTCAAAACTTGCCCCGTACAATAACAATTTCTGTTTCAAATTTACCAGCTATTTATTCGACAGCAGCAAGTAATGCCATCGGAAGATATAACTCCTTAAACCTGAAAATTAACTTCCAACTTGTTAACAGCAACGGAAATATTGAAATCGTTGGCTTTAATGAAGGTCCTACGCCTACGGGCATTAGGCTAGGCTTTGGCGGTTTCCCTTTTTCTGGAAACCCATTTAATCAAATTGGATTAAATACAAATCCCGCTGCATTTGGCACAAACCCAGATGTTGGCTATATTACCTCTGTAATTCAGCATGAAATAGGGCACTGCATAGGTCTAAGACATACTGACTATTACGACCGGAGTTATAGCTGTCCACAGCAGAGTGGGAATGAAGGTAGTAGTTATGATAGTGCTGACCCCCAAAGATTTTCAGGTGCGATTCAAATACCTGGAACCCCCGCTTCTGCCGAACCGAATTCATTTATGCTTGCATGCAATAATGGTGTAGATCGCTCATTTAATACAAATGACATTGTTGCGTTGAATTATCTATATGGTTATCCTACATATACGTATTCCTTTAGGGTTACAACCATGAGCAATACACCAACTTATTATGGATTAATACTTAATGGAACTCATATTGCGGCAACAATTTCGACCCCACCAGTAAATACAACCTCAACCTATGTTTATAACATTAATAGCTATAGCCCAAGTTCGACCTTAGTCGTAAAAATAAGTTCAGGATATATTCCGGTATCTGCCACAGCAAATGCAAACGGATCTACGGTTACTGGAGTTATAAATGCGACCGATAAAACAATTACTTTTTCTAATCTTAATATGTCTGTACAAAATGGCTATGTTTCCATCGCGCTAAAGAACTATGGATTAGATTAATCTTTAAAAAGCCGCAGATTTAACCAGAATCTGCGGCAACTATTTCGTTGATGTTTATGCCTTAACCATTAGCCTAGCTTCTTTATGGCTTAACGCTCAAATTATCTTTTAAATAAAGTGCTTTACTTGACGATCCGATCATTATTCTATATTCCCCAGGCGCTACTTCCCATTCATTTTTTATATTAAGTGTTTGAAGTACGGCTTTATCCAGCTTAAATGAAATATGCTTGCTTTCGCCAACTTTTAAATGCACTCTTTTGAAACCTCTTAAAGCCAGAACGGGCTGTGCTAATTTGCTGATCAGCGGCCTCATATAAAGTTGTACCACTTCTTCACCATCGTAATTACCTGTATTTTTTAACTCGAAACTTACGGTAGCAGTTTCATTTTTAGCTATACTTTTACGGTCGAACTTTAAATCTTGATAAGAAAAGCTGGTATAACTCAGTCCATATCCAAATGGGAAGAGCGGCTCGCCACTTAAGTTATTGTAATCATCGCCTCTACCGGTAGGCTTGTGATTATAAACCAATGGCAATTGCGATTCATCAACCGGGTAAGTAATTGGAAGTTTACCAGATGGACTTACCTTGCCGAGCAATACCGCTGCAATGGCGCTGCCGCCAGCCTCGCCAGGATACCAAACATTTAAAACTGCGCTTACTTTATTTAACCAGGGCTGCATATTAATGGCGCTTCCACCAGTTAATACCACGATAACAGGTTTTCCTGTTTTAACGATTTCTTCCAACAATAATTCCTGGTTGCCGGGCAGGTTTAGCATTGCCCGATCTAAAAACTCTCCTTCTTTTATCCCGGCCACAAATACAATAACATCGTTATTTTTTGCCGCAGCCACAGCATCTGCTATTTCATTTGATTTTTTGATATTGTAATCCCAAATCAGTCTGATCTTACCATTGCCTTTAGGTTCAAAAAATTCGATCCGGATGGTATATTCTTTATTTTTTTCGAAATGAAAAGGAATTGTCTTCGTATTAAAGGACTTTTTGTCCCAGTTGTCGATCAATAATTGATTATCAAGATATAACCGGTAACCATCATTACCTTCCAATCCGATATTAATATCTGCATTTTGTGGTACTTTAATTTTACCATCCCACCTTACCGAATAATCATCCAGTTGGAGCTGTTGATCAGGTGGGTATAATGTCCAACTGAAATTAACTACCTTATCATTAATTTCTTTAACCGGCTTTCCAGAGAGTAGAAGTCCTTTGTAATAAGTCCCTGTTAATCCTGTTTTCCCATTCGTGGAAAGAAACTGGCTATCAACTGGAAGATAAGAATGTAGTTCTCTGCTGCTGCCTTTTAAATAATTAACCTGAACATCATTGGATACTGCGCTTTTCAGGCCATCCAATATATTTATTTTATTATTTCCTGTGCCGCTGTAACCACCTAATCTGGCTTCAACAGCATCTTCCCCAAGGAGTAGAATACGCTTTGCACTTTTTAATGGAAGTGTGTTATTGTCGTTTTTTAGCAATACAAAAGATTTTAAGGCCGCTTCTTCTGCCAGATGGCGATTACTTTGATCGTCCAACATCTTTTCAGCAATACTTTCATCTACGTAAGGCTGCTCAAAAAGTCCCAATTCGAATTTGGTTTTCAGCACCCTTGTCAAGGCATCGTCCACTCTCGATTTGGGAATACTGCCATCTAAAAAGGCGGGTAAAAAAAGTTTGTAATGGTTATAATCTACCTGAAAAATTACATCAAGGCCTGCATTAATAGATTGTGCCGTGGCATCTTTATAATCTTTAGCCGTAAAATGCAATACATTGGCACCTCCAACGGCACCTGCATCAGAAATAACGAACCCTTTAAAGCCCCATTCCGATTTTAGCTTATTAGTGAGCAACCACTTATTGGAAGTTGCAGACCTACCGAAAACGCTGTTGTAAGAGGTCATTAATGAACGGATGCCTACATTTTTAACGCCGTCTTTAAATGCCGGAAAGTGTATTTCTTCCAGAAAATGTTTGTCCATTTCTATTGGATAACTATCACGGCCACCATCTCCTACATTAGCAATAAAATGCTTTGGCGTAACAATAATATTCTGTTTTTCTATGGCGTTCATAAAAGCATGACCAAGAGCGGTGGTTAGATAAGAGTCTTCTCCATAGGTTTCTTCAACCCTGCCCCACCTTACATCTGTAGCCATGTTGATTACGGGTGCCAAAAGATCTCTCAAGCCACGCGTCCTGGCTTCACTACCAATAGCTGTACCGATCCGGCCCACCAAACCAGTATCAAAAGTTGCAGCCAAACCAATTGATTGGGGAAAAGCAGTAGCGCCCTGCCTGACCAAACCATGTAAAGCCTCATCAAACGGGATAATCGGGATACCCAAACGGGTTTCCTCAACAAAATATTTTTGTATTTTATTAATTTTTTTAGCCAGGGATAGCCCGTCTTCAGCGGTATTGTAAGTTAACATCTGTTGCGCATTGCCGGTTCCCTGCGCAGCCGCACTTACCTGTAAACCAAAAATACCATGCCTAAATTTATCTTTATTCTGTTCTGTTACATCGCCAGGAATCATGAACAACTGCCAAAATTTTTCTTCAGGAGTCATTCTCGAAATCAGGTCCTTTACCCTTAAATCGATGCTTAACTTCGGATTTTTATAGGGTAAAGACTGGCTTTTTTTGACCTGGGCAAAAAGACTGCTGCATAAAAACAATGCAGGCAATAAGCATAGGTATCCCCTTTGTTTGAGCATTATTAATTGGTTTAGGGTGTAAAAGAGAAAGTCAACGCAATTTTCTCGTCGGTTTCTGGAAGATCAAAATGTACTCTGCCATCTATCAATTTCCATTTTACTTTTTGCTTATTGCTTAATAAGGTAATGGTTGTCCCTTTTTTGGGGATGCTACCCTTCCAGGAAATTTCTTTAGGTGCAGTACCATTCAATAGCGTGATGCCATAGATGGTTTTGCCATCTTTACTTTGGGTAAACCAGTTTTGCCCGTCATGGTAGTTTTTGGTACTCCGTGTTCCATAAATGGCTGTACCATTTTTTGAAGTCCACATCCCAATTTCTACTAATTTTTTAATCACATCGTCAGGCAACGTCCCATCGGCCTTAGGTCCAACGCCCAAAAGCAAACTTCCGCCTTTAGCCACTATCTCTACCAGTTTATGAACTACTTCTCTTGCAGATTTATACTGATCGTTAGGTACAAAACCCCAGGCTCCGCCTAATGTCATGCAGCTTTCCCATGGATAATCCAATTGTTTTTCAGGGATTTTCTGCTCAGGCGTCTGGTAGTTTTCAAACTGACCATGTACTGTTCTGTCAACCACAATCAAACCAGGTTGCACTTTTCTGGCATCAGCTGCAATTTTAGGCATATCAACATCCTGGCTCCATTCCGGAATCGGCGCACCCCATGAAAGTACCTCATCATTTACGCTGGACCGAGGGCGAACCCACCCGCCATCTAACCATAAAATATCGATACTTCCGTAATTGTTCATTAACTCGTGGATCTGGTTCTGCGTATAGCTTTTAAACATGTTCCAACGCCATGGATTCTTTCTGATATCGTAATTGTTATTTCTATTTGCTGTAGCGTATTTATCCCACCAATAATATTGAGAATGCCAGTCGGGTTTTGAAAAATAAGCACCGATCATGAAATCCTGCTTCCGAAAAGCGTCGAATACATATCTGGCCACGTCTTTTTTAGGATTATTGGCAAACGGACCTTTTGCAATGCTGTAATTGCTTTCCTTGGTATCGAACATCGCGAAGCCATCATGATGTTTGGTGGTAAAAACCAGGTACTTCATTCCCGCATCTTTACCTGCCTTTGCCCACTGCTCGGGGTTAAATGCTGTTGGATTAAACTTCTCACTTAATCCCCAATACCATTTTTTATAATCATCGTATTTCATGGTACTGTCTCTTTCAATCCAGTCTTCCGAGCAGATTGACCAGGATTCGATAATTCCCGGAACGGCATATATGCCCCAATGGATAATCATGCCAAACTTTTTGTCTTGCCAGTGTTCCAGTTTTTGTTTGACCGCAGCGTCTTTAGGCCATTCGTAAATTTCAGATTGTGGCATGATGTCATTTTGCTGTGCGAAAGCAGTAAATGCAAAAAGCAATAAACAGAAAATAATGTAATTTTTTAGCTTCATCTTTAGGTTGTTAAAACCCAACCAAAGTTGGCCGGGACTATTTGTTATCAAATATTTCTGCAACTTGGCCTCAAATGAACTTGTTTCGAGTACAAATTAAGGTTCTTCATTGACAGTAATGATATAAAGGTTTACCTCCTATTGCTTTTCGATCATCTGGATATGTGAATTGTAACATTATTGTATTTGCTAGTTTAATTATTCAAATAAGCTATTCTCTACCATCAAACTAGCGGCAGCTAATAATTCAGCCTCGCCACTTAAGCTGGAACATTTAATTTCAGTTTGTTCCGCCACCCGTGGTATGCAAAACTCATTAATAGCTTGTTGGATTGGCGGTAGAAGCATTTTCCCGGCCTTTGCACCACGCCCACTTAACACAATTCGTTCAGGATTCATAATGTGAATTAAAGTAGCCAATCCTTTCCCAATTTGAAATGCAGCAGCAGCTAGTATTGAAATCGCTACTGGATCTTGCTTTGTAACTGCATTTAAGAAATGATCTAAGTGACTTTTACTTTTATCATTAAAAAGAACTTTTAAACTCGTTTCCTCCCCATTTTCGACTGCAGCTTCTGCCTTTTGAACCATCACCAAAAGAGATGTTTCCACTTCAAGACAGCCACGTTTGCCACAAGAACATAAGGCGTTGGAATTAGATAAAGGGATGTGGCTGAATTCGCCAGCATAACCACTACTGCCACGGTATAACTTACCATTAATTATCATCCCTAAACCTGTACCCCATCCAATATTTACTACGAGTACATCTTTTAAATTTCTAGCTTCACCAAAATTTAATTCAGCTAAGGCAATTAAACTCGAATCGTTATCTATGTAAACCGGTAAATTTAATTTTTCAGTAAGATAGTCTTGAAGGCTTATATTTTTATCAACGTGCATAAAAGAATAATTCATTCCCTTTTCCGCATTTACAAACCCTGGCATGCCTATACCTATTCCCAATAAATTTTCTTTATTAATTGTTGATTTTTTAATACAATGATTAATGAATTCAATTAAAGTGTCAGCACTTTTATCCTCGGTCATATCTAAATCAATCACTTGTGTAGGTAAAACCTGCTGGTTAGAGAAATCGTAAATCGTCAACCGACTAGTTAATTGATCCATTGCCACGGCAACGATATACCTCTTATAATCGGGGTTTAATAGAAAATTCAAAGGGCGCCGTCCTCCTGTAGAAGGAGCCAATCCTTGCTCCATAATCAAACCTTCTTCTATTAAAGCATTTACTGTTGACGTAATTAACGGTAAGCTCTTCTTTGTATGTTTACTTAAATCGGTAAGTGATGATTTTTTTTTATAATAAAGCAGTTTAATGATGTCGGCTCTTAATCGTTGTGCTTTCTCAGTGGTTGCAGACATTTTTATTTAGTTTGGGTAATTTATAAAATAATGAAAAGCAATCTATTTTAAAAAATTTAAAAAGAACTACTTAAAGATTCACTTAATTTTCAAGATATTTTTTGTGAAAACATCTTAACAGGATTGTAGTTAGCTAAATTCTTTATCCTTATTTGCAATTTAGATATGTTTATTTTTATACGCTTTAATTACTTTTTCAATAACTCTAAAATATCGAGATGCTTATTTTCGTCTCCTCCTTCATATTTTAAGAATACCAATATCATGGTTAGCATCTCATCTGTCGATTTCATATCGTTTGCAGAAAATATCATTTTAGGAGGATTATTAGGATTATTTGGGTTATTTTTGGTGTTATCATAAACTCCTTCTATAGTAAGCACTGATCCTTTAGGAACTTTAATCAACTTATTAAAACGATAGATTTCTTGCCACCTAAAATCCCAATCTGGTATAGAAATCAATTTGATTGTATCACCCGTTGAAGTTACAGCGTATGATTTAAAACTTTTTCCAAGTAAATGCATATGAGGCCATATGTATAAAAGCGATTGATCTTGAGGAGTTAAAATTTTCAGGTTGAATTTCTTTACAGAATCCGCCTGAATCATAAAGTATGGATCTATGGAGCTCTCGCCAACTCCACCTGAACCTAAACTAACTACGTTAACAACCCTTTTGATTGGCGTATCTTTAAAGAAAAGATTAATACCCGATATGTCGTTCTCATCTTTTCCAAGTGGCGCATAATGAATAGTCAATAATATAACTCCCCTTTTGGGCATGATCCAGCCCAAGTCAGCAGGATAAGATTCATAAGATGTACCAGGGATCCAGCCTCCATAATAAGTCATTTCTTTTTTAAATGGCAAATATTGATCATAATTGACTCTGGAATCATCCGTTAAATTTACATAATCTGCAGCCTGATTGATGTCGATATTGTCGGCCACCGGATGTATGGCAAAATTAGCATGGTGAATGATTTTTTTGTTTGAAGAAACAAACTCCATCGCTGCAACATTTTTTGCTGTGGCTATATCAAAAGGGATTTTAAATACAATAAACCGTTCTTCATTGTCGCCTTTCACTTCGAATGGCTTATTCACCTTTAAGGTTAAATCTGGTTTTCGGGTGTATTGCGTCCCCTCAATAAAAGTATCACCTGATGTCTTTTCTTGTTTATCATTTCCTTCAGGAGCTTTATTATCAATCCAACTGATAATCGTTTTCTTCTCTTCAGCGGTTAAAGAACGATCGTTAGCAAAAGCGCGGTAATGGTTATCAGGTTTCCATGGTGGCATAAAACCAGATGTTACAACATCCTTAATAAAAGAAACCCTCTTTACAACATCCGAATAAGTTAATAATGAAAACGGCCCTGCCTCACCTGGGCGGTGACAGGATGCACATTTATTATGGATTATTGGTGCAACATGCTCATAATAAGTAATTTTTTGACCATATGCGTTCTCAAAAAGGCAAAAAAACAAAAGAATAGTAATGATTCTATCAAGCATACTAAAGATCGTTAATGAGACAGCCTAGGGGGGCGGTTTCCATGTATTTATAGCCAGGCGCATTTATTTGATTAAGGGCATCATCCAAATAATGTTCCGTAATAACTTTTCTCTTTACTCCTAGTTTCGCCTGCCAGTTATCAATTAATCCTCTGTATCTGATGCTTCCATTATGGTCTACCAAAATCGTTTCAGGAGTAACTTTAGCATCAAGGGCATTGGTCAGGAATTTATTTTTGTCTAAATAAACATCAAACAAAATATCATAATTCTTAAGGTAAGACTTAATCTCATCAACTGTATAACCTTTACCAGGTATGATCCCGATAATGTTTACTGAAGGATATCGTTTAGCCAATGTATTTAATACCGGAATATAGTTTTTACAAAGCGGGCATTCTGGGGATAAAAAAACAAAAGCAGTATTTTTTTTTAATTCTATTTTTCTCTTATTCTTAACACTTAAAGGTACATTCGTTTCAATCTGTTCCCACAGCAGCCGCTTAGGTAGCCTAGTCTGTCCAAATAACTGGTTGGACGAAAGAAAAAATAGCCATGCGATGCTGATTATCAATTTCATAATACAAAAAGAACTCCTAATTTAGATTAGGAGTTCTGCTAATTTAAAACAAAGTTTTTTATTTTTTATCCCACCATACTCTGCCTAGGATATCACCAGGACCTTGACCGAAATCAGGATCAGCTTGCATCACCTTATAAGCAGCAACAATATTCTGATAATTTAGATTTGTAACAGCAGGAAAAGCCAAACTTGCTCTTCTTGGAATTACCTGTTCAGTTCCACTTGCGATAATTTTTTCAAGTTTTAAAACCGTTGTAGAATTCGGCATTCCAGTTCTTTTGTATAACGCCCAAGCTTCATTAGGCTGCTTAAAGAAATTTAGGTAAGCCTGACCTATAATTTGGTCTAAAGCTCTGGTTGCATCAAATTTAATATCTGACTTAGCCATGTACGCCGCTATTTCCGTTGAGGTTGAAGGAACATAACTTAAAGCTCCGTTCCTATCAACAATCTGTGCCTTGTTAGCAAGGTCATCATAGAAAGCGATAGAGGCGTTAACGCCTTTGTTATACCAATCTTCTGCGGACTCTGCTGTTACTGCCCTGGCTGCCAATTCAGCTCTCATAAAACAAACATCAGCGTAAGTAATTAACGGGAATGCATTAATTCCTTTTCCGCCGTTCTCTCCTGCTGCAAATAAACGAGGTTGAATTAACGAAAGTGAATCCATCGTCTGGTTAACTGTTTGACCGGTTGAATTTACTACAGAAATGGTAATGTTATTAAAGAAATTGGCGAATGCCGGTGCGGCGGAAGCATCAGGACTTGTAGGTACACCATAAAATCTTCTGGTGTCAAAAGTAGCTGAAGCCGCTATTTTATTCTGTGCCTTTGCGGCATCAAAATTAGCCTTTGTAAATGTGTTCTCCTGATAGAAAAATCTGATACGAGGATCGCCGTTAGCATACATGAAATCTACAACTGGTTTCGGAGCACGCAAACCGGCCGCTGACCAGTCTCCTCCATCTGCATATGTTGCATTAGCTCTAAATACCCAGCTCTCAGCAGCACTGTTTATCAAACCACCTGGCGCTGCCAAAATCTCAAGCACTTTGGTCTTCATCTTAGCAGGATCTCTCTTCATTAAACGCATAGCAATGCGTAAACGGGTAGAATTAGCAACCTTTATCCAATTTGCAACATTACCCTGATAAAACAAATCATTTGTACCCAATGAGGCTTGCATAGTTGCCTGAGTTGTACCCAAAGCAAGCGCTGATTTTTTTAACTGAGCATCCAATAGCTCAAATAAAGCCTCTTGCGTATCGTACTTCGGTGTTTCTGTACCTCCATACCTTACCATAAAAGCATCTGTATAAGGTAAACTTCCGCTAACATCCGAAACATAAAAAGCGTAATAAGCCTTCACAATATGTGCAATTTCTATTTCATAAACTCTTTTTGCTTGCTCTTCTGGCGACATTTTCTTTACCAGCTCTTCCATATCAGTCAAATTACCACCTACCTTCGGATAGAAATTATTGTACCTCACATTTCTAAAACTTGCCGCATCAGAGATAAAGGTTACACTGTTTCCATTCAGGGCAGTTAACATTTGCATCCATGGCATAATCGCTCTGAAATTATCATAGTATGCTTCAAAACGATCTGCGTGCATATTGATAACTGAATTCATAAATTGCTGTTCAGGAGTTATTTTATCAATAATAGAAGGGTCTGTATTTAGTTCTACAAACTGCTCTTTCTTACATGATGATATGGTAATTCCGATTAATGCCGTAAGCATTAGGATTATATTACTTGTCTTTTTCATTTTCAATATCTTTATTTTAATCATTATAGGGCTGCCCTTACAGAGAATGCAAAAGTGCGGATATACGGCATACCACCATACTCAGCAAATGCACCTGCACTATTATTAAATAAACCTTCTGGATTTAAATGATCAGGCAAACTATTATAGATATAGAATAAATTTCTAGCTGTTACACCTACATTAACCTGTTTGAAATTAATTTTATCAGTAAATTTCTTAGGTAAATTATAGCCTAAAGAAACTTCCCTCAAAGCAACCCAACTGTTTTCGAATGTAGAATATTCTCTAATACCTGTAGACCATTGAGTTAGCCTAGCATAATAAATACGTGCACTCACAGGCTGTACATATCCTTTATCGGCTGCTTCCTGGAAAGTCATCCCACCAACATTAATATTATTAATAATTGTGCCTTTTGCAAAAACGCCATCAGGAATAATACCATCATTAGCAATTACGGTACCTGATGCATCTTTTCTTGGCAAACCACCAAAGTCAGCAGAGCGACCAAATAATGTACTTTCAAAGGCCCCAAAATTTGTTCCATACTGATGTGTACCAGAAGCCATCAAACCACCAACTTTAGCATCGACCTGAAAACCTAAATTGAAATTTTTGAATCTAATATTGTTTATTGAACTTGCGTTAAATTTTTCCATCATGGAGCCCAAAATCTTATTTCCCTGACCAGCATCACCACTTCTGAAATAACTTCCGTTAGCTTTTAGCAGTCTCTTACCATTGTTGGGACTATCAATATTGTTTCCTGCTGCGTCAGTAGCTTGGTATGATGCATAACCATAGCTGGTATAAATGCTGCCATATTCTTGTCCGGCAATGGCAACTGACGTCATATCGGCACCGAACGCATAACCTAAAGTATAGGAATCTACACCTGGTGCCAGTTCAATAATTTTGTTTCTGTTTCTCGCAAAATTAATAGAACTTGTCCATTCCAGATTTTTAGTTTTAATCGGAGTACCTGTTAACAAAATTTCAATACCTTGATTTTGGATGTTACCTGCATTAAACAATTTTTTAGTAACTCCAGACTCAGAAGGTAGGGCTAAAGATAAAATCTGATTTTTGGTATTCTTTTTATAATAAGAGAAATCGATCCCTAAACGATCTTTAAAGAAACGTAATTCTGTACCAAGTTCTAACTCTTTGGTTAATTCGTTTTTAAGGTCATTATTTCCAAGCGTATATTCTGGGTAACCATACCTAGGCATTTGCTTTCCATTCTCATCAGTATATGTACCTAAAAATTGATATTTACCGGCGCTTGTAACATAAGGATTAGTTCCCAAACCAGTATATCCAAAATTGGCTCTTAATTTACCGTATGAAAGGAAATCGAAAGCTGGTTTATTTTTTAATGATTCAGAGAAAACATATGATAAACCAACTGCAGGATAGGTGTATGAATAATCGCCATGACCATCTGGATAAGTTAAGGTTGAAGACCAATCGTTTCTTACGCTGAAGTTTAAGGTCAACATATTTTTATATGTTAAGTCTCCAAAGCCATAAACAGCATCAGTTCTTTGGCTACCATCTAAACGCGTATCGGTTACAGCAGCATTTACCGAGTTGCCCATAAAGAATTTACCCGGGTCCTTTAATCCACCATCGGTTCTTGTACGGGTGTAGTTATTACCAAAGTCCTTGGTGGTTTCAGCTCCCAAACTCATATTGAAATCGAAATCATCGCTCAATTTCCTGTTGCCATTCAATAAAAACTGCAACCTGCTACTTTTCTGGTTTGATTGGCTCAAAGCATACTCACCACCGGCAAAACCCACACCATTACCGATGTTTTTAGTTTCTCCAGTAATATTGATTTGATTTAACGTTCCTCTAACAAGCGCATTTAACCAAGGAGTAATGTTTGCTTTAACGTCAATGTTTCCTCTAAAATTATTCTCACGCTGTCTCACATTGTTTTCATAAATAGAAAACCAAAGGGGAGAAAGTCCATATGGATCATTGTTACCAGTTAATACCCCACCATTTACAGGATCAATATATTTATTTTTCCAATAATTTGTGTCATAACTCCTAGGATTTCCGTATACAAGAGCAAACAGAGGATTATTATTATTTGATTGATTAATAGGATTAAAACTATTACTAATGGTATAGTTTACTCCTGCATTAATCTCGAATATTTTACCAAACTTTTGCGAGCCTCTAAAATCCAGGGCATCACGATCAAATTTGTTATTCGGCAAAATACCGGTACTGTACAGTTTGGAGTAAGAAAGCCTGAATGTTCCAGTCTCGCTTCCGCCTTGAAATGCCAAATTCGAATTGCTATAGTTACCTAACTTATATGCATCCAACAAGTTATTTGGTTGTGCATTCCAACTGATTATCCTTCCATCTATATCTTTAACTTGGCTTCCATCAAAACGCGGCCCAAAGCTCCAAAAATAGTTTGCAGCATCAACTATTGGTGCACCTGAAGCATCTTTAGTGAAGGTAGGATTAATACCTGCACCGAACTCATTCTGTAGGTCCATTGTCTTATAAGCTTCTTCTATTGTTTGTGTATGTGAAAATGAAACTCCTAATCCTTGTCCTCCTTTACCCTTCTTTGATGTAATTAAAAGAACGCCATTTTGAGCGCGAGAACCATATAATGAACTTGCAGCTGCACCTTTTAAAACAGTAATACTTTCATAATCATCAGCATTAAGATTTTTCATGATATTACCAAAATCCTGTGGGCCATTTCCATACGAATCAGCACCACTTACCCCAGGCTGAATGAGCACACCATCAATAACTACTAGCGGTTGTGTATTTGGACTTAAAGATGAATTACCTCTAATTCTGATTCTTGATGAAGATTGCGGTCCACCGGAACCTTGATTAATCATCACTCCTGCAACCTTACCTTGTAATGCATTAACAATATTTTGCTCATTAGCGCGTACCAGATCTTCGCCTTTTACTTCCTGAATAGAGTAACTTAGCTTTCTTGTTTGTTGTTTTACACCAAATCCTGTTGTTACAGTAACTTCATCAAGAGATTTTGAATCATCCTTGAGTGTAATTGTGAAATTCTTTATATCTCCAACAGTTACTTCCTGACGTAAAAAACCTACAGCCGAAAAAACAAGTACATCTGTAGTTGAAGCACTTATGCTAAATTTGCCATTTGCATCTGTCTGTGTTGATTTTTTAGTACCTTTTACAGAGACATTTGCCCCTGGAAATGGACCAGACGTATCTTTTACCGTTCCGGTAATTATAGTTTGTGCTTGAGCTGCAATTACAAAAAATACGAGTAAAAGCAGACTCAAAAATTTAAAGTACATTTTCTTCATGTCCTATTTGTTAGTTTTTTTTAAATTATTTGATTAGTCGGTTTAATTTTAAGTTTGATTTGTTCTATGCCATAATTTTTCAGTTTAAGTATTTATTAGTTTAAGTTAGTTGATGTAGACTAATGCTATAATAGATTATACTTGAGGAATATTCTTATCTAAATAATGACTGAAGCGGCGAAGCAACATATAATTAATCACTCTAATTGCCCGTAACCCGAATCTGTAATCGCTTAGTTTAATTTGGTTTACAACAAACTTATAAAAAAAAATTATAAACAATTTAAACTTTTTAATTTTTTTTAAAAGTTAATTATAAATGCTTTGTAAATTAAAAGGGCGAATAATCTTTGATTATCCGCCCTCTTTAAAGAATTATATTCTATTAATGGATTCCCATAAACAGCCTGCTCCATCTTATTTTATGTAAAAAAGATGCGGTGCTATCCCAGCTCATCCAAACAAATAAAGCCTTACCCACAATATGATCTTCAGGCACAAATCCCCAGTAACGCGAATCGGCTGAATTATGGCGATTATCGCCCATCATCCAGTAGTAGTCCATTTTAAAAGTATAAGTTGTGGCTACCTGATCATTTATATACCAAACGCCGGCCTTTTGTTCAACTTTGTTTCCTTCGTAAGTTCTGATTGCCCTGTAATACAATGGCATGGTATTGCTATCTATTTTAACAGTCCAACCCTTTGAAGGGATTTTAATCGGTCCGAAGTTATCCCTGTTCCATACCCTGTTTGGATCGTTTGGAAAAACGCCGCCCGGAACGGCTCCGGCAGGGTCAGGACTTAACGTCACTGATTTTACAAAGTCAAAAGTTTTTAGCTTTTCAGCAATTTCGGGTGTAGCATCTACGATGTAAGTATTCGCAGCCACTGCAGGTACACTTCCCAGGTTTAAATTAAACTCATCAAGGGCTGCGTAATTAAAGTCCATGGTTTTAAACTCAATACGATACGGCATCATCCCCGTACTTTTTAAAGGTTCATCTTTACCATTTACATTAGCAATGCCATTACGCATCGAAATGACATCACCCGGAATACCAATACATCTTTTAATAAAATTCTCGCGCTTATCTACCGGACGGTCTACAATGGTATAGGTACTTCTCACCTGTTCCCGGCCCATGCTCCGTACCAAAGCATAATAACTTTCTGCCTGGTTTTCTACCGCAACGGTATCTCCTTCAGGAAAGTTAAATACCACGACATCATTTCTTTTAATTTTAGACAAACCTGGCAAACGGTGATATTTCCACTGAACGCCATCCCAATAAGCTTTGGTAGATGTGGTTAAAGGCATGGTGTGGTGAGCAAATGGAAAAGCAACCGGCGTCATGGGAATACGTGCACCATAATTAACCTTGCTTACAAAAAGGAAATCGCCAATCAGTAAGGATCGCTCCATCGAACCGGATGGAATGGTATAGGCTTCGATAAAAAACACACGGATGATCGTTGCTGCCACGACGGCAAATACAATTGCATCAACCCATTCGCGGGTTTTCGTTTTTTTCTTCTTTGGGGCATCTTTTTTTCGTTGCCAGAATTTATAATTCATATGTCTTATTTTTGGTTTAGCGATTTATAAAATCGGCCACCGGTTATCTGTAATCCTTTACTGTGGTTTCACAGTTTTATTTCCTGATTGGTTAATCTGTGAACCAGAAACTTTCAACTGCTAACTGAAAACTTTTGCTTATTCAAAAATATCAGTAATGCTGAAAAATCCTTTTTTATCTTTCAACCACTCTGCCGCTACAACTGCACCTAAAGCAAAACCAGCTCTGTTATGCGCGGTATGTTTAATTTCTATTTCATCTACCTCGCTACTGTAAATCACCGTATGCGTACCTGGTATGTTGTCGATTCTATGCGATTCGATCAGCAGTTGTTCGGCTTTCGGAAATAATTCAACATCAGTTCCTACTACCTCATTTAACCACTCCTGTTTCCTATCCAGGTTATCCACGATTCCTTCTGCCAGGGTAATGGCTGTGCCACTTGGTGCATCAAGCTTTTGTGTATGGTGAATTTCTTCAACCTGCACATCATAAGCGGGATAATTATTCATCAACCTGGCCAAAGTTTGATTAAGTTTAAAAAACAAATTCACGCCAATACTGAAGTTAGACCCATAAAGCAAAGTATTGTTACTTTTATCGCAATCATCTTTTACTTCCTGCAATTTCCCATACCAACCCGTTGTTCCTACAACCACGGGTACATTTGCATCAAAGCAGGCATCAATATTTTTTAAAACCGAATCAGGCGTGCTGAAGTCGATAGCTACATCAGCTGTTTTCAAATTTTGTCTGGTTAAATCTTCCTGATTATCAATCGTTATTTTGAGAACAATTTCATGGCCACGTTCTACTGCAAATTTTTCGATAATCTGCCCCATTTTGCCATATCCTAAAAGCGCAATTTTCATTTCGTTATGTTTATTTTTTCAGTTATTATTTTAGTAGGCAACCCTAACCGTCCAGGTCGCCATTATAGCGATCTTAGTATTTTTCCTTTTATTGCTATCCATGATCGCTTACGGCATTAGAACGTCAGAGATAATTTTAGCGCCGGCGTCAAATTGAAACCATACATAGAATCGGCACCCATTACAGCTGGCATTACCCTGAAAGAAAGGTTGTCATCAATATTAAAGAAATGCAGGCGGGCTGCAACATAGGCATCTATAATGTTGGCTGCATACAGCAAGCCGTAAGAAAAGTACACAATCTGCGAATTCCGCTTGTATAAACTTTTCCCATCCAGAATACCTTGATTGCTGTATTGTGTCAAATCCAACTTTTTGCCAGGATGATCCTCACGGTATTGTGCCTCTGCCAAAAAACGTTTATAATTTTTTCGGCTGTCCATTAGCGATAAAGTAAGCGCAGTGGCACCGCCGTAAATAGCCGCGATTTTACCACCTGTGTAAAGCTTTTGAAAAAACTGGCTTTTTCCGGCCCTGGTACCATAACCATCATTAAGCAATTGAATATTATACAATTGCCCCCAGCCGGGTATAATCATCGATCTGAAAACAGCTTTCCTACCGGCAACTTTACCTGGGTTAACATACCTGGCTTTCATCGAATCCTTTCTGGTTATCGGTTTCTTAGCCACGGTATCTAAAGATTTGGATAATTTGATCTTTGAGGTATCAGCGGGTTTTATCAAAGTATCCTTAACCTGCGCAGCGGCAAAGTTCACCAGAAAAAATGCAAATGTAGCAACCAGTATAAAAAGCTTAGTCTTTTGCATTACCAGTCTAATAATTCCAGAATCCGGTTTAAGTCTTCATCGCTCATAAACGGAATTTCTATTGCGCCCTTACCGTTCTGACTTACCTTCAACTTTACACGGGTAGCGAATTTAGATGCCAGATCATCCTGTAATTTCTGATACTGAAAGGAAACCGCTTTTTCCTTTGGCTTTTCGCTGGCTTTTAAAGGGATATGCTGCAAATTACGCACGAGTTCTTCCACTTTACGTACGGATAAGCCTTTTTCTAAAATTTCCTGGTGGATGAACAATTGTTTGTCTACCCCGTCAACATTAATCAATGCTCTTGCATGTCCCATGCTAATCCGCTGATCGCGGATGGACGCCTGAATTGCAGGCGGAAGTTTTAACAACCGCAGGTAATTGGTAACCGTGGTACGGTTTTTACCAACCCGTTCGCCTAATTGCTCTTGTTTTAAACCCACTTCATCAATCATCCTCTGAAAACTTAGTGCAACTTCAATGGCATTTAAATTTTCGCGCTGAATATTTTCGATCAGGGCCATTTCCAACATCTGTTGGTCGTTGGCACTGCGGATGTAGGCAGGCACTTGCGTTAAACCAGCCAGCTTCGCAGCCCTGAACCTGCGTTCGCCTGAAATGAGCTGGTATTTATTGGCCGACAGTTTTCTAACCGTAATGGGCTGTATCAAACCCTGCACCTTTATCGAATCGGCAAGTTCATTTAAAGCTACCTGATCAAATTCGGTACGGGGCTGGTACGGATTGGTTTCAACTTCAGTTAAACTTACGTGACTGATATTGCCAATCTGCTCGGTTTCGCTCACCGCATTTACCTGTTGTTTAGGCGGATGAGTAGATTCGCTATCATCTAAAAGCGCACTTAACCCTCTTCCTAAACCTGTTTTTCGCTGAAAAGATGTCATCTATAATTTATAAAGTTGCTGTTCCAATGTTTTCTTCTTCCTTTAAAAGGCCGTTTTTCTTTACAATCTCACGGGCCAGGTTCAGATAGTTGATGGCACCTTTGCAATTCGCATCGTGCATAATCACCGAAACACCATAACTTGGTGCTTCACTTAAACGGGTATTACGTTGAATGATGGTATCGAAAACCAATTCGTTAAAATGCGTTTTCACTTCTTCTACCACCTGGTTTGATAAGCGCAAACGAACATCATACATGGTTAATAAAATACCTTCGATTTCCAGTTCAGGGTTTAAGCGGTTCTGAACAATTTTGATGGTATTTAACAATTTGCCTAAACCTTCCAGTGCGAAATACTCGCACTGCACCGGAATAATTACCGAATCGGCAGCAGTTAACGCATTAATGGTAATTAGACCTAAAGATGGCGAACAATCGATGATGATAAAATCATACTGATCTTTAACTTTCTCCAAAACCGCTTTCATTTTATACTCACGGTTGTTGAGGTTGATCATCTCGATTTCTGCACCCACCAGGTCGATGTGTGCCGGCAATAAATCTAAATTCGGGGTATCCGTTTTCTGGATGGCCTGGAGCGGATCAATATCGTTAATGATACACTCATAAACACTATCTTTGATATTCCGTGGATCAAAACCGATACCTGAAGTTGAATTGGCCTGAGGATCAGCATCTACCAGTAAAGTTTTGTATTCCAGTACGGCTAAACTAGCAGCCAGGTTTATAGATGAAGTTGTTTTACCAACACCACCTTTTTGATTTGCTAATGCAATAATTTTGCTCATCTATGTATCAGAAATTTACTTAACGTTTATTTGGGCTGTGTTATTTATGCGTTTAAATTGGCAAAAAAGTTCTATTTTTGCGTTGTTTACGGCCTTTTTCACAATCAGCTAAGATACAAACTATATGGCAATTTTAGCAAGAAGCGTATTTGGGTTTTACACATCTTATTAACAATTATCCATGATCACGATTATAGCTGCAACCAACAGGCCCAATAGCAATACGCTAAAAGTTGCTAAATATTACCAAAAGCAATTAAAAGAAAAAGGAGTCGATGCCAATCTGTTCAGTCTGGAACACCTGCCTGCAGATGTTTTGAACACGGATATGTATGGCAAACGATCGGAAGCTTTCCAGGAAATCCAGAACATGATCAACAGCACCGGAAAGTTTTTGTTCATTATGCCGGAGTATAACGGAAGCTACCCAGGCGTACTAAAAGTATTAATCGATGCCTGTAATTTCCCGGATAGTTTTTACGATAAAAAAGCAGCTCTGGTTGGCATTTCTTCCGGTAAATACGGCAATATCCGTGGTGTAGATCATTTTACAGGCGTTTGTCATTACATCCACCTCAACATTTTACCCTTAAGGTTGCATATTCCGAATATCAAAACCGAATTAGATGAAGCGGGCAACCTCCATCAGCCTGATACGGTAAAATTTACCAATGAGCAGATCGAGAAATTTATTAAGTTCTAGTGCTTTCGAAAAAATAATCTCATTTTTTTTCTAATTAGGAAAGCAAAACCTGTATTCCATAGACATGTTTGCCCCTGCTCTCCGCTTTACTCCGTTACACTCCGTGTTCGCTGCGATCAGGTTTAGATACACAAAACAGTGCTGGTAAACCCATGTAAATTTTAAAGGCATTGTAGATTATACTTTGGCAAACCCAAAATCTCCTTACCGGATATGCCACCTAAACATGATCCGATAACCATCGGATGATCGGAATAGCCCGGAGCGCAGCGAGGACTACAAGCGAAAGCGGGACTACAGTAACCCAAGTGCTTCGAAAACGGCTTTCCTTAAAAGGACCCGCATTTAAAGATTTTCTGGCTTTTGGAAAGCAAAACCTGTATTCCATAGCCATGTTTGCCCCTGCTCTCCGCTTTACTTCGTTGCACTCCGTGTTCGCTGCGATCAGGTTTAGATACACAAAACAGTGCTGGTAAACCCATGTAGATTTTAAGGCATAGTAGATTATACGTTTCGCAACCCCAAATCTTCTTATTGGTCCTTCCACCTAAACCACTATCCGATAACCATCGGATGATCGGAATAGCCTGGAGCGCAGCGAGGACTATAAGCGAAATTGGGGCTACAGTAACCTAAATACTCCGAAAACTGCTTTCCTTAAAAGGCCCCACATTTAAAGATTTTCTGGCTTTTGGAAAGCAAAACCTGTATTCCATATCAAAGTTTGTCCCTGCTCTTCGCTTTACTCCGTTGCACTCCGTGTTCGCTGCGATCAGGTTTAGGCACACAGGACAATGCTGTAAACTCCTAAAACAATCCTAAACACATAACATTTGCACCCTGCAACCCTAAATTTTAGTATCGGCTGCGCCACCTAAACCCAATGGAAGCGGGCACGAAGTAAAGCGGACAGTGGGACTACAATAACCTAAACGCTTCCAAACCTGCTTTCCTAAAAACAACAAGCATTTATATACTTCTGTGTCTTTTGAAAAAACAATTCGATGTTTTCCGCTTTGGAAAACAATGTTTGCATCTGCTTTTCACTGCATTATGTTTTATCTGCGATCAGGTTTAGCTCTACAAAACAGCGACGTAAACTTTCCGCAGCAATAGTTCATATTGACAAAAACCCTTTCAAAATGAAAAGGTTTCTTCTGTTCATTAAAATTAAAAAACAACATAAACAATTATAAAACAACAGCTTAAACAAAAAATCATCCTACTGGCATTACTATTGGCTATGAGCTAAACGGCTGCAGATGATCTAACCTTTGTTATTTAATTTAGTTCATTAGTAAACAGATTTAATTATAAGCTACTTTTACCACGAAAAGAGAGGAATGCTTTGTAAAACCTTTGCAAAAAACTTTTCGCTCTTTGCGGTTAACTTAATCACCATGAAAATAAAAACCAAACTCCGCCTCGGATTCGGCTTTCTCTTTATCATCGTTGTGTCTTTCGGATTAATTGCGCTCTTTTTCTTAAATGAGCTCTCCGACAAATCAAAGGTAATACTTAAAGACAATTACAAATCTTTGAAATACGTTGCCGCCATGCGCAATGTAATCGACCAAAATGCTTTTCCCTTAAGCCCTACGCAGCTGAATATATTTGCTGAAAACCTAAAAAATGAGGGTTTGAACATTACCGAACCCGGAGAAAAAGCAGCTTTCAGGAAATTAAAAGCAGCCTTTAATGCGCTAAAAAATTCAAAATCAGCAACCATTAAAGAAAGTAATATTAAAAATTTGCGTGTTGCACTTCAAAATATAGAACAGTTTAACATGAAAGCCATTTATGATAAAAATGAACTGACGAACGAAACCTCATCGCGCGCAAATCTTTATATTATGATCGCAGCGACGCTAAGCTTTATCATCCTTTTTACCTTCATTGTTAACTTCCCTGGCTTTGTGGCCAATCCGCTCGCCGAATTTAGCGCAGCGATTAAACAGATCAGTCGTAAAAATTATAAACAGCGTTTGCATTTCGAAAACGGGGATGAGTTTACAGAACTTGCCAATTCCTTTAACAAAATGGTGCTTAAATTAAATGAATGGGAAAACAGTAATTTATCCAAAATCAAATCCGAAAAATCGCGTATCGAAGCCATTATTGCACAAATGCAGGATGCCATTATTGGTTTAAATGAGAAAGGCGAAGTACTCTTTCTAAACCATTTGGCTGCAAAACTGATGAGTTTGGATGAAGATAAGGTTATCGGTCAAAATGTAGCCGAACTGATGCAAAAAAATGAGTTGCTTAAACGGATTATTAAACCTGAAACCAATGATAATACCCTGAAAATTTATGCTGACGATAAAGAATCCTATTTTCTGCTGGAAAACCGTGAAATCATTATCCCAAATTATGAAGAGCAAGATGATAGTACCTTGATTGCCTCATCTAAATCGGCTGGCAGCGTTTACACCTTAAAAAACATTACACAGTTCAAAGAGCTTGATGAAGCCAAAACAAATTTCATAGCTACTGTTTCGCATGAATTAAAAACGCCGCTTTCGTCAATCAAAATGAGCTTAAAACTGCTTAATGATGAGCGGGTGGGAATGATGAATGAAGAGCAGCACGAGTTGCTTCACCACATCAAAGAAGATAGCGACAGACTCCTAAAAATCACCAGTGAATTGCTGGATCTTTCGCAGGTAGAAACCGGCAATTTAAAACTCAATTTTGCCCTGACAAAACCTGAAGAAATTGTGAATTATGCCGTTGATGCAGTTAAATTCCAGGCAGAGCAGAAATCGATTCAATTGGTGCTTAACTGCGGTGAAAACTTACCAAATGTAAATGCCGATATCCAGAAAACGGCCTGGGTAATGGTCAACTTTTTATCTAATGCCCTGCGCTACAGTTCAGAAAAATCGAAAGTAATTATCGATGTTTTACAAAAAGGCAATTTTATCGAATTCGCTGTGCGGGATTTTGGAAAAGGCATTGATGAGAAATACCAACAACGATTATTCGACAGGTATTTCCAGGTACCAACTGATGGCCAGAATAAATCGGGCTCGGGACTGGGTCTTGCTATTTCGAAAGATTTTATTGAAGCCGAAAACGGTAAAATATGGGTAGTAAGTGCCATTGGCGAGGGCAGTACGTTTTGTTTTAGTTTGCCTGTTGCGGAATAACCTTTATTTCTTAACCGCAAATATTTCTTAACCGCAAAGTGCGCAAAGTTAGTTACCACATCATCCGATGATCTTATCTAAACCGCAAAGTGTACAATGTTCTTTACCACAAAGTACAATGAGTTTTTCACAGAGGTTCACAGAGAATCAGATGTTGACATGACCGAAAACTAACTCCGCGTACTCAGTGCCTTTCCTCTGTTTTCTCTGTGGTCAAACCTAAAATAAAATTCTAAAGGCGAAGGGCGCAAAGTTAGTTACCACATCGTTCGATGATCTTATCTCAATCGCAAAGTGCACAATGCTCTTTACCACAGAGGGCAAAGAGGTTCACAGAGAATCAGATGTTGACATGCCCCCAAAACTCACTCGTTATCTATGCCTTTCCTCTGTTTTCTCTGTGGTCAAACCTAAAATAAAAATTCTAAAGGCAAAGGACGCAAAGTTAGTTACCACATCATCCGATGATCTTATCTAAACCGCAAAGTGTACAATGTTCTTTACCAGAGGGCAAAGAGGTTCACAGAGAATCAGATGTTGACATGACCGCAAAACTAACTCCCTGTACTCGGTGCCTTTCCTCTGTTTTCTCTGTGGTCAAACCTAAAATAAAAATTCTAAAGGCGAAGGGTGCAAAGTTAGTTACCACATCGTTCCATGATCTTATCTAAACCGCAAAGTGTACAATGTTCTTTACCACAAAGTACAATGAGTTTTTCACGGAGGTTCACAGAGAATCAGATATTGACATGACCGCAAAACTAACTCCCTGTACTCGGTGCCTTTCCTCTGTTTTCTCTGTGGTCAAACCTAAAATAAAAATACTAAGGCAAAGTGCGCAAAGTTGGTTACCACATCATCCGATGATCTTATCTAAACCGCAACGTGTACAATGTTCTTTACCACAGAGGGCAAAGAGTTTCACAGGGTTCACCGAAAATCAGATGTTGACATGACCGCAAAACTAATTTCGTGTACTCGGCGCCCTTCCTCTGTTTTCTCTGTGGTCAAACCTAAAATAAAAATACTAAAGGCGAAGGACGCAAAGTTAGTTACCACAGAGGGCAAAGAGCTTTTCACAGAGGTTCACAGAGCATCAGATGTTGACATGACCGCAAAATTAATTCCGCATACTCAGTGCCTTTCCTCTGTTTTCTCTGTGGTTAATGATAAACGCCAACCGCTCAACACTCCCTTACACAATATATGGTTCCATTTCCTTATCAATGCTTTTCCGTAATTCCATTAATTTAAGGGCATAACCATGCATGGCAATTTCTTTTTCGGTTTTAGGTTGAAAAGCCGGGATTGCCTTCGGCTGCCCATTGTCATCTACTGCAACAAAAACAATAATGCAGTGCGTATTTTTAACAAAATCGGTTTGCGCTACCGGTTTGGAAAAAGCATCAACGGCAATATGCATACTGGTTTTACCGGTGTAAATAATACGTGCTTCCATCTTCACTAAATGACCGATGTGAACAGGATGAAAAAACCGGATTCCACCCACGTAAACGGTTACACAATAGGTTTGGCTCCACTGCAGGGCACAGGCAAAAGCAGCCTGATCAATCCACTTCATCATCATCCCGCCATGTACCTTACCCCCATAGTTAACGTCAGACGGTTCGCTTAAAAATTGAAGTTCGATATGGTTTTTCATTTTAGCCATGGTAATGTCCAGTTAATTGCTTGGTTTTAAGGTATAGCTAAGATATTATAAAATAACTATTTTTCTGTTGTTTCGTATTCGAATGTTTAGCTATCAGTTGGTAACAACTGACAGCACTAATATTTAACCACAAATAAAAAGGATAAACACAGATAAGCGTTCAGATCCGTGTTAATCTGTGTCTATCAGTGGTTAAAAACAGCGACAAAAGCAATAAGAAAGTCGTAGCGAAACGCTACAACTAATAAAAGCACTAATATCTAACCACAGATAAAAAGGATAAACACAGATAAGTATTCAGATCCGTGTTCATCTGTGTCTATCCGTGGCTAAAAACAGCACCAAAAAGTCGTAGCGAAACGCTACAACTAATAAAAGCACTAAATCTAACCACAAATAAAAAGGATCAACACAGATAAGCGTTCAGATCCATGTTCATCTGTGTCTATCCGTGGCGAAAAACAGCAATAAAAAAGTCGTAGCGAGACGCTACGACTAATAAAATAAAGTGTCAGTTGGTAACAACTGACACCACACGATAACTGAAAATGAAACAATCGACAGACTACTTTGCAATAATGCTAATCGCATATCCACCACCCGGAGCACAATACTGAGTCAATTTCGTTTTATTGGTAACTTCCATTTTTCGGATGGTATAAGCATTGGGATTGGTTTCATAATGGGCATCCTTTGCGTCAGCATAAATGGTTGCAGTATATTTTTTACCTGGATCTAAAAAGCTGAAGTCGATTTTGGAAGTGCGGGCTTCCTCATCATTGGTACGACCCACAAACCAATTATTTTTACCTTTTGCCTTACGTGCAAAAGTGATATAATCGCCGGGTTCTGCTTCTAACACTCTGGTATCGTCCCAATCTACCGCTACATCTTTAATAAACTGGAAAGCATCCATATACTTATTGTAAGTTTCTGGTAAATCGGCAGCCATTTGCAGAGGGCTATACATGGTTACATAAAGTGCCAGTTGGCGCGCCAATGTACTGTGTACAAAAGAGGTATTTGCCGGATTATACGCACTTACCCGCGTTTCAAAAATACCAGGGGTGTAATCCATCGGGCCACCAATTAAACGGGTAAAAGGTAAAATAGTGGTATGATCGGCATTATTGCCTCCAAATGCTTCGTATTCTGTCCCCCTGGCCGATTCGTTTCCGATTAAATTCGGATAGGTTCGCGCCAAACCTGTCGGACGAACCGCCTCATGCGCATTTACCATAATTTTATATTCGGCCGCTTTTTGAATGGCGTACAGGTAATGATTGTTTAACCACTGACCGTAGTGGTGCTCTCCTCTTGGGATGATGTTTCCCACATAACCACTTTTAACGGCATCGTAACCATTGGCTTTCATAAATTTATAAGCCGTATCCAGATGACGCTCATAATTACGGACCGACGAAGAAGTTTCATGATGCATAATCATCTTTACACCTTTACTTGCCGCATAACGGTGCAGTTCTTTTACATCAAAATCAGGGTAAGGGGTAACAAAATCAAATACATAGTCTTTTGTTTTACCAAACCAATCTTCCCAACCTTCGTTCCATCCCTCAACTAAAACAGCATCTAAACCATTTTTAGCAGCAAAATCGATATATTCTTTCACATGCGCAGTGTTAGCGGCATGTTTTCCATTGGGTTTTGTTTTCGAATAATCGGTTACGCCCAATTGCACGCTCGTTAAATCGTTATATGCCCAGGTACTTTTCCCAGTAATCATTTCCCACCAAACACCAACGTATTTGATTGGTTTTATCCACGATACATCTTCGAATTTTGTGGGCTCGTTAAGGTTGTAGGTAAGCTTTGATGTTAAGATGTCACCAGCTTTATCACTAACAATAATGGTACGCCATGGCGATAAACAGGGTGCCTGCATATAACCCTTGTCGCCAACTGCATCTGGTGTTAACCAGGATTCTAAAACCATGTTTTTGTCATCCAGATTTAACGACATTAAAGAATAGTTAATGAGTGCTGCTTCATGTATATTGATGTATAAGCCATCTTTGCTTTTCATCATCAAAGGCGTTTGTAAGCCCGTTGGCGAAAACGTAGTTTGAGAGGCATTTGGTGTTACAGCAGCTTTCATTTTTCCACGAACTTCCGACAAATTTGAAGTTACCGTGCTGTACTCCTGTGTATCATAATCTCCGGGAAGCCAAAAAGCCTTATGATCGCCAGCCAGGGCAAACTGCGTTTTTTCCTCTTTGATTACAAAATAATCGAGATTTTTCTGTTCTGGGAATTCATATCTAAAACCCAAACCATCATTAAACAAACGCAGGCGGACGATAATGTAACGGTTTGTTTCTTTCTGGGTTAAGGTTACTGCAAGTTCATTGTAGTGATTTACAATTTCTTTTACTTCGCCCCAAACCGGCTTCCAGGTTTCGTTGAATGTGCTGGTCTTGGTATCGGTAATGGAGAAACCGTTCATTAAAGATTTACCCTCTTTAAGTTCCAGACCTAACTTACTCGTTTTAATTACATCTTTTCCTTTGTACTTTAAGCTATAGGTAGGCACTCCTCCTTCAGTTACCGCAAAACCGGCTACCAGGTTTCCATCAGGTGATTGCAACGTCGTTCCGGGAACGTTCCCGAAAGCATTCCCGAAAAATAGCAAAGCGCATATTAAAGTAAGGATTTTAGAGCCGGTAAAAGATTGGTTAGTTTTCTTATTCATGTTGTCGTTTATTTATTATTATTTTATCAGTTTAGTAACCAGGTTTTGATTTCAGTTTGCAATTTACACCTGCCGAGGGGCAACCCGGCCCAGTCAAATAGATCCTGAAACAAGTTCAGGATGACGATACCATGGATTATTCCAAAAGCAAGGTATCATCATCATCAGTTAAGCTCAACTGCACACTATCGCTACCTGCAATTCCTTCTATTGAGCCACGGATATGGGTCGCATTCAGCAATACTTTTTCCAATTGCTTTTCACGTGCTTTCCATAAACGTTCCATCGCATCGCGCTCGCGCTGTATGGATAGTTTCATACTCATAAAACCTTCTCTAATGGCCTTCCACTGTTCCGAAAACTCTGCACCCATTAAATAATCGTATAACATGTGCATTTTTTCACCACGGTTTTCCTGCGATTTTACTGCACCTGCCAAACGCAAAATACCCTCACGCAAGACATAGGCCACGGCATTTACTTCTTCGAAAGAACAAATCCAAACCCCATCACGCTGCCCGAAACAATTCATGCCTTTTGGGTAACACTGACTCACAATTACGGCTACATCAATGCCCATGCTCCGCATGTCTTTTTTTAATTTTTCAATCCAGTCGCCACCGAAATCTTTGGTACGCTTGCTCTCGTAAATTATTTTGCCGCATTCCTGTCCGAATTGATTACGCACCACCTGCACACAATCTGCACCTCGCACTCCCTTGCCTACTTCTTCAATCAGATCGAAAGGATAATTGGTACGCAGCAGTTCTTCCAAAATCAACTCCTGCACCTCGCCCTGCAATTGCATGCTCCCCTGTTCGGCTTTGCGTTTCATCTCTTCGGCCAACTTTTTCTGATCGTCTAGCTGCTTTTCCAGTTCCTTTAAACGCAGTTGATGTTCGGTATCTTTAATGCTATTTTTTTCTGCCTCCTGTTTACGGATTTGTTCTACAAGCTCATTCCGCTGCTCCTGCATTTTACGTTGAAAAGCAAGTTCCATTTCTTCTTCTTTCACCTTCAGGCTTTCCTCCCGGCGTAAAAAGTCGAGTTCTTTTTCGCGTGCCAGCTTTAGTTTTTCGGCATTCTCTTTTGCATTACCTTCCAGGATCTGCAGTTTGTTTTCAAAATCGGCTGAAATACTTTTACGCAGGTTTTCCTCCAGGTTATCTTTGAGCCTGGTTTTCTCTTCTGCAAGTTTAGCTTCAAAAGCTTTTAACTGCTGCTGTTTTTCTGATTCAAAAACCTGCAGTTTACGCTGATATTCTTCATCTTTCTGTCTGGCATAAGCGGCCGCCTTCTCTCTTAACTCTTTCTTATAATCTTCGGCCATAGCTTCTTCCATCGGAAAAACATGGGCACAATTGGGGCATTTTATTTCAGTCGGCATAAAATTATTTTTAACGCAGCAAATACTGGGGATTACAAAGATAATTAAAGCTTTTTATGATTGCATGAAGGAGTTTTGCACCATCAGTATAACTATAGTACGCTGGATCTGATTTCATGACCAGCAGCCAGCATTTTACTCACCGGACATTTTGATGCAATTTCTTCCAGCCTCAATTTCTGCTCTTCGGTAAGCACACCCGTACAGGTAATTTCTTCCAAGAAGATCGTTTCGCCGTTTTCGGTATCTACATTAACTTCCACTTCAATTTTATCAATTGGCCATTTTTTTCTATCAGCATACATCCTTAAGGTAATGGCTACACACGAGGCCAAAGAAGCCATTAATAATCCCTTAGGCGCAAAACCTTTGTGGGTACCACCCAATTCTATCGGTTCGTCTACGATAATGTCATGCGAACCATTTGTAACCGAACAGGCGTAATGTTCTTTATTTATTGTTGCTTTTACCATTTCAATTCGTTTTAGTATGCCAAATATTGTGCTTTAACTTTAAACATATGTAAAAGTCTGGTCTTTTTTTAAAAACAGGTACTGCAATTTCTATAACGCTGTAATTTTTGGCAATGTTATATTTCACAAATGCTATCCAAAATGTTTGCGAAGTAATTAACAGGTATCTTACATATTATGGTGATAGACGCTTAAACATGCCTGCTTTGAAGCTACTTCAGAAAAGTTGAAATGAACTGTAAAAACGCCTATTTTCTTGTTTAAATAGTGATCCCACTGTTTTTTCCAGGTAAGCTTTACATTGCAATGGCAACAACTTATCCGAACATCTGTATCAATTCTTTGATCTCATCCTGGATAAAAAAGCGCAGTGGTAACCGAATTCCAAATCAAAAAAACTCAAACATTATAACATACAAATTGTTCCTTAGAAAAACATTACCTTATGAAATACAGAAAGTTAATCGGAAAATATTTGAAGCACGAATCAGATAACAGTGCAAAAATAGCCCTGGCCTTAGTAGCTGGTTTGGCAGCTGGGGCAGTAATCAGTATTTTATTTGCCCCTGATAGCGGTGCGGGCACCCGGGGAAAAATTGCTGGTGGCGCTAAAAACCTTCGCTATGGTTTCCAAGACAAATATAATTTACTAAAAGAGAAAGTTTTTGGCGTAGAGGCTATTGAAGAAGATATTGTGCAGCATGAAGTACCCCATTTTAAGCACACGGTTACTAAAAAACGTAAATCAGATGTGAAAGAGATTCTTGAAAATGCACATGAAAATGGACAGGTTCAGGAAGGGCAGGGTTAAACAAGCAAAACCAGGTTTTTGGCATGGATTAAGTATTTCATGCCTAGATTTCTAAAGTTAAAGATTTTGAACTGCTCAAATTGTTGCTTTCATTAATCTGGAGCAGATACATTTTCTGCGCTTAACTTTTGCAATAGCATCAAAAAATCAATAGCAGAAATACCAATTTGGTAGTCGGGAATATAAGAAAGCTAAAATTACTGTTGACTGGTTGACTTGACCTGCATCCGAAATTGGCAATTCTAAATCCCGGATAATAAAACAGCACCCATTGGCAATGTTGCCAATGGGTGCTGTTTTTATATAATAGATTGTATTATCGATTGTAACCAAAACTGTTACTCCCTCCTAATTATGAAAATCGATATGCAAGCACATCTAATTAACCATATGAAAAAGTATTTTAATTTTACTTACGTGCATTTTTTAATATACTAAATTTGTATATATTTATAGTATTAAATCTATAAACGAAATGCTCACAAAAGAAAAACAAACCCAAAAATTTTACTGGTTAAAGTACGAAACCATCGCTATCCAAACAATGATCCAGCATTCGCCGGGTATTGATCAATTTGTATTCTGTTATCTCTTTCCAGAAACAGATCAGCCGGATAAGCCGTTAAGGCTTATCGCTTATGGGTATATGGCCTCGAGTAACCAGTACAGCAGTTATTTTGATCACCTTGAAGTTTACAACAATAATGCTTTGAGTTTAAGCGGACCGATTATGATGAGCAATAATATTATATCGCTCACCAATATCCTATCTCTGATCAACACACCGGATGAGAACGGTGATAAGCCAGATTATCTTGTATTTATTCCAAACGTTAACCGTGGAAATGTTTTTTACAGCATTAAGTCCTTTAAACGGGTTGATGTAGGAGATGTAGAGCTATTCCGGGATATCAACGCCAACCCAATTTTTACCAACCCATCACCACCGGCTACTATAAGCGACTTTTAACTTATTATCAGATGCTTAAGTTATTCCAATACATTATAGATTGGTCTGAAGTGTGGGCACTGTTTATCCCTTTATTTATATTATTATATAAAAAACAACCAAGTCATCTTAAACTGGTTGTTTTTTATATATGGATGGCATTGGCTATAAATCTTTCGATTGACTTTATCTGGAAATTCAGAAACATACTACCCGTTGCCTTTAAGTCGAATAATTTTTTGTACAATATACATTCCATTGTTCGCTTTTATCTTTTTAGTGCTTTCTTTATCTGTTTAGATCAGCCTTTTATAGTTACGCTTAAAAGAGCCATCCCGGTCTGTTTTACCTTATTTTTAATCGTTAATTTCATCTTTTTCGAAAACTTTTTTGATTACTGGAAACTGAGCAGCCGTTTACTCTCTACTGAAGCCATTTTACTCTTGTTTTATGTGATCCAATACTATTTATTCGAAATAAAAAAGAATGTTACCATCAAGGTTACCAATAGTAGTTTCTGGATCATTACAGGCCTGGGAATCTTTGTTGCATTAAATTTTTTCATTTTTCTCCTTTACAACGAACTCACTATACATTTTCAAAATTTTGCTATTAACCTGTGGAGCCTGCATAACATCTCATACATTATTTTCAATTTGTTTATAGCCAAAGGATTTTATGAATCAGGAAAACAATAAAATCATATTGATGTTAATGGCGGGTATTGCAGCAATGCTGATGTTATTTGTAAGCTTGTTACTTATTTTTATCTTTATGCAGCGCAAAAAGATCCAGTACGGGCTTAATTTACAAGCATTACAAAATGACCAGAAAAATAAGCTGATAGAAGCGGCTGTAAGAAGTGAAGAAATAGAGCGCCACCGCATAGCCGAAGAACTACACGATGAAGTTGGGGCTATCCTCGGATCATCAAGCCTTCATTTTTATGGGATTAATATTAGTGATTGTGACGATATTAGCAAGGAAATGTACCATAAAGGTAAAAGTTTACTGGATGAAGGCATCCATAAAATCAGGAGCATTTCTCACAATCTTCATTCCAGCATTTTGCAAGAACTCGGATTAAAAGAGGCTATTTCTCATTTTTGTGGAAACATCAGCCATAATAATATCATTAAAATCGATTTAAATTTAACCGACAAATATAGTACAAAGGCAAGCCATAAAAATATCAGTATTTACAGAATAATACAAGAACTGGTTCATAACATCATTAAACATGCCAGGGCTAAGCACATCCACATACAGTCATACCATATCGGCAATAACCTGGTATTTCATATATCACACAATGGCGATGGACTTACGCATCAACAATATCAGGGATTACGTTTCATTAAAAATGGATTAGGGCTTAAAAATATCCAGAACAGAATAATCCTGCTCAAGGCAGAACTTCAATTTTCACATCATCTTGACGATTATCTGATCGAAATTAAAATACCCGTCGACCAAATAGATCAACCCTGATTAAAATCTGGATTTAAATTAATAATACAAATACGTAGTATTAAAAATCATTAAATGTCTTCATTTCTTATCTAAGATTGTTAATTTTATGTGTAATTTATAAACAGAGATGCTAAAAATCAGAATAGCAATAGCAGATGATTACAGTATTTTTAGAGACGGATTAAAGGTTGGCTTTAACCGCGATAAAAATCTGGAAGTACTATTTGAGGCTTCAGATGGACAGGAACTTATCCAAAAACTAGAGCAATTACAGCCCGATGTGATTGTAATGGATATCAAAATGCCTTTAATAGATGGTATAGAAGCCATGAAATTGATCCGTAAAAAATATGCTAATGATATTAAGATACTGGTTTTAACAATGTATGATGACGTCAAATTCATTATACACCTGATGGAGAACGGCGCCAATGGCTACCTACTGAAAAATGCAGACCCAAAAGAAATTAGAAAAGCCATTTATTCAATATATGAAAGTGACTATTATTTTAATGATCTTGTAACGAAGGCACTTCTTAAAAAACTTACTCTTAAAGGTCCGATCAAACCTTCGCTGAACCAGACAATAGCATTCTCTGAACGTGAATTGGATGTATTAAAGATGATCTGCAATGAGAAAACAGCTGCCGAAATCGGTAATGAACTTTTTCTAAGTCCGCGGTCAGTTGAAGGCATTAGAATGCGTATAATCGAGAAAGCCGGTGTTCGCAACACCGCAGGCCTGGTGATGTTTGCCATTAAAAACGGTGTAGTAGAATAACTCTTCTCTTTTGTTGTCAGCCACTTCGGCTATCCAAACCCAACATAACACACTGTATTTCAGATACTTTTTCTGCATTTTTGATATTAAAATCATGCCTTTGACTTTCCAAAACTGCGTATAAATACGCTACTTTTCAAATAGGTATTTTCACACTACTGCGGAAACGTTGGTGTGCCGACATTTATATTGTGCAAACGAAGCTTCAAAACCAAGGCACACTAATCATTAATTATTTACCTCAAAAAGAAACAAAATGGCAAAGTCAAGCTTAACCAAGGCAGAATTAGCAGTTCTAGATGCCTTAATCGCCGACTTGAAAGGCGACAATGAAATTGTTGAATCAAATTCAGCAGCACCACTTTTTATTGCTGCAATTGCACGTACTGCTGTAAAGGCAGTTAAAGTAACTGTGAAAGCTACACCAGTAGTTACACAGGTTGCAGAAGCAATTGGAGCTGCAAGTTCTTTGAACGAAGAAGAAATCAGCAGTCTAGCTAAAGAAGCCGATAACGGTTTATCGTTAGAAAAACTGATCGAACTTCGCAAAAAATTCAATTAACAATCAGGGGAGGGCATGCATACGTGCTCTCCTTTTTTCTAACCTATTTGATGTTATGACACAGAAATTAGATCCTACAGTTATTTATGAAATGACAATAACTGCTTTCCTGGCCTGCTGGTTTATAGCAACCGTATTATGCCAATTCAAGGAAACGAAGATATCCTGGTTCATCAGGTATAAAATAGATCTTTTCAATCTCATCCCATTATGGACATTTTTTGCCCCCCACCCCGGCAAAAGAGATTACCACCTCTTATTTAGAGACAAGGTGACAGAAGCTGATTACAGCGAATGGCAGGAATTGGAAATTACCGAAGAACGTACGTTTTGGTCATGGTTGTGGAACCCTGAAAAAAGGGACAAAAAAATTTTATCTGACGTTGTACAGAGCCTTGTAGCCAGTATCCCCTCCTACCGCGAGCGAACAGGCAACCTTAATTTACTTATGTTTTCTACCCCTTATATCATCGTGTTACATGCGGTTAGTCAATATAAAAAAAAATCGCAAAACTGCTACCGTCAGTTTATGCTGGCCGAGTCATCGGGTTATCAAAAAGAAACGGAACCGGGATTAATTTTATTATCGGTTTTTCACCAAATATAAACTTATCATGATTTTATTTAACGATATATCGCAAACCGTACTCCTTATATTAAGTGTGGGCTTATTGATTTCTACACTCGAGTACCTCAAAAAAGTGCAGATCTTTTCTCCAAACGGACTGCTATCCTGGAATGTAATGCAGTTAAAATGGACCAAACACGATCAAAGATCGTTTTTAAAACCTTTTTTTAAATTGTTTAGTGCATCAGGCCTTACTGTCCTTTTCTCCATCAGGTGCCTACTAATCATTGGATTGTTTTTCTTTCCGCTACAAAGCCCAATCGGTTGGGCATTGATCAGTTTATTGGGTGCAAGTTTATTGATTTCATCGTTAGCCACCTATTATGGTAGCGATGGCTCCGACCAGATGAGCATGCTCATTATTATTACCTTGATTGTGTGCAATTTGCCGGTTTTAGCCAGCAGTAAATTAAGAGAAATTGGATTGTGGTTTATTGCCCTACAAGCTTGTCTATCTTACGCGGTGGCTGGTATTGCCAAACTCGTATCTGCTGAGTGGCGCTCGGGAACGGCTATAAAGGATGTTTTCTCTACTAAAACCTATGGCTCAAAAAAAGCGACAGGCTTTCTAAAAAAATATCCCGTAGCAAATCGCTTTTTATGCTGGAACGTAATCATTATGGAAAGCATATTTCCACTCTGTTTATTTTTACCCTGGGAGTTTGCCCTTATATTCCTGATATGGGGATTTATATTTCATTTTTTTACTGCGGTAATTATGGGACTAAATTCATTTTTTTGGGCTTTCATGGCTACCTACCCGGCAATCTATTTTGTTAATCACCAAATGTCATGGCATCTTTTTTAAATACGCAGAAAGACATTATCCTGTTTGACGGTGTTTGTAATTTCTGCAACAGTTATATCAATTACACCATCAGGCATGACCGGCTAAACAGGTTTCTTTTCGCTCCATTAGACGGTGAGACTGCATTGAAACTTAGCCAGCAACACGTGGTTAATTTTAACAAATTTGATAGCATTATCGTCATCAGCGGCAACCGGTTTTTTAGCAAATCTGAGGCGGTTTTACACATCTTGAAAAACCTGGGCACCTGGTGGTCGCCAATCATAAATGTGGCTTATCTGGTACCAGGTTGTATACGAAACCGGGTGTATCAAAAATTCGCTCGTAACCGTTATGCTTTATTCGGTCAAGCCGATCATTGTATGGTACCTACAGCGGACGTGAGAAGCAGGTTTTTGATTTAATAACTTGTAGCACCCGCAAAGTAAAAAATGTTAGCTTAAAGCTATTGAATTAGAAAGACAATTTTGACGGTAATTACCCTTCAATTGCTTTCCAAAGCATATCTTTGAGTTCTAAAATATTTTTTTCGGCTACTGATGAGATAAATATGGAAGGAATATTAGGCAAATCCTGTTTCATTTCTTCCATCAGTTCTTCATCAAGCATATCTGATTTGGTAATGGCTAAAACGTGGGGTTTTTGCATTAATTCAGGATTATAGGATTCTAACTCGCTTTTAAGGATAGCGTATTCTTCCTTAATTGAACGACTGGTATCAGCCGGAACCATAAATAACAACACCGAATTACGCTCGATATGACGCAAGAAGCGGTAACCCAAACCCTTACCTTTTGATGCACCTTCGATAATACCGGGAATATCGGCCATTACAAAAGATTTCCCACCTCTGTAGCTTACTATACCCAGATTAGGTACGATGGTGGTAAAAGGATAGTCGGCAATTTCTGGTTTAGCCGCAGAAACCACCGAAAGTAAAGTAGATTTACCTGCATTTGGGAAACCGACAAGCCCCACATCGGCTAAAACTTTTAACTCTAAAATGTTCCATACCTCCTGGCCCTGCTCGCCCGGTTGGGCAAAGCGAGGTGTTTGCTGAACAGCATTTTTAAAATGTGCATTGCCCAAACCCCCACGGCCGCCGGCTGTTAAAATCCGGGTTTCACCATCTTTGGTAATTTCGAAAAGTACCTCTCCGGTTTCCGCATCTTTGGCAATGGTACCCAAGGGAACCTCTAATATTTCATCCTTACCCTGTCTCCCAGATTTATGCGAACTACCGCCCGCTCCGCCATCTTCAGCGATAATATGTTTGCGATATTTAAGGTGTAATAATGTCCAGATATGGATACTGCCTTTAACGATAATGTGGCCACCGCGACCGCCATCACCACCATCAGGACCACCCATTGACGTTAAAATATCACGATGTAAATGTGCCGAACCTGCACCGCCCTTACCAGAACGGCAACAAATTTTTACATAATCTACGAAATTTGAACCCTGTGACATATTTTATTCTTGTAATGTTAACTACGGAAAGTTTATATAACAATTCCATTAAAATTAAAGAGTTATAACGTTTTTAACATTATAACTCTCTGTATGTTTTATGATGATATCAGGTACTGCAATTAACCTTGATACATTTTATCTGGCACCAATTAACTGGTATTTAATACCTGCTGCTTAATGATCAGTTAAACTTTATACTGATCAATTACTGCGCAAAGATCTTTATAAATGGTTTCAATTTCACCAATCCCGTTTACTTTATTCAGTTTTCCCTGTGCTTCGTAATAAGGTAATACATGAATGGTTTTATCAAAGTATTCCGAAATCCTTTTTTTCAGTTTTTCTGCATCGTCATCCGGACGGCCGCTAATTTTATGGCGCTCGGCAATACGTTTGGTAAGTTCGTTTTGGTCAACATCTAAAGCAATAACACCGGCAATTTTACTGCCTTTGCGCTCTAAAAATAAATCAAGTTCCTTTGCCTGCGGAACGGTGCGTGGAAATCCATCAAATACAAATCCTTTGGCATCAGGATTTTTATCTACCTCTTCTTCAAGCATCGCAATGGTAATGGCGTCAGGAACCAGTTCCCCGTCAGCCAACAGTTGACTCACTTTTTTTCCCAGTTCGGTTTCTCCTTTAACATGTGCCCTAAAAAGATCGCCTGTTGAAACGTGTACCAGCTGATATTTTGCAATCAGCTTTTCAGATTGGGTGCCTTTACCCGCCCCTGGAGGGCCAAAGAGAACTAAATTAAGCATTCAGGTTGTTTAGGTTGTCTTCAAAAAATTAAAAAGCCTTATTCCTACGGCTCGGTCAGCAGTAATGTTTAAACCTCTGATTAAGAGGATTAGACATTGCTTACTTTCAAGGCTGCAAATATATAATTATTAATTTAGATGCCATTTAAAATTGATAATATATTTAAAAAACGGCCATTCTAATGACATTTATCTTATTCTAAGAAGAAACTTATGCTATTTTTATATTTGGCAGAATATTCGTCAAATGCCAGGTCTCATTATCCAAAGATTTTTTAAATTTTCACCAATTTTCTTTTGAAACTTCATATCTGCACCCTTTTTGCACTAATAATACGATACATTATTTTTATCTTCCTGAAATTAAACTGATATGCATTTTCGGGATGCCTAACGCCCGTAAAATTCCGTTTCTGCTTTCAACCAGTTTATTGTTTCTTCCGTTATAAAATTGTTATCTGCCCTCCATGCCCAGTTTCCTGATGCCTTGCCGGGTATGTTCATCCGCGCCGTTTCGTCTAATTGTAAAATATCCTGCATAGGGATGATGGCCATTTTGGCAATTGAGGCATAACATAGCCTGATCAATATGGCATTAACATTATTTTCGTTAACCGCTGTTCCGACATATCTGGATAAGCGCTGTTTAAGGTCTGTATCGGTTTCGTTTTTAAACCAGCCCAAAGTGGTATTATTATCATGTGTTCCGGTATAAGCAATGCAATTTTCTGAGCCAAACCGATGTGGAATATGTACCGATCCGGCGATATCTTCGCCAAATGCAAATTGCAATACCTTCATGCCAGGCAATTGAAATTGTTTTCTCAAATGTTCCACATATTCTGAAATTTCACCGAGATCCTCGGCAATAAAAGAAAGTTTACCTAATTTTCTTTCTATTGTTTTAAAAAATGAGTCACCAACCCCCGTTTTCCATACGCCATCAACGGCGTCTTCACTACCAGCCACAACCTCCCAATAAGTAGAAAAGGCCCTAAAATGATCTAAACGGAGGAGGTTAAACAATTGCTGATTTTTCCTTAACCGGTTTTCCCACCAGGTAAAATCTTCGGCTTTCATCTTTTCCCAATTGTATATAGGCATACCCCAAAGCTGGCCCTTTTCGTTAAAATAATCGGGAGGAACACCAGCCACCACAGTCATACTGCCGTTTTTATCCAGCAGGAAATTTTCTCGCTGCGCCCATACTTCAACCGAATCATAATCAAGATAGAATGGAAGATCGCCGATCAGGCTCACACCTTTTGCATTTGCGTATTCCTTTAAACTGTACCACTGGCGATAAAAAATAAACTGCTTCCACTTTATTTCTTCAATTTCGTCCTGATTGCTTTTTTCGAAATCAGCGATGGTTTTTGGATCTTTTAACTTATACTTTTCTGACCAGTTAAACCATTCCTTCCCCTTAAAATGCTGCTTTATGCAAGTATAAACAGCGAAATCAACTAACCAGCTTTGTTCGGTTTTGCAAAACAGGTCGAATTCATTTACCAGATCTTCATCCCCTTTAGTTTTAAACCGTTGGTAAGCCCTATCTAACACCTGCTGTTTTATTTTTTCAGTTTTTTCAAAATCAATTTTTCCTGTTTCTGGTAATACGTAATCATTCAGGTCACTTTCGCTTAAAAGCGCTTGTTCAACTAAGCTTTCGGGACTGATAAGCATCGTATTTCCGGCCATTGAAGAACTGCTTGAATAGGGAGAATAGCCGGTTTCTTTTTTGGTTGGGTTAAGCGGTAAAACCTGCCAGTAGCGTTGTCGTGATGCTGCAAGAAAATCTACAAACTGATGTGCACCGGGACCTAAATCGCCAATACCAAAACGGGATGGCAAAGCACTGATGTGCATCAGCACACCTGCAGCACGCTGATTATTTTCAGGAATTAACTTTATCAACGCCAATTGAACCTGGTTAAACAACTGGCTGACCTGAATACCCTGATGTAACGGATCTTTATATTCTTTTTTTCCTGTAATCAGGTTTTGCCAACCCAATGGTGCCCCGTTTGGCAGCAATACCGCTGTATCTTCCCAGTCAAAACTATCGGCTGCCACATTTTGATCACTACAACACTTAGCAAAACCTAAAGGAACTACCGTAATTAGCCATTGCGCTTTATATTGTCTGGCAAACGCACAAATATGTTGACTATACTTACCCTGAACCTCCAAAGGAATATAAGCTCCATGTTCAAAAACATCGGCCTCGGCTTTTCTGATCTCCAGCAAAGTTTTGGTTAGCCACATTTTTATCTTTCCTGAAAATCTTTCTTTCAAAAGGTTTTTAAAATTCACAGGATGATCAAACTCTGCCAGCACACTGGCCCTGGTTTCATAGTCAACAGGTCTTCTATTATCAGGGTCTACCAGACTTAAATCCCATAATTCCGTTCCCTGGTAAACATCAGGGATACCCGGGCAGGTAAATTTCAAGGTGAGTTGCGCTAAGCTGTTGACAACTGCAAAATCAGCGATTCGTTTTATAAAATTTCTGATTAAACCATTGCTCTCCTGCGGTTCAGTTAATATCAACTGCGAAAATTCGGTGAGTTTATCTTCATAATTTTCATCCGGATTTGCCCAGTCTGACCGCTTTTTCGATTCTCTTAATGCTTTTACAATAAATTCGGCCAAACGGTTTTCGATGTCAGGGTCATCATCTTCATGAAAGGGCAAAGCACCAATAATGGTCTGCAGGACTAAATAAATATCATTATCATGTAACTGCTCAAAAGCGGCATGCTCTTTTTTTAAGGCAGCAAAAGTTTTTTTCAACTGTTGCACCAGCAGGGTCCACTCACCAGGCAGATCGGTAAGCACATTTAATCTTGCCCTTACATCCTCCCCTTTTTTGGTATCGTGGGTGGAACTTCCATTCATGGCAAATGGCCACTCCTGCTGTCGTTTATGCATTTCATCATGAAATTCATTCACCGTCATACCAAAAGCATCCGGTGCGTCGCCCACTTCTGCATGGCCTATAAACCGGTTGTAGGTAAACATGGCGGTGTCTTCTACCCCCTTCGCCATAAGCGGCCCGGTGAACTGCATGCAACGCTGGAAAAAATGACTCAGTTTTTGGTTGTAAGCCGTGTTTTTCTTTCCCGGGATTTCTAAAAATACCTGGCGCAAAAACTCTACTGCTTTAGCCAGTTTTTTGTGCTCAAGAATGGGTTTAAGCAAGTTTTGAACACACTGTGCTTCAGCCTGCGCCAATGGGAAGCGATAATTATAATACCGGTACACCGGCATGGCAATCAGCATTTCGGCAAGCGCCCTTTTTAGATCGGCTTTCTTAATGGCTGAAAAATCTCCCAGTTCAAGTGCCAGGAAACTCTCAAATAAATTATCCAGTTCGCCTTGCATGTGCTTAAACAAGATATTGCTTTTTTTCTCATAAATCAGCTTAGTCGGATCGAGCTTTTTACCTGTCACCTGCTGATAAAGCTTATTAAAAGGCTTTTCTGCCGCTTTATTGGTTAAAAGGTTATTTACCGTTGCCAAAAAATCGTAACCGGTTGTTCCCTGCACTTTCCACGTTTGTGGTAACACTTCTCCATGTTCGAGAATTTTCTCTACCACGATGTAGATGTCTTTACCTACCGCTTTCCGGAGCCGCTGAACATATTCTTCCGGATTGTACAGTCCATCAATATGATCGATCCTCAAGCCCTGAAAAACACCTTTACCTATTAGTTCAAAAATATAACGGTGATAAAGATCGAATGCTTCCTGACGCTGCATATTCAGACAGATTAAGGCATTGACAGTAAAAAACCTGCGATAGTTGATCTTATTATTGGTTTCCTGCCAATTACATAAACGGTAATGCTGGTTTTGAACAATCTGAGTCAACGCTTCAGCATCGTTATTAATTTCCCCGAGGGCTTGCGTTGAAAGCGTTTTTGCAGTTTCTGCATTCACCGGCCAATTGGATTCGCCGTAACTCAGGTAGTATTTGTCCTTAATGGCCATCAACTTTAATTTCTGTGTCGCAATCGCTTCTTCAAGATCTTCACCAAGAAAAGGAACCATCAAACGCCCATCTCCTTTTTGTAAATCAATGTCAAAAAAGCTTGCAAAATCTGAGTCTTTTCCCTTTTGCAACACGTCCATTAACCAGGCGTTATCCGGATGGTAAGCCATGTGATTGGGCACAATATCCTGAAGCCAGCTGATGCCGGTGGCCTTTAACTTTTTTGAAATCCTGATCAACTCTGCCTCTGTACCGATCTCTGGATTTATCTTCAGTGGATTTACCACATCATAGCCGTGCGTACTTCCTGGCATAGCCTCAAAAATTGGAGAAGCGTACAAAGTCCCGACCCCTAATGCTGTTAGATAGGGAATAATTTGATCAAGCGATTTGAGGTTAAAGTTTTTATGAAACTGGATCCGATAGGTAGAAGTTGGTTTATGCATCTGCTTTGTAAAGAATAAGAATCGATTCGGGAAATAAATTAAGCTGGCCTTCAGCCATTATAGGGTTTGATTCGGGGTTTGGGCCGTTCCACTGTGTTAACGAAGAATCTAATAACACCGAGGCATGTTGAAATGCGGGGTCAATGGATAAGGATTGCATCTGTTTGGAAAAATTAAAGCCAACTAAAATTTCTCCGTTAGCTTTCCAGCGCTTTAATAAGAGACAGTTTTTTTCTGGAAAGCTTTCTGTCTTTACATTTTCCCGGTCAAGGTTGGCAAGTACAGGATTTTGTTTCCGCAAGGCAATTAAAGTTTGATAATAATGGAACATGGTCTTGTGTCTCGGTTCTCCAATTTTCGCCCAATTGAGTTTGGAACGTTCAAAAGTAGCCTCTGCCTGTGGATCGGGTGTTTCACCATAGGTATGGAAAGCAGCAAATTCTGCCTTTCTTCCTTTTCTTACCGCTTCAATCAGTTCTTCATCGCTATGGCTTACAAAAAACTGGAAAGGATTGGTTTCTGCCCATTCTTCGCCCATAAATACTAATGGTAAAAACGGACTGCAAAAAACTGCTCCTGCCATTACCTTCAACATTTCAAAACTAACCAGGTTGCTGCTTCTCTCGCCCAGCATACGGTTGCCCACCTGATCGTGGTTTTGCGAAAACACAATAAACTTAGCACCAGAGGATTGTTGCAATGGCATTCCAAAATTTCTTTGCCGATGTGGCGAGTACTGGCCGGTATACACATAAGCATCCTTGTAGGATTTGGCCAGATCTGATACGCCATTGAAATCAGAATAATAGCCTTCTCTGGCTTGCCCGGTACAAACCCGAAGCGCGTGGTGAAATTCATCCACCCATTGGGCATCCATACCATAACCATATTCGCTTTGAGACCGGATATAGCGTTCGTCATTTAAATCAAGCTCAACAATTAATTGGTAAGGTCTGCCGCTAATTTCAGAAAGTTTATCGGTATGCGCTTTAATTTCTGCTAGGATGTGTGCAGGACTAAAATCTTTAATAGCGTGTACGGCATCCAGCCTCAGGGCGTCGATATGAAAATCCCTGAACCACATCAAGGCATTTTCGATAAAAAAACTTCGCACGGCATCACAGCCTGCATCGTCAAAATTAACAGCCTTGCCCCATGGCGTATGGTATTTATCAGTAAAATATTCGCCAAAATCGGAAAAATAATTCCCTTCAGGCCCTATATGGTTATAAACGACATCTAAAATAACGGCCAAGCCTTTAGCATGGCAGGCATTAACCAGGTGCTGTAACGATGACGGCCCGCCATAAGTATTTTGCACGGCAAATGGAAATACGCCATCGTATCCCCAGTTTCTGCTGCCCGAAAATTGTGCTACCGGCATAATTTCTATCGCTGTAATACCAAGTTCGATGAGATAATCAAGTTTGGCTTCGATCGCATCGAAATCTCCATTTGACGTAAAGGTACCGGTGTGAAGTTCATAGATTACCAGATCGTTTAAAGCTACTCCCTTCCAGTCGGCATCCGTCCAGCTAAAAGCATTTACATCAAATGCGGTTGATGGTCCGCTTGGTCCTTCTTTCTGAAATAAAGAAGCTGGGTCTGCGCGTTCAAGGGGCTCTCCACCGGTTAAAGGCGTGATTTTAAAGCGATATTTATCGTGCTTACTAATCTGGTCTGTTTGCAAATGCCAATAACCATAGCCTTCATCAAACAGCGATAAAGTTAGTTCTCGCGCCTCTGTTAAAATAGAAACCTGTGCTGCCAACGGGGCCCAAAGCCAAATTTCGGCTACCCCGTATTCATTAAAATTTAATCCTATTTTTCTCTTTCGTATATCTATTTCCATTGAAGCACTTTAGCAAAAAACACGCAGAATGGCCTAAAAGTTTTGGACATGACGGGCTCGTTTATCAATGTTCAAAAAAGCCAAACCTTCTAAAATTTTATCTGGTTATATCTATACCTATTAAAAACATCATTATGGACGGAAAAAAAATTTTTACACGACGTGAGGCGCTCGGAGGCCTAGGCATCGGGTTGGCCAGTATGGCCATTGCCCCGACACTAACTGCAGCAACAGTAGACCAAACCTATTATTCGCCACTTGCCGCGCTCGAAGATCCTACAACCAAGTATCCGCGACCACCTTTTAACCATCAAAATCAGCCTTGGCCGGCCTTAGCCAGCAAAATGGAGCCAAGGCCAGATCATGGCGAAACCAGTTATAAAGGTTCGGGAAGACTGATGGGTAGAAAAGCACTGATTACCGGTGGCGATTCTGGCATGGGAAGAGCTGCAGCCATTGCCTATGCCAGGGAAGGCGCAGATGTGGCGATCAATTATCTGCCACAAGAGGAACCTGATGCCAGGGAAGTTGTTGAACTGATTAAAAAGGCTGGCCGTAAGGCCGTTGCCATTCCTGGCGACATCCGAGATGAAGCCTTTTGCAAAAAGCTGGTCGATACCGCTGTAAGTCAGCTGGGCGGACTTGATATCCTGATTAGTAATGCCGCAAGACAACAAAGCACGCCTTCGCTTGCTGATTTAACCAGTGAGCAGTTTGACTGGACCATAAAAACCAATATATATGCGCCATTCTGGATTATTAAAGCAGCCTTGCCACATCTAAAACCAGGCTCATCTATTATTGGAACCACTTCTGTACAGGCAACCGATCCATCACCTGATCTTTACGATTATGCACAAACAAAAGCCGCTACCACAAATTTCGTAAAATCCCTTGCCAAACAACTTGGGCCTAAGGGTATCCGGGTAAATGGCGTTGCACCTGGCCCGATATGGACGCCATTACAAATGGGAGGTGGTTCAACCCCTGAAAAACTTAAAGAATTTGGTAAAGATACTGCGCTGGGCAGGCCCGGCCAACCTGCCGAACTGGCGTCGATTTATGTTCAGCTTGCTGCAAATGATGCCAGTTTTTCTACCGGACAGATATATGGTGCTGCAGGAGGAAATGGGCAGCCTTAATGCTAGGTGACAGATAGTTAAGTATCGTCATTGCGAGAAGGCTTTTTCAGCCGACGAAGCCATCTTTCTGGCACAAAACTACCTACATGAAAGATTGCTTTGTCGTTCCTCCCCGCAATGACGATCGCGCTGGTGGATTTTGTCAATGGTAGCGTCACGGAGATTTTTTTTAAACACATTAAAAGATCTCTCCACTACGCGTTGCTTCGGTCGAGATGACGAAATCTATTTGAAATCTGATATTGATATGGGGATAATATTATGATTTATCCACCGGTTCCTGTTGCTTACCCGTCTGTTCTGCCAACATGCTGTCAGGAGTTATATTTCCCATGGCTACCTGTAATTTGTTTTTAAACCCGGAGATTACCATATCTTTCCCCGCAACCATGGCCTCATAACCATCTTTAGCTACATCTGCGGGATCTGCAAGTTCTCCTTCCTGTACCGCTTTGGAATCCAGCATATTTGCTTTTCTAAAAAAATCGGTATCTGTAGGCCCAGGCAATAAAGAAGTGATGGTAACCGGTGTATCTTTAATTTCCGCGCGGACAGCCTCATTAAAGGAATGCACAAACGCTTTTGTTCCATGGTAAACCGCCTGGTAAGGCCCTGGTACTTTCCCTGCAATGGAGGCAACATTTAAAATCTTTCCGCTTCCGCGTGCTACCATGTCGCGGACAAACAACTTGGTTAACGTTACTAAGGAAGCGACGTTAAGCTGGATGATATCCAGTTCCTGATTAAGATCAGTATCGATAAATTTACCATAAACGCCTTGCCCGGCATCATTCACCAATACATCGATCTGTATATTTCTCGCTTTTATCTGTTCATAAAGATTAAAAGCTGCATTTGGTTCAAAAAGATCGGCAATAACTGTAATGACCTGAACCCCTTGTTCCTCAAGCACCAGCGCAGTTTTTTGCAGGCTAGCCTCTTCCCTGCCAACAATAACCAGGTTAAAGCGATCTTTTGCAAAAAGCTTTGCCAGTTCGTAACCAATGCCACTGCTTGCCCCGGTAATCAGAGCGAAATGTTTTGTATTTTCCATAGTAGGTATTTTTGGCTTAGTGAAGCCCGGTGTAAATAATAATCCGTTTAGTCAGTATTGCTTTCACTGGTTTGCTTGTCTGCATCCGAATCAGATTTTGTAGCTTGTTCGGCCACTTTCTCTGATGCATCATCTTCCTGATGGGCACTATCTGCATCGCTTCCCGCTAGCTGAGAGACTGGAATAACGCCTACTTTTTCCTCATTCTGCATTTCGTGATCTGTTTTTTTGTTTTCCATAACCTTAAGCTTATTTATGATTGACAAGAGCAGACAGATGAATTTGCCTAGATAATATCAAAAATATTCCTCCCTGTAAATGCCCCTCCATTATAGAACCTGTTGAAACCTTTAGCAGTTTGGTTTATTTTTAAAAAAAACAACCAGGCTAATGATAACCTGGTTGAAATGTTGTTAGGGATATTGTATTAAAATTAATTTCGCCTATGCCGGAATTTTTCTCGGCACCTCCCGATCCCAGAATCGGTGCAGGGCAATCATTTTAGCGAACAATTCGGCTAATGAAGAAAGATTATCCGAAACCAATATTCCTTCGCGCAGAACAGTTTCCTGCGAATATTCATCAGGAAGCTTCTTATAGAAATAGGTGGCCTCTAAAACCTGTATGGCTGTAGCATCGGCAGCTATTGCCTTGCAGTGTTTAAAAGCTTCGTTCAGAAAATGTACGGCATTGGCTTCGGCTTCCAATGTAGCAGAACTATTTATTCCTCCCGGAAGATAAACGGCATCGTAAAGTACAGAAGCGGCCGTTAAGAAACTTTCATCCACATCAATCTGCTGATCTTCCTGCGAAAGAATAGTACCGAGTTTTGGTGCTATAATATGAACAATTGCGCCTTGTGCTACAAGTGCATCTTTTACCTCACTTAATGATTGGCCATCAACCCCATCCGCTGCAAGGATGGCAATTTTTCTGGTGGCAATAGAATCTTTAAGCGTACCCGCCATACTCAATGCCTCCGATTTTGCAAGTTCACCTTCTTTCTGTTCCGGGGTATAATCTGCCGGATCGGCGTCTGCCGGGATACTTCCATTAAGTTCTGCTAAAGGGATGGTTGGAACATGAAGCCCAAGCGCATAAGCTACGGCTGCTGCAAGCCCTTTATCCACATGGTTAAGCAAGCCAAGCATGCGTGTTCTGATTTCGACCATTTTTACCTTACCCAGTTCAAAACTAAAAGCATCAATCAGGTGATTTTTTTCGGCTTCAGACTGGCTATTAAAGAATAATCTCGCCTGCGAAAAGTGATCAAAAAAGCTCCTGCTTCTTGCACGGATTTTCTTTGCATCAATGCGCTCGTTATAACTAACAAAACCACCCTCGGCAGCTTTGGCTTGCCGCGGATCATTTGTAGCTATTCCATTTGGGCCATAACTGGTTTTACCCCGGTTTATGGTTTGGCGCATATAACCGTCGCGCTGGTTATTATGTATAGGCACTACAGGCCTGTTAATTGGAATCTCATGAAAATTTGGTCCACCTAACCTGATCAGCTGTGTATCTGTATAAGAAAATAACCTTCCCTGCAACAGCGGGTCGTTAGTAAAATCAATTCCCGGAACCACATGCCCAACATGAAAAGCGACCTGCTCAGTTTCAGCGAAAAAATTATCCGGATTTCGGTTCAAGGTCATTTTACCAATGCGTTGCACCGGAACGAGCTCTTCGGGAATGATTTTGGTAGGATCTAATAAATCGAAGCCAAACTTAAATTCATCTTCCTCTGCCACAATCTGTAAACCAAGTTCCCACTCAGGGAAAGCACCTGCTTCTATGGCATCCCAAAGATCTCTTCTATGAAAATCGGGATCCTTTCCGGAAATATTTTGTGCTTCATCCCAGGCTACCGAGTGTACACCCTGCAATGGTTTCCAGTGAAATTTAACAAAACTGGAAACCCCGGATGCATTAACTAAACGGAAGGTATGAACTCCAAAACCTTCCATCATCCGGTAACTTCTTGGAATGGCCCTGTCGCTCATCAACCACATGATCATATGTGCAGATTCTGGCATAAAGGAAATGAAATCCCAAAAAGTATCATGTGCTGATGCAGCCTGAGGAATTTCATTGTCCGGCTCTGGCTTTACGGCATGTACTAAATCAGGAAATTTAACTGCATCCTGAATAAAAAAGACAGGCATATTGTTACCTACGAGGTCAAAATTACCTTCTTGAGTATAAAATTTTACCGCGAAACCACGCACATCACGGGCAAGATCAGTAGAACCCCTTGATCCTGCTACGGTTGAAAACCGAACAAAAACAGGCGTTTCCTGTCCCGGATCGCAGAGAAAAGCTGCCCTTGTGATGTCAGACATATCCTCATATACCTTAAACACCCCGTGTGCTCCCGATCCCCTTGCATGTACAACACGTTCAGGGATCCGCTCATGGTCAAAATGGGTAATTTTTTCTCTTAATATAAAATCTTCCAACAATGTTGCACCTCGATCGCCAGCCTTAAGCGAATTCTGATCGTCATTTATTTTAACTCCGTGATTCGTAGTCAGTTTTTCACCCCTGTCATCTGCAACAAAGGCCTCTAATTTCGCGGTTTTATCGTTGTCCTGTTTTATCGGGCTGGTATCTTTTACCGTTGTTTTTTTTGCCATTTTATTTCTCCTTTCTTAAGCCTCATCAGCTGCCTGGTAGTTAATTTCATTTTCAGCAATATCAGTAAGCTTGGTATCAGCAAGTTTTTCTTCAGCAAGTGTTTGTTCGAGTAAATCTGCAACCTCTGTTAAGCCCAATGTGGTGGCCAATTGGAAAAGCCCGCCATAAGAAGCAATTTCATAATGTTCTACCTTCTGGCTGGCTAGTATGATGCCCACATCACGTGTTGCGGTTCCGGCTTCCGTTTCTTCAATGATACTTTCACCCTCTTTACCCAATCCTTCCATCGCATCACATTTTTTTGCAATGGGTTTCTCACCAAGCAGCTCAAATACCTGTTCAAGCCTGGCTACATGTCCTTTGGTTTCTGTAAGATGAGATTCAATTGCGCTTTTTAGCGCTGGTGCTGTCGCACTGGCAATCATTTTTGGCAAATTTTTAACCAAATGATTTTCGGCCCAATAAAGATCACAGATTCCATCTTTAAAGAGTTCTTTTAAGGCCGGAGAAGCCTCTACCGTGGCTTTAGCACTGAGTTTTGGTTTACTGCCGCTGTCTTGTTTTTTCATGGTATGTTTTGTTTAAGGATGTTTCTTTATTAACCATCATCTATAACAACCCTATATTTTGCTATATAGTTTCCGTAATTTATCCGTGTTTTAATACGCATTGGGTAAAAAAACGGATACTTAACGCAACCTTCTCTTCAAAACCATTTTTAAAAACGCCTTGTTAATTAGCGTATATATCCTTTAATCGGATTATAAAGAAGTAAGAGCCAGATTTTAGCAAATATGAAAAGCAATAAAATGGATGCTGTGGGCAAAATGCTCATTGGTAAAAAGTTAACAATTGCCTTTGCCGAAAGCGCAACCGCCGGCCGGCTTTCGGCAGAATTTTCAATGATCGACCATGCAGGAGAATTTCTTAAGGGCGGAATTGCCTGTTATGATGCCCAATTAAAGCAGGATCTTTTACAGGTTGATCATACGTTGATTAAAACCTATACACCTGAATCAATGGAGGTAACCCGGGCCATTAGTTTGGGCCTTTCACGGTTGATCCCAGCTGATATTCATATCGGTATTACCGGGCTTACCGCTCCGGGAGGAAGCGAAACTGAAGAAAAGCCCGTAGGTACTGTATTTATTTATGCGACCAGCAAAGGTGGGCTGGCCTTTTCAGAAAGACTTAATTTTACCGGAGAACGGGAAGAAATTGTTTCGGCAACGGTAGAGGCCTGTGCAGATTTACTTATAAATTACCTCAGCGCTATAGACTAATATCACGATCATGAAAGCTAACAGCGTATTTCCTAAAAAAACCTGGCTATATAAAAACGGACTATCTGTTGTATTCATCGGCCTTTTTGTATGCTCCCTTTTTGCCCAGGCCCTTACCGGCTGGAATGAACACAATAAAGAACTTAATGAACATGGAGCAAACAGCCTTAATTTAGGCACCTACCTGCGTTCAGGCCATTTCATCTCTGCGACCTTTGAGAATTTCGAAAGTGAATTTTTACAGATGATGCTTTATGTTTTGTTAACGATAAAACTACGCCAGATCGGTTCTGCAGAATCAAAAAAGATTGACCAGAAAGAAGAAGTGGATCGGGAACCCGTTCCCTCCAAAGATGCACCATGGGCTGTACGCCAGGGCGGATGGATTTTAAAACTATATTCCCATTCTCTTTCCATTGCTTTTATTTTACTGTTTTTGCTTAGCTGGTATCTGCATTTTTACGGCAGCTGGCAAGACCACAACATAGAACAGGCACTAAAAGGAAAACCTGCGGATACGATGGGCGCTTACCTGGGGCAAACCACTTTCTGGTTTGAAACCTTTCAAAATTGGCAGAGCGAGTTCCTATCTGTTGCCGCTATCGTTGTACTCACTATTTTTCTGAGGCAGAAAGGTTCGCCTGAATCAAAACCTGTTGATGCGCCACACATGGAAACAGGGAAATAAGCTGACGAAGTGGAGCCTACAGTTTCGAACAAATCTTACAAACAATAAAAAAAGTCAAAACTATCATAAATTTCAACCTGTTCTATACATAAAGAACCTATAAAAAATATAATTATGGCAACTACAAAAAAAACCGAAAAGAAAACCGCAAAACCTACAGGTAAAACAGGAAAAATGGAGAATTCAGAATTCCACGAGTTTTTTATTGATGAGTTAAAAGATATTTATTGGGCAGAGAAACACCTTGCAAAAGCGCTTCCGAAAATGAAGAAAGCGGCTACAAGCCCGGAACTAGCCGCAGCTTTTGAAAAGCATACCGAAGAAACAGAGCAACACATCAGCACACTTGAAGAAGTATTTAGCCTTTTAGGCGAAAAAGCAACTGCGAAAAAATGCGATGCCATGGCTGGATTATTAGAAGAAGCTGACGGCATTATTGCTGATACAGATAAAGGTACCATGATTCGCGATGCCGGACTTATTCTCGCCGCTCAAAAAGTTGAACACTATGAAATTGCAACTTATGGAACCTTAAGGGTATTTGCAGAAAATATGGGCCACAATGATGTAGCCGAACTTCTTACGCAAACCCTCGAAAATGAAAAGGCAACAGATGTAGCTTTAACAGAACTGGCGGTTAACGCAGTTAATGAGGAAGCAGTAGCAGAATAAATAATTTAAAAAGGCTCTTCGGAGCCTTTTGTTTATTTGTGCTATTTTTACGTCGTCCACCCTGATCCGATAGTTATCGAATTTATTTCAGGGTCTTTTCTGTTGAAAAAATGCTAAAAAGCAGCTATAGAACGAAAAACCGATTGAAATAATCGGTTAAAATTACCACCAACAATGAAATATTCTTTATTACATCCAGAATAATAAACCAAACCTTTTCATTACAGCCACAGTTATGTTTACATGGAAAATTTAGACCAATTAATGATACCCGCAGCCAGACAAGGAGAAACGGAAGTGTTAAAAGAGCTTATTAGCAGGGGTGCAAATGTGAATTTCAGGGATGAAAAAGGCTACACCCCATTAATCATTGCCTGTTATAACAACCGTTTATCATGTGCGGAAATACTTTTAACAGCAGGAGCTGATATCAACGCGGCAGATTTTGGTGGCAATACCGCACTGATGGGGGTTTGCTTTAAGGGCTACCTTCCCATTGCCGAATTACTCATCGCCAGGGGGGCAAAACTAGATCTTCAGCATGGAAACGGGGGGACCGCATTGATGTTTGCCGCCATGTTTGGCAGGAATGACCTGCTGAAACTGTTACTTGAAAATGGCGCAGATACTTCCATTACCGATGTACGCGGACAGCGGGCTGCAGAACTTGCAGCCATGCAGGGCAATGAAGAAGGGCTTGCCATGCTGCAGCATTAAGGCTTACCATCAAGCAACCCTTTTACAAGCAATTTCCATTGTGGATAGGATAAGCCCAGCTTTGCACTAAAACCGACAACCAGGTTCCGGGCCCTATCAATTAAATTGCCATCACTAACATTAGCCTGCTCATTCCTTCCATGTTCCTCTGCCCATACCGTAATCCGATCTCTTCGGATAATAAAGGTAGAAGTGGCATGGTCTTTTAAAAAATGAGCAACCTCCTTATCTTGGTTTAAAGGCGAAGGGCAAGGGCGCACACACATACTGATCATTTCCTGGTCACCTCCATGCTCACTTTTAATTTCTTCAACCATCACCCAATCAAAACCATCACCCGATAGTGGTCCGGGACCCGGGATATCGATTCTGATAAAATCTCCCTTTTGTGCTGACCGCATGGCTTCCTTTCCGTCAGGGGTAAAAACCTTAAAGTCTGATAATCCGGAGAGTTTGCCCCATTCATTCACGGCCAGTAATCGTTTTTCAGCAGCTGCAAAAAAATCCTGAGCCTGAATGAGGGTGTTTAATTTACGTTCTTCAACTGCATCCATCTGGCTTCCCACAAGTTGCGGCGGAACCAAATCATTATTCGATTTTTCCATAGTCTTTTTATTTAAAAACCATGTGTTCCTCTGCTTAGTTTCGTTATTTATCAAACAGAATAAAAATCGACATCAAGTTTAGTGAAATAAACATCCTGACCTGCTCCAGGCAGTTAAAACGAAATTCTAAAACCTTTACGTTTGATAACAGGTTCTTAATTTATCAACTGCTTTGAAAATGAAAAATAACGAAACAGAAATAAATAGGAGAGATGGAGCCAATGCCAGTATGTGGCAGGCTGCTTCAATAAACAGTGTCGCAAAAGATTATGCTGATCAGGAAGAAATATACGATACGCTGATTATAGGTGGTGGAATTACAGGTATAACAACCGCATACCTTTTGCAAAAACAGGGTAAGCATTGTGCGCTGGTTGAAGCAAAAAACCTCGGCTTTGGCACCACCGGCGGCACAACTGCCCATTTAAACACTTTTCTGGATACTACCTACCCTGAAATAGATGGCGACTTTAGCAAAGAAACGTCTGGCTTAATAGCAGAAGGAACAAAGAAGATGATCGAAATGATCAGCACAAACGTACAGGAATTAAAAATTGATGCTGATTTTGAGTTTAAAATGGCTTATCTTTTTTCGCAGAACGAAAAAGAAACAAAAGAACTCCAATCTATCCTTGAGTCATCGCAGGCTGCTGGTGTGGCAGTAAGTGAAGCTGATGAAAATGGTGTTCCGATCCCTTATGATCACGTTTTGCGTTTTGAAAACCAGGCCCAGTTTCACCCATTAAAATACATTACCGCACTGGCGAAGGAATTTGAAAAACTGGGCGGTAAAATTATTGAACAGACCTTTATCCACAGTACAGAGCTGCGTGAAGACATCCACTATGCAAAGAGTGATAAATTTACACTACAGGCAAAAAATATTGTTTATGCCACGCATATTCCGCCGGGGATAAATATCCTTTCTTTACGCAACGCACCTTACCGTAGTTCTGTGCTTGCCGTAAAGCTGAACAGCGGCAAATATCCTGATTGCCTGGCTTACGATATGCAAGAGCCTTATCACTACTTCAGGAGCCATGAAATTGATGGACAACAATACCTGATTATTGGTGGCGCCGACCATAAAACCGGCCACGGAGATCCGTTAAAAGCTTTTGAAGATCTTCAGGATTATGCAAAAAAATACTTTGACATCGGCGAGATCAGTTACAAATGGTCATCACAGTATTATGTACCTGTTGATGGGCTACCTTATGTTGGTCAACTGCCTGGGGGCGATAAAAGAATTTATGTTGCAACTGGTTTCAATGGAAATGGTATGATCCTGGGCAGTCTTTCGGCTGTACTGATCAGTGATCTTATTCTGGGAAAAGAAAATCCCTATGAAAAACTGTTCAATCCGTCGAGGTTGAAACCCATTGCCGGATTTGCCGAATTTGTAAAAGAAAATGCAGATGTAGCCTACCATTTTGTGGCAGACCGATTTGGCGCAGAAATCATTAAATCTACCAGCGAACTGGGCAAAAGCGAGGGCAAAATTGTAGAATTTGATGGAGAAAAACTGGCCTTGTATAAGGATAATGCCGGAAAAATAACAGCCTTAAACCCTGTATGTACGCATGCAGGTTGTATTGTGAACTGGAATCCAACTGAAAAGACGTGGGACTGCCCCTGCCATGGAGGACGCTTTTCTATTGATGGACAAGTGCTTACCGGGCCGCCTCAAAAAGATCTCGGGTCCATCCCATTGGATGAGCTGGAATCAGTAAGGGAGAAGAAATAAATCAGCCTGAACCCCAGGTCACAATTTACTTTTATTAACACATTAGATACCAATATGAACGGAATACCTATGAAAAAGCCTAAAGGAGAGCTGCATACGTTAAAGACAAAGTTTGATGACGGATTAATAGAATCATTATGGAGCGAAAATGGAGAACTGATGTATATCATTAAAGACGGACTCGACCTGAATGAATACGCTTTGCTTGCCAAACAGATTCTTGAAAGTGAGGGTGATATTGCACATGATTTTACCGGAAAGGTAACCAACGAATCGAAAAACGAATTTGCCCGGTTTGAGTATAGATCGGGATGGTTTTTGGATGGGCTGGCGGAAGGTGAAATAGAATAGCAATATGCTATAAGATAACCGTGATAAGTATTTTAGCATAAGATAGGATTAAATGAAATCAGGTAAGGCTTTTATCGGTACATCAGGATGGAAATACCGCCATTGGGAGGGTACTTTTTATCCGGCAAATCTTAAAAAGAAAGATCAATTGCAATATTTTACTGCAAATTTTGATACTGTAGAACTGAACAATTCTTTTTACCGCCAGCCAACGCTACAGAATTTCGAAGCTTGGGAGGCACAAAGTCCCGCGCGTTTTACTTATGCCGTTAAAGCTAACCGGTATTTTACCCATTTAAAAAAACTGAATGTATCGCGAAACGAAATCGTAGAATTTTTAGATGCGAGCCTCGGGCTAGGGAAGAAATTGGGTCCTATCCTTTTTCAACTCCCACCAAAATGGCAAATTAATACCGAGCGGCTGGAACGATTTTTAGAAATACTCCCATCAGGATATCGTTATACTTTTGAATTCAGAAATCAGACCTGGTACGATGAAGCGGTATTTGCGCTGCTAAAACAATACAATTGTGCCTTCTGTATTTACGATTTAGGCGGGCATCAATCGCCCATTGTTGCCACTGCTGATTTTGTATACATCAGGCTGCACGGACCCGGAGAAAAATACCAGGGTTCATACAGTCGATCTGCCTTATCGAAATGGGCTGAGATGTGTAATGCCTGGTTGCAGGAAAAGAAAGATGTATACCTCTATTTTGATAATGACCAAGAAGGTTATGCTGCTTTTAATGCAATTGAGCTTAAGAAAATGATATAACTAAGTGCTTTAAATGCTGAGTTTAGCTTTTAGATTAACTTAATGCAGATTCATCATGCTGAATTCATTTTACAAGTAGCGTTAGCATTTCAATTGCCTTGTAGCTACTTCGTGGTCAGCATCTTCTAGCAAGAAGCCCTTGAAATAAATCAGAGAGCTATCAGATCAGGGTGACGACGGTAAACAAAAATATGTATCAACTCCTTTAATTAAGCAGGGCGTTAACGGACTCTAAAATATTGTTTAAATCAAAAGGTTTGGCTATAAATTGATTGGCGCCTGCATCACTTGCTACCTGTTCACCATCTCTGCTGGCAGAAATTACAATTACTTTTAGTTGATGATGTGCCGAGTGCTTTCTTAGGTGCTTCAGTACCTCTTGTCCCGAAAGTCTAGGCATCCATAAATCCAGGATCAGCAAATCCGGTTGTTCCTTATCAATAGCCGCCTGTACTTTTAAACTGTCATTTACCGAAATCACCGTATGTCCCACCTCATCCAAAATCATTTCCAATACATCAATAATCCCTTCATCATCATCACAGATCATGATTTTCTTTTTATCCATTCGTTTCCTTTCCTGCCTTAGGTAAAGTAAAACTGAATATAGAACCTTTGCCTATTTCACTTTCTACCCATAGGGTTCCATTATGTCTTTTAATAATCTGGTCGCAAATATAAAGTCCTATGCCCATCCCTGGAAACTTCTTCTGGATTTCTACACCCCGGTAAAACCTTTCAAAAACTTTTTTCCTGTCTTCAGCACTCATTCCTAAACCAAAATCCTTAACCGATACCTTTACATAATCACTTACGTTGGCAATATTGACTTCAATTTTTTCCGAATCGGGTGCATATTTAATGGCGTTTGATAATAAATTGCTCACCACTTGAGCAATGTGCGACTCATCTGCAAGCACCTTTGCACCAGTTTGGCCACTTAGTATGATCTGATGACCAGGAACTGTTGTACGCATACCATCAACAGCTTCAGCAATCATGTTATCGAAATCAAACTGCGCCATATGCAACTCCATATTACCACTCTGGATACGCGAAACATCAAGCAATTCGCTAATCAGCGAATTTAAGCGTTCTACATATACCGATACTTTGCCAAAAGTAGATAGAAATTTCTCACTCGCATCTTGAGGCATGGCACGTTCTAACAACTGCACATAACCTTTTATTGTAGTAAGCGGGGTACGGAGTTCATGACTGGCAATGGATAAGAAGTCGTCTTTTCTAATTTCCACCTCACGCCTTTCCGTAATATCTTCAATAGCGAGCAGGATTTGGTCTTTAAATTGCCCTTCAAATTCTACGCGGTATGCATTCAAGAGCATTAATTTCTTTCCAATATGTGGAAAATCATGCTCAACTTCGAAATCCACAACAGGATTATTGGTTGGCAGAATTTTAACAAGCAGATCACGAAGCTTCGGAATATCCCACTGGTGGTTACCTAAATCATATAACTGACGGCCAACCGTTTCTTCTTTACTTACCTTAAATGTCCTCAAAAAGTGATTGTTGGCACTAAGTACATTGAAATTAGGATCAAGTACCAAAAGCCCCTCTCGAACCGTTTCTATAATACTGGACAGGAAGGCTTCGCTTTCCCGAAGTTCTTTTGTACGCTCTTTGATCCGGTTTTCCATCACCAATTTTTGCTGCCGCAAATCGTGCTCCGCATTCTTCCTTGAGGTTACATCGTTCTGCACCCCTATAAAATGGGTTACTTCACCATTGGCATTTTTTACTGGCGACATATAGAGTTCGTTCCAGAACAGATCGCCATTTTTTTTATAATTTCTGATTTCTACCCGGCATTCTACCCCTTCTGCAATGCTTTTACCTAAAATTGCCCGTTCTTCTTGGTTTCGGTCCTGTGCCTGCAAAAACCTGCAATTATGTCCAATAATCTCCTTTCTCGAATATCCCGTAATTTTTTCAAAGGCCTTATTGCAATAAATGATTGGATTGTCTTGCTGGGTATTATCGGTAATGATGATGCCAGAAATAGAGGCATCCAATGCCATAGTCATCAGTTGAAAATTAGATGCACCTGCATTTCCTGAAAGTTCAAATTTTCTATTGTTAGATGTTTCCAATTGATCTGTATAAAATTGTGTGTATCTGACTTGTATTTTGAGAAGTGTTTAACCACTTCTAATTTCGTTTTAATTAATAAAATCCATCATATAACCCCTTAATTAGTAATTTGTTTTATTTCTTTACAACTAAAATCGGTTACACTGATGCGTGTTGGAAATCATCTATGTGGAAAAAAAGACAACTATAAACATTACTTCTCAACCCAGGTTAATTTAAAATATTATGCTAAACTAGTCTTTTTTCAAAACAATTAAGAAAAGACCAATGTTATAACCGCACATCTACCTAAAATAAATAACTGTTCAATCAGTTAGTTGATGCGGCTACTGGCAATCCGGTAGTCGCTTTTTTTAGCTAAGCAGTGTGTGATGGGCTTTGCTTTAATCAGCCAGCGGCAAGGAAAAATAAAAGGTAGAACCTACCATAGGTTCGCTCTCTACCCCTATGGTACCACCATGGCGGTTCACGATTTCTGCACAAAGGTATAAGCCGACACCAAATCCCCTAAAACCTTTATTTGCAGATTCAGTACGGTAAAACCGCTTAAACACATGTATTTGGTCTTCCTTTTTTATCCCAATTCCATAATCCCGTATACCTATTACCGCTTGTTTTTCGTTTTTATTTACAGCAATTTCAATCTTCGGTGCTTCCGGTGCATATTTTACGGCGTTTATCAACAGGTTTGTGATAACCTGGCCAATTTTTTCCCGATCACCTCTTACCTGGAGATTATCACCACCGGTGAAATGGAGGATATGCGAAGGAGATGTAAATTGTACTTCGGCTGCAATTTCCTTAGCCAGTTCATCAATATCAAATTGTTCCCAATTCAGGTGCAACATCCCTTCATCCAGTTTACTCACATCAAGGAAATCGTCAACCATCCTCGCCATTCTCGTGATCTGGTAACCGGCCCTTTCTGCTGCATTGGCTATCAAAGGTTCATTAATTGTTGCAGACTTTTTCCCTATGAGCTGAATATAACCAAAGAGTGCGGTCAACGGCGTTTTTAATTCGTGGGAAGCAACGGCCACAAAATCGCGCATACGCCGTTCATTGTAAAGCCTAACCCTGTTTATTTTAATCTGCGCACGTACTTTACTCAGTAACTCCTGTGCAGAAAAGGGCTTAACCAGATAATCATCTGCACCTGCTTCCAACCCATCAATCCTGGCTTCTTCGCCTGCCCTTGCCGAAAGAAAAATAAGTGGGATCCAATGTTTTTCTTCTCTTTCCCTGATTTTTTTAAGCAAAGCTTTTCCATCCATAACAGGCATCATGATGTCACTAAGGATAAGCTCGGGAGTGAAAGTGCTGAGTTTTTGCAGGGCATCTTCACCATTTACTGCTGTGTAAACGTTAAATTCAGGTTCAAGCAAACGTTTCAGATAGGCGCGCATATCGTTATTATCATCAACAATCAGCACCTTAGCTTCGGGTTGGTGTAGGTGGTCAGCCTGAGTAGGTTTGTTCTCCTTTACTATTTCACTATACTCTTCACCTAATAAGCCTGAAGCCTCTTGAAGAAAAGATTCTCTCAAACCGATCATCAGTCCCTGAAAACCTTTTTGATGAACTTGTTCTGCAGGCAGATGAGAACTTCCTAAAGGGATACGTAAAGTAAAGGTTGATCCCGTTCCAAAAACACTTTCGACGGCTATATCTCCACCGTGTAACCCAACAAGCTCACTAACCAATGAAAGTCCGATGCCAGTTCCCTCATGGGTTCTGCCAATCGCATTTTCCACCCGATGAAAGCGTTCAAACATATGCGGAAGTTCAGCCTCTGGTATGCCTACCCCTGTATCTGAAACCTTTAAGATCACATGATCACCCTCTTTAATCAATTCGACGGTAATTTTTCCTTCAAGTGTATATTTAAAAGCATTGGAAAGCAAGTTGAGTACAATCTTTTCCCACATCTGGATATCGAGGAAAACTTCAAAAGACTGTAAATCAGCTTTAACAACAAGCTCCATACCTGCTTTCTCAATAATAGACCGGAAACTACTGGCGAGGTCGGTAGTTACCCCTACAATATCAACCGGCTGAAAAGCAGCTTTTACCCTCCCGGCTTCCACCCTGCTAAAATCGAGCAGGTTGTTAACCAGTTTAAGCAGGCGCATGGAATTGCGGTGCGTAGAAAGTACAATCTCACCAATTTCAGGATCGGCCATAATGGTTTTGGCCTGGAGATCTTCCAGCTGCCCAAGCATTAACGTAAGAGGCGTACGAAACTCATGACTGACGTTACTAAAAAAAGCTGTTTTCGATCTATCTATTGCAGCCAGCGCTTCAGCCCGTTTCTGTTCCTGCTCGTAGGCATATACGTTAGAAACCGCACTACTAAAAGTATTGGCCAAAAGCGAGTAAAAGCCCAGGTATTCTTCATCAATGGCTCTTCTGGCACTCACGCCAGCAACAATGTAACCAAAGGGTTTTTCCTTACCCGAAATGAATACCGGCAAAATTACTGCTGTAGTTGGTGTTTCAGGATAGGGCTGGCAGGCAAAATTACCAAACCTCAAAATCAAATCGTCTAAAACCAAAGGCGCATCAACTGCTCTTGCTAACGGCCAGGCTTGTGCGTTTCCATCAAATAATATTTCAGGAATAGCCAATGCCGGGGCAAGCGCTGTGCCTGCACTATTGATCAAAGTGGCAGATGCGCCGTCATCTGCTATACTGTAAAATAAGATAAAAGGCAAATCGGCAACAAAATCCGGCTGCTTTTCCACAATCAGGCTGCCTATATCTTCAATGGACTTTGCCCTGGCTAAAACCGATGCCAGATCACGGAGCACCTGCGTTCTGCGGCCATTGAGCATTTTATCCGTAGTTTCGGTAATGGGGTGAAATATTCCGCCCACCTCACCAGATTCATCCCGTATAGGTGCAAATGAAAAAGTCATGAACGCTTCTTCCAGGTAGCCGTACCGAAACAAAAACATCTGTTGATCGGTAATGTAAGTTCCTTCTCCCTGCTGTCCGCGCGTAAATTTATCGCCAACCACCTCCAGAGCAGATTCCCAGCAAATGCGAAAGTTCATGCCCATTGATTGGGGATGCATGGTTCCACAGATGGGGCGGTAGGCATCGTTATAAATCTGTATCGTTTCTGGTCCCCAGGCAATAAGGATCGGAAAAGTGGAAGAAAGACACAAACTCACAGATGTCCGAAGACTTTGCGGCCACGTTTCAACCGGGCCTAATGGATTATCAGACCAATCCATTGAGCGGATTAATGCGCCCATTTCTCCACCGCCAGATAAAAACTGTTCGTTAGAGAAGCTTTGATTATCCATTATTTTATTTATTTATGGCGATAAAGATAATACAAATAGCATCAACAAAACCTTAATAATCGAATAACTTACTTACGCTACCCTGCAAAACTGAAATACATCCAATTAGCCTGTTATCCGATCTCTTTCCGCTGTAACAGAGGTATAAAACATTTTGCAAAAATTAATGTTTATCTGCAAATAGCTCAACCCTTTCGGGGAGATGTAATCACCATTATCACGCACATATTGGAAAAAATAATCAACAAACCTGCATCAGGAAAACTTATTTACCGGCTTTTGCTGATTCTCGCATTGGGCATACTGCTTGTAGCCGAAGGCTTTTTTGGTTTCAGGCTACACGAACTATCTGAAAAACAGGAACAGATTAAACACGATTACTCAAGGGTAAACAACATCACTTATGGACTGTTTTCTGTGCAACAATGGAAAGATAAGGTAGCAGATATTGTTCACCACCAGGTTTCTGGCCTCAAAATAACCCGCAAACAAAAAAAGGTACTACAGGGCGAAGTTGAACAGGTACTCCTTGCACTTATTGATAAGGCAGAAGCCCTGGTAAACAAACCCAAAAAAACCATTAGCGGAAAGATCCAAAAGTTTGCCATCAAAAATTTTGTTAATTCGGATAGTATCCGCGCAGAAGTGCCAAACTTCGCCAAAAAAATAATTGCTGAAATTGATAATCCTAAGAATAAAAAGCAACTTGGCCGGATGGCCCTGGGCGAGTTTAATGAGATAGCCAAAGAAGAAAGTCAGGATACCGCGTTTATAGCCAATAACGCCATAATGAAAAAAATTTACAACCGTTATGGCGTATCTGATAATCAACAGTTAAACCAGAAGCTAACTGGTTCATTAAACAGCATCCGGCAGCAAACCTACTACTACTGTTTTGGGATGTTAGGCTGCGTAATCATCGTACTGTCATTCTGGTGGCTGCTGCGCAAACGTAGGGATTTGCATACCACGCTTTTCATTATGTCGTTACTTTTTGCCTTTATGCTTTTAGCAGTCGGCCTAACCGCCTCTATGATTGAAGTTGATGCCAGAATCAGGTCTTTAGATTTTGTTTTACTGGGAGAACATGTTGTTTTTAATGATCAGGTACTTTTTTTCCAGAGCAAAAGTATAATGGATGTCGTGCGGGTACTCATCAGCCAATCGGCAATAGATTCTGTACTGGTTGGCGTATTGATTCTGGCTTTTAGTATTTTGTTCCCCGTAGTTAAGCTCACGTCAACAGGGATTCACCTGCTGGGTGGCAAAAAGTGGGCAGAAAATGGTATAGTTAAGTATTTTGCTTTTCAATCAGGAAAATGGAGCATGGCCGATGTAATTGTGATCGCTATTTTAATGGCATACATTGGGCTTAACGGATTGCTTGAAAACCAGTTGAGGGCCCTGAATATCAATAATGATTCGCTTACCATCCTCACAACCAACAACACCGCGCTGCAACCTGGTTATATTGTTTTTATTTGTTTTGTACTTTATGGATTGATCCTTTCGACCATCCTTAAATCTATTACCCCGCACGAGGTGCATTAAATCTAAGATGAATGAGCGAATTGCAAAAAGATAATATGAGTACAAATAAGCAGGGTAAGCCAGATCAATCCAGGTCGGCATCTTTTATCCTGATTGCCGCACTTTTGCTGCTTTTAATGGCTGCAGCGTATTGTGGCTACCATTTCCGCGAACTGGCTTATGAGCAAAAACACATTAAGGAAGATTACAGCCTTTCAAACAACATTACTTTCGGCATATTTTCGGTAGACCGCTGGGGAGATAAAATCTCAGCAGTGGTTGATCGGAAGGTAAAGGGGTTTAACCTTACCAAAAGCCAAAAGGTGGATATGCAACAGGAAGTTGAAAAACAATTACATGGCATGGTAAACAAAGCCGTTGCTGAAGTGACGAGACCGCAGAAAGGACTTGGTGCCAAACTTAAAAAACTGGCGTTTAATACATTTGTAGATGTTAAAGAAATCCATGCCTTGGTGCCATCTTTCTCACGTACCATTGTAACCAAAATAACCAGCCCCAGAAGCTTGAAAAAATTAAAATCTGTAGCAACCGGAAAACTCGACGAGCTGGAAGCACAGACTTATGACCGAAGCGATCAAACCATCTCATCCGTAGAGCATAGCATTTTTAAAAAGTATAAAGTAGATAATGCCAACGCTTTTGACAAAGTTGTAAATGCCAAACTTAGCCACATTAAAGGTTTGAGCTATCAGTATGCAATCGGGATGACTGCCTGTATTGTAATTGCCCTAATGCTTTGGCTTTTATTACGCAAACGAGTGGATAGCGAAGTTACCCTTTTTGTGATATCATTGCTTTTCGCGTTCATTTTACTTGCAGTTGGTGTGTCATCACCCATTATAGAGGTAGACGCCAGAATTAAAACACTTGAGTTTGCTTTGTTAGGGGAAAAACTGGTTTTCAACAACCAGGTACTCTTTTTTCAAAGCCAGAGTATATTGGGTATTATTGGCACCCTGGTAGAACAACCCAAACCAGATGCGGTACTGGTAGGCGTATTACTGATGCTTTTCGTGGTTATACTGCCCCTGCTACGCCTCATTGCACGTGGATTGCAGGTATCATGCAGTAAATTATTAGGCAATTCAAAATTCATCCGTTTTCTGGCATTTGACCTCGGCAAATGGGATATGGCAGATGTGATGGTAGTTGGGATAGCCATGACCTATATTGGTCTTAACGGGATTTTAAAAAGCCAGCTATCCGGGCTCAATATCGACACCGAAGCGCTAAAAGTGGTTACTGAGAATAATTCTGCGCTACAGTTAGGCTTTTTTGTATTTGTTGCCTATGTGGCTTATAACATGATTTTATCCGCTATACTGAAACGCATAGATGAACAAAATGGACCTTGTATCTAAATTGAAAGGTATAATTGTGGATTGGCAATAGCGTAAACACGAATGAAGTCCTGCTGTTTGGGTCAACAATTGCAAGGTCAACAGATCAAGATTTAAAAAATGTTATTACGTTGGTAAATAGCCAAAATGATTACATTTGTATTTAACGGGATATAACATGCTAACCATAACCAATACTTCCAGTTTCATAACCCTGGCGCCAATCCCCATCTTCGTTATTGATCCCGATTCACTGGAACTAGCATATGCAAATGCTCAATTTTTAGCGTTAGTAAATGGAAGTCTGGAAGAAATCCTGAAGATGAGCCTTCATGACATTTTGGGCCAAAACCTGCCTTCAAACATTTCTGATTTCTTCTTGCAGTTAAAAAACAACTTTACAATACCCGTACAGATTCCTGACCTGGTAAGTAGCGTATCCCCATTTTCTAGCTATCTTTATTTTGCAAGCAAATTAGAACAAGCTGCTGATCATGAACCAAAAATTGTGGTTTGGCTGATCGCGAAACCAACGCTAGCCACAGAACAGCATCAGCCTGTAAATGACCACGAGCTATCGGCAAACCCGAAAGCTGCAAATGAAATATTGCCTGGTACGAACAAGGGCATTAACCGCCGAAATATAGAATACATGCAAACAACAGGCGAAAGCCTGCAATTGGAAACCGAACATGTGCTGCTTGCCAAGGATGATGTTCAAACAAGTGAAGCGGATGGCGTTACTTCAGCGGAAACCTGGACAAAATTGGAAGCAAGCCGAGAATGGTTTAAAAATATGGTTCGCTCCTCTCCGGTTCCGATGTTGATTACCAAAGGAGAAAACATGGTTTTTGACGTAATTAACGGCCCCATGCTCAACCTGATTGGCAAGGACTCATCTGTTTTAGGAAAACCCTGGTTCGAGGCTATCCCCGAATTGGTTGGACAACAGGTAGTAGACGAGTTATTTTATGCTTACCGCACGGGGCTCAACCACCATGTGCCCGGTGTTGGCATATCACTGATCAAAAATGGCAAGCCTGCATTAGGCTATTACGACCTGACCTATACCCCCTTGAAAGTAAATGGAAAGGTAATCGGGCTGATGCAGACCGCCACGGACATTACCGAGCATGTAATTTCAAAGGAAAAACTTCAAAAGGCCTATGAACAGATCAGGTTATCTAAAGAAGCTGCTCAGCTGGGCACTTTCGATATGGACATGGCTACAGGCCACATGCAATGGGACGACCGCTGCAGGCTATTATTCGGGATCAGCCATTCGAATGAGGTTGATTTTGAGCGGGATTTTTTACAGAACCTTCATCAAGATGATTTAGAAAGGATTAACGCCGTTTTAGCTTATGTTTTTGATAAACAAGCCAGCAACGGCATTTACGACGTAGAATATCGCACCATTGGATTTGAAGACAAACGCCTGCGGTGGATCAGGGCCAAAGGGCAGGTTTATTTTGACGCCAGCGATAAACCGATGCGATTTATAGGTTCGGTGCTGGATATTACTGAGCAAAAGGAGGATGAACAGCGTAAGAATGATTTTATCGGTATGGCGAGCCACGAGCTCAAAACACCACTCACCTCGATAAATGGCTACCTGCAACTGTTGCAATACCTCTCGCGCCAGCAAACTGAAGACAGAATGCTCGCTACAATTGACAAATCGCTAAACCAGGTAAAGCGGATGACCAGAATGATTGACGGATTTTTAAATGTTTCACGTCTGGAATCAGGAAAAATAGCCATTGATAAACAACAATTTGAAATTACAGATTTATTAAAAGAGGTTTGTGAAGAGACCTTAACACTAACCACGGGTTACGAAGTAAAGCTGCACCTTGCCGATGAGGTAATGGTTTATGCAGACCGCAATAAATTAAACCAGGTACTTCAAAACCTGATCGGTAATGCCATTAAATATTCTGATCTGGGTAGCAAGGTTAATATACAATATTCCGTTGATCATGATCAAATTATAATAAGTGTCATTGATCAAGGCATCGGCATTAAAGCTGAGCATCAACAAAAACTTTTCGACCGGTATTACAGGGTTGAAAATGACAGTACGATCGCCGGCTTCGGGATAGGCTTATACCTGTGCGCAGAAATCGTAACCCGTCATCAGGGAAAAATTTGGGTAGAGAGTGAATTTGGGAAAGGTAGTACTTTTTCTTTCAGTATTCCGCTGAGCAATGCCAGCTAAATAAAACTTCAAATATTACCGCCAACTCAACTTGCTTCATTTTATTTTATGAGATATCGATATCTCGCCGCCTGTACGGGCTGGTCTGTCCGCACAGGCGGGGACTCCGGGCATGGGTTACTTCAATTGATCCTTATTTTTTCCCTTTTTCAATACACTCCATTGCATTTGCTACATATACCAATGGTGCATTCCAGTTGATGGCAATTTCATTACTCGCATAAGAATTGACATCATCGAGGTATGACAATTCTGGTTCGGAATCGTATTTTAATCCATCCTGTTTTTCCCGGTTAGGCCCACCAACCAGTAAGCCTGGAATGGGTTCCGCAATACCATCTGCAAACGACAGGCGATGATGTGGGTGCATAGGTGATTTGTAACCTATGCCGGTTACAAAAGAATAGCCGGTTGCATTTTTACCTAAAACGTAATCGAGATTACTGGCCGCAGCATCGAGATAAGCCTCATTTTTGGAAAATAAATAAGCGTTGATGAGTAATATACTTTGATTCATTGCTGAAGAATTACTTCCCCATGCGAAATCGTCAGGCGAAGCGCCAATCACCGTATGGTAGGCACCTGTTTTGAAGGCATTTAAGTAACGATCAGCAAGTGTCAATATTTTCTTCTTCAAAATGCTGGTTATACTTTTATAACTTTCAGGCAGCTGCCGCTCACATCTGATTAATGTATAATACCCCAATATGCCTACATTGCTCCAACTTGGCAAGCTTACCGGAGCATTCAAACGCGCAAAAAAAGCATTATAAAAGGCCTGCTCTCCGGTTGAAGCCAGCAGTTCTGCAGAGGCCCAGATCCATTCATCTTCAAAATTTTTATCGCCGTATGCACCTGTGTTTACTTTAAGGTCTGATGTTTTGTTAAGCAGATCTTGATCGTAAACAACGTTAGGGTTATTTAATGCCCAGCGCCAGGCATTTCTGGATGCCGAAAGGCAACTATCAGCCAATCCGGGATATTGCTCAGGAAAATGTTTAAAAATGCGATAAGCCTGTGCGGCCACTGCGGCTAAGTTTAATGTTGCGGCAGTACCCTTTGCCACCACATAACGTTTTGATAAGGCCTGATCTGGCATCACCATACCGTCGAAATTCAGATTAGTACATTTGTGATAAACCCCGCCATCGCCAGGATCCTGCATTTTCAGCATCCATCGTAAATTGTAAACAGCCTCTGTTAAGACGTCTGGAACTTTGTTTTTGGCTTGTGGAATATGCGCCTCCTGCCCCACGAAATATTCAGAAAAATCTTCATAAGCAGAAAGTAAGGTTGAGGTAGAAATACCACTATTTACCACATATTTATTATAATCTCCGGCATCATACCATCCTCCGGAAACATTAATCTTACTATCAACCTTACGGTTTTTAGAAGCGGCCGATGGATGAATATAAACCGAAGTATCGGGATGCCCGGCAACACGATACCATTTCCCTGCATAGGTTACGTCCAGCGCAGTTGAAGCACGCTGATAATAGAATGCCTTTAATGCGGCCACTGCTAAATCATGGTTCACATGATCTGTAATTTTAAAAACCGGAGATTCAGGAACGCCATCCACGTGGATGATATAATCACCTGATTGATCAAAAGCACTAAAATCGGCTAGTTTTGTTTTAATGTTCGAATATTGGGTAGTTTTTAGTTCCGATAATACACCGGTGTACACCACTTTCCGGTCTGGCATGGATAACAACTCAAACTTACTTTCTGAAACGGGACTAAGTATAACTGCACTTTTTTCAAGCTTTGGATAATAACCAGACTGGTTCAGCACAATTTTAGGACTAGCCACTTGCTGCGCAAAAACTGCAGTTGTAAACAGTAACAAACCGATTAAAAACAACTTACACATCATACCATTCATCATACTACAAATATTTTTCAAACTCCGATTGCGTAATTGCTTTTAAGCTTACTTCATCAACGAACATTGTACCCGTAACATAGCCTAAGGCAAATAACAATTTTATTTTCGTAATGCCTGGTGTAACAATATATGCTTTTTCATACAACTTCCAGTCTTCATCTCCGGTAACTGAGGCAATGTTTATCCCCTCCCCTGTTTTAGTTTCCTGTTTATCAAGCGTTTCGAAAAGAAATAATGCACCATTCCAGGCATTTTTTCCGGTACTTACACCATCTACTTTAATCTTCGCGCTCATGAGTATATATTGGGTATTTTTGGGCAGCGATACAATCTGGTGCATACCGGTCCATTTAGAAGAATCTGAAGAAAATAAGGCAGCACTCATTTTGCCGGCGCTATACATATAAGGAGTCACTTTTGCCGAATAATCAACCCAGCCCTCTAATTCATTTTCAAAACCACCGTTAAGCACCAGGTTTTTTTGTGCAGAAACAGTAGCACTGGTTGCCAGCATGATGATGATGGCAATGATGTATTGTATTAATTTCATTGATAAATTATTTTAAAATTATAAATCTGGAAGGGTTGGAACATATTTGTGGTATGGGTTTCCTTAATAAAACCGTCATTGCGAGAAGGCTTTTCAGCCGACGAAGCAATCTTTATGGCAACGGTACTGGCAAAAAAGATTGCTTCGTGCCTCGCAATGACGATATTCACCAGGTATTATATCTACGTTAAAGTTCTCTGGACTTTGAAAAAGTCGGACTAACTTATTTATGATATAACCTAATTAAATATTCTTTCAATTAGTAAACCCCAATATCATCCAGGTAAATGGTTTCTGGCGCATTGCCGCTCAACTCCTGAAAGCCGATCCAATTTAAACTGGTAGGTTTGCCCGGTTGGCTGGCGCTTTGGAAACGATCTATTGGAACTACATAATTTGTCCACTTGCCCGCATGCAATACCACACTTACATTACGGTTGTCAAAATCACCCAATGCAACTTTTACTACTTTCCCTTCAGTACCTGTTGTACCATAAATAGAAAACTTAACATAGGTTTTATCAGTTAAATCAACAGGTGTGTTACTGCCAACCGCATATCCGGCATAACTTCCCGTATAGGTTAATTTAATAGAATGGTTACCTCTTTTTACCATTTCAGTGCTATTCACATCTGCATTCGCACCTCCGAAATTGAAGTCGTAACCCGCTGTGATCTGATCGTCATAAAATAAATGAGTAAATCCGAATGGCAACAATATCGGCACCACAACGCCATCGTAAGATACATATGGACCGGTACCTGTACCGCCAGGGGTAGTCACACTTACTGCACCGAGCGCACCTGTTGGAACGGTTACCTTCAATTCCGTGCTCGTTGATGAAACGACCCTGGCATCAGTTGTACCAAACTTAACGCCTGACACCTGATCAAAACGTAAGCCGGTAATGGTAATTACATCGCCAGCATTACCTGCAAACTGGCTCAAATCACTAATTACCGGAGCTGGTTGTTTAATACTAAAGTTAAAGGAAGTACTGCCGTATGGGTTAGTCAGTATTAATTTTCCTGTTTGATTGATCCATGTGGCGGTTGCCGGGATCATCACGATAATGCTGTTATCACTGAAAAGCGCTGTATTAAGATAAGCTGATGCTCCATTGAATTCTACTTTATTAGTCGATTTCAGATTTACCCCCTCTATAACATAAGTAACACCAACATCGCCCGAAGTAACTGTCGAATCCAATGGTGTAAGTTGAGTATCGCCCGGCCTAACCAAGGTACGCACGCGGGTAATGCTTGGTGCACCCTGTCCTTCTTTTTCCTTTTTGCAGGAGGTGGCAAAAATCAGCATGCAAAAGATGCCAACAAGATAAAAGGCTATAATATTTTTATGTAACGTTTTCATATAAGCTTATTTAAAATTGTAAGGCACCGGAGCCAATAGTAATTTTGGATTTAGAATGGTTTCTGTTGTAGGATAAGGCAAACGGAAATTGGCATCGGTTGGCGTGTACTTTTGCCCCCAGATGACAACAGGCGTGGTGTTACTGTAAATTCCCCTTTCCTGATTGGAAATAATGGCTATTGCTTTAGGGTGTGAGGTTACATTAAAACCATCTAACCGGCCCAGATCAAACCAATAATCAGCCTCAAAAACGAATTCCATGCGACGCTCCTGATAAATATCTTGTATAGTAATTGATGTTTTAGGAATGAGGCCGGCCCTTTTTCTGATTTTGTTGAAAGGTACAAGTGCCGCATCGTCAGCTGTACGTTCAGCCCCGGCAAGTACTGCCTCTGCCTCAATCAACAATACATCTGCATAACGCATTAAATAAGTATTATTACCTGTAGAAAATGCTGCGCCTTTACCACCATTATCTGCAGGCGTACCCACCACATATTTTTTAATAAATGCCGGCATCCCCTGAGCAACCGCTCCGGCAGGTAAAGTGTAACCACCTTTGGCCTGGTTAATTTCAGGGTAAACATCTCCCTGCATCATCACCGTTGGCTTTCTTCTTAAATCGCCGGGCTCGAAAGCAGTAAGCAAATCGATAGAAGGCGTAACACTTCCATAACCGTCTCCGGTACCCGTAATTTCAGAGTTAAAGGCAAGGAAGGATTGTAGCGCATTACCATGACCATAGGAAGATCCGCCCAACCATTGTATCGCGGCGATACTCTCTTCGTTATTATTATTGGCGGTTTTAAATAAATCAGCATAGGTTTTGCCAGAAATATCTATTCCATACAATTTAAACTCGCCGCTATTGATTACCTGCTCTGCTTTTAAACGGGCATTAGGATAGTCGCGCATGTATAAATAAACCTTAGCCAATAATGCAGATGCTGATCCGCTGGATACTTTACCCTGGGAAACAGAACCCGTCCTGATCATTTTATCGCAATTATCTTCCGCAAATTTGAGGTCGTTGATCATGAACTTGTAAACATCAGTTACCGGATTGGTATTAATCTGGTAATTGTTCACATAATCAAGGCTATTTTCAATAATCGGCACATTTCCCCATGTTCTTACCAGATAAAAATAAGCCATAGCACGCATAAATCTCGCTTCGCCAATGGCATTATTAACCACAGATGCTGGTACGCTGGCTGGCACTTTTGCTTTCAGATTATTAATCAACGCATTAGATTGGGCAACTACGCTGTATAGCGAATTCCAGGCTGATGCCAACTGGGTATTATCGCCTGTTACCGAAAAATTACCGAAGTTGATCACATCCGGAGAATAAGTGTGTGCATTACCGCTAAGCAATTCTGAAATACACCAGGAAGCTTTGGCATTCCAGTCGAACCATGGCGAGTTGTACAGCGCAATGGTACTGGCCTGCACCTGTTCGGTGTTTTGGTAAAAATTATCAGCGCTGAGTGAATCCTGTGGAGGAATATTAAAAAAGTCTTTTTTACAGCCAGCACTAAAAATGGCGATAAAAATAAAGCTATATATTATATATGATTTCATTTTGTTCAATAATTATAGGTCACTAAAATTGTGCATTTACCCCAAAAGTGATGGTCCTGGCAATTGGATATCTTCCAAGGTCGATATTATTTAAAATGGCACTTTGGTTCATTGCCCCGATTTCCGGATCATAGCCCTTATATTTTGTAAAGGTGTAAAGGTTTTGTACGCTTGAGTACACCTTTAAATTAGAAAATTTAAATTTCCTGATCCACGAGGCAGGTACCCTGTAACCCAAACTCACATTCTGTATGCGTAAGAAAGATCCGCTTTCTACATATCGGTCTGAGACAAAAAGATTGGGATTATCAATACCAATTTTAGGCGCCGGAATATTGGAATCAGGATTTTGTGGTGACCAGAAATTACTATATGCTGCATATTGATTCTGATATACAGCCGCCAGGTTCCCCATGGTGTTGTTTAACAGGTTCATAATTTTGGAACCGTAAGAACCGTTCAGGAACAAGGTAAAATCAAAAGCTTTATAACTAAAGGTGTTGGTAATGCCATAGGTGAATTTAGGATTTGGATTTCCGATCTCGGTACGGTCTTTTTCGTTGATAACGCCGTCGCCATTTACATCTTCGTATTGCACATCGCCCAACCAGGTGCTGTTGCTATTATTGGCAATACCTCTACCAAACTGAACCGGAGCAGATTGAAGTTGCGCCTGTGTTTTAAATATTCCCTTTACTTTATAACCATAAAATTCACCTACCGACCGGCCTACCACGGTACGGGTAACCGGCGTTTGCAGGTAAGCATTGGTTACTGTCCCAAAAAGTTCCGTAAGGCCGTTACCAAGCTCTTTAACCTCATTATTATAATGTGATAGCACTACACTGGTATTCCATTTGAAATCGCCCTTTTCAAAATTGCGCGAGTTGATGTTCAAGTCAAAACCTACGTTGTCAATCTTTCCAAGATTTACATACGGAGGGTTAATACCACCCAGATAATCAGGCCCACCCACCAAATATGCCGGAAGCGTAAGCTGGAATAAGAAGTCCTTTGATGTTTTTTTGTAAACATCTATACTCGTGCTAATCCTACCGTTTAAAAAGCTCATATCAATACCACCGTTGTATTGGATAGAGGTTTGCCATTTTAGTGATTTATTATCGATCCGGCCGGCAAGAAAACCAGTTCCCAAACCTGTTTGTGAAGACCTTAACAAAGAGCTGTAAAGATAATTGGGAACATCCTGGTTGCCTACCTCTCCATAACCCAGGCGGAGCTTAAGTCCGTTCACCACCTTATTGATCCTTTTCATAAATGGCTCTTCAGACAATTTCCAAGAAGCCGCAAATGAGGGAAAATAACCTGATTGTGAGCCTTCGGCAAACTTAGAGGTCTTATCTCTCCTGATTGTAGAAGTAAGGCTATATTTGGAATTGTAGGTATAAATGGCACGTGCATAGATTGATTCCTGACGTTGTGTACCAATATATTCATCATTGGTAGCCGTGATGGCCTGACCTAAATTCAAAGATTGTACATCATTACTATAAAATCCCTGACGTGTACCTTCGATTCCCCTCCAGTTTGACTGCTGAACCTCGTAACCCAAAATGGCACTTAAGTTATGTTTGTCTCCAAAAGTCTGGTTATAGTTAAGATATTCTTTCCAGATCAAAAATGTACTTTGCTGGAATCTCTCTTTTAATGAAGCTGTAGGATTGGTAAAACGGCCCCACGAATAACTCGGTGTAAATACATTATTATCCGAGAAATTAAAATCACCCCCGAGTTCTGATCTCAGCGACAATGATTTGATAAACTTGATTTCGTTATAAATGTTGGTGTTAATGTTGGTCCTGTTCAGCTTATTCTTAATTTGCTGGGCCTGTGCAACGGGGTTTAATGCCGCTGCGGCAGCCAATGGATCAGACACCGGTGGCCCGGTATATGAACCATCAAGGTTTGTTACGGCTAAATCAGGCGCCTGCAATAAAGCGTTGTAAATAATCCCGTTATTATCACTGGTAACCACATTTTCTGCAGAGCGGCTTCCGGTCAAGGTAATGCCCAGCTTAAACCATTCTTTCACCTGGGCATCGGCATTTACCCGAAGGCTATAGCGGCGAAAATCGGAACCGATAACCGTACCATCCTGTCCAAGATATCCGCCAGAAATATAGTAAGTTAATCCCTCTTTGCCACCGGAAACAGCTACCTGGTGACTTTCTTGTGGCGCAGTTCTAAATATTTCCTTTTGCCAGTTGGTGCCCTCTCCCAATACAGAAGGATCTGCAAATTCAACCCTTCTGCCGGTACCATAAATATCACCCAGCGAGTTTTGAAGCACTGCGTATTGACGAAGATTCATCACATCCATATATTTTGCAACACGCTGGAAACCATAATAACCATCATAATTGATAGCAGAATTACCGCTCCTCCCCCTTTTGGTGGTGATGATAATTACACCGTTTGAAGCACGGTTACCGTATATTGCAGTTGCAGATGCATCTTTTAGTACATCGATCGACTCAATATCATTTGGATTGATTAACGATAAAGGACTTACTGTGGTTTGCGAATTGGCATTGGAAGATGAAGCCTGTAAAGGAGATCTTCCACTGGTACTCTGGTTGCCTGCATCGCCTGAAATGGGTACACCATCGATTACATACAAAGGCTCGTTGCTACCGCTTAAAGAAGTTACGCCCCTTACACGTACCGATGTATTGCTGCCTGGCGCACCAGAGTTTTGCGAAATCGTTAATCCGGAAGCCCTGCCCTGCAGCATCTGGTCAATACTGGCCTGGGGTACATTGGCAATATCGGCCGCTTTTACCGACGAGATAGATCCATTAAGATCTGTACGCTTTTGTGTACCGTAACCAATCACCACCACATCAGAAAGTGAGGTGGTCTGTGCCTTCAGTACCACGTTGAGGATGCTCTTATTGCCAGGATTAATTTCCTGAGGCTCCATGCCTACAAAAGTAAATACGAGAGTAGTTGATCCCGCAGGAAGTGAAATCTTAAATTTACCATTAATATCGGTCACGGTTGATTGCTTCGTGCCCTTTACATTAACCACCACTCCAGGGAGTGTTACGCCTTTTTCATCGCTCACCGTACCCGAAATCTCGAGGTCCCGCACCGAAATTGTTGCAAACGGCGAATAGGCATTCTTTTTCAGAATAATGGTCTTCTTAATGATTTTGAAATCTAGATTGGTATTTTTCAAAACTACCCCCATAACCTGCTCAATGGGCATGTTGGTTACATTCAGGTTTACTTTATATTTATCGTCAATGTCGGCCCGTCTGAAAAGTAAATGGTAACCACTTTGTTTTTCTATTTGTTTTAAGATGGAAATGATGTCAGAATTATTCTCTTTAAGCGTTAGATTCTGACTGAAGCTGCTAGCGCTAACCTGCATCAGGGTAAGCGTAAGAAAAAGCACTACGAGTCTCATTTTTAATAAGATTTGGTAAGAATCACGGCGCAATAACAGCCTGATCCTAAAAAATAAATTCATATCTTTATGGAGTTTTGGTTAAATTATAATGTTGTCTAAATCGGGATTGTAAGTAACCTTTACAGTAACCGGATGTGCTGCGAACACGATCCGGTTTTTTTTATTAAAAAGCATGGTTACACCTTTACTTATGCAGTGTTGTAGTAGTTTCTCATGTTAAATAATTTATTTGGTTAAAATTTATTTTATTCTTTAATCGATTATAATAAGCTGGTTTCTGTTCAATTCATATTTTAATCCAGTGAATTGAAGCATACTTAACAACTCTGAAAGTTCTACGTCCTTGGATATGGTTCCGGTGTAAGTTATTTTTGAAGGTGTTCCTCTAAATACCACCTGAATATCATACCACCTCGACAACTGCCTGGCAATTTCTTTGATCTCCATATCCTTGAAGATAAAAAGATCGTTTCTCCAGGCCATTACCGCTTCCAGGTCACAATTGTGATTCACCTTTATCCCAGACGGATCTACAAGGGCTTGTTGCCCGGGTTTCAGTAACTGAGAAAATTTACCGGATGATAAGTGGATGCTTCCTTCAAGCAGTGTGGTTTTCTGCCCGGCCTCATCGTCATAAGCCATTACGTCAAAATGCGTTCCCAGTACCTTAATTTCTGTTCCGCCAGATTGTACCTTAAAGGGTTGATTTGGATTTTTGGCCACTTCGAAATATACTTCACCCGTCATCTGTACCACTCGTTCAGCACCTTTAAAAGCCGTTGGAAACCGTAAGCTGGATTTTGCGTTTAGCCAGGCTTTGGTTCCATCAGGCAAAACAATACTATATTTTCCACCAACTGGTGTGGCAATTTTATTGTAACTTATATCAGAAGATGCAGATCCGGCATGTATTTTATAGCGGAGTTCACCTTCAGCTGTTTTTACCACGCTCACATTTTGCTGGTTGGCCAATGCCCCTATTTTGGCTTCGGTTAATACTACCGATGAGCCATCGCCTAAGGTCAAAACCGCCCTATTGCCACCTGGCTTTATATGAACGGCTTGTAATTTTGCATTTTTGTTTTGCAGGTTTAGCGGCGCATGGTATCTCCAGATCAGCACCGTACCAAGTACCAGAATGAGCGATGCTGCTGCCCATAATATGGCGTTTATACGTATTGATTTATTGGGAACTGATATGATTTTTTGCTGTTCTTTAGCTTCGATATTGAGCAGAATGCGCTCAAAAATTCTATCTTCCACGAGCTTGCGCTGGTTATCAGAAAGGCCTACGAGCTCTTCAGGTACAGCATCCATACTGTCAAACCATTCGTCCACTTCTTTTACCTCAGCAACAGTGCAATCACCGGAAAGATATTTTTTTAATAAGGAAACGGCTATTGATCTGCCCATGTTGGTATGTAGTTATATTTGGTTCGTTAATAGTATAGTCGGGTAACCCGGGCCTTGCCCCCAAAAAAAATAAAAAAAATTAAAATAGGGCTAAATGATCAGTTTAAATAGAGAACGAAAAGTTAAGCGATGTTAAATCTGTTCATTAAATCCCCAGGGATATCGTCACCCTGAACTCGTTTCAGGGTCTTAACTATAGAAAGGGTCTCTCCCGTCTAAGATTAGTGAAACCCACATTTGTAATGCGAAATATGTGCTTGGCGATACAATCGCCTTTGCCCTTCATCCTCGTTTCAAACGAGGACGATGACGGACTATAAGCGATAGCGGGACTACAGCCCGCCATGAACATTAACCGCTCATTTCCTAACCTGAGTTTGATTTTGTTTCAGTAGCTTGTACCACCTTTTTGATAAGCAGCCGTCACCCTGAACCCGTTTCAGGGTCTTTCATACGGAGAAGATCTCTCTCCCGCTGACGATTTTTATTGAACGCTGTTAAGTTTACCGAATTAACCAGGCAAAACCAGAGGCAATCAAAATTACCTTGTAATGAACCCTGAAGTACTTTAAGGCATTGGTAATATGGTTTTCTACCGTCTTTTCAGAAAGTCCGAGTAATTGGGCAATTTCCTTATTGGATTTATGCTCTTTCCTGCTAAGCTCAAATACCTTTCTGCATTTGGCGGGCAACTTTGAAATCACCCCATCAATTCCGTTTTCCAGCTCTTTTATAAATATGGCTTCTTCAGTGGTATTTGTAGCCTCTTCATAACTAAAAGAAAGTAATTCAAGATAATTGTGTCTCGTAGCCTCTTTAGCCAGATAATCAATAATAGAATAACGGATGGCAGAATGGAGATAAGCTTTTAAAGACCCTTTAATGTTTATTTTTCCCCGGTTGATCCAGAATGTAGTGAAGAAATTCTGGATGATCTCTTCTGCAGCTTCTTTCGACCTTAATCTTTTATTGGTCATGAGGTACAAGTCGTACCAGTATTTTGTATAAATTTTCTTGAAAGCAACCACTTCATTCTCCCTCAACATGACGATCAGCTCTTCATCGGTATGGTTATGTTGGTTGCGCATAGTCAGTAAAATTATAAAAAAAATTGAATCCATCTGTTGCGACAGATGTTTCCATCTGCCGTTGAGCTGAACATGACAGAACAAACCATTCAGATGAATTAAATTTAATTCCCTTTTCATACCCGCTTCAGGTCGCCAATGTAGCTTTGGATTATAAAATGATAAAATCTTAAAAAAATGCATATGAAAAGTCAACTTAAAAAAACAGCCGTAACAGCTTGTCTGGCGCTGATGAGTATCGTAACCTTTGCGCAAGTACGCCCTACAAATAACCTTCCGGCACCACCGGACAGCGCACCCGGCGAAATGCCGCCAACTCCTCGTTTACACAAACATGGTATGGAAAGAGGACCAGGTTTAAAGGTGTTAACATCATTGAGCGGAAAGGTAATTGCTTACCAAACGAATGACAGGTATATCTATAATCGTTTCACCTTGCAAAATGGCAGCCAGGTGATTACAGTGAGATTTCCGGAACAATTGGGCAAACAACTCATGAGTGCCGCAGCTAAGGGCAAATCGGTAACGGTAAAGGGCTTTACTGATAATGGGCCGGATGGCATAAATGTATTCCAGATGGCAAGTTTAGCTGTTGATGGAACACAAATAGCAGATACACCTCCAAGTGTACCTCTTGCACCTGTTAATGAACCGTCTAAAACGTTTACGGGAAAAATCAATGATTTCAAACGCGATCAGAGCGGTGCAATCCGTGGGCTTAGCCTCGATAACAAGGTAGAAATAGATTTACCGCCACATGCAATGGAGCAGTTACAATCTTTATTAAAAGCTGGAGATAAAGTAAAGGTAACCGGTATTAAAGACACGCCACCATCTGGTGTGGTATTGGAATCAGGTGCCCCAACCATTATTCATCCAGAGACCATCGAGATCAATGGACAAACATATTTGTTGAGATAGTTGTCATATGTGGCTGTATCATAAGTTATCATTCCATTAGAGCCTGTCACGTTGGGCTTAACCTGTGCTGAGCTTAACGAAAGTATCGAAAAACTCTACGGGGCATTCAACGGTTCTTCGACAGGCTCAGGATTGGCAATTTGATATCTGTGATACAGCCGCCTATCTCAAAATAATTATCAATGCGTATGAACTAATTGGCTGCTTTACTGTTAACTGATGAAATAACGATATTTTACAGCGCATATGAAAATGAAGCAAGATAATGACTTATCAGATGAGCCGATAAAAATAAAAAATTATCGCCCACTGCTGGTTGTCATCATTCTGTTACTCTTGGTCATTATTTGGCTGTTAGTCAAATCTCCGGTACCTGTATTACCTAAACCGCCATCACATCATCATGAACCAAAAACGGAACACGCAACTAAACAAAAGGTAATTACAGGAACCGTTATCAGGTATAAAAACAATCCTCATTTGGATATCAATGCCCTGGAACTGAAAACGGAAAAAGCCGGTTTAATCACGATTGATTTTCGGCCACATACCGCAGCGCGGGTAATCAAAATCGGTACTATTGGCGAGGAAATTGAGGCGACTTATGCGCTAAATCCCAGCGATGAGGTAGTCGGCTACCAGTTATTAGCCATCCGGAACAATCGGACCGGCATCAGCCAGGTTCTCGATGACTTGCCTCCACCTCCGGATGTTCCCAATCAGCAAATAGAAAAATTTAACCTGGAAAAGCCTGCTATAATTACAGATCAATACGGTGGTATTGTGGCATTGAGAAAAAACAACCTGTTATTTCACTTTAAACCCGGGCTGGTAGATGATATTGCATACCTCATTAAAGAAAGTAACACCTTTAATCTTGAAGCGGTGAGGCGGCAGGATGATCAGGGCTTTATCAACATCAATCATGACAAAGTATATATTGTACTCCGCATCACAATAGATAACAAAACATTCCTGGTAAGATGAAAATATTATTAATAGAAGATGAGTTAAAGTTAGCCGGATTTATTGCTGACGGCCTTACACAGGCAGGCCATATCTGCGATGTGGTTGCTGATGGCAATAAAGGTTTGGAAACAGCAATGATTGGCCATTACGATCTTATTTTATTGGATATGATGCTACCTTCGCTTAACGGGCTGGAGGTTTTAAAAAACCTGCGTAGCTTTAATAACCAAACCCAGGTTATTATTATCAGTGCCCTGAATGATACAGAACATGTGATAAACGGACTTGACCATGGTGCTATTGACTATCTCAAAAAGCCATTTGAACTTGAAGAACTGTTGGCCAGGATACGTTCTGTACAGCGGCGATCATTTGCACAGGATTCACTCAAATTACAGGTTGCAGACCTTAAGGTAGATCTTTTGACCAGGGAAGTTAGCCGCGCCGGCAAAGCAGTTATGCTGAGCAACCGGGAATTTGCACTACTGGAGTTCCTCCTTGCTAACCAAAATAAAGTGGTTACCAAATCACAGATCCTTGAAAAAGTGTGGGATATCAACTTCGACCCCGGCAGCAATGTAATAGAAGTACATCTTTACCAGCTTCGAAAAAAAATGGACAGAGGTTACGATGAAGAATTGATCCACACGGTTGTGGGGCGTGGTTACATTTTAAAAGGCGATGTAAAACAAGGTTAAATGAGAATAGGAAAGCGTCAGTTCGGTATCAAACTTAAAATTACGGCTGCATTTAGTCTGATTTTTATTTTGTTAAGTTTCTCCTTTAACCTTTACTGTTACCGGAAAATCAGGATGCTGATGATATCAGATAATGATGCTTATTTAATAGCGAGGGCCAAAACGCTTCTGGATAAAACGGAAGTATTGCCTGCAATTATTCCTTTGCCTGATCAGAATACCTCTATCAGGGTATTATATCATTCAGCAGGGAAACCCATCGTGGTGTTCCAGTCTCCGGGCATCATTAAAAACATCCGAACACCTGCAAAGACAGGCGTAACCGATACCTTAGGCATGAGGGTTGCATACGTGGCCAGCAATAATGAAGACAATCCAGCCGAACTGATGCTGGTACGCAGTGCTGATCAACTTAACAGTAACTTACAATACCTGCTCCTTTTACTTTTTACCTGCAGCTTGTTGAGTGTTTTACTTGCAGGTCTCATTGCCTATATTTTATCTTTTTACCTGCTACAGCCTGTGCAGCGCATCATTAACGCAGCCAAACTCATCAATGCGCATAAACTCCGCGACGTTATTCCAGTGAAAAAAACGAATGACGAACTGCAGGAATTAACTGAAACCATCAATACCATGTTGGTTCGGATCGATGAATCGTTACGGCAGCAACAAAACTTTTTTGCCTCTGCCTCACACGAATTAAAAACACCGCTGGCCATTATGCGTGCTGAAATAGAAGTTCACCTATCAAAACCGGGGTTGACACCCGCATTGTCAAACCTAATGGAAAGTCAGCTTACGGAGATCAACAGGCTGCAACAGGTGGTGCAGGAGTTCCTGCTGGTAAGCCAGTTAAAAAGTAGCGGCATTACGTTACATCGGCAACAGATAGATCTTTCGCTGGTAATACTCCGGTTGTTTAACCGGTTCCAAACATTTATGCAGCAAAAAGAATTAAGCACAGATATTGATTTTGATCAGGATGCTGAAACTTTTCTAGTCATTGCCGATGATGACAAGCTGAATATCTTATTGATGAACCTCATTGAGAACGCGATTAAATATGCTGTCCCGGGAACGCCGATCAGTTGCGCTGTAAAGCAATCTAACATAAAGGATTATATCACCATTAGTTTTAAGAATGCAATTAACGAGGAAAGTTTCCCGACTGAAAATCTCCAGAATGCCTTCCATAGGGAGACCATAGAAGCCAACGGTGCAGGGATTGGCTTATGGCTGGTTAAAGAGATTACTAATTTACACAATGGAAAATTCAGTATAGAAAGCAGCAATTTTTTCTTTGAAGCAGTGGTTGATTTGCCAACTACGCTATACCCTGGTATGGATTTATAATCATTATTATTTATTAGTATGAAGAAAAATTAATTCGAGCATAAAACTAATTCAATCATCTGATTTACAAATAAATAACATAAAATATTCCTATTAAGTGTTTAAACAAAATATCGCACTTGGTGTTAGGAGACCTGTATGAGCAAACAAGCAGCTTTAGGCGAAACAGATAAGCGGATTATCTGGCCCTTACAATCTCTTAATTTTTTCATGGCCGACCTCCAGGCCGGTGTCGGACCATTTCTAGGCATCTTCCTTTTGGCACATGGCTGGAAAAGCGGGCTGATCGGTTCAGTGATGACCATTGGTGGAGTAGCCGGAATGATCATGACTATTCCGGCAGGTGCATTAATCGATGCCACTAAAAGAAAAAGGTTTTATGTGGTTATATCGGCGGTTTTCACCATACTGGCTTCTGGAATAATCTTATTCACCCAGGAGTTCTGGCTGGTGAGCATTTCGCAGGTGGCAACAGCTATTGCCGGCTCGGCTATTGGCCCGGCCATCATCGGCATTACGCTTGGTATAGTAAAACAAAAAGGATTTAACAAGCAAAATGGCTATAACCAGGCCTTCAACCATGCAGGCAATGTGGTAGGTTCTGCACTTTCAGGTTACCTGGGCTACAAATTTGGCATCACGGCTATATTTATTCTGGCAGCTTTTTTTGGGATACTGTCTATCATTTCAGTATTATTGATTCCGGCTAATTCCATTGATGATGACGTGGCAAGAGGGATGAAAGAGGGAGAGAAAGATGAAAAAGCAAGTGGATTCAAAGTATTATTTCAATGTAAGTCATTATTGGTACTGGCGGGCGCACTGGCTTTTTTTCATTTGGGTAACGGTGCCATGTTACCGCTTTACGGCCTTGCTGCAGCAGCCAGTGGAAATGGTAATGCCTCCATGTTTGTAGCCATGACCATTATCATTGCACAATTGGTTATGATCGGCACCTCATTGTTAGCCATGAAAATGGCTGATAAAAGTGGCTACTGGTTAGTATTATTTATCTCTTTCTTGTCGCTGCCTATACGTGGTTTATTTGCTGCGTATATGCACAGTCACATAGGAATCTATCCTGTACAAATTTTAGATGGCGTTGGGGCTGGCCTGCAAAGTGTTGCTGTTCCCGGCTTGGTTGCCCATATCCTGAATGGTACGGGAAGGGTAAATATAGGGCAGGGCGCGGTGATGACGGTACAGGGCCTGGGAGCATCACTTAGCCCCGCAATCGGGGGCTGGATAGCACAGGGAATGGGTTACAGCAGTGCTTTTATGATTCTTGGTGCATTTGCCATTGGTTCCATTCTATTGTGGACCATCTTTGCAAAAACAATTAAGGATGCCTGCTAATCCTGGCAGGTAATCAAAAAATGTATAGCGAAACAGCCAAGTTGAACATAACTGAAAAGCAATATCTTAGCGCGATAAAATATGGATAACATACTCATCTGGATTATTTCTTTCCTTGCCATAGCGGGTGTAATCATCAGGCCTTTTAAATTTACGGAAGCTGTATATGCAGTTTTTGGGGCCGCTCTGTTATTATTATTCCAACTGATTACCTTTTCAGATGCCTTTTCCGGAATAGCGAAAGGTTTGGATGTGTATTTATTCCTAACTGGCATGATGTTGCTGGCCGAAACTGCAAGAGAGGAAAAACTGTTTGACTGGCTCGCCGCCCATGCCACTATGAGGGCTAAGGGATCTTCGGGACGATTATTTTTACTCATCTATCTGGTTGGTGTGGTGGTAACCACATTCCTTTCCAATGATGCCACAGCTGTTGTATTAACACCAGCTGTGGCAGCGGCAGTTAAAGCAGCTAAGGTAGAAAAACCTTTGCCCTATTTATTGATCTGCGCATTTATTGCCAATGCAGCTTCTTTTGTGCTGCCTATTTCAAATCCGGCAAATCTGGTAATCTATGGTACGAATATGCCATCCCTAATGCATTGGCTGAGTTTGTATCTGATCCCTTCGATATGTGCCATTACCGTTACTTATTTTGTGCTCCGGTTCTCACAGCGTGAGTGTTTTAAACAAAAAATAAGAACAGAGATCAACTTGCCTGAACTAAGCCCGGGCGGTAAAACAGCTTTGATTGGAATATGTGTAACTGCAACTGTTTTATTAGCTGCTTCTGCCATGAACATGGAACTGGGGTTGCCCACATTGATTACGGGGATCATCACCAGCGCCATTGTATTGACCCGCGCGAGAAAAAATCCCGTTAATGTGATTAAAGGAATATCATGGACAGTGCTTCCCTTGGTGGCGGGCTTATTTGTAGTGGTTGAAGCATTAAATAAAACCGGAATGGCACAACATTTAAGCGCCGTGTTAAATGATGCTATAGCACAATCTGAAACAGCAGCGGTATGGCTTAGTGGTACGGTAACAGCGATAGCCTGCAATTTAATGAATAATTTACCTGCCGGACTGATAGCAGGTAGTGTATTGCAAAATGCCCATGCGCCCGATCTGGTTAAAAGTGCAGTATTAATTGGTGTAGACCTTGGTCCCAACCTTTCCATAACCGGTTCGCTGGCCACTATATTATGGCTGGTGGCTTTAAGAAGAGAAGGACAGGAAGTAAGTGCCTGGACATTTTTAAAATTAGGAAGCGTAATTATGACGACAGCATTGATTGCTGCTATACTATCCTTATGGATTTAACTTTTTAACTTGAATTGATAATTATTTAACAAAATAACTTTTTATAAAAGCGCTTATTAGACTATTCGTCATGCTGATTCATCTCAGCATCTTTTTAGCACGAAAGGAGCCTGAAACAAGTTCAGGGTGACGACCGTGCATACAAGGCGTCAAATAACACAAATTAAAGCATATTATTAATCTAGCTTAGGTTGTTAGCTATCCTGCCAGGCCATGACTTTAATCCTGTAGTCAATTGATTTGTCCAAAACAAATGATAAAAAAAATGCAGGCGACATCCGTCAACCTGCATTAATCATCATTAACTATAAGATTTTTTACTTGGCGCGTCCGTCAAATATTTCTTTGATTTTCGACTCCAGTGCCGGACCTCTAAGTTCTTTGGCGATAATTTTTCCGCTTGGATCGATTAAAAAATTCATAGGAATAGCTTTAACCTCATATCTGGCCGCAGCCTCATTTTCCCATCCTTTTAAATCACCCACCTGTTTCCAGGTCAATTTATCGTCTGCTATCGCTTTAATCCATTTCGCTTTATCAGCAGCCTTATCAAGCGAAACACCTAAAATTTCAAATCCTTTTGATTTATATTGCTCGTAAACCTTAACCAGGTTTGGGTTCTCTCTACGGCATGGCGCACACCATGAAGCCCAGAAATCGACCAAAACATATTTTCCGCGGTAATCAGAAAGTTTAACCATTTTTCCGTCAACATCAGGCTGTGCAAAATCCTGGGCCTCTACGCCCTCCTGTGTTTTTTTGAAAGTAGCGATGCGCAGGCCAACCTCTTTACCGAAATACGAATCTCTTAACTTCGGATTGATGGTCAGGTATACTTTTTCCATTTCCACCGCGTCGAAACCCGGAGCTAAAGTGGAGTTTAAAGCCATCAGCGACATGAAACTGTCTGGATTATTTTTCACATAACCGATTTTAGCGTCAACAATTTCTTTTTCTATTGCGTTTGCCCGTTTTTCTAAATCCTGGATAACAGCTTTATCCTGTTTTTTAGCTTCAGGCATATCCTGGTATTCCTTATTCAAGGCTTGCAATTTGTTATAAAGGGGACGAAGAAGATCATCTACACGTCGGCTTTCTTCGGTCTGTGCAGATCCTTTAACCACAGCCGTTTTTAATGAGTCTTTACCGGTAATGGTAATGTTTTCGTTATCCAATATCAAACTCACCCCATCTACATTTATTCTTTTGCCCGGAATCTCAATGGCATCATCATGTTTCAAACGCACGATTGCTTCAATAGGGGAAGAAACCTTGCCTTTAAAGGTAAAGCTTCCATTTACCAGCGGAACTGAATCCAGAATCTGCTTGCCATCAATTTTGGTTAGCAAAAAAGCTTTGGCAGGCTTACCCAACTTTCCGATCTGACCTTTTATGGTATATCCGGTTTGTGCGGTTGCACTCATGGAATAAAGTGCAGCTATTGCACCAATTATTAATTTTTTCATGTTAGTTTTTTTTCTTTTGATTAGGAGATGATTTACTGGCGGTACTTCCTGCCAATAATTTATTGTAAGTGGCTTTTGAGTTGAGAATAGATAAGGCCGTATCAAAGGCGGCGCTGGCTTCGTTACGAATGCGCAGTGCATAACCCTTACCTACATATAACATATCGGCTATGCCGGCTTTCAGTTCTATCCGGACGGTTTTTCTTGCAACCTGATCTGTTTTTGCAGGCATTTTGATCCGAAGTTTTTCGACGGCATCAAAAATCCCGTCAACCATGGCTTCATCCACTTTGAAACCCTTATCAAAGGCTTCGAAATCAGGATAATTAGCGGTTAGCTGACTACGATTCTGCTGCACCAGCTCAAAGGTTACTTTATTTACTAAACCACTGTTCATGGTCTGATTCAGCCAGGTGCTATATAATGCCGTGTCTATCGAAACAAACTGATCTGGCATGATACCGCCACCACCATACACCGTTCTTTTATGATTAAGTGTAGTATATTTAAGCGAATCTGGAAAATGATAATGCCCTGCCTCCTTCAATTCACCTGAAGCCATCCTCCGGTTAAAATCTTCAAAATAATCAGCTTTGCCTTTGGTATAAGGTTTCTGGATGGATCGGCCTGAAGGCGTATAATAGCGAGCGGCTGTTAACCTGATTACCGAACCATCACTTAATGGAAATCCTTTCTGCATCAATCCCTTTCCAAAAGTTCTGCGTCCAACAATTACGGCCCGATCCCAGTCTTGTAAAGCACCGGTCAGGATTTCGCTTGAAGAAGCAGTCGATTCATCAACCAAAACCACCAATTCGCCATCCATAAACTGTCCGTAACCACCGGTGAGAAAATAATCCTTCACACCTGTATTGGTAACTGAATAAAAAACAGTTTTTTCAGGAGGAAGAAATTCATCCGCCACGCCAATAGCCATGTCTACTATGCCTCCCCCATTCATCTGTAAATCGAGAATCAGTTTGGTCATGCCCTGCGCTTTCAAGCTTTTTAAGGCGGCATCCATTTCCCGGCGGGTAGACTGACTGAAAACAGACAGCGCAATATAACCGATCTGTTTGGTAACCATGTAACTGGCCGTAATGGATAACTCGGCAATCTGCTCACGCATTACCTTGAATTGTAAAAGCGCTGGCTGTCCTTTACGCCTGATAGCCAGGTCAACAGCTTTTCCTTTCTCTCCCCTCAGTAACCGCATCACTTCCTGGTTTTTCAGGTTTTTGCCAAGAATTGTCTGACCATCTACGTTTACAATCTGATCGCCTACTTTTAAGCCTGCTTTTGCTGCAGGTCCATCCGGATTGACACTGATGATAAATGTACTGTCTGAAATCATTGCAAAACCGATTCCAATGCCAGCAAAACTTCCTGACATGGATTCGTTCATGGCCTCTACCTCTTCGCGGCTGATGTAGCTGGAATGAGGATCAAGGCTGCTCAACATGCCCTTGATGGCGGCATCGACTACGGGTTCATCGTTAACCGGATCTACATAGTTATCCTGGATTAGCTTTAAGGCATCCTGCAGCTTAATCTTCGGATTCATCTGTGCCTGAACGGAAAGCCCTATCCAGAAGGAAAAAAAAGCTGTAATTATCGTTTTTCTTATCATTATTTCTCTGCTCTTAAAATCTCAATGGCGGTTGATAATTCATCGCTTAACTGGCTCGGACTACCGGAGTATCCTTCAGAAGAATAGCGTACAACGCCGTTTTTTACGATGATTTTACGTGGAATGGCTGACGACTTAAATAGCGGCTTTAGGCTTAAGAAAACCGCTGCCTGCTCTCCATTAGGGAGAACTGCATCATGCAAAAGGTTAAAACGATAGCCCTGGCTCTTAACAAAGTTTACCGATTTGGCTTTATAATCACCAAATTGCATGGTACCAATCATATAAACCGCAACATTTGGATCTTTTGCATATTGATCTATCAGCAATTGCATGCCAGGAAAAGCTTCAATACAAGGTCTGCACCAGGTGGCCCAAAAGTCAATTACTACTATTTTATTTCCCCAATCGTCAGAATTTACCATTTTACCATTGGCATCTTCCAGGCTGAAAGGCTTTAATGGATAATTGACCATGTTGGCCATTACATGCCCCCTCATTTCTGCTTTTTTATCATTTGGCATCAGAGATGATAAGTATTCCTCATAGCCTTTTTCCTGGCCCTGGTGTTCGCTTCTATACAATTCTTTCAACTTAGCAAACATTTCAGGCGTAACTGCATTGGCTGCCACACTATTTTCCAGTAAGGATTTGATGGCCTTTTCATCTTTCAGTTCGCTTAATACACGAAGATGCATCGCATTCATGTCGGCATTACTATAAGTTCCGTCTTTAGACAGGTATTGGAAAAAGTTCTTTGCTGCGGCAAAATCCTTTTGGTTAATGGCTAAAGCAATATGGGTAAATAAGCGATCGTTCATTTGCTTATCGGCGTTTTCCTGTGCTTTAACCGCATCCCTATCGAAGTCGGTTAGATAAGACTGATCATGCTGGCGTTCCAATAAGTAAGGAATGATCTTTTTGCTCAGCTCATAAAGTAATTTATAATCTGCTTTACCGGACATGGACATTTGATTCCGCGTAATGTTCCAACGATAAATTTCGTTGGCTGTTCTAAAATCAATATCCTTAAACAGGGATAAGAACTTATCTATTTGATTACCATCAAAGTATCTGGTAGCCAACCCTCTATAGATTTCATAATATAAGAAACCTTTGTCATCGGGATTTTTCTTCCATTCTGCATAAGGATATTTTTTAAGAAAATCTTCGGATGCCGCCTGGTAAACCTCTGTTGAGGCTCCTTTGGTTGCCGCACGGAAGCTTAATAATTTTGCAGTTCCGCTTTTTGGCTGATATTGGAAAATCAACTTTTCTATTTCCTTTGCTTGCTGATCCCTTTTCTCCCGGATATAATAACCATGGGCTTCTGCTAACAAGGCGTCGCTGAACTTTTCTTTCTTAAGCATAGCCTGTATAGTTGCATCAGCAAAGGCATCAAACTTTTCTGGCGGCATTGTCAAACGTTTCAAATCAAGATAGGTAAAGAGTAACGGGCCAGATGGTTTTCCAGAAATCTTTTCTTCCTTTTTTAACAAGGAATCAGTGGTTTGGGCATTTTTTGCCGCCGAAACAAAATCATTTAAACTCCAGTCGCCAGTTAAGTTAGACCGCAATGCAGCTTCTGCCAGATAACTGCCACGCTGTTCCTTGTCGTTGCTACCTAAAACCTTTGTAAAGTAACCTTTACCCTGGTTATTATCGATTGCTTCCGGCGTCATTGAAGCGCCCTGGTAAAATTTAAGCGCCAAAAAAACGGCGTTATTGGGCAAGGTATAACTTGCCTGCCACTGATCATTTTCCTTTTTCAGTGTTAGCGGTACAGATGCCCAGCGTTTGCCATTAAAATAAGCCAATGTTGCGTTTGGTTCATCGCTAAATTCAAGGTCGCCGCCCTTTGCCTGATAATAAAATGTAGCAGGTTGATTTTGCCTTAACAATTCTGGTTTCCAGGTTAAGGTCTGGGCAGCCAGCTGCTGCCCAAAAAAAGGGCAAAGCAGTAGCAGACCATTTAGTAAAAGATTTTTTTTCATAAGCTCTCCGTAGATTATCTCGGATTTTGTTGCAATTCGGGGTTTAATAAAATATACTTATCACCTATCGGATAGGTGTAGCGATTAGAATTTGGTGTGAGCGTGTAATCTATTCCTTTATAATTGCGGGTTTTCGTTTGGGTAAAGGCATCATCAAGCATTAATCTTTTTTGATCAAACCAGCGTAAACCTGTACCAAACAGCTCCTTTCTTTTTTCTTCCACTACAATCCGCAAGGCATCAGCAGCAGATGAGGCTGTTAAAGGCACATAATTGGCATTATTAAAACGCTTAACCCTTAAGTTATTTACAACCGTCATGGCATCTGCGGTTTGGCCTGCTCTAGCTAAGCATTCTGCTTTGATGAGCATGATTTCTGGTACCGATGGCCCATTACTGATCGAAAATTCATTGTAGAAATACTTACTGGAAGCACGACCTGTAAAGCTGGTGCTGAATTGCCCGCCGAAACGGCTTCTGGTATCGGTAAATAACTTATAACGCAAATCTGTTGTTCCCATAGCAGAAAGCAGGTCGTTGCTTAACGAAATGGCCTGATAGGTTACAGCCGCAATTTTAGAAAATATAATTTCCGGATTATTCAACCTTAAAGGAAGGGTAGCTGGTGAATTTTCATAATTCTTCAGATCGATCAATGTATTTTGTAAACGCAGCGTACTATCCGCATATAACGAGGCATTATTAAAATCACGAAGATTAAGGTATGTTTTAGCCAACAAAGCATAAGCCGATACCTTTGCCGGCCTTACGTTAAACTCAGGAAGATCAGGCAGGCGACTGATGGATGCCTTCAGGTCTTTCACTATGAGGTTATATACTTCTGCTACCGGTGTACGGTTAAGTTTAGTATATAAATTTGGTGTGGTAAGCAAAGGCACGCCCAAATCTGTGGTGGCGGTAGCGCTGTTGTATTGCTTGGCATAAGTGTTAACCAGAACCAGGTAAGTATAAGCACGGTGTACCAGTGCTTCAGCATAAATTTTCTGCTTCTCTTGCTCCGTTCCGTTTTGTGAATTTAACACACCATTGATTACCTCATTACAGGTATAAATGGTTTTATATTGTTTATCCCAATCCGCATCACTTTGCGTATCAGCTGTATAAAGTGCTGCCCAGCTGTACACATTACCCAGAATATCGCCCAGGTTGTTTTGACGGGTGGCATCCGTAATTTCTGTATCGTCGCCCGATAAGATTGGATAAGAAAAACTGCCTTCCAAAACCGAGTTATTGTTCATGGTATACCGGTAATCGGATGTATATTTTAAGGTACGTACAGAAAGTTGATCAATTTCTACATACTTTCTGCAGCCTGCGAAGGCAACTGCCAACGCAAACAGGATGATGATATATTTTGTCTTCATTTGATTATAGCGTTGCATTGATTCCAAAAATGTAACTAGGTGTAGGGCTTACCGTGCCAAAATTGCCATTGCTAACAAATTCAGGATCGATACCATCTTTATTCGCCCTCCAGATGATACCCAGATTTCTGACATTAGCAGAAATTGAAATCGATTTGAAAGTATTTCTTGGTAAAAAACGTTTTGGTAATTGATAAGCCAGGGAAATTTGCTGTAAACGGATGTTATCTGCCTTTCTCACCAACGCATCAGAAAAGCGATAGCGATTAATACTGTTAAAGTTTACGTTAGATAGCCCGGGAACATCGGTGATCGCCTCATCACCTGGATTTCTCCAACGGTTGGCCAAATCTTCCTGCCTGCCTAATACACCTGGGTAGGCACCCTGAAAGTTTGGATAATTGGTGACTGCATTTTTCATAAATACATGACCGAAATAACCCGTAATCTGGATTCCCGCTTCAAATTCGCCATATTTAAAGGTGTTAAAAAAGCCTGTTGAATATGGTGCATAAAGTACACCTGCTTTAACTAGGTCTTCTTTTGTAAAGGCACTGGTTAAATTGGTGGTATTATTGATGATGTTATTGTTGCGGTCGTAAATCTGTGATTGTCCCTTGTTATCTAAACCTGCCCATCTATATACGTACAATGTGCCTAAAGTAGCACCATTTACTATTGATCCTGACCCGGCCAGGTTGTTGGAATTATTTTCATACCTGGCTTCTGTTACCGTATTGGTTGTATAACTGAAATTGAACAAAGATTTCCAACTGAATCTTCCTGCCCTTAATGGCTCACCATTTATGCTGAACTCGTAACCGTGCCCTTTCAGGGTTCCGCTATTAAACAATAGGTTAGACCAACCATAAGTAGCATTGTAATTGAAACTAGCCAAAAGACCTTTGGTGTGTTTGGTATAAACATCAAAACTTGCATTTAAACGGCCCTTTAAGACACCGAAATCTAAACCAAGATTACCTTGCTTAGTTGTTTCCCATCCTAATTCAGAATTAGCTGGGTTGTCAATATTGGCAATGGGCTGGCCCGTACGGGAATCGCTACCTATTGTTGTAAGAATAGGAATATTTGACCCTCCCTGTGGTACCACTCCGGCAGTTCCAAGGGTTGCCCTTAAACTTAACAGATTGATCCAATCTAGCTTCCTGATAAATTCTTCCTGATTGGCATTCCACCTTAAACCTACAGACCATAGTGGAATTGCTCTTTTTCTGCGGTCTACCCCTATCATACTGTAATCATCAAATCGGGCACTACCGGTAAGGAAATACTTATCTCTGTAACTATAAGAGGCGTTACTGTAATAAGACAAAAAGCGCTTTCTGGATGCACCCAAACTACTTAGATTATTGCCTAAGGTTTGCGAATAACCATACATGGTTACGTAAGAAACAGTAGGGTTTGCAATGCCCACAGCTCCGGTATCTTCGTTATAACCATATCTGACTTCAGAATTACTGGCTGATTGGGTTTCCCTCAATTCAGTTCCGGCAATGGCAGTGAAATGATGATCTTTAGTAAAAGCTACATCTGCATTCAGCTGTCCTCTAAATGCTGTTTCAGATGCATTATTGCCACTGGTGTAATAGCGCCCGCCGTAAGGTACATTGTAAACCGGTTTACCATTGGTAATTACCGTACCCGTATTCACCAAAAGTCTTCCCACATAACTATTTAATTCATTCAGGAGATTGTTTGAGCTGAACTGACGTTGATTTGAAATGGAAATATCCGCATTTAACCACTTCGTAATTTTACCGTTAATTCCACCATTTAATCTTATCACATTACTTTTGGCGATGGAGTTGGAATAATTGAGTTCATCAATTGCATTGTAACTGAAAGGCAGATAGCCTTGTGCGATCATGGTATTGGCTAATGATTGTCGGAAAATAACCGTTCTACCTATACTATTGCCATTGTCATCATATAATAAATCGTATGGCCTGAGCGCGGTTGTACTAACCGAAAGGGCGTCAACTGCAGCACTGTTAGATTGCGATTTGTTATATTGGTAATTGATTAATGCCCGTAATGTAATTCTCTTATTAAATAATGCGGTACTGGTATTGGCATTAATAAAAGCATTTTCAGCAAAATTACTTTTATAGATAGGCACATCTTTCGTGTAGTTTCCAGAAATATAAAAGTTACTATTTTCAGTACCACCTGAGTAAGAAAGGTTATATTGATGATTGACTGCATTTTGCAACAGGTTTTTTTCGATCTGGCCTGCACCATCACGCATGGCAATTTGTGCTAAAGCAGCATCGCGCTCGGCAACGGTTGCCGTTCCACGTTTTACGCGAAACATCCATTCAGTAGCTTCACTATTGTTTGGTGTATAAATGGCATTTCCTGGTGTTGCCGAAGCCGGATCTACCAGAAAACCTTTGTCAACCATTTCCTGTTCCAGATCGATATATTGTGCGGCATTCATCCAGCGCTGACTGGCAATAGATGGATTTTTGGAGATTCCGAAAACGTAACTGAGGTTAACCTGAGATGTACCATTGCGACCTTTTTTCGTTTCAATTACAATTACACCATTGGCCGCCCTGGAACCCCAGATGGAAGTAGCAGAAGCATCTTTTAAAAATGTAATCTGCTCAATATCCGCAATGTTAATGTTACTTATAATTGAATTTCCATAAGTAACACCATAGGTTTTTGTTAGTTGTGCCCTGTCGCTTGGGTCGAGTAATGGAAATCCATCCACCACAATCAGTGGAGTTCCTGAACCGGCTGCATAATTATTTACACCACGGATCTGCACGACATTACTTTTAACATCAAATTTTACGCCTGGTATTTTACCTTCCAAACGCTCCATAAGGTTAACCGCGGGTGTTCCCTCCAGTTCCTTTCCAGAAATTGTACTATAGGCACCGGCAGCGCGCTCTTTACTAATTTTTTGATAACCGTTAGATACTACACTAACCTCTTCCAACGCTGATGAAGCCGCCGTTAATCTTACGTAATAGGTAACGGTCTTTCTATCCACAAAAATCTCCTCCCCTTTATATCCTATATACGAGATCAGTAATACATAACCATTAGCCGGCACATCCTTAATCAGGATATCACCTTCTTTATCCGTAACGTACATTTTGTTAATGGTTTTATTGTACACATTAGCTCCGGGAAGCGGACGTCCTAACGAGTCTCTGATGCTTACCTTAACATCAATGTCTTTTACCAGATCTACCAGTTTATCTGCCATACTTCTTTCCTTGATTACAATGGTTTTGCCATCAACAGAAAAAGTAAGCGGCTGGTTATTTAACGACTTTTGAACGGCTTCCAAAACATTAACCTGGTTCACCTGTATAGATACCGGCTTGGCATCGAGGATCAGGTTAAGATCATAGATAATATTATATCCGCTTTGTCGGCGAATTTCTTTTAATACGCGTTCAAGCGGCGCATTTTTTTCGACAATGGAAACTTTTTGTGCCTTGGTTGATGCACTTAATTGCAGTAAAGCCGCCAAGAAAATCACAGCCGTCAGTCGCATAACGAGTAGCAGTTTGCGGGGCTGCCTGTTGGGCAACCCTAGTGAAGTAAAATTTTTATACATTTGTTTGTTTGGTTTATTGCATTTGGCCTGGGCTTCGAAATCAAGACCTTATGCGTGATTAGTTGATTATTTATAGTCGACTGCCAATTATTCAGGGGTGCCGCCAAGCACCTCTGTTTTTTTTGGAATCGTTTTCAATGTTATTTAGAAACGACTACCCTCCTTCCTTCAAGTTTAAAGTGAACTTTTCCGGTTAACTGAATATGGTTGAGTACTTCTGAAATATTGGTACCTCTCGACATCCAACCGCCAAGCATCAAATTTTCTGGTGCAGTCTCGTCATAAACGATTTCCACATCATACCATCGCGCTACCTTTCTCATCGCACTTCTTAAATCTTCCCTGAATACAAATTCTCCGTTTTTCCAGGCAACCGCCATTTCCGTATCTGCCTGTTGTACTTGTATGTTTTCATTACTTAACCTGGCCAGCTGCCCGGGCTTAAGTAATGTAGTCTTGTTATTGCTCAAAGCAACCTTTACACTTCCCATTAATAAAGTAGTGTTAATAAAAGGTTCATCAGCATAAGCATTGATGTTGAAATGTGTACCTAACACCTCCACTTTTTCTGATTGCGTTTGGTTTTTAAGCACGGTTACGGTAAATGGCACTCTTCCTTTAGTCCCTTCCATATGCGCCACCTCAAAGTATCCCTCCCCTGTTAAGGTTACGTTTCTTCCACTTGCCGCAAATGCTGTTGGATATTTTAAAGACGACCCTGCATTTAGCCAAACTTTTGATCCATCAGGTAATATAACTGCGTATTGCCCGCCAATAGGCGTGGTAATGGTATTAAATCCATCACTTTTGCCTGTATTTAAAGTTTTATAAACCAAAGTTCCATCAGCAGCTTTGGTAATTTCAATACCGGCTTCAGTAGCAATTTTCCCGACAGCATCCTTATTTAAATCGATTACCTTACCGTCAGATAAAGTTAATATGGCCTTATCAGTACCAGCAGGCAGATCATATTTTTTTGCGATAACAAACTGGTCTGGAGTGGTATCGTTATTTTTAAGTGTCAAATAACCTATGCCAGCTATCAATAATATGCTTGCGGCAATTCCTATTGAAATTATTCTTTTGTAAGACCTATTCAGCTTCTGAACTTTAGGCAATTCCGCTTCCGTTTGGGAAACATCAGAAAGAATTTTATTCCAGATTTTTGCTTCCAATTTCTCGTATTCTATTGGCGGATCAACCGACTTATTTTCTTCAGCTTTTAACAAATACCAGGTTTCAAGCTGGGCTTTTTGCTTTTCATTAAGTTTATTATGCAGATAATCTCTGATAAATCTGCTTATAGTTTGTTTGTTCATGTTTTTTATAGGTAGTATAATAGTAATGACAGGCAGCTCACACCAATGTTGTATGCAACATTAAAAAAAGTTACTTTTTTATTAATTTATTGGAAAAAGCGCTACAACGCGATAAAAAAGGAAGGCAAATGATTACCAAATTTGCTTCTCAGCGTAGAAATAGCCTTATTCATCTGTGTTTTAACGGTGAGTTCAGAGATATTCATAATACCTGCAATCTCCTTGTAGGAAAGATTTTGTTTTCGTTTTAGTTCGAAAACCTCGCGCATTCTGGGAGGAAGTTTTTCAATTTCCTCTTCAATCAGCTTGGCCAGGATCCGTTCTCTAATGAGATGATCGGTAATCTCCTGTGCCTGATCCAAAAACTGACCAAGATCTGTCAGATAGGCATGGTGTACCTGATTTTTACTAAAAAAATTCAGAATTGCATTTCTGGTAGAAACGTAGAGATAGGCACCAATGGATGTGTCAACAGGTAGTTGAGGTGCTTTCTGCCATAACCTGGTAAATACTTCCTGAACTACATCTTCACTCTCACTCTCTTCTTTAAGCATTCGAAAGGCATGCCTGTACAGTAATGGCCAGTATCTGCTATAAATTTCTGAAAAGGCCTTGTTATCCCGGGCTATTAATAGCGAAAGTAATCTGTCATCACCATATGTAGCATAGTCCTGGTCCATTGATGAGTAAAAATAGGACTTATTTGCGGTAAATAGAAATAGGAAAATGGAACTGGCTACGTTATAATGCACATTGAGGTCATTTTGTAAACTCGTGTTGAGGAAGCAGAGGATGATAGTGAAAAGATGTAAAGTATGTGACTGCGGTTGCTCCTTTTGTACAATATGATAAGCAATAGCAACAGGATCAGCCGGTTAGAAGAACTAACGGACACAGGTCTCTCAAATTACTGTTTACATAACTTAGTGACCAATAAAAAAAGGGAAGATTTTTCAATCTTCCCTTTCTAGTGCACACCTGGGGACACCACTTGAACAAATAATTCCATTACTAACACTGTTTGATAATGTGGCACGTAGGCAAAAATAGCCTATTTGTGGTAGCGAGAAGGCTGTTTCTAAATTTTTTCCCTTGAACCTAAAAAATTGGAAAGTTATTTTTTAAACCAAATCAACACCTAAAAAAACGTCCAAAAAAAGCAAAAAAATGCATTTTTGGGATCAGAATCAAACCCCATTTAAATAGCATCCAGATATGTTTTTGAACCATTCTGCAATTCGGCATGCAAATTCTTCAAAAATGACCAAAATTGGGTCTAGGCCAGTTTTTTCTGAGACTTTATATAAAACGCTTTTAGAAAAACTTTGAAAGAGAAACTTGTCGCCAACCAGATTTGGATCTATTGTCATAATCAACACTGAAATATTTTGCATATTTTACATTTTATCTATCTACGCGAATACACTGCGCAGTACCCTTATTTCTTTGTCATTAGGAATTGGTACTGGTCAAACACGCTAAAAAAACTGCAAATAATATGGACGCAAACGAATCTTTAAACAACTTTGATTACGAAGGCTTTATGACTAGGGAATTTTCATATTCTAAAAGTAAATTTCCCGATATAACAAGACTGCTCGGACATTTCGATAAAATCACCAAACTACTTCTTGAATGTGGGATACAAAGCCTTAAGGTTGCTAAAAATCATCAAGGAGTATCCGCCTATCATGCCAACACCCGTTACACCATAGTTTGTAACTTCCGGTTACGGACAATTAATCTTATCAAAATTTTTAACGACCTGGTGGATATAAAAGGCGGAGAGATTTTCGATGAGGGCACCGCCAATATTATCGCACGAAGCTTACTGGAAAGTTATCTTGTATATTTTAGACTATATAACGGTTGTAAAGGAGATAAAGAAATCCAGAACCTCTACTTCAATCTCTATGATCTTTCCTCAGCAATGCATTTCCTGAAATATGGAAAATCATTTCAAGGTATCAAGCCCGAGAAATTTGATGAAGGCACTTTCAATTTACGCATTAAGGAACTCATCAAGGATATCAAAAGTAGCAACAAATTTGGTGCATTGCCACAAAAAACACGGAATGCAATCCAGAAAATCGAAGCAGGCGAACAGGATTACATCAATTTTATAAACTTCAATAAACTGATCAGAGAAAGCCCATTACCAACGAACTTTGTAACTACTTACTATTCCTACGCTTCTTCCTTTGCACATTCTGAAGGCTTTAGTTCCAGTGTATCCCAAACTTATTTCCAATCGAGAGAAAGGTGGAAAGAATTAAACCAATCTTTGAAATTCAAATTGATTTACATGTGCCTTGCAGTTTCATCCCAGTTCTACATATCATTTATTGAATACGATAAGACACAAATGGCAAACGAAAAGGAGCAGGATGTCTGGGAAACACTTTCACTTTGCAATTACTACCTCACGGCTCTGAACATCAACAAGTAGGTTAAATTAACTCATAAATCAAATACAAATCTATTGTTCCGGGTTACCGAAACAGAAAATCGAAACAAAATGGAAAAACAACCTTTAAACCATGAGGTCTCGGATGTAGACCTGGCTAAAGTATTTGAGTCTCTAGATGTCGTCAATAAAAAACTAAACCAAACGGCATTAGATATTTCCACAAATGAAACCAGCCGAAAATTGCTTTCTAAACCAAGCCATTTAACATTTTCCATTGTACACAGGGCATTAGAACTAAATAAGGGTTTTAAAACCCTGACGGAGGCAAATACCTGGATAACTGCCATTAACCTTATCAGACTCCAGGCAGATAATTGCATGAGACTATTTGCCCTATCATTGGTTATCGACCGCTTAGATTTTTATAATCGCATCCAGAATGGGGGAACGTATCCGAAACATTAAAGACGCAGACGGAAATAAAATGACGGATCAATATCTATCTACGAAATTGGATGAAATATATCCTGGTTTCAGGTTATTGTATGAAAATACGAGTGGTTAATCCATTTCTCACACGAGCATTTGAAAATGAATACCGACAGGGTTGACGATGGCGATGATTTTTTGATGTGTATCAGATTGGCAGAAACAACCAAGTTTCCGATCAGTAAAAAAGTAGATTACGCCTTCAATATGTTTATTTTCAGCAAGAACTTGTGTAGCCTTTTAATCGGTTATAAACTGAGCATGATGGATTTCATGAAAAGATTTGACTACACATGAATAAGCCCAACAGTGAAGAAAATCATAATTCCTTTTAAACGTCCAAAATATGAACTATCATTTAAACTTTGGGCTTCCACTTGATCATATTTCTTAATTTAGCTTCCTGATCAGGGCTGCTTGAAAAAAATTAAGATATGATGCCGCAAAAAAAAATGCCCTAATGGTCCATACTTTTCTTTCCAAAGAAGCAGCAGGGGAAGATGATATTGTATCTCCCGAGCTTTGCTTCTGTCTGGATGTGTTCGGGGGACGTCTGGTAAGTTCACCGATGGACTATTCTCTGCAATCCAGGGAAATGGAAAATTTTTGCGAGGAATTTAAAGAAGTTTGGAACCAGGTAAATCTGGGCTGACCGATATCCCAGGTTAAAATACCTGACAACTGCCGGAAGCAGCGTCTGCCATTTGGCCAAAACATTTAATGCTTCCAAAAGTTGTCTTTTATGACCTTTGTCACTAATTGTAAGCAAAGGCAAAAACAAGACCTATCACCCAGCCAGCTAGCCGAAAAAAGAGAACAATAATAATTTATTATTTACCTATCAAAAAGAGACGAGTCGCTTTGAATTTTCTGCATGATCACTATATTAGCCCAATCCAATTAAACGCTATTAACAATGCCTCAACACGCAAGTGATTTCAAACTCCTGGCAATTAAGCCACTTAAAAACTGTGATCGAAAATACAGTAATAATTTATTGCCAGACACCCTTTACCAATTCTATCAGGATTATAATTTTTCTCCTAATGAAGGTCCTATTTCCAATATCAGAATCACAAATACGCACTACAACATCTACAATGATTATGTTCAAAATGGACGTGACCTGAAAATAAACGTTTTGGCAATTGTAGGAAAAAATGGATCTGGTAAAAGTTCCCTTGTCGAACTTTTCTATTTATGCGCTTATCTCGTTGCAAGTGTAAATGACCTTTTACCTATCAATGAAAGAGCTCCTTCAGGCAAACGACAAGCCAACGACCTACACCGGATCGAGGAAACCCTAAAGGCAGAGGTATACTATCAGGCCAAGGGTAAGTACCATTGCATCATATTGGACCGCGACTACAACCTAAATCCGCGTTCCGCCTCTGACTCGAACATTAGGTTTTATGACCTTTTCGGCGGAGACAGGGTACCACTGACAGAATTCTTTTACACAGTGGCCGTAAACTATTCCATTTATGGCCTCAATGAATCCATTACTGGAACATGGCTTGGGAGGCTATTCCATAAAAACGACGGTTATCAGACCCCGATAGTGCTCAATCCATTTCGTGACCAGGGAACCATCAATGTAAATGGAGAAATGCTATTTGCCCAGACCAGGCTACTTTCGAATATACGCTTCGACGAACATGGCGTAAATGAGATACTCCCGGGTAAAGGTGTTAAAGAAATCGTTTTCGTAATTGATAAACAAAAGCTTAACCGCCCAGAAGGCCACTCCAATAAGCGCATCTTTGAAGAGCTGGAAAGCCGTACAGGAAAACAGCGGAATGAAATTTTTGATCTCATTTATACAGCGATGCTTGGGGAAAAGCCCGACTACAACAGCATAGCCCAAGATGAATGGAGAGAAATGTCCATTGATTACGTGGTGACCAAAGTGATCCGCATTGCTAAGAAGTACCCAGAGTACCGTTCATTTTATGCAGAGAGTTCCAAGGAACAGGTGCCGGCTCTGTCAGAAGTAGAGCCTTACCTTGATGAACTTAAAAAGGACATGACTCATATTACGCTGAAATTGCGCCAAGCACTCAACTTCTTCCGTAACGACCCACTTCGCCTAGATGATGATAGAATCCGTCGCTCAATATCCAAGATCACCATGCAGGCAGATCTTTTTGCTGAGCGTTATCGAAAGAACTGCGCCAAATATCCTGAGCGGGATCCAATGGAATTTGTTCCCTTGGCTCCTTTTACGCCAAAGGCAATTTTAGAAGACGGGGAGGATTTTTACCGCATGAGTTCAGGTGAGCAGCAGTTTGTCCATTCTGTTCAGAGCGTTCTTTATCATATCCTGAACCTGGATTCCGTATTTAAGTACCGCGGGATCCAGCAAAAATTGACCTACAATACAATCAATATTATATTTGATGAGATTGAACTCTACTTCCACCCTGAATATCAACGTAAGTTTGTTGCTGAGATCCTAAAGCGGATCAGTGAGTTGAACACACCGAATATCAGATTTATCAACCTGCTCTTTCTAACGCATTCTCCTTTTATCCTTTCTGATATTCCTTCAGTAAATGTACTGCATCTGGAAAATGGCCACGTTTAAAAAGGCCATCCAGCTACCTTTGCGGCCAATATCCATCAAATGCTTTCAAACAGCTTTTTCATGAAGTCAACAACCGGGGACTATGTTAAGTTCCAATATGAAAGTATCATCAGGTTCTATGAAAGGGTAAGAGCAATTACCGGCACTCAATCCGACTGGGAGATCACGCACCAAAGCATCAGATATACAAAAAAAGGTTCAGGTGATACCATTTCGACATTAAAACAAGAATATGATATACTTCGTAAAAAGTTTAGCTTCGTCATCAGTCAGATAGGTGAACCTGTCATCAACGGTATCTTAAAAAACCACATCGCTTTCATACATGAAAAATTCGGTATTGAAGCAACCGAAGAGCTTTCTGCAGAAAAACAGCGTCTGGAAGAACAGCTTAAAGCCATCAATCAAAAATTAAACAGCGGACGATGATCAAAATCAACTACCCAACCGACCCGGATCGTCTGAAGGAATTTAAATCTTCCTTTTTCAAGACGATTTCCCCTGCTATAAAAAATCACAGTAGAATAAACACGGTATTATCCAAGATTTCAATGTCGGACGGAACAGTACTTGATCTTGAAAAACTCCTTCTTGCACCTTTTGATGAGCTTCAGCCACTCAACATAGCAATCAGCTCTCTCAGTATCGCACAAAAAAAGCAGATTAAAGAATTAATGGCCTATAGTACCTTGCAGCCCCTTATTGCTTCTTTTTTTATGAAGCAACAGGAGATCGAACTTTCCAGCTGTTATTATTGCAATATTGATAGCATCTATGCTTTCAGTGAATTTGGAGAATATAGTAATGCGCTGGATTTCATCCGGCGGGCAAGCGGAGCCCAGCTTCAGCTGATTAAGGGTATTGGTGAAGTTACCGCCAAAAACATTCTGGATGCACGAAAACGCAAACAGTTTGACAGCATGGATGATTGTCCTGTTTATCCTTCTATCCGCACTGCAATAGAGGCGCGTCATCATAATGCAACACACAACCACTTTACTTTGGACCATTTTTACCACCAGTCCGAGCATCATTATCTGCGTTTATGCCTTTACAATTTCATCCCCTGTTGTTACGCCTGTAACTCGAAATTCAAAAGTGCAAAAAAAATATACAGTACAAGCGCAACATTGTCCAGCCCCACTTCAGCTGCTTTCAGTTTTCATCAGGATGTCAGGTTCAAATTGTATTTATCGGTCGCCGAACACGATGTGAAGCATCTCGACGATTTTATGGTTGATCTAATTATGGTGAACAATCCTACAGCACATGCCAACTTCATAAGCGTGCTAAAACTCCAAGGGCGTTATTTTCACTACAAACGGGAAGCATTGCGGCTGCTTATGCTAAAGAAAGAATATCCTGATTCGGTAATTACCGAACTTGCAGATTCACTGGGAAAATCACCCGACGAACTCCGTAAAAACCTCTTTGGGGCAGAACTTTACGATACGAACCTATCCAATAGTTCCCTCGTTAAATATAAGCGGGATATCGCAAGAGACATCAATTTGTTAGCTTTTTAAGTAGCGTTGAAGATAATATGGCTTTATTTTCCAGATGTAGATTCAAATCATTAGTTTAGAATTCAAAATTATGTGCTCACAATGGATTTTTTCAAAACAGCAGATTTCGATTTTTTTTCATCTCTTCGCGGCCAGGTTTATAACAAAGACGAAGCACGGCACATTCAGAATAAACATCAGTTGCAGACAGACTCGGTTTTCACCAAAACTGAGCACTGGGCCGAACTGATAGAATCTCATGGATATAATATCCATGTATCGATGAAATGGCAAAACTCCGGATATTACAGAAATTATACCTGGGCTAAAATAATGCTCCATGGGGCTTCAACAAAGAGAATATATTTTACTATAGGAGTTGGAAGCCGACTCACAAACGAGGATTCTGTAGTAAATACACTTGATATTAAACTGGACTGCGAAAGAAGCAACAAAGATGCACTTCCTCCATCGGTGATCTATGAATTTGATAAATATATCAGAGAGAATTGTCCGTCTGCAGCAAGGGTGTTTCTGGATATCGGCCAAATTACTTCATTAACATGGGAATCCCTTGTCGAGAAAACGATCAAATTTATTGATTGCTACCGTGAACACTACTTTAGACTCATCGAACTATCTGAAATTATTCCAATCCAAAAGATAGCCCGGATTTGCTGGAATGAAAATAACTGGAGCAGGCCATCAGGCCCGTTCGGTAAAAGCAAAAATAGCGATGCAAGCTTTGAGCGGGAAAAAGGCTATGGGTATGAAGAATGGCTATTCAATCCCGATAGAAATCTTGGTGGCTACCATTACAGTTTTATCCAGGCCTTTAACAAGGGCGACCACCAAGGTAAGACATATACGCTTAATGTATATGCCATAAAACGTGTCAGTAATTCTCTCAGTGAATACTACTGGGTTGGAAAATTCAGACATTTGGAAGTATTAACCAATGAACAGCAACAACATGCCTTAACGGAATTCAGGCAAAGAGGCTGGCTGGGGCAAATGGTGGACGATCTGGCACAACATGGTATTTCCGGATTTGACTACAGCCCTGTACAGGAGGATAAGATCTTCAATATACGTTACGATGTTTCACCACAGAATTTCATCCGTTTCGACCCACCGGTAAAAATTGAATCTCCTCAGATGGAAATAGGCAAAAATAGTCATTACGTATGCCTTGAAAAAAGAGCGGATTTTTCAATTGACGAACTGCCCATTGGAAAATTCAGTTTTAAGCTGGGCCACAAATCAGGAAAAACAGGCATAATTAAGGGAAAACGGATAAAAAACGAATTTAGTATGTCCTTAATCCACAAGGAAATGCAGACCCGGATTTACGAACAGTTATGTGAAGAAAATGCAGGAAACGGGGTTCTTATAGGCACAGAGAATGACACCGGCTTCGGAACCTCTATCGACCTGGTTATGAACTGCCCGCAGAGCGGATATACTTTTTATGAGATCAAAACTTACGGGAGCGTACTTTCATGCCTACGTGAAGCAATAGGACAACTGTTCGAATATAATTACTACAGCCAGAATAATTATGCCCGAAAACTCATCATAATCGGACTGAATTCTCCAAAAAGAATTGAAAGGGAATATCTACAGCACCTCAGAAAAATTCTCGTGGATATCGACATCTATTACCAGGTATTTTCAAGAGAACGGCAACTCTTGCTGAACGTATTATACTAATGATTACCCTCCCTGAACCCCGACAGTTCCAGCAAATTATAAATGAAAGAACTGATTACCATAGAAACGGACGCTGTCGGAAAAAACCTTTTTCCGGATACCTGGATCCGGGGGTGCCAGTAACGAGCAGCCCCCGGAAAGGATTAATTATATTGATAAACGAATTCCTGATTTTTCCTTTTAAATTATACCTGGCGGGCAGGTTCACGGAGTATTCAATTTCCAACAACCGCTCCTCCTGTGGAAAGGTTTCATTCTCGCTGTTAAAGACATCGGTATTTAAAGATGTTTTCATTAGCCTGGAAAGCATTGCACCTCCGGAAAGCATCATAAGATAACCGGTAGAAGTTGTTAGGATATAAAAGCCAGCCGTAAGCTGAACATCAAATCCTAACCTAAAAACGAAATAGGCCACAAAATATAGCAGTATCCTGCTATCAGATAAATAACAATTTCTTTTCTTTTGATCTTTTCATCTTTTCTGCCTTTCACTCCCAGCAAGGAAATCGCTAAACACAATAATGCCGCAAGTTTTGGCATCATGAACCCGTCAAAAAGCCCGGTCCTGCAAATATTTAAAATCAACCTATCCGTAATCCCTGCGGTAAAACCCCAAGTCTTAAAGGCTAAATAACAGCTCATATAAAAATGGATGCTTAAAATAAACAGGCTGATCAGCCTGGTAAAATCGGTAATCTTTCTAAGTCCGTTGGTATCTTCTCCTGTGTTCATTGTTTTTCTTTAGATTTTTAGTTCTGAATGCTGGTACCGTTTTTTCCGTTTCTTTTTCTGTTGGACGGGCGCGAGGGGATCGAATTCAGCCCTGGCGAGTAGCAGATCCATTAGCGTATCGGCAGGCGGGGCCAATAGCGCTGGCAAAACGTTCAAGTTCTGTTCCTGATCTGAAACCGATTGTTGATTCATGTTATTATCTTTTTGCCCGGCCATTGCTATGCGCTCCTCCAGGCTCCCGTTCTTTTGGGTATTGACGAATTTAAAGCTTTCGCTCACCGGCCTTTCGAAGCCAAACAGCTCATCAAATCGCTTTTCTCCGGAAGCTTTAAAAGCCACCCGGTCAAACTGCCCAACCGTTTTGGAGTGTGCTGTATTGGTGCCTCTGGAATTATTCATCGGGCTGAGTTTGATTTTTATTGCTGATGTCCCTGCGGCTAACAATTACCTAAATGTGCATCTGCTCCCCAGGTTTTACCGTTCCCCTTTTCACCTGCCCGCTTTTGACCTCCATATCTTTATAGGAATAGTAACGGTGGTTTTCCAGCTTACCGAACCAAAGCAAATCTTCGTTGCCGTTAATACCCTTGCGGTAAAAATTCCTGGCATATTCATCCATGATCTTTATCGCGAAAGCTTTTAACTCTTGCTTTGCGCCCATTTTATCAAGCATTTTCAGGTGGGCAATTTCTTTTTGGCTGGGCGAAATATTGATCAGGAAAAACTTAGCCTCATCCCTGCCCAATTTAGCCGTATTCTTATCAATCAGGCTTTTTACCAGGTAGGAATCAATGTGTTGATCATTCCCATTAAACCAAGGTTCAGCCACTGCATCTGGAAACAACCGGGCTTCCTTATCCAGATAATGCACCAGTTGGGCGCTACTGCCTTTATTGTTTCCAGCCTCGCTGCCAGTGATATTGATATACATAAGCCTACAAAATTTCTACCTGTTTCCTCGCTGTTTCCGCCAGCTCTTCCTTTTCCCTGCCCTTAAAACTACCCAGTTCTTCGCGGGCTTTGATATAACTGTCCAGTACCTGCAAAAATTTAAGTTTGAGACGCTCTTTTGCTTCCATACGCTGAAATACGGCTTTTAGCAGTTTTTCATTCTCCTGATTGATTTTTGCCATTTCCTGCTGGCCTGCCAGTAATGTTTTATTCGCACCAAGTACCTGCTCATTAAAAAATTTTACAATATCCCGCTGGTTGGAAATCATTTTTTCTACCCCTTGTTTTACCGGCAGCAATAACAGCTCTTCCTGTGAGCGGATAAAACCCATGTAGGTTTTATGGCTTTTGGCCAGCGAATTTTTTAACAGCTCATCATTCAGATCAGTGGGATCTTTTTTATTGCGGTAGAAATAATCCACCATCTGGGAGAACACCAGCCGCTTGGAACGGCCTAAGGCCAGGCTGATCTTATGCAGTCTGTCACCAGTGGTTTTGCTGTGTTTTATTGCGTTTAAGTGTTCCATCATTTCCCTTTTAGAATTCCCCTAGGAGTTCCTTTTTCTGGTCGAAAGCCACCTGCAAGGCAGCAAAGAATTCCCGGAGAATTCTCCAATAGCCACTAGCGCTAGCTAGAGGGCTAAAAGTCAGGCTTCGCCCGACTTCCGCTTGCTCCTTTTCTTTTTGAGGAGAAAAGGACTAACGGCGAGGAACCCGAGCCGGTGCTCTTAGGCCGATATAAGCCATTTCCTTGTTAGTGTTTTTTAATAACCATATCAGTCAGTACCGGCTTTCCGAGTTCGTTTGCCTCAACTGTTAGCTCGAGTAAAATTCCAAAAGGCAAGTATCGCACCTCTATCTCACCAGCCAGATATCTGCCCTGATTGGCAGCTTTCCGGTAAACCGATAGGCTAATTTTTTTATGAGAATCAGGCAGGGTAAAAAAACAGTTGATGGTCAAGCCACTTTTTGACCATAACATAAAATCGAGTTTTGCGGCATAAGTACCAAGCGGGACATCCTCTTTGCGATAGGGATAATTTTTAGGTTCGAGTTCTACTTCCAAATCAGGAGAGAATTCCAGTACAGTTGTTTCCATGTTGTTTCGAATTTGGTATCCAAAATTGGCTAGGAAAAAACATCGCTTATCCAATGTTGGAATGGTTGGATAATTATAGCTTAATTCATAAAATCTACAATGTTTAAAAATCTCACCCCTTAATTATGATTGCCTTTTCAATCTATTTTAATTGAAGTAACTTTAGAGCTTTAATTAAACAATCTATGCAAATTACTGACCTAAGTGGACTAGATCTGGAAAACGAAATTGCCGAGAAACGGCTTTCTCCGGAGTATGTATATGACTATCTTGAAAGCAATTTTCATGAAGTTACTACAAAATACAATAATAGAAAGCAGGTCTATAATAGCAAGATTAAAGCGTCGGATAGAGAGTTTTCAAGAACCTTAGCTTACTTTGATGATGGAATAAAGGCAGCTTCTAAATCGTTTGAAATTACAAAGGAAGCAATTAGAAATTTTGACAGCCCACAATATTTCGAAATCCTTTCGAAAGCATACGACCCAATCGCAGAATTCGATAAAATTGAGTTTGATGCCAGCAAATGGTCCAATGAGAATATGGAAAATTTTGATCAGCTCCATTCAGAATGGCTAGCACTTAAAAGTCAAGCTGACCACGCAAATAAAGCATTAATGTTTCTACTTAAGGGTAAAAGCCTTAAAGCAATTTCATCTGCATTTGTATTCGGACTTTCATTTACAATTTCTTATTATCTCGGAACTTACCTAGAAAACAAATTTGCTTTTATGGGCGAGTTTTGGGCTAAACTTCTTACAGCTTTTCTCTTTTATATTGTGGTTGATTGGCTATTGGATAAGGTTAAATCAAAACTTATATGGACACGGATAAACATCCTTTATCACGGGTTAAAAGAATTAACAGTTGTAAACGGACTTCAGCAAGAAATCGTTAACAATAATGAGGCTTAATAAATTTATAGAATATTATGAAAAGACATCCTTAAGGCATCAAACATTTTGTTGCTCTAGCTTATTTTGTTGTACTATTCCAAATCACCCTTATCCAAAACCAATCAAGCACCTTTAAAACAATGAGTTTGGCAAATTCAATGGAATTGTAGCATCTCTGTACTTTAAAAAAGAGTTACCTAGATCTGTTTATCGGATGTCTCCCATATAGTTCTTTCATTTCCAAATTTTCTTTTATGAGCATTTGAAGATGTTTGATAAATGTTGGTTCACCCAGTTCATAGAACATAAATGTACTTAAGGTTCTTCCAGCAGAACTAAGTTCTAATTGCGTCTTTATGCCATACTCTAATGAGTTTGATTTTTCTTTTTTTATCGAGATTTTGGTTTTCAATAACCCCAGATTGGCTAAATTCAAATCAATCAGGTTTGCGTACCGTCGATTGTCAAAGTCTATAAATCTTTCATCTATTTTAGAGCGATGGCCGCTAAACCCATGATACTGTAAATAGAAGGAAATCAGATCTCCCAATATCGCGTGCTCGATTATTGAGCTAAGACGTAGGAACATGGGCTTATCGATTCCATCCATGATATAGATCCGGAAAAGATTACCGATGATTTCCGCTTTCATCACCTCATCCAGGCGATCCAAAAGGAATAACAGCTTTTCAAAAATTTCACTAGCAGGATCCTCACTGTTGAGCCTGGCCAAAAATTTATCTTTATCAGCTTGGGGAATCCCGTCCAGTTTTGTTAAAAAGGAAGCGATTTTTCGGATCAGTTGCAGCTCTTTAATGGCAGATCCCATCTTATAAAGACTTACTACCGAACCGATTATTGGAATCTCTTTGAAAATACCTTCATCGAGGATACTGTCTATGGCTAGCTCGGTATAATCTTTTGCTAAATTGATTACTTCATCAGAAAATGCACTGGTCTTAAAGTCACGAATGATATTGCTCATAATTTACAAGTTATACAAAGGTCATCAAATATCCATGCCTTAATCTGACCGAATAACTTTATATTCTTAAACCAGCGATAGATATTGTGGCTAATTTAGAAACCTACTCAATTCTATCAACAAAGCGCCAACCTTATATTATCCCTTCATCTAAAAAACTATAAAACCCATACTTGGAAACAATAAGGTGGCATGCGCTAATCCTAAGAATATCCCACCAGACTTTAGTTTTCTGGTCAGTGCCAAATCAGCATCACTTGGTTATAACTCCCACTGGTATGGTTATGGCATACTATCATCGCACTCGCACAAGCTTTCGGCGCCACCGCCAAAATAACCTTCGGATCGGCAACCGTTCCCGAAAAACCACCCTGTGAAATATTCACTAAACCCAATACTCTACCCCTCCTGTTGAGCAAGATAACGTTAAACTCCTCTAAAAGTTCCAACCTGCCCTCGTCCATCACAAAGCAGCAGCAAAACATTCTGATCTACCCGCAACCCTAATACCGACTTTACCACCAATTCCCCCTTAAATAAATTTAAGCCGTCTTATGCCAGTCAAAGGATTATCGATCAATGGGTATGACCAATGTCTGGACACCAGAACGACACCAGCAATACACAATTATAAGTATTGATTAACAGCTAATTAAGCTTTATTTTTAAAAGCCAAAGCTTTTTATCAAAAAAACAAACTAAACCCCCTAAAGCTTTCGACCTCGTCAATAATTTCGTTACAAACCATCTAATGCTCGACAGATGAAACTAAACCTTATATTAATAATAGCGGTTACTTTTGTTTTTTATTCAACTTCATTTGCCCAGACTGGACAAAATTTATATCGGGATGCAATAACCCTCTATAAGTGGAAAATTGATTCAAATAGCCAGAACACAAAAACAGTTGGGACTATATTGCAAAAGCTAAGAACCCTAAAAGGAAGTTCCAATACCGCAAATCCGATCATTGATTCACTCACATATTTATTTAATACCAGGACATTTGCAGAAGAAATAAAGAAAAATAGGGAAAAAGTCAATGAGGAGATTATGAGACTTCTCCAGGCAAAAACAGATGCAAAATCGACACTTCTGAGCGGCCTTAAAGAAACTACCAAGGATCTCAAGAAGCTAAACAGCCGTCTATTGACCCTCCAAAACTTGCAAAGCTCCATTGCAGGCTATTCGCCAAACGGAGCCACAAAACTATCTTTGGAGGTTAACACAGAAGCAAGAAAAAACTGTCCAGATTCACTAGACATCCAGGATTCATGTTTCTCTTCTCAGGTGGCAATAATACTCAAGCGAAAAAAAGAAGAAGTACAGCAAACGATTGATCAGGTCAAAAGTGAACTTAAGTTAAAAAACAAGAGTTTCGACAATGGGATAAACCTCATTATGCGAGATCCAAAACTCATCGAAGAGGTTGGTTATATAAAAAAAGAGGCAGAGAAAAAAGAAGTGACTGATGTACTTAATAATTATCGGACAGGCAGTTATGCTTCTATTGAAACTCAGACCAAGGAGTATAATATAAACATTGTGAATAATGCTACCCAGCTCACCAATAAGGGAATGCCAAGCCAATCCGAGTTGATTGATGCATTTTCAATATACCTTGCCAAGCGGGTTAAACAAGAAGCGATGATTTATTTTATGCAAAGTTTGAGAAATAAACTTGACAGCGCAAGAAGTGAATGGGAATTGGTCAAGGGGCTAAATAAAATGCTTCCCGAAACCTCGAAGAAATTATGGGACTGGGACCAGATGTCACCGCCAAACTTCGATAATTCCTGGAAATACGCCTTCTCAAAGGACCTTATTTCCCTGCCAAAAAACGGAATCGATTACCTGAGAACCAACCGTCAGATCGTAAGTGATAAAATGTTACCCTATCTGGACTATTTAAATGATGGACATCAGGTCTCTGATAAAATCCTTAAGCACTACAATTTCATTCAAATGGTTGAATATTTCGCTGCCGAAAAAGAAATCAGGGACCTTAAAAGTACAGGTATGAAAAACTTTATGAGGCTTGCCTATATTATAAACGCCGAAATGTTTAAGCCGAAAGACTCGCTCAATCTGAAATCCTCTAATACCTTTTGGATAAGCTCAAGTGATTTCATCAGCAATATGCGCAATAATGACGACCTCATGCGCATATTCGTTTCGCTACTAATTAATAAATATCCTGACCTTCCCGGCTTTTTCGACAAGATCAATCTTTATTCCCTCAAAAAGGACGAGGTAACGATGGTTAAAAACTGGCTGGGTAATATGCTTATGGCTCTGCAGCATTTTCAGGAAAGCCAGGTTATGCTCAAGCAAGGTGACAAGCAAAACTACAATATCAATAGCTACTGGACTGCTCTCTCGGAAGTTATCGATGTTGCCCTGATGGTAAATAGCGACAAACCCATCATCAATATTTCTGAACCCCTCAGAGAAGGTGTCAAGCAGGTCGGTAATGTATTTGAAGTGTATCAGCTCATACAGGAAAAAAACTTTGGTGCCGCCTCTGGAAGCTGCATGAGCCTGCTCAGCTCTTACCTTTCGCCGGGCAGCAAATCAATGAAGGAAACATCCCGAATTATATCATTCATATCCGGAATTCTCCAGTCTAACTCGGCGGAGCAAATGGCCGATGTAATAGAAACCTTTGCCTTGCCCCCGGCCTCCTACCGGTTAAAACAGAATTACTATCACAGCATTACTATAGGTGCCTATTTTGGTCCTTATGCGGGGATTGAGTTTGTAAAGGAAAAGCAAAATGCTGCAATAGTGGGCTTTTCTGCTCCAATAACCCTTGATTTCAACTGGCGAAGCGGTAAAAACCTTCGGTCCTATATAACGGCAAGCCTGATTATGTTTGACCTAGGTGCCGTTGTTTCTTATCGGATTAAGCGAGAGGAAGGTGGCCTGCCAAAGGAGGTACGATGGTCGCAGCTTTTTTCACCAGGGGTAAATCTAAGATTCGGCCTTGGCAACAGCCCCTTAACTTTAAGCTTTGGTGGGCAAATGAATCCACAACTGAGGGACTTTGACACCGGCACAGGCAACGATGCGATCAGGCTTTCTGCCGGACTTTTGGTAGATATGCCTTTATTGTTGGTCAAAAAAAGGGAGCGATCTTTCAACATCAAGAGAGTGGCACAGCAACCTAAAAGTAAATAAACCATTGGTAATCCATCGGATAGTGGTGATGGATGGGTAGCTAAAAATTATGGTATTTCCGGAAAAAATAAAATAAACTCAAATAATTTATGTTGATGAGAATACTTCAAAGAACTCGCAGACTGCTGGCGAGGAATCTTTCTCATATCAGGAAATGGCTTTTGATCGGATCTTTTATCGCTATTGGTCCAGCAATAATTATTTATTTCCGGATGCCTGGTAAAAACCCATCGCATCCCCCAATAATCACTGTTTCTAGTCAAACTGTCAAAGCGCTACCCTTAACTGTAAATGTCGATGAAAATTTCAACATTTCATGCGGGATAAGCTTGCACTCTCTTGAAAATCAGAACTGGCAACAGCTAAATGTTAATTTCCCGCCGGGAACGCGTGATATTTCAATTGGAGATATCGATGGTCTTACTTTAGACAGCGTATCGAATTATCTTTTTAAGATTTATCCGGAAGGAAATATCCAATTTAATATTTCAAAAACAACCCCGGATAGTTTACTCCGCGGCAAATTTAAAAATAACCCTTTTAGTCGTGAGATTTCGTTTAAACTGGATAATGCGATTTTCAGCCACAGCTTTTCTAACAAATCATTGATAATATTTTATTTATGCACCACATCGGGTAGTGTTTCATCAGAAAAAAAGGTAGACGTTAATCTGAATACTCCTCAAACATTAGTTTTGAACTCATCCATACCGTCAGCTGAACGTATTTTACCTTTAGGCAATTTACTGAATTACGATTTTCAGGTAAATGACTCAGATAGCGGGCTTCTCTTTAATTTTACAGATACCTCTCATGCAATATTCGAGGAAATAACTTTATTTATAATATCAAGTGTGTTCGGTTTTTTTTCCGGGCTGTTAATTGAACATTTACTCAAAAACAGAACCTGAAAACAAGCAAATGAACTGATAAAATGGTTAATTAATATTTACAATAGATAGGTTTCTCAGTTTAAAGGTTTCGACGATCATTTACGGCCTGCGATCTTTGCTCCAAGATGGAACATTGTTTTAGCCCCATATCGTGCCTTTAGTTTCTTGATGGTCTTTTCAATCGCACTCAGACTGCAGGGCACCATCTCAAGCTCTGTAAGCCTTTCTGAAATTTCTTTTTGGTTCATGCCCTGGAGCAGGCAACTTATAATTACTTTTTCCATGAACAAATATAAATATTCATGATAAACCATAGTCTAACAGGAAACCAAAATCAGTCGGCTACCCTCGGCTGGTTATTCCTTAACATAGACAGCATAAAACAAATAATTCTGCTGACTTATATCTTACTAACCTCAGCTATATACTCACGACTACAGGCATCAAAATAGTTCCAATTATAGATTATCAATGTCACATATCTTATTTTTCAGGGCAAAGAGTACCAATCCCTGCCTGTTCCTAATACCAAAGCGCGTAAAGATGGCAGCTCTGTATCCATCTACTGTTTTCGGGCTGAGAAACATTTTCCCAGCAATCTCCTCATAGGTCAGATCCGAACAGGCCAAACGGATAAACTTGAGTTCGATCTCGCTGATCTGATCCCAAAGTCCTTGACCATTTATGCTTGGGGATCCATCAGCTTCAGATTCCTGCTGCTGTAAAGAATCGATCAGCTTTCCGGTGAGATAATCTGTATAGTAAAATCCCTTATTATTAATCGCTTGCAGCGCCTGATGGATGTCTTCTACTTCAATATCCTTCGACAAATACCCTTTAACCCCCAAACGCATCATCCGTACGATTGCTTCTTCGCTATCTACCATCGATACTACTAATACGGCAATCTTTGGGTAATTCTCCCTTAACCATAACATGGTCTCATAGCCATCCATGTCAGGCATATCCACATCAAGCAGCAGTATGTCCGGAAGTGCTTTTTTATCCAGTTTTCTAATCATGTCCTTTCCACTTTCAGCCTCAAGAACAACAAGGTAATTGTGTTTGTCTGCCAGGTTAATCAAGGTGATCAACCCTTTTCTGAATAGATTATGGTCATCAACTATAGCTATTTTTATCTGTGGTTTGTGGTATGACATACTAATATGGTTTATTTAACGGGATGGCTACGCTCACCTGCGTACCGTAACCCGGTGTACTACTGATCTGTAATTCAGCATTAATAAGTTTCGCTCGTCCAGCAATATTAAGCAGCCCGGTACTTTCCCGTTCAGCGGCATCCTGTGTGGCCTTAAGCTGATCAAACCCCTTACCATCGTCTGAAATCCGAAGGTTCAGGGAGTTTTCAGAATAACTTAAAAGAACTTCTACATTTTTTGCTTCTGAGTGTTTGACAATATTATTGAGTATTTCCTGGCAGAGGCGGTAAAGCACGATTTCCTGACTGGCAGGTAAGCGGAAAGGAGCCCCTTCACGGTTATAGGAAACTAAATATTTCTTTGTTTTGTCCAGCCTTTGGAGTTCATGCTCAAGTCTTTTATCAAAACCGGCCTTCATAATAAAATCCGAATTAAGAGACACGCTAAGTGCTTTAACTTCTGCCATAAGTTCCTTTGCAAGCAGCTTGGTCTCATTTACATGCTCCCTCACCTCACCCGAACTTTGGGCGAGTACAGCTGAAAGGTTAATATTTATAAGAGAAACAAGATGGCTGAAATTGGCATGGAGCTCCTTTGCTACATGATCAAGCGTACGGTCCTGTATTTCCAGTTTTGATTGCAGGACAGTCTGATTGAATGTTTCCCGCAGCTGAAGTACTTCCTGTTCATACTGAAACCTTTTTTTTTGCTGCCTGAAGAAAAAATAAGTAAGCAGACATACGAAGAAAAATACTACGGACGTCGATACCAGAATGGTTAGAAGGATTTCCTGTGAACGGGATTCTTGCATAGAAAGGCGATTAGATAGCAGATGTACATTAATATATTAAGTATCAGCAGGATATTGAACAGAGCCATTGCCAGGGACAGGTTGGTCCTGCTGAGGTAGTTGATAAAGATAAAATAGGGAAGGCTGACTGCGTGAAATACCAACGTACCCAGCGAAATCCAGAAAAGTGGCTCTCTTCCCACTGCCCGTGGAATTTTCCTGTTAAGTTCCTGAATGAAATAGGATGCTGCACAGGCAATCAATATGCCACTTCCGAGAATGATGCTGAAAGTATCCAATTGTCCCATACCCTGGATCATAAAAATGTTGGCCAGTGAAAATATTGCAAAAATGGTCGCTAAATACCATCCAGATTTCCCTTGTTTTCGGTTTTCAGAAACTGAGGAATAAAAGAAAATATAAAACAGGTACTCTGGAACAAAATAAAGATTATATATCCAGAGATTCTGTTTTGGGAAGTCCCAGTAGGCGGTACTGTGCAATCCAAGTTTCCAGCTGACAGCAAAAATCTCTACCAGAAAAGTAACCGTCAGGAAAACGGAAAATGCACGGTAAGGTCCTGCCCAGCCGTTTCTCCAAGCCTTCAAACTACATATCATACTGGCAGTCAAAGGGATCAGATAAAGATACTGGGCAGGATTTTTCATCCTTGAAGATACATCATCTTTTAGGAATTTCCTTTATCCTTCTTCCTTTTCATCACACATCGGTGGACAGGGTGAACCAACGTTAAAGTCTCTTGGCCCACCTGTTTCCATTGACCTGTCCTGAAAATTAGGCTCGTCCTCAATTGAAATATCGCTATGGCCTCCGGTAAGTTCGTCAGGTTTGGTCATTACCATTAGCAGGCAAAGCTGCCCGTTGTAAGTGTCCTTCTCGCCGTACGCACCGAAATAAATCCTGAGGCCGTCCGCATTGGCCTTCTCCATCTCCTCCAATAGGAAGGTAATGTGTTCTTTAGTATACCAGATCGAACGGGTATCAGGTTTACTGATCTTTTCTGATAATACAGGATGTTTGGTCTGCGCAAATCTTAAGATGCGCTCATTGGTGAGGGTTTTCCCCACGAAAAAGAAAGGTAAGGGTCTTGCCCCATTTTGCTGTAACATAAAATTGAATTTATTTGTTTTTAAAACTGGGACAATGATACACCCACAGAAAAGCGATTCCAATAGCATCAACTGCTCGGCGCGGAAAACCGCCCCCTTTTTCTGAAAAACGGTCATTTTACAGGAAAAACCCCTGGTTTTTACAGGAGATCTCCCTTCACCTTAAAAAATGCTTTTCCCTAACGGACCAAGCAGGCCCTTCCCCACCCTAAAAAAACAGCCTGGATCAGCTGGAAAACGAGCAAAATAAATTACAGGGTTTCTCCCTTTGATTACAGGTTTTTTCCAAAACCATTACGGCCTAGTTTTGATCGATTTAAAAAATATCATTATGTCATTATTTACAAGTAATTATCTCAAAGGGCTATCCAGGAACAAAAGCCTAAATGAGAGCGTTCAGCTCTCTGCCCAGCGCACTGCCGGTTATACCAGCTTCGACATTTTTCTCTGTCACAGTTTTCTGGATGCAGAAGAAGTTGAAGGATTGTACCTAGAACTGACAAAACAAGGCTTTAGGGTTTATGTCGATTGGATAACTGACCCGCACCTTGAGCGGGATAACGTCACAGAAGCAAGTGCAGCCCATATCCGCAAAAGGCTAAGGTCATCAAAATCGCTTCTGCTCGCTATCTCGCACAATGCACAAATTTCCAAATGGGTGCCATGGGAGTTGGGCTACGTGGATGGACATACCCAGCAATGTGCATTGGTTCCCATCTCAAAAGATAATTTGACCAGAACCTCCTTTAACAGGTCAGAATACCTCAAATTATACCCCTACGTTGAAAAGCCAAACGATCTTTCTGTGTTCAGCAACCGCATGTTTGCAGTTGATTCCGAATTTAAATATGTAGATCTGGACAGTTGGGTAAAGGGCGCTGCACCAAAACAGGAATTCCGAAAATTCTTTTAAACATTATATTATGCCTGATAAAAAAATAGTTTTTATCGCGTTCGCCATCGAGGATGAGCGTTTACGCGATTTTCTAAAAGGCCAGTCATTACTGGACCATTGCCCATTCGAATACATTGACCTTTCGGTTAAAGAAGCTTATGACAGCGACTGGAAAGAAAAAGTACGCACAAGAATCCGTCGTAGCCATGGTGTAATAGTACTGGTTAGTGAAAATTCCTTGACCTCTACCGGTCAAAAATGGGAAATAAAATGCGCAAAAGAAGAAGGTAAGCCCATACTTGCCATATGGATTTATACAAACGACCGGACAGTTATCCCAGGAGTTTCCACCAAAATCTGGACCTGGGAAACAGTTGGCAAATTTATCGACAATATTTAATCTTAACTATTATGAAAATAGCACTTATAGTCGGAATCGATTATTACCAAAACGTATCCGGTTTACATGGATGCGTAAACGACGCATACAGTGTTGAAAGTATGCTAAAGCGAAACGATGGAGGTTCGATCAACTTCAAAACCAAACTGGTTACCTCTTCTGGGCCTACTGACCAGGTAAACAAACGGGAATTAAAAGACTTGATCAACGTTCTTTTTTCCCAGAAGGCTGAAGTAGCTTTATTTTATTTTGCTGGGCACGGATACATTGAAGCAAATGGCGGTTACCTTGTTGCCTCAGATGCCACCCACGGAGATGATGGAGTATCGTTAAATGAGATTCTGGCCATGGCCAACCGTTCGCCTGCTACCAACAAAATTATCATACTGGATAGCTGCCATTCAGGTATTGCGGGAACCTCTATGGAAAATGCGGATATTTCGCACCTCTCCGATGGCATGACCATTCTCACCGCTTCAACTGCAGAACAGTATGCATCGGAAGAAAACGGAAGCGGCATTTTTACTACACTTATGGTGGACGCTCTAAGTGGCAGTGCAGCCAACCTTGTAGGGCAAGTGACGCCTGGTAGCATTTATGCCCATATAGACCAGTCACTAGGAGATTGGGATAAGCAACGCCCTGTATTCAAAACAAATGTCAAGAATTTCGTGTCCCTAAGGGAAGTTACACCGCCAATAATTTTGGAAGATCTGCGATCAATAGTTGAGTATTTTCCAGTAGCAGGGCATGAGTTTCAACTTGACCCAACTTTTGAAGCTGAACTAAAAGGAAGGGACGAAGGTATGCCTGAGCCAATTGAAGCCAACACACTGATTTTCAAAAGACTTCAAAAATTCAATCGTTTAAACCTACTCGAACCGGTAAATGCACCCCATATGTGGAGCGCAGCAATGGAGAGCAAGTCCTGCCGTTTGACCGCCCTAGGTGAACATTACAGACGGTTGGTCGAAAAAGAGTTAATTTAAACTGTAAAATGATAAGTATTGGAATTACCGGACACCAAAACCTCAATAAACATCTTGTAAAAGGCTGGTTAAAAAAACAGCTACATGCTGAAATATCTGTCATTCCTAAGATTATCTGCGCCTACAGCTCACTAGCTATAGGCGCAGATCAGCTTTTTGCTGAGGTTATACTGCGAAATAACATCGATCTTATTGCACTAATCCCCTGCGAAGATTATATACAAACTTTTAGGTACGGGCAGCAAAAAAAATATCGGGCCATACTGGAATTATGCTGTACTGTCGAAGTTCTTGGATATCAGCGTCCGTCAGAACAAGCATTCCTCAGAGCGGGACAAATAGTTGCTGACAGGTCAGACATCCTTTTTGCTATATGGGATGGAAAGCCGGCTAAGGGAACAGGTGGGACTGCGGATATCGTTGAATATGCATTGGGTAAAGGAAAAAGAATATTACATTTCGATATTAATGCACAGAAAGTTAACATACTTAACCATTAATATCACTTAAGGCTCTCCTATTATAATCTAAGTAGCCTGAGTCACCACCTATTCCCCAAAAATCCTTGATCTGCTATCACATTGTCCCTTTATCCAAAAAGCTATAAAACCCATACCTGGAAACAATCAAATGGTCATGCACATTAATTTCTAGGATATCACCCCCGGATTTTAATTTCCTGGTTAACGAAATATCTGCATCGCTCGGCGATAATTCCCCACTTGGATGATTATGCGCCAGGATCATTCCACTTGCACAGGCTTTCAGTGCCACTGCAAAAATTACTTTGGGATCAGCAAGCGTTCCAGAGAGACCACCCTTCGAAATGTTCACTACCCCCAATACCCTAGCCCTCATGTTGAGCAAAATCACCTTAAACTCTTCCAAAAGCTCAAGCCTGCCTTTGTCCCACCTTTCCATTAATACCCCGTAAGCTTCCTGTGCAGATGTAACCTGTGGCAACTCCGCCAATTTAAACGCCGGATGATAACTGATCTCAATCTCTGCTACTTTAAAACTTAAATTTTCCATAATTTTTCTGATTTAATTATGGAGCCCGGCCAAGGTTCAGCTTCTGCCAAAGCAAAAGGAGGAACGGAATAAATGGGTAGCGGGCAAAGGCCACAGGAGCGTTTATGCCGGAAATTCCTTTGCGTGCCAGAACTGAACCTTAAATTTGTACCTGAATTGAATAAGATATACTTCCCTCAGTTAAAGAAGTTTAATCCAATATATAAAGTCCATCTTACAATGGAGTGATAGCAATGCCGGCAACACTTCCTATGTCAATCGAAGTTAAAATGTATCTGAATGCAGCGGATTAAAATCCAACTTCTCCAACATTGGGCAGAGCGCAACCGAAATGGCGGACTTTTGACCTAAAAACCCTAATCCTTATGGAAACCATAATAAGCAAACCAAAAAGGAAAGCGATTAGAAAGGGTAGCAAAGTTACCAGGAACCTACTTGCCACACCAAAAAAAAGAGTACGAAAAGCCGTTACCGCCAAAATTCCTAGAAGCAATAACAGCAAAAAATCAACGGACATGGATCAGAAAGGTCTCGTTTCTTCAATAATAGAGGCCAAAAGTATAGAAAATTCCGATAACGATATCAGTAGGATCGCCGACCAAAAAGAGGAAAATTTGGTAAATTTAATCGTCAAAGTGCTGGTCAGATCCACACTGGAAGAATTATATGGAAAAGAGAGCAATTAGATATTTAAGGTTTAGCGACAAAAAACAGAGCGAAAACTCAATTGAGCGTCAACGGGTGGTAACTGACCACTATATAGAATTTCACAAAATCAACCTCGTAGATACATTCATCGACAGGGGAAAAAGTGCAAAAACCTTCGACAGGCCCGATTTCATTAAACTACAAGAGTTTATCGGTCTATACCATAAAAATGTAGATTACCTATTGGTTGACCAGATGGACAGGTTTAGCCGGGACGCGGGCGAGGTCATGAGCATGGTGAAAACATTGCAGTCCAAATATGGCATCCAGATCATCAGTGTCTCAGAAGGTATAGAATTTGACTATAATACCCCAGGTAGCTTCTTCAGGGCAGGACTACAACTACTTTTAGCAGAGGAAGATAACATTAACCGTATTATCAAAATCAGGTCTGGTTTATATTCCAAGAAAACCAAGGAAGGAAAATTTGTTTTTGGGATCAGCCCATTTGGTTATAAAAAATAGGAGAACCAAGAGACCGGCGACTAATCATCGATGAACGAGAAGCAAAAATCGTGCGTTTCATTTATGAAGCTTATCTAAAAAACGTACCGCTTTACCTGATCAAACAAAAAGCAGCCGAAATGAGCCTGGACCGTAAAGGCAACATGATCGTGGAACGGATCCTAAGCAATGCAGTTTACGCGGGACTGATTAAAGCTGAGCCCTATAAAGAACATCCCGGAGGGCTATTCCCCGGCATTCACGAACCTATTATCGACATGATCTCATGGAAAATGGTGCAGAGTAAATTTACCAGGCCAGCCAAAACCCGGACAATCGTCAACGACGAACTCTCCTTGAGAGCCATTTTAAAATGCCATTGCGGAAATGTAGTGACCGGCGCAGCCTCACGTGGCAAATCCGGCCAATATTTCTACTACTATAAATGCAGATTCTCTAAACACAACAACATTAGCGCAAAGAAAGCGCACATCCAATTTGATACCGCATTGGAATTAATGAGCCTGCAAAAAAAATCCGTAAAAAAAAATCAGAGATCGCGCGAATCAGGAGATCGAAAAAGAACTTGAAAATAACAGGAAGGGTCTGGTCAACAAAAAAGCAGAACTGGCAGGTGAACAGGAAATACTCTATGCTGTCGAAGAAAAGTGGATTAGAAATAAAATCGACCAAGAGACTTACCGAAGGTAGTATTTAAAGTACAAGACCAATATAGACGACCTGGAAATCGCTATCGTCAGTTTAAGCACTAACCACGGTGAAGCCTATAAAAATACTCAACAATCGCCTGGATACATTTACGGACATAAAATCTGTTTACCATCAATTTGATACCCTGGAAAAGCGTGAATTTATTGAGCTGGTGTTCGAATCTAATCTCTACTATGAAAACGGCATTTATCGAACACCTATGATATTAGAATTACTATCAGTTAATGAATTGAAAATGAATTATTTAAGTCTTTCAAATTAATGTTTAAGTAACTTAGTGAGCAATAAAAAAAGGGAAGATTTTTCAATCTTCCCTTTCCAGTGCACTCGTAGGGATTCGAACCCCAAACCTTCTCATCCGTAGTGAGATGCTCTATCCAATTGAGCTACGAATGCGTTTCCGTATCGTTAACGGACTGCAAAGGTATAACTTGATATTTTAATTTCCAACTAAATTTTAAAAAAATCTCAAAATAATTCTTTGCTGGTTATGCCTTATGTATTTAACACATCATTAATCGCCTTGAAATCAGGCAAATCCTTTGCATCTTCCAAAACTTCAGCATAAACTATTTTTCCATTTTCATCGATTACAAATGCAGCTCTTTTCGACACACCTTTTAATCCGAAGAAAAACTCATCATAAAAAGCGCCATATGCTGCTGATACTTCTTTATTAAAATCAGATAATAACGGGAACTGGTAATTTTGCACTTCTTTAAATTTAGCTAACGAGAACGGCGAATCTACAGAAATGCCAATCACCTGTGCATTGATACCTTCGTAATAACTGAAATTATCACGCATGGTACATAATTGCTCAGTACATGTTCCGGTAAAAGCCATCGGAAAAAAATGTATAATTACTTTTTTGCCTTTAAAACCTGAAAGGGAAACTTCTGTTAAATCAGAACTGTATAATTTAAAATCTGGGGCGGTATCGCCAACTTGTAATGCCATTGGTTTTTTATTTAATGTATAATGTAAAGTATTTTATTGTTTAATCATTTTAAGACTTACGACTCCGGACTAACTCTCATCTGCTGCTCCAAAATTAGCAATCCTTCTTCAAAAGAATGTGGGTTATACCCTAAATCTTTAATGGCTTTATCTAGCACAAATCCTGTTTTTTCAGGTCGTTTAGCTATTTGGCTTAAACTTGCGGAACTGATTTCATTAATAAACGAATGATCCAGTTTCCAATAATCGGCAACTTTTCGCACTAAATCGGCAATGCTCATGTAATCTTTGCCTGATATGTGGTAAGTCCCCCTGGCATCATGTTCAACAGCCAACAGACAGGCTTCAGCCAGATCTTCAGCAAGGGTTGGCATGCGCCATTGATCGTTCACTACATTTATGGGCGATGCTTTTTCTAAGGCACCTTTAGCCCAAAGCACAATGTTGCTCCGGCTCATGTCGTGGCTAATACCATATACCAATATTGTCCTTAAAATGGCATAATTTGCCTTTGAATTTTTAATCAGCTCTTCAGCCATCACCTTCGATTCGCCATAATAACTAACCGGATTTACCGCATCTTCCTCTTTATAAGGTCCGTTTTTTCCATCAAAAACAAAATCGGTACTCAGATGGATCAATTGAATGTTTTTTTCCTCGCATATAGACAACAAAGTTGCGACGGCCTCAACGTTTAACTGATGGCAAAGTGTTTTATTTTCCTCACAGGTATCTACATTTGTCATTGCAGCAGTATGGATAACTGCATCGGGACAATATCTTTCAATAACCGCCTTTACCTGTTCAGGATTTAGTATATCCATTTCTGCGTACTCATACCCTTCTTTTACAGGATAACGGTTTGCCCCTACTGAACTGGCTATGAGCTTTACCCGCCCTTCGGCAAGTACTTTTTCTGTTATTTTCTGGCCTAAAAGTCCATTGCTGCCGGTAACCAGTATTTTTTTCATTCTTTATATTAATTTATTATTTCTCATTTACCACCAACTGTAATAGCTTTATGGTAAATTGCTCACTAATTGATTTGAGAACCAAATATAAAGATGAAACCCATTTTAACTGCTCTATTATTTCTGATTGGCTTTAAAGCCATTGCCCAGGATTCAACATTGACACAACCTTACCTCAAAAAAAACAGCATTTACGCCGAACTCCTGGGAAACGGAGGTGTATATTCAATCAATTACGACAGGATCTTTCAATTAAGCAATCAAATAAAGATTGTACCTAGAGTCGGTTTTTCAACTCTTGAGGATGTATTGATTTTTCCACTCGAGGCAAATCTTCTCCTAAGCAAAAGTAATACATCTAAAAATTTCTTCGAAACAGGTATTGGCCTAACCGTATTGAAGCCGTTAAGTGGTTTTTCAGGACAACTGCTTACCATCAACGGATATGATTATAATTTTCATAACAACACTGTAAATACCCCCGTAATGATAAGGGCTGGTTTTAGACACCAGAAGCCAACAGGAGGATTGATGTATAGAACCGGCGCACTGCTGATAACCGGTGATGAAACCCTATTAACCATCGGAATTGGACTGGGTTATACTTTTTAACGTCGCATTGGATTCGTTGATTAAAAATGATCGGTTTTTGCGAAAATTTTTCGCTAAAAATTGATGAGTTTTATGCTGTTGAAAAATTTTATAATATATATTTAAAATTCAGCAAGAATAACTTAACTTTGCCAACCGAATTGGAGCCCCTACAAACAGCTTTAATTCATTGACTGTAATAAATTTACTCACAACAGATATGCCTAACTTAGGAAAAATAGCACAAATTATCGGCCCTGTGGTTGACGTTAGCTTTGCTGATGATGCCCATCTACCTAAAATTTTTGATGCGTTAGAGATAACGAAAGAAAATGGACAAAAAATTGTTTTAGAAGTTCAACAGCACTTAGGTGAAGACCGCGTTCGTGCAATTTCGATGGACTCTACCGATGGTTTGGTTCGTGGTATGCAAGTAGTTGATACTGGCGCTGCGATTAAAATGCCAGTTGGCGACCAGATTAAAGGTCGTTTATTTAATGTGGTTGGAGAAGCGATTGACGGTATCAACACAGTTGATAAAACAGACGGTCGTCCTATCCACGCAACCCCTCCTAAGTTCGAAGATTTATCTACTGAAACTGAGGTGCTTTTTACAGGTATCAAAGTAATCGATTTATTAGAGCCTTATGCTAAAGGTGGTAAAATCGGTTTGTTCGGTGGGGCTGGTGTAGGTAAAACGGTATTGATCATGGAGTTGGTTAACAACATCGCTAAAGCTTATGCTGGTTTATCAGTATTCGCAGGTGTTGGTGAGCGTACTCGTGAGGGTAATGATTTACTTCGTGAGTTTATCGAGTCAGGTGTAATCAACTATGGTGACGATTTCTTACACTCAATGGAAAAAGGTGGATGGGATCTGAATGCAGTTGATACTGAGAAATTAAAAGAATCTAAAGCAACACTGGTTTTCGGTCAAATGAACGAGCCTCCTGGTGCGCGTGCACGTGTAGCCTTATCAGGCTTAACTGTTGCAGAATATTTCCGTGATGGTGATGGCGAAGGCGCTGGAAAAGATATTCTTTTCTTCGTTGACAACATCTTCCGTTTTACGCAGGCAGGTTCTGAGGTATCGGCTTTATTAGGTCGTATGCCATCAGCGGTAGGTTACCAGCCAACATTGGCAACCGAGATGGGTTTAATGCAAGAGCGTATTACATCAACAAAACGCGGATCAATTACATCAGTACAGGCAGTTTATGTACCTGCGGATGATTTAACTGACCCGGCTCCGGCAACAACATTTGCCCACTTAGATGCTACTACAGTACTTTCGCGTAAAATTGCCGAGTTAGGTATCTATCCTGCGGTAGATCCGTTGGATTCTACTTCACGTATCCTTTCTCCAGCGGTTTTAGGTGACGAACACTATAACACGGCACAACGTGTTAAAGAAACGTTACAACGTTATAAAGAATTACAGGATATTATCGCCATCTTAGGTATGGACGAATTATCTGAGGAAGATAAATTAGTGGTATCAAGAGCACGTCGTGTTCAACGTTTCTTATCTCAACCGTTCCACGTAGCTGAGCAGTTTACAGGCTTAAAAGGTGTATTGGTTGACATTAAAGATACCATCAAAGGATTTAACATGATCATGGATGGTGAAGTAGATGAGTACCCTGAAGCTGCATTTAACTTGGTTGGTAGCATCGAAGATGCAATCGAAAAAGGTAAAAAATTATTAGCAGAAGCGAACTAAAAGAGACGTGAGACACTAGATATGAGATGTGAGAGAGACTTAGTCTCAAATCTCATATCTCTCATCTCCAATCTAAAAAAAATGAATTTAGAAATATTAACTCCAGATAAAAAAGTTTTCGAAGGCGAAGTAACAGCAGTTACGGTTCCTGGTACTTTAGGTTCTTTTCAGATTTTAAGAGACCATGCCGCTATCATCTCAACTTTGGAAGATGGAGAAGTGATTATTAAAGCAAATAAAACCGATGAACAACGCTTCTTTATCAAAGGCGGTGTAGTTGAAGCTATCCACAACAAAATCGTGGTTTTAGCCGAAGGTATCGCTTAGTTAAAATAATCAACTCATTTGGAAAGAGGCTGTCTCAAAAAGGCAGCCTCTTTTGTTTGGATAAAAAGTACACTTTTTGTCGGTTAATCTTGCTTTATTGAATTGAATTTCAGATATTTATATATAAATAATTGAGATTTATGGCTGTCCAAAAACCTGTTTTCAAGCCTTATTACCAGGGCCAGATCATGGCTATTCCGCCCACGCTTGATGAGCTCGTGGCGAAAGGCCATCCTGTCCGGATTGTAGACGACGTCATCAACCGGATCAATATCCAGGGGCTTTTAAATGCTTACAAGATTAAGGGTGCTTCAAGCTATCATCCACAAATGCTGTTGAAGGTTCTGGTATATGGCTATCTAAGCAATGTATACAGCAGCAGAAAGCTGGAGGTGGCCTGCAGGGAGAACATCAACTTTATGTGGCTGAGCGGGATGAGCTATCCCGACCACAATACCATCAACCGTTTCCGTGGCGCCCGCCTTAAGGAAAGCCTTCGCAGCGTATTCGAGGAGGTGGTAAAACTGTTGGCTGCCGAAGGCCTGTTGAGCATTGAAGAAGTTTATACCGACGGCACCAAGATAGAGGCCAATGCCAATAAATACACTTTTGTATGGAAAAAGGCCATCCAGACCAATAAGGAAAAGATGAAGAAAGCCCTGGGTGAAATCTGGCAATATGCCCAGAGCGTTGCCAAGATGGAAGACGGCTTGCCCGAACCACCGGATTTTACCGATATTGATACCCAAAAGGTACAGCAGACGGTGGATACGCTCAATGCGGTATTGTCAGAAAAACCCGGTCTGGACAAAAAGGTCAAAGCGAAGCTGAAATATGTAACCAGGGAATATCCGGAAAAGATGGCAGAATATGAACGTAAAGAAGAAATACTGGGGAACCGGAACAGCTTTAGCAAAACCGATGAGGATGCGACCTTCATGCGCATGAAGGAAGACCACATGCGCAACGGACAGCTCAAACCAGGTTACAACGTACAGATATCAACCTCCAACCAGTTCATCGTAAACTATACCATTCACCCCAATCCCACTGATACCACCACTTTAAAGGAACATCTTGAACAGCATGAGGCCAGTTTTGGCAGAACCCTGAAAACCCTTACCGCAGATGCAGGCTACGGAAGCGAGGAGAATTATGAGCTGTTGGAAGCGAACGGGATTGAAGCCTATGTAAAATATGGCATGTTCGATAAAGAGCAGAGTGAAGCCCACAACAAAAAAAAACCATTTGCCCGGGACAGGTTATTCTACAATCAGGAGCAGGACTGTTATATATGTCCGATGGGCCAAAAAATGCATTATATCGGAGACAGCACGAGAAAAACAAGTACCGGTTTTGAGCAGACCAGCAAAAGGTACCAGGCAAAGAACTGCGTTGCCTGCCCACTCAACGGTGCCTGCCACAAATCCCAGGGAGATAGGATCATAGAGGTCAACGAGAACCTAAAGCGGCATAAAGCAAAAGCATACCGGCTACTCAACAGTGACAAGGGAATCGGGAAACGAAAGCAGAGGTGTCATGATGTAGAACCAGTCTTCGGGAATATTAAGCAGAACCACGGGTTCCGCCGCTTCATGCTCCGGGGCAAGGAAAAAGTGGCAATAGAATGGGGATTACTGGCAATCGCACAGAATATCAGAAAAAAAGCAGCATAAAAGGCTCGCTTTTGATGTTTTTTAACAAATTGATAGCTCAATAAACATTTCTAGCCAGCAATGAACAAATAACACACAGAATTATTTAAACACAAAAAAAAGCTGTCTCGTGTATTTTGAGACAGCCTCTTTTTTTTATTATTTTATTTTCGAAATCTTGTACTGACTAACCTTCAACCGGTTTAACTGACGCAATCATCGTGCTGAACTTGTTTCAGCATCCTTCCTGTTAAATAGATCCTGAAATAAGTACAATAACGATGAGATCAGGGTAGATCCTGTATAAATGACGTACCAATTCTCAATAAGTATTAAACACCTGTAATAACCAGTTGTCTTCCTAGGTGGTAACTGCAATTTTTCGTTGTTATTTCGTGACTAAACAACCCCAAATTTTCAATTTTTAACGCACTTATACTCATTTTAGGCAGAAAATCAGAAAATTTATAATGCAAGCATAACAAATAGACCGTATACCGTTTTGATATTTGGTCTACAACTGTCGGCATTAAATCACTAATTACACCTCAATTAAGAATAATATTTTGATTTTGGTAAAAATTAAAATATTATATTCCGATTTAACTTTTTTTTGATTTCTCTTGCATATTAATGAACCAAAAACTAAATTGGTTTTATAAACAATAAGATAATCATGACGATTGAAAATCACACCTTTAACCCAAAAGCATTAGCAGCAACAGTTGTCAGCGTGGTGTTGTTTCCTGTCATTTTATTTAACCTTCTGCTCCTAAATATTTTAGGCAAGAAGCGGACGCAGTTTAAATAGATTTTAATAAACTAAATATATCTAAAGCGTCCCGAACAAACGGGACGCTTTTTTTAAATAACAAAATAGAGAGTATTATGAAATACTACAATTCTAATACGATTATTTACCTTGACGGAGCTTTTGAAAAAGCTGTAAATAGCAGTACTGACCTTTACGGCCAATCACTACATTACGGTTATGCCGCTTTCGAGGGTATTAGAGCCTATAAAACACATAATGGTAACCGAATTTTCAAAGCTGCGGCCCATTTCGACAGGTTGGAGCGTTCCTGTCAGTTGGCAAACATTCCTTTTCCGTGGGATAAACAGGAGTTAATTGCTGCAACCTATAAATTGCTTCAATTGAACAAGCTGAAAGATGCTTATATACGCCCGCTGGTATTTTGCCACCCTAACATGAAATTAAACGAACCAAGTGGCGTTTCGATTTTAATATGCGCTTGGGAATGGGATGCATATTCGGGTAACAAATTATTAAAATTAACCGTTTCTGATTACGAAAGACCAAATCCAAAATCGGTTCCGATGGAAGCAAAATTGAGCGGGAACTATGTTAATTCTATCTTAGCGACTACAGCAGCGAACATTAAAGGTTATGATGAAGCATTGCTTTTAGATATGCATGGTTTTGTTGCTGAAGCATCTGGCGCAAATATATTCCTCGAAAAAGATGGCAAATTATATACCCCATCGCCAGGCAATATTTTACCCGGTATTACCAGAGCAACAGTTAAAGAACTTTGCAACGTTTTGGATATAGAATGTGTGGAGAAAAAGCTAACCATAGAAGACCTTAAAAAGGCCGACAGTGCTTTTTTATGTGGAACAGCAACCGAAATAGCAGGCATTGCCTCTATCGATGATATTGTTTATCGCCCATTATGGAGAGAATCTATCGGTTATACCATACAGCGTGCTTATAAAAACCTGGTGCTCGAAAAAGTAAATTATGAAGTGATCATTTAAATGGGCTGATAGCTCAGCGCCAAATGGCTAATAACAGATTAGCATAAATGCTATTAACCAAATGACGTGAATAAGCAGCCAAAAAAAATTGAAATAATAACGAGCAACCAATAACAGATGACGGAAGAAATCAATCAAAATTATCCAAAGGCATACCAGCAGATCAATACGGCTACTATGGCATCAGGATTTAACATGGCTTCGGACGTATTAACCTGTTCTTTGCTTAAGACACTTGCAGCGTCTAAACCTTCCGGCAGTTTTCTTGAACTTGGCACCGGAACCGGTTTATCAACAGCCTGGATATTGGATGGTTTAGATGAACAAAGTACTTTGATATCAATAGATCACGATGCTAAATTTTTAGCAATTGCAAAAGATTATCTTGGCGATGATGATCGTTTAACCTTAGTGAATACTGATGGCGCAGAGTGGTTTAAAGAAAACGAAGGCAAAAAATTCGATTACATATTTGCAGATACCTGGCATGGAAAATATTTGCTTTTAGATGAAGCGATTGCCATGCTCAACAAAGGTGGCCTTTATATAATTGATGATATGTTACCTCAACAAAATTGGCCTGATGGTCATCAGGAAAAAGCCAATAAGTTGATTAAGGATTTGGAATCCCGTGATGATTTACACTTAACCAAACAAGTTTGGGCAACAGGAATCGTAATCGGGGTAAAAAAATAGGATAATATAGTAAATAGTTCTTTGCATTTTTAAAGAAGTTAGTATGTTTGTAGTTCAGTCGACGACATGAATATAAATACAAACATTATTAGCAACCTTATTATTGTCATTTCTAAAAAAAGAGGTGGAAATCGTTGCGTATAATATAAAAATATACCCTTATCGAAACCGCCTCCTAAAAGAGGCGGTTTTTTTTTTGCCTCAAAAGAATACAACTAACAGAACCAGAATATACATTTTAAACAATGAGCGAATTAAACAAGTACAGTAAAACATTTACACAAGATCCAACACAACCTGCTGCTCAGGCAATGCTTTACGGCATCGGTTTAACCGATGCGGATATGGCTAAAGCGCAGGTAGGTATTGCAAGTATGGGCTATGATGGTAACACCTGCAACATGCATTTGAACGACCTTGCAAAAGAGGTCAAAGCAGGGGTCTGGAAAAATGATTTAGTGGGCTTGGTTTTTAATACCATTGGTGTAAGTGACGGAATGAGCAACGGTACGGATGGTATGCGCTACTCATTGGTTAGCCGCGATGTAATTGCCGATAGTATCGAAACCATTTGCGGCGGACAGTATTATGATGGCATCATTTCCATTCCTGGCTGCGATAAAAATATGCCGGGCGCCATCATGGCCATGGCGCGGTTAAATCGCCCGTCTATTATGGTTTACGGTGGTACAATTGCTCCAGGCCATTATAAAGGTGAAGAATTAAATATTGTTTCGGCATTCGAGGCACTAGGACAAAAAATCTGCGGTAATCTTTCTGATGAAGATTATCAGGGAATCATCAAACATACTTGCCCGGGTGCAGGCGCTTGCGGCGGCATGTATACCGCCAATACCATGGCTTCAGCAATTGAGGCTTTAGGTATGAGTTTACCTTATTCTTCTTCAAATCCGGCCACAAGCCCGGAGAAAAAGCAAGAATGTTCAGATGCAGGTAAATACATTAGGATTTTACTGGAGAAAGATATCAAACCATCTGATATCATGACCAGAAAAGCATTCGAAAATGCCATCCGTTCCATTATCATTTTAGGTGGAAGTACCAATGCGGTATTGCACTTTATCGCTATGGGTAAGGCTATCGGTGTAGAAATTACACAGGATGATTTCCAGCGGATGAGTGATGTAACACCGGTACTGGCCGATTTTAAACCTAGCGGAAAATATTTAATGCAGGATTTACACCAATATGGCGGTATCCCTGCGGTATTAAAATATTTGCTGAATGAAGGTCTGCTCCATGGCGATTGTTTAACCGTTACCGGTAAAACAGTGGCTGAGAATCTTGCTGATGTGAAATCGATTATGGATTACGACCAGAAAATCGTTCAAAAATTAAGTGAACCGATCAAAGCAACCGGCCACCTGCAGATTCTTTATGGAAACCTGGCCGAAAAAGGTTCGGTAGCTAAAATAAGCGGTAAAGAAGGCGAAAAATTTGAAGGTCCGGCACGGGTTTTTGATGGAGAACACGATTTAATTGCCGGTATCTCGAGCGGCCGTGTAAAACCTGGCGATGTCATCGTAATAAAAAACGCTGGTCCGGTTGGTGCTCCAGGCATGCCAGAAATGTTAAAGCCAACCTCAGCCATTATCGGCGCAGGCCTGGGTAAATCGGTAGCTTTAATTACCGATGGGCGTTTCTCTGGTGGCACACATGGTTTCGTGGTTGGCCACATTACACCTGAATCTTACAAAGGCGGCTTAATCGGCCTGGTCGAAGATGAAGACCCGATTTTAATCGATGCTGTAAATAACATCATCAACCTGCAGGTTAGCGATGAAATAATTGCTGAACGTAGAAAAAAATATGTACAGCCAGAATTGAAAGTTACAAAAGGTGTACTATATAAATATGCAAAAACAGTTTCAGACGCAGCAAGTGGTTGCGTAACTGACGAATATTAAATCAAAAATCATCCCTGGATTAATTGATTACTAAAAAAACAGATTATGCAAATAATTAAAAGTATTCAGAATAGGATTTATGAAATCCGGGGAGAAAGAGTCATGCTCGATTTTGATCTGGCAGCACTTTATGAAGTTGAAACAAGGGTATTAAATCAAGCTGTGAAACGAAATATTAAGCGTTTCCCTGAAGATTTTATGTTTCAGCTCGCAAAACATGAGTTTGAAGGCATAATGGCTCAAATTGAAAACTTGAATCGGGGTATGTCATCACAATTTGTGATGACATACCCAACTAAAAGACCAAATTCTGCATTGCCATTTGCTTTTACCGAACAGGGTGTAGCCATGCTAAGTGGAGTTTTAAAGAGCGATAAAGCCATTAACATGAACATCGCCATTATGAGGGCTTTCGTTGATGTCCGTAAAATATTGCTGAAACAAAGCAACATTAATGAACAATTAACTGAAATTAAAGAACGGATTAGGGAACATGATGTTCAGCTGAACGAACTTTATGATGCTATGGAAAACTTAATTGACGAGAAAATTGCTCAATTCAAGTGGAAAGACAGGGAAAGAATAGGGTTTAAAATTAAAGAATAATAGAACCGCAAAAACATAACTATGGAAACTGCACAAGAAACAATGCAACAAACCGAGACGAAAGCAGAAACCTCAAAAACCTTATTCAAAGGTACGGGCTCTCAGGTATTGTTGAATGGATTAATTGAAGAAGGTGTTACCACCATTTTCGGTTATCCTGGAGGAGCAATCATGCCTATTTATGATGCTCTTTATGATTATGCCGATAAATTAGAACATATATTGGTTCGCCATGAGCAAGGTGGTATACACGCCGCACAGGGTTTTGCACGTGCAAGCGGCAAAGTAGGTGTTTGTTTTGCCACCAGCGGACCCGGCGCAACCAACCTGGTTACTGGCCTGGCTGATGCACAAATTGACAGTACGCCATTGGTATGTATTACAGGTCAGGTATTTGCCCATTTATTGGGAACAGATGCTTTCCAGGAAACCGACGTAATTAACATTACTACACCGGTTACCAAATGGAACTATCAGGTTACCGATGCCAAAGAAATTCAGGAGGTTTTGGCCAAAGCCTTTTACATTGCTAAAAGTGGCAGACCAGGTCCGGTTTTAATTGACATTACCAAAAATGCACAGTTACAGCTTGAGGAATTCCCCGAATACGTAAAATGCAACCATATCCGCAGTTATCGCCCAAAACCAAAAGTTAGGGTTGAATATATTGAGCAGGCCGCCGAATTGATTAATGCCGCTAAAAAACCTTTTGTATTGTTTGGTCAAGGCGTAATTTTAGGCAAGGCCGAAAAAGAATTTAAAGCCTTTATCGAAAAAGCAGGCATCCCTTCTGCCTGGACCATCATGGGCGAAAGCGCCATCCCAACTGCTCACCCTTTAAATGTAGGTATGTTGGGTATGCATGGTAATTACGGTCCGAATGTGTTAACCAACGAAGCGGATGTAATTATCGCCATCGGTATGCGATTTGATGACCGCGTAACCGGCCGTTTAGATAAATATGCCAAACAGGCCAAAATTGTACATTTAGACATCGATCCTGCTGAAATTGATAAAAACGTTAAAGCTGAAGTAGGTGTTTGGGGCGATTGTAAGGAAACTTTACCGCTATTAACCAATTTGGTTAATGAAAACAAACATGAAGATTGGTTAGCTAAGTTCAGACAATACAACCAACAGGAAATAGACCAAGTAATTACACCAGAACTTTATCCTGCTGGCGATGAAATGACCATGGGCGAAGTATTACGCAACATCAACGAAATCTGTGGTGGTGAAGCCGTAATTGTTACCGATGTTGGCCAGCATCAAATGGTAGCTTGCCGTTACGCAACATTCAACAATAGCCGCAGCAATATCACTTCTGGTGGTTTAGGAACCATGGGTTTTGGTTTACCGGCGGCAATCGGCGCTAAATACGGTGCTCCTGAAAAAACGGTTATTGCTATTATTGGTGACGGGGGTTTTCAAATGACTCCTCAGGAATTAGGTACGATTATGCAATTCGGTGCTGCAGTAAAAATCCTGATCCTGAATAACCGTTTCTTGGGAATGGTTCGTCAATGGCAGCAGCTATTTCATGATAAACGTTACTCTTTTGTTAACATCACCAGCCCTGATTTTGTAGCACTGGCTAAATCTTATTACATCGAGGCAGCCAAAGTTGACGAACGCGCAAACCTCAGAGCAGCATTGGAAACCATGATCAACCACGAAGGCTCTTACTTACTTGAAGTAATGGTTGGCAGAGAAAACAATGTTTTCCCAATGGTTCCACAGGGAATGAGCGTAAGCGAAATCAGGTTAAAATAAGTTGAAAGGTAAAAGCTCAAAGACAAAAGCAAACGCATTCGTCATCTCGACTGAAGCGCAGCGAAATGGAGAGATCTCTTTTAACAACAGATTTCTCCAAAAGGTCGAAATGACGAATAGATAAAAGAAATTATCATGAGTACTGAAAATACATTAGAACATAAAACAACAAAAGCCGACTTTGACGGTAAGCAGGAATATACCATTACGGTTTACGCTGAAAACCGCATCGGTTTATTAAACAGGATTGCGATTATTTTCTCGAAAAGAAAAATTAACATCGAAAGCCTTAACACCTCCCCTTCTGAAATTGATGGCATCCACCGTTTCAACATTGTGATACAGGAAAGCTACGAAGTAGTAAGGAAACTGGCACGCCAAATTGAAAAGCAGATCGAAGTACTGAAAGTTTATTTTAATACCAATGATGAGATCATCTGGCAGGAACTGGCACTTTATAAGGTTTCTACCGATGAGATTGCGGAAAAAGTAACTGTTGAGCGTTTATTAAGGCAATATGGCGCAAGTGCGGTGGTGATCCGTAAAGATTATACTGTTTTCGCAGTAACTGGTCACCGAGAAGAAACGGATGCATTGGTAAAAGCTTTAGAACCTTATGAACTGATTGAATTTGTTCGCTCAGCAAGAGTTGCCATTATTAAAGACAGCGCAGGTTTCCATGAAAAGTTAAAAGAATTTGAAGCCTTTGAACCTGGGGAAGAACTGGTAGAAAACGAATTTTTGGATAAAGGAGAGAAAATTTTTACCATGTAGCCAACAACAAATCCGTCATTGCGAGGAGGAACGACGTAGCAATCTTATAGACCAGTTCAAATAGATTGCTTCGGCTCACAGCAATTCAGCCTTGCAATGACGAAAAAACAAAAACATGAAATGCAATAGAGCCATACCAGTTTTAAGAATATTCGATTACGATAAAGCTATTGAGTTTTATGTGGACTGGCTTGGCTTTAAAATAGACTGGAAACATACTTTCGAAGAAAATGCTCCGGTTTATATGCAGATTTCACTCAATGGTATCGAATTACATCTAACTCAGCATCATGGCGACTGTTCTCCAGGTGCAAGTGTTTTTGTAGATTGTACAGGGCTGAAAGAATTTCATAAAAGCATTATTGATAAAAAATATAAATACAACCGCCCCGGATTGGAAAAAACATTTTACGGAACCTGGGCAGTAACCGTAAATGATCCGTTTTACAACAAAATAATCTTTAACCAAACTTTAACTGAAGCAGAAAAATAACACCAAAATGGATCAGATATTTGACTTTATTATTAACTCAAGAACGGCATTTATTAAGTTGGTTGATAGCTTAACTATCGAACAGTTGAATAAAATTCCGGATGGTTATAACAACAACATCATCTGGAACTTTGGGCACATTGTAGTAAGCACTCAGACACTTTGTTATTTCCGTACCGGTATCTGGCCTGATGCAAGTGCCGTGAAGTTTAATGAGTTTTACAAGAAAGATACAAAACCAACTTATACGGTAATGGAAGCGGAAGTTGCCGAACTGAAAGCTATGGCTTTACTGAGTATTGAAAACATTAAAGCCGATTACGCAAAAGGAACATTTACAAACATTACCCCTTTTTTAACATCAACCTACGGTGTACAGCTGAATAGTATTGAAGAGGTCCTGATTACCACTATCGGACATGATAATGTACATTTTGGTTACGCCTCCGCGTTGAAAAAACAATTGTAGAAAGATGCTTGGACTACGCTCAGCATGACAACAACAAATAAAAATCGGTAAAGTCACTCAATCAGGGTAATCAATCCGAAAGAAAAAAAGAATATATAAAACGATAATTAAATAGAAATTAACCAATAAAAACAATGGCAAATTATTTTAACACATTACCTCTTAGAGAAAAACTAAACCAATTGGGTGTTTGCGACTTCATGGACAGTGCTGAATTTTTAGATGGCGTTAGCGCATTAAAAGGCAAAAAACTGGTAATTGTAGGTTGCGGCGCACAAGGCTTAAACCAAGGGTTAAATTTAAGAGATAGTGGTTTAGATGTAAGCTACACTTTACGTAAGGAAGCAATTGAGGGCAAACGCGATTCGTGGAAAAATGCAACTGAAAATAATTTCACCGTTGGCACTTACGAAGAACTTATCCCGAATGCGGATGTGGTGATCAACCTTACTCCAGATAAACAACACACCGCAGTTGTAAATGCAATTATGCCTTTAATGAAAGAAGGTGCCACCTTGCTATATTCTCATGGCTTCAATATCGTGGAAGAAGGCATGCAGATCCGTAAAGATCTAACGGTAATTATGGTTGCACCTAAATGCCCGGGTAGTGAGGTTAGAGCAGAATATGTTCGTGGTTTTGGTGTTCCTACTTTAATTGCAGTTCACCCTGAAAACGATCCTCAGGGAAAAGGTTTGGCGCAAGCTAAAGCATACTGTGTGGGTACAGGCGGCCATAGAGCGGGTGTTTTAAGATCATCTTTTGTAGCCGAGGTAAAATCAGATTTAATGGGTGAGCAAACCATCCTTTGCGGTTTATTACAAACCGGTTCTATTTTATCATTCGATAAAATGATAGAAAAAGGAATTGATGCAGGTTATGCTTCTAAATTGGTGCAATATGGTGTTGAGGTTATTACTGAAGCCTTAAAACAAGGTGGCATCACGGCCATGATGGACCGCTTAAGCAATGTAGCTAAAATCAAAGCCTTCGAAATTTCAGAAGAATTGAAAGATATTATGCGTCCATTGTTCCAGAAACACCAGGATGACATTATGAGCGGCGAATTTAGCCGTACCATGATGGAAGATTGGGCAAATGGTGACCAAAACTTATTAAAATGGAGAGCTGAAACCGGTGAAACTGCATTTGAAAAAACTCCGGCTGGTGATGTTAAAATCGGTGAGCAGGAATATTTCGATAACTATACATTAATGGTGGCTTTTGTTCGCGCCGGTGTTGAATTGGCTTTCGAAACCATGGTGCAGGCTGGTATCAAACCAGAGTCGGCTTACTACGAATCGTTACACGAAACACCACTTATTGCCAACACCATCGCCCGTAAAAAATTATTTGAAATGAACCGCGTAATTTCTGATACTGCTGAATACGGATGTTATCTGTTCGACCAGGCCTGCAAACCGTTATTAGGTGATTTCATGAAAAAAGTAGATACCGATTTAGTTGGTAAAAACTTTAATGAAGGTAAAGATGGTGCTGTTGATAACAGACAGCTAATTGAGGTAAACGAAGCGATCCGTTCTCATCAGGTTGAGCAAATTGGTGCAACCTTACGTAAAGCCATGACTGCTATGAAAGCCATTAAAACTGCATAATAAATTACAAACCTTACAGGTTTTAAAAACCTGTAAGGTTTATTAAACATAAAAAGATGTCAAAAACATTAGTAGAAAAAATTTGGGATGCTCACGTTGTAAAAAGTGAAGAAGGATTTCCTGATATTTTATACATTGATACACACTTAATACATGAGGTAACGTCTCCGCAGGCATTTGATGGCTTGCGCAAAAGAGGTTTACCTGTTTTCCGTCCGAAACAGACGGTAGCCACTGCCGATCATAACGTGCCTACGTTAAATCAATTACTGCCAATTAAAGAAGAGCTTTCGCGCTATCAGGTAGATATGCTCACTAAAAACTGTGCAGAATTTGGAATAGAGCTTTATGGGCTGGGCCACCCTTTTCAGGGGATTGTACATGTTATTGGTCCGGAGCTAGGCATTACTTTACCTGGTAAAACGATGGTTTGCGGCGACAGCCATACCTCAACACATGGTGCTTTTGGTGCCATTGCATTTGGTATCGGCACCTCGCAGGTAGAGCAGGTTTTCGCTACGCAATGTTTGTTGCAGTCGAAACCTAAAACCATGAAAATTGAGGTAAATGGCGAACTCGGAAAAGGTGTTGGTGCAAAAGACATTATCTTATACATCATCGCGAAGATTTCTGCTGCCGGTGGTACCGGTTATTTCATCGAATATGCAGGTTCGGCAATCGAATCGTTAAGCATGGAAGCCCGTATGACCATCTGTAACATGAGTATCGAAATGGGTGCACGTGGTGGATTGATTGCACCAGACCAAACCACTTTCGATTACATCAAAGGAAGGGAATTTGCTCCGGCTGGCGAAGAGTGGGATAAAGCCTTAGCTTACTGGAAAACTTTATATAGCGATGCTGATGCAAAATTTGATAGCGTGTTAACTTTCAACGCTGCGGATATTGCCCCTATGATTACTTATGGTACCAACCCAGGGATGGGAATGGGCATCCAGGAACATATTCCGGCAACCACAGCACAACCAGAAACCGAAAAAGTATCGTACAAAAAAGCGCTGGATTATATGGGCTTTGACGATGATTCATCATTGATCGGGAAACCTGTTGATTATGTTTTTATCGGAAGCTGTACCAACTCCCGCATAGAAGATTTACGTGAAGTTGCCAGTTTTGTTAAAGATAAACGCAAAGCGGATAACGTTACCGTTTGGATTGTTCCAGGCTCAAAACAGGTAGAACAACAGGCTAAAAACGAAGGTTTGGATAAGATTTTCGAAGCAGCCGGTTTTCAGTTACGCGAACCGGGATGCAGCGCCTGTTTAGGAATGAACGAAGATAAAATTCCGGCAGGTAAGTATTGCGTATCAACATCAAACAGAAATTTTGAAGGTAGACAAGGACAAAATGCACGCACACTATTGGCCAGCCCGCTTACAGCCGCAGCAGCAGCCGTAACCGGAAAAATTACCGATGTAAGGGAAATGTTGGAAAAGGTAGAGGGTTAAAAGGCAGAAGGTTTAAGGTACAGGCAAAATGCCTGGCTTAATCTTCGGCAAATAAATATATGATTTTAGAAGTTGCCATACTAAATGTAAAAGCCGGGTTAACGGCGGATTTTGAAAGTGCTTTTAACGAAGCGCAAAAAATCATTTCCTCAATGGAAGGTTACATTTCTCATCAGCTTCAAAAATGTGTAGAGGTAGAAAATAAATATATCCTGCTGGTAAACTGGAAAACGCTGGAGGCACACACCGAAGGTTTTAGAAGATCTGCAGCCTACCAGGATTGGAAAAAGTTATTGCATCACTTTTACGATCCTTTTCCGACAGTTGAACACTTTAGCAAAGTAGAAGCTGGTAAGGCTTAAGGTGGAAGGTAAACACATGAAGTATAAAATTACTACCATTAAGCAAAATGGCTTAAGATAAAAGATAAAAAGTGGAATTTAAGTCTCGCTACTTAATACTCCCTACTTGATACTAATTGACATGAAAAAATTCACAAAATTAACATCGGCAGTTGTGCCTTTAAATATAGAAAATATTGATACCGACCAGATTATCCCGGCAAGGTTTCTAAAAGCGACTACCCGCGAAGGTTTCGGCGAGAACCTGTTCCGCGATTGGCGTTATAATGGAGATAATACGCCTAAACCAGAGTTTGTAATGAACAATCCTACCTATAGCGGTCAGATTTTGGTTGCAGGAAAAAACTTTGGTTGTGGAAGTAGTCGCGAGCATGCAGCCTGGGCCATTCAGGATGCTGGCTTTGATGCCGTAATCAGCAGTTTTTTTGCCGATATTTTTAAAGGAAATGCGCTGAACAACGGTTTGCTACCCATACAGGTAAGCGACGCCTTCCTGGCGCAGATTTTTAAAGCAGTGGATAACAATCCAAAATCAGCCTTAGAAGTTGATTTGGAAAAACAAACCGTTACCATTGTAGAAACCGGTGCTCAGGAATCCTTCGAGATCAATCCTTACAAAAAATCATGCTTGATAAACGGTTACGATGACATCGATTTCATCTTAAACCAAAAACAATTAATTGAAGAATTTGAACAGGCCAGGTAATGGATAAACCATTCGTTTACATACAGGATTTAAATTTAGGTTACCGCAATAAAACGGTGCTAAAGAATTTGTATTGGGAAATGAATAGCGGTGAAAGCTATGCAATCGGCGGCAAAAGTGGAACAGGTAAAACAGCTTTGGCCAAAGCCATTGCCAGCCTAGTCCCTTTTCAGGGAAGCATAGAAATTAATTTTGACCAGCAGAATAAACTTCCTCAGGAAGTACTTTATGTAGAAAGCTGGTACCAGTTTAAAAACCTGGAAGGTGTAGCCAATTTTTATTATCAACAGCGGTATACCAGTTTACAGGCTAATGATACCTTGACCGTTCATGCAGAATTGGTGAATTATGGAAAAGAGAAAGGACTTCATTTCGATCGGGTTGAGCCGATTTTGGAAGCTTTGGGTTTTGCAACATTTGCCAGTTCACAATTAATCGAATTATCCAGCGGCGAACACAAAAAGTTGCAGCTGGTTAAAGCACTTTGGTTAAAACCGCAGCTGTTAATTATCGATCAACCATATACAGGTTTAGATACTGCTTCGCGGAAAAACCTAAACGCTTTATTGGATCAGGTGGCTGCGGAAGGTGTGCAATTGATCTTGATTAGTAATGACACTGAATTGCCAACTTCCATTCGTTCATTTGCAGAAATAAGAGACGGGCAGCTGCTCAAAATAGATGCATTTGAAAGTGCTGCTGTCGAAATCCACTTAAGAGAAATACCGGATTTTTTAAAAGAATCGCCCGTTTACAGTACACAGGATATTGTAAAAATGGTTAATGTAAACATCAGCTATGGTGAAAAACAGGTATTGAAAAACATTAATTGGGAAATCAAAGCAGGAGAAAAATGGCTTCTTCAAGGCCATAACGGGTCAGGGAAGTCGACCTTACTAAGCCTGATCAACGGCGATCATCCACAATCTTATGCCAACGAACTTTATTTATTCGGCAACAGACGTGGAAGCGGCGAAAGCATATGGGACATTAAACAGCATATCGGTTTAATCTCACCCGAATTTCATTGGTATTTCGATCCCACCGCTACCGTTTGGCAAAGCATTGCCTCCGGTTTTTATGATACTGTAGGTTTATTCCAGCAATTGCCTTATACTAAAAGTACACAGGTTGATGAATTGGTGGCATACTTTGGCCTTACCGAAGAAAAAAATGAATTGTTAACTGCGCTTCCACTCGGTAAACAAAGATTGGTGTTGTTGGCGCGGACAATCATAAAAAATCCGGAACTATTAATTCTGGACGAACCTTGCCAGGGTTTAGACCAGCAGCAAAGCAAACATTTTAATCAATTGGTTGATGAATTATGCAGCAATGGGATGACCTTAATTTATGTTGGCCATTTTGAATCGCAGCTGCCAACCTGCATAGAAAAAAGAATATTGTTAGAAAAAGGCGAGGTAAAAGTCGTCGAAAGTTTAAACACAGAAATATTAAGCTGATGAAAGTTAACCACAGATAATAAGGATGAACACAGATAAAAATCTAATGGTTCGTGAAAACACAAACCATGGGAGAAATCAATCTGTGTCTATCTGTGCAAATCCGTGGTAAAAACAGCAACAGCAAAAGAGGAGTCAACAATGAAGAAGAACATTTTAGTAATACCTGGAGATGGTATCGGCCCCGAGGTCACGACTTGGGGAAAAGCAGCATTAGAAAAAATTGCCGAAATTTTTGGGCATGAATTTAACTTCGAAGAAGCTTTAATGGGCCATGCGGCGATTGAAGTTACCGGCGACCCCCTGCCAGACGAAACTTTGGAAAAAGCAAGACAAAGCGATGCAATCCTTTTTGGTGCAATTGGGCATGCCAAATATGACAACGATCCAAGTTTAAAAGTCAGACCAGAACAAGGACTTTTAAAAATCCGTAAAGAACTGGGATTATTTGCCAATCTCCGCCCGATATTACTATTTGATGAACTTCTTCAGGCATCGAGCATTAAACCTGAAATTTTAAGGGGAACCGATATTTTGTTTTTCCGTGAGTTAACGGGTGACGTTTATTTTGGGGAGAAAACACGTTCTGAAGACCGGAACACGGCTTCAGATCTGATGATTTACCACCGTTACGAAGTAGAGCGTATTGCACATAAGGCTTACCAGGCTGCACAACAACGCAACAAACGTTTATGTTCGGTAGATAAAGCCAATGTTCTGGAAAGCTCACGCCTGTGGCGCGAAACCGTTCAGGAAATTGCCAAACAATATCCTGATGTGGAAACAGAGCATATGTTTATCGATAATGCAGCCATGCAGCTGATCAAAAACCCGAAAAAGTTCGATGTGGTATTAACCGCTAATTTGTTTGGTGATATTTTAACCGATGAGGCATCGCAGATTGCAGGTTCAATGGGTATGCTGGCTTCAGCTTCTGTTGGCGAAAGCACTGGTTTCTTCGAACCCATCCATGGTTCTGCTCACGATATTGCCGGTAAAGATTTAGCCAATCCGCTGGCCTCTATCCTATCGGCAGCACTGATGCTGGAAATCGGATTCGGACTGAAAGAAGAAGCTAAATTATTGGTTGATACCATCGACCAGGTATTAAAAGAAGGCTTCAGAACGCACGATATTGCCGACCAAAGCACTAACCGTTTTAAAGTTTTGGGTACCGCCGAAATGGGAAAGTTAGTATTAAAATTCTTATCACAAAAATTAATCAACTCCTAAATCAAAGATTATGATTCACGACCCTAACAAAGTTTATATTTTCGACACCACCTTACGTGATGGTGAGCAGGTTCCAGGCTGCCAGTTAGATACAAACCAAAAAATAGAAATCGCTAAATCACTTGAGCTTTTAGGTGTTGATGTGATTGAAGCAGGTTTCCCGGTATCCAGCCCCGGAGATTTTAACAGCGTAATTGAATTATCAAAGGCAGTAACCAACCCGATCATTTGTGCCTTAACACGTGCCAACAAAAATGATATCGACGTTGCTGCAGATGCGTTGCGTTACGCCAAGAGGCCGCGTATCCACACCGGGATCGGCTCTTCGGACTTCCATATCAAACATAAATTTAACAGTACCCGCGAAGAAATTTTAGAACGTGCCGTAGAAGCAGTAAGGTATTCGAAAAAATTTGTCGAAGATGTTGAATTCTATGCAGAAGATGCCGGCCGTGCCGATATCGAATTTTTAGCCAAAATGGTTGAAGCTGTGATTGCGGCGGGTGCAACCGTGGTCAACATTCCGGATACCAACGGTTATTGCCTGCCAGATCAATACGGCTCGAAGATTCTTTATTTGAAAGAGAATGTAAAAAACATCGATAAAGCCATAATCTCAGTACATTGCCACAATGATTTGGGTTTAGCTACGGCCAACTCTATCGCTGGCTTACAAAATGGTGCCCGCCAGGTGGAATGTACCATTAACGGTATTGGCGAACGTGCAGGGAATACTTCTATGGAAGAAGTGGTGATGATTTTGAAAACGCACAAAGTTCTGGGTTTAAATACCCAGATTGATGCCACCCGTTTTTACGAAATGAGCCACATGGTACGAAACCAGATGAATATGCCGGTACAACCCAATAAAGCTATTGTTGGCGGAAACGCATTTTCGCACAGTTCGGGCATCCACCAGGATGGTTTCTTAAAAAACCGCGAAAACTACGAAATTATTAAACCCGAAGATGTCGGTTTTCCTGATGCTACGATAGTATTAACTGCAAGAAGTGGTCGCCATGCCTTAAAACATCATTTAGAACGCCTAGGCCATCAATTGGAAAAAGAACACCTTGATATTGTTTACAAACAGTTTTTGGTCTTAGCCGATAGCAAACAGGGCATTAACGATACTGATTTGAACCAATTGGTCGCGCTGCACCTGGCCTAGAAGCCGAAAGTTTAGAGACAAAAGCGACAAGCGAAGGGCCTCAAGATTCAGGGTTTTGGCGTTAAGCCGATGCGTTTTAGTTTGATACACCGACCCGGCTTCCCTAAACCTGATAGCAGTGGAAATACTTTTTAATTGCGGCCAACTTCAATATAATGTCGTGCTGAGGCACGAAGCATCTGTAACCGATGGAAAACAGGTTTTTCGCTCCTCAGTACGACAGCTGTATTAAAAAGATTGAAACGAATAGCAGGGCTGTAATAACCGATGGAATACCAAGCCCTGCTTTACAAAATATAAGAGAAATTTTAAGTCTTAATACTTGATCCTCTCTACTTGATACTAAAAAAATGAATACTACAACACCACATACACTAGATTTTAAATCTGCAACAGAAAGGCTCAAAAACGTGGTAAAACGTACCCCGCTTGAGTTTAATGCCGGACTTTCTTCTTTTTACAATGCCAATATTTATCTAAAAAGAGAAGATCTGCAGATTGTACGCTCTTACAAACTGCGTGGTGCTTACAATAAAATCAGTTCGCTGCCTCAGGAACTGTTGGTAAATGGCGTAGTTTGTGCAAGTGCCGGAAACCACGCGCAGGGTGTGGCTTACTCTTGTAAAAAACTGGGCATTAAAGGTGTGATATTTATGCCTGAAATTACCCCGAAACAGAAGGTAAAACAAACCTATATGTTCGGTGGCGAAAATGTGGAAGTGGTTTTGGTTGGCGATACTTTTGACGATTGCTTAAAAGAAGCGCTTGCTTACAGTGCTGAAAAAAAGGCCACTTTTATTCCTCCTTTTGATGATGAAAAGGTAATTGAAGGACAAGCTACCGTAGGCGTAGAAATTTTTGAAGACCTGCCTGATTTAGATATGGTGGTGATGCCTGTGGGTGGCGGAGGCCTGGCATCAGGTGTAAGTGCTTACCTAAAAACTGTTAAACCCGATGTAAAACTGATTGGGGTTGAGCCACTTGGCGCCCCCTCGATGGTTACAGCAATGGAGCATGGTGGCCCCTACACATTAGATGAAATAGACCGCTTTGTGGATGGTGCGGCTGTGAAAAGGATTGGCCACATTACTTACGAATATTGTAAGGAACTGCTTGACCAGATGCATTTAATACCCGAAGGAAAAATCTGCACTACCATTTTAAAACTGTATAATGAGGACGCCATTGTGGTAGAGCCAGCTGGAGCGCTATCTATAGCTGCATTAGATCAGCTTAAAGACCAGATTACCGGTAAAACGGTAGTATGTGTTGTTAGCGGCGGAAACAATGACATAGAGCGCATGCAGGAGATTAAAGAGAAGTCTTTACTTTTCGAAGGTTTAAAACATTATTTTATTGTTCGTTTCCCACAAAGACCAGGTGCTTTAAAATTATTTGTGAACGAAGTTTTAGGACCACAGGATGATATTACCCGTTTCGAGTTTATTAAAAAAACCAACAGGGAAAATGGTCCGGCGTTGGTGGGCATTGAGCTTTCGAACAAAAATGATTACGCCAGTTTATTACAGCGTATGAAAGATTTTAAATTCGAAATTATCGAGTTAAATCAGGATCAGACTTTGTTTGAATATTTGGTCTAGCTTTTTTTTTACCGCAAAGGGTGCGAAGTTTTTCGCAGGTACGCAAAGTATAATTAATTCCTCTGTCATCCTGAGGGATAATTTATTTTATAAAAATCAACATGATTGACAGCAGCATCTAATTGAAATAAACCTCTCCGAGTATCGTCATTGCGAGAAGGCTTTTCAGCCGACGAAGCAATCTTTACAGCAAGGATCATTTTAGCGTGAAAGATTGCTTCGTCGTTCCTCCTCGCAATGACGACCTCCCTAGTGAAGTCTGTCAATGGTAGGGCAACGAAGGACAATCAAGATGTTTCGACAAGCTCAACATGCCCTATCTTAATCGAAAAAATGAACTTCAAAGATTTAACCAACAAAACCTTAATTACAGATAGCGATATCAGCTGGGAAGATTTAGGTGCTGGCGTTAGAAGAAAAATTATGGCTTATGATAACAACCTGATGTTGGTTAAAGTAGCATTTGAGAAAGATGCCATTGGTACCATTCACAGTCATCCGCATTTACAGATGAGTTATGTTGCCAAGGGCAGTTTTGAAGTAAGCATGGGTGATGATAAGAAAATCTTAAACGAAGGCGATGTTTTCTTTGCCCCATCAAATGTATTTCATGGCGTGGTCTGTTTGGAAGATGGGATATTGATTGATGTCTTTAACCCACACCGTGAAGATTTTTTAAAATAAGACCGAGGTCGGGAGTCGGAAAGTCCGAGGTTGGGTGCAACCCTAAACCTTCCGCCTTCTACCTTATTCAAAGGTAAACCTCACATTCTTGTAGCCCAAGCCCTCAATAATGGGCTTAAGCACCGTAGTAGCATTGGTTTTTGTTTGCACTAAAATGCTCGATTTTTTAACTTCGGCAGTAATTTGTCTTTCTGCGGCTTTGTATGCTTCATCTACCAAACTCGCCTCGCGAAAAAAAGCCATTTTCGTATCGTAAACACGTGAGTTTTTATGGTCGATTTTTACATAACAGATTTCGGGCTGTGGTAAATTTACTACAGCAGTGTCCGCATCAATGCTTATATCTTCTTTCGCAATTTTAGTCAGATCGATACAGCCTACCGCTTCCGCTTTGATAATCAATAAAACACTGGCTTCAGGTAAAAAATCTGTTTTGTTTTTATGTTCTAAAACGTCGCTGATCTGGTACCTTACCAGCTCCAGTTTACCTATGGCCTCAATTTTCTCCACCAAAAGCTGATGTTTGCTTTCTACAGTGGTATTGATACTAAACTTTTTGGAAATAAAAAAGTAAGCGGCGACCAAAAGGATTAACCAGGGTAAGAGTCGAAAAAAGATCTTCATATAAGGTGAATAATGAAAATTTGTAATTGGTATTTATGGTTTACTGTACAATAATTAATCCATAAATAGGCTGTTGGATTTTTTGGCAGCAGATTTGTAATATCAAAATCACACACAAATAAAAACTAATCAACATGAAAAAATTTACCATCCTAATGCTTTGCATTGCCACACTAGGTCTGGCTTCGTGCAAGAAAGAAACTGTTTATCAAGAGTTAAGGGCTAAAACTTATAATTTTACCATTAATGCTAACGAATGGCAACGCAATACCAATGGGAGCTATTCTGTAACTAGATCACTAACTGCAATCGATGGGGTAACATTGGATGATGAAGGCGTACTCGTTTATTTTGAGCACCCTAATGATCCAAATGGTGATATTCAGCTACCTTACACATTTAATTACAATGCTTTTAGCTATAAAATTTTCAATGGAGGTTTAAGGTTCGACGTTCAGGACACTAATAATTTAACAGCTACAGTCCCACCTAACTATAATACTTTAGTAAAGGTTGTGATTATTCCTTCCGATTACGCCGGAAATTAAATTTTAAAAATATTGAAAACGACTAATGTTCATTGAACATTGTCGTTTTTTTTTATCTTATTTCTAACACGAAAAAGTTATACTTATAACTTCTTCGTGTTAGAAATTATAAATCGTGATCAAAACTCCAGGTATCTGCTAATATTCAACTGAACATGGTCATTTTTTTGATGTTCTCCCCTGTTTAGCTGTAAAGCGCGTACATTCACGCCGTTTCTTTCCAACAGCAGCTCCTCATAAAAACCTTTATAGTACACATCTTTTACTTCATACCGTCTGCTGCTCCAGTTATTATTAATCTCCGCCCATTCCGGATAAAATACAACGAAATCTTTTTGCGCCTTTAAACCTATTTTTTCGGCTTCATCTCGCGCCAAAACTACCGCATTACCTAAAATTTGTGCTGTATAAATGTGTTTTGGCTGCTGGTAAATTTCAGCTGGTTTTCCCGTTTGCAAAAGTTCGCCATTGCGCAAAATCAATAGCTGATCGGCCAGAAACAAACCATCGGCCGGATCATGCGAAACCAATATCACCGTTACACCAGTTTCGGCAGCTATACGTTTGATATCAGCACGCAGCTGGTTTTTAAGCAAAGCATCAACCTGGCTGAAAGGTTCGTCTAAAAGCAGCACCTGCGTATCCGAAACCATGGCTTTAGCGATGGCCACACGTTGTTGTTCGCCTCCACTCAGTTCAATAATTTTCTTATTCTGGAGCGGTAAAATCCGTAAATGCTCCATGATGGCCAAAGTTTTTTCAGCTTTGGTTTTCAGGTCGGTATTGGATAATTGTGAGGCGATATTATCGTACACTTTCGCATAAATGTTAAGCGAGAAATCCTGTGTAACCATTTTCATCTGCTTATGGCCGGGAATCAACTGCTCATCTGGTCCCTTAACACGCTTATCTTCAAAAAAGATTTCTCCTTCATCAGTTTTCAACAAGCCATAGATGGATTTTAATAAGGTTGATTTTCCACTTCCGCTTTCGCCGATAATGGCAACCACATCACCTTTTTAATGTCGAAACTTACATTTCTGATTCCACCGGCCTGTTCTGCCTGATATTGCTTGGTTAAATTTTTAACGCTGATTAGGATATTGCTCACAGGGTAAAGATAAGAAAAAGGTGGAGGGTTTTGAGGTTGAAGGTGTAAGGTTAAAACATGTATAATTGTTAGTATTGTATTTTGATCAGTTTTTTCCCTCTTTTCCTAACGCGATCGTCACCCTGAATTTATTTCAGGGTCTTTCATGCTAAAAAGATGCTGACATAAATTCAACATGACGATCGATCTGGACTGGGCTTTTTTAAAAAACTTTTTAACAAATAATTATCGAATTCAGGCTTATAAACAAAAAATCCTGTTCCGCCTAACCGAAACAGGATCTGTTCATGTGTGTGTCAACTTTATGTTTTTTAGATTACCTCATCTAAATAGATTAATCGGTCCTCTTTAGGGATTTAGGGATTAATTTAACCCAAAAGTAATTCCGAAGCTCATATTCTTTAAGCCAGCTTGCTGTGCAGTGGTAAACATATCGTTGAAATAGTATTTGGTAAACAAACCTAAACCGCCATAACCAAACCTAACAGTACCACCGTAACGAACCGATTGAAAGTGGTAGTTATCATATTGTTTCTCTTTACCGCGTTCTTCGCTAATCTGTTTAATTTTTCCGTTTAACAAAAAGCTAACCTCCGGACCTAATACCAGGTAAAACCTTTTGCCGTTTTTGTTTTCTGCAGTACGGAATTCAAAATTTAAGGGAATGTGTACATAACTGCTCGAGAAACGGTTTTTAGAAAAATGTTCCGGCGATTCTGTATAAACAAACTCATTTGAGTTTTTTGCAATGGTAATATCTTTTCTCAAACGGATCAAAGTCCAGTCAAATCCTCCCGCTACGTAAACCTTAAAGTTTGAATTGAAACGGTATCCAAACTGTAACACATCAAAAGAGAACGTACTGGTTTTGCCACCTTTATAATCTAAAAAATCGTTATTTGGAGATAAATTGAAACTACCATTATCAATTAACCTGGAGAAACCCAAATCTACACGGGTAAAGGTAATCCCACCTACAAAACGGCCGTTTTTGGGTTGTTTATTTACGCTGTCTTTGCCGTCCCTTGTTATCTTTACAATTCCATAATCCAAATCTCTTCTATTCCTTTTGATAGAATCTTGTTGTGCAAAAGCACCAGGAGCCATAACACCGGCAAGTCCGCTTACCAAAAGTGTTGTATAAATTAGACGTTTCATATTTATGTGTTTGTTATGTTTAATGTTGTGATTTTTTAGTGCTTGTAACTGTCAACTGAAAATTGTAAACTGAAAACTGCCAACTGATAACCGCTATTTCTTCCGTTTACCAAATTTAAAAGGGCCGATATTGATGGATGACAGAGACGAATCATCATCATCAGTGCGGAACTGGATCAGTTTATCTTTTCTTTTGTCCATTTTGTTAACGATTAGGTTGACTACATCGCCCACATTACGGATGCCTTTATTACTTTGTTCATTATCGTTAACAGGCTCATCTGTTTTAACCGGAGTTGCAACAGCCGCGGTTACCGTCTCCTCTTTCGGCTGCAGAATTGCCTCTTCGATTTTTGTTTTAAGATCTTTTTTAGGTTCATCAATTTTCGCTATAACAGCTTCCTGTTTCTGCATTTCAGGTGCCGTAATCATGCTATGCGTTTCCTTCAATCCAGTCGACTTGATTTCCTTTTTAACCTTTGTTTTGGCTATAGCGTTAACTGCTTTAGGTCTAACTGGTAAAACGGGCTCAATACTTTCAACTGTTGTAACTGCCGTATCCTGGGCAATCGGTTGTTTCACCTCTGGTTTAGTTTTTTCAATTACATTATTTGCCAATTGTTTACCCTGATGGGTTGTATTTTGTTGTTGATAAATCAAAATCCCGATCGTGGCGACCAATAAAATCGCTGCAGCCGACAACCAATATACTGGTATGATTCTTTTCTTCTTCGGCACGATTTCGCTTTCTATATTGCTCCACAAATCTCTTGAAGGTGTTACTTCCGCATCAGCAAAAGTATCCTTAAATAACTGATCAAAATCCTTATCCCGTATAGGTTGCATAACCAAATCCCTCCATTTTTATAATTTCTTCTTTTAATATTGCTCTTGCTCTCGATAGTTGCGATTTGCTCGCCCCTTCTGAGATGCCTAATGTCTCGCCAATTTCTTTATGTGAGTAACCTTCAATTACATACATGTTAAAAACCATCCGGTAACCATCAGCCAGTTTTTGTATCACTTTCATCAGGTCTTGCATGCCTAAACGGCTAAAATCAAATCCGGTTGATGGTTGCTCATAAGCTTCATCTATTTCCACTACATTTAAGCTGCGTAAATTTTTACGGTAACTCTCAATAGCGGTATTTACCATCACCCGCCTAATCCAGCCTTCAAAAGAACCCTCACCCCTGTATTCCTTAATTTTCTGAAAAACTTTAATGTAACCCATCTGCAGTACATCTTCAGCTTCCATCCTATCTTTGGCGTATCGCATACAAACGGCCAACATCTTCGATGCTGTTTGCTTATAAAGCAGCTCTTGCATCTTCCGGTTGCCAGCTTTGCAGCCTTCCATCAAATCGTTTATTGTATAGCTTCGCGTCAATTTCATTGTGTGTTTGTATATAGAAGATGGCAGATTACAAACAATGGTTGCATGGAGAGAGAAAAAAAGTTAAATAAAGTTAAATTATTAATCATCAAACTGATTATCAGCAAGATAAATGATATCATATTTTTCAGGAAAGATATAGCTTTCTGATTTGGAAAGCAAAGACAGGAGCAATTTTGAAGTGTTAGTCCCGCTATCCGCTTCAAAGCCTCGGCTCGTTCCTCACCTTCGTGTTTTCCGCTGCTATCGGGTTTACGAAGCAGTGGCAATGCTTAAAATAACAAATCCCTTAGCTTTTTAAAACTATGGGTTTGAAATGGACGAACTTCAACCCTACACCTTAAACCCTCTACCTTTATCCCCTCTACCTTTATACCCTCTACTTTCCATCCTCTTCACCCTCTACCTTCCATCCTTCTTCGCCTTAAACAATTTAAAATCTTGCTTATAGGTTAAGAAAAACGAATGGTTAAACTGCAGTTGTTTATCAGTATGATCTAAATCGATATGTGGTTCGAAACGCACATCAAGGTATAAATGCGGAATCAATTCTTTTTGGTAAGCATAACGTAGTGAAACAATGTTTCTGGAACTTTGCTTTAAGCCTGGACTATATAAATTATCCGAAACTGACTCGTACAGTGGCATCCCTTTAATCGAAATAAAGTTATTGCCTTTCCAGTAAGAGGCCACTAAACTTCCCCATTTACTTTCTACCCCGGCATTTAACCATAAACCAAAACCGCCCTGATAGGCCCTTCTTTTATCGGGAGAGAAATCTTTATAAACAGCAATATAGTTATCCGTATATACCTGCTTAATATTGCCATTAATGTCTTTATGCAGTTTTATACCGGTTGCACCATTAAACATGGTCGTAATCGGGATTTCTTTCAGCACATCAATCTGTCCGCCCTGATGGAAAGCCAAAAACTGTGCAGGAATACTCAATTTCCAGTCATCATTTTTGATTAAAAAACTCTCTGTAGATAATCCACCGATAATTTCCTCTTTGGTCGGATCACCCTTATAAATCATTTTCTGCCAGGCAATCCAGGCATCTAAAGTAAATTTCTTACGCTCAACCAATAGCTGTGTACCATACTCAATCGGTGTAGTTAAAATCCTTTCAAAATCGTATAAAGGCTCAATATACCTATGCTGGATATTTCCTTCTAAGCTACCAAAAATCAAGGTAAGGTTACGCTTATGGTATTTTACACTAAACAATGGTTTGGCATCAGAAATTCCATTCCGGCCAAAATCCTTCCTGATAAAGGCACCAGCGGTAATGGCCAGGTTTGGATGTGCGTAATATACCAATTGTGGCTGTAGCTGTGTGCCATACAAGGTATAACCATCATGAAAATCATTAGTGTATTCGTAATTCCGAACGTAGTTTAAATTGTAAAAATTAAAATGAACCTCGTTTACTAAACTGCTATCGGGACGGATCCTGTTTTCGAAGGCCGATTGATTAAACTGTGCCGAGGCAATGTAAGAACTGAGCAGAAAACTTATTAAGGTTAAGGCCTTCTTCAGACCTGTTTTTAAAAACATGAGCTTGGGTTTTATGGCCCAAATTTAGAATAGTTTTTGGTTTATTTAACCGCAATTCATGCGAAGTTTACGCAGGGGAAACAAAGTGACAAATAAACCTTATTCTTTGAATTCACAGCTTTAATTCCCTATCCTTTTCTACCCATCTCCTATATGATAAGCCAGTAGCGACTATTTTTATATTCCTGCAGATTTTAGCCAAGCTTGTAAAATAAGGCGGTAATTATCAAATGTTAAACATTCAGCTGTCAACAAATAAAAATTATTCTTTCTGCTTTTTAACAAATTTCTAATATGTCGGATTTGTATAAAAAAAAGTCCATTTGTGCCATTTTTTTATACCTCCCATAAATTAGCTTTGTATCAGCGGATTAAAGCCATACAACTAATTGTGTTTGACTATAGCTTGCCAAATAACTAACTAAATATATGAATATAAGAAGCAGTGAAATCAATTCTTCCTGAGATCCCCGGATTGCGGCGCATACCTTTTGTCCATTATATTTTCCAAAATCAACAAGGTTTAAATAGCCTTGATGATTATTAGCATTATGAATAAAATTAAACATTTAAAGTTAAATTGCTTAGCAATTGCTTTTTTCGCATTTAGTGTAAACGCTGTTTTTGCACAAATAGCTCGTAGAGCAGAAACACTTAAATCGCCTGATGGCAAACTCCTTATTTCTTTCAATTTTTCAGACTTAAAACATGTCTCGTATGCATTTACCGCATACGGGAAAACGTTGATCGGGCCATCGGCATTAGGTTTGGATAGTTTAAACCAAATAGGATTTATCCAGGCAAGCCATCGTTCCGTGAATACTGTATGGAAACCTATATGGGGAAAACGGACTATCGTGCCCGACCAGTTTAATGAAATTACAATTGAGTTAAAAGCCTATAAAATAGTTGCACGGGCATATAATAATGGTTTTGCCATTAAATACCAGTTACCTGCCGGAAGCCGCAGATCCAGGGATTTAACGCAATTTAATTTCAGCGGAGATTACACTGCATGGTTTTACAACGGAGAACTGCACAATATCGGGCCGGAAAAATTAACGGAGGTGGACGGGAAGCGTTTACCAGTAATGACGGTAAAAGCTGATGATCATGATTACATGGCCGTACATGAGGCAGATTTAGAACAGGGTGAGCCGCTAATACTGGAATCGAAAAAAGGTTCAAAAAACTTTACAATTGCTTCAAAGGCTAATGCTGCCTGGCGGGTTGTAATGTATGGACGTACACCAGGAGAATTGGTAGACTCACATATGATAGAGCTATTAAGTCCGCCACCAGCAAAAAACATTGACTTTTCATGGGTAAAGCCAGGGGTTGCCGTATGGGATTGGCGAATTAATGGAGCTAAAGTTGATAACTTCGAGTATAAAATGTCGCTGCCATCATGGAAACGGATGGTTGATTTCGCGGCGCAAAGCAGTATGCGTTACCTGATGCTGGATGCTGATTGGTACGGACCAGAATTTGCAGAGGGCTCTGATCCGGTTAAAGGGGGTAAGGTAGCTCAGGTACATGAAATCATAACATACGCCAAAACCAAAGGAATTGGTATCTGGCTATATATTAATGATGTGGGCGGGCGTAAATATCCAATTGAGCAAACTTTGAAACAATATAGTGATTGGGGAGCAGCAGGGATAAAATATGGTTTTATGATTGGTGATCCGGAAGACAAAAATATAAGGACCAGGCTTATTACAGAACTGTGTGCTAAATACCATTTGTTATGCGATTTTCATGATGGCCCTGTTCATCCCTATGGACAGATGCGTACCTGGCCAAATGCACTCGCCCGCGAATACGGCCCTGCCCAGCTGGATGCACATCGCGTGGTTGCCCCTAAAACATTTGTAACAGAAGTATTTGTTAACATGCTTGCCGGCCCGATTGACATGAACAATGGATTGGCAGACCTTACCCAGGCTGGCCGTGTGGACGAACCATCACCCGTACCCTCTACTTTGGTTGGCGAAGCAGCGCGTACATTGATCATGTTTTCAGGTGTTACGGTAATCCCTGATATTCCTGAAAATTACAAGAAACATCCGGAAATACTAGAATTTTATGCTTCTGAAAAGATGCCATGGCGGGAAAGCAAAACCATTAGTGGTGTTATTGGAGAGTATATTTCGATGGCCAGGCAATCAGCCGACGGAACGTGGCTGGTTGGTGCAGCCACTAACGAAGAACCCCGCGATCTGGAAATTCCGTTATCGTTCTTAAGTAAAGGCAACTACCGGGCAACTGTTATTCAGGACAGTAAAGATTCTGATTATCGCACGCATAAAGAAGGTTATACCTCGAAAGAATTGAACGTTACATCTGGCACTAAAGTTCGGGTAAAACTTGCTCCAGGTGGTGGTGCCTGTATTATTCTGAAAAAGACGAATTAACCTGAATATTAAGGTATCAATTACATGATTTAAAGCGAATGCTAACGACTCTCACCGTATAAACAAAAAACCTTTCAGGTTTCTGAAAGGTCTTTTTATAGTGGTGGAGAATACCGGATTCGAACCGGTCACCTCTTGCCTGCCAGGCAAGCGCTCTAGCCAAATGAGCTAATCCCCCAATTTTATATCCAATGGTAAATTAACTACACATTGAAAAACAAGCTTCCGGCCTGGGCTGCAAAAATAGCAAATACTTTCTCGAATGCAAATGATAATTTAAATTTTAATTAATCTTTAAATCTAAAGGCAAACAATGCCATCAAACAGATTACCGCAAAAGCTGATGGCATGGGATAATTAATGAACAGAAAAAGTACAAATGTGGCAATTAGCAACATCACAAAAAACATCATAGCCTTTAATGCAGTATCCATATAACACATGGCTACAATAGCCAAAAGGTAAAATGGAATAATTACGGCGGTAATAAACATTACCGAAAATAAATATCTAATATTAATTGGATATTAAATGTTGCTTAGGCTTAAAGGTTTAGATTAAAGAGGAACGTTAACCTCTTCATTATTTAACAGCGCCTGATAGTAATCTACAAACTGGGCAACATTAAATCCATCCATCAAAGCATGGTTTACATGTATAGAGACAGACATTATTTTTCTTTCGTTTTCATCTCTAAGCTTGCCAAAAGATATTTTAGGACAGCTATCCTGATAAGCATAATTTCGGGCATGTGATAAAGAAGTGAAATTTAGCCAGGGCAATGCCGAGTAATGGATTACATTTTCGCCCGATGAAGATGGAATTAAACCGATGCTGTTTCTTACTTTTTCAATTTCCTGATCAGCTGCCTTCCTAAAATCTTCAAAATTCTCAGAGAAATCCATATAACCAAACCCAAAGGTTCCATTCGGACGGTTAATGGTAGCCGCGGCATTTATAATATCGTATTTCCAAACTTCACCATCAATAATGCGGTACCTGAAAGGCTCTACCTGGTTGGCGGCTATTAACGATTTGTGCAGATAAAGCAGGAAAAAGGAAACGTTTTGTTTTTTTGCTTCTTTGTAGGTCGTGGTACAATCTAATTCCACAGTAACTCCGAAAAAAGGCTCTTCAAAAGCGCTAAAAAATTTAAAATGATCTTTTCTGATCCAGGTATTGATGTCTATTTTTTCTTTCATTCAATTAATTTTGGTAAAATCTCAGACAGACTTTCCATCTGGTAAAAATTTGCATGTTCAATGGTATGATCAATATGCTCATGCACCCAGGTAGTATGAAAAGGAATGTGAACGGCGTACCCGCCAATATTCAGTACCGGTAAAATATCAGATTTCAAGGAATTGCCCAGCATTAAAAATTCTTCAGGTTTACAGTCCAGGTGTTTGATCAGTTTTTGATAATCTCTTTCCTGTTTATCACTCATAATTTCAATATGGTGAAAATAATGATCCAGTCCCGATTTGGTCAGTTTTCGTTGCTGATCCAATAAATCACCTTTGGTAGCCACCACAAGTTTATACCTTCCGTGTAAGGCCTTCAATACTTCTTCCACCCCATCTAGCAGCTCTACAGGTTTCTGAAGCATTTCCTGTCCCAGTTCTATCGCCCTGTTAATCACAACAGGGTCTATTTTACCGGCCGTTATCCGTAAAACAGTTTCGATCATACTTAATACGAAACCTTTAATTCCATAACCATAAAGCGGCAAATTGGCTATTTCCGTTTTATAAAGTTCAGCCAGGACGTTATGGTGGGGCATAAAATCTTCTAGAAGGCCTGCAAACTGATTTTCGGTTTCCCTGAAATAGGGCTCATTTACCCAAAGGGTATCATCCGCATCAAAAGCAATTACAGTAATCTGATTTTTCATGGTTATGCTTACTTTAGCACCACAAAAGTAAAGCAACAATTCCCTTCAAAAAAGGACATTTGTCTCGACTAAATAAATATGCTACGCACCAACCTTACTTTCTTATCTTTTATAGAACGTTTTTGTACCGAAAACAAGGAGGCAGACATTACGCTTAAAAACTTTAAAGCAGGATATAAATTTATTGAGCAGGGCGAAAAAATCAGCAATATCTATATCATTAAAGATGGAATCAGCAAATGTTTTATTTCTGAAGAAAATGGTAAGGATTTTATCATCGAGTTTTTAGGTAAGGGCGAGGTGGTTGGCGAGCTGGAAGCGCTAAAAAAGATTACTTGTCTGTGTAATGTAGCTGCAATTAGTGATGTTACGGCTTATGTTATCCCTCATCATCTTTTTCTTTCATTGATTAATAAAAATAGCGAATTCACGATACTCTTACTTCAGGAATTGTCTACCAGAATTATACAAACCAGTACACGCGCATCTTTTCAGCAGTTATATACACTGGAATATGCGCTTTTGAAATTGCTCAAGCTACAGGCTGATGAGCATATTTCCATTTCCAAAGAAGACATGGCAGCCTATCTGGGCATTTCCGTAAGAAGTTTTAACAGAAGTTTAAAACAGATCATCACTAAAGGAGATTTTAATACATCTGAATTTAAAAACATCCTTCAGGTAGCCCATATGAAGAAGCTACTATCAAATCTGTAAACATTTAGGGATAAAACTTGTTAATAAAGCGATCAAAAAGAAATTTATCTGTTAATGCCTTTAATTTCTATGCATTAATAGCAAAAGATTATTTTTGGTATTATGATTGAATAAAAACAGCTTAACAATAATTTATTTATCCAAAACGCTATTAAAGCACCATTATGAATGTAGAAGACGTTTTTAAGAACAACGAAAAGTGGATAGCAGAAAAACTATCAATTGATCCCAATTATTTTACCGAGCTATCTAAAGGACAAAGTCCGGAGTTTTTGTATATCGGATGTTCAGATAGTCGGGTTACGGCCGAAGATTTAATGGGTATACAACCTGGTCAGGCTTTTGTGCACCGAAATGTGGCCAACCTGGTAAATAACGTAGATTTAAACGTAATGACGGTTTTAAACTACGCTGTTCGTCACTTAAAAGTAAACCATATTGTGGTTTGCGGACACTACAATTGTGGAGGCGTTAAAGCGGCCATGCAACCTGCTGATATGGGTATATTAAATCCATGGTTAAGAAATATCCGTGATGTTTACCGCATCCACAAAGAGGAGTTAAATGCCATTGAGGATGAAGGTGCGCGTTACAACCGACTCGTCGAACTGAATGTTCAGGAACAATGCGTTAACCTGTTAAAAACCGCAGCAGTGCAAGAGGCCATTACTGAACGCGGAATAACCGTTCACGGCTGGGTTTTCGATATACACACCGGTAAATTAATCGACCTTAAAATCGATTTCGAAAATATCCTGAAAGATATTAAGGAGATTTATAATTTGTATTAACCTGAGTTCGATTATTAATATTACCTATCGGTAGCTTATATTGACGTTTGATTAATCGACCGTCACCCTGAATTTATTTCAGGGTCTTTCCTGCTAAAAAGATGCTGAAACAAGTTCAGCATGACGAATCGGTCAGGGATTGGGCGCCTATAAGACAGTGTTTTAACTAAATAATTATCGAGTTCAGTTTATTAAGTCCGCAGTAATGAGTCGCAAGTCCTCATTACTAATTGCAAAAAAAACCTCGCAGGCTTTGAAAATCTGCGAGGTTTAAATACTTCTGAACATCGACTCCTGACTAGGGACTAGAGACTAACGACTAACCCTACCGTCCCATCCAACCGCCATCAACGGTTAAAATTGTTCCGTGAACATAATCGCTGGCAGCTGAGGCCAGGAATATCGTTGGTCCTTTAAAATCTTCAGGTATACCCCATCTTCCGGCGGGGATACGAGATAATATAGAAGTGCTCCTGTCCTGATCTTCACGCAAAGCAGAAGTATTATCAGTTGCGATATAGCCAGGAGCAATCGCATTTACGTTTACACCTTTTGATGCCCACTCATTTGCAAAAGCCTTGGTTAAAGATGCAATTGCTCCTTTACTCGCGGCATAACCAGGCACGGTAATTCCGCCCTGAAATGAAAGTAATGAAGCTGTAAAAATTACTTTTCCACTTCCTCTGGCAATCATTTCCCTACCAATTTCACGCGTTAAAATAAATGGTGCCGATTGGTTTACGGCAATTACTTCATCCCAATATTCGTCTGAATGTTCAGCAATTGGCTGGCGCAAAATCGTTCCGGCATTATTCACCAGAATATCAATCACAGGATGATCTGCTTTCACCTGAGCCGCAAAAGCCAGGGTATTTTCGCGTTTACCAAAATCGCACTGGTAAGCATAAAATTTTCTGCCCAGCGCTAAAACTTCGTTCTCAACAGCACTGCCCTGCAGTTCTAAACTTGCAGAGACACCGATAATATCGGCCCCTGCTTCAGCCAAAGCCAAAGCCATAGCTTTTCCGATTCCTCTTTTGCAGCCGGTTACCAATGCAGTTTTACCTGCTAAATTAAATATGTTGTTAGCCATGATGTATTCTTAAATAAATTATTTCAGTTCGGTAATGGCACAGTGATCCATGTCGCCATAATCTAAGTTTTCGCCGGCCATACCCCAAATAAAAGTGTAATTGGTTGTGCCTGCTCCCGAATGGATAGACCAGTTTGGCGAAATCACCGCCTGATCATTCTGCATCCAGATATGGCGGGTTTCTTGCGGTTGTCCCATAAAGTGGCAAACACTTTGCCCGTTCGGAACCTCAAAATAGAAATAGGCTTCCATCCTTCTATCGTGTGTATGTGCAGGCATGGTATTCCAAACACTGCCCGATTTTAATTCGGTCATGCCCATTTGCAACTGGCAGGTTGGTAAAACACTGTTCACCAATAACTTATTGATTATTCTATGATTGGCTGTTTCAGGCGTACCCAATTCTACAATCTCCGCTTCAGCTTTGCTTACTTTTTTAGTAGGATAGCTATGGTGTGCGGGGGCAGAATTGATATATAATTTCGCAGCTTCGCCTGGAGTGGCAGTTTCAAAAAACACTTCTTTTGTACCTTTGCCGATATATAAAGCTTCTTTATAATCCAGTTCGTATGTTTCCCCGTCAGCTGTTACTATTGCTTTTCCGCCAACATTGATGATCCCCAATTCCCTGCGCTCCAAAAAGTAATTCGCTTTTAAATCATCAGGGTTTGGCAATGCTATTTTTTGATCAACCGGCATGGCACCACCAACAATATACCTGTCAAAATGAGATAAGGTGAGGTTTACCTGGTTGACTTCAAATACGTTTTCAATCAAAAAGTTATCCCGCAAAGCAGCGGTATCCATTTGTTTAACTTCTTTTGGGCTTTGGGCGTAACGGCTTTCGAATTTGTTCATTGGTTAAAATTGAGTTTGAGAGAAATCTGAAATGGTCTCAGATCCTATCCACAAATATATTTATACGATACTTATTATTGGTATTAATACTCAATTTTATAATCCTTTTTTATGGTTTCTTAATTTTAGGGTACTAAACATTCGTTTTACTGAAAAGTAATCAATTTTATTAACATGATGCAGACTTAATCTTAAAACCATTAATATTGAGTTGTTTGGAGAGCGGCTTTCTATGCAATGATTAAAGTTTCTTCCCGCTATCCGCTTTACTTCACCCGATGAAATATCGGGCTCGTGTCCGCTGCTATCCTTTTGTATGGAAACATTTATATTAGTGATCATTGTTTTTAGCACATATTTTTAGGGCGATCGTCATGCTGAATTTATTTCAGCATCTTAGGAGGATTTAATATCTCAAAAAGTATAGCTGGATGTAATGGATTTATTTCCGCTCTATGCCGCGGGGGCATGGTACTTTGGAGCGCCAAAGTACCCAAAGCGCTTCGTCAATCCAGCAATGAGCCTTTTGCACAATCCCATACGCATCAAAAAAAACAGTGGCACTTCGTTTTGTGTTCAATATTTTTTAGAAAAATTTCATTATCGTTATGAACACAAAACCACTGCGCTTCAGGTTTGTTAGTGCTAATTTATCTGAACTGCAACTGTTTTTTTGATTCCCCTGGCTCCTGGGATTGACAGCGTCCTTAGTTAAAACCCATGCTTTATTAAAGTTTCTTAGCAAAATGCCTAAACTATTCTTAAAAAGATGTGTCCACACGGTAGTATAAAATATCGGGATAAAGCCAATAACGGGACTGCTCTTGCCGAAGAAATACCGAACCCTAAATTTCCAATAAAATAGATGAATGCTTTTAATATGCTGTTTTACCACTTAACCCGCATCTATCGTGCTCCGCTGTTGGTCGAAATGATTATTCATGATACGCTGATAAACCTGTTCTGCAACCACATACAATAAATCTGCTTTTTCAAACAGGTGTAACAAATCTTGTTCACCAATAACATAACTGTTTTCGTACCTCACAGCCAGGTAAGCCTCATCAAGCAAATGCAATAGGCTAGCCTCTTCCTCACTATCATTAAACAATGCTGAAAGCGGCTTAACATAAGGCTTAATATACAATTGATGAACCCGGATGCGGTGTGTTTTTTTATCTTTTCCCATGACCAGAATCTCGATGGCCCGATACATCAGATCAAAAACCTGATGCAGCATGAAAGTGCAGTATTCAAAATTTTGTTGTTTAAAGTAGAAGGTTGCACCTACCAAAAATTTATTGGCCTTATCAATTCCATGCCGGTAGCTGGCACTTACCTGGTCTGCAATAAACTTAGATGTATCACCATCAAAAAGATGACCGGATTTACTAAATAAACAATTCTGTGCAGCTGTAGCATAGTAACAGAATAAACTTCCCTCCAACAGGGCCTGCTCTACCTCATGTACATGAAAAACCCGATAGCTCAGTTCCGTTTGCCCGTTAAATACAATATTTAACACTGGTATTAATTCATTTAAAATACGTACCTGTTTAAAAGAAACCATAATCAGGATTTCCTGAACGGCCTTACCGGCCAGAAAGTTATTATGGAGATAAACACATTGAACAGGAACTGCGGCTATAATAGCCTTTAACAAACGTAACATGCTTTCATCTTTTAATGCGGCATGTTCTGCATTCAAAAACTTACTCCGCATAATGGTACCTTTCTTCAGTTTCATTTAAGGGAGGATTGGTAATGATTAAAAAAAAAGCTTCTATAATCATCAGCATGGATTCATACTGTTCAAACAGGAATTCCTTATCCAGTAATTTAATGCTGCTTTTGGTACTGAATGCAGCATAAAACCATTCCAGGAGCCCTAAACGCAGTTGCTTAATTTTTTCGGGAATAAAAAAAGACGTTACAAACAGATAGGGATTTTCGATATGCATGGCAGCCAGTGTATTTACCTCGCACAGGCCTTTATGGGTACCGCTGTTTTTTGACTGATCTGTAGCAATAAGCAAATTTTTGGGCGGTGTACACTGGTAAGTTAAGTTTTTGGCGGTAATCAAAAAACCGGCGTTTAGCAATTTGATAAACTGGTTATAGAGAAAAAAATAATCGGCCACATCGCTCAAACACTTTTCTTCAGCCAGGGCAGCTTTATACCAGTTTTTTAGATAGGTTTTATGCCCGCTTAGGTTATCAAGGCTAAAGAAAAATTCTATTACCTTAAATGGATCGTTAAATACTTCCTGTTCAAAAGCCAGAGGCGATGTACTTTCGAAGATTGCCATATGATAATACCGATCGATACTTTTAAAACTATTTCTGGTAATGATCCTTTCGTGTATGAGCCAACAAGCCTCCAGCATTTTTTTGGTGTTTTCGTAAAAAGGAAAAATATGTTGGTCCCAATCCAGGTCGAGGTTATTTTCTAATGCGGCCAGCAACCACTCTTTATACATCACTTTATAGGTATCTGACTGGAAGAACAAAAAAATATCAAGAAAGGTAAGTTTTGGATTTTTCACTTCTCCGCTGCTCAATAATTTCGGACAATACTTAAGTAGTACCATTTCGCGTTCTACACCGCATTCATCAGCCGAAATCGCCTCTATAAATGCTTTATCAGTTTCAATATGGTTAAAAACCAAATCGGAATAGTCGAAAAGCGGAACGAGTTTTTCATAAAATACCAACAGCTGCGCGGGGTGCTTCTGAGGCGAGAAATCGAATTCGTTACGGGGTGGATTTAACCAGTTTTTTAGAAAGTTCAAATGATAATCTACACTGTTTGTAGAAAAAAAGCTTTCAATCGCACCGATAAGTGCCATCGTTTCGTTTTTAAAATTCGTATTCGCTTCCATATTGTTTAATTTTAAAATGATTATATTAGCTAACGAATTTAGTAAAATAAAATAAGTTAATCTAATTTTAATAAGCTAAACTTATCAACAATTACCGTTATGAATGAAAATCAGCGCTTAAAAAAATTAATGGAATTACTGCATTTTAAGACTCAAAAGGATTTTGCTGCTGCATTAAATATTCAACAAGGTTCATTGTCAGATATTTTAAGAGAAAGGGTTAATGTATCTAATGCGATTAAAGATAGGTTGGAGATGAAATTCGACGTCAATTTAACCTGGCTGGAAGATGGAATTGGTGAGCCTTTCTTCAAAAAGAAGCCAGCTGTTGGCGAAAGCAAGGAAGGTGTTCCTTATTTTGATATGAGCCTGTCGGATGCGAAAGAACATATTGTGGAAGAGCAACGGGCGGAATACCTGGTCAACTATTTGCCTTTTAATGATTGTACGGCCTATTTACCGGTTTATGGTGATAGCATGGCCCCGCAGTATGCCGCAGGGGAAATTATAGCGATAAAAGAAATTACCAATTACGAAATCCTGCAGTGGGGAGAGGCTTATGTGGTGATGACGGATGAAGACAGTAATAGCCTGCGCACCATCAAACTCATTTTTCAGCACGCTGACGATACCAAACTCATCCTCCGCTCTTCAAACCCGAATTTTAAAGGCGATACGGTAATCAGTAAGAAAAATATCCAGGCACTTTATATTATTAAAGGGAAAATTACGAGGAATGTGATATAAGGGACTGAGATGAAGCCCATAGCGAGGATTTATAACGAAAAGAAGGGCTGAAGCTGCCGATGAAATGCTGGCCTTCATTTTCAAATCACAGATAGTTTTTTTTATGGTTGGTGCGACATCAAGCATTAGGGGAATGTTCATCAGGGTTAATTTATTTTATAAAAATTAATCTAAATGGCAGGGAGAACTTAAGATAAAATAATATCGTCATTTCGACTGAAGCTTACCGATTTTCATCGGTAGCGCAATGGAGAAATCTTTTAAATTTCTCGATAACGTCGTTTAAAGATCTCTCCGCTCCGCGTTGCTCCGGTCGAGATGACGATTTTGTACTAGAATTTTAAATTATAGCCTGTCGAAACACCTTGAAACAGGCCCATCGACAAGCTACTTTTGACAGACTCCCAAAAAAGTCGTCATTGCTGTAAGGGTTTAGTAATTCGGTAACAGAATTAGCTTTGTATAAGCTAATAATTGATTTATGCGAATAAACACGAATGATCTTACCTTAAAGCGTAATTACCTGAGCAAATACCGTTTCCTGATCACAGAATATGAACAGGTAAAAGCTGGTTTGCACCCCAATTTTAAACTTGTAAAAGACTTCTACTCTGCGCATGATACTGATGCACGGAGTTTTTTGAAGTACTACAATAGGTTCAAGCAATCGGGGAATGAAGTGGATCTGCTCCCAGCGAAGCGTGGTCCTAAGTACCGTACAAGACGTCCCGACCTTCAGGATGAACAAAAAAGTGCTTGATCTTCGTAAACTTGGCTGTAATAAATTTGAAATAGCCAGTCAGCTTCAACAAAAATCAGATAAATTTACGCCATCGGCATCTGGGGTATATAATATTCTCAAACGTCACGGTCAAAACCATTTGGGGTCGGCTGAAAAAGAAGTTAAACGAAAGATCATTAAGGAGTATATGGGCCAGTTAGGACATATTGATTGCCACCATCTTAGTAAAAGTGTAATCAGGGGACAAAACAGAAAGCTTTATCTGCTGTGCGTCCTGGATGATTATTCACGTTTGGCCTGGGCAGAGGTGATGGAAGACATTACCGCTCTTACCACCATGTTCGCTGGGATGCGCTGCATGCAGATGCTCAAACAGGAATTTGGGATACTCTTTGAGGAGATGATTGCTGACAACGGACCAGAGTTCGGTCCCTCCATCAGTCAGAACAAAAAGAACCATCCCTTTGAGAGAATGCTGATGGAAACTGGTATCAAAAGGCGGTATACAAAGGCATACCGCCCACAGACAAACGGAAAGGTTGAACGCTTCTGGAGAACCTTGAAAGAGGATCTCATTGAAGATACAGACTTTGACAGCCTAGAGGAATTGCAGGACGAACTGTTAAAGTATATTGTATATTATAACTGGCAAAGGCCACACCAAGGAATTAATGGTAAAAAACCTGTGGAAATGGTCGATATAAATAAACTCTAGTTCATTACCGAATTACTAAACCCTTACAATTGCGAGGCGGGATATGAGCGAGCCGAAGCAATCTATCATATAATTTATTATCAAAAAAGATTGCTTCACTCCTGCGCGAAGTCCCTTCTTCAGTTCGCAATGACGAAGTTAAGAGCCAAAACTCACGTTATTTAATAACCCGGATTCTGATACATTTTAACCGGATCCAGTTTTACCTCATCAAAAGGAATAGGGAAATACCTGTCTTTTGTGGTTACGTTAGCCAGCTTAGCAATTCCATACGCCGACTGTGGTTTCGCTTTTAAGTAAGTAACCAACTCTGCCGCGGTAAAATTTCTGATCAAATCAAACCATCTTTGGTGCTCAAAGGCGAATTCTACCCTACGCTCATGCAAAATAGCCAGTTTTAAAGTCGGGAATTTAGCCGCATAATTAACGTCGGTTTTGGCAACCGCATAAACAGGCATACCTGCTCTTGTTCTGACCATATCTAAATATTGAATAGCTACGGCATCATTGCCCTGCAACATATTAACTTCAGCAAGCATTAAAATTACGTCGGCATAACGCATCAAAATCCAATCATTACCGCCATAACCATTGTTGGTGGCCAAGGCACTGGCATCACGGAATTTGGTAATAAACCAATCTTTTACGGTTGCATCGTTAGCGTATTTTACAGAGAAATCTTTTCTTAAATCACTTGTTTCGTACTCGTTGATCAGATCTAACTTCACATTTCCACCGATACCAGTTGAAACCTTTAACGAATTAATGGTTTCGCCTTTTGCCTGGTTATTAGCGGCAATGCTGGAGCTGTAATTAATATCGCCCTGTTTGTAAGAAATCTGGAAAATCAGTTCTTTACAGGTGGCTTTCTTGGCCACATCGAAAACGTCGGTATAAGGAATTTCAGAAAGGTTGCCAAAAGCTTTCATATTATAAGCAGCCGTTAGGTAAGTATTGGCATTGGAAAGGTTTTCGGCCTTATTGTTTGGCAGGGTGGCCGCCATGGTTAAATAAACTTTACCCAGGTAAGCATTAATAGCGGCTTTTGAAGTCCTTCCAATATTGGCGGTTGTCTGGAAGTTTGGTAACGTACTGTTTAAACCATCTTTTAAATCGGCGACAATCTGGTTATATACGTCAACTTCAGGCACGCGGAAAGTTGCTGCGGTAACCTCATCAGTTGTGAGCAATTGTTTAGTAACCAAAGGCACAGCTCCCCATTTCCTTACCAGTTCGAAATACATGATCGCCCTGATAAATTTGGCTTCGGCTGCATAGTTAATCTTGGTTGCAGGGTTAGCAAAACTTACCTTATCGATATTTGATAAAATTACATTGCTTCGGGTGATGGATTGATAAAGTGCAAGCCAATGCGCTTTTAAGTATGAGTTACTTGGCAATAAAGAGAAATCATTAAATTGAAAGGGCTCTCCGGCATTACTCTGGTTATCATTTCTACCGGTATCATCCGAACGCTCATCGGTAAATAAACCACTATTTTCACCCAGCGTATTACTGCTTCTTAACGATTGGTAAGCACCGTTTACCGCCAATAATACATCATTCTCAGTTTTAAAATAATTCTCTACAGTAACAGCATTGGGATTGCTCTGTGCCAAAAAATCTTTTTTACAGGCGCTTAGGCTTAAAACTACACCCAGTGCCAAAATTGTATAAATATTGTTTTTCATTTCCTTGATTCTAAAAAGTAAGTTTAACACCCAGGTTATAGGTTCTTGCCAATGGATAGTTACCATAATCTACCCCAGGGGCAAGGTTATTACCTGCACTATAATCTACTTCAGGATTATAGCCTTTATAATCTGTAATGGTAAATGCATTATCTACACTCGCATAAACACGTATATTACTTACTTTAAGCGTATTGGCTAGCTGCTTTGGAAAACTATAACCTAAAGTAATGTTGGTACACCTGAAGTAAGAACCATCCTGAATGTAGAAAGATGATAAACGGGTACTGTTACTTTGCGTACCCGCACGCGATGCACGATAATTTAAGCCACTGCCCGGATTGGCTTCATTCCGGTAACGGTTGGCAACATCTACATACTGGTTGCCAGAACCTTCGAAATTATACAGGTAATAATCCTGTCCGTCTAAAACCTGGTTCCCATATGATCCGTTGAATGATGCCCTTAAATCGAACATTTTATAAGAAGTATTTACGGCAAAACCGTAGGTAAATTTTGGATAAGGTGTGCCGATCACCGTTTTGTCTGCATCATTCACAATGCCGTTGCCATCCGTGTCCTGGAAATATAAATCACCGATTTTTGCCGGGTTAGTTGAAGAAGCTGATGGAGCAACCTTACCCAAATTATCAGCTGTGACCCTGCCCAAAACTTTAAAACCATAAAACATACCAACCGGCTGACCTTCTTGGGTAACATGTGTAATGTATGACCGCTCTGCACCAGCAGTATAGATGGTACTTGCTCCACCCATATTTAATACCTTATTGTGGTTAACGGAAATGTTTCCGCTTAAACCCAATGTAAAATCCTGGTTCTGGATAATTCTTCCATCCAGTTGGATGTCGAAACCTTTATTACGGATTTTACTATCAGCAAGATTGGTAAGAATAGAAGAAGAACCCGATACAGCAGAGATGGGCTGATTGAATAGGAGATTGTAAGAATAACTCAAGTAATAATTTGCAATAATATTCAATCTGTTTTTGAATAAGCTGACATCGGCACCAAAATTATACTGAGAGGTAGACTCCCATCCCAACTTCGAATCCTGTATGGCATTTGGCCAGATCGCCGTTGAAACCGCATTTCCAAAAACCACACCACCCGGTGCACTCATTTCCTGCGCAGTTCTGTAATTAGGGATGTTGTTGTTACCGCTCAAGCCCCAACTTGCCCTTAACTTAACGGTTGATTGTTCGCCAAGAAAACTGTTATAGAAATCTTCTTCGGAAAGATTCCATCCTGCAGCTATTGAAGGGAAATTGCCATATTTATTTAACGGGCCGAACCTTGATGATCCATCACGACGGAATGAACCGGTTAAAAAGTATTTACCTGCATAATTATAACTGAAACGGCCAAAATAAGAGAGCAAAGTATTGGTAGCCTTTGCTGTTTTATTTGCTCCATCGGTAATCAGTGTTAAAAAGCCTGCTTCAGCACCTTTATCGGTGATCTCACCGATTTTATCATTTTGAAAACCCGTAGCAGAAATCCTGATTAAATCGCTGGTTGTTTTCTGCGCAGAATAACCGCCGAGCACATCAATTTTATGCTTACCAAAAGTTTTGTTATAGTTTAAGGTAAACTCACCAAGCTGATCAACCTGACTAAGCGTTTGTGCAATAGCATTCGCCGCCGTTATCGCAGCGGTAGAGTAAGGTGGATTATTACCATTACTTAAGCTGGTTGGCAGATAAAAATCATATTTCTCGTTATAGGTCTGTGTACCTAAATTGGCTTTAAAATCCAATCCTTTCAGTATGTTATAAGTAGCATTGGCATTATAAGTACTTCGGGCACCCTTTCTGGTAATTTTCAATTGCTCTACCGTTGCAAGTGGATTTTCTGGATTTTGAATACCATATTGCGAGGCTAAAGCGCCCATGCCAAACTGGATGGGATTACCATTCGCATCCCTTGCAGGCAGATATGGCAGGTAAATCAAAGCCGACATCATCGGACTTAGATTATAGCGTCCTTCCTGTACTTCACGGTTATCATTCTGTGTGTACGAGATGTTCGCGCCTACACGTAAACGCTCGCTCACCTTGCCATCTATATTAGCCCTGAAGTTGGTAACCTTTTGGTTGGTATTGGTTACAATACCATTGTTGTTCTGGTAACCACCACTTAAAAAGTATTTAATATCTTTAGTACCGCCAGAAAAGGAAAGGTTATGACGCTGAAAAGCGGCATTGCGATAAAGTTCGTCCTGCCAATCGGTATTGTACGTAGCAGGAATAGCTTGTTGTGTACTAAAATTATAAAGATCTGCAGGTATACTCACACTACTTCCGTTACCCACATTGGCAATACGCGTAGCATTGTTATCACTAAACATGGCATCGTTCCAGGTTTTTCCGGCATTTACCCATAAATCTTTATAGGCATTGTTACGCCCGTCGATTAAAAGCTGGATAAACTGGTTGGCATCCAAGAGTTTTACTTTTTTAGCCAGCTGAGAAACGCCACCCTGGACATCATACTCAAATCTTCCTTTTCCATCCGTACCTCTTTTGGTGGTAATTAACACTACCCCTCCCGATGCCCTTGAACCATAAATGGCAGCAGAAGCGGCATCTTTTAGAATATCGATGGTTTCAATATCCTCTGGATTAATGGATACGTTATTTCCTGCCGGGTACCCATCAATTACATATAAAGGATCTGAACTGGCATTAATGGAACCAATACCTCTTACCCTGATTTTGGTGCCGGAATACGGCGCACCGCTGGTTTGAGATACCTGCACGCCGGCAACTTTACCAACCAAAGCCTGACCAACCGTAGGAGAAGTTAAATTCATTTCGCTGGCTTTAACACTGCTGATGGCACCTGTTACATCCGATTTTCTGATCTTCTGATAACCAATGGCCACTACCTCATTTAGAGTATTGCTGCTTTCTTTTAAAACAACACTAATATTCTGGCGACCGTTAACCGCAACCTCCTGATTATCATAACCGATATAAGAAAATACCAGAACAGCACCTTCTTCTACATTAATTGAATATCTGCCGTTGGAATCGGTAACTGTAGTTTTTTTTGTTTTCTTTTCGAAGACACTAACACCAGGTAATGGTTGGTTATTTTGATCGGTAACTGTTCCGCTCACCGTGGCAAATGCTTTATGGTATAAGGCCGACACAGCTTCACTATGGTTTATTGCTATTGCATTGGCATTACAGATGGCCAGTAAACCTAAGGGCAAAAGCAATTTCCTGCAAGTATGATTAATACCTGCGGTTAAAAAAAATGATGTCATCTTTTTGTTCTTTGTAATGGTTTTTTAAATAATAGGGAGATTTGTGTTTTTAAGTAGAAGCGTAGATTTTCACATTTACATAGGCTTATCCTTTTAAAATTGACGAGTAATTTTTTTGAGCGTTCTACCGCCGCAAAAGTAGCGGTGCATTTTTAACGCGATGTATCCCCTGTGTTAACTCTTTACACCAATAAGAATGGCTTCTTTAAATTAATATTAACTCGAACCAAATATTTATAAATCGATTTACTTGAGCTAAAGGATAACACTTGCTTAATTTTGGTTTAATGGCAGGCGTTTAATTTTACACCCAAAACTTTTAGATGAAACTCTGCTATCTCTTTCTGATAATTTACCTGTTGTGCCAAGGCTTAGCTGCACAGGAAATGCCCTCGCCATCTTATCAAATTATCCAAACCAGAAATGCTGTACAGTACAAAAATTATTATCTGCTAACACTTTTCGAACAATTGCCAGAGTTCCGTCAAACGCTCAGTACAGATACGGTACTAAACGCCATCTATCAATTAAAAACGCTCCGCATAAACGAAGCAATCAAAACCTGTAGAACCGACATTACCTGTTATGCGAAAGCTTTAAAATTTACCGATGATGAAATATCCGGTATCGGAAACCGGTTAGCCAAGCTTTACACAGAAAATAATCTATTCGGAAGATTGATCAAAAACCACCTCATTCCATCAGGGTGTTATGCCCTTTTTGCCAAAGAACAGCATCAAAACCTATTGATTAAGGCATGGGAGCAAGATGCAAATGCCATTAATTACGCTATTGGCGTATATGTAGAGGGAAATAAACCCAATTACCCGAAAATAGATTCCATCAGTTTTAAAATAAAGGATAAAGAATTTGCAGAACTCACCGCAGCCAATGCATGGTTAGCCTTACAAGGAAATAATAAACTGTTTTTTGAACCCACTATGCAATTTGCACTTCAGGCATTAGAACTCAATGAACGTAATGATGCTGCAGATTATGAACCGATGAACAAAGGTGTAAACCTGACTGCCATTCAACAGATCAAAAAAGTGGATTGGAAGAAATACCCTTACAGCGTAATCCTGGTTCCCGGTGCAGGGCCCGAAGAAAAAGATGTTGCCCTAAGCCCCGGCGGAATGATCCGCTGCCGTTTAGCGGCCCTACAGTATAAAAAAGGCATGGCGCCATTTATTGTGGTATCTGGTGGCAGGGTACATCCCTATAAAACCAAATTCAGCGAAGCTTATGAAATGAAAAAATTTTTAATGGAAGTGCTACAGGTACCCGAAAGTGCCATTATTATGGAACCCCATGCCCGACACACGACTACGAATTTACGTAACTGCGCCAGACTGATGTTCAGGTACGGAATGCCGGCAGATAAAGCTGGAATGGTTTGTACCGTAAAATCGCAAAGTTACTACATCACCGATATCCTGCCCGAACGTTGTAAAAAAGAACTCGGTTATTATCCTTATAAAAGTGGAAAACGACTGAGTGAAACCGAATCAGAATTTTACCTGAATACCAATTCTTTACAGATCGATTTTGATGAACCTTTAGATCCTTAATCATGAAAACACTAAACCCTGTTTTAGTCCTGATTGTGATGTTTTTTGTTGCGAGATACAGCAAAACAGAAGGAAAAATAGCGAAAACAATTACTCTTGATTCCTTAGGTGCCTGCCAGGGTATTTCGAAGCAGAGCGGGCATTATTTTCTGTATGGGGATAGAGAAGTTGGTATAATGCGCGAATATAAACTTCAGAAAGATTCGCTTATTTATGAGCATAAGGAATACAAATTTACCATTAAAGGCAAAAACGTAATTAAACATCCTACTGGCATTGCCTACCACAAAGGCTTACCAACGTTTGTGGGCAACTCGGTTAAACAAAATGCAGCAGGCACACTTTGGAAAGCAGAAATTAACTGCATCAATTGGTCAGTTTTTTTAAAAAGCCGAAAATTAGATAGCAACCTGATTAAAACCATTGAGGATGATGCCTGTATTCAGGGCACGCGGCCAGAATACGTAAATTACAAAAGCAATTGGTATGTGGCCACAGCCGATTATGGCAATAAAGCTAACGAAGTACGTTTATACAATCCAGAAGCCTTATCGAAAGCCAATAAAACCAGCGAAAAAGGTGTACTTTTCAAAAAATTCACCTGTTCACCTTGGGTACAAAACTTACATTACATTGCAGATAAAGGAATACTGGTTTTAATCCAAAATCAGATCGAAGGCCGTAAATGGAGGTTTACCTTTATTGATCTCGAAAAATCATTAACTAAAGGTCAAGAGGTTGTTTTAAATGTAATTGATGCCGATAAACAAGACGAACTGGAAGGTTTTACTTTTACTGATAAAGCGAATAAAGGCATCGCCGTAAGCTCATCGCGTAAAAACAATGTAAGTTTTATGGATTTCGCTTTTGGTAGTTATTGATAATCAACATGATATTCAAGCTTCCTTAGACTCCGCTACCATTGACAGATTTCCCGAAAAAATTCGTCATCTCGACTGTAGCGCAGCGAAATGGAGAGATCTTTTCAACAGAGTTATTGAAATCTAGTTTATCCTATCAGTTGGTGTCACAACGACCGACATCAATAGATTATTTAGAAAATGGGCAACCTGTAGTTCTTGGAGGCTCGCAGTCCCGCTTTCGCTTATAGTCCTCGCTGCGCTCCGGGCTATTCCGCTCAATCGCGTTTAGGAACAATGGGCGCTGCACCCTGCAACCCTTAGTATGAAATGCTGCAAAAGCCACTTAGCCGCGGTTGAAGCGTTACCCTGCAGCAACGAGGTACGAGGCAGCGAAGCGTAAACGCAAAAGACGGGACGAAACCTGTGTTTTACACCGGCCTTGCGCTCAAAATATAAGCTTGCAATCATCTTATCGATTTGTGTCACACCGTCCGAAATAGCACATTTGTTAAAATCAGGAAATGAAGGGCTTGTGGTTCTTGGCGGCATGCTGTCCCGCTTTGCATTCCAAGTCCTCGCTGCGCTCCGGGCTTCACATTGCAATCGGGTTTAGGAACAATGGACGCGACATCCTGCAACCGCTAATATGAAAAGCTACAGTGGCCACCTAGCCCCGGCTGAAGCGGTTACCCTGCAGCAACGAGGTACGAGGCAGCGAAGCGTGAAAGCAAAAGACGGGAACACGCTACCCTGCTTAGCAAAGGCCATGCGCTCTAAAAAAAGCAATCAATACACTTAAACCAACTATTCTTAGACTCCGCTATCAATGACAGAATCGATTAATGCGAGCGTTTTAAGATTCCCAATCGAGTTGGGAATGACGCCCAATCCATATGTATTCGAGATTCTAAAGTATACCATTGACAGATCTCAACAGGACTTGAATGCATTCAACTTTTCAATTAAATCCGGAACTATGAGGGGAACTCCCTCCTGATTTAGGAGGGGCAGGGGTGGTAATGAGATAACATTTTAAATCCTTCGCTGCGCTCCGGGCCTATTCCGCTCATCCCATGGGTATCGGATCGCATCTAGTAACAATGGACACTGCACCTTGCAACCGCTAATATGAAAAGCTACAGTGGCCACTTAGCCCCGGCTGAAGCGGTTACCCTGCAGCAACGAGGTACGAGGCAGCGAAGCGTAAAAGCAAAAGACGGGAACACGCTACCCTACTTAGCAAAGGCCCTGCGCTCCAAAAAATCAATCAATACACTTAAACCAACTATTCTTAGACTCCGCTATCAATGACAGGATCGATTAATGCGAGCGTTTTAAGATTCCTAATCGAGTTGGGAATGACGCCCAATCCATATGTATTCGAGATTCTAAAGTATACCATTGACAGATTTCAACAGGACTTGAATGCATTCAACTTTTCAATTAAATCCGGAACTATGAGGGGAACTCCCCTCCTGATTTAGGAGGGGCAGGGGTGGTAATGAGATAACATTTTAAATCCTTCGCTGCGCTCCGGGCTGTTCCGCTCATCCCATGGGTATCGGATCGCGTTTAGGAACAATGGACAATGCACCCTGCAGCCGCTAATATGAAAAGCTACAGTGGCCACCTAGCCCCGGCTGAAGCGGTTACCCTGCAGCAACGAGGTACGAGGCAGCGAAGCGTAAAAGCAAAAGACGGGAACACGCTACCCTACTTAGCAAAGGCCCTGCGCTCCAAATAAAAATTTAATCAATACACTTAAACCCGTTATCCTTCGGCTCCGCTCAGGACGACACAAGCAACTTATCCGATCATTTGTTATCACCGTCCGAAATAGCACATTTGTTAAAATCAGGAAATGAAGGGCTTGTGGTTCTTGGCGGAATGCTGCCCCGCTTTGCATTCCAAGTCCTCGCTGCGCTCCGGGCTTTACATTGCAATCGGGTTTAGGAACAATGGACGCTGCAACCTGCAACCGCTAATATGAAAAGCTACAGTGGCCACCTAGCCCCGGCTGAAGCGGTTACCCTGCAGCAACGAGGTACGAGGCAGCGAAGCGTAAAAGCAAAAGACGGGAACACGCTACCCTACTTAGCAAAGGCCCTGCGATCCAAAAAATCAATCAATACACTTAAACCCGTTATCCTTCGACTCCGCTCAGGACGACACAAGCGACTTATCCGATCATTTATCATCACGACTACACCATACAACGTAACGACCACCCTTCTTTACTTTCCTTTTACACATCTTCACCGTATCTTTATGTAATCAAAAAGAGGAAAGATATATGAATACTGAAAAAGCCATTCTTGCCGGCGGCTGCTTTTGGGGCGTAGAAGAACTGATCCGTCATTACCCTGGCGTTATCTCAACAGTTGTTGGATACACTGGTGGCGATGTTCCCAATGCCACCTACCGGAACCATGGCACACATGCCGAAGCCATTGAAGTTACCTTTGACCCAACCGTTTTAACTTATCGCAAACTATTGGAATACTTTTTCCAGATCCACGATCCGAGCACACGCAACAGACAGGGAAACGATGTAGGTACATCTTACCGGTCAGCTATATTTTATAATAGTGAAGAACAGAAAAAAACTGCTGAGACACTGATTGCTGAATTGGATGCTTCGGGCAAATGGCCGGGCAAAATTGTAACTGAGGTGGTACCTGAAACCGATTTCTGGAATGCGGAAGAAGAACATCAGGACTATTTGCAAAAAAATCCTTACGGTTATACCTGCCATTTTGAAAGGCCGGATTGGAAGTTATAAATCAGCTTAGCGCTGGGCGTTTGGCGTATAGAGAATGAACAATACAAAAAGGCAACTTTCTTAACCGAAAAATTGCCTTTTTGTTTAAAAACCAGATCATCACAGAAGTTCTAATCATCGTCATCTTTTTTCTTCTTCTCCAAAATCACAAAAGCACTACGTTTTGGAGCAGGCATTACCGATTGCTCACCCTTAACCGATTTCCACACCACTTCATTTAAATCCAAATCTGGTGCAGAATCTTCTTTCGCAAAATTGAACAGTTCAGAGCGTCTGCTGCTTTCGTTAATCGCCACGTTCCGGGTATCTAAATCAATAAGGGGTTGTAAAGCATTGTATGGTGTAAAATCTGGCTTAGCTGTAAAGCACTCATACAAAGGCATTGCTCCTGCATCGTACTGGCTCATAGGCGATAGGCCTAAAATCAGTTCCATGGTACGCAGAAAACCTGAAGTAGAATACATGGTATGTACCGCTACATTTCTTTTCACATACGGGCCTATTACATAAGCCGGAGAACGGTGTGCATCTACATGGTCTGATCCGTTTTGTGCATCATCTTCTAAAATAAACACAACCGATTCGTTCCAAACCTTACTATGCGAAAGGTGTTCAATGATTCGGCCTACTGCCAGATCATTATCGGCAACCGCTGCCTGTGGCGAGTATTTTCCTTTCTTCTGTCCACTGGTATGATCGTTTGAAATTCGTAGAGTATTAAACTGCGGCACCGCACCGGCTACCAATAAAGAATCAAAATCGTGCTGCCAGGCATCTACACGCACCTGATCTTTAATATCCATATCAAAACCCGGAGAAGCCGGACACATATGCCCCTGTAACGATTTGATATTGGCTTTAGCATAAGATCCAAACTCACCGTAACTGCGGTAACTGATTCCCGCCCGCTGGCAATAATCCCAGATAAAACCTCCTTTCGGATAAGTTACCGGCCTGCCACCTTCGAAAGTGGTACTCCCACCACGGGCCCCGTAACTGGTTGGCCATGTTTTTTCCACTACGTCAGTTGCGTAAGCCGCCATGCTCCAGTTATGCCCGTCGGCACTTACTTCGGCATCTACATAAAAGTTATCCAGCAATACAAAATTCTCGGCCAGAGCATGTTGGTTAGGGGTCACTTTGCGCCCGAAAAGGGTTAGCGTAGAATCGCCGTTTCCTTTTTTAATGTCGCCCAATACCTGATCGTAAGTACGGTTCTCTTTGATAATATAGAAAACATGTTTGATGGGAGATTTTTCGCCCTGTTTTCTGGGAATCGGGTTTCCTGCTTCACCATCAGCAGTTATCGTTTTTTTGTCGCTAAATGGTGTGTTGGCATAAACCTGTTTGGTATACACTTTTAATTGCTCAGGCTTTGGTACATCAATAAAAGACAGTGTCCCTTTAAACAATCCTGCTATATATTGCAGTCTGCTATTAGCGGTACTGCCCATATGATAATCGCTGTTATCAACTTTAGAAACGGGTTGGGGGCCCTTTGGGTTCGCCATTGAGGTATTGCCCTTACCATTGCTAACCAATATTTCCGAGCCTAAAACCTTAACGCTGGTTGGATACCATCCTACCGGTATAAAACCCTGACTCTGGCTTACGCCGGGTTTACTTACATCAAACACAGCTAAACAATTGTTATCAGCATTGGCAATATAGAGCGTTTTTTCATTGCTACTCAAAGCCAGGCCGTTGGTAGTTGAACCCGTTAACTGTGTGGCATAAAGCGTGGTAGAGATGGTTTCAATTACTTTGTTGTTCAGCGTATTTACTACCGAAACCGTATTATCGTTTGCATTGGCTACATACAGGATATTACCTTTTTTATTAAGCAAAAGCTCATTAGGATGATCGCCGACAGGAATCTGACGAACAATGCTTTCTGACTGCAGATCAACAACTGCCACTGCTTTTCCGCCCCAGAGCGAAATATACAATTTACGCTCGTCGGCAGCCAGTGTACAGCTATAGGCAATGGCAGGAAGTTGTACCCGTTTTAAAATCTTTTTTGCTTTCGGATCAATAATATACAGGGCGCTATCTTCTTTGGTAACAGTGAATAATTTACTGTTACTGCTATTTACCACAATACCGGCAGGACATATTTTACCCTTTGGCCAAACCGGCCCCAAAATAATGGTATCACTCCTGCCCAGTTTATTGTTTACAATATTAAAATCCAGAATCCAGTTATCGTTACCGCCCGATGCATAGAGGTGTTTTTCATCTTTACTAAAAGCAATTCCGTACCAGGATTTACCCAGCACCTTTTCGTCTATAATTTGTTCTGTTTTAGGATCGATAAGTTGCAGCGACTGCGTACTCTGACCATTATTGGTGATGGCCAGATATTTACCTGATGCGCTGAGTTGCATATTTAAAGGCAAATCACCCAGTTGTACCGAATGCCCGGCCGGACTTAATTTCCAGCCGTTAGGCAATAAAATTTGCTGGGTGGTTTCGTTTTTTCCCGGTAATTGTGCAAATCCTTTTTGGATAAACAGGAAACCGAATAATATAAATAGGTATGACTTTTTCATTTTATTAATTTGAAGCATGCACATTAGCGATAAAGATTAAAATTAACCAGGGCCCTGATCGTATAGCCATTACCCGAAGCGACAGAACCGATTTCCCTAATGGCCTCTGACGGGATGACATTACTACGGGTTGCGTAAAAAACAGGTCCTCCGGAAATAGAGAAAGACAGTTTCGAATGGTTTGGTTCCAGGTTGATGGATGGCCCGATCATTAACTTTGCGCCTCCCTCTGCCTCGTCTTTCTCCCAAAAGCCTTCTAAATCTTGTCCCAGGGCTTCAAGGCCAACATATAAAACATTAGAAACGCGATGTTGATAGCCAAAACTGCTAATAAAATCCAGTTTATCTCTGGTTTTATCGAAAGCTTTTTCGAAGCGGAGGTTGCCCGCCATTCTCCAATTGGTCTGATCAAACGAAGCAGTAATCCGGCTAATTGCAGCACCTATACTCGACCAATCTCTGCTTAAGCCTAAGCCTGCGCCTAGCCTAAACCCAGAGATACCTTTGCCTTCTACCAGATCTCTGATTACTTCAGCCTGTTGCGCAGATGTTACGCCTCCTGAATTGGCAAAGCCGATCGCTGCTGTGGCGTATAAGGTAAATCTGTTGCCTAAATATCCTTTAACCCCAAATTGTTGTCCCAAGCCATCATACCCGAATTGTCCGCTGGTTCTTTCTCCATAACTCCCAGAGTAGTGGATATTCCAACGGGGATTTTCCGCCGTTAGGGTATTCAGCGAAAACAAAAAGGGCTGCGCAGCATCAGTTCCGATTTTAATAGCAGGCATGGTTTCGCTTATTTTCTGTGCTGCACAATTTAAAACCGCACCAGCAAAAACGAACATCAAAAATATCTTTTTCATTACGATTTTTTATGGGTTAAAATCTGGTTTCATTTAATAATGGCGATCCGCTTGCATTTACCTGATAGGTTTTAATCTTGTCGTCTTCATCCACTTCTACAATGCGGTAACCTTTATAGGCCGTACCCCAGTTGCCACCAATGTGGGCATCAAAGAAATGCGGTAGCTTATCGGTATAAAAAACGGCATCTAAACTATGGTCGTGGCCATGAAACACAGCCTTAACATTTGTATAGCTATGCAAAAGTTTAATTGCATCCGGACAATCTACAAATGGGCTTTCAGGCACCCAGAAATGTGGCGGAATATGCAATACCACAAAAACAGTCTTCAGGTTTTTAAACTTATCCAACTCCTGTTTTAAAAAATCATTATTAGGGCATAAATAAGTCCCTTTAGTATCAGAGGTATTTGCTAAAACAAAACCCACCCCATTTTTTTCGAAAGAAAAGTTATCCTCGTAACCGAAAACCGATTTCCAAAGCCCAGTATCTGCATGGTCGTGGTTACCAGGCACGGCATAAAAAGGAACTTTCAGACGATCATAGTAATCTTTCTTAACTTCTTTCAGTAATTCAGGCCGATCGTGTACCAGATCGCCATTAATAATTACAAAATTCAGTGGATTTTCATCATGCGAGGCATTAAGCCATTTCACAATATTTTCGTGATGAAGTTTATAATCAGTTCCCGGTTGTCCATAGTGTCCGTCGGATGCGATGGCAAAGCGAAGTTTTGGTCCTTTTTCCCGTTTGACTGAAATATTCCTCTCCTCAGCAAATGATGGCAGAACTGGTGATAAACCGGCTACTACCGCAGCAGCCAAACTATTTTTCAGGAAAAAACGTCTGTTAGACATAAGTATAAAATATGTTTTGTATCAAAATCCAATATTAGTTTAGGCAGACTGCTTAAACATGAATTTAATGTTATGATTAAGTTAACAGAACCTATTCTGTGTATCAATTTTATAACATAATGGAGCGGCAATTGCGATTCATGGCGTAATCCCGATCCTCATAAAACAATTTGCCGCTTGCAGGGATTATTCTATTATGAAATCATTTAAATCCTTACTCGCTGGCTTTGCAGGTGCTGCAGCCTTAAATATATTACATGAAAGCTTTAGGCAGTTTGATCGCGACGCACCCCGGATTGACCTTTTGGGTAAGCAGGCACTTTCCAAATCCTTGTCCAATTTGAAACTGGACAGTCCTGACGGAGACAATCTTTATCTGGCCACCCTTGCAGGTGATATCATCAGCAATACCCTATACTACAGCGCCATTGGCTTAGGAGATAAAAAACATGTTTATTTTAAAGGTGCAATAGCCGGTCTTACTGCTGGTCTGGGTGCAATCAGCATACCGGATAAAATTGGATTAGATGATACTCCGGTAACTAAAACCGATAAAACTAAGATATTAACTGTAACCTGGTACCTGATAGGTGGATTAGTAACCGCAGCGGTTTTTAAACAATTGAAAAAGGCTTAGGCAATGAAAATTTACAGACCTGCACTTTGGCTCGTTTGCATTGCTATGGCAATAGGCGTACTATCATGCAAAACAGGCTCAGTTAATTTATTTAAGGCCGCTAGCCCGCATGAGCAATATCAAAAAAAATTGGTGAATGTGGGGCTTGATAAAACAGCAATGGGATCGGCGTGGTTAAATGCGGCTACAATGAGTATGCAAAAAGCATTAGACATTAGTATTCCTTATCGAGAAAACGGTTATTTCGCTGCCGACCGGGTCCCGGCGACAGCTTACAAGTTCAATGCAACCAAAGGGCAGAAACTAAACATAAAACTAAACAAAAAGACATCAACCGGTGCCTTGATTTATATTGATGTTTGGCATAGCGCAGATCAAACCCCAAAACTTATCGCCTCAGCCGATACCTTAAATAATCCGATTATTTTTGATATTGAGGAAACAGGCGCCTATCAGATCAGGCTACAACCAGAACTGCTGCAGAGTGTAGCCTACGAATTAGAGATTACCACCGGAGCGTCTCTTGCTTTCCCGATAAAATCAAAAAACGCCAACAGCATAAAAAGTTATTGGGGAGATGGCAGGGATAATGACGCCAGAAAACATGAAGGTTTAGATATTTTTGGCAGTTTCAGAACGCCTGTGCTGGCAATTGCAGACGGAACAGTAACCCGTGTAAACGAAAACAACCTGGGTGGAAAAGTGGTTTGGATGCGTCCAAGGGGTAAAGATTATACTTTGTATTATGCCCACCTGGATAAACAGATTGCAGCGGAAGGACAGGAAGTAAAAACTGGAGATACCCTGGGACTTATGGGAAATACAGGCAATGCCCGAACCACACCTCCCCACTTACATTTCGGCATTTACACGGCAAATGGTGCAGTAAACCCACTACCCTTTATAGATCCGATAACCAAAACCCCGGTTGCCATAAGTGCTTCCGGCAATAACTTAAATAAAATTTTAAGGACTAAATCTACCGCTAAAATGGTCTCTTCTCCAGACCGTAAAGCAAATGTTTTAATTTCGCTTAACACGGGAACAATTTTACTTGCAAATGCTGCGACCGGAAATTACTACCAGGTAGAACTGCCCGATGGAAGCATAGGTTTTATTCAAAGTAATAGTCTTGAACAGGCAATTGAGCCCCTGAAAAAACTTAGGATAAATTTATTTCAGCAGGAAGTTTATGACAGACCTGATAGTTTGGCGGCGCTTAAAACAACGCTAAAAGAAGGGCAGCGTGTAAACCTTTTAGGTGCTTTCGGCAAGTATCAGCTCGTTAATGCTGATACAGAAACAGGCTGGATTATAAAATAACAATCAAAGCTGCTGATAAAATAATTCAGCATGATGATCTCCTTATCCCAGGGAGCTAAAAAGCAATTGCTTCGATTAAAATATTAATCGAACTCAGTCTATAATTCCATGCTTTCAGCGCCACCCGGGCAAAAAAGAGCTGCGAACAAATCTCCGTTAAGAAAAATTCATTAAAAAGACTAAAAACAAAAGGCCTGCTAAATACAGACCTTGAATTAGTTTTATAGCATTACGATTGCCTGCTTTACAACCAGATAGGCTGCCAGTGCAAATAAAAATATAGCGATAGATTTATTAATGAGCAAACTGCTCAGCGCGAATTTTTCCTGGATGTAAGTGGCAAAATGGGCATAAAGGTAAAGCGCGAGTGAAGAACCGACGCCAGAGCCGAGGCTAAAAATCACCAGCGACAGGTAATCGGTTTCGATCCATTGATGCAGAATTACATAATTCCCAAAAAACAGCCAGAATGGGATCTGGACAGGGTTTAGCACGCCCAAAATCAATCCATAAAGCATACTGCCACTACGCTTATCTTCTTTTTTATTACTGGTTTTCGGTACTTTTTTTCTGTTTTTCCAGGTAATGGTACCCATCACCAGAAACATCACAATCATAAAGCAATCCACCAAAGTGCCAAGGCGCACCTCACTAACGGCCTCATTTGGATTGATATCGCTCATGGCCCACCGGGCGAAGCGCATCATCCCGAAGGTAAAAAATACCTCTACACACGAGAAGGATAAAATGAAATACCAAACCTGCCGCATGCCTTTGTTAATAGCAAGCTGCGCAACAGTGAGATTAATATTGCCAGGGGGAATATATCCCATGGCATTGAGAATGATACCGATGAAAAACGTTAAAAAAAGCATCGCCGAAATTATGGATTTAAATTTAAATGCGCAGCCAAATATTTTCCGGTATACGAATTTTCTACTTTAGCCAGTTCCTCTGGTACGCCTTCAAATACTACACTACCGCCACCATCTCCTCCTTCAGGACCAATATCAATAACCCAATCGGCACATTTGATCATATCCATATTGTGTTCGATAACCAAAATGGTATTACCTTGCTCAATAAGGGTATTTAATGCTTTTAACAGTTTTTTAATATCATGAAAGTGCAAACCGGTGGTCGGCTCATCAAAAATAAATACGGTTTTATTGGCATTATTCCCTTTAATAAGAAACGACGCCAATTTAATCCGCTGTGCCTCACCACCTGATAAAGTGTTTGATGATTGACCTAAATGCACATAACCTAAACCCACATCAACCAGCGGATTTAATTTATTCAGGATTTTTTGTTCGTCTTTAAAGAAATCAACCGCCTCATCAATGGTCATATCCAAAATTTCAGAAACATTTTTTTCTTTATAAGTAACATCCAATACCTGTTGTTTAAACCGTTTGCCATTGCAAGCTTCACAAGGCAGGTAAATATCGGCCATAAACTGCATTTCGATCTTCACCTCACCCTCACCCTGGCAAACATCACAACGGCCACCCTCTACGTTAAAGGAGAAGGCTGCAGGCTTCAGTCCGGCGGCCTTTGCAGCAGGCAAACCAGAAAAAAGCGCACGGATGTCATCCCAGGCTTTAACATAAGTAACCGGATTAGAACGGCTGGAACGGCCGATTGGATTCTGATCTACCAGTTCTACTGCACTTACCAGGTCATAATTACCAAAAATACCGTCATAAGCACCCGTTTGTTCACCTGCATAATTTCCGATCGCTTTTTGTAGCGCCGGATATAAAATCTTTTTCACCAAACTGGTTTTACCCGATCCTGAAACGCCACTTACCGCAGTAAAAACCCCTAGCGGAAATTTAACATCTACATTTTTCAGGTTGTTTTCCCTTGCGCCTTTAATCAGGATGTGATCTTTCCACTTACGGCGTTTCGAAGGAATGGCAATTTTCTCAATTCCAGCCAGGTAACGACCTGTTAAACTATTTTTATCTTTTAAAATCTCTTCATAGTTACCGCTGAAAACCAGGTTACCACCATGCGTACCCGCCTCCGGACCGATATCGATAATGTAGTCAGCGGCACGCATCATTTCTTCTTCGTGTTCTACCACCAAAACCGTATTACCTACATTGCGGAGCGATACCAATACCTCTATCAGTTTATTGGTATCACGTGGGTGCAAACCGATACTGGGTTCATCCAGCACATAAACCGAGCCCACCAGGCTGCTGCCTAAAGATGTTGCCAGATTAATTCTTTGCGATTCTCCTCCCGATAAAGTGTTCGATAAACGGTTTAAGGTAAGGTATCCCAAACCCACATTGTTTAAATACAGGAAACGGTTGTTGATCTCTGCGAGTAAACGTTTGGCAATTTTAGCGTCGTTTACACTCAATTTTAATTCATTAAAAAAGGCCAGTGCTTTCGATAGCGGCAACAGCACCACATCAATAATCGATTTTTCAGCAATTTTAACGTAGGAGGCGTCTTTACGCAAACGCGAGCCCTTACAATCAGGACAGGTAGTTTTACCGCGATAGCGCGATAACATGACACGGTACTGGATTTTATAAGTCTGCTCTTCCAATTCCTTGAAAAACGCGTCCAAACCGGAAAAATATTTGTTACCCGTCCAAAGTAGCTGCTGTTCTTTTTCAGTAAGTGCACTGTATGGACGGTGGATCGGAAAATCAAATTTGGGTGCAGCTTTAATAAAGTTTTGCAACCAGACGTTCATTTTTTCGCCACGCCACGGGGCAACTGCATTATCATAAACACTTTTACTCTTGTCAGGAATTACCAGATCTTCGTCGATGCCGATAACGTTCCCGTATCCTTCACACCGTTTACAGGCACCATAAGGATTGTTGAAAGAGAAAAAGTTAGGCGTAGGTTCTTCAAATTTTATTCCATCCAGTTCAAAGCGGTCGCTAAAATGTTTCGTTGTTCCCTGTGCCTCTACGTAACAATCGCCTTTACCCTCAAAAAAAGCGGTCTGCGCCGAATCGGCCAGCCTACTTAATGTTTCTTCTTCCTGGTTGGTTACAATACGATCGATCAGGATCTGAACGGTTTTATCATCAGTAAGTTCTTCGTCTTTAAAATCAGCATCATCTAAAATAGATTCTATCTTTTCTATTTTATTGTTAATCAGAACCCGTAAAAATCCTTTCTGTAATAAAATTGCGAGTTCTTCTTTAATTGTACGGTTGTTATGCGGATATAGCGGACAAAAAATGGTTACCGTTGTATCTTCAGGCATGGCATTTACATAATCTACTACCGTACTTACCGAATCCTTCCTCACTTCCTTGCCAGAAACAGGCGAAATGGTTTTTCCTATACGAGAAAAAAGCAATTTCAGGTAATCATAAATTTCAGTTGAAGTACCCACTGTAGATCGTGGATTGGAAGTAATTACCTTTTGTTCGATAGCAATTGCCGGGGCAATACCCTTAATATAATCAACATCCGGTTTATTCATCCGTCCCATAAACTGGCGGGCGTATGCTGATAAACTTTCTACATATCGGCGTTGCCCTTCTGCATATAAAGTATCAAATGCAAGTGAAGATTTACCCGAACCAGACATGCCCGTTACCACCACAAGTTTATTTTTTGGAATGGCAACATCAATGTTTTTTAGGTTGTGCACCCTTGCACCTTTTATGATAATATTTTTATGCGGATCTTTTTCGGCCTCTTTTTTGCTCATGTATGATAAAGAATATAAATATATAACCCCAGAATGTGGTTAGGGTTTTTAGAAGATACAAAAATAGGGTACTCAGGCGGTTAATTTATTTTTTATCATTTTATTTTTTGTTTTTTGATAAAAAAATAACTTTCTTTGAACATTAACAACCTCAAAACCAAACTAACACATATCAAAAAAACATAGGAGATAAGCTATAGAAATTAAACATCTACAAATTAATTTTTAGCAAACAGTACGGGATTTAGTGTAGGTAAACCTATGAATTTACAATCATATAATGATCAGGACCTGGTAAAGGTATATATTGCCGGGAACGAGAATGGATTGCAGGAACTTCTTAGAAGACATAAAAGTAAAATTTATACCTCTATCTACTTATTGGTAAAAGACCAATATCTGGCTGAGGATATATTTCAGGATGCTTTTATCAAAGTGATCAATACCCTGCGATCAGGAAGATATAACGAGGAAGGTAAATTTTTGCCTTGGGTAATGCGTATTGCGCATAACCTGGTTATCGATTATTTCAGAAGAGAAAAGAGAACGCCGATCATCACCAGTGCGGATGGGATAGATGTATTTAATATGCTACACTTTTATGATGAGAGCGCAGAAGATAAAATGCTTCGCGATCAAACCCATAAAGATTTAAAAGCGATGATCCATTTATTGCCAGATGAGCAGAAAGAAGTGCTTTTGATGCGCCATTATGCCGATTTAAGCTTCAAAGAAATAGCAGATCTAACTGATGTCAGCATTAATACAGCCCTGGGCCGTATGCGTTATGCATTGAGCAACCTGCGTAAAATGCTCAAAACAAAAGAGATGACCTACAAAGGGTAGTAAAAATGTTACATATTTTTTTTTAGGGTTTGAAATAAAGCATCTGAACTATCGTTAAGTTTATAAAACTTATCACATTCAGTTGCTTATGACAAAAACCTCTACATCAAAAAACAATGTAAATTTACCTACACCTAACATGTTTCAGCCAATAACTGATATGGAATCTGATGCAGAAATCGACTTATTTTATGATCAAATAAAAAGCAAGTTAGATACGCTGGTTAAAGATCCTCAAGACGAAACCATCAATAAGATTTTAGCATACAGCAGGTCGTTATAAAATTTGCAATGTAGAAAGGTTGTTCCACGGAGTGGGACAACCTTTTTTTATAGTTCAGTAGCCATTGGTTCATCAGCAGTAAAATTACAAATTGCCAACTGATAATCGATAACTGCTAATTGCTAACCGAATTATGGTTTGTCGGTTAACCGCAAATCGCCCCTCCATTCGTCATCGTGAGGGATAATTTATCTTATAAAAATCAATATAATTGATAATAGCATTTAATGGAAATAAATCTTCCAGGAAGGATCGTCATTGCGAAAAGGCTTTTTCAGCCGACAGCCTGCCCCGATTTTCAGGGAAGCAATCTTACAGCAAGGATTATTAGCAAAGATTGCTTCGCCGTTTCTCTCCTCGCAATGATGACTTTTTTAGGTATTCTGTCAATGGTAGGAATAATTTATTGTATAAAATCAATATGATTGACAGAAGTATTTAATGGAAATAAGCCTCTGAAAGGATCGTTCATGGCCAGAAGACTTTTCCAGCCGACGAAGCAATCTTTGCGTCAAGCATTACTAGCAGGATAGATTGCTTCGTCGTTCCTCTCCTCGCAATGACGACTTTTTTAGGTATTCGGTCAATGATAACTTGTTTCAAGGTGTGGCATCCGGGGTTAATGCAAACTGCTCATTGAAAACTGTAATAATGATTAATTCTAAATAGGTTAACCGTAAACATCCTCCCCCATCCAACACCACCCGTCTTCCATCCAACATCTTCCATTGCCCACATAAATTGCCCAATTTTTACAATCCCTACCATAAAAAGCCCTACCTTTGCATAGTGTATTTTTAACACTAAGGGCATAATGAACAAGAATTTACTTCCACTCACTTTAGGTGGTTTGGGCATCGGTATTACTGAATTTGTAATGATGGGTCTATTACCTGATATCGCTAAAGACCTAAAAGTAACCATTCCGCAGGCCGGGCATTTAATTTCCGCTTACGCATTAGGCGTGGTAATCGGCGCGCCCTTGTTAATTATGATTGCGGGTAAATATCCACCAAAAAAAATATTGATGGCCTTGATGATCATGTTTACGGTCTTCAATGCCTTTTCCGCATTCGCACCTACTTTCAACATTCTTTTTATCTCCAGGTTACTTTCAGGCTTGCCTCACGGGGCATTTTTCGGTGTAGGATCAGTAGTGGCCAGCAGAATAGCAGAAAAAGGGAAAGCTGCACAGGCCGTATCGCTGATGTTTATGGGCCTAACCATTGCCAATATTGTAGGCGTACCACTAGGCACTTTCATCGGCCATAATTTCTCCTGGCGCATCTCTTTTGCAGTGGTAGTATTTGTAGGTTTGATAACATTATTAAGTTTAAAATTATGGCTACCTGCTTTGGAAGCCACGAAAAACCGCGATTTAAAAGCTGAATTAAGTTTCTTCAAAAAAGAGAAGCCTGGATCATCATTTTTATGATTTCTATCGGAACAGGCGGACTATTTACCTGGTACAGTTATATTGCGCCGTTAATGACAGATGTTGCAGGCTTTTCATCAAATGCAGTAACCTATATATTAATGCTGGCGGGCTTAGGCATGATGTTCGGCAATTACGTTGGCGGCCGTTTGGCCGATAAATTTTCTCCAGCCAAAGCATCTGCAGCTTTATTGCTCACGATGGTGGCTACCTTAACCATTGTTCATTTTGTATCCGCGAACCAACCTTTGGCGTTAATCATGACTTTTATTACGGGTGCTGTCGCTTTCTCATTGGCTGCCCCTATCCAGATGTTGATGATCCAAAGTGCTAAAGGCTCTGAAATGTTGGCGGCCTCTGCCAGCCAGGCGAGTTTTAACATTGGTAATGCGTTAGGCGCTTTCTTTGGCGGACTGCCACTGGTTTATGGCTTTGATTATACTTCACCGGCTTATGTGGGTGCAGCTATGGCTTTGGTTGGCGCTTTGTTTGCCTTCTGGCTCATTAAAAGCAATCAGGGCGCAACGGAAAAGGCTAAAGTGCCGGCTACTTCTTTTCATTAAAGCAATGATTGAATGAGAGAATGACTGAGTTGGAAAATACAAGTCATTCTCTCATTCAAAACTCAATCATTCAAAACCCACAGCTTCCAACCACCTCATCTTAAAATTGTGTGGACTCATGCTTTCTCCTTACCTGGTCTCTCAGCCTACCTAATGCCAAACCCATTGATATTCCATAAAAAGACTCCACTTTATTCAGATTTGCCGAAAAACCAACAGTAAGTGAAGCGGTTCCATCCAGATAAAGACCATACTTGATTTCCATTGGCAAAGCAATCGCTCTCCTTACGATCCTTTCATATACATAATTGCTGAACAGGCATCCGCCCGGCCGGTCACAATCATCGTACAAAAATGCGCCGCGGCTGATCTGTTTAGCCATCGCCAGGCCAGTTCCTAACCTCAGATAATGGTAACGGTTTAACGTATAACTTTTCCCTGCCAAAACACTAATGTCAGACACACGAGGCTCGGGCAATCCGCCAGAGTAAAATATCCTGACCCGCCTAACGCCCGATGTTTTAACCGATATAAAATTATTTCTTTTTTGCAGGAAAATATCTATATCACTGTACAACCGCCCGTTTCCACCGCCACCTAAATTAAAACCCAGACCGAAATAGGTTTTACGTTTCTGGTGCAAGGTATCCCGCTGCGCAACAACTAACCCCGTAATGCAAACGCAAAGCAAACATAAAATATACTTTTTCATATGATTAAAGCATTTTAGAGCTAAATACCACACCTAAGCCCATTGTAGCAAAAGTTTTTTGCCTGTTCGCATTACCGTTTACCGACACAGAAACCCCAACACCATCGACAAAACGATAGATATATCTGGCTTCAGCAACAATTCCAGCTGAATTTTTCTGTATAATTTTATCCCTCACCGTATCACCATTAGATTGATCGTACTTTTTAAGGTCAGCAATTACAGCCATACCAGCACCAAACTCGAAACGATGATTGGAATTTAACTTGAACCCTTTACCTAAAACAAGGGCCAATTCCGAAAAACCCGGAACGGTTGTTTTCTCACCATCAACATTTACTTCATAAGTATCCTGCAACACCGATGACATTTTAAACTTGAGATAAGAACCTGGTTTATGATACCCAATAAAACCCGATAAAAGTGGTTTTTGTAATGTTGCGGCACCGAACTCCAAACCAACACTTAAATTCCGAAAAAAATCACCATAATCTTCTTGTGATTTAGCCACATTGCCAAGCAGAGCTAAACCTAAAACCAGAGAAAGCCTTTTCATACTATTTTGAGTTTACTCTTTTGAAATGATAAGAAATGTTGTAGGAATAGCCGAGCATAAAAAAGAATAAAATAGCTCCGGTATTGTCAATAGCATGATTTAGAATAAGGCCGCCATCTTTAGCTAACCCTATTCGGGTTTTCTCGCTTTCAGAGCCTCCTAAAATATAAGGGATACCTTGTAAGGTAACAGACTTATTTCCTAACAATAACATGCCCCGAGACTGTAGCTTAAATGATAACCTTACAGAATCTTTATTTAAGCCATTTTCCTTAAAAAGAAAGTTGGCCTGATCACCTGAAACCTGAACGACCACATGACAATTGGCAAGTGTATCAAAACTGATCTGGCTTTTACTCACATATTGATGAAACTGGCGATTCCTGGATGAATAAGCCTGCAGACCGGCAGTACTAGTCTTCTGATAAAACGAGTCTGGATATAATTCATAGGTACCTGAAAGCATTGACAAGTTCTTTTCCGTCAATCTGACTTTATAATGCCTGATAGGACCGTCAGAGAACGACGCGCAACCCGAGAGCGAACAGCAGCAGGCGAGCGCTAAAATAGTAGTTGTAATTTTCTGATCAATTCCAAAGGTATGACCGTTTGGGGTTGCGGGGTTTGGGCGTTGCATATCCATTTGATGTAATTAGTTTATGATCAAATCTAAGACACCAAATAACCTTCAAAAAATCTTAAAGATTACATATGGTTAAACAAAACATCTTTAAAGACAATATTTTAGTTCGAACAGTAATTATCAATTATCTTTTATAAATTACATTAATTAAACAACCCATTTAGTTACTAAAAAGCGGAATATTCCACCTAAAAATTAATCTTAATGAATAATCAGCAAGCATTATTTTTCCAGGCCATAAAATCTTCATTGCCCGATTATCAAAACCTGGCATTAAGTATAGCAGAAGAATTAGGGATCAGCACCAATGAGGCTTATAAAAAAATAAGAGGCGACAGCAACCTTACCTTTCAACAGATCATCAAACTCTCTGACTGTTTCGATGTTCCATTTCTGTACAGTCCGAAGAATTCTCTTTCTGTTACTTTTAGCTATTTAAGTGTAAACGAAGATCTGGATATGGTAAACTACCTGCGCAATCTGCTGGAGAACATTAAAGCCATTAAAAAAAGTAAGGAGAAACACATCACCATCACCACGGATGACATCCCCTTGTTTCATTTTTTCAAATACCCCGAACTTACCAGCTTTAAACTCTTCTTTTGGGCAAATAGTGCCAATAACTATGGGAAATCTTTTAGCGCTCCCATTCTATCCGATGAGATTATCGAAATTTCCCAAGAGCTGCACACCGCTTACCTGGAAATACCGAGTACCGAAATATGGTCGAAAGATACCGTAACGGGTACACTTGAGCAAATCAGGTATGCATTCGAAGCAGGCCATCTTACCGACACCGAACTGGCTATAAAGATTGTGGAACAGGTAAGGTATTGCCTTACTGACATGAATATGTATGCCATTAGCAGCAAAAAAACCATTGACCCCAACCATACCTTCAACTGGTACAGTTGCGATGTACTGGGAAGCATTGCTTACCTGGTTGATTTTAAAGACCGTATGACCTGCTACAACAGGTTTAATACTTTTAATTACTTAAAAACAGAAGACCATGCTTATTGCAGGCAAACCAAACAATGGATGCAGGGCCTGATTATGAAATCGGTTTCCTTTAGTGGTCAGGGCGAAAAACACCGCAACAAGTATTTATATCATGCGTTTGCCGAATGCGATAAATTGCTGAAAGAAATAACCAGGCATTAACCTGGCACATTATACCTTAATAATTAAGGGTTAAGCCTGCACCAAAGCCCATATCGCTGTCATAATGGGCAGAAATTCCCATGTATTTAGTGGTAATGAATTTAAGTCCGCCCATAAATTCTTTATCACTATTTACCATAAAACTTGCCCTTAAACGCCTGGAAACGGGTATGTCTTCACGCATTAACTGCAGGCGGACATTACCATTATGATATACTTCTGCCTGTGCAATAACCAACATAGGCAAGGTATAGGCAAGTCCCAAACTAAACATGCTTCTATTGTCTTTTGTATTTTTCTGGCCAAAAATATTACTTTCTTGTTTAGTTACATCCATTTTCCGGTACCGCCAATCGAAACCGACAAAAGGCATTAACCATTGCATCCGATCGATGTACCGGCCAACATGGGTTTCGGTTTCAAAGCCGTGCATTTTAGTATACCCCAGGCGCCACTCGGTTCCGATACGCCAGCGTGTGTTGGCCAGCATGGCCATGCCATCATTTCCGTTACTGGCAAAATCATTTTCAGCCATAAAATGGAACATCCTGTCATCAGCAAAAAGCTTTCGCTGTGCCAGCCTGCGATTGGGAATTTCAGGGTTTGGAGGCGAGTTTTCATAGCTAAAAACCCTACCCATACCGCTCATCATATGGTACAGAATATGGCAGTGAAAAAACCAGTCGCCACTTTCTGAAGCGCGAAACTCAATGGTATCACGCTCCATGGGCATAATATCAAGTACGTTTTTCAAAGGCGCGTAATCGCCCTGTCCATTAATTACCCTGAAATCGTGCCCATGCAGATGCATGGGATGGCGCATCATGCTGTTGTTGTATAGAATGATGCGCAGGTTTTCACCTTTTCTGATCAGGATTTTATCTGCTTCAGAAATCGTTTTGTTATTCAGGGTCCAAACATAACGGTTCATATTGCCCGTTAGCTGAAACTCCATCTGCCGGGTGGGTGCTTCCGGCAGAACCGTTTTTTCGGGTGCACGCAGCATATTGTAATTTAATGTTTTGAGAGGTGCTTTCATCCCACCGCCATCACCCATATCATGGCCTTTATGTGCATCATCGACAGCAGTATCTCCGCCACTGCGATCCAGCTCAGCATACATAACGGCATTCATATCCATTACCTGATTCTGCATTTTCATGCCATCCATCTGCACCATATTACCATCCATGTCCATCATTTCGTTCATCATTTTCATGCCTTCGAAATATTTCAGCCTGGGTAGTTTCTGAGCGCTCACCTGCTGTCCGCTGCCCAGCCACAGGGATGCCGATCCGGTACGGTCTTCAGGCGTAACCAAAAACTCATAGCTTTTATTTTCAGGAATGGTTACAATTACATCATAAGTTTCTGATACGGCAATCATCAGCCGATCTACCTCAACAGGCGTCACATCGTTACCATCACTGGCCACTACTGTTATTTTACCACCGGCATAGGTGAGCCAAAAATAGCTGGAGGCCCCACTGTTAGCAATGCGCAACCTGATCTTATCGCCCGCCTTCAGTTTGTTTGGCACCTGGTACTGATTTTTTCCATTTACTAAAAACGCTTCATAATACACATCACTCACATCCATAGCAGTCATCCGTTTCAGTTCGTTGGTGAGTTTGGTTTTAAAGTGTCCACCTTTTATGGCTTCAGCATAACTCTGCGTTGTACCTTTTTTGATCGCGAACCAGTCGTTCGCATTGTGTAACCGCCTGTCCACTTCACGAGGCTTCATATTGGTCCACTCACTTAAAACTACAGGTACGGTGGGCATAACCGGCTCTTTTCTTTTATTTAAAATCATCGCGCCATACATGCCAATCTGCTCCTGCAAACCCGAGTGACTATGGTACCAATGGGTACCGTTCTGTATGATCGGAAAACGGTAAACATGGGTTTCATTTGGTTTGATGGGCATTTGTGTAAGGTAAGGAACGCCATCATAGCGGTTAGGCAAAAATAGTCCGTGCCAATGTAATGAGGTTGATTCTTTTAGTTTATTGTGCACATATATTTCTGCAGTATCGCCTTCGGTAAAGGTTAGCGTTGGCATGGGTATCTGTCCGTTAACTGCAATTGCGCTTTTAGGTTTCCCGCCAAAAGTTACCGTTGTATCGGCAACGTACAGATCATATCGTACCACTCTGGGCAGCCTGCTCTCGCTTAAAGCTGTAACAGCGCTTGCTTTCTGAAGAGTTTTTCCGGGGCCGGCTGCTTCTGTCGTACTATGTTGATGTTGGGCAAAAGCGGCGCTGTAAAGCAAAATAGCCAGGCAACAAACTAAAATAAACTTCATTTTATCGTGTATTTTATTTAAGTACTTCGGCTATCTTGCCACAACTCAACATTATATTACCATAATATGGGTTTTTGATCACCTCGTCTTCGCTTAACCAATAGCTTTTTTTCATCGGACAATAAGCATAATAAACAGGTTTATCGTTTAGTTTTTTTGCTTTTACCAGGGCATAAAAATCGGCTGATAAGGAAGAGAAATCATCTCTCTGATGTTCAATATCTTTACTCCCGGCGATGTGCCCGGCATCAAATAATATTTTGTCGCGCAATACTTTCGAAGCATTGGTTCTTTCGTTTGCCTTTATTGCATTAATGAATTGAGTAGCCTTTGCACCAGCCAAACTTGCATTACTGCTGATTAAAGCCTCTTTAATCTCGTGGTAGGCCTGCAGAGGATTAAGCCCTACTGTTTTTTCTTGTGCTGACAGGCCGCCTGCTACAACCAGTAAAAGGACATGGAGGATCCAGAATTTAATTAAAATTTTCATTTTGCGCTTAAATTTTAAACAAAACTAGCGGTATGGCCTTTAGTAACTTTACACTTTTAGCGGAAATGTTTACATAATTATTGGATTGAGGTAGGCCAGACATTGACTATTGAGGAATTAAATGGTTTGTTTAAACAATTATAAAAGGATTCGACTGTGCTGGCAGGTAGCGGTGGTATCTTTTCAGTTTTTTTGGAAACGGACGTTCTGTAATTCTTCGGTGGCAGCAGTCCCGTTATCCGCTTTATCCCGACAGAAAAAGTCAGGATGCCCGCTCCTACCGGGTTTATTGAACAAGGGTTACGGCAAAAATGGCAAGATCCTTTTAGTAATACCCCACTAGTCTTCAACCTACAGTCCTCGCTGGCTATAGGCTATTCCACTTAATCCGGGTTTAGGAACAAGGGCCGTACGTACTGAAGACCTTAAAAATGGAATACTAAATTACCTACCCAGCCCCGGTTGAAGCGCTATCCTGCAGTAACGAGGTATCCCGAATTTTTGGGAAAGCGTAGAAGGGGAAAACGGGAACAAACCTTAATCTTAGCAGCAAATTGCGCTCCCATTTAAAGCAAATTAATTTCTTTAGATGTTCCTTCAACCCTTTCAGGCTGAATTTTCTATAAAATTTCTTCTATCCATCTCACATCATCCATTTTACTTAATCCATCCTACCTAATCCATTTTACATCACCCATCTCACATTTAGCACATTACATTTTCCATCTTTAACCTATATTTGCACATGCTTAAAAAAGAACGCTACAAACTTTTTGTAGAACATTTTTCGGCCAGGCAGCCTGATGCAGAAACCGAGTTACACTATAATAACCCTTATCAGCTTTTGGTAGCTGTAATCCTTTCGGCACAGTGTACCGATAAGAGAGTGAATATGGTAACGCCAGCTCTTTTTCAGCGCTTTCCCAATGCCAAGGCTTTAGCTGAGGCTACACCCGATATAGTTTTCGATTATATCAGAAGCATCAGCTACCCCAACAACAAGGCAAAACACCTGGTAGGAATGGCCAACATGCTGCTGAATGAATTTAATGATGTGGTTCCCTCGGAAGTTAACGACCTGCAGAAAATGCCAGGCGTAGGACGCAAAACAGCCAATGTAATTGCATCGGTAATTTACAATGCACCGGCAATGGCAGTTGATACCCATGTTTTCCGCGTGGCCAACCGCCTGGGCTTAACCAATGGCAAAACCCCACTGGCAGTTGAAAAGGACCTGGTCAAAAACCTTCCAGAACACGATATCCATATCGCCCATCACTGGCTTATTCTTCACGGGCGCTACGTTTGTGTAGCCCGAAACCCGAAATGTGAGGTGTGTGAAATTACTTACATGTGCAGGTATTTTGAACGCTTAACTGCACAGAACGAAAGGGATAAATTAAAAGCCTAAAAATATTTTAAATTTACTATTGACATTAGCCAAAAAAGCCTTACATTAGCTAAATATTTTAGTATTATAGATATCAAACATTTAGCATATTAGCCGATAATCAATTATATTTACGTAATCAATGAAAAAAGAAATGAGCACTGCAAATCCAGATAAATTAAAAGCCCTTCAGCTTACTTTAGATAAACTAGAGAAATCATACGGTAAAGGTACCATCATGAAACTTGGCGATACTGCTGTCGAACCGATAGACTTTATTTCTACCGGATCAATCAGTTTAGATATTGCTTTAGGCATTGGCGGTATTCCAAAAGGACGTATCATCGAGATTTATGGACCAGAATCTTCCGGTAAAACAACTTTAGCTACGCACATCATTGCCGAAGCACAGAAAAAAGGCGGTATCGCTGCTTTTATCGATGCGGAGCATGCTTTCGATCAGTTTTATGCCAAGAAACTAGGCGTAGATACCGATAACCTTTTAATTTCTCAACCCGATAACGGTGAGCAGGCATTGGAAATTGCCGATAATTTAATCCGCTCCGGCGCTATAGATGTAATCGTAATTGACTCTGTTGCAGCTTTGGTTCCTAAAAGTGAAATTGAAGGTGAAATGGGCGACAGTAAAATGGGTTTACATGCCCGTTTAATGAGTCAGGCTTTACGTAAATTAACCGGAACGATTTCCAAAACCGGATGTTGCTGTATCTTTATCAACCAGTTACGTGATAAAATCGGCGTAATGTTTGGTAACCCTGAAACCACAACCGGTGGTAACGCTTTGAAATTTTATGCATCGGTACGTTTAGATATCCGTCGTATTTCACAAATCAAAGACTCTGACGAAGTTTCCGGTAACCGTGTTAAAGTAAAAATTGTAAAAAATAAAGTGGCTCCTCCTTTCCGTATTGCAGAATTTGATGTGATGTTTGGAGAAGGTATTTCCAAAAATGGCGAGATTATCGACTTAGGTGTCGATTTTGGCATCATCAAAAAAGCCGGCTCATGGTTCTCTTATGGAGATACCAAGCTGGGACAAGGCAGAGATGCAGTAAAACAATTATTGAGCGACAATCCTGAACTTGCAGAGGAACTGGAAAATAAGATCAAAACCGAAGTAACGGGCGAGCATCTGGCAGAAAAATAAGCCTGATCAATTTAGCCTGAATATAGAAAAAGCGTCATGATTTTAAAATCATGACGCTTTTTTATTTCAACATCTGGTTAATAACTAACTGAAATACCAAAATTTACCGAAGTACCTCTTCCTTTCGAATAAAAACCTGGTTGCATAAACCATTGCGCCCTGGCAGGGAAATAATCCTGGTTAAAAATGTTATCAATACCAAGAGTAAGCCTGGTGTTCTTTTTTACCTGATAAATACCCGCAAAACTGAATAAATGATAAGCTTGAACAGCACCTTCATTACCGTTATACACGCCATTGCTGTTTTTCTCAAACCTGTTACGCGAATTGATACCGGTGTAATTTAAGGTCAAGTCCAATACTTTTAACGGACTATAGGTCACTGAAGCCGTAACTTTTGGCGCGGAAATGCGGCGACCATTGAGGTACATGTCAACGGCATCGTTAAACTTTCCGTTCTTGTCAATATCGCGCTTACCTTCAGTATAACTGTAACTTGCAGATAGACCTAACTGATCAAAAAGTTGATAATCGGCCACCAACTCAAAACCATAAATCTTTTCAGGGTTTCTTGCCGTATTGAAAAGCCCGGTAGCAGGATCATAAACTACTTCGATACCCAGTTTGGATGTACTGATATAACCCGACGCAGAAAATGTTAATCCAGCGACTTTACTTTCAAAACCAGCCTCATAATTATTAACCTTCACCGCATCGGTATTGATCTTATCAATGCTGTTTACTTTGGCATCACGTAAAGCCAATCCAATATCCATCACAGAAAAACCCTGAGAGAAACTTACAAAGGGGCTGAATAAATTAAATTGATTATACCTTAAACCTGCATTAAAGAGATAAGTGCTGTATTTTAAATTTCCCCCTGTTACATCAAAAGATGGTGTGATGGTTGAATTGTTTGCACCAGTGGTTCTTAAGGTACGGTAATCATCAACGGCTATATTTACATTTTCGTAACGCAAACCTGTTTTAAAAACCAGTTTACCTAAAATGTTGAAATCTGCCTGTGCGAAGGGTGCGATGTTGGTCATATCCATTGTAGGCACCCATACCCTACCATCAACCAATGGCTGCGCCGTTTTATCTTTCATGAAATCTGCACCATAGGCCAGATTCATTTTCAAAGAGTTGAGGTTAAGTATTGGTGTTTCGAGAAATAAACGCGCGCCTCTTTTATCGTTTTTGGCCAACGATTGACCATCACCCCCATCAAAACGACCTAAAGAGACATAGAACACATCTTTTCGGGTTTCACAATAAACATCTGCATGCAGGCTGGAATGCAGAAAGGTGCTATCAATCTTATATGATAGATTTAGATTATGGTTGTAATCAACCCCGGTCGGAATCCCAAGTGGTTTTCCCAGTACCCCTGTTGCTTTCTGACCGGTTGCCAGGTTACCGTTTACCAAAGTAAAATTGCTGTTTTGCAAACTGCTGTAGGTATTATAAGAAAGCTGAATACGCTGATTTTTTGCTGGCACATAACCGAATTTGGCAAAAGCATTGTAAGTGTCTGTTTCGCCAAGGCTATAGTTTGGTCCTACCACATCACCTTTTGCATCTTTATATTCACCGGTTTGCTCGTACATACCGCTAACCACGTAGTCGAATTTACCTAATTTCCCATAAAACATCTGGCTAATTCTACCTCCTTCTGAGTTTTTGACCTTAACCAACGATCCATTTAAATTAAGCTGGGTTTTACCTGCAAACCTGGCCGCTGTATCCGGAACCATGGTGATGTAATTTACCAGACCTCCTGCAGCACCATTACCATAAATGGCAGTAGCTCCTTTTACCACTTCGATACGTTCAAGCACCGATGGATCTATGGATCTTAAATCCACCTCTGCGTTTCTTAATGGCGATGATTGGGACACACCATCAATCATCACCAGCATGGGGCGGCCCCTTAAGTTTTGCCCTACATTATTTCCGGTTTGCGCCGTAGGCGCAAAACCAGGCACCTGATTAGCCAATATTGTACTTAAATCGGGTACAATAGCCAACTCTTTTTCCAGTTTCTGCTTATTTACAATAGTCACTGAAGCGGTGACATTTTTGACGTTTTCCGGCTTTCTCGAAGTCGAAATCAATACATCATCTAAAGTATTGGGTACTGGTTCCAGTATAAAATTTATAACCGTATCAGCCTGAACTGAAGAAAATTGCTGTACAAATGTTTTATATCCAACCGCAGTCAACTGGACATTGAATGGCACGCCACTTTTAATATACATTGTATAATAACCTTTGCTATCGGCCTGGGTTTTCTGGCCCGGGAACAAAAGGGTTACGTACGGAATTCGGCTACTTTTATCCCTGATGTATCCTTCAATCTTCACATTTTGGCCATACGCCAAAAGAAGTTGACACATCAGGATGGTCATGATCAGTATAATTTTTTTCATCTATCTTTAATTTTCGCCAAAGATAGAAAATAGACACTAATAAGAATAGGTCTAAATAAGAATTAGAACATTTAATTGTTTTGACTGAAAATAGCACTGAAGTCCTTGGTTACATAAACAATAACCAAAAGCGCAGCAATCACCAAGGCACCCAGGATAATTACGCCCCAGCTTCCTTTCAGCTTGTTTTTATCTTTTCTGATTAACCAGTATAGCAGGCCAATTAAAGGTACCGCACAGATAATCCAAAATATTAATGATGCTCCAGTCATATATGTATTTAATTTAATAGTTTTTATTGATTCGAAGTCGGAAGTTAAGGTGTTAATCCATTCAAGGGGCTATAATCCACATCAGTTTTTTGTATGCAATTTTCAGTTCACAGTTGCCGGTCTCCAGTTTTCAATCTCTGCGCTTTAAGAGCTAAATCCCCTAATCAGGCGTCCTCCTGATCCGATAGCTAGCTATCGGATTTATTTCAGGATCTATCCACAGCATTAATCATCATGGCGTCCCTTACATCAGCCTGCAACCAGCTATCGTTGTAAGATTGATTCCCTGAAAAGAGATAACTAATGAATCAGTCAATATAATATGGAGTTGTTAAACTATTCATTCTAAACCAATGACCAATAAACCAATGACCAATAAACTAATGACTAATGAACCATTGACCAATGAACCAATGCCCCAGCTTTAAAACTCCATCCGTGCCATTGGAGAAACATTCTGCCCTACAAAATCCTGTTTCAGGTATTTGTGGTAACCAGCAATGGCAATCATGCCCGCATTATCCGTACAGTATTGAAAAGCCGGTATGTAAATCTTCCAGCCCAGCTCGTCGGCAGTTTGTTGCAAACCGTTCCGTAAACCAGAGTTTGCCGAAACACCGCCTGCAATAGCTATTTCATTTATTCCGTACTGTTTTGCAGCTTTTTTCAATTTGTTTAGCAAAATCTGCACAATACTATGTTGAACTGATGCACAAATATCATCTAAATTTTCGGCAATAAAAGCAGGGTTCTGTTGCTCTTGTTTTCTGATGAAATACAAAATGGAGGTTTTGAAACCACTAAAGCTAAAATTCAGATCAGCTATTTGTGGTTCGGCAAACTTAAACGCCAAAGGATTTCCCTGTTGCGCATGCTTATCAATCAATGGACCGCCAGGATAAGGCAAGGCCAGTAGTTTTGCGGTTTTATCAAAAGCCTCGCCTGCGGCATCGTCCAGGGTTTCGCCAATAATTTCCATATCAAAATAATCCTTTACCAGCACAATCTGTGTATGTCCGCCAGAAACGGTTAAACAGATAAAAGGAAAATTTGGCTTGGGATCATCAATAAAATGCGCCAGAATATGCGCATGCATATGATTAACAGAAATTAAAGGTATATTTAAAGCTAATGCAAAAGATTTTGCAAAAGAAACACCCACTAATAACGATCCCAGGAGTCCGGGGCCACGTGTAAAAGCAACGGCATTAATGTCCTGTTTTGTAACCTGAGCATTAATTAAAGCCTGTTGTACAGCAGGCACAATATTTTGCTGATGTACCCTTGAAGCTAATTCAGGGATAACACCACCATAATTTTGATGAATTGTTTGGTTTGCAATAACATTGGCAGTAATTTTGCCGTTGTTACAAACAGCAACGGATGTATCATCGCAAGAGGATTCGATAGCAAGTATAACAGACAAATTATTTAATATTTAAGCTGCAAAATTATTAAAAAACTATTTAAAATACTCCTTTGGGTAATTGCATCAATAATTTTGCTGCTTGCGCTTCTTATTTTCTCACTCCAATTTAAGCCTGTTCAAACCTATTTTGCACAGCGGGCTGCCGCATACCTGTCTAAAGAGCTTAAAACCACAATATCAATCAAGAGTCTTTACATCAAACCATTTAAATCTATTGTACTTAAGGATTTATTGGTTTTGGATTTACAAAAAGACACTTTATTAAGCACGCCACAATTCATGGTCGATATTAATCAGTTATCCATTGATAAAAAGATTATTGATATCAATACCGTCCAAATTAATAATGGTCAGTTTTTCCTAAAGGATTTCAAAGATAAGTCTTCTAATCTCGATTTCATCATCAACTACTTCGATTCTGGTAAACCCAAGGTAAAGAAAAAGAAAAGCAAGCCTTTTGACGTCAACCTGGGCCGTCTTATTTTAAATAAGTTTGCCTTCAGGTACATCAACTATAATGCAAAAGACACCACTCAGGGCAAAAGTGTAAACTTTGATAATGTAAACGTAAAAGAGTTGAGTGGGATTTTTGAAGGGTTGGACACCAAGAAACATTTGTTGAAAACCAATATTAAAAACCTAACACTTAAAGAGCGTAGCGGGTTTTACCTCAAAAATTTAACGGCACAAACCACGGTAGACAGTAATGCCATCGAACTGAAAAACCTGCTGCTTGAAACCAACCAGAGCCGCTTAACCAACTATTACCAAATGCGGTTTAAAAGCTTTAGAGATTTTAACCATTATATCGATAATGTGCGGATGAAGGCCATCTTCAAAGACAGTCACATTACCTCAAGAGACGTTGCGTTTTTTGCGCCTGAAATGAATACCATGAAACTTGATCTGGATGTTGACGGCCAGATTACGGGCTTAGTAAATAACCTTAAAGCCAAAAAATTATCTTTAAGAACCGGAAAGGCCACCCACATTAAGGGCGATTTTATTTTGAAAGGGCTGCCGAAATGGAAAGAAACTTTTATGGACCTGAACATTGAAATGGCAGGAACAAACAAAACCGATCTTGATGAAGTGCTGGCTGGTATCACCAATAGCAAAAAGAAAATTGTTCCGGTAATTGTCAAGAAATTTGGCAACATCAACTTTAACGGAAGTTTTACTGGTTTTCAGAACGACTTTATTGCCTATGGGGAGTTTAAAACTAAACTGGGCCGTGTTGTCTCAGACGTAAACATGAAAATTGATAAAAATGAAGTTCCATCCTATACCGGAAACGTAAAAACATACGATTTTAACATCGGCGACCTGTTAGATGAGAAGAGCCTTGGCCGGATCAGTTCTTCATTATATGTGAAAGGGCGCGGAACGGAACTAAAAGATTTGACTGAAAAAATAAATGGCGATGTAACTTATATCGACTTTAACCGATATCGGTACCGTAATGTAAAGATTGATGGTACCTTCGATAAAAAATATTTTGATGGCAAGCTAAGCATTAACGACCGAAACGTTAAACTGGTATTTGACGGGGGTGTTAACCTGAACCCCAAGCTACCGGTATTTAATTTTAATGCTAGTATTTCCAAAGCACGGTTAAAAGCTTTAAAATTGCTAAAGGATTCTCTGATGGTGGATGCCAAATTTACCACCAATTTTTCAGGCACCAACCTGAACAACATATCAGGCAAATTATTAATCCAGCAGATCAGGCTGCAAAACCCTAAAGGCGTTTATAGCATAGATTCTGTGCAGTTAATGGCCAATGGTAACGGCGCTAACCGTGTGCTCGATATCCGTTCGGACATTTTTGATGCGAGTATTAAAGGTGAATATGACTTAAATTCAATCGCTTCCTATTACAAGGCCATCGCCAAAACTTATGTCCCTTCCTTAAAGGCCGACATCATAAAATACAACAAGCAGATTTTTCAGTTTAACCTTCAGGTTAAAAAGTTCGAACCGCTTGCGCAGATCCTGGCGCCGGGCTTAGAATTGGAAGAAGGCGCTACCTTAACGGGAGTTTTCGATTCGCGCAATAATACCGCTACGCTAAATGGTTTTGTGAAGAAACTAAAATACAATGGGATAGTCGTTAACAATATCATCCTCGACGAAAACACCACCACACAACAACTTCAGCTGATTGTAACTTCCGATCGCGTACAGCTTAACGATAGCCTGTTTATCAAGGACGTAAACATTTCCAATATCCTGCGGAATGATAGTCTGGCCTTCAACGTCAAAATGTCTAATACCGAAGAAGATAACCAGCTTGATTTAAACGGATTGGTAGAATTTACCAAAAACCAGGATACCACGGCGAGATTGAGCGTACTGCCATCCATCTTAAAAATCAATAATGAAGAATGGCGTATCCAGGAAAAAGTACGCATTGTACTCAACAACGGTAAAACTGAGATCAGCAATTTCGATTTAACCAATGGCCAACAGCAGGTAACCATTGATGGATTGATTTCTGAAGACCCTAAAGATTTGATTAGTGTTGGATTTAAAGATTTTAGCCTAAAAACCCTCAACCCGTTTACTAAAGGCTTTGGTGTAAAATTGGCTGGAAACGTTAATGGTAAGACCGACCTGTATGGCGTATTAAAAACACTTAGGGTAACCGACGATCTAAAAGTTGATTCGTTAAACTTTAATGATATTTATATCGGCACCTTAACAGATACCTCATCTTACAACAACGAAAGCCAAAAACTGAATGTATTTACCCGTATTGTGGCCGATAATTCGGAAAATTTTAAGCTTACCGGAAATCTTGATCTGAAGGAAAAGGAAATAGACCTTGCGGTAAAAATGGACGACAGTAAGCTCACCGTACTGGAGCCTTTTGTTAAAAAACTGGTATCGAACCTGAAAGGAAACATCTCAGCTGATTTGACGGTAAAAGGTAAGTTGGAAAAACCGGAGATTAACGGAACTTTATCCCTCGATAAGGGACAACTCATGGTAAATTACCTCAAAACCACTTATGTAATTACAGATAAGGTTGAAGTAAATAACAGCGTAATTAAACTTGAGAATTTTGTACTTAAAGATTTAGAAGACCATGAAGCCACCGCAAGCGGTAGCGTAGATTTAAATGAGATTGACAATCCTACACTGAACGTTAAGATAAATGCAAACAGTTTTATGGCCTTAAATACCACGGCGAAAGACAATTCCATTTACTATGGCCGTGCCTATGGCACAGGTGTATTTACCTTTACAGGGCCTACTGATAACATGAAAATTGATATTAAGGCAAAAACGGAAAAAGGAACCGTGTTTAACCTGCCTTTAAACAGTTCAGAAACTGTATCGGATAAAGACTTTATCAATTTTGTGAGTCGCGACTCAGCTGTGGTAGTTAAGAAAAAAACCAATTTTGAAGGATTAACCTTAAGTTTTAAATTAACCATTGATCCCAATACTACAGCAAACATCTATACTACCTTAGGTAATTTAAGTGGCAAGGGTAATGCCGAGCTGAGCTTAAACATTAATAGTGTTGGCGATTTTGAAATGTCTGGCGATTACATCATCGAGACCGGAAGTTTTGACTTTACCGCGCAGGAGATCATCAACAAAAAATTCGAAATCAGACAGGGAGGAACCATCCGCTGGACAGGCAACCCTACTGCAGCGCAAATCAACTTAAAAGCCGTATATGCTTTGAGGGCAAGTTTAAATGATCTTTACAAAGCAGCAAACCGCGATGCCAGCAGCAATGCCAACCAAAGGGTAAATACCGAGGTAGAAATGGGCCTTACCGGTTTATTGTTAAAGCCTGATATTAAACTTGATATCAATTTCCCTTCACAGCCTTCAATTAAAGAAGAACTGCAAACCTATTTCAGCGATCAGAACAACCTGAACCTGCAGGCATTCAGTTTAATTATCAGGAGAAGTTTTGCCCCCGGAAACGGCGGACAGTCGATTGGAAACCAGTTGAGTTCGACAGCTACGAGTACCGCCACCGAACTGGTATTTAACCAGTTCAACAACGTACTTTCTTCCTTAAACCTAAACTTTGTTGATTTAAACGTACGTTCGTTAAGCGAAGCCAACGCCTCGTTCAAGTTCTTTAATGATCGCTTAATTATTAATGCCGGTATCGTAGACCGGAACAGCGTGAACGATTTTACCGTTATCGATTTTTCTAAAGATAATGTTGGCCGAGAGGTGGAGGCGCTTTTCCTGATCAAAAAAGATGGAAGCCTGACTGCCAAAGCGGCAAATAAACCGCCCACTCAACAGAGTATATTCTTAAACAGTGGAATCAGCCCGACGGCAAACGTAACCTCTTTTGGTTTGGTGTATACACAGCAATTCGATACGTTTAAGGAATTCATCCAGAAAATTTCTGGTGCTTACCGCCGAAACCTGAAAAGAAAACAAAGCCCGGTTAAAACAAATAAATCACTTAATAAAGATATTATCATTAATCAAAGTAAGGGAAACCAGCGGAGGTAAGGTGAGTTGCGTTAGTTCATTGGTTTATTTTATCACCTGAGCCCGATTAACAATATAGCTTTAAATTGCCTCATATAAAATATTTTCAGTTCTGAATCGTCACCCTGATCCCATAGCCATCGGATTTATTTCAGGGTCTTTCATGATACAAGATGCTAAATAAATTCAGCCTGAAGAATAGCTATAAATCAGGCGCTTTTAAAACACCATTTCAACAAACAACTATTTGTCAACCTGCCACAGGCGGGAATCCTGATGCCTGTTGTTTGCTAGTTTTTAATTAGACACCAGAACCACGCCAACATAGATCCTGAAACAAGTTCAGGAGGACGAATCTTGTGAGAAATAAACCCTAAAACAAAACCGGTTTAGAAAGACTCATTGCAAAGAAAACAAATACGCACAAAAAAACCAACAATCGAAAACCGGTCTTCAATTGTTGGTTTTTTACTATTTTAATTATTTCGTCAGGCTAAACGCAGGAATCTCCAAACTCCAAACACCCAACTCCAAACTTAAGCCTATCCTTTCATAATGGAATGGCCCATTTTATCTCTTTTGGTGGTTAGATAACGTTCGTTGTGTACATTACTTGCAATTTCAATAGGGATATTTTCCACTACTTCTAAACCGTAACCAATTAAACCTGCTCTTTTGGTCGGATTATTGGTCATTAAACGCATTTTAGTTACCCCTTCTGATCGCAGGATCTGCGCACCTACACCATAATCGCGTTCATCACCTTTAAAACCGAGTTTAATATTGGCTTCAACGGTATCAAATCCGGCATCCTGTAAGTTATAAGAACGCAACTTATTAATCAGCCCGATACCTCTTCCTTCCTGATTCATATACACTACAATACCTTTACCTTCTTTTTCGATCATTTCTAAAGCTTTATGCAACTGCGGTCCGCAATCGCAACGGCAGGATCCAAAAATATCACCCGTTACACAAGAGCTGTGTACGCGTGCCAAAATAGGTTCGTTTACATCCCATTCGCCTTTAGAAATGGCCAGATGCGTAGCGTTATTGTCCAGCTGGGTATAAGCCGTCATTCTAAAATCGCCCCAGGCGGTAGGCAAATCGATGCTCACCTCCTGTTTAATCAAACTGTCTATCTTTAAACGATAGGCAATTAAATCCTCAATAGATATGATTTTGAGCTGATGCTGCTCGGCAATTTTAAATAAATCAGGAAGTCTGGCCATTTCGCCATCTTCTTTTAAAATTTCTACCAATAAACCTGCAGGTTTCATTCCGGCCAAACGTGCCAGATCTACAGCGGCTTCTGTATGGCCCGCGCGGCGGATTACCCCCCCATCTTTGGCTATTAAAGGAAAGATATGGCCCGGCCTGCCCAATTCTTCAGGATCGGTTTTAGGATTAACCAAAGCCAACATGGTTTTAGAGCGGTCGCTTGCCGAAATCCCTGTAGTACAACCATGACCAACCAGATCAACCGAAACGGTAAAATTGGTTTCGTAAGCAGCCGTATTCTTACCCACCATCAGGCTAAGGTTTAACTCTTTACAACGCTCTTCTGTCAATGGAGCGCAGATTAAACCACGGCCGTAAGTGGCCATAAAATTAATGATCTCAGGTGTTGCATTTTCAGCTGCCGTTAAAAAATCACCTTCGTTCTCTCTGTTCTCATCATCTACAACAATAATTACTTTACCAGCTTTTATATCTGCGATGGCTTCTTCTATTGTGTTTAATTTTGTTTGCATTTTATAAGCATTATGGGGAAATGGTGTATAAACCGCAATAAAAACGGTTTTATACTACAAACAATAACCCGTACAAATGTACAACCTTATTGAGCAATATTTTGATTAAAATATCATCTGTAAGTAAAGGAAAAACGGCCTATTTTTCTTTCTTTTTGAAAAACCTAAGAAAGAGCTGTTTGTAATAATCCACATCGAACAAGGCCGAATCTACTGTAGCCTTATAGGTTAGAAAAGCAGCTAGCGGCGACAGCACAATCACGGCAATCCACATCCCGAATATCGGGTTTAAATTGCCCTCCCGAGCTGATTTTTCGGCCACAGTGGTGATAATATGGTAGACCAGGAAGAAACAGATCGCCACCACCACCGGCAAACCCATACCGCCTTTTCTGATGATGGCCCCCAATGGTGCACCAATAAAAAACAGCAGGATGCAGGATGCTGCCAACGTAAATTTACGCTGGTACTCTACTGTGGTAAAAATGATCTCGCCGGTTAAATCTGTTTGGCGCGGCCCCCAGTTGGGTACACGCTGCATAATATTGGCAACTGTATTGTTTGCATTTTCAAGGGCCATTTTCCGCGATCCGTTCGGAATACTCTTTAGTATGACGTCATCAATCACTTTTGGAACGGCTTTAACCCTTGTATAACCCTTAGTCACGTTAAACTGCTTAAAATTACTGGTAAGGTCAGCCACGGTACGCATTTTCATTGTATCCAATTGCTTGGTCAGCGAATCACGCTTTTTCACAATCCCTTTCAGGTTTAACATGGGTGTACTGTTTCCGAAAGCGTTGGGATCGGTGGTACTGCCGTCAAAAGACGACATATCAAAACGGGGAGAAGTTTCTTTAAAACGGTTTCGGGTAAAAATCTGCCTTGGGTTGTACATGCCGTTTTTCGCAGCCTGCTCTTCGTATTGTACACCGTTTTTAAGGTTAAGCACCAAAAACTTACCATCGGCAGTTTTATTCATTTTGCCCTCTCTGGCCAGAATTACTTTCGGAATACCATTATTTTCGCGGTGGTCGTAAATCATGATATTGTGCAGCGTACCGTCCTCCTCTTTTGAATCCACGCGGATGGCATACCCCGGAATTTCATTGTTAAAAACGCCCGGTTTAATTAAAAATGAAAGCTTTTTGTTTCTGATATCATACAAAAGCGAACCAAATTTAAGGTTAGCTTTGGGCAGCATATAGTTGGCAAAAAAGAAAGAGGCTACGGTAAGCATCAAAATTACCACCAACAGGGGGCGCATGGCTTTTTGAAGAGAAATACCTGCAGATTTGATGGCCACCAGCTCATAATTTTCGCCCAATGTGCCAAAAGTCATGATGGAAGAAAGCAACACGGAAAGTGGAAGGGCCATGGATACGTTGGCGGCTGAAGCATAATACATCAGCTCCAGAATGGTGTACCATTCGAAACCTTTTCCAATTAAATCATCAATCCATTTAAACAGAAAAAACATTAACAGAATAAACATCATAACAAAAAATGTTGCTATGAATGGCTTCACAAATGCTTTTATTAACAGAAGATGTATTTTTTTCACCTTACAAAGGTAAACAATACGAAGATAATATTAAGCACCCAAAACGCTAATCAAATAATCGATCTGGTTATCCCAGATTAATTTTTTCTCTGCTAAAAGCTCATCGGTGGTAAAATCGGTAATCGAGAGGGCAACATCGTTGGTTAATTCGTCCTGCACAATTTCCATCTCAAAATAACATTGAGGTTCATCGTCCAGCCACTTAAATTTAACCAGTTTATTTTCCTTCACGGCAACCAGCTTTGCTTTTTGCTGTTCATCATCCCAGGTGAAAGTATATACCTGATCGCGAAAATTCACATCATCCGCAAACCATTGCGACAAGCCGTTCGGCTCACTTATAAAGCTATACAATATTCTTGGTGACGATCTAACTTCGTACTCTAGTGTAAATTTTTTCTTTTCTGCCATTTTAGTACACTACCAGGATAATTTCCGGACAATTTTTTAATATTCTTTTGCTAAAGAAAGGTAATTTATTCTATATCTGCAACAATATAATTTTTATTGGTTTCAGGTGGTGCATTGGTTCATTTGCCATTGGTTGAATGGTCATTAGTCATTGGTTCATTAGTCATTGGTCATTGATCATTTGGTTTATTGGTCATTGGTAGCTTGGTTATTGACATTCGTTGGTGTGTGACCAATTGCAATGCAAAAAGAACATCAATAGCCCGCATTATCCGCTGGTACATAAAACTTTTGCCATATCAAAGATGTATTTTTCGATTGCACTTGTATGTGCCTTGTATTGCTTACATGGTGAAGAAATGCGGGGATTGCCGTAAGCTGTTCAGGAATCGAATAAAAGTTATGAAATTTACCTGTTGTTCGAGACAGGTTAACCCCATGTTTACCCTTTCGTTACCTATTGGTTACCCTTTGCTTACCTATTCTTTACCTATCGTTTACCTCTTGCTTACCTAAAAGGTAAACAAGAGGTCAATAACTGGCACAGGGTGGGTTAAGCAGAAGTTGGCTTGGTCATTTCAAAGACTCACAATCACTGAAACCATTTATAATATTTAGATACACCATTCTTAAGCACGAGAAATTTTTAAGCTGACAGCTATAAACATATACGCAACACAGTATTGTATTGTAAAAACCAGCTTCCTATCAGCGCCAAAGTGAACATTAAAATACTCAAAAAGCAATCAATTTTATTGACTACCAATATCTTAAAGTATTTTTTACATTTATTTTTAATTGAATGTATATTTATCCTATATTTGCAACTCTTAAAAATAACCACATCAATATTTACATTTATCGGTAAATATGAAGCCCGGCGGGGTAGCTCAGATGGTTAGAGCGCAGGATTCATAACCCTGAGGTCGGCAGTTCGATCCTGCTCCCCGCTACCGAATCGGCGAAAGAGGCATAATTCAGATTTAATTCTGGTATGCCTCTTTCCTTTTTAAGCATAATTTGCTGAAAATGAGCGATATACAAAAAGACTAAATTTATTTCACTGGTTCGAACTTTATCGTTTTTCTTATCGTAACTCATACCACTAGGGAACAGTAATGCTTGCAGTTGTTGCTTGGTGTGATAGTCCCCAGAAAGCCAGCTTAAAGGTAGTTGAGTGGCATATTCTATCGCCAACCTAACACATTTCACTAGGTTCGAACTTTTACTTGAGAGGACAAGCAAATTCCGCTCAATTTCCTTTTTTTCCTCTGAATATTTCTCATGATATTTTTTGTAAAGCTCCTGACTGAGATCTTCTTCAATATACCTTTCCTCTAATCGTTCTACTTTCCTCTTTATTTCCCGGTGGCTGTTTTCCAACTCCAAAAGGTCTGCTTGCTTATTCTGAGTCAACTGATTGAATGTCGCGGCGACCTGCTCAACCAATAATTCAATATAATCTATGGCTACGTCAATTTTGAAGAAATCAAGGATATCGGCAAATCTGGAATTTAGCGAGTCTGCATTTTTATTATTACAACAAGCTTTGGTTTTACACTTATAATAATATATATTCTTTTTGCGGTTTAGGTAGCCGCTCAAGGGCTTCTCACATTCAGCACAAAACATAAAGCGCTTCAAAGGAATGTGCACATTCTCCTCATTGAGTGAAAAACCATGAGAAATCTTGTCCAGTATGCCATTAACTTTAAGAAAAAGCTCCCTACTAACCAATTTTTCATGATTGCCGACAACAACCTGCCCCTCTAACATATTATGCACCATCAAGCCACAATAAAAGGGATTTCTAAAAATTTCTGATATACGCTGATGAATCAACTTTAGTCCTCGCTGGGCCAACCTGTCCCGGATGACTTCATTTGACACATTTTCGTACGCTTTCCATTCGAACGCCTGACGAATGAGCCTCCCCTTAGCATTTATAACAATTTGCCTTTTGTTTTTAGAACGGTCGATCTCGAATCCCAATGGAGGGCTAGTCGGCCAATCGCCACGCAATAACATCTCCTTGATACCTGCACTACATTTTTGCTTTCTCAGCTGATTATCAAACTCACCAAACAGGAACAGTAATTTTTGTTGCATCTGGCCTGAAGCACTTGAGGTATCGATAGGTTGTGTTACAGAAATTATTTCTATCCCTAAACGCCTCAACTCCCCACTAAGCCAGATTGAATTATCATTTCTTGAAAACCTTTCCAGGCTGTACACTAAAATAGAAGATATTTTTCCTTTGAATTTTTTCACGAAAGAAAGCATAGCAGTAAATTGTTTTCTCTCATCGTTCTCAGCGCTTTCATAAGTTCCTCCAAACTGAGCGGCGATATTAAACCCGAATTTCTCTGCGTATAGCGTACAGGCCTTCAATTGGGTTCCCAGACTTAAATTATCAGCCTGCTCTTTACTACTAACCCTTGTATAGATAACGCATTCCAAGCTTTTGGAAACTTTTTTATTTTGTTTCCCTTTTGCAAACGAGTCGAAAAAAAAGATTTCTGACATAAATAATACTTCTTTGATTACACTATAAGATACTAATAATCAATTATTTTATCAAGTTTTTTGCTCCCTTTTTTCACTTGCATTAAAAATGATTATAGACATTTTTTTGATAGTAAGGATCACATCCTTTGCCTGCTCCTCGGTAAAATGCGAAAACATTCGCTTTGAAAGCACCTCTTCTATGGTTATATCATGCTGGCGCACAATAGTTTCTATATTTAAATCAAACTCCATATCCATGACGTTTATTTTGAGTAACAAATATTTTTCGAAAGGTATTCTGAAGAATAACAGGATTGGATAATCACAATTAATTACGCTCCTGTTAGAAATAGATGCAAATAGGCATAAACTGGGTGCATCTATCATTAATGTACTCGCATATTGAGATGAGCACATGAGTCTCCCTGTTAATAATTTATCTTTGCAAATCTGAATGATCTATTGCCAAAGATTCAATTACGCCATCGCGGATCACCTCAAATCCCGCTACACGATCTGTATTGTAAATCGCCACTGTTTTTGGTGGCCAAAGTTTCGGGTCGTTTATCTTATCCCAGTCAATCCCAATACCTGAAGGATAATAATCCCAGTTTTCCCAGGCTCTCTCTTTAATTAAAAGTCCGTCGTAACCCAGTACCCTTGTAAGATATTCATTACGGTTACCTTCCCAGTCCATCCCGTAGCAGAGCAGATCAGCAACCTTGTAAAAATCAGAGAGCTGGTCATCGTGCCGGCGATTTAGGTATCGCTCGGAAACTCCGGCGCACAGCAAAATACTCCGGACGCGAGATGCGTCCAGAGCTTTGTCAGCATCCAAAATGCTGGCATCCTTGCTGAGTGTTATCTTATAGATTTTGGCATATCCAAGATTATCAAACCCCGATCCACCGTTCAGTCTTGACTTCTGGAGTACGAGATGGCTAAAAAGGCAGGCGGCGTCCTCACTTATTGAAGTATAAAATGCATTTCCCAGAGTGAGAGCATTCCAGCCAACTCCTTTACCGGACTGGATGTTAATTTTCCCACCGTCCAGTCCAAGCGAGCCATGATAAAGCGCCAGCGATTCTGGGTTTATTTCCTTTACTTTGTTCATAAATTCTGATTAAAGGCCCAAATCCAACACCGGTTGACCCTGCAATTGAAACATTTCAGATCGTCCTCCGTCATGTATTAGACCTATTGAAGCGACTTTTTCCGTGTTATAAATCACGACTGTCGCGGGAGGGGAATTGCGCCAGTCATGCCAGCATCTTCTCCAGTTCACCCCAATGTGGTTAGGTTCATAGTACCAGGGCAGGTAGGGTTTTTGAACAAACAACAGTCCATCATAGCCCATCGATTTAGCCAAGAATTCTTTGGCATTTATTGTCTGAAAGCCACCTTTTTCAATTAGATCAACTACAGCTGGGAATGAGGCCATTTCGGAGTGGCTAAGCATTTTTATATCCGACATCTGTATTCCCGCATGCTTCATAGTACTCACTGAGGCACCGATATCGAGTTTATCAGTTTCGCGCAGCAAATACAAATCTTTGGATAACGAAACACGATAGACTTTTCCTGTAAGTGCTTTTTCGGGATCCAGCCCTAGATCAAACAGTTTTTCCCGCATCATAACATGGCTGTAGAAAAGCGCTATTTCCTTGGATGTGGTTGTATAGAAACCATTACCAAGGGTTAAATCATTTGAGCCAATACCGGTATTTGAGCGAACCTGAATATGATTACCATCGAAATGATCGGTACCATGGTACAGAGCTAAATCTGCTTGGGTCATTTCATTACTTTATTTTCAAACTCCAAATTCCGCCTTTAGGTCTATCGGGTAGTTAGCTGTAAGCACCTCTATCTTGCTTTTTTGCTTTCCTCCTTTTGCATTAACGGAGACCTGTTGCTTTACCGACCATTGATGCCAGCCATGTTCTTTGGCATATTTTTCCAATAGTGGGGACGGATAGGAAGAGAGTAAGAATTTACCCTTTATGCCGGCCAACAAAAACAGAAGCGCTTCAAAATCTGCTTCAGAATAACCGTCGTAGTGACCACAATCAGAATTGTAATAGGGCGGATCACAATAAAAGAAACTATCTGTGGTATCGCGGCTTGCAATGATATAGAGTGCATCCGCGCACTCAATCTGGCAGTTCTGGAGCCTGATCGCCATTTCCTCTACGAAGCCTTCCTTTTTGGAATTTATTTTCTTAGTGGTTGTGTTACCGGATTTATCATAGCCCCAGCTGCTGTCAAGCTGCGACGAAAAGCTTTGTGAGGAAGTCAGCCAGACTGCCCATGCCCTTTTAATCTCCGAAAACATATCCGGGTTGTTATAGATTACCGAGGCCTTTCTGTGCAGATCTCTGGAATGAAGAGAGATCCTGATCTCCTTTTCAAGTGAAGTAAAATCCTCCTTCGCTACCCTATAAAAATTCATCAGTTCTTTATTGGTATCATTAATTACCTCAACCTTTGATTGTTCTTTAGCAAAGAATACCGCCGCGCCACCAATAAAAGGTTCACAGTAAAGCACATGGGGCGGAATTACCGAAACAATGCGTTTGGCTAATTTTTGTTTACCCCCATAATAGCTTATGGGGGTTCTTAATTTTAGTTTGGTCATAAATTCTAATACAAGTCGTCAATACTTAAATCAACTTTTTTCCCCTCAACCATTACCGACACCCTGCACTTGATATCGGGCGTGGCCATACTTTCCACATGATAGCGCTTGCCGTTTAAGTTATGTAGCGGGTGATCTTCCTTGAGATCAAGGGTAACCCATCCGCTTGCGCGGATGCGGTCTATCTTAGCTAAAAGCTTTCTCATTTTTTCTTTGCTGTTACAAGAGATTATCTCCCTATTTCCTCGCTTTGGGAGGTATCACCATCCCGCTGGTTTTCCCAAGGAAACCGCTCTTCTGTATTGCCGGCATCGATTTCGCTTTTCTGGGAAGTTCTTTGTTCAGCCGAGGCCGTGCTTTCTTTTTGCTCTTCTTTTTTAGGAAAGATTTCATCCTGGCGGATAATGGCCATGTTCTTATCATAAACATCAAGTCCCTTAAACTGGGGATTCGCGGTTACCATTACAGCAGCGGCTTTCTTACCCACCATCATCTCTGCCGGTGCCATATGGCCACTTCTCAACATTTTCATCATACCATCCTTTCCAAGTTCTGTAAGACCCTTGAACGGATATTTGTCTATGGCATCAGATAGCTCAAACTTGAATTCGGGGTAGAATTTTTTCAGGGGATGATTCCCATAGGCATCCTGAACATCAAGGTTGAGCTTAAACCAAACCTTTTTCTTTTCCGAACCCTCACTGTTTTCCAATTTGGTATAAACATCCCGTTCAAGTGAGTTCCCAGAGAGCAGTTTATAGGCCTGTAGCGCCGTAATCCGGTTGTCCCTTTCCAGATCAAAGACCTGTCTGATAGGCAAGGCACTTCCGGCCTTATTCAGAGTTACCTCATAATCGTTCAGAAAATACATATCGCTCTGCTTGGAGCGGTTGAAGTTCAGCATGAACCTGACCTGATCGGAACCAATTGCAGGATTCTTTTTGGCGTTGGCAGATGTGTAGCTTTGCGTAACTCCGAGGGTAAAAGCAGGGAGTTCCCTGGAAATTGCTGATTCAAGAACATCGTTAAGTTTTGTTCCAAAGCCCAGATAATCCAGGCTCTTTTTTAGATAATCTAAATTTTGTTCATTCATAAGAATATATTATTAATTAATCAAAATAGGCTAAGCTGTTGCTCAGGCTGGGGAGGGCTATAGCCATTTTCCCGGGCGAGGTGTTCGCCAAGGGAGACTGCCAGTTCCTCGATGGACGCATATCCGCAATCCTTTAAAAAAGCAGAAAAGAGAAAATGTGACCGGTAGCCGGTGCTGGATATAATATTGGAATCTGAGCGAAACTCCAGGTGTACAACGGTTGGCTCTTTTTCATCATTTCTTTTGCTGGGCCAGTTGTACACATAATTGACATTGACATCGAATCCGAATACCCGGATATCGAGACCTATATCCTGTTTGAAAATTTCTGGAATCATGGAAATGGATTTTACCGGATTTGCAAAGGCCTGACAATGGTCCTAAATCCGGTGATCTTACAAAACCTATTAAGTGAAAAGAGTGATTCCGCACATGAAAATTCACATGACTTAAAAGTGAAAATTACATGATGGGATAAAACCAGAAAAGTTGCGTCAAATCCTTTCAGCCATAGCGAAATCTTACAGGTTAATACGATTGCAGGCAGATCATCTCCGAATACAGTCACGAATTTCGAATTGGGGAATACCAAGCTGATGCGTATTATAACTTCCGGAAGAGCAAGAAAACCAAATATTGCCAGCGCGGCATCCCGAAATTTGACTGATGTAACATCTGATAGAACGTTTAGACAATCCCTTTTTTCATAAAAAAGATAAACGGTACGGATACATATCTCTGGCAGCCCGTAAGGAATCAGGTATGCGAAACCATCGCACATAACCCATTCTCTGTCCATATTTATCTGGATACGCCATGACTATAGCCTCGGCTATACTCGCTTTTGAACTCATCAAGTTCTCTCTGCTGCAATATCTCATCTGAAATTGCGGCATCGTTTTTTTTCATTTCCAGGAACGCGGATTCAAAGCCTGGTGAAAAGGGAGTCTGATGGATACTTGAATCCATGATGGGAGCGAGATCTTTTAACAAAAAACTGGCGGTTTTACCATCTTTCAAAAAAGTTAAGATAAGTGCTGTACGGCTGGCTACGATTCCCTTGGGCTCACTGGCCCTATGCTGGATCATTGTCCCATCGATTAGCTGCACAATACGTCCTAGGGCAAAATCCTTACTTTTCTTTGCATCTAGTTTCTCTCCGTTGATCTGAAATGGAACCTCCACTCCTTTTGGATCATAGGAAATGAACTCCCTGGTTTCACTATCATATTCAAATACGATAGTCCTATTTGTGCCATCAGGAAAATTAATGGGTTTTGCAAGATTCTTAACTTCTCCTGCAATCAGCGCATCAGCTTCAATATCCAATAAATCCGGAGACAGTTTCGGCTCCTTGTAAATAGGGTGCAATTTTATCTCGTGGAGACTATCTTCATCCAGGTTTAAGGATAGCTTAGCATCCAGGCTATCAATAGCAAAAGCCTCGCTGACCAGATTCTGTAGGTTCACTAAAGAAGTTCTCCTGCCCGAAAGAAGTGCAGCAATGTCTGTGTCGTCCAATAAGTACCTGGCCCCGTCGTATAGCCCTAGCCTGGATAGCTCTGCAACAGGCAGGGCTTCCCCAATAATTATATTTTTCATAAATTCCTTTTATCTGTTTAAATCAAGATGTGATTGGTTCACAGCTTCGCCAATTTGGTTAGCGTGCTTCTCATTTTGAAACTCAGCACCCATTTCGCGCTTGAGGTATAAAAGCGCTGCGTAGAGTTTATCTTCCCGGCTCATTGTAAATGCGTTGCCGTTCAGGCTTTCATGCATCTTCAGCCTTCCCTGTTTTAAATGGCCAAGAACCTCATAGACCGATCCGTTATAGGGAATCTTATCTCCCGTGGTGAGATACCCAGAAGTTTTTCCAGGAGCAGGCTGCATTGCATTCAGGGAAACCTTTTCATTGGTAATCTCCTGCTTTCTTTCTATATCCATGATATAGCCAAGAATACGCTCGGCATCCATGGAAGCAGAAAAAATCTCAAAAGGATTGTTCTCCAGAATCGATATCCAGCTTTCCACATAGGCATAATGCTGTCCCGGGTCATGTCCTATACCAAGTTCCTGTCCAATAAGCATCGAAGCGATTTCTGCCCTGAGTTCCTCCCTGGCATAGCTTGCATCTCCAAAGCCTTTACCCATGTCACGGTTCAACCGGTCTGGATGCCCCGTCCAGTGGCCCATTTCGTGTAGCAGTGTAGCATAATATTTGTGGCCTTCAGAAAACCAGTCCTTGTAGGGAAGCGTAATAGCATCCCTTTTTGGGTCATAAAAGGCATTTGCGGAATATTGGTGAAAAATTACTGCGCCTGAGGAGGCAATGAGATTCTCTGCCCGCGCAACCGGTGCCCACTCGGTGCCTGGCTTTTCCCTTTCCAGTTTGGGCATGCCTTCGATCTGCGCGGCATTAAATACGTAAGCATTGCGAACAATGGCATGGGGAAGTTCCCTAGTTTCCTTTATGGGCTTTCCGAACTCATCATGGATAACCTTTCCTGAAGCGTCGCGCCTGGTTCGCTCATCACTTGTTTTAACAAACTGGATGAGCATGGATTTCTCTCCCTTTCTCACCTGCATTCCGCTTTCCTCTGCCTGCCTGTAGGTCATCCATCTTGGATCTTCCCTACCTGCCATCAAAAGCGATAGCGCATTGATTCCCTTGTATCTATTGCCGCTCTGAAAATTGTAAGGCATTAAAAGAGGAATGCCCCCTGAATCCCATGGAATCTGCCAGGGTGCGGTTCCGGCGCGGAGTGCCTCAATTACTTTCTCGGCAACCTGAACGTGCAGGGGTTTATGAACATCTTTTTTATCCATCTTGCTCTTCCTCCGTATCCGCAAAACCAATTCCGTAAACCCAGGCCTCGTCCTGATTCAGTTCCACTTCTTCTACCATCGCGAGTAGTTCCAGTTTTTGCCTTAGGGTCAAATAGGCTGAATTTTCCATAAAATTTATTTGATTAATTTTGGCTACTTTATAGTAGCAAAGAATAAAGTTTACTGGATCAATGTAGACTCGCCCGATGCGCAAACTAAAATGCAGGTGTTCGCCAGTCACCCTACCGGTAGATCCCGTAACCGCTATAACTTCCCCTGAACGGACTTCTTCACCCTTTTGAACCAGAATAATGGAGAGGTGGCCATATATGCTTTCAAGGCCTGAATGATCAATCCTTATAAATTTTCCCAGAATTGAATTAAAGCCTACACCGGATACCTTTCCGGCAAGAAAAGAAAATACAGGCTCATTTCTTGCGTGAAGATCAATGCCACGATGGAAATCCGCAAAATGGGTAACAGGATGTATCCTTTTACCAAAAGCGCTATTTACCTTTATTGAATTCAAAGGCAAGGAGATTTGGGAGTAGCAGGAGAGAGAAGAGCAAACAAAAATGAGAAGTACACCTGGCAAAACCCTAACGCTCAAAAGAAACCTCTTCGCTGACATTTATATTGTGATTTCGTGAAATATAGTCCTCCAGGGAAATCATGCTCCTTTTCATGACCTCTGGATTTTCGACAGCAATCTTCATCGCAGCAGAAATGTGACCATAATCTGAATACTCTTGTTTCATATTAATATCGAGCAGGTCTTTAAAAGTACCGGCATCCATATCCTTTACCCCGGTCATAATATCCTGATAAAGCTCCCTTTTATCCTTTAGCACAAGGAGGGCATCTGAGGAATACCTGCCTAGTGGGCCACCACCAAAGCCGACGCTAATGTTATCTTTTTGAAGATCCGCTATTGCAATTACACCTATCTGACCCTGTCTGGAAACAGGATCTGTTGTCAGCTGGGGATGTACCACCACAAGCTGGCCGGTTAATTCTTCCATAAAAATTGATTTTAAGATTGAAAAAAATAGTTTGTTTATCGCTTCATACCGCCTGCCATGGAGGCTTTGGGACTTTCGCCATTTTTTGGGACGGCAGCCTCGGTTCTGAATTTTTTAACCAACACCTGTATTTCATCATTTATGCGCATGAAGTTTTTACGGAGAATCTCATCCTTTTTTCCTGCGAAATCATAATACAACGGCATATCAGGGTAAGCTTTTTCCTCTCTGGCTATCGCCTCCATATCAAGATTCACCCTGCAGTTGATCGCCGAGGTATCATACTTCCCGGTATATTCTTCTACCGCATCCGCTGCAAGCATACCAACGAGCTCTCCGGCCTTCAATGATGCGATCTTACCTGCAGGAATCAGCGATTCTAGTTTTTCCGAGAGCGACACCGATGTCTTGGTTCTATCAATGGACAAGCTCTCTGACTGTTGCTTAACTTTCCCAAAAAGCCGCTCCAGCCATTCCAGCGTTTCCTTGTTCCTTACCGAGCCAGAAAGTACATTTCCTACTACCGAGGTAATGGTGGTTGCGGTATCCTTTCCATATTGCTGCTGAAACTGTGGAAGCTCCTGGAGTCCCATGAGTACAGCTACCTTATTTGATCTGGCAGTGGCAATGAGATTTTCGATGCGGTGCACAAATAAGGTTGGCAGCTCATCAATAATCAAGGCCGAGGGCCGGTTTCCTTTAGAGTTGATAAGCCTGGTCAGCCTGTTGAGCACTACAGAATAGCAGGCGGAATTGATATTCTGTGTATTGGGATCATTGGCAAGGACTAATATAGAGGGCTCCGCCCGGGATGAAATCTTTAAGTTGAAATCATCCCCAGAAAAAACCCAGAACGTCTCTTTAGTAGCTAAGCGGGAGATGAATACCTTTAGCGTTCCTATCTGCCCCTCTAGCTGGTTGAAAGCTTTAGCCTGCCATGCAGTGGCAAATGGAGAAAGTAAGCTCCCAAGCTCAGGATTGGAAAATAGCACCGAAAAAATCTGCTCATAACTGCAGTTCAAAAATGAAAGTACGTGCGGAAAAGTAGAATACTTCCCTCCCTGGTACTGAGAAAAGAAATAAATGCAGGAAGAAAGAAAATTTACCGCACTCTGGGTAAAGAACTGATCGCTACCACCGGATTTATCCCCTTTTTTCAAGGCTTCAACCAGTGCTTCCGCTGTTTCGCCAGCATCGGCGAGCGTTACTATGTAATCTGGTCTTAATACATTTATCCTCCTGCTCCGCTCTACCTGGGTTAAGTTGATGACATGAAAATCAAAGCCTGAGAGCCTGCCCTGCTTTTTACCCAGGAGATAATGGTAATAGGCGATCTGACCCAGGTCGGGAAACTTAAAGTCATAACAGCAGATACAGAATTCCTTAAAGATAAGCTGCCGGATAAAGGGCATAACAATGCCAAAACTCTTGCCCGAGCCCGGGGTTCCGATCAAAAGCGTTCCGCGAAAGATGTTCTCTATGTTTATGAAGCCCGAATGTACTTTCCTGCGGTAATAAAAAAGTGAGGGGATGGTAACTGCAAATGGTCCGTTCACAGGCTTTCTTGCCTGCATAAAGGATTCTTCCTCGGTATTCCACTTATCTTTACCTAAAGAAGAGCTGATAATCTTGGAAACATTGTCCATCGCTAGGTGCACCAGGATCGTCCCTATCAACAATAAAGAGATATACCCGATATCCTGCCAGCTGGTCAGATAAAAAACCGCAGTCCCCTTTTCACCAAAAAAAAAGATACTGGCCGCCATTAAGACTAACCCCAATACCAGCGGATAAATGATCGCTGTTTTAGCATCAAGATCTTTTTCTTTTTTGCTCAGTGTCCCGATTGAAACCAGCGAGATAAGCAACAACGAGAAAAACCGGCTGTAGAGCGGGTGTTGGTAAATAATAATCCGTGACATGCGCACCAGAAATCTGGCGAGCCCGATTTTCTCTGCACCAGAATCAGTTAACAGCTTAGTTGCATAGACAAACATGAGCACATCTAGCAAAAGGGCGAGATAAATGGCAAACTGAAGGAAGCGGTGCAGGCTCTGTTGTTCCTTGCTTTCTTCCATAATGAAACATTAAAAGGTGTCGGCGTTTAGGATATCGGAGTACCTTAATGAAGCGCGAAGATTTCTTCCGGAAATCTGCTTTTCCGATAATTCAATACTGAATTCCTTGTCACCGGGAAAGGTGGTTTTTTTAATGATATAAATATTACGATAGGATTTCGAAAATCTTTCAAAGGGATAAAGCTGAAAAACCGGCTTTAATTCTATGGACTGGACATTGGTAGATTTATTGATCTTTCTGTCCGCTATCTTAAACCTCAGCTCGTCGACATCAAAGATGAGATTTGTGGAGTTCTGGAAGCTCAGGTCAAGAAGGATACAATCGCCAAGGGTATAAACCCGGTTGACAACCAGAGATATCCCGAAGGCTGATTCCTTTTTAATTTTGACATCCCCCCTACGCTTTAGCAGGGAAAGTGCATTGCTCTTCATCTCGTTCTGTGATAATCCTATCCCCGAAATGTCAAGGGATCTCATATAGGTTGGCACTATATCGATTTGTGTGGAAATCAGTTCAGGATTGGAAGGCGATAAAAAGGAGAGTCTGTACTGGGCGATAAAGGTTTCTCCGACAATGGTAACCAGGCCAGCATCGCCGCTGGAACTAAGTGCGGCAACAGAGTCTGGAATCGCCTTGATCCTGAGAATGTTCTTTTCCGGAAGGTCACCAATCAGCGAACTGCTGGATAGGTCTACATAGGAAATTTTCTCTGGCGAGATGAAATGGAGTGAAACTGAACCCGATATTCCGATTACCGGAATATCGGCAACGGTAACTGAGTGTGGCACTTGCGCATAGAGCGCCAGCGAGCTCAGGAAAATTTGAGCTAGGAACAATATTTTTTTCATGAAATTCTAATAAGATTGTTGTTTTCTTTTTAGCTCATTGGGATCAATGAGATAAACCTGGGTATTGTATCTGACCTTTACCTTATTGGACCGGATCAACTTGTTTACCGCTGTTGTTGTAGACTGGAACATCTTGGAAAGCACCCCCATAACGAGTTGGTTGTTATTTTCCGCCATCTGCTGTATGGTAATCCCTTGCGTGCTTGAACTGCTCATGTCCCTGGTAAATTCGCGAAAGGCGGATGATGGAACATAAATACCGGCCATTCCGTCGTTGTCATAAACCTGAAGATTTACCGGCAGAATTTCCCCGCCGTAGAATACTGATGAGATCACCAAGGAAACCCTTTGGGCAGAAAATCCTGAAATAGTTGCATAGAGGTAGGTGCCTTTAGGGATCATAAACTTGCCGGCCATGATATCATCAGTCAGCCTTATACGCAGGCGCGATCCGGAAAAGCCGGTAATATCCTGATCAATGATCGCAGAAATAGGGCGTTCGCCATCTCCTGAAACTATGGTATTGAAGCCAGCTGAAACGCCATGCGATCTTTTGACCGGAATGATTTTCTTGCTTTTGGCTTCTGCTTCGGCCATTTTCAGAGCCCGTTCTTTTTCCATATTCTCCTTTACAGCGGGATCATTAGCTTTCCCCATACTGTCGACAAGAGCCATCTGTGCCCGAAAAAGCTGCATGGGATCGGATGGGTTTTTAGCGTTATCAACCTCCTTATTTACCCTGTTCTCCTGCATTTTTATCTTCGACAGTGCCGAGGCGAGTGCGATGTCCTGCTCAGTTCTGGAAGGATTCCGCGACTTTACAAAGCTCTGTCCTGCCGCAGCATATCCATGGTTTACATTTTCCGGTCTGCCTGGCAGACCATATTTTGCCTTCATTACCTGGTCAATGGAATCTAGCATATGCTTTTCCCTCGAATTGTAGGATGAGCTTACCTCTGCCAGCTGCTGGTTTTCTTCACCAATACTACTAACAGCAGTGTATCCATCGGCCTGCTTGAATTTATTTCTAAAGGCATCCAGCTTTCCCGAAAGCTCCTGGTTCCTAACCTGCTCGGAAACATTTGCCACGTTGGTCTGTAGCGAATCTCTTCCCAGGACTATTTTACCTTCTTTTCCAAAACTGCTTTTATAGACATAAAAGAAGAGAAAAAGAAAAGGCAGACAGATTATGGGAAGTGCGTACCTGGGCTTTTTTAAATCTATTTTTTTCATATATTTTAATTAATTCTTCGTGTGGCCGGCACGCTCAAGCTCGGCAACCATACTGACCATTAGCAAGCTGTCTCGGGTATTTAGGGTTTTCTTGGCCAATAAAACTTTCAGCGCTTCCCTAATTTCAAGAGTTCTTTTAAGCTTACTTACAGTTGTTCCTATCTCGCTAAGCCCGCTCTCAACTTTTAGCAGTGCTTTTTTTTCTACAGGGGCTTTTTTGGATTCCATTCTCAGCAGCGTAAAGCACAAGAGAAAAGAACTGGCTAGTAGCAGCACCATAGATGAGAAGATAACCTTCGGATATTTTTTAAAAAAACCTGATATGGAGGCCAGGAAGCGTTCGATCAGATCAGAGAACTCATTTCTGAGTTCTGAAAACACAGTTGTCTTTTTCATTGGAATGCATTTTTATCTATAGTTGAAATATCCCTGTTCTCTAATGTCTTCCATCTGGTAATCAAGACCGCGTGGGGATTATTGTCAGATCTTGTTTCAAGATCGACCAAACTTCCCTCCGTGATAAGCGAGCGGGTGACGCTTGAGCTTCTCCTGTCTATTTTCTGCGTACCATAATACCGGAAATACATTCTTTTTTCATCTAAAAAAACAGAATCGGTACGGAGCGTGAGTACAGCAGAGGAGGAGAGAATAGAGGTAAAAAAACCTTTTTCCTTCAGATTATTATACTGAAGGGCACCACTTTCATCAATAAGGTACATGGCCTGTTTCATCTGATATTCTATGAACTTATCATCTGGTACTAGCGAAAAGAAAAGAGAATGGAATTTTGCAATATGTGCGCGGTATTCTGCTGCTCTGTTTAGCTGCACATCGGTCTGTTTCGCCAGGATTGGTGTTCCCGAGGGGTCAAGAATATAAATACTTTTACGAGAATCCCTAACATATCCATAGGCAAAAAAAGAAACAACAGCGACTACCGATAGACAGAGCAAAAAACTTCCCAGCGAAAGGAATGTGGCTAGACGGATTTTGGATTCGATACTTTTTATCATCATCTCTCTATCCTCCCATTATCTGTCCGGCAACCCTGGTCATGCTTGATGCACCTCTTCCCATAGAACTTGCTGCAGAAGATACGCCCGATGTGGATACTATCCATGTTGAAATGCTCGGCACGGTAAGCATAGTTAGTGCACCGATGATAAAGGTTACGATTACCATTCCAAAGGAGAGAACTCCATTACTGGCAAACCATCCAAGTTTTTCAAGGCTTGCCCCGCCAGTCCCAACAAGCTCCTGATAACGGGTAATTTCTGCCTCAAGCGCATAATGCTGAAAGAGAGAGGCTACATACATCACTAAATAGGCAATACCGGAATAAAGGTTTACGGAAATGAACCTTGCCACCCAGGTCGAAAAGGAATCCCTGAAAGCTGGCAGAATAGAGACGGCTACTGAAAAGGGGCCTAAAATAATCAGTATCGTGGAAAAGATGATCTGAATGATAAAAATAATATAGGTGCAGACCCTGAGTATCCATATAGCGAGTGTCTCCAAAAGAGAGGTAGCCAAAAGTTGCAGACCAACCTCCAGCCTGTTTCTCATTTCCACAATGGGATTCCAAACCTCGGAAAACCCTTCTTTTACCGAGGATTTCACAGATTCCCAGGCATTTTCATACCAGGTATCAGCCTCTGTTTTTGCTGTCTGCGTTTCGGCCTGAATTTTATAGAGCTGATCAGAAACCTCTACCATGAGCTTTGCCCTTTGGAGCCTGAGGTCATTGATCTCGGTCTGGCTTCCATCGAACAGTGCCGAGGTCTTTTGCTCAATCACATCGGTTGGATAGGCAATTACCCTGGTAAATATGCTCCACCATAAGATTACCATGGTTAGCCCAAAAGGGCGAAGTAGCGGCATTATTTCGAGCTGTTTATCCCCCGAAATCATCTCGTAGCTTTTAATAGCAAAAAAGATGAGCATAAAAATTGCTGCCAATGCCTGCGCATCTGCAATAAAGGCATCATAGTGGGTCCAGATCGTATTTTTCATCTCATGAAGAAAATGCATCATCCCTTCCTCATAGACACCGTTGCCCTGAAGAAAATTAAAAGTGTCCTTGAAAGAATCGGGGACAGACTGCACAAAAAAACCGGCTGTGCCGGTTATAACATTTAAAATATCCATTGCTTATAGTTTTGATTTTTTAAGGATATCATTTGCAATTTGTATATCGCTCTTTGATGATGCTGGTTTTGGAACCTCACCAGACCTCAACTTCTGGGCAGATGAGCGGATAGAGAGATAGGTCCTTGCCCTGGATTTCTTGGTTTCCCAGCTAGCCGAGAGTTTCCTGAACTCTGCAAGCATCCTATGATAGGCCATTATCCTTGATCCCCGGTCTATGGTAGTCGACCTCGCGATTTCAAGTCTTTCAAGAAGCGCATGGCTTTCCTCCCTGAACCAGTCAAATAGCCCCGTAGAGATCATGTATTTCTGTTCAGCAAACGAAAGGCCTGCAAGCATATCGGAATCTATCTGATTTAATAACCCTTCAAACTCGTTTCGATAGTACATGAGCCAAAGGGGATCGGCGAAAGCCAGTGCCGAAGAATAATTGGAGGCCTCGCTCAGCGCCGTATTGCGAAGGGTATCCGCATGCAATTTGTAGAGATTATCCGTGTTTTGCATGGCGGCAGCAAACATCATCCGCTGCGTCTGTGGCCCAACCGGCCCCAAGGGCCTAAGATCTGTTTTGGGATAATTTGGATGAAGTGCCCAGGTAATCCAGTAATCAGGGTTGAGCCCTAAAAACCCTGGTTTGGGCGTAAACTTATCTGCGTCCCATTGCTTAAAGACCATGCGCTCCTGTTGATAGGTAATGTGTTTGTCTGTAATCTTTTTCTGGGCCATGACTAGCCGAGAGGGAAAACATAGAAAAAGAATCAAATAATATTTTTTCATTGCTTTAAAAGTTTTGACTTAAATAAAATATCATTGCCCAGGCGCAAATCCTGATTGATGAAGCCCTGATAAGGGTTGAGTGAGCGGAACATACCGTTCATTTTTGCCCAGTACATGGATTTTTTCATGCTGAATACCAGGGCACGGATGACGCGGAGCTCTAGGGCAATTTTCTTAAGCAGCGCATCGCGCTTTTCGAAATCCATGAGGACATTTTCGCCTTCCTTCAATACAAAACCAGAGACTTCTGAAAAAAGGTTTACCCCCCTATCCTTTACCTGGCGGGAAACGTCTTCTGCAAAAAGCAGCAGATGGGGATCTGATTTGGCTATATCAATCATCCCGGCACTTTCCGATGAAATCTCGGCAACCAGCGAGCCGATCTGTCTGACCGCGATTGCGGTTTTGAGCCCCTGATCAACTTCTCTTAAGGAAGACAGGATTAATGATTGAACCATAACGACCGCGCCCAGATTGAGATTAATATCCGAAAGGCGGTTGTTGATCGTATTTAAATAACTGTTATACGTATTTTCAGCTGCCAGGCGTACTGCGCCATTTTCATTTACGATATTAAAATGCCCACGGTCAAAAACTACCCTTTGAGCCTTACTACAATAGTGATTGACCAGCATTAAAAAAATTAAAATAAGCAATTTCATAACATCAGTTTTTTAGGATATCTTTTTTTCGCAGAATTTCATCTACCAATTTTTTATCGGTATTGATAAATTCCGAGAAAGGATTTAATCTATTCAAGGTCTTTTTTCTTGAAGAATATTGAAGGGTTACCGCCAGTCCTCTGGATGCCCCGGCTATCAGGCGGAGTTCAGTGAGCACATGGGAAAAGAGCATTTTGCGGTCACTCTGCTTCATCTGGTTGATGTCCTGCATAGAAAGAGCAAGTCCGTACAAAAAATTCAAAAGTGCATGTGCCCGATCCCCCATATCCAGCTCTGCCTGTATGGCCAGAACGGAAAGTACAGGATCGTGCTTGCATAAATCAAAAATCGTCCCCTGGCTTCTGGTAATATCAGCGATCAATGGATAAGCTTCGATTCCGATCTGCGCCGCATCAATAGCAAGTCCCAAAGTTTTGAATCTGGACTGGATATCCCTGTATTTATTCTTTAATCTTACCATCAGGGTTTTGTTTACCTCCTCATTTGCAGTGGATCCCGCCTGCCTGTCCCTCGCATCAGACTGTTTTCCGTGTTCTGTTTTGCTATTACCCACGAGCTGGTGCAAAAGCCCGACATTCAACTGCGCATGAGCAGCCATTGATATAAAAATCATAGCCGTGATAAATGCTGCGCTTTTCATTGCTTGAGCATCTTGGCATTCCTGATAATATCATCCGCTATGCGTTTATCAATATTGATATATCCGGCATAAGGGTTTAGGGAATTTAAGATTCCGCGCTGCTTTGCCCAGTACATCGTACGGTACATGCCATAGGCTACTCCCCGGAGGATGGTAAGTTCTGTGACGATCCTATTGAGAAGCTTTGCCCGTTCACCGGAATCCATCAGTGCCTCCCTCCCGTCTTTTAATACAAAAGAGCTAACCTCGGTAGCAAGGTTGATCGAACGGGTTTTGAACTCCCTAGCGCCTCCTTCGGCAAACAGCAGTAATACCGGGTCGCCAGAGGCTAGATTAATCGCCTTATTCACATCAATGACAATATCCTGAGAAATCTCATAAATATCCTTAACAGAAAGCAGAGACCTCATTACCCCTGAAACCTCAGATAAACCTCTGTAAATAGTGGATTGAAGGTCGTTTACAATTCCAAGCTGACCGGTTACCGCTAACTGGGCTCTCTGCACCAGAGTAAGGTTGTCACTGGTTCGGGACAGACCGCTGTTCATCACCCCTGCATGGGCGGCCGTGGCCGCAGCGGTTGTTGGGTCGACGTATATTTGTGCGGAGGCCGATTGCATGAAGATTCCAAATAAAAAATAGATGAATATTTTTTGCATAACAATAGAATTTAACTTGTGAGAGATGAATTGACTTTCTTGACAAATTCGGGAAGTGAGATTGCGCTCATTTTCATATCGGCAACGAAATGTTCCAGTCCCAGAGGATAAGAACCGTAACGCTTGACATAAGATTCAACAGCAGTCTTTTCGGGTTTTTCGGTTGTGAAGGTTAAATACTGAAAAATCGACACTTCAACACCATAGACCTCCCCTATACTTCCGCGCTTAATGTAAACCTCCTTGAATTTCCCGCGGCCGGACTTATTTTCAAGCGCATTGATGGTAAATATCTTTCGCTGCTCCACCTCATTGAGCGCTAGGAGCTTTGCTACCTCTGTATAATTTCCCCTAAACTTGGACTGATCGAGCAGGCAGATGGTGTCGGAACTTGCAAGAATGGAATCCTTTATTACAGCATTCCCGATAATATCGCCCAGTTCCTGCGTCACCACAATCGGCTCTCCCCAGAATTTCCTCATCGTTTTATAGAGGTAAAGAATGTAGTTTGCCATTAGCGGAGAGGCAATTGCCTTCCACGCTTCTTCCAAAATCATCGCTTTTCGCTGGCCCGTACGGTGCCTCATTTTCTGCAGTACCAAATCCATAATCACCAGCGTCACGATTGGAAAAAGAACCCTATTTTCCTTGATTGAATCAATTTCATAGACAATAAAACGCTCTGTAAAATCTGAAAGATCAGCGCTTTCATTGAGGAGCCTACCATACTCCCCGCCAAGACAGAATTTTTTAAGTACGTAACGGTATTCATCGAGATCGAAACTGATCTTCTCATTTTCCTTGATCTCCGAAATCTTAAGGATCGAATAATGGTAGAAAGAATCAAAACAAAGGACATAATCAGCCTCTCCTAAAAAGAAGTCTGAGTAGTAGGCCGAGAGTACATTTGAGAAAACCGTATCCTCAATCTGCGATACGCTTCCCTCTGCACCCTTTAATAGCAGTCCGATAAGTGTTTTGAGGAAATCCTTCTTTTCTATGTTATATTCTGCTTCAGAAATAAGAAAGGGATTCATCGTGATCGGATTCTCCTCGGTATAGGTGTAATACTTTCCTCCAAAATAATTGCATAGCCCGGAATAGGAATGTCCTACATCAACGATCACGATATCGTAATTGTAGAGCATATACTGTTCAAGCAGGCTGTTCATAAAAAAGGATTTACCAGTACCAGAGCTGCCCAGAACAAATTTTGAACGGTTGGTAATCCTGCCAGATTCCATAGGGAGATCAGCTGGATCTATGCCTACAGGGATTCCTCTCCTATCGGTAAAGCGCATGAGAAACTTGGAGGGCTCATCCCGCATCAGCCGTTCCTTGTAGAACAGGCAAAGGGCCGCATCCGAAGTGGTGAGGAACCAGTCGTATTTTTTCAGTTCCACTGCATTTCCAGGCAAGGCACTCCTAAAGAGTTCCATCTGGTTATAGGCATTCTTGGAGGGGATAATCCCCTGCTGAAATAGGGAAGCTTCAATAAAGTTACAGCTGGTATCCAGAAGTGGAAGTTCGCAGCAGACCAATAAAGAATAATGGGCATTGACCAGCAACTGGTTTTCCCTTGCCACATCTACGAGCAACTTATCAATATCCTCCACACACATCTGATTGGCTGGATCAGGAACTCCGGAATGCCGCTTGCGCTTCAGCTGCAGTTTGTTCAGGGTAATGCCCTGGGAAGGAATTTCAATTAATTGGTTATAAATAAGACTATCAATTCCAGGAACTGATGACAGGAAGGAAAGATTGTCCATAGGAAACTCCTGAAGTCCTTTCCCGTCGCTGGCCATTAAATATGGCCCAATGGATTCAGGCATGTCAATGGAATCGATATTGACCAGGCTCATGCAGCGGATCGCCTTTTCCCCAATACCGATTTCAGTATCTCCGGCCCTTAAGTTATTGAGCGAAAAATGGTCTGAGGAGAAATCCATTGCCAGCATCCGCGATATGTGACGCTCTATCTCACCCCGGGACAATATTTTTGGGGATACCGATGCTCCTTTCAATAGTTCACAGACCTTGGCAATATTGGATACAAAATCCAAAAGGGCTTTCCTGTCATAGACATACATTGCCCTTCGTTTGACCTGACGGGTTATAACCAGATAACTAGAGTGCTCAATATATTCCCTCCCTGAAAAATGCTCATCGTATTTTTGCTGAAGGGGTTCACTTTGCACTTTTGGCTGAAAAGTCTTTTTCGCAAACACATCCTGTTTCTGAATGATGTACCCTTCTCCCAGTATCTTGATCACATTAAGAAGCAAAAGATGAAAGGCCTGGTAGCCTGCCGGATCAGCGGAATAAATAAGTACCGGATTTTCGATAGAAAGAATTACCGAAAAATCGCCCGACTCACCATAAAGAAACGAAAGTCCGCTTATCTCCTCTATTCCGGCATATGGCAGTTTAAATTCCTGTTTTCCCATAACCTCGCCTTAAATAAATACGATGAATGAATATCTCCCTGGATCTGGTCTTATCATGAAGACCGGATGCCTGCTTGGAATGCGTATAGAGGAGCCCACCGGCTATTGAAAGAATGGTTAAGAGGCCACCGATATACATATTGAGGAGCGCACCGGCTAGGCCTCCGGTGACCAGCCCAAGACCTAAGGAAGAAATTCCATAAGCAATATACTTCCCTTTGAAACCGCGATAAACAAGGGGCTTTTGAAGCCCCTTGTAAACTGGATGCATCCTCATGCTATACGCCAAAGAAAGCCTTGATCACTACCGATACCAGAACCAGAAAAAGGCAGGAACCGCCCCAGCCCATAATTTCTTTGTTGATGTCCTGATCGCCGGAATTCCATTTGATGTAGACACGGACCCCACCGATAATACCTACCACGGCACCAATCGCAAGGGTGAGTGTAGAAACCGGATCTACATAAGAGGTCAGCGAGGAAGTCGCCGCATTAATTCCTGTTGTTCCTCCCCCAGTCTGGGCGGAAACTGCCTGCACTAAACCCAATAGCGCGGCCAATGACAAAAGTCTTTTGCTTTTTCTTGTCATAAAAAAATTGATTTAAATTGAATAAAATTGTATTTACAGTCCGAAAAGACCTCGGAGGAATACACCGATGAGAGATAAAAAGAGGCATGAAAAGAACCATCCCATAACCTGCGCATCGATGTGGTGCTTGCCCATCTGCCAATTGGCATAAACCCTAAGCCCACCTAGGATTCCTGCGATTGCGCCAATAACCAGGACCAGATCCGAGAGCGAAAAATACCAGCCTTTCACCTCTGCCGAGGCGGAATAAAACTCGGAGATTCCTGGCTGAGCATTAGCGCAAAAAGTAAAGAGCAAAAAAAAAGCAGCTGACGCTGCCCTTAAAAAGAATGAAAAAAACCTCATGGAGTTTAGTAAGGTATTGCCCGCGTATGTTCGATGAGGTTGTCTTTCGCAAGGGAAAAAAGCTGTTTTAGCCCAATGCCTCCACTTGAGCTAATTGGACCTGTTGGCAAATAAGGGGCTGGTTTCTCCTTTTTTTCTGAATCCGTAGCAACAGCCTCCTCTGCTTTCTCTTCCAGGGTGATCAGCTCAGGGGTAAATGTTTGTGCAAAGAAAAGCTCGTCTTCCGGAGTTTCATCTACACTAACTCTTTGAGATAGAAAAAGATCAAAAAATAAGTTCAGCAAATAATAAACCAGATATACAATAAAGATTATGGTCAAGAAATTAGTCCAGCTCATGGGTCATTTTTTTTAGGGTTTGAGAAATATATTCATTTAGCCAGGGGTGGCTTTTTAAAAACTGGTGGAGGGAAAAAACAATGACCCGCGTCATATCGATATTGGATGCGGCCTTTAATTGCCTCAGCTTGCTCATTGTACGATTATCAATCCGGATAAGGATTTTCTCCTGCCCATCCATATTAAAGTCCCGCAGGGATGAGAGAAAACTAGCAAGACGCTTGGCGTTCACGGCCGTTTCTTTGGATTCAGTTTTTTTTACACCAATCTTTTCAGCTCCACGACTGGCCTGGGATTTTTCCGGCAATCCCTTTTCTTCTTGGATCCTTGATTTCAATTGATCGGCAAGGGACTTGATTTCGCTCATGTTGATATACCTTTCTTCATAAAGCTGCCATAGATAAAGTCCATTGCCGGCATAAAAACTGGAATTAAAGAGGCCGGGATATGGATGGTTCCTACCCGCTGAAAATCGATGCGATCAGAAATACCGGGAGAAATCTTTCCAAATCTGGATAGTACCTTATCTACCTCTTCCCTGGTGTCATACTTTACGGTTGTTTTAATCCTGTTTGGCACATACACCATGGGAGATAAATTATTGATCTCCCGACAGACAAGCGAAAAGAGCACTGTACTGTCTACAGAAAATTCATCATAATTAAACGGGCAGATAATGAGTTCCGCGGAACTGATAATGGGAATCAATAGATCATCGTCCATTTTACCTGGAAGATCTATGAGCACAAACTCGTCCCTGTTCTGGTTCAGCAGTTCCAGCAGGGCAGGGAAGTATTTAAGATCAGAGGGAATAACCTCATAGATGGGATCGTTCTCCAGAATCTTTGCCTTTTCAAACTTGCCTGAAATCGAAGCCTGGTAGTCCATATCCAGAACGGTAACCTTCTTTTTTTTGAGCATTGAGAGGAAATAGGCCAGTAACAGGCAGAGTGTACTTTTACCGGCTCCCCCTTTCTGATTTCCAATTAATATAACCATAAGCATAAAAATTTAACGTGTATTGGTTCTTGCCTTTTTTTGCCTGCGCCTGTTCCGTCCGAGGATCTGCTCATCATCAATGTCATCAGAGATATCTATATCCAAAGAGAATTCGCCAATGGATATACAATCTTGCATTTCTCCCTGGCCAGCAGGAAATATTGACTCTGATGGATTTTCAAGGAGCATCTCTTCATTTGGAGAAAACTGATTTTCATAAATACCCTCCGAAATAGGCATTAACATTTTTACTTCTTCGGTTTGGAGTAAAGTCTCCATAAACTTAGTAAGAGACATAATATCGCCACCTTTAAAAACCTCCTTGGTGGAATGGTCTAAAATGGTGTAGCCATATGGAGGCTTGTCACCTTTAAAATGAAATACAAACTGAAGCCCGAATGAAGAAGATAATTTTTCGCTTAACTCAGAGGTATAGCCTATTACTTTTCCCTTCTCGCCACCTGGAAGATCTTCCCTAATCGCTTGGATTCTGGAATCGGTAATTGGCCTATATTTTTCAAAAATCTGTTTTAACTGTTCCTTTCTTTTCTGGTCGGGTGAAAACCGGGCAATTTTTTGTTCTATCCTGGTTAAGCTTACACTGCCCACTTTTTCACCATATTTTGACAGATGAAGCTTATCCTCCAGAACTTTCAATCCGTATCCCTGGCTTTCAAGCAACATCATAAACTGCGCCTTATTAGAGAAGCTGTATTGAAGTGCCTTTGTCAAAGCTTTTTCGGCAGCTTGTTTCTCATCATTACCGATAAGTTTATTGAGTACCCTATAAGCCCTGATCTTCTCAAAGCTGTCCGAAATCTTTTTCCCTTCCAGGTCTATTCTTGAAGAGACCATATGGATGTGATTATTCTGCGTGTCCTTGTGAAAAATGAGAAGGTAAGGCTGTTTCCCATAACCCATCCCCACTAGCCAACTTTCGGCCAGTATAACCAACTCAGCCTTGTCCAAGCTTCTGCCCTTTGGAGATATCATTGCATGAAATTGCGGATATATAACCCTGCGGTTTCTGCTCGCCAGGGATGAGAGGTAGTTTATATAATCTCCAGGCCTGATCTCAGATAGTCCTTGCAGCGCCCCAAAACCGGATACCTTTACCAGTTCTCCCTTATTTTTTTCAACTTTATTGGTATTATACCTAACTGCCCTAAAAGTCTTTGACTTCCAAAGAATTTTTACAATCATAAATTAAGCCTTTAATAACCTGAGTAATTCCCTGGTTGCTCTCTCCATTCCTCTAAATATTGAAATGTAATCAGTAAAAATCGTGTTGAACTGAAGTACAATTTCAGCAGAGAGCATTCCTCGTTTATTTAAAAAGTTCGCATGCCGGGCAAGCTGGTTAATGTTGTTTCCTGACCTACCGATCTCCGCACCGATCTGGTTCAGGTGTTTTAAAACTTCAACAGCATTGATTTTATTTGAAACCGCAGAGGAGATTAAAAGCCTTTGCCGCAAGAAATCACTTTCTTTCAGTCCAAGGGAAAGCCAAAGGTTTCGGAGTAAAGCATATTCTTCCTCGGTAAATCTGGCCTTAATGAACCTGGTTCTTTTACCATCTAATTTTAAAGGCCTCCCATTCTTTTTCTTGGTCATATTCAACAATTAAGGGACATCCTCCAAAGAAGAAAAAACTAGTTGCGACGTTTTTTCCATCCCGCTACGCCCCAAGGCGAAAAAAAAGCGGGCAAGTTATAGGGTTTTTGAGCAACAAAAACACAACTTGCAGGCTAAAAAACCAAAATACACCTACAACAACGAAAGGAGAAAAACCAAAAAACTTAGCTTGGTTTATTAGGATTTTGTTAAAAAGTATTCCGGCAAAACAGAAAGCCTAAAGCTATCTTTGCCAGATGGAGCTGCAGGAATTAGAAGAGTTTTTCAAGAATTGCCAGAGACCGGAAATGCCGGTGTTTTTAAATGAGGCAACAAAAGTAACGGACTTCGATTTATTTCTAGAGAGCCACTTCGGGCCACTTAGGGCTAATCCGGAAAGTAAAATCAATAAGCCACTATTAGTAAGACTAAAAATGATGAAACTTATCATTGAGTCTAACTAGCTAAACATATATCCACATATTAATATATAAGAATATCCACATATACCGATAGAGGCATATTGATATTTAAGCATATATAGATATAATTATATCTATATAGCTCAATATTTACATACTTATATATTCATATATCAACGTGTTACACCAAAACCATTCTCTACACTAAAAGGCATAGGCTTAACAATAGATTTTTCAATTTTCCTTAGATCAGCCACAAGCTTTTCATTATAATCCTTAAACCCTGCATATTTGAACGAACAGTCTATACTGCCATTAATATCAACAATAAATTCTTGAGTAGCTGAAATTCCGGCCTTATCATGGTCAAAGTAAAGTTCAATGGAACCAAATTGTTTTGCTCTGGCTTTGGCAGCCTGTAGAAAGGAAAGGGAATTTAATACCAATATGGAAGCGGGATCATTCGGATGTTCGACTTTCCAGCTCAAAAAATCAAAGTAACCTTCAAAAACACCTAGGCGGTCAACAGACCCCTGCAAAAAACTCATCCCCTTATGCCCCAGGCAACCCTTAAAATATTTGTTCCGTACCTCCCAGCCACCATTCTCATTTGGCCAGGCTGAAGCAAAGTAATTCCTGCGATGATTGCTGCTGTCCATGACCGAGTAATAAAGTTCATATAAATGACCACCTGCAACGCTGTGCACTCCCCTGCCTTTAAGATAAGAGCTGATGACATCGTTGCCGATTGCCTCATTTACTGCTTCTACTTCATATCTTGGAACTTTGACGGACAAGGTCCTTCGGGAGTTATCAACAGGCACATCCGCGGTTTTCTCGAGGTTTATTTTTGCATACTCTACGATTTTTTTAAGAACCTCAGGAAAGCTTGAGGGATACCAATATGCAAGGCCAAAATCGATTATGCTTCCACTTTTTATTCCCGATACTCCTGCGCCGCCATGGTCAAACCAAACTCCCAGATTATCATTTACACAAAGTGAGGCTGTATATTCTTCACGCAACATACTTAGAAAAAAATACTCTCCCCCCGATACTTTCTGGGGGCTGAACCCAAGGTTCTTCAAAAGATCGAGGAGCGATACTTTCTCCTTGATCTCATTAACGTTTAAAAAAGCTGACATAACGATTTAGTTTTAGAAGTTTCAGAAAACAAAAAAGGGGCTTATCGCCCCTTTAAGATAGAACCCAAAAAGAAGGGCCTCTATATATTGTAACTTCGGAACTACTCGCGTCGATTTCTACAAACCGGACTTATTGTCTGCCAATGCGCTTTCACCTTTTTGACGTCATCTCAAAGCTTCGCAAAATTCCCTTCAATTTAAAGGGTAATGTTTCATTCCTGAATGTCAAAGACCAACTCTTTTGTTGGCTCAAAATTCAGTATGTGCAAGACGTGTTATTGACACTATGAAAATAGTGTGAACGATTTTTATAAGGCTATTTTTGCCTTGATCTGAAAGTTATTTGTTGGAGATCAGATTTGTTATAAATTTTACATTCATCAGTTTAGTTGATTACTGATCCATTTTTATTAAACAGAAGAGAATTTTCATTACATCACTAGCATTTTATTTACAAAAACTATAACACTTTTATTTAGGTGTGTAATTTTTTTAATCTGGATTATTTTGAGGATATCCTGCGATATGAGAAAAATTATACAAAGTGAAATTGGCAATTTGGTTGATTATCAATTAAACTTAAGTTTTCTGGCAATATGATCGTTTATGGCATTTCTCATACTGTCTAAATAAACAGTATATCCCTTGCTTTTCCTTCTAGAAATATCAATGAACTTGCGATAAGCGACACCCAGATCTACATTTAAGCTCTTTTCAAGAATATCAACGACCTGGGATATATCTGCTTTTCCATTATTCAATGACCCCATAAAATATATGCCATAGGCAAGTTCTACAAGCTTCACTTTATCGTCTGTCCATCTCAGGTTTGAGTTTTTTGACAACAATTGAAATATTGAGGATTCTGGATTGCTGTATACCAGTCTGATGCGTGTCAATATAAACTCCCGCAAATGTTCATACGCACGGAATTTAGCAAAGGTATAATCTCCCTTTGTCTCGAATTCACCAAAATTCATTGCGGGAAGTATTTTCTGCCTATTGCGCCTTAAAAAGTATTCTTCATCTAGTGCGCTCTGGTCATTGAGATAATATTGGTAAAGAAATTGATTTTGTTCAAAATATCTTCTTAAGAAATCCATTTCTCTTATGTAATAAGTTCGGATTGCCTCATCCGTATCTACTGGAATATTCGAGACAATATTGAACTGTTCTACAATAAAAATTTTCCAACTGTAAAACTTGGGCTTGATCTGTTTAAAGAAAAAAATCTCTTCTGCTTCCGAGGAAAAACCTAATCGGTTTGCCAGGGAATTTAAACGGATTGTGCTGCTTTCTATCATTTCAAGGGAGGAGGATAACCTAAGCAGATCACTTATAAGTTCATTTTTTCCAGCATGAAGCTTAGAGGTCATTTCCAGGTACAGGTGTTCGGATTGGGGGATTAACATACACAAAGGATTTAGATGAAAAATAGGTTTATTTTAGGCAGCTAAAATTCAGCCTGCGTTGCTGCAAATTGAATTATTGCAGGCATAGAATCAAGTTGCCTATCGGTTGCACAAATTCTCAACCCCCTGAAAAAATAGTATTTACAAAGAATCCGATTACTATTTCCTTCTTGAAATTAAGGCCTGAAAATATCTTCGTCCTTGTTAAAAGCCTATTGGTGTAACTCCAATAGGCCCCGGTGTAAAAACCTTTAACAGCAACATTATTGAACCTAAATTGTAGATAAAAATCACGTATGAACTATCAATTTACTTTTTTTGAGGAGCATTTTCAGAGCTTACAGACCAAGACCAGCTTTGCAAAAAACTATACCGTAGAATCGAAGAAAAACCTCGAAAGAGAATATGCCAGACTGATCAGATTTTTTAAGGATATTGCTATAGATCTAAACAATAGGGAAAAAGTTAAGACATATTTTAATTTCCACCAGCAGAATATCACCTTATTGATGGATAAGGTCAGTGCTGAAATTTCGGAACAGGGAGCCAAAACGAATAAAAAAATAATAGTGGGCTCACTGGAAATTCTGTTGGACAAATTGGAAAGTCTTATAAACTGGATGAGAGAAATTTTTCCCGGAATTTTCGATCACAAAGGTAAAGTGCCCAAAAGAATTATTTATTCAGAGGAATCTGGAATAAAAGAGGTGTTGAGTCTAATTCTCGACGAGCTTCAGCAACGGTGTTTCACCAAAGAAGTATTGGAATTGACCAGCGCTATATTAGACGTGGGGCAAATAGTTAGTTTTAGGGATCTGGGATTTTGGAAGAGTAGCTTTAGAGAAATACATAGAAAAATTATTGAAACCAATTCTACCAATGAATTTGGATTAGTAAAAATCTTTCTAGAAAACGGTATAAATCATAGCCAATTGTACAATCATGCAAAACTCTTAATATCAAAGGAGATCGAAAACAAAACAACATTAGGTGAGCAAATCTCATCAGTTTGCCTTTTTCGAAAAGAAATGCGCGTTTTATTCATTCAGGATCATAAGCTTCAATTTGAGAATAGCCCTGATGTTAAAAGGGCAATCAAGAGATTCTTGAGGGAAGAACTGCTTTTACTTAGAGCGATGGAGTTTGTCAATCATGAAGTTGAGGAAGCCGGAATTATGAATGCCAACTATAAGGTATCATTCTCAGTAAAACAATTGGCATTTTTTGTCCATCTGCAGATGGAAACTGGAATAATTATATGGCAAAGGGCAAAATTTGCGCACCAGTATATAGCTCGACATTTTAGCACTGTAGAACGCGAATCAATCTCAGAAAAGAGCGCAAGAAACGCGCATTATAATCATGCGAGTGAAGATATCAAAAAAGTTATCGCAAAACTAAGCGAAATGTTGGCTCTGGCCCAGGAGCGATATTAAGGCTAATAGAGGAAAACTGGTGTATTGATATGTGCAGTGGGGGTTGCACTCGGCTAAAAATTCTGCAACTTGACAAAATATTAAAATCACCGTTCTTTATCCCAAAAAGATTATGAACGGTGAAGATTACACATTGAAACTAAGTGCTTTCAATCCCCTCTCAGCAGGTCTCAAAGCATACATTGCTACTATCGCACAAAAAATACCTTATTTAAAAGGTCAAGCGCTTTTTATATCGCGGGAGAAGAATCTGTTTTTTCCCCTAATTGAAAAAGGGACACTGCACATAATTGCCATTGATAAAGACACGGATGAGGAGATTATTATTGGTACTAACCGCACAAACGATTTTTTGTATCACTTTGCTAAAATAATTCCTGGATCAAGGTATGAGCTTTATGTAGAATTTTTAGAAGATTGTTCTATAATCGCAATAAGCGAAAAGCACTTCTCCAATCTGATGAAATTGTTCTTCGATGCATACTTGCTTGACCTAAACTTCACATCATTTCATTTCAACAGACTATTTACAATCCTGTTTAAAATTAATAAAACTGAGTAGCCGGTTCAAAAAAAGTATCACGTCCGCTAAAACTTATTAATTATCATTTTATCGCACCCACAAAAGGTTCACTAAAAATCATTTATCAAATGAAACGACTCATCGAAAAACTTCAAAGCCTTCAAAATGCCAACGTAAATCTTGCAATGCAGATTGCCGAAATGTTTGTTCCCAAGTTTTTTAACAAGGGTCTACTACTTAGCACACCCGACCACTCCTATCCGGAACTTTATTTTATAGAAGATGGTTTAGCCCGAGGGTACTTTATACATGAGGGGCAGGAACATACATCATGGATATTAGAGCATGGATTCATACTACCCACAACTTCTTTTTTTTCGTTTAGCCAATCAATTGAATATATAAATTTTCTAAAAGATAGTTCAGGTTACGCTTTAAATCTTATCCAATGGAATGAGCATGCAAAAGTAAATCCCAAATTTTCACTAATACTACTAGAAATATACGAGGAAAACATACAGAATGTAAAGCAGAGAGAGCAAATGCTAAGGATCAGGCATGCAGAAACAAGATTTCTGCATTTCCGAAATCTACATCCAGAGCTAATCAACCTCCCCATCCATAAAATACTGGCCTCGTTACTTGCTATAGAGTCAAAATACCTCTTTAAGATTAAACGCAAATACAGAAAGCAATGAATTGACAATCATATAAATACACAAATAACAATATCATTATTACACCTACTATGGGGTGCAAAAAGAGCAAAAATCACCGAATTCGGGTAGCGATTCATACTTCTATTGTTTCGAACTTTAATCGACAATCTGATGGTTGTTAGAAAGGATAAAGAAAAATGGAAAATACTTATTTAAATAGAGGGGCGCAAACGAAAAACGCAAGATTAGTTTCATACCTGAATTCAAGCGGGTTATTTCTTTTAACATTACTTTGGTCGTATGCTGTATTTGCAAAACTGGCAGATTTGCAACTTTATCAGCGCCAGATGGAGGAGCAGCCTTTCTCTAATGTTATTACTATTGCACTGACATACCTAATTCCAACCCTTGAGTTAATTTCTGCTACCCTACTAATTTTAAATAGACACAGATTGGGGTTATGGATTTCACTTTCCCTTCTCTTAGGATTTACAATCTATATAATTCTGATCTTAAGTCACGTTTTCCCAAAAGTACCCTGTAGTTGTGGCGGTCTTATTTCCAAGATGAGCTGGAAAAACCATCTATATTTTAATCTGCTATTAATTTCCATAAATGTACTCTGTTTAGTTCATACCGAGAAGAGAGAAAGGAGGTTAACCGGCAAAGAAAAAAATAAAAGTACCTAAACTAATTAACACAATTAACCAGGGCATAGTGCCCAAATCTTAAACTAACTTTTTCGCTTGTTTTTTCAAAGTAAAAAGCATCCTTAAATTATGCAAACATTAGTAAAAAATTTAAGCAAAGGCCTAATGGCCGCCGCTTTAGGATTAGTATTAGTAGTTGGTGGTTCTGCGTTCAAATCGGACTCAATTGGTAAAAGAGTTCAGTACCAATTCCGTTATAACGCAATTCCTCATGCTGAAGGTGATGTAGAAACGTTAAGCAACTGGACTTATGATCCTTCGGCTCCCAGCTGTGAAGAAGATCTACAAGCACCATGTACTATCAAGGTAGATCAGGCGTTTGTCAACACAGGAGGTACGCCCACTCTTAAATCAACCTTAAACCTTAATGCGTCTCCATACACAACCAGTTCAGCCTACGTAATTGGAAGTGCTGATGAAGACATGGAAATTATCAATCGCGCAGATCAATAATTTTTCTGTCTAGTGAATTTAACATGGGGCAGAAAAAGATCCTCCCCATGTTAAACAATTAGTTTTGAGTCATACCAGACAATTCGATTACGTCTGTGGGAAGCGGCAAAGCATAATACCGCGAATCTGGCGGAAGGCTGTAAACTTTGCCGTCGATAATCCGTCTTAAAATTATATTCGCCCCTTCTTTGTTATATCGCTTGATATCTGCAAAACGAAGCCCCCTCATTAACAGTTCTTTTCTTCTTTCCAATCGGATTTTGGACAAAGCATCCTGCTTATCGCTTGCAACAATTGGAGAATATATAGTCGTACTTTTCCAGCGTGACTTTAGCAATTTATTTAAATCATCCATTGCTCCAGGTAAATCGTTTAGCCAGGCCTTGCATTCCGCACTTGTGAGGTAGAGTTCATCGGTCGCTAGGCCAGAAAAATAAACCGTTGCGTTCGCCGTATAGTTCCCTTTAAACTGCTGATACGGCGCAGCGGATTTGAAAAATGCAACTTTTCTAAGGTCGTTTGCGGAATAAGATGAATACAGGTTAGAGTCGATACGTGATCTCGACACAGTATTTACACCAAAATTGCTTGAAAGTTCCGCATACCAGATGGTTTCCTTATTGAACTTTTTCACTGGTACTGCACTGGTAAGAGCCAGTAAATCAGCGTCACCATTGAAGTCCATGAGCTTATTATTTAATGCCAGCGCTTCAATAGTGTATTTCATCGCAAGATCATACTTCCGCATATACAGAAAGCATCGTGAGAGCAAAGCCGCAGTCGCAACTTTAGATGGCCTCATGACATGCTGAGGGTAATCTGGCAATAATCTAAGTGCCTGACTCGCATCTTCTATAATTCGGCTATAACAATCACTGACTGAGGATCTAATTGAGGGAATATTAAAATCTGAATTTAGGCGAAGCGCTATTCCCAAATCGGTTTTAGATGACTGCTCATCATATGCCAATCCAAATTGATTCGTCAGCATTAAGAAATAATACGCTCTGAAAAACAATGCACTACCCTTCACATTGTCCCAGGCGGCAGAATTAGAAGATGTCCTGTCTATCTTTTCCAGTAATTCTAAACTTAAATTACAGTTGAAAACTGCCGTGTAAGCCAAACTCCAGTCATTTTGAAATCTATAGGGTGTTGGCTGCCAGGTGTAGGCCTCCTGCCCCCTTGTGATCAGTGATTTATAATTCTCCGAGGGGAGAAAAAAATCATCGCTCGAAGCCTCTCCGAAAGAGGGTGATGTACGGATGTTCATCAAATTTGCATCATCCAATAGTCCTTGAATGTCTACAAGGGTATTTGGAACGACAAGCTGCTTATCTGACTTCACATCGAGAAATTTTTTACAACCTGAGAATATGGCAAGAATACCAATACCTGTAATAAATATTCTCAAAACTTTTAATCTTTTCATCTCTTTTTATTTTTTATAACAGATCTATTAAAATGCGCCCTTTATACCGAAAGAAAATTGAAGTGAAGGGGAAATTACATTTGCATAATCGGGATCATAACCATCCTTATTTGCTCTCCATAAGATTCCTATATTCTGCATACCTGAATAGAGTTCAAGGTTTCGGAACGGGGATTTCCATTGCGAGGTATTCAAGGTATACCCTATGCGCAGATAATCCATTCTAACATGGTCTCCACGCATTACATTAGGTTCTGATGAATAGAAAAATGCATCCCTTAATGATGAATTAGGATATATGAATGAAGGGACATTGGTTTTTTGCTCATCCCCAGGATTCTGCCATCGGTTGGAAAACTGAGCATTACCAATTCCATTACTAATCAACTGTGAATAACTTATCGTTGGCTTTTTGACCCTGTAACCCAATTTATAATTGAGATTGAAAGAGAAGCTTAGCCCCTTGAATCTGAAAGTATTGATTATCGATCCAAAATAAGCTGGACTTGAAGCTCCAAGGTAGACTAAATTGCTTCCCGTGTTGCTAGCTTCATTTAACATAGCTGCGTAATCGGTACTTAAGGATCCATTCAGATACCCTTGCGGGTTTCCTTTATTGTCGAGTCCTCCCCACTTATATGCCGCAACAGCATATAGCGGATATCCCTCTAAAGGCGTTATATAATTACCACCAGATATCATCGAATAAATACTTGCCAAAGTTTTAGAGTAATATTTTTTTGTCTTGCTTAGGTTATAGCTAAAGAAAAGATCGCTGTTCCAGCTAAAATTTTTACCCTGGATATTGCGGCTATGAAAATCGGCATCAAAACCATGTCCAACCATATCCGCTACGTTCCTAACAATTTCGTCATTCGCCCCCCAAGATGTATAATCGTAAGAATCCCTTCCATATAGATCAGACCCCCTTTTGACATACCATGCCAGAGATCCACTTAGAACTTGTTTTTTTAGCTCGAAATCTATCTTTAGGTTAAGCTGTGAGAGCTGTTCCCAGCGCAAATCAGGATTGTTTATAGTATTGATCCTTGTAATTGGAAAACGGGTAATTGAATTCGTTCCATATCCGGCAATTGGTAGCGCTGTTTTGCTTAGATCGACATTTCCACTATAGCCAAATGTACCTGTTAGGCGGAGAACAGGTAGCCAGTCGATGTTATAAAAACTCTCATCAGAGACCTTCCAGCCCAAACCAGCTGACCATAACGGTTTCCATTTATCATTTGTATTTGCACCAAAAATATTGGAACCATCTCTACGGACACTTCCAGAAATCAGGTATTTCCCTTTATAACTGTATGCAACATTGCTGTACATACTTAAAAAACGATAGGCAGTTTCAAGTAAAGTGTTTACTCCACCAATCTGGTTAGTATTGCCTGTAAGATATTCAGGGTAATATCCAACTTCGTCGACGGGACTAAAATAAAGGGGATCGGATTGATATCCAAGCCGCCTGTTTCCCATTGCAGAAGTATTTGAGGATCTCACCTCACTCCCAGCAATGGCGGTAATACTGTGCACTCCAAAAATCCTGTTATAATTGAACTGTGCTCGCCCAGTCTGTGAATTCACAACTGATGTATTAGCTAACAGAATTCCTCCTTTCGGAACGGGATAAGTCACTATCCCAGTTGCCCTATTGAATTGGCTAAAAGTGTTTACCAGGTTTCTGGCAGCATAACTTTCAGCGTCTGAGGTTCTTTCATCACTTGAGTTTTGCCGCTGGTATTGGTAATTTAACTGTAGGTTTAACCCATCTAAAATTTGATACTTTAGACCGAAATTTGCATAAAGTTCTTGAGTTTTACGCCTATTGTAATCATGTTTATAATCTTCAGTTGGATAGTATTTCCAGTCTAAAAATTTTCCAGAGGCTAAAGTATCCGTGTAAATGCTACGATAGCTCGTCGCCATACCGCCCAGCGAACTAAAGTCCATATAGGTTGGGTAACGACTTCCAATGCTTAGCGAATTGAAACTTGGCCTTCCTGTTTTGCTATCAACATTTGTGAAATAGATATTTGTATTAAGGTCAAGTTTTTTTAGAAGTTTGAAATCATTCGCAAGATGCAGATTTAACTTATCGGTATTACTATAAGTCTCTCCTTTAACATGATCGTAAGCTGCAGAAAATAAATAGCTATTTCTTTCTCCCCCACCTTTAATGTTAAGATTGTATTGCTGGGTTAGGGCACGAGTGTAAAAGTTATCCAAATAGGATTGCTGAGTATTATTCTTCAGCAAATTTTGTACTTGTTCATCGGCAGTCGATTGCGAAATTTTGCCATCCCGCTGGGCTAACAAAATTTCCACAACTGGAGTAATGGCTGCCCACGGTGTGGAGGTTATCCTGTCATTAAAATAGCCTGCATTAAAGAGCTGTTTTTCTACCGCGATATAATCACTGTTTTCCATTTGTCCTACCGCAGTAAGTTTTGGAAGATCCTGTAAAAGAAAGTTAGCGTTAAATGAAAGCTGCATGGCTTGGTTTAGTTTACCTTTCTTAGTTGTAATAATGATGACCCCATTTCCAGCTCTTGCACCCCAAATAGAAGCTGAGGCCGCATCCTTTAATATCGAGACGTTCTCAACATCATTTGGATTTATGTTGGCAATATCGCCCTCATAAATAAAACCGTCTAAAACAATAAGGGGATCTAGGGGACCATTAATCGTTCCAAGCCCCCTTATACTGATATTAGTATTGTTTTGAGGATTGTTATTACTTTTCCCTACTTGCAACATCAACCCGCTACTCTGTCCTATGAGGCGGTCAAGTATACTGGTACCGGATCGAGCATTCAGAGCTTTTTCATCGATTAAGGAAATTGTTCCATTTATTTCATTTGGCTTCGCACTCTGATAACCAGTCTGCACTAAAACTTCCTCCAGTTGCTGGATTTCCTCTGTCATTTTGATGGACATAAAAGAGCCAGGTTTCTCATTGGTCCTGGTCACACTTTTGAATCCTGTGGCAGTAAAACGAATAGTATCACCAAGTTTTAACCCTTTTATAGCAAAGCTTCCGTCTCTATCAGCAAGGGTTACCCCCCCCTTAAAACGAATTGAAACGATAATAGACTTGCCGTCAAGATCAGTCACCTTCCCACGAACTTCTTGGTTATCTTGCGCGCAGGCAGTAAATGCAGAAAGCATGATAAGTAATATTGCCACAACTAATAGGAAGAAATTCCATTTCATTTTTCTGGCGTTAAAATTATTTATTTTCATTTTTAATCTGTTTTGATTTTTAAGTTGAGGGACAGTCCTGCAATCAACCGTTCAATATTTGGAGCAGTAACCTGTTCGGCTCGAGTGATTGCTTTGATTCTTCCGTCAGATCCTACCCATATATAATGAGGCATGCTTTTGATGGGGAAGATCTCGCGTAGTGTACTATCACTTTGAGCAATCGGCAAAGAAAAACCCGACAATTTAGACTTTTGGTGTACCAGAAAATCGCCAAGTACTTTTTCGGTATCTTTCGAATAAGTATTGATCAATATCACCTGTAGGTTTTTGTTATACTGCTTTTGGAAGCTATCCATTTTAGGAAATTCTATCAAACAAGCGGAGCAAAACGTAGCCCAAAAATCGAGAATTACCGCTTTACCTTTTAAGTCTGAAAGACGGATTCCGGTCGCTGAATAGTTAATAACCTTCGAGAGAAACACATTAGGGATCTTTTTATCTATACCTATGGAATAATTCTGACTTTTTTCTTGTGCTTGGATCGAAATACTGTTGATTAAAAGAAAAAGTAAAACGAGATTTTTTTTTCTTTTTAACCGTTCGAGCTTAATTTCGTTAAAGGAAAGGGCTGCTACACTTTTGATCAGCTTTTCGCTTTCTGTAAAATCGAGGACGTGTTTAGAAAACTTATTCAGTGCATTTTCAGAAAAATTAGTCTCTATGCTAATTTTAGGTTTAAAAAAATTACATAGCAATGCCTTAGCGATAAAATATATCGTTTTTTTCATCATGGTTGGTTTAGTTAGTTGATTCGGAAATTAAATGAGGAAACTCAAATATTGAAGAAAACTAAGGCAGGTGCATTATTAAAGAACCTATTTTTTATCATTAACCACTAAGGTGACCTGCCCTAGCCTGGTATCCTATTCAGGAGAACAAATTACCAAGCTGATAAGAATTATGAACGCTACACCAATAACAACAACCCTTCTACCACGAAAATTTTGAAAACGGTAGTTTCCACCTTTCTCGTAAGATAGGGATGTTAGAAGAAATGAATTTTCAACTTGGTCTTTCACGTTTCTTGGTTTGCACCAAAAAACCTTTAGAAAATAAAAAGGGCCGCCCTTAGCTTTTCTGAGACGAAGGTGTAGGACCACCACCGCTTTACAGCGGTCGAACACAGAATAGCAGGCGACCCAAGTCCTTATGCTATGCAAAGATAGCACAGGATTTGAGTTTTCACCTACTGCTTGTGTTCAAACGTCCTACTTTTCGTCACAAGGTTTTTCAGTAATAAAAAAATCAAATCTTGTAGTTAAATGTCTTTTAACCAACAATAAATTTATTAAGCTAATATAAATAAAAACTTTCACTTCCACATGCACCTGTGATAAAATTTTCATTTTATTGTTCCTTGCAAAACAATGCAGAACCGGAATTCCAACCCAGAAATTGTAACTATTGAAATTTCTCATTTGGATTATTTAATTATTGTCAATGTCAAGAACTTAAGATTAGAGTTAGGTCTTTCTCAAGTTTCACTCACACAAAAGATGGGTTTATCTGAAGGTTTTGTAGGAAAAGTTGAACTTTATACCGAAAGGGCCAAATACAGTATAAGGCACATTCACTTGTTAGCTATCGCTCTCAATTGCAAGATTCAAGATGTCCTTCCACTAGAGCAACCGCAATATGATATGGTTAGATTAACTCTAAAAAGGACAAATAAAATTAACAGAGACGGTTCCATCTCCCAGAAGAAAACTACTGAGGTAATAAAAATCGAACCAAAAGAAGAATCAGAACGTTAATTTGAAAATGCAAAGTAATTGAGAGGTCAAGAAGGACTGAACAATTTAAACTTTGACATATGGAACAATTACGTTGCGTCGTTATCGATGATGAAAAACATTCTATTTCTATCTTATCAGATTATATAGAAACAAATCAAAATCTTACTTTAGTCAAGACCTACACAGATCCGCTGGTAGCCCTATCCGAAATTAGCATAAAGGATAAGATCGACTTTATCTTTCTAGATATAGACATGCCTGATATTACTGGCATTGAACTTGCAAAAAAATTGGTGAATAGAGCTAGGTTTATAGTATTTACTACGGCATTTACTAAATATGCAGTAGAAGCTTTTGAGGTGGATGCATCCCGTTATTTAGTCAAACCCATATCTAAACCCAAGTTTATAAAAACTGTCTGGGACATCCTCGAATCGGAAACAAAAAAAATAGAAAAGTCTAAACAGTCAGGAAGAAAATTTTTCTTCGTAAGTATTGGCGACAGGGGGCAGAGGCTTAAAATCAAAAAATCCAAAATACTGTTTTTTGAAAGCGAAAAGAATTATATCAACATCGTCACAGAGGAGACTAAATACATGGTTTATCTGACCATGAAGGAGGTAGAAAAGGATTTTTGGGGAACACTTTTTTATAGGGTGCATCGATCATTTTTTGTCAATGCAGAGAAGGTGGAGAAAGTCATTGGAAATACGTTAAAAATGGGTTCTTATGTTGTTCCAATGGGCAATAGTTACAAAGATAGCTTTAATGAATTTTTAGAACGAAAAACCTTAAGATCCGGCCGGTAGTCTTATTGTCTTCAGTCTACTTTTTCAATGCAACGAAAGTTTCAGTTGCAATAATCGTAATACTGGAATTGGTTGGATCGGTTGATGACAACCTCTGGTTTTTCTGTGATTTAAAAACAAATGCTGTTTTTTTAATCAGTTTTTGAGGGATGTGTTTCATGTTTTTTATTTTGAAACTAGCCCAATTGGATATGGTAAAAAAAGTTATTACACCGTGATAATATGGAGTTACACCAATACAGTTTATAGCATGACAAAGAAAATTTTTGAGTGGTCAAAAACCCAGAGAATCCATTTAATTGGATGGGCGCTTTTTATCTTTTTTGAAATAACGCTTATAGGTCTTGCGGCGGGAGCATTTGGCAAACCATTAAATTATTTGCTCCATTACGTGCTAAATATCATCCTCTTTTATACAAATGCACATTTGGTCCTCGGGAAAAGCTTTAAGATGAGAAACTCGTGGACAAGGGTATGTTTTCTGATGGTGGTTCAGATTGGCTTATATATATTTTTAAGATCCATTCTTAATTATATTTTATCAGATTCGAGTAAGGAGTTTAATGTGGTTACCATTGTTGAAAATTATCGAAGCTTCTTCCAATCGCTATGGAGAGGATTGTTCTTTATTGGGCTTTCCTGCTTTTACTTTTTATTTATAGAATATAAGGAAGAGCGAAACAAACGTGAGCAGGCAGAAAAGCAAGAATACTTAAATAATATTCGAACGAAGGAAATACAGAACGAATTGAATGTTGCTCAATATGAATATCTCCGGGCTCAGATTAACCCGCACCTTTTGTTCAATACATTGAGTTTTTTATATGATAGTGTGCGAAAGTTCAACGAGGATGCAGGGGAGGCTGTCCTTAATCTTGCTGAACTTATGCGGTTCAGTTTAGATACAAGAGAATCAAACGACAACTTTCCAAAGTTGGAAGAAGAGCTCAATCAGATCTACAACTTAATTTCACTGAATAAAATCAGAAAAGATAAGGAACAGTACATTGATTTTTCATTTCCCGAGGAAGTGAAAAACCTTCGCTCTATTCCACTGGTCATAATAACACTGGTCGAAAATATGCTTAAACATGGGAATTTACAAAAACCTAGCAACCCTGGAATACTAACTATTAATTTAAGCAAAGGGAAGCTGTTAATAGAAACATCGAATCTTATTAACACCAAAATCCACCAATCAGGTTTCAATAAGGGGATGGAGAATATTGAGAAGCGACTTAGTCTAGCATATGGTGATAAATTCTCATTTATGTTTGGCAAAAGAGATAAAAATTACTTTGATGTGAAGCTGATGTTGAATCTGTAAGTTTTAAAGAAGGAACCCTAGAAGTGTTGTTGAGTCAATAGATAAATTGAAAGAAACTAGCGATCTATTTTCAGGAGTACTTGGTAAGGGAATGGATATTATCCATGTGCTTTCTATTGCACAACAGCATTTCATCTAATAGTTAATTGTATGGCAACTTCACTTTTGCAAACTTAACTTCAAAATGCATTGTTTATTTAGAAAAAACCATTGAGAGATATGGATAAATCTTTTAAATTCGACAAAAAGACATTTATCATTGGCACACTAGCTGGGCTAGCTAGGAGTTGCATTGTATTGGATAATTGCTTAAAGAAAGTTGGAGCCCAGGGAGCGTCTTCACAAAATCATAACTCAGAAAATTTAGGAATGGAACGATATGAATTTATCCTGGCGAGCGATGAGGGAACCATCGAAGCCGTTGTAGAACAGGCTGGCGATTGTTATAGCGTAAACCTGAACGGTAAATATGCCGGCACGATGTGGCAGGATGAATCCAAGGGCATGCAATGGAAAACTGAAGATAAAAATTTAGAGCCTAACATGTGGGAAATTTCTGTGCATCTTTCTGAAGCGTTTTCGCGGAAAGGGTTTCCTTCACTTCTGATGGGTACCTATCCAGAAATACTTGCGACGGACTGGAAGACAAGTGAAACTCTTGAAGTAATTCTCAAGGAGAATACGGATATGGAAGTATTCACTGCCTTTTTAAAAGATGAGGTTCTGAACCTTGTAACGTTTGAAGAACATCTAGACCTCATTATTAAGAAAGAAAACGACGCCTACTTTGTAATTGTTGGTATAAATTAACCTGTCAATACCAGCGCTGTAAAATAGACTCCGTTTTCATGCATTAAAGAAGACTTTTAATTTCCAAACAGAAAATTTCTCATAGTTGCTTTTTCGAAAAAGAATCCCTTACTAATTTAAAGTATTCTAATCCTGTTTCTAGATTTTCAATAATGTTATTTGCGAGATCTTCTGGATCATCAAAAAGTTCGAGAGAATTTTCATCATCTGAAAGCCATTGAATATCTAAATTTGTTTTTTCTCTTGATATTATCTCATCATAGCTGAACTTTCTCCATCTACCCTCTGGATTTTTAATCGCATCATATTCCTGAACACGTCTCTTTATATCCCCTGGACAGAATTTTTTCACAAAATCTGACAAATCATCATTTCTCAGAGGGTTCTTCTTAAGTGTATGATGAATATTAGTTCTATAATCATAAATCCAGATTGCGTCGGTCGACGGTTTGGCCGAAACAGGTACTTTTGTAAAAAACAATACGTTTGCCTTAACACCCTGCGCGTAAAATAAACCGGTGGGTAACCTTAAAATTGTGTGAAGGTTAGTATCCGATAACAACCTCTTTCTGATAGTTTCCCCAGCTCCGCCTTCAAAAAGAACATTATCAGGAAGTACAACAGCGGCTTCACCATTTTCCTTCAACATTGTAAAAATGTGCTGTAGGAATGCCAGTTGTTTGTTACCAGTTGTTATCCAAAAGTCATTCCGAAATGTATATCCACTTTGCTTAGCTTTCTTCTCATCATTTGTTGCAATATCGCTACTGCTTTTCCCAAATGGAGGATTTGCAAGAATAATATCAAACTGTTTCGATGGAACCTTTTTAAGACTATCAACTATTTCAATTTCGGGAGTAGTTTTTAGATCTCCAATTCCATGAAGAAACAGATTCATCAAGCAAAGTCTGGCTGTTGAAGGGACTATTTCCCATCCATGAAAAGTATCAAATTTGAGAAATCTTTTTTCTTCCTCTGTAAACTTCTTCTTATGCTTTGTAATATAATTTAGCGCCCCAAGAAAAAAACCACCAGTTCCACAAGACGGATCTGCAATAGTCTGTAAGGGTTCTGGTTGCAAACACTCCACCATCGTTTGTATTACTGCTCGAGGAGTGAAATACTGGCCAGCACCACTACTCTCGGCATTTTTTTGTAAAAGTGATTCATATATTTCGCCTTTTACGTCAAAGGTTTCGTCTACCCAGTTTTCTGCATTAATTAATTCTATTAATTTTTTTAATTTATTCTGATCGTGAATTTTATTTTGAGCCCCATCAAAGATTTTTGTTAACATACCACCAGCAGAAGAAAGTATTTTAAGATTAGCGCTATAAAAGCTAATGAGCTGATCTTCCTCTTTAATTAAAAGTGAATTCCAATCACATCCTTCAGGTAAATTGAATTCCTTTAGGAAGTTTGGACCAGAATACTCGTCCACCATTTTTAAAAATAACAAATAAGTAATTTGTTCGAGGTAGTCCCCATAACTTACTCCGTCATCTCTAAGGGTATCACAAAAATTCCAAACTTTTTGAACTATATTATTATTGTTTGTCATAAATATTCTAACTGTTTAACTGAGCTAAAATGGTGTTGTAATAAATGGCATCACCACAAGCTGCAAGATACGTAAATAGTGCGCTTTTAATAATATGAGCTTCGATTAAGGGCTGTTTAGAAAACAGGTCTGCTTCGTCGTTAAGATGTGCTATCAACTGTTGATGAGTAGTAATCACAACGTTATTTCTCTTCTTAACATCTATAAAATATCCCAGCCAATCATCGAAATATCGCATTAACATTGTTTCGGAATATCGTTTCTTGATATCAAAAACTTGATCCCAGGTTGACGTGAATTTATTTGCGGGACTTAGGGTAATGCTCCAGTTTCCATAAGCTGCAGTGGTTCTGTTTGGTAATATGCTGCCATTTAAATCAATGCTTATATTAGCAAATGTTTTGTACGGATTTGCAAATGCTCTGCGAGTTGCCCCATCATATATCGAATCTTTTCTACCTTTAAAAATTTGGTTGCAATCTCTTCCCATAGGAACCAAATTCTTCATATTTAATGACGCAAATGGATAGGTTTCTTGCTTTAGGATGTGATCATAATCCTGTCGTCTTATCTTAGGCGGATATAATGGCTCTATACTACAAAAAGGGCAAACTTTTAACTTCCTAACCCCGAATATTTCACCATAAATTTGTTGCCAGTGATCACTTAAATTCCCAATGCTATTTAAAGTACTTGGGTACATGTGCGCAAATAGTTCCTTAATCGATTTGCGAATAGAAGCAGGCATTGCACTAATTTTTAAGTGGCTTGCATCGAAGAGTTCATCCTCTATTATTTTGGAAATCGACTGGCAATCAAAAAAACATTTAATAACAATGCCTTTGTTTGTTGCAGAAAGATTTCTAAATGCATTGAAAAAACTTTGAAACTTCTCTACCAACGTTGGAGAGTTGTCTAGATGTAGAACAAAGTCTGGATGAAAATAAGTATTATACGGCAGGAAAGAACTTGTCCTACTGACCTTCCTTAGTTGTCGAAAAAAAAATATTAGATGCTGATTAAGCTTATTGGCAGAATGATTGCGTAAAAATGGATAGAGAAAGAGCATTATTCTTCAGATTTTAATTCTTCAATTCGCCTCAATAGATAAAATTTTTCTGCTGATTCACCAAAATCATTTATCTCACTTTCAATTTTATCAATATCAGTAGATTTTTGTAGTTTCTGGATTTCCAACAAAGATTTTTCGGCTATTGTTGATTCCATTCCAAATGCCATTTTTAGAATATAATCAGAGTTTGAACCATACGTTTCATTATCAGGTTGCTTGACAATTAATTTTTTCGTGTCTCTTTTAAAAATAAAAACCTTTTCTTTTCGGCTATCGGCTACAATAAAAGGAGAATGGCTTGTTAAGAAAAAATCCTGTTTGCGCTTTAACGTTATAGTATTTAGAATTTGAATAAATTCTCTTCGCCATTTAGGGTTGAAATGGGTTTCCGGTTCATCTAAAAGATACAATGCATTTTCAAATCCAGTCATCAGAATTGTGCCAAAAACATTCATATATTGATGTTGCCCGTCGCTCAACTCTAAATAATTAATGACCTGCCCTGTAGATAAGCCAAGTTTAATCTCAGAATAATTTAATACTTTATCCTTGTCCTGTACGCTAGGATTTTTTATCATCGATTTCCGCAAACGTCGTTTTCTTTTAATTTCTTTTAAATAGTTATCATCTATAATAAGATTATTCAGAAGTTCAATTTTGTAAAGAGCTGTATAAAAGTCTATTGGATGTTTAAAATATAACTTTATTGCATCTCTTGTGCTTGGATCGTTATAAAAATCTAGAACATAACGGTTTTCGGAGCTGACATATTCGTAACAACTTGCTACTTTGACTAATGATTCAATCCAAGTTTGTAATTCTTCAGTGAGCCGAATCCCTTTTTGTGGCGCTGCAGAATGTTTTGTTTGAATGACTAATTGAAATGACTTCAGGTTTTTAATGCCAATTACCTTTAATACTGACGCTACGTTTTTTTCTTGGGGATAAAGTAAATTTGCAATCACGACACCAATATTGGTGGTATAATCCATCAAATAAAAACGAGGATCATAATCCTCTTTGTAATCTTTATTTCCGAATGCTCGCTTTGCAGTATAATCTGCGTATTCATCATAGTAGTCCATAAATGGAAAACTTAAAGTCTCATTGGCGCCCGAAGTATATCCAATTATCTTCGATGGTAAAAAGTCTTTAAATGTTTCTACGAACCATTCTATTTCTTTTCCATTATGCGTTATGGTAATTTTTGGGGCTTTAGCTTTAATTTCCAATTGTTTGATTTCTACTAAATATTCCTTTTTCTGGAACGTTATAACATAATCCAGTTCAAACAATGAAGGTGAATTTGCATATAAGATTAGTCTAGGACCCCCATAAAGTTTATCTAAATAGTAAAATATCTCGGCGATAGTTTCCAAAACCTGTGATTTCCCTGATCCGTTAACTCCGATGAAACAATTTGGACTATTTTCTCCAGGAAATTTTTCTTCCGGATTAAAAAATAACTCAAGATTGTCTAATAGAGGGCGGTGGGCGATACTATGAATTTTTAACCGGAGTATTTTCATAAACAATAATTTTATATTTCATTACCTCTTCATTCTCATCAAAATACTTTTCAACGCTACCATTCTCTAACAAAGCATAGAGATCGTCCCTCAAGTCTTCGTATTCCAATTCTGATCTTACTTTTAGGTCCTTAAATTCAAAAGAATCATATGAAAATGATTCATAAATCAAATCGATAGTACTTTTATTGGGTAAAATCTTTACGGGTTTTTTAGCCATTTTTTTCTTTGATTTATTTTTTGACTTTAAATGCAATTCGCGTTTAGTTAAAGCCTTTTCTATTAATTTGTATCCAGATAACTCTTCTGTCATTTCTTCCACAAGCTTTCCTTGAAAAGCTTGTTTTAGTATATTTTTTTTTAAAATTTCTGCCGATTGAAAGTGACGGGAAAGCGTTTCTTCTACTTTTTCAATGAAGCTAAACCTACTTTCAATAATTTTTACAATTTCCAATTGCTCCTCTTCACTACAAATCACCATCGGAACATCTCTCATATTTTGCAAATTTAAAACTGGCCGTCCTACACCATAGACCATGTTCTCGACGAAAGTTTTTCCAAAATCTGTAGTCTGAAAATAATAATAGGCAAATTTTGAAAAAGATTTTATGCGATATTTCATTAATGCCACGGATTGGCTAACATAGGCTTCCTCAATTTCTGTATCTATATGAGCAACTTTCCCCACATTTGCCCCCGTTATCGTCATTAGCAAATCAAATTGTTCTACAAGGCTCCTCTTCCCCTCGATTGTGTCTGGTAGCTTCACGTGCGCAATATTCTCTTTCGATAAAGCATTCGTATTGATATCTTGAGTCCTAATAAACAACGCACCTGTAGAGCTATAATATTTTTTCCAATCACGCGAACCACTTGTTACATATCGAAGCATTAAGTCATTATATACGTAACCCCAATTTTCAGGTAGTTTCGGCCACCGTTCCCAATCCGTCCTTTTCGGGGTTAGAAAATCCGCATTTAACAACACCTGTTTCTTTCCAACATATTTTTTTCCTCCAACATAATTATCATAGTTGAGCAAATTTGAAACGATTGTTCTAAAGCCCGTAAAACCTGGATTATTCACTCGCCAATCAGCAGTAAGATCTCCTTGAAATGCTTTCTTCAATATCAACTGTTTATACGGTGAAATTTGTTGCTGCGCCTTTTCTAAGATTCGCTTTCCATTATCTAAATCGCTAAAAAGCTCGTCAATTTTATCTACTATTGCTTTTTGTTCTAACAATGGCGGTAAGGGCACTAACAATTCCCGAACAGCTCCTAGATTAACTCTTGAACGGGTTGTTCCTTTGGTAATTTCTTCAAATTGTCGCTGCAATACTGCACTATTGATAGCATATACAAGATAGTCAGAATTTATAATCTCTGAATTTGGCCTTAACCTAATTAAATCAGCAACAATAATTCCGTAGGGATATTTTGTAGGAACTTTACAACACAATCCTAGGGGTTCCCCTAGCTTTGTTATTATTATATCTCCAATATTAAAGCTATGTCTAGAAAGCTCCACCGCTTTTTCTTCAGTTACAAAATCAATTTTCTTATCTAAAAAATATCCTGCTTTTATATTCTGGATTTTAAAAACAGGTATTCCGGCTTTTTTAAAGTCTTTTGCCTTCAAGTTTGAGCCAAACGGGCCGTCAACTAGATCGACGGTTGGATCGACTACCAAATCGCTCATTTTAGCTATAGCCCAGTGTTTAGGAATCAAATTTAGTGAGTGCGGGTTATTAGCAATATTCATTTTGGTTTTTGAACGCGTATTAAGTTTTATTATCAAAGTAAGTATATTTATTTAAGATTTCACATATCCGCGAGAAAGTATGTTGTTTACATTTTTATATCGATTTAATTATCAAAGCAAATACAATGGAATAAAAATAATTCTATGACGATGATTTGCTTCCTAATGTCAACAACTTGTAAATAGAATTCATTTAACATTTTAACTAGGGTTTATTTGAAATTGCGACCCCCATGAAATGCATCCTTCGGCGTTTCTTTACGAACCTGCGCTCTTTTGTTTTGCGAAGTATATGGTGCACTTTTTTCATCCCCCTTAGCCAAAGTCAGCACAGGCAGGTCATCAACTTCACCCTGCACCAGCTTTCCAAGCATCTTCGTGAAATCAAAACATTTGCTAACTATCACGTGTACTACCTTTCCCTCTCGCTGCAATCGGCCTTCTACCATCAGCAGCCTTGCATGCAATATTTCCTTGCGATAGGTTTCAAACAATTTTTCAAAGACCACCAGATTAGAATACCCAGTCTCGTCTTCGATAGTGATAAAGCAAACTCCACCCGCAGTTCCTGGACGCTGGCGTACCAGTACCAATCCCGCCACTTTTACCAATTGGCCATCTGTAGAATCATTGTTGATATGGTGGCAACTGCGGATATTGAGCATATCCAGTTGCGGCCTCACAAAACTCACCGGATGAGCTTTGAGCGAAAGTCCAACCGTTCCATAATCCTGCACCACGTGTTCTCCCTTTCCCATAAGCGGAAGCTCGACCTGCGTTTCCAGCACGCTTTCAGATGCCTGTCCCTTGAAAAGTTCCACCGGCATGTCCTGCAAAGCCGAAACTTCCCATAGGGCCTTTCTCCGATCCATTCCCATGGATCGGAAAGCATCCGCATCGGCCAGTCTCTCAAGCGCCGTTAGTGAAACGCCAGCATCGCGAAGCGCGGTAATGCATTTATATCTTTCGCCACGACCATTCACCAGGGTCTCAATATCATCAGACCGGATGCCACTGATCTGCCGGAATCCCAACCTCAGCGCGAAATATTTGCCCGATTTTTCTTCGAGCTTATTATCCCACAGCGAATGGTTAACATCCACCTCGCGCACCGCTACGGTATGTTTCTGCGCATCGATAACGATCTGCGCGGGCTGGTAAAAGCCCATCGGCATACTGTTAAGCAATGCCGTAGCAAAAACATCCGGATAATAATGCTTTAGCCAGCAGGATACATATACCAGCAGCGCAAAACTTGCCGCATGGGACTCAGGAAAACCATAGCTTCCAAATCCCTCCAGCTGTTTGAATATTCGCTTAGCAAATTCTAAAGTATATCCCTTGGCCAGCATTCCATCTATTAGCTTCTGCTCGTATTGATTAACCAGGCCCTTGAATTTGAACGTTGCCATACTCCGCCGCAGTCCATCTGCTTCGGCCGGGGTAAATCCAGCTGCGACAATAGCAATTTTCATCGCCTGTTCCTGGAACAGCGGAACGCCCAATGTCCGTCCCAATATTTCTTCGAGTTCCGGCGATGGATACACCACGGGTTCTTCGCCATTTCGCCTGCGCAGATATGGATGTACCATATCTCCCTGTATTGGCCCGGGCCTGACAATTGCGACCTCGATCACCAGATCATAAAATTCCCTAGGCTTAAGCCTTGGAAGCATCGACATCTGCGCCCGGCTCTCAATTTGAAATACCCCTAATGTATCAGCCAGACAGATCATATCATAGACTTCGGGGTCGTCTTGCGGGATATTTGCCAGGGTAAACTGCTTTCCATAGTGGTCACGGCAAAGGTCAAATGCCTTTCGTATGCAGGTAAGCATGCCAAGCGCCAATACATCCACTTTTAAAAAGCCCAGCGCATCAATATCATCTTTATTCCACTCGATATTTGTTCGGTCCTCCATCCGCGCATTTAGGATAGGGCACAGGTCGGTAAGCTTGCCTTGCGTTACCACAAATCCCCCGGTGTGCTGGCCGAGCTGCCGAGGAAAGCCCATCATCTGGGAAGTAAGCTCCAGCGTTTTTTTAAGGTGCGGATCATCCGGGTTTAAGCCCTGTTCTGTAACCCGTTTTCCCTCGAACCATTCATCGGTAAACTCCCAAATAGAACTCGACAACCTATTGATGGTATCCACTGAAAGTCCCATCGCTTTTCCCACATCCCTAATTGCGCCCTTCTGGTGCTGCTGGGTGACTGTCGCTACGATGGCCGCCCGGTCACGCCCGTACTTATTGTAGATATACTGGATGATTTCTTCCCTACGCTCATGCTCAAAATCCACATCGATATCGGGTGGCTCGTTTCTGGCGGGCGAAATAAAGCGCTCAAAAAGCAGATCGAATTTCATGGGATTAACCGAAGTAATTCCCAGAACAAAACATATCGCAGAATTGGCCGCAGAACCCCTTCCCTGGCAAAGAATCCCTCTCGATCTGGCTTCGCGTACAATATCTTCAACAAAAAGAAAATAATTGGCATAATCCATCTGCCTCACAAATTCCATTTCATGGTGGATCATTTTAACCACCTTTTCAGGGATTTCTTCACCGTAAAACTCATGCGCTCCTTTCCATGTCAGGAACTCTAGTTCTTCCATTGGACTTCTGCCGCTTTGATTGATCTCTTCGGGATAAACATATTTTAGCTCATCCAATGAAAAATTACAGGCCTCGGCAATGATCATCGTATTTTTGATAGCACTTGGGTATTTTCTAAACAATCGCTCCATCTCGGCGATCTCTTTCATATATCGCTCTGCATTCTGATGCAAGCGAAACCCGGCATCTTGGATGGTGCATTTCTCCCGTACGCATGTTAGCACATCCTGCAATTCCCTGCGCGAGGGATCATGGTAATGGATATCGCCCGTTGCTACAACAGGAATTCCGTAAAAATCTGAAAGCTGCGAGGTCCGGAAGATAAGCTTATCATCGTTTCCCATATAAGATCTGGTAGCTGCTAAATATAACTGGCCATTCAGTGCCTGACTGTATTCTGCAAGCGCACTAATAAAACCAGCCTCATATTCAAACCTCCGGTTGAGCTCGCCGGGCATCACTACACAGAAGATGATCCCCTTGCTATGGGCATAAACATCCGCCCTTGAAATATGGCAGGAACCTTTATCGGCGCGCATATTGCCAAGGGTAAGCAGCGCCGACAATCTGCCGTACGCTTCCTTGTCGGTTGGATATGCCAAAAGGCTTTGCCCATCCAGCAGATCCAGCCTGCAAGCCGGAATAAGCTTCACGTTTTTTTCCCTGCAAGCCGCATGTGCGCGGACAATCCCCGCCAAGGTATTACGGTCCGTGATCGCTATTTTTTGATAGCCAAAGGTCTCCGCCTGTTCCACCAGCTCATGTGCATGGGATGCACCCCGCAAGAAACTAAAATTTGATGTAACCTGTAATTCGCTATACGCCATAACTTATCTTCCTTACGCAAAAAATCCATGGATAAACCATTTGTATTTATTTTCTCCTCCGTAGTGTCCAGACCGGAACAGCCAGTATCGGCCGCCCTGCTCATCCTCTACCTGGTAATAATCCCTATGCTCGCCATGATCCAGCCACCATTCCCGCTCGATGCGCTCCGGGCCATCGGCTTTTGCAACGATATGTCGAACTCCCTCATAGATAAAAAACTTAGGGGGATGATCTGGGATAATTGCCATTACCTCAATTGCAACCGGAGTTTTTAGCAGCTCTGTAGGCCTTGGCTTATCCACCCGCCATGGCGCATTTGGTTTTTCGGTTACTGAAACCGCTTTGAGTATTGCCCGTTCTGGCCAGTATCTTTTGGCAGGCAAATAGCGATGTATCACCTGAAAACCTACCTTTCCAGCTACGCGGTCAAGCAATTTGATTACGCTCTGATCATCCAGGCCCGGCTTTGATGTCCACATTTCTTCTTGTGGAACCTCGACATCATCCACTTTTGGCGCATCCAGCACAAAGAGCTCAATGCCAAGGGCTGGCCTGATCTGATCGATCTTCAGCTGAAATAGCTTGAAAAGGTGGCTGATATTATGCGATGCCCCGCTTGTACCGATATCAACCTGTACCATTTTGCCATCGATCCGGTAACAGGTAAGCACACCGAATCGCAGTCCCTTTCCCTCAGCCTGCATACGCTTGCACAGGTTTTCCAGTAATTTATTGATAGCAATCTCTATCCCGTTTCTTGTTTTAATTGGCTCCAGGCAAGCGAGCCTTTCACTGAACGGCACAGGCACCTGAAGGGCAGCAAGCACTTCGATTTCTGTGCCTATTGCCTGGCCCAACCGCAGCAGAAAATCCTCACCGAACCTCCTGCGCAAAACCGATCTGGGCATCCCGATAAAACTCTTGATCTGATAGAATCCAAGTTTTCGAAGTTTGGCCAGCACCGATTCCTCAAGTCGCAGTGCATCAGGCACAAGATTAAGCAGCGCATCCACATGCCCGCCGACGGGAATCAATGGTGTTACTTTTCCGTAATGGGATATTGCCCATGCGGCTCCGGGCGTATCGGCTATCGCTACGCGGACGGTATAACCCTTGCTTTTTAACCTGGAAACGATTTCTTTTAGATATCCGCTTTCCCCGCCCCAAAGATGGCTGCATCCGGTTGCCTCAAGCAAAAGCCCATCCATAGCAAATTCATCGATGGCTACTATCGGGGAATAGCGCACGCACCACTCACCAAGCCCTTTGAGCAGTTTTCTGGACCTTCCAGGTTTATCATCCAACACCTCAAGTCCGGGACAAATGGCCTTTGCATCTGCCGCACGCATTCCAACCTCGACACCGAATCCGAGCGCGAGCTCACTCACCGCTGTTATAATCATTCGGCCGTGGTCGGGCGCAGCAAAAACAAAAGGTACACCGGAAAGCTCGGGCCTGCGGATAAGCTGCCAATCAGCCAGCAGCTGGCGGAACCATATGGAAACAAAACGCCTTTGCATGATCTCTATCCAATCTGCCTGCCCTCCATTTCAGACCAAACACTTTCTTTTTTAACTTTCTTAACTTCTTCGAATTTTTCTCCCGCCCATTCCAACACGAAGTTTCCAGGATTCCCATTGCGCACCTTTAGCAGCTCAACCTGCCAGCGTGGAAAACCCAGGCCTGGCATTCCGTTTTCTGTTTGCGAAGGTAGGGGACTGATCCTCCATCTAGCGGTGGCCACTGTACTTGCGGTTTTATTTTCATCTTTTCGAAGGATAAATCCTGTTACGCCACTTGACTCTACAGCCAGCTGCAATCTTCGAGATTCGATAAGTGATAGATTATTTACCTCAGCGACTACGGCCGCGAGCCCCTCGCACTTGAGGGCCTCTTCTGTAATCCATAGCACATCCTTTTCGGTCTGTACATCCATAAAAATAATGCGCTCGGGCTCGACATTGAACAGGCCGAGCGAGGCAGGGAAAAGACGACGCGAAGTACTTGCCCATACGCATGCCGCACCGTTTTCCATAAGCACGGCCAGCAGACCTGCGATGAAGCCATCGCTTGCCGCTGATTGTTCCGGGACTACAGTAATAAACTCATGGATCGCTTTTTTGGGGAATACTCCACCAGGGAAAGCATCTTCAATCTCTCCTAGGCCGATTCGCTCAGCCTTGCCCGAGGCAACGGGCTTAAAGCCCTGCCACAACAGAATATCCTGCTGCAATTTTTGAAACAATTCCCTTTTAGCATCCATGGTATTCGAGTTAATTTTATACTATTATTTTTAGTATTATAAAATTATACAACAAACATAAAGCTAAAATTGTTAGCGAAATACAAAATGTTGAAAAGATTGTGCTTTTGGTGGAGAACTCCAATTAGGACATAGCCTAATGTTGCGCACACAGATTGCTATTTTATCTTGCAAAAAGAAAAATAAGTATCCCCTTGTGTTGCTAAATAAGAAAACTCGTAAAATTAGATATCCGATGGCTCCAATCCAACGAAACCCTGTGCTTTAAGAATTGCCGCCGTTTCTTCCTGGTATCGCTTGTAGCCCTCCGGATCAGAGTACCTGGTTTCTACGATACTGCCATTTTCCAAAGAGGTGGAACCCGTGCAATATAGACTGGACAGAACATTGGGCTGATAGGTGTTTTTCAAAAGCGCTAAGATGTCAAAGGCAAACTCGGAAAAATGCTGTTCCCAGAATGTCAGCAGCAGGCTGAAATATTGATCATCCTTATACTTTAGGCATTTCGATGTTGTCCAAAAGGATAACGATGAGTTGTTGTTTGGCTTAGAATCGACATTTTCATTTCTGAAGCTTATTTTTCCGCAGTTGTATCTATCAAGCGTTTCGGCCCGGAGTATAATTCCCCCGTAGAATCTTCGAATCATTGTGGCATTAACTAGTTCATCCATAGCTGCAAAATCTTTATCATGCTCTTTACGGAGTTCGAAAAATACAGTTGCACAGAAGAAATTGGCAGGAAGATACATCTTGGCGCGACTGGTCGGCGGGTCTACCCGCGCCAATAATGGCTTAAGCTTGGAAAGCTGGTCGACCGCTTCCTTCGCTGAATGCCTGTTAAATGCGGATTTCACCTCAAATACCGCATGGACATACTCAACAGGTATTGCCAGCGACTTTCCCTGACCGGAAGAATCTGGATTATCCTCGACCCAAAGCACAGGAGATTCCAACTGGTCATATATGATCACATCATAATGCACCATATGCTCCTTGCTGGAAATCCCGGGTGAAATGATATATCCAGATGTTACCGCATATCTTTTTGGCAGAAATTCGCTTAGCCATTTTCGAAATTCGGCCTCTGCTACAAGACCATGTCTGACTTTTACCAGCTTATTGTTTTCCAGATCCTTCGCTAGATCATAGGCAGCAAGCATTCGGGTTTTTGCGGCGAGGAACGGTTTCCATCCCTGGCTTGCCATCTGTGGTTGGAGCGGCTTTTGGCTTGACATTTCGTTTCTATCTTTTGTGCTAAATTAAAAAAGAACCGCTAGTTTCTCCAATGATCAAAATCCAGTTGTTCCTGATCCACAAAGGTAAGGTCAAGAGCTGGATGATCGGGATAATCAGCCGGCGTAGCCTCGCCTGCAAAACGGTAATCCTTATCGATGGTACATGCCTCCATTAATTTTGATGGGATTTGGGTAAGTGCAATTTCGGTCAGGCGTTCTTCGCTCGGTTCCTCCATTAGCCACTCCCAGGCCAAATCATCCGTAAGGATAGTTGGCATTCTTTTTTTAGAATTATGGATCTGCTGCATGATTCCATTTGCCGCGGTAGTTCCAAAGGCAACCGTGCGCACCCATTGCCCGGCTTCCTTATCAAACCAATCATTATATACTCCGGGAAACCAGAAATATTCTTTATCCACAATACCAATCATATAGGGAACTTTATCTGTTGCCTTCAGCAACTGACCCTTCTTACCATAGGTAGGTACATGCATTGATTCGATGATACCAGTTGAGAGCACCAGACATCGACGCTGGCGCGCAGCCTCTGCCCACATGGATTTTTTACCAGCCTCATTAGTAAAAAGATTCTCCGCCTTAAAGTTGAGCGTGGTATACATGCCCCTAAACTTTTTGGCCTCTTCGCGGTCTTTTGCATAACCTGGAATAAATCCCCATTCGGCCTGCTGGATCTCAAAATCCCTGCGGTCATCAGTCGCAACAACAATTGCACATGGCGCATAGTTGAACCCATTATGTACCCCCTTGTCCAAAAAATCATAGTTTCTGACCGCTTTTTCCAATTGCTTGAGTTGGATAAACTCGGCTCTGGTCACTTTCTGTCCGTTGTAATAACACATGATTATTTCCTATTAGCGCGGATATGCTCCGCAATTAATTTCCCTATCTCCTGCGCTTCGGCCTGTCTACCTTGAGGGATTGAAGTCCAGAACTTCTGATCCCGGATACCAATTCCGATAGCAATCACCAGCGGCTTTTTCCAACCGCCAAAGTTAACATGGAACACCCTGTTCGAACCGAACTCATGTTCAGAGACCATAATCTGCCGCCCATCAAGCACTAGTTCAAATGGTGGTTCAATTTTCCTCACGATTAAAATTAAGGAAAAAATCCAAGAAACTAATAGTAGTCAAGCGCTTAACTTTCAGACACAAAATAAAAAACGGGGAACAATCGTGATGATCATTCCCCGTTCTAAATTAACGCTCTCATATATAAAGACGTAACTTGAGCAGATTTATTATAAATGCCATTAATTTTTTTCCATTTCTCTGTTGATTCTTTCCTCCTTCTAGATACGTGATCACTAGGGGTTTTACTAAACTTGGGCCTTTTAAGGTTTACTTGTTCAGCCCTAACCTTTCCATACATTGAAGAAAAGCCTCATTCAGTATTTGATTTTTTGATGTTACATGACAATGTTGTAAATAAGTAGCGATAGACCATCGGACGGCACCAGTGTCCGCAACTTTCTTGCCCATGAGCTCATTTAGGTTGAATCCTTGCTCCAATGCGCTGCCCATCATTTCAATATCAGCGATACTTGCGAGCTGTAGATCATAAGAGATTTCCCTGTGAGCTGCGGTTAGATCTGGAAGAATAGCAGAGTTTAAAACATATACCTGATCATATCCGACTATGATATTTAGGATTCTCGTTACTTTTCCAAACCTAACATCTTTAACTTTTTTTTCTAATATAGCCTTCCTAAATGAATCCAATTGCCGTACGGCCTTTTTTAGGTTTCCAGCCTGAACCTCCCCTTTGATGATTTCAGGTTCAAAATAACTCCTTGCCGGAAGTTTTAATAAGGTTGTTTTAACTTCCACAAGCAAACATACTTCAGCATTAATAAGTGCAAAATCAGGAAGAAGTCCAGTCCAAGGCTCGGAAAAATCAACGTCCAGATCAATAAATGTGTGTGCTTTGCTTGGCGTCTTGAGGTGCCGTCCAATATATTCCCTGAAAACGATTCCAAACGCATTCCGAAAGGGATTTTCGCCCGTTTTTCCAGCAACGTTTGCGATTTGTTGTTCTTTATTTGCCAATAAATAAAATATCCCAGCACTTGCCTTTTCCAGAAAATATTTAGGCTGAGGGACGACTACGGTACCAGCCCTGAGAACGCTGGATCTATCTACGCGTATTGCGGGCATGGCGGTGAAGGGGTCATGTCCATAAATGTCTTTTAATTTATCCATCTGATTGCCTCGACCTGGGCCACGAACCATTTCCCTGTATTGTTTTGCAGTTCCTGTTGCCAATTCTGTGAAAATAGATATTGCTTCCGGGGTGACGATATCTTTTAATTTGGAGATCTCTATGGTCATTTCGTAGTCTAATATCCCATTTACCAATAACCACATCGCAATACCTGTAGCCATAAACTGAAAACAATCCAGTTTGTAAAACTCCATTAGCTTTCTGTTAAAATCATATGCAGAAGTTGCAATAGAAGGATTTGATATGAACATGGCATAACCTCTTCCAATAACGGTATGCTGCCTTGCTTGCAGGGGGAACTGGATTTGACCAATGCGAGAGAAATATTGAGATATGGCCTCCGGACCTTGGTCGATTGGAATGTCAACGTCCGTATCGTAAAGCTCTATTACCATTTCGTAAGCCTTATGAAATGCTGGGGTATCAAGCAACATACGTTGTCCTTTATGATCATTTGCCCCGCTCAAGATCATAAATCTTGCCATCCGGGTCAGATTTAATCCAACAAACTTTCTTTCCTGCTCTGACAACCGACCTATCCATCTATACAGATGCTCTGGAACATTCGAGCTGTGGAGCTTTTGCTCACCATATTTCAAAACAGCATTAATTGCCCCGAATAAATAGAGCGTATCAGATAAATGGAATTTTTTAAAGTAGTCATACAACTCTTCCAGAGATCCTTTCTTCATATCGTTTGTTATTGGTTTTGCAAATCAGTATTATATATAATCCGCATGGAGGCAAATTTTACTGCAGGCTAGTTCTTAGCCAGTACCATACTGCTTTAGCTTCAGGGTATCAGTTTGACCGAAGTATATCCATATGTTAATGCCAAATATGGTGGCTTTTTGAATTCTTCAATTTCATTCTCAACCAGAAAGGCTCTTCTGTAATTTGTCTTCTTAATTGAATTACCTTTTTCGTCTAGCTGGACCTCTACGACTCCACTGATTTTAAAATTTTCACCATAAAAGTTTCCGCGCTGCATGTTTCCACCTACCGCAGCATCGGCCTTGGATTCAATTACCTTTTTTAATATCTGCAATGGATCTAGAGTTTCGTTTTCCTTAAAGACCTGTTCAGCATACGCTTTACCCGAGCCGAAAAACATCATTCCATGTTCTGGCAGTATCTCTTCAAATTGGTAATCGACTTGATCTTCCTTTATATCCGGATAAAAACGCACTATACGCACCCGCTTCTCGACGATGCAGTAGCCTCCAAGTAGAATTTCCGAAAGGCCTGTTTTTCCCAGAACAGCGGTTAGCTCCTGAGAAACCTCCCTATAGTATTTAAGAACAAGGGAGCTGATCCCTATGATAGATACATCAGACATGTTTGTTAGATAGGTTACATTCGGGAGAATTTCGGCAATGGAGTCTTTAACTGTATTCGCATTAATGGAACTTCCCACGACCGCAAGCCCATAGCTTAGCTCATGTTCATACTTATTGAAATCCTCCCTGGATTTTGCAGGCCCTTTTAATTTAAAAGGAACAGTAAATATCTTGATCCCCTTATCAAAGAAACCAGCCTCACCAAACGAAATCCTGGAATCTGAAGAGAACGATACACCTTTGTCGTTCCTCTGTGCAATTACTAGAGTCATAAAAAGTCAAATTTGAGGTAAGCGTGAATCCCAATCTAGGAAATATTAACCAGAATTAGTTGTTTAGGCAACAAAAAACTGTTCGTAAAACAGAGCTGTCCAATAGGATTATTACAAGCCCGGTTTTATTTTTGCAGCTTTTTTACTCTAATGAGTAGCCAGTTAGTACCCCAGCAAAAGTTTTGATGTCGTAAATTCCCTCCACTCCACCCATAAATTGCTTTTGAAAGTCATTCCAGCACATAAACCTATAGATGTCTTTATAAGAATTATTCAGCTTATCTTAGAAAAAGCTACCAACCTGTTCTTTATCGTTGATTTATTGAGTGACTTGAAAAACTCCAAAATGGCAAAATAATTTTCTGCAAAATACGGAAAGCAAACGTTCCATGGCCTCATGATTTTTTTCTTTCTTTTTGCAATTTGTATGCCTGTTCCCGAAGCTTTCCAACTCGTTAATGTTAAATGGAGTCCAAGACTTTAATTCTTTATCGGACATTACCTCAATGGATCTCATAAGTTTAGCAATGTCTTTTTGGAAAAGATTGACATAAGCTTTGGCTACCTGATAGTCGCCAGCCGTAATAGTAGAGGGATCGACAATTGAATTAATAAAATCAACATAGAAAGCCCTCTGTTTCAAACTATCGGCATTGCTCCACCAAAAGTAATTAGCTGTAGCCATGGCAGTATTCATTAATGCTGCCCTTAAAAAGGAGAATATTCCAGTTGGCCTTAAGTTTGTAGACGAAGAAAAGCGAAACAAAAGATACATCGAAAAAAAATCCTTAACCAGATCATGCCTTACCTTGTGATGAAGGAAAATCTTCTTAAACCATGATTGCTGTCTCAGGGGTACTTTTCTAGACATTAACAAACAGGCAAAAGCTTTTATGAGTTCTTCCGTACCCAAAATCAAATGAGCGATTGCATTCTGAGGTTCGTCAGATTTCCCAAGTATTTCAGCGCAGCGGAAATGCCTATTTGCATTTTCCTCTATGACAGGATATATTGATTTAAATTCTTGTAGGGTCAGGTCGTTCCACCCACGGGGTTTTGAAGGCGTTTCCAAGGTATGCATATATTTGAGCGTAGGTTCTAAAATAAGCTAAGTATAAGCTTTGTACAATTTTTTTTTTGCACATATCCTCGTAAACTCTGAAATAAAATTCAGCATTATCAACTATAAAATAAAAAAGCCATCATTTCTACCGGCGGTTAATTTTTAATTTGCTAAGCGCAATGCATCCGCAAATTCTTTGGGCAGAAGACTGTTTTCAATAGCTTTGGCGGATGCTTCCACATCGTACTCAACACGCCTGAATTCTATCTCAATGCTATTTTTATTAGTTGTAGAGCTTTCTGCATTTAGGTGGAGTATGACGTAACATCCATCTGGATTGCCATCTTTGGGTTTTCCGACTGCCCCCAGGTTGATCACATGTTTAAACCTTCCATCTCGTGACTCTAAGATTCGGTGATACGGTTTGTGCGAGTGTCCGACAAAAAGCATATCTGCATTCGCTTCTTTAAGCATTTCCAAAACATAACCTGCATCGGTATCTATCAGTATGTATTCATCTATGCTTCTGGTGCTGCCATGGGCAAAAACAAGATTTAGTTTTTCATTATTCAGCTTATTTTCTAACCTGATATGTCCCGGAAGTGTTTTCAGATATTCCCTGTTATCCTCACGGATTAGGTGATAAGCATATTTTTTGCCCGGTTCACTTAAACTTTCAGGAGTGGTAATGATATTTTCAACTTTTTCGTCATGATTGCCTTTCAGGGTTGCAATCCCTCGCCTGCGGATTTCGTCGATGACTTCATTGGGATAGATGTGATAACCTACAAGATCCCCTAGACAATAAACGGCGTCGGGCTTTTGGCTGTCCATATCCATGAGCATAGCTTCAAAAGCAAAGATATTAGCATGTACGTCCGAAAATAATGCGACTTTCATTTCCTTTATTTTTTTATTATTTTAAATCCGGTTTCTTAAAATTTGCTTTTGCCAGATCAAGTGCTTTTAATGGGCAGCCCCCTCTTTAATTAAGCTGGTAAAATGCCAGCTGTAAAACTTAAGCTTAACCTCAGTAAGATCGGCCCCGAATATCTCTGCCAGTTTATCCAGCCTTTTGTAGTTAAAAGGAACCCTATTGATTTCTATCTTCGCAATAAGCGTCCTGTTAAGTCCCAGCATGCTGGCGAGATCATTCTGGGTCATCATTTTTAAGGAACGTTGTTCCTTGATAAATCTCCCAAAGCTGTTTTGCTCCGGAACCGAATTATATTTATCGGAATAACTCATTTCTGATCACTATCCGTTACGTAACATATCAGCATATCCATTGGGAAGCGGGCTGTCCTCAACTGCTTTTGCAGCTTTCTCGATATCGTAGTCAAAGCGGATAAATTCAACCTGGATGCTGTCTTTAACCGTTACCGTACTGTCCGCGTTAATGGTCAGGATCACATAACCGCCCCTCGGGTCTTTGTCCTTTGGCTGACCGACCGATCCGATATTGATCGCATGCCTGAAGTGATCGTTACCATCAGTTCCGGAATTTAAAATGCGGTGGTAAGGCTGATGGGTATGACCAAAACACATGATGTCTGCATCGGCCTGCTCCATGATCCTGATCATGCTTTTCTCCTCACGGTCTTCAAAAAGGTATTCGTTTACCTTTCTTGGACTGCCATGTACGAACAGGATATTCCGTTTGTCGTGGTTTAATTGGTATTCAAGCCTGATGTGGGCAGGCAAGGTTTTCAGGTAAGCACGCTGTTCATCTTTTACAATTTCATTTGTATAAGATATAGACACCTTGCCCATCTCTTTTTCTTCGTTAGTTTTATAGGCACAGCCGCAATCATCACTGGATCGGCCAATGCCCCAATCATAATTTCCCGCAATGGTCGGAATGCCACGCCTGCGGATCTCATCTATCACTTCATTGGGCCAGATGTTGTAACCAACAAGGTCGCCCAGGCAATAAATGACATCGGTATTTCTGGTTTCAACGTCTTTAAAGAATGCTTCCAGTGCCGGAAGATTGGCATGGATGTCAGAGAATAAAGCAATTTTCATAGTTATTTTGAGGTTTATTCAGTTTGATTAATTGGGTGCCTGTACCGGTGCGTAATATTTTTTCCTGAACCAGAAGGCCAGGTTCACCAGGGCAATCAATGCGGGAACTTCTACCAAAGGTCCGATTACCCCTGCAAAGGCCTGTCCGGAGTTGATGCCGAATACACCGATGGCCACAGCAATCGCCAGTTCAAAATTGTTCCCGGTAGCTGTAAAAGCAATGGAAGTACTTCTAGAATAATCTGCCCCGAAATACCTGCCTGCAAAAAAGCTGACGATGAACATGATAGAGAAATAGATCACCAGCGGTATGGCAATACGAACCACGTCCATTGGTATCTGCACGATCAGGTTACCTTTCAGACTGAACATGATGACAATGGTGAACAGCAGTGCAATGAGGGTAATAGGCGAGATAAATGGCACGAACTTATTCTGGAACCAGTCTTCACCTTTGAGTTTAATGAGTGTGTACCTGGAAATAATACCCATTGCAAAAGGTAGTCCCAAGTAGATACCGACACTTTTTGCAATCTCACCGATGGTGATATTTACCTCGAGGCTTTTTAGGCCAAAGAAAGGTGGCAGTACCGTAATAAATATATAGGCAAACACGCTGTATAACAATACCTGGAAAATGCTGTTCAATGCGATCAGGCCAGCGGCATATTCGCGGTTTCCTTCTGCCAGTTCGTTCCATACCACCACCATGGCGATACAACGGGCAAGACCGATCAGGATCAGGCCAACCATATATTCAGGATAGTCCCTTAAAAAAGTAATGGCAAGAAAGAACATCAACAAAGGGCCGATCACCCAGTTCAGTACCAGGGAAACGCTCAACACTTTGGTATCCTTAAATACTTCGCCCATCTTTTCGTATTTTACCTTGGCAAGTGGCGGGTACATCATCAGGATCAGGCCGATGGCCAATGGGATGTTGGTTGTACCGCTGGAAAAGGAATTGATAAAGCCGGAAGATGAGGGGATAAAATATCCGATGCCAACCCCGATCGCCATCGCGATAAAGATCCACAGGGTCAGGTAACGGTCAAGGAATCCCAGTTTTTTTCGTTCTGCAGCGGGGGCACAATTGTTTGCACTCATGGTTTATCGGTTTATATACTGGTTTACAAAATCTGCTGAATAGGCTTTGATCAGCTCGCGTACCCTTCTGAATTCGTCCATCACTTCCTCTGGCGTTCCTGTTGACTTTGCAGGGTCAGGGAAATTCTGGTGGAAGCGGTCTACCTTGCCCGGAAAGAAAGGGCAGGCTTCATTCGCATTATCGCAAACGGTGATCACTGCATCAAAATCAATTCCGGCATATTCATCCACATGGTTCGAGGTATGTCCCGAAATATCGATATGATCTTCAGCCATCACTGCGATAGCTTTCGGATTTACGCCATGTGTTTCAATCCCTGCGCTATAGACCTCTGCATTGTCTCCGGCAAAATGCCTTAAATAACCTTCTGCCAGCTGGCTTCTACAGCTGTTTCCTGTGCATAGTACTAATATTTTTTTCATGTTTTTATTCTTGTCCTGTTATTTTACTTCTTCGTTCCATCAGCACTGTATCCCGCCACACCCCGTCCATCTTGCCGATCTTTTCGCGATAACCGATTTTTCTAAAACCGAGCTTTTCGTGGAGGGCGATACTTGCCGTATTTTCAGGAAAGATGCCTGATTGCAGCGTCCAGATGTTACTGGCCTCACTTTCGGTGACCAGCTTTTGCAATAGCGCCTTACCTACCCCCTTGCCCCGAAAAGCTTCATGTATATAAACGCTCACTTCTGTGACCCCTGCATAGACACATCTGCCTGAAACAGGGGTTAAAGCTGCCCAGCCTGCCACGTTGCCATCAATGATAGCGACATAGCGGAGACCAGCCAGGTGGCCTTTGTCCCATTCTTCCCATGCTGGGGCATCGGTCTGAAAGGTAGCCTGCTTAGTGGCGATACCTTGTAGATAAATAATTCTAACTTCTTTCCAGTGCAAGGGGAGTAATGCTGTAATTTCCATACGCTGATTAGCAGCAGCCCGAACCGGGTTCACAGGTCTGTCCCGCCCCAGCAAGGTTTACCATCTGTAATTTTGGTTTTTCTTCTTTCACCGCTGGTGCACAGCATTCTTCATCAGTTTCTGTTGTTCCACAACTTCCCCCACGTCCGATTGCTTTACACTGCGTAAAATCAGGGATCAGGTTAACGATCAGGTTATCGCCATCGATCAAAAATTCGCCGGGATACATCTGTCTGGTATCAAACTGTGAGTTTCCAAACTCTATCTTAACCGTTCCCAACGGGTTAAGAGGTAAAGATTTTTCTACCAGACTTACAATTGACAAGGCTTTGCTGACCTGCATTGCCCTTTCGCTATCCTGTACCGATGGCTCCCAAAGCTGCACAATGATTTCTGTCCAGGTATTCATTTTCCCACCACAGTCCACAGATACGATCGGTGCCTGTTTGATTTCGGTGATGTGATATGAAGCATCTACCCATTTTCCTTCCGCATACTGGAACTGTAAGGTTAAATCTGGATGATGTTCTAATGTGGCTTTAAAGGTTTGCCAGTTGGTCAATTCTGCATTGTTCATAATATTGCAATTTAACGATTGATATAAATAAAAAAAGGTTAGCAGCAGCTGGTTTCGCCTTTGTACGAGCCAAAGAAGGTTCCCAACTGTTCTTCCAATAATTTCCAGGTTTTGGGGTTGATACAATAGCAGACACTCACGCCTTCAATTGTCCCCTGTATGATCCCTGCCATTTTAAGTTCTTTTAAATGCTGAGAAATGGTCGCCTGAGCCAGGCCCAGTTCCCCTACCAGATCCCCGCAGATACAGGTATTTGATATAAGGATTCTTTGCAGGATGGCGATGCGGGCAGGATGCGCAATTGCTTTCAGCAATGTAGAAAGCTGGTTCTGCTCGTCGGTGAATATTTCTGATCTTGTAAGTCCCATAATTTTATATCGCAATATTACGATAGTTATATTTAATAACCAAATCAAATTGAAAAAACAGATCTTCCAAAATTATTTTCAAAATAATATTTAAGTAATTGCTTAAATACTTATATTTGACTCCCTATGAATACCTGTAAAAGAATTTTCGCTGACCAAGGCCAGATCAATAACTGTAAAGAGTTATTAAACGGAAGCGATGGGCTTTTTTCTGACCTCTCGGGCTTATTGGCCCTCGCCGGAAACGAGGTCAGGCTAAAGATACTGTTCATGCTGAACAGGGAAGGCGAACTTTGTCCCTGCGACCTTAGCGATATATTGGAAATGACTATACCTGCAATATCGCAGCACCTTCGAAAGCTGAAGGATGGAAATATGGTCCACCAAAGAAAATCGGGCCAGACTATATTCTATTCTATCAAAGGCAGCCAGCTTGGACTGTTACAACCATTTTTCGATCAACTTCAAAAACCTATATCTATACAGATATGAACAAAGAAATCCAAAAAAGCTGGATTGCCGGACTATTATCGGCATGTACTGCCTCACTTTGCTGCATCGTGCCCTTTATCGCTGCCGTAGGAGGTTCAGCTGGAAGTGCTTCAATATATTTCAACTGGATAGAACCGTATCGTCCTTATATGATCGTTCTGACATTTATACTATTTGGACTTTCCTGGTATAAAATACTGACAAAAAAGCCAATGCCAAGCGACAACTGCGGGTGTGAGAATGAGCGGAAAAACTTCATGGGATCAAAAAAATTCCTTGGGATCGTAACGGTTGTCTGCGGGCTTTTGATCGCCTTTCCGTATTATTCAAATTTGTTTGCCGGCCAAGGGATGAAATCTAGCATAACAACGCAGGAAAAACTTCAAACGGCACGCCTGTCTATAAATGGAATGAGCTGCGCTGGGTGCACAGACCATATAGACAAAGGACTTTCGGGCATTCGCGGAATTGCCAGGTCGACAACATCCTTTGAAAAGGCAATGACTACTGTCATCTATAACCCTGATAGTATTTCGGCAGACAGTATCAGTAAAAAAATCAAGCAGATCGGCTATCGAAATAGCCTTATAGAGAAAAATTAATTATGACAATTGTACTCAGTTCAACAATTACCTGTCCAAAGTGCGGCTTTGCAAAAAAGGAAGAGATGTCTACCGACTCCTGCCAATATTTTTACGAGTGTTCTCACTGCCGCACCATCCTCAAGCCAAACGCTGGAGACTGCTGCGTTTTCTGTAGCTATGGAACGATCAAGTGTCCGCCGATCCAACAGGGAACCTCTTGCTGCGGCTAGCCAATCTCTTCATAAAAAGTGAGAAGGTTTCCATAAAGATCCAAGGTAGATAGGTCCCGGTCTCCCCAGTATTGCTCTTCAATGGTGTTATGTTCCCCATGCAGGACACCTTGGTCCTTGTATTCCTGATAAAGTTCTTCAATTCCTTCAACCTTGATCCTGCAGCTTGCAGTCCCTGCGATGAATGTTTCGGCCCCACTCCGGATAAGTCTTAGAAAAAGTAATAAACTCCTGAATTTCCAGCTCTGATCGCAGGCTTGCCAAAGATGTATTTCAACTCCACCTCTTACCATCACGGCAAAAGTATCTTCCTGATGGCGGGTTTGGAAGCCCATTTTTATCTGATAAAAGTCTACTGCCTTTTTTATGCTAACAACTGGAAGCGCCGGAATACTGCTTTTAAAATTCACCATAACCTTATTTGTATGTTTTTACTTCGAACAAATAAAAATAGGGAAAAAAATAGATGAAAATTCCCAAGAGCATGAGAACAGTGTCCATTGGAACTATTGGCCCATTTCGGAGAACAGACGTACGTACTGTTTTTATGTTAGTGGCTCATTGTTTATTTGTTTATGTACTAGTTTGCAAATGTGCTAAAAAGACCTTGATCAGCTTACCTACCCTTCGAAACTCGTCCATCATGTGGCGATGAAATCAAAAGGGGCAATTTACGTTTTCAACCTCTTGGAAAAACCAAATTGTACGAACATTAAATACTTCAAAAACATCTATCAGGAACAGCAACTACCTTTTTTCTGGTGGGCTTGAAAAAAATATCAGTCAATTTTTGCATTTCTCAATCTCAGAGAATTCAAGATAACAGAAACTGAACTAAAACTCATCGCGAGTGCAGCTATCATTGGTGAAAGTAAAATCCCAAAAACCGGATATAAAATACCTGCAGCTATGGGAATCCCCAATACATTGTATCCCAAAGCAAAAAACAGGTTTCCTTTGATATTGGCCATAACCTTATGGCTTAACAAACGGGCTTTTGCGATCCCGTTTAAATCTCCCTTTACCAATGTGATGGCTGCGCTCTGAATGGCGACATCTGTTCCCGTGCCCATCGCAATCCCGATATCGGCCTGGGAAAGTGCAGGTGCATCATTGATGCCATCGCCTGCCATGGCTACCTTATTGCCTTCGGCCTGCAGCTTTTTTATTTCATTCAGTTTATCCTCTGGGAGCATCTGAGCTTTGAAACCGTCTAAATTCAAAGTTTCGCTTACTGATTTCGCAGTATCCCCGTTGTCGCCGGTAAACATGATTACCTTGATGCCCTCATGTTGGAGTTTTCGGATGGCAGCTGCGCTGGAAGGCTTGATCTTATCAGAGATAACAACAAAGCCAACAGCTTTATTTCCTACGGCTAAATAAGAAACTGTTTTACCCTGCTTTTGAGCGGCACTAACTTCTTTCTCTAATTTAGGATCAATTATGGCTTTAATCTGCTGCATTAATTTCTGGTTCCCCAAAGCCAACCTTTCTCCATTCAAAAGACCCATTACCCCTTTCCCAGTGATGGCCTCAAAGCTTGATATGGGCTTAACATCTATTTTGTTCTCCTGCCCGTAACGCAGGGTTGCCTGAGCCAACGGATGCTCACTACTGCTGTTCAAAGCCACAATTTTTTCAAGTATACCATGCTCCGTAAAATCCGGATTTATACTATGCACCTTTTCTACCGAAGGTTTACCTTCGGTTACCGTACCTGTCTTGTCAATGACCACTACATCAATCGCATTCATTTTCTCAAGGGATTCAGCATTCTTGATCAGTATACCAGACTGAGCGCCCTTACCTACTCCCACCATTACTGACATTGGCGTAGCCAGGCCCAGCGCACATGGACATGCGATAATCAATACAGCTATTGCATTTACAAAAGCATAAACGTAGGCCGGATCGGGGCCGTATACAGCCCATACCACGAACGTTACAATAGAAATCAATACCACAACAGGCACGAAATAACCTGAGATTTTATCAGCCATTTTTTGGATTGGCGCTTTTGAGCGGCTTGCCGAATTCACCATTTCGATGATCTGGGATAAAAGTGTGTCTGATCCAACCTTTTCCGCAAGCATTACAAAGGTCCTATTGCCATTGATTGTACCCGAGCTTACACTGTCCCCTATTTTTTTCTCGACAGGAACGGGTTCTCCCGAGATCATGGATTCATCAATTATAGCTTCCCCGGTCTTGATACTCCCGTCTACCGGGATTTTTTCACCAGGCTTTACCCTCAGCAGGTCTCCCTTTTGGATATCATCAATAGATACCAATGATTCCTTATCTCCAATCACTTTTGTAGCGGTGTTAGGGGCCAGTTTCAACAGTTCCTTAATGGCGCCGTTCGTTTTGCCATGGGCCCGGGCTTCCAAAAGCTGACCGAGCAGTACCAGTGTAAGTATCACGGTTGCCGCCTCGAAATAAACGAAAACGGTACCATGATGTGTTTTAAACTGATCAGGAAAAACTCCAGGGAATAGAATGGCAACAATACTGAAGCACCAGGCTACCCCCGCACCAATCCCGATCAGGGTAAACATGTTCAGTTTCCAGGTAACAATCGATTGCCATGCACGCTGAAAAAACATCCAGGTAGCATAAAAAACTACCGGAATGGAAAGAAAAAACTGAACCCAGTTCCAGTATTTAAGTTCCAATAGATCAAACAAAGGATTGCTGGGAATCATTTCCGTCATGGCAATAACAAAAATGGGTATGGTAAAACCTGCTGCTATCTTGAACTTTTTGAGCAGGGTATCATAAGTTTTATCTTCTTCAAGGTTTGTCCCCGTAGGTACCAGGTCCATTCCGCAAAGCGGACATGATCCTGGTTTGTCCCTGATAATCTCGGGATGCATGGGGCAGGTAAACTGCGATGCCTGTTTCTTCTCAGGCTGTTTTACCAGGTCCATACCGCATACAGGGCAATGACCTGGCCTATCATAAGTCTTCTGACCTTCACAGTGCATCGAACAATAAAACAGGCCTCCCGCTTCATTTTTATCATCATTTTGAGCCGCTGGACTTTGCTCATTGGCTGAGTGATCATGATTATGATGTTCTGACGATTTTAGAACATGTTTTCCCTGAACTGCCATTTCAATACCGTAATTTCCGGCGGCAGAAAGAGCCTCCTGCAGCTTTTCCGTTGGGATATGTTCTTGCATAGTTATGACGGCTTCAGCAGGTTCAAGGGTTACATGTGCAGAAACGCCATCAATCGCATTCAGCACATTTTCAACTTTGCTCCGGCAGCCCTGACAGCTCATTCCGGTTATTTTATAGGTGTGTTCCATGTTTTGATTTGTTAGTAGCTTAATGTCAATCCGGCGCCATAGCCCATATCACTGTCGTAATGTGTTGAAAGCCCAAAGTACTTCGTAACGATGTACCTGAATCCGGCCATGTATTCCTTATCGGTATTGACCATAAACTGGAAACGCAACCTTTTGGAAACAGGGATATCTTCCCTCATCAGCTGAAACCTGACATTCCCCTTGTGATCGAGGGAAGCATCTGCAACGATCAGCAGTGGTAGGGTATATTGAACTCCCAAATGAAATACCTGCCTGAAATTTTTGGTATTTCCCTGCCCAAATAGATTGTTTCCAGGCGATAAAGATTGTCCAAAAATATTCTTGTCCATCGGGTCAACCGTCCTTTTTCTAAAATCCCATCCAACATACGGTAATAGCCATTGGTTTCGTCCGATGTATCTTCCAAAATGACTTTCACTTTCATAACCCATTTCCTTGTCAAACCCAATGCGCCATTCGGTTGTAAAACGGTAACGAGTATTGGCAAGCATAACCTCCCCGTCGCTACCATTGGTTTCGATTCCGATGCGTGCCATTGGATGAAAAGCCCTGTCATCACTGAAGAGTTTGCGCTGGGCCAGCTTAGGATCCGGAATTTCGGGATTTGGTGCTGAATTCTCGTAACTGAAAACTCTTCCCATACCGCTCATCATGTGGTAGAGAATATGGCAGTGGAAAAACCAGTCCCCGCCCGGCTCTGTCGCAGCAAATTCAAGGGTATCCCGCTCCATGGGCATGATGTCAATAATGTTCTTCATCGGGGCATATTCTCCCTGCCGGTTAATTACCCTGAAGTCATGGCCGTGAAGGTGCATGGGATGGCGCATCATACTGTTGTTGTAAAGGATTATCCTCACATTTTCGCCTTTTTTTATCAGTATCTTATCGCTTTCAGAAACGGTTTTGTTATCCAGCGTCCAGACGTAACGGTTCATATTTCCTGTAAGGTCAAACTTGAGTTCCTTCCAGGGGCCTTTTGGCAGGGTTGTTTTCTTTGGATCACGGAGCATGTTGTAATTGAGGGTGATGATATCGGGACTTTCTGCCTCCATATTCATCCCTGCCAGACTTTTATCACCGGACATCTGCATACCCGGCATCCCCTTCATTTCTTTTCCTGTTTTTGGATTTTCCTCACCGGTTACCTCCGGGTACATTACAGTGTTCATATCCATCACCTGGTTCTGCATTTTCATGCCCTCCATCTGCACCATATTGCCGCTCATATCCATCATATCGTTCATCATCTTCATTCCGGCAAAATATTTCAGTTTGGGCATTTTCTCTGCATGCACCTTTTCTCCCTTGCCCAGCCATAGCGATGCTGATCCCGTACGGTCTTCAGGAGTGACCAAAAATTCATAGCTCTTATTTTCCGGAATCGTGACCACTACATCATAGGTTTCGGAAACCGCTATAATCAGCCTGTCGACCTCTACAGGCTCCACATCATTTCCATCGGTTGCGACAACGGTAATCTTGCCTCCGGCGTACTTAAGCCAAAAGTAATCCGAAGCGCCCCCATTTGCTATACGCAGCCTAACCTTGTCTCCCGCCTTGAATTGCGGCTGTTCACTTTGATTTTTCCCATTGATAAGAAAGGCCTCATAATACACATCGCTCACATCCATGGCATTCATGCGCTTCCACTCATTGGCTACCTTTGTTTTAAAATGTCCGGTCCTGATCGCTTCTGCATAACTCTGGGTAGTCCCTTTTTTGATTGCAAACCAGTCGTTGGCATTTTTCAGGCTTCTATGAACCTCCTCGGGCTTCATATCTGTCCATTCGCTAATGACTACCGGGAGGGTTGGAGTATCCCACTCCGTCCTTTTGTTCATGATAAATGCCCCATACATACCTATCTGTTCCTGAAGGCCGCTATGGCTGTGGTACCAGTGCGTTCCATGCTGGACGATGGGGAACTTATAGATGTAGGTAGTGTGCGGTTTGATTGGCATTTGGGTCAGAAAAGGAACACCGTCCATCTTGTTCGGCAAAAATAGTCCGTGCCAGTGCAGCGCGGTTTCCTCGTCGAGATTATTGTGCACGTAGATCAGTGCGGTATCGCCCTGCGTAAAGGTCAATGTCGGCATGGGGATCTGTCCGTTTACCGCAATTGCCCGCTTTGATTTTTTCCCATAAGTTACCGTTGTATCGGCTATGTAAAGATCATAACGGACGGTGCGTGGTGGAAATTTACTTGGAACGGTCTTAATCGGGCCCAAATTTGCCTTTGCAGTTTTGATACTTTCCATATCAGAACTGTTATCATCCATTTCCATGCCCGCCATATCACCCATACCCTCACTCTTTTTGGGACTTTCCTTCATCTCCCCAGTCTTCTCAGAACTAGCCTTTGGTTTTTCCTTAATAAGCCTCATTCCGCATTTGGGACAGTTGCCAGGTTTGGAATCATGGATCTCGGGGTGCATTGGGCAGGTATAGGTTACTGATTCTGGTTTCGGATTCCTTTCCATTTTTTCTGCCGGCATTTTCATGCCTTCCATAGCCCCCTTTTTTGCTTCCTGTTTCTTTTTGACCGGATCAGCTGTCTTTGCCTTATCCGCTTTACCTTTCTGAAGGATAAGCTTCATTCCGCACTTCGGACAGTTCCCGGGTTTTTCTGACTGTATTTCCGGGTGCATTACACAGGTATAGATTACCTTGGCCTGGCCAGCACTACCGTTCTTGTCCATTTTCATTCCCTTCATATCCTGGGCCGAAACCACAGAATAGAGCATCAATAAAAAGACTGTTAATATATTTTTCATTTCTTTGTTAATTTAAAGACCAGTAAGATTCTTTCTGTTCAAACTATCCCTTGAATTCTGTACCCACTTTAAGAGTACCGACTTTTCCCGTTGATCCAATATCGCATTTCTGTGGATCAGGGTATAAGAGGAAAGGGGCATTGTACCATCTTTTATGCTGTTTTCTATGGCCCGCAGTTTGTTCTGCTGCCTTCGAAAGGTATAGCCGACGAATTCATTAAAGTTCAGTTCCTCTTTTCCCGATCTTATATGACTGTCAAGGAACCAGTGAATCGGCTGAACATAGGCATACCAGGGATATTCTGTGTTGTTGCTATGACAGTCATAACATGATTTTTTAAGTATCCCCTGTACATCATCAGACACAGAAACAAGTTTGGATATATCCTGAGGTATAGCCTGCAGGCTTTTATTGCGTGCAGGCTGCAGGATCTGCATAAGCAAGAAGATAACTAATAGCCCAAGAAAGATTTTTTTTATGCCCTTCATTTTTGTGCTATTTCAGTTCTTCCTTGACAGTACCACAGGTCGGCATGGCTTTTCCAAGGTAAGGGTTTTTGATCTCCTTTATCTCACTCACCCAGATTGCACCCTTGTTACTGTTGTACATGGGACAACGGTCAACATACAGGGGCTTGTCAGTGCCAAGGAGCTTGATCAAATCGTACATGTCTTTGCTCAGCATATCGAAATGCTCACGTTGATGGGCAATGTTGCCTGCATTGGAACCGATGTGCTCTGCGTGCTCTTTGGCATCATCCCGAATATCGTTATATGTCTTGTCCTGCTCCGAAGTCAATGATTTTTCATCAAAACTGGCGAACGCTGCTACCATTTCACTGCCTGCGGAAGCAGCTTGTTTATCATTGTCCGTGGTAAGGGCATTTTTTAATTTCAGATAGACGGATAAAAGCGCAGCCGTTGATGATTTTTTCCCTTGGTTAGTTTCCTTGGAAACACTTTTGGCTGTAGACTCCGCTACAGCAGAATGTTGCTTTTCATTTTTGCCATTTGTACAGGCAGCAAGGAACAATAGTGGGCCCAGAAGGCTATATATTAATGTTTTCATTGTTATTGATATATTTTGAATAAATTATTTCGAGCTGTATGTAGAATATATGCACACGGCTATATTGAACGGACCAAAACATCTCAATGCTAAATGTCCGTTCGATAACAATATGAATTATTTGATAGTCTCCTTTATTGAGCCACAGGTCAGCATCTGCTTTCCGAAATAAGGGTTTTTGATAGTAGCATTATCAGAAAGCCAGTAACTTTTTTTCATTGGACAATAGGCATAATAAATAGAGGCATTGGTAAGTTTCACTGCTTTCGCGAGTTTAAAGAAATTGGTCGAAAAATTTGCGAAATGTTCTCTTTGATGGACAATATCTTTGCTCTCTGATATGTGTTTGACATCAAATGCAAGCTTATCCTGTAACCCCATAAATATATTCATATCCGTTTCTGGCATTGATTTCATGTCCATACTGCCCATCGCTTTGGAAAACTCAGCGGCTTTGGAGGCGGCGACCGTCGCATCTGCATTTACCAATGCATTTTTGATATCGTAATAAGAAGTTAAAAGTGACTGTGTCTGGCTATTTTGCGCAAGGGCACGGCCTGTGAAAACGATTGCCAATACGGCAACCACAAGAAATATTTTTTTCATGATTTTAAGATTAAATGTTTACACTTTTCCCGCAGGGAGTTTTGGCCACGCGAAAGTCAAGCACCATGTCAATGTAACACGGGCTCTATTGGTAATTCGTGGTGAAATCTTATATCTGAAAGCTATTGATGGTAATCCTGATGTCCCTATTGGGTGGCCGCTCCCTCTGTCCGGTGTAAACACTCTTTTTGAGAGCCAGTTTGACAGAAGGAAGTAAAAAGTTGTAATTATTATCTGGGAGCAACAGAACAGGTAGGATAACCTGGTTTTTAACGCTTTGGGGAACAAGCTTCCCCTGAACCACAAGGTCGTTGACCAGAGTCTTGCAACAAGGATCTTCTTTTGAAAGATTTGTTCCCTTTAAAGAACTGTGCTTATGCAGGTGTGCACCTTTATGCTGATGACGATGTTTATCGTTAGTTATTTTGGAAGAGTTATGTCCATGACTTTCCCCATGAGTATCTCTTTCCATTCCAACTGCACAGGCAAAGCCGACAACAGTGTTGAGCAGAAAAATCACTAAAAGAAAGATGGCTTTGGTTTTCATCAGACTACAAATCTATATAAAGATGCGAAATTAAATTTATATAATTTTCCATATCTTTTATATAATTATATTAGAAAATCATCTCAAATTTCTGACATTGAACTTGTTTCAATATTTTTTGGCCCCTCGAAAAGTAATTTCGTTTCGCCGACTCCGACCTGTCAAATGCTGGATTTGCTTTGCACCAAAGTCCAGACAGTATTTAGCGCAATCAAGTTACGTACGATACCAAATTTTAATCAACATAGGTATTTATCCATAAGGTATGATGCAGCCAATGATCATAACCTTATCCTCCATTTTTAAATACCAGTTCACTCTCCAGCAGGTAAGCTCCGCCTGTTACCACGACCTCACCTTGCGAAATGCCGGATACTACCTGTACATATCCCGGATTTCCTGCTCCGGTATTGATCTTTCTTTCAGAAAAGCTGCCATCTCTATTTTTGATCCATACCTTATTGCCTTTACCTGTTGCGAGTATTGAAGATGCTGGTATGGCTACATTATTCTGTTTTCCGTTACCAATTGCTATGTATGCCAACATCCCCGGCCTGATGAGCCCTAGCGTATTTGGAACTGCGACCCTGATCAGTACAACCTTCGAGTCATCTGATAGTTCAGGATTTATAAATCCGACCTTGCCTTTAATAACCTGCCAGTTCAGGTCCGGAAAAGAGACATTAACTATGTCATTTTCTTTATAGTTCCCGCTTTCGCTGGCATATAACTGCGCCTCAACCCATAAACTGTTCAATCCTTGCGTTTTTAATATTGCCATTCCTTCGGTTACATAGTCGCCTTCGTGGATGGCTATGTCGCTTACCGTTCCATTAACCTTGCTGTATATGGTAACAGTGGCCGAAGTTTTGGACAAAGAGGAAAGGTTCTTGATCTGGGCGGCATTCAGTCCCCATAATAATAGTTTGTGCTCCGCCGTACTGATCAGCGCGTCATAATCTACATCAGGATTATTTAAAACCTTCTGCTGCTGCCGGGCCAAAAGGTATTCTTTTTCCGCTGATAAGAGGTCTTCACTATAAATGGAATACACTGCCTGACCCATTGTTATTTTCTGTCCTACAGACCTTACAAATAACCGCTGTATCCGTCCAGCCGCTCTTGCACTGATCTCTTCCGCCTTACTTTCGTCGGTGGCAACAGTTCCGGTCAGCAGTTTTTCATTCCCTGTATTTTCCTCCCTTACCGTATCAACTGTTATACCTGCTAACTGGATCTGGCTTGCTGTTAATGTTATTTTTTCCGTGGCTGAATTTCCTGATCCTGTAAGCTCAACTTTGATCAGTTTCATGCCGCAGATCGGACAGTTGCCGGGATGGTCTTCATGTATCTGTGGATGCATGGAGCAGGTATAATAAAATTTGCTTTTTGCCTGTGCCACAGGTTGCGCTTTTTGTTTGCAGCTGTTAAATACACTTATTGAAAGCACAATAAACAGCAAAGTAAAGATCCTTTTCAGGCTATTTCTTTTTATGTTATTCATGACCCTTTGTTTTGATGAAACTCTCACTGTCTGTTAAATATCCCGCGTCCACCGCCAGCGTATCGGTTGGGGCAAGTCCTTTTTTTATCAGTATTTCGCTGCCATTTATAGTCCCGGCCGCTACTGTATGGGCATGGTAGGAACCGCCTTTTTTTAGCCAGACTATTTTTGTCTGCCCCAGGTCCTGTAAAGCAGACCTCGGTATCCAAAACCCCCTGGATTTTCCTGTCTCTATCGAGGCGTTGATCAAACTGTTTACCTTCAGTTGATGTTCCATATTGTCCAGATAAACCCTGATGCTAACTGTTTTGTCTCCCTGCTGAAGGGTAGGCTCAATAAAGTCTACTTTCCCATATAGCGTTTTACCTGGCAGATCCGGCAGGGTAATCTTAACCGGTTCATTTAGCCGTAAGCTGGCCAGTGAATTTCTGCCAATCTTGATAATGGCCCACAGCCTATGGGGATCAACAACATTGAACAAAGTCTGCCCTTTTTCTACATACATCCCTTCCTTTATGGCAAGGGGCATGTTACGGCTGAAGTCAGGTCTTTGGTCTGAACCCGCTGTCCCTGCCATCTGGCTATGTGCAGCATCATGGACATGTCCTTCATAGGGACTAAATACCGGCAGGCTATAAAATGCTTTGCCCGTTTTGATTACCTGTTCAACCTGGGCAGATGTCATTCCGAGCAGTAATAGTTTTTGCTTAGCAGCCCTGAGCAGCTCGGTTTCGCCTGATGAATTCTTTGCAACATAGATCAGGTTCTGTTGTGCCGTTACCATATCCGCACTATATATGTCGAAGATGCGCTGTCCGGGAAGGATCTTCTGAAAGGCGAATTTGATGTACATCTTTTCGATACGGCCGGAAAAACGCGAGGCGATGTTGTTAAATGTACGGGTATCAAAATCCAAATAGCCTTCTGCGGAGATCCGTGTGTCCACTTCTTTTTCCTGGGGCAAGGCAAAAGCCACCAAGGAGATCACCGTACTGTTAACAGGCTCCAAAACTGGACTCAAGGCTATGTCGGAACCCTCGCTGGCCTGACCAGATTTTTTTACCAGTGTCATCCCACAGATGGGACAATTACCGGGGTGATCCTCCAGTACCTGTGGATGCATCGGGCAGGTATATTGTACTGCGGTTTTGGATTGAGCCTGGACCGGTGCCTGTTTTGGATTGGAACAGGCGGCGATCAGCAACATACCAAAAAGCATGGCCGGTAATATGATCTTAATGCATTTCATTTTCTTTTTCATAAGCTACCTGTATCAATAATATTTCTCCCAACCGCTCTAAAGCGTCCATCCTTGCCGTCTGCAGGCTTTTTATGCTTTCCAGTACCGGCAGCAGTTCACCGGTATTCTGTTCATAGGCCAGGAGCGATGTTTTATAACTGTTCTGCAGGGCAGGAATAATGTTCTGCCGGTAGTTTTTCAATTGCCTGGATTTGCCTGTCCATGCAGCCTTCAGTCCAGCCAGCTCTCCTTCCACCTGATTGAGTAGCGAGATCTTGCGTTCACGCTGCTGCTCGATTTCGTATTGGCTGCCCTTCAGGTTTGCTTGATAGCTTTTGGAAGACCAGGGTGCAATCGGAATGGTGATGGAACCCATTAAAATGTACTGGTTCGGCATTCCGCCATAACTGAACATATGCCCCGCCTGCAGCCCGAAGTCGGGTTTACGTTTACTGTATTCTACTTTCGCATTAAGCTGTTGCAGTTCGATATTGCGGTCAATGCCCCTGATATCGCTCCGTACCGATGCAAGTGTACCCGTATCGGTCACTGTAGCCGCATAATCCCTGAGCACAAGACTGGTGTCTATCATAAAATCCTGCCCCTTGTTCCGGTTCATCAGGGTATTGAGCAGGATATTTTTCTGTCTGATTTCACTCTTAATTTCTTCCCGGCTATTGTCCAGTTGAAACAGTTCAGCTTTGGTCTTATAAATGTTATCCAGTTTTTCCTTTCCATAGGTAAGCCGGATATTGGAAGCCTTTAACATGTATTCCAATAACCCAGTGGTGTTATCCAAAAGTGCCAGTTTCCTTTCCAGGATTGCACGCTCAAAATAGTACTGTTTGGCCTGTGCGTTCAACTGGTTGTTCATGTATTTCTTTTCTTCGGCGGTAACCCTGGATATGCTTTTCATGTAGTTTTCCTTAGCTCGGAGCTTGGCCGGGTTGGTGAACATCTGTTCGGCAGTAACCATAAAGGAACCACCATCGGGCTTAAGCTGATAAGGTGTCTGATACTGCCCTGCGCTCAGCTTTGGTGCATCCAGGCTTCTGGCAGAGCCCGCGTAGGCATCCTGCGCATTGATCTGCGCATCATAGGTCCGCAATAACGGGTTCGCCGAAACCCTTGCCAGCACACTGTCCAGTGTCAGGTATTCCTGCTGGGCCCTAGCTGTTAAACTAAGAGCACACAGCAATAGACCATATATCATTCGATGTTTTATTTTCATGGTTTATTCTTTTACGTCCAGAACTTCCAGCTTGCCATACTTCCTGAGTTCGTGCTCTTTGACCATTAGAAAAATGAGTGGTGTAACAAGGAGTATATGGGTTGAAGAGGTTAATACTCCGCCTATCATGGGAAGCACGATCGGCAGCATTACGTCACTTCCTGTTCCCGTTGCCCATAATACCGGGACAAGGCCGAACAGGGCCACGCAGACAGTCATCAGTTTTGGGCGCAGCCGCTTTACCGCGCCGTTCATCACATAGCTCCGCAGGTCTTTTTTACTGATTGTTTCGCTGGAATTGCCTTTGTCCGCGACCAGGCGCTGCATCGCATCATTGAGGTATATCACCATCACGATCCCCGTTTCAACGGCAATACCGAACAGGGCAATAAAACCTACCGCAACGGCAACCGATAAATGCACACCAAAAAAGTAGACCATATATGCCCCGCCGATCAGGGCAAAGGGGATAGAGATCAGACTGAAGAAGGCTTCCCTTATCGAATGAAAAGCAAAATATAGGCAGGCGAAAATGATCAGCAGCACAATGGGCAAAACGAGCTTCAACGTACGTTCGGCACGGATCAGGTTCTCGTACTGCCCGCTCCATTCAATGAAATATCCCTTGGGCAGGGTTTTTGCTATACCGTTCAGTTTATCCTGCGCTTCTTTGACTGTACTGCCCAGATCACGTCCACGCACATTAAAGAGTACCGTTCCGCGCAACAGGGCATTTTCTGACTGGATCATCGCCGGTCCGTCACTGATTGTAATATGGGCTACTGAAGATAGCGGGACAGGCCCGAAGGATGGGGTCTGCACCAGTGTGCGCCTGATCTCATCCAGACTGCTCCGATAATCCTGCGCCAGTCTTAGGTTTACACTGAAGCGCCTACGGCCCTCAATGGTTGGGGTAACGTTCATGCCGCCTAGGGCACTTTCTACCACCTGGTTTACATCGTCAACACTGAGCCCATATCTTCCTATTGCTTCCTTGTCGACCTGTATATCCAGATATCGCCCGCCGGTAATGGGATCTACATATAGATCCTTGACCCCGTTCAGGCCCTGTAGTGCCTGCTTCATTTTGGTGGATAGCGCATATAAGGTATCCAGGTTTTGTCCATAGACTTTTAAACCAACGTCTGTACGGATACCGGTAGAGAGCATATTGATGCGGTTGATGATCGGTTGTGTCCAGCCGTTTACCACCCCGGGGATCTGGAGCTTCGCATTGAGTTCATTGATGATGTCTTCTTTTTTAATGCCCTTGCGCCATTCGCTCCTTGGCTTTAGAAGGACAATCGTTTCTACCATACTGATGGGAGAATTATCTGTGGCCGTATTTGCCCTGCCTGCTTTACCCAGTACATTTTTGACTTCGGGTACACTTTTTATGATCCTGTCCTGTACCTGCAATAACTGTTTGGCCTGCGAGTTGGAAATATCGGGCAGGGTTACCGGCATAAACAGGATAGATCCTTCGTCAAGCGGGGGCATAAATTCACTGCCCAGACTGAGCAGTAATGGGACACTGATCAGAAGCGCAATGATGTTGATCCCGATTGTTGTCTTTTTCCATTTTATGCACCAGCTGAGGATGGGCTGATAGATTTTTTCAAGGGTTCGGTTCAATGGGTTATGCGCGTCTGTCCTTAGTTTCCCCTTTAGAAAAAACGAGATCAGCACGGGTGCCAGTGTTACTGCCAGAACAGCATCTATGGCCAGTATAAATGTCTTTGTCCATGCCAGAGGGCCAAACAGTTTGCCTTCCTGCCCTTCGAGCAAAAATACCGGCAGAAAAGAAGCGACAATGATCAGGGTTGAGAAAAAAACGCCCCGGCCAACCTGTTTACAGGAGGCTTCTATAATTTTGATTCTTTCGGGTGTGGTCATAATGTTTCTTTTTCTTGTGCAATAGATAGATTGCGGTGTGAATTTTCGACCATGACAATGCCGTTGTCTACAATAACGCCTATGGCAAGAGCAATACCGGTAAGCGACATAATGTTGGAGCTGATGCCAAATGCATTGAGCAGGATAAAGCTTGCCGCGATGGTAATAGGTATCTGGATGATGATACTCAGGGCGCTTCTCCAGCTGAACAGGAACAGTACCACAATAACGGATACGGTGATCATTTCCTCGATCAGCGTATGCTTTACCGAGCTGATGGCGCTTTCGATCAGTTCGCTTCTGTCGTAGGCAATCTTAAATTTTACGCCGGAAGGTAGTCCGCGCTCGATCTCCTTCATCTTGTCCTTGACCGCATGGATAACCTGATCGGCGTTTTCGCCGTAACGCATTACGACAATCCCCCCAACGGCTTCACCTGTGCCGTTCTCATCAAAGATGCCCAGACGCAGGTCTCCGCCCATCTGAACGGTGGCAATATCGCGTACCCGGACAGGGACACTTTTTATCGTACCGATTGAGATATCCTCAACATCCTTCAGGCTTTTGATATAGCCAAGGCCACGGACAATGTAACCTGTTCCGTTCATTTCAAACTTGCGTCCACCGACATCATTGTTGTTGCTCTTGACAGCCTTAAGTACCTGGGATAAGGGAATGTTATAGTAATTGAGCTTATGTGGGTCAATATTGATCTGGTACTGTTTTTCAAAGCCTCCGAAGGAAGCGATCTCGCTTACACCGGGAACGGTCTGCAGGCCAAGCTTGATATACCAGTCCTGGAGTGCGCGCTGCTCGCCAAGATCTATGCCCTTGGCATCCAGGGTATACCAGAGCACATGCCCAACGCCCGTTCCATCAGGACCGAGTGTTGGCGTAATGCCTTCAGGCAGTAAGCGCTGGGCATAGTTTAACCGTTCCAGTACACGGCTCCGTGCCCAGTAGACATCAGCCCTGTCTTCAAAAACGATATAAACAAAGCTCATCCCGAACATTGATGTAGCACGGATCGCCTTGACCCTGGGAATGCCCTGAAGGTTGCTCACCAAAGGGTAGGTTACCTGGTCCTCCATGATCTGGGGACTCCGGCCCTGCCATTCGGTAAAAACGATTACCTGGTTTTCCGAAAGATCGGGTATTGCATCGATGGGATTTTCGCGGATGGCATAACTGCCCCATGCAAACAAGGCTATTGCGATCAGCAGGACTATGTACCTGTTCTTTAAGGACAGGGAAATAAGTTGATTAATCATCTTAATTATAATTGGCCCGGAACATGCCGTTCCGGGCATGATGAACTTACATTTTCATTTTACCTGTTTTCTTTTTAGTCGCTTCCTTTTTTACGAGCGTCATGCCGCATTTGGGACATTTCCCGGGCTTATCACTTAAAACTTCCGGATGCATCGTGCAGGTGTACTGCACTTTGGGGGCAACAGCCTTTTTTGTTTTTACTGTAGCCTGTTTAGTGGGATTGGCAGGTGTCTGCGCAAATAGGGAGATACCGGAAAACAGCATGGCAAATGCCACAAAAACTAATTTTTTCATTTTGTTGGAATTTTAGGAATTGAATAATGGCATAGAGCCAAACAATGGCCTACGCGTGATTTATAATTAAGAAAATTGATTAAAATGGGAATGCTCCGCAATCTTTTCCAGATAGGAAAAGGCAGAAAAGAGGATTAAATCCGGTAAGTGCAGTTGAGGATATAGATTGGTGTTTCGGGCTGCCCGGGCGGGGCATTAGCCTGATAAGACTGAGCTATAGGGCGCTCTGTAAAAAGGTTTACCTGTGAAAACAAAATGGGTTCGGGAAGAACCGCAGGCATTGGAACATCCAAAGTGAGTACGTCAGCACTGAAATGGCTGTCCTTTATCTTTAAGCTTTTTCTTTCGTTCTTACAGCAGTTATCCTTTGTTTTGGCCTTAACATCGTTCTGGTCCGGTAATGCAAGGATAAGTTTTACCGAAGCCAGTCTCCCACAGCAATAAAAACGGTTTACAGCCATCCCCAAAGAGGATAGCATATAGATCATTGTTATTATTATGACTGCCGTGCGTTTCACAAAACTAATATAAGGATATTTTGGATGAACTAGGTAAAGTTAACCTGAAATCAGATTACAGGTTTATATAATTCCCAGAAAATGTTATAAGATTATAGGACTGCTCTTTTAACTTACAGCTATCCGGGGGATTCGGTGCAATCTCCGTTTTCACATTCCTCCACTTCGGTTTCCAGTGTAGCATGCTGAATATTCAGGTGTTCCAGTTCGTGTTTAATTTTGTTTTTCAATGTGCCGATCTGGATATTCGAAAATTCACCCGAAACAACCACATGCCCTGTCAGTGCGTTCTGCGAGGTACTGATCGCCCAAACGTGGACATGATGAAATCCCTTTACGCCATCAGTTTTCATTACAGCTGCTTTCACTTTTTCTAAATCTATACTTTCAGGTACGCCGTCCAATGAAAGGCGCAGGCTATCTTTTAACAGGTTCCATGTACTCACAATAATTACCGTGCAGATGATCAGGCTTAATAGTGGATCAATCCAGTATAGGTGCGTATAATAAATTATCAAGCCCCCGACAACCAGTCCCAATGATACCAGGGCGTCAGATGCCAGGTGAAGGAAAGCAGCCTTCACATTGATATCCCTGTCTTTGTCCCTAAAAAACATAAAAGCAGATACACCGTTGATTACGATACCTATTGCGGCGATTATCGCAATGGTTACGCCGGGAAGAGGTTGTGGGTTCTGAAAACGGAAAATAGCTTCATAACCAATGGCTCCTATTGATATCAGTAGTATAACTGCGTTGAGCAGAGAGATCAAAATAGAAGCTTTTTTCTGTCCATAAGTGTATTTTGCTGTTGCTTTTGATTTGGAAAGCTTGAAAGCAAGCATCGCCAAAGCAAGGCCCGCAACATCCAGGAAATTGTGGCCTGCATCCGACAACAGGGAGAGCGAGTTGATCCTTAGCCCGATAATGATCTGGACAAGGACATAGGTAAGGTTCAATACTATCCCTATTATAAAAGCCTTGTTTAAACTGGTTATCTGTGGGGCATGGCCGTGGCTATGACCTTCATGGTTATGTTCCATTATTTTAGGATAAAGTATCTTGGATGGGATGGCCTTTAAATCAAAAAAGACAGCCCATCAGCATCTGTAAATTTAATAAATAGAGATACCAACGGGCTGGTTTGATCTAGATTATTTTTCTAAAATTTCAGTTTAATGCCTCCATTGACAATAAACCCATCAACAGGCGCATAGATATCCCTAAATGTAGGATTGGTAATGCTTCCTGTGTAAATGGTATCAAACTTGGTCTGACGTGTATCTGTCAGGTTCTCAAAGTTTATGAATAACGAAAAACGTTCCCATATCTTCTCCGCCATAAACCCGGCAGTCCAATAACTTTTACCTGTAGCACCGTCATTGAGCTTCTGTTTACTGAAATAGTATGCTTCAAGACCTACCTTCCATTTATCTTCGATCTCATACATTAGTACATTATTAAGCCTGTGTTTTGAAACCAATGGATAACTCGTACTGGCACTATTCATATGCTGGTTCACATCAGCTAATGTATAACCTATAAAAAGTTTAAAATCACCATAGGTTACTTTGGCATTAGTTTCCATTCCCTTGGTATCTAAATTACCTTTTGGCTGGACATAGGCCAGATTAGCTCCAGTAGTGGCAGTCAACAATATAGGGTTATTAATTCGGGTATAAAAAAACATCTGATTGATACTGAACCCTACCTTTCCGTCAAATATAGAGGTGCGGTAGTTCACATCGTAGTTAGCACCATAAGAGTGTTCCGCTTTTGTATTTGCCACATCTAAAGGCTGTACATTTCTGAACTGGATCCGCTCAGCATCCTCGGTAAATACAGTAGGTGCTTTATAACCCAACCCCCCACCTAAGCGGGTGGAGAAATGCTCATTGATTTTCCATAGACTAGAGATTCTTGGTAAAAAGAAAAACCCATATTCATTGTGGTAATCTCCCCTCACCCCTGATTCGATGCTAAATTTTCCTGATAGATTCCAGGTATTCTGCGCAAATGCACCAAGCGTATTATAATTGTAACTTCTGAGTGCATTGTTACTGTTTTGGTCTTCCTTAAAATTATCGGTCAAAAAGTTTACACCCAATACCCAGTCTGCTTTTTCTCCGTTACGGCTATAATTGGCCTCACTGTATGTAGATATCTGAACACCAGAAAACAAATAATTTGGTAATCCGATACTGCGGTCGTAATAACTCCCTGAATTGCGGATAACCAGCTTTTCCTTTTCACTCAGTTTATGGTCCAATTCAACCTGAGAGCTATAACGTCCTGTCTTATTCTCTTCAAAATAAGAATGGGCTGCACTGCCATTTCCTTTCACATATTCCAAATCGCCGCCAATCCGTTTTTCAGTTGTGGCATTGATTCCGGCCGAAAGTGTAGTCGCATCATTGAAATAAAAGAATAATTTCGGGTTTAGTGTAAAACGGTCAAACTTGGGGATAGCTGTTAAGCCAATATCTGAAGGATCGTAGGCCGTTCCTTTGTTATATGCACCGTAAACCGTAATACCGATTTTATCAAATTTCTGGCCGTAAAAGCCACTGGCATCCAGTCCGAGCGCTGATGTTCCATTGAGCAGAAAATTAAGCTGACGCTGTTCAGTTGGCTTTTTCGAAACTAAGTTTACCAATCCTGCGATTGCGCCGCCACCGTAAAGTGTAGAAGATGAACCTTTGATTACCTCTACCTGTTGCAAATCCAATGGTGCGATCTGAAGCAGGCCTAATCCACCTGAAAATCCTGAATATAAAGGAAAACCGTCGCGGATAATCTGGGTATATTTACCGTCCAAGCCTTGAATACGGATGCTAGAGTTTCCACTGGTAGCAGAAGTCTGCTGGGTCTGGACACCTGTACTTTCTGCCAGCATCATACGGATGTCGCCAGGTTTCATGTTTCCTTTTTCGTCCAGTTCCTCTCCTGAGATGACCTCGACCCGTGTGGGAATATTATCAATGGTGCGGCTACTTCTTGTAGCAGAGATCACCACCTCTTCCAGGTCCTCGTCTTCTTCAGCAGGGGCAAGTAAAACGGTAATAATGCCGGCTTCAGTAAGGGGAAATGTCAGGGTATCGGTTTTGGTCTGATAGCCTATATAACTATACCGGATAATCTGTTTACCTGAAGGTATGCCACTAATATTTACAGTACCTATACTATTTGATCTAGTGCCAATGGTTGTGCCCAATACTTTTAGTGTTGCTCCAGAAAGTGACTGATTTGTTTTTGCGTCTTTGATGACAGCTTTATATGTATTTTGGGCAAAGGCAGTAACTGTAAATAACAGTATAGCCAAAACCGCAATCGTTCTTTTCATAATGATTTATAAGTAATGATTTCGATAAATATGTCCATTCAGGACGATTGAAAATAGGCTATGAAAGTTTAGGGGGCTGCCAGATGGATAAGGCAATAACCTGCAGTTCAACTGGGATATAAGCCGTATTGTGCTGAATAGGCAAAAGCTGGATTGCAAAAGTGATTATTGTACGTGTAGTGATGGTAAAGCCGATACAGGTGCCGCAGACATAAAATGGTGAACAGTCTTTGCAGCAATCATCAGCATGCTCATTGCATGCATGTTTTTCTCTTTTATCAGTTTTATGTGCATGATTATCTTCCCGCTCTAAAGCGCAGCATGGTACTGCAGTTAGGGTAAGTACGATGATAGATAAAAGCAGTGCAATAAATTTCACGGTGTAAAAGTATGTATTTTCGTGAACGTTTGCTAAAACCCGCATAATAGCTATGGAAATCATCAGGTCTTTATCAATTTTTCTTATCGCAGGTCTTTGCGAAATCGGCGGGGGTTATCTTATCTGGCTTTGGATAAAAGAAGGAAAACCGCTATGGTACGGTTTCATCGGAGCCATTATCCTGATTGCCTATGGCGTAGTCGCCACTTGGCAGACAGCCAACTTTGGGAGAACTTATGCAACCTATGGTGGCATTTTTATTGTTTTGGCACTGATATGGGCTTGGAAAGTTGATGGATTTGTACCTGATAAATGGGACATTATTGGGGCGGGCATTGCACTAATCGGGGTATGTGTTATCATCTATGCTCCAAGGCCCGTCTAGCTCAACGATATTAAATCATTTTGTCATAAAAAATCCTGAAACTAAAAAACAGGTTAAAGAATAAGATCATTAAAAAAATATTAACTCAAATGATGGGGCAAGGCGAGAACTAATTAATCCGTCTCACCTCAACCAATCTGATGTAAAGATTTTTTTATCCTCGTTTTGTTATTTTGGTCTGTCCAATCAATTCTTCTCAAAGATAAATCAAGCGGCTTTTTCTTTTTTCTATAATGCCCTTCAATCTTATTTTTTAAAACCTTTTCAAAATTAACTACCGCCTCACAATGCTCAAACAAGGTCGAACTTTCGCGGATTGACTCTACCAAGACGGCAAAAAGCCTTGAAGTTCGAACCTTTTCTTTGAAAGGAGCTTAAATCAAGGCTTTTTCATTTTATGATATTTCATAACAAAAATCAGGAAACTAATTATAAACGCCTTATCTATTAAAAATAAAGCAATTAAAGGTTCGATCCTGCTTCGGTTAACCGAAGCGGCGAAAAACAAATTATTAATTGATTAACAACACTTTAGAATTCGAACCTCAAATCATTAGCGTTCTATATCTCTGTTCTCCTTATTTAAATGATCCTTTACAATTATCTCTGAAAATCTTTTTAGTGTTCGAATTACCTCTTCAGCTTCACTGTCAGAAAAGTGTTTAAACATGGGTAGAGCCTTAACTTCCTGAATAGTAATATCATTTAAGCGACTGAAATTTAGGTTATTTAGATTTTCCATAATTATGATGAATTAAGCCAATTGAAAATAGGTTAATAAATACGTAATTGAATCATGCTATCGGATTATGGTCCAATTACATTCGTAATCAATTAATCGGCTAGTAAAAGCTTTCATAATTCAACTTATTCCAACATTAAAGAAAATCAAAACCAGATATTTTTGATTATTAAGAGCATATTCGTCCTACTACAGCTTGTTCTAAAGGCAACACAATCTTAATCCCTACCCACACTTTTTATCGACTCTACTTAATATTAGTAATCAAGTGACTGAGGCATGAATGGATAAGCCATTGTCAATTAATTAGTTCATTCACTTAAACGCCTTTTAGTTCTAGCTGTTCATATATTGTCAAATCACCTGAAACCTTGTGGGGAACCTGTTGCTCTATCTGATTCAATATATCCTTATTGTTGACTGGGAATAGAGATTTCACAACAAGGTATTCAACATTTCCTTTTCCTTTTATTTGCATATAGCTTTTATCAATGTAAAGCTGATAGTAAGCGGCTTTGTATTTAAAGGTTATTGCTCTGCCAAAAGGATGATTTATTGCTATATTTTCTTTACCGATCCAACTGAGCACAAGGAGTATCAGGCGATGAATAGAATTAAAATGAAAGTCATTAATAAAAAAGGATTGATCGGGCACATACTGCTTCTCCCCAGCGGCAAAATGCCTTGTGTAGATGTGAGCCAGTGAAACCTCATTGAATATGACATCTCCGAATATTGATGGAATAACTACCTGATTGTTCTGATATCCCAGAAAGTATTCATGGAATATTTTAAAGTTAATGAATCTTGACATCCACGAAATTTTCCTCAAGCGGGCTTTGTACAAAAAATTTCTGACTAGAAACCCATTGTGGCTAAATTCTTTTTCCATCTGTTTAATCTCACGCCTTGCCTCCTTAGCGATTTGCTGTAACGCAAGAGATTTATGATTTTGTACAAGAATCACATTTTCATACCAATCATCCGCAAAATGGTTAAGTTCGTCCTTTTGAGCTTCGGACAGTTTTAGATGCTCTGGAATTGTTCCGTATGAAAAGCTGCTAAAATAATAATCCCTGAAACGATATTCATCACATATACTAAATGTAGCCCTTGATTCCCTTGTCAGGCGTGTGCAGAAAATTTCAGTTTCCATTATTGATAAAGGATCTTTCGCTAATGCCCGATCGAGCAGGCTTTCCATGGTCAATTGATGCTCATCCGGAGTGGAGATATAAATCCTAGATTTCATTTGTCAGGTTTTGCAATTTGACATAATTTACCTTAAAAAACACAACGTTTTCATGATCTTTTAATATTGAAAGGAATTTTATGAATTAAATTTCGTTTAGCCTGATTGGATAAACTGCTGTCAATTGACCCCATATTTACCAATAATAATTTTATTAGAACAGTTTATTTTCAAGGAGCTTACAATTTATGAAATATTGGCGCAACGGGGTCAAATAGATTGGTTTGTGCGCCAAGCGCCCCATTGCCCTCAGAACAAGTGCAAAATTGGCATGACAAGCTAGGTGATAATGACAATCGCATTGGTTAGCCTCAACTGTACTTGTTTGCGGTAGGCTTTTCGATGAAGTAAAAACTTCAAAAAAATCCTTACATTTAAATTATTATGTGACATAACAAAATTTAAAAAGGAAGAATTCATTATAGAAACGTTCTAATAATTTTTCACAAGTAATTGAAATACAATTATTTAATAATAATCATCTTTTTAAATTAAAAAAAAATTGATGTCGCTAATAAATAAAAAATAAAATTAATAAGGGCAGTGTGACAAAATCGACAAACAAAAAAACAGTTCAGGAAATTTATGCAGAGCATCTCCATGGGATACTTACTAAACGTCTTTTCGAATCAGGGAGTGAGCTTAAGGCGAATTTGGTCAAGAAATTTAAACTGACAGATGTCAATGCCAGAAAAGTAATTTCTAGGGCCGTGGATACGAGACATATCAAATCCTCTTCCCCTTTCACTTTTGGAAAAGGACAATTCATTTATATCCTGCCAGAAAACAAGATTTCCCTCACTTCGGTAATGACCATTTGTGCAACTGCTAGACCCCCTGTTTTTAGATTATTAGCTTATCTACTGCACAACGATGGTATATGCTCCTATTATGATGGGCTTAAAATTAGCGCCTGCCCAATTGAGGAAAGCTCTACAAAAGTTTCATCATTAGAAGACATCCTGAAACTATTGGAAAAACTTGAGCTTGTTTACCAGCAAAGAGATGAAAACGGCGTGAACTATATTTTGTTGACAGATGATTTTGAACGTTATGGCGAAAACATAGAGCAAAATATGATGAACGGAGCCTTTTCTGACATGGTAACTGATACGACCCTTTTGCCTGATATCATGAGGTGGCTTGTAAAATCGAACATAATGGATAACTCCCAGATCATCTATCGAAATAAAAAGACACCCTCCGTAGGCGCGGTTCACAATAACTTAGCATGGGACGTATTTAGCTATACGAAAACCACAGGGTTTAGCGAGTTGTCAGGGGTCAAAGCTGAAACAACTGAAAAAATGACGCTTGTCGCGCTCGATGTAGTTCTGTCCAAGCCTTATGCACAAATTCATCTTGATGGTTTTCTGAGCAGGGTACAGATTAACCAGAACTCTACAAAAAATGAAAAAAGAAAAATTCTACCAATAATTGTCTATAAGGAATGTTCAGAAATAGTACTAAACAAGATAAAGGCACTGGGATTTGTTGCCCTTGACATTGGTTCAATATTCGGCACAAGAATTTATTCGATAATTTCCAAGCTTAACAAAATCAATGACATTGACCTAGCTGAGCCAGACATAGAGGCGACAATAAATAAGATGCTTAAGTCGATAAGATCCGCGGGTCAAGAAGATGCACTTAAAGACCTCAAGGGCGTACTATTTGAAATACTGATGTATCCAGTACTGAAATATATGTTTCCAAATGCCTCAGTGCTCCAAGGGAAAACGCTAAAAGTTACTAGAGCAAATTCTAAGCAGGAATACTACGAATACGACTACATCTTCCATTCTTCCAATCCCGAGGAGATTATCATAGTCGAACTTAAAGGTTATGGCGAGGACTCGACCATCTCCCTGGGCGATAGGGACAAGAAAGCTAGCCTAAAATGGTTTTTTGAACGCACAATACCCTTTGCAAAGGAATTTTATGCCAATGACATCAAGGCTGGCAAAAAGCTTTGTGCAGTATATATGACCTCAGCACATTTTTGGGCAGACGGCATAGAATTCACAAAAAAAATGAATAAAAGCCGACTTAAGCCGACGGCAATGGATGTAGCCTACGACAGACCAAAATTGTTGGATCTACTATCAAGCAAGGGTTTCAAGAAAGAAGTTGAAATCCTCGCAAAATATTACGGCAAAAAATAAGAGTCATTATCTTACTTGTTAGAAAATCCAAATATCCATTTCCATTTTGTGAAGAGCTAACAGCGATAACTTCAGGCCTCACCCGCTCTAGTGATGGCAGGTCAATAAAGTTTCAAGTTTCCTTTCGAGCTTTGATAAGAACCTTCAGATTTTTTTCCATTGCAAAAATGTTTTTAAGTTAAAGAGAGCGAAATACAGATGTCAAAGCACTTGGTGAATGTGATACGGATCCATGACCAAACTCACGGACGACCGATATATTTCTGAACATCTATGCACATGCGAGTAAAAACTCCGAACGCTACCCAACGTGATACAGATCATAAAGATTATACTTCAAAATAGCCTTAAACCAAAAGAATGTCCAATATAAAAAGACAACAGCGAAAAGGGCCGGATAATCAATTGGTGCCTAGTTGAAATATCAATGGGATGCGCTATATTTTTATTATTGTCCACCCTAGCTCACGCATCTGATCAATTGAGTGATCCAAATTACCTTCTGGGACAGCATAACATAAAAGGTCGGTCGCACGCGAAAACCCAACGTACATCATCGTAGCTGATTCTTTTTTTCTGATGCCGCTCTCCTTACATGCATCCTTTCCAGTAAGCTGCGCACAGGATTTCACGCTTTCCAGATCGTAGTAGCAGGTATCGAGGTAGAGTGTCGCTAAGTGCGTTTCGCCTTTTACCGAGTGAACTGTCCCTACCTGCAGTTCGATATCCTTGTAGACAATCCGGTTATGAACGGGCTTAGGTTCATCTTTTATGGCAGAGCTGACTTGTTCTCCAAGAAATTCGGCGGCCTTTTCCTCCAATGTCACCTGAAAGATTTCAGCAAACATTCCGGGCAGGAAGCCTACAAGCTTTTTGTGGGCATCCAAGGGCTTTTGCCTAAGGCAATCTGAACATGCCAGATAGAGTACCGATAGGAAACGCTGGTATATTCCCGGAAAATTAAATTTGATATATCTTACAAATTTCCGTTTCGTGCTATAGGGATCAGGTGGCAGATTGCTCTGAAGTCTTAGGATCTTTAAAATTCCATTGAGTATATTTTTCCGCAGTGAAGAGAAAGTATGTGCTTTGTTTCCACTAAGCACCAGATAGTCGAACAAACTCAAATGATCGATCCTAAGTTTGGACTCTGCAGCTGAATAGCCTGGAAAGTAGTCTTTTATCCTCAACTTCCCATCGTCAGATTCTTTGCCATTCCATCCTACTACTTTTATAGGGTGGACAGACTCGCTGGAAATCTTTCCATCCGCCAGGAAAGTTAGAACAAGTTCAGCAAATTTTGGAATAACGTTGGCTATAGATTTTTTTTCAAAGACAATTAAATGCGGACCAAGATCGACACCCATTCTGAATCCCAAGACATCCACCTGCATTTTTGCGCCGAAAGCAGAAAGGATGCTTGCAAGTTTTGGTTTAAGCCGATGGCTACCTACCAGGGTAAGAGCTTTTTTACGAGTGTTCCAGATTTCTGAACTTTTTGAGCTGCTTCCAAAGATGCACTGGTTAATGTCGCCAATCCGCTGAAAGCAGTTTTTGATTCCTTCTCCAAAAAAAAGTTGTTCCAGAATATCATGCTGGTGGATTTCCATATCCTGCATTTCATCGACAAACACATAGGGAAACCGTAGCCTCAACAATCCGGACACCGATGGAACGCGCAGAAGATAAGATTTGGCCAGAAAATAGGCATCGTCGAAATGCAATATCCCATTTTTCAAGCACCTTGTCTTGAGGGCAAAAAGATAATCCAAAACCAATTTCTTCTCCTCTTTGGTCCAGTCCCTGTAATTGTCTTTTTTCGTGTTTCCCCGTGGTTTGTTCACCTCCAACTTATCTCCATTGAGCTCTTTGACCAGGTAAGTTTCCTTATCATCTTTATCAAAACGGTAGCATAATAACTGATCAACATTCGCACCTCTTATATGCAGTATTTTATTATGAGTTGGTTTTGACTTTTTGGGCAGGCAAAGGTTCAGGTTCTGAAGGAAAACCTGATCATAAATTTCGTTGTCTATCCTGACAATGCTCGAACGGTAAACCTGTTCATAAAAGGGTGCTGCTAGAAACTGGTTAACAAAGCTCTGGATTGTGCCTAAAAAGTTGGGATAGCTGAAAAGTTTAGGGCAATGGATGGCAATCTTGCTGGCGATTTCCTCAACGGCAACATTGGTATGGGAAAGGATTAATACGCCTTCACCGTACGGTAAGGGGAGATGGCGCTCCAGTACTAGCAACTTTGCAAGCAGCACCGTAGTTTTGCCACTCCCAGGTACTGCTTGCAGATCCAATGTTGTGAAATCCCGGATAAAATCAAGACGTTCTTTATCAAAGTGGCCCGTACTCCCGAACAGTACCGTTTCGGCAAAATCTATATCAGCCTGTTCAACTTGCATATGTTATCGCATTAATCAGGTAATCTATACTGGGCTCGTCCTGGATTTTATCTACAGCTTCATTTTTTAGGTTATCGGCAAAGCGTTGTCCAATGATGGATTTAGAAATCTTATCCTTAGCCAGTCCAAGATCGTTGTTACCATTGAGCACATGGTCGTAAATTTTGTATGCAATTTCTTCTTCGTTTTGGGTCCAGTTAGAAAAACATTTATCAACATTTGTAACCGCTAACTGATATTTCTCAAGTGCTAAAACGCCATCGTCCTCCTTCTGCTCTATCAGTGCCTCTAGGACAGATTTGTAGAAAACCTTCCTTAGTTTCAAAGAACGTGCAATGCAATATTCCAAGGTCCAATAGGGAGAAATGCAGGGTTCGACGTTATCCCCCTCATATTTTTCAGTTTTTGCTTCCTGGCTTGAAATGATGAGGGCTTCAATTTCATCTCTTGTCAATTGAACTTCCTCCTGTTTACCATCTGTTCCAGCGATCGTTTTTGTTACGCCAGCTTCGAACGGTTTTACGTCTACGTCTGTCACCACCGCAACCGGCAAGTCCATCACCTTTCCATCCAACCGCTCGAATATCTGAGAATATCTCAAAAATGCGGTATTGGCGATATTTACGATCGAAACCCCGGCCTTTGTCAAGTTGACTCCCATCTTTTCTGCGATAACCGGCAAAATCAATTCCTCAGCCCAGCCTTCTACCAAAATCACCCCTTTTGCAAAAAAAAGATTGGCCTTGGTGACATCCAGAAAACGTTCTAAAAACTTATAGTCTGGCCCTGACAATTTGGTATAATCGGGCCCCATAGGGAAAGCATTGTTATTGGTACAGATGATCAGGTTCTTTAGTTTGGTCTTCGAACCTATATTCGGACTATGGGTCGTAAGGATGAGCTGTATACCCTTGGCTTCATTCTGTAGGGTCTCGATGACCTGTAACTGTATTTGGGGATGAAGGTGGGCTTCGATTTCCTCGACAAGCCCCAATTTAAGACCTGACCAGTCCGCCCGCTGCAGGTGCAGGAGCTCCGATGCTATAAACAACAGGTTATGGCTTCCTAGTCCCAGGTTCATCTCATCCATAAAAAGCAGGCTCAATCCCTCAAGTATGCTTTTTAGCGTACCACCGCTCATTTCAAATTTTGAAGAACGGTCGGAAAAGAGCGTTAGATATTTATCTATCACTTCTTTGAGCAATTGGCCCTTTTTATCATCATCGCCAAGCGTCTTACCGTCTTTGTCAGTGCCTTTGAAATACCCCTCGATCTGGGCATTCAGCTCACCGACCAGACCAACAAAACGGTGGGATTTCTCCTGTCCCTTGAAAGCCTGGTGTCCGGACAATATCTGTGACAGCCTTGAATTTCTTCTAGGGACTAATTCATTTTTGGCATCGCGGAGCGGCTTTAAATAAGTTGTCTTTAGATATTCCTTCGCCTCTACGGTCAGAAGGTGCCCATCAGCCTCGACCCCTGCACGGATATCTGTGGGCAAAATCATTTCATCTCTCCTTTTCACGTCCAGTAGCACCCTTAAGAACGGTTTCATTTTATCTCCTTCTCCGGTGTGGCCAAGCCATTCGATAAAGTTTTTAGCTTCTATATCAGCGAGATCAGAAAACATACATTCGATCCGCAGGCGCTGGCTAGACTGATGAAAATCGTCATAGTCTACCTTTATCCATTCAGACGCATGGGTTTTCAGCACCAGCTTGATCGCATCAATGATCGCTGATTTCCCACTATCGTTTTCACCGATCAGCACATTGACACCATCGCCAAAATCAAGGTCTAGATTTGGCTTATCCAGATCAAAGGTTCCCGGAGTTCCGAATTTTCTGAAATTCCAGAGTTTTAGGTTTGAGAGATACAATAATTCAATGTTCAATCGCAATTTTAATATGGAATTGGCCATATGTTGCAATATCTAAATATAGCATATTAAATTTTCAATGGCTAAACTATTTAGCTCTTGATCAGAAAGTCTGGAAGTTTCGGAAAGTTATCAATGAATAATACGTAGGATGTTTTGTATTTTAGCAATCTCTTTTCACAATTTACGCCCTCAAGTCCATGGAATTCCATCTTAAACTGGCAGATGCATGTAAGCATGGCATCGAAGCTTATAAGCTTTTCTTTGCAAAAATCATCAAAGAGGGATTAGATGAACACAAGATCAAAGAGATTGTATGTTTGCTTGAAGATATCAATGATGATAATCCAAGTTTTGTAAAAGAAGCTGCCTCTTTACAATTGACACTTTCGAAAGAAGAACATGGAAGTACAATTGTAGCAAGCTACTACCTCCTGATAACGGCGTTGATCAAGCTCAAGCTTTTCCATGACATGCCAAATATCCTGAGATTGGCACTTGAGGCGTGCCTGGCCGATGACCATGGTTATCACTATGGGGTAATCATCTGCCAAAACATAAAAAAAAACTTAACGGATAATGATCTTAGCCAAGATTCGATTCTGATCGTTTTAAAAATTGTTTCCGATTATTACCTAAGCATCGACCAGATAGAAGAAGCAATAGCAGTGAAGTTAAGTGCCGTTCGAATCTTTGCTGGTGCAAGGGCAAGCCAATCAGCATATCGTTTGGTAAATGAGATCGAACACAAGGTCATTGACAGAGACAAAGAAGAGTTGTTAGCCCCTGTGTATGCCGCACTTGCGGAGGCAGGTGTCAGTGAAGATGACCATGTTTTTGCAGAAGAGGTTTTTAACAAAAGCCACGCTCTTTACAAAAAATATAAGATCGAAATACCTTTTGGCACGATGACAAACTACGCCACAGTGAAAATTAGATTAAAAAAACCCGAAGAAGCATTAAAAATATATAGGGAAATAATTAAGGGGAAACATGGCCAAATTGACCGGTACCGAGAATTCTTCATCAATTATCATATGGGCATTTGCTATAAAGATCTTGGCAAGCTCCAAAAGGCCGAAAAGATCTTCACAGGACTTGAAGCATTCTCGTTGGAGTTCCAAGTTGCCCTGAAGAGAAATATCGACACAAGTTACATCGAAGGGCTGATAGATTATCTGTTATGCTTTTCATTGGTCCTTGCCTTACAAAAACATTACAGCAAGTCGTTGCTGATATTGCTCAGGTGCATTAAAAATATTGAAATACTACTCTCAACAGTATTTAGACCCCATTTTAAAAGAGGTTTGCGTGAGAAATATGTGAACAGGATCCTATCAATTATAGATTTTCTTGCCGAAGAGCTACCGACCGAAAAACTTTTGCCGATTTTCTGCTATTTGAAACAAAATTCCCAGAGCGACTGGCTGGCTGTAAACAGCTGGATGGAGCATATCAATTCAACCGGGCACGTCCCAACTGAAGAACTCCAAAGAATCAACACCACATTCAAAATTTTACAGGATGAAGGCGGCGTGCTTATGATAGGGTTCAATGAAAAATATGACGATCCCTTTCAAAATCCCAACCTTCTCGAACTTGAGTTAGCACCTGTACCAGAAAATTTGCTTCCGTGGCAGGAATTCGAATCCGCGGCCCGTGCACTTATCACTAAGTATAAGCTTCCTGACATTTATAAAAGGGGTGCAAATGCAATGGCCGAACTTATCCAGGGCAAGATTAAGGAGGGAATTATAGTTCTTTTTGGCTTCTTCAGGTCGAGGGGAAATGTAGTTTATACCATAGACACAGAAAAAAGAGCCAGCTTGGCTGTCCCATACGAACAGAAAGCCAGAAATTTTATCCAATCTACAGGTGAATACCAAAGAGGCGCTAAAAAGGATTCATTCGTAAATGACCTACTCTTCTATACAGAAGAAATCAAATCACATCTTGACCCACTAATTTTGGCCGCTGTGCAAACAGATGCAAAGGGAATTTACTATTTCCCTTCAGTCTTTGATGCCGCATTCCCAATAGTACAGACCCTGCTATCGGATACCAGAATCAGCAGCAGGTTAAAAGTTGGAAATTTTTTCATACAGGTCTGCCCATTGATGTACCAAGCGAAAACGATGGACTTTGATTTCGACAAAGTGGCCATCATCCAACGGGGTGAAAACGCCTTAGAATTATTTCAGGAGGAAGTAGTTGCATTAAAAAGGAATTTTGAACAAGTCTCAGAACACCAAGACCTTCATTCGCTATCAGGGGATGTTGACCTTATACATATCATTTCCCACGGCCAACCGATCTCAATCTTTTCAGATCCTGGATTTTCGACCTTAAATGAAAACCACCTTCACCTTTTCTCTTTTTCAAAAATAGAAAGTAAAAAACTGAAACTGGTCTACTTCAATGCCTGCAACGCGGGAGATACGATTAACAGAAATCACCAAAAAATATACAGTACCCATGAGCTTGCTGGTTTCACAACTGCCTCTTTGCAGAATAATGGAACCCTAGTAATGGCATCACAGTGGCCAACCCTAGACCTTGTGTCCTTTCTTTATGCCAAACTATTCTATAGCAACCTGAAAGAGGACAAAAATATAAGAAGCGCCTATTCAAAAACAATATGGCAGATAAAAAATGAAACCCGAGAATTTTTCGAACAACTGATTAGTGAAATCGCCGATGAAAAGATCCGACATAGAAGGCTTGAGGGTATTTCTATGGCTCCTGAAAAGCCTTTCGACAATATCTTCCTGTACTCAGGAATGCTCCTTTATGGATTAATCTGAATAAACTGACCGCCAACTCATTCTAAAACCATGAAATACATTGACTTCATCCAAATTAAGGACATCAAGGAAAAACTACTAAAATTATCGGGAAGTTTTCGAAAGGAAACCTTTTTAATAAAAATAAATCATACACCAGATTATGACATGAGTAATTATGCAGGCGATTATGGAAAGGAGTATATTTTCAAAAACCAATGGAAACTGACCAGTCAAATCGAAGCGGTTATTGATTTCACCTTCGACAATCAAAAGATCTTTCACAATGATGATTTTGTTCAAATGGAGATGGAAAGCGGATCTAAATTTACTCCAGGTAGAGAGGAAGAATTTCTGAACTACCTATATATGCACCATCAAGATGTTTTGTATCAGAACGGCCATGACACAAATGATATGGACGAATTTAAGTTTAATTCGATCCGTGTCGCCTCAATTGCCAATAAATCGAGGTCATTGAAATATGAAGGGACATTTTTTGGGGATTCTATGTCCATTGACCCTTTGGATTGGTCAGTTTACTCATGGGTTACTATAAGATATGTACCTAATCTATCCTCGATCTTTTTTTACGAATCCTTACTTGGAGAAAGCTATTCACTATACCTTGAAAATAAATTGAACCTATCCTTTTTCATGCTATTTTCCAGCTTCGAATGTTTTGTCAACTCATTATCTCCCGCAGTCCAAATTGGTCTGTCAGAAGAGGAAAACCGTTTGAGGGTGAAAATCTGCAAAGCATTCGAATTACGTTTTCAAAACCTAACCACCCATGAGATATTTCAATCACTAATGCCAAAATTTACGGCAATCAAGGATAAGAGAAATGACATAGCCCATGGAAAACAGCCAATTTCCATTACTCAAGATTTTTTGGGCATGAGCTATTTTTTCACACTAATCTTCATTATCAGTCATAGAGAGCAGGTCAGTACCTTTTCCGATCTGAAAAAATATGTAAATTTAAACAGTTAGTACCCAAAAGGTAATTCTTCGACACTGGTTGGATAGTTACCGTTGCTAAAATATCGACACAGGAAATAAAAATATTACCTTTAGTAACAAACGAGATCAATTATGAGAAAAGCAAAAATATTTTTGTCATACGCCATGGCTGACGAAAAGAAGGTGGATTTTTTAAGGGATAAACTCGTAGAAAACAATTTTGAGATACGGAATGATTCCGGAATAGCTCCAGGTACGAGTTGGCATGATATCATTTCTTATGAATTGAACGCAAGCGATTTTCTTGTAATATGTCTCACAAAAAAACTTTTTAGAGATGGCAAATTATCTTTTGCTTATGATGACCAGTTTCTTGAGGATGCAAAAAAAAGAGATATCGCAATTATACTGGTACTTCTTGAAGATTTGATCATTCCAGATAATCTAAAACAGTTTAAGTATGTTGACCTCAGGGAGAATAAATATGCCGAAGCTGACTTGCTGATCGAAAAGATTAAATTTCGAAGCTCCATCACTTTCGATAACCTGAGTCCTAAAAGGTTTGAAGACATGATCTTCGACCTGCTTTCAAAACTCAATTTCCTGAACATTCACAAAGAGACTACCAAACTAGACAAAGGAATAGATTTCATCGCCAACTATATTGAACAAGACCCCTTCGGAAGAAAAAGGAAAGAAACATGGCTGATCGAGAGCAAACTCTACCGTCAGGAAAGATTTAGCCTATCTTCACTCAAAGACATGTTGGCTAGGCACAAATATGTTTCTATAGATGATACTAAGCTTTTACTGATCACCAATAGCCTTTTAACTTCCGTCGTAAGAGAATATATAGGCGAGCTTCATCAAGCTAATGGCATTGATCTTAGAGTTATCGACGGAAATGACCTTAAAGATATCATTGCCGACAACAAAGCCATTCAAATCAAATATTTTGCAGATGAGCAGCTTAGTTAACGGTTTCATAAAGAGATTGGACACCTGCCCGGCTGGAACCGCTGGCTGGAGACAGTTCGAAACATTGTGCCTAGAAATATTGGAATACCTTTTTGTCCCCTCATTGATCAATCACGGTCCACAGGTTTCAAGCTTTTCTGGAATTGACAGAAGAGACGCAATTTTTGCCAATAGAAACTTGGGCGCCACCACCGATCCACTTTTACGGAACTGGTATACGCTTTATCTTGAACTACAGGCAAGAATGATTGTTTTTGAATTCAAGAACTACGAAAAGGAAACTGTTGGCAAGGATGAAGTCAACCAGACAAGGAACTATATCAAAAAGACAATGGGCAAATTAGCCATCATCATAACCAACAAACCAGTTGACGATAGCGCAAAGACGCAGCGCAATATAGTCTATAACCAAGAAGAAAAGGTCATCTTGTTCGTTACCAAAGACAAGTTGAAGGAAATGCTGTATATGAAAGAACGTGGCGATGAGCCATCAGATCTCATCATGCAGTTATTGGAGCAATTCTATATCCAACATGAATAAGCGAGTATTGCCAGTGATATAGACAAACATTTTTGATACTAGATTTTTGTATTACGGATCAGCCTGTCCCAAATCCATTCTGATGGATTATACATGTGGAACAGCTACTTTTATCCATTCCAAGTTTCCCACTACCATTTCTCTAAAAACAAATCTTGAAAACTCACTAAACTGTGGCATGTAGCTGCCCGTTCGCTGCTAGCAGAAACTAAATCATCACTATTAATTTTAATTGCGTTAACATAAGTTTTGATTATGCCAAGATACTAAATCTCCTATAGAGAATTAAGCGGGATCATATAGTTGATAATGAAACCGTTTTTCGATTAACTGGACGATTATCAAGCGCAATTTTGATAGTTTCTATTTTTTCTAGAATTATCATTTGATAGGACATTAAATATAGAAAAAGTTCGTATTGATCATGTAGTTGTTAAGTTTGTGGGTATTATTCGATGAGATGTAAAAAACAATTTGTTATTTTTGTATATTTATTTATTATGTCAGTTAAAGCGAAGATAGCTCCCAGAGGGAGAGGTAAATGGGCTACCAAAGATGGGTTTGCTTATTTGACCAAAAAGATTCTTGTTGATAAGGCAAAGAGTGCGGGAAAGGTTGCGGCAAAAAATGCAATGGAGGTAATGGGTTTTGTGGTGACGGTAAAGGATGGCTGGGTAGTGCGTGAGCATAGTGATGGTAGAGTGGAGCAGATAGAAAAATTGCAAACTATTTAATTGTTGTTATTGCTTTGTCTGAAAAATCACCTTCTCAATTAAGACTCAGGGTATTTGCTGGGCCAAATGGTTCTGGTAAAAGTACCATCATCAAAAAAATCCGTGATACTCAGGTTAAAGAGGGCGTAAAACTCGATGTGGGTATTTATATCAATGCGGATGATATTGCACAAAATTTAAAAAAGGGAAAGTTTAGTTTTGGCCCTTATGAGGTAAATTGTTCGGATCCTGAACTTGCTGATTTTGCAGTTTCGCAGGGTTTGCTTTTTGGTGGTTTTACTAAGGAGGAACTGTTACGCTCTTTTGCTATTGAAGGCAAAAAGCTAAAAGTTTTACTTATGGGTAATCTTGACCGTCTGGCGCAGATTATAGCCAGGTTTCTTCGTCATGCTTTGATCCGGGCGAAGAAGCGTTTCTCATTTGAAACGGTGTTTTCCCATAAGTCAAATTTGGATGATATGCGTTTGGCCGCGGAGGCGGGATATAAAGTTTATCTTTATTTTGTAAGTACAGAGTCTTCCGAGATAAATAAGTTCCGTGTTGCGCTGCGGGTGAAGGAGGGGGGGCATGATGTTCCGCCGGAGCGGATTGAAAGCCGCTACTACCGTTCTCTGGACCTGCTTTATGATGCTGCCGAAATTGCCTACCAGTCCTTCTTCTTTGATAATTCCGGAAATTATGAACCTTATAAAGTAAGCGGACATTTTAAAGTAATTGGTGGTGTAAAAGAATGGGACAATATACCGGATAAGGATGTCGCCATTTGGTTCACCAAATATTATCTGAATAAAGCTAAAGATAAGTCTGACCAACAAAGCTGAACCAGTGCTTTCGAATGAATAAGATAAAATTTCAAAGCAAAGGCCCTATCGGGCCTTTTGTATATGTGAGCCAAGCAAACCTAAAAAGCGCTGAAAGTGGGAAAGGAAGAGAGCAGGCACCCTTAATCATTTCAAACTTGACAACTTATTTTAAAATCTCTAATCTTAGCGTGATATTTAATTTGCCCACCGGACAACAATTATATTTGCTAGGCTAGGTTTTATTATATTTTGATAATTGCTCTGTTAAATAGGTTTGCATCATTGACTGCAGTTGGAGTGTCAGTAACTTTAAATCCGAATCATTTAAATAAATGACTTGACGAATAGGATTTCCCTCATCATCCCAAAATTCATTTTCAAAAGTGTACTTCTGATTTTCATACAACTTCAAGGTCAGCATATTATCTGTATTTAATTCATTCAGCGTTAGACATGAGTATTCTCCATCTTCGTTGCCGCCAAAACCAAATACTAACTCATTATTAAGTTTATAAGCTATAAAATCATGCAGTAATTTTTTGTAATCATTTTCCATTTTTTTACTCTTCTTCCCTGAAATACACCTTATAAAAGTTCATCGATTTATCATCATCATAACCTCTTTCAATCATATCCTTATTTCCATGGATGTAGATATGAAAGTTCTTATCAAGCTTTAGTACACTTTTATAAGTACGAGCCTGTTTTTTCACCGCAGACTCGGCAATTTCAAAAGTATCGGCAATTGGCGATTCATACTCCTGCTCGTAATTTTTCTTGTAAGTTTTAAAAGATTCGATCCCTTCTGCATTACCAATTACCTCATTTCCAAATTCCTCAATATCGAAGGTTTCTTTTTCTTTAAAATACTTCATTGAGCGGTTTAGCAAATCAATTTTATCTGCTTTGCTTATTTCATAATCATCATCAAGTTTTTGGGTTACAAAATTCTTGTAAACGCCTAAAACATTATTGGTTTGGTTATAACTATCGTTTCGTATTTTCAGCTTAAGGAATTCATCTTTCCAGTAAACAGCACTTTCGTTGCTACTTTTAGATTGATCTAAAACCACAACTTTATAACCATCTGTTTTGTTGATATTGAAAATCAAACAACCCTTATCAAGTCTATTTATGCTGATGGCTTCCTGTTCATAACTCATCCCAAAACCATCAAGTTCGGAATAAACCTTGAGGTAAGTATCTTTTGTTTCTGACTTAAAAATACCAATTACATCAAGCTGTTCACCCTCAATCTGTACCTTCTCAAAATAGGCTACATACATTTCGCCTGATTTAATTTTCGGATGGTTGGCTACATCAAAAAGGTGTTTTGCGAGTTGCTGTGAGTCTTCATGAAAAAGCTGATTGTTTTCAAAAATCTCAGTCGCAAAGTGATATACTTCATTAAGCTGCAGGTTATCATTTGGGTGATAAAAATGATAAACTTCATTAACTTTCTCAAAAGGCTTTATAAAAAACTACATCAATAAATTATTCAATAGTTCATCATCAATTTTTAATGGCGCATCAGACAGTTTGTAATATTCTTCAACTAATTTATTGCCAGTATAGTGAATTGAAAGTTGTTTAAGCGAAGCTTCGAAAAATGAAATCATTAGTTATATTTTATTGAATTTTCTTAATAAATAAATCTTAAGATCCTGAATCTCTCTAGAAAGCATTTTCTCAAGTTTTGGGATGTCCCGAACCTTATGTTTAACATGATAGCTTAGATGTAAAAATGGCTGGGAGATAAATTCCCCATCCATAACTGGCTTAGATTTTAAGGCATCCGAAAAATTGAACTTCACATTATAGTAACCGATTACTCCTTTTACTTCAAACTTGTAGGTAATCGATAACTCCTCTAGCAAAATAATTTCTTTGAAAAAGTCCTCCGATAACTCTTTGATTCCCTTCAGATTCTTTCCTCTAAAAAGAATAACCAAATCTTTGTCGGTTTTATCCTTATACTCATCTGGAATAACCTGTGTATCATCAAATATGAATTTCAAAGACCTAATATCCTGATCAACAAAAAATTGTGTGGGTTTGATATCCGTAAAACTCAGCAGAAAATTTACCCGTTCTTTATTGGAATCAAAGTCAGAAAATTTGATGACAATCGTATCATTCTTAATCATGTCTTTACTCAGCAACTCCTTTTTTATTTGCTCGACTATTCTGTTGGCAATACTTTTTCCGTCTTTCGAATTTGTTTCAATTGTATTTATGACCAATTTATCTCCATTCTTTTTATAGCTAACCCTAATCAAATCCCATGTAGTATTCACCGCAACTTGTTTAGTCAGATCTTTCTTCTCAACATATGATGAAAAGATAAATGTACCTGGCTCCTGAGGGTCTTCTTGGAAAACAACTGGATCATTCAATTTTGCCTGCAGACCATTTGTTATAGCTGAAAAATCAGGTGAGATTCTCAGAAAGATCTCCTTTATTGATAAATCCGACTTTAGAGGTACAAATATGGGCACACTATTTACTGGCCTTTCTTTAACGTTAATCAAATTGATAAATTCCATTAGTTCCTCTGGACTGAATAACAGGCTAACCATCAAATCAATTATCCTTTTTTTATCTGAGTTTTTTAAGAAGATACCTTTAAGGTTTAAAAATAATTTTAGATCACTCGCCGTAATATTATCTGTTCCAAGTATCGGTTTTAAAATATCTCCATATGGTAACTGTTCCCTGAATACTGAATTAATTTTAAGTTCCCCAATCTTACTTAAGTCATTGACTTGAGAATTTTCCGAATTCTGAGCAGCTAACTTAACATCTTTTAAATTAGCCGAAGTGATTTCGTAAAGGAACTTTTCGACTTTAATTTTGCCGAAAATATCAGGATTAGCAAATGACCTAATAACTTCATCAACCTGATATTTATATTTTGAGTCATAATCAGAAAAATATATGATATACTCATTGGATAAGCCGGAGGTAAGCTTGATCAGAAACCAAATCAATCGCTTTACTCCTTCCCTACTAAACTTGTCCGCAGTGAATAATAAGACACTTATCTTCTCGTTATCTTCTTTAATGATCGGCAGAATATTAGTATTGATATATTCTGGAGGAAGTTGGAATTCCCTTTTACCAATTTTATCATAAGCTGAGTTAAATTCCGTTATTGGATATAAAAATTTAACTGGCAAATTTTCTCGGTATTCCCTTGCAGTAGCGATTGCACTTATTATGAAATTTGCTTTCGTATTGTCAACTAAAAAATACTGCTGATCGACACCTAGAAATTCATAACGAAAATCTGATTGGACTTTGGAAATGAAATTGATGGTATCTTCCGAATTATCATCCACGAACCATAAAAGAATATTAAAAATTGAATGTCCCTTTTCATCAGAAATCCTTCTATTCTGTTTGTAATTATTGGTAATTCTATTTGAAACGTTGAGAAAATTAGTGATCTCATGTCTAGGTAAATCTGGATACTTAAAATCATGGATCGAATTGATAAAAATGTGATTGGTTACATCATCTTTCAGCTTACTTTCAAACTGAAGATAATAATCTACTTTTGCTGTAGCAGTGCTAAGTGTTTTTTCATCATAGTATTTTTCGACCGTACCATCAGAGTAAGATGACCAACCGATTAGATTTAGAAAGTTAGTGACAATTTGCTCTTTGAGACTTGTTCCCTCAGCCTCTTTTATAGGCAAATACTGTATTAGTGGATTTCTAACCACATATTTTTCAATCTCTGAAAGCCATTCAACCATCTGGTGCTCAAAATCTTGTCGATTAATCTCAATACCAAAAACTGATTTCTCACTTAAATCATGATTCAAACTATTGAGCATTATTTCGATAATTTTTGTCGAAACCTTTGGTCTGTTCCTATTTTCGAAAAACTGATTAATCTTGACAATAGAATTGTTTTTCAACAGTTCAAAGTCCAATGGGTATTTCTTTATATCTGCCTCATCAATATTTGAATTTTTATTAAGTTTTTCGTCGACATGACCGATGACAATTAGCTCATATGAATTTGCATCTTGCGATGCTTTCAATAGTTTTAGCCAATTCGATGCTTTGGAGTACGTAATCTCATTCTGTGATGATTTTACCTGAACTACCTTCGTTTCTTTATTTGGGTATTTCCATATGATATCCACCTTTTCGGACTCATTAGTAGGCTCTAGGCAAACGTTTTCCCAATCTTGATTTTCGAAACTATCTAATACCGTTACGATGCTTTGGAGCAAATACCCTCTAATACCAGCATTTCCAGACATATATTTGAATTTGAATGTTGTTGTTTTTGAATTAAATTATTGATTAGAATTCACCATGATTTTAGCTAATTAGACTTAAGATATAATTAGATGGCTAAAATGATTAGGATAATTTCATTAAAAACTTATATCTTAATACCAATGAGACTGTGGTTACAGTTCCTAAAAGTTAAAGCAAGAAATTAGGCATTTTCACCGAAAACTTTTGACGTTCTTCCAAACTTAATACCACTACTAAGCATAGTGGACAGTGATTAATTTTATTAAATGCTTGGCCAGAAAATGACGTGTAAGAATTATTATTCATAATGAGAGTTTAATTGATATGCCTAATATATGAACAATAACTTGAAAGCAATTGACAAATTCCAAGTAAATCAGATACACACGACAATACTTTTAAAAGGCAGGTTTAAGAAACATAACTTCTCTGCATGATTCCTATATATTGATAAACACACTATCGGTTATTTTTGCAAAAAAATTAACCTTCATTTTTGACCATCAAGATAATATGATCTACTTTGTTCCCTAATTTTTTTTTCATATCCAAACCACCTTCCGACATGTAATAATCGGCTACTACTCAGATGAAAGTATTAGGGAATAATGATCAATCTTTCTTTTTCTTTCTATACTGACCCTCGACTTTGTTTTTTAAAGTTTTCTCAAAATTTACTACCGCTTCGCAATGCTCAAAGAGGTTCGAACTTCCACGGATTGACCCTACTAATTAATAGCTCATCGAAAGATGGGCTTTTTTTGTTTAGATCTATTTATAATTAATTGGCTTTTACCATCGCGAGACGCTAAGAGTAGATGGGCCAAAATATTCGTCACATGGCAAAAGTGATTCAAGGATTACTGATTAATCTGAATATCTAAACATCCGAAGCATTGGTCACAAAGTCAAATTTATAATAGCACTTTCTCCGACATAACATTTCGTAAAAAGCTTTCAAGATCAACGCTTGTTAAAGCTGGATATTAAACAGAAATTAAATCATTAAGGCTCAATCAATTCGAACAAGACTGAGGGCAGAAGATTGACAACCCAATCGATCAGGAAATGGAATATATTGGCTATAGATTTATTAAAATGCTATAAGTGATCCTTATTTAGCAGCTTATACAGTTGTGAATATAAGGTTTCTGGTTCAATCGGCTTCTGGATATAGGCATCTATCCCAACATGGTCTCCAGCTATCCTGTCTTCATCCCTGATAAATGCAGAGAATGCCATAATAGGGATGTACCTATTGTGTTCAGATAATTCATTTCTGATTTTTCGTGTAGTCTCTACACCGTTCATCACGGGCATATTGATATCCATTAGTATCACATCATACTGTTTTGATTTAGCTTTAATATAAGCATCCAGTCCATTTTCGGCCTCATCAACCTGAATATTCCATTCTGATAATATTTGTTTAGTCACGAACCGGTTAATTTCGTCATCATCAGCAAGCAACAAGGAAATATTGCTGAAAGATTTTAAAAACCGCTCTTTACTTTCAGCTAATTTAGCTACTTCAACTTTGTTATTCACTTTGTACCAGTTCGTAAAGGTAAAAGTTGTACCCACTCCAACGCTGCTTTCCACATTCAGGGTGCCTCCTTTAAGTTCAACCAGTTTTTTAACAATTGGTAAGCCTAAACCAGTAGAGCCGAATTTATCAGCCATGGGGCATTCCAGCCGCTCATACCGGTTAAAGATCTGACCAATTAATTCATTAGGAATACCGATTCCGGTGTCAGAAACAGAAAAGTTCAATAATATCTGCGATTCTCTGACTTCGGAGATGGTAACCTTCACATTTACACCACCGTATTCGGTAAATTTAATCGCGTTATTGACCAGGTTAATTAAAATCTGATTGAGCCTTAAGGTATCTGCCATCACAACTTCTGGTATGTTTTTATCAACAGAACATGATAAAACAAGATTTTTGCTTTCTGCCAGGGGCCGGGTCAGCTCACATATATCATTAACCAGTCTGCTCAAATCGGTTTCCACTTTATTCAGTTTCACTTTCCCGGCATCAATTTTCGATATATCCAGAATGTCGTTCACTAACTGAAGCAGAAGCTTAGAGGAATAAGTCAACATTCCCAAAAGTTTAGCTTGGTCAGCGTCCAATCTGGTGGTTTCCAAAATGTGTATCAGCCCCAAAATAGCGTTTAATGGTGTCCGTATTTCATGGCTCATATTGGCCAGGAAGTTTTCTTTTGCCAGTTTACTCTTTTCTGCAATAGAAACCATCTCCAACAGTTCTTTCTTATACTGTTCCAGCTGATGATTTTTATTATTGATTTCCCGCTGTTGGAGGATTAGCTTGGTAATGGAATCTACCTTTGCCACGGTGACATGTAAATCAAGAGGCTTAAAGAGATAATCAACAGCCCCAAGCGTTAAACCCTTCACCACATCGTTGGTATCCATGGAGTAACCTGTAATCAAAATCACCATTACCCCGCGTGTTAATGGGTTATTCTTTATAGACTCGAGTAGTTCATACCCCGATAGTTCTGGCATATTCACATCTATCAATGCAATATCAATAGAATGATCGATACACATTTGCAAACCTAGTTTTGGAGATGTAGTAACGTAGCATACAATATCGTCTCGTTTTAGCGCAGTTGCCAAGATCTTAACATTATTATAATGGTCGTCTACTATCAGGATATTTATCATTCGAAAGCATATTAAGCTTTTTAAACAATCTTTTTGTTACATTGTTTCAGATAAGTTACACATCTCACTATAACAGATTCATCCTACATCGTATATATTTAATTCAAAAATATAAATAGTACAGAATGAGAATATTTAACCCTAAGATCAGCTTCGGATATGTGTGATTCAAACAATGTCGATAAACCATTAAACCTTTCCTATCTTGAAAAAATTTCAGGAACCAATACGAAGTTTATCATTACCACAATTGATCTTTTCAATTCGCATATACCAAAGCTAATGGAGGAAATAGATGATGAAATTGCATTACAAAACTGGGATAAAATTGCGTTTCTCGTACATAAAATGAAGACTTCATTTGGCTACCTGGGTAGAGAAGATATTATTGAAGACCTTTTAGAAATAGAACAATTTGCGCTTACTAAGGTAGGTGTGGGAAATATAGTATTCTGCTTTGGACACGTAAAAGCATCCATTAATAAACTGAGCGCACAATTGATTCATTACAAAAACCAACTCGCAAATTAATGCTTAAGCAGGAAAATGACTAAGTTGGCAAGTAATTAAGAAGCTTATATTGACTATATCATTTGTACTTTAAACGCAGGGAATATAAGTTGACATCCAGCCATTGTGAATCTATGTTGGAAAATGTATTTGCAGTTTGTTATATCATTAGCGGTCATCTGTAAATTTAATTTCCATTATCTTTTGCTCAAACTGTTCCGGGGCAACCAAAGCTTTTGCTTTCATACGGGCCTTATAGGTATAAACGGTATTTACGGTATAATCCAATATACGGGCAATGGTTTCCGTATCGCTAACTCCCAGGCGGATCAATGCAAAAATACGAAGTGAGGCAGTGAGCATTTCACCCTCTTTTAGCTCAATCTGCTCATCAGGCCTTAAAAGTGCATTAAACGAGGAAACAAAGTTGGGGAAAAGGGTTAAAAAAACCCTATCCAGGGTATTGAACAATTGATATTTCTCTTTCTGTATATGAACATTTCCCAGCACCTGGGTTGCATCCTGATATTTCCCTAATTTAATATTGTGCTGAGCTTTGCGTTTAACCTTATCAAGCGTTTCGATATAAGATGAGCAGGTTTTAAAAAACAGGCCGATGAGTTCTTCCTTGATCCGGGACGATTCCCAGAGTTTGCTGTTCACGTCTTCAAGTTCTGTATTCTTTTCTGTAATGATCAGATCGTTTTTTTTGATATGAATCACCTGTTTCCGGAAAAGTACCAACTGGAACAGCAAAACCACCGCCACCAACACGAAAATCACAATTCCAATCCAGAGCATTTCCTTCTCATGTTGCTTTTCTTCTATCAGTCGGCTTGCGATTAAGGGCAATACCGATTCGATTTGTGCCGCCCTGTTTCTGGTTCCATAAAAAGCAGCATTTCCGAGCGCCTCCTGCATACAGATATAAGCATCATCATTCCGGTTCATTTTAAAAAGTTCCTGTCCCAGTAAAAATATGGCGAAAGTTTCTTTAGTAGCCGACCGGATATCGTTAATTGCCGCAAGGGTGAGTAACATCAGCTTATCATCACCTGTGTAGGCATGGCTAATTCTGGTAGCGACTATGGCAATCTGATGCTCTGATAAACCGTGAGTCAGTAGATATCGGTAATAAAACGCTGCGTCTGGTTTTTTATCCTGCTCAGCCGGGGGCAGAAAAGCAAGGCTAATGGTTTTTTCAAGTTCACCAGGATTGATCAAAGTCCCCGCCTTTTTGAATGCTGCCTGGGCGGCTTTGCGGTAGCCCACAGCATAATATGCGTCATTGTCGTAAGCGCCGATTTCATCGAAAAGCATACCACGTAAATTAAGGTAATCGTAACGTAACCTGCCCGGGAGGCCAGCCGTGTCGATCTCTGCAATTGTTTCAAAAGCCTCCTTGTAAAAGCCCGACTTCACCAAAACCGTAGCCAGGCCCATCTGGCTTTGAATGAGGTAGTGCTTACCGCTTAACTTTTTTGAGAGGGCAATCAATTTATTACCGTTGGTAATTGCAGAATCAAAACGAAAAGAACTGTACTCATTGAACAATCCTGACAACAATTTGTAACGATCAAGATAATCCTCAGCAGGAACAGTTGCGAGCTGTGTACGCAACCTTTCAATTTTTTGTTCTTTCTGCCGGATATAATTGTTTTCTGCTGAGAGTTCTCTTCTCAGTAATTTCCATAAACTGTCCACTTTCGATGTTTGTGCACTAACTGCCAGAACATGGACCAGCAATATGATTATTACAAAAATTTTCTTTATCATGAATATTTCGGATGGCCGCCAGCCTGTTACATAAACATACAGCAAATTCTGATCTATGCTGATATGGCATTACAATATTAGGGTTTAAAATTAAAATGACAGCATTCCGTTACCTAAAACGGGTTGAAAACAGTTTTGATTTTCAAGCGACGATATGAACACAAATATCTGTTATACAGATATTTAAAAATTATACAATCTTGATTTGAGGTAGATCAGCCTCTGGATCGGAATGATACCGTTTTTTGATCGCTACTTTTGGTCAACCAAATAACCAACCATTCCAAGCTTTATGAGGAACAAATTTCTTATTTTGATGACTGCGGGACTTCCCCTATTATCCACAGCCTGTCAGAAAAGTTCTCAGGGAGATACGACGATCAACACCGAACAAGGTGCCCTTGTAAAATACTTCCAAAACCCATTGGTAAATGGCGATCATGCCGATCCTTTTGTTGCCCAAAAAGATGGAAACTACTATTTTCTGTCTACCAAGGGTAACCGTGTGGCTATAGCCAAAACGAAAGCGATGTCGCAACTGGCCAATGCCATTGAAACAACGGTTTGGACACCCCCTGAAAATACCGATCACTCAGCTGACCTTTGGGCCCCGGAACTGCATTTCTTAGCAGGAAAATGGTATATCTATGTTGCCGCGGCACAAAAGGGGGTAGATGACAGTAACCGCATGTTTGTATTGGAAAATGAAAACGCAGACCCAACCCAGGGAATCTGGAACTTTAAAGGCAAAATCGCCGATTCAGGAAATGATCAATGGGCGATAGATGGTTCTGTTGCTACCATAGGGAATAAAAACTATTTCGTGTGGTCAGGCTGGGAAAATCCTACCGAAAAATATAAACAATATATTTACCTCGCCCCCATGTCGAACCCCTGGACGATCAGCGGACCACGAATCAAGATATCATCACCAACAAATGACTGGGAAAAATGGGAGCCCACTTTTCTTGGCGCAGGTGTAAACGAAGGGCCGATTATGCTGCAACGCGATGCCAACAGCCCCGTATTTATCATCTTCTCTGCCAGCCGTTACAGTAGTGATAATTACTGTTTAGCACAGATTCAGTTGAAGACCGGCAGCGACCCGGCAATAGCAGAAAACTGGATCAACAAAAAACAGGTATTTGTGAAGAGCGATAAAAATTCAGTTTATGGCCCCGGACACAACGGTTTTTTTACCAGTAGCTTCACCGACCAGAACGGTATGGTGAAATCTGAAAATTGGTTTATCTACCACGCCCGCAGCACACCAAATAACCCGGGTCAGGCCAGAACCACAAGAATGCAACAGCTTAGCTGGAAAGCAGATGGATCACCCGATTTTGGAACCGCCATTAGTACCGGGATTAACCTTCCCTGCCCTATTAACGAACAATAAGCCAATTAACGAGCAATTAGCACTGTGCCATTAAACATGGCAAGACGGCCTGCCTATTACTTTTTTTTTATTAACCCGCTATTTAGATAAACGATTTATAAACCCCAAAAATGCTTCTACTGTACAGGAGTATGATCGCATTAACTATGCTAATTCAGATCATTTAATTAAGCAAATCCTTTTAAACCAGTTATGAGAAAACTTTTACATTACAACAAAGCAGGAACTGCTGCCAGGACCATTAGTCTTGCTAAGCTGTTTATTATTTTCATTTTATTCCTTTGTTCCTCAGCCTACGCAAATGCCAGGTCTGATAGCGGGAAAAAAAACGATCCCGCGATGTTTTCAGCAAACACCATGTTGAAAGATATTGAGGTCCGCGGAAGTGTAACCGACACCAGCGGAGTTGGTTTGCCCGGCGTAGTGGTCAGCGTAAAAGGCCGCAACGGTTATGGTGTAGTAACCGACGTTAATGGCGGCTACATGATCAAAGTTCCGGAAGATGCAACCCTGGTATTTAGTATGGTGGGTTTTATAAGGCAGGAGGTGGCAGTTGGTTCGAGGGAATTTATTGCAGTCAGGCTACGCCAGAACCAGGCCATGTTAGAAGACGTGGTAGTAGTGGGCTATGGTACACAACAGAAGAACAATGTTACCGGCGCCCTTACTTCGGTTACCTCAAAGGAACTATTACGAACGCCAACCGCCAGTTTAACCAACAGTCTTGCAGGGCGTTTACCGGGACTGTTAACTATACAAAGCAGCGGCGAACCCGGAGCCGATGGATCAGCACTTTACATCCGTGGATTCGGCACTTATCAGGGCAAAAGCCCGTTGGTACTGGTTGATGGTATAGAGAACAGCATTGATGGTATTGATGCTAATGATGTAGAAACCGTGAGCGTTTTGAAAGATGCAGCGGCTACGGCTGTTTATGGGATGAAAGGCGCTAATGGCGTTGTGCTGGTAACTACAAAAAGAGGGAAGACGGGTAAACCGCTAATTTCACTCACCGCACAGACTTCACAACAGCGCCCTTTCAATATGCCAGAATACCTCGATTCATTCGATGCACTCAGCTTATTCAGAGAAGCACTGAATAATGACGGGCTCAATGCCAACCTTTACACGGATGCATACCTCAATAAATTCCGCGACCGCAGTAATCCTACTTATCAGTACCTCTATCCAAATGTAAACTGGACAGAAGAATTGATTAAACCTTCATCAATGATGAGCCAGGCCAATCTAAATGTGAACGGCGGCTCCTCAACAGCGAGGTATTTTGTATCGATGGCCTACCTGAAACAGGATGGGTTATACAAATATGACGATTTGAATGCTTACAATATCAATGCGGTGATGAACAAGTATAACTTCAGGAGCAATATTGATATTGATCTTTTGCCTACACTGAAGCTTGAGCTGAATCTTTCAGACATTGTCCGCGATAGAAACTATCCAACTGAAACCGCAGGCGCATTCTGGTCTGAGATACGCAATACACCTGCATATATCTATCCTTTAAAAAACCCTAATGGTTCAGTATCCGGACAAAAAGACTCTCCGGCCAACCCTTACGGCCGTTTAACGCAATTCGGATACGGGCGTTTTTTCGAAAATACATTAAGTTCCATTATCGGCTTTACATTAAAACTGCCTTTTGTTACTGAAGGATTGAGCTTCAGAACACGCTTCGCTTACGATGCTCAGAACTTTAGGAACATTACCCGCCAACGGAATTATTCTACCTATCGTTTTATCACAAACGAAAATGAAACGGACCTGAGCAAAGGACGTTACGAAGAACTGACCACTGGCGATGGTTTGCTCGGCTTTAATATTGCGGCCAATGGCAGCCGCAAATCGACCTTTGAAAGTTATCTGAACTACGACAGGACGTTTGCCCAAAAACATGTTGTTTCGGGTATGCTGCGTTATAACCAGTCACAGAGTTTTCTGGCCACCGCCACTGCTGATGGCGCTATTGCCGCGCTGCCCTACAAACAGCTGGGCCTGGTAGGCAGGATCAATTATTCATTTGACAGGCGTTATGTACTGGAATTCGATGCCGGTTATAACGGTTCTGAGAACTTTATGAAGGGAAGGCGTATGGGCTTTTTCCCTGCGGCATCTGCTGGTTGGATCCTGTCTAATGAAAACTTCCTGAAAGATTCTAAACTGGTAAGCCTGTTAAAATTAAGAGGCTCTTATGGTATTGTTGGCGTAGATAACAGTGTTGGCCGTTTTGCCTATTTAAGCACCTGGCAAACCGGAAACGGAAGCGGCTACCGATTTGGCCTGGCAGCCGATGGAGATGGTTATTCAGGTGCCCAGGAAAGTGCTACTGGAAATTCATTCTTAACCTGGGAACAGTCAAAGAAAACCAATATTGGCTTGGATTTCGAACTATTTAAAGGGCAGATCGCTTTTACAGGTGATGTTTTTACCGAAAGGCGCTCGCAGATCCTGACCACAGCAGCCATCATTCCAAATGTAACAGGTGTTCAAAATCTACCGGCCATAAATGCAGGTATTGTAGATAACAAGGGTTTTGAAGGAGAACTTACCTTCCGCAAACGTTTTGGTAATCATAACCTGATGCTCCGGGGTTCTTATTCGTATGCCACAAACCGCATACAATATGCTGCTGAACCAGTATATGCATTGCCTTACCGCGGATTGAAAGGCACACAGATTAATGAAGCTTATGGCTTAACTGCAATTGGCCTGTTTAAGGATGCGGCAGATATTGCTGCAAGCCCGACTCAGCAATTCGGTGCCGTACGTCCTGGGGATATCAAATATCTTGACCGTAACCGGGATGGTGTGATTAACAGTCAGGATGAAGGTTACCTTGGTCAGGTAACCACCCCCAAATCGATTCTGGGTTTAACCCTATCCTATACTTACAAAAACTTTGACCTAAATGTTCTTTTTCAGGGTTCCGGCGGGGGAAAAGTTTGGCTAACTGGTACTTCTGCATGGGCTTTCTCGAATAACAGCTCAGTATTGGCAGATTATATGGATAACCGCTGGACAACGCAGAATCCTGATCCAAATGCCAAATGGCCAAGATTATCATCATCTAATAATGTAAACAACAATCAGAATTCAACATTTTGGCTAAGATCATCCAACTATGTGCGGCTTAAAAATGTGGAGGTGGGTTACACGCTTCCTAAAAACTGGGTTAAAAAAATCGGTCTGACCAATATCAGGGCTTTTGCCACCGGATCAAATATTTTTACCTGGTCCGAGATGAAGATTTTCGATCCGGAGCGTACCAATGGCTTTGGAGACTACCCTCAAATGCGTGTAATCAACTTAGGAATAAATGCTTCAATGTAATCCCATGAAAAATATAACCAAGCTGCTGTTGGCAGCACTATTAATCAGTAGCACATCCTGTAAAAAATATCTGGATGTTGTTCCTGCAGAATATTCAAGTGAGAATGATGTTTATAACAACATCAACCTGACAGAGCAGGCCCTGGCGCGCCTGTACAATGCCCTTCCCAATGAGTTAACCTCTCCTTTAACGGCTGCAACTGACGAAACTTACCATCATTGGTTCGACAATGGAGAGGCGGTAGATGCCTACAAATATAATCTTGGCGCCTGGAGTACCAATGATAATCCATACGGTAACTGGTCGGGAAAATATCAGGATATCCGCAGGGCGAATATATTTATCAAGCGCATAGATGCTGTTCCGGTACCGCTCGACCGGGAAAGTTATTATGCGATCTGGAAACCCCGTTATAAAGCCGAGGCACGTTTTCTTCGCGCCCAGTTTTACTTTGAGCTTTTTAAACGCTACGGAGCAGTTCCGCTGATTACGAGTGCTAATGATGTGGATCCTCAAAACCTGGAAGATACGCAGGTATCACGCAATTCGGTGGATGAGGTAGTTAATTTCATTACCTCAGAATGTGACGAAATTGCGAATGTGCTGCCCCTTGTGCAGGAAGCCGCACAAACCGGCCGCATTACCAGGGGCGCAGCGCTGGCATTAAAAGCCCGCACCCTGTTATATGCCGCGAGTCCACTATTTAATGGCAACCCTCTTTACGCCAATGTGCAAAATAAAGATGGTAAAGTTCTTTTTAACCGCAGCTATGATAAAGATAAGTGGAAAAGGGCTGCTGACGCAGCGAAAGCAGTTATTGACCTGGGTATTTACAAATTGTACAGTCCTTTTCCTGACAACCCTGTTCAGAATTATGCTGCACAATTTTATACCCGTGATTACACCGAGACTATTCTGCAGCGGATCCTTGGCAACTCAACAGATATTGATGGCAACTATCTGCCAAACGGCGCTCCCTTTAAAGGAAACGGGAAACTAACGCCCTTACAGCAATTTGTTGACGCTTATGAGATGAAAAATGGTTACCCGATAAACCAAACCGGTTCTGGCTATACTACAAGCGGCGTTTGGAATGGACAGTTATGGGATGGTTTGAAATTTCAGACGGTAAATAATATATCGAACATGTATAAAGACCGCGACCCGCGGTTCTATGCCAGTATATTTTTCCAGTACGACGTATGGAGGTTCGATGCAACCAAACGCCCGGTACGACTGGCCTGGTATGGTGCGGGCAACGGAATAACCGATGGTTGGGCTACTGGTAAGCCGGGTACTAACCCATGGGGTTATAATGTGCGGAAGTTTTTATCGCCTAGTTACGACAGAAATGCGAATTCAGGTACCGGAACGCGAAATTTCCCGCTTTTCCGCCTGGCAGAAATTTACCTGAATTATGCAGAAGCCATGAATGAATACCTGGATGCGCCAGACCCATCCGTTTATCAATACCTCAATCTGGTTCGGAGCCGGGTGGCCATGCCAAACTTACCGATCCTGGCAGCCGACAATACTAAAGCGGGTATGCGAAACCGTATCCAAAATGAGCGAAGGGTGGAACTGGCATTTGAAAGCCACCGGTTCTGGGATGTAAGACGATGGCTGATCGCCAAAACGGTGGATAATGTACCAGCACTGGGACTAAATGCACGTCCTTCGGCAGCTGAACTCAGCAGTACAGGGCTGGATGTATCAAGCGAAGCGGCGGGAGTGGCGGTATTTTATAAGACTGTTGTTTTACAAAACCGGGTATTTGCAGATAAGCACTACCTTATGCCCATACCACAGGCAGAAATTGACAAAGATCCTAACCTGGTACAAAACTATGGCTGGTAAGCGTACAAAACCAAAACGGATACTCATTAGCAGATGAATTCAACGCCTCCGGATTATTCTCAAATCCGGAGGCGTTTATGCTATTTGTTCAGGTAAATCCTGATATGCGTTATTTGAACATACCTAATCGGCAAAGTATTTCGGTAAAGGATGATGTACCAAACATATTACAAATGAACTGTTTTATATACATTTTTTTGACAAGAGTATTTTATTAAAATAATAGAAAAATAAATATAAAAATCTGAAAAACAAGTTTTTAACCATTAAAATTCGGGCGTTGGCATTTTTTTGGGATGGTTCAATAAAAAATTGAATGTCATGAAACTTAAAACTAAATCTTTGATCACACGTTTTGCGGTAGCCGCAACGGTGGTGCTTTCGATTTCATCCTGCAAGAAAGATAACAACAACGATCTGAGTGCTAATGCCAGAATATCTTTCGTGAATTCTGTGGAAGGATCTGCTGCGCAGGATGCTTATATTAATGATGTTAAAGTAAGTGCATCGGCTATAGCCTATTCCAATACTGCAACGGACATCTCTACCACGACAGGCAGTAAAACCATTGCCTTTAAAAACTCGGGGTCAGCAACAGTAACCGCATCTGCAAATGTAAATGCAAGTGAAAATTCTTCTCAAACTGCTTTTTTGGTAAAACAAGCTGATGGTACAATGGCCATTAATACCTATGCCAATGATGATAATACTGTGAGTGGCAAAGCGAAAGTTCGTTTTATCAATGTGGCGCCTATGTTAAGCAGTACCATTAATGTGACAACATCTACCGGTACCAGTATTCTTTCGGCTTTAGCTTTTAAAGCAGCTTCAGCTTATCAAACGATTGATGCCAATACCAGCTTAAACGTTAACATGTCTGGTTCACTGGAAACCACAACCATAGCAGGTTCAGAGTTACAAGCCGGAAAAATATATACCATCTGGTTTGATAGCTCAACAAGCACCAAAGCTAAATACCATATCATTGTTCAGAAATAAAGAAAGCGGCCTCGGCCGCTTTTTTTATGATATATAGTTAATTTAAAAACCAGTCTTAGTGCTTATCATGTCTATTGCTGGCCAAATCATCATTGAACTCCATTACCCATTTAAAGCCGTTGCTTAAACCGTTAACCTGATCTTTTTCCCTGTTTTTACGGCTTCATAAATGGCATCAATAATTTTAAGGTCTTTTAAGCCTTCCTCTCCATCTGCAGGAACTACCGGCCTCTTATCCTCAAAAATAATGCTTGCCATTTCATCCATCTGTACCGTTTGATGCGTGGTTATCGGCTGCGTGAGTTCGCCCCGATGGGTTCTGCCTTTGATTGGACCATAACCGGTAGAAGGTTGCATTTCTGCAAATCCCTTATCGCCACTCATAAAAAATCGATCCAGGTGGTTGATGTTATAACTGGATAAGCAGGACGCCACTGCTCCGCCGGGAAAACCCAGCTGAAATTGAATGGTTTCATCCACACCTTCTTTAAACTTTACCGGATCGGTTTTGGTTTCCTGGGCTGTTATCCAAATCGGCTCTTCGCCAACCATATACCTTGCCCCATTAATCGCATAAATCCCAATATCCATCATGGATCCGCCACCAGCCAGCGCTTTATTTAATCGCCACTGCGTGGGGTCGCCTATTTTAAAGCCACATTGCCCCTGGAAAAACATGATCTTGCCGAAATCGCCCGCGTTTCTCATTCGGATCACTTCCAGCGTACGGGGTTCAAAATGCATTCGATAACCAACCAGTAACTTCACATTTGCCTTTTTACAGGCACTAACCATCTCCTGACCTTCTTTGGCATTTAATGCCATCGGCTTTTCGCATATCGCGTGTTTTCCGGCTTTTGCTATACGAATAACCTGACCATGGTGCAGGGCATTTGGTGTAGTTACATAAATGGCATCTATATCCGGATTATCTTTCACCTCATCAAAGTTCTGGTAGTGATAACAATTCTTTTCGGGAATGTTGTACTTGGCTTGCCAATCTTTAATTTTTGAAGGCGTACCACTAATTACACCTACCAGTTTAGCCTTGGTACAGGCTTTCATCGCCTCTGCTACCCGGGTACCATATCCACCCAAACCCATAATGGCTACCCGGAGTACCCTACCATCATAAGGTTGCTTGATTTCTTCGGGAGCATCAGCAAATGCTGATATGGAACTTAATTGCAACATCAATGCTGATGCACCCATTTTTTGTAGAAAGTCTCTTCTGGTATTCATATTTATCCTGTGGCTATGTAACTTATCTGGCAAAGCATCAACCCATATATTCATCTGAAATATCCAAGCTTAAAGGATTGATTTACTTTATGATAGGTAACACTAAAAAGTTACTTTTGGTTTTAAGGATATGGTTTGAAGCTTTATTTGAAGGACACATCTCTCCGTAGAGTTAAGCAAAACGACTCTACGGAGCACAAATAGTGTTGAGTCTCCAGACTCAAGAGCAACCCAATCAAATTTGATCGGCATTCTTCCTGATTCAAACTACAGGAGCAAGGCTACGAACAGACTAAGGCGTTTATTTTTTATATAGACGCGCAGTATCTATTGCTTTAATCCTGATTAGTTCTTCAATATCTTTGCCATCTACTTTCTTTCCGCTATCCAGGATATGAAAAGACAGATGATTAAAAGAGTAAGCATCTTCTGATGTAGTTGCAGATGCACCCTTGCCATACTCTTTTATTTGTTTGGTTATATCATTCCCTGTCTGGATGATTTTTGGATAAAAACCATCATTGAAAGTTCTCCTATCAATATAACCGATACCGTATTCATTGATGGAAAAATCATTTTTATTAGACAGAAACAATCTAACTTCTCCAACATAGTTTTTTGGAACAATAATAATATAAACCGGCTTATGTTCACTTATGTAAAATATAGAACAAAATATGATTACAAATATGGAGGTAAATATTGAGGTCTGCCATTTTGAATTTAGCAGTTTTTTCAATATAAAACCGAAAGCAAAAGATAAAAGCAGCGTGCCAGGTAAGGAAATCGCAACCAAAAACCAGGAAGGAAGAATCATTGTTTTCGTTTGCAACATTTGCCATATACCAATACCCAATGAAAAAATAGCGGAGATTGGTAATATGATCTCTAAAATACGCTTCAAGCTTATAATTTAAATTAATTTAGAAAGATAATATAATAATCGCCTCTTTTCCCCATCTCTCCGTAGAGTTAAGCAAAGAATCTCCACGGAGCAGGAATAGTGTTGAGTCTCCAGACTCAACTAAGCCAAAATTTATTAAACATAAAACATCGTAATAAAAAAAGCAATTTTTTGGTTTCAATTAATGTTCCTCTTCGGTATTTTTCACCTTACTCAACAAATCATAAGCGCCTTTGACCACTACTTTCGCATTATCAATCTGTTCTGCAAAAGAAATTTGGGTATAACCATTTTCGGCGACACCTGTTTTTACTTCCATCATCCTGTAGCGATAAGTTTTATTACTTCTGCTAGGTGGCTGTTCGATAAAGACAAACTTTTTACCTTCAAATTCAACAATTGCCGCATTGGGTAATGCTTCTCCTACTTCTCCGTAGCGTTAAGCGAAGCATCTTTACGGAGTATAAATAGTATTGAGTCTCCATTCTCAACTACAAACAAATCCCCTCTTTCACATCGTTTGTTACCCAATAAGTGCATAACCCCATACACCCAGGATCATAGATAATGGTAGAACGAAAAAAATCGACCATGTAGGGACTCTCTTGTTATATCCAGAGCCTCTATACCTTTCAATAACCTGCTTCAGCTTGCTTTTTCGATGATACCTTAAAAAAACAGTTATACCCCCCCATCTCTCCGTAGAGTTAAGCAAAGCGACTCTACGGAGCAGGAATAGTGTTGAGTCTCCAGACTCAACTAAGCCAAAATTTATTAAACATAAAACATCGTAATAAAAAAAGCAATTTTTTGGTTTCAATTTAATGTTCCTCTTCCTCTTCGGTATTTTTTACCTTACTTAACAAATCATAGGCGCCTTTGACCACTACTTTCACATTATCAATCTGTTCCGCAAAAGAAATTTGGGTATAACCATTTTCGGCGACACCGGTTTTTACTTCCATCATCCTGTAGCGATAAGTTTTATTACTTCTGCTAGGTGGCTGTTCGATAAAGACAAACTTTTTACCTTCAAATTCAACAATTGCCGCATCGGGTAATGCTTCAACCTTGCTCACGCCGCTTTCTACATAGGCTTTAAGATACATGCCCGGAAGCAATTGCGTATCTTCCTGATCCAGGTGACAGTGGATTTGTACGGTACGCTCTTTGCTAATTTCCCTACCTATGAGGTAAACCGTGGCCATACGTTCTTTTTCTTCGTTAGCGAGTACAAAGCGAACCTTCTGCCCCAGTTTAAGCTTGGGTACATCTTTTTCAAACACGGTAAGTTCAGCATGCAGGTGTTCGGTATCGGCAATTTTAAACATCACATCGGTTGTACTCACAAAGGCACCTATATTGGTATTAACCTGGGTAACATAGCCTGCAATTGGGGTATATAAATTGAAGGTTTTTTGAATCTGTCCTTTCTCCAATGCTGAAAAACTAATATTCATCAGGGAGAGTTTTGACCGTTGCCCCAGCAACCTTGCACTCACACTTTGGTATTCGCTTCTTGCTTTCTGCAATGCTTTTTTAGAATTTACATTTTCCTTTGCCAATTCTTCCTGGCGGTCTAACTCCTCTTTCAGGAACTGTAGCTGGCTTTTATAATCCAGGTAATCCTGTTGCATCTGAATAAATTCCGGATTTTGCATAACCGCTACGAGCGCCCCTTTCGCCACGCGTTTTCCCTGCAACATATTGGTGCTTTTCAAAATTCCTTCCAGTGGTGTAGATATTGATACCAGGCTTTGTGGAGGAAGGTCGAGCATGCCGTTTACTTTTGTTGTTCCACTTAATTCTTTCAGCTCAATTTCGCCAAGGGTAATTTCGGATAGCTTTTGCTGTTCCGGGTTAAGCGTTACAATATCGCTCTTTTCATGAACGCTTTCTTTTTCAGGTTCTTTTTCTGCGCTTTGACGACTACAGCCAGCCAAATAAAATGGAAAGGACGCCAGGATAAGAAATTTATATATGGATCTCATGATATTTATGTTTAAAATGATTGGTGGTTACCGGTTAAAAATTCAATTTGATTGATGCTCTGGCTTAACTGGAGCAAGGCCATCAGCCGGCCTTCGTAAATACCATTTGCCTGTTTAAGGTTTATCAGGTATTCTGAATAGCCTATTTCTCCGTTCTGATAAGCAATGCGGCTGTTTTTTAATATTAAGGCAGCATTGGCTAAGGCTGAAGTGACAAAATAGTCGTAACGTTTCCTGTTTTTCAGGTATTCGCTTAAAGCCTGCTGATATTGGCCCGTCAATTTTCGTTGCTGAAGTTCCAGATTGTTCGAGGCAATATCCTTATTAATCGATGCTGCCTTTGCCTTTACGGCATAAGCTCTATAAAATAAAGGAACGGAAAGGCCTACCTGAAAGCCCTGGAAACGTTTGTCGCGACCAAAGAAAACATCATTTCCATCAACTTTATGAAAACCGGTTAGTGATTGGTTGAAATAGCCAAGTGTAAAGTCGGGTAAGGCTTTGGCCAATTCTACTTTGCGTTGCTTTTCGGCGATTACAACCTGCTGTCTGAAATAGGCTATGGCAGGATTTTCATGTAGAAGCGCAGTGTCTCCGATAGAAATTTCGGGTGTTTCTGTTAAAAACCTGTCGGCAATTGAGGATAGGCTACCCCCACCAAGAAGCGTAGCAAGCTGCGCTTTATAAATTTCAATATCAGATCCATTTTGGTTAAGCAGGCTCTGTACGTCCTTAAGCTGTGTTTCCGCAGCAACCTTTTCAAGCAGATTACCCTCACCTGTTTTATACTTGAGCGACGCCGATTTTAAAAAACCCTTATAAATGCTATCCTGCTCATACAATAGTTTCTCCTTTGAATACAGATACTGAAGATTGGTATAAACCGTTTTTACCTGAAATACAAGTTCGTTTTTACTGGAAGCCACCTGAAGCTGGCCTGCTTTGATCCGTTCATTACCCAACGCTGCATTTGCCGCGAAAAGCGTTGGAAAAGGAATGGTCTGAGAAACGGTAATGTTGTTATCGTTTTTAACCAGACTATTGTATTGGCCGTAAAGCATGGATATTTCCGTTTTAGGCATTTCGAAAGTGCCTTTTCTAAGTGTCTGTTGCAAGGCTACATCAAGGTTAGCCCCGTTTATTATCCGGTTGTTTTCCAGCGCTGCAGATACGGCCTGTTTAAGTGTTAACGAAGTTTGCGCCTTAGCAGGCTGCAATCCAAAAAACACAATAAATACGACAATAATGCCTGCTATCGGTGATATTTTTAACTTGTTACTGCCCATTTTTTCAATCCAGATATAAAGCACCGGAAGTACCAAAAGGGTTAGCAGTGTTGCAGAGATTAGTCCGCCGATAACAACCGTAGCCAGCGGTCGCTGCACTTCAGCACCGCTTCCGCCAGAGATGGCCATTGGAAGAAAACCCAGAGAGGCTACAAGGGCCGTCATAATAACCGGGCGCAGCCTAACCGAGGTTCCTTTTCTGATAATTTCCTGTATATCTTTCATTCCTTCTTTTTTTAACCTGTTAAATTCACTGATAAGTACAATACCATTAAGTACCGCAACACCAAATAGCGCTATAAAGCCTATGCCTGCAGAGATACTAAAGGGCATACCACGTGCCCAAAGGGCAAATACACCACCAATAGCCGATAAAGGGATGGCGGTAAAAATTAACAGTGCATGTTTAATGGATGAAAAAGTAAGATAAAGCAACAGTAAGATGAGCAGTAAGGCCAGCGGCACGGCAACACTTAATCTTTTATTGGCTGCCTGCAGGTTCTCGAAAGTACCGCCAAAGGTGGGGTAATATCCTGGTGAAAACTTAACTTCTGCATCAACCTTTTGCTGAATTTCCTTTACGATACTTTCTACATCCCTTCCCCGCACATTAAAACCGACAGTAATCCGTCGCTTTGCATCATCGCGCTGAATCTGGTTAGGTCCTTCCTTATACTCGATATCGGCCAGTTGTTCCAGTGGAATCTGGTTGCCATTAGTTGCTGTAACAAACAGATTTTTCACGTCATCAAGCGACTGCCTGTTTTCTTTTTCGAGGCGGACAACCATATCGAACCGTTTTTCGCCTTCGAATACCAAACCAGCCACTTCTCCCGCAAATCCCGAACGGATAGCCGTATTCACATCTTCAATATTCAATCCGAACTGTGCAATCTTTTCTCTATGAAATTTGATGATCACCTGTGGAAGTCCCGAAGCCTGTTCCACATAAATATCCTGTGCCCCTTTTATTTTCCCGGCTATAGCACCAACCTGCGCTGCGTAGGTACTGAGCTTGGAAAAATCTTCTCCGTAAATTTTGATTACCACATCTTGCCTTGCGCCAGTCATAAGTTCATTAAAACGCATTTGTATAGGCTGTTGGAAACCGAAAGTAACTCCCGGGATATACTGTTCGAGCTTGGTCTGCATTTTTTCTGCCAGTTCATCTCTCGTTGAAGCAGTTGTCCAATCGCGCTTATTTTTGAGGATAATAATCAGGTCACAGGCTTCTACCGGCATCGGGTCGGTAGGAATTTCGCTGGAGCCAATCTTTCCGATAACCTCCTTTACCTCCGGAAAATTTGCCTTTAATACTTTCGCTGCACGCGTAGAGGCTTCAATGGTTTGCGAAAGGCTGCTTCCGGTAAGCACCCTGGTTTCTACGGCAAAATCGCCCTCTTCCAATGTAGGAATAAATTCGGCCCCCAGGTAATTGAAAATGACCAGGCCAAGCACAAATAATCCAACTGCAATACCCACAACTGCCACTCTTGCCCGCAATGCAAAGTTGAGCATCGGCGTATATACGCGTTGAAAAAAAGACATAATCCGGTCTGAAATATTTCTTTTGGTATTGATGGTTTTACTTAGAAAAAGTGCACTCATCATCGGTACATACGTTAACGATAAGATAAAAGCACCTAAAATAGCAAAGGCTACTGTTTGCGCCATTGGCCTGAACATTTTACCTTCTATGCCTACCAGAGCCAAAATCGGTAGATAAACAATCAGGATAATGATTTCGCCAAAAGCGGCACTGTTACGGATTTTGGAAGCAGATTCAAAAATTTCTGCGTCCATTTCCTGCTGGCTTAACCTGTTTTTGTTTTGGCGAAGCCCAAGATGATGAAGTGAGGCTTCTACAATAATAACCGCGCCATCTACAATGAGTCCAAAGTCTATCGCACCCAGGCTCATCAGGTTTCCACTGACGCCAAAAAGGTTCATCAAACAGATGGCAAAAAGCATGGCGAGCGGAATCACCGAAGCCACAATCAATCCGGCGCGGAAATTCCCTAAAAGCAGTACCAATACAAAAATCACAATTAATGCACCTTCTGCCAGGTTTTTCGTTACTGTGCCAATGGCACTGTTTACCAATTTGGTACGATCAAGGAATGGCTCAATGACAACCCCCTCCGGAAGATTTTTGGCTATCTGATCCATCCGGGTTTTTACGTTTTTGATAACCTTTGATGAGTTGGCGCCCTTTAACATCATCACTACCGCGCCTACTACCTCCCCCTGATCGTTCCGGGTCATGGCACCATATCTGGTGGCCGCTCCGATCCTCACTTCAGCTACATTTCTGATCAGCACAGGGGTACTGTTTTCATTTGTCCTTACCACGATATTCTCAATATCGTCTATACTGTTGATCAGTCCTTCGCTCCGGATAAAATAGGCATTAGGCTTTTTATCAATGTATGATCCGCCGGTATTCTGGTTGTTTTTCTCAAGCGCCTTAAAAATGTCGCTAATGGAGATATTCATGCTTCTCAGTTTATCCGGATTAATGGCAATCTCGTACTGCTTGAGGTAGCCGCCAAAGCTGCTCACATCTGCTATACCCTCCACACCCAAAAGCTGGCGGCGAACAATCCAGTCTTGAATGGTGCGAAGCTCGGTGGCATCGTATTTCTTTTCATATCCTTTTTTAGGGTGGATAACATATTGGTAGATCTCTCCCAGCCCGGTAGTTAAAGGTGCAATTTCTGGTGTGCCGATCCCCTTTGGAATAGCTCTTTCTACTTCAGTAAGCCTTTCGCTCACTTGCTGACGGGCCCAGTAAATTTCTATATTTTCCTTGAACACGACCGTTACAACTGAAAGACCGAACCGGCTAAAGGAACGGACTTCTTCTATTCCAGGAATAGTGGCCATGGTCTGCTCTACCGGATAGGTTACAAAACGCTCGATATCTTCCGCGCCATTGCTGGGAGACGAAGTAATAATCTGGACCTGGTTATTGGTAATATCCGGAAGCGCATCTATAGGAAGTTGCCTCAGGGAGTAGATTCCCCAGGCAATGAGCGCCAGCATCAAAATTCCCACCAGCAGTTTTTGCCTGATGGAGAACTGTATTATTCTGTTCAACATGGTTGTTTAAATCAAAAATCAATAAATAGCAGGGCATTATTGCGCTGTGTAGCACAAAATATGCAGGTAAGAAACTGTCTTTTCACGGACAGCAATAAGATAAATTGATTAAACGAGTTTAGGCGGTTGCCAGATATCAATGGGTTGCTTTTTCAATGCAGAGCATTTGAAAATTGGGTATGGTTTGCGAAATACCGGAATAGTGAGGTTGGTTAACTTTTCTGAAGGGAAGTGCTGACCGACCGAGCAGCAGGCACAGCTACAGATTGGCGGACAGGCTTCTCCATGTGCATGTTCAGCTTTAGTATGACCACTTTGTACGATGCTTTCGGTTTGAAACCTTGAAACCATATCTTCCTTGTCCTGGCAGGGCATTAGGCCCAGAAGGATCAAATAAAAAGAAAAAAGGAATATAAAGTTTTTCACCAAGGGCAAATGTAATGATTTAAGTTTTTAATTTACAAAGCTGGTTTTATTATCTAGATCTTGTTTTGATCGTTAAAAATGATAATCTCTTCATTGACTACATATGTTACGTATCATTATAGATGCAAAGTGATGCGGCAAGGAATGTTGGCTATTTTTATGGCTTACCTTTTTTTAAAGCCTTTACATGAATATTAAACCGGGTAATGAGTTAATTACCAAGCCGCACTACCCTATTCTGGATGGTCTGAGGGGTATTGCCGCTATAATCGTTGTCACCTTTCATTTAACCGAACCGCTTGGAACTGGCCACCTTGACATCCTGGTGAACCACGGCTATCTTGCGGTAGATTTTTTCTTTTTGTTATCGGGTTTTGTGATGGGTTATGCTTATGACGACAGATGGAATAAAATGAGTGTCGGCAGTTTTTTCAAGCGCCGTATCGTACGTCTGCAACCCATGGTCATTTTGGGTATGACCATTGGCGCTATCGGATTCTATTTTACAGACTCTGCCATATGGCCGCTCATTCATACCGTACCGCTGTGGAAGATGTTACTGGTATTGCTGATCGGTTATACCATTCTGCCCATACCACTATCACTTGACATACGTGGCTGGCAAGAAATGCATCCGATGAACAGTGTGGGCTGGTCGTTATTTTTTGAATACATAGCCAATATTCTTTATGCGGTATGGATCAGAAAATTTTCAAAAACAGCATTAAGCATCTTAGTAGTGATTGCAGCCATTGCATTGTCCTATCTGGCCATTACCAATGGAGATGTAAGTGGTGGCTGGACATTAAACGTAGAACAGGTACGTATTGGTTTTACCCGGACCATGTACCCTTTCTTTGCAGGTTTGTTGCTTTCCCGCGTTGCGAAGCCTGCCAAAATTAAAAATGCTTTTTTATGGTGCAGCTTATTAATTGCCCTGATACTTTATATGCCCCGCATTGGTGGTGCTCAGCATCTTTGGATGAATGGGTTATATGAGTCGATAGGTATCATCATCGTTTTTCCACTTATTGTGTACATTGGTGCCAGCGGCGTATTGCAAACAAAATCAGAGTACAAGATATGCAAATTTCTGGGTGATCTATCCTACCCGATTTATCTGGTGCATTATCCTTTGGTTTATTTTTATGTGGCCTGGATCAGTAACCATAATGGCATTACCATTATAAAGGCCTGGCCATACGCTTTAATCATTTTAATAGGAAGTGTTGCTTTAGCCTATGCCACTTTAAAGTGGTATGATGAACCAGTCCGTAAATGGTTACGAAAAAAGTTTGCATAACATGAGTATCATTCTTTGAATCTCGTTACCAAAAGCCGTAACGTTAGGTACAGTTTTAAATTACGTTTTCGGATAGGTGATTTCCCAATTTTTTAAAACGCAAATCAGGATGCTTGTGGCACCAATTATTTATATTTGGCATATTGACTGGAATCATTAACTAAAAAACGTACTAGCTCACCAAAATGGAAACGAAAAAACTATCAGAATTAACGGACCAGGAATTACTGCAGGAAGCAAAGAAAAAGAAATCGGCAGCCGTGATGAATGCATTGTTAATAGGGTTTCTGGCTGGCATTATATTTTTTAGCGTGGCAAAAAATACATTAGGCTTTTTAACACTCATCCCTTTGTTTTTCATCTATAAACTGGTTAATAATTCTGAATATGATAACAGCGAATTAGAAAACCTTTTAAAAGAAAGAGGACTGAAATAACTAGATGGAGAGTTAACAGCATATCTTGATCATATCCTTAAAGCTTTAAACTCATGATGAGGGTTTAATGGTAGCTACCGCTCGGTATAGTAACAACAAGCTTGACACTACTAATCGGAGGGAAAACCTCCATTTGGCACAGTTATCGCTCTAGTATGATTATGAAAAAGATATATTTTATTGTAACCTTATCGGTAATGCTGCTTTCCAGTGCCTGTTATAGCACAAGAACAGCCGGCAACAGCGGAAAAGTGCCTCCGGGGCAGGCTAAAAAAGGTACGGCTTCCAAATCGGCCAGACCATTTGCTCCGGGCCAACAAAAAAGAAACTAAAAATGAAAATATTTAATCTGTTTTGAGTGACAGGCCGTTGTCATAGGCTGGTTTTAGTTTTGTTCTATTAAATTATATAACAAAATGTCAGCAGTTATGATTACCAAAAGCGAATTACTACAACACTGGTTAGGTCACCGAAAGCTAACCCGAAAAACCATTGAAAAATTTCCTGAAAAAGAATTATTCGAATTCTCAATCGGTGGAATGAGACCATTTTCAGCATTGATTAAAGAATTACTATCGATTGATGTTCCGGGTTTAAAGGAAATGGTAACGGGAGAAACTTCACCTTTTAATCATGATCTTCCGTTGCATACCAAAGAAGAGTTACTAACGAAATGGGATGAGGATACTACCAAAATTGCAGCATACTTTAATAAAATAAATGAAGAACAGCTTCACGACACCATCAAATTGTTTGGAATGTATGAGTTTACCATCATTAGTCACCTCTTATATTTCATCGATAACGAAATACACCACCGTGGGCAGGGCTTTGTTTATTTGAGGGCATTAGGTATTGAACCTCCATTTTTCTGGGATAGGTATTAACCTGAGTTCGATTAATAATATTGCCTCTCTGTAGCTTATATCGACTTTTAATTAAGATGCCGTCACCCTGAACCGAGCCTTAGCGAGCTCACCGAAGGTAATTCATTTCAGGGTCTTTCCTGCTAAAAAGATGCTGACCACGGAGTAGCTACAAGACCATTGAAAATATTATTTCTACTTGTAAAACAAGTTCAGTATGACGAATCGGTCGGAGACGAGTCGTTTATAAGGCAGTATTTTAATTAAATAATTATCAAGTTCAGGTTATTAAATAAAAAACTGTATTATGAAATAAAATTGTCATCCTGAGCTTGTCGAAGGACTTCTTTTAGATTTCTGATAAAGTGTTTCGACAGGCTCAACGTGACAAATTCCAAGCGAATTATAATTTATAAGATAGCCCCTTTGTTTTTTATCCTTTTTAAACCAGATTCCATGATTTCTACCAGTTCATGATTTAAATGGGCTGGCTCTATAATTTCAGCTACATCAACGAATTTAATAAACCAGCGTACAAAAGAAACAACAGAGAGGGAACAATCGAAATACATCAACACAAAATCATCCGAAATTTCCTCTTCCCTGAATCCGAAAATCTGGCGGTCCCAGTATAGGTAGTGGGCGTACTTCCGATCTACCCTGAGTTCGATTTTCGTTTTGTTTTCTGACAATCCTTTATCACGAAACTCATGAATTGGCGGGTGTGAAATAGTAAAATTTTCTTCAAGTACCGTAACTTTTTTAATCCTGTCCAACCTAAAATTTCGGTAATCTTTCCTTAAATGGCAATAGGCCAAAAGATACCAGAAACCATGTTCATAAAATATACCTATAGGTTCTACAGATCTGCCAACCGGATAAACATCACTACTTTTGAGGTAATCGATGCGGGTTATCTTCTTCTTTAACGTGCTATTGAGCAATACATCAATAATGTTGGGCAGGTAATCATTGGATTTAAAATCATTTTTAAGATGTATGGTATCTTCTAAATGCAGAAAATCTTTTTTTTGATGCACCTGGAAAGAGCTTTTTATCTTGATGAGTGCAGCATCAAAATGTTTTTTAACAAATTCTGTTTCATGTTTCTGCATCACTTTTTCAGCAACCATTAAACTGAGAATTTCTTCCTGGCTAAACCTGGATGGCTGTAACCTAAAACCTTCCATAATCGAATAACCACTTCCTGGTTCATTTACGATCGGTATTCCGGCCATCTCCAGGGCCTTTAAATCCCTGTAAATCGTCCTCAAACTGATTTCGAACCGTTTTTGTAATTCTTCCGCAGTAACTATAGATTTAGATTGTAAAAGAAAAAATAGCTGTAATATCCGGTCAAATCTTTTGGTAATATCCATTCCTTAAAATGCAGTTTAAATTTCTCAGCTAATTTAATCTGTTTGCCCTTTGGCAGGAATCCAGATTAATTTATCCGCATTGCAAATTTAGGAAATATGATGACAGCCTTATGGCAGTAGCAACTTATGTTTTATAGATTAAGGGAGGTTATCCAAGCCTTATAGAATCTAGGTAAGATCAAAGACAATTGCAATTTATACGGTTTTACCACATTTGCGAATGTTCTTTTGCCTGTTTTAAAACTATTGAATAAAATGATGTTACTGATTAATCATCATTTTTGCTGCTTTAAGTTGCGTAGCCAATAACACGCCGCCAAGTGCCGCCGTTAAGAAAATGCCTTCATAAATCCACAATGGTTTTTTCTTTTTAAAACCCTTGTAAAAAGTATGTGCAGCTATTACCCCAAGACCAACAAACTCAATATTGCGCTGCACTTGTTTTGATGCATCTTTGTTTTTAATTAAAGCAAGACGCAACAGCTCATCTATTAAACTGATGTTTTTAGAAACACCTTTCCTGATCTGTCTTTTACTTGCCGGAGCCCCTAATTTCTTCGCTGCACTTTGTAAACCTGTAGTGGTAATCTCATTAATCAGACGTGTTTTCGTATCATTTCTTTCCATATCGCTTTTCATAGGTCCTATTATTTTAACCCCACACAAAAGATATAGTTTTGATAAATTTGAGAAAAGTAGAACAGTGGATATACGACAAGAGTAAGACAAAGCTGATGATAAGCCGATCAGCGGCCTGAAATCTTCAAGACCAAATCCAGCAATTTAATGTATACTGATGGAATCCTGAAAACAACCACAGCTGCGAAAAAACTACCGTGCCACAAGGCAGAATGCACTAATAAAATTTTATTTGGATAAGGTAGTTTCTAGAATCAACCGGTCTAATATCAAACAAGATACCAGGCAAACGGTAATTAGGCAGCTATAAAGTTTCTGCGCCTTACGATTTTATAAACTGGAAGCTAATCTTAAGACATGGAGTAAATTTTTCATGATAAAATCACCAGATCAATATCCTTCATGGCCAGATTTTTTAATAGTCCGTTAAATACCGGTGTACGTAAAATTACCTGAAAAATATTAAGATGGGGCTTACCGATACATATCGTTGTAATTTCCTTTTTAGTAGCAACATCAATGATGGTTTCGGTAATGGCGTTACTTTTAATTTTAATGACTTCGGCACCCAGTTCGGTAGCCAGTTTAAAATGGTTGATCAAATGGCGCTGCTTGTCCAATTTAATGCGCTCCATACTTTCGTTCTCGCGCTGCACATACAATACCATCCATGGCGATCGGTAATAGGAAGCCAGTCTTGCTGTTTTGCGGATCACTATTCCCGCAGTTTCGGCATTAGATGAAATACAGGCCAAAAAACGTTCGGGCCTGAGCTTAATCGATTTGGGAATTTCAGTCTGGATTTTCCGTTCTACCTGATGCACTACTTCTTTTAAAGCCAGTTCGCGCAATTGAAGGATTTTATCAGACTGAAAAAAGTTAGCTAACGCTCTTTCAATTTTTGACTGCTCATAAATTTTGCCTTCTTTAAGGCGGGTAACCAATTCGTCAGCAGTAAGGTCGATATTTACGATTTCATCGGCAATTTCTAATATCTTATCCGGGATCCGTTCGGTAATGGCAATACCAGTAATCTGCTCAATTTCTTCATTAATACTTTCCAGGTGCTGAATGTTTACTGCAGAAATAACGCTGATCCCCGCTTCGAGCAGATCGAAAACATCTTGCCAGCGTTTAGTGTTTTTACTGCCCTCAACATTGGTATGGGCGAGTTCGTCCACAATCACAATTTCGGGATGGCGGTTCAGGATCCCCTTGAGATCCATTTCCTCTATTTCCTTGCCCCGATAAAAGATTTTCCGTCTTGGAATAATCGGCAAGCCTGCAACAAGTGCTTCGGTTTCCGCCCTTTTATGGGTTTCCACATAACCGATACAGACATCTACACCATTTCGAAGCAAGGCATGCGATTCCTGGAGCATTCGGTAAGTTTTACCCACACCAGCACTCATGCCCATATAGATTTTAAGCTTTCCGCGCCTGGATTTTTTAACCAGGTCTAAAAAATGCCTGACCGATTCTTCTTTTTGTTCTTCTTCCACAATCTTTACCAGCTAACATTCATGATTCCTTTTTCTATTAATGTCGTAATGACTATGATCATAGCCAACGTAAATAATAAGATTATAAACCTAAAAGAAATCTTATTATAAAGCAGTTTGAAATACTTTTCTGTGGCATAACTTCTTTTTTTGCACCTGCCCTGTCTTTTTAAAGAATTTAATTTCCACATCATGAATATTCCTAAGAACGCTAAAAACAGGCTGAATATGATTTCTATGTAGGGATGCATGCTTTTATTTTTTTCGAAAATGAACGTCATCTCGACTGAAGTGCAACGGAATGGAGAGATCTGTATCGAAAGATTTCTCGACTCCGCTTTGCTCCGCTCGAAATGACGAAAGCTTTGGTATGCTAAAACGATACTGCAATACTCGCCGTTAAACTTGCATTGGCATTAACCGCAGCACCTTCCCTGGTAAATATTTTGTCTTTGCTATCATAGGCTTTTCCCTCCAGCCTTACAACAGCATTGGCTATTGGCGAATAATCAAGATTTAAAGAATAACCTTTGGTTTTAAAACCCTGTGGCGTGCCAGTTGGAATAAAAATGCCGTTTTTATCCTCATAATATTCAAACCTTCCGGCAATGGCCCATTTTGGTGCAAACTTGTATTGTGCAATAGCTACCGGAGAAATGACTTCATTTTTATCACTGCTGCCTTTTTGCTTTTGTTGCGTACCATAATCAAATCCAAGGGTGATGCCAAATTTATTGGTTAGCTGGAAGATGCCATAAAGGTTGTGGTAAAACCGATTAACCCGAACTGAATCAACACCTTCCGTTCCAAGATAATTACTATAGTTTACTGTAATTTTATCTGTAGGTTTCAAGGTAAGCTGAAGTCCACCGGCAGGTCTATTGTTTCCATTCTGGCGGCTAATGCGCTGCCATCCGTTCAGGTATAGTGCGCTAGCCGTAAATTTACCGTCTTTAGTGCCATAAGTAATTTTTGCACCCGATTCATAATAAGGTGTATTTTCTGAAGAAATATTTCTGGTCAGCACCCAACAATCTTTCGAAACTGCACTTTCGAAACCGATGTGCGACGAAAAGACTCCGGCATCGACCCAAAGATTTTCTGTTTTGGATAATTTCACCCCTGCATTGGCCTCCAAGATATTTTTTAATACGCCAGGCTCGGCAACCAGGTTGGCATTGGCATAAGTTCCTGCCATAACAGCTACATTAGCCCTGATCATTCCGCTGTCATAAGCAGCTTTGATGAAACCCAGGTTTAGGTTTACTTCGTTTGCGCGGTTATGCGAATATATAAAACCAGGACGGTTGTGGTCTGCAGGTTGATTAAAGTCGTATCCATAATAAGCCTCAAGGTATCCCGTTACTTTAATTTTAGGTTCTTCCTGTGCTTTGGCAATAGATCCTGTAGCGAGTGTAACGGCAAGTAATAGTATTTTTTTCATTTTATCTGATTGTTTTGTATTGGGCAAAGCCTAAGGCCCAGATTTCTTTGATACCAGGCCTTAATGCATTGCCGTTGTTATTGTTTTGGGAAATTGTTTGTTATAAACGGTCGTCATCTCGACTGGAACGCAGTGGAATGGAGAGATCTTTAAACGAGTGATTTTAGATCTCTCCGCTACAGTCGAAAGGACGATATTAAAACTAAAACGCATCAAGGGCAAGATTTAATTTCAACACATTTACGGATGAGGGGCCAAATAAACCCATAAATGGTTTCAGTGTATTCATGGCCACCAGTTCTTTTACCTTTTTCACATCGATTTTACGGGCCGCAGCAACTCTGTCAACCTGAATCGCAGCGCCTTGTTCCGAAATATTTGGGTCAAGTCCGCTTCCTGATGCAGTAACCATATCGGCGGGGATATCAGATTTTTTGATACCAGGGTTATATTTCAATAAAGTATCAATACGGGATTGCACTTCTTTTAAATAATCAGGATTTGATGGTCCTTTGTTAGAACCTGCAGAACCCGCTGCATTATAGGCCACAGCCGATGGCCTTCCCCAGAAATATTGCGGTTTAGTAAACGACTGGCCCAATAAGGCATAACCTACTGTTTTACCATTTTTGGTGATTTTTTCTCCACCACCATTTCCTTTAGACATTTTGCCGATAAAGGCAACAGTAACAGGATATATTACGCATAACAGTACCAATAATACCAATGTTAAGCGGATGGATTGAACGATGTATTTTTTCATTTTGTTTTCTTTTTAAATTTTCTTGGTGTCATGCTGAGTTGCGAAGCATCTTTATCTGCTAATAGTGCTTATTTTTCTGCTATCCCATATCTAAAGATTCTGCGCTCAAATTGACATTTATACAAACAGGCCGACTAATAAATCAATTATTTTAATCCCTATAAACGGGGCTACTACCCCACCAATACCATAGATAAACAGGTTTCTGCGTAATAAAGCAGTTGCTCCGATGGGTTTGTAAGCCACACCTTTTAAAGCCAATGGGATCAGTATCGGGATAATGATGGCGTTAAAAATTACTGCCGACATGATCGCCGATTCTGGCGAATGCAAGCCCATAATATTCAGACTTTGCAGCGCTGGTATTGAAGCGATAAATAAAGCCGGAACAATGGCAAAATACTTGGCCACATCATTTGCAATGGAAAAAGTGGTTAATGTGCCGCGGGTAATCAACAATTGTTTACCGATTTCTACAATCTCGATCAGTTTGGTCGGATCGTTATCCAAATCAACCATGTTACCAGCTTCCTTAGCGGCCTGTGTTCCGCTGTTCATGGCAACACCCACATCGGCCTGTGCCAAAGCAGGTGCATCATTGGTACCATCACCCATCATCGCTACCAGCTTACCAAGGGTTTGTTCATCTTTAATGTAATTCATTTTATCCTCAGGTTTGGCCTCGGCAATAAAATCATCAACACCCGCTTTCTCTGCAATGTATTTAGCGGTCAACGGGTTATCTCCGGTTACCATTACTGTTTTTACCCCCATTTTCCTTAAGCGTTCAAAACGTTCGCTAATGCCGGGTTTAATAATATCCTGTAATTCGATTACACCAAGGGCTTTTTCATTTTCAGCTACCACTAAAGGTGTACCGCCATTGGTAGCGATGGTTTTTACATGATCTTCAATATCAGAAGGAAAATGATTTCCGGCTTTTTGCACCATGTTCCTGATCGAATCAAAAGCACCTTTTCTGATCCTTTTGCCATCGGCAGTATCTAGTCCGCTCGAACGGGTTTCGGCAGTAAACTTGATAAAAACAGATCCTTCTGGCGTTCCGGTAGATTGAACACCCTGTTCGGCGGCCAGTTCAATGATTGATTTTCCCTCCGGAGTTTCATCTGCCAAAGAACTTAATACACAGGCATCTGTAAAAACTTTAATATTTACACCTGCAGTTGGATAAAAATTGGTGGCTTTACGGTTACCGATGGTAATGGTTCCGGTTTTGTCTAATAGCAATACATCAATATCGCCTGCTGTTTCAACCGCTTTACCCGATTTGGTAATTACGTTTGCCCTTAAGGCCCTGTCCATTCCGGCAATACCAATGGCAGATAAAAGTCCGCCGATAGTAGTTGGGATCAGGCATACAAAAAGCGAAATCAACGCGGCAATGGTGATCGGTGTATTGGCATAATCAGCAAAAGGTTTCAAGGTTACGCATACAATGATGAATACCAGTGTAAAACTGGCCAGCAGAATAGTTAAAGCAATCTCGTTTGGTGTTTTCTGACGTGATGCACCTTCAACCAAGGCAATCATCTTATCTAAAAAGCTTTCTCCCGGAGCTGTACTTACCTGAACTTTAATCTCATCAGATAAAACTTTTGTTCCGCCTGTTACCGAAGACTTATCACCTCCTGATTCGCGGATTACCGGAGCAGACTCACCCGTAATGGCCGATTCGTCAATAGTAGCAATACCTTCAATAATCTCTCCATCCGTTGGAATCGTATCGCCTGCTTCACATATAAATACATCACCTTTTTTTAACTGGTTAGAAGAACGGATTTCGATACTTCCATTATCCAGAAGCACTTTTGCAGGTGTTTCTTCTCTTGTTTTACGAAGGCTGTCGGCCTGTGCCTTACCTCTTGCCTCTGCAATGGCTTCAGCGAAGTTTGCAAACAAAACGGTAAGCAATAAAACTAAAAAGATGAAGAAGTTGTATAAGGGCGCTCCTTGTCCGGTATGGCTGAAAGAGTATACCGTAACATAAGCCATGATCAGGGTTCCGATTTCTACGGTAAACATAACGGGGTTCCGTACCATTGCCCTAGGATCAAGCTTAATGAAAGATTGTTTTAGCGCGGTCTGCACCAAGGCAGGTTCGAACAATTTATTATTGGGTTTCATATTATTTATTTATGTATGATGGAAGATGTGTGATGGATGATGTAGGCGTTAATTGCGCATTTTCCATTATCCATCTTACCTTTTCCATCCTAGTGAGTAAAGTATTCTGCCAACGGACCTAAAGCCAGGGCAGGGAAATAAGAAAGTGCGTTTAAAACAATGATAACCGCAAAAGTCATCAGTGCAAAGGTTTTGGTATCTGTTTTAAGTGTACCAGCCGATTCAGGGATGAATTTTTTAGCGCCTAGTAATCCAGCGATGGCAACCGGGCCTATAATTGGCAGGAAACGCCCCAGGAAGATCACTATACCGGTAGATAGATTCCAGAATATATTGTTATCTCCAAGCCCCTCAAAGCCGGAACCGTTGTTGGCATTAGATGAAGTCATTTCATACAGCATTTCAGAGAAGCCATGGAAACCAGGATTATTGAGCCAGTTTTTAGGCTGAACAGCCCATGCAGCATTGCCATAATTGGTGAATATATAACTTGCGATTGCAGTTCCGGCAAGGATTAAAAACGGACTCAACAAAGTAATAATGGCCGCAATTTTAATTTCTCTGGCTTCTACCTTATGTCCCAGAAACTCCGGCGTTCTGCCCACCATCAGGCCTGAAATAAACACGGCAACAATCAGGTAAATGAAGTAATTTAATAAACCAACACCACAACCTCCGTAGAATGAGTTGATCATCATCCCCAATAACTGCCAGGTACCCGACATTGGCATGGTACTATCGTGCATGCTGTTTACGGAACCTGTAGAAATAATGGTAGTTACGGTTGCCCAATAGGCAGAGGCAGCCGGACCGAAGCGCACTTCTTTACCTTCCATCGCCCCGGTTGTTTGTGAAATACCCATTTTGGCTAAGGCTGGATTCCCGCCTAGTTCTGAACTAAGCATAGGAAGCAGCAGCATAAATAAACCGATGGTCATCACCCCAAAAATGGTCCAGCCCATTTTTTTTCTGCGGATAAAATAGCCGAATGCAATTACCATGGCAATAGGAATAATAACCTGTGCAATCAGTTCAACCATATTGGTAAAATAACTCGGGTTTTCGAAAGGATGTGCCGAATTGGCTCCAAAATAACCTCCGCCATTTGTACCTAAATGTTTAATCGCGATCATTTGAGCAGCTGGTCCCCTCGAAACATTAATGGTATCGCCTTGCAATGAAATGAATTTATCTTTCCCCTTATAACTGGCTGGTGTACCATTAAAGGTTAAGATCAAAGCCATTATAAAAGATAATGGCAGCAATAAACGTGTAATGGATTTTACAAAAAATTCCCAGAAATTGCCGAGCTCGGTTGTTGTTTTATCTCTAAATGCTTTAAAAAGCACTACTGCAGCAGCAATACCTGTTGCCGCGCTTACAAACTGAAGAAACATCAGCACATATTGCTGGGTAAGGTAACTTACGCCACTCTCGCCAGAATAATGTTGTAGATTACAGTTGGCAACAAAGCTGATAATGGTGTTAAAAGCCAGATCAGGTGTCATTCCAGGATTCCCATCCGGGTTGAACGGAAGTTTATCCTGAAAAATAAGTACAAAAAATCCATAGAACAACCATAAGACATTAATGGTAAACAGTGCTTTCAACTGCTGTTTCCAGTTCATCTGTTCTTTGATATTGATTCCGGAAAGCTTGTAAATACCAGCTTCAACTGGTTTCAAAAAATCTGTCCAGACTTTTTCTCCTGCAAAAACCTTGGCCAGGTATTTACCTAGAGGTATAGCAATAACCAGGGTGAGCAGAAATGTGGCTATAATGCCTGTTAATTCAGTATTCATTTTTTAATTTGTTAAATCTCCATTGATGGAGGAAGGATTAAAATTTTTCGGGTTTGATCAGCACGTAAATCATATAGATAAATACGGCGACGGCGATCATAAATAATGCGATCATAGTGTTAGATTTTTTCGAACCAGTTTATTGATTTGTAAGTAGCACAGCAGAGCAGCACCAGGATTAAGAAAAATAATATTGTCATGATTGTAATGATTTTACAGGCCAGTAGCCAACTCTTATACCAGAAAAGAGAACACGCACTTAAATAACAGATAACTAATACCTTAAACAACAATATTCTGCTTTAACCTTAAGCAGGTGTTAAAAAACCCTTCCATTTTGGAAAGGTTTTTTTCATATTGGTATCGGTTATACGCGCTTACTAAAGTGTTTCTCTGTAAGAGAATCAAAATAATAATCGTTATAATGACGATTATTATTTAATTTAGAAAAAATTCTAACCAAAATCATCACTCCTAAGCAAGCCCGAATCGTTTTGCTGCTGATGCATTGTTGAATTTAACGACTAAATTTTAACAGAAAATGAAAAGAAAGTTTTGGCTTTTTGCCGCATTCATCTTCATGGCTGCAAATGTATTGGCCATCAACAAAAAAATAGCCAACGAGCCTGATTCGGCTTATTTATTCGCTTACAATGCCAACGGACTTCGGTTTGCCTGGAGTTTGGATAAACAGAACTGGACGCCGATAGGAAATGATTATACCTTTTTAAAGAGTGATTATGGCCGATGGGGAAGCGAGAAAAAAATGATAACACCTTTCCTTATTCAGGGTAAAAACGGACTGTGGGTATGCATCTGGAGCCTGAATAACCATACATTACAATTTGCAACTTCAACTTCTGAAGATCTGATCAGCTGGAACCCGCAAAGCTACCCCTATGTAAATCAGGGTAAGAATGTTTTACGTCCGGTTATTGCCTATAACCCTAATCTTGATGAATATACCGTAACCTATGCGGATGCCGACGAAAAGTATTTTCAAACCAAAACCAAAGATTTAAGCCATTACAGCCCTATAAAAGAAGTGCCCGCATCAGCTTATCATGACCTGCGTACCGCTGTTAATCTACCCCATGCCGGTAAGGGTCAGGTGTACCATTTGCCATGGAAAGTTATTTTGGGTTTGAAAAAAACATATGAGTTAAAAGATTACAAAAATAAACAGAATGGAGAGACAACTAAAGATGATGCCGTGCGTTTTGCAGGTCTTAAAAATGTAGAGGCCAGGATAACTTTCAAACCTGATCAGACAAAGCCGATCAGCAACATGCTAACAGGTGTATTTTTCGAAGATTTAAATTATGCGGCTGATGGAGGATTGTATGCAGAACTGATTCAAAACCGGGATTTCGAATATCACATTCGTGATAAAGAGTATAATGACCAAAACTGGAACAGCAGTTACGCCTGGACATTGAAAGGCGACCGTGCAACAATGAAAATAGATTCGGTTTCGCCAATCCATCCCAATAATCCGCACTATGCAGTTTTGGATATTCCAGTTGCCGGGGCATCTATCCTAAATAGCGGTTTTGATGGAATAACAGTAAAAAAAGGCGGAACTTACGATTTTTCACTATCAGCGAAATTACTGGATACAAAAAGGATGAATCTTGAGGTAAGGCTGGTAAGTGACAAACTAGGAATTTTGGCCAAATCAAATTTAAATATTACTTCAAACAACTGGAAAACAGCAGCTTTAAGTTTAGTGTCTGCTGCGGATGCAAGCGATGCAAAACTCGAAATCGTGATGGCTAACCAAGGGCGTATTGCAATTGATATGGTTTCATTATTTCCAAAAAACACATTTAAGGGCCGCAAAAATGGCTTGAGGTCGGATTTGGCACAAGCCATTGGAGCTATACATCCGCGTTTTGTACGTTTTCCGGGAGGTTGCCTTGCCCACGGAGATGGTATTGCCAATATCTATAAATGGAAAAACTCCATCGGACCTTTAGCGGCACGCAAACCAGACCGAAATCTTTGGGGCTATCATCAAACCATGGGGCTTGGTTATTATGAATATTTCCAGTTTTGTGAAGATATTGGTGCTGCACCTGTTCCCGTTATAGCTGCTGGTGTACCTTGCCAAAATTCGGCCACAGGTGGTGGTGGCCAGCAGGGCGGTATACCAATGAGTGAAATGGGGCAATATATCCAAGATATTGTAGATTTAATTGAATACGCCAATGGCGATGTAAAAACTGAATGGGGGAAAAAACGTGCCGAAGCAGGACACCCCAAACCATTTAACCTGAAATATATTGGCATTGGTAATGAAGACCAGATTACAGAGGTATTTGCTGAACGGTTTACGATGATTTACAATGCCTTAAAAAAATCGCACCCCGAAATTACAGTTATTGGCACTGCAGGTCCATTTTTTGAAGGAACTGACTATGAAGCCGGCTGGCAAATTGCATCAAACCTTAATGTACCGATAATTGACGAACATTATTACCAGTCGCCAGGCTGGTTTATCAATAATCAGGATTTTTACGATAGTTATGATCGTTCTAAATCTAAAGTTTACCTGGGCGAATATGCAGCAAGTTTACCAGGTGGTAACAGGACAAACCTGGAAACCTCGCTTGCCGAGGCCTTGTATCTCCTTTCACTTGAACGCAATGGTGATGTGGTGAGCATGGCCTCTTACGCCCCGCTTTTAGCTAAAGAGGGCCATACCCAATGGGATCCTGATCTGATTTATTTTAACAATACAGAAGTAAAACCTACTATAGGCTACTTTGTACAACAACTATATGGACAGAATGCCGGAGATGAGCATATTCCATCAACTGTGGTACTCTCTTCGAATCAAGAAAACGTGAGAAAACGGATAGCCTGTTCAATGGTTAAAGATGCTAAAACCGGAGATTTAGTCGTTAAAATGGTTAACCTGCTTCCGGTAAATGTAAACACCTCATTTGATTTCAATCAGCAACAGTTTGGGAAAAATGCCTTTAAAACCGTACTTTCCGGCAACCCGAATGACAAGAGAGCTGTTCCGGTTGTGACAAAAATTGATTCTGAAACAATCAGACAACTGGAGCTGCCGGCTTATTCATTTACCGTTTTAAGATTTAAAGCAAAGTAGGATATAGGAAATATCCCCCTTTTACAATTTTTGCAATGTAAAATAATATTTCATTAAGGATGCACTTTATCTAGTTAGACTGTGCATCCTTTTTAAGTAAACTGAACCATTAAATCGCTGCGTTAATATTAGAAATTGGTATTAACAATTGATTGGCTTCTGCCCGAATCAATAAAGTCAAGTGCCACAATTCCGAATTTCCCATGGGTATTGTTGGCAAAAAATGTGGTAATTTTTGGATTGATGAAATTCGATACCGTTGTAATACTTGGGATACTGAATATACCAGCTTTATAACCACTTGCATAATTCAGGTAAAGTTTATTTGATGTATCATTTTTGGCTTCATTTAACAAGGTTTCTATTCTCGTCCACTTTGTATTTACATCATTAACATTGTAAAAATCCTGAACTTTTAAATTTGCCGCGTTATTGATCTCAAATGTAGTATTATCGGCCCAGGCCGTAGCGTCAATTCCTTTTGGCGATGATGCGGAAAACCTTCGCAAAAGTCTGATTTTCCCACGGATACTGCCCAAAGTAGGAATGTTGTTTCCTAAATCCCACTTGCCGGGATTTTGCTGTACATAACTATCGAATGTTTGTTCAAAAGAACGGCTATTGTTTGATGGGGTATGTTCTTCTTTTACGCTCATAATAATGGCTTCTGTTGGGTGACTGTTCAGGAAATTGATACAGGCATTCAGCACGTCATTAAAATTAAGATTTTGATAAATGGCTCCATGATGAATGGCAAAAGCGTTGTCTATGTGCCTGCAGCGGATATCCAGATAACGAACGCCAGCATTTAACTGATCGGTAATGCTCAGGTTCTGGCATTTTGCAGTGCCTGAAACAGGTTCGATCGTAGCGCCGGAATCGTGCGTACCTGGGATAGAAATGAGTGCTATGCTGTTTTGATCGGCAAGTACGCTCATCCAGTTATTAAGCGAAAAACCTGATAAAGCCGCATTTGGATTTACATTTTCTTTGAGTTTTGGTCCAGAAAATTTTTCAGTTTCTTGTTGTTCTTTTTTACAGGCACTAAAGGTTAGCACCAAGGCCACAAAAAGTGGTAGTTGTAATTTTCTCATAGTTTTTTAAGATTGATGATTATCTGGTTCAGCTTAATAAAACTAGTAAAATGATTTACTAAATCGATATTCCATCACTAATTTCATAATTAATTAATATTGGCTCGCTGTTCCGGACGATCTATTTCGTATTGACGTAACGAAATAGTTATATTGCGGCATCAAATCATAATGAACATTTTCACAAAAAATAACCTCAGCAAACTGTCTTCATTACTTTTAAAAAAGCAATGTGTATTTGCCGTTTATCTCATACTGGCTTTGGTAGCTGGTTTTAAACAATACCACCACCATTCTTACAATAATTATCTGATCTTCAAATATGTTTACTGGCATACTGTAGACTTGCAGAATCTATATAATAATTATCCCGAATACCAAGACAGTAACCATTACGGGCCGGTATTTTCTGTTTTCATAGCGCCTTTTGCCTTATTGCCTGACGGCCTTGGTTGTATATTGTGGAACATCGCCAATGTAACCATATTACTTTGGGGCATTTACAGCCTCCCCATATCCCTTAACAAGCGAACAATAATAGCATGGATCTGTGCACATGAAACCTTAACCGCACTCTTCAGTTTCCAGTTTAACATCGCCCTGACTGGATTAATATTGCTTAGTTTCTCTTATCTGATCAAAAAGAAGGAAGTACAATCTGCTTTTTTTATTGCCTTAGGCACGTTGATTAAACTTTACGGGATTGTTGGACTGGCATTTTTCTTTTTCACCAAAAATAAGTTAAAATTTATTTTAGGCTGCTTTATTGCATTTGCGGGGTTGTTTGCCTTGCCAATGGTCATTTCCTCGCCGGCTTTTGTCATGCAATCCTATAGTGACTGGTATCATTCTTTAGCTCATAAAAATGATTTAAATGCCTCGTTAACATCTTTTCAGGATATTTCTTTAATGGGAATTGTGAGGCGTATAACCGGTAATATCAACATTCCGAATACCCCTTTTTTGCTAGGTGGATTAATATTATTTGGTTTGCCTTATGTCCGTATCAATCAGTATAAACATCTAGGTTTTAGGTTAATGTTATTGGCTTCAACATTGATTTTTACGGTGATATTTAGCAGCGGTTCCGAATCGCCAACTTATATTATTGCTTTTGCAGGGGTTGCCATTTGGTTTATGCTGCAGCAGAACCCAAAAAATGGATGGACCATTGGCTTATTTATCTTTGCATTTATATTAACCAGCCTGTCTCCAACGGATATTTTCCCAGGACAGGTTAAAGAATTTATTCGTCTATATTCGCTTAAAGCCCTACCTTGCGTCATCATTTGGCTAACTATAATCTACCAAATGATGAAAGAAGATTTTGAGTCTTATCTGATTACCGATAAATGAAGAAGTTAGTTTCTATAGTAATTCCTGCTTACAACGAAGCCGATAATATTTTTGTCATTGCAGAAAGCATTAAACAAGTTTTTTCAACCATCAATTACGAGTACGAAATAATATTGGTAGATGATGGTAGTGCCGATCATACGCTCGAACAGATTAAAGATTATGCTTCAACAGCAAGTAATATCTTTTTCCTTGAATTTTCTAAAAATTTTGGTCATCAACTGGCTGTTAAGGCAGGCATGGATCATGCTTTTGGCGATTGTGTAATTTCGATGGATTGCGATATGCAACACCCTCCAGAACTGATTCCTGATATGATTGCAAAATGGGAAGCGGGTTATGAAGTGGTTTACACCATTCGTGAAGAAGATAAAAATCTATCGAAAGGTAAGAGAAGTTCATCAAGCCTGTTTTATAAGGTATTAAACTGGCTTTCTGATATCGATTTAGAGCCTGGAGCAGCAGATTTCCGTCTGCTCGATCAGCGGGTGGTTAATGTTTTCCGTAATTTTCATGAAAACGAGCCATTTCTTCGAGGCCTGGTAAAATGGCTGGGTTTTAAGCAATATGCTATTAAATATAATCCGGCGGCACGTTTTTCAGGTAAAAGTAAATACACCCTTAAAAAAATGCTTAGGTTAGCCTTGCACGGCGTTACTTCTTTTAGCATCAAGCCGCTCTACACCGCAGTTTACCTGGGTTTTATCCTGTCTTTTGCCTCTGTGCTTTATGTGCCTTATATTATCTACGCCTTTGTAAACCATGTAGAAGTTTCTGGTTGGGCATCTGTAATTATGACGATTGTTTTTTTTGGAGGTTTACAGCTCATCATCTTAGGTATTATAGGCATTTACGTAGGCAAAATGTTTATGCAAACTAAAAACCGCCCTAATTACATTATCCGTTCAACCAATATTCAACAAAAATAAATGGTACTATTAAGTTTTGATATCGAAGAATTTGATATGCCTTTCGAGTATGGAAAAGATATTTCTTTTGAAGATCAAATTGCCATTTCGAGGGCAGGTACCATTGCCATTTTAGATATTTTGGATAAATACAGGGTGAAGGCTACCTTTTTCTGCACCGTTACCTTTGCAGAAAATATTCCCGATCTGATTAAAAGGATTACCGAAACCGGACACGAACTCGCTTCGCACGGGTATTATCATTCTAACTTTAAGCCAGAACATCTGCTTCAATCAAAATTAAAACTAGAAGAACTTTCGGGCAAAGAAATTACAGGTTATCGCATGGCGAGAATGATGCCAGTTGATGAAAAGGAGATTGAAAAGGCCGGATATACCTACAATACTTCTATTAATCCAACTTATTTGCCCGGACGCTACAATAACTTCAATATTTCACGAACACATTTTATCAAAGATAACGTTTTGCAGATTCCTGCTTCCGTTAGTCCAGTGATTCGTTTCCCTCTATTCTGGCTTTCCTTCCATAACCTGCCCTTAAGTATTTACAAAACCTTAGCCAGCTGGACCTATAAAAAAGATAAATACCTGAATATTTACTTTCATCCATGGGAATTTACCGACTTAAGTGATTTTGAACGCTTTGGTTTCCCTGGTTACGTTAGGAAGAATACGGGTGTGAAAATGATTAAGCGCATGGAAGCGCTTATTTCATGGATGAAAGCAAAAAACTACCCATTTGGCACCTTCCAGGAGTTTATTAAAACCCTCAATTCTTAGATTTTAAGGGTATTGTCATTTCATTCAGGGCTGCAACCAGCGTGTTTAGCCCCGGGCGAAGCGACATCCCCGAATGCGCAGCCGAGGGATATAGCGGAGCACGGGAACAAGCCTAAATAGCTGCAATGATCCTGCGCTCCACAAACTAAAAACCTGCCTTATTTATACGTCTCTGCCAATTTCAGTGCGTTATAGGCATTAACAATCCCACCACTCACACAAATTTCACTAAAAGGTACACGGGTGTTTTCGCCTCTTTCATTCTTATACTTCACCTTATGGGCCACTTTGGAAACCGATTTCATAATAATTTCCCGTACCTGTGCCGGCTTTAAATCCGGATAATAACTTAAGATCAGTGCCGCCAATCCGGCCACCACAGGCGAAGCCATGCTCGTTCCGTCCGCCTCTTCATATTTATTATCAGGAATCGTTGAATTAATTAAAAATCCGGGAGCAAACACATCTACAGTATATTTACCATAATTGGAGAAACTGGCTTTCAGATTATCATCATCTTTATAGGCACTGGCACCTACTTCAATCCAATTATTGGCATGAGGAAGATTAAACTTTGCAGAGTCTATTGGTATAGGTTTTACGAATGTAGATCGGTTATAAGGTGGCCTCATACCCATTCCATTATTTTGTGCCATAGGTTTCGGTGGCGTAAAATCTGGCTTGACCGGCTTTTTATTGGCTTCTTTATAGGCATCTGCCTCTTTACTGTCGAAAAATTTATTGGGAAAATTTTCTTCCAGATCATTATTCTGATTATCATTTCCGGCTGCATGCACTAGCAATACCCCTTTAAGTTCAGCATATTTCACCGCAGAATCTACCGCTTTCTTATCCCACTTATAACTTTTACCAAAGCTCATGTTAACTACTTTCGCACCATTATCTACGGCATATCTGATGCCGTTGGCTACATCTTTATCACGTTCATCGCCCGTCGGTACTACCCTGATGGCCATGATACTGACATGATTGGCTACCCCCATGATTCCTAAGGAATTGGTACGACCGGCACCAATAATCCCCGAAACGTGCGTACCGTGAAAAGCATCCGGACCTTTTACATCATTATTTCCATAATCCTTTTGGTAAGCATTGCTGTAGTCGTCTCCAACCAGTTCTGCGCGCATGTCATATTTAGGATTTAAGTTATACTTCAACATCGCGTCGTATTGCTTATACCCCTCTTTAATACTCTTATAAAATTTCTCGAAACTTCCATCTTCCCTTGCACCTTTCCTGATAATTGTTTTTACCTGCTCTTCAGTTTCATCATCAGCTTTGTAGCGATCCACATCATCCATCGTTGGGATCTCCTTTTTACTGATTTTAGCTACCGTATCCAAAACTTTGTTAATGGCAATCAACACTGAAAAGGTATTACTGGCATCTTCATATTTTTTACCAAAATCGCCCACCATTTTTTTATACAGTTTAAATTCTTCCTTTTGTGTGCTGTCTAATGGTGTTAAATTGGTTGTCGACTGATATTTCGGCGTATAAATTCTTAACAAACGAACGAGTTCCAAATTATCGAACTCCAGGTTACCCTTTTTAGAGCCAATAAAATTCCAGCCATGAATATCATCAATATAACCATTGCCATCATCATCTATTCCATTTCCAGGAATCTCTTTTTTATTTGTCCATAAAACACCTTTTAGATCAGGATGTGCAGTATCTACACCACCATCTATTACGGCTACCACAACATTTTGTTTAGGTTTTTTATCTTTTAAAAGTTCGCGATAAGCCCTCTCTGTACTGATACCGAAATATCCATTTTCCAATAAATCGAGGTTAAACCAATTTGCGGGGAGTTGTACATTCTTACTTTGTGCAAAAACATTAAAATTTAAGCCCAAAATAATAGCGAGAAAAGTTAATTTCTTAAGGTTCACATTCATCATCATCATATGTACGTATTACTACAATAATACGGTTTTATTACTTTCAGGATGAAAGTTTTCACATCTTTTAACAAGCGTATTTGATCTATTTTGGAGCGCAGTTTCTGTGCTTTTTGGGTCAGGTACCGTCCCGCTCGCTTTTTGATCGGAAACATGGAAGATGTAAAACGGATGATGGAATGGTCTCTGCGGAGATCAGCGTTTCTGCGGGAGCACAACCTTAACTTTTCTCAGCTCCTTAATGGTTTAAATACCTATTGGTCTTGGAGCGCAATGTCCCGAGCATTTGGGATAGGTCCCGTCCTGCTGTCCGCTCTATCCTTTTGGGAAACCTTATTTTTTAAACAATTTTTCTTATCCAAAAGGGATGCCGCTACCATCAGGGCTGTTTTACCCGGGACATAAAATAAAGGAGTAAGGATGGAAGATGTAAACGGATGATGGAATGGTCTCTGCGGAGATCAGCGTTTTCTGCGGGAGCACAACCTTAACTTTTCTCAACTCCTTAATGGTTTAAATACCTCTTGGTCTTGGAGCGCAGTGTCCCGAGCGTTTGGGCCGGCTCCGTTCCTGCTGTGCGCTCTATCCTTTTGGAAACCTTATTTTTTAAACAAATTTTCTTAGCCAAAAGGGATGCCGCTCCCATCAGGGCTATTTAACCCGGGACAGAAAATAGAGGAGTAAAGATGGAAAATGTAAAACGGATGATGGAATGCTTTCAGCGGAGATCAGCGTAATCTGCGGGGAACCGCTATGCGCCCTAACCCCCTAACGCCGGGAAACCGCTATGCCCTATGCCCTATGCCCTTTGCTGATAAAACAAGAAAGCCCTTCAACATTACTGCTGAAGGGCTTCTCTTTAAGATCTGGCACCGACCTACTCTCCCACGTGTTACCGCAGTACCATCGGCTCTGGTGGGCTTAACTTCTCTGTTCGGAATGGGAAGAGGTGGACACCACCGATATAGGCACCTGAATATTTTTATTTAAGGTTGAGGGAGGGAGGGTATTAAGGTAGAGGGTAAACCTTCCGCCTTTATGCCTTCCGCCTTCCGGCCTCAAATGACATATTATTGAAAGAAGTTAGCATGAAGAACAAACAACAGTTCTGTTTGCTTTGAAAGCTTCGGATGATTAGTACTACTCGACTGTGGTGTCGCCACCTTTACATCTGTAGCCTATCAACGTAGTAGTCTGCTACGGTCCTATATGGAATTCTCATCTCGTGGCTAGTTTCGCACTTAGATGCTTTCAGCGCTTATCTATTCCCAGCGTAGCTACTCTGCAATGCCCCTGGCGGAACAACAGATTCACTAGAGGCTGGTCCAACCCGGTCCTCTCGTACTAAGGTCAGCCCCACTCAAAATTCCTACGCCCACAACAGATAGGGACCGAACTGTCTCGCGACGTTCTGAACCCAGCTCGCGTGCCACTTTAATCGGCGAACAGCCGAACCCTTGGGACCTTCTCCAGCCCCAGGATGTGACGAGCCGACATCGAGGTGCCAAACCTCCCCGTCGATATGAGCTCTTGGGGGAGATCAGCCTGTTATCCCCAGCGTACCTTTTATCCTTTGAGCGATGGCCCTTCCATGCAGAACCACCGGATCACTATATCCGTCTTTCGACCCTGATCGACCTGTATGTCTCACAGTCAAGCAAGCTTATGCTATTGCACTCCACGTACGGTTACCAAGCGTACTGAGCTTACCTTTGAAAGCCTCCGTTACCTTTTTGGAGGCGACCACCCCAGTCAAACTACCCATCAAACAATGTCTCCCGCTTAGCGGGATTAGACACCGAATACAGAAAGGGTGGTATTTCAACGTTGGCTCCACGATGCCTGGCGACACCGATTCATAGCCTCCCACCTATCCTACACATCCTGTACCCAATGTCAATGTTAAATTGTAGTGAAGGTGCATGGGGTCTTTCCGTCCCGTTGCGGGTACCCGGCGTCTTCACCGGGACCACAATTTCACCGAGCTCATGGCTGAGACAGCGCCCAGATCGTTACACCATTCGTGCAGGTCGGAACTTACCCGACAAGGAATTTCGCTACCTTAGGACCGTTATAGTTACGGCCGCCGTTTACTGGGGCTTCGATTCAATGCTTCTCTTGCGATGACATCCCCTCTTAACCTTCCAGCACCGGGCAGGTGTCAGGCCTTATACCTCATCTTTCGATTTTGCAAAGCCATGTGTTTTTGTTAAACAGTCGCCTGGGCCTTTTCACTGCGGCTGACATTGCTGTCAGCGCCCCTTCTCCCGAAGTTACAGGGCCATTTTGCCGAGTTCCTTAGCCATGATTCACTCGAGCACCTTAGAATCCTCTTCCCGGATACCTGTGTCGGTTTGCGGTACGGGTTTTTATAACCTGGAGCTTAGCGGTTTTTCTTGGAAGTCTGATTACCTGCACTATCCAATCGCCCGAAGGTCCTTGGTACTATCAGCGCTCAGCATCGATCACGGATTTGCCTATGTTCGATATACCTACAGCCTTCAACGATCTATTCCGTCAGATCGCGGCAGTGTCACTACTCCGTCCCCACATCGCAGTTATAAAAAGTACTGGAATATTAACCAGTTGTCCATCGAATTTCCCCTTCGGGTTCTCCTTAGGTCCCGACTGACCCTGATCCGATTAGCGTTGATCAGGAAACCTTATCCTTTCGGTGGGCGGGTTTCTCGCCCGCCTTATCGTTACTTATGCCTACATTTGCTTTTCTATGCGCTCCAGCACCCATTACCAGATACCTTCACTGCACATAGAATGCTCCCCTACCGATATATTTCAATCCCATAGCTTCGGTGTACGGTTTAATGCCCGTTTATTATCCATGCCCGATCGCTCGACTAGTGAGCTGTTACGCACTCTTTAAATGAATGGCTGCTTCCAAGCCAACATCCTAGCTGTCTGTGCAATCGGACCTCGTTAGTTCAACTTAACCGTAACTTGGGGACCTTAGCTGATGGTCTGGGTTCTTTCCCTCTCGGCGCGTGACCTTAGCACCCCGCGCCTCACTGCCGGCCATATTACATAGCATTCGGAGTTTGTCTGGATTTGGTAGGATTTGACTCCCCCGCACCCAATCAGTAGCTCTACCTCTATGTAACTCGATGCCGACGCTGTTCCTAAAAACATTTCGGGGAGTACGAGCTATTTCCCAGTTTGATTAGCCTTTCACCCCTACCCACAGATCATCCGGAAACTTTTCAACGTTTATCGGTTCGGTCCTCCAGTACGTGTTACCGCACCTTCAACCTGTCCATGGGTAGATCACAAGGTTTCGCGTCTACCTCCTCTGACTATACGCCCTGTTCAGACTCGCTTTCGCTTCGGATCCGTGCCTGAAGCACTTAACCTTGCCAGAGAAGAGTAACTCGTAGGCTCATTATGCAAAAGGCACGCCGTCACACCACTTGGATGCTCCGACCGCTTGTAAGTACACGGTTTCAGGTTCTATTTCACTCCCCTGTTCGGGGTTCTTTTCACCTTTCCCTCACGGTACTGGTTCACTATCGGTCTCTCAGGAGTATTTAGCCTTACCGGATGGTGCCGGCTGATTCCCACAAGGCGTCTCCGACCTCGCGGTACTCAGGATACTGCTAGACTGGTATTCTATACGTGTACTGGGCTATCACCATGTATCGCCGGGCTTCCCATCCCGTTCCACTTCTGTTTACCAATGCCACGTTGCAGTCCTACAACCCCCACTTTGCCGTAACAAGGTAGGTTTGGGCTCTTTCCCTTTCGCTCGCCACTACTCAGGAAATCATTGTTATTTTCTCTTCCTCTGCTTACTTAGATGTTTCAGTTCGGCAGGTTTGCTCATTATATGTGACATGTCTTCAACATGCCGGGTTGCCCCATTCGGAAATCTCCGGATCTAGTTCCTATTTGCAGATCCCCGGAGCTTATCGCAGCTTATCACGTCCTTCTTCGCCTCTGAGAGCCAAGGCATCCCCCGTGTACTCTTTCTTACTTTCTTCTACTCATGCGCCTTTTGCGCCGCATGGTATGCTTTTTTGCTCTTGTTATGATGTCTCATACCTAACATCGTATTGCTACTCCGCCTGGTGAGCACAAACACAACAGTCGCCTATTGTTGTTTGCTCTTCTTTTTTAACTTCTTCCAATATGTCAAAGAACTTTACCGAGGTTAAAGGTAGAGGGTATAAAGGTGGAGGGTTTCATTGTCCTGCGCCTAAGCCTCTGCTTAACCTTGTTAGTGAAAAACTGCGGTCTCGAACCGTTTCATACTTTTTGTAATGTATGTGCCCCGTGGCGTTTTCTTCTTTTCTCTCTTTATGTCAATGTATGTTACCGATCCAGGTAAACTCGTTTTTTTGTTTTCTGTCGTGGCCGGTAGTGCCATGGGTCTTACCCTAAACCTTCTACCTTTCAGCCCTCAACCTTTAATGGTGGAGAATAACGGAGTCGAACCGTTGACCTCCTGCGTGCAAGGCAGGCGCTCTAGCCAGCTGAGCTAATCCCCCAGAGTGTAGTTATCAGTTTTCAGTTCCAGGTTTTCAGTTATGGTAACTGTCAACTGCAAACCGCCAATTGTAAACTTCAATGGTAGTCCCGTCCAGATTTGAACTGGAGACCCCTACATTATCAGTGTAGTGCTCTAACCAGGCTGAGCTACGGGACTTTGCTTTGGGCAGCATCTGATGCAGTATATAGTATCTTACCGCTACCGCTTTTCCTTTGCTAACCTCAGCTTCATCCGTTAAGCTTACCCTTATAGTATGCCCACCGTTTTCTTCTGGGTGTTTCTTTTTTTTTCTCTTTGTTATAAAGTATATGGTATCAGCTTGAACGATATGGTCCTTGAACCCTATACCTTCTACCTCTTTACCCTCTACCTTATTTAGAAATATCATGTTGCGCAGTGAGTAGTCAACGCTACTCCAGAAAGGAGGTATTCCAGCCGCACCTTCCGGTACGGCTACCTTGTTACGACTTAGCCCCAGTTACCGGTTTTACCCTAGGACGCTCCTTGCGGTTACATACTTTAGGTACCCCCAGCTTCCATGGCTTGACGGGCGGTGTGTACAAGGCCCGGGAACGTATTCACCGCGTCATTGCTGATACGCGATTACTAGCGAATCCAACTTCATGGGGTCGAGTTGCAGACCCCAATCCGAACTGTGAACGGCTTTGTGAGATTCGCATCATATTGCTATGTAGCTGCCCTCTGTACCGTCCATTGTAGCACGTGTGTAGCCCCGGACGTAAGGGCCATGATGACTTGACGTCGTCCCCTCCTTCCTCTCTGTTTGCACAGGCAGTCTGTTTAGAGTCCCCACCATGACATGCTGGCAACTAAACATAGGGGTTGCGCTCGTTGCGGGACTTAACCCAACACCTCACGGCACGAGCTGACGACAGCCATGCAGCACCTAGTTTCGTGTCCTTGCGGACTGATCTATCTCTAAATCATTCACTAACTTTCAAGCCCGGGTAAGGTTCCTCGCGTATCATCGAATTAAACCACATGCTCCTCCGCTTGTGCGGGCCCCCGTCAATTCCTTTGAGTTTCACCCTTGCGGGCGTACTCCCCAGGTGGAACACTTAACGCTTTCGCTTAGCCGCTGACTGTGTATCGCCAACAGCGAGTGTTCATCGTTTAGGGCGTGGACTACCAGGGTATCTAATCCTGTTTGATCCCCACGCTTTCGTGCCTCAGCGTCAATAAGACCATAGTAAGCTGCCTTCGCAATCGGTGTTCTGAGACATATCTATGCATTTCACCGCTACTTGTCTCATTCCGCCTACCTCTAGTCCATTCAAGCCCATCAGTATCAAGGGCACTGCGATAGTTGAGCTACCGTCTTTCACCCCTGACTTAACAGGCCGCCTACGCACCCTTTAAACCCAATAAATCCGGATAACGCTTGGATCCTCCGTATTACCGCGGCTGCTGGCACGGAGTTAGCCGATCCTTATTCTTCCGGTACATTCAGCTAAATACACGTATTTAGGTTTATTCCCGGATAAAAGCAGTTTACAACCCATAGGGCAGTCTTCCTGCACGCGGCATGGCTGGTTCAGAGTTGCCTCCATTGACCAATATTCCTTACTGCTGCCTCCCGTAGGAGTCTGGTCCGTGTCTCAGTACCAGTGTGGGGGGCCATCCTCTCAGATCCCCTAGTCATCGTCGCCTTGGTGGGCCGTTACCCCGCCAACCAGCTAATGACACGCATGCCCATCTCCATCCCATAAATGTTTGATCATTGGATAATGCCATCCTGTGATTTTATGCGGTATTAATCCGGATTTCTCCGGGCTATCCCCCTGATGAAGGTAGGTTGCATACGCGTTACGCACCCGTGCGCCACTTTCCTCTCCAGCAAGCTGGAAAGTATCGTTCGACTTGCATGTATTAGGCCTGCCGCTAGCGTTCATCCTGAGCCAGGATCAAACTCTCCATTGTAAAATGTGTTGTTCAATACTGACCAGTTTTAACTATCGTTAAAAATAGTCTTCTTTTTTGTTATGTCTGTCAGACATTGACTTTAAAATTCAGTCAGGCATTCTGTACTTGAATACGTACTTCATTACCTCACTGCGCTACATTGACATCTCTTTTAAGAACTTATCGACTGTTGTTGCCTCGCGGCCCGTCTTTATATATCTCCAGATTTCAGTTCGTCCAGGTCTTGTTTGTCCTGAACGCGTTTCCGTCTGTTTCAATCTTTTCTGCTGATCGCCGTAACATCCGCTACCTGATCTTTCTTTGTTTTCCCTTCGTTTCCGTTGGGAGTGCAAAGGTAGGAATCTTTTTCGAACTTCCAAATAAAATAATTTTTATTTTTCTGATTGCTTTTTCTTCTCTCCCTCTGTTTCAATATGCCGGTGTTCACCAGCTTTCCGTTCTTCCGAACCGGGCTGCAAAGGTAGCAATCTTTTTCTCTTAAGCAATATTTATTTTAAAATAATATCGCCCTCCATCTCTCTAAGCCATCTTTTCAACAAATCCCTTCCTCCGAAGCGGGATGCAAAAGTAGGAAAAATATCATTCCCCACAAAGATTTTGAAACGATTAATAGAGGTTTTAACGTAAGTTCATGGTTTTCAATGGGAAATATTTTTCGACAGACCAAAACAATTATGCCTTTCGCCTGTTTATTGCTGTCTTGAACAGTTCCAGGATCTGATAAGGTCCGAAATCCGGGATGGCAAAAAGATCCTTCGGCTACCCGCAGGATGACGGATCGGCTGGAGAAACATACTAAACTTCCGAAGTTCCCCTGCGCCCCGCCACTTGAAATTTCGGAAGAAACTGCCCACCTAAACCCGATAGCAGCGGAATAGCCCGGAGCGCAGCGAGGACTATAAGCGAAAGCGGGAACATGCTTATATAGTACCACTGACCCTGCTTTGCTAAAGAGAAAAATAAACCCGAAAACTACCGACACTCTACAACACCACTCAACTGGCAATTAAAGTTTATGGAAGCGTAAAAACCCATGAGTTAATAACAACAGGAAGCTAGCCTGACCTGCAGAGATCAAATTTTAAGAATAACAACTTAAGCAGTAAAATGAATAGCTACTTTTTATCTTCTAATAATGGCCAAAAGTTTTTTAATGGCCATTACCACTAATACGGAAGCCAGGCCGATTATTAATCCAAAAGCAAATTCCCTCAGAATAGATGGAAACGAAGGGAAAATATGATGCATAAATGCAATATTGTGCGCAAAAATTCCTCCTGATACCAGTATCAATGCAACGGTACCCACAATGCTTAAAATTTTAATGATAATAGGTAACGATTTTACCAGTGTTTTACCAACTGATGAAAGAATACCTTTATCGCCGGACGCTTTAACTAAACGGTATCCGGCGTCATCCATCCTAACAATAAGCGCAACAATTCCATAAACACCAATTGTAGCCAATAATGCGATCAATGAAACGGTTAAAATTTGGACGGTAAGCGTTTCATCTAAAACACTGCCCAGGGCGATGATGACAATTTCTATGGAAAGAATGAAATCTGTTATAATAGCTGATCTGATTTTGGCTTTTTCTGCCGTCTCGTCATTCTGAATAATCTCTTTTGCTTCCACATGTGCGGGTTTCGAGCGATGGAAAAAATATTCTACAACTTTTTCTACCCCTTCGTATGCCAGATATAATCCTCCGAGTACTAAGATCATTTTAATAGCTACCGGAAAAAAGAAGTTGAGCAATAGCGCAATGGGTACTATAATGAGCTTGTTAACCAGTGAACCCTTGGTAATTGCCCATAATACCGGTAGTTCCCTGGAAGAAAGAAAACCAGTTGATTTCTCTGCATTTACTGCCAGGTCATCTCCCAAAATACCAGCCGTTTTCTTAGCTGCTACCTTTGCCGTTACAGCCACATCATCCATTAACGCACCTATATCATCCAAAATCGCAAAAAAACCAGAAGCCATATTTAAAATTTATTAATGTCGCAAAATATCGATTACTTTTTAAATTTAAATGATCTCACATTAAATCTTTAGCTATATTATACCAAGGCTATTTCCCACAGATTTAATTAAAAGTCAATAATATTTATCCGCATTATAACATTAATAATCCAAAACTGTTCGAAAAAGAAAAAATAAGCTACTATTGCTGAAATTTCTAAAGAAGTTCATAGAGAATATCTGGGTAATGACACAGTCAGGTTATTGCGAAGCGCAGCGTCCCGTGCGTATAAGTCGGGGGCAGTCCTGTCCGTTGCAATCCTTTCGGGAAAACCTTGCTCCTTAGACATATTTCATCTCTTCCAAAAGAAATACCGCTTCTATCAGGACTATCTAACCAGGAATATGACATTGAATATGTAAAACGAAGATGGAATGGTCTATGCGGAGATCAGCGTCTTCTGCGGGAGCACAACCTTAACTTTTCTCAATTCCTTAATTGTTAAAAATTTTTTTCGTCTTGGAGCGCAACGTCCCGAGCGTTTGGGCCGGGTTCCGTCCTGCTGTGCGCTTTATCCTTTTGGAAACCTTATTTTTTAAACAATTTTTCTTAGCCAAAAGGGATGCCGCTACCATCAGGGCTATTTTAGCTAGGACATAACATAAAAGACGGAAGATGTAAAACGGATGATGGAATGCTCTCTGCGGAGATCAGCGTTTTCTGCGGGAGCACAACCTTAATTTTTCTCAACTCCTCAATTGTTAAAAAATTTTGTCGTCTTGGAGCGCAGTGTCCCGAGCATTTGGGATAGGTCCCGTCCTGCTGTGCGCTCTATCCTTTTGGAAACCTTATTTTTTAACAATTTTTCTTAGCCAAAAGGGATGCCGCTTCCATCACGGCTATTTTAGCTAGGACATAACATAAAAGACGGAAGATGTAAAACGGATGATGGAATGGTCTCTGCGGAGATCAGCGTTTTCTGCGGGAGCACAACCTTAACTTTTCTCAACTCCTTAATTGTTAAAAAATTTTTTCGTCTTGGACCGCAGTTTCCTGTGCTTGTAAGTTGGGTTCCGTCCTGCTGTCCGCTCTATCCTTTTGGAAACCTTATTTTTTAAACAATTTTTATTAGCCAAAAGGATGCCGCTCCCATCAGGGCTGTTTTACCCGGGACATAAAATAAAGGAGTAAAGATGGAAGATGTAAAATGGATGATGGAATGCTCGCTTTTGCAGAGATCAGTGTAACCTGCGGGAAACGAAGCTTAGCTGCTTAACTCCCCAATGGTACGGAAAAGCTCACAGACCGTTTAAATTGTAAAAGATGGAAGATGTAAAATAGATGATGGAATGGTCTCTGCGGAGATCAGCGTTTTCTGCGGGAGTACAACCTTAACTTTTCTCAACTCCTTAATGGTTTAGATACCTCTTGGTCTTGGAGCGCAGTTTCCTGTGCTTGTCGGTTGTGTCCCGTCCTGCTGTGCGCTCTATCCTTTTGGGAAACCTTATTTTTTAAACAATTTTTCTTATCCAAAAGGGATGACGCTCCCATCAGGGCTGTTCTACCCGAGATATAATGGAAGATGTAAAATGGATGATGGAATGCTTCTGCGGAGATCAGTGTAATCTGCGGGAAACGAAGCTTAGCTGCTTAACTCCTTAATGGTACGGAAAAGCTCACGGCCGTTTAACTTGTAAAAGACGGAAGAATCAAAATGGATGATGGAATGCTCTCTGCGGAGATCAGTGGAATCTGCGGGAAACGTTGCAATAGCTGCTTAACTCCTCAATGGTAAGGAAAAGCTCACGAGCCGTTTAAATTTTAAAAGATGGAAGAATGTAGAACGGATGATGAAATGGCTTTCTGCGGAGATGGGTGTAATCTGCGGGAAACGTTGCAATAGCTGCTTAACTCCTCAATGGTAAGGAAAAGCTCACGAGCCGTTTAAATTTTAAAAGATGGAAGAATGTAGAACGGATGATGAAATGGCTTTCTGCGGAGATGGGTGTAATCTGCGGGAAACAAAGCTTAGCGTCCTAATCCCATAATGCCGGGAAACCGCTATGCGCTATGCCCTATGCCCTTTGCTGATAAAACAAGAAAGCCCTTCAACATTACTGCTGAAGGGCTTCTCTTTAAGATCTGGCACCGACCTACTCTCCCACGTGTTACCGCAGTACCATCGGCTCTGGTGGGCTTAACTTCTCTGTTCGGAATGGGAAGAGGTGGACACCACCGATATAGGCACCTGAATATTTTTATTTAAGGTTGAGGGAGGGAGGGTATTAAGGTAGAGGGTAAACCTTCCGCCTTTATGCCTTCCGCCTTCCGGCCTCAAATGACATATTATTGAAAGAAGTTAGCATGAAGAACAAACAACAGTTCTGTTTGCTTTGAAAGCTTCGGATGATTAGTACTACTCGACTGTGGTGTCGCCACCTTTACATCTGTAGCCTATCAACGTAGTAGTCTGCTACGGTCCTATATGGAATTCTCATCTCGTGGCTAGTTTCGCACTTAGATGCTTTCAGCGCTTATCTATTCCCAGCGTAGCTACTCTGCAATGCCCCTGGCGGAACAACAGATTCACTAGAGGCTGGTCCAACCCGGTCCTCTCGTACTAAGGTCAGCCCCACTCAAAATTCCTACGCCCACAACAGATAGGGACCGAACTGTCTCGCGACGTTCTGAACCCAGCTCGCGTGCCACTTTAATCGGCGAACAGCCGAACCCTTGGGACCTTCTCCAGCCCCAGGATGTGACGAGCCGACATCGAGGTGCCAAACCTCCCCGTCGATATGAGCTCTTGGGGGAGATCAGCCTGTTATCCCCAGCGTACCTTTTATCCTTTGAGCGATGGCCCTTCCATGCAGAACCACCGGATCACTATATCCGTCTTTCGACCCTGATCGACCTGTATGTCTCACAGTCAAGCAAGCTTATGCTATTGCACTCCACGTACGGTTACCAAGCGTACTGAGCTTACCTTTGAAAGCCTCCGTTACCTTTTTGGAGGCGACCACCCCAGTCAAACTACCCATCAAACAATGTCTCCCGCTTAGCGGGATTAGACACCGAATACAGAAAGGGTGGTATTTCAACGTTGGCTCCACGATGCCTGGCGACACCGATTCATAGCCTCCCACCTATCCTACACATCCTGTACCCAATGTCAATGTTAAATTGTAGTGAAGGTGCATGGGGTCTTTCCGTCCCGTTGCGGGTACCCGGCGTCTTCACCGGGACCACAATTTCACCGAGCTCATGGCTGAGACAGCGCCCAGATCGTTACACCATTCGTGCAGGTCGGAACTTACCCGACAAGGAATTTCGCTACCTTAGGACCGTTATAGTTACGGCCGCCGTTTACTGGGGCTTCGATTCAATGCTTCTCTTGCGATGACATCCCCTCTTAACCTTCCAGCACCGGGCAGGTGTCAGGCCTTATACCTCATCTTTCGATTTTGCAAAGCCATGTGTTTTTGTTAAACAGTCGCCTGGGCCTTTTCACTGCGGCTGACATTGCTGTCAGCGCCCCTTCTCCCGAAGTTACAGGGCCATTTTGCCGAGTTCCTTAGCCATGATTCACTCGAGCACCTTAGAATCCTCTTCCCGGATACCTGTGTCGGTTTGCGGTACGGGTTTTTATAACCTGGAGCTTAGCGGTTTTTCTTGGAAGTCTGATTACCTGCACTATCCAATCGCCCGAAGGTCCTTGGTACTATCAGCGCTCAGCATCGATCACGGATTTGCCTATGTTCGATATACCTACAGCCTTCAACGATCTATTCCGTCAGATCGCGGCAGTGTCACTACTCCGTCCCCACATCGCAGTTATAAAAAGTACTGGAATATTAACCAGTTGTCCATCGAATTTCCCCTTCGGGTTCTCCTTAGGTCCCGACTGACCCTGATCCGATTAGCGTTGATCAGGAAACCTTATCCTTTCGGTGGGCGGGTTTCTCGCCCGCCTTATCGTTACTTATGCCTACATTTGCTTTTCTATGCGCTCCAGCACCCATTACCAGATACCTTCACTGCACATAGAATGCTCCCCTACCGATATATTTCAATCCCATAGCTTCGGTGTACGGTTTAATGCCCGTTTATTATCCATGCCCGATCGCTCGACTAGTGAGCTGTTACGCACTCTTTAAATGAATGGCTGCTTCCAAGCCAACATCCTAGCTGTCTGTGCAATCGGACCTCGTTAGTTCAACTTAACCGTAACTTGGGGACCTTAGCTGATGGTCTGGGTTCTTTCCCTCTCGGCGCGTGACCTTAGCACCCCGCGCCTCACTGCCGGCCATATTACATAGCATTCGGAGTTTGTCTGGATTTGGTAGGATTTGACTCCCCCGCACCCAATCAGTAGCTCTACCTCTATGTAACTCGATGCCGACGCTGTTCCTAAAAACATTTCGGGGAGTACGAGCTATTTCCCAGTTTGATTAGCCTTTCACCCCTACCCACAGATCATCCGGAAACTTTTCAACGTTTATCGGTTCGGTCCTCCAGTACGTGTTACCGCACCTTCAACCTGTCCATGGGTAGATCACAAGGTTTCGCGTCTACCTCCTCTGACTATACGCCCTGTTCAGACTCGCTTTCGCTTCGGATCCGTGCCTGAAGCACTTAACCTTGCCAGAGAAGAGTAACTCGTAGGCTCATTATGCAAAAGGCACGCCGTCACACCACTTGGATGCTCCGACCGCTTGTAAGTACACGGTTTCAGGTTCTATTTCACTCCCCTGTTCGGGGTTCTTTTCACCTTTCCCTCACGGTACTGGTTCACTATCGGTCTCTCAGGAGTATTTAGCCTTACCGGATGGTGCCGGCTGATTCCCACAAGGCGTCTCCGACCTCGCGGTACTCAGGATACTGCTAGACTGGTATTCTATACGTGTACTGGGCTATCACCATGTATCGCCGGGCTTCCCATCCCGTTCCACTTCTGTTTACCAATGCCACGTTGCAGTCCTACAACCCCCACTTTGCCGTAACAAGGTAGGTTTGGGCTCTTTCCCTTTCGCTCGCCACTACTCAGGAAATCATTGTTATTTTCTCTTCCTCTGCTTACTTAGATGTTTCAGTTCGGCAGGTTTGCTCATTATATGTGACATGTCTTCAACATGCCGGGTTGCCCCATTCGGAAATCTCCGGATCTAGTTCCTATTTGCAGATCCCCGGAGCTTATCGCAGCTTATCACGTCCTTCTTCGCCTCTGAGAGCCAAGGCATCCCCCGTGTACTCTTTCTTACTTTCTTCTACTCATGCGCCTTTTGCGCCGCATGGTATGCTTTTTTGCTCTTGTTATGATGTCTCATACCTAACATCGTATTGCTACTCCGCCTGGTGAGCACAAACACAACAGTCGCCTATTGTTGTTTGCTCTTCTTTTTTAACTTCTTCCAATATGTCAAAGAACTTTACCGAGGTTAAAGGTAGAGGGTATAAAGGTGGAGGGTTTCATTGTCCTGCGCCTAAGCCTCTGCTTAACCTTGTTAGTGAAAAACTGCGGTCTCGAACCGTTTCATACTTTTTGTAATGTATGTGCCCCGTGGCGTTTTCTTCTTTTCTCTCTTTATGTCAATGTATGTTACCGATCCAGGTAAACTCGTTTTTTTGTTTTCTGTCGTGGCCGGTAGTGCCATGGGTCTTACCCTAAACCTTCTACCTTTCAGCCCTCAACCTTTAATGGTGGAGAATAACGGAGTCGAACCGTTGACCTCCTGCGTGCAAGGCAGGCGCTCTAGCCAGCTGAGCTAATCCCCAGAGTGTAGTTATCAGTTTTCAGTTCCAGGTTTTCAGTTATGGTAACTGTCAACTGCAAACCGCCAATTGTAAACTTCAATGGTAGTCCCGTCCAGATTTGAACTGGAGACCCCTACATTATCAGTGTAGTGCTCTAACCAGGCTGAGCTACGGGACTTTGCTTTGGGCAGCATCTGATGCAGTATATAGTATCTTACCGCTACCGCTTTTCCTTTGCTAACCTCAGCTTCATCCGTTAAGCTTACCCTTATAGTATGCCCACCGTTTTCTTCTGGGTGTTTCTTTTTTTTTCTCTTTGTTATAAAGTATATGGTATCAGCTTGAACGATATGGTCCTTGAACCCTATACCTTCTACCTCTTTACCCTCTACCTTATTTAGAAATATCATGTTGCGCAGTGAGTAGTCAACGCTACTCCAGAAAGGAGGTATTCCAGCCGCACCTTCCGGTACGGCTACCTTGTTACGACTTAGCCCCAGTTACCGGTTTTACCCTAGGACGCTCCTTGCGGTTACATACTTTAGGTACCCCCAGCTTCCATGGCTTGACGGGCGGTGTGTACAAGGCCCGGGAACGTATTCACCGCGTCATTGCTGATACGCGATTACTAGCGAATCCAACTTCATGGGGTCGAGTTGCAGACCCCAATCCGAACTGTGAACGGCTTTGTGAGATTCGCATCATATTGCTATGTAGCTGCCCTCTGTACCGTCCATTGTAGCACGTGTGTAGCCCCGGACGTAAGGGCCATGATGACTTGACGTCGTCCCCTCCTTCCTCTCTGTTTGCACAGGCAGTCTGTTTAGAGTCCCCACCATGACATGCTGGCAACTAAACATAGGGGTTGCGCTCGTTGCGGGACTTAACCCAACACCTCACGGCACGAGCTGACGACAGCCATGCAGCACCTAGTTTCGTGTCCTTGCGGACTGATCTATCTCTAAATCATTCACTAACTTTCAAGCCCGGGTAAGGTTCCTCGCGTATCATCGAATTAAACCACATGCTCCTCCGCTTGTGCGGGCCCCCGTCAATTCCTTTGAGTTTCACCCTTGCGGGCGTACTCCCCAGGTGGAACACTTAACGCTTTCGCTTAGCCGCTGACTGTGTATCGCCAACAGCGAGTGTTCATCGTTTAGGGCGTGGACTACCAGGGTATCTAATCCTGTTTGATCCCCACGCTTTCGTGCCTCAGCGTCAATAAGACCATAGTAAGCTGCCTTCGCAATCGGTGTTCTGAGACATATCTATGCATTTCACCGCTACTTGTCTCATTCCGCCTACCTCTAGTCCATTCAAGCCCATCAGTATCAAGGGCACTGCGATAGTTGAGCTACCGTCTTTCACCCCTGACTTAACAGGCCGCCTACGCACCCTTTAAACCCAATAAATCCGGATAACGCTTGGATCCTCCGTATTACCGCGGCTGCTGGCACGGAGTTAGCCGATCCTTATTCTTCCGGTACATTCAGCTAAATACACGTATTTAGGTTTATTCCCGGATAAAAGCAGTTTACAACCCATAGGGCAGTCTTCCTGCACGCGGCATGGCTGGTTCAGAGTTGCCTCCATTGACCAATATTCCTTACTGCTGCCTCCCGTAGGAGTCTGGTCCGTGTCTCAGTACCAGTGTGGGGGGCCATCCTCTCAGATCCCCTAGTCATCGTCGCCTTGGTGGGCCGTTACCCCGCCAACCAGCTAATGACACGCATGCCCATCTCCATCCCATAAATGTTTGATCATTGGATAATGCCATCCTGTGATTTTATGCGGTATTAATCCGGATTTCTCCGGGCTATCCCCCTGATGAAGGTAGGTTGCATACGCGTTACGCACCCGTGCGCCACTTTCCTCTCCAGCAAGCTGGAAAGTATCGTTCGACTTGCATGTATTAGGCCTGCCGCTAGCGTTCATCCTGAGCCAGGATCAAACTCTCCATTGTAAAATGTGTTGTTCAATACTGACCAGTTTTAACTATCGTTAAAAATAGTCTTCTTTTTTGTTATGTCTGTCAGACATTGACTTTAAAATTCAGTCAGGCATTCTGTACTTGAATACGTACTTCATTACCTCACTGCGCTACATTGACATCTCTTTTAAGAACTTATCGACTGTTGTTGCCTCGCGGCCCGTCTTTATATATCTCCAGATTTCAGTTCGTCCAGGTCTTGTTTGTCCTGAACGCGTTTCCGTCTGTTTCAATCTTTTCTGCTGATCGCCGTAACATCCGCTACCTGATCTTTCTTTGTTTTCCCTTCGTTTCCGTTGGGAGTGCAAAGGTAGGAATCTTTTTCGAACTTCCAAATAAAATAATTTTTATTTTTCTGATTGCTTTTTCTTCTCTCCCTCTGTTTCAATATGCCGGTGTTCACCAGCTTTCCGTTCTTCCGAACCGGGCTGCAAAGGTAGCAATCTTTTTCTCTTAAGCAATATTTATTTTAAAATAATATCGCCCTCCATCTCTCTAAGCCATCTTTTCAACAAATCCCTTCCTCCGAAGCGGGATGCAAAAGTAGGAAAAATATCATTCCCCACAAAGATTTTGAAACGATTAATAGAGGTTTTAACGTAAGTTCATGGTTTTCAATGGGAAATATTTTTCGACAGACCAAAACAATTATGCCTTTCGCCTGTTTATTGCTGTCTTGAACAGTTCCAGGATCTGATAAGGTCCGAAATCCGGGATGGCAAAAAGATCCTTCGGCTACCCGCAGGATGACGGATCGGCTGGAGAAACATACTAAACTTCCGAAGTTCCCCTGCGCCCGGCCAATTGAAAATTCAGAAGAAACTGCCCACCTAAACCCGATAGCAGCGGAAAACCCGCAGCGCAGCGAGGATTTGGAGCAAATAGCGGGAACATGCTTATATGGTACCACTGACCCTGCTTTGCTAATAAACAATAGCACAATAAGTGAATAATTGAATTATCGGGATATTAAACAATAATTAATACTTTTACCACGTAATAAACATCCTTATTAATGAAAATTGCGCTTAAAACATACTTACCACTGCTCTTTATCTTTATGGCAAAGCTTAGCCAGGCCCAGAATTACAAAAATGAACTCGTGGTTATTACAGAGAATGACGCCTACATAGATATTACGAGCGATAAATATTACACTAATGGTTTTTTTATTAAATACAGGCATGCTTTAGATGGCGACAACCTGAAAACCGGACGTAGTAAGGAAGTTATTGGTTTCGAATTGGGCCAGAAAATATACAATCCTTATTATAGTTTTGCTCCGAACCCTGCCCTGCACGACCGTCCTTTTACGGCCTATCTTTATGGTGAGGCTAATTACAGCAGATTCTATCAAAACAAACAGCTCTTAAAGGTTTCGGCACAGGTTGGGCTAACTGGAAAGGATGCTCTGGGCGAAGAATTCCAGAAAACTTACCATAAACTCGTTGGCCAGAATCAAATTGCCGGCTGGGAATATGGACTAAATAGCGAACCCACGCTTAATCTTGGTATCGAATACAACAAACGCCTGCTGGCTACACCTAACGAAATATTTGATGTTACAGGAACTGCTTCGGCAGCAGCGGGCAATGTAATAACGAAAGCAAATGTTGGTGCATTATTCAGATTAGGAAAATTTAATGAAATGGATGGCTCAGCTGCATTTAACAGTTTGATAAGCAATCATCATAAAAATCATGCTAAACGTAAATATGAACTTTTCCTTTCGGTGGCACCACAGCTACACGCAATAGCCTATGATTCGAGCCTTCAGGGCGGTCTGTTCCTGAACGATAAGGGTCCGGTTACCTTTAAGCCGAAGCCCATGGTTTTTACCACGCAGATGGGCCTAACTTTTAGCATCGCGCGCTGGACAGCCAATTATACTGCTACCTTTACTTCAAACGAGGTTCAACATAGTGCAAAAGGCTATCGTTATGCCTTTTATAGTCTTGCTTACCGTTTTAGTAAAAACTAATGAAAAAACAGCTACTCTTATTGTTGATTTTAGTCACCACAGGCTATTCATTTGCCAGGGCTCAGATGGCCCCAGAAAATCGTTCTATTATTTTTAAGCCCATATTTGGTACACATATTAATAACGATCAGGGACATTTGTTTCAGGATCAGATTACAGGTTTAGACGCGGCTTATTTTAAGGACATTAGCCAGAACGGCGATAAATGGATCGGATTCAGCGGGGCAAAATCTTACGGAATTGGCTTTGTTTTTAGGAATTTAAGTAAACTGAAAGGCTCAAAAGATACATCGGCCAATGCCTTTGGGCAAATATATGGCTTAGTGGCCCAGATGGACTTTCAATTATTCAAAACCGGAAGAGCCAGATTTAACTTCACACCAGGTGTGGGCCTGGGTTACACAAACAAGTATTATTATAATAATACTAAAAACCGGTTTTTGGGGAGTGCGGTTAACGAAATCATTAAAGCAGATTTAGGTATGGAGCTGGCAGTCAGTAAACACATTGATTTATTGGCTGGTTTCGGTTTTCTACATGCATCAAACGGAGGGGCTACTGTTCCCAATGGCGGATTGAATACCGGGAATGTTTACATCGGGCTTAAACTCAACAATCCAAAAACATTAACTGAGGAACGGAAAAGCACCTACACAACCTTACAGCGTAATTCGATTGAACTTAGTGTAGGTTTGGGCGCGAGGGGCGTATTTGAGAATAGAAATAAAAGCCTGTACAAAAGTGGGTTATATGCAGGTTATAACTTTTATTTGAATGATGTAATGTCGCTTAAGGCGGGTGCCGATGCAGTTTATTATTATACTACTTTCGATCCCAACAACTATGGTAATACATTTCAAAACTATGGCACTTCATATGATCAATGGCGAACCGGCATCAGTATAGGTGCTGACATTAACTTATGGCGGGTAACCGTTGCGGGACAGATCGGTAAATACATCCATTTCAATAGATTGATGGATAAAGCAACCTGGTATTGGACCTTTGGACCAACTTTCAACATCACCCCACATTTGGGTTTACAGGCCAAAACCTATATGCATTTTGCTCAGGCCGATTTCGTAAACTGGGGTGTAGTTTATAGATTTTAATATTGCCCTGTGCTAAGCAAAACCAAGGTGCAGGCTTCAACAGGTTCTATACCGTGCAAGTCTAATAATTTCTCCAATTCATAATTTTCGGTACCCGGATTGAAGATTACCCTTTTTGGTTTTGTAGATAAAATATAATCGTGGTATTGTGGCTGCAAAGCCGGACCGATGTATAAGGTGATGGTATCAATATCCTGATGGATTTCTCCAGGCTTTTCGATTTCAACACCTGCTACTTCCCCTTTCTTTATCCCAACATTAACAATGTCATGATTGAAACGCCTGAGCATATGGGCTGCCTTGTATGCATACCTGGATGGATCTGGCGATGCGCCGATAATTAAAGTCTTTTTCATAACAAATGATTACACATATGAAGGATTACACAGCCTAAAATTTCGATAATAAAGCAATCTGGCCGGAGTGATAGGCATGGTGCTGTGCCAGTCCACTTACAAGCTCCGCATGGGTTACACCGGTGCCAAGCGCCGGATTTCGTTCATTTTTTACATCCTCATTCCACTGGCTGTCTTTTAAACTTTCGCAAAGGCGGATCAGTTCTTCGTTGGCGATCTTAAAATCAAAGATAATGCGTTCCCAGGCCTGGGCTGTACGCTCTTCGGGTTCAGGCCAGTCACCCCTCTCTGGCTCAGCAGCTGGTTTGCCTACGAGTCTGGAAGAAACTTCTTCCGTCCATGCGGTTAAATGCAGGGCGATTTCAGCAATAGAATGCGCACCCGGAACAAAATGGCTAAACGCGCTTTCTGGATTAACATTATTGAGCGTTTGCATCACATGGTTACCATGCCAGGCATCGCCATTAAAAGCTTTTTTTATTTCGTTCGTAATAGTAAACATACCCGGATAACAATTGGTACACGGTAAAAGTTTGTTAAGATGCGCTCAATATTGCATTTGCACAGTTGATTCCATCAATTGCTGCCGAAACAATTCCACCGGCATAACCCGCTCCTTCTGCACAAGGATATAAACCTTTTACCTGAGGATGCTGATAGGTTTCTTTATCTCTCGGAATCCTGACCGGTGAGGATGTCCTGCTTTCTACCCCAACTAGAATGGCTTCGTTTGTATAATATCCTCTAATTTTTTTTCCAAACAGTGGCAATGCCGCACGCAGACTATCAGATACGAAATTGGGCAGGATATTATCCAGCATCGAACTTTTGGTACCAGGCAGATAGGAGTTTTTTGGCAGATCGATTGATAATTTATTGTTCACAAAGTCGACCATTCGCTGTGCAGGAGCCACCAAATTACCGCCGCCGGCTTCAAAAGCGGCTTTTTCGATTTCAGACTGAAAATTTAACATTCTCAACGGATCATAACCCTGAACATCGTTTAATGTGATCTGAACCACAGTTCCGGAATTAGCGAAAGGATTATTCCGTTTAGATGGCGACCAACCGTTAACCACAATCTCATTTTCGCCGGTGGAACAAGGTGCAATGATTCCCCCGGGACACATGCAAAAAGAAAATACGCCACGTGTACCAACCTGCTCAACCAAACTGTAATAAGCTGGCGGCAAAAATTCAGAGCGGATATCGCAATGGTATTGAGCCGAATCAATAATTGCCTGAGGATGTTCAATCCGGACACCTAACGCAAATGGCTTTGCTTCAATCAGAATATTTTTACTGTTCAATAATTCGTACACATCTCTTGCGGAGTGACCAGTTGCCAAGATAATGTCATCAGCAAAGAATTTTTCTTCAAAATTTATCTCAATGCCTTTTACTTTTCCAAATTCGATCAAAATATCCGTCATCCGGCTATCGAACATCACTTCGCCGCCGGCATTTAAGATCGTATCTTTTATAGATGTAATGATATGGGGAAGTTTATTGGTACCAATATGTGGACGGGCATCGATCGCAATATCGGCTTCTGCCCCATGGTTTACAAAAACCTGTAGTACTTTATTGATGTCGCCACGTTTATTAGAGCGTGTATATAGTTTACCGTCAGAATAGGTTCCGGCACCACCTTCGCCATAACAGTAATTAGATTCGGTGTTAACCAAACCCTGCTTATTTATGGCCGCCAAATCTCTACGCCGCTGTTTAACATCTTTTCCTCTTTCGATAATAATGGGTTTTAATCCATTTTCGATGCATTGCAGTGCTGCAAACAAACCCGCCGGACCAGCGCCGATAATAATGACAGGTTTGGCTTCGCTTACGTTGGGATAGTTGATGTGATAAACTTCGGGAACTGCTTCTTCATCTACAAAAACCCTTACCTGTAAACGAAAGATCACCTTTCTTGAACGGGCATCAATCGATCTTTTGAGAATTTCATAACCTTTAATCCTCGTTTCAGAAAGTTTTAAACCTGCCGCAAGTTTCTGTTCAATAACTTCAGTCTGCTCAACCTGATCAGGGAGCAAAGTAATTTCGATGTCTTTTTGCATAAATAAGTCAGGTTTTTATCCCGAACAGTTACAAAGATAAGCATCCGGAAAGAATATTTGTTGCTTTTGGAATGCTTCCTAAAACTTGTTGGATGATTAATGTTGCTTTTTTCATTTTTTGAAAAGCAGTTTCAGCATTTCATAGGCTGTTTTTTTTCTGCTACTATCTAGGTTTTCAATATTGCAGACCTAATTTTTCGGTGTGTTTGCATGCTTCACAGGTTTTCATCAGGATAAGGCCCAGCGCAGGAACGTCCGCTTAAAAATGTGGCACCTTGCGTTCTATAAAAAAGCTGTTAAATTGGATATTCGTTAAAAAAAATGCCTGATGCTGTGAATGAATTCCGGCAAGTAGCTTGCCAACCTGTCATATAAACATTCAAAGTGTAACAAAGGCATGCAATTTGATATCTAATTCGTAAATTGACCATCAATCAATTCTATTAAAAAGACAAAACCATAAAAATGAAAAGATTAATATTTGGATTTTTAGCTGCAGTTATTGCAGTGAGTACTTTAAGTTCATGCGGTTATAACAGCATGGTTAAACTCGACGAGAACGTTAAATCGAAATGGGGAACGGTGCAAACCCAGTACCAACGAAGAGCGGATTTGATTCCGAACCTGGTAGCAACTGTAAAAGGAGCTGCTAAATTTGAGCAGGGAACACTAACTGCAGTAACGGAAGCACGTGCAAAAGCAACACAGATGACGGTTAAAGCTGATGAACTAACTCCTGAGAATATCCAGAAATACCAGGCTGCTCAGGGACAATTAAGTCAGGCACTGGGTAAATTATTATCGATTACTGAAAGTTACCCTGAATTAAGGGCTACACAACAGTTCAGTGATTTATCTGCACAGTTAGAGAGTACCGAAAACAGAATTACTGTTGCCCGTAAAGATTTTAATGATGCAGTGCAGGAATACAATGGAAAAATCAGGTCGTTCCCTACCAATTTAACAGCTGGGATGTTCGGATTTAAACCTAAAGGATATTTTGAGGCTGATGCTTCTGCCAAAGATGCACCTAAAGTAGAATTTTAATATTCCCGACACCACATACCAGGGTAGTGAATGTTTATAAATTGAACATTTATTACCCTTTTTACTTCATATAAAAATAAGTACATGTCGTTATTTTCAGATATTGAACAGGAAAAAATAGCAAATGCGATTTCCGATGCAGAAAGGGCAACCTCCGGAGAAATTAGAATCGCTATTGATAAACATTGCGCAGGCGATCCATACGAAAAAGCCACCGAATACTTTGCTAAACTGGATATGGATAAAACTGCAAAAAGAAATGGTGTGCTGATTTATCTGGCACATGCTGACCATAAATTCGCCATTATCGGCGATGTTGGCATTCACAAAGTAGTACCTGACAACTTTTGGGAAACGACTAAAATTGCCATGACAGCGCATTTTGCAAAAGGTAATCTGGCTGATGGTATTATTGCGGGTGTAGCATTGGCTGGAGAAAAGTTAGCCTTGTTCTTCCCTCCGCAAAAAGGTGATATCAATGAATTACCGAACGATATTGTTTTTATGGATAACCTTGAAAACAAATAAGAGATGAAGAAAATATTCCTTTTATCATTATTCAGTTTATTATTTGCTTTTGCTTTTGCTCAGGATTTTCCGGAAAAGCCTGGTACTTTGGTTAACGATTATGCCAATGTATTATCGGCCGATCAGAAACAGGAGCTCGAAAATAAACTGGTAACCTTTAACGATTCGTCTTCTACACAGATTGCTGTTGCTATTTTAAAATCGGTAGGCGATTATGATATTAATGAGTATGCTGTAGAACTAGGCCGAAAATGGGGTGTTGGGCAAAGCGGCAAAAACAATGGTATTATGATCGTGGTGGCAGTTGGCGACCGAAAAATCTCTATACAAACCGGTTACGGCCTTGAAGGCGCCTTACCCGACATTTATGCCAAGCGTATTATTGATAATGATATTAAACCCAATTTTAGAGCAGGAAATTATTATGCAGGCTTAGATGAGGCTACTACATCCATTATAAAATATACCAGAGGAGAATATAAAAATGATAATCCGAAAGCTTCTTCAAAGAAAGGCGGCTCAGGTAGCATTGCCATCATTATTATTATTGTAATTGTGATAATCATCATCATGAGAAAAGGTGGTGGAGGCGGAAGCGAAGTTATTGGCGGACGAGGAGCATCTAACGCGCTTTTCTGGGCGATGTTATTTGGAAGCGGCGGTGGTCGGAGCAGTGGTGGCTGGGGAGGCGGTTCTTCCGGTGGCGGAGGCGGCGGATTCGGTGGTTTTGGCGGAGGCAGTTTTGGTGGAGGGGGCAGCAGTGGAAGCTGGTAGCTTTAGTCCATAGTCCATAGTCCATAGTCCATAGTCCATAGTCCATAGTCCATAGTCCATAGTCCATAGTCCATAGATTGGAAAAGGTTTTGTTTTGAGCGTTACAGAACATTTTAATTTTCCAACAAAATAACATTTCAACTTACATCCATGTACCGAAGAGATTTAATTACAGCTGAAATACAGAAACTGACCCAGGTTTTAGCCCGCATCATGGGACTCAAATTAGAGGGTAAATTAACTGAAGCCGATCGACTTTTCGAAGAAACTATGGAAAGTGGTTTTCAATTGCCGAAAGAAATTTTAGAAAATGAAGATCTGTCTGTTTTTGAAAATTGGCTCGTGGCAAGCAACCTTCCTCCCGAAAAACTTGATTCGTTAAGCGAATTTTTATATTATGAGTTAGGCATAAGTCAGGAGCGTAACCAGACTGTTGTGCCAAAACTTAATTTTGTGTATCAATACCTGTCGGATGAACATAAGATTGTACATTTGGTAAACCTGCACCGTCAGAAAACAATACAACAATACCTGCGCTAAACGCCAAGCGCATGGAGCCAAACAAAATAAACAACATAAATTAAATGATTATAGAAAAGTGGCAGAAAATTGCCTCTAAATATTTGGTACGCGAACAGTGGGCTACCTTGCGCGTTGATGAAGTGAAACTTCCGGGTGGCGTAATAAAGGATGATTATTATGTTTTAGAATACCCAAATTGGGTAAATGCCATTGCGTTAACAGAAGAAGGAAAAATAATTATGGTACGCCAGTACCGCCATGCAGCCGATATCGTTTCCCTGGAAGTTCCAGGTGGCGTGATTGATGGTGACGAAGCTCCGGAGTTTGCAGTAAAGCGTGAACTGCTGGAAGAAACAGGTTACAGTTTTAAAACCTGTAAATTTATTGCCGAACTTTATCCCAATCCTGCAACATCGAACAACCGAACATTTACCTACTTTTTAACAGGTGGTATCAAAACCCATGAACAGCATTTAGATGAACACGAAATTTTAAATGTTGAAGAGTATACTGTTGATGAAGTAAAGCAACTGATTAATGAAAACAAAATAGCCCAGGCCTTACACGTTGCAGCTTTGTTTTATGGGTTCCAGGAAATAGCCAAGGGTTTGTAAAATCTGAGACAGGCCCCTTATTCCCATCTCAAAAATTACAGGTAAAAAAAGCAGCCAGATGCTAAACGTCTGGCTGCTTTTATTATTAGCAATAAGCTCGTAAAAGTTTAGCTCATTTTCAATTTCTTTTGGATATCGTGTACGTAAGCTTTGAACTTTTTATCAGTATCGATTAAATCTTCAACGGTTTGGCAGGCATAAATTACCGTACTGTGATCCCGTCCACCAAAGAAAGCACCAATTGTTTTTAATGATGATTTAGTATGGCTTTTAGAGAGATACATTGAAATCTGACGAGCCTGAACAATTTCGCGTTTACGTGTTTGCGATTTCACCATATCAACAGGAACCTCAAAATACTCGCAAACCAATTTCTGGATGTACTCCATTGAAATTTCCTTTGAGGTATTTTTAATAAAGTTTTTCAACATCTGCTTAGCTAGCGCCAAATCAATTTCTTTTTTATTTAGCGTGGCCTGTGCCAAAAGAGATACCATAGCACCTTCTAATTCACGCACATTATTATCAATGTTGTGCGCAACATACTCAACCACCTCACCAGGTAACTCAATACCATCTGCATACATTTTCTTCCTTAAAATAGCGATACGCGTCTCCAGATCAGGAATTTGCAGATCAGCAGATAGACCCCATTTAAAACGGCTTAACAAACGTTCTTCCAAACCGGCTAAATCTTTCGGTGCTTTATCAGAAGTTAAAATTACCTGTTTGCCCGATTGATGCAAGTGGTTGAAGATGTGGAAGAAAATATCCTGTGTTTTTTCTTTACCTGCGAAGTTGTGCACATCATCCATAATGATTACATCCATTGCTTGGTAAAAGTTAACGAAATCGTTAATGGTGTTGTTTTTTAAGGAATCTACAAACTGCTGACAGAATTTCTCGCAGCTTACGTAAATTACCAATTTATCTGGCATGCTCCGTTTAATCTCATTACCGATTGCCTGTGCCAGATGCGTTTTACCCAAACCAACTCCGCCATAAATCATTAAGGGGTTAAAAGATGTGCCACCTGGTTTAGCTGCTACAGCGTAACCTGCAGAACGCGCCAGGCGATTACAATCTCCCTCAATATAATTTTCGAAAGTATAGTTAGCGTTTAATTGTGGATCAACATTTAATTTTTTTAATCCAGGGATAATAAATGGGTTTTTAATATCCTTATTAATGGAAACCGGAATCGGCATCGATTGTACCTTTGCCTCCGCTCCATTTCCATTTGAGGGCATATTGGTAGTATAAGGATTACCGCTGTTTGATGATTTATCTACAACGATGTTATATTCCAACCTGCCATCCTCTCCAAGTTGTTTCTTTACGGTCTTGCGCAGCAAGCCCACATAATGTTCTTCAAGCCATTCGTAAAAGAACAAACTTGGCACCTGTATGGTTAAAACCTTGCCTTCCAATTTAAGAGCCGTTATCGGCTCGAACCAAGTTTTGAAACTTTGGCCCGGAATGTTATCCTTAATAATTTGAAGACAGTTCTTCCATACTTCTGTACAAGTTTTTTCCATTGCGATTTCTATAATTTATTGGTTAACAGTACCTATTCGAATTAAAGGGATGGTCCGTTTAGGGACTACGAATATTGACATAATTATCAACATTTTAAACAAAAATTTTAAATAAATCGTAACCTATTGATAGGTAATACAGTATACCTGTTAACCTCAATTTTTTATGTTGATAACTATTTATTAACACTGGTTATCCACATTATTCACGATTTATCGCCAATATCCGTTCTTCACTTCGAACGGCTCCTGAAAAGCAAAATCTAAGCCATTTTTAACCACACTTAACCGTTTTAGCATTTTAAATTTCAAATAAACTGAGAATCAAAACCATAGCTTCGATAAATTAATATTGAATTAAAAATATGGCATAATATATCTCCCGGCGTTTTATCACTGAATTAATTTTACAACAGTTTAGTGCTGATATTTTCATTATCGAAGAACGAAAATTTTTGTTACGTTGCGATGTTTATCAAAAGCAGAACACTTAAAATTTACTTTCAAAGCAAAGCAAACATCAATGCGTTAAATATTCAGTTAATAAACGCCGAAAGCGACTCTAAATACATCTGCAATTTCTCCAAGTGTAGCATATTTCTCAACGGCGTTAATGATCAATGGCATCAGGTTCGTTTCGCCTTTGGCTGCTTCTTTTAATTGGTGTAATGCTTGCTCAACCGCAAGCTGATCGCGGGTTGATTTTAAATGATCCAGCTTTTCGGATTGCAGCTTGCGGATGGAATCATCTATATTAAACACTTCGGTAAAACCTTCTTCCTCCTGGGTAAATTTATTTACGCCGACCGAAATCCTTTCACCGTTTTCAATTTCCTTTTGATATTGATACGCAGCACCAGCAATTTCATTTTGCATATAATCATTTTCAATGGCATTAACTGATCCTCCCATAGCATCTATCCTATCGATATAAGCCCAGGCTGCAGCTTCTACCTCATCAGTGAGGCTTTCTACAAAAAATGAGCCTGCTAACGGATCTACCGTATCAGTAACCCCGCTTTCAAAAGCAATGATTTGCTGAGTGCGTAAAGCAATTTTCGCCGCCGATTCTGTTGGAAGTGACAACGCTTCGTCATAACCGTTGGTATGTAAGGATTGGGTCCCGCCTAAAACCGCAGCCATGGCCTGGTTGCTAACCCTGATTACATTGTTTAATGGTTGTTGCGCAGTTAAGGTTGAACCTCCGGTTTGGGTGTGAAACCTCAACATCTGGGCCTTTTCATCTGTCGCGCCCAGATCTTTGGTAATTTTTGCCCACATGCGCCTTGCGGCCCTAAACTTGGCTATTTCTTCAAAAAAATTATTGTGGCAGTTGAAGAAGAATGACAAACGTTTCGCAAAGATGTTAATATTTAAACCTTGATCTAAAGCAGCTTTTAAATAAGCTTTGCCATTGGCCAATGTAAAAGCAAGTTCCTGCACCGCGGTAGATCCAGCTTCACGGATATGATAGCCAGATATAGAGATGGTATTCCATTTTGGTACTTCGTTACTGCAAAACTCAAAAATATCGGTAATTAAACGCATCGATGGCTTTGGCGGATAGATGTATGTTCCCCTTGCTGCATACTCTTTAAGGATGTCGTTCTGTATTGTACCTGAAATCTGCTTTAAATCTGCCCCTTGTTTTTTGGCCAGCGCAATGTACATGGCCAATAAAATTGAAGCCGTTGCATTGATCGTCATTGAGGTCGTGATGTCTTTCAGCTCGATACCATCAAATAAAATTTCAAGATCCTTTAATGAATCAATAGCCACTCCAACTTTGCCCACCTCTCCTTCAGCCATTTCATGATCAGAGTCGTAACCAATTTGCGTGGGAAGATCAAAAGCAACAGACAAACCAGTTGTTCCCTGCGCCAATAAATAATGATAACGTTTGTTTGATTCTTCAGCGGTTGAGAAACCAGCATACTGCCGCATCGTCCATAAGCGCCCACGGTACATATCTTTTTGGATTCCCCTGGTAAAAGGAAATTCACCAGGAAACTCTTTCATGGGCCTCGCTTCTGTATATAAGGCTTTTATTTCAATCCCCGAAGTAGTAGTATGTTTTTTCTCGCTCATTTGGTTAGTTTATTAGTTCAATGCTTCATTAGCCATTAGTTTGTTTGTGCTTTACAGACCAATAGCCAGCAGTTCGTGGTTACTTATCGAAAACGGTTAATCGGTAACTGTAAACTCAGCTATTCACCAGATTTCATTTAACAATCAACGCTAAAACAGTTTATAAATATCTTTCTTGATCATCTCAATTGTTAAATCATACGGATTTTCTTCTATACCGGCCATGTGCTGTAAAATTGCTTTACTGAGTTCGATCCCATTTGCATCGGCTGGTAAACCTGGCACCGCGTTATTGATCATGGCAATGGTATCATCTTTTAGTTTTCTCACCACTCCCCAGGTTACACTATCTATATACAGCTGCTGGGTAATGTTATGTTGATATTCTGCACGGATTTCATTTAAAATACCTGCTTGTAAAGTAGCGATGGCAATCCCTTGCTGATGCAACCGAACAAGCAAATTAGCAGGGTTAATACGGTCAACAAATATAATCAAACGTTCATGGGCCTGTAAGCGCAGGGGTAAAATCTGCGCCCGGCTCTCTTTGTTCAGTTCGATGGTTTTTAAGTTAAAAAAACGTTGAATATCGTTTCTTAAAATGTAATAAGTTGCCATTAAGGCCATAAAAATGCCTGCAAATAAGATCATTATATCAACTAAAATCTGTTGTGTATTCATAAGTATTGTTTAAGTACAGTAATATTAACTGCCTGCTAAAAGCAAAAATGTACATTATTATTTATATTTGTAACAGATTAAATTTAAATAACATGAGCACAACAGTTGATACAGCATTTGCACCAGTTAGTTTTTCCGAAGGGGCAGCCAAAGAGTTATATAAATTAAAAGATCAGCAGGAAATTGGCGATGATTACGGATTGCGCGTTGGCGTTGAAGGTGGTGGCTGTGCCGGCATGAATTACGTTTTAGGTTTTGATCAGAAAAAAGATGGCGATCAGGAATTTCTGATCAACGGCATCAAGGTTTTCATGAACAAAGCACACCAGATGTACTTAATGGGCATGATGATTGATTGGCAGGACGGCTTAAATTCACGTGGGTTTACCTTCATTAACCCCAATGCAACCAGCACCTGTGGCTGTGGCACGAGTTTCTCGGCATAAATAAAATATTATTGTAACATATCATACAGTCCCCTTGTCTAAACATCGGGACTTTTTTTATTTTTACACATAATGGTTTAAGGCAAAAGGTGTAGGGTATAAGGTTAAATCCCATCTCCATACTTAATACTCAATACCTGACCTGGCACTTACAATAAATGAATTACAGAGAAAACATCCGACTGGCATTAGAATCTATTAAAGCGAACCGCTTGCGTACCATGCTTACCGCCTTGATTATTGCCATTGGTTTAATGGCTTTGGTGGGGATTTTAACCACTCTTGATGCTGTAAAAAAAAGTATGACAGATGCTTTTAGTAGCATGGGAGCCAACTCATTTACCATCAGAAACCGGGGTACAGGAATCAGGATTGGAAACGGGAAAAGACCCAAACCTTTTAAAGCCATCCGTTACGAAGATGCCGTTAAGTTTAAAGATAGCCTGAATACCCCCGCTACCGTGGCAGTAAGTGTTTTTGCTAGTGGTGGTTCTACTATAAAATATGGTAGTTTAAAAACCAACCCAAATATTAACGTTCAGGGGATTGATGAAAATGGTTTAGCCGCTCAGGGCTTAAACCTCTCACAGGGAAGAAATTTTAGCGTTTCTGAAATACAGTTGGGAAGTAATGTTTGTATAGTTGGTGGCGAAGTAGTTGAAAAACTCTTCAAAGATTCAGATCCCTTGGATAAGTTGATCAATGTAGGCAATAACCGATTTAAAATTGTTGGTATTTTGGAGAAAAAAGGATCGAGTATGGGCTTTAGTGGAGACAGGGCCGTTTACGTGCCACTGCTGAAAGCAAAGCAGATTAATGCCAATGCCAATCCATCTTATACCATTACAGTAATGGTACCTAGTAATGACATGCAGGAAAACATTATTGGTGAATCTACTGCGCTATTCAGAAATATACGCAAAGTAAAGGTAAGCGAACCCAACAATTTCGAAATTACCAAAAGTGATGCCATTGCCCAAACCTTGTTCGAAAACCTGGCGTTTGTAGCCATCGGTGGTGTTGCAATCGGTATTATCACTTTAATTGGAGCCTCGATAGGTTTGATGAATATCATGCTGGTTTCTGTTACCGAACGTACGCGCGAAATTGGTATACGTAAAGCCATTGGAGCCAATCCAAAAGTCATCCGTCGCCAGTTTTTAATTGAGGCCGTAGTAATCTGCTTAATGGGTGGTGTATTCGGGATTTTCCTCGGCATTGTATTAGGAAACTTAATCTCCCTGGCCATGGGTGGTTCATTTTTAATCCCGTGGTTGTTTATTATTGGTGGTTTTGTATTATGTGTATTAGTTGGAATTTTATCTGGTTATTATCCCGCAAAAAAAGCTTCCAGACTGGATCCTGTAGAGGCGTTAAGGTATGAATAAACTGGTTCAGTAGTGCTGTAATCCGAGCCTAATGATAAGCTATAGCTTTAGACGATTTCTTTTGGTAAATTGCTGGCTTCTGCAGCACCAGCCAATTTAGAGGAGTAAATTTTATCAAGCAGCTGATTTAGGTTTTCCGCAAAGTCGAACTGCAGGTCTTCATGAAGTTTTTTGAATTTATTGATGGTTACCGCAACCGTTTTAATGTAATAAACACTAAAAAGCATCATAAAATCGCGGTAACCAAAAATTGACTTTTTATAATCCAGAGGGATAGTATTAAGAATAAACAATTTTAGCTCAACCTCTCCAACAGGATCTTTTGTCACTTTGTAAAAATGATTGACAGCAGTGATCATCTTCCTCACTTTTACTAAAGCTTCTTTTGCATTCAGTTTTTTAAGCTCAGTAATCTGCTCCTCAACTTCAGCCTTAATCCTTTCCTTGCGGTCTTCCAGATCCGTCTCATCCTCTAATAACTTATAATGAAGGTGTTCGGTAAGCACTTTATCTTTTGCTACCAGACGCAATAACAGCTTGTCTTTTTCTTTAACAGGCAGTGCAGCAATAGCGGTTTTTAAATCTTTGTGCTCCGATAATTTCATTTAAAAAGGATTAGCCTTAATGTATTTTTCCCACTCCCAGGCAGAGCGCATCATTTCATTGATATCGAGGGCGGCCTTCCAGCCCAATTCGTTATTTGATTTCTCTACATCGCCATAAATCTCCACAACATCTCCAGCCCTTCTTGGCCCGATTTTATAATCCAGTTTCTGTCCGTTTGCTTTTTCGAAAGCAGCAATAATCTCCAAAACTGAAAATCCTTTACCGGTACCGATATTGAATACATCATAGTTACCGTTAGGATTCCCATCTTCTAATTTTTTTATAGCGGCAACATGTGCTTTTGCAAGATCAACCACATGGATATAATCGCGGATAGCGGAACCATCCGGCGTATCATAATCATTTCCGTGAACAGTAATCGGACCACGTTTTCCAATAGCTGATTGGGTAATAAAGGGAACAAGGTTTGCAGGCACACCATTTGGCAGCTCACCAATCAAAGCAGTTTCATGTGCACCAACCGGATTAAAATAACGCAAAGCGATTACACTTAGATCAGGCGTTACCGCAGCAGTTTCTGCCAGTATCTCTTCAGCAATCTGTTTGGTATTCCCATAAGGAGATTCTGCTTTTTTAACTGATGCCGCTTCGGTTACCGGCAAAGTATCTGGCTGACCATAAACTGTACATGATGAAGAAAACACAAAATTAATTTTTCTGTTAAATGAAGTAAGCAGGTTAATTAATCCGAAAAAGTTATTTTTATAATATTTTAAGGGTTGTTCTACCGATTCACCCACCGCCTTGTAAGCAGCAAAATGGATAATTCCATCTATATCAGCATGGTTTTCGGCAAATTCCCTTACTGCTTTTTCATCCTGTAAATCAATTTCATGAAAATTAAACCATTTACCGGTGATGGCATGCAGCTGGGTTAAAATCTTGATATTCGAATTAGAAAGGTTATCGATAATTACAACCTCGTATCCTGCGTTGTGTAATTCTACTGCTGTGTGCGAACCGATATATCCTGTTCCGCCAGTAACTAATATTTTTGCCATTTTAACGGTTAAATGTGGTAAAATCTTTATGTTCTATTTTTTCCAAAGCCTCTGAAGACAAAGACTTAAAGTATTCATATGTAATTTTTAATCCTTCTGCACGACCTATTTTTGGCTCCCAACCCAATAGCTCTTCCGCTTTTGAAATATCCGGCCTACGCTGTTTCGGATCATCCTGCGGAAGTTCCTTGTAAACAATTTTCTGTGTAGTACCAGTAAGCTTGATGATTTCCTCACAAAACTGTTTGATCGTGATTTCATCCGGATTACCAATGTTTACCGGCTGAGCATAGTCGCTCATTAATAAACGGTATATACCCTCTATCAGATCATCAACATAACAAAAAGAGCGTGTCTGACTTCCATCACCAAAAACAGTTAAATCTTCCCCTCTTAAAGCCTGTCCGATAAAAGCAGGTAAAACACGTCCATCATTTAGTCGCATTCTTGGTCCATAGGTATTAAAAATCCTAACAATTCTGGTTTCTACGCCATGGAAAGTATGGTAAGCCATAGTTATGGCTTCCTGAAAACGCTTGGCCTCATCGTAAACACCACGTGGCCCCACCGGATTTACATTTCCCCAATACTCTTCCGGCTGAGGATTTACATTCGGATCACCATACACTTCTGAGGTCGATGCAATCAGCATCCTGGCATTCTTATTACGCGCCAAACCCAAAAGATTATGTGTGCCCAGAGAGCCTACCTTAAGGGTCTGGATTGGAATTTTAAGATAATCAATCGGACTTGCAGGTGAAGCAAAATGTAAAATATAATCGAGCTTACCTGGAATGTGAACAAATTTGGAAACGTCGTGGTTATAAAACTCAAAATTCTCCAGTTTAAAGAGGTGTTCGATATTAGCTATATCTCCGGTAATCAGGTTATCCATCCCGATCACGTGATAATCCTCTTTTACAAAACGATCACAAAGGTGTGAGCCTAAAAATCCGGCTGCGCCTGTAATCAATATTCTCTTTCTACTCCCCAAACTTTCCGAAGGGAATTTTTCCTTTATTTCACTCATATTTTTTAATAATCTTATTCAATATATTTTTGATGTTATCCACAATGGTAAAACAGGGGTTTATAGTCTTCTACCTTTAGCGTTATAATTATAGCCAAGATCGGTCATTTTTTTCAAATCGTATCAATTCCGCCCATCAAAAATGATTTAATTTTTCAGGCAGATTCCTCATTTTATTTTGACTAGCTAAAAGGCGGGCCGTGAAGTCTGTTTATCCATTAATATCAGTAAAACGCAAGGCTTTCATATATTTTAAGCTTTTTAAATATATTCCTTTTATCTTGGCACGAAGATATGAAATTACTTTACATCATCGGAATCTGGGGCTATACTTTACTCATCAGGATATTCTCATTATTTAATCCAAAGGCAAAATTGTTTATCAATGGCCGCAAAAATATCTTTACCTCGATTGCCCAGATAGTTAATCCAGCAGAAAAACATGTATGGTTCCATTTTGCTTCTTTAGGCGAATTTGAACAAGGCCGGCCGGTTTTAGAAAAACTGAAAGCTCTTTACCCGACAAAGAAAATTGTAGTTACTTTTTTCTCACCTTCGGGATACGAGATTAGAAAAAATTATGCCTTGGCTGACGTATTTTATCTCCCGATTGATACTGCGGCTAATGCCAAACGTTTCATAGCAGCCGTTAACCCTGAAATAGCGATTTTTACCAAATATGAATTTTGGCATTTCTATTTTAAGGAACTAAAAGCCAAGGGCATTCCTTTATATGTGATTTCCGGGATTTTCAGAGAAAGTCAGGTATTTTTTAAATGGTATGGCAGTTTTTACCGAAACATATTAAAATCGGTCACCCACTTTTTTGTGCAAAATGAGGAAAGCGCAAACCTTTTAAAATCAATCGGATTAAATCATGTAACCATTAGTGGCGATACCCGTTTCGACAGGGTTTACGAAAATGCGCAATCACCAAAACAGCTCGATATTATTGAAAGCTTTATCGGTAGCGCCCCTACTTTAGTTTGCGGAAGTACCTGGCCCGAAGATGAAAAAATATTATCTGCATTACCTCTGCAATATCCGAATTGGAAATTTATCATTGCCCCACACGAGATCCACGAAAGCCATATAGAAAGTATTGAGAAACAGTTTTCCGTTGGCAGTGTACGGTTTTCAGCTTTCAGTTCCCAGTCAGAAGTCAGCAGTTCTCAACGCTTAAATCTAAAATCTCAAATCTTAATCATCGACAACATTGGTATGCTTTCGTCATTATATCAATATGGTAAGCTGGCTTATATCGGCGGCGGCTTCGGCATAGGCATCCACAACACTTTAGAAGCTGCGGCATTTGGGTTACCGGTAATTTTCGGACCTAAATACAATAAATTTCAGGAAGCAAAAGATCTTATTGCCATCGGTGCGGCGAGAAGCATAACATCAGCTGAAGAACTAATTAATGCCTTTAATGCTTTTGCAAGCGATCGACACGCAGCGAATGCGGCCAGCAAATATGTGGGGGATAAAAAAGGGGCAACAGGTCAGATTGTTTCTGTAATTACTAAACCAGATCAGCCTTAGCAATTTCTTCAACTATTTCGGATATACTTTGGTCTATAGAAACGGTAAATACATCCGGTTCATCTGCTTGCGGCTCTTCTAAGGTTTCAAACTGACTTTGTAATAAGCTGGAAGGCATGTATTGATGACTGCGTTTAACAATGCGATCGTGGATCAAATCGAAACTTCCTTTCAAATACACAAAATGTATGGATTTATTATCTGCTCTCAACAGATCCCGGTAAGATTTTTTAAGTGCAGAACAAGCGATAATACAATTGCCTCCATTGTCAGCATGTTCACGGCCAACTTTAGCAATCAACTGTAGCCAATCTAAGCGATCAGCATCTGTCAAGGCAATCCCAGCTGCCATTTTATCTACGTTCCGTTGCGAATGCAGGTTATCACCATCTATAAATTCTGCATTTATTTTTGGGGCCAGGGCTTTTCCGATTACTGTTTTACCACTTCCTGATACGCCCATTAAAATAATAAAACTTCCCATCGTTGATCTATTTTACCATTCCGGCCAAAGCCTCAATAAATACAGGACTATCGTTTAAACTTTCCACCAACTGAACATGTTCGCCACCCAACGCTTTAAATTCTTCGTGGTATTCTACCGTGATTTCGTAAAGCGTTTCCAAACAATCAGCCACAAAAGCCGGGCTAAAAACTAAAAGGCGTTTTTTGCCTTCGGCAGCCAATTTCTTTAACACATCGGTAGTGTAAGGCTGTACCCATGGTTCCTTACCTAAACGGGACTGAAAACAAACAGTATATTGATCTTTTGACAGGTTTAATTCCTGAGCGATTAACCTGGCGGTATCATGTCCCTGGGCAGAATAGCAGAATTTATTAGTATCATTTAATGTTTGGCAGCAATCGGCATTTTTTAAACAATAACTCCCGGTATGATCGCATTTTAAAAGCTGACGTTCTGGTAAGCCGTGGAAACTAAACAATACGTGGTCATAACTTTCTACGTGATGTTTTCTTGCATTTTCGGCAAAAACTTTTATCATTAATTCGTTATCGTGGAATGAATTAATGAAAGAGATGGGGGGAACTGTTGGCCATTTACTCACCAATTCCATTACCAGCTGCATTACCGAACCGGTACTGGCAGAAGCATATTGTGGAAACATGGGGATTACCTGTATACTTTCTACCAAACCTGCTTTTAAATTGGCCAGAGCAGAGGCAATAGATGGATTTTGGTAACGCATAGCCAGTTCTACATGGTATTCATCACCTAATCTTTCCTGAAGCATTTTAGCCTGTACCCTGCTGTAAAACAGCAACGGTGAGCCATCTTCATTCCAGATTTCTTTATATAATTTTGCAGTTTTAGGACTACGGAAGGGAACAATAATACCTTTAACCAATAATGTCCTGTTCAGTTTGGGAATATCGATTACCCTTTCATCCATTAAAAATTGGTCTAAGTATCTTCTAACATCAGCTGTTGCCGGACTATCAGGTGTTCCTAAATTTACCAGTAAAATTCCCTTTTTGCTCATTTATACCAAGAATATGTTTTGTGGCGCAAATATCGCCTTTTTATTGCTTTTTCCCTATGTAAAAATTTAATGGCCGCCATTTTTTGGTCAAAAAACTTGTATTGGCTACCTATTTATTAGAAAAGCGAAGATAGCAAGTACATTTAAGTATGGTCCTGCCTTCCCTACAATCTTTTTGTGGCAGGTAATGCTATTTAAACGTTCATACCTCAAAAAGGATTTTCGTCCAGTCAGGTTTATGTACGCAGTTTTGTGCAAGTTTTTAACGTTTTTAGACCTTATTAACTCTTATTTGTAGCGGCTACTATCGCTGTGCAGCCGGATTTTACTATCTGACAGTTGGAGAAACCAGCAAAAGATTCTTTAGGAAATTAGAGGTTGTTTATTTAGTGTAAGGTAAAAACATCTTACGCTATGATCAGATGTTGCTAACCCGGCCTCACTACTGATGATACTGTTATCCCTTCGTTTTATAAAGCTGCCACCAGGGCATACCTGGCTTTTGATGGTGCTCAAAGTGATAACCAAAAAAGTAACAGGTTATAAAAGCTACAAAATGGTTTTTCTGTAACGTATTCGAATGGTATTCATTATCATGCTCTCCTCTATGAGGCAAATATGTTCCAAAATAAAAGAGTTGAAAAGTGCTTAACAAAGATGGCAGTACCCAAAATAGTAAGAGATTTTTTTCATCAATCCAGATTTTTAAAACATTAAAAGCTATGGCCATAATAACCAATTGAATAATGGTAACATAATTTAACATAAAACGGAAATACCATTTCCAAAAGCCATGTGGCGCAAAATCCGGATCCTTTTCAGTATGTACATGACGGTGATGTTGGTGATGTTTCGCATACAAACGGTTATAAAAAAAACCAGCGTAGAGAAAAACAGATAGATAACCAATAAAATTATTCGCCTTTGTGTTCGGCGCTATTGTTCCATGCATGGCATCGTGGGCGGTTATAAACAAGCCGGTGTACAAGTGCATCTGAACAAAAACCATGAGATAAACCAAAGGATTGCTCCATTTAAAATCCCATATCAGCAAAAAATAAAGAGAAATAAACCAACAGGTAATTACGGTTAACGCAACCAGAATTCCGGCATATGGATTTATCTTTTTCAATTTTTTATATCAAAATATGTGATCGTCATCTCGAGCGAAGTGCAACGAAGTCGAGAGATCTATCAAAGCAGATCTCTCCATTCCACTGCGTTACAGTCGAGATGACGATTCTACTATAGAATACTTATCAGATCTTCTTATAATCTAATACTGCTCCAAAGCGGCTTTAACATTTTCCATCAGCCACATTGGGGTAGAGGTAGCTCCGCAGATACCTACCCTATCGTTTTCAGCAAACCAGCCTTGCTCCAACTCTTCTACATTCGAAATGAAGTAAGAATTAGCATTATATTTCTTACAAACATCATAAAGCACTTTTCCGTTTGAAGATTTCTTTCCCGAAACAAAAACGATCTTATCATAATGACTCACAAAATCTTCCAGTTCTTCATATCGGTTAGATACTTGTCTGCAAATGGTATCGTTGGCCTTAACTTCGTAACCACGACTCAATAATTCATCTTTAATGTGATAGAATTTATCGGTGCTTTTAGTAGTTTGGCTGTATAAGGTAAATTTAGCCGGAAGCTCAACCTGATCTAATTCGGCCAAATCCTGAAAAACAATGGCTTTACCAGCTGTTTGGCCTTGTAATCCGATCACTTCAGCATGGCCATGCTTACCAAAAATAAGAACCTGCTCATTATCATCATGCGAATTTTTAATCCTGTTCTGTAATTTAAGCACAACCGGGCATGAAGCATCTATTAATGTAAGGTTATTTTCTAAAGCCAGTTGATAGGTTGAAGGTGCCTCACCGTGTGCCCTGATCAAAACTTTTTCGTTCTTTAAGTTTTTTAGGAACTCATGATCGATAATTTTTAATCCGCGATTGGTTAAACGCGCTACTTCTTCATCATTATGCACAATATCGCCAAGGCAATATAAATAACCTTCGTTATCCAGAATGTCTTCTGCCATTTCTATAGCATATACTACGCCAAAGCAAAAGCCTGATGATTTATCGATATTAACCTGTAAGTTTAGATTGCTCATTTTTTTCTTAGGATTAGTTATTTATCATGGTAGTGTCCCTTTGCAGAAATTACAAATACAGCAATAATCTCTTCATCAATTCTATAAACTAATCTATCTTTTTATTTACTTGCCTTGACCAATAACCGGAAAATTCAAATTTTAACTGTTCAGGTTTACCTACACCTGATTTTGGATGAATACTTAATTCTATAAAAATTTGCTGAAGTTTTTTAATGGAAGCTTTGTCTCCTGATTTAAAAATCTCAGCTAATTGCTTTTTAGCTTGATCTGTAATGTCTACAAAATACTTTCCCATATATTTTGAACATCCTTAACCCTTGTTAAACGTCCATTTTTTATATCTTCTTCTCCTTTGGCTATGTCATTTATGGAGTCACGACTATAGCTCTTCTCTTTTTTAAAAGTTACATTTAGTGCTTGTAAAACGGCCTCAACCGCCAAAAGCTGTTTTTTATTTTTAGGCTGTACGATTAGAGTTTCCATCATGCAAATTAATTAGAATTAACATACAAAATTAAGCAAAAATATTTGTTCCGGTTGTCATGTATAAGACAACAAAAAAGATTAACTGTGCGGCAAACATAGTCACACCAATATATTTCTGCTGTTTTAGGCCTAAAGCATTATAAAACTTCAGCAAAATTACCGAAACAATAAACCAGGCCACATAATTCTGAACCGGAATTTCGTGCCAGTCCCAGTGCCAGTAATCGAACTTCATAGCCACCGGTTCTAAAAAGAAATCAAGCCCTACAAGTGCAAAGCCCCCTATAACCGATGCCAAAATACTATGCCTGATTTTTATACTTTTCATCATTTGCCCAATACTGAATATCAGGATCACCCAATTTATACCCATTAGCAATGGAACTGCAGCAACTTTGTAACCCAGTGTATCGCCATAGTAGTAGCTGCCAAATATCTTTCCCGTATGTACGCCCAATACTTCGACTAAAAAGCCACAGAGAAATACTCCTGAAACGAACAATAATAATCTTTTTACATCGCCATTGTATGAAAAAACAATTATGGCAAACATCAGCAATAAATGAAAAGGGACTAGTTTTACAAAATAAGGCTGTGCAGCGGGGATTATGAAGCCAAACAAGCCAACTACATGAAAAACGACAATTATTGCAACTGCAATTCTTTTAACCTTTAAATCGTTTTGATCGTTCTGCCCTTCCATGTGCTCGTTTTAAAAATGTGTTTTTTTATAGAAATGAGTGAAATGATTAAGAAGAACAACATCTGTAAAGGATGTAGAACCAGATTTATCAAAACACGCTGTCCGGATAAATAGGAAATCATCATTCTGCTTAATACTATTAAAGTTAATGGTAATACAAGTAAAGTAACATTAAAGTTTAAGATCAAAACCAATGGTCCTACCGTTACCAAAAGCTGGTAAAGTAATAATATTATGATGTTATTACCAAAACCTGCAAGTAAATTTTTACTAAAGCCATTTATGCTTTCGCTCAAATTCTTATACATTCTGCAATAAATCAATCCGTTGCCCAGAAGTGCTTCTGCATTAAATTTTTCCTGTTTTACCAGTTTCATAATTTCCACATCTTCCACAACATGATGTTTAACCCGCTCATGCCAACGGTTTTCTTTATAATTATGGGCATTAAAAAACATACATTGCCCACTGGCTGCTGCAAAAGCCGGATTTTTAGAAAGCTTCACCAATCGCAAAGGCAATAAATTCAACAGGATAAAATGCATCAAAGGCACAGTTAACCATTCACCTATCGATTTCATTGTTTGGTTGGTAAAAACGCTGAGCAAGGTAAGGCTTCCAATTTCCATCCTGCTGATGAGGCTGTTGATCAACCCTCTTTTAATGGTTTCATCAGCATCAATGAATAATAAGTATTTACCGGTGGCCAATTCGCTAAGCTGGTGACAGGCATAGTTTTTACCCAGCCAGTCTGGAGGTAACGCTTTACCACTTACCACCTTGAATTTCGGATTATCAAGGCAAAATTTTTCGACTACCCCGAAAGTATTATCGTTGCTGTTATCATCCAAAACAAAAACCTCATAATTGGTATAATCCTGATTTTTTATCGAAATAAGCAATTCTAAAATATTCTCCGCCTCATTTCTTGCAGGAATGAGAATCGAAACCAGGTCATGATGATGTTTAACAACCCTTGGCAACTTTGGGTTAGAAAGGAAATTGAAAACCGTAACCGAAACGCGGATGACCAGAAAAATTAAAACGGCGTAAATAAAAACTGTCATTCAATTAGTTGATTTTGTTTAACAACCGATTGATCGTAATGTTTATTATAGGCGCTTTTTAGCAATTGCAAACTTACATACTCTTCAGTTTCCCAACGCTGTAAATAATTATAAACTGTAGGCTTTCTCTTGGCAAAATAATCGATAAAAGTAGCAGCAAAAATGATATTGATTTTTTTCTGGCTGGCATTAATGATCTGCATGACCCCTTTTTCAAAATTAATACCGTTTAAATGGTTAGAATACAATTTGCCTTGTGGAAATACCAGCACCAGGTTTGCAGGATTATCTAACAATTTGCCTGCATAGTTGAGCGTCTCCAGCACATCTTTACCTTTATTTTCGGCAGCAAAAGCACCTAAATACTTCAAAAAACCTATTTTAGTGTAGTTCTCGGCATTCACCAAAACATGAAACTGTTTTTTTAACACTTTTTTGTTGATGTAAAACAGAAAAAAACCATCCCACCAGCTGAAATGATTGGCCAGGATCAAAATAGAAGAATCCGATTTTATTTCTACTGCATTATAATTGAATGCAGCAAAATCTTTTTTGATAATAAACTGAATATACCATGAGAAAAATTTGAAAATCAGATTATTTTTTCTGGGCTGATACATTTCGGAAAATTGCAAAAAATTGAGGTGAATTGCAAATGTGTACTATATATAGATGATTAAAAAGATTGTTTTGATGAATTGATGGTCCTCGTTTTTAACTAGGATCAGCGAGATTCACATTTCTAATGTGATGAAACTACATAATAATTTCTCAATAAGCAATTTCACCACTTTTTTGATACATCCAAGTTCCAAACCAGGACTATAATCTTATTATAACAAACGAATATTTATTTATATTTACTGTAAATCTCCCAAATATTGCATTACCGATGGCATAATTTTATTGAAAGATTTAAATATCTGTTATTATGGGAGGAAGCAGATACATCATTACGGGTCAGCATCAAACTTATTTCATAACCTGCACAATAGTCGGTTGGATCGATTTATTTACGCGACCGGAATATAAAAACATAATTGTTGATTCATTAAGGCACTGTATTGAGTATAAAGGATTAATACTGAATGCTTGGGTTCTGATGACGAATCACATTCATTTTATTGGAAGATGTGAAGAGCCAAATAAAATGTCTGATTTTCTGAGAGACTTTAAAAAATTTACATCTAAAAAACTTGCAACAGCAATTAAGGAAATACCTGAAAGCAGAAAAGATTGGCTTTTAGATAAGTTTAATTTTGAAGCTAGAAAAACCAATAGGGCCGAAAATTATAAAATCTGGCAATATGACAATCATCCTATCGATTTGCAAGAAATAGATGCATATCAAAAACTACATTATATCCATGAGAACCCAGTTAAAGCTGGTATAGTTGAATCTCCTGAACAATATATTTACAGTAGCGCCAGGGATTATGCAGGAATTGAGGGTTTAATAAAAATTGAATTGATTTAAAGAGAGCGATAAAATCGCTCTTTTCACGCGTCCTCGTTACAAACGAGGACGATATCGCAATATAAAAAAACGCCAAAATTATGCTAAATCCAAGATAAAATTATGGTCCTCGTTTGAAACGAGGATCAGAGAGATCCACATTTGTAATGTGGCGTAAGTACCTATAATATAAATAATTAAATAAGTGATAAAATCGCGTTTCTAATACATCCTCATTACAAATGAGGACGATATCGCAATGTAAAGAAACGCCAAAATTATGCTGACTCCAGAATAAAATTATGGTCCTCGTTTGAAACGAGGATCAGAGAGATCCACATTTGTAATGTGTGGCGCAAATATCTTCAATATAAATAATTAAATAAGCGATAAAATCGCTCTTCTCACATCCTCGTTACAAACGAGGACGATATTGAGTAGTTGTAGTACGCGCAACAATATCAGTTATACTATCCCATCGCCCATACCACCTCTTCCATCTTACATCAATCCTAGCTCAAATAAACCCGGTCTTCCTCACCCTCCACATCCATCACTACATCAACATGCTCTTTTAAAACAGTGGCAAGTTCAAGTCCAACAAAATCAGTGGCAATGGGAAAGATTTTATGGCTGCGGTCAACCAAAACCACCGTACGGATTTTTTTATGTGGCGTGTTTAAGAAAACACCTAAACCATAAGCAAGGGTTTTACCACTATTCAATACATCATCAACAATAATAATCACTTTGTTTTTCCAATGGCTTTCATCCAAATTTGTTGAAGCTACCAGTTTGCTGCTTTCCTTCTGCAGATCGATACGCAACAAGGTAAGTTTAAAGCCTGAAATCTTTTTAAGCACTTTCTCTAACCTTTGCGCTAATTTATAACCGCGGTCCCAAATACCGGCAAGTACCACTTCTTTCTCGTTCAGGTTATCTTCTAAAATCTGATAAGCGATACGATCTATTTTTTGCTGAATTTGTTTCTTGTTAAGAATAAGTAATTGCGATGCCATTGTATAATCGGATTGAATACAAAAAGAACGATTTTAAGGATGAAATTCAAACTATTTAAAAAATAATTTCTATCGTTTGCAACGTTTTCGCCAGAGATGCGTCTAATCTGTAACCAAAACGAGAACCGAAGCCTTGAGATGCAAATATTGCATTGCAATAGCTTCATAATCATTTAACGAAAAACAAATATGAAAATCTTTATCAAATCATCCGCCATCTTATTTATAGTGGCAGCTAGCTACATAGCTAAAGCACAGGAAACCAAAAGCTTCACAGTTAAAAACTTCAACAGCATTGGGGTAAGTAGCGGAATTGATTTGTACTTAACCCAGGGTGGAAGCGAAAGTGTAAATGTAAAAGCTGATTCGGAAATATTAAAAGATATTGTTGTAGAGCAAAGTGGCAGCAATGTTACCATCAAATTTAAAGATGGCATCAACTGGGGAGGTATGTTTAAAAACCGTACCATTAAAGCTTACGTCAGTTTTAAAAGCTTAAATGCGATAGCAGCTTCGGGAGGTTCAGATGTTTTTACACAAAATCAGCTCAAGACAGATAAACTTGCCATCCGGTCATCCGGTGGATCAGATTTGAAACTTAGCGTAGTTTGTAAAGATCTATCTATCCAATCAAGCGGAGGCAGCGACATTGATTTAAAAGGAAAAGCAGAAAATATGACTATTCAATCCAGTGGCGGTAGCGATATCGATGCTTATGAATTAATTGCAGATTATGCAAAGGTTCAGGCTTCTGGTGGTTCTGATGTAAATCTTTACGTAAACAAAGGCTTGGAAGCCAGTGCAAGTGGCGGTGGCGATGTAAGTTATAAGGGGAACGCGTCACTTAAAAAAACATCAAGCTCAAAAAGTGGGGATGTGCACCACGTAAATTAAAAGTTTAGTTTAGTTAATGATAGGCGCTGCTCTGTGGATGCAAGCAGCGTCTTCTTTATAAAAAATTCCCAGATACTCGAAGATTATACAGATTCTGGCTACTATTGCCATTGGCACATAAATCTTTACCCCTCCATCGTTCTACCCTCTACCTCTTTTATACGGATAATAAATAAAGTTAGCACCTTCAGGAACGATTACGAATACGCACATAAAATCTTCCGGTTTTTTATACACTTTTAAGAAGGGTTCTTTTTTCTCTTTGCTGATGATCCCTTTTTCTACAAACTCTTCAAAGGTAGAAGCTTGTATCGTCCAATCGGTATTAAGTTCTTCCTTGTTTAAGATAAGTTCTCCAATGTTCACCTCGTGTTGGTGCGCAATAAAAATCGGGTAGGCTGAAATGCCTTCAACCATAATTTCGATGGCAACTTCTTTAATCGCATCAGCATAAAACTCCAGGTCTTTTTCTAAGCTTATCAGCGGACTTTCCTGCTTCTTTTGTGGTGCTCCGTTCTCCTCGGGTGTTGCGCCTAATAATTCTTCTCTATCCATTTTTTATTATCGAAAGGTTTAAATGTTGAAACGTTTTAAATTCCATCATACATCTTCCATTTTTACATCTTACGCCTTTAACCTCAAAAGCACTACATTTTCTACGTGCTGTGTATGCGGAAACATATCTACGGGTTTAATGCGCACCACATCGTATTTCTCTTTCAGTAACTCTAAATCTCTAGCTTGCGTGGCCGCATTACAGCTTACATAAACAATTTTTTCAGCTTCCATTTCCAGTAGCCTTTGTACTACATCCGCATGCATCCCGGCACGTGGTGGATCGGTGATTACTACATCAGGCTTACCATGGGCCGATATAAATTCGGAAGTAAGAATGTCTTTCATGTCACCGGCATAAAAGATCGTATTATCAATTCCGTTGAGTTCAGAATTGAACTTAGCATCTTCAATCGCGGTAGGTACATATTCTACGCCTACCACCTGTTTTACATTTCGGGCCACAAAGTTGGCAATTGTTCCTGCCCCGGTGTACAAATCATAAACCAGTTCGTCACCTTTAAATCCGGCAAATTCCCTGGTAATTTTATAAAGTTCGAAGGCTTGTTCAGAATTGGTCTGGTAAAAAGATTTTACCCCGATTTTAAAGCGGATGCCATCCATCTCTTCGAAAATATGATCGCGACCAGAGAAAACTACGACATCCTGATCAAAAATAGTATCGTTTTTCTTTTGGTTAATAATATAAAGTAAAGAGGTAATTTGCGGGAATTCATTTTTCACAAATTCCATTAAACCATCAACCTGTTTTTGTTCAGGATAAGCAAATACCACCGCCACCATTACTTCTCCTGTACTGGAAGTACGGATAATCAGGTTACGCAAAACGCCCTCATGGTTACGCAGATCGTAAAAAGACAAATCATTTTCTAAAGCATATTTACGGACAGCGTTTCTGATGGAGTTGGAGGGTTCATCCTGTAAATAACAATGTTCGATATCTAAAATTTTATCGAAACGTAAGGGTACGTGAAAACCCAATGCGTTCATATCAAAATCTTCATCGCGCTCTACATCAGTTTTCTCCAACCAACGTTTGTTCGAGAAAGTAAATTCTAATTTATTGCGGTAATATCTGTTTTTTGCAGAACCCAGAATCGGTTCTGTACCAGAGGTATCTATTTTGCCCAAGCGCTGTAAAGCTGCCTCAACATTTTTCTGCTTAAACTTTAATTGAGCATCGTAACCCATGTGCTGCCATTTACAACCACCACAGGTTCCGAAATGAGGACAAAAAGGATCAGTACGCAATGCTGATTTTTCATGCAACTGATCAATGATTGCTTCTGCAAAATTCTTTTTCTTTTTGGTCAACCGCACATCTACTACATCACCAGGAACAGCTTTATCCACAAAGATGACCAATTCATCAGCTTTGCCAACACCTTTTCCTTCTTCAGCAATATCAATTATTTGTACGTTTGGAACAATAGTTACCGTACCAGGTTTTCTTCTACTCATTATTTTGCAAAGATAGGAAAAAGAGGTAGAAGGTGTAGGACAGAAAGACAGAAGGCTTAAAAACTGTCGGTCAAAAAGATTGAAACCAGCAATAAAGAGCGCGATAGACTGAAGAACCAGAAAAATCAAGCCATAACTTTCCATCAGGAAGCTGATTCTCCTTCAATAATTATGGCTTTAAAAAATTATTTTCCAAAAAATCTAAATGCTGCGTCCCAAAAGCCGCCCAACCAGTTAAATTTTAGGTCGAATTTTTCATCCACTTGTACAGAAAACTCTAGTATTTCCTTGCTCATGATAAAAAACGAATCTATTTAAGCAATAATACAAAATTCAGACCAAAAACCAAAACGGTACAAATTAATTTTATGTTAAATTATCTGATGCTCAAAGACACCTATTTATGCTGCCAACATCTTCCCCCTCCTGAGACTACACGTTTACAATACCCTCCGGCTTTGGTTTTTGCCCCACAAATTGAAGAAACCGGCGTAGTGCTACTTCCTGTTCCTGTTGATGCATAACTACCAAAACTTGATGTACCATTTCCTAGTTTAGTATTGTATGATATTTCTGCAAAATTATATCCAAGATTGCCATATACTATTTCATCATTTCTTAAAATATAAGCATGGATATTTTGCGCGCTCAACATACTTGTTTTAATGGATAGTTTTAAATCAAAAGAAACGGCAGAGCCAATCTTGTATGTCCATTTTCCGGTATTACTTCTTATGATCTTATTTTGGTTATAAATGTCTACATAGGAAATATCACAGTAATCACATGTTACTTCATAGCCATACTCAACCGGGGATAAAAGTTCTTCGGGCTTTTCATTGACAGTCTTCTTACAAGAAAACAGAATTATGATGGCAATAAGTATATGTAATTTACTAAATAAGCCTTTTTTATCCCTTGTTAAATCTTTAAGCGTCATGATAAATTTTATTAAATTTTTAAGTGTTGTCTTTCCACAAACATCAGAATAGAAAATAACATTCGATTACGGCTTTCCGTATAAGCTAATTTTTAGTCCAAACAATATCTGAAAATAAAAATATCCAGTTCTTAAAAAGGCTATTATAAATTGATTTTCAAATACTTATTTGATATAATAAATATAAATTCTTAACTTAATATATCATTTACATAAAAATGGAGGTTCATTATGAACGTTATCCGTAAAATTGAACATTGGGGAGATGTTCATCACGCAAAATGGCTGGATTATCTTCGGATTGTACTTGGCCTGATCATTTTTGGAAAAGGTGTTTCTTTTGTCAGCGACACTTCTGTTCTCCAGAACATGATTACACAAAACAACGTATTTGGTTTTTCAGGCATGTTGATCAGTGTTGCCATTCATGTTGTTGCATTTGCACATTTAGTCGGTGGTATTTTGATCACTTTAGGTTTAGTTACCCGCTTTGCAGTTGTTATTCAGCTTCCAATTTTATTGTTTGCCGTATTTTTCGTTAACCTTACTATAGGATTCTCACCCCTGAATTCAGAACTCTGGTTCTCCGTGTTAATTTTATTTCTTCTTATCATTTTTTGGGTAGTTGGCTCTGGACCACTATCGGTTGATGAAGGATTAAAACGTAAAATGGGAAAGCGTTACGACTAAACAACATTAAATTCTTAGTATCTTTCGTTTTTACTAATGATCATGAAAACTAAGATACTTTTTCTACTGCTTTTGGCGGGCGTTACCTGTTATGCGCAAAACACTACAGATGGATTTTTCAAAATGACAAGAGCAGGGTTTCAGGAAAAAAATGCCTACGAAACAACGGCCTTTGTAGAAAAATACTTTCGTGTACCTGGCAATACTGGCTTTAACGCCAGTATTCATTACGTGGAAAATATCCTTAAAAAGGCTGGTTTTGTAGAACAGAAAAAAAATGAGTTTGAAGCGCCCTTAACTTATCGGATTGAAAAAAGAGCGATGAAAAATAACACCTGGGAGCCTATTGATGCCAATATCAATATTATAGGTGAGACACAACCGCTTATTTCTTATAAAACCAACCGTAACATGATTCCCATCAATTGTGGCTCAACTGCTGCTGCTGGTGTAACGGCTAACGTGGTTTACATCGAAAAAATAGTTGCAGCAGAAATAGAAAAGATGGATTTGAAAGGAAAAATTCTGTTTTCTGAAAATAATCCATCGCGTTTACTACAAATCGCAACTAAAGCAGGGGCCATTGGGGTTTTAGGCTATTCAATGCCAAAATATACCCAACCGGAAATTCATCAAACTTCCATTCAGTTTGGCAGCATGAAAGCCAATAGCGAAGTATGGACATTACTCCTTTCCTATGCAGCAAAAGAAAAGTTAAAAGCCGCTTGCCTAAAAGGTCATACTAAATTAAAAGTCAATATTCAGACTAAAATATATCCTTCCGAAGAATTAACCATTGTGGCAAATGTTAAAGGAAGTATAAATCCTAATGAACGTTTTGTTTTCAGTGCACATGTTCAGGAGCCTGGTGCAAACGATAATGCCAGTGGTGTCGGCACATTAGCAGAAATGGCAAGATTAACGGCAGAACTGTATCAGGCAAAAAAGATAAAACCTGAACGCAGCTTGACCTTTTTATGGGGCGATGAAATCGTATCAACAAGAAGATATATTACCGAGGATACCACGAGGGCCAGGGGTATTATGTGGGGAATGAGTTTGGATATGGTTGGCGAAAACACTAAAAAAACTGGCGGCTCTTTCTTAATCGAAAAAATGCCAGATCCATCAGCCATTTGGACAAGAGGTACGGATAAACATACGGAATGGGGTGCTGGTGATGTGAGTGAGAAAGATCTTTTCCCGCATTATTTCAACGATTTTATTTTCGATATCTGTAAAGCACAGGGTAAATTTGCCAATTGGACGGTTAACTATAACCCTTTTGAAGGGGGAAGCGATCACACTCCGTTTTTACAAAATAAAATACCAGGTTTACTGATGTGGCACTTTACCGATGTTTTTTATCACACCGATAACGATAGAATTGATAAAGTTTCTGCAACGGAAATGAAAAACGTGGGTATAAGTGGTTTAACTGCGGCCTATACCTTAATTTCTGCAGACGAAAATACGGCTATTGCTACTGTTTCTCAAGTTAAAGGAGATGCGCTGATCCGCTTAAAAACAGAATTTGAGCTCAGCAAAAAAGCAATTGCGAATGGAAAATCGGCAGATGTTGAGAAACATATTATTGAGGTTTGGGGCAAATGGTACGTTGATGCACTGGCAACAATCAACAAAATGGCAGTTAAAACAGAAACTACGAGAGTAGGTTCGTCCATTAAATTTGCCACTAATGAGATCGAAAAACAGACAAAAGCGTATCTGGAGGAATTGAGATAGGTTAATTTTTATAGTTGATCAAATTAATAATTACTTTAACCATCATTTCCTTTTCTTTAGGATCACTTTCTGCTATGAGTAACGTGAGTGCAACCAACGCGTTATCGGCAATTCTTTTTGTGCCATCTTCTCGATAGAGCATTTTATTTTTATCTAGAAACCAAACAAATAAAAAGGCAGCAATCCGTTTATTGCCATCAGAAAATGAATGGTTTTTTACTACAAAATATAATAGATTTGCCGCCTTTTCTTCCATACTCGGATAAAGTTCTTCCCCATCAAATGTTTGATAAATGGTGTACAATGAACTTTTAAATGACTGATCTTTTTCATTTCCAAAAAGTTTGCTTCCACCAAATTTCACTCTCAAATCTTCTATTGCTTCAAGTGCAGAATTGTAATCTATTCTAAAATCACCCTTATGGCCAGAAACTTCATTTTCTAACTGCTGATGGTCGTAACGGTCAAGAACATCTAAAGCATAAACATAATCTGTAAGAATTTTAAAAGTATCTTTTAATTCTTCATTATTAAGCATGTGACTATTTTGAACAGCATTAACCAACTTAATGGCTTGCTTTAATTCAATGAGTTGCTGGCTTTGTTCTTGTAATCTTTTGTAATTTAAGGCATATCCATTTAGTAGATAATCTTTTAAAATCTGGTTAGCCCATATACGAAATTTTGTTCCCTCAACCGATTTTACCCGATAGCCTACAGAAATAACTACATCAAGTGAATAGTAAAATGTATTATAACTTTTACCATCTAAGGCAGTTGTCAAGGATTTCTTGACAACTGAATCTTTTACAAGTTCATTTTCATTAAATATATTCTTAATATGGAGACTAATATTCTGTTTAGTTTTATTAAAAAGCTGTTGCATCTGCTGTTGAGTAAGCCAAACAGTATCATTACCGAAAACCACTTCTATTGCTGGCAGTCCTGCTTCATTTTTATAAATAATAATTTCATCCTTAGTCATTGCATCAAGTTAGTAAAATATTTATGCTATTTTCGTATTATGCCTAAACCAAAAGCCATAATTATCGGAGCCGGAATCGCGGGAATTGCTTCTGCTATCCGCCTCGCTATTAAAGGTTATCAAGTTGATGTTTTTGAAGCCAACTCAAAAGCCGGAGGTAAACTAGGGGAAATAAAAATGAATGGTTTCAGGTTCGATGCCGGCCCAAGTCTTTTTACCATGCCACAATACGTGGATGAACTCTTTAAACTGGCCGGGAAAAATCCTGAAGATTATTTTAAATACACTAAATTAAACGAAATTTGCCGTTACTTTTATGAAGATGGTTTAAGGCTAAATGCTACCGCTGATCTTGACAAATTTGCCCGGGATATTGAAGAAAAAAGCCATTCAACCGCAGCTGAAGTACAGCGTTATTTAAAAAAAAGCGAGACAATATACGAGGTTACACATCGCGTTTTTTTAGAAAGGAGTTTACATAAACTTAAAAGTTACCTGCATTGGGATACTTTAAAATCGATATTCCGTTTTGGTCAGATTGATGCTTTCAGAACACAGGCTTTGGCAAACCAGGCATTTTTTAAAGATGGGCGCATTGCCCAGCTTTTCAATCGTTATGCCACCTATAATGGTTCAGACCCCTATCAGGCACCAGCTACACTAAATGTAATTCCGCATTTCGAATATCATTTTGGTGCTTTTATCCCAAAAGATGGAATGTATGGTATTGTAAGCGCTTTAGTAAAATTGGCTGAAGAACTGGGTACTAGGTTTCATTACAGCCAGAAAGTTGAAGAAATTCTATACACCGATGCAGGCAAACCTAAAATAAAGAGTGTTAAAGTTAACAATAAAATCTACAAAGCAGACATCGTAATCTCTAACTTTGATATCTGGTTTACTTATAAAAATTTATTGAAAGGAATAGCAGAGCCGAAAAAACTATTAACGCAGGAACGAAGTAGTTCAGCCTTAATTTTCTACTGGGGCATGGACAGCAATTATAGTGAGCTAGGCCTGCACAACATTTTCTTTACCGAAGATTATCAAAAGGAATTTAATGCCATCTGGAAAGATAAAACCGTGAGCCGCGACCCTACCGTTTACATTAACATCAGTTCTAAACACATCAGAACGGATGCACCGGCCCATGCTGAGAATTGGTTTGTGATGATTAATGTACCTGCCAATACCGGACAAAACTGGGATCAGTTGATCAAGGAAGCGAAGGTAAATATCACAAAAAAAATCAGCCGGATTTTAAACCGGAACATTGAAAAAGATATCATTTGCGAACAGATTCTTGATCCTAGATCGATAGAAAGCAAAACAGGATCATATCAGGGCGCTTTATATGGCAATAGCTCCAACAATCAGTTTTCCGCATTTTTAAGGCACTCCAACTTCAGTTCTAAAGTGAAGAATCTTTACTTCTGCGGTGGTAGCGTACATCCAGGTGGCGGAATCCCATTGGCTTTATTATCTGCTAAGATTATTGATGATGATATTCGTTTAGTGGTTTAATAGTTCATAGCCATTGGGTCAATGGTTTGATGGTCTATAGTTGATCGCTTACGACCTATCGCAGTATTGCTAAAAGCGATTAATCAACTGAAGACTAAAGACTATGGACTGCAGACTAACAACCTCTCTTAACGGCTTCCTCCAACTGCTCTCCATCAAGATCAAATGCATCTACAATTATTTTTGCCCGGGTATAAAAAGGTTCACGTTCATGGAGTTTTTCTTTTATAAAGACCAGGAGTTGCTGATCATCCAAATCTTTAATCAACGGACGCTTTTGGCGGTTATGTAAGCGTGAAACCAAAGCAGCAGGTTCCATTTGCAGATAAACCGTTGTACCATGTGCATTCATCCATTCCATATTATCGAAGAAACAAGGTAATCCACCTCCGGTAGCCACTACACAACTTTCCGGATAGTTAAAGGTTTTAAGCATTTCACTTTCATAATCCCTGAAACCACTTTCCCCAAATTCTGCAAAATATTCTGCAATGCTTTTACCTGTTTTCGTAACGATTTCGGCATCCAGATCAATCACCGGACATGCTAAACGGTGTGCGAGTTGTTTTGCTTTGGTACTTTTGCCGCAGCCCATATAGCCGATAAGGAAAATTTTCATGTGATTTCTGATTGCCGACCTAAAATAAATGGTCGCGTTTTAACATAATATAGTCGGTTACAGGTGGCGTAAACCCAGCCTTCTTTAATAAGGTTACAACCTGCCCGCGATGATAAGTAGAATGATTAAACAAATGAAATAAAATTTCATCTACACGGTTTTCATATTGATCCCCTCTGGAGTTCGAATATAAAATCCTTTGATCTAAAGTGTAATTATTCAATGCCTCTTTAATCAGTCTGAAATTTTCTAAAGAGATACTTTCAAAATTTTCTCTGGGGTGAATATCCCAGACACCGTAAACCGGTTTTTTGCCAAAAATACGTTGCGCCCAAATATGCTGGGCATTCAGCACATGGCTGAACAAACGTTCTGCATCAGGCAGTTCGATAATTGCCTGCTTAAATATTTCGATAATCCGTCTATCGGCAAGTTCAGTATACTTAATGATTTCCTCTTCACTCATCGTAATTAACTTAATTTAACCCTCGGATCAACATAGGCATATAAAATGTCGACCAGAATATTAATGACTACAAAAACAAAGGCAATAAAAAGAATTGATCCCATGACTACCGGAAAATCAGACATTTCTAAGGCGGTTACTGTTGTCCTCCCTAAACCGTTATAGCCGAAAATGTATTCGACAAAGAAAGAGCCTGCCAATAAAGATGCAAACCATCCGGAAATAGCTGTAATAACAGGATTCATGGCATTTCTTAGGGCATGCTTATAAATAATCGCATTTTTGCTTAAACCTTTAGCCTTTGCGGTTCTGATGTAGTCCTGCGCCAAAACATCCAGCATGGCGCTACGAGTTAACTGCACAATAATGGCCAATGGCCTTAACCCCAGTGTAATCATTGGTAACCACAAGTTTCTTAACGTTAACACCTCTCCATTAAATGGATCGTAGGAATAAAGACTCCCATTCATTTTTAAGCCTGTAAAATCGCTCAGCACAAAGCCAAATAGCCAGGCAATAATAATTCCCGCGAAAAATGAAGGGGCGGATATCCCTAAAATAGCAAATGCATTGGCTGTTTTATCAATCCACGAATCTCTATATACTGCAGACAGCACTCCCAGCAACACACCTATTATGGTAGCAAAAATCATTGCTGTTAATGCCAGGATAAAAGTATTAGGCACCGTTTCGGAAAGAATCGCAGTAACATCTCGCTTAGTTTGGTAAGAACTACGCAGATAGGGCCATTTTAAAGCCAGTACTTTTTGATCAAAAGTTATGAGTTTGGCGTAATGGTATTTCTGTTGACTGGCACTGTTATTATCCAAAATACTGACAGGCGATAAGTCGTTCAGATATAAAATAAACTGAACCGGCTTCGATCGATCTAAACCAAATTCTTTACGAACAGCCTCAAGTGATTGTACATCGGCCCGCTGCCCCATTGTCATTCTTGCAGGGTCGCCGGGTAAAATGTTAAACAGCACAAAAACAACCAATATCACACCGCCCATCACCAGCAGTCCATATATGAGTTTTTTTAGTGCATATCCGATCATGTTTATTTATCGAAATATTTCCGGCTGAGTTGGTCGAAAGTGGGTACATTATGGTAATGCCACTTATTGATCACCACTCCGTTTTTCATCAATAAAACACCAGGATTTGCCCTTACCATACTTTTTAGCGGAACGGCATCTGCAAAAAATACTTCTGAGAACAGGTTATTTTTTTTAATAAATGCTTGTGCATCCTGTGCCGAATTAGAAGTAAGCAATACTGTACGGATATTAAACTGTTGGGTGGCATTTAAGGCCAGTGCGTTTAATTTACCAATAGCAGCTTCATTGGTTGCGTGCAGATCGTAAGCCACAAAAATTAAATTATAGTATGGGTTTTCGATCAGTTCCTTTGTATAATCAGTTCCGGAAGCATCCGTAATGTTTAAATCTTTGATTTTAGGCTCAAATCCTTTTTTAACCAGCCTTTTTGCCGGTTCGCCGATAATTTCCCAATTGTTATCTTTCCAGATCTCCGTTTTAAGATAGGCTTTATCGCTCATGTCTTTTTCCTCTTTGGTTTTCTTATTTTTGAGGTGATACATGATCTCAAATTCATCAGGCTTTTCTCCTGCAGGAATGACCATTAACGATGGAATATGTGCGCCGACTTTATAAGGCAAAAAATCAATAACAGGCAAAACATTGTAAGTATATAATCCAAAACCTAGCGATACAACCGTTACTAAAAGGGCAATATTTCTTTGTGTTGCTTCTTTTTTAAATAATGGATGGACGAGATTTTTATTAAGGAAAATAACAATGATCATTGCCAAAAGGATCAGATCCTTGGTAAACGACTGCCACGGTGTAAGCGGAATGGCATCGCCGAAACATCCACAACTGGTTACTACTTTAAATGCTGCGGATATAAAGGTAAGCAGGGTAAAAAAGATAATGAGCAGCAACAGGCCCCAGGCTACTTTTTTGCTCCAGAAACCCAATAACAATAAGGCACCGAGCACAATTTCTAAGGTACAAAGTAAAATGGCAATACCAGTAGCCATTCCACTCAGGAAATTCATATGAAAAACTTCAAAATATTCTTGTAGTTTATAGCCAAAGCCAAGCGGATCATTCGCTTTGATTAATCCTGAAAATATGAATAAAGCACCGACAAAAATCCTGGAGAATCTTAAAACTATATTTCGCATCTATGTATCTATTTTAAAGGCTATTTTGCTATTTTACGCCAAGTTTGATCAGTGCGAAAACAGAATAGTTCAACATATCCTGATAATTCGCATTAACACCTTCTGAAGCCAGCGTTTGGCCTTCGTTATCTTCTATCTGTTTAACCCTAAAAATTTTCATCAAAATCAGGTCGGTTAACGAACTAATGCGCATATCTCGCCAGGCCTCTCCATAATCGTGATTCTTGGCAAACATCAAATCTTTGGTTTCCGTTACCTTATCGTCAAACCTTTTTTCAACTTCTTCAAAAGGCATTTCATTCGGGTCGCTTTCCGTTAATTCGAGTTGCATCATGGCAATCACGCAATAGTTTACAATCCCGATGTATTCAGATATCACACCCTCTCCCACCTTACTTACTTTTTTTTCTTCCAGGGTACGGATACGCTGTGCTTTGATAAAAATCTGGTCAGTTATTGAACTTAGTCTCAAAATCCGCCATGCAGTTCCGTAATCTTTAGTTTTTTTTAAAAATAATGATCTGCAAACCGCAATCACTTCGTCAAATTCTGTAGAGGTATTTGTTTGTGCCAAAGCCAATAATTATTTAGTTTTTAGTGTATTTTTGTCGTGAAAAAACAAAAGCTAAAGATACATTTTTAAAGCGAAACCCAAATCCCGAAAGGGTTTATTATGGCAGAAAAAAACTTTTTTGAGCCCAAACAAAGCTTAAATATAAAAGGCAGACTTATCGACTTAAGCACGCCAAAAGTAATGGGAATTTTAAATATCACTCCTGATTCCTTTTATCACAACAGCCGTACAAAAACGATTGATGAAGCTTTGAGTAAAGCAGCACAATTTTTAAGTGAAGGGGCTACATTTATTGATGTTGGTGGTTACTCATCAAGGCCAGGCGCTCAGGATATCTCTACCAATGAAGAAACAGACCGTTTGGTACCTGTGGTAGAAAGTTTGGTAAAAGCATTTCCAGAAGCGATTATTTCCATTGATACTTTCAGGGCAAAGGTTGCCCGGGAAACCATTGAAGCTGGTGCACATATCATTAACGACATTGCAGCCGGAAATCTGGACGGGCAGATGTTCGAAACAGTAGCCAGGCTGCAGGTGCCATACATCATTATGCACATGAAGGGTACACCACAAAATATGCAGCAAAATCCGGTTTATAATAATGTATTGCTCGAAGTGATCGATGATCTGGCAAAAAAAGTTGCTGCACTTAAAGCACTGCACATCCATGATGTGATTATTGACCCGGGTTTTGGCTTTGGGAAAACCGCTGAACATAATTATGAACTGCTCAAACAAATGGAAGCGTTTAAAATCTTCAAACTCCCTGTTTTAGTGGGTTTCTCGAGAAAGGGAATGGTCTATAAAACACTTGGCATTACAGCACCAGAGGCTTTAAACGGCACTTCAGTACTCAACACCATTGCGCTACAAAAAGGTGCGGGTATTTTAAGGGTACACGATGTGAAAGAAGCGGTAGAGTGTGTGCGGTTGGTGGAGAAGATAAAGGGTTAATCGGTCAATTGTTAAATCGGTTAATCGTACAAATAGCAAATTGCCTATGTCTGATAATTTCAATATCTTGTTAAATTGTAATTACACTCCAGTTCCTGATATAATCTAAACTAATTGTTATGCATATTTACTCATTTGAAAAATTAGAGACCTGGCAAAAAGCCAGGATATTTAGAAAAGATATTTATAATTTGACCAGGAAATTCCCAAAAGAGGAGGTATTTTGCTTAACAAGTCAGATCAAAAGATCTGCAAGCAGTATTGGTGATTGCTTAGCAGAAGGTTCAGCGAGAGTTACGCCTAAAGATAAAGCACATTTTATAACTATGTCTTATTCGAGTGCAATCGAAACCATCAACCATATCATTGGTGCGTATGACCTGGAATATATCAGCGAAGAAGAATATATTTCATTTCGACTAAAACTTGATGAATTAACCAATAAATTAAACGCTTTGCGTAAATCGATATTAAGAAATTAGGTTTTCTGCACCAGCTCTACAATTAACCGATTAACCAGTTTAAACAGTTAATCTATCCTGCTTGTAAACTGGAATCCGTTTTGCTATCTTGCCACTAATGAAAGGTTTTGATTTTGATTTCCTTAAAGTATCACCAACTGATATCGTTGATATCATTTTGGTGGCTTTATTAATTTACTATGTTTATACCCTGATCCGAAACACTTTAGCTGTTAACCTTCTGGTTGGGATGTTTATTATCACCGTTTTTTACTGGATAGTAAAGGCCCTGCACATGGAATTACTGACTGCCATCATAGACAGATTTATGAGTGTGGGGATTATTGCCCTTATTGTAATTTTCCACCCTGAAATCAGGCGTTTTCTTTTGCTGATCGGAAAAAATGCCTTTTTACAAAAAAACAAAGCCTGGTGGGGTTATTTATTTGGCCGGAAAGAAATTGAAAGAAACAATTTAACCCGTATAAAGCCTATTATCGATGCTTGTAAAAGCATGAAGAAAACGCGTACAGGAGCCTTAATCGTATTTGTTAAATTTTATGATGAACAGTTTTTTGCCAATAGCTGCGAATTTGTTGATTCCAAAATATCAAAACGTTTACTAGAAAGCATTTTCCAGAAAAACAGTCCGCTGCACGACGGCGCCGTAGTAATCTCTGAAAACAGAATTAAAAGCGCGAGTTGCATTTTGCCTTTAACAGATAATGACCAGTTGCCCCCTCAATTCGGCTTAAGGCACCGCGCAGGTATCGGCGTTTCGGAAACCACTGATGCGGTGGCCGTAATTATATCTGAAGAAACCGGAGAAATATCTTATGCCAAACAAGGCCGTGTAAGAATGAATGTTTCTTTCGGCGAACTGGAGAAATTGCTTAACAAAGATTTTTAAAGCACAAATTTTCACATTACTGTCATTCTGAACGCAGTGAAGAATCTTTAATCCTCTAGCCTTTCCGACTCTTCTCTAGTCTTAGCATCTCGCTAAGACCTGTTATTTATTTAGTGTTATGGGGTTAAAGGAACAACCTAATTAAAGTCTTAGCGAGATGCTAAGACCAGCTGTGGGACGCTAAGACCAGAGAGGGGATTTTTGCTGAAATAAATCCGATAGCTGTCGCATCAGCACGACGATCAAGTAGAAGTCTCGTAAATAAAAAATAATCATTTCATCAATCCATTTAAACGCAAAATGGTGAATGTTTCCATTCACCATCTCATTATAATTTAAATCAGCTAATTACCGGTGTAATCCAATAATCTGTGCAATCATTTATGAGCAGTATTGTTCAAAAGCACCGATCAGGTTATCAGCAATCATTTGTGCTGGTCTGCCTTCAATCTGGTGGCGCTCGATCATATGTACCAATTTACCATCTTTAAACAAAGCCATTGCCGGAGAAGATGGAGGAAAAGGCATCATGTAATTTCTAGCCTGATCTACTGCTTCTTTTTCCATACCTGCAAAAACGGTAACCAATTTATCAGGATGTTTTTCGTGTGCTGCCGCTGCGCGGGCTGCCGGACGTGCGTTTGCTGCTGCACAACCACAAACAGAATTTACAACCACCAATACAGTTCCTTCGCCTTTAATCGCCTGATCTACGTCTGCTGCATTTTTTAACTCTTGAAAACCAACGTTGGTTAATTCCTTACGCATTGGCTCTACTAAATATTCTGGATACATTATCTTAGTTTTTTATTTACAATATCAATAGTACAAAAATAAGAAAATCGAATGGCATGCACCATCCGATTTATATTTTTAAGGTAAAATTAATAACCTATTTCATTCCTTTGATAAAATTATCAAACATTTGAGGGTTGGTAATCGCTCCCGCTATAATCAATATAAAGATCACAATAAATAATGCACTTAAAATAGTCGCAATCATTCCGCAGATCTTGCCTGCTTTTGCATTTTTATATGATGACTCCGTATATAACCCCGGATTAAGCTGATATTTTTTCATATCACCAGCACCTAATATCCAGGCTATTACACCAAATACTAACCCAAATATGCCGTAAAAACAACATGCGGGGATAGCTATAATACCCAATACAAGTGCAGCTGTAGCATTTGGCAAATTCTGCTGACCAAAACCTCCACCTCCAAACTGGCCAAATGGTGGTGGCTGTTGAAAAGGCGGCGGGGTTACCGGCCCGTTCCCCAGGGGCTGAAATGGTGCAGGTTCTGACTGTTGACCTTTAGAAAGATCAATAGGTTTATTTTCTTGAGGGGTTTCCTGTTCTTCTGACATAGATATTTAGATCAATTGGTGAGTGTATATTTTGTAAATGTAATTGATTAAAATAATTACTGCAACCCCTGCAAAAACGATTTTGATCAGCTGCGCGCCAAATTTAAAGTCCAATTTTAAGTGAATCAAACTAAATAATACCAGAAAAATAAGCGGGATTGTTGCAGGATAAAACTTAAATGATGCGGATAAATCACCTTTAAACAAAGCCAAAACGGATCGCTGCAGGCCACAGCCCGGACAGTCAATCCCGAAATGAGTTTTAAACGGACAACTAAAAAGATGTTCGCCCAACCATTCTAAAAAGGTTTTATGCGGTCGAGCCATTTATGTCAATTATTTTTCCCTGGCCATCTTTCCAGGCTTTATATCTTTCCAGATCTTTAAGCACCTGTCTGTATACCAGATTTAGAACGTATATGTCATCAATGAATCCCAGAACAGGCACAAAATCAGGAATTACATCAATTGGGGATAGGAAATAAATTAGTCCTCCTAAAATGGCAATGATCGATCTTTTAGGGATTTCGGTATAATCGCCATTTACATAATCTTTAGATACCGCAAAAAGCAGAACCAGTTTTGACCAGATTCCCTCCAATTCCCCTTTATTGCTTACGGCCTTACCTAAAGCATCTTTGATGGTATTGCTGGCTTTGGTTTTATCACTCAAGATTACCGAAGCTTTGCTTTGCGATTTCTTAAAGAAACCTAATATTTTTTCCCTGTTCAACTTCATGGTTTAGCATATTACAAATTAACGGCCAAAAGCATCATAATTGTCTTCCGCATATTTTGTAAAACGGTCTAATAACTTGATATTTTTGTTTTCTAGAGGTGTTAAATCATTATCAACGTTGTTTTTTACGGGGACATACCATTCTACAGGATCGAAAAAATTTCTAAAAGTTTGCTTTTTGAAAGCATAACCATGTCTGGCAAAAATGGTATTTTTAATAATCTGCAAGTCTAGTTTTCTTAAATTTTTTAAATCTTCTTCTTTTAGTAAGGTGGTCGAAGCATTTATCTTAAATATCTGATCTGATGCACTTCTGTAAAAAGCATTTCCCTCCAACGTATCTATTTTTCCATCTTCTGCAGTATCCACTTTTGGGATCATTTTACACTTGCTCCAGTCTACATAATTACTTTCGGTGGGCAGCATCAGGTTTGCATTATAAACGAATGCCTTTTTGGTAAGTTTGAACATTCTTTCTGGCAATTTTAATTCAGTTTTATAAGCTTTCCATTTGCCAATTAAAGTATCGCCAATTAAGGTAATTTCGAATTTCCCATCCTCCTTATCGCCGCCTGGTTCACCTAACATAATAGTGATTTTACCGCCTTGGTTTGATAGCTTACCCAATAAAGGTCGACTATTCCCCGATACTATGCATTGTGCAATTACGGTATCTTTAGTAATCTTTTTAATATTGATATTGAGCTTTTTTAGCGCATCGATCATATCGCCATCATATTCCAGTTCATCTTCCGAGTAAAAATTACCTACCCAAAAACCGTAAAGTTCTTTGTGGATTTCGGGCTGAGCTATCTGAACAGCTTTTTTTTGTTCATTTGTTTTTTTAGCGTCCCTGCAAGAAAGCATTAAAATTGGGAACAGCGTTAATAAGAAGATCTTTTTCATCAATTAAATTATTTTCCGTTTAATAAGCCACTCGGCGATCAATAAATTGGGTATCCAACCTAACCATGCTATAATCTGATAAACATCCATTGGTGCAGGATGGAATAAATATACTAAAATAACTTTCCACAGCCTCAAGGTAATAGCTGAAGCGGCCAGGGCGAAACTTCTGTACATAAACTCTTTATGGGCTGTTATTTTCCCATTTAAGATGAGCAAAACAGCCTTTAAAGTAAACCAAAACCATAAAAAACCCAATATTATGAACGATGTTTTCGCTATTAAACCGCCATTTGCAAAATAGCCTATAAAAATGCCAGATGGTGCGGAAAAGAACAACACAAAGCCTCCATAGCAATAGCCCAGCCATTGATGTACTTTCGGATACCTGGATAAAATTTTAGGATTAAATTGCGTAAAGCCAGCCAATAAAACAATTATAGCACTGTAAACGTGCACATAAAATATGGGAAGATAGGCTTTGATGCCTGCTACTTCTGTTTGTTTAATCTGCAGGAAAGACACCTCACTATTTAGTGGAATGTAACGGGATGTAATCTGCACCATCAGCATAAAAAAGTAGGTAAAAAACAATACCCATGCTAACTGTTTATAGCTGATACTTTTCATCTACTTTTCATTAAAGTGCTTCAATAACTTTTTGTCGAAAGTGATGGCAATCAGTTTATCATTTAGTACATCCTCCTCGTAAAGCTGTTGCTTTTTTGGATCAAACACAAACCGAGCTAGAACAGGCATCCTATCGGCATAACTTTCGTGCAGGTTAAAATTATAGGTTTTAGAGTATCCCTGCGATGGATCGGTTTTAGGATTGGGGCTGCTCTCAAGCATAACACCATAAGAGGTACCACCATTTTTAACAATCCTTTCGTAAAGTCCTTTGGTAAGCTGTTTACAACGAGGAGAAGTTTCTACAATTTTATAGGCAATCTGTGCTTTGTAGCTTTCTTTTACCTGGGCTTTTGATTGGTATATTGATGATCCTAAAATAAAGAAAAAAAGTATGATATTTTTCATGATGGAGTGAAGTTATTTATAGCCAGCACACTAAGGAATAATTTATTTTATAAAACCAATATTATTGAGAGCAACATCTAATTGAAATAAACCTCTCCGGGGATCGTCATTGCGAGAAGGCTTTTTCAGCCGACGAAGCAATCTTTATAGTAAGGATCATCAGCATGAAAGATTGCTTCGTCGTTCCTCCTCGCAAGGACGACTTTTTTTAGGGTGTCTGTCAATAATAATATGCTGCAACACCGCTAAATGTATTTCTACAGTTCTCACTGACATGTTTAAATAAAAATTAAGCTGATTTCATCATCTCCAAAATATCATCTACATACTTACGCTCATTGGCTAACCGGGGCACTTTATGCTGACCGCCCAATTTATCTTTCGCCTTTAACCAGTTGTAGAAAGTGTGAGCAGGTGCATTATGTACTTTAGGACGGGCCAGCGCCATATCTTTAAAACGTTTGGCATCGTAATCTGAGTTTACCTCGCGCAGGGTTTGGTCCATCACATCCACAAATTTTTCAAAATCATCAGGCTGCTTATCAAATTCTATGATCCATTCGTGTCCGCCCGCCTTTTCATCCTTAAAGTAAATAGGCCCTGCGGTATAATCTTTTATTTCAGCGCCTGTTTGCTGGCAGGCTTTAGTTAAGGCCTGCTCCGCATTATCGATGATCACCTCTTCGCCAAAGGCATTAATAAAATGTTTTGTACGCCCGGTAATTTTTATGCGGTAAGGAGAAAGGGAGGTAAACTGAATAGTGTCGCCGATCATGTATCGCCATAAACCACCGTTTGTAGAAATAACTATCGCGTAATTTTTATGCAGCTCTACCTCTCCTAGCAACAGCGCCTTAGGATTTTCTTCTCCTATATTTTCCATCGGCACAAATTCATAGAAAATCCCATAATCAAGCATCAGCAACATTTCGTCTGAATGATCCTGATCCTGGATGCCGAAAAATCCTTCTGATGCGTTATAAGTTTCCAGATAATACATTTCAGCGGAAGGAATCAACTGTTTAAACTGTTCGCGATAAGGCGCAAAATTTACCGCTCCATGGATATATAATTCAAGTTTAGGCCAAACTTCCAATAAATTTTGCTTTCCGGTAAGTTCGAGTACTTTTTTAGCCAATACGATGGTCCAGGTTGGTACGCCCGAAATACTGGTTACGTTTTCATTAATGGTGGCTTCTGCCATTCTATCCATCTTAATTTCGTAATTGTCCATCAAAGCGATAGACATATCGGGTGTGCGGTAATATTCGGCCCAGATAGGAAGGTTTTTAATCAGTACAGCAGATAAATCACCATAAAAACAATCTTCATTTAACTGGTTAACCTGATGGCTCCCACCCAAAACCAAACCTTTTCCGGTAAACATCTGGTTATCGGGACGGTTATTACAATAGATAGAAAGCATATCCTTTCCCCCTTTAAAGTGGCATTCTTCCAACGACTCCTCAGAGACTGGGATAAACTTACTCCTGTCGCTAGTGGTACCCGATGATTTTGCAAACCATTTAATATCAGACGGCCAAAGGATGTTCTGTTCGCCATTAAGCATACGCTCAATGTAAGGTTTTAGGGTATCGTAGTTCTGGATCGGAACACGCTGCTGGTATTGTTGCGGTGTTAATATTGATTTATAATCGTACAATTTACCCCACTCGGTATTCTCTGCACTATCAATCAGACTGTGAAACCACTCTTCCTGAACATCGTGCGGATATTTCATAAAAAGCTCGATCTGGTGGATCCGCTTTTTCATTAACCAGGTAAAAATTGAATTTACAATTGCCATTTTTAAATGCTAAAACTAACGGGTGCCAGGCCGCCACAGACTTTCACACCAGCCCTATGGTTAAATGGGAATATACAGAGATTTTTATACACAATAAATTTAGTAGCTTTTGGTTTAACCTTGCGAGTAGGCAACATGCCAGGTTGAATTTTGTTTGTAACTATTTTAAATATCAAATTTCTTACGTTTCAATACAAAATTTGATCCCAAATATACTTTTCTCACCATTTCATTCTCAGCAAGCACTTCCGGAACGCCTTGTTCCAGAATTTTTCCCTCAAAAAGTAGATATGCCCTATCAGTAATGGATAGTGTTTCCTGTACGTTGTGATCTGTGATTAAAATTCCAATATTTTTATGTTTCAGTTTAGCCACAATACTTTGAATTTCCTCTACAGCAATAGGATCTACCCCCGCAAAAGGTTCATCCAATAAGATAAAATTAGGATTTGCAGCTAAAGCCCGGGCAATTTCGGTACGGCGACGCTCGCCTCCGGATAATAAATCACCACGGTTTTTACGTACTTTGTGCAAACTAAATTCATTGATCAGTTCTTCGAGTTTATCACGCTGTTCTTCCTTGGTTAAATTGCTCATTTCCAAAATGGCCAGGATGTTATCTTCTACGGTAAGTTTTCTAAAAACTGATGCTTCCTGTGCCAGATAGCCGATTCCTTTTTGCGCCCTGCGGTACATCGGATCTTCAGTAATATCTTCTTCTTCTAAAAAGATACGCCCCTCATTCGGTTTAATTAAACCAACGATCATGTAAAAAGAAGTTGTTTTCCCTGCCCCGTTCGGACCTAAAAGCCCCACAATTTCCCCTTGGCTTACGTTAAAGGAAACGTTGTTTACAACAGTACGCTGTTTATATTTTTTAACCAGATTTTCGGCTTTTAGTATCATACATATTAGCTAAACCTTACAGGTTTTAAAAACCTGTAAGGTTTCAATTAATTAACTTTTATCCCTTTAATATTTAACTGTAAGCGTTTCTTATCCCGCCACACATTTTCTTCTAACGTATAACAAACGGAAAACGGCACCCTGGGTTGCAAAAGATTTTGAAATTCTGCCAATCCAAATGCAATGCCCTCAAAAATAGGCGAATTTTGTTGCTTTATGTTAATTTTTAAATGATTTTGACCAACTGCCATGGCATGCTGTGCAAGATATACGTTATGAGTAACAAATATTGGTGTCATATTTTCCGGCCCGAAAGGGCCCATCTGCGATAAAACCCGGAAGAATTTACCGTCGATCTGTGCCAGTTCAATTTCGGCATCAATCCTGATCATGGGTGTCAGCAACTCTTCTGTAATACTCGCCGATACAATTTCTTCAAATTTATCGGCAAAAGCATTTACATTTTGCTCCTGCATGGTTAAGCCTGCAGCAAATTTATGTCCGCCATACTGATCTAATAAATATGCACAACCGCTTAAAGCTTCATACAAATCAAAACCTACTACCGAGCGGCACGAGCCAGCTACATGTCCGTTAGATTTGGTAAGAACAATGGTTGGACGGTAATATTTTTCTGTCAGGCGCGAAGCTACTATCCCAATGACCCCCTTGTGCCAGTTTTCGTTAAACACCACGGTGGTTTTTCTATTGATGAGGATTTCACTTTCCCCAATTAAAGCCAAAGCCTCGCGGGTAATGTCCTGATCATAAGTTTTGCGTTCGGTATTTTTAAGGTTGATGAGTTCACTTTGTTCCAGGGAATTGCTATCTACCTGGCAAAGCAGCATGGCAACGGCATGTTTCGCATGATCGATCCTTCCGGCAGCATTAATCCGCGGACCTAATGTAAAAACCACATCGGTAATGGTGTAATTTTCGGTTTTGCCTGAAACCTCCATCAAAGCCCGTAAACCTTCGCAAGGATTAGCGTTCAATTTTTTCAGTCCGTAATAAGCTAAAATTCGGTTCTCGCCTACTACAGGCACAATATCTGCCGCAATACTTACCATCACCAGATCTAAATATTGCAGATAGGTTTCTTTTGGAAGCTGATGTTTTTGTGCATAAGCCTGCGCCAGTTTAAAACCAATTCCGCAGCCGGCCAGTTCTTTAAAAGGATATGCGCAGTCTGAACGTTTAGGGTCCAAAACGGCTATGGCCTGTGGAAGTTCATCTCCAGGTAAATGGTGATCGCAGATAATGAAATCGATCCCCAGGTTATTGGCATAATCAATTTTATCGATCGATTTTATGCCACAGTCTAATGCAATAATAAGGGAGAACCCATTTTCATTGGCATAATCAATCCCGGCAGTAGAAATGCCATAACCTTCCAGATAACGATCTGGGATATAATATTCTATATTTTTAGTGAGCTTTGAAAAGAAACTATAAGCGAGTGCAACCGAAGTGGTGCCATCCACATCATAATCCCCATAAATCAATATCTTTTCGTGGCTGGCCAGTGCGGTTTCGATACGGGCAATAGCAACATCCATATCCTTCATTAAAAAAGGATCATGAAGATGATTAAGATCTGGTCTGAAGAAACTTTTCGCCTGATCAAAATCACAGATATTCCGCTGCACAAGAATCTGTGCCAATGAACGATCTATGTTAAGTTGTTCTGCTACTTTTGCTACTGTATCATCATCACAATCTGATGCCAGCACCCATCTTTTTTCCATTTTATACTGTCTCCGAACAGTAAATATACATTTTAATTGGATACGATGGCGCTAAACTTGAGTACGATGCCTTACAAAGCATTTAAATACAAAAAGTTAGATTTAACTTCAAACAGTAAAGATTGTTTAATCATGTCATGCTGAAAAGCCCTATCGAAATTGATTAGACCTGTCCTTATGATAAATACTAATGTTTAGATTGTTACCTTTGTACACACATTTAAAAGATTTATATTTTGCAAGTTCACACCCTATTCGAAGGAACCTATTCTGTTAACGCATCAAAGAAATTTGTGCCTTTCGATTCCGCTATACACAGCTTTAAAGACAGACCTGCTTCATTATTTATCAATGTTCAGCCTTTTTTGGTTGAACTGAAAAACGACCTCGTACTTTTCGATACAGGTTTAGGTTTTAGTGATGACCATGGCGAACTGATTTTACACAAAAATATCCGCAATGCAGGTTTCGATCCAACTGATGTGACTAAAGTTTTAATGTCGCACTTACATTACGACCATTCTGGCGGGATGATCCACAAACAAAGCAATGATAAAATAGAACTGAGTTTTCCTGATGCTGAATATGTAATCAACCGGGGCGAATGGGAAACGGCTTTCAGCAGCACTTCGTCATCTTACCATACTGATATTTTCGATTTCGTGCAACGTAATGCACAATTGAAATTTGTGGAGGGGGATGGCGCTTTGGATGAAACTATTGCATATGAATTTACCGGTGCCCACTGTCCGAATCACCAGGTTTTTCTTTTAACAGAAGGCAATCAAAAAGTATTTTTTGGCGGTGATGTTTTACCTGAACCAGAAGAACTGGTTAAAAATTTTATTGCCAAATACGATTTCGACGGTCGCAAGGCAATGGAATTACGGAAAGAGTTTGGTAAAAGAGCAGCTGAAGAGAATTGGGAATGTTTATTCTATCATGGCAAAAGTGCAGCAACTGGTTTTGTGGATGTTATTGAAGGGGGGTTTCGGATAAGATAGGTTTAGGGTTTAGGGTTTAGGGTTTAGGGTTTAGGGTTTAGGGTTTAGGGTTTAGGGTTTAGGGAAAACAGATCCTGAAGTGATTAGTATAATTTAAGTTTAAAAAATCAATTTATTTTATTTCGGTACGCACTGACATCGTTTCGTCATCTCGACCGGAGCAACGCGAAGTGGAGAGATCTTTGGACTTTGCAGCACCTTGCCGCCTGGTTTCTTGCATTATCCTGAGTTTTTAAAGTCTCTATTTTTTACCGCGAAGGGAGCAAAGAAAAATCGCTAAGCGCGCAGAGTTGCTTTTTACCACAAAGTACACGGAGAAGGCACAAAGTAAACAGAGTTGGGTGCAATATTTAGTATTATTAATAAACTCTGCGCTTCTCTGTGAAAAACTCGGCTTCCTCTATGGTTAACCTTAGCGTCACTTTGCGGTTAACAAAAAAAGCCCCGACGGATGCCGGGGCTTCCATTTTCCGAGACCGGAAATTATTTTTTAGCGACCAATTTAACAGACAATTCGAAGTTATCGTCAATTGCTTTGTCGCCAATGCTATCAAAGAATGATTTTGAACCATATTTGATGTCATATTTAGTTCTGTCTACAATGATTTTACCCGCTAAAGCTGAAGCTGTTCCGTCTGCATTAACCGTTACAGTTGCAGGGAAGCTTAATGGTTTAGTGATACCTTTGATGGTTAAATTACCGGTTACGGTTACGTTAGCACCTGAACCCGCAACTTTAGTAATAACGAAAGTTGAAGTTGGGAATTTAGCTGTACCAAAGAAATCATCTGCTTTTAAGTGACCTTCTAATTTAGCACTACCATCAGCATCTTTAATTGAAGTCATATCGATTACAAAAGTACCACCTGTTACGCTTTTACCATTAACTGCTAATGTACCTGACTGTAAAGCCACTGTTCCGTTGTGAGAACCGGTTACTTTTTTACCAATCCAGGTAATGGTTGATTTTGCTACATCTACAGTATAGGTTACTGGTTTAATAGTTGTAAAAGCTGATAAAGAAACAACTGCAACTAATAAAAAAATTGAAGAGATTTTTAATTTCATTTTCTGGTTTTTTAAAATTTGATACAAATATAGATGAACAACCCCTCTCTTGTTGTTGACCTATGTTAAGTTTTTTCAAAAATGATCGGATTTATTTAAAATCATTCTATTGACTTTATAATTATGGTAATGGTTTAATTTGTTTCCTTTTTTATGTAAAATAAGGTTTATAGCCACATCCCTTTAAATGATTTGGAAAGCAAGTACAGAAGCAAATATTAGGTTAACCGGGCTTTTCATTAAATCTTTTTGCGATCCTTATACTGAACACATCGAAGCAACTGCAACAAAAAAGGATACCATTCCAATCCCATTTATATGGCAAATACGGTGCTACTATTTGAGGTTGCAAACCACCAAACCATAATAAATTATTATATTGGTTCATCATTTTAAACAAAGCTATGAACCAGAGAGCAACATCCATCCGCCCATTTATTGGTGCAAAAGATTTTGAAATATCGAGAAGCTTTTACTGCGACCTGGGGTTCGAAAAAACTACGCTGGGCACACAGATGTCGGTCTTTAAAACAGGTAACCTGGCCTTTTACCTCCAGAATGCTTATGTGAAAGACTGGATCGACAAAAGCATGGTTTTTATGGATGTCGACGATGTAGACCGTTATTATACCGAATTGCTTGCCCTCGATTTACCCGGCAAATATCAAAACGTAAAACTTGTGCCTGTCCGCAACGAAGAATGGGGTAGTGAATGTGTCCTGCACGATCCTTCAGGGATTTTATGGCATTTCAGGACATTTAAAAAATTAACTGCAGTTGTCTGATTATACACTTAAACCAGCCTTAAGGCTGTTGGCACATCTTTAATATTTATCACATAACCCTTTATTTGAAAAATTAACCCTCTATGAGAAAAAAAATCTACGCGGCTTTATACTTAACAACTATGCTTTTTTTCGCAAGTAGCTGCAATGTTAACAGCACGTACATCAACCGTGAAGAAGATAAAAAAGATGCAGAAAGAGTAGCTAATCAGTTTTACGAATTCCTTCAGAAAAAAGAATTTCAAAAAGTAATCCCATTATTGAGTACAAAATTCAAAGCTGCAACCAGCACCGAAAAATTAAACGACTATTTAAATGGAGCTTTAAGCAAATTAGGCGAAATTAAAAGTGAAAAACTCGATCATTGGGAATCGAAAGTGGTAAAAGGTAGCAATCCTTCTGCAAATTATGTGCTTTACTACGTGGTAGAAAGAACAAAATACCAATCGAAAGAAACGGTTATACTCACGGCAGAAAATAATCAGATCAAAATACAAGGCTACAGCGTAAATTCTGATGGCTTGCTGTTAGGAAAATAAAATTGATACCTCTTCACCTTAAGTAATATTGATGTTTGATGAACCTGTTCAAGTATAAATTCTCTACTAGTATTGACCGGCCAATTAGCCTAGACGGGTATCCTGCCGAAATTAAAGTGGTAAAGGAACACATCGATGAAAAAAAAGGCATCATCGTTTTAAAAAGTAATAATGAATTGCATTTTAAAGGAACTTATTCAGCATGGAGGGGCAACATTTGTGCATCAGTAAATAGCGGAAAATTTACGATAGCGGAGGATAAAGGAAAATTATTGCTCATTTATAGAATTGAAATAGACCACATTTTAGTTTACCTTACACTAATTGGCATGTCAATATCTATAGCATTTTACAAAATCTGGTTAGCTGGTATGCCGTTAATTTGGCTTGGCGGAATGAATTGGTTCATTTCACTAGTTAGAAATAATTCAATGATGTATGATATTGCTTTTGAAATTAATCAATTAAATAAATAACATTTGATACAACCAGGCGTTCAAGCATTAAATAGCTTTAAACAAAAAAATCTGCAAGCTTTATGAAAAAATTCATAGAACTTGCAGATGATTTATCTCAATAGAGCGCTTCGTTGTCCCTCCTCGCAATGACGATCGAGAGGAGAATTAGGCGATGGAACGGAAAACCTTAAACCCTTTACCTCCCCGCCTTCTACCTCACTAAGGAACTATCTCTTCCAAATAACTCTCCACTGGAGGGCATGCACAGATCAAAGATCTATCGCCATGACTATCATTAACACGACCAACCGATGGCCAGAACTTGCGTTCTAACACATAAGGAAGCGGGAATGCAGCAGTTTGACGGCTATAAGCATGCTCCCAATTGTCAGCAGTAATTACTGAAACGGTGTGAGGTGCATTTTTTAGCGGGTTATCCGTTTTATCGAAAGTTAAATTCTCTACCTGATCTATTTCATTTTTAATTGCGATCAATGCATCACAGAAACGGTCTAACTCATGCTTAGGTTCAGATTCTGTAGGCTCAACCATTAAAGTACCCGCAACCGGGAACGAAACCGTTGGTGCGTGGAAACCATAATCCATTAAACGTTTTGCAATGTCAGTTACTTCAATTCCGAAAGCTTTGAAAGCACGGCAATCTAAAATCATCTCATGTGCGCAACGGCCCTGAGCGCCTGAATAAAGCACCGGATAGTGCTGCTCTAAACGTGCTTTCATGTAGTTCGCATTTAAAATGGCATATTTGGTAGCATTCGTTAAACCTTCAGCGCCCATCATCGCAATATATGCGTGAGAAATGATCAGGATAGAAGCCGAACCCCATGGAGCAGACGAAACTGCAGAAATAGATTTCCCTTTGTCGATATCAACCACGGCATGACCTGGAAGATAAGGAACCAGGTGTTTAGCCACACCGATTGGGCCCATACCAGGACCACCACCACCGTGAGGGATACAGAAAGTTTTATGCAGGTTTAAGTGGCAAACATCGGCACCAATATTGGCCGGACTTGTTAAACCCACCTGTGCATTCATATTCGCACCATCCATATAAACCTGTCCGCCGTTAGCGTGGATCGTTTCACAGATTTCGATTATGCTTTCTTCAAATACGCCGTGAGTAGATGGATAAGTTACCATTAAACACGATAAGTTGTCTTTATGTAATTCTGCCTTAGCTTTTAAATCTTCAACATCGATGTTACCGTTTTCTAAAGATTTAACCACTACAATTTTCATATCGGCCATTGCAGCAGAAGCAGGGTTTGTTCCATGTGCCGAAGCCGGAATTAACGCCACGTTACGGTGGAAATCGCCCCTATCGTGGTGGTAAGCGCGGATAACCATTAAACCAGCGTATTCACCCTGGGCACCCGCATTTGGCTGTAAGCTCATGGCCGCAAAACCGGTAATTTCGCTTAACCACTTATCCAGTTCGTTAAAAACAGAATAATAGCCCAATACCTGATCGGCCGGGGCAAACGGATGAATGCGACCGAAGTGAGACCAGGTAACCGGAATCATCTCTGCCGTAGCATTTAATTTCATGGTACAGCTACCCAAAGCGATCATCGAGTGGCAAAGCGATAAATCTTTTGCTTCCAACGATTTGATATAACGCAACATTTCATGTTCCGAGTGGTGCGAGTTAAAAATCGGGTGTGTTAAATAAGCAGAAGTACGTTTCAGAGGGGCTGGAATAACTGTTTCTACATTCTCGACAACCTCTACCTGATCTCCAGCAATGCCTTTTGCCCTTGCAAATATTTTGGCAATTAAAGTAATGTCTTGAAAAGTAGTGGTTTCATCAACCGAAATGGTCACCGTATTACCCACATAATTTAAGTTGATTTCGTTGTCTAAACAATAAGCATGGATACCACCTTTCAAATCGCCCAAATCGAAACGGATGGTATCGAAATAAGCTGAATTTAGTTGCTCATAACCTAAATTTTTAAGGGTCGATGCCAAACTGATGGCCAAACCGTGTGTACGCTCAGCAATGGCTTTTAATCCTTTCGGGCCATGGTAAGCAGCATAAAAACCGGCCATGATAGCCAATAATGCCTGTGCAGTACAGATGTTTGAAGTTGCTTTATCTCTACGGATGTGCTGCTCGCGCGTTTGCAAGGCCATACGTAAAGCATAATCGCCGTGGCTATCGATGGTTACACCGATAATACGACCAGGGATATTACGCTTGTATTCTTCTTTAGTGGCAAAAAATGCAGCGTGCGGTCCACCAAAACCCATTGGTATACCTAAACGCTGTGTAGTACCTACAACTACATCAGCACCCCACTCGCCCGGAGGCGTTAATAAGGTTAAGCTTAAGATATCGGCGACTACGGTTAATTTAATATTTTGACTGTGTAAAGCTGATGCGAAAGCTTCATAATTGAAAACTTCGCCATTTCCTGCCGGATACTGAACAATTGCACCGAAAAATTCTTCGGAAGCAGTGAAATCTAGATGGCTGCCGATTACCAGCTCGATACCATAAGGATTGGCACGTGTTTTTAAAATATCGATGGTTTGAGGGAAAAGTAATTCAGAAACGAAAAACTTTTTAGCTGCCTGGTTTTTGCGTAAGCTGTATTGCATAAACATAGCCTCAGCCGCAGCTGTACCTTCATCCAGTAAAGATGCATTCGCAATTTCCATTCCGGTTAAATCGATAACCATGGTTTGGAAATTTAATAAGGCCTGTAAACGACCCTGTGCAATTTCTGCCTGATATGGCGTGTATTGTGTGTACCATCCCGGGTTTTCGAATACGTTACGTAAAATAACACCAGGCGTAATGGTATCGTAATAACCCTGACCGATAAAGCTTTTGAAAACTTTATTCAACAATGAAGTTTGTTTTAAAGCACCAAGATATTCAGTTTCTGATTTCGCTGCAGGCAAGTTTAACGGTTGTTTTAACCTGATTGCCGTCGGAACAGTCTGTTCAATCAGCTCGTCGATAGAATTTACGCCAACAGTTTGCAACATTTCGGCTGTATCAGCCTCATTAGGAGCAATATGACGATTTTGAAAATCTTCCTTGTAGTGGATATTTAAGCTCATGCGGTATGAATAATAAATTTGCGTGCAAAGGTAGCAAAAATGAAGCTGTATTTCACTATCAATCAGTGTAAAAAAGGCGTCTTATTTACACTCAAAAGCGACAAAACAGATAGATTTTATGAGTAAAAAGCCTGACAAACGCTTGTCTAGTTTTAAGCTGTTTTCTTGATTATTTGGAAAGCAGTGGCTGCCCTAAAATTTAAGTCTGTTCCCGCCATTCGCTACAATCTTTTTGCTGCTTTTTCGTACTGAGGTACAAAGCATCTGCCGCAAAAAGGATTTCCACTGCTGTCGGGTTTAGGCACAATGGAAACTGCAATAAACCAAGGTTTGAAGAACTAAACTTTTGAATCAAATCCTAACAAAAAAACATCAAACTCATTATCAATAATTTATGCGAAAATATTTAATCAAAATAGCATACACATTGTTATACTATGTATTTTGTTATACCTTTGCTTTATGAACGAAGATTTTATTCATAAATGGATATCGCAGGTTAAAAAGGGAACCTTATCCTTTATTGTGCTCAATGTTTTAAAAAGTGGCAAAGCTTATTACGGCTATGATCTGATCAATGAGATAAAAAAGATTACGGAGATCGAAATTGCCGAAGGAACGCTGTACCCGCTGATGAACCGGCTTAAAGATGAAAAATTGATCCTATCAGAATGGGTGGAGCAAGAATCGGGTATCCCCAGAAAATATTACAGCATTACGCCGGAGGGGAAAAACACGGTAACCAAAATGGAAGAATACTGGCACAACCTGAATAACTCAGTATTAAAAATCACGAAATGAAATTAAAAGAAATACCATTTAACGATCAATCGGCTGAGCGGATTTACAAAGATTATCTGTACAGAATAAAAAAAGAGGTTAGAGGCCTCAATCAGCAAAATCAGGATGAAATATTGATGGAGCTGAACAGTCATATTTATGAAAACCTGCAGGCACATCCAACCGGAAATGAAGTAGAAAATCTTCTTAATATCTTAGAAAAATTAGGAAGACCTGAGGAAATACTCAAACCGTTGGTGGCTGACAAAAAAATGGCAGAAGCCACCAGAACATTTAACCCCGTACATGTTTTTAAAGCTTTATTGCTCAATCTAACCAATGGTATATCATACATTATATTCTTTATTCTGTACCTGTTTCTGTTTGGTTTTGTGTTTTTGATCGGTGCTAAACTATGGAATCCATCACAGGTAGGCTTTTTCTATAAACCAGGTGAAGTTTTTATCCTTGGGCTTTCAAAAGGCCTGGTAAATCCTGCCGATGAGCTTCTAGGAAGCTGGTTTATTCCAGCAATGGTTGTTTCGGCTATTGCACTTTACCTTATTATCACTTTACTCCTTAAATTAAAAAGAACCATTAACAAATAACATCATGATCAAAAAATTAACACTCTTTACCTTTCTGACAATTCTGGTCCATTTCAGCTTTTCACAATCATTTGATAAGATTAAGCTGGATGCTTACTTCGATACGCTTTCCAAATACAATAAATTTATGGGGAGTGTAGCTGTTGCTCAAAATGGGCATGTGATTTATAACCGCACATTGGGTTTCGCAAACCTTAAAGAACAGCAAAAAGCAAACGAAAAGACCAAATACAGGATCGGATCAATTTCTAAAACATTTACCGCCGCTTTAATATTTAAAGCTATCGACGAAAAGAAAATCAGCCTTGATCAAACTATCCAGAAATTTTTCCCTGACATTAAAAATTCCGATAACATCACCATTGCGAATTTGCTTTACCACAGAAGTGGAATACATGATTTTACAGATGACAAAGAGGAATACTTGAAATGGCACACACATCGCAAGACCGAAAAAGAAATGCTTGCCATAATTAGTAAGGGCGGGATTGATTTTGAGCCGGACACTCAATCTGATTACAGCAATTCGAACTATTTACTGCTATCTTATATTCTTGAAAAAACGTTTAAAATGCCTTATGCCCAAATATTGGACAAGTACATCGTTAAACCCCTCGCCCTGACCAACACTTTTTTAGGCAAAAAGATCAATTCTAAAAATAACGAAGCCAGCTCGTACCGTTTTGAAGGGAATTGGAAATTAGCCGATGAAACTGATATTTCGATTCCACTCGGTGCCGGAGGGATTGTTTCAACCCCGATTGATCTGGTGAAATTCAGCACAGCCTTATTTGAAAGAAAAGTGATTTCTCAAAATAGTTTAGCTCAGATGAAAACAGTTAACGGCAAATACGGCATGGGTATTTTGGCTATTCCGTTTTATGATAAAGCAGGTTTTGGTCATTCGGGCAGTATAGATGGTTTCAGCGCTACATTTTCATATTTCAGCGATGGAAATATAGCCTATGCTTTAACCAGTAACGGCACGAACTTCAACAATAATTCCATTTCACTGGCCGTATTAAGTGCTGTTTTTAATAAGGAATATCAAATTCCTGATTTTAAAACAGCTGAGCAAAGCACTACAGACTTAAATAAATATTTAGGCACCTATGCATCAACGGCAATCCCGATAAAAATCACCATTACGAAAGACAATACAACTTTAATCGCGCAGGCCACAGGCCAACCTGCAATAAGATTAAGCTCCAAAGGTAACCATGAGTTTATATTCGAAGATGCAGGCATCATCCTATACTTCAACCCCACAGAAAGCCAAATGATCCTGAAACAGGGCGGAAAAGAATTTAAGTTTACAAAAGAATAGATAGATTACCCCATCAATAGGCAGGTTAGTTTAACGCGGACTAACCTGCTTATTTCTGCACTTTCCATCCTTCATCTTTACTTAACTTTAATTTATAGGTTTTGGTAATGAAGTTGCTGTTTTTGTTTGCATCCTTATCAAAAGGTTCGAAATCAGTAGTGGTCATTTTAAGTGATACGGTCACCTTTGCTGTGCTGGAGTTTACCTGCGCAAAATCAACCGGTTTCTCGTCTGATAAAACATATTCTACCACTTTTACCGTTGCCCTGTCGCGATCCTGTTTCAACACCAGTGGACCCGCTTTATCGGTTAAGGTAATCTGGTAAACAAAACTGCTGTCTTTAGAAAGAAATTTCTTCTTCGCTTCTTTTAAACTTAGGGTAACCAAACCTTTGCTGGCCAAAGATTTATATTTCCCCAGTTCGAACATATCGTTCGTACTGTTAAATTTCATCTCACCAAATTTAAACCTGGTGGTTTTATATTCCGGATTGGCTTTTAAATAATTGGTAATCACTTCAGCAGCCTCATCCTGGTTGATGGTGGTTTTGGTTTTGCACCCAGCTATGCCGATAATGATCAGGGATAAGATATAAATGGTTATTTTTTTCATATGTAAATGCTATATGCTTTTTAAAGGTATTTATTTTTAGTTTAACCGCAAAGCGCGCAATGGCACTATCCTTCTAAGAAAGAAAACACAATGGCAAAGTACGCGAAGTTCATGCTAAACAACACGAAATTATTTTAGTTTTGAAGTAAAAACTTAAGTCATTCTAGTCACACATCCACAGAAAGAAAAAAATAATTTTTTGACAGCTCTCATAACTTTGCGCCCTTAGCGCCTTCTCTGCAAACTCTGCGGTTAAAAACGGGTTAATTCTTTTTTAAAAACTTCAGATTTGGTAAAACCATTGCCGATAAAATGACCACAACGCCAACCCATCTTAAAAACGAAACCTGTTCTTGCAATACAAAACCGGCCAACATCACAGCGACAGGTAATTCTGCAGCGCTCAAAATAGAACTAATAGCAGTGCCAATTCTCGGTACACCTTCTGCGTAAAATAATGGCGGGATTACGGTACCGAAAACAGAAATAATCAATCCCCATTTCAGTAAGCTTCCACTCAAAGCGCCATTAAACAAAAATGCAGGAGGAAAGATGATGAAAATCAAAATACAGGCACCTGTAATCATCAGCGCACTTTTCTTTAGCGGCACATATTCATTCCCGATTCTACCACTCAACAACAAAAAGCCGGCATAACATAATGCAGCCAGTAAACCAAAACCAATCCCTTTTAAATCCATGCTACCCATACTGGTTTCTGCCATTCCACTGGCCAAAACTGTACCTCCCAGAACCAACAAAATAGCAACCAATTGCAAACCAGTGGGTTTCTTTTTAAAAATGAGGTATTCCATTAAAATACTCATCCAGATAAACTGCATCAATAAAATAATGGCCACCGAATTAGGCACCAGCTTTACACATTGATAGTAAAAAATACTAACCATACCCGTGCAGGTTCCTGCAATGACCATTTGCCACCAGGGTGTTTTAGCGGGCAAAGCCTTAGCTTTATAGGCTGTGGTTCTACTTTGGATGAAAAATAATACCCATAAAATTACCGCCCCGAAAAAAGCCTGCGCACCGGTAACATCACCCAAAGTATAACCTTCATGATAAGCCAGTTTAACAAAAGTAGACAGGATGCCGAAACTACAGGCACCCAAAAAAACAAGGAGAATTCCTTTAAACATAGTGTATTTTTTAACCACAGAGAAATAAGAGTCTTCACAGAACACACAGAGGCTCTGTTTCTCTGTGTGTTCCTTTGTGCACTCTGTGGTTAATTATGCGAGTTGTTGTAAATATTTCTGAATGGTCGTTTCTAAACCTAAATAAAGCGCATCACTAATTAAGGCATGCCCAATTGATACTTCTAATAAGCCTGGGATGCTTTGTGCGAAATAATGCAGGTTGTGCAGATCCAGGTCGTGGCCGGCATTAATGCCTAAGCCTAATTTATTGGCATGATGGGCTGCAGCAATGTAACTCACTACTGCCTTTTCGCGATCTGCAAAATAATTATGTGCATAGGCTTCGGTATATAATTCGATCCGATCTGTTCCGGTTTCAGCTGCACCTTCCACCATTTCTACTACCGGATCAACAAAAATCGAAACGCGGATGCCCTCCTGCTGAAAAACCGAAACCATTTCTTTCAGGTAATCTTTATGTTTGATGGTATCCCAACCATGGTTTGAGGTAATCTGACCTTCGGCATCGGGTACCAAAGTAACCTGGGCTGGTTTGTTGGCCAAAACCAGGTCAACAAATTTATCTTCCTTACAATTTCCTTCAATGTTAAACTCGGTCGCAATAACCGCCTTTAGATCGTAAACATCCTGGTAACGGATATGGCGTTCATCAGGGCGCGGGTGTACCGTAATTCCCTCCGCACCGAAACGTTCGCAGTCTAACGCAACCTTTACCAAATCAGGATTATTGCCTCCGCGACTGTTGCGGAGTGTAGCAATTTTATTGATGTTAACCGATAACTTTGTCATAACGCAAAGATAAGGCTTTGCCCATGTTAATCTTAAACCTTAAAAAAATTTGACTTTTTTTTGCTCATATTTGCTTCCTGTAAATGAACTTAAAAGAGAACACGTTATATAAAACTTTAATCGCTTTGGTTGCACTGGTCAGTGTGCCAGCACTTTTTGGCGGTATAATGGAACCAGATTCTGCACTTTATGCCTCCATAGCCAAAAACATGGTACAGCGCAACGATTGGGTGAATATTTATGTCCGTGGTGCAGATTGGTTAGACAAACCACATTTAACTTTTTGGCTGGCCGCTGCTTCATTTAAAGCTTTTGGAATCACAGCCTTTGCCTATAAACTTCCTTCTTTCTTATTTGGACTATTAGGCGCATGGTATCTTTATAAACTGGCAAAAGACATTTACAACGAAAAAACAGGATTAATCAGTGCATTGATTTTTTTAAGTTCGCTGCACATCCTCATTTCTACTTTCGATGTTCGTGCTGAGGTTTATATCACCACATTTACTTTAGCAGCCATTTATCATTATTATAAAGCTCATCAGGGTTCTTTCTGGCATATTGTTACAGGCTCTTTTTTCGCTGCGTGCGCCATCATGATTAAAGGCATATTTGTACTCATCCCCGTTTTTGGTGGTTTTATCATTTACTGGTTGCTCACCAGGCAATGGAAACAGTTGCTAAAGCTCAAATGGTGGATTGCCATTACATTGATTTTTATTTTTATTATCCCGGAATTATATACTTTATATATACAGTTCGACTTGCATCCCGAAAAGGTAGTATTTGGAAAAACCGGCGTATCTGGTTTGAAGTTTTTCTTTTGGGACAGCCAGTTTGGTCGCTTCTTTAACAATGGCCCTATAAAAGGTAAAGGCGATATATCCTTCTTTTTGCATACCACGCTGTGGGCTTTTTTACCCTGGTCGATTTTGTTTTACACCGCCGTGGTTAACCTTTTCAAAAAGAAAAATAGAATAATGTTACCTGCAGCAAGCATCATGATCTGGACGAGTGCAGCCATTACCTTTTTATTGTTTTCTCTTTCGAAATTCCAGTTGCCGCATTACATCCTGATTATTTTGCCACAATTCGCCATCATTACGGCTTTATATATACAGAAATTGGAAGGCAAAAGCTTGAAAGTATTTTTTACCGTCCAAAATACACTGGCAATTTTAATTGTTTTGATTTTATCTACCGTTGCAATCTTTTTCAGGTTTACAAATCATTATATAGCGATTGCCGTTTTAGTTATTTTATTGGCAGTTTCGTTTTCAATCTTCAAAGGATTAAAAATCGACAACCTACTGGCCAGAAGTGCGATGATTTCTGTTGGCTTGATGATTTTTCTATCGGTATTTTTCTATCCGTCGGTGCTGAAATATGAATCGGGCATGGAAGCGGGAAACTGGTTAAAAGAAAATTACCCTAAAGCCAAAGCTGCTGTTTTAATGTACCCTGACGCTTATTCTTTCGATTTTTATGCCAGCGGGGAACCGAAATACTTTTGGAGTTATGAGGAACTGGATAAATCAAAGGATATAAAAGACCTCGTGATTTACACGCCAGAATCGGAACTGGCAAAATTGAAAAACGAATATGGCGCCCAAGTGCTAAAAACGTTCGATTACTATCACATCACCAAACTCACCCCAAAATTTATCAATGCGCAAACGCGTTCTCAGCTATTAGAACATTTTTACCTGGTTAAATTGCATTAAAATGGATTTATTCTTCCGCATCATAAAATTTGGATTGACAGGCCTGCTCGGTATGGCAATCGACTTTGGAGCAACCTGGCTGTGTAAAGAAAAAATCAAAATCAATAAATACATTGCTAATGCCATCGGTTTTACTTTAGCCGTAACCAATAATTATCTCATTAACCGGATATGGACATTCCAGAGTACCAACAGCCACTGGGGAACTGAATTCACTAAGTTTTTAATAGTGAGTTTAATCGGCCTAGGTTTAAATACCTTTATCATCTATCTTTTCCACCAACGGAGAAACGGAACAAACTTTTATGTGGCAAAATTTTTTGCGATTGTAATCGTATTTGTCTGGAATTTTTTGGCCAATATGTTGTTTACATTTAAGTAGTCGTTAGAATATTTACCAGAAAGATCATGAAACAAATCCGATAGCAATTAGATCAGGATCACGGTCGGCTAAAGATTTTACACCACTGGCACGAACCAACGAACGAATGGCCAGCGACCTAATGAACTACCTAACTCACATTTTTGCCGATAAAGTAGAATACAACAAGCCATATTAATCCTTTAATCAGGAAGAATAAAAAACCAATCAGCCCTACCCGCTTAAACCATAATTTTAATTTTTCTTTGTTCATGGCGACGTTTGTAAAGATAATGGATTTGGCTTAAATTAGAAAGATTTTAAATAAGGAAATATGAAGTTATCTAAACCCGCGTTGCTCAGCCTTTTTTGTATCTGCTTTTTCTGCACTGAAATCTTTGCGCAAAATTTTGAAGATATTAAACGCTATAAAGTAAATTTTGCCCTGGCAACGCATGACAATGAGCGGTTGATTGCGCTTAGAAGCTTTTCTGCAAATAACCAAAAATACTTACTGCTGGTAAACCCTGAAACTTTAGATACCAAAGTAGATCTGGCCAGTAATTACAGCACCAGAGGTCTGCAATATTCCAACGTACTTGCCATTTTTAAAAACACAGTTTATATCAAATCAATTGAAGCCGCAGCAGCCAGAGATTTGCAACTTCAGAATGCTGGCATTGATCATGCCATTCCAAAGGAAAAGGGCATCACACTAACCATCGATCTTTGTCCTTCGCATAAGGCTTTAGACAGGATTATTTTTCAATCTGTTTTCGATGAATTTAAAAAAACAGAACAGCCTGCGCCATTAGCGATTTCTGTTTCCGGCAAATGGATGTTAAAACACCAAGATGATTTGAATTGGTTAAAAAGTTTAGTAAAGAATAAGGAACTGGATATTACCTGGGTCAATCATACCTACAATCACGAGGTAAATAAACTGCCATTGGCTGAGAATTTCCTGTTGGCACCCGGAACCAACCTAGATGTAGAGGTATTGGAAAACGAAAAACTCATGTTAAAAAATGGGCTAACCCCTTCAGTATTTTTCCGCTTTCCTGGACTGGTATCTGATCAAAAAATTGTTGAAAGAATCGAAACTTATGGATTAATACCTGTTGGAAGCGATGCCTGGTTAGCCAAAGGACAACAACCTAACGCCGGCAGCATTGTACTGATCCATGGCAATGGCAATGAAGAAATTGGAGTGAAAGATTTTATCCAGTTGCTAAAAACGAAACAGGCTGATGTAAAGAATAAACAGTGGTTGCTTTTCGATTTAAGGCAGGGTTTGGAGAAAGAATTTGAATAATCTATCACGTTTTTTAACCGCAGAGAACACAGAGAAAAAGTCACAAAGAACACAAAGCTAGGTGCAGATCTTTTGCATCAACCTTGGCGCATCTTTCCGAAAAACTTTGCGTTCTTTGAGGTAAAGCTACTTCTTAATTGTCAATAACTTTATTTCCTTAGCTTTAAAGCGGTTGTTCACAATCTCGCCAGTCACTTCTGCTTTACTTACGGCATTGCAGAAACCATGTTCGCCATGGGCGTCGCCAAAATCATCGATGCCTTTTCCATCCACAAAATAAGGTTTGCCATCAATTTTAACCGCCAGTTCGCAATCTTTTCCTTTCATTTTAAACCGGCATTCGCCACAGGCAATATCAACCACCTGTTTAGTAATTACTTTTGCAGTTTTTTGAGAACCAGTTTGCGCATTCCCAGCAACTGAAAATACACCAAGTATCAGCGCAAATATTAACCTTTTCATCGTTTTTATTTTTTCAAATGTAAGTCTTCAGCTGCAAAAGAATCACAGCCCGCAGTAAAATAAACCTCCTATGAATAAAACCCCTTTCAAGCAGCTTAGAAAGCTTTTTCTTTTTTATGGGCAAAAGACGTTCCCTGTCCTGAGAATTGGCTGTCTATTGTTTAAATTAATGCCTCTCAGAAGCTTTTTTTTTTATAAAAGTATAAAAACTTAGCTATATCCTCCTATTAGCGGTCATTAAATTTGCCGCAGGTATCTATCAATAATTGGGTTAAAAGATAGCCGCACACTGATTAAAGCAGGTTTTTGCCAGGCAAGGTTTAGAAAGCAGTCTATCATATCTTTACAGCTGGTTTTTGTTTTTTATTTCACAAGTCCGCTCACATACGGTGTCCGGTTATTCCAAACATGCCTTACCCTGGAAAGCAGTTTTCTCGCTACCTTGATAATGGCCCGTCTGGAGCCAACCCTTGCCGTCCATCTGCTATAGCATAGCGTAAGGGCGGGATCTGTTCTTACCGCTACCCATGCTGCCTCCACCAGCATATACCTGAGCCGGCGGTGCTGTCTTGTGGTTATGCTTCCCTTTCTGTCGTTTTCACCCGTAGAATGCTCCATGGGACACAGTCCGACAAATGAGTTGAGCCTGTCAAATTTCTTAAAGCGTGAAATATCACCGATTTCAACAATCAGTACAGCTGCTGTGACCGGGCCTATTCCCGGGATAGAGCAGAGCAGGCCTACGATAGTACGGTAGTGCGCCTTGTCCATAAGTTTCCTTATTTCCCTTAGCGTGTCTAATTTCTGGATCCTGATCACTTCCATTATAGAAAGCTGCCTGTCCAGTACGATGCGGATGCTCGGCTCCCCACAGCTGACCTCTTTTAACCATTTCACAAATGCCCCGCTCCAGTTGGCCTTCCCAAACCTTTGGGGTATCTCAATCCCCATCAGACGGAGAAGACCCTTTATCCTGTTCTTTGACCGGGTAAGATCATTGCTATACCGCTCGTTGAGCCGTACCAGCTGCCTGTCTGCCTCAAGTTCGGGATCAGGTACATAAACACCTGCCAACTGACCAGCCTGAAGTGCCTCGGCTATCCGCCTGGAATCGTTCCTGTCATTCTTGTTCTTTGTGCCTTTATCGGTCCGTGGAACATCTGCAGCATTTACCGCGATACAGCTTATTGAATGCACAGCAAAAGCACGCTGTATCCAGAATCCACAGAAACCACTTTCGTAAGCACATTCATAACGGGCTTTAGGATAGTTGGTCGAAAGAAAATTCCACAGTCCATCAACTGATGGAGGAGACTGGACGAAACTTTTGAGATACTGTTTACCCAGATAAAGTGAAACTGTCCAGCTTTTAAGGTGCACATCGATGCCACAGCTTATCGTATGACCGCTAAAATCTAATTTTTCTGCTAAATTTGTCATGATCTTAGTTCTATTCTTTGTTTAAATTTAAACAATTGTGGCTTGCTAAAGACCACTTGAACTAAGATCACTTTATTACATAGTCGTTCCTTAAAAAGTCATTGAACAAAGATTGTATCATATTTTGGTTGTTTCATGAATGTTTTTACGAGCTGAACAAAGCTTAAAAAAAGCGCCCAAAGATGATCTTTCCAGATATTCATCATCCTTTTGAAGTTCATCGCGGCGGCAGCTAACATTACATTGATGTTATCGCCTTTTATTCCTTTGTAAAAATTGCGGCTTAAGCGATGGTCTGTTTTCAGATGCCCGATCTTAGGTTCGATGGCCGCTCTTTTGGTAAAGCCTGCCTTTAGTTTGGTCTTTCGGTAGTTCGTTAGTTTACTGCTGAAAGTTTTTGGGGTATGGATAGTAGTTCCGAGCACCTCTTTTCTCCCTCGGTAACCCCGGTCTACAAAGACCTCTTTAAGCGTATGACCGGTTAACCTTTGCTGTTGTTCCAGAGCTGCATCCAGTGTATGTCCGTCGTAGTCATTCCCCTGGATATTGATTGCACCGATGATCACACCGCTGTTCTGGGTGACTGTGATGGATACTTTACTGCCAAACTCGTATTTTTTATGCTCTTTGCCTTTGCTGATGCATACTACATCCGGCTCATGCAGGCTATACACCTTGTTTTTGTCCTGCCGTTTTTGGAGGAGTACACGCTCAAACAGCTCCAGGTCGGTTTTGTAGTTTTCTGCCGGTAATTCCCTTTGTAGTTCCCGTACCAGTCTGCCCGCTATTGTTTTTACTTTTTTGTCTGCTTTCCGCGCTTTGGCTCCGTTCTTAGGATGGTTGCGGAAACGCTGTTCAACACTCAGCTTCTTTAAAGTGCGGGTATAACGCTGACGAAGCACGAGTCCTGCTTTGTCAGCTATCCCGATACATTTTTTGATGATCTTCCGGTGCAGTTTGCTATCGGTAGGATAAGTAATGTTCTTCTCCTGTACAGTAGTGTCTATGCTGGCCTTATCTTCCTTGCCACCTTTTCCATTGATACGGATACTTTCCCTGAAGATCAGTTCCACACCTTCGGCACCGATACGGTTACGAAAGTGAACAAGCTCTGATGCCTCACAAGGGGCTTTTGCCGCAAATACCCGCTCTCCGCTGAAATATTGGTAATAAGCATTCTCTGCCCACTGTTCTACAACACTTTCGTCGCTCAGGTTGCGGATGTGCTTGAGCATCAACAGCGCTACCATCAGGCGGATCGGCTTGGCCGGGCGGCCAAAATTCTCCTTGTAATGCTTCTTAAAACTGTCCTCGAACAATTGCCAGTTAACATACTCCGCTAAAATGTACAAGGGATGTTTGTTCGACAATTGTTCCTTTAAACCCGGCTGTAAAAAACTTAGTTGTGTTGTGTTTTTTGGTTGTTTAAGCATAAATATCTGCAAGCTTTTGATATAAATATAACCAAAACCCGCAATTTATAATACTGAAATTTATCAACAAATTATTGACAATCAAATATTTAAATTGTTTTTAAGGGGCGACTACATAGATACTGATAGAACGGAAAGACCGAAGCGAAGCATGAGTGAGGACTTGAAGGGATAGCAGGACTATTGCCTCCGAAGAGCATTGAACGTACGTTTTCAAAAAACTACAGGGACACCCCGCCTTACAGGCACCCCTCTGGGAGAGGGGAATAAAAAGGGACATGCAAATCTGCACATCCCTCTATATTATTTGTCTTATGTTAACTGCTAACTAAAAACTGTAAACTGAACTAGTACCTGTAAGTATCTGCTTTGAAAGGACCTTCAACCGGTACGCCGATATAATCAGCCTGGTGTTGATCTAAAACATCTAATTCTACACCGATTTTTTCTAAATGTAAACGGGCAACTTTTTCATCTAAATGTTTAGGCAAAGTATATACTTTGTTTTCATACTTGTCAGTATTGGTCCAAAGTTCGATCTGCGCCAAAGTCTGGTTGGTAAAAGAATTACTCATTACAAAACTTGGGTGGCCAGTTGCACAACCTAAGTTAACCAAACGACCTTCGGCAAGAACGATAACGTCTTTACCATCTATCGTATATTTATCAACCTGAGGTTTAATCTCTACTTTTGTATCGCCATAAGCGCCGTTTAACCAGGCCATATCGATTTCATTATCGAAGTGACCAATGTTACAAACAATCGCTTTATCTTTTAACGCCCTGAAGTGTTGCTCGCGAACGATATCACAGTTACCAGTTGTAGTCACTACAATATCAGCTTCTTTAATGGCGTTAGCTAGTTTTTTCACTTCGTAACCTTCCATTGCAGCCTGTAAAGCACAGATTGGGTCAATTTCAGTTACAATAACACGTACACCTTGTGAGCTTAATGATTCTGCAGAACCTTTACCCACATCGCCATAACCACAAACCACGGCTACTTTACCAGCCATCATTACATCGGTAGCACGACGGATCGCATCAACTAATGACTCACGGCATCCGTATTTGTTATCAAATTTAGATTTAGTAACTGAATCGTTTACGTTGATTGCAGGCAAGTGCAAGGTTCCGTTTTTCATTCTTTCGTACAAACGGTGAACACCAGTCGTCGTTTCTTCTGATAAACCTCTGATACCTGCAATTAGCTCAGGATATTTATCGAAAACCATGTTGGTTAAATCGCCACCATCATCCAAAATCATGTTTAATGGTTGTTGATCAGGACCGAAGTGTAAAGTTTGCTCAATACACCAGTCGAATTCTTCTTCATTTAAACCTTTCCAGGCATAAACCTGAATACCCGCAGCAGCAATTGCAGCCGCAGCATGATCCTGTGTAGAAAAAATATTGCAAGATGACCAGGTAACTTCAGCACCAAGGGCCACCAATGTTTCGATTAATACAGCCGTTTGGATGGTCATGTGCAGACAGCCTGCAATGCGCGCACCTTTTAACGGTTGTGACGGACCGAATTCTTTACGCAAACTCATTAAACCTGGCATTTCTGCTTCGGCTAATTCGATTTCTTTACGGCCCCATTCTGCCAGTGAAATGTCCTTAACTTTGTAAGGAACGTATGTAGTCTCTACTGATGACATATAAATTGTATTTAATTAACTGTTTTTCAAAACTTTATGTGTCTTCAATTCCACATTACGCAAACATTTCCAACACTTTACAAAAGTACACAAAATAGTAATCAAACTTAAATTGATTTCGCCGTATTAAAATTCTTGATTCAAATTATACATTTCAATTACTTTACAACATCAAACTGAATTGGACAGTATTTTACTAAAGAAAACTAAACCAGCTGTATAGACATGCTCATTTAAGCCATAAAGTATAATTATAAACAATTAAAATTTGAAATTGAGTTAGAGCAACATACATAATCGTAGTTATCGAACATTTAAGGTTAACAAACCTTGATTGATATGCTAAATCTGAAAAAATAAATCATTCAGTTAAATTTAGAACCTCCATAGACGTCTAAAGCGTATTATATCAGATAATGGGATGAATTAAATGAAATATAAACTCTAGGTATTATGATTTAGCTTTGAGAGTGCAAACAATACTATCGTTGTTACCAAAATCATAAGTACCAAAAAGAAAGCGTCTGCTTTTAATTTGCCTGTATTGTTCCTTCTAATATCTCTAGTGAGATCTTTTATCTTCTTAACGAAAGATATCAGGATAATAAAGCCAAACACAAAATAAGATAAGTTCATATTAATGTGGTTGTATGTGGTCAGTAGCATAAAGGCAGAAGCCAAAACTGGCTACAGTAATTGCAACTCCAATTGGACCCAATACTTTTTTTGCTACGGTTCCAAAGGCCTTTTTCATTAATGGAATAGACCATGTCGACAATGTAGACTGGCTAAGGGCATATAAAATATCGACACCCAAGGCGGCTACGGCGCAATTAATGTAATCTTGTGCATTTAATTTTGCATTTGCTGTGCTGATAAAAGGATTATAGTTTTTAGTGATTTCTAATGGCGACTGTGTTTCAGCCCATGTTAATCCAATTACGAACGGGACCAAATCTTGCTGAGTACCATTATGTTCTGTTATCATATCGGTAATATCATTTGGTGTAAATCCTTTTGCGTACAAATACTGTTTTGCTTCTAATATTACGGGATCTAATGCCTGATTGATAGCTTGAACATCTACAACTATTGCATTTCCGGAATTGGTTGGCGTAGGCTCATATTGTACGGTTCCGTCTGTAGCGTACAATAATTCGGCTAGCTGTGAAACATTGTGTACAGTCTGGATCGGATAAATCTCAGGATTTGTACCTGGAGGATAATCGACGTATATCGGTTCGTAAACGGGACTATTAGGATTTTCAACCATCAATTTCCCCTTGCCACCACCAATTTGTAATTTGTTGTTTAATGCATAAGCACCAAAAGAAGTACATCCCACTTTTTCTTTCTGTGTTTTAAGGGCATTCATGAAACGGGTTCTTGCCAAGCCGTGATGTCCTTTACCAGGTCATTTTTATTACATGAATCAAAAATAAATACGCATACAAAGGCAATGGCGTGGAGCATAGACATTGCGAACATCCCTTTAAAAAACTTTTTCGCAGGGCGCAAGAGAGTGTTAATAATTCTCATTTTTAGAATTCGGATTAATTTAGATTAATAATGATTAGTTTTTGAGCTATAATTAATTCAATCCCCATTATCTGATGATTCAAATATAGTTAAGAATGCCGATCGCCGTTAGCACTAAATTAAGTCAATGCTAAATTTTACATCAATCATCCAGAACCTTACACAAACACCAAAAAATTTTTACACCAAACCTCATTTAAGCGAGCTATTCGCTTATTTAAATTGTGATTTTTTAGATGAATACTGGTATGTTCTCTAAGCTCTAACTGATAAATTATCTTACCCAAATTAACTGTATCATAATCGGTTCAATCCCAACATCAGTGTAATCATCCGAGAAGCGAATCTAGCAAATCATTACTTCCATCTCCACTCGCCAGCAATAGTGAGGGGTTCTTTTAAATTCTGTGATTCCAGGAAAGCCCTCAACTCCTCTTCGCCCTGAACACCTACCGGGATTTTCGACGTATTGGCCAAAGCGTAAGTCAACATGGCACTATAGCGAACGGTATTTTTAAGTTCCTGTTCATCAACCAGTTTGAAACTATCGCCATCTGAATGGTAAAAAGGTCCTGAGTTATTGGGCAGTTTACCACCAAAACCACCACCTGTAGGAATACCTTCCAGCATAAATGGCTGATGATCGCTGTGCAAACCTGCGCCTGCATTAAACAGATTTTTAAATCCAGTATCAATTTTTACGATAGCAGCTCCCCAGGATGTAAAAAGATCTTTCATTTCAGCTCGTGAAGTAGAAAAACCTTTAGGGTCGTTGGTCATGTCATAGTTGAGCATAAACTTTACCTGGTTCAAGGTTTTGTCTTTCTTAGCTTGATCGATGTATGCTTTAGAGCCTAACAAACCTTGCTCCTCGCCCATAAACAATACAAACTCTACCGTACGTTTGGTTTTTAGATTTAGCTTTTTAAAAGTCCGGGCCATATCTATAATGGCGAAAGATCCTATTCCATTGTCGATGGCACCTGTTGCCAAATCCCAGCTATCCAAATGTCCGCCAACTACAATTTTATCTTTAGGCAACGCTGTTCCTTTAAAAGTAGCGATTACGTTTCGGGCTTTGATCAAACCTGAGAAATTCGTCATCGTGATATGCGCAATCTGCGTTTCCGATTTAATTTTGTCTTTCAAAGCCATTCCATCTTCCAAACCAATGCACACTGCAGGGATTGGAATCAATTTTCCTGTGACTGAAGCCGTTCCAGTTAAGAGTACGCCATCTTTTACCGTATTGATAATGATTACCCCAATGGCGCCATACTTGGTAGCGATAGCAGTTTTTTCTGAGCGGTGTAATGATTTGGTTCCTGCTGCAGAGCCTGGTAATACCCCCAGATAAATCAATGCAATTTTACCTTTAAATTTTTCCGGATTCGCCTGATAATCTGATTCCAAGCCGTTACCTGCATCAACAATTTCACCTGTAACATCAGCACTCACCGGCGAATGCGCAAGCGTAACGGCTTTCATTTTGATCAGGCTATTTTTATCCTTACCGATTTCTAAACTAATTGTCTTTCTTGCCCAGCTTTCGACTTCAAAAGGCTGAAATTTTACTTCACATCCGTATGATTTTAATAAGTCGAAGGCATATTGCTCTGCCTTTGCTCCATTTTCCGAACCTGTTAAACGGTGACCGATTGTCTCGGTTTCATATTTAAGGGTTTGATAAGCTTTTGAGTTTTGTTGTACATCAGCATTAATTTTGGCAAAAACAGCTCCGAATTGATCTTGCGCATTAGCGAATAACGCGGTACACAGAAGAGCAGTAGAGAAAAGGTATTTCATTAGGTTTAGTTATATCTGCTGAAAGTACAAATTTTCAATAGAGATTACCAGCTGTAACGTTTATTTTGCTTTTCTCGCATACTCGTCCTTTAGATTTGTTTTGATATTTATTTAAGGATAAGAAATATCTACTTTGCTTAAATTATAAATCAGATTACCTAAAACGGTAGCGGCACATTAATATGTCGTCAAGGTTTTTATACCTAAGAAATGATGCAATCCGCTACCGTTTTTTCCCTTAGTGACCAGATAACAATTAGGGTATTCCCCATTATTAAGGACTAGGATCGATGGGGCAAAATTTAGGTAACCTTATGCAAACATAAAAAATAAGATGATGATTGCCACTACAAAATTCTTTATTGGTATCGATGTCTCCAAGCCCCACTTTGATGTTGCAGTTATGGCTGTTTTGGATCATGTGAAACAGGAGATAAGAACTGCACGGTTTGATAATACAGCTCCAGGCATAAAGCTGTTCGAGAAGTGGTTGAAATTGCAGAAAACCACATTCAATGCAGATTCCCTGGTTGTCATGGAAAACACCGGCATCTATCACCGTTTGATATGGAGTTTCTGCAGCAGGAGAAACCTGCCCATCCATATTGGCAATGCAGCCCATATTAAATGGAGTTTTGGGATAGCCCGGGGCAAGAACGATAAGATAGACAGTATCCGTTTATGTAACTATGCATTCAAGGAAGCGGATGAACTAAAGGCTACAGCTGCACTTGATCCCGAGCTGATGCTGCTGAAAGACCTGGTATCGGCAAGGACCAAACTGCTTAGGCAAAGGGCCGGCATCAGTGTATCGATGAAAGAACTTGGCAATGTCAATGGGAAAGCGTATCAGAAAGTGGTTGAAAAAGCACTTAAAAGCGCAATAAACGGTATAGCCAGATCAATCAGGGACGTTGAGGACCAGATCAAAAAGATTATCATGGGAAAACGGGATTTCAAACGTAACTATAAACTATTGATAAGTATCCCTGGAATGGGACATGTTACAGCAGTATACCTGATCGGCTGTACAGGAAATTTTTCGGGCAGGCCTAGCGGAAAGGAACTGGCCTGTTACGCAGGGGTTGCACCATTTGAACAGACCAGCGGTATAAGCATAAAAGGCAAGCCAAAGGTTCACCGGATGGCCAATAAAGAGCTTAAAAGGCTTTTGCACATGTGTGAATTATCTTTAATCCAGCACAATCAGGAATTCAAAGCATACTATAATAGAAAAAAGGATGAAGGGAAGCACAGCATGAGCATAATCAATGCCGTTAGAAACAAAATAGCACTGAAAGTCGCTGCAGTTATAAAAAATCAGACCAGCTATAAAAATAACTATAATATAGCTGCATAAAATTTGTTTTTATCATAACAATCATTTCGACCGGAGTGCAACGCAGTCGAGAAATCTGTCTCGATAGATCTCTCCATTTCGCTGCGCTACAGTCGAGATGACGTATTTATTGATTGGAAAAATTAATTTTTAATATGATTCACTTTCTTCGGAAAAGCCAACGAAGCCACAATACTGATCACCAAGATACTTAAGATCACAATCAGCGAATGCTCGGTAGTAAAACCCCATTTTTCGAGATAGGTATGCCCTAACATTTTTACGCCAATAAAAGCCAGTAAAAAAGCTAGACCAGTTTTTAAGTAATGGAATTTATGAATAATATTCACCAATAAAAAGAACATAGACCTTAAGCCCATGATGGCAAAAATATTAGAGAAAAATACAATATAGGGATCTTTGGTTACCGCAAAAATAGCCGGGATAGAATCCACCGCAAATAAAAGATCAGTGAACTCGACAATCAATAACACCAGAAACAATGGCGTAACCATTCTTTTATGATTGATCTTAACAAAGAAGCTTTTACCCTCATATTTTGGATGAATGGAAAATATCTTTGAAGCCCATTTTACAACAGGATGGTTTTCGGGATCAATTTTATCATCTTCTTCTTTGCTGAAAAACATTTTCACCCCGGTAAATACCAAAAAGGCCCCAAAAACATACAGGATCCATGCAAATTTGGTAATTAATGCCGCCCCCACAAAAATGAAGATAAAGCGCATAATAATAGCGCCCAATATCCCCCAGAACAATACTCTGTGATAATATTTTTCCTCAACCGCAAATGCCGAGAAGATGAGGACGATTACAAAGATATTATCTACCGAAAGGGCGTATTCAATAACATAACCCGTTAAAAATTCGAGCCCAAGATTTTGCTTGTAAATTGCTAAACTGGCATCAAAATCATCAGGGATTAATTTAATATGGTGTTGGTGCAACGTTACAATTTCCTGCAGATGTGCAAAATCCTTTATTCCATGCAACTGATGCCCCTCAACCAGCAGAATAAAATAAAATCCTATCGCCAGGGCCACCATAATCACGCTCATGATCCCTGCCTGTTTTAAGCTTACCACATGATCTTTCCTGCTGAATAAACCCAGGTCTAAAGCCAGAATCAAGACAATAAAAAGTAGAAAACCTAAGCTAAAAAGTAATTCGTTACCCATCATTTTTTACGTTCAGTGGTATAGAGTACAAGTTGTTCTAAACCCGTTCTGGCTTCGCCTGCATCAAAACCGTGCAGTAGCTCAAATGCTTCATTTTGGTAATCCAACATTTTTTGGTTTGCATAATAAACGCCCTTATGGTTGTTTACGAAATCAATAATCTGCTGTATTTTAACCGGATCGTCCTGATGATTTTTCACCAGGTTGATCATTTTTTTACGTTCTGCTTTCTCCGCCTTGTTTAAGGCATAAATCAGAGGTAGCGTTACTTTCTTCTCTTTAATATCAATTCCCAGAGGTTTTCCTACGTCATCGGTCCCAAAATCGAAAGTATCATCTTTAATCTGAAAGGCAATACCAACTTTTTCGCCAAACAGGCGCATTTTTTCTATCGTTTCATCATCAGCACCTGCCGAAGCTGCCCCAGCAGCACAACAGGAAGCAATCAGAGAAGCGGTTTTCTGACGGATCACGTCAAAATATAAATCTTCCGATATGTCCATTCTACGCACCTTCTCCACCTGCAACAACTCCCCCTCACTCATCTGTTTTACCGCTTCTGATACAATCTGTAACAAACGGTGCTCATTATTGTTTACCGAGAGCAATAATCCTTTCGCCAGCAGGTAATCGCCAACTAATACGGCAATTTTATTTTTCCATAAAGCGTTAATAGAGAAAAAGCCGCGACGCTCATAAGCATTATCCACTACATCATCATGCACTAAAGTGGCGGTATGTAAAAGCTCAACCAAAGCCGCCCCACGGTGGGTCGAATCTGTAATTCCACCGCATAATTTAGCTGCAAAAAATACGAACATCGGCCGCATTTGTTTGCCTTTTTGTTTTACAATATAATGGGTAATCCTATCCAGCAACGGTGCGTCGCTATGCATCGATTCCTTAAAGGTTTTTTCAAACGCTTTTATATCAGCAGCTATAGGTGTTTTTATCTGTTCGATCCCCGGCATTAAGTCGAAAAATTTTGATTGCAAACTTAAGCTAATTTCCCATAAAAAGGTAATCTATAGTCTTATTATTAAGGATTTGGAAAGCCACGGACAGCGATATTTAACATCTTCACCCCTGCTATTGCCTATAGTCCTCACCCTCATGCTTCGGGCTGCGGGCTATTTGGCGCTATCAGGTTTATGTCGAAAGGGCTGTGCCAGTAAGATTCCCCTCATGGCGCATAATAAATCTTCGAAATATTAGCATTATTTAATTTCAAGCTTTACATTTAAACCCGTTTAAGCTGGCATCAATGAAAAAACGCTACAAAATTATACTTGGCCTATCTGTACTTGTTGTTGCGACCTACTTATTAGGCCCGAAGCCCAAAAAGCCATTATTTAGCAAAGAGTTGACTAAAGTACCCGATCTTGGTGATCTGGATAACTACATCGCCAGCGTAGAATCCATGCATAAGATAAAACCAGGTAATGAAGCCGAAATTGTTTGGGCTGATATGCACCACCAGCAAACTGAATATGCCATTGTGTATTTACATGGTTTTTCAGCCTCAAAAACAGAAGGCAATCCGGTACATTTAAACTTGGCTAAAGCGCTCCATGCTAATTTATACCTTGCCCGCCTGGCCGACCATGGTATCGATACCCTGGCGCCCATGCAGTATTTTACCGCAGACCGCCTTTGGGAAACCAGCAAACAGGCCTATGCCATAGGTAAAAAACTGGGCAAAAAGGTCATTCTAGTGGGTACTTCTACCGGTGGAACGGTGGCTTTAAAACTAGCAGCAACTTATCCTGAAATTAACAGCCTGATTTTAATGTCGCCAAATGTGGCCATCAATGATAAAAACGCCTGGCTTTTGAATAATCCGTGGGGTTTGCAAATTGCCAGACGGGTTGTTGGTGCTGATGAACGTAAGGTAGACGACCGCACCGACGAATACAAAAAGTACTGGTACACCAATTACCGGCTCGAATCGTTAGTGGAACTGGAAGAATTTATTGAACGCAGTATGGTAAAAAAAACTTTCCAGAAAGTAAAGCAACCTGTTTTAATGCTTTATTATTATAAAAATGAACTCGAACAGGATCCTGTTGTTCGCGTAGATGCCATGCTGAAAATGTTTGATGAACTGGGTACACCAGACCATTTAAAAATAAAAGTAGCTATACCTAATGCTGGTAACCACGTAATGGGATCTTATATTACTTCGAAAGATTTGCCAAGTGTGGAAAAAGCAATTGAAAGTTTTGTAGAGCGTACGCTGAAAGTTGCTGTTTATTGATAATAGTTCGTAATTTTCGATAGGATGATCGTCATCTCGACTGAAGCGCAGCGCAATGGAGAGATCTATATAAACAGATTTAGCCCGGCTGAGCACCGCGTGGTTCTCGGGCGGCCTATAAACTTCGCTACCATTGCTAGAATCCACCAACGTGGTCGTCATTCTCGCGCATGTGGGAACCACGGAGTGCTCAGCGAAGCTAATCTTAAAGCGCTTGTATAACGATTCCCAATCGAGTTCGGAATGACGATCTCTCCAATAGTCTACAATTAGGATAAAAAGCTGTGCCCAATAATCCAAGCTTAAAAGAAATCGTTCCTAGCCTACAATATTCTTCACAATCATTTCAGCATGTACCCTAGAGTTTTCGATAAACAATTTATGTGTATCTAATCCACCGCAAACTACACCAGCCAGGTATAAACCCTTTACGTTGGTTTCCATGGTTTCTTCATTGTAGACCGGGCAAAGGCTTTCTGGTAATTCAATACCGAATTTCTTCAACATCGAAAAATCGGGTTGGTAACCCGTCATGGCAATTACAAAATCGTTTGGAATGGTTTTCATTCCTTCGTGCGTTTTAATATCAACCTCACCCTCTCGTATTTCAACCAATTCCGAATGGAAAAATGCCGTAATTTCGCCCTCTTTAATCCTATTCTGTATATCCGGGCGCACCCAATATTTAACATGCGGACCTAGTTCACCACTTCTCACCACCATGGTAACGTTTGCCCCTTTACGATAGGTTTCTAAAGCCGCATCAACTCCAGAATTATTGGCACCAACTACCACTACATTCTGAAAGGCATACAAATGCGGATCTTTATAGTAGTGCGTTACTTTTGGCAGATCCTCGCCCGGCACGTTCATCAACAAAGGCACATCATAAAATCCTGTGGCAACAATTACATTCTTTGCTGTATAACCTGTTTTAGAAGTCTTGATTTCAAAAACATCAGATTCGTTTTTAACCACCTGTTGCACACGTTCAAAAAGATTGATCTTTAAATCAAATTTTCCGGCCACACGGCGATAATATTCTACAGCTTCATTACGATTTGGTTTCGGACTAATGGTTACAAAAGGCACGCCCCCTATCTCTAATTTCTGTGAAGTAGAGAAGAAGGTCATAAATACCGGATAGTTGAACAAACTGTTTACCAAGGCACCTTTTTCTATAATTACGTAACTTAGGTTTGCTCTTTTGGCTTCAATTGCACAGGCCATCCCTATCGGGCCGGCACCGATAATTAATACGTCGTAATGATTCTGATTCTTGGTCATTGTTTTATGCCTAAAAATGCAATTTGTTAATGTGGTAAATCAAAATAGTATATTCCCCCTTTATTAGGACGGGAGTTAAAGAATAGGAACTAAATCAACTCTTGCAAAAATAGACAATACAGGGTAATGCAAATGCAATTTTTTATCGGGGTTGATGTTTTCAACCGCTTTACCACAACGGATTTATGCCTGTTGCAAACCATTTTAAGTAAAATATACAGACATTAACATTTTGATAATAAGTATATTTGAGCTATAAAACCAAATATCATGAAATTTCGTTTCAGCCTGCTATTATTCTTCACATTAAATATGTCGGCATTTGCCCAGAAGAGCCTTTTTAACGGCAAAAATTTAGATGGCTGGCACACAGACGTGCCTGCAATGGACAGTAAGCCAGATACCATCAACCCATTTATTGTTCGCAATGGCATGTTGGTGAGTTTAGGTACACCTGGCGGACATTTGATAACCGATAAAATTTATAAAAATTATCAATTAACCGTTCAGTACCGCTTTGCCGGCAAGCCAGGCAATTGTGGCGTTTTAGTACACGCCTCAACCCCACGCATACTGTATGGAATGTTTCCAAAATCCATGGAGGTTCAGATGCAACATAAAGATGCCGGCGATTTTTGGTGCATTGAGGAAGACATCACCGTACCGGACATGGTAAACAGGCGTGGACCAAAAGAAAACTGGGGTATAAATGGCGACAAGCTACGCCGTATAAAAAACTTAACAGACGATAGTGAAAAACCAGCTGGCGAATGGAATACCATGATTATACAATGTCTAAACAATGAAATAAAAGTTTGGGTAAACCGCATTCTGGTAAACCATGGCATCAATTGTACTGCAAGTAGTGGTCAAATTGCTTTACAAGCGGAAGGTAGCGAAGTAGAATTTAAACAGCTGGATCTGAACCCCATTAAAGCACTTTCAAGATAAGAAAGTGTTTCACCTCAATCCTGATTGTTAGTCAGGATTTGTAATCCCGTCTTTTGAACTAAGGATTTTATAATCCTCTAAAAATGTATCTATTAATATAATGTTGAACTGGATTATGGAAAGCATAACAGTTCCGGATTACAAATCCGGACCAACACCTTATTAACCCTTAAAACACAAACAGATCAGATAGCCAATAAAGTAAGCAAGCAGGTCATAAACAGAAAAGTAAGTCCCTAAAACAATACTCCAGAACTTATTATCCTGCAGGCCCAGCCAGTTTACATAATGAACGGCCTGTAAGAATTCGATTATAAAGGAAAAGACCAATACACCTAAAGCAAGCCTTTTATTATTGGTTACTAAAAATATTCTGAAGAATGCATAAATTAATACCACCACCAACACATCACCGCCAAAAGGCCTGATAAAAGCATCGTGAAGATATTTTGCGATTAGAACTTCAATCAGGAATATCGCTAAAAAAATGAAGAGAAATTTTAAGTTGAACGTTAATTTCATTTTTGGTCATAAAAAAGAAGTCAAGTCTTTTATCGCACAATGGCTAATAAAACTTGACTTCCTATATTAATACCGATTAATCGGGTTTTGGACTAAACACCTAGTAACAATCTTGCCGGATCTTCTAATAACTGTTTAACACGAACCAGAAAACCAACAGACTCACGTCCGTCTATAATTCTGTGGTCGTAAGATAAAGCGACATACATCATCGGACGGATCACCACTTCACCTTTTTCAGCTACCGGACGCTCAACAATATTGTGCATACCTAAAATAGCCGACTGTGGTGCATTAATAATTGGAGTAGACATCATTGAACCAAATACACCACCATTGGTGATGGTAAATGTTCCACCGGTCATCTCTTCGATCGTTAATTTGCTATCGCGTGCTTTTAAAGCCAATTCCAACACCGATTTTTCAATCTGAGCCAGTGTCATGCTTTCTGCATTACGGATAACGGGTACCACCAAACCTTTTGGTGCAGAAACGGCGATAGAAATATCAGCAAAATCATTAAATACCAATTCATCACCTTCGATGCGACCATTTACAGCAGGGAAATCTTTTAATGCTTCGGTAACAGCTTTGGTGAAAAAGCTCATAAACCCTAAACCAACGCCAAATTTCTCTTTAAACTGATCTTTATATTTTCCGCGTAAATCCATAATTGGTTTCATATTAACCTCGTTAAAAGTGGTTAACATTGCGGTTTCATTTTTCACAGCAACCAAACGTTTTGCAACGGTTCTACGCAATGGCGACATTTTTTCACGGCGCTCGCTACGGCTACCTGCAGGAGCAGCAGCTGCAACCGGAGCACTTGCTTTTGGCGCTTCGGCTTTTTTACCCACTTCTGCCTTTACAGCATCATCTTTGGTAATACGGCCATCAACACCTGTACCCTTTACAGCGGCAGCATCAATGCCTTTTTCAGCAAGGATTTTACCCGCAGCAGGTGAAGGCGTTCCCGAAGCATAAGAATCTTTAGAAGCAGCTGTATCCTGAGCCTTTGGTGCTTCCGCTACTGCAGCCGGGGCTTGTGCATCAGCTTTAGGACTTTCAACTTCGGCCTTAGGACCAGAAGCTGCACCACCTTCTTCAATCTGACAAACTACTGCGCCAATGGCTAAGGTATCGCCTTCGGCTGCTATGGTTTTTAAAGTTCCGGCCTGTTCTGCAGTTAATTCGAATGTTGCTTTATCCGATTCTAATTCGGCAATAACTTCATCCATTTCAACAACATCGCCGTCGTTTTTTATCCACCTTGATAAAACAACTTCGGTAATCGATTCACCAACAGGTGGAACTTTTATCTCTAAACTCATTTTTGTAATGTTATATTTTTTATTGTTAAAGGTTAAGTATTATCAAGTTGAAATGCCCGGGCTGCTCATCCTTCTACCTCAAACCCTACACCTTAAACCTCATTTAATCTATTTGAACTAATTTTTTTGTAGCTTTTTTAGCAATATCCTTTACATCCTCCGTAACCGAAACTTCTAAAGCTTTGGCTAAAATATAAGCTTGCTGGTTTGAATGTTGTTTTGCAAAACCTGTAGCTGTACTACTGCTTTCTCTTCTCGAAATTACATCAATGCCTTTTAAACCGGTTTTATACAGCTTGCGGAACAAATATGGCCATGCACCCATGTTTTCCGGTTCTTCCTGTACCCAGAAAATTTCTTTTGCATTTTTATATTTCTTCTGAATGGCTTCCATCTGATCAACCGGAGTTGGATATAACTGCTCTACACGAACCAGGGCTACATGGTTAATTTTGTCAGCCTGTTGTTTCTCCAACAATTCGTAATAAATTTTGCCGCTACAGAAAACAATACGCGTTACATCTGCAACTTTAGCATTTGCATCGTCAATTACTTCTTTAAAACCACCTTCGGTAAATTCTTCTAATTTAGAAACACAGGCCGGATGACGTAACAAACTTTTTGGCGTAAATACAACCAAAGGTTTACGGAAATCGCGTTTAAACTGGCGACGTAAAACATGGAAGAAGTTTGCCGGAGTGGTACAGTTGGTTACCTGCATATTGTAATCTGCACAAAGCTCCATAAAACGCTCAATACGCGCTGACGAATGTTCTGGTCCCTGCCCTTCGTAACCGTGAGGCAACAACATCACCAAACCATTTTCACGTTGCCACTTGGTTTCAGCACTTGCAATATACTGATCGACAACAATCTGTGCACCGTTAAAGAAATCACCAAACTGTGCTTCCCAGATGGTTAAGGCGTTTGGATTGGCCATGGCATATCCATATTCAAAACCTAAAACACCATACTCTGATAAGTGTGAATTGTAAATATCAAATGAAGCCTGTTGATCTGAGATATTGGCCAATGGTACATATTCTTCCTCGCTGTCTTCAAGTGTCAATACGGCATGACGGTGAGAAAAAGTACCTCGCTCCACATCCTGACCACTTAAACGAACGCGTTTACCTTCTGATAATAAAGTACCATAAGCCAGTTGCTCCCCCATTGCCCAATCGAAAACCAGCGTTTCGTTTACCATTTTGGTACGTTCGGCAAATAGTTTCTCGATTTTCTTGAAGAATTTTTTATTTGATGGTAAAGTGGTAATGCGTTTACCGATTTCCAATAAAGTACTTTTTTTAACGGCTGTAACCGGTGAGGCTTCGAAATCTTTAGGTGTAGCCATCCGCAAATCTGCCCATGCACCACCAAATTTAACTTCGCTGTTGCTGGCCACATATTCTTTAGCTTCATTTAAGCGTTCCTGCAAAATGCCTCGGAAATCTTTTTCCATCTCTTTTGCCAAACCAGCCTCCAGCTTACCTTCTTTCGTTAGCTGATCAATATATATTTCCCTTGGGTTAGGGTGTTTTTCGATCGTTTTATATAATAACGGCTGTGTAAATTTAGGTTCATCAGACTCATTATGACCGAAGCGACGATAACAAAGAATATCAATAAAAACATCGTTTTTATATTTCTGACGGTATTCCATGGCTAAATTAATGGCATAAACCAAAGCTTCAGGATCATCACCATTCACATGGAAAACCGGAGATAACGTTACTTTTGCAATATCAGTACAGTAAGTGCTGGTACGGGCATCTTTATAGTTGGTGGTAAAACCGATCTGGTTATTAATTACGAGATGAATGGTACCTCCTGTTTTGTAACCTTCAAGGCCTGCCATCTGAATAACTTCATAAACAATTCCCTGTCCGGCAACTGATGCATCACCATGAATCAAAATCGGGGCTAAACGACTGTTGTCGCCACCATATTTGAAATCGATTTTAGAGCGGCTCATGCCTTCTACCACACCATCAACGGTTTCTAAGTGCGATGGGTTAGGACATAAACTTAAGTGAACGCTTTTGCCTGAAACAGTAGCTATATCTGTAGAATAACCTAAATGGTATTTTACATCACCACCGTATGGAGTATCAGGACTATAACTTTTACCTTCAAATTCAGCAAAAATATCTTTATATGTTTTTTGCATGATATTGGCCAGTACGTTTAAACGACCGCGGTGTGCCATACCAATTACAAATTCCTCTATCCCCAATTCAGCACCTTTTTCGATGACCGAATCCAAAGCAGGAATCAAAGCTTCTGCACCTTCTAAAGAAAAACGCTTTTGCCCCAAAAACTTTGTACCCAGGAAATTTTCAAAACTTACCGCTTCGTTTAATTTACGGAGGATACGTTTTTTCTCATCGATGGAAAAATTAGGGGTATTACGCGCACTTTCCATTTTTTGCTGAATCCAGTTCAACACTTCCGGCGTACGTAAAAATTTAAATTCGGCTCCTATAGAACCTGCATATGTTTGTTTTAAAAAGGCTACAATGTCCTTTAATTTTGCCGCACCAATACCAATCTCTACACCAGAATTGAAAACAGTTTCCAGATCGGCATCGGATAATCCAAAATTTGCCAGATCCAATGTTGGTAAATGTTTACGCCGTTCGCGCACAGGATTAGTGTGCGTAAACAAATGTCCACGGCTACGGTAACCATCAATTAGATTTAAAACATTAACCTCTTTTAAAAAGTGTTCTGGCGTTTCTGCTGTTACTGCAGGTGCTTCCGATCCTCTTCCAAAATCAAAACCTTCGAAAAATTTCTGCCATCCAAACTCAACAGATGACGGATCTTGCTGGTAGGATTGATATAAAGACTCTATATATTCGGCGTTTGCGCCATTAAGATAAGATAATTTATCCATTATTAACTATTTACTATAAGCATTACAAAATTAGAATTTTACCTTATATAAACGGCAAAAATCTCGATTAAAATAAATGAGCGGGCATTAAATTTGCGAGTGCGTAAATGAACCAGCCTGTTACACAAAATATGGGTAGAATCTGTTAAAATTCAATTACCCAAATGCGCTCATTTAACAGCCAGCCATTTTAAATCCAATCCTCACAACTATGATGCCCAAGTTATGGAGTAGTTGCCTTTTGGGTCGAGATTTTTGATATTTTTATCAAGATCGAAAACACTTTTTGATTTTTGATCATTACCTACACCGGCAACATTGGCCCAATTGCCCCAATTACTTGCAGGATTATAATCAATCAATTTTTCTTCAAAATAGGCAGCACCTAAAACCCAGCTTACCTCTAAATTATTGATCAGGTAGAGCGCTGCTGTTTGGCGGGCAATGTTCGAAATAAAACCAGTTTGGTTTAACTCTGTCATTACCGCATCTACCACAGCAAAACCAGTTTGTGCGTTGCGCCATTTATTAAAATTCTCCTGCTCATTTGCCACATCAACCAGGCCCTGGCTACCAAACCCATTCGGACTAAAAAACGTATTACCGTACTTTTTAAACATGAAACGGAAATAATCCCTCCACAGCAGGCCCAATAAAATATGATTGAACATTGCTTTGGTATTGGGCACACTCTCCATCTTTTTTATTTCCCAGTACACTTTGCGCGGAGATAAACTTCCAATGGCTAACCAGGCAGAGAGTTTAGAAGCAAGAATTAAATTTTTTGTGGTCGCAGCTTGTTGCATGGCCAAAATCACCTTTTGAAGATGAGCCAGACCTTCGGCTTCTCCACCTTTAAATTCAAAATCAGCACGCAGGTCTTTTTGCTGCGGCAATAGATTAAGTTCTTCCAAAGAAGGTAAGGTACCCCAATCAATCACCTCCGCTACGTTAATCCGATCTGGTGCTGCAAAACATGGTTTGATAATCGAATCGCGTTCAATTTTCTTTTTGAACTGGTTAAAAGCATCAGGAATGTCCTTAATGGGGAAGGGCAAATCTTCCTTATTATATAAGGTATGGCCGATAAAATGTTTCAGGTTGACCCGTAATTTCCAAAGTGCATTTTCTACCAGCGTAGAAATATGTGTTTCTTCACGTGCTACTTCGCGGTGATGGTAAACTTCAGTAATCTCATATTCCTGAACAAGCTGAGGAATAATATCTTCGGGCTTACCTTCAGCAATCAGCAAATTCCCGCCAATCTGTTTTAAAGCATTGCGCAAGCCCAAAACACTTTCTAAAATAAACTGCGCTCTGATATTACCTGTTTTTAAACTCCCGTACCTGGTTTCGCCAAAAGAACGGTGATCTAGAATGTAAACAGGTAAAATCGCATCAGATTTAGCAATCGCTTCCACCAGCATTTCGTTATCATGCAAGCGAAGATCATTTCTAAACCAGACTAGAATTTTTTTGGACATATTTTATCGAAAAGGGTATAAGAACGCTTTACAAATTTATCTTATTTTTATTCTTCATCCAATGGCTAAGTAATTCTTTACAAATAGGAAACAAAAGAATTAGAACCAGGTTAATGCATTTTAGGCGCCTCAACCAAACCCTTTTGTATCTTTGGTGTTTAAAAAAGATGGCAAAAAAGATTCTGATTACCGGCGCTACAGGGCTTGTGGGTACTGAACTAAAAAAACACTTGCTGAACAAGGGTTATGAAGTGAATACACTTTCGCGGAAGAAAGATAACGATGCAAATAATTTTGTATGGGATGTTTATAAGGGAACTATTGAGGCTGACTGTTTGAATGGTGTAGATGCCATCATCCATTTAGCGGGCGAGCCTGTTGCCGATAAAAAATGGACAGATGAACGCAAAAAGCAGATTATTGACAGCCGTGTAAAGTCGACCGAATTACTCTTTAAAACAATAAGATCAAAGCCTGGACTTCAGCTAAAATCGTTCATTTCGGCTTCTGCGGTGGGTTTTTATGGCGATTGTGGCGATGAAATCTTAACTGAAGAAAGCCCGAAAGGTTATGGATTTTTGGCAGATTGCTGCAAACTTTGGGAGGATGCGGTAGACCAAGGCAAAAAACTGAGCCTAAGGATTGTAAAACTTCGTACCGGGATTGTGTTGAGCAATGATGGAGGTGCATTACCTCAACTGGATAAACCGGTAAAATTATTTGTTGGCGCGGGCTTGGGTACGGGAAAACAATGGACACCCTGGCTACACATCGACGACATGGTGGAAATGTATATCGAAGCCATCGAAAACCCGAAAATGGAAGGCTGCTACAACGCCTGTGCTCCATTTCCGGTAACCAACATTGCCTTAACCAAAGCTATTGCCAAACAGCTCCGCCGTCCGTTCTGGCCCATAAAAGTACCTAAAAAAGCATTGGAATTATTATTGGGAGAGCGTGTAGATGCCGTTTTGATGAGCAATAATACCTCTGCACAAAAGATTTTAGACGCAGGATTCAAATTTAAATTCACACATTTGGATGATGCTTTGAAAGATCTTTATAAATAGGTTAAATGATCAAATTTCGTCATCCTGATGCGATAGCTATCGGATTTATTTCTGGTCTTTCCAGGATAGATGCTGACCACGAAGTAGCTACAAGGCAATAGAAAACAATATTTCTTCTTGTAAACAAGTTCAGCATGGCGTAAAATAATTAATTTATAATTTCCCCGAATGACTCCAATATCCATCTTCTGGTTCCGTCGCGATTTGCGATTAACAGATAACGCCGCTTTATATCACGCCCTTAAAGGCAATTACCCGGTGTTGCCACTTTTTATTTTTGACCAGAATATACTGGATAAACTACCAAAAGATGATGCTCGTGTAAGCTTCATTTATGAAACCATTGAAGCGCTAAAGAAAGAACTTCAGCAGCAAGGATCAGATTTACTGGTAAAATACGGGAAACCCGAAAAAATATGGCCGGAGATTTTAAAGGAATACCAGGTCAAAGAGGTGTATACCAATCACGATTATGAGCCTTATGCCCGCGAACGCGATGATAACATGGCTGAGTTTTTAACCAGCGAAAAAATTGTGTTTAAAACCTATAAAGACCAGGTTATTTTTGAAAAAAACGAAATTTTAAAGGCAGATAAAACGCCTTATACCGTTTTTACGCCTTTTTATAAACAATGGCACGCCAAACTAGACGATTTTTATGTAAAGGCTTATCCAACTAAAAAGTATTTTAAAAACCTGCTACAAACCAGGCACCTGCCAAGCCCGGGCTTAAAAGAAATGGGCTTTGAAAAGAGTCAGCTGCATTTTCCGAAAATAGATTACAAAGACAAGCTCGATAGTTATGCAAAAGAACGCGATTTCCCCGCCCTTGATGGCACCACACATGTTGGGCTGCACCTGCGTTTTGGAACCTTAAGCATTCGGAAAGCCGTTAAAGATGCATTGGAAGCAAAATCGAATGTCTGGCTTTCGGAACTGGCCTGGCGGGAATTTTACATGACTATAATCTGGCACTTCCCCTACGCTGCTTTCGATTCGTTTAAAAAACAGTACGATAAAATTAAGTGGCGCAACAACGAAGAGGAGTTTAAGGCCTGGCGTGAGGGCAATACCGGCTACCCGATTGTTGATGCAGGTATGCGCCAGCTGAACCAAACCGGCTGGATGCACAATCGTGTACGGATGATTGTGGGCAGTTTTCTAAGCAAACATTTACTGATTGACTGGCGCTGGGGAGAAGCCTACTTTGCCGAAAAATTATTGGATTACGAAATGGCGAGTAATGTTGGTGGCTGGCAATGGGCCGCAGGATCAGGGAATGATGCGGCACCTTATTTCAGGGTTTTTAACCCCGAACTGCAGACCAAAAGATTTGACCCTAAACTTGAATATATAAAAAAATGGGTACCAGAATTTGGCACAAAAAAATATGCCCAACCAATAGTTGAGCATACTTTTGCAAGGGAAAGGGTTTTAAAAGTTTTTAAAGAGGCGTTGAATTGAATTATTAATTAGGCACATTAAATGAAGGTGCATTGGGTACTCCTCCTGAAAAAAAGCGGCCTGTACCAGCAATTCCATTTCCTAAGCCCGTTTTAACTCCCAAATCGATAATAATTGGACCTGTTGCATTCCCAACACTATAACTAGGCAAGTTAAAATTATATGATACACCGTCTGGCGCCATTGGGTATGTAAAGCCAGAAAAATTATAATTCAGGTTACTAAAGTAATAATCTGTTTCATTTGTTCTCCACCCACCAAATGTTCTTTTCAGTTCCTGTCTTGAAGTAAAGTAATATCTAAAAGAGGCATCATGTGTACTGGGTGCAGGCATGCTTTCAAGCCATAAATCAACAAACAATCTTCTTTTCCCATCTTCATTATAATATAATTGAGATTTTATCGCTGTGGTAACAACTTCAGCCTCCGTTGATGCTTGATTACTGCCCGAAGTATGTGTCTTCGTTGAAATATTGGAAACAAATATTCCTTTAGTCAAATCTGTTCTACTGATGTTACTAACTTCCAATTCACTTTTATGTTTACCCGAATAAGATACCATTCTTTGATCATTAGTGTAAACCGTAGTTACATCACCAATCTTTACTTCCCCTTTTATATTAGTAAATAATGCAGAAAGAGGAGTACCGAATTTATATGTAAGGGAGCTATCTGATTTTATTTCTACTATTTCCGAATATTTATTCTTAAAGTCATCAAATGATTTATTGGTATTTACATTTTCATATTCTTTGCTTATTTCCAGATAGATGTCCCTATAAGACTTAAAATTTTGTAATTCTTTTGGTTTTGAATTAAAATTTTCTGGTTTTACCAAAATATTAACCAAAGAATCAAAAGCTTTCTGATCTCTGAATTTTAAATATCCGTTTTCAATGCTTACAGCATTTGTTAAAAGTTTTTCTTCTTGATTTCCAACATTGGCATCCTTTTTACAGGAAAAGATTGATATACTAACCAAAAAAGGTAGTATTAAATAGCGTAAATTAAATTTATTTATCATAATTAGATTGTATGTTTTCCCTTACACACCAAACATACACCTAAAAAATAAGTTAAGAAAATTAAAAGCAAAAAAAATGCCCAACTATTAGTTGAGCATATCGTTATAATGAGAATAGATTCATCTAATTTGTAACGCTTACAATTTCAATATCGAAGTCTAGAGGCATCCCATTAGCCAAATCAGAAGGTAAAATCAAACGAAGCTTTCCACCAGCAGTTACCTTGCCAGGTAATATTAATTGCCAACCTTTAAATAAGTTACTTAAAACATCCGTTATTTGAGCAGGTTGTGGTACGACAACTCCATCTAAAGTTCTTAATGTATAATTTGCAACTATTGTAGAATTTAAATTAATAGCATCAGTTCCAGTACCAGGTGTAATAATTGAGTATCTTGCCCTTGACGGATCCTTAGTTAATGTTAAATTATTATTGGAAATTAACTTATTAATCTCCAATTCATCAATTTCATGTCTCTTCGATTCAAGATATAGGCCTAGGTCAACAATAATATTTTCATTTGATGCAATGTTAAGAGCACTCAGACCATTTTTACCAAAAACCATATATGATGGCATAATAAGAGTGGCTTTCCCACCTCGATTTAATTTCGATAGCACTTCTCTAACTGGAGTTAAAAGGAATTGTTGTTGATTAAAAGTAAACCTGTCTGTATAACCTAAATAATTACCTGGTATCATTAAATCAGTAGATTGAAAAAAAACTTGCCCTGATAATGTTTTAAATGTATAAGAATAATAAACCGAATCCTGATTTGCCACAGCACTGCCTGTACCTTGTGCCGTAATTTTATAATAATACCCTTTTGTTGGATCTTTGGTAAAGCTAAGATTATTCTGCTTCAAATATGTTTGAATAGCCGCATCATCTATGCTTTGGATGGACTCATACTCTTTTTTACATGAGCTGAAAATTATGGTAGCCAGTAAAATCGCGAATAGGCCAAGTTTAGTAAATTTGTTCATTTATTATTGTACGTCTGTAAGTGTTATGGTTAATATATCATATCAATAGAATAATATGTTTAATCTTAACCATTATCCGCAAAAATAAGCTTTTAATGTGGTTGCAACAATTTTTAACCTATTTTAACAATTGTAGCACTTAAAAAACATGCTTATGGTAAAAATAGATAAATCAAATCGCTGCTTTGGTCTTTTGCCTTTAATCTTATGCTTATTGTACGTTTGATAGCTGGATATTAAAATCCAACACCGAATTTCCGGGGATAGGACCTACCGAACTACTACCATAACCTAAACCTGGAGGAACAATTAACCTGATTTCGCCACCTTTCTGGATTTTGGGAATACCGATACGCCAGCCTTGAATCAGTTCTGCAAGGTTAAAGGTTTGTTCTTTGCCACCTCCATTATCAAATACATTTCCATTTAACAACCTTCCCTCATATTTGATGGTAATTTTGGTATTGCTTGGATAAGTAAATGAACCCGATCCAGGCTTAATGATCTCATAATATAAACCCGAGTTATCTCTAATGGCATTGATATTATTTTTTTTGATAAAATCTGTGATCTGTTTTTCGGGATCTTCGTCTTTTTTACAAGATGAAATAACAGCTACACTTAAAAATAGTATCGTAAGTAATCTAAATTTAATCATACGCGAAAATATGATTTTTATACCATAAAGCTAAGGACTTATTATTTTTCAGCTTCTGTCATGCTGAGGCACGAAGCATCTGTTTCATCGGTTGCAGATGCTTCGTGCCTCAGCATGACAGCATATTATTAGGCATCGCACAATAAAAAAGGGTTTAAGGTATTGGTTACACGCCCAATCCTTAAACCCTAAACCTCTCAGCCTTCTACTAAAAAATATATTTATTTGCCTCAATAAGCTGTTGTGCAACTCTTTGACGGGCATCTTTAACATTAAAAGGTTCAACTTTGGTAAAACGGCGTAAACCAACCTGCATCATGCGCAGTTCATCACCTTCCGCAAAAGCCCAAAGTGCTTCTTTACCCGCTTTGGCTATGCCATCTACAGCTTCTACCATGTAAATCCGCAATAAATCCAGCTGACCTGCACATGCTTCTTCACCCCGGGTATGCACTAATTTTTCCGTCCTCAGCAAAGCTGATTCCAGTACATAAACATAACTGGCCATATCGGCAATGTTCATTAAAATTTCCTGTTCTTTGCTCAGGGTCATCATCAATTTTTGAACCGCAGCACCAGCTACCATTAACGTTGCTTTTTTCAGATTAGAAAGCACTTTTTTCTCTGCAGCAAATAAGGTATCATCCTCTTCACCAAAATCAGGTATACTCATCAGCTCGGCGGCAACTGCTGTAGCAGGCGTCATTAAATCCAGCTCACCTTTCATGGCGCGTTTCAGCATCATATCAACCGTTAACAAGCGGTTAATTTCGTTTGTACCTTCAAAAATACGGTTGATGCGGGCATCGCGGTAGGCCCTATCCATAGGTGCATCGGCACTAAAGCCCATACCCCCATAAATCTGCACACCTTCATCTACCGTGTAATCTAAAGCTTCAGAACCCCAAACCTTTAAAATGGCACACTCTACCGCAAATTGTTCAACAGACTTTAATCTTGCTTTGCCAGATTCCATTCCACCTGCAACCAGTTGATCGTAAGTATCATCAATATTTTGCCCTGCACGATAGTTTGCCGAATCAACCGCATAAAGCTTAGATGCGATTTCTGCAATTTTAAAGCGGATTGCACCGTATTTAGAAATCGGGCGGCCAAACTGGATCCGCTCGTTTGAATAGTTAATCGCCGTATTTAAAGTTGCTTTCGATGCTCCGATAGCTGCCGCAGATAATTTAATACGGCCAATGTTTAGAATATTTACTGCGATTTTAAATCCGTTTTCGCGCTCGCTTAACATGTTCTCAACAGGCACCGGGCAATCGTTAAAGAAAACCTGACGGGTTGAAGAACCCTTAATCCCCATTTTGTGTTCTTCCGGGTTCATGGTAATGCCGCCGAAATCTTTCTCTACAATAAATGCAGTTAAGTTTTTATCGTCGTCTATCTTAGCAAAAACGATAAAAACATCAGCAAAACCACCATTAGTGATCCACATTTTCTGACCATTGATGATGTAGTGTTTACCATCATCGCTCAATTTAGCCTTTGTTTTTCCTGAGTTTGCATCCGAACCTGAGTTTGGTTCCGTTAAGCAATAAGCTGCCTTCCATTCACCCGAACCAAGTTTAGGGATATACTTTGCTTTTTGTTCTTCGTTGCCATAATATAAAATCGGTAATGTACCAATTCCAGTATGGGCAGAAAGTGCAACGGCAAAAGAGTGGCCTGCACCTACCACATCTGCAACCAGCATGGAAGTATTGAAATTTTTGCCGAAACCGCCATATTCTTCGGGTACTGAAACACCAAGAATGCCCAGTTCGCCAGCTTTGGTTAACAATGTTGGCATGAGTTCAGGATCTTCCTGCTTGTCGATTTTTTCTAAATTGGGATAAACCTCAGCCGCCAGAAAATCGCGACAAGTTTGTGCAATCATCTGCTGCTCTTCGTCAAACTCTTCAGGGATAAATACTTCCTGATAAGTGGTATCCTTAATTAAGAATTCGCCACCTTTAATTGTCTTTTTTTCAGTTGTTTCCATTGCTATGAGATTTGAGAAATGAGATTTGAGATTTGAGACCTGCCCAAATTCAAACTCAAATCATTTTTGTATGAGTTTTTAGATATCAGATGTGAGATCTTAGTTCTCTTGATCGAACCACATTATCTCAAATCTAATATCTATCGTCTCATGTCCTTTTTATTAATTTTCATTTCCAGCATCTGCTGAAAACCTTAAGTCATTTTTTGTAATACATCAATTTGAGTGATTAAGAACCCAAAATTTTAGAATTGTGAGTTTATTAGCAATAACCAATTGAGTTTGTAATTCATAAGAAGATCAATTGGCTATGCCTAAAAAAATTATTAAATTCCTTAGGCAAATTTCTGCCTGCTCCTTCTGCAATATTAGATGGATTTGATACAGCTGCTCTTCGAGATTGGCTAGTCAATCCAAAACGTTCATCTGACGGATATGTTGAAGTTGCTTTATATAAATCAACGGCCAAATCAATTGCTTTATTCCAGATTTTTAGCGCTTTCAAATTATTCATTTTGTAAAAATTATTTGTCTCAGGCATGTTCTTATACATTTTCTCAAATCTCGCATCTAAGATCTCAGATCTAAAGAAGCTCAAAAATTCCAGCTGCACCTTGCCCGGTTCCTACGCACATGGTTACCATTCCGTATTTTTTGTTTTGTCTTTTCAGCTCATTCATGATCTGCACAGTAAGCTTCGCTCCGGTACAACCAAGTGGATGGCCCAGGGCAATTGCTCCACCGTTTACATTAATCACATCCGGGTTTAAATCCAATGTTCTGATTACCGCTAACGATTGTGAGGCAAAAGCTTCATTCAGTTCGATTAAATCAATATCTTCCTTTTTCAATCCGGCTTGCTTCAAAGCTTTTGGAATCGCCTCAATCGGACCAATGCCCATAATACGTGGCGGCACACCTGCAATACCGTAACTTACCAATCTGGCAATCGGCTCGGCATTTAATTCTTTCATTTTCTTTTCAGACACGACCAGAACGAATGCAGCACCATCCGATGTTTGCGAGGAATTACCTGCAGTTACACTGCCTACTGCGTCAAATACAGGTTTCAGTTTCGCCAACTTTTCCAGCGTTGTATCTGCACGTGGCCCTTCATCGGTATCAACCACGTAAGAACGGGTTTTCTTTTTAAGGTTGTCATCCAGATAGTTTTCATTTACCGTAATTGGCAAAATGCCGTCTTTCAAATGACCGTTTTTTATGGCGTGAATAGCTTTTTCATGAGATTTTAATGAAAAAGCATCCTGATCTTCACGGCTTACATCATATTCTTTGGCTACCGCTTCAGCAGTTAAGCCCATGCCCCAATACCAGTCTGGATTATTTTTTGCTACCTCTGCATTTGGCACCAGTTTCCAGCCACCAAAAGGCATTCCGCTCATCACCTCTACGCCACCTGCGATAATACAATCGGCCATGCCCGCTTTAATTTTGGCAACTGCTGTGGCAATGGTATCCAAACCTGATGCACAGTAACGGTTTACGGTAACACCTGGTACTTTATCTGTATCCAACCCCATCAGCGAGATCATACGGCCAATATTCAGGCCTTGTTCTGCCTCTGGCGTAGCATTACCCACGATTACATCATCAATCTGTTCTTTATCTAAATTTGGGACTGATGCTACCAAAGCCCTGATTACTTCTGCGGCCAAATCATCAGCTCTTGTAAAACGGAATACGCCACGAGGTGCTTTACCCACTGCTGTACGGTATCCGGCTATAATATATGCTTCCATTGTTTGAAATTTGAGATTTGAGATATTAGATGTGAGACTTAACCCAAACTAATAATTCAAATCGATTAGTATTTAGATTTAAAGCATTAAATGTGAGACATGAGATGATAATTGGTCTCAAATCTACTCCCTCACATCTTTTTCATATTAATTTTCTTATTCAGCATCTGCTGAAAACCATAAGTCATTTTTTGTAGTTCATCAATTTGATTCAGTAAAAGATCTAAAATTTCAGATTCGAGAATATCAAGTCTGTTAGCGATTACCAATTGAGTTTGCAATTCATAAGAAGATCCATTAGCTATCCCTAAAAAATTATTAAATTCTTTGACTGAATTTCTTCCGGCACCTTCGGCAATGTTAGATGGAATTGAGATAGCTGCCCTTCGAGATTGACTGGTTAAGCCAAAGCGCTCATCAGTCGGAAAGGTTGATGTTGCTTTGTAAACATCAACAGCTAAATTAATAGCCTTATTCCAAATTTTTAACTCTTTTAAATTATTCATATTCTATTATTGCTGATGCTATGAACGATGCAAACTGTCTCAAATCTAATGTCTACTGTCTCACATCTAATTCCTCAACGGTTTCCCTTTTGTAATGATACTCTGAATCCGTTCTAACGATTTCCTTTCTCCTGCGAGTGATAAAAATGCCTCTCTTTCAAGATCCAATAAGTATTGTTCGGTTACTTCTGTTGGTGCAGATAAATCACCACCACACATTACATAGCCTAGTTTCTCAGAGATTTTTTTATCATGTTCGGAGATGAAATGCCCTGCGTACATACTATTTGCACCGGCATAAACAATTCCCAATCCCTGCTTTCCTAACACTTTAATATCGTTACGTTGTACTGGTTTGGTATAACCGGCATCTGCAAGCTCAATCGCTTTTGCTTTTGCATCGGCCAGTAAACGGTTGCGGTTCATTGAGATCGAGAATTTATCTTTTTGCAGATAGCCCAACTCATAAGCTTCGTAACCCGAAGTGGAGACTTTGGCCATGCCGATAGTTAGGAAACGATCTTTCAGGGCATTCTGCACAATCTGATCGTCTTTAAACTCATCAGAAGCACGTAGTGCAAACTCTTTAGTACCGCCACCGCCAGGAATTACACCTACACCAAATTCAACCAGGCCCATATAGGTTTCGGCAGAAAGCTGAACATGATCAGCATGTAAACTAAATTCACAGCCTCCGCCCAGGGTTAAATTATGCGGGGCTACCACCACCGGAATAGAAGAATATCGGATGCGCATTGACGTATTCTGGAACATTTTGATCGCCATGTTTAATTCATCCCACTCCTGTTCTACCGCCATCATAAAAATCATCCCTACGTTGGCACCGGCAGAAAAATTTGCGCCATCATTGCCGATAACTAAACCACGGTAATCTTTTTCTGCCATATCAATGGCCTTATTGATTCCCGAAATCACGTCACCGCCAATGGTATTCATTTTAGTATGAAATTCTACATTCAGAATGCCATCACCCAGATCAATAATGGAGACGCCAGAATTTTTCCAAAGTGTTTTATTTTCGCGCAGGTTATCCAAAATGATAAACTCCTCTGTTCCTGGTAGCGCTTTATAACTTTTGGAAGGGATATCGTAATATTTTTTAACCCCGTTTTCTACTTTATAAAATGACGTATTTCCAGCGTCCAGCATTTCTTGTACCCAGGCTGCAGCTTTATTGCCATATTGATCCATCCCCTCGATGGCTTCTTTTACGCCAATGGCATCCCACAATTCGAAAGGACCGAGTTCCCAGCCAAAACCAGCCCGCATCGCATCATCAATACGATACAATTCATCAGAAATTTCTGGGATCCTATCTGATACATATTCAAATAAACCAAATGAAGAATGGCGGAACAATTCGCCTGCCTTATCTTTTCCTTTGGCAAAAATCTTCATGCGCTCACGAAGGTTTTCCACCGGCTTGGTCATTTCTAAAGTCGCCGATTTGACCTTCTGCTGAGGCTTATATTCTAATGTTTTTAAGTCGAGTGCAAGAATTTCAGTTTTTCCGTCAGCAGTTTTGGTTTTCTTATAAAAACCCTGTTTGGTTTTATCGCCCAGCCATTTATTTTCTTCCATTTTTTGCACGTATGCAGGAAGTTTAAACAAATCGTGTGCTTTATCATCAGGGCAGTTGTCATAAAGCCCTTTGGCCACTTTGATCATGGTATCTAAACCTACAACATCCGATGTGCGGAATGTGGCCGATTTTGGTCTGCCCAATGCCGGCCCTGTAAATTTATCAACCTCCTCTACCGTTAAATCTAATTTTTCGACCAGATGCAAAAGTGCCATAATCGAATAAACGCCCACCCTATTGGCAATAAACGCCGGGGTATCTTTACATAAAACAGTTGTTTTCCCTAAAAACTTATCACCATATTGCATCAGAAAATCAACAATTTCCTGCTTTGTATGTGGCGTAGGAATAATTTCCAGCAACTTTAAATAACGTGGCGGATTAAAAAAGTGTGTCCCGCAGAAATGCGATTTAAAATCTTCGCTTCTTCCTTCAGCCATTAAATGAATGGGAATACCAGACGTATTTGATGTAACTAAGGTGCCCGGTTTACGGAATTGCTCTACCTGTTCGAAAACCTTTTTCTTAATATCTAGGTTTTCGACAACCACTTCAATCACCCAGTCGTAAGCGGCGATTTTAGACATATCATCTTCGAAGTTTCCGGTTTTGATTTTATTTAAGGCTTTTTTTGAGTAAACCGGAGATGGATTTGTTTTCACGGCCGTTTGCAAAGCAGTATTTACAATCCGGTTTTTTACAATGGGGTTGTCCAATGTTAATCCTTTTGCCTGCTCCTCGGGACTGAGTTCTTTTGGTGCGATATCCAACAATAATACCTCAACACCAATATTGGCGAAGTGGCATGCAATACGCGAACCCATAATACCCGACCCTAAAACTGCAACTTTATTAATGCTTCGTTTCATCATCTATTTGCTTTTCATTAGTCTGACGAACCGTTTTATACAGTCCTTGTCAAACAGATTTCATTACTATATTTATTAATCTACAGTATAGGCTACTGTTATGTCATTCAATTTAATCAGGAGGTTGATAAAAGTCTCTTTTTCTTTTTTTGAAAAATGCTCATCAAGATATTCGTTAAATTTCCGAACAACCCCCTTGGCCAACTGCTTTTTCTCTTTACCAAAATCAGTCAAAAAAACCTTTACCGAACGTTTATCCCCTACTGATGTTTCCCGAAAAATAAGGTTAGCCTCTTCCATGTTATTCAGCATACGCGATAAACTGGTTGCTTTAACCCCAAGCAAGCCAGCTAAATTTGAAACCGCAGTGCCCTCAACATCATCTATATTAATAAGCATATAACCAATAGCCTGTGTAATCCCGAAACTGGAAGCCATTTGATTATACTTATTAAACATATTTTGCCAGGCAAACTTAATATGGTAATCTATGGTTTGTTGATGCTTCATTTTCACTAATTTATTATGCTTGCATAACAAAGCTAATGAATGTATTTTGTTAATGCAATAGAAAAATTCAAAATATTTGTCAATTTTTTCTTATCATAGCCATACACAAAATGAAACCGCAGAATATGTTTAAAGTAAAGCAAATACTCTTGTTTAGTTTTTTTATTTTATGGGCGGCTATTGCACAAAGCCAAGTTGCCTATTTTGGAAAATCTCTTCTAAACAGTCAAAAGCTAGAGGTTTTCAAAAAAACAACCACTGTATTTACCTTTCAGTATAATGACTATGCTGAATTGGAAAAATTTGAGCAGGCCATTAAAAAAAATTGGAAAATCACACCATATAAAATCATTAAACCCGAAGAGTTGGCACGTTATGATACGCTTGCCAATTATTCACTTTTTTATTTTGATGCTTATACCGAAAAGTCAGACACTATTAACAATACAAATATTATTTATGCACTGAAGTTAATAACACCGTCTAAAAAGCCTAAGGTAAAAGAAGAAATTTTATTGGCGGCAGTAGCGCTTTTTGCTGATCCGAGTACCAATTTCCTGGTTGAAACACAGGATCAGCAATATGGCACGAAACGAAGAATAAAAAATAATATTTTATCTCATTTCTATAATAAAGCCAGTTTCTATAATTGGTCGCCCGGCTTTTTAAGCGGTTATTTAAAACAAATAAACGATGGATTGCTCGCCAGCGAAAATTGTAATCTAGATTACCAATTTTACAATAGAGTGCGTTTGCCGGAACTGGCAAAAGAAACGCTGTATGTGCCCGAATATATTAAGGAGGTTTTTTCTTCGAGACTAGCTCTCTTACCACCATCAGGAATTATTGCCGAACCTTATAATTATAAACTTAAGTTTGTATCGTATAAAGCATTGGATAGTTTAATCCTGAGTAACGCTACTCCTATTAAATATGTGGTTTATACGCAGCGAGATAACGATAAAATCATCAGTGTATACGACAGTAAAGATGATAAAATTATTTATCAACGCTTTTACCCGCAATCGCCGGATTTTGAGATGAACGATTTAAGCGAGATTAAAAAGGTGATTGTATCACTGAAATAAGTTGATTTCAAATACTAATTATTACGCTGTCATTCTGAACGCAGTGAAGAATCTTTACCATAAGACCTATTTCCTCATAATTTCAAATCCAATCGTGCCGCAAGTAAGCCTAAGAAAGATCCTTCACTGCGTTCAGGATGACAATTCGTATTTATAGCCATTTAGTTACCCCTACATTGAAGCAAATTGATTCTACATTCAGGATGACAACCCGCATTTATAGCCATTAACCAAATCGGCTAGCGACCATTGCATAAAACGTCATAAACTGAAAAAGTCCTGATTTTCACCAGGACTTTTTAATATTGTTTAAAAACAACTTAGTAAAGTGTAAACTCTACCCGACGGTTTTGTTGACGTCCGGCTGCTGTTTTGTTAGTTGCAATCGGTTGACCCATACCGTAACCTGTAGCTTCAATACGTGAAGCGTTGGCACCTTGAGAAACCAAGTATGCTTTAACAGATTCTGCTCTTTCTTTTGATAAACGCAGGTTTAGTTCTTTTGATCCTGTATTATCGGTATGACCAGCCAATTTTAAGCTAAAGTTTTTCTGTATCAACAATGCTGCAACCCTATTTAATGAAGCATAAGATTTAGAACGAATAGTAGCTTTACCTAAATCGAACTCTAAGTTTTTAATCGCTTCGTTAACTACTTTACGGTCTTCTTCTGTTACGATAACTTTTTCTACTACTTTCTCCGGAGTTTTTAACGGGCAACCAGCACCATCCACAACGGTACCTGATGGTGTATCCGGACATTTATCCAATTTATCAGCAACGCCATCACCATCTGAATCTTTCAATACATCGTTAAGTTCTGAGCGTAGCTTTGCATTATCAGCTTTTTGGGCATTCAATTCAGACCGTAGACCTTCAGCAGTTTGTTTTGCTTTTAGGGCTTCATCATAAGTTAAAGCTACCGGATTATGGAAAGCCAATTGTTTTCCACTACCTAACGCAAACTCTAAACCTGCATAAGCATAATTGTATTTATCGTTTCCATTTTGGTAATAACCGTCTAAGTTATCGCCATCAACAAAGTTGATTGTCCAACCCAGATCAAAGTTTACGGCATCAGAAATTTTAAATTTCGCACCTAAACCTACCGGAATAATCAATTCGTGGATGTTATCACCACTACCAAATACTGAAGTTCCTGCTGCTGTAGTGATGGTGGGTTTGTAAGCAGCAATACCCGCTCCTGCAGAAGCATAAAGCTGTAAAGTATTTTCTTTTTTAAACATATCGATATTGAACATGTTTACTACAGCATTTAAACTTCCTGAATAAGATAAGTCTGTATCAAAAGATTTTACCGGAGCGTTGTTTACCAAACCGCTTTCATAGGGTTCGGAGTTATCGCCTTTTAATTTACCGCGAACTCCGTCTAAACGTAGAGAGAAATAAGGCGTAAACTGCTTTTTAATGTATAGGCCATATCCCAAACTTGATTTGTTATTACTGAAATCGTTTTTTCCACCCAGTGGTGATAATGGCGTTAGCACACCAGCGTTTACTCCAATAGACCATGTTCTAAAGGTTGTAGTTGAAGTTGCCGGACTTTCCTGAGCTGAAGCAACCGACCCGATTAATAAACCAGCAATTGCAACTGGTAGGGCTTTAGATAATTGTAGTTTCATAATTTTCTGTTTAACGTTGAATAGCGTCTCACAATCTTTACAATAGCCATACCAAAAATACAACGCGGTAAAAATACTTATTAACTTATCAACACCAATTTGCGCTATTGAAACCTCTGTTAAATAACGTGAACTATGGATCTAAAAGATCATTTGCGATAATAACAACTGTATTTTTATGTTAATTGAGCATTCTATTTGTCATGGCGGGATGGGCTTCTTCCTTTTTGAAAGAAACAAAAAACGCCGGCTGAAAATTTTTCTGCTAAAGGCAGCGAGTAGGCTTTGACTGTGCTTCCCGAATCCCGATAGCAATCCTACCGTGTGGACACAAATATTTTTAGTTTTGTAGATGTTATTATCAAATGGGTATAGAGATTGTTTTCCAGACAAGCGTTTAAATAACCGTTGTGTCGAGGTTATAAATAATTTGTTTACCAAAGGTGTCCATTCCATACGCCAACTGTCCGATAGCCTTTCACAGGCAAAAGGTTTTTATAGATTCCTGAAGAATGAGCGGGTTGAAGAAGATAGCATCATTTCCGATATATCCTCCCGTTGTGGAGTAAGTTGCAAGGGAAAAACAGTCTTATGCATCCAGGATAGTACAGAAATCAATATGTACAAACATAGAAACCGATTGCAAAAAGATGGTAGTTTAGGTACTACCAATGCAAAATTCCAAGGTTTGGGCTATTTACTCCATCCATCCCTGGTTGTGGATGCCCAAAGCTGTGTTCCCTATGGCTTTTCCTATATCAAAATTTGGAATAGGCCCGAGGTTCGGGTCAATAAACATGTGCGTAAATACAGCACGCTTCCCATACAGGAAAAGGAGTCATATAAATGGATAGAATCGTCCAAGAAGAGCAAAGAGGCTTTGAAAGAAGCTGAATCCATCATTATTGTACAGGATAGGGAAGGCGATATTTATGAACAGTTTTCCTGCATACCCGATGAAAGAACGGATTTGCTGGTGCGGGCAAGCACCAACCGTACCCTTACGGATAAAACAAAGCTTTTCGACGTGTTTGATGGTCACCCTGCCCAGGGCAGTTATCAGATTAAGGTTGAGGGCGATAAGAGAAAGAAGAGATCTACCCGAATAGCCGATATAGAAGTAAGGTATAAAGAGGTTGAGATCAAAAGAACCGGCACAAGTTCAAAAGAAAGCCCCGATACGGTTAAGCTATTCTATATCGAGGCAAAGGAGAAAGTATCAAAAGGCTGCAACAACCCTGTTTGTTGGAGGATCTTAACGACAATACCTTTAGAAAATATTGATATGGCGTTATGTTGTATAGAGTGGTACAGCTGGCGTTGGACTATAGAAGAAGTTTTTAGGATATTAAAAAAAGAAGGATTCAATATTGAGGCCAGCGAACTCGAATATGGTCAGAGTATTAGGAAATTAAGCCTTCTAATGTTGGATGTGATACTAAAGCTTTTTATGATGCAGCTCTCATATGCTGTTCCAGAGGAAGAAGGCCTCTGTGCCGAAAGCTGCTTTTCCAAACAGGAACAGGAGTGCAGCGAAGATCTTATCAAAATATTGGAGGGAAAAACTGAAAAACAAAAAAATCTATATAAAAAGCAGAGCCTAAAAAGACATGTTTGGACAATAGCCAGACTGGGGGGCTGGAAAGGCTATGCAAGCGAAAGACCGCCTGGAATAACAACATTATGGATTGGTCTACAAAAATTCGCTGAAATAAATATTGGATGGAGAATCAAAAATATCCCTGAAACTTAGCAAAAGATGTGTCAACACGGTAGGATAGCAATCGGGATGTTAGGCCGGTGATGCCGAGAAAGAAGATTTTCTGCTGTGGCTAGCCAAACGTTCATGCATGTCGGCAAAATTAAGCCCCATAGCTCACGTTAAATAGTCAAAAAGCAATTATGAGGTCCACTGTTTAGTTACACCATTATTGAGCATATCATGCACCAAATTATGCCCAATTAATATGTAGCTAATTTGATACAATAGAAAATTAATGAATAGAGCTGAAATGGCTACCAGCCAATGGCTTTATCATCACCCCTTGGGTCGGCACCACCCTGATAATTTCCCCATTTGGTCCTCAAGATGGCATCAACTCTGCCAATTGGGCCTCGCTGTAAAATTTTATAACCTTTTGCCTTTAACTTCGATATTGATAAGCTGTCAATAGCATCCTTTTCTACATACACCTCATCTGGCAACCACTGGTGATGAAACTTTTTAGCATTAACAGCAGATTGCATAGACATATCGAAATCGATTACATTTATAATGGTTTGGAATACAGAAGTAATAATGGTGGAACCTCCTGGTGTACCTACCACCATAAATAATTTTCCGTCTTTCTCCACAATGCTCGGCGTCATGGAGCTCAACATTCTTTTATTCGGGGCGATAGCATTGGCTTCGCCGCCAACCAAGCCATACATATTTGGTGCGCCTGGTTTAACTGAAAAATCGTCCATTTCGTTGTTCAACAAAAAACCTGCTCCTTTTACGGCCACCAACGATCCATAAGAACCGTTTAAAGTGGTGGTAATGGAAACGGCATTTCCATCACGGTCTACGATAGAGAAATGCGTGGTTTCTTCATGTTCTTTGTCATTTATTTCACCGGCTGACACAACACTACTTGGAGTTGCAGAGGCCCAGCTAAAGTTTGCCATCCGGTTTTTATTATACGCAGCATCTAATAACTGCTGTTGCGGAACGGCATAAAAATCAGGATCGCCCAAATGCTTTGCGCGATCGGCGTATACCCTTCTTTCTGCCTCGACCATTACCTGTATGGTTGAATCGGCATTATGTCCCCATTTTTTCAAAGGATAAGGCTCTACAGACTGAAGCAGCTGGATGAGGGCAATGCCTCCGCTTGATGTTGGCGGCATGGTGATAATTTTATAGCCCCGGTAACTGCCTGTTACCGGCTTACGCCAAACGGCATGATAATTTTTTAAATCTTCTTTTGTAATAAGTCCTTTTCCGCGCTGCATTTCGGCTACAAGCGAATCGGCCACAGCCCCTTCATAAAAACCGGCTCTGCCTTTCTCCTGGATCAGCTTTAAAGTATTGGCCAGCTCTTTTTGTACCAACACATCATTTTCCTGCCAGGTGCTTTCCAAATTTACAAATGCTGTTCCATTTGGGTTAAACTCCATAAACTTTCTATGCAAACCGTTCAATTCAGCGGCCTGCCTTTTGGTAATTTTAAAACCAAGTTGAGCCAGGTCTATTGCCGGCTGTAGTACCTGCGCCCAGGAAAGCTTTCCATATTTCTTATGCGCCTCTACCATACCATCTACCGATCCTGGTACCCCCGCAGCTAAATGGCCATAAAGGCTTCTATCTACAATTGGATTGCCGGCTGCATCCAGATACATATCTCTGGTAGCAGCCTTCGCTGCTTTTTCCCTGAAATCCAGGGCATTTATTTCTCCGGTTGAACTGCGGTAAACCATAAAACCGCCTCCCCCGATATTTCCCGCATTAGGATAAACCACTGCCAGGGCAAACTGAGCAGCAACAGCGGCATCAACTGCATTCCCTCCCTTTTTTAAGATATATATACCTACCTGAGATGCTTCCGGATGAGCTGAAACCACCATGCCGTTTTTATATTCGCCACTATTGTTTTTACCTAATTGTCCGGTTGCACAACCAGCCAATAAAAACATCATGCTTAGGTATATTACTGATTTTTTATAATTAGTGAGGGGCTTTATAGTTTTCTGCATCCCGATAGATTTTTTCGATTATTTCACTATTTTTTTCGGTAATCACTTTTCTTTTCAAACTTAATTTTGGCGTTAGCTCGCCCCCATCTATGCTCCACTCTTTAGGTAAGAGTGCAAATCGCTTTACCTGTTCCCATTTACCAAAATCCACATTTGCCACTTCAATAACCTCATTATATTTAGCAAGCACCTGCTCGTTTTTAATTATCTCTTCGTTTGAGCTGAAATTAATGCCCTTTCTGCCTGCCCAGGTTTTTAAGGTTTCGAAATTAGGAACAATCAATGCAGAAGGAAATTTTCTATTTTCGCCCAGAACCATGATCTGCTCGATAAAAATCGATTCTTTATATTTATTCTCCAGCATTTGCGGGGCAACGTATTTACCACCAGCTGTTTTAAACATCTCTTTTTTACGGTCGGTAATTCTTAAAAAGCGGCCATCAACCAACTCACCAATATCTCCGGTATGAAACCATCCATCCTGATCTATAGCCTCCTGGGTTAAGTCGGGCCGGTTATAATAACCTTTCATCACCTGGTGTCCACGGGTCAATACTTCCCCATCAGGAGCAATTTTAACTTCCACACCTTTAATTACCTCACCAACGGTACCAAACATGGTTCCGCCGAAATGATTAACGGTAATTACAGGCGAGGTTTCGGTCAATCCATAACCCTCAAAAACAGGCATACCAGCTGCCCAGAAAATCCTCGCCAATCGCGGATTGAGGGCAGCACCGCCAGATACGATGACCACGATTTCTCCACCCAGAGCTTCTTTCCATTTTTTGAACACCAGTTTACGGGCAATACCCAGCTTGAAATTGTACCAGGCACCTGCATTGATGGTATATTTTTCGGCCAAGGCTACCGACCAAAAGAAAATTCCTTTTTTTATCCCGGTTAATGCCTTCCCTTTTTCCATGATCTTATCGTACACTTTTTCAAGAAGCCTTGGAACAGTAGAAAAGGCATTAGGTTTTACATGCTGAATATCGGCAACAATGGTCTCCATACTTTCTGCATAATAGATCCCTGTATAATTAAACAGGTATAGATAAATGATCATCCGCTCAAAAATGTGCGATAAAGGCAGAAAACTTAAACTTTTGTTGACCCCCTCGGGCATAACTACAGCCGAGTTTACAAAATTTGCAACTAAGTTATTGTGCGTTAGCATTACTCCCTTTGGCGTTCCTGTTGTACCTGAAGTATAAATTAAGGTCAAAACATCATCTGGCTCCACATTTGACCGATAGGCTTCCAGGTCAATATCCGTACTTGCCTTACCGAGTTCAATTAAGGTATTCCAGTTTTCGGTTGCTGTAACTTCGTTAAAAGTATAAATCTTAATATCAGGATTTATGGCATCGGCACAAGGTTTAATTTTTTTATACAATTCTTCGTCAGCTACAAAAATTATGGCTATTTCTGCATCTTTTAAGATAAAATGAATATCATGCTCGGCTAAGGTTGGATATAAGGGGATCTGGTAAGCCCCGATCTGGCTGGCAGCAAAATCAGCAATATTCCATTCAGGCCGGTTGTGAGACATTACAGCAACCCTTCCCCCTTTCCCAATACCTTGTTTAATTAGTCCACGGCTTAAGTTATCTACAGCATTGCAAAAATCTACTGTACTATAATTTATCCATTTCCCGTTAATTTTTCCGCTGATGAATTCCTGCTTAGGATTTTCGAGGCTGTACTTTAAGAGATCAAAAACCCGTTTAATTTCTGCCGCCATATGAATTGTATATTATTTGGTTAAATTAAAAAAATCAAACATAAAGATGGTTACTTTATGTGTATTTATTAATGAAAATAATACTTGGCAATGAGTGAAATGCCGTATTTACTTTCCGTTAAAATATTTTTAATAAACTTAGCGATTACAAAATTACTATGCAAGCATTGTTTTTTATCAGGTTAAAATTTTTACCGAAAAAACAGAAACGGCATTAAAGTTGTTAGGCTGATAATTATTTACAAAAACATTTAAATTATGAAAAAGTTATTTACAATTTTAGGATGCATTGCATTATTTGCCCTTAGTACAACAAACGTTAAAGCCCAAAACTACAAAACCGGATTAGGCTTAGGTATTGACTTCGGAGACGGCGCTACATTGGTAGGTCCTTCAATCAGACACCATTTCAGCCCTAAGGCGGCCCTTCAGGGAGATGTATTGTTTGGTGGAAATTCAACCGTTATTCAAGGTTTCATTCAATACAATTCATCTATCCGTGGCGCAAAAGGTTTAGATTGGTATTTAGGTGGTGGTCCTTCCGTTCAATTGTACGATGGCGGTTCTAGTTTTTACCTTGTTCCAATGGTTGGTTTAGACTATAAATTCTCTGGTGCACCATTGGCATTGGCTTTAGATTGGAGACCAAGACTTTACATTGGCGACAACAACAGCGATTTTAATGCTGGAAGATTTGGTCTGGGATTTAGATATACTTTCTAGGTATAGCGTTTAGCGCTAAGCGCATGACGTTAAGCTTTGTATAGTAAAGCATTTAACATAAAAATCCCGTAAGATTAATTCCTTACGGGATTTTTTGTGCTTTATATATAGACTAAAGATTTACGATTAAAAATTAAACTCCTGTCCATTTTTTAAGTACTGCTTTCTGCGCCGGTGTGGCATTTTCGTTAACAGTTACTTTTAGGCGTACATTTGGATTCTCTTTCAGGGTTAACGAAATTTCTTTCTCTAATCCATCACGTCTAACCTTAAGTTTCAACACATCACCAATATTCTTTTTACCTACCAACGGGATAACATCCAACGAAATCATCGGGCTTTTCAACCTTACTGTTGCTAGCGCATCACCTAATGAGGTATCATCTAAACTGAGTACAACGTCATTTACGTTCAATCCGCTGATCCAGGCCGCAGAATTTCTTGTTGTTGAAGTAATTACCAGACCATCATTGGTCAACTGTCCGGCAGCACCGGTAACCGGCTTACCTGGCGTTGCATTTTCTGTCGAAACATCTACACCGGCATAACCAAAGTACTTCACATATTCTACATCATCTACCCCATTTACATATTTAGCCCAAAAATTGTTAAAGCTGATTCCGGATATTTTCTCCACCATGGCTTTAAATTCGGCATCGGTATAACCTCGCTTTAAAGTTTTGCACTGCAGATACATCGCTTTCATTACATCATCCAGGCTTTTAGCACCTTTGGTGGCATTGATAATTTCCAAATCCATTAAAATACCAATTACTTCGCCTTTATTATAATAAGAGATTGAATTGTTTTTCGAATTTTCATTCGGGCGGTAACCAATAATCCAGGCATCATAACTAGACGAAGCTGCCGACTGGTATTTGGCACCCGGGGTATTTAAGACTGTACCCACGCCACCAACTAAATCTTTCAAAAATTCGTTCACATCGGTAAAACCTGCGCGGTGCAGGTATTTGTTCTCATAATATGATGTAAAACCTTCAGCCACCCAAAGGTTAGTGGTGTAATTTTCGTTATCATAATCAAAAGGGCCTAAAGCAATAGGGCGCAAACGTTTCACATTCCACAGGTGATGATACTCATGCGCAACCAGGCTTAAGAAGCCTTTATAACCTTCGGCTGTATTGTAAGCATTTCTTGTAGCACCTAAAGTAGTGGAGTTGAGGTGTTCCAGACCACCGCCCCCTTTTAAGAAATTATGAACAATAAACAGGTAATATTTATTAGGATTTTCGCCATAAACTGCAGTTTCCTTTTCTACAATTTTGGCCATATCAACTTTTAGTTTTTCTTTATCATAATTACCGCCTCCATACATAGCCACTTCATGGCGAACACCGGCAGCTGTAAATTCAAAAGTGTCCTGATTGCCTACCTCAATAGGGCTATCGTACAGAATATCGAAATCGCTGGCCTTATAAGTAAACTGCTCGCCAGCAACAGGAGCTAAGCCGGTAGAAACCTTACTCCAGGTATTGAACGGAACGATTTTTACCGTACTTGCCGATTTGATCATGCCGTCAGGGTGCATAAAAATACCAGTTGGTGATAAGAAAGCATGAGATTCATCAATAAATGGTGTACGCACTGAGATTTCAAATGCATAAACCCGGTAATTGACCTGAATGTTAGGAGCCTTTGCTGAGAAAATCCTCCAGGTGTTTTTGCTAACCTTTTCAACCTTTGCCGCTTTGCCACCCGCAGTAGCCTTAAATTCTTCAACACTTTTTTCAAACTCACGCACTAAATAAGAACCTGGTGTCCATACAGGCATTTTTACGTCTACATAATCTTTTGTCAGTCCAGAAATATTCATCTGCACTTCTGCATAATGCGCTTGCGGTTCTTTAAACGAAACCTCAAAGCCTATTTTTACCTGCGCCTTCGCTGCCATAATACACGTTAGTAGTAAAACTAAACTTAAAACTGATTTTTTATTAAACATATTCACTGTGTTTTGCTACAAATTTAGATTTATTGATGGGGTTTTAATATAAAATAGCTCAATGTGGTGTAAAATAGTTGTTTCTGTTCAATTTACTTCTGGCGCTTGGCGATTTGCGAAAAACTCAGGGCGATTTAGCACCAAATGTCATCAGGCATTAACTGGTTGATTTATGAAGGAATAACAACTTAGTATAAATATTATGCGGCAACCAAGCTGTGAACTTCGGACCGAGATGGTAACATCCTTAATACAACGAAATTAGGACTAAACTATTTGAATATTTTTACGCTCTAATTCCAAACATTAATTTCATTTTTAACGTTGGAATACGCACTACACAAATCATAACATGAAGAAAAGGTATATTATCTATGCTGTTTTAGCAATAGGCCTGGCTTATCTGGTATATTACAGAATTAATGCAAATAAAAAACTAGAAGGAAAAGGTGGTGCATCTGCTGGTGCCGGAAAGGGTAAAGAGGCTGGTAAGGGAGGCGCCTCTGCTCCACTGGCAGTGGATGGAATTATTGTAAAGCCGGTATCGTTTGACAATGACCTGGAAATAACCGGCGCTATTGACGCAAACGAATCGGTTGTATTAAAAAGTGAAGTGTCGGGACTGGTGACCGGAATTTATTTTAAGGAAGGCACTATGGTATCAAAAGGAAGTGTACTGGTTAAAGTAAATGACCGGGATATACAAGCGCAATTGCAGGATGCACTGACGAAACAAAAACTTTCCGGCACAAATGAGAACAGGGCAAAACAATTGCTTGCAAAAGGGGCAATCAGTCAGGAAGAATACGATACTTCCTTAGCAGATTTAAGGTCGTTGCAGGCCCAGGCACAATTAGTACGGGCGCAATTGGCCAAAACCACTATCCGCGCACCTTTTACAGGCCGTATCGGTTTACGTAACATTTCTATCGGCACTTATTTAACGCCAACCACAGTGATTGCCAACCTGGTGAGTACAAATCCTGTTAAAGTTACTTTCTCTGTTCCGGAAAAATATGCAGGGCAGATCAAAGTGAACTCCGAAATTATATTTACTACTGATGGCTCTTCAAAAGAAAACAAGGGAAAAGTTTATGCGATAGAACCGGGGATTAATTCCGCTACCAGAACCTTACAAATTAGGGCTTTATCTCCCAATGCGGACAACGCTTTGCTACCAGGTTCCTTTGCGAAAATCAAACTGGCTTTAAGTACCCTTCAAAATGCTATTCTGATTCCTAACGAGGCTGTTATCCCGGTTTTGAAAGGTAAGATCGTTTATATCCAAAAAGATGGTAAAGCACAAGAGGTTAAGGTAGAAGCGGGTACACGTACCGATGAAAACATTGTGATTACATCGGGATTAAAAGCTGGCGACACGGTATTAACCACCGGATCAATGGCTTTGAAAAAAGGTGCACCGGTTAAAGTTCATTTGGTTAAAGAATAATTATGAGTATCTCTACCACGAGTATAAAAAGGCCGGTGCTGGCCATTGTGATGAACCTGTTAATTGTTCTTTTCGGGATTATAGGTTACACTTTTTTGGGTGTCCGTGAGTACCCTTCCATTGATCCGACCGTAGTTTCAGTAAGAACCTCTTACCCCGGAGCCAACGCCGATATTATTGAATCACAAATTACCGAACCTTTAGAAAAATCGATCAATTCTATTGATGGGATCAGAAATATCTCTTCATCAAGTAACCAGGGAGCAAGTAATATCACCATAGAGTTTAACCTCGATAAAAATATTGAAGAGGCCGCAAATGATGTACGTGATAAAGTATCGCAGGCAGCCAGAACTTTACCTAAAGACATTGACGGATTACCGGTAGTGAGTAAAGCCGATGCCAACTCCGATCCGATTTTATCGATGACGATACAAAGTGATAAACGGAATACCCTTGAATTAAGTGATTTTGCCGAAAACGTAATTGCTGACCGGATCCAAACCATTCCCGGCGTTAGTAGTGTGCAAATCCAAGGGCAAAGGAAATATGCCATGCGTATCTGGATGGACCCGAATAAGCTCAGTGCTTATGGCTTAACCTCACAAGATATTGTTACGGCCTTAGATAATGAAAACGTGGAACTCCCATCAGGAAAAATTACCGGGGCTACCACTGAACTAACGGTTAAAACTTTAGGGAAACTCACCAACGAAAGTCAGTTTAACAACCTAATCTTAAAAGCCGACAGCAACCAGGTGGTTAAACTGAAAGATGTGGGTTTTGCAGTTTTAGGACCAGAAAACGAAGAAACCATTTTACGCGAATCGGGTAAACCGATGGTGGCCATCGCTATTATCCCCCAGCCGGGTGCTAATTACCTTGACATCAGTAAAGAGTTTTACAAACGTTTTGATAAGTTAAAAGCCGATATACCGCAGGATATTAAACTAAAAGTGGCATTAGATAATACGCTTTTCATCAAGCGTTCGGTAACCGAAGTAGCTGAAACAATTGGCTTATCGCTGGTATTGGTAATTTTAATCATCTATCTCTTTTTCAGGGACTGGGCCATCGCCTTCAGGCCATTGATTGATATTCCTGTATCATTGATTTTTACCTTCTTTATCATGTATGCCTTTGGCTTTTCTATAAACGTACTAAGTTTATTGGCCATTGTACTGGCTACGGGCCTGGTGGTAGATGATGGTATTGTAGTTACCGAGAATATCTTTAAAAAGGTTGAAGAAGGGATGTCGCCATTTGAGGCAGCCATTAAAGGATCCAATGAAATCTTTTTCGCGGTAATTTCGATTTCCATTACCCTTGCAGCCGTATTCTTACCCGTAATCTTCTTACAAGGCTTTGTTGGTCGTTTATTTAGAGAGTTCGGTGTAGTAATCGGTGCTGCAGTATTGATATCTGCCTTTGTATCGCTTACTCTAACACCGATGTTAAATGCCTACCTGATGAAAAAAGGGGGCATAAGCCGTCTAGATTCTACAACTGGACAGAACCCTATTTTGTAAAATTGAATGATGCATACGGATCGAACCTGAATAAATTTTTGGCTAAAAGATGGCTTTCTGTGCCGATTATATTAGTTTGTATGGGGCTTATTTTCCTTTTCTGGAAGATATTACCGAAAGAAACTGCCCCATATGATGACAGGAGTGCCATCAACATCAACGTATCTACACCGGAAGGCGCTTCATTTGCCTACACGGATAAGTTTATCATGAAGCTGAATCAGTTGGTGATTGATTCTGTTCCTGAAAAAAATGTGAACATTACCATTACTTCGCCAAGTTTTGGCGGCTCTGGCGCGGTAAACTCTGGGTATGTACGGATGGGCCTTACCGATCCGGAAACCCGTGAGCGTTCGCAAAAGGAGATTGCAGATATGCTTACCCGCGTAACTAAAAAATATACAGAAGGAAAAACCATTGTGAATCAGCAACCTACCATCTCAGTAGGACGCCGTGGTGGCTTACCCATCAGCTACATTATCCAGGCTCAAAATTTCGAAAAGCTACGTGAGAAAATTCCATTGTTTATGGATGCTGTAGCCAAAGACCCCACATTTACCGTTTCGGATGTGAACCTGAAATTTAACAAACCCGAAATTAACCTGACCATCGACAGGGATAAAGCCAAAAATTTAGGTGTTTCTATTTCGGCCATTGCCCAAACCCTGAACTTAGGGTTGAGCGGACAAAGGTTCTCGTACTTTTTTATGAATGGAAAACAGTATCAGGTAATTGGGCAGTTTGACCGGGGTGATAGAAAAGATCCATTGGATTTAAGTTCAGTTTACGTACGTAACGACAAAGGGGAATTGGTGCAGCTTGATAACCTGGTAACCGCCAAAGAAGAAAGCAGTCCGCCGCAGCTGTACCGTAATAACCGCTTTATTGCCGCTACCATTTCGGCAGGTTTAGCACCGGGCAAAAGTATTGGTGAAGGTATAGAAGCGATGGATGCCATTTCAAAAAAAGTATTGGATGAGACTTTCTCTACTGACTTAGGTGGAGAATCGCGCGATTTTAAGGAGAGTTCTTCCAATACCGTTTTCGCGTTTGGTTTGGCCCTGCTTTTGGTTTATTTAATTCTTTCTGCGCAGTTTGAGAGTTTTAAAGATCCGGTTATTATAATTTTAACTGTACCAATGGCAGTTGCGGGGGCATTTTTATCGCTCTGGTTGTGTGGCCAAAGCTGGAATATCTTCAGTCAGATCGGTACCATTATGCTGATTGGTTTGGTAACTAAAAACGGAATTTTAATTGTAGAGTTTGCCAACCAGCTTAAAGAAAAAGGTATTCCCATCCCAGAGGCCATCAGGGAAGCTGCGGTTTCGAGGTTACGCCCAATATTAATGACCAGTTTGGCCATTGCCATTGGTGCCTTACCTATTGCGCTCGCATTGGGTGCTGCGGCAAAAAGCAGAATGAGCATGGGAACCGTTATTGTAGGCGGAACTTTATTCTCTTTGGTATTAACCCTATTTGTAATACCGGCCATTTACTCTTATTGGGCAAAACCTTACCGGCCCAATCAAGAATTAAAAGAAGCACATCGTTTTGAACAGGAAGCTTTACACACAGAAGAATAAGATGAGCAAGAAATTAAAAATATTTATCATGCTGATAAGCTTATCGTTTTCAGGTTTTGCACAAGAAAAATTAAGCCTGAAAGAAGCCATCACTATTGCTTTACAGCACAATTACGACATCAAAATCAGCAAAAACCAGATCGATATAGCAAAGAACAATGCCAATATTGGCAATGCCGGTATGCTACCCAGTATAACCGGAAATTACACCAATGGCGGAAGTATCCAAAATACCAGGCAAAGTCCTGTAACTGGTCCTGATCGGGTAATTACCGGTGCTAAGAGTACCAATAACAGTTATGGTGCAGAATTAAACTGGACCATTTTCGATGGCTTTCGCATGTTTGCCAATTACGATCGTTTAAAGGAATTACAAAAACAGGGTGAATTAAATTCTCGCTTAACCATTTTAACTACTGTTGCTGATGTAATTGCAGCCTATTATGATATTGTAAGACAACAACAACTGGTTAAAGCAGCGGATAGCGCCATGGATGTTTCGGTATTGCGCACCAATATTGCCAAAACGAAATTACAGCTTGGACGTGGTTCTAAACTGGACGTGCTGACCGCACAGGTTGATTATAATACGGATACATCAAATTACCTGCAAACCAAAAATGCGCTGCAGATCGCTAAAGTTCGCTTAAACCAATTAATGGTTAGGGACATTGGAACCACTTTTTCTGTTGCTGATAGTATTGATGTAGACAAAGGCATCTTATTTAGCAAGATGGCCGAAATGGCTGAAAAGCAGAACCCTGACGTGCAGAATGCATTTATCAATCAACGCATTGCTTCTTTGAATTTAAAGTCTATCCGTGGGGCCCGTTATCCGGCAGTTAGCCTGAACTCGGGTTACAGCAGGGCAAACAGTACCAGCCCCACGGGTTTTAACCAAAAATTTGCGGCCAATGGATTTACCTATGGCGTTACAGCAAGTATCAATTTATTTAATGGCTTTTTACAGCGTCAGCAAGAGCGCAATGCCAAAATCGAGATCGATAATTCGATTCTTAACCTGAACAAAACCAGATTGGATGTGAATGCGCAGTTACTTGCTGCCTATAAAAATTATAGTACTTATCTTGATCTGATTAGATTAGAACAGCGGAATGTAGATATAGCGAAACAGAATTTAGATATTACTCTGGCAAAATACCGTTTGGGCAGCATAGCTCCGTTAGAACTGAGAGAAGCACAGCGTAATGCCATCGACGCGCAAAACCGTTTCATCGAAATGCAATATCAGGCAAAAATAGCCGAAAACACTTTAAAAACAATTAGCGGAAGTGTTGATTTGCTGAACTAAATAGTTTCAATCCCTTGCCAAGAGCAATCAAACATAAGGCATACTATCAAACTTTCTAAAATACAGCCATATCTAAAACGGTGCTAGTAAGCTTTAAAAGAAGTAACGAAATTATTTCAAATATAAAATGCTATAATTAATTTTTATATTTAGGGCCATGATACTTGTTGCAGATAGTGGCTCATCAAAAACCGATTGGATGGGTTATCATAATGGCGAAACCATTAAATTTAATACCCCTGGAATAAACCCATATTTTTTAAGTGAACAAGAAATTACCAAGCTGATTTCCAAAAACGAATCCTTATTGCAATACGCCGGTGAGGTGAAAGAGATTTACTTTTTTGGAGCTGGTTGTTCTTCGCCAGATAAACATGAAGTGGTTTCAAACGGTTTATCAGCTGTTTTTAGCCGTGCTTTTATTTCTGTAGACCACGACCTTCTGGGTTCAGTATATGCTACCTGTGGAAGCGCCGAAGGCTTAAACTGTATTTTAGGTACCGGATCTAATATCTGTTATTTTGATGGCAAAAAAATTCATGATGGTCACCATGGTCTGGGCTATGTTTTAGGTGATGAGGGCTCTGGCACCTTCTTTGGAAAAAAGGTGCTCCTAAGCTATCTGTACGGAAAAATGCCATCAACATTGGCAGCAGAATTTAAAAAATCCTTCCCTGCCGAAAAAGAGCAGATTATTACCAATGTTTACCAGAAACCTTTCCCCAACATCTACCTGGCAAGCTTTAGCCGCTTCATGGCCAGCCACAAAGACCACCCTTTTATTCAGGAAATATTAAGAAATGGCTTTCAGGAATTTGTAGATACGAACGTTAAAGACTATCCCAGATACAAAAACGTACCTTGCCATTTCGTAGGCTCCATTGCCTATTATTATCAGGATGAACTCATTTCGGTATTACAGGAAAACGGCATCGAGGCTGGCAAAATTTTACAAAAACCAATAGATGAGCTGTTTAGTTTCATCTTAAACAAAGAGGGCATTGCACAACAGGCCAGTTAAGTTAAAATATACATTTACATCATAATTTGTTAAAATATGCTTAATATGGTAAACATATCCGCGCAAACTTTTGTTATACTTTTAAAAGCATATAATTGCACACACATATGAAGAGAATATTGGTAGTAGATGATGATATTGAGGTTTTAGAAACCATACAATTGATCCTGGAAATTGGAGGGTTTAAAGTTTCGGCACTAAATGATGGTGAAGAAATTTTTAACAGAATTGAAAAATTCAGTCCTGATTTAATCTTACTTGATATTTCTTTAGGGCATATAGATGGCCGTGTATTATGTGAACAGCTAAAATCTATTGAAAGCACTTCTAAAATACCTATCCTGCTTATCTCCGGCTTATACGATCAAAAAGATTTTACAACCTTAAATTATGGTCAGGATGATTTTTTATCAAAACCTTTCCAAATGGATGTATTGCTAAAAAAAATCACTAAAATCTTATCGCTGGAAGAAGATAAGCCAAGTTTTCTTTTAAATTAAACTCATTCAGATTTAAAATATTCAGCCAAGAAGATCTTAAATTTTCTTAGCTTCTTTATTTACAGCACAAAAATCACCTCTCAAAAAAATTAACCTGATCTTAATGATACCAAGCAATGAATGGTTAAAAACCTGGAACGAGAAACGCGCATTATTAACCTGCCCCAACAACTTGAACGATTATTTTGAAGAAACAGCTGTGGCTGGCAAAAAGATAGATCGCCTTGAACTGGGAAGTGTATCTATCCCTACAGGAGAAATTCTGGTGAGAGATCCCCTGGTATATATCCAGAAAAATGCCGAGCCATATTTGATTAAGGTTCCTATTGGTGAATTTCCGGTAACGGCGGCTGTTATTATTCCTGACGACGATGATTGCGCGCGGTATACTGCCGTTAAAGTGCAGTTTACAGCTTATGATGCCATTCGCTTTGAAGAAGCATTAATTGGCACAGAAAATCTGATTGATTTTAATGAAGGTGAATTTTTCGGTTTTAATGTGGATGCAGGCTTGGCTTGTGTACTGGATAAAGAAACTTTAAAACATTTCTGTACGTTTCAGGATAAATTTCATAACGAACATCCAGGTAAAAACCTCTATGATGACTATTTCGCTGCACTTTTTGCAGCCAGCTATTCTGAGAACCCTGATTACCAACGTAAAGACGGTGATTGGATTAACTGGAAAATACCAGAGACTAATTATCATATTCCATTTTTTCAAAGTGGCTTTGGTGATGGCACTTACCCGGTTTATTATGGTTTTGATATAGAAGGTAATGTATGTTCACTGATTATCCAGTTTATAGATATTGAATTGGCCTATAGTGAAGAAGAGCAGTAATAAATACTTGTTGTCGGTGGGCCGTAAAAACCATGGTATTAAACTAACAAAAACTGAGCTTAACTTAAAATAAAGACGATAGAATCGGCGCCCTGAGTGGAAACCGCTCCTATTAGCACAAACACCAAATGATCTAAACCCGATGGCACGAATGCCCCCGATTTTTCATCCAGGGCAGAAGATACAGCGGGTTAAGATGAATTGAAATACAGGTTTTGCGTTTCAAATCATAGTTTAAATTGTATAACAATAAAAACGAATAGTGTTCTGAGGACACAGACTCCGGAATCACATTAAATTTCTACTGCGTTGCACTTCGTTCGAAGTGCCGATCGTCTTGAATCTTTACTAAAGAAATTAATCATTCTTTCTCCATCTCCCATTTTCCATCTTACATCTTACTGTCATTTTGGCAAACAAATTCTTTTGGAACAACCCTTGATATGCAGGATGTAGATTAAACAATTTATTTACATATGAGCATACAGGAAAAAGGAAATATTTCTATACATACTGAGAATATTTTCCCGATAATTAAAAAGTTTTTATACTCTGATAACGAAATTTTTCTTCGTGAATTGGTTTCTAACGCAGTAGATGCTGTTCAGAAAATTAAAAGACTTGCTTCATTAGGCCAGTTTAATGGCGAAGTTGGCGCACCGTTAGTACAAGTTGCGGTTGATAAAGATGCAAAAACCATTACCATTAGCGATAATGGCCTGGGAATGACGGCAGAGGAAATTAAAAAGTACATTAACCAGGTTGCTTTTTCTGGCGCAAGTGAGTTTGTAGAGAAATTTAAAGATGCGAAAGATGCCAACGAAATTATCGGTAAATTCGGTTTAGGTTTCTATTCGGCTTTTATGGTTGCTGATCTGGTTGAAATTCAAACTTTATCTTATCAGGATGGTGCTGAGCCTGCCCGCTGGGTTTGCGATGGAAGTACAGAATTTGAAATTACAGCAGGCACTAAAACTACCCGTGGTACAGATATTATCTTACATGTAAACAAAGATTCGGAAGAATTTTTAGAAGAAAGTAAACTGCAGGAAATCCTTAACAAATACGCTAAATTTTTACCGGTTCCAATTAAATTTGGCACTAAAACCGAATCGGTAGAAGACGGTACCGATGAAGAAGGCAAAACTAAATATAGAGATGTTGAAGTTGATAACATCATCAATACCACTAACCCGATCTGGACAAAGGCGCCTGCAGATTTGTCAGATGAGGATTATTTAAAATTCTACCGTGAACTATACCCATTTAGCGAAGAACCATTATTCTGGATCCACCTGAATGTTGATTATCCTTTTAATTTAACCGGCGTACTGTATTTCCCTAAGTTGAAAAACGATTTCGAAATGCAACGCAACAAAATTAAATTATACTCCCGCCAGGTATTTATTACCGATGAGGTTAAAGATATTGTTCCCGAGTTTTTGATGTTATTGCACGGTGTAATCGATTCTCCTGATATCCCTTTAAATGTATCACGTAGTTTCTTGCAGGCCGACAGCAACGTTAAAAAAATCAATAACTACATTACTAAAAAGGTTGCAGATAAATTAAGTGAATTATTTGCTAAAGATCGTAAAGCCTACGAAGATAAATGGAAAGACATTGGTCTTTTTGTTAAATACGGCATGATCAGCGAAGAGAAATTTTACGATAAAGCCAAGGACTTCGCCTTAGTTGGCAATACTAAAAATGAGCTTTATACACTTCCTGAATATAAAGAAAAAGTAACTGCATTACAAACGGATAAAAATGGAAATGTTGTGTATTTATACACTAACGACGCTGCAAAACAAGATGCATTTATCCAATCAGCCAATAAAAAGGATTATGATGTTTTGGTGTTAGATTCGCCGATTGACAATCACTTTATTAATCAACTGGAGCAAAAATTAGAAAAAACATCAATTAAACGGGTTGACTCTAGTGTGGTGGATAAATTAATTGAGAAAGATGAGCAGAACGAGCATGTTTTAAGTGAGGATCAGGTGAAAGAAGTAACCACTATTTTTGAAAAAGCCATTACCAAACCTGGCATGCATGTAGAAGTTGTAGCTTTACATCCGGATGAGTTACCAGTTACAATTACCATGGACGAATTTATGCGCAGGATGAAGGATATGGCTGCAATGGGAGGCGGAATGAACTTTTATGGTCAAATGCCCGACAATTACAAAGTTGCCATTAACGGAAACCATAAATTGGTAGGAAAAATTTTAAATGCTGAAGGAGAAGAGCAGCAAAACCTGGCTAAACAAGCAGTAGATTTAGCGCTTTTGGCGCAAGGTATGTTAACCGGAGCAGAGTTAACTGCTTTTGTAAGCAGAAGTGTAGAATTAATATAGTTTTATTATACTATCATTTTCAAGGGAGAAATCGGATCGGTTTCTCCCTTCTTTTTGATATAAAGACACAAAAAAAGTCCTGATCAGATCAAGACTTTTAAAGCATTTTCGAGAACGCCTAAAATAGTTTTAATAGGCTTAGCCAGCTGTTACAACATTTACTTTTTGATCTACATTAAAATAATCTTTGTGATCTTCGATCATTTTTGCAATGATAGCCGCTTTGGTATCGGTTATTTTAAACTCGAACAAAGGCTCTTGATTTTTCTTTGATCTCACCATTTTCTCCGTATAAAAGCGGTACACCAAACCATTGGTCAATAAACCATATTTGGCTTTTGTTTTACGGAAGTATTTAGATAAGCGCGAATCGTGAATATCCAAATTGTCATTGTGGTGTTTACATTCAACCAGAATTGTTGGCTCACCATCTTTCATAATGGTATAATCAACTTTTTTACTCTTTTTAACTCCGAAGTCTAGAACAGCGTCAGATTGAACCTCAGAAGGATCAAATCCTAAGATTTGGATAAAAGGCATAACCAACGCATTCCTTGTTAAATCCTCAGATTGAACTTGCGGAAGCATTTTCTTAATTCTTACGGCAAATTGCCCGATTTCGTCTTTCAATTCCATATTGTTACCTATTATAGATAGTTAATTTTTTAAATGATACTGGTTGAATACCGAATTTGCTGTAGCGATAATCTGATCTAAGCTTTGTTTATCAAAAAAGTTTCTGTCCAACATATCAACCATATAAGTCAATTTATTGATGTCATTTGTTTCCATCTTAAACTGAAAACTTCTCATACCATCTTTTATTGCCTGTTGTACATAATTACGTACAACCAGGAAAGATTTCCTGAAGGCATATTCACGCTCCAATTGGCCTCTAACAGGCTGCTGTCCGTTAAGATTGCTATATTCATTTTGCATTCTCTGGTACATGTCTGAGTTAATTCCTTGATTTTTCAGAATCCCCTTATAGTAGATCTTATTAAGTAAATATTCGTATTCGTTGTTTTTCATTTGGAGGATGGGTAGATGTAGGGAATATTTATTTGGTTTTCCGGTATTTCTTTTTTTAGGTTTTCACTATCAAACCCAGTATTGTATGGCCTGTTTTTAATATTATTATCTACAGGCTACACAAGATTGGGCAGGCAGATGTTTTTGCAATTAGTAACTTTTAACTACTAATCATTTGTTTTTGGCAAACAGTATAAAGATTATAAAAAGAAGAAGCGCTGTTAATTTTTTTACATCAACCACCCGGAATATTACACGAAACCCAGGTTTTCAATAGACAAAACCGGGAGATAAGTTTTTTTAAGGCGCAATTGTTAATTCAACTCATTTTTATTTAACTTGCATTCAAATCAAATAAACCCACAAATTCTACACATGAATCTAAAATGCGTTGTTATAGACGACGAGCAACATGCAATTGAAGTATTAACTGACCACATTGCAGAAATGCCTGGTTTAACTGTTTTTAAAACTTTTACCAGTCCTGTCCAGGCACTTACCGAAATAAGTATCGAAGACGAAATTGATTTATTATTTATGGATATTGATATGCCAGGAATAAACGGATTAGAACTGGCCAAAAATATCAGGGAAAAGGCGAAGTATCTGGTTTTTACAACTGCGCATCCCGATTATGCCCTGCAAGCATTTGATGTACAATCAGATCAGTACCTATTAAAACCTATTTCATTTGCAAAATTTGCATTAGGTATTGATCGGATATTAAAGAAGGAATCAAACAATAGCAACAAGGCAACAACAAAAGAAGCTGATCAGGTTGCCGCCCTTTATATTAAAGGCGACCACAAATATGCTTTTTCAAATATTGCTATTGATGAAATACTTTATATCAAAGCACTACAGAATTATATACAGATTATTACAAAATCTGAGATCCACACCACATACCTTACGCTGAAGGAAATTGAAAAGGCCCTGGAAAATCATGCATTTATCCGTGTCAATAAATCAAATATTGTTGCCAAGGCAGCAATTAAGAAAGTAGACGGAAATATAATCAGGCTCATCAATAACGAGATGATACAAATAGGAGAAGGTTACAAAGAGGCTTTCTTCGCCTATGTACAGAGTAGTTTATTAAAATCGAACCGAAATTAATACCCTTCTGGTTTCTCACTAATAGGATAAGTGATGAAGTTAAGAGACTACAATCCAAAGATGAAGCTAGTCATTACGGTGTGACTTTGGTCTCCTGTTGGGTTAGTGGAAAAGTTGTTTTTGGATTTAACGTTTTTATAAACAAAAACAGTCTTTTTAGCAAGTTTGCCTGTGTGCTGAGCTTTCATGGTAACGATGTTTAAATATGATGATATAATATTGAATATCTTATTAAGAATTAAAATTCGATAATAAAGCTGGTCATTACCGTGTGGCTTTGATCTCCTGTCGGATTAGTAGAGAAGTTGTTTTTTGCTTTAACATTTTTATAAACAAAAACAGTTTTTTTAGCAAGTTTTGCAGCAGAATCAGTGTGTTGAACTTTCATGATGATGATGTTAAAAATGATGAGTTAACTATTAAAATGAGTTATTTTGAAATTAAAATTCGATAATAAAACTAGTCATTACCGTGTGGCTTTGATCTCCTGTCGGGTTAGTAGAAAAGTTGTTTTTTGCTTTAACATTTTTATAAACAAAAACAGTTTTTTTAGCAAGTTTTGCAGAAGGATTGGTATGTTGAGCTTTCATAATATATAGTATTTAAATTTTTGTTATTATCGTTGTGATTAATTTTCTGTAAAGATGCACCGCAAAATTAGCCCCAACTACTTTTTTACACCAACCCCTGTTTTTGGGAGATAAAAACCCCATTTTAATAGATTAAAAGAAAAAAATGAGCTTTTTACATTTAAAAAAATTCTACGAAAAGTATAAGTTTCACTTATTGGTATGGAGTCTTTATATCATTTATGAAGTATTTATTCTGGGTTTAGCTACCCATAGATTCAGAGAACCCGGAGCTTACCTGTTAGTTTATATTGTTAATATTTTTACCTTTTACGTGTACGGTTTTTTTCTAAAAAAAATGCTCAAAACCGGATCCTTTCCCATAAAACTTCTTAAGATTGCCGCCCTTATTGCCATAATCATTTTTGCATACGTTGTTTCTACCTTTCTGCTTATTATTTTGTTTGAGCAGATCAGGTTAATTGAAATAAATCCATCTAGATCGTTTAACATGGAATTTATACTTCCATGCATTTATCGCTCCATATTATATATTGGTTATTCAACCGGCTACATATACGTTGTTAAATCATTTCAGGATCAGAAAAAATTCGAAGCCTTAGAACGGCAGAATCTGGTTACACAGATAGAAAAGCAGGCTTTGGAAAATGATCTTGTTCAATCGCAAAACAATTATCTGCGTAGCCAGATCAATCCACACTTCCTGTTTAATACCTTAAACTTCATTTATAACGATGCCCGCAAAAAGGCGCCTATGGCGGCTGATGCCATTATGAACCTGGCAGAAATGATGCGTTATGCGCTAAAACGCCCATCAGCATCAGAGATGGTTCCGCTGAGTGAAGAAATCGAACAGATCGAACACCTGATCAACCTCCATAAGCTCCGTACAGCTAATACCATTAATCTGGAACTTAAAGTAACAGGCGATATGTTTGGGCTAAGATTTCCTCCGCTTATTTTATTGACATTGGTCGAAAATATATTTAAGCACGGAAATGTTTCACACTCTACCCAGCCGTCAATTATTAAAATTGCTTACGAAAATGACAAGTTGAATATCAGTACCATAAATATGATTAATGATAATAATGGCAAACAGACAGAAAGCCATCATGTAGGTATTGAAAATGTTGGCAAACGTTTAAGTAATTTTTATGGCAATGATTATGTATTCAAGTATTATCAAGATCCGCTTAACCGTTATATTACTGAAATAGAGGTAACGGTAAATAATCCATTGGCCAAGCTAAACCGTTAAGTTCTTGTCGCATTTTGGCGCTGGATATCCTTTAGCAGAAAATAGTACATCACCATTTCATGTGTTCGCTGATCTTTGTTGAAAAGCCGGTTTACGTGCATATGCATTAAATCGGTCAGTAACTTTGGTGCATTTTCCGCGCCACATTGTGCAAGGGTTTTGATAAACGAATCAGAAAAAGCAGTAAACCAGTGCTCCTGTTCTACAGTTAATGCTGTCCATTCGGTTTTCCGAAATTCCTGGTAATGAATATTTAATTGCTTAAAATCGGCTGCATCCAACCTATGCTCTTCATTAAAGTTATCAGACATTAACCTCACAATCTTACTGATGGCCGAATTATCGATTATGTTAGATTTAATAACCTTAGAAAACAAAACACTGCATAATCTATATTTATTAAAATCATCGGTCTGCGTTTCTAAAAGCGATAATACAAATCTACTGTCTATACCAAAGTGCTTCTCTACATCTTCGATTATATTACTGCCATAACGTTCCAGTTCGCGCTTATACGTTTTAAGTTGCACATCTGACACGAAACCCGAATTTACAAACACTTCCAGATCGTCCATCAACTTTGCTATCAACAACTGCCCACCATTTGGATTGTTGAGTTGAACCCTAAACCTAATGTGGTTTCCATTTTCGTTGTAACGAATAAAAAACCATGATTTTACCTGATCTGCATAAGTAATAAGGAAGGGGGCAATTACTTGCATCAAAATCTCATCGCTCCTTTGCTGGTGGCAATAAATTTCGAAATACAGCCATTCTTTACCTGGCAGAAAAAAACGGGTAACACCTTTATCTGCGGGTGTTGTAGCCAAACGACTATAAATTTGTTCGCCATGGCTGATGCTTAAAACGAACTGTGCGAAATAGGGCTTAGCAGCTTCATCAACCACAATACTATTTTCAGGCATTATCACTTCTTCAACGTAAGTATTGCCCTGTTTGTGCACATACTGCAAAAACGCATTTATATCATCGTCGTTGTTTAAGGCAAAGCACAAGGTCTGATCAGACATACCGGCTTTAAAATATTCACTTATGCCTAAATTTTTGAGGTATGATCTACAATCGGTGATGGAGAGCAATTTTTGACCGGTACCCAATAGCGCTTCTTTTTTAATTTTCCATTTATTGCTGCTTAAAACAATATTCTGATATTGCAACCTTGGGTAGTAGTCAAGATCAGGAATAATGGCATCAAGCGGAAAGGAAAGACTGGTTTGCAAGCCCTGATGCTGCAAATCGCATAATAGCCTAAATACAGAAAGGTCTGAACGGATATAATTATAGGCAGAGGCCATTCTTGGCACCAACCTTTTATTTAATTGCCTGGAGCGAAGGATAATCTCCGTACCCTTAACTGAAATTTGTATATCATTTAATGCAAGTGGAACAGATGAGGTATCGAAATTTAAAATTGACAACTGATGCCCATAGATTAATTTCCGCCGGTTTACATTATCTACATTAGCTTCTACCATATAAGCCACATCAAAAAACAAAACATCGGGATTTGCCTCTTGTTCTGCAGCGGCAATGGCTTTTGCATAATTTGCTACACTTTCATCAGCCATGGTAAACCTTCCGCTTAAGGCGTTGGATGTAACTCCACCAATCTGTTCTACAAAAATCAGGTCATCATGAACCGACATGACCATGCTAAATGAGTTAGGTAATGGCACCAGCTTCTGATGCTGTGGTAAATCAAGTTTGTTCAGATAAATAGTTTTATCTTTTTCAAATCTCTGTTCGGCAAGATAACTTTTTAATGTTGTTTTCAGATTTTCTGTTTCTTCTTTTTTAGCCGGCTTATTAATGAAACGTGTTATAAAACCGCTGTTTTGACCGGCTTGCTCCAATTCGTCGTAGCCTACGCCCATTTCAGGGTCTAGCGCCAATAACAACGGTACTTCCTGATCTTCGAATTTCTTCTTAAACCTATTCCGAAACTGATCAAGGGCACCATGACCTTTTACCGGCATGATGTTATGTAACATACTGATCAAACCCGGAACAGACTGAAGCAAACGGTCATTGATGCATCCGGATACAGCTCTACGTTGCGCAATAAGGTATTTTGGCAGGTCTTCGGTGGCGGTTAGTCCCAAACGTTCAAAATAATCATCTCCTATAATATTGGGGTCGTAGTTGGTAAAAATGAGCTGCAAATCATGCATATCCTGCAGCAAGCCAAAGAAATTTTGCGTTTCAGTATCAGTTAAGCTTAGTTGGCTTAGTAAATCATTAAGTCTGATCGGCTTTAGGCAGGCAGCCAATATCTGTTGTACAAATTCGTTCTGATCCAATTCAGCCAGCTCAAAAACACCATCAGTGCAGGCAATATAACGGATACTATCCGATGTTAAATAATAGCTGCTGTTACTAAATAGCAGGCAGTTCTTTTGCAACAAATCTTGCAATGGCAGTTGAATATTATTCTTGTATGGCCAATCGATCAGCTCACGTATTTTCTGGTCTTCATCAATTACGATCCTGCTTTCAGATGGCTTTATGGCATTGTTTAGCAAACTGAAACCAGCAAACGTTCCATAAGGAGTCGACCGGAATTTTGCACGGTTAAAATATTTCCAAATGGTAAAATAAACCTTAGGCGGAAGATCATGGAGTTCGTTTGCCTTTACTTCTTTGATGGTTTCGTAAAAAGCAGCTGAAGATATGGAGATGGCAGACTTCAATTCCTCCCAACAATCTACCAGCTCGGATTGATATGAAAATTTAGGGGTTCTAAAAATTATGGTTGGTTGAATAGTCAGCTTCATTGCATTAAAAAGATAAGCCGAAAATTACAAAGATTAATTCAATTATTAATTTTCAGTTTAGAATTGGAGACGATCTGTTTCATTATTGATTTCAAAAAACAACATCTGCAGGGATAATGAGCATTGAGTTTATAATTATTTTTTGTTCATGGCGGCTCGAGCCTGAAACAATTTATTGCAAAATGGTAATCGGAAACTGTAACTTTTATAAATAGTAGATTGAAGATCCTACGCATAATCGCGTGGCTTACCAATAAATCAGGTGGCACAAAAAAGCCATCTCTATTTCAGAAAATGGCTCAATTGGGATGATAACAAGTATTATTTTTTAATTACTTTAAACGCTGTTCTTCTGTTTTTTGCCCTTCCTTCAGGATTATCTTTTTTCTTGCGCTTTACAATAATTTCATTCGGCTCAATAGGCATCGATTCTCCGTAACCTTTAGAAGTCATTCTAGCCGCAGCTATTCCTTTACTTTCCAAATAATCTGTACATGATTTTGCTCTTCTGTTCGATAAGTCCAGGTTGTACTCTTCTGTTCCGATATTATCGGTATGGGAACTCAATTCGATTTCCATTTGCGGATTATCTTCCATAATCGGAATGAGGAAGTCTAATACTTTTTTGGAAGGCTCTGTAAGTTCTGCACTGTTAAATTCATAATAAATATTCTCCAAGGTTATGGGTATGCCCAGTTTAAAAGGACTCAAACAATATTCTTTATCAAGCAGGGTATCTGCTTTTGCCAACTCCTCATAAAGATAGTTTTTAGTAACCGCGAAATAATTATCTTTTGCAAAAAGTAACTTGACCGGTCTTTTAGAGTCTACTTTAAACGTATAAATACCGTCAGAACCTGTAATCATCTTTTGCGATCCTTCTGCATTGGTCAAAGTTACATCGGCATCTGCCAGCGGTAGCCTGGTTTTACAATCAGTTAAAAGACCGGCTATAGAAAGGTATTCTTTTTTCACTTCAAATACTTCCAGACAACAAGATGATTCGCGATCAGAACTAATGTAACCTTTGGTTCCTTGATCATCACTAGCGGTAAAGTAAAGATCATCTTTTGACGAATTGAATGGATAACCCAGGTTTTTTGGCTTAGACCAGTTTACCAGATCTCCTTCTGACTCAAAGAAATCGAGGCCACCAAAACCAACACGCCCATCGGTACTGAACAATAACTTTTTAGTTAGCGTATTATAATATGGCGCACGTTCATCATCTGCGGTGTTAATGTCAGGTCCAAAATTTACCGCCTGACCTAATGAACCATCTTCGCGGATGGCACAATACCAAAGATCGAATTTGCCGTAACCGCCACTTCTATCAGATGAAAAAAGCAGGAATTTACCATCGCTGGTAACAAAAGGCTGTGAAGAGTTGAAATCTTTACTATTTACCTGTAAACCAACCGGCTGTGGATCTGACCATTTTTCACCGGCTTTCCTTGACGAATAGATAGCATATTTTTCTTTATCCTTCCAGGCGGTAAAGTACATGGTATTTCCGTCAGTCGTAAAAGCAGCTGCAGCGATTTCAATATTTTTAGGGAAATTGATATCTACTTTTTTTACGTCAATATCAGCCGAACTGAGTTCTCCTTTAGTCGTATAAATGTTATTCATAAATGGATTGGCTTTAGTTGATACCTGAATTTCTCCGGTAGCTGTTTTAACCATATCTCTTTTACTTCCTACTGTAACCGGGCGGGATGAGGTGAAATATAATTCACTATTGATTTTAACAGGTGCATAATTAGAGCCCAGGCCATTTATACCAGCTGGAACTTTCTTAACCTGTATCATACGTGGGAAACGCATTTCTTCAATCGCAAACTTGCATGATTCTATTTCCTTTTTGGCATCTTTAGTTAAAGGATCTCCAGGATTTTTCTGGATGAACTGCTGAAAAGCATCAATAGCCTGGTTAAATTTTTTATTTGCCCTTAAGCTCTCGGCATAATAAAATAATGCCTTTTTGTAACGTGTATTGGTAAAGGTTATGGCAATAGCATAATATTTTTCAGCATCGTTAAATTCCCTATAAAGCCTGCTGGATTCCGCAAGATTATATATCGACCCTTCATAATCTTCTATCACCTTCTCATCAGTTGCCGATTTTCTTTCCTTGCCATAAGGCAAAACAACCTGACTGCTATCTCCAGTAATTTTTAATGCTTTTTTATAAAAGGTAGCTGCAGCATAATAATCCTTATTCTCGAAATAAGTATCTGCCACCTTTTTATAATTTACCACATACTGTGCGTTTGCAAAACCGCCAAATGCCAATAAAAAAAAGAATAATATTTTTCTCATCTTTCTAAACTTGTTTTCAATAGTGATAAAACCGTCATGATTCCAAGTCATAACCATATTATCCTGAATAATTATAAACGTGGACAAAAGAAATTCGGACCAATTATACCATTACGGCCTATAAGCGATATCGAGAGTTCTAAACCACCATTACTGTTTGATGCACGATTAAAGGAAGAGGTATTTACGTCATAACTTAACCCGAAAACCATGTTTTTTAACTGTAAACCAACAAAAGCAATAGCTGCGTCTTTAATACGGTAGTTACCCCCGAACAAAATATTAGCGGATGGATTGACATTAAGTTGTGCATAAGCACCTAACGACACTTCGTTTGTATTACCTTGATACATGAACAAGGCATTAGGTACAATATCCAATAGCTCTGACGCCCTGATGCGCGCACCACCATGTCCGGTAAAACGTACCGGAACTCGTGAGTTTGTACCCGAGAAACGATCCATAGGCCTGGTTAAATGTGCCGCACTTGCACCAAGGAAAACGTTAATGTTTTTGTTGGGATCGCCATCAAAAAACATGATACCGGCGTTTACGTCAGGAACCAAAGATGATTGAGATGAAAGTGTTTCTCCACTCATCATGCCTCCATCGTAACCCGTAATCGGATTAAACTGGTTACCAAACCTGGCCTGGGAGAAATCGAAACTACGGTTAATGATACCAGCCTGTAAGCCAAAGCTCACCATCTGCAGTCCTTCGGCACCAAACCTTAAACGGTACGAACCTGATACCAAAGCAGATAAATAGTTAAAATCCAACTCTCCCGCCCTTTGATTTAAAATGGTTGCACCAAATGCGAAGTTCTTTTTTGGAGCCATATCGAAAGATGCGCCGCCGGTTAAAAAAGAGCTGTTTAGTGCACCCCATTGTTGTTTAAAATTTACAGTTGCACGGTAATCGCCATCTATTACCCCGGTTAAGGCGGGGTTTAGGTATAATGGGTTTGCATAATATTGTGAAAAATGCGGATCAGTTTGTGAAAAGGACTTAGCTGTAAACAGCAACGATACCAGTACTGCAACATATATTTTTAAAGCCGATAGTATTTTCATGGTCTTTGATTTTATCTGTTTATTATTAATCCTTTTTCTTATCTAATCAGCGTTACTGTACCTTTTCTCATTGATGTTGTTCCGTTACTGAAGGTAATATCAATCATGTACACATAAACTCCATTCGGTTGATTTACCCCTTTGAAGGTTCCGTCCCATCCGTTTGAAACGTTATCTGACTGAAATATCAACTGACCCCATTGTGTGTAAATACTCATTTTCGCGCTTGATATGGTATTACCATAAATTAGGAATACATCGTTTTTACCGTCGTTATTTGGCGTAAATGCATTCGGTATATAAACCTGATCGCCAAAAGGATTAGCAGCTTTGCCGGTTGCCGAACCATTTTGGCTGGTCTGGCATTCGATCTGGCCTTTAGCCCTTACCAGGATACTTACACTTTGATCTGGTTTCAGGCCTGCTATAAGGTAAGTTGTTCCGGTTGATCCGCCAGTTGGGTTAACCCAGGTTAAACCATTATTTAGTGAAACCTCGTATGCTGTGGCACCTGCTACCGCGGTCCATGCAAACGTTACACTATTAGCTGTTGTAGTTTGTACGGCTACGGTTGGTTTTGCCAATATCGGCAACACAGTTATTGTAACAGCTGTTCTTGTTGCACTTGCACAACCACCTGCTGCACTTGCTTCTACATAATAGATTGTAGTCACATTTAAGTTTGGTGTGGTAAAAGCGGTGCCTTCTGCCAGCACTGTTCCACCCGAGCTTGCAGCATACCATCTGTATGCTAATCCCGCTACCGGATTATTTACTGTTAATATCGTTGAGCTACCTGCGCAAAGTGTTCCATTTGCCGCTGTTACCGATGCCGGTACAACCGGTACCGGTAGTGCAATTACATTCACGGCTGTTCTGGATGATGATATACAAGTTCCATTTGCACCTTCAACGTAGTAAGTGGTATTTGCATTGACCGCTGGTGTTGTAAAGTTTACACCTGTTCCAGCTACCGTTCCACCTGCCGGTGTAGTATACCAATTGTAGGTAACACCTGTTTGAGGATTCGTAACGGTTAATATTGCTGTACTTCCTGTACAAACGCTAACTGATGTAGCAGCTACCGTTGGCACCGCAGGTTTTGTATTGACGGTGACCGTTACTTTAACGCGGCCGCTGTTATTGGTACAACCGCCTGTTCCAATGGCTAAAACATAGTAATCTGTTGTTGCTGTTAAAGCTGTTACATTAAATGTTGTACCAGTAAACAGTAAATTACCACCAACTGCTGCATTGTACCACTCGTAAGTAACACCTGCCTGAGCATTGGTTATGGTAAGTGTTGCTCCGTCACCCGCGCATATCCCGCCATTTGGCACTGATACTACCGGATTATTTGGCGACGCATTTACCGTAATCACTACTGCCCTTGCTGTTGCAGACGTATTTTCACATCTGTTATCGCCTTTAACAGTTACGTAATATGTTGTATTTGCCGCTAATACCGGTGTCGTAAATACTGGCCCTGTAAATACCACCGTATTTAAAGTAGCATCGCTATACCAGGTAAATACCGGGTTGGTTACCGCTGTGCTCGTTGCAGCTAATGTTGCTGCAGTATTGCCACAAACTGAGGTTGATCCATTTACCGTAATATCCGCTGCTACAGCATTTGGGTTAACCGTTACGGTTACCGGTTTTGCATTAGCTGCCGTATTTTCACACTTATTGGTTCCTTTAACAGTTGCATAATAAGTGGTAGTAGCGGTTAATACCGGTGTGTTAAATGTTGGTCCGGTAAAGGCTACACTGGTTAATGAGGCATCGTTGTACCAGGTAAATACCGGGTTGGTTACCGTTGTTGAACTTGCATTGATTACGGCGGAACCAGAACCACACAGCTTGGCCGATACAGATAAGGCAATATCTGCAGCTGTTGCACCTTCGTTAACAGTTACCGTTACCATTTTAGCGGTGATTGCTGAGTTTTCACATTTGTTATCGCCTTTAACCGTTACATAATAATTAGTTGTTGCAGTTAATGCCGGCGTGGCAAATGATGCACCTACATAAGCTACCGAAGTTAAAGCCGCATCGTTGTACCAGGTAAATGTAGGGTTGGTTACGGTTGTTGTACTTGCTACCAAAGTTGTACCAGCCCCAGCGCATATTGTCGCATCAGCGGCAGCAACATCAGCAGCAGTGGCAACCGGGCTAACATTAATGGTAACTACTCTGGCTGTACCAGGCGCATTCTCACATTTATTATCACCTTTAACGGTTACATAATAAGTAGTGGTGGCAGTTAATGGTGGAGTGGTGAATGTTGCGCCAATAAAACTTACATTAGTTAAAGCTGCATCACTGTACCAGGTAAATACGGGATTAGTTACTGATGGAGATGTTGCGCTCAATACCGCTGATGATCCTGCACAGGCGATGGTACTTCCGTTGAGGATTATATCAGTAGTAGTAGCCAGTGGATTAACTGTTACGGTTACCGCTTTGGCATCTGCAGCACTGTTTTCACATTTATTAGCCCCCTTAACACTCACATAATAAGTAGTAGTGGCAGTTAAACCGGTTACTGTAAAAGTTGGTCCGGTAAATACTGCGTTCGTTAATGAAGCATCGCTATACCAGGTAAATACGGGTTGAGTAACTGTAATACTTGACGCCATTAACATCACGGTAGAACCTGAACAGATTTGGGCATCGCTTACTGCAATATCGGCAGCTGTAGCAAATTCTTTAACGGTTACCGTAACAATCTTAGCGCTTGCCGCTAAATTACCGCATTTATTATCCCCCTTTACAGTTACATAATAGTTAGTAGTTGCATTAAGTGCAGGAGTTGTAAAGCTAGCACCTACATAAGCTACTGTAGTTAAATTAGCATCGCTATACCAGGTAAATACAGGATTGATCACCGATGTTGCTGAGGCAGATAGTGCAGCTGTAGATCCTTTACAGATTGAAGTAACCCCGCTAATGGCAATGTCTGAGTCAGTGGCTGAAGAATTAATCGTAATGGTGATTGATTTTGCATTAGCCGCTGTATTTTCACATTTATTATCTCCTTTAACCGTTACATAATAGGTGGTTGTTGCTGTAAGTACCGGAGTAATGAAATTAGCACCGGTAAATGCTACTGTAGTTAAAGCTGCATCACTGTACCAGGTAAATACCGGGTTGATTACTGTTGGACTTGTTGCATTTAAGGTAACTGAAGCTCCACCGCAAACGGTACCTGTTCCAGCCAGGTTAATGTCAGTTTGGGTAGCTGCAGGGTTTACGGTTATCGTAACCTCTTTTGCGTTACCTGCAGCGTTTGCACATTTATTTGTTCCGCTAACCGTAACATAGTATTTAGTGGTTGTGGTAAGCGCTGGCGTATTGAATACCTGCCCTACATAAGCAACCTGTGTTAATGCCGCATCAGAATACCATGTAAATACCGGATTGGTTACAGTTGTACTGGTAGCCGTAAGCACTGCAGTACCAGCAGCACATAGTGATGTCGTTCCGGTTACGGTTACATCAGTAGCTAATGCGGATGGATTAACCGTAATGGAAACTTTTGTACGCGTTGCGTTTGAACAACCTGTTCCACTTACCGCTTCAACATAATAATCATATGTTCCTGCTGCAAGAGATGCAGATGTAGTAAAACTACTGTTGTTAGTTACCAGCAAATTTCCAGCTACCGACGCATCGTACCAGTTATAAGTTACCCCTGCAACGGCCTGTACGCTTAAAGTAGCAGATGAACCGATGCAAGTTGAGGTTGGATTGGTAGTTGATGGAAGTGGTGGTGCCGGTGGCGTTAAAATGGTTACAGTTACTTTGGTTCCAGGGGTTTCACAACCATTAGCCGTAGCAGTTACTGAATAAACATAAGTTCCCGCAGCCAAAGCAGGGTCTGTTGTAAAAATTGCACCATCTTTGCCTGCCTGATAAGTGGTTCCCAGGTACCATTTATACACCACACCTGCCTGCGGGTTCTGCACACTTAAAGTTGCTGATGATCCTTGACAAGCACTAGCAGTAGCTGCTGTGATGGTTGGCGCAGTAATTACCCTTTGGGCGTAATCTAGATTAACAGAAGTTAACGCACCAAGAAGTCCGGAGTTTAACCTCAGTTCCATGCCGTCAAATCTGCTGGTTGGTACGAAAGTTAATATCGCCGATGTTCCGCCAGATAATAATTGTAAGTTGATTAATGGGCTAGTTATTGAAACCGCATCATTATTACTGGCTGAACCCTGGAAAGTGGTTACCGTTAAATTAGATAGCACACCTGCCGAAAGTAATGTACCAGGAGTGGTAATTTTCAACCTCAATGTATCGCCTACATTCGACAATCCTGTAAAACCAACCTGATGATAAACAGAAGCACCTAAGAATCCCGCTGGAATAACCAGACTGGATCCGGTATTGATGTCGTTATCGACCGCAAAGGTTGGGTTGAAAACTCCCGCCGATACGGCTACACCTGTTACACCAGTTGCAACTGTTGTTGTAGCTACCCCACAAGGAGTAGTTATCGGGTTACCGTTAGGAATTACCGTAACCGTTACAGTTGCCCTGCTGGTCGCAGTACAGCCACCCGGAATAGTTGCTTCTACATAATAGGTAGTGGTTGTGCTTAGTTGTGGTGTTACATAGGTTTCGCCAGTAAATACCGGAACTGTTCCGTTTGATGTAGTATACCAGTTAATGGTTGCTCCTGCTGTACTTGATGTTGCCTTTAATACGGCTACAGCCCCTTCACTAATGGTAATTGATGGAGGTGTAATTACCGGAACATCAATGGTTCCCAAAATAATTTTGGCTTCAGTTCTTGCTGATGAACTGCCGCAGGCATTTAGCGTGGCAACAAAATAACTTCTATCAGCTGCAATTAATGGCGTTGTAAAATTGTCGCCAGTAAATAAGATGGTTGTTGAGGTTGCGGTATCGTACCAGTTATAGGTTGTGCCTGCAATTGGATTTTTAACCTGAAGCGTAACCGATGTATTCGGACAGGTATTAACAGATGCTGAAAGTAAATCTGGCGCTACCGGTGCCGGGTTTGTGGTTACATTAATAAAAGTTTTGTAGCTTATACAACCGGTAGCAGAAACCGCGGCAACGTAAAACTTCGTATCGCCTGTTAATACCGGTGTGGTGAATATGATACCATCTTTACCGGTTAAATAGGTACCCGAAGCATCGTACCATCTGTAAGTTAAACTTGCCGACGGGTTACTTACTTCAAGCTGCGCAGTCTGGCCAACGCAAGCGGTAACATTTGCTGATGCTACAGCAGGCGCGACAAGAATTCGCTGTGCATAATTTAAGTTAATAGATGTTAAGGCACCCAATACACCTGAGTTTAACCTAACTTCTACCCCATCGAAAACATTTGTTGGAACAAAAGTGATTAAGGCCTGGGCATTACCACTCAACAATTGAATATTGAGCAGGTTATCATTTAACAATTTTGAATCGCCATTGCTGTTGGCGCCGACATAAGAAGTAATTGAAGCGTTTCCTAAGAGCGAAAGTGATAACAGTTTTCCTGGTGATGAGACCAAAACGCGTACCGTATCTCCAACTTTGGATAATGACCCAAAACCAACTCTTTGATAAACAGAGGCACCAAGTGCTCCAACAGGCATCACCAAAGAAGAAGCGGTTTGCGTATCGTTATCAATAGCCAATGTTGGGTTAAACACACCTGATAACAAAGCTACACCTGTAACCCCGCCAACCTGTGTTGTTGCGGCCTCGCATGGTACAGGGTTTGGAGATCCGTTTCCATCAACGGTAATGGTAACCTGAACACGGCTTGCTGAAGTACACCCGTTAGTAGAAACCGATTCTACATAGTAAGTTGTATTAGCCAATAAAGGTGGTGTTACATAAGTAGCACCTACATAAACAGGTGTAGTTGAGGCATTTGAAGTATACCAATTGAAAGTATGGGTAGGATCTGCAGAACTGGCTGTTAAAATCGCAGTTTGTCCTGCGCTTACTGTTGATGAACTTACGGTTACACCAGGTAAAGCCGGGCGAGGATTAACCGATACAGCTGCGGCAGCACGTGCGGCACTTGTACAGTTCCCTTGCGCAGCCTCTAAATAATAAGTAGTAGCAGCTGTTAATGCCGGTGTTGAAAATACTGCACCTGTAAAAATCAGGTTTCCTCCTGTTGCAGCGTCATACCATCTGTAGGTTATTGAAGCATCTGGATTAGCAACCACTAAGGTTGCTGACGAACCCTCACAAACATCTGCAATAGTTGCCAGCACCGGCGTTGGTAATGCTGGTGTAACGGTTACCGTTACCGGGATTCTGGCTGCATTAGGACAACCGGCTTTGCTTACCTGGATATAATAAGTTGTAGTAGCTGTTAACGCTGGCGTGGTAAATGTTTCGCCAGTGGCCAGTTGTGTCCCACCAGTTGCTGCATCGTACCAGGCCAATGTTGTACCGCCGTTTGCCGTTGCAGTTAATGTTGCCGTACTTCCCGAACAAATAGTTTGAGCACCGGCGGTTACTGTCGGACCAGGATAAATTACGTTAGCACCATAAACATCCAGGCTGGTTAAAACAGTAGCCAATGCACCGAAACTAACCTGTACCCGATCATATGTCCCACCTGCTAATATCGTTGCTGCAAAACGGTTACCTGATAGAAGTCGAAGACTTAACAATCCACCATTTAACTGTGCTGTTTTTACAACTGTACTACCATTTAATACGGTAACAGTTACGTTATTTAACAAACCTACGTCTGCCAAACCGGTAGGCAAGGCTAAATCTAAACGAATACTATCTGTAGCTGTTCCGGCGGTAGGGAAAATCAATTGCTGGTAACCCGATCCGCCTACACCTGCTGCAAGCGATATCCTGGTGAAATTATTAGGGTCTGCATCAGTAGAGTTTCCTGCACCGGTTATACCGCATAATAAACAGATTCCATTAATTCCGGTGTTTTGCGCATTGGCGGCGTTACATGCAGTACCGCCGCCATTATTTAACACCGTAACCGTTACCGGCACACGGCTTACACTTTTACAACCGCTGGCATTTGTCGTTTCTACATAATAGGTCGTAGTAGCAGACAGTGTTGGTGTGGTAAATGACGAACCCGCACCCACCTGCGTTCCACCTGTAGCAGCATCATACCATTGAATGGTATTTCCAGCATCAGCTGTTGCTAACAATACAGTAGACTGCCCGGCATTAATTACCTGGCTGTTGGTGGTTACCGTAGCCGCAGTTGCCGGTGGGTTGACCGAAACATTAACGGCAGTTCTCGAACTTACTGCAGTTCCAGACACTGCTTCAGCATAAAATACAGTTGCGGCGTTTACTGTAGGCGTTACAAAAACACCTGTATTATTGGTAACCAATGGTGTACTTCCGGTAGAAGCATACCAATTATAACTTACGCCGGCCTGCAAGTTACCAACGCTTAACGTCGCTGAACTTCCGGCACAAACTGTTGCTGCAGCAACTACAGGAGCATCAACCGTTACGGTTAAACTGTATGCAGTTGTAGCTTTGTTTCCGTTAGCATCTGTTGCCGTTAAAGAGATGGTAAAAGTTCCGCCTAAAGCCGGCGTTCCTGTGATTTCCCTTGTTGCAGTATTAAAACTTAAGCCCGGAGGAAGGTTCGTAGCCAGGTAAGTATATGGCGCTGTTCCACCTGTTACTGCTGGCAAAGTTTGTGTTGGGTAAGGTGTACCCACAATACCGTTTGGTAAAGTTGCACCTGGTAACGATAATACACCTATTACTTTAAGTGCATAATTATTACCTGCTGTTCTGCCCTCACTATCTGTTGCGGTTACAGCGATCGAATAATTTCCAGCCTGTGCAGGTGTTCCGGAAATTGCTCTTGTTGCCGGATTAAAAGTTAATCCAGCGGGCAGATTGTTTGCTACATAAGTGTACGGACCAACACCACCAGTTGCAGATGGCAAGGTTTGCGTAGCATAAACTGTTCCTTCAGTTCCATCAGGCAAATTTGCTGCTGGCAATAATAGCGGATCAGCTACTACTATTGCATAATTAGTGGTTACTGTTTTTCCATCAGCATCGGTTACCGTTACGGCTACCGTAAAAGTTCCTGCTTGTGTTGGTGTCCCGGTAATTTCTCTTGTAGCGGGGTTAAAAGTTAATCCCGGAGGAAGACCAGTTGCCACATAAATATAAGGACCAGTTCCGCCTGTTGCAGATGGAATAGTTTGAGTAGGGTAAACGGTACCGGTAGTTCCATTGGCTAAAGTTGCCGCAGGTAAAACCAATGGGTCGGTTATTTTAAGTGTGTAGCTCGCCGTAACCGTATTGACATTGGCATCAGTTACCGTAACCGGAATGGTAAAAGTTCCGATCTGGGTTGGCGTACCTGTAATTTCTCTTGTTGCAGGATTAAAGGTTAATCCTGGCGGAACACCGGTAGCGGAATAAGTATAAGGACCTGTTCCTCCGGTTGCAGCAGGAATCCCATTGGTGGTATAAGCTGTACCTGTTACGCCGTTAGGCAATGCACCCGGAGCTAATGCCAATGCTGGGGTTACGGTTAGCGTAAATGTTGCTGTTGTGCTACAGCCTTTTGTATCTGTTACTACAACATCGAATGTTGGGTTACCTGTTGCAGTTGGCGTACCGCTTAACAGACCATTAGCTGATAAAGTTAAACCTGCTGGTAAAGAACTACCTGCAGCCAAAGCATAAGTATAACCTGGTGTTCCACCGGTAGCTATCGGAAGTTGTTTACTATAGGGCGAGGCAATGGTTGCATTGGTTAAAGCAATTCCAGTAAATACAATTGCCGGATTAACAGTAATAACCACCGGAACCCTTGTGGTATTTGAACAATTTCCCTTACTGACCTGAACATAATAAGTTGTTGTAGCGGTTAATGCAGGCGTGGTGAAGTTTGCGCCTGTACCCACCTGGTTACCGCCTGTCGCAGCATCAAACCAGGCTAAAGTAGTGCCACCATTTGCAGTTGCGCTAATTGTTGCCGCACTGCCTGCACAAATAGATTGTGCACCGGCTATAAATGTTGGATCGGGATAAACTACTGTCGCTCCATAAATATCCAGGCTGGTTAAAGCGGATGCAAGTGCACCAAAGCTTACCTGAACCCTATCGTAAGCCCTGCCTGCTAAAACAGTTGCCGTAAAACGGTTACCTGATAACAGTTGAAGACTCAGCAATGCACCATTTAATTGAACTGTTTTTACAACCGTGTTCCCATTTAATATGGTAACGGTTATATTATTTAAAAGACCAACATCAGCTAAACCTGTTGGTAAAGCCAGGTCTAAACGGATACTATCCGCAGCAACCCCGACAGATGGGAAAATTAATTGTTGATAACCTGTTGCCGTAACCCCCACAGCAAGAGAAATTCTGGTGAAGTTATTGGCATCAGCATCAGTAGAATTACCTGCACCATTTACAGCACATAATAAACAGATCCCCTTAATACCCGTATTCTGACTATTTGCTGCATTACAAGCTGTTGCGCCACCACCGTTAATTACCGTTACAGTAACGGGAACACGGCCTGCACTTTTACAGCCATTGCTGCTTGTGGTTTCTATGTAATAGGTTTTCGTTGCCGTTAAAGCTGGCGTTGTGAATAAAGTTCCCGTTCCAACCTGTGTACCTGCTGATGGAGCATCAAACCAGGCGATGGTATTTCCAGTATCAGCAGTAGCGGTTAAAGTGGTAGTTTGTCCGGAGTTGATGACCTGGTTATTAGTGGTAACGGTTGCTAACGTTGCCGGTGGGTTAACTGAAACGGTAACCGATGTCCTGCTGCTAATTGCTGTTCCAGAAACGGCTTCAACATAAAATACAGTCGATGAGTTTACTTCCGGTGTTACATAAGTACCATTATTGCCAGTTGCCAATGGTGCACCTCCTGTTGATGCATACCAGTTATAAGTTACGCCTGCCTGCAGGTTACTTACCGTTAAAGTAGCTGCGCTTCCGGTACATACGGTAGCTGAAGCCACAACCGGCGCATTTACCGTTACAGTTAAGGCGTAAGTGGTAGTTGCCTTATTGTTGTCAGCATCTGTAGCCGTTAAAGAAATATTATAGATTCCACCCAATGTTGGTGTGCCGGTAATCTCTCTTGTAGTTGAATTAAACGACAGTCCCGGCGGAAGGTTTGTTGCCGCATAGGTATATGGAGAGGTTCCACCCGTTACAGACGGTAAAGTTTGCGTTAGGTAAGAAGTACCGACAATACCGTTAGGTAAAGTTTTGGTTGGTAAGGTTAAGGTACCGTTTACTTTAACAGGATAATTGTTACTAGCTGTTTTACCCTGGCTATCAGTAACGGTAACAGCAATAACATAATTACCTGCCTGTGTTGGTGTACCTGTAACCTCCCTTGTGTTTGCGTTAAAAGATAGTCCGGGAGGAAGATTAGTACCAGCATAAGTATAAGGTCCCACACCACCGGTGGCGGCAGGTAAAGTTTGCGTAGCATAAACTGCGCCCTCTGTTCCATCTGGCAGGGTTGCGACAGGCAAAAGAAGCGGATTGTTAATGTTAATTGTATAATTGGTGGTAACCGTTTTTCCGTCAGCATCAGTTACCGTAACTGGTACAGTATAAGAACCAACAGTTGTTGGCGTACCGGTAATGGCCCTGGTTGATGAATTGAAAGTTAAACCCGGAGGGACACCGGTTGCTGAATAAGTATAAGGCGTGGTTCCACCTGTTGCGCCTGGTATAATCTGCGTAGTATAAACTGTTCCGGTAGTACCATCAGCTAAAATTGCTGCCGGTAGTAATAATGGATCGGTTATTTTTACGGTATAATTAGATGTTAGTGTATTACCGTTTGCATCAACAACCGCAACTGGTATCGTATATGTTCCGGGCTGGGTTGGTGTTCCGGTAATTTCTCTTGTTGCTGGATTAAAAGTTAAGCCTGGAGGAACCCCTGCTGCGGTATAAATATACGGTCCCGTTCCACCGGTTGCAGCGGGAATGGTTTGTGTTGGATAGACTGTTCCTGTTAAACCATCAGGCAATGCACCTGGGGTAAGAACCAATGCAGCGGTAACTGTTAAATTATAAGTTGCAGTTGCTTTACAGCCTTTGGCATCAGTAGCAACTACAGAAAAACTATAGGTATTCGCTACCGTTGGGGTTCCGGTAATTGCGCCAGCCGATGATAAACTTAAACCTGCCGGCAACGTACTGCCTGGCGCCAAGGCATAAGTATAGCCTGCAGTTCCACCTGTGGCGGCATCCAATTGTTTAGAATAGGCGAAACCTGGCGTGGCATTGGTTAACGTAGCGCCATTGAAAATAATTTGTGGATTTACGGTAATCACAACCGGTATCCTTGCCGATTCGGCTGTACAGCCTACCCTTCTGGCAGCGACATAATAGGTTTTATTAGCGTTCAGCGCAGGTGTAGTAAAAGTGCCATTAAAAGCAACCGTTTGTAATGCGGTTCCGCCTTCTATTGTTTCATACCACCTCAATTCGTTAGTATTGGCCGTAGTAGCATTTAATGCCACAGTATTGTTGTAGCATGCAGCAATCGCTGTGCTTACTGGCGTTGGCCTGCCTGCAGAGCGGATTACACCATATAAATTGATGGTTTGTGTAAGGTTTAAAGCAACTACTGAACCGAGCGTAACCTTCACCCTATCGTAAACTACATTTGCACCTGGAGAAAAAGGTATTGATACTGGCTGCCCACTATTGAGTAAGCCCAATAAATCAAGGTTTAATAAACTTGCGGCCGAACCGGTATATACCTGAGTACCGCCATTGTAGGCTGTTATAGAAATATTTTGTAGCAGCCCCGCCGTTAACAATGCAGGTGAAGCACTGATCCTCAGGTTAATATCATCGCCAGGATTTGACGGTGTTGCAAAATAGAAATTTTGGCTAATGGATGATCCCACGCCAAGTACCCCTAAACTCAGTTGAGAAAAATTATCTGGATCTGAATCAATTGCCCTTTCGCTATTGGTTACGCCTGAGCTGCCTAACTGTAAGGCATCTAGTGTAATTCCGGTTCCTTCAAATCCTGTAGCAAATGCCTGTGTACAGGGATCGGTACCTGAGGTATAAAAAGCATAGTAAACCTTTGTATTATTAGCCACCGAAACCAGAAGTGCATTGGTTACATCTTTAACAAATACCCGATCATAAGCCTGTGTAGGCGTTATCGCAATGTAAAAGAAACCATTTGCATCTTTCACCAACCGCAGATTTTCTGAAGAAAATCCGTCAACACTGTTACCGCCTGTCGGAGGAACTGCCGTAGCACCGTTTCTGGCACCTACCTGGAAAGAATGGTTTCCCAAAACCACCGTTCCGCCTACGTTAGCCAGCAAGGTTCCTAAACTACCGCCCAACAACCTGTTCAGCACATCTGCATCAAAATCTATCCTGATATAAGATGTAATTCCCGCAGCAACAGCAGCCGGATATTTTAATTCCAACTCGCCACTATATGAGCCAATTCCAACCGCAATTCCACCATATGAGTTAACAGTAGCGAAAGTGTTATTGTCTAAAGTTGCATTGATTGCATTATCTACCCTGCTTTGAGCAGATACGGTATTTGCAAAAATTTTAGTCTGCGCATACGATTGAGTAGAGAAGAGCGTTAATACAATGATGACTGCAATATATACATTGCGGAATATCCCTAAGCGGGACGAGAAAGTAAAAGTTTTCATCATATCAGGCGTTATTTAGGAGACTTACTATGTGCTCAATGCCCTTGTGTGGTTGTTTTTCCCAAGTGCATTATATAATCATGACAAATCTAATTTTAGAATAGCTACCTCCCTTATCCATTGCTATTCATTTTTATTATGCATCACTTATTCATTTTATTCATACAGGGCTTTCTTCGTGAATAGATTTCTTCAATTGTGAAATTATGATGACATTAGCAAAAGTCATCCTATAAGATAGTTCATGAATGCTAACGATCTCCTTATCGAACTCCGGAAGTTTGTTCTTCTAAAATCTGGTTTGAGAAATATCGACCCGGCCCATTGTAAGATAATTTCTGAGTATGTATATCAGGAAACTAAGAATTATGTAAGTGAAACAACGATCAAACGTTTTTTTGGCTTTGCAAACACCTTACATAAATTTTCTTTGTTCACTTTAAACAGCCTTTCGCAGTATGTAGGTTATAACGATTGGGATGCATTCTGTAAGGATAAGGAAAACCACACCAGTTCGGCTCAAAGTATCTGGCAGGATTTAAAGTTAAAGGCACATGCCATTACAGAAGTGTCATTAATTGCCAAGAAAAATAATTCCGGGGTTCCATTTACGACCACCGCCAACAGGAGTTTTTTTTATCCGGACTTTGATTATTTCTTAAAGAACAACTACCAGTTTACGACGATAAGTGCACAGCCGGGGCAAGGAAAATCAATACTTCTTGCCCATATGGTCGAGTATTTTTTCTTTTCAGAAAATGCCCTTTACAAAAACGATATCGTTTTATTGATTAATTCTACCAGTCTCAATACCATTATCCAAAACAGCGATACATTAAAAGAGTGGTTTTTAAAAGAATTTAAATTCGGAAGCCTTAGTGAGTTAATCAGTTTTTTCAAAAAAAATCCCGAAAAGCGCGAAGGTCGTTTTGTTATTATTGTTGATGGTATTGACGAGCATCTGGCCAAAAACAATTATTTTAAAATATTTATCGATTTTCTATATAGCATAGAAGAAAACAATTTTGTTAAGCTGGTATTTGGTATGCGGACAGATACCTGGATTAATATTCAGCCGGCCATTTACAGTTCGGCATCTTTAACAAAAGCCTGGTACACGGGTTTATTTTACGATGAGGAAACGCTAAGTAATGTACCATCGTTAAATGTTGATGAGATACTCTACACGTTAAGCCATTTAGAAAATAAAATTATCAATCGTGCTGACGTAAGTCCGTCACTTTTAACGCAGTTTAAAACGCCTTTTTGGTTACAGGTTTATTTCAAACTCAAAGACGAAAATCAGCAGCTTGAGCTGAACAATCCATTATTATGTTACGAACTAATTAATTATTTTCTGGAAAAGCGTGTATTTCTGGCAAAAAAAAGCACCGAAAAAATATTCTTGCTTAAAAAAATAAGTGATTGCATTTCAGAGGGAAATAAGAAGTTAAGAGTTTCCAAAGAAAAAATCTTGAGCTACATTAATTGTTATCCTGATACGTATGAAGAACTGTTAAACGCTGGTATTATCATTGAAGAGAAAAGGTTGAGTACAACCATCCCTACAGAGATCGTTCGCTTTCTGAGTGACGATATTTATACCTATTTTATGTTTATACAGATTACTGATAAATTTGAATATAAACCTGATAAACCTTTTTTTGAGTACATACTCAAGAGTTTCCGTTGTCAAAGCGCTCAAAGAGACCATATTCTGAACTGGTCGATCAGATTTTGTATCAACCGCAACGAAATTGCTGCTTTAAAAAACATCTTCAGGCTGCCGTTCTCTAACCGCGAGAAGAATAATGCTTTCGATTTTATTTGTTATGTATCAAAATATGAGTTAAGCAAACCCAATGCTAACTTCAATAAACTGAGTGTAGATACCGATTTTATTGATATTATGACTACAGGGCGCACGATGGGCAACCTGTACAAAGAAACCATCAGAACAATATCGAAAAACGTGCTGAACGAGGACATTCAGATTATCCTGCATGTAATAGAATCCAATGTTAATATTATTGATGTTGATAAATTGGCCCTTGCCAATTCAATGCAGTTATTGAAAAGGAATTATAAAAGGTTAAACGAACTTTTTCCGATCAATCCTTACGATTTAATACTTTATTTTCATAATAACCTGATTAACAAACCTAATGAGAGCAAAAGCCTGGAAGATAAAATCATAAAACTTTGCCAGCAGATAGATCAGAGTAAACCAAAGAAAAATGAAGAAATCACTTCAGCCGAAATACTTTCTTATCGGTTAGTGTTAATGGTTTTGTTTTCTCAAAAAAGTTATGCAGAATGCCACCGTTTTATTATGGCTATACTGCATAAATATCCCAATATTTTTTACGTCAGATATTCAGTATTCTCTCCTTTTTTGTTGCTTCATTTAGGTCAAACCTATGTTAAGTTAAATTATTTTAAGAAAGCACAGCGTATTATACATTTCGTAGATAAAATTATAAGCAGCGATTATACCTATTATACCAATTTTATATTGGCCAGCTTTAATGTTTTTAAAGCAAACTTTTACAATGCTACACATCATTATGAACAAGCGCTTATAGAAGCCAATACAGGCTTGGCTGTTACTAAAAAGAATAATTTTAAGATGTATGAAATAACCTTACTGTTAAGTAAAATCGACACCCTGAAACATACCGATGAATCGGAAGAAGTTTCAAATGTAATTAAAGAACTGCTTAACTTTTTAACAGCCCATAAACGCTCTATGCCCGATTATGCTAACTTTAGCAGCCACGAATTTGAGCATACTTTTAAGATCTTAAAATCTTATCGCCGACACCAAAATCTATAATATAGGTATTTAGGCATTTGTTTCACATCTTTTTATAAGGGAGCGCAAGGCCTGTACTCAATACTAAACTCCCTCCCGTTTTTCGCTTTTACGCTTCGCTACCTCGTACCTCGTTGCTGCAGGGTAACCGCTTCAACCGGGGCTAAGTGGCAAGGGCAGTATTTCATTTTGAGCGTTTGCAGGGCGCCAACCTTTGTTCCTAAACCCGACAGTAGCGGCAGCCTCCGATTTTTCATCGGAGCTATAGCGCATGGCGGGACTGCAGGCCGCCAAGAATCACAGACCTATCGTTTCCGAACCTTAAAACAAAATTATTTTTTTATCTGGAGCGCAAGGCCTGTACTCAATACTAAACTCCGTACCGTTTTTCGCTTTTAAGCTTCGCTGCCTCGTACCTCGTTGCTGCAGGGTAACCGCTCCAACCGGGGCTAAATGGCAAGGGCAGTATTTCATTTTGAGCGTTTGCAGGGCGCCAACCTTTATTCCTAAACCCGACAGTAGCGGCAGCCTCAGATTTTTCATCGGAGCTATAGCGCATGGCGGGACTGCAGGCCGCCAAGAACCACAGACCTATCGTTTCCGAACCCTAAAACAAAATTATTTTTTGATGAAACGCACACACATGGCAAAACACCGGGATTGCCCTAGTTTTCCGCTTATCATTTCCTGATCCTAAAATTGATCTTTAATTTGAAAACCAGGAACCTTTTAGTCCCTTCCATTAATTCCGTACTATTATTTTATTAAATTGTAAAGCTCATCCAGCTTAGGCGAAAGTACAATCTCTATCCTTCTGTTTTTGCTTCTTCCATCTGCACTTGCGTTGGAGCCCAGGGGCTGAAACTCGCCTTTACCTGTAGCCGTCATCCTTACACTTTCTACCTTCTCGTTCTCTGTTAAATAACGCACTACAGAAGTAGCTCTTAATACACTTAAATCCCAATTATCTTTAATCTGCCCCAGGTTATTTATTTTCTGGTTATCGGTATGGCCTTCAACTGCAATATTAATTTCTGGCTGCTGTTTTAATACATTGGCCAATTGTGTTAAAGCCTGCTTACCTTTTTCATCAATAATAATACTTCCTGAAGGAAATAAAAGCTTATCGGTTAGTGAAACATATACTTTACCATTTTTAATCTCTACAGTTAAACCGCTTTTGGTGAAGCCCAACAGGGCCTGCTGCAATTTTTCTTTGAGCGAGTTGGTGGCTTCATCGCGTTTGCGCAGCACCTCTTCCACCTCTTTTAAACGCTTTTCGCGGGCAGCCAGATCGCCTGATAATTTGGTGATTTCGCTGGAGGAATTACTTTTAAGCTTTTTGTAGTTCGCATCAACGGTATTGTAGCTATTTTGAAGGTCGCGAAGCTCCTCAGCCATCAATGTGGTATCCTTTTTTAATCCTGCCACTTCTTTTTCAAGATTTTCTATTTTGATAAAACCTTCATTAAAAGCGGTGTAAAGCGAATCTTTAGTCCCTAGTAAAGCTTTATACTTTTTAGGGGATAACACTACGCAAGAAGTTAATGAAGAAATAAAAAGGAGAACGGCAAAAGCAAAAAAGGTATTTTTCATGTTTAAAGTTTCAAGAGTTTAGTTTTTAGTAGCAAGTAGCGGGTATTAAGTAGCAAGTATTTAGTAGCAAGTATTTAGTAGCAAGTAGCAAGACTGGCAATTAGTTTTTGGTTATTGACAACTGCTAACTATTACTGCTCTATCGCATTCCGTAAAAATGCAACTAATGGTTGTATTGTTTTGAAAGAACTTATCAACTTATTAACGAGGTTTGGTTTTAAAAATTCTTCGTCATCGATTTTCTGTGTAGCTTCGAAACTTTTCAGCTTCAAAAATTCGATGTTCGGATCTGCAGGATCATAACCTTTAGGTGCATTTTTAAGGGTATTATCAAATCCCAGTTTAAAATTTTTCTTAAAATCCTTTTCGTTTATAATTTCTTTAAAATCGCCTATATTGTAATCAATCTCCTGTCTGATCAATTTTAAATGCGGTGCATCAGGCATCCAGTAGCCGCCGGCAAGAAAACTCTTTCCTGGCTGGATATGCAGATAATAGCCCGGCTCATTTCCCCCTTTAGTTTTTGCCGAAAACCAGATACCGAAGTTATTTTTATAGGGATATTTATTTTTACTAAAACGCACATCGCGGTAAATGCGCAGCAGGCTTTTTTTAGGATCAGCCTCTGCTGAAAGCAATGGATCTACCTTAGCCAATTCGGGAATAAGCTTACCTACCAATGCCAAAACATCAGCTTTGGCTGCTTCGTACACATCTTTATTAGCAGCGAACCATTCGCGGTTGTTATTTTCCGCTACATTTTTTATAAATTGAAGAGTTTCCTTTTTTAGCATTGTTTAGGATTCATTGGTCATCAGTTCAGTAGCCATTGGTTTAAATGGCCCCTACATTCATGTTGTTAAATCATCGCCAAACGCTTATCACTAACCGCTAAACCAACAATTAAACAGTTTATACGATTTAAACGATTAACCCATATTACTTATCGTAATACGGCTTGTACTTAATATTTGGCGATAAAACGTGAAGCAATATGATCCTGGAATAACGGTAATTAAAGGGATACAGTACAAAACAACCGGTAAAAATAACAATCAGGTATGGCCAGAAAGTTTCATCGGTAAGCGGACCAAAAATTAAATAGGTAAGAAAACTGGCGATCAGCATTTCAATCACATTCATGGCATAGCTTACATACATAGCTGCATAAAAGTAACCAGGTTCAATTTCTATCCGCTGTGCGCAATGTCCGCAGATTTCTTTGGTGTGCTGAATGTTCCAGCCATACATACTGCCCGTGAAAATATCTCCCCTGCGGCAATGCGGGCATTTACAATGTACAATGGCGTAAAGTTTTGAGGTCGTTTGATCAGACATGCTTTTAATTTAAATTAAAAGGTTCTTTTTTCATGTTCAGCTGTATATTCTTTTTACGGTATTTTTTGTACCACACCACACCAACAATAACAGCCATTAAATAAGGAAGAGATAAAAGATACAATACACCTGTATTTAAGCCGGCAGTTTGTGTATTGCCATTTTTTACACCCTGCTCGGCATTAATGGTACACATGGAACATTGAGCATCAACATTGGCACTTACAGCAAACGTAATTACCAATACAAACAGGATAAAAATTGCTTTCTTCTTCATGGTTTACAAATATAGGAATAAACGCATGGAGGGGTTTAAAAATTATGTCATAAAAGTAAATAGGGTTGAGATTATTTAACTTTTAATAAAAATTAATTTTCAACGTCCAATGAATGAATCTATTAACGCAACAAGTACCAATTTTCCAAGGATAGAAATCAAATGTCTTTCGAAAAAGCAAAAATAAGTATTCGTAGTAGAAATAAAAAACACTCATAAAGAAGCTATAAGGCATACAATAAATAAGTACTATTTATAAAAAATATCAGTCATTTATGCATAACTTTACGATGTCTATGTCTAAATAACTAATCAATGAATTTTATGAAAAAAAAACACGCGTTCTCCATCTTTTTCGTCTTATTATGCCTAATATCTTGCAAGAAAACAGATGACTCACGAACTCACTCAGCTTTTTGGAGTGGGAAAAGAGCAGAAATTTCCGCAAAAATAAAAACCGAATTTAGTGCGCTAAAAGGGGTTTTGAAACAATCACTCCAAAATAAAGATGGTGTTGTGATCTTTGATGATGCTCAAACAAATAAAATATTAAATGTATCTAAAGAGTTAAATAAAAGAACTAAAATAGAAATACCAAAAAACACTAGCGAATTAATAACGTCATTAAAAATTAGTAAGCGATTATCTAATTCCCCTGTAGGACCGTCTGATCCGACACCACCAGAAACTGATCCAGCTATGGCGTTACTAGCTGAAGGGTATAGGGCCCAATATTGGGCTGCAACCGAAAATTATACGGAATTAAGTTCTTACCTCACACAATTGGATGGGATTGCACTCGGGCTTACTTATGATCTATATAATTCTGAAGCTGAGAAGATACAAATTCTAAATGAAATTGAGTGGCTTAAAGCATATGCTACTTCATTAGAACAAGACCCTGATTACTGGATTAACTTATATGCACCAGAGCCCATATTGGAACCAGTGCCTACATTAGGATTAGCAAAAGGTTCTCCAATTATGTCTATCTCCCCAATTAACAAATTCATGTCAGGTGGGAGATTACATTGTAAGGTTGACACAAGAAAAGCTCTGATGACAGGCGTTGTTACGGGCCTTAGAGCAGGGGTTGCAGCTGGTTACACGGGAGCAACTGCAGGAACGGTTGCTATTCCAGTTATTGGTACTGTAACTGGCGGAGTAAGTGGATTTATGGGAGGTTTTGCTTCTGGGTTTTTATCTGGAACAGTTACAAGTGTAGTTATTCAATTAGCTTTAACCTGCTTAAGATAAGTATTAATTCAAATTGGGGTAATAAATACCCAAGTTTCACGGAATAAATAATATTATAAACTATAGACATCATAGACATTCGTGAGGCTGTCTCACAAGTCCCTTTTTCAAAAATTGTGCAAAATAAAATTTGCCTCAAATCTTTAATAGGATAAAAAAGGGCAATTCTCCAAATTGAAAATTGCCCTTTTTACATTCGAGTTTGGCCATTTTTGGTATTCTGCCAAATTAAATTCCGAGAAGGCTGTCTTGTTTTTATTTTTGAGACAGCCTCACTTTTAATCCATATTTTAACTTAAATAAAGTATTTTGTAAACCTGATTCACTTTCTGAATTATTTGGATTATAGAAAATTAGATTTATGGAAGCCACAACTATGTACTTTGAAGTTGACGAATTTACCACCCATTATTGTCTCTTCAAATGAGTGATTTTAGATACCCAAGCATTGCTGTATTCTCTACGGTTAAAAATATAATATAAATTCTCAAAAACTATTTTGCAATAGCTTGTCAAACTTTGCTTAGCATAATCATATTGCTGCTCATTATCCTGAAAACCTGTTTTACAGAGCGGTATAAATGAAACTCTTACATTTACTATGCTAAAGATTTTGATCTATTATAACAAGGGTGCAAAACCTATTAGGGATATAAAGAACAGTAAGGATTAACGAGTTGACGACAATAGAAGGAATAAACTAATAAAATAAGGATTGCAGGGAGCTGTCTTATAGAAAGAATAGTGCCCCCGAAAAATATCTGGGGAAAAGGTTCAACAGTAATCAGTATGTTTAATTCTTAATCAAAATTAACTCTTGGTATGATAAGAGTATTTCTAACTTACAAAAAAAGCCTCCGATAATTCCGGAGGCTTTGCTATAGAGGTTAATTTATTATAAAATAACCAATTTCAAGCTTTCATCAGCATTGGCATAATAACCATTTGGGTAATTAGCTGTTGCCTCTTTATAGGTTAATTGTTTAAAGGTAATGCCATCCACTGTATATTCCTTAAAACCGTCAAGTCCGGTATCCGTTGGCCTGAACGAATAGTTGTTGCTTCCTGCCAATAAACCGTTAAATACTCCCCAGGTTACCGCGGTAGTTTTACCTGCTGTGACAAAACGGAAGGAATTTGCATTGTAGAAGCGATTAAATGATGTTCTGTAATTGCTTATTAAGGCAGGTATAGTTGCCGCATTTCCAGGTACAGGCACCATAACCAGGGTGGTGTTTCTTTTTCTGCCTTTTAAGATAACAGAATCAGCATTAGCTTTTACCACCAGAAATTCTATATCACCTCCTAAGCCAACATCAGAAGGGCCTTGATTGCCATTCCGTGCGCCTGGTAAAGCAAAGTAATCCAAAACAGAATTATAGGTATCAAAAGTTAATATCGGCCCGGCACCAGGATATACCTTATAAGAACTGGTCACATTCCCTTCTATATAATCAGCCTGAATATTTACATCTATAGCAGAGGTAAAATTCACAAATAAATTAACGCCTCCGTACGGAGCACTAGCGCCTGGAAAATATTGAAAAATCCATCCGTTGGGTTTACTTCTTAAAATAGTTTGCGCATTAGCCACTGACTGATTCAACCGTACGGTTGGGCTTTCGTCGAAAACCCTGTCTTTTTTCTTGTCGCATGCCGCTAAAAACAGAAAACAGATAATAGTTAACAGATAATAGTTTCTTTTCATAATATCTCGATTATAATGAAGTTTGATTAAAATTAGGCAGATCGGCTATACGAGCCTGGATATTTGCCCTTAATACATCCATGTCAATTTTCCATACTGTTAGCATGTAATTTTTCACCAATATCAACTTATTGTTAATGATTGTTCTGCCAGCAGCGGTACTGCCTGTTGCGTTTAACCTGGCATCCCATTGAGCAGCCGATAAGGTTACGTAAAACGAATACAACTCCGCAAAATCTTCTTTGTCAGAACTACTTGCGTAAGGTGAAATGAAACCTGCTGCAATTGCTGCGCCATCATTAGCCCAGGCCGTTACCCAAACATCATCAACATACGAAGTTCCGGAAATTGTTCTAAAACTGCTTGGGAAATCGGTAGTTTGGTTTAGGATATGCTGAAACTCATGATGAATAGTGTGAAAATAACTATCAGTTAAAAAGTTTGCATTAACGCCGGTAGTAGCATTCAATCTGTTCACCTCATAAAGTGTAATTTTTCTGGCGCCTTCAGCTGTACCCAATATTTTAGTGCCATTATTTCTATAGGCAGCTTCACCGATATAGTTGATCAGTTTAGGAAAATAACCCTTGATAAAAGATTTTCCACCTGTCACAGCATCATAAGGTTCAAAACCTAAATATTTTAACAACTTGGTCATTCTGATTGAGCTTTCATAACTAGCCGGAACCAAGTTATAATTCTGGTCAGATTCTTTATCTACATATTTATACAAAACATCAATATTATAATCTAATACTAAATTACCGTAGATATAATTGTCCAATGCATTTTTTTCGATCGTCGAATCAACAAAAACACTATTTGGATCCAACTTTTCCTTTTTACAGCCGTTAGCTACTAACGTTCCTGCCAAAAGAAATAAATAAATTTTATTAAATTTCATGTCTATCTTGGATTAGAGGTTAAACCAGAAGTGATTACATCTTGAGGCAATTGTATTGCTCTTCTATTATCTCTTACTACTAACTTATTGTTGCTTATTGGACCAGGTACACCGGCAACAATTGTACGTCTGGTAACTTCTATACCATAACGTTTAACATCAAACCAGCGTAAACCAGTAAGTAAGGTCTCTATTCTTCTATAATACAATACAGCCTGAAGCATATTTTCCTGGGTACCAGCTTCAATGGTAAATTCAGCATTGAATTTTTTTCTAGGTGTCGAAGCTGTAGGTGTGGAATAGGCAAATGATGTAGCCCATGCATCAATCCTTTCCTGTGTTACAGGTAGAGATGAGGTAAAAGTATTGCCTACAAAAAGATTAATATCAGCTAAAGCTGCAGTATAATTTTTCAATTGAATATAAGCTTCGGCGCGGGTAAGCAAAGCTTCTTCTAAAGTAAAAGGTGCAAAAACACTATGCGTATAGCCAATACCAGCAACCGGATCGGTATATTCAAATTGATAGGAAACATGCGGCAATAACACTTTATCTAAATTTGCACCAGCATAACTATAGCTTCGAATGCGGTAACCCGGAGTACCTGTATAATTACCATGAGGTGTATTCTTTATTAAAATTGATTCATTACCCGCAATATAGGCGCCATGAGAGTACCTACTACCAGTATAATAATTACCAAAATTTAATGCTGCAGATGAAACAGGTGTGCTGATCAGAAAATTCGCCTTTATGCCACTTGAGTTATATTCTCTCGTGATATTAGCGAAGGTTGCACTAAAGGTAGAAATGTAAGTATAGTCGCGTAAGTAAGTAGATGGAGAATTGTTGAATGAAGCCGTAGCATAGTTTACCGCTTTAGCCCAATCGCCTTTATAAAGAAACAACCTTGCCGCAAAAGCATTTGCTGCCGATTTGTTAAAATGATATTTAGCAACATTGGAGTTTGAATAAGAAGCATCATTAATCAATGGAATCCCCTCTTCCAGATCTTTAACCATAAAGTCATAAACTTCAGCCACGGTATTGCGTTGATATTTAGGATCAAGGGTAGATTCTGGTTTAGTCATATAAGTTATGCCTAAATCTGTTGCCGATTTCGATGGTGAATAATGTTGCGCAAACATATTGACCAATATAAAATGACCGTATGCCCTTGCCACTAAGGCCTCTCCCCTTTGTGCAGCCAAACTTGCAGGGTTACCTTGCTCATTAATGGCATTTAGGGCGGCATTGGCACTGGCTATTGCGCCATAGCAACCACTCCATAACCTGTCAATACCATCATTATTTGTTTCAGTGATATCTTGCCAGTTAAATGCCTGAGTAGAAAACCGATCGTAGTATGGGTTTGATTCTCCATAATCGTCAACATTATCTGAAGATAATTCAGACACCAACACGTAAGAATTTGTTGGATATGCTGACACCAGCATTTTAGCTATTTTTTCTGTATTATTCAGCTCTGCCCTGTTATCTGGCAATTCATCCAGATATTTCTTACAAGAAGAAAAACCTGAAATAATAATTGCACTAAATGCGAGAAATAAATATTTATTTTTCATTGTAAGTTTCTTTTATTAAAATCCAACCCTTAAAGTTAAAGTATACTGTTTTGCTAGAGGCAGTGCTACACCACCTGCATTTACGAACTCAGGATCTTGGCCATTCAGGTTTTTATCCGCATAGATTAACCATAGATTAGTAGCATTTAAACGTAATGAAGCGGCATTTAGACCGATTCTCGACAACATTTTCTTATTAAAATCATAAGAAAGTGATATGTCTTTTAAACGAATGAAATCTCCCTTTGCAATATTTGCAGATGAATAATTATAAGAGTTATAAGCAATGCCATAATTACTGTTATTTCTGATATATCTGGTATCCAAAATAACAGGAACATTTGTTTTTAACTCATCTCCAGGCACAGTCCATGCATCATAAAATTCTCTTGTACTGGCATCAAGATCAGTATAACCCGTTTTGAAAGCCGGATTTAAGCGCACTACATTCCCATAAGAGTAGGTGACAAAAACGTTTAATTTAAATGCTTTGTAGCCGAAGATGTTCCCCAAACTTCCTAAATGGGTAGGTTCGGTAGTTCCTTCGTATTTTAAGAAACCTACATTATCTCTATTTTGAAGATATACTCCTGTCACGGTCTCACTGCCATCACTATTGGTAAAAATTGGCAATCCATCATTTTGTAATCTCACAAAAGGTATGGAGAATAAAGAACGGGCTGGATAGCCTTGTAAACCATAACCCGTACCGGTAATCAAGTCAATAACACGAGCGTTGTTTTCAGAATTAGTTACTTCATTCTGGTTGTGTGTATAGATAAAATTCGCGGTCCAAGAGAAATCGTTCTTTTTAAGTATTGTACCAGCTACACTTACCTCAATACCGCTCGATTTCATATCAGCTACGTTACCATACTTTGTAATCTCACCGCCCAATCCTTGTGTATTGATAATACCGATCAAGTCAAAGTTATTTCTTTTGTACCAGTCTACATCAACTGCTAATCTATTTTTAAACAGGCTGAAACTGGTACCAAGGTTTAACTCATGTTTTTTCTCAAAGGTAAGTTCAGAGTTTTCTAAAGTATTGATTTCTAAACCTGTTTCCCTATCAGCAGCAGTTGGTCTCCAAGGATTGTAACTACTGTAAATGGCTTTTGAGTTCGTTACATAACTCGGACCCCTATCAGCTGATAAACCATATGAACCTTTGAATGATAAACTCGAAAACGGTGTATTTAAATTTTGAAAGAATTTTTCTTCCATAACGTTCCACAATCCGGATACACTCCAGGTTGGCAACCATCTTGCTGAAGTTGACCTACCTAATCTGTTACTTCCTTCGTATCTTCCCGTTGCTTTAACAGTATACTTTCTATCGTAAGTATAGGCCGCCTCACCGAAGAAAGCCACCTCCTTACTTCTCGTATTACCTACAGTATAGTAATTGGTATTTTCTTCTGAAGCTCGTTTAAATACACGATAATCTGTAAAAGGAATTTCACCTAAATCATATTGTAATCCCCAACCTCTAAAGAAATTATTATTTCTATAAATTTCACTTATAGTAGATCCACCAACGATATCGATATTATGCTTATCGGCAAAAGTTTCATTATACTGAGTAATAAAACGGAAATCGTTACTGGTAAGCTTATTATCTACACGGTTGTAAATACCTCCTGAAGGTAGGATTGAGACAGGCACAGCATATAAGATACTTGGATCCGTATACAAATACGGATTGTTGTCCCTAATGATAGTAGTCCCCATTGCCCGGTAGGCCGATGCCTGGTTTGAGCTATCTTTAATATAATGTTGTTGTGATGTTTGGTTGTACCTTGTTGAAGCAAGAAAACTAAAGTTTAAAGTTTTTAGTGCTTTCCAGCTCAATTCTCCTTGAAACTTAACATCAGCTACATTAACATCCATATAATTATTTTCCAATTCATGCAAGATGTTAAATGGAGCATAGTTTCTGGTATAGAAAGTATTCGGATCCAATGTTCTTGACGTATTTAAAGCGTAAGAATATGGGTTAATATCGAACTGACGACCTACGGTTCCAAAAACCACATCGGTAGATTGGCCTAAGGTTCCCGGAGCTCTCTGATCTCTATATGATCCGTTTGACAAGAGCGTTAATTTTAGATTATTACGCAGGTTATATGTAGCATTAAAATTTGCAGTATATCTTTTCACCTTGCTTTGCTTAGTCCAGCCAGGATCGTAAACTGCACTTAGAGATGAATAGTATTGTGCCTTTTCTGTTCCTGATGACATGCTGATGGAGTGATTTTGCATCACGCTATTATTAAATAGCAAATCAAACCAATCCGTATTTCTATATTCTGCCTCTCGTAGATAAGCATTTTTGGCAGCTTCGGTATTTTGAAGTTGACCAGAGTTGATGAGCTGGTACATTTTACCATACACTCCACTGTTTGACGCGTTGGATACGCTTGAGTTATTTAACCAACCTCTTTGCTCCAGCATCTGATAAACCCCCATTTGTTCCTGAGAGTTCATGATGTTAAAGTTATCATAAGAGAACTTAGAGCGAGTGGTCAGTTCTGATACATAATTAAAGCTATTTACGCCGACCCTACCTCTTTTAGTGGTAATTACAATCACACCGCCTTTTCCTTTAGCGCCATAAATTGATGTTGCTGCACCATCTTTTAAGATCTGGAAACTTTCAATATCATTTGAGTTTAAGCCGCCAACAGCAGAGCTAATCAGTGTCAGTGCATCTCCAGATGATAAATCATCAGAACTGATATCGGCAACATCTTCCAGGATTACTCCATCTACAACCCAAAGTGGTTTTGAACTTCCATAAATAGAACTTGCTCCACGAATTCTAATTTTTGGAGCGGTACCGAATGTACCTGTTGTATTTTGAACGGTTACACCAGCAACACGTCCATCAAGCATCCTGCTCGGATCAGGCAAACCACCTATTTCAGCATCCGATACTTTAACATTTGAAGTAGCACCTGTAAATGTTCTTTTATCTACAGTAGTTCCCATACCTGTTACTACAACTTCATTTAACTGAGCTGCATCTTCTTCCAATGTAACATTGATATTGGTTCTGCCATTTAGTGCTACCTCAATGGTTTGGTAGCCAATGTAGCTAAAAACCAAAGTTGCACGGTCACCTACATTAATACTATATTCGCCTGCTGAATTAGTTGAGACACCATTTGTTGCCCCCTTCTCTTTTACACTTACACCAGGCAGTTCATTACCATTTTTGTCCCTTACTTTACCCGTTACCCTAACTTGAGAGAAATAATCAACAACCTTACTAAATAACGACTTCTGTACAGGTGTAATCAGGATAGTTTTATCTTCTATTGTATAAGTAAGATCCATTCCTGAAATAATTTTACCCATTACTTCTTCAATAGTTGCATTATTGAAGTTGGCGTTAATTGTTGTGGTACTTTTTATCTTATTTGTAGATAATAATACATCGTAACCAGACTGCTGTCTGATTTCCCTGAACATTTTTTCTAATGTTACATTTTTTTCTTTCAATGTAACCAGCTGGCCGAATGAAGCTGCACTTACCTGCATTAACGAGGCCAGCAGAACAACCGTAATTAACTTCATCATGAGTAGCAATTTAGGTATGTAGCGTCGATGCGTACATAAAATTTTAATATAAATTTTGTACATTTAATAGTCTGTTTGGGCGAAGCGCAATGAAGTTTGGACGCTAAAGAGCGATTCGCGGTTATCCAAGAAATAATTTAATTTTGAGTCAGTTCCGTTTTACGGAATAGCTAAACAGATATAAAGGGGTGTTAGAAGCACTCCTTTTTTTATTCAGCCAGCATGTCAGGAGGTTTGTCGAAGTTTATTCATTAATTGTTAGGTTAGGTTGATTAATTTATTAGTTGATTTATTTTTTGAGATCAAGGTTAGTTATGCCTTAATCTTCTTATCGTCATTCTTTATATACAAATAATTTATTGCCTTTAATATCAAATCGCACTTCTCCTGTTTGCTCAAACTTGGTCAACATCTTTGATATTTTTTCGAAACGGTTTACTGTACCGTAATACATTACATTCTTAGCTTCAGGATCAACATATTCTATTTCTACATTATACCAGCGGGCCACCTTGCGTAAAATGCTTACCTGCTTTTCGTTGTTAAACATGAAATAGCCCTTTTTCCAGGCAACTGCTTCATCAACATCTACTTCTTTTACATCCATTCCGGAAAGGGTTACAAGCGATTGCTCTCCAGGCTTAAGCACCTCACTTTCATTGGTATTTTTATGAGAAACCCGCACACTACCTTCCAATAAAGTAGTTTTGGTAACGCTTTCATCTCTATAGCTATTGATGTTAAAATGAGTACCCAACACCTCAACAGTCTGTTTATCGGTTTCTACAATAAAAGGATGTGTTGCATTTTTAGCTACTTCGAAATAAGCTTCACCATCCAATTTCACTACACGCTGTTTTGCGGTACCAATGTTTAATGGGTATTGCAGTGAAGAGGCCGCATTTAGCCAAACTGTAGAACCATCCGGTAATTTGATTTGCCACTCACCTCCGTTTGGCGTAGAAATGGTATTTAACCGATCATCGTTTGTATTTTCAGATTCGGCAATATTATAAACCAGCTGGCCATCGTCCGTTTTGGTGATGGAGAAACCGGCTTCTTTTACGATATCTCCCTTTATTGCATCTGAAAGGGAGATTTTCCTGCCATCAGCCAAAGTAAGAATAGCTTTATTTTTTCCAGGGGCTATATCCGTGGTAAAAACATGTTCTTTCTTTTTATGCAGAGATATGTAGGCCGTTAAAGAAAATACAACAAATACCACGGCAGCAGCAGCCCATTTTAAACTACTCATTAAAATCCGCTTAGTCGACCGCATTGGCTTATCTACTTTCAGAATTTTATCGAGAACCGGATTCCATTTTTCATCATCAACATTAACGGCATGTTCTTCCTCTGAGATAATCATTTTCACGATTTCGTCAGAAATTAATGACGTGTCGTTTTCTACTAAAACTAAAAGTTCCTCCTTTTCGGTCTGACTTAAGGTCTTAGCAGTAAACTGTTGTAATAGATAATGTATACGTTCTTCCATAAAGATGCTGATACTAAGAAGCAGCAAAAGAAAATTAGGACTATCGGAATATTATTTTTTTTCTATTTTATTTTTAAAAAGAAAAAAACAATTGGATAAAAAAATACTATACCATGCTGCTCTAGGTGGGTACGTATAGATTTTAATGCGATTACAAGGGCATTTTTAACTGTATTGGGAGAAATATTAAGTATTTCCGCTATTTCAGGGATAGTTTTACCGTCGCGTCTGCTCAACTGGTATATATTTTTCCTTTGCTCAGGTAATTTATCTATAGCAACTGCAACAATCCTCGTTACCTCATTTAAATTGATGGTTTCTACCGTATTGTTATGACTGTTTAATTGTTTGGCTGTAAATGCATCAACAACCCGATCTTCTTTTAATTTTTTACGCAGGTAACTTAAACATTCGTTAGAAACATATTTATACAGATAGGCCTTTACATTCTCTACTTCCGCCAATTTATCGCGATTTAGCCAGACCCTTAAAAATGCATCCTGAATAATTTCTTCTGCAGCATCATCTGATTTTGTAAATTTAGAGGCAAAAATGTGAAGTACAGGAAGGTATTTGAAGAACAAAACAGAAAATGCTTGCTCGTCTCCTTCCACGATTTTATCAATCAGGGCGCGCTCTTTATCCACATTACTTACCGCCATAAATTTGTTTGTTAACTGCCCCGTAATTATACCACAAGACTTAACTGATAGATGAATAGATATGGAAAACTAAATTGATTTAGCTTAACCACAATACAACTTTATAACCAAATATACAGATTAGTAAATTTTGTGCACTAAAAAATGTATTAAAAAAATAAAAGCCTTACTTTTTACAGTAAGGCTTCACTTGGAGTTTGAAAGGCTCCTAAAGCGATTAGTATTGGTAATAAGGCGAAATCATCAAATAAACCACCACACCAGTTATAGCAACATAAAGCCATAGTGGAAATGTAACCCGTGCAATTTTTCTATGACGATCGAAACGCTCGGCCAAAGCCCTTACATAAGTAACCAAAACCAAAGGAATGATAGCAATTGACAATAATATATGGGTTAACAAAATAAAAAAGTAAAGATATTTTATCGTTCCCTCACCTCCAAATTTAGTTGAGGGTGTAGTCATGTGATAGGCAATATACATCACCAAAAATAATAAAGAGCAGCCTATGGCTGTTTTCATTAAATTTTGGTGTAATTGTACCTTTCCATTTTTTATCGCCCAAACGGCAATCACTAACACTACCGCGGTAATTCCGTTAATAGTAGCATATATTGGTGGCAAAAAAGGCAGGGTAGGCGCATCAATACCAAGATCTTTGAGCTTTACCACAAATAGAAAAGCTACGGCTACCGGTATAAAAATAGAAAGGATAATGATCCACTTGCTATATTTTTTCTCGATCGGACTATTTTCCATGAATATTAAATCTTTTATAATTATTATTTTGCTTTGTGTAGAGCGTTCGAACGCTAAGTGCTAAATACTAATCGCCAACCTTACTATCTGCCATCTTTAACATTTCTTAAGTACTCGGCAATAAGCACTTTTATTTCATCTTCTAATTTGGCATTTGCCTCAGCACTATCAGTATCGTAAATGCCACGTATTCGATGCAGGTTATCGATTAAAACTATTTTATTACTAAATATGAAGCTGTTTTCTCCTTTGTACTCATTGGCTACCACATCGAGCAATAAACCTTGCCTGATCAATGGATAAATTTGCGCGGTATCTCCTGCCAAAAGATCCCATTTACCTTCTTTGGCCTTAAAATTTGCAGCAAAATCTTTCAGCTTATTTACATCGGCAGGATCGACAGACAGACTTATAAATTTAACCAGAGGTTTTTGCTCATAGCCGTCAGATAGTTGCTTGATGTACTTATTCGCCTGCTGGCTTCTGGCCCCGGCATAGAATAAGTTGAGTACTACAATTTTATTCTCAAATGATTTCCAGCTGACGGTATCGTCATGCTGGTTGATAAGTTTAAAATCGGGAACCAGATGATAAATGGTATCCGGAATTTTCTTTCCTTTTACGCTGTGAAAGGTAGTAGCTACCGTCTTTTTGCCGAAGATGGGTAAACTCTTATACCTATTTTTTGCAAAGTGTGGCAATAAGTAAAAAAACAAAAATCCCGGTATAGCTAAAATGCTTACCAGGATTAATACCTTTTTTATAGGGCTTCTTTTCATTAATGGCTCATCATGTGGATGTTTAAGAATCCACCTTCAATTAACATCAAAACAATAAAGTAAATAATGAAAATGAACGATACTGTTAGGGCTAACTGTAAGCCTAATTTTTCATATTTTAAGTGCATGAAATAGGCCACAATATAAAATGCTTTTACCAAAGTTAATGCGATATAGATATAGTTACCTATATGTTGCGGAATATGTCCGCCAGGAATTGCCCATAGTGCAATGATAAATTCGATTGCGGTAATTAAAGTTAAAATACCTGCTACTTTCCAGATTTTTGCTTTATCCATTCCAGCATGTCCGCCATGCTCGTGTCCTTCTTCTAAATGCGAATGTTGTGACATGTTAAATATTTTTATAAATTAAAATTAAACCAAATAGAAGAATGTAAATACAAACACCCATACTAAATCTACAAAGTGCCAGTATAAACCCACTTTTTCAACCATTAAATAATGGCCTCTTTTTTCGAAAGTTCCGTTAATCGTCATAATCAAAATGATCACATTAATCATAACCCCACTAAATACGTGGAAACCGTGGAAACCGGTAATGGTAAAGAATAAGTTTGCAAACTGCTGAGCAGCAACCAAGGAAACAGGCCCATCAAATAAATGTTTCAATTCTTCAGCCGATGGAATAGTTCCCCACCAGAAACCTTCATGGTGCAGGTGACTCCATTCTAAAGCCTGGCAGCCCAGGAACATGAAACCAAAGATAATGGTAGCTACAAGCCATCCAATTACTTCTTTTTTTACGCGACGGTGTCCAGCCTCAACTGCCATAACCATGGTTACAGAACTTAAGATCAGGATAAAAGTCATGATACCCACGAATACTAATGGAGCACCTGTATCTTTAATACCAGGTATAGACTGGAAAACCAAATCAGGATCTGGCCATGTTAATTTAGAAAAACGCTGAGCGCCGTAGTAGATCAATAAAGATGAAAAAGTAAAAGCATCTGATAAAAGGAAAAACCACATCATGATTTTACCATATTCTACCGACCACGGAGAACGACCACCATTCCATGGCCCGGTTTTAACTTGATCTAATTGTGATACTGCATTCATTTGGAAATAGTATAATAGTTTGTTAACAAATTTAACGGTTCAAAAGTAAAAAAACATACAGATATATCCATAATATATCTATAAAATGCCAAAAAATAGAAGCGATTTCCATTCTATACTGAACTTTGGCAACAGGCAGGCTTTTATAGCTACCGGCTAAAGCACTTATAATAAGGCCAACACCTGCAATAATGTGCAAAAGGTGCATTCCAGATACGACATAAATAAATGATATTGCGGCATTGTTTCCTACCAAAGTTGCTCCGGTTCTCACCATACTTCCCCAGGCATTGAACTGCATCACACCAAAAGCAACAGCTAATATTACGGTAATCCAAAGCATGTTACGCTGTAAGCTGAAATTCAGTTTCTTTAAAGCCCTGGAGGCGAGCACCAAGGCAATACTGCTGGCTACAATAACCAAACTCGAATAAATAAAGGCGTCAGGCAATATCAAACCGTGTCCCTTGCCTTTTGAGGCGGCAAATACCAGGTAATAACTGGTAAAACCACCAAACATAATTGTTGATGATACGACAAATAACCAAACGATAAATTTTCTTGGTTTTGGGTCAAACGTATCCTGCATCTTTTCCATTGTTAGCACCATAAATTATTTTGCTATAAAATTTAATAATAAACCCAACTGTACCGCCGGGATGTAAAAAAAAGAACAGAACATTACTTTCCTGGCATCTGCCAGTTCTCTGCTCCTTAAAAGTTTAAAAGCCAACCAGCTAAAAATGAGTCCGGCAATCAGGGATAAACCAGCAATGTAATAACCGCCAAAACCATAAATGGTTGGCAATAAACTTACCGGAATTAAAATCAGCGTACTTAAAAAAGTTAAAAGTGCTGTTAATTTATCTCTTTTTTTAGTAGGTAATAGCCTGAAACCCGCTTTCTTGTAATCATCATCCAAAACCCAGGCAATTGCCCAGAAGTGAGGGAACTGCCATACAAACTGTATCAAAAACAAAATAACAGCAATGTAATAGTCAATTTCATGAAACATTTCAGCCTTTAGGCTCCCAAATGCAGCAAGATAACCAATAAGTGGCGGTAAAGCCCCTGGAATAGCGCCCACAAAAACAGCAACTGGCGATTTTCTCTTCAATGGCGTATACGCAAAAGCATATAACAAAATTGAAAATACCGACAACAAGCCTGTTTCCAGATTTAAGTGCCCCAATAGCCAGGTACCTGAAAATGCCATAAAAACGCCCAAAATCAATCCCTGTCCGGTGGTCATTCTGCCTGCCGGCATCGGGCGGTCTTTGGTTCTAAACATTAATTTATCCAGATCTTTTTCAATAATCTCGTTAAAGCAATTTGCAGCAGCGGTTACCAAAAAACCACCAGCAATTAATATTAACCAGTTGCCCCAATCAATACTCGGGATATGGCCTCTGCCTACCTGCATTTTCTGCCCGATCAAAAAAGAAATCGATGCCGAAAACACCACCGTAAACGATAGCCTGAATTTGATAAGTTTAGAAAAATCTGAAAGATATTGCTTCAATTTTCTTAAATATTATTGTTTATATGTACTTGTTCTGTAAACCAGTAAGTACAAATAAAACTGTAAACTAAACAACAGCGTAGAGAACAAAATGTGCAGTGCCTGCGCTGCTGGTGGAAAAGCAATATATGCTAAAGCTAAACCACATAATAATTGAACAAAGAGCGTAACTAAAATAAACTTGGCCGTTAGCAATGGAGCCGCTTTACCACTAAAACGGTCAATAACCATTTTATAAACCACACCGTTGGTAATTACCACCAAAATGGCCAAATCACGATGATAAGAAAAAATATGTCCCACCTTCGAAATCCATGTTGCCTTCTCACTATAGCCTAAAGATTTCGCGATTACATCTATTGCCTCCCTTACATCGGTGCCCAAAATAATCTGAACAATGCTCACTGCAAGTGTGAAGAACAAAAAGCCTTTAAGCCATAATATTTTATACATAATTACCGAAGGTGCTTTATTGAGCTGTTTTGCGTAATTATACGTATATATTGAGATGGCCAATATCACCAATGCTAAAAGCATGTGTACGGTTACCACCCATTGTGCCAGATTGGTTGATACTACAATAGATCCCAGCCAGGCCTGATAGCCCACAACAAAAATATTGAGTACACTCAGTACAATGATGCGTTTAGCCGTTTTCCGATAGGTAAAAGAATAAATAGCAGTAAGCAATAGAAAGATGCCTGCAGCTACGCCTACTAAGCGGTTCAGGTACTCTGTCCACGTTTTGGCTGGATTAAATTCTTCTGGTATAGTTATACTTTTATCATTCCTGATGCTATCAGCAAGGGCAACTTTGCCTATACTTTCCAGGTATTTAGCGAATTTTTCATTCTTCTTCAAGCGGCCAGCTACATATTTCTCCTTATAATTGGCAGGAAGTTGAGATACATCAGTTGGCGGAATGTAACGGTCGAAACATTTTGGCCAATCCGGACACCCCATGCCAGATCCGGTACTACGTACAATACCTCCGGCAAGTACAACCAATAGCGTGACTATAATGGTTATAAGATTAATGTTAATGAAACGCTGTTCTGATCTGCTGACCATATATCTATAAGATGAAAAGGGTATCCGGATAAGCAGAAACTTAATCAGATACCCCTTTGAAATTTTATTTAAAGCTTAAACTATCCCTTGTTTTCTGTAACAGGATTAGCTAATTCCCAATCTTGCTGAATTTTTTCCGCTTCCTCATTTCCTTCAAAATCATGAGGTAAGTTAGAGCTCATCGTTTGAGAGAAAGGAACAGTTTGTGGAATAAAATCTGCGTCATGTCCTGGTTTGCTATAATCATATGGCCATCTGTAAACCGTTGGGATTTCACCTGGCCAGTTACCATGTAAGTGTTCAACAGGTGCAGTCCATTCTAAAGTATTCGCTTCCCAAGGATTTTGAGGGGCTACTTTTCCTTTAAAGATGGAGTAAAAGAAGTTAAATAGGAACGCTACCTGAGCCAGAGCCGCCATAATAGCTGCCCAGGTTACAAATACGTTAACAGTTAACCATTTCTTCATAAATTCAAACTCGGTAAACGCATAGTAACGACGTGGTACCCCATCTAAACCTAAGAAGTGAAGTGGAAAGAACACCAGGTAAGCTGCAATGAAAGTTAACCAGAAATGTAAGTATCCCAATTTAGCATTCATCATTCTACCGAACATTCTAGGAAACCAGTGATAAACACCTGCAAGCATACCAAAAATTGCTGCAGATCCCATTACCAGGTGGAAGTGGGCAACAACAAAATAAGTATCGTGTAAGTTAATATCCAAAGAAGCATTTCCTAAGAAGATACCTGTTAAACCACCAGAGATAAAGAATGAAACTAAACCAATAGCGAATAACATGGCCGGCGTAAAACGGATATTACCTCTCCATAATGTAGCCAGATAGTTAAATGTTTTTACTGCAGATGGTACCGCAATGATTAACGTAGTAATCATAAATACACCTCCCAATAATGGATTCATACCCGTTACAAACATGTGGTGACCCCAAACGATGAATGATAATACGGTAATACCGATTAGTGAGTAAACCATTGCATGGTAACCAAAAATTGGCTTACGTGCATTTACTGAAATCACTTCAGATGAGATACCCAATGCCGGCATAATTACGATATAAACCTCAGGGTGACCTAAAAACCAGAATAAGTGTTGCCATAAGATTGGTGAACCACCTTCATTTGGTAAAATATCAGTACCCATTACGATATCTGATAAATAGAAACTGGTACCGAAGCTGCGATCAAATACCATTAACACTACACCAGCTACAAGAACCGGGAAAGATAGGATACCTAAAATTGCGGTTAAGAAGAAAGCCCAGATCGGTAATGGCATTTTCCAAAGATCCATCCCTTTAGTACGCATATTTAAAATCGTACTTACGTAGTTAATACCACCCATTAAAGATGAAGCTACGAAAAGCACCATACTAATTAACCACAAAGTCATACCCAAGCCTGAACCTGGCATAGCCTTAGCTACAACAGATAATGGCGGATAAACCGTCCAACCACCTGATGCTGGTCCCGTTTGAATGAAGAATGATGACATCATGATCACACAAGCCATAAAGAAGAACCAGTAAGACAACATGTTCAAGAATGGTGAGGCCATATCTCTTGCACCTATCTGAAGTGGGATTAATAAGTTACTAAACGTTCCACTTAAACCAGCTGTAAGTACAAAAAATACCATAATGGTCCCATGAATGGTAACCAAAGCCAGATAAAAGTCGGGCTTTATACGACCGCCTTCAGCCCATTTGCCTAAGAAAGTTTCTAAGAAAGGGAAGTTTTGATCTGGCCATGCCAATTGGATACGGAATAGGATTGATAAGCCCATTGCAATTACCGCCATGATAATACCGGTAATCAAAAATTGCTTGGCAATCATTTTATGATCCATACTAAAGATATACTTTGAAATCAAAGTCTCTTTATGATGCCCATGATCAGCGTGATCGTGATTGTGTTCGTCGTGTAATGCTATTGTTGACATAATTCGTTCGCTCCTGCTTAATATTATTTATTTAAAGCCATTTGGTTAGTTTTTACAGCTGCTGAATCTTTAGCTGCTGAATCTGCTTCTGATTTTACAGGTGCAGGTGCCACTGGCAAATTAAATTGTTTTCTTAAATCGTCATTTAAGTATGTTTTCTGTTCTGCAATCCAGGTTTTGTATTCAGCCTCTGATACTACACGAACAACTTTTTGCATGTTATAATGACCAGATCCACAGATTTTTGCACATAAGAAAAGGTAATTAAAATTCGGATCGTTGGTTTCCTGCTGCATTTCTGCAGTCGTTTTTGTAGGCGTAAATTCAAAAACCGTTCTCATACCCGGTACGGTATTTAACTGTACCCTGAAGTGTGGCATATAAAAACTGTGAATTACATCTTTACTCGTCAAAATAAGTTTAACTGATTTGCCCACAGGAAGCACCATCTCATCTGCCATTTCATCATCACGAGAATTAACATCTTTAAAATCAATACCCAATGTATTGGTTGCTGTAGTTAACTTATAATTCTTTTTACCTACAATTCCGTCAGCCCCAGGATAGCGGATAGACCATTTGAACTGCTCAGAAGTAACCTCAATCTGCAATGGCTTGTTATTTGGATCCTCAACTTTGAAGAAAATAGATCTCCAGGTTAAGAAACCCATTAAAACCAAAACAGTTAATACTAAAGCCGGAACAATGGTCCAGATTTTTTCGATGGTATTATTGTGTGGATAGTAGTAAGCTTTTCTCTTTGCAGAATATTTATAGATGTAAGAAAATCCGAACAACAGGATGTGTGTTGCTATGAAAACGATTGTGGTAATGATTAATGTTAAATTAAACATTCTGTCAATTTTCTTTCCATGCTCAGATGCAGCATCAGGAAGTAACATTGATCCATGTACCGTATATTCCCAATATACCCCATATAAACCGATCACAAGAAATAATGCAAACAAACTTGCATGTACCCTGTTCCAGTTGATACCAACAGGTTTACCTTGTGCTTCGCGGCTTAACTCATATACTTTTATTGCTTTACCAATAATAGCAATGAATAAGCATACCGCAAGGAAAACCAGAATATAAAATATTACCGATTTATAAACCTCGCCCATATCAACTTTCGGTGCCGCGGCAGCACCTGCTGCTGCATCTTGCGCAAATACGCTAGTGTTTGCAAAAGCAGTAATCAATACTGCCAAAGCTGCGGTCGTTTTATTCGTTATAAACTTTCTTAAACTCATTTTCTTAAAAGTAGTACGCTGTACTGCTAATTATAATAATAATTAAATATTTGCTCTATCTTATCATCACTAAAGCTGATGATGCAAACTTTCTTGTAATAATGGGTGATTCTTCGCAATTAAAGGCTTTTTGCTTAATGATGATAAAACCGTAAAGGTAAACAATCCTACGAAACCTAATGCAATACCGATTTCTACAATTCCAAAACCATTATGACCATCTTCAACCGCACCTGGCATAATCATCTGGTAATAATCTACCCAATGACCTAACAATACCACGATAGAAACGAATAATAATTTGGCATCTGTTCTTTTGTTATCTCTATCCATTAATAATAATACAGGCGCTAAGAAATTCATGGCCAGGTTTAAGAAAAACCAGAACTTATAATATTCAAAACGTTTATAGAAATATACAGTCTCCTCAGGCATATTTGCATAGTAAATCAATAGGAATTGAGCAAACCATACATAAGTCCAGAAGATAGAGAAGCCAAAAATAAACTGGCCTAAGTTATGCAAGTGGCTATTGTTAACCCATTGCATATAACCAGCTCTTCTTAATAAGATCAGGATAACAGCAATAGTTGCCAAACTACTTACCCACATTGCAGCGAAGTTATACCAGCCAAACATGGTAGAGAACCAGTGTGCCTCTAAAGACATAATGCTATCAAAAGCAAATACCGGGGTAGTAAAACCGTAAATTACCAGGAAGATACAAGCATTTTTGAAGCTTTTTCTGTATGAATTTAAACCGCCTGCCAAGTCTTCATTGTAAGAAAACTTAACAAACATGATCGAAAATATACTGTAAACACCTAAGAATACCACTTGGCGGCCTAAGAAAAAAGGCACATTTAAGAATACCGATTTACCTGCAATAATAGCATCATAATTAGGGCTGTTCTGATCGGTTAAACCTTCAGCATGCCAGTGGTGATATAAATTGTGCGAGTATAATCCTGCCGAAATAACCACTACAAGTATTACAGCCGCTATAGGCAAAGTTTTGGCCATAGCTTGTGGTACACGTAAAATTGATGCAGACCATCCTGCCTGCGCTACATATTGAACAGCCAGGAAAAACGTACCAGACATACAAACGCATGCAAAGTAATATGCCATAAGCAACAGGTTAGCAAAAGTACGCTCATGCATTACTTTATCGCCCGCCAAAAAACCGAACAATACAGCCGCAATACCGATAACGATACCAACAATGCTTAACGTTTTTACTTTCCCTGTAAACTCAAACTGTTCACTAAAATTAATATTGTGAGTTCCCATTTATATTTGCTTTACTATTGTCCTTTTTGTAATTGTTGAACATACATCACCACTTTCCAACGATCTGTTGGTGAGATTTGCGAAGCATGCGAGCCCATGTTATTTACACCGTATGTGATGGTATGATAAATTTTACCTGCGGTAAGATCAACCATGTTACCACCTCTGGATGATGAACCGGTTTGATAAGCAGGTACACCACTAAATTTCTCAATTTTAACCAGGTGTCCCTGTCCATCACCTTTATCTCCGTGGCAAGGGCTACAGAAAACGGTAAATAAGTGTTTACCCTGGGCCAAATTAACAGTATCAACTGGTAAAGGATTTACCATACTCACTCCTGCTGCTTCATATCCTTCTTTAGTATTAGGATACTCATCATATTCAGTAAAACCTACCGGCTTGGTATGTGCAGGTGGTAACTGAGCTGTTTTACCATCCTTAAAATTTTTGTTTGGCTGATCCGGATTGTAAGCAATCGGATCATACATGTTTCTGGCATATTCTAAGCCAGTACTGCGTTTATCTTTACAAGCAGAAAAGGTAGCTGCAAAAGCGATAGCTAAAAACGCTGTGTAAACAAATTTATTCTTATTCATAGCTAATGTACTTCCTTTCATTATACTTTATTTCTAAAGCACCTGCATCTTTTAATAATCCATCAATTACAGTATGCGCTGCATTATCTTTTGCATCAACTGCAATAACAAAGCGATCATCAGTAGCACGTAGATCCATCACTCTTGGTGCTCTTCCTGGAAATAAGTGAGTAGATGCATAATAAGTTAACACCATACCGAAAGCACAGAATAATACTGTAAGCTCGAACATTATCGGAATAAAATCCGGTAACGCGAATGATGGTTTACCACCTATGTTTACTCTCCAGTCGATTACCGCGCAGAAATAAATCAAAGCAAATGCACAGCAGGTACCGGTAATACCAAAGCAAAATGCCGCGATATCGATTCTAGATCTTTTAATTCCTAATTTGGCTTCTATTCCGTGTATAGGCATCGGTGTATATACATCATAAATACTGATGTTATTCTCCTGAAGCTTTTCGATGCCATGCATCATTTCGTCAGGATCGCCAAAGCTGCCTAAAATATATTTGATATCACTCATTGTTATATTTTTGCGTAATCTTCTTGTTTAACACTATCAAATTTTTCTAAAGACTCTATGTACTCTGCTACATATTCTTTATTCTCATGCCCTTCTTTAATCTGTTTCATTTTAGCTTGCTCACTCGCAGATTTTAATAATAATTTAACCTCTGCAATAGCGATTGACGGCAATACCCTTAAGAACAATAAGAATAAGGTGAAGAATAATCCAATTGAACCAACGAATACACTGATATCAACCCAGGTTGGATAGAACATGGCCCAGCTTGACGGAATATAATCGCGGTGTAGGGAAGTAACGATAATTACAAAACGCTCAAACCACATACCTACGTTTACCACGATCGATAAAATCCAGGTTGCTTTGATGCTTAAGCGGATTTTCTTGAACCATAATAATTGTGGAGAGATTACGTTACAAGTCATCATCATCCAGTACGACCACCAGTAAGGACCGGTAGATCTGTTGATAAATGCATATTGCTCGTACTCTGAACCTGAATACCATGCGATAAAGAACTCGGTTAAATAAGCTACACCTACAATTGATCCGGTTAAGATGATGATTTTATTCATCGACTCGATGTGGAACATGGTGATGTAATTCTCTAAGCCCAGCACTTTACGTGCAACCAATAATAGGGTTAATACCATCGCGAATCCGGAGAAAATCGCACCTGCCACGAAGTATGGAGGGAAGATGGTGGTGTGCCATCCTGGTATTACGGATGTTGCAAAGTCCATTGATACAATGGTGTGTACTGAAAGCACAAGTGGTGTAGAAATACCGGCTAAGATTAAAGACACCGCTTCAAAACGTTGCCAGGTTTTAACACTTCCACTCCATCCAAAAGAAAAGATAGAATAGATTTTTCTACGGGTACCAACGGCACGGTCGCGGATGGTTGCGATATCTGGTAATAAACCGGTGTACCAGAATAATAATGATACAGAGAAGTATGTCGAGATCGCAAACATATCCCATACCAGTGGTGAGTTAAAGTTTACCCAAAGTGATCCAAATTGATTTGGTAAAGGTAAAACCCAATAAGCTAACCAAGGACGGCCCATGTGAGACACGACATAAGTTGCGGCACAGATTACGGCGAAAATAGTCATCGCCTCTGCCGAACGGTTGATGGAGTTACGCCAGTTCTGACGGAAAAGTAAAAGTACTGCTGAAATTAGTGTTCCGGCGTGACCGATACCTACCCACCATACGAAACCGGTGATATCCCATGCCCAACCAACTGTTTTATTTAAGCCCCATGCACCGATACCATTCCAAAAGGTGTAACTAACAGCTACCACCCAAAGTAAAGCACCCAATGCTGAAACGATGAAACCAATCCACCAAGCCTTATTTGGCTTATTTTCTACCGGCATCAAAATATCATCCGTAATTTTTGCGTACGTGATATTATCGCCGGTAATTAATGGTTCTCTAAGTATTGATTCGTTATGTCCTGACATAATTTGTATTTTCTATATACTAAAGCTTACGCTTGTACTGTTGTATCTGTATTTCTAATTTTTGTCATGTAGCCGATACCCGGTTTCACATTGATCTCTTCCAATACGTAGTAGATACGCTCAGAACGTAATGCTTTTGAAACCTCTGAATTTGGATCGTTTGCATCTCCAAATACAATCGCATTTGCTGAACAAGCTTCCTGACAAGCCATTTTAATATCGCCATCTTTTAATGGACGTTTCTCCAGTTTAGCTTGCAATTTGCCACCTTGTATACGTTGAATACACATTGAGCATTTTTCCATTACCCCTCTTGAACGTGTAGTTACATCAGGGTTTAAAACCAATTGGGTAAACTCGTTATTTAAATAGTTATCGAAACGTGAATCGTTCCAGTAGTTAAACCAGTTGAAACGACGTACTTTGTATGGACAGTTATTTGCACAGTAACGTGTACCTACGCAACGGTTATAAGCCATATGGTTTAAACCATCACTTGAGTGTACAGTAGCTAATACCGGACAAACCGTTTCGCAAGGTGCATGATCACAGTGTTGGCACAACATTGGTTGGTGAACCACCGAAACATGATCTAAGTCTTCTAACTTAGCAATCTCTTTCTCTTTGGTTACATCACCATTCTTGGTTTCATAACTGTAATAACGATCGATACGGATCCAGTGCATTTCACGACGACGGCGAACCTCATCACGCCCTACAACAGGGATGTTGTTTTCTACGTTACAGGCAACAATACAAGAACCACAACCTGTACAAGCATTCAAATCGATTGCCATTACCCAGTTGTTACCTGGCTTTTCGTATTGATCCCAAAGATCGTAATTTTTATGCTCGCCTTTTTCGTTACCCGCACCGGCATTTTTTAAGTATGCTGCAAAAGTAGCTTCTTTAATTACCGCACGGCCTTCGAAAGAGTGGTGAGTTTGGGTTTGTGCAAGCTCGTAGTAACCACCTGTTGGGGTAATGGTTACGTTTGTAGCATATTGCATAGTTCCATTTACAAAAGATACAAATGGGAAAGCATTTTTACCAACATCGTTACCAGCTTTACCTGCTTTGGTACGGCCGTAACCTAATGCGATAGATGCAGTTCCCTGTGCTTGTCCTGGCTGGATCAATACCGGAAGATCTACAGAATATCCGTTACTTCCTTTAACAGAAACTACGTCAAACTCTTTAACTTTTAATTTCTCTGCAGTTTTAGGTGCCAAGGCAACAAAGTTATCCCAGGTTACTTTAGATACCGGATCTGGCAATTCTTGTAAAAATGCGTTATTGGCATTTTTACCATCGCGCATCGGTACATTTTCGTAAACCTGTAACTCAATCTGGTCACCACCTTTAAAGGCTTTGCTGCTATTCGCAATTGAAGTAGCAACCTGAGCTAAAGATTGTGTGAATGAATAAGCACCAGCAGGTTTAGCGGCTGAAGTAACCACACCTTTTTCTAAAACCTCTTCCCATTTCAAACCAACAGCTGGTAACATTTTAGCTTCCCAGTTGCTGCGTACAAACTGATAGTAGTCTTTAACAGGAGCATCAGCCCAGGTTAATAAACTTTCTTCAGCCTGGCGGCTGTTGAAAACAGGGTTGATTGTTGGCTGAACGATAGAATAATATCCTTCGTAAGCATTTGCATCACCCCATGATTCTAAATAGTTATGGTTAATGGCAATAGCATCACAAGCCGTAGCCGTTTCATCTGCACGATCTGAGAATGAAATTTTAGCAGGAACCTTAGCTAACGCATCAGTAAATGCTTTTGCATTTGGAGCATCATAAACCGGATTAGTGTTTAAGAATAACACAGCTCCAACTTCGCCGCGGTTCATTTCAGCAACCAGGCCACTAAATTCGGCATCGTTACCTGCATATAAATAACAAGGGTTATCTAAATCAATGGTAGTACCATAACTTCCGATAGCGGCGTTAATGGCATTTACTAATATCTGAGTAGAAACATCGTTCGAACCACAAACCACAAGGCCTTTACCTTTAGCTTGTACCAATTCTTTAGCTACCAGTTTAATTACTTTATCAGCAGTAGCATTGTTACCCAATGTTCCGCCTGGTAAAGCATTACCTGTAATTGCATTATATAAAGCAATCAAAGCAGGTCCTTCTTCCGATAATTTAACCGGAACACGGGTATCTGCATTGGTACCTGTTAAGCTCATTCCACTTTCGAACTGAATGTGGCGGCTCATTTTTTTATTTTCTAACGATTTGTAGTTACGGTTAGCCGTATATTGAGCAGTAAACTCCTCTCCGCTAATCCAGGTACCCAAGAAATCTGCACCGAAACTTACAATTAAATCAGCCTTATCAAAATTATACTTAGGTAAAACTGCTTTACCGAAACTATTCTGGTTGGCCTGGATCATACCGGTATAAGATACAGCATCATACTGTACCAGTTTAGTTGCAGGGTATTTTGCAATAAACTGTGCAATCACCGCATTGGTCGACGGGCTGTTTACGGTTGATGATACCAAACGGATTTTTTTGCCACCAGCCTGTGCTTTTGCCAACTCGCCTTTTACAAAACTGTCGATTTTTGCCCAGGTCGTTTCTTCAACTCTTCCATCTTTTACTAAAGCTGGTGCTTTTAGTTTAGATACATCATATAAATCTAAAACCGACGCCTGCGCTCTCGCATCTGTACCACGGAAAAATTGACCTGCATTTGGGTTTGGTTCAATTTTAATTGGGCGGCCCTCTCTGGTTTTAACTAAAATACTCTGGCCATTAAAGCTCGAAGTATAATAGTTAGGAATACCTGGAGTAACCTCTTCAGGTTTTACCAGGTAAGGAATAGATTTATGAACAGGAGCAGTTTGACAGGCTGCTAAAGTTACAGCACCTAAACCAAAACCTAACGCCTTTAAAAAGTCGCGGCGTGGGGTAACGGTACTTAACCCTGCTTCATTTAAAACATCTTCTATTGGAAGTGGCTCGGCGAATTCGTTTTTGTTATTTTTAACAAAATCGGGTGTATTGTTATACTCCTCTAAGCCTTTCCAGTATTTTTTGTTGCTTTCCATTTAAGCTATATTACTGTTTATTCGAACGTTCTTACTAAACTCTAATCTATTAATAGTGGCATTTACCACACTCTAAACCACCCAATAACGCTGGTGTAATTTTCTCGCCTTTTTTAATCTTCTCATGCGCTTCGATCACCTTAGCGTAGAAAGCATTATTTTTCTGACCAGAAATATCTGTTTCTTTATGACAGTTGATACACCATTTCATGGTTAACGGAGAATACTGATAAATTTCTTCCATCGTATTAACCGGGCCGTGACAGGCGAAACATACAGGCTCTGTTGGTTGTAATCCTTTTGCTTTGCGGATGGCATCTTCGGCAACAACTACGTGCTGAGAGTGGTTGAAGTAAGCAAAATCAGGAAGATTGTGTACACGTACCCACTCCATTGGTTTAGCTTTACTCTCATCATATTTCTGTGTTTCAGGATCGTAACCCAAAGCATTATAGATTTTCTTGATCTCAGGAGAAACTTCACCATCATATTTATCTCTTGCCTGTACTGCTTTATGGCAGTTCATACAAACATTTAATGATGGTATAGATGCATTTTTAGATTTAAATGCACCCGAGTGGCAATACTGACAATCGATCTGATTGATACCCGCATGCAGCTCATGTGAAAATTTAATTGGCTGAACCGGTTGATAACCAGTATGAACACCTGTGTTCCACATGCCCATCCAACCGAATGAACCTAAACAGATGATTAAACACAAGATAAAGAACATCACAAATTTCTTGTTTTTGAACATCTTGCGCACACCAACCTTTAATGGCACATCTTCCTCAATCTCGATACCTTGTTTCTGTAGAATCAAACGCTCTAATAATTTAGAAGCACGACCTAAGATCACTAAAATAACGATGGCTAAAACTACGATAGCTACGATACCTGCAATTGATAAACCTGAAGTAGACTCGTCTTTCGCTGCAACGGCACCACCTGCTGGGGTAGCTGCTTTTGGCTCCCCCTCTTTAATGTAAGCTAAGATATCTTTTACCTTGGTTTCGTCTAACTCAGGAAAAGACGTCATTGGCACTTTTCCATTTTCGTTAAAAAGTTTAACAGCTTCAGGGTTACCAGAAGCTACGAGGCCTTGCGAATTTGGAATCCATTTTAAAAGGAACTCTTCCGAGTGGCGATCACTTACACCCTTTAAGGCCGGACCAACTAATTTAGCATCTAATGCGTGGCACGAAGAACATTTTGCTTTGAAAAGCGTTCTTCCTTCTTTAGCATCCTGCGCATTTACGGTAGAAGCCGCTATTACGGAAATTGCTGAAAATACGAATAACGACTTCCAAACGCTTTTTAAAATCATCGAGATATCTCTCATAATGAACACTTTATACTTATTTAATTTACTTTTTGTTGTGAAATTGATGCTGAACTAGGGGTAGCCCCACCAAAACTTGAACAAAAGTATAACTTATTAATAAATCCCATGACATAATAGTGACTTGAAATACAATTTATAATCATTCTAAACAAATGCCGTTTCGAGCCATTCTGGCAATAAAAATGCCCATTTTGATAAAGAATCTTCAATGGGCATAGTACAAACCAATTTGGTTTATTTAATTTTTCTGATTATTGTTTTAATATCCAGGCAAACATTAATGGCGCTACAATAGTAGCATCGCTTTCTACAATAAATTTAGGTGTGTGGATATCCAGTTTACCCCAGGTAATCTTTTCGTTTGGTACGGCACCAGAATATGAACCGTAAGAAGTGGTCGAATCAGAAATCTGGCAGAAATAACTCCAGAAAGGAATATTTTCCATTTCCATATCCTGATAAAGCATCGGCACTACACAGATCGGGAAATCGCCGGCAATACCGCCACCAATCTGAAAGAAACCAATTCCCTTTCCCTCTGAGTTTTTAACATACCAATCGGCCAGCCAGCCCATGTATTCAATCCCGCTTTTCATTGTGGTTGCTTTGAACTCATTTTTGATTACATAAGAAGCGAAAATGTTACCCATGGTTGAGTCTTCCCATCCGGGTACCACGATTGGCAGATTCTTTTCTGCCGCAGCAAGCATCCACGAGTTTTTAGGATCGATTTCATAATATTGCTCCAGATCACCACTTAGCAACATCTTATACATAAACTCATGTGGGAAATATCTTTCACCTGCATCATCTGCATCTTTCCAGATTTTGTGGATATGTTTTTGTAAACGGCGGAAAGCTTCTTCTTCCGGAATACAGGTATCGGTAACGCGGTTATAATGGTTCTCTAAAAGATCCCATTCATCCTGCGGACTTAAATCACGATAATTTGGTACACGTTTATAATGAGAATGTGCTACCAGATTCATAATATCTTCTTCAAGGTTTGCACCTGTACAAGAAATAATGGCCACTTTATCCTGGCGGATCATTTCTGCAAGTGAAATGCCCAATTCTGCAGTACTCATAGCACCAGCAAGTGTGATCATCATTTTACCACCTTCATCTAAATGCGTTTCATATCCTTTAGCCGCATCCATCATTGCAGCAGCATTAAAATGGAGGTAATTACGCTCCATAAACTGAGATATCGGTCCTCTTGTATTGCTCATTTCGTTTTGTATTGTTTGCCGCAAAAATAGGTATTTAGGTCGAAAGTGAAAACATTAAAAGCGTATAGCGTTTGGAGTGTGACGTTTGGGGCATAGTGCATGTTGCCAATTAACCGATTCCCCGCAATTGTCATCCAGAACAGCGTCGAACAGTCTATCATTTAGAAAGTAATGTCAGCATACAATGCAATATTCTCCTCGCAAGCGTCATCCTGAACTTGTTTTCAGGATCTTTCATGCAGATAAATGATCACATCTTTTTTTTGGAAAGCAATGACAGTAACTATTTTTAAAGTTAGCCCGGCTTTCCGGTACAAGTCCTCGGCTCGTGCCTCACCTGCGGGCTTTCCCCTCCAATCCGGTTTAGGTGGCGGCGGTCATTGCATTAATTCCCAGCGATCGTCATCCAGAACAGAATCGAAGAACTCGTTTATTAAAAGGCAATAGCAGTATAAAAATGCAACAATTTCCCTCGCGACCATCATCCTGAACAGCGTCGAACAGTCTATCATTTAGAAAGTAATGTCAGCATACAAATGCAACATTCTTCCCGCAAGCGTCATCCTGAACTTGTTTCAGGATCTTTCATTCAGATAAATGATCACATCTTTTTTGGAAAGCAATGACAGTAGCTATTGTTAAAGTCAGCCCGGCTTTCCGGTACAAGTCCTCGGCTCGTGCCTCACCTGCGGGCTTTCCCCTCCAATCCGGTTTAGCTGGCGGTGGTTATTGCATTAATTCCCAGCGACCGTCATCCTGGAAGGAGTCGAAGGATCTTTCATTTGGAAAAGCAATGACGGTAGCCATTATTAAATGGTATCCGGTTTAAGTGAGCTATATTATACTGCTATTAAAACTTCCCCTATTCCATTCTAATAAACAGCCTCATTATGCGCGCTGCAACCCCAAATTATTGCATATGCCAGGCCACCTAAACCCGACCGTAGCGAGATGCTCCGATTTCTTCAATTGGAGCAGAAGCGGGGGCGGGACTACACAAACCCAAATGCTACAGTATCTGCTTTCCAAAAACTTATACTTTTCAGCAATTTGCATTCAAATATAACCAATGAACGAATGACTATTGAACTAATGAACTCTAATTAAATTTCCTTTTCTTTGCGGTGATGAAAAAATATTATCTGGTTATCTTACTTGCGCTTGTCTCAGGAAGTTCTTTTGCACAAATGAAATTGATCAGGAAGATGCTCTCGAACGAAAAGGACACTACACGTAAAGCCAGCTTTTTACCTTTGCCAGCTTTTGGATATAGTCAGGAAACCGGGTTTGAATTTGGTGTTGGCGCAATTTATTCCTTTTATGTAGACCGTAAGGATACAATGAACCGCAGTTCCAATTTCGCACTGAACACGACTTATTCCACCAAAAAGACCGCAAACTTGATGCTAAAAGGCGATATGTGGACAAAAGGGAACAAATACCATTTTATTGGCGACATCCGTTTTAAAAACCAGCCTTTTAATTTTTATGGCATTGGCAACTACACGACAAAATCAGATGAAAACAAATTGGATCAGCGGATTTTTAAAACACTTTTCGATGCCGAAATGAATACTTTACCAAAGGCTTATACCGGTGTTTCAATGGGTTTTGAAAATCATCATTTTACAGACCGGCAGCCAGGAGGTATTTATGCTACTGATCCAAAAATTTTAGATAGAGATGGTGGTTATGTTGCCTGGATCGGTGCATCGCAAAGTTATGATACCCGCAATAGCAACAACTATCCTACCAAAGGTTTTTTCGGAAGGGCAACCTATCAATATGCCCCGGATTTTTTTGGAGGAGAAAATTTCAATGGCTCACAGGTCAAAATCGATCTCCGCGGTTTCTTTAGCATAGCCCCAAAAGTGGTTTTGGGCGTCCAGGGAATTTATTATACCATCCAAAGTAAAAACACGCCATTTTATTTGGTGCAACAATTAGGAAACGACCAAATGATGCGGGGCTATTACAGCGGCCGCTACCGCGATGAGAATTTAATGGCAGCACAGGCTGAAATCCGCTACCGTTTCATGAACCGCTTTGGTATTGTAGCTTTTGCAGGTACCGGTAAGGTATTTAGCAATGGCCAGTTCAGTGCCGATGGACTAAAGCCCAATTATGGCCTTGGCGGCCGCTATTTTTTCGATCCGGCAAAAGGTTTGAGTGTGCGCCTTGATTACGGTATTGGCGAAAAACTGCCAAATGAAAAACGCCAGGCAGGATTTTATATCAGTTTAGCGGAAGCGTTTTAGGGGATGGATGAGGTAAGATGGAAAAGAGTTGATGGCATAATGGCCTTAGCCTAGTGTCCATCCTGGATGGAGTCGAAGGATTTTTTAGCGACTAACCCTCAAAGATGGTTTATCGCCACGGAAACACAGAAGGCACGGAAAATGAAAATCCAATAAAAGTTTAAAAATTTTCACCGAATAATGTAGTTTCCGAAGTTTTCAGATTGAGGTAAATACTGTCTGCTTTAATCAGCCCATCAATTTTATTTGAAGAGACCATAGCCTTATTAGCTGAAATCGTATTATTTGTTTTGTTATAGGTGATTTTTGAACCACTAAGTTTAACACCATTATAAATAACCATCGCATCACCAAATAAATAAATGATGCTTTTATCCTTACTCATCTTAACAGAATCTTTAGCACGATATTCTACCTTCGCGTCGGCTTCGTTAAATGGCTGAACTAAAAGGGCATTTTTTAACTGCCGCTCTAAGCCAGGTTTCTTTGGATCCGCTGCTTTTCCGTTACCAGATGTCGCTTTAAAATTTCCATTTTTCAAATCAAAAACAATAACCGATGCTGTTAATGAATTTCCATCTTTGGCTTTCAAAACGGCGTTTTTAGCTGTCATTTTATTATTCAGCTGATCAAATTCTACAAACTTTGCTGTTAACCTGCTGTCAACAATATCAATTACGGCATTCTCTATGTAAGAGATTTTCTTGTCGACATCTCCGGTCATTTTATTAAAGGAGATGATTTTGGGTTTAATAGGACTACCTATTTTCTTTATAGAAGTGGTTATTCCAGTTAGAGCATCAGCACTGCTGTGATATTTAGCATATCGCTTTTTAGCTTTAAAAATATATTTATTTTGGCGCGAATGTAGCTCGACTATCTGATTAGAAAAGTAGGTATCTGGTGCAATCAACTTTTCACCTGTAAACTCTACACTGATTTCATCACCTATTTGGATACTACTACTCGAAAATTTTTCTTCTGCAACATTGAGTATTATCCTATAATTATGATGTTTTAATGTAATTCTTTGGATATGATTTGCATCCCGATCAATGGCTGCTATTCTCGAAAAAGTAAATCTAAGTCCGTTCATGCCGTATAAAAATGGCTGTTGATTTAATGATCTTTCATAAAGCACATGTCCTTTGGATGTAGAAATTTTATTCGTCCACAATCTCACTTCTTTATAGGGCTCTGGTACCGAAAATCCATTGACTTCTATTTTTAAACTGTCACCGATTTTGACAGTAGAGAGCTTTCCTAAATTTATAATTGACTCAAAGGAGTAAATTTTATTATGGTAGCTAATATCTCCCAAAACTCCATTTTTTGAGTCCCGAAAGCCAATAAATTTAACATTAAGTTTTTTACCAAGCATTTCGTCACCTTTTCTAATATTTTCGGCATATCTTGCTCTTAAATCTTTTACCACATTAATGGTATCATCTAATAATGATTGCCCACGATTGATAAAACCTTTTTGAGCTTTCTGAAATTTATTTTCAGGAGAAATCTGTTTACCTGCATACACAAACTTTATGGCAAATATCCACAATAGAATCAATGTCATAGGTAAAACCAGGAAATAGGCATTTTTTTCCTTATTTTCAGATTTTAAACTAAACAACATTTTAATGCGGGCTTTAATCGGGCTTTTCACAAAATTATGGATCAAGGGCATATCACTTTTGGCAATGGCCAGTTTCAATAACAGACTGGCATAAGCCTCACTTCCATAAGCTGCTGAAGTAAATTCATCTGCCTCATATTCATGCACCTGCTCTAAAGCTTTATCATACAGGTAAACTATAGGATTAAACCATAAAACGGATTTAAAAACCATTAAAATAATTTTATCTATCGAATGGTATTGCCTAGCATGCACCAGCTCATGTTTAAGTAAAACAGCTAAATCAGCATCACCTAATTTATCCCCATCAATAAAAACATAATTAAAGAAAGAGCAATTGGTAAAGCCAGCAGTTTTGTTGATCAGTTTTAAACCCTCATCACTTTCAGTATAGTTTCCAGTATATTTAATCAAGCCGAACAACCGCCAAATGCAAATAAGCAGCAAAAACAAAGTTATGGCGCCATAAGCAAAAGGAACTAAATTTAACCAATCTATTTCGGGCTTTGTTTCTGGTTGAAGTCCGACCGCTAAGGGTTGAATAAGCTGTGATGGTTTTTCAGCCATTTTCACTTCAGGCAGGTTGGCCACAGGATCTGTATCCACTGTCACCAATTCGTGCTTAATCTCAAATTGCAAAGCTGGAATTACAAAACTCAGTAGTAAAGTGACCAGCAGATAAAAACGATTGATTTTGAAGAAGGTAAGTTTTTGTAAAACCAATACATAAAATCCGAAGAATAATATAGTGCAGGCCGTAACTTTGAGCAGATAGAATAAAATCATGGTTTTGTATTCTGGTTAATAATTTTCTTAATTTCTTCTATATCTTTTTCACTTAGTTTTTCCTCTTTTACCATAAATGATAACAAGCTGGTTGGAGAATTATCAAAATAACCTGAAAACAATTTGGAAAAGGTAGTTTTAGCATACTCATCCTTAGAAATGGCCGGAAAATATTCATAGGTTTTACCGTAAGCTTTATAGTTTACGTAACCTTTCTTTTCGAGCAAACGCACAATAGACGAAATGGTATTATAAGGCGGTTTAGGATCCTCTTCCAATTCATCTATCATGTCTTTCACGAATGCCTTCTGCAGTTTCCATAAAACCTGCATAATGCGTTCTTCAGCTTTGGTTAATTCTTCCATATCCAAATCTATAACTTATTTTTTAGTTAAACAACTAAAAAATAAGTTATATTACTGAAAAATCAGTTTATACATATAAAACACTGCCTATCAGACAAATAGAATAATAAATGTATTTCTTAACGAAAGGTATCTATCCTTCGTACCTAAACCTGATCAAAGCGGGATGCCGATTCTTCATCGGCAGAAGCGGGATCGAGACCAAAGACTGCCAAAAGAGATAGACCGTTCATTTCCTAAAAACTGCTATCTACAAAAGAATCTGCCAAGACCAAATCAAATTTCGTAAGTCTTTAAAAAAGAATTATTTGCTTAAACCCGCCAGCGCATTAATCGTTAATGCTACAATTACGGTATTAAATATGAACGCAATTAAACTATGTAAAAGAGACAGCCGTCTGATTTCTCTATCCGAAATTTCAACGTCCGAAACCTGAAAAGTCATGCCCAATACAAAAGAAAAATAAGCAAAATCGATAAAATCAGGTTCATCACTGCCCGGGAACTCCAATCCTGAACCACTCTTTTCCGATTTTTTTTTCCGTTTGTCACCGTAATATAAATGGGCATAACGCATCGTAAAAGTAGTATGCACCAAAAACCAAGATAAAAACATACCCAGTATGGCGATAACCAGATCAAGAGGCTCAACATCTTTATTAATAAGCAGTAAAACTACGGCCAGTAAACCAGCAAAGGTAGACACCACCACAATAGCGAAAATTTCTCCTCGGGTTTCATCCTGCATTTTTGCTTTTAAATGCGTTTCAGCAGCAGAAGTATGAAAAAACATGTACCAATGCAGAGTATTGAGTACAAGGCAAAAAATATCCCACCCAAGCATAATATGCGTAAGGGCGTCCATTTTACTAAGAAACGAAAGCAAGTAGGCCGCAAGGCCAGAGAAAAGGCTAATCAGCAAAACAAATAATGCCGATCGTTTTTGAATACCTGCCAGTTTTGGTTCCTGCATGGATAGTTAAAACTTAAGTTTAAAATGCTCTTTAGCCTGCCCCTTTTTGAAATACACTAACCCAATCCAAAACAAATCGATCGTCACGGTAACATCAGGGTGATTCTTAATTTCGGTCCAGGCTTCTTTCATGCCTTCGCTCCAGTAAATATCATCAAAAATCAGCAACGAATTTTCCGTTACTTTTGGCAGGCACCATTTAAAATAATTTAAGGTAGCATCTTTACGGTGGTTCCCATCAATGTAAACAAAATCCAGACTGGGCTGCCGGGCGATAATATCTGGCAAAATCAAATCAAAGTTCCCCACATGAAGCTCGATATTTTCTAAATTCAGGTCCTGGAAGTTTTTTCTGGCAACCTCTGCGGTTTGTGGACATCCTTCTATTGTAATTACCTCGGTTTGGGCATCTGTTTTTGCTAAATAAGCAGTCGTAATTCCCAAACAAGTACCCAATTCGATCGCACTTTTTGCTTTGATATTTTTAGCCAGCCGATAAATGAGTTTGGCCAATCTTGGGCTTTTTAACGCATTTTTGGCAATCTGACTTACCTTCTTTGTTCGGTTCTTATTGAGGTGAGACCCTGCACCGAGGTCGGTAACAGTGATGACGGAATCGTCATTAAAAAGTTTTTTTCGCTGCTCCTCTATATTTTTATATTCAGATTTATCGTTAAAATCGTAAATTACCTCATCAGCGAGCTTATACACAAATGGCGAATGCGTTCCGTGCCGGCTCTTAGCTGTTAAACGGTGTTTAAGGTAATCTGTAATAAATTGAAATAACATAATATTGCAAAAGTAATTAAACACCGCAAACGTATGTATGTTTTATGGAAAATATCGCAGAGATAAGTGCTTTAGTTAAATTATTGGACGATCCCGACGAGGAAGTGTATCAACATGTGGAGAAAAAACTGCTTGAATATGGTGGTGAAGTTATCCATTACTTAGAAAATGCATGGGAACAATCCTTTGATGGACTGATGCAGGAACGCATTGAAAACATTGTTCATCAAATCCAGTTTAAAACGGTTAAAGAAGATCTAAACCTTTGGTATTTAAGTGGTGCTTTTGATTTATTGCAGGGCGCTTTGATCATAAACCGCTACCAATATCCTGACCTAGACGAACAAAAGGTAATTAATCAGATTGAAGAGATTAAAAGGGATATCTGGCTGGGCCTGCAATACGAAATGAGTTCAGTTGAGAAAGTAAAACTGATCAACCACGTTTTATACCAGCAGTATGGCTTTAGCGGCAATACCAAAAACCATCATGATCCGCAAAACTCCTACTTAAACCAGGTTTTAGAAAGCAAAAAAGGGAACCAGATCTCTCTAGCCATTATTTATTCTACCCTGGCCCAAAAGCTAGACCTGCCCGTGTACGGGATAAATTTGCCGCAGCACTTTATTTTGGGTTATATTGATGACAGTAAGCAAGAGGGTACCGAGTATGGTGTACTCTTTTACATCAATGCTTTTAACCGGGGCAACATTTTTGGCAAACACGATGTAGATCAGTTTTTGCGTCAGCTTAATTTAGAAGCTTTGCCCGAATATTATAAACCGTGCAGCAATACTGATATTATCCGCCGGGTAATCAGAAACCTGATTTCGGCTTATGAAAATGCCGGAGCCACTGAAAAAGTAGCCGAATTAAACGAACTTCAAGACATTTTAGCAGAAAAATAGTCCGTAAATACCGCCACCTGTGTTTAAAAAAATTGGAAATCTATTCTTAATCTGTCTTTTAACAGCCTTCTCACTTTTCGCGGGCAATTTACAGGCACAAAAAACAGTTAAGCCAAATGTTATTGCATACTATACAGGCCAGGGGTCAGTTATAGATAGTTTTCCGATTGAAAAGATCAGTCACCTGATCTATAGTTTCGGACACTTAAAGGGCGATAGTTTGAACATCAGGGCAGCCAAAGATTCGGCTTTGATTTCGAAAATGGTGGAGCTGAAAAAACGGAACCCCGACTTAAAGGTAATGATTGCCATGGGTGGCTGGAGTGGGTGCGCTACTTGTTCGGAAGTATTTGCCAGAAATAAAGGGCGAAAGACATTTGCCAAAACAACCAAAGCGCTTTTAGATTTCTTTAAGGCGGATGGGATAGACCTCGATTGGGAATATCCGGCAGTGTTGGGTTATCCCGGGCATCGGTATATGCCAGCTGACAAGCATAACTTTACTTTATTGGTTAAAGAACTGAGAAATAAACTCGGTAAAAAAGCAGAGATCAGTTTCGCGGCGGGCGGTACTCAAAACTGCATTGATTCTTGCTTCGAATGGGACCTGGTAATGCCTCTGGTAAACCGCGTTAATGTAATGAGTTACGACCTGGTAAGTGGATATGCAACACAAAGTGGCCACCATACTCCTTTATATTCTACTCCGCAACAAACACTATCCGGAGATTATGCGGTAAAAGCTTTAATCGGTTTAGGTGTACCTGCACGGAAAATTGCTTTAGGCGCAGCATTTTATGCCCGTATTTTTGAAAACACTACAGATGCCGACCATGGATTATATCAGCCAACCAAGTTTTTAAAAGGCGTCTCTTTTAAAGATTTCGGCAAGCAATTTTCAACCGAAAATGGCTATACGTATTTTTGGGACGGGACTGCCGAAGCGCCCTATTATTATAACCCACAAACCCGGTATTTTGCTACTTTTGATGACCCTAAATCAGTTTCGTTAAAAACCAAATATGCAATTGATCAGAAATTAAATGGCATCATGTTTTGGGAGTTAACTGACGATAAATATAATAATGGCCTGTTAGATGTAATTGACCAGACGATAAAAGATTATTTAGGACTCCCGAAAGTTACTACCCAATAATTTTTTGCCGTACCTACCCCTACCTCTTTACTTTTGGCATCCATCATGGCTTTACAATGGCTTACACTATTTTTCCATGCATTAATAACCTGATCTGCCTCACCATATCCTTTGGCTAAGTTTTCTGCCCTAAAATCGCCTTTGTAACCTGCGCTTGTTGCTCGTTCGGCGGGAGTACCGCCATCTGGAGACAAATGATCAAAATAGTTTTGCTCAGCCATATCTGTTGCATGTATGATTGCCGCATTTTGCAGCTGATTATTCACCGATAAATCAGCTACCGGAGGCATATATTCAACACCACAATTACATCCGCGCTGTCTTATGAGATTAATTTTATTAACCAATGAGGCAAGACTATTTACCGGGCCTGTTATTCCATCTTTTTTGCACTGCACAAATAAAACGCAGAGTAATACAACGGCAAACATGGTCGAATATCTGTTCATATATGATATGCTACAACGGAGGCAGCTTTACAGCTGCCTCCAAATTAGTTGTTGTTTAATTGACTAAAACGCCCGTTCTCTGCCCAGATAAATGTTTCTACCAGTATAAATTGTATTGCCAGATGGACCAGGAGAGCCGCTGTCGCCTTCCATCTGCATATTGATGATTAACCACATCGGTTTATTTACCGAATTGCTCATGGTATGTTTGGCTACCCAAACATTATCGATATAATAATGGCAATCTACATCAGTTGCATTTACTTTGTTATACCAGCATTTGTAATTATGGTAAGAACCTGCATTGGAAACTGTTGTAAGTTTATTTTCCCAACCACCATCATAAGTGTTTTGCCAATTGGTGCTGTTGCCTTTAAATTCCATAATATCGCTTTCCGGAGGCCAGGAATTAACACCTGTAATCCAGAAGGCAGGCCAGGTACCTTTACTTGTTGGCACGGCAAAATCTCCTGAGATGGTATAACTAGGGAACTGATCGTTAATGACCACCTGCTGCTTGGCATGGCAAGCACCAGAGTTATACCAAATGGCCACATTGGTAAAACCATTAGCGGTACTGTTTCCGGGCGATGAAGCCAAACGGGTAGCTTTAATGGTTAATACACCTCCGCTTAAGGAGATTTGATTATGGTTAGAAGAGCTCCCTACCATACGTGCCGAGCCATTATGATCGGTACCCCATGGATAATTGTAATTCCATTGCGCCTCAAAATTAGCATAACTTGCAAAAGAGTTGCCGTCAATTAATGTTTCCCAGGCCTTAACCTGACCATTTTCAGATTTAATTTTAGCTTGATCTTTTTTACAAGATAAGAGGCTGGTAAACAGGCATACCAATAGCAGCCACAGTTTCATTGTTTCTGTTCTCATTTTTTTTAATTAGGTAAATATTTGGTTAATTATTTAAGTTTATACATGCCTAACCTTAAAAAACCTGAAATACTAATGCATGTACAGCTAAAAATTAAGCCCATTTGCAATTTACAGGTTTAGTCTTATTAGATCATCTACATTGTACTAGAATAAAATCACATCGATGTAATCAAATATATACACATCATTTCTAAAAAATAAGGGGCGAAATCGTAAAAATAGAGTGGTAAAATGGGATTTACAGATTTTGGTTTGAAGAATCAAAAAACATTTTATTCAAAAAAAGCCTGACCAAAAATCATGATCAGGCTCTTACTCAAGTTAAGGCTATCTGCAGTTGTATGTTAATAAGAATTCTCCGGCGTAGCTTTCTGTTTCAGCAGGTCCACCTGACGGATAAAAAGTAGAAGTATTGACGTAGTTTAAAGAGGTGGCATTTCCTTTGGCATCATATTGGTAAGTATAGGCCATGGTTTCATTGCTAAAAGGGCTACCATCCTGATCTACAGTTTTAGAAACGCTTTTAATTAATACATTTTTAGATTGTCTGCCAAAATATCCTCCGGGAAAATAATCAACATGATAAGAAAGAGGGTCGGAGATTTCGTACACGTTCATTGCAATTTCATTCGAGTAGCTGTAGGTTGTGGTTTCCTTATAACCTCCATGTGCCGCCAGTGAAACTGCACTTACCAGATTACCATTTGCATAGGTCAGGTTATCAGTTGTGCTTAATTCGTTATTCAAATAATTCTTTACCTGAATTAAATATCCTTCGGCATTATAAGTATATTTTCGGGAATAAGCATAAGAAATACCCCCTACTGTAACGATACCTTCAGCACCGCTGGAAATTGCCCGGCCATTCTCAAGCACAATTTCTGCTACGCGACCTGTTTCATCAGTAGCCGTAATTTTATTTGCGGCATAAACGTAGGTATTGGTCTCTGCTCCACTGTTTAGCTTTGAAACACGACCTTGAGCATCATAGTTAAAGGTAATCGTATAGCTTCCCAATAAATCGATATCAGCCTTTAAGCTCGCCAGCTGACAGCCATTCCCGTTAGGATTAAGCCTGGCATTCCAATTAATTTCTTTTTTACAGCCTGCCGCAGCAATAATAGCAACCAGGGCTACCATTACATACTTGATTGTTTTTTGCATTTAAATTCCGGTTAAGAGGTTAAAATATCCGCAAAGATATTAAAACTTCTCCTTTTTTAACCAGCTGATCAGCAAGTTAAACCAATCCACATCAGAAGTTTTATTAATCAAACCAAATCCATGCCCACCGTTTTCGTATAAATAAATATCGGTATCAATATCGTGTTGCTTTAATGCCTCATTCATCAGTATACTGTTTTCGTAAGGAACAGTTTTATCATCTTTAGCATGTACAAAAAAAACAGGAGGTGTTTTTTTAGTTATATTTTCATTGGCCGAGAAATAACGTTTTAAACTATCGGCAGGATTTGGACTCAATAAATTCTTCATGGTACCGGTATGTACCGATTCTTCGAAACTGATTACAGGATAAATTAATGCGGCAAAGTTTGGTCTCAGATTAATCTTTTCGGGATTAGAAATTTTAAGATCTTTATAATGCGCCACTAAAGTTGAGGCAAAATGCCCACCGGCAGAAAAACCCATAATTCCAATCTTATTGGCCTTAATTCCATATTGCTTTGCATTTTTTCTCACTAAGTAAATGGCCTGCTGTGCATCCTGCAGCGGACCATAAGTTTTATCAACCATAATTTCATCGCTCGGCAAACGGTATTTTAATACAAATGCAGTAACGCCAATGGCATTGAAGCGTTTAGCTACATCTGTTCCTTCATGGCTAAATGCTAAACCACTATAACCACCGCCAGGGCAAATAATTACTGCCGTTCCGGTGGCAATTTCCTTTGGCGCAACAAAAACCGTGATCGTTGGTACCGATACTTTGGTAATGATTAGCGTACCATTGTTACGCACTTCGGTATGCTCCACGTAGGTTGCCGGAGTAGGTTTTGCACCTGGAATGTCGCCAGTGTACAACGGGATTACTTCTTGGGCATTCGAATAGTTTATTGCCATGAGTAATAGCATTATAAGAGTGGATGATTTTCCCATTTGTTTTAGATTAAAACTCCATTAAATATGCCTTTAAAAAGTCGTTAATATCGCCGTTTAACACGGCATCAGGATTAGAAGTCTGATAATTGGTACGATGGTCTTTCACGCGTCGGTCATCCAGCACATAACTCCTGATCTGCGAGCCCCACTCTATCTTTTTCTTCGATCCTTCTACTGCAGCAATGGCTTCATTGCGCTTTCTTTCTTCTATTTCAAATAACTGAGATTTAAGCAAACGAATGGCATTTTCTTTATTCTGCAACTGCGACCGCGACTCCTGGTTTTTGATGATAATGCCAGATGGTTTGTGATATAAACGTACTGCCGTTTCAACTTTATTTACATTTTGTCCACCGGCACCACCAGCCCTGAATGTTTCAAATTCAATATCGGCAGGATTAATATCGATCTGAATGGTATCATCAACCAAAGGATAAACATATACGGAGGCAAAAGAAGTATGCCGCCGGGCATTTGAATCAAATGGTGATATCCTAACCAAACGGTGAACGCCATTTTCACCTTTGAGGTAGCCGTAAGAAAAATCGCCATCAAACTGGAGGGTTACCGATTTAATACCTGCAATTTCCCCTTCCTGGCTATCCTGTTCAGTAATTTTGTAGCCATTTTTTTCACCCCACATCAAATACATACGCATCAGCATATAAGCCCAGTCGCAACTCTCGGTACCACCGGCACCGGCGGTAATCTGCATGACGGCTGAAAGCTGGTCTTCTTTACTGCGCAGCATATTTTTAAGCTCAAGATCTTCTACAGCTTGTTTACCGATTTCGTACTGCTCTTTCATTTCAGTTTCCGAAGCATCTCCGGACTGAAAAAAATCGAACATCACAGCTGCATCCTCAACTGCGTTATCAGTTTGGTTAAAACCATCAGTCCACTTTTTCTTTGAACTAATTTCTGCCAGAATTTTTTCTGCTTTTTTCGGATCGTCCCAGAAATCGGGCGCCATGGTTAATTTTTCTTCTTCGCGAATGGCGTAAAGTAGCTCATCAACGTCAAAGATACCTCCTCAGAGACGTTACCCTGTCTCTTAAATCCTGAATCTGTTCTTTCGTCATGAAACAAATATAGGAAATCGCTTTGAGCATAGCGCATGGGGGAAAGCGATTTCAATTAAAACTATCCGCCGACAGCTAACGGACTAGTTGATTTTCCCTGATCAATTATGCATCTAACAAATGAACTAACGCTTATCTCTTCATGGTCATATAATCCAGCGTAAGATTGGAAAGTAATTTAACGCCTAATACGAAACCACTTTCATCAAGGTAAAAATCAGGGGTATGATGTGAGGGCGCCTTTAAAGGATCTTTACCTTTAGGCATACCACCTAAAAAAACAAATAAGCCTGGTACTTTTTCCTGAAAGAAAGAGAAATCTTCTGCGCCGGTAACTGGCGGTTTTAACTTTACATGTTCTTTCCCTGCCGTTAACTGCATACTGGGAAGCATTTTTTCGGTAAGTGCAATATTATTGAAAGTAACCGGGTAATGGTTGCTGTATGGAATTTTCACTACCGCGGTTGCGCCCCCTGCCTCTGCAGTTTTGGTAGCGATGGTTTTGATCCGTTCAATAAACATGGCTTCATCTTCTTTGCTGAAATTGCGAACGGTACCCAGCATTTCTACTTTTTCAGGTATAATATTCGACCGAACACCACCGTTAATGGCACCGATGGTAACTACCCCTGGATTCTCGGTTACATTTAAATTACGGCTAACAATGGTTTGCAGGTTATTGATAATCTGGGCAGAAACCACCACAGGATCAATACTGCTCCAGGGATATGCGCCATGAGCCTGCCTGCCGGTAACGGTAATCTTCATATCGTTTACAGCGGCCATGGTACCACCAGGACGGTAAGTTATATCGCCAACCTCAGTTTGTGAATTGATATGCAGACCGAAAATGACATCCACTTTTGGATTTTCGAGTACGCCTTCTTTGATCATTAAGGCTGCTCCGCCTTCCTCTCCCTCGGGCACTCCTTCTTCAGCAGGCTGAAAAATAAATTTAACCGTACCTGGGATATCTTTTTGTATGGCGGCCAACACTTCTGCTACGCCCATTAAAATAGCCACATGACTATCGTGTCCACAGGCGTGCATTACCCCAACTTCCTGACCGTTGTATTGTGTTCTCACTTTAGAGGCAAAAGGGACATCAACCCGCTCGGTAACGGGCAAACCATCCATATCAGCTCGAAGTGCAACAACAGGTCCTGGCTTCCCTCCTTTTAATATGCCAACTACTCCGGTCTTTGCAATACCTGTTTTCACTTGTATACCTAAAGATTCTAAATGTTTCGCAATAATACCAGCTGTTCTTACTTCAGTATTTCCCAATTCGGGATGTTGGTGAAAATCACGTCTCCAGGTAATTACTTTTTGTTCTATGGCATCTGCTTTATTCGAGACTAATCGCCTTAAATCTGATTTTTGAGCGAAAGCATTTAATGCCAGGAATGAAAAACCGATCAGGTATATCTTCTTCATAAAATGGTAGTTTGGTTTAGGTGTTCTAAGCTAAACAATTTTATGGAGAGATAGAATTGCGTAAATGAACAAAAGCCATTCTGATGTAGAATGGCTTTTTAATAAATTTAGAAATCTAAGATGTTAACCCTTTTTAAATACAATTATCCTTCTGCCATAAACATCGCAGGCAAGAACATCTCCATTTGGCGCAACGGTTACATCTACTAAATTCAAAAATGAACCAGCACCTATTTTTTCTTGAATATCTCCATTCTCATCGGTTTTGATAATAACACTTTCGCCAGAATTGGCGATATAAATATTATCGCCAAAAGCACGTAGGCCAAAGAGGTAACCCTTTACAGCAAAAACTTTTAAGAATTTACCACTCTTGTCAAAAACTTCGATACGATTATTCCTTGTATCTGAAACATAAATTTTGTTTTTGAAATAGCAGATACCAAACGGGGCATCAAAGTCTCCTTCTGCTTTTCCCTGCTTACCAAATTTCAGCAATAAATTCCCATTCTGATCATATTTTTTAATCCGATGATTCACACCATCAACAATCCAAATATTTTGTTCATCATCAATGGTTAAACATTCGATATTCCCAAAGTTACTATCTCCTGTTCCGTAAGTACCCCATTCTCTGATTAATTGCTTATTTGAGTTAAATATCTGAACATAACTACTGCTCTGTGTTCGGGTAGCAACATAGTTTCCATTATCAAAAAATGCTATGGCTCTAGCCGCAGATCCAGTATAAAACTGCTCTATGAAACTTCCAGTAGCACTAAATTTAAGAACCCTATTCAGTTCTTCATCACTTACATAAACATTTCCGGTTTTATCAACCTCAATGTGCATATTAAATTTAAATTGTGAAGCACCATATCCTTCAGAGCCAAAAGTAAGCGCTTTATAATAGTTATACGCAGAAGTATAACCAAAATCTGCATCACTAAATCTACTAAACGACTTTATACCGTTGAAGGTTCTTACCTTATAAAAATTCTTGGTTAAGGATTTGCTAATAGTCAAATCATCAAAAGTCGTATCAGCTAACTCTTTAAGTAAAATATATTTCTGAGAAGTAACATCAAACTTAAATAATTGATATTTTTGAGCTAAGGGCATTGGTGTCCACGACACCGTAATACGCGAGCCATAAACACCTTTTGTTGCTTTTAAATTTATCGGGCGATCAACATCAAGGGTATCAATAATTCGTAAAGTATCTATTTTAGTTATCCCTTCTTTTTCGCATGAGGAGAAAAAGAAACAAGAAAAAAACAGCCAGCAGGCGGCCAAAAGAGAGAGCGATCTAAACATACTTTTATATTTTTTTACAAAGGTACTTATTTCAAAGCACGTAAAAGTAGGCATCTGATTTTTTTTAAAAAAACTAGTCGACAAACCTCTAAGGATTTCTCGTACTGAATCTCCCAGTTACATCATCCACATTAGTTGACATATACATTGCGAAATTGATGAACCGCCGGCATTTTTTTTAGTTTATCATAAATTAAAAAATTCTTAATGATTTAACACATTAAAAAGATCATTTTAAATTTTTGCTTTATTACTTTTACAAAAAACAAAGATTATGTTACCTAAAATAAATTTTACAGAAACTGAGGCCTACAGATATTTAGCCGACCATTTTATAGATATTAATCAAAAGAGCATTGAAGATCTTTTTGCTGAAGATGCAGATCGTTTCAATAAGTTCTCTGTTTTTTTTGAAGATATCCTTCTGGATTATAGCAAAAACCGCATCAGCGACGAAACATTAGCCCTCCTGATTCAGTTGGCACGTGAGTGTAAATTAGATGAGGCCATAAAGTCGATGTACAACGGAGACAAGATCAATGAAACCGAAGACCGCTCAGTACTTCATATCGCTTTACGTAATTTGAGCAATACCCCGATTTTAGTTGACGGAAAGGATGTGATGCCAGAAGTAAATGCTGTACTGGCTAAAATGGAGAAGTTTAGCAACAGTATCATCAGCGGTGAATGGAAAGGTTATACCGGTAAAGCCATTACTGATGTGGTAAATATAGGTATTGGTGGATCAGACTTAGGCCCAGTAATGGTTACCGAAGCTTTAAAACACTATAAAAACCATTTAAATATTCACTTCGTTTCGAATATCGACGGTACGCACATTGCTGAAACTTTGGCCAACGTGAATGCTGAAACCACTTTATTCCTGGTAGCATCAAAAACTTTTACCACACAGGAAACCATGACGAACGCGCACTCTGCCCGTACCTGGTTTTTAGAAAATGGTGGTAAAGAAAACGATATTGCCAAACACTTCGCCGCATTATCTACCAATGCTAAAGACGTTTCTGCTTTTGGTATCGATACCGAAAACATGTTCGAATTTTGGGACTGGGTGGGCGGTCGATACTCATTATGGAGCGCTATCGGCTTGTCTATCTCGTTAAGTATAGGTTTCGACAATTTTAAGCAACTACTAGCCGGTGCCCATGCTATTGATAACCACTTTAAAACTACAGAATTTGAAAGTAATCTCCCTGTAATATTAGGTTTACTAGGCGTTTGGTACATTAATTTCTATAATGCAGAAACGCAGGTGATCTTGCCTTACGACCAATACATGCACCGTTTTGCGGCATATTTTCAGCAAGGCGATATGGAAAGTAATGGTAAACATGTGGATAGAAACGGTAATGAGGTTGATTATGAAACCGGACCGATTATCTGGGGCGAGCCAGGGACAAATGGCCAACATGCTTTTTATCAATTAATTCACCAAGGCACCCGGATTATTCCTGCTGACTTTATTGCACCGGCACAAAGTTTAAATCCACTGGGCGATCATCACCCTATCTTATTATCGAATTTCTTTGCACAAACTGAAGCGCTAATGAACGGCAAGACCGCAGAAGAAGTAACTTCCGAGTTAAAGAAAGAAGGTAAATCTGATGCAGAAATTGAAAAAATCGCACCATTTAAGGTTTTCGAAGGAAACCGTCCGACAAACTCCATATTATTAAAGAAAATAACTCCTTATACATTAGGGAGTTTAGTAGCCATTTACGAACATAAAATATTTGTTCAGGGTATTATATGGAACATTTTTAGTTTCGATCAATGGGGAGTGGAACTGGGTAAACAACTGGCCAAAAAGATTCTTCCAGAACTGGCGGGCAACGAAGAAGTTTCGAGTCACGATAGTTCTACCAATGGCTTAATTAACCAGTATAAGGCCTGGAGATAAGCTTTTAATTAAATATTTATCCTGAAAGCCGTTCTGATGTAAAATCAGAACGGCTTTTTTTATTTTTTTATTACGGGCAACCATTCTGGATAAAGCCACGTAACGGTTAATATTTCAATTGTACCAAAATCAAACATCAGGATAGAAAAATGAATCCATCACTAGTTTTACTAATCGATTAACTATGAAAAAACAAAATGTAATCTTTTCGTTAGCCGCAATTACGGCCCTTCTTTTTGCCTGTTCTAAAAAACAAGCGGAAGAATTAAAACCAGCAACACCAACGGATCCAACCCCGGTAACGACAGCCAATGTAACCTATAGTAATTTTGCAGGCGCACTTTTTCAAACCAAATGTAGTAGCTGCCATGGTTCAAACGGGGCAATTGCATCAGTTTGGTTATTCAACGGCATAGCCTCGATTAAAAATGATGCGCGCGTAGCGAATGCTGTTCTGGTTACCAAAACAATGCCAAAAGGTGGATCAATAACCGCCAGTGAAAGAGCATTATTACAAGCCTGGGTTGATAAGGGTATGCCAGAATAATTCATCGAATAACTCCGGTTTTTATTAGCAATTAAACATATTACAGATGCAAAAATTATTTTTCACATTAATAGCCCTGGTATTATGCACAGGTATAAAGGCGCAGATTCTGGTAAGTAAAAGCGTTAATTCTTCGTTTTTTTCTTCAACACCTGTAGAAGATATCGATGCCCAGAGCAAAACAGGTGCCTCGGCAATCAACACCAAAACCAACGATATCATTTTCAAAATCAACAATACCTCTTTTCAGTTCAAGAAAAAACTGATGCAGGAGCATTTTAATGAAAATTATATAGAAAGTGATAAGTATCCGACTTCTGATTTCAAAGGAAAAATTGTAGAACAGATCGATTTTTCAAAACCTGGCACTTATCCGGTAACGGTTAAGGGTAACCTGCAGCTCCATGGTGTAACCAAAGCATATACCACAAAAGGATTAATCGTCATTACCGCCGACGAGGTGAAAGCTACTTCTGCATTTAATGTAAAACTGGCCGATCATGATATCAAAATCCCAACGATCGTTTTTAAACAGATTGCAGAAACTATCCAGGTAAAAGTAACCGCCATTTATCAACCCAAAAAATAAAATTTATGAAATTTCGTCTAAAATCTCTTTTATATCTATCCGTTATTCTTCTGCCTGCTTTGGCTTCTGCACAAGATTCGCTTGAGAAAGCATTAGAGCTACCTACCGAAAAAAGTAATGTAAAGGCAACTTTTAAAGCGCCCAAACTCATTAACATACAAACCAATGAAACCATTTATAAAAATGAGCTTGATTTTAGGGTAGATCACCGTTTTGGCGATATTGCGGGTAGTGCAGGTGGTACCAAAAACTTTTTCGGACTGGATCAATCGACAGATATCCGCATTGGTTTTGAATACGGGATCAGCGATAAGCTTTCTGTAGGCTTGGCAAGGGCTAAAGGAGCTGGTGTAGTTACGCAGCTTTACGAAGGAAACTTAAAATACCGCTTGCTGGAGCAAACCGCTGATGATAAAATACCGGTGGCGGTAACTTTATTCGGGAGTACTACCGTTTCAGCAGCGAAAACTTCAACAGATCCTACGGCTGCAAATGCATTTGACGGATTTAAAGACCGCTTGACTTATGTGGTGCAGGCGGTAATTGCACGCAAGTTTAACTCAAACTTTTCAATGCTGGTGATGCCATCGTATGTACACCGCAATTTTACCGTTTTTGGCGACCAGAACGATATGCTTGCTCTATCCGTTGGCGGACGCATCAAAATTACCAAACGCATGGCTTTTGTGGCAGATTACACCATTCCATTCAGGGATAAAAATAAAGAAGCATATCTTGAAAGCACATTGGGGACCAAATACTACAAAACGCTTGGTGCCGGACTGGAATTCGAAACCGGTGGACATATTTTTCACCTTAATTTCACCAATGCAACCGCCATTCAGGAATCGCAGTTTATTACCGATACCAATACTTCGTGGCTGAAAGGTCAATACCGCTGGGGCTTCAGTATAGCGCGAAGATTTTCATTTGATAAGAAAAAATCAAAATAGACCAAATTAAACAAAACTAAACCATTATGGAACGTAACGAATTTATCAAATCATTGGGACTGGGTGTTGCCATGGTTTGTACCGGAGCTTGCTTTTCTGCTTGCGGAAAAAAAAGTGATGCACCAGAACCCAACCAGCCAAATGGTGGTGGTGTTCCTTCGGGCACTACAGCAAGTGTTGACCTGAGCACGCAGTTATTAACTGTTGGTGCATCTGTCACGGTAAACAGCATATTATTTATCCGTACTGCAACAGGAAATACCAGTACTTCATTTGTGGCTACACAAGCGGTTTGTCCTCACCAGGGAGGAGCATTAACATTTATTCAGGACAGTAATTATATTCAATGTGGTTTACACAGTTCGAGGTATACCACGTCAGGCAGCGTTTTAGCCCAACCGATTGGCGGTGGAACCACCAGCGCTTTAAAAGTTTATCCGCTTACTGTTTCAGGAAATAAGCTGACCGCAACAGCTTAATTGGTTTTAAGGGAAAAGGGTTGTATCATAAATTGTAATTAATTGAATTTGTCACGTTGAGCCTGTCGAAACGCCTTATAAAATATTTAAAATAGGTGCTTCGACAAGCTCAGGGATGACAATTCTATATTTATGAGCAAGTCTCTTTTTTATGGAAGAACGTTTAGACCGTTACATTTTGTCCTTTAACATCAAAGGCATCACGCAAACCTATTGCAAGTACGTTAAAGGCATAAACCGTAAACATAATGGCTAAACCTGGTAAAACGGCAAGGTAAGCAGCATCCATAATAATATAGCCATAATGTTCTTTAATCATGCTTCCCCAGCTTGGCATAGGTGGCTGTGCACCAAAGCCTAAAAAGCTCAATCCGGTTTCGAGCAATATGGCCGATGCAAAATTAGAAGAGGCCACAACCAGTATAGGTCCGGCAATATTAGGCAATATATGTTTGATAATGGTTCTGGCTGTGCTAAAACCCAGGGCCCTTGCCGCTTCTACAAATTCTACTTCTTTTAAAGCCATCACCTGCCCTCGCACTAGTCTGGCCACATCTACCCAGGTTGATAAACCTACAGCGATAAATATCTGCCAGAATCCTTTCCCTAAAGCAAATGATATGGCAATAACGAGCAGAAGTGATGGCAGCGACCAAACCACATTCATAAACCAGCTGATGGAGGCATCTACCCGGCCTCCAAAATACCCTGCAATGGCACCTAAACTTACCCCAATAAAAAGTGAAATCAGCACCGCCATCAAACCTACGGATAACGACACACGAATGCCCAAAATCAATCGGCTTAACAAATCGCGGCCATAAATATCAGTTCCTAAAATATAGGTGCGAGTGTAGATGTTATTTTTTTCAAAAACTGCTTCTGGCGGTCCTATTTTCGAAGGCAAAATACACCTTGGACATAAATCTTTAAGCTTGTATATCGTTTCTTTTGCTTTTTCATCATCTCCAATGTACTCCTGAACATAAACCGCATCACCTTCTATCTTATATGACGTGATCGGAATACCTTTAAAAGCAGGTGCTTGCCCATAGAACATCCGCTCTAAAAGGTTAACCTTTTCTACTTTTGGATTTCGACTGGTAATTAAGAATGTAAAGGTACTGCCCGGCTTCTTTTTGTTTAACTGGAGTGTTTGCACATTCGCATTTGGAGAATCATCAGGCATAATCAGATAGCCCAAAATGCCCATCAGCATCAAGAGTAAGATAAAGATCAGCCCGCCAAAGGCCAGCTTATTCCGCTTAAACTTTAACCAAACTTTTTTTGATGGGCTATTATCCATTACCTAACCATTCTGCCTTTCCAATTGTATTTTCCACTATTTCCGGCAATGCCGATATACACCATGTAAATTACATGGAGCACATTTAAAACAGGTATTAAAATGAGTAAATTGCGCCGCTTTGCAAAACCCGTTACATCCCATAAAAATAGGGTTTCTAAAACCATTTTAACCAATAATTGATAAAATGTAATAACCAAAAAGCCAGGAATAAAAAGTCCGGTTATAAAATTTGCAAGAATAGAAAGATTAAAGATCCAAATCAGCACGCCCAAAACAATAATCGCCTTATTTTTATAACGGGTACTTTTAGAGGCCCAGCGTTTACGTTGCTGGATAAATGCTCCCAGGTTTTCTTTTGCATGGGTATACACGATGGCCTCTCTGTTTTTAAGGAAACCGATTTGATCTGGATATTTGGCAGCAATTTTATGCAGTAGTAATTCATCATCGCCTGATGCCAGATCATCTATACCCTGAAAGCCGCCAACTTCATAAAAAGTTGTTTTTTCATAGGCCAGATTTGCGCCGTTACAAGTTGAAGGCTGTTTATTTCCAATGGTGGAAGCGCCTAACCCTATAAGATAGAGAAATTCTAAAGACTGTAACCGCTCAAAAAAACTTTTCTCCTGAAAATAAGCAACGGGAGAAGAAATCATTTTATAGTTTTTCTCTTCATACAACTTTACAATCGTGGTCAACCAATTGGGCCCCATCCGGCAATCGGCATCGGTGGTAATAATTAAATCGCCTGAGCAGGTACCAATAGCGGTTTGGATGGCTTTTTTCTTGTAAGAATTTAATGCCCGATCCTCATTCAACTTAATTAGTTTTACATTACGATCGGCATAACTCAGCACAATTTCTGCGGTCCTGTCAGTAGAATGGTCATCAATAATAATAATTTCCGTTAAAGCTTTTGGATATTCCTGAGCAATCAGATCATCAATCGTTTTATTGATATTCTCCTCTTCATCTCGTGCAGCAACAATAATAGAAACCTTGGTTCGAGGATCAGATTTTTGTGGGCTAAAATATGTGAGGTTATGCCACCCCCTGATGAAGTTGAGCACCAAAAAACCATAAATTAAGGTTAGCGCAGCAGAAAATAAACTAGTTAGATTTAAGATTTCCAAAAAAATTGAGTTTAAAAACGAAATAAGTGCCTAAGATAGCAGGAATTATAATATTAATGAGCCAAATGCTGGCGGTACATGCAATAACAGCCGCGTGCTGATCGGTTACATGTTTAAAAAGCTCAACCGCAGTAACACTTCTGATGCCCACGTCAAAAAGATCAAGCGAAGGTAATGCCGACTGTACCAAAAATAGCAAGCAGGTCATCATTACAATATCAGCATATTGCAGTCCCGGCACCAGCCAAACAAAAAGAATAAAGTACTGCGAACTGAATATCAGGTAACGGGCAAAACAATACGTTATAATTTTAAAGAGTTCTTTTTTTCTGTAGCGGGCTAAAATGCTATAAAATTTTTTGTATTTCCGGGTGAATTTGAAAGACAATAAAATCCCGTTCAACCAACGGATATTAAAGTAAAAGACCAGAAAAAACAGACAAAAAATTAAAGCAAAGAAAACCAAAACGATAAACAGTACCCGATCAATCGGTATAAATCGATATACGAAAAAGCAGGTTGCAATAGCCCCAAAAACGTTGGTTAACACCAATTGACCAATGCTCCCTACGCTCATGGCCACTATTCCAACAATTCTTCTTCGGGGAGAAAGAAAAAATACGCGACCACCATATTCGCCTAGCCTATTTGGCGTAAAAATCGCCAATGTTAACCCACAAAAAACAGATTCGACGGCTCTGTAAAAACTAATGGGCTCAATATGGCTCATCAGGTATTTCCATTTGCCAGCTTCTAGAAACCAGTTCACAAACATCAGCAGTACCACTATTCCGATTACCATGATCATTTCTGCCTGGGGGATTCCCTCTAATAAGGTACTAAAATCATGAAGATTTTTATTTGCAACGAGTTTATGGTAAATAAACCAAAAGGCAAATATTACAATTGCAACTTTGATAAGAAGTGATACTATTTTTTTTTGCCTGCCAGTCAAGATTCTGTTTTTATTTGCAAATATGCTTAATATTGCCGTAATGTTGAACGAAAAAAAGGAACGGGTAATTATGGGCATCGATCCGGGCACTGCGGTGATGGGTTATGGCGTAATTCTGGAGAAGGGTAATAAAACGGAACTGATCAGTTTGGGCGTGGTTAAAATGACTCATTTAGACGATCCTTTTCTAAAGCTTCAGCGAATATTCGAAAAAACGGTAGTATTGATGGAGCAATATAAACCTGATGTATTGGCCATAGAAGCGCCATTTTATGGTAAAAATATCCAGGTGCTGTTAAAACTTGGCCGTGCTCAGGGAATTGCCATTGCAGCCGCGTTATCTCGAAATGTGCCAGTAACCGAATATTCTCCACGCAAAATCAAACAATCCATTACGGGCAGCGGAAACGCCACCAAAGAACAGGTGGCGGCCATGCTGCAACGTTTGCTCAACTTTAAGGAAACACCTGAGTTTTTAGATGCTACCGATGGCTTAGCCGTTGCTGTTTGCCATTCCTTTCAAAAAATTACCGCAGGGGGTAAATCTAAAACCTATTCGGGCTGGGAATCTTTTGTAAGCGATAATAAAACAAAAGTGACCGGAATAAAAAAAGTAAATACTAAGCTAAAAGGTTAACCATAGCGACTCAATCGTCATTGCGAACCGAAGCGCTGGCTTATGGAAATAAAGCGTGAAGCAATATTTCTGGGTAGAAAAACGATAACATGGTTCGTGCCGACACGAACCATGAAACAATTTAAATCTGATTATTTCTAATTAGATTTTTTGTGGCCATTTCCCTGGCCATTTTGTCCTTTCTGATAAAATGTTTTATCACAACAAATATTAAAACACCTACTATTATCAACATCCAAAGGTTAGATACAGCAATAATAATCTCTTTAAAAATTGTCCAGCCATTTACAATTCCTAACCAAAGCCTGTTTATAAATGCCGGACGGTAATCATACAGGTTATCATTCGCCACAATCATGGTTTTTACCGTGTTATCCTGATAAAAATTAAGGGTAATGGTACTGAATTTAACCCGGTTATCAATCTGCATATTATCGATTCTTTTATCCACATAATCATCTTTGATGTAAAGCGATGATTCTACGTTGGCACTTTTCTTAGATGCTACTTTATTGATTTTTTCAATCGCATCAACTCTATTCTGCGCCTTTAGTTTATTGGCTAAATAAGTAATACTCTGATCGTCCATTTTCATCGACTGATGATCAACAAAGACGGCGATTTTTGCAATCGTATTGGTAAATTCATCCAGCTTTTCAGATGGCACCTTCGCAACCAGATAACCCTGAGTGCGATAAGAAGTGATTTCTTTTAACGAATCGGTAGATTGTTTAATCTTATCAGTTTCCTGAATAGTGCTTTCTATAGAAAACTCAGCAACCGTTCCGCCTTCTGCTTTAATGGTTTTGCTCAGCTGCTCTTTGGTATGCTGAACATCCTTAACCCTAAACCGCATATCTGCAGTTTTGATGATTTTTTCAGCCGTAATGCTATCTGTAGGTACTCTTAATTCATTTGCATCGATAACGTCAGCGCTAGCATACTTTTCGTTCGATTTTTGGCAGCCAAAAATTGTTAAAACTATGGCTATAGCAATAATATTCCTTTTCATGATTGTGTGGTTCTAAATAAATAATCATTTTAAATATTTGCTTCAAATGGCCATCAGAAGTTTTGTGTTTTGGGTTGGTTTGTAACCCTCTTTTTCATTTAATACTATAATCTGCTTTAGGTAACCCAAAAAACAAAATGTTTATATAACGATGTTACATAACCTGCATTTCCATAAAGTAAAAAAACGAAAAAATTAATTACCTTATAATCAGAAATTTACAAGGGTATTTTTTTGAATACAGAAAGGTCTGCAAAGATACTTTGAACCTAACAGGAACCGGCACGAACGCAGTGAAGTAAAGCGGATGGCAGGGCTTTCGGAACCGATAGCCACAGGAACCTGCTTTTCAAAAAAGAAGATTGTATTTCAATAACCTTACTGTTGATGACTGAAACTATGCGTTATTTTTTGGAAAGCAAATGCAGAAGCAGTTGGGTTATCGCAGTCCCGCCTTTTGCTTTAGCCCTGATGAAAAATCAGGGGCTGCCGCTGCCGCCGGGTTTAAGATAGAAAGGTTTACCTAAGTAATTTAAACCTTACAGGAGCGGGCACGAACGCAGTGAAGTAAAGCGGATGGCAGGGCTTTCGGAACTGATAGCCACAGGAACCTGCTTTTCAAAAAAGAAGATTGTATTTCAGTAACTTACTGTTGATGCCTGAAACTATGCGTTATTTTTTGGAAAGCAAATGCAGAAGCAGTTGGGTTATAGCAGTCCCGCCTTTTGCTTTAGCCCTGATGCTATTTTAGTGCCGATTCATTGGTAAAGAATCAGGGGCTGCCGCTGCAGTCGGGTTTAGGATAAAAAGGTTTACCTAAATAGTCGTTCCTTAAAAAGTCATTGAACAAAGATTGTATCATATTTTGGTTGTTTCATGAATGTTTTTACGAGCTGAACAAAGCTTAAAAAAAGCGCCCAAAGATGATCTTTCCAGATATTCATCATCCTTTTGAAGTTCATCGCGGCGGCAGCTAACATTACATTGATGTTATCGCCTTTTATTCCTTTGTAAAAATTGCGGCTTAAGCGATGGTCTGTTTTCAGATGCCCGATCTTAGGTTCGATGGCCGCTCTTTTGGTAAAGCCTGCCTTTAGTTTGGTCTTTCGGTAGTTCGTTAGTTTACTGCTGAAAGTTTTTGGGGTATGGATAGTAGTTCCGAGCACCTCTTTTCTCCCTCGGTAACCCCGGTCTACAAAGACCTCTTTAAGCGTATGACCGGTTAACCTTTGCTGTTGTTCCAGAGCTGCATCCAGTGTATGTCCGTCGTAGTCATTCCCCTGGATATTGATTGCACCGATGATCACACCGCTGTTCTGGGTGACTGTGATGGATACTTTACTGCCAAACTCGTATTTTTTATGCTCTTTGCCTTTGCTGATGCATACTACATCCGGCTCATGCAGGCTATACACCTTGTTTTTGTCCTGCCGTTTTTGGAGGAGTACACGCTCAAACAGCTCCAGGTCGGTTTTGTAGTTTTCTGCCGGTAATTCCCTTTGTAGTTCCCGTACCAGTCTGCCCGCTATTGTTTTTACTTTTTTGTCTGCTTTCCGCGCTTTGGCTCCGTTCTTAGGATGGTTGCGGAAACGCTGTTCAACACTCAGCTTCTTTAAAGTGCGGGTATAACGCTGACGAAGCACGAGTCCTGCTTTGTCAGCTATCCCGATACATTTTTTGATGATCTTCCGGTGCAGTTTGCTATCGGTAGGATAAGTAATGTTCTTCTCCTGTACAGTAGTGTCTATGCTGGCCTTATCTTCCTTGCCACCTTTTCCATTGATACGGATACTTTCCCTGAAGATCAGTTCCACACCTTCGGCACCGATACGGTTACGAAAGTGAACAAGCTCTGATGCCTCACAAGGGGCTTTTGCCGCAAATACCCGCTCTCCGCTGAAATATTGGTAATAAGCATTCTCTGCCCACTGTTCTACAACACTTTCGTCGCTCAGGTTGCGGATGTGCTTGAGCATCAACAGCGCTACCATCAGGCGGATCGGCTTGGCCGGGCGGCCAAAATTCTCCTTGTAATGCTTCTTAAAACTGTCCTCGAACAATTGCCAGTTAACATACTCCGCTAAAATGTACAAGGGATGTTTGTTCGACAATTGTTCCTTTAAACCCGGCTGTAAAAAACTTAGTTGTGTTGTGTTTTTTGGTTGTTTAAGCATAAATATCTGCAAGCTTTTGATATAAATATAACCAAAACCCGCAATTTATAATACTGAAATTTATCAACAAATTATTGACAATCAAATATTTAAATTGTTTTTAAGGGGCGACTAAATAATTTAAACCTGACAGGAGCGGGCACGAACGCAGTGAAGTAAAGCGGATGGCAGGGCTTTCGCAACCGATAGCCACAGGAACCTGCTTTTCAAAAAAAGAACAATACTTTATTTAACAACAAAAAAGCCGATTATGCATGAACATAACCGGCTTTATATTTTGATAGCAGATCGCTTATGCGTCTAATATTTTGAATACACCTTTAATGGCAATAATTGCACCGATGAACAAAACAATCCAGGATGCTAAAGACACTTGCCACGAATCATAAGCGAAACGTGCGTAAGTACCCACTATGCAAACCAGTACACCAAAAATCATTAATTTATAAATTCCTGGCTGGTTAGCCGTTTTCATACTTTCTGTATTATGCTTTAATTCGTTGTTCTCCATAATGTTTATTTTTATGATGCAGCAAAAGTAATACTTATTGCTGAATATTTATAGAACTTAGTAACTTTTTAATCGTTCTAATCTTTGCTTTGCTTTATCCTTATCGCTTAGTTTTTCTCCCTGATACAAAGGCTTTTCCCAATCCCCGTACATAGGGTTCGGCAACATAATATATTTTGTTCCAAATAGGTTCTGGCTGGCGTTTACCTGATCGAAGGTATTTTTATTTTCGCGATAAAAAATGTTGCTGAAATCACTTAAATTGTCGCCACATAACAATAAAATATGGTGTGTTTCGCTAATCTGTTGGCGCCTTGGTTCTTTATTTGAAGTTCCTTTCGAAACCACTAAATGCGCATCATCAGCATAAGGGAAACCAAAATGTTGCAGATTTTTTAAAGTAGCTGCATAATCCTTTTCATCGCGGTTACTCACATAAAAAGTTTCAATGTTTTTTGATGCAGCAAATTTTAGAAAAGCCAATGCACCCGGAACCGTATCGGCCTGTGCCAGGTTGGTCCATTCGGTCCAGTCTGCAGGCACATAACTTAGTCCCTTTTTAATTTCATGGCCCTGAAAAGCGGAATTGTCTAAAACGGTTTCATCAATATCAACAATCACACAGTTTGGCTTTTTACTTGTATCCGCCCATAGTGCTTCTTTTAATGATAAACGAGCAAAGTTGTAAGCCTGGAAACATAAAGCTCTGTATTCGCCCGAAGTTTGCTGCCAAAGCACGGCATTGGTATAATCCCTTGCCGGGTTTTGAGCTTTAACAAAAAATGGAGCAGTGAATAAGATGAGGAGGATGTATTTTTTCATGATTTAAATAAAATGTAAAGATAAGTTTAACTATTCAAAAAACTTACCCTATCGGTTTTTGATATCAATAATGTCTCTGCATCAGGGTAAGCATGTGTAAAGGTAAGCGGGATTTTATTTTTTCCCCTTTCGCTCCATTTAAATTCAACAGCCAAAAATTTCTCTTTTGTTTTTTCTACGTAATCTATTTCCTGCTGTTGTGTGGTACGCCAGAAGAAGCATTCAGCCTCTATCTGGTTCTGATGCAGAAACTTCATCCTTTCAGCAATCATATAATTTTCAAACAGTGCGCCAACGTCATTCCTATTGGCTAAGGGATTGAAATTTCGGGTAATGGCATTCACAATACCCGTATCATAAAAATAGATTTTCTTATTTTTTTTAATCTCATTGCGCACATTGCCAGCAAAGGCAGGTAAACTAAACACCACAAACGCTTTTTCAAGCAGACTGATGTACTTATCAACTGTTTTCTGATCGGCCTTTACCAGCTGCGCCAGCTCAGAAAAGTTCACTTCACTGCCTACCTGCAGCGCTAAAGCTTTTACAATTTTTTCGAAAAGGAGTGGCTTTTTAACATCTTCTAAAGTAAAAAGATCCTTATACAGGTAACTATCTGCAAGTAACTTTAAATGTTCTTCTGCATTTTGTGGGGCATTAATAATTTCGGGATAAGAACCATAAATTAAACGTTGTTCCAAGGATCGTTCTTCAGTTATAAAATCTGTGTCACTTACCAGCTCCGCATACGAAAAAGGCAAAAGCATCATCTCGTACTTTCTACCGGTCAGCGGCTCGTTTATTTTACCCGATAGTTCAAATGCTGATGAACCTGTAGCAATCACCTGAACAGACTTAAAACGATCTACAATAATTTTGATCAGCAAACCGACATCATTGATCCGTTGAGCCTCATCAATAAAAAGTACTTCGTAGCCGGCGAGCATCTGTTGAATTTGTGCGGCATTCGGTTTGGCCAAAGTTTCCCTAACGTCTGCATCGTCTCCGCTTAGATATAATGTTCTTTTATCAACTTTTGCCAATAACAGTTCTACAAAGGTAGTTTTGCCGGTTTGTCTGGGTCCATATACAATAAAGGCCTTACCTTTAAAAAGCCTTTCCAGCGCATAAGCCAACTGTTTCCTAACAATCATAAGTTAAAAGTATTTCCCAAAAATATAATAATTCTGGATTTAAATCCAGAAAAAATATAATAATTTTGGATTTAAATCCATAAATAACATAATAATTTTGGATTTATAAATGACTAAACATAAAAAAGCCCATCTCAGTTAAGAAATAGGCCTATATTTTATTTAATTGTGTACTGCTAACACAAAATAGAAAACTGTAAATTGTTATCCGTTTAATGCTGCTGCACCGCTTACAATCTCGGTTAACTCAGTCGTAATTGCTGCCTGACGTGCCTGGTTGTATGAAAGTTTTAAAGCTTTTAATAACTCACCTGCATTTTCAGTTGCCTTATCCATTGATGTCATACGTGCACCATGTTCAGAAGCATGTGAATCCAATACCGCTTTGTACAACTGGATTTTAATAGATTTAGGAATCAATTGTTCTACAATTTCTTCTTGAGAAGGCTCTAAGATATAATCAACGTTAGTTGTTTTCTTATCTACTTTTGTTTCAGTTACAGGTTCAGCTTTTGGCAAAGGCAATAACTGTTCTGTAGTAATAAACTGTACAGCTGCGTTTCTGAAACGGTTGTACACCACCTCTACTTTATCAAACTCGCCTTTAACGAAACCAGCCATAATGGCATCGGTAATTTTGGTTACATTTTCAAAAGTTAAATCTGAAAATATTTCGTTATTGTTACCGATAACGTTGTACTTGCGCTTCTCGTAAAAATCCTGTGTTTTCTTACCGATAGAAATAATGCTCACATTACCGTTTTTCAACTGTTCGCTATACTTCTCAGCAATTAAATTATTGGCCGCTTTAATTACGTTCATGTTAAAAGCTCCAGCCAAACCACGGTTTGATGAAACAGTAACGATTAAAACCTTATTGGGCTCACGCTCCTGAATAAAAGGTGATGAAGAGCCTTCTAAACTTGCAGACAGATTACCTAAAATCTCCTTCAGTTTAGTTGCATAAGGACGTAAAGCGATAATTGCATTAGTGGCACGTTTTAACTTAGCTGCCGAAACCATTTTCATAGCCTTGGTAATCTGCTGTGTTGACTGTACCGACGCAATCCGGTTTCTTACTTCTTTTAAATTAGCCATTCTCTATTTAGATGTGAGATGTGAGATTTGAGATGTGAGATATAAGTCCCCATCTAAAATCTCAAATCTCATGTCTCAAATCTTATTAATATTTACTTGAAATTTCTTTTGCTACTGTATCTAAAACACCGGTAATGTTATCATCAAATTTACCAGCTTTTAAAGCTGATAGAGTTTCAGGATGACGCAATTCCAGCTGGTTTAAGAATTCAGTTTCAAATTCTTTTACTTTATCTATCGGAACATTACGCATTAAGTTTTTGGTACCTGCGTAAACAATTGCAACTTGCTTCTCAACAGTAAACGGAGAGAACTGCGCTTGTTTCAACATTTCTACGTTACGAGCACCTTTATCAAGTACCGATTTAGTTGCAGCATCCAAGTCAGATCCGAATTTAGAGAAAGCCTCTAACTCGCGGTATTGAGCCTGGTCTAATTTCAACGTACCTGCTACTTTTTTCATCGATTTGATCTGCGCGTTACCACCTACACGTGATACCGAGATACCTACGTTAATTGCAGGACGGATACCAGAGTTGAATAAGTTCGACTCTAAGAAAATCTGGCCATCAGTAATCGAAATTACGTTGGTTGGAATATATGCAGAAACGTCTCCCGCCTGTGTTTCTATAATTGGCAAAGCTGTTAATGAACCACCACCTTTAACGATGTGTTTAATCGATTCTGGCAAATCGTTCATGTTTTTAGCGATATCATCGTTAGCGTTGATTTTCGCAGCTCTTTCTAACAAACGGCTGTGTAAGTAGAAAACGTCACCTGGATAAGCCTCACGACCCGGTGGACGACGAAGTAATAGAGATACCTCACGGTAAGCTACCGCTTGTTTAGATAAATCATCATAAACAATTAATGCTGGTTTACCTGTATCACGGAAAAACTCGCCAATTGCAGCACCTGCAAACGGAGCATAGAACTGCATTGGAGCAGGATCTGCAGCCGAAGCAGCAACGACAACAGTATATGGTAAAGCGCCATTTTCTTCCAGTGTACGTACAATGTTGGCTACAGTAGAATTTTTCTGACCAATAGCTACATAAATACAGAACACAGGCTGGCCTGCTTCATAAAATTCTTTTTGGTTGATAATGGTATCAATACAAACGGCAGTTTTACCAATCTGACGGTCACCAATAACCAACTCACGTTGACCACGACCGATTGGAATCATTGCATCGATTGCTTTAATACCAGTTTGTAAAGGCTCGTTTACCGGCTGACGATAAATTACACCTGGTGCTTTACGCTCTAAAGGCATTTCGTAAGTTTCACCCAGGATCGGACCTTTACCATCTAAAGGCTCACCTAAAGTGTTTACTACGCGGCCAAGCATACCTTCACCAACTTTAATAGAGGCAATTTTCTTGGTACGTTTAATGGTATCACCTTCTTTGATCTCGTCAGAAGCACCCAAAAGTACCACACCAACGTTATCTTCTTCAAGGTTTAATACAATACCTTGCAGGCCGTTTGCAAATTCAACCAACTCTCCCGATTGAACTTTAGTTAAACCGTAAACACGGGCAATACCGTCGCCCACTTGCAACACGGTACCAACTTCTTCCAGTTCGGTTTCTGATTTGAAGCCCGCCAATTGCTGTCTGATAATTGCCGATACTTCGTCTGGTCTTACCTCTACCATAATTTTACTTTATATCTTTTTATAAATGTTTAGTGCTTAGCGCATGGCGCTTGGCGTTTTCCGTGCCATACGCTTATCGCAATATTCTTTGTGTTTGGAGGTTTGCGTTTGGCGTTTTAACGCTATTCGCTTACCGCTTGGCGCTTACTGCGCAAATTCTTTTTTAAGTTTACTTAAACCGCTGGCAATACTGGCATCAAATTGCTTATCTCCAACTTTTAATATAAAACCACCAATCAGTTTCTCGTTAATTTTTTCGTTAACGATAACCTGGTTGGCGCCTAATTCTTTTTTTACAATCGTTATAATCTGCTCTTTGGCCTCAGGACTTAAAGCAGCTGCAGTAGTTACATCAGCAGTAACAATACCTATAATTAAATTATATTGTTGTATAAACTGTTTTGCTGTTGCAAATAAAATCGCAGAACGACCTTTGCTTACCACAACATTGAAAAAAGAGATGGTTAGTTTGCTTACCTTATCCGTAAAAATTCCGTTTAAAATACCAGTTTTCTTATCTAAAGGTACAATCGGGTTTTTTAATATTGCTTCTAGTTCAGGGGTTTCATCAACCACTTTCTCAAACAAAACCATATCATTATAAGCTGATTCTAACGCGTTGTTTTCAACGGCTAGGTCTATTAATGATTTGGCATATCTGCCTGCAACTTTAATTTCTGACATATATTTAGGTGTGAGATGGAAGATGTGAGATGTGAGATGTGAGATTGAGTATTCAGAGTAATCTCCTCTCTCATATCTAATGTCTCAAATCTAGTATCTCCTATCTATTTTCTCAAACTAGTTTAATTCAACGTCTTTTAACAAATTAGCCACTAAAGCTTCCTGTTTGGTTTTATCATCTAACTGCGTACGTAGTACACGTTCAGCAATTTCTAATGATAAAGTAGAAACCTGGTCTTTAACTTCAGCTAAAGCAGCTTTCTTTTGGTTTTCAATCTCGATTTTAGCTTTCTCGATCAATTTAGCACCTTCAACCTGAGCCTGTTTTTTAGCCTCATTTAAGATACTATCTTTTAAGGTTTTAGCTTCCTTTAAAATCTCATCGCGCTCCGCACGGGCCTGTTGCATTAAATCCTGATTCTGGCTGGTTAAACGGGCCATCTCCTGTTTAGCCAATTCAGCTTTGTTTAAAGCCTCATCAATGCTTTGCTCACGCTCGTGAATTGCACCTAAAATAGGTTTCCATGCGAATTTTCTAAGTAAGATCAATAAGCAGATGAATGCTAGCGATGTCCAAAAAACCAAACCTATGCTTGGGGTTACTAATTCCATTTTATCTAATTTTTTATTCTTAATACTTTAATAAGGCGGGGTAAATAACCAATCGTTAAATACCCTGCCAGAGTTTTTCAGTGCTTATTAACCGTTTAAGCCTAATAATGCAACTACCACACCGAATAAAGCAGCACCCTCAATAAGGGCAGCAGCGATAATCATTGCAGTCTGAATTTTTGATGCAGCTTCCGGTTGACGAGCAATACCTTCCATTGCTTTACCACCTACTTGACCGATACCGATACCTGCACCGATTACTGCTAAACCGGCACCGATTGCCGCGATTGAACCTACCATAACTAATTTAATTTATATTAATTTGTAAAAAATAGTTTTCTGTTAATGATGTTCTTCTACTGCCATGCCAATAAACAGGGCAGTTAATAAGGTAAAAATAAAGGCCTGTAAAAACGCCACCAATAATTCCAACACATCCATAAACAATACGAACGCAACTGAAACCGGGGCAATAGCCAGTGTTTCGAAAATAAAGATTAAGGATATTAAACTTAATACGATAATGTGACCAGCTGTAATGTTTGCAAACAAACGCACCATCAAAGCGAAAGGCTTAGAAATGATACCAATCAATTCCACAGGAATCATAATCGGATATAACCAAAAAGGAACATCCGGTTTGAAAATGTGTTTCCAATAATATTTGTTACCATTGATGTTAACGATAATCAAAGTACCTAAAGCCATTACAAAAGTTAAGGCAATATTACCGGTAACGTTGGCACCACCCGGAAAAATCGGAATCAAACCGAATAAGTTATTAAATAGGATAAAGAAAAAAGTAGTCAACAAATAAGGCATAAATTTCGCGTATTTATGACCAATGTTGGGCTTAGCAATATCATCTCTTACAAAAAGAACAACAGGTTCAATAAAAGATTGCAAACCTCTTGGTGCTTTACCAGCACGTTTTTTATAAGCTCCGGCAACCGAAATAAATACAATAAGGATAACCAGAATGGCCACAAACATCGCTGCAACGTTTTTAGTGATCGAGAAATCTAAAACAGCTTTACTTGCTTCCTCATCCACTTTACCATCAGCACCAACCACTTTAATATGATCCTCTTCTAAACGATAGTTATTGTATTTACCATTATAATCGTGTTCACCGTGATGAAAATTACCTGATGAGAAAACCTCTAAACCATTAGGCGTATATAAAATTACCGGAAGAGGCAACGAAGTATGTCCCCAAAGATGCCACATGTGCGAGTCGGCAATGTGTTCCATAATTACTTTGGTAGGCTCGAATTTTTCTTTACCATGATTGGCCTCAGCTCCGTGTTCTCCTGAAACAGCATGAGCAGATTCCGCAACAGCACTATCAACAGGTACAACAGCGCTATCAACTTGAGCGAAAGTATCAATTTTGATAGATAAAAACGCGATTAAAAGCGTAAAAACAATAGTTAGCCTTTTAACTTTAGACACAAAAACTCGGTTACAATCCATTTATTGGCAGTTTTTTACTTTAAATTTTGGTGGCGCAAGTTACGTAACAAACAGTAAACTTCAAAGACCGTAAACAATAAATATAAAGAAAAAAAATTAAGCAGAAACACAGGCCCAATTCCCTTTGCTTTTATACTGTAAATCAACACGAAAGCCATACAAAAAATCATTTTCACAGCAATTGATCCCATAATAGCCATCACCCCCACTTCAGGATCGCGTTTTACACCGATATCAACCAACATGTAAGCGATATAAGTAATACCAGCCAAAAAGCCGAACATTACCCAAAAATTGTTTACATAAAGCTGCCTGTCCGGAAACACAAGGGGTAGAACGGCGATAACACCTATTAACAGGCCTACGAAAATAAAATAGATACTGGTAAATTTGGCTAGGGTCAATGTATAATTTCTTAGCAGATAAAACTTTTTGCAAAGATAAGGTTTTTAGTATCAAGTAAGTAGTAACATAAGAAATATTGCAAAAGTGCTTTGTTATTTAACCTTTTAACTGGTTAATCGGTTAACTGAAAACTGCTAACTGCAAATTGAAAACTGAAAACTGCCAACTAACCCCTGGTAACCTGTCTGATCGCCTGATAAAGTGCGATCCCTACGCCGGCCAGGGCAAAAGCTGCAGTAATTAAATTGGTTTTGCTGTTTCGGTGTTCATCAATTTTATAACCTATAAAAGTAAGCAGGCCTATGGTAGCGATCATCTGGAAACCAATGGCAGAATACTTTGCTGCTGCATTTACCTTTTTCTTTGTATCTTCTCCTCGCTGATTTTCCATTTTTTAATGCAATAATTAAATTAACTTTGAATAATTAAAATTTGTTACCAATTAAAATATTTTTCTATCTATATTGTTTATTATACGTTACCTAAGAGATTGATCATACTTGAAAAATTACGCGAACAAAAACTTAAATCCCTTCATTATTCTCATCAGTATTTTTATTTATGGCTGTGTTGCAAATAAAGATACTGCAGTTGACCGTAGGTTTCAGAATTTAACTGCAAAGTACAATTATATCTATAACGCCAATGTTTTACTAAGCGAATACAATGAGGGTTTGCTGCAAAGTTATGCGGATAATTACGAAAAGACCCTACCCGTCTACCTTGATCCTGAGCCACAGATAAATTTAGTACTCACACCCGGGGCTGCCAATAAACAGCTTGATGATGTGATTGCCAAAGGACAAACCATTATCAACGATAAAAGTTTCAGTAACTATATTGACGATGCCTACATGCTTTTGGGCAAGGCAAATTACCTTAAAGGGAATTATTTTATCGCATCAGAGTATTTTGATTACACGGCGAAAACTTACAATAGCGACCTGAAGACATTTATCATGGCTATGAACTGGAAAGCACGTAGCCAAATGGAACTTAATAATATGGTACTGGCCGATAAAATTATTGATACCATGCTACGCGCGTCTGATGAGTTAAAAAAGGACCTGGCCGAACCCCTTGCTACGGCGGCCCAAATGCGTATCTATCAAAAACGGAATAAAGAAGCCATCTTGTTACTAGAATCGGCCATCGCTTTACCTGCAGAAAAACAGTTACGGATCCGCTGGCGATTTATATTGGCGCAGTTACAGGAAAAAGAGAAAAATATTCAGGATGCTTATGCCAATTTCACCAAAGTTGAAAAAAGCAATGCACCTTTTGAGATGTATTTCCATGCCAATTTAAACCGGATTAAACTGAAAGCACTATTAAATGGAGAAAAACTTAATAAGGAACAGCAACTTTTAGCTTTATTGAAAGACGATAAAAATACTGATTATACCGATCAGATTTATTATCAGGTTGGAGAGCTTTTCTCGGCAGAGGGAAATTTTTTAAAGGCAGAAGAAAACTACCATAAGTCGGTTTTAAAAAGTACCAGAAACCAAACGCAAAAGGCGCTATCTTACTTAAGAATTGCAGATTTAAACTTTAAAGAATTTAACAACTATGTTAAAGCAAAACTGTACTACGATAGTACTGTGATGATTTTACCTAAAAACTTTCCTGATTACGATAATATTGTTAAAAAGGCAGATAACCTGCAATATTTAACAGACCGGTATACCATTATCGCCAAAGAAGATACTGCCCAGGCTTTTGCCAAACTTCCAGCTGCTGAGCGGGAGGCTAAAGTAAAAGCTTATTTAACGCCAAAGGTTGAAGTGCGCGGTACAGAAGGGGTAATGAGCAACCAACTTTTAAATGATCCGGATTTTCTAAACAGAAGCTTAAATACGACAAACAATACCGTTGGCAACACTTTTTATTTCAATAATAATGCAGCAATTAGTAATGGTTTTGCCGATTTTAGAAAAAGGTGGGGAACAAGACAGCTGGAAGATAACTGGCGCCAAAGCATCCGGTCATCAGCACAGGAAACCAATCAGGTTTTAGCGGGAGGAAAGGTAGCTACCGAAATTATACCAGCAAATGGCCAAACCAACCAAACGGCAGCAGATCAAACCTCGCTGGAAAAACAGTTTTTGGATGCTTTACCCACCACACCAGCACTATTGGCATCATCGGATCAAAAAATTATTGATGCCTATTTCGAAATTGCCAGTTTTTATCAACAAGAACTGAATGATAAGCAGGAAGCAAATAAAATATATCTGGAACTGATTAAACGATATCCGGAAAATAATCATTTAGTTGCCATTTACTATAGTTTATATCTCAATTATAAAGGCATTGATGAAGTAAAATCTGAGCAGTATAAGCAATTGGTGCTGACCAAATTCCCGGAATCAAACTTCGCGAAGAATATTTTAGATCCATCGTACTCGGCCAAGCAAACACAGATGGAAAATATGGCCATTAACAATTACAACTCAACTTTCGATGCTTATATAAAAAAAGATTATGCTACCGTGGTAAAACAGGCTGATTATAATATCTCAACTTTCCCTGAAAATGATCTGGCGCCGCAATATGCCTATTTAAAAGCCATTGCTGTTGGACGTACAGCAAAGGTTGATCCGCTACTCACCGAATTTAACCTCATCACCAATCGCTATCCGAACGACAAAATTATTACGCCTTTGGTACGCGATCACTTGAAGTATATTGAAGCCAATCTTGACGAATTTAAACAGCGTCCTGTAGCCCTTGTTGATTTTGACGCAAATACGCCGCGTTTTGTAAGCCAGGCCGCCACAGTTTCAGTCCCAAAAAAACCGCTGGTGGTTGAAAATCCTGTAGCAAAAATAGCTGAACCAACTCCTGTAGCCAAACCAGTTGAGGTTAAGCCAGTTGATCCAACTAAACCTGCCAGTATTTTCAGTACGGCAAAATCAGAAGAATATTATTACGTAATAGACGTAGCTGACGCCACTTTAACCTTAAGTTCATCACGCTTCGGCATTGGCCAGTTTAACCGCGGAAATTATCCGGACAACGATCTGGAACATAAATTGGTAGAGTTGGATAACGATCAGTTGATTTACATTACCAGTTTTATCGATTTAGAGGATGCCAAACTTTACGAATCGAGCATTGTTGGTCAGTTAAAGAATATTATGAAAGTTCCGGCCAACCTGTATAAAGGCTTTATCATCAGTAAAGAAAATTTTGAAAAACTGACAGACAGAACAAGGATTAATGAATACCTGGAGTTTTTAAAAGACAATTACAAGTAAGCGAAGGTAAAAGCATAAAGCTTAAAGACTAATGCGAAAAGCATAAATAGCTAAGCTTAAATTTGATTCTATAAAAAATTAATAAATTTGCATCCAAAATCACCTATCCTGGTGGTTTGGAAAATAACAACACAAAATGAACAAATCCCTTTCTCCACAGGATACAAAAAGATACAGTTTACTCATCTGGAAATTATTGATTGGTGGAATTGCCCTATTTGCTATTTTCATCTCCATGATCGGATTTGGGCTATTCGGTGCCCTACCCTCTTTCAGAGATATTGAACACCCGAAAAGCAATCAGGCATCCGAAATTATTGCCGAGGATGGCCGCCCTTTAGGTACCTATTTTGTTCAGAACAGATCGAATGTTACTTATAAGGATATTTCTGAAAATGTAATCAATGGTTTAATTGCGACAGAAGACACCCGCTTTAAAGAACATTCAGGTATCGATTTTAAACGTACATTTTCTATCATCGGTTATAATTTGATCGGTAAAAAACAGGGGGCCAGTACCATTACCCAGCAACTGGCCAAAAATCTTTTCCCACGCGAATCGAACCTTAATTTCTTCTCGTTGGTATTAACCAAATTTAAGGAGTGGATTGTTGCCGTTAAACTGGAGCGTAACTATACCAAAGAAGAAATTATAACGATGTATTTAAATACGGTTGATTTTGGTAACCAGGCTTATGGGATTAAATCTGCGGCAAGGGTTTATTTCAATACCACTCCCGATAAGTTGAATTTAACACAGGCTGCAACCCTTGTGGGTATGCAAAAAGGGATTACCATGTATTCGCCCACCCGCCATCCTGAGCGTTCCAGAGAACGCAGAAATACCGTTATGGCCCTCATGGTCAAAGCTGATCTCTTAAGCCAGTCAGAATTTGATCAGCAAAAGGAAAAACCTCTAAACCTGCATTTCAATGCCGCAACCGTTAATGATGGAATTGCACCGTATTTCCGTTCGGTATTGAAGAACGATATCAAAAATATTTTTCAGGAGCAATCCATTACCAAACCTGACGGTACGCCATACGATCTGGACCGTGATGGTTTAAAAATTTATACCACCTTGAATTATGATATGCAGGTATATGCCGAGGAAGCGCAAAAGGAATATATGAAAGTGCTACAGGCACAGTTTATCGCGAGTTGGAAGGGCAGAAACCCGTTTAAGGATAAAGCTTTACAGATTGAACAGGGAATAAAACGCTCTGATCGTTATAAAGCCTTAAAACTGGAAGGAAAATCGGATGAAGAAATCAAAGATGATTTCAACACCAAAACAGAAATGACCATTTTTACCTGGAAAGGTAATATCGATACGGTAATGAAACCGATTGATTCGGTACGTTACTATAAAATGCTGCTCAGGAATGCCATGATGACCATGGACCCGACCAACGGACATGTGAAAGCATGGGTGGGCGGAATTAATTACGAGCACTTTAAGTACGACCAGGTTAAGATGGGAACCCGCCAGGTGGGTTCAACAGCAAAACCATTTACTTACGCTGTAGCCATAGAAAATGGTTATTCGCCTTGTTATACCGTACCCAACGTTCCGGTAACGATTGAAGGTTATGGTGAGCCGTGGACACCCAGAAATTCGGGCAAACCCCTGCCAGGTAGTATTACCTTACAAAAAGCACTGGCCTACTCACAAAACTTTGTTACCGCCTATTTAATGAAACAGGTTGGTCCTGTGGCTGTATCTACCCTGGCTACAAAAATGGGTATTCCAAATGTTCCAGCGTTTCCGTCGATTTGTTTGGGCACATTCGATTCTTCTGTTTATAATATGGTGGGTGCTTATGGAGCTTTTGCCAATAAAGGAATTTATACCAAACCCATTTATTTATTAAGAATTGAAGATAAAAACGGTGTGGTATTATTTTCTCAAAAGGAAATACCAAAGCCCATTATGAGCGAAGAAGTGGCATATGTAATGACACGGATGCTTAAAGGTGTGGTAACCAACGGAACCGGATCGCGATTAAACTATAAATATAAAGTGAATGCACCAATCGGAGCGAAAACAGGTACTACTCAAAACAACTCCGATGGTTGGTTTATGGCCATTACTCCACAGTTGGTAACCGGTATCTGGACGGGTTGTGAAGACAGGGCTTTCCACTTCATCAGTACCAACCAGGGAGAAGGGGCCAATACAGCCCTCCCTATTTTTGCAGGCTTTATTAAAAGAGTATATGCCAATCCGGCTTTAAAAATCAGTCATGCTGATTTTGATGCACCAAAATCTGGCGTTTCGATTACTTACGATTGTAATCAATACCAGCAACAGGAAGAAGGAGCAACCGAATTGGATGAAAAGTTGGGTTTTTAGAAACTATTTACTCCAAAAGTTTCCACCTAAATTTTAGGAGATAAACATTAAATTTGTAATAGAAAATTGAAATATATGAGAGTTACACTGGAAATATCGGATTTTGATGAGATGAAAAAGCTTCTTTCTTTATTTCAGACCATGAAATTAGAGAGTATTAAAATTATTTCTCCTAAGAATGAGGCTAAGCCTAATATCTTGAAAGGGAACAAAACAATCAATCCAAAAGATCTTTTTGGCATTTGGAAAGATGCACCAAAAAATATAGAAGACATAAGAACTAAAGCCTGGGATCGTAAATAACAGTCATGGTTTTGTGCGATACTAATATTCTAATTCATGCATTTAATGGTAATGTGAATACCATAAAAGCTTTAGAAGAAATAGGCTTTGCAAACATTGTACTTTCGTCAATTACAACGATGGAGTTATTGCAAGGCATGGGAAATAAAGCAGAGCTAGCACAGATGAAGAAAAAGATTAAGTATTACGACATTATTCATTTTAATAGCCATATATCGCAGAAATCTATAGAACTTATCGAAGGTTTTAAGTTAAGTCATCATCTTCAAATTCCAGATGCAATTATTGGAGCAACCGCAATTGTTAACGAAATAGAATTGTTTACTTATAACAAAAAAGACTTCGATTTTATGCCCAATATTATGCTCTACTAAAATCACTTTAATTTTGCTCCATTAATCCCTTATGAGCAGTTTCGACCATAAAACAGCATTAACCACAATTCCACATAAACCCGGAGTATACCAGTATTGGGATGCTGATGGAAAGCTCATGTATATTGGTAAAGCGAAAGACCTGCGCAACCGTGTAGGTTCGTATTTTAACAGTGACAGGAACCAGTTTAATGGCAAAACAAGGGTATTGGTATCCAAGATCAGGAAAATCACTTTTACCATTGTTGATACGGAGATTGATGCCTGGCTATTGGAAAACAGCCTGATCAAAAAACATCAGCCAAAATTCAATATCAACTTAAAGGACGATAAAACCTACCCATGGATTATCGTAAAAAATGAAAATTTCCCGCGGATCTACTGGACACGCAAAGTGATTAAGGATGGCTCTACCTATTTCGGCCCCTATGGTTCTATAGGCATGATGCACACCATTTTGGATCTGATCAAAGAAACTTATCCTTTACGCACCTGTAATTTACCCTTAACGGAAAAAAACATAGATGAAGGTAAATTTAAAGTTTGCCTCGAATATCAGATCGGTAACTGCAAAGGCCCCTGCCAGAACTACCAGACCGAAGCTGATTACAATAAAAATATTGGCGAGATCAAGGAAATCCTGAATGGTAAAATCGGAAATGTCATCCGCGATGTTAAAGCAGTCATTAAATACGCGTCAGAAAACCTCAATTTCGAACTTGCACATCAATATGCAAGGCGATTGGAAGTACTGGAAAAATACCAGAGCAAATCGACTGTGGTAAACAGTGCCATTACCAATGTGGATGTGGTGAGCATTGCTTCAGATGAACGTTACGCTTTTGTAAACTACTTAAAAGTGATGAACGGAACCATTATCCAAACCCAGACCATTGAGGTTAAAAAGCAACTGGATGAAAGTGATGACGAGATTTTGACCCTGGCGATGTTAGAGTTCAGAACCAAGTTCAATAGTACCTCTAAAGAAATTATTGTTCCTTTCGAACTTTCATTGGAAGACGAAAGTTTAAAATTTACAGTCCCCAAACTGGGCGAAAAGAAGAAGCTTTTAGAGCTCTCGCAAAAGAATGTACTATTCTTCAAAAAAGAGAAGCTTAACCAATACGAAAAACTAAATCCCGATTTACGCACTGATCGGATTTTAACCACTATGCAAAAAGATCTGCGCTTAACGCAGCTTCCGAAACACATCGAATGTTTTGATAACTCTAACTTTCAGGGAAAATATCCGGTTTCTGCAATTGTGGTTTTTAGAGATGCCAAACCTTCTAAAAAAGATTACCGCCATTTTAATGTGAAAACGGTTGAAGGCCCCAACGATTTTGCCACCATGGAAGAGGCCGTTTTCCGTCGCTACAGGAGAATGTTGGATGAGAACCAGTCTTTACCTCAGCTCATCATTATTGATGGTGGTAAAGGACAGCTTTCATCAGCGGTGAAGAGCTTAAAATTATTGGGCATAGAGAACAAAGTAACTGTTATCGGCATAGCCAAGCGGTTAGAAGAACTGTTTTATCCCGGCGATTCCTTTCCATTATATTTAGATAAGAAATCTGAAACCTTAAAAGTGATACAGCAACTGCGTGATGAGGCCCACCGTTTCGGAATAACCTTTCACCGCAAGAAACGCGACCAGGGCACACTTAAAACCGAGCTTGAACAGATTGAGGGTATTGGAAAAACGACCGCAGATAAACTGCTCACGCATTTTAAATCGGTTAAAAAGATTAAAGAAGCTACAGAAAAAGAACTTTCAGCAGTACTTAATAAAAAGCAGGTAGTTGCCTTACTTACCCATTTTAACGAAGTATAAATCCATTAAATTAATAACAGGTACAGTTGTAAAAATGTTAACATTTTGTTAATCCAGATTGTACTATATTCAAATCCTTTTCCTATAACTTAGGGCTGTTCATACGCTCGTAAAAACATCCCTACTTACATGAATAATGAAATCTTGGCTACCATAAGCAAACTTTTGTTGGGCGTATGGTATTTTACCGAGTCTGAAAGCCCTTTTAAAGCAGCAGATTGGGGCAAAATTACACCTTCAGCACTATTGCAGAAAATTGCTATCCAATATCATGCTGATCCTTCCGATTTAAAACAAATCGATCAAGCTGCATTTTTTGATAGTTTAATATCAAACGTCGATAAAGCAGATGCACCAATGGTTGAAAATGCAGGCAAAATCGCCACTTTGTACACCTTTTTAAAGCAAAAACTATCCAATATTACAGTAGTCAGAGTAGAAGGCGCCAGCCGGATTCCTGTGCTTATTGCTGGTTATTTACCAGATGGTACCTGTATCATGATTGAAACTTTTGCTATCGAAACCTAAAACCCCTTACATCCTTTAAATAATCCTAAAAAAATGAAAGCATTAAAAAAATTAAGCTTATTGGCTGTATTATGCCTTGGCCTTGCTGCCTGTAAAAAAGACAACCCAACGCAGCCGGGCAACAGCCAATTTGAGCAAAAGTTAAACAGTAAAGCAGCTACCGCTGGTACCCAGGCTGTAGTTGCCGGTTTCCCCGAAACATTCGAATCTGGCGGCAAAGGAAGTTACGCAGTTGGGTCAGTAACTTTAAGTAGCGGAAGCTGGAGCCTTGACGATGCCTTAATTGGAAATCTCGCTGGAGATGCTAAGAATGGCAGTCAATCAGTACGTATCCGTAACACGGGCACACTGAGCATGAATTTCAACGTCGCTGGAGCCGATGTGGTAACGGTTGCCCACGCCAAATATGGTAGCGATGCCAATAGTACCTGGCAGCTTTGGTACTCTACCGATAGCGGTTCGAGCTGGCAACAAACCGGTAGCACCATTAGCACCAGCTCAACAACTTTAACTACCGCAACATTCAATGTATCCATTTCCGGAAATGTTCGTTTCCAAATCCGTAAAATAAGTGGAGGTACTGCCCGCATCAATATCGACGATTTTAGTATTTCAACCGGCGACGGTGGAACAACTCCTCCACCAACCACTTCTGGCGATGATAGTAACCTTTTATTGGGTAATCCGAGTAATGCTGTTGCCAGCACATCTTCTCCTGAAAATTACCTGATGGATCACACTTACTATACAAGTTCTTACAGTAGAAGCAGGGCTACACCAAACTGGGTCAGCTGGCATATTGGATCGTCTGATTTAGGCTCAAATTCACGTCAGAATGATTTCAGAGCCGATACTGCTTTACCTTCAGGTTGGTACGAGGTATCGAATAGCAGCTATTCGGGTTCAGGTTTCGATCGTGGCCATAACTGCCCATCTGCTGATCGGACTGCTTCCGTAACTTCTAACTCGTCCACATTCTTAATGAGCAACATGATGCCGCAGGCACCTAACAATAACCAGGGTCCTTGGGCCGACCTGGAAAATTACACGCGATCATTGGTTACAGCAGGTAACGAAGTTTATATCATTTGTGGTTCTTATGGTTCTGGTGGTACAGGAAGCAATGGAGGTGTTACCTATACCATTGATAATGGCCGTATTAACGTACCCTCAAATACATGGAAAGTTATTGTGGTATTATTAAACGGAAATAATGATTTAAGCAGGATTACATCTTCTACGAGAGTAATTGCAGTAAACATGCCCAATACAAATGGTTTAAATACCAACTGGAAAACATTCCGCACCTCGGTTAATTCAATTGAATCTGCCACAGGATATGATCTTTTATCGAATGTACCTACATCAATTCAAAATGTAATAGAAGCTGCTACTGATAACCAGTAGGCTAATTAGTCAAATTTAAAGCGGTAATCCATCGATTTGGATTACCGCTTTTTTATTTCATGCAATCCATATGTATCATTTATCGTGATCAGATAGATACCCGATGAAATGAATTGCAAAGGACAAACTTATATTCTTCTGCCCATTTTATCAATTCAAAAGAAGGTAGTCATTTCGGATAAAGCGCAGTCGCGAATATTGGGAAAAGCGATCTATATCGAGGTAGATTTCTCGACTCCGCTCGAAATGACGGCAAAGAGAAAGGGATTCATTGTAAACAAAAAGGCTCCGATGAAAATCGAAGCCTTTTTTATGAGATTAATATTCCCAAAGACCTTGTTCGTAATCCAGAACAGATTTTTTAATCCTTTCTGATTCATACAACCGCTCTTTAGGATCTGCAATAATATCTCTGATTTTATTATCACCAGGATTCGATTCTTTTACAATATAACTGCTAAACAAGCGGCGGATAAAGAAATCATCGAAACTTAATGATGAAGCATCATTATTGGTATTAATCAGACGTTTCTTTGTCAAAATTTCCCTCGCTTCAGGATAGTACACCCAAAATACAGGCTGCCATTGTTTTGAAACCTCATTGTACTTTAATGGTGCGATGCCCACAATACGTGGTTCAAAAATAGAACGTTTTGTGTCGAAAATCCAATCTTCCTTTATTCTGAACTTCAAAAATAATTCAGGATTAAAATCATTAACAACTGTAGTAACAGTTCCGGTTTTATTGTTCGAAACCTCCGCTGTACCTAAAGCTGATTTCGCAGCAGAATCTGCAGACATTGGATTATTAAAAGCATCATCTTCATTTAAGGCACTATCAATTGGGGAATATGCGGTTAGTTCATCTTTTTTAATTGCTGCAATCAATACATCAATTAATCTTGATTTAGGCGATCTTAAAGCCGAGTTAACCGTATCACGTAAATCAATTTCTCTCCAGATCCTTTTTGCATAGAAAACATCCTCTTCCCTTACATCGGCCAAAGGAACCATTTCAGTACTGTCAATGTCCTTGCGGGCATAAAAACCATCTTTAGGTGGTACTTTGAGTTTCTTCTTAACCGTTTTAACAGGAGCTTTCACCGTATCTGCTGCAGGAGCAGCAGCCACCGGTGCAGCTTTTTTCGGTGCTAACTTCGTTGGCTTTTTTTGTGCATAAGCAAACGCGGTTAATAAAACTAAAATGGCAATACTTAAAATCCTTTTCATTTCTTTTATTTTACACTAAACGCTAATGAAGGCAATATCCTTTGACGCCCATCCGGCCCTATAGAAACAATATCTTCAAAAAACACCCTCGTACCAGGCGTAATTGAGTTCATGGCACCTTTAACCGCACCTGCAAAACTTCCACCGCTACCTGCAATGGTAACTGCATCTGAACGTGGTTTGATAATGGTTAATTTATAACGTTGTATTTTAAACTTAACATCAAAAGGAAAATCATCCAGATCTGCTTCAATCTCGGTTTCGCTTTTTAACTGCACCGAAGCAATATCGCCTCCCGCACGTCCGCCAACTTTTGCTACAGGCGCCGGAATGGCTTTCACCCTGAACTTTTGTGAACCAAGACTAACGGTTTTGCCTGCATTGTTTGCTGATACATTAATGGATACTTCCTGGCCTACCATGCTGCCCGGAACGTTCACATTGTAATTCCCGTTACTACCAGACATTGAACCTCCTGAAATGGAAGCACGAACACTTTCTAATGGAAAGCCTGCCGCTGACACGGTAAAGGGATTAGCAATACCTGCATAAATTACATTCAATTTTGTTGAAGAAACAGATGCTGAAGGTTTCGCTACCTGATAAGTTTGTGGCTGAGTTTTGTATTCCTTCACCTGGCCATCAGTCTGGCGAACCCTGATCGTACCTACCCAGGTAAACTGTCCAACACTACTGGTACCACCGGTATAAGTTCCTTTACCATCTTTAACGGATAATTTATTTCCGTTAACCGTAATATCGGGCGTTGATCTCGAATCGCTGGCTGTTAAAAATACTTCGGCAGTATAAGGCTGCCCTTGAATTACGTAAGAAGTAGGTGCAACTGCAACCGCCGCAAACTGATCCAGGTTAACCTGGGCTTTATCCATATTTCCGAACAATCTCTTCACTACTTCTGCCTCAGCATTTTTAGTATCTGTTTGTAGTTTGGTTAAAATGGTCATGGCCGCGGTAAGTGGTGTTCCCTCACCAAAGTAAGTTTCCTGCCAATTTCCTTTTCTTTTGCTTACCGGGTCTTTGGCTTCAAGAGAGAACGAAACGTTCGCCCGATCGGCCGGATCTAATAAAGAGATTAATTTCTCTCTGGTGGCATTGATTCTCTTCTTTAATTCATCCGCTTTTTTTTGATTAATCATGATATTCTGTGCAATATCCTGATTGGATCTATTCACCAGATCTTCCGTTTCAGGGTCGATCCCGTCGCCAGCCTGAGTAAATTCTTTTTTAATGCTTTCGATGTAATTATTTAAATCGTCAGCCGCCTTCTGCGCTTGCTTAGCCTTGTCGTAAATAGGCTGAGCACGTGCCGGCTCTTCTTTCAACTTCGAATTCTCGAAAGCAGAAAACAACTGATTAATACTTGTATTTACATTGTTTTTAGAAGTATCCAAACTATCGTTGATATTTTTGAATGCATCTAAAATGGTATCTGATACGTTTAAGGCAAGCATGGCCAACAATACCAAATACATGATATTGATCATCCGCTGCCTTGTTGTTTCTTTTCCGCCTGCCATGTTTGAGTAGCCTTTCCTTTAAAATTAAAAACTAAACAAATTATACACGTGGGCCGTTCATGGCCGATAACATATTGCCATAAATTGCATTTAGCGATGACAGGTTTTTAGCCAGCTTATTCACCTCTTCCTTAAACTGTTTCGAATCTTCCATCGATTCGTTAAAGTTTTGCATGGTTAATGATAAGTTTGAATAGAATTTATTCATCGATTTTAAATGCGCGCTGGAATCTTGTAATTCCAATTCATAAACTGCATTTAAAGCCGATAAGTTCTTAGCTAAATTGTTAACCTGTTCGTGGTATGCCTGAGAATCTACATTGCTTTCGCCCATTGCTTTTAAATTGGCCGTTGCTTTTTCAAAAGATGCGCTCAAGTTATCAAAACCGGCTGATGCGTTTTTAATCTTACCGGTTAATTCGTTTGTTGCTGTAGATGCATCTGCAACATTTGAAATTGCAGCTACTTTATCGCCAAACGTGCGCAAACCGGTACCTAAGCTTTCAATTAACTCCGGACCAATTTTAGCATCTGATAACATTTTATCCAAAGCTGCTGTATTAGACGGGGCCACTGTAGCAACAGGTCTGGCCGAAGCTGTTGGTAATTCTCCTTTAAAATCTGCTTGTAACTCAGGATAAACTCTTTCCCATGCTGGTTCCGGCTCTGGTGGAAAGAAACCTGTTAAGAAGAATAATAAAGCCTCTACCCCTAAACCAACGCCTATAATTAAATTTGCCCATGATCCACCAAGATGCGTAATTTTAAATAACGCTCCGATAATTACAATACTTGCTCCCCATGAAATTGCCACATGTAACCAGCCTGGTTGTTTTTTTGCTGCCATAAATTTGATGTTTTTCTTTAGTTTTAGTTGTTAGTAGGTTTAACGTCTTAAATCAGTACCCGGGTAAGATGAAACGCATCTGAAACCAATATATGACCTCTGTGTATCCTGATATTCGTATGTAGCCACAGCATTTTGTAAAAAATAGCCTGTATCTTTCCAAGAACCTCCTTTTACCACTTTACGCTTTTTGTATTTGCTGTCGCCTGCACCAGCATCATAAGTAAAGTTGGGGTTTAGATCGTGTAATAGCGGGCTGGCACCTTTATTATAAGCAGTGATAGTCCATTCAGATACGTTTCCGGCCATATTGTACAGGCCATAATCGTTAGGAAAATAAGATCTGACGCCTACCGTATAAATTCCACCATCGCTCGAATAATCGCCGCGGCCGGGTTTAAAGTTAGCTTGTAAACATCCTTTTGTATTCCTGATGTAAGGTCCTCCCCAAGGATATTTGGTTTTGGTATTACCGCCTCTTGCAGCATATTCAAATTCTGTTTCAGCCGGCAACCTGTAGTCTGATCTTGATCCAGCAGGCAGTTTCCTTGCTGTCGCAACACCATCGTACAATCTCGTTCTCCAGTGGGCAAAAGCTTTTGCCTGCTCCCAACTTACACCAACAACAGGATAGTCGTCATAAGAAGGGTGGTTGTAATAACCACGCACCATCGGATCGTTTTGTGAATAGGAATAATCTGTTTTCCAAACCATTGTATCAGGATAGATGGCAACCGTGTAACGATCGATATAATCCTGGCGTTTGCTGTTTGGATCTTTATGGCCAATAGCGGCTTTCTCCATATTTAATTCGGCATATGAATATTCGAATTTGCGAACATCCAGTTCTTTCTTCCCTGGAAGGGCATCTAAGCCTGAATAATACATACCGTCTAGCTGGCTTGCCTGGGCGGCCGCTGCCCCCCTGCCCTTATTACGCCAAATATTAACCCCGTTTGGGCCTACCTTTTTCCAATCGATGTATTTCTCTCCGCCAAGAGCCGTTGCCGCATTTCCTTTTGGGGTAATCATAAACTGTTGTGGATTTCCCATCATCACAATCGCAATAGAATCGCGTACCCAGTTGGTAAACTGGCGATATTCGGCATTTGAAATCTCGGTTTGATCCATAAAGAACGCACTGATCGTGGTCATTCTACTTGGTCCGTTCTGAGAAAAGGTGATATCTTCATCAGATCCCCCCAGTGGTGTATGCCCTGGTGGAATATAAACCATTCCTAATGGGATTCTATCGTTTTTAAATTTTCGGTTATAAGCGCCAACCAGCTCACCCTGGCCGCCATGGCCACAGCTTGCTAGCATTACAGTTATCCCTACAATAGCTAGAAGGTAGATTTTCTTCATATTTTCAAGGTTGTGCACAGCACGATTAGGAGCAATTTTATCAAAAATCACTGAAATTATCTACAAAAGCAAATATTTTACATGAAATCATTATCTAAACCCGGTTAAAGAAAGATTAACAATTAATCATCCGCCGATATGCGTTTTCAACAAAAGACATAACTCTCTTATTAACAGGAAAGTTATGCTTTTGTTGTGCTGACTTGAAAAAATATTTTTTATTGCTATTTATTAGATATTTTGATGTAATTCTCAATCGCCATGGTCATTGATGGAACACCTGGAGTTGGCGCGGCAATATCTACGATCAGATCCATATCCGTACAGGCTTTACTGGTATTGGTTCCAAAAGCCGCAATACGGGTATTGTTTTGTTTAAAATCAGGGAAATTTTTAAATAAAGATTGAATACTTGAAGGACTAAAAAATGCGATAACATCATAGAATACCTCGGCTAAATCAGATAGATCGCTCACTACAGTCCTAAATAAAACCGCCGGTGTAAAATTGTATCCGCTTTTTTCCAAAAACTTCATCGTATCTTCGGTTGCCACATCAGAACAAGGGTATAAAAATTTCTCGTTTGCATGTTTCTTTAACACTTCAGCCAAATCGGCTGCAGTTTGTTTACCAAAAAAGATCTTACGCTTACGATACTGGATATATTTCTGCAGATATAAAGCAATGGTTTCAGACAGGCAGAAATATTTTAATTCTGCCGGTACTTCATAACGCATTTCTTCGCAGATTCTAAAAAAATGATCTGCTGCATTTCGGCTGGTAAAAATCACAGCCGTAAAATCGGCCAGATTAATCTTATCCTTTCTAAAGTCTCTTGCGGGTACACCTTCAACGTGGATAAAAGACCTAAAATCAACTTTTAAGTTGTGTTTTTTGGCCAAATCATAATAAGGAGATTTTTCTGTTTCAGGTTTTGGTAAAGTAACCAAAATACTTTTTACTTTGCGGATTCTAGAGTCGTTCTTTTCTTGCATTTTTCCTTTTCCTGCTACAGTCCTATCGTTTTAATTAGTATGAGGACGGGACATATTTCAAGCGCGCAAAAGTACAAAAATAAATGCATTTTAGAAAACTTATTGTTAGAAAGTATCGTTACACCTGCCCTCAGGAGCTGAAAGGTAAAAATGACGCCTAACAACAAGAAAGCCAACACAATATAAACCGAACCGTATTTTAGCGGCGACAGGGCAAAAGCAACCACTAAGGGAATGAATAGCAGTGACGCATTGAAGTAACTGAGATACAAAATTGAAATATATTCCCCTACTGGTTTCTGCACATTAAACAGATAACCTAAAAATCGTAAGATGATTAGTTTGAGGGCATAAAAAACAATAATCGTGATGGAAATACTAAAGAAAAACTTAAAGCCGTCTTTAGCTTGATACATATCATTCCACTGGGCAACCAAAAAAAAGAACATTCCAAAAACGAAACCAAATTGCACAAAAAGCAACAAAAACGGCCATGAACTAAACAGGTTATCTTCTTTGTTAATATTGTTCAAAATCCTGTTACTGAAAAAGGCCTGAACGATTGCCGATAATTGCTTAGAAAAAGCATTTTTTAAAATGGCAAAGATAATAAGCATACCAAAAATAAAGCCTAATAAGCCTACGTTTCCCTTCGGAATTTTGGTACCCAACTGGTAAGGATTTGCTTTCTTCTTTAAATGCTGATACTTTTTGTGCCATGCCCACAAATCCAGCTTCGGAGAAAGATATTCCTTTTCAATAGTATCCAGAAGCGCGTTTTTATTAATTAAACGATCGGGAAGTACCCAGGTATGATGAATTAACGAATCGGTAACATACCGCTGCCTGGCCAATGTTGCCGAATCGGGCCGGTATCTTCGATATTGGTATTGCTTCACGGCTACGCTATCTGTTTGAACAGGAGTTTCCTGTGCCGCCAAAAAATTAGCAGACCATACAAACGCGAACAAAAAGAAAATAAATTTTGGCATGCGGTAAATCAAAACTTCAAGATGCAAAAGTAGTTGAATAATCAGGGTTTACCTAAAGAAAATAAATTGATTGGCGAATATGCACAGAAAGCTATTACTTAACATTACCAAACGAATAGTAAAGCTGTTACTTTACTTAGATTTGGAATTATATGCTGATGAGGCTTGTATATTATGACAATAAAGAAAAATTAACTTCGCTATCTTTGCAGCAATGTCTGGTATCTATATTCATATTCCTTTTTGTAAAAAGGCCTGCCACTATTGCGATTTTCATTTCAGCACTTCCTTAAAACATGCCGATGAAATGGTAGAAGCCATTTGTAAGGAAATAAAAATGAAAAAAGACCGGATTCACGGACAGGTTGGGAGTATCTATTTAGGCGGAGGTACACCTTCTATCCTATCTGAAAATGCGCTGCAAAAGATTTTTGATACGATTAACCAAACCTTTTCGGTGGATGCAAATGCGGAAATTACCATCGAAACCAATCCCGATGATTTAACGGCCCGGAAATTAAAGGAGCTGAAACAATTGCCGGTTAACCGCTTTAGTGTTGGAGTCCAATCGTTTTATGATGAGGATCTGATCTGGATGAACAGGGCGCACCAGGCCCAGGAAGCCGAGGATTGCATCAGAAGAAGTCAGGATGCCGGTTTTGAAAACTTAACCCTCGATTTAATTTATGGTTATCCTTTGCTTACAGATCAAAAATGGCTGAGCAATATCGAAAAGGCCATTGAACTTGAAGTTCCGCATATTTCTGCCTACGCACTTACTATTGAGCCCAGAACGGCTTTGGCCCATGCCATAAAAAACAAAAAACAAACGCCCGTAAGCGATAATCAAAGCGCTGCGCAGTTTGTAATTTTGATGGATAAACTGGTAAATGCCGGATTTGAACACTACGAAATTTCGAATTTGGCCAAAACAGGCCATTATGCCGTGCATAATACCAATTATTGGAAAGGCATAGATTATATTGGCATTGGTCCATCTGCACATGGTTTTAACGGCCAAAACCGGTATATAAACCCTGCGAATAATGCCTCTTACCTGGAAGCTTTAAACCAGAATAAACTTCCCGAAATGGTTGAAGAATTAAGTTTGCATGATAGATTTAATGAATATATCATGACTTCGCTGCGGACGATGTGGGGAACTGATTTACAAAAAATAAATAGCGATTTCGGAAGGGATTTTTTAGAAGAAACAAAATATAACCTTAAAAATTTTGAGGATAAAGACTGGCTGGTGATTGATGGTGATCATATTTATTTAAGTCAGAACGGAAAATTATTTGCCGATCATATTGCTTCGGAATTATTTATATTAGGAGATGAATGAGTAAATTGAGAACGATTGATTTAAAGAATAACTGAGTAGCGATCAAAACGACATTCACGCATTCAAAACTCACTCATTCAATAATTAGCAAAAATATGTCAAAAATTGTATGGATCACAGGCGCATCATCTGGTATCGGAGAAGCCTTAGTATATGAATATTTTAAAGCAGGAGATAAACTGATTATTTCAGGAAGAAACCGCGATGAATTATTCCGCGTTAAAGGAAACTGCCAAAATTCCTTTAATGTTCACGTTTTGCCATTCGATTTAAGCGAAACGGCTTCACTCGAAAATAAGGCTGCTGATGCCATTCGTATTTTTGGCAAGATCGATTTATTGATCAATTGCGGAGGTGTAAGCCAGCGAAGCCTGGCCCTGGCAACCAATCTACATACTGAACAGCAAATTATGGATACTAATTTTTGGGGTACGGTAGGGCTTAGTAAAGCGGTTTTACCCTCAATGATCGCCAAAGGTGGTGGCCAGATCGTAGTAATTAGCAGTCTTGTTGGGAAATTCGGTACGAAGTTCCGCTCTACTTATGCGGCCTCCAAACATGCGCTTCATGGCTATTTCGATTCGCTCCGATCGGAGGTTTACGATAAAAATATTGATATCACGATTATCTGTCCAGGTTTTATCAAAACCAATGTAACCTACAATGCGCTTACAGGAGATGGCAACCCACTTAATATAATGAGTGATGCGCATGAAAATGCCATGACAGCTGCCGAATGCGCTAAACAAATTGTGCAAGCTGCCGGCAGCAAAAAAGAAGAGGTTTATATCGGCGGAAAAGAAACCAGGGCAGTATTATTGAAACGGTTTTTTCCAAAGATTTTTTCAAAAAAAGTGAGAACGGCCAAGGTGAATTGATAAGCGTCTGGCGTCGGGCCTTAAGGGTGTTCAGCGATTTGAGAAGCGCACAGATCACAAGTTTTGTAAGCACCTATCTTTTCATAAATAGGCCTAATCAGGCGACTCCATTTTTTTTATCGGATTAACGAAAACGTTAAAATACTTTCATATAAATCGCCAAAAACATCTTTTCAAAATTTAAAAATAAAATTTTAAACACCTAATAATCAAAAACTTAATAGATAATTTTCAATTTCTAAAAACCAAGTATCTGTAAGCTGTCGTAAATGGAATCAAATAACAGAAACTTAAAATTAGAAATAATGAAAAATTTAATCTTATCCGCATTTGCCATCATTACCATGGCATTCACTAGTCAGGTTTACGCTCAAAAAAATCCAATGGTTGGCGGCGCTGCCATGTACGCAACCAAGGATATTGTTGATAACGCGGTAAATTCAAAAGACCACACTACATTGGTGGCAGCAGTTAAAGCGGCAGGTTTGGTAGAAACATTAAAAGGTGCTGGTCCTTTTACAGTTTTTGCACCAACCAATGCTGCCTTCGATAAACTTCCTGCCGGAACCGTAGATAACCTGGTTAAACCAGAAAACAAAGCAACCCTTACCAAAATTTTAACTTACCATGTTGTTGCAGGCAAAATGGACAGTAAAGCAATTGCAAAAGCAATAAAAGCTGGTGGTGGCAAAGCAGAATTAACAACCGTAGAAGGTGGTAAACTTTGGGCCTGGATGGAAGGCAAAAAACTGATGCTAAAAGATGAAAAAGGCGGAATGAGTACAGTTACGATTGCAGACGTTTATCAAAAAAATGGTGTGATCCACGTAGTAGATACCGTATTAATGCCTAAATAACATTAAAATACATCCTTATTATTAGCAAAAACGTTCTGTCGAAAGTCGGAACGTTTTTGTTTTTTACACAGTTTATATCTACGCACCAGTCATAACCATAATTATTAATTTAACACAACCTTATACCATCTGACTTTTTTTGATGAATTGTCAGTTTTTTTTCAAGTTTTTGTATTTGTCATGCTTAGTGTTCTTAACTATTTAATTTTGCCCCATTAATAGTTTCTTAACATGAAATTCCTTTTATCTCCTATCGATATAGTTGAAGATATTTCCAAATCAGATTTCGAACTGAACTATCTTAAACCACGCAAACCTTTGGTAATAAAAAACATGGCCAAAAAATGGCCAGCTTACCAAAAATGGACGATGGAATACATGAAAGAAGTAGTTGGGGATAAAACTGTTCCACTCTACGACAGTTCCAAAGCTGATCCTTCCAAACCTATCAATGCATCTGCTGCCGAAATGAAATTTGGCGATTACATAGACCTGATTAAGGAAACTCCGACTGACCTGCGCATCTTTTTATTTGATCCGATAAAGTTTGCACCTGAGCTGCTGGAAGATTACATTGCACCAAAAGATTTAATGGGTGGTTTTTTAGATAGTTACCCTAATATGTTCTTCGGCGGTAAAGGCTCAGTAACCTTTTTGCATTACGACATTGATTTAGCACACATTTTCCACACCCACTTTAACGGACGGAAGCATGTAATCTTATTTGATTATAAATGGAAAGAACGTTTGTATCAAATTCCATATGCCACTTATGCCCTGGAAGATTATGATGTAGAGAATCCCGATTTTGATAAATTTCCCGCATTAAAAGGTGTTCAGGGTATTGAAGCATTTTTAGAGCATGGCGATACTTTATTTATGCCTACAGGTTACTGGCACTGGATGAAATACCTGGACGGATCATTTTCGATCAGCTTAAGGGCATGGGATAAAAGCTGGATGGTGAAAGCAAAAAGCTTGTATAACTTAACTTTACAGCGTAAATTTGACGACTTTATGAAAGCAAACTACCGCGAGAAGTACATGCAATGGAAAGAAAATCTTGCAGTTAAAAGAGCGGGCAGAGCGCTTGAGAAAAATTTACCGAAATAATAATGACTGAATCAATTTATCTTAAAGTTTCAAATAATTCAGTCATTCACCTATCCAACATATGCATTCCAATATTCTAAAAATCCAAAAAGAAATTGAGCCGCTTAGGCAAGAGATTATCAACCATAAAGTATACTCGGCAATTAATGAGGTGGAAGATCTCCGCATTTTTATGGAACACCATATTTTTGCAGTTTGGGATTTTATGTCGCTGCTTAAATCCTTACAGATAAATTTAACCTGCACAAACTTACCCTGGTTCCCGGTAGGCGATCCGGTTACCCGGCAACTGATCAATGAAATTGTTGCGGGAGAAGAATCGGATGTGGATGCTGATGGAAACATAAAAAGCCACTTTGAACTCTATCTGGATGCCATGGAACAATGTAATGCAAATACTAAACCTATCCAGATCTTTTTGGCAGAACTGAAAAACGGGAAAAGCTTCGATGAGGCTTTTGAAATCGCCGGGGCACCAGCAAGTGCAAGGGATTTTGTGAATGCAACTTTCGAAACCATTAATAGTGGAAAACCCCATTTACAGGCAGCAAGTTTCACTTTTGGCCGTGAGGATTTAATACCAAACATGTTTTTTAGCTTGGTAAATGACCTGAATAGTACCCAGCCTGAACAGGTTTCGATCTTTAAATATTACCTGGAGCGCCATATAGAAGTAGATGGTGACCACCACAGCCATTTAGCACTCTCCATGACGGAGAAGCTTTGTGAAAAAGATGAATCATTTTGGACAGAAGCCGAAGAAACTGCAAAAATTGCGCTACAAAAAAGGATCGAACTGTGGGACGCTGCCTATGCCGAAATGATCAAAAATAAAGTGGAGGCTTAATTATTAAATTGTTAAGTATTTACTAATTTTAGATTACGTGATTTTAGTCACATTTAGCTGTTAACAACAATTTTATAAAATAAAATTTACACATTTGTTGTTCGGCACAAATAACCGATTTTTAAAAGCATGAGTTTCATTTTAAAACCTGTTGATATCGTTGAGAGCATCACTCCCGAAGATTTTAAGAAAAATTATCTAAAAACTAAACGTCCGTTAGTAATCAGAGGCCTAACCAAAGATTGGCCTGCCAGAGAGAAATGGACGACTGAATATTTAAAAGAAATTGGTGGAGAACTCGAGGTGCCGCTTTACGATAACTCTAAGGCAGATCCGTCAAAGCCGATTAATGCGGCAACCGCACACATGAAATTTGGCGATTACCTTGACCTGATCAAACGGGAACCAACTGAGCTGCGCATATTCTTTTTTAATCTGTTTAAAAAAGTACCCAGTTTAATTAATGATGTTAAAATCCCCAAAGATTTAATGGGTGGCTTTATAGAAAGCATGCCTGCAATGTTTTTCGGCGGTTCTAACTCGGTAACCTTTTTGCATTACGATATCGATTTACCGCATATTTTCCACACACACTTTGGCGGCAGAAAGCACATCATCTTATTCGATTATAAATGGAAAGACAGGTTGTATTGCCTGCCAAATGCAACTTATGCTTTGGAAGATTACGATGTGGCCAACCCGGATTTTAAGAAATTCCCGGCGCTAAATGGTGTTGAAGGTTATGAAGTGTTTTTAGAACACGGCGATACCTTATTTATGCCAACCGGAATGTGGCACTGGATGAAATATGTGGACGGTTCATTTTCGCTAAGCTTAAGAGCCTGGGATCAATCCATTACACGTAAAATTGCCAGTGTTTGGAGTTTATTTACCCATGGTGCCATTGACAGTCTGATTAAAATGACTTTCAAAGAAAAATATGCCCATTGGAGAGAGAAAAGAGCGGTTAAAATAGCAGAGAAAGCTTTGGCGAAAGGCAAGCCGTAAAATTGAAAAAAATTAAAATACAACGGGACATCGGTAAACGATAGTCCCGTTTTTTATTATTATTGCGAAAACACTTTAGCGGAATAAAAATCAGATTAGCAATGAACACCAATAAACTTACTGAAAAACAAAAAATGCTGGGTGGCCAAGCTTATCAAGCGGGTGATGCCGAACTTGCAAAAGAAAGATTAAAAGCCCGGGAACTGGTTTATGAGTTTAATCACCTGGCTCCCAAATTCGTTAAACAGCGCAAAGAATTACTAAAAAGGCTATTCGGCAAAACCGAAAGGATGTTTTATGTAGAACCACCCTTCAGATGCGATTATGGTTATAACATTGAAATCGGAGATAATTTTTACGCCAATTTTAACCTCGTTATTTTAGATTGTGCCAAGGTAAGTATTGGCAACAACGTTTTTATTGCACCAAATGTAGCCATATATACTGCCGGGCATCCAATCCATGCTCATTTACGTGATCAGGAATACGAATGGGCACAAGAAATTACCATTGGTAATAGTGTTTGGATCGGCGGAAATGTAGTCATTAATCCGGGCGTTAAAATAGGGTCTAATGTAGTAATCGGATCTGGAAGTATTGTTACCAGAGATATTCCGGATAACGTTTTTGCTGCGGGAAACCCATGCAGGGTAATCCGCCAGCTAACAGATGCAGATAAAGATTATTATTACAAGGATTTTAAGTTAGGTGAATAAAGAATCGTCCCGATTTGCAATCCTACCGTGTTGACACATCTTTTGCTAAGTTTCAGGGATATTTTTGATTCTCCATCCAATATTTATTTCAGCGAATTTTTGTAGACCAATCCATAATGTTGTTATTCCAGGCGGTCTTTCGCTTGCATAGCCTTTCCAGCCCCCCAGTCTGGCTATTGTCCAAACATGTCTTTTTAGGCTCTGCTTTTTATATAGATTTTTTTGTTTTTCAGTTTTTCCCTCCAATATTTTGATAAGATCTTCGCTGCACTCCTGTTCCTGTTTGGAAAAGCAGCTTTCGGCACAGAGGCCTTCTTCCTCTGGAACAGCATATGAGAGCTGCATCATAAAAAGCTTTAGTATCACATCCAACATTAGAAGGCTTAATTTCCTAATACTCTGACCATATTCGAGTTCGCTGGCCTCAATATTGAATCCTTCTTTTTTTAATATCCTAAAAACTTCTTCTATAGTCCAACGCCAGCTGTACCACTCTATACAACATAACGCCATATCAATATTTTCTAAAGGTATTGTCGTTAAGATCCTCCAACAAACAGGGTTGTTGCAGCCTTTTGATACTTTCTCCTTTGCCTCGATATAGAATAGCTTAACCGTATCGGGGCTTTCTTTTGAACTTGTGCCGGTTCTTTTGATCTCAACCTCTTTATACCTTACTTCTATATCGGCTATTCGGGTAGATCTCTTCTTTCTCTTATCGCCCTCAACCTTAATCTGATAACTGCCCTGGGCAGGGTGACCATCAAACACGTCGAAAAGCTTTGTTTTATCCGTAAGGGTACGGTTGGTGCTTGCCCGCACCAGCAAATCCGTTCTTTCATCGGGTATGCAGGAAAACTGTTCATAAATATCGCCTTCCCTATCCTGTACAATAATGATGGATTCAGCTTCTTTCAAAGCCTCTTTGCTCTTCTTGGACGATTCTATCCATTTATATGACTCCTTTTCCTGTATGGGAAGCGTGCTGTATTTACGCACATGTTTATTGACCCGAACCTCGGGCCTATTCCAAATTTTGATATAGGAAAAGCCATAGGGAACACAGCTTTGGGCATCCACAACCAGGGATGGATGGAGTAAATAGCCCAAACCTTGGAATTTTGCATTGGTAGTACCTAAACTACCATCTTTTTGCAATCGGTTTCTATGTTTGTACATATTGATTTCTGTACTATCCTGGATGCATAAGACTGTTTTTCCCTTGCAACTTACTCCACAACGGGAGGATATATCGGAAATGATGCTATCTTCTTCAACCCGCTCATTCTTCAGGAATCTATAAAAACCTTTTGCCTGTGAAAGGCTATCGGACAGTTGGCGTATGGAATGGACACCTTTGGTAAACAAATTATTTATAACCTCGACACAACGGTTATTTAAACGCTTGTCTGGAAAACAATCTCTATACCCATTTGATAATAACATCTACAAAACTAAAAATATTTGTGTCCACACGGTAGGATTTGCAATCGGGATGCTCGAGAATAGCGATTGTATCGCCTTAAAAATTACTCCCTTTCGCATTTGAAAGTGCTAATCTCCCGAATTCCCGTTACAAACGGGGACTATAGTGATGATAATTTCACTTATGATTCAGCTCCTGTAAAGAGCATCTGGATTCTCGATTGCACTACGCTCAAAATGACGACCTCTGGGAAATTTTTATTACCAACGCAATTTGGCCTCCCTCTTCCATTTTACATCTCACATCTTCGCCCTTAGCTACTATGATCAACAATTACTTTCCATTCGCCCTTAATTTTTTTAATCAATAAGGTAAAATAACCCTTAAGTTCATCCTTTTCACGTTTTACATTCCAGCTGCCGAGTACAAAAGCCAGATCAGACCTTAAAAAATCGACCTTTTTGATGCCAAACACCAAAAACCCCATGGCAGATTTATCAGGATAACCCTTTTTATAATTATCCAATGTTTTCTGCCAGCCGTAAGTCGGTCCACTTTTACCAACAAAAAGCAGACTATCCGATTTTTCATAACCTTGCATAAAGGCTTCAACATCGCCTTTGTTCCAATCGGTACGCTGCCTTTCAAGAAGATTAAGTATGGCCTGCTTATCTTTCGAATTTTGAGCAAAAGCGCCAAGAGAGGTAAAAATTAATGCAATTAAAAGTATTTTTTTCATGATTATTGAAGTTAACGTAAAAATTAAAGATATGAAACAAATTATTTTGTTCCATGGGTAAAAATTCTTTATTTACAGCTCTATAAATCTACTATGCAAAATAAAGTAATTACAATTGGTGAAATACTCTGGGATGTTTTCCCAGAAGGGAAAAAAGCTGGCGGCTCGAGCATGAATGTTGCGCTCAATTTGCACAAGCAAGGTATGGAGAGCCAATTTATCAGCGCTGTGGGCAATGACGAAAATGGCAGAGCACTTCTTAGTTTTCTAACCGGCAACCACTTTGAAACTGATCTGATCCAAGTTCACAACGAGTTACCCACCAGTACGGTTGTGGTGCAACTAGATGAAAACCATCAGGCTACTTACACCATAAAAAAGCCTGTAGCATGGGATGATATCAAAGTTACTGATGATAACACCAAAGCTGTAAAACAGGCTGATGCATTAGTATATTGCAGCTTAACCTGCAGGGAAGAAAAATCAAGAGAAGCCATCCTGGCACTTTTAGAAAATGCCAAGATTAAAATATTCGATATCAACCTCCGGGCGCCATTTTATTCGAAAGAATTAATCGGAGCGCTTTTGGCAAAAGCAGATATCCTGAAAATAAATGAAGATGAGCTGGTTTGGGTACAAGAATCGTTTGGTTTAACAGGCAATACTGACGAACAATTATTAAAACAGCTTTCAACTCAGTTTGATATCGGAATCATTTGCCTTACACTTGGCGATAAGGGTGCTTGTGTATTAAAGGAAGGCAAATTATTCAAACATACAGGTTATAAAGTGCAGGTAGCTGATACAGTTGGCGCTGGTGACGCTTTTTTAGCCACCTTTATTGCCTGTTATCTGCAAGGTTATCCGATGGAAACCACTTTGGACAATGCCTGTAAGGTTGGTGCTTTTGTAGCTTCACAGCCTGGGGCAAATCCTGAGTATAATAAGAAAATTTACCATATGTCGCTCGAATAAACATTCTGCTTCCAGTTGACAGTTTTCAGTTGACAGTTTTCAGTCTTCAGTTGACAGTCTTCAGATTCCAGTTCACCTTTCTATTATACCGATGGCATTTGCGTTAGGGATTGTAAGGGTTCAGTGCCGGTTCTTTACCGGTACCGAAGCGAAGCGTAGCCCTGGAAAGCCCGACCCTTGCGCAGCTTGGTGAAACGCCCAAATGAGTTTGCATTTTACTGTTTGCAGTTTACATTAACTGTTGGAATTTTTAATTTGATTGTGCTTTAGCCTCTCAGCTTTTAACTTTTCGCTCGCTCCCAAATATGACACCGCGCTTAAATTAAAACAAAGCGAAACTTTTATCTTCGATAAATCGTTAATACAAACACATGAGAGGTTTTCGTTTTTCTGATTATAAGCCGGGCGATGCGCCGAAGGGCGGGTTTGATGAGTTGCTGAAATTATTTAGCGAACTGCTGAATTATACAGCGGGAGATGCAGCAGAGGCATTAAGCTGGCTGAACGAACTCGACAAACAATACAAACTAACCAATAACGATTACGGTATCGGTAATTTTATCGACGACCTGAAAGATAAAGGTTACCTGACGGAAGACAATCAATCCGGAGCATTTAAAATTACTGCTAAAACAGAACAGACCATCCGAAAATCGGCCTTAGACGAGATTTTCGGCAAGCTCAAAAAATCTGGTCGCGGTAACCACAACAGTAATCAATCTGGAATTGGTGAGGAAAAAAATGCCGACAGACGGGAATATAATTTTGGTGACAGCCTGGATCAGATCGACATGACCGCTTCGATACAAAATGCACAGATTAACCATGGCATTGGCGATTTCACTTTAACTGACCGTGATCTGGAAGTAGAGGAAAAGGATTTCAAAACCTTAACTTCTACGGTATTGATGATCGATATTTCTCACTCCATGATTTTATATGGTGAAGACCGGATAACACCTGCAAAAAAAGTTGCCATGGCTTTAGCCGAGCTGATTAAAACGAAATACCCGAAGGATACTTTAGATATCGTGGTTTTCGGAAATGATGCCTGGCCCATCAGCGTTAAAGACTTGCCTTATCTGCAGGTTGGACCTTACCATACCAATACGTATGCAGGATTGGAATTGGCTGCGGATTTACTCCGCCGGAGGAAAACGCATAATAAACAGATTTTTATGATTACCGACGGAAAACCAACCTGCCTGAAGGAAAATGGCAGATACTATAAAAACAGCATGGGCTTGGATAGGAAGGTCATCAATAAAACCTTAAACATGGCAGCCCAATGTAAGCGGCTGAAGATCCCGATTACAACATTTATGATTGCCAAAGATCCTTACCTGCAACAGTTTGTTCGGCAGTTTACCGAAATTAATGGCGGCAGGGCTTTTTATAGCTCTCTAAATGGTTTGGGCGAATACATTTTTGAAGATTACATTAAAAACAGAAGAAAAACAGTTAAGTAAGGTTGAAGGTAAAAGGCATAACGCATAAGGCATAAGGCTTAAGGTAAAACCCATTGCCAGTTCCTGCCCAGATCAACCATAAAACATTAAAAAGGAAGATAGATATATGTAAGAGGCTTGTGCATTTGCAAACCTTATAACTTAAACCCTATGCCCTAAACCCAATTAAAAAGATGCAAAACACAACATTAGGCCAGTTAAAAACTACAGGATATACATCACGATCAGTAAAAGAAGAACTCAGGGAAAATCTGATCAAAGTTTTACGCGACAAAAAAGCGGAGTTTGAGGGCATTATCGGCTATGATGAAACAGTAATTCCTGAGCTGCAAACGGCCATTTTATCGCGTCATAACATTTTACTTTTAGGTTTACGCGGACAGGCAAAAACACGTATTGCACGTTTAATGGTAAACTTGCTGGATGAATACGTGCCCTACGTAGCAGGAAGCGAGATTTTCGATGACCCATTAAATCCAATTTCCTGGTATGCAAAAAATGAGATTGCCACTAAGGGTGATGATACCGAAATTGCCTGGTTGCACCGAAGTGAAAGATATACCGAAAAACTGGCCACACCCGACGTTACCGTTGCAGATTTAATCGGCGATGTTGACCCCATTAAGGCGGCGACCTTGAAGTTGACTTATAACGATGAGCGCGTAATCCACTTTGGATTGATTCCGCGTGCACACCGCAGTATATTTGTGATTAACGAACTACCCGATTTACAGGCACGTATCCAGGTGGCATTGTTCAACATGCTGCAGGAAAAAGATATCCAGATCCGTGGCTTTAAATTGCGTTTACCGCTGGATATCCAGTTTGTTTTTACAGCAAATCCGGAAGATTATACCAACCGCGGAAGTATTGTTACACCGTTAAAGGACAGGATCGAAAGCCAGATTTTAACTCATTATCCAAAAACGGTCGAAATTTCACGCAAGATTACTTTCCAGGAAGCAAAATTAACGACTGATCAACGGACCAGCATAGAAGCCGATGGATTGGTGAAAGACCTGATAGAGCAAATTGCTTTTGAAGCCCGTAAAAGTGAATATATCGACCAAAAATCGGGTGTATCGGCCAGGTTGACCATCTCCGCTTATGAAAATTTAATCAGCACCGCTGAAAGAAGAATGCTGATTTCCGGCGATAAAAACACATTTGTACGTTTATCTGACTTTGCAGGAGTTATCCCGGCCATAACCGGTAAGATAGAATTGGTTTATGAAGGTGAATTAGAAGGGCCAGCACATGTAGCCACAACATTAATCGGCAAAGCTGTCAAAACCTTATTTGCACGGTATTTCCCTGACCCCGAAAAAGCAAAGAAAACAAAAACGGCTAATCCATATACCGAAGTAACCGAATGGTTTACTGATGGTAATAATATTGATGTTACCGATGCTTTAACAAATGTGCAATACAAAAAAGCGCTGATGCTTGTACCAGGTTTATACGATCTGGTAAAAAAGTTTCATCCTAAGCTAAGTGAGAACCAAACTTTACTTTTAATGGAATTCGTATTACATGGTTTAGCTGAATATTCACAGCTGAGCAAAAACTTTTTAAATGGCGGCTTCGGCTTCTCTGATATGTTTGGCAGTTTATTTAATGCCGAATTTGATGAAGAAGAAGATGAAGACGACTTCAGATAAGCAAATGGAATTTAACGGATATCTCTTATCGCTAAGGTTAAAACAAGAGAACCTTCCTAATGGATATCCGTTTAATATACCTTGTTTAAAATCTTTTGAAAAGCTAGACTTCCACCCTAATGTTACTTTCCTAACCGGTGAAAATGGAGTTGGAAAGTCAACCCTTATCGAAGCTATAGCAGTTTATCTGGGCTTTAACGCGGAGGGTGGTGGCAAAAATTTTAACTTTAAAAGTACTGCAACACATTCTGCTTTGCATAACCACCTTATGATAACAAAAGGATTTAAACAAATTAAAGACGGTTATTTTTTAAGGGGAGAGAGTTTCTACAATGTTGCGAGCGAGATTGATAAACTGGATGAGGAACCTGGCGGACCAAAAATTATAAATTCTTATGGCGGCGTATCTTTACATGAGCAATCGCATGGAGAGTCGTTTTGGTCGCTTTTTATGAACCGTTTTGGCAGCCATGGCGTTTATATATTTGATGAGCCCGAATCTGCGCTTTCTGCTACAAAACAAATCGCAATGTTATCCAAAATCAATAATTTGGTTAACGATAATTCGCAATTGATCATCGCCACACACTCGCCGATTTTATTATCCTACCCGAAAGCCTGGATATATGAAATGACCGAAAATAAAATAGTGAGGGTTAAATATGAGGAATCGGAGGTTTACAGGGTCTACAAGGCATTTTTAGATCATCCGCAACGAATATTGAATGATATATTTACTTCAAATACTTAATTTAGGCGGATTAAATCAATTTATTTATACTTAAATCGAATAACCCGATCATATGGGAAGATTACCTTTCATTATTGCCGCCTGCATTTTCATTATTGCATTTGATATTTACTGCTTTAAAGCCATCATCGCCGTATTTAAAAAATGGAAACCGAATACTAAAAAGGTATTTACCATTGCTTATTGGACCTATAGCACCTTACTGATCATCGGTGTTTTTTGTGGCATTTACCTCAATCTTTTCCTAACCCTAAGGGCTATTATTTTAGTGGCTTTCTTTTTAACTGTAGCCTGTAAAATGGCGATGTTGCCTTTTTTAGTGTTAGATGATTTACGCAGGTTGTTCATTAAAATTTTCAGAAAAAATAAAACAGCCGAAGCTTCAACCATACCACAAAACGAACAATCTACTACTGGTGACCATATTTCACGATCAGAATTTCTGGTAAAAGCCGGATTGGTAGCGGCTGCAGTTCCACTAACATCATTGAGTTGGGGTATTATTTCAGGCGCTTATGATTACCAGGTGAGGCGTGTTAATTTGATCCTTCCTAACCTTCCCAAAGCTTTTGACGGCATTACCTTGGGACAGATTTCTGATATTCACTCTGGCAGTTTTTATAACAAAACCGCTGTGAAAGGCGGTGTAAAAATGTTATTGGGTGAGAAACCCGATTTTATCTTTTTCACAGGCGATTTGGTGAATAACCTCACTAACGAAGTAAAGGATTATCAGGATATATTTTCGAAAGTAAAAGCGCCGCTAGGCGTATATTCTTCATTGGGCAATCACGATTACGGTGATTATTATTTTGGGAAGGAATCATCTCCGGCCAAAGTTAAAAACCTGAAAGATATGGTTGACGTGCATAAAATAATGGGCTACGATCTTTTGATGAATGAAAACCGGAGATTAAAGGTAGATGGGGAAGAAATCGGGATTTTAGGCATTGAAAACTGGGGAATGGGCCGTTTTCCTAAATATGGAAAAATGGAACTGGCAGTTCAAAATACAGATGATTTGCCGGTTAAACTTTTACTTAGTCACGACCCTTCGCATTGGCGTGGAGAAGTTTTACAGAAATATCCACAAATCGATGCCATGTTTAGCGGACACACACACGGCATGCAGTTTGGCGTTCGTTTAAAGGAAATGCAATGGAGTCCGGTGCAATACATTTATAAAGAGTGGGCAGGCTTATACCAGGAGCAAAAACAACAGCTGTATGTTAACGTGGGATACGGCTTTTTAGGTTATCCGGGCAGGGTTGGTATCTTACCGGAGATTACAATATTTACTTTGAAAAGGGCTTAGTGTTGTCTGACGTTACCATCTGACACTTATTTGAATAACTTAAAACCGCCAGATGGCAACACCTGACGGCATAAATATCTTTACTTTGAAGAAGGCTTAGTGGTGTCTGATGTTACCATCTGACACCTATCTGAATAACTTAAAACCATCAGATGACGACATCTGACGGCATAAATAATCTTTATCCTGCATTAAAGCGATAACCTACGCCCCTAACCGTCTGCAGCAACTGCGGGTTATCAGGATTCAATTCTATCTTTTTACGTAGGCGTACAATATGCATATCAAGCGTTCTGGTGTTCACGTCAGAGTTGTAGCCCCACACCACCAGCATTAGTTCATCACGGTTAATTACTTTACCAGGGTTACGCAAGAAATAAAGGAGAATACGGTTTTCCAATATCGTCAACTCGATTTTCCTTCCGTCTCTGAATAGGGTATGAATATTTGGATGGTGCTCCATATTTCCAAAACGATGAATCTCGGCCGAATCTTTATTAACGATAAATTTCACCTTGCTCTCCAACATGGCCACCAGTACATCCATATTAAACGGTTTGGTGATATAATCAGATGCACCAAAATTATAGGCATCTATTTTATCTACGTCCTGCGCCTTTGCCGTCATCATAATCACCAGGTTTTCGAAACCCTGTTTACGTACATTCTCGCAAACCTCAGCACCCTGCTTACCTGGCATCATCCAGTCTAATAACACAATATCAGGCTGATCAGCCAAAATCATCCTTTCACCCGCTTCACCATCGTTGGCTTCCAACACGGTATAACCTTCGGCCTTTAACCGGTGAGCAACCAGAAAACGAAGATTCTCATCATCTTCTACAATTAATATTTTTACTTCTTTAGACATTATGTGTGTGTTACATTGTAATGTTGAAACGTTGCAATGTTTGAAGGTTAATTTAACATTACAGCCTTCCAACCTTTAACTTTCCAATTCCTTAACTTAACTATTATAAGGCAGCACGATTTTAAATTCTGTACCACTCCCTACTTTACTTTTTACGGAAATTTCTCCATCCATAAAGTTAACCAGTTCTTTGCAAAATGCCAAACCCAGGCCTACACTGCCCATTTGGTTATATTCATTCTGGATCCTGAAAAACTTCTTAAATATATTGTTTAATTCGGACGCCGGGATGCCAATTCCTTTATCAGCAAAACGGAAAACCAGTACTCCTTTTATCAGCTTTGCACTAATGTGCAGTTTTTTCTGCTCTGGTTTTGAATACTTGTAAGCGTTCTCTGCCAGATTATCGAACAAGCTACCCAATAGTACCGGATCGGTAATAAAAGTTTTAAATCCCAATACCTCATAAGTAATTTTAAAATCAGGATGTTTTAAGGTATGCGATTCAATTGTACTTTCTATAAAATCAACAATATTAACCTCTTCCTGGTTTAGTTTAATGGCTTTATTTTCAATTTGTGTAAAGGCCAGTAATTTGTTCATCAAACCATTCAGTTTATCGGCTTCTTCATCCAGTATCTTGCCATAAAGCTGCTGCTCTTTCTGACTTAATGCCGGCGCGCTTTTAATATTGTTCCCAGCAATTTTAATTACACTAACAGGGGTTTTAAACTCATGCGTCAAGTTGTTTACAAAATCGTACTGCAACTTAAACATTTTACTGTTGATATTCAGGTTACGGTAAATCAAAAATGCAACCAGTAAAAGCACACCGTATACCAGCAATAACACCAATGCGATTGGCATGAAATAAATAAAAATTTCTTTCTTGATATAAGATTTTGAGGAAATGAGGTATAATTTAAAGTCAGAAAATGCACCAGGAAGGGCAATTTCAGTATTGATATTTTCATCTGAAGTATCAATCGGATCATAAGTCAGTGGTTCAATCCTGATGGTTTGGTACAGCAACGGCCTGGTATTGATAATCTTGATTTTATGTGCATCGAGATTAAAAACCATTATATCCTGTTGATATACAGGTGCCGGGCTTAACTTCCGCCTGATCATATCTTTATATATCCTTAAATCTTCACGGCGGGGAATATTTAAGTAAGTAATTTTATTTTCGTTGGAATTCACAATAGAAAAGTTGGTAAACAGCTCTTCTTGTGTGGGCACCGATGCGGTATCAAGATCCTCAACAAAAGTGGCAAGTTTAATGGCAATAGCATTAAAATCACTGCCTACGGTAAAAGATTTTGTATCATCCTCCGAATACAACTTTACCGAATCAGGCTTTATTCCTTTCCCGAATTGGAAAATAGATTTTGGACCGATACCCAAATGATTTGCATTAATCCCATCTTTAACCGGCACGTTCTTCACTTCTGTATCGTAAAAAGTAACCTTTGAGATAAAGGGATATTTTAACATCACAGTATCTACAAACTTCGCTGCAGTAGAAGAGTCCAGATAGCCATTATAATAAGAAATCTCAGGCATTTTGTTCTGAAAAAAATCATTGTAAGGCTTAATACTCTGTTCCAGGACATTTACCTTCTCTGAAACAAAATCATTCTCTATCGTTTTTTTGCTATAGTTAAACGCAAGGAAAAGCGAAAGGATAAAAAGTATAGAAATGAGTGTAATAAAGGTTACACCTAAGGTAAAGTTTTTACGGTAGTTGCTTTGCTTTTCTAAGGCCATACCTATCTTTTACCTAAGTTTTCTTTTAAAAACTCTTCCAAGGCCTTGTACAAAGCTGTCCTGCTCTGCTGACGTACCAAAGGATCTGGACCTTCCTCTTTTTCAATATAAGTGACCTGAACGTTCCTTTTTTTAAGTTCTTTGATAAACTGTACACCTTCTGCTACGTTAACGCTTGGATCTTTGGGATTCTGAGCGATAAAAACGGGCGATTTAAACCGGTCTGCATGAAAAACAGGCGAAGCAAATCGCATATAATCCGTATCGGTTATCGGATTACCTAAAATTTCATAATACATCTGCAATTTGGCCTTTAAAAATGGCGGAAAGGTTTTCAGATAGCTAAACAGGTTAATTACACCTGAATTTGATCCGCCACATTTGTAAAGATCGGGATTTTTATATAAACAATTTAAAGCAATGTAGCCTCCAAAACCATTGCCGTAAATGGCAATTTTTTTAGGATTGGCAATTTTCTCCTTAATCAGCCATTTTACGCCATCGTTAACATCATTCTGTATCTTATCGCTCCATTGCTTAAAACCCGCAGCATAAAATGATTTTCCATAACCGGTAGAACCCCGGTAATTTACTTGCAGAACGGCATAGCCACGGTTGGCCAAAAATTGTACCTCTGCATTGTAGCCCCAACTATTTCTTGCTTTAGGACCATTATGTGGCAGGACAACCACAGGTAAGCCAGCTGCTTTCTTATTTTTTGGCAAAGTTAAATAACCATTAATGGTTAGGCCATCGCGGCTTTTGAAACTGATCGGTTTCATGGCATTCATATCTTCCGGTTTAATGGAAGGACTTACATCAGTAAGCTTTTTAAGCTTTTGATCAATTGCGGTATACAAATAATAAGAACCTGGATTTTTATCGGTAAAGGTACGGATCACAAACACCTGGTCTGTCTTATCCCTGTCCATAATGATCCATTCAGTACCGGGCAAAAGTTTATCAATCCTGGAGTAAGCTACTTTTACGCTGTCATCGAGGTAAAATTTTTCTCTTTTCCAGGTCTCGCAGGTTGCAAAAAGCATTTTTTTTCTGAAACGGGAGTAGGTTGCATCCACCACGTTTAAAGTATCATTTGCAAAAAGAACCTCTTTTTCTTTCCCTTTTTTTAAATCAACCGCTACCAGTGCGTTTTTGTCGCGGTTAATGCTCGAAATGGCATAAAGTACATTAGGCTGGTCTTCAGAAAATGCAATGGGCTGAAAAGTAGTTTCAAAATTATTGGTAATTACAGGCGCAAAAGATTCATTTTCATTTTCGCGGTACATTAAGGTTTCGTTCACCCCATCACTGGCAACAGCAATTTTAAGTACACCTTTACTATCCGTCATCCATCTGGTAATATTGCCCGGGTTTTTCGCAGCAATCTCCATTTTTCCATCCCGAACGTTTAATCGGTACACGTCGAAAACCGTCGAATCTCGCTTATTTGAAGCCACAATAATATATTTATCATCAATCAATTGGTCTTCAATTACCCTCAACCTGTTTTTCTCATTGGCACTCAACTGCACCTGCTTGCTCCCATCTTTATTGATCACAAAAATATCGGATCTACGCTCTTTAGATCCATCTTCGGTATAATAAATTAGTTCATTATTGCTGGTCCAGAAATGAAAACTGATGTTCTTTCCGTTCAAATGGGTCAACTGGACAATATTACCCGTGGCAATATCTTCAGCAAAAAGGTCCAGTTTTTTATCATGAAGCTTTAAATAAGAAAGACTTTTTCCATCTGGAGAAATGCGATAGTAGGCCTTATCTTGCGTTTTAAAAAATTCATCTACAGGAATAGTATCATGTTTTGCGCCTTTACAAGCCCAAACCGATGCAACCATTAACAGTAGGAAAATTTTTTTAAGCATAAATAAATCCTTTACGGGATAACAAAAATAAGGATCGCAACAATTTTAACAGCGATATACACCAACAATGTTACTCATGCGATCAATAATAAGTAGTGGTTCAATTTAGTATTTATAAAATATCTACAAAATAAAATACAGGTAACATTTAAAATACGTTTAATTTCAAGTGCCGGTTTGGCTAAAGATGTATCAAAATATTACATTTAAAACTTATAATTTAGGGTTTATGAACCGTTTTTTTTTCATCATATCCGTATTGCTGTCGTTTGGAGCCAATGCACAAATCTTCCGCCCCAATCAGCAGATTGCACCTGATGAAAGCAGTCTGGCTATTCAGTATTATCAGGATGGCGCATATGACAAGGCCGTTGTGTTACTGGAAAAACTTTATTCTAGCCCGAATAACGAAGTTTATTTTGATATTTACTTTAATACCCTGCTAAAATTAAAACGCTATGATGTAGCGGAGAAAACGGTTAAGAAAGAAATCAAAAAAGATCCAAAGAGCGACGTTTACCCAATCGCATTGGGCAAACTTTATCAGGAGAAAGGCGATGTGCAGGCTGCTAATAAAATCTTTAATGAGGTCATTTCGAAACTGCCAAAAGAAGAATTCAGGATCAGAAATCTTGCCAATAACTTTTATCGGTTCGAAAACTACGATTACGCAGTACAAACCTTTAAACAGGGCAGAAAACTATTTGGAGACGATCAGATGTTTGTCTTTGAATTATTAAACATCTACCGTTTTAAAAAAGATAAGGCCATGCTCATGCAGGAGTACCTGGATGCACTTGCAACAATGCCCCAGTTATTACCGCAGGCAGAAACTGTACTCGCTTCTATTTTTGAAGATAAAAACGATTATCAAACCTTTCAGGCGGCTATTTTAAAAAAAGTACAAAAAGCACCTGATGCCGAAGTTTACATTCAGTTGCTCACCTGGAATTACATTCAGCAACAGGAATTTGAAATGGCCCTGCGCCAGCTTATTGCCTATGATAAACGGACTAAAGCAGATGGCGGTACTTTGTTTAATGCCATTTATACCTTTGTTGACAATGGTGCCTACGAAACAGCGATTAAAGCTTACGATTACCTGCTTACCAAAGGAAAAGATAACCAGTATTATCTTCCTTCAAAAATAGAGATGCTGAATACCAGGTACAACCTGCGGACCAGCGGAAAATATTCACTTGCAGACCTCGATCTGCTTGCAAAAGACTATGAATCCTTGCTTGAAGAAAACGGCAAAAACAGGAATACCCTTTTTGCAATAAAAAAACTGGCCAACCTGCAGGCTTACTATTTAAATAAACCGGCTAATGCAGAAAAAGAATTGGAAAATGCAATAAAAATGCCAGGCATAAACGACCAGGACTTAGGCCAGTTAAAACTTGATTTGGGCGACATTTATATTTTAACGAACCAACCCTGGGAAGCATTTTTAGTATACGAGCAAGTAAGCAAAAGGTTTGAAGGACAATCCATAGGAAATGAAGCCCGCTTCAGGAGTGCTAAACTTTCTTTTTATCAGGGCAATTTCGAATACAGCAATAGCCAATGTTTGGTTTTAAAAGCTGCTACCTCGCAACTGATTGCCAATGATGCATTGAATTTAAGTTTATTGATCAGTGATAACATCCAGACACCAGCCGATAGCAATGCCCTGAAAATGTATGCGGACGCAGAAATGCTTTTATTTAGAAACCTACCTGAAAAAGCGATAAAAAAAATGGACAGCATTGCCATTGCCTATCCTCAAAACAGCTTATCAGATGCCATTATGATGAGTAAAGCAAGGATTTTTATTAAAGCAAACGATTTCCAAAAAGCTGCTGATATCCTTAAAAAAGTAACGGAAGAATATAAAGACGGGATCTGGACAGATGATGCCTTATTTACCTTAGGTGATTTATACGAAAAGAAACTGAATGATATCACACAAGCGAAAGTGTATTTCCAAAAACTGATTACCGATTATCCCGGCAGTATGTTCAGCGCTGAGGCCAGAAAAAGATTTAGGAACCTACGGGGAGATGGGGTTTAGTGAGTCAATGGTTCATTTCGTTAGTTCATTGGTTATTAGTTCATTAGTCATTAGTTTATTGGTCATTGGTTCCATTGGTAACTGCAGATTGGGAACCGTAAGCTACCTTATGGTTAATTGGTTAATATCTAAATCATTTAAAGAATAAAATCTACAACGTTAATTTTTTAACGTTTATATATTAGTTACCTTTGCGCCATGTTTTTATATAATGTTACGCTCATCCTTGAAGATGCAGTAGCCGAAGAATGGTTACAATGGATGCAGGATGTTCATATTCCACAGGTTATGGCAACGGGTATGTTTGTTTCTAACCGTTTATTAAAGGTTGTTGATTCGCCTAATGAAGGTGTAACTTACTGTTCGCAATATGTTGTAGAAACATTAGATCACTACAATAAATACCAGGAAACCTTTGCACCAGCTTTGCAGGCGGAGTTAAACGAAAAATACAAAAACCGTTTCGTTGCGTATAGAAGTTTAATGGAATTCGTAGCTTAGGCTCCGGACTCCGGACTGAGGACTTCCGACTTATTTAAGCTTCTCATTATTCTTATGCCTGTCGGCATCGCGGATGCTTTTTTTCTCCAGGTTCTTTTCTAAAGCTTCCGTTAAATTTATACCGGTTTGATTGGCCAAACAGATTAAAACAAACATTACATCGGCCATTTCATCAGCCAGGTTTACGGCCTCATCACTTTTTTTGAACGATTGTTCGCCATATTTACGGGCCATAATCCGGGCCACCTCCCCTACCTCTTCCATTAAAATGGCCGTATTGGTTAGTTCGTTAAAATAACGGATACCCGTGGTGTTAATCCAACGGTCTACCGTTTCCTGTGCTTCGTTAATAGTCATTTTTTTCTTCTTTTATTTCTGCTTTTATGATAGGGGTTACTTCGGGTTTTGCTCGTTCGAGTAAAAATACCCCTGCCCCTCTTTCTCTCGCATAGGGCGTTTTTATTTCACCGATTTTGGTAATCTGCTCAAAATAGGGCTGCTCTCTCTTACGGTCGGGATCTTCATCGTTGGCACCAGTAATCATAATAAACGTTTTAATCGGTTTATCCATTTTAAACCAATAAAGATAATCGGCGTTGTACGAGACCGCATTGATATTTTTATATTTTGAGTAGTAGTTAATCGCACCAGCCTGCCCGTAATTATCGGCACGTAGTAGTAGGGTAGATTTGTCTTTAACTTTTTCGTAAGCAACATCAACCAGTGCGGCCAGTTCTTTCCAGCCCTGCATATCTGCATAATCCTGAGGCAGCGCATGATTTTCCCCGTCTTCCCAACGTAAAGCCCCTACCCGCTCGAACCTTTTATGATGGGCAATAATTTGCGCAGGACTATAAACCGGCATCAAAAGGGGCAACAGGTAAATAAATGAACAAATATTAAAAGCAAAAAGCAAGCCCGTTAATATATATTTCTTTGCTAAAACCCTGCTTAAATAAACCGCACCAAAGGCCAGTAAAACCGGATATAAACCCAAAGCATAATAATCTTTTGCTTTAAAATAGCTAAATACAATTAGCGTAATGAAATAAGTAAGAATAATCCAGCTGTGTTTCCTGAAGTCTTTATAAGAAACCAAACTACCAATCCCAGCCAGGAGAATAAATATCGAACTGATAAAAAAGAGAAACTGCGTGATGAAAAAATCAATCCGGTTTACATGCACCAGTTGTGTGGCCTGCAAAAGTTTCATGTGGGTGAGTACAGGGAAGTGATGTGTAATTTGCCAGATTACATTTGGCGAGATAATTAAAAATGCAAGTAAAATGGCTGAATAAAGATGCTTATCGATAAATATTTTTCGATTTGAAGTAATAATGATGGCAGGCAACAGACCAATGATCAGGAAAAGAACATTATACTTATTCAAAAAGCCCAAAGCCACAGCGATAGCAAAAGCATATAAATACCTGGCTTCATTCTTATCAAAATATTTCAGCAAATAATAAAATATGGCTGTCCAGGCTAAAACATCAAAAGAGTTAGGCTGGTAAAGGGTATTTAACCTCAGCAGAGCAGAACATAAAAAGGCTACGGCAACCAGGCATTTAGCCAGGAGGTTACCTTTTAAAAACCCGACAGTTTTCCAGCAGTACAGTAGTGTTAAAGCACCTATTAAGGCAGGAACAATCTTTACCATAAAAACACTATTGCCCAAAGCTTTGATCAGCCAGGAAAAAAGCGAAGTTAATGGAGGAACAGAGGTGAAACCTGCCGCAAGATGATTGGCCTGATCTAAATGCAAAAATTCGTCGCGGTGTAATTCATAAACTGAATTAACCAATACAAAGGATAGCAACACCTTTAGAATCAGAAAAAACACAAGACAAGTGTATTCTGCCAGCCTTTTAGGATTTGGTTCCCCCATATTTACTTAAGTCCAGGTTTTTCGCGATAAACAATACTGATTTTTGACAGTCAGTTGCTTGATTAGTTACACGATGGCTATTTAAATTTTAATCATTCCTTATTTTTGGTGTCAATTATGATCGTAACCGGTCCGTCGTTTAATAAAGCTATTTTCATATCGGCACCAAAAATTCCGGTTTTTACTTTTTTCCCCAATAAAGCCGAAAGTTTATCAATCATTTTCTCATATAAGGGAATCGCAACATCCGGTCGTGCTGCCCTTGTAAAGCCCGGACGGTTTCCTTTTTTAGTAGAAGCAAACAAGGTAAACTGGCTGATCAATAAGATATCTCCACCCACATCAGCAAGCGCCTTGTTCATCAATCCGCTTTCATCACTAAACACACGCATACCGATAATTTTCTGCGCCAACCACTCTAAATCTTCTACAGTATCTGCATCTTCGATACCCAACAATACCAGAAATCCGCTTTCGATGGCCCCAGTTATGTCACCATCAACGGTACAACTGGCCGCTGTAACCCTTTGTAAAACTGCGCGCATTTTATACTATTTTTGCTTAAATCAATTCTATGCGCAAGATAAGTATTTTAGTCATCTCTGTATTTCTCTTTTTTGGCTGCAAACAAAAACCGGTTGTCCACCCTGCTTTTTACTATTGGAGAACGGATTACCAGAATAAAAAAGCAGAAACTGATTATCTTGATCGATTTAAATCAAAATCTTTGTATGTGCGGATAATGGATGTAGATTTTAACCCAGATCTGCAAATGCCCGTACCCATTTCGCCTATTAAATTTTCAGACCCCATACCTAAACAGGTTAACATCGTCCCAGTGGTATTTATCGTTAATCAGGTATTTAATAAGATTGATACCATGCAGACTGCCGTAATGGCCAATCGCATTGCTAAGTTTGTGGCTGAAAAGGTAAAGCAGGCCGGAAAGGCAGACTATACCGAATTACAGATTGATTGTGATTGGACCAAAACCACCAGAAACAGGTATTTTAAATTTTTAGAGCAGTTAAGTGCCAACCGATTGTTAAAGGGCAAAACCATTTCGGTAACCTTGCGCTTGCATCAGGTTAAAAATATCGTGTCAAGTGGAGTTCCGCCAGTAAATAAAGGGATTTTGATGTGTTATAACATGGGCAATCTACGTAAATATGGCGATCAAAACTCAATATTGGACCTGCATGAAATGGATCAGTATCTTAAAGATTTTCTGCAGGAATACCCCTTACAACTCGACGTGGCGCTACCCCTATTTGAATGGGCAGTAGTATTCAGAAATCAACAATATGCAGGTATTTCGAAGCGGATCGGCAAAATACAGATCGAGGATAAAAAGCTTTTCAAACAGCGCGAAAATTCCATTTTGTACGACTTGCTGACTGATTACCCTGCCGCTGGATTGAAAAAAGGCGATGTAATAAGATGGGAACAGGTTTGTGCTGATGATTTACTTTTAAGCTCTAAATTTTTATCCCGATATTTAAGCCCCAAAGAACGAAACATCGTTTTTTACCATTTAGACATCGACCTTTTAAAACATTTTACCAATGAAGACCTTCAAAAAGTCATTGCTGATTTTTAGTGCATTCCTGATTACTTTTTTCGGCGAAATTGCTGTAAATCTTGCCTGTGGCGGTGAGATTGATCCTTATGATTATTATATTTCTTATTTTCATAACAATATTGAAGGAGATGAATATTCGCCATTTGCCTATAACCAAATGGTTTATCTTAACAGCGAAACGGATGTAGCAAGCGAGCCGGATATCAACAGTCGCGAATGGGCCCGATTCCTGCATGTTAAAAATGAGGATGTATTAAAGGTGATGTACAAAACAGACAGTGCAACCAATGTAAAACTGGTCAATTTTGATGGCAATATTTCACAGTTACCTGATAGCCTGCAAGAGAATAGTTTTATCCAGGCACTGGGCAAACGCAAAGCGCCTTTAAAATATTATCAGTTCGCTAAAAGCTGTGAACCATTGGCCAATGTGACATTTAACCTTTGGGATGCAACACCACGTGATACCACTGCTATGGCTGCAAAAGCCCAGGAAGGATTAAAATTAACAACTGCTGAAAAAGACGACTTTCTGAAACTACGTTATGCATACCAAACGGAACGGATGTTTCATTTCGCTGGAATGCATGCGGAGAGTAAATCAACTTACGAAACGCATATTAAAACCAGTAAAATTAACAGTGCCGTTAAAGGTTGGGCATTGGCTTTATATGCAGGATCAATCCGCAGGTTAGGAAATCCGGATGAAGCAGCTTTTTTATTCTCAAAAGTTTTTGCCAGCAACCCCGAACGGAGGATACAGGCCTACAAAAACTATTATTATACCAGTTCTCCTGTTCAAGGGGCTTTAAAATACGCCAGCAGCAATGATGAAAAAGCCAATATCTGGGCAATTAATGGTTTTGGCAATGCAGATTCAGGGATAGAAAGCATGAACAAAGTTTACGGCTATGAACCCAAAAGCCTGCTAAACGGCACATTATTGGTACGCGAGGTAAATAAGCTGGAACAAAATCTTATTCAGGCAAATGACATAGCGAAAATTGGTTATAATTATTATTTTTCGGATAACGACAATCCTAAGTATAAAGACAGTTTAAAAAATGTTAATCTAAAACACCTAAACGAAATCAGAAATTTCGCCTTGAAACTGGCTGCGGAAAAGAAATACCCGCAACCTGAACTGGGTACTTTAACTGCGGCCTATTTATCATGGATGGAGAATAACGATCCTCTGGCATTAAATTACCTGGCTACTTTAAAACCAGAACAGCTATCGGAAAGATTGCGTGATCAATACCGCATTATCGACCTGTTGATCAAAGCTAAAAACATTAAAAAAGGCAATACATTTAACGAAAACGGTTTACTACCAACATTAAAATGGCTGGACGAAAAGCGTTTTGCAGAAAACAAAAACCAACCTTACGAACAATATTATGATAATGCCGATAAACGGTTTAGCAGAACGACCAGGAATTTTTATCAGCAAATATTAGCGCCTGCTTATTTAAAAATGGGCGACACCGCTAAAGCAGCACTGGCAATGGTTAAAGGTGATCTGAACCGCAAAACGCTGAAAGAAAATTCCCTTTTCCAGAACATGAGCTACGAGAGCATTAATTTTTGGCAAAAATACCTAAGCCCGAAAAGTATGCAGGGTTTAGCGGTTTATAAAACAAAAGCGATGGGCAATGATGTTACCGCCCTGTTGGCTTCGGCTTTAAACCAATTGAAAAACGACGACTTTTATGAGCTTTACGGCACCACTTATTTGCGTACACATCAATACGACAAAGCAGTTCAGATGTTTGCAAAGGTTTCGACGGGTTATCACTATTTTGCTCCTGAAAACTGGTACGGAGATGGGGAAAACACTAAACTTTACGCCAATCCATTTATCGAAACCATCAACGATTTTCCAAAAAAATACGTGACGGCCAAAGCATCTATTACTAAAAAAACTTTTGCTGCAGAAATGCTCCGGTTACAGAAATTAACAGTTAGCGATAAAAAGAATGCCGCGCTCTATTATTACAAAATGGCGAATGCAGTTTACCAAACAGGTTATTTTGGTAACAGCTGGTTTCTGATCAGTTATGACTGGTCATCGTATGATAACAGCAACCCTGCAAAATATGTGTATGACGGCGATTATAAAAAAGCACAGACTGCAAAAGCATGGTATTTGAAAGCGAGGGCATTAAGTACCAATGCTGATTTTAAGGCAAAATGCACCTTTATGCTGGCTAAATGTCTGCAAAAGCAGATCATTATGAATGCCAATCCGCTATCATTTTACTATTATGATAAAAAGGACATAAAATGGAGAAATTTCATCAAGGCCAATTATAATAACCCTTATTTAAAAGAATTAAGATTTAACTACAATAAAACTCCTTTTTATGCTGTTGCAGCAGGCGAATGCAGTTATCTGGGAGATTTTGTTAGGCCAAAAACGCAATAAGTAGCTTCATTTCGACTGAAGCGCAGCGAAATGCCTGCCCGTACAGGCTGAGAGAGATCTATCTAGCAGATTTCTCGACTTCGTTGCACTTCGCTAGAAATGACGAATCTACAGCTACCACCTGATCAGCGCACTGGCCCAGGTAAAGCCAGATCCAAATGCAGCAAGGCAAACCAGATCGCCATCTTTGATTTTTCCCGCCTCCCAGGCTTCGCATAAGGCAATGGGAACAGAAGCAGCTGTGGTATTTCCGTATTTTTGAATGTTGTTGAATACCTGATCATCATTTAAGCCCAATAACTGCTGCACATACTGACTAATACGCAGGTTTGCCTGGTGCGGCACCAATAGATCGATATCTTTCTCAGTTAACTGATTAGCGGCCAAAGCCTCTTTTATCACCTCCGGAAATTTTACTACCGCTTTTTTGAAAACAGCAGGTCCATCCATATAAGGTAAGGCGGCGCCACTTTCTAAAATTTCGGGTGTCATAAACAATCCGCCTAATTCCTGTTCCGGATAGGCTGGTTTATCATTTAGCCATTTATTGGCATGCGAACCTGGGTAATACATCGCCAGAATTTCTGCATCGGCACCATCACTATGTAAATGCGTACTTAAAATTCCTTTTCCGGTTTCATCCGTAGGCTGTAATACAACAGCACCTGCTCCATCGCCAAAAATTACCGAAACATTGCGGCTACGGGTCTCAAAATCCATAGCGAAAGAATGTTTCTCGCTTCCTACCACCAGCACATTTTTATACATGCCGGTTTTCACAAACTGATCTGCTACCGAAAGTGCGTACACAAAGCCTGAACATTGATTCCTGATATCCAAAGCACCGATTTCGCCCATACCCATTTCCCGCTGCAACAATACCCCACATCCCGGAAAATAGTAATCAGGACTTAACGTAGCAAAAACGATAAAATCGATATCTTTCGCGGTAATACCGGCTCTTTCGATGGCGATTTTTGCCGCCTCAATACCCATGGTAGTGGTGGTTTCTTCATTACGATCGGCAAAACGGCGTTCTTTAATACCCGTACGTTCCTGGATCCAGGCATCATTGGTATCCATAAACCGGCTTAAGTCATCGTTGGTATACACGTTTTTCGGAACGTAGTAACCTATTCCTGCAATTTTAGACTGGTGCATGCTCGTATATTATTTGGTTAACAAATGTATTAAAAGGGATGTAAGATGTATGAGGTAAGATAAAAAATGTAATACAAAGGCTAAAAAATCTACTTCTATTGCCTAAAATAATCACAACTATCTTCTATTTAACCTATTACATCTTACATAAAAAATAGTTATTTTTGCACCATGTCTACAGAAACCAAAGAAGAGACCTTTACGCTCGAAGAAATCTTAACTTCCTTAAAAACCGTACATCGCCTTATTTTGTGGAATGATGATATCAATACATTCGACCACGTGATTTATTGCATGATGAAATACCTTGATTATAACGAATCGCAGGCGGAAAAAATTGCATGGAAAGTGCATAATGAAGGTAAATGTCCTGTTTTAGAAGGATCTTTTACCGAAATGGAAGTATACCGCAAAATTCTGCAGCAAGAAGGCCTGACAGTTTCTGTTGATTAGGGCATTTTCTAGCGAATCGTCTTGCTAAACTTGTTTTACAATGAGAAATAGTATTTTCAATTGCCTTGTAGCTACTTCGTGGTCAGCAGCTACTTAAGAGAAGACCCTGAAATAAATTACCTTCGGTGAGTTCGCTAAGGCTCGGTTCAGGGTGACGACCGTGTAAAAAGAGACAATAAAATTACCCCTCCAATCCTTTTATAAGTGTTAATAAGCCAGCCTGTGTAGTATGTGTTTTATCTTTAGCATACCAACCGTGAAGTTTTTCTGCTAAAAGCGGCATTTCGGAAGTTTCCGCCCTCCATTCTTTTAATAGTTCCTGCAAAACCTGTGGCCTTGGGCCTCAGGTTGCCAAAACCTGGTCGGCCGATTCGTTTAACACAATTAAAACCGGAATTGCTCTTCCCCCATTGGTTAAATGAGCATCAATTAATGGAAGATTTTTATCTCTAAGTACAAATCTCAGTTCAATTTTACCTAACGATGCCGTTGCGATTTTATTGAACAGTGGGACAATCTGCGCAGCATCACCACACCAGCCTTCGGTAATAACTAAAAATTTATAATTTTCTTTAAGATGATCGATTGTTGATACCAGCTCATCATTTAGGCTAATTGTTTTATCTACACGGTTCATACGCTGAACATTCATTTTAGTGTAGTGCAGATCGTAAGCTACATCACCAGTAGCTTTTCCCTCCAATAGAAGTTGATCAATCAAGGCGCGATAGGTTTGATAATCCATTCCCTGCCCGCTGAAAATTTCGCTGTAATTAACCATGATGTTTAATATTATGCTGCAAAGGAAAGGAGAAATTAGATGAAAATAATCATGATTTTGCAAGAAAACGCAGGTGACTGATTGCATAATTCTTGGGCTGTTCAGCTAACTGCAAACAACAAATTAGTATTTCTGAACATCCTAAACCTAACACTCAGTATTTCCATCCATTAACCTGATTCAATAGCCATTGGATAAGATGTTAAGCCTGCAGCGAAGTAAAAGCAATGACTGTGATAGCAACGGCAAACTGTTAAACACTACAGACCGATATTTGCAAATTATGCTGCTTGCTGACTATTAAGAATGTATACCTGGCTTATTTGATGACGGACACCAGCAAACAAATGCCGATGTGTTTTAATGATACTTAACATGGCATTAATAAAAAAGGTTCTGCAAATTAATGCAGAACCTTAAGTGGTTAATTTGATGGGGAGGTGCGTTATTATTTACTGTTTAATTTATCGGCAAGCAGTTTCATGTAAAAACCGCCCACCACACTTCTGGCTTTGAAATTATCGCGGATGCCGGTATTTGAATCATAAAAATCATTTAAAGGCACTCTCGATTCAGTTTCGATAGCATGCTTGTAAACCGGATGAACCAGCGCCTCGAATTCCTTTTGTGTTGGTGCAAAAGCAGCGGTCCACAAAATCCAGTCATTTTTAGTATAGGCCTTTCTGCTATCTAATGGAATACCGTATTTATTTTGTTTCGTCAGGTAATATTTGGTTTCGGTATCATATATTTTCTGAGGGAATAAATTTAAATTTAAGACCTTATCCCAAACAAGGTTATATTTCTGGCTCCATGTATTCTTATTATCGAACGTTAGCGCATAATGATCGCCTGCATCGGCCATTTCCATCCATTTTGGCACCATACTTTCGGCAATCGCCCTATATTTTTTAGCGATATCATCGTATCCCAATGTTTGGGCCATCTGGGCATAACAAGCTATACCTACAATTGCTTTTACCGATAAATTAGCGTTGCGAGCCAGGTGACCGGCAAAGTCATCGGTACATAATTGTGTTTTTGGATCTAAACCTTCTTTGGTCAAATAATCAACCCATGTAGTTAAGGTTTTCCAGTGTGCTTTGGCATAATCGGCATTTCCCTGTGCTTTGGCAATTGCAGCAGTTAAAATGATCATGTTACCTGATTCTTCAACAGGCATTGGCTCGCCATATGTTTGCCCGTTGGCCAATGGATAAGTACCAAGATCGTGTGCTGCCCAGGGATGAGGATACTTTCCGCTTTCGCTGAAATAGAAAATACCATTTAACATCCCTTTTAATAATTCTGGATTATATATCAGGTATAAGGGTGCCGATGGATAAGTTACATCTACCGTGTTGATAAAACCACCACTGTTATTTTCTTTTGATAACCATAAAATTTCGCCCTGCGGACTCTTTACCAGGGTGTGTGCGGCAATGCTCTGGCGATAACCCAGAACACATAAATCGGCATATTCCTTACCCCCAGATTTTAAGGCATCGGCATACAAAGCCTTATTAAAAGCTTCACATTTCTCTACTACTTTTTTATATTCGCCCGCCGCAGCAGTTAATTGTGCCTCAATGGTTTCTTTACCTGAGGTATTCCACCAGGGCCTTAAATTTTTATTGAAATACTGAATACTGTAAATTTCATCATAACCCAGTTCAACATATTTCTCAACGGCAGTTTTGCCTACAGTGCCGAAAGGGATAATGGTATTTAAGGCAAGCATTTTACCTTGTTTGGCAGTTGAAGCGGAATTACCTTGTCTAAATGCATCAGCTGCATTTTTTTCAGTTGTTACAAACTGGATGGCATTACTGGTTTTTGGCGCAGCTACATAAAAGTAACCCCAATCAATACGCATATCATCACTTGCTTTTTGAAGGATTGGCTGCTCTACCGTACCTGTTTTCAATACCGATAATTTGGCTGTGCTGTATTTAGTGGCTGTAACTTCCTGCGTAGGGCGATAAACAGCAATGTTTGACGCTGCGCTCAGATATACCTTTACCTGATGTGTTTTGCTATCATTTGCCTTTACCTGGTACGAAACATAAGAAACCGGGCGAGCAAACAAACCCAAATCATTCATCAATAAGGGTGAAGTGAAAGTTAATTTAAGATCTATTTTACCACAAGTAAAGTTATAGATGGTTTGCGTAGCATTAATTTCTACACTTTTTTGCTTAGCGATCTGAACTTTCCCGGCATTATCCTTTAATTTATCTACCAGACCAAAATCAAGGAACCGACCGCCGGCAGTATTTTTAAGGTGGATGGCCATTACATTTGATCCTGCTTTTAAAGCACTTTTATCGCTATTGCTTAATGCAATATATTTGAAATCATTGGTCCAGCCTTCTTTTGTATAGATTCTTTTTCCATTCAGGTAAACCTCGATATTATCGTCGTGATTAATTTTTAAAAACAGCTCGTTTATTGACGTAGGGTTGGCGACATTGAAAGTTCTCCTTACCCATATATCGTTTGATTTCCATAATGTTTTTACATTTTTGGCATCGTCGCCTATAGGTGCATTACCCGTTTGCCAGTTGCTGGCCGCGTAGCTAGCAGCCTTCCAATCTCCCTGAGGCTCAGTTTCAGTATATTTTACCTCATACAATTTTTCATCGGATGCCGGTACAACGGTTTTATAGCTGGTACTTTCTTTACCTAAAAAGCGATAAATACTACCGTCAACATTGATCATTCCTAAAAGCGAATGATCGGCACCTGTCCAGTGTTGAGTAGCAGACTCATTTAATTTATCGGTGGTAGACCAAATGCTGAAATAGGTATTGTGTGTAATTAATGGATAGGCCGGGGCTTTCCGTTCCTGCGCCTTTAGCGAACTACCTGCAAACATACAGCCGAGTATGCCTATGGCTTTTAATATTTTTGTTCTGTTCATTGTGTGTGTGTTGAAATCCGGTAATATATATGGTTAGATTAATATTTAGTTAAACGTTTTACTAAAGTATAAAATATAATTTGCTTTATGAAAAGAAGTCTATTTTAATTGTCTAATCGACAATTAAAATAATAGTCTAAAAAAATACATGAAGTTTTCAGGCTTCATGTATTTTTCAGATTTGTGGAGCGCTATTTATTAAGGCTGTTTTTTATTGATGGTCCACTCTGATAACTGGAATAAACGGCTTCCTCTATTGGCTTTGATATAAAGGCGGTAAAATTTATAGGCTACAAAATTGTCGAAATAATACCTTTTGGTTACGCGTCTTTCACCTGAATTGGCCCAGGGGCAAGAGGTTACCGTATGTAAGTCGGTATACTGAATACCATCTATTGACCCCTGTAAAATCCAATACCGTGGGTCCCTGTCTTCAGCATCGTTGCCTGAAGTTAAAGTGTACGCGCCAACTACCTGCGGCGTTGTGAGTTCAAATGTACATCTTTGCGTACCATCAAAACCTGCCTGTAAAAACTTGGTTGTAATGTCGCCATCCACCAGTTTTTTCGATCCTTCATTAGAATCGGGTCCGGCACCAGCTTCTAAGTTTACCGAAAATATGCCTCCAATAGTGCGCATATAATTTTCTCCGATTTTGGTAGGGTCGAAATTGGGATCAACAATATTCAAAATCACTTCTTTGGCGGCAGAATAACCCTGGCCATTTCTGGTGGTTAATGTTACTTTATATTTACCCGGGAAACGGTAGGTATGTTTTGGATTAACTAAAACCGAAGTACTGTCATCTCCAAACTGCCACAATAAAGTTTTGTAATTTGTAGAGGTACCGGTGAACTGATACTCTAAAAACTTTACCGTATCAGGCCTTACATACGTAAAACCTGCTGTTGGTTTAGGTTCGTCCACTACAGGCACAACCTCTTCCGCATCTTTCTTACACTTTACTGTGGTAATTACAATAAGTATTAAAAGAGATAGGAGACTAAATAATCTTTTCATGTTATTTTTCATATCTGATTAATATTTAAGGCGTTGGAAATAACTGAGATTTTGGTATTACCCTTTTGGATAAAATATTCGGCACTTCAATTTCTAAATAAGCTTGCTGACCGCCCACATTTTCACGGTGATGTGCCTCAATGGTGTAACGTTTTCCGCGTTCTAAAAATATGGTACCTTTACGTGAGTCTTTATCCCATTGAGTGGTATAGTCATCAACCAAAGCAACACCATTTACATACAGTCTGGAACCATCATCCCAACGGGTTTGATAAAAAGTGTAGGTACCACGTACGGGCGCCAAAAACTCGCCTTTCCATTTGCTGGCAAAATTATCCCGGCTTAATTGTGTCCCCGAGGCATTTTTTACATTATCTGGCCATCCATCGCCACTAAAGTTAATGGTCTCATCTATCCTTGTTACAAATGGTGCGCGTCCATCATCCGGGTCTAACTGGGTGTTGGTATAATATCTCGCGGTTAAACCGGTACCGTTTCCAGTAATGTAAGAGTTATTATCCAAATTTACGTTAGGATCCACCACCACAATTAACTTACTTTTTGTAGGGTGAATTACATGATTGTTTGCCTCGCTAATACTGAAGGCGAATGCAAATTTCTTATTGGCAACAATGTTGGCATCAAAAACCGGCCATGGGATCTGAAGCCGCACCACTGCACTGGAAGCGCCTGTGGCAAAGCGAACCAAAGTATCAACACTATAATCTTTGGCAGCCAGGTGTATGGCATCAGCAGGCAACGTTCCGTTACCTACCAGCGTACTAACGGTATCAATATTTTCTTTGATTTTAATATTGAAAGCTGTTGATGGCTGATTTTCTAGATTTACAATGAGCGGAATGGTTACCCCTGCAGGTCCCACTATATAATCTCCCTGATATACCACATTGTAGATACCTGCGTTTTTGAATGTTAAGTAATGTAAATCGGTAGATTTCAGCAGATCAGAAGTATTGATGATTACCATGATGGTAGATTTATCGGCAGCAATTTTGTTTCCTTTACCCGGAGCTGAAAGCTTTAATGCAAAAACAACTTTTTTACCATAATTGCGCTCCAATACGGACCGCCGGACAATGGCAATACCTTCACTGTTATCGGTACCATAAGCCACATTGATTACATTTGGATACTCAACTGCTGTAGATGGCATGAGTACCGCGTTGGTGATGGTTCCATTATTAATTAACTGGGCAACGGTATCATTATTTAAAGTTAAACCCACCTGGAAGGCCTCTTCTGCAACGCCGGTTAAAGAAATTTTAAAAGGCACCTTAACGTATTCGTTATCTATGGAAACCTTTCCGGCAACAATACCTTCCCCTGTTATACTACGGGTATTGGGATCGGGCAATGTTAAGTCTTCAATTTTTGATTTGCGACAAGAATAAACGCCAATGATGGCTAAACTTATCAATGCGATATATATAGTTTTTTTCATTTTATGCTATTTTAAATGGTCAGCAAATCTGTTATTGATCTAACCAAACGCGGCCATCAAGTTTCCAGGTTTGTTTATTGGCAATTTTTAACCAGTTTATAATCTGCGCCGGGATATCTGCTGTTTGCGGAACAAATACGGCCAGTGTTTCCGGAGCTGGCGGGCAGATCAGATCATTAAAACTCTCCCAGTCATACGTTCCCTGAAATTTAAAATCATGTGCCTGCGAACTGATATCTGCCATGATATTGCCATTACCATCTGTTGCAGGCCAGTACCCTACCAGAAAATTAAAGTATGGATGACTTTGATCTATTGAAGTTTGACAGGCATAGTTACCAATCATTCCATCAGGAACAGAGAATTTAAAAAAGCGGATGTCGCTGACATATACATCAGGCGAGCCGTGGCCATTTCCGTTCAAAAACCCCAGTTTTAAAGGATTGGAATTTGCCAATGAACCTGAACCGGTAATTTCGAGTTCATTGTTAAAGGTACCATTGGTATAGGTGCGTACAAAACGTTGTCCGTTACGCACTTCTATTTTTGCAGTCAGGTTTGTCCATTTTCCTTTAGCAAAACTTCCGCCCCTGCATTGGTGATAATCTCCATCTTTAGTACCCCTCCACTCAAAATACCAATAGTCTTCTTCTAAATAGATTACCCAACCTACGCTTGGATGGCCACTTGACCATTCGTTACGCTTGCCGAGCACACTTGGCCAGAAAAATCTGTCTTCATTCTTTTTAACCTTTAGCTCAATGGTCACCTTTGTTGTATCGTCAATATTATAAACATTGGCATCAGCAGCGTCAACCTGTGCCCTCACGTTCTCGCCCTTAAAACGGATGGTTTTGCCCAAATACCGGTTACCCGTAAACGGCTTTGTTAAAATTCGTTTGTTGTAGGTTGGTGCATAATAAATTACAAATGCATTTACTTTGGGTTGGCTAAAAATGGTCTGGTCATCGGCATTTGCAGGTAAGGTATACTGCCCACCAGCACTCGAGGCAATAACCACCAACCATTGTTCATTATTATAATTTGGGCGTTTTTTTAATGCTGCAAGAATTTCACCTACACCGGTATCAAATTTTTCTATCGCTGCTTTATATGCCGGAAAAGAAACATCATATCCAGAGGCTGCCCCTGCTGCATTAACTCCTGTAAAATGGCCTACAATAATTGATGCGGTATCACTTCCGATATTGCTGATCAAACCTGCTTTAACTGCATCATCATCTGCCACCAGATTACTGGCATCAGCCCCCGTGTTTAACGATTTAAAAACCGCCGAAGGCGTATAGGTAACAATTTTCGATTTTGCACTTGCCTCTTTGATCCTGTTGAAGATTATCGGGTAATTCTGAAGATTGTTGTTCGTTAATGCATCACTGTCAACCTTATGCTTCTCCTTTTTAACCCCGGTTAACATATTTGCCCAATTAGTTGCATTTGCCGTTGCATCAGGATCACTTAAACCAACCCAGGTGTAGATTGCGTGCGGTAAAATGGCATCGATATTTGGCGTATTGGCATCTAAAACCGATTGCCCCCTAGCGCCATCAACTATTAAATAAAGAACCTTGCGGTTTCCGTATTTAACGGTTGTAGTATCACTTGCATTTTTATCCCCAATAGTTCTCTCGAATTCTTTATTGCAAGAAAATATGGCTGTGGCGGTTATTGCTGCGATTAAGCCAATCAATAATCTATATTTTTTCATCATACTCATCTTAATTTATATCTGGTTAGCTTAATCTGTTATTCGATGGTTACTCTAATCATATTGTATAATGGTAAATTATCAAAACGGTAAAACTCGCCAATTAACAGTAGTGCTTTTTTACCATCTGCAGATTTGGTTTCAATTACATCAGATAAGCCGCCGTTAAAAGGACCGGTAGAATTGTATCCCTTTGCCAATGCTCCCGTTGACGTTAATACCATAAAACCATTTCTAGTCACATTATTATATTTAATAAAGTTCCCACTTGTTAAAATTAATCCATTATTGAGCTGCTTGGCAAAACCAGGGAAACCGCCTTCAAATGTTCTGGAAGCAAATGTCTCATCTAAGGTTCCATTATCATTTAAAACCGCTATACCAACTGCTGGTTTACCATTGTATTTGCTAAAGATTCCAGTGATTATATATTTTTTTGTAGTAGCATTATAAGTACATGAACTGATGGTATTATCTGCCCCCGAGCCGGGTGTAAAAGAAGGATCGATGTTTCCGTCAGGGTTTAAACGAACGATACGATTGGCAGGTTGACCATCAAACGTATTGAAACTACCAAATACCACCAATTTTTCCAATTTCTCTGCATCGGTATGCATATAACTATCAATATTTCCATTTCCACTCTCTTTCCCTTTATTAGTAGCGGTATTGAAACGGAATGTTTTATCAAGGCTGCCATCTAAATTAAAGCGCAAAACCTGGCGAATATCTGTACTATCCAATATTACCGTATCTCTTGATAAGTCGTAGTTAAACTTATCATAAGTTCTTTTTACGTAAAATCTGAAATTACCCGTCGCCAAAATTTTTCCCTGATGGGCGTATAAACGGTTGATGTAACCATTCGTTCCCCCATTAAATCTCGGAAACCATTTTTGCGTAACAGTATCGGTAACCGTTGGCTTTCTTTTTGTTTGGATTTTTATGGTGTCGATTGCTCCGCTGGTAAACAGGCTGGTAATGTTACTGATGTTTTCGGTACGCTGGTTAAATCCGCTAAAGCTGCCGGCAACAATAAAGCGACCGCCAATTTCCAAAACCCTGAACAATGAACCATTCGCCCCTTTTCCAGTACGAAAAGTACGGTCATATTCCCCGTCAGTAGATGTTCTGGCGATTCGATTGATTGGAACCACACCGCCTTTATTATCAAAATTGGTAAAATTACCAACTACGATATTCCTTCCATCAGGCATTTCGTATACCTGACTTACATAACCATTGGTACCCGCTGTAGCTTTAAAAGTAGGATCAATCTGGATCAGACCCTTAACGGTAAAAGTTGGGCCAATAAATAACTGATCGCCAACGGCGATGGAGGTTACGCCTGTACTTCCGCTTTCCGGAACTTTAACCGTAATTTCTGTGGGGGTTACACTAACTACCTCGGCCTTTTCGCCGTTGAACATAAAGGTTAACTGATCTTTATATTTATCAAAGCCAGAAGCTTTGATCACCACGGATGTACCAACATTACCAACAGCAGGAACAGGTACATCAGTTTGTGAGATGGCCACCCCTAAAGGTGATTTGGCATCAGCATAAGGATCGGGGATGACATCATCTGCCTTTTTACATCCTTGAAAGCCTAAAGCAATCAAAGTGATTATTGTGAATATAAATTTAATCTTTTTCATCATTTAATTTTTTGAGGTAGAAACCAATTATGACTTATTTGGAGGAATCAGAAGGCGTTAAACCGCTAAAATATACATCGCTAAAAAAATCACTCTCGTTGAAACCGAAATAAGCGCCACCTCTTGTTTCATTATAGGCCAAAGTGTGCACAACGCCATTGGTAGGTTTTATATCAGATGACGCTACCTTATTGATGTACCAGTTATCATTAGGTTTTGAAGCATCAGGGATATAGGTCAGATTTAACTGGCGGTACCCGATATACTTGATATTATTTGCGGTGCCATAGGTTACCCCGATATTTGAGATATTACCCCCGAGAGAATAATACAAACCGCCTGGATAAACACTTTTAACATCAAAATCGATCTGTTGATAGTCCTTTAATTTATTCACACCCTTAAACATATAGCGTTGCAAATATCTCTTCCAGATTACCGGACTAATCTGATCCAGCGTTTTAACAGTATCTTTTCCTGAATAAAACAGAAAATTATTCAATCCACCGGTTTTAACTGTACCAATTGTTTTCTTAATTACCTCATCATCAGGGGCAAAAAATGTAAAGTCCTCATTAGAAAAGGTGCTTTCCATACCCGCCAGTTTTACAATCTGGGCTATGGTATCAAATGGTACTTTTTTAGCCTGTAAATATTGAAGCATGTTCCCGTTAAAATTAGGATTGGCCAGACCTCCATCCCGATAATATTCATCTCTTTTACAAGCATTTAACACAATCAGTAAAGCAGCACAAGCAAAAATTAGCTTTTTCATATGTCTTTTATTATAATTAATTACCACCATTAACCCAGTAATCATTCAATTTCATAAATGGGTTGTTGTTTAGCGCATTTTGGTTAATTGGCCAGGTCCAAGCACCACGACTAAATTTATCGGATGTAAGTACGTTGTAAGAATACTGACTGTTCAAGATTCTCTTAGTTCTAACGAGATCAAAATAATGGTGTCCCTCGCCAATCAGTTCTCTTGAACGTTCGTAAAAGATAAATTCTTTAAGATCTCCGTTTGAAGAGGTATAGGGAGATGCACCAGCACGGTTCCTAACCATATTTACGAGTTTTATGGCTTCGGCATCCTCATCGATATTGGCCAGCGCCTCTGCTGCAAGCAAAAGTTCACCCCCATATCTAAAAATCATAAAGGTATTATCCGGATTGGCATCTTCCTCCCCTACGATAAAAGAGTTTTTGGCATATTTTAACATCATGAACTTACCATTGTCGGCAAAAATATCTTCATTAAACCAGGTGGTAATCCTTTTATCACCACCGTCCTGGAAAAGTTTTTGCATGTACTCGCCCCGGTAATAAGCAAAACTTACGCGGTGGGTATACTCAGGCCTTTTGTATGGATAATGCAAAAACATATCGGCTATAGGTGCTACGTTCAGTACGGCATCACCATAATTTATACTTTGATAAAATTCGAATAAGCTTTCATCCGAACGGCCTTTGATTACTGTTGACCAATCTGAAAGTGGTAATAACCGATAGGCATTACTTGCAACCAGTTCTTTCCCTAAATCTGCAGTAGCCTGGTAATATTTTTTTGCATTTGCGCCGTCGAAACCTGCATTCCACATGTTCATCTCCATCATTAAGGCAATGATACTTCCTCTGCTTGCGCGAACGCCTTTTAGAGCAGGGTCGCTATAGGTAAATGGTATCTGGTTTTTGTAACTATTTAAATCGGCAATACATTTATTTAATACGGAAACAAAATTTTCGCGTGGTAATGATGTAGAGTGAAATGCATCGGTATAATATACTACATCGCCAAATAACCGCACCATAGTAAAGTAACAAAGCGAGCGGATAAATGCGGCTTCGGCTTTAAACTGTCCTTTTTCTGTATCCGTAATGCCCGGAACACCCTCATCCAATTTCGCGATCAGGATATTGGCGCCCTGGATTGCCCTGTAATAACCGGTCCAATCTGTTATTCTGTCAAAATTGTAATAATCCCAGGGCTGCCCTCTTCTGATCAGGTTTAACAGATCGTTCCTACCTAAATACTCCACATATTCCCGTGAAGGGGCATTATCAGACTGGCTTTCGTGCAATACTTCGCCCGATCGGTATTCTCCCACTGCGCCAACATAATGCGTTTCGTTTATTTTGCTAAAAACAATCCTCGACAGGTCATAAATATTAGCAACCACATCATCTTTAGACTGGAAATAGTTGTTTCCTGTTAATTTATCCAAAGGCTGTACGTTTAAAAACTTTTTACATGAAGGCAGGCAAAAACATGCTGCAATAACCAAAGTGTAAATAATAACTTTTCTCATAATAAATATTTTAGTTGCCTGTATTAAGTTCTAAGTTTAAACCAATGTTATAGGTACGTGGCACAGGATAACCGTTAGAAATATCGCGACCTAATGAGGTTACGTTTTCCGGATTGGGGCCACTATACTTAGAAAATGTAATTAAGTTATTGGTTGAAGCAAATATTCTTAAATTGGCCAGCCCATATCTTTGGATCATCTTCTTATCGAACATATAGGAAAGCGTTAAATTATTAATTTTCAGATAGGTACCACTTTCCTGCCATAAAGTTTGATCGGCCCTTAATGGTTGAATGCTTCCATAACGTGCAAAATCATAAGGATATGGATATTTAGCTACATCACCGGGGCGCTGCCAGATATTTAAATCGCCCAACGGGACTACCGCGTTCAATGCATAAGGATCTCTCATAATGGCAATACGATCTGCCAGGGCATTATTTAAGATTGTTCTGTCAGCGGTGTAACTGGCATATACGTTTAAACCCCATTTTTTATACCTCATGGTTAAGGATAAACCACCTGTTAACAAAGGTTGAGAGTTTCCGGTAATTTCATAATCGCGGCCATCCAGAATATAATCGCCGTTTACATCTTTCAAAATCGGGTCGCCGCCATAAAAGAAAGTATTGTTTGTTTGGTACCTTTTTCCGGTAACCGGATCTACGGGTACATCAGCATCTGTTTTATAAACCCCCTGGTTAATCCGCAGGTAGTTTGACAGGGTATTTCTGCCTACACGGAAAACATTATGCTGCAGGTAACCAGAACCATCGAAACGGATATACTGTCCGTTATATTCTGCTGGCAATTTTAACAGCACATCGCGGTTATACGCGCCATTTATGGAAAAAGATAAATCAAAATCCTTGCTGGTAATGGCTTTTACGATTAAGTTTACCTCGGTACCATAGTTAGCGATCCCCAAATCGTTACTCGCCAGTTTATTAAAACCTGTAGTATTTGATAAAACACGATCGAACAATAAGTTATCTACCTTTTTGAAATAACTATCTACAACGATCGAGAATCTGTTTAGAAAACCAATATCGAAACCAATGTTGTACTGGCTTGTAGTGGTTGGTTTTAATGCCGGATTCGGAATTAAATCGTAGTTGATACCGATGGTTTGCGTGTTGTTGTAATTTCCATTTAGGTTGTAGATACCATAAATACTTTGAAGATTACCTGTAGGAACAATATTTTGGCCCCATGTTAACCTTAAACTACCATAGTCCAACCATTTTTGATCAATTAACCAGTTTTCTTTGTTAAAATTCCATCTTAAACCTACTGAAGAGTTTTTAGAATATGGATTTTCCAAACCACTGGATGAGGTACCGTCTAAACGGTAGGAAAACTCGGCCACATATTTTTTGTCGTAATCGTAAGATAGCGATCCTGCAAAAGAAGCAATTGTGGCGTTTTTATAACTACTTAACACCCCGCCACCTCTTGAGTAATAACCATCGTAACCGAGTGGTCCCTGAAGCTGATCATTCGGAATTCTTTCCTGCCTGCTGATGGATGATTGGGCCCCCAGTTTATAAATTTCGTTAAAAGTATTGATGAAGATATTGTGCTTTTCGCCTAATGTTTTAGCATAGGTAATTGCATTTCTGTTGTACAACTGAAAATTTCTGCCATTGTAATCATAAAGTTTGGCAAATGATCCATTGGCCGCAGCAGGTGTAAATGTAGTTTCTGTATCTGATGTATAATCGTAACTTAAGGTAGACGATGCTGCCAAACCTGGTATAAATTCGTAACGGGCATCGATATTTGCCCTTAAGTTTCTGGAGTTATTATCATTCAGCGTTTGCAAAGCAGACAACACTCCTCCAGAGGCCTGATAAAAAGAAGGAGGCGGTAAAAGCGTTGAAGCCTGGCCGTTTACAGCTACACCCGATTGAAGTAAGCCTGCGCCGTTACCTTTATTCTGTTTACCCACCGAGCCATTAACAAAACCGAAAAACCTAAATTTATCGTTCGGTTTAAACTCCATGTTCATGTTTAAATTATACCTGTTATAACCCGTATTTTTAATTACACCTTTTTCTGCATAGTAGCCCATGTTAGCTTTGTAATTAAACTTTTGGTCGCCACCATCTAAGGCCAGGTTATGGCTTTGGTTAAAGGTGGTTTGATAAAATACATCCTGCCAATCGGTAGAGTTATTGTAATAGGCATTTAAACTATCGGCAAGGAAAGGTGTATTGCTGATTCCCCTGATTTGATTAATCGTTTCGGCATTTAAAATAATCTGCTGGATCTTTAACTGACGTTCAGAATTACCGCCTAATGTTTCGCGTAGTTTAGGAGGAGCATTTACGAAAAAGTTCGATACATATCTAATCCGTGGCACTTTAGAGTTACCTCTTTTAGTAGTGATGATGATTACCCCGTAGGCCCCTCTTGACCCGTACATGGAAGTGGCCTGCGCATCTTTCAGGATCTGGATATTTTCAATATCCTCCTGTGGGATCAAAGAGAGCGGACTCACGCCAGGCCCCTGTGTTTGAAAACCAAACTCCGCTGCCTTATCTGCATCTAATGGCACACCATCGATGATGTATAATGGCGAAGTAGGCTGTAAAAAAGAATCGTTACCGCTACCCGAAATACTTAAGCTGGATAAACCACGAAGCTGTACCGATCCCCTAAAACCAGGGGCACCGGTATTATTCTGGATATTTAAACCCGGAACCTTACCCTGTAAAAGCGTTTCAATGTTTGATACAGGAACATCAGCAACATCCTTTGCACCAAGTACTTGCACCGATCCGGCGGTTGTTTCTTTTGGTCTGTTCTGGTAAGCTACGATAATTACATCATTCAGATCTTTACGGTTTTCGCTAATGGTAACCGTAATATTGGTTTGACCGGTAATTTTGGCTGATGCCGTATTGTAACCTAAAAATTTAAAAAGCAACGTTTCGCCAACAGGTACGTTAACCGAAAATTTTCCATCACCATTGGTTTGCGTTAAACCTTTATTTGTGCTTTGCAAAATAACGGATACGCCTGGCACCCCTTGTTTGGTGTCTTTATCGAGTACCCTACCATTTACAATAATGTTTTTTTCTTGCGAATAGGCATTCGTACAACATATTATACATACTATAAGTAATGTATATAAAAGTATATTTCTTTTCATCGTAATTAACTTTATGGATCAACTATTCGTTAGCAAATTTTGGGTTCTCATTTTTGAAATGAAAAACGATTTCCCAGTCGCCGGCCTTGTAAATAGCGAAATCGACACCGAAACTGCCTACTGTACGTGTACCCCCAAAACCAATCCGGGAGTAGCTCAGTTCTGCTTTTGCCCTTGATCCGCCTCTGGCGTAAGATGTAGGGATTTCAACCAATGGAATTGGATAAGCAACATCATATTGCACATATTTGTCGGTTTTTTGGATATTGAATCCATGGATCATCTTATCCCAAACCGTCTCATTAAAAAACTTGGGATCGATCGGTAAAGAATCTTTACCCAAAACCACAATACGCAGGGAATGTCCATTACCGCCAGATGTAAACGGGCGGATGTACACTACCGCATCCTTTTTATCATTGTTGCTCACCAGATTTAAATTTGAGGTAGCACCGATTACATTATTCAGATAAGGGCGGATGTAATCCCTCAGTTTTTTGTCTAACGGAAACTTTGGATCAGGCGCAGGCAAACCCGTGTAGGCATTAAAATCATTCGAAGGTTCGTAAGGGCGCTCTCTGAACGGCCTGATCTGAAAATCCCTGATCAGACGCTCGCCACCCGAATTTTTAACCTTTACATCAAAAAAGCGGGTATCCTGAGAAAAGTTGGTACTATCTGTTGGGCGAGGTTTTAATATCTGATTAGTTGCCGATGGCCATAAAATAAATTCACCTGATGAACGTATCTCGAATATGGGATGTGTTTCAATTTTTCTTTTGGCCTCAATTTCGGCAAGGCTTTTTTCCAGACCGGTATAAGGAGCTGTCCACACATAAGTTGGCGCAGGTGTAAAAAGATCGTTCACCGGCTTTCCATCACCAAACCTCACATTTACAATTTCAAACGTAATTGGATTGGTAGAGTTATCGCTGTTAAAGCCTCCGATAAGGTTGGTTCTTCCGATGATCGGCTCCAGAATTTTATTGCTAAAATTTACATTGTTGCTGATATAATCTTTCTCATCAGGTAGATCAAATATCTTTTTACAGCCGCTAAAAAGAATTGCAGCAAGTAACAGGAGCGCAAAATATTTATATATGATCGATTTCATCGGACTATTTGGTTTAATTTTTCTATTTCGCATCACTTATTTCGTTTTGTTTATGGTAAACTCAGCCAGCTGGAATGTGCCGCTGTTTCTAAGCTCGGTGATCACAATGCGGTAAAATTTGTAAGCCACTGTATTGGTACACCTAAATACCTTTTGCTGATACCTTTCTTCAAAGAAGAAATTAGATCTTCTATCCAACTCTACCCAGTTCGAGCCATCCATTGAGCCTTCGTAAGTCCAGGCTTTTGGATCCCGCTCATTGGCATCATTTGCAGATGTTAAGGTATATACTGATGAAACTGCCGGCGTTTTAAGTTCAAACCTCATCCATAGTTCGCCCTGTAAGTCGGCCAGGAATTTAGTATGGTCATCACCATCAATTACCTTTCTCGAATTTTCTCCACTGGTTATCCCTCCACCATTTTCGCGGTTGGATGAAAATATTCCACCAATTTCGAGGTAAAGGTTTGGTGGTGGCGGCACAAAAGTTAACCGGGTAACAAATTCATTAAAACCAAATACGTGATCGGCACTGATGACATGCACAATACCATTTTTGGTCCGGATGTTATTTGACGATGTGGTACTGGTTGCCCAGTTACGAACGAATTTGCTTTTTTTGGTATTATCGAAATTGATAACCTCCGGTCCGGCGCCTACTTGTCCAGAAGCAGACATTTTGGTTACACTTGCATGCATGGGGTAACCGATGCGAACACTTTTTAAGTCTAAACCATCCTGAAGTTTTAAAGAATCGGTTGTTTTTTTGCCCCGTACAATGTAATAAGAGGTCATCGTATCTAATTGAACAGCATCAATGTTTGCCAAAAAAAGCGGGTCTTTATCTGATAGCCTCCGTAGTGTATTTAAGTTCCGTAAAGCCAGCTGAAAGCTAGGGTTACTTACTGCAAATAAGGTAACATTGCTATCGGTTAAGGTCTTTTTCAAACCCATCCTGTCTATCGCTACAATCAGCGAATCAAAAACCCCCGGTTTACTTTTCAAATAATCGTAAGTATTTCCAGAAAAAGTTACATTCTGATCTGGTGCATCATAAAATCCCCCGTTCTTTTTGCAGGCAGAATTGATGAGTGTTAGCAATGATAAGATTGCCAATGCACCTATATATTTTATTGAGTTTTTCATATCTGTGATCATTAGCGCCAGTAAGCATTTTGGGTTAATAAACTATTTTGAGAAAGCAGTTTTCTGGATATTGGCCAGTAGATGCCACCAGAGTTAATGAGGTTCATAAATTTGGCATCGTTTTGTTTGATTTTGTTATAACGGATCAGATCATACCACCTGGATCCTTCGCCCAACAATTCGCGGTGGCGTTCTTCGAAGATTAATTTAATCACATCACCACCGTTGATCGCATCAATCAAAGCCGTAACATCATCGTATCTTCTGCTTTGCACAACGAGCAACTCATTTAAAGCGCCATTTTGATCGCCCAATACGGATAAGGCCTCGGCACGCAGCAAAATAATATCCTCCAGGCGGGTAAAAACCAAAGCACTGGTAAAATACCTGAAGTTTGGATCTGTTCCGCCTCCCTGTATAACTTTGATTTTGCTGAAAATGGGATACTTACCATTGAGGTTGGTAAAATATCGTCCATCGTATTTGGCCTGCCCCAAGGTATCAACCGCAAACCTTTGATCTTTTGGGAGATTGAAATATTTCAGGATCGAATCTTTTGGAAGGTAAATATCCGGAACCGACTTGGTCATCACCGGTTCAGCCAAAGTCAACTCTTCAATATGCCCGGTTGATGAACCATCCACGTGGCCATAATCGGAGTTGAAACCGAACATCTGCCTGGTATTTTTATTATAGAAAAACCCGTTGGAGTTAGACAAATCGGCACTTCCGGTAAAACCGCCGGCACTTCTGCCATAATTATCTTCCACGAATTTGGCATATTTAGAAACGTTGGTATAATCGCCATTCCATGCTGCCAAATGAGCTAAAACGGCATATGCCGTAACTTTTGTAGCCAAGGCACCGCCCCATCTTCCCGAAGTTTCATTGTAATAATCAGTCGGCTGCTGCACGTCGCCGCCACTATAAATAAAGGGCAGATCAGCAGCTGCTTTAAGCATTTCCTGTTCGGCCCACGCTAAAATCCTGGCCTGGCTTTCGCGAGGTTTATTGGTAAATTTACCTTCGTCTGATGAGGTAATGAATGGGACATCGCCCCATATTCTTACCATGTAGAAATAAGCAAAAGCCCTTAAGAACCTGGCCTGCGCAATATCAACCGTCATGTTATTGCCCGTATAGCGTTTATCTGTTTCTCTTACATGCGCAATATTTTCCAGGAAAACATTGGCACCGTTTACAATAGCGTAAAACCTTGTCCAATCAGATAAGGCTTCCATTACAGGATATGCCGCATTTAAATTATTGCCGATCACAGCCTTCAAATCCTGTCTTTTCGGGCTTAAAAACTCTCCGGTTCTTACATCACCATAAATCCAATGACCATTGTTATCTGACAATGCAGCACGTGTTAAAGCATACACGCCTAAAATTCCGGATCGGGCATCTTCTACTGTATTCCAGGCATTTTTTTCGCCAACAACCCTGGTAGAATCTGTTTCTAAAGCTTTATTACAGCTTGAAAAGGCTATTACAGAAAGCAGTAGTACGTAAAATATATTTTTCATCTTACCTGATGTTTTGTTCGTTCTTGTTTTCATCTTATAAATCCATTTTAACACCCAGGGTATATGTTCTCGGAATGGGCTGACCATAACCGGTATCAATACCATCATAATTCACCAGTTCGGGATCCTGGCCGGTGTAAGGCGTGATGGTGAAAATATTGCTTACTGCACCGTACACGAAGAATTTGTTGATTTTGATGTTCTTCTTACTTAATAGATTACCCAGTTCGTAACCCAATGAAACCTGCCTTAATTTTAAGAATGACGCATTTTCCAGGAAGAGGTCCTGATCTGCGCGATATGGGATTACGGTACTCCAAGGATTGTAAAGTGGATATTTTGAGTAATCGCCACGTTTCTCCCAGAAAGTAATTTCTTTAACAGAACTGATATCGGTATTCCCCTCGCGGTTAACAAAATCAAAACGGTTGGCCATTTCCTGGTTGATGAGCTTTCTGCCTAAATTAAAGTAGAAGCTCGTACCCAAACTCCAGTTGCCATACTTAAAGTTGTTATCAAAACCTCCTGAAAGGGTTGGTAGAGCGTGGCCCTTTAATACTTTGTCGTTATCATCAATGGTGTTATCTCCATTTTGATCTTTCCAGCGTGGATCACCTGCCTTTAACACAATTCCCTTGTATTTTAGTTTTTGCCCGTTAACCGCCGGCACGTCGGCATCTGCCGTATAAATACCATTGTTTTCCAATAACCAATACTGATCTACGGGCTGGCCAACTTTCAGGAACCTGTTACCCACCACCAACTGATCCAGTCCTCTGGGCAATGCTTTTAATTTGTTAGCATTGTGGTTAAAATTTAAAGCTGAACTCCACGAGAATTTACTTTTTGCAATCACCTGGGCACTTAAGGTAAAATCGACACCCATGTTGTTTACAGACATGCCACTTTCGATGGCTTGTTTATAACCATACTCTGCATAAGCGGGGATACCAATTAATTGGTTTTTATCAGTTTTGCTATAAAGATCAACTGAAACGTGCAAACGGTTTTTCAACATCGCTACATCAGCACCAATATTGAGTTGATCTGAATACGACCAGGGAACGCCGTAACCTACCCAACCAAACTGGTAAGGACGGGTTAATACCCCGAATGCATTATAACCCGGTACCGTTAAGTTACCGGTGTAACCAACTGAGGCGGTATATTGTGGGCCCTGGGTATAGTTATCGTAACTGAAGGTACGCCCCATTCTGCCCGCACTTGCACGCAATACCAGATCATCAACCGAGCTGTTCCCTTTCAAGAATTCGTTTTTAAGACTCCAGGCGGCAGAAATAGTTGGCGAATAAAACCACCGGCTTGTAGGCTGTGCATTTGAAGAGCCGTCTAAACGTAATATGGCTGATAAGAAATATTTATCGGCGAATGAATAATCAGCTTTTCCATAGAAAGACAATAAGTTATCTTCAGTTTTATCTAAAAACCGATACGTTAACTCTCTTGGAAAAGCTACCGGCGTTAAATAACCTCCATTGTCTGAACCATCATCGTTTTTAGGTTTAGAATCAAGTAAGTTGATTTTGATATAATCGTTAACACCTTTATAAGCGTAGGCATTACTGTATTTATAAATATCCCATTGCATGGTTTGCCCTAACGCAAAATGAAAATCGTGGATTTTATTCAGGTTCAGATCATAGGTTACCTTGTTATCCATCATTAACCTTTGGCTAAAGCCATAGTAATTGGATGCATAACTGTTTCCCTGCAAAAGCGTTCGGGCATAAAAAACATCCCTGTAGCCTTCACTGTAATCTGCGTTAAACGATGACGTTACCTTAAACTGTCCGAAAGTTCCTTCTAATTTGGCATAACCTTGAATGGAATTTGTTTTGTTATCATCAAAACCTTTCTTGTATTGCTGGAGATATGAACCATAGAAATCTTTGTTTGGTGGCAGCGGCGCACTCAAATCAGGGAAATAATTAAGTTGTGCAAAGCGGTCGCGCAAGGTTTTATTTCTATCGCGGTTCAAACGGTTTGCATTAATCATCGTTGAAAACAGCAACCACTTGGTTGGCTTCATGTTGATATTAAAAGTAGCGCTATACCGGTCGATACCCGTTTCATCGGCTACTCCTTCACTTTTGGTATTACCCAATGCAAACCTGAAGTTAGCCCGATCTGTACCACCTGCAAGCGAGAAATTAACACCATACACCAATGCATTTTTATAGTATAAATCGGTCCAGTCTGATTTACCACTATATACATTGTTTAGTGAATCGCTTAGATATACCGGATACTCTTCATCGTCAGAATACCTGCCATTTGTGGTGTATACGCCATAAAAGCGTTGCCTGAAGTCATTTTCATATTTACCATTGATGGTATTTACGAATGGCTTTTGCACCATACCGATGTAAGAATTGAAAGATATCGCGCGGTATTTGCCAACGGCTGTTTTTGAGGTTAACACAATCACACCATTAACACCCCTTGGTCCATAAATAGAGGTTGAACCCAGATCTTTAAGCACTTCTACCGATGCAATATTATTCATATCGATGCCCGCCAGCAGGTTGGTAGCCGGACCAATCCTATTGAAATCGAACTGTTGGATATCAAAGGCAAAAGGATGCTCTCTTACCAAAGGAATACCATCGAGCACCACCAATGGCTGGGCATCGTACAAATCCTTTTTGGATAATAATGGCATTGCAGCCCCTCTGATAAACATATTCTGCATAGAACCAGGTTCACCGGAAGGTTCCTGAACGTAAAGACCGGCAAAATTGCCCTTTAAATTCTGTTGCAATGAAATAGCCGGAAAGAGTGCTAAATCCCTGGTATCTTTTTGTACACCTCCAGACAATTTGTTGTAAAGTGTTTTTTTCCTGATCTGTTCAAGACTATCCTTCCGCAAAGAGTCTTTAGGCGATACGATCTTTATTTTAGTTGTATCCTGAAAGATCAAATAGTTAATTGTAAGGCCTTTATACTTTTTTTTGCTTGCAGCATAATTTGGTAAAACGTTTAACGTAAACGCTGCAAAAAAAGCAAGGCACGCCCATAAGTATCGCATAGTTAATGGATCTTTTAATTGGTAAAAAAATGATTACTAAAACTTATTTTTTCGGAAACGGCGAGACATGTCTGAAGTTAAAAGGACAAGTACTCTGGCGGTAGTGGTTAGGGATTCTCATAATTTAGTTATTTGGTTAATTCAAATATATAATATGCTAAAACGTTTTAATAACAAATTATCATTTTTATGAAATTTTTATTAAATAGAGGGATAATATTGAATTATGACAAAATAAATGTCAACCAGACAGATAAAAAAATAAATATTGCTAATATTTCTTATCAAAGTAACACACTAAAAAACAGCGCGTAAAGATTTTTTTAGCCACGGATACAATAAATTAAACATTTTTTTGTTGCGATTTAACCGAAATACTTAAACGTTTAAGTTGAAACAGGAAATTTGGATTCGCCTTGATTTAGACACCAGTACATCCTTATCTTTATGATGGCTCAAACAGCATCTTAAATCAAGCTTAGCCTGGGCCATAAGACGAAACTACTTCATTCTATTTTTCTGTTGCTACCATATAGATGGGATCTTCTATAATATTTACCGTTATAATCTGATCAGCATTTTTTAGCAGGCGTTTACAGTCGCTGCTCAAATGTTTCAACTGAAGTTTTTTATCTACTAAGCGGTAACGTTCAGTTAGTTTATTCAGCGCATCAATACCCGACATATCAAAAACACGGCTGTGCTTAAAATCGATTATAATCTGTTGCGGATCGTTGCCTACATCAAACAATTCATTAAAATGAGTTACCGATCCAAAAAACAAAGGTCCGTATATCTCATAAATTTTTACACCACTTCCATCGGTATGTTCATTGGACCGTATCCGTTTAGCGCTTTCCCAGGCAAAAACAAGTGCCGAAATAATTACACCAATGAGTACGGCGAGTGCCAGGTTATGCAGCCAAATGGTAATAACGGCCACCAGGATACCAATGATAATATCCTGCGCAGGCATTTTATTGATTACTTTAAAGCTCATCCATTCAAAAGTACCAATGGCAACCATCATCATTACACCAACCAGCGCAGCCATAGGTACACGATCGATTACCGGGGCACCCACCAAAATGATCAACAGAACGGTTAATGCTGCAATAATACCCGATAACCTTGCTCTGGCACCTGCCGAGAGGTTTACCAAAGTTTGGGCAATCATCGGGCAACCGCCCATGCCCGTAAAAAAACCATTTGCAATATTCGCAATGCCTTGTGCAATACTCTCCCTGTTCCCATTACCTTTGGTTGCCGTCATTTCATCAACCAGGTTTAGCGTGAGCAAACCTTCTGTTAAGCCCACACCGGCCATAATAAGCGAATAAGGGAAAATGATCTTGAGCATATCCAGGTTTAGCGGTACTCCAGGAATGTGAAAGGGCGGAAAACCACCGCTTACTGAAGCAATATCCTTAACCAGTTTAGTATCAATCCCAAAACAAAATACAACAAGAAACACCACAATAATCGCCACCAGCGAAGATGGAACGGCTTTGGTAATCTTGGGTAAAAGAAGCACTATAGCCACCGTTAGTAATACCAAAGCCAACATGGTATACAAAGGCATACCACTCAGCCATTCTACCTTGCCATTAATAAGGGTTTTAAACTGCGTCAACTGCGACATAAAAATGATAACCGCCAAACCGTTAACAAAACCAAACATAACAGGCTGCGGAACCAGTCTCACAAATTTGCCCAATTTAAACAAACCCACCATAATCTGAATCAGCCCTGCCAAAGCCACTGCAGCAAAAACATATTCTATGCCGTGGCTTTTCATTAACGCAATAAGTACAATTACCGTTGCACCTGCCCCACCCGAAACCAAACCCGGTCTACCACCCAAAACAGCAGTAACCAGCCCCATAATAAAAGCAGCGTACAAACCAGTTAAGGGAGGGAAACCTGCAAGAATAGCAAATGATAGCGATTCGGGAATCATGGTCATAGCCACCGTTAAACCTGCAAGAATTTCAGTTCTGTAATTTATTTTCTTAGAAAAATCGAAAAGTTGCAGGTAAGGCTTCATCTGTAAAAATTATTAATAAGCTGCAAATATCTAAACTTTATCGGAACATTGCCTCTATTATAAAATAGACAGAAATCACTTTAGCCCTGCAACAGAACTTCGAATCCCGGAAAAAGATCCATAAAATGACTAACCCTAGTGTAGCGTATGCCAACAGCGTTACGTTTTAGAGAGACAATTCATCTAAATCGTCACACTGCTATGAAAAACATGTTATTGTTATTACTTACTGTTTTCACATTTGTTTCCTGTAAAAAATCAGAAAGATATGGTCCGCTGAACTTAAAAAACGGACAGGAAGTGGAATTACTGGTCAGCCATCGTTATGGTTCAGATAACGACCTGCTGTTGAAATTGCCTGGCAATGTAGATGCCGGCGCTTCACTTTCGGGTTTTGATCAGCGTGAACCTGGCTATACTTACCGGGTTAAAGCGAGGTTCAACCGCGATGAAGTACCTTTGCAGGATGGCCCTGAGTACTATTTTGTTTTCGAAAAGATATTGAGCAAGGAGCAGTATAAAGGAAATGAATCTTTTACGGTACAACTGATTACTTCATATGTACCTGGAGGACCGGTAATAAAGCTGAGCAAAACAGGAAATGAATATTACCTGATTCCAGGCAAATTACAGCTCACTTATGCAAACAGTAGCATTCAAAACGAGCTGGAAGAAATCTGGTTAAACGTACAGGAAATCCGTGCAAACTCAGTAAAAGGACAACGCCCGAAATGGAAAGCCATTAAAGCTACGGTAGTACACGATCCACAGCAATTTGGGAAAGCCTATATGGTACAACAGATACAGTTTGTGAATTAACTAAAAATCGGACTGAAGTAAAATTGATAATTTAAGATGGATGATGTAAGATGGACGTAATGCCTCAATCTAATGGAATTAAAGCCCTAAGTTGAAATCTCTCTATTTCGTTCCACTTCAGTAGAGATGAAGTCCCTAAGGCTGTTTGCTTTGCGGCTTTGCTTCGTGATCTGGGCGGCACAAAACAGAAATATTAACTTTTTTGATCTGCATAGGCAACATCATAGAGATGATTAGGCTTTAAGTAGATGACATTGTTTTGAAAGTCGAAAACCGTATTGAACCTTTTCAGAATATCGTTTCCGAGGTAGTGAACGTTAGTGCCTGGCATGGGTTTATTCTGTTCCATCACCTGCGCCGGAACGTTTTTCAGTTCAAAATTACCGATTTTCAGGCTTTGAAGTTTTACCGTAGTTACCGGCACTTCATTGCCGTTTACCCCACGCATCATTACCTTTTTTATCACCTCCATCTTTTCGGCAGGAAACTTCATTTCCCGCAGCAGGTCACGATCAAGCATAACGGTACGCTGGTATCCTAAATCAAAGAAAAACAGGCTTTTATTTTTAGTTCCGTTCTGAGAAATTTCACTTTCTATAAAAGGTTTATTTTTGATATAAGTGATCTTAAACCTAGTGTATTGCTTATCCTGTAAAATCTCTTTGGGCATCGTCGAATGCACCATCATTTTATTTTGATCATAATCCAAAGCTACAATCATCCCATCAAATATATCCCACCCTAACAAACCGTCAGTTTCGTTCCCGGCCAACTCAATGTCATAAATTTTGCTTTTGTAGGTATGGTTTCCAATTTTGATATCATAATCGGTGTGGTAAAGCTTGGGCTTCGATTTCACTTTTGTTGCCAGTGCAGCATTGGTAAGATCGATGTCATTTGCACCCGAATCAAAATTCATTATTAGCGAATCCGTGCCATTAAAAATGATCGGCAGAAAATTCGTATTGTATTTATTTACAAAAAAGGGTACAGCGTCATGAATTTCAGGCGATACCTTACTAAAGTTTTTTAGCACTGGAGCGGTGATTTGCGTCAGGCACGAATCTTTTCCATTCAATAAAACAATAAATTCCTTTTTTTGCCCTGGACTAATATTAAAAACGATCGAATCAACATCCGTTTTGAATTTTATCCTTTTGGATTTTGTAAACTTACCCATAGTATAGACATCAAGTTTAACTTTGGGATTGATATACCAGCGTGAAATTGCATGAGGCTCTTCGTAAATTTTTGCCTGGCCAGCACTTGCCTTTATAACTTGTAGTTTGTTTTGAGCAAAGACAGAAAAGGGAATCAAGAGGGTTAAAACAGGCAGTATTCGTTTCATGAGCAGTGAATGGGTTGAAAGAATAAAGATAAAAAGAATCATCAAGCTTTGTCATATTCCATCCATTTAAAATTTGAAACGGCACCTATACCCCCTGGATTGTTAAGTGAATAGGTATCATAAAGTCGCATTTTACCCCTAAACTTGTCTTTTTTGTACTCAAACAGCTATAGGCGATGCAGGTATCTTTGAATAACTAAATAAGAAAACCAATATGGCAACTCGAATTTTTGTAAACCTGGCAGTTCAAGATCTTGACCGATCTGTAACATTCTTTACTAAACTGGGTTATACTTTTAACCCGCAATTTACCAACGAAAAAGCAACCTGCATGGTCATCAGCGATACCATTTATGTGATGCTGCTCACCAGAACATTTTTTCAAACCTTTACCGAAAAAGAAATTGTAGATGCCCGTAAAGCCATAGAGACCTCCATTGCAATATCCGCAGAAAGTAAGGAAGCGGTTAACGAAATGGTAGATAAAGCAGTCGCTGCCGGTGCCACCATACCCAATCCGGCTACTGATTATGGTTTTATGTACCAGCATAGTTTTGATGATCTTGATGGACACCACTGGGAATATGTATGGATGGACCCAAATGGCATGCCGGAACATCTGGGTTAATTAGATATGACTTTAAGTAAAGCAAGCAGGGCAAAATCCTTTGCTTGCTTTTTTAGTTAGAACGGGCAGGTGAACCAAATTTACCAATGATGCCAAAATAGCGGCTGATTATCCGAATCTGTAGATTATTTGCTGCTAAAAAATGAAGGCGGTTACTTGAGGGAGCAAAGCAGGTGCTGGCTTGCGAACGCGTGTATTATGCTTTAATTCCTCCTGCGCGATAAAACGCCGGTCACTTTTTGATACATCAGTTCTTCGTCAACCGGCTTATTCATATAGTCATCGGCTCCGAGGCCAAAAACCCGGTCTTTAGTACTTGTGGTTGTATCAGCAGTAATTACAATAATTGGAATCGTTGTTTTGTTTATACCGGTTAAGTTATTTCTGATGGCAGAAATGGCCTCGTAACCATCCATAACAGGCATTTGCAAGTCCATTAAAATTAAGTCAATGGTGTCATCACTCTTCAGCATCTTCAGGCACTCCACTCCATTATCGCAGATACTTACCTTTGTATTTTTCCAGTCTTCAAGCATCATCTGAATGATCATTTGATTCATTGGGTTATCTTCAACAACCAAAATATGTTTTCCTAAAAGATCATGCTCATCGTCTGGATACAGATTAATTGTTTTGATGGTTTCCTGAACAGGATAAGTGAGCAGAATTTCACAGGTAGTGCCCCTATCCGCTGCGCTATCAATATTTATTTTACCCTGATGCAAATCAATTAAAACTTTAACGATACTTAAGCCTATGCCAAAACCACCGTGTTTTCTTTTATTGTCAGACCTGTTTTGAGAAAATAAACTAAAAATAATTCCAAGCTTTTCTTTAGGAATACCGATCCCTGTATCTTTAATAGTAATCTGCAGGGTCAATATGTTTTGTTCTATGGCTGATTTGACTTGCATTGTGACATTTCCCTGGGAAGTGAATTTAACGGCATTGCCAAGTACATTGTGAATAATTTGCTCAAGCCTGACCGGATCGCCGAGCAGCATAATGTTCTCGTCCAGCGACTTTATAAAGCTAAATTTCAGGCCTTTATCGTTACACTGTTTCTCTGCGCTTAATGAAAGTTTATTTAAAATATTAACCGGATTAAAATTTACTTTTTCGAGCTTTAGCTCACCTTTTTCAACCTTTGAGAAATCAATAATATCATTTACTGAGGAAATTAAACCATGTGAAGCATATTTGATGATCTCACAATTTGCGATTACCCTCGGGTCGGTACTATCTTTTTCCATGATTGAAGCAAGCCCGAGAATTGCATTCAAAGGCGTTCTCAGTTCATGGCTCATATTGGAAAGAAAGTAAGATTTCATATCGCTCATTTCTTCTGATTTCTGTAGTGCGAGGATTTTAAGCTCTTCCTTTTTATTTCGGAGCATTCGAATTCGGTTTGCCATGGAGAGGGATAAGGCAACGATTTCTAAGCCAATTCCAATTTTGGTTATATTGTTAATAGAAAGGTCGTCGGCTAAAATACCGAATCTTGTTATTATTCCCGTAATAATGGTTAAGGCCAGAATTACAATACCTGTAGTATAGAATAGATCAATAGGCTGTCTTTTGTAAAGGATTACACTAATGGATAGAAAAATGATAAGCAGCCCAAGTAATATTATGATATTGATAAGCAGATAGCCATATTTTAATAGAACCGGGCATAAAATAATACCAATAAGCAAAAGTGCTAATGAAATATAAAGCGGGGTAAAAACTTTGTTAATTCTTTGATTTTTTCGCTTGATTTCCAAAAATTCCTGACTGTATTTTGCGAAAAAAAAGCTACAAAGTATACCAGAAATAATGACTGCATGAAGGCTGAGCCAGGAATTTCCGGTACCGATGTATTGATGATAAAAACCATCCAGAGCAAATTGGCAAAGGCCTACAGAAACCACATAAAGCGCATAATACAGGAAGGACGATTCCTTCATGGCCAAGTAGAAAAAGAGGTAAGTAGTAGCAATTACGGTAAGTATGCCATAAAAAATACCCATTATCAAATATTCACCAGCCGTGCGTTCGAGCAAGCTTTGCTGGCTGATCAGCAACAATGGCAGACTGTTTTCCTGTCCATCATTTCTAATGTCTGCAAATGCCCTCTTTGTTTCGCCCGGTTCAAGGAATATCTTAAAAATTGTTTGCCTGCTTTTCACACTTCTGCTTGAAAAGGGTAAATCATCACCACTTTTTTGAGATTCAATTTTGTTATGGGCATCAATTAAATAAAGATTTACCTGATTTGTTGACGGTTCTGCTATTTGTAGGTAATAGGTTAAGGGCGTTTTGGTTGTGTTTTTTAATTGAAATATTAGCCAGTAATTACAACTTGTGAAACCCAGATTACCTAATTTTCCGCTTAACTTTTTGAAAGGAAGCTTTCCGCTGTTACTAACGATTTCATTTAATGTTACCGTTTTTGAGCCGGTATTGAGTATTCTGGCATGATTTAGTATCGATAGTTCTTCAGGTAAATTATCTTCGCGAAATTGGTATTGGGCTTTAGCTTTTAATAAGCAAAGCAATAAAAGCGATAAGGTAAATAGTATTTTCACAATAGACAATGGAGTGAGGCTAATGTCCTGCCTACTCACGCATTAAAAAAATTGAATTATTACAGCAATTGAATTGGATCTTTAAGGATATAAATAAGCAGTAAATGTAATAGAAAATTTGAATACTACAGTTGTCTGTTGGCATTTTTAGATTGCCTATTTCGCAATGAAAATTCCCCTGGGAATAAGTTGCTGAAAAAATTAGTTCGTTTTGGTTTAATAATTTAATATGTGTTTGACAGCCCAGATAAATAGAAATTGGGCGATAAATTTATAGCTACTATGGTTTTGATAAAATTTATCACATATCTTCAAAAGAAAGGTTCTTTTTACCGACAGTACTTCGGGTGATACTATGAGGTTTTTGGGGTAATTAGAAGTTTGAATAGAGATATTAAAGCCACTGCTAGCCTGGGATAAGAAAAGATTTGGACACCAACCATTTTCTTGATCATTACTGAGCTCGAACCAGCGACCCTCTGATTAATCCCGCACGTGCGGGACTCTAACCAGCTGAGCCAAAATTCCAGTCAGCATTTCTCCTTTAACCATACGCTCAATCAACTTCCGGCTTTTCTGGCTTTTGATAAATCGTTCCAGACGCATTGCTTCAGCCTATACATGCCCACAAGAGAACACAGCTTTCAAATGCCAGAGCCTGTGCTTTGGGGTAAATGTACTAACAGCTAAGTTGTTATGCTCCTCAAGTCTGCGGACATAATCACTGCTGTATCCAACATAGTAAAGGTTAGCCACTTTAGAATATAAAATATCCAGATAGTATGTCATAAGTACAAAAAACAAATGAGGTTGCGCTACCTAGAATGAGCATTACTTGTAAAAGATCAAAATAATCTTTTATTCAAAATAGACTTTAAACAAAAAACCCACAACTTTCGTTGCGGGTTTTGCTCCTTCTGCTGGGCTCGAACCAGCGACCCTCTGATTAACAGTCAGATGCTCTAACCGGCTGAGCTAAGAAGGAATCCGGCTATCCAAAAAAACAGAGGATTTTAACTTTTCAGTAAATATTTGCTCGTTCGTTTTGGGAGTGCAATATTAGCGGTTTTAAATTATTTATCCAAAAAATTATTCAATTATTATTTACAAAAGAGCTCTTCTGTTTAAAACAAAGAAGCGTTTTACTTATTTAACACTGGTTATCAGTATATTAAAAATCAGAACAACAATCCATGGTGATTAATATTCCGCTCGGTTATATATTCACTCAGTTAAACAAAAAAAACGGCCTGACCTTGTTCAGGCCAGACCGTTATAAACATTTATTTAAAAAAGATTAGAAACTATATCTTAATCCCAATTGCATCTGGTAACGCGAGGCAAAGAAATCTTTTGAATAAGAAGTTACATCTTTTTGTGCGAAAGTATAAACCGGATAAGTAGTTGGCGTTCCTGCGGTTGCAACTTTAATACCCATACTGGCCATTGAGTTATAAGTATTAGGAGAGAAATACTGAATTCCCCAGTTTTTATTCACCAAATTGGTCAGGTTAATAATATCATAGGTTAATGTAAGTACATGGGGGTGTTTTCCTTTGGCTACTTGTAGATCCTGAGCGAAACGGAAGTCAGCCTGTACGTTCCAAGGGGTACGCGCACCGTTGCGTTCTGTAAAATCGCCACGACGACTGCTTAAGTATTTATCTCCGTTGATATAGTTATCAAACGCAGCTGCCTGTGCAATCCCGTCGGCTGTGTTGGCAAAGAATTTCTGTGTTTCGCCCACTGCAGGTACATACATTAAACTTACTGTTTGTCCTGTTCCGTTGATCCTGGTATTTACTAACCCCAATGAGTATGGAGAACCCGACTGACCGCTGAAGAATAATGAAAAGTTAGACACATATTTGCCGTTTTTAGCCCAGTCCAATCTATAGTTTATGGTTGAAATGATCCTGTTGCGGATATCAAAGTTTGAATAAGCCAATCCCGGGTTATTTGGGCTAAGCGCCTGGTTTAACTGCCAGTTAGATTCCATTGAGTTACGGATTCCATTGGCAATATCTTTCGATCTTCCGTAGGTATAGGCAACCATCATATCTAAACCGAAAGGAAGTGATTTACTTACCTGTGCAGTTACGCTATATTTGTATCCTTTATCGGTATTCGATAATAAATAGGCATTGGTATACAACGGGTTGATTTTAGCACCTGAATAAATAGGCTGTTGCTTTTGGGTATCATAAACCATGTATTTTGGATTATCTACATAGTTAATCTGTTGGAACTGCACATCCTTAATTACCTGGCTAAAAATACCTTCTAAGGTAAATTTCCATTGATCATCTGTTTTATAATCGAAAGCCAGATTACTTCTCCAGGCTTTAGGCATTTTAAAATTGTTGTCAACCAAATCTACCTGTGTAGCACCACTGGCGTCTTTCACATTTACCCCTTGTTTAGTTACATAACCCGCCTCGCCATTACCGGTTAAAGCATCTCTGACCGGATCTGAGCCTGCTGCCGGTGTAGTGATTTTGCTCGGATCTGCATTTGAATAAACGTAAGATTTATCAAAAGCACCATAGTTTACACCATTATTATAATAGGCATAACCGATCCAGGCAAAAGGCACACGACTGGTAAATAAACCAGTACCGCCGCGCATCACCAGGCTTTGGTTACCCAATACATCGAAGTTAAAGCCAATACGTGGTGAAATCTGGATTTTGTTTAAGAATTTTCCGGTAATTGATGATGGCTGCGTATAAGTATATGTTGTACCATAATTGGGATCAATAGGAGAATTGGTGGTTTTTGAACTTAAAGATGGCATAGTAGGTAAATCTGCCATATCAAAACGTAAACCCGGTGTTAATTTAAAACGGTCACCTATACGGATTTCGTCCTGACCATAAATACTGTACATATTTACATTAAACTCAGCCGTTGGGTTATTAATGATGTTATCACGGGTATTGTCATCATAATTATAACTTGCACGTACCCTGTTTGGCCTGTTTGCCAGGAAATCGGCAATACTGCTGTAAGCCACACGACCGTTCCATGCGTTTACAAAACCATAATTGATGTTGTAAAATTCGTTGTGCGTGCCAACGGTAAAGGTATGGATACCAGAATTGTAAGTATAGTTATCGGTAAACTCGAAAGTATTCTGTTTCATATTGAAGATACTCGCCTCACGATCTGTACCTAAAAACAATGTCCCTCCGTTCGAAGCAATCTCGATCTGTGGTAAAGCCGGGTTAGAAAGCGGATTGCGGTAATCGTGCACCGTAGAATAACCAACAATTAAGTTATTGGTAGCCGAATTACCAAAGCGGGTTTTCAGATCGGCAACCGTTGAAGTCTGGTTATTGTTCTGCCTGAAATCGATGCCACCAAACCTGAAGTTAAGCTGGTCTCTTTCCAAGTTTGTCGCTTTAGAAATAATGGTATTATTTCTGATGGTTAATTGAGTGCTTTCGCTGATATTCCAATCCAAACGGTTAAAGAATTTATTAGATTGTGAATAGATATTGTAATTGCCGAACGAACCTGCATCAACACCATAAGCGGTTTTCATGTAATCAGAAATCTGTTGAGCATCCGTTGCCGTAAGCAATTTCATATCAGATGATCCGGCACCTAAAATTACCGGATCCTGGCGGCGGGTAATCTCCTCATTGGTAAAGAAGAATAATTTATCTTTTATAATCGGGAAACCCACACGGAAACCGGTTTGATAATCGTGAAACGCTGAAGGCTCTTTGCTGTTATCACCGATCTTATTTCTACCGATTAACGAGGCATTACGGCCATAACCATAAACTGATCCTACTACCTCATTGGTACCACCACGCGTTACGGCATTAATACTACCACCTAAAAAGTTACCCACTTTAACATCGTAGGGCGAAAGTAGAACGGTAACATCCTGGATCGCATCAAGCGATACCGGGTTGGTACGTGTACTGCTTCCCGGCATACCAGAACTTCCGCTCTGTCCACCCAATGAAGGACTAAAACCAATTGCATCGTTATTAATTGCACCATCAATGGTTACGTTGTTATACCTGAAATTGGTACCACCAAAAGTATTGTCTTTACTACCCTGCGGTGTTACGCGGGTAACATCCTGTAAACTGCGGTTCATAGTTGGCAGGGTTTTAATCTGCCCTTCGCCAATACTGGTGCCCGCACCAGATTTTGTACCGCCTTTTTGGCCTTTAACACTTACCTCGGCCAACTGATTGCCCTGCTCCTGAAGATCAAGGTCAAGTTTTAAATCTGAACCAAGGGTTAAATAAATATTTTCTTTTACTACCGGGCTATAACCTACAAAGGTTACGGTGATTTTGTATGGCCCACCAGGATTTAAGTTGCCGATGCGGTAAAGTCCAGATTCATTTGAAGAACCTTTGGATACTGTTCCCGTAGGAACGTGTACCATAACAATGGTTGCCCCAGGGATGATACCTTTGTTATCCTTAATCTTTCCATTAATACTTGATGTTGTAACCTGTGCCTGAGCAAAAGTGAACAGGAGGACAAGAATACTGATCAGAGATAGTATACGTGATTTCATTTTTTGTTGTTTTATTTTGGCACAAAACAACAGTCTTAATGTTAATTAAATATTAACACTAAATTAAGTTTAACCTTAATTTAACAATATGAAAATCAGAGAAAAACAATAAGAATACAATTCCTTAACAGCCATTTTGAAGCCGGAATGTGATGAAGAGCAATATGCTCAAATATCAGAGATGAAGATGAAGATTTAATGAAGATTGCGGTCATGAGTCCGAAGTCCACAGTCGGAAGTCCGGAGTCTATTAACCGATTTGAAAAGTTGAACCTGGGTGGTTGGTTTAGTAATAATTAACCAGTTAACAATTTTTAGTGTACTGGATAGCATTCAGCCTTGGCTAATGACCAAACCATCTGTTCACTTTAAAGGCTGTCGGGAACACATACTGCTGTCTCTGAACCTTATTTACCGGAATAACCCGGAGCATAGCGAGGACTATAGTCAAAGCAGGACTGCAAGCTGCCCAGAATCACAATACAGTCATTTCCTAATTCTGTTTCAGTTGGCAACATCCACTGATTGACTTAGTCTTGGGCGGTTAAGACTTAGTGATAGTTATCAATTAACTACTTTACAGCCAGACCTCACGCCAGCCAATGAACTATTGACAACTGAACTAAGAAACCCATTCCCTATCTTTGCACTCATGATAATAAGATTAGCCGTTACAGAAGATATACCATCTATTATGCAACTGGTTCGCAAAGTTGTGCCTTTAATGCGTGCCGCCGGAAATTTCCAATGGGGAGATGATTATCCGAATCCTGAAGTATTTTCCAGCGATATTGCCATTGGACAGCTATGGGTAGCTGAACTGGAAAAAGAAATTGTGGGTGTTTCGGCTATTACCACAGATCAGGATCCCGAATATGCCGATGCCGGCTGGGACATTACCGAAAAAGCCATTGTTACGCACCGCTTGGCCGTCGATCCGGATTGCCAGGGCAAAGGCATTGCCAAAGCTTTAATGAACCAGGCCGAACAGGTAGCAAAAGATTCGGGTATTTCTATCTTACGGGTAGATACCAATAGCGAAAACTTGGCCACCCAGGCACTTTTCCCTAAGCTTGGCTATCATTTTAGTGGCGAAATCGGCTTAGCCAAGCGTCCTGGATTGCGTTTCTTTTGTTACCAAAAGATACTGTAACCCAAAGCCTATAGAAGGATAATGTAGTATAAAATGCAAATTTTAAAATTAAATCCTACAGGTAAACAAACACAAAAAACGACCATATTGTCAGATGGAAACACCTGAAATCACCAACCTAAACGCTAGACCGCTCGTGGTGGCAATGGCCCTGAACTAATCGTTCAATCCTTTACCGCTTAAAATCTGCGGTATGCATTTCTCAACCCTTGTTTCACGGGTTTTTGCTTGTTTAGGTGCAGAAAAATGTAGTAAATAAGCTCTTTGACGGCCTGGAGTTAAAGCTTTGAAAGCAGCCTTCAAGTCCGGGATGCGATCTAATTTACTTTGAAATTCGGCGGTGACAATGTATTCAGTTGTTTTTTTCAGTTCAACCTTCAATCCGGCTTTTTCAACCTCAATGGCCTGCAAAATGTATGCCTTTAAAATGGCTTTCATTTCTACAATCTGCAATGCACTGACAAAACGGATCTGCCTTGCTGATTGCACATGCTCCGTTTGCTGGATCAATATATGATCATGATCTTTTAATAAAACACCTTTAAACAACAAAAAGGCACAATATTCTTTAAAATCATGAATTAAAACAATATTGTTTCCATTGTAAGTGTAACAGGGATGCCCCCATTTCAATTCCTCAGTAAGCTCACAATCAAGCGCAAGCGTTCTTAACAGGTTTAACGATTCCTGCCACTTGCTTGCTTTATTAAAATAAAAATCAACTTTAGGATTCATCATATATAGTACTTTGAACAATTTTCCTTTGTACAGGTCTTGAATAAGTAGAGCAGGTTTATAACATGATCAGCAGCAACAATACGAAAGAAACTGCTTCAGAAACGGGAATAAAAACCTGCGTAAACCTCCTGCATCAGTAACCAGCCAGCCATGATTAACCTTTTTATTTAAGCCATTGAATACCTATTCCGGAATGTAAACCGTCCTAACCGTATCAACCTTTAATCGGCCTTTCAACCAGTAACGGATCCTGGCCTGGTTTGCCTGAAGCGGTACTTTTGATACTTCTGCACTGAAAAGCGTGAGCGTATCCCTGCTTTGGGTATCCAACCTGTTTATCACAATATTGGAAAGCGAGTAGCTTTTGATTTCAGGAAATAGGGCAATTAATTCTGACCTAATATCAGGTAGCGGCTGGGAAAGCTTATTGATTTTATTAGAATTGACCTGTTGGTTTCCTTTTTTAAACACATCTTCCATAATACTGGCCTTTATCTGTGAAAAATCGACCTCCTGCCTTGCATTAAGCCCCTGCCTTATCCTCAAAGTTGTTCCATCCAGCTTATAGTCTTTAAGTTTCGCCTTTATGGCATTTATAATGTTATCATCTAATTGGGCGCCAATTAAAAGCAGATCGATCTCTTTTTCATCTTTCGAGTAACGCAGGTTTCGGTTGATGACCTGGGTTGTGGTGAAATCGAACTGCTCACGGATAAATTTCTGTGCATTGTTTTCAAAAATACTTTTCTGTACAATATCATAAGCAAAGTATATGCTGGGGATAATGGTAATAAGTACAGTGAAAAGAATATATCTGGACACTTTTTTTTCAACACCCGGATCTTCGAAATGTTTTTTATCAAATTTTAAAAAACGTACAATCAGATACGTGGAGATGCATATGAAAAGACTGTTGATGAAAAACAGATACAATGCGCCAAAGAAAAAAGGCCAGTTAGCCATGGCCAATCCATAACCTGCGGTACATAATGGCGGCATTAAAGCCGTGGCAATGGCCACGCCTGGAATAACATTACTTTTCTCCCTTCTGGTAGCTGCAATAATTCCGGCTAGTCCACCCGTAAACGCGATGAATACATCCCATATAGATGGTGTAGTACGGGCAAGAAGCTCGCTCTGTGCTTCATGCAGTGGCGTAATGTAAAAGTATATAGAAGAAGTTACGATACTGATAAATGTGGCGATAAGCAGGTTTCTGCCACCTTTTTTAACCAGTTCAAAATCATTGGTACCAATGCCCAGCCCGATCCCCATAATCGGCCCCATTAACGGCGAAATGAGCATTGCGCCGATAATTACAGCTGTTGAATTTACGTTAAGACCAACCGAGGCTATAACGATTGCAAAGATAAGCGTCCATAACGGGCCGCCAACAAATATCGAATTTCTGGAAATGGAATCCACCACTTCACTTTCATCTGCCTTATCAATCTGTAGATTGAAGCGCTTTGAAATAAAAGCTTTAACAGCGCCCCGTACATCGTCATTTTTTCTCCCCATACCTGTATCCAATTTTTTCCTTTGGTTATTGTTTAACCCTCTTCTATCTGTTCGCTGCCTTCTGATTTCCCAATGCGCTTGAGTACGATGGTGCCCAACAACCCGGCCACGATAGAGGCAACCAGAATCCCATATTTGGCCTGATCAATAAATAGAGGATTATCGAAAGCCAGTCCACTGATAAAAAGCGACATGGTAAAACCTATCCCAGCCAATAATGCAACCCCGGCAATATGTTTCCAGTTGGCGCCCTCCGGAAGCTTTGATATGCGAAACTTCACCATAATCCAGCAAAATAAAAGAATCCCGGTAAACTTGCCGATAATCAATCCGCCAGCCACACCTACGGATACAGGATTTATGATTGAATCAAAAAAATCAGCTGTGATGACAATGCCGGCATTGGCCAGTGCAAACAGCGGCATAATCCCAAAGGCCACCCATGGGTGTAGTGCATGCTCAATTGTTTGTAAAGGAGTTTCGGCTGCCATGCTGAGGGTTTTTACCTTTTGGATGGTTTTGTTTTGCAAGGGCGTAATTAAGCTCCCCCGCTCAGGTATGTCGGCCTCGAAATCGTATGAAAGTTTTCTGAGGTTACTGGAATAAATTTGTTCGTCAATTCTGGTAACAGCCGGAATAGTAAAGGCAACCAAAACCCCGGCAATTGTAGCATGCACACCCGATAGTAAAAAGCCGATCCACACACAAATGCCGAGCAAAAGGTAAAACATAGCACTTCTTATTCCCACTTTGTTTCCGATCATCAGCAATACCAAAAATCCTCCAGCAACTGCCAATGGCATAAAGTTGATTTCTTTGGTATAGAAAAATGCGATAACCAATACTGCGCCAAGGTCATCGGCCACCGCCAGGGCAGACAGAAAAACCTTTACCGAGACCGGTATGTGCCTGCTGGCCATAGAAAGCAGCGCAAGTGCGAAAGCTATATCTGTAGCCATAGGAATTCCCCAGCCATGCGATGCGTTGGTGCCGCGATTAATAAAAAAATAAATAGCTGCAGGAACTAACATTCCGCCTAGCGCTGCGGTCATTGGTAGTGAAGCCTTTTGCAGCGAAGAAAGCTCTCCTTCCATGAATTCACGCTTAAGCTCAAGACCGATTACAAAGAAAAATATGGCCATCAAACCATCATTGATCCAAATATGAAGCGGCTGGCTGAGTAAAAACTTATCAAACCCTACAGAAAAATTGATATGCCAGAGATGTTCATAGAAATCGTGAAAAGAGGAATTAGCCCAGGCAATGGCAATAACCACACTGATTAGCAGCACTATTCCACTGGTGTATTCCAAGTGAATAAAGCGGCTCACCGGAGCCATGATTTTTTCTATAGTTGTTTTTTCCATGTCTTTCAAAATCCCAAATATAACTTTTTAATAGAACCCATGTCTGCTATTGTGAAGTTATTATGCTATTTTGCAGAAAACCGGTACCGCGAAAATGATCAGAGCGAACGACAAATTACGGAAAAAACTATATATCATCATCTTCCGTTCCGATACGAAAGCAGGAAAAAGTTTTGATGTATTGTTGCTAATATTGATTCTGCTGAGCATTCTTTCTGTATTTCTGGAAAGTGTAGGCTCGGTAAGGGAAAAATATTATCATATAATCCATATACTGGAATGGGTATTTACCTTTTTATTTACGTTTGAGTATTTGCTCCGGATCTATGCCAGCCACAAACCGCTTCGATACATTTTCAGTTTTTATGGGATTGTAGATCTTATTGCTTTTATGCCTACCTATTTAAGTCTTTTTTTTATCGGAACCCAATACCTGATCGTTGTTCGCGCTTTTCGCTTACTACGCGTATTCAGGATCCTTAAGCTCACACGGTTTCTTTATGAAGGCAACATCCTTAAAAGTGCACTTAGGGCAAGCCTTTATAAAATCGTTATGTTCCTATCAAGTGTAATTACTCTGGTTACTATAATCGGCACACTAATGTATATTATAGAAGGAGAAAAAAGTGGCTTTACAAGCATTCCTATGTCTATATATTGGGCAATCGTAACCATTACAACGGTGGGTTATGGCGATATCTCCCCTCAAAGCCCGCTTGGCCAAATCCTTGCCAGCATATTAATGGTGATCGGTTATGGCATAATAGCTGTTCCGACAGGTATTGTATCTGTTGAGATGTCAAAGGCGACCGAGGCAGCAAAAACCAAATGCCCGAACTGTTACGCAGGACTGCATAATGAAAAAGACAGGTTTTGTTCCAATTGCGGTCATCAAATGAAAAAGTAAATGAAAGGTTAGTTAGCTTACTTCTGGTCATGGTGCTTACTTCCAATCGGCAAACAAAAAAGGGCCTGCTTTGTCTTATATCGAAAACCGAACATGAATATTCTTCAACGAGCATTAAAAAACTCTACTTTCAAAGCTGGAATCATGATACCCAGTTTGATATTTATCATAACGGTAACGGTAGTATCAAGCTTCTTTCCTACACAAACCGGCGCCATACTGAATGTGATAAAAAACTGGATCTTTGTGAACCTGAATTGGATTTATGTTTGGTCTGTCACCATATTTGTAATTTTTCTGCTGGTTCTCACCTTCAGTAAATATGGTACTATCCGTTTGGGCGATGATGACGAAAAACCGGAACATTCCTTTTTCTCCTGGATATCGATGCTTTTTGCTGCAGGAATGGGAATCGGACTCATGTACTTCGGAGTGGCAGAACCCATGTCGCACTATACAGAAAAGGCTTTTTCCGGCCTGCATCAGGTAGAACGCGCTAGAAATGCGCAATTATATACCTTTTTCCATTGGGGAATTCATGCCTGGGCAGTATATGGAATTGTAGGATTGTCCCTGGCATATTTTACCTTCAGGTTCAAATTGCCACTTTCTCTGCGGAGTTGTTTTTATCCGGTATTAAAAAACAGGATCAAAGGCGCTGCAGGTGATGCGATTGATACTTTCGCCCTTTGTAGCACGTTTTTCGGCATTACCACCACCCTGGGCTTTGGCGTAGTACAGCTTAACGCGGGGCTGGTTGAGGTTGGTATTTTGAAAGATACAGGTTTTTGGTACCAGGCTGTAATTGTACTCGTTATTATGCTCATCTCTGTATTATCCGCCACTTCGGGAGTAAATAAAGGGGTTAAATACCTGAGTCAGCTTAATATTGTAGCCGCGATCACCCTGATGATTTTTATCTTGATCCTCGGACCAACGGTTTTCCTGCTCGGCTCTTTCTCTGAAGGGATTGGCAACTACTTAACGCAGTTTTTCAATCTTACGTTCAATACGCATGCGTATGAAGAGAACACACAGTCGTGGTTTTTTAATTGGACAATTCTTTATTGGGCCTGGTGGATCTCGTGGTCCCCATATGTCGGGCTTTTTATCGCCAGGATATCCCGCGGAAGGACAATACGTGAGTTTATCGGGGCGGTACTGATCATACCAACTTTTTTCAATCTGTTGTGGATGACAGTCTTCGGTAATAGTGCAACCTGGCTTGATCGCACAAGGAATGGTGTTCTGAGCAGTATAGCAGGCAATACCGATAAACTATTGTTTGAATTTCTCGGACAATTCCCAATCTCTTCCATCACAAGCTTTCTCGCAATATTTATTATATTTATTTTCTTTATCACCTCGGCTGATTCGGGAATATTTGTGATGGATAACATCGCATCTAATAACGCTAAAAATTCGCCTAAGTGGCAATTGGTTTTCTGGGGCATCCTATTAGGCTTATTATCGCTGGTATTGCTTAATGCCGGTGGACTCCAGTCCCTTCAAACCATGACCCTGATTACGGCATTACCATTTTCATTAATCATGTGCATGTTCTGTTATTGTTTAATTATAGGCCTCCGGATAGACTATTCTTATTATAAAAAAGGCTACTCACCAGCGGCAACTAACTGGTCAGGAGAATTTTGGAAAGAACGACTCAACCATATTCTCTCGTACAAGAACAAGGATGCCGTGAACGATTTCATCGCTTGTAAAGTTAAACCAGCGCTGGAAGAGCTGGCGGCAGCATTTCAGGAAAAACAAATCGGCGCATCGGTAACGATTTCTCAAAATCCTTATGCAGCGGAGATTACGATTAAACATAAAGTGATCGAAGATTTTAAGTATGGCGTTAAATGTCAGTCAAAATTAATATCTGAATTCCTGGTTGATGAAATAAACCTACCAGGCATCAGAAAAAACAGCACTTTTGTTCCAATCACCTATTTTGGCGATAACAGGCCCGGCTACAATATCGAATACTTTAGTGAGAGAGAAATCATAGCGGACGTTTTAAAGCAATACGAAAGATTTATCGAACTGTCTTCAGATGTCAAGAACGAAATGTTTCTGGATAACACGCTCAAAGATATAAGCTAAACAGCTTTATTAAATATAAATATTACTTATTGATTAATGGAGACTGGCGATAACAAGCGTTTAAGTATCCCGGTTTCCGGGTTTAAATGCTAAACCGCTGAGATCAAAATTGAAACCAACCCCAAAATTTTTATTTGATCCACGATCCAAGACGATCGCATTTGTAAAAACGCATTAAAAAGCAAAAGGCCCGGAAAATCCAGGCCTTTTTGCTTATCATATATTTGGTTAGTTGATTCTTATGTTTTCTTTCAACAATTCGCCTTCTCTCTTATTTCGAAACAAATGCAAACCTCAAACAATTATGTGTTTTACAGAATTATTGCAGTGTTTTTGTTTTGTGGTTATAAAGATAAGGGAAATTTTAAATTTGTCAAGCTTTTTTTAACTTTTTTTTTATTTCTTTTGCGACCACTTGTCCAGAAATGATGGCAGGCGGCACCCCAGGCCCCGGAACAGTTAATTGGCCGGTATATAAAAAATTTGTTACTTTACTTTTCATTTTGGGTTTTAGAAAAGCGGTCTGTTTCAAAGTGTTTGCTAATCCGTATGCATTCCCTTTAAAGGCATGATAATCTTCTACAAAATCTTTCATGGCATAACTGCGTTTAAATAAAATGCCTTCGCTTATATCGTTTCCGGTCATTTTTTTAAAGCGATCGATCAATACATTGAAATATTCTTCTCTTTTGCTTTCGCTATCTTCCAGATCCGGTGCAAGCGGAATTAAAAAGAAAAGATTTTCACAACCTTCCGGTGCTACGCTTTTATCAGTAATAGAAGGGCAACAGGCATAGAACAGGGGCTTTGATGGCCATTGTGGGTCGCTGTAGATTTCTTTGGCGTGTTCATCAAAATTCTCATCAAAGAATAAGTTGTGGTGTAATACATTTGTTAGTTTTTTATTTAAACCTATGTAAAATAAAAGACAAGACGGCGCCATTGTTCGTTTATCCCAGTAATTTTTGTCGTAATTACGATAAGGTTGATCAAAGAGATATTGGTCGATATGGTGATAATCTGCATTACCGACCACAAATTCGCTTTTAAAATTTCCCTGATTTGTGATTACGTGCTCTGCCAGATTGTTTTTTACCTCAATTTTGGTTACTTCTGTATTGAACATGAATTTAACGCCCTGTGCCTCCGCAATGTTTTGCATGGCAGCTACAATTTGATGCATGCCGCCCATTGGGTACCAGGTACCTAAAACAAGATCAGCATAGTTCATCAGACTGTATAATGCGGGAGTATTTTGTGGCGTAGCACCTAAAAATAATACAGGAAATTCAAGAAGTTTTTGCAGTCGCTCATTTTTAAACAGTTTATGCACATGCTTGCGCATATTTCCCAAAAGCTGTAGTTTAATTCCGCTGATGGCTAGCCTGGGATCAAAATATTCCATTACGCTATGTGAGGGCTTAAAAACATATTCGTTCATGCCTACATCATATTTATATTTAGCCTGATCAAGAAAATATTTGAGGTTGCTGCTGCTGCCCGGCTCAAGTTTTTCAAATAAGGCATATAAATCGTCTAATGTGGCAGGAACATCAATAATATCGTTTTGACCAAAATAGATACGGTAAGATGGACTAAGTCTTTTCAGTGTATAAAAATCGGAAGTAGTTTTGCCAAATAGGTTGTAATAATTTTCAAATACATCGGGCATCCAGTACCAGCTAGGCCCCATATCAAAAAGGAAGCCGTCTTTTTGCCAGGTTCTGGCCCTACCACCCGCCATTTCGTTTTTTTCAATTACGGTAACATCAAAGCCATCTTTACCCAATAAAGCTGCTGCAGCCATGCCTGCAAAACCGGCACCGATAATGGTAACCGAGGTTCTTTTTTCCATGGTGTAAATAAAGGAATTTTATCGCGTTTTGTTTTGGTTTTTTATCATTCTGTGTCTATCATTCTGAATGCAATGAAGAATCTTTAGCTTTGATAATAATCTTGATGGAAGTTTAATTCGATCATAATGTTTCCTTGTTTAAAGATCCTTCGCTTCGCTAGGATGACACCATGGATAAGAGGTCTGTCATTCTGAATGCAATGAAGAATCTTTTTTTATTTATTAAATTTTAATCAGTTAGTTTTGAATCCATTGATCTGGAGTTCAGTATTTCATCAGTTGAAGATCCTTCGCTGCGCTACCATTGACGTTATTTTGTAATTACCTATTAATGAGCAGAATGCGGCATCATGCATTTCCGTATAGCTAGGCCATAGCACCGTATCACCGTTCTACTTAAAACCGGCCTAATAAATTTTTCGGACTGCACTGTTCTAGCCATAACACTGGCTTTGAAAGAAAAATTTTCAGCCGGCATTTTTTGTTACTTTTTGATGCCAAAAAGTAAGAGCCCTTCGGCGGCGGTGAGCCGAGGCAAGAATTGTGCGAAGGAAAAAACGTCAATCATATTGATTTTTATATCATAAATTATCCCTCAGGATGACATTGACGGGATTTTTATTAAAAATCCTTTCCTTAGCTTATTACAACAGCGCAAACAAATACGCTAAGCTTTTGTTACATTTGCCACCATCTCATGATTAAATTACGTATTTTATTTTTCTTGCTGTTTGCCATAGGCAACGCTACTTACGCACAACTCTCTACACAGGAAATTGCGACATTGAAAGCCAACATGGTTAAAGCAGTAGAAAATGCTAAACTTACTGATTCGCTGTTTGACAGGCTGAATAAACTGCCCAATAAAACCGCGTTGGTTACCGGTTACTTAGGCACTTTGGAAGCACTCAAAGCTAAACATTCCTGGAATCCATATAACAAGATTAAATATGTAGGCCGATCACTAAAAACCATGCAGAAAGCAATTGATATGGATGGAGAAAATATGGAAATCCGTTTTATGCGTTTTTCAATCGAATTTTATACGCCATCCTTTCTTGGTTTTAGTAAAGATTTAGCGGTAGACAAAAAAGAGATTGTTAAACATTACCAAAATGGAAATTTTGGTCTTGCTGATGCGGAGCTGGTTAAAAACGTATCTAAATTTATGATTGATAGTAAAAAATGTACTGCCGCTGAAGTTAAAATCTTAACCAAATACCTTTAGAATGAATTATATATATTTAATTATCAATATAGCCGTAATTTTTTTTCCGCTGGTTTTATCGTTTGATAAAAAGGTCCACTTTTTTAGCAAGTGGAAGTTTATATTTCCAGCCATACTCCTTACAGGAGTTATCTTTTTAATTTGGGACATTTTATTTACCAAGCTTAATGTCTGGTCTTTTAATCCGGATTACATCGTAGGGATAAATCTTTTCGGCTTACCCTTGGAAGAGATTTTGTTTTTTTTAACTGTGCCTTATGCCTGCGTATTTATTTACGAGTGTTTAAACGTCTATTTTCCCAAAAACAAGCTTCAAAAGTATAGTCTCGCCTTAAGTAACCTATTTCTGGGACTTAGTGTGGCCATTTTGTTTTTTGCTTATAACAGGTGGTATACGTTGATTAATTTTGGCTTTTTGTTAATCGTGCTGGCTTACGTAGAATATGTGAATGTAAAACTCAGGTTTATGTACAGGTTCTACAGGGCTTACCTGGTTTCGCTTATTCCTTTTTATATCGTAAATGGTTTTTTAACGGCTATTCCGGTGGTGATGTATAATAATAAAGAAAATATAGGTTTTAGGGTAGGTACAATACCTTTCGAAGATCATTTTTATTTAATGAGTTTGTTGTTAATGAATGTTTTCCTGTATGAGCTTTTTAAAAGCAGGGCCGGTAAAGCGATCTCATAAGATTGTAATAGCCAACGCCGTTTTTTTAGGAAATGTAGGTGCAGTGGCACTTGGCATCTTTAGCCCCGCTTTGCGCTTTACTCCGTTGCACTTCGTGTTCGCTTCAATCCGGGTTTAGGAACAGCAGTTTCTGCACTCTGCAACCCCAAAAATGAAATGCTGTCGCGGCCAGCTAGCCCCGGTTGAAGCGATACCCTGCAGCAACGAGGTACGAGGCAGCGAAGCGTATAAGTGTAAAACGGGAACACACTTATTGATTTGTACAAGTATTGCGCTCTAAAATATGAAGATCGATTTATAAATATTGAGGTAAAGGTTTTCAAATTCACTTATAATGAAGGCTTTGCGCTTGTGTTTGCTTAAAAAATAATAACTAATTAGTCTACAGGCACAAGAATATATCAGTTTGTAAGCCATTATATTTCTTATATGGTTAAAACCTTTTGATTATCTTCAACCCGAAATTAATTTAAATGGATTTACCAGGCTATACCAAACAACAGCTTGCGTTGCGTAACGGACAGGATAAGCCTCAAATATGGGTGGCTTATAAAGGTCTGATCTATGATATGACAGATAGCAGATTATGGAAAAATGGTAAACATTATGAGCATTGGGCGGGGCAGGATCTGACTGATGAACTTGCAGATGCACCACATACTGAAGCGGTTTTTGAAAAATTTGTGCCAATAGCCATACTTGTACAACCGAATTAATTTTGGTAGCCTCCAGGTTTCGATAACCATTTACCCAATAAAAAAGCCGCATTATTTAAGCATTACACTTAAAATATACGGCTCAATTTATCTGCATGATATAACTGATAACTGGCTATTGAAAACTGTTAACTGATTACGCTTCTATCGTGAAAGAACTTAAGCTTACAAATTCCTGAATTCTCGCTGCAACTTCTTCATCAGTTAAATTCAACAACTTTTCCGTTCCAAATTTTTCTACACAAAAGGAAGCCAGGGCAGAGCCATAAATAATTGCATTTTTCATGTTATTGAAGTTGATAGTACCCACTTTCGCCAAATAACCGATAAATCCGCCTGCAAATGTATCGCCAGCGCCTGTCGGATCGAATACCTCTGCCAATGGTAAGGCTGGAGCCGAGAAAATCTGATCTTCGTGAAACAACAGTGCCCCATGCTCCCCTTTTTTAATGATCAAATATTTCGGACCCATTGTTAGGATTTTCTTCGCAGCTTTCACCAATGAGTACTCTCCTGATAGCTGGCGTGCTTCGGCATCGTTAATTGTTAATACATCTACCATTTTAATGGTTTCTAGTAAATCATCCATCATAATATCCATCCAAAAGTTCATGGTGTCCATTACAATTAGTTTAGGTCGGTTTTTAAGACGTTTAATGACCGTTTGCTGTACTTGGGGCGTTAGGTTGCCTAACATCAGGTATTCGCAGTCCTGATAGCTCTCCGGGATAATCGGATCGAAATTTTCCAATACATTCAATTCCGTAATCAAAGTATCGCGGCTGTTCATATCGTTATGGTATTTGCCCGACCAGAAAAATGATTTCTCACCAGCTTTAATCTGTAACCCTTCTGTATCAATACCGTGGTTGGTGAAGGTGTCAATGTCTGATTGATGAAAGTCATCGCCCACCACGGCCACAATTTTTGCTTTATTATAAAAGTAAGAAGCGGCCAAACTTGCGTAAGTTGCTGCACCACCAACAATTTTATCTGTTTTTCCGAAAGGAGTTTCAATAGCATCAAAAGCTACAGTACCTATGATTATCAGGCTCATATATATGTATTAAATTTTTTTAAAATTTTTTCACTGCAAATATTGCATAAATAATTTAAAAGCCCTAATATTGCATTCCCAAAACGAACAAGCGGATGTTTTCTGAAAGGTTAAAATCCTCTGTTTTTTTGGATAGCCGGATTCCTTCTTAGCTCAGCCGGTTAGAGCATCTGACTGTTAATCAGAGGGTCGCTGGTTCGAGCCCAGCAGAAGGAGCAAAACCTGCAACGAAAGTTGTAGGTTTTTTGTTTATAGTCTATTTTGTACGAAAGATTATTTTGATCGTTTACGAGTAATACTCATTCTAGGTAGCCCAAACTCATTTGTTTTTTATACTTATGACATACTATCTATATATTTTATATTCTAAAGTAGCTAAGGAAAGATTTATCAAAAGCCAGAAAAGCCGGAAGTTGATTGAGCGTATGGTTAAAGGAGAAATGCTGACTGGAATTTTGGCTCAGCTGGTTAGAGTCCCGCACGTGCGGGATTAATCAGAGGGTCGCTGGTTCGAGCCCAGCAGAAGGAGCAAAACCCGCAACGAAAGTTGTGGGTTTTTTGTTTAAGGTCTATTTTGGACAAAAGACTATTTTGATCGTTTACAAGTAATACTCATTCTAGGTAGCGCAACTCATTTGTTTTGTACTTATGACATACTACCTGTATATTTTATATTCTAAAGCGGCTAATCTTTACTATGTTGGATACACCAGTGATTATGTCCGTCGACTTGAGGAGCACAACAACTTAGCTGTTAGCACATTTACCTCAAAGCACAGGCCCTGGCATTTGAAAGCTGTGTTCTCTTGTGGGCATGTAGAGGCTGAAGCAATGCGTCTGGAAAGATTTATCAAAAGCCAGAAAAGCCGGAAGTTGATTGAGCGTATGGTTAAAGGAGAAATGCTGACTGGAATTTTGGCTCAGCTGGTTAGAGTCCCGCACGTGCGGGATTAATCAGAGGGTCGCTGGTTCGAGCCCAGCAGAAGGAGCAAAACCCGCAACGAAAGTTGTGGGTTTTTTGTTTAAGGTCTATTTTGGACAAAAAATTATTTTGGATCAATACCAAAAGTTGTGGGATAAATGCTTTAAGCAAATAATTGGTTAGTCTATAGAGGAAAAACGGATCAGAACCAAAACCTGTGGACCAAGCAAAACATTTGGTTTGCCCTAACAGAAAAAAAAGGAATCAAGCGGAATTATCGATGGGCATTTCCTTGCAATTTGTCAGAATGACAAATATGCTGTCTAATATTAAATATTGAGCAGAGATCTTGAAACAAGCTTTACACATCGAATTTAAAAGATCTCGCTAACATTCTCGAAATGGCGATACATTAAAACTATCCATCCCCCTTGGATAACAAACAACTTAAAAAGTTGACCCTAGCAAAAAAGGCCCAGATTAATCTGAGCCTTTAATTCCATAATAGATGTACCTTAAGCTAATTCTGCTGTGGCAATTTCTTTTGAATATGTTTTAAGGTATTTTTTCAAAATCCCCCTTGCCACATGGATGCGTGTTTTAACAGTTCCGATTGGAATCTCTAACATATCAGCAATTTCATGATATTTATAACCTTCAAAGTAGCGGATAAAAGGCACATAATATTCTTCAGGTAATTGTGCTAATGCTTTATCAATATCGCCTAACACAAATTTACTCTCTGCATTATTTTTGGTAGCACTATATGATAGATTTGCAGAAGAAATATCCTCGCTCTGCGTAATTAAAGTATTCGTTTTAACCAATCGACGATAATTGTTAATGAACGTATTTTTCATGATGGTAAATAGCCATCCTTTTAAATTAGTACCTTCTTTAAACTTATTATAATAAGTAATCGCTTTAAGCATCGTATCCTGAACCAAATCATTTGCGTCTTCTGCGTCTTTTGTAAAATTTAAAGCATAAGATCTAAGTGATACCGAGTGATGATTAACTAGATGGTTGAATTCAAATTTTGTCATGATATTTAGCTTTAGGAGATTAAAAACAAATCAATTATTGTTCATTCTCTTTAACTCAAACAAACTTAATACCAAAATTTTCAGGAAAGCTATCTACAATGTCTAACTACCTAACAATCAATGTTCGTCACAGAATATTTACTTCTCTTTCCAAAGTGACTCCAAAAGTAGACTTTACACTGTCTATTATTTGTTCAGAAAAATGATACACTTCTGCTCCTGTTGCCTGCCCATGATTAACCAAAACCAACGCCTGGTTTTTCCAGGTACCGGTTTGTCCAACCACTTTACCTTTCCAGCCGCATTGCTCAATTAACCAGCCCGCTGCCAGTTTAATTTTATCATCAGCCGTAGGGTAATGCACCACATCGGGGTGTTTTGCCACAATATCTGCAAATTCATGTTTTTCAATCACCGGGTTTTTGAAAAAACTACCGGCATTTCCGATGGTAGATGGGTCGGGCAGTTTGCTCACCCGTATATGAGATACAGCGGCGGAAACATCTGCAATGGTAGGTTGTACTATCCCTCTGCTTTGCAATTCAGTTTCAATAGCACCATAAGAAGTATTTATTTTTGGCACAGCCGATAGCCGGAAAGTAACAGAAGTGATAATGTACTGCCCTTTTAATACGCCTTTGAAAACACTTTCGCGGTAGCCAAAATGACAATCATGATAAGTAAAGGTTTTAATTTCGCCGGTTTTGATTTCAAATGCCGTACAGCTTTCGAAAACGTCTTTCAACTCTACCCCATACGCACCAATATTCTGTATTGGTGATGCACCCACCGTTCCCGGAATCAGGCTTAAATTTTCTACACCGGCAAAACGGTGTTCAACACAGTAGTTTACAAAATCGTTCCAAACCTCGCCTGCGCCAGCGGTTACCATAACCTTATCATCAATAACTTCAGATTGAATGCCTTTGATACTGATTTTAATCACCAAACCATCATAATCATGCGTAAAAAGCACGTTGCTGCCGCCCCCCATAACAAGCAGTTTTTGCGTTTTTACCAGTTCATCCTGAAACAACGACCGCAACTCGTCTTCAGAAAAAATTTCGGCAAAGAACTTTGCCTTGGCATCTATACGAAAGGAATTGTATGTTTTTAGTGAAATATTTTCCTGAATTTGAAGCATGGTGATTTTGTATGATGCTGCAAAAGTAAAATAAAAAACAGTTAAGGAACGATTTTGGTAATTTCCTTATCAAAATTAAAGCTTACAGCTTTTTGCTTATTACCCGCTATGGATACACCTGAAAGTTTCCAGCCGATAAATTGTGGTTTGATTTTCTTTAGATCCAACAGGCGGTATCTTTCTTTTGTGAGTTTAGCACTAATTAACCCTACACTGTCCGATTCTGCCTGTCCCAGGTGTTCAATCTGGCTCTCTAATTCGGCCAGCATAACATCCAATTCATCTCCCTTTTTTAAACTATCGGCATAAGCCTGAGGAGAAATATTATATAAGCTATCCAGTTTTGCCTCATCGAAATTCAAATCCTGATTAGTTTTTTCATATTTTGATTCTACGAGCGCGATGGCGCGGTCTTTATTAGTTTTTTTGCCACACGAATACAAGCTTAAAAAAACAATTCCAATCAAAAAGGACAGGTGATAAGATTTCATTTGATATAATTTAGCTTTTTAATACTGCTTTCCGCACAAACAACAAACCAAAAGCTTTTCCCTTTTCTTTCCCCCTGTTTTTATGGTGGATTTTATGTGCTTTCCGTACCGCCTGCAAATAAGCATTATTGCTTTTAAAAGTTTTAAAACGTTGGTGTACAAACCAATCGTGTATCACAAAATAAATCAATCCGTACAAAGTAATACCCAGCCCCACAAAAAACCGATAACCTAAGTTATCCTGATCAATATACATTAAATACAAAGATGTGGCGGCAAACAACACTGCAAACAAATCATTCCATTCGAAAAATGATTTCGATTTCTCGTGGTGACTTCGATGCATAAACCAAAGCGGCCCATGAAACAGGTACTTGTGTATAAACCATGAAATACACTCCATCGAAATGATGGTAAAAAGTACGGTGAGGATGTTGATCAAAACTGACAATTTTTCTAAATAATTGGTTTGTAAAGATATATAAACAGTAGAACAATTAAAATTATGTCATAAGATTGTAAGCTTAATTCGGTTTGAAATCAATTTTCATGACAAATCATTTTTTAGCACTATTTTTGACTAAAATATTAAAAAAGTCAGAAAGTAGAAAAGTAAAATGATTGTAGCTGATAAAAAGAGAGAACAGATTATTGATGGTGCGATAAAACGCTTTATCCATTTTGGCATTGGTAAAACCACCATGAATGATATTGCCGAAGATCTGTCCGTATCAAAACCATCTCTTTATTATTATTTTCCCGATAAAAAACATTTAATTTTAGGAGTAATAGAAAGGGTATTTAACGATTTCTTTGAACTGATCAAAAAGAAACATAATCCTGATTTACCACTACAGGAAATTCTTTTTAACATCGTTGATGTACGAAATACATTTTTCCAGAAGTATTATATGCTCCGCATTACGGAGGGCATCCCGGATTTACTGAATGATGATGTAATTAAAGGCAAGCTGCGTACATTAAAAGAATCTGAAAAGGATTTTTTCGCAGAGATTTTTGGTCAGGCCAAAGCAAAAGGAGAAATTGAACATGAAGACACTGAACATGTTGCCGAATTGTATCTTGAAAGTTTAATGGGCCTTTCCACCATGTGTATTATGGAAACCGGAAAAGATCTTTTTCCTGATAAAAAGTCATTAAATAGAATGACCTTAAAACAAAAAAACCTGACCACCATATTTGTAAGAGGCTTAAGATGTGCGGATTAAACTTAACATTGGCAGAAACAAATAGCCTCAACTTAAAGGCTGAATAAAAGAGAAGAACCCAAAAACAAAAAAACAATAGATTATGCTTAGAATCAATGCGGTAAGATTAATGCTCATTGTTATTATCGGCTCGGTTTTACCGCAGCTGGCAATTGCACAGCAGCAAATTACCTTAAAAGATGCGCTTACCTTTGCGCTCCAAAACAATACTAAAGTGCGCAATGCCAGGTTAGATATTGAAGGTGGAAAATATAAGGTGCAGGAAGTTAGGGCACAAGCTCTGCCACAAATCTCCGGAAATGTGGGTTTAACTTACAATCCAATTATCGGTCAGCTGGTTGCAAATATTGGCGGCGCAACACAATCGTTTAAATTAGGCCAGAACTGGAATTCAACCGCAGGGGTTCAGCTTTCACAGCAATTGTTTAACCAACAGGTTTTTACCGGCCTGCAGGCTGCACGATCAAGTGAAGAATATTACGCGCTTACCTCGCAGTTAACCGAAGAACAAATTATCGAACTGGTAGCCAACAATTACTATCAGGTTTTAGTAAACAGGCAACAGCTTAACGTCATCGACACCAACATTAAAAATGTTAAGATAGTTGAAAAAATTGTGGGCACGCAGTATAAAAATGGTTTGGCCAGAAAGATTGATGTAGACCGGATCAGCGTAAACTTAACCAATCTGAACACACAACGCGAGCAAGTCATTAATGCGATTACCCAATTGGAAAACCAGTTAAAATTTTCGATGGGAATGGCGGTTGCAACCCCAATCAGCCTACCCCCTACCGAATTAACAGAAGTAACTACATTACCTGTGTTTACAGATTCTATCGATCTGGCCAACAGAACTGAAGTTAAACTTTTAAATAACCAGGACAAACTGCTATCCTTGCAACGGAAAGCCTATGTGGCCGAATATTATCCCAGCTTATCTTTAACTGGAAATTACACCTATTCGAGCCAGAGCAATAGCTTCGATTTCCTTAACTCCAACGCTTCGGCCATCGGTTTTGGTTCATCGGCAATTGGTTTAACACTTAGGGTGCCGATTTTTAACGGCTTCTTAACCCGCTCTAAAATCCGCCAGGCAGATGTGGATATCAAAAAAGCCAGGGAAAGCAGAAGAGAAACCAATAACGCCTTAAATCTGGCTTACGAAAATGCAAAAATACAGTTGCGCAACAACTTAAATACCATTAAATCGCAACGTAAAAATGCCGATTTAGCTCAAGAGATTTATAGAAGTACCCAAAATAACTATAATAACGGCTTAGCTTCACTAACCGATCTTTTGGATACCGAAAATGCACTTACTTCGGCACAAAACAGTTATACACAGGCTTTATTAAATTATAAGATAGCCGAAATACAATTAATCAAATCAAACGGAAACATTAAATCGCTAGTACAATAGAAATGAAAAGAGTAATTACCATAATCATCGTAGTTGTTGTTGCCCTCGGTGCAATAGCTTATGTTTTAAGCAACAATAAAAAGAAGAACGAAGAAAAAACTGCTTTCATTGCTAAAGGTGGTGGCGCGGTTGCCGTTCGGGTTGCTCAAGTAGAGAAAAAAGCTGTAGATTTAGATTTCAGCGCAAACGGAAATTTTATTCCTAAACAGGAACTTAACTTCTTATCAGAAAATGCGGGCCGGGTTAAAGCTATTTACGTAGATGAAGGCGACAGGGTAAGCAAAGGACAGGTTTTGGCCCGTGTTGATGCAGAAATCATCAACACAGACAGGGAAACTGCTGAAGCTACTTACGAGAATGCAAAAAGAGATGAAGCCAGATACCAAAGCTCATTCCAAACTGGTGGCGTTACCCAACAACAGTTAGATCAGGCTAAACTGGCCACAAAAAATGCAAAATTACGTTTACAGGCTTCACAAAGAAGGTTAAGCGATGCAAACATTAAATCGCCGATTAACGGTATTGTAAACAAAAGGTACATTGAAGTTGGTGCGTTTGTAACAGCTCAAGGCACACAGTTATTCGAACTGGTGGATGTTTCTAAGTTAAAACTGAAAGTTAATGTGAACGAATCGCAGGTGGCCAACCTTAAAATAGGTGATCAGATCGAGATCAAATCTTCTGTTTTCCCAACGGATAGCTTCTCCGGAAAAGTAACTTTTATCGCTGCTAAGGCCGATGCAACGCTGAATTTTCCAGTTGAAATTGAAGTGGAGAACAGCCATAAAAACACTTTAAAGGCCGGTATGTACGGCACTGCAGTATTTAAGTTCCCTAAACAGGCGCCAAGCATTCTTATCCCGCGTACATCTTTTGTGGGCAGTGTGAGCAGCAACCAGGTTTTTGTATTGGATAAAGCCAGCAATACAGCTAAAACGCGTAATGTGGTAGCTGGTCGTATCTTAGGGGATAACGTTGAAATTCTGGATGGCCTAAAAGAAGGTGAAACTGTAATTACCAGTGGACAGATTAACTTAACCGAAGGTACTCCCGTTAGTATCGTAAAGTAAGTTAGCGGAATTTTCAGCTTTTAAAAACGCGATATGCCAATCGCACAACGCAACACGAATTAAAATGAAGATAACAGACATATCTATAAAAAGGCCTTCGCTGGTTATTGTGGTATTTACCGCACTTACCTTACTTGGCTTATTAAGTTACTTTTCGTTGGGTTATGAATTACTTCCAAAATTCTCTAACAACGTAGTATCTATTTCAACCATCTACCCTGGTGCTTCGCCGAATGAGGTTGAAAATACCGTAACCAAAAAAATTGAGGATGCGGTATCATCGATGGAAAACATCAAAAAAATCAATTCGGTATCGTTTGAGAGTTTATCAACCGTAACCATTACGCTGACAGATGCAGCAAATATCGATATCTCGTTAAATGATGCGCAAAGAAAGGTTAATGCCATTCTTTCTCAATTACCGGAAGATGTAAAAACACCATCATTGAGTAAGTTCTCGCTTGATGATTTACCGGTAATTACCATGACGGCTTCTGCCAATATGGACGACGTAAGTTTTTACGATTTAATTGACAAACGGATTGCCCCGGTAATTTCGAGGGTAAATGGTATTGCACAGGTAAATTTAGTGGGTGGTTCTGAACGTGAAATTCAGGTTTCACTTGACGCCAACAAACTACAGGGCTATGGCCTTGCAGTTCCACAGGTACAACAAATGATCCTTTCTTCAAACCTGGATTTCCCTACAGGAAGTGTTAAAACGCAGAACCAGGACGTATTGATCCGTTTATCGGGTAAATACAGAAGTATTGATGAATTGAGAAACCTGGTATTAACTACAGGCAAAGATGGTGCACAAATCCGTTTAGGTGACGTGGCAGATGTTCAGGATTCGCAGAAAGAAACAGAGAAACTGGCACGTATTGACCGCAAAGCATCTATCGCTATCCAGATCATTAAACAAAGTGATGCGAATGCTGTGGAGGTAAGTAAAGGTGTACACGCCATTATTGCCAAACTTAAAGCAGAATATGCAGCCAATAAATTAGACATGAGGATTGTAAACGATAGTTCAATCTTTACTTTAGAGTCTGCTGATGCGGTAATCCACGATTTAATCTTAGCGGTTATCCTGGTAGCCTTCGTGATGCTTTTCTTCCTGCACAGTTTACGTAATGCGTTAATTGTAATGGTATCAATTCCGGTTTCGCTGATCGCTACCTTTATCGGTATCAGCTTATTTGGCTTTACCTTAAACTTAATGTCACTGCTCGGACTATCACTCGTGGTAGGTATCCTGGTGGATGATGCGATTGTGGTATTGGAGAATATCCAGCGACACATGGAGATGGGCAAAAACAAAGTAAGGGCAGCCTCTGATGCAACAAGAGAGATTGGTTTTACGGTTGTATCCATTACTTTCGTAATTGTGGTGGTGTTCTTCCCGATCGCAGTAAGTACCGGTTTAGTATCTAATATTTTACGTCAGTTCTGTATCGTGGTAATTATTGCAACATTACTATCATTGTTAGCTTCATTTACCATTGTACCACTTATCTTCTCCCGTTTCGGTAAGTTAGAACACATAGAAGGCAAAAATATATTTGGCCGTTTTATTCTCTGGTTCGAAAAACAATTGAAGAAATTTACACTTTGGATCACCAGCATTTTAACATGGTCTTTAAATCATAAAGCGTTAACTTTAGTTGCCGTGGTGGTGATGTTCTTAAGTTCATGCGGATTATTGGCTGGCGGTTTTATCGGGTCAGAATTTTTCCCTAAATCAGATAAAGGTGAATTCCTGGTGCAATTGGAATTGCCAAAAGATGCTTCTTTAGAGCAAACCAACTTCCTTACTCAAAAAGCAGAAGCATTCTTAGATAAACAACCTGAAATTACGCAGCTGATTACTACTGTGGGACAATCAACAGGTGATTTCGGTGGTACACAAGCTACAGCCTATAAATCGGAAATTAACGTAAAACTGGTTGAACGCGATCAGCGTAAAGGTGTTTCTTCAGATATCTTCGCCACAAAAATGAGCCGTGCATTGGCTAAAGAACTGGTAGGCGCAAAAGTAAAAACTGTGCCGATCAGTATTTTGGGTATCGCAGAAAACGCACCCATCCAGTTGGTGGTAATGGGTTCTGATTTAGACAGCGCCTTGAAATATGCTGAAGGCGCACAAAAGGTTCTTGCCTCTATTCCTGGTGCTACTGAGATTAAATTATCGGTAGAGAAAGGAACACCAGAAATTAACGTTCAGGTTGACCGTGATAAAATGTCGGCTGTGGGCTTGACCTTGCAAACCGTAGGATCAACTATGCAGACTGCTTTCGCCGGTAACACCGATGGTAAATACCGTAAAGGAGAGTACGAATACGACATTAACATCCAGTATCAGAACTTTAACCGCCAGAACATTGACGATGTACGTAACCTTATTTTTGTAAATAATGAGGGTAAACAGATTAAGTTATCACAGTTTGCAACCATTACAGAGGGTTCGGGTCCAAGTCAGCTGGAGCGTTTGAATAAATCGACTTCAGTATCGGTTAAAGCACAATCGATTGGTAGACCAACAGGTACCGTAGTTGCAGAGTTTCAGGCTAAACTGGAAGAGCTGCAGGAAAATGGCAAGCTTAAGGCACCGGTTGGTGTAAGTTATAGCTGGGCAGGAGATCAGGAAAACCAGAGCGAAGGTTTTGGAACTTTAGGTATTGCTTTATTGGCTTCAATTATTTTGGTTTACCTGATTATGGTTGCACTTTATGATAGTTTTATCTATCCCCTGGTAGTAATGTTTTCACTTCCTTTAGCGGTAATCGGAGCATTATTAGCGCTGGCTTTAACCAATAACTCAATCGGTATCTTCACCATTTTAGGATTAATTATGTTGATGGGTCTGGTAGCAAAAAATGCGATTATCCTGGTCGATTTCACCAACCACTTAAAAGCTGAAGGTAAAGAAACCAAAGAAGCGCTTGTATTGGCCAACCATGCACGTTTACGACCAATCTTAATGACAACCATCGCCATGGTATTCGGTATGCTACCAATTGCATTGGCCAGCGGCGCGGGTGCTGAGTGGAAAAATGGCCTGGCATGGGTAATTGTTGGTGGATTAACCAGCTCATTGTTCCTAACTTTAATCGTGGTACCAGTAGTATACTTAATATTCGACAGGATGTTAGAGCGCTTTGGCTTCAATAAAAAAGGAAAAACCATCGATGAATTAATGGTTGAACCGTATGACCATAAAGATGTAAATGAATACGATCTAGATCACGGACATTAATTATACCTCCAAATTAACAATCAATTAGCCCCGACCCCAAATCGGGGCTTTTTTATGGTTTCAAAATAAGGGGGTTAAAACTACATGCCCCATTATCAATATATAAAAAAGTGCAAAATTTGTGCGATTGGAGCGTAGAAACGCAAATTTAGACAAAAAGCGAAATAAAACTAGTTGTACCGTTATCTTGTTTTTACTTGTATTTATCTTGTAACCTTTAAATAGGTTTTAAAAGATTATTAAAGTTATCTTGTACAGTACTTAAAACTGATTGTTATTTCGCTAATTTTTGCAGCTGATCTGCCATTAAAGTTACCTTTGCTTCTAAATCATTAAAGCGGTTGTATAGTTCTCCAGGCTCCTGGAAATTAAAAATAAAAGCACCTCTTAAGTACCAGGCTTCTATAATGTTCGAAGCTTCCAAAGGATAAGTATAATAATCGTTTTTATTAGGGTTGTCAGATATTAAAATTAGGTTTCCTGTTTCTTTAACTTTGTTTAAAACCCTTTTAATAACGATTCCATCCGTTTTGGTGACTAATATGTAAATACGCCTATCACGTATTTCGTCTAATTCTTCAACCCATCTGCCGACTGCGATAGAGCCATTTTGTATAGTTGGCTGCATACTATGCCCGCTTACTTCAAACGCTCTATGCGTACCGCCTTTAAGCGTTGGTAACCTTATTGTAGGGAGGTTTTCTATAAACTCTGTATCGCCGTAACCGTTCAGATATCCGGCAGCTGCTTTTGCTCCTACAAGCGTTACTAAATCTTCATTGTTTTCATTAATGGCTATAACCTTTGGCATGCCAAAATTTTGAGTTGGGGGGGCAGTTGGGGGGGCAATTTTCGCTAAAGTTGGGGGGGCATCTTGCACCGAATTTGTATCTGAAAGAGCCAATAATCCTTTGTTATCGTTAGGGGTATTAGCATTTTCAATATCATTATTATTTGGGGTTACCAGCATATCCCCATTTCCCGTAATTAGCCAAATTATATTTAAGTCTAAATATTCGGTTGCAAGCCTCTGAAGTATTGAACTTCCTATTTCCCCTTTCCTATTATTAGAATTTTGTATATAAGCATTGGCCACACCTAACGACTTTTCGGCCTTGCTTGCGGAAATGTTGTGGTATTTGAGGTATTCTAATAGCCTATCAATAGGGCGGTTTTGAGCCATCACAGTGTTTTAATAGATTTTTGTATAAAAATATTTGCTTTATATAGAATATTGTCTAATATTTGTGTCACATAGAAACACTTTTGCAAACGAAGATATGAAAAATCAAAACGAAATGTACCAAAAACAAAAAAAGGCCGAAATCAATATACCGGCCTCCGTTACGGCTGAAATCGTTGGTTGTAGCGAAAGTTTAGTAAAGCAGGTTAGGACTGGTCACCGTAGCGCAAACAAAGGCGCTAGCGCAAAGGTGGCTGTTGTTGATGATTTATTGAATACTGGTACAACCGCACTGATTCAACACATTAAAGAAATTGTAAAGTTAGGGTAATGCATTATTTAAACACAAATATCCTTTGTTTGAGTTACGATGAATATATCGGTTACTTTGGGCTAGAGTGCTACAAAAGCGATAAAAAACGCAACCTAATGACCGTTCACGGCATTGGAGGCAATGGGCGTAAGGTGTTTATTGAGTTTGAAAGCTTGCAACCAAAGCGTAAGGAAGTTATAGTAAAAAAGATAGGTAGCCCCTACGAATACATAGCAAAACAGCCAATATTAGACCTAATTGATTGGGATTATATGGCCCAATCTTTTTACTCTGATTATGTGCTTCCAAACGGTGACAAACTACCAAATACCAAGGTTAATGCGAAGGGTAAAGAACAAATAAACTACGTTGAACGCTATACTAAAGCCGCCAGCTGGTTAAATATGATTGACCGCTTAACGACTGATAAAAGGGCCTTAAAACAGCTGTTAAATTTATCGGTAATGGATTTTTGGGACACCGTTAGGGAACTGATTTTAAAGGAAGGTGTTAAACTTCCTAGTGCGCCAAAAAGACTTAAAGAAAAGGTTAAAGAATATAAAGCTATTGCTGATACTAACGACCGTTACGCCTCATTGGTGGATTTAAGCAAGTTCGGCAATAGCCATTCTACTAAAATTAAAGATGAAGAAAGCGAAGCGCTACTGCTAAAAATGCTTAGCGATCCACGTAAGCAAGATAATACTGTTATTGCTGCTGCCTACAACCTTTGGGCTAAGAAAGCAGATAAACCAACGATAAGCGTTGGGGCTGTTGGCTATTTCGCCCGTAATAATGAACATATTATTGCGCCTTTAAGGGATGGTTTAAAGAAAGCTGCTAATACCTATACCAAAGATATACAGCGTAAACGTGCGACCGCACCACTGTTATTTATTAATGCCGATGACAACTGTTTAGATTTATTCTTTGAGGTTGAAAGGCTAAAGGCTGACGGTAAAGTACAAAAAAGCAAACATTACCGCCCGATGTTATACGTGATCATTGATACTTACAATGACTACATTTTAGGTTATGCCGTTGGCGATACTGTTACCCATGAACTCGTTTATTCAGCCTTCAGAAATGCAATCAACCATATCGCGGAACTTACTGGCGGATATTATCTGCCGCATCAACTACAAACGGATAGATGGGGATTAGATGTAAAACATAAAAACGAATTAGGCCAGTTTTATAAAAAAGTTGCCCGTTTTACGCCTCAATCTCATGGCGTTCCGCAAGGTAAATATATTGAAAGGTCATTTGGCGTAGAATGGCACCAGGTGTTAAAGGTAATGCCGACCAACAACTATGCTGGCCAAAATATTACGGCAAAAGAAAGGTTAAGCGCTGAATACATCATAGAAGCAAGTAAAAACTATCCTAGCATTGACAGAATGCCGGAAGTTGTTGCCAGTTTTATTAACGTAATGCGCATGAAAGCCAACCCAAAAACGGGGGTTAGCCGCCAATCTGAATGGCTAAACGCCTTCCATGCATCGGAAAAAAGCAAACAAAAAGCTATTGATGTTAGCTTAAAACTTCAATTATTCGGTAAAAAGTACGAACACGATGCGACAATTACCAAAAGTGGCTTAAAACCAGTTATAGGAGGCGAAAAGATCACTTTAAACATTCCACCTGAAGTAATCTGGCAAAACAACGGTAAAAAGGTTGATATCATCTATGATCCTCAAAACCTCAACGAAATGATGGTAACGGATGGTAAAGGTTTAAGCTTTATCGCTCCAAAATACGACTTCGTGCCATCCAATTTCGCAGATTATAAAGAGGGCGATTATGATAGAATACAAGGGCTATTTGATGAAAAGAAAAGCATTAACCGGCTGATGGCAGAAACCATTCAAAACCGCTTAAAATCTTTACCAAACATCAATGTAGAAGGCTTAATGCAAGGGGGTGTATTGCTTAAGGATTTGAAAAATGAAGCGGAACGCAAATACTTAGAAAACCTTTACCAGCCGAAAGAAATCGAATCACCAACAGTGGCACTGCCTGAAGCTAAGAAAAAAATTAAAGCATCGAGGAAAGTTTTAGCGATTGCTGAAGCGGAAGATGTAGATATAAGAGATTTTTATTAATAAAAAAAAGCCGCCACGGTGGGTGTGGCAGCTAAACTTTTAACAATATATATTATGAATACGGTATCAAAAGAACAAATTAAAAATGAATTGGCCAATTACGTGGCTAAAATCGGGAGTCAGAATGCAGCCAGCAAAAGGCTTACCAATGTTTCCAACGCTACTATCAGTAATATTTTATCTGATAAATGGGATAATATCGGTGAAACGATGTGGCTATCTATCCAAAAGCAAGTTACTGTTTCTTTAGATGGCTGGCAGGTTGTTTCTAACGTTCGCAGGGTAAAGCAGTTGCACCAGCTTTATTCTGATGCCAAAGATTTTAGCGAAGTATTTTGTGTGGTTGCACCTGCTGGTAGCGGTAAATCTCAACCTGCTACGCTATTTACTGAACACCCAAACGTTTACCGTGTGGTATGTAAAGAACATTTTAGCCGTAAAACTTTCTTAGTTGAATTGCTTACCGCGATGGGTAAAGACGGTAGCGGCTACACTATTCATGAATTAATGAATGAGGTGTTAAACTTTATTCTAAAAGCCGATAAGCCGCTAATCATCCTGGATGAAGTTGATAAGCTTAATGATCAGGTATTATACTTCTTTATCAGCATTTACAATACTACTGAAGATAAATGCGGTATCGTTCTACAGGCTACGGATTTCTTCAAAAAAAGAATCACTAGAGGTGTTAGCGCTAACCGCAAAGGATATAAAGAAATCTATAGCCGTTTCGGTAGGAATTTCGTTGAGTTGCCAAACAATACTGATAGAGATTTAGCCGAAATCATCAAGGCTAACGGCATGAAAGAAGAAAGCGAAATAATCAGGATCACTAACCAAAGCGAGGGCGATATACGCAGGATAAAACGCCTTGTTAAAGCTTATTTAAGAAAGGAGGCTGCATAATGAAAAAGTATAAGGTTTACTTTAAAAATTGGAACGGAGACAGGTTTTATGTATTCGTTCAGGCTCAAAACAAGAAAGACATAAGAAGCCATTTTAAACAAAATTATGCTGGCAAAATAACCTCAATCAAAAACTCATGAGCGCACAAAAATTTATAACTGAAGCTAACAAACAGAGAGTTTGCCAGCTGTTGGGGTGGTCATTAGATGACTATACACAATACCAAGAAAATAAAGGGCTGGAGTATTTAAGCGAAGTGGTTTGTTGCGATTTGTGGAGCGTGAACAACGTAGCTAAAGCCCCGCTTTTTTGGAAGTGGTGGGTTAACCATTGGAACGCACGGGATGCCGAATTTGTGGCCGATGCGAGTAACTGGCCTTTAGATTGGTTACGCCGCAAATACACTGATTTAAATGCGGTGGATGGCTTTACGTTCTGGCCTCATAAAATCATCACGAAACAAAGCTATGCATACATGATTGGTGATGTAAATAAAGAATCAGTACAGATATGAAAGGCGGGGATATCATTGCTATTGTAGAGAAACAAACGGGTTTTACACTGGCGCAAATGAAGGCTACCCGTAAGGACGAAGTACTTAAACCGCGCTATATTTTAACCCTTTTATTGCATGAAGAAGGCTGGAGTGCAGGCAGGATAGCGGAACTATTTAACCGCAATAGGACAGGTACAGGGCAAGCTTTGAAAAATGCAGATAAGCTGCTAGGAAACGATAAATATTTTAAAAAGAACTATTTGGCTTGTGTGGCCAAAATAACTGAATTAGAAGATGCGATTTAAAGCAAATAAAGATCAATTGGAAGCCGTGGTAAAAATGCTGGGCATGATGCTGGATAGCTTTCCGGCTGAAACGATTGAAGAGGAAGTTTTTGAAGAAATTGTAAATAAGGTTTTTATCAAGCTACAGGCTAAATCGCTGCAAATATACTGCAATAACAATAGCTGGGCTTTTTCCCTTAATGCAATTGAAGCGAAATGCATCCATATTTTTTTCAAAAATACCTATATGGATGAGGTAAACTATCACTACGAAGCGCACCAGTTAAGAAAGATATTTAACGAAATAGATAAAATTTATGGCAGAATTAAAGCAAAAAATAGCCCAAACAGAGGCCTGGTTACGGAATCACCCGTATACAGACTGGATAGCCCGTCACGATAAGATAACAGAATTAAAAGAACAGTTAAAAACAGCAGAATATGAACACAGTAACATTAAGTAAACCAGCAAACGAATTATCAGCAGCAGAATTAAAAGCCCTATTGGCTGACAAAGAAAGCGAAGAACAAAACGAACGTATTCAAAAACGTAAAGATTACGAAGTGCTTAGGGATGGTACTGTTAATGAATTGGTAGGCAGTGCGATGCACTTTAATGGCGCTTTAAAGGCTTTTAAAACCAATGCTTACAATGACCTTGAAGCGATGTATAAGCTGCTTCAGGAACACAGCTCACGCCATGAGAAAGGCAAAGGTACTTTTACTATTGAAAACAGTGAAAGCACAATGAAAGTGCAATTTAAAAGACATGATGCAACGATGTTCGATGAACGTGCTACACAGGCAGAAAAATACATTCTGGAGTTTTTGACAGATGAATTTAGTGATGACAGCGAATCTGATCCACGCAACAAATTAATTAAAAAGTTGCTCGAGCGTAAAAAGGGTAGAGTAGATAAAGACAATGTATTGCTTTTGGCTGGAATGAAAGATGACTTTGCTAATTCAAATTGGCATAAGGGAATTGATCTTTATTTAGAAAGCATCGTGCCAGCACATACTAAATATTACGCTCAATTTTACTACCGTGATAGCGTTGATGATGCCTGGTTATCTATCGTTTTGGACTTTGCTAAACTTTAAGGACATGGCAAAATTATTTCAAGTCAAATTAAGATTGTGGTTGGTTGCAAGAAAGAAGTGATTACCCCTTATGATTGTAAATGCGCTGAAAATAGTGTGTATCTATCTATAAAAGATAAGCTGATAATGAAATAAAAAGGAATGAGTTAACTACAGCAGGCACTTTAGCTATTGGCGATACTTTCTATAAAGCCAGCGATAAAACCAAAAAGGTTTTTGAGCGGATAGAGGGTGAAGCGAAACAAACTGCTTATGCAACGTACAGCATTACGGCGTGTAAACATGGGAGTAAGTTCCCTGAAGAAGTAAAAAGTAATACAGCCGTGGTATTTCTGCGCCATATCGGCTAATAACCCGATAATTTAGAATATCGGATAAATACACGATAATATGTCAAAGCAATTAATAATGTTATTCATTAACAAGGAGTTGGAGATTAAAAGCAGATATAGTTTGCCTAGTAAGAACGCTAGAAAATGGTTTTGGAAGGACGACTGCAATAGTATAGGTTTTCTTTATGCTATAACTGAAATGGAAGCATTAGACCGTTTGAGGGAAGCGTTTAACGAAGCTGGCTCTATTACATGGATTTCAGAAAAAGAATTTAATAGTAACCCATTATAAAAGACGATTACAAATGAAACCATTGGGAATAAAACAATTTCATCAAAAAACATTTACCCTTTTAGATTTAAAAGGTAGCAAGTTTGCAGGGGTCTTGGGCAATGTTACCCGACACTTCATATGCGTAATTTACGGCTATAGCGGAAACGGTAAAACCGAATTTTGTGTGCAGCTGGCTAAAGAATTGGCTAAACACGGGCGGGTAGCCTGGTTAAGTTATGAGCAACGCCACGGCTTCGATTTACAGACCGCTACAAAACGAAACAAAATGGAGGAAGAAAGCGGCAACTTCATTCCTATTGATCCTTTGGCCAATCTTGAAAAAGGTGTGAGCTTGTTAGAGGATTTATATAATTACTTGTCAAAGAAAGGAAGTCCAGAATACATTTTTATCGATAGTCTGGATTATACGGGTTTTTCATTTGATGATTACAAACTATTGAAAGAACGCTTTGACGGTAAAAAGACTTTCATATTCATTGCACACGCTGATAAGTCTGGCAATCTTAAAAAGTCTGTTAGCCGAGATGTTTTGTTTGATGGTGGCATGGGTATCCGCGTAAAAGATTTCATTGCTGAAGCAGAAAAGAATAGATACGGGGGGGGTGAGCCGTATATCGTTTATGAACAAAAGGCTAGGGAACGTAATCCGGCATTCTTTAGTATGAGACTAAAAGGACAAACAGCCCTGCCATTAGCGGGGGGCGCTGAAGCTATACCCATCCCTAAAGATAGGGGTAATTCGGCAATACCCCCTATTGAAAGTATAGGGGTAAAAGCCAAACAGCCCGTTAAAGTAGATGGGCTAAAAGTATCAAAAAACCCTTTAGCGGCATGTTAAAGTACATTTTGACCAGTCCTAAGTTTACAGGAAGTGTAACTTTTGGCTATGATGGTGGCGGTTTCCTTGTTTATTTTTTAAATGAAACGGAAATGACACCCATTCAAAAAGAATGGTTACTTAGAAAATTGCCTTTAGGCGATGGTAGTCTAAAGGAAATTAGCAAGCTTATTGAAGGTAATTTAAAAGAAGTGCCAGCAGATTTAAGTTTTGAAACCTTCTGGGATAAGTACGATAAGAAGATAAACCGAAAGCGTACAGAACCAATGTGGAGGAAAATGAGCGATGCTGAACGGATGGCGGCGATAATGAATATAAAGCCTTACGATAGCTATATACAGCGCACGGGGATTGGTAAAGCACATCCCGAAAACTATCTAAAGAAAGAATATTTTAACGTTGAATGGCATAGAGAAAAGTAAAATGCATATTATAACAAATCAGAAGGCCAAAATCAGCAGGGCTGATAGCTAAGATGTTTAAAGCAAAAGAAGTAACTCATCACAAAATGGACGATGGAAAAGATAACGCCCCCCAACTAATCAAGATTAAAATATTAATGAATCAGCAGGGATTAATAGAGTTCATCCTGAATTAGCTAAATCATAGCGATGGCCGTACTACCAGTGTTAGAGAAATGTACGGCCATGAAGCCTGGCTGCTGATTAAGCATTAGATGATGAAGGTAAAGAGCCTACACCAAAAGAAAAAATGCAACGTAAAATATTGAGCATGGCCCATGAAAAGGGATGGAAATTGCCAGGCGGCAAAATAAACATGGCTAAGGTGAATGGCTGGTGCATGAAATACGGCGTTCCAGTTCATAAGCCGTTTAATGATTATACTGTAGCCGAATTGCCTGCATTGGTTACCCAATTTGAAAAAATGTACGCAAAACATCTGAACGCAATTTAGTATCTTCACAGCATGAAAAAGCTTATTGTGATTTTGGTATTTATTCCTTTTATTGGATTATCACAGACGTTTAAGCCTGATTATGATACAGAAAGCACCTTTACTGATCAGCCAGCTTACTTATTGGATACGGTTAGCGTATCATTAAATACTAAGCAGCAGCTATATAGCAATGTGTTAAGTTATCTAACAAAGTCTTTTAAAGACAGTAGAAACGTTCTAGAAATGAAGGATTTTGAGTTAGGTGAAGTTTCTTTTAACGGTATAGTTCCTTTTGTATATATAGATACTGTAGCGGTTAAGACAACAAAAAAAGAAACCATTAAAAGTGCAATTGAACGTAATTCTTTTCTTTCGTTTAAGTGTAAGATATATGTTAAGGAAGGTAAGTTTAAGATTGTTCTATCAAGGTTGAAAACCCCTTCTTTCTATTTCTCACAGGATGAATTACAATCTACATTAAGAAAGGAATTCTATAAACCAAACAATCAAGTAGCTAAAGAAACTGCTTTAGGTTTGATAAGGGATATTGCCTATAGGATCAACAAAAAACCCGAAAATGATTTTTAATTTAAGCCCCAAATTTGGGGCTTTTTTTATGTTGAAAACCCAATTTGTAAAAGGTTGAAACCATTGTTATTTTTTTGCAACCAAGCAATATTAATGATACGCGGCTCGCACACACTAACCTCTATTTTTCCGCAAGCATTCGAAGCCAAAAAAAAGGCAAAAGGAATGTTTACGCCCTGGATCGTGATGCCTGTATGAGTTACCGTTTCTACTATTATTACCATTTGGAGCGCGCCAGATTTGATGATGCAATAATGTTGATGGAAAGGGAATTTTTTATAAGTGGCCGTAAGATTGCTGATAGATTGACCGAAAATAACGAACTGCTAAAAGACATAGCCCTAAACGCACCAAGCCATAAGCAATTAAAGCAACGCTACCCACACTTTAACTGGAATTAGATAAAATTAAAAGCCCCGGACATTAGGGCCTTTTAATTTTACTTAACCCAATTCGAAAAAATGTATGCAAAGCACTTGAACGCAATTTAATATCTTTACGGCATGAAAAAGCTTACTTTATTTTTGATCTCAATTCCTTTGATAAGTTTCTCGCAAACTTTTAAGTCAGATGATAGTATTGAAAGTGCTTACACAGATCAGCCAGCACATACTTTAGATACAGTTATTGTTTCGAGTTTGACAAAACAGCAGTTATATAGTAATACGCTCAATTACCTAACCACGTCTTTTAAAGATTCCCGTTCTGTGATCGAAATGAAAGATGCTGATTTAGGCGAAGTCTCTTTTAATGGCGTAATTGAATCTGACATTACTAATTTGTATTTCAAATGTAAGGTGTATAATAAGGATAACAAGTTTAAGGTAGTTCTTTCAGCTTTAGAGTATGATAAGCCTATTCCGGGTTTAAGTCTTTCAAAAAGTCAGTTGAGAGTTGCTAATAAGAATTTCGATCCTGAACAGAATAAAGCAGCAAGGCAATTAGCAATATCATTGATAAAAGATATAGCCTACCGGATCAACAAAAAGCCCGAAAATGATTTTTAATTTAAGGCCCAAATTGGTGCTTTTTTTATGTTCAAAATCCATTTTGCAAAACGAATGACTAGATATTATTTTTGTGCAACTAAGCACAATTCATGATACGCGGCTCACAAACACTGACCTCAATTTTCCCGCCTGCACCCGAAGCCAAAAACAAGGGCAAAAGAAACGTATATGCATTAGATCGGGATACATGTATGAGTTACCGTTTTTACTATTATTACCATCTGGAGCGTAAAAGATTTGATGATGCGATCTTAGATATGGAAAAGGAATTTTTTATAAGTGGCCGTACGATTGCTGATAGATTGACCGAAAATAACGAACTGCTAAAAGATATAGCCCTAAACGCACCGAGCCGTAAGCAATTAAAGCAACGCTACCCACACTTTAACTGGAATTAGATAAAAACAAAAGCCTCGAACATTCGGGGCTTTTTAATTTTAATTAATCAATCTGTTTAGTAAACCCTGTTTTAAACACAAATACCATTACATCTAAATCTGTACGTTGTTCTTCAATGCTGCTAATGCATTCCCAACGGTTCATTTCGCTATCTCCAAAGCCTTGAAATAACGCCTCTACTTCTTCAATGGTGTCATAATATTGCAGCGCTAAATTAAGTTGCTGTGTGTCGCTTAAACTGCTGCTATCAGCAAAGCGTTCTTGTGCTATTCGAATGGTAATATTGCATTCGCATAGCTGTAAAGTTTCTGTAAGGTTTTTGCGCTTTGGTAGTGATATAGAAATCAATGCGCATGGAAACTGGACGACGGGGCTTTCGCCGGTGTCTATTTGTGCCCTGTCTTTATCTACAAATTTTATTGATGGCATTTCCTTGAAACGCTCCAATGTTTTTAAATATATCTTTTTCATTTAACTTGTTTTTAAGTGATTTTATGTTTCTATTAATGCTAACTGTATAAAATCATCAAAACTTTTGCTGTTTCTGTATATTTTATTTACTTCAATAGAGTAATAAGATGCTTGCCAGCAGAGAAACGAACAGGTTCATTTCAATGCTATATGCATTTTAGGGTCAGTAACGCCATAGTCAAAACCAATATCAGTAAGGTTAACGCCTTCTTTGTTTTTCCAGCCTTCTTCAAACCCATTCATACGTTTTCAGCATTCCAGTAAACAAATCGCTATACAGATAGCCTTTGCCTTGTGCTTTACCTATTGCTTCAGCTAAGCTTTTACATCGAAATCTTTAGGTTTAAAGTTTAAATTAATTGCATAGGTTTCGCCACACTGGCAAGTTTTCGCCCCGATCATCACTATCGGGGCGGATTGGAAACATTTACTAACATACTTTTCCAAAAGGTAGGGCTAACGCCTATTTCTTCCTTGTTGTTTCATGGGGTTTTGGCTTTCTTTCCTTTTAAAGGTGTAGGGGTATCGGCTTTTTCTTCTTCCTCTTTATCTTCAAAAAGCGCATTTGCACTACCCCAAATGGCTTTTTTTAACTGCTCCTATTTCTTTTTTGGCGTGGCATCCCGTATTTCTCATAAAAGAAATTAGCATCAAAAGGAATTTTCAATTCTTTTGCCATTTTAAAATACAACTCAAATTCATCCTTTTAAGCTTAATCTTACCTGTATTTTGATGGATTTGTAATTTTGTTCCATCAGAGCGAATGATCACACCGGCCCCGCCCATTTCCTGAAATGTCTTAGCCACTTCTAGGCGATGGTTTTCATCAAACCATCCCAGGTGGCATCAATGATACCAAGGCCGAAAATCCTCCAGTAAATCTTCGTCGGCTAACGGCCATGCTTTAGGAACGGTTCTACCACTTTGTATTTTGCCTAATTCAGCAAGAGCAGCCTTATAGTGTTTTTTGGGCTATCTCAATATCAACGTTGACATTACAGATATTGATAAAATGCCATTTAGACATATCTTTAATGTATATGCGGAGGTTGGCGTACTTAATTTTATCCTAACTAACGAAAATTATATCTGTGTTGAAGCGGCTTAGGTAGCCTGAAGCTTCAGCCATTGCGGTGGCAATGGCATGGTTTAATATTTCATCATCGTTGTCGCTGATCGCATCTATACTACTTTCGTACATGTGCGTTAAAAAATCTTGTTTGGTTATAAAATCCATGTTGTTAAATTTTTCTGCTGCCTTTACGGCTTGCGTTAATGGTTTGAATATTACTGGTAAGAAATTGATCGTGCTTGAATTAAAACCTTTTCAAACCAGTCATATTTTTTTGTAATCGTGTCAGGGTTTCAGCAATCTTCATCCGTGTCAAAATCATCAACAATAATCCCGTCAGGTCTTACCTCGTCATTACGGCTACCTCTGGGGCTTTGCCCCGAGCCGATGGCTCGTAAAGTCTACACCTTTAAGGGTGATAAATTTGCCTTCACTCCAGTTGCCATAACTTTTCTGTATTACGTAATCAGCAATTAAACGGGAATTGTTTTCTAAAATTGATTTACGGCCTTAAAGTCTTACTGCATTATCATAGCTATTTGAACCTAAAAACCAGTTTTCTTTTTAAGGTTCGCCCATTTCCCTTCTACAAACCATTTGCTGATCGTGTTGCCGCTAGTTCCAACGCGTTCAGCCAGGGCTTTTTGGTTGGTAATGTTTTTATGCAGGTACAGGACTTTAGCATTCCAGTTCCTCTTTTGTAAGTCGTTTTTTTGCCATAACACTTCAAAAATGCATGCTATATATAGACTAAAAAAACTGGGTTGCGCTATCACGGCACTTATTGCCGGAATAACGTAAACATGCTGCTGTGATACTGCAAACCAATTTTTTTGGCTGTTTTTGAAGGAGTATGTTTGTGCCAACAAAAGGAAAAAGCGGCAAATGAAAAGAGCAAGCAAGCGTATTATTCTTACTGGTGAAAATATTAACCGATACGGCTTTCGTGTATTAACTGATGGAATTGATTTAACGCAATACGATAAAAATCCATTAATGCTTTGGATGCACATCCGAGCATTTTCCAATGACGCGGAAACTACAATTTTAGCTTTAAGTAAAAAATCCAATGAAGTTTTTAAATAAGATGCTTGCTAAGTTCGATTATCATAGCTGGGCAGAATTTGGGCAAAGTTTGTTGCCATCGTCAAAATACGGGTGGACGGTGCTAAGTGCTGGTTTTAGCCTATCAATATTCCCATTCGTAGATAGGGTTTTTGGGTTAGATGCTTATGCGTTCGCTGTCTTAATCTTAGTTTTTATTGCTGAGTTGACGAGCGGCCTTATTGCTGCCAGTATTTGTAAGGAAGCAATTAGCAGCATGAAGCTAAGTCGATTTTCATTTAAGGTGTTTTACTACCTGGTGCTAATCTCATTGCCATATGTGATGGCTGAAAGCTTCAAATTGCACGGAAAAGCGGCTGCTGCTTTCATGTTCGATTGGCTGCATTTATTCTTACTGGCCCAAATCATTCTTGAAAACGTAGTAAGTATACTTGAAAACCTAGCCGTGATCAGCGGTAAGGATAAAACGCACTGGATCGCAAAAATTCAGCAAAAATTCAACAATCTAATATCATGAACAGAACAGAAAAAATAATCACGATAGCTAAAAGCTACGTTGGCATAAAAGAAAAAACAGGCAACAAAGGTTTTTGGAATGCGGCGTTTGAAAAGTTAATGATTGCGGTTGGCTGGTATGTTGGTGCTGCATGGTGTGCATTTTTCACTAAAAACGCTTACCTGCAAGCATATTCCGATAACAAAGCTTTCGTTGCTGTAATTAGAAATTGCTTCACTGGCGGCGCTGTCGACACCTTTAACCGCGTGAAAGCCAATGGCACATTTGCAACAGGAACAACGCCCAAAAACGGCGCTATTGTTGTATTTAGGATGGGTGATACATCGCGTGGTCATCATGGCATTATAGTTAATTCAGTTTATGCCAGCAATACCATGCAAACGGTAGAAGGTAATACCAATTCTACTGGCAGTCGTGAAGGCGATACGGTGGCGATTAAATTAAGGACAATTACCCGCGGTTTTAAGGCCGATGGTTTAAATGTCGTTGGATATATCTACCCATTTGAAGTGTAAGGCGATGAAAAATATACAGGTTAAATGCTGGAAATTATTAGTCTTTCTTGTCTTAGGATTATTGATGCTATCCAGTTGCAGGGTTCGGGAAAAAGGCCTGAATACCCAAATATTAAACAATGTTGTTATAGACAGCCTAAGCCAGCACTACAAAAAAACAAAGCTTGTTACCAGCTTTTACGGTGATGTGCTTCAAGGTGCTTACAACCCTGATAGTCTGGGTTGCGATAGCGCTGTTTTCGAGAGTACCGGAATAAAACTGACTTTCAAAAAAAGAGGCAAAGGCAAGGTTTTGATTTTTGCGGCCAAAGCAAAGCCGGTGGCACGATCAGAATTGACGGTGGTAGATAGCAATACAACAGCGGCTAAAAAGAACGCAGAATCAAGTTTTAATCAACAAAACAAGGAAACAGTTGAGTCTTCCCAATGGACAAAGAGGCTAACCTTACTATCTATAGTAGCAATCATTTTATTGGTTTATTGGGCTTACAAAAAGTTTACATGAAAACAAAAAATTTAGAGAGAGTCAAAGAGTTTTTCGAAAAAAACACCGAAACAAAAGCGGTTTATTTAACCAGTGATGGTAATATGTTTAAGGCAGAACACTACGCTTCAAACTGGGCGGTTGGCTTATCTGATAAGACTTTAACGCCAGTAACAAGGGCTTCGATCCTGAGATCAGAGACCATTACAAAAGCCTTAGCCAACAAAGCAGCTACTGGTTTAAGTGGAGATACTGAAGTTCAAATCCAGATTATTCCAATAGCGACAAAGTCTGAATTATCAGAATCGCATGAAAAAGCCGAATTGGTTAAGCGCTATATCGAATTGTACGATAAAAAGCCAAACAACATGCTTGATATTCCCAAGCTGAAATAAGCCATTCAGACAAAATAGCCGAAAAAACGGCTGATACTGGCGAATAATTTAAAACAATCAAATATTTAAAACAATCAATTATTTAAAAACCATTTAAAATTTTAAAAAATGTCACAATCATTTTCATACGGACTAAAAATTAACGGCTTAGTAATGGGTGCTATTGCTGTAGACGGTGGGGCTGGTACAGTTCTAACTTCACCTGGCAAAGTGAGAGAAAATACATTGCGTATTACTCCAGCTGAAAATACCGATACCGAATTTTTTGAAGAAGGCGATGATAGCGCGCCAGCTATTACCATTTCAAAACGAGGCATCAAGGAAATTACATTCGACCTTTTAACTTTCGACCCCGAAGTATTGGCCGATTTAACTGGCGGTACTGTAACTGGTGATGGTGAAAACATGCTATATAACGAACCATTAGGTAATACTAATGTGGAAAAAACTTTGAAAGCTACTGATACTCAGGGTAAGGATTGGTTATATCCTCGTGTTAAGGTGCAAGCGGCTTTAGTTGGTGTATTTACGACTAGTGACGTCAATGTTGTACGCGTTAAATGCAAGGTTCTTAAACCTGCTAAAACTGGTGTTTCATCTTTTACCTATGGTAAACCAGCTGTTGTAGTATAATGAAAGGTTTCAGCACGGAATTGAAAGCGGCTGAAACCTTATTAGACATAGGCGTTCCATTTGTGGTTAGAGCGCCTATGTTTTTTAGGTTATTCTTTATTAAAACAATACGTTTTACGCTTAAAAACCCATACATGGGCACATCTATCCGAGCCGCCAGCCTTTATTTAAAAGCGCAAAAGTTAGGCGTTGACGCCGAAAACATGACAGAAGCTTTAAAGGTACGGGAGAAAACAGCTTTTTTAATCGCCAGATCAGTGGCTATGTACATTTTGCGCGGTAAGCTTTTCAGTTGGTTATTTAGTCATTTGGTCGCCTATTGGCTTGTAAACGGAACATCCGAAAAAACATTACTCAACATCATGAATGTGTTGATTGCTAATGGTGTAAATGATTTTATGAGTACTATCAGATTGACAGCGCATCTGAACATGATGAAGCCCAATCTGAGTCCGATGGAACAGAGGAGTTAAAGGCAACTGGCCTAAATAGCCTTTGGGGAATAAAATACATGATAGCCGAAAAAACTAGCTGGAGTGATGATTACATTATGTGGGGTATAAGCTGGGTTAACCTGCGCATGATGTTAGCCGATGCCCCCGGCATGAGTAAAAAGAAAAAAACAACAGAAGTAACAGGCGATGAACTTGCTAAAATATTAGGGATATAAAATGAATAATTCGGATTTAGGTATTGATTTTGTTTTTAACACGCCCGAAGCCTTAGCGGAAGTTAAACGTATAGAAACCAGTATTAACAGTATTGGCAAATCTGCTGATGGTGCCGCCGCTAAATTTAAAAGCAGCGTTAGTAAACTTGCAGTACCGACTAAGGACCAAATTGATTTAATTGAGGGGCTAAATATTAAGCTGGCTGAATATCAGGAAAAATCAGACAAAGCCACAAGCGTAAAAAGCATTGAACTTGCGAACGCACAAATACAAGAATTTCAAGAGGAAATCGTCCGTTTAACAAACATAGGTAAAGCTGGTTTTGATGATTTGGGCAGAAATATAACCAAATCATTTGAGCAGTCTACAAACGAACTTAACAGGGCAAAAGAAGCCTTAATGATATATCAAAAATATGCCGGCGAAACATTCAATCCGCAATTGTTGGCGAAGTATAATGCAAAAATTGAACAAACCACTGAAAAGATAAAACAGCTTGAAGGTTTAGGTACTAGCATTGATGCTTCAGGCGGTTCTACACCGGAAACTTTAGGCAGTAAAGAAACCCTTCAGGAACTTCCTAAAAGCTATGCTTCTAAAGCTAATGGTTCAAATGTCTTATCTGAAATTACCAGCTATAATAAACAACTAGAAGAAATCCGTGCAGAAATAGAAAAAACAGCAAATGTTGGTAAATCCGTTTTCGATAAATTTGGTAATTCAATCGCTGAAAGTGGAGGTAATCTATTAACCAAAGTTTTTCCGGCTTTAAAATATATCGAAAATATATTGCCAGGCATTGGGGTTTCGGGTTTGTTAGCATTCGCCATCGATCCTATCATGGATTACCTTTCTGCTTTGTGGGAGGGTAAAGATGCGCTGGATACTTTAAAGATTTCCGCTGAAAATCTTAATGAGGTAAGAAAAAAATCATCTGAAGCTTTATATACCGAGCAAAGCAATTTGCAGGTTCTTTTGGATGTTGCTAGAAATGAAAATGTATCCAAAGATTTAAGGGCTGAAGCACTTAATAAAATAAACAGGATATCTCCAGAGCATTTAGGTAATATCACCTTAGAAACGATTAAAACAAAGGAAGCTACAGCGGCTATCAATTTGTATGTAGATGCATTGAAAAGGCAATCTGTTGAAAAGGCTATATCCGAAAAAAGGCAGGATTTGGTTAAGTCTCGTATTGATCTTAAACAGGATTATGAAGATGCCATCGAGAAAGTTAATAACCTAGCTGACCAGGTTAAAAACCAGCGGTTCAAAAATAAAGCATCAAATGAAGAAACTGCTGTAGAGGCAAAATACAGAGAGGCTAAAGATGCTTTACAGAAGCAATTCGGCAAAGATAAATCCATCCTTAAGCAAATAGATGATTTAGATGCTTTTGCTAAAAAGCAATATGAGAACTTTAGTAAAAAGCCCGTTAAATCAGGCCGAAAAGATAAAGGATTTTATCAGAATATTGTTGATGATGCACAATTTCAATTAGACAATCTGGATAATTCTAATGCGGATTTCAAAACGAAAAAGGCCGCTTTGGAAGTAAAGATAAAGGAGGCGAATAAAGAATTAGAAGATTTTGAAATTAAAGAAGATAGGCCAAAAAAGGGAAAAAAGCCTAAATCTGAAACCGCGAACATAATGCAGCAGGCAATTGGAGATTTGCGTTATAAAATTGATACTGAAAAAGCTACGATAGCATACGAAAAGCAAAAGCAGCTGTTTGAAGATTACGAAAACTACAAATCCAATTTTGGTAAACAGGCCGCTGATAAGCGTTTCGGAACGGAGGTTAAAAGTAGTGCCGATCTACTGAAGCAAAAACAGGCGGATTATGTACGGTTGGCTTTAAAAGGAACTGTTGGCGGTGGGTTAATTGGCGGCGAACAGGCTCGTTTGGATGCTCAAGAAAAACAGATAAAAGAACTAAGGGCCATTGAAGATAAGCGCTATCAGGATGCTTACAATTCTGCCTTAACATACAATCAAAAAGTTGATCGGATAAACGAAGAATATCGGGCTAAAGCTGCTGACTTACGCAACTCCATTACAGACGATCAAAAAAAGGCTTTAAACGAGCAAAGAGATAACGCGATAAATGCCGCAAAGGATGAAGCCTTAGCGAAAACAGCCATCTATAAAAAAATGGCTGAAGAAACTTTAGAAATCACAAAAAAGGACGCTAAAGATCAGATTGAGGTACTTAAAAAGTTGCTTGCTGACGGATCGATTACAGGTGATCTAAAAAATAAAATTCAAAAGGACATAAATAGCCTTGAGTTTGCTCTAAAAATTGGTGTTGATGCGGCGAACTTAGAAAGTTTAAAATCTAAATTAAAAACGCTTTTTGCAGCATTAAATGAATCTGAAGCTGGAAATAATATAGTATCTCCAGAACAAACGAAACGCATATTAAAAGAGATTGCCACTATTCAGGCTAAAATCAAAGGCATTGATTTTAACGGCAATGGTGTGGCCAGCTGGGGCGATAAGGTTGCTAAAAACTTCGGATATTTAAAGGGTGATGCTGCAACCGTTTCGGCTGGTGTATCAAAAGATTTAGGAGCGGTATCAGGATCGTTCAGCCAGCTTTCTGAAGCTGTAGGCGGTGTAGGCACTGAAGCGGGTTATACCCTTGATACATTGGGTAAGCTGGCGGCGGTCGGTTCTGATGCGGCTGGTGCATTTGCAAGTTTTGCAAGCGGCGATATCGTTGGTGGAGTTACTAAAGCTATCAGCGCGGTTGCTGGCCTTTTTTCAATAGGTAAAAAGGTTAAGGAAATGAATGCAGCCGCTCGTAAGGAGGTTGAGGATTTTTATACCAGTGCAATTGCTGGCGAACGCGCTTACCAGGACATGTTAAACGAAAGACGGTTAGCAAATATACGCGACGGTAAGACTAATCTGAACGGGTTGAGGGATGAACTTGCATTGCGCAAGAAACTCTTTGATGAGTATGCGAAGGAAAGCGCAGAAATCATGGCTAAGCTTCAGGGACAATCTTTCATTAAAAGTGAAAGTTACACTCATGGCACCTGGTTCAGAAAAGCAAAGGTTGACAAAAGCTACGGAAGCCTGGAGGGGAAAACTTTTGAAGAGTTGAGCAGCCTTTTATCTCAAGGTAAGCTTGAGGGTGATGCAAAGGCGTTGGTAGAGCGGTTGAAAGAACTTGAACAAAAGGGTTACGATGTGGCCAGCGCCTACGCCAGCGCGGTCAAAGAATTAACTGAACTGTTTACAGGCACAAGTTCTGGCAGCTTAACGGACGGTCTGTTGAACATGTTTAAAGAAGGTAAAACAGGTGTGCAGGATTTTGCTGATTTCTTTAAAGAAACAATGGATAATGCTGCTTTGAGCATTTTTAAGAACAATGTGCTGGCCGAAATGATGAACAAGTTTTATGACGAGTTCGCGAAGAAAGCGCAAAGCGGTGATGAGTTAACAGATACTGAATTTGCCGACCTGCAAAAACTTTTTACGAACCTGACCGATCAGGCCAAAAGCAAATATGAGGACTTAAAGAAAATAACAGGCTCTGATCTTAAAGGTTCCAATACAGCAAATAGTATGTCTGGTTCTGTAGGTCAGCAGATCACAGAGGCTACCGGAACTGTTGTGGCTGGTGCCTTGAATGGTGTTCGTATTGGCGTGTTGGAAGGCAATTCGATCCTTAGAACAATCAATTTATCAGCTGCTGAACAACTATATAGTTTAAAGGCACAGGTTTTAATTCAGTCCGAGATTGCGGCCAATACGTTGCGTATGGCAAACAACAGCGAAAAACTTCCAGGAATAGAAACTGCATTATTAAGTATTGACAGGAAAATGGGCAAAAGTGCCGACGCATTAGCCGCAAACGGTAGAACAACAATATGAGCGCTTCAGGACAATATAAAATTGATGGTTTGGATTTGTTTGACACATATAGCTATGTTGTCGAATCAGCTTCAGACGAACTAATAAAAGATGCCGGATTGAAAAATCCGCCCGAATACGATTGGGAAGACCAGGACGGCAAAGAGTATTTTTTGGATCAAAGATTTGCAAACGACAAAGATGTTTTGTTGCGCGGTTATTTTCATTGCAAGAACAAAGTTGAATTTTGGCAAAAATATACTTCGTTACTTACAAAACTTAAATCACCAGGACTTAGAAAACTCTATTCTGCCGAACTAGAGCAAACATTTGATGCCTTTTACAAAGGGGCTTCGAGCGCAGTTAAGTTTACGCAAATGAGTTCAAGCGACATAGTTGTTAGGATGGAATTTCCGTTAACGGTAATGCCGTTGGAATATGTTATTCCTGGTGGCAAGCTATCGCAAGTCATCACATTTCCTGTCATAGCAACGAAAACCGAAAATGATGCAGATTTTGAGCCTGCTGTAAGTGCTTCGTCAGGTCTTTCAGTCAATCTGTTTAGTAGCAATCCATCTGTTGCCACAATTATAAATGGAAAGACAATACATATCACAGGGATTGGTACTACGGTCATCACAGCACAGCAGCTGGGCAACGATACTTATAACCCTGCAACCGATAAAACAAGGGTGTTAACGGTTATCGCCTTTGTCGAAAACAATAAATTTCCTTACACATTCCCATTTAATTTATCATAAATATGGCAATTCAAAAAACAAACATAGCAAATAAGGCCACTAACGGTGAATTCACTGCTAGTGAGTTTAACGCGGTAAAAAACACCATAGACAATAATGCGGATGAATTAACGAACGTTGCTGCCGCTCTGACAGGTAAAGCCAGTAAAGTAAACGGCATGGTGCCGACAGGTGAATTGCCACCTGTTTATTTTACTGGCCTTACAGGAAGCGGAACGCAATCCGATCCTTATGTGGTATCGGCTGGCGGTTTGTCTGCCGAACAATTAACACAGTACTTTCAGTCATTGCCAAATTGGGCGGCTGATCGTATATTACAGGGTAATTTAGAGTGGATCGATCCGCCAGCATCGGGAAATCAGCAGAAACTAGCAACCCCTAATATTGTTTTTGGCACAGCTGCTTCAGATGCTATCCCGATCAGTTGGGATGCTATACCATTTGGTGTAACTTATACCCTTCAACGTGACACTTCAATAGCATTTGCTAATCCTGTTAATGTTTACAGTGGCGGCAATACGGCTGTTACCGATATAGGATTAACGGCCAGCACCCAGTATTTTTATCGGTTGCGTGTAAGCGCATCCGGTTTCGCAAGCAGTGATTATGACGTTGATAACAAAACAACCGATGTACCTGGTAACGTAACGCCAGTTGCACCAACATTGGCAGCGAATGATACCAATAATACTTTATCAGCCTCGCATGCTTTGGGGGCGTCTGAAATTGTAATGAGTGTCAACGGCGCGGCTTACATTGCTTATCCTGGAACTATTTCTGTTGGTGATGTAGATAGGCCAGCGGGTTACTGGAAGTTCAAAATTAAATCAGCTACGGGAAGAAATGAAAGCCCTGTTGTTAATTCACCTGCATTCACTGTAACTGTATTGCCTAAGCCAGCTGCACCAACCGTACCAGTAACCGATGATGTGGCCAATACATTCAATTGGACTAATACCGCTGGTTATGGTACAACATCTAGTTATCAATATACTACCGATGCTGGTGCAACCTGGAAAAATGTAACTGCTAAGCCTATCGTGATCGGCGATGTTGATTTAGGTATTGGCCAGGTAGGTGTAAGGATCAAAGCGATAACCAACGTTAACCAGGCTTCGGATATCTTATTTAACACAGTTCCGTTTGTATCTAGTGAGCCTGATTTATCAACAGCGGTAACCAATTACATTTTTTTAACCAATACGGAATTAGTACCAGGTTATGATAACTGGACACAACAAAAATCAGGTTTTGATTATACCAGTATGGTAGCTGGCTACACGATTGCGGAAGGTTCGGAAGGTTATGTTCAAATGGATGTACAATACGGCATACCATCAGGATTTTTGATACTTCAGTCCGGCACTACAAACCCGCCAACGGGTACAAATATCGGTAGTCCTGGTATGTCCGTTCAGTTGTCGGTAAATTATGCTACTGGTCAAAATAGCGTAGGTGGTAGAATGGCCGGGTCTTTTGTTCAATCCTTAAATGTATCTACCATTTCTAAAATTCGTTTCAGAACAGATGGTGCTACTGTTTATATGGAGGCGTTTACAACCTCTTGGCAGCAGGTATCTGCCGCGCCGCATGAAGGTACGCTAAGAATCAAAGGTTCTTATTTCACACAACGAAATGGTGAACCTGGTGCAGGATTACCAAACGATGGTTTAGTAGATAGTCAAATCCGCAACTTAAAACAATACGGTTTCTCATAATGATCGATATAAGAGGTAGAAGGTTCATCGTTGTCGCAAATGGCGGTGGCGGTGAACAACCAGGCAACGACGGTGAAATTGTAATTACCGTAATGCTCAACGGTATTAACGGCACCCCTGGTGCGCAGATTGCGGATTTTAAGTATAACAAAGATTTAGCCCTAATCCTGGAGAAAGATGACGGTGGTGATGGGGACTATAAAACTTTGTTCCGTTGGTTGGAGAAAGGCGAAAACTTTAACGGTTCGCAAGGTACAGCGCCCACATATACTGATGGTTGTGGCAATCCGGTAAAATGGAAAGCTTCTTTTGCCGTGCCGACCATTGGCCAGAATGGTGATGATATGCACAATGGCGTTAACCCGACTTATACTACATGGGCGCAATACGCGGAAGCACACGAAAAAGGATGGACGTTATTAAACCATGCTTACGGCGAAGATGCAGATACTAAATATGAAGATCGTGAGGCCACGATAAAAATGAATGAGATTAAATTTTTTAACGAACTTATTCAGTACGGAGTTTATTGCCGCACACGGCACCTGGTAATTCCAGATACCCAGGAAGGCTTTACCTCCAGTGCGTTCTCAATGGGTTATAAGACTGTTGGCAGCGCGTTCGGATTGAATAGCGATGATGGCCAGAACGATAAACAATTCAACATTACAAATTTCAATGTCGATAGGTTGATGATGGTTCGTGAGCATCTGGGCGATGAATGGGTACAGGCTATGCAAGATTATGCTATTCCTTTAGCAATGAACAGACTTTTCGGTTTTAAAGGTCAGCAAAAGGCGGCTATAACTGTATTTAGTCACGGCCCTGGTATTATCGAATCGCAGTATAATTACTTTAAACAGTTTACGCAATACGTGAGCAATCGCCCTGATAATAACGACTGTCTTTGGGTGCCTTCAGTACACGAATTTTGGGACTATCTGGAAACTAAAAAGAAATCGGTTAAAACTGAATTGGTAACCGGAAATACGTTAAAGATCACCATCAATCAAAATGCAATTCCGGTACTCAATCAGTTCAGGGATTTATCTCTGATTATTAACGGTGGATCAATAGCCAGTGTCAACGTAACTGGCGCCGATGGCTATTCGTTTAATGGCGCTACAGGTCTGATTAATGTAAGGAAGAAAAAAACGGTTTTTCTAACCCCTGAACTTGATGCACGGCCAGCAAAACTACTTAGCGCTACAGCTGCCGGAAATTCGATAGCGCTTGTTTTTGAAAGCGCAATTACCCAAAGCATAGCCGGTGCCTGGAGCGTTCAAAACAATACGGTTACAGGCATCAGCGGTTCCGGCACAAACTGGAGCATAGATTTAGCTAATCCGACATCGGCAGGTACTAAGATGTACTACAGGATGCAGAACGGTGATGCCACAACGGTAAGCAATGGCCTAAAGATTTGCAGCTTCATTGAATACCCTATCAGTTAAAATACTATGAATTACGAAATAAAACGAGCAGGCGTAACAGTCGCGACCGTTACGCCTAAAGGTGTTCAGGATAAATTAATCATGGCACAGAATAAAGTTGATATGAATTTTGAACTAAATTCATACGTTGACTTTTTTATCGGTGACTATGTTGATGTTTACGGCGAACGCTACTGGCTTAACGTTGATGCTAGTGTAAAAGAAGAATCGTCTATACGTTGGGTTTACACGCTTCCTTTGCAAGCTATTCCATTTGATTTAATTCGGACCATATTTTTCATGTATGATGATCAAAACCAGTTAAAAGAACCTGTTTTTGATCTTACTGGAGATATGGAGACATTTTTAGACTTGATAATCACCAACCTGTCAAGGTTTCAGGTAGGCTGGGTAAAGGGCAATGTTGATCCCACCGATGTAAAAACGCTTTCGTTTAACTCTGAAAATTGCATGGCCGTGCTTTCCAGATTAGCTGAAGAATTTCAAACGGAATACTGGTTTGACGGCCAAACGATCCATTTGACCAAGCGAGGTGAAGTGTTAAATACAACGTTGGAGCAAGGTAAAGGAAAGGGTTTGCGGAAGATTGAACGCGTGCCGTTAGATAACAAATCGCCAATAACAAGGCTATATGTATTTGGTTCTGAACAAAACCTGCCGTCAACTTATAGGAATGGCTCTAAAAGGCTTAAATTGCCGTTATCGGTTGCCCCTAACTATTACCTTGAAAAGAACGTAGATTTATACCGTGAGCGTGAGGATACCTATATAAACGAAGATATTTTTCCGCGCCGAAAAGGTAAGGTTACGAATACAACCGCAATTAACAACTTTACAGATACGGCATTAGATTTTGATATTAATTTGCAGCTTATTCCTGGTACATCGGCAAAGGTTAAATTTTTGACAGGTCAATTAGCGGGATATCAGTTTGAAATTGCCAATGGTGGTTATAATCATACAACCAAAACAATAACAATCCTGGCAAACAAAGACGAAAAGGCTTTTACTGTGCCTTCAGACGTTTTGCGGCCATCTGTTGGTGATGAATGGGTTTTGCTAGACATTAAAATGCCTGATTCTTACATATTCAACGCTGAAAATGAACTTCTCGCTGCGGGGCTTAAACAATTAAATGAAGTCAATGGAAGTAGGTTCAACTATCTTTTGACAACTGATCCATTCCATTTCGCGAGAACATCAACAAATCTATCTTTAGGCAAATACATCCGTTTGAAGTCAACCGAATTTAACGTTGACAATGATATCCGTATCGTTGGATATACCCGCGACCTGCAAAACCCTTACGAATATCCTACCGTTCAGGTTTCCTCTTTTTTGCAGTTTCACCCAGCTGTTATAGCTGATAGCCAGCAAAGGGCAATAGAACGCGCTGTACAGATCAATAAGCTATCTGATATAGTTAAGGCTCGTAACAATAGAAAGTCTACAAAGGAGACGTTAAACATGATGTTTAACCCTGAAACCGGAAAGCTTTACCCTGAAACTATTGAGGCTGGAAGTATCACCGCGCAGGCGCTTTCGATTGGTACGAAATCACAGGACTTTAAATTAACGAACATACTAAAACCCAATGCAAGACTTGATGTAAATCGTATAGATTGGACTACAGGCCGATTGATCCATTACCTGATTGAAGCTAATGGCGGTGTATGGACTATTGCGGCTGGTTCGGTAAATGGTCTAACCGCTTCAAAAGCATATTACATCTACGCAAAGTGCGATAAGGCTTCTTTGTTTGGTACGCTGGTAATCACAGAAGCGCAGATAAAGGTTGAAGATGTTGCGGGTTACTATCATTTTTGGGTTGGTGTATTGAATAGCGTTGTCGGCGGTTATAGGGTTATTACCTCAACAGCTGGGGCTACTGACATTAACGGAGGACAGATCACGACTGGCATCGTTAAAAGTAATAACGGTGAAGCTTATTTTGACCTTAACGAAAATAAACTGTATGCAGGTAATGCCACTAAAGGCATAGACTGGAATGTTTCAAAACCTAATACGTTAACCATTAGGGGCGCGGTCAGCCAAAATGCTGGAGGCATCGAAGCGCCTATCCCTGTTTTTAGAGGGGCTTATAATGCCGCTTCGACATATTATCAAGGCGATACAGTTACTTATTTAGGTTCAACCTGGTCATACATTAATTCTGTGCCGAAAAACGGCCAGACACCTGCTGAAAATGCTTACTGGACTGTAGTAGCCAAAGCTGGGCAAAACGGTAATGACGGTTTACCAGGCGCTGCCGGAACATCAACATTTTTCCATGTGGCTTACTCTGATTCAGTGGATGGCACATTAAATTTTAATCAAAATTCAGGAAAGTATATTGGTACGTACGTTGATTTTACGCAGTCAAATTCGAATGATCCGGCTAAATACAAATGGGTGCTTTTAAAGGGTGCTGACGGTATAGATGGAACGGATGGTATACCGGGCAGCAACGGTATTGATGGCAAAACATCTTATCTGCATATCAAGTACTCAAATGATGGCGGCTTAACCTTTACAGCTAATGCTGGTGAAGATGTAGGCACCCATATTGGCCAATACGTTGACTTTATCTTAGCAGACAGCACCAATGTTGGGGATTACAAATGGGCATTAATCAAAGGTGCAAACGGCACGAATGGTACAAATGGTATAGATGGAAATTATACAGAATTTAGATTTGCAAAAAACGGAAGCCCATCTGAAGCGCCCAATTCACCGCAAAATATAAATGATCCATTAGGTTGGTCAACGGAACAACCATCTTTAATGGTTGCTCAATACCTTTGGATGGTTCAGGGCTTAAAGTCAGGAACTGGAAATTTAATTGGTTCGTGGTCTACTCCTGTCAGGTTCACAGCTGTTGACGGAAGTAATGGAACGAACGGAAAAGATGCACCATATCTTACTAATCGAGGTAATTACGATAACAATAAAATCTATGTTGGTAATGCAAAGAGAATTGAAGCGGTGCAGTACCTGGGCGATTGGTACGTTACGCGGGTGGATGCTGGCAATATCCCTGTAGGTAGATTGCCTACGAACACGGACTACTTCAATCCCTTCGGTGGTCAATTCGAAAGCGTTGCAACTGGTTTGTTATTGGCGCAATTGGCATATATCGAAAATTTAGGCGTTAGGTATTTGGCGACTGATGCACCAGGAACTAAACGCGTTGAGATAAACGGCGAATTAAATAATATTAGGGTATTGGATGCCAATAATGCTGTTTTGATTGATGCCGATGATGATAGTGCAGTAGAAAGCATCAGTTTTAAGCCCAATGATCCGCCATTACCACCAACGATAAAATATAACTATGGACCAGGTGTAAAGGTTGGTGACTTCTCGACAGTTGCAGGTGCTTCCAGTATGGGAAGAAAAGGAGTATTGACTAATGGCTTTTATAGGAAGATTAACCAGGCAACTGGAGCGGTTCAATTTGAAGTGGAGGCAGACGGCGGTAAAGTTAATGCTAATAACGGATTGGAAGTTAGTGGGGACACTGTATTAGACACTGTTAAGGTAAAAGACGGTGGTGAAATTAAAACAGGTTGGAGCGGTACGATTACAACCATTAGGGCATCTAATGGGCAGGTATCGGTAAAGATTAATGCACCTACTCCGACTTCTATATTAGATAAATGGACTAGAAGCACCTATAAAAATGGGATATTGGTTAACCTTGAGAATGAGATTATATAGACGGCAAAACAAAAAGAAATTAGGCTATCACAGGATAGCCTAATTTCTTCTAAAAATTCGTTTTTCGCGTTTTCCATTTTCAAAAATAAATATTTAAATCAGTTTTAAAGCCTATTTAAAATGGGACACTTGGTTTTGATTTTTTTTTAAAAAAATGGGACATTTAGTTTATCCGATCTTAAAAACCCATGAACTGTATTTCATAATTACGCGAATGCCTTCCTGTAGTTCCTTTTTTTTCGAAACGGTGTTTTTAAGTCATTCTACAATACTGCGGCCAAACAAATATTAATCAGCATTGTATATTATTGATTATGTTCAAAATCTTTTTTAGCCTGTTGCTAATCTGTTCTACACTCCTCGTAAAAGCTCAACATCCACCTGTTTTTGCTGCAATGCGTACCGATTCAAACTTTGTTAAGCTGTACGATCTGGATATCACATTGGTAAAATATAGCTATAAACCCAACGGCGTAAAGTTTCTAGTGGTACATGATAATGAAGACACCGGGGTAAAGGCTGGTTTTGATTATATCCGCTGGTATGGGGGCGAACTCATAGACAGCCAGTACGGAGCGGTGAGGGATTACTATTTCACGTATATGGACGACCAGTACCGCATAGACCCCAATGCGATATATACTGAAGTGGGGGTGAATACCCGGTTAAAGAAAAACCAGTTTAGCTCTAACGAAGTTGAAAAAGCTATACTAAGCACAGGTAAACAGATTGTAGATTTTTATGATCCAAAAACTACGGGTTATTTTTTAACCCTTCATAACAATGCTGATGGTGGTTTTGGCATCTCTTCTTATTTACCAGGTTACGATTTATCCAGTACTGCAGATTCTGTTTACATCAACTTCCAGATGGATGGCGACGATCTGATTTATGTTACCGAGGCGAGGTTGTTCAGCAGTTTAAAAAAGGCCAATGTGAATGTTATCCTTCAATCTAAATTCGCAACCAACGATGGTTCGCTTTCGGTTTATGCCATGCAAAATAATATCCCCTATATCAATGTAGAAGTACAGCATGGACACCTGGAAGAAAACTTCAGGTTAATTGAGCTTGCAGTAGCAGCCTTAAAAGAACACGGATTAATAAAGAAAGAGTAGCATAGCAGATTCGACAGAGACTTACTGTAGTCATCGTCACGCTTGTACCGAGTTCACCGAAGGTAATTTATTTAAGGGTCTTTCTTGCTAAAAAGATGCTAACCACGAAGGAGCTGAAAGGCCAGTAAAATATTTTTTATACTTACAAAATAAGTCCAGCATGACGAACTGGTTAGGATGGGTCGTTTATAACGCATTATTTTAATTAAATATTTATCCAGTCCAGGTAAAAAGGTGTTTCGACAAAAATTAGTTCATTTTACCATATAAGATCTTTTAGTAAATATAAGTTTATGTGCATCTTAAATTCCTCATATGGTTGAACACGGGGAAATGAGCATTCAGCAGTTCCTGGCAGTTCTTAGTCCCACTCATTACAAGTCCTTGCTATGACCCGGGCTTTTCATTGCATCCTATGTCTATCGAACCGGGTTTACGAAGAATGGTCGGCGCACCCTGCAACCCGAAAAAAGAAACACTGTTTTGGCCAGTTAGCCCCGATTGAAGCGGTACCCTGCAGCAACGAGGTACGAGGAAGCGAAGCGTAAAAGCAAAAAGCGGGAAGAAACGCTATTTTACGCTCAGGCACTGCGCTCAATAATCGATATATTTTTTTTACGAAATGGAAAGCCTAATTGATCTCTCTAATCTTCGTTACCAAAAAAATAATCAGTAAACCAAATACAGAAATAATTCCGAAAGAATAGCGTAAGCTGGATAGCTGCGAAACATAACCTATTAACGGCGGACCAAACAAAAAAGCAAAATAACCGATACTTGAAACCATGGTGATGGCTTTACCAGCGGGTACTTTTTTATTATTTCCAGCTATGCTATACACCATGGGTACAATACTTGAAACTCCCAGACCAATGAGCATAAAACCAAAAATGGCAGTAATTAAATAAGGAAATATGACGGCAAGTGCCATACCTAGTGATATAATGGCTCCGCTGATTTGCAAGAGATTTTTCCGCCCGAATTTACCGATTAAATATACGCCCATAAATCTTCCGCTGGCCATCATAAACATGAACGATGCATAACCGATAATAGCTTTATTATGGGGTAATTTCACCACATCCTCAAAATAAATAGCGCTCCAATCGAACATCGTACCTTCGGTGGCCATGCTGCAAAACGCAATAACACCCAACAACACCAAAATACCTTGAGGCATGGTAAAAAACTTCGTTTTTTCCACTACAGTATCGGGCTTATTATAATTGAGTAGTTTTTTAGCGTTAAATAATACATTGGTTAAAGATATTAAGGCAATCATCCAAAAATGGGTGTACATACCCAATTTTAAGTTCACTAATCCAAGCGCAATTAATGCACCGGTTAAATTCCCGATACTCCAGGCGCCATGGAAAGAACTCATAATCGGTTTGCCGTAATAGTTTTCGCCAGCAACACCCTGTGTATTTAAGGCAATATTACACAGGTTGCCCGTAATGCCGAATAAAACCAAAAAAGCAGCCAATTGCCAGCCAGTAGTAGCCAATGCTAAAAAAGTTAAGGCAATGGCATAAAGCGGTGCTGTTGCCCTTAACATTTTCTTACTGCCAAAATGCGTGGTCAGTTTTGCAGAAAAAAACATGGTTATAATCTGTCCGGCAGGTAATGCAAAAAGTATAGAACCCAATTCTGCATCATTTAAACCCATGGAGGATTTAAAAGTTGGAATTCTACTGGCCCAACTGGCAAAACAAACCCCTTGCATAAAGTAAAAGGCAGATATGGCTAAACGTACTTGCTTTGGAGAGCTTTGCTTTAATGCAGGTTTATCATTTTGTTTAATTAAAATTTCCTGTTCTTGCGTGCGCTCTTCCAATGTAATGTCCTAAAATTATAAAACAACAAAGTTCTTTAAATCTATTGGAAATACCGACATGTTTTTAACATTTTATCAAAAAATTTTGCTGTTTATCAGGTTAGAATATTAAATTCCCCATTTTTCCGTTTCATAAGCGCTTTCCCAGAACATCCATTCTAAACGGGTTGCCATTTCAAAAGCATCCAGCATATTCTGCCGAGTTGCAGCATTCGCCTGTGCGGCCAGTTCATCTGTAATATCAATTGCCTTTTCTACTGCAGCAGCAAATTCTACGCCCGCATACATATCGACCCACCTTTTGTAAGGATTTTCTTCTCCTTTTTGCCGGGCGAAAATGTGATCTCCTACTGCCTTATAAATCCAAAAACATGGCAAAACAGCTGCTACGGCCATTTCTACATTGGCATAGGCCGCCTGGCTAAGGATATAACTGGTATATAAAAGCGTAGATGGCGAGGGCTTAACTTCGCTGGGTAAACCAAATTCTACAAAATAACTTTCATGCAAACTGCGCTCGGCGAATATAGCGCCTGTAGAAAAGCCGGCAAAAGCCATCACTAAATCTGCATTTTGCATTCGTGCGCTAATCGCGCTTAACGTCCGCCCGAATGCTAAAAGATAATAGGCATCCTGTGCTAAATAGAAAATAAATTTTTCTTTTGGTAAGGTGCCATTGCTCAGCTCTGTATTAAAGGGCATCGCTAAAATTTTGTTATAGATGGGTTCAACCTTTTCCCATGCCTGTTCGCTCCACTTCATTGGATAATCATTTTTAAAGGTTCAAAAAAGTGGTTTAAAGGTCCGTTGCCTTCTCCTGTTTTTACTTCACTACCAGCTTGTAAAGCCTGCCTGATGTAAGTTTTTGCAGTTCTAATGGCATCAAGCATCATTTTGCCTTTAGCCATTTCGGCGGCTATAGCTGATGAAAGTGTACAACCGGTTCCATGCAGATTTTTAGAGGCAATAAAAGTACTTTCGAGTATAACCGGTGCATCGCTTGCACCAATAAAAACATCGTAAATTACCGGGCCTATTAAATGCCCGCCTTTAATTAAAACGGCTTTTGCACCTTTTTCGATAATTTTCCTGCCTGCGGCAACCATATCATCAAGATCATGAATGGGCTGATCAGCGAGAATAACGGCTTCATCAATATTGGGGGTAACCAGGCTTACCAATGGGAACAATTTGCCTATCAGCTGCTCAATAGTATTAGGTGCGATCAATTTATGTCCACTGGTAGCTACCATTACCGGATCTAAAATAACAGGTACATCCGCAGCGTAATTTTTAAGCTCTGTTTCAATTACATAAACTACTTCTGCCCGGTTGATCATGCCGATTTTAATAGCCACGGGTTTGATATCATCCAGTACTGCCTGTAACTGATCTTTAATTATCGTGGCGGGAATACCGTGAACGGAACGCACTCCTAATGTATTCTGCGCGGTAACGGCAGTAATTACAGAGGTGCCAAAACAACCCAGGGCCGAAAAGGTCTTCAAATCTGCCTGAATGCCTGCACCACCGCCGCTATCTGAGCCAGCTATTGTTAACACCTGAATATAGTTCATTGCTAAAGACTTCGTTTTGTTGTACAACTTCAGGAGTCTTCAAATGCCGAAGGCATTTTTATGCAAATATTGCAGACAAACTAATTTCCTACGCCGGCATGATCCGGATCAGGTCCATTCGGGGTTGATGGCTGGAGGGTTTTAAGGTTGAAGGAAATTACCCTCTACCTTTTTACTTTCAACCTTTAACCTCAAAAAGGGTATATTCTCAGCCAACTTATTTGAAGGCACCCCTAAAGTTTTTTTGTGATGCAATATAAGGCTTAATTTTAATTCTTTGTTTATAGAAATGAATTAAATAAGAACCGATTCGATTAATATTATGCATTTTGATTAGTTTCAGCCTCCTTTTTCCTGTGCTAATCGAAGGTTAAGAAGAGTTGTCAACTTAATAGCGAAATACCTATTAAAGTTGACAACTCTGAAAGCAAAAATCCCGATATCAGTACCGGGATTAAAAATCATCATTAATAAATAGATTGAGCGACTACATTTTATCGGGTTGATAGAATCTAACGGTACCATCCCCCTCATTTGAAACGATTAATAAACTTCTGCCATTGGGGCTATCTTTTGGTTTAACAAACATCAAACCTTCGGGCGCATCGCCGGTAGAGAATAACTGAACAAATTTTGGTGCTGCCGGATTGGTCACATCATAAATAGCAATTGCATCTGCACGTTCCATACCGATAAATGCCAGGATTTGTCCGTTTACCTGAGCAACCGTTACACTTTCTACTTCTACGCCTTTATTATCTGAACGAACGTCGTCGTATTTTCCGGCATCAATTACATGCTGCTCAAGATCTTTACCAATGTTGGCAACCAAAGCTCCCGTATTTGCATTCAGGATACTCACACTTCTGCCCCCGGTTGAAAACAATTCCTGGTATACCTTATTTGTACCAACCATGGTAAAACCAGCGGTATTGGTTACGGTAAGCCGTCCGAGATTTGCATCTAACTGCAAGGTTGCAGCATTAGGAAATTTAACCGGATCTAAAATAAGATCTTTTACACGCACCTCTTCTTTTGATTCTTTTGGAGTATAATCCTGACGGGTATCACCTTCATTGGCCAAGGCTAAATAAGGCGCACCGTTAGATGTAAAATAAGATATGGCATCTGGCAGGTAATAAGCTTTTATTGGCCATGTACCCAATATTTTTTTACCATCTTTATCACTAACATCAAAAGCATTTTCGGTTAGGCTGATATCTCTTGTACCCAACGGAATAATCTTCGTAATGGTTCCGGCTAAAATATCTACTTCGGCAACACCGTTATTTTCCTGAAGCGTAACATAGGCCTTTTGAGAATCACTGCTTACTGCAATGTATTCCGGCTCAATATCCTGGGTAAAACTGGCATTGTAACCATAAATTCTAAAACCATCAGCAAGCAATGCAGCTTTCTGCGATTCAAAAGCTGAAAAATCTATTGTTCTTATCGAATAATTATCTTTGATACTGATAATTGAAATGGTTCCTTTTGGATCTACCGTGTAGGCCTGATTGGGCTCGCCTTCGTTTGCCGATAAAATATAATTTCCATCCGGACTAAAAGTTACCATATCTGGCATAGCGCCCACCGTAATTTTTTTAACTTCAGATAAATCTAAAGTCTTAAGTACAACAACTTCGCCATTTCCCTGCTTATCGGCGCCATCTAGAGCAATTGCCAATAAACCGTTATTTACGGCAACGCTATTAATCCCGGCGTTAGCTGCATAAGTTAAGGTTTGCACTTTTGTAACTGTTGGGTATTTACTCATATCCACAACGTCAACTTTGGCACCTCCATCATTACTGGCTACAAACAGCTTTTTGGTTAAAGGATCATAGGCAGAAATTTCTGAAGCGAATTCACCGCCTAAATCAATAGCTGCAGTTTCTTTAAAGCTGTCTATTTTTTCTGGAACAACAGCTTCTACCGGAGGATCTACAATCGGATCATCTTTTGAATCTTTTTTACAGGCAGCAAATGCCAGCGAAGCAATAAAAATTGCACCAAATAGTTTTTTACAGTTCATGGTTTGTTTAATATCTGAACCGCAAAAATAAATTCGAATCATGCTGTTTCTTAAGCCACCTATATTATGATTTAGTTAAGAAAATGTGAAGGAGGTAGAAAATTCAAAACTTAATGTTCTGGATCAAAGGCATTTTCTAGCTAGATCGCTGCACTCCGCTCGAAATAGCGCTCAAAAAAAAAAAAAAAAAAATCCCGGCAAAAATACCGGGATTACTAATCATTTTAAAAACAGATACTGAAACAAGTTCAGTATGACGACCGATAAATAATTAAATATGTATCGCTCTGTTCTCAGTTGCAGCAAGTGCCGCCTCTTTTAATGCCTCTGTATAAGTTGGGTGCGCATGGCAGGTACGTGCAATATCCTCAGCAGATGCGCGGAATTCCATCGCGATAACCGCTTCAGCAATCATATCTGCGGCACGTGGGCCAATCATGTGTACGCCTAAAACCTCATCAGTTGCCGCATCGGCTAAAACCTTGATGAAACCGTCGGTATCCATGCTGGCTTTTGCACGTCCGCTGGCTTTGAAAGGGAACGAACCTGCTTTATATTTTATACCTTTTTCCTTTAACTGCTCTTCGGTTAAACCTACAGAAGCCACTTCCGGCCAGGTATAAACTACTCCAGGAATTAAGTTGTAATTAATATGTGGTTTCTGACCGGCAATGGTTTCGGCCACATAAATCCCTTCATCCTCCGCTTTATGTGCCAACATTGCGCCTGTAATTACATCTCCAATGGCATAAACACCCGCAACCGAAGTTTCTAAATGCTCATTAACCGGAATTTTTTTACCTCTTTCTTCAACGGTAATCCCAATTTTATCCAAACCTAAACCTTCGCTGTAAGCAGTACGGCCAACAGCCACGATGCAATAATCAGCATCAAAATTTACGGCTTCGCCCTTTGCATTTTCTGCAGTAACCGTTACTGTTTTACCATTATTTGTAGCACCGGTAACTTTATGATTCATAAAGAATTCCATGCCCAGGTTTTTCTTTAATACGCGTTGAAGTTCTTTACCTAAACTTGCATCCATTGTTGCAATGATAGATGGCAAAAACTCAATTACTGAAACTTTTGTACCTAAACGGGCGTAAACAGAACCTAACTCCAAACCGATCACTCCGCCACCAATTACAACCATCGACTTTGGAACTTCTTTAATATTTAAAGCCTCTGTTGAAGTGATGATCCGTTTTTTATCGATCGGTAAAAATGGTAGAGCTGTAGGTTTAGAACCCGTAGCAATGATTACATTTTTTGCAGTCAGGGTTTCCGTAGTACCATCAGCTTTTGTTACCAGGACGGTATTTTTATCTACAAAAGAGCCTACACCTTCGAAAGAATCGATTTTGTTTTTTTTGAACAGATACGTGATACCGGCCGTATTTTGCGCAACAACATCGTCTTTACGTGCGATCATTTGCGGCATATTTACTTTTAGGCTTTTCAAATCGATACCGTGAGTAGTAAATGTATGAGCAGCATTGTGATAATGCTCCGATGAGTCTAACAAAGCCTTAGATGGAATACAACCAACGTTTAAGCAAGTTCCTCCAAAAGTTTTATATTTTTCTACTACTGCAGTTTTTAAACCTAACTGAGCACAACGGATTGCGCCTACATAACCGCCCGGCCCTGAACCGATAACAACGACATCGTATTGCATAATTTCTTGAGTATTTTAATTAGCCAAATGTATGGAAAAAAGGCGGAAAGCTAAAAGTAGAATAGGGCAATTGTCTTCCACTTACAATCCTCAACATATAGGTTAAGCAACCCATAATCATAAATCCAGGTTCATTGCTGAGACCATTAGACGATAATCCCAAAAAGTTCAAATATCCAAATGTGATAAGCATATAAATATTTTACTTTAAGACTATAAAATATTTGATTGGCTCAGTTATGAACCAGAGATATTATACACAAATTCAAAAATCAGGAGATCAATACTAAATTATGACCTAATAACCAACGAACTATTGACGAACAAACAAATGAACCGTTCACTAGTAAACCATTTACTAATAAACTATTGACCAATGGACTATTGACTAATAAGCCATTGACCAATAAACCTTAAGCCCCTTGTCCGAAAGTAAGCAGATTGTTATCCGGATCAAGCATAGAAAATTCCTTTTGCCCCCAAGGTTTTGTTTGCAAATGGCCATTAGGGTGAATGCTTTGATTAGTATCCAGCATCCATTGGTACAAAGCTTCGATATCATCTGTGCGCAGATAAACCTGACCATAGTTTTCTTTGGGATCAAGTGCTTCAAATAAAAAAAAGTGAATCTGAACATGATCTTTTTGCACCATAAGGTAATCCTTAAAATTGTCGGCCCCAATATCTTTAAAGCCTAATTTATTCACATAAAAATCTCTGGTGATTTCTTTATCACGCATTGGAAGTTTCGGATTGATTGCTGTCAGCATATTTTTTTTATTTCAAAAATGAGGAATTTTCTGAAAAGCAGCACTTGATCGAAATCAGGAAATTCAACAGTTTGCCCTAACCCTGCTTAAGGTTTCGGGCGTTATCTTAAGATATGAGGCGATGAGTTTAACCGGAAAAACCTGTACAATAAGTGGCTTGGACTTTTTAATGTATTGGTACTTTTCTGCTGGACTTAACGCATTATCGAATAGATAAGTCCTGTGGTTAGCCTGGTCAAAAATCCGACCGAAGTTTAAAAAGGATTGTGATCTGGCAATCAGTTCATGCAGGTGGTATAAACTCAATTCAATCACTTCAGCATCCTCAAATGCTTTAATTGTTGTATCTGATGGCTTCTGACCTATTAAACTTGCGTGATTGTACATCCATTCTTTGGGTAGATGAAGCTCGATGATCGTTTCGGTTTCATGATCAGATTGAAACTGAACAAAAGATCCGGACAGGATGAAATAAACAGACTGGCAAATCTCACCTTGGCGCAAGACCATATCGTTTTTCCTGAATATCTTTCGCGTGGCTTTTTCTTCAAAAAGAAGCAGATCATAGGATGAAAATGAGCCGACGCCAGATAAAATTTCCTGAGCTGATATCATATGAAATTCACTTATTTGAACAGATGGAGCAACCAGACAATTTATGGATTAGTGGCTTTATTGGTGATTAGATAAGCAACGATTAAATTCGGAATCCAGCATAACCAGGCAACAACCAGGTAGGCTTTAAAAAAATCACCAAACATAATGGTCAAAATTGGCAACCAGATCCTTAAGGTTACCGCTGCAAAACACACAGCATAACTAAAAACCATCATTTTTTGATGTTTCACGATTTCGCTATTTTTAATATATAAATAAGCTTTTAACGTAGTATAAAACCAAACGACGCCTAAACAGATAAATCCTGCGGAAGAAACCCACCCGCCTGTTGCAAAAAAGCCTATATAAATGCCTGCCAAGGCGCTAAGCAGCACCGAAACCACGTAAGCTTTACCCAATTTCCGGTGCAATACCATTCGCCTGTTTCTCATTTTCGGACTAAATTGCGTCCAGCCGATCAATAAAGCTACTCCTCCTAAAATAATATGCGTATAAAAACCAATGTTCCAGAAAGTATTACTTAATAACTCGGCAGACTTTGAATTCAAAAGGCCAAACTTCCTATCAATCAAGAAGTAAATCGTTGGATAGAATCCTATCAGTAATGCGAAAGTTGCAAATAAAATCCATAACCCTTTTTTAACCATATTAAATCCCGTTGCTTATTACTAAGCTAGTTAATTTTGGAGAACTAGATTAGTTCCTTATGTAACATAAATGCTTTGGCATTCGCAAAACTGAGAAAAAGCTCATCGGCTATTTTTAGTTTTTGATGTGCACGCACATTATTTTGTATAGCATAACAGGTAATACCGGCAGCCATGGCCGATTTAACCCCATTTAAAGTATCTTCAAAAACGATGCATTCTTCTTTAGCTAAGCCCAGGCGTTCCACACAAAGGTTATAACTTTCGGGATCGGGTTTAGATTTGCTTACATCTGTTCGGGTGATAAACAGACTAAAATATCTGGCCATACCATTGCGCTCGAAAACAGCTTCCACATCAATCTTCGGACTGGCCGTAACCACTGCAAGCGTAAGTCTTTTATCGAAAGCAAATTGCACAAACTCTAATGCATAAGGCATTAAGGCTATATCGGTTGTTCTAAAACCATCAAAGGTTATCTTTTCTCTTCTTTCAATAAAGCTGGCTAAATCTTCATCAATTTTATAGCGATCTATAATCGTTTTTGCATTTTTCGGCAGCGGAATCCCAGCATAATTACTAAGCCAATCTTTAAATTCGATATGTACATTATAGGGTTCTAAAAAGGTATTCCAGCAATCAAAATGAAACTTTTCGGAATCAATCAATGTACCATCTAAATCGAAAAGCAGGGCTTTTATTTTACTCATTATAAATTTTTAACTGAATTGGTTTATGGGATAATCTCGAAAAGGAAAAACTGTTGCAACTGCGTTTTACTGAAATTATCATCTACACAAAATATCAAAGAACGGTGTCCGTTTGCAAGTTTCGGTCCAAAAGTTACCCCTTCAACATTATCAATGTGCATATTTAAGGTATCAAAATCGAAAAGTAGTTTTTTGCTGAGCGGCTTTGGTGGATTTTTTGCGAAAGATGGATTATCAATTTCATTTTCTGCACCATTCAGATCAACCAGGTAAAGTTTTAAAAAAGTATGATCGTCATGGCCTTTTGCCCAGGCCCTCTCTAATACCAGAAGCGTGTGATGGTTAACGGCCAGTATTTCGGAAATCCCGTTCACATTCCAATCATTATCTACAGTAGGCTTAACAGGTACAGCGCCAAGGTTGTAGGCATATTGCGCGACATTCTTTTTAGTCGCCATATCAAACTTTAAAATCCTTGTTAAAGCCTTATCATACTCAAAAGCGGCCTGAGGACCATCCTGGTAAAGTGGTTCTTCTAAACTGGCATATAAAGTTCTGTAATCATCCGCATAAGTCAGGCCTTCAAACAAAGCATTTTTCCGTGGGCCACTCTGCGTTTCTGTAAAATGAAAACCTTCCGGCAATGGAAGGGTATCCAAAAATTTACCCGCTGTAGAAATAAAAGTTAAACCGGGCTGAACAATGGTCGTATCACCATTTTTAAACAATCTTTCGCCTTCACTGCTCCAGATCAATTGTTTCGCAACCGGATTATAACGAACAGCTTCTCCATCTGGCTTCACGCTTTTATCTGTGCCGTATTTAGGGTATTGGCTCCCATTTTCCTGTAAAAGAAAATTAACTCCCGTAATCCGGATGGTATCGATTTTATTTTCTTTGAGATCGATCTTTGCGGTGTAAATCCTCGCTGGACTAAATTGCGACGGATCATCACTGATCATATAATATTGGTTTTGTTTTACATCATAATCAATCCCCGATAAACCACCAACAACCGTATTTTGAAAAATAGGGTTTAAGGGCATGACATATTCATCCAAAAACTTTATAGCTGAAATATTAGCCTCATCCTGTTTAATTTTAACATGCTTAGTTACCGAACAGGAAGAGAGAATAATAGCAAAAAGAGCATAGATGATGAAGTATGGCTGTATGAATTTCAAATCGAAATGTTTAGGTTGCAAAAATATGTTTTTTAGATGCAACAATTTATAATTTTTGCCACGGAGGCTAAGATGGGTACGGAATAATCTATTTTGTGGTGTTAGCTGTTATCAGCTGATACACCTCAATATACTGATAGAAACTTGCAATTAAGCCATCTTTTCAAAACAAAACAATCGGATGGTAACATCCGACTGCACATTAAATACTTGCAAAACCAAAGAGTTGTCAACTTTAATATCCGGACGGACGGAAAGTTGACAACTCTGAACTGCTAAAACAACTTACCGATTACGCGGTAAGTAATGTTATTTCCATCAACTACCTCTTCATAATACACATCATCAGGCGAGACAAAATATTTTTCATTTTTAATGGTCACCTCTCTGCACCCTTCAGGCAATTGGTCAATAATATCGCCAATATTATGCGTATTAGCCAGGCCATTTGCGGTATTTAAAACGCCATCTTTGCCAGCCACCACATATACGGTTTTACCTTCAGCATTTTCCTTTTGGGTGTAATAAACTCCTTTGTATTCGTAATAATCAACTCCGTTAATGGTTACCCGGTTTGCATCCGAAGGTAAATTTGGAACTTCGGCACCAACTGGTGGTGTGACCACTTCGTATTGATCATTATTTTGTTGATAAAACAATCCACCGGAATAATAGAATTGGGTTGGCCCATACCAGAAAGGATAATAACCATAGGGTAATACATTAATCCTCACACCTAAAAACGGTCTGTAAAAACTGTAATAATTGTAGTATGGTCTGCAATAAGGTCTCCCGAAACCTACTCTGTAACCATAATATGGCCTTCCATAGCCCATCCGATAACCTGGTCTGTAATAACTATAACTTGATCTGCCAGAGCGGACACTGGTAGAAAAACCACCTCTGCCTGGTCCGCGCAAAGTTGGCTGATGGGAAAATCCACCACCTCGTGATGAGCCAACTGAGCCGGATCTGCCGCCGCCGAAAGAAGCACCGCCTCCGCTCCTGCTTGGCCGCTGTGCAGAAACACTTTCGATACTCCAGGTTGTTATCATCGCTGCTGCAGCGAAAACAACCAATACTTTATTGAATAACCCATTCATTTTTTTGTGTTTAAGTCAATGAACTATATGACGGTAAAAACGCATAAAAGATTATCCTTGAAGCACATTTAACTAAATTTTGATAAAGTAATGACGAATAGAAGGTTAAGCTATAAAAAATACGCAATACAAAAGAATGCCTCATCCATTTTAGACTATCGACCATAAAAATGCAAAACTCTCTTGCATACCATACCTCTGCCCCTGGTCTTCCTACTTTCGGACTCTTCCATTTTCCATCATACCTCATTCCCTCTCCCATGCTAACAAACCTTTTACGCACTATATTTTTCTTATCAATCGTTAATCACCTATATTTAAATTTTATTCCTAAAAGCCAGCTCAAATGAACCTTACCAAAGTTTTCAGCCTTTTATTTTGCCTGTTTATTTCCAGTGAATTAACGGCTCAACAAACCGATTCGGCTTACGTGAGAGAAAACTATATCAAAATAGAACGCCAGATCCCTATGCGCGATGGGATAAAGCTATTCACCTCCATATACATACCGAAAAACCAATCCAAAAAATACCCATTTCTGATCAACCGTACACCTTATACTGTTGCCCCATATGGCGAAGATAAATATAAGCTTAGCCTGGGGAATTTTCCGGCCATGATGCGCGAAGGATTTATTTTTGTTTACCAGGATGTGCGGGGCCGCTGGATGAGTGAGGGTACTTTTGCCGACATCCGTCCACAACTAACAGGTAAAAAATCTAAAACCGCAATTGATGAGAGTACGGACACTTACGATACTATAGATTGGTTGATTAAAAATGTAAAAGGAAATAATGGAAAAGCTGGCATCTACGGCATTTCGTATCCTGGCTTTTATTCTACCGCCTCATTGCCAAATGCTCATCCGGCATTAAAGGCCGTTTCTCCACAGGCACCGGTTACCGATTGGTTTATAGGTGATGATTTCCACCACCGCGGCACGTTGTTTTTGATGGATGCATTCAGTTTTATGAGCGGTTTTGGTGTGCCGAGGCCTAAACCCATTACACCAGATAAAGGCCCCAAAGGTTTTCAGTTTCCCATTCAGGATAATTATCGCTTTTATTTAGAAGCCGGATCTGTCAAAAATTTAAAAGAACGTTATTTTGCAGATAGTATCAGATTCTGGAACGATTTATTTAAACATCCAAATTTAGATACCTTCTGGAAAGCACGTTTAATTACACCTCACTTAACTCAGGTTAAACCTGCAGTAATGGTGGTGGGGGGCTTTTTCGATGCCGAAGATGCTTATGGCACTTTTGACACTTACAAAGCTATTGAAAAACAAAACCCAGGCGCCAATAATATCCTTGTCGCGGGGCCTTGGTTCCATGGTGGCTGGGTACGTAGTGATGGCTCCTTTTTGGGCGATATCAACTTTGGCAAAGCCACCAGTATTGATTATCAACAACAGTATGAATTACCTTTTTTTAAACATTATTTAAAAGGCGGGGGAGATTTTAATGCGGCAGAAGCCAATATTTTTGTAACCGGCAGTAACGAATGGAAAAAATTCAGCACCTGGCCGCCACAAGAAGTAGAAAGCAGGAATCTGTATTTACAGCCCAACGGAAAGCTCAGTTTCGATAAAGTAGGCAGAACCGATAGCTGGGATGAATATGTGAGCGATCCAAATCATCCTGTTCCTTACCAGGATGGTATTCAGGCCAGACGTACCCGGGAGTACATGATAGACGATCAGCGTTTTGCAGCCCGCCGCCCAGATGTTAAAACTTACCAGACTGATGCCTTAGCAGCAGATATTACCCTAACCGGCCCCGTGCTGGCCAATCTGGTGGTTTCTACTACCGGTACCGATGCGGACTATGTTGTTAAATTGATTGATGTTTATCCTGAAGATGCACCAAACCCGGTACCGAATCCCAAAAACTTAATTATGGGCGGTTACGAAATGTTGGTGCGCGGAGAAATTATGCGCGGAAAATACCGAAACAGTTTCGAAAAACCTGAAGCATTTGTTCCCGGCCAGATTACAAAAGTAAATTATCCACTGCCAGATATCGCGCATACCTTTAAAAAAGGACATAAAATTATGATCCAGATCCAAAATTCATGGTTTCCTCTGGCCGATCGGAATCCGCAGAAATTTATGGATATTTATCAGGCCGAACCACAGGACTTTCAAAAAGCAACACATAGAATTTATCACGATGTACATAACAGTTCTTTCCTTACCGTTTCTGTATTAAAATAAAGCCGTTACGTATCACCATTGCCTTGGTTCGTGCGCCATGAAACGAAACACAAAACAACTTACTTATCCTTAAAAAATGAAATACTTAAAACTAATCCTTATCCTGCTTTCGGCATCCACAGCTTTCGCACAAAGCGATACAGGATACCCAAAAACAAACTATACCAAAAAAGAGGTGTATATCCCTATGCGCGATGGCACTAAACTTTTTACAGCCATTTATACGCCAAAAGATGCATCAAAGGATAAAAAGTATCCGATGATTATGCAGCGTACCTGCTATAGTGTTGCCCCTTATGGCGAAGATAAATTCCCGGCACGTTTAGGGCCGTCCGATCTGATGATGAAAGAAGGTTATATTGTAGTGATGCAGGATGTACGCGGCCGCTGGAAAAGTGAAGGCACCTGGACCAATATGACGCCGGTTATCGACAATAAAAAATCGAAGAAAGATGTGGATGAAGGTTCTGATACTTATGATACCATTGATTGGTTGGTTAAAAATGTGGCTAATAATAATGGTAAAGTGGGCCAATGGGGTATTTCTTATCCTGGCTTTTATACCGCAGCGGGGATTTTAAGTAATCACCCTGCGTTAAAGGCATCATCACCACAGGCGCCCATTTCCGATTTCTTTTTTGATGATTTTCACCATAATGGATCATTTTTACAAAGCTACTTCTTTACTTTCCCAGTATTTGGTGTACAGAAAACGGATACAACCTCAAAACCTTGGTACAATAACGAGATGATTTTACCAAAAACCAAAGATGGCTATCAATTTGCGCTGGATCTCGGCCCATTAACTAATGCCGATAAGTATTATAAAAACAATTTCTTCTGGCAGGAAACCGTTAACCATCCAAACTATGATGAATTTTGGCAAAAACGTGGTCTGCTAAAACATTATGGCACCATTAAACCGGCAGTAATGGTAGTGGGCGGCTGGTACGATGCGGAAGATTTATCAGGCCCTCTGAACATATATAAAACCATCGAAAAGAAAAACCCAAATGCTTATAATACCATCGTGATGGGGCCATTCGGACATGGCAGATGGAGCCGCGAAACTGGCCACACCATGCATAGCAACGTATATTTTGGCGATAGCATTGCTACTTTTTACCAGAAAGAAATTGAAGCCAAATTTTTTAACCACTTCTTAAAAGGCAATGGTGATAAAAACAGCGGTTTACCAGAAGCTTATATGTTCGATACCGGTAAAAAACAATGGGAAACCTTTGATCAATGGCCAACAGAAAAAGCAAGCAAACAAAAATTATACTTAGGTGCAGATGGAAAATTAAGCATGACCGCTCCCCAATCGCCCGGCTCAGTAAATTACATCAGCGATCCTTTAAAACCGGTTCCTTACACGGAAGATTTAACCACTACCCTAGGTTTTACGCCGCATAATTACATGAGTGAAGACCAGCGTTTCGCAGGCAGGAGACCGGATGTACTGGTTTACCAAACCGATATATTAGATAACGACATTACTTTGGGTGGCGAAATCATGTCGCACCTTAAAATAGCCACTACTGGTACCGATGCAGATTTTATCGTAAAACTGATCGATGTATATCCGGCCGATGAGCCGAACAATCATTATATGCCAAATAAAAATATCACCCTGAGCAATTATTGGCAAATGGTACGTTCGGAAGTGATGCCCGCCCGTTTCCGCAACAGCTTTGAAAAACCAGAAGCCTTGGTGGCCAATCAAAAAACTGACGTAAATTTTAAATTGCAGGACGTATTACACACCTTTAAAAAGGGACATAGAATTATGGTTCAGGTACAAAGTACCGCTTTTCCGTTATTTGCCCGTAATCCGCAAAAATTTGTAGAGAATCCTTATAAGGCTACTGAAGCAGATTATATTAAAGCCACGCAAACTGTTTTTAACGACAGTTTTATCGAAGTTGACGTCATTAAATAAGCTCACGCTCGTCTCTGACGAGCGTGTAATAACCATTCGTTTTTAACGATTAATAAAATCTTTCCTGCTTCGGTTCGTATCGCTACGTGCCTAAAGCATTAGTCAAACAACAATAATGAAAAAACTATTTATCTTTTTTGCAGTGGCATTCAGCATTCCGGTTGTGCAGGCACAAATGCTGGGCAAAAATCAAGTCAATTCAAGGGCCGATAGTCTGCGTGGAACACTTACTTCTTTACGCACTTGTTACGATATCAACTATTACCACCTGGACGTAAAAATCGATATCGATCAGAAATCAATTGTCGGAAGCAACGAATTTGCATTTACCGCTACACAGGATTTCACTAAACTGCAGTTTGATCTTTTTGATAACCTCAAAGTAGACAAAGTAGTGTATGAGGGTGCTGATTTACCTTTTACCCGAGAATACAATGCTGTTTTTGTAACCTTTCCTAAACCGGTAAAGAAAGGAAGCAAAGATAAATTTACCGTTTTCTATTCCGGTAATCCATTAGTAGCAAAAACGCCGCCCTGGGATGGTGGTTTTATCTTTAAAAAAGATGCTGCTGGCAATCCTTTCGTTTCTGTAGCCTGCCAGGGTTTAGGCGCAAGCGTATGGTGGCCCAATAAAGACCACCAGAGTGATGAGGTAGACAGTATGCTCATCAGCATTACTGTTCCTAAAACTTTACAGGAAATATCCAACGGAAGATTAAGAAATACGGTAAATCTACCCGATGGTCACAAACAATACAATTGGTTTGTTTCCAACCCCATCAATAACTACGATGTTACGTTTTACATTGGTAAATATGCCCACTGGCAGGATAGTTATGATGGCGAAAATGGGAAACTCAGCATTGACTATTGGGCGCTACAAACAGACAGCGCCAAAGCACGCCCTCATTGGAACGCCGATGTTAAACCGATGCTTAAATGTTTCGAATATTGGTTTGGTCCCTATCCATGGTATAAAGATGGCTACAAACTGGTTCAGGCACCGCATTTAGGCATGGAACATCAAAGTGCGGTTGCTTACGGCAATCAGTTTAAACCAGGTTATTTAGGTAAAGATTTAAGCGGAACCGGACACGGCCTGAAATGGGATTTTATCACCATTCATGAGAGCGGCCACGAGTGGTTCGGGAATAACATTACTGCAAAAGATATCGCCGATATGTGGATCCACGAAGGTTTTACCAATTATTCGGAAGTATTGTTTACAGAATGTACCGAAAGTAAAACTGCAGCTAACGAATATGTAATCGGGCTACAGAAAATTATTCAGAATGATATACCTTTAATCGGTCCTTATAATGTAAACAAAGAAGGTTCAGGCGATATGTATCCGAAAGGTGCAAATCTGGTAAGTATCATCCGCCAGCTTATTAATAATGATGAAAAATTCAGACAGATTCTCCGCGGGTTGAACAAAACCTTTTATCATCAGACAGTAACTACTGCGCAGGTTGAAAATTACATTGCCAAACAGAGCGGCTTAAAATTAGATAAAATTTTCGATCAGTATCTTCGCCATACCAAGCCACCTGTTCTGGAATATAAAATCAGTAATGGTGTCCTGTCCTATCGTTGGTTAACTGATGTTAAGGGCTTCGATATGCCCGTACATGTAACCTTAAAAGCAGGTGCGTATACTTTAATTAAACCAACCAATGATTGGCAAACCATTAAAGTAGATGCCGGCATAAATGCAGATAATTTTAAACACGATCCATTGTTTTATATCAATACAAAAAAATCGGGTTAAATCTCAAAGAAGTCAAGTTCCAAAATGAAACTTGACTTCTTCCTTAAGGCACAATAGAAATTACTGATAAAGAGAATTAAATTCCGTGTTACGCAACTTTTTGAAAAAACCAACGTCTTATAGAAAAAGCTCATTATTTATCTAAAAAAACAAAATCTATAACCATGAAAAAAGTATTCGCCATATTATTAGCTTCTTTAACATTAAGCTTTAGCCTTAATGCCATTGCAAAAGATCGGATCAGCATCAACGCTTCCAAAAATAACAGCGACGAAAGAGTTGTGAAAAATTTTAATGGTGTTGCTGTAGCAGGCCCTATCAATGTAATTGTAACTTTCGGGAACAACGAAAGCTGCCGTTTGGAAGGTGATGCGGAAGCACTGGCCACAATTGTTACCGAAGTTAAAAGCAATATTTTAGTTATCCGTCCGCAAACCAGCATCACCAGTTGGTCTAGAAAATACGAAGGAAAAAAAATAACGGCTTATGTATCAGCAAAAGAATTAGCAAGCCTAACGGTTAGCGGTGATGGAAGTTTAGTCGTAAATGGAAAAATTAGCACAGGAAGCTTAACAACAACCGTTAGTGGTTCTGGAAATATTAAGGCAACAGCAGATGTAGATAATTATAGTGGTGTAATCAGCGGCTCAGGATCAATCAATATTACAGGTGGTGCAGACCACTCAAAAGTAGTCATCAGCAGTTCTGGCACTTTTGCTGGTAAATCTTTTTCTACAAAAACATTAACCAGTACCATTAGCGGCTCAGGAACGGTGAACATTGCAGTTAGCGAAAGCATCAGGGCTGTCATTAGCGGATCAGGAAGCGTTAACTATACAGGTAATCCCACTGTAGACAAAACAGTTATTGGCTCGGGTAGCGTAAGAAAAGTATAGGATCAGATTCATCATAGAAGGAACGCCCCGGAGAAATTTGGGGCGTTTTTTATTCTTTACAGATTTTTTTCTTGTGGAAAGCAAATACAGAAGCCCTTGGGTTACAGCAGTCCAGCCATTTGCTTTAGCCCTGATGCTACTTTAGTGCCGATTCATCGGTAAAGAATCAGGGGCTGCCGCTGCTGTCGGGTTTAGGATAGAAAGGTCTGCCCAAGTAACTTAAACCTGACAGGAGCGGGCACGAACGCAGAGAAGTAAAGTGGATGGCAGGACTTTCGGAACCGATGTACACAGGAACATGCTTTCCAAAATTGTATTTTCAACAAAATCAAATGTCGGTACGGCATACCAAAAACATTTATCATGATGCAAAAACACCTGATACAAAGTGGTATTCAATTCAAAAAATTATATTCGCTTATCACTTCCTTACTATGAAAAAAATATCATTAGCGCTTTTATTTGTCAGCATAACTTACCTTGCCTATTCGCAGGAAGAAACGCTCAATAAAAAATACCGCCCTGTAGTTATCTCTTTCATCAACGCTGTTAAAAGTGGGGATGTAGAGAAACTGAGCAGCAAAATTAAGTATCCCTTAAACAGAGCTTACCCTATTCCGCCGATTAAAAACAAACAGGAATTTATTAAGCGTTACAAAGAAGTATTTGATGACAACTTAATCAAAAAGATAATTACCAGTAAAGCTGAAACAGATTGGAGTGATGTTGGTTGGCGCGGCATTATGTTACTGCGTGGTGATTTATGGCTTGATACCGATGGAAAATTAATTGCGGTTAATCACCAATCGAGGTTGGAATCAAAAGAGAAAGCCAGGTTGATCAATGTCGAGAAAAACAGTGTTCATCCATCAATTGGCAATTTTGAACAACCGGTACTTGTTTTCGAAACTGCTCAGTACCGGATCAGGATTGATGATCTGGGCAACGACAACTACCGATATGCCTCATGGCCAATAAAAAGTAAAATGAGCGATAAGCCTAAATTAATTTTAACCAATGGGAAATTTAAGCCTGACGGCAGTGGCGGCAACCACAATTACCAATTTAAAAGCGGCGACTATATATACACCTGCTTTATCATTATAATGGGCGAAAAAGGTACTCCTCCCGCACAATTAGTTATTACAAAGGCGGGAAAAGAAATATTATCTCAACCAGCAAAAAAAATCAACCCTTTATTGCAATAAATGCTTACCGAAACACTAAAAAAACTTTTTAACCGGGATCTTAGCAAGCTGAAATCCGAAATTGAAGCTTACCAAAGCGAGAAAAATCTTTGGCGGATAAGCCATGGAATTGCAAATTCCGCGGGGAACCTCTGCCTCCACCTCGTGGGCAACCTGAATACTTACATCGGCGCTACTTTAGGTGGCACCGATTATGTCAGGAACCGCGAACTGGAATTTTCATTAAAAGATTTGCCAAAGCAGGAATTAATCAGCATGATCGAAGCAACCATCACCGTGGTGAGCAAAACTTTAGATCGGGTAAGCCAGGCGCAGATGGATAACGAGTATCCGACAAAAGTATTAGAGGAAAAAACCTCAACCGAATTTTTTCTCGTTCACCTCAGCACACATTTAACTTATCACCTGGGGCAAATTAATTACCATCGGAGGCTGTTGGATAGGTAATTGAAGCAGTTGTGAGCTATAAGCAGCCTAACCTGAATCACAGCGATCCTGATGATAAGTTAAAAGATTTTTGAAGGATGCTGACAGAGATAGAAAAAATAATCTATTTATATTTTAAAACAGAGCTAACAGCGTCATTCTTTCATAAAATAACAAGGTTAAACCATTTGATATATTAACAATAACTTAAAATTGAATTCTTTACATTGCAATTCAAGGTGGGATTCATCCTGGTGGGAGTTGAATTCCACTCATATAATATGATCACGCCAAAAAACTAATATCTTCACACTTTTAGAGGATCGTTGTATGATCAAATTTTAACAATAGAAAATATTATTCCATCAAAGTTAACCAAACATCTTTAATTAAATCATGGCACAATTATCACCCGACGGAACAAAAATTTTAAATTACTATGATAGATTCACAGGAGTTCCATTTAATGCGACTAAGATAAACACGTGGTATGATGGTACCGCTATGGATGATTCAAAGGTAGATAGTGTTATTTACTTCAAAGTATCGTCCGATCTAGGTAGTGGATACGCTAGGAGGGACTATGAAGGATACATTGACCCAAGATGGTATGGTTTAAAACTTGACGGCATAACCGATGACACGGATGCTTTCAATTATATGTTTCAAACAATAGAGGATAACTCTTCAATACTTTTTGATAATGGTATATGTAAGTTTGACACAGCATTTTTAATAGAAAAAAAATTCATTAGCCTGATTGGAGGTGGTACTATTTTCACCGGTACAATTATTATTGGAAATTCAAATTTATCGGCACCAGTTTTCCCTTATAGCTTCAGCGCAGAAGGGTTAATTTTTGATCATACTTTAGACAAAAAAAATTGCTTTGAATTTGTAAACTGTCAAAATTTTTCCTTAGAAAAAATAAAAACCATAGGTTCATGGAATACCGGCTCTAAAGCCATAGCGTACATACAACCGCTAGATAAAATTCAACATGTTAACAGGTGTAGTATAAAAGCTTCGAGTGGTTTTGCAGATTATCTTTTATTTGCAGATAATCCAATAAATGTCGCTCCATACGCGGGTATAAAAATGACTCTGGGAGATATCGAAATAACAGGGAATTTTGCGTTAGAATGTAAAATTTGCAATATTTTAGGATTTGGAATAGATGGTATTTTATCATCTGGAAACACACACTTTATGACTTCTAATTTTTATAGAAGTCAGATAAAAAATCAAAACATACGATTAGTGGGATGTAATTTTATCAGGATTATCGGAGAAAGTTTATTTGAGTCAGGCTTGGAAAGCATTTTATTTGAAAGATGTAGAAATATCGTAGCCACCGGTTTGCAGATAGCATGGCCCGGACAAAGAGATGTTAACTATGCTTACGGAATAAGATTAACCGGAAAAGGTTATACTGATGTCAATTATACTACGAGTGTAATTTCCGAAATAATATGTGATAGGTGCCCAGGTACAGTAATTAAATTAGATGAAGGTTGTCAAAGAGTTATTGTTCATGGAATTAAAGGAACCGCAACAGGAAATGGAAGTTTTTACTATGGAACAAGTACTTACCCAAATGGATTACCCGCAGGCGATCCAAACAATACGCCATTAGTAAGTTCAGTCACGCATTATTGTATCGAGACACATCCTAATATAAGATGGTGTTCGATACACGATAATACTGATGATAACGCAGGATTCCTATTTGGTTTTGATGAATCTTTAGCCATTCCAAATCGGGAACTACTGATACACTATAATAATGCAGGGAATGGAGGACAATTCGAAAGTCAATCCAATACAATAACGGCGCTAGATTCAGGTCGGATTAATACTAATGGCAAAAACAATATTATACTTGATATAGCTACAGGTGTGCCAGTTATAACTGATATAATAAACGCAAGAGTTGGCGATGTCGTAATGCTTTATAATAGAAATGAACTGAATATTAGCATTGAAAATAATGCCAATATCCAATTAGCGTTCAACGCAAATACTGTAATAAATAGATATACTACTATGACTTTACAGAAAAGAACAGATAAGTGGTATGAGGTGAGTAAAACTATTCCAGCAACAGCTACTCCAAATAGTCTATCCGTTAGTGGTCCATCAGGCAGTAGTAGAGATTTTATTTTTCGAACATCTGGAGTTCCTAGATGGATCGAAAGAGTCAATTCTACATCCGAATCCGGGAATAACTCAGGTAGCGATTATGAACTAATAGCTAGAAATGACGCAGGAGGTCTCTTGGGTATAGTTAGCAGAATTTACAGAGCAACACTGAATTGGCATATAGGAGATGTTGCTAATGATATATTACCATCTATTTTTTCTGTTAATTCTGTAACCAAAGGATCATTACCTTTCCCGAGGATGAATACTACTCAAAGGGATGCGATAGTTAATCCCTCACAGGGACTTATGATTGAAAACTTATCCTTGAACAGGATTCAAAGATTTGATTCCGTATTGGGATCCTGGCAGGATATTAAAGAGGTTAAAGGGTCTGTCGTTAATAAGGTCAGTAATTATACAATGCAACTATCAGATTACGGAGCGAATGGAGTGGCTACAATATATCTAGATGCTGCTGGAGCTCCATTTACTTTGACACTACTACCTGCAGCTATTGATATTGGTTATACTACTAAAGTGGTTAAAATTGATGCTAGTCCTAATGTAATAACTGTTAAGGGAAATGGTTCAGAATTAATAAATAACTCAAATACAGATACGACATTAAGTATCCAATATGCTTCATTTATTTTAGATTCTAACGGTATAAAACATTTTAAATTTTAAACAAATCGAATGGGAGATTCAGTACTGATAATCAGTTTTAGGTTAAGATACCAATTTTAATTTAGACAGACCCTGCCTTTGATAACTAAAATTAGCTATTGTTTATGATTTGAAACATCTTTAAAACTGGACCCCGAACAGCCAAATATTTTCAATATAATTAATCTTCTGACTCGCATGGTCATATTCATCCCAACCTGTGGTGTGTACGTTCGTTAAATTAGTGGCACCAAATTTTGTGGTATTCTGCAGGTAAACATTTCTCCAGATATAAAATTTAAGTCCAACTTTTGCCGAAACGCCATAACCTGAAATGCTGAAATGGTTATTTCTACCCTGGCCAAAAAGGCGTACATCTGATCGTGGCACCATTAATCCACCACCCAAACCTGTCTCCAAAGTCAAGGAAGTATTGCCTCCGGGTGCAACCCAGATATCATCATAACGCTCAATTTCAATATTAGCATAGTTAAAGCCATCAGTATGCTCATAAGTGAGCATATTCTCTTTCACGTTAATATTTTGCCCGTTATAATCGCCAGCCAAGCTTCCGGTGGGCGTGTTTGTAGGCGAAATATTGGAACCAATATGACCATCAATCGTAACGGTTTGCGGAATATCCATCACATATTTCATGTGATCCCAACCTATTGAAATGCTGTAATTATCTTTTAGAAAATACCCAACGCGTATATCATACTGTGGCACAGTAATTAAACCCGGATTTAAATAACTCCAGCTCAATTTCGATTGTCGATCGTGTGCAACAACATCTTTTAAAGTAAAATCATAATTAGGCCCCTGAAACCTGATATCGCTCTTGCCGTACCAGGAGCTATTATAACCCCAGTTGAAAAAGAAATCGCCTTTACGCGAAAAATTTCTTCTATGCATAGGGTTAAATAAACTTTTAGAAGTTGATATACGGTCTGTTGTAACGCTTTGAATTTCTTGTGCCTGCATCCGCTTGCCAAACAAGAATGCCAAAAAAAGAATGGTTATTTTTTTCACGTGGCAAATTGAGCAAAAAGACGAATCATTTACAATAGGTTTAACACTTCGCCGGGGCTTGTCAGGTAAAAAATGACTTTAAAACATTAAAACCTGGTGTATATGGCCAACTGAATAATGTTATTGACCGTATTGTTTGAAAGGCCATGTGTAGCCTGGTTCATATAACCAGCTTCCAGATCGAGTTGCTTCGAAAAACGATAACCTGCGGCAAGGTATAACCTGTTCTGATCAAACACACTGTTATTGATTTTCCTTTTGTTCTGAAGATTTAAAAAAACTTCGTTTTGTAAAGCTACAAAAGCCCCCTTGGTAAAAGCAGGCTGCGTTTTCTGTAGGGGTTGAATCAACCTCACAAAATAACGGAACCGCTGCGAAAATACATCCTCTCCGGTTCTGCCGATAAAACGTTGCTCAACCCTAAACCTATGACTTGCAAATACCGAACTGAGTTTATGATTGTAAATGTATTGTTCAAAAATACGGTGTTCGTGAAGGGTAAGATCGGCACTTCCAGTCATTTCTGTTGTGGTGGTCTGCCACAGATATCCTAATGCAACGTTACTTTTGTTATTGATGAAATATTGCAACGCAGGCCTTACCAAAGTATTCCGCACATAGCCCCAATCATCGGCTGAACGGGCCTGAAAGTCAAATTGCAATCCCCATTTATCATTAAACCTGGTGTTATTTAAAAACATAAACCAACCAGAATTTTGATATTGGGTTTGCGCATATAGCTTTCCTGAAGCCATGATGAGTACCATCACGGCAGATAATAGTATTTTTTTCATAATAGATAAACCGGTTTTACCTGTGTGCCGCTAAATTAGTAGAAATATATGAGAGTCCGAAGTAAGGGGGATGAAAGTCGGAAGTCAAGGGGCCGGGGTCAGAAGTCCAATCGCCTAAACTACACCTCAAGCTTGGCGTTCTTCGCGAAAAACTCCGCTCACTTTGCGGTTAAAAAAGTCGAAAGTCAGGGGACTGGCGTCAGATGTCTGATCGCCTTAATTTAAAATTCATTTAATGTTAAACAATTAAAAATATATCTTCGTTAAAGATTTGGGCATTAAGGCATTTTACATCACCTTAAAACTGCGCTTATTTTAACATTACAAAACGTAAAAAAGAACAAAAATGATTATTGAACCTAGAATGAGGGGCTTTATCTGTTTAACCGCACATCCTGAAGGTTGCGCGCAAAACGTAAAGAATCAAATTGAATATGTAAAATCTAAAGGCGCGATCAACGGCCCGAAAAAAGTATTGGTTATCGGCGCATCAACTGGTTTCGGTTTAGCATCGCGTATTACTGCTGCTTATGGCTCTGGCGCTTCTACCATTGGCGTATTTTTTGAAAAAGCACCTTCAGAAGGTAAAACAGCATCACCAGGCTGGTATAATACTGCAGCCTTCGAAAAAGAAGCTCATGCTGCAGATTTGTATGCCAAAAGTATCAATGGCGATGCTTTCTCTAAAGAAATTAAAGACAAAACCATCGAGCTCATCAAAGCTGACCTTGGTCAGGTGGATCTTGTTATTTATAGCCTGGCTTCGCCTGTAAGAAAACACCCTGATACCGAAGTATTACACCGCTCTACCTTAAAACCTATCGGTGGTACCTATACCAATAAGACTGTCGATTTCCACACCGGTAAGGTGAGCGAGATATCCATTGAGCCCGCTACGGAAGAAGATATTGCCAATACCGTTGCCGTAATGGGCGGCGAGGATTGGGCCATGTGGATTGATGCCTTAAAAGCAGAAAACCTGCTTGCCGAAGGTGCAACCACCGTAGCTTATTCATATATAGGTCCTGCTTTAACTGAACCGGTATACCGAAAAGGGACAATTGGAAGAGCCAAAGATGATTTAGAAGCAACTGCATTTAAAATAGCTGATAAATTAAAAGATATTGAGGGCAAAGCCTATGTATCGGTTAATAAAGCATTGGTAACACAGGCAAGTTCTGCAATTCCGGTTATTCCGTTATATATTTCATTGTTGTACAAAGTGATGAAAGCAGAAGGCGTTCACGAAGGTACAATTGAGCAGATCCAACGATTATATGCTGACCGGTTATACACAGGCAACGCCGTTCCTGTCGATGAAAAAGGAAGAATCAGAATAGACGATTGGGAAATGCGTGAGGATATTCAGGCTAAAGTGGCTAAACTTTGGGAAGAAGCTACTACTGAAACCTTGCCTGCAATAGGCGATTTACCTGGTTACAGATCTGATTTCTTAAGTTTATTTGGTTTCGAAATTGATCAGGTTGATTATCAAAAAGATGCCCAGGAAGTAGTAGAAATTGAAGGTTTGGTAAATTAAATTACTAATTCATAAGAGATGTGTCATTCCCAACCTAATTGGGAATCGTAATGCTAGGCTTTAAGATTCCAGGTGCATGGAAATGACGAATTTTAAAAACACAATCACAAATGGCTGGCCGAAAAGCCGGCCGTTTTCATTACAAATAAAATGAGTTTCGATTTACAGCCCACGCTAGAACACGATTTGATCAAGGTAGTTCCATTAAAGGAATCTGATTTTGAAGCGCTTTTTGCTGTAGCTTCGGATCCTTTAATTTGGGAGCAGCACCCCAATAAAGACCGGTACAAAAGAGCGGTATTCGAAAATTTCTTTAAAGGGGCTATAGCATCAAAAGGTGCCTTTATCATTTATGAAAACGGAACGGATAAAATTGTGGGCAGTTCCAGGTACTACGATTTAGATGAAAATGACCATTCAGTTGCCGTTGGTTACACTTTTATTGCGCGTGAGTTTTGGGGCAAGGGACATAATAAGGCTTTAAAAACTTTAATGTTCAATCATGCTTTTCAATTTATAGATAAAGTAGTATTACATATCGGTGCGACTAACTTTCGTTCGCAAAAATCAATTGAAAAATTAGGAGGTGTAAAAATCGATGAAATAGAGGTAGCCTATTATGGCGAGCCACTAAAATGGAATTACGTATACCAGATCGACAAGCTATACTGGGAGACGTTGCAATAATATTTTAGCCATAGCGTTTAATATATAAAAGAAACTGCAGTTAACGATACTTACCCTCACGCCAGTTCGGCAAAACATCTTGCTCTAATCTTGTGTTGTTAACTCTAAATAGAGCGCAACACCGAATAAAATCGTGTTTGTACTTTAGTATTGTTATCTTTGTATAATTCTCCTTTCCACTCACCCTTCAAAAACAAAACAATTAAATAAAATATGGCTAAATCTCAGGCAACATACAGTAAAAAAGAGAACGAAAAAAAACGATTAAAAAAACAAAAAGACAAACAAGAAAAAAAAGAAGAACGTCAGGCTAATGCTAAAAAAGGCTTAACGCTTGAAGATATGATGGCATACGTTGATGAAAACGGGAACATCTCTTCTACTCCGCCAGATCCGAAGAAAAAGAAAGTTATTAATACAGAAGATATTCAGATTGGCATTTCAAGACAAGAAGACATCGTTGATGAAAACCCGGTAAAAAAGGGAACAGTCACTTTCTTTAACGACAGCAAAGGCTACGGTTTTATTAAAAACACTGAAACACAAGACAGTATTTTCGTTCATGCAAACGGTTTAATCACCCAGATTAAAGAAGGTGATAAAGTTACGTTTGAAGTAGAAATGGGCCAAAAAGGACCAACGGCAGTTAAAGTATCAAAAGTTTAACCGCTAACACGCTATTCGCTTTGCAACTCCTAATTGCAAAAACATGATTAAAATTTTGCAGAAAACTCTGCTGCGCCAGGTTTTATAACCACTTTATAATTCCGTCTATTTAAGCATAAAACCTTGCGCATAATTTTTTTCATACACTCATTTTAACTATATTTGAGTATGAAATTTAATCAAGATCATAAAAGAAAAAAAGTTAATCCATTGAGAATTGAAATCATGCAATCAATGCTTGCATCATTCAAAATTGAAGGTATTTCCATTTCTAGTGAATCTGCAACCGCTGCTTTAAAAAAAATTGAAGTTAGTCTGGAAAAATAGAATCTATCATCTTTTCCATCAATCGATATTCACCGTCTGTAGCCACTTGTATGGCTAATACATAATTTTTAAATTCATCTTCACCAATCTTCTCAAATTTTAGCGAACTGAAACCAGCTTTTCGGCACATTAAGTTAGCTAAAATCCTTGCTGTCCTGCCATTTCCTTCTCTAAATGGATGGATTAACAGGAGTTCTGCATGTACTTTTGCTATATTGGATATTAACTGTTTCCTATCTATATATTTTTTGGGTAGTTCTTTTAATATTTCCTGTTCAAATTGTTTCATTGTTTCATTCAAAAACCTCGCCGCGGCAAATGGAAAACCTCCTTTTGAAATATTAACGTCACGATATTTACCTGCAAAACTATACAAATGAGATAATGCTAGTTTATGAATACCAAGAATATAGGAGACGCTGAATTTTGTACTCGGTGTTAATCTTTCTGACAGTATAATCTCTGCCTTTAAAAAACCTTCAAATTCTGACAGATTGATATCTGTTAAACTTGTTAATCCTAATTTATTGGGCAATACTTCATTTTGATCATTTGGAATCTGATATTTCATAATATTAATTTAATAAAATAATTTTAATTAAATTAACAAGCCAAGGCACTCCTACTAACTCAGTATCTGAATATTCATAGCTAATTCAATAAAAAATCATAAAAAAATAAAATCTCGGTGTGGAATTTGTACATGATTTACATCATTACAGTACACACAAAGAAAAATAGATATGAAACCTGCATAAGCAGAAAAGCTAAATATAAAAAAGCTTATGCAAGCTTCATAACAGTTAAAAAACACTACAAATTATGAAAAAGTTAATAGCACTAGCCCTGGTTGCATTTTTAGGTTTATCCTCAGCAATGGCCCAACAAGTAGATTTACGTAGAAAAATAAGCGTAAGCGGTACCTCAGAAACAGAAGTTACCCCCGATATCATCTACATCGGTATTTCACTTAAAGAATATTTAAACGGGAAGAAAAAAGTTGATATTACAGAGTTAGAAAAACAATTGTATGCCGCAGTACAAAAAGCAGGTATTGCAAAAGAGAATCTAACCATTAGCAACTTAAGCAGCTGGAATTATGCTACGGAAAAGAAAAAAAACCCTGATTTCCTGGCCAGTAAACAGTACCGTTTAAAAGTCAGCGATCTAAACAAATTCAACCTTATATTAGAATCTTTAGATGCTAAAGGAATTGCCAATACGAATATTGAAAGTTACGATTATTCTAAAATCGAAAACTTAAAAAAAGAGCTTAAAGTTAAAGCCTTATTGGCCGCAAAAGAGAAAGCAGCATATATGGTAGAGGCACTAGGCGATAAATTAGGTAGTGTGATCGAAATACAAGATGGCGGGGACAATGTAATGCAACCTGTTTACAGAAATTATGCAATGAAAGCTGAAATGGCCGACGCTTCCAGTGCACCTGAAATTGATTTCAAGAAAATTAAACTGAATTTTACAGTAAATGCGGTTTTCGAGATCAAATAAGAATTTCAATAATAAATTAATGCTTTTAAAACCTACCAGAACATTTTGGTAGGTTTTTTGTTACCTAGAGATTGAACACTAAAAAATTAGATATTATGAAAAAATTCATCTACACACTTGCGCTGGTATTTGCTTTAGGCATTAGCTTTAATTCAGCTCAGGCAGCTGACAAACCTGCGAAAAACCCAACAGAATTATCTGCAGAACAAGCAGTGAAACTGGAAAAAATTAAAACCCGTGTTGAAGAAATCAGAGACATGGACAAATCGAACTTAACCAGAGCAGAGCGTAAGGCTTTACGTAGCGAGTTAAAAGAATTAAAAGGTCAGGCCCGGGCCATTTCTGGTGGTGTTTACCTTTCAGTTGGCGCAATCATCATCATTATTTTGTTATTGATCCTGATTTTATAATCTCAAGAAACATATCTATCTATAAAAACAAAAAGCTTTGCAACGTTGCAAAGCTTTTTTTATTAGAAATATCGTCATTGCTGTGACGATTCATCGAAAACTAATCAATCCTATCAAAGCCGGTATACTTCACTAAAGCTTCCGGAATTTTAATTCCATTTTCAGTTTGATAATTTTCTAAAATAGACGCCACGATGCGAGGCAAGGCCAGTGCGCTTCCGTTTAATGAGTGGGCCAACTGCGCTTTTCCCTCTTTGCCTTTAAAACGTAATTTCAAACGGTTACTCTGGTAGGTTTCAAAGTTTGATACAGAAGAAACTTCCAGCCAGCGTTCCTGGGCAGCACTCCATACCTCCATATCGTAGGTCATGGCAGAAGTAAAGCCCATATCACCACCACATAAACGCAAAACGCGGTAGTGTAATCCCAGTTCTTTCAATAAAGATTGCACATATTGGCTCATTTCTTCTAAAGTTTCATAAGATTTATCCGGATGGGTAACCTGAACCACCTCAACCTTATCAAACTGGTGTAAACGGTTTAAACCACGTACATGAGCACCGTATGAGCCTGCTTCCCTACGGAAGCAAGGCGTATAAGCTGTATTTTTAATCGGTAAATCTTCTTCTTTAAGAATTACATCACGGTACAAATTGGTTACCGGAACTTCTGCTGTCGGGATTAAATATAAATCATCAACAGTTGAATGGTACATTTGCCCTTCCTTATCGGGTAACTGGCCAGTACCAAAGCCTGAAGCTGCATTAACCAAATGCGGTACCTGCATTTCTTTGTAACCTGCAGCAGTTGCATGATCTAGAAAGAAATTGATCAGCGCCCGCTGTAACCTCGCCCCTTTTCCTTTATAAACAGGAAAACCAGCACCAGTGATTTTTACGCCTAATTCGAAATCGATGATATCATATTTCGCAGCAAGCTCCCAATGTGGTAACGCTTTGCTTGGTAACTGAGCAGGCTCGCCATGTGTTAAAACAACCTCGTTTTCTTCTGCAGTAGACCCCTTTTTTACCAGGTGATAGGGTAAATTAGGCAATTGAACAATCAAATTGTGCTGAGCAGTTTCCAACTCATTCAATTGATCACTCAGGTTTTTAATATTTTCCTTGTGAGAAGCCGTTTGTATCTTAATAGCCTCCGCTTCTTCTTTTTTACCCGTACGCATTAAATCGCCGATCTGCTTGGCAGCTGCGTTAGCTTCAGCAGAAATGCTATCCAACGAAGTTTGAGTGGAACGACGTTCTTCATCAATTTTAATGATTTCGTCTACCAGTTCTGGTTGTTTAAAATTACGGATACTTAAACGTTCTAAAACTTTCTCTCTATTTTCGCGGATATAGTTAACTTGCAGCATTATTTAATTTTTTAAGCAAAGATAATAATTAAGTCGTCATTGCGAACGCAGTGCGGCAATCTCTACACAAAAAGATTGCTTCGTCGTTCCTTCTTATAATGACGAACACAGAAAAATATGGATGGCAAACTCTTTCTCGTACCAACGCCCATAGGCAATCTGGAGGATATGACCTTTAGGGCAATCCGTATATTAAAAGAATGCGACCTGATCCTCGCTGAAGATACCCGTACCAGTGCCCCGATGCTCAAACATTTTGGGATTGATAAAAGAGTTTTCTCACACCACCAGCACAATGAACACAAAGCCACTTCAGAAATCATCAGATTTCTAAACGAAGGTCAAAAAATTGCCCTTATCTCTGATGCCGGTACGCCCGCCATTTCAGATCCTGGTTTTTTTCTGGTACGCGAGGCCCTGAAAAATGATATCGCGGTAGAATGTTTACCAGGTGCAACAGCTTTTGTTCCTGCCCTGGTTAACTCAGGTTTACCTGCTGATGCTTTTTGTTTCGAAGGTTTTTTGCCGGTTAAAAAAGGCAGGCAAACCAAATTTAAAAAATTGGCCGAAGAAGAACGTACCATTATACTTTATGAAAGTCCGCACCGTTTATTAAAAACTTTAGAGGAGTTTGCGCAGTATTTGGGTGCCGACAGGCAGGCATCCGTAAGTAGAGAGCTGACGAAGATGTTCGAAGAAACTGTTCGCGGAACCTTGCTGGAAATAAAATCACACTTTGAAAACAATACTTTAAAAGGAGAATTTGTAATTTGCATAGCGGGGAAACCCCATATTAAAAGCAAAAACAAATATGAAGATGCTGAAGATTAGCATCAAAAATCTAAACCACAATACAATTTTAAAAATATCATGATGAGTATAGATAGATTTCTGAGTGACGAACAAGACCCAAAAGCGGTTGAAAAAGTTATTGGAAAATTAAACGACCTGCTAACCACAGGCGAAGAACTTTTATATTTAGCCGTACAGAAAAAACCAGCGGTAAACTTGTTACCAGATAGCATTGCGATCTCCAATAAGCGGATTTTCTATTGCGAGCCTGGTAATTTGGGCTTAACGATGAATTTCAAAGATATTTCGTGGAAAAGCATTAAAGAAGTTTCGTTTAAAGAAGAATTTTTTGGTTCTAAATTTATATGTGTTCCGCAACATGGCGAAAATATCGTAACCGAATTTATCCCGAAAGTGCAGGCACGTAAATTACATCAGGCTGCCAATCAGCAACTAGAGGAGTATAAAGAAATGCTGCGCCAGCAAAAACTGGAAGAAAACCGTGCAACAGCCTCCCCCATTAATTTAACTGCCCAGCCTATTGCCGAAATACCTGCTTATGAACCCGCGCCAGAACCTGCACAACCTGTAATCCAAATTGCTGAGGTGGTAGAAGAGCCGGAAGACGAAACCACGTTAAAGTTGCGGAAGCTAAAAACTTTATACGATAAACACCTGATTACCCAGGAAGAATATGAGGCTAAAAAAGCAAATATTTTAGATAGTTTGTAGATGAAAAACTGCTGTCATGATGAGGCACGAAGCATCTTTAACATACCCCTAATGTACTACGTTAGCAAAAACAAAGTCAGTTTTCTATCGCATAGAGATTCTTCCTGCGTCAGAATGACAAGTATTTTCATATGAAATCTAAACAAACCTATCTCCTAGCCCTCTTAAGTGCATGCTTACTTTGGCTGGCCTGGCCACCAATGCCTTTTACCACACCGCTGTTATTAATTGGTCTGGTGCCATTGTTCATTGCACTAAATGCCAATTCAAGCGATTCCGGAAAGAAACAGGGTAAAAGAATTTTCCTGACGGCAGGTTTAACTTTTTTGGTCTGGAATACAGCATCAATTTATTGGGTTTATAATGCGATCAGTGCTTATAATGGCCCGCTTGTAGCCCTACCGGTCTCATTAATTCCATTTGGATTAGGTGCATTGTTAATGACTTTTACTTTTTGGTTATACTATAGATTAAGTAAATATGTAAATAAAAAGATGGCTTATCTGGGCTTGATTTCCTTTTACATCGCCTTAGAATATCTGCAGCAAACCTGGGATTTAGCCTTCCCCTGGATGACCTTGGGTAATGGCTTGGCAGGCATGCACCAATTGGCCCAATGGTATGATTATACCGGTGTTTATGGTGGTTCACTGTGGATTTTATTGAGCAATATCCTGGCTTTTGAAGCTTATCAGAAATTCAGATCACAAACAGGCTATTTAAGGTTCAGAGCAGCGGGTATCTGGGCGTTGGTGGTGATTATTCCCATCAGCATTTCATTAACCAAATACTTTACTGCCACACAAAAAGGAACACCAAGTAATGTAGTAGTGGTTCAGCCAAATATCGATCCTTACCAAAAACTGGAAAATATACCACCAGCCGAACAAATCAATATATTAACCCACTTGTCAGATTCCATCGGACAAACCAATACCGAGTATTTTATCTGGCCGGAAACGGCCATTCCAAATTATGCAGATGAAGATCGGATCAGGAGCAATAACGATTTCATCACGCTGCAAAACTTTTTATCAAAGTATAAAAACGGAACATTGATTACAGGGATAGAAAGCATTAAAATTTATCAGGATAAAAGAACAATAACCTCAAAATTTGATAACCAACGGGGTATTTATTTTGATAATTTTAACACCGCCATGCAGGTAGAAAATTCTGCCAATGTTCAGTTTTACCATAAATCCAAACTGGTTCCCGGGGTAGAAAAAATGCCCTTCCCAAAAGTATTTTCGTTTTTAGACGGCGTTTTTGCTCAGTTGGGCGGGACTGTTGGCGGATGGGGCTGGCAAGATAAGCCGAGTGTGTTATATGCGCAAAGCGGCATTGGTGTTGCGCCTGTGGTTTGTTATGAAAGTTTGTGGGGCGATTGGATTGGTGAACAGGTTAAAGATGGCGCACAATTTATCGCGATTATCACTAATGATGGCTGGTGGGGAAATACTTCAGGGAAAGACCAGCACATGATGTATGCCAAACTCAGGGCAATTGAAACCCATCGTGATGTAGCACGCTCAGCCAATACCGGAATATCCTGCTTTATCAATCAACGCGGCGATGTAACCCAAAAGACCAAATGGTGGACCAGAGCTGCATTAAAGGCCAATATCAACCTGAATGACGAGATTACCTTTTATGTAAAAAGCGGAGATATTATTGCAAAATTACTGAGCATTACCGCCGTTCTTTTAGCTTTGATTATTCCGTATAGAAAATGGATCAGGAAAACGGGCCATGCTTAAACAACAATACGATTTCGTTTTATCCTCCAGGAATACCCTTTTAACTTATGTAGGTCAAATTTCAGAACATGATTTTTTAACCAATAACAGTTCGTTCGGCAGAGGCTCCATCAGAAATTTGTTGGTTCATATTTGCCAGACCTATTGCGCATGGATTGGCGAAAGGGCCTTAGGCATTGAACAGGAGTTTTACCTTTCGAAAGGTACCAGACTTTACACAACTGCCAAACTTATTTTGAACAGGCAGATGAATATATTGCTTTATTTACAGAAAAATTTAAAGGAAATGAGTTGCATAAAATGGAATTGGACAAAAACGGAGCGATTTTAATGGTAAATCCTTTACAGTTGTTCACCCATGTCATTACGCATGAGTTTCATCACAAGGGACAAATCATGTCGCTAAGCAGGCATTTGGGCTATACACCGGTAGATGCCGATATTATCAGATAAAATTATGCAAAAAATAGAAAACCTCCGCTGGTCGATATTACTCTTATTATTAACCCTAAATTTTAGCTGCGATCAGTTTTCTAAAAGAATTGTTCGTAACGAGATCAGCGATTACGAAAACATCAGCATTATAAAAGACCATTTCACGTTAACCAGAGTAGAAAACACCGGGGCATTTTTGAGCCTGGGCGATAACATGCCCTACATTTTCAGGCTCATTATTTTAACAGGTTTACCCCTATTATTTTTGCTCTACGGTTTATATTTTCTATTTACCAAACGTAACTTGCCGATGACCATGCAAATTGCTTTGTGTTTTCTGATCGGCGGTGGTGTAGGCAATTTATATGATCGGATTTTGCATGGATCGGTTACCGATTTTATGCACATGGATTTTTACCTCTTCCAAACAGGTGTTTTTAATTTTGCCGATATTTCGATTATGATAGGTATAAGTATATTGCTTTTTCAATCGTTAAGAGGTAAGATGGTTCAGGAAGAACCAATGGATAAGGCCGGATAATCACATGATTTCTTAACAAAGAATTGCCAGCTTTACACAAACATATTTTTATCTTTAGGTGTTAAACAATCTAAAAATAAAATCCGATTATGAAAAGAAATGCAACAGCCGTATGGCAAGGTTCTATCAAAGAAGGCAGTGGTAACATCACTACACAAAGCACTACTTTAAATAACACTCAATACTCTTTCAATACCCGTTTTGCAGATGGTGTGGGTACAAATCCAGAGGAATTAATTGCTGCTGCACATGCAGGCTGTTTCACCATGAAACTATCTGCTAACTTAACTGAAGCAGGGTTTACAGCCGATAAACTGGAAACAAAATGTGAAATCAACCTTGATCCGTCAAAAGGTGAAATTGTAGAATCGCATTTAACTTTAACAGCTTCTGTTCCTGATTTAACAAAAGAAAAATTCGATGAATTGGTTGCAGATGCAGAAAAAAACTGCCCGATCTCTAAATTATTGAATACAACCATCACAGTTGATGCTACTTTAGCTTAAAACGTAACGGTGAACCCCTAATCGTCATTTCGAGCGGAGTGCAACGTAGTCGAGAAATCTATTCAAAAGATCTCTCCATTCCGCTACGCTTCACTCGAGACGACCTTTCTACCATTCACCGTTTCAACAACTACCAGTTTTCAGTTTGTAATCCACAGTTTAACAATCTCAGCAATTCACAAATTAAACAACCTAAACCATATATTTCCCTACAATTGGCATTCTTCTGCCCATGCCGAAGGCTTTGGGCGATACCCTTAAAATAGGTGGCGTTTGGTAACGTTTAAATTCGGCAATATTAACCATCTTTAAGATACGTAAAACCAATGCCTCATCAAAGCCCTGAGCAATAATGGCTTTTGAGCCTTGTTTCCTTTCAATATGCTGGTATAATATTTTATCAAGGATTTCATATTCCGGTAAAGAATCAGAATCTTTCTGATCAGGCCTCAATTCTGCTGACGGTGGTTTAACAATGGTGTTAACCGGTATAATTTCCCTTTCCTTATTGATGTACTTCGCGAGTTCAAAAACTTGCATTTTATATACATCACCAATCACACCAATTGCACCGCACATATCGCCATACAAGGTACCATAACCTACTGCACATTCGCTTTTGTTTGAGGTATTTAATAAAATATAGCCAAATTTATTGCTCATTGCCATGTTGATAATGCCGCGGATCCGCGCCTGGATATTCTCTTCAGTAAGGTTAAAAGGCAAACCTTTAAACGCTGGCGCCAATATGTTGTCAAAAGCTTCTGTAACGTCTTTAATAGGCACAATTTCGTGCATACAACCAATATTGTTCACCAAATCCAAAGCGTCCTGAACAGAATGGTCGGATGAATATTTAGAAGGCATTAAAACGGCCATTACATTCCCGGGGCCTAATGCGCGACAAGCCAGGGCACAAACCACCGCCGAATCAATTCCGCCAGACAAACCTAAAACGGCTTTACTAAATCCAGACTTCCCAAAATAATCTTTTATGCCTAAAACCAGTGCATCATGAATCTGTTCAATATCTGTTAATCTTTCCGATTGCGGATACTTATTGCGTACATTTTCAACCTCTTCAAGATCAAATACCTGAAGATCCTCTTCAAAATATTTCATCTCTGCTTTCATGGCTCCATCAGCATCAAAAACCAAAGAACCGCCATCAAAAATAATCTCCGTCTGCGCCCCAACCTGGTTTACATAGAAAACTGGCAGGCTGTACTTTTTTGCATTATCGGCCAGTACTTTAATGCGTTCATCATCATGGGTATAAGAGAAAGGTGATGCTGCGATATTAATCATTACATCTGGCTGCTCTTTAATCAACTCATCCATTGGATTTGATATATACAATGGATTATCGTTAATATTCCAAAGGTCTTCACAAATGGTCAAGGCAATTTTTTTACCTTTAAAATCGATACAGTTAAATTGTGTGGCCGGTTCAAAATAGCGATATTCATCAAACACATCATAAGTTGGCAACAATGCTTTTTTCGCCACAGCCTTAACTTTTCCACCCTCAATGAAATAAGCTGCGTTATAAAGGTCTTTCCCCTGCAATAGCTCATTTTTAATAGGGAGCCCAACAATACATGCAATATCGGTACAGGACTTTGCTATTTCATGAGCCGCGGTTTCACACAACCCAATAAATTCATCAAACTCCAGAAAATCTCTCGGCGGGTAACCACAAATAGCCAATTCGGCAAAAACCACCAGATCAGCTCCTTTGTCTTTCGCCAATTGAATATTTTCAGTTATTTTTCTGGTGTTGGCCTCAAAGTTCCCGATGTGGTAATTAAGTTGTGCTAGTGCTATTTTCATGGTTGATGTATCAAGTAGTAAGTATCAAGTATCAAGACAGATATCCAAATTAAAAGAATACGCCGAAATTAAGTGCTAAATAGTGATTTCTAACATCTCTGGTTTTATCGGTTACAATATTAGTGAAACCGTTATTAAAAGTTAACCCGGCTACTATACTGGTATTGCCCGAAATATCAAATTCCCCACCACCACCAATAATTAATCCGGCGCGATAAAATTTGATGTGATCAGACACATTTAAATTATCGCCAACAACCATACCATCGGTAACCGCATTTTGTTTTGCACTAATATTAATTGAATTAGACAATCCAAACTGACCATACCAGCGTTTTCCATCAGTTTTCACGGTCTTAAGCTTAACAGTTAAAGGCAGCTCTACGTATTGTAGCTTATATTTTAAATCGTAAGCTTTTGGTGCTGCACTGCCACTTGCTGCATAATAAGGTGAAACGTTGGCCTCTGTGCTTTTACCATTAACAGAAGTAATAGTTAAGGCCGTAGAAAAACTATAATTTGGAGCAAAATTAAAGTCACCAATCAATCCATATGAAAAGCCCAGGGCTACTCCTTCAGTTTTTCCCTGCTCAGGTTTAATCCAGCCAAAAGTTGGACTCGCGGTTAATCCTAACCTAAAACCGTAACTGGTTAAGGGCGAATTTTGTGCCCAGACGCCGAAACTTAAAACAGATAAAATTAAAATGGTTGATATTTTTTTCATGCTATAGGTGTTTATATATTTGTGTTACATGATGTATAACGTAAAACACTGGCAAATTTATCTAATTTTTCTTTTTGCCATCATATTTATTTCCTGCAAACATAGCAACCGGCCTGATGTTAGTAATATAGAGGTAAACATCAAAATTGAAAGATTTGATCAGGAACTTTTTAATGGAAAAAACAAAAATGTACTTGAAGTAAATAACCAACTTGCTTCAAAGTATGGGGTGTTTTATGACGATTTTATCCATCGGATTTTAGACAGTAAATTTTCCAACACCGAATCGTTGACCAATTTATACCATGATGAGGCCTATACCGATTTAAGCAAGGAAGTGGATAGTGTTTTTCCAGATTTAAAAGCACAGGAAGAGGGATTAAACCAGACTTTTAAATACATTAAATATTATTATCCAAAAGCGAAGATTCCCAAATTCATTTCTTTTGTCTCAGGTTTTGCTTACCAGATGCCTGTTGGAGATAATTATCTGGGCATCGGTTTAGACATGTTTCTGGGTAAAGACAGCAAATTTTACAGGGCCATTGTGCAAAGTGTACCTCTTTACCTTTCGAGGAGGTTCACGCCTGAATATATTGTGCCACGTGTAGCCGAAACTTATACCCATGAAGAACTTTTTGCGGAGCCTGATGATAACAGGACTTTATTATCTAAAATGATTTTTCAGGGAAAGATTTTATACTTTCTTGATCAGGTTTTACCCGAAAATGTAGGTGATTCGACCAAAATCGGATATACCCAACAGCAATTAGACTGGGCGCAAAACTTTGAAGGGGACATTTGGGCATATTTTCTGGAGAATAATTATCTTTTCGAAACCGACTATCAAAAAATCCAGGTATTTTTATCAGAAGGACCTTTTACGCCAGGTTTAGGCGAAAATAGAGAATCGGCACCAAAATTGGGCGTATGGATAGGCTGGCAGATTGTGAGGAAATATATGAGTACGCATCCAGATGTTACTTTGCAACAGTTAATGGTTGATAACGATGTACAGAAAATCTTAAATCAATCGAAGTATAAACCAAAGCAACAGAGGTAGTTTACCGTTAGCAGTAACCAGTTATATCAAAATCAGTTCAAATATTAACCTAAGGAAAAAATGAAAGTCGGCATTGTATTATCGGGCGGAGGTATTAGGGGAATCGCGCATTTAGGTGTTTTGAAGGCCTTCAGTAATTTAGGGATTACTTTTAGCCACATTAGCGGAACAAGTGCAGGCGCCATAGCGGGATCTTTTTTTGCTGCCGGCATAGACCCAGAAGAAGGGTTAAATATTTTCCTTAAAACAAAGCTTTGGCGCTTTGTACGTCCGGCGGTAGGTTCGCTAGGATTGATTAATATTGAAAATACTGCTTTGATTCTGAAGGAATATTTTCCTGAAGATTCTATAGAAAAGCTAAAGATACCTTTAACCATTGCTGCCGTAAACTTTAGTGAAGGCCGGTTGGTTTACTTTACTAAAGGGCCACTTATCAGGGCTGTCCATGCCTCAAGCTGTATACCCGGTATTTTTAAACCCATCATGATTGATGGCCAAATGTATGTAGATGGTGGCATTTTAAACAATTTTCCGGTTGAACCTTTAATGGATGACTGCGATTTTATTATAGGCTCATCCTGTAACCACCTTAAACCAGTTGATAAAATTACCGGTATTACCAATTTGATGGGCCGCGCAGGAATCATGTCAATCAATCATGATATGGAAAGAAAAGCTAAATTTTGCAATGTACTGATCGAACCTAAAGGTCTGGGAGCCATTAGCACATTCGACATGAAACGTGCAGAAGACATTTATTGGCTGGCGCATGAAGAAGCCTTAATTACCATTAAAAACAGTCCGACGATTTCCGAATTAATTACAAAATAAGAAACTGATCTTATAAATATTTTTAAGAAAAAGTAATATAACTCATGTCTGACTATAATTTATTATTCAGGAAAATTCCTTGTTATTAGCTGAAGATATTAATCTGGCAGTCCCATTATATAAACTTTCCGGTTTAGAAATTGGCTGTGGAATAAACAATATCAAGACTTACCCCTGTGTAGATAAAGCCTATTTATTATAATACCCGATAAATCCCCTCATTGTCCTCGTTTGCAATGAGGATAAAAGAGAATGGCGATTGTATCGCCGGGGAGGAAACATTTCTCTGTGACTGATGCAATCACATTACCAATATGATACCCCACAATCCTCATTGAAAACGAGGATTATATTAATTAGTTTTTAAGGCTACTAAACGTTCGCCCACTAGTACCGGGATTGTTTTGCACAGATTCAACTGCAAACAAAAAACAACATCTTCTTCTATATTCAACTGGGCCAAGCGATGGCTATGTGATGATTTGTGGAGATATTTCCTTAAATCTCCTTTAGCTAAGGCATACAGATCTTCAGCTGCCACACTGGAATCGTCAAAATGTTCAAAATTCTGACGCAGATTGCTTACTACAGCACCTGCAAAAAGCGTATCCTCTAAATTGAACTGATCTTTCCAACCTGCGCAAAGCAAAAGCACATTTTTATCCTGACTTTTCAGATAATGACAAATTGAATCTAAGTTTAAGAAAGATCCTATTAAAACCTGATAGGCTCTTTTCTGTGCCAAATGTAAAGCCTTGGTGCCATTTGTAGTGGTTAGCACAACCGTTTTTCCATTTACTTTTTCTCGCGTATAAGAAAATGGCGAGTTGCCGAAATCATAACCTGCTACAACCTCTCCATTTCGTTCGGCTGCCAATAAAAATCCACTATCACGATAATTTAAACAATCCTCTACCTGAGCTACGGGAATAATTGCTTCAGCTCCGTTATCTATTCCGTAGGTAATGGAAGAGGTAGCCCTCAAAATATCGATCACCACCACAATGCTCTGCTCAATATCGTATAAATCGATCAAGGCCGGCGTTAAACAAACTTCTATTTTTTTTGACATTTGAGGAGATATGAGACATGAGACATGAGACATGAGACATGAGACGACACACCGTCTCAAATCTCATATCTATTGTCTCAAATCCTATTTATAAAAAGGAAACTTAACTACTTTAGCTTTAATCGGTGTATTGCGGATCAAAATAAAAATTTCAGTTCCTTCTTTAGCGAAATCTTTTGCAACGTAACCCATACCGATTGCCTTTTGCAAAGAAGGTGCCTGGGTACCAGAAGTTACTTTACCAATGACATTTCCTTCAGCATCAGCAATTTGATAATCATGGCGCGGAATACCACGGTCGATCATTTCAAAACCAACTAATTTCTTTTGAACGCCAGCTTCTTTTTGCGCCAATAATGCTTCTGAATTGGTGAAAGATTTAGAAAATTTAGTAATCCAACCTAAACCGGCTTCAATTGGCGAAGTTGTATCATCAATATCATTTCCGTATAAACAAAAACCCATTTCTAAACGTAAAGTATCACGGGCACCTAAACCAATTGGCTTAATATTGTATGCCGCACCCGCTTCAAAAATGGCATCCCAGATCTGATCCGCGTATTGATTTTCGAAATAAATTTCGAATCCACCTGCACCGGTATAGCCTGTTGCAGAAATTACCACATTTTCAACTCCTGCAAAAGTGCCTTTTACGAAAGTATAATATTCCATTGATGCTAAATCAACTTCGGTTAAACTTTGTAACGCATCAGCTGCCTTTGGTCCTTGAATGGCTAACAGAGAAGTTTGATCAGAAATATTATGCATTTCTACGCCTTCTGTATTGAATTGTTGTATCCAGTTCCAATCTTTTTCAATGTTCGATGCATTTACCACCAACATATAGGTTTTATTATCTATCTTGTAAACCAAAAGATCATCAACAATACCACCATCTTTATTGGGCAAGCAAGAGTACTGCACTTTTCCGTCATATAACTTAGCGGCATCGTTACTGGTTACTCTTTGAATAAGGTCTAATGCATTTTCACCTTTAAGAATAAATTCACCCATGTGGCTCACATCAAAAACACCTACTCCATTACGAACTGTTGCATGTTCGGCATTAATACCTTCATAAGTAACAGGCATATTATAACCTGCAAATGGAACCATTTTAGCGCCTAAAGCGATGTGTTTTTCTGTTAATGCGGTATTTTTCATCCGTAAATTTTATTTTTTATGAATAATGAAGCGATTACAATTTTAACCCCAATTATGGCGATTTTATGCTTATTCTTCGCGGGGCAAAACTACTAAGAAAAAGACAAAATTTTGAGGTAAATTTTATAGGCGTTTTTTAGACTGAAAACTGATTTGATGAGGAACTTCAGGCTTACAAAATTATATTACTTCACTGAAGAGCAATTGACAATAATAACAAATAAAATGTAGTATAAGCAAACGAAGTGCAGCTATGCTTAAGGGCGGAGAAATACAAAATTTGATTTGAAGCGCAAAGTCCGTGTAAAGCCATAAATTTCATCCCGTTTTTCGCTTTTACGCTTCCTCGTACCTCGTTGCTGCAGGGTAACGCTTCAACCGGGGCTGGAAACCCAATACAGCGTTTCATTTTTAAGGTTGCAGGATTTATAAGCAGACACCACTTAATCCGATCAAAGCTATTCGATAGAATGGTTTCAGTTGCTCAGTATAAAAAACAACCTAAGGGATACAAATCTTGTTATGCACTAACCAATTCCTCATAAATTTTTAACATTTTACCGGAAATTAATTGAACGCCATGATCATTTTCAACTGTTTTCCGTGCATTCTCTCCTATTTCTACCCACCGTTTAGGATTGATGACACATTGCAAGATGGAACGGTAAAATTCATCCGCAGAATCAGCAATTAAGATATCATGTCCGTGCCTGCAGTTAATTCCTTCAGCTGCCGTGGTTGTGGCAATGATGCATTTTTTCATTGCCATACCTTCAATAATCTTAACCCGCATGCCGGTACCAGAAATTAGTGGCACGATCATAATGGCTTTGGAGTTCATAAACTCTACGGCATCAAACACCTCCCCCTCTACAATCAGGTTCTCAGAATCGTATTCAAAAAAATGTTTCTGCATGTTTTTCCCGGCGATGTAAAACCGGAGATCCTTATTCAACTTCTCAATATCTGGCCAAATATCGTCTAAAAACCACTCTAATCCTTCCTGATTGGGCCGCCAATCCATTGCCCCTAAATGAAACAGCGTAGGAAAACTGGTTTTGGTCTTGTCTGCCTTATATTTTTCCAAATCGATGGCTACCGGAAAAACCGACATCGGGACTTCGCAACCAAACCTCAATATGCTTTGGCGATCGGGTTCGGAAATAGCAAAAATGTGGTGAAAGCGATTAATCTGATCAGTTTCATAAGCTTTAAGCCGTTGTGCCAGGAAAGCCAGGTATTTGCGTCGAATAAGAAACTTTTCTGAATGCGAAAGGCGTTCCCATAACGTAAACTCGATATTATGCGCCCGGTAAATCAGCTTAGCATTACTATTTGCCTTAACCACATCCAGATAGGGAACCACAAAGAGACCTTCGAACTGGATGATATCGAATGCATTTTCCCTTAAAAGATTTTCCAGCTGCCGGGCAGCGTCTTCACTGTAGTACCGGGAAACATTATAAGATTCGTTAGTGAAAATATTAAAAAAAGCAGACCATACATTTACATCTGTATCTAAATCGCAGGTATGGTATTTAATCTCTTCAAAAACAGGGTCATAAATATCTTCAATATCAATACGCCCTTTTGTTGGGTTAAGGCTAAACAATGTAATATCTGCGCCAAGTTGCAGCAAACCTTGTATGGTATTGTATACCACAATCGGATAACCACTGTTTGGCGGAAAGGGAATCCGCTTAGTAATCAACAAAATTTTCACAACGTGGTGAAAATACGAAATTTCAGGCGTTTTTTGAAAACAGTTCCAACTGAGGGGCGCTTACATTAAAAGTTTTGCGATGAAAAGGCGATAAGCCCATTTCGAGTACAGCTTTACGGTGTGCAATGGTTGGATAACCTTTATTTTGCTGCCAATTATAATGAGGATAACCTACATGCAGGTTGGTCATATATTCATCCCGATGTGTTTTGGCCAATATGGAGGCCGCTGCAATATTGAGGTATTTACCATCGCCTTTAACAATACAGCTATGAGGAATCTGAGGATAGGTCTTAAAACGGTTTCCATCAATAACCAGGTATTGTGGTGGCGTTTGCAATTTTTCAATGGCCCTGTGCATGGCCAGAAATGATGCATTTAAAATATTGATGCGGTCTATTTCTTCATGATCGCAAGAGGCTACTGCCCATGCCAGCGCTTCCTGTTCGATAATTGGCCTTAACAGCGCCCTTTGTTCATGAGACAGCTGTTTGGAGTCGTTTAAACCCTCCAGCACAAAACCCTTAGGCAATATCACCGCAGCCGCAAAAACAGGGCCTGCAAGGCAACCTCTTCCCGCTTCATCACACCCGGCCTCTAATAATTCTTCCTGATAGCAGTTTAACAACATGTTGCAAATTTAAAGAATAACGTCCGATTATTGAAAAATGGTTTATAAAGATGTAATTTAGTTTTGAACACAACAAACTCATGAGATGTTAAAAATCTTGAATACCATCTACCTTGTTTTCATGTGTAGTTTATTATCTGCACAGACAAAAGAATTAGAGAACTTATCAATTGAAGAGCAAGATTCATTAATGTAAGAAAATTCCCATTGCATGCACTTCGATAAATATAGTTCTGCACAAAGGAAAATGTTTTATCCTTTCAACCGGACAGAATTTGTGTCTTTAATATCCTTTATAGATACGATATCAGAATTTTCAAGCTATCTGCTGGTAAAAAAAGGAGTTTTAGATACTGGAATGGTAAAAGAGGAAATCAGATTGTCCAAGCAAGATATCAACAAACTAACTGATTTACTGTTTAACTATGGTTATAGATCTAAAAAATATGGAGTGATCGAACATAGAATGTCCTGCTACGACCCACACAATGCTATTTGTTCTTTAACGACAAGAGGAAAGTAATCGCTTATATTGAAATCTGCTTCGATTACCTGCGTATGCAATTCAGCTCGAATAAAATACATATTGGCGAAAAATGTACTGAAAAAATTAACATGCTAAAAAATTTCTTTACCTCAACTGGAATCAAATTTGTTTCCAGAAGCTATACAGATGAATAATGAGAGGTTACAACGAAACCCTTGCCCTCCGTGTGGCTGAAAGACTGATGCATATACCTGATATAGAAGAAAAACTGATGTTTTCAGGATTAGTGTTTATGGTAAATGGCGAAATGTGCATCGGTGTTTCCAAAGCCGGCATGATGGTCCGGATCGATCCAAATGCTTTAGAAAACTTATCACATAAAGATGGCTGGGAACAAATGGTAATGGGTGGCAGACCGATGAAGGGTTATATTTCGGTATCAGAAAATGTTTTAGTTAGAAATGATGAACTTGATTTCTGGGTTCAACTTGCCCTCGATTTTAACCCCTTTGCAAAAGCGTCTAAAAAGAAATAATGAGTCTAAAGCCTAAAGATTTACCAAGACAACTAATTTATATTAAGCCGTATTTTTTGATTAATTTTACCTTTCTAATCAAATTTTATGAAAAAAGGAGCTGCTCTAGCGGTATTTCTGCTATTTATATCATTAATTGCTCTGGCTCAAATTAAAAAAACCGCCATATCACCTGCAATCAAAGCAACAAATACACAACAATTAAAGGCGCAGGCACCCGAAGGGCATTATTGTGATTATTGCAAACTGAGTTATCCTGAATCGCACTTCCCATGCATCATGAAATCCATTAAAGGCAAATTGGATGTAACAAGCGGAGAAATCAGTTTTGTAGCCGGGCAACCTATTGGTGGCATAGTGGTAAAAGCAGTTAATATCCCGGCAGGTGAGGCAACTAACCTTGTAACTAATCAAAATGGAGAAATAGAATTTAACAACGCCATCACAGGGAATTATAAATTTATTATTATGGTTCCTTCAAATAATCCCAGATCGCGGGTAGCCGGATCACCAATTGGCGGTATTATTGTTAAAGGCGGTAAAAATCCTGGCGGAAATTTAATCACCCTAATTACAAACGAAAATGGCGAAATAGAACTGAATAACCTGCCTGCAGGCACCTATAAATTCACGGCCATGGGGGCTTCCGAAACCGAAAAAAATAATCCCTTATATAAATCAAATCATTCGGAAAAGATAAATCCTTAGTTAAAAACTAAAACCATTTGATTTAAGTTTCGTTCTATTTTTGGCACTATTATGGAATCTTTCAAATCTGTGCATCTTTAAATTGTGACACATTTAAAACACACATGATGAAACGTTTAAATTTAATATTAAGCTTTGCATTTCTTTCGATCGGATTTCAATCTTTCGCCCAAACCGACAAAGAAACCACAATTAAAATTGTAGCAGATAAAAATTACAACTTTATAGCTAACACAGCCACTCCAATGGCCAACAATGACATTAACAGAATATTGGCAGCAATGCCAGGCAGTCAGGCAGGTTCTTCAATAAACCTAACCGGATCTCAATACGATGTTAAGGTTACCAAAGACAGTATTGTGGCTTATCTACCTTATTTTGGCAGGTCTTTTTCTGCTCCGATGGATCCTACACAAGGCGGAATTAAATTTACTTCAAAAAATTTCACCTATAAAGAATCCAAAAATAAAAAAGGCATGTACACCATTCAAATTGAAACAAAAGATGTGATAAGAGAGAATTATCGGTTTACGATCAATATTTCTACCAACGGATACGCTTCATTAACGGCCAGCAGTATAAATAAACAGCCCATCTATTTTAATGGATATCTGGAAGAGCCTAAGAAAAAGGATTAAAACTTTGTTATTCTTAAAAAGAATATATTTTATAAAAATCAAATAAGTGACAGATAAATTTTATTTGGTAGTATCCTTCGATCGATCGTCATTCCCAACTTGATTGGGAACCACAAATAGCTCATGAATGCCCCTGAATAAAAAACCACTCATCAATAATCTTAATGCAGGCGCTTTAAGATTTCCACAGCGAAAAATCTAAAAAAGGATCGCCAGGCTAATCAGGGAAAGGCAAACTTACGGAATACGTTTTTGTTGTTCTTTAAGACTTTCCATAAAACAATTTCACTATCAAAACGATTATCTTATATAAAATCTTAAAGTTATGATAGACCCAGAAAACGATAATTATTCGAACGATCCTAACGATGCTTTACGCAGAGAGGATGATGTAGAAAACATCAATGAAATTAGCGGTGATGATACCAGCATTGAACACGATAAAGATTTGCTGGAACAAGCCGATGAAGCTTCAAGAGCCTCTTATGAGTTGAACCTAGATGATGAGGTGGATGAAGATGAACTAGAAGCTTAACAAAAAGCCTTTCAGATGCGAAAATCCGAAAGGCTTTTTAAATATTCAGGCCCGATGTTATGGTTCAGCCTTAACCTGAAACCACTACTTAGCTTTATAAGTTTCAGGATCGACTGCTGCTCTTGTCCACCCTTTCAAAAATGAGGTAATTTTCTTTACATCATGTCCCACTTTCTTTTTACCGTTAGCGCCAACTTCTTCCGTTTCTAGATAAGATGAATTTTCAATGTGTAATACTTTGCCTTTACTATCAAGAATTACGAATACCGGAAAACCAAAACGTTGAGGATAGCCTAAACCAGCCAAAACACTTTCGTTTTTATTTTCAGGACTATAGTTAACCAGCACCGTCTCGAAATTATCGTTGATGTATTTTTTTAGCGTTGCAGTGCTATCAATCAGGTTATGAAATGCGATACACCAGCTGCACCAGTTACCGCCAACCTGTAACAAAACATGTTTATTTTCTTTGGCTGCTTTTGCAACCGCAGCAGCAATATCCGCTTTAGCATTTGCCTGCGGGTTATAGATGTGAACACTTTCCTTTTTTGCCTGGCTAAAAGCCGCGGTCGAAATCAATATCGTCGTTAATAAAATAACTAATTTTTTCATGATTTTTAGAATAATAAGCAAAGATAATAAAGTCTATATTTTAATAGATTATTCGCAAATTCTTTACAGAGAAGCAACATTATTGGTCATTGGTCATTGGTCATTGGTCATTGGTCATTGGTCATTGGTCATTAACAGAACCTGGTGTTGCGGAAAGGTTTAAAACCATTCGCATTTTTCTATTAATCCTTTTACATCGTCCACTTTACATTTAACTATCTTTGCATTAGAAATGGATTTCCTAGATATACATACCCATAAAGTTGCCACTCAAACCGGGATAACCAGCATTCAAAGCCTGTCATTAACCCACGATCTCTTTTTAGCCATGCCGAAAACGAAACCTATTTCGGTTGGTTTACATCCATGGTTTGCTAAAATTGAACATCTTGACCAGCAGATGAAATACTTAAGTGTCGTAGCCAATCAAGCCAATGTAAAACAGATTGGTGAGTGTGGTTTGGATCGATTAAGGGGCGAAAACCTGGAGAATCAGATCATAATTCTGGAAAAACAGATCGAATTGGCAGAAAAGATCAGAAAACCTTTGATTTTGCATTGTGTTAAATGTTTCGCTGAATTAATAGCGATTACAGACCGCTTAAAGGTTAAAGTACCTATGATTATCCATGGCTTTAATAAAAACGAGGAACTTGGCAAGCAACTGCTGGATAAAGGATTTATACTTTCTTTTGGTTTGACTATCTTGAAAGAAAACTCCGGTGCAGCGAAACTGATTCAAACCACCAATAATTTTTTCCTGGAAACGGATGATGCTGATATTTCGATTGAGGAAATTTACCGGGCAGCAGCCATTTTAAAAAAATGTACTGTAGATGAACTCAAAGCTCGTATTTTTACAGACTGGAATAAACTAAATTTAATATAGCGCTGTCATTCTGAGCCTGTCGAAGAATACAGCTAAATACACAAATATGTCTGATGTTAGCTGGCTTTCGCGCTCTGCCTTGCTTTTAGGTAATGATGGGATAGATAAACTTCAATCAAAACATGTTCTGGTAATCGGCTTAGGTGGGGTGGGTTCTTTTGCCGCCGAATTTATCTGCCGTTCCGGAATTGGAGAAATGACGATTGTTGATGGTGATGTGGTTGACCCCACCAACCGAAACAGGCAATTACCTGCTCTGGCTACCAATCATGGAGTAAGCAAAGCTGCCATTATGCAGGAACGTTTATTGTCCATAAATCCTGAATTAAAACTGCATGTAGTTAATACCTTTCTTACGCCAGAGAAATGCAGGGAAATTTTAGAAGCCGATTTCGATTACATTATGGATTGTATTGATAGTGTGATGCCTAAAATTACATTGTTAGGAACCGCTTTGGAGAAAAATATTCCCATTGTAAGTTCAATGGGTGCTGGTGGCAAAATGGATCCTACCCATTTAAGAATTACACTGCTTCCGGATACTTATCAATGTGTTTTTGCCAGTTATTTGCGGAAACGCCTGAATAAACTTGCAAACGCGGCAAAAATAAAAGCTGTTTTCTCTACCGAAGAAATGGATAAAAATTCTATGATTATGACTGACGGGAGCAATTTTAAACGCTCTGCTTATGGTACAGTTTCTTACCTGCCTGCAGCATTTGGTGGTGCATGTGCTTCGGTAGTAATCCGCGATTTGCTTGGCCTCCCAATTGAAATGGCCGAACGGCCTGCAAGGATCAGCCATAAAACATTAGCCAAAAAGAAGAAAAAACCGTAAATGGACACATTGTTGATATCATGATTTCGGAAAAATTTTAAATTGTTGTAGTTTAGGATAGTGTAACAACCCGAAGCAAAAACATGAATGATATCAACAATACTCCTTCCGATTTAGGCCCCCAACATTCCCCTCTACCAGAGGGGTGTCCGCAGGACGGGGTGTTGAAAGAGACGTTACAAAAAGATATTATAATTAATGGAACAACGCTAAAGCCAGTATCAATAACCAGGTTGCCTTATCAACCTCGACTAAAAGAAAGGGCAAAAGCACTTAGGCAAGCTGGAAATTTACCTGAAGTATTATTTTGGATGCAGGTAACCAAAAAGCAATTTCATAAAATAGATTTCGACAGGCAGCGTATAATTGGAAATTACATCGTCGACTTTTACATCAAGCATCTTGGTTTAGTAATTGAAATTGATGGCAGCAGTCATGATGATAAACAGGTTTATGATAAACGGAGAGAAGCATATTTAACTTCATTAGGATTAAAGATTTACCGGATTACGGTTGATGATGTAATGAAACAAATGAATTTTGTAATGATGGGTTTGGAAGAGTACATTATTAAAGAATATGGAACTCAACTATCCTAAACTATTAAATAAAAGAGATTAAACCACCCCGCCCTTCGGGCACCCCTCCAAAGGAGGGGAATAAATACAACATTATGCCCCAGCCCCTCAAAATTCTTCAAGCCTCTGCAGGTTCAGGTAAAACGTTCAGTTTAACCGCGCATTATCTTACCCTGCTTTTTAGCAGCGAGAATAAATATCGGGAAATTTTGGCCGTAACCTTCACCAATAAGGCTACAGAAGAAATGAAAACCAGGATACTGGAAGTGCTACTTGGACTGGCAAAAGGCGACTCATCAAAAAAAACTGATGACTATCGGAAACTTATTTTACAAGCCTATCCGATATTAAGTCCGCAAGAGTTACAGATCAAGGCAGATAAAATATACCGTAAAATCCTGCATGACTATAGCCGTTTCTCGGTAAGTACCATTGATGGTTTTGTTCAAAAAGTAATCAGGGGTTTTGCTTTTGAGCTGGGCTTAAATGCCGATTATAATTTAGAAATGAATTATGACAAGGTAAAAGATGACCTGGTAAACAAACTGGATGAAGCTTTAGATCATAACAAACAGCTGTTACAATGGATTATCGACCTCGCCATTGAGCGCATTAGCGATAACAAGAGCTGGAACTATAAATTCGAACTTTACAATCTGATTGGCGAAATTTTCTCCGAACGTTTCCAGATTTTTGAAGATGCGGTAAACACGCTTGGTCTGGAAAACATTGATGAATTATTTAAAAAATACATCAGCATTACCAAGGCAGAGATAAAGAACTTTGAAGAAGAATTGGTTTCGCTGGCAACAGAGGCAAACGAAGCTCTGAACGTAATCGGGGTGGAAACTGAGCACCTGAAGGGAAAATCGAGAAGTCCGCTGGCTAAAATTATTCTTATTGTCAGGGGCGATTTTTCGAAGATCGAGCCACTTTTTAACCTCATTGATGAGCCTGACGAATGGTTTCAGAAAAATGCAAACTTCCCTGAAGCCTATGATACGGTAAATCCGATACTAAAAAAGTTAAAAACGCATTATTTAACCCATTTACCAAACTACAGTCTGGCGATTGCCTTTAATAAAAATCTTTATTATTTAAGGTTAATGCAGGAAATTGCCATGCTTTTAAAAGAATACAGGGCCGAAAATGATAACCTGCTGATCAGCGACGCGCAAAAACTGATTTCTGGAATTACAGAAGATGCAGGGGATAACCCATCCTTTATCTGGGAAAAAGTAGGCAACCGCTACCGCAATTTTTTGTTTGATGAATTTCAGGATACTTCTACCAGTCAGTGGGGAAGCTTTAAATCCCTGCTGACAAATGCTATGGCTACACCGAGCCAGGATCTGATCGATCACCTGATAGTTGGCGACACCAAACAATCTATTTACCGCTGGCGCAACGGCGATTGGAACATCTTGCACAAACATGCTAAATTAGATGTTGGTGCAGAAAATGTATTGGAAGAAAGTTTAGCTGAAAATTACCGGAGTGCCGAAAATATCATCACATTTAACAACTTCCTTTACAAGGCCATTCCCATAACCCTGCAGAATGAACTGAATGAAAATCTGGCCACCAAACCTGAAAGCATTCCCAACTGGTGGCAAGAACAAAATTACCAGCAGATTATAACCGATATTTATAGTGGCTCTACCCAGAACTTTGCTACGAATACCTTAAAAGGTGGAACAATTAAGATTAAAAAGTTTGGCAAAGACCATGCACCGAATGAATCGCGTTTCACAGAAACCATTTTTAGGGATATTGCATTAAACGATATTGTTGAAGAAATAAATGATCTCAAAAACCAACAGCAATATGCATTAAAAGATATTGCCATTTTAGTTCGATCTAACAGCGAAGCACTACTTACTGTTAAAAAATTAATGGAGCATAACTTACCTGTTTTGTCAGGAGATGCCTTATTGATTTCCAACAATTCGGCCATACAGCTCATTATCAATACACTAAAAGTATTAATTGGTTTAGAAGCACAAACAGCATTATACAAAGCCAATTGTATAGCACTTTACCATGCCCTACATGAAAAAGAGATTGATGCCAGTTACTACCTCAACCTTACCAACAAACCTTTAAGTACGCTTACCACGGTTTTACCGGTTGCTTTATGCGAAAACTGGCAAAGCTGGTTACAGCTACCCCTGCCTGAATTGGTAGAGATTTTAATTGAAAGTTATGGATTAAAAAATCTCACCACCAACCTACCTTACCTACTTGCGTTTAGAGATTTAACCGCCTCAGCCGCAAAACTCGGTGAAAAAGGTATTCTTTCATTTTTAACCTGGTGGGAAGAAGATGGCATTAAAAAATCATTGCCTTCTCCGGATGGAGCTGATGCCATACAGATCATTACCATCCACAAATCGAAAGGCCTGGCTTTTAGGGCGGTTTTTGTACCTTTTTGCAATTGGGAAATCAAGGGCAAAGCCAATGGCAATTTCTGGGTATCTTCAGAAGAAACGGTTTACAAGGACCTAAAAGGCATTCCACTAAAATACAATGAAGCGCTGGCTGATTCGGCAATTGCGAAAGCCTATTACGAAGAGCTGCTTTACAACAACATGGATGCGTTGAATATGCTTTATGTAGCCACTACACGATCCAAAGATTATCTTTACATTGCTACGATGGCTAAAAAGGAATTGAAATTATCCAATATGGGCGATGCCATCAATTTCACTTTTGATGAGCAGTTTGATGAAAACGGCGTGTACGAAATTGTAGAGCCTGTAGTTGTTGAAAATAAGATGAAAGACGCTAATTTCATCAACCTAAATAGTTATCCAACCACAACGCGCCTATCAGAACTTTATATCCCATCTGAAGACAAACACTTAAAGCATTTGGTAAATATTGAAAAATCAGGAAGAAAAGGTTCTTTGCTGCACGATATCCTGGCCAGTGCCAACACGCAGAAAGAAGTTGATGATTATACCGCCAACCTTGTTTTGCAGGGAATTATCAAAGAAGAAGAAAAACAGAAATTAATCTCATCCGCACTTGAAGTATTGGAACACCCTGAGCTCAAAGAGATCTTGGGTAATGCAAGCGAAAGCATTGTAGAAAAAAACATTATCGATACCAATGGGAAACTGCACCGCCCTGACCGGGTTTTGATCAACAACGACGAGGTGATTATCCTTGATTATAAATTTACTATTGAAGAAAGCGACAAACACATCGAACAAGTAAATAATTACAGGGTTTTATTGACTGAAATGGGTTACCAGAATATCAAAACCTATCTTTTCTATGCAGTTAAGGGCAAATTGAAATTAGTATAATATGCAGATTAAACCATTTTTACAGGAAGTTGCCGAAGATTTAGTTGCCCGGTTTGGAAACCAACTGGAGAACTGCGCCATCGTTTTCAACAATAAACGGCCATCGGCCTATTTGCAGAAGCACTTTGCAGATATTATCGGCAAACCATTTTTTAGTCCGTCTTTTTTTACCATACAGGAGTTCTTTGCCAGTTCTACGAGTTATAAAATAGCCGATTTTTACCTGCAGTTTTTTACGCTACACCGCATCTATAATCAACTACTTGCAGAAGAAAAACTGGAAACTATTTCCAGTCATAAGTTTTTTCCGTTGGCAAAAATTATCTTAAGCGATTTTAATCAGATTGATGCCGATTTGGTTGATGCAGCAAAATTATACCGCGATCTGGAAGATATATCAGTTATCAATAAAGATTTCGATTATTTAAGCCCGGAGCAATATGAGTTTCTTGCCCAATTCTGGACTTCTTATTCCGAAGGAAAACATAAAAAGCAGCAGGAACTGTTTATCAAGATGTGGCGCAGGATGCCGAAACTTTACCATAAATACCACGCAACACTTAAAGAGCAAGGTTATTTAACCAATGGTTCTGTTTACAGGTATCTGGCTGATGACATTACCCGTCATCAGGAATTCATCTCGAATTTCGATAAAGGCAAGATCATTTTTATTGGATTTAACGCTTTGAGCAGTGCCGAAGCTAAAATATTTACCCAGTTACAGGAAGCAGGTAAAGCGCTATTTTATTTCGATGCTGATACGTATTATTTAGATGATATTTCGCAGGAAGCAGGCTTGTTTCTTCGTAAAAACATCAATCAACTTGGCTTGAAGAATGAGTTTGCCAATCAGGAAAGTTTAATGAAATCTGCTCCGCACCAGGTAAATGTTTTTAAGGTTCAGGGGCAATCTGCGCAGGCCAAAATACTAAATAATATTTTAGAAGAAGATTATACCAGCGCGGAAACGGTTGGAAAAACAGTAGTGGTTTTAGCAGATGAAGGCCTGTTGATCCCCACACTGCAAACGATCCCTACTAACCTGAATGGAAAAGCGATTGACCTTAACGTAACTATGGGTTTTGCGTTATCAACTTCAAGTATTTTTGGTTTGGTTGATTTGTGGTTGATGAGTCAGCTGGAAATTTTACAGCGGGATAAAGTAAGTTACAAAAATGTAGAAGCTTTTTTAACACATCCACTAACGGGCCTTAGCCAAAAAATGCGCGATAAAATTTTAACCGCATTATTGGAAGAAAATCAGGTAGAGATCGATCATAAACGCCTTTTACGTCAAAGTGGGCTGTTCGAAGCTTTTTATAAGAAAATCGATGATCCACAGCACGTGGTCACCAATTTGTTAGATGTACTGGATTATGTGTTAACCCGGTTATCAAACGCAAAAACACTCAAAAAAATCGATGCGGAATTATTTGTAAAAACTATACAAGAATTAAACAGGCTGCATGATACTTTTAGCAGCCACATCGGTAAAGAAGAAATTCCTTTTGTAATTTACCTAGTACAAAAATCACTACAGGCTATCGCAGTACCACTTTCAGGCGATCCTTTAAATGGCATCCAAGTAATGGGACTGCTTGAAACCAGGAACCTGAATTTCGATAAGGTGGTGATTTTGGGTTTCAATGAAGGTATTATTCCTAAGTCATCCATTGGCAATAGCTTTATTCCAGATTCTATACGTCGTGTTTATGGCCTGCCGGTTCTTGAAAATCTTGATGCTATTTCAGCCTATATGGTCTATCGTCTATTACAACGCGCAAAGAATATCAATTTTGTCTATAATAGTTTAACCGACGAATCTACTTCAGGTGAAGCCAGCAGAATTTTAAAGCAACTGGAGTACGAAAGTGGTTTCGATTTTACCTATAATGAACTTAATCTGGAAGTAAAAACCGAGCCTTTTAAGGAAGTAAAAATCGAGAAAACCAATAACGCCTTTATTCAGGAAACACTTCAAAAATACCTGGATAAAAAGAAGGTGCTATCCCCTTCTGCACTTACCCAATACATTTCTAATCCCATAGATTTCTTTTTCAATTACATTGCGGGTATTAAAGAACCTAAAGAGATCAGTGCAGTGGTAGAAGCCAACGAAATCGGTTCCATTCTGCACAAAGTGATGGAGTATTTTTACGAGGATCTAAGGTCTGCTGAAATTACTGCAGCGCATATCAAAGAGAAACGTAAACAGGTGCCAGCATTGATCCAAAAAGCATTCAATGCTGTCATGTTCAAAAACCCTGACATGATCATGGAATACAAAGGCATGCAAAAGGTTATTTTATCTATCGTAGAGGCTTATGTAAATATCATTTTAAATCAGGACGAAGCACAAACCCCATTTATGATCATTAGTCTTGAACAAAAGGTAGAGGCCGAGATCAGTTTCCCGTTACGAGGAAAAGAAGCCAGTATCAAAATCTTTGGCTTTATTGATCGTGTGGATGTTAAAGATGGCGTGACGAAAATTATAGACTATAAAACTGGCAGCGACAAACTCACGTTTAAAGATATTCCCGAGTTGTTCAACTCTGATGGCAAACATATCAATAAAGCACTGATCCAAACCTTATTATACACCTATGCTTACGAACAGTTCTCGGGCAAAAGTTTTGTAGAACCAAATCTGTATGTGGTAAAAACCATGAGTGTAGACGGCGTATGGTTTAAATCGGGCAGGCAAACGCTATCAGGAGCTTATTTGGAAGAGATTAAACCGGAATTTCTTGATGAATTAAGAAAAAAGCTGACCGAACTCTTCGAAGCTCCCTATTTTGTGGCCAGCAAAGTTGAGGAAAACTACAAATATTCTATTTATAAAACTTTATTTTGGAAATAGTTGCAACCGCAAAGAAATGAAGTAAACCGCAAAGAGCGCTAAATCCAAAGTAAAATAACCATCGAGCACACTGAGGAAAAAGCACAGCGTACACCGTGTTGCATTGAAATATTAGCTTAATGATTTCTGTGTTCTCTGTGGTAAAACAAACTTTGCATACTTTGCTAAAACTTTTGCGTGCTTTGCGGTTAAATCTCTTAAATTTGAAAATGCTAACCTTAAATTTTACAAATTTCCCCATACTCGAAACCGAACGACTAATCCTCCGCGAACATGATCTTGCTGACGCCGAAGCACTTTTTGCCATGCGTACAAACGAAACGGTAATGAAATATATCGACAGGGAAAGACCAAAAGATATTTTTGAAATTAAAGATTTTATTTCCCGTTTTAGAAATGGCTACGAAAATGGGGATAACCTGGCCTGGGTAATAGCCTTAAAAGATGAGCCGGGGCAAATGATTGGTTCTATCGGATATTGGCGTACCGACTTCGCCAACCATAGGGCAGAGATTGGTTATATGCTACATCCTGATTATTGGCGGCAGGGAATTATCTCTGAAGCCTTGAAACGAACCATCGATTTTGGATTTAATGAAGTTAACCTGCACACCATCAGTGCAAATATTAATGTAGAAAACGATGCTTCCAGACAGATGCTGATCAAACATGGCTTTAAAAAGGAAGCACATTTTAAACAAGATTATTATTTCAGAGGCCGGTTTCTTGATAGTGAAATTTATGGATTATTGAATCCAAACCACTAATGCTAAATAAATGTAGTCGTCATCATGGCTGAAATGAAGGACGCTAAATAACTTTAGCTTTGCTGCCCACTTCATAGGTTCGCTACCTCATTGCAATCCGCTCCAAATAACTGCAGTGCAAGAGGTAGTTATTTCGTAAAAAACACCAATATTAATACAAAAAAGCCCAACAAAAACGGAATTGCCCAATAATATTTCCTCATTACAGGAATTAGTAAAAAAATCGGTTAAAAAAACATCAACTAATTAGACAAAACACTTATAATTATTACAAAACATAGGCATTTTAGCCTTTGGTTTCAAAGCGATTAATAATTATATTTGCCACCGTTATTAAAATTTACAATGAGAGAAATCCAATTTAGAGAAGCACTTCGCGAAGCCATGAGCGAAGAAATGCGTAAAGATGACCGCGTTTTTTTATTAGGTGAAGAAGTAGCAGAATATAACGGTGCATACAAAGTAAGTCAGGGTATGCTTGATGAATTTGGCGCAAAACGAATTATCGATACCCCGATTGCCGAATTAGGTTTCGCAGGTATTGCAACTGGTGCAGCTACAGCTGGCCTTATTCCAATTGTAGAGTTCATGACATTTAACTTCTCTTTAGTTGCGATCGATCAGATCATCAACGGAGCGGCTAAAATCTTATCAATGAGCGGTGGTCAGTTTTCATGCCCTATGGTTTTCCGTGGTCCAACCGGTAACGCAGGTCAGTTAGGTGCGCAACACTCTCAAAATTTCGAGAACTGGTATGCTAACACACCAGGTTTAAAAGTGGTGGTTCCGGCTACTCCTTACGATGCGAAAGGTTTATTAAAACAATCAATCCTTGATCCGGATCCGGTTATTTTTATGGAATCGGAAGTGATGTATGGCGATAAAGGCGATGTTCCTGCAGAAGAATACTATATCGAACTTGGTAAAGCTAAAGTAACCAAAGAAGGCACAGATGTAACCATTGTAACTTTTGGTAAAATGTTAACACGTGTGGTAAATCCTGCTGTAGAAGAGTTAGCCAAAGAAGGAATTAACGTTGAAGTGATTGATTTACGTACGGTACGTCCTATTGATTATGCAACCATTATCGAATCGGTTAAAAAAACAAACCGTTTGGTTGTGGTAGAAGAGGCTTGGCCATTAGCGTCGCTTTCCGGCGAGATTGCCTTCATGGTACAAAAACATGCATTCGATTATTTAGATGCTCCGGTTTTACGTATTACCTGTGCAGATGTTCCACTTCCATATTCACCAACTTTAATTGCAGCGAGTCTACCAAATGCAGAACGTGTTGTTAAAGCGGTAAAAGAAGTAATGTACGTTAAAAAGTAGAATATCATCCGATAGTTTATTGGTTCTGAGCATAACGAAGAACCTATTTAGATATAAATCCTCCAAGCAACTTGGGGGATTTTTTTTTTACAGTAACATTAAAATATCAAATCATCCCAACTTATTAACCAGTTTAAGGAATAATTCTTTGCGTTTAAAAAAAAATGATTTATTTGTGTAACCAAAAAAGCGCTAATGAAAACTATTAAAATTTATGTTGCACTTTGCCTATTCATCCTAACTATCAATGAAAATCTATTTGCTGATAACAAATTAGTAAATCGTTTTTCCAATACGCAAACTTCTGAAGTCTATGCCCTTATAGAACGTATTTTGCCTGGTAATTCGAACTCCTTCCTAATCGAAACTATTGCTGATAAGAAAGGGGTTGATAGTTTCTATTTAGCTAGTCAGGATGATAAAATTTTAATTAAAGGAACTAATGCTTTATCGATAGCTAAGGGCTTAAACCATTATCTTAAAACATATTGTCATACATCAATAACATGGTATGCGAATGATAAAATCGAAATTCCAAAACAATTCCCAATAGTTTCAAGTCCGGTTGCCGAAGTTTGTAGATTCGAAAATCGGTTTTTCTTAAATTATTGCACATTCGGCTATACTACTTTATGGTGGAAATGGAGAGATTGGGAGAGACTAATTGACTGGATGGCACTGAACGGTATAAACATGCCCCTTGCGATAACCGGCCAAGAATATGTCTGGCAGAAGGTATGGAAGAAATTTGGCATGACGGAGGCCCAAAGCAGGGCATTTTTTACTGGTCCATCTCACTTGGCATGGCAAAGAATGGGCAACCTGGACAGGTGGTTAGGCCCATTGCCACAAAGTTTTATCAATAATCAATTTGAGCTTCAGAAACAGATCTTGAAAAGAGAGCGTAGCTTCGGAATGAAACCAGTTCTTCCTGCTTTCGCGGGCCATGTTCCATTTGACTTAAAACAAAAGTTCCCTAATATCAAGTTAACAAACCTGGGTTCGTACGATACAGGGAAACAAAATGATGCTTATTTTCTAGATCCGATGGATCCGTTGTTTATTAAGATACAGAAAGCATACCTGACAGAACAACAGAAGTTATTTGGAACTGACCACTTTTACGGTGCTGATCCGTTTAATGAGATGGATCCGCCAAGCTGGAAACCAGGCTATTTAGCAAATGTTGCAAGAACCATTTATAGTGGAATGAAAGCGGTTGATAAAGATGCGGTTTGGATCCAAATGGGTTGGACTTTTTATTATGACCGAAAGCATTGGAACAACCCTACTTTAGAAGCCATGATAAAGGCGGTACCGAAGAACAAAATGATAATTTTAGAATATTTTGGAGAGAAAGCAGAGTTATGGAGAACAACAGATGCCTTTTTTGATGCTCCTTATATTTGGTGTTATCTGGGAAATTTTGGCGGAAATACTCAGTTAGCAGCTCCATTATTGAAAGTATCAAAGCTTCTTCCAGCTGCCGAAAAAGATCCAAACAAAAGACAGATGACAGGTATTGGAACAACACTTGAAGGTTTCGGAGTGAACGATTTTATGTTTGAATGGTTATTTGACTATGCATGGAATGCTGATGCAGAAAATACAACAAAGTGGATTAAAGATTACGCAAACAGCCGCACCGGAAATAAAGATGAAATTATTGAAGCAGGATGGGCTAAATTACTTCCATTGATTTACAACAGCCAGGTATCTGGAGTTGGTCTGGGCAATATCATCCAATCAAAACCGATGTTAAAAAGAAATGGATCATACTCTTCTTTAAGCAGTTATGATTATTCAGCACTAGCCTCAATTTTACCAGTTTTCCTAAAAGCGAATGAAGAGTCGAATAGGAACGCTCGCTTTGAACGTGATTTAGTTATGTTAGAAAAACAGGTACTTGTAAATTTAGCATTATCATTTAGAGATACCATTGCAAAGGCATACTATGCAAAAGACGAAAAATTATTTAACCAATACACACAACATTTTTTATCACTATGTGATGATGTGAATAGCTTAACGGCAACGCAAAGCGAATTAATGCTTGGAAAATGGATAGACGATGCCAGGGGTTTTGGAAAAACTGATGAAGAGAAAAATTACTACGAAAAAAGTGCAAGGGTACTCATTACAACCTGGGGTGGCGAAGGGAATGGAATTACAGATTATGCTGCAAAAGATTGGTCAGGTTTAATAGCCACTTACTATAAACCAAGGTGGGAACTATTTTTCGATGAATTAAGAAAGACTATTAAATCAGGAAATGAACCCGACATGGCGAGTTTCGACAAAAAGCGCGCAAAATTTGATTGGGAATGGACCGATAAAAATCACAGTACGCAATCTTTTTCTCCAACCCCAACTCCGAACGCTATTAAAGTTTGTGAAGATTTATATAAAAAATGGATACCATATCTTTAAATTGAACAGGGTTTAAATAAAATCGCCTACAGGATGATGGAGAAAACAGAACCAAAAACCATCGACGAATATATTGCGCTATTTCCAATAAAAACGCAGGAAATGTTGCAGCAGATTAGAAAAAGCATACAAAATGCAGCACCGGATGCCGTGGAACTAATCAGCTACAAAATGCCTGCCTTTAAGCAAAATAAGGTTTTGGTATATTTCGCTGCTTATGAAAAACATATTGGCTTTTATCCCACCGGCGATGGAATCGAGGCCTTTAAAGCTGAATTTTCCGACTTTAAATGGAGTAAAGGTGCTGTTCAGTTTCCTTTGAATGAGCCTTTACCTTTAGACTTAATTACCAGAATCACAAAATTTAAAGCGGAAAAAGATTTGGAAAAAGTAAAAAAATAAAATCATCAAATGATAGGCTACCTTATTAGCAAATTGGATAGCGGCCTGCTAGCACGATGGTACAATGTTTAAAGCGCTGAAATATATACAGGATGACGATCTCATGATAGAATATTAATCACATTAAGATTATTATTCTTAACATATTCCGTTGCAACCATAACATGATATTGCAATATTGATTACTCGAAAAATATCTTTTATTTTTTTCGCCTATTTTTCTTCTCGTTAGTCTTCACAGCATTTTCAGTATCTAAATAATCTTTTCCTGTTTCCGCCTTTATCCAGGCATACCTGGCAGTCACGCAATGAGGGCAAAAGTATTTTTTAATAGGAAGGAAAAAAAGTAAATTTTTTATTAACCAAGGCCTAGGTATTTGATAGTGATATGGTGTGTTGCATTTCCAACATCGGGGATATAAATTAGACATCAATTTTTAAAGTTATATATTCGGTTAGCCCGATTTAGAAAAACAAATACTGTGCCAATAGTTGAATCACGTTAAAGGACCTTTATCGTATCTATCTCAACTGTTTTTATACAACTGAACTTTTCCACTACTGTTCGTGGAAAAATTGGTCTCAAAAATCCCGCAAATCCTGATTAGCTTTGCTACCTTAATTTAGGATATGTTAACTCACCATAAAATAATTGCAGCCGAATTAAAAGTTGCAGAAAAACAAATAACTGCAACCATAAATCTATTAGATGAAGGCGCAACTGTTCCGTTTATTTCCCGTTACCGTAAAGAGGCGACCGGCAGCTTAGATGAGGTCGAGGTGGCCGCAATCCGCGATCGGGTTTTGCAATTACGTGATTTGGGCAAACGCCGCGAAGCGATTTTAAAATCGATGACCGAGCTAGGCAAGTTAACACCCGAACTTGAGGAACAGATTAACCAGGCGGAAACCATTTCGCTTCTTGAAGACATTTACCTGCCTTATAAGCCGAAACGTAAGACACGTGCATCGGTTGCAAAAGAAAAAGGATTAGAACCTTTGGCTTTACAAATTCTCGAACAGCGCAACTTTGACCTTGCTGCTGAAGCCAATAAATTTGTCGATCCCGAAAAAGCAGTGAATTCGCTTGATGAAGCTTTAGCTGGCGCAAGAGATATTATTGCCGAGATGATCGCCGAGAATGCAGAGGCTCGCAACAAAATGCGGACTTATTTCCAGGAAAAGGCTGTTTTTAAATCAGAAGTAATCAAAGGTAAAGAAGAGGAGGGTATTAAATATAAGGATTATTTTGAATGGAGTGAGCCGGTTAAAACAGCCGCATCCCACCGTGTTTTGGCCATGCGCCGGGGCGAAAAAGAGCTGATTTTAAGACTAGATGCACTTCCACCGGTTGAAGAGGCCATCTCTATCCTCGAAAACCAGTTTATTGCAGGCAATAATGCGGCTTCCAAACAGGTACAGCAAGCTTTAGAAGATGGATACAAGCGCTTACTTGAGCCTGCCATGGAAACAGAATTGCGTGTTTTTACCAAACAAAAAGCAGATGAGGAAGCCATCCGCGTTTTTGCCGAAAATGCACGCCAATTGTTATTGGCAGCTCCGATGGGACAAAAAAATGTCATGGCTATCGATCCAGGATTCCGTACCGGTTGTAAGGTGGTTTGCTTAGATAAACAAGGCCAGTTGTTAGAGAATACAGCAATTTATCCGCATACCGGACAGGGAAATGTGAAAAACGCCGAATTTACTATCCGGCAACTTTGCGAAAAGCATAATATTGAAGCTATCGCGATTGGTAACGGCACTGCCGGAAGGGAAACTGAAGCTTTTGTTAGAACATTAAATCTACCTAATATTACCATAGTGATGGTTAACGAAAGTGGTGCTTCAATTTATTCGGCATCAGAAGTGGCCAGAGAAGAGTTCCCTACGCATGACATCACCGTGCGTGGAGCCGTTTCAATTGGTCGCCGTTTAATGGATCCTTTGGCCGAACTGGTTAAAATTGATCCAAAATCCATCGGCGTTGGCCAATATCAGCACGATGTTGATCAGAATAAATTGCAGGCAAGTTTAGATGATACCGTAATCAGTGCGGTAAATGCGGTGGGAGTAGAATTAAATACCGCTTCAAAACAGATCTTAGCATACGTTTCCGGCTTAGGGCCAACTTTAGCAAAAAACATTGTTGACTATAGGAATACCCATGGTGCTTTTAAAAACCGCGAAAGTTTAAAAAAGGTACCGCGGTTAGGTGATAAAGCTTATGAGCAGGCAGCGGGTTTCTTACGTATCCGCAATGGCGAAAATGTTTTGGATACCAGCGGCGTACACCCTGAACGTTATGCAGTAGTAGATCAAATGGCTAAAGACCTTGGCACTACGGTGTCTGCTTTAATGAAAGATACGCAATTGCAAAAACAGATTAAACTACAGCAATATGTTACAACGGAAATCGGTTTACCAACATTAACAGATATTTTAAAAGAATTGGCAAAGCCCGGCCGTGATCCACGCGAACAGTTTGAGGCTTTTAACTTTACCGATGGGGTGAATGAAATTTCTGATTTGAGAGTAGGAATGAAACTTCCAGGCATTGTAACCAACATTACCAATTTTGGAGCTTTTGTTGATATTGGCGTACACCAGGATGGCTTGGTACACACCAGTCAGCTGGCAAACCGTTTTGTCGCTAATCCAAATGACGTAGTAAAGGTGCACCAAAAAGTCGAAGTTACGGTGATGGAAGTTGATGTAGCCCGTAAAAGGATTTCGTTGTCAATGAAGACTGAAGCTAATCCGAAGTCAGAAGCCCGGAATCGGGAGCCGAAGGAGCAGAAGCCTAAGCAGAATTTCAAATCAAATAATAATAACAAACCAAACTTCAAGCCGCGTAATGAACCAAAAGATGCTAATGGCGATTTACAGGAAAAATTGGCAAAACTGAAAGGGATGTTCAAATAATTAGTTACTGAGCGGCACAGGTAAGCTTGTGCCGCTTCAGTTAGAGAATTACTGGAGCGCAATTAATAATCGAACTGGTGGGTATAATCTTTATTAACATCAACGGTAACCCCATCATCATTGGTAACCACTTTGCCATCAATCTCCGCTTTATAACTGATCTGATAACTGGCATTAAAGTTAATACACTGCGCACTTGCACTAATCACATCAACTGGCAATATGGTCTCTATTACATAGGTTTTGGTACTTCCCGTAAAATCGTCTTTACCTAAAGAAATAGCAGCCTCATTGTTTCTGGTTACGCCATTTACCTTCCAGATGGTTTTAGTGCCTTTAGTATCACCGCCTACAATTACAAAAGAAACGTAATCGTCTGTTGCATTCACACCGTTTGCAGTAATGGTAAATTTTGCAGTTTTACCACTTTTTGAAGGAGTTGTTTCTGAATCCTTTTTACAAGAAAACAGTAGCGAAAAAACAAGAGCAAGAGATAATAATGTTGAAATTTTTTTCATAGGTTTTTAGTCTTTTTCTTAGCATTTGTGCCAATTAAGTGCCAAGACTAATAACTATAAATAAAATACTATGTTCCCGGTAAACGGAACTACCTGTTTTTAGGTAGTTTTTCGATAATATCTTATTATTTAATGTTTGTTATGACATACAATGTCCTAAAATTACAGCTGCGAAAAACGGATTTACAATTACTAACCCATGCTCAACAGCTGCTAAAAGGTTTAAATCTGCCATGCAAATTGAATAATTACCCGTTCTGTTTGATTTTGAAACTACAACCCCGCAAACTTATCCCGAAGCTCTAATCTTTTTTTAGGTAAACTATCAGGATAGTTTTGCTGAATAAAAGCAATCATTGCTTCCCTTACATAGCACCTTAAATCAAAAGCCCTCGACGAATTCGAAGCACTCATCAAAAAACGAACCTCGATGGTTCCGTCTTTAATACTGTCGGTAACCTGTACAACATTTACCCTTTTATCCCACAAAGGATTTTCATTCAACAATCTTGTTAATTCCTGTCGCATTGGTTCAATCGGAATTGTATAATCAAGGTATAAAAAAACTGTTCCGAGCAGATCAGCCGAAACACGTGTCCAGTTTTGGAATGGCTTTTCGATAAAATAGGTAATTGGCAGGATTAAACGTCTTTGGTCCCAGATATTAACGACTACATAGGTTAATGTAATTTCTTCTACCTTACCCCACTCCCCTTCCACAATCAACACATCATCAATTCTTATCGGCTGGGTAAAGGCAATCTGAAAACCGGCCAATAAATTACCAAGCGATTTCTGTGCTGCAAAACCGATGATAATCCCTCCTATACCAACGCCTGTAAGCAGCCCCGCCCCGATTTTTCGCATGCTTTCAAAACTCAACAGAATAATAGCAATAGTAACCAAAACAATAAGCGAAACAATAAACTTTCGCACAAACTGCAACTGTGTTCTTATCTTACGCTCTTTTAAATTATTTTCTTTGTTTAGATCATATTTCAGGTAAAAATAGTCTTCTAAAACGTTAATGGCCCGCACCAAAATCAGCGCAAAAATAATTGTGAGGGCGATTTCCAATGCCTTGCTTATTGGAAGGCGGTAGGCTGGCGACATCTCCATCAGCGTTAAGGAAAAATTGAGGAACAGTAAAGGAATAAAAAAAGCAATAGGCCTCTTCAAATGCTTTACTGTAGATTTAATAATAATAAAATCCCACCAGCGAGAAAGCAGGATAAAAGTTTTATGAATAATAAACCTGATTAAAATACCAAGAAATACCGCTATAAAACCAATAATGAGGTTCTTGAAAAACAAAGGAATAGGGAAACCGAAAAGCTGGTCGAGATACTGCATAAACGAAATTTGCTGGTTAATAAATGTGGCGGTAAGCCATTTGACATTGTTTATAACAGCCAGATTTTTGGATTGTTTGTCAATACAAAACCATTAGCCGCAAATAAATTATCTACATTAGCATTTTATACATCCTCAAAAGATAAACATGGATTTCTTTGATGCCCACAGTATATTTTTCACAGTTTTTGGCTATAAATTGAGCTATCTGGAATTTTTCGCTGTAATTACTGGAATCGTTTCTGTTGTTCTGTCAGCAAAAGCCAGTGTCTGGAGCTGGCCCGTAGGTATTATAAATGTATTTTTATCCGCCTTTTTATATTATCAAAGTCAGCTTTATCCTGATATGTTTCTAATGGTTTTCTTTTTTGTAACCAACATAATGGGCTGGTGGCGATGGACAAATCCAAAACCTGAAGAAGAAGATAGAAACAAAGAGCTTAAAATCAGCTTTATGCCCCTAAGGCAATTTATGTATTTATTGGCCGTTGGCATTTTTGGCACATTATTAATAGGCACTTTGGCTGGTCAGCTCCACAATTGGCTGCCTCTATTATTTAATTTGCCCAGTGCTTACCCTTTTGTTGATTCATTTATTTTTGTAATGAGTGTAATCACCACTTTCCTAATGATCCAAAAAAGAGTAGAATGTTGGATCATCTGGCTGATAATTGATATTGTTGCCACCTATCTCTATTTCCTAAAAGGGATTAAATTTATGGGAATTGAATATTTCATCTTTACCATTATTGCAGGCTTTGCCTTATGGAACTGGATTAAGGAATACAAGGGTTACAGTAAAACAATATCGAATACTGAAGATTTATAGATCTGACTTCGACTTACAAAACATTTTTTTATCTTTAACTTAAATCCTAAATGATATGACAGCGAAACAGATGCTTCCTATCATCCCTGATAATATAGTAGTTAATAAAATTTACGGGTTAAGAGGCCTAAAAGTGATGCTGGATAGTGATCTGGCGGAGTTGTATGGCGTAGAGACTAAACGTGTCAATGAGCAGGTTGGTAGAAATCCTGATCGGTTTCCAGAAGATTTCATGTTTCAACTGACTGATGAAGAGTGGTTAAACTTGAAGTCGCAATTTGCGACTTCAAGTTGGGGCGGTAGAAGAAAACTTCCTTTTGTTTTTACCGAACATGGCATTCTGATGCTGTCAAGCGTATTAAACAGCAAGCAGGCTATCCAAGTAAATATCCAGATTGTCAGGATTTTCTCCCGAATACGGCAATTTATTATTGACAGCGGTGAACTTAAACTTGAAATCGAAGAAATTAAGCAAAAAGTAAGCAATCAGGATAAAAACATCGAACTGGTTTTTACCTATCTGGATAAACTCATTGATAAGAAAATCGAGCCAAGGAAAAGAATTGGATATATGCCTGATGATCTGTAATAGCGGCATATAATCCGGTAATATTTGCTTACTGCGATTGCAACGATATCCTGGTAATTTGCATTAGCTTATTCACGATGTCATTCGGAGACACGAAGCATCAGTAAATGATGAACAGTTGTTTTAAACCTCAGCAGACAGCAAATTAAGATTGGCGTAAACCCGATGGAAGCAACCAGAAGGGCTGTGGTTTTACTTTAGCGGAACAACTATTGCATTTTTATATCGCCGCTTTGTTCACAGTAAAGATATTTTATATCAAAAATTTTCCTTCCAACTATTTGATAATAAAAGTATTCTATCTATCTTTGCAGTCCCAAATTTAATGGGAATAATAAATTGTTTAATAAATTAAATACAAGCAAGTGAATACGTTAAGTTACAAAACTGTCTCGGCCAATGCTAAAACTGTAAACAAACAGTGGATTGTTGTTGATGCGGAAGGCGAGATTTTGGGGCGCTTGTCATCGAAGATCGCTATGATCATCCGTGGTAAAAACAAGCCTGAGTACACCCCACACGTAGACTGCGGTGATAACGTTATTGTTATTAATGCAGACAAGGTTAAATTGACAGGAAACAAATTCAGCGAAAAGCAATATGTTTCTTACACTGGTTATCCAGGTGGTCAACGTTTTATTTCTCCTAAGGAATTAATGGCGAAACACCCTCAACGTGTAATCGAGAAAGCGGTACGTGGTATGTTACCGAAAACTAAATTGGGTAAAAAATTATACACCAATCTTTTTGTGTATGCTGGTGCAAACCACCCTCATGCGGCTCAATCTCCAAAAACCATTAAACTTTAAGAAATGTCAGTTACTAACACTTCAGGAAGAAGAAAAACAGCTGTTGCACGTATCTACTTAAAAGATGGTGCTGGCGCAATTACCGTTAACGGTAAAGATCACAAAGAATATTTCCCTACTTTACCTTTACAATATATCGTAAACCAAAGTTTAGAAGTTGCTGAACTTGCTGGCCGTTATGATATTACTGTAAACGTACAAGGTGGTGGAGTAAAAGGACAAGCAGAAGCTGTTCGTTTAGCTATTGCTAAAGCGATTGTTGAACTAGATGCGGAGAAAAAACCTGCATTACGTGCTAAAGGCCTGATGACGCGTGATATGCGTATGGTTGAGCGTAAAAAACCAGGACGTGCTAAAGCCCGTAAGAAATTCCAATTCAGTAAACGTTAATCACAGGAGGCAACAACAATGGCAAGAACAACTTATCAAGACTTATTGGATGCAGGTGTACACTTTGGTCACCTTACCCGTAAATGGAATCCAAAAATGGCTCCTTACATTTTCATGGAGCGTAATGGCATTCACATTATAGATTTAAATAAAACTTTAACTAAAACTGAAGAGGCTGCGGCTGCGATCAAACAAATCGTAAAATCAGGACGTAAAGTATTATTTGTTTCAACAAAAAAACAAGCAAAAGGAATCGTAGCTGAACAAGCTAAAAAAGTAAACATGCCTTTCGTAACCGAGCGTTGGTTAGGTGGTATGTTAACTAACTTTGCTACTGTTCGCAAGTCAATCAAAAAGATGTCTAACATCGATAAAATGACTAAAGACGGTACTTATTCGATCTTATCTAAAAAAGAGCGTTTAATGATTCAACGTGAGCGTATTAAATTAGAATCACTTTTAGGTGGTATTGCTGATTTAAACCGTTTACCTGCAGCTTTATTCTTAATCGACGTTAAGAAAGAGCACATCGCGGTAACTGAAGCGTTAAAATTAAACATCCCTACTTTTGCGATGGTTGATACTAACTCTGACCCTTCTAACATCGATTTCCCGATTCCGGCGAATGATGATGCTACAAAATCTATCTCTTTAATTACTGATGTAATCATTAAAGCGATTGAAGAAGGTTTGGAAGAGCGTAAACGCGAAAAAGATGATGAGGCAGAAAAAGAAGCAGTAGCCGCTAAAGCAGCAGCTGATGCTCCTGAATCAAAAGAGCCTAGACGTAAAAAAGCTGCTGAGGCAGAAGTTGAAGCGTCAGCATCAGAAGAAACTAAAACAGAAGAATAGTAATATTTTTTAATTGCAGGTTACTGGTTTCAGGTTTTAAGTTGGCTTAACATGAGTTTAACTTGGCGCTTGTAACTTGTAACCTGTAATTGTTATAACAAGATTGTAAAATTTAAAAGAGGAAATAAAATGTCTACAGTACAAATTACTGCCGCAGATGTAAATAAACTACGCCAACAAACTGGTGCTGGTATGATGGATTGCAAAAAAGCTTTATTAGAAGCTAATGGCGATTTCGAAGCTGCTGTTGATTTATTACGTAAAAAAGGTCAAAAAGTATCTGCTGCCCGTTCTGGTAATGCTACTTCTGAAGGCTTGGTGTCAATTGCTGTTTCAGCAGATGGTACTAATGGTAAATTAGTTGCTTTGGCTTGTGAAACTGAACCAGTTTCTAAAGTTGAAGATTTCCGTAATTTAGCTCAGGCTGTTTTAGCTGCCGCAGTTGAAAACAATCCTGCTACTACTGAAGAATTATCAGCAATTACTTTGGAAGATGGACGTACAGTTGCTGAAACCATTACTGAATTAACCGGTAAAATCGGAGAGAAAATTGTTATTCAGGAATATGCAAATATCTCTGGCGAAAAAATCGTTTCTTATATCCACTCTAACGGTAAAATGGGTGTTTTAGTAGTATTTGAAGGTGCTAATGGCGCAGATATTACTGAAGCTGGTAAAGATGTTGCGATGCAAATTGCTGCAATGAACCCAGTTGCTGTTGACAAGGACGGTGTTGATCCGGCTACTATCGAACGCGAAATCGAGATTGCGAAAGATGTTATCCGTCAGGAAGGCAAACCAGAAGAAATGGTAGAAAAAATTGCTGCCGGTAAATTGAACAAATTCTACAAAGACAGCACTTTATTAAACCAGGAGTTTGTTAAAGATAGCTCTATGGATGTGCGTAAATTTTTAGATAACACTGCTAAAGGTTTAACCGTATCTGCTTTCAAACGCGTACAATTAGGTGCATAAGCATTTATAAAAATATATTTAGAAGCCTCAAGAAATTGAGGCTTTTTTTATGCATTGCAATTAAGTATCACAATATAGCTACAATATTTAACTTTGAATCTATAAGCTTAACCTACTTAAACATTTTAATATGCCTAAAGTAATATCCAATACCTCTTATTTTCAGGACGACATTTTAATAAAAAACCAGGACATCATAATTGATGGCACGATCATTTCAGGCCTTAGCGAAAGCAGCAATGAAAAAAACGAATCTTCGCTGGCTGTGCCTGGTTTTATTGACTTACAGATTTATGGTGCAGGAGATAGGTTATTCTCTGCCGATCCAACTGTCGAATCATTAACCATAATGGAAGATGACCTGCTTAAAAAAGGTACAACCGGTTTCTTAGCCTGTATGGCAACAAATTCTCAGGAAGTTTTTAATGAGTGCATCAAAGCAGCCAAAGCACATCGATCAACAGCAAAAAATTGCCTAGGGTTACATCTGGAAGGACCATTTTTGAATCCAAAACGTTTAGGTGCACATGTACCTGCGTTTGTCAGGAAAGCCTCGATTGATGAGATTAAAAAATTAATCGATTTTGGGGATGGCGTGATTAAAATGATGACCATTGCACCAGAACTGCAGGATGATGAGGTAATTCAATGCCTGCTAGATCATGGAGTGGTGGTTTCACTTGGGCATAGCAACGCGACATTTGAAGAAGCTACAGCCGCTTATAATAAAGGCATCCAAACCACAACCCACCTGTTTAATGCCATGAGTCCCATCCATCATCGCGAACCCGGCATACCAACAGCAGTGTTCAGTCATGATAAGGCTATGGCCAGTATTATTGCCGATGGACAACACGTAGATTTCGAAGTGATTAAATTTGTGCAGAAAATATTAAAAGAACGTTTATTTCTTATCACCGATGCCGTTACAGCCTGTTCTACCGGACCATATCAACACGTCGAAAAAGGGAACAAATTTGTGATGCCCGATGGCACATTATCGGGTTCGTCGCTAACCATGTTAGAAGCCGTTAAAAATTGTGTATCACATTGCGATATCAGTTTAAATGAGGCAATAAAAATGGGAACCCTGTATCCTGCGAAATTAATTGGCATTGACAAACTCACCTCATGTATAAGTATTGGGCAACAGGCAAACCTACTACTCATTGATGATCATTTTAATTTAAAAGAGGTCATATTTCAGGGTAAAACGGTATAAAGCATTCAATATGGTCAAAAAAATTGCCGCGGCATTATTATTCTTGTCAATTTGCGCCGTTAATTCCTGGGGGCAAAAAATAAATACCGCTTTTTCCATAATACCGCTTGGCGTAAAGGGTGGCGATGATGAGAGCAATTTATCCAGCTATATGATTGCGCCAGAAGGCAGCAATAACTATGTCTGCCTTGATGCAGGCACCATCAATGCAGGTATTCAAAAGGCAATTAATCTTAGGTCACTTAACGGCACCAGCGAAGAAACTCAGCGTAAACTGATTAAAGGGTATTTGATTTCGCATGCACATTTAGATCATGTGGCCGGTTTAATAATCAACTCGCCAGCTGATACCGCAAAAAACATCTATGGCATTCCTTCAGTGCTTAATATTTTAAGGGATAAATATTTTACCTGGGATGCCTGGGCCAATTTTGCCAACGAAGGCGAAAAACCACAGTTAAAAAAATATACTTATTTCCCACTTATTGAAGGCATTACTTACTCGCTGGCCGGCACCGAAATGAAGGTAAAAGCTTTTGAACTGAGCCATGGTAATCCTTATAAAAGTACTGCTTTTCTCATCAGCCACGATGATAGCTATGTACTTTATCTGGGAGACACCGGTGCCGATGAAATTGAGCAATCGGATAAACTCTTTAAATTGTGGCAGGCAGTAGCACCCTTAGTCAACTCAAGACAGTTAAAAGCTATATTCCTGGAGGTTTCTTTCCCGAATGAACAACCGGATAAACAATTGTTCGGGCACCTTACACCGAGACTTTTCTTTAGTGAACTTTCTAAACTGGAAGCCCTAACCCATGAAAAAGCATTCAAGAAAGTTTCGTTTATTGTAACGCATACTAAACCGCCACTTCAATCTGCAGAAAAAGTAAAACAGCAATTGATTTTGGAGAATGTAAAAGGCTTAAAATTAATTTTTCCCGAGCAAGGGAGGCGTTTAAAAATCAATTAAAACAGGGGCACTATTTCAAGGTATTGCCCTTTTCTTTTAAAATCAATATTTCTATTTAAATATTTACATCAATTATTAAAAACCATAGCCAGGTATTAAAAAAATGTTAATATTTTTGGGGCCATGAAATATAAACGCATCCTACTTAAGCTTAGTGGAGAATCACTAATGGGCACAAAACAATATGGAATTGATAATGAACGCGTTAAACAATATGCTGAAGATATCAAGGCTGTACACGATAAAGGCTTAGAAATCGCAATCGTTATTGGAGGAGGAAATATTTTTCGAGGCCTAAGCGCCGAAAAAAGTGGGATGGACAGGGCACAGGCAGATTATATGGGCATGTTGGCTACGGTAATCAACTCTATGGCCTTGCAAGATGCTTTAGAGAAAGTTGGCATCAAGACACGTTTACTTACTGCCATTAAAATGGAACAGATTTGCGAACCATTTATCCGCAGAAGAGCTGTTCGGCATTTAGAGAAAGGCCGTGTGGTTATTTTTGGTGCAGGAACCGGCAACCCATACTTTACAACAGATTCTGCTGCGGCTTTACGTGCTATAGAAATCAAAGCTGATGTTGTGCTAAAAGGAACACGTGTAGACGGTATTTATACTGCAGATCCTGAAAAAGATCCATTGGCTACTAAATACGAAGAAATTTCTTTTAGAGAAGTTTACAATAAAGGCCTTAATGTTATGGATATGACAGCTTTCACCCTTTGCGAAGAAAACCAATTGCCAATTATTGTGTTTGATATGAACAAACATGGCAATTTTATGAAAATCGCTAGTGGCGAACCGATTGGAACACTGGTTAAATAAGGTATAAAAATTATTATTTTCGTAGAAATAGACACAATTATGAACGACCTCATACAATTACAATTAATGGATGCTCAATCTGCAATGGAAAGGGCCATCGATCATTGTGAATCTGAATTAACTAAAATCAGGGCTGGTAAAGCATCAGCTGGAATGTTGGACGGTATTTTCGTAGATTATTATGGTGCAGCTACAGCATTGTCACAGGTAGCGAGTATCAATACGCCTGATGCCAGGACCATCGTCATCCAACCATGGGAAAAATCGCTTTTAACAGCAATTGAAAAAGCTATCCAGGTAGCCAACATTGGCATCAACCCGCAAAATGATGGTATCGTGATCCGCCTGGTTGTTCCACCGTTAACTGAAGAGCGCAGAAAAGAATTGGTAAAAAAGGTGAAAGAAGAAGCCGAAAGAGGTCGTATTACCGTTCGCAATATCCGCAAAGATGCCAATACCAAAATTCAGAAATTAAAGGGTGAAGGCGTATCTGATGACGAAATTAAAACAGGTGAGGGAGAGGTACAAAAATTAACTGATGCCTACATCATCAAAGTTGATAAACATGCCGAAGCTAAAGAAAAAGATGTAATGACCGTTTAATCTTTACAAAAATAAAGAATTGGGAATAGACTTAAACTATTCCCTTTTTTTATGCCCCTATTTTTTAGCGCTGGAACCCCTAACATTTAATATGGTGGGCAATGAAACCTGCGTTATCTTTTCGGCAGACTTACTGCCCTTTTTAAGTTTTTTCAATAGAATCTTCATTACGTTTTCTGCAATGGCTTCAAGAGGTTGGGCGATCGCTGTAACCGGGGGTTCACAAAATTCCAAAATTTCAAAATCATCAAAGGAAACAACAGCAATGTCCTGATGAATCTGAATACCTAGTTTCCTAAACGTTCTCAAACCATCCAGGCAAATATAGTTAGCGGCAAATAACACGGCGTCAAGTTGCTTCTCGGCCTTAAAAAAATCGATCATTTCCTTAATCGATTCGGCAGAGTTTACATAATTAATCTTCTTAACAATTGCAGGCAGGTTGTATTTCTCTACAGCCTTTTCGTAACCAGCCAAACGATCAACCATCTGTTGCTGAACGGTATCAATGGTTACAAAACCGATCTTTTTATAGTCGTTTTTAATAAGGTGTTCAATGGCATTGTAGGTGCTGTTCTGGTTATCAATAATGACATAATCGGTTTTAACATCCTGTACATACCGATCAAACAACACTACCGGAGCATCTGTCTGGATCAGTTTTTTCACTTCTTCTTCCAAGCCTTCAGGTAAAGCCATAATGTAGCCGTCAACATGTCTGTCTTTAAAAATATGGAGCAGTTCAATTGCTTTTTCAGTATCGTTTCTGGTACTGCTAAATAAAATTTTATATCCCAGGCTCGAAGCAATTTCATCAATCCTGCGTGCTATCCCGGCAAAAAAAGGTTCAGAAATATCATCAACCAGGAAACCTATAATTTTCGTTTTGCCTGTTCTTAAGCTTGTTGCGAGGGCATTGGGATGATAATTTAGTTCGGCCACCAGGTCTAAGACCTTTTTAGTAAGCGATTCACTGATGTTTTTTTCCCTTGCTTTCCCATTAATCACAAAAGAAACAGTGGTGATGGAGATATTTAACTGTTTAGCAATGTCTTTAATTGAAATGCGTTTCTTTATCACAGGCCTAAAACGAATAAAATTTGATGGTTAATATAACAATATATCATATAAATATAGAATGATATGATGAAATCGCCTAAAAATAAAAAAGAGCAACCTATCCAGGATTGCTCGATTAACTAACTTATTATTCATAAAAAATGCTGTTGGGGAAGGAGTCGAACCTTCAAGGGGTAGTTAGCTACAGTTCAAAAAATTAATTTGTGGTCAACCCAATAAACTGCGTTTGTCCCATTATTCCCCACCACCGAGACAAGGAGGCGTGTCTGCCAATTTCACCACCCAACATTTTAGTCTGTAGTCCAAAGCCTGCAGTCGTAAGTCCACTAAAGACTATAAACTATTGACTTAGGACTACAGCAGCTGTAGGGGAAGGAATCGAACCTTCAAGGAGTGGTTAGTACCAAAATTGGTATATTCCCATTATTCTCCGCCACCGAGACAAGGAGGTGTGTCTGCCTGTTTCACCACCCTACATTATGTTTAACAATTCTGAAAGAACGTTTCCTTTTTGCTAATTGCTTGATACAAATGTAAAGGAACAACCAATACCTTGCAAATATTTTAAACATTTAATTTTATTTTTATAATATTAATAAATATTTGTAATTTCGCTTATCATAATTCAAAAATATGCTTAAAAAAGACAATTCCAATTTAGAAATTGACAACCTCGATATCGATATATTGAAGCAATTGATGCAGGATGCCACTAAACCGTATACAGAAATTGCCAAAGATCTTATTGTTTCCGGCGGAACGATCCATGTTAGGATGAAGAAACTGCAAGAAATGGGCATTATAAAAGGTTCCCATCTCATTATTGATCCGCAAAAGGCAGGGTATGATATTTGTGCATTTCTGGGTATTTATCTCGAAAAAGGAATCCAGTATAAAGATGCAGTTGCACAGCTGAGCAAAATTAAGGAGGTGGTAGAATTACATTACACTACCGGGGCTTATAGTATGTTCGCCAAAATTATCTGCAGAGACACCAATCACTTACGCCACGTTTTAAATGAAGAAATACAGGCAGTAAACGGCATACAACGTACAGAAACTTTAATATCATTGGAAGAAAGTATTAAGCGGCAGATCGAATTGGGGTAAGCGGATAGACTAAAGTAAAAATGTTTCATTAAGAACAACATACTTTAGACCTTATCTATCTTAAATGGTAGTAATGCTTTGGGTTTTCCTGATGCTTATTGGAAATTAACGCTTAGTATGGCTTCGGAAACGGCAGTCCCGTTATCCGCTATAGTCCCGATGAAAAAATCGGGAGCTGCCGCTACTACCGGGTTTAGGAACAAAGATTTGTGCAGATAAGAACCCAGCCCAAAATAGCACTACTTAAGGTACCGCCTGGACCCGATTGGAGTGAATAGCCCGATTTTTTCATCGGGAAAAAACGAAAAGCGGGGAAAAAATTTAATAATTGCACAGCGCCTGCTCTCCAAATCCGAATAATGATCATATTTTTTTGATAATGCCCTTTGACTGCGCTCTATCAAAAACAGATCACTAAAAAATATCGTCATTGAGAGAAGGAACGACGAAGTAATCTTTCCCGGCAAACGAACCTTACTATAAAGCTTGCTACGTCGACTGAAAAGCCTTCTTATATTGACAATTTATTCAGGAGATCTGTAACGATCAATTCTCCTATTATCTATATTAAGTTTTATACACAACAAATCATCGCTCGAAAGGACGGACTTATTTATTTCAGCAATTGGTAAGCAACCAGGGCAGCAATATATGCCATCGCCGTCATATACGCCAGCTGAATTACCGGCCACTTCCAACCCTTGGTTTCGCGGTAAACAATAGCAACTGTGCTCATGCACTGCATGGCAAAAGCATAAAAAAGCATCAGCGAAATACCAGTGGCAAAAGTATAAATTGGCAAGCCCGTGCGGCTATTAACCGAGGCAGACATGCGCTCCCTTATCGTTGAGGTATCTTCATCACCACCATCAACGCTATAAATGGTAGCCATTGTACCAACAAACGCTTCACGGGCGGCAAATGAAGTAATTAAACCTATGCCAATTTTCCAGTCATAACCCAACGGACGGATAACAGGCTCTATCCAGTGTCCAAGAATACCTACATAGGAGTTTTCCAGTTTTTCGGTTGCCAGCAGGGTTTTAATGTGATCGGTATTTTTTGTCGTATCAGCCAGGGCCGATTCGTATTTTTTATCAATGTTTTCAAAGCGGTTGCCCGGTCCGAAAGAAGCCATTACCCAAAGGATAATGGAAATGGCGATGATTACCTTACCGGCCTCGAACACAAAGGTTTTTGATTTTTCATACATGGTGTAAAACACGTTTTTCCATCTTGGCATACGGTAAACCGGCAGCTCCATGATAAAATAAGACCTTTCTTTCGTTTTAATGATAAATTTCATTACCCATGCTACCAATACCGCAGCAATAATCCCTACAAGATACATAACCATCAGCGCCAAACCTTGCAGGTTAAAAATGCCAAGAACGGTTTTAGATGGGATAATTAATGAAATGATTAAAATATATACCGGAAGTCTTGCCGAACAACTTACCAGTGGCGTAACCATGATGGTAATCATTCTATCTTTCCAATTTTCAATATTTCGGGCAGCCATAATAGAGGGTACAGCACAGGCTAAACCGCCAATCATCGGTACAACCGATTTACCGTTGAGCCCAACCTTGCTCATAACTTTATCCATCATAAAGGTAACACGAGCCATATAACCCGTATCTTCCAGAACAGATATGAATGCGAAAAGAATGGCAATTTGTGGAATGAAAACAAAAATGCCACCCAAACCGGCAATTACACCATCCAGCAACAAATCGGTAAGCATGCCTGCCGGCAAATATTCATGCCCTATGCTGGTTATAAAACCAAAACCAGTTTCGATCCACTCCATCGGATAAGATGACCAGGCAAAAATTGCATTGAAAATTACAAAAAGGATGAGCATAAAAATGGCAAATCCCCAGACTTTATGGGTTAAAACAGCGTCTAGCTTATCACTAAAAGAAAATTTCTTTTCGGTGCCTTTATCAATAACCACATCAGATAAAACAGTGCCGAGATATTTATATCTGGCAATGGTTTCTGCAGCCTGAATTTTAGAAGATTCGAAATGGTGAGACTGTTCAATATGTTCAATTTCTTCCTGTTCTTTTTCGGTGAAGAAGGTTAAATGTTCATGCTGATGTAACACCTGCAGTGCATAATAATCGTTGTCTGAATTCAGCTTCGTCTTTATGGCATTTATTGCCTCCGGAGCAAGGAAGTTCACGTCTATATCCTGGTACTGCGTGGCAATTTTATTGGTATTGGCAATAGCCTGTTTCAGCCTGTCAATCCCGATATTGTTTCTTGCCGAAATGGAAACTACCTGGATACCCAATTTTTCGGATAGTTTATCCAGATTGATTTCAATCCCCTGCCTGGCGGAAAGATCGATCATGTTAAGCGCCAAAATGATTGGGATACCCAAATCTGCCACTTGGGAATATAAAAGCATGTTACGCTTTAAATTCGAGGCATCGGCAATAAGTACAATCACATCAGGATGACTATTGTTTTTTTTATCGGCAAGTACCTGAAAAACGATACTTTCATCAGTACTCTTCGGATATAAGCTATATGTTCCCGGTAAATCAATAACCTCAGCTTCTTTGCCGTTTTCGAGTTTTGTAAAACCCGTTTTCTTATCAACAGTGATACCCGGAAAGTTTCCAATTTTTTGATTTAACCCTGTTAAACGATTAAATAAAGTAGATTTACCTGTATTGGGATTACCAACTAATGCAACTTTAATATCCAAACCCAGCTTTTTTATTGAATAATAATAACATCAGCTTCACTTTTACGCAAACAAAGCTGATAACCAGCCACACGGATCGCCATAGGATCGCCCAGAGGAGCAAAACGTTCCACCTCTACTACCTCACCCGGTAAGCAGCCCATCTCCATTAACTTTACAGACATATCCAAATCTGTAAAGGCTACGATTGTTCCCTTTTCTCCAACTTTTAGGTGCGACAGTTTCATGTGCTAAATTTGTCGCAAGTTAGCCTTTCTTTAGATTTATTCCAAATAAGATAATGCGGTGGGGACGATAAATTATACAGCTTTACCGTAAAATGATTTAATCCCGCTGCCTTCCTCCTCCAAAGCCACCTCCACCATTGCTACCACGGCCTCTACCACCATCTCCGCCTGCCCTAATCATGTTTTTTCCTCCCATGCGATTTAAGGAATAGGTAAATGAAAACATGAAATAACGCCGCAATACATTGTAGCTCTCATCACGTATGGTATTATTATTGGCTGTGCGGCTTACGCCTTGATTTTCATTTAGCAAATCATTCACTGCCGCTTTTAAAGTACCCCTGTTTTTGAAAAATTGCTTGCTTATGTAAGAATTTACTAAAGTAAAACGGGTATCAAAACCCTCTCCCCTGCCTGTATTTTGGTTATAGTCTGCATCAACTGACCAGCGGATATCACCTGGAAACAAATAGCTTACACTAATATTGGGGCTAAAAGTATAATATCGTGTATTGGAACCGGATTGAACGGAATAGGTAGCCCTGTTTATTGAACCGTTAACACCTGCGGTCAGATCAAGTTTATCCAAGTTGGAAACTAAACGGTAACCATTATTAATCGACCAGCTATTGGTGATGTTCTTTAACGTATTGGTAAAGTTTACATCCCTGCCGTAGTTGCCACTAATGTTGATATGGAAATTAAGTTTATTTTCTGTCATGATGGGTAAACTTAATGAAGAAGATAATGAACCTGAATAAACGCCATTTACGTTTACAGGCAAAACAGCAAATTTGCCCTGGTTAGCCCCACTCTCGATCAGACTGCTGCTATTGGCAATTTTGTTCGAGGTTTGGGTAAGGTTTATATTTATAAATAACGATCTGTTTTTACCGGGCGTAAATGTGTTATAGGCAATGCGCAACGTATTGTTGAACTCAGGTTTCAAATCAGGGTTTCCCAATGGTATACTTTGCGTATTGGTATTGTTTGGAATAGGCTGCAATTGCTGTATGGAGGGCTGACTGGTGCTGCCCCTGTAATTAAAAACCAATCGCTTGCTGTTGCTGAAATTATACCGAAACATGGCAGAAGGGGTATAGTTAAATACGTTCTGTTTTAGTATAAATCCTCTGGTAATATTATCGTTTTTCCGATCGGTATTCTGAACGGCCATCCCTACATTCCAGTTGTATTTTTTAGCCATTTTATTAAAACTGAAACCAGCCGTATTAGTTAAAATCGTGTTTTCATAAACGTTACTTAACGAATCATTCAGCAAATCATAATTTAGTGTAGCCGGATTAAAATCGTAGGTAAAGCGCTCAGAGGTATTGTGATTATAGCCGTTCTGGTAGTTAAACTCAATGCTTAATGTTTTATTTAATGGCTCTGTGTATACCAACCGGGTATTTTGGTTAATAGATTCGCTTTCCTGATCATTAAGCTGGTTAATAATCTTCTCTGTTTTAACATTATCTTTTTCGCGCGTTTCAGGATTGTAATTATAATTATCGGCGTCGTTATTGTTGATATTGGTATTAAGATTCAGCGATAACGTCCTGCCGCGGCGCATAAACTTTTTTCGCAATAAAATATTGTTGCTGACAGCTGGCGATGTATTATGGTTAGTTAACCGCTGAGCGCCATCTGTAGTATAGGTACCAAAATCACGGGTATAAGTACTGCTGTTCACGCTTTCATTATTGGTATAGCTTAAATTTGGCTGTATGCGCAAGGAAGTGAGCGAATCTAGTTTGGTATCGACCATAAAATTTAAACGGTGGTTCAAACGGTCTGCAGTATTATTTTGGTTGTTGTTGAAAACTGTGGTTACATTACCCAAAAGATTTTGGGTAACACTGTTCCTTAAAATCAGGTTATCAGATTTATTAACGAAATAACTAAAATTAATTTCAGTTTGATCGGCATACACATCCGAAAAGTTGACCCCACCGGCTTTGGTATCGGTAATACCACTACGTCCGCCATTGCCACCCCCGCCACCCAGGCCACCACCAAAATTTTGCCTGTTCACATTGTTAAACTGAGCCACTACACTCAATCGCTTATCCTGATCGAAATGGTTGATATTCGCATTCACATCGTAACGGTCATCAGAACCATAACCACCGGTGCTATTCCCGAAATAGCCATTTTTTTTCTCCTTCTTTGTAGTAATATTAATGATTTTGGTTCTTGAACCATCATCAATTCCGGTAAACTGTGCCTGATCTGAAAGTTCATCAATAATCTGAATTTTATCGATCATATCGGCGGGAAGGTTTTTAGTGGCCAGCAATGGATCATTGCCAAAAAATTCTTTACCATCAACTCTTACCTTGGTAATGGTTTCGCCCTGGGCCTTCACTGTTCCGGCTTTATCGACCTCTAATCCTGGCAATTTCTTTAACAGATCTTCTACTACAGCATTCTCAACCACTTTAAACGAGCTTGCATTAAACTCAAGCGTATCCTTTTTTACTACAATTGGTGGGATTTCGGCTTTAATATCAACCGTTTGAAGATCAATCGCCCCTCCTTCCAAAACAATATCAGCGAGGGTTATATCTGCTTGATCTGCAGTAATTGTAAAATCTTTAGTGGCATTTTTTAAACCCAAATACGCTGCATATAATCTGTATTTACCCGGATTTAAATTTTTAAAAACAAACTTCCCATCTTCTGTGGTATTTGCAGCACCTACCGTACTTGAGTCTGCCAGATTTTTAAGCGCTAAAGAAGCATAATCAATTGGCTTTTTATCTGTCGATTGGATAATCCTTCCGCTAACAGAACCCGTTTTCTGGGCGTATACATAAAAAGATGATAAAATAAGTAGAAGGGTAAAAATTTGTTTCATTCGGTTACTTTGGCTTATAGCATAAAGACAGCGGGCTGTTATAAAGGTTTATTTTGTTTTGAGTAACAATTGAAATACATAAAATGTCAATTGTACATTTAATATGGTCAGATCTCTTAAAATATAAAAGTCCCGAATCAGACCGGAACTTTTATTTGTGTTTAAAAACCAACTAATATCAACACGATTGTATTTTATAGGCAATGGTTGCTAAGGTTTAATTACATCCTCATGCGGCCTCCACTACCGCCACCGCCACGCTGACCTGGCATCTGCATATCGCCGCTCATGTTTCTACCCCCAATGCGCGTTAATGAGTAGGTGAAGGAGAACATATAATAACGTCTTAATACATTAGAAGTTAAATCAACAATTGAAGTTCCCGTAGCGGTTCTGCTCACACCGGTGTTCTGGTTAAGTGCATCATTTATAGAAAACTTGAATGTTCCCCTATTTTTAAAAAACTGACGGCTGATGTAAGGATTAAGAATGGTGTATTCCTGGTTAAACAAATCACCGCCACCAAAATTCCTATAGTAATCGATATCAATGGCTAACCGGATACTAGCTGGCAATACATAACTGACATCAAAACTAGGATTGATGGTATAATACTGTGTATTGGATGATGGCCTGGCAGAAAATGTAGAGTTCGTATAACTTCCGGTTATACCTCCTGTTAAATCAAATTTATCTACATTGGTAACCAATTTATAACCGTTTGAAATGGTGTAACTATTGGTTACATTCTTTACCAGCGCGTTGCTCACCTGATCTGCAATAAAATTCACATTTCTGTTATAAGAGCCGTTACCGGAAATATTCAGCGTTAGCTTACGCTCTGCCATCAAGGGCAGAGACCAGGTGGCATTGGCATTACCTGCATAAACGCCGTCAACATTAATATAACTTACCTGCTGAACACCTCCTGACAAAGGTACAACCGTGTTTCCGATGGCGTTAAACGTTTGCGTAAGATTTAAACCAGCAAAGAAAAAACGACCAGTTTCAATATTAAAATTGTTAAAGTTAATTCTCAACTGGTTATTAAACGCAGGTTTTAATTCAGGATTACCCAAATAAATGGTTTGAGCGTTTGTATTGTCAGGTATCGGTTGGATCTGATCAATAGTTGGCTGATTGGTTGAGCCACGGTAATTGATGAATAAACGCTTGCGGTTACTAAAATTATACCTGAACTGTGCTGACGGTGTAATATTGATAAAATTCTGGGTCCGCCTTAAACCTGTTGTTAAATTGGTATTTACCCTATTGGTCTGTTGCGCAGCTACGCCGATATTCCAGTTGTATTTTTTCTCGGTTGTAGTTAAACTTAACCCTGCCGCATTGGTTAAAGTACGGTTATTATAGATATTGGAAAATGTATTATCTACAAGGTCAAATTGTAGCGTTAATGGATTGTAATTAAATACATCTCTTTGCGAATCGCTATTTGAATAACCGTTCTGATAATTAACCTCCACACTTAAAGTCTTGTTTAACGGTTCAGTATAAACCACTCTTGTGGTATTGTTTATGGAATGACTGCTGGTATTGTTTAACTGATTGGTAATGGTATCTCTTGCTACTGTTCCTTTTGTAATTTTGTCATTTCTATAGTTAAGGTTCGTCCCGTCATTATCGTTAATGCTGGTATTTACATTTAAGGATAACGTGCGGCCTCTCCGTTTAAAGCTCTTGCGGATCAATAAATTGTTACCAATGCTAGGTGTTGCTGTAGTTGTAGTATTCTGCTGCGAACCGATTGTAGAGCCATCATCAAGTATTCTGGTATAGCTGTTTAAATTGTTACCATCGGTTTCGGTATAAGCGAGGTTGGGCTGAATTTTAACAGATAAAGATGGGTTAATTTTGGTATCGACCATAAAATTGAAACGGTGGTTAATCCTGTCAGAGGTATTATTTATCGCTTCATCAATGTTGTTGGTACCGCCGGCGAGGTTCTGGGTATTGGAGTTTTGGATAAGTTCTGAATTTGCCTTATTAAAGAAATAACTGGCCTGAAACTGGGTCCCATCTTTATAGGTATCGGCAAAGTTTAAACCTGCTGCGTTTGTAGTGGTAATTCCGCCGCTTCCGCCGCCATTACTTCCGCCACCAAAACCACCACGTCCGCCACCGAAGCCCCCAAAACCATTGCCTACACCTCCGCCCTGTCCAAAATTCTGCTTGTTTACATTGTTAAACTGACCGATAAAACTAATCTGCCTGTCATCGTCAAATTTGTTTACGTTAAGGCTCGCATCATAACGGTCGTTTGAACCATAACCGACTGTACTGTTACCGAAGTAACCGTGTTTCATACCATTTTTTGTAGTGATGTTCAAAATCTTGTTTCTTGTTCCATCATCAATGCCGGTAAATTGTGCCTGTTCAGATAGTTCGTCGATTACCTGAATCTTATCTACCATGTCGGCAGGAAGGTTTTTGGTTGCCAGTAAGGGATCATTACCAAAAAATTCTTTACCATCAACCTTTACTTTGGTAATGGTTTCACCCTGAGCCTTTACACTCCCGTCTTTTGCTACCTCCACCCCCGGAACCTTTTTCAGGAGATCTTCTACCACGGCGTTTTCACGTACTTTAATTGATTTGGCATCAAACTCCAGGGTGTCCTTTTTCACCACAATAGGAATGGTAGCGGTAACATTAACGGTTTTCAAATCAACACCATCATCGCTCATCGCTATTTCGCCCGCGTTTACCGCTGCATTGGCCACTTCTATATCCTTGGTTGTTGTTTTTAAACCCAAAAAGGCAGCATAAATCCTATACTTACCCGGCGCTATAGCTTTAAAGGTAAAACTTCCGTCAGGATTGGTTTGACCGGAAGCCACCACACTCGAGTCTTTCAGGTTTTTAACTGCTATGGTAGCAAAGTCAACCGGTTTTTTATCTTTCGCGTTAACCACTTTACCGCTTATTGAGCCAGTATTTTGAGCCTGGGCCAGATATCCACAAAATAGGAGCATAATGAATATTGCCCGCTGAACGTTTCTTTTCATTAAAAAGTTAGGTATTATATTATAAAACTAAGCTATCAGACTAAAGAAAAGTCCAAAGGTTTGTTAAGGTGTGTTAAAAGCTTGGTAACATTTTAAATACAGCCTAGGGGAGATATTCAGGCCAGAAGAAAAAGCGGTCTGAAGGAAGGTTATTTTTGAGATGAAGGATAACTCTGGTAATATACTTTTGGGCAGTTACAGTCTTTTTTAAAGATACTACAGCCGCTTAAACATACCACTACGATTACACATAGAATGCTAACTTTCCTTCTCATTGAAATTTAATTTATGGAGCAATACATAACTAAAAACGGCCATTGATGCGCCTAACATATCACAGCCAAAATCCCACCATTCTGCAGAGCGGTAGGTGAAAACCTTCCATTGCAGCAATTCTATTCCACCACCGATAATGGCATTGATGAGCAAAATCTTAAAGATGGTAAATGTTCTGAAAGCGTAGGTATGCTGATATTTAATTTTACCAAAAAAGAGCAAGACAGATAAGACAAAAAAGAAGCCCATATGGGTCATTTTGTCAAAACCTTCAAAGAAAAAGTCGCTTTTTCCAACTGAATCGGAAATGTGCATATTACAAAACACCAAAACAACAAGCGTCCAGAGAAGGGCCCATTTTTGCTGTTTTAGTGCTTTGTACAAAATATCAGAAATTAAGCTCCTACCAGTTCCTGGTAAGCCTCTGCTGTTAATAAACTATCTAATTCAGCTGCATCCGCCAATGATACTTTAACCATCCAGCCTTGTCCATAAGGATCAGAATTAACCAATTCCGGATTATCATTTAATTCAGCATTAACTTCCAACACCGTTCCGGTAACAGGCATATACAAATCAGATACAGTTTTAACTGCTTCTACGGTACCGAAAACTTCTTCTTTAGCAACCTCACTACCTACAGTGTTAATATCAACATAAACGATATCACCCAATTCACGTTGTGCAAAATCGGTTACGCCGATATAAGCTTCATTACCTTCAACTCTAACCCACTCGTGGTCTTTGGTGTACTTTAATTCTGATGGAAAATTCATTATTTTATATTTTGAAAATAAGTTATCTAAGTTGTTGCTCTGTCAGGGCTTGCAAACATTTTAAAGCTTCCTGACATTTACACTCCAAAAATACAATTTACTTTCACATATCGCAATGCCTAATCCATTAACTTAGATATTAATTTATCAGCACTACGCTAATATATTGCAACATTTATCAATTGAACAAACATCTATTTTGCTAGGCTGCTGTTTCGACGATGTTATGCGCGGGTATTAAAACGCCGGCTTGTGATTCTATACTACGGCAGCAATTGCAGTGAATAAATAGAAACAATTAAACATCAGGTATATGGCATGATGGTGGCTGCTACTATAACCAGTCAACCTTAAATTATGATATTCGATTCAACCCATCAATAATTGATAATGAATAGTTCAAAATCATACGCTCCTCATATAGTACTTTAATCTAAAGTCATTATCCACACCAGTAATGATATAATAAATAATAGCGTAAATATGGATCCGATTATGTCAAATTTGCTCATAACATTTGGTTAATAATATTCACATACGAAATGTTTTATCAAATGGTTTCCTCATCTTTTCATTTTACGATCACAATCTACACGTTTATTAAATTGTAGACATTTCCGAAGCGGTCAATTAATTGCTTCCAACACCTCATTACCAGATAAGCAGGCCGCTTTACACTATATTTATCCTCTTATTTTGTATTAAAAGTTTTTAGAAACTCAAAACGAACACAATTACGAATGGGGCTCGGGTAAGCTTGTTTTATTCACGCTGAGAACATGTAAAAAGATAACATTCAGAACTTATACCAGTAGCAACAGTATAATTTTAATCTTTCAAAGATGACTATACTGGTTTCAATCGGAAGTTTGCCCGCTTAACTAAAATTTCAGGGACATAACAACACATTCAATAATTACACCATTAGTTACGATGTAGTATCATGATCTGCTTCTTCCTAAATTGATTGCGTTTCTTCTGACACTGAAAATCGACTACCATTAGCATAAATGCCAAAATCAATAAAGTGATCAATAGCCAGTCCACCGTTGGACGGTCTCTCATAAAAAATACTTGGTTAGAATGCAAACATAGTAAAAAACTTAGTGTAACGCAATAATGCATATTTATGGTTATGATTAACGAACAAACGCATCTTTAGATAATAAAATGCATTAATGCTATTTAGCGTGAAGCGGTATATTATTCAAGCAATCCGATTAAATTACCTGCTATAGACACCGTTAAAGGCATGACTATTTTTATGGAATTGCCTGCTCTGGCTTGCCTTACCGACTAAAATCACCACTAAGGCACAAAGTAATAATAAGATTAACATCCAGTCAATTGTGAATTGCTTTTTCATTATCTGATTATTTAAAGACATGCAAATTTATGAAAAAAAATAAACGTAGTTCAGCAAATCCGCATCGCCAGATTAGGGTCGATACTAAGCCCTATACAGGAAAAATATGATCAGTTAAGAGCATTTGGCTTATAACCGGAGGATAAAGTCGCTACAATTCAAACCATAAGAAGATACTTGATCCTGCAAATAAGTATTTTTTTTCCAATCCTGCCTATTTATACATACAGAAAACATCACACCGTAAAAATATTAATTATTTGATTGCTAACAGATTAAGAAATACCGTAATATATACAAACATATTAGGAATATCTTTTCTGTTGGAATTCAAATCTTTTAAATGAAAAATTACGTATCTATGTAAATCTAACCATACACAATACCTAACCAAAAACTAATTATGAGTAAGCTAATTATTGTTGCAATTATTTTTTTCACCTTATTTTGGGCAGTTCTGCTGATCGTAAAGCCCATAATCCTGGCTGTTTTTATTGTATTAACCAGCATTGTATTTTGGCTGAATACCAGATATGCAAAAAGCATAGAATAAAGCTTTAGCCATAGGAAACCTTTTCAGGAATATGGGTTTCCTATGCCGAAACGGCTTAAATTTCCGCTCCAGCTAAGCAACTCCCCCCTATTCATCCTCTGTTGCCCCCTAACAAAGAAGGAGAGAAATTACAGACTAATATCCTTAGGCTGACTGATAACCTGAACCTGATAATTATTTAGTTAAAATACTGTCTTATAAGCGCCCCATCCCTGACCAACTCGTCATGCTGAACTTGTTTCAGCATCTTTTTAGCAGGAAAGACCCTGAAATGAATTCAGGGTGACGGGCGATTAATTAAAAAAGTCAATATAAGCTACCGATAGGTAATATTATTAATCGAACTCAGGTTGATATACAAAACGGGTTAGTCAACCGTGTGTGTAAAAAAATATGTCTTTGCGATCATCCAACTTGTAAAAAACAACAATGCTTGCAGAAATCTGTGTATAACAGCGCAGTTTAAAGGAGATGCAAACCCAGCATCAGGTAATGATATAGAATTTTACTGCTTAATAATATCAAACATCATTAATTCAATGTAAACCTTAAGCTAAAACCAAAATTACTGAAAGAGGTATTAAAGGTTTGCGAAGTATAAGGTTTTGTAATATTCGAATCGTAAAATAACTTGATATTAAATTTCTGATTTAACACATAATCTACACTCGGCCTTAGGGTAATATTCTTGGCTCCCGAAGATACTTCGGCTTCAGTGACATCGGCACGATAGATAACTGTTTTGTTATCACGGATGGCCACATCCAATTTAAAATCCATATTGTTATCCATTTTGAGGCTTTTAAACCATCCGAACGGAAAGCGGAATTTATTGGTGCGATAGCCGAGACCCAATACCATATTATTTTCAGACAGCTGTGCCAATTGACTGTTCGCCAGGCTAAGCCCCAGCAAACGCGACCGGTTTAATTCGAAAGAAGCAGTGAGGTTATTTTTAAATCTGGTATCCACACCAACCAATGGAGAAAAGTACTCGGAAATGGTTACCTGAGCAAACTGGTATTCAGGCAAAAAATTATTATTCACATCTCTACTGCTAACGGCGCCGTTCGTTTCCTGATAACGCAACAAGGTATTAAATCCATTAATATTATAAGCTGAGCGATAGCCATGACGGATATCGACAGATGAAAACTGATCTGCAATAAACGCAATACGGGTTAAACCACTATACGTCAGGGTCCAGTTTGGAAGTGGTATTTTAGGGAAAGCATTCATTTTTGTTCTGCCGGCATCCTTGCCAGAATAAGCAGCCATAAAAGCAGAGATGATTACATCCTGGCTTTCCTTGCCGTATCCATCTGCGTACCCTCCACTAATGCCAGCCGAATTTGGGTTTTGCGCGCCCAGCCTTCTCGAAATAATTATCCGGTTAGCCATAAACTGATTGAATAATTCAGAGACAATAGTGGAGTTGCTTTCTTTAAATGCCGTACCCAAAGCGATGTATGATACACTATAATCGCCTGTAGTAATTGCACTCAGATTCTCAAATGATGATGCACTGGCCACATACCTGAAATTGGTACTGAAATTTCTGGTTTGCGCTTTATTGGCTTTTAAAGTAATCCGTAAATCTTTAAACGGTTCAACCAAGCCTGTAAACTGAAAATCTTCGCGCAGTGTATTAACATATAACTGGTTCTGTAAGGTATCGGTTGTTAACCAGCCATTGCCAAGCGCCATCTCGCGGATATCGCGCTGACTACCAAAAACGAACCCCAAACCAGGCGCTCCTGTAGCCCTGTCGATACCAAAAAACTGTGTTGTTGGCATATAACCTGGAAGAAAAATACCTTTTGTCTGCACAAAACTGGCATTAACATTTTTTAAGCTGGTTAAGATATTGATAAAAAAGTTCTTCGCTTTGCTCCCATCCTGATCATTCCCGGCATTTCTGATAAAGCCAAATTTGTTGTATAGGGCAGTCAGGTTTAACGTTGGGTTCACCTGAACGGTTCTGCTGTTTTGTACCGTATTACCTAAATTTATATTCGGATCGCGTAAGGTAGATAGCGGCTCCGTTTGCCAGTTAAAGTTGGTTCCATAACGGGTTTTTACGGTCACCCAGTTTAGTCCTGGTATTTTATCAATCGGTAAATTATAGGTAACGTTTAAGTTGTGGTTATAATCAGTTGTACGGCCTAAGCGCTTTAGGTTCTGCCAAACGGTATCACGTTTAATGCCATCAATTCTGCCATCCGGTTCATCTATAATCGAATAATTTGTGGCATTAAAATCCAGCTGTAATGAACGTGTAAGGTTCCACGCAATACCATAAACACGGCTCATGGTAAAGTTTTTATTAAAGGTAGTGCCGTATCCGCTCTGGTAAAGCCCAATGGTATTGTTTGGATCGTTATTCCGTAAGGTGTTTTCTGAATATAAACGGTCTACATCGATTCTGAAATTAATGGCACTAGGAAAAATACTAAAGTTAAAATCCCTTAACAAAGCCAGCATGTTCGATTTTATAATCTTTTCAAAAGGGGCTATTGTTTTGGCTTCTTTTGAATAACTGTACTGTAACGATGCCCTGTAGGTATTCTGAATGCTGTTTTGATTAATAAAATCACGATGATTATATTGGGTATAAGCATAACTTGCAGCAAAATTTTCAATATCCCAGAGTTGGGCAGGTTTACTGGTATTGGTACGTTCCTTCCTAACATTGGTGAAGTTGATGCCCCTCCTAATGGTATAATCCTGTGCGAAATTTAAAATCGAATCTTTTTGCTCCTTGGTAGATTGTGATAATGCATTTTTGAGCTCAATATCTGGTGTCCTTGGATTGAATTGCGGCGTAGAGACCTGTTTAGAGTAATTCACGAACATCGGTATTTTCACACCCGATTTCTGTGGCAGGAACTTGCCCAATTCCATAGCTGAAGAAACATCAAGTAATACATTGTCTGCACGGTTCCGCTCGCTCACTTTCGAATCAATAGATCCAAAACCAATGGTCGATTTACTTCCTGAAATATTTACATCTGCAAAATCGGCCAGTTTCAGGTTCAGTCTTCCTGTGGCTGCCCAACCGCCTCTTTCATCAAATTCGGTTAACCTTAATTCGTTAAACCAAACCAGTGCATTTTTATCAAGACCATCATCATTCTGCTCATCATTGGCGGCGCGGAGCGGATTTTTAACACCCACCATATATACCCGAACCTTGCTCATATCAGGCTGCCCTTTAACAATGATTGTCCTTGTTCCGTCGGTATAGGTAAAGGGAACATTTGCAGGCCATGGCTGCCCGTTCGCTTGTTTGGCAACGTTACGGGCTAACTTAGCATTCTGAAAAAGCGTTAAGTTAATATCCATTCTATTGGCTTCAGGCCAAATGGCATCGGCATCTCTTGTACCAGGGTTAGTAACCTTTAACGGAATTACATATTCATAATAGTTATCTTGATTGTCGGTACCAATCCGCAAGAACGCTGCAACATCATTATCATTCAAAACCTGGTTATTAACCGCTTCAGCATGAATAAACATTTCCAAATGTTTATAAGACCTAAAATCACTGTAAGCTGTTTTAAATGCTGCTCTACCGTAACCATCTCTTAACGATTTTACGGTAACCGATAACGATTGTTCATTTAAACGTGTATCGCCACGATAATTGCTATAGTCTCGCTCGCGAAGAATACCAGGCGGCGTTACATACGGAATTGGTGAACGTTTGCCGTTCTCTTCAATGTTTACCGTCGAAACTTCAATGGTAGAATTATCAGGAGTAAGTGCGGGTAATGATGGATCTACAATTACTTGCGAAGCCTGGTTAGCAGCATTAAACTCCCTCCACTCCCCACGGATCAATTGCAACTTCGCGAAACGCATTACGGCAGTATCAGCAAAATTGGTCATAAACATTCTAAAGAAACGGATAGATTTAAAATCCTGGATACCGCCCACACGATCTTGATACTGGCTGATCGGGATTCTGAATTGATACCATGAAACGGCCTGCGTATTTCCATTGGCCAGTCTCACCTGCGAGGTGACTTTATCAGTAATAAAGTTCTGTCCAACATTTAAATCACCCGGACGCATCGAAACCTTATATTGAAAATACTCATCGCTTTGCGTCATGTTATTATCGCGGTTGATGTCTTCCCCGTCCGGTAACGAAGTGGATGCTGAATTTTCAAGGCCTAATTCTTCCTGCGACTGCTGTGATGTTTTAGAGTTTCCTTCTGTTCCGTTGTATTTTTCATAACGCTTAAGAATACCTGCATTGATCTGATCTAATGCCGGTCCCCTGAAATAGGTGTAGTTATCTGATGATGGATCGGCATCAATTGCTGCCGAAGCTGTTGCATTCAGTTGCGATTTGATCTGCGTAATTGCCGCAGCAAATTTTACTTTCTCATCAGCATCTGATAATCCGTCCAAACCTACATCCTGAGCCCTACGCGAATTTGGATCATTATCGAAAGCCTGCACTACGGGTTGTAGTTTCGGCACACGCCCCCAAACGGTTTCATCATATTTGCTCGGATCGTTTGTAGCAGGCAAACCATTTTCCAAAGATTTTCTACCATCTTTCAGAATATCCTCTGATATGTTTCCGAGGTTGAAATAAATATCACCTCCCGCCGAATTCGGTTTATAAATAAATGGATCCATTACCCAAAATTCGATAAAGCCAACATTTAAGGCTTCAAAATCATTGGTTTCGATTTTTCGCTGAAAACCGCCCCAACTGTTCCTGGGCTGCAACAAACTTCCATCTGGCCTGAAATCAGTAGTACGAAAATTATATGGCCCCCTAACAGTTGGATAAAAGGCCACATCCAAAGTGGTAATGTTTAAAGCCTGCCCTGTTGCGGTTTCCTTAAATGGAAAAACCTCCTGTTCAATTACCTCTCTTACGTAGTGATTGGAAAGTTCGGTGCGGTTGCCCCTGATATTGGCAGGTGTAGTAGAAGCAGCTGAATTGTAAAAAGTTGGATCGATATTGTAAAACGCGATCCTCGCCCGGTTATAACCGTATGATAAATCGTTGGATTTATTAAATTCCGGAAAAAGCTGTGGTGTACCGGATAGTTGCCAGGCAATAGCACTCTTTAAATCGATTACCGATCTTGAAGCTTCGAAATCATCCAGATAACTTACCCCGTTTTTACTGCCTGCAAAATTCAGCGCTCGTGGATGACCGGGAATCAGTTGCGCGAATTCACCATAAAATGTTACACTTGATGGTGCTTTGGTTGAAATGAACGGCAGTTTATCAACCAGTTTTGTTAAAAATCTTGACGGTGAACTGTAATTAATATCTGCTCCCCAAATGGTATTGGAAATAGGCTCTTCTCCAATGTTTACCTTCTGGGTTAAAGGTTTTTCGGTCAGGTTCATTATTGTACCGCCGAGATTTAATTTATTATTTACACGATAATCTAAACGGGTTCCGAAAAGCGACCGTTGCTGCAAACCAAAGGTTTCACTGTTTTCTGTGGTAATCCTGATGGGTTGACCAGATACCAGAAGTGCCTGATTGATGATGCTTACCCGGCCACCCTGATAATCGACTGTAAAATCTACGCCCTCTGTTAGTGGCATCGTTCCTGCAAAAACCTTTACCGAGCCTTCGGGAACGTTGATGGCATTCAAGCTGAATTCAGAAGAAATGTCAGATTGGTAATTTACCCTGATGGTATACCTGTTCTGGTTTTGGAATAGTTGTCTCGCAATGGTTTGTGTTGAATCGTATAATGCCGTAAATGTATATTTATTAATCAACGCCTGTTCACTCGGCAAAAACTTTGCAGCCAGATCTTTACCAAAGGGTTCAATTACCGGAAAAATAATTCTTCCATTTGCCGGATCGATGGTAATATAACCTGCATTGGTATTGGTAACCAATGAGGTTTGTCCGTTGCTGCCTACACCGAACATACTGGCCTGATTGGCATTGCTTGCTGTAGAATAAGATCCAAAAGCATTGTTTGCTGCCACAAAATCGAAAACTCCATCAGGTTTCCGTTCGTTCTGTTGATTCAGACGATCAAATTCAGTTAGGTTAATCCACTGCTTGTTAGCCGTATTCTGACCTTCGGTCATGACCGGATTATCCACCCCTGTTTCATTATCAATACGGTAAATATCAAGTCTAAAATTTTGACTGCTGATCTGGTAGCCACCAATGGAGTAAATATTTTTCATCATCAGATCCCAGGTTGGCAGCTGTATCTTGGTCGTTTCGTTCTTTAACAACTTAGCATAAAGCATTTTTGGATTAGCCGCATCAAAAGGAACATCGGTAGAAAACTCACCCACCTGATATTCTACACCATTATAGGTATAGCGGTAGGCAACAGCTAAAACCTCATCGGCATTTAGCGGGTTGTTTAATGATAAATACCCCAACTGTGGCTGAAAGGTAAATTCCCGCTCTGTTAACTTTCTGGCGTAAACCAGTTTGGCAAAGTTATCGGTATTGCTACTGTTAGCTGGGGTTGTTTGGAAGAAAGAAAGGGCTGCATTAGAATTTGTTTGCCTGATTGCTCCGCCCTGATAAGCGTTTAACTGCGAGATCAGGTTGTTTGATTGTTGTGCAAAACCAGTAGCGGTAGTTCCTGCCGGTAAGCCTGAAGTTCCACCTGTAATTAATACATTGTTGAAAGGAACATTTTCACCCAGGTCCATTAAGCCCAATACATCCCTCGAGTCGGTTGTACTCCCTGCCTTATTGGTAATCCAAACTTCAATTTTAGTAATCTGGATAGGTGAAGTGATAATAGGTGCGTTGGCCAGGTTCCTGTTATAGTTATTTCTGAAATATTGTGATAGGAAATAGTGTTTATTGGCTTCGTAGCTATCAATGCTTAATGTCGTGGTATTTTGCTGTGCGCCATTAGTAATTTTAATCTCTCTCGATTGCGATTTTTGTTGAGTATAAACACTGGTTACGTTTAAACGTCCAAATTTAAGTTGCGTTTTTATACCAAAAAGCGCCTGTGTTCCGGTAATCAATGAGGTATTTAAAGGCAAACTTACGTTACCCGCTTCTATTTTCTGAATAATATCATCTACGCCTCCTGTATAATCCAGTTTGATCTGATTTTCAAAATCAAACTGTGCTTCGGTATTGTAATTACTTTTAATTTTCAGCTTGGTACCGATATTTCCAACAAGGTCCATCTGGATCCTCTGGTTAAAATCGAAATTGGTCTGTACCCTTTGCCTTTCGTTAAAAAGTGGGTTTTCGTTTTTATTTATCCTGCCCAAAAAAGTAAGTTCGGCCTCGCCACGAGGCTGAATATCAATTGTTGTACCTCCAAATAGTTTTTCAAAAGCTTTACTGTTTACCTGGATTTTTGGAATTATGCCCGTAGTCCTATAATCGCTTACTTCAGCATTGGAAATACTACGCCAGTTCCCCCTTTTGATTTCGCTGTTTACCAGGCGCTGGTACTCATCAATGGTTAAATACTGGGTATTAAGGACAAATTTTTCTCCTATCAGTTCCTTAACCACATAACGTTTATTCTTCGCGTCGTATTCTACAACCCGTTTTAAATTACTTGGAGATGGATAAAATGGATGAACTGCCGAACCAATCCCTAATTGTTCTTTTTCACGCAGGCTGAAGTTATTTTTAGGCTTAACCGTATCCGTTTTGCCTGCAACAACTTGAGAATAAGTAGTTTGAGAAGCAGTTAAAAAGAGAGAAATGAGAAAAAGAAATGTAGATATTCTCTTCAAAGGCGTTAATCTATAAAGTTTTCAAAGCTTGTTTAATTAGTTGCTCTACCGAAAGACTTCCTTCCGTCACTTTTAATATTTGGTCTATAGTTTTTTCGGCAGTTTGTTTGGCGAATCCGAGCATTACCAATGCTGATAACGCTTCATCTTTAACAGTATTGTGTTGAGGCATAGAAATTAATGAATCTGCCCCTTCTTTTTTTAATTTATCCTGTAGTTCTAAAACCAGGCGTTGTGCGGTTTTTGCACCCAGGCCTTTTATCCGCTGTATCAGTGGCAAGTCTGCTTTAACAATTGCAGTTTGAATCTCTATTGGTGTGATGGAGGACAAAATCATCCTCCCGGTGTTTGGACCGATGCCCGATACCGAAATTAAATGTAAAAATAAACGGCGTTCGCCCTCATCAGCGAAGCCGTATAATGTATGTGCATCTTCTTTTACATGCAGCCAGGTATATAATTTGCACCTTTCTGCATCGCCCAAAGCGCTGTATGTGTTTAATGAGATATTTATATGATAGCCTATACCTCCGGCCTCAACCACAACATAAGCCGGGTTTTTGAATGTCAATCTACCATCAATATAGGCGTACATGTAATATTACTTTTTAGTTGTTTTCCCAAATATACCTTTTCGTTTCGATGTTGCAATTTCTTCTTTTCCCTGCACATCTACAACAGCTATGGTAACCATATTAACAATTTCGCGTACAGAACTACCTAATTGAACAATATGAACAGGTTTATTCAGTCCTAACAGGATTGGACCCACTGCTTCGGCACCGCCAAGCTCTTGTAACAATTTGTATGCAATGTTTCCGGATTCCAGATTTGGGAACACTAAAGTATTGGCCGGGGCATCTGCCAAAGTGCTAAATGGAAAATTATCCTGCAGCAATTCATTGTTGATGGCAAAATTCCCTTGCATTTCTCCATCCACTACAATTTCGGGATAGTTTTTATGAAGAAGCTTTACGGTTTCCCTAACTTTATTGGGGGTTATCCCATCGTTAGAACCAAAATTTGAATACGATAATAAAGCAATGCGCGGTTTAATGTTAAACTGTTTAACCGATTTATCGATCAGCAAAGTGATATCTACTAATTCCTCTGCCGTTGGATCTACGTTTACAGTTGTATCGCCAAAAAACACAGGACCTTTTTTGGTCATCATCATGTACATACCGGCAACGCGTTTAACACCTGGTTCCACACCGATTACCTGAAGGGCCGGTTTAATGGTAGCGCCATAATTTTTAGTTAAACCCGAAATCATCGCATCAGCCTCTCCAAATTCAACCATCGAAGCACCATAGTAGTTACGGTCTCTTAATAGCTTTGTCGCGTCGCGCATAGAAGAAACCCCCTTGCGCTGGCGTTTTTTGAAAAGTGCTTCTGCATATTGTTTGGTTTTTTCAGGATTCTGCATCTGATCGATGATCTCTACGCCCCCGAGTTCTAGAGCATGCTCATCAATAATCGCCTGTATTTTTTCGCGGTTACCCAATAGGATCGGAATGGCAATATTTTCATCTTTGACGATCTGGGCAGCTTTTAAAATTTTATAATTATCAGCCTCTGCAAACACCACCCGTTTAGGATCCATTTTCGCTTTGGTTGTAACCGCCCTCATAATGGCGTCATCCAAACCTAAACGTTTCCTGAGTTCTTCATTATAGGCATCCCAATCGGTAATAATTTTTCTGGCTACGCCGCTTTCAATTGCAGCTTTTGCCACAGCCGTTGATACTTCGGTAATCAACCTAAAATCAACAGGTTTTGGAATAATATAATCGCGCCCGAATTTTAAGTTTCGTGCATTGTAAGCCAGGTTAACGGCTTCAGGAACTGATTTTTTAGCCAATTCGGCAATTGCCTTAACCGCAGCAATTTTCATGGCTTCATTAATGCTGGTTGCGCGAACATCAAGCGCCCCGCGGAAAATATAAGGGAAACCCAGCACGTTATTTACCTGGTTCGGATAATCAGAACGGCCTGTAGCCATGATCAGATCTTTACGGGTTTTGATGGCCAGATCGTAGGCAATCTCAGGATTTGGATTCGCCATTGCGAAAACGATCGGGTTTTTGGCCATCCCCATCAACATGTCCGGAGATATAACGTTTGCTGCCGAAAGTCCGATAAAAACATCTGCCCCTTTCATGGCTTCTCCAATATTGGCGATATCCTTCCTTGTGGTAGCGAAGCCCATCCGGATATCATCCAGGTCGGTACGGTGGATATCAATCAACCCATTGATATCGAACATCACCAGGTTCTCTTTTTTAACCCCCAAGCTCAGGTACATTTTAGAGCAGGAAACTGCGGCAGCACCTGCGCCACTTACCACAACCTTAATTTTATCTATTTTCTTTTTCTGGATTTCGCAGGCATTCAATAATGCTGCACCAGAAATAATCGCCGTTCCATGCTGATCATCATGCATTACAGGGATATTCATCTCCTGTTTTAAACGTCGCTCAATCTCGAAACATTCAGGCGCCTTGATATCTTCCAGATTAATCCCTCCAAAGGTTGGCTCCAAAGCTTTAACGATTTTTACAAAATCATCTACATTTTCAGTATCCAGCTCCAAATCAAACACATCAATGTCGGAGAATATTTTAAATAAAAGACCTTTGCCTTCCATTACCGGCTTACCCGCTTCGGGGCCGATATTGCCCAGCCCTAAAACAGCTGTTCCGTTACTGATTACTGCAACTAAATTACCTTTAGCGGTATATTTGTAAACATCCTCTGTATTGTTTGCTATCTTTAAACAAGGTTCTGCAACTCCTGGAGAGTATGCCAGGGTTAAATCCCTTTGTGATGTTGTTGGCTTAGTAGGTACTACTTGTATCTTTCCCGGACGGCCTTGCGAGTGGTAATCCAACGCATCTTGCTTTCTATTCGTATTACTCATTAAGTAACTTATTAGTGACGGCGCAAAGGTACAATTCTTTTTATGAGGCTTAAAATAAAAAGCCGTTCAAAAAAAGTAAATGGCAGGAAAGAGATTGAAGTTTAGTTGCTGAATTAAATGGGAAAAGCAAGCGGCCTGACTTCGTTTACCGATGGACGCCGTTATGACAGCAATATTGCCCCAAAGAAATTTCACCGCTATTCCTTTAGATATAAATATCAGATTCCAGATAGGCTGTGAATTATCCTTTGCTGATTTTCAGGATCATCCCAGCTTGTAAACCTGCTTTTGACAAATTATTATCTCTTCTGATACTTTGTACAGTTGCCCCGTCAAATCGCTCTGCAATTTCCGATAAGGTATCGCCCATTTTCACTTTATAACTGAAAAACGATGATGGCGCTTTTAATGGTCTATGGTTTTTGGCATAAATCTTCAACCTTTGGCCAGGCACGAGTGTTTTGCTTTTTAAACCATTCCAAACCCTTAAATCTTGTACTTCTACACCAAATTTATCAGCAATTGTGGTTAAACTTTGTCCTGAGGCAACTTTATGAAAAACTACAGCTGATGCAGTTACGCTTTTATTCTTTTGCTTTCTTAAATCCCTTACATCATCGGTACCGGCAGCCACCACTTTCATGTCAACCTCTACTTCCTGGTTGTTCAGCACATCATAAATACCTGCATAATCGATATCCCTCAACTTTGGCATTACAATACGCTTTGGTTCATCATCGGTGCCGTTAACAATCTTCTTCTTATACGATGGATTTAAAGCCATCATAGCCGATTCTTCAATATTAAGCACCCTGGCTAAGGTAGCCAGAGATACAAACCGGGTAGTTTGTACGGTATCGGTTTTGAGGAACATATTCGAGGCCTGTGCCGTAATCTGGTGTTTGTGAGAATAGTTCATTACATAAACCGCAGCAATAAAGGCTGGCACATAATTTCTGGTTTCTTTGGGCAAAAACTGTCTGATTACCCAAAAATCCCTTGATCCTGCTTTATCAATGGCCCGGTTCACATTTCCCTTTCCACAGTTATAGGCAGCAATGGCCAGCAGCCAATCGCCAAGTTCCTCAAAAGCATCTCTAAAATAAGCTGCCGCAGCATAACTGGCCTGTATTGGATCTTTCCGTTCATCAACAAAATTATCCATCTTTAAGCCGTAAGCCTTGCCTGTGCCGAACATAAACTGCCAGATACCTGTAGCGCCCACTCTCGAAATCGCGTGCGGATTCATCTGCGATTCTACTATGGTAAGGTATTTTATTTCCTGCGGAATATTGTAATCCTTTAATGCTTTATCAAAAATGGGGAAGTAGTAACTCGATAAACCCATCATTTTACCAAACATGTCTTTACGTTTGGCATAAATATCAATATATTGCTGAACGTATTCGTTATAGGGAAGGGGTACTGTTTTGGCAATAGAATCTAGCCGGAGCTTATAAATAAAGTTCTGCCCCATAGTCAAGGGGTTTTCGGAAACAGCCGGTACGGCTACGGTATCAGTATTGATAAAGATATTGTTACGAATCTTTGGCAGGCTATCCAGCTTGAGCGTTTGCTGCGCAGAAGAGGAAGAAATAATTCCTAAACAAGCACAAATTGAAGCAAAAAGTAATTTTTTAATCATGGGCTATTGGTTCAAATTTTCATTAACCATGGCTTGCATTCCTACAAAACCTTTATGCAGATTCTTTCTTCTTTCCAATAAAAAAGATTAAGAGAAAACTGCAAACTTTCCAGACTATACCTGGAAAGCAGTTAATAAAATGTCATTGCCATACTTGATTATAATGCTGTTTGCATTAAAAATTGTGCGTAATTTCAATGACAATAAAACTATGATAAAAATGCCTGAGAAAAAGCCAGAAGCTTATCTTCCTCAAAATGTTTGGCTGTAAATTGTATACTTAACGGTAAACCTGCCTCATTATTGCCTATTGGCAAAGCAATCGCCGGATTTCCGCTTAAAGATGGTAGCACTGTAAAAATATCAGCCATGTACATCACCAGTGCATCCTGTAGATGATCACCTATTTTAAAAGCTGCTGTTGGAGCCACAGGAGATAGAATCAGGTCATAATCCTGAAATAAAACATCCATTTTTTCTCTGATCAGCCGACGTACCTGCTGTGCTTTTTGATAATAAGCATCGTAATACCCTGCACTTAAAACAAAAGTACCTAAAAGGATACGACGTTTAACTTCTTCGCCAAAGCCTTCGGCCCGGGATAATTTATAAAGTTCATTTAGGGATTTTGCTTCCATGTTACGGTGTCCGTAATGAACGCCGTCGTAACGCGAAAGATTTGATGAAGCTTCGGCAGTTGTTAAAATATAATATGCCGGCACCAGATAATCCAGCAGATCAAAAGAAACATACGTTACAGTATGTCCATCAGCTTTGAGCTGCTCAATTGATTTTAAAATGGCCGATTTGATTTCGGGATCAAGCGCTTCGCTTTCTATCGTTTCCTTTAATACCGCTATCTTATGTTTTTTCTGTTCATTTAACAAAACAGGATAATCAGGCACGGTAAAAAGAGAAACTGTTGAATCGTAATCGTAATCATCTGCACCTGCTAAAACCTGTAAAAGCAATGCTGCATCTTCTACTGAAGAGGTAATAGGGCCAACCTGATCAAAGGAAGAAGCGTAAGCAATCACCCCATATCTCGAAATACGGCCATATGTAGGTTTAAGCCCAATCTGTCCGCAAAATGCAGCCGGCTGTCTTACAGAGCCACCCGTATCGGTACCCAGTGCAGCTAAACACATATCAGCCTGAACGGCTACCGCCGAACCGCCTGAAGATCCACCCGGAACAAGCTCGGGGTTTGCTGCATTTTTAGCCGGTCCAAAGTAGGATGTTTCATTAGAACCGCCCATCGCAAATTCATCGCAGTTTAAACGGCCTATAATAACGGCATCTTCCTGTAATAAACGTTGCACAACGGTAGAAGAATATGGAGATACAAAGCCTTCAAGCATTTTTGATGATGCCGTAACGATATGGCCTTCATAACAGATATTATCTTTAATGCCAATTACCATCCCTGCAAGTTTACCTGCAGTTCCATTTTCTATCTTTTGCTGTACCGCTTTCGCCTGAACTTCGGCCGATAAAAAAAACACCTCATTAAATGCATTGAGGTGTTCATTATTTTTAATTTGCTTAAAATAATAAGCCAATAAATCGGGTAAAGTTAATTGCTTTTGCGAAATGAGTGTCTGAATCTCCTTCAGAGAGCTGTATTTCTTCAAAACTAAAAATTATTGCAATTAAACAGTTTTATCACGGTTAGATGGATCTACCTGATCTCCATCAACACCATCTTTACCATCTTTAAATTCTTTAACACCTTTACCTAAACCCCTCATCAGTTCAGGAATTTTTTTACCACCAAATAATAACAATACCACTACCGCAATAATGATAATTTCTGGCGTTCCAAGCATTGCTGCTATTGTTGTATTTAACATAACTTTTTGTTTAAACTTTTTCTTTGTCTGTTGTTATTTTCTCCTCAGCTGGCTTAGTGGCTTCAGTATGCGCTGTGCCAGGGGTTACCGTCTCATCAACAGGCGATTCTTCTGTAGGATGATGGCGCTGGTTGTGATTTTGTGCTGTTTCTTCTGCTTCCTCTTTATCCAGATCCATCGCATTGATATTTCTATGAATCTCACGCTTTACACCGTCAGAGGCATCTTTAAACTCCCTGATCCCTTTCCCAAGCCCTCTTGCCAGTTCAGGTAATTTTTTACCACCGAACAACAACAGAACTACTACCAAAATGAGCACGATCTCCGATCCACCCATGTTTAAAAACTCTAATAACGTGCCTTGATACATCACTAATATAATTTATACAAATATAGACATTTTAAAAACTATTCTTTTATTTACTGATCCAGGCTTCCGGATTCAAAGCCGCCTGCCCCCTTCTGATCTGAAACTTTAGAACAGCATCATCACCGGTATTAGCCACCACTCCTATGGTTTGTTTGGTATCAACAGAATTACCTACACTCACACTAACCGATTTTAGGTTCTGATATACGGTAAAATATTCACCATGGTTGATCAGAACCACCGTTCTGCCCATCATTACCTGTACAGCTGCAACCTTACCAGCAAATACCGCTCTGACAGCCGCACCATCAGTTGTGGTAATATCCACACCGTCGTTGGTATAACTGGCCTGATCTAACTTATGTAGCCCAAATCTTTCGGTTATTGTTCCTGTTGCTACAGGCCATGGTAACCTTCCACGGTTATTTTCAAAGCCTGCCGATAGTCTGGCCGTTTCAGGAGTTGCCGTTAACAGTTCACTGGTCGATTTGGCTTTAGCGGTTGGTGTAGGGGGCGTTGCTGGAGCAGGTTTATTTTCTGCTTTAGCTTTAGCTGCAGCAATCCTTGCTTCCTCTGCTGCCTTCCTTCTTGCCTCTTCAGCCGCCTTTCTTCTCGCCTCTTCAATTGCCCGTTGAATCGCAGCACTAATGGCCCGATCTATCTGTGCCTGCTGTTTTTTGCGGCTGCTAATATCCTGTCTGAACTGCTTTTCGTCTTTGCTCAGTTTATTTAATTCAACAGCTTGTTTACTTTTATCTTTACTTAAACGTTCACGCTCTTTTTCCTGCTCTTTTAAAAGATCACTTTTCTCCCTAAGCGTTTTATCCAGTACCTTAATCTTTCCGTCCAGGTCTTGTTTTGTGCTCTCAATATATCCGGCCTGTTTTTTACGGTATTGACTGAATTGCTGCAAGTATTTAATCCGTTTATAAGCCTGGTTAAAATCCTTTGATGCAAAAATGAACATCATTTTATCATACGAATTTCTATTTCGCTGCGCAAAGCGAATCATACCTGCATACTCCTTTTTAAGATCGCCTAACTGACCTTGTAACGTATGTACGGTATTTGTGTTCTGAGAGATTTGATTATCCAGATTTTTTATTTCGGAGTTAATGGTACCAATTTTATCCTGGCGCAACCTAATCTGGGCATTTATGGTATTAATCTGCTGTATGGTAAGCTTTTTACCATTGGCAGTTTTATTCAAGTTCTTTTGAAGCTGTTCTATTTCACGTTGTATAGCTTCTTTTTTCCTTCTGAGCTGGCTTTCCGTTTGTGCAACCGCAGAGGTCGTTAACACGCTTAAAAAAAGGATAAATAGGAGTTTCTGTAGCTTCATTAAGCCAAAAGTATAAAATTTTTACAGTAAAAAACACTAAAATTGAGATACTAACGTCATAATTACTTATTACAGAACCCTCTTCATATATTCTTCATCCAATATAAAGATTGCCAAATTGCCTGATGCAGGCAGCAGGTTTTTTGGCAAACTATTAAATTAACTGTAATTACTATTATTTTACAACCGTAAACCTCTTTGGTACATTAAACGGAAAATCGACCGGAACATTGCCGTCAATTTTTACATATTGAAGGTCGATATTTATTGTTTTCGCTTTAGATAGCGTTTTGATCTTCAGCGCACCAGGAAATAAAAATTCGTTTAATTTTTGATAATCTGAATACGTAACTTTCAATGCCTGCCCATTTTTAGCATCATTTAAATTGGTTTCAGATACTTTGAAAAGTGTATTAAAGAGCAACCTGTAATCTAGCTCAGATTTACTTCCGGAAACAACCCAAACTCCGTTCTCCTGTTTAACATCCGATTCCGGAACTAAAAACTCGCCCACGGCATTACCCGTTAAAATGGCCTGAAGGGTGTTAAAATTAACCTGTTTGTTGGTGAAATTGTAAACATAACTGAACGGTTTTTTGAGGTACTCGTTTTTCATCCGGTTCATAATCTTGATGCTATCAGGCGTAATTAACGCTCTTGCCACCTCTGCCATTCCACCCAATGCCGTAATGCTTACCCAAATGGTCTCCTTATCTTTCATTTTGAAATTCATGGTTACATCATTCGCATTACCGGCAATATCCAAAGTTGCTTTTGCTTTAAGTGAAAGCGTATTAAATTTAAGCTGTTTGCTATTCAACAGGGTTAAGGCTTCTGCTTTGGTATTATCTGTTTTGGTTTCCGTTTTGGTAGGAGGAGCCACTACAATTTCTTTTTTAGGTTTACAAGCTGAAACAAAGATTACCGCTCCTAAAAGGAATACACTATTTAAAATATTTTTTTTCATTGATCTTCTTAATTAATACTTCTGATCCGTTTCCGGCCTCTTTTGCTTTTTGCCATTGGATTAATGCAGCATCTTTTTCACCTTTCATAAAAAGTATATCTCCATATCGCTCCAGGTAAACACCGTTTTTACTGCTATTGTTTTGTAAAGCCTTTTCAATCCATATCTTCGCCAGATCGTATTTTTGCTGTCTGAAGAGAATGAAGGCATAAGTATCTGCAACAGAAGAATTATTTGGCATGGCATGTGCAGCTGTTTCAGCATATTTAGCCGCCTTTGTCAAGTCATCATTTCTCAATGCCAAATAATAGGCATAATTATTCATGATCAGATAATTATCTGGCTCTGTTGCAATCGCTTTTTCGAAAGCCGTTTTAGCCTGTGCAAAATTATTCTGGTTGAGGTAAACATCGCCCTGAAGTGCATAAATCTGCGCCTGGAGGCTTTTGTTCTCTACATCCAATTGCGACGAGGTTTTTAAATTGCTTTGGGCAGCTTCATATTTACCGGTTTTAAAAGCTGCATAAGCCATATAATAATATAAACTGGCCTGGTTAGGATAAATGCTTAAAGCTTCTTCGCCAACTTTTAGGGCTTCATCGTAATGTCCAAGCAACGTTTGGATATTAATCACCTGTTCCCATACGATGTAAATCTGTTCGTTAAGTCGCAACGCAGCCTGATATTGTAGCAATGCTTCTTTCAAGTTATTCTGCTGATAGAGTACATCGCCGTAAAGGGCCAATGCTTTGGCTTCTGTAGGGTTTTTCTCTGCAACCAGCTTACTCAGTTCAGCTGCATTTTTAGCTACAATAGGCTGGTTAAGTTTAGGAAAAAGTGCGGCAATGATCTTTACCTTTTCTGCAAGCGGCATTTCATTGCTTTGAAAAGCCAGTTTTAAGGATGAAAAGGCTGCTTCATCATTTTTTTGCTTACGGTAGATATCGGCCAAAGCCAGGTTTACTTCAAAATTATTGGGTTCAAGTTGCTGTGCTTTGGTTAACACCTTCAAGGCTTCTGGGTCGTTCCCTTTTTGTAAAAGCAAACCTGCAGCGTATAAACAATTCTTTACATCCGCCTGGTTACCTTCCAACAACTTCACAATATCACTTTCTGTGGCATTTCCGTTAGATTGCAGGCGCTTTCTGGCATTTGCCAAATCTCTTGAATTACCAAATTTATTCTCAATTTCTTCATAGGTCTTTTTGGCGGCATCCAGCTGATTGGCCAAAAACTGTGCATTGGCCTTATCAAAATAATAGGCATCGTTTTCAGGATCGAGACGGATGAGCTGGTTAAATACCCCGATCAGTTCGGGCATATTATTGCTGCGTTTATATACCTCTCCCAACAAACGCCAGTACCATAAATTTCCGTTATTTATTTTAATGGCCTGTTTAATATGCTGTTCAGCTTCCAAAAGCTTATCTAAACGCAGGTCTGCGTTGGCCAGTTCGAAATAAGCAGCATGGTTATTAGGATCTAACCCGACGATTTTATTGAAATTGGTAGCGGCCTGAACATAATTTTCAGACATTTTCTCCCGAAGACCGGCAAAGAACAATTGCTTTACCATATTGCTATCGCGATTGGTAGCAGGCGCAACTGTCCCCTGCCCAAAAGCCTGGAAGCCGGCCAAAGTAGCCCCAATAAGAAAGTGCACCTTATACTTCATATCATCCAAAAATTAACTCCAAACTCTCAACTGAGAACGCCAAACTATTTTCCCGTATGCCCGTAACCACCTTCGCCGCGAGCCGTTTCGCCCAGTGCTGTAACCGGCTGCCAGCTCACCGTTTCGTGTTTGGCCACTACCATTTGTGCAATCCTGTCGCCATTAACGATCTTAAAATCAGTATCTGATAAATTTACCAATAAAACTTTTATTTCGCCACGATAATCGGCATCGATAGTACCGGGTGAATTTACGATACTGATGCCATGTTTGTAAGCCAGGCCACTTCTTGGTCTGATTTGTGCTTCGTAACCAACCGGTAGCTCAACAAACAGGCCCGTTGGTACCAGCAACCGTTGTAAAGGTTTTAAAATAATGTCTTCGGTTATTGCCGCTCTTAAATCCATTCCTGCCGCATGCGCAGTTTCATATTGTGGAAGTAGATGCCCGGATGTATTGATGATTTTTATTTCCATTTTTTAGATATGAGATTGGAGACGTGAGATTTTAGATGACTGATTCTAACGATTTACTTCTTTAATATCTTTACTACATTATTCTTTTCAAAATAGAAAACCCCTAAGAGGAATAGCGCTAAAATGCCATTTCCGATATAAATATTACGTTCAAATATCCAGAAAGAAAGATATACGAAAAATATAGAAACGAGTAAATAAGCAATCATACGTTTTAAATTGTAAGGAATTGGGTAATGTTTTTGCCCCAATACGTAAGAAATAACCATAATAATAAGATATGCAAACATGGATACCCATGCCGACCCCATATAACTGTATTTTGGTATTAAAATGATATTCATGACAATAGTAAAAATAGCGCCAACAGAAGAGATGTATAAACCGAAGCGAGTTTGATCTGATAAACGGTACCAAACCGATAAGTTCATATAAATACCAAGGCAGACATACCCAAACAATAAGTATGGAACGGCACTAAGCCCTACCCAATAAGGCGGTGAAATAAAATGTTTTATAAGCTCGATATTCGCGGTTAAGCCAACAAAAAGTATTGATAATGCTAATACAAAATAATATAAAATGGTAGCATAGGTTTGCTTGGCGTTAGCATTTTTAGCATGACTAAAAAAGAAAGGTTCTGCACCTAGCCTGAATGCAGTATTAAAAATGCTGATAAAAATGGCCAGTTTACTCACGGCCCCATATATACCAATGTCATGGTCGGCAATATTAGTTGGCAGATATTTACTCAATAAAATTTTGTCGAGTGTTTCGTTAATTATAAACGATAGATTAGCTACAAGTACGGGCCAGCTGTAACCAAACATCTTATTAAATAATGCGCTATTAAACTTAAACTGGATTTCCAAAAACTGCGGAAATAACATTACAAACGTAATGATACTTGCAATTAAGTTAGAAACAAAAACATAACCAATCCATTGGCTTTTATACCAGGTGGCTAGCCAATTACTTAGAAAGCCATCATTTTTAATTAACCACGGAACAACAAAAATAAACAAGAGGTTAAAGCCTACAAAGATGCCAATATTTAAAAACTTAATTAGGCTATAACGAAATGGCTTACCATCTGCCCTAAGTTTTGCAAAGGGAATTACGCTAATTGCGTCTACAAATAAAATCCATACAAAGTATTTCACATATAATTTCTGATTAGCCAGTTCAGAGATACTTCCGTTTAAGGTAAACCTGGCTAAATAATCTGAAAAAACCAATCCGTTGATCAGAAAGAGCGTAGAAATAAAAGCAATAACTAAAAAGCTATTATTGTATACTTCCTGTTTTTTATCCTCATGTTTATTTAGATAACGGAAAAATGTGGTTTCCATTCCAAATGCCAAAATCGGGTTGATGGTGGATGCGTAGCTAAACATCTTAGTAAATATCCCATATACACTTGTTGGATAAACCCTGGTGTAAATTGGAGTCAAGATGAAATTGAATAAACGTGAAAAGATGGTACTTAAACCGTAAATCAGCGTTTGCCCAGCAAATTTTTTATATACAGACATCAATATTGAGATTTGAGTATTGCGTATTGAGATAGGCTCCATGATGGGAACCATAAAGCAATCCAACAATTCAGCAATTTATTTTCTTAGCACTTCAAAATTACGATAGTTTTTTACTTCGCCATTGCTTACCTCTACATTTTCAACACGCGATCGGTCAGGACCTTCATGGCACCAGTTCACAAATTCTTCCAGAAAAATATCTTCGCCTTCCGCTTCGATATAAACCGATCCGTCTTTTTCGTTCCTTACAAAACCATTTACCATCATCTGGTTGGCAATCATTTTAGTGGTTTCTCTAAAACCAACGCCCTGCACTTTACCTGTTACTTTTATATTGAGGTGTTTCATTTAATGTTGTAAAGTTGAAATATCGCTGTAAAGGTAAATGAATTATCACAATTCTTCAGCACCTGTTACCGAAGGTATATAACTGATTAACGATAATCTTCAGGCTGAATTATGACAGGAGTATTAAACAATTAAAACCACAACAAAAAATGGTTATGATCCATTAAACAAACCTATAATTAGACTGGTTATCATTAGCACTAATTTTTCGGGAATAGCTTAACATTTAGGTAATTTGAATTTTAAAAACGGAGATAATAATGAGCGTACATATAGGATTGATGATCTGGAAGGAAATGAAAACCAAAGAGATTCCCATTTCCATATTTGCAAAAAAGTTGGGCATTAGCAAAATCAAGGCGCAGGAAATTATTAACAGTCCTACCTTAGATGTTTCTCTACTTGCCAATGTGAGTGAGGTACTCGGCTACAATTTTTTTAGTTATTACGAAAAAGGCAAGGCATTTTCCGAGTTCAGTAAAAAGGAAACACAGGCATCAGCAGAAGAAATCAAAAGATTAAAAAGCCTGCTCAGTGAGAAGAACAAAACGATCGAACTTAAAGATAAAATGATCCAAAACCTTTCGCATACTGTTTCTCTGCTTGAAAAAGTCCAGTACCGTTAATTTGGAAAGTGGAAAGTTATTGTTTTTGAAAGTCGTTCAAATGACTCATGAAAATACCAATCATTAATTTCCCTTAAAATCGAGGTTTACATTTTGGGAGATAAAAACCTTCCATCAATTTAAGCTTTATCCATCCTCAAATCTAACTTACATAAAATTCTATAAATTTGTTGAGTCTGAAAACGGACTTTAACAATGAAGATTTATTTCAACAGAAAACACTTATTTAAAGAAATTGATTACCCAGATCGTTACCGCAAGAAAAATCTTTTTAAAACCGTTTCAATCATTTTTGGTGTTATTCTCGGATTTCTAATCCTCCTGAAGCCCTTTGAAGTTAATACATCGCAACAGAAAGTTAATTATTTTTTCATATGCTGTCTCCATGCCTTGTTACCTGCAGTAATCATCTATTTTTACTTTACGCTATTAAATTATTTCAGGGCTAAGTATGCTGAAAACCAAAGCTGGTCTTTGCCATCGGAATACGCGCATGTTGGCATTTCACTTCTTTTCACAGGTATAGTTAGCTTCCTGATCCGCGATTTCATTTATTTCAATCAAGATAATTGGACATGGCACTATTTATGGGAAGAGGTGAGAAACTGTTTTGTAGCAGGGATACTTTTGTATTTTTTGATGAGGATGGCAATGTTCTATTTTGAATCAAAAAAAGACACCTCCTTAATTTTCCAGTTTACTCCACTTGATCTTAAATCACAGAATAATTCCGGAAATACCTTAATTTATGTTAAAACCCAGGTCAAGCAAGACGATTTCACTTTAGATCCAAACGATTTACTTTTTGCCAAAGCAGACGGGAATTACATCGAGATAACAACCTGCAATAATAATCAGCTAAACATCGAGCTAAAAAGAATCTCCCTAACACAATTTGAATCTCAGTTACTTTTCAACCGTAATTTCTTCCGTTGTCACAGGGCCTTCCTGGTAAACATGTGTTATATCAAAAACGTAACCGGAAAGTCGCAGGGCCTTATGCTTTCATTTGACCACACAGCTGATCAGGTACCCGTTTCAAGGGCACAGCTTGTTGCATTCAATGCGCTTTATCAAGAACTCCTTCTTACCCCAAGTTCATCACCTAGTTATTGATCACAAAGATTTGTTGCTGGTAACATTGGCAATAAAAAACCGGATTTCCATTTTATGTTTGCGGCAGTATCGGTTTAATCAAGCCTAACAATTAAAAACGTATCTGCCATGTCATCCAAAATATCACTTCAACAAATTACTCCAAACAAAGCCAATAAACTATTTTATATTGATAATCTTAAGATCCTTCTAACAATGTTAGTTGTAGTACACCATACCATTATTGTGTATTGCGCCCCAGGTGGATGGTATTATACCGAAAAAACAACTCAAATGGCTGCCATTATACCATCAACAATTTTTGTAAGCCTAAATCAATCATTTTTTATGGGCTTTTTTTTCCTACTGGCAGGATACTTCACAGCACCATCTTACCATAGAAAAGGGACTTGGAAGTTTTTGGGAGACCGTTTCACCAGGCTTGGTATCCCACTGTTATTTTACTCCTTCGTTTTATCGCCATTACTAAGTTACCTTGTTTATTATTTCGCAGAGCGCAATCACATTACTTATCTGCAATATCTTTCAGGTTACCATAGCTGGATTGATTTTGGCGTACTGTGGTTTGTTGCAGCCTTACTGCTATTTACACTGATTTATGTTGGCGCGAAACGTTTCGTTACCATTAAATTTAAAAATCCTATTCCGGCACCTGGTACCGCCAAGATTTTATTTTTTGCTGTTTTGTTAGGTGTAATTACCTTTTTTGTTAGGATTTTATTTCCGGTGGGTTGGGTGCTTAAACCGTTTGGCTTTCAGTTAGGTCACTTTCCGCAATATATCATTCTGTTTATTATAGGTTTGTTGGCCTATAAAAATCAATGGTTTGATAGCTTGCCTTTAAAAGTTGGTAAAAGCCTCAGGCGGGTTGCCTGGTTAGGTCTAATATTCTTTCCTTTGTTCTTTCTGATCAAGGCTAAGCTTAATATGCCCATTGAATGGTATTCGGGTGGTTTTCACTGGCAATCTCTATTATATGCCGTTTGGGAACAATGTATAGGAATTTCAATTCTCACTGCATTATTAAGCGTGGGCAAAAATTCGTGGAATAGATCATCGCCATTGTTAAGTAAATTATCTAGATGCACTTTTGCCACTTATATTTTCCATCCACTGGTCATCACAGGCGTTTCTCTTATTTTTAAATGCTGGTTGGCAGATCCGGCAGTCAAGTTTTTAGTCCTGGCGCCATTTGTAGTGATGGGAAGTTTCTTATTGGGCTCCATTGTGCTGATAATTCCAGGCGTGAAAAGAATTATCTGATAGATTGAAATGTAGGACTGGGGTTATCTAAAATCGAAAATACGAAAGTAAATTCCGCGTCTCTGAGATACACGTCGATCTAACTATCCAATTCGTTTTGTAATTGCGCAAGCTGCGCTAATTTATTCTTAAATTCATGCCATATTTCTTCAAGTATAACCCTGGCAGGTTTGATCTCTTTCAGTATTGCCGAAACCTGCCCGATTTCGAGTTCACCGTTTTCTACATCGCCTTCAAACATCCCCAGTTTTGCCCTGGCATGCCCCAAAAGTTCAGCCAGTTCTTTCGGGCTTGCACCTGTAGCTTCAGCATGGGCAATAGTATCTGCAAATTCATTTTTCAATAACCTTACCGGAACGAGTTTTTTCATCGCTAGTTTAGTATCGCCTTCATTGGCAGCAATAATCTTATATTTAAACGCTTCATGAGCAGATGATTCCTCGGCTACTGCAAAGGCCGAACCGATCTGAACAGCATCTGCACCTAAGGCAAATGCAGCCAGCATGGCTTTTCCACTCCCAATACCGCCAGCCGCGATAACCGGAATTTTAACCTTTTCTTTAATCATCGGGATTAAACACATGGTAGTGGTTTCTTCTCTCCCGTTATGCCCTCCGGCTTCAAAACCTTCGGCAACAATGGCATCAACACCAGCTTCCTGTGCTTTTATCGCAAATTTTGTATTTGCAATAACATGAACGACTGTAACACCCCTTTCTTTTAAAAAACTGGTCCATGTTGCTGGATTACCAGCAGAAGAAAATACAATTTTCACCTGCTCTTCAATTACAACATCTATAATTTGCTGAATATTAGGGTAAAGCAATGGAATATTAACGCCAAAAGGCTGATGTGTGGCCAATTTGCATTTTTGAATATGTGATCTTAAAACATCAGGGTACATCGAACCTGCACCAATAATGCCTAATCCTCCAGCATTTGAAACCGCCGAAGCCAGTTTCCAGCCACTGCACCAGACCATTCCAGCCTGGATAATCGGGTATTTGATATTAAAAAGTTTACAGATGGGGTTCATAAGGAAATTTACTTTATAAATGATAGGCGAATTATTGAGTATCAATTTATTCTGAAAGAATTCTATATAATTCTAAATTAAGAAAATAGTGGCCTTTGCCTAAACTTCTTTTTTCAAGAATTCTCATCCGTTGGCTAATTTAAAATTAACCTTAAAAATCTCTATTTTTAAGGTTAAAATAAGGAATCACATTAAAATCATTGTAACAAACTCCTTTCACATTAAAAATCAGAATTTTTAATGCACAAGATTTTATATGACATTAAAACTTAAAACAAAATATAATGATGCTTTAAAATAAATGATTTTTAAGGTTATTAGAAGAATGAATAATTCTTTAAATCAACCGCCTCACCAGATCATTTTCAATTTCAAAATTTTCCCCTAACTGAATAAGGTTTAAACCAGGTTTTTTACCAACCTCTATTGTTCCCATTTGCTGATCAAGCCCTAAAAACTCTGCTCCATTTATGGTAGCCCAACTCAGCAGTTTTTCAAAAGTAACCTGTTTATATTTCTGCAAGGTGAGCATCTCTGATAGGATATTAAGCTGATGGTTACTGGCTAAACTATCTGTTCCTAAGGTGATTTTTACCTTTTTTTCCATTAACAGATCAACATCAGGTAAAACATTTTCGATATATAAGTTAGCTTGCGGACAAAGGCACCAGTATAAATTGGGATTGCTTTGCTTAGCAAAATCAATATCTGCTTTATTCGTAACCGTATTGTGTACCAGTAATGTTTTTTCCTTTTTTATATAAGGCAGCCAGGATTTTAATGAAGTTTTATTTGTTGGAACAAAAAAAGAGAGATCCATTCCTAAAAACTCATAAAGCTTTAAAAAACCGCCTGTTTTACTTTCAAAAAAAGCATTTTCATCAACGGTTTCCTGGTTATGCACGCTGATAAATGCATTTGATTTTTCTGCTTCTTTCCTAATCAATTCAAATAGCTCAGGTGAAACGGTATAAGGTGAATGCGGAACTATGGCTGCTGGCAGGGGTTCAAAATCGCGCTTAATTTCCCTCAAATGATCCATTATAGCACTCGCACGTTCCGGGTTAAAACCTAAGGCTTCTATAAAAGTATAATAATAAATCTTACTGCCTTCTTTTACCTTTTTAGAAGAAATCTGGTTGGAAATATCGCCAACAGCAACAATTCCATTATCGAACATCTGTCGATCGGCTTTTTGCATAGCTAAATCGATCTGACCGGCATCGGCCTGTCTGCTTTTAATAATATGCTGTACAAATTCTACCAAACCTGTTTGCCGGGGAATTTGACCCCACAGGTGTGATAACTCTAAATGACAATGGGTATTAACAAAGCCCGGAACAATGGCGCCCTTATACTTAATGATCTCCAAATCAAGGTTCACCCAATCTTCTTCGGCTAAAACCTCTTTTATTTCGCCATCAGGATTTACGGCTACTACTCCGTTTTTAATTGACGGGGAAGAAACAGGAAAGACCCAATCAGCTGAAAAGTATTTTAACATACCGCAAATTAATGGAATAATCGGAGCAAATAAAATATTTCCCTGGTCTGCGTTATTTTGGTAATGATTGAGTTTGGAAATTGCTGCCCTAAAGATGAGAATAAGAAAAAAGAGCCTCCTATCGGAATCGAACCAATGACCTACTGATTACAAGTCAGTTGCTCTACCAGCTGAGCTAAGGAGGCTTAATCGGGCTGCAATGATAGAAAAAAATCTTCATTTTTAAAAATTGAAAATTATTTTTTCTACTATAGGTAGTGAATAGCTTCTGGTCATCCTGAATATTTATTTATAAATACCATTTGGTCAGTAGTCCAATGTTAAAACCGGCATGCCATCAGCAACCAACAAACAAAAACTTGTAGTGCTTCACCTCAAAGTGTAGACAAACTCCACAGCCTTAAAAGTTTGGCATAAAAATAATTACCTAAAAACCAATCACTTAACTAAATTAATCCATTTGGCATCATTATGAAACATAAGCAAGTATTGTTACACAAATTAAATTTAAAAATATATACTATGAAAAAGTTCGTTTTAGCAGCTACAGTATTAGCATTAGCAGGATTCTCAACAGTAAAAGCAAGTGAAGTAAGTACAATGAAAAACGCTGCAATTGTTGCGGTTCAAGATAGCGCAGTAAAAACTCCGGTTAAATTGGAAGAACTTCCTGAGCCCGTAACTACAGCATTGAAATCTGATGCTTACAAAGGATGGACCGCTACTGAAGCCTGGTCGGTGAAAGAAGGTACCAAAGAGTATTATTTAATCAATGTGAAAAAAGAAGCAGAAACTGGATCTGTTAAAATCGATAAAGACGGTAAACCAGTTCAATAAATAAATAAGTTAGCGCTCCGGAATTAACCAGTATTTAACGTAACGATAGTTACAAAACATATAAAACATTATATCATGAAAAAGATCATTTTAGCCGCTACTTTAGCATTCGCAGGATTCACAGCAGTACAAGCAAGTGAAGTAAATACCATCAAAAACGCTGCAATTGTTGCAGTTCAAGACAGTGCAGTAAAAACCCCGGTTAAATTGGAAGAACTTCCTGAGCCCGTAACTACAGCATTAAAATCTGATGCTTACAAAGGATGGACCGCTACTGAAGCTTGGTCGGTAAAAGAAGGTACAAAAGAGTATTATTTAATTAATGTTAAAAAAGAAGCAGAAACCGGATCTGTTAAAATTGACAAAGACGGTAAACCCGTTCAATAAATAATATAAGTTAGCGCTCAAGAATTAACAAGTATTTAACGTAACGATAGTTACAAACCATATTTAAAACATCATATTATGAAAAAGATCATTTTAGCCGCCACTTTAGCATTTGCAGGATTCACAGCAGTACAGGCAAGTGAAGTAAATACCATCAAAAACACTGCAATTGTTGCAGTTCAAGATAGCGCAGTAAAAACGCCGGTAAAACTGGAAGAACTTCCTGAGCCAGTAACCACCGCCTTAAAATCTGATGCTTACAAAGGCTGGACCGCTACTGAAGCCTGGTCGGTAAAAGAAGGTACAAAAGAGTACTATTTAATTAACGTAAAAAAAGAAGCAGAAACCGGATCTGTTAAGATCGATAAAGACGGTAAGCCTGTACAATAAAACCCAAATAATTACATCTACCTATGATAAGAAAGCCAGATTATGTCTGGCTTTTCTTATTTTTGTTACATGGCGAGAATCCTGATTTTAGAAGACGATACCACATTTGCTCAAATACTCGATGGTTTTTTAACAAAAAATGGTCATGAGGTTACCCTCGTAACACAAGTAAAGCAATCATTTAAGCAAGTTGAAACCAATACATTCGATTTACTTTTAATCGATTACCGCCTGCCGGATGGAACCGGATTTGAAGTGCTTACCCACCTTCGCGATTTAGGGCTTTCTATTCCGGTCATCATCATGACCAGTTTTAACGATGTCCGCACTGCAGTCAAATCAATTCAATTGGGTGCATTTGATTACATTACCAAGCCGGTTAATCCAGATGAGCTTTTAATGGTGATCAAAAGTTCTTTAACCAAAAAGGACTTAAAAAGTGTTGAACCAAAAGAAGTAAACAGCGATTTTATTAAGGGCAAAAGTGCCATTGCCGATAAACTCTATGAGCATATTAATTTAGTCGCGCCCACAGACATGTCGGTAATCATACAGGGCGAAAGTGGCACAGGGAAAGAATTTGCTGCCAGAACCCTGCATCAGCAAAGTAAACGTGCCAACCAACCGTTTGTTGCTATCGATTGTGGTGCATTATCCAAAGATTTGGCCGCCAGTGAATTATTCGGACATGTTAAAGGAGCGTTTACAGGGGCACTAAATGATAAAAAAGGCCAGTTTGAGGCTGCCGATGGAGGAACTTTGTTTTTAGATGAAGTGGGCAACCTAAGCTATGAGGTGCAGATTAAGTTGCTCAGGGCTTTACAGGAAAGGGTGATACAACCTTTGGGCAGTACCAAACAGATTCCCGTTAATGTGCGTATCATCACGGCTACCAATGATGACCTGGCCAATAGCATGCAACAGGGAGAATTCAGAGAAGATCTGTACCATCGTTTAAATGAATTTAAAATCCAGCTTCCGCCTTTACGCGAAAGGGGTGGGGATTTAGAATTATTTATCAACCACTTTATCACTTTATCCAACCGCGATTTAGGCCGTAATGTGAAAAGTATCTCTGCTGAAGCGAAAGCATTATTGTTGAGTTATGACTGGCCGGGAAATCTCCGCGAGCTTAGTAATGTGATCAAACGAATGGTTTTATTGAGCCAGGGCGATGTTGCCCAGATCAATGCATTACCCGATGAAATGATGGTTTCTGTCCATCAGCAATCAGCTCCAGGCAATTCATCCGATCTGAAAGCCGTTAACGAACAAAATGAAAAAGCATTGATTACCGAAACACTGATCAAAGTAAGATATAACAAATCAAAAGCTGCAAAAATCTTGAATATCGACCGCAAAACGTTGTATGCTAAAATGGAGCGCTACGGGATAGAATAACTATTCTACAGTAATATAGTCGATTTTCTCGATAAAGGCGATCAAACTATCCAACGCACTGAGCTGTAGTAACAGCTCAGATTTAATATTTTCGGTTAATCCATTTTCCACTATTTCCATTTCCAGGGTTCTAAAAGCATTGGCTAATGTCTTCGAGCCCATCTGGGCCACGCGTCCAGCAAGCCGGTGAACCAATAACCTGCTCCTATCCTGATCGTTTTCATCCAGGTATTTTTTTAGTTCGGCTGCATCGTCAATCGAATCTTGCCTGAAGCGGGTAAGGATTTTTTCCAACAATTCCTGATCACCAAAAGTCATTTTCTCGATTGAGGAAAAATCAAATTCAGGTTGATTCGCCAACATCTCTGTTTTATCAAAGATAGACAGGATATCAACCGCCCTAAACGGTTTCATAATTAATCCGTCAAACCCCTCACTCAAAACCATTTCGCGCTCTTCAGGTAAAACCTGTGCGGTAATGGCATAAAATTTAACATTCTGCGGCAGTTTCTTTTTCAATAAGTGGCAGAGTTCAAAACCCGTCATTTCAGGCATGCGCATATCTATCAAAACATACTTCAAATCAGCTTCAGGCTCGGTATGAAGAATGTCTGCCACCTGTGTAAAACTCCTGTAAGGCACTTTATTTCTCTCGAAAATCATCCCACATAAATCCAGGATCAATTTATCATCGTCGATTACCCAAACCTTTCCCGGATTTACGATGGCATAATGCGTTAAGTCTAAGGCATCGTTTACACGCTCTGTGGTATTTTCATATTTGATGTAAATATTAAATGTGGTACCCATGCCCGGTTTACTTTTCACGTAAATTCTTCCTCCCTGCGCTTCAATCAAAGATTTAACAATAGGCAGGCCCAAACCGGTCCCTGCAGGATTAATCAAATATTTTTCAGGAGATTCGATCTGCTCAAATTCATTAAATATCTTCGGAATATCTTTTTCCTCAAAACCGATCCCTGTATCCTTTACTGTAAAATGGAAATGCAGATCATTTCCCTGCTTTTTGTAAGATACAGCCAGCTTAATTTCACCTTTCAAAGTAAATTTTACTGCATTACCCAATAAGTTAAATAAAATTTGCTTTAGCCTGAAAACATCTCCCTTTACAAACTCCAGACCGGCAAGATCAAATGCCGTATCTAACCGGAGCAACTTCTGTTCTGCTAATGGCCGCATTACCGAAACCACTTCGTCCAAAGCTTTTCTGATATTGAATACCTGGTTGTTGAAGCTAAACTCACCCGACGTAATCCTGTTATAATCCAAAACTTCGTTAACAATCTGAAGTAGGTGGATGGAAGATTGATAAATGGCATCAACATCTTTCTTATTAGGTACATCCTGCTGGGTAATCAGTTCGGCATAACCTAAAATGGACTGCAAAGGCGTTCTGATCTCATGGCTCATATTTGACAGGAACCGTTGCTTCGCTTTACCATGGTATTCAGCCTCGTCTTTAGCCAGTTCCAATTCTTTTCTATATCTGTTACTTTTTGTAATGTCGGCCATAATTAAATACAGCAGAATAACCGTTAACAGAAAAAAGATAATGATAATGGTTGTAATCTGGGTAATCCCATCATTAACCACTTCTTTAGCCTGGATACCATTTAAATCGACCTGGGCTACAGCCTGCCCTTCAACTTCTCTTAAAATCTGTAGTATTTTAGCGGTTAAAGCATTGCTTGCACTCGACAAATCGGCTTCCCGCTTTAAAAATTTCTGGCTTTTCTGACGTTGTTCCAGTTCGATATTTTTTAACGAACCCGTCATGCTTTTCATGATACTATCTTCAGCCTTTGCATTTAAAGTATCACGCTTAACTTTAAATTCCTCATTAATAATTTTATAAACATCAGATTTTTTCTTGCCAAAAAGTTTGCTCAGGAAACCCCTCGATTTTTGTTCTTCTTCAGGTGCAACCGTAGTGGTTGATGTGGTCGTTTCGGTGGTTAATACCGCACTGTCAGCTTGCCTGCTACGTGTAGCCACCAGGTCATTCAATTTCCTGACCTCCTCCGAAAAAGATTTGGTATTCACCAGTGTTTCCCTCACCTTAAGGTAGTTCACAAATTGTTTATCCCGTTCTGACAGTAAAATTTTAATCGATTTTATCCTTGCCAACTGCGCAGAATCACCCCGGTATAATTTACGCAGGGTATCTAAACCCGACCTTAACCTCCGCGATTCTTTAAGAAAACTATAGGTACCCTGTTTGTTAAAAGCCTCATCGCGCTGCAACTGATCTAACCTGGCTATCCTATGCGATAGGTCGTTAACAATCCTCAACCGATCGTTTGGTGCAGAAATTTCTTCAACGGTATCCAGCATCCGCGTAAAGGCAAATTTACTAATACCCCATGCCAAAAGCAGCGCAAAACAGGCAAACAAAAAACCTATGATCACTTTACTTTTGATTGCCCGGAAGAATCTTTTCTGAATAACAGCCGCCATTGATTTAGATTGTTTAGATTATCCATTATGATAACGGTTTAACCTAAATATTTGATATGGATTTATCTTTGCAAATAACGTACCACAAGAAAAATTGATTGAAAAACTTTAATTTTAAACACCTCCAAAAAAACAAACCATGAACCGTATCGACTATCTTTCTGAATGTTAACCCTGCTTTATTCCAGAAAATACATTACGGTAGAAAAAATTGAAGAAAGTTCGATATGAGCGTACGTACCGGTTATCAGATCCCAGAGCATGAATACCGGGATCATCTGTCTTAGGAATTTACGCTTCCCTTTCAAAAAACACAGCACATGTCACTAATTGACTACATGCACCTAATCCCGTAAATTATTAAAAACATTTTTTCCAGGCTGTCATAGGGTTGTCAGTGGCGGGCGTTTTCTTTGTTTAAACAAACATCAAAATCATGAGCATCGCTGATTTACTACTTATGGAATTACACGCAGCAGAAAAAACAAAACAGAAAAACATGGAAATTATTAATGCATTATTGAAAGAATTAGAAGCCGAATTTAATATCACAAAAAAATTCCTCGCGATTGTTCCGGCAGAAAAATTTGACTGGGCGCCACACGAAAAAAGCATGAAATTGAAATCATTAGCGGTTCATATTGCTGATCTGCCGAGCTGGGTTTCGTTAGCCTTAACTACCGATGGACTGGATTTTGAAACAGCACCATATGTAGAAAAACCTATAGAAAATGTTGGTGATCTGGTAAAAATTCTGGAAGAAAATTATAACGAAGGGAAAACAGAACTGAAAAAAGCAACAGAAGAGGATTTGAATGGACGCTGGATATTAAGGATGGGCAAACAAGTTTTGGCCGATTATTCTAAATATGAAACCATTCGCCACTCCCTTAGCCAAACTACTCATCACAGGGCACAGCTCGGCGTTTATTTAAGATTACTGGATATTCCTATCCCAGGCAGTTACGGACCAAGTGCAGATGATCAAAACTTTTAGCTCACAAGACATCCAAATGAGCCATCGAAACCGGGTTTGTTTTGATGGTCATTCTTGGAAATGACTACCGAATTACAAGGCCATATTGATATTCTATTTCCACTTTGTTAGATTTAGCCATGAAAAAAATATTGGCCATTTCAGGAAGCACCAAAACTTCATCCACCAATGGGCTTTATATTTCGGCTATTAGCCAGCTTCTAGGAAAAGATTTTGAGGTCTATATCTTCCCAACTGTTGCAGTTGTTCCACATTTCAACCCAGATCTAGATTTAGCAGATCCACCAAACATTGTTTATGACCTTCGTAAAACCATCCAGGAAGCAGATGGTATCATCATTTCTACACCTGAATACGCCATGGGTTTACCAGGATCGCTTAAAAACCTTCTCGATTGGACGGTAAGCTCAGCCTCATTTTCAGGGAAACCTGTTTTTGCACTTGTAGCTTCTACACAGGGTGAAAAAGCCTATCAATCTATAATAGATATTTTAACGGTACTTGAGGCCAATATCTCTTCAAAGCTTATTTCCTTTGCAAAAGCAAAGATCAATCCTGATGCAGAAATTATAGATCAGGAAACTTTAACCGGACTTAAATCTAACGTTAAAGCATTTGTTGCGGCAGTTGAGAATGGATAACACGATTTATTTCCGTAAAATTGCAGTATGAACAATAATGCTGCCACCCGTTTAAATAAATTCATTAGTGAAAGTGGATTATGTTCACGTCGTGAAGCAGACCGATATATTGAAAAGGGAACGGTTTTCATCAATGGAAAAAGAGCCAGGATAGGCGATCAGGTTTTTGCAGGAGATAAAGTGATGGTTAACGGCCATCATATCGAACCCAAAGAAGAAAGTAATTTTATCCTGCTTGCTTTCAATAAGCCTGTTGGCATTACCAGTACCACTGAAGGCACCGTACGTGATAATATTGTAGATTATATTAATTACAGTGAAAGAATATTTCCCATCGGCCGGCTAGACAAAGATTCATCTGGCCTGATCTTCCTCACCAATAATGGTGATATCGTTAATAAAATCCTGCGTGCAGGGAACAAGCACGAGAAGGAATACGTCGTCACTGTTAATAAACCCATTACCGAAGATTTTATCTTTGAAATGAGTAACGGTGTCCCCATCCTGGGCGTAAACACCCGTAAATGCAAAGTAAGACAGCTCAGCACCTTTGTTTTCAATATCATCTTGATTCAAGGTTTAAACCGGCAGATTAGAAGGATGTGCGAGCATTTTGGCTACGAAGTAACCAAACTGGAGCGCACACGCATCATGAATATCAGCCTTAAAGGTATTCCGACAGGAGAGTTTAGGGAGCTTACTGATGAAGAGATGAAGGCCATTACCAAAAGTGTAGAAAATTCGTCGTCAGAAGCCAAGGCTAAAACAAAAAGCACCGTCCGGAAAAAGGCAAACGTGCGGGAAGAGATTCCGGAACTTAAAGAAGAACCGACAAAAAAAGTATTCAAACCCAAACCATCCAATCAAAAATCATCGGCTAAGAAAACAGCTGGACACCCAGGTTCAAAACCTGCTGGCAAGGCCAATAGCGGAAACCGAAATTCGCGACCTGCAAAAGGCAAACCTTCAGGCAATTCAAACACAAGAGGCAGAGGAAGATAAAGCTAAAAATTTGTAAAATTTGGCCTGATTATCGTTCTTATACCTTCCAGCTTTTTACCTTCTGCCTTTTTTAAGTACCTTTGCAACAAATGGTAACAGCAAAAAAAACCGATATCCGTGCGTTAGATCTGCCACAATTGCAACAACATCTTACTGCAATGCAACAGCCTGCTTTTAGGGCCAAGCAAATTTACCAGTGGCTTTGGGAAAAATCGGCAACGAGTTTTGAGCAGATGAGTAATCTATCCAAAGACCTTCGTAAAGCATTGGACGAAACTTTTGCCATTAATGCCGTTCAGGTTAACAACTCTCAGTTCAGTAACGACCATACCATCAAAAATACGTTTAAGTTAGCAGATGGCAATATCGTAGAGGGTGTTTTAATTCCGCTGGAAGATCGCATGACTGCTTGTGTAAGTTCGCAGGTAGGCTGCAGCCTAACCTGTAAATTTTGTGCAACCGGTTATATGGAACGTAAGCGTAATTTAAATGCTGACGAGATTTATGACCAGGTAGTATTGATTGATAAGCAAGCCAGGCAGAATTATAACAATCCCCTTACCAATATTGTGTACATGGGGATGGGAGAACCGCTGTTAAATTATGCCAATGTACTAAAGTCTATCGAACGCATTACAGCACCCGATGGACTAAACATGAGCTACAAACGGATTACAGTTTCTACCGCTGGCATTGCCAAGATGATCAAAAAATTAGGTGATGATGGCGCAAAATTCAACCTTGCCTTGTCGCTACATGCCGCTGATGATAAAAAGCGTAATGAGATCATGCCCATTAATGAGGCCAACTCATTAAAATCGCTTGCCGAGGCTTTAAAATATTATTTTGCCAAAACCAAAAATCCGGTAACCTACGAGTACATCGTTTTTAATCATTTTAACGATGAAATTTCTGATGCGATGGATTTGGCTAAATTCTGTAAACATATTCCCTGTAAAGTAAACCTGATTGAATATAATCCAATATCTTTCGCTGATTTCACCAACGCTGAAGGCGATAAGATTGATGCTTTTTCTAATTATTTAAAAAGCCAGGGGATCAATACCAATATCCGCCGTAGCCGTGGTAAAGATATCGATGCTGCCTGTGGGCAATTGGCGGTTAAGGAAGAAGCGAAGGCCTAAGCGAGATCATACCATATTTTCAATAAATCTCTTTTATTTTTGGAGCGCAGTTTACTGTGCTTTTAGGTTTGGTCCCGTCCTACTCCGCTTTTTGAGGGTAAAGCTGGAAGATGTAAAACGGATGATGGAATGGTATCTGCGGAAATCAGCGTCTTCTGCGGGAGTACAACCTTAATTTTTCTCAACTCCTTAATTGTTAAAAAATTTTTTCGTCTTGGAGCGCAGTTTCCTGTACTTGTAGGTTGGGTTCCGTCCTGCTGTGCGCTCTATCCTTTTGGGAAAACTTATTTTTCAACAATTTTTCTTAGCCAAAAGGGATGCCGCTCCCATCAGGGCTATTTAACCCGGGACAGAAAATATAGGAGTAAATATGGAAGATGTAACACGGGTAATGGAATGGTATCTGCGAAGATCAGCGTTTTCTGCGGGAGCACAACCTTAACTTTTCCTGATTCCTGATTATTGGAAAAGTATCTGTTTTTTTGGAGCGCAGTGTCCCGAGCATTTGGGATAGGTCCCGTCCTACTGTACGCTTTATCCTTTTGGGAAACCTTATTTTTTAAACAATTTTCTTAGCCAAAAGGGATGCCGCTACCATCAGGGCTATTTTAGCCAGGACATAACATAAAAGACGGAAGATGTAAAACGGATGATAGAATGGCCTCTGCGGGAATCAGCGTAATCTGCGGGAAACCGCTATGCGCTATGCCCTATGCCCTTTGCTGATAAAACAAGAAAGCCCTTCAACATTACTGCTGAAGGGCTTCTCTTTAAGATCTGGCACCGACCTACTCTCCCACGTGTTACCGCAGTACCATCGGCTCTGGTGGGCTTAACTTCTCTGTTCGGAATGGGAAGAGGTGGACACCACCGATATAGGCACCTGAATATTTTTATTTAAGGTTGAGGGAGGGAGGGTATTAAGGTAGAGGGTAAACCTTCCGCCTTTATGCCTTCCGCCTTCCGGCCTCAAATGACATATTATTGAAAGAAGTTAGCATGAAGAACAAACAACAGTTCTGTTTGCTTTGAAAGCTTCGGATGATTAGTACTACTCGACTGTGGTGTCGCCACCTTTACATCTGTAGCCTATCAACGTAGTAGTCTGCTACGGTCCTATATGGAATTCTCATCTCGTGGCTAGTTTCGCACTTAGATGCTTTCAGCGCTTATCTATTCCCAGCGTAGCTACTCTGCAATGCCCCTGGCGGAACAACAGATTCACTAGAGGCTGGTCCAACCCGGTCCTCTCGTACTAAGGTCAGCCCCACTCAAAATTCCTACGCCCACAACAGATAGGGACCGAACTGTCTCGCGACGTTCTGAACCCAGCTCGCGTGCCACTTTAATCGGCGAACAGCCGAACCCTTGGGACCTTCTCCAGCCCCAGGATGTGACGAGCCGACATCGAGGTGCCAAACCTCCCCGTCGATATGAGCTCTTGGGGGAGATCAGCCTGTTATCCCCAGCGTACCTTTTATCCTTTGAGCGATGGCCCTTCCATGCAGAACCACCGGATCACTATATCCGTCTTTCGACCCTGATCGACCTGTATGTCTCACAGTCAAGCAAGCTTATGCTATTGCACTCCACGTACGGTTACCAAGCGTACTGAGCTTACCTTTGAAAGCCTCCGTTACCTTTTTGGAGGCGACCACCCCAGTCAAACTACCCATCAAACAATGTCTCCCGCTTAGCGGGATTAGACACCGAATACAGAAAGGGTGGTATTTCAACGTTGGCTCCACGATGCCTGGCGACACCGATTCATAGCCTCCCACCTATCCTACACATCCTGTACCCAATGTCAATGTTAAATTGTAGTGAAGGTGCATGGGGTCTTTCCGTCCCGTTGCGGGTACCCGGCGTCTTCACCGGGACCACAATTTCACCGAGCTCATGGCTGAGACAGCGCCCAGATCGTTACACCATTCGTGCAGGTCGGAACTTACCCGACAAGGAATTTCGCTACCTTAGGACCGTTATAGTTACGGCCGCCGTTTACTGGGGCTTCGATTCAATGCTTCTCTTGCGATGACATCCCCTCTTAACCTTCCAGCACCGGGCAGGTGTCAGGCCTTATACCTCATCTTTCGATTTTGCAAAGCCATGTGTTTTTGTTAAACAGTCGCCTGGGCCTTTTCACTGCGGCTGACATTGCTGTCAGCGCCCCTTCTCCCGAAGTTACAGGGCCATTTTGCCGAGTTCCTTAGCCATGATTCACTCGAGCACCTTAGAATCCTCTTCCCGGATACCTGTGTCGGTTTGCGGTACGGGTTTTTATAACCTGGAGCTTAGCGGTTTTTCTTGGAAGTCTGATTACCTGCACTATCCAATCGCCCGAAGGTCCTTGGTACTATCAGCGCTCAGCATCGATCACGGATTTGCCTATGTTCGATATACCTACAGCCTTCAACGATCTATTCCGTCAGATCGCGGCAGTGTCACTACTCCGTCCCCACATCGCAGTTATAAAAAGTACTGGAATATTAACCAGTTGTCCATCGAATTTCCCCTTCGGGTTCTCCTTAGGTCCCGACTGACCCTGATCCGATTAGCGTTGATCAGGAAACCTTATCCTTTCGGTGGGCGGGTTTCTCGCCCGCCTTATCGTTACTTATGCCTACATTTGCTTTTCTATGCGCTCCAGCACCCATTACCAGATACCTTCACTGCACATAGAATGCTCCCCTACCGATATATTTCAATCCCATAGCTTCGGTGTACGGTTTAATGCCCGTTTATTATCCATGCCCGATCGCTCGACTAGTGAGCTGTTACGCACTCTTTAAATGAATGGCTGCTTCCAAGCCAACATCCTAGCTGTCTGTGCAATCGGACCTCGTTAGTTCAACTTAACCGTAACTTGGGGACCTTAGCTGATGGTCTGGGTTCTTTCCCTCTCGGCGCGTGACCTTAGCACCCCGCGCCTCACTGCCGGCCATATTACATAGCATTCGGAGTTTGTCTGGATTTGGTAGGATTTGACTCCCCCGCACCCAATCAGTAGCTCTACCTCTATGTAACTCGATGCCGACGCTGTTCCTAAAAACATTTCGGGGAGTACGAGCTATTTCCCAGTTTGATTAGCCTTTCACCCCTACCCACAGATCATCCGGAAACTTTTCAACGTTTATCGGTTCGGTCCTCCAGTACGTGTTACCGCACCTTCAACCTGTCCATGGGTAGATCACAAGGTTTCGCGTCTACCTCCTCTGACTATACGCCCTGTTCAGACTCGCTTTCGCTTCGGATCCGTGCCTGAAGCACTTAACCTTGCCAGAGAAGAGTAACTCGTAGGCTCATTATGCAAAAGGCACGCCGTCACACCACTTGGATGCTCCGACCGCTTGTAAGTACACGGTTTCAGGTTCTATTTCACTCCCCTGTTCGGGGTTCTTTTCACCTTTCCCTCACGGTACTGGTTCACTATCGGTCTCTCAGGAGTATTTAGCCTTACCGGATGGTGCCGGCTGATTCCCACAAGGCGTCTCCGACCTCGCGGTACTCAGGATACTGCTAGACTGGTATTCTATACGTGTACTGGGCTATCACCATGTATCGCCGGGCTTCCCATCCCGTTCCACTTCTGTTTACCAATGCCACGTTGCAGTCCTACAACCCCCACTTTGCCGTAACAAGGTAGGTTTGGGCTCTTTCCCTTTCGCTCGCCACTACTCAGGAAATCATTGTTATTTTCTCTTCCTCTGCTTACTTAGATGTTTCAGTTCGGCAGGTTTGCTCATTATATGTGACATGTCTTCAACATGCCGGGTTGCCCCATTCGGAAATCTCCGGATCTAGTTCCTATTTGCAGATCCCCGGAGCTTATCGCAGCTTATCACGTCCTTCTTCGCCTCTGAGAGCCAAGGCATCCCCCGTGTACTCTTTCTTACTTTCTTCTACTCATGCGCCTTTTGCGCCGCATGGTATGCTTTTTTGCTCTTGTTATGATGTCTCATACCTAACATCGTATTGCTACTCCGCCTGGTGAGCACAAACACAACAGTCGCCTATTGTTGTTTGCTCTTCTTTTTTAACTTCTTCCAATATGTCAAAGAACTTTACCGAGGTTAAAGGTAGAGGGTATAAAGGTGGAGGGTTTCATTGTCCTGCGCCTAAGCCTCTGCTTAACCTTGTTAGTGAAAAACTGCGGTCTCGAACCGTTTCATACTTTTTGTAATGTATGTGCCCCGTGGCGTTTTCTTCTTTTCTCTCTTTATGTCAATGTATGTTACCGATCCAGGTAAACTCGTTTTTTTGTTTTCTGTCGTGGCCGGTAGTGCCATGGGTCTTACCCTAAACCTTCTACCTTTCAGCCCTCAACCTTTAATGGTGGAGAATAACGGAGTCGAACCGTTGACCTCCTGCGTGCAAGGCAGGCGCTCTAGCCAGCTGAGCTAATCCCCCAGAGTGTAGTTATCAGTTTTCAGTTCCAGGTTTTCAGTTATGGTAACTGTCAACTGCAAACCGCCAATTGTAAACTTCAATGGTAGTCCCGTCCAGATTTGAACTGGAGACCCCTACATTATCAGTGTAGTGCTCTAACCAGGCTGAGCTACGGGACTTTGCTTTGGGCAGCATCTGATGCAGTATATAGTATCTTACCGCTACCGCTTTTCCTTTGCTAACCTCAGCTTCATCCGTTAAGCTTACCCTTATAGTATGCCCACCGTTTTCTTCTGGGTGTTTCTTTTTTTTCTCTTTGTTATAAAGTATATGGTATCAGCTTGAACGATATGGTCCTTGAACCCTATACCTTCTACCTCTTTACCCTCTACCTTATTTAGAAATATCATGTTGCGCAGTGAGTAGTCAACGCTACTCCAGAAAGGAGGTATTCCAGCCGCACCTTCCGGTACGGCTACCTTGTTACGACTTAGCCCCAGTTACCGGTTTTACCCTAGGACGCTCCTTGCGGTTACATACTTTAGGTACCCCCAGCTTCCATGGCTTGACGGGCGGTGTGTACAAGGCCCGGGAACGTATTCACCGCGTCATTGCTGATACGCGATTACTAGCGAATCCAACTTCATGGGGTCGAGTTGCAGACCCCAATCCGAACTGTGAACGGCTTTGTGAGATTCGCATCATATTGCTATGTAGCTGCCCTCTGTACCGTCCATTGTAGCACGTGTGTAGCCCCGGACGTAAGGGCCATGATGACTTGACGTCGTCCCCTCCTTCCTCTCTGTTTGCACAGGCAGTCTGTTTAGAGTCCCCACCATTACATGCTGGCAACTAAACATAGGGGTTGCGCTCGTTGCGGGACTTAACCCAACACCTCACGGCACGAGCTGACGACAGCCATGCAGCACCTAGTTTCGTGTCCTTGCGGACTGATCTATCTCTAAATCATTCACTAACTTTCAAGCCCGGGTAAGGTTCCTCGCGTATCATCGAATTAAACCACATGCTCCTCCGCTTGTGCGGGCCCCCGTCAATTCCTTTGAGTTTCACCCTTGCGGGCGTACTCCCCAGGTGGAACACTTAACGCTTTCGCTTAGCCGCTGACTGTGTATCGCCAACAGCGAGTGTTCATCGTTTAGGGCGTGGACTACCAGGGTATCTAATCCTGTTTGATCCCCACGCTTTCGTGCCTCAGCGTCAATAAGACCATAGTAAGCTGCCTTCGCAATCGGTGTTCTGAGACATATCTATGCATTTCACCGCTACTTGTCTCATTCCGCCTACCTCTAGTCCATTCAAGCCCATCAGTATCAAGGGCACTGCGATAGTTGAGCTACCGTCTTTCACCCCTGACTTAACAGGCCGCCTACGCACCCTTTAAACCCAATAAATCCGGATAACGCTTGGATCCTCCGTATTACCGCGGCTGCTGGCACGGAGTTAGCCGATCCTTATTCTTCCGGTACATTCAGCTAAATACACGTATTTAGGTTTATTCCCGGATAAAAGCAGTTTACAACCCATAGGGCAGTCTTCCTGCACGCGGCATGGCTGGTTCAGAGTTGCCTCCATTGACCAATATTCCTTACTGCTGCCTCCCGTAGGAGTCTGGTCCGTGTCTCAGTACCAGTGTGGGGGGCCATCCTCTCAGATCCCCTAGTCATCGTCGCCTTGGTGGGCCGTTACCCCGCCAACTAGCTAATGACACGCATGCCCATCTCCATCCCATAAATGTTTGATCATTGGATAATGCCATCCTGTGATTTTATGCGGTATTAATCCGGATTTCTCCGGGCTATCCCCCTGATGAAGGTAGGTTGCATACGCGTTACGCACCCGTGCGCCACTTTCCTCTCCAGCAAGCTGGAAAGTATCGTTCGACTTGCATGTATTAGGCCTGCCGCTAGCGTTCATCCTGAGCCAGGATCAAACTCTCCATTGTAAAATGTGTTGTTCAATACTGACCAGTTTTAACTATCGTTAAAAATAGTCTTCTTTTTTTGTTATGTCTGTCAGACATTGACTTTAAAATTCAGTCAGGCATTCTGTACTTGAATACGTACTTCATTACCTCACTGCGCTACATTGACATCTCTTTTAAGAACTTATCGACTGTTGTTGCCTCGCGGCCCGTCTTTATATATCTCCAGATTTCAGCTCGTTCAGGTCTTGTTTGTCTTGAACGTGTTTCCGTCTGTTTCAATCTTTTCTGTTGATCGCTGTAACATCCGCTACCTGATCTTTTTTTTGTTTTCCCTTCGTTTCCGTTGGGAGTGCAAAGGTAGGAATCTTTTTTGAACTTCCAAATAAAATAATTTTTATTTTTCAGCCTCTCTTTTTTTTCTTTCCCCCTATTTCAATATGCCGGTGTTCACCAGCTTCCGCTCTTCCGAACCGGGCTGCAAAGGTAGCAATCTTTTTCTCTTACGCAATATTTATTTTAAAATAAATCCTGCCCTCCATCTCTCTGAGCCATCTTGTCAACAAATCCCTTCCTCCGAAGCGGGATGCAAAAGTAGGAAAATTCTCTACAACACCAAAGGATATTTATTAAATGTTGTTCATCCCAGCGTAAGTTCATGGTTTTCAACGGGAAATATTTTTCGCCAAGCCAAAACAATTATGTATTTTGCCTGTTTAGCACCGTCCTGAACAGTTCCAGGATCTGATAAGCTCCGGTAGCCAGGATGACGGATCGGCTGGAGAAGCCCATTAAAGCTTCCAAAGTTTCCCCTGCGCCCGGCCACTTGAAAATTCGGAAGAAACTGCCCACCTAAACCCGATAGCAGCGAAAAACCCGCAGCGCAGCGAGGATTTGGAGCAAATAGCGGGAACATGCTTATATAGTACCTCTGACCCTGCTTTGCTAAAAAGAAAAACAAACCCGAAAACTCACAACATGTGTATTCCTCATAAAAATTTCATAAATTAGTTTATGCTTCAGGTTAAACAATGGTGTAATGATTTAATTGGTTTGCTATTTCCAAACCTCTGCAACGCCTGCGGTGTAGCATTATACCATAGCGAGTATTTAATCTGCACGAAATGCCTGTACGACCTCCCCTTTACCGATTATCATGAATATGCAGACAATAGGGTTGCCAGGCAGTTTTGGGGCCGCTTACCAGTTAATGCGGCAATGGCCATGTTGTATTTTAGAAAAGGAACGAAAGTTCAGAACTTAATCCACAATTTAAAATATAACGGAAGAACTGATGTTGGAGTCCTGATGGGTAATATGTTGGGAGAAAGGCTGAGAACAGCAACGCTTTACCAGGACATTGACCTGGTGATTCCGGTTCCTTTACACCGCAAGAAATACAAAATGAGGGGATATAACCAAAGCATGTTCATTGCAGAAGGAATTGCAGCACAAATGGGTACCGGCATCAGCGGGGACCACCTTATTAGAAATACTTCTACTGAAAGCCAAACCAAAAAAAGCAGGTATAACCGTTATGAAAATATGAAGGATGTATTCCAGGTAGAATTTCAGGAAGATATCATGGGCAAACATATTTTATTGGTTGACGATGTAATTACCACCGGTGCAACGCTTGAAGCCTGCGCTGATGCACTATTTGCCGCTGAGGCAGGAAAAGTAAGCATAACAGCACTTGCCTTCGCAGAATAATGATTGAATGCGCTGCAAATACCCTTGCAAGTAGCCAAACATTTTTTAAGTTTGATTTATGCGTTTAAATACTGGTTTATTGCTACTCATCTTATTCATTGCTTCGGCTTGCCGGAAGAATGAAAACATTAGCACAAACCCAGATGCCAGGCTCAGCTTTTCCAGTAAAGAAATATTATTCGATACCATTTTTACTTCAATAGGCTCAACCGTCAGAATAGTCAAAATCATTAACAACAATAATGATGCGGTTAAAGTATCGGAAATTAAATTAGCTGGCGGACGCACTTCTGCTTTTGGCATCAATATTAACGGAGAACAAACAACTTATAAAAATGATCTTGTCATAAACGGTCGGGATTCAATAAATCTTTTTGTTAAGGTTTCGATCAACCCCAATGCCAATAGCCTGCCCTTTCTGGTGCAAGATTCGATCATTTTAAAAACAAACGGGAATAAACAGGTCATTCAGCTTTTAGCTTACGGGCAAAATGCGGTGTTCATTAATGAATCTTCCATCAGCACAAATACCATCTGGACAAAAGCGCTGCCCTATATTATTAACGGATCGTTAACCCTGAAAAGCGGTACTGTATTAACCATCCAGCCGGGAACTAAAATCTATTTCCATAAGGATGCCGGTTTAAACATCGAGGGAAACCTGATCGTTAACGGCAGCTTAAACGAACCTGTACTGTTTTGCAGCGACCGGCTTGAAAGCATTTATAATGATGAGCCCGGACAATGGAAGGGAATTTTCTTAAAAAGAACCGGACAAGGGCTGATTAAAAATGCGATCATTAAAAACGCATCTGTTGGCATTATCTCCGATTCTTTATCGTTAAACAGCAACCCAAAATTAATTTTAAGTAATAGTATTATTAAAAACATGCAGGTGGCAGCCTATATTGGCTATCATTCAGAACTGTTAGCCTTTAATAATCTGATGTATAATTGCGGAAATTATTTGATATACGCTGTTGGAGGAGGGAATTATAACCTGAAACAGAACACCTTTGCTGGCTACAATTTAAACTTTCCGCGCAAAACAGCCTCACTGAGCTTTACAGATTATTTATCAGCAAATGTTTACCATAAACTTCAGGTCGATTTAACCAATAATATCATTTGGGGAAGTTTAGTCAACGAATTGGATATACAACAAAAAACTGCTGCCAATTTGCAGCTCAATCTATCACATAACCTGATCCGATCCACCAACAATGCTTATAACGGGAATGGCAACATTTTAAACATCGACCCTTCCTTTATTCACCAGGAACAGTACAATTTTGAACCCGCTGCAAACAGTTCAGCCAGAAAAAAAGGTGCTGATTTAACTGCCGATCCTTATTTCAGTATTTATCTTAACAAAGATATAATGGAAAATGAAAGATTTTATCCCTCAACCTTAGGTAGTTACGAGAAATAATAGGTTTTTTTTATATTTTCTCAAAACCAAATCGCATGAAGTTGCGTTTATATATCCGAGAGCGTTAATTTAGATGGTAAGGGTCGATTTCTTCTGAAGAATATCGGCCCTTTACTTTTTTGGCCTTCTTAAAGATCAGTTTTACTTTTATTCTTTTTAGAAAGTGAAAACTGGTGCTAATGGCGGCCACCCGCCCCGCTTTACCTCCTGCCGTTCAAATTTATCGATATAAAAAATGTTGTTAAGAAAGGGCATCCGTACATCCGATACCTATCCGATCGGTCTTATTTAACAAAGTCTGTATCTAAATACGCCGATAAACAAAAAAGCAGCTACAAATTAATGCAACTGCTCTGTTTATCTGTTTTGTTGTAAAATTATTCAACTGTTACCGATTTGGCCAGGTTTCTTGGCTGATCTACGTTACAGCCACGCATTACCGCAATATGATACGATAATAACTGAAGCGGTATGGTTGCCAGGAGCGGTAAAAAAGCTTCATTGGCATCAGGGATTTCGATGCAGTAATCGGCCATTTTTTTCACTTCGGTGTCCCCTTCGGTCACAATGGCAATTACTTTTCCTTTTCTGGCTTTTACCTCTTGTATGTTACTGATTACTTTTTCGTAAGATGAGTTTTGCGTTGCGATAAACACAACAGGCATTTCCTCATCAATTAAGGCAATCGGACCATGTTTCATTTCCGCAGCAGGATATCCTTCTGCGTGGATATAAGAAATTTCCTTCAGTTTTAAGGCTCCCTCTAAAGCTACCGGGAAGCCACTTCCTCTACCCAAAAACAAACAATTGGTAGAATCTTTAATCTTTTCCGCTACCTCTTTAATCAGGTTGTTCGACTCTAAAGCAACCTGAATTTTTTCAGGAATATGGTCAAGCTCGGTTAAAAGTTCAATTAACTTTGAAGTGGTAATGGTTCCCTTTTGCTGGGCCATGTAAAAAGCCATTAAAGTTAAAACGGTTACCTGTGCCGTAAATGCTTTTGTTGATGCCACACCGATCTCAGGTCCGGCATGGGTGTAAACACCAGCATGTGTTAAACGTGGAATAGAAGCGCCTGCTACATTGCAGATGCCGAAAATGGTTGCACCACGTTCTTTAGCCATCTCAATAGCCGCCATAGTATCAGCTGTTTCTCCAGACTGCGAAATGGCAATCACCACATCCTTTTCGGTGATAATCGGATTTCTGTACCTGAATTCTGATGCATATTCAACTTCAACAGGAATGCGGGCATATTCTTCAATCAGGTATTCGCCAACCAAACCTGCATGCCAGGATGTTCCGCAGGCCACAATGATGATGCGATCTATATTTTTTAATTTTTCTGCAAACTCTTTAATGCCGCCAAGCTGCACCTTACCCTCTTCCGGGTAGATACGGCCACGCATACAATCTTTAATGGAACGCGGTTGCTCATAAATTTCTTTGAGCATAAAGTGATCGAAACCACCTTTCTCCAGCATTTCCAGCTTTAACTGCAGCTCCTGGATCAATGGCGTTTGCACTACATTATCCAACCTTTTAACCAACAGATCATCTTTGGTGATTAACGCAATTTCATTATCATTGAGATAGATTACATTTTTGGTGTATTCAACAATCGGTGTAGCATCAGAAGCAATAAAGTACTCTCCCTGGCCCACACCAATGACCATCGGGCTGCCCTTTCTGGCCACAATTAGCCGATCTGGATGATCCTGGTCCATAATCACTATAGCATAAGCACCAATTACTTCCTTCAAGGCTAAACGAACAGCCTCCAGAAGATCAATATTTTCGATTTTCTGGATTTCTTCTACCAGATGAATTAATACCTCCGTGTCGGTATCGCTTTTAAATTCATGACCTCTGCTAATCAACTCCTCTTTTAAAGTAGCATAGTTTTCTATAATACCATTATGAATAATTGATAACTTACCATTATTTGAAGTATGTGGATGGGAGTTGCGGTCAGAGGGAACTCCATGGGTAGCCCAACGGGTATGGCCCATTGCAATCGTACCAGACTTATCCTGATCTTGAGCAAACTCCTCTAATACGGCTACTTTACCCGCTTTTTTATAAATATGTTCACCGCTTTCATTCATTACTGCGATACCAGCACTGTCATAACCGCGGTATTCCAATCTTTTAAGGCCTTTAAGTACAATTGGCCAGGCTTCTCTATAGCCAATATAGCCTACTATTCCACACATAAATTCTAGTTATATTTTATTTGCCAAATATATAAAACAAACGTTTGTTTCAGGTATTAAGCGCTAAAGATGTTTTAGTTAAATCAAAAAGGCAGCTACAAAAATGTAGCTGCTTTCATTATATCATTAGTAAATCGAATTAGTTAAGCTTATTTATAAAGTGGAAATGCGCTTACCAATTTAATCACTTCAGCTTTTACCGTATTTAGGTTCGTTTCGTCTTCCGGATTGGTTAAAACCCGATCAATTAATTCAACAATCTGTTCCATTTCAGCTTCTTTTAACCCGCGTGTTGTAACAGCAGCCGTACCTACGCGGATACCAGAAGTTACAAACGGCGATTTATCATCAAAAGGAACCATATTTTTATTTACCGTAATTTCTGCTTTTTCCAAAGCATTTTCGGCTACCTTACCTGTGATGTTTTTATTGCGCAGGTCAATCAACATCAGGTGGTTATCCGTACCCCCTGAAATGATGCCATATCCTTTTGCTACAAATGCCTTCGCCATGGCCTGTGCATTAGCCGCTACCTGTTTAATATATATTCCGTATTCCTCGCTTAAAGCTTCGCCAAAAGCAATTGCCTTCGCTGCAATAATATGCTCTAACGGACCGCCCTGCGTACCTGGGAAAACTGCCATATCAAGCAAATTGCTCATCAAACGGGTTTCGCCTTTTGGCGTTTTTAATCCCCATGGGTTTTCGAAATCCTGTCCCATCATAATCATACCGCCACGTGGTCCGCGCAAAGTTTTGTGGGTTGTTGTGGTTACAATATGGCAATGTGGAAGTGGGTTGGCCAGCAATCCTTTAGCGATTAAACCAGCCGGATGGGAAATATCAGCTAAAACCAAAGCGCCGATTTTATCGGCTACTGCACGGATAAAAGCATAATCCCACTCACGTGAATAAGCAGATGCACCGCAGATAATCAGTTTCGGTTTTTCAGCCAAAGCAACTTCCTCTAATTTTTTATAATCAATTAGTCCGGTTTCTTTTTCTACGCCATAGAATAAAGGCTGATATAATTTACCCGAGAAGTTAACCGGCGAACCATGTGTTAAGTGTCCTCCATGAGAAAGGTCAAATCCTAATATTTTATCACCTGGTTGCAAAACAGCAAGCATTACCGCGGCATTGGCCTGCGCACCAGAATGCGGTTGAACATTTACCCACGCTGCTCCAAACAATTCTTTTGCCCTATCGATCGCAATCTGCTCTACCACATCTACCACCTGGCAACCGCCATAGTAACGTTTTCCCGGTAAGCCTTCTGCATATTTGTTGGTCAATACCGATCCGGCAGCTTCCATCACTTGTTTGCTTACAAAGTTTTCTGATGCAATAAGCTCTAAACCATGTTCCTGGCGGTTTAACTCTTTATCGATAAGTTCGAAAATCTGGTTGTCGCGTGTCATTGTATATTTAGGTTTGTATTTTTTTGGCAAAAGTAAGGATTTCAAATTTAATTCGCGCTTGTTTAAGATAATGCTTTCACATTAAAGTTGTTAAAGCCACTCCCAATGGTTATCTCAACGATTTGTTGTTGCAGCATTTCCAAAATGGCCAGAAAGTTATAAACGAAGTGCACTTTGTTTTCCGAATTTTTAAGCACCAGGGCAAAATCAATCTGTTTATTGATATCAAGCAAGTTGGCGATAAAGTGTTTTTGCTGTTCGATCGTATAGGGATATTGTACAACCGTATGCTTTACTTCTTCACTACGCAACTCATACCTTTGCATGGTGCGGTGATAAACGGTTAAAAGCTTATACAGATCAAGGGATAAGAGTTCATCCTGATGGGCAGAAGATGCCGCAGCCAGTGCAAGATCGTATACAATATTACCTCTATGATTTTGTTTTAACCGCTCTTCTTCATACCGCTTCATCTCTTCTGCTGCAGATTTAAACTGTTTGTAGGCAATCAGCCTGGCAATAAGATCCTGCTCAGAGTTGATTTCGCTGCCCGTTTCGTCTACCTCAATCCTGGGCAGCAACATTTTAGATTTAATACGCATCAAGGTAGCCGCAACCAAAATAAATTCGCTCGCCACTTCTACATTTAGCGCCAGGAGCTGGTGGATATAGGCCAAAAAATCGTTGGTGATTTTCGAGATCTCCACATCCTGAATATTAAGTTCATCGCGTTCAATAAAGAACAGCAACAAATCGAAGGGACCTTCAAATACCGGAAGCTTTATCTCAAAATTCTCTGCCTGCATGTGTAGCAACAAACATAATGAAAATTTTCAGGTCTTCTAACTTAAAAGGCTATGCGCAATCTTCGGTCCGCTCTCTGCCAAACGCTCCACGCTAAGCGTTCACTGCCAGCCGCTTACCCGGCTATAATAAAGCGCTATTTTTCTCTTCTATATTAGAACAAATTTAACTTACTTTGTATCTTGTTTTTCACTATAAATTACGAATGCAAGTAAAAGCTGGCCCCCTATTATCTAAAATCAACTATCCTGCTGATTTAAAGCAATATAGCGAATCTGACTTAGAACAAATAAGCCAGGAATTACGACAATATATCATTGACGTAGTAAGTGTAAATGGCGGCCATTTTGGTGCCAGTTTAGGTGTTGTAGAACTAACAGTTGCCTTACATTATGCGTTAAATACGCCCTACGATAAGTTGGTTTGGGATGTAGGCCATCAGGCATACGGACATAAAATATTAACCGGCCGAAGGGATTTATTCCATACCAACCGGGTGTACGGTGGCATCAGCGGATTCCCAAAGATTTCAGAAAGCGAATACGATACCTTTGGTGTAGGCCACTCATCTACTTCCATTTCGGCCGCTTTGGGCATGGCGGTGGCTTCGCAATTAAAGGGTGAAACCGACAGGCAGCACGTAGCCGTTATCGGCGATGGCGCTATGACAGCCGGATTAGCTTTTGAAGGATTAAACCATGCCGGCATTGAAAACAGCAATGTATTGGTGATCCTGAATGATAACTGCATGTCTATCGATCCGAACGTTGGGGCGCTGAAAGAATATTTAACCAGCATCACCATCTCGAAATCATATAACCGTTTCCGCGATGATATTTCTCATGTACTCACCGGACTCTCTAAACTTGGCCCTAATGCACACAAGTATGTTAAGAAAATAGAGAAGAGCATTAAAGGCACCTTACTCAAACAAAGCAATTTATTTGAAGCGTTAAATTTCAGGTATTTTGGCCCTGTTGACGGGCATGATGTAAAACGCCTGGCACAGGTTATTAAAGATCTTGCTGCCATTCCGGGCCCGAAACTGTTGCATTGCGTTACCGTTAAAGGCAAAGGCTTTGCTTTGGCAGAAAAAGACCAAACCAAATGGCATGCACCCGGTCTTTTTGATAAGATTACCGGCGAAATTAAAAAAAGCATTTCTGATAAACCACAGCCTCCCAAATACCAGGATGTTTTTGGGCATACGATGGTTGAACTGGCCGAGGCTAACGATAAAATTGTAGGCATCACTCCGGCCATGCCCTCAGGCTCATCATTAAATATCATGATGAAAGCAATGCCAAAGCGCGCATTTGATGTGGGCATTGCAGAACAGCACGCGGTAACTTTCTCAGCAGGCCTGGCCGTACAGGGCTTGGTTCCTTTCTGCAATATTTATTCAAGCTTTATGCAGCGGGCCTACGATCAGGTAATCCATGATGTGGCCATCCAAAAGCTGAACGTAGTATTCTGTTTAGACCGTGCAGGTTTAGCAGGTGCTGATGGAGCAACACACCACGGCGCTTATGATATTGCCTACATGCGTTGTATCCCGAATTTAGTCGTGTCTTCTCCTATGAATGAAGAAGAGCTTCGCAACCTGATGTTTACTGCTCAACAAGAAAATATAGGACCCTTTGTTATCCGTTACCCGCGCGGCAATGGGGTAATGCCTGACTGGAAGAGACCTTTTAAGGCATTGGAGATTGGCAAAGGACGTAAAATCTGCGATGGTGAAGATGTAGCCTTATTAACCATCGGACACGTTGGTAATTTTGCTGTTGAAGCATGTATAGAATTAAATAGCGAGGGTTTTTATCCGGCGCATTATGATCTACGCTTCATAAAACCTTTAGATGAAGCTTTATTACACGAGGTATTTGCTAAATACAAACACATCATTACGGTTGAAGACGGCTCATTACCAGGAGGTGCCGGTTCGGCGGTAATAGAATTTATGACCGATAATCATTATAATGCCCAGGTGGTCAGACTCGGGATTCCGGATAAATTTATTGACCACGGAGAACAACCTGAACTTTGGGCAGAATGCGGTTATGATAAAGACGCCATCGTTAAAGCAGTTAAAAATGTTGCGGTTAAACGTGTTACAGATAAAATGGCGGGATAATCCCGCTAAATCCATTTTGCATTAATGGTAATACCATGCCTGGTTAGGGCAGGAAATCGCTTTTAACTTTTCACTGTTAGTTCTAGATCTTTCTACGAATGCCTAAGCTTTATGTCTACCACGGAAAAATTTTAATCTCCTCCGTGATTTCTGTGTTTCAATGGCTAATTAATTTTTGCAAATGTTTTAGAAGCAATATCCCTGCTGGTTAGGGGCTAACGATTTGCATTTAAATAGTTGTAGATCTTTCTGCGAATGCCTAAGCGTTATGTATGCCACGGAACCACGAAAAACATGGAAAAATTTTAATTTCCTCCGTGATTTCTGTGTTTCAGTGCCTAATTAATTTTTGCAAATGTTTTAAAAGCAATATCCCTGCTGGTTAGGGGCTAACGATTTGCATTTAAATATTTAATCTGCAAAACGAACTGTCAGCATTACCAGCAGCCCAAAATGACTTATTTAATCATTTCAGCTACTTTGATGCAGACTAATCAGCCAAATCCTGGTTCCTTCTATTAATTTCGGTTTGGAGGTCTGAAACTACCTGATCAATCACACGGTTAACCTGTGCAATCAAAGGAATCAGTTCTGAAACAGGCGCATTTTCGTCACTCAGGCTTTCTATATCCCTGATCACACGCTGAATGGAAACAATGCCCAGGTGATCAATGGTTGATTTAAGTTTGTGGGCCAGCGTTGATATTTTTGGAAGATCAGTATTTTCTAAAGCCTGGTTCAGGTCGCTAACGGCAGAAGGCATCTGATCACAAAACATCTGAATCATTTTAGTCACAAAATCCTCCCGCCCTTTGCTGATTACGTAAAGACCATCCAGGCTGTAAAGCGGGACCTCAACCTCTGGCTGAACGGTTTCAACAGCGCCTTTTACCATCCATTTATCAATTACCGTAATAAAAAGGTCTTCTTTTATAGGCTTTGCAATATAATCATCCATGCCGGCGGCTATACATTTTTCCCTTTCCCCTATTATTGCTGAAGCGGTTAGCGCTATGATGGGGCCTTTAAAGCCGCCTTTACGCAACAGCTTTGTAGTATCATAACCATTCAGAACCGGCATCTGAATATCCATAAGAATCAGGTCAAAATCATCCTTATCAACCATATCAATGGCCATCTGGCCATTCTCAGCTATCATAATCTGGCAACCGTAGTTCAATAATACCGTAGAAGCAACGAGCCTGTTCATTTCGTTATCATCAACAATAAGAATCCTTTTGCCCGAAAACAGGTCGTCGCTCAGCACCAGTTTTTCCTCCACCGGAAGATCCTCGCCAACACCTTTCATCAGCCGGATAACAAACGAAATTTCAGAGCCCTTTCCTTTTTCGCTTTTAATGTTAAAATATCCCCCCATCTGGGCAACAAGCTTTTTTGATATGCTCATACCCAATCCCGTTCCACCATACCTGCGTGATACAGATTCATATTCCTGGCTAAAGTTGTCAAAAAGACGTTTAACAAATTCAGGCTGCATTCCTATCCCGGTATCCTTCACCGTAATCTCAATTTCCTGGGCATCATCAAAATTTTCCAAAAGACTCAGCTTAAGGGATACAGATCCTTTGTCGGTAAATTTTACAGCATTGCTCAGCAGGTTCAACACGATCTGGCTAATCCGGTAGGGGTCGCCTATCAATACCGGAGCAATCTCATCATGATGAGGCTGGAAATAATCAATAATCAGGCCTTTCTTTTCCGCCTTATGTTTAATCACCTGGATCACTTCCCTGAGTACTTTTGAAATATCGAGTCCAATAGATTCGAGATTCACTTTGCCCGCCTCAATTTTAGAAAGGTCCAGGATATCATTGATGATGACCAACAGGTTTTTCGATGCGGTCTGTATGGTTTGAACGCAATAATCCTGCTCAACCGTTGGATTGGTTTTAGCCAGCTGGTTGGCCATCGTGATAATGGCATTCATGGGCGTTCTGATCTCATGACTCATATTTGCCAAAAACATATCCTTACTGCTGACAGCTTTTTCAGCTTCTGATTTAGCGGCCATCAGCTCCAGTTTCTGTTCTTTATGATAGGTAATCTCAAAATTAATCAGCAGAGAACCGATTTGTTCATGCTCATGGTTAAAACTTAAGCTGCTACACGCCAACCACCATTTCCTTTCACCTTTTGTATCTAAAAACTGTATTTCGCTTACCTTTGATGTGATGTTATCGTAACCTATGGCATCACCATCCTCCGAAAATATCCTGCCGGCCCACAGTTCTGACAGCAATCTGCCTTTAATACCAATAAGCTCATAGCCGCAGATTTCACAGAAACTGCTATTTGCATAAACAATATGCCCGGCCAGGTCAAGCTCTACCAAACCGATCCTCATATTTTCGATCACCTGGTGATAACTGTATTCAGTCACCGAAAATAGCTGCCTTTGCGTTGAATTGTTATTACTGTCATCGCGATTTACACCTGCCTCATTTTCAGCTAATTGAATTTCATTAAGTAAGGATTGCCCGTATCCGGCAAAAAAAAGCAGGTTTTGTGCAGCAATCTTTTCCCATTTACCGGTTAAGCGTACAGGCTGCTGTTTCAGGGTGATCCAGCTGTTCTTTAAACCACCATCCTCAATGTCTTCATCAAAATGCAGGTCAGTAAAATAATCGAAAATGGATTCACCAACCTTGTTACCACAAATTTCCTTCAGTTTATCCCCCAGTTCCACAATATTCATATCTGCGTCAGCAATAACGAAGAATGGGAATAGCCTGTTTAGCTGTGCACTGTCAAGGGACAAAAGGTTTCTGCTTATCATTTTGATACTATAATAATTTTATTAGGGTACTGCCGCTCATTAATATCCGATATTAAAGTTACGCCTTATTTTCAGAAACAATAAACAAGAAATCAAAGTTCTGCCTGAAGCGAAAAATTAATCACGTATCCTACCAGCTTATTAAGAGATTTTTTTTACACTCCTCATAAGAATAATGAACAAGTTGCCTTTTTTTTTGTTATTATTGTACTAAAATGTAACCGTGACTAAATTAAATTATTATTGTTAAATTCTAAATAATTTCGGATTTATTAACGGCTAAACAGACCTAATAAACATTAAAAATCAATTGTACATTCAAATACTTGGCAGCTACTTTCATATAAAGATTGCACAAAAAATCACTTTGAAGTTCCCCAATCAACGCTTCTTCGCCAATGAATCAACAGAATAATCCTAAAATACATATCCTGCTTGTTGAAGATGACGAATTTATGCAGGCAATACTGAAGGAAATATTGCAGCCGAGATACCGCATCGATATCAGGCCTGATGGCATAGACGCGCTCACGTTTCTACAGAACGGAAATATTCCGGATCTGATTATTTCAGATTTGAATACGCCTAATATGAGTGGCCTTGAGTTAATCGAACAGTTAAAAACCAGCGACTTTTTCAGCTCCCTGCCCATTATGATTCTATCCGGAGAAGAAAGTTCTAATAAACGCATAAAATGCCTGGAAGCCGGCGCTGATGATTTTATGGTTAAACCTTTCAATCCTGCCGAACTGGAAGCCAGAATAAAAATGGTATTAAGACGTGCCGGAAAAAGCAATTTTTAATGGTAGAGAAACAGATCAACGGCTCCGTTGAACCAGGTATTATTGCCATGGTCGGTTTCGAGAATTATACAGAACGTACCTTTTTCGAAAGCTGTAATTTCGAAGGGTTGCGGCTTGTGTATTTTGACAATGGACTAAAGCTTTCACAGGCATGGACAGAACAGCACCTTAAAATTGTAGCCATCATATCAAACAGCGAAATCCTGTCTAACGGCGGGCTTACGCTTATTGAAACGCTCAAAAATATACAGATGCCAAGCGTACCTTTTTTTCTGGTTGTTAAATACTTTAATCCAAATTTAAGGATACTCGCCCTAACCGCGGGCATATCAGATGTATTCAGGCTGCCCATGCAGATAGAACGTGTAGAGAAACGGGTTATTTTTTTCGTTAAAAACTGGGAGGCACTAACCAAAAGCCTTTCCATCAGGCCAAATGTAATACGCCCTATCGGCCTGGCAAAAAGAGCCTTTGATATTTTCTTTGCCAGCTCGGCCTTATTTATACTTTTCCCACTGCTGTTAATTGTTGCCTTGGCGATATGGATGGAATCCAAAGGCCCTGTTTTTTACTATTCGCTGCGTGCAGGAACAGGATTTAAAGTTTTTAAATTTTATAAATTCCGTTCGATGTATGTAGATGCAGATAAAAAAGTTAAGGATCTGATACACCTCAACCAGTATGATATAGATAAGAAGGAACAGAAAACAACAACGCCCGATTCGGTTCTTTGCCAGGATTGCTTACCGGCCGGAAAATGCCAGTATCCGCTTTACGGAGATGGTGTGCAGTGGTGCGAAAAAGATGGTGGTTATTTTGCTACGAATAGTGGCTCTGCTTTTTTCAAGATCGCGAATGATCCACGGATAACCAGGGTTGGCAATTTCATCAGAAATACGAGTATAGATGAACTTCCCCAGTTATGGAATGTAATTAAAGGAGACATGAGCATTGTGGGGAACCGGCCATTGCCTATTTATGAAGCAGAAAAACTAACTACAGACCGGTATGTACTGCGGTTTGCCGCGCCAGCAGGAATAACCGGATTATGGCAGGTTGAAAAAAGGGGGAAAGGTGAAATGAGTGAAGAAGAGCGCCTGCTACTTGACAATGAATACGCGAAGAACCAAAGTTTTACGAACGATATTAAGCTTATTTTAAAAACAATACCTGCCCTGTTTCAAAAAGAAAGCGTTTAGTTTATCAGCTCCTTTCCACCCGACCACCAAAATTTTATTCCTGTTTTAATCGCTATTGAACGGGTAGAAAACCTATTCTTTTAAAATACTTATCAGATGAAACCATGAATAAAAACTCCGTAAAAATCACATATTTAAAATTTTGTTTTTGATATTCATCAACTAATCGTAATATTAAAAGATAGCAAAATAAGGTTAACAGTTAACGTAAAGGTGGAAAAATAAAAAAAGCAGGCTTTAAAATAATTTGTGTCTATTGCAAGTTATCAGTTAGTTAACAACGCTCTGCCTGACAAAAAGATTGAAATGCAACAAAATGAAAATGCTCGTCTGGAAGCACTTTATAATTACGAAATCATAAACTCCGGAAAAGAGCGGGGATTTGACAGACTCACTGAGATCGCTTCATTAATCTGCGAATGCGAAATATCATTGATTTCTTTCGCAGAAAAGGACAGGATCTGGTATAAATCCACAACCGGCCTCGATATAGATGAGGTACCCCGGGGCATTGCAATATGTGAGTATCCCCTGCTTGGCAAAGAGGTATTTATTGTAGAGGATACACTTGAAGATGACCGTTTCAGGCACCATGCGCTATCTGAAGATGGCGTGAGGGTAAGGTTTTATGCCGGATATCCTTTAATAGATCCTAATGGATTTACACTGGGTTCTATATGTGTAGCCGATTTAGCGCCCAAAAAATTAACAGCCAGCCAGCAACGGATCCTTTCTTTACTTGCTGAAGAGGCCATATCACTCATCATAGAACGCCGCAAAAAAGAAGAATATAAAAATTTCCGTACACTATTTAACGATTCAGAAGATCTGATCTGTATTCTGGCACCGGATGGAAAATTTAAAAAGGTAAATCCCGGCTTTAATAAACAGCTGGGATATGATGAAACGGAGTTGAAGCAAAAATCAATCTTCGACTTTATTCCTTCACAAAGCTTAAAAGCGGTTCGTGAAATTTGGGGGAATCTAAAAAATGGTCAGCCATCTGGTGAGCTTACACACCCCGTCATCACCAAAGATGGCCAATACAAAACGATTCAATGGACCGCAACAGCTGAAAAAGCAAACGGAAACTTTTTTGCCATCGGACGTGATGTAACCGCTGAATTTGAAAAAAACAGGGCATTGAAGGTTAGCGAACAAAAGTTTAAAGCTTTCTTTGAAAGCTCTCAGGGGTTAATGTGTACCCATGATCTGGATGGAAACTTTATCTCCATTAACTCCGCCGGTGCGAAAATACTCGGTTTTAAAAAATCTGAGTTAAAAAATAAAAGTCTTTTTGATATTGTTCCTGTTGAAAGGCATGATAATTTGCGCAGATATCTGTCTGATATCGCGAAACATGGATATTCAAAAGGCAATATGCTGGTGCAAAAGAAGTCTGGAGAACACGCCATCTGGTTGTATTCTAATATCATGCAAACAGACCTGGATAACAAGCCTTACATTGTGGGCAATGCCGTTGATATCACCGATCAGAAAAAGCTTGAAAATGAACTCATCCATACCCGAAACCTTTTAGAGGAGACCAGTAAACTGGCTAAAATAGGCGGATGGGAACTTAACCTGAACGAGCGAAAGGTTGTTTGGACGGCTACAACGAGAGAAATACATGCTGTGCCAAAAGATTTTGTCCCATCATTGGAAAATGGAATTAATTTTTATAAAGAAGGGGAGAGCAGAGAAAAAATACAACACGCCATTCAGGAATGTGTGCAGACCGGAAAAGGATGGGATCTTGAGCTTGAGATCAGGGATTTTAACGGAAAAGAACTCTGGGTTAGGGCAAAAGGCGATGCCGAATCTCCGGAAAATGCCAAGCAGCGCATCTATGGAACATTCCAGGATATTGATGAACAGAAACGGGCTCAACTGGCCCTGATTGAATCCAAAAAATTACTGGATGATGTGCTCTCAGCGTCCACAGCGGTGAGTATTATCGCTACTGATACCAACGGAATCATTACCGTCTTCAACCGGGCTTCAGAACTATTGCTGGAATATACTGCCGAAGAAATGATTGGCAAGCAAACACCAGAAATCCTTCATGACAAAACAGAAGTAGAAGAACTTTGTACCAGTGTTTCTGCTACACTGGGCTACGCGGTTAAAGGCTTTGATGTTTTTAAACAATGTGCAGACAGCCCTCAAAAAGAACGGCTTTTTACCTTCATCACCAAATCCGGAAAACGCTTAAGGGTGTCGCTATCCATTACCTCCATCAGAGATTCGGAAGATAAAATTATCGGATACCTCGGCATATCTACGGATGTTACGCAAAAGGAAGCAACCGAAAAAGCACTTGCCCGTGAGAAAGCCATCTTGCTCGCCTTTATCGAAAATGCACCTGCTTCGATAGCGATGCTTGATAAGGACATGCGCTTTCTTGCGGCCAGCAGAAAATGGAAAGAGAACTACACGCAGATTACAAACGATATAGAAGGACTGTGGTATTATGATGTATTCCCGCACCTGTCAGAAGACCGTGTAAATAACCATAAAAAAGTACTCCGCGGCGAGGTGCTGAAAAAAGATGAAGACGTTTATGTGGATGTCCGCACGAATATGCCACAACATATTTCCTGGGAAATGCGTCCATGGTATCATCTGGACACCTCGATTGGCGGAATGATGATTTGCACACAGGACATCTCTGCATCAGTAAAACACCGGCAGGAAATAACTGTTGCGCGGTTACGTGCCGACCATGCCAATTCGGCCAAATCCGAATTTCTGGCCAATATGAGCCATGAAATAAGAACCCCGTTAAACGGGGTGATCGGTTTCACCGACCTGGTGTTAAAAACGCAGTTGAACGATACGCAGAAACAATACCTTACCATTGTCAACCAATCTGCAAACGCTTTATTAAGTATTATCAATGATATTTTAGATTTCTCAAAAATCGAGGCCGGTAAATTTGAGCTCGACATCGAAAAATGTGACCTGTATGATATTGCCTGGCAGGCAAGTGACATCACCACTTACCAAATTCAGTCCAGGAGCCTGGAGATGCTGTTAAACCTCCCTCCTGATCTGCCAAGATTTGTATGGACTGATGCGCTGCGCTTAAAACAGGTTTTAATAAATTTATTAGGAAACGCCGCTAAGTTTACAACCAAAGGAGAAATAGAGCTTAGAATAGAGCAGCTGGGTAAGGCAGAAAATCAGTGTTCATTCCGGTTTAGCGTAAGGGATACCGGTATAGGGATCGAAAAAAGCAAACAGGAAAAGATTTTTGGTGCTTTTTCTCAGGAAGATTCCTCAACCACCAAAAAATATGGCGGAACCGGCTTAGGCCTAACCATCTCCAACAAGTTATTAAACATGATGGGGAGCCATCTCGAACTCAAAAGCATTCCGGGAGAAGGAAGTACCTTTTTCTTCGAAGTAAACCTTAAATGTGAACAGGGTGAGCCAATTGAATGGAGAGGAATAGAGAGCATCGCAAATGTACTTGTGGTTGATGACAATGACAATAACAGGGAGATATTGGTGAATATGCTCTCTCTTAAAAATATCCAGGCTGACCAGGCCAGGAGTGGCTTTGAAGCATTACAGTTTCTGGCAGAAGGAAGAATATACGATGCCATCCTGATGGATTACCACATGCCATACATGGATGGACTGGAAACGTCGGCAAAAATCAGGGAAAGCTTTACACTTGAACAGGACAGACTTCCGCTGATTCTTCTTCACAGTTCTTCAGATGATGAAAAAATCATCAAAGCCTGCAGAGACCTGAAGATCGAACACCGGTTGGTAAAACCGATCAAAATGCATGAGCTTTACCAGGTATTATCAAGGCTTAAAGCGCCTGAAGTTGCATTTGATGATACGGATCAATCGGCTTTATCTGAAACCATTGAAAATGAATTTAAATTCATGGTGGTTGAGGATAATGAAGTAAACAGATTCCTGGCCCGCGCGCTGATTGAAAAACTTCATCCCGGAAGCGTAATACTCGAAGCTGAAAACGGTGTTAAAGCGCTGGAGGTATTTAAAAGAGAATCACCGGACCTCATTTTCATGGACATTCAGATGCCGGAAATGAACGGGTATCAATGTTCCCGAGAAATCAGGCTGATTGAGCAAGGAAAAAGAACGCCTATCGTTGCCCTTACTGCGGCAAATGTGATGGGTGAGCGGGAAAAAAGCCTGGAGGCAGGCATGGATGATTTTATTACCAAGCCGGTTTTAGAAGAAAATATCGAAACCATATTAAAAAAATGGCTGCTTCAGGGTAAAAAGGATAATGCAGCTGCCATTGAAACCATAAAACCTGTTCATTTTGACAGTAGGAAACTAGAGTCCTACCTGGACAATGATCTCGATAGAATAAAAAAAATAATTGGCATCACCATCAATCAGCTGAACCAGATATTGGTTCAGGTAGATGAAATGATTGTACAGTTAGACCCTGAAATCATGATCTCACTTTCACACAAGGTATACGGGATGGCCTCTTCAGCCGGACTGAACAACCTTGCAACAATCAGCTCCGGAATGCAGGAACCGGATATTTCCGATCACGTCGCGCTGAAAGCCAAAGTGGAACTCCTGAAACAGGAAATTGAAATCCTTATTCCATTATTAAAGAAAAGGTACGCGGTTGATTAATGCTTCAGGAGGCTGTATTATCAGTAGAATAAACGGGAACCACGAAGTCCACGCTTGCGCGCGTTTCTAACGCGTGCATCAATAAATTAACGATTGCATCGTAACGCTATAACAATGATATTTAGTCGAAATAGCCTGCATAGATTCCGCGTTAACGTCGAAAGGATGGCCATTCGTTAATATACAAATGATGATACAGTTTATCAAAAAGATTGCTTCACTCCCGGGCGGAGTCCTTTCTTCAGTTCGCAATGACAAAGTGAAGAGCCAAAACTCAGGTTAAAATAGGAATTTTGTCTGTTAAAAATCGTGGTATATATTTCTAAAACTGCTTCTGATGCCGAACGTGACTAAACTACTATTCTCAACAGCAGTAACATTACTTTCCCTCCGGAGCGTTCCGGCCAGTTCCAGGCGCAGGTTGTATTTTGGATTAAGAAGGTAAGAAACCTGGGCACGGGCATAATATAGATTGGTTTTGATCCCCTGGCCAATTTTACTGCCATAGTCCAAAGCGCGTGTATTGTAACTTTTAAAAATATCGCCACCATAATTTAGCCCGGCAGGATCTTTACCATACCTTGAGTAAAGTGCTTCTCCCTGTACATCAAAACGCTTGTAACTGTAGTTCAAAATCCCTAAAAATTCCCTGAAATTAGCGCCATAAGGGTGTGCAAGCGGTTGGTTGTAGTTGGCATAATTTGATAACCTGTCAAAATGGGCGTATGTATAAGGACGGGCAGTATTAAATTCTGCCAGATAATTAAGCCGTTTAACCTTGAAAAGATCTGAACCGCGCAATCCCAACTGAACGGCATATTTGTTGGCCCAGTATCCGTTGCCTGCAAAAAATTCCTTTGCGGTAAACTCATCAAACATAAACTGCCCATAAAGAGCGGTATTTTTTAAAACTTCATATTTTACATTAAAACCTAACCTCATTTTATCGGGTGAGGTGGTATTGGTGCTTTCTACCGGTCTTAAAAATATAAAAGGGTGTACGTAATTAAAATCAAAACCGCGTTTGCCTTCTACTTCAGCATCTGCCCAGGTAACGGCCTGAAAAAAACCTACAGAGAATTTCCTGGTCACATTCCAGTCTACATAATGTGCGGCCATCCATTTTCCCCGGTCACCCAGTGTGCGGTCTGTAGTTAGTTTTGGTGCCCCTGGATCAAGCATATAGGCAAAAATGGTTTGGTACTGCACAGCACCAAGTGTGGCTCTTACTCTAAAAAACGAATAATTGGAAGATACATCCGAAAGGAGCATGGAACGGTAACCATCACCAATAAAGTTTTTGTCGTAGCCGAGTGATAAGTTAAGGTGTGCGTTAGGGGTATACGATAATAACGCCGTTACATACGACCAATCTTGTTTATCCGTTCCTAATTTGCCGGAACCCTGGCCCGGCACAACCTGATTGGCGACGATGTATCTATTGACATAATCAACAAATTTACCCTGGTTCTCAAATCCGTTCAGATAAAACGAGAACTGTTTACCCACTGTCCCGCCAACCTGGAAACCCCTGGTGTTCAACCAGGTACTTCGCTTACCACTAAAATCCCTACCGACTTGAAAATCGGGCAAGAAATCGGCGTAAACTTTATAATCTTCGCCATTAAATTCTAATAAATGTTCACTGAACAGCTTTCTATGTACCCATGATCGTCTGTTTAGCGTATCTACACCAACTTTCATTAACGAATCGTAGTGTGTGGCAATTTCAGTTCCATCTGAATAAATCCCCTTGATCGAAGAATGGAACTTATTATCCTGACTATAAATCTGCTGATTTAATTTCTGGTAAAACTGGTAATCATAAGGGATATTAACGTTTGGAGTAGATTGACCCCATGCATGCATCACAGAAAAGGCCATTACAGCCAGAACAAAAAATTTCTTCATTTTATTCATTAATCAAATGGTCCAGTTCTTCGAATATCGAATTCATACTCTTAAACTCCGGTACCATTTTCTTCATATTGGTTACCACCTGCATATCATCATCCTGCTTAGCAGATTTGATCAGTTCGGCGATATTGCTGGCCACTTCATCAAATACATATTCCCTCACCTTACCAATCATAATCTTCTCATGATGGGTAGGCATTGTATTTTCGTTGTCGTTTAGCAGTTCCTCATAAAGTTTTTCTCCGGGACGAAGACCTGAAAACTCTATTTTAACATCTACGTTCGGCTCAAGTCCCGCCAGCTTGATCATTTTTTTGGCAAGGTCAAAAATCCGTACAGATTTACCCATATCAAAAACAAATATTTCTCCGCCATTGCCCATACAGCCGGCTTCAAGCACCAATCGGCAGGCTTCCGGGATGGTCATAAAATACCTTGTGATATCAGGATGGGTAACCGTTACCGGGCCACCTTTTTCGATCTGTTGCCTGAAACGCGGAATCACCGATCCGTTAGATCCGAGCACATTGCCAAACCTGGTGGTGATGAACTTGGTTACAGGTCTTTTTTCAAGCCGGTTAATATAACTGAGTCCGTTACTGAAAATAAAATCCCGCTGTCCGAGTGAGTTATTGAGTGACTGAACATAAATCTCCGCAATTCTTTTGGATGCGCCCATAATGTTGGTCGGATTTACCGCTTTATCAGTTGAGATCATGACGAACTTCTGAACCCCGTATTTAACGGCTTTATCGGCAACTGTTTTTGTACCCAGTACATTTGCTTTTATTGCTTCTGCAGGATTATCCTCCATCAAAGGGACATGTTTGTACGCAGCCGCATGATAAACGTAATCCGGCCTGTACATGTTAAACAGTTTGTCCATGCGCTGTTCATCCCGTACATCGCCTACAAAAGCCTGGTAATTTTTAGTGCGGTCGCTTTCATCCAGTTCGAGGTAAAGTTCGTGCAGCGCGGTTTCAGACTGATCGCATAAGATGATCAGACCAACATCAAATTTTGATAACTGCCTGACGATTTCACTACCGATGGAACCCGCAGCCCCGGTAATCAGAATGCGTTTTTTGTGCAGCATCTTTCCAATCCCTTCAATATCTATCCTGATCGGTTTCCTGTTCAGCAAATCCTCAATATTTAATTTTTGAATCTGTGCCGGCTGTAATTTTCCATTGGTCCAGGCATCAGCAGGAGGGATGTTTAATACTTTGATATCATGTTCTAAACACAGGTCCACAATCGCATCTCTTTTTTCGGCAGGTATGGTATAAGATGCGAAAATAATTTCATCTATCTCATGTTTGGCAATTAAGTTCCCAAGATTTCGGGCATCAAGGATACCTACACCATCAATGGCCTTACCAATTTTACGTTGATCGTCATCTACAAAGGCAACGATATTCTTATTAACCTTATCATCATGGTCAAAAGTTCTTTTGGTCGCCATACCCGCTTCACCTGCACCATAAATGATGACCTTTTTTTTGTCCAGTTTCAGATTTTTGATGTACATAAAAAAGTACTTGATAAAAACCCGGTAGGTAATCAGGAAAAGAAAACTGAATAAGGCTCCGATAATCAATACCGTATTGGGGATCAGCGGCTTTTTTAAAAAACTAATGGCGGCTAAATTGAATATGAAAAATGCGCCGGTGGAGATCAGAACTGATGATAATATACGAATGGAGTCTTGTGCGCTTGTATACCTGATGATACCGGAATAGCTTTTGGTACACAGGAACCCTATCGAATTAATCAACAGCAACAGCAGTAAATTACTTGACAATTGGTAGATATCCACAGATGTTAAGTTTAAATTAAACTTTAACATATAGGCGAAAATCATTGCCAGTGAACAACAAGTCAGATCAAGACTAAAAATAATCCAACGGGGAACGATATTAATTTGTGTAAACAATTTTTTATAGGCTAAGTGTGCATTTTAAAGATAAACACCCAACAGCAATAATCCTGCCATTTATCAACAAGTGTTTGTACCGGCTCAAGGCACCTAAAAAAGTTTAAGGCCTTGAGTAAGGTTAATCTGCAACTTATGCCCAAAGGTTTTTTGGATACTCCCCGCCTGAGGTCAATTGTTCAAGTTCAGCCCGCACAATTTCAGCATCTTCTTTAAAAGTTACGCCGAACCACCTGGCTTCGGTTTTAACCAGGCTTACTACGCCTTCACCAGCACCGATCAGTTTATCCACCACTTCAGGGATCAGAAATTCCGACTTCAAATCGCCGTCATGCTGATCCAGGAATTTATCGTATTCACCTTCGCTCCATCTCACAAACGAGGGGGTAAAACAGAAAAAATTCATACTCACCGGTGTCAGTAAATCCATCTCCAACTCATCCCCTTCACTTACCCTAAACGCCTTACCATCACGTTTAAAGATCTCTTTCCGCTCGGTAATCCCTGTAATATAACCCACTTCATCTACTTTTATTTCACCACGTGTAACTGCGCCGTGTTCACTGAGTGTATTTTTTAACTGGTAACCCAGGCAGGCGTATTTACCATCCTGAACGGCTTCAGTTAAAAATTCATATGCCTTTTTAAATGCGTCAAAGCCGTAAAAATCATCAGCATTAATGACGGCAAAGGGCGCATCGAGCACATCTTTGCAACACAATAGGGCATGCTGCGTTCCATAAGGCTTAACCCGGCCTACAGGCAAAGCCCGGCCGTTCCTGAATTGGTCCAGGCTCTGGTATACATATTCGGTTTTCACTTTACCCTGAAGCTTCGGCTCCATTACCGCTTTAAAGGATTCGGCAAACTCTTCCCTGATGATAAAAACAACCTTATCAAATCCGGCCTTAATGGCATCGAAAATAGAATATTCCATAATGGTTTCGCCTGACGGACCAAAAGATTCTGTTTGTTTAGCGCCACCATAACGACTTGCCATGCCGGCTGCAAGAATGACCAGAGAAGGGTTGAGATTATTCATTTAGCTTTTTTTTTAAAAATATAACGCAAAAATAACAAATTAAACAAATTTAAGGGCTTATATCTTTAAAAAAGATGCAATTCTTCTGTATTAACGATTAAAAAAACAAATTATTAACAATAATTTAATATTAAAAGCATTTCCCGATAAAATTCAAAAAGAAGACTTGACTAAAGTCATCAAGAATCTTAAAAATCATAAAAAACACAATTATTTAACCTTCAATTTCCCTGAAAAAGACCTTTAATTTTGGTATCTTCGCAGTATATTTATGTCGTTACCAATTGTTTGTCAAACAAAACTATTCTTATCATCATGGCAATAGCAGAAGTGGTTAAAAAAGAGCACCAATGTCCCAAGTGCAAGAGCGAGCTGAACCGAATTCCGAGAAATTTCATTTTTAAAAAAATACTTCCTTTCATTCCCGTTAAACATTACATCTGTTACCGGTGTAAGCGAAAATTTTATAGGATCGGTTCTTAAAATTAAAAAACCGCTTTTTTAGGATTCATATCATTTAACTACCAGTTAAACCTCATCCCGGGCAACCCTGATCAAAATGCCCATCATCAATTGACTAAAATTTACTAAAACGTTTCAGTAAAACCTAAACAATAACTGCAGCCTAACGAATCGATTTTTACCCGGTTCCGCAATCCGCATCGCTCATCCGTCAAATCATTCCTCTCAGTCGCTGCCAAAAAAACTGATACAATTAACCCTAAGCGTCATCCATTAGTACTGGTAAAGATAAAATACCAATTTTTAGTATTATTCAGCGTGAGTTAAACGGTTTGACCTCGTGCAACATTCCCTGAAATAAATCCGATGGATATCGGATCAGGGAAACGATCAATGGACCGTTAATACTGAATCCACCTCATCATTTATTTTAAGCAGCCTGTGATGCGTAAGGCAGGTAGCCATCAAGCCTTACTCAAAACCCTTAAGTTGATGATCGGAAGTAAAATAAATCTAAAGAAAGACTCACCGGGCAAATTTGCTGAACACTGGTAAGCGAAAAAATATTGAAATTTGAGGCAGGATTAGCCCTTAGCAAGGGAAATCGCTTTTAACTTTTCTCTGTTGGTTCCAGCTCTTTCTGCATATGCCTCAGCGTTATGTTTGCCACGGAAGCACGAAAAACACGGAAAAATTTTAAATCTCTTCCGTGATTTCTGTGTTTCTGTGGTTAATTAATTTTTGAACGTCTTTAAAAGCAATATCCCCGAGCCCTTAGCTTTTAAGTGAAAATGTTATCCATTCATACTGGTAAGGATAAAATACCAATTTTTAGTATCATCCAACGTGAGTTAAACGGTTTTACTTCGTGCAACATTCCCTGGAATAAATCCGATGGATATCGGATCAGGGAAATGATAAACGGACGGTAAATACTGAATCCACCTCATCATTGATTTTAAGCAGCCTGTGATGTGTAAGGCAGGTAGCCATCAAGCCTTACTCAAAAACCACAAGTTGATGACCGGAAGTAAAATAAATCTAAAGAAAGGCTTACCGGGCAGATTTGCTGAACACCGGTAAGCGAAAAAATATTGAAATTTGAGGGCAGGATTAGCCCTTAGCAAGGGAAATCGCTTTTAACTTTTCTCTGTTATTTCCAGCTCTTTCTGCATATGCCTAAGCGTTATGTTTGCCACGGAAGCGCTAAAAACACGTAAAAATTTTAATCTCCTCCGTGATTTCTGTGTTTCTGTGGCTAATTAATTTTTGCACGTCTTTAAAAGCAATATCCTGAGCCCTTAGCTTTTAAATGAAAATTTAATAAGCATTGTCTTCACCCCTGAACACATTGATAATGGTCATAAAAATGATTTTCACATCAAGCATGGCTGTCCAGTTTTCGAGGTAAAAAATATCAAATTTTACCCTGTTTTCCATGGCATCATTCTCCTTGGTTTCGCCCCTGAACCCGTTAACCTGCGCCCAGCCGGTTATTCCTGGTTTTAAAAAGTGGCGAACCATAAACTGGTTAATGATCTTCTTATATTCTTCAGTATGTTTCAGCATGTGCGGCCTGGGGCCAACCACACTCATGGAACCAAAAAAAACATTAAAAAACTGGGGCATTTCATCCAGGCTTGTTTTACGCAGGAAGTGCCCGATTTTGGTGATGCGGTCATCATCTTTGGTGGCCTGTTTTTTGTCACTGTCCTTGTTTACTTTCATGCTCCTGAACTTCCAGCACCAAAAAGGCTCATCGTTTCTGCCACTGCGCAGCTGTTTGAACAGCACTGGTCCGGGGCTTTGAATTTTAATTAAAATCGCTATGATCGGATATAACCAGCTCATGACAAATACAATTACAAAAGTACTGAATATCACATCAAAAGCACGCTTTTTAAACCGGTTGCCCATGATCTCCAGGGGTTCATTCCTCAGGGTAATCATCGGAAATTCTCCCCCCATATACGATATGGTATAAGGTGCCGCCAAAGCGCCACCTATATCGGGTACGAACTTTAACCGTACACATTGCTGGTCTGCCACAGCCACCAATCTGCTTACATCATTCATCCGGTGCGGTGCGATAGCCACATAAATCTCTTTTACGCCAGACTCTACCGCTGTTTGTATTTTTGCCGATATCCTGTCGTTGCCATCCATCGAATCGTATATATCCTCATCATCGCCCACAAATCCAAAGAAATTTAAACTTCTTTGCTTATGGATATAGTCTGATAACCTGATGGCCGTTGCATTCGACCCCATAACGGCCACTTTTTTGGCAGCATTAAATTTGTTGATCACCACGTATTGAATAAACGTGCCTATAAACCGGTTCAGAATAAATGCGCTAACCAGTCCGATATAAAAAACAATTAAAAAGGTCCTTGAAAACTCATATTCTGCGGAAAATAACAGGTAGGAGAGGTATAACACAAAATGCAGCGCTAAGGTACGGTAAGTACCCCTGTAAATGCGCTCCAGTTTTCGTGCCCCGTAAGAAGAATAGAGCCCGAATATGGCAGAACCGAAAAGCCAGATCAAATTATAAACCACCACATGGTGTTTATCCATTTCATTGTGTACATTTTTACCTAATAAGGGCGTAACATGATAAGCAGCAAAGTACACCACGTTAAGCATAATTAAGTCAGTAACTGGCAAAATATACTTTAGCAGGTATAAGTATCGCGTTGGGGTCATACTTAAGGAATGGGATTAGACAAACTCAAATTTAAACAAATCTTCAGGACTAAGCGCGATTAGAAGTAAAAAGTAATTGATATTTGTAATGTAAATAATCGCACACGCTGCAACTGGAAATTGATGTGTAAAAACCACCAGCTGTTATTTTTGATCTCAAGGTAAACGGAATGGCTACACGCCAATTCCGTTTACCTGAAAACCGATTTCCCTAAGCGCTTTATGATCCAGCACATTTCTACCATCAAAAATCTTCGCCGGTTTCAGCATTTTAGCGTAGATTTTTTGCCAATCGTAGTTTTTAAACTCATCCCACTCGGTTAAAACGGCTATCGCATGTGCGCCATCACAGGCCTCATAAGGATCCTGATATACACTTACGCCATTCCGGTTTGATTCAACTGACCGGGTTTCCAGATATTCCAGATCATGGTAGATCTGCTCTGTTTGCACCTTAGGATCATACACCTGGATAAACGCCTGTTCATTCAACAGTTCATCGGCTACATATATTGCAGCAGATTCCCTTGTATCGTTGGTATCTTTTTTAAAGGCCCAGCCCAAAAAAGCGATTTTTTTACCAGAAACGGTATTGTACAGGCTCTTTACAATGTTTAAAGCAAAACGTTTTCGCTGGTGATTGTTCATAATAATCACCTGCTCCCAGTAGTCGGCAACTTCCTGTAAACCGAAAGACCTGGAAATATAGACTAAATTGAGGATATCCTTTTGAAAACACGAACCGCCAAAACCTACAGACGCCTTTAAGAATTTTGGCCCGATGCGGCTATCTGTACCAATCGCCCTTGAAACTTCATTGATATTGGCCTCCGTTTTTTCACAAAGTTCGGATATGGCATTGATAGAGGATATTCTCTGGGCTAAAAACGCATTGGCCACCAGCTTGGAAAGCTCTGAAGACCACACATTGGTGGTGAGGATCCGTTCTCTCGGGATCCAGTTGGCGTAAACATCTACAAGCGCAGCAATGGCCTCCTGGCCTTCTTCAGAATCATCACCGCCGATTAATACGCGATCAGGACTCAACAGGTCTTCTACTGCCGTACCTTCCGCTAAAAATTCAGGGTTAGATAAAACCTGGAATTTAACGCCACTGCCCGTATTATGAAGAATATCACGTACGGCTTCTGCCGTACGAACAGGTAAAGTTGATTTTTCTACAATAATTTTATCGGAAGTAGATACCCTTGCGATTTGTCTGGCACAAAGCTCTATCCATTTTAAATCAGCGCCCATTCCCTTACCAGAACCATAGGTTTTGGTTGGGGTGTTTACCGAGATAAATACCATTTCCGCTTCAGCAATGGCCTGATCTACATCCGTTGAAAAAAAGAGGTTCCTTCCCCTGGCTTCGGCAACAACATCACTTAAGCCGGGTTCGTAAACCGGGATATTATTTACATCAGGATCGTTCCAGGCCGCAATACGTGCTTCGTTCAGGTCTACAATCGTCACTTTAATATCCGGACACTGTTTTGCTACCACAGCCATAGTAGGGCCGCCAACATAGCCTGCACCGATGCAACAAATGTTTGTAATTTTTCTCATTTAATGGTTTATTAGATTGAATTGGAATAGATATGTAAAGTTAAATTCTTTTTTAACCTTAAATAAACTTTTTTAAAAAAACTTAGTGTGAAATATACACTATAAATAAAGTTCAAACAGAATTGAAAAATCAATGTCCATTACAACTATACAGCTAGTTTTTGAGCATCTTAAATACAGATCCTTTTTCCAAACCAAAATGCTTTCTAAATTGATCGGTATTATTTAGCTTATAGGTAGAATCATTTGTCCGGATGGGAACAAGTTTATTTAAAAAAATTTTATTATTGTAAGATTTAAACATCCTTGCAGCATCAGCATTGGGGTTAATGTAGATGTATCCGGTTTTTCCCCTAACAAATGTATTGTTGCTGATCGTGATGTCATTGGTAGAATATGCATTATAATAGTTCAATATGTGAACAGCCGCCTTTTTGTCTGGTCGAACCTCATGGCTCCATCCAAAACCAGCATTTGAACAATAATTGTTGATGAAGCTGCAATTCACAAATTTTGAGGAAGGGCCTAATGTCCAGAATTCGAATGACTGTTCGTTCCGGTCTGCCTTATTATTTCTGAATATCACATTATCGAACACTACGTTCTGACCTATACTCTGCATGGTAAATGCCACATCGTATACCTCGCTAACATTGCAATATTCAATCAGGCAGTTGGTTGCCCCGCTTCCGAGTTCAATCCCATTACCATATCTTGTTGTACCCGCTTTGTACCTGGGCAGGAAAGAACCTCCAATTTCACTGATATCCAGATTTAACAACTTAATGTCTGATGCATTACTGCCTTGAATGGCATGAGCACCTGTCCCTTTTAGCGTCAAATTAGATAAGGTCATGCCGTCACTTAAAATAATGATGACTCGATTCGTCACCACATCAATCATGTTGGTTGCCCCAGGGTCAGCCTCTGAAAATACATAGAGATACGTTTCATCAGAAAAAAAGTCCCACGGCATCCTGAGTTCATCAAGCTGTTTTAATTTATTGCCTTTTATTTTACCGTTTACCTTCAAAAAGCCAACATTGGTATCTTTAGGCGACATATACCCGGTATAGTTCAAAGTATCTTTCAGATTAACCTTCCATATATTGGCTGCATGCTGTATCCAGGCACCTTTAACAATCCGCTTATAAAGATCAATCACGGGCTTATTTCCTTTACCATAAGCGGCAATCTTAATCGGCTTTTTCTCAGGATTTTTGATTGGCCACAAGTTAAAATGGAAGGTATCTCCCCTTTTTAGCAGATAAGTACATCCGGGTTCTACCGATTTGATGGTTCTCCATGTTGTTTCAACCGTTTTTCCATCATTATTGTCGTTTCCTTTACTACTTAAATAATAAGTGGTTTGTGCAGTAAGATTACGCGAAATTAAACAAGCTAAAACTAATAGAAAAAATTTCATCATCTGGTTGACTTGGTTTTACTTATTCTTTTAAAGTGTTCGATGTATTGCTCTACAATAATATCCCAGGTATATACTTTTTCAATTTTTGTCATGTTGTTCTTCAACATGAGTTGATGGCTTTCACTTGATTTATACGCCTTTGTTAACACATCCGCCACCTGTCCAGCTTCATTAAAATACAACGCATCGGCACCCAATATATACCTGTTAAAAGGATTATCATTCGCACAGATCAAGCTGTTCGAAGCCATGGCCTCTAACAAAGAGGGGTTTGTGCCGCCAACGGTATGCCCGTGAAAATATACGTTGGCGTAATACCTAACGTTATTTAGTTTATCGATATTATAAATACCCCCAATAAAACGGATTTGGGTCACGTTTTTGAACTTGTTTTTGAGGTATTCCCCGTAGTGTGTCTCGTGTTTACCAATGACCAGAAATGGCCGGTTTTGATTGGCTGAGGCAACACCATCCAATATAATCTCAATACTGTTTTCGGGTTCCAGGCGGGCAATGAGTAAATCATAGTTGTACTTTTCGATGTTGTATTCCTGAAGTACAGATTCGTCGGGATTAAGGAAGGGATCGGCACCGTAAGGAATAAAATCAGACGCCTTATTGTATTTTTCCCTTAAATAATCCTGAATCCCGATAGAGTCAGCAATGAGGTGATCGCTGTATTTTACGCCCAGTTTTTCAGCCCAGAGCAAAAAGTTCCGGACCTTTGCCGAGTATTTGGTTCGTTTCCACTCCAGGCCATCCATGTTGGTGGTTACAATGGTATTTTTAGGAAGCAAAAAGCCCCATACAGAACTGCTGGTATAGCCTAACTGTAGTACGATATCAAAATTATGTTTTTTTAAATTGAGGATGCAGTTTAAATCGTAGATGAACTGGCCGGCAGTACCCAGTTTGTTTTCCGGATCATAACAATGTACAATCTTAACGCCATTCCATTCGCTTTCCTGATAGGGGTGGTTATGGCTATTGTACACAACAACCTCAAAGCCTTTTTTAACAAGGCCCAGCGCAAGGTATTCGGCACATTGTTCAAAACCACCATAGTGATTCGGAATTCCTCGAGTTCCTAATATAGCAATTACCATTACTTGTTTTTTAAAGTTTTAATCCATTTCCAAGTTTCTTCGATTCCTGTTCGTACAGGAGTAATTTCGATGTCTCCCACAACGCTTGTAACCTTCGAAATGTCTAATACAAAATTGCTAACATCATAAGATTTTTGAGGGGTGTAATTAACTGACGTTGTTAGCCCGGTGGCTAAATTTACCTCCTCGATAATTGAGTTTATTGAAGTTCCCTCACCACTGCCTATGTTAAAAACCCCTTCACCATTTCTTTCAACTAATTTGAATAGAATGGAAACAAAATCTTTAATATAGATATAATCCTTAGTAGCCGAACCATCACCAAATACGGAAAGACTTTCTCCATCTAAAACTTTTCTTAAAAAAGTTGAGATTACGCCCTGTGCTATGAAGTGCCCTTGACGGGGGCCATAAGGATTTGAAGGACGAATAATTAAATAATTTAGATTATATAACCTGTTATATAGATAAATATAATGTTCAATGGTTGATTTGACGATACCATAAGATGATATCGGGTTTAGTGGGACATCTTCAGTAATTTTTGCCTGATCTGCATTTCCATATACGGCTCCGCCAGATGAAAAATAAACAATTTTTTTTATTCCCAGGCGATTCATCAAATTCAGAATATTCAGCGTAGGTATTAAGTTATTATTAATATCCGCAATTTGATCTACATTTGAAGTTGAGGGAACAGAAGCGCTCGCTAAATGGAAAACGATATCAATACCCAACATCGCCTCGTATAAATCAGGTATATTATCTAATTTTGATATCCGATAATCCACTTCTGCTAAAGGAGCTCTAAACTTCTCGTAAGAAACATCAAATACTCTGACTTTATATTTTTTTTCAAGGAAATGGTCTACCAAATGTGAGCCGATAAACCCATTGCCACCAATTATAAGGACATTCATTTTAAAACTTTTTTATAATTACTGATTAAACTATTGTAAAAATTTTTGTCGTTAAAATTCTCCAACACATAACTTCTGGCATTCTTTCCAAATCTTTTCAAGCTGTCAACATCCTGCCAAAGGCTGTCTATTGATGTTGCCAGCATCTTTGGATCCTGTGCTTCATATATAAAGCCTCTTTCGTTATGAGAAACCATTTCGGTTATCCCACCTCTATTGGAGCCTATAACTGGTTTTCCGGCGGCGAAAGCCTGGAGAACAACGTAAGGAAAATTCTCATGCCATATTGAGGGAACGATGACCATTCTGGATGCGTATAGTAACTCATTGAGTTCATCCCCCCAGAGCGGACCTGTAAATTCAATATTTTTTAAATTATTTGCAACAACCATTTCTTTTAACATCCCGAGATCTGGTCCATCACCCACAATTTTGAATGGCAATGAAGGCAGGAGTTTAAGTGCTTCAATCAAAACATCAACACCTTTTTCATCGATCAATCTGCCAAAGTACAAGCCAAAATTTCCAATTTCATTTGACGGTTCCCGATCAGGTATTTTGAACGGGTTAAGTAACTTTCCCCAGTTAAAAGTCCCTGCTCCCCAAAATTCCTCTGTTTTATAAGCCATAAAATCACTTGCAAATAAAAACAAATCAACATTTTTCTTAAAAATATCTAATGAATAATGTACATATGACTCGATTGCACTTGCCACGCTAAAAGCGATGGAATCATGACTACATTTATTGGTTACACATTTATAAAATCTATTTCCTTTACAATCTTCACACAACTTTCCATGGTGAAATAATTTATAGTTTGGACAAATATGTTTATAATCGTTTAGCGACCACACGATAGGAACATTTCTTTTCTTTGCTGCATCAAAAATAGATGGAGAGATATGAGTCACTATTCCAAAAGCATGTATAAGATCGGGTTTAAAATCATCCAATAATTGAGAAAAGCTCGATCTGGCTTTGAAATTATATGGTATTTCGAAGATCGATGCTAGCTTTTTAAGTGGGTTGGATGAGTTGAATTCGGGAGCCTTGATAAAATATTTAGCATATTTGGTTGGTAAGGTTTGGTCATCTATAGTAGAGAAGTACGCGACCTCATGGCCATTTTCTTCAAGAACCCTCCCAACTTCTAAAAAAAACACATCTGCACCACCCGTATACTTAAAAAATTTATGCGTTAATAGAATTTTCATTTTTGTTATAGAATTTCATAAAATTTTAATAAAAGCTAATAATATTTCAACAGGCGCGTTAAACGATAATTGAAAATTAGAGTTGGAAAGTGAAATAAAAATCCAGCTATTTTCCATCAATCAGAAATTTTAAGTTGCCTTTTATATACATAGCTTAATTTAGAGATCAGTTTGTTTGTATTAGATAAATTGAATAGTGATAAAAAATAATGGAATAAGAACTGGCGGGGAAACCTGTAAAATAGCTGGATAGCCTTGCTGTTGTTGACATCCTTTGAAAAATATAATTTCTGCATACTAAAAGACTTTGCGATCAATCGTTGCTCCTTTATTGTAACATCGGGATGATGGGATAAAAACTCGAGAACCGCTGTAGAAGACCGGATCATTTCCTCCTTGTTATTTGAGTAATTACTTCCATGTAAACAATAAACAAATAGCGGTGAATTAATATATTTGTATTTTAATGATCCTTTCGCTTTCAAGATTAAATTCAAATAGGCTGCCCAATCGTCACAACCTTTATAAGTTTCAGATGTATCGATAAACAGTTCATCACCTGGAATATGGTTTGAATTAAAAATGACGAGACCAGGGGTATAAATAAAGGTAGTCTTTAATATAATGCTTTTAAATTCGAATTCCGGCCTAAAGTAATAAATTGGCACCTCTATTTTCTCATTCGGATAGCGAATTACTCCATTTATTAAGTGAATGTGATTATCTGTATCTAACTCCTTTTCCAGTACAGAGAAATAATTGCTTTTAACATAATCATCCTGATCAATGATGGTATAAAATGTGTTTTTAATTGTTTTTAACCCCCTGTTCCTGGATTCGGCAACCCCAATGTTTTTCTCATTTTTAATAATGATGAGATGGTGATCTTTATACTTTTTGCTCAGCAAAGATTCTATCCGATCCGCATCTTCCATGGAATCAATTACCATCACTATTTCATAGGCCAGTAGCTTAGAAGAAGCCTCATAAGAATCGATTAGTGAGTTGATACAGTTTTCAATAAACTTCTCGCCTTTGTAATAGGTTAACACGATTGATATTCCTGACATTTTCTAAATATTAGTTTGTAAATTATGCGCTTGCTTCCTGATTGTGATATGGTTGAAGATATCATAAACATCGGCTTTTTGTTAAGTTTTCATTCATTTCAATCAATGAATTGATTGATTTGGCCTTTTAAAATAGAACGATAACGTTCAAACATCTGGTCTGCATTTCCTTCTGTTGAGTAAAGGATTCCAATTTTCTGTTGGGCTTCTTTAATTGCCGAATAATAATAAGGAAGACCTTTTTCAAACACTTCCACCAACTGATCGAAAAGTTTGTCGTCATCATTAAACAGCATACCGCCCCCCGTTTGTTGCAATATTTCCTTAGTGCCACCAGTATTTCTCCCCAAAACAAAACAGCCGTTGTAGAGCGCCTCAACAGTGACCCGGCCGAAAGCTTCGTATCGGGATGGGACAACTAACAGGGTTGCCTTGTACATTACAGCAGACACATCTGATACATGCCCTACGAAGTCAACGTGTTTAGTCATTCCCAGACTTTCCACTAAGTCGGTTAATTTTAATTTGTAGGCATTGTCGTGAGTATCGCCTACGATCTTCAATCTATAATCGGGGTATTGGTCATAAAGGCGTGAAAAAGCATTAATCACGGACTCTACGCCTTTTCCGTCACTCAGCAGTCCGACAAACAGGATATATTTTTCTTTATCCGGATTGAACCTGATTGCATTTTTACTTAGTATACCGTTATAAATTACGCTATCGTCACCTAAATTAAAATGACGGGCAATTTCCCTGCTAATGGCGATAGGAAAGTTGTTCGGTTTTCGAAGTCGCTTCCTAAATGAAGCTAAGGAATAGAAGGTATTAAGCTTGAAATCCAAATCCTGAAATTCGCGCAGATGCCATACATGTGGCAACTTGCAAATCTGAGCCGCCCAAAATCCTTCACTTAAAATACCTACATTGGTATGTATGATGTCAATCTTCTCACGCTTAACAAACCAAAGTATACGTAGCGTGGCAAAAATCTTGCTAAACCATGTTTTAAATAGTTTGGGAAGAAAAACAACCCGATCAGCAAGCGTACTAAAAGCAGGATAGACAGGCCAGCTCAGCGGAACAAAACTGTAAGGAATTCCCCTCAAATCCAATTGTTCACATAAACTGTCATCTTTCTGTCGCGGTAGCAAAACGTATGGCACAATCTCTTTCCGTTTAAGATTTTCTATCGTGTTAAGCATCGACTTGCTTGAGCCTTGATAAAATGAACTGGTATGAAAGAGGTATAATATTCTCACTTTGTTTACTTTAATTAACTGCTTTACAAAAAATTAAATCGCAAGCACATCTCATCACTTTGTCAGGTACAATTACAATATTGACCAATAATTTTACATTTATTAAGAACACTTCAATACTAATCATTCATCTACTTCATCATTTTATAAAAACTCCGCAACTTATTATAAATTCAGCCATGATTTATACGGCACGATAATATTTCCTGTAGCAGCTGGTAACATTTGTGCCTGAAATTGCGATATGGTCTTATAACAGAAATAAGTGAAAAAGACAATGTAAAACGATAATTTAACAGTTTTCTTAACTCCTTTTAGAATATTAGGAATTGCAACAATTGCAAATATGGATAAATAGAATACAAGTCTACTCCACATTAAATTATCATAAAATAAATTGTTTAAAACAACTGACATTAAAAACAACTTTACATACCAAATGTTAATTTGCTTCAAGGTTGCGCACCTTAAAATAAAAATGCTAATAAGAGTAAAAGGTATTAAATACATATTTACTATACCTACCTTTTCAATTTCTCCAAATGATATTTCACCATAAGACGAATAATCTCGACTTGCTAAGCCACCAAAATAGAAAAAAATTAAATTCATAAAATTTGAAATACTAAATATTTTAAATGAACCTATTATGAAAGATATGATGATAAACCAGTACAAGGAAAGCTTACTTTTGTAATCATACATGTACGCAAAGATTACAAATGGAATAGTAAATGCACATGACCCGTGGATTTGTATCGAAACCATGTAAAAAAATAAACCCCAATATAAATACTTCTTTTTAGCTACCTTTTTACTCTCAATACTGTAAGCTCTTATCCCACGATATTCAAATAATAAATATACAGCGAATATAAATAACGTTATTGCGCAAGACTGCCTAATCATCGAAAAAATATAAAAGAAAAATATAGTAGATGTTCCTATTATCATATAGAGTAATAGAGAAAGCATCTTATTTTCGGATAATTTGTAGATTAAGAAAAGAATGCCAAAAAGGCCAAATAGTGATGTTACAAAGAGAAAAAAATATTCGCTATTAGATAAAAATTTAATTGATCTCGCCAAAATTTCAAATGCAACATCAGTTTTCTCTCCATCATATAAGAAATCAGAATTCTTGAAAAAACTAACATACGTATGAGTATCAGTACCAACTGATACATCTCTTAATCCGACAAAAAATAATATTATAATACTTGTTATGATAAACAATCTTTTCTGTATCAATTTAACAGAAGATGCCACAAAAGTATTGACAACTAAATAGATATATAAATATACAAACGCTATCATAAAGTGTTATTCATATCGACAAATGCGGTTGTTTTTGATCTATATCTATTTTTGATTAGTTTCGGATAATTTAAAACCAACCTAAAAGAATTAGCAAAACAAGTTAATGACTTTAGTCTTAAGCTTTTTAATATCAATCTAAATGGTTGCCATGCAAGATGGAGAATAATATTGTTATTTAAGTTACTTATCTCTACGACGGACGCAATATACTGTTTTTTGATCTGCATTTTTTTTGAATCAAGACGCCATTCTCTATCATGTATTGCTCTAGCTTTTAGAACTATTCCGATTTTAAATCCATGATAAATAGCTCTATGAAGATAGTTATGATCTTCACCATAGTGCGGGAAAGAAATGGAGAATCCCCCAACCCTTTCAAAACATTCACGGGAAACAAGCCAGTGTGCAGCCATTACAAAACTGGTCTCGTACACCTCCCCAATCTCGTTACAATACAAATCTGATAAAATCTCTTTAGGACAGCATAACAGAAAGTTTATATCTAATCTTTTGCTTCCAGCATTCATTTGTACCGGGCTCAAAACACCAAATGTATCGTTATTCTTATGTGCATCAATTAGCGCTTGTAAGGTATCTTCGAAAACCCAGGCATCTTGATTTAATAAATATACATAGTCATATCCATTATGGACAGCAAATTCAATTCCAAGGTTATTGGCTCTGCCAAATCCGAGATTTACTTTGCTTTCGATCAGTTTAAGATATCTGTGGTTTTCCTTAATATGATTCACTGAGGCGTCGGAAGAATTGTTATCGACTATAAATATGTCAACAGGGACAGAGGATTTGGACAAACTACCCAAACATCTATCGATCCATTTCATGGAATTATAAGTCACTATTATAACTAGAACCTTGCTCATTTCTTTCTCAGGACATTAATTTTTGAACCTATTTTATCAGTAAGGAAAGCACGTTCTTGCTTGTTAATACCAATATAATATATTAATAAAAAGGTTATTACCTCAGTTAAAATCAGAATCAGCAGAGGCCTGACCGGCAAAGCTGCAAAATGATAACTCGCAAAGAAGCCAATCGCAATGGGCAATATAAAAACAGGAATAACTCTTAGGTAAACCTCCGTGAAATAATCTTTGAAGCTCATTTTTATTTTCGGCAGTACAATTTTGATACGGATAAATTGTGCGATGAACTCGACCATAAAATGTACAACAAAAACAGACTCCGCAACATTTGTCGCTTTTAACGTAAAATAGGCGATCGGCACAATCGACAAAAGTAAGGAACACTCATACAACTGAAACTTTTTGATATCACCATGAGCCTGATTAATAATCCGAAGGGGGTTAGCAAGGGAACTCCAGATGCTAATCACAATCATTAACTGCACAAAGTGAACTGTGTACCCTGGAACATTCTTTAACCAGATTGTTAAAACGAAGTTGGCCTCGATTATAATCGGAGCTCCAATAATACAAAGCAAGAAAAACGACAGTTTACTACTCGTAGTCATAAGTGAACGAGTATTATTCAAATCGTTGCTTACGTAAGATTTGATAATCTGTGGATTTATTGCGGTCTGAAAATTAGTCGTGAACTGAACGATCGCATTTTGTACCTGGACAGATATTCCACGGGCGGCGTTCACCACAGGACCAAAAAATATATTCAATAAAATGTTCAGGCCCTGTGTAAAGCCTACAGAAACCAGGCTTCCATAAGCAGACCAGGTTATGAAGCCAAAAATTTTTACGACCTGGGCTTTAGTAAAATCTCTGGAGAAATGACTTTCTTTAAAGTTCTTCGAGCAATAATAGCCATAAATTACACGATCCAACAATTGGACGATGAAGATGGAAACCGCATATAAAAGCAATTTGTCAAAACGTTCAGTGTATCGTAAAAGAATAACCAATAATAACTTAGTTCCTACATCAAACAATGACATATAAGCAAAGGCTTTCATTTTCTCATGGGCAATAATCACGGCGTTGTAAGGTACACTAATGATATTTATCACCGTAGTGGCCAGAGAAATCTGATATACCCAAAAGGCAATATCCAGACGTTCGGCCGGGATCTGCATCTTATGAAACAAAAACCATAGTCCGATGGTTTCTCCAATAAGCAGGACGGCCAGGCTCAATAACAGGTTGACAAACAAAATACTGGAAAATGTTTGCCTCATTTCCCTAAAATCGTTTGATCCTAATGCAACCGTTATAAACCTTGAAGATGATGTACTCAAAGTACCACTTAAGAATCCTAATACGACTACAATACCAGCAACCACATTGTAGATTCCAAAATCGGTTACCCCTAGAATCTCCAATACAATTCTGCTTGTGTATAATGAGATCCCCATTGTCACCAGCATTCTGATGGAGAGAAAAAAAGTATTTTTCGCTATTCGTTTACCGTCCATGGTCAAGTGCTACAACATAATATTAACTTTTTCACCTTTTAAACGAACTATTCTTGACGGATTTCCAACAACTACGCTATCATCGGGAACATCTTTAACCACCACTGCGTTTGCGCCGATAACGACGTTGTTTCCAATTTTAATATCTCCTATTACACATGCCCCTGTGGTCACCAGAACATTGTTTCCCAAAACTGGTTTGGCACCGCCAGGCTTACCCTTGCCAACAGTAGAATTATGCCAGATTTGACAATTTTCACCACATGATTCCGGATTAAATCGGGATGAATGGCCATGCTGGATGACTAATCCTTTTGAAATTACGCTGGAAGGCACGTCAAAGTAAAGGTTGGGGATCCCAGGAGCGTACCAACTTACCAAGAGTGCTTTACCTCCAAGCCTGTGATAAAAGAGACTTCTATACTCTTTTAAATTACAGATTAGCTCAAAAAATAAAGCATGTTTTGAACTTTTATTGATTCTTAAAACCTCTCCCCAGCGTAAAAGCTCATATCCCAAAATCGGCTTTTCATTTAATATAAAAAATAGATAATGAGGTATAAAAAAAGGTACTTTTAAATAGAATAAAAGAGTTCTCATGTCTAAATATCTTATTAATTTAATGGGAGTTCCATCCCAAATAATATCTGAGCCGAGGCCTGCCTCATTTTGTTATTGACAAAATTGCGTTAGCTATTGTAAAATCAAAGTAAACGAATCTTTGGATCATACTACAAAGACTAATAAACTCAACTTATAGCTATGAATTATTAAATGCTTAGGCTAACTAAAAGGCCACCACTTTTTATCTTTTTTAACCTGCGCTGTTTCGCCATACGATCCATAGCCATAACCGTAACCATAACCATAACCGTAGCCGTAACCGTAACCGTTGGAAGCCTGAATGTCATTTACTACAATACCTATTTTTTTCATTTTGCCATTTTCGTGTAGATCCTGAGGGATGGCCAATTGCTTTTTAAAGGTGTAATTTTGCCGCACCAGGTACATACACATGTCTGCATTACCAGATAATAGCTGTGCATCGGTAACAAGCCCTACCGGTGGCGCATCTATAATAATATAATCATATTCGGTTTTCAGTTTTTCAATCAGCTCACCGGTTCTTTCATTTAGTAACATTTCGGCAGGATTAGGGGGAACCGGCCCGGAACTTAGCAATGACAAATTATCGTTGATTTTAAGCGGCTTTACAATGTCCTTTATGGCCAAATTGCTGTTCACTATATAATTGGTAAAACCATTGTTATTGCTCATTCCCAGTTTGGTGGAAAGACCCGGCTTCCGCAAATCTAATTCCATTAAAAGCACTTTCTTGTTCGACAGTGCCAAAATATTTCCGAGGTTAATGGCTGTAAAGGATTTACCCTCACCAGACATACTTGAAGTAACTAATAATACCCGGCTACTCTGGTCATTAAAGAAAAAGGAAAGATTTGTTCTCAGGGCCCTGAATTGCTCAGAAATGGCGGACCTGGAACTATTGGCCACCACTAAATTATCACTTTCCTCATTATGGCTGATCTCACCAATTATCGGTACCTGGGTAGCATTTGTAATATCCTCTTGCGACTGAATTTTATCATTTAACAACTCTTTTATATAAATTAATCCAACAGGAATAATGAGTCCAATAATAAAACCTATACCCATTATCGATTTTCTATTGGGTGAAAATGGGGTAACCTCAGATTTTGGAGGATCAATGGTTTTAGAATTGGCAATATTGGAAGTCTTTGAAATGGCTGTTTCCTCTGCCTTTTGCATCAGGAAGATATACAACTCCTGTTTAATCTGTTGTTGCCTTGCCAGGTTTAAATAACTACGTTCAATTTTCGGCACATCTTTAACCTGGTTTTCTGCCTGTTGCATCTGTGCTTTGATTTTCCTTTTGGTAATTAGAAAACCATCCAGTGTAGTGGCTAAGTTTGATTCTATATCTGCGCGGGCATTTTGTATTTCTTTATCAATGAGAATGATACTGGGATTGTTCTCCGTCATGCCAATGAGTTTTCTTGCGCGCTCTAAAGTTAACTGGTTGTATTTTTCTATCGCGCCACTAAACACTAAATCAGCGGGGATCAAAGAACTTGGTAAGATCCGTTTATTATCAGCATCTTTCAAATACTGCTGTAAACTTTCCATAATTGAGATCTGTGTCTCTACCTGTGCCAGCTGTTTTACATAATCGCTGGTTACCTGTACCAGTTGCTTAGACTGTTCTGACATATCTGCCAGGCTGTTTCGCTGCTTAAAGCCCTGGATATTACCTTCCAGATCACCTAATTCACCGCCAATATAGGCAAGGCGGTTTTGAATAAATTTAACGGTGCTGTCTGCCACTTCGTTTTTGTCATTCAAATTACCTTCTACATATTTTTTAAGCAGTTCACGCAATATATCTTCACCTTTTCTAGGGATTGGGTACTGGAAATTTAAATCGATAATGGTGATCAGCTTATTCTTCACCTCAACGGTTAACGCTTGCTGTAAATCAGCTACCTTTGCATCAATAGAAGTAATATTAAAAATGTAATCCTTTTGGTTAGGCTTCACACCAGGTGTTGGTGTAATTTTTAGGGCCCCAACTTTCGGAATGTTGAAAATGACGCCGAAAGGAACTTTTTTCTCGAAGGTAGGTGTACTCACAAGCAGTTCATTTGAACTTAATAAGCTAACCCCAACATTGGTTGCCTTAATGGTGTCAACTCCTTTTACGATTTCAACTTTAAACGGAGAACGGTAAAGCTCAATATTTTTTATTCTACCTGCACGATAATAGGTAATGTTTAAGTCAAGCTGCCTAACGACCTTTTCCATAAGGTAACGGGTCTTTAAAATTTCGGCCTCATTATCTACCGTGCTTTTAGTACCGAGCAAGCTTCCCAAGTCTCCCAACATATCCGCACTGCCTAACATTCCACCGCCCTTTTTTTCATCATTCACCAACACGCGTGCCGCTATGTTGTAGTTAGGCGTTTTATACCTTAAATATAAAAAAGCTAATAAAGTACATATTAATATAGAAACAGCTACCCAATACCATTTAGAAATGACAATGTAAACTATCTTTTTAAAATCTATACTTTCCTCTTGCTGTTCAAAAAAATTATCTTCTGTTGTGCGATTCTCAGTCATTTTTAGAGAAAAAATTAAAGTCTGGTAAATAATACAATAAGTACAGAAGCCAATGAGCCTACAAGCGCGAAAGTCTGCGTTCTGGATTGATTTAGGGAAGCTGCCTTTCCTTTATTTGGCTCAATGTACAATACGTCATTTTGTTTCAAATAATAATAAGGACTATTGAATATCTCCTTTGAGTTCAGGTCAAGCCTGGCAAACTCTTTCTTTCCGCCATTATCACGGATCAGGGTAACATTTTCCCGCTTCCCAAAAATGGTCAGGTCACCGGCTAGCCCCAAGGCATCCAATACACTTACTTTCTCATTCGGAATCACGTATGATGCGGGCCTGTTTACTTCGCCTAAAATGGTTACCTTAAAATTAGCAAAGCGCACCTGTACATTGGGGTTGGTGTACACAATGGCTGCTTTTTCTTTGATCAGATCTCTGGCTTGAAACGTAGTTAATCCCAGTACTTTAACCTTTCCAACCACGGATAAATCAATCTCTCCGTTTTTATCCACCAGGAAACCAGCCGTTGGCGGGGTAGCCCCCAATGTTGCCACCGACCCTACATTGGTACTGATGGCCTGGCTAGCTGCCTGGTTCACCACCATATTTGTGGTTGGATCAATGGTGAAGATAGATATTGATAATATATCATCTGCCTGAATAACGGGATCAGTAAATTTAGCCGTATTGGCCAGTTCTGATTGCCCCAATGCACTGATATCCTGAAAGTAAGCTACATTTTTGGTACTTACACAGGAAGTTAAAAAGACGATGGCTATCAAAAAGCATAATTTAGCAAACCTTACCTTACATATTGGCATTTTCATAAGCGATTGAGAAAATTTTTAAAAGTGAAGAATTGTGTTTGTCGGTCGGCCAAACTTAACATTTTAAATATTGAAAACATATACGTTCAGGCTATATTTATATTAAATTTAAAAAACTGCTATTTTCAAAGGGATAATTTCCTAATTTATCAAATAAATAGCCGTTTTCTACATGATACTTTAATGCATTGTAGTGTTTTTGATGATGTAGATCCGTTCCAGCCAACCTGTACAACCGGTTTTTGAGCAGGTATTCGGAGGTGGTTTTTACCTCCCTGCCATAATAGCCTGTTACGGAGAGCAGATTCAATTGCAGCAATACCCCCATATCATGAAAGCGATGAAAGCGGTCATGATCCTGATGATAAAAATTATATCTTTCGGGATGGGCTAAAATAACCGTGTATCCTTTAATCTGGAGATTGAAAATAATCTGCTCGATGTTTGGTGTTTCATTCAGGTAAGACATCTCCACAAGGATATGCTTATTGGGCAAAGACATCATCACATCGCTAATTTCGAAGTTTTCATCGAGCATATACTCTGCAGCTGCAGCAATCCCCACTTGCAGATTAGCCTTTTGTAGCGCTGCTTTGGTGTGTTCCAAAGCCCTGTTTATCGTTTCTGCAGTATTGGGATATAACTCCATAAAGATATGGGGTGTACAAATAAACTGATCAATACCTAATGCAGTAAGTTTCGTAATTAGCGATATCGACTCGTCAACATCCGGTGACCCATCATCAATTCCCGGCAAAAGATGTGAGTGAATATCAACTCCCAACCACTTCAAATCTCTAACGATAGGTTTTTTATTTTTGAAAAAGCTGAACATCAATTAAGCTAGAAGCATGCAAATAATAAATCAAGGAATAAATCCGCCGCAAGTTAACAGTTTTTTTGCAGAAATATTTAAACCGGTCTGTTTTTTAATTATTTCTTAACAGGAAATATTGACAATTCTCATTCATTAACCGAAATAATTTTGTATGAAGTGCTTAAAGTTAAGCTAATGTGAGCCAATGTTAAAAAATATTAACCTGATTCTGATTATTGAGACAGTTAAGGCGCAGAAAAACCGAATCATGAAGGGTGATGACTAGGGCTGATGAGCATGATGCTGCATGCGCATGACCATTGCACTTTTCGGATGATCATTATATTTCATTAAAAATAAATGTTTTGCCTGCCGGTTGAGCCTGATTGAAATTTTTTTTACGCAATATCCATGCGCTGAAAGACCATTTTGAAGCACATACATAGGCTTTAGCTAAATTGTTTTATCTGCCTGCACAGGCGGTTTTATTGTCTGCGCGGAGGTTTTCAACCTTACTTTGCTGAGGCGATTTAAAGCTGCTGGTTAAGGTAGCACATGCTAATTGATATACGATTTGAGATAAATCGTCGTTATACAGGGTATAAGATGTAACCATAATACTAATTTATTTACTGATTAAGTTTACAGAAGATGGAAAAACCTTACCTGTTTGCTTTGTCATCCCTAATCATTTTTGTATTTACCCCGGTGCATGGAACGCTCGCACATGCACGGCAAACCTGCCCTCAAAGGATGGCTTGTATCCTGTTTAACCCCAGGCTGGTGTGCCCCAGCCGTGGCGACCCATTGCTTTGGCCATTGTGTGCCCTGTACATTCATGATCATCTACATACCGATTAATTAACCTCCATATTATTGGGAATGTTGAACAGCTTTTGGCGCTGTTTGACGCTAAAATTTTAAGATAGACCCAAATTTTTCTAACCAATTTTAGTCGCTCCGGCACCATCGGTTAGCCGCCCTGATAACGGCACAGGAACATTTTCCGGATATGGTTGCAGCATGCCCCATCAGCATGCTGCAATATGTTTTTGTTTTTAAACTCTACGCCCTATGAATAACCTTGATGCACTGGTACAGATCTTGTACAACATATACCTTGTACTGAACAAAGAACAGTTAAAATTTACCTTTATCGATCTCTTCGGCGACCCTGAAACGCAGCTCACCCGGCAGCAGGTAAAAGATTACCTCAACATCAGCGAAAGTACCTACAAACGTAAAGTGAAAGATGGTACCTTAAAGCCCATCAAACTACCCGGCGGCGATCGTTTTTACCTGAAAGACCTGTTGGCTGCCTACCTGGAGAGCCAGCGGAAAGGCCGTATCTGATTTTTACTGTATCAGAAAGAAAACATTACATTGTAAACCCAATACAGTAAAAACAAATTCGATAGTAAACACCAATCAGTAATAAGACTTTTTACTGTAAACTTATTCCGGTATAGGACAATTACCCCTTTATTACCTGTTGTTTACCCTTTGCCCCTTCATTACCTGTTGTTTACCCTTTGCTGGTACCAGGCTTACCCCTGGCTTGCCCTTTGCTCACCTGTTGTTTACCCTTTGCTTACCTGTTGGTTACCTTTTGCTTACCTATTGGTTACCCATTGCTTACCTAAAAGGTAAACAATGGGTTTTTCCGGGGTAAACATTTACGGGGGTTATGGCCATGCTGCCCGGGGGCAGGCCGGTTGTTTACGGTTGTTCCTTTGCCTGGATGGCCGGCATTAGCGTGGCTCATTTTAGCTCATTATGACCCATAATCAGCTCAATTTAGCTCATTTGAGTCCAAAATGAGGTGCCATTACTTCAAAGCGCCTAGGTTTGATCATGGATTTGAGCATACCGGTATAGCAGAAATCCGATGAATTAAACATTTTTTTCACTTAAAAAACAAAAATTATGGCAACGTATTCAAAAGGCGCCAACGGCGCATTCTCGGGCAAGGTAGGCAGTGTAATCGGCAGCAGCTGGCGCAGTGTAGATTACCTGAGGGGACTCCCTAAAAAAAGCAGTAAAGCCAGTACCGAACCTCAATTGGCACAGCGCACCAGGTTTGCCCTTGCGGCCCGGTACCTGAGCCCCATTAAGGATATTTTAAATATCGGCTTTAAGGATAAACAGCTGAACAAGATTACCGGTTACAATGCCGCGGTAAAAATTTTCTTAAACCAGGCCGTTACCGGCGACTACCCTGATTTTGAGATCGATTTTTCGAAGGTGGTGCTGAGCAAGGGTTCGCTTTCGGTAATGCACGGCCTGAACGGAAGCCTGCAGGGGTCAGATCTGCTGTTGAACTGGCAGAGCATTATAAACCGCTATAATGCCTTTGCGGATGATGTGCTGACGGTTGTGCTGTTTAATGCCACCAAAAACATGTATATGGTGTACGAGGAAGCCCAGCGCGCTGCGCTGACCTACACGGCGGTAATCGGTACAAACTTTAGCGGTGATGTTTTCCACGCCTGGGCCTTTGCGGTAAACCGCGATGCCACTGCGGTTGCAAACAGCCAATACCTGGGTACCTATACCATTCCTTAAACTAATACGAACCAGCCCAAACCCAGCCATGCCAGGTTTGGGCTATTAAACTAAAAAGATATGAAAACATTAAAACCGGCTTTAACGGCGCTGTTGCCGAAAAAGCAGATCCTCGAAAAACTGATGCTGGCCGTAATACTGGTGCTGGGCTGGCATACCCTCCCAAAAGTGTTAAGAACCATTGAGCCTACCGCGGCCCTGCTTGATGCAGGCATATGGCAGCTGATCTTGCTGGCCCTGTTCTGTTATGCTGCCCTGTTGCAGCTATCGTGGTGGCTGTTGCAACGCTTTTGGCAAAGCCTTGGCCTGTATAAATTAACAGATATGGTTTCACTATTTAAACAGTTAACCTCATGGCAACAGTTAAGTTTTTTCTGGGCATCGTTTGCCTTGCTCTTGCTGGCAGCGATAGCCTGCCTGGCGGCGATAGTATAAACCTGCAGCAAGACCCCGCGCTTGCCGATAGGAAAAGGCTATTGCAGGTGGCCGAAAAGGAACTGGGCGTGCGCGAACGTTCGGGCAAAAACGATGGACCGCGGGTTGCCGGATACCTCAGTTATGTAAATGTACCGGAGGGCAGTGCCTGGTGTGCAGCTTTTGTGAGCTGGGTTTTTGGCCAGGCCGGTTACCCGGTACCGCGCACCGCCTGGAGCCCTGCCTTATTCCCGCTAAGCAAGCGCACCAAAGAGATCAGGCCTGCGGTAGTGTTTGGCATTTACTTTAGCCACTTAAAACGCATTGCCCATTGTGGCCTGGTTGAACGGCAGGCCGGTGACTGGATGGTTACCATTGAGGGTAATACCAACCCGGCAGGAAGCAGGGAAGGAGATGGGGTGTACCGTAAACGCAGGCATTTAAAAGCCGTTAAATACTTTGCCGACTGGGCGAAAAGGAAAGGAGTGGAAGATGAAAACTGAATTGATCAAATACCTGGCGGCCTGTACGCTCTTGCTTTCGGCATGTGCAACGCTAAAAAGCAAAAAAGTGTTGCATGAACAGGACCTTGAGGTAAAACATGACAGCCGGGAAAGCAGCAGTGAGCAAAGCTGGGCAAAAAGCAATACCCTTTTGCTTGATACCAGTAACAGCGAATATGTGGTGCAAATTGCCCCATTGGGGAAATTTTTCTACAGTGCGGAAAAAGGTTTTGAGGGGATGGCTGAAAATTTGGTGTTTAAAGGAAAGGCCAGCCACAGGCGCATGCTGCAGGGGCAACAGCAAAAAGGACATCAGCTGGCACAACAAAAAACCAGGGTGAAAAGTACGGCATTAAAAACGAAGGTACAGTATACCGAAAAAACAAGAAAAAGTCTGTCACTATTTTTTTGGACCGGACTGGGAGTGGTATTTTGCCTGACATTAGGCTACCACCGGCTGATGAAAAAACGATGATTGACCTGAATATAAAAATGCTCCCTTTAAACTACAAGGGAGCATTTACTGTATACTGGTGCTGATATAAAAATTGCACTGTATAAGGTAATTTAGTCGACAACAATCAATTTTGAAAAATATAGGCCAAACCAACCTTCAAATTTAAGTTTCCCCGATCCTGTTGGTCCCAATTCCAGAATTTATCCCTTTCAAATGAGTCACCCTTGATTACATATTGATAATTATGTGAACGGATATAACCCAGTTCTGAATTCAGTATAAAGTTTTTATAAGTCCAATCAAACTTACCCGAAAAAGACAGGTCAATCCATTTCCTTCTATTATCTGTCGTGATGGCAGCGTAATAGAGATCGTTGTTATTCACCAGCCTTTCAATTTGTAAACCTATTCTTTTCATGCCTTTTACCCAGCTTACATCTAAAGACTGCAGGTTACTGCCCGGGCCAATTCCTGCGCCAAGAACCTGCCCCATATTGGTATAACCATCTTTTACCTGATGATGAACATACCATGTTGGTTGTTCACGCCCCACTCCTGTACGTGCACCTTCCAATTGAGTTAGTTCTATACCCACCTGAACAAATTCATCATCTTTTCTCAATGGAATGAGTTTCCGGAAGCCGGCAATATATGCACGTGAATGTTCGGGCTCTTGCAGGGCATCGCGTAGATTATAGGGATGATCATTTCTACCGTATTGCAAATAAACCTCTGAATGGCTTTCAGGCATTACCCACCTGGCAAAAAAGGACGCGTACTGATCACGTTTCCTATTGTCTTCATTGTTTGCTCCATTTATGACACTAACTTTTTCCACAGGTGCAAAAAGCGGAAAATAATCGCCAAAAGAATTTCCCATATCTTCTCTATACACGATAAAACTCCGGTCGAAACCCAGGAACAGGTTAGGAATCCATTTGGGTTGATACGTAAAGACCATTCCGGATAAATATCGCCAGTCATCAGGCTTGGAAACAAAAAGAGGATTATTTGGAATTATTTTTGAACTTTCTAATCTCCCTGCAATAATTTGAGTTTCAAATGAGCCGATAGGGGTATTTACGGGCCGTTTTGTATTCAGCGTAAGGTGTTTAAATCCACTTGCGGTATTGCTCATTAAAAGAGAGTTTCTAACGCCTGGCCCCCACCATAAATTTTCATTTGACAGGCCTATGGAAACCGGATCAAATGTTAAGCGAACGTTACTCTGACCCCATGTAAGTTTCGAGTAAGTTCCTGTGCCAAAACGGTCTGGATTATCAATCCAATTCGCCATCTGGGCATATTTTTTTAAAAAATCAGGGCCATTATCTGCCTGATAGAGCTCAGTAAAGGCTTTATTTTGCGCGTATACATATTCTGGCTTAAGCTGGATACTTAAAGGACCTAGTTTTGCAAAAAAACCTGCAGAAACCTGAGTCTGGTAGCCTCTGGCCTGAACCATTGACCCGTCATTCCAGCCATAGGGGTGATCGGTATTAATTTGCTGCTGCCATGTTACCGGCAAAACATATAGCGCGAAAATGTTATTCGGAGTGGAAAGTATCTTTTTGCGGAAGTTATCTAAATAAATCCCATCGGCAGCATCAAGAAGAAAGTTATTTCTGGATGAAATATTTAGTGGCCGAGCCATAAATGAACTTTTAGAAGTATCGTTGCCCAGCAGCTGTTGCCTCCTCAGGTTGTCTTCAATATGGTCTAACAAACCAACAGGTAGTGTTTGCGCAAAGGTTTTTGCTCCTGCGGAAATGAGTACGACCGATAAAAAGAGGAAAATTTTATTCATATATACACGACTTTGTCGGCAAATATACGTAGCTGATAGGTAGTTACCGTGTTTTTTTTATCAATTTAACAACAATTGGAGGAATATAATCTAATAAAATGGTTTTAAAGGGTCTTTTTATTTTTTTTACGTCATCAGCGATATCCTTTCTGCCTACAAAAATAGTGCTATGCGCTTTAATATCCGGATTTACCTCTTCCGCTGGCCGGCCATTTGTATAGTAATACAGCGCAAGTGATTTGCGGCTGCGCCCGGGCGGGCATGTTAAGGGATTGGGATGGCCATGGTAAGCAAAGGAAGTTGTAGAAAAAATTGCTACGGTATTAAAAACCGGCAAAACACGTTTTTCCGCCTGTGTCATCTCCTGGTTCCATAACTCAAAATGCCCCCCAAAAGATTCTTCCCAGTCTTTATTTAAATAAATCAATAAATTAATCCTCCGGTCCAATCCGGTAAGCTCGTGTTTATTAAAATCTGCATGTACTTTTAACAGCCCGCCGGGTTTGATTTCATGACATCCGCCGCCAACAAAATAAGGGTCTGGTAATAAAACCTCTTTGATCCCGGTGAGCTCTTGTAAAAATTCAAGCATGGGCTGTGAATTCAAATAATGCATAAGTTGCCTCATGGTGTCGCCGAATACAGCTTCTCCTTTTGCCTGGTATTTTTTCTCGTTATGATTATCGTAATGCTGAACTTCTTTTGCTTTCGCCAGATCCGGAAATTCACGCAATACATGATTGAGCATTTCTTCATCAAAGAAATCAGTAAAAACGATATTTGGAAAAGGAAGGGCACGCTGATAAGCAGCCTTATTTGCTTTTGCCCATTGCAAAAGATCTGTTTTGGCATTTAAAAAACCCATATTCTTTTAACTTATTTTTTGTTACCGATAGACAAGAAACCATAGCACTAAATATTTTTTTTTGCACGATAAATCATTAGTGACAACAGACTGTTGATGATCAGCATGATAAGAGCAATCACGATGATAAGCAGGTTGTTCCCCAATTCCTGTAGCAAAAAGGCTAAAATAATAAATAGCAGATTGATTAGCAGTAAAATCGCAGTGGCCTGCATATGATTAAGTCCTAATGAAAGCAGGCGGTGATGTAAATGGTTACTGTCTGCTGTAAACGGCGATAATCCCTTTCGGATACGTATCGTAAAAACCCTCAATGTATCGAAAACAGGGATAATTAATATCGCGGCCACTAAACCAGGGATAGACGCTATATGCGGTTCTACTGAAACAAAACGCCCGGCAAGATCTGTATTTAATACTTTAATACTAAGAATGGCGGCTATAAAACCCAGTAATAAAGAACCGGAATCGCCCAGAAATAATTTTGCCGGCGAAAAATTAAAAAAGAGAAAGCCAATTAATGCACCTGCAAAAGAGGCTGCAAGATAAGCATAGCCAAGTTGTTCTACCTGAAAAAAAAGATAGGCATACAGTGTACAGAGTAATATGCCTAAGGAACTGGCAAGACCATCAATACCATCAATTAGGTTATAGGCATTTACCACCCCCACAAATGAAAAAACAGTTAATCCCGCACTAACCTGATAAGACAATTCATTGATTCCAAATGTTCCGTATAGACTGGTAATCCGGATATCAGCCAAAAACACGATCATGAGCGCTGCCGCAAACTGGGCCACAAACTTTTTATAAGGTTCGAGGCTATCGATATCATCTTTTAGGCCCATTATAAAAATAAGCATAGCTGAGGCCATCAAAACATTGGCCTGAGGCAACAGATTTAATGGTATAAATATCAAACAGGAAAACAAGAACCCAATAAAAATGGCGATTCCACCTGCATTTGGTACAGCACTGGTATGAATCTTTCTCAGTTCGGAAGGTGCATCAAACAATCTGCTTCTGCCTGTTACCTTGATAAGCGGGGGAATAATGGTAAATACAACCAAAAAACTACTCAGGAATATAAAAAAACAACGCATTAAAGACTATTTATCTGCAAATTAAGGTATATTAAGCAGAGAGTTGTATAAATTCGAATAATTTGTACCCATTTTTTCACTTGTGAAGTTAATGCTATAAAATTTAAGCGCCATCCCGCTTCTAAACCCTGCATCTTTTTCTGCTGATTCACATGCAAGTTTTAACTCAGCGATATCATCAAGTTTAAAATAATAAAAAAAATCTTCCCCAAACTGTTCTGCCAGCGAAGGAATAGCTGAACAAACCAAAGGAACGTTTAAAGCCATTACTTCGAGCAATGCCAATGGCATTCCTTCTGATCTGGAAGGTAAAACATACATATCAAAATGGGGGATGTAACGATAGCCGTCTGCTCTAAAGCCCATGATTTTAAACCGGTCAGAAACCTTATATGCTATGGCCAGTTCCATTAAACCTGCCCTTTCCATACCATCACCGATAACAAGAAAAGCATACTCCTGTTTAATGGCCAGCAATTTGATTATTTGCTCCAGCCCTTTTCTCTTATCCATACTACAGACCGTACCTAAAAGGATATGATTTCTTTTAAACGCAAGCAGTTCCGCAAGATCTGCTTCGGGAATTTTTTCTGCGGGCGAGGGAATATTTATTCCATTACTGATTACACTCAGCGCCTTGAATTTAGTTTTGCGGTAGTAATCTTTTGCAGCCTGGGTCAACACCACCACATGATCCATTTTTTTCCAGGCCAACTTCCAGGCAGGGATGAGAAGATTCGCTGTAAATCTTCCATAGGTAAATGCCAGATCATCATAAATGGCCGTGTGAATTGTAGACACCAGTTTTACATTAGATTTTTTTATTTTTTGATGGTGAAACAAACAATATAGATCGGGCCTGAACAGGTGGGAATGGATAATATCAAAAGAGTGAAATTCAATGGGATCGAAAAAACTGATTTGTTTTACCTCACAATCAAATTCCAGATCGATCAGGTCATCAAAATAATAAACCTTGCAATGATAGCCTGCATGCTGCACCAGATGCCCTACCAATGCACGCAACATAATCACCGGACCCTTATTGGCAAGTGAGGTAATTATAAACGCAACTCTCATAACGCATTATTTTGATAAACCAGGGCCAGCTCCTCCTGCAACTTACATACATCATATAGCTGATTGCCGTTATTTAAATTTTCAGAGATATTTTCAATTAATGACACATCAGAACATAACCTCAAAATAGCAGCTAATAGTTGATCAGGTTCTTTAATCGAATATAAAAGCCCTGTCCGTTCATGATCCACGCTTTCGGCAAGGCCTTCAACGCAGGAGGCAATAACCGGTTTTCTAAAATGATAGCTGATCGAACTGATTGCAGATTGCGTGGCACTCAGATAGGGGAGAACCAGGAATTTTGCTTTTCTGAATAAAGCAGCTACCTCTTCTTCGGCAATGAACCGGTTGAGGAATATAATATGATCTTCCTTTTCCGGGTTGCGTTTAAAATAAACATCCCCCTTACCGGCAATAACGAGATTTGTTCCGCCTAATTCAGATCGGGTTAAAAATAGGTGATATAAAGTTTCGACCCCTTTGTACACCTCAATCCTTCCAAAAAAAAGGACATAGTCTTTCATATCCTTAAGTTCGGGAATGTCCTGATTTCCATTTAGGATTTTCCTGGTGACCATACCCGGCATTCGGTGCCATGATATTTTTTTTGCCGGATAATGCGCTAGCAAAGCCTGATGCTGGGAGCGGCTATTGGTAACCAGGTTATTGATCTGTTTAATTAACAATTTGTCTTTCCTGATCCTGAAATAATAGTGTTTGGCCCGCTGAAGCAGGTTGAGTTTTGCCGGATGTGCTATAAAATCATGGACGGTATAGTACAATTCGAAGTTTTTGAATTTAGCAAGATGAGCAGAAAGCATCACATCCTGTGATATAAAATGAATTTTGGAAATGAGCTCCCTGCAGGCAAACTCCGCAACAAGGTCCAGGTATCTACCACCAGAAAGAATTCTGATCACCTTATTCTTATGCAGGTGGTAAAATTTTATCCTGTTACGCCGATCTATAGCAACAGCATAGTCTGCCATCAATTCTGCATTGCTCCGCTTATCCTGACCATCTAAAAAAACAACCGCATAAAAATCCATATTTTTATCAGCAAGGGCTGCACTCACGATCCCTATATTATAAGACTCAAGCGCCGGAACCGTACAGACCAATAGTATTTTTTCCATGGTAACGTTGTTAAGCTCTAAACAGAATGCCTGCTATTTTCAGATACGACAGTTTTTTCTTTACTATAAAAAATACCAGTGCCTGCAAGGCATATACTTTGTTAATCAACATAGCGGAAAGCATACCCCGGCTTTTTTTAAAATAAAGATACCTGCTCCTGGCCAGGTATTTTGCTTTTTGAATATTCAGCACGCTAGTTCCCAAGGAAGCACTTTCATAGTGTATAATTTTCACTTTTGGTAAGATTACGGAAAGATAGCCTGCTTTTTTTATTCTCAACGAGAGTTCAACCTCTTCAAAATAAAGAAAAAAATCCGGATCAAAACAACCTGTTGTCTCCAAAACAGCCTTTCGCAGGAACATATCTGCACCACAGATGTAATCCACAGTCCTGGTCTCTTCAGAGTGGTTCTTTACCCCACTGCTCAGTTTTGTTCTATAATAACCGGGATACAACCTCAAGAAGCCTAAAGCAGAAAAAGCTTCTTTTAAGGATGGAAAGTTGCCATACGAAATCTGGTCATGGCCATCGCCATCAATTAAAGCAGCACCACAGCAGCCCACCTGCTTATGCCTTTCTTCTTCCATAAATTTAAAAAAGACACTTGCGGCATCACTGGTGAGCAGGGTATCAGAATTGAGCAAAAAAAGGTATTTACCGTTCGCATGTGCGATCCCCAGATTATTCGCACCTCCAAAACCAACATTTTTTGATAACTCCATAAAGATCACATCCGGATATAAAGCCTTCACCTCAAGAATCGATCGGTCGGCAGAAGCATTATCAATAAGTATAACCTCAAATGTATTATCTTTTGTAAACCGGTAAACCGATCCTATACAAGCTAAAGTAAGAGCCGTTGTGTTGTAATTGACGATAATAAAGGAAAGATCCATAGTTTAAGGCATTCAACAGGCTAGGGAACAATTTTTTTCAGATATTTTAGAATAATAGTGCGTTCCTCTAACCGGGCAATAAATATCATAGCCACTAAGATAAGTTTTAACGCGATAACATTAAAAATGATGACCAAGATTGGCGTTCCGAAATCACTTAGATAAATATGCAGGAGGTACATCAAAAAACCAGTTACTAAAACCACGAAACTATATTTAACGGTAATGATTAATAAACCGCTGTTTCTGACCGGAAAGTAAAAAGCCATAACGATGGCCGCAATCAGGTGTGAACTCCCCAGTGAAAAAGGAAAAATATAGAGGCTGTAATCTTTAAAAAAATAAAAATTCATGCCAATCATTACCAGCTGAGCCATCGTACCGTAAAGGGCAAATAGCTTTCCTTTGCCAGAGGAGAGGAGAGACAAACCATAAATATGGTACAAAAAAATTCCGAAAGCCGCCCAGCTATAGCCCATTGTTAATTCGCTGATTTTGGATAGCGACAGTGTACTGATATTTCCTTTCTTATACAAAAAATCTACAATAGCACCTGAACAGCCTGTAAACAACCCGATAATCAGGGCCAGAATGAGGAAGCCAAACTGATAAATCTTTTTGAAGGCTTCAAAAAAATCCTTCATCATTCCGGTGGAAAATTTAAGGCTAAGCACAGGCACCAGGAGTGAAACCAGAATACCAATGAGTACATCCAGAGGAATATCGGAAAACTTACGGGCATAATCTAAAATGGAAACTGAACCGATAGCAGCAGATGTAGCTAAGGATTTCTCTGCAATCACATTAATCTGAGAAGTAAAATGAGGTAAGAAAAAAGGGAGGGAAAAGGCGAAAAAGGGCAAGGCTATACGGAGATTTGCCGAAAAAATTCCTGCGAACAGGTTTATATTTCGTTTTTTCAACTGCACAAGCAGCATGATGAGTAAAAGGATTAAACCAGCATAATAGGAAATGGCTAAAGAAATAATACCTATTGATGGGGCCAGGGTAATGATGACCACCAGCGTAAATACCTGTGTAATGAATCCGGTAATCTCTGGAATGATAAATGAATTATAGGTATTGAGAATACTGATCAGGATTTTTGTGATTTGATTAATCAGAAAAGACGGCGCTACTATGCGGATCATAAACTTTAAAGTGATTTGCTCATGCTCTCCATAATCCGGAGCAAGAAGCTGGCCTATTACCCCAGGAAAAAGCATAATTAACACAACAAGTACACAGGTAATCAGGCTAATAACCAACAATAATGACTTGGTATGCAATAATGCCTTCGCTTCCCCATCCTTTGCTTTAATGAATAAAAACTTAGCCCTGAACGTATCATTCAACGGGGCCCAAACGGCAATATCCAGTATAACAATAGCATTTAAGGCCAAGAGCCAGACATCGCGCTGGAGGCTGACCCCAAAATACCTGGCCGAAAAAGAAAGGTTCAGAATGGCAAAAGCCAGTCTGACCACACGGATGCCAAATATAAAGCTCGCCTGTTTTCTCAATATGGTGCTGAAATCTGTTTTAAAACATAGTCATTTAACCGCTGTCTTTCCTGGTCAAAGAACCAGCCCCATTTATTGAAGTAGCGGACGGCAGACTGTATATGAAACCTTAATAATTTTGGATCCTGATAGGAACCTTTCTTAAAACCATGCACAATGCTGACACCCGGAAAAAAAACAGTCCGGTAAAACCGATTGATCCTTCTTGCCAGGTCATAGTCCTCAAGATACATAAAAAAACGCTCATCAAACAAACCTGTTTTCTCCAGTGCAGCAGTTCTTAAAAGCATAAAGCACCCGGATAAAGCGGGTGTGTTTAGTATCTTATTATAACCGAATTGATCAAGTTCGTATTTTGCATTCTGATGTGCAGCCCATTGAGTATTATTCAAAAACCTTCTTCCGATCAGGTCAAAAGGGGTGGGCAGCAACTTACAAAGCCGCTGAAGATGCCCTTGTGGATAGTAGATTTTTGGCATCAGCGCCCCGATATCCGGATGATCATCCATAAAACCCGTTATTTTCTCCATTGTTCCCTTCTCAAAACTGACATCGGGATTCATGATTAAATGATATTTGATGCGTTGCTCAATGGATTTTCTCAAGGCAATATTATGCGCGGCGCCGTAGCCAAGGTTTGTAGCATTAAAGATGTAGGTAATACGCGGATCGACAGCATATTTTTTGAGTACGTTTGTTTTAGAGTTATCAATTAAATATAGTTGAAAATCAGCCTCTATCGCAAGTACCGATTCGATGGACTCAATAAGTTCATCACCGTTATCATACAATACAATTGAAATGGCTATGCTCATTTACAAATCTACATAAACATCCAACTATTTCAAGAACAGGCCATATCTTTCATCTATTACAATCTCTTAAAAAACAGCGACAAGCAGTTTTTAATAACACATGAGAATACCTTGCCGGATATTTAGTAGATACATGCTATTATTTCAAAAACTTTCTTATACTTGAAACGCTTCACGAATGGATGTAATCACCCTATCAAGATCTGCTTTAGAAAGATTTGATCCGGAGGGAAGGCACAGACCTTTTTCAAACAGACCTTGCGCAGTCCCGTTGCCATAAAAAGAATATTTACTAAAAACCGGCTGCATATGCATCGGTTTCCAAAGGGGACGGCACTCAATATTTTCATTGGTTAATGCTACCCTGATCATCTCCGGACTAACGCCTTGAGATGGATCAATCAAAATACAGGTTAACCACCTGTTGGAATAAAAACCGGAAGGTTCTTCCAGAAAGCTTATTGCTGGAATATCTTTGAGATGATCAACATAATATTTAAAGTTAGCCCGGCGCTGACTGATCCTATCATCAAGTACTTCCATCTGTCCTCTTCCAATACCTGCCGCGATATTACTCATTCTATAGTTGTAACCAATCTGACTATGTTCATAATGAGGTGCATCATCTCTGGCCTGGGTAGCAAGGAATCTTGCTTTTTTAATGGCATTTTCATTATTACCCAATAATGCCCCACCTCCACTGGTGGTGATGATCTTGTTTCCATTGAATGAAAGAACGCCAAAATCCCCGTAAGAGCCAAGAGGTTTGCCATTATATTTAGACCCTAAGCCTTCTGCTGCATCTTCAATAATAGCAATATTATATTTGTCAGCAATCTTAGTTAGCTCAGACATCTTTGCTGGCATGCCATAGAGATGAACGACGATAATTGCTTTTACTGTTTTTCCTTTGGCGACTCTATCTTTTATTGCTTCTTCCAAATACTCAGGGCTCATGTTCCAGGTTTCTGGCTCGCTATCTACAAATACAGGATCTGCTCCACAATAAACAATTGGATTGGCTGAGGCCGAAAAAGTTAGACTTTGACAAATAACTTCATCGCCATATCCTACTCCCAGCAGGATTAAAGCAAGATGTATAGCGGCTGTACCTGAGCTTAATGCCGCAGCATACTTTACTCCTACATAAGCTTGCAGGTCTGCCTCAAATCCATCTACATTCGGGCCTAGGGGAGCAATCCAATTTTCAGAGAACGCCTCATTTATATAACTTTGTTCACGTCCCCCCATGTGTGGAGAGGATAACCATATCTTATTTTTCAATTTATCTAGATCATTTAGTAACAGTCAAAACAGTAGCGCCCCAAGAGTAACCTACTCCGAAACCAGCCAATAAAATATTTCCTAAAAACTTGTTTTCCTTAATTGCATGGTAAAGCGCAATCGGAATGGTTGAGGAAACGGTATTTCCACAATGCTGTAAAAAGTAAAAGAACTTCTCCTCTGGAATTGAAATTTTCTTTCTCAGGTGATTCAGCATAAATTTATTCGCCTGATGAAAAACAAACAGATCAACTTCATCTTTTGTAAGCTGATTTTTCGAAATGGTATTATCTACCAGACCAGGCACCATTTCAGAGGTGAAATTGAAGATTTCAGATCCATTCATCAGCAAGTAATTCTCGTTACGGGAATTCCCGTATTCATCCACAGATACTTTTTCGTCTGTATCCTTTGGAAACCGCATTCCTCCTCTTTTAACAATTAGATTTTCCGCTCCACTGCCATCGGTGCCAACAACAGTTTTTCCAATTTCAGCTAAGCCTTCAGCAGCGGAAATTAACGTAGCAGATGCGGCATCACCAAAAATAGTCCTGTTACTCTTATCCCTTGGATGAATAAACTTGCTATATGTTTCTGCGGTGATAAGCAATACATTTGATGCATCTCCTGAGGAAATCAAACCTTTCGCTAAACTCAAACCGTATATGTATCCGGAGCATCCCAAATTAAAATCAAGTGCACCAGCGCTGATCGGAATGCCTAGTCTTTCCTGAACAAGACACGCCGTTGTAGGCAAAAAATAGTCGGGACTCTGGGTACAGAATAGTATATAATCTATCTCACCCGGTGAGATCTGGTGTTCTGCAAATAATTTCTTGGCTGCATAAACACCCAAATCAGACGAAAAGGTGGTTTCATCTGCTATATATCTGTTATATATTCCAGTCTTAGATGATATCTTGTCTGCCGACCATTCAGGAAACATTTCATTGATTTTTTCGTTACCTAAACCCTGAGGTGGCAAATAGTAGGAAATGGCCTTCAAGTATGCTTTCATCATATTAAATTATGGCTGTTCTGCCACCGTCAAGAACAATGGTTTGACCTGTAATCCATTTACTTGCCGGGGATAACAGAAACGCGATGGGGCTTGCCACATCCTCTGGCTCACCATAACCTAGCGGATATTTAGCTTCGTCCATAGCAACAACTTCTGCAGATAGGGTATTGATCGTCTCTTCTGTGATCGCTGTTCTCACCATTCCCGGCGCAATGCAGTTTACTCTGATCTTTTGAGCCGCAAGCTCATTTGCAAAAACCTTTGTTGCAGAAATCAATGCGCCTTTCGTTCCGGCATACATTCCGTTTCCCTTCATTCCAAATAATCCTGCCACCGAAGAAACCAATACCAAAGAGGCACCTTTGTTAATCTTTTTGGCTTTCACCATACCTTGAAGTAACAATACGACCGACTTATAATTTACATTGTAGATTGTATCCATGGTTTCCTCTTTGATAAACTTCAATGGTGCAAGCATCACCACTCCGGCAGAATGTACAAACCCATCAATTGAAGGAATAGAGTCCAGAATCTTGCTTCTGTCTGAAGCCTGTGTGATATCAGCTCGGATATAACTATGGTCACCCGCTTTAAGCTCACCAATAAGTTTCCTTAAATTATCCTCATTTCTGCCTGAGGCAATGACTGTGGCACCCATTTGGGCAATTGTTTTACATGTTTGATAACCTATCCCAGAAGACCCTCCGGTCACTAGAATCCTCAAACCTTGTAAAGAAAAAATATCTTCCATTACTCTGCTATCGCTTTGTTATATGCGTCAAAAAAATATTGTATTCTAACTTCCTCATCACTTATTATACCTGGACTACTTGAATGGCTAATACCTTTTTGGATATTTTCCAGTATCTGTCTATCCTCTTGTAGAATTTCGATGCCCAGCCTTACGGATTCATCAGCTAATGCAGCCCTCAGGCTCGGATTAACACTGTCATAACTGATGTTCGGCTCTAAAAATCTGATTTTTAAATTGGTTTCGGTAGCTGTTAACGGAAATAACTGGCCAACGTAAAAACTGGCTCCCTCCGTGGAAGAAATAACCAGATTGGGAAAGATAAATAAGTGATAGAAAGACTGATGTTTGTATGCTCTATCCTCTAAAAAAGCAAGGATTTTGTTTTTTTTAGCGTCTATTTTTTTTACCGTCTTTGGAAAGTGGCAACTTGAATGAGCTTGATAGTGCTCAATATCAGAAATTGCGAGCCCCCCTATACCTAATTTTCCATATATAGTTTCTTTATGAACAACCGAGCAATGGTAACATTCGAGTACGTTTTCAATTAGCATTTTCCAGTTCGCTTTGTGCGGTAGATCAGCTATGTGGGTACGGCTGCCGATATTAGCGGAAAGTTCTTCCAGCTTATTATAAAATTCACCCAGGTGTGACCTAAGATCAATAGTCAGGTTTTCATTGAGAAGGACAAACACAAAATGCCCGCACACTTCAACCTGGTATTTTTTTAAACAAAATTCACTGGGAATTGCTTGTATTCCCTTAAAGGCACTAAAAGTTTCCTTTTTAGGCATAAACGATGGAGCGCCTTCCTTATCAAAAGACCAGCAGTGATACCCGCATGTTAAAGCCCTGCGGCCAAACTCCTGTGTTTGAATCTTATTGAAACGATGCGTACAAATATTCTGGAATGCCCTGAGTTCGCCCTTGAAATTTTGAATTACTATCGGATTGCCACCAATCTCCAAGGTTACAAAATCGCTATTTACTTTGATTTCCTCAGTTAAACATGCAAATATCCAAGTATTGGAGAATATCTTTTCATTTTCTATCTGCAGATGATCCTCAGAATAATAATATGACTTTTTCAGCATATCAATTTAAATTTGGGTAATATCTGTTACAATAAGATTTTCTGTATTCAATACCATTGTACCCCAAGATAGCCCAACTCCGAAACCGCAGCAAAGCGTCTGATGCCTTCCGGAAGAAAGTTTATCCTTCAATTCAGAGACAATTGTAAGAGGAATGGTTGCTGAGCTCGTATTCCCATACTTATCTAAAGTATACGGAACCTTTTCTTCTGGTATCTTCAGTTTTTTTACGATCTTTTTATTCATAAAAAGATTAGCCTGGTGAAAAACAAAATAATCAATCTCTTCGGTTTCCTTATTCGTATATTCCAATAATTCCCTGACTGCCGATGGCGCTCTTGAAATTCCGAAAGAAAACACATCCATTCCATCCATTACAAGCGAACATTGGTTCCTGTTTATCCCATCTTCTACTTGCTCAAATTTTAGTGATGTTTCATCAGTTTTAGTCCTTGCTCCTCCGGCAGGGATGATAATCGCCTTATAACCACTACCATCAGTACCTAAAGAAAAAGGTATTGGGACAGCATTGGCATCAAACTCAAATGCTGATGCTGTTCCTGCATCACCAAAAAGTGGCTCAGTACTTTTATCAAACGGAGAAACTACTTTTGAGTTCGTTTCGCCAACAAGGAGCAACCCTTTGCGTGCCGCACCAGCATTAATTAAAGATGCAATGGTAGATACACCATAGACATATCCAGAACACCCCAGGGGAATGTCCATAGCTAGACAAGTTGTTGGCAAATTTAACCGATCCTGAAGTATAGCGGATGTAACAGGTAGTTTATAGTCGGCAGTTTGGGTGACCAATATCAGTAAATCAATTTCAGACTTTTCCCAACCTAACTTTGCTATCAGATCTTCTGCAGCTTTGTAGCACAGATCGGCAGTTGTTTGTTCTTCTGTTGCAATATACCTTTGATTCACTCCGGTACTATTGACAAAAGGAGTCATCTGCTCAGTTGAAAAATAGGGGTGATCCAGATTGGAAATCACCTTTTCAGGAACGCAGGCTGAGATTCCGACTAATTTAACATTGGGTATTGTAAAACAGGCCATAATAGTTATACCCTAGAACTCACTAAATTGAAAATGTCTTCAATTGTATTTGAATTCCTGAAGTCCTCACCTGTCAGTTTAACACCATATTCCTCATCTACCATCGCAATAATAGATAATGAAGTCAATGAATCCCATTCGTCAAGATCTCTAAAGTTGGTAGATGATGAAAATTGTTCTAACGGCGTTTCATCAAATTGGTCTGCAAAGTTTTTTATAAAATCGTTAATATCCATAGTGCATTTTTTATTAAAATGATTGTTTTGTTGCAGGAACACCAAAGTATACACCATGGTTTCCAGTATTTCTGATTATGACAGAATTTAAATTTATTTTGTTAAAATCTCCAACTTTTTTCTGCTGTATAACTGAAGAGTTCATTGCAAAGATATTAAAATCTCCTATAGTAACGGTACCTGCAATGAATGAATTGGGGCCGAACAGATTATAGCTTCCAAGGGAGACATCGTGACCGAGACCAACTCTTCCATTGAACACATTAAAATTTCCGATCTTTATATTGCAGGTTAGATTCATACCATGACATAATATATTGCCTTCTCCGATTTGATTGGTATCATCCCAGTAAATACCAGGATGAATAACATTTGGAAAAATGAGATTGGAGTTTGACTTTAGCTTGTCAACAAGCTGGTTCTTGGTCAGGTGAACCAATGCTACGACAACTTCCACCTGCCTTTCATAGCCTTTTAAATACTCAATGTTTCCTAAAACAGGCAAACCATTAACCTCACCTTCTCCCAAAGCTGGATTATCATCAACAAACCCCAGGATATTGAAAGTCGGCTCATGTAAATTAATTTGCTTCAAAAGTACGTGTACCTCTCGCCCAAATCCCCCGGCACCATAAATTATAATATTTCTCATTGATCAGTTATTTCCGTTAAAAGCTTCCATAGTGGTATTCTCGGACGCATTCACACCCTCCCTTTTGAAAACCTTGACAAAAGTAAGGTAAAGAATATGTAAATCTAAACCGAAAGAGATGTGATCTACATAATAGCAATCAAGTAAGAATTTTTCTTTCCAAGAGATCGCATTCCTTCCGTTGACCTGCGCCCAACCTGTTATACCCGGACGCACAGCATGTCTTTTTTTTTGGTCCTCACTATAAAGCGGTAGATATTGCGGTAAAAGGGGTCTGGGACCAATTAGGCTCATATCGCCTATGATCACATTCAGCAATTGCGGCAGCTCATCAAGAGAACTGTTTCTAACAAATCTGCCAACGGCAGTAAGCCGTAAATGGTCTGGTAATAGTTGTCCCTTGATATCTAACCTGTCGTTCATTGTTTTGAATTTGATAATCCTGAACAGCTTTTCGTTTTTGCCTGGCCTTACCTGAAAAAAGAAGGGCTTACCATTGTTAGCAAAAAGAAGGAGTATCGTTACAATTAAAAAAATAGGCGAAAGAAGCGCGAAAGCTACAACTGAAATTAAAAAATCTAACACCCTTTTTATTATAGTTTTATACATTTTCAATCAATAAATTATATTCATTCAATAAAGCATTCCAAACTAAATCTCGTCGGTAATTTTCAACAATGTTAATCCGTGCCTTTGATGCTGCTTTTTGATAAAAATTCTGATCATTTATAAACATGTCCATTGCCCTCTTCAAGCCAATCGGATCATTTACTTCCACAATTAGTCCATTCTCATTATTGCTGATAATTTCATTACTACCATTAATATCGGTAACAATGCAAGGAAGGCCCATTGCTCCGCCCTGAAGTACAACATTGGGGAATCCCTCGCGCCAGCTCGGAAGAATTAGTACCTGAGAAATAGCATAATAGGGTCGAACGTCATCTTGAAATCCTACACTGATTATCATGTGATTCATCTCGATCTCCTGAATGGTTTCCTTACGCAGCGGATCGAGCAAAGGCTCGGGTTCACCAACTAACAAAAGCCTGGCATTGGGCGTATCCTTGGAAAAATTCTGAAACGCAATTATCAATTCATTTATACCTTTATCACCAACCAGACGGCCTACAAAAACAAAAACAAAGTCATCTGATCCAATGCCCAATTTAGAGCGCAACGCTTCCTTTTGGGCATTGCCTATCATGGCTGGATCGAAATAATTCTCATCGATTCCATTAACATTTCCGTTTCCAATTACACTTAAAGGCTTGGTCGTAATATTGAACCTGCGCAAATCATTCATTACCCCTTGCCCTTCCGGATAGATGTGAGTTGCGAATTTGCACAGGATTCGATCCATGGTAATCAGAAGTTTTTGCATGCTCCCTTTTTTCGTTGGGAAGATAAGACCAGTAAATGTATGTATTCGAATAGGGATTTTTGCAAAATACCCTGCTGCCATAGTTAAAAGACCGGCTTTAGGTGTTATTGAATGTACGATCAAAGGTTTTTCTTTTCGTAAAACACGATATAAATTAATTAGAGAAACTAAATCTTTGAAAGGCGATATTTTTCGCTCCATGTTAACTGCGACTACACGAACACCTTCTCTTGATCGCACTTTTTCTAAGTCAGCACCTTCTCCTGACAAAGCAACGACTTCAAAATGTTCGTTTAGAAATTTTAACTGGCCGTTAAGTAGGACGGCTAACGATGCTGGTATCGTCGAGGTTCTTACTATTTTATGCATTGCCAATCTTTTTTCTATTTAATATCTCTTCATATAATTTAATTTCGCGGTCAACCATCCTTGAAATATCGTAAACCTTTACCCGAAGTGCTGCTCGGTTCTTTACCTGCTCAAAAAAAGACTTGTTTGTGATTAATTGCAAAATCTTTCTGCTCAGCTCCTCTTCATTCCCAGGATCAAATAGAAGGCTGTCATCTTCTACTACTTCAGCCAATCCTGCGACTTTTGACGCTAAAACCGGTACGCCTGCAGCCATACTTTCTGCGGCAAACAAACCAAAGCCCTCCCAATGGGAACTCAACACTGAAAGATCGACCATCTTTAAGAGACTTGGAACATCACTCCGATTACCTAGAAATAAAATTCTATTTCCCAACCCTTCCGCTCTTACCATATCTTTACACAAACTCAGCCGTTCTCCTGTACCTACAAAAAGTATTTTAACATGGTTAGGCAACATCTTTGCAGCTCTTATTAATGTATCATGATCCTTTTGTGCTCGAAAGGCCGCAACCATTAAGATAAGATAATCTCTTTGTTCAATCCCAGGGAAAAGTTTCCGGTCAGCAGTATCCGCATTAGTATAGACGGAAATATCAATGCCATTCTCTATGGTAATCGCTTTCCCCTTTAGCTGTGGCAAATGTTTAATTAGAGCAGCCTTAACCTGTTCGGTTATACAGACGATAGTATTATAGCGATTATATACAAATTTCTCCGGAAGTTTGAACACGCTATTGTTCCACCTGCGGTTTTCAGTGTTATGTTCTGTAAAAACTAAAGGAACACTTGATTGTTTGAGAAAGGACGCCATGGCAACCCAATATTGTGCCGGGAATAGGTGGACATGGATAAGATCATAGTCTTTGAGATACCGCATCAGTCTTATTGCATTTAAAGGGTTGTAAACATTATGGGAATTTAAACTATGGAAAGGTATGCCATAGCGATTAACCGTCTCATCCAAAAATGTTCTACTCGACCCAATAGTTAAAAGGGAAATCTCAATGCCTTTTTCTTTAAAAATGGGCAAAGCATCCACAATGAGTTTTTCTGCCCCTCCGATATAGAGTGAATTTATGATGTGAAGCACTTTCATTGCGGAATCATTATAAGGGTAATCTATTTATCATCTAAGAATATAATTCACGAATATGTTTCACAAGCAAACTATCTATAATCAGGTTTAGACCAGTCATTCCCCCTCGAAATGTTTGAGAAATTCTTAAGAAAAAGTTTTTTTGATGTATTGATAACTTTGATGATATTGTTAGAGAGTGTTAAATTATCTGAGCGGTTGTTAATTATAGCATTAGAATCATAGGTGAAATTTCCGTCTATCTCGAATATATTACCATTTATAAATATCCCTTTTGTAGGGGATATATTTTTGGTGGTGATATACATCAGTGCCCTGTCTTGAGGGCTATCCTTTGCAAAGCTTTTTCTAAGACCCACATTTTTTTTAAAATTTTTATTTGAGAATGAGTTGCCTTCAATGTATACAGATTGGTACTCACCCCGGGCATTATCTTCAGAAAGTATCATCCCCAGATCGCTACCATTGAATGTATTATTAAATATTTTGTGACCACCATCGGTCTGTTCAACATGTAATGCACGATCATATCCCTCAATTACCTTATTATTCTGTAAAGTTAAACTGCGACACATATACTCAATAACAATGCCAGCACGGCCAAGCTGACGCGTTTTTTGGGTATTATTTTCTACAAAATTGTTTTTTATTATACCTGAGCGTGCATTGGAAACATAAATACCATCCCCATAATTATCAGTTTTGGGATTGAAACCCCAAACGTTGATAATCTTTGAATTGGAAATCTCCACACGTTGAAAACATGAAGTTGCAGCAATGCCCTCCTGTTTTGTTGTACTGATGTAAATTCCCTCGCCATAAAAATCCCTGATCGTAACATTGTCAATATATGCTTCTCGTTTATCGAAAATTGCTAAACCAGCAGACCATTTAAGTTGATTAATCTTGGGGTGCTGTGCATTAAACGGGGTATTGTTACCGACTAGGTTTAAATTGGAAATCCGGAAATTTCCTGAAGACTCATCAAATAGATATCCAACCACCACAAACATATGATCTTGCGATTGTGATAAAAAGGTTGGGTTTAGCCCTCCCTTTTGCCGTCCCAGGATGCTCACGTCTCCTCTAAGAAAATCCATCACAAGCATTTTTCCAATCTTATAAGTTCCAAACGGAACAATTACCTTTACTTTAGAAAATTTTTTAGCCTCTGTTAGGCATTTCTGTATAGCTGCATAATCTTCACTTTTACCATCTCCCTTGGCCCCATAATCTTTAACATTGAGAACCTTAGTACTTGATTGTTGTGCACATCCGGTACTAATATAAAGTATTAAGAATAACAGCAGGTATATTTTATTTCGGCTGAAATTAAAGTTCAACATTTACAGATTTTTTATCTTTTAGTTCATAGATCACAGAAGCTGCCACTTTTGCGAAAGGTTTCATTAAAAGCAATGTTTTGTCTAAACTTAAGCTTTTTCCAGTATACCTTTTAAACCTGTAAAAATTAACCAGTGCTCGAAACTTTTGGAAAAGAGGGATTGGCATTGAGGCGAGTTCAGCATAGCATAAGCAGGTATTCACAGGGCTTTTCATTCTTATTGAAAATATTTTAGCGGTTAGTCCATCTGGCTGATAATCGCATACATATTTGTTCATGTTGAGATACATCAAATTGAAATCTTTCAAACGGTTAAAAAAGAGTGCTTCCGGGCAGAACTTTTCACCTTTCGTGAGCGGAAATGGATACTTTTTAAATAGTGAGGTCCGTATAATTTCTGCTTTATCTCCAATCTCCTTGTATTTATATCGGAATTCCAACGGACTGCAGTTAAGCTCTTCATATTGTGGAGCGCCTATAGCCTCACCAGAGGGAAAACATCTATTGAACGCTATTCCTGCAAAGGAATCGTCCCGATCAATCCTTAGCCATTCCTTTTTAATTACCTCCACCGTGTCAGGTACCAGAAAATCGTCACTATCCACAATAAAAAAAATATCTGTCTCCGCAAGCTGAACACCTCTGTTGATCGCAATGTGTTTGCCGGCATTTTCCTGCTTCTCATACTTCAATTTAAAAGGAAGTTTTGATGATTGGATACTCTCGAAAAATGCCTGAGTTTCATCCGTACTCCCGTCATCCACAACAATCCATTCAAAGGTTGAAACTGACTGATTCTTCAAACTTTCAAAGAGCCGCGGCAAAAGTTTCGCCCGATTATAGGTAGGAGTAAATATTGTTACCATCAATTAAATTGGTTTTCTAATTATCGTCTTGGTCAAAAGAACCCAACTATTCGATCCTATTCTAAAGGAGTTACGAATGATTGTCATGATCCTACCTGCCAAATCCAATTTTGGAAATTCCAGATAAGCTTTGAACAGCCTATGTGATTCTTTGGGCATTTTATCCGAATAATGATCAAAAAAAGATAAGTTAGCCTGATAATGTTTTCTATCCAGGACCGGATTGTTTCGATCCAAAAATGTCCGGATTCTCGAGGTATATTTGACCGAAACATTACCAGTGACATTGTTATCATGTTGCCTGTACAACATTAGCGATTCATCCAAGCACTTAAGCTTCCCGAATGTTACTGCTGCAATGGTAACAAGATGATCATGCATGAAAACATACTGGGGAGGATCGATAATCTCGTTTAAGAGAGCCCTATTGAAAATCAAAGAAGAACCTTGTGCACCGCTATTTAAGAACAAACTATCCCTCAGATCATGCCTATCAAACAGATTCACTTTTTCAGCCGTTACTCTACCTTCGCGATAAGCAAACGCATTACAATAGCCTGCACAGGGCATTTCCTCGTCTGCAATCAGAGCAACCAGTTTTTCAAGTTTGAGTTCTAGCCAAATGTCATCTTGATCGCAGAAAATGATCATATCGGCGGTAGAATATTTGAAAAGATGAATAAAATTATTTGCAGCTCCACCGCATCTGATACCATCCTGGATAAAATTTATACGATTGTCCTTCTGCACAAACATCTCAAGAATATCGACTGTCCCATCTTGGGAACCGTCATCATGGATAAGCAGGGTCCAATCTTGATAGGACTGGTTTATCAACGATAGAATTTGTTCTTCAATATATTTTGCACCGTTATAGGTGGCCATTAAGATATCTACTCTCTTCATTATATTTCAAAATAAGGTCTTATCAAATGAGGGTCTATCAGCTTATATGAATAATATAAAAGGAAGCAAAGAAACAAAAAATGCAAGAGGACAAAATAGTACTTATCTTTCCCTTTCTGTAATTGCGCAAGCATAGTAGGTAAAAGTATCACACCGAACTGAAACAACAGATAGGTAAACCGCTGAAATATAGGAGACTGAAAAAAAAGCATATTCAGAGACACTCCCAGAGCAAAAACCCTGTAATAGAATGAGAGATCAAGATCATTGTCCTGCAAACGCTTGTAAAACAGCGTATAGATCGCCATAATAGCTAAACCAAAAACCGTAACGACCAACCCAGCTCCCCCTGATTCCTCCAGATATACGGACATGTATTGAGGTACACCTGCGAGGGAAAGAAGCAAAGGGAAAAAATTCACAAACAATCCAATCGTACAAAAAACAGGCATGATCAGGTAAACATATTTGTTTTTAACCAAAAATACAAATGGGGCAATTAATAAAATTACCACTGATGCATTATGGAACAGCATGGCAAATATGAAACTTAACAAAAACAGTATGAATCGTCTATTTGCTAAAAAATATATCGCATAAAATGCTATAGAAGCACTTAATGCATATCTTATTTGGGTAAAATCCCGATATAGATAGAAGAAACTCAGATAAAATAAAACTGAAGTGAAGGGCAAGGGGCTTACTTTATAGATAAAAGAATAAGTGAAAAGACCTGTAGCAACGGCCATAATAAAAAACACCCAATTTATGTCCCCACCGGCCATCGAAATCACTTTGTTCAGCAACATGTACCCTCTTTCAGTATTCTCCCAGTAGTTACCGGCAAGGATATCTGATAAGGAATAGTTTATCGTTGAATTAAATATTTCGACATAGTTAATACTATCGTTATCTACACCAACTGTACGAAATGCAGGGAAGCAGATCACTATCGAACAAAAAAGCAAAAATATAATCGATTTGAGAAGCTTACCCTGCACATAATCGAAGATTGTGCAAGTAAAAGCTACTGAAAAGATCATATAATATATCAACATCTGCTACAGTTGTTCTAAACTAACTAAATACTCCCTAATATCAGTCTCCTGGTTATTGACCAGCATTTCTGATATTATTGACTTGTTTTTTTTACTTTTGACCGCTTTAAGCGCATTTAATGAAAAATCATTTACCTTAAGATATTCAAAACCATAAGCTCCAAAATCGCCTATATTCGGCGATTTAACTATCGGTACGATCCCGTAGTACATATATTCAACGAGCTTGGTCGGGCAGGCTACATTATTGACAGGGATATCATCTCTTAGAATAAATCCGTAATTAGCGCGGTTATAATATCCGACCAGCTCCTCGGGTGCTACGGAATAGATGAAAACATTCTTTTTCTCATCTAATCCTTTGGAAGCAGCTTTGGCTTTCATTTCTTCAGGGCTGCCCGTAAGCAGGGTATACGTGATTTTTGGGCTTAAATTATCAGCGATTATATCCAACATCAGATCAACATTTTGCCATTTCTGTAGATTGCCGCTATATACTACATTTATCATATCTGACTCCTCAATAGGTTGCTGATTGACACCATTTTGGATATTGTTGGGCATAATTGGGTAGATCAGATTCTTGTAGTTCAAACCAAGATACTTTTTCTTAAAATGATTTGCCATGGATTCCGTAACAGAAATGGCTAAAAAAAGCCTTTTAAACAACACACGTTCTGTTAAGGCATACAATTTTGACTTGCTTGCATAACCGGCTAAGAGGTGCTCCTCAGGCACAATGCCATGAACATCAAGAATGTACTTTGACTGGGTAAGAATCAATAGTATTGGCAGGATCGGCAGGGCATTTTGGATTGAATGAAAATAGATTAGTTTGCTGCTCCTGAAAAGACGTAAAATAAAGAAAAAGTGGACAAAAAGATTACATCTATATTGTATAACACCTGGGAAAATCTCCTTTTGTTCTTTTTTCGCATAAAGCCGGTGCGAGACAAAAAGATAAGCGCGCTTATCATCGGCAAACTGTCGATCCACAGCAATCATACGCTGAGACATCCCCTCTTTGGCAGTTTCCTGATTTGGGTATTCTGCCATAAATAGAATTGACCTATCCATTCTTCAATACTTCTAAAATCCGTATTGAGCTTTTGCCGTCACCATAAGGATTATGTGCCTTACTCATCAAAGAATACTCATGCTGATCATCAAGCAGCTGAAATGCAGCCCCGGTAATCTGCTCCTTGACGGTTCCCACCAACTTAACCGTACCTGCCTGCAAAGCTTCTGGCCTTTCAGTATTATCTCTCATTACCAGTACGGGCTTTCCCAAACTGGGTGCTTCCTCCTGAACCCCCCACTGTCGGTGAGTATCAAATAGCTTTTTTCCATTAGCCAAACAAATGCAGGATATCCAAGCGGACTGATCAATTTGACGTTCGGAATGTCTTTGAGGATTTCATGTACCGGCCCTTGTACATTTGGATTCAGATGCACAGGATAAATGATCTGAACATCAGGCCTTGACGATAATTTTTTGATTGCCTTACAGATATTAATAAATCCTTCCCCAAAATTTTCGCGCCTATGGCCTGTTACTAAAATCACCTTTTTCTCTACCGATAAAATTTTCTTAAGAGAATCTATTTCATTGTCCGTATAGTCTTTTAATTTATCAACGGCCCAAAGGAGCGCATCAATAACAGTATTTCCCACAACCTTTATTGAATCTTTTTTACATCCTTCATCAAGCAAATTTTGTTGGGAAACCTCAGTAGGCGCGAAATGTATATCTGCTAAGCGGCCGGTAAGCTGGCGATTTATCTCTTCGGGAAAAGGCGACCATTTATCATGCGTGCGTAAGCCGGCCTCTACGTGACATACTTTAGCTCCACTATAGAATGCAGCTAAAGCAGAGACCATAGATGTAGTGGTATCCCCATGTACCAAAACATAATCTGGCTTGAAATTTTCCATTACAGGTTTTAACCCCGTTATCAGGTCAGCGGTTAACTGGAAAAGATTTTGTCCTGGTCTCATAAGATTCAGATCGAAGTCTGGCACGACCTCAAAGAAATCCAGTACCTGATCTAACATCTCCCTATGCTGGGCCGTTACGCAGACCTTGGTGCAGAAACTTAAACCATCGCTTTTTAAAACCTTGACCAGGGGCGCCATCTTAATTGCCTCTGGCCGAGTTCCAAAAATTAATAAAATGTTTTTCATTTTCGATTATAAAATTATTAAGAGGACGGAAAAAAGAGTTTTCTAAATAGAAAAACCATCATCAAAAAGTAAATAACGTAGTTGATAAAAAATGCAATCGATATCCCTTGCAATCCGAAATAAGTTATAAAAAAGTATCCTAATACAACCCACAATATTGAAAAAATAGTTTCAGTGAACATTGCTGTCTTTAACATTGACTTAGCAATCAAGAGGTAACCGAGCATTAAGGAGGCGACTTTCATTACATCGCCAAGCAACTGAAATAAAAACAAATGCTCCATTGCTAAAAACTCGGGAGTATATAACGTTCTAATGATAAAAAAACGCAGGAAATATATCATAGCACACCCAAGCATTGTGAAAGGAACAATGATCTTGAAGCCATATTTTATCTCCTTCCTGATTTCCGCATCTGTCTTGAGAGAAGAGAGTTTTGGAAGGTAGTAGATATTGATCGAGGTGGTAATCATTAATAGGTAGCCATCAGAAACCCTCATCATCCCCTGCCAATAACCAGCACTAGCAATTCCCAGCTTATCTATTATGATGTTACGGAGGAGAATTTGCGAAACCGGTACGGTAAGCGCTGAAACCAAGGCAATCAGTCCATAACCAGCCAGCTTCTTTGCAAAGAACATATCAAAGCTCGCGGTAAAAAAGGATAATTTAAACCAATCTACTTTTCGGATGAAGAATATACTTAAGAGAAAGACTAGTGTCTGGCCTACAACCATTGCGTAAAGTGCACCGCTTATTTTAAAAAAATAAACGAAAACGACAGTAACAAGCAGCCCAAACAATGCACCTGCGGTATTTACAAAAGTATATATCCTAATCTCTTTCTTACCATTAAGTATTGAAATGATGAGGGTATTTACCGAAAAAAAAACCAAGGTAAGCGCAAGAGCCCTAAAAACATTAGCATAGTCATCACTATAAAGAATCCATTTAGAGAAAAATGTGGCAAACAATCCGACAATAATCCCACAGGAAAGTGCAGAATAAACTGAAATTTTAAATGCTGTACTGAAGATGATTTTGAGCCGTTCTGGATCATTTTCATATTCCGCCGTATATTTTACTACTCCATTACTGATCGCCCCATTAGCTACGGTGAGGATGACTGCAAGAAAACTGACAAACTGACCCAAGATAGCGACACCTGTGGGGCCGGTAATCATTGCGATAACCTTGGAAGCTACAAAGCCAGAGCCAATCTTTATAAAAGTGATTATCCCAGAGAATATGGAAGTTTTAATTAGCTTCATATTGATCAGGCGTCTGCTGTCAAATTACGGATCACTCTTTTACCGATTAGAACTATTGTTGTAGCTAAGGCACCCAAAATCCCACCCAATACCAAAAATATCGTTTTACTCGTCCGTTTTTTATAAAGAGGGTAAATTGGTTCGTCAATTACCTGTATCAAGGGCTGCTCTTTTAACAAAGACATCTTCGCAAGTTCCAGATTCTGCAATAGCGTGCTTAGCACAGCTTTGTTAGTTTCTGCAGTAAACTGTGACTGCTGCATGGGAACAACTCTGCGGATCTGCCTTGTAGGATTTAAATTAGGGGTGGCGTCTGCTACAGCTGCCGACGAAAATATTGCGCCGTTCATTACAGCCCTGACTGAGTCGGTTTTATGCTGAAGTATACTGATATTTCTAACTGATTTTTTTGTAATGGTTGATATGTAGAAATCATTTACATTTTTAACCAGACGTTCATTAAAGAGTTTCGCAAATACCTCATCTTTCGCCTTAACGTCAACTTGTAAGGTATTGAGTTTTTTATCTGGTTTGAATATAGTCAAATAGGCCATGTTTATATCTGCAACGATAGTACTCATTAGACTATCTTTGAGCCTGATCTCTGAAGCGGACCTCAATGTATCCACCCTGTTGAAGTCTATAGCTAAAAGCCCGGGATTTTTTTTCCATGTTTCCCTTAATTTATTGGCTTCTATATATCTTTCTACTAACAGTTGTGGTTTTCCGCTTATGCTGACCCGGCTCAACAGTGTTTTTTCCAGCATAGTTCTAGATTTGTAGAGCGCCAGTATGTTCTCACCTTGAAATATCCCACCTCCTCCACTACCGAGATCGATCCCAGCCATTGACGCAAGTCCTCCCAGCCCCCCAAATCCACCGGATTTTTCGCCCTCCTCAAGCACAAAAGTTGTCGTTGCCGTGTAGACCGGTTTTTTAAGAAACGCGTAGCCCACACCGATGAGTGCTCCCAGAAAACCGAAAAGAAATATTAATAACCATTTGGACTTTAAGTATTGATACCATTCAACAATTCTGAGAAGAATCCCAGTGATAGTAACTTTATCTTCATTATCGGTTTTCAGATTGCTAACTGCCATTGTAATTTTAATATGATAGATATTTTACCCTTAAAGCAATTACCTAAGTATGCTAACTAAAATTGCTCCTAAAGAGGCAACAGCCGTGCCAATCCCAATCCAACTCTGGGCACTTAACCGTTCTCTTTCTGCTCTTTTCGGAACCAATATCTCTGCACCAGGCTTAACAACAGGATAATTATTAAAAAACAAAAACCTACTCACTGCTGCTGCGGATCCGTTCGCATATTTAATATAGGTACCGCCTTTTCTCGCATTCGAAGTAAAACCACCCGCACCATTGATATATTGCCTCAGGCTTTTTCCTGGCAGATAAACTATACTATTTGGATTGAGTACTTCTCCTGTAATCTTAACCGTTTGTAAGGTACGCGGAATACGGATCACATCCCCGTCTTCCACAATCAAATCATATTTGCCTAATGGTTTTTCAATGATGCGTTCCAGATTAATGCCAACCAAATCACTTTGAATGAGTTTCTGCTCAATCTCAGCCGATAAAGTATCTTTTGTACCAGATTCCTGAGCACGTTTTAAGTTCAGGTATTTTTTGTCTTCCTCTTCTTTATTGTTTATGGCATTCTTATCTGCTGGATTTACTTTTTCTGCACCCGGACGTTTTAAACTGGCCCCTTCAGCATAAGCATAAGAAGTAAGCCCGCCGGCTCTTTTGATCACATCAGAAATACGCTCATTTTTATTGATAATGGTATAAGTGCCTGGATAAAGCACCTCGCCCTCTAGTTTGACCTGTTTCTGAACAGAATAACCCTCAGCATTTCTTACCGATACAATATCAAAAGGTTGCAAAACAAAAGTCGGCCCCTCAATTTTCAGGTTACGGTCAACTGAAAGGGTAAATATTTCTGCTGTACGGGAAGTTTTACCTACAGTGTCTGCGCTTTTAACCCTCCTGGAGATTTCAATCCGGCTGGGCGTAGCACCTTCTTTAAATCCACCTGCCATTTGGATTAAATCCTGAACACTGGTGTTATCTGCATAATCGAATGTGCCAGGCTGCCTTACCTCTCCCTGGATACTCAGCTTATATTCGTCTCTCAGGTCAAACAAAGACGATATCGTTACCTTATCCTCTCGCTGAAGCGGTATGTCGGCTTGTGCACCAGACATGATCTTCGCCACATCAAAAGAAATCAAACTGGCAGTATTGTCGAAATTTAAACGGTTAATATAACCTCTGTTTAAAAAGGCATCTTCTTTTAAGCCTTCGGCTTTCGTAATCAGGCTTTTTAAAGTAGCACCATCTTCCAGCGAATACATCCCGGGACGAAAAACAGCCCCGTTGATTTCCACCTTATTGGCAAAACGGTCTAAAATGGCATCTACAATAAATTTATCTCCATTCTGAGGCGTATAGCTATTAAATTGTGTGTTCGGAACATCAACAATTTTGCGTTCTCTATTGGTATTTTGCAATACTTTAATATTGGCGCTGTAAGCTTCGGTTGAAAAGCCCCCGGCAAAACGCAGCACGTCAGCCAGGCTTTCGCCAGATACCACTTCAAACAAGGCAGGTCTTTTGACCTCACCAGACATTTCAACGCGCTTTTCGTAAACCGGGATATTAATTACATCCTGATCCTGCAAACGAATATTTCCTTTCTGGACACCATTGAGCAGAAAGTCGTACACATCAATGGTGGATACGACCTTGTTTCCTCTGATGACCTGAATTTTACGGAATGATCCGTTCTCATTTGGCCCACCTGAAGCATTTAAAGCATTAAATACGGTTGAAAGCGAGGACAGGGAGTAGGAACCTGGCTTTACTACTTCACCAACCAGGGTGATTTTGATTGTCCGGATATTGCCCAGGTTTACCGCCACACTTGTCCTGCCTGTTTTTAATGAAGGATATGTGGAGCCGAGACTGCTTCGTATTTTACTGATCGCCTGTTCAATAGTAAGGCCACCAACAGAAATGTTTCCGACATACTGTACGCGTATAATTCCATCAGGACTAACCTTCAGCTTATAACTGGCTTCGTTATCGCCACTTAAATCGATCAAAAGTTCATCATCCGGCCCAATGACATAACCCTTAGGGGTAGCCATTCTAAGATTGGGCTCGAATGTAAGGCCACTGCTGGAAAAAAGTTCTTTCCCGAAGATTTTAGGCTTTAAACCTTCGAATATATTGTTATTGTTTCCCTGTATACTTTTGGTTGAATCACGATTAATTCTGACTGCTGTTCTTGACCGCTCATCACTTTCTGCTGCACCAATATTCGACGTGTTGGTGCCTTGCACGGCACCACTGGTTGTTCCATCCTGCTTCCGGATTTTCTCTACCCTTATCCGCAGTTTTTGGATTTCCTCAGCTTTCATCCCTTGTGCAGCGGCCATCTGCTCCAACTGTGCATCATTATAACCGATAGATTCTGCACGCTGGATCAATTGTCTGATCTGCGTATCATTCAGGTCGTCGACCTTTACATTTGCATAATTGGTCTGAGCCATTGACTGCTGGAAAACAGTCAGCATGATCAGAAATAGTAAGGTTGTAAATATGTTTTTCAACTTTATTAGGTATAGGAAGTACTATTAATTATTGATTATTCGAAATAGTTCAGCGTGTTGAACCCGCCCTCTTTTAAATACTGGTCTTTTTTCATGACTTGCAAATCTGAATGCACCATTTCTTTTACTAACGCAGGAAGATCGTATTTAGGCTCCCAACCTAACTGGGTTTTTGATTTCGTAGGATCGCCAAGCAGCAGATCAACCTCCGTTGGCCTGAAGTATTTGGCATCAACCTGGATCACCGTTTGGCCTGGTTTTAAAGTATCTGCATTTAGTCCCAAACCGGCCATCTTTTCTTCGTCAACACCGATTACGACACCTTTTTCATATTCATCTTTTCCGCTGAATTCTACCTCTATTCCCAGTTCGGCAAAACTCATTCGTACAAAATCCCTAACCGTTGTGGTCACCCCGGTTGCAATTACATAATCTTCGGGTTTTTCCTGCTGCAAAATCAGCCACATGGCTTCAATGTAATCTTTTGCATGTCCCCAATCCCGCTGGGCAGAGAGGTTACCCAAAAAAAGACATTGCTGTAAACCAAGGGCAATTTTAGCCGTAGCCCGGGTGATTTTACGGGTTACAAAAGTTTCTCCTCTTAAGGGGCTTTCATGGTTAAAGAGAATGCCGTTGCAGGCGTACATGCCATAAGCTTCACGGTAATTTACCGTAATCCAATAAGCATACATTTTCGCCACAGCATAAGGCGAACGCGGATAAAAAGGTGTGGTTTCGCTTTGTGGCACCGCTTGTACCAGGCCATATAATTCTGAAGTAGAGGCCTGATAGATCTTAGTTTTGGTTAAGCCGAGTATCCTGATGGCTTCCAAAAGCCTAAGCGTACCTATTCCATCTGCATTAGCGGTGTATTCAGGCATCTCAAAGCTCACGTGCACATGGCTCATGGCTGCCAGATTATAAATTTCGTCAGGTTGTGTCTCCTGGATAATCCTGATCAGGTTTGTGGAATCCGTAAGGTCACCAAAATGAAGTTTGAAATTAACATTGCTTTCATGCTGATCCTGGTACAGGTGATCGATCCGATCGGTATTAAATAACGACGACCGCCTCTTCAAACCATGAACCTTGTATCCTTTTTTGAGCAGAAACTCTGCAAGATAAGCCCCATCCTGGCCTGTAACACCTGTTATTAGCGCAACTTTCATATACTTTATTTGATAACCTTTTAAGCGAGCAAACATACATATTTTTTTTAGCTAAATGACAGACAAGCTCAGTTCAATTAATAAGAATGTAAAAAAAGTGATATTTTCTACTCTCGAGCCTCTAAGCTGTTGGCATTTAAAATATAAATGCTTATCAATAATCTACTTCTGATAAATATCTTTACTTTTGATGTTGATATCCCCAACTTAAATGAAAAAAATTGTACTCCTTTTAATCCTTCTTGCACCATCATCACTCATTTTTTCTCAAACAAGTGCAGACTATAATTATTCCATAGGTTTAAGAGCCTACAGCATCATGCAACTGCCCAAAATACTTAACCAGACCAATTATCAGGATTTTAGCCATACCTACGCGAATGCGCTATTGATGAAGTTCAATGACAACCAGATCAGCTACCGGGTTGGGGGGAATTTTTACAGAAAAGACATCACCTTTAATAATACCTGCGCAAACTGTGAAACAGCTGTGGGTACAGTGACCGATTTTGCCTTTAAAGTTGGCTTTGAAAAGAATTTTACTTATTCCCGCATCCAACCCTATTTCGGAATAGACCTGGGCTACCGCTCTAACCGTTTTAGCGGAAATACTTATCCGAGCAATACGATGTATGCGGCTACCGCAAGGTATGCGGAGTCATCAAAAAACGGACTGGTTGTATCGCCCGTAATTGGTGTGAAGCTCAATTTACTCCCTTACATGAATTTATTTGCAGAAAGTAGTCTTGATTATTTTTATTCGTATGAACGCCAGGATTTAACAGATGCAAACGGAACTTCGAGGACGGTAAATACCTATCAAAAATCAGAGTTTCTGCTCAACCTCTTCTCTGCAGGGATCCAGTTTAACATCAGCAGAAGAAATTAGCTTTAATTGAAGGGCGATTTAACAAAAAATCCAGAGAAAAATCTGACACTGATATTTATAAATCCACCTCGATTATTAACTTGGTTTCGATCAATGGGCTGTAATTTAGGTTATTTGGCGCCTTGAATGAACGGTCGTCACCCTGGACTTCTGCTCGGCTAGTCAGACGGGTGTTTCGGGGTCTTTATAGTAAGGGAGGGTATAAGGAAAGATGCTGAATTAAATTCAGCATGACGATCGCATGAGGTGAAGCGGCTAAACGCGAACTATGATTCCAATATAAATCCAAATCAAGTTTATAGCGCCAGATGCACAGGTACATATCTTCTCTTTTAGCACCCTCTCGTTTGGATAATTAATATTTTTTCTGAATAAGTGCCTTCTTGTAGCTTGAAAGATAAGGTTGTATCAAAAAGATTTACACTGCCATCAAACAACTTATATTTTGATACGTCGTCATTCCCAATTTAATTGGGAATCCTAATGCTATTGCAGGGCGCTTTAAGATTAGCTTCGCGGAGCAAGTTATGGCTCCAGCCTGCGAGAGAATGATGGGGAAAGAAATAAATTCTGTTCTAAATTGCGACTTAAAATATTATGCCAATAACAGCAAGCTTATTTCCTGATTGCCTTTTCCCATACCGCTGATTGTTTTCCTTTAAAAAACCGTAAAGTACCTGCCACTACCGCATAATTCATCATACAGAAATAATAGGGAATGAATAAAATCTTAAGTCTGATTTTCCGCTTTTCCAGCCAGAAACCGCAGAGTGCCATCAGGTAAAACAGCGTTTGCAGTAAAAACAGGGTATAATATATATTGCCGCCGTACTGTGCTATAATAAACACATTAGTGAGGTAGGCAGCAATGAGCGCCAGTGGCGTCAGTGTCCACCTCAGCACACGGTGGCTGATGTACTGAAAGGTAAGTACGGGATCCCTGAAAGGGTTCATCAGCGATTTTAACCAGATAACCGACTGAATACCTCCGGCTCCAATCCTGACCTTCCGTTTGAGCTCTTCACTGATATTTGCAGAGGAAGTTTCCTGGGCGAAAGCATCGGGCTCATATTTGATGCGGTAACCCTTTTCTGCAATCCGCATCGAGATCATAAAGTCGTCAAGGATACTATTTTTCGGCACGGGCTGATAAAGTGACCTCCTGATGCTATATAATTCGCCTGCCGCACCTACAACAGTATGTAGTTCTGAATCCCATTCCTTCAGCTTCGATTCATACTTCCAGTAAATCCCTTCTCCGGCAGTTGCATCGGCGTGTTTATCAGTATATACTTTTTTCTCGCCTGCAACCCCACCCACGCGTTCATCTGCATAATGTTTACAGAGATGGAACAGGGCATCTGCATTAAGAAAGGTGTTTGCATCAGTAAAAACAACAAGATCGGTATCAACACTTTCCATGGCGCGGTGCACGGCTGCGATTTTCCCTTTACGATCTGCAGAATGCATGAGGTGAATCTGCTGATAACGCGAAACAATTTCTGGCGTACGGTCTGTTGAGCCATCTGTAACAAAAATAAGCTGAAGCTTCCCGGCAGGATAATTAAGGGCCAGCGTATTATTAATCTTCTCTTCAATAAAATCCTGCTCATTGAAAGCTGCTACAATAAGTGTACAGGTTGGCAGCTCCTGATCACCAAAAACTTTCGGAACTGCCGGAGCAAATACACGTTTAACCAAAATCAAGATGTATAGTAAAATCCCATAGCCGATATACGTATAAAACACCAGCAGAATAGCGATAATGAAGAAAACTTGCATAAAATAATGTATTGGTATATGTTTTTGGGGTTAAAATGACTGGGTATTATGGCTGAGATTCCAATAGACCGCTTTGAACAAGGCATTAATATGTTTAAGCTTACCTCTGATCAGGAATTTCAGGAAGTTTCTCGGAAATACAATCAGGCCAAAATAAAGGCAGAACAGCGCCCGTTTATAAAAAGCGTAATGCTTTCTCACCAGCAATATCCTGTTCCTGTTCATGTAATAAACTTTAAGCGGACTATCTGCCCCGACCGAAACGGATTCTTTATGGTAAATCTGGGCAAACGTATTCACCCGGATCTTAAACCCTGCTTTTCGGATGTTCAGGCTCCAATCCATCTCTTCATAATAGAGGAAAAAATTCTCTGCCATTAATCCTGCCTGCCCGCAAACTTCCCGCGAAATCATCATTGCTGCACCATGCGCAAAAGCGGTAATAAAGACTTTGTTGTCGTACTGCCCCTGATCATCTTCAAACTGACCCAAACAGTGGTTTCTGGCCGTAATCGGGGTAAGTTCTGTAAAACCAACGTACTGGATCTTCCGCGGATGCTCAAAATACCTGATCTTTGGGCAGACCACCCCGGTATCAGGAAAATCCTGAAAAGTTGCACTAAGCGTTTCCAACAGGCCGGGAGTAAACTCGGTATCATTATTTACCAGAAAAAGGTAATCGCCATCTGCTGCTGCGATCCCCAGGTTATTTCCTCCTGCAAACCCGAGATTGAGCTCCGATTGAATAAATTTAACCTGAGGATACCGCTCCTTCCAAACAGGAATAAAATGCTCCTTGCTGCCGTTATCCACAATAATGATCTCGATGTTGGGATAAGTATTTGTTGTAAAAATGGAGTCGAGTAATTGTTGGGTTACCGCTGGCTGATTATAATTTACACTGATCACTGAAATTTTTTTGCCCTGCAGATTTTCAGTCAGATTCATCATCGGTTGCTTACGGATTTAAAAAATTGTGGGTCCATTTTAATGCTTTTCATCTGCAGGTTTTGGGTAGCAGCTAACCGTTTACCCAGTTTCGGCCCGGTTCCAGCTACTGCTATGCGTGATCAAATTTATAATAATAACACTAAATAAGGCTTAAAATTTAAGGAAAAGCTGATCAGATTAAGCAAATGCAGCTGATCTATATTCCTGTTATCTATAAAATCGGATTTCTGAACACCGCTTTACAACTGAGCATTCTAAAGAAAAGGACTGATTATTTAATAAAAAATTGCATTTATGAGGGTTCTATTTATATCTTAGATGTTTCGAAATTTAGACCTGCATGCTCTTTAATTCCCTCAGTTTCTTTCTGTTTTTTTCTACGGTTCTCTTACTTTATTATTTTTTGCCAAAAAAATATGTGTGGATGATGTTGCTGGCTGCCAGCCTGTTTTTTTACATGTGCTGGAAGTGGGAATACATCTTTCTGCTCTTTTTCCCTGCAACCATAGATTTTTTCGTAGCCAGGCAGATAGAGAAAACGGTAGCGCAACGGCGAAAAAAAATGCTCCTTTGCATCAGTATCATCACCAATCTCGGGCTTCTCTTCTACTTTAAGTATTTTAACTTTTTTCTCGACAGTATCAATACCACATCTGCATGGCTTGGATCACCACTCTTATTGCATAGTGCAAAAATTCTTCTTCCTGTCGGGATTTCTTTCTATACCTTTCAGAGCATAAGCTATACCGTAGAGGTTTACCGTGGAAATATGATTGCTGAAAAGAATTTTGGCAGGTTTGCGCTCTTTGTGTCGTTTTTCCCACAACTGGTAGCAGGCCCCATCAACCGCCCGCAGGTACTTCTTCCACAGGTTAATAACTTAAAGCCGCTTGAGGCTGACAACCTGATTATCGGCGCCAGGCGAATATTATGGGGGCTGTTTAAAAAAGTAGTGGTGGCAGACCGGCTGGCATTTTTTGTGAACCTGGTTTACAACAATCCCGAATCATACCATGGCTTATCTGTTCTTTGTGCCACCATATTTTTTGCTTTTCAGATTTACTGCGATTTTTCGGGCTATTCTGATATTGCCATAGGCGTAGCTAAAATGATGGGAGTTGACCTGATGAGAAATTTCAACAAGCCTTACTTCTCATCATCAATACGCGAATTCTGGAGCAAATGGCACATTTCCCTGTCTACCTGGTTCAGAGATTATCTTTATATTCCGCTTGGAGGAAACAAGGTGGGAATGGGCCGCTGGATATTTAACTTATTCATTACTTTCCTGGTATCAGGGGTATGGCACGGGGCAAGTGTAAATTTTATTATCTGGGGAGCGCTTCACGGTTTGTTGATCTCACTTGAATCGTTAAATCAGCGAAAAAAGTTTTTCAATTTTAAACTCCCGCGATGGCTGGGTACATTCTGGACATTCTCAGCGGTATGTTTTGCATGGATTTTTTTCAGGGCTAATAACCTCCATGATTCTTTTACGATTATCAAAAACCTTTTTGATTATGGTCATTCCTTTATTGCTGAGATCAGGCAATCTACAGGAGCTGATCTTTACAACTTCGCCGTAGGCTTTCCACTGATTTTGTTATTGCTCATCTTTGAAGGTTTTTGGGGCAACCAAAGGGTGCAATATTATTTCTATGCCTATCAATCGGTACGTTTTTTAAGCTACCTCACCTTAATCCTACTTATTGCCTTATTCGGAGTACTGGTATCACAAAGCAGTTTCATTTATTTTCAATTCTAGCCATGAAGAATTTTTTTATTCAGCTATTTAAACTACTTCTGATCTGTTATCTCCTGTTCTGGTTGCTGGATGAAGGTTTTACCTATGTATTTCAGAAAGGAAATTATACCAAAATCCAGTGGCTGGACAAGGTTAGTAACCAGAAGTTTGATTTTGCCGTTCATGGAAATTCAAGGGCATATACATCGCTGGACCTAAAAATGATTGAGGAGCAAACAAAAAAGAAAGGGATCAACATCTCCGTAGACGGCAGTTCGATTACCGATCAGTACCTGATGCTGAAGCTGTTTATACTGAAAAATAATAAAATCAAAAAATTATACCTGCAGATTGATCCCTTCTCTTCTAATACAGAAGAAATTTTTGATTTTGCCGTGCCTAAATTTTTTCCATACCTTAAAGAGCCTGTGGTATTTGATCACTTCAAACAGTTTGGATATGAGTGGTATGCATACAGGTATATACCTTTTTACCGGTATGCCAAATACAACACCCTATGGGGAATACACGAGGTAATTAATGATGGATTTAATATACTGCCCCAGGATTTCGACAGTTATGGTGATTTCTTTTATCCTGATGTGGCCTATAAAGGGCCTGCAAAACTGAGAGACCTGACTTTTGATCTGAAAGGCAAATATAAATTCCTGAATGACATCATTTCGCTTTGTAAAGCCAATAAAATCGAACTTATTTTATTCACCGCGCCAGTGGCCGACATTAAAATTGATGAGCAGTATAAACAGAACATAGCTGAATTTACCCTGCAGATGAAAAGGGATAAAGGGGTTGAATATTTAAATTTTGGTGATATTTATCAGCACGACCCAACCTTTTTTTATAACGAAATCCACATCAACCAAAAGGGTGCAGAAGATTTCACCAGGCGTATGATGCCGGTTTTTGCAAGGTAATCATCTTTGTTAGCTTTCGGCTCCATCCATTAACCTTTTAATTTGAGTTCAATAAATAATGTGGCTTTTAAAGCCATTCGCCAGATATATGCGGGGAGAAATCTTTTAAACCAGATCTCAAGAACTTAGTTTAAAGATCTCTCCATTTCGCTTCGCTACAGTCGAGAAGACGATTTTTTTTAGGAGTCTGTCGATGTTAGCTTGTTTCAGCATTTTTTTCATGATGATCAAACTCAGATTTTAGGGGAATTATCCCCCCAGTACCCGTTTTATTCTTTTTAGAGAGCCCTTTATTAATCCGCCGTCAAGCTGTATTCTTCTGTCGGTGGTCCAGGTCAGCGCGCTGATGGCGGTAACCAGATGGAGTTTTCCAAAGCCCTTATTTCGCAATTTTAGTGCGAGCCAGCCATCTTCATTGGTTCCCGGTGGATGGTTAAAACCATCTACGGCGATTCCCTGCTCGCGCCTGAAGCCTGAATTGAATCCATATACATTTACGGCCTCCTCCTTAAAAACCTTATTCATCCACCGCGAAAGCCTTGCCAGGTGTTCGTAAAAAAAATAGGTTGCGCGACCTGTTTCTGCAATAGGCAAAAAAGCGAATCTACCATAAGTAAGGGCAATGCCTGGGTTCTCCAGCGGTACAGTCATCTGTTCGATCCAGTCTGCAGGATAAATGGTATCAGCATCCGCATTTAATATGTATTTACCACGGGCAACCGCAAGGCCGGCGTTACGGGCAAAAGTAATTCCCTGCCTGCTTTCCAGGATACATGGTACACCAGTACTTTTAACAAGGGCTTCAGTATGATCGGTAGAATTGTTGTTTACCACAATAATTTCTACTACTCTTTTTGTTTTATTGGCAGCCAAAGAGGCGAGGGTAGGTATGATATTATCCTGCTCGTTGAATGCCGGCATCACTACAGATACTTCCGGAACACCATTAGAGATCGTTTTATAGGAGGCCCTGGCCTTAGCGCCCAACTCTTCGGAGGTGAACCGTTTATCGATAAACTGTTTAATATGTTCAGGAACTTTGATTGGCCACATGACTGATGTTTTAAAACACAATATTAAATAAATACTTCAATAATTTTAAGGTTTGCAATATATTTGAATGGGTAAGCGGGTCAAAACTTCAAATTTAGATCGATAAGGTTTAAAAAGATGAATAATAATTTTAATTCCCTAAATTTGTATGTTCTACCGAAACAAAAAGCCTCTATTTCAAACGAATGTCCAAACAAAGAGAAACTATCCATATTGTTATCGCAACGGATAACCACTATGCCATTTTACTGGCCCCCCTGATCAAATCGGTACAGGCCAATCATAAAACCGGCGAGCAGATTGCCTTCGCGATTATTGATAATGGAATTTCCAAACTGAACATTCAGAAGCTACGATCAATGGTTGATGGTAATGATTATACCCTCAGCTTTCATGAGATGGAATCGGTTCTGCCAAAGGATATGCACCTCCCCATTGACGGTACTGGGATGCCACAGATTACCTATATGCGAATGTTTGCGCCTTATATTGTAGGTAATGCCGCAAAACGGGTCATTTATCTGGATGTAGACATGATTGTGAACAGGGATATATCGGAGTTATGGTCGGTGGAACTGGACGGTAGAACCGTGGGTTGCGTACAGGACCATTCGGCAACGGTAAGTTGCGAATGGGCAGGAATACCTAATTACCGTGAACTTGGGCTTGATCCGGAGACGAAATATTTCAATGCAGGTTTGCTGGTAATCGATATTGAAAAATGGAAAAACGAAAATATACCTCAAAAAATACTGACCTGCGTAGAGGAGAATAAAGATTCGCTGCTTTTAGCAGATCAATATGCCCTTAACGTAGTTTTTGCCAATAGCTGGAAAGAACTCGACCACCGTTGGAACTGCAAGGCCGGGGTAGATGTAAAAGATCCCTTTATTATGCATTTTATTGATATTAAACCGATCTATTCATCGTATAATGGCAGTCAGTTTTACAAAAACGAGTTTTTCCGGTATCTTAAAATGACCCCCTGGGCAGACTTCAAAATTGTACCCAATTATGTAAGGGTTTTCAGAAAAGGGTTTTACAAAGTAAAAAAAACAGTCAAAAAAATTTTTGCTTTGAAATAAAATAATAAATTTATACATGTTCAGATCCGCTTCTGTAAGCTGTACCCCAAAAGGTTAAGACCAGCAGTGGAAATCTTTTCCAGCTAACAATTTATCAATACATGCAGTCAAAAGCGTTCAATTTTCCAGAGGTAACCTTGCTGGTTACCCATTTTAACAGGCCTGCCTCCCTAGCCAGATTACTTTCCTCTTTCGCGTCGCTGGGTTGCAAATTTGGTGAAATTGTTGTGTCTGATGATTGCAGTACAGCCGAAAACCTGGTGCTGGTTAAAAAACTCCAGCCTGAATTTGGTTTTAAGCTTATTACTACGCCAAAAAATGCCGGACTAGGAAATAATATTAATAAAGGACAGCGAAACGCAACACTTCCCCTTACGCTTTATGTACAGGAAGATTTTGTTCCACTCGAACTGTTTCCGGAGAAACTTTCTGCATCCATCGGTTTTATGCAGAATGACCCTACCCTGGATATCGTTCGGTTTTATGCCTATCAGCGTTTTCCTTTTCTGAAACCATTTGCTGAAGGTTTCTCTGAAATGCATTTTAACCCTAAAGATATTCTGAGTACCTATAATAAATTCTACCTGTACAGTGACCATCCACACCTGAGGAGAAGTGATTTTTTAATCAAGTTTGGCGATTATAAGGAAGGGGTTAATGTAGAAAAGGCAGAATACAGCATGATGATGTCGTTTCTTAAACGTAAGGGTAAAGGATTGTTTTATGAAGACTTTCAGGGTCTTTTTGATCAAAGAAACTCGAGTGAAGAACCCAGTACCTTTAAACGGAACTGGAAGCGGCATCCCACCAATATGATGATCAGGGTGGCCAGGCACCTTTACAGGCACATAAAATTTAACCTGAACTATTATTTTTAAAGTTACGCAGCGCTTAGCTTTTGATTAACGCGACTTTACGACTAAATTACCACAAAACCCCTGGCTGGCATCAGCATAAAAAATGAAAATAGCTACAAAATAACCTGTGACATGCTAAGGAAATTAATTGTTAAAATTTTAGGCTTATATACAAAAATCAGGCATTATAACGTTCCTGCGAATTACCGCTATTTTTTCAGGGACACCTATCTATGCCAGGTCATTCAGTGGAAATACCTGATCAGCGATTATGTAATTAAAAAACCCTATAAAAAAATATCCTTTAGCGGAGAGTTTACTCCTGATCTGGCCTTCGCACTGCCATTTGCCTACTGGCATTTCAAAAACGGTACCCTATTGCAAACCGAAGGGGCAAAATATACCTCCGAGCTGTATTTTTTTTCGCCTGAACACCTTGAAACATTTGATTCCAGAACTACGCCGGGAAACTATAATTTTGAAACACCCCGGATTCTTTACAGCCAAAACTACAACATGCGTAAGTGGGCACAAGTTCCCTTAAAAGAGGTGTATGGCAATGACATTTATCGTTATAACAAACCTATCCTGATTATTGCCAACCGCTATAATATGGAATGGGATGGTCCGCCGATCAGTTTTTTAAGCATTGCACTTTTAGACGAACTGATCAACAGCTATAAATCTGAATACCAGATTATTTACAACAGACCCAGACCTGAAAATATTACGAATGACAACAGCGATATTTACGATTTAAATGAATACGACTGGATTGAGCAGCAGCACCCTGAAGTGCTGTTAATGGAAAACATGTTTAAACAAAACCTGGGCAAAGCGAGAAACTTTAACCATTTCCAGCTGATGGTATATGCCAATGCGGAACATTTTATATCCACACACGGGGGAACAGGTGCATTGGCCAGCTATTTTGGCGGCGTAAATATCCTTTTATCTAAAAAAGGCCCGGAACACTATTTTGGTTGTTTTACAAAACTCTACCCTAAATTCTCAAATGCAGCGATATACCATGCCAAAAGTGATCAGGACGTACTGGAACTGGCAGCAACACATCTGAAAAGAAAACCATTATCCCCAAATCAGGCTTAAATGAGCGGAACAAAAAATAACTATTGGATTAAATCCGGGATCATCAACATCCTGCAGAACTTTTCCGGCACGCTGATTAACCTTGCGATATTCTTCGTACTGGTAAGACTTCTTACAAAAAATGATTATGGTGTTTGGGGAATATTTTTGCAAACGGTAACGATCCTTGAAATTATCCGTAACGGACTTATTCAGAGTGCATTGATCAAATTTATGTCGGGGTCTGAAAAAAAAGAACATTCAGATATCTTTTCTGCAACCCTTACCATTAGTGGAAGCCTTACGGTTCTTTGCATTTTATTGAACCTGATTTTCGCAGGTTATCTTTCCAGATTGCTCAAAGCACCGGAACTTGAACCCATGTTTCACCTGTATAATATTGTATTTATTTTTTCCGGAATCCTGACCCAGTTCAATTGCATTGAGCAGGCCAACTTTAAATATACAGGTGTGCTTTTCAGCGGTTTGGCAAGACAGTCCGTGTTGTGCTTATTCTTGTTCGTATGCCTTTTTTTTGGCATCAAGACTAATCTGATGACACTGGTATATGTACAGATTTTAGCTGTACTGGTTAGCATCGCCATCTCCTGGGCCTATGTAAAAAACTTCATCAGCTTCTCTTACCGGTTTAGTAAAAACTGGATCAGCCGGATATTCCATTATGGCAAGTATGCATTTGCTACCTCGGTTAGTTCCATTCTTTCTGGTACAATAGATCAGTGGATGCTTGCAGGCATTATTTCCCCGGCTGCCTCCGGCTCATTCAATATTGCAGTGAGAATTGGCAATCTGATCGATATCCCTACCAATGCTGTAGCCACTATTGTGTTTCCGCAAAGTTCTAAACGCATAGAAACCGAAGGAAAGGAAGCCATTAAATACCTGTATGAGAAGTCGGTTGGCACCATCCTGGCCATGGTAATCCCCGCAATTATTTTCATCTATCTGTTTGATGGGCTGATTATTAAGCTTCTGGCGGGAGATAAGTATGCCGATACTGTTCCTATACTCAACATCACCTTACTTTATTGCATATTCGGTCCGTTTGGGCGACAATTTGGGGTAATTATCGATTCCATCGGAAAAACAAGGGTTACTTTTATCATTGTAATTGTTAATACCTGCGTAATTCTGACGCTGAATTATTTCCTCATCCACCGGTACGGGGTAATCGGTGCGGCATATGCTACCCTTATTGCCAACATTTTCGGTTTTAGCATATCACAGGTTATTTTGTGGAGAGAACTCAAGGTAAATGCACTCAATGCATTTGTATATGCCTATCGCTTTTACCCTGAATTCATCAATAAATATATTTTAAAAAAGGCAGATTTATGATCGGAGTTAAATTTATCGGGAGGCTTGGAAACCAGATTTTCCAATATGCTTTCTTTCAGTATTTAAAAGCAAACAACAAAGGAAAATCGTTTTTTTTTGTAAATCCGCATCATGCCTACCTGACCAAATATTTTGACCTGGGGACATTCGATAACCTGACCTTATCTTCAAAGCTCTATTCGGTATATACCCGCATGTTGCCCAAAGTATTGAAATTTAACGAGATTTACATTGAAAGTATCCAGGTTCCGCGGCCGGTAGAAGTGAAAGAACGCACCATCTACAAGGGCTTCTTCCAAACCGATTTTTATGTCAGGAATATTCCAGGAGGATTCAACATCAAGCTTAAAAAGCAATTCACCGATCTTTTTGAAGCGGAATTCGGACCTGTTTTCCGGACGAATAAAACGATTGTTGTCCATATCCGGCGAACGGATTACCTGAACTATGGCAAAAGAGACATCTCCCTGCCGATGTCTTATTTCAAAACCAGACTGGATGCCCTTGGCGATACTAAAGACTGTATCGTTTATTTTGTGAGTGATGATATTGAGTATGTAAAGGCCTACTTTGGTGAACAGCCAAACTATATATTCTCATCAAATAATGAGATAACTGATTTTCAGATTATAAAAAATGCTGATATCGCCATTATTTCAAACAGTAGTTTTGCGTGGTGGGCCGCTTATCTCTCAGATAAAAACAATACGGTATACGCACCAAAAAACTGGTTAGGTTTCCGCATTGGGAAGGAGCATCCAAAAAGGGTGATGACAGATAAATTTATATGGTGCGACGTTTTTGATCAGCCCTAATTTTAACCATAACGGATGAGGATACTTCATATTACAGCTTATATTACCGGTGGGGCAGGAATTGCTGTTATGCGTCTTCATCAGGCGCTTTTGGAACAGGGCATCGAATCTGAAGTGCTTTGTATGCATGCCCTCAATGAAAATCTTTTACCTGGTGTATACAAGACCGATCAAAAAAGGCCGTTTACCAACCGGGTAACCAGGAAACTGGGCATAGACAGAAATACGAGAATTACAGAAGGACAAACAGGAAAGTATGAAATCTTTAGCTTTCCTTTTTCGCATTACCGATTGGAACAGGATGACCGGGTAAAACGTGCTGACCTTATCCACCTTCACTGGATATCGGACTTTGTAGATGTCCCGACCTTTTTTAAAGCCATAAAAAAACCGATGGTTTGGACCGCTCACGACCTAAACCCGATTTTAGGTGGTTTTCATTATGAACAGGATGTGTTACGTAATCCCAATTTCAAAAATGCAGAAGATTTGCTTCAGAGAACAAAACATGAAAGCATTCGTTCTTCCGGCATCAGGTTTATTGCGAGCAGTACGCTTACGCTACAAAAAATCCAACAATATCTTCCTGGCGTAAAATGCGATCAGATTCCCTGTGTGCTTGATATTGCCGGTTTCAGACGAATTGACAAGGCTATTTCCAGGGAAGCCCTTAATATTCCTGCAGACTCACTGATACTTGGAACGGGTGCTGATGATCTTGAAAATTACAGAAAAGGTTATTGGCTTTTACTTGAGGCTATTGGGGGTTTAGAAGCCGATGAGAAAAAGTTCATTACCATTTTAACCTTTGGGGCAATCAGGGCAAAAGTTACCACGAACAATGAGCGCGCCATCAATATCATCCGCTTTGAACCTGTGCACGATAAAAGATTTCACTCACTGATTTACAGTGCAATGGATTTTTTCATTAATCCCTCACTGGAGGAAACGTTTGGGCTTACCGGCACCGAAGCTATACTATGTGGCACACCGCTGATTGCATCAGCAACAGGAGGAATGATTGATTATATTGAGCCTGGCGTAAGTGGTTATTTATTTGATCCGGGTGATGTAGCTGAACTGCGGAAACTGATCAGACAAGCAATTATTTCAAAAAAAGAAAAAGCGGCAACTTTAAACAGCTGCAGAGCGCGCCTTCTTGAGTGGTACCAACGCAGTGATCCCATCAGTAAACATATCAATCTGTACAAGGAAATGTTGTCTTAAAAAAAGTTAATTTTTACCTTTTTTTTCGGGATAAAACTCAGCGATCAGACTGCCCAGTTCTGACATACGCCTTGCCCAGGTATTATCGGCAGCAATTGACAACCTGAATGCTTTAGCTTCCCCGTTATCATTTTCAAGATAAAAAGAAATGGCTGAAGAAAACTCATCAGTATTGTGGCAATAGCGCACAGAATCAAAGGTAAACTCCAAAAGATCCATATTAAAATCTGTAGACACCACTGGTTTACCAGTTCCCAGGTACTCAAATAATTTAAGCGGAAAGATTGTTGCACTCACTTCATCCTTTTTAAACGGAACCATTGCAATATCGAATCCTTTTACCACTGCCGGCATCTCATCATAGCGCACACTTTCGCGAAAATAAACGTTATGCATTTCTTCAAACTCCTGAGGAACGAATTCCCGGGCGGTAGGCCCAACCAGTACAAAGCTTTTATCCGGGTTCATCGTGGCAACCTTTATCAACAGATCAAAATCGATACGGCGTTCTATTGCACCTAAGTAACCGATAACCGGTTTGGGGATATCAGATACGGAAGGGTGGATGAGCAGGTTCGGATCCAGCGCCCGTGAGGAAACCGTCAAATCGGCTGCATTAGGAATAAAAAAGGTCTGCTTTTTCTTTTTAATTTTGTCGCGATAAAGTGCTTTGCTTGTGCAGATTACAAGATCGCTGTTTTTGATGAGCAAATCTTCGGATACAAATCCATGGCGCTCATCATAACCCGTAATAATAGGGTCTACACAATGGTAGATCGTCAGTATTGCCCCGGAAAGCATTTTAGAAACACCGGGATAGTGGAAATTAAACGAATTGATAAAAATAAATTCATCAACGCCTCTCTCTGCCATAACCCGGTTAATCCTGGCCGAAATCATGCGTTCGTTCCACCGCAATAACCAACGATAAATACGCCCTTCGGGCAAAAAGTTAAGAGAAAGTAACAATGGCAAGATTAAAATCTTTAAACCCGGAAATCCTGTATCAAGAATTCCTTTTGCGCCTTTCTTAAAATGTGGAATTCTTAAAGCAATGTCTGATTGTTGATTTCTTTTGAAGTAATCTTTAAGCGTATAGGGAAAATCAACATAATATACGTCGTTGTTTTCTGCCAGAAATTTGGCGGTATGATAACTGGTGGATTCAAATTTCCAATCAAACCTGGTGGCACCCAATATTACGATTATCTTGTCCTTTAGTTCCATAGTATGTATTCTTCGCAAAAGTTATTGCCTTTTCCAAATAGATGAAACCCATTTTGCAACCCTGGAAGGCCAGTCTTTATCCATAAAAGGCTTTTCGAAACATAGAAAAAATACGGCACTTAAGGCCAGTACAACCGGAAGAAACAGGGCCAGCTGCAAGAGCAGATTAATGGTATAATCACGAGTGAAGGTTACATATTTGCTTAACCGGATAAAAAACTCGGCAAAAGGAAGATGAATAAGGTATATGGTATAACACATTCCACCGATGGCCATCACCCACCTGTTGGTAATCAGCCGGTTAATCAGGTTTCCTTTAAATGCAGCAATAAAAAAGACAAAAAGACAAATTACCACCGCCAGTCTGTTAATGAACTCAAAACCCCAGCTCCATAAACCAATAAGCCCTGCAAGAGCGAGTACGGCTACAATATCATAAAATTTGCTTTTTTTAATTGAAGCCCAATCACAGATATAAAGATCAGCCAGCATAAAGCCGATTAGAAAATAGTGAAGATGACCTAGAATTGAAAGACTAAACGGTGGCAGGTACCACTTAAAATATTGCTGGAGCAACATCAGCACCAGAATAAAGCCAATGTTCAGACCACGTCTGATACCTTTTTTAGGTATTTTAAAGAAAAAATAGGAAAGAAATGGCGCAAGAATATAAAATTGGATTTCAATTTCGAGGGTCCAGGTTGGGGGATTAAAGGGAGACCAGACACCATAAAAAATAGCATGGGTATATGTGATATTGGCAAAATAATGCGGAAGATATTCAAAAAAAGAAACATGGCGCTGAAATACATAAACCAGAAAGAAAATACTGATCCAGAAAATATAAGGTGGTTCAAGCCGGGTAAGCCTTCTCCAGAAATATTGCCTGATACCTATTTTCTTTCCGCTGGCCAGATGGTATGAAGCAAATGGGAGCGCCAGGATAAACCCGCTGATTACAAAAAAAATGTAAACACCTAAGAACCCCCTGTAAGCCAGAAAATAGGCAAATGTATCTGCTTTGGGATGGATAAAATCGATCGTGGTGTTCCGCTCAAAACGCTCGTTCAAATGCTGTATAAGCACCGGAAGGATCGCAAAAAATCTAAGTCCATCAATCTCGCTGATGAGCTTCCTTCCAGAGGTGACCCTGGCCAGTTTATCGGGTATGGATTGCAGAAATTTATACATTATTCTTACTTTTCTTATATCCTTTGATAAAACCAAATACAAAAAATACAGCTGCAGGTATGACCAAGAGTCCTAGTGGCATATTGAAATTAGTTATTTTTTGAGATTGCTACATTTTTTCCATCCAGGTTATTGGCCATGAGTACAAATGACCATGACATGTATAGAATGATTACTGATGGAAAACCATTCATAACTTCATTGCCATAACTACAAAAAAACAGACCGGCGGTACCGGATGTTAGCGCAATGCATTTTACTTTGAGTCCCTTATCCTGAATGTTCCACACCGTTCCGCAACACTTTCCAAGCATATACATAATCAGTGAAAACCATATCACAAGCCCCACAGGTCCGTACATTACCCAAATCTTAACCCAATAACTATCTGGCGGAATATTTGATAAATATTTTTCTGAATTAAATTTAATCCCGTTCAATCCGATACTTCCCACCCCTGCACCGAAGGGTTTGTTCTTCATCAATTCTTTCAGCGTGGCCTGATTGATCAGCCTGGCATTAAAGGAATCGTTTTCAGGGTCAACAGCGGTACGTAGCCGAACAATCTGGTAATTCCCACTTCCGATAGTGGTGTATTTGAGAAAGCCAAACATGGCAACAACGAAGAAAAGCCCCGCAAAGAGCACCTTAAAATTTTTACTCAGTGACATGGCAAAGATGCTGGCCACCACAAATGCAAAAAATGCTCCCCTGGTGCCGGAAATTAGCATTCCGTAAAAGAGTATTAATCCGGAAATCCATAATAAGATCTTCTTCCACCTTTTAAAAGGGCCTAAGGCCATCACTATTGTGATTGCCGACATTGCGGCCTGAGAAGCACCAAACTGGCCTGCATCGGTATAAAATGAAAATACCCTGAGCCTGCCATCAATAATATGGGTGGTTGCCCCTCCTTCATCAAGCCACCGTTGCTCACCGGCAGAAACCCCTATATAATATTGTTTGATTCCATAAAGCGTACCTAAAACAGACAGTGAGATGATCATTATAAAAAAAACATCAAGGTCGCGTTTACTCTTAAACAATAAGAAGCCAATAGGGGCGATTAGCAACCAGTTGAAAGCTGTAAAACGTACTTCATTTAGCCAACCCAGCAAACTGGCCCCTTCGGGATTAACCAATTCCAGAATGTTAATTGAAAACCAGATGAGCGCGATGATAATATGATCATTATGGATCTCTTTCCAGTCGATTTTCTTATAATTAACCAGCAGCGAAAGCCAGGTAGCGCCGAGCAGAACTTCCATTAGGGGGCCAAAAGGCAATCCCGTATTTTTCAGCAGGCCGGCAATAAAGAAACAGTATACGAGATAAACGAGAAAACCAACTTTTGGATTGGAAAATAATGCAATCGTAAATACAATGCCTCCTGCAAAAAGCAATGCCAGGAAAACGGCATAATATTCGAGCTTAACGGTGAGTAAAGCTGAGCCGACAGCAAATGATAGCATAGCAATAAGAATTACCAGCTTTTTTTTCATCTCATATGATAGGTTGGACCACATCATCTGCTGTTATTTTTGAGGCGGTGCCTGGTTGCCACATTTGGCTTGCTGGAGAAGACAGATTTGGCTAAGGATACAAATTGATAAAATATAAATTTAGGAATAAAAACCAGCGCCCTGCGAATTTTTTTATCGGTTGTTTTGCTTAAAACCGGAATCAAAAAGCTAATTACATAAATAACCAGGGAAAGGAAAATGACCAGTGCCAATAGCTGGGTGGTAAACAGGCTAATGACCATTAACAAAACAGCCAGTGATAAGAATATAAACAGTGGCGGCCTTAGCAGCACTGTACCAAAGATAAGCTGATTAAGATTAGCGCCTGCCACACCTTGATAAAGAATTCCAAACCCAAATTTGAAGTACTTAAACCAGGTAGCGATCCAACGCGATCGTTGGCTGACCAACTGCTTCGGAGCGGAGGTTTTCTGATCATAAACAATGGCGTCCTGGGCAAAAGCAATTCTTTCGCCAACAGCAATCAAACGGGCCTGAAGCACTTTATCAAATCCGGCGCCCTTGATATCAATATCTTTTAGCATTCGTATGTAGAGCTGCGAATCAAACGCCATACCCGAGCCCGCAAGTGTTGCAGATGATCCAAGTTCAAAGATCACTTTCCCGTCATAAAAATGGTAATAAATATCCCTTGCCGCGTCCAGGCAGGCAATTGTAGTCTCAAGGTTTTTAGCTGATCTGAGTCCCTGTACAGCATGGAACCCCAGCCCGAAATACTTGTTCAACTCATTAATCAATTGCGGATGAGCGAGGTTATCGCTATCCATGATCAATATTGTTTGATGTTGACGCCTGAAATGCTCAATGGCATAAAAGTGAGAGGCCGTATTGCTGGCTAAAACATTCTCGGGAAACAAAACGTCAACACGATCATCGGTAAAAATAAGCGCTTCAGATGGTTTACAGTTATCCGCAACCACATAAATATGAAAATTTAAATAGTCCATATCCAGAAGGGATTTGACCGCATCGGCTACAAAATCTACCTGCTCATAAGCCGTTAAAATAATTCCATAATCCCTGTTGGTTGTACCCGTATTTAAAGATCTTACTGGTTTGGCGGAAAACTTCCAGCATAAAAACAGCACCATCGGAAAAAGAAGATGGAAGCAAATAATGATTCCCAGAATGTATAATATCCAATGCCAGATCACAAACGCATCCATTATCCTTTTGTTTTAAAAAACTCCAGTTCGCCCGAACCCGTTTCGGCCATATTAAGTATCCATCCCCTAAAAATCCCGGTTTCTTTAAGCATAGCAAGATATGCCTTTTTATCTTCATTGATTGATTCTCCTGATTTGAACACCGCTACGGCGTTATGGGTAAAGGAAAGCCATTCTCTCACGAGGCTGCTATCATTGATCGCGGCAACATCGATAATAATCAGGTCGTATATTGTTTTTGCCCTGTCCAGCTGTTGATTGATCTGCTGAGCACTGGAAAGTTCCAAAAGAGATCCTTCTTTGCCACGGTTGCTTAACACCGAAATCATTTCTATCGGTTCCTGCTGCCCAATTTGTTCTCTTCCCTGTAAAAAATCCTCCACATATTGTCCAGCCCGGGCCTGACCTAGCGAGGGATGTGTAAAATTCCCATCTATCAACAATACCTTTCTATTTGTTTTTTCCCATGACCTTGCAAGGCATCTGGCAAAAAAGCTTTTCCCTTCAGAAGGCCCAAAGCTGGAAATCACGATCACCTTATCCTGCATGGCCGACTCCAGCTCATATCGGATGGAACGTATGCTGGCCCAAAAATCATGATGGGCCGGATCCTCCCATGAGCTATTCAGCGACTCAAGCGGAGCCGGGAGTTTTGGTATCGTACCGAGTACAGGCACCGACGTTTTCGCGGCCAGTGTTTTCGCATCAAGTATTCGGTTATCGGTAATGAAAATGATAAATAATGCCAAAAGACAGAAAACAAGACTCACAAAACCACTGAGCACCATCAGCGGAAGTTTCTTCGAAGGCTGTGCAAGTCCGCCAACGCCCATCTGGACAATATTCATCTTAGATTCAACCCCGGATTCGAGGTTACTCTGATTATATTTGTTCAGGATATCCAGATACTCCTTGCTGGCGATATCCACACTCATTTCCAGGGTCTGTACCTCTGCTTCCTGTGGAACTAAATTCTCAAAATCCCTGGTCAGTGAATTAATTTTATTTTCAAGAGAATTTATTCCGTACCGGGATATATCCATCTGTATTTCCAGATTGATTTTTTGACTGACCAGTTCCTGTTTAGCACTCAGGGGATTGTTGATGTACTGATCAGAAGATTTGTTAATCTGTTCAGTCAGCTTGTTTCTAAGGGAATCATAACTGTTTTTATACCTTTCGTCAAGGTCGTTTTTAAGGTAGAGGTCGTAAAGGCTGCTTAGTTCTGCCTTAGTTTCCACCAATCCCTGGTTTACTTTAGAGAGCCTGGATTCGATATAGCTCCGTTCTTTGGGATTGAACTTTGCATCAATCTCATTAAGCGCACCGGCGTATGCAGCAGTCTTCTCAATGGCTTCCTGTTTTTTGGTATCATAATCCAGGATTAAAGAATACAACTGCTTAGACTGTTCGGTGAGATTTAAGACCTTGTTTTTGATTTTATAATTCTTCAGTCTGGCCATTCGTGCGGCAAGGGTATCCGTTTTTTCCCTGAGCATATTCCTCAAAAAATTGTTTGCCTTACCCTGCGAAGCTTTGGTGAGCGAAGTATAACCTTTAATGAATTCTGAAGACAGGGTATTTACAATATACGCTGCCAGCTCCGGGCTTTCGGCTTCAGATTGTACGGTAATGAAATCGCTTTCTCCCGAACGGAATACAGATATTTTGCTTTTAAGGGCATCGGCATCGTAATTCATTGATTTGAGCACCCTTGTAAGCCCCTCCTCATCAGGAACGTTGATATCAAGTTCCTCATTATTTTCGTATTTTTTACGATATACCTCAATGGCATGGGCAACAGCGTCTTTATTCAGCGTTTCAACCAGGTCACTTTTGGGTTTAAAAGGTTTATTGGTGGTTAGATCGTGTATCATTAACAAGTAGGATACCTGATTGAGTACCCTTTTCATACGGATCATCTCAATGAGATTGCTAAACTGCTGACGTACCTGTTCACCCTGGACCGCCTCAATAATTACTGACTGTTGCTGTGTTTCATCCACAATTCCGGTTGAAATCTGGGCCTGGGATATATATGAACTCTTCAGGTTGCGCACTAAAAATGTAGTGATGATAATGGTAATCAAAGGGACCAATATCAATGCCAGACGGTAGCGTTTGACAAGTTTCAAAAATTTATATCCTTCAGCCATTATTTTATTTCTTCCAACTTTTTAACCGTTAATTCTTCGAGTGAAATTTTTGCATTGAGGTAGCTGGCTTCCATCTGCAGTTTGGCCTGCAGGGCATTGCTCAAGGAATTCGACGCACTGTTGTATTCTGCAAAGGTTATCTCGGCTTTTTGATACTTGATTTTCATGTTTTCAAAATTACTCTGTGCCGTGAGATACATATCGTTGACCGGTGCAAGCGATTTTTGAAACTGAAGAAGTGTAACATATCTGGATTTTACCTGTGCCTCCAGCTCAAGAAAATATTCTGCCTGGTTAGACTGGGCAATTCTTAACTGTTCTTTTGCTTTTTTAATCTGGCTCGGTTTGGTTAACAAAGAGCCGGGGTTGATGGAAATACCAAACTGATATCCTGTAAGCAGATCAGCAGTCTGCAGATCTACCACGGTATTGGCTGTTGCCTGGTTTGAGCGGGCAACGTACTGAAAGGACAAAGGCTCCAGCCACGAAAGTCGCGCCCCGGAAAGGTCGCTTTTGGCTATATTGATCTGGTTATTAAGAGCACCCACCCTTGGATAGTTGGCTTTAGCCGCCGCAACAAGTTTCTCCATATATAAATAAGAAACTTCGCTTAAAATACTTTCTTGAGCGAGAGCGCTGTTTAACTTAAGCAGGGTGCAGATAAAAAACACCATTAACGGCTTGAGTTGGTTTCTAATCATAAAACGATTGCAGTAAAGATCAAATATATGGTTATGATTTAAATTATGCTAATATTGTAAAGATAACCATAATTAAGATCTGTAATGAAATCACTCTTAAAAGTAGTAAAGGGTAATGAAAAGCTAAAAAAAATTGTGCACTGGATGATGATCCCTACCGGTGAGGCCCGCCCAAGAGTATGGGTAAGCCTTTTTTTAAATCCTTTCTTTCATAAAAAAGGTAAGAATAGCCGCATCAGGTCTAGAACAAGGCTGGATGTTTTACCCTTTAACAGTTTTGAAATGGGCGATGACTCCATAATAGAGGATTTTTGTACAATCAACAACGGGGTTGGCGCGGTCTATATTGGCAACAGGACACTGATTGGAATGAGTAACGTAATTATCGGACCGGTACATGTTGGTGATGATGTCATTATCGCCCAAAATGTAGTGATCAGCGGCCTTAATCATTCCTACCAGGACATTGATCTGCCCATCTCTAAACAACCCGTAGTTACATCGTCAGTTAAAATTGGTAATGGCAGCTGGATTGCAGCCAATGCGGTTATAACAGCCGGAGTGACAATAGGCGCACATGTGGTAATTGCGGCAGGTGCAGTGGTGACCAAAGATGTTCCGGATTTTTGTGTGGCAGCAGGTAATCCGGCAAAAGTGATCAAGAAATACCATCCCGAAACCGGGTTATGGTCCAGAATAAGTTAAGCTATCAGCCCTATTGTGATGGCGCTAAATCCTGGCTGACCGAAAACCAGGAGGTTGCCGGTGTTATTAATTTGAGAATTATCAATAATTTGAGCTAAATATATAATAGTTTGGAAATTAGCCTTTAACTTTGCAAGTTAAAAATCAACAAACTATTAATCCAAGTTTATGATAAAAATGTTACGTTTTCAGATAATCGTCGTGTTATCTCTATGTATCTTTAAAAATGCCTTTGCCCAGTTCCCCTATGTCGAAAGTTTCCGTAACTCCACCTCAAAAGGAATAATTTTTGGCGGTGCCCCATCTGCTTTTTTAACGGCTGCCGGTAGTGCATACAATACGGCTACCTCAAGCCATACAGGTACCCCCCTGGATGCAAATGGAGATGGATACCTGAGGCTGACGAACAATGTTCAGAACCAGAAAGGCTACGTCATCAATACCACCAATTTCCCTTCAGCCAACGGCCTGACGGTTACCTTTGAATATTATATTTATGGTGGGACAGGTGCCGATGGAATCAGTTTCTTTCTTTTTGATGCAAATGCAAATCCCTTTGTTATCGGTGGATTCGGCGGTTCTCTTGGATATGCACAGATTACGACAACTACCCCGATCTCTCCCGGAGTGAGTAATGGCTACCTGGCCATCGGACTTGATGAATACGGAAATTTTTCCAATCCAACTGAAGGCAGACAGGGAGGCATAGGATTTGAGCCCGGCTCAATAACCCTTAGGGGCCGTGGAAATGGTGCTGCATTGACCTCAGGTAATTACAGCTATCTGACCAGTGCCCAAATGAAACAATTCAATTTCCCGCTTGTAGGAGACGGCGGACAACGCCAGCCTGATTCAACCAATATGGGTTATAGGAGGGTTTCTATGGATCTGGCACCGCAACCTGCCGGAGGCTTTAATGTTACAGTAAAAATTACCCGTGGAGGGGCTAAGCCGATTACGACAACGGTGATTGATAACTTTTATTACGCTGAAGCTGCTCCGGATAATCTCCGTTATGGATTCGCATCATCTACAGGCGACCTGACTAATTTTCACGAGATCAGACAGGTAAGTATCGATGTGCATAATCAGGTTGGCTTGACAAATCCCCTGGCTAAAAATGATGCCTTAACGCTATGTCAGGGTAATCAGGCCGTGATAGACGTAACCGCTAACGACACCACAACGAACAATGGTGCTGTATTAAATAAATCATCAATAGACCTTGATCCTAACCAGAATGGGATACAAAACAGCTATACCGTTTCCGGAAAAGGAACTTTTTCGGTAAATTCTCAGGGTAGTATCCAGTTCATACCTGAACCAAATCTTTTTGGTACGGTATCCGGCTCTTATACGGTGCAGGATTCGTACGGAAAAACATCTAATCCGGCCACCATTTCATTAACCTATGTTGCTGCACCAAGTCAGCCAGATGCCGGAGTTGACCAGCTGCTTAATATTTCTACTCCTACCACAACATATGTACTGCAGGGTAATAGTAGCGGTATCAACAGTGGGTTATGGACGCAGTCTTCAGGACCAGCAGGGGCATCGCTGGTAAATGCACAACAGCCAAATGCAATTATCAACAACTTAACCGGTGGCATTTACACATTCAAATGGACCTTTACTTCACCCGGAGGATGTCAACGTTCAGATGAAGTTCAGCTGATTGTTAACCGTATACCTGTAGCCGTTAATGATACGGTAACCACAAGTAAAGATACGAATATACCGATAAGCATACTTAGCAATGACACTGATGCCGATGGCAATTACACGATCAATGCCTCATCCATCAGCATTAAAAGCCAGCCTTTACATGGAACACTTGTTGTTGATCCGGTGAGTGGCATTGTGAACTACAGGCCAGCGGCAAATTATAGCGGCTATGATTCATTTGTATATACCGTAAAAGATAATTATGGTGCCGAATCCAATACCGCAATCGTAACTATAGCAGTAAATATCAAACCCGTTGGTACGGCAGATATTGCTAATACCGCAACTGATTTGCCTGTAGTTATACATGTGATGGATAATGACCCTGGTAAAGCAGGATCAATTGTCATCAAAAAAACTGATCCCCTGAAAGGTACTGTGGTACTCAATACTGATGGAACTTTCACTTATTCACCTAATGTCGGCTTTAGTGGAAAAGACAGCTTTACTTACATCTTACAGAACAAAGACGGGTTACAGTCTGATCCGATCACGGTAACGGTAAATGTGAAACCCTTGGGTAATCCTGATGCGGCCTCTACTGTTACGGGAACTCCCATCACTATAGCGGTAAAGGAAAATGACCCCTCTAAAACGGGTACCACAACGCCTATACAGACTCCGCCAACAAATGGCAGTATCAGTTTTGATGCCTCAGGGAACCCGATTTACACCCCAAATCCGGGCTTTTCGGGAAAAGATAATTTTACCTATACGCTTAAAACTGTTGACGGACTCTCGTCAGATCCCATCAGTGTAACGGTTTCTGTAAAACCTTTAGGTTCCGCAGATGCCTATACCACTCCTTTTAACCGCTCAGTTGAAATGCCGGTAAAGGATAATGATCCCAGCAAAAGTGGCACCAGCGTGGTATGGGTAACAACCCCTAAAAATGGCAATGTAAGCGTAAGCACAACCACCGGACTACCTATTTACACGCCTAATGCAGGCTTTAGCGGCCAGGATGTTTTTACTTACATCTTAAGAACTGTTGACGGCATTGATTCAGACCCAATTGCTGTAACTGTAACCGTGAACCCGCCGATTGTGATCAATGCGCCAAATATCAGCGTAGAAACCCCGGTAAATGGACCGAAATTAATCAATGTTCCAATTGCTTCCGGAGGAAAGGTTACGATAACTGATCCGCCTAAACATGGTACAATAACTTTTGATCCCACTACTGGTCAGCCGATTTACACACCCAACCCGGGTTATTCAGGCCCTGATGAGTTTACCTATATCATTGTAGATAAAGATGGTACCCCTTCTACTCCGGGTAAGGTTACGATTACGGTACTTATTCCTGGCAAAATCGGATTGGCAAAACGATTAAAATCAACACCGGTTCGAAATCAGGACGGAAGCTATACGGTTAGCTATTCATTCGTACTCACCAACTTTGGCCAAATAGCGATAAGAGATATTACTGTAACTGACGATCTGTTTGCAACTTTTAGAGGAAACACTTTTGAAGTATTAAAAATCAGCGCAACAGGTGGTCTTTCTGCAAATAACGGTTTCAATGGTTTAGCTGACAAAAACATGCTTACAGGGAGCAATACATTAGCTAAATCTGCTTCCGGCACGATTGATATCGAAGTTAAGGTATCTTTAGATAAGTATGACGGTAGTTTTAGCAACTCGGCTACTGCTGAAGGCTTTTCGGTAAGTGACAACAGCAAAACTACAGACGTTTCTACGGATGGAACTAAACCAGACCCGATCACCCCAGGAGACGTCAGTCCATCGCAACCAACCGTAGTTAACCTGATCAAGGAAGATCTTTTCATCCCGGGAGGTTTTTCTCCAAACAATGATGGCATTAACGATTATTTTGTAGTTGGCAATACCAACGGAAAAAAGATCAACTTAAGCATTTTTAACCGCTGGGGAAATCTGATTTACCAATCGAAAAGTTATCAGAACGACTGGAATGGAAAAACGACTGAAGGTGTCCATGTGGGAGAAGAAGTTCCGGCAGGAACCTATTATTATATTTTGACCATTGATGGAACGGACAGACGTGTGGGCTATATTACAATTAACAGATAAGATGAAAAGATATATTATAATTTTAACCATGTGCCTGCTTTTTACTAAAAGCTGGGGCCAGCAGGACGCTATGTATACGCAATACATGTTCAATACGCTTGCCATAAATCCTGCGTATGCCGGGAGCAGGAACCTGGTATCGGCAACTGCACTTTACCGTAACCAGTGGACAGGAATAGAAGGAGCACCCAGAACAGGAACATTCACTATCGATGCTCCTGTCTTAAATAAGAGATTTGGTGTAGGCCTGCAGGTTTTTAGTGATAAACTAGGTGTTACCCAAACCACAGGTGGTTCTGCAAGCGCAGCCTATCGGATAAGAATGGAAAAAGGAAGCCTGAGTTTTGGTCTGCAAGGTTCCATTAGCCATTACACTGCACGACTTAGCAGTGTTTCATTAAGTTCAAATCCTGGCTACGATCCTGCATTTATGAATGATGCGAGTAAAACGCTGTTTAACTTCGGAACAGGAGTATATTACAATTCGGATAAATTCTATCTTGGCCTGGCTGTGCAGGATTTACTGGGCAATAGCCTTAACAGCAACGCTAACGGGAACAACTTACAAGCCAGGCAGGTGCCGCATCTTTTCGTTACCGCAGGTTATGTCTTTCCTCTCGCTGAAGACTTCAAGCTGAAACCCTCATTTTTGGTTAAAGGCGTAAAAGGTGCCCCTGTGGAAGCTGATTTTAATGCGTCACTATGGATTAAAAATACACTGGCTATCGGAGCCGGTTACCGGACAAATGCAGACATCAGTGCGCTGCTCGAAGTGCAGGTTAGTCCTCAGATACGTATTGGTTATAGTTATGACAGAAGCACCACTGAACTGCAAAACTTTAATTCAGGCAGTCATGAGATTATGTTGAGGTACGAATTTGGGTTTGAAAAAAACAAAATATTATCACCAAGATTTTTCTAAGTTATGAAATTTGATTTTAAAGTAACGTTGTTAATATACCTAGGCCTTACTCTCGCCCTCTGTACCTCCACATATGCGCAAAACAATCCAAACATCCAGAATGATTTAAATGCGGCACGCAAGAGTTTTAATGGGCTTGAATATGTATCTACAATCAATAAGGTTAAAAGGGTACTGGCAAAAGACTCAACCAATTTAGAGGCGCTGGACATGCTGGCCTATAGCTACAAAATGATTAAAAATTACCCCGGAGCGTTGAAAGCATACCGGAAGTTGACCTCACAACCGGCTATGAAGAATGAGTGGGCGTTATATTATGCCGAAAGCCTAGCCAACAACCAACAGTATGAAGAATCAGAACGGTGGTATAGAAAATACCTCTCATTAGTACCGGCAGATAAAAGAGCAGCGGCTTTTGCATCTACAAACCTGGCCAAGATCAATAAAAATTCAAATCACTGGAAGATAGGTTTTTTAAATATTAATACGCAGGCTTCCGAATATGCTCCGACTTTCTACAAAGAAGGACTTATGTTTACCAGTAACAGGCAATCGGAAAATTTTTCAAAACATATCTTTAAATGGGACAATACGCCTTTTAGCAAGCTCTATTATGTTAATAAACTTTCAGATTTAAAGGTAATTAACCAGGACAGTTTAATTAATTCGCAAAGTTCTGCAGATAAACAGAAAATCAGGTATAATGATGATGACACGCCAGAAACCAGTAATGATAACAACGTTTTGTCTGCCTATACCAGTGCGATAGAAAGAGATACCTTAAACCTGATTTATGGTCAGCATAAAATGGTCAAAAAACTAGGTGGAGTATTTAATAACAAATATCACACTGCGGCAGCAGCTGTGTTTCCTGACGGTTCCATCATTTTTACCGGTAATAACTATTTAAACGGAAAAACCTCCAAGAGCAGTGATGGAACCATCAAACTGAAGCTTTACACAGCTTATGGACCTAATCTTAGTGCAACCAAAGAATTTCCTTATAATAGCAATGAGTATTCTACCGGCCACCCGGCATTAACTCCTGACGGGAATATTCTTGTTTTTGCTTCTGACCGTCCAGGCGGCTTTGGGGGTACAGATTTATATTACTGTGTAAAATCTGGCCGTGGCGAATGGACCAGCCCCATTAACATGGGTAAGCTGATCAATACGGAAGGGAATGAAATGTTCCCGAGTTTTGATCATGACGGGAATTTGATTTTCTCATCAACCGGACTTGCCGGTTTTGGAGGACTGGACCTATTCCAGGTACCGCTTAAAGAAATGAAACCGACAACCGCACCGGTTAACATGGGTGCTCCTATAAACTCATCTAAAGATGACTTCGCACTTATTTTAACTCCAGACGGCAAGAAAGGCTATTTCAGCTCTAACCGGGAAGGAAACGACAATATTTACGAGTTTAGAAGATCTACTTACAAAATTATTTTGCAAGGAACCCTTACAGATGCAAGAACCCGGATTCCCCTGGCCGGAGGCCGGATCCTTATGCACCACCTTGATGGCACTGATACCATCAAAACAGATAACCAGGGACGGTTTAAAAGAGAGTTACCTGCAGAGACAGACTATGAGGTTACAGCTCAAAAACTTGGCTATATCAACAATATCCAGTTTACCACGTCAGTAGGGATACAAAAGGATTCTGTAATCAATCTCGACATCAGATTGAACAGAGCAGAAAGCGCTCAACAGTATGTGCTAAACCATTGCGATTCATTGAAAAAAGTTTTCTCCGTAAAAAATATATATTATGATTTAGATAGATCAGAAATAAGGCCTGATGCTAAGGGCGCGTTGAACGAACTGGTAGAACTGATGAGAAAATACCCTGAAATTACGATCATAACTTCCAGCCATTGCGATAGCAGGGCATCAGAAGAATACAACAGAAACCTGTCATTGAGACGTGGTGAAGCGGCCAAACAATACCTGGTTGCGCGTGGTATCCAATCGGATCGGATCAAGGTGGAATACTATGGAAAAACCCGGTTAGTTAATCGCTGTTACGATGGCGTTAACTGTTCAGAGGAAGACCAGCAACTTAACAGACGGACAGAATTTGACGTGATTCTAAATGGCGTTAATATCACCAGGGAGAACTGTTCGGACAGATAGAAATGAGGCAGGTTGCTTACCTGTAAATATTAAATTAGTTAAAAAAGTATATCAGAAATGATATGCTTTTTTAGTTTAACAACAATTGTGACCGGTTTGGAGGGCTTATACATTTTCCTTTTGCTTCATCGCAGCGAATGTTGCAATAAGGATAGCCAGATCTAGTCTTAAAGAATATTTTCTGGCATAAAAATTATCGAGTTTTTTACGCTCCCGTTCAGACATTTCTCCTTTCCCCCTTCTGCTCACCTGCCATAGCCCCGTAAGCCCTGCCGGCGCCAGGAAACGTAAAGCCCATTCATCAGATGTCAGCGACTTTGCTTCGTAAAGCGGCAAAGGCCTGTTTCCTACAAGAGACATATCTCCTTTGATTACATTGAAAAGCTGGGGTAACTCATCTAAACTGTATCTGCGTAAAAAGGCCCCAACCTTTGTAACCCTCGGATCGTTCTTTATCTTAATAAAAGTAGGCGAAGTACCCTCAGTAGGTACGTACTGGTTAAGTGCTGAAAGGTTGGCCAAATCGTTACTACTTTCGTGACGCATAGAGCGGAATTTAAAAAAATCGAATATTTTATAACCCGCCCCCACGCGTTTACTCCTGTATATGATCGGTCCTTTGGATTCTATGCGGATTAGAAGCGCGATTAAGCTAAATACAGGAATCAGCAATAGAAAAACAAAGCATGATATACACAGGTCGAAAATCCGTTTTTTTACTGGGAATTGCGCTGTTACTCTGATTGCAGCTGAATCGCTTACCCGGGGCTGAAAAGCACGCAACCTGATCAGGAATTTAATCCTGTTGCAAAGATCATTAACCGGAATTGGCGCAATATAGAGATCACCAACATTGAGCCTCAAAGCAATCTGGGATAACTTTGGACTGGCTGAGGCCGATAAAAATATAATCACGATCTCCCTAAGCAAGGTATTTAGCTTTAGTTTCTCTACAAACCTAAAACATTCACCGTCCTCATCCACTTCTATCAATATCGCATCCGGAAGACTCAGCAGGGTCTGCTTTGAAATATACTCTCCAAGAGTCGCAATATCTTTATGCGTTTCCACTTTAAAATGGCGTTGCAATTCTGGAAGGAGTTTGGTGAGAAATTCCTTCCCAGCATAAATAATGCGCGTGTAATCATTAACAACTATCCCATTTCCTTTATCATCAGTTGACTGCATGGCTTGCTAGTATATTACTCATAGCCATTTCCAGATCGAGCGGATTGAAGGGCTTGGAAAAGTATGCATCAACTTTAAAAGGTATGGCGCTTATTTGCGTCGAGAGATCTTTGATTCCGGAAAGAACGATAATCGGTATATGCCTGTAGAGCCCACTGATCTTAAGATTACTGATGAGTTCGGACCCGCTCATATACGGCATATTGATTTCTGAGATAATGATATCTGGCATGTTTCCCTTATGCAACCATTGCATGGCTTCAACAGGTCCCGACTGCATCGAAAGATCATAACGACCTTTTAAAATCACCCCTAAAAGGTTTAGCATGTGAATTTCTGTATCAATCACCAAAATTTTCTTTAGTTCCATGTTGTTAGTCTAGATTAAAACAAATCTAACCAGAACCTGTAGAAGAAAAAATACATTTTTCGTGATTTTTCACATTTTTTGACATAGATCAAAAAGAATATCCGATTCCTGAATGAAAATTTGAAAAGGACGTTAATTTATTAATTCGTTAACATATTCAGTCATCAAATTAATCGGAAAATATGGAAGTAATTCTGCTTTGAGAAGTAAATTTGATTACCTTTTGACGAGAATATTGCTATTTTATACGGCAATAATCCAATCAAATACAAATTATAATCTGCCATCAACCAAATCGCGACTGATAAACGATTTGGTATCGAAAATAATTGATCCTTTTGCCTTTAAAGCAGCATAATCAATCTGCAGGAATTGTTGGTGCGCCACAGCTAAAATAATTGCATCATAGTGACTGAAATCATCAGATTGAATCAGCTGGATATTATACTCAGTCTTCACTTCAGCTACATTGGCCCATGGATCATATACATCTACCTCCATACTAAAAGATCTGAGTTCTTTATAAATGTCAATTACCCTTGTATTTCTGGTATCCGGGCAATTCTCTTTAAAAGCGAAACCTAATATGAGGGCTTTGGCTGCGTTAATTACTTTATTTCTTGCCACTAACATTTTAATCACTTTGTTGGCAACAAACATGCCCATATTGTCGTTTACTCTGCGCCCGGACAGAATTACTTCTGGCTTATACCCCAACGCTTCTGACTTATGCACCAAATAATAGGGATCAACACCAATACAATGACCGCCCACTAAACCTGGTTTATAGTTAAGAAAATTCCATTTGGTAGCAGCAGCAGCCAATACATCAGCCGTATCAATCTCCATGCGGTCGAAAATCAAGGCCAGTTCATTGACAAATGAAATATTGACATCACGTTGTGCATTTTCTATGGCTTTTGAAGCTTCTGCAACCTTAATGCTAGGCGCAAGATGCGTACCGGCAGTAATGATAGAAGTGTAAAGCTGATCAATTTCAGCAGCAATTGCCGGGGTAGAACCTGAGGTAACTTTTTTTATCTTCGTAAGGGTATTGACTTTATCACCGGGATTTATCCGCTCTGGCGAATAACCACAGAAAAAATTAATATTAAATTTTAATCCTGATTGCTCTTCTAAAACCGGTACGCAGTCTTCTTCGGTGCAGCCTGGGTAAACGGTAGACTCATAAATGACAATATCACCTTCTTTGAGAATTTTACCCAACATTTTACTGGCCCCAAGTAATGGCTGTAGATCCGGCCGTTTGAGGTGATCTATAGGTGTTGGTACAGTGACGATAAAAACAGTACAAGCTGTCAAATCTTCCAGGCATGCACTTAATGTTAAGCCAAATTCTGATGAGGAAAGTACAGCTTTCAGATCATCTAAATTTGCTTCGTGAGTGTGGTCTTTCAGTTGCTTTAGATCTTCAACACGACTTTCGTTAATATCAAAACCAACTACTTTATATTTCTTTGCAAATTCGATAGCCAGCGGGAGCCCAACATAACCTAAACCTATAATCGCAATTCGCTTTTTTATATTCATTTTTTCTTTGGTGACCGGGACAAAGATAAGATAAATCGCGAAAGCTTTAATTGCGGCTTAATTAATGCTGAAAATCGGGAACCAACAAAAACATCAGGAAGAAAGCGCCATTTATAGTAGCTCGGGATACATTATTTCTGATCTGATAAAAATTCAGGATAATATGGGAGTAAAAATAAAATCGCTGATGAATGCTTTCCAATTCATCAGCGATCAATTATAATAATAAGATAATAAACTACTTAATCTGTTTAAGCAAATAGCTTCCGTAACCGCTTTTTACCAGTGGGGTAGCAATGGTTCTAAGCTGTTCTGCATCGATGAAACCCATACGATAAGCAATTTCTTCGATACACCCGATTTTTAAGCCCTGGCGTTCTTCGATAATTTGTACAAATTGCCCTGCCTGCATTAATGAAGTAAAGGTTCCGGTATCTAACCAGGCCGTTCCACGGCTCAATACGCCAACTTTTAATTTGCCTCGCTCCAGGTAAACTTTGTTCACATCGGTAATTTCATATTCACCACGCGGAGAAGGCTTAACATTCTTTGCAATTTGGACTACCTCATTATCATAAAAATACAAGCCAGGTACGGCATAATCAGATTTAGGTTGAACAGGTTTTTCTTCGATAGATATGGCCTTTTTATTTGCATCAAACTCTACTACGCCATAGCGTTCAGGGTCTGATACCTGATAAGCAAACACCACTCCTCCATCCGGATCAGAACTGGCCTGTAATAATTTGGCCATCCCATCACCATGAAAAATATTGTCACCTAAAACCAAAGCCACTTTATCTGTACCAATAAATTCTTCACCAATAACAAAAGCCTGAGCTAAACCATTTGGTTCTGCCTGCACAGCATAACTAAATTTACAGCCTAAATTTGCACCATCACCTAATAATTTCTCAAAATTTGGGAGATCATGGGGTGTAGAAATGATTAAGATTTCTTTTATCCCTGCTAACATCAGTGTAGATAGAGGATAATAAATCATCGGTTTATCATAAACCGGCATCATTTGTTTACTACAAGCCAAAGTTAAGGGATGCAAACGCGTTCCGCTACCACCAGCTAAGATTATACCTTTCATTAGTATTCGATTTGAGATTTAAGAATTTAGATTGAGATGAAAGCACTGATCTCAATATCCGTATTACTTTATTTATTAATTTGTTTTATACACGCTACCAAACTATCTCTCCAATAAGGAATCTCTATATTAAAAGTTTCTTTAATTTTAGTTTTATCCATAACTGAAAATGCCGGTCGCAAAGCTTTGGTCGGATAAGCAGAACCAGGAATAGGATTTACTTTGACCTGGGTTTGGCTAACATCAAAAATAGCCTTTGCAAAGTCGAACCATGATGTTACACCTTCATTACTGTAATGGTAAATGCCATAGCTGGTTTCTCCGGATTCGATGATATCATATATTGCATTGGCCAGATCGATAGCATAGGTCGGCGTACCCACCTGATCGGCAATGATATTCAGTTCATCACGTTCTGCACCAAGTTTAAGCATGGTTTTCACAAAGTTATTTGCATATTCAGAATATAACCAGCTGGTACGAATGATGAAATGGGCCGGTAATATTGAGGCCACCGCTTTTTCACCATCTAATTTAGTTACACCATAAACATTGATCGGTTTTGCCTCATCGTCTTCCTTTAGCAACTTAACATCATTACCTTCAAAAACAAAATCTGTAGAAACATGGATTAATGTGGCACCATTTGCTAAGCAGCCTGAAGCTAAATAAGCAGCACCCATTTCATTGATTGATTTGGAAAGATCAGCTTCATCTTCTGCTTTATCAACAGCAGTATAGGCTGCACAATTAATTACAAAGCCCGGTTGTTCTTTAGCTAAAAGGTCATTTAAACCACTTTCATTTAAGATATTTGCATCTTGCTCTGCCGGAAAAACAATTTCTGTAATCCCTCTGCGCTCTGCAACTACCTTTAAACACTGGCCCAACTGTCCACCCGCGCCAATTACTAATATCTTGCTCATATATGTTGAAGTTCAGCAAATGGTTTTAAAAGTAAGTCTTTATCAGAAACAGCCTGATGTTCCTCAGGAATTAACCAATCGATATTCAGGACAGAATCGTTATAAATAACGCCGGTTTCTGAAGCCTTATTGAAAAAGTTATCGCATTTATATAAAAATTCGGCGGTTTCGCTCAACACTGAAAAACCATGTACAAATCCTCTCGGAATGTACAACTGTAATTTGTTTTCTGCGCTTAAACGCACAGCAACGTGCTTACCGTAGGTTGGCGAACCTGGACGCACATCTACAGCAACATCCAATACTTCACCCTTGGTTACACGCACCAATTTAGCTTGCGCGAATTCACCGGTTTGTGCATGTAAGCCCCGTATAACGCCATAAGAAGAATAGGATTGATTATCCTGAACAAATCTTCCTGACAAACCAGTTTTTTCTTCAAAGGTATTTTGATTAAAGCTTTCAAAGAAATAACCTCTGGCATCTTCAAATACCCTTGGTTTTATTATCAGACAGTCTTTTAAGCCTGTTTGTTCAATTTCCATTATTTACCGCTGTACTGTTGTTCGTAATAAGATTGATAGTTACCAGAAGTAACATTGTTTAACCACTCTTCATTTTGAAGATACCAGTCTACTGTCTTTGCCAAGCCTTCTTCAAATTGTAAGCTCGGCACCCAATCTAATTCCTTTTGCAGTTTGGTAGAATCAATAGCATAACGTAAATCGTGGCCAGCGCGATCAGTTACATAAGTAATCAATTTAGCTGATTCACCTGCTTCGCGACCTAATTTTTGATCCATAATTGTACAAAGCAAGTTGATCAGATCAATATTTTTCCACTCGTTATGTCCACCAATATTATACGTATCGCCAGTTTTAGCGTTGTGGAAAATTACATCGATTGCCCGTGCATGATCTTCTACCCATAACCAATCGCGCACATTTTCACCCTTACCATAAACCGGCACAGGTTTGTTATTTTTAATATTATTAATGGCTAATGGAATCAGCTTTTCAGGAAAATGATGAGATCCGTAGTTGTTTGAGCAGTTAGAAATTACACAATCGATGCCATAAGTATCGTGATAAGCCCTTACAAAATGATCAGAGCTAGCCTTTGATGCCGAATATGGACTATGCGGATCGTAAGCTGTAGTTTCAGTAAACATGCCTTCTTCGCCTAAAGCACCATAAACCTCATCCGTACTTACATGGTAAAAACGTTTTTTATCGTAATCACCTTTCCAGTACTCGCGGGCAGCATTTAATAAATTTACTGTACCGATTACATTGGTAATTACAAAGGCCGTTGGATCTGAAATAGAACGGTCTACGTGACTTTCAGCTGCAAGATGAATTACTGCATCAAAGTTTTCCGCTTTAAATAGATCGAACATTGCATTGGCATCAGCAATATCTTCCTTTACAAATCTATAATTCGGTTTATTTTCAATATCAGTTAAATTAGCCAGATTACCTGCGTAAGTAAGCTTATCTAAATTGACAATTTCGTATTGAGGATAGTTATTAACAAAACGACGAACTACATGGGAACCAATGAAGCCCGCACCACCAGTAATTAAGATTTTCTTCACGTTATAAATTGATTTTCGGTCGTGCTAAATTAAATGTTTTTTAAACAACAAACAACTTAATTTGACATTATTAGCACCTGAATTGCTAAAAATCAACTTCTATTTTACGAATTGCCAAAGAAACCGCTAATTAGCTCACTTAAAACACAATTCGAAGCTAATTTTATTAAATATTTACTATATTAGCACTTTTTCACCACTTCATTCCGCGCCAATTATTGATAAAATTAATTTTCAGCTCATAAGAATGTTAATTTTTTAACAATTAGTTAATACCATAAGGCGAAATCTCAGCTGAATGCTCAACTTACTGGTTAGAAAAAGGTTTCAAATCTATATAAAAAGCAACCTTAACCCAATATTACTGAGATACAGCTATAGTTAACCTTGATATAGCAACATTTTAGCAAACCGTTGTTTAAGACAATGAACCCATCATAGAGAACTTAACCCGCACAATACGGAGCACAGTGTTGATCGCTATAATGCCGCCACAGAACTCTCCAATTCTTTGTACCAGTCCTCACCATATTTACGGATTAGCGGCCCCTTTAGAAAACTGTATACCGGCACTTTAAGTTCGCGACCAAAAGTACAGGCATCATGGCAGATATGCCAACGATCATAGTTTAACACTTCAAATTCCGGATATTTGGTAATCCGGATAGGATACAAGTGGCAGGAAATCGGCTTCTGCCAATCTACAATCCCCTGCTCGTATGCTTTTTCAATAGCGCATTTAGTAATACCGCCTTCGAACAATACATAAGCGCATTCTTTATTTTTATCGACACAAGGGGTAGTTAAATCGCCATCTTCATCCACTACATAAACGCCTTGTTCTTCAATCGCTTTAATACCCTTTTCGTTTAACAGATGTTTTATTTTAGGATAAATTTCTTCTAAAACGGCTTTTTCGTCATGATCTAGAGGCGCTCCGGAATCGCCTTCCACACAACAGATTCCTTTGCATTTGCTTAAATTACAAACAAAGTTTTCTTTCAATACATCTTCGTGCACCAGCACCTGTTCAACTTCTATCATCATTATTCTTTTGCTAAAGCATATTTCAGCCCATCGGCTGATTTTAATTCCATTGTAACTGCACCAACCAATATCTCAACCTGAGCCTTTACCGGCACCCGGTTCCCATCGTCGGTTACCCAAAGGTATAACCTGCTATCTTTTTTAAATATACGACCAGGCTTAATAGATGGGCTGAATTTCAAACAGCGGATATTGCCTAACTTACTCTTTACCGTTTCTTTACCGATATACTCTACCTCCAATGCTGAAATCTCATCGCCCAAGAAATAGTTCAACTTAAACTTATCTCCAACTTTGATTTTACTCATATCCAGGCTTCGTGCAAAATAATATGCTGAAACGAGATCAAATGTTTGATTGGTTGGTGTGGTAAAGGTACCCCTGTTGGAAACAACTTTCTTTCCATCCTGATTGAAACGCGCCTTATCCTGTCGTCTATAACTGGCCTCACGGATATTCTCCTGATAGAAATAAGGTAAAAGATCAGTTTTATCAATATATGAATCGTAATGATCCCTTATCTTATAAAAGATATCAAATGTACCTGAAGTCTGTGCATCAACCGTGAGTTTATATGTAGGTTTGTTATCAAACTTCAAATCAGAATTGGTTACTTTAATCGTGGCTTCCGCCGCAGTAATAAATCCATACCTCAGTTTATACTGTAATACTTCGCCCTCCTGAAATACAGCCTCTTTCTTTAAAGGAAGTTGTTGTGCTACCGAGAGTAAACTACACAGGCCGGCTGTAACCGTTATCAATATTTTTTTCATTGCTTTTGTACTCATTTGTGTGTGTTACGAGAAAAAAACCATGTTAAATAGTATGGTCAAATTTTCCCTCTATGAAGATATACAAAAAGCCAACCAAAATTTAATCTTTCTTATATTCATGCTTAACTACGGAGCACAGATTGATTAATACTATCCCTCTTGAACCGTAATTCCGGTATTTAATTTCAAGGTAAACCTAACCACGAAAACCAGAATCAGAGTCTATTTTCAAAAGATGCTGAATACGTATTAGCTACAAGACAATTGAAAATACGATTTCTACTTGTAAAATAAATCCGATAGCTATCGGATCAGCATGACGATTGCTTAAGGCAAGGGAGCTTAAAATTTAATCTTTCCTTTTATAAACAGGTACCGTAGAGCAAGGCTCGCCAAACATAATGCTTTTCACTACCGGAGTAAGCAAATTGGTAACTTCTACATACGCTGCGACCGGCACCTCGATATCGCCACATCCCTTTACGACCACACGTTCGTTTGCATAATCACCGGGATTGATTTTAGCCAATGCCTTGGTAAACAAAACGGCTTCTAAAGTATTTAAATCGCCGAATACCACTTCGTTTGCATAGGGCTTTAGCTTATTGGCCAGCAGCATATAGGCCCAGGTTGGCACAATAGCATCTGCAGAACAGGTAATGGCTACATTTTTATCCTGATATTGCGCCCAATCGTGATCCTTTATAAATGCCCGAAAATCTTTTTCCCTAAGCATTAAGCCGTGAAACAGATTATCTGCAATATCATACACAACTCTTTCGCCCTTATGATAAAAATCTTCAAGGTTTAAAGTAATTAAACCACTATTGGCAACTTTATTTATAATGTTTTCCTGAATTTCCATGGCCTTAAATAAAAAAACCGTTCCGAATAATCATCGGAACGGTTACAAAATTACATATTTTCTAATTAATAGAATTTCACGCGATTGTCTTTTATCTTGGCATTATCCTGCAAAGCCTGGAAAGCTGATCCTAATGAACGCTGACCTAAACTTAACAACATGCTTTCTTTTTGTTTAAACATATTTGCAATTGGAGCAGGATTTGTAAATCCATCAACGGTAAATACATATACACCACGCTCACCCTGAACAGGAGCAGACAATTTGCCCGGCTGTGAACCAAATACACTTCCCACCAATGCATTTTCCTGAGCAACACCTGGAATTACCGGATTGGCAAATACTACGTTCTGTACTGGATTAACCGGACGGGCAACTTTAGCCGCTACCTGATCGATACTTCCCTTACCCGCATTAGCTAATTTCTCTTTCAATTGTTTTGCTTTAACTGCATTGAGTACCATCGGCTCGATTTCTTTTTTCACATCAGCTAATGACAAAATGCCTTTAGGACTAATGTTGGTTAAGCGTGCTACTACATAAGCATTGCTCATGGTATAAATCTCTGGTAAAACATCACCTTTATCTGCAGCGTAAGCATCCTGGATCAGTTTACGTGGATTATCTAAACCTGCCGCAAATCCTTGTGTTGCTGTAACTCTATCTGCTACACCTACTTTTAGACCCTTTTGAGCTGCAAATTTACTGAAATCGTTACCTTTTACATCAGTTAAGAAACTGCTCGCGGCTTTATAAGCGGCAGCCTGGGTTTTGCTGCTTGCGGCCAGTGCTTTTTCTACATAGGCTAATTTAGCTACTTTAGAAGAACCGATTTGCTTTTCAATTTTAATCACATGGTAACCAAACTGCGATTTTACCACTTTAATATCACCGGTTTTGCCATCAAAAGCAGCGTTTTCAAATTCAGGAACCATTGCACCACGCGCAAACGTACCTAACTCGCCACCTTTATCTTTAGAACCATCTACACTATAGCTTTTAGCCAGTTCAGCAAAATTGCCACCTTTCAAAACTAATCCTTTTAATGAATCAGCTAATTTAAGTGCTTTATCTTCGCCGCCAACTTTAGCCGGGTCGATTAAGATATGGCTTGCTTTTACCGAATCAGGAGATATACGGGTAGCCACCACTTTTACAATTTTGTAGGAGTTGCCGCTTAATTTCGGACCGTAGAAACTGCCTGCAGGTAAAGCAAATACTGCTGAATCAACTGCAGGATCCAATTTACCTTTTGTAATATAGGTAAAAGGAACTTTTACGTCAGAATTGATCGCTGCAAAAAGTGAATCGTTTTTAGCCATCTGGAAATCAGCAGCAATTTTATCTACCTGAGCTTTGATGGCCAATGAATCGGCTTTATTAGGACTTATACTGAAAGTAACATACTCAAAAGCACGTGTTTCCTGCGGATTGTTGAAACGCGCTTTATTCTGATCATAGTATTCCGAATAATCAGCATCCGTTAATTTAACCGATTTATCAGGAACTGAAGCATAATCTAAACTTACGTATTTGAAATTAGCCAGTTTGTTACGGTTGTTATATTCATCTGTAGCTTCTAATGAAGTTACATAAACCGAATTACGGATTAAGTTGGAATATTTGGTTTGTAATGCCTGGTTTTTAATTTCCTCCTGTAACACATTAGATTGTTGCAAAGCCTGAGGATCTTTTGATTTCAAAAAGTTCATCAAGGTAGCACGGTCCAACTGTCCGGTTTGTGGATTGGAAAAATATTGTTTGATCAAAGGGCTAGGGTTTTGACCTTGTAACAGATCCAACAACTCGTCTTCTGATATGGTTAAACCTAAACGATCATACTCTTTAGTTAACAAAACTTTTGCTAACTCTGCATTCCAGGCCTGATCAACAGCCATAGCCGTCATCTGAGCATTTGCACTACCACCGTATTGCTGTTTCATCTGGTTTACTCCCTGATCAACCTTTGGCCCGAACTCATCGATATTGATGTCGTTACCATCAATAGTTCCTACCACTTTTTGATTTGCGGACCAAAAAGGTTTACCCACGTTAATTGCATCACCTACTAAAAATGCAACAATTGCAAAACCGATTGCAAAGACCAGAATATAGCCTGCACGGTTGCGCAAAAATGTCATTAATCCCATATTGTATTTATAATTTATTTAGTTCTTTTTTAAGAGGGCGCAAGATACAAATTTGCCTTAAAAAAGAAAATACAAAATTTTATTTATCAAGCACCTAATTATTAGGGGGATGGAAGAGGTAAGAATGGAGGACGGGAGATGTAAAAATGGAGGATGGAAGAAAAGAAATTTGGCTTTGAATCTATAAATATTTCGAAGGTTTCCGATTACCTCACCCATCTCAAATCTCACATCTCACATCATATCTTACATCTCACATTTTACATTGCTTAGGGTGCTACGCCTTCTTTCATATTCAATTCGCCATTTCCGCTATCCATTTCGTAGGTACTAAAATCCTGTGGTGCCTTGAAATTTATTCCTTCACCCACGCTTCCATCAATTCCCTTTACGTATACCCGCTGGTTGGAGTAGAAAATTTTCTTCGATTCATCCCAGATTAATTCCTGAGAGGAGAAGGTATCACCTTTACTGCTTTTCACTACTACATTTTTCCTGAATTCCGTTTTGAGCTCATTATCCCTTCTAATGGCATAATCGCACACCAGGTTTCCATCAATGGTGCCGTTCGGGTTATAAAAGTCGATATTGACTCCTTTAATCATCTCCTGATAAGTGCTGCCATTAGCAGGCGTAACCTTATCAAGGATGGGGGCAACACCTTTGGCCTTGATCCTGGCAGAATCGCTGTAAATAATATCTACACCTAAAGTTCGGTCGCGGGAGAGGATGGTCTTATTTATCGAAACAGCATCTGCTTTTTTTAGATCGTCGTCTCCACAGGAAGCCAGAAAAAAAGGCAATACCAGAAACAGACCATATAAAAATGCTTTTAATTTCATTAATCTACGCGGTACTTACGAAACCAGGTATCGTTCAGGGTAAAACCCAGGTGGAAATTAATATACTGCTCTTTAACCAAATTATTGTTTAATGTTCCTCTTTGTCCGAGTTCTGTTGTAAAATTGATTTTATAAAATGCAGTACCACCATTTGCAGTAGGTAACGGGAACCCAAAACCTAAAGATGCACCCATTTGCTTAATATCCTGATTACCGATTTTAATATAAGTCTTATCGTAGTTAAAACCGATACGATAATCTATACGCTTCAGGTAACTATTGTAAGAAAATGCATCTGGTGTCCATTGCCCGCCTAAAGAAGCTCCCCAGCTATCCTGCAAACCCTGGTTTACATCATTGATACTGGTTTTAGACCATTTACCCATTCTAAAATCGGCGCCAATTAACCATTTATCATTCTGTTGGATGGCGATCCCAAAATTATGGGTTAAGGGTAAAGTAAGATTTGATTTTCCGTTATTTACCGTATTTAAAGTGTCTGCAGCAGTACTCTCATTCCCATCCTGATCTCTTGTATACAAAGTAGCATATGAAGTAAGGGTAGAGTTAACCTTTCCGGAAGTGCTTCCCGAGTAACCCAGGGTAACGATTGTTTTTTTACCTAATGTAAAATCGTACTGAATACCATAAGAATAGCTTAAGCCGGCAACACTATTTTTGGTCTGAAGTTTCGCATTGTAAGAACCTGCACTATTAAACTCCGTAGCACGGGTGTTCTGAAGGTTGCCGAAAATGTATTCCAGGTTACCGCCAATTCTTAAATGGTCGCCAAAACGGTAGCCATAGCCTAAATAAGCTTTTGACAAACCGCCTTCTCCTTCATAAAGCTGATTTAAGGTTGTAGTATCAACTTTTACGGTATTCCTGTAGTTATAGCCCAGATCGGAATAAGGTAAAATACCAAAACTCAATGCTGATCTTCTGGTAACAGGAGCGGCAAAGGCCAGGTGACTGAAAGTAGAGTTAAAACTTGATTCGCTTAAATTGTTGCGCGTAAGGTTGGTTACACTTGCGCTCATACCAATATCAATAGTGGTTAGCGAAATACCAGCATATGATGCGGGATTCTGCATATTAATATTATTGAAGCCGGTGACTTTGCTTACAGCAGTAGAAATTCCACCCATTGCCCTAAACTGAGGCAATAAAGATCCTTTTATATTTCCGAGCCCATATCTTGAATATGGTGATGAAGTGGTAACCTGTGCCTGAGCATTTAAACCACAAACAAGAACGAGTATGGTTGCAATATAATTTATTCTTTTGTACATTTTAATCTGCAATAGCTTCATTTAATCCTTTTAATACTAAGTAAGGATCTTTTATAATTTGAGGCGCAAAGATGCTGTTTTGTAATTGTTTATACAAAAAATTAGCATCTCCCCCTGTTATAATTACCTTCAGAGCACTTTCTTTTTTATTATTTATGGCAATAAAGCCTTCAATTTCATTTATTATCCCTTGTAAAACACCGTTTTTAATGGCCGATAAAGTGTCGGTTCCTTCCGGTACCTCATCATGTTCGTTCCAGTCTACCAATGGCAAGCGCCCCGTAAATTCGTGCACTGCCTTAAAGCGCATTCTTATACCCGGACTTATACTGCCTCCGAAATATTCTCTGGAGCTGCTTAAAACATCATAGGTGATGCAGGTGCCCGCATCAACCACTAAACTGGCATTTGACGGATGTAAACCGTTGGCACCCAGAATAGCAGCCCACCTATCTAAACCCAGTGTAACCGGTGTTTTATATCTGTTCTGCACACCGTTTGTTAACAGGGATGAAAAACGGATATACGCTGTATGCTTTTTCAAAAATACCTCTAACGGCCCGAATTCCTGGTTAACACTGCTAATGATAGATTTTGTTGGCGAAAACTTCTCAATCAATTGAGCCAGATCGAGTATCCCGATCTTATTAAAACGCTGATGGTGAACAATTTCTTTATTTTCAAAAACACCAACTTTAACAGCAGAATTTCCAATATCGATGCTTAAACTACGCATTTAAAATCTCCCGTTGCAAATAATATGTTCTTAGAAATTCCAATGTCCCCATTTTTTTATCCATCTTAATTAAAACTAAAAAGCTTCAATTATAAAATCGTTCACAAAGCTATCAATCTTTGTTAAGTTTCATTCTAGTTATTTGTTAAAAAAGGTTAAACAAAAAGAAAATACTGTATGGAGAGCACAAATAAAACGAATAATGTCTCGTAAAACCAACGCTTTTTGGCATTGCTGAAATAGTAGGCCAGCAGTACCGATCCGGGTGGCACGCAAAGCAAAAAATGCCAGGTCCTGAAATTAGGTTTAAGGTAAAAACTGGCTGCAGAAATAATAAACATGAAAAACAACAGCTGAAAACTTTTCCTTGTACTGATGAAACTTCTGAAAAAATTTTCGCGCAGCTGTAGCGATGCCAGTATCATAATTACCGTTACGGGAATCAGCACCAGATAATCGTTATAGTTGATTTTAAAAACCGAGGGAAACTTATTCCCCAAGGGCCTCCAAATCTGATAAAACGAGCTTAAATTATCATTCCAGTAATAAAACACTGCCAGAAAAAAGAAAACCGTGATAAAGCCGATTAAGCCAGCCACCCATTCGCGCCAGTTAAAAGATCTAAAAAGCAACAACGCTAAAAAGATCATCAGCAACATGGCCATAAACGGAAAATAGATTAAGGTTCCAACTCCAATAATCATCCCGATATCGAAAATGGTAGTGATGGAATTTGCACTTTTGCCCAGTTTTAAAAATTTATCAATAATCCAGATCAGCAGAAAGTTACATAATAGTGCCGGACTCAGGATCATAAAAGGCATAAACAGGCTTGTTCCCGTAATAAACATCAGCCCTGGCAGAAAATTGGGTTTGGCTAATAAATTATGGTTATTTACCACCCGGTTGAAAATTAATGCCTGTACATACACTAAAAGTGCCGCAATAAAAATATTGGTATAAGGAGTAAAAGCATGATCTAAGTCAATATTGATCAGTAAACGCGCAAAAGGCTCCAAAAAATCAAAGTTCAGTTGATCATGCGTTTCCTGAAAAATGGCAATACGCAAAAAGAACGTGTACGCCAGCAAGAATACGAGGTTAACTGGATTTAGTTTTCTAAACTGATTAATCATGCCTTTAAAAGAGTAGGCAAAGTAAAGAAAATAATTTTAGAGTAGGGGAAGAAAGATTAAAGCGGGAAGAAGATTAGAGCGGAAAGAACAAAGCTTAAAGCCAGGAACTATAGAATGGTTAGTCTGAGCGGAGTCGAAGACAGCGAGGTAAGATAAAAAGGATATACTAAAAAGCGAATGTATTATTTTTTTTTAGAAAGCAGGTTTCTGTTCTTTTCGGTTAAGGTAGCCCTGCCATACGCTTTATACAGATGAAAAATCGGGATGCCCGCTCCAGTCCTTTAGGTTTAGATTACTTCATACATTGCAACTGAACTTAAGCAAAAAAGCCAAAACATAGGGATGTACATAATTGTCCATTGGAATTAAACATTGTAATAAGAGATTGCTTCGTCAGCTGAAAAAGCCTCCTTATAATGACATTTTAATTTGACCTGCTGGCTATCTACTTTGGACTCCAGACTAAGGACTATAACCTAAACCCTCGCGTATTTCTTCACCATATCATCAATAATCCGGGCGGTTTCATCCGGAAAATCGAACTTATGTTGCTGAGGATTTTCTAACCAGTTTTTAATAATTGGCAGCCAGTTACGGGTACTTCCCCAGATAACAGGCAAACCAAACTGTTTTAAGGCATAGGCATTACATTGCTGTTCAAACTGGAAACGCATGGGTGCAACCAGTAGCTTTTTCTTTAAATAAAGTGCTTCTGCAGGGCCCTCAAAACCTCCGCCCGTAAATAAACCTTCGCAGGTAGCCAGGCTTTTGTTAAATTTTTCGTTGTTAACCGGCTCTACAAAAACATTCCCTTCGCGATAAGCAATTTTGCTGTGTTTGGAGAAAACCTGCCAGGTGACTTCAGGGAGTTGTTTAAAAAGCTTAACCAGGCGTTTATCGTCAATGGCCGGGAGATAGACCGTATAATGCCCTAAATTTTCATTTTTCAGGTTTCGGATCTCTGCCCTGATTACAGGCGTATGGATAAAGCTATCGTAACGGTCGAAGTGGAAGCCAATGTGGTGTTTGGTAGGTGCATAGCGGCTCAAAATAAGCTTACCCCAATCTAAAGTTCTGGGGCGGGGTACTTTTTTCGATTTAAATGCTGCCTGATGACTTAATGATACACATTCTATCCCCTGCAATTTACAGGCCCAAGCACTTACGGGTTCGAAATCGTTAACGATTAAATTGTATTCTTTAAGCGGCAGCTGTTTCATATCTTTCCTAAAACGGAAAAGATTCATATTCAACCACGTTTTATAATGATCTACCCCGCCTTTTTTACCGAAGATGAAACTGAAACCATGTAATTGGTACTTTACAGGCTGACTTAGTTTTACATCGGCCTGCGTACCACTTACCAAAATATCCAGTTCGCCATATTTTTGAAGCAAAGGAATAATCTCCCGTGCCCTGCTGATATGACCGTTACCTGTTCCCTGTATTGCGTAAAGTATCTTCATTTATGCCCGAATATCTAAAATTATTGGGCAATTTCATATTTTATATTCTGCAAAAGAATATTGATGTCCAGTTTACTTTTTAAATCTTCTGCATCTGAGAGCATTCCTTCCTCCAGTTGATCTTTCGTAAAATGCTGGTGTTCATACTTAAACACTGTCCATTTTTTATCCTCGTATTCTAAAGCCGTTAAACTTTCTACCCAATCACCGCTGTTCAGATACGTTACTTTTCCGGCAGCAGTTGCCATTTCGCGTTGCTCGGCCTGGTGAATATGGCCACACACCACATACTCGTAACCTTTTTCGATAGCCAGTTCTGCTGCCGTTTGTTCAAAACTGTTGATAAACTTAACGGCATCTTTAAACTTTGCTTTGATTTTTTTTGAAAAGCTCATTTTTTCCTTTCCAAAGGCCGTTAATACCCAATTTACAAAACTGTTGATCAGGATCAGCGTATCGTAACCAACAGCTCCCAATTTAGCCAGCCACTTGGAATGCTGCATAGTCACATCAAAAACATCACCATGGAAAAACCAGGCCTTCTTCCCGTCCATTTCTAAAATCAACTTATTCTGTAAATGAAAAGTACCCATTTCCATGCCGTCGAATTTGCGAAGCATCTCATCATGGTTCCCGGTAAGATAGTGAACCTGCACCCCTTCTGAAACGAATTTCATCAGCTTACGGATGACCTTCATATGCGATTCGGGCCAGTAACTTTTGCTAAACTGCCAGATATCGATAATATCTCCATTTAAGATTAATGTTTTGGGTTTAATACTTTTAAGATACTTTAAAAGTTCTTTAGCATGGCAGCCATAAGTACCCAGGTGTACATCAGAGATTACGACTACATCGAGATTTCTTTTATCCATAAAAAGGAAAGTTCAGGGGAAAGGATATTAATACCGCCCGGTTTAAGCAGTTTAGAGTTAAATTAAACGTGTTACCACTCTTCTTCCTCATCGAGTTTTACCTCAAACGGGCTAAAGAAATAAATTACAACAATTAATAAGCATACGGCAAAGAATGACTCTAACATATTACCTGATTTTCATTACAAAGATAAGACGCTGGATATCAAACAAATGTTACGACACTGTTAAATTATTATGCCATTTGATAAAGATTGTTAAAATGAGTAAGGGTGCTTAATTGGTCAACCGCTTTCGGTTTGTCATTTACCTGGAAAATATTGGAATTCGGATTGTTATAAATAAGTGGTTTGTAGGTCAAACTAAAGGTAATTGCAGGTTAGATTTCGAAAATGAGCGGTTCATCTTTCTTGGCAATTACAGTCCCGCTATCGCTTATAGTCCTCGCTGCGCTCCGGGCTATTCCGCTCTATCGGGTTTAGAAACAAAGGTTTGGTGCACCTGCAACCCTGAAGATGGAATGCTTTTCTTGCTCAATCGCCCCTGCAAGTTGCAGGTGGCGAGCCAATGCAAGAATTTAGCCAAAGATAAAACTCATTCATTGATTTTCATTATAAATTATCAGGCAGGATGACAAAACGAGGAGATACTCCGTACTTCTCCGTTTTCGTGGCTGGATATCATTGAAAAAAGTTGCGAAAGAAAAAACCCCGTAAAATCAAATCCTACGGGGTTATAAATTATCGAAAAAGAATTTAAGCTTTAACCGCTTTCTTTTTCTTCTTTTCTTCTGAATAAAAGCCAAAACCTAATCCGGCCAATAACAAGATTGATCCAGCCAAAGAGATTTTCTCTCCCGTGTAATATGATGTTGGATGGAAAATAAACTCAAGCTTATGATTACCGGCCTCTAATTGTGCTGCACGTAAAACGTAATCGGCCCTGAAGTATGGCTTTTCTACTCCATCCACATACATTTTCCAGCCCTTATCGTAATAGATCTCTGAAAACACTGCAATTGCATCTTTAGCCGTTGAGTATTCGTAAGTTAAATGATCAGGATTGTAACTGGTCAATTTGATAAACCCTTCCTGACCAGTACCTAAACGCTTGGTATCAATCAGGTTTTTATATCTTTCATCAACAATAGCCTCTTTTTTTGCGTCGAAACTGCTGATTGCCTTCATTTCTTCGTCGGCGTTTTTAGCAAACTGTACACTTTGTACAAACCAGGCATTACCCGCAGCTGTTGGGTTACGCTGCATTTTATACGATCCGTTTTGCTGATCTTGTGTAATGATGTACTTGGTATTTAACATATCAAGAACGTCTTGATTCACGCTTTTGGTAAACTGATGCTGAATAAGCTCATCAAAACGTTTCAGTTTAGCAGCATGATAGCCGCCAACTGTTTTATGAAAGTTAGAGGTACTTGCATCGCTAAACGTATTTATAGAAGCATCATACACCCTGAAATTCGGGTCTTTATCAGCCATAATAAAATTATCAACGTCTCGTGGCTTAAAGAAATCCGAAGCCGTTTTTTTATATTCAAAATTTTGGTTATTCAAATACCTGCGGTCTATTTGCCACATATCGACCAAAACCGCCAGCGCTAATAAACCTAAAGCCAGTTGTGTGTTTAATTTTTTGGTAATAAATGCCCAAACGATTCCGAAACCGATCACTACAAAAAAGAATGAGCGCAAAGCATCCGCACGACCAATTGCAATCCGATCTTCTACCAATCCATTGGCGATTTTTTGCGCAATGCTGGCATTATTTTGTAAAGTCTGGGTTAAAGCCTGCACAATCTGCATGTGGTTTGATGCTTTAAAACTGAAAAACAGTGTAGGCACAATGGCTACAAGTAGCGCAAATCCACCAGTAATGGCAGCAGACCAGGTTAATTTTTTAATTAATATCTTTTGTTCAATATTCCCATCCTGAATTTCCTTGATGGCTAAAATAGCCAGCATTGGAACCATTAGGCCTACTACAGCCAAAATAGATTCAACGGCTCTAAACTTATTGTAAAGTGGAAAATAATCAAAAAACAAATCGCTTACCAGCGGGAAGTGACGGCCAAAAGAAAGTAGTATAAACAAAACTGTTGTTGCCAATATCCACCATTTTAAACGGCTACGAACCACAAATAACCCAAAAACAAATAAAAAGCATATAATTGCACCGAAATAGTAACCACCTTGTGTAAATGGTTTCTCCCCCCAGTACTGTTGCATATTTAATTGTCCCCCCAATTGCTGTATAGCTTGTGCAGTTTGCGTAGGATCGCCACCTGTAACTTCAGCTACGGCCTTATACATATTACCTTCTGGTTTAACCAGTTTATCTATACCAGAGGCACCTCCATATAAATCCGGAATTAAAAAGGTAAAACTTTCGCCAACACCCTGGCTCCATTGATAGGCATATTCTTTTGACATGCCCGAACCTTTTTCAGCAGGTGTTTCTGTAGCAGTTAAATTAGATTTGCCTCGGTTTGTTTCTTTCGCATATTCGGCTGTAGACCATAACAAACTTGCGTTGATCATGATCGCAATAGCTACCGAAAAAGCAAGAAAACCGAAAGATTTAAACAGGGCAGGTAAAGTTTTGTTCTTAAATGCCTGGTAAAATTCTACGATTACAAATATAAAAATAGCCAGCATCAGATAGTATGTCATCTGAACGTGGTTAGTTCTGATTTCGAGCGCCAAAAATAACGCCGTTAAACTTGCTCCATACCAATATCTGCCCCTCAGTGTTAACAGTATACTAGCTATTATCGGCGCGAAAAAGCCAATTGCCAATGCCTTACTACTATGCCCGCTTGCTATTAAAACAAAATTGTACATGGTAAATGTAAAGGCAATTGCGCCTACCGCAGCCAGCCAGGGATTAACTTTTAATACAATAAATAAGAAATAAGCACCCAATAACAATAATAAAACTGTACCTGTTGGATTAGGTAAGGCTTTTGTAATTAAAGCAATTCCATAAGTAGCCCCGTTGTAGGCATATGGTACCCAGATTTGATAAGCTGGCATACCACCAAACATCTGGTTGGTCCAGAGTGGTGCCTTACCATCTTTTTCTTTAAAGTCCATAATTTCCTTTTGCATAGCCTGCGATTGGATCACATCGCTTTGTGCTGGCGCCTTGCCTTGTAAAACAGGACTGAAGTAGGCAAAAGTAATGACTACAAAAAATGCAATAATGGCCAAGTGAATGCCATTTTTATTAAACCAGTTATTCATTAAGGTTTGTTTAAGTTTTAAACGAACGTCAAAAATAAAAAATTGGCCGGTATAAAAAAGCAATAAATGAAATGCATGCTGAATAAAAAATTAGATTTGTGATCAAGAATAAAAATTCAACCTATTTATTATGAGAAAGTTTGTTGTTACGATTGCGCTCACCGCCTTAACTTTTTCTTCGTTTGCTCAGATTGTAAGTTTAAATAACGACGAGATCAAAAAGCTAAAAGCGCAGATCAAAAATGACGGGCAAACTAAAAAATTATACCAGGGCTTTGAAAAAGCGGCATTAAACTATCTCAATGAAACACCGAACCCAATTGATACCATCCGAACGGAAGGATTATTAAAGGGCAATCCAAAAAAAGAGAAAACCAGATCAGCCCTGGCAGATATGAACAAAATGTTTGCACTGGCCTTGCAATACCGGATTACTGATGACCGGAAATATTTAAACAAATGTGCAGAATTTCTTGGTGCATGGGCAAAAATCAATAAACCAGGTGGCGATCCTATTGACGATACCAATCTGGATAAAGCCATTGAGGCTTATGATCTGATCAGAAGAGACCTAGCCGGTAAAGATAAACAACAGATTGAACAATGGCTGACGGAAACAGCATCTGCTGAGATTAACAGCAAACGAATGAAAACTGGAAGAGCCACCGCCATTAACAACTGGAACGCGCACCGGTTAAAGGAAGTTGGTGAAATTGGTTATGTTTTAAATAATCAGGAGTTTATTAAATGGACAATCGAAAATTTAAAAAGCCACATTAACATCAATTTATTTTCCGATGGAACAAGTTTGGATTTTAAAGAACGTGATGCCATGCATTACCACATTTATGACCTGGAACCGATGCTAAAATTAGCCATTATGATCAACAGGGCAAAGGGGCCAGACTTCTACACTTATCAGTCGCCAAAAGGATCTTCCATCAAAAAATCTGTAGAGTGGCTGATTCCATATATCAATGGTGAAAAACAACATGAAGAATATGTACACACGACTGTTAAATTTGATCGAGACCGGGCCAAAAACAATGAGCCCGGATTTGCACCTGGTACAATGTTCAAACCGGATTTAGCTTTACCGGTACTAAAACTAGCCGTGTATTTTGATGAGAAACAGGCTGATCTCTTAAAACTCATTAACAATCGTAACGACTGGCAAACCATACTGGACGAAATTAAGCGCGAAAGCAGACTTACAAAATAAATAAACTTTCAATAATTTTTGAAAGTTAAAAAACAATATTTATATTTGTTTATGGAATTGGCAGCAGCAAAATTAAAATTTATAGAAGCCTGGGGAAAACTAGGCTCCGAATGGGGAATTAACCGCACCATGGCCCAGGTACATGCCTTATTGTTAATTTCTCCCGAAGCACTTACTACGGAAGAGATTATGGATGCACTCAGCATTTCACGGGGAAATGCAAACATGACCCTCCGCGATTTAATTGGATGGGGCTTAATTGAAAAACAACATAAAGCGGGCGAACGTAAGGAATATTTTTTTGCGGATAAGGATGTTTGGAACATTGCACGCCAGGTAGCCAAGGAACGCAAAAAAAGAGAACTGGAACCTGTTTTAAAAGTTTTAAATGAACTATCAACTGTGGTGGGCGACGAAAAAGATCCGGAATATAAAACGTTTAAAAAATCAGTAAACGATATTAACAAACTTGCGGTAAACGTTGACAAAACTTTAGAAACAATGCTTAAAGCCGAAGAAAGTTGGTTTTGGGGCTCGATATTGAAAGTGTTTAAATAAATTGGAAAGGGGAGATGCAGGTGGAGTAAATAGTATCAAGATGAGAGTAGCAAGTATCAAGATAGGTTTACTTTTTAAAGTTAAAACGCCTTAAACCATAAACCTTAAACCCTACACCTAAACCTTAAGCCCTAAACCTCACCCAAAAGGCCTGACCAATTGTTCGGCTTTATTTTTTAATTCAAACTTTCATTTTTTACTGAAAATACCAAAATTTAAATAAATGAAAACGCTTAAAAACCATGTGATATTATTTGACAATGAGTGCCCAATGTGTTATGCCTATACTAAGGCTTTTGTCAAAACAGGAATGTTAGCGCAAGATGGCAGGGAGGCTTACCAGGAAATGCCACCAGATATTTGCCCACTGGTAGACCATCAAAGGGCGGCTAATGAAATTGCCCTGGTGAATACCGAAACCGGCGAAGTTACTTACGGCATCCAAAGTTTATTCAAAATTATTGCACATGCTATGCCCTTCTTTAGTCCTTTATTTGCATTTAGTCCATTTGTTCATCTAATGCGTAAGCTCTATGCATTTATTTCTTACAACCGCAAAGTGATTATTCCGGTAGCAGTTAAAGAAAACACCTTACAACCCAGTTTTAACCGGCGCTATCGTATTGCATATTTATTTTTAACCTGGGCCATTACCGCCTATATTTTGACAGACTATGCACATCTTTTGACAGATTTTGTCCCATTAGGCAGTAAATACCGCGAATATTTAATCTGCGGTGGACAGCTATTTTTTCAGGGTATTATTATCAGCTTTTATAGAAAAGAAAAACTTTGGGATTACTTAGGGAACATGATGACCATTTCATTCGCGGGTTCACTTTTGCTTTTGCCCATTATAATACTAGCAGAATATTTTGACTTTCGTCCATCGTTTTTCCTATTTTACTTTTTAATGGTTGCTGGATTGATGTTTTTAGAGCATATCCGTAGAAGTAAATTATTAAAGCTGGGCTGGGTAATGAGCATTACCTGGGCGTTGTATCGTTTAATTGTTTTGGGTTTAATCTTAGTTTTATAAAGATCATGAAATACGGAAAAATTATACTGGCCGGCGGAAATGGTTATCTGGGTGGTGTATTAGCGAAATATTTTAGCGTCATGACCGATGAAGTAATCATTCTGGCGAGAAAGCCACAAGCTGAACAAGGCAACATTAAAACACTGGTTTGGAATGGCAAAACCATAGGAGATTGGGTATACAGTTTGCAAGGGGCAGATCTCGTGGTTAACCTTTGTGGTAAAAATGTAAACTGCAGGTACACGGAGAAAAACAAAAAAGAAATTTTTGATTCCCGGTTGATCCCCACTCATTTACTCGGTAAAGCCATTGAAGAAATGAAAAATCCACCAAAACTTTGGATCAACATTACTTCTGCGACCATTTACCGCCATGCAGAAGACCGACCACAGGATGAACTTACAGGCGAAATTGGCAAAGGCTTCTCTGTTGAGGTATGTAAAGCCTGGGAAAAATGCTTTTTTGAAACCAACACCCCCAACACCCGAAAAATAGCACTTAGAATGGGCATTGTTTTAGGTCTGAAAGATGGGGCATTCCCACGCTTACTTAACCTGGTGAAATTGGGTATGGGCGGCAAACAGGGCAATGGCAAACAATACATGAGCTGGGTCCACGAAGAGGACGCTGTACGCAGTATCGAATGGTTACTAAATCGTCCCGAAATCGAAGGAGTTGTAAATTGCACGGCACCAGATGTGATTAAAAATCATGTTTTCATGCGCAGCATCAGAAAGGCTTTTGGCCGCAGTTTCGGTTTGCCTGCCCCGGCCTGGGTGCTGGCCATTGGGGCAAAAATTATCGGTACGGAAACGGAACTGATTTTAAAAAGCAGGTGGGTTAAACCAACAATATTGCTAAATAATGGATTTGATTTCAGATACGGAAAGATTGATAAAGCAATGGCCGAGCTAAGCAGGCAGCACCAAAAGTAGTGGTAATTAAAAACGGAAAGTATGCCAACCATTATCTTAAAAACAATGATTAATGCACCCATCGCGCGCTGTTTCGACCTGGCCAGAAGTATTGACCTTCATGTACAGTCGATGCAAAGTTCTGGTGAGAAAGCCATCGCTGGAAAGAAAAGTGGGTTGATCAGTATAAATGAATCTGTAACCTGGCAAGCAAAACACTTTGGCATTTTGTTTAAAATGACCAACAGGATTAGCACTTTGAAATACCCAACGTTCTTTATAGACGAGATGATTATGGGGCCTTTTAAAAAACTCCATCACCAACACCTGTTTAAAACAATAGGTTCTCAAACAGAGATGACTGATATTTTTGAATTTGAAGCGCCTTTTGGAATAGCAGGATGGTTGGCAGAAAAAGTATTTCTTAAAAAATATTTGCTGAAACTAATTGAGAAAAGAAACGAGGTAATCAAATTTCAAGCTGAATTGTAATATGCGATGATACATTTTTGATAAGACCCTGAATAAATTCGATGGCTATCGGATCAGGGTGACGGTGGCGCAGTGAGAACTAACAATGGAATGACCTCAACAAAAAACCCCGAAACAGGTTCGGGGTTTAGTTTATTTTACTTCTTCGTAGTCTACGAAATCGCCAAGTTTATCTGTTTTACTTTGATCGGGTTTTGGCGGCATATAGTCGATAGAAATAGAACCTTCAGGTTTCTGTCGCCGCTGTTGCTGCTGTCCTGTAGCCTGACTTTGCATTTTGCTGGCCAGGTTATTAAACAGCATAGGTAAAATTAGCCTGATCAACATTCTGATTAGCCAAAGTACCAATATTGTAATAAAAATGAATTTTACTAATGCCATGCTTTAAATTACTGTTGTTACAAATATAGACGACCTAACTTTCATTTTGTTACTTTTTAGGCCTTTAATTGCAATTTGATTACAAATATAATACGCAAATAGGGCGATAAAAGTTTAAATATTGCTTTAATCTTCTATAATTTCTGCTACGCGGCCAACCTGACCATCTTCGAGCCTAACCTTTATCCCTCTGGAGTGAAATGCGGATGAAGTAAGCAGATCTTTCACCACGCCATAGGTGATGTTTCCTGATCGCTGATCTTTCTTCAGTATGATTCCGACTTCCAAACCCGGATAAATATCTTTTCTGTTTTGCCCGTCCATATGTGCTGTAATAAAATGATGATGAAGATTTCAAATTTCCATAATTATTTTGAATGTCAGGGTAGTTTGCTGAAATCAATTTCAGGTTTTTTACCTCTGGTGCTTCTGCTAAAGATTTTTCCCGGCATGGTATAATCATTAAAAAAACCTCCATTTTTTAAATAGAAAGCACCATTATTGATCCCTCCCTGATAGTCCATCCGATAGCCTTTTGCTCCGGTATTATCGGTAGTGAAGCGCGCAACCTTTAATTCAGTCCATGTTCCTTTATCATCGCAGATCCATTGGTTATCAAACAAAACTTTTCGTGATAAATCTCCCTGCACTGGTGAGAAGTTTTCTAAAAAGGAATGGAAATGTTTTAAATAAGTATTAGTCTTCGGCCTAGAAAAGCTGGCTATCAACTGCCATTTATTGGTTTCGGGAATAAAGAAATAAGCAGTGTATGTGGTTAAGCTATCTTTTCCGGGCGCGCCATGCAGCAAAAACTTATAGGTTTTTCCTGCTTTCCATATATAATTCAGGTAGCTCTGGCCCCCGGCGCCTTCGTTCCCAAATTCTCCTGTGTATACACCTTCGCCTTTCTTTAGCATTTTTATCTTATGCGCTTCGGGAATGCTTTTAGGATCATCTGTATGGAAAGGACTCCATACCGAAAATAAGATATGTCTTTCCGTCGGGCTGTTCACCTGCATACCAAAATAACCTTCACCAAAACCACAAGCCATAAAATAGGAACCTAACTTATCTTCTCCTTTTGGCACGGTTACTTCGTTATAGTACCATTCTGCATTTATATTTTCAGGCTGTTGATAATTTAAATGAACCGATGGTCCGCGCCGGCCCCAGTAAAAGAAACTGCCTTCATTGTTTTTTACGTAAGCAGTTTTTCCCTCTACTGCCGTTCCGCTAATGCTTAACGTTTGGATGAAAGGAAATTGAGTGCCACTTTTGTTTATCCCTTTTATGGTGATGGCAACGTAACCGGTATCTTTGATTATCCAGTCGCCAATTTTACCATCAAAAGGTTTGGCTTCATCAAAACTTACTTTTTTGGATTGATTGTTAATAGAAAATTCTAAAGTAGATTGCCCTTCAACCACAGGTTTATCTTTAAGAGAAATGAACAGCGTACCTGGCTTTGAAACCCTTAGATAGGCTGTAAAATATTCACCTGGGTTAGACCAGTTAACAATTCCACGGTCAGACAAGCTTTTTTCAGCATCTTCATGTAGAGAACTGTAAGCATTGCCCCCAAGATGAAGATAAATTGCCGCAGCATTTTGGGCATGACTTTTAAGCCCCGGAACGCCCATTAAGATTAGCACTACCCACTTTAGAAATCTCATTTGATGATTTTTTAGATAATTTTATTGAAAGCAATTCTAACTCAAATTATCTAAAAATCAATCTTTAAAACCAAATCGTTACTTGCTGAATTTTTCGTTAAACATCTTTTCCAGCGCAAACATTTCATCGCGTAGCTTCGCAGCTTGTAAAAAGTCCATATCTTTTGCGGCTTTCTGCATATCCTTACGGGTGTTATCAATTGCCCTCTGGAGTTCGGCCTTACCCATATACTGTACAATTGGATCTGCCGCAATACTGATTTCAGCATTTTCCACATAGGCTTTTGCTTTATTATCGCTTGCTTTTTGCGAGAAATCGAGCACTGAGGTCTGTTCTAAAATTGCTTCTCTCGATTTGCCGACCGTTTTGGGTACAATGCCATTTTCAAGATTATAGGCAATCTGTATGTCCCTGCGCCTGTTCGTTTCTGAAATGGTTTTTTCCATACTTTCTGTAATACCATCTGCATACATTATTACCCGGCCACGATCATTACGTGCGGCACGGCCAATGGTTTGAATAAGCGATTTTTCTGATCTTAAAAACCCTTCTTTATCCGCATCTAAAATCGCTACCAGGGTAACTTCTGGTAAATCTAAACCTTCCCTTAACAGGTTAATACCCACTAAAACATCAAATTCGCCCAGGCGTAAACCACGCAGAATCTCTACCCTTTCCAAAGTTTTAATTTCGGAATGGATATACCTGGTTTTGATATTTAAGCGATCAAGATATTTCGTTAACTCTTCAGCCATACGTTTGGTTAGCGTAGTAACCAGCACACGGCCGCCATCTTTTATCGTAAGGTCTATTTCATCCAAAAGATCATCAACCTGGTTAATGGCAGGCCTCACCTCTATAACAGGATCTAGTAATCCGGTAGGTCTGATGACCTGCTCTACTACCACCCCTTCTGATTTTTCCAGCTCGTATTCGGCAGGGGTAGCACTCACATAAATGGTTTGTGGCGCAAGGGCTTCGAATTCGTTGAAATTTAAAGGCCGGTTATCCAATGCGGCCGGCAAACGGAACCCATATTCAACCAAAGATAATTTCCTTGACCGGTCTCCGCCGTACATGGCCCTGATCTGCGGAACAGTTACGTGGCTTTCATCAATGACCATTAAATAATCATCAGGAAAATAATCCAGCAAACAGAAAGGGCGCATCCCAGGCTGTCTTCCATCAAAGAACCGGGAATAATTTTCAATACCAGAGCAATAACCCAGTTCTTTCATCATTTCGATATCGAAATTGGTCCGTTCCTCCAATCTCTTTGCTTCCAGTAGGTGCCTATCGGCAATCAATTGGTTTTTTCGGATCTCCAATTCTTCCTGTATACCCCAAATGGATTGATTGAACCGGTCTTTTGGCGTAACGAAAAGGTTGGCCGGATAGATGGCCATATCTTCCAGTTTTTCGAGGGTTTTACCTGAAACGGGATCAATTGCTGAAAGTTCTTCGATATCATCGCCGAAAAAAGAAATGCGGTAAGCATGATCCAGATATGCCGGATAAACATCAACAGTATCCCCTTTAACCCTAAATGTTCCGCGTTTAAAGTCTGTAGTTGTCCTGGAATATAAAATTTCTACCAAACTATGCAAAAATGCATTTCGCGAAATCCGAAGCCCTACACCAAAGCGAAAAACCATCCGGGAAAAATCTTCGGGATTCCCCATACCATAAATACAGGATATGGATGATACTACAATAATATCACGGCGGCCACTCATTAATGATGAGGTGGTGCGTAAACGCAGTTTCTCAATCTCCTCATTAATGCTCAGGTCTTTTTCGATATACGTATTGCTCGAAGCAATAAAGGCTTCCGGCTGGTAATAATCATAATAAGAAACAAAGTAATTCACCGAATTTTCCGGAAAGAAATTCTTGAACTCCCCATAGAGTTGTGCAGCCAGGGTTTTATTATGACTTAAAATTAAAGTAGGCTTTTGGGTCTGCTCAATTACATTGGCTATCGTGAACGTTTTTCCTGATCCGGTTACACCCAATAGGGTTTGGTAGTGTTCATTAGCATTTACACCATCTACCAGTTGTTTTATCGCATTTGGCTGATCTCCGGTAGGTTTATATTCTGAAGTGATTTTAAATTTCATGAGTATATCAAACTTAATAAAAATTGATGTTAAAATCATTATTGTGTTCTTTCCTCCGTTTATTAAAGATAAATCGAGGAAATTATAAGACTTAACATTAAAAGGTAACAGACGAAAGTCAGGAAAGTTGAAAATTGATATTTAAGGGAACCTCAAAATTCAATATGCCATTCATAATATCTAAACTTATTCCAACCTAGTAAATCAAAAGTTTAATTTTCGATTTACCAGGTTGAAAATAAAAACTCCCCGTTGAATTTTGTTCAACGAGGAGTTTCAAAAGAGTTTCTTCATCCTAAAGCTTTAAGATTCCCAATCAAGTCGGGAATGACGATCGGAGAAATAATGATACATTATTTCCCAGCAGCAGCCTGCATTGGGTTTTTGCCAACTGACTGGCCTCTTACAGCCCCACCAGCTTTTGCTTTATATACTTTAAATTTACTTTCTTTGGCTTTACCGCCCCACGTATTGTTAGATGTATCAATATCAGCGGTTTCGCGTAACGGATCAATTAAAATTGAAGCCACTTCTTTGTTTTTCACATAGAATTTAGAAGTCTTAAGTTCATTGTGTCTCCAGATCTGCGCAGGGATACGGTCTATTTCTTTTGTTCCATCTTTATAGGTAAACTCTACAATAATAGGCATCACCAAACCACCTTTATTGCTAAAACTCAGTTCGTATAAAAACTGGTTGGCATATTTACTTTGATCAGCTTCTGCAACCGCTTCTATAGGCGGTGTCATATCCATTTTCGTGGCAACAGTTGTATCAACAGTAACCAATCCTCTATCGTATTTATAATAAAAATCCTGAGCCGCTGTGTTTTTATCTACATAGAAGCTGATTTTTTTGTCTTCGCGATTTCTGATTTTAGAAATATCCTCAAAAGCATTTACGGCAGGCCTGTCAATTTTAACCATTCTCGATCTGGCAGCAGGAACTTCTTTAGGAAAATCGGCTTTTGCAAATTTCACGCTGTCTAAAGATATATCACATGGATCGGTTCCGTAAAACCATCCCCTCCAAAACCAATCTAAATCTTCGCCACTGGCATCTTCCATGGTACGGAAAAGATCAGCAGGCTGGGGATGTTTAAATGCCCATCTTCTTGAGTATTCCTTAAATGCATAATCAAAAAGTTCTCTGCCCATAATGGTTTCGCGCAGAATATTTAATCCTGTAGCTGGTTTTGAATAGGCATTTGGACCAAAACGCGCAATATTTTCAGAGTTGGTCATAATGGGCTCCAACTCATCTTTAGGCAATTTCATGTAATCAACAATGGTATAGGCCGGTCCTTTTTTACTTGGAAATTTATTATCCCAAAGCTCTTCGGTTAAATACTCCACAAAAGAATTCAAACCTTCATCCATCCAGGTCCATTGGCGCTCGTCGCTATTTACAATCATCGGGAAAAAGTTGTGCCCAACTTCATGAATAATAACCCCTAACATGCCATTTTTAGTGCTTTCGCTATATGTTCCGTCTGCATCGGTACGGCCATAATTAAAACAGATCATCGGATATTCCATTCCATTTGCTGCCTCGATACTTTGCGCCACCGGATAAGGGTATGGAATGGTGAAATCTGAATAGGTTTTAATGGTGTGCGCTACTGCACGTGTAGAAAATTTACTGTATAGGTTATAAGCTTCTTTTCCATAAAAACTCATGCACATTACGGTATTGTTATTGGCCTGAATTTTTTGAGGCATGGCATCCCAGATAAATTTGCGGGAAGATGTCCACGCAAAATCACGGACATTATTAGCGTTAAAAACCCAGGTTTTTTTAGCCGTAGATTTTTTGGTTTCTGCCAGTTTAGCTTCGGCCAGGGTCTGGATTTCAACAGGCGCGGCAGCCGTTTTTGCTGCATTATATCGGCTCAACTGTGTTGGGCTTAAAACGGCGCTATAATTAATACACTCTCCCGTTGAACCCACAAGGTGATCTGCCGGAACAGTCATTTGTACTTTAAAATCGCCAAAGGTTAAGGCAAATTCGCCCCGACCAGTAAACTGGTGGTTTTGCCATCCCTGAAAATCGCTGTATACGCATAAACGTGGGTACCACTGGGTCATGGTAAACAGGTAGTTTCCATCTCCCGGGAAAAATTCATAACCACCTCGTCCACCTACACTCATCCGGTCAGAAATTTTATAATTCCAGTTGATGTTGAAGATAAATTTCTGCCCGGTTCTCAATGCTACCGGCAAATCAACCCTCATCATCGTTTTGTTAACGGTGTAAGGTAAGTTTTTACCGGCCGCATCGGTTAATTTCGTAATATTGATACCATAGCCATTGTTACCGGTTGTACTTAACTGGTCTAACATTTTAGTGGTGCCTATTGCAGGCATCTTTGTCGCATCCTGATAGTTTGCATTTCTATCTGTGCTATGCTCATTTTCATCAAGCTGCAGCCAGATATAAGTTAAAGGGTCAGGAGAATTGTTGGTGTAGGTGATGGTTTCAGTTCCTGTTAACAGCAGGTTTTTTTCGTCCAGCTCACATTTGATATTATAATCGGCGCGCTGCTGCCAATATTTAACACCGGGTGCCCCGCTGGCTGTACGCTGTTCGTTAGGGGTAGGTAAAATAGTACCCAGCTGCTCAAACTTATTCCCATGGTTGCTGCCAGGGTTATTCTGAATATTTTGCGCCATAGCCAAACCTCCGGAGAAGATAAGCAGGCCGGTTAAAGTAAATAGTTTATTCATTGTTATATTTCATTAAAAAGGAATTCGCTCTAAAGCCATTTTTAAAGCCAGGCTAAATACGGCTGCTGATATAAATAAAACCCAACTCATTCGTTTTATGCGGGTATAATTAAAAATTAAAAAGGTAATTAAAAGAATAATAATCACCATAAAAACCTGCCCGGCCTCTAAACCTAAGTTAAAACCAAACAGGCCCCAGCCAATTTGCTGATCTTTGGCCAGCATGATTCGGATGGAATTTGCAAAACCCATTCCATGGATAAGCCCGAAACCCAATGCCAAAAAGTAATTGATCTTGATTGATTTCAAAGAGAAATTTTTCCTGAACAGGTTGCTGATGGCCGTAATGACGATGGTACAGGGAATCAGGAATTCTACCCATTTACTATCAAACCTGATGACATCCAAAACGCTTAAAAGTAAGGTGAATGAATGGCCGATGGTAAAGGCCGTAACCAATATCAGCACCTGTTTTAAATTAACATAACTATAAATAGCCACCAGGGCTAAAATAAATAGCTGGTGATCTAAAGCATCGGCACTGATAATGTGCGCCCAACCCAATTTAAAATAAAAAATAAAATCTTGTAAGGGCATGAATAATAAGCTAACTATTGGAACTAAAATAGTTTACAACAGTTAAAATTAGATTTTTTAATGATAAAACCCCAAATATCCGTCAAACAAAAGCGTAAATACTAAATTTGTTACGGTCTTAGCTATTTAAATCTATTATCTTCCTTAATTTTAAGCCCTAACTTTGTACTTCTTAAAAAAACCGATGCATAAATTAAAATATATCCTGCTGTTTTTGTGCTGTGCTTTTTTTTCTGTTAAAGCGGGCACGAAACATCCCTTGCACGTAAGCACAACTGAAGTTAACTTTAATGCAAAGGATAAGACCTTAGAAGTAAGCTGCAGGATCTTTTCTGACGATTTCGAGGCCATTCTAGCCAGATTATACAAACAAAAAACCGATCTGAGTAATCCGAATATGAAAAGTGCCATGGATGTGCTGGTAAAAAGATACCTGCTTGCTCATTTACAGCTCAAGGCCAATAGCAAGGCCGTTGCCATGAATTATATCGGATTTGAGATCGATCATGAAGCTACCAATATTTACCTGGAAGTTGAAAAAGTGCCTACGTTAAAATCTGTTGAAGTTAATGACAGTATTTTATACGATATGTTCGATGATCAGATGAGTATAGTCCATATAGTAAAGGGTAATAACCGTAAAAGCACCAAAATCCTTTATCCTGAAAAGAAATTCACGGCAAACTTTTAACTGTAGTTTTTGTATTAGATAGTGTTCCGGTGTTAAATTACCGTTAATTTTTAATGGTCAATATTTTTAGGTTAATATCAGGCTAAGATATATTTCTTGTACTCTTTTTTTAAATACCGCGTTGTTAAAATAAAGTTATGCATCTGATCATCTTTTCCAACATATTAACGCCCAGAATTAAATATATCTTCAATTTCATTTTTAAAGATGTTCTTAAAGCAGAAATAGAATTTACAGGCAACAGCCAATATTTTTTGCAAAGTACTCACATCAAAATCAGTTATGGCGATGAGCCTTTGGGTGAAGAACTTTTCTTTAAAAGCACACCTTTGCTTTTCTCCAACAAATTAGAGGATATTAAACCTAAAACCTTATCATTTGGTGAATATCAGGTACCCTTTCCTGTCGATCGGTCTGCATTACCATTCGATGTTTTTGCTGCTTCCTTTTTTATAATCAGCCGGTACGAAGAATACCTTCATTATCGAAATACGGAAGATGCCTTTAAGGCATCAAAAAGTTACCAGCACAAATGGCGGGTGTTGGATAAGCCGATTATCGATGAGTGGGCATTAATGATTAAAAGTATCATCAGGAAAAAGCATCCGGACTTTAAATTTCAGGAAAAGAAATTTGAGCACTGGCCCACCATCCATTTTAGTATGTTAACCCATTTGCCTGACGGTTTCCTGAACAGGACCAAATTTGTTTTCAGTGCGCTTTTTAAAAAGGAAAATAATTACCTGAATGCTAAATTTGACAGGTTAACAGGAATCGGAATCAACAACGAACAAGTACTTGAGCAGGTAAACGAGATGTTTGCTTCAAAAAAAAATAGTCCCCTTTATTTCGTCGATTTCCCTGATGTTCCAATCGATTACATCAGAACAAATGATATTTCTAAAACCTTGAACAACCAATCGCTTGGTTTGTTGAGGCCCTGCGCCAGCGACAAGCAGAAAATGACTGAAATTAAAGAAGGTTTGGTGAAGCTAAAAAAGATAAATCCAAACCTCATCAAGCTAAGCAGCCAGCAGCTGGATGCCTTAAAATTCCCAATATGCTATTTAAATCTCCTTAACTCCGGCATCACTTCTGATTATTCTATGGGTTACGATCATGTGATGGGGTTCAGGGCAGGAACATGTACACCATTTAACTGGTATGACCTTCAGTTGGAGAAAGTAACACCACTGGTAGTCAATTCATACTGCTTAACAGATCATATCCTGCAATTTCTAACCCGACCGGCAGCAGTAAAAGAAATGCACCAATATATTGATGCGGTTAAAGTGGTAAATGGAACTTTTTACAGTAGCTGGAACTTGAAAAGCTTATCGGATCATCCCAAATACAGGAAGTTGAAATTACTTTTCGAAGAAATGCTCCATTATGCGGGGAATTGACTTTAATGAAACATTATTTAGCCGGGAATTGCTACATTTAGTGATTAAACAATTTGCCGCAAATCTATAATATTTACGTAATACCATGATTTTCGATATCAGCAAGACAAAATCTATTGCCAATACTTTCATTGCAGAACTTCGTGACGAGCACATCCAGAAAGATTCGATGCGTTTTCGCAAAAACATGGAGCGGCTTGGCGAATTTTTCGCCTACGAGATCAGCAAATCATTGAAATATACCGACCAGGATATCGTAACTCCCTTAGGTGTATCAACTTGTGGTGTTTTGGACGAGCAGCCCGTCCTGGCTACTATACTCAGGGCCGGACTTCCGCTTCAGCAGGGACTGCTCAACATCTTCGACAAAGCCGAATGCTGTTTTATCTCTGCTTATCGTAAAATGGATCAAGGAGAAGATTTTATCATTCAAATGGATTATATTTCTACTCCGGATCTGGATGGAAAAGTATTGATTATGGCCGATCCGATGCTGGCAACGGGACAAAGCATGGTGATGTGCTGTAAAGAGCTGATTAATCGCTATAAAATTGCCGAGCTTCATATTGTTGCTGCAATAGCGAGCGCCGAAGGTGTTGCCCACGTACGTGCCAACCTGCCTAAAGCAAAACTTTGGCTTGGCGCAATAGACCAGGAAATGACCAGTAAATCTTACATTGTGCCAGGACTTGGCGATGCGGGCGATTTAGCTTATGGAGAGAAAGTTTAGGTTAGTCCTCAGTCTAGAGTCTTTAGTCCGGAGTCTGTAACGTTCAATATAAATGAATATCCTCTTTGTTTGCAGCAGAAACAAATGGCGTAGTGCAACTGCCGAGACCATGTATAAAAATCACCCCGAGCATCAGGTAAAATCAGCCGGAACGGAACCATCAGCAAGAATTAAAATCAATGCAAAACTGATTATCTGGGCTGATCTGATTTTTGTGATGGAGAAAAAACACAAACAAAGAATTACGGAACGTTTCCCTGAGGAAGTTTATGAAAAAGAAATAATCACTTTGGATATTCCAGATGATTATCAGTATATGGATGAGGCGCTTATAGAAGAAATTGATTCAAAAGTTGCCCATTATTTAGCCGAACGTGGATGATCATACTATCGGTTGGTGTCGAACCGGTCGAAATAGGTTTGGAAATGAGCATGCAGTAATCCCTGGCGGTGGATAGCCCCGCTTTTTGCTTTACTCCGTTTCACTTCGTGTTCGCTTCAATCCGGGTTTAGCAACAAAGGCTGCTGCACCCAAAACCCCGAAAATGAAATGCAGATGTAGCCATCTAGCCCCGGTTGCAGCGGGACCCTGCAGCAACGAGGCACGAGGCAGCGAAACGTACAAACGGAAGACGGGAGGAAATTTAATGTGAAATACTGGCTCTGCGCTCCTTTCAATAAGAATATTTTACTATGGGCTGGTGCCGCACCGACCGAAATAGGCTTTGGAAATGAGCATGCAGTAATCCTTGGCGGTGGATAGCCCCGCTTTTCGCTTTACTCCGTTTCACTTCGTGTTCGCTGCAATCGGGTTTAGCCACAAAGGCTGCTGCACCCAAAACCCCGAAAATGAAATGCAGGTGTAGCCATCTAGCCCCGGTTGCAGCGGTACCCTGCAGCAACGAGGTACGAGGCAGCGAAGCGTACAAGCGGAAGACGGGAGGAAACTCAGTGTTTTGTACTAAACCTGCGCTCCTTTCAGTAAGAATATTATACTATGAGCTGGTCTCTCACCGAACCGAAATAGGATTTGGAAATAAGCATGCAGTAATCCTTAGCGGTGGATAGCCCCGCTTTTCGTTCTACTCCGTTGCACTTCGTGTTCGCTTCAATCGGATTTGGCAACAAAGGCTGCTGCATCACAATAGGAGAAAAATGAAAAACGGCAATAAATAATCAAACTTAGGTTTATCTGTAAATCAGAGATCATTAAGTTACCTTTGTAAAAACATCATAAATGAAAAAACACATCTTCTTCGACCTCGACCATACTATTTGGGACTTTGACCGCAATGCAGAAGAAACACTAAATGAACTTTATCATACTTATCAGTTAGACACACTTGGACTTAAATCCTGTACCGATTTCATCAGTACTTACACCCAAAACAACCATCAGTTGTGGGCTGATTATCATCTCGGTAAAATCACCAAGGATTTTTTAAGGTCAGAACGCTTTAGCAAAACTTTTATTCAACTGGGTATCCATCCTGACGCAGTGCCGCATCAGTTTGAAGATGATTACGTCAGTATTTCACCTACCAAAACCAATTTATTTGAAGATGCAGAAAATGTTTTAAGTTATCTAAAGCAAAAATACACTCTTCATATTATTTCAAATGGTTTTAAGGAAACAACCTTAACCAAAATGAACCTTTCAAATCTTAATCCATATTTCGAAAATGTGATTATTTCAGAAGATGTAGGTGTAAACAAACCAAATCCCATCATTTTTGAATATGCCTTGGATAAAGCGCAAGCGATCAAGGCAGAAAGCATCATGATAGGTGATAGCCTTGAAGCCGATATTTACGGTGCGCTCAACTTTGGCATGGAAGCCATCTTTTTTAATCCTTTGCAAAAAGAAAAACCTGAAGATGTAAAACAGCAAATTGTTCATTTGGAAGAGTTATTAACACTTTTTTGAATCCTGTTCCTTTTTTGTTTTGGTTTTGGCATTTGTTTCGCATTAATTCAAAACACACACAAATGAAACCTTAATTAAAATGAAAAAAACCATCTTTTTAGGAGTGGCAATGCTTTTTGCTACCCTAAGTTTCGCTCAAAACAACCGCAGATCAGCCGAAGTTTTCCTGGAAATCGTTAATCCGGGCAGGTACACCGTATATCTGGACGAAGAACTCGTTTCGTCTGCTACCGGCAGGTTCCGTTTTTACGATGTCTATAATTCTGCACCCATACTATCTATTATTCAGGGCGATACGGTAATCTTAAAACAGCAGATTAGCGTGACCCCGGAACAAAGACTTGTTTTAAGCCTGGATAATAGAAGTTCAATTACGCTGAAACAGCTGAATATCTTTCGAAACAGGCAGTACGTACTTGATGATTTTGATGGTTACACCGGAGCTTTTAATACAGGCATTGTTCCGGCAATGCCGCCACAACCTGATCCGTACTACCGTTTATTATCTCCGGAGGCTTTTCAGGAATTTTATACCAGTTATAAAAAATCCAATTTTGACAGCGAAAAGGTAAGATTGATCAATGCGATCAGTAAAAATGCCTCGTTTTCCAGCAGTCAGAGCAGACTTATTCTTAAAACATTCACATTTGATGAAGAACGGTTAAAAATTGCTAAAAGCCTCTATCAAACCGTTGTAGATCCGCAAAATTATTTTACGATTGCCGAGATATTTGAATTTCCTTATTATAAAGATGAATTTTTAAAGTATTTGGAGAAACCGTAATTCGGCTTACCTTTATTAAATGACGGCTGCAAAAGTTAAGGCATCGATCCATCGGGTGGTCGATGCCTATAAATCGAAATTATCGCATTACCCTGAAAATATTTTCCAGACTATTCCACCAATTTCCGGGTGGAGTTATAGCGAAGTATATTCCCACATCTTTGATTCGAGCCTGCTTTCGCTAATCGCCCTGGAAAATGCGGCAAACGGCAAAGGAGAAAGCAAACCCACTCATTTTATAGTAAAGCTGATATTATTATTGGGTGCATTACCTCCGGCACAAAAGTATAAAGTGCCTAAACGGCTGGAAGAGCGGGTAAAAAAAATCAGTAAAACAGAAGCACTCGATTTTATTTTAGAATTTGAAAAAGCTTTGGACGATAATTACCATTTGCTTGCACATTCAAAATCCACCAGCAAAACAAAACACCCAAGATTAGGGTATTTAAACGCTAAACAATGGCTTAGGTTTATAGAAATACATTTAAAGCATCATTTAAAACAGTTAGAAAGAATAGAAAAGAGCTTTCAGGCCTAAATTAATACCTGGTTAATCCTAAAATCTGTGACCATAAATAAGTTTTTTACCCTCCAATGCCTGCAATACATTTTACCCGTAATGGTTGCAACAAAAAGAAGTGGTTAGGTTGTTATCCCTACGACTGATACCAAAAACTACTGAGACAAAGGCACTGGAAACAAAAGAGGGGATAGTTCTACCGACCATAAAATATTTTGAATTTTCAGCACCTTACTTAACGCACATTTTTTTACATCTTTGCGTTAATGAAATTACCCACCATAAAAGGTTTTGACGAAGAAGCATTTAACAAGTATTTAAAGAATACCGGGTGGGTGATGTTTGGCAAAATACTAAGCATGATTGTCGGCTTTGTTGTTGCCAGGTTCCTGGGGCCAATTTCTTTTGGCGATTTAAGCTTCGCTGATGCATTTACTGCAATTGCTGCAGCTATTGGTGCCTTAGGTCTCGATACATTTATCATTCGAGAAATTTTAAACGACCCGGCTAAAAAAGACGAAATATTAGGAACTTCTTTATTGCTGAGATTAGGTGTTAACCTATTATTGATTCCCGTTTCAATCGGCTTATATCTTGTTTTTCATAAATTATCAGATAATCCAGGCGAACCCTTAACCTATGTTGTGGCTCTGCTATCATTCGCCGCATTTTTTAAATCATTTAATGTAATTGATTCCTACTTTCAATCACAGGTACAATCTAAGTATGTAGTACATATTCAAAATATCTGTGTAATTATTTCAGCTCTGGTAAAAATTTTACTAGTCTTTTTACATCTGCCAGTAATCTGGTTTGCCTGGGCACTGGTTTTTGATGGTTTTATCTTAGCCCTGGGTCTCGTTTTACTTTATCAAAACAAAGGATTAAATCTATTTAACTGGCATTTTAAGAAAACTCGGGCAAAATCACTTTTAAAGCAATCGGCTCCTTTAATACTATCGGCTGTTATGGTATCTATTTACATGAAAATAGACCAGGTAATGTTAAAAACAGAAGGAAGTAGTGCTGTTGGAATTTATAGTGCCGTAGCAAGGATTAGTGAGGCTTGGTATTTTATTCCTGTTGCTATTGTTACTTCTGTTTTTCCTGCACTGATAAATGCCCGCAAAACCGATTATGCCCGCTACATTAAACGCCTGCAAAACCTGTATAATTTATTAGTCGCAATAAGTTTGCCTGTTGCAATAGTTATTACCTTTGCCTCAACCTTTATTATTCGTATTATTTACGATAAACGTTTTGAAGGTGCAGAAAACATGTTACCCATTCACATCTGGTCTGGTGTATTTGTCTTTTTGGGAAGTGCCAGTTCTCAGTATCTATTGGCCGAAGGATATACAAAGATTTCCTTTTACCGTACCGCTTTTGGAGCGGTCATAAACATTTTGTTAAATTTTTGGCTAATACCTCGTTATGCCGGCATTGGTGCATCAATTGCAACCTTAATAGCCTGTGCCTGTTCGACATTTTATATCTTATTAATTCCAAAAACTCGGCAACAAGGTATAATGATGTTAAAATCACTATTTTTGGTCACCGCATTTCAAAAAATATTTAAACGTTGAGTACTCTTAAAGCATTAAGCACATTAATTGCAAAGCCAAGCAGGCTTAAGGCACTATTATCATACGGACACAAGGGCTACCTGAACAGCATTGGCTGGTTTACGGCCTTTGATAAAAAACAAGCTGTAGACGGAAAAGGGAAGGCTTTGCCTTGGGTAACCTATTCTTTTATCGATTTTATTAAAGAACGGATAAACAAATCACAGCATATTTTCGAATATGGCTCTGGCAGTTCAACCATTTTTTATGCTGAAAGAGCAGGCTCTGTAACTTCGGTTGAGCACGATAAAGGTTGGTTTGATAAAGTTAAAAACACAAGTCCGGGAAATGCTGAAATGATATTCTGCCAGCTGGAGAAAGATGGAGAATACGCGAAAAAAGCAACGCTGATTGGCAAAAAATTCGATATTATTATTGTTGATGGACGCGACCGTGTAAACTGTTGCAAATATAGCGTTGATGCCCTCTCAGCAAATGGTGTACTCGTTCTGGATGATAGTGAGCGTGAGGTTTATCAGCCAGCCCGCACCTTATTAAAAGCCAAAGGTTTTAAAGAGATCAGCTTTAGCGGCATTTCGCCAGGACTTTTCTATGAAAAAGCGACCTCTGTTTTTTATAAACAGGATAATTGCCTAGGTATTTAAACCATCAGGACCATGTTAAGCGAAGAAGTAAAAACAGCCTACGATAATTTTTATACCAATAGCGATGTAGCATGGAGAATGCTCGGCGCAAAATATAAAGCCCAAAACATTGTCGACGTATGCAAAGGACTAAAACCTAAAAAAGTACTGGAGGTTGGTGCCGGAGACGGCAGCATTTTACATTTTTTAAATGAATGGCATTTCGCGCCAGAACTTTATGCCTTAGAAATTGCCCAAAGCGGTGTTGACCTTATAAAAAGCCGTAACCTTTCCAGTTTAAAAGAAGCCCAAACTTTTGACGGTTACGAAATTCCTTATCAAGACAATACATTTGACCTGGTTATTCTTGCGCACGTTCTGGAGCATGTAGAACACGAAAGGTTACTCATCAGGGAATTAAAACGCGTAGCAAAATACATTGTAGTAGAAGTACCCAAAGATTACCGTTTTGACGTAGACAAACGCATGAAACACTTTCTGGATTATGGGCACATTAACATGTACACTCCAACTTCGCTCAGGTTTTTACTGCGAAGCGAAGGACTGGAAATTTTAGCAGATAAGGTATCGATGACAGCTACTGAAACCGTAAAATTTAATGAGTTTGTAAATAGAAAAGCACCCAAAACGTTTACTAAAACGCTAAAAATAGAGCTCGAATACCGGATTAAGAAAACCTTAGGTAATTTGTTAGGGAGGAAAAAGCAGGAACAGTTTGCCAATGCTTATACCGTTTTAACTCAAAAATCAGATCAAGATCTGCATATATTTTAGTAGTTAAAGCATATTATTTAAGTTTGCTGTACTTTAGAAAAGTATTTTTTTAAAAATCAATATGATTGACAGTAGAATTAACCTTCATGAAATCGTCATTGCGAGAAGGCTTTTTCATCTGGCGAAGCAATCTTTAAAACAAGAATCACTAGCCTGAAATGTTGCTTTCTCAACGATTTGAACAAGCCGTTCCCCTATGTATCCGACAGCTATTAAGATGACGATCATTGGGTTATCGTCTGTTAACCGTATAAAAGTGAACCCAAGATGTGATGCAGTAAGCTAAGCGAAGCTAAACCTTATAAAAGATTTCTCCATTCCGCGGTGCTCCAGTCGAAATGACGTATTGAAGGTATAACTGGCCAGTTTATTGTAAGCTTAATAGAAATAAAATAACATGCAAAACCTTGCTCCGATCGCACTTTTCGTATACAACCGTCCGCAACATACTGAGCGAACATTACAATTTCTGCAGCAAAATGAGCTGGCAGCAGAAAGCCATCTGTATATTTTCTCTGATGGTGCCAAAACCGATACCGATAAAGAAAAAGTTGCCGAAGTAAGAAAAATCATTAAAAAAGCTGATAGCTTTAAATCTGTTAAAGTAATTGAGAGTAAGATTAATGCAGGCTTAGCCAATGCCGTAATTACAGGAGTTACCCAATTAATTGAAGAGTACGATCAGGTAATCGTATTTGAAGATGATCTCATTACTTCTCCACATACCCTGGCCTATTTTAATAATGCCTTAAACCATTACCGGGAAGAGGAAAAAGTGATGCATATTGGCGCTTATATGTACCCTTTAAAAGCAGATGATCTTCCTCAGTCCTTTTTCTACAGGGCAGCAACAAGTTGGGGTTGGGCAACCTGGGGAAGGGCATGGAAAAATTTCGAACCGAATATTGATGTTCTTCTTAAACAATTTGATAAAAAGAAGAGCGCTGCATTTTCTATTGATCATAAAATGAATTTCTGGAAACAGATGCAGGAATTTAAAAGAGGCAAAAATAATAGCTGGGCCATAAGGTGGTATGCCTCGATTTTTTTAAAAGGCGGTATAACACTTAACCCGTCGCAATCACTCGTGAACAACATTGGCCACGATGGCACGGGCGTACATTCCGGAATCAATGATATCTATAACGTTATTATCAATCCTAAACAAATTGTTGAATTCCCAACCACAATAGCTGAAGACCCAATTGCATATCAAGCCATCAAACGCTTCTTAACTAAGCGAAAAGGCAATATGGTTACACGGGTGAGACGCTTTGTTAAGGAAAAGCTTACACAATATTTCTCCAAAAAATAATAACAGTTCAACTTTTACTCTTTTAGTTAATATCGCTCACTGTTCTAAGCAATTAAAAAAATGACAAACCTTTTTTAATTGCTCATGTTGATTTTATAACATCGAAACTATAAAAAATAAAGACATGAAAACGACAACAGAAACAGCAGAGGTATTGAACGATCTGATCCAAATTAATAACGATCGTATTGAAGGTTATGAAAAAGCACGTCAGGAATTAAAAGATGAAGATGCCGATTTGAAGACATTATTTTTAAATATGATAGGCGAAAGCCAAAAATATAAAATGGCGCTGGCAACAGAAGTATCGGCTCTGGGTGAAGATATTGAAACAGGAACCACCAATTCTGGTAAAATTTACAGGGCCTGGATGGACGTTAAAGCACTATTTACCGGCCATGACCGCAAAACAGTTTTAAACAATTGCGAGTTTGGTGAGGATGCAGCACAAAATGCATATAAAATGGCTTTAGAGGCAGACGATATCCCATCAAATATCAGGGAATTAATTTCAGACCAGAAAGCAGCTTTAAGAGTGTCGCACGATGAAATCAAAAGATTACGTGATGCTCAGGCTTAAGTAATTTAAATATGAAAATGAAAAACTCCTTCGATCTATTCGAAGGAGTTTTTTTTATTACAGCCGCCATTGCCACGCAGGTGGGAATCTATAAGCTTTGAGTTGGGAATGACGATAACTGACAGAATAAATCAGTCAATAAACTACGATTCCAATTCCCGGTCTAAATGCTCTGTAACACGCTGAATCGTATTATCAATCGTATTACTTAAAATGGTTAGATAAGAACCTTTTTTAGCCGCATCAATGGCCATCTGTAAACATGCGGTACTTTTATGGTTTATAATAATTTCCTTATCAGGATCAACTTCTTTGATGCCTTTAATTAACAAATCAACCAGTTCCTGCTGCTGTCTGCCGCGGAGATATTTTTCCTGGCAAATGTAGATCTTATCAAACATCTGTGCAGAAATACGGGCGGTTTCCATTATATCCTCATCTCTTCTATCTCCTGTTGCCGAAATAATCCCAACCTGCTCCGTCGCCTCAACACCTTGAAGGAAAGCTTTTACTCCATTAAATCCATCAGGATTATGCGCAAAATCAACCAGTACATTGAAATCTTTGAATCTGAAAATATTCATCCTGCCTGGCGTATGTGCTGCCGAAGGAATAAAGGTTTCTAAAGACAAACGGATATCCTCTGGTTTATAACCCCATAAATAGGTTGCTAACGTGGCAGCAAGTACATTTTGGATCATAAAATTTACGGCACCACCGAAAGTTAAAGGAATGTGTGTCACTTTATCTACCCTTAATTTCCAATCACCGGTTTTAATGGTGATGTACCCATTTTCGTAGATGGCAGCAATTCCACCTTTTTTACAATGTTCTTTCACAACAGGATTATTTTCATCCATACTAAAATAAGCAACATTGCAACGGGCATCTTTAGCAATACGGACACAATAACCGTTATCGGCATTTAATACGGCCCAGCCTTTGCGGCGTACTGCCCCAATCACAACGGCCTTTACCCGTGTTAAATCGTCAAGATTATGGATGTCAGAAAGCCCCAGGTGATCTTCCTGTATGTTGGTAACCACACCGATATCGCAGGCATTGAATCCTAAACCTGCCCGTAAAATTCCGCCACGAGCAGTTTCCAATACGGCAAATTCTACTGTCGGATCTTTTAAAATAAACTCCGCGCTCACCGGTCCGGTGGTATCACCTTTCATCAGCATGGTATTGTGTACATATACCCCATCACTGGTGGTAAAACCTACACGTTTGCCATTACTGCGGATAATGTGCGCGATTAAACGGGTGGTGGTGGTTTTTCCATTGGTTCCGGTTACGGCAATGATCGGGATCTGCGACAATTTACCCTGCGGATAAAGCATATCAATTACCGGTGCCGCAACGTTACGCGGCAAGCCTTCGCTTGGCGCCAGGTGCATTCTAAAACCAGGAGCTGCATTAACTTCCAGCACCACTCCTCCGTTTTCGGTTAACGGCTGGGTAAGGTTCTGTGCCATGATATCAATACCGCAGATATCTAATCCGATTACCCTCGAAATCCGCTCACAGATAAAAATATTCTGTGGGTGAACAATGTCTGTAACATCAATAGATGTTCCTCCTGTACTTAAATTAGCGGTCGATTTTAAATAAACCACCTCTCCTTTTTCCGGAACAGTTTCTAAAGTATATTCTTTTTTGGCCAATAAATCCAACGTATCGCGATCAACAGCTATTTCGGTTAACACATTCTCATGGCCATAACCACGGCGCGGATCTTCATTTTCCTTGTCAATTAATTCCTGAATGGTATGGATCCCGTTTCCTTTTACATGTGCCGGATCGCGTTGAGCCGCAGCAACCACTTTATGATCGATAACCAGCACACGGAAGTCAAATCCGGTAATGTATTTTTCAATAATAACTCTTCTAGAATACGTTTTGGCATATTCAAAAGCCGCCACCGCATCTTCCATTGTTTTAACATTAATGGTTGCACCTTTACCATGGTTACCATCAAGTGGTTTGAAAACAAGAGGAAAGCCAACTTTTTTTACAGAAGCTTCCAGATCGTCAGGATTTGAAATCGTTACTCCTGAGGCTACCGGAATGGCAGCTTCTGTAAGCAACCGTTTCGTTTCTTCCTTATTGCTGGCAATATCCACGGCAATACTGCTGGTTTTCTCCGTCATGGTAGCCCTAAAGCGCACCTGATTTTTTCCATAGCCCAACTGTACCAGAGAACTTTTGTTCAATCGTATCCATGGAATGCTTCTTTTTACTGCTTCTTCTACAATCGAACCTGTACTTGGGCCTAAAGCTTCGAGTTCACGTATTTCCTTCATCCTTCGGATATCGTGTTCCAGATCATACTCTTCATCGTTGATCAAAGCTTCGGCAATCCTTACTGCTGCTTCGGCCGAGTAAACCCCTACCTTTTCTTCCAGATAACTAAAAACCACATTATAAATACCTTCAGTTTTGGTCATACGTGTTCTGCCAAAGCCAGTTTCCATACCGGCAAGTGTCTGAATTTCGAGCGCAATGTGTTCTATCACATGTCCCATCCAGGTTCCTTCCTTTACACGGGTAAAAAAGCCACCTTCAACACCTTTTGAACAACGGTGAGTAAACATGCTTGGCAGCAGTTTCTCCATCCTTTCGCTAAACCCTTCAATTACGTTGGTTGGTTTTTGCTCTAAATCTTCCAGGTCCAGTCGCATCTGGATCAATTTCTTCCTGTTAATGGACCATATGTTTGGTCCTCTTAATACTTGTATATTTAATATCTTCATGTAATGTTTTGTTTGTTTTTTTTGGCAAAGAGGAATTTTAAGAATCGCTCTTTATACTCCATATCAAGAATGAAATTGATGACTGTAAATTATGCATTTATTTTTAAAACAGACGTTTCATTTAGCTAAATCAATTTTAAGGCGTATTTGTTTTATTTTCAAGGGCAACCCTGTTAATTTTAGATTAAAATATTTCAACTTTTGTTAATAAATTGAATATTCTTTACAAAAAAAGTCGTGTTTTTTATCTTAAGCCTATATATTTGGGTTTTTCGATACAATTATAATACACAAAGAATGGTTCCGAAAGGTAAACTCATCATCATTGGTGGCGCAATAAATACAGGTAGTTTTGCAGAGACTCAGTTTGGGTTACCTGAAAATATGAATTTCTTCGAGCGTGGAATCTTAAAACGGATTACTACAGAATCATTAAGAGATATTCAATCCCGTTTCGAGATTATTACCACGGCATCATTAATGCCAGAAAAAGTTGGTGAGGAATATATAAAAGCTTACGCACAACTAGAGGTGCATAATGTTGGCGTTCTTAATATTACCAACCGCGAAGAAGCCAATTCTGATGAAAATTACGAGCGTATCAAAGCTGCTGACGTAATTATCTTTACCGGTGGCGATCAGCTCCGTCTTTCTTCCATCTTTGGCGGAACCAAAACCCATCAGATTCTATTGGAAAAATATAGAAACGAACCTGTAGTTATTGCAGGAACTTCGGCCGGAGCTGCTGCAAGCTCCAAAAATATGATTTATCAGGGCAGCAGTAAAGATGCCTTACTAAAAGGAGAGGTTAAAATTACCGGAGGATTAGGCTTTATTGACGATGTAATTGTAGACACACATTTTGTTCAACGCGGCAGAATTGGCCGTTTGTTGTATGCTGCCGCCAGTAATCCTGGCATTTTAGGGATCGGACTCGGTGAAGACACCGGGCTTTTCATTTCTGATGGCCATAAAATGGAAGCCATTGGATCTGGAATGGTAATTTTAGTAGATGGCCGCACCATGGCCGATACCAATTTAACCGATGTAGAAATGGGGCAACCTGTTTCCATTAAAAACATGGTAGTCCATGTCATGTGTGATGGAGATGTATACGATTTAACAGACCATAGCCTGTTGATCCATCATCCAAAGGTTGTGCCTGTAGCCTAGAGAGGTTTAAGGTGGAGGGCTTAGGGTGTATGGTTTAGCGTTCAAGATCTTACTTACCCTGTAAATTCATTGAGGTTAGCTTAAGGTCTCATATCTATTGTCTCATATCTTTATCACACATCTCAATACTCAAATCTAACTCATGAAACTAATTATACATGGCGGTTTCTTCAGCGAATCGTCTACCAATCAGGAAACGAAAAAAGCTAAACAAGATGCTTTAGCATCAATTGTTACGCTCGGACATGAATATCTAAAAACACATACAGCTTTAGAAACCGTTGTTTATACTGTTGCGCTGTTAGAAGATAACGAACTGTTTAACGCAGGTATAGGTTCACAGATCCAAAGTGATGGAAAAGTAAGGCTAAGTGCAGCCCTGATGGATGGTAAAACGGAGAAATTTAGTGGTGTAATTAATGTTGAAGAGATTAAAAACCCTATACAGGTTGCACAAAAACTACTCCCGTATGATGACCGGGTATTGAGTGGTGACGGTGCCCGGCAGTTTGCCAGAACAAACGGATTTGAATACTTCAATCCGATTACCCCGCAGCGCCAGTTAGAATACGAAGCTAAATTAAACCAAAAGAACAACAAAGGGACAGTGGGTTGCGTAGCACTTGATGCAGACGGAAACTTAGCTGCAGCAACCTCAACCGGGGGAAAAGGATTTGAAATTCCTTGCCGGGTGAGCGATTCAGCAACCGTAGCTGGCAACTATGCCAATCAGCACGCGGGTATTTCCTGTACCGGAGTAGGAGAAGATATTGTAAGTGGCGCTTTGGCTGCAAAAATTGTAACCCGAGTTACCGATGGTTTTTCTTTAAAAGAAGCATCTGATAAGTCTTTTACAGAGCTTAAGGCTTTTGATGGCTTTGCAGGTATTATAGGTATTTCTGCAGCAGGTGAAGTTTACCACTGCGACTCACACTCTTACATGGTTTGGGCATCTTTTGATGTTAATTTACAGGTATTTAGCTAAAATTAGATTTAAAGTATTATTTTTGTTGCATGACCAAAATTGTATTGGCTTTATTTGGCCTTTTTGCATCATTACAACTACAAGCTCAAAATCTAGATAAATCTGAGATCCAGGAACCTAATGGTAGTGCGATCAGAATAGCAGTTTCTAAATTTGAGCTGGAGGATGGGAATTCCTTTTTCGAGGAAGCCGAAGATTTTGAGCGAAAAGGCGACTACAATGAAGCGCTCACCTTATTTGGCAAAGCAGCTTTTGAATATAATTCCGTAAAAAACTTCAACAGGTATGGGCTGGCCGTTATCAAGATGAGCAATATGCACTATCAACTTGGCCGTTTTGCCGATGCAGAGCAAATTCTCTTGAACGTGGCGCTAAAAAATTATTCCAAAACCGGGAACAGGGCAGGAATAATGAACACCTATAACCTTTTAGGCAAAGTTTACCTGGCCAATACAAAATATACACAATCGATGTGGTTCTATACCCAGCAAGGCATCCTGGCAAAACAGTTAAAAAGCAACAATGCCTATATCGAATCTATTTTAGGCATTGTTCAGGTAAAAATTAAAAAGAAAGACTTTACACTCGCGCTGAGAGATCTAAAATCGGCCGAATGGCTGGCTAATTCCATCAAAACCACCCAATATAAAGCACAGATTAAAGATGCAAGGGAAATGATTGCCAATAAAACCGGCAAAAAGGTAAATCCAAGCTAAATAAGCAACATATTCCATTAATTCACCTCCATTTGTTTTAAGATAGCCAGAAGCGGCTGTAATCAAATAAATTTTGTGTTTGGGTTAAAACAAAAAATAATAGTCAACGTTCTACATAAGAAATTGTTAAATAAAGAGCTTTTAGTTAGATTTGATAAAATTTTAACAAGAGACGGTAATAATGCTGTCTCTTTTTTGTTTTTTTGCTAAAATGGTATCATATTGGCTATATAGAATTGGAAATGGATTTTAAATCATTTAAAGAAATGTTAAAGAGGATATTTTTTGTAATTTTTACTGCGGCAGTACTTGCTTGTCATGCTGCCCCTAAAACTCAGCCAATGGTTGAGGGGGTTACCAATGTGAAACCTGATGAGCAGCAGCAACTTGTTATTAAAGAGGTTGTAAATTTGATTGAAAGCTACAATTATAAAAAAGTTAAGATCAACGATTCTATTTCCTCGATTGTTTTAGATAAGTATATCAAATCTTTAGATCCGGGTAAAAATTATTTCCTGGCCTCGGATATCAAGGATTTTGAGAAATACAGATATACCTTAGATGATGATTTTAAAAACGGCGACTTAAGTGGTCCATTTTTTATCTATAACGTTTATGCTAAGCGCCTTAATGAATATTTTAATTATTCACTGGCACAGATTAAAACCAAATTTGATTTTAACCAAAACGACACTTATGTTTACGACAGGGAGAAACAGCCATGGGCAACTTCCTCCACAGCATTAAATGATAACTGGAAAAAACGGGTAAAATACGAATTGATTAATTTGAATCTGGCCGGTACTGCTGAAGCAAAGAATGTAGAGACATTAACCAAACGTTATAAAAATTTACAATCACAAACTTCAAAAACCAATAATCAGGATGTTTTTCAAATTTTGATGGATGCTTTTACCGAATCCATTGATCCGCATACCAATTATTTTAACCCAACCAATGCCGCAGCATTTAACGAAGACATGTCACGCTCTTTTGAAGGTATTGGTGCCCGCTTACAATTGGAAAATGAGGTAGTTAAAATTTCTGAAATTATTGCTGGCGGACCTGCATTTAAAGGCAAACAACTAAGTGCAGGCGACCGTATTATTGCGGTGGCGCAGGGCGATGGTGAGTTTGTGGATGTTGTGGGATGGAGATTAGATAACACCGTTTCGAAAATCAAAGGTCCGAAAGGGACAAAAGTGCGGTTAAAAGTGATACCGGTAGGTAAAGAAATGTCATCCAAACCGGTAATTATTGAATTGGTTCGTGATCGAATCGTTTTGGAAGAAACATCTGCCAAAAAGAAAGTTAAAACCATCAACAGTAACGGTAAAGAATATAAAATCGGGATTATTACCTTACCTGCATTTTACGCAGATTTTAAAGCTGCAAATGCAGGCGATAAAAATTACAAAAGCACCACCCGTGATGTTAAAAAATTAATCGACTCATTAAAGACCTTCGATAAGGTAAATGCAATCGTAATGGACTTACGTGGAAACGGTGGGGGTTCATTGGTTGAAGCTATTTCGTTAACGGGATTATTTATCGATCGGGGTCCTGTTGTACAGGTAAAAGATTTACGTGGCAAAATCGAGGTAGATGAAGATGAAAATAGTGGTGTGGCCTGGGATGGTCCCTTTGGCGTAATGGTTGACCGTTTAAGTGCATCGGCATCAGAAATTTTTGCAGGAGCTATACAGGATTATGGGCGTGGAATTATTATGGGCAGCCAAACCTATGGTAAAGGTACCGTGCAATCTTCAATCGATTTAAATAAACTGGTTAACCCTGGCATGCTGCAGAGATTAGCAGGATTAATTGCCAAAGATAAAACCATTGGAACTTCTCCTAACAGTACCAACCCTGCAGATATTAATTTAGGTCAGATTAATTTAACCATGGCGAAATTTTATCGTGTGGCCGGTAGCAGTACACAGCACAAGGGTGTAACTCCTGATGTCGTTTTCCCTTCTGTTTATCCAATGGATAAAATCGGAGAGGATACTGAATCATCCGCTTTGCCTTGGGATGTTATTCCTAGTTCGAACTTCAAAGCAGTTGCCAATTTGAGTGCTGTTAAAGCGCAATTGATCAAAAACAGCGAGCAGCGTATTGCAAACTCATTGGATTTTAAATACCTGAAACAAGATGTTGCAGACCTTAAAAAACGCGATAGCGAAGTTTCTGTGACGTTGAACGAGGCCAAACTTAAAGCAGAGCGCGATGCACAGGAAGCTAAAACCCTTGCCAGACAAAATGAATTAAGGGCATTAAGAGGATTGCCAGCGCTTAAAAAGGGCGCTAAAGTTACCAAGCAGGATGCATTCGATTTCATTGAAGATGAATCGCTAAAAGTAATGGGCGATTTCATGCAGCAATCAGGGAATTATGTGATGAATCTGGGTATAACACCGTCGAAACTTTAATAAACAGGATTTATACAGAGCGAGCTATCTCATTGAGGTAGCTCGCTTTTTTTTATCATTTCAATTAAATGATTGTCTGAATGCTGAAGGGGTAAGGTTTGTTTTCGATTTGAACAGTTTTGTAAAAGATTGTAAATGTTCGAAACCGAGTGCATAAGCAATTTCACTAACCGAAAGATCTGTTGTAGAAAGCTTTTCTTTTGCTAAATCAATCACTTTCTGATGTAAATATTGTTGGGTATTTTGTCCAACAAGCGTTTTCAACATTCCAGATAGATATCCCGGCGAAACATTGAGCCTTTGGGCAATGTAAGTTACTGTTGGTAATCCCCTGTTACCATAATGATCGTCTGCAAAATAGCCTTTAACAACATGTTCCAGTCGATCAAGCAGCTGGTGATTAACCGCTTTACGCGTTATAAACTGTCGGCCATAAAAGCGTTGTGCGTAGTTAAGAAGAAGCTCTATTTGTGCTATTATAACATTTTGAGTAAAATGATCGATATTGTTATTGGTTTCATTTTCCACCAATTTGGCGATCGAATTAAGTAATGCTTCTTCATTTTCAGAAACATGTAAAGCCTCAGACAGCGAGTAGCTAAAGAAATCATAATTCTTAATTGCTTTGGCTAAATGAGTGTGCCAAAGTAAATCCGAATGAAAAAGTATCATCCAGCCCGTCGGGCGATGGGTTTTATTCTGATCAGTTTCGACCGTAAACACCTGCCCCGGAGCCATGAAAAATAAAACACCGTTGTCAAAATCACTGATTTTTTGTCCATATTTAATTTTCGCATTAGGAACTCGTTTAAGCGCTATGGAGTAGAAATCAAAAATTATCGTTTTTAATCGGCCAGCAGATGGCATATTAACCTCTTCCATATTAACAACACTAACTAACGGATGACCAGGTTGAGGCAATGCTGCAAGTTTATGATAAGCTGATATTGTTTTAAAATGGTAACGGTTCGAAATTTCCATGATACAATTTACTTAAAATAAATGCCACGTTCCAAATCTTCAAGCAAACCGGAACATTGAGGTTCCCAATTTAAAAGTTCGCTGGTTAAACGCCCGGACGCCGGCCCATCTACCGCTGCAAAATGCTCAAACCAACCAAAATGTGCGGCTGCCTCATTTTTAGGTATAGAAACAACCGGTAAACCTAGCTGTTCACCAATGGCCTCTGCTATTGCTTTAAGGGGGATTGATTCTTCAGCTACCCCGTGAAAACGTGTTCCTGGCGTAGCTTCTTCTAACGCCAACCTATAAAGTTTCGCGGCATCAAGCCGGTGGATACCTGTCCACCTATTTTCTCCGTCACCAATATAAGCTGATAAACCCGTTTTTCGGGCGATATCGATCAGCATGGGTATGAAGCCATGATGATCACCTTCACCATGCACAGATGGCGATAAACGAACAACCGATACACGAATATCTTTCGCCGCAAGTGTATCAACAGCCTTCTCAGAAGCTAGCCTGGGATTTCGACCATTATAATCAGGTATCATATCTTCCGTGGCCAATATGCCGGGATTAACCAAAAGCGTTCCGGAAGTTACAATAAAGGGTTTATTGGTTCCTGCAAGCGAGCTTCCAATAGCTTCTATGGCAAGTCTATCGATTTCGCAAACCGCTTCGAATCGTGAAAAATCATGTATAAAGCCAGTGTGAATAACACCGTCAGCCAATTTTGCACCCTCCTGTAAACGCTGTAAATCTTCCAAATCCCCTTTGTGTACTTCGGCTCCGGCAAGCACAAGCGCCTTTTCAGCTACCTCATTCCTCGCTAAACCTAAAACCTCATAACCTGCACTAATTAACTCTTTTACTACTGCAGAACCGACAAATCCGGTTGCACCTGTGACAAAAACTTTCATCGTGATTAATTTAATTTTTAAATAGTGTACAATAATTACGTTCCGATTGATATCAATCGCATTTCATGATCACTCAAAATTCAATTAATTTAATGGTAACAATTTAGGCTAATCAATTCTTCATTTAGCCAAAACGAATAATTAAGGCCAAAAAAAAAAGACTGTTACGCTTTGCAACAGTCTTTCTGTAAAAAAAAATACGCTAACCCTTCGTCGGAGGATTCTGCCCCAGCTGCATGGCCATCATTTCTTTCATGGTTTTATTCATGCCCTCGGTACTGCCATCTAAGAAAATGATATTACCATCGCCATATTCTGCAAATTGTTTAATGGCCTCTGTCCACATGGTAAATAAGATTACCGAAGTATCCAGATTTGCCTGTTGCATTTCGTGCGCAGCATTTGTCATACCTTTTGCCACCTCTTCCCTAAACAATGCGATACCCTGACCGCGTAATTGTGCAGCTTCGCGCTCCGCCGTGGCAGCAATTTTAATAGCGTTACCATCAGCCTCTGCAGCTTTGGTTTTGGTAATCAATAAAGCCTGTCCTTCGTTTTCGGCAGCAGCCTTTAAGTTGTTTGATGCTACCACCCGGCTCATGGAGCGCATAATCTCCTCATCAAAAGTGATATCGTTCAACTGAAGATCCTGAAGGTGGTAACCCCACCCATCTAAAACCTGATCAATCTGCTCTTTAACATGCAGCACAATTTCATTTCGCTGGGCCAACACATTTGCCTGCTTTTGCGTAGCTACATATGCCCTGATCGAACCTTCAATCGTTCTGATCAATGCCTGCATCAGATTAGTGGCATCAACAAATTTAAAGGCCACATTCTTGATGGTTTCTTCATCCTGGTTAATTACCGAGTAAAGCAGCATGGCTTTAAAGTAAACATTGGCCTGGTCTTGCGTAACCGCCTGGAAAGACAGTTCAACCGAGCGGTTTTGGATCGATATCCTCGAATAAATCTGTTCTATTAAAGGAATTTTAAAATTTAAACCTGGTCTTAAAAGCCTTTGGTACTTACCAAAAACGGTAACAACCGCAATAGTGCCTTGTTTAACAGTTACGAATGAACTTAGCAGTATTATAACTCCTATTACTACTAAAATATAAACGGTGTATTGCATAATTAGATTTTTTCATGAAGGTATAAAAATTCATACAAACTACACCAGGCATTTCGTAGCTTTAAGTTTTTTCAAACTAACTTATATCAATCGAAAACATCAGGATTTTTCAAACCCTGCAGTGGTATGAATAAATATGATAACTTAAAAAACAAAATTTATACAGATGAAAATTAAATTATTTCTTCCAGCGGCAGGCATTTTGCTATGTGCGGCATGTCAGAATAAAAGCCATCAGGAAACAGATATGGCAAATATACGTACCGTTTTTTTTGATAAGGCTGGCATGGACACCACTGTAAAACCAGGTGATAACTTTTTCCTTTATGCCAATGGAAAATGGATGAAAAACACGGAAATACCTAAAACCGAAACAGGGTGGGGTTCTTTTTACACCCTATATAATGATAACCTGAAGAACCTTAAAAACATTCTTGAAAATGCGTCCAAAGCGAAGGCAGCCAAAGGAAGTGCTGAACAAAAAGTTGGCGATTTTTACACCAGCGGCATGGACACGCTTACTATTGAAAAATTGGGTATCGAACCTATAAAGCCGCTTTTAAGTAAAATAGATAGAATTAAAAATGATCAGGATTTAATTAATTTCATTGCCGAAGGCTATAAAAATGGTGAAGGTGATTTATTAGGCTTTGGTATTGAACCAGATGACAAATTAAGCGTTAAAAATGCACTTTCATTTACCCAGGCTGGCATTACCTTACCAGATCGCAGTTATTATCTCGAACAGGATGATAAGGCAAAAAGAATCAGATCAGAGTACATCAAATACATCACAAAAATCTTTACCCTTTCAGGCGATTCGGCAAACGCAGCTAAATATGCCGCTGATATCTTAAAACTGGAAACAGCTATTGCCCAGTCCCATTCAACACCTGTTGAACTGCGCGATCCACAGAAAAACTATCACAAAATGACGGTGGCTGATTTTCAAAAACTGACCCCAAATATGGAGTGGAAATCTGTTCTAAACAAACTAGGTGCAAGTACGGATACCGTTATTGTCAGGCAGCCGAAATATTATCAGACACTATCAGCTCTTTTGAAAAGTCAGCCTATAGAAATCTGGAAAGAAAAGTTAAAATTTGATGCGCTGAACGAATCGGCAAATGCTTTTACCAAAAAATTCAGAGATGTCAGGTTTGACTTTTTCTCTAAAACACTGTTTGGTCAGCAAGCGCCTACAGAAAGATGGAAAGCGATTGTGAATGCTACCGATCGTAATTTAGGCGAGCTTTTAGGCCAGTTATATGCCGAAAAGTATTTCAAGCCAGAGGCTAAAGAACGTATGCTAACCTTGGTAAACAATTTACAGAAAGTATATGCAGAAAGAATCCAGAAGGTAGACTGGATGACACCAGATACCAAAAAGAAAGCTTTGGAAAAACTGAATGCCTTCATTAAAAAAATCGGCTATCCTGATAAATGGAAAAAATACGATGACGTAGAGATTTCTAAAAACACCTATTATGCCAATCTTCAGTCGGCAAGCAAACATGCTTATAAAGAAATGATGGATAAACTGGGTAAAAATGTAGATAAAACAGAATGGGGCATGACGCCACCTACTGTTAATGCCTATTACAATCCATCCTTCAACGAAATTGTTTTCCCCGCCGGAATTTTACAGTTTCCTTTCTTTGATTTCAGCGCAGATGATGCCATTAATTATGGTGCAATCGGTGCAGTAATTGGTCACGAAATGACACATGGTTTCGACGATCAGGGCCGCCAGTATGATGCAATGGGTAATTTAAAAGAATGGTGGACAAAAGCCGATGCTGATCAATTTAAAGCGAAGGCCGGTAAAGTAGAAAAATTTTACGACAACTTCTCGCTATTAGACAATCAGCACGTAAACGGTTCATTAACATTGGGCGAAAACCTGGCCGATATTGGTGGGTTGAACATTGCATATGATGCTTTTAAATTAACAGAACAAGGAAAAGGTGATAAAAAGATTGATGGTTTTACGCCTGATCAGCGTTTCTTTTTAAGTTTTGCCCAGGTATGGCGAATCAAAACCCGCGATGAAAGTATGCGCGTAAGGTTGAAAACAGATCCGCATAGCCCGGAAATGTTCCGTGTGAATGGCCCCGTATATAACATGGAAGCTTTTTATAAAGCATTTAACATTCCTGCTACCGCAAAAATGTATATCGCGCCCACAGACAGGTTAGGTGTTTGGTAAATGAAATGATTAGAACACTTATTAAAGAAGCCCATTTCGTCATTCGGAATGGGCTTCTTTATTGGTTTAAAACAAAAGGGAAAATATTTTGTCTTACTCTTATTAAAATTATAACCGTATGAACGTAAAACGCACTTTTGGGACTGTATTAACCATTCTTGGAATAATCGGTTTAATTTACGCAGGCTATGGATTTGTAAACCACAGTGAAAATACAAGGGGGTTGATGGTATACGGTATCATCGGCCTGATATTTTTTGTATCTGGAATTGGTCTGGTAAAAAACACAAAGGATGAAAGCTAACCAGGCTTTCATCCTGAATGATGGCCTATCAAAATTTTTAATTTCAGCTGTTCAGCATCCAATCTCAGTAACATTACTGCTTTTTCTTCTGTTTGATGATTTGGTACTGGCTAAAGGCAACCAAGCAACCGGCCAGGATAATAATCCCCGCAGATAACAGATTTTTCGGATTTTGGTTGATGTAGTAAGCGGCTGCCAATACTAAAATTGCAGCTGCAATACCTATAATATAATGAAGTATTAACCCTGTTTTCATACGACAAATATTCTGAAATAATTTGAAATTGATGTCGCAGAAGATTAATCTTTTAAACTGATTCTGTTATCAGCAAATTTCAGTTGATGACCAATAAAATCAACATCCGTCAGTTCTTTAATGCGTTTAAATGCCTTATGGTCATCATCCAGGGTTAAACGGTTAATTTTATCCTGTTTAACCGATACCACATCGGCATAGAGAAAATCGCCTTTCGCATTTATTTTTAGCTGAAGCAGGGGTGCAATGCCGTTATTGCCTTTTAAGCTGAACATCCCGTAGGTACAAAAATTTCCTAAACTGTAAGCTATGAATTTATTTTTATAAACTTCAACAGCGCGGGTTACATGCGGACCGTGTCCTAACACCACATCTGCACCAGCATCGATCACTGCATGTGCAAAGGCATAAACATTTCCCCTGTTCTCTTTATAAAATATTTCATTCTTACGGGGAACATGTTCAAACCTAGCACCTTCACCTCCTCCGTGAAAAGAAACGATTACGATATCTGCCATTTGCTTTAATCGGGCCACAAGTGCTTTTGCGCTATCAATTTTATTGATCGATACTGTATTTTCATTGGGGGCAAAGGCAAAAAATGCATACTTTACGCTATCCTTTTCAAAAACTTCAAAAGGTTTGTTTAGCTGTCCGGCGTAATGGATCTGGAGGGAATCTAAAATCCTGGCAGTGTTTTTCCTTCCCTTTGTATCAAAATCACCAACATGGTTATTGGCAATACTCAACACATTAAATCCTGCACTCTTATATATCCCGGCATAGCGCTCCGGCATTCTAAAGGCGTAACAGTTATTCGGATTAATGCCATTACATTTATTCGAATGGCCTGAGTTCAGAAAGCAGCCTTCTAAGTTGCCAAAAACAATATCTCCTTTCAATAAACCATCAACTGCCTGGAAACTGTTTACCGCATCGTCAGGAGGGAGGTTGGCTTTGGTCGGGAAAGCAGAGCCCAGCATGATGTCGCCAACAGCGGTAATGGATATGGTATCTTTAATTTTCCTGATTAAGGTATCCTGCCTGGTTACCGGTATTGTAACCTGTGCATTATTGTTCGTGCAACTGATCAGGATTATAACAACGAATGGTAAGGTTAAGAGGGTGTTGATGAGCTTCATAAGGTATGTCTTGGAGGCTATTTTATTGATCGCTTTTATCGCAAGAAGATCCTGAAATAAATTCAGGATGACGATACTTAAAGGAAATGAATGGTTTTTAAAACGAAGATTAAACAAAAAATCCTCCAAAATTTCTTTAGGAGGATTGTATTCTTTATTTAGGCAACCGTGAACTGTTAACTGCCAACTGAACTATTCTACTGTAAATTCTTTCTTAAAAGATTCTAAAACGCGGCCGCCCTTGTAAAAGTAACGGCTGTAATAAGGCTCGTTAAGGTTGCTGATGACTACACCGCGAGAACTTGACGCATGTGCAAAGCGGTTATCGCCCAGGTAAATACCTACATGTGAAATACTTCTGCTTTTAATTTTGAAGAAAACCAGATCGCCTTCTTTTAAATCTTCTTTTGATAATGGATCTACCATGCTGAAAATATCGCGAGAATTTCTTCTAATTGTCGTGTTGAAAACTTTATCGTAAATGGCTTTAGTGAATGCCGAACAATCGATGCCTCTTTTTGTGTTTCCACCGTAACTATATGGCGTTCCGATCCATTCGTAAATAAACTTGTACAGTTTTAAATTTGATGTTGCATCTACCGCCACACCCATTACCTGCGAAAAATATTGCGACGCCAGGTTGTCGGGATCATTTAATTCTTTACCAGATTCTTTTGTTTTTGTCTGCGCAAATGCGGCTGAGAGCGAACAGATAGCAATTAGAGTAGAAAACAAAAATTTTTTAATCATGTTATACAGTTATGTTTGGGTATTCACTTACACATTAACGTACACCACATGGGCTTATTGTCGGTTGCCAAAAGTATTAATTATACAAATGTTATCCAAATGTAATCTTAGAAAAAGTGAAAGTTATCAACATTTCTGTTTTTTATCCACCTTTTTTGATCCAGATTCCCATAAAAAACGGGCTTTCTTCCAAAAAAAGTTTTCTCTTAGTTACGCACTATTCAATGAAAATACTTTATTTTTAAATTATGGATATAAGCAGATTCACAGAATTAAATTTCAGAATAAATTGATTCCATATTACGATAAAGGGAATTGATTTACTTATAAAAAATCAATGTCAACGCAATATTGAAAATAGGGCTTTACATTTAATTGTAAAACAACTGTTAAATCTGATTATAACCCTAATACTATGATGTTTTTACACTAAAAAGTGTCAAAAATTACAATAAAAAAATTAGATTTGCTGTCGCAAAAAAACAAATACCCTAAAATGAGTGCAGTAGAAATAAATAAAGATACCTGGTTAAAGTGGTTCGAGTCGATGTTGCTGATGCGCAAATTCGAAGAAAAAACTGGCCAGTTATACGGACAACAAAAAATACGTGGCTTTTGTCATTTATACATTGGACAAGAAGCTGTAGTTGCAGGTGCAATATCTGCAATGCAAAAAGGTGATTCAATGATTACAACATATCGTGATCATGCTCACGCCTTAGCTTTAGGAGTTAGTGCTGATAGTATTATGGCAGAAATGTACGGTAAAGCTACAGGTTGCTCTAAAGGTAAAGGTGGTTCAATGCACATGTTCAGTAAAGAGCATAACTTCTACGGTGGCCATGCAATTGTTGGTGGTCAGATTCCACTAGGCGCCGGCGTTGCTTTTGCAGAAAAATACAAAGGAACTGATAACGTAAACATTTGTTATATGGGCGATGGTGCAGTGCGCCAGGGTGCATTAAACGAAACTTTTAACATGGCTATGCTTTGGAAATTGCCTGTTGTTTTTGTTTGCGAAAATAATGGTTATGCAATGGGTACTTCAGTACAACGTACCACTAACATGACTGATATCTATAAAATAGGTTTAGGTTTCGACATGCCATGTGCACCAGTTGATGGTATGGATCCTGTTGCGGTACATAATGCTATGGACGAGGCCATCCAGCGCGCACGTAAAGGCGAAGGACCTACTTTCTTAGAAATGAGAACATACCGCTACCGTGGTCACTCGATGTCAGATCCGGCAAAATACCGTACTAAAGAAGAATTAGAAGATTATAAAGCAAAAGATCCTGTTGAATTGGCCAGAGAAACTATTTTGAAAGAAAAATATGCAGATCAGGCCTGGATTGAAGAAGTAGAAGCTAAAGTAAAAGGAATTGTAGATCAGGCAGTAAAATTTGCTGAAGAATCTCCTTGGCCTGATGCATCTGAGTTATACAAAGATGTATATATGCAAGAGGACTATCCTTACGTAATGGACTAATATTAATAAGATTTCAATTAATTAGATATAATGGCTGATGTAATTAAAATGCCCAAAATGAGCGACACCATGACCGAAGGGGTTTTGGCGAAGTGGCATAAAAAGGTGGGCGATAAAGTGAAAAGCGGCGATGTTTTGGCAGAAGTAGAAACTGACAAGGCAACAATGGATATGGAATCTTATTGGGATGGTACCCTTTTATACGTTGGCGTAGAAGAAGGTCAGGCTGTTCCTGTTGATGCCATCATGGCCGTGATTGGTAAAGAAGGCGAAGATTATAAAGCGGCTTTAGAAGCAGAAAAGTCAGGAAGTCAGGATTCGGCAAGTCCGAAAGCTGAAAGCAAAGACGATGCTCCGAAAGCAGAAGATAAAAAAGAAGAAGCTGCCGCTACCCAAGGCGGAGGCTTAAGTGAAGAAGAATTGGCTGCTAAAGGTGTTACGGTAATCCGCATGCCTTTATTGAGCGATACCATGACCGAAGGCGTAATTGCCGAGTGGCATAAAAAAGTGGGTGATAAAGTTAAGGATGACGATGTACTTGCTGATGTAGAAACCGATAAGGCTACAATGGAAGTAATGGGTTATGCAACCGGAACTTTATTGCACATCGGTGTAGAAAAAGGCCAGGCTGCCAAAGTAAATGGAATTATCGCTATCGTTGGTCCTGAAGGTACTGATGTAAGCGGAATTTTGGCAGGTGGTTCAGCTCCAGCGCCCAAAGCTGAAAGCGAAGCACCAAAAGAAGAAAAACAAGCTGCAACTGCTGATTCAAGTTCATCTGCTCCTGTTGCCGAAAGTTCTTCAGATAGCCGCGTTAAAGCATCTCCTTTAGCTAAGAAAATTGCTAAAGATAAAGGAATCGATTTAGCTCAGGTTGCAGGGAGTGCAGAAGGTGGCCGTATCATTAAAAAAGATATCGAAAACTTTAAACCAGCTGCAGCGCCAGCAAAAACAGAATCTGCATCAGCTCCGGCTGCTGAGAAATCTGCTGCACCAGCACCAGTTATTCCACAATTTGTAGGTGAAGTCAAATTTACTGAACAACCAGTTTCGCAAATGCGTAAAGTAATTGCAAAACGTTTGGCAGAAAGTTTATTTACAGCACCACATTTCTATTTAACCATCAGCATTGATATGGACAACGCAATGGCTGCACGTACTGCAATCAACACCGTTGCCCCGGTTAAAGTTTCATTCAATGATATCGTAATCAAAGCAGTTGCTGTTGCCCTAAAACAACATCCTGCTGTTAACTCATCGTGGGGTGGCGATAAAATCCGTTTTAACGAGCACACTAATATTGGTGTAGCCATGGCCGTTGAAGATGGTTTATTGGTACCTGTTGTGCGGTTCGCAGATGGAAAATCTTTATCACACATCTCTGCGGAGGTAAAAGATTTTGGTGCTAAAGCAAAAGCTAAAAAATTACAGCCAGCAGATTGGGAAGGTTCTACCTTTACTGTTTCTAACTTAGGTATGTTTGGTATAGATGAGTTTACTTCCATTATCAACTCGCCTGATGGTGCAATTTTATCAGTAGGTGCGATTCAACAAGTACCTGTGGTTAAAAATGGCGCTGTTGTTCCTGGTAATGTAATGAAACTAACTTTAGGTTGCGATCACCGTGTAGTGGATGGTGCAACCGGAGCAGCTTTCTTGCAAACATTAAAAGGTTTATTGGAAGAACCGATCAGGTTACTAGCGTAAGCAATTTACAGTTTTCAGTTTATACTGACTACATATTAAAAGCCATCCTTTGGGGTGGCTTTTTTGCGTTTAAGTTTTGATAAAAAATTTCCCGCAGATTTCGCAAATAACGCAGATATACAATTATGCGATTTCGAAGCAACCAGCCAGAAACGTTATCAAAGTCCATTCACTTTTCGCCATATAGAACGGATATATCTGATGAATTTGATAAAAAATTTCCCGCAGATGTCGCAAATAACGCAGATATTTAATTATGCGATGTCAAATCAATCAGCCACAAACATTTATCAAAGTCCATTCACTTTTCGCCATATAGAACTTGATATATCTGATGAATTAAAATTAACAAGCAATCCAAGTCGTAAGCCAGAAAGCTTCAGATAAGTAAGTATCTGCTTATGGTGAACTGGCGCAAGTGTTTCTACTGATTTTACTTCGATAATGACCAGATCGTTTATTAATAAATCTATCCGATAGCCGACATCAAGGGTTATACCTTCAAAAACAACTGGTAATTTTACCTGTCGCTTAACATCTAAGCCATTTTCGATTAAAACATAAGTCAATACCGTTTCGTAAACAGATTCTAATAAACCGGGGCCTAATGCATTGTAAACTGTAAATATTGCACCTCTTATTTGATAGGAGATATCATTCTCATCCATAGTATAAAAATTTAATTGGTATTTTTAAATGAGGATGATTAACTAAAAATATTATAATCTCTGTAATTATCAAAATTATAAAATCAGTTTAAGAAAAAGAGAGCAACTCTGCGTTTATCTTCCCAAATCTGCGGGAGAAAAACCTGATAAATCTAAACCCTTTGCTTTACGCCGTGGTCGTGTCCGCACGAATCACTATCATCCCAATTCATCAAATCTCGAAACCCTTTTCCAATTACATTGTTAACTATTGAAACACCCTAAAATCATGGACAAAGAAAAACTGATACAAGAAGCTTATCTCGTTGCACATAAAATTGAAGAAAATGGCAATTTCCCCAACAATCCCAATTTGCCATTGATGATATACAAAGGTACATTCAGGTTGCATCCTGATGATACTGCAGAGGTAATAAAAAGGGTTTTTGCGCAAAACGGTTATACCAACTCCTGGGTAGATGGCATCTTCGATTATCATCACTACCATAGCAATACACACGAAGTAATGGGGGTATTTTGCGGTAAAGCAGATGTACAATTTGGCGGCCAACACGGTGTTTGCATCGAATTGGATAAAGGTGATGTCGTGATTATTCCAGCAGGTGTAGCCCATAAAAAGCTGAACTCAAGTGATGACTTTACGGTTGTTGGCGCATATCCGAATGGCTCAGATTATGATATTAAATATGGCCAGGCAGAGGAGCGTCCTGAAGCTGATAAAACCATTTCTATGGTAAAAAATCCAGATAGCGACCCGGTTTACGGAAGCAAAGGACATTTATTTGAGTGCTGGTATGGCCAAAATTGCGAAAATGTGTAAAACTCTTTTGTTGCAACCGTCTAAAATTCTTTAATTTTCGGGTTTTAAATACACTATCCCCAGTATAAATGAATTTTCGATATATATGTTCAGCATTAGCCCTCTCTGCAACTTTACTAACTGCCTGCTCAGGTAAAAAATCTGAAGAAAAAAAGGAAGCTGATAAAAAAGTCCGTACCAAAGAAGATGATAAGGCAGATAGCCTCTTGCTGGTTTACAACCCGCAAAAAGGCGACAAGTGGATCGCTGACTTTGTAGATAACCTGCATAAAAAATATGGCTTCAACGGAAATATGCTGGTGGCAAAAGATGGAAAAATTCTTTATGAAAAAGCAATCGGCTGGGCCGATTATCTCCATCGTGATAGCTTAAACATCAATTCGGAGTTCGAACTGGCCTCTATTACCAAAACATTTACCGGCACAGCCATTATGCAGCTGGTAGAAGCCGGAAAACTTTCGTTAAACGATGATGTAAAAAAATTCTATCCGAATTTCCCTTACGATGGCATTACGGTAAAGCTGTTACTTTCGCACCGCAGTGGCATGATGAACTACGTTTATTTTATTGATGATATCTGGCGTAAAGAAAAACGCAACATGAAAAAAGGCGTTACCAACCAGGAAGTAATGAACGTTATTGCCGAGCGCAAACCTAATCCATATACCAAACCAGATAACCGATTCCATTATAACAATTCAAATTTTATGGTATTGGGGGCTATTATAGAGAAGGTAACCGGCCAGCGTTATTCGCAATATATGATGGAGCATGTATTTAAACCAGCCGGATTAAAACATACGCACGTATATAGTACAACCGAATATGAAAAAATCCCGGTTGATGTAGTAGGTCACGACCGTACCTGGCGCTATTCCGTAGCACAGAACTTTTTGGACGGCCCAGTTGGAGATAAGGGCATTTATAGTACCGTACATGATTTGGTATTATTTGATAAATATTTAAAGAATGGTAGATTACTAACTAAAAAGAGCCTCGATTCTGCTTATTTGGGCCGTAACAAGCCTGTAAATGGCCACTTTAATTATGGTTATGGCTGGAGAATGTTTGACGGCGAGAATATGGACAAAGTAGTATACCACACGGGATGGTGGCACGGTTTCCGTCATATTTATGTAAGAGACTTAAGCAAAAATATTCTGGTTATATTTTTAGGTAACTTAACAAACGGTAGTTTAATGCATTTGGATGACCTTTACAAGCATTTAAATATGCCCATTATACGTAAAGGTGCATACCACGGCAACGGCAGTTTACCTGGATCAGACGAAGACTAAAATTATGGCAAAAACAAAATGGATAATCGGACCGGATACATTAACCATCTATCCTAAAAGAAATTTAAGGATTATTGGCATTATTTTTTTTGTACTTTTTGCGGCGTTCATTTTCTTTTTGTTCAGATCAATGCCGGGTTATTCTAGGGGTTTTACCTTGGGATATTATGCCATCTTTTTGTTGATTCCTCTGATGTTGATTTTTGCTGCCGAAACAAAAGTAATTTTTGACGGAAGCAGCAGGGTTTTATATAAAAAGATTGCTTTTTTGCCCATCGGATCAATCCCTTTCGATGATATTGCTTCTGTTGAACCATACGAAGTATTAGGGAGCGGCTTTAATTATAAACTGTTTAGAAAAAGTAACCGGCACGGCAGTGGTTTATTGGTTTCTGCCGGATATAGTAAACCTACTGATGTCAACCTAATTGCTTTTCAGCAGGAGGTATTGCCAAAAATTGATGAACTCGTTTTCGCTAATGCGCCCATAATTCCTAAACAGGCTATTTACGACTTTAAATTTTTCAGAGAAGAAAGTGGTGTTTACCAATTGCGCGATAACAAAACAGGAAGTTTTATTTTTGGATTGATTTTCATCGGTGCTACCGTTGCCATATTGTTTAGTCCTGATTTTATTTCAGGAGAAGGATCCTTTCAAAAAATACTGTTGACATATTTCCCAGCGATAATTGGCTTTGCTTTACTTTTCGCAGCAACCTCCAGTATTCGATTTGATAAAAACCAGAAGAAGATTATCCGCTCAACCTTTGCCGGTCGTTTTAATAAAGAATATTCCTTTGATGAACTAATCCGCTTTCAGGTGATCCGTAAAACCACTAATTTTATTTATTCTGGCACCGAAGTTAGGGCAGAGATTTTTTTGCCTGCTAAAAACAAAACAACCGTATTAAACCTTAAAAGCTTTATAGGCACTAAAAAGATTGAGCGCTTCCTCGATGAGGCCAATACCATTTTAGGCCGGATTTAGTTTTATTATAAAAGAAAACGATTATGTTCGATAAATTATTTGCGGCACAACAAAAAGCCGAAGAAATTAAAAAACGCCTGGATACCATATCCGTATACGGGGAAGTTGAAAATGGTGCCATCAGAATTACTGCAACGGCAAATAAGGCCATTACTGCGGTTGCCATTGATGAAGAATTTTTAAAAGGTGCTGATAAAGAAGAATTGGAAGAACTGTTGCTAACCGCTATTAACAAAGCAATGGCAAGTGCAGAACAAGTAAGCGCAGCCGAAATGCAGGCATCAGCACAAGATATGCTGGGTGGCTTAGGTGGCATGTTTGGCCAATAATATATCATCAAATTATCTTGATACTCAAATCAACCTACTTGATACGAAAACTATGAAATATACTTATTACGGCCAATCCTGTTTCGTGTTGGAAACAGCTGGTAAAAAATTATTATTTGATCCGTTTATATCGCACAACCCGTTAGCGAAAAACATAGACACTAAGGCGATTGAGGCTGATTATATCTTGGTAAGCCATGGTCATGCCGACCACGTAGCAGACTTGGTTGAGCTGGCTAAACAAACTCAGGCGACGGTTATTGCAATGCCGGAGATTATCGATTGGGTTTCTAAACAGGGCATAGAGAAAGTACACGGAATGAATTTTGGCAAATTCACCTTCGATTGGGGAACCGTACGCATGGTACCTGCCACACATTCATCTAGCCTACCTGACGGAAGTTATGGCGGAAATCCTGCTGGTTTTGTGCTTGAGGTTGACGGTAAACAAATTTATTTTGCAGGCGATACGGGTTTAACCATCGAGATGAAAGTTTTAGCGGATATTTATAACCTGGATTATGCCATCTTACCGATTGGTGGAAATTATACCATGGATGTTGATGATGCTTTGATTGCAACAAAATATTTCGATTGCGATAAAGTAATTGGCGTTCACTATAATACTTTCCCGGTGATCGAAATTGATACCCAGACCGCGTTAGATAAATTTGCACGCGAGCAGAAAACCTTATTACTACCGGAGATTGGTGAAACCATAAGTTTATAGTTTCGCCGAACCGTCATTTCGACTGAAGTGCAATCCCGAATGTTCGGGAGAGAAATCTATCTCAAGGTAGATCTCTCCGCTACACTGCGTTCCGGTCGGGATGACGATTTTTTTAGGGTGACGCCACTAAGATTAAATTATCTTAAACAAAAAAAGGCCTCCAGTTTTCATTGGAGACCTTTCAAATTATAAACCTGAACCTAATTTTTTTTGGCGGCAGCTTTATTTGCTTTGTAACGCATATCTGCTGTACCGTCTTTTTTAGTTGGGCCAGCAACTTTGGTTACTGCCTTAGCTTTATTTTCTTTAAAACGCATATCTGGTGTACCGTCTGCTTTTACTTTAGCAGCTGTAGTAGTCGTTTTAGTCTCTACTTTTTTAGCTTCCTGTTTTGCTCCTGCTTTAACTGGTGCTGTTGTTGTTTTAACTTCTTTTTTTACAACGGTTTTAGCTTTAGCTGGAGTGGCTGTTGCTGGTGTTTGAGCAAATGCTGTTGTTAAACCAAATGCTGCGATTGCGATTAAACTCAATAACTTTTTCATAATTTTTAGATTTTTTTTAATTGTTATGAAGCTTCTTCGTTTCACTCCGAGGTTTCATAATTTCTGATTTTTTATTTTACTCGTTTATTTTGTTGATATAAAATTCTAAAATCGATATGAAGTTTTAATGAAGATAATAAACATTTTGATTTAAGATAATTCTGCACCATCTCATTATGAATTTAATGTGCCTCAAGCCAATTATTGCCCTCACCAATTTCTACCACAATCGGTACAGTTAATTTAATGGCATTGGCCATCTTATCCTGGATAATTGCCTTCATTGCCTCTTTTTCCGATCTAAGCACATCAAAAACCAACTCGTCATGTACCTGCATGGTCATGGTTGATTGCAGATTTTGTGCTTTCATCTCTTTATGGATATTGATCATGGCAATCTTGATCATATCGGCCGCAGAGCCCTGAATAGGTGCGTTGATGGCATTCCGTTCAGCAAAACCCCTTACGGTCTGGTTAGCCGAATTAATGTCTCTCAAATAACGTCTTCTACCCATTATGGTTTCTACATAGCCATTCTCTCGTGCAAAATTCATGGTATCGCTCATGTAACGTTTAATACCAGGATACTGGGCAAAATACTGCTCAATGATTTCAGCCGCTTCTTTACGAGGAATACCTAAGTTCTGCGATAAACCAAAGGCAGATTGGCCATAAATGATCCCAAAGTTAACCGCTTTGGCATTTCTGCGTTGCGTTCCATCCACTTCTTCAATACTAACGCCATATACTTTGGCTGCTGTTGCCGTGTGGATATCAATCCCTTTGCTAAAAGCATCAAGCATGTTTTCTTCCTTGCTTATCTCTGCAATAATGCGCAACTCTATCTGCGAATAATCGGCTGATAACAAAATGTGGTTTTCATCTCTTGCAATAAAAGCTTTACGCACTTCTCTTCCACGCTCGGTACGGATCGGGATATTCTGTAAATTGGGATTATTGGAACTCAATCTTCCGGTTGCAGCAACCGCCTGATTATAAGAAGTATGCACCCTCCCGGTTTTAGGATTAACCATAAGTGGCAATGCATCCACATAGGTTGATTTAAGTTTTTGTAACTGACGGAAATCTAAAATATCCTGTACAATATCACTTTTACTGGCTAAGGCCATTAAAATATCTTCTCCGGTTTGGTACTGACCGGTTTTTGTTTTTTTGGCTTTCGGATCGAGCTGAAGTTTATCAAATAAAACCTCTCCCAATTGCTTTGGTGATGCGAGGTTAAATTTAATTCCGGCTTTGTCGTACACATTCTGTTCGAATTTGATAATTTCAGTCTCCAGCTCTTTGGAATAAGCCTGTAAGGTTTCAATATCAATCCGAACACCTTCTTTCTCTATATCTGCCAATACATAAACCAAAGGGTTTTCAATTTCTTCGGCAAGTTTGGCTGCATTTAGTTCTTTTAATTTGGGTTCAAAGATGTGTGCCAGCTGCAAAGTTACATCGGCATCTTCAGCGGCATAATCTACTACATCTGCCACAGGAACATCTCGCATCGTAAGCTGGTTTTTACCTTTTGCCCCGATCAGTTTGGTAATCGAGATCGGTGAGTAACCAAGATAGTTTTCCGATAGAACGTCCATTCCATGGCGTGTATCGGGATCAATCAGGTAATGCGCCAGCATGGTATCAAAAACTTTTCCTTTTACTTCTACGCCATACCATTTTAATACCAGGATATCGTATTTGGTATTCTGACCGATTTTCTCGATAGCTTCATTTTCCAATACGGCTCTAAATTCATCAATAATTGACTGTGCCGCTGCTCTTTCGGCAGGAACCGGAATATAATAACCTGTTCCAGGTTTAATGGAAAACGATAGACCCACCAAATCGGCCATGTTTGCATCGGTACCTGTAGTCTCAGTATCGAATGATATCCGCTTTTCGGCTAGCAACAACTTAATCAGGTCAGCACGCTGTTCGGCAGAATCAACCAATTGGTAATCATGTTCCGTGTTTTCAATGGTTTTAGCTGGTAATTTTTCTGCTGGTTCTTCCTCCAGCGTATTGGTATATTGGATGGTTTCTCCAGATTGATTGCCAAACAAATCGGTTTGAGTACCTTCCTGGAAGCGGGCTGTGGTTACCGAGAATTCATCACCAAATACCCTGCGCCCTAGCGTCCTGAATTCCAATTCGGTAAATAATGGCTCCAACAAATCGCGGCTTGGATCACAAAGTTCTAAACTGGCTTCGTCAAGTTCAACCGGAACATCTAACAGAATGGTGGCTAGTTTTTTGGATATTAATCCCTGTTCTGCAAAATTTTCTACATTCTCACGTTGTTTTCCTTTTAGCTCATGTGAATGGGCAATAATGTTCTCCATAGAACCGTATTGCTTGATCAGGGCTTTTGCGGTTTTCTCCCCAATCCCCGGAATACCCGGAATATTATCTACAGCATCACCCCATAATCCCAGGATATCAATAACCTGTAATACATTTTCGACCTCCCACTTAGCCAATACTTCTTTTACACCCAATATTTCCATATCGTTGCCCATGCGGGCTGGTTTATAAATAAAGATATTTTCAGAAACCAACTGGGCAAAATCCTTGTCAGGCGTCATACAATAAACCTGATAACCTTTTTGTTCCGCTTTTTTAGCCAGTGTACCTATAATATCATCAGCTTCGTAGCCATCAGAAGTAATTACCGGAATATTAAAACCTGTAATTAATTTAAGTACATAAGGCATTGCTGCAGCCAGGTCTTCAGGCATGGCCTGGCGGTGTGCTTTATAGGCTTCGAAAGAAGTATGTCTTTCTGTTGGTGCGTCCGTATCGAAAACTACGGCAATATGTGTCGGTTTTTCTTTCTTCAAAACATCCAGCAAGGTATTAGTAAAGCCCATTACTGCAGATGTATTGATGCCTGTTGAGGTAAAACGCGGATTTTTACTGAGTGCAAAATGCGCCCTGTACATAAGCGCCATACCATCAAGGAGAAAGAGTTTTTTATTCATGTGATTACACTGATTTAATGATTACACCGATAAATGAATTTACCGGATGATAAAAGTAACCAAAGTTAAAGGTTTAGAAAAGATATAGTTTCAATTTAACTGAAAAAGAACTCTAGTAATATCATTATAAAATTAAAGATGCTGTGTAGTAAGATGGAGTTAATTAAACCATATTTAATGCGCATATAGCCCATAGATAGTCCGGAAAAGAATTGCGAAATTACAAATATAATGAAGACCGGATCGCTAAGCGTTAAGTCTTTAATGTTGGTTAAATGGATTAAACCAAATATGATGGCTGAATAATAAAAGAGGTATCCAAACGATTGCCGCTGAAAAACCACCTTTTTACGGATATCCATTCTTTTAAAATATCCGCGTATAATGAGGGATATGAAAAAGAAAAAGTATAAATTGGCCATTTTAGAAAGGGGCTGTTTATAAAATAATCGGCTATTAAGGCTAAAGTAAAACAAACAAAATATATGGGTAGGTATTTACTTCTTAAATGCCACCTAAACAATGATTCTTCTAATAAAGGAGCTAAAATACAGGCAATAATTAGCGCTACTGTTAAACCGAGTTTTTTCAGAATATCGAATTTTTCAACATATTCATCTATAATTTCGAAATGTAGCAGCGTATAATAAATGCCCATTATTATGCCAGCAAATAATAAATCGAGTATAATCAACCATACTAGATCTCTCCAAAGAGATTTATTATCTTTACTGAGTTTTAGAAGTTTTGGCTTTTTTAAGAAATCCCAAAATGCTGAGAGCGTTTCAATCATTACTGTTTTTGGATATTATTTTTAAATAATCTACGTTGTATCCGATATTGCTAACTTATGAAGATTTTTAACCTTTTTATTTTATTTTTTTCAATAACGTTTACCACTTATGCACAAGATTTTATCGTTAAAAATAACGATGAGGTGATCCGTGGAACGATAAAAGGCACGGATTATTTTTCTGTTTTCATCAGTGCCAACGATGAAGCGGACATGATTTTGCCAGCAAAGGATGTAAAAAACTTCTTCTGGAATGGCGATAGCTTTGTAAGCAAAGGATTTGCCAATGGCCGCAATTTCGAATATCGTTTTGTTAAGGTCATTGAAATGGGAACAGTTAATCTTTACTCTTTTGGCGGAGGTACACTCGTGCCACAAGTGAAAGAGAAAAAGGTAAAATTCAGGCCATCAATTGGGATCGGAACAGGAACAGGTGGTTTTGGTGGCATGGGTATGGGTGGCGGTATCAGTATTGGAGGTGGACGAAACTCAGCTCCCGAAAGACCTGCAGGAGCACCTGCTGTCCGCTATTTTATTGAAAAACCCGGCGCGGGGCCTTTACAGGAAGTACCGATGAAAGCAATAACCGAGGAGGCTAAAAAGTTAGAGGTTAAAAATATCCTGCTGCAGAAAATAGGGGATCAGCCGGAATTAAAAGCCAAAGTTGAAGCTGGAACAGATTTTAATAGCAGGGATGTTATTGAATGGGTTAAGGAATATAATGCGGCAAAAAAATAAAGCCAGGCTTAATAATAGATTTTTAGGATTATAGGATCGTTTTGCATAAATCATCTTGTACGACAATTTAATAAATGATCGTTCACCATCCCGGTTGCCTGCATAAATGCATAACAGATGGTGGTGCCGAAAAACTTGAAGCCACGTTTTTTCATGTCTTTACTGATCTGGTCGGACAGTTCCGTTCTAGGCGGAACATCGCTCATCTTCTCAATATGGTTTATGATGGGCTTGCTTTCCGGAACAAAACTCCATATATATTTAGAAAAGCTACCAAATTCTTTCTGGATTTCCATAAACAATTTGGCATTGGTAATGGCACCAGTCACTTTTAAACGGTTACGGATAATGCCTTCATCGTTCATCAGTCTCTCTACATCTTTTTCGGTAAAAGCAGCTACCTTCTTTACATCAAAATCTGCAAAGGCCTTACGGTAGTTTTCGCGTCTTCTGAGGATGGTAATCCAGTTCAAACCAGCTTGTGCGCCTTCGAGTATCAAAAATTCGAATAAAATCTGATCATCGTAAACAGGTTTTCCCCACTCTTCATCATGGTACTTAATATAAAGCGGATCGGAACCGGCCCAGGAGCAGCGTGTTACTGAGTCCTTAGTCTTGAGTCCGGAGTCTTGAGTCATACTAAGCGAATTTTGAAGGATGGCTGATCATGAAATTTAATAATTTGCTTATTTCTTCACACTGAGCATCCAAATAATTGAATTTTTCTTCGGTGATATAATTACAGGCTAGCGCTACATCTAACCAAACTTGCGTTTCACCATTTTCCATATCTGCATCTGAAAGTTTACTTACAAAGTGATTTGGGTATCTTCTCTTTTTGTATGCTTCACCGATACTGCTACAAACAGACCTTGAAGATCTACGCATCTGATCTACTAAACTGTATTGCTCTGACTTTGGGAAATCTTTCGTCAAATTAAAGATGTCCATCAAAAGAGCGAATCCTTTTTTATAAGCGATTAATTCTCTAAACTTTCCCATATTTTTTCAACCAATATAATAATTTGGGAAGAGAAAAAGACTATCGACTTAGGACTTAAGACTCCGGACTAGAATTCAACTCGTCCCAATACTCTACAGCTCTCCGGTAATGCGGTATTACAATGCTACCACCTACCAGATTGGCGATCATGAAAATTTCGTTCATTTCATCATGGTTTACACCGGCATCGAAACATTTGCCCAGGTGGTATTTAATACAATCATCGCAGCGCAAAACCATTGAGGCCACCAGACCCAACATCTCTTTCGTTTTAACGTCCAAAGCTCCATCGGCATAAGTAGTTGTATCAAGCGCAAAAAAACGTTTGATATTTGTATTTGCCGTTTCCATAATCCTATCGTTCATTTTTTCACGATAGCCGTTAAACTCTTCTACAAGCTTTCCCATAAATAATTAATTATTGAATGAATGATTTTTTGAGTGAGCGCATGACGTTAATTTTATTCAATCAAAGTTGATTTCTTCCAGTGGATTCCAGAATACTTTTTTAAAGTTTACCACTTTATCGTTCTTCACTTCAATGCCTTCTTGTTTCAACAACTCTTCCATTAGTTCCGGTGGATTAAAATGGAACTTTCCGGTAAGCAATCCACTGCTGTTTACTACCCGATGTGCAGGTACCTGGGGATGGGCGGCGCCGGCATAAAGCATGGCATGCCCTACCATTCTTGATGATTTTGCTGCACCTAAACTTTTCGCGATGGCTCCATAAGAAGTTACCCTTCCTTTCGGAATTAACCGGGCAATCTCATAAACCTGTTCATAAAAGTTGGTATTCATTATTCAAAAGAAAACTGAATATAATTAATATTTTTGTCGTGTAGTAAGTATTTCTTCTCGTAATAGGTTTTGATCGACAGTACCTCATCAACCAGATCTGAAGTATACAAATGATCGGTATTTTTATGTACAGGCAGGTTTAATTCTGCAACCTTTTCGCAAGTGTAAGCATATAACTGATCATTATCTGTTTTCAGATTAACATATCCACCTGGTTTTAACACCAATTTATAACGGTTCAAAAATGCCGGAAAAGTTAAACGTTTTTTCTCACGGCTATCCTGAGGCTGTGGATCCGGAAAGGTGATCCAGATTTCGTCGATTTCTCCTTCATTAAAATATTCCAGTATGTTTTCAATCTGTATCCTTAAAAAAGCAACATTATCTATTCCATCTTCAATAGCCGTTTTGGCTCCGCGCCAGATGCGGTTGCCCTTGTAATCCACCCCAATAAAGTTCTTCTCCGGAAATAGCCTCGCCAGATTTACCGAGTATTCACCCTTTCCACAGGCCAGTTCCAGTACAATAGGGTTTGCATTTTTAAAATGCGCTGAAGCCCAATTGCCCTTTAAAGCTTTTCCTTGTTCTAATTGATATACGTTTGCAAATGTTTCTATTTCTGCAAAACGCCTAAGTTTATCTTTACCCAAAAGTTTTTTTTCTGCAAAAATACAATTAAATCAATAATCGGGGTTTCTTTTGCCGCAAAGATTGGTGCCAATTTTATTTAGGAATCGTATTTTTGTGCCTTATAAAAATTACCGTGGAAAAAAACGCAAAAATATATGTTGCAGGCCATCGTGGTATGGTAGGCTCGGCCATTTACCGCAAACTGCAAAAAGACGGTTACGAAAACATCATTACCAGAACTTCATCAGAGCTTGATCTGCGCAGCCAACAGGCGGTTACTGATTTCTTTACTGAAGAAAAACCGGATTATGTCTTTCTTGCAGCAGCAAAAGTTGGTGGTATCGTAGCCAACAACACTTACAGAGCCGATTTTCTTTATGAAAATTTAGCCATCCAGAATAATGTTATCCATAACGCGTACTTAAATAACGTTAAGAAACTGATGTTTTTGGGTTCGAGCTGTATTTACCCAAAAATGGCTCCGCAACCTCTCAAAGAAGATTACCTTTTAACAGGCACTTTAGAACACACCAACGAGCCTTATGCCATTGCCAAAATTGCAGGGATTAAAATGTGCGATGCCTATCGCGATCAGTACGGCTGTAATTTCATCTCCGTAATGCCCACAAATTTATATGGCTTTAATGATAACTATCATCCTCAAAACTCACATGTTTTGCCCGCTTTGATCCGTAAGGTGCATGAGGCAAAAATTAACGATGAAAAAGAAGTTGTGGTTTGGGGTTCGGGTTCACCCATGCGCGAATTTTTATTTGCAGATGATTTAGCTGATGCCTGCTATTTCTTAATGCAAAACTATAACGAGCCACACTTGATCAACATTGGTACCGGACAGGATCTAACCATCAAAGACCTGGCTTTGCTAATCAAAGATGTCCTGGGATTTGACGGGGAACTGGTATTCGATGCCACAAAACCAGATGGCACCCCACGCAAATTAATGGATGTTAGTAAACTTCATCGTTTAGGCTGGAAACATACGACCGAGCTTAAAGAAGGTATTGCCCTGGCTTATCAGGATTTCGAAAGCCGATATTAAATAAATTTACAAGGGCGTTTAACATACCGTTGCGCCCTTGTGTTTTGCACTTTATTTTGGGGAAGCAGGATTATAAACGGCTACTGCTACCCGGCTATCTGCACAGCCATAATATAAAAACCACTTCTTTTTGAAATAGACCAACCCCTCCATAAAAACCGTACCGGAAGGGTATTGCCCACTTTTTTCGAAAGGGGCTGTAGGCACAAAAAAAGGTTGATCGAGCCGCGCAATCACTTTTGATGGATTATTAAGATCGAATAACACCTGCCCGGCCGAATAGGTATTGGCTACATAGTTAGTATCCCTTCTGGCATCGCCCCTGTTTTTGCCATTATAAAGTACCAATATGCCCTGGTCGGTAACAATCGCCGGCGGACCACATTCTGTTAAATCGCTATCGAAATAGTGTTCCCTGGGCTTCACAATCATATCCAGTTCATTCTTTGCGTTTAATGCAGGCTCCCAGTTAACAAGGTCAGTTGAGGTTGCAATATTCATGAAACGTTCGCCCCAGTACATCATATATTTACCGTTTATTTTGGCAATTACCTGTTTACCGTTTTCTAACTTCGTAACAATTGAACCAGATTTACATTTGAGGTCTTTAAATTTACCATGATAGGCTTTACCAAACGCAGGACCGTGTTTGGTCCAGTGTTTTAAATCTTTGGAAGTGGCCACGGCGAGGCGGAATATATTGCGGTTCCATTGTGTATATAACATTACATATATACCCTCTGCAGTAACAGCAATACGTGGATCTTCGCAACCACCCGGCCATTCGTTTGCTTTCTGCTCATCTTCACCGGGATAGAACACCGGCTCCGGACTACGTTTCATTTTAATGCCGTCACTGCTTTCTGCCATTCCTATCCTGGAAGTACGCATACCTATTCCATTGCCAGAACGATCTTCACTACGGTATAATACATAAATCTTATTTTTATGTACAGCGGCAGCGGGATTAAAGACATCGCCGGCCTCCCAGGCTATTTTTTGCCTGAGTATGGGATCCATAAAAAAACTTTCTGTTTTTGGCGAAATAATGGGATTTACATTTTCTGGCCGTAGAAACGGCCCAAGTGCCCAATCTGGAAGTTTATCCTGGGCATTTACCGCGAAGGATAGTGGAAGAAAAACAACAAAAAGGAATAAACGCAAAATGGTCTTGTTCATCTACTAAAATACTAATTAATCTGCTAAGCTGGTAATAGTATAATTACCTGAAATTAAATTAACCAGATTAAAATCGCTCTTCAACTTTTTGTTTAAAGAATCATATAATTCAATTATTTTGGTTGAAATCATGCAGCAAAATGCCAATCATTTTTAATTATAGTTAAAATTGATATATTTGGAATGATCAATCAATTTTACCTATATGACTTTAGTTCAGCTCGAATATATTGTTGCCGTAGATACTTATAGAAGTTTCGTAACTGCAGCCGAAAAGTGTTTTGTAACCCAGCCTACCTTAAGTATGCAGGTACAAAAATTGGAGGAATTAATCAGTGTTAAAATTTTCGACAGGAGCAAACAGCCTGTAAGTCCGACAGAAATTGGTGCGCAGATTATTGCCCAGGCAAGAATTATCTTACAGGAAAGCGGAAAAATTAAAGAGTTGATCAGCAGTCAGCAGCAAGATGTAATGGGCGAGCTGAAAATCGGGGTGATCCCAACTATTGCCCCATATTTATTGCCAGAGGTGATTTCGGCCATGCTGGATAAATACCCTGAATTAAAGCTTTTAATCTGGGAATATACCACCGAAGACATCATTCATCACTTAAAAACCGGTGTGCTGGATTGCGGTATTTTAGCTACGCCGCTCACCGATCCAAACATCACAGAAACTCCCCTGTACTATGAAAATTTTGTAAGTTACATCAGTAAAAACAGCAAGCTGTACAAAAAGAAATCACTTGATGCCGAAGACCTGAACGACGAAAATATCTGGCTCTTAAATGAAGGTCATTGTATGCGAAACCAGGTATTGAACATTTGCCGTTCTACAAAAAACAACAGGCTACAGGGACTCGAATACAATACAGGTAGTGTAGAAACCCTCGTGCGTATGGTTGATTTAAATGGGGGTGCAACACTATTACCCGAATTGGCCATCGCACAACTGGATGCGAAGCAAACCAACAAGGTACGCCATTTTAAATCGCCAGAGCCTGTACGAGAGATTAGTTTGGTGACCCATAAAAACTTTATTAAGAAACGGATGCTTAACGCTTTAAAAGATGAGATTTTAGTCATTATCCCAAAAGCGATGAAGCAAAAAAAGAAAAAAGATATTGTTGGGATTTAATTGCTTGCTTCGCTACCGTCATGCTGAATTTAGTTCAGCATCTTTCTTGATGTAAAGACCCTGAAATAAATCAGATAGCCATCGGATCAGGGTGACGACACTCCAGTAAGTGCCTACATCAAATAAAACAGATCTTTTAAATTTAGTGAATTAACTTTTGATCCTTATCTAAATGCCACGCCAGTTTACAACCTGTTGCAGCAGGATTTTCATCTTCTAAAAAGCTCAGATAATTAAAAAAATTACTGATTTTGTTTTTCTACCGGAGGAGCAGATAGCAATCCTTTGATATCACTCTCCACTTCTTCCTCTTCGCCTTTTTTCTTTTTCTTGTTTTTTGATTTTAAACCTTTACCACTTAAACGCTCCTCAATAATTTTATCATATTCGGTTTGTTGCTCTGGCCTTAAAACGTTGCGGATGTTTTTCGAGGTTTCGTTCTGAAGCTTATAAAATTTATCTACATCCTCCTCGCGTGAGTTACCGGCCTGTTGTCTTTTAATTAAATCAGCTTGTTCTTTTGCCTGATTATAGGTATAACTATAAATGACACTTTTTTGCGTACCGTTTAGTTTTAATCGTTTTTCCAGATCATCTACATTCTTTTGAGCAATTTCTGCCGGGGTAGGCATTTTATTCTGTTGTGCACGTACCAGCACATTTACGCCAACAATAATTAAAAATAAAACTACAAGCCTTTTCATTTTGAATATTTTATATGCGAAGTTACTTAAATATCTTAAAACAAGAAAGTCCCGATCTACACCGGGACTTCTCTTCAATTTTATAAAACGTTTCGCTTACAAAGCTTTTTTGTAAAGTTCAGCAACTGCATCCCAGTTGATTACATTCCAGATTGCTGCTAAATAATCAGGGCGTTTGTTTTGATATTTTAAATAATAAGCGTGCTCCCAAACATCAATACCCAAAATTGGCGTTCCTTTTACTTCGGCAATATCCATTAAAGGATTATCCTGGTTAGGTGTAGAAGAAACCTGAAGTTTTTTATCTGCACTTACTGATAACCAGGCCCAGCCTGAACCAAAACGTGTAGCACCAGCCTCCTGTAATTTAGTCTTAAGCTGAGCAAACGAGCCAAAAGTTTCATTAATTGCTTTAGCTAAATCGCCGGTTGGCTCACCGCCTTTGTTCGGACCTAAAATGTTCCAGAATAAAGAGTGGTTATAGTGTCCACCGCCATTGTTTCTAACAGCTGCAGGGTATTTTGAAATGTTTTTAACAATTTCCTCGATGCTTGAATTTGCCTCCGGCTTACCTTCTAACGCTTTGTTTAGGTTGGTAACATATGCCTGGTGGTGTTTATCATGGTGGATTTCCATGGTGGTTTTATCAATATGCGGTTCTAATGCATCGGTTGCGTAATGTAACGCAGGTAATTCAAAAGCCATAGTTTTATGTTTAAAGATTAAAAAAATATTTCTGTAGCAAATATAACATTACAACGTTAAGATTTGTTCATGTTATTATCATCAAATCACTTTCTGGGTTAATGTTGTAATGTTGAAGGCTTTAATGCTGGAAGGTTTTTTGTAAAATCAGCATCGTCCTCCTTTACAACAAAGGATGCTCAATATCGGCGATTGAATTGCTATACCAGCGCTTAACGCATTACAAATACGCAGCTCAATAATCCTCATTAAAAACGAGGACAATTAGACTAACTACCTCTTCTTCGCAAAGAAATCCTTCATCAGCATACCGCATTCTTCAGCCATTACGCCGCCTTTTAAAAGCGTTTTAGGATGCAGCAGTTGAGCATTCCTGGAGATAAAGCCTCTTTTTTCTTCCCTTGCGCCATAAACAATGCGACCGATCTGTGTCCAATAACTTGCGCCGGCACACATTACACAAGGCTCAATGGTTACATATAAAGTACAATCCCTTAAATATTTACCTCCAATGGTTTGAGCGGCAGAGGTAAAAGCCTGCATTTCAGCATGTGCGGTCACATCGTTAAAACGTTCGGTTAAATTGTAGCCACGGCCTATAATCCTGTTTTTACTGACTACGATTGCCCCGATCGGAATTTCATCTTCGGCAAGAGCCTTTTTTGCCTCTTCCAAAGCCAGTTTCATATAGTGAATATCTTCTTCTTCGGGATCGGTATTTTCGAAATTGTAAAAACTCATGAGGCAAATATAGGGTAATAATGACCAAAAAAGGCTTCCGGAGGCTCCAACGGCAAAGGGCCGGCAAAACTGCTGAAGTCTGAGTTGAAAATTGGTTAGGTTTTGGAGCGCAGTATCAGCGCTCATTGGCTGCTTCAGTCCTGCTTTACGCTCCAAGTCCTCTCCCGGTGAAAAACCGGGATTGCGGGCTTTCCGCTGCAATCAGGGCTAATTGGCCGCAGCAATTACGTGTAAACCCCGGAAGCTAACTATTAAACCAATTTACTTCCGTTCGGCACTTTACGCTCTACCGTAGTTAATACAATATCTCCGTTTTCATCAGCGAAACCGGTTACTAAAAATTCTGACATAAATTTCCCGATTTGTTTTTTAGGGAAATTGATCACCCCGACAATCTGTTTTCCAGGTAATTCTTCCAATGTATAATGTTTGGTAATCTGCGCGCTGCTCATTTTGATACCATATTCGCCGAAATCTACCTTTAATTTATATGCTGGTCTTCGGGCTTCAGGAAATTCGAAAGCCTCAAGAATAGTACCTACCCTTAATTCAACCTTTTCGAAGTCGCCCCATGTAATTTGTTCCATATGATTAATGTATATGACGCAAAAATATAAAATATTAAAGCATTAGACACAGCTTCAAATGATTCGAAGTATTTAACCGTTTGGCATTAAACACAACAGGAATTTACAAAAAATTTGCGTTTTATATTTTTACCACTATCTTTATGCAACCGTTTGCATAACCAAATATTAAATTAAGATGAAAGCATGTATTTATTAGGAATTGATTTAGGTACCTCATCCATTAAAGTTGCAGTTGTTGATGCAGCTACACAAAAAAATATAGCCACCGCTCAATATCCGGAACAAGAAACAGCCATCAAATCTTTACAATCAGGCTGGGCAGAGCAGTCGCCTGATGAGTGGTGGAAAAATGTTCAGCAGGCCATCCTCAAATTAAATTCAACCGGTCTTTTTGATCCGAAGGAGATCAAGGCCATTGGCATTGCCTATCAAATGCACGGACTTGTTGTGGTAGATCAAAATCAGCAGGTACTCCGCGATAGCATTATCTGGTGTGACAGCAGGGCTGTTGAACTGGGAAATAGCGCTTTTGACGCTATCGGTCACGAAAAATCCTTAAAACAGCTATTAAACTCACCTGGAAATTTTACGGCATCGAAACTGGCCTGGGTAAAAGCAAACGAACCCGATATCTATAACCGCATCGATAAAATCATGCTTCCCGGCGATTTTATCGCCATGAAATTAACCGGAGAAATCACTACAAGTATTTCGGCCCTATCCGAAGGTATTTTCTGGGATTTTGAAAACCACCAAATCTCTAAAGATGTATTGGATTATTACGGCATCTCCAGCAAACTGATCCCAACCGTAAAACCTTTATTCTCGGAACATGGTTATTTAAAAACGGATATTGCACATGCATTAAATTTAACTGCCGGCATCCCGGTAGCTTATAAATCTGGCGACCAACCCAACAATGCACTTTCCTTAAACGTGTTAAAACCCGGAGAGGTTGCCGCTACAGCCGGAACATCGGGGGTAATTTATGGTGTAAGCGATGAACTTACTTATGACAAGCAATCAAGAGTGAATACCTTTGCGCATGTAACCTATTCAGGAGAAAAAAAGCACACTGGAGTTTTGCTATGTATTAATGGTACAGGAAGCATGTACCGTTGGGCAAAACATAATTTCGCGCCACTGTCTAGCTATGCTGAACTCAATATACAGGCCTCGAAAGCACCAATAGGCAGCAATGGTTTAAAAGTACTTCCTTTCGGCAACGGTGCAGAACGGATGTTAAATAATCAATATACAGGTGCAGAGTTATTGGGCATCGACTTAAACCTCCACAATCAATCAGACATCTTCCGGGCTATACAAGAGGGGATTGCTTTTGCTTTCCGTTATGGATTGGATATTATGCGGGAAAATGGCATGCAGCCTAAAGTTATCCGTGCCGGAAAGGCCAATCTGTTTTTAAGTGAGGTATTTGCACAAACGTTTGTAGATGTTACGGGCATTCCGGTTGAACTTTATGAAAACGACGGCAGTGTGGGCGCAGCCTTGGGTGCGGGTATAGGTGCCAGCATTTTCAAAAGCGCAGAAGAGGCTTTTAGCAATCACAAAGTCATCAAAACGTTAATGCCTCAACATTCAGCTGAGTATGAGCCGATCTATCAGGATTGGAAAGAAATATTAGAAAAACAATTAGCAACTGGTTAACGGTTGATCGCTTTATCGTGAGTTTTTATCACGAACTATTGACCAGTAAACCATCAATCAAAAAACAAAAAAAACATGACAAAAGTAGTAACCGGAGCAACGGAATTTTTCAAAGGCATTGAGCAGATCAAATTTGAAGGCCTGGAAAGTGATAATCCATTAGCATTTAGATGGTATGACGCCAACAAAGTAGTCGCTGGCAAAACCATGAGTGAGCATTTTAAATTTGCTTGTGCTTACTGGCATTCATTTAATGGTAATGGAGCAGATCCGTTTGGAGGTGCAACACACGTTTTCCCTTGGGATGAAAAAAAAGATGCAGTAGAAAGGGCTAAAGATAAAATGGATGCAGCCTTTGAATTTATCACGAAAATGCAGATTCCTTATTATTGTTTCCATGATGTGGATGTGGTAGATTATAGCGATGACGTTGCCGAAAACGAGCGCAGATTACAGGCCCTTGTTGAATATGCAAAACAAAAACAAGCAGATAGCGGCGTAAAACTACTATGGGGAACAGCGAATTTATTTAGCCACAAGCGTTATATGAACGGTGCATCTACCAATCCTGATTTTCATGTACTGGCACATGGTGCTGCCCAGGTTAAAGCTGCTTTAGACGCCACCATTGCCCTTGGTGGTGAAAATTATGTTTTCTGGGGTGGAAGAGAAGGCTATATGAGCTTATTAAACACCAATATGAAACGTGAGCAGGAGCATCTGGCAAAATTCTTACATACGGCTAAAGATTATGCACGCAAACAAGGTTTTAAAGGAACATTTTTTATTGAACCGAAACCATGTGAGCCTTCTAAACACCAATACGATTACGACGCAGCAACAGTAAAAGGCTTTTTACAGGAATACGATCTGTTGGCAGACTTTAAATTAAACCTGGAGGTAAACCATGCTACACTTGCCGGCCATACTTTCCAGCACGAGCTACAAGTTGCGGTAGATAATGGCTTGTTAGGCTCTATCGATGCAAACCGCGGCGATTATCAAAATGGATGGGACACCGATCAGTTCCCAAATGATATTAATGAACTAACCGAAGCCATGTTAATCATTTTAGAAGGTGGTGGTTTGCAAGGTGGCGGTGTAAACTTCGATGCGAAAATCCGCCGTAACTCTACTGATCAAAAAGACTTGTTTTATGCACATGTAGGTGGAATGGATATCTTTGCAAGGGCATTGGTTACTGCAGATGCCATTCTTCAGAAATCTGAATACAAAAAGGTAAGGGCCGACCGCTATGCCTCATTTGATAGCGGAAAGGGAGCCGAATTTGAACAAGGAAAATTAAGTTTAGAAGACTTAAGGAATTACGCTGCAGAAAACGGCGAACCAGAGGTACGCAGCGGAAAGCAGGAATATCTTGAGAACCTTATTAACCGGTATATTTAATTATCCCAATAAATATATTATCCGCGGTCTGTGTATACACAGACTGCGGTAGTACCTAAACCAAGCAAACTTAAATTTCTCTTCTACTGAAGGGCGCATTCTATTGCGAATGATAATCAAATAACCCATCTTAGCCGAATAATCTTTAATTTGGGGAAGTCCAAAATTAATAAACGTCATTTTAACATTTTTTAATTCAAAAAAAGCGAATATTAATTTATGATTTTGCTACATTTAGATTTCTAAACCAAATAACTTAAATGAAAGTCACAGATTACATTATTTTTTTAGCCTACTTTGCCATTGTGGCAGTTTATGGCTTTTGGATTTACCATCGTAAAAAGCAGAAGCAGATGAGCAGCAAGGATTATTTCCTTGCAGAAGGTTCACTCACCTGGTGGGCCATTGGTACCTCTTTAATTGCCTCGAATATTAGTGCCGAGCAATTCGTAGCCATGAGCGGCGATGGATTTAAAATGGGATTAGCCATTTCTACTTACGAATGGATGGCAGCTGCAACGTTAGTAATTGTAGCCACATTTTTTATTCCCGTATATCTTAAAAATAAGATCTACACCATGCCACAATTCTTGAGTCAGCGTTATAATGGCACTGTAGCCATGATTATGGCTGTGTTTTGGTTGTTATTGTATGTTGTGGTAAACTTAACCTCTATCTTGTACCTTGGTGCACTCGCTGTAAGCAGTATTTCGGGTATTGGCTTTTGGTATTGTATGATCGGCCTCGCCATTTTTTCTGTAATCATAGCGTTGGGTGGCATGAAAGTAATTGGTTACACGGATGTAATTCAGGTGGCGTTTTTAATTTTCGGCGGTTTAGCAACTACTTATCTGGCACTCAACTTGGTGAGCGACCATTTTGGTGGCCATGGCGTGTTAGATGGTTTATCGTTTTTAAGGGAAAAAGCGCCTGATCATTTTCATATGATCTTCAAAAAAGATAGTGCCAATTATGCCTCATTACCAGGTATGACGGTATTGCTTGGCGGTATGTGGATTGTAAACTTAAACTATTGGGGCTGTAACCAGTACATCACTCAACGTGCTTTAGGTGCTGATCTGAAAACGGCTAGGGCAGGTATCTTATTTGCCGCATTTTTAAAGCTTTTAATGCCATTAATTGTGGTATTACCGGGTATTGCAGTGTATATGTTATATACAGAAAAAACTGGTATTGATGTAAATTCGATGATGCCGGGTGGAGAACTTCGTCCGGATAGGGCTTACCCTACTTTATTGAATATTCTGCCTACAGGCCTTAAAGGTTTATCTTTCGCGGCGTTAACCGCAGCAATTGTTGCTTCACTGGCGGGTAAAATCAATAGTATCTCTACTATTTTTACCCTGGATATTTTTAAGAAACACATTAATACGGCAGCCTCTGAAAAGAAACTGGTAGGTACCGGACGCGTAGTTGTTATTGTTGCAATGGCTATCGCAATTGCCATTTCTCCTTTCTTAGGTATTGATAAAAAAGGTGGTTTCGAATTTATTCAGGAATATACAGGTTTTGTAAGTCCTGGTATTTTCGCGATGTTTATCTTAGGCTTCTTCTGGAAAAAAACTACTTCTAATGCAGCTTTATTTGCCACTATAGGTGGTTTTGGTTTATCGGTATTACTAAAATTCTTACCAGGAATGATGGATTTATCTTTCCTTCACAATTTTGGATTTTCGGTAGCCAATGCAGATGGAGTTTATGAAATACCTTTCTTGGATAGAATGGGAATTGTATTTGTAGTTTGTATAATCGTGATGTTTGCCATCAGTATGTTCGAGAACAGCAAAGGCGATAAATCTAATGGTTTAGAAGTAGATTCAAGCATGTTCAAAGTTCATCCTTCGTTTGCCGTTGGATCACTGATTGTATTCGGAATTTTAGTAGCGCTTTACTCTACTTTCTGGTAAAATTAAAATCAATAGTATACAAAAGGCTCGCGATGAAAATTGCGGGCCTTTTTTGTTTTTTAATAATATTATAATAATGCTCAATTTTTCACTTATCCGTAGAGACGCTGCGCTTAACTCTACGGACAGGGTAAGGTAATTAACCAAACCCGGCTTCCCCGGACTTAATCGATAAGTTAAATTCTGTTTAACTGAAATATTGAGTTTGAAAACTCAATCCTATTCATCAGCCCGTAGAGACGCTGCGCTTAACTCTACAGACAGGGTAAGAAACATGAGACCGTACTAATAACCTAAAGCATGACTGTAATAACAACCAGTATTGCAATCGCGCTTCAAAAAATATAATAAGACTATGTAATTAACCAAACCCGGCTTACCCGGACTTAATCGAAAAATTGAACTTTGTTTAACTGAAATATTGAGTTTGAAAACTCAATCCTATTCATCAGCCAGTAGAGACGCTGCGCTTAACTCTACGGACAGGGTAAGGTAATTAACGAAACCCGGCTTACCAGAACTTAATCGATAAGTTAAATTCTGTTTAACTGAAATATTGAGTTTGAAAACCCAACTCTGTTTATTAATCCGTAGAGAGCTGCGCTTAACTCTATGGATAGAAAATTATTGTGCGCAAGGTCCGTCTGGAATTTCTTTGCTTATTTTGATCACTTTAGTAACCACCAGGGTAGAATCGAAATCGGCCGCAACGGTAGCGGTGTCGGTTTTGGTAAAATAACCTTCGAGTTCTACATATACCGGCTCATAAGGCTTTTCGAAGCCTAAATTACTATACGATAACTCTAATTTTTTCACGCTGTCTGTAACCCAAAATTCGCGGGTATCCTCACATAGCGTAATTGATTTCATTTCAGGGCCAAATGTATACAAACCCTTTACAATTTTAAGATTGTTCTTTTCTCCCTCGGCTTTATCATTCCTGTTACAAGCTGTAGCGGCTACGCCAAGGAGCACAACAAGTACAATTGCTTGCTTAAATAACTTCATTTTATATCGTTTGATTAATTTGATCTATCTTTTTAACGCTTAAATTGGATGACAAAGCGGATGCCAAAAATGAGAAGATACATACCGTAATAAAAACTAATACAAAATCTTTCCATTTTAATGCAATCGGATAAGAACTTACCAATGTTTTATTTACTTCATCGCCCATTTTAATCAACCCATAGGTATGTTGAAAATAATAAAATATAATTCCTATAATTAGTCCCAATACACAGCCAGACATGGTAATCATCATGCCCTCAAATAAAAATATACGTTTGATTAATTTCTTTCCTGCGCCTAAACTGCTTAGAATGGCCACATCCTTTACCTTATCGATTACTAACATGGTTAACGACCCTATGATATTAAATATAGCAATAATCAGGATAAAAGTAAGGATAATATACACGGCCCATTTCTCGGTATTTAAAATATGGTAGAGTGACTTATTTTGTTCGGCCTGATTTCTGACTTCATAATCTTTACCGGCCTTTTCGATTATTTCATTTTTAAAATCATCTACATCAACACCTGGTTGCAGATTAATTTCGATAGCAGATACATTTTTATCTTCCCCAAGCAGCTCACGTGCAAAATCGAGTGGAACAATAATCCCATTGTCGAAATCTTGTTGCACTTCGAAAACACCGCTAACCCGGATATTTTTGACCACAAAATCATCAGCTGGATTGATCGTATTTACAGCGATATCCTTTTTTGGCGAATAAATTTCCAGCTCGGTAAAAGGATCAACTGTATTAACAGCCAAATAACTTTGTAATGCAGAACCGATTACCGCATTATCACCGCTTTTGTTATGCAATATAAAACGGCCTTCCTTAATGGTACTGTCTAGTTTTGTGTTCTTTAAGTAATCTAAACTTACCCCTTTTACCATTCCCACAGCCTGCTTATTGTTGTATTTCAACAATGCATTTTCCTGCAGCACTTCGGTAAAAGCCGCCACATCTTTATTTTTTCTAAGCTGATTAAAATAACCTGTATTCGGATCAAAAGTCTTCCCCTTAGCTGGTGTAATCGCAATTTGCGGTGTAATGGTATCAAACATATTCAGCACTACGGTTTCTAACCCATTAAAAACCGACAAGATAATAATCAAAGCTGCGCTGCCAACCATTACGCCTACCATTGATATGCCCGAAATCAGATTAATGGCATTGGTTGACTTTTTGGCAAAAAGATACCTTTTGGCAATGTAAAACGATGTATTCACAGCAGTAAATATAGTTAAAATGTAAGATGCAACGATGTAAGATGGAATATACGAGCGGGTTATTACATCATCCCCCATCCATTATACATTTCACCTTAAAAAAACGGGTTATGTTGTTTTTCAAAACCAATGCTCGTTGCTGGTCCGTGGCCAGGATAAACTTTGGTTTCATCAGGTAAGACAAAAAGTTTATCGGAAATGTTTTGAATTAATTGCTGATGGTTGCCGCCTGGCAGATCAGTACGCCCGATACTGCCATAAAAAAGCACATCGCCGCCTATTAACATACGATCAGCCGCACTGTAAAAACAAAGGTGTGCCGGCGAATGTCCCGGAGCAAAAATCAGTTCCAGTTTGCTATTACCAAAAGAAATCGTCCCTGTTTCAGGCAAAAAGGTATCTGGCAAAGGAGATACTTCATAACGGGTAAAGCCCATTGATGGTGCATAACCTGGAACGGCATTTAAAATCGGCAATTCACCTTCATGAAACTGTGGTTTTAAACCATAGGTTTCAGCCACAAATTTATTGCCGAAAACATGATCAAGATGGCAATGTGTATTAAGCAACAAAACAGGATTCAATTCTTCCTGTTTAATGAAAGTGGCCAATTCATTTTGCTCAAAACCTTCGTACATACCTGGATCAATAATGGCACATTCCTTTGTTTCATCATAAAGCACATAGGTATTTTCGCTGTAAGCGTTAAAAGTGAAGGTTTTTACTGTAATCATAAGTATTTAGAAAAAGTCTGTTCAAAGGAACAGAAATAATAAACTAATTTTTCCACCTGAAAGTAGAAATCAAGGTATCGATATCTTTTTTAATAAATTTAACAACGGGTTCAATAGAATCGTATTGTGGGCGTTCATTAAAGTATAAAGCTCCTCTAAAATAATGTTTAGCACTATCTGTTAAAAAAAACTGAACGGAAGATGCCGTATTCCCTTCAATGGCATAGTAAATGCCATAAACGTTATGGTCAGGGTAATTAATCATTTTTTGATCTATCGCACTTGCTTTTATGGTGTGTTTAAAGGCAAGCTTCCTGGCATCTTCCACCATTTCATCATACTCACTTTTCCCTGAAACATCATAATAAGTTAAATGCAGAAAGCCGTTAAATTGTTTAAAGTGCAAATTGTACCAGTTTTTTTGAGCATCGCGGCTTTGATCTTGCTCTACCGTAGCATAAGTCGGGTATTTAAACGTAAAGGGAACTGCTTTGGTAAATGCGGTATAATCCTTTTTAGGGAATACAATCCTGAAATAGGCTTTTGGTTTAGGGCTGTAATCGTGGTTTTGACAAGCTGTTACGCATAAAAGCAGTGCAAAGAGTAAAAAAATCAACTGGTTTATTTTCATTCCTCAAAAAATCTGCTTACTGGTTAACAGGATAAAGATAAGCTAAATTATTTATTCCAGATGGCCCAGGCTTTTTCAGCTTGCTGATGCAACATTTCAAGTCCGTTTTTTGTTCTTGCACCGCCAGCAGCGGCCTTAACCAGAAATGCAGTTTCGAGTGGGTTATAAACCAGGTCGTAAGCCAGGTGTTCAGGCCCGATTAAACTGTAATCAATATCCGGAAAGGTATCTACATTTGGCGACATGCCCAACGGCGTGGTATTGATTAATAATTTATGCGAATCCAAAATTTCTGGTGTAATCTCAGAATATATTAGGGTTCCTGCAGTTGCCTTACGCACCACTGTCTGGTATTCGATATTCAACTTTTCCAAAACATACTTTACCGCTTTTGCTGCGCCACCATCGCCAAAAACAAGCGCTTTGTTATGTTGCGGCCCTAACAATGGCTTTAGCGATTCTTCAAAGCCATAAGCATCGGTATTATAACCTTTTAAATAGCTTTCACCTTCAAAGCTTCTGATTGAAATACAATTTACAGCACCAATTTTTTCTGCGGCTTCATCTACTTCATTTAAATAACACAGCACATTAACCTTATGCGGAATGGTTACATTAAGGCCAAAAAGTGATGGATTTTCACTCAACAGGTCAGGCAACGATTTTATATCTGCGATCGGGAAAAGCTCATATTGATGATCGGTAATGCCTTCATTTTGAAATTTTTCCGTGAAATATTTTTTAGAGAACGAGTGAGAAAGTGGGTAACCGATTAAACCGTATGTTTTCATATTGATATAACAAGCAAACCCTACAGGCCTTTGAAACCTGTAAGGTTTATTTAACTATGCGCCTCGCAATGACGAATTTTGTCTTTATTTTACCTTATTCAGGAAATAATCGAAAGTATCACCACGTAATCCTAAACGAATGGTTTCTAGCGGAATTACTTCTGCCGGGGCAATATTACCCAGGTTTACATTACTGCCAATCAACTTAATGAACCAAACCTGTTGTTCTTTTTGAGGAGCTTCCCAGATAATGGTTTCTTCCGGAATCTGCGTTAAAATTTCATCAACCAATCCTTCGCGTACTTCACCGCTTCCACGGTAAATACCAACGTTACCACCTTCGCGGGCCTCTGCAATTACTTTCCATGAGCCTGCCTCAATTTCGGCCTGCATTAATTTGATCCACTTGTAAGGGGCAAATATTTTAGCGGCATCTTTACTGCCTACTTCAGAAATAACGGTAACCTGTTTAGCCAGTTCGCTAATGAATCCACATTTTTTGTCGTGCTCAATTTCGATAGACCCATCAGATACTTCTGCATATTCCATTCCGTATTGATCTAAAACACGCTGGTAATCTGAAAACTGGTTACGGATAATAAAAGCTTCAAATAATGTTCCACCAAAATAGGTAGGAATGCCTGCGCTTTTATATAAAGCCAGTTTTTCTTTAAGGTTTGGCGTAACATGCGATGTTGCCCAACCTAATTTTACAATATCTGTATGTATGCCGGCAACTTCAATAAAATCTTCAACCTGGCGTAGGCTCAATCCCTTATCCATAACCATTGTTAAGCCCTTTTGGCGCGGTTTAGTCGGACGTTCGGGAACGTTTAATAAAGGATAATTCATATGCGTACAAAAGTGAAAAAAATTTTCAGATTTATTTGTTAAATTTTTCTCACAAGGTCGTTACCTTATATATCTGTTTATAACACTCAAAATGGCACTATTATCCTGTAATTGCGGTAGGTATTCAAACAAAATATAATGTTTATCTGGGTCGGTTGTTAAAGCGGTTTCCAAGTAACCCAATGCATCAGCATAGTTTCCTATGGCGAAAAGATAGGCTACCATCCTATAATACAGTTCTGCAGCTTCAGGGTTATTTTTAATTGCCTCCGCCATTGTTTCCGCTGCTTCACGCAATTTTCCCTGTTCATAGAGCACAGTACTAAAATCCAGCCAGGCTTCAACATCCAAAGGATTAAACTCCAGTACTTTTTCATATGCTTCGATCGACTCATCAATCTGGCCCAGCTTATAATAAGCATCGGCCATGGCGAACCAGAAATCTGCATTCTCCGCTTCCAGGTCTATCGCTTTTTTATAAAAGTGTAATGATTCGAAATAACGTTCCTCAAAATTAAGTGTAACCCCGATCCCAAACCAGGCATCAGCCATTTTAGGATCCATTTTTACCGATTTTTTATAGTAAGAACGGGCCTCATCCATTTTCTCCAGTTTCTCGTAACATTCGCCAATGGCACAATAAGTATCGGCATTGGGCTGTTCGTACTCAAAAGTCTGTTTATAAACTTCTATCGCCTCATCATATTTATCAAGCTGCACCAGCGCATTTCCTTTGTTAAAATAGGCTGAACTGAAATCTTCTTTAATCAAGATGGCATAGTCATAAGCATCAATCGCTTTTTCGAAAAGATTTAACTTATGGAAACTATTGCCCAGATTGTACCAAGCCGCATAAGAATATGGATCAGTATCAATATATTGCTGATAAAATTTGATACTTTCTTCTTGTTTGTCTAATACATCATAACAGAAAGCAAGCTCATACAAACCATCCTGGTTTTCCATATTCTGCTCTAAGCTAAGCTTGATATAGGTAATGGCACTTTCATAATCGCCCATACTCTGGTAAACATAAGCCATCTGCAATAATATCTCATCCGTACTTTCGGCCAGTCCCAAAGCTTTTTCATAATTTTCCAAAGCCTCGTCAAAACGTTCGGTATTCTGGAAAATATTACCGCGGAGCAGATAAATATCTGGTTCTGATGGTTCTAAAAGCTCAGCTTTTTGCAACGCAATAAAAGCCTTTTCGCTATTGTTCGTTAAGATGTAGAGGTGAGCCTGTTTAATTAAAAAAATCGTGGCATAAGGGTGTTGACTGATTGCAAAATCAACTACCTGCAAAGCTTTGACCGGATCATTTTTCTCAATGTAAAAATCTACAATGTATTCGAATGCCCCTGCATCGAAAAAATACTGATCCTGGTTCCGCAGCATTTCTTCGTAACGTTCTACTGAACGTTGTGCATCTTCGTTGGATTCAAAAAAGAATTCTTCTTCCATATATTATACTATTAAAGAACCGTGCCAATAAGCAGAAAAACACATTATAATTTTAGCAATTTTAATTATCCGTTTTTAAAATAATTATTAACATCAATAGCCGCAAAGGCGCTAAACAGCTGAATATAAAGCCTGTTAACTATAGTTAAGATGTGTGGATAATCGATAGATTTGTTGCAACATCGCGGTTCCTTTTCCCTTCTTCCACAAAAATACTATAAATTTATGGCATATACTAATGAAGAGGGATGAAAGGATTAACCGTGTTTGCCCTGTTTTTGTCTGCTTTATTATAAGGGGATTTGCTCAAAGCGATGAAGAAACCAGGACTGGCAAACCCTTTACATTATTGATACGGGGGAAAAATAGGCTGTAAATAGATCTTGGATAATCCTAGGAGTTACTGGATATCAATAAAAAAAGTCGTCATCTCGACTGAAACGCAGTGGAATGGAGAGATCTATCAAACACAGATTTCTCGACTTCGTTGCACTCCGGTCGAAAGGACGACCTGTTGGAGGAATAAGAATTACTCTTTTCCTAAATCGGCAGCTCCTTTTTTAAATAACTCCGCCTGCTTATTCAATTTGGCTTTTTCTTCTCCGCTTGCAGCATTTGCCTGTTTAGTTTTGCCTTGGGCAGTAGCATTATAAGCACCAGCAAGTTGTTTGTTTAAATAAGGCTGCAATTTTAATCTTTCAATAGCATTACCAATATTCATTATACCTTGCTCGGTAACTGCAGGATTTGTATTTGCTCTTAAATACTGAAAATACTGACCAATTACACCAAATATCTTATCCCTATCACCTGTAAGCATAATATTATCATAAAATGCCTGATAGTCATCTTTTGGATCGCTGACGTATAGGGTAGCGATTGACGGTGCGATATGCGTCCTCGTCTCTTCATCTAACGCTGCTATAGCCGACGTCGTTTCCTGCGGTGCCAGTTTAGCCAAACCATCAACGCCCGCAGCAATTACCCTGTAAGATCTGTCTTTTAAGCTTTCTGACATTAAAGCTTTATAGGCCTGGTCTCCGGTTTCAGCTAACTTCACAATTGCAGCTGCTCTGGCATCTGTATTTTTATCTGTTTTGGCAATCTGAAGTAAAACAGGTAACGCTGCTGCTTTAATCTGGGCATCTTCTAAATTAATGCCGGCAATACTCAATGCGCGTAAATCTGCCGATTTATCTTTCAAACCTTCTAACAGCACCATTTGACCGCTGTTGGCTTTGCTCTGCATAATAAACTGTATAGCCTCAATCCTGTTGGCATAACTTGGCGCATTTTTGTATTGAAAATAATAGTTTTCGGCCGTTTTATTGTCATTGGTTTCGCCAACTAAAATTTTATCTACATCAAAATCGATTAAATCTGGTTTGGCACTTACCTCAAAACTAAAATCCTGCTCACGGCTATTGATCAGAATTTCTTTCCTGATTTTTTTACCTCCTGCATAAATATCAAGTTTAACCGGCAACGTAAAGGTTTGTACGCTGGTATCCTGTGTTTGTTTAACTTTAATGGTTGCTTTTCCATTTTCATAACCATAATCGATACTTAAAATCGGGTGACCACCATTGTAATACCATTGATTGAAATAAGGACTCCAGTCTTTTCCGGTAACATCTTCCATTGCCAAACGCAACTGGTGCGTTTCGCCATTTTTAAAGGCATTGGTGGTGAGGTAGCGGTTAAGCGATTTGTAGAAAGCTTCATCGCCCATTTGGTTTTTTAGGGCATACAGAATGACCGAGCCTTTGGCATAACTGATATTATCGAACATGTCTTCCTTATCATTGTAATAAAAGCGGGCCAAAACCGGACTTTCGCCTCTTTTAGTTGAACCGAGATAAGACTGTAATTTTTCGTAACGCGACTTATCTTCCGCATCCTTGCCGGCATCACGCCCATGCCAGATGATCTCGCCAAAAGTGGCGAAAGATTCATTCATGGTTAAATTAGACCACGATTCAGCGGTGACATAATCTCCAAACCATTGGTGAAAAAGCTCATGTGCAATGGTACCTTCTTCGTTTCCATCCAACAGCTCGCGGTCTGTTTTTTGTACCTGTTCGCCATGTAAAGTGGCTGTAGTATTTTCCATCGCCCCTGAAACATAATCTCTGGCTACCACCTGCGCATATTTATTCCATGGATAATCTACACCCAATAAATTGCTATAAAACTGGATCATATCAGGCGTCTTACCAAAAATCTGTTTCGCGTATGGTGCGTACTTCGGCTCCAGGTAATAACTAACTTCTTTGCCTTTATAATTGTCTTTGGTGATTTTAAAATCGCCTATCGCCATCATAAATAAGTATGGAGAGTGTGGTAAATCCATTTTCCAGGTATCGGTTCTTGTACCGTCGGCATTATTTTTTTGGCTTACCAGTTTCCCGTTCGACAGGGTAGTGTATTTCGATTTTACCGTCATCGAAATTTCCTGGGTTGTTTTCTGATCGGGTTTGTCAATTGTTGGAAACCAGGCCGACGATGATTCTGTTTCGCCCTGCGTCCAGATCTGGGTAGGCTTGTTTTTATCGGTACCATCAGGGTTGATAAAATATAAACCTTTGGCATCGGTTATGGCCGCACTTCCCTTTACTTTTAATTCGTCAGGTTTCGCTGTATAGGCGATGTATATTGTATATTTTTCGTTATTGGTATACTTTTTATTTAAATTGATATACAACTTATTATCGTTATACGTGTACTTAAGGGGGGTATTTGCTTTGGCTCCAACCAGCGCAACGGTTTTAATGTCCATCCCCTGCGCATCTAGTGTGAGTGAATCGGTGGTGTAAAAATGAGGCTTTAAAGTTATCCAGGCTTTACCATACAGGTAGCGCTTGGCGTAATCAAATGAAACATCGAGTTTGGTATGCACCAGATCATTGATTTTGGTTGGGGTTACCCGATAAACGCCCAGGTTTGATTTTTCTATGGCTTTTTCCTGCGCCAAAAGCGGATTACTTGCAAAAACCGCTGCCAATAGTATGCCACAGGCAATATTTTTTTTATTCATTTTTATGATTTTAATAAGTCAGTATCTTGAAGGCAAGATATTAAGAATTGTGGTAATTACCATTTACTTTTATTTGGTTGCTATCGGTTTTAAGGTATAACCTTTAGCCTGCAGTCCCTTTATCAAGCCCTCGTCACCCACTAAGTGACCGGCGCCAACGGCAATAAACAAAGATTCCTTTTCCATTAGGGCAGGGAGCTGGTCCAGCCAGCGTTGATTCCGGTTTTTAAGCATCTCGGTCATAAACTCTTTAGTTTCTTCATCCTGTGCTTTAAAGAACTGGGTTAATTTATCGATATCCTGCGCCAGGTAATAACCCGTTAGTTCCTGCAATTTAATCTTATTCTTATCCGATTCCCTGACTGATTTAAGCAGGGCTTTTTTCTGTTTTTGCAGATCGTCATCAAATAACAATGCGCCCTGATATTCGGCCGTTTCTAAGCCGTGTATAGATTTAGCGTTGGCTTTTGCATATTTTTGAAAGCTTTCGTCTATGCCATTCGTTAGACTTCTCATTTCAGGGTTGTCAAGAAGCATAATCAGCACACCAACCATTGCTGGCTTAAATCGGTTTAATTGCTTTAAGTTTACAGCGGGATTTCTGGCTTTAATATAATCGTCTACCTCTTTGTATTCGGCTGGGGTAAATACACTGTCAAGTGTATTGTTTTTCATTACTAAAAATGGGGCCATCCGGCCCTGTAAGGTTCCATCCATTACAATTTCGCCCACCACACCATTAACCGATTTTAATTTCTCCTGTAAAACCTGCATCGTATCTGCAAACTCTTTGTTTGTAAAATGATGTGTTCCAAATAAGTAAGAAGGTTTCTTTAATCCATTTCCTGATACTTCCCAAAGCAGGGTGTTGGTAGCCTTTTTAGGCTGCGCATTAAGGCTGAGTCCGAAGCATAAAAGCGCAACCAATAATAGTTTAATGTTTTTCATTTAATACTGATGATGAGTAAAATTAGGGTAAGATATTAAGAATTGTGATAAAGTTAAGGGCAAAATGTAGCCTGCATTCCCTTATTTTTTGTTTTTTTGTATAAACCGTTAGAAATATGGCTACAGATATTCAATCTATTTTAAACAGATTAGGCATAAAAGCAGAAAATGCAGCCTACAGCACAGGAAGTAACTGGGGCGGGGCTGCAAACGCGAAAACATTGGAGAGTTATTCTCCTGTGGATGGCAAACTGATTGCTTTGGCTAAAGTTGCCAGCGCAGCCGATTATGATACTGTTGTAACCAAAGCACAGGAGGCATTTACGGCCTGGCGTTCGGTTCCAGCCCCTAAAAGGGGAGAAATGGTACGCCAGTTTGGCGATGCACTTCGTGAAAATAAAGATGCCCTGGGCACATTAGTTTCTTACGAAATGGGAAAGAGTTTACAGGAAGGCTTAGGCGAAGTGCAGGAAATGATCGATATATGTGATTTCGCCGTAGGTTTATCCAGGCAGCTGTATGGTTTAACCATGCATAGCGAACGCCCCAACCACCGGATGTACGAACAATGGCATCCACTGGGGATTGTTGGCATTATCTCGGCCTTTAATTTCCCGGTAGCGGTTTGGAGCTGGAACGCAGCCCTGGCTTTGGTTTGCGGCAATGTATGCATCTGGAAACCATCAGAAAAAACACCTTTAACCGCCATAGCCTGCCAACATATTATAGCAAAAGTATTTAACGATAATGATATAGCTGAAGGCGTATGCAGCCTGGTTTTAGGCGATCGGGAAATTGGCGAACTCATGACCAACGATGGTAGAATTCCTTTAATTTCTGCTACCGGATCAACACGCATGGGCAAGGCGGTAGGAGCTGCTGTGGGTGCAAGACTAGGGAAAAGCCTGTTGGAACTCGGCGGCAATAATGCCATTATTATTTCAGAACATGCCGATTTGGATATGAGTTTAATCGGTGCGGTATTTGGCGCGGTTGGTACTGCAGGCCAGCGGTGTACTTCAACCAGAAGGTTAATTATCCACGAAAGTGTATATGATGCTTTTACCGCAAAGCTGGTTAAAGCTTACGCACAGTTACGAATTGGCAATCCATTAGATCAACACAACCATGTGGGTCCGCTGATTGATACCGATGCGGTTGCGGCCTACTTAGATTCGATAGCTAAATGTAAGGCTGAAGGCGGCAATTTTGTGGTAGAAGGTGGCGTTTTAGCGGGCGATGAATATGCGAGCGGATGCTACGTGAAGCCATGCATTGCCGAGGTTCAGAATGATTATAAAATTGTTCAACAGGAAACCTTTGCACCCATTTTATACCTGATTAAATACAAAACGTTAGACGAGGCCATTACCCTGCAAAACGCTGTCCCGCAAGGGTTATCATCAGCCATTATGACATTAAATTTGAGAGAGGCAGAACAGTTTTTATCAGCTAAGGGATCCGACTGTGGTATAGCCAACGTAAATATCGGTACTTCGGGCGCTGAAATAGGCGGGGCTTTTGGTGGGGAGAAAGAAACCGGGGGTGGCCGTGAAAGCGGATCGGATGCCTGGAGGGCTTATATGCGCCGGCAAACCAACACCATCAATTATTCGAATACCTTGCCATTGGCGCAGGGCATTAAATTTGATCTTTAATTAAATGCTGACCGGAATTTGAAATGGTAAAATCGTCCTCGTTTGTAGCGAGGATGAATGAGAAACGCGCTTCCAGCGCAAACTTTTTCTATTGATCAGGATTTGAAATCCTAACAAACCAGATTTCTTATCCGCATTAAAAATGCAGCACTCAACGATCCTCGTTTTAAACGAGGACCATACAAGTATGAAATTCAGTCTGTAATTAAATGTTGTCGGGATTTAAATTATAAAAATCGTCCTTGTTTGTAACGAGGGCCATACAAGTATAAAATTCGATCTGTAATTATATGCTGACAGGGATTTGAAATGGTAAAATCGTCCTCGGTTATAACGAGGGTGAATGAGAAACGCGCTTCCAGCGCAAACTTTTTCTATTGATCAGGATTTGAAATCCTCACAAACCAGATTTCTTATCCGCATTAAAAATGCAGCACTCAACGATCCTCGTTTTAAACGAGGACCATACAAGTAATTTTATCCAGGTTTTAAAAAAAGATAGCTCTTTAAACATTGCCATGAAGCATATTTTTTTTGTTAAAAAAAGTTAAACTATCACAAATAACTAATGCATTAGTTTATATTCGGGAAACAAAACCAAATCCTGTCTATGAAACGTCTACTGCTCTCGCTATGCTTTTTTGTTTTTATCACCACTTATTCCAAAGCGCAGGGTCTTCACAGCATTAAAGGCCGAACAATTGACACCGCATCTACAGCGCTTTTGTCAGGAGCATCAATAGCCATTTTAAATGCAAAAGATTCTACTTTGGTAAAATTTACCCGGGCAGCAGAGAATGGCACATTCGAACTCACCGGAATTAAAAACGGAAAATTTATTTTACTGGTGTCCTATCCGAAGTATGCCGATTTTGTAGACCATTTCACACTCGATTCTATCACCCATGTAAAAGATTTTGGTAACATTAACCTTACGGGAATGGCCAAAATACTTGCTGATGTAATTATAAAGGGAGAAAAAGCGGCCATTAAAATTAAGGGCGATACTACAGAATTTAATGCTTCAAGCTATAATATCCAGCCGAATGATAAGGTAGAAGATTTACTAAAAAAACTGCCCGGTATACAGGTAGATAAAGATGGAAAGATAACGGCACAGGGTAAAACGGTACCGAAAGTACTGGTTGATGGCGAAGAGTTTTTTGGTGATGATCCAACACTGGTCACTAAAAACTTACGGGCGGATATGGTAGATAAGGTACAACTCTACGAAAAATCAAGCGACCAGGCGGCATTTACTGGGGTTGATGACGGGCAGAAAACACAGACAATCAATATTAAACTAAAAGAAGATAAAAAAAGCGGTTATTTCGGAAAAGTTGATGCGGGTTACGGTACGCATGATTTTTATAAGGGCCAGGTATTGTTCAATCGCTTTAAAGCAAAACAGAAGTTTTCTGTTTATGGCACAGCTGGCAATAATGGTACAACGGGACTAAGCTGGCAGGACAACAACAAACTGGGTGCAGGAAACGATAATATGCAAATGGGTGATGATGGAAGTATCTGGTTTAGCTATGGTGGCGGAGATGAACTGGAAAGTGGTAATTATTATGGCGAGGGTATACCAAGGGCAATAACCGGGGGTGCACATTATGATAATAAATGGAACAATGATAAGGAAACGATTAATACCAATTATAAACTGGGTGCTTTAGGGATTAAAACCACTAAAAATACCATAAGCCAAAATAATTTACCAGATGGGATCATCAATACCAATACCAACGAAACTTCTGACCGGAATGTATTTAGGCAAAAACTGGATGCCACTTATACCGTGAAGTTGGATACTACCAGTAATTTAAAGGTATCCGTTGATGGGATGCTTAAAAACAGCGACAATACCTCTAATTCAAAAAGTGAGGGTTTAAGAGGCGACAACTCTAAGTTAAATAGTAATGACCAGAAGAACAGCAATGATGGTAAAGAGCAAAATTTTAACATCTCTGCACTTTATACCAAGAAGCTTAAAAAACCGGGCCGTAATTATTCGGTTAATATCAGTCAAAAGGTTAACCAGATCAACAGTGAAGGTTTTTTATATTCGGATGTAAAGTATTTTGACAAGGCTGGTGTAGAAAAGGGCGGTGAAGTAACCGATCAGTTTAAAACGAAAACCACCCGTAATGCTGTTCTTAGTACCAATTTAACCTATAACGAACCACTGAGCAAGTCGTTAGCTTTAGTTTTGAATTATGGATTTGGCCTTAATGACAGCCGTTCTGATCGCAAATCCTTTAATCAATCGACACCAGGAAATTATAATGTATTGGATAAAGAGTTTAGTAACGATTTTAAAGCCACACAATATATCAATCAGGGTGGAGCAGTTTTTAATTATAAAACCACAAAAACAACCATTAGTTTAGGAAGTAAGTTAAGTGCTGTAAATTTCGATCAGCTGGAGCAGCTTTCCGGCCAGCGTTATAAAAGGAGTTTTGTTAACTGGTTGCCACAGGCCAGTTATCAGTATAAATTCTCTGCACAGAAATCTTTCCGCATCGGCTATAACGGAAACACCAACCAACCAACGGTAGACCAGTTGCAGCCTGTAAAAGTAAATGATAACCCACTGTATCAACCTTTAGGCAACCCTAACCTGGCACCATCATTTAATAGCCGCTTTAATGCAAGTTATAATTCTTATAAAGTGTTAAGCCAACAATCAATATACATAAGCGGCGGTTTCGGGTTTGTAAATAAAGCCATTGTTAGCAATACGCAAACTGATAGCACTGGAAAAACAATTGCCCAGTCTGTTAATCTTTCCGGAAAAACACCCATCAATTACAATATCTACAGTAGCATCAACAGAAAGCTGAAATTTTTATTTGATTCCGAGATAGGCTTAAGTTTAAACGCAGGTGGTAGTACCAGTTACAGTTATGTAAAAAGTCAGTTCAGCGATGAGGTAGAATTAAACCAGATAGTGAACACCAATTTTAGTCCTTCATTAAATATTAACCGATACAAAGATAAAAGTGAAATTTATTTAAGTTTTGGCCCAAGCTATTATGCACAGGTTGCTTCGTTACAAAAAGAACGGTCTAATAAAGGATGGGGCTTACAGGGTTGGGGAGGCATGAGCTTTACTTTACCAAAGAAAATCAAACTCCAGGCCGATGGCGAATATACCTATACCCCAAAATCGCCGGCATTTAACACTAGTTTTGAGCAAATCATCATTAATGCTTCGATTACAAAATCCTTCTTCAAAAAGGAAGATTTGAAATTCACCATCCGTGGAAACGACTTATTCAACCAAAACCGTGGATTTAGACGGTATGCCTATTCGAACATGATTACACAAACTAATTACAATAATATCAGCCGATATTTTATGTTCTCTTTAGTTTGGGATTTTAATAAAATGGGTGGAGGAACACCTCAAAAATAATTGCATTAGCTAAACGAACCATATAAACAGACCTTTTAAAGCATTATAAATGAAACTAAAACACGCTATACTCACGCTAATCTGCACGATAAATTATGCAATGGCGCAAAATGCCAGATTTGTACACCAGGGTATTATTGAGTTTGAAAAGAAAATAAACATATATGCATTGCTAAAGGATCAGGCAAAACGTTACCCGGATAATTTTTGGAGTGCCCAGGCCCTGGAACAGTACCAAAAAAATAACCCGCAGTTTAAAACTTTAAAAAGTGAGCTTATTTTTAAAAACGACCTGACGCTGTTTAATCCAATGGCTGATGAAAGCACTAACAACAGTTGGGCTAACAATTTCGCTTCTGCTAAACAGAACAATATTATATTAACAAATTTAAAATCAGGTACGGGCATCAATCAAAAATCAGTTTACGAAGAGACCTACCTCGTTAAAGATTCTATCCGCAAGATTAACTGGAAAATAACAGACGAATTCAGAACCATTGCTGGTTACGATTGTCGTAGGGCAAACGCCCTGATAATGGATTCAATCTATGTGGTCGCTTTTTATGCAGAAAGCATTCCGGTATCAGGAGGACCGGAAACCTTTAGCGGTTTGCCGGGCATGATATTAGGTGTGGCATTGCCGCGTGAACATATCACCTGGTTCGCCACCGGAGTAAAGGATGTAGAAATAGCTGACGACAAGCTTAAGGCACCCACTAAAGGAAAACCTGTTAGTAAAAAACAGCTGAGCGATATTTTAAAAGGCGCATTAAAAGACTGGGGCAATTATGCAAGCGACATTTTAAAAGCCGCAGATATGTAAGCGGTGAAAGATTTACAGTATTCTGCTTCTGATTTAAATTATCCTCAATCTAATGAAGCCGAATCCTGATGGTTATCGTTATTTTCGTACAGTTAATAATCAACCATGGGTAGCGCGCTTCATCAGCATATTAATAAATTTATAAACCTGAGTAAAGATGAGCAGGAAATTCTGGCGTCTTTTCTTCAATTTATTTCTGTTAAAAAGAAAGGTTTTTTACTAGAGCAAGGGCAAACCTGCAGGGCAAATTATTTTGTAGTAAAAGGCTGCCTAAGGCTATATTTTATAGATCTGAAAGGTACTGAACAGACTACTCAGTTTGCGATAGAAAACTGGTGGATTACTGATCTAACCAGCTTTCTTTTTCAGGAACAATCTGAGTTTTATATACAGGCAGCAGAACCAACCGAAGTAATCGCCATTGAAAACCACCACTATGATGAAATGTTCCATAAATTACCCAAACTGGAACGGTATTTTAGATTAATCCTCCAAAAAAACCATCAGGCTTCGCAACGCAGGATAAAATTCCTCTATAGCCAAACAGCGGAAGAAAGATACCGCAATTTCAATCGTTTATTTCCTGAATTTGTACAACGTGTGCCACAGTATATGCTGGCTTCTTACCTGGGTTTTACCCCCGAATTTTTAAGTAAAATCAGGGCAAAGAAGTGACTTACTCTTTTTTAACCACGAAGCACACGGAGTATGACACAAAGCACACTGAGTTGGGGGCAATACAAATTCACTCAGCACCACTCCGTGAAAACCTCTTTTTACTATGTGGTTAATTTATAAATGTAGTAGTGTTGGAGGATATAAGTATATCTCTTTGCGTAGCTCCGCGCAAAACCTCGCGCCCTTTGCGGTTAAACAATCATTTCTTAAACTACATTAAGTTTTTTCGATAACGGAATCAGGAACTTTACAACGTAATCAAAAAACAAATAAAATGGAAAGTAGAATTGATATCGCAAAAGCAGAACCCGCAGCTTACCAGGCCATGTATGGTTTGGAGAAATATTTATCGACCAGCAAACTGGATCCCATTCTTCTGGAATTGATTAAAATGCGTGCATCGCAAATTAACGGCTGCGCATTTTGCTTAAATATGCACGCAGCAGATGCCCGTAAAATAGGCGAGACTGAGCAACGTTTGTATTTATTAAATGCCTGGCGGGAAACGACCTTGTTTACCCCGAAAGAGGAGGCTGTTTTAGCTTTAACAGAAGAAGTGACCTTAATCAGTCATCATGTTTCTGGTGCGACTTATCAAAAAGCGTCCGGCTTTTTTAACGAACAGGAATTGGCGCAGGTTATTATGGCTATAGTGACCATTAATGCCTGGAACAGGTTGGCCATTACCGCTAAAGTGATGGTTGGATAATCAGGTATTGATTTCGATTTACTACTAAGACACCTAATGCCCGTTATATTCAAAGTAACTTCAGGCTACTTGTCTTAGTAGTTAAAATAGTTTGCATGGCTTAAAGCACCCTTAACAACAATCCTTTCAAATATTCTCCTTCAGGAAAGGAAATCCGTACGGGATGATCTTCTGGTTGGCAGAATTGTTTAATAATCTGCACTTCTTTGCCTGCATCAAGCGCTGCCCAGGCAATAATCTGTTTAAAGGTTTCGATATCAACGGCACCAGAGCAGGAGAAAGTTGCCAAAAGACCGCCTTTTTCCAGCAATAGCATACCTAAACGGTTTAAATCTTTATAAGCCCTCGCGGCACGATCTAACGCCGAACGCGACGGCGCATATTTAGGGGGATCAAGCACAACCACATCAAACAACTCACCCGCTTCTTTAAAAGTCCGGAGTTGTTTATTCACATCCGATTGGATAGCCGTTACTGTTTTGCCATCAAATTGGTTGAGAGCAACGTTTTGCTTTAGGGTTTCAATGGCTAGGCCCGAGCTATCAACACTGGTAACACCTGCAGCGCCATTTGCCAGGCTGTTCAGGCTGAAACCACCACTATAGCTAAAACAGTCTAAAACTTTCTTCCCCTTTGTATAACTGGCTAAAATGTGTCTGTTATCACGTTGATCGCAGTAAAAACCTGATTTTTGCCCTTCGGCTATATTAATGTGGTAAATAATCCCGTTCTCTTTTACCGCCAAAAACTCTGGTGGATTTTCTCCCCAAAGTAATCCATTCTCAACAGGCAAACCCTCATGGTTACGGGCGGTTGCGTCACTTTTATCGAATATTCCTTTTGGATTTAATTCAGTTTTTAAAATTTCTACGATTTCTGCTTTTACTTTCTCTATTCCGGAACTTAAAATCTGCAACGAGAGGAAATCGGCATACTGATCAACGATTAAACCCGGCAGAAAATCAGCCTCACTAAAAACCAAACGGCAAGTATCGGTTTGTTCGTTTAAAATGAATTGACGTGAGGCAATGGCCTGTTTTAAGCGGTTTTGATACCAGCTGTGATCAATCGTTTGCGTTTCATCCCATTCTAACAAACGAACGGCAACACGCGAATTGCTGTTGAAGTATCCATAGGCGAGAAATTCATGATCGAAAGCAAAAACTTTTACCACATCACCGTCTTCCGGTTTTCCCTTAACTTTTTCTAATGCTCCTGAAAATACCCATGGATGCCTTTGTAGTGCCGCTTTTTCTTTACCCTTTTTTAATATGATTTCTACCATACTGCAAAGGTAATAATTAGTTTGGAGTTGAGGGTTGGGAGTTTGGAGCAAAGCATTTGGGGGCTTAGCGATAAGCGTTTCATAAGCGCTATATGCCCTGCACCACCCGCTTAACGCCAGTTGCTCAATGCTTCGTCATATGTACCAGCTCCGTATCCAAAACCTTTGTTTCGAACTCGGTAACAGGCCTTTTCGCTTCAATCATTGAAATTAATAATTCGGTTGCTACCCGACCCATTTCAAATGCGGGCTGCTTTACAGAAGTGAGAGATGGCGAAAACAAATCGACCAGATTAGAATTGGTAAAACCTGCAATGGCAAGTTTATGCGCCACCTCAGGATTGGTTTTCTTTAGCGCCATAATACAGCCTGTGGTTAAGCGGTCGCTCGAAATGAAAATCCCATCGGGCTTAAGCGGCAACAATTCTTTCACTGCTTGTTCCAGTTCTGCGCTATGCATGCCGCCATGCTGGCAATATTTCACCAATTCGGGCCTGAATTCGATATGATATTTGGCTAAAGCTGCTTTATAGCCCGCTAATCTTTCTTTCGTTATAGAGAGGTTTTCGGAATTGGTTAAATGCGCAATGGTTCTTTTTCCTGATAAAATAAGGTGTTCTGTAGCATCAAAAGAACCTTTAAAGTTATTGGCAATTACCTTATGGGTTTCAAAATCCCCCGGCACACGATCAAAGAACACAATGGGTAAGCCTTTGGCATATAATTCTCTTAAATAATCAATATCCTGCGTTTCAGACGAAAGTGCAATCAGCAAGCCATCAATAGAGCGTGATGCCAGGTGCTCTACGTTTAGCTTTTCCTGCTTGTATGATTCATGGCTTTGTGAAATAATCACATGATAATCCTTATCATAGGCTATCGATTCGATACCATTAATCACCTGAGAAAAAAAGTTGTTGGCAATTTCGCTCACAATAATGCCGATAGAATAACTTCTGCGTTCTTTTAAACTTCGCGCAATGGGATTGGCTCGGTAATTAACCTTTTCGGCATAGGCCAAAACCAGCTTTTTAGTCTCTTCACTTATTTCGTAACGGTCTCTTAAAGCACGGGACACTGTTGAAGTTGACAGCCCAAGTGCTTTAGCAATATCCTTAATGGTAGATGTTTCAAATCTCATGTTCGTATTGCGTACAAGTTACAAAAAATATTTTTTTAAGTCGATTTGTACCGCAATATTTTAAACGTTAAGTCAACGTTTTTGGGAACGTTTGCACACTTTTTTAGTTAAATCTGGTTTCAATTGCTTTTTAGTTTGTAAAATTGTTAATCTAATGTAACCAAATATAAACCAACTATAACATCTCAAAATAGAATTATATTCTACATGCAAGCGATTGCAACAGCTTAAATAACCAAATCACTTTCAAATAAATAAATTATGAGCAGAGTTCTACTCTTTTTAGCATTTTTCTCTTTTTTTGGATTATCTGTAACTCATGCACAAACCAGGCAGGTTACTGGTACCGTAAAAGATAAAAAAGACGGCCAGCCGCTGGTTGGCGTGAGTGTTACCGTTGCTGGCACAAAAAATGGAGCCAGTACCGATACGAATGGTACTTTCAAAATCAGCATGCCTACAAATGCTGCAGTTTTAACTTTTACCTACATTGGTTATAAAACCAAAAATGTTTCGGTCACAAATGAAACCAAACTATCAGTAACTTTAGATGAAGACGCCAACAATCTTCAAGAGGTAACTGTTAATGTTGGTTACGGCATTGTGCGTAAAAAAGACTTAACAGGTGCCGTTGGTTCTGTAGGTGCTGATGTAATCGCCGCCGCTCCGGTATCTTCTGCGCTCGAGGCCATACAGGGCCGGGTAGCTGGTATTAATATTTCCTCATCGGAAGGATCGCCGGATGCACAGATCAACGTAAGGGTAAGAGGAGGTGGATCTATTACGGGAGATAACTCCCCGCTTTATATCGTTGATGGCTTTCCGGTAACTTCAATAGCCGACATTGCCCCACAGGACATCGAATCAATTGATGTGTTAAAAGATGCATCATCAACAGCCATTTACGGCTCAAGAGGGGCTAACGGTGTAATACTGGTTACCACCAAAAACAGTAAAGACGGAAAAACCAATATTACCTATAATGTTTTCGGGGGAATAAGAAAATTAGCCAAAAAACTAGACGTACTGTCCGCTTCAGATTATGTACACTGGCAATACGAACGCGCGTTATTGGATGGTACCCCAACAGATTACACTCAATATTTCGGGAATTACCAGGATATAGATTTATATGATAATGTTGCTGAAAACGATTGGCAAGACCTGGTATTCGGACGTACAGGAACCACTTTTAACCAGAACTTAAGCATCACAGGTGGAAGCGACAAAACCAAATACAGCCTAAGCCATAGCTTTGTTACCGATAAGGCCATTATGCAAATGTCTGATTTTAAAAGACAGAACATTAATTTTAAATTAAACCACAGATTATATGACGCCTTAACGTTAGATTTTGGTTTTCGTTATGCCGACACCAAGACCAATGGTGGTGGTGCAAATGAGCAAAATGAAAAATCTTCAGCCGACTCCCGTTTAAAATATGCCATTCTATACCCATCCTTTCCGGTACCGGGCTTAACGGCATCGACAGATACCAATGATGAATTTAATTTATACAATCCACTGGTAGCCATTTCTGATAACGACCAGTATGTGCACCGTAAAACCTATAATATCAACGGAGCAGCAACTTATGAAATTATTGATAATTTAAAACTTCGGTCTGAAGTAGGTTACGATGGATTTAGGAATGATCAGGACCGCTTTTACGGCATTACAACCTACTACGTAAAAAACCTTGCCGATTATCCTAATCTGCCGACGCTGAACTCCATGAACACCACTAGAAATAGTTTTAGAAATACGAATACGCTTAATTATAACTTTAGTAAGATTCTTGGCAAAAGCCATAACCTTAATATTTTATTAGGTCAGGAATTTATTAAAACGGAGCAGAATACCTTAACTACCGAAGTGCATGGCTTTCCTAAAACCTTTGGATTCGAGCAAACCAGGGTATTAACCACTCAAGGCAAAGCTTCGATCATCGATAACAACTTTTTGCCAGATGATAAATTGTTTTCGTTTTTCGGCAGGGCCAATTACGATTATAAAGGCAAGTACCTGTTAAGCGCAACATTCAGGGCGGATGGTTCCTCTAAATTTTCTGCCGAAAACCACTGGGGCTACTTTCCATCGGTTTCTGCCGGCTGGAGAATCTCTCAGGAAGACTTCATGAACGGTACAAAATCGTGGTTAACAGATCTTAAATTAAGGGGAAGTTACGGTGCTGCAGGTAACAACAATATCCCTCCAGGGCAAATTACCCAATCGTTCCAAAACTCCACTACAACCTGGATAAATGGTTTCAACAACTATTGGGCGGCATCTAAAATTATGGCAAACCCCGATCTAAAGTGGGAGACAACCATCACCAGAAACATCGGACTTGATTTTGCCTTATTTAATTCAAAAGTTACAGGAACAATTGATGCCTACTTAAATAAAACAAAAGACCTCCTCATCTTATTCCCGGTTGGAGGTACCGGCTATGATGCACAATACCGTAACCTGGGCCAAACACAGAATAAAGGTTTAGAATTTTCTGTAAACTGGAATGCCATAAAAGAAAAAAATTTCGACCTAACGGTTAATGCGAACATCAGTTTTAACCGCAATAAGGTTATTTCTCTAGGCTCGGTTAAAAACATTAATGGTACTTCAGGATGGGCATCAACAGAAATTGGTGTAGATTATCTTGTAGAGGAAGGCGCATCAATTGGCCGTATTTACGGATATAAAAGCGCCGGAAGATATGAAGTCTCTGACTTTACAGGTTACAATGCCACCAGCGGCAAATGGATATTAAAACCAGGCGTAGTTGATGCTACTGCATTTGTAGGCACCGTACGCCCCGGTACAATGAAAATTGAAGATATCTCCGGGGATGGAAAAATTGATTTATCTGACCGATCTATCATCGGTAACACCAATCCGTTAAATACTGGCGGTTTCTCGCTTAACTCGAGAATTTACAATTTTGATCTTGGTGCGTATTTTAACTGGAGTTATGGAAACGATGTGTATAATGCCAATAAGATCGAATATACCTCTACCAGTAAATACGCTTCCAGAAACCTGATTTCGATTATGGAAAGCGGACAGCGCTGGACAAATTTAAGGGCAGACGGAACAATAAGTAACGATCCTGCTGAATTATCTGCCATGAATGCAAACACCACCCTATGGTCGCCATATACCAGAACTTTTGTTTTAAGCGATTGGGCTGTGGAAGATGGTTCATTTTTAAGGTTATCGACACTTACCCTTGGGTATACTTTACCTGAAAAAATATCGCGCAAGTTAAAGATGAAAAAATTAAGGTTTTATGCTTCTGCCTATAACGTTTGGTTATGGACTAATTATACCGGTTTCGACCCAGAGGTTTCGACGAGACGAAATACACCACTTACACCCGGTGTTGATTATTCTGCTTACCCAAGAAGTAAGTCTTACTTATTCGGACTAAACGTTAATTTTTAGAAGACCATTCAATTTCAAGAAAATGAAAAAAGTTATATATACGTTATTTGTAATTGCAGGAATAACATTTGTTAGTAGCTGTAAAAAAACGTTAGATGCACCAACAAAATCTTCATTAGATGAGTCTGTTATTTTCTCTACCCCAAGTTTAGCCGAAGGCTCTATAGCTGGCGTACTTCAATCATTTGGGGAAACCAATTCGTACAGGGGCCGTTTTTTAGTGTTCTACGGACTTAACAATGATACAGAAGTATACAATACATTAAAATCGGTTGATGATGACAAAGCTAAACTCTCTAATTACAACTGTAATGTGAACAATAGCCAAATGAATACTACCGATAATGCATGGGCTAAATTTTACGAAGGTATTGAAAGAGCTAACCTGGCCATAAGAGGCATTAGAACCTATGGCAATATAGAAAGCAACCCTACAATGGCGCAGATCCTCGGTGAGATTTTAACCTTGAGGGCTGTGATATACAACGACCTTATAAAAGGCTGGGGCGATGTGCCGGCACGTTTTGAACCCATTACTACTGCAACAGCTTATCTGCCCAGAAGCGACCGTGATGTCATCTATAAACAATTATTAGCTGATTTAAATGAAGCTGCAGGTTACCTGCCATGGCCAGGCGAGAACACCACAACAGCGAGAGTTGAGCGGGTAAACAAGGCTTTTGCAAAAGGTTTAAGGGCGCGTTTGGCATTAGCCGCAGGAGGTTATGCGCAGCGCCTTGATGGAACAGTTAAATTAAGCTCTGATCCTGAATTATCGCACGATAAAATGTATGCCATTGCCAAAAAAGAATGCCTTGATATTATCAACAGTGGCAAATTAAGGCTTCTTGGATTTGAAGAAGTTTTTAGAAAACTGAATGAGGAAACCGGTGCGGCAGGTTTGGAGTCGATGTGGGAAATTCCATTTAGTGATGGCCGGGGACGCGTAATTTTTGATCTGGGTGTAAGACACATTAAAACAGACCAGTACACAGGCCAGAATAAAGGCGGAACTGACGGACCGAACCCTATTATGCTGTACGAATATGATAATGATGATGTACGCAGGGATGTAACTGTTGTTCCTTATGAGTGGGACGGTGGCGATGGAACAAAAGGTGCGGTACAGGTACCTTCGTCGCTTGGCCGTTTGTATTTTGGCAAATACCGTTACGAGTGGATGAAAAGAAGGGTAACGGCAACCAATGATGATGGGTTAAACTGGATGTACATGCGTTATGCCGATGTGGTGCTCATGGCTGCTGAAGCCATTAACGATCTTGATGGGCCGGCAGCTGCTGCGCCATATCTAAAAATGATCAGAGACAGGGCCTTCCCTACAGCGCCTAATAAAGTTACCGATTTTATGGCCACGGCAACTGCATCTAAATCGGCCTTTTTTGAGGCAATCGTGAATGAAAGAGCCCTGGAATTTACAGGTGAAATGTTGAGAAAAAGTGACCTGATCCGATGGAATTTGCTGGGCACAAAACTGGCTGAAGCCAAAACTAAATTGCAGCAGTTAGAAAACAGGCAGGGTAAATATGCTGCCCTACCCGCCAAAATCTATTACCGGACAGCTGTTAATGGCGAAACGGTAGAAATTTATGGGTTGAAATTTGGAGATACCGACGCGCAGGGAGTTGCTTTAGGATACACTTCAAATAAAGCCTGGACGATGGTTACAACCGGAGAAACGGTTTCATACTGGAACGCCCTCTATACAAAAGATCCCAACCTTCAGCAATATTGGCCAATATGGCAGGTATTTTTAGATTCATCTAACGGAATGTTAAATAATAAGCCTTTAAACTTATAAACCAGAGGTTATGAAAAAGATTAATAGATATATATACCACTTCTTACTCATGGCGACAGTTTGTTTATCGGCATGTAAAAAAAATAACTTAGAAGAAATTACCAAACTTGAGGTCGGCCGGGTTTTTTCTACCCCTGGTTTAACAGCGACCATTGTAAATAAAACTGGCGTTAAATTAACATGGAACGCTGTACCGAATGCCACATCTTATACCATTGAGGTATATGATAATGCTGATTTTACAGGTACTCCGGTAAAGTCTATAACCAGCATTACCACTGCACAATTGCCCTACACCATTACCGGATTAATAGGCGATACGCAATATGCAATCAGGGTAAAAGGTGTTGCACAGGGTATTGCAGATTCCAAATGGGTAAGCACATCTGCAAAAACAGATACTGAACAGATTTTTCAAACGGTAAACCAAACCAAACTAACCGCTAGTTCAGTTGTGCTCAACTGGACCCCTGGCGAAACAGCAACAATAATTACCATATTACCGGGAAATATTACACATACAGTTACCGCAGCAGAGATTGCTGCTGGAGAAGCAACCATAACAGGCTTAACCGGAGAAACGGATTACTCGGCAAAATTGCTTGCGGGAAGCAAAGTTAGGGGAACGGCAACTTTTACCACACTTTACAATTTTACAGGTGCAACGCTGGTAAGCCCGTCAGATAACCTGGCCACCCTGATTGCAAATGCCACTGCCGGGACTGTTTTTGGGCTTGCACCGGGAACTTATACCGTAAACGCAGATGTTATTGCATCAAAATCAATTACCATCAGGGGAACAAAACCAACTGACAGACCGGTTATTAACGGCATGGTTCTGAGATTAAAGTCCAATGCAGGTTTAACAGTAAAAGATGTAATATTGGATGGCACCGGATCGTTAAATGGGAATCAAACTTTTATCTACGATGAAGCATCTGATAACGCTTACGGGAATTTCGTACTAGAGAATTCAGTTGTAAGAAACTATACCAAAGGGCTTTTCTATGTAAACTTAAAAGTACTTATCGAGTCGGTAACTTTTAAGGGAAATATCATTAACAATATCGAATGCAATGGCGGAGATTTTATCGATTTTAGATCGGGTTTGACCAAAACATTAAATTTCACCAACAATACAGTTTATGCCGCTGTTCTGGCCAGAGATTTTATCAGGATGGACCCTGCAGGCTCAACCAATTTCCCCAGCATAATATCCATTATAAATGTTGTTACCAATACCTTAAATGGAATTAGCAATGGCGCTTCAAACAGGTTGTTTTACGTTCGGCTGGCCAAACATGAGATTTACTTTTCGAAAAATATAGTAGCCAGCTCTGGTGGCATTTTAACCAACCAGCTTTCGACCAATATTGTAGCGGGCAATTTTACAGCGAACAACTATTTTGCTGCCCCAACTTTTATTTCGGGTAGTGCAACTGCCGGTGCTAAGTATGATGCCGGAACATATACGACGCTTAATCCTGGTTTTACATCGCCTGCTACAGGTAATTTTACCATCAGTCAGCAAGATTTAAAAACGAATGGAATTGGCGACCCGAGATGGAGAAATTAATAGACTTATCTTAGTAGCTGTATCATAAGCATAATGTCATCCTGAGCTTGTCGAAAGGCGTTCTTAAATTCTCACAGGGCGTTTCGACAGGCTCAACATGACTAATTAGAGTTAAAATACAAGTGATGGTACAGTCTTTTTTTAATAGATTTAGCCTGAAGAATTTTTCCACCTAAATGATCAAATCAGTACTAATCCATATCGGCGCTACCTTGCTGCTTTACATCAGCGTTTGTTTAGGGGTTTATGCTCAGGATCCCAAATATCCATCAGCAATAACCGTTGCGCAGGATGGAAGTGCAAATTATAAAACCATACAGGAAGCCGTAAATTCGATAAGGGATTTAGGGGAGAAAGAAGTTAAGATTTATGTGAAAAAGGGAATTTATAAAGAAAAGCTGATTATCCCATCATGGAAAACGAAAATTGCTTTAATTGGCGAAAGTGCCGAAAATACCATCATTACCAACAATGATTATTCGGGGAAGCCAAATCCGAAAGGCAAAGACCAATTTGGCAATGTTAACTTTAGCACATATACTTCTTTTACCGTATTAGTTCAGGGAAATGATATCCACCTTGAAAATTTAACCATTATCAATTCATCCGGAAACGTTGGACAGGCTGTTGCTCTGCATGTAGAAGGCGATCGTTTTGTAGCAATAAACTGCAGGTTTCTGGGCAATCAGGATACGCTTTATGCAGCAATTGAAAATAGCCGCCAGTATTACCAAAACTGTTATGTAGAAGGCACTACCGATTTCATTTTTGGCAAGGCAACCGTTGTTTTTAATGATTGTACAATCAAAAGTTTAAGCAACTCTTATGTAACTGCGGCTTCAACTTCTGCAAAGCAAAAATTCGGATTTGTTTTTTTAAATTGTAGGCTCATTGCAGATTCAATGGTAACAAAAGCCTATCTCGGCAGACCATGGCGGCCTTATGCAAAAACAGTATTCATTAAATGTGATTTGGGTAAACATATTTTGCCCGAAGGCTGGAACCCGTGGAAAGGCGATAAGATGTTTCCAAACAAAGAATTAACGGTGTTTTATGCGGAATATAAAAGTAAAGGCGCTGGAGCATCACCTAATACGAGATTGCCTTGGACAAGACAGCTCGCCGATCAAGAGACAGGAAAATATACATTAAAAAATATACTGGGTGGAGCAGATCAATGGAATCCAATCAAAAATTAATAAAATGAGAACAAATTGCCTTAAGTTTTTTGCAGTTGGAGCCTTATTCATTTTATGCTCCTTTGCTTTCATACAAAAGAAAACAAAGCTATACATCATTGGTGATTCTACCGCAGCCAATAAAGAAGAAAAGGCCTATCCTGAAACGGGCTGGGGAATGGCACTACAATCTTATTTTAAAACCGATGTTACTGTTGATAACCGGGCATTAAACGGCAGGAGTACCAAATCGTTCAGGGCCGAAAAACATTGGGATCCGGTATTGGCACAGTTAAATCCAGGTGATTATGTGTTCATTGAGTTTGGACATAACGATGAGAAAGTGGATAAGCCGGCGGTTGGTGTTTCGCTGGCCGATTTTAAAACAAATCTGATTAACTATATTAAAGAAACGAGAGACAAAAACGCCTTTCCAGTTTTACTCACGCCAATCTCCCGAAGAAGCTTCAAAAACGGTGTGCTAGTGGATTCACATGGCGATTATCCGCGCATAACCCGTCAGGTGGCCGATTCACTTCAGGTGCCCCTAATTGATATGCTGGCAAAAACGGAAAGTTTATTAATTCGACTGGGAGATAAGCCATCCATCAAATTATTCAACTATGTTGATTCGGGAAATGTAAATTATCCAAAAGGCAAAAAAGATGATACGCATCTAAGTCCGGAGGGCGCCAAACAAGTTGCTGGTTTGGTAGTGAAAGGGATTAAGGAGTTAAAGTTGGATCTGGCGAAGAGTTTAAAGTAAAAAAATATTTGTCATCCTGAGGGATAATTTATTTTATAAAAATCAATATGTTTGACAGATAAATTTTAAGTAGGTATATCTCTTGAGAGATCGTCATCCCCAACTTGATCCGATAGCTATCGGATGGGAATCTTAATACAAGGGCTTTAAGATTAGCTTCGCTGAGCACTCCGTGGTTCCCGCATGCGCGAGAATGACGATTCTTCTATAAGATTCTGTCAATGGTAGTGCAGTGAAGGATCTTTTTTACCACCGAGTACACCGAGAAATTCACTGAGTACACAGCGTTAGGCGTATAACTTCATTAATTGTCATCCTGAGGGATAATTTATTGTATAAAAATCAGTATAAATGACGTAACAGATTTCCTATGTCATACAGCACAGTCTTGCCTCGGCTCGCCGCCACCGAAGGGCTCTTACTTTTTGGCATCAAAAAGTAACAAAAAATGCCGGCTGAAAATTTTTCTTTCAAAGGCAGTGTTATGGCTAGAACAGTGCAGTCCGAAAAATTTATTAGGCCGGTTTTAAGTAGAACGGTAATACGGTGCTATGGCCTAGCTATACGGAAATGCATGATGCTACAATCTGCTCATTAATAATCAATTATAAAATAACGTCAATGGTAACGGCAGTGAAGGATCTTTTCTTTTACAACAGCATAAATAGATAAATGTATACCAAATGATGTATGAATGCGATCATCGTCTTCGTTTGAAACGAAGATGAACGAGAAAGGCGATTGAATCGCCAAAGCACTTATCCTGCATTACGAATGCGGATTTTAATAATCCTAATTAAAAGTGAGACCATTATAAAGCCAAACTAGAAAGATTCTTCACTGCGTTCACAATGACAGCTGAGAATACGAAATTGAAAAATCGTCATTGCGAGGAGGCTTTTTCAGCCGATGAAGCAATCTTACAACGATCGATATTGGCTTACGCATTAAGATTGCTTCGTTGTTCCTCCTCGCAATGACGATCTATGTTAGTTAACTAGCCACTAGAAAATATACTTCGTGCTTAAAAAGTTTGAATCATCTCCTTTAACAATTTCGTTCAATAACTTTTTATTATCATCTGTAAATTTGGTTGCCACCAAAGAACGGATCGAGAATGAACGCAACGCATCCACTACGGAAAGTGTACCTTCAGCACTGTCTTTACGGCCTGTAAAAGGAAAAACATCCGGTCCGCGCTGGCACTGGCAATTTATATTTACACGACTTACCTGATTAACCAAAGGATCAATCAACGAAGAAATCACCGCAGCATTATTGCTGAAAATACTTACCTGCTGACCATGTGGCGAATCAATTAAATACTCGATCGGCTCTTCCAGGTCATCAAATGGTACCACCGGAACAATCGGGCCAAACTGTTCTTCCCGATAAAGTTTCATATTACCATTTACCGGATAAACAATGGCCGGATAAACAAATGTTTCCAAGGTTTGTCCCCCATTTGTATTGATTACTTTAGCGCCATGTGAAACAGCATCATCAATACATTCCTTTAAATATTCGGGCTTATTCAGCTCAGGCAATGGCGTAAGGTTTACACCTTTTTCCCAAGGCATGCCAAATTTTAGTTTTTCTACTTCGGCAGATAAGCGCTTTAAGAATTCCTGCGCCAAACTGCGGTGCACATAAACGATTTTAATGGCGGTACACCGTTGTCCGTTAAAAGAAAGAGAACCCAGTACCGTTTCAGAAACTGCCAGATCAAGATCGGCGTCTTTAGTGATGATGGCCGCATTTTTGGCATCCAAACCTAAAATCGCCCTCAAACGGTTTACCTTAGGATGTAATTTTTTCAGTTCATTAGCAACCTTACTTGAACCAATTAAAGTAAGCACATTGATTTTACCAGATTTCATCAAACCTGGAACGATGGTATTGCCGCGGCCATAAATGGTATTCACCACACCTTTAGGAAAACTAGAGCGGAAAGCCTCTAACAAAGGATAGTGTAACAGGGTACCATGCTTAGGTGGTTTGAATAAAAGGGTATTGCCCATAATCAAAGCTGGGATAAGCGTGGTAAAAGTCTCGTTTAAAGGATAGTTGAAAGGACCCATACAAAGTACAACGCCGAGGGGAGAACGGCGCACCTGGGCCACAATTCCCTGCTCTATTTCAAAACGTGACGACTGCCTGTCGATATCTTTCAACGCATCAATAGTGGCGTAGATATACTCCACCGTACGGTCAAATTCTTTAACCGAATCGGCATAAGATTTTCCAATCTCCCACATAATCAGTTTGGCAACAATCTCCTTTTGCTCAATCATCTTATGTGTAAAGTTTTCTACACAGCTAATGCGATCGGCAACACTCATGGTTGGCCACTGTCCGCGACCATTATCATAGGCTGCTACGGCTGCATCTAATGCTTCTGCCGACTCTTTCTCCGTACAAACAGGAAAACTACCAATGCGTTTTCGTTTTAAACCCTCAGGGGTTTTTACGCATACAGGAGAAAACACTTCATTACATGGTCCATTCCATGGCTTCATTTCTCCATTAGAAAGAAACTCCTTTTGATTGATTTCTTCCTTGAGCCTAAATTCATCTGGAATCTGGCTCTCTTCAACGAAAATACTTTCGAGGTTTAGCAATGTACTCAATTTGGGTTTGTGATTAGGTTAAATTAATGTTAAGTCTATAGTTTAAGTATAGATTAGCACTTTAAAAAAGATATCAAAGATTTAAGCACAATTATATTCTAAATCTTTTAGGGTTGAATTATTTAACTTCTATTACCTTATATTTTGGAACAAGGGCTTTCATTACCATCCAGCCGATGAGATAAGCTACCGCACAGAAAGAGAAAACGATAAAATAACCAGCTTCTTTACCTTGAAACCCCATAAAAGCCATCTGTGTATCGCCGGCGTAGGTAAACAGTACACCAGAACCTTTGTTAATGAAAAAAGATCCTACACCTCCGGCCATACCACCAATTCCGGTTACGGTTGCAATGGCCTGGCGAGGAAACATATCGCTCACTGTCGTAAATATATTGGCCGACCATGCCTGGTGTGCGGCACCTGCAATACCGATGATAATTACCGGCAGCCAGTAGCTGTAAAGACCTAAAGGCTGGGCCAACAATGCCAATAATGGAAAAAAGGCGAAAATTAACATGGATTTCATCCTGCCATCGTAAGGGTTCATGTTTTTCTTATCGATAAAATAGGATGGCAACCAGCCTCCAATAATGGATAACAAGGTAATTACGTAGAGTATAAATAGGGGAAAAGCACTTTCGGTACCGCTCATTTTATAAATATCTTTAAGGTATGCGGGCGACCAAAACAGATAAAACCACCAAACACCATCGGTCATAAATTTACCAAAAGCAAAGGCCCAGGTTTGTTTAAATTTAAGGCAATCAACAAAAGATAGTTTTTTTACCGGTGATGCTGCGGTAACCGTTTCGCTAATCTGATCGTGTGCTACAATATCCTGTTGAATATAAGCCAGCTCTGCCTTACTTACCCTTGAGTGGTTTTCAGGTTTGCCATAAAGTAAAATCCAGAAAAGCATCCAGATAAAACCTAAGGCACCGATGATAATAAACGACATTTCCCAGCCATAAGCATCGGCAATGTAGGGAATCGTAACCGGGGCAGCCAAGGCACCAACTGTTGCACCCGCATTAAAAATACTGGTGGCAAATGCGCGGTCTTTTTTAGGAAAATATTCGGCTGTAGCTTTAATGGCTGCCGGAAAGTTTCCGGCCTCACCAAGTGCCAGTACAAAACGGGCAAATATAAATAGTGAAAGACTGGTTGATAGAATTAATGTAGTATTGCCAACAGTAGATAATGCTTCTTTTGCACCTGCAAAGCTCATCACCCACGAGCCGGTAATGATTCCGGAAGTAGCAATACCGCAAAAAGCATGAATACAGGCACCCACAGACCAAATTCCAATTGCCCAAAGGAAACCTTTTTTGGTATCCATCCAATCAACAAACCGTCCTGCTACCAACATCGATCCGGCATAAAAAAGAGAAAATAATGCCGTAATGGTTCCGTAGTCACTATCTGTCCAATGAAATTCAGGAACAAAATAGTCTTTCCATGTAAGCGAGAGTACCTGTCGATCTAAATAGTTAATGGTAGTTGCAACAAATAACAGCGCACATATAGTCCATCTGTAATTGCTGATTTTTGGTTGGCTCATTTCGTTTGTGTGTGGTTAGGGGTTGGGGTTTATTTACTTTGCTTGATAAGTTCAAGTGCCAGCTGGGTATTGTCGAAAAGCTCATCGTAAAGCCCTTTGCTCATTACATCTTTACTGATTAGTTTGCTTCCCATGCCAACGGCACAAACACCAGCTTTAAACCAGGTTTTTAGATTATCAGCATTTATTTCTACCCCACCTGTTGGCATAAACAGTTGTCCGGCAAAAAGATCTTTAATTGATGAAATAAATTCAGGACCCAAAATATTTGCCGGGAAAATTTTAATCAGCATAGCTTTGTGTTCCTGTGCCACACTGATTTCTGTCGGGGTCATACACCCCGGTACCCAAAGCATTCCGATTTTGTTCGCAATTTCGGCAACTGCCGGATTTACGATCGGTGCCACAATGAAATCAGTTCCAGCTTCGATAAAAGCATTGGCATCAGCAGGCGTTTTAATGGTTCCGATACCCAGATAAAGATCAGGCATTTCTGCATCACGGATTTCTTTTAACTTTTTAAAGTTTGACAATGCCGATTTACCACGATTGGTGTATTCGAAAACACGAACACCGGCTTTATACAAGGTGCGTAATATTTCCATGCTGCCTGATTCGCTATCCTGATAAAAAAGCGGTAACATGCCCTGCTCTAAAATGGCATCTAAAATTTTGTGCTTGTTGCTAATCATCTTATTATTCTTTTTTTTATATCAGCTACAGTACTGGTTGTAGCATCGCTTGGAATGTACAATTTATCGTATGCCGCTGCTGTGGCAAAACTTATGGTTTCTTGGGCCGGTAACTGGTTGTAAAAGCCATAAATCAGGCCAGCCATAAAACAATCTCCACTGCCCACCTTATCCAAAATTTCATCAGAAACGTATTCTTCCGAAACCGTTAATTCGTTGTCTGTATAAATGGCTGTATAATATCGTATTCCCTTTCCATGATCGAACCTGAATGTATTGGCAACCGCTTTACACGCCGGAAACAAACTTAATATTTCTTTAGAAGTATCAGTTGCCTGTTGCAGTAACGTTTCCTTTGCATAACCCTCTGCCACTGTTAAATCTTCGTGAAGCGCAGTGCCCAGCATTTTATTGGCTGCCCAAACATTCCCCATAATCAGCGTGCAATATTGAGCCAGCTCAGGCAAAACATCAATCGGTTCCTTTCCATATTTCCAAAGCTTTGCCCGATAGTTTAAATCAAGTGAAATGGTAATATTTTTTGCACTTGCTACTTTTAAGGCTTCCAAACAAACGTCAGCAATATTTTGGTTAATGGCAGGGCAAATGGCACTGAAATGGAACCAGGCAACATCCTCAAAAACTTCGTCCCAGTTAATCTGTCCAACTTTTAAACCCGCATAGGCCGAATTGGCCCGGTCGTAAATTACCCCGGCATTTTTAAGGTCTTTCCCTTTAGGCAAATAGTATAAACCTAAACGTTCGCCATGGTAAACCATAGGTGTAGTATCAATATTGCGTACATTAAGGTATTCCACGATTTCGCGGGTAACCGAATTATCAGGCACCGCCGAAAGGTAGGCCGAAGGTACGTTCCATAAGGCTAAGGCAGTGGCCACATTGAGTTCGGCGCCACCCACGTAAAACGGTAATTTATTTTCTTTTAACCATGCCCCATCCATATCCGGACAGATGCGTAAAAGTATTTCACCAAAGCTTAAAACTTTTTTTCCTTTTGCTGATGAAGCGAATATCTGGGTACTCATTTTTATATCTGATCGGCGTATTTCATCCTGTTTTCGGCAACTGAATGAAAATGAAAGGAAAACGATTGAAATGATTTGATTCCAATAAAATACCCTTCTAAAGCCTGATTTTGGTTAAAATTTAAAGTAATTTTTTGCGTTAAAATACGAAATATCCTGCACAATCTTGCCCACCCATTCCAAATCATTAGGCAATTCGCCATTCTCCATATCTTCTCCAAACAGGTTGCAAACAATCCTCCTGAAATATTCGTGACGGGGAAAGGAAAGGAAACTGCGCGAATCGGTAAGCATCCCTACTAGGCGGCTTAAAAGCCCCATGTTTGATAAGGCATTTAACTGTTTGATCATCCCATCTTTTTGGTCTAAAAACCACCATGCTGAACCAAACTGCACTTTACCGGCTACAGAACCATCGTTAAAGTTACCAATCATAGTGGCAATCAACTCATTATCTGCGGGATTGAGGTTATAAATAATGGTTTTAGCCAGTTTATCCTGGTTATCCAAGCGATTTAGGAATTTCGATAGCATACGGGCCTGGCTAAAATCGCCGATTGAGTCCCAACCGGTATCAGGTCCCAATTGTCTTAACATACGGGCATTGTTGTTACGCAAAGCACCAAGGTGATATTGTTGTACCCAGCCCTTTTCATGATCCCATTCTGCAAAATAAACCAGCATAGCCGATTTGAATTTCAGGTTTTCCTGATAGGAAATAGTTTGTTTACTGCGGATTTTATCAAAGATTGATGCAATTTCAGCTTCGGTATAGTCTTCAGCATAAATCTGCTCTAAACCATGATCGGAAACCGAGCAGCCATTTGCTGCAAAGTAATCATGGCGGCCTTTTAAAGCATCAATATAATCCTGTAAACTGCTAATGCTTTTATCGGCAACCGTTTCCAGTTTGTCGATATATTCATTTAAGCCTTCAATATCATCACTGTTCATGGCCTTATCCGGACGGAAAGCTGGTAACATTTTAAGGTTAGCACCTTCTCTTGCCAGTTGTTGATGAAAGTTCAGGCTATCTAAAGGATCGTCGGTAGTACAAACAACCTCTACATTCATTTTGGCTAACAAACCACGTACTGAATATTCAGGCGTTTGCAGTTTAGCAGCGCATTCATCATAAATTTGCCGGGCCGTTTTGCCCGAAAGCAGGTCGTTTATACCAAAATAACGTTGAAGTTCCAAATGTGTCCAGTGGTATAACGGATTGCGTAAGGTATAAGGAACGGTTTCGGCCCATTTTTCAAATTTTTCGTAATCAGATCCTACACCAGTAATGTATTTTTCATCCACTCCGTTAGCACGCATGGCCCTCCATTTGTAATGATCGCCTGCAAGCCAAACCTGGCTGATGTTGGCAAATTGCGTATTATTGGCAATCTGCTCCGGTATCAGGTGGTTATGGTAATCAATAATGGGTAGTGATTTTGCAAAATGGTGATAAAGCTTTTCAGCAGTTTTGCTTTGCAAAAGAAAATTTTCGTCTAAAAAAGGTTTCATTCTATGTTATTTGAGACAGTAGATTTGAGATGATCAAAACACTTATCTATTTATGTTTTATTTATGCTCCGACTATGCCCTCACAGACCGGAACTCAATTTATATTTTATCTTGTTTGCGGTCTGTGGTGACACAGACCACGGTAAATAGTATATGTATTCATTTTATCATCCTTTTATCACCGGTCTGTGTCCCCACAGACCGGAACCCTATTCATTTTGTGGTCTGTGGGGACACAGACCGCGGCGACGGGACACAGACCGCGGCAACTGCAAGCTAAAGGCGGTTGCAAGGATAGCCACGCAAACCTCCGACCTCGGCCTTACGACTTCGGACTACAAACTCACCCCCCTTTTCCATGGGATAAAATCATCCTGATTAAGCAACACCGCTTTAGGAATTACTTCACCGCTAGCCGCTTTAATGCAATATTCCAAGATATCTTCGCCCATTTGTTCGATTGTTTTTTCGCCTTCAATTACAGGACCACAGTTGATATCAATGATATCGCTCATTCGCTTCGTTAAAGCATTATTAGTCGATACCTTGATAGTTGGACAAACCGGATTGCCTGTTGGCGTTCCTAAACCGGTGGTGAACAAAATTAAGGTTGCACCTGATGCAGCCTTTCCTGTAGTGGCTTCCACGTCGTTTCCAGGTGTGCAAACTAAATTTAATCCGGGCTTAGTTGCAGGCTCGGTATAATCCAACACATCTTCTACCGGTGATGTCCCGCCCTTTTTGGCTGCTCCGGTACTTTTAATGGCATCAGTGATTAAACCATCTTTAATATTGCCCGGTGATGGATTCATAAAAAATCCAGAACCTACATTTTCTGCAGCCTGGTTATAAGCCGTCATTAACTGGATAAACTTACGTGCTGCTGTTTCATCTTTAGTGCGATCAATCAACTGTTGTTCAGCGCCACAAAGCTCAGGGAATTCAGCAAGGAGCACGGTACCTCCTAAAGCCACCAACAAATCGGAGGTATAGCCCACAGCAGGGTTGGCACTAATCCCGCTAAAACCATCACTACCGCCGCATTTTACACCCAGCACCAGTTTACTTAAGGGCGCCGGCTGACGCTCGATTTTATTGATCTCGGTTAAACCGATAAAGGTTTTACGGATGGCTTCTTTAATCAGCTGTTCCTCGCTCTGCGATTGTTGTTGTTCAAAAACAAACAAAGGTTTATCGAAATTAGGGTTACGATGCTTCAAATCTTCCATAAAATCGTGCACCTGAAGATTCTGGCAGCCTAAACTCAATACCGTTACACCAGCCACATTAGGATGATCGGCATATGCAGCCAATAACTTACTTAGCACAGCAGCATCCTGACGCGTACCACCACAACCGCCCTGGTGATTCAAGAATTTAATGCCATCAACGTTTTTAAACACCCGGTTGGCAGATAAATTAGCCATACCCATAGATTCCGGATCGGCTTCACCTAAAACTTCACCATTTTTATAGGCTTCAACCAGTTGATGCGCGTATGATTTGTATTTATCTGTTACTGCATAGCCCAGCTCGTTGTGTAAGGCTTCCCGGATGACATCCAGATTGCGGTTTTCACAGAAAACGGTCGGTATGAACAACCAATAATTTGCAGTACCTACCCTGCCATCGCTACGGATGTAACCATTAAAGGTTCTGCCTTCAAACTTAGCCACGTCAGGTGCATGCCATTCGTAATGGTACGGACGGAATTCAAAAGGATCAGACGCATGTTTGGTATTTTCGGTATCCATTAAACCACCTTTAAGGATAAAGTGCTGTGCTTTTCCCACCAATACGCCATACATCATGATGTGATCACCTGGATTCATATCCTGCATAAAAAATTTATGCTTGGCCGGAATGTCATCCTGTAAAATATATTCCTGTCCATCGTGAATAATGGTTTCGCCTTTTGCCAGGTTTTGCAAAGCAACCAATACATTATCGTTAGGATGGATTTTTAAAATTCTAGTAACCATTTTAAATTGCTGTTTCTGAATGCAAGTTACTTAAAGTTTCTTTTGCACCTTTGTTCTGTAATAAATCAACGTACGATTTTACGGCTGCGTTAAAGCCTGGATAATTATTAAGGTTTTTATCCCACAGGCGCCTGTCGCCTAGGGTATTATCTATAACGGTTTCTGGGTTTTTCCAGTATTCATATAAAATTTCTGCAAATTCATCCTGTATGGGGTAGGTTTTTCCGTTTACACTTGCTGTGTAAGTATCACCCTGTTTATCCACATTCATGAAAAGGATGTAGGCAGCTACACCCAAAGCAGTAAGCTGAGGCACTTCATTTTTTAAAGCATAATATCTCCTGATGAGCGGCATATTACGCATTTGCATTTTTGAGGTAAAATTTAGCGTAATGGCCTGCCACTGGTGTGCTAAAGATGGATTGCTAAAACGGTCGATTACACTTTCTGCAAAGGCAATTGCTTCACTGTAGGTAATATCCTCATTCACCACCACAGGCGCAATTTCATCTTTCATCAGTTTTAATACATTGGCCGAGAAATCTTTATTTGCCATGGCCTCTTTCACGGTATCGAAGCCTGCTAAAATAGCCAGCCCGCAGCTAATGGTATGTGTACCATTAAGCAAACGGAGTTTAAGTTCTTTAAATTTATCAATGGAAGGAACAATAAAGATACCTTTATCTGCTTTTGCAAAAGATAATACTTCTTTCACTTTTTCGCTTGATGATTCGATCGCCCAAAGCCGGAAAGGTTCGGCCATGATCATCAGTTCATCTTCATAACCCAGTTCATTTTCAACGGCTTTTTGCGCTGCTTCCGGAAGTTTTCCTGGCACAATTCTGTCAACTAAGGTTTTGCAAAAATGATTGGCTGTTTTTAACCAGTTTTCAAAATCCCAGCCTAATTTATTGTGGATAGCCAGATCAAGCAAAATTTCTTTCAGTTTATCAGCATTATCACTAATGAGTTCTGTTGGCACGATCACCATTCCGCTTTCTACTGACCCGTTAAAGGCTTTATAGCGTTCGTGCAAAAAGGCAAGCAGTTTGCCAGGGTAAGATTGTGGAGGATGGTCAGTGATTTTATCTTCGCTTTTTACAATGCCAACTTCTGTGGTATTAGAAATTACGACCTGCATTTCGGGTTGGTGGGCAGCTTTTAAAATTTCTGTCCAATCTTGCGAAGCTGCTAAAACCCGGCTTATTGAAGCATTAATCGAATTTTCTTCAACATTAACCCCATCCTCAATGCCTTTTACACAAAGTGTATATAAATTATCCTGTTTCGAAAAGGCATCAGCACCACCTTTTGCTGTAGATTTAACAACAAGTACACGACCGTTGAAAATTCCTTTCTGATTGGCTTTATCAATAAAATAATCAGGTAAACCACGCAGTAAAACCCCGGTACCAAACTGGATTACCCGCTCTGGTAATGCTAAAATTTCGGGTGTAGGTTTTGTAACCTTTTCGCCGTTAATGTTCTTTAAATTTTCTTTGTTTAAAATCATTGCTAATGTTATTTGGCCACCAGGGCAACGAGGCACAAGGTGAATTATATTTCCTTTCGAAGAGTATACTTATCTTTATTTACCATTTGTGGTTAACCACTTCGGGTACTCTTTTTCAATTAATTTCTGCGCCCAGTTGCCATACCAGGCATACCCATTGCGCCTTTCAAGGCTTAATTCCTCTAATTTTGTTTTAATGGCATTGTCGCGATCACCAAAAATCGGGGTATTTTGATCAAGGTCGTAAAAGCGCGCCCAGGCAATTGCCGTTGAATCTTCGATCAAGGCCGCAGCTTTGACATTGGCTTTAGGATTTTTCGGCCTATCAAAACGGAAGCCTACAATTTTATAGGTATCGAACCATTTTACTGCAGCGGTAATGGCATTTTTTTCTGCAACCGAAGGATTTTTGATCCGCATTAAAAAGCGCACAATCCCTACAGATTCGCTGGTACTCAATGAGGCCGGCTCAAAAGCCCTGGCCTTTGCAGGCAACATCGAATCTTTATCATACTGTGCAGCCCAAATGCTTAATACGCCATTTTGTTTCACCTGCGTTTTTAAGATACAATCAATGCCTTTCGCAACTGCTTTTCCTGCTTTTTTTATGTAGACTGGGTTTACCACATCGAAATCGTTTGTTTGCGTGGCAATATCCTGTAATATGTTCAGCACATTGATCATTGCATCATCGTTGTAAGTAATCTCAGATCGGTAAGAAGATTGATCAGGATAATATTGTGGCCATCCACCATTGGCATACTGTGCCGATAAAATATAATCAAGGCCTTTTTCAGCAGCAGCTAAATAAGCTTTGTTCTGCGTTTTTTTATATGCCTTTACCAGGTAAACAACTTCTCTACTGGTAGCTTTATTATCGAAAGTGGCATGTAAATCTTTAGTTGCCTTTATTTTGTCCAACAAGGCTGGTGTTAAAGCCGCGTCGTAGTTAACTACACTTTTATCTTCCAGCTGCTTTGGCCAGCCGCCATTGCCCAATTGATAAACCAGCATCTTATCTGCTGTAGAATCAACAGATTGTTGTGCATAACACGACAATAATAAAGTGCTGCAGATTAGGCTTAACAATATTCTCATTTTCATCATTCTGTTTGTGCCGTGTTCTGTGTCATCACAGATCACTAATTTTATTTTACGCCATGGTTAGTTTTTACCACCGAGACACAGATTAGCATGGAGTAATTTTCCTTCTCTTATGCCGTGGTTCTTCTCTCCACGAACCACTATTTATCTGTGTTCATCCACTTCATCTGTGGTTAATAAACCTATTTTTTCCCCGGCACTTGCTTGATTAACCAATTCACCAGATCATTCGTGGCTTTAAAATTTTCAAACTCTGCAGGTAGTTTTCTACCATCGATATATTCGTTATAAAACCATGGATCACCGACGGCGAAAACTGTCCCTTTGCCATATTTTGCAGTGGCAACAATCACGTCTCGCTTATCGGCTAAAGCAGAAACAGCGGGACTCTTAGCCACAAGAGTCGATATTTCTTTGATGTATACTTTCTTAGCTGTTTTGAAAATAACGTTTCCTTCCGGGATTTTTATTGCTCCTTGTTCAAAATTCATACCCTGAACTTTGTTTCGGCTATCCTCATTAAAATGGATTCCGAAGGTTTCGGGCAAAACATTGAATTTTGAAATTTCGCAATTGCCTGCATCGTTTAGGAGCAATACCAAAACCCCACCAGCTTTCACCCAGTCTGCAATTTGTTTCGCATGCTCAGCATTCATGTAGTTGGGCTTCGCAGTTTCTTTTTCAGTATCCGGATCTACAATAATATAAATATTGCTGCCTTTTAAGTTTACAGTTGTTGGTGCAACTTTAAGCGTATTGGTTTTTACACCAGCATCGTTAAACATTTTTCCGAATAGAGAAAATCCATTGTTATCATCTTCTTCCCATAAGTAATGGAAAGGGATTTTATCTCCGGTTGGGCCAACCATATACTCATTATTGAAAAAATTATCAATGGTAACGGTTAATCCTTTTCCCGGTTTTGGCAACTGGTTTATTTCCATTTCAGCAGCAGCGCAAATAAATGCGCCTACGCCTTTCGGATCATTGGTAATTACTTTTTCACTAATGTAGTAGTCGAAGCTTCCATCCCGGTATTTTGGTTTTCCACCCAAACCGGATACGGAAACTGTTTTAGTCAAATTTATCCTTTCAGTTCCTGCTTGTTCCACAAACTCTTTCTTTAAACCCGTATAACCTTTATTAGCCGCAGCCATAAAAGATGATGCTAACCAGCCTTTACGAATGCCTTTAGCCAAACCATACACAAACATGCTCGATGCCGAACTTTCCAGGTAATTTCCTCTTCGGGTTGGCATATCTAGAATATCAAACCAAACACCTGATTTTGGATCCTGGTATTTCACTACTGCAGTTGCCGTACGATTTAAAATAGCCAGTAGTTCTTTCCTTTGCGGATGATCTGCAGGAAAATTATCCAGCACATCCACCAAAGCCATAATGTACCAGCCCATTGCCCTGGCCCAAAAATTTGGCGAACGCCCGGTTATCTTGTCTGCCCACTGTTCGGTTTTGCTTTCATCATAGCCATGGTAAAGCAACCCTGTTTTTGCATCACGCGAGTTTTTTTCCATCAGGATAAACTGTTTAGCAATGTCATCAAAAGCAGCATCCTTTTTCATCAGTTTAGCATATTCAGCGTAGAATGGCTCACCCATGTATAAACCATCCAGCCACATCTGGTTTGGATAAATTTTCTTGTGCCAGAAACCACCCTCTCTGGTACGCGGTTGTTTTTGCAGCTGATCGTATAATTTAGTTGCGGCTAACAGGTATTTCTGCTGCCCGGTAACTTTATACAACAGCAATAATGAGCGGCCATTTTTGATGTTATCAATATTAAAATCTTCCGGTTTATATGTAGCAATGTTACCTTCCTTATCCAGATAGGCATCCATCGAACTTTGGATATATTTAAAATACCTCCCGTCGCCGGTATTTCGCCAAACGGCAGCTGCACCTTCCAGAACAACCCCCATGTCGTAAGTCCATTTGGGGCCTTTGGCACCTTTTAGCAGCGTCGTATCCTGAAACAGTTTTTCCATCGCAGTTAAGGTTAACTGTTCAGATAACTTTTTTTGGGCAAACCCACGTTGTGTTAAAACAGAAAAACCAATAAATGCAACTATTGTATATAAGATCGATTGTTTCATCATGTTGTTATTTTGAAATTTCCAGTGCTTTTTTAGCTACCCCTGTACCTAAAACGACAGTTGTTTTAGCTTTAGAAACATCTGTCCCAACAATTTTTACACCTTTTGTTTTTTCGCCGGAAACATCAAAAAGCAATTTGCTGTTATCAGGGTACTTTAAGCTGCTGATATTGATATTTGATCCATTCTGGATCATCACCAAGGGATTTGTATTTTCTGCAATGATGTTGATGTTCTTCAGGAAAATTCCGGTAGCTTCAATAATTTCGATTCCTTTTTTCGCTTTGATGGTTACGTTTTCCAGGTAGATATCCTTAATGTTCATTTCAGGTAAACCTCTAAAAAATATCGCTTTTTCGGCACCATTAGCCACTACATCCTTGATATAAAAGTTCCGGAACTGTGGGGTAGCTTCGGTAACAGGAACGGTAACGGTTTTAATGGCTTCCCGCTTTTCGCCAGCCAGGGGAACCGGATCAACAGCTGCATAATACATATCGAATAAAATGGCCTCGCCGGGAATATCAATCATGTTGATGTTATTGATATAAATATTCTCGACCACACCGCCACGGCCACGCGTAGTTTTAAAGCGTAAACCAATATCAGTACCGATAAAAGAACAGTTGTACACCCAGATGTTTTTTGCCCCGCCACTCATTTCGCTACCGATTACAAAACCGCCATGTGCATGGTAAACCACATTGTTTCTAACGATCACGTTTTCAGTTGGTATACCCCGTTTGCGGCCCGCTTCATCTCTTCCTGATTTAATACAGATTCCGTCGTCTCCAACGTCAAAAGTGTTGCCTTCAATCAATACGTTTTTACATGATTCTACATCAACACCATCGCCATTTTGTGCAAACCAAGGGTTTTTTACCTGCAAATTTCTTAAGGTTAGATCTTCACAAAGCAAAGGGTGTAAATTCCACGCCGGCGAATTCTGAAAGGTAACCCCTTCTAAAAGTATTTTTTTACAGCCTGTTAACACCAATAAATTCGGACGAAGAAAATCTTTGATATCATCATAGTCTGCGGCAGTTTTGCCAGCTTCAATTACACCGGCGTTTTTGGTATTCGAGCCTTTAAGGGTTTTTTCAGATGGGTACCACATCTTTCCGTCGGCTTTAACGATGCCTCCGGATGCTACGAGATTCTTCCACTGTGTTTCAGTAAGTTTATCTCTTTTAACCATACGCCAGGCACCACCATTCCCGTCGATAATTCCTGTTCCGGTAATGGCAATGTTTTCAAGGTTCATCCCTGAAATCGGGCTTTGGTTCCGCCATGCGGGTTGACCTTCCCAGTTTCCCTCTACCAATTTGTATTGATTAAAATCTCCCGTAAATTGTAGGATGGCATCGCGTTTAAGGTGCAGGTTTACGTTGCTTTTTAGTTCGATAGGGCCAGTTAACCACAAACCCGACGGAATTAACACCACTCCTCCGCCTTTTTCACTCACGCTGGTAATGGTTTTATTAATGCTTTCGGTATTTAAGGTAATACCATCGCCTTTTGCGCCAAAAGCAACAATACTCGTGGTATCTTCTTTAAATTTAACCTGCCGGATAATGGGTAAGCCTGGCTTTTGTTGCGCCATGGCAGAACCAGCTGCTGTTAAAACTAAGCAAGCGAGAGCTACTTTAATATGGCATAAACGGCCAGAAATATGTTTCATTATTTGCGCTGTTAAATTATACTTGGTTATTGTAATAACAAGTGTACGTTGTTTGAAGTTAAAACAGAAGAGAAATCTATGCAATCGTTGCCGGAAAATGCAGCAAAACACTCATTACAGACAAAACTTTAAACACAGTAAATCAGTCGTTTACAACATTATTTTGCTTCAGGATTCCATCCACGGAAAACGTTTTCTAAAATATAGCCTTTATATTCTTCATCTGTCAGTTGGTGTGACCATTTTACCCTGTTTTTAGGATCGGATCCTTTTCCAGTACTCTTATATTCAGCAAAATAAGCCGTTTTTTCATTGCTTTCTTTATCCCAGTTGTTCCAGCCTTCCGGTCGGATAAAATCAGGTAATTCGCAGTTGAGATAGGCCACTTTTGCGTATGGCCTCCATGGACGGCCCAAATAAAAGCTACTGGCTGGTGCATCGCCTTTGATTGTACATTTGTTAAGAACGTAGCCAAATTTTGTGGTATCAGCCGTTGAGGCAGCCGTAATATAACCTCTTTTTTTGCAGAAAATGGTGCAGCTTTCGAACCAAGCCGTCGATGCCCCGAAAATAAAATCAACCGTACCTTCAATATAGCAGTTTTTATAATATTGACGGTTATTGCCTCCATAAGTATAAAGCGTATCCTGAAAGCCCAAAAACCTGCAATTGGTAAAAATCAATTTATCGCCACCTGCCCAAACCGCTACGGCTTGTCCCACAGGGCCTGATGAATTCTGGAAAGTGATATTCTCAGCTGAAAAGCCTTCGGCATAAATGTAAAAGCTTGATGAGCCGGATGTCCCTTTTTCTTCACCAAAAATATTCTTTTTCCCGGCGTAGTCATCATAAGTTAAAATGGTTTCGTTTAAACTTTCGCCAATAAATTTCACATTTCTTTTAGAGCCAGGTAATACCAATTTCTCCTTATAAATACCCTTTTTGATAAAGATTACGGTTGTTTTATTCCTAAAATCAGGCACCGCATGAATGGCCTCCTGTATGGTTTTAAAATTTCCACTTCCATCTGCAGCCACAATAAAATCAGGTTTTACATCAGCGGCATTTACAGCAAAGGACAATACAAGCAGAAAGAACAGGCTGATTACTTTCATATCTTTTTGGTTAGGCTAAAATTAAAACCGGCCACGTAAAAGGTTAAACTTCATTACGCAGCCGTATTTTAAAAATATATGATGAACAATTTTAAACATTAAAACTCAGCAGAAAGAAGTTTTTTATAAATTAAACATTGCAAACGATGTCGGGAACGATTGCATAGTATTGACTTAATTTTATAGATCTCTCCGTTCTGCACTAATCCGGTTTAAGATAACGACCACATTAAAGAATTCTGCAATGGTGGCGGAGTATAGCGAGTTCAGGGATACCAAGGCCCGGAAGCTAAATCTTTGAGGAGCTTAGCTAAAAAAACTACAATTCTTCGGAACTTTCTGGCAGGTGATCGTACTCACCTTTCCAGGCATAAAAGCCAAATATCATCAAACCCAGGCTAATGGGGAGGAAAATAAACAGAATAATTGCCCACTGCAATATGGTATTGGTACGTTCGATATCGGTATGCGTTAAGCCTACCTTATCTATCGCCTGGATAAACAAAAAAGTCATCGTTAATGGTCCTAAAACCATCCAAACCAGGCCTAAAAATTTCTTTAACGTATTCATCTTATTTAATCGTTAATTTTTTCGTCTCTTTTATTTGATAAATAGACTGTGCCAATAACCAAACTTAGCGCTGCCACCCCAATTGGATACCAAAGACCGGACAATGGTGTGGCGCCTGAAAAACTTGCAATTAGTGTGGCAATAAATGGCACAAGCCCCCCGAAAACACCATTACCGATGTGATAGGGCAGCGACATAGAGGTGTACCTGATTTTGGTCGGAAATAATTCGACCAGGAAAGCCGCAATTGGACCATAAACCATGGTAACGAGCAAAATCTGGAAGAAAATCAAGCCAACAAATTTCCAGAATACCGGTGTTGGCAAAACTTTATCTTTAATAATTTCTTTGCCCAAAAGAATCCCCCTTGTTGCAGAAACGGTATCTGTTTGCACCCTGTTAAAGGAAGCTCCGTTTTTAAGGCTTACTTTGGTAGAAACGGTTCGTAAGCTATCGGTTAAATTTTCCATTAAAACAGCAGTTGCGCGAGCTGGGGTGACAGCTAAAATATCAGCTTGTTCAATTTTGGCATAATCGGTATCATCCAAAAAGACCTGATATATTGGCCGGTAAAACAGAATGCCTAAAAGCATTCCACTTAACATGATCCACTTTCGTCCCACCCGATCACTCCAGGCACCAAAAACCACGAAAAACGGCGTAGCAAAAGCAATTCCCCAGAGTAAAATATACCGCGAATCGTTAAAATCCAGCTTACAGGTATTTTCCAAAAAGGATTGTGCATAAAACTGTCCGGTGTACCAGACTACGCCTTGACCCATTGTGGCGCCAAACAATGCCAGAAGTACCATTTTAAAATTAGCCTTATTGTTAAAACTTTCTTTTAATGGATTCTTCGAAATATTTCCTTCAGCTTTCAGTTTAGAGAACAGGGGCGACTCGTGCATTTTCATGCGGATGTAAATCGATACCACAACCAGTACAATCGATAACAGGAAAGGGATTCTCCAACCCCAATTTCCAAACGTTTCGGCACCCAGGATATTTTTTGTGATCACAATAATCCCTAACGAGAGGAATAAACCCAATGTAGCGGTAGTCTGGATCCAGCTGGTAAAAAAGCCACGTTTGTTTTTTGGGGCATGTTCTGCCACATAAGTAGCCGCACCACCATATTCGCCACCCAAAGCCAAACCCTGGATTAACCTCAAAACTAAAACCAGAATTGGGGCAGCATAACCAATGCTTTTATAAGAAGGGATCAGACCGATAAAAAAAGTCGATCCACCCATAAGCACCAAAGTGAGCAGAAAAGTATACTTGCGGCCAATTAAATCACCAAGTCTGCCAAAAACCAATGCACCAAACGGACGGACAATAAAACCAGCCGCAAAGATAGCCAGCGTGTTAATTAAGGCTGATGCACCTGCATCCTCCGGAAATAGCTGGTGACCAATGATAACCGCAAGGCTGCCGAAGATGTAAAAATCATACCATTCGATCAATGTACCCAAAGAGGATGCACCGATTACTTTAAAAATATTGTTCTTGGGTAAATGGTCGCTCATAAATGGTCAGGAATATTTGGTTTACCAAGATAAACATTTACGTCATAAACGGCAACCTGTAATCTTTGTCGCTTAATTTATTACATGATCAAACATTTTGGCTTTAGTTTTGTAATTTCATCCGTAGCTCATTCATTTTCCGTCATATTATATGTTGTTAATACAGAATATCAGATTAAGTAGAATTTTAAGAAATACGTGGCAAGTTGACCTGATTATGATTGCCTCCTGCACCGTAGCTTATCTCGTACGCGAATATTTGATCTCACATCATTTCTCCGTTCCATCTATCATCCCAACACTTTTAGGTACAGCCATTGCTTTTTTTATCGGTTTTAACAATAACCAGGCTTACGATAGATGGTGGGAGGCAAGAAAAGTTTGGGGCGCTTTGGTAAATGATTCACGCTCTTTTGCAAGGGCGCTGCTCAATTATGTTGATAAAGATGAGGAAAGCGTAAAACGTATGATTTACAGGCATATTGGTTTTTTATATGCGTTAAAGGCCAATTTGAGAGGAACGATAGATGAGATTTATACCAAATATTTAACCGAGGCCGATCTGAAAGAAATAGAAAAACATACCAATAAGCATAATGCCCTTTTAAATATCCAATCGAGAGATTTACAAAGATTATCAAAATCAAATGCTATTGATGGCTTCCGTTTTATTGAAATCAATGAAATACTGACCAGATTTTCGGATTCAATGGGCATGAGTGAGCGTATTAAAAACACCATTTTCCCTACTACCTATTCTTATCTGACTAAAGTATTTATCTGGCTGTTTGTCGTAACATTCACCCTGGTAATCAGTGAGGATGCAGGTCCGGCATCTATATTTTTGGGTTGGTTGATCGGTTTCGTTTTTGTTTCTACGCAGATTAATGGAATGAGCCTGGTTAACCCTTTCGAAAACAATTCGGCTGGTGTTCCGCTTAACCAAATTACCAGAACGATAGAAATCAATCTCCTGCAAATGCTTGAAGAAGAAGAAATTCCAGAGCCCGTTAAACCGATAAATGACGAATACGTTCTTTAAATTTCAGGTTTCTTACATCAATCCAGCTCTTCAAGTAATAACGATTTTAATTTTTCTTCAAAAAGAGCCGATTTAGCTTTAAATTGCGGATCGCAAAAAGAAATGTTGGCTGTGGCATAAACAATCTTACCATCCTTCCCAACCAACACATTCGACGGAAAACCGTGATTGATATTTAGTTTTCTAATCTCATCTTTGCTTAATGATACAATTTCATATTGGTAACCGTTGCGCTTTTGAAATCGTTTGGCACTGGCCGGGCCATCATGTGTAATGCCAATAAACCGAACGGACTTTTTACCATATTTATCCACAAAATTATTCAATTCTGGCATTTCGGCTATACAGGGTGGGCATTTTTCAAACCAGAAGTTAATCACTACCACCTGGTTTTTAAGGTCGATATTGGAGAACGGCTTGTTATTGACCGTTACCCCATTAAAAGTGGGTAAGCTTTTCCCAATCAGATCTTCGAAAAAAGTTTCCTGCGTAGCCCATTTAACCGGGGCGTCTTGAGCCAGCGCGGTAAAAGAAAAGATATTTAACAAAATGATCAGATAAATTTTCATAGGCAATAAATATAAAAAAGTCTCACCTAATAAGATGAGACTTAATCATTTATTTGGTGCTGACTATTTTATCTTCTTATTGAGGTAATCAAGTGCTGTGTTTAAGGTTACGTCTTTATTGGCAATAAAATCCTTTAGCGTTGGAATTACTTCTATATCTGGTTTTACACCATTACCTACAAACTCACGACCATCCGGGTAGGTATCCTTTTTTGTGCAGACTCTTGCACTTCCACCGCCGGGTAAATCGAAGAGGTAGGGCTGTCCGGTACTTCCAAAAGAATTTCTGCCAATTTTGGTCATGTGCTTTTGATTGTCTGCGTAAATTAAAAAGTCTTCAGCGGCCGAAGCAGTATTATGGCCAATTAATAAAACTGTGGGTACTACGATCCGCTTTGCCGAGAGTGTGTTTTTAAGCGGATAATAATCAAAATTATAGAAATAATTATCCTGATAGGTCAGAAATGCCTTTTTATCCCACTCGCTATTTACCGTATCTTTTGCAGAAGTGTATTTACCCCAGGCCTTGAATGCAGAAGTGAGTTGCCTGGTAGAATAGCGTGAGCCATAAAGTAAGCTGTCATTGGTTAAATATTTTAATATATAACTTCCAATTGCTGTACTTCCGCCTCCATTGTTCCTTAAATCAATCACTATTGCTTTGGCTTGGTATAAATCCGGCAACTTAGTCAGAAAAAGAGAATCAATTTTCTCCTCTCCAAAGGAGTTTAGCGCAACATAAGCTACCTGATTAGGATACCATTTAAAATCAAGAAGCGACGATACTGCAGGAAAGGCCGGATAAATTTCTTTTTCCGCTGTTTGCCCATGTGTTAATTTTAAACTTAAAACCTGTCCTCCTGGTTTTTTAATTTTAATTTCAAACTGGCTGCCCTCAATCCCCTGAAGTAATTTACTGATACACCAATCCTGTAAAACATAGTCAGTAGAAGAAGAAATATATGGAGAAACGTTTTCAGCTATATATTTGGCCGTGGCCTTTCCATTTACGGCTAATATCTCGCTTCCAACCGGGATCTCATCTTTCTTGCTCAGGTTAACATGTGTAATGATTGCTTTATTTTCTACATTCTCAATAAACAAACGATAATCGCCGAACATGGTATTCAGCGGTTCGAAATCTTTACCGCCCGGCATATAAATATTGGTATGCCCATCTTTAAGCATCGCGCAAAATCTTTGCATTTCCCGATAGTACTCATAGTCATTAGGCGTTTCAGGTATCGTATTAATTAATGCTTTATAAGTACTATCCCATTTCACCCGGTCTATTTTGTTTAAATAAACGAAGTTATAGTTTACCTCCTGCCAAAATTTCGATAGCCCATAAATTTTATCTGCTTTGGTTAATTTATTAGGTTGAGCTAAAGCAGCCAATGGCAAAAGCATCAATAAAAGAATTCTTTTCATTATTTGTTTTATTTGTCTGGTGTACTTAGGGCTTCAATTCTTTTGCCAGCGTCTGTACAAAATTTAGGCATTATATTAAAAAAGCCCTGCCAATGCGGCAAGGCTCCTTGTTTGTTTGGTTTATGAGGTCTTATTTAAAGGTAATGGAACCATATTCAGATCTGATGGATACGTTTGCAGCGCCACCGCTACCGATTTTGCCCGTATACCGTTTGATTTCATCGTCTTTGCTAACCAAACTTGATGTTACGTTTGAACCATATTTAAAGCCGGCATAAGAAGTAGAAACATTGAAATTACCATTATAACGATCTGCAAAGCCCAATCCAACATTTGCATATTCACCCCCGAAAGTGAAGTTTTTGCAGGCCGGAGTAATTTCATTTACATTTAAACGGTTGTAATCCATTTTGATAGTGGCATCACCATTCAATGTACCTAAATTAACATTCGAGTATTCTGCATTAACTGCAATTTTACCTGCTGATGCAATATTCAAATCACCGTAAGCTTGTTTCACTACCGCATTTCCTTTGACTGTATTGATGTTAACTTTGGCATATTCGGCACTCAAGAGCAAGTTGCCACCAATAGTGCCAACGGTTAAGCCTCTTCCGTACTCTACTTTAAGATCAGCAGATTTTCTGATGATATTGATGTTTACGGCTACGTATTCAGCAACGAGTTCTAAAGTCCCCACAGCACCGATGGTTACAGGTCCGTTATATTCGTGCTTAATCACAGCTGCATTTAAATCCTGAATATCACATTTCCCGTACTGAACATTGATATAGTTGTTGGTATTGCTTAGGTTTCCTGCTACAAGATTGCCGTATTCCACTTTTAGTGAGGTTGGGCCTGCAAAATTACCCATTTCAACATTACCATATTGTTGTAGCACAGTTAAAGGGTTTACTGCCGGCATAAACACCGTGTAATTCACCTTTACTTCCCTTCGCCAGGTAGTTACTCCATTTTTTACCCCACGTCCATAACGTCCGTTTCTATCGCCCATGTTAGTTTTGAATGAAACCACATCGCCATTTTTAGTAGCATCAATACTTACCCCATCGATCAATTTCTGTACATCGCCATCTGAGTTGGCATAGGCTTTAATATCTATATCAACACGTACCTCTTTTTTATCCCAGGTTTTAATTACAATAGATCCGAACTGGTTATTTAAATTTACCTTATCATTTCTATCTACATTAAAACTTTTGCTAAATGATTTTGAACGTTCCGCATCGCTGCCCGTTTGCTTATATTTTGAGTTATTTACCATCGCTATCAGCGATGATTTCTCCGCATTTTCTACAAGCACTTTCTCCGATGGACTATTCACCATCGCTTCTTGCGCACTGGTTTTTACGGCAATTAAAGCCAAAAGGGCCAAAAATATTTTTATTGTTTTCATGTTGTTAAATATTAAACACCTGTATGCTTAAAACCTGCCGGCTGGCCTTAAACTTTCGATGTGGTGAGCGTTCTCCTCTTAGTATCAAGTGTGTTGAATCAAACATCAAGACCGATTTCAGTATTAGAGCTGTTTTATTCGCCCTGTATTAAATCTGGTTAACTCTTTTGTAATCGTCAACCTGGTTAATAATTAATAATTGTTGTTTTAATAACTGTAATTGTATTTCACGGTTTTTAACCATAGCCTTTACCACGAAAGTCTGGTTGGGCGAAGTTGGCAACTCTGCTTTTAATTTTTCGTAATCTTCATCAAGTTTTCTTAAATCAGCCGTAAATTTTTTATAAAGTTCCGGATTTGCAGAGGCAAAAATGGCTAAGCTATCCCTCTTTTCGGTAATTAGACCCGTAAAATGGACTTCCTTTTTGGCATATGAAGCACTAACGTCGGCTATTTCTAAATCTTTGTTTTGCAATTTCCCTACGTATAACCAGACCAAACCAAAAACGACCACTACAGCTGCCGCTGCGCTCATCCATAAATACAGTTTTACCGGTTTTTTTTTCTTTTTGTGATCTAAACCCTGTTCAATTTTTGCCCAAAGATCTGCCGAAGGCTCCATGATATCGAAAGCTTTTCGGTTTTCTTTTACAAAGGTTTCTAATCTATTATTCATCTCTCATCCCTTTCATTTCTAAAATACTCTTTAACTTTTTTTTAGCCCTCATGTACTGTGTACGGCTGGTATTTTCGCTTATTTTTAAAATGTGTGCAATTTCTTCATGGTCATAACCCTCTAACAGGTACAAACTCAGCACCACCCTATAACCGTCTGGCAATTGGGTAATGGCCTGCCTTATCTCTTCGGCCTGTAACTGCATTTCACTGTAATCAAAACTATCTTCATCAGGCACTTCCGATATTTCGTCTGTACTTACAAACTCCATCCTGCGCTTACGCAGGTAATTGATGGATTTGTTGATCACAATCTGCTTTAGCCAAAGGCCGAAGGTAGTTTCCTGTCTAAAATCAACAATTCTGGTAAATGCATCTAAAAATGCTTCCTGTAAAACATCTTCTGCCTCTTCCTCATAATTTAAAATGCGCAGCGCCACATTATACATTGCCTTGGCATACAGCTTGTATAATTCAAACTGTGCTGCGCGACTGCCCTGCATGCATTTTTTTACGAGTTCGAGGTTTTTATCGATGTATACGGCTTCCAAAATTTCGAATATTCTGATAATAAGACATCAGCGATTTTAAAACGTTGCATCAAGGTAGAAAAAAATTTAAAATATCTTAATTTCTGGTTAACACTGCGGAAATATCTGAAACATAGTATATTTAAATTATCTCAGGTAAGCTATTTTCAATTCTGAATCGCCAATAAATTCAGCATGACGAATACATATAAATCAGGCTCTTTTAAAGCACTATTTCAACAGATGACTATTGATATTCAGGCTTTTGGAAATGAGGGGTTCTGTGCCTTTGGCATGTTCAGCCCTGCTCTCCCTCCAGCCAATTGAAGGAAATTGGCGTCCGTCCGATCAGGTTTATTTAACCTAAGCATGTGCTAGAAACCCAAATCTTTAATTAACCACTTAAAATAGCTATTATAAACAGACCCTTGTTAATAAACCCAACAGCAGCGAGTAGCCCGGAATGGAGGGAAACGAAATGAGGACTACAAGCGAATGGCGGGAATATAGCACCTATGAAATACTGCTTTTCATTTCCAAAAAATAGAAATGATTTTTAAGTATTTGGAAATGTGCGGTTCTGCGCTTTTGGCAATTCCAGCCCCGCTTTTGGTACGAGTTCCGATGAAGGATCGGAAGCTCTTCCCGACAATCGGGTTTAGACACAAAGTTTGGCGTCCTGAAAACAAACCCTTGTTAAATAAACCCGACAGCAGCGAGTAGCCCGGAATGGAGGGAAACGAAATGAGGACTACAAGCGAATGGCGGGACGAAAGCACCTATGAAATGCTGCCTTTCATTTCCAAAAAAATAGAAATACTTCTTAAGTATTGGGAAATGCAGGGTTTTGCACTTTTCGCAATTTCAGTCCCGCTTTGGGTACGAGTTCCTATGAAGGATCGGAAGCGCTCCCCCGACAATCGGATTTATCTTACCTTATTCTCCGTGAGAGACCTACTATTTTGAACAAACCCTTGTTAATAAACCCGACAGCAGCGGATAGCCAGGAATGGAGGGAAACGAAATGAGGACTATAAGCGAATGGCGGGACGAAAGCACCTATAAAATGCTGCCTTTCATTTCCAAAAAAATAGAAATACTTTTTTTAGTATTGAGAAATGCAGGGTTTTGCACTTTCGCAATTTCAGTCCCGCTTTTGGTACCACTTAAACAACCCCTTGTTAAATAAACCGATGAAATGCTGCCGCTCATTTCCAGAAAACAGAAATGATTGATAAGTATCGGCAATTAAATGCCTTTACTTTTTAACATTTATGGAAATTCAGCTGCGAGTTCATCATAAATTTGAAATCCCTGATCCAAACCGCTAACTTCATGGCATGGAAACCGACTTAATCATTTCAGCAATAAACGAAATACATAAAAAAGCAAACCTGGCGCTGGAGAGTAAAGATGTCGTAGCGTATACGGATATGTTTGCCGACGATTTGAGTTTCACACCCTTTGAAAAAACTGCGATAAACAAACGTGATTTTACCATCGACCTAAAAAAATATTTCAGCGGAGCCAAAACCATACAAACCACTCATTATAGAATCAAATCTTCTGCAGAGAATGATATTTTTACTGAGAAAATTGCACGTAAATCGGTTCTTATAAAACCAAACCTGCTTATTTTTTCAAAAAAACAGACCGTACAGACTGAAGAAATTTATCATTGGAAAAATATTAAGGGAGAGTGGAAAGTAGTTGCGCTTGAAATTGTGCTGGAAGAAAAATATTAAAACTTCATTATGAATATCTTCGAAAAAAATCATGAATCGAATTCAGGTTAGGGATATTGCTTTTAAAAAATGTGCAAAAATTAATTAGTCACAGAAATCACGGAGTAGATTAAATTTTTCCGTGTTTTTCGTGCTTCCGTGGCAAACATAACACTTAGGCATGCGCAGAAAGAGCTGGAAACTAACAGAGAAAAGTTAAAAGCGATTTCCCTAGAATTCAGGTTTTCTAAACGCTATTCATAAGAAATAATAAATATTTTTATCAGGTTTGTCATGTTACTTAAATTTAGCTTGCTTCATTTTTTGACTTACATCAAAGGTTAAGTTTGTTAATACACTCAACTTTGATGTATTAAAAAAATCAATATGAAAAAAGAACATTTCAAACACATCAACACACTTTTTGTGGTGATCCCGATGACATTAATTATGGCATTTGTGGGTTTAATGCGAAACTATGGTTTTGGCGAAGATTGGTTCCTCAAATTCCTGAAGGCCTGGAGCGTAATGTTACCCGTAGCTTATCTGGCAGCTTTCATTATTATTCCCAACGCACGTAAACTGGCTGAGAAGGTTACCTCCAAAACCTAAACATTGTTACATTTGGTAAAAGTCATATCATGCAAGAACAGCTTTCCAGTTATATCAGCGCAAAAATTATCATTAACGATGCGGAGCTCGAACAGGTATTGTCTTTTTTCAAGATGTTGCAGGTAAAGAAAAACGAAATCCTGATCAGTCCTGGGGAAACATGTCAGCGTCTTTACTTTATTGATAAAGGTTGCTTACGAATTTTCTTCCTAACGGCCGGTGGTACGGAAGCCACCCGGCATTTTGCTTTTGAAAATCAGTTTGCCTCAGCCCTGGTAAGTTTCATTACCAACGATATCTCCAAGGAATATGTCCAAGCTGTAGAAGATACCAGTCTATACTACATTTCTCAAAACGATTTTCAACAGTTGCTTCAAATGATCCCGCAGTGGGAGAAATTTTACCGCCATTATCTGGAATATGCTTACGTAACTAATACCAACCGCTTAATGTCGTTTATTACACTTGATGCGACCGAGCGTTACCGCCAGTTGCTGGCGCAGAATCCAACTGTGGTGATGCGCCTGCCTAATAGGATGGTGGCTTCTTACCTAAACATATCACAAGAAACGCTGAGCAGATTAAAATCAAAAGCATAAATTTAGGTTGTGATGCTAAATTAAATTATCATTAAATATGACTGCCCAACAACGTAAGGACCAAACTGAAATAATCCTAAAAGAAAATAACATCCCGATAAATTAATATTTACCCCTAATAGAGGAAGAAAGCGAAGCGGTAATCAGACCTGCCGCAGATATTGCTAAACGGATTTTGATTCTTGCATATTTAAATACCACAATTGATAATCGTGATGATAGAGAAGATATTATCGCTTATCTCACATTGGGCAGAAAGACAGTCTGGCATAGATGATATAGAAGTTCAAAATATCAATCAGGATGTAGTTCCGGAATGGCATCGGGCAATTAATTGGATCACGTTTTATGAAGATAACTGGGATCATATTACAACAGATACCTAATTGTTGAAATTGCCAACTATTTTTCTTTGTGATCTTTGTGCCTTTGTGGTCAAAGCAATAATAATCATTAGCAAAATTTTCCTTAACTCTTCTATCTTAAACTTTAAAACAAAATCGGTATTTTTGCCGCTCAATTTAGATTATATATATGTTAAGAACAGTAACTTGTGGTGCATTAAACCTAAATAACTTAGGCGAAAGTGTTACGCTATGTGGTTGGGTACAAAAATCAAGAGATTTAGGCGGTATGACTTTTATCGACATCCGCGATCGTTATGGTATTACCCAGTTGGTTTTTAACATGGACGATAATCGCGGGCTTTGTGAAACCGCACGTACTTTAGGCCGTGAATTTGTGATCAAAGCGGTTGGTACGGTTGTAGAAAGAAGCAATAAAAACCCAAAAATGCCGACCGGTGAAGTAGAGATCAAAGTTTCTGCTTTGGAGATTTTAAACGCGGCGAAATTACCTCCATTCATGATCGATGATGAAACAGATGGTGGTGATGAGTTGCGTATGAAATACCGTTATTTGGATCTACGCCGTAACCCGGTGCGCAATAACCTGGTTTTACGTCATAAAATGGCCCAATCGGTTCGCCGTTATTTAGATGCCTTAGATTTTATTGAGGTAGAAACGCCTGTATTAATTAAATCAACACCTGAAGGGGCAAGAGATTTTGTGGTGCCTAGCCGCATGAACGAAGGTGAGTTTTATGCTTTGCCTCAATCGCCACAAACCTTTAAGCAATTATTGATGGTATCGGGTTTTGACCGTTATTTTCAAATTGTAAAATGTTTCAGGGATGAAGATTTAAGGGCCGACCGTCAGCCGGAATTTACGCAGATCGATTGCGAAATGTCGTTCATTGAGCAGGAAGATATCTTAAATACTTTTGAAGGCCTGATCCGTACTTTATTTAAAGAAGTGCGTAACTACGATTTACCGGAAGTACCCCGTATGCAATATGCAGATGCAATGCGTTTGTATGGTTCTGATAAACCAGATACCCGTTTTGCCATGCAGTTTGTGGAACTTAACCACCTGGTAAAAGGCAAAGGCTTTCCTGTATTTGACAACGCAGAGTTAGTTGTTGGTATCAATGCTAAAGGTGCAGCAAGCTATACACGCAAGCAACTGGATGAACTAACAGATTTTATCAAACGCCCGCAAATTGGCGCCACAGGCTTGATTTATGCCCGTCATAATGACGATGGAACCATAAAATCTTCTGTAGATAAATTTTTTAATGAGGAAGACCTCAAACAATGGAGTGAGGCTTTCGCAACAGAAAAAGGCGATTTGTTATTGATATTAGCCGGTTCTACAGATAAAGTACGTAAACAACTGAATGAGCTTCGCTTAGAAATGGGCAACCGTTTAGGTTTACGCGATAAAAATACCTTCTCTGCCCTTTGGGTATTGGATTTTCCGCTTTTGGAATGGGATGAAGAAACCGAACGTTACCATGCCATGCACCATCCGTTCACCTCGCCAAAACCAGAAGATATTGCTCTATTGGATACCAATCCGGGTGAAGTACGCGCCAATGCATACGATTTGGTCATTAACGGGACAGAAGTAGGTGGCGGATCTATCCGTATCCATGACCGCGCGTTGCAGGCTTTAATGTTTAAACATTTAGGCTTTACTGCGGAAGAAGCACAAAAGCAATTCGGTTTCTTAATGGATGCATTCGAATTCGGTGCACCTCCGCATGGCGGTATTGCCTTTGGTTTCGACCGTTTAACCTCAATTTTTGCTGGTTTAGATTCTATCCGCGATGTAATTGCCTTCCCTAAAAACAATTCGGGCAGAGATGTGATGATTGATAGTCCAAGTACGATTGACGAAAAACAATTAAAAGAACTGAAGATAAAGACGGATTTGTAATAGATTCCGACATGCAGTACTTATGATAAGTAGTGGTGCTTTAAATTGTGCCATAATTACTGCATGATTAGCATCTTTAAAAAGATCCTGAATAAATACGACTATCGGATCAGGTAACGAAATGCATAAAAAAGCCTCAGAATTTAAAATCCTGAGGCTTTTTTATCTTCATCTAGTCATTATGTCAATAATGAACTAATTCCGAATGACACATTGAACAAATAACCTGAATTTGATAATTATTTAGTAAAATACTGTCTTATAAGCGCCCTATCCCTGACCGATTCGTCATGCTGAACTTGTTTTACAAGTAGAAATAATATTTCAATGGCCTTGTAGCTACTCAGTGGTCAGCATCTTTTTAGCAGGGAAGACCCTGAAATGAATTACCTTCGGTGAGCTCGCCAAGGCTCGGTTCAGGGTGATGGTCGATTAATCAAAAATTCAATATCAGCTACTACAGGTAATATTAATAATCGAACTTAGGTTAATAAGTTTCACTATCGGGTGGAATCCCATAGTCTATAAATTTCTTTTGTTTTTTCTCTTTCCTTTTACCAAACCAGCCTTTAACAGAATTAAAAATTGCCGATAAATGTTCTGCATCAAGCGATTTACCAACCTTACCAGATACGAATCCCACAGCCGCCTTAGTTAAAAAACCAGCACCTCTGAATAGGGTTTTATTCATCACCATAGGTAAAAGCAGTGACATTGCTGTACCGCTTATATTTAATTTTTCATCGGCTTTGAACAGGTTATTAGGCGTTGCATATTTCTTTATCAATGCACTAAGTGTAAATTGTTTAAAGAAAGTTTTGGTATCTGTTTTAAGCATATTTTGCTTAAGCGTATACTCCACCTTAAGTTCTAATTTTCTGGCCTGCAAGTCTTCCAGGTTACGGATGTCTTTATAACTTCTCATCTTCCTCCTTATCTGCAAGTTTATCAAAATATTTCCTGATCGCTATATTGATAATGGCTTTTTCAATGTATTTATCTTTCGTTAAATAAACAATAACGGCCAGTAAAATATAGAATAGGGAAACACAGCCAAAACCTCCTGCATAACTGCCCAAAAGGTCGGATACGTATAGTGCCAATGTTACAGAGCCAAATAAAAAGGCCAAAATAAAGCAAACGATAACAGTAGTACTGGTTACCAGATCAGCAAAAATTTTCGACGCTTTTTCTACAATATAAAGTCTGGTATACTCAACCCTGGCATCTAAAAAGCCTTTGGCGTCGTCTATCAGATCTTCAATACTTTTATCTTTATTCTCTTGCATAGTTCAGATGAGATTTAGCCGGGTAAAAACCCGGCTATGCAATGTTTATTTATTATGCGTGCTCTACGTCGTCGCTATATTCTTCTTCTACGCTTCTCAATTTAGTTTTAATCGAGTCTACTACTTTATCTTTCAGGCTAGCCAGATTATTAATCTCATCTGCAGCTTTATCTTTGATAGAATCGCCAAGATCTTTCAATGACTGGCTAAGTTTATCACGGGTTTCATCACCTTTATCTGGTGCGAACAAAATTCCTAGAGCTGCACCGGCAGCTAAGCCAGCTAAAAGCGCAACTACAACTTTTGAGTTATCATTCATAATTAATTATTTTAAGGGTTTAACAATGATGTACGATATAAAACTACTACATTATTTATTGTTAAGCTATATTATAACTCGCTATGCTCATTATTTGTTTTAATTCTTTCCAATCTTTCTGATGCAAGCGTGCTGGTTTCGTAAATCTTAACCAGCAGTATAAAATAAGATAATAGTAGCGGACCAAAAACAAGGCCCAGTATTCCGAATAAAGGTATACCAATAATTACGCCAATTACTGTTATTATAGGATGAATATTGCCAACTTTTTTTGCAATCATAAACCGCAGCACATTATCGATATTGATAATGACTACGAAACCGAAAACAAGCATCGCCCAACCTGCAAAATTATTTCCGTTTGCGATCTGTAAAATCGCAGCGGGCACAAAAACAACAGGAGGTCCTAAAACAGGTACAAAGGAAATAAAAGTTGTAATTACACCCCAAAACATCGGGTCTTTATAACCCAAAACATAAAAAGACAGGCTTACCAGTGAGCCTTGAACAAGACAGATTAATCCCTGGCCCAATACATTCGCATAGGTGGTATTTCTCATTTCATCGCCAAAACGAAGCGCGTTCTGTTCCCTAAATGGGGCATATTTTATCAGGGAAAACTCGAATCTTTCCCGCTCAATCAGCATAAAGTAGAGTAAGAAGTAAACGACCAACAAGCTTAACACAATATTTACTGCACTTGACAGTAAAGAAGGAAAAAGGTCGGTAGCCCAATTGCCTAAGCGGTTTAATCCTTCCTGAATAAGACCCTGGTTAATTTTAAACGGAATGAGGTGCTGTAGTTTAATCAGTAAATTCCTGAAAAAAACCTCATTATTCTTCAATTCTGAAATTTTACTGATCACCATGCTGCTTAACGCATAAAAAGGCATCACAATAAGTATAATGGAAATGACAATGAGGAAAATAGCCGTTACTCTTTTGTTCCATCCCCTATGTTCAGCCAAATGGATATAGGCTGGCCTCATGATCGTATATAACACCAAAGTACTTAAAATTGCACCAAAGATACTCTGCAGGGAATACGCAATTAGCACCCCAAGCGCAATAATAATAACCAGGTTGATGTTATTTCGTTGCTTATAAGAAAATACTGACATTTTTAGACAATAAGGTTATTCTTTAAATCCTAAAATAGCCGGTTTTGTTTTCCCGATTTAAGATTTATATCCCTTTTTCAGGATCAATAAATTTGATTTTATTATAAAGTGTTTTTCTGTCGATATTCAAGATTTTTGCAGCCTTGGTTTTGTTAAAATTAACTGTCCTCAATACTTCTAAAATAGTATGATATTCAGCTTCTTTAGCCGCATGGCGTAAATTGAGAGACGGATCGTGATTTAACCTATGCGGAAAAAGTGCGGCTTTTTTTTCACCCGGTTTCTTCGGGTAATCAGCCATCCCAAATTCCAATGGCAAAACATGCGGCTCAATCCAGTCGCCATCAGTTAATAAGGCAATGCGCCTGATCACGTTCTTCAGCTCGCGTACGTTACCAGGCCAGTTGTATGCCAATAAACACTGCTTCACTTCATCAGAAAAGCCTTTGATTTCTTTATTCAGTTCCTGGTTTGCTGTCGCCAAAAAGTGTTCGGCAAAAATCAGGATATCCTGGTCACGATCTTTCAATGCCGGCACGTGTATCGAAAATTCATCAAATCGGTGATATAAATCTTCCCTAAATGCACCCTTCTCGATCGCTTCCTTTAAATTTTCATTGGTAGCTACAATAAGCCGTACATCCACATCAATCTCCTTTGTACTGCCAATCCGCTTTATTTTCCGCTCCTGCACCGCCCTGAGCAAGGTTGCCTGAATTTCGTACGACAAATTACCGACCTCATCAAGAAATAATGTACCACCATTAGCTTGTTCAAAATGACCAATTTTAGTAAAGGCGGCACCGGTAAATGCTCCTTTTTCATGTCCAAAAAATTCACTGGCCGCTAAATCTTTGGTTAACGAACCACAATCCATGGCAATGAAAGGCTGTTCACGACGAGAACTATTTAAATGAATGGTTTTGGCCACACATTCTTTTCCCGTTCCACTTTTCCCCGTTAAAATAACGGTATAACCTGTTGGTGCAATGAGCTGGATCTGTTTCAGCAAGAACGCTGAAGCTGCGCTCTCGCCATTAATATACTCCTGACAATTAAACCGATCAGAAACAACCTTGCATCCGGCATGGTCGAAATGTTTAACAGATCTTAATTCGCCCTGCGCTTCCAGGGCCTTATTAATGGTATTTAAAATTTCATCCGTGTAAAGCGGTTTCTCAATATAATCGAAAGCCCCAAGTTTGATCAGTTCTACAGCAAGCTTAATATCTGAATAGCCCGTGATAATAATTACACTGGTATGTGGATAGTGCTCCTTAATATAGATTAAAATCTCCTTCCCATCTGTATCATCTAAACGATAATCACACAATACCAGATCGAACCGCTCTTTTCCAAGCGCCTGCATCACCTTTTTACCGCTTGTTACATTCGAAACTTCAAATCCTTTTTTGGTTAAAAATCTGGAGAGCAATAAGCCGATGCTAATTTCATCGTCAACAATGAGTATCTTCTTTTTCATGAGCAGCGTTGTTATCCTAAAAACCCATATACATCGACAACATATAGAGTTAATAATTAAATAACATAGTTACTCAAAAAAATTTGCATTGAAAAGGATTTGCAACATTTTTGTTATACAAACATCAGATTAATACTACACTAATCTTATTTTCCGGAAAATTTTGGTTTTCTCTTTTCAACAAATGCAGATACCCCTTCTTTAAAATCGGCCGTTTCGAAACATTTGCCAAACGCCTCAATTTCGGTAGCATAGCCATTATTATTATTCACCGCTGCGATGACAGCTTTTATGGCAGCCGAAACAGCCAATGGCGCACGTTGTTTGATCAAATTCAATATTTCTTCGGCCTTGCTTATCAGATCAGGCTGCGGAACCACATAATTTACCAGGCCTATTTTTTCTGCCGCTGGAGCTGTAATCATGCTTGCAGTTGTAATCATTTCTATCGCTTTGCCTTTTCCAACCAATTGGGTAAGACGCTGCGTACCTCCGTAACCCGGAATCAATCCTAAAGTAACTTCCGGCAAACCCAACTTTGCATGATCTGCCGCAATACGCATGTGGCAGGCCATAGCCAACTCCAATCCTCCACCTAAAGCAAAGCCATTAATTGCGGCAATAAATGGCTTTGGAGAGTTTTCAATAGCATTAAAAACCTGATCTTGACCAATTTTGGCTAAATCTTCTCCCTGCTTACCGCTATAATCAGAAAACTCTTTAATATCGGCTCCTGCAACGAAGGCCTTTTCACCCGCGCCTGTTAAAATAACCCCTCTTACCTCATCCGTTTTATCTGCATAGGCAATTACATCTGCAAGTTCTGCCAACGTATCTTTATTTAAAGCATTTAGTGCCTTTTCCCTTTTTATCGTAACGTATAAAATGTTTTCCTTTAGTTCTGAAATTAAATTTTGATATGCCATAGCTTAAAAATTTCTATTTTCTGTTACCCAATTCTGGATATATTCTACAATACTGGCCATTGTTGTACCCGGAGGAAACAGCTCTCCAACACCCATAGCGGCTAGTTTCAACCGATCTGCCTCGGGGATAATCCCACCGCCGGTTAATAACACATCATCCAACTGTTTTTCTTTCATAAAATGAATAATCTTTGGAAAAACCGTCATGTGTGCACCAGATAGAATAGAGATCCCGATGGCATCTACATCCTCCTGAAGTGCGGTGTTTACCACCATTTCAGGGGTCTGGCGCAATCCGGTATAAATTACCTCCATGCCGGCGTCTCTTAAAGAAGTTGCAATTACTTTAGCGCCTCTGTCATGGCCATCTAATCCAACTTTAGCTACTAAAACACGGATAGGCCGATTTAATACTTTGCTCATCATTCATATTAAGTTGATGTAAATGTATCGATTTTGGCTTTCAAATTAATCATTAACTAAAACAAGTAGAATTGCACTAATCTTTTTACATTTGCATTCCTAATTTACAGGTTTTTATGAGTGAAGAAAAGTCATTGAACTTTATTGAAGAAATTGTTGAGAACGACTTAAATAGTGGTAAGTATGAAACTTTGGTTACGCGTTTCCCGCCTGAACCTAATGGTTATCTACACATTGGCCATGCTAAAGCGATATGCTTAAATTTCGGACTAACACAAAAATACGGCGGTTATACCAACCTGCGTTTTGACGATACCAATCCCGTTACGGAAAAAACAGAATATGTAAACAGTCAGCAAGAAGATATCAGGTGGCTGGGCTTTAACTGGAAAAATGAATTATATGCTTCAGATTATTTTGATGAGCTGTATGGCTTTGCCGTTAAGCTGATTGAAAAAGGTCTGGCTTATGTTGATGAAAGCGCTGCAGACGAAATTGCAGCATTAAAAGGCACACCAACTGAGCCGGGACAGGATAGCCCATACCGAAACCGCAGCATTGAAGAAAATTTAGACATTTTCACGAAAATGAAAAATGGAGAATTTCCTGATGGTGCGTATATTTTGAGAGCTAAAATCGATATGGCCAGTCCGAACATGTTAATGCGCGATCCGATTATCTATCGCATTAAACATGCCGAACATCACCGAACAGGCAATAAATGGTGCATTTATCCAATGTACGATTTTGCTCACGGACAAAGCGATAGTATTGAGCATATTACCCACTCCATCTGTACCTTAGAATATGTTTCGCACCGCGAATTATATGATTGGTTTATCGAAAAATTGGAAATTTTTCCTTCCAAGCAATATGAATTTGCCCGTTTAAATCTCACCAGTACAGTAATGAGTAAGCGTAAGCTGCTTCAACTGGTTAACGAAAACCTGGTAAACGGATGGGACGATCCGCGCATGCCTACCATCAGCGGTTTGCGCAGGAGAGGTTTTACGCCAAAAAGTATCCGCGAGTTTTGCGAACGTATCGGTATTGCCAAGCGCGAAAACTTAATTGAACTCAGCTTATTGGAATTCTGCATCCGTGAGGATTTAAATAAAACGGCTAATCGCGTAATGGCAGTTTTAGACCCGATTAAACTGGTCATTACGAATTACGAAAAAGGAACAGAAGATTTAATCGGTGAAAACAATCCTGAAGCTGAAGACGGCGGTGGCACACGAGTGATCCCTTTTAGCAATGAGCTTTGGATAGAACGTGAAGATTTTATGGAAGTGCCGGCAAAAAAATGGTTCCGCCTGGCTCCTGGTGCAATGGTACGCTTAAAATTTGCCTATATTGTTAAATGCGAAGATTTTGTGAAGGACGAAAACGGAAACGTGACCGAAATTCATTGTACTTACATTCCGGAATCGAAAAGCGGAAGCGACACGAGCGGGATCAATGTTAAAGGAACCATCCATTGGGTGAGTGCATCACACGCTAAAACAGCCGAAATCCGCCTTTACGACCGGTTATTTGTTTCAGAAACACCAGATGCTGAAGAAGGTGATTTTAAAGATTATTTAAACCCAGAAAGCTTAACGGTATTGCCAAACGCTTATATTGAACCTGCTTTGGCAGATGCAGATTTGGATGGCCGCTATCAGTTTATCCGTAAAGGTTATTTCTGTTTAGATAAAGATTCAACAGCCGAAAAATTGGTTTTCAATAGAACAGTAACGCTAAAAGATACATTTAAGAAGCCAAATTAATAATATTTTAAACCACAAATAGACACGGATAACCACAGATTATCCGTGTTTTTTTTGCCAGAATTTGGCTGAAAATGCATACAGGGAAGAATGTGATAGCAAATATTAGCATTCTTTTTTACGCCATAAACTTTGGACATTATACTTTTAAAGATCCTGGAACAAACTTCCTTTGACAAATTTCTTAATAAAGAGTCGTCATTGCGAGGTACGAAGCAATCTTAAAGCGCATGCTAGTAGCGATTGTTGTAAGATTGCTTCTTCGGCTGAAAAAGCCTTCTCGCAATGACGATTCCTCAATGCCTATCACTGCAAAAAAACTCCTCTGTAATCTATATGATTTTTATAAAATCTATCCCTCATGATGATGGCATGAGTGCAATCTACAACAAAAGGTCACTCCGCTTAATACTTCGTATAAAGGTTATACAACACCAAAATATCAACCGGTGTTAATGTTTTTGTGATGTCTGATTGTATAAAGTGTATCTTGAAAGCTTCAATGGCAGCCGGCAGGTTAGCCGTATTATAACCAATGTATTTAAGGGCTTTTTCTGTATCAAAGTCTGCAGGTGGATTTTTCAGCACATCATCATACCAAAACCCGAAACCCTTGTCTGCTAATTTCTTCCACGGGAAATTCCTGGGGTCATTTTTACGGCCTGGTGCAATATCTGCATGACCAATGAAATTCGCCGTCGGTATGTTATATGTTTTTTTTAGCGTTGCCAGCAACTTTAACAAGCTATTGATCTGTGCATCGGGCCATGGATCGGTTAAACCATTATTATCCAGTTCAATTCCTATAGATGAAGAGTTGAGGTCGGTATCTTTACCCCATTTGCTCACACCAGCATGGTTTGCCCGTAAATAGTCATTAACCATATGTACCACCTTACCATCCCGGCCAATTACATAATGTGCGCTGGTGCCGGCTTTGGCAGAAAAAAATGTTTTGATGGTTTGTGCTAAACTGTCCTGAGCCGTATGATGGATCACCACAAAATTTGGTTTGCGTATCCCAAAATTTACAGAACCAATCCACTGCTGATTTGTTGGATTTAACGAATCGTATAATTGCCCGGCTGGAGGTACCGTTCCGATAATTTCTGCAAAGCCTTTTGCCTTATCCTTATAAATTTTTTCTGTTGCCGCGTACCTGTTGGTTGTGCATGAGGCCAAAATCATGGCCAGAGAAAAAGCAGTTAATAAAGATGTTTTGTATAAATTGGAAAACGGCATGGGCATGTTGATTTTAAAAAAAATGAAGGTACAAAGTTATGCTAAACTTCGCCCAATGCATCAAACTTTATACAAAGCTTTTAAAATTTACTAATTTAGCGGCCATATACTTTACTATGAAGAATTTATACAGATCAACCCTGTTTGTATCAGCGATAGCCATTTCAGCAGGTGCATTATCATCTTGTACCGGCAATAATAAATCTAATCATGAAAATACTGCAGTAGTACAAAAAGATAGTCTTACCGATTATGTTGCACAGAGGTTACCGATTTATGAAAGGGTAAAATTAACGACCAATATTAACGGGCTTAGTGTTAACGACCGCAAAATTTTGCCTCTGTTAATCCAGGCGGCAGAAATTATGGATCAGCTTTATTGGAAACAAGCTTACCCGCAAAGAGATAGCCTGCTGGCTACTATTAAAGATGAAAAAACCCGCGATTTTGTTAATATCAACTATGGCCCCTGGGATAGATTAAATAACGATAAACCTTTTGTTGAAGGTGTAGGCCCTAAACCAGAAGGAGCATTCTTTTATCCAAAGGGAATTACAAAGGAAGCGATAGAAAAATCAGACCTCAAAGATAAATTTGGTGCCTATTCTGTTGTTCAAAAAGACAGTACAGGCAAATTATCAACCGCCCCTTATCACGTACTGTTTGCTGCTGAATTACAAAAAGCAAGCTCCTTGTTAAAACAGGCTGCTTTAATTGCAGAAGATGCCGGTTTAAAAAAATATTTAAACTTAAGAGCGGACGCCTTGGTAACCGATAATTTTACGGCGAGTGATTATGCCTGGCTGGATATGAAAACCAATGGCCTGGATATTATTATCGGCCCGATCGAAAATTATGAAGACAAACTTTTTAACGCCCGTACCAGTTACGAAGCTTATGTATTAATTAAAGATAAGGAATGGAGCAAACGTTTGGCAAAGTATGTAAAAATGCTTCCCGAATTACAGAAAAACCTACCGGTTGCAGCAAAATATAAAACCGAAACCCCTGGAACGGACTCGGAGTTAAACGCGTATGATGTAGTTTATTATGCCGGAGATTGTAATGCGGGATCTAAAACCATAGCTGTTAACCTACCAAACGATGAAAAAATTCAACAGGAAAAAGGCACACGCCGTTCGCAGCTGAAAAATGCCATGCAGGCAAAATTCGACAAGATCCTGGTACCGATATCAAAAGAATTAATTGAAGCCGACCAACAGCAGTACATTAAATTTGATGCTTTTTTTGCAAACGTAATGTTTCATGAAGTAGCACATGGTTTAGGGATTAAAAAAACCATTACCGGAAAAGGCTTTGTTCGTGCCGCATTAAAAGAACAATACAGCTGGCTGGAAGAAGGCAAAGCCGACATATTAGGTTTATATATGGTAACCGGCCTGCTTAAAAAGGGCGAATTGCAAGGTGATATTAAAGATTACTATACCACATTTATGGCCGGTATCTTGCGCTCAGTCCGCTTTGGTGTTTCTGAAGCACATGGAAAGGCAAACATGCAATGCTTTAATTATTTTCAGGAAAAAGGTGCTTTCGAGCGTACGCCAAAAGGCACCTATAAAGTAAACTTCGAAAAATTTGCATCAGCAATGAACGATTTGAGTGCGTTCATCCTTACCCTTCAAGGTAACGGCGATAAAGCTGCAGTAGAAAAGGCACAAAAAGAGAAAGCAGTCATTCATCCAACGCTTCAAACAGACCTTGACCGTTTGACCAAAAAGAATATTCCGGTTGATGTAGTTTTTGAACAAGGGGTTGATGTACTGGGCGTAAAATAATATTTGCCAGCTCAAATAATTTAAGGTACAGGCCAACAGATATTTTATTTGTTGGCCTGTGCCTTTTTATTCACTTCTTTCTGCAAATTGTCGTCCTGAACTTGTTTCAGGCTCTATCTGGCATATGCTATGAGATATCTATTTATCTCTCCCTAAGGATTCTGAAACAAGTTCAGAATGACGCAACGAAATAAGATTTGCATATACATTTCGCTGTAAGTTTAGTTAAGGCATGGCACAAACTTAATTTAAACAGCGCTATTCTTCATTTTTTCAATCTCTAAACCCGGCCATAGATTTCCACCTCAGTACGGAACTTCGAAATCCCGACTTCGGACTTTTTCAAAATCCCTGTAACCTTTTCAAAAAACGGTCGTCTTACTGATAACAAATTACGGAAACCCTTCGTTTCCCGGACTAAACTTTAAATAAGCAGGTAATTAAACTGAAAGCGCATGCAATGCGGTATAGGGATTTTTTTGCCCATTTTTTAAAGAATAAATACACCAAACATGAAAACATTATACAAAATAACATTTTTCCTCACGCTTCTTTTTACTATTAAAACAGGTTTTGCACAAACCAATCCTAAACCGAACATCAGCGGGATAATTTTAGATGAAAATAAAAAACCTGCAGATTACGTTACCGTCGTACTCTTTAAAGCATCCGATTCCAGTGTGGTTAAAACGGCATTTACCGACCCAAGCGGAACATTTAATTTCACCGTTTCGGGCAAGGGGAGTTATTACTATAAAGCCAGCAACATGGGGTACAAAACCCTTAAAAGTAAAACCATTGTTCTAACAGAAGATCATCAGAAAGTAGATTTTGGAACGGCACAGCTTATTGCAAGCACTCAAAACCTAAAAGATGTAAATGTAGCGGTTACCAAACCAATAATCGAAAGAAAAATGGATAAGATTGTAATGAACGTTTCCAATAGTGCGGTTATGACCGGCTCCACTGCGCTTGAAGTTTTACAAAAAGCACCCGGCGTAACCGTTGATCAAAACGATAAGATTTCGATGATGGGCAAGCAGGGCGTATTAATTCAACTGGATGGCAAGCAAACCTACATGAGCAGTGCCGATGTAGCCAACCTGCTACGGAATATGCAGAGTTCAGACATTGAGAGCATTGAATTGATTACCAATCCATCTTCCAAATATGATGCCTCAGGTAATTCAGGAATCATCAATATCAAAACCAAAAAGAATAAAAACGGCGGCACAAACGGTAGCATAAACGGATCATTAGGTTATGGCAAAAACCTGAGGGCAAATACGGGTTTAAACCTAAACTACCGCGCACAGAAAGTTAATCTTTTTGGCAATTATAGTTATGGCAAATTTGAGCGCGATAACCTGATTGCTATCGACCGCATATCAAATGGCACAACCGATACTTATTTTATGCAGGTAGGTGAGAGCAACAGAAAACAATATAACAATAACCTGAAGGCCGGACTGGATTATTTCATTGACAAGAAAAACACCATTGGAATATTGGTTAACGGTTATTTTAACCACGGCAATGAAACTTCAACTAATAACACCTTAATTGGTCCGTCTTTTCAAAAGATAGATTCAACTTTGATAACCAATTCATTGCAGACAAACAAATACAATAATGTTTCTTATAATCTAAATTACAAATCTGTTTTAGATACCGCCGGCTCAGAAATATCTGCCGATCTAGATTATTCGAGATACAAAGGGAACGATGGTTCTAACTATGAAAACGATTACCGTTTTCAAAATGGAGACAGAATCCGTCCGATAATTTATACCCGGAACAACACCCCTTCCATTATTGATATCAAAGCATTTAAAATCGATTATAATGTTTCGCTAACCAAAACGGTTAAACTTGAAGCCGGGCTCAAAAGCAGTTGGGTGAAGACGGATAATGATCTTCAGGCAGAAGCGTATGTCAATAGTACCTGGGAGAATGATACCAGAAGAAGCAATCAATTTGTATACGACGAAAATGTAAATGCAGCTTATACCAATGTAAACAAACAGTTTAAAAATACCAGTGTGCAAATTGGATTGAGGGTTGAGCAAACCAATTCAAAAGGAAACCTGATCACTAAAAATACGGTTGTTGAGCGAAATTACTGGGATTTTTTCCCTACATTATTCGTGCAGCAAAAACTTTCAAAAAACAATCAATTAGGGTTTTCTTACAGCAGAAGGATAGACCGCCCGAGTTATGATGCTTTAAATCCATTTATTTATTATTTGGATGAGTTTACCTATAGCAAAGGAAATCCTTTTTTAAATCCACAGTATACACACAATTTTGAACTGAGTTATACCCTGTTGCAAAAATATATGCTCTCAATAGGTTATAGCAGAATTAATGATGTAATTGCTGAAGTGATTTTGCCTGACGCAGCAAGCCAATCGCTATACCAAACCAATGCAAATATTGCCACCAATATCAGCTACAATGCTAATCTAAATGTACCACTTCAACTTACAAAATGGTGGCAGACCAATAACAACTTAAATGTTTTTTACCTTAGTTTTGAAGCGCCAGATCTGGCCGGAAGTGCTTTAAAAACCGGAAAAACATCTTTTCAGTTTAAATCTCAGCAAACCTTTACCATTATGGACGGATTTACGGCGGAGATAAACGGCAGCTACGAATCGCCACTGGACTATGGAACACTAAGTTTAAAAGCCCGTTATTATATTGACGCAGGCTTAAGTAAATCAATGTTCAACAAAAAAGCAAGTTTGAAGCTGGCTTTGTCGGATGTATTCAATATGTCTGAAAGTAATTTATCAAGTGCTTATCCTGGTTTAACCTACTCATTACATCAAAAAAATGAAACACAGGTCGGCCGGATTAGCTTTACCTATCGTTTCGGTAAAAATGAGATTAAACCGGCCCGTCGCCGCTCAACAGGTACCGAAGCAGAGCAGGGAAGGATGAAGAATTAGGAATAATTTTACCCGTCCTTTCGACTATGCGTCACCCTGAATTTATTTCAGCATATATTCATAAGAGCCTGAATCAAGTTCAGGATGACGATTGGTGGGGTTTAAAACTTATATTCCATTACATAATCATCCATAAAATAACCCTCACCAATATCAAGTTTTACCGATTCTTTAACCGCAAAACCGCATTTTAAATAAAAATCCTTTGCTTTATTATGCTTGTTCACATTTAATTGCAAAGCACTTCCCCCGGCATTTTTCACCTGGTTAAAAACCTCATTAATTAAGTTTTTTCCGATGCCTTTACCATGTGCAGATGGAAGCACATAAAGTTTGTGTAGTTTATAAATGCGTTCATCATGACCAATAATGGAATATCCTGCAAAGCCAAACTGATTTTCGCCTTCCTCTGCAATCAGGAAAATATAGCCTTCCATCAATTGTTTCAGCAGTTCCCCTTTGCTATACATTTTATCCAACATATAATCAATCTGGGTTTGCCCGATAATTTCAAGATAGGTTGAGGGCCAGGTTGCAGCAGCAATATCCCTGATTACTTCTATATCTTCTTCTTTTGCTCTTCTAAGGGTGATCATATAGGTTCGCTAATAAAAATCGGTTGTCCTGAAAAAGTAAACTCTACAAAACCGTCTTTAACTACAATAAAAATTTCATCTTCATTCTGTGCGAGGTTCGTTACTTCGAGGTATCGGTTGCCATGGATCAGGAATTCGCTTCCGGCAGGCTTCCAAACGGAAAATCCCGATTTTATAGGATAATGTTTTGCCCTTTCGGTGAATACCACCAGGTTAATTTTATCTTCAAATCCGGCAAATTTCTCCAGGTCGAATTTTCTTGTAATCACATTTACCGCAGGATACTTCTCTTCGTACAGATAATTAACAGCTACCATTAAAGCGTCAGCAGGCCCCTGAACAACTTTTGTATCTTCCTGCGCCTCCTGTCCGCTCCCGTTTACCAGCACATCTACCTTTAAACCCAGAGAGAAAATCTTGTCGTAATTTTCTCCGTTAACCAAAAGCGTAGGACTCCATTCGAGCAACTGTCCCAAAAGTTCTTCGTTAAAATCGCCAAGCTCATCAATGTACAAAGCTGGTTCCTGTTTTTCTTTTACAATATGGTGTGAAGACATAATGCGAATATAGAAATTTCGCTTAAAGTAAGGTACAGGAAGAATCAGCCAGGCGTAAAATGATTAACGATTATATGGATATTCACTTATCCAATGGAATCCCCTGTTAATGAGTTTAAAATCTTTAAGGTCTTTTCGTTTAAAACTAACCGATATCGAATCTTTTTCTGTCAGGCCCGATAAGGTCAGCTTGTCTTTTCCCGTAATGATATAGTTTAAAACATATTTTGCAGAGTCTTTATCAGTTGATTTGAGTACCAGTATCTTTTTCCCCTGATCAAAAACCGTAGTGAAATTAACAGTGCTATCGTTCATCTTTTTTATTCGTGCGTAGCCGGGGTAGTTAATAATCAGCTGTTTCCACCTTGTACTATCTGTTGTGAGTGGCTGCAGAATTTTACCTTTAAAGCGCATGTGCTCGACATTGTAAATGCCATACATAAATGGCTTTGGCGCTGCACTGCCATACGTTTTTCTTTGATCAATTAATGATGATATTAAAAATAGTAGTGAAGCTGCGATATATAGATATTTTACACCATAAGCCGTATAATAAAGCCATTTCTTTTTAAATTCAGGTCGGTACATTTGCTCAAGCTGCTGGCTTTCATACTTAATAAAAAAGCGATATAGCTTTAAGAAATGCGGAGCTAAAATAAAAAGACACATTACTACCAGTGCGGTAGAGAGTAGTTTTACAGGAACATCAAAAAAATAATTCATCGCCATTACATGCACTGTTGCAGCCAGTGATAGAAAGGTACCTATAACAACTGTTCTACGGAATAATAACAGGATGGCTGAAACTTCGATAATACCCATGAAAATATTATACCCTTTAGAAAAACCCAGAAATGTCCAGGCTAGGCCCATTGGCGAGGCATCTCCGAATGGCTGGAGCAATCTCATCAATGAAGGATCGGGAAACTGTAGTTTGATTACTTTAATCGCGCCATATAGTATCAAAGTAAAGGCTAAATAAAATCTCACCAGTACCACTAACCAGTAATAAGCTGCGTGGTAACTTTTGCGTTTGCGATCAAAAACCGACCAGATGATGCTGCCAATTACGGATACCAAAAATATAAAGAGCAGCAATATCCAATCATAGGAGGTATCGCCGCTGCCATTGGTGTAAATGGTAAAATCGTAATGATAGTGGATAATGTGTTTAGAAAACCAGGGAATAAAATCATGCAATACCAGGTTTGGCAACTGCAGTATACTTGACAATAAAGTAAAAGCCCCGTTATTATTCAGAATGATGAAAAGAGACAGGAGCAGAAAAAAGAACCTGAAAGAGATTTTTTTATAAATATTCCAGGGTGCAGCATTTTGAAGAGCGTTTTCAGACATATTTTGTTTGGCTTTATCCAAAGCTAAAAATTATCCTACACGGTTCAAATCATAAAATGTTAATTAACAGCGCTTTCTTTAACTAACGTGTAAAAATCCTGATAGGCTTCAATAAAATCATCAGCAAAGTTAATCGCCCCTGAAACAGCTATCCCATAAATGCCAGTTTGCATTAATGCTTCTACATCATAGGTTTTGATGCCGCCTACAGCCAATATTGGAATGTTGATGGCCTGAGCTTTTAATGCTTTTACCACTTGCTGATAACCTTCAAAACCCAGGTGTTGGTAATTGTTGGGTTTAGTTTCAGTTGCTCCAAATGGACCATAACCGGCATAATCGGCACCCTCTTTGGCTAGCCTGATTAGATTTTCTAACGTGTTTGCAGATCCCCCAAGCGTAATATCATTGCCAACCAGTTTGCGCAGGGCAATAAAATCAGCATTCATATCTTCTATATGAAAACCTTGGATATCGGCCTTTCCATTTAAATGAACATGATCGGTAACAATTAAAGTGGTTCCCCAATCATCACATATTTCAGCTATCGCATTAATATCCTGTAACAGTGCTTCATCACTTTTGCTCAGGCAGCGGTACTGGATCCATTTTGCACCGGCCTCACAGGCCAGTTGTGCCTGTTCAATGTGACTTAGATGTGGGATATCGTGCGTGATGTAATGAAGTTTTTCTATGTATTTCATTCTGAATCAGGACAATTAAAATTAAAGGATTTTAAAATCAGTAGGGCAAGATAAACAAAATCGCCATTGAACGTTTATCTTGCAATGGCGATCTTAATGATTTTCTGCTTTAGTCTTTCAGCTTTTTGCTTTAGTCTTTCTTAAAATTTCACATTCAAACTTAGCAAAAAGTTGGTTCCCGCCTGCGGATAAAAGAAGTTTTCAGTTATTCTGCTTCCGCCTGACTGATAGCCATATGTATAACCGTTGCTTTCATACTTTTTATCGAAAATATTGTTTACCAGTAAACCAAGGTTCATGTTTTTAACACCTGCAAATTTAAAATCATAACCCAAACGTGCATTGCTTACCCAATAACCATTAAGCGTCCTATCGTTATTCTGTGTATTATCCAGGTATTGCTTGCTTACATATTTACTTTGCAAAGCTACTGCAAAACCACTTACCGGTTTATAAACCAGCTCGCCAAAAAGCACGGTATTTGGAGAATAAGAGATATCAGTTAATTCATAGTTTTTAACTACTTGTCCGCCGTTATCATAATCATCATAATATTCGGTAAAGTTTTTGATTTTATTCCTGCTCAGTGCTGCATTTGCATTTAACACAAACTGACGACTAAGGACGTATGAACCATCTAATTCGATCCCTAAACGGTAACTCCTGTCTACATTTTGACGAAAGTTTCCGCCCACATCATTTATTTTTCCGGTAACCACCAACTGGTTTTTATAAAACATGCCATAAGCATTGGCACCTATATTAAATTGTTCGTTTTTAAAACGGTAGCCCAATTCTAAATCATTTAAACGCTCTGGTTTAGGAATAACGCCCACGGCGGCATCTGTAAAGTCATCACGGTTGGGTTCTTTATTGGCCACACTATACGAAGCATATATATTGCTTTGCGGATCAATAAAATAAGTTGCCCCAAATTTCGGGTTAAAGAAATTCAAGGTTTGGTTAATGGCCAAAGTATTCAGTTTATTTTCTGTTCCGGCAATATCATAATATACACGACGGTATTGCAGATCGGCAAATAAACTCAAATTTTCAATTGGGCTATAATTTACCTTGCCATAAACGTTAAAATCGGTTTTGAAACCCTCATTATCATAATAATGGCGATCAATATTGCCGTTTGAAGCATATTGCGCCCAAATTACCTGGCCAAAATGCGCACCCTTATATTCATTGTATGCGCCACCCAAAGTAAAGTTTAAATTCTTTTCAGGTACGTAGTTAAAAGCATAGGTAACGCCGTAGAAATCATTATCTAACCAACGTCTGCGAATTAAATCAGTTTCGGCAATAGGTGTACCACCAGCAACAGCAACTGGATTCAAGCCATAATGTTTCAGGCTATCCTGTACCCGGTATTCTTCATAATAACCTTCACCCTTGGTATAATGTAAGGCACCATTAAAAGAAAACTGTTCAGAAAACTGTCTGGCATAGATTAACTGGTAGTGGTTCTGTGTATAGTTATCAGTTTGATTATTATAAAGAAAACTGTTGTATCGCCTGCCCGAGTTAAGCAGGTTTGCCGCATCCTCTGCACTTAATCCATTTCTATCAATATAAGCCTGCATTCCAGCTAAATCATTTTCTAAACGTGATTGTGGGATTCCGTTCCACGATTGGTAGGTTTTCTCATTTCCAGAGAAAACATTTACACGCAATAAATCCTTATCTCCATGGTAAGCACCAGATAAAAAGTACGATTTCAATAATGAAGAGCCACGATTTACATAACCATCAGAGCTGATTCTTGATAAACGGCCATCAAAGCTAAATCGGTTGTTAATCAAACCTGTTCCTACCTTTACGGTATTTTTCCAGGTATTGAAACTGCCATAAGTATTGTTCAGTTCAGCATAGGGTTCTGTTTCATTGGCGGTAGTCTGAATGTTTAAACTTGCGCCAAATGCACCTGCACCGTTGGTTGAGGTACCAACGCCACGCTGAATCTGCACGTTATCAACCGACGAGGCAAAATCAGGCATGTTCACATAAAATGTTCCCTGGCTTTCGCTATCATTGATGGGAATGCCGTTAACCGTTACGTTAATCCTGCTGTTATCGCTCCCACGTATTCTGATACCTGTATAACCTACACCAGCACCAGCATCAGAAGTAACCACTACACCCGGTGTATTCTGTAAAATAAAAGGCAAATCCTGCCCGAAATTATTCTGCTGAATTTCTTCCTTACTAATATTCTTGTAAGTAGTTGCCGATTTATCTGTGGCACGGGTTGCACGTACAATGACTTCATCAGCCAGGAAATTTTGTGGCGTCAGGCTAAAATCAGCGGTAGTATTTTGGTTAATGTCAATAGTCTTTTCAACTGTTTTATAACCTACGTAACTGACAACAATGGTATATTTTCCGCCTGATAGGTTGGTAATACTATAAGTTCCCGTGGCATTGGTTACCACCGCTGTTTTTTGATTCCGCAATTTAACTGTGGCACCTGGCAGCGGCTGCTGATTCTGATCTGTTACTTTGCCCGTAACCGAAATTTGTGCCGATACAAAGAAGGGCAACATTGCAACAAGTGCTGCAAAAAGTAAATTTTTCAATGTTTTGTTTTTAGTTAAACCCATCGGAAAAAGGGGCTTCCCCGATTTCAGTTAAACTTCCATAACTCCAATCCCTACGCCGGCATTACCCGGATCAGGTGCATTTGAGGTTGATGGCTGGAGGGTTTTAAGGCTGACGGGATTTAACCCTCTACCTTTTTACCTTCTACCTTTTGCCTCAAAATGGGTATGATCTCAGCCTGTTTTTGTGTTTATTTAAACAAGGCACCCCTAATGATGGGACAAATGTAGAAAATTTTAAGCAATCCGAATATTTTTTAATGTATTGGGTTTAATAGGGTAAAAATTAATGGCATAATACCTGCCCGTACAGACGTGGAACTATTTGTTATTATGGATTTGAAAATGAACGGTTCTGTGCGCATGGCATTTTCAGTCCCGCTTTCCCTCCTGCCAATTTGAAGGAAATTGGCATCCGTTCCAATCGGGTTCAGGTGGCCAGGCAGGTAGAGATATCAACGTTAAAACACCAAACGTTCCTATGGAACTAAACCTCGCCAATTAAACAATTGGCTACCAATGAGGTGTCCCGACGGGGCGAACATTTTTTAACAAACCAGAATGGTCGGTTGTTAATTTATAACACCGTCTCGTCCCATCGGGACGGATCATCGGTAAAAAAAATGTTTATTTTTTTTTCGTTCCATAGGAACGTTTCATGTTTAGGCACCATGTTAACAAGCCCTTGTTCTTAAACCCGATAGTAGCGAACACGAACCCTGATTTTTCATCGGGTGATTAAAGCGAAAGCGGGACTGCCGGCTGCCAAAAAACGACCAACAATCATTTCCCAAAAAAGATAACCTTTTTACCTGCTTAAAAAATCATCAATGGCTCTAACGGCATTTGCGACCCGTTCTTCACCTAAACCACCAATAACTTGATAATTGGCTTGAAGCGCCTGTAATTCCTGATGCCAAACTTCCATAAAATATTCCCGTTTCTCCGGAAAATCGCGAAGAGGATCATCCTGCCATGGCAAATCGATATCCATTAACAGATACAAATCGTAAGGCTTTTTCGGTAGAGCATCCAATACAATCTGGGGCGTCTCTCCAAGTACTTCATCGCTCCATATCTTAACCGTAATAAAAGTGGTATCGCAAATAATGAAATCACTTTCGGTGGTAACCAAAATTGCATCCTCTAACGCTACCTGCCCGTAATACATATTCACTTCATCTTGCAGGGTATAATCGGCAACCAGATTTTCGCAGTAATAACGGGCATACTCCGGCACCCACGAAACTTTGTAGTATTTGGCCAGTAACTGAGATATCGTAGATTTCCCTGTACTTTCCGGACCAACAACAGCGATTTTTTTAATGTTTTTATTCACGATACATTTTCTGAATATAGTCAAATGTAAAAGAAAAAGCCTTAAAAGAAAAAATCCGGTTGAGGAGGGCTCCTCTAACCGGATAATAAACCAAACAAACTATTTATGAAGAAATCCTCATGGCGGGTAACTAATCCGCGGAGGAGGCTTTAGATCATTGTCTAAAGTATATACAAAACGCATATACGTTTCAGTTATTACAACATTATTGCCAATAATCCGATCATCACAACTTCGTGACTTAATTCTGACCAACAGCACTACATTGACGAACGTATTATCACATTAATTAAGAACTCATCACAAATATACACATTTATATTTTACATTTATGTATAATTTATAGTACAAATGAAAAAATAGTGTTCAGTATTTAAAACTATTTGTCCTAAATGCTGTTATTTATTTAAGACATTAGGCAACTAAAACGTTATACCATGAAAAAATTGTGTGTTGCATTATCGCTGCTCATTATATCGGCATTGGGTTCTATCGCTTTTACCAACATTAAAACGGGTGGCATAATCGGAAAAATTACACCAGTTGATGCCGCGTCAACCGTATCACTTGTAGCAGCGAAAGACACGCTAAGTGCACAGATCAATCAGGGTGTTTTTACTTTTACAAACCTTAAAGAAGGTGTTTATACTGTGGTAATCAAGGCCAATGCACCGTATAAAGATACAACAGTAGAAAGGGTTGCCGTTAAAGATAGCGCCACTACCGATTTAGGCGAAATTAAATTACAGCAGTAGCTTATTTTACAAAAGAAAAAACCATAAAAGAGTACTAAAATAGTACTCTTTTTTATTTTAAAAAAAACGGCTCAAATCACATCCAAAGATGTATCTTTGCATCCCGACAGAACAGTTGGGATTTTCTTCTTGCAAGCATAAGACCTTTTGCTTCTTCACCTTCGGGTTCAAACACTTTAGAATTTTAATTATTTTAAGCTTTATCATGCCTAAAGACACTTCCATACGCTCAGTACTGATTATCGGATCTGGACCAATTATTATTGGCCAAGCCTGTGAGTTTGATTACTCAGGTTCGCAAGCGGCACTTTCTTTAAAAGAAGAAGGAATTACCGTTTCTATTATCAACTCCAATCCGGCTACGATTATGACGGATAAGGTTATTGGCGACCATGTTTACCTGCGCCCGCTGACTGTTGATTCAATAGAAGTTATTTTACAGGAGCATATCGCCTCTGAAGATTTACCTAGAATTGATGCGGTACTTCCTACAATGGGCGGTCAGACAGCGCTAAACCTTTGTAAAGAAGCGGAAGAACGTGGTGTTTGGGAAAAATACGGGGTTAAGGTTGTAGGGGTTGATGTAGATGCAATTGAGAAAACTGAAAACCGTGAGGCTTTCCGCCAGTTAATGGTTGATATCGGTGTGGGTGTTGCGCAATCTAAAATAGCCAACTCATTTTTAGAAGGTAAAGAAGCCGCTCAGGAAATCGGATTTCCGCTGGTAATCCGCCCTTCATATACTTTGGGTGGCTCTGGTGGTGGTTTCGTACACAGAAAAGAAGAATTCGATGCAGCTTTAAAACGCGGCCTGGAAGCTTCGCCAACACATGAAGTACTGGTAGAAAAAGCGGTTTTAGGATGGAAAGAATATGAGTTAGAGTTACTAAGAGATAGCAATGATAACGTAATTATCATCTGTTCGATTGAAAACTTCGATCCAATGGGCATCCACACAGGAGATTCAATTACAGTTGCTCCTGCAATGACCCTGTCTGACCGTTGTTACCAGGATATGCGTAACCAGGCAATCAAAATGATGCGTGCCATTGGTAACTTCGCAGGCGGCTGTAACGTTCAGTTTTCGGTTAATCCGGCAAACGATGAAATTATCGCCATCGAAATCAACCCACGTGTATCCCGATCATCAGCATTGGCCAGCAAGGCAACTGGTTACCCAATTGCAAAAATCGCAGCTAAACTGGCTATCGGCTATAACCTTGATGAAATTGAAAACCAGATTACCAAAACCACTTCAGCATATTTCGAACCTACTTTAGATTACGTAATTGTTAAAGTACCGCGTTGGAACTTCGATAAATTCAAAGGCGCCAACAAAGAGCTTGGCTTGCAAATGAAATCGGTAGGTGAGGTAATGGCCATTGGCCGTACATTTATCGAAGCATTACAAAAAGCTTGTCAGAGTTTAGAAATCAACCGTGCGGGTTTAGGTGCAGATGGAAGACAGGTACGTAATATTGAAGAGATTATGGACGGTTTGGAGCACGCTTCGTGGAACCGTTTATTCCTGATAAAAGATGCCATGGCCATGGGTGTACCGCTGGAATCTATCCGTAAGGTAACCAAAATTGATAAATGGTTCTTAAACCAGATTCAGGAATTGGTATTGCTTGAAAATGAATTAAAAAGATACTCACTAAATAATATCCCTCAGGATTTCTTTGTAACGCTAAAACAAAAAGGTTTCTCTGACGTTCAGATTGCCTGGTTGTTAGGCAATGTTACGGAGGATGAGGTTTACGAGCGCCGTAAAGCTTTAGGCATAAAAAGGGTATACAAGATGGTTGATACCTGTGCTGCAGAGTTTCCGGCCAAAACGCCATACTATTACTCCACTTTTGAAGAAGAGAATGAATCAAAACCTTCTGACAGGAAAAAAATAATTGTTTTAGGTTCAGGCCCTAACCGTATCGGTCAGGGTATTGAGTTCGATTACTCATGTGTACATGGTTTATTGGCTGCAAAAGAATCGGGTTTCGAAGCGGTTATGGTTAACTGTAACCCTGAAACGGTTTCAACTGATTTTAACATGGCCGATAAATTGTACTTCGAACCTGTTTTCTGGGAACACGTTCGCGAAATTATCGACTTAGAAAAACCTGAAGGCGTAATTGTTCAGCTAGGTGGTCAAACTGCCTTGAAAATGGCTGAAAAACTGACCCAAAACGGCATCAAAATTATTGGAACTTCTTTCGAGAATATGGACATTGCTGAAGACCGTGGCCGTTTCTCTGACCTGTTAAAAGAATTGGATATTCCTTATCCAAAATATGGTGTTGCAGAAAATGCTGAAGAGGCCATCGTTGTAGCAAACGAGGTAGGCTATCCGGTATTGGTGCGCCCGAGTTATGTATTGGGCGGACAAGGCATGAGTATTGTAATCAACGATGAAGACCTTGAAAAAGCTGTTGTAAAACTGTTAGGCGATTTACCCGGCAACCGTGTATTAATCGATCACTTTTTAGATAGGGCAGAGGAGGCAGAATCTGATTCGATCTCTGACGGTGAAGATGTGCATATTGTCGGTATGATGGAGCACATTGAGCCTGCTGGTATACACTCAGGAGATTCATTTGCGGTATTGCCAACATTCAGCTTATCAGAAAAGGTAACTCAGGCCATGGAAGAATACTCTGTTAAAATTGCAAAAGCGTTAGATGTACGTGGTTTGTTAAACATTCAGTTTGCCATTAAAGATGAGAAAGTTTATGTAATCGAAGCAAATCCCAGGGCATCACGTACGGTTCCTTTCATCGCAAAAGCTTATGATGTTCCATACATCAACATTGCTGCTAAAATAATGCTGGGCGTTGCCAAACTGAAAGACTTTACCATTGTGCGTAAACTTAAAGGTTATGCTATTAAAGAACCGGTTTTCTCTTACGAGAAATTCCCTGAGGTAACGAAAGAATTAGGTCCTGAAATGAAATCTACTGGTGAGGCCATCCGCTTTATCAAAGATCTGGAAGACCCTTACTTCCGCAAGCTTTACAAAGACAAATCGATGTATTTGAGTAAGTAAACCTTCACCAGATTCTAAATAAAAATGGCCAGTGATGATTTCACTGGTCATTTTTTTTACTATCGCGTTTAAACCTATCAGGTTTTAAAAAACCTGATAGGTTATCTAATCGCTATTATTGCTTCAACTTCGGAATCCTTGTTGGCGTATCTGTACCGTTTACAATACTGGTTGCACTTTTGGCAATGGCTTTAATGGTAGAAAGAATGTTGTCTACATCTAAAGAATTATATTCGTCTTTCACGCTGTGGTACAATTTATCAATATCAATTTTATCCGTACTAATGGTGTGTGCCGGAACACCTAGAGCCGCTAAAGTTGCGTTATCACTTCTATAGAATAAGTTCTGCTCAGGATAGGGATCAGGATGGAAAGTAAACTCAGTTCCTGCTAAGTTTTTCTGCAAAATCTTTCCAAAATCAGATCTTTCATAACCCGTAATAAAGGCCGTATTTTTACCAAATTTCGAATCTTTGCCAATCATCTCAATATTAAACATGGCTACCACATCATCAGGATTCAGTTTTGCAGAGAAATATCTGGCACCATAACCGCCAATTTCTTCAGCAGTAAAAGCAACAAAGATTAAGGTACGCTCGTTATTTTTTTGTGCTTTATAATATTTCGCTAAAGCAATCATTGCTGTTGTGCCAGAAGCATCATCATCGGCACCGTTGGCTATACTATCGCCATCTACCGCTTTTAAGAAACCAAGGTGATCGTAATGACCAGAGAAGATGACCATTTCTTTCGCTTTCGATTTACCAGGAATTACCCCGGCCACATTAAACAAAGGCATTTTATCTACCTTACTTTTAATTGTTACCGAAAAATCTGTTGCGGCATCTTTACCCAAAACGAAAACCTGTACTGCGCCGTTGGTTGCTTTTACGTCTTTTTCATCAATAGTAGTTGGTTTGCTGAAATGATCTTTATAACGGTTAAAAAGATCAGCAAACTTATTGTCGACTAAAACGATCTGGCTTTTATCACTATTTAGCATGGCCCTGAACTGCGCTACAAAAGGCTTTTCGGGGTCTAACTTAACAACAGTGGCGTTGGATTTATCAAGCGCAACACTTTCTGTGGCAACACCTGTAACCATTATGTTGGCAGGTGTAATTTCCTGTCCGTCAATTTTAACGATTGTACTTAATGAGCTAACCTGATACTTATAAAAAGTTTGCCGGAAAGTTTTCTCACCAGCCAGGGGCTGTAAACCAATCTTTTTGAATTCAGATTCAATAAAAGTGGCTGCTTTATCAATACCAGGCGTAAAAGTTGCACGTCCCTGCATGTCATCAGCGCTTAAGGTTTTAATCAGGTGATCAGTATATTCACGGGTAATGATTTTATCAATGTTTTGCGCTTTAAGCTGCAAACTTGTCATCCCTACAAGGGTAAAAAAGAGTATTTTCTTCATATTATATTTATAGCGGGGTGAATTTAGGATTTTTGGTTGGTAGTTTATTAGTTAATGGTTTAATAGTGTATGGTTGATGTTTACAACAGATTCCCTTTCCTATAACCCGTCTTCCATAATCCGCCCTACACCATCCGTTTTATATCATCCATTTTACATCTTACATCATTAACCCTCACGGTCCCAATCGTATTTTTCGAGATCACGATAGGCTTTGCCTTTTATGATTTCCTTCTTTTTTGACGACTCAGAATCGACCCTCGTTTCATGAATATTATCGGCCACTTCCAAATGGAAATCCTTATCTTTTTTAGAATGGTAAATCGATACTTCATCCCCGTCTGCAATTGCATAGTCATAAGGGCCTCTGGCACTCATCAGCTTTACAAAAACAGGCAAACATTCAAAAAAGATAAACAACAGTCCAATAAAAGTAACCGCAATTGCGGTATTGTTATCCCGCGTACCATCCACATTAAATTTAAGCTGCCCTAATGCCCAGTTGCGATCGGCAAAACCGGCGATATCCGATAAACTATCCAACTGTTTTTTGGTGTACAGCTTTTCAGTAAACAATCCATCGAATTCTTTGCGTTTATCTACAAAACTTTCCGATTTATTGATGTTCGCTTTAAGCGAATCTAACTCTGCTGTACGTTGTGCAATCTCTGCTTCCTTTCGTTTGGCATATGGCCCATAACCCATTACACCCGATGTTTCGGTGGTTTTATTGCCGAAAATCTCGAAGTTAAGTTTTTGCCTGTCGGCCTTGATTCCTTTTTCAAGCGAGTCGCGGGTAGCTTTCTGCTGGTTTAACCGGCCAAATTCTACCTGATATTTTTTCTCAAATGCTTTGTTCAGCGTATCTATTTTAGCGCGCTGACCATTTAAATAACTTACTTTTAGGCGTTCTTTAATTTCTTTATCGAAGATTTTAAGCTCTATCGGCCTGGAAATAACCATACCGATCATAATAGCCAACAGAATACGCGGCGTAGCCTGTAATATCTGCTTATTGGTGCTGGCACTTTTATTAATGCTGGACACGATGTACCGATCCATATTAAAGATGGCTGCTCCCCATAAAAAACCGAAAACAATAGCAAAAATTACGGCCAGATCATCACCTTTAAATACAAAATACATGGCATAACCTCCGGAAAGGGCAGCAAAAAGGCCGGTAAAAAAAATGGTGGCACCAATGCCTGTATATTTATTTTGTTCTGAAGGATATTTTTCCAGTGTCGGGATGTGAGCGCCAGAGCAAAACCAAAAGAAACGGTTCAGTTTGTCCATTTGTAACTATTTATAGTTAAACGCCTAAGGGTTCCGGTTGTTACACTTTTAAGCAAAATTTTATGGCATTTTTTTGATAGGGAGCGTAAATTTGATTTTCCTATATTTGCATAAATACATTTATAAAATGAAAGAAATATCGGTACAAGAACTAAAAGAGAAAATCGATAACAAAGAAGATTTTCAATTAATTGATGTTCGTGAAACATTCGAATATGAGGTTTCCAATCTTGAAGGCGAGAACATCCCTTTGGGCGGAATTTTAATTGAGGCCGACAAGGTTGCGAAAGATAAGCCGGTAATTATCCAGTGCCGCAGTGGAAAAAGAAGCGCTGCAGCGGTTATGCAGTTAGAGCAACAATATGGATTTGACAATCTTTATAACTTAAAAGGCGGCATTTTGGCCTGGCAAGCAGCTTTTGATCCGAATATGCCGGTTTATTAGCATAACCAGTATTCAATAAACAATTATCAAGAAAACAATGACCAATAACCAAACTCCAATGATCAATTGGAGAAGGGTTTTATAGCACAAACAAAGATCAATTTTCAAACTTAAACCTTACAGGAGCAAACCTTTTGAATATTTCAGCTCAGGATGGTGTTTGAAAATTGATTATTGCTAATTGGTACTTTGCACGTAAATTCTCTTAAAACTAAAATCCTCTATCTGTGGGAAAAAAATTTGCTTTAAACATTTTCTATAACCTGGCCATTATTCTTTCTATTTTCGGACTGGTTTGGTGTTATAATAACCACAAATATCTGCCAGCTGGTTTTTTGGTAGGTACAACCGCTTGTTTATTTTACTTTAAGTATCAACTTACCAAAGACATCAGAAAAAGTTTTAAAGAAAAAGACCAGAAGTAGCAATTTAATGACAGCATGGGTGAGTTTTGAATGAGTGAATATCAGGGATAGTGCCCAGCCAAAATTCACCTATCTCGTATCGCTTAGGATCTTCAATCATTCTATCATCCTGTCATTCATCATTTCTACTCTGTTTAAATAAAAAGATCAGGAGTAACACCTTCCAGCCCTAAACCCGGCAAATTATTGAGGATATACTTTCCATTTTCAAAGGCCGGATCTTTAAACGGATTGTTTTTGGTCAGCCAGGGCCCATCCAAATCCGCCCAGTTGCATAACGGAGCCAAAGCAGCGGCGGCCAAAGTAGCGCAACTGGTTTCGCTCATACAACCGATCAGCACTTTCATTCCGAACGAACGGGCTTTCAAAATCATCTGATGCCCTTCGTACATGCCACAACTCTTCATCAGTTTTACATTGATTCCATGATAAGCCCCTTTTAAACTATCCATATCGGCTAAACGCTGTACAGCTTCATCCGCAAGTAAGGGAATAGGGCTTCGTTCGGTTAACCAGGCGTTCCCGTCCAGGTTGGTCTTATCCATAGGCTGCTCAATTAATACCACCCCCTGGTTATGTAGCCAGTAAATTAAATCAATGGCTTTAATCTTATCTGCCCAGCCCTGGTTAGCATCCACATATAAGGGTACATTGGTCATGCTCCTGATCGTTTCTATAATTTCCTGATCGTTATCTCTTCCCAGCTTAACCTTAATCACTTTAAATGCTTCGGCATCTTTCAGTTTTTCGCGGATGACGTCAGGCGTATCAATCCCAATGGTATAAGAAGTTACCGGCATTTTAGCAGGATCTGCACCATAAATTTCGTAACAAGGTTTATTTAACAGTTTCCCCTGAACATCGTTAAGCGCAATGTCAATAGCAGCTTTGATTGCCGGCTGGCCAGGAGCCAGAACATCTAAATAAGGAATAATCTCCTTAAAATCGAATGGAAATTGGATTTTGTCCCAATCTACAAGGTTCAGAAAAGCTGTCGCACTTTCATAACTCTCACCCATATAAGGCACCATAGATGCCTCGCCATAACCGGTTACCCCTTCATATTCAATTTTCAACAACATTAAGGGCGTACTGGTACGGGTAAATTTCGAAATTGAAAAAGGATGTTTTAACGTTAATTCAAATGGCCTGCAACTAATTTTCATTATCAATCGTCTACTTAATATATAAGGTTATTATTGTGTTAAAATTATCTTTATTTATTAACATAACGCCATCGCCATGAAAAATAGCTCAAAATTAAGGTACTTTATTTATTTATCCCTCATAATTATTGGAGGATGTACCACAGGAAAAAATGCCCTTCAAAAAGGTGATTACGATTTATCTGTTCAAAAATCAGTAAGCAGGCTACAAAATTCGCCAAAAAACAGCGAAGCCATGCAGGTATTGAAAATGGCTTACGAATTAGCTTTAAAAGATCATTTACGGAAAATTGAGGAAGCAAAAATATCTAACGATCTATTCAGATGGGAATCGGTGATGTACGATTATCAGAAAATCAATCAACTGGCAGATGAAATCAATAGCTGTCCGGCATGTTTGGCAATTATTCCGAACCCTTCAAAATATAGTACTGAACTGGCTGATGCTAAATATAATGCTGCCGGCGCAAGGTATAATTCCGGCTTAAGCTATTTAAGAGATGGTAGCCGCCAGGCCGCCAAAAAAGCATATTACGAATTTGAGAAAACGCTGAATCTTCAGCCAAACTACAAAGATGCCAAAGCAAAAATGGAAGATGCATATTGGTCTGCTGTAACCAGGGTTGTGGTACAACCGATTATCGTTAACAGCAGTCTGTATAAGTTAAGCGCTGATTATTTTCAACAGCAGATTGATCAGTATATCGCAAAATATTCCAAAAACAAGTTTGTTATTTTTTACGGGGAAAGACAAGCTACCGAGCAAAAAATTGTTCCAGATCAGGTACTCAGCTTAAATTTTGATGATTTTGTGGTAGGCCAAACCTATGTAAAAGAAAGGGTAGAAAAGCTAAAACGTGATAGCGTAGTAATCGGCGAAACGCGTGATAAAAAGCCGGTTTATGGCACTGTAAAAGCTACGCTGAGTATTTTTGAAAAGAACATTTCTTCATCCGGTTTACTGGACATGAGCATTACTGATTGGAAAACAAGGAAACTGGTTCACCAACAGAAATTTCCCGGAACCTATGTTTGGAGAGACAGCTGGGCCAGTTATAAGGGAGACGACAGGGCCTTAACTAAACCGCAATTAGCCATTACCAAACGCAGAGAGCAGTTACCGCCACCGCCAAACGCGCTGTTTTTAGAATTTACCAAACCCATTTACAACCAGCTGGTGGATGATATCAGTTATTATTACAATAATTACTAGCTTAACCACCCCCGGCCCCTCCTTGAAAAGGAGGGGAGCTAAAAAACCTTAATTTGTTAATGGATGCAGCTTTGTAATATCTTAAGTTGGAATTGTATCATAAGGCGATTTTACCTCAGATGCTGTCATGTTGAGCCTGTTGAAACACCTTAATGTGTATGACGTAGGTCGTTAGGCAAGCTCAGGGGATTAACAAATCTATATTGATAATACAATATCTGCAGCGGTAATCATTAACGCAAACCCTTAAGTAAGGTTGTAATCCCTGCGTTAAAATAAAACATCGTTACTTAGCCCTAAAAATATAATGGCTAATATTGCAGCGATGAATACCGGCTTATACAATCCTTTCAAAAATTTCGATTTTTTATACAAAACCTGCTTTTTAAGCGGAAAAACATTTAATTCTCCTGTAATCCAGGTGCCTCTGCTTCCAAAATGGTTGTTGGAACAGGCAGGTTTAAGTGGCGAAGAGCAGATCCAGTTTTTGGATGAAAGTATCCGTTCATACAATACATTGGTTATTCCGGTGAATGCCGAGATCAATGAGCAGTTTTTAAATCCACTGGAAGATAAAATCGAAGCTGCATTTGCAAAAGGTTATGATGCTGTTTCCACACTGCCAGAGCTGGATCTTTTTAACTGGATTGGCAAATTCCTTTATGGCTTTGTATATATTGAAATGCATTCGGCCTTACGTAAAGAAATGACTGCCGATGGTTTAAACATGTCGCAATCGCTGATGATGAAATTTGCCAACCTGAATTTCATGATGCAAAACCTGTACACCAGCCTGGAGTTTGAAGATTTCACGCCATGGTCTATCATTGTGGTAAAACTGGAAAACACAAAAACACCATTCAGCTTCCGTGATGAGATTAATACGTTAACCTTCTCGTTAAAAATGAAAGATTTTGGGATCATCGCCTGTTTACAGGATAATGGCACCAATAAACGCTACCATCAGGATATTATCAATGAGATAAAAGGAAAAGCTTTAACCGCCGAGCAATTTGAAGAATTGAGCGCCCGCTTTTATTATTCTGCTTACCTTTTTAACCGTTTACCCGAATATACCTTTATGCCTGTTGAAGGTACCACATACATCGAAGCAATGCCTCTTCGTGGCAACATGACCAAACCCCTTTTTGATGTCTGGCAGCATAAGATATATGCACAGGTGCTGGAAAACTTCTGGAAACCCTGGGGTTATGTCGTGTTTGAGATTATTAAAAATCCTGATGAGCCAATGAGTTTCTTTGAGAAACCTTATCTGCCTACGGCAGGGTAATAAATTCTAGTCGTCACACTGAACCCAGCCTTAGCGAGCTCACTGAAGGTAATTCATTTCAGGGTATATCCTGCATGAAAGATGCTGACCACGAAGTAGCTACAAGGCCATTGAAAAAATATTATTTCTACTTGTAAAGTAACGCAGAATCTATCGGATCAGCATGACGGCTGACTTAATGAATGTGTACTAAAAGGATTAACAGCGATGCATCCACACGATAAGTTTTCAGGAGAATGACGATTCTTTCTAATGAAAATTATCTACCACCCGTTAACATGGCAATAAAGTTCTGTAGAATACCTGGTACGAAAATGATTGTAAATATCAATCCGGTTAAGGCGCCAAAAAAGTGTGCATCATGATTGATATGATCCCTTGAATTGCGGGAAGCGTAAGCACAATAAATTAAATATATAATTCCAAAAACTACAGCAGGAATCCCGATCGGGATAAACATGATATAGATTTTAGACATTGGGTTATACAATATATAACTAAAAAGTACCGCGCTGATTGCGCCTGAAGCGCCCAGACTATTGTAGTGAAAGTTATCTTTATGTTTGATTACCGTTGGCAGATCGCTCAACACCAGACCCAAAAAGTAAAGCAACCCAAACCGCCAGCTCCCCATCATACTCTCAAGCGCAAAGGCAAAAGCGTAAAAAGTAAACATGTTAAAAAAGAGGTGCATCCAATCGGCGTGCACAAGTCCGCTGGTAATTAATGTATATACATTCTGCCCTTTAGAAACACTAAAAGGATGTAGCATAAATTTTCCATAAATCGAATGATCGTAGAAAGCGTAAAGGCTGGTAATGATGGTAAAAACGAAAATTAAGGAGGCAACTGGTGCTATATTGAAGTATTCCATTTGGGCTTATTTTAAATCCAGTTTTACATCTGTAACCAAACGTGCAACCGGATATCTGTTGTGTGTTTTTTCGTAATAATCAGAATTTTTATACACAAAATCAAGTTGTGCGGCACCATTCTTTGCAAATTCAGGGTCAGCCAACTTTTTGGCGTCCAGTTTACTTTTTAAATCAGGGTTATTTTTTAGCAGTTCTGTAGCCGTATCTTCAAAAACATAGGCCGAATAATGCTCTTTCATATCCAGAATAGAATCGAAAAAATTCCAGTTGAAATAAGAATCTGTGGCCTGAGGTTCTAAGGTTTCTACAATATACCGGTTGCCTGGCTGGTTTACATAAACCACATAATCACCAGCATAGTATTGCAACTTTTGTGGAACAGTATTTACAGTTACACCTGAGTGCAGGTAATGGCCTTCATATGGCTTGGTTCCGGTTTTAAAATCACCGATGTAATAACTGTCGACAACAATTTTCTGATCGCTTTTTAATTCCCTTAATTTAACCTGATTCAGTTTAAGCAGCGTAATTACCCGATCCCATGCTTTTGGGATGATATAGGCGACAGGTTTTTGAACAGATAATGCGGGCTCATACTTGTTCCACTCTTTAATGGTTTTGACGTAAGGCTTGCTACGATCGTAATATAAACGTTCAGCGCCGCTTACCGTGCTGGGCTTTTGCCCTGCTTCAAATCCCTTAAATGGGATATCGTTAACATCGTTTTTGTTTAGTTTCCACGCTAAAGGATATTCTTTTTGTGCAGCAACAGCCTCATTGGCCTTTTTCTTATTTGCCCCAATGATTTTGGCATCCCGTTCGATCACCTGGATATAGGTTTTCAAAAGCTTGTAAGTAGCATCTACGCGTAAATCGTACGATTTTAACATATGCGTTTCGGGCATAAACCCAATGGTATTGTGCAGCGTGGTATAACCAGTAGAGTAACGTGGCGATTCAATAAAACCTGTTATCCCGGTTTCAGGGGTTTCGCCTATCGAGTTTACATAAGGAATCATCGGATAACCCAGTTTTTCCATACCGGAATATAAATCAGGCACTAAAGTTTTGGTTAAATAATCAGAAAGTATAAGGTTTAGCTTATCTTTTTGTGTCGGGATAAGCGTCATCACATATTGATAATCGGCGCCATTGCTGGTATGGGTATCTACAAATATCTCGGGCTGCCAGGTATTAAAAATAAGTTGAAATGCTGCCGAATTTTTGGAATCTGTTTTAATAAAATCACGGTTCAGATCAAGGTTTTTGCTATTTCCTCTAAAACCGTAAGCAACCGGCCCGTTTTGGTTTGCCCTTGATGTTCCACTACGGTTAAAACTGCCGTCTATATTGTAAAGCGGAATGATGCAGATTACCACATCCTTTGGCAATTTACCCGCTTTGAGCAAATCACGAGCCAGCATCATCGATGCATCTATCCCTTCTGGTTCGCCTGGATGAATGCCATTATTGATCAATAAAATTCTTTTATTTTGCTTCCTGATCTGCACGGGATCGAAAACCCGGTTACGTGATAAAACCAATAAGTGTAAAGGTTTTCCAAAATCAGTAAGCCCATAGGTTAACAGTTTGGCTTGCCGGTAGGTTTTAGCCAGGTTTTGATAATAAGATATGGCTTCAGTGTATGTTGTAGTTGCTGTTTTTCCACTTAACTCAAAAGGCGATTGCTGTGCCATTGAAGTTAATGAAAAGGAAAATGTAAAAACCAATAATAATATCCTCATGCTATTGATAAATAGAGTTTATAGCGTTTTATGGTACGAGCGAACGTTACCGAACAGATACCTGAAGCCTACAGTAATGGAATTATACATGTCCGGATAGGTATTATTAGCGCTTAGTCTCGACTCATTATAACCATCTAAGCCTTCGCCAAAAGTAAAGTTAGACTGTGCATTTACATTAATTACATACCTCATGTAACCAAAGGAATCTTTTATGTAATAATTAAAACCCAAATTTATCGGCAATAACAGGTTAGTACTTTTATCTTCTCCGCCATAGGGTTGTCTGTCAGAACCGGAAGTATGAGGTGGATACCTTGCAATGTTGGATATGTTGTTATTTATCGCTCCCAATCCGAAGCCAACATATATCCCCCTCATGTTATACAGTAATCCTCCCTGGCGATAATTAACAAGTTCCCCTAACATCAGTTTCAGGTTAGCTGTAAGTGCGGTATATTTATTGACAAACCAACGGCCGGATGGATCTTTAACAGCAATCCCCCCTTTAATCCTTCCGTATTGCCCTTCCAGTCCCATTGTCAAAAAAGGGGTGATGTGATAATCAAAAACACCGTAAACAATTTTCCCATAGTCTCCCTCATATACATCGGTATATGATTTATTCATGCCACCGCCAAAACCATAAGACATTTTGAAATAGTTGGATTGAGCAAAGGAAAAACTTCCAATAAAAACAAACAGAAAGGTTATATAAGTCGCTCTCAATGAATAAAAAATCATATCTTTTTTACAAAAATAAGATGATTATCGGATATCTATAACTTTTACCTTTGAATTATGAGCACATACACCAACTTTAACAAATCGCTTGAACAGCGGTTCATAAAATATGCAAAAATTGATACCCAATCCGATCCAAATTCTCCTACCTGCCCTTCAACTTTAAAGCAAAAAAACTTAGCGGCAGTATTGGTTGAGGAATTGCAGGAAATTGGAATTTCTGATGCCGAAATGGATGATAACGGCTATGTTTATGGAACCATCCCATCAAATACAGATAAACAATTACCCGTAATTTTCTTTTGTTCGCACATGGATACCTCGCCTGATTGTAGCGGAGAAAATGTTAAACCGATTATTCATGAAAAATATCAGGGACAAGACCTGGTTCTGCCAGACGATAACCACATTGTAATCAAACTTGCTGAACACCAAGACCTGAAACAACAGATTGGCAATGATATTATTACCGCCAGCGGAACAACCTTATTGGGTGCAGATAATAAAGCAGGATTAGCAGAAATTATGGAAGCAGCGGCCTTTTTAATGAAAAACAAAGAGGTAAAACACGGAACCATAAAGCTTCTTTTTACCCCTGATGAAGAAATTGGCAGAGGCGTAGACAAAGTTGATTTGAAGAAGTTAGGTGCCGATTTTGGTTATACCATTGACGGGGAAACACTCGGATCAATCGAAGATGAGACTTTTTCTGCCGACGGAGCTACCCTTAAAATTTATGGTGTAAGTACACATCCGGGGTTTGCAAAAGGAAAAATGGAAAGTGCAATTAAGATTCTTGCCGAAATTTTAGATTCACTGCCAAAAGATGCCCTTACACCAGAGGCCACGCACCAGAAAGAAGGGTTTATCCATCCGGTAAGTATCAACGGACAGGTAGAAGAGGCAGAGGCACATTTCATCATCAGGGATTTTACCGATGAGAACTTAGTTTCACATGGCCGGTTTTTGGAAGAAACTGTAAAAAAAGTAATGACTAACTATCCAAAATCCAGCTACAAGCTTAATATTAAACCACAATACCGCAACATGAAACAGGTTTTGGATCAGCATCCTAAAATTGTACAATATGGTATTGAGGCAATTGAACGAGCTGGTGTAGTACCTAAACAACAAAGTATCCGTGGCGGGACTGATGGCTCACGACTTTCTTATATGGGTTTACCATGTCCCAATATTTTTGCCGGAGAACATGCTTTTCACAGCAAACAAGAATGGGTAAGCGTACAGGATATGGAAAAGGCTGTACAAACCATTGTTAACATTGCGTGTATCTGGGAAGAGAAAGGCTAGTCTGGAGTTGGGCGTTTGATGTTATAATTGCACCAAACGCCTAACGCTAAAATCCAATCTGATGGGATTGATTTTTAATAAAATGTATTTTCAAAGCACAAATTTTGCTAATTTTAACCTGTAATGATAACTCTCGAAAACGATTATATAAAAGTTAGCCTGGCGGCTAAAGGCGCAGAACTTCAAGGTTTATTTAGTAAAGAAACCAAACTTGAATATTTATGGAATGCCAACCCAAAGTATTGGGCAAAACATAGCCCGGTACTATTTCCTATTGTTGGCTCATTAAAAAACAACAGCTTCATTTACCAGGGTAAACACTACGAATTACCCCGTCATGGTTTTGCCAGGGACAATGTTTTTAATTTTGAAAAGATAAGTGAAAGCGAGGGTATTTTTACGTTAACCCAAAATGCTGACACCTTAAGAACATATCCGTTTTATTTTGAGCTTAAACTGAAGTATCAACTGATAGACAGAAAGTTAAAATTAACTTACGAGGTAAAGAATACCGGCACGAGCGAACTTTTATTCTCTATTGGCGCACATCCGGCATTTGCGGTACCCAACACGCCAGATACCGTTTACGAAGATTATTACCTCTCCTTTAATGCTGATGAGCAATTAACCTACTGGAAACTGGAAGATGGACTGGTGGCCAACGAAACCAAAAATATAGCGCTTAATGCGCATAAGCTGAAGCTTACACATGAGCTGTTCTATAACGATGCACTGGTTTTTAAAAACCTGCAAAGCAACAGCATTAGTTTACTGAACACCAAAAACGATAACGGCCTGCACTTCAATTTTGAGGAGTTTCCATTCTTTGGGATATGGGCGGCACCCGATGCACCATTTGTGTGTTTAGAACCCTGGTGCGGAGTTGCTGATGGCGTTAACCACAACCAGGAGCTATCCGGCAAAGAGGGGATCATAAAACTTGGGGCAGGCGAAACCTGGTCGCGGTTTTGGGAAGTAGCATGTTTTTAAACTGGTTTTTCTGATTAGTTGCGCCAGAACTTTGAGTTTGATCTGATCAGCAGAGTCGTGCGATCATCTCCAATGTGCCCCCGCCCATCGTGCCTTTTCTTTGTAACCTTCGTGGTAAAAGCAGAACCAAACAGAACGCTGAAATTAAAGCGATAATCGGCTTAAAGTTTCTCTGGTTACGCCAAGATAAGATGCAATAAGGGTTTTCGGAATCCTTTTGTGTAGAGAAGGGTATTGGTTACGCCATTGCTTGTAACGTTCGCCGGCATTGTTGCTCAATAAAGCCAATACCCTTTTTTGTAAGGCCATATTGCCTGTGGTATATTTTTTCCTGAAAAAATACTCCATCTTGCGGGAGGAGGCACAGAGTTTTTCCTTATTTTCAAATGAAATAGAAAGCGTTTCCGTATCTTCTATACAGTCTACATTTAAAGTAGCAGGCATACCTGTATTGAAAGCATTTGGATCGGAAAACCACCACTCTTCCATGGCTAACTGTAAAATGTATTCTTTTCCCTCGTGGTCGGTATAAGAAGATTTTACAATGCCCTTCACTACAAAATGTTCCTGACTGGCCACATCACCTGCCTGGATAATATACTGGTGTTTCTTGTATTTCCGCCTGGTAAAAAAAGATGCAGCATGTTCAAATTCTTCATCTGTTAAACAAACGATCTGATGGATGTGTGTCCGTAAAAAATCTAATTCCATGTTTCTGATGCAAACAAATGTACTGTTTATTCAAGATTTTTAAACCTGATAAACTTATTTTAGCCAAATGCTGGCGTGATAATCATCACGTTAAAATAGTGATGTATGTCCTTTACCAAAATTTTTTCCTGCATTATGTTTGCATCACACCACATACAAAACACACAAATGAAACTTAAATCACTTGCCATAATTGCGGTACTATTTTCTTTAATGAGCGCCAAAACCTATGCCCAGAGTTTAGCCAAAATGAACTGGTTCAACGAACCCGAAAAATGGGAAATTAAAGATAAAAATACCTTCAGCATGTTCGTGCCCGCAAAAACCGATTATTGGCGCATTTCGCATTATGGTTTTACGGTTGATGATGCACCATTTTACTATGCTACTTATGGGGGCGAGTTTGAGGTGAAGGTAAAAATTACCGGAAATTATGTAACTACTTTTGATCAGATGGGATTGATGCTTCGCATTAATGAAGAAGAGTGGATAAAAGCGGGAGTAGAATTTGTTAACGGGAAACAAAATGTAAGTGCCGTTGTCACGCATAAAACGAGTGACTGGAGCGTGGTAGAACTGGAAAAAGCACCTGCATCAATCTGGATGAAAGCGGTTAGAAAACTCGATGCCGTTGAGATTTTCTACTCGCTGGATGATAAAAAATATACCATGTTGCGTACCTGTTATTTTAAAGATAACGCACCTGTAATGGTCGGGTTGGTAGCCGCCTGTCCGGATGGTAAAGGTTTTAACGCCTCCTTCGAAAATTTTAAGGTTACAACTACACCTGATCAGAGAAGATTGGATTGGGCAAAAAAACAACAGAATTGATATTTTTTATAAAGTAGTCGTCGTTTCGACCTTGCGGAGAAATCTTTAACTTGATTATAAGATCTCTCCGTTTCACTGCGCTCCAGTCGAGATGACGATTTTTCTATCGGAACGCCCCAACCAACTCCTGAAAATCAGGCCTCTCTAAGGGCGTCGTAGCCAAACAGGCATCTCTGAGTTCGCTGATCATTTTATAAACTTCCTCACTTACCTCTTCGTTTTTTAAAGAAAGTAAATCATCCAGCAGGTATCCATAAGCACTAACTTCTATTCTTTCAAACGCATCTGCGGTTTTAGCTGTTTTATCATAAAAGCTTGCTGCTCCAAAATCACCGAACAGTGTGCTGCCCTCATCATCAATCAAGATATTGTGTGCATATAAATCGCCATGCATAATGCCTGCTTCATGTAGTTGAGCTGCTAACGAAGCAATGGTTTTAGCGATGCTGATAATCTGTTTTTCAGAAAGTTTTCGATCAGCAGGAAAAACATCCCTGGTACAGCTTTCTAAACTTGGTGGATTGCCAAGATTATAAAAATGATGCGGGATCAGGTCCATTACCAGTCCTTTTTTATCTTCCGGATGTAAAGCAACCTGCCCGATTAGATTAACCAGGCCCGGGTGATAACCTGCAGCGATATAAGCTGTCATTTCGTCTTCCGGCAAACCATCGCTTGTTACATCGCCCTTAAATATTTTAACCGCTACATCTTGCTTTTCATTGCCAACTGTCTGATAGGCCTTTGAAATCATACCTGATGCCCCTTCGCCCAACAAATGGCTGATTTCCAAATCATGCCAGTTGATCAGTGAAAGTCTTTCAACAGCGGGTGTTTTACTAAAATTATTCCCGGAAAATGCAATCCATGATAGTTTTGGCAGTTGCATAATCCACTGCGGTAATTCGTGGAGTTTATTCGCCGCAATCCGCAATAATGCTAAATTCCGGCAATTGCTCAATTCTTCAGGCAGTGTAGATAAACGGTTGCCAGATAACATCAGCTTTTGCATCCTTTTGCAAAGGCCAATTTCTTTTGGTAGTTCAGCAATGTTGTTATTTGTTAAGATCAACCAGCGTAAATTCGGGTTGATCGACTTTGGCGGTACGACTTCAATCCGGTTGGATTTAAAACCCACAATATCCAGAGCAGGGCAATCGGACAGTACTTCTGGTAAAACCGAAAAAAGATTTTCAGAACAGAAAAAAATTCTCAGTTTTTTTAACCGGCCGAAATCTGTTGGCAACGAACTTAATTGATTAGATGATAAATCCAGTACTTCCAACGTATCAGCCAAATCGAATATTTCTACAGGGAATTCAGTTAAGTTTTCAGAAAGTTTTAACGAAACCGCTCCTTTAAGTTTTCCGTTTTTTAATGCTGACAGGCTTTGCATAGGTGTACTGGGTTAATATTTCAGACGAAGATAAGGCTATATATTTATTTTAAAGATGTATGGTATATTCTACCTGTACCTGGTCAAGAAAATATTCATCGTGCGATATAACCAGAAGTGTTCCCTGGTAGTCATTAATGGCTGTCGTTAAAATTTCTATATTCTGGATATCAAGGTTATTGGTGGGCTCATCCAATACAATCAGATCGGGCGATTGGTTGCTGATGGTTAACGAACAAAGGATTAACCGCATTTTCTCGCCACCACTTAAGGCCGAACAGGGTTTATGCCAATCGGCTTTACCAAATAGAAACCGGTTTAAACGGATTTTTATTTCATGTTCCTGCAATGCGCCAGAGCTGTATTGCTGGGCCTGTTCGTAAACGGTGAGCTGATTATCGATCAGGGAATAATCCTGATCAATATACATGGAGCTAATGCCCACCCGGTTTAAACTTCCCGTTGAGGGCTGTATCTGCCCCAAAATAAGCTTAATCAAGGTGGTTTTTCCCGATCCGTTTCTACCTTTGATGACATAACGCTCACCACTAAAAACCTGAAAGCTAATCGGCTCCTTCCAAAGTAACTGATCTCGAAAAGCAAAATTGAGCGCTTTAGCCTCCAGAATACTTTTTCCTTTGTGCAGTGTAGCCTGGTCGAAAACGATTTTCATTTTATCTGCATCAGGCAGTGCAGACCTGAGCTGGCTTAATTCGGAAGAAATATGGTCAAGCTTTTCGGCATGTATACCTTTCAACTTTGCTGTGCTTTTTTCTGCGTTGTTTTTTAACGTATTCATCGAAATAGTCGGCAATCCCGCTTTTTCTTGTTTTTTCTTGCCTCTGGCATCAAGCTTCTGTTGCCGCTCAAGTGATTCCTTTTCTACTTCTCTAGCCTTACGGAGTGCTTTTTCCTTCGCTTTTAGATCATGATTCAACGCCTCATTTTCAATTTTCTTTTGTGCAACATAGAAATCGTAATTTCCACCGTATAGGGTTATTCCATGCGAACTTAATTCGCAAACTTTCTCAATTTGGTTCAATAAAGTACGGTCATGACTCACTACTACTAAAGTAGTCCGGGTTGATCGGATATAATCGTATAACCTGTTTCTGCCTTCCAGATCCAAATGATTGGTCGGTTCATCCAGCAAAACAATATCAGGGCGGTGGATAGCGATGCCGGCTAAAAATATGCTGGTTTTTTGTCCGCCGCTTAAACTTTCCATCTTCTGGTCTAGGTCTAAATCTTCCAACCGCCAATAGCTTAAAGCTTCAGCACAGCGTTCCTCAATGGCCCAGTCATCATTAAGTATAAACATGTTTTCCTCGGTCACTTCTCCGTTGAGAATTTCGTTCAGTGCTTTTAGTTTATCTTCAATCCGGAGTGCCTGTGCGACGGTGAAATCATTAAACTGACCAAAAAGCTGTGGTACATAATAAGGCGTCGATTCTGCCTTAACATGTCCGCCAGTTGGCACGAGTTTACCTGCTAAAATTTTTAAAAGTGTTGATTTTCCTGCGCCATTATGGCCAATGAGTGCAATTTTTTCGTGTTTGTTGATGGTGAGATTTAAATCTGAAAACAATAAATTTCCATTAGCATGGATATAGCTAGCCCCTTGTAGATTAAGCATAAATTTCTTTTTTTATGGGTAAATAATTGCAGCAACGGAACCGCTCTGCCTGCTATCTATTTTTGGAAAAGAAATGAATCTTACATGGATTGGGGTATTTTTGTGATGATGCAAAGGTAAAAAAAATTCTGTGTTTTGCGAAAAGCGGTTGGCCAGTCCATAGTCTTTAGTCCGAAGTCGGCAGTCTGGTAAGCCAAAAATTGGGCGCTCACTCGCTCCAATTTGTCATCCTGAGGGATAATTTATGATATAAAAATCAATATGATTGACGTTTTTTCCTTCGCACAATTCTTGCCTCGGCTCACCGCCGCCGAAGGGCTCTTACTTTTTGGCATCAAAAAGTAACAAAAAATGCCGGCTGAAAATTTTCCTTTCAAAGCCAGTGTTATGGCTAGAACAGTGTAGTCCGAAAAATTTATTAGGCCGGTTTTAAGTAGAACGGCGATACGGTGCTATGGCCTAGCTATACGGAAATGCATGATGCCGCATTCTGTTCATTAATAGGTGATTACAAAATAACGTCAATGTAGTATAACGAAGGATTTTTATTTAATGATTTTTGCATTAATCACTTAAAGATTCTTCACTGCGTTCAGAATGACAATGATATTACCAATAGCAATCAATAGATTTTATCTATATCATTTTTTTCTTGCATTAAAAATTTAATCGCCTATATTTACAAAAAACTTTAGGGGTGCCTACGTGCTGAGAAATACCCTTTGAACCTGATGCAGTTAGTACTGCCGAAGGGAAAAGTGAAAGCAATTTTATAATTGCTGTCTTTTCGACCTCCATTCTGGGGCAATCTCTATAGTTTTTCCAATTTTTTAAAATATGGAAGTAACTATAAACAATCAAAACTACCAACTTAACGAATCGTGTTCTATCGAACAGATGCTTACTGCTGTCATTTCAACGGAGACAAATGGCATTGCAATAGCCGTTAACCAAACCATCATTTCCAAATCTGTTTGGGACACCTATCTGTTAAACCCAGGCGATCAGGTCATCGTCATCAAGGCCACCCAGGGAGGGTAATATAAGGATTGAATAAGGGAATTTTAATGATGGAACCGGGATACTTACATTCAAAAATTCACTCAATCATTCCTTCATTTTCCTTCACTCAATTAGTCATTCACTCATTCAATAAATCACTCATTATCTTCTTCTCTCCTTCAAAACATTCAACATGAAACAAGAAAAAACACCAGATCAGGAAGTCATCAGCCGCAGTCCATTTCCGGCTTCACGCAAAATATTTGCACCCGGAAAAATCCACAATATCCAGGTGGCCATGCGCGAAATCAGCTTAACGGAAACCAAAATCCACAATGGATTTGGTTTAACCGAACCGAATCCACCGGTAACGGTTTACGATACCAGCGGCCCTTACACTGATCCAAATGCCGTTATTGATGTACGGAAAGGGCTTCCACGCTTAAGGGAACAATGGATTAAGGACAGGAAGGATGTTACGCAGCTTGATCGATTATCTTCTGCTTACGGGCAACAACGCCTTGCAGATGATAAACTTGATGCTTTGCGTTTTAATTATACCACTAAACCTTATAAAGCGCTGCCTGGTGCCAATGTATCGCAGATGCATTATGCCAAAAAAGGCATCATAACAGCCGAAATGGAATACATTGCCATTAGGGAAAATCAACAGATTGAATTATTGAATGCACAATTGGGCAATCAGCACGAGGTCATGAACCACCAGCATCAGGGCAATAGCTTTGGGGCCAATACCCCAAAAGGATACATCACGCCTGAATTTGTGCGTGATGAAGTGGCTGCCGGACGTGCCGTGATCCCCTGCAACATTAACCACCCGGAGTTGGAACCGATGATTATCGGCCGTAATTTCCTCGTAAAAATCAATGCTAATATTGGCAATTCAGCGGTTACTTCTACCATAGAAGAAGAAGTAGAAAAAGCCGTTTGGGCCTGCCGTTGGGGTGCCGATACCATTATGGATCTTTCTACAGGAAAAAATATCCACGAAACCCGTGAATGGATTATCCGAAATTCGCCGGTGCCGATCGGTACTGTCCCCATTTACCAGGCCCTGGAAAAAGTAAACGGAAAAGCGGAAGACCTTACCTGGGAAATTTTCCGCGATACCTTAATTGAGCAGGCCGAGCAGGGGGTTGATTATTTTACCATCCATGCTGGTGTACTGCTCCGCTACGTACCCTTAACCGCTAAAAGGATTACCGGAATTGTTTCGCGTGGCGGATCGATCATGGCCAAATGGTGCCTGGCGCATCACAAGGAAAACTTCCTGTACACGCATTTTGAAGAAATCTGTGAGATCATGAAAGCTTACGATGTAGCTTTCTCTTTAGGTGATGGTTTAAGGCCGGGCTGTATTGCAGATGCAAATGATGCTGCGCAATTTTCGGAGCTCGAAACCCTTGGCGAACTGACCAAAATTGCCTGGAAACATGACGTACAGACCATTATTGAAGGCCCCGGACATGTACCCATGCACCTGATTAAAGCCAATATGGAAAAACAGCTTGAGCATTGTGCTGAAGCGCCATTTTATACCTTAGGACCACTAACGACCGATATTGCACCAGGTTATGACCATATTACATCTGCTATTGGTGCTGCCATGATTGGCTGGTACGGAACGGCCATGCTTTGTTACGTTACGCCTAAAGAACATTTGGGCCTGCCCAACAAAAAAGATGTTAAAGATGGTGTAATTACCTATAAAATTGCTGCCCATGCTGCCGATCTGGCCAAAGGACATCCCGGGGCGCAATACCGTGATAATGCTTTAAGCAAAGCCCGGTTCGAATTCAGGTGGGAGGATCAGTTTAATTTATCACTCGATCCGGACACGGCAAAAGAATTCCATGATGAAACCTTGCCCGCAGAAGGCGCCAAGATTGCGCATTTCTGCTCGATGTGCGGACCCAACTTCTGTTCGATGAAAATTACCCAGGATGTGCGCGAATATGCTGCAAAACAAGGCGTAGCCGCAGATGAAGCTTTGGCCAAAGGCATGGAGGAAAAATCGAAAGAGTTTACTGAAAAAGGAAGCGAAATTTATTCTTAGCCTATGATGGAACTTATTGTAATCTCTAAACCGACCGTTTTTAAAGAAGAAAGTAGCCTGATTAACCAGCTTTTCGAAGCCGGTTTACAGGTTTTTCACCTACGTAAAGAAAATGCCGACGAAGCAGCTTACCGGAAAATCATTGAAGGGATTTCACCTGAATATCATTCACGGATTGCTTTGCATCATTTTCATTCACTTGCTGGCGATTACCATATCCAACGGATTCACCACACCGAAAGTTTCAGGAAGGAAAGGCATAATGGAGAATTGCCGGAAAATAAAATCTTCAGCACTTCTATCCATCACCTGGCTGATAGGGAAGAGATCGGTCAATATCAATACAGTTTCTTTGGTCCGGTGTTTAACAGCCTTTCCAAGCCGGGTTATAAAAGTATGATTCCGTCTCACTTCCGCTTGGAGAAACATCAGGCCGCACCTAAAATCATTGCCCTTGGCGGCATCGGTTTAACTAAAATTGATCAGGTTAAAGAAATGAATTTCGATGGCATTGCACTTTTGGGCAGCATCTGGAATGACCCTTCACAAGCCATAACCACTTTTAAAAAAGCCTTGGTGAAATGCCAGGCTTAATCAAAAAATTTAACCATACCCATATGATAGCGTCCCTACAGTATATATCGCAAGCGCCTAAAACAGGTACCCATATCGATGCCATTGAGCAGGTGCTCCAGGCAGGAGGCAAGTGGATCCAGCTCCGCATTAAAAACCAGACGGAGGCAGAAATTCTACCTTTTGCAAAAGCCGCGCAGGCTTTATGTGAAAACTATGGCGCCAAACTGATCATCAATGATTATCCTCACCTGGCAAAGGCCGTAAATAGTTATGGCGTGCACTTAGGTCTGCAGGATATGCCTGTTCCCGAAGCCAGAAAAATTATAGGCAAACACCAGATCATCGGAGGTACGGCAAATACTTTCGAACACGTCCGGCAAAGGGTAGCGGAGGGAGCAGACTACATTGGCCTTGGCCCCTTCAGGTTTACGAGAACAAAGGAAAACTTAAGCCCTATTGTAGGTTTGGAAGGATACCAGAAGTTGATGGATAAAGTAAGTAAAGCCGGAATAAGTACGCCTATTATTGCCATTGGTGGCATTGAAGCAGCAGATATTCCGGCTATACTCAAAACCGGAATTTACGGAATTGCCATCTCGGCAGCACTCACCAATCAAGTCCAAACTTCAACTGCTTTAGCAGAAATCATCAGTAAAATTCACCATGCATCCGCTTTAAAGCCCTAAATATGTTAACTATAGCAGATCAAACCTTCAGCTCGCGCCTCTTCACCGGTACCGGAAAATTTTCTTCGGCAAAAGAAATGGAAAATGCTTTAATCGCCTCTTCCTCCGAACTCGTTACGGTAGCGCTTAAACGCGTTGATTTAAAAGGCAAAAACGACGATATCCTCCAGCACCTTAAATATCCGCACATTAATTTATTACCCAATACTTCTGGTGTGCGCAATGCAAAAGAAGCCATTTTTGCTGCTCAACTGGCACGCGAAGCTTTAGAGACCAACTGGATCAAGCTGGAAATCCACCCAGATCCTAAATACCTCATGCCCGATCCTATTGAAACGCTCAAAGCGACGGAAGAACTGGTTAAACTCGGTTTTGTGGTGCTGCCATACATCCATGCCGATCCCGTTTTATGCAAACGGTTAGAAGATGTGGGAACCGCAGCGGTAATGCCACTCGGGTCCCCAATCGGCAGCAACAAGGGTTTGAGAACAATCGATTTTTTAGAAATGATCATCAGCCAGAGCCGGGTACCGGTAATTGTAGATGCCGGTATTGGTGCACCATCTGATGCCGCAAAAGCGATGGAAATAGGGGCGGATGCCGTTTTGGTGAATACCGCGATTGCCATTGCCAAAAAACCGGCCGATATGGCGACGGCATTTAAACTGGCTGTTGAAGCCGGCAGAATGGCCTTTAAATCTAAACTGGGCAGCCAGCAACATGAAGCTGCAGCAAGCAGTCCATTAACCGCATTTTTAGATGAAGAGTTTTAACGAAGTATTTGAGCACTACAACTGGGAGGATACCAAGGCCAGTATTTACGACAAAACGGCGGCAGATGTAGAAAACGCCCTAAACAGCCAGCAACGGACACTGGAAGATTTTAAAGCGTTGATTTCCCCGGCGGCATTGCCCTATCTCGAAGATATGGCGCAGATCAGCCAGCGTTTAACATTAGACCGCTTTGGCCGGGTAATTCAGATGTATATTCCACTTTATCTCTCCAACGAGTGTAATAATATCTGTACCTATTGTGGTTTCAGTTATGATAATAAGGTAAGGAGGAGAACGCTTAACTCCATGGAAATTATGCAGGAAGTGGCCGTGATTAAGGGCATGGGCTACGATCATGTATTGCTGGTAACAGGTGAAGCCAACCAAACCGTGCATACCGATTATTTTAAAAAAGTTCTGGATCTGATCAGCCCGCATTTTGCCCATATTTCGATGGAGGTACAACCTTTGGATGTAGAAGATTACGAAATACTTATTCCTCATGGCTTAAATACAGTGTTGGTTTACCAGGAAACCTACCATCAGGACGATTACCGCAAACACCACCCGAAAGGAAAAAAAGCTAACTTTTTATACCGCCTGGAAACCCCTGACCGTTTGGGGCAGGCGGGCATCCATAAGATGGGGCTCGGCGTGCTCATTGGCCTCGAAGACTGGAGAACAGATTCATTTTTTACGGCCCTACATCTATCTTACCTTGAAAAACAGTATTGGCAGAGTAAATTCAGTATCTCCTTTCCAAGGTTGCGGCCATTTAGTGGCGGTTTGGAACCTAAAGTGGTGATGAATGATAAGGAACTGGTACAGCTGATCTGTGCCTATCGTTTATTTAACAGTGAAGTGGAACTGTCTATCTCTACGCGCGAAACAGAAACTTTCAGAAACCATATTATTAAATTGGGGATCACGGCCATTAGTGCGGGCTCTAAAACCAATCCGGGTGGTTACGAAGTAGCGCCACAATCATTGGAGCAGTTCGAAATATCTGATGAACGTTCGGCGCAGGAAATTGCCGCCATGATCAGAAAACAAGGTTACGAACCCATCTGGAAAGATTGGGATAGGAGTTTAATCCATAAATCATGTTAGCTAAAACAGAATTAGAGCGTTACAACCGGCAAATGATCTTGCCCGAACTGGGCTTGGAGGGACAGGAACGGCTAAAAGTGGCCAAAGTACTGCTTATCGGTGCGGGTGGACTGGGCTGTCCGGTATTACAATACCTCACCGCAGCAGGCGTGGGCAAAATAGGCATTGCAGATGATGATGTAGTGGAGCTAAGCAATCTGCACCGGCAGCTTTTGTATAACCATACTGATATTGGCCAGCCAAAAGCAGAGATAGCCAGTGCGAAACTTGCAGTGCTCAATCCCCACGTCAGCTTTACAGCTTATCACGAGCGTTTTACCCCCAATAATGCAATATCAATCTGCCAGGAATATGATCTGGTAATGGATTGTTCTGATAACTTTAATACGCGTTACCTCGTAAACGATACCTGTGTAACCTTGGGCAAAACCCTGATATTCGGCTCCATCCTGGCTTTTGACGGACAGGTTGCCGTATTTAATCACCAGGGAAGTACAAATTACAGAGATCTTTACCCAACACCGCCAGCCGAAAGCATGAATTGCGGAGAAGGTGGCGTGATTGGAGTTTTGCCTGGAATAATCGGTTTGTATATGGCCAACGAAGCGATTAAATTAATTTGCGGCATCGGTGAAACGTTAGCCGGTAAATTAATGACCATCAATGCATTGAACAATACGGTACTCGTATTTAAAATCGCACAGGAAAAACAAACCGAAATAGTTAAAGCTGAAACTCCAGTGAGCAGCTCAAAAGAAATCGATAAAGCCACTTTAGATCAATGGCTTTCTGAATCTCCTGATGAAGTTTTCCTGATCGATGTACGCGAAGATTATGAGCATGAGGAAAACAATATGGGTGGGGTAAATATTTCCTTATATGAATTAACATCATCCCTGAAAAGTATCCCAAAGAACAAAAAAGTAGTGTGTTATTGCCAAACCGGGCAAAGGAGTAAAATGGCGGTGCGGCTACTGAAAGAAGATTACCAGGGAGAAGTATATGGATTGAAAGGCGGATTTACTGGTTAACTGGATTGCTGGCTGTTTAATTGCAAACCGCTAACTGAACCCGGCCTATGGTAATACAAAACTAAGGCTATAATGTGCGGTTTTATTAGTTTTTTCTATATCAGAAACGGGCTTTTGATCTACCAGAACGGATGCCTGCTGTTTATCTTTCGAATCGACAGTAAACTGAACCTTTTGTCCGGATTTTATTTCAATGCTTTTTTCCCATTCACCAGATATATTTTCTAAAGTTTTTTGGTTTCCACTTTCATCGGTAAACGTTACCGTAGCACTGCTACTGGCCAATACTTTGTAGGTTACTTTGTAACTGGCTTTAGCTGCAATATTAAGTGGGCCTTTGTTCATTTCGTATGTACCATAAGAGCAAGCACTTAAAAATGCTATGCTCAAGATGTAAACAATATATCTATGCATAATATTAAATTTTGGATATGTTTGAATTAATTATTTAGTGTAACTGAAATAGTTAAAAATACTTAATATTTTGATATCTTCTTTAAAGAAATAAAAGAGGATTGAAACTATGATTATTGTTAGCATAATGCCAGAACCAAAACGTATAACACCCTTAGGTTTTTTGTTAAGTATATGCTTAATATCAGCACTCATTTTATCCTGAATTTCCATATTATTTTATTTTTTCGAGTTGATTATTGATTAAATTGAAATAAGGCCCTTTATTGTTCATTAAAGTATCATGGTTTCCTGATTCCAATATCTTGCCGTACTCCATTACAAAAATCTGATCGGCATTTTTGATGGTACTTAACCGGTGCGCCACTATAACAACCGTGCGGTTGTCAAAAAAATCCCTGAGGTTATTCATAATAGTCTGCTCGTTGTTCGAATCAAGTGCATTTGTCGCTTCATCAAAAAGTAACAATTCAGGGTTTTTATAAACTGCCCGCGCAATTAACAAACGCTGTCTTTGGCCCTGCGATATGCCATTTGCACCAATACCAATTTCAGTTTCTATACCTTTTGGCAAATTGTACACAAAATCACCTATGTTTGCCATTTTGATTGCGTCATGCAACCGTTCTTCATTTATCTCTTCAAAACCCAGTGCGATATTTTTTGCAATAGTATCTGAGAAGATAAAACCATCCTGTAAAACTGTGCCACATAGGTTTCGCCACTGTCCAACATCTAAATCATTTAGTTTCTCTTTTCCGATGTGAATGATCCCACCGGTTGGATCGTATAGTTTGAGTAAAAGCTTTAATAACGTGGTTTTGCCACTTCCACTTAGTCCAACTATAGCCGTTATTTTTCCTTTAGGTATCACCAGACTCAAACCATTGAAAACGGCTTTATTTTCAAATCCAGGATAGCTAAACTGCAGATTCTGGATTGAAATATCACCAATCAGCTGATCTATTTTTACCTTTGTAGCCGTTTCAGGTTGTTCATCCTGGATATCGTGGATTTCATTTAACCGTTCTAAACTCATTTTTGTATCCTGATACGATTGCAAAAAGAAAATCAGCGATTCTATTGGTGCAATAAGCTGGCCTACTATAAACTGGATGGCGAAAAGGCTTCCCAAACTAATTTCACCCCTGAGGGTCATAAATGCGGCTACAAAAGTAATCCCGATGTTTCGCATTTCAGTAATGATCAGCGAGCCTGCCTGTTGATATTGGTTATAGGTAAGTCCTTTAACCCTAACTTTAAACTCTTTCACAATGAGCGATTCCCATTCCCATCTTTTCTGATCAGCAGAGTTGCTGATTTTAATATCCTGAAAGCCTTCGATAAGCTGTACAATTTTGCTCTGCACCGAAGAATTTACCTCAAATCTTTTCTGATCGATCTGCCTTCGCTTATTGAAGAATAAAAATACCCAGCCTACATATAAAATGCTGCTTCCTGCAAAAATAAGGAACAGGAGGCTACTAAAGTGAAACAGGATAATACTCAATACACAGATGTTGAAACAAGAGAATACGGTTGTTAAGGTATTGCTTGTCAAAAAGTTTTCTATCCGGGTATGGTCGTTAACGCGCTGCATTACATCACCTTGTTTACGTGTTTCGAAAAAAGACAGAGGCAGGTTTAACAGTTTGATAAAAAAGCTGACCAAAATATTTAGGTTTACCCTCACGCTCACAAACAATAAAATCCATGAGCGTACAAATTCGATAAAAGATTTGGACGCAAACACCACCACCTGACCAATGAGCACCAGGTAAATAACATTTACTTCCTTGAGTTTTATACCCTTATCAATAAGCAATTTGCTTAGAAAGGGCAAACTTAATTCCAATATCGAGCTGGCTACTAAACCGATCAACAACTGTAAAATCAACGATTTGTGCTTTTTCAAATATCCTAAGAGCTTCCAGAAGCTTACATTTGTTTGTGCTTCCTGCTCTTCTTGATTCAATTGTTCCAGATCAGCATCAGGTTCTAAAATAAGGGCATATCCTTTTTCCTCTACAGCATTCCAATGCTCCAGAAATTCATATCTGCTAATTTTAACTTTTCCCTGTGCCGGATCGATAATCACAGCCTCGTCGTTGGTCAGTTTTTTCAGCACCACAAAGTGGTTGGTTTTCCAATGGATAATGGCGGGCCAGATATCGGCATTGATTAGGTCGTTATAATGCAGTTTTACACATATTGCATTCATGCCGAATTTTTCTGCCGCTACCTTAAGCCCTAGAAAGGTACTTCCATCACGGTTAACCCTGCAAGCCTGTCTGATGGTATTTAAAGTATAAGACTTACCGTAGTAGCTTAATACCATGCGCAAACAAGTTGGTCCGCAATCTTTTGTTTCCAACTGGCGGTATATAGGAATCGATGGTCTGTAGTTTAGTTTAAACATGGTTAGATTTTTAAATTAGGCTACTAATTGTTGTCTATTTTTCATACCGAATACTTCGCTCATCCAGGCCATGCTTTCTCTTCGGTAATCTGGGTCGCGGGCAATGTCGAAAAATATAACCTCATCTGCATCATACATCTCCGCATAGGCCGACATTTTATCGAACAGTTCCTGTGGTTCGCAGCAAAGTCTTGTTTTAGGTTCTACAAAGTCAAATTCCGCTTCGGAAAGCGCTATTACTTCCTCCCTTTTGCTCTTATTCGGACTGGTAAAACCTGCAAGGGCAATATTCACTTCAGGTAAACGGCCAAATTGTTTATAGAAATCTTCCCGATAGGCTTTAAGATTGTCGAGGCCCAGTTCTAGGTTTACCCCTTTGTGAAAAAGGGTTCTGGAGCAGTTGAGCTGGTTGCTTAAGCTGGCCTGATAACTGTGAGGCGAACCGCCGAGGTTCCACAGTGAAGGAACTGAGCCTCTATAGGGAGCCAGAATAACACCATTTTTAACATGCTCGTCCTCATCATGCAACAAGCTGCTGATCGCTGCTATCTGACTCTGGATATACAGTATCCCTTCTTCGTGACTGGCAATTTTAGGCTGACTAAAAAAAGGTAAAAAATTCCCCCCTGGTGTACCTTTGGCAAAACCCAAATCGATACGGTTATTAAACAGGTTATTAAGCATTTTATAGCTCGAAGCGGTTCTGATTGGTGAGGTATATCCTGCCAGCACACCTGCAATGCCTACACGGATGGTATTGGTATTTCCGCAAATAAGGGGCAGCAGCATATCGGGGCTAAACCATGGCGAGTTGGCCGAAGTAATAAAATGTTCTCCATACCACAGGCGGTGAAAACCCAGTTTTTCGGCCAGAGCCGCATCTTCGATAACACTTTCGATGATCGAAAGGCTATCTATCTTTTTGGATCTTGTACCAAAATCCATCAATCCAATTTTGTTGATACCCATAATCTTTAAAATTTAAGATAAAAGAAACATATCGGTCCAGTTTGCTGCAATATCTTCATGTTCGGCAGCTGTCAATACAAACATGGCCCCACTTATACCCTCCAACAGGCCAAATGCACCTTCCCTGTTCATAAACTCAGGTTTGCTAAGGTCATTTTCCAGGTGATCCAGGGTGCTTTCCAACCAGATCTGTGCAGCTTCCTTATAAACCGGAAGGCCCGAGAAATGGTAAAGACGGTTTAAAAAGAGGGCAATTCCCGAGGTACCATGACAGAAATGTGAGTTGATCTTAATACCTGATTGTGGTACGTTGATCATGCTTTGCGCCATTGCCTTGCCTACCTCATCGGCAAGATCGCGGTAGCCAACCTCGTCAAACGCAATGCTGCTTTGGTACAATAGCCAGGTTACCGCCAAATCTCCATAACACCAACTGTAGTTTTCGGCATAAAACTCGCCATCAAGCAGTTCCTGTGTGTTCATGGCTTCGTTAACTAAGAGCGGGAAGGCCGAAAAGTTAGCCGAGCTACGTGGATGGTAGTAGTGGATAAAGTAATCCAGTCCCTGTTTAATCGCTTTTTCCAGCTTTTCCTTTGCAATGCCTCCATTGAAAATATTCAACAGCACCAATAAAATGCCGGCATTCCCATGCGAAAGGCTCATATTGATATTATCTGTATTCTGAAATTCTTTTACTGTGCTATTTGGAAAACGCATTCCTTTTTCGTCAATGATGGCAAATTTAAGGAGCTCATCCACAAGAATATTGAGATATGTTTCGCGGTTAGGATCGTTTTTGCAGTTTAAAAGATACAGCATCTGTCCGCTTGCACCATGTAGAAAATCGGTGTTTTCGTCTTTGAGCAAACGCTGGGTATCTTCAAAAATAAGTTCATTGATAGGCAACACATCTTCAAGGAACAGTTCATCAAGATATTCCTGTTCGACCAGTTTTTGGATCAGGAAATAAAAGCCAGATAAGCCACTGCAGAAAGTCATGTATTTACTGGCCATATTTTCCTGCGAATTGTATGATTCGATCAGCTTTTCGAGCGCCATGTAAGCGTTGGTTTCGCCTTCAGGGAAAACTTTCAACAGACTGAAATAATAATAAACGATCCCTGCGTAGCCATTAAATAAGTTACCGTTGGTAATAAAATCGGCCTGATTTTCCTGATGGTGCAGTAGGTGTTTAATCTGCTCATATACCACTCTTATACGGGTATTGATGGTGGTTTCTACTTCTAAAGTGTTCATATTCCGGTTTTTTGACGATGAAAAGTTGATTTATAATACATTAAAAGAAAGTCGTATACCACCAGCTCATGTACACGGTGCTTGGTTTTGAACAGGCGGTTCATATTCATGTGGATGTAGCTGATCAACAAGCTATTTAAATCCTGGTTGATAGATCCATCCGCTATTTTCTCCCTAATGGTCCGTGCCAGTGGAATGATTTCGAAACTGCGGTACTGTAAGAGGTCTGATCCTGAAAAATCGTTGCCTGCATCAAGGTGTTTGGCGATCAGTTCTTTGCTGAACCTATATTTTTGCGATAGCTGTTTGATTAGCAAAGCATCCGAATTAAATTCCTGATGAAAAGAAGCGGAAAGTATTTCCATCACTTTTAGCTTATCGGCAAGCGAAAACTCAAAATCGTTAAGCAGGCTGTCGATTGATCGGATGCCCCATAGCCAGCGCAACTGCTCAAAGTTCTCTACCATATCGCGTCGGGATAGAAAGCTTGATACGGCTAAACTATCATAATAGAACAACTGTTCGCTCAAAGCAATTCCACCAGCAGTATAACGTTCTATTTCGCGTTCGTAGGTATCAAACTGCATTTTCCATATCAAACCAGTTTCAGATAGTTTCTCAAAAGCTTTATTGATCTCGCGCATTACGGTTCCTAATCCATCCAGCGCGGTTACATGCACCCTGAACCTTAAATGTGGCTCGGGATCTGCATACCTGATGAAGAACCATTGGTCTATCAATCGGGTATTTACCAATTGCTTTGCCAGATCAAGCAATTCATTGCCAATCAGTTGATCGGCCGTTTTTATGCCGCTATAAATTTTGACGTAAAGCCACTCCTCTCCCGGAAAATACTGTCTTTTCACTTCTTGATCATTCTGGTGGTTTGCATTAAATACGGGCTTTGGTCTTTTTTTATCATCTTTTCTGGTTAACAGGGCAACAAACTGATTATTAACCGCCTTTGCATCTGCATCTTTTAACAAGGTGTTACTCACCGGCAGATATTCTTTTAAGACGATTTGGCTTCGCTTTTTGCAGGCTGATAGCCAGGCCAGCACTTCTATACGATTTTCCTGGTGAACCAAAAGCTCATTATCCTCATCAGCAAAGATGAAAACCCGGGGCAGTTCCCATTTCTCAAAGAATTGTTTAACCTTTTTATCATGATCAGGAGCATTTACAGTTAAAATCTCTTTAATATCTTCTGCCTGAAGGTACCAGGACGCTAACGAGAGGATCACTTCCTTGTATTTGATCCTTGGGATCTTACAAATACCCAATTTTGGCAACACCTCTAAGTTTAAGCCCAGCCAGTATTTATGGTCGTCACCTTGTAAATCTCCAAGGAAATGATACACGGGCAAGGCATTCATGCCGTAATTATGGGCATTGCTCAAACGCGGTATCACGGCTTTGTTTAGCCGCTTGCTCCTTAAATAAAGCTGCCCGTTGCGCACTGAAACCATGAGATCGTTAAGGCTGATCTCGCTTTCATCCGATCCACTTCCGGCCAGTACAGGGATCTGATAATTCCTGAATTTTGGCCTTGAGGCAATATTACCGTGGCGGTCTTCAGGAAGATGCGCCACTTCGGCCACTACCGCGCCTTCGTAATAAGCATTTTCTACCGTATTGATATCCTGCAGGATCTGTTCAAATTTCTGATCGCCATAGCCAAACCTCCCGATCATACAGGCACCGGTTGGCCAGCCGCAATGCTCCAGATAAATCTGGTCTTCTTCGCCCCCGTTGAGCCTGAAAATGATAGAGAAGCTTGGAGGCAAATCACTAGGGTTGATATTGAGGTTACCCAGATCATGCTGATCAAGGCAGATTTCTTTACTTAAAGGGTTGCTGGTTAAATAACCGATCAACCATTTGCTAAATTCTGTGTATTGGGTCTCCCTGATCTCACTGGTGGCGCCTGATGAGAAAACCATGCGGTGTACCAATGGCGCCTCGCCCGCCAGGTGTGTATTGGCTGCGTAGCCCAGGCCCGATTCGGGATCCAGAGCCTGTAAAAGAGGGATTTCCTGTTCATCATAACGGTCGGCAAAACGGTTTTTAAAGGCTTGCAAGTCTTTATTGTTATGTTTTGGCGTAAGCTGGCTCAGAAATTGGACGGCCTCAATCAATTTATCAGCATAGCTATTACTTAACGTTTGTTCCGAACCGTCTTTGTAAAGATCAACCTGAAACATACTTTCGCTATTAAACTCAATGTTCAGCTGATGTAGTATGCCCGATATTTCTTCCTTTTTGTGGATAATACTTCCGGTATCCGCCAAAACTGACTTAATTTTTTTGAAGGCCAAAAGATAGGTTAGGGCATCATCGTGATCTACATCTGCTGTTAATACATCCGCCAGACTTTCAATAATCTGGTCGAGAAAATCAGGACCACTAACCCTCGGTTCCAGATCGCTCCATAAAACCTGCCCATCAATCAGTTCATCCAAAAATAAACTGGCTTCTTCAACCTCTACCTCAAAGGCTTCTGCAATAAAGGCAGCAATGGCAGGGTAGGGTTTTGTTTCTTTACAGAAATTAATAATTCCCTCCAGATATTCAGATCCGCTAACAGACGATACAGTATATTTCCGGTAGCCCAGGGTTTTGTAATCAACCATCCTATAGTTTCCATCGATATCATAAAGGGTTTTGTTTACGCTGTAACTCAAAGATTTTTTGATGCGCTCATTCTTAAGCAGATAACGGAAAATGGTGCAGAGTACCCCCATATCCAGGCGGGTGTGTTTATTGATGGCACCCAGTTCCAACTTCGTATCTATTGCCCAGGTTACGGGTGCGCATCCGGCAAACAGGCCAAAAGGTGTTGCCCGGTTTTTGGTACGGTTGATATATTTGGATAAGGCTACTTCGATCTTTTCGAGTTTTTTCGGATCGGTGATCGTATCAATACGAAGTACTGCCTCATACAGATCTCTAGAGGCGATCCACAAGGCTTCCATAAAGAAATCATCCCTGATAAATTCCCTGATCATTTCTTTGGTTATTTCGCCCTCGCTGTGGTAAGATGGAAACCTAAGCATCAGGTTAGGCAAGAACTGGTATTGTTGGTTAAGCGCGTCCCTTTTCATCGTCTGTTATTTAAAAACCAATCGGATTAGTGCTTCCTTCTTTGGTATCGTTATCTTTAATATTGCTTTTGCTCTTTTTATTTACTTTATCATTACCAAACTGGTAGCTAAAACCGAAAGTTAGCCCCCTGCCATAAACGCTTTGGATATTTTGGTTAGTAAGGCCGCCGTTGATGTTCAGCATATCGTACTCTATTTTATTGTTCAATGGGTTGATTACCCCTACACTCAGGTTGATCTTATCTTTCATAAAAGATTTGTTAAAGCTTACCGCCGAGGTATTGGGTTGTGCTACCCTGCTTTGGAAAAAATAGTTTTTCGAGTAGAGGTAATACTCGGCTTGCAGGTTATAACCACCTTTAAAATTGTAAGTACCGATAAAACTGGCGTTAAAGTTTAATTTCTCATTGTAGGTGGCATTAAAGGCCGCATCGTTGGTTGAGATGAGATTTAAGGTACCACCAACATTTAAACCAAGTGCCTTGGTAATGCTCAGGTTCAAGTTTGCAGAAGTACCAAACTGCCTGTATGAACCAATGTTTTTATAGGTAATCTGGTTCACATTGTTAACAAACTGATTTACACGCAAAATATAATCCGACCAGAAATCGGCACTTGCATCAACATAGAGATAAACTTTGCCCGCATTATGCGAAAAGGCAAGGTTTAGGCCATTTTTATGTTCTGCCTGTAGATCGGGATTACCCTGCGATACGGTATTGGCATTTACAAAATTCTGGAAGGGGTTAAGGTATGAAATGCCCGGCCTCGAGATCTTATAGCTGTAAGTAAGGCTGATCATGCCGTTTTTTAGGTTTCTCCCGATGACATAAGTAGGCAAAAAGCTATTAAATCCCTGGTTTACGCTACTATGGTTAGATATAAACCTGGCATCGTTCTGCGTCCTTTCGTAACGCATACCACCTATCATGGTCCACTTTTTGGGTAACATCAACTGCAACTGGCCAAATGCGGCATAAACCCCCTGATTGTATGCATATTCGTCGGAAATGGATGGCTCCGCATTCAGCTGGTTGCTCATCGCATTTTGATACTGCGAATCGAAATGCCTGTTAGTAATCTTGATACCCGCCTGCAGCTTATGTTTACCTAAAGGAAGTTTATAATCAGTCTGTAGGATAAGTGTCCGGATATTGCTGTTATTGATGCTTAACTCTCTTAAAAAAGGTATATCATTACCTGAAACATAATTGTTGGTGCTGTTATTCAGGTTGTCCTGTTTACCTGCAGTGAACAAAGCACCAACGTTAAATTCTTTTCCGGGTTTATTAAATTTTAATTTATAATCAAGATTTGCTGATAAGCTGTTGGCTTTAACCGAATTGTCGGAAAAGCGATTAAATATGTTTACTGTTCCCTGATTATTGATATTGGTTTGAAGGGTCTGGTTAAAAGTGTATGGCGAATTTGAAGCTGTAAAACCTGCATTAAGCGATTGGTTTTTGCTGATTTCGTAAAACAGTCCTCCATTTAAGTAAATAGGATTGCCTTCGTAACCTAAATTTCCCTGTTGTGTTTGTAAGAAATTACTTCTCGAATAAAGCTGGCTGCTAAAACCCAGTGTTTTAAAATTGGTATAACTTCCGTTGAGCGAGAAGTTTACCTTGCCCACGCCATACGTAAAATTTAAGGTAGGCTTGGTGGTATAACTTTTACCAATGGTTGATTCTACGCCCACGGTAAGATTTCCGCCCAAAGAAAGCGTATTTTTGGTTATAATGTTGATGATACCGGCCAGGTTCTCGCCATCGCTGCTTGCTCCGGGGCTGGTAATCACTTCTACGCTTTCTACATTAGCCGTTGGAATCATTTTAAGGGCTTGGTCAACCGGAATGGCATAGTCGGTAACTGAGCGCCCGTTAACCTGAACCTGCACTTTTTCACTGCCCTTTAAAGAAGGAACGCCTTTAAAATCGACGGTAACCAACGGAACTTTTTTGATCACTTCGCTGAGCGACCTGTTTTTTGCCATCGGATCACGGTCTACATGATAAACGATCTTCTCGGCAGTGTTTTCAATTACTTTGCGCCTGGCATATACAGAAACCTCTTTCAACAGTTCGGTGTTTATTTTTACGTTAAAAACCTTACTTAATGCATGCGTTGGATTATCAGCAGCCACGAGGTTAAAAATTTGGTTTTCGCTACCCATATAAAATATCTTAACCCTATAGGTGCCTGGCTTTATCTTCGCTTCGAACCTGCCCAAAGTATCGGTAAGTACCTGTGCAATTATTTTAGGGCCATCATTAATTACTACCTGTGCGTAAATGAGCGGTTCTTTAGAAGCAGAATCGATTACCTTACCGGTAAATTTTAAGTTCACACTGTCTGCAACAATGCTTTCTGCTTTCGCATGGCTGGCAAAGACAGCTGTACTTAAAAAAACGAGTATGAATATGATATATGTTTTCATGGCTTTTAGTATTGTGCAGCATACTCAGATCTGCTGCGGTGTAAAACATTGCCGGCACTTACCGGCAATGTATCTTGATTTAGCAACTACATTTACATGTACTTGTAGCCGGACAGGTTTTTGAAGCAATAATGGATTGCTTACCGCAGCTTCCGCCTTCAGCCTCTGCAGCAGAAAGAATCGGAATATCAATTACAACTGTAGAACCTTCAGCAGCAGCCTGACCACCGGCTACCAGTTCCATTTGTTCTTCGTTCAATTTTGCAACAGTTTCTTTGTTCAGCGCAAGTTTGGTTTTTAATTGCTTTTTCATTTTTCTGAGGTTTTTATAATTAATTATTTACAACTACACCCACAGGTACTGGTTACAGGGCAGGTTTTTGAAGCAATAATGGATTGCTTACCGCAGCTTCCGCCTTCAGCCTCTGCAGCAGAAAGAATCGGAATATCAATTACAACTGTAGAACCTGCAGCAGCAGCCTGACCGCCCGCTACCAGTTCCATTTGTTCTTCGTTCAATTTTGCAACAGTTTCCTTGTTCAGCGCAAGTTTGGTTTTTAATTGCTTTTTCATTTTTTCTGAGGTTTTTATAGTTAATGATTAATTATTTACAGCTACACCCACAGGTACTGGTTACAGGGCAGGTTTTTGAAGCAATAATGGATTGCCTGCCGCAGCTATCACCCTCTACTGCTGCTGCTTCAGCCCTTAGCTCAATACCGATTACCACCGTAGAGCCAGCAGCAGCAGCCTGGCCGCCAGCTACCAGTTCCATCTGCTCTTCATTGAGTTTTGCAACAGTTTCCTTGTTCAGGGAAAGTTTTGTTTTTAATTGTTTTTTCATTTTTTCCAAGGTTTTGTTTATAAATTGATGAATTGTTTTTAGCAGCTACATTTACAGGTACTGGTTGCCGGACATGTCTTTGAGGCAATGATGGATTGCTTACCACAGCTGCCACCGTCATCAGCTACCGAAGCTTCAGCTTCAAAGCCAATAACCACCGTCGATCCCTGAGCAGCGGCCTGGCCGCCACCAATCAGCTCCATTTGTTCCTCATTTAATTTGGCTACAGTTTCTTTGTTTAGAGAAAGTTTGGTTTTTAATTGCTTTTTCATATCATGATGTTTTGATGATTAATTATTTACAGCTACACTCGCAGGTACTGGTTGCAGGACAGGTTTTTGAAGCAATAATTGATTTCTGACCACAGCTGCCGCCGTCGGCAGCTTCGGCTTCCAAACTCAGGCCCACTACGAAAGTGGAGCCATCAGCAGCAGCCTGACCACCGGCAATTAGTTCCATCTGCTCTTCATTGAGTTTGGCAACGGTTTCCTTGTTAAGGGATAGTTTGGTTTTGAGTTGTTTTTTCATAAGATTTGATTTTTTATGGTGATTGATTAAGTTATTTTGCTTTTTATTAGCATCACTGACAGCCGATTCATTTGAAGGCAGTTTTTTGAAAACCGTTACTGTCTGTTTACCAACGACTTTGCTCCTTGAGGAAGTTTCTGAAAGAACATCCAGTAGAATTGTTGCATCAGTGTCCAGGCATGTCAACCAGCTATCAGCTTCATTTGCTCTTAATTTAGTTTTGCGAGGTCTCTGTACTCAATAAGCCCTTTTTAGGCTGTCTTTTTTTCTAGTGATTTAGTGCAGGTATCTATTAAATCGCGCAGCAACAAGTACTGGTAGGTGGACAGGTTTTGGAATGGATGGGACATGAAGGACCTGTGCTACCGCCGCATTTACCTGTATCAGTATCAAGCCCAATGTCTATCACTACTGTTGCATTGGCCCCGGCAGCCTGACCTCCTGCTACCAGTTCCATCTGCTCTTCGTTAAGCTTTGCTACTGTTTCTTTATTCAATGTAAGTTTTGTTTTTAGCTGTTTTTTCATGGTGATGTAGGGTTAGATATTTGCATTATTCGCACACGCACAGGCAGGAAGTTGTGGCCGGACATGTTTTGGAAACCTGAACGGTTTGCGGCCCACAGTTGCCAACGTCTCCTAAGGCATCTACTTCTGTTTTTGCAGTAACGGGTCCATTTAATGGCAATCCCTGTCCACCGGCAATGAGTTCCATTTGTTCCTCATTCAGTTTAGCAATGGTTTCCTTAGCTAAAGAAAGTTTGATTTTAGGCTGTTTTTTCATGTTCAATAGTTTAAAATTGAGATTAATGATTAAAGCCAGGTGGAGATGGAAATGCCTTGGAGGACAGTAGATGGCTATCCTCCATAAGCACTTTCAACAGAGCCATTCCGAGCGTTTTTCATAGGTAGATTGCTTTTCAGGCATGTAGTATATCCTTGTTCAACACTGTATTTTTTTACTGTCATATTGCTATTGATCAGCATTTACAGTTTTATATCAGGCTGTCTTCCTGGCTTACCCGCTTATGGTACTGGTTACGCTGGGCAACATGCATTAAGGCGTAGCCCGATAACTTTGCTTCGAAAGGAAGGTTGAGGCTTAAGCGAATATCATCTTCTGACTGACCACCGCCGATCATGTCGCTTAATTCATCAGATAACACAGTTGCCGAATTTTCCAGGCCAAGCTTTTTCAGTAGTGTTGCTTTCATAATTAAATACCAGTTAATGTTGTTACCAGTGTTTCTGTTGGAAAATAACTTCCGCGCTGATTTAAAACCATTGTTTTTGCAGACGTACTGCGGTTAAGAATCTGAATTTGTTTAACTTCGATTTGCGGTAGTGAAACTTTAATTTGATTTTTCATAGCTTTATGGTTTGTTATTGATATAAATTTGGAGTTTGTTAGAAAGGCTTCAAAATAATTTGTACCAATGAGCGGTTTTGAATGACGAATGAGTGGCTATAAAAGGACAAGTGAAATTTCATTCCTAAGGCAGACAAACTAAATTAAATGGATAGAAAAAACATCGGCATCCATATCATCGTATGGGCGGCATATATTCTTTACGAAGTTCTGATCAGTTATTTTGCCGGGCTTGATCTCCGTCCGCTATTTACCGTATTATCATTTGCCATTAACATTGCTGTATTTTATGCCACATGGCTGGGCTTTATGTTTATAAAAGAACAGAAGCGTTCACTGATGGCAAAGGTTTTAGGCATCACATTAATTACCCTGTTTACACTTGCCGTATCTGCCGTGATGAAGATTTCGGTAGAGGTTTTTCTATATGATAAAAACCTGGAGATTTACCTCACCCGTTACCAGATTACAGCGCTGGTGATGCGCTGGCTTTATTTTTACATTATCGCCATGGGTTTCAGTTTTGCACAGCTTGCCGCCAAACGTGATAAGGAGGTTTACCGTTATAACCTGGAAAGGATGAATATGTTGCAGGAACAGGAACGTTTGAAAAAAAATGCGCTCCAGGCCGAACTTAACCTCATCAAATCGCAGATCAATCCACATTTTGTATTCAATACTTTGGGCTTTTTACATTCTAAAACCTATAAAGCAATGCCCGATGTAGGTAAATCAATACTGATGCTCTCCAATATCATGCGACATGCCTTAACCGGTAGCGAAGGGGGCTATAGTACACTGGAAAGCGAACTGAATTATATCCACGATTTTATCAGGATTCATGATGAAAGAAATGAATCACTTTCTATGGAGTACAGGCTTGAGCAAAATACGAAAGATAAAAAGGTAATTTCACTTATCCTCATTACATTGGTCGAAAATATCTTTAAACATGGCATAATCAAAGATCCTGCAAAGACAGCCATTTTAAGTATTGAAGTAATTGATAACGAGCTTCTTTTTTATTCTTTTAACTATAAAAACAATAATAAAAAGGTACATTCAAACAAAATAGGTATTGAATATGTGAAACAAAAACTAAATGAATTATACCCTGATAACCATTCGCTTACCATTTCCGAAACCGAACAGACCTACGAGTGTAAATTAAAATTTCCGCTAAAAAGCTATGAAACAACTTAACTGCATTATTATAGATGATGAACCTTATGCACACAATATTTTAAAAGATTTTGTAAATAAGGTTCCATTCCTCAATTTGGCAGGTGTGTTCACCAATCCAATAGAGGCATTGGTTGAAATAAGGGGAAACCATGTTGATCTGGTCTTTTTGGATATCAATATGCCCGAACTTTCAGGCATTGACCTGATCAAAATGCTGCCGCCTGGTATCGAAGTAATCATTACTTCGGCCTATAGTGAATTTGCTGTTGCCGGTTTCGAAAACAATGTTTTGGATTATCTTTTAAAGCCGTATTCTTTTGATCGTTTTTTAAGTGCCACTCAAAAGGTACTGGATAAAATGATGCTGCATTCTTTAAAAAAAGACCAGGATAATAAGCAGCTTAGCACCAAAACGGAAGCTTTTTATTTAAAAACCGACCGCGGCAAAATTGTGAGGATCAATTTTGAGGACATTGTTTATATCGAAGGCTTAAAAAATTATTGCTCGGTGTTTACTGATACACAACGCCATGTATCGCTGGTGAGCATGAAATCGCTATCGGATGGCTTGCCTGAGGGAGAATTTATCAGAACCCATAAATCATATATCATAGCGATCAAAAAAATCAAATCAATTGACGGGAATATGATCCTGTTTGATAACATTACTGAGAAAGTGCCTATCGGGGTTACCTACCGCGATAGTTTTTTCTACATGCTGAATAAAACACTATACAAATAATCAATGGCTGGCCCTGGCCAAACCAGATTTTAGTTGTTTAACCATTATTCCGTATAAAAGACACTCATGCAGCCTTTGCTGGTTTACAAAGTAGCGGTTTATAAGCATGTGGATCACACCTGCTAAAAAACTATCGTTCCAATCCACATGTTTCCCCTCCAGCAGCACTTCTATTTCTTCGCGCCTGTTGTTCAATAATGCTTCGTACTCCTCTACCAGCTTAGGTAAGATGGCGCCATATTTTCTAAATAGCTGATCTATCTGTATTTTAATCAGCTTACTATCCATTTCCTTTAAAAAAAAGGCCAGTTGAGTTTCAGCAAACTTTAATTGTATAGCTGCATCTTCGCTTTTGCGTGATAGGTATTCTTTCATCACCCAAAAAATAACCAGCCAGCCCTGCTCAGTATAGTTGTTATTCTCGAACAGTAAAAAAATATAGGAACAGAACCTGCTGTCCACATCAAAAAGGCTTTCAGCCAACTCAATCTGTTCGGCCCCATAGCGTTCAATTTCACGTTCATATGTATCCAGTTGGATATTGCTGATCTGCTGATGCAGGATGAAGGGATCAAGTACTTTTTTAACCAGAAAATAAGTCTGCTGAAAATCATCCGCACTATGCAGCAATATCCGTAAACGTATATGGTGGCCAAATTCGTAATAACGGATGAAAAACCATTTTTTATAATCAATTATACCTTTGTTTTTATCGAGAAGCTTATATAGGGCAATCAAAACCTGCTGAGCAGTATTTTCGTTTAAGAATATCTTAACATAAAGCCATTCGCTCCCCGGAAAATAATGTCGGGTTATTGTACTTTGGTTTAACGGGTAGCTGGCCTTTTTTGCCTCCATGATGGCGAAAAGGGGTGCAACAAACTGGTGTGCATAGCGTTGGCCTGACTCGTTCTGCAATACAGGTTCCATCTGGCTGTGCAAACACTCTTTAAGCACCAGATGATCAACAGTTTTTGCAGCTTCCTTCAGCAAAACATCAACTGATAATGCATTTTCTACATCAATTAATAATTCATTGTCGCCATTTACCACAAAAAATTTGTCCGGTATCTTCCATTCCAACCTGAACTGTTTAAAAGCTTCCGATCGGCTGCTTTCGTTATTTGTTTTTTTGGTAATGGCTTTAAGATCAGCTGCAGAAAATTTCCAGGTAGCCCGGTGCAAAATGACACCGAAAGAAGTTTCTATGCGTGGAAAAAAAACAAAATCTCCGGCCAAACGCCCCCAATTAAAACTCAGGCCATTTGGACCATTTTGGTGCTGAATATCACATAAAAAAGTATATATGGGATGTTGTGAGCGGTTATAGTTATAAGCACTGCTCAACTTTGGGATAATTTCCTTTTTTTCCTTTTTAGAGAAGAGTTTAAAGAGGCCGTTCTGCAGTTTTACCTCAATTTCGTCAAGGTTGATTACCTGCTTTCCTCCTGCCTGGTTAATATAGGCTAACTCGTGTGACCAAAATTGTGGATGCGACATTACATTAGCAGAACGTTCTTCAGGCAGGTGAATAATTTCTGCATAAATGGCATCAGGATTAGTAAGGCTTTCTTTCGCAGCCATGGCTGCAGCCAATTGTTTAATGTCATCATCGGCGTCAGCAAACCTTGCCAAAAGGCCCAGGCTGCCAGTACCCGCAACCATTTCAAGAAAAAGTTGCTCCTGATCAAAAAGCTGGAAAACAGCTGCCAAATTTTGCGGCAGATTGGTTAAAGGCTTCTCAGGCACAAAATCTTCCGGCAGGATAAAGGTATAATCGCCACCTACATTGGCCGAGGTTAGCACCTTGAGCAGTTTTAAATTATTTTCGGTATAGGGCATCTGCTCTACCGGCCTGATTAAACCAGCATTTAAACCTTCGGTAAATAAGGTTTCCTTATTGTGCCATTGGCCATATTCCAGTCCGCTGTCTGGATCGAAGGCTTCCAGCAACGATACACTACGGCCCTGGTACCGCTGCAGAAACTGTGTCTGAAATTGTTTGAGCCTTTTCTGTGGGGCAAAATCAGTTAAATTATGAAGAAGTTTTATCCCTCGTAAAAGTTTACCTTGTAAGCTGTTCTGAACAGTAGCCTTCTGTAAATAATTTACTTTAGTTACATGGATACAGTTGGCCGGGGTATAACCCAATAGCTTTTTAAGACTAATCTCAATCTCCTGATAATCCTTAATCATAGTTTCGCTTACACCATATCGATCAGCTGTTCTTTCCAATATGGTTGTTATTAAATGTAATTCAGGCTGTAGGGCTTTTGGCCAGGGCTGTGGCAGATAATCCGGGAAACGCAATCCGATACTTGGCTTGCCGGTATAGGTCAAAAATTGAATCTGGATAAGCTGGTTGATAAAAGCCATGGATTCATCGGGATCAAAATCGCCAAGTAATGCGCTCATCTCCTTACAGGTATAAGCATTTCCCTGCATACGGTTAACCAAACGGGCAATAACCTCATTATAGGCCAGGCCAACAATTTCATACAAACGTTCTCCGTCAACCAACTGACATACAATAAATTTATATTGTTTGCCCTGTAGGTAAATTGTGTTATTCAGCCCATAAGCGGCTGCCGGATCATGTATTTCGCCAAGTTCTGCCAACTGTTCGTTAACAGCGGCATCCAGGGTTATACTTCTTTTAAAGCCTTCAATTAACACCATTTGCAGTGATGTACCCCATTGCAATGCCGAGCAACCGGCAAACAAGCCGAAAGGAGTAGCACGGTTGCTCATACGCGCAAGATATTTATAAAAACTTCTGATCAGGTTTTCTTTCTTTAAGCCGTCGATTTTTTCAGTAGCACTGAAAAGGTTATCCAGGTCGTTATAAAGAGATTTACTGGCCAGATAGATGCTCTCCCGTATAAAAGGATTTTTCCACATTTGTATAAGAGCTTCTGGCTGTAAACTGGTAGCTATTGGCAAAGCGGCCGACCTCACTATTAAATGTTGGTAGAAAGAGTATTTCACAAAAGTATCTCAATACAGATATAAAAAATAGGATTGTTTGGATGGTTGTTGTACTAACAATCACACCCTAATATAGTAAAAAACATGTACAAAAACCTTCCCAATATTCCTTTAAATGCTGCGTATAAAAACGATTGCCATTTGGATTTCACTGGGTTAACTGGATAATGCATTACACTTCGACTATGCTAGGGATTAACTGTTATGATACGCCCATCGCTTAACTTATCCTCTTTAGATCCTTCGGCTCCGCTTAGGATAATAGTTGTACGGGCAATATGACTTCCGACTATTCATTGATTAATGATACCGAATGCCTACGGCCCAACGACTTGACCTAAAACTTCTCCATCTAGAAAAAATTGAATAGTTTAGCTAACGATATCATTACCGTATTCTCAAATTCTAAAATAGTGCTACAGGCATGAAAAAACACCTCAAATATATTGATGGAAGCTCTGACAAATTCTGGCAGATCGAAGTAATCAATAATAGCTATACCGTTACTTATGGCCGAAATGGAACAAGCGGTACCTCACAGCTTAAAAGTTTTGATGATGATGTTCAATGCCTGAAAGCGGCAGAGAAACTACTTAATGAAAAGATAAAAAAAGGTTACTCTGAAACGGGAGAGGTAGTGATTAGCCAGGGCATATCATCAGGAAAGAACACTAAGGATAAAAATATTGAAACGCTTTTAAATACTTACGATGCCATTTTAAGGGAGAAAAATCTGGCGGCACTTTTACCTTTTCTACAGGAAAATGCGAAGGGCAATATTGAAATCCTTAAAAAGCACATCAGAGCCAAAAAGCGTTATTGGATGTCATTTATTGATCTCACCAATGAACCTCAGTTTAAAACAAACAATTATAGTTGGGGTACCAGGGGCGATGAAAAATTAAATGAGATCATTACCCTTACCGCCATCGGCATCTTGAGCAAAACAGATATGATGGCTTGGGATGAAGCCTTCGACATATTGAGTCAGGCAGAAAAAAGAAAAAGTATTTTAAGCATACTACAGTGGGCACAGCCCGATTGGGTGACTGATTATTTATTAGACAAAATAAAAAAGAATGAGTGGCGGAGCTTTAGTTATCAAACCTTGCGCTTTCTCGAAAGCCATAGCTTAATAGCTGTACATGCTGAGCTTTATGCTTTATGTTTGGCCAACTTTAACGAATGGACAACCAAGGTGAAATCAAGGGATTTTATTGGGTACATTTTAAATGATAAACTGGCCTATACACGTGATGTGCCCGATTTATACAACTATGAAACCCGCTTACATAATATCCATTTCAGAGATAATGATACCCAGTCTTATAAACAGTTTTCTCTTTGGGAAATTATCTATAATACCCTGTTAACGGAGGGGAAATTAAACCGGCAGCAGTTTATAGAACAAGCGATTTTAATCCAGACAAAGGAATGGAACAATAACCTTAAATCTTTTTACCGGAAAAGATTAAATGATTTAAGCCCGATTCCTGCAGAACTTCTTGTTAATCAGGAATATATTTTTGCATGTCTACAATATGCATACGCGCCTATTGTTAACGGGGCTATGGAACTCATCAAACAGATTTACGCTGAGAAAAAGTTTAATGTAAATTCTTTTCTTGATTGGCTGGAGCCGGCAATGATGAGCAACGATAATAAAACAGCGATTAAGAGTGTTTTACCTATTTTAGAAAAACTTAATAAATCATATCCTAAATTAAACAAAAAAATTACGGCGCTTATTGCAGATGTGTATGTTGTGCCGGACCTTAACCTACAGGAAAGGGCAAACAAACTGCTGTTAAAAATTGCATCTCCAAAAGACGAAGCGCTGCGTAGCAAAATATCTGGCTACACTGCACTCATGCTCGGTAATGTTCGCATCGGATTAGGCAGCTTCTTAGATGCAGAAGATCTATTAACTGCAGATGATAATATAGAAACTTATGATTTTGAACCTAAACAGGAGTCAGTACTAGATGAGCCTATTGTATTACCACAAGATTGGAATGATATTGTTTATCAGTTTGGAAAATTTATTGCTTCAGAAGAAATAGCCGATGGCGAAATACTTTTGAATACCTATATCACTCAAAAACATTTATTTCCTAATGATTATGCCAAACAACTGGCTCCCTATGGACAGCAGCTTGAAAAAAAATATTTTGAGGCTGTCCATAAAAATTATATCAGCATATTTTTGCGTGAAAAAATAAAAGATATTGATTATATTTTTACCATAGCAAAAAGTACCTATCACAAAATAAACACGCTTTTGCTCATCAGGCCTTATTTAGATCTTGTGCAAAAACGAATGGCTAGCAACATTCCTTTGCCTATGTTATCTTTTCCCAGCCATTATCCCTATTGGATAGCGCCGAAAGTCTTGTTAGAGAGATTAATTACCTATCAGGAAAATGGCGAAGAAATCAATCAGCTCGATCTGATTATTGCAATTGGCCGGATGCCAAGAGAACAGGTAGAAGAGGCGATACCTTTGTTAGAACTGCTTAAAGGACCACTTAAACCGCTAATGGCTTTTTGCCTAGGCACCACGAAAGACATTATTTTTAAAAGCGACAGTATTTTAAATAAACTGCTTACTAAAATTAGTGCTGGCACAGATAACAGATTAAATGAGGCATGGGCAATGGCCGCGCGTACTTTTTATCCTGATGAAACCTTTATGGAATTTAAGCATACCTACCTTAAAGATTACCCCATGGCTGTATCACCCTTTAAATCGGAAATCAGGATCAAAGAACACTGGAACGAATACATAAACTACCAGACAAAGGAAAAAGAGCGATCGCCATCCTGGTATGCAATAGAATATGATTCGCCTGCCTACATCGCTCAAAACCAGTGCTTCCTTTTCAGCTTGGATATTTACGGCAGAAAAAACAGCTGGGAGTACATGATAGGTAGTGAAGGAAATATCTATTATTGGAACAGCCTGATGCCGCAGAACAATGATGCTTTAAGTTGGTTTATTTTAAGGTCGGCATGCGAACTTGCCAGCGGTGGCCTACAGGAGTTAAAGGGTTTTCTCCATGTAATTAATGCAAAGGGCTTCCGTTTTTCTGATATTTCTATGCTTGTTTTTGCCTGCATATTTTTTATGGATAAAAAAGAGATCAGGCTAATGGCTGCCGAAGTATTGATCAATCTCATCGAAAAAAGGAATATTGACATCAATCTTTTTGCACTTAAACTGGCCTACCTGGCTTCTAATAAATATGGCGCATTTTTACGTTTGGTAGAAAGTATCAGTGCACTGAAAAATGTTGCTGCTTTGCATAACGATGCATTTTTTCAATTGCTCGAAAACATTTTTAAATACCTGGTTTTAACTGAAAAACTTCCGGTCAATTTTAAGAAACTGGTTGAGCATTATGTTGATATGCTTCATAAAACCAAACAAGAGCCGTCGGCCGAAACCATTAATTTTTTCGAAAGATGGAAAGATAACACTTCTCTCAAAGGCTTAATCAAACAAATCATCAAAGCTTAACATGACTGATCTGCAATACAACTATAACGGGGTTTCTTCTTTTACCAAAACCAAAGGGATAAATCATTTAGTTTTGGCCCACCAAACCGAAATCGAATCTGTAAACAGCATTCCTTGCTTTTTTTGGGGCAATTTAACTGATCCTTATATTACAGCAAAGTGCTGGGGTACCATCGCTAAAGTAGTCAGATCAAGCTTTGGTCCAATCCCACCAAGCTTACGCGACCCCATTGTTACCGCGGGCACCGAACGCATCAGGTTTGAAGGTTTTTCCTCATGTAATGGGGTATATGTCAGGTTGGACATGAAACCGGAATCTATAGATGGCGAATTTATAGCAAACGGCACAACCAATGTCGATTTTAACGACCCGATGCTAAATGCCCTGAACAGTATACAAAAAAATGAAAAAGTAACATTGGCCGTTGGCCAGCAGGAGATGCAGGTGGTTACGGCAAAAAGTAAAGTGGTAGAAAAAAAGGTAACGCTGCCAGTCCGCTGGATTAAAGGCCTAACCAGTGTACAGCTTTACCTTGCCGACATGGATCTGAAATTTGAGCTAAATAAGATACAAACCATACAGCTTTTTCAAAATATGCCGAAAGGTACTGTTAAAGGTGATTTCTTTATTTCGAAAAGGGCGGGCAAATTTATGTTTTCAACACTGGCAACTGCTGATGCCGTGCGTATAGGTGGCTTACACCGCCTGCGTTTACTAGATGGTGTCTTAGCCATTGCAGATCAGGTTTATATTTACGAATCGGCTGATAAGCAAACAGTGGCTTTCGTATTTGAGTTTGGTAAAATGCAATTACTCATGGCTTTCTCACCCGATGCCTACCGTGGGTTTTCAGGTGAGGGCAAGGCGCTCGAACAGATGACTGAAAACCTGCCAGCTGAATGGATATATGGCCTGAACAGTTTACTCAAAGCAAACGAAAATTTCGACCCGACCTTACTTTCCATAGAAAATGATATCGATTTTGGCACAATGGACCAGCTTACATCAAGTTTATCATCTATTGGTTTGCTCGGTTACGACGTTGTAAGAAGAAGTCATTTTTATCGACAACTTCCTTTTAAAACGGAAAGGATCTTAAGTTTGAACCCCCGGCTTAAAAATGCCAAAAAACTAATTGCTGAACAGCAGGTGCATATTCTCAAAAAGGAAAAAGATGATATTGAAGCCGAGGTTAAGGGAACGGGCGTAGTGCACAAAGTGGTTATTAATCAACTGGGGCATCGCTGTACCTGTGAGTGGTTTACCGCTTATCAGGGAAAAAGAGGTATCTGTAAGCACATTTTAGCGGTGAAAATAATTGCAGGATAGAGGCCTTTTTAGCATGTTTAACTGCAAGTTCGCAGCGTGCGGGTAAAAACATACGGCAGGTGGTTATTTCATGCTATTACTTAGGCTTTTGTCTTCCTGCATCCGGACATATTATATTCTTCCCCTGAGACCGCAAAAAATACGGGAAACATATAGAAATGTTAGGCACAATGTTATCTCAACCTTAAATTCTTAATGGTGAAATATCCTGATCTTTAAACAGCAATTTTGCAGTGGCTGGGCAAGATAACAACAAGCAGGGTGATTAGGCCTCCCCAACCTCTTAATAGTAATAACCTAAGTTCGATTAATATTTAAAAATTAATGAGCTTTATCAGGACAAATTGCTAGCCGTTTCGTCGTGCTGAATTTATTTCAGCATCTTTTTCGTTAAAACGCCTTGCTATAAAGACCCTGAAACAAGTTCAGGGTGACGACCGTTCATTCAAAGTACCAATGAACCCAAATTAAAGCACATTATTAATCGAACTCAGGTTAATAATATCTTTTTGTAAACCGATTCCAGACTTCCGGGCTTGCATTGCAATAGGATGAGAGATAATGATCTTATATTTAGAATAGGCAAAAACCCAAAAACGGCTCAATCTTTGCTCCTACCGAAGCTTAAATTTAGTAAGGAAACCATTTAGATCATGAACAAATTACCAGCACTATCCCTAAAGCCATTGGCCGCAATTTTAATCCTGTTTAGCCTTTTCTGCACGGCCTGCTCCGAAACCCCTGAACGTTTCTTCGACATCGCCATCCTTAACACCAATATGATCAACGATTTTGCCAGTGCTGATCTGGCCCGGCATATTGAAGATGAAACGAAAGAATATCCCGATATCCCATCCAGTAAAAAGAAAGGCGACGAAGCAGCAATTAGCATCAATAACAAAATATTATACCTCGAACAATCGCTCGAAAAAGTGAAAAAACTTTCAGCCTCCGGAGAAGAAGAAAAACAAATTAAAGCCCTCTCCCAGCAGTTATACGAGCTGGTTATCCCTGTTTATAAAAATGAATACCTGGCTTACGCCAAACTCTGCGACAGTAAAGGCAGTCGGGCAGCCAAAGATGAAATGATTAAAAATATCGCTGAAAAATATGGGGCACGTTTTGAGCAAAACTTTAATGCCTTAATGGAGAAAGGCAAAACCTATGCCCGGGAACACAATATCCAGGTAAACTGGGGAAAATAAAACTCATATATGGTTTAATTCAGGTTTGAATATTTGAATTAAACCATTATCAACTTCCAAAACCTCCCGGCCAACATCTGCTAAGGCTACGCACCAGTAGCCTGCAACTCATTGCCAAGAAGCGCTGTTGTTTCTTCTTCCTCAGTATCTGATTCTTTCACAGCGGGTTTCACTTCTTTCTCCAGCTTACTCGCTCCATAACCACACAGGCTTATAAAAAAAGCAGCACATATAAACCATACCAGCCGGGTAAGTATATACCTGTAATTAGACGTGTATCTGGTTAAAATCGTACTGGTAAGTGGTTTTAAAACCCGTTGTAAGTCCTGAGGATAAGCACCGCTGGCGGTAAAAAACTCATGATCCTTTCCATGGCCTTTATACCATACTTTACCAATTGAATAACTGGTCAAGGTATCAGGTAAAGTGATTTTCTGTTGCTGCCTTAGCGTGTTCTCATTTAAAGGAATTATTGGTGCACCAACATTTTGTTTCTCATCCTTAACCGACTCATAGTGATCTTCATCCCAATACATAAATTTTTCATCTGATTCTGGCATCCTGATTTTGGTCCTACGTTCCCAATAAGCAAAAGAAGTGGCGCCAACGAGGAGTAAAACAATACAGAAAATAGTGATGTAGCGGGGTGAAAAGAGCGGAACATGTATTGTCTCAGGTGGTCTTGGTGGTTCAGGCTGTGATGGTTTAGGCTGTGGAAATCGAAAAAGATCATTTATAGGTATCCCACCTATTTTAATTGTTTTATCACTACTTGAATAATAATAAGAACTTCTAGATCTAGGTTCCAAATCTATTAACCACGCTAAAAGATTACTATTTCTCTCATCTGTTGTCTCTGTTTCACCTTTGATGTGCTTCCAAAGAGCTCTATAATCATCAGGCTCTGAGTCATCTATAACTTTTCTAAAGTCATCGCATTTCATTTTATCCACTTTGAAGAACGTCGAAAGTATATCGATATCATTTGGATTATTTCTGCAATCATAAACCTTTAAACAAGCCTTTCTTAATCTGGTAGTAGTTTCTTCAGGCAAAATTGCATGCAGCCTGCCGCTATTCTTCATCTTTTTATAGGCAGCCAATACTATGTCTTGATAATCTTCAGGCATTTTTCAAAAAATTTGATGTAAAAGTAAAAATGGAATTCCTGGAATCTTTACGGGTTTCCGGAATTCCTTGGAATTTAAAAAGAATTATTTAGAATCTTTGGAATTATCTGAAAACTAGCATTTTGAAGCTTGGATATTTGTCTCAACAATTAATTCAAGCAACGATTCAAACAATAATCCAGCAAAGAATTAAATGTTAAAAACGAGTAGAAATCGCAGTAGTAAATAGCCGGTTTGGGAAGCAGTTATTAACTCCCGCGACAGATACTCAAAACTTCCCAAAATTTTCAGAAGGCCTTCTGATTTACAAACCGGAGCAAGGTCCGCGAGCGGTCGCGGATACTCTCCAAGTATTTCACATTCTAAAATTTTGACAAGATGTTTTTACCTTTTTTTATTGCCATATTACTTGGCCTGGCAACGCCTACAAATACAAATAATAATTGTGACCACAACGGTGGTACAGTAACGACTAATAGTAACACGCCTGGCGATCCTGGAACAGGCTCTGGAGGTGATGGTGGCGCAGGTGGTGACACTGGAGGAGAAAATGGTCACTTACCTCCACCAAAAATAGATTAATAAATGAAGAGCGAAAAGGGCGGCATTATTGTCGCCTTTTCTTTTTAGACTTTTAAAGCGAGAGTGAATTAAATAATTGATATTATTTTTATAATTTAGAAATAAAAACTACAATATTGAAATATCTATATTTTACGTTACTCTCAATGCTTTTCTTTTCTTGTCCAAAAAAGAAAACAGAAGAAAAAGAATCAATTAATCCCTTTTACGATCAGGCATTTGAATTTAGAGAAAAGGGCATGCCAGATAGCGCTTTTAGATATTTTAACAAAGCTAAGGACCTATTTCTACAAAAGAAAGATAGTTTAGGAGTGGGAAAGTGTTTAGTAAACATGGCTATCAATTCCATCGATCGCGGAGATTACTTTGGTGGCCAGGAAATTTCTTTAGAAGCACTTAAATATTTTAAAACGAATAAAAAAAAGCATTTTGTCTATTTAGAATCGAACTTTCACGAATTAGGTGTTGCAGCTTCCTATTTAAAAAACTATTCACAGGCTATTGTTTTTTACAATCAGTCTATTCAATATGCTCAGGATAGTGCATCCATATTGGTAACAAAAAACAGCATTGCAAATGCTTACGGTAAAATAGGCAACTATAAAAAATCATTTGCAATATTTAAGAGTATTTTAAACCAGAAAATGACTAATGAGAATTTTTCTAGGACCCTGTCGAATTATGCTTTTAACAAATGGAAACAAAATCCAAGCTTTAATGCAAAACCTGAACTCTTGAAAGCCCTTTACATCCGAGAGAAAAATAATGATTTATGGGGACAAAATGCTAGCTATTCTCATCTTTCCGATTATAGCGCATTAAAGCAACCCAAAATGGCACTTTCCTATGCACGTAAAATGTATGAGGTAGCTCAAAGATTAAAAAGTCCCGATGATCAGTTACAATCACTTCAAAAACTGATAAGGCTTAGTCCAGCAAAAGAAGCACAGTATTTTTTTGGCATTTATGAGAAATTAAATGACAGTCTGCAAACCGCGCGTAGCGCTGCCAAAAACCAATTTGCCCTGATCCGTTACGATGCCGAAAAAAGCAAAGCCGACAACCTTGTTTTGCAAAAAGACAATGATGGTAAACGATATCAAATCATTATTCTGGCATTCGGTATTGTTTTAATATCTGTTACCGGCACCGTTCTTTATAAAAAAAGAAAACAAAGGATAGAGCTTCAGGCTCAAAACACCATCCGCGAAAATAAACTCAAAACCTCCCAAAAAGTGCATGATGTAGTGGCAAACGGACTCTATAAGATCATGAGCAAATTGGATAACCAGGAAACCCTAAAAAATAATCCGGTTATCAACGAGATAGAAGAACTTTACGAACAATCTCGCGACCTCTCCTACGAGAAACCAAGACCTAAAAATCATCATTTTCACGAAAAAATATTCGATCTTTTAAAATCCTTCGCTTCCGAAAATACCAGGGTAATACTGGTGGGCAATTCCATTCAACTGTGGGAACAAGTTTCAGAACAGGCCAAAGAAGAAATACAACATATCCTCCAGGAACTGATGGTGAATATGAGCAAACATAGTCAGGCCAGTGATGTGGTGATCAGGTTTGAGCAGGCACAACAAAAAATAAACATTTCTTATACGGATAATGGTATCGGCATTAGCGGTGGGGTGAAACCCAACAACGGACTTACCAATACGGGAACCCGTATTGAAGCGATTGGCGGTACCATTACCTTTGATACCAAAGTTGAAAAGGGGCTTAAAATCCAAATCTCTTTTCCGGTTTCCTAATTGTATTAAATATGTTTAAAAGAATACTCATTGCCGAAGATCAAGAAACACAGAATATTTCGCTGCAAAAAACATTGGCCGAACTGGCTGCCACAAAACCCGAATATGTTTATTATTGCGATGACGCCCTCACCTGGATAAAAAATGCGGTTAAAACAGAACAGCCTTATGATCTGCTGATTACCGATCTTTACTTTGAAGAAGACCATAATCGTCAAAAAATTACCGGAGGCACCGAACTCATCAAAGCGGCGAAAGAAGTACAGCCTGATTTAAAAATACTGGTCTTTTCAGGCGAAAGTAAAACGGCGGTTATCGACATGTTATTCAAGGAAATGAATATTGACGGCTATGTGCGCAAAGCCCGCCATGATGGTCAATACCTCAAGCTGGCCATTAATGCCATCCATAACCATAAGAAATACCTTTCACCTGATTTAAAACTCGCACGAAAAGAAAATAATTCTCACGATTTTACAGATTTAGATATTGCCATTATTTCCCAACTCGTGGAAGGAACACCTCAAAAAAATATTCCTTATTACCTGCAGGAGAACAACATTAAACCATCTGGACTGAGCAGCATTGAAAAACGTCTTAACTTAATGAAAGAGGTATTGGGTTTCTCTAAAAACGAACAGCTGATCGCTTATTGTAAAGACGTAGGTATTATTTAGGATTTTTGCCAGGCGGTAAGCGTTGGCGGTCAATTGATCAAAAAGCGCTGAGTCCATAGTCCCGGACCAGCTATAGCGTAGCGGATTCGAATAGCCGCTTAATACTCAAGGGGGACTAAAACTCCCGATATCGTCACCCTGAACTTGTTTCAGGGTCTTTCATGACGATCCTTAGCCGAAAATCTGCGGCTAAGAAGAATACGATCACCATCAATTAACCGCTTTCAACAATTAACCTGTTAAACCAATCGAAACCTGTAACAAACTCTGCTACGGTTTCCCGTAATAATAATATCTTCAGTCGCTTTACTTTTGATCAACAAACCAAAAGCCAAGCTTAAATGGATCTTAAATTAAAGTTAGAACAACTCCACCAGCGGGTGGTAGGATTAAAAGATCAGATTAATACCGAAGAGGCTACGAAAAATGCATTTGTGATGCCATTTATTCAAATCCTGGGTTACGATATTTTTAATCCGACAGAAGTTATACCCGAACACATCTGCGATATCGGCACCAAGAAAGGCGAAAAAGTAGATTACGTCATCCGAAAAAACGATGAACCTATCCTCATTTTCGAATGCAAACATTGGAAAGAAAATGCCGATGCACACAACTCCCAGTTGCACCGCTACTACCATGTTTCTAAAGCACGCTTTGGCGTGTTAACCAACGGAACAATTTATAATTTTTACGCCGATCTGGAAAAGCCGAATATCATGGATGAAAAACCATTCTTAACCATCGATATTGAAGACCTGAAAGATAATGCCATTAAAATCCTGGAAAGTTTTACCAAGAACGAATACAACTTAGAGAACATCCTCGATTCGGCCGAAGGTTTAAAATACATCAAAGCCATTAGAAAGGAGTTTGAAAAGGAAATAGACAGCCCTTCTGATGAAATGGTAAAACTATTGGTAAACCGGTTTTTTAACAAACCATTAACTGCCAACCGGATGATTGCCTTTAAAGAATATACTAAAAAAGCCCTTACCATTTCCATTAATGAATCCATCAGCGACCGTTTAAAATCGGCACTGAACATTAATGAGAAAATAGAACAAAAGGAAGACGATAAAGCGGTACCTGGTATAGAAGATGCCGATACTTCCAAAATTGTAACTACCGAAGAAGAACTGGAAGCTTTCCAGATTGTGAAAGCCATATTACGCGAAAAAATTCCTGCAGGGCGCATTGCAGCGCGTGATACTCAATCCTATTTTGGGGTATTATTGGATGATAATAACCGCAAACCGATCTGCAGGTTCCACTTTAATACGGCCAATAAATACCTCGAAACTTTCCAGAACGGCAAGGATGCCGGTGACAAAAAACAGTTGTTTAATCTCGACGAACTTTACGATTACCGGGCTCAATTGCATCAAACTTTAGAAAATTATTAATTAGCTATCTCTCTCACAAAATGCTGGGGTTGCTCCATGGCCTGTGTTGGGAGCAGGCGGGGCAGCCTCTCATTTTAATTATGCAAACGCTCAGCTGATTTTTCATCCCGGGGGGGATAACCATATCATAAAATCAATGTAAATGATATGATTTTAAGGAGGTCCACAGTAACTTGATATCGTCATCCCGACCGCAGCGGAGAGATCTTTTAATTTTGATTTCAAAAACCTAGTCTTCACGCCAGTAGGGGCAGCAACTTTGCATTGGTCCGGTCGAGGGTGACTATTCCATTGCAGTTTATCAGCGCTAGAGGACTGGTATTCAATTTTTATACATAAAGCAATAGTTTTTCTTGTTACGGTTTCCCGTAAGGTTAAGGGATTAAGCTTGTATACTTTTGAATAGTTAACATTATCAACTTTATCTTAAATTAAAATGGAAACAAACGCTCCTATTGGAACTCCGGTAATACCGCGGTACTTTCATCAATTAGGTATTCTAGTTTTAGATGGCAGTGGCTCAATGACGGACAAAGCTCCTATGAATTCGACAAAAGCCAAAGAGGTTAATTCTGGTGTGGTGGAATTATTCAACCGACTAAACGTTAGCAGAGTAAAACAGAATTTTTCTTTTGCTTGTATAAAATTCGATGAAACAGCTACAGTAACACTACCACCAACACCTTTCGACTTTAACCGCCTGATGGGTGAGGACTATGATCCAACTGTTGGAAAAGGTGGTGGAACACAAATTTTTGAAGCATTGAATGAAGCAAAGAAACTTGCTGAAAATTTCTTAAACAGCAATCCCATAGACGGAGTACCTCATAAAGCACTAATACTATTAATGTCTGATGGTATGTGTTTCCAACCTCAAACAACTATTAGTGTTGCAGCAAGTCTAAAATCAAATCCGAAGATAAACATAGCTTGCGCATATTTTGGAACTGTTGGAGAAACGACTACCGATGCTCAGAAAGTATTAAAAGAAGTTAGTACAGATCCAGCTACATTCTACACAACAGTTTATGATGGTGAAGCATTAAGGGCTTTCTTTGAACGTTCAATCAGCCAATCAGCTGGGATTAAAATTGACTAATATATGGGAAAGCTGATAGCATGCGCGACTGATACGAACAAAAATAGCATAAATCAAGATTATTGCCTAATAGTTGAAAATAAGATTATAGGTATTTCTGGTGTAATTATAGCTGATGGCATTGGTTCTCACTTCAAATCAGAGATTGCTGCTAAATTTTGTTCTAGTAAATTAAAAGAACTAATAGAACAAATACGAACAATTGAAGAGCTAAATCTTGAAATACTATACAACCATGTTCAATTATCTTTAATGGAATTTGCCAAAAATAGTAATGAGTTTGATTTTAATACGATTGACAAGAATTCCTCACTAGGTACAACTCTTATTTGTATCCTCGATTTTGACAATACATATCTTATTGCATATTCTGGCAATGGATCTATATGGCATGTAGATGGTAGATTTAATACATTTAGCAAAAACTTCTATCTACCGTGGAATTCAATAAACTTTTTAAATCCACATACGATTGAACAAGATGGGAAAGCTGCCTTATATCGTTATCTATCAATATCAGATAGACAGTACCTACCAACTATCTTGATTTTAAACAAAAATCAATTCCCACCTGGCGAAATAATTTTAGCCACCACAGACGGTATATTCAGTAATGATGCTGTGCCAATTGGAAAAGATTCAAATAATACGATATGGATTAAAGGAGAAGAAACCATGCCAATTCTTTATTCGCAACTTTCAGATTTTCTTAGTAGAAATCCCAAGGATTCGAAGGCCGAAGATCTTGAACAAGTTTTAATTCAATATTTAAGTGAATTAAAAGAAAAAACTATCATGCATGATGATACGACCATTGGTATTATAATTTCAGAAAATACAATAGAATATCACCAGTCGATTTATGAGAAACAGCTGAAAAGCACCCTATAATGAAGAAGATAATAGTTAATAGCGGATTATCAAGCGGTATCAGAAAAGAGTTTGATCTTGTAAATTCAATTGAAATCGAAGACAAGCCGTTTGCCGTTGGTGGATTTGGAGAAGTTTATCACTGCATTTCTATTAATGAAATTCCTGCGGTTAAAAAGTTGGTTGTTAAAATTTTTAAAGACAATCTAAAAGGTTCTGAAGAACACAGCTTCAAAACTACGCAAAGGCTTCAGAAAAAAGTCAACAACGAAAACCAGATGCTCTTGGCTCAAAAAAGTCAAGACATTATACAGATTTATCCCGCTTTCTCTGGGTTACCACAATACAGTTTTAAGGGAGTTATCAATGGGAATTATATCTCTGGATTTATGGCTGACAACCTTGTAAGCCTTGGTTTTAGCGAGTTCCAGCATTTCCTGCAAAATCCGTTATATTTAGCTCAATATCAAAACTTTCCAATCGAAAAAAAAATGCAAATAGCCTATCAACTAGTTTCAGCATTTAAAGTATTGGAAGATTTTCGATTTATACACGCAGATTTAAAGCCGGAGGCGTTATTTATAAACTTGACAGTGGGACAGGTTGCCATAATTGATTTTGATAGCGGGGTTATAACCGAAAACCCAGATGACGAGCCATCAACTTGGGGTGCTGCAAATGATTGGGTTGCACCCGAGATATGGGAGCAACAAACAAATATACAACGAGGAGATAAAATAAAAGTTGATATTTATTCTGATAAATGGTCTGTTGCTGTTGGCATTCATTACCTAATGACCACGTTCCACCCCTTATTCTTCTTAACGGAACTATCACCTAGGGTAGCAAAGCAGTATTTTACTCCTCAAAATCAATGGCCCAATATTAATAAAAGTACCCCCTACTTTCAAAAAGCAAATGAAGCCATTTACGATCAATATCTACCTTGGCTCAACTCAGCAATACCACAGTTAGTCAGAGAAAAGCTAGCCCATACGATAAATTTCGGTTACAAAAACCCTGTTGCTAGAACTTCTTACAGCGATTGGAAAACTGCTCTATTTGCAATACAACAACCGCCAAAAATCCTGTTCTTTAGAACTGATAAAAATGCAATTATTGATAGTTTGGATGTTGAACTAAGCTGGGAAGTAGAAAATGCACATACAATTGAAATCGATCCCAACTTAGGTCAGTTACAATCTAAGGGTTCGGTGAAAACTAAGCCCGCTAAAAATCAAAACTTTAAGCTTACAGCAACAGGCTATTACGGGCAAACGCACTCACAATTGGAGATTAAGGTCTTTCCTACTCCAATAATAGAGTCCTTGATAGTACCCACTCCAGAGATTCAACAATACTATAGTATGGATAGGCTGAACTTTCAAGGCTTTCAACTTGATCTATCAATCAATATCGATACTAATAATATTTCGCAGACATCGGAAAAGCTTATTCAGGAGAATCCTAAGATTCATAGGATATCACAAATAATAGATCAAATAAAACATATATTATAATGATTGGAGATTTTTTCATCTGGTGTAGTGGCGCAAAAAAAAGAGTCCTCTCAGAATGTCCTATTGAAAAAGGAAAATTTATTGGCATGGGAATGGCGGTATTTTTTATATCAATCCTATCAGTTATATCATCAACTTTCTTCATAACGTATGCCTTTGCAAAGAAAAATACCAATGAGTTATCTTTTGCTATTCATTGGCAATACATATTATGCGGCATTTTATGGGGTATAATTATTTTTACAATAGATAGAAATATCGTATCCACTATTCGCAAAACAGGAGTTTTAAAAAATGAATTACAAAAAGCATACCCAAGGTTTATTCTCGCTTTTTTTATAGGGATTGTCATATCAACACCTTTAGAAATGAAGTTTTTTGAAAAAGAAATCACCCAAAAAATTGAAGAGAAAATCCTTAACCAACAAATTGGCCTGAATAACCAAACAACTACCCCACTTAAAAATCAGATTGCAAATACGAAAGAACAGATAATATTAAATACATCATTAAGAGAAGATGCTTATGCAAAGGCAGTCGCTGAAAAAAATGGGCGAGGCTTAACAGGAATAAAAAGGTATGGACCAAAAGCAAAAGAATGGGAAAATAAATCTTTTCGTTATAGCCAATTAGTTGATTCACTAAATTCCAATCTTACAAAATTGAATGATGAATTAATGAATAGCCAAGATGGATTATCTGTTGAAAAATTATATGACAAAGGAATTATACAAAGATTTGATGGAGCAGAAATGCGGATTGGGGCATTGTATGAACTTGGTGTATTCCATTGGGTGATAACCTTGCTTTTTATTTCGCTTGAAATACTTCCTTTAATAGTTAAACTCATGATACCAAGAGGCCCTTATGATGAAATTTTAGACAGGATGGAGTACGAAATTTTTATTGAACAAAAGAGAATTATTTCAGACAAAAATTCAGAGATAAATAATCTTTTGGAAGAAATAGACAAAATAACCAAGCTGAAAAGCGAAACTCGGCTTTTAATAAATAAAACCAAACTAGATGCAGAGATAAAAGCGAATGAAAGTCTCCTGCTTGACATTTCTCAAAAGCAGGCAAATCTTGCCAAAATAGCAGTAAAAAAATGGTATGATGACGAACTAAATAAGCTAAAGTCAAATCAAAAACCTCAATATATAACAACTAATATCAACACCCAGAATCCCGGTCCGCTTACCGAATCTGATAAAAAGATATCTGGCATCTTCTGGATGCAGAAGGGAGCGGTAGATAATACTGAGTATTATTTCCATAATGGCTCCTTAAAGGGAAATTCCTTAATTCACCTCAAAAATAATCAATTCCATAAGGGAGAATGGGGATACAGGAGTAAGTATGAAATTGATATTGATTTGTTAAATAAAAAAGTAGAGTATATCATACTTGAATTAACTGATAATTATCTAAAGTTAAAAGATAAATTGACAAATGAAATCCTTGAATTTGAAAAGTCAGGATGATTTTAACGAAGAGCTGTACTCGAAATTAATTTGTAATGGAAAATAAAATAAAGGTCTCCCTGGCATTACTCTTATTGATCTGCCTTGTAAATATGCCTTATAGCTACTATCAATTAGTTGGGTTTTAGCAATGATTGGGTTTGGAATATTGGCATATCAGACAAACAGAAAAAATCATCTTAACGTCACTATTACTGATACTGTATTGGCAGTTGTATTTCAGCCTATATTTAGAATCGCTTTAAGTCATTTCCTCTGGAATGTAATAGATGTAGTAGTGGCGATTGGACTAATCCTTCGATTTATAGAAAAACAAAAATTTACCATAATAATATAAAACTTTATTAAAAATGAAAACCCTCTCCCTAATCATCTTCTTCTTCGTAAACATTACCTGCAAGGAAAGCACAATGGTGTACATCTGCAACAGCCCAGGTGCTAAAAAATACCACAATAGCTCAAATTGTCGTGGTTTAAGTAATTGTACTTACAAAATTGTAAAAGTGGATATTGAACAAGCTAAAAAAGACGGCAAAACATTATGCGGCTGGGAAAAGTAGGCCTGTTGCTGTTGTTACTCACGCTTCAATCCTGCTTCATCCAGCCCGCTGGAAATAAAGGCCTCAATTATAGCAATCTGGTTTTTACCGCCAAAGTCATCCGCATTATGGATGGCGATACCATGGAGGTTTTATACCAGAACCATCCTGTTAAAATCCGTTTGGCGCATATTGATTGCCCCGAGAAACGTGGCCACCAGCCTTTTGGAACCAAAGCCAGACAGGCGCTTTCGGATTTGTGTTTCGGCCAAATGGTAATGATACAGGGCCAAAATTACGACCGGTATAAAAGATTGATCGCCTTAGTGATTAATAATAAAAAACAGGTAGTCAACCAGGAAATGGTTAAATTGGGTATGGCCTGGCATTTTAAAAAGTACTCCTCCGATCCGCTTTATGCGCAACTTGAAATTACCGCAAGGAAACATAAAGTAGGTTTATGGCAGGATAGCACTGCAACTGCACCATGGGAATGGAGAGCGATGAAGCATGTTTTGGTGAAGTAACCGCTTGCGTGTTTCATGTTTTAAGCCTTATATAATGGAGACTATGAAACGCTAGTGCAGATTTTGCAATATTGATCTCCTGCTGAATAAAGAAACCGATCTTTACCTCTACCATCTCTTTGGCAGCCCCACCTGATAGCTCACCCGCCAGCAGACTACAGGTTACCTTAACATAAGCGAAAACACCTACAAACGTAAGGTAAAAGACGACATTTTAAAACCCTTAAACCTGCCGGGGAGACCGCTTTTACCTGAAAAACCGGTTGGCTTATTTAAGTGGCCGGATAAAATGCATTTGGTTACCCATTCTTTACCTGTTCTTTACCTGTTGTTCGAGACAGGTTAACCCCATGTTTACCCTTTCGTTACCTATTCTTTACCTTTTGTTTACCCCGGCGTTACCCTTTAGGTAAACAAAAGGTAATGCCGGAGGTCTTTTTATGCCGGCAATAGGGTGGTGCCCGGCGCCAGCTGTCTGCCAGCATGTGCGCAGATTGCTCATCAATTGAGTTTAAAGGTTGTGATAAAATTTTGATTTAGTTTTAGAAACCCAGCACGTTTTTCCTCATTGAAACCATTCACTTCAAGTTAACTCTGCTCTATATAACTTGCTTAATTTGTTCAAAACGTATACTGGCACGGGGTATGATGCACCCCATAAACTTAATGGTAGAGGTTTATTAATGATTAAAACCCTGGGGATTAAACGACTTACCGCTTAACAAAAAATAGCCAATAAAAATTCCTTACACGGATAATTTAGGCAAGGAGTTTACAATCTTTTCGCATGTATAGTACTGCCTTGTATAAAAATCAGCTCTGTTATTAACCCATTCTGATCTTTTACAAACTCCATACTGGCTTGAATCGTTTTAAAAAAGAACTTGTTATTGCTTTCTGCGAAAGCCTCTATCCTGGGCTGCCCGGTTGCCTGTACGAAAACCTTTTTACCCTCGCGGCTTACAGTTAATACCAGTTTGGGGGTAAGCTGGTAATTGCCCAGATAAAGATCCAGATCCTGATCAGGAACCGCAGCGAGGGTTACCTTTTTGGTTTTGTTTAAGCCTTTAAAACCATACACCTTGGAAATGCTGTTGATCAGCTCCTGAACAATTTCTCCGTTATCTGAATTGACCATCACTATCAGACCATTCCCACCCTCAAAGCTTCCATAGTATCCGCCGGTAAATCCTGCATTCCCCGCACCATGGCCAAAGTACTTAACTCCATCGTAATCCTCCACAAAAACACCTAAGGCAGCGCCATTTTTATTCATGTAAGGACTTAGGCGTAACTTTGTTCTCTCCTCATCAAGAACCTTTGCCGATTTACCCTGGTAAGCAAGCTGGGTTTCGATGATATATTTAGCCAGATCCCTGGGATTTGTCCATAAACCCGCAGCAGCCTGCTCGGGATAAATATGATATTTGCCCTTCACATCTTTCCCATCTCCGTCGAATCCTGAGGATAATAATTGCGGCCTGATGCCCATTGGTGGTTGTACAAAAGTCTGCTAAGCATGCCCAGCGGTTTCAATACCTGCTCCCTTAAATAGTTTTCATACTTTTCTCCGGTAATATCGGTGAGTACCAGTTGAGAGATCGTTGTGCCCCCACCGGAATATTCCTGACGGCTGCCGGGAGGGAAAAGTGACTTCACCGCATCTGAATTGGCAGGAAACTCGCCATTTAAAATCTGAATGACTGAAGGTAGCCGATTACCCGAATCATAGCCCGCAAAGCCATGCACATTTAACCCGGCGGTATGGCTGAGTAGATTTGCCATATTGATTTTCTTTCCCTTGGAAACGGAATCGTAAGGGAATTTCCAGCTTTTGAGGTAATTATTGATATCTGCATATAAATCCAGCTTACGGTCTTTAAACAGCTTTAAGATGGCCAGGCCGTTGAGCGATTTACTGATAGATGCCGCCTGAAAAAGTGTTTTATCGGTTACCGGAATTCTCTTTTCTGGATCGGCAAAGCCATAACCCCTGGCAAAATCGACCTTATAATCCTTAATCACCACGATGCTGAGCCCCTGCACCTTAAAATGTTTCATCCGATCGAGCAAATTCGCAGCAGCAGAATCGCCGGTCTGGATGTTTTCGGTAAGCCCGTTTTCAACCTGTCTGATCCGGTCTTCGACTGTGGATTGCGCAAGAGTAGTGTTAAAACTGAAAACCAAAAAAAACAAAACCAGGCAGGCAGTACCTGTATAGGCTTTCTGATTAGCCGCCTTAAGTCTACCCAAATGGGTTCTTACGGTATTTTTCATTTATATTATCTTTGTGTAACACTGAACTGCTCAGGATTATTGGTTTTTAATTGATAAACTTAACCCTGGTTTTCTGATTGGTTAATTCCTACTTCTGCTGCCCCATAACAATACGCCAAATGGCAACAGTTTTATCCGGGCCACTTCTTCCCGCTGGCGCAAGGTTAGGTATTCCACCGGCTGACCATGGCTGTTTCGGGGCGGCAGCCGTTTTTGCCATATCGGTGTGCAGGTTAAAAATAATCATTACCGGTTTAAAACCAAGCTTCAGCGGCCGGTATAACTACCATGATGTCTATTGATAAGCTATACAACTAGTATGGTTATGCATAATACGTAAATATTCCTGGAATTTAATCACTAAAACAAAAAAAGCCACCCCAAAGGGCAGCTTTACTTATCTGATTGATGTTTTTATTTTGCTAAAACCATCGCGTTTTGCTCTGCTTTCATAATCGCCTCAGAAGCATATGATTCTGATTTAAGACTGGCAAAGTCTGCTAGTTTTACATTTTTCATATTGCTTGCAATCATGGTACTTTGATCAGCAGTACCATTTAATTTTAATACTGCATCTTCCTTAACGATGGTGTATAAACTACCAGCGGTAGTTTTAATCTTGGCAGTAGCACTTTGGCTCAAAAACAACTGAAGGTTTTTTACATCAAAGTTATTACTGGTTATTACAACCGATTGGCCGTAAGCTTCAATTCTTTCTAAATCTTTTACGGTGATATTAAGCGTTACCTGACCGGTTTCCATTGAATTGACAAATAAGGTTGTTCCATCAGTGGTTACCGAAGTTTTTGCAGCATCGTAGTTGCTTGCCCCTTCTACATGTTGCTTTTCACCTTGCGTTAAGATAAGTTTTACATTTCCACTTACCCAGATCCTGTTGAATGTTGATAGTGTGGGCGTTTTTGTTTCTGCTTTAACAGGCTCAGCGGCAAAAGTTACCATTGCTGATGAAGTGAATACTACTGCTGTTAATACTACTGCGAATAAGGTTTTTGTTAAGGTTTTCATATCTTTAATATTTTAAGTGCTTGTTATTGTTTTGTTATTAAGACGCAGCTTAACGCCAAACGTTGCAGGCAAAAACCCGACATTATACCATTGTCCGTAACTTCTAGACCAACGCCGGTAATTTCTAGACAAACGCTTTTCAACTTTATATCCTGACTTGCATAAATCAAGTTAAAGGATCAGGAAGATACTGCCGTTTTACAGAATGGGAGAAATAAGAAAATTAGTTTTAAGGATCTTGAAAGCTATCGGCCTCCCTTGGTATCAGAGAAAAGTAATTACCTGAATTATAAAAAAATCAGTGCTGCAACTCCATGGGTTAACCTATTGATAGCGCAATCATTTCTTAATTAAATCTATATGCAGGATATTAAAAATTAAAGGCAGAGCGACCAGAAAGGTTAAACCATGCATAGCATCAGCCAAAGCAAGATTACCTCCTAATTTAGGTTAGCAGGTATTGGATCGTGAGTATCTGCCAGTAGATGCGCCAGGCTTATGAACATTATTCTGAGATATCCTTCAATAACTATTTACATCCGCTGATTTTTACTGACAGTCAGCACCCGGAAATTAAATGGACGATAAGTAGGCATTACAATTTAGCAAAGCAGGTTTAAATGATTCGTTTTATTACTGAATTTCATCGATAATGCCGCTTTTTATTGCATATACCGCAAGGCTCACCGAATTGGACGTACCTGATTTTTCTAATAAATTTTTACGGTGGCCCTCTACCGTTTTAACACTGATGAATAATTTCTGTGCAATTTCTGTGGTGGTTAAGCCATTACAAATGAGTGTAAGTACTTCAAGTTCCCTTTTAGTCAGCGGGCTTTCGCCATACTTTAAAGTTGATCGCCTGCTATAATTACTTTTAACACCGTTTACCATGGCCGCGGCAACAGCATCGGTAAAGTAAAAACCATTTACATATACCTTTTCAATGGCTTTATATAAAATTTCTTTATCAATATCTTTTGGTAAATAACTCCGCGCACCGGCTTTCATCATATAGAAAATAAAATTATCGGCTGTATGCATGGATAAGGCAATGATCCTTACTTCCGGAAATTTTTCTGCAACTAGTTTGCACAAATCCATTCCGTCTTTTCCGGGTAGTTCAATATCCATCAAAATGATATCAGGTACCTGCAGTTCCAGTTCCTTTAATAATTGCGAATAACCCTCAACGTCAAAAATAGGATCGAAGTGTTTAACCCGTCCTAAAATTTCCATTAACCCCAGCCTAAATAGTTTATGATCATCTACTATGCCTATTTTAATTCGGTTAGCAGGTTGGTTAGTTAAATCATTTTTGATCTTTTCCATCATTTAAAGGAATAGTGATTTCGATTAATGTACCTGAATTTTCTTTGGATGTTATCTTTAAAGCAGCTTGCATAGCTGCTACCCGGGTTTTTATACTCTTAATACCTATCCCCGTACGGATTAAATCGTTAGTGATGGTAGCATCAAAGCCACAGCCGTCATCCTTAACTATAGCCAATATACCCTCAGCGGTTTGATTGAGCGTAATGAACAGGCTTTTTGCATTTGCATGATTGATGACGTTGTTGATCAGTTCCTGGATAATTCGATATATAGACAGTTCGTATTCAAAACTCAGGTCGAATTTTGTGTCAATTGCCATATCAATCTTTAGGGTATTGCTGGCAGATAATACATTTACATGGTAACGTAGTGCATCAGCCAATCCAAATTTTGCCAGTACAGATGGGAAAAGATTATTTGCAATCTTTCTCACGTCATTAATGGTATTGCTCAATCCATCTTTAATGCCCGCAATGAGCCGGCGGCTTTCCATATCATTTTCCGGAAGCTGATTAACAAGCATTTTTATAGCTGAAAGGGATGAACCTATTTCGTCATGCATATCCTGCCCGATACGTACCCTTTCTTTTTCCTGAATGCTAATGCTAAAACCAAGTAATTGTATTTGGTAGTCATCCTTAACTTTTTGTAAACGGCGTTGCTCTTTGAGCAACCGTTTTTGATATAAAACAAAAAATGCAATGATCGCAATAGCTAGCAATAGCATGACGAGGATACTGCCGAATATCAGATGTTGTAATTCAGTTTCTTTGGGATCAGACACACGGTTAAAGTATAAAAAATGTATAAAAGCATGTTAAATATGGCATGGGTAAACCAAATGAGATTGAAGAATCGCAGCGATAACATTTGAATATAATTACTGAAAATGAAGATCACAGAATTTGCTGAAAAATAAATAAACAGGCCTGTGGATAACCAAAACATAGGTTGATATTCAAGGCGTGTCTCTATGAGTGAGCTCAGGTTTTTATAGTAATAACACATCACCAATAGCAATATTAATACGCCTTCAGTGAAATGAGGAATAGCGCTCAGGTCGTCGGCAGGTGCCATCAAACTGTCAGCAATGACATAAGTGGTAAACAATATGGTTACTATTGGTATGAAACGGCCAATTGCCATTTTTTTGAACTCAGATTGATATATCCGGGCAAGCAATGCAAATTCTACCGGTATAAAAACTGGCCATAAAAAATGGTTGCTGATTTTCAGAAAGTACAAAACATGCCCGATTGCTTCTACTGAAAAATCAAAAAAAATCAATAAAGCCAGAGACCTCCATATTTGCTCCATTTTTTTAAATCGTATAAGAGCGATTAAAAATGGTACGATGACCATAAGAGACGAATAAATTAAAAAGGTTTGCGAAGCACCATCCATAAATATTCAACATTGGATCTTTATTCAAAATTTTATTATTGCAGTTTGCTTACAGGCTTATGTGATTGGGTGGTGTGGGAAGAGAAAGATCATAAAAGGTTTTCACCTCTTCAGCATTATCGACAGCGCTGTCATCAGTAAGGAGTTGTACACCCGCCAGAACCAGTCCGAATGTACGGCTCAAGGTAGGCTGGCCAATCAGGTTATTGGAAACATGTTTGTGTATAACCGGCAGGATGACCAGATCATAACACTCTTTCTGCGTTCCCGGAGGAAACAACGAATACATAAAGTCTGACATGAGGTAGTTATAGCCGGTAAGGTATCCGTAATTTGTTAAAAACAGCTCACTTAAGCATCCTGGTGCCTTTGGATTGCCATCACACACCATTTTCCACCCGTCTATCCATTCTTGTGCGAGGCGGCTTGAAATAAAGTTGCCAACCCCCTGAAAAGGCTTGTCTCCCGATACAACAATGGTATCATCATACTGTGGCCTACCTAAATGGTAAGCCGAACATCTCTGCCCCAGCTGATCAGTTGCGTATATAACAATGGTAAATGTTGGTGACTTTATCTTATAGGGTTGATATTTATTAGCTATCGCAAATCTTGCATGGATGTGCTTGACGCCAATACACGACAACAAACTCTGTATAGTTGCATCGTTAAAGTGAACCTGTACCAACATTTTTTCCGTGCTGCTGTCCTTATCTGCAAAAATTTTGCAGGGCATTTTAGTGCTGGAAACTTGTTTGGTCCATTCAAATGTATACTCCAGAAATTGTAATTCCGAGATGATGTAAAAGTTTTCTAAGCTGGCAGGATTAGATGAGTAATCGTGATTGTTCATCATGTTATGTAATAAAACCGGTTAATGAAAAAATTTATTTTTTGTTTTGATCAATAGTTTGTAAGTCAGGCTGCAGCATTTATTCAATCAAATCACATCCCTTGAATAATGATCTAAAATACAAAATTGTAGTTGCAAAACAGTGTTTATGTATATATAAATATATTTTTCAGCAACAAATAGACTTCTTATCCCCCTAATATTAAGTATACAACTTTTAGCATTTTAACAAGGGTTTACCCTGGGTTTTGCATGGTTTACCCTCATTTATAAAAACGAGTGTTTACGCTCTTTAAACGGCTTTAATTATAACCTTTCTTTGAGGTATAGAATATTAAATAATTAGCAGGATTTAAACCGGGTAAAAATTCTTGAAACCCCTTATTCCCATAGCGCTTAAGCTATAGTAAAGAGGAAGTGCAGGAGTACCTGGTGATCATAAATTGGAAAATAAAACAGCTTATATGGATTCTTTACAAATCATATTTCAAAGCATGGCAGTATCTATGGGAATAGCCATGCACAATGCCAGCACAAATCAGCGCAGCGGGCAACTTATAGCCAATGCCTGCCTGTCTGTCTGCTGTAAAAAAATATTGGAAAGTCAAAGCAATACCTAATCATTTTCTTAAGCCTTATCCGGCTTTATATTAACCTGGTAAACGGATGGTATCACAATTAAAATAAATATTATGCCTTATACAAGTTTAACAACATCAGACAGTAGCATTACTCCACAAATTATGCAAGACGAGGGTACGATTAAGGCCTTTCAATCTGTCGCTCAATCAACAGCGCTAGCCGTACAGGATGCTGTTGATAATCTCAGAAATGTAAACACCATCAGCTCTACTGCCATTGGTGTTGCGATGGCGCAAATGCTTGCGGTGCCGGCTGAGGCAGGTCAATATACAACTATTGTAACTGCTGCCCAAGCCTTAGCGACTACCGCAGCGGCCAACTTTCTGGTGGTTGGGCAAAATGCCGCAACGGTGCTCAGCGGCTTTCCATCGAAATAATTGTTTAAAAGAATAAGATCAGATGATTTATCTCAACGGACAACAACTGAATGCTATCGGCGGGTTAAGCACAAAGTCGCAGGCGGTACTTGCTATGATCAGTGGAGGACAGAAATGGTTAAGTATGTGTATTGCTGATACCTCGATCACCAGCATCAATGTCGAAAGCGAAAACCAACTGCTTAAGCTGATACAAAGCGGGTTAACAGGCGATAACTATATTCGTTTCAATACTTTCAGGGCGGATATCGACAAAATACTTTCTTTATCCGACTCAGATGCCGCGCAATTGGCAGCGATCCGGCTCTCGGCAAATGATAATGAAGCTAACCTGGCGGTATTGCTTCATCAAAACGATATGCTAAGCTATGGAGATCTTGCAAAAAGTTACGATTTGATCTCCCAGCTTGTTCAAAAGCGGCCGGATCTTTTTCAGGCCATCTCATTTAGTGACATGCTCACGTTAGCTGATTTTACGATACAACAAAGCGAAGTTAACCCCGAATTGCAGACACAATCGGCTGAATTCGCGAGTGCAACCGCGGCTACAGTATCCGATTTTGTCAACCTGTCGCTTTTCTTCCAATATGCGCAGCAACATCTGCTGGGCGAAAACCTTATCCCTCAAACCCAAAATAGCGAAATACAGGCCATGTATGCGCAGCTTGCGGCAGTGGTAGAGCCTTATTTATTTACCCCTTCAATCGATATGACGACTGCCGGCGGGAACATGGTGCAATCCGTTCCGGACCTGGCGAGGGGAAGCAATTTTATTGGCTATATCACAGCCAGTTCTGCGATGTTCAACCTTATACAAAATATTTCTCTTAACTACCAGACCGGGGGCGGCCTGACGACAGCTATAAACAATTACCTGGCTGCAGTAAAAAACCTCATCAGTTTTACACCTTTAGCCACCAACACACTGTCGCAGGACGGCGCCACAGCTTCGCTTAAATTCCAATCCGGCCAGGGCATTGCAAATGTCGGCGTAGACCGAAATGGTACCGTATACCTGTTCCCAGATACCAAGATTATTAACTTAAATTAAATAGGAAATTATGGCTAACGATTATATCCTTTCTTCCGTAACCGATGTGCAGCAACTGCTAAAAGGTAATGCTGATTCGCAATCTGTAGCAATGCTGAACAATGTAATGGCCGAAACCATAGGCATGGCTATGCACAACGCCGTTACCGCTCAACATAATGCACAAATGCTGAATTCGGCCACGACCACATCTACCTGTGCACGTATCCTTTCAGTAATGGGGGCCACCCCGCCTGCGCCTGCACCGCCGCCCGCGCCAACTCCCCCACCAACGCCAAATGCGGCACCGGAAACACCAGCTACCGGAACAGCAACTGCAGCCGAAAGTGGTACCCCAGTTGCCAGTAATAACACCAGCAATTAATATTTAAAAAGAAGCTTAACCTAAAATGGCAGAAACAGTAAATAGTCAGGTTACTGATTCGATTACCGAATCAAGCCTGGAGGTTATCGGAAATGCACCTGCTATTGCGATTGGCAACCTTTATCAGGCCACGGCCCAGGCTTTGGCCAATGCGGCCCATAATGCAACGGTAGCGCAGCAACAGGCCAATATTTTGGGACAAGCAGTAACCGCTCAGGGCGTGGCACTTATATATGCTATTAAAATTTAATCATTATAAACAATAAAAAACAAAAACTATGGCTTTTCCAACAGCAGTAAACAGCCAGATCACCGATTCGGTGACCCAGGCAAACACCCAGGTATTAGGCCTTGCCCCGGCAAGTGCTATGGCTAACCTTATGCAGGCCACCGCGCAGGCACTGGCTAATGCAGCGCATAATGCAACGACCAGTCAGCAACAAAGTAATATTACCGCGCAGGCGGCAACCACCATGGGCGTAACAACCCTCTATTCGATAGATACTGCATCTGATGCGGTGGGAACAACTAAAATATTCGCTTAAAAAGTAATTAACAATTAATCAATAAATTAAATAAAAACAATTATGGCTTTTCCAACATCAGTAAACGACCAAATCACCGATTCAGTATCACAGGTTAACACCAAGGTTTTAGGTGATTCGCCGGCAATGGCAATGGGCAACCTTTTTATGGCTACCTCACAAGCGCTGGCAAATGCAGCCCACAATGCAACCAACTCACAACAGCAAACCAACATTACGGCCCAGGCTGCCACCACATCAGGCATTACCACCCTGTATTCGATAGATACCTCATCCGATGCAGTAGGTACACGTAAAATTTATCAATAATTAAATCTTTAACCCTAAATCTAAACCGTTATGGCTTTTCCAACAGCAGTAAACAGTCAAATTACCGATTCAGTATCTGAAGTAAATACTAAGGTACTGGGCGATGCGCCGGCAATGGCAATGGGCAACCTTTTTATGGCTACCTCTCAGGCTTTATCCAACGCGGCTCATAATGCAACCCATACGCAGCAGCAAACCAACGTTACTTCACAGGCATCAACAACCTCTGCGGTAACTACCCTGTATTCCATCGATACTTCATCAGACGCGGTAGGCACAAATATGATTTATCAATAAACTTAACATTCACATTAAAAAAATAAACAATGGCTTTTCCAACAGCAGTAAACAGTCAGATCACCGATTCGGTGACCCAGGCCAACACCAAAGTATTGGGCGACGCGGCCGCTATCGCGATGGGCAATTTTTTCCAGGCTACATCACAGGCAATGGCCAATGCGGCACATAATGCTTCTACCAGCCAGCAGCAAAGTAATATCACGGCGCAGGCGGCAACTACAATGGGCGTTACCACCCTGTATTCTATTGACACGGCCTCCAGTGTTGTGGGTACCAAACAAATCTATGCTCCGGGTAAAGTACTAGGGCAATAAAACCGAACCAATTATTCACTTAAACCAACTTTATTATGGCTTTTCCAACATCAGTAAACGATCAGATCACCGACTCTGTAACCCAGGCAAACACCAAAGTACTGGGCGACGCGCCTGCAATTGCAATGGGCAACCTGTATCAGGCCACCGCACAAGCATTGGCCAATGCAGCACACAATGCCACCAGCAGCCAGCAGCAAAGTAATATTACGGCACAGGCAGCCACCACTATGGGGGTTACGATGCTGTATTCAATCGATACTGCATCTGATGCCGTAGGCACCAAACAAATCTTTGGCTCTTAGCCGCACAAAAACCGGATCCAAAAAGGGATGGAAATGGTTAAAGAGGGCAGTGCCAATGGCTGGCGCAGCCCTCATTCCAATTACTTAAAAGAACAATATTATGCAACAGCAAAGTGATTCCCCTAATACAGCTGATACACCGGTTGCGCCCCACAGTAAGCCTGCAGCGGCACCATCAACATCACCGCAACAGGTGATGCAGCAACAAATTACTGACCTTAAAGCGCAGATCGCCATCATTCAGCAACAGGCTTTACAGGCGATGCAGGCGCAGGTAGACAGCAGCTTCCAAACGCTGGCAGCAAGCAGTTTGCAAATGGTAAATAACCAGGGTCAAGCTGCTGCGCCGGTAGTGCCACCACCAGTAATCAACCCTATTCAGCAGGCAATTAATACGGTAAACACCAGTGTTGACGCGGCCATGCTGGCCGCCCAGCAAAGTGTGAAAAATGCCGAGAGTATGGTAAACGATCCTGCGCAGCAAACGCCGGGAAGCTAATCCAAAAAGATATGGAAATAAACTATCAAACTTTTTTAAAATATTTGAAGGACTGGTGTGAAGAAAGAAGTAATTACATCAAACAGTGTTGGCCCCTGAGAGGTAGTTGGGAGGCTTGGGTTCAAATTGATTTTGCAGCATATATGCACTCAAACTATCCAGATGTGGAAATTTTGCGGGAAGCGGAAATTTTCAAAATGAGATTAAATTCGAAGGGAAAAAAAAGTTCAAAACAGCCCGCAGTTGATTGGTTGATTAATGGTAACACTGCAGATCCTAGATACCGAATTGCGGTAGAGTTAAAATGTCTCTCCGCGGGACCACTTGTTAATTCTATAGGAGATCCCCAACAGGTTGATCCATTAAATATCTCGAACCAACCACTCTACCCAGCAATTTATTCTTTAGTCACAGGTGTAAATGAAGATAAGAAAAAACTTGATCAAGATAATATAAATGATCAGAATCGCTATTGTCAAACAACCGTTGTGGCTTTAAATTTTGCGCTTGAAGCTCAAAACTACCTGAAAAATTACACTGACTTAGAAAGTATTTACATAACAACAAATGGCGAGGTGGAAATTTGGGCCAAGCTTTTTTACACTTCGGTTCAGCCAGACTTGGCAAATCCTGTTATAGCACCTTTATCTTCAGTAGCACAGTTTGGTTTGCCTGGGTCATCTAATTCGTCTGGTCTTTTTGGGTCGCCTTTGCCTGGTTCGTCTGTATCAAATCCCATAGACCTTACATCCGGGTCGTCGTTGCTTGGTTCATCAGCGTCAAATCCGATGGAAATTACCGAATGATTAACAATAAAATGAAAACTTATGACAGCAGATGAATTATTTAATTTTTTTAAATTAAAAGCACCGCAAACGGTTAATGCGATCAGCTCAGGTGCGGGTTGGGAAATTTGGCTTCAGACTGAATTGATTCTGGCGCTCAGAGATGCGAACCAGGGATATAGTGGTGCCCGTGAACTACCTTACCCTTCACCATGGGAAAAATCACGTCTTGACATAGGTATTGGGCACAATCAGGAGTATTATGCGATTGAAATGAAAGTAGAAAGCGCTGCCAAGACCAAGCCTTTTCTGAACCGTATCTTAAAAGACGTTACTAAAATAGGATATTACGCGGTTCAGGGAAGCGAGGTGAAATTATCCAAATATGTAGTGGGCATAGGTTTCAGTGTGGCGGCAAAAGCACAAATGAAGCAATATTCGGTTGACAATGCCGGACAAGCAGGTTATTGTGAGCAGAATGGGCTTGGCATCCTTTTAATCCTGGTTCCTTAAACTCATTTTTGATAACCACGGTTAACCGGAATGAAGATGCGAACTAAGCGGATAACCTATTCCCTTTCCCTAAATTTATAAATTAATCCTGATGAATTCAACTTGTTTGCTGCTAGATCTTATGGTTTACCCGATGCTGATTTCGGGAGGTTTTATAGTTGTTACTTTGATCATATTTGTCTGTTTAGCGGCGCGGACCTCGTTGCTGCGCGAAGAAATCAGTAATCACCGGGAATTTAACGTTAACCAGCGAGCGCAGGAAATTAAGTTGGGCAAACCGGTAAACCAGACATCTCCTTTCAGCCTGTCTAAAGTACAACTGGGAGTATGGACAATGGTGATCTCATCATCCTATATTTATTTGTCCTTATTTAAAGGAGATTGTGCCGAAACTGAAGTTAACCAAACAGCACTGGTGCTATTGGGGATTTTTTCAGGTACTGCAGTCACATCTAAAATCATAGATAAACGCGAAATCAAAGATCAGCGGCCAAGGCATCAGAATAGACCCTCGCGAGGCTTCTTTACGGATATATTATCAGACGATCTAGGCATCAGCATTCACCGGTTTCAGCACGTAGTATGGACCCTGGTGGGCATAAGCATTTATCTTTATAAAATAGGAGAAGTTAAAACAGGCTGTGCTTTACCAGAGTTAAGCGATACTTTACTGTTATTAATGGGCATTAGCAGTGCAACATTTGTGGCTATCCGATCAAGAGAAAACGATGCTGAGGACACCCCAAAAACCGGCGTTCCTGATTATATCCCCACGGCTGTACAAAACCCTCCCGCTCATGCAGGCAGTGGAGGTAATGCATTCTACGGATAGCTGCTATAATACCCGTTAAAAACTTAACACATTCATTCATCTAAATCTTATTTTTATGCAAACACTTTCAATCGGCTCGGCAGGCAGCGAGGTTTTTATGCTGCAAAGGGCACTCTCTTTTCTTAATTATTCATTGGCCATTGACGGTAATTTTGGTCCTGGCACCCAGGCTGCAGTAATACAATTTCAACAGGAACATCAGTTAAGTGCCGACGGCATTGCCGGGCCCGACACCTGGGCCGTGCTGGACAATCTGGTGCCGCAGGGCATGGATATCAGCCATTTTACCGGCAACATTAACTGGGGCCAGTTATCGCCACATATCCAGTTTATTTATTGCAAAGCCAGCCAGGGGGCAGGTTTTAAAGACCCTACATTATCTTCTAACATGGCAACCATCAGACAGCAAGGGCTGATATTCGGCGCTTATCATTTTTTAACTTTCCAGGATTCTGCCACCGTTCAAATGCAGAACTTTTTATCGTGCGGGATTGATTTCACCGCCCCGGGTACCCTGCCACCAGTGTTGGATATTGAATGGCAGGTGGGCTCGAATGACGGGCAGACCCAGGCGATGAACCAGTACATTCTAAATAATAAAACTGCCTGCGCTCAGCTGATTCATGATTGCCTTACGCAACTTTCGTCTGCAACGGGCCGTACACCGATCATTTATACCGCAAAATCGTTCTGGACGGAATATTTTGGCGGAGTCGCTTTCCCTGATTACCCTTTATGGGTGCCTTCTTACCAATCTAACCCGCCGGGACTATTTGCTTCATGGCAGCAGTACGCATTCTGGCAATACTCTGGAAGCGGAGCGGTAACAGGCGTGTCAGGCCAGGTAGACCAGGATCTTTTTAATGGCAATAAGGACACTTTAAATACGCTGGCGTTAATCAGCAGTAGTGAAAAGCAGGTATAAAAAATGCTTATTTGATTGCCCGCAAGTATTAACCATCAAGGGTACAGACCAGTAGTTTCAAATAGATAGCGAACAACCTTAATACATGATATATGCCAAAACAAGATCCAATTAAGCAAGTCGTAGTTGACCAGGATTGGGAAAACGTGAAAAAAGACGTAAACAGTGCGATGTCAAAAATAAAAAATCTTCTCTTGAGTACAAATCAGGAAAAACACAACGCAATTTCCAGTCTTAAGATTCGGGGCAGAGATCAAATTATTTATGCTTTTTTACTCACGCTCAAATTAAATAAGCTAAATCATTTGTTAGCAGACTGGAATGAGAAAACGTGGGACATCTATTATACATCAGGCCTTTTGCTGGATATGGGGCTTGCACTTAGTAAACTGCTTCCGGATAAAACAGAAGCTAGGGCCGCCTTCGAAGCACAATTTAGTCAAACGCGTCAGGCAAATAAATTAATAAACCGTAAAAGTGACTTTTATAAAGATCTGCCTGATGATGTAGGCACGCAAGCAGGCGTTTCGGCCAGCACCTGGAATGTACTACAGGCACTTCGTTATTTAAATATGGAACTGGGCAACGCCGGAAGAGAGAAAATTACCCCAATTGAAGTGGAAGCCATCATGAATGGACTTATATACTTTTGGGATATTGGTTATATTAAACGTTGGCTGGGCCAGTTTCATACAGCCGCAGAGGTATGGGCCGCTTATAACTTTTACCGGGAGAAATACGATATAAAAAAGTCATTACCGATTACGCCCAAACTATGATTCAATGCGGCTGACAAAAGATTGTGGAATAAAGCAAGGGAATTTGCATCTTAGCAAAACGGAAACCGCTAAAACTTTTAAGCCAGCTAATTTTACATTATTCTAATTGCTTGGGGCACTTTGATTAGCAGTACTATTTAAATACCGAATCACCCTTAACAATAGTATATAAACTGCCTGCTGATGTATTCTGTAATATCCTACCTATCTAACTGGTCTTTATTGAATTGATGAACAAGCTTTGTCCCATCAGTTGTCGCCCAATGATACAAATTATAATATGCCTACACCTACCGAAACTTATACCAATCTTTTGAAAATGAGAAGTCAAACATCTCATCAGCATGTTTTCACATTAAAATAACATTCTTTAAATCGCGCTTAAAACAAAAAAAGCCACCCCAAAGGGCAGCTTTACTTATCTGATTGATGTTTTTATTTTGCTAAAACCATCGCGTTTTGCTCTGCTTTCATAATCGCCTCAGAAGCATATGATTCTGATTTAAGACTGGCAAAGTCTGCTAGTTTTACATTTTTCATATTGCTTGCAATCATGGTACTTTGATCAGCAGTACCATTTAATTTTAATACTGCATCTTCCTTAACGATGGTGTATAAACTGCCAGCCGTAGTTTTAATCTTGGCAGTAGCACTTTGGCTCAAAAACAACTGAAGGTTTTTTACATCAAAGTTATTACTGGTTATTACAACCGACTGGCCGTAAGCTTCAATTCTTTCTAAATCTTTTACGGTGATATTAAGTGTTACCTGACCGGTTTCCATTGAATTGACAAATAAGGTTGTTCCATCAGTGGTTACCGAAGTTTTTGCAGCATCGTAGTTGCCTGCCCCTTCTACATGTTGCTTTTCGCCTTGCGTTAGGATAAGTTTTACATTACCACTTACCCAGATCCTGTTGAATGTTGATAGTGTGGACGTTTTTGTTTCTGCTTTAACAGGCTCAGCGGCAAAAGTTACCATTGCTGATGAAGTGAATACTACTGCTGTTAATACTGCTGCGAATAAGGTTTTTGTTAAGGTTTTCATATCTTTAATATTTTAAGTGCTTGTTATTGTTTTGTTATTAAGACGCAGCTGACCACCAAACGTTGCAGGCAAAAACCCGCCATTATACCATTATCCGTAACTTCTAGACCAACGCCGGTAATTTCTAGACGAACGCCTCTTAAATTTTTTCCTTATCTTCCTTAACGCTGATGTATTTACACCTGATCGTCCATCTCCGCCACTCATTTAAGGTATATGATGTTACTCATTTGGCATTCACATATCATGAATAACGCGATTGTATAGCTACTGGTGATGTAAATCTCTCATTCACTATAAAGCACAGATGAGCTACAGAAGCAAATTAATTGAGCCGTACAAGCAATTTGATTGAGGGTTTGATCACGGATATTTGCATTATGAAAAACATCAATAAAATCCAGTTAGGCCAGAATGGCCCGTTGGTATCCGCTCTTGGGCTGGGCTGCATGCGCATGTCATCTGTTTGGGGAGGATCGCAACCTGATGAAGCGGAAAGTATGGCTACGATAAAGCAAGCTTTGGATCTCGGTATCAATTTCCTGAATACCGGCGATTTTTACGGCGCCGGACATAACGAAATGCTGATTAGAAAAGCAATAAGGGGAAGGCGCGATGACGCTTTTATTAGCGTGAAGTTTGGGGCCATCTTTCACAACGGCCAATGGCTAGGGCTCGACCTTCGGCCGAATTCAATCAAGAATTTCATTAATTACTCCCTAACCCGGCTTGGCATTGAAACCATTGATCTCTATCAGCCCAGCCGGATGGATAACAGTGTACCTGTGGAAGATATTATCGGTACAGTAGCCGACCTGGTTAAGGAAGGCAAAGTTAAACACATTGGTGTATCTGAAATTACCGCAGCGCAACTCCGTAAAGCCAATGATGTTTACCCCATAAGTGCACTGGAAATTGGCTATTCTCTAGCTGAACGACAGATAGAAAATGAATTGTTACCCGCAGCCAGGGAGTTAGGCATTGCTGTTGTAGCTTTCGCGAATACAGCGGAGGGTTTGCTCACCGGCGAAATGACTGCACCACTTCCGGATAACGATTACCGGAACCATTTCTCCCGTTTCCAAAATGAAAACCTGGTGCACAATCTTGAAAAAGTGGAGGTGCTGAAGCATTTAGCCATTGCAAAAGGGATTACGCCAACACAGCTTGCTATTGCCTGGGTAAAAGAGCAGGGGGATCAAATCATGCCGTTGGTAAGCATGAGCAGGAGATCGCGTTTGCCCGAAAATATCGAAGCAATGGAAATCAGCTTTACCCCGGAAGAAATGAATACATTAAACACTACTTTTGCAATAGGGGCCATTAAAGGTGGTACCTATTTAGAACGATAAATGGAAAGTCCGGCAGAAATCCTTCCTGGTGTAATCTTTTACTCTTACCTCTCAACCGAAAAGAAACAGAAAGCTTGCTTTTGGAATCATCATACCCTGATACTACAGGTTTCAGGTCAATTTACATTAGAAACTTCTGCTCAAACGATTTCGATGGGTGCAGGAGAAATGCTGTTGATTGGTAAAAATCAATTGGGTATGCTAACCAAAACACCTGGCGCCGGAGGCAGCTATGAAACGATTGTGATCTCACTACAGGAAGATTTAATGCGCAAAATTGCATTGGAGGAAAAACTTGAACCTGGTGGAAAATATATAGGTCTGCCAAACCTCCTGATTCCCTCCAATGAATTTTTGCAGGGCTATTTTCATTCCATCGTTCCGTATGCCAGAAGTTCAGGAGCCTCCATGACAGATGAAATGGGAATCTTGAAAGTAAAAGAGGGCGTTAAATTATTACTTCTGGCGATGCCGATATTACAAAGTTTTTTATTTGATTATTCAGAACCCTATAAAATAAATCTGGAAAAGTTCATGCTTAATAACTTCCAGTTTAATGTTCCCGTAGAAAAATTTGCCCAGCTCGCAGGCCGCAGCCTGGCTGGTTTTAAACGTGATTTTCAAAAAACTTTTAGCCTTCCGCCTCGCCAATGGTTGCTCTCAAAACGGCTGGATGCTGCAAAATTTTTAATTGAACATAAACATCAAAAGCCTTCGGCCATCTATCTGGATTTGGGCTTCGAAAGTCTTTCCCATTTTTCACATGCCTTTAAAAAGAAATTCGGAATAGCGCCAAGTGAGGTTATTCACCTCGAAACAGTAAAAAAAGCATAATCTCCATGCATTAAGAGCGCGCTATGGCATAGGCATTTTCTATAAATCAATAACGATTAGTTTTAATACCAAGAGTCCTCCCTTTGTTGAATACAATTTTTTCTAGGCTTGTAGTTAAGGATTTCAGTTAGCCTGAACCTGCAAGTTTTCTATATCAGTTCTCAATTCAGCAACCTTATCATTCCCCCGATTCAGCATTATCTCTCTTAAAGTGATTATGTAGTCGCCCCTTAAAAACAATTTAAATATTTGATTGTCAATAATTTGTTGATAAATTTCAGTATTATAAATTGCGGGTTTTGGTTATATTTATATCAAAAGCTTGCAGATATTTATGCTTAAACAACCAAAAAACACAACACAACTAAGTTTTTTACAGCCGGGTTTAAAGGAACAATTGTCGAACAAACATCCCTTGTACATTTTAGCGGAGTATGTTAACTGGCAATTGTTCGAGGACAGTTTTAAGAAGCATTACAAGGAGAATTTTGGCCGCCCGGCCAAGCCGATCCGCCTGATGGTAGCGCTGTTGATGCTCAAGCACATCCGCAACCTGAGCGACGAAAGTGTTGTAGAACAGTGGGCAGAGAATGCTTATTACCAATATTTCAGCGGAGAGCGGGTATTTGCGGCAAAAGCCCCTTGTGAGGCATCAGAGCTTGTTCACTTTCGTAACCGTATCGGTGCCGAAGGTGTGGAACTGATCTTCAGGGAAAGTATCCGTATCAATGGAAAAGGTGGCAAGGAAGATAAGGCCAGCATAGACACTACTGTACAGGAGAAGAACATTACTTATCCTACCGATAGCAAACTGCACCGGAAGATCATCAAAAAATGTATCGGGATAGCTGACAAAGCAGGACTCGTGCTTCGTCAGCGTTATACCCGCACTTTAAAGAAGCTGAGTGTTGAACAGCGTTTCCGCAACCATCCTAAGAACGGAGCCAAAGCGCGGAAAGCAGACAAAAAAGTAAAAACAATAGCGGGCAGACTGGTACGGGAACTACAAAGGGAATTACCGGCAGAAAACTACAAAACCGACCTGGAGCTGTTTGAGCGTGTACTCCTCCAAAAACGGCAGGACAAAAACAAGGTGTATAGCCTGCATGAGCCGGATGTAGTATGCATCAGCAAAGGCAAAGAGCATAAAAAATACGAGTTTGGCAGTAAAGTATCCATCACAGTCACCCAGAACAGCGGTGTGATCATCGGTGCAATCAATATCCAGGGGAATGACTACGACGGACATACACTGGATGCAGCTCTGGAACAACAGCAAAGGTTAACCGGTCATACGCTTAAAGAGGTCTTTGTAGACCGGGGTTACCGAGGGAGAAAAGAGGTGCTCGGAACTACTATCCATACCCCAAAAACTTTCAGCAGTAAACTAACGAACTACCGAAAGACCAAACTAAAGGCAGGCTTTACCAAAAGAGCGGCCATCGAACCTAAGATCGGGCATCTGAAAACAGACCATCGCTTAAGCCGCAATTTTTACAAAGGAATAAAAGGCGATAACATCAATGTAATGTTAGCTGCCGCCGCGATGAACTTCAAAAGGATGATGAATATCTGGAAAGATCATCTTTGGGCGCTTTTTTTAAGCTTTGTTCAGCTCGTAAAAACATTCATGAAACAACCAAAATATGATACAATCTTTGTTCAATGACTTTTTAAGGAACGACTATGTAGCCCATATCAAATTTAAAAAGTGATATGGGCTAATATTGACTTTAATACTATCAAAAAAAATTACAATATTTAATCCTGCTAGTATTGTTTGACTGATTTGGCCAAAAATGTCTTAATAATTGTCGTTCTTGCAATACTACTATTATTGGGAACGACGTCAAATGATATCCTTACATATAAATTAGCTGGTGCTTCAAATGTTTTAAGTGAGGTAACAAAAGAAATATAAGAAAAATCTGTATAAGCAGTAGTTGATTCATCCAGGTATTCTTTGTTACCTACAACCTCAGCTGGTTGACGGCTTCCGGTTGGGCTTAGCAACACTACTTCTTTTTTTAAATTTTGAATAGTTGCTCCATTAGCGTTTCCATTAATGACTGCGGGATTAAATAAAATATTAAATGAGGCTTGATCAAGCTCATAACTGTAGATGTAGGTATTCAAATTGCTTGGTACATCTGAGGGTTCCTCAACTGGAGGGATAACCTTATAAATTTTTACAGTGGGGGTGTTACTAATATTAAAAACTCCAAGCGAAGCTGGATAGTTAGGTATATAATCAGGAGCTATATTTTCTAATCCTTGAGTATTTGATATGAATACAACAGGATTAAACATCCCCTCCGGACTTTGGGTGATACTCCCATTGAGACTGATTTGAGTGTTCAGCTTTAGATTTATTTTTTGTTCACTAAAACCAGGATCATTACTTCCCCCTTTTATAGCAGAAAGTACCGCATTAAAAATGCTCTTTCCGCCACTTTTACTCTCTCCTTTAGCAGCTTCCTGAACTCCGTTTTTTACATCTTCCAATTTTAGAGGACCAAGTTTTTTAGAGAAAAAATTTCCTAATGCTTTGGAACCGGTTGCCAAAATACCTAGTTGACCAACACCAACAGATATTGCACCTTTTAGAAGCGATCCAAAAAGACTACTACCTGTTGGATTTGGAGTCTGAATGGTTCCGTCAATGCTCCCTTTTTGAGTCCCGTCAAGTGTGATTTGGCTAATGGAAGTGGAGTACATGCTCCATCTCAATTGATTTGCTACATAGCTTGTATTTAAAAGATTTGGATCATAAGCTAATTCAAATTCTTCAGCATACCATGTTCCACTTTGAACAATTTTTTCATTTTGCACCTTGGTAGATATGGTATTAAGTTGATCAAAATTTACCAATTCGCCTTGTTCAAAATTGAGAATGCTTGAGGTGTTAGTGGTTCCTCTCAAATCAAGTTGAAAGGTTACAACGTCAGTAGAGGCTCCAGATTTTGGAACCATGTAATAATATAGCCTCATAAGTCCCCGATACCGATTATAAATAATAAAGAAAGGATCGTTTGCTTTCCTTGCTGTAGTAAAAGTATTATAGTATAGCTCCCAACCATCAGACCCTCTATAATCATCCAGATATTGAACTGGAAAAGATCTACCCGTTCCACCAGCCCATGGAGCAGGAACAGTTTCTGTCGGTCCGAAAGGAAAGGCCGACAACTGATCAAATGCTAAGTTTGGCGAGGGAAGTCCCATAACCTTTTTAGGATTGGCAAAATTTTCTTTATTATTCTTTTCGTAAGCTAATTCAGGCTTAGAGCACGAATTAAAAAGTAAAGATGACGCAGTAGTTAGCCCAATAAGGCATCTTAAGAAAGTTTGTTTCATAATATATATTTAAGCATAATAAGCTGTAATAAATTAAAAATAATGCACTGTGTTAGTTATGAAGATGCAAAAATTACCTATGTGCATAGCACGAATTTCTGACTAAACCCATGTGATCAATAGGTATTCACTAAGGAATAAAGCTGTTTTTTTAGATAATAGGTTGAGATGAAATTATATTAATTAATGAGGTTTTTAATAATTAATTTGATAAATCTGGACCTTGCGAAGGTAAAAAATGTAGTTGTAAAAAGCAAAGCAATAACATTTTTAGCTATTACTAAATTATGCTTTATACTACAACAATAGAGCTAACCTATGGATACCAGACAATTGTCGTTATGCCTGGAAATTATCAGCAAGCATAATCAAAGCCATAGGATGTCATATTAATTACCCATTTACCCGTCTTGCTATCTAAATCATAAACCTTTTCTACCTAGCTGGGATGAATAACAGCTTGTCCATAGACAATATTATCCGTGGTGTGGTCCAATCTGGTTAAAGTTAAACATATTTGAGTATCCGATTACGGCGGAACAACTTCGGAAAGCAAATGATGTTTACCCGATAAGTGCATTCAGAACCGGCTATCTACTTGCAGAAAAGCAGATGAAAATCGAACTGTCACCACCAGCTATGGAATTGGCCATCTGATGTTGTAAGTTTACAATACAACAGCGCGTACCCACTAGCTAAATAGCTAAGGCAGCAAAACTTGTAAGCGTTGAGCACAAGATATCGATCAGTCAATTTCTTAAATGTGAACAACCTTCAGTTTTAATAGTTGCCATACCGTAAAGCTTACCAGTTCTCAAAATGGCTGTGGCGTTGGCTCTACTTTTCTAATAACCACGCTTTAGCGGCGTCAATCACACGATCATTCCTGGTGTTAGAAAGGTCGTCAATAAAAACATCGGGTTTAATGTTTTCTGGATAGCCTTTTCCGGTTCGGTCAGCTACGTAGGTTCTGGCCAATTGCAGCTGGTCACCATTGGAAAGATTAAAGGTATAATTAGCTGTGGTATACCCCGCCGATGTTTGCCCAAAAGATTTAACATTGGGCAGTCCGAGTAGCGAAACTACTGCCATCTCGCCGCTGCTTCCGGTTCTGGCATCCAGCAACACAGCGATTTTTAGTGAGTTGTTTTTAACTTTATAAGTGCTGATGTTGGCTGACTTACCCGAAATTTTACCGTTTTCATTTAGCCAGGGCTGTTTTTTTTCCTTGCTGCCATATACAAAGTAACCTGCAGTACCATCAGCAACCAGCGCATTCAGCCCCGCCAGCATAGGCCACATGTTACCACCTGTATTATGACGCAGATCTACAATCCAGCCTGTAATGGTGTTTTCGGTATCTAATTTTTGAATGATCCGACGGATGGTGTCTGCAAAATGAGCGTCTTTCACTTCATTAAAACTCAAACACCTTGGTACCTTAACCCAGGCAATACCATCTCCCAGATATTCGCCTTGTGGCCGTTCCGCCACTGGCGACTCGGCAATCTGCTTCATCCGTTTTCCGGAAATAAAAAATGAGTGTTTATCGCCGGCTGCCCTTAGCTTCGCTGTATAAAAATTGTAAAGTGCCTGCTTACTGGTAGAATCGTTGGCGGTTAACGATAACATTTCGCTTTCCTCCTGTATGCTTCGCCAATCTAATTTGTCGCTAAACATAGAATTATTTTTCAGTATGGTGAAAACTTCTTTATTTAATTTCACCGTAGTACGGCTAGGTGAATTGCTTTGGCTATAAACGGGGTTATAAAGTAAACCGCAAAAGATGATTAATAAATAGGCAGGGATTTTCATCAGTTTCTGTTTAGATATAATTAATGTAAAACGGTTAAAACTATAAAGTATTGATACAATTTTAAAGACGCGGAGTTAACGGAAAAGGTTGCATAGGAAATGTATTAAATGGTTTTGCCGGTCATTGCTATTGATAGGGACAGCATCTGAAAGCATATAATCGGATATATAAAATTCCCTGGATCGTTAATAGCACCGAAGATAAGTTAGATATTTTGATACGGGTACACCATTAGGTGAATAGGTGACTATGCAGATATTGTTTTAACCCCAACTGAAGAAAGTGATCATAACCCAAAAACTACCTGATCATATTTTATACAACGGGAATAATAGGCTAGGGAACGATTACAAATTGGCCAGGAATATTACGCTCGATTCGCAGCTCAATCATCTCATTGCTCCAATATTTTTTTTCTGTGGTTTGATCCCCAGTGATGTAGCGCCTCAATTACCTTTTCTAATGTAAAAACATAGTCTGTTGCCGTATATTCTACCAATACAGGCGATTCGTCATAAACAGTACGTTTGATCAGCTGATGTTCCTCCAGGTCTTTCAATTCTTTGGCCAGAACCTTAGAGGAAATTTTGGGAATGCTCCTTTCTATTTCTCTGAAACGTTTGTTGCCGCTCATGACAGAAATAATAATGAGGATTTTCCATTTACCACTGATCACATCAAGCGCGTCACGTACAGTCAGCATTCTTGCTAAACATTCATTTCTGGTATTGTCAGGAAATTTTTCTGTCATATCGCTTACTTTAAGGTAACTGCTTACATTTGGGTAACTGCTTACAAAATGTAAGCTAATGTACGTATTTTTGTATGAATAAAAGCCGTTCAAAATTTAAATGGGGTTATACAAAAATGGAATGAAACAAATATAGCTTCACAACAAGGCAAGGCCGTTTCCATAACAGGAACTTAAAAATGACGGGCATAACCTATGTTTTCAATCAACATTAAGCTATATCAACCCAAACCATTTTAAGATGGAACACCTATATAAAATCAAACTAGAAAATCTATTCCAACAATCAAATTAAATCAATTAAAAATGACAAAACAGATCGACTTCTCCCAGAATCCTGATAAAAAGGCAAAACGCATCTATTGGATCACCACCATTCTTACAATGGCCTTAATTATATTGCCATCGTATTTCGCACCGAGAGCATACCTCATCCAGACGACCAAAAACTTACAGTTTCCAGATTATTTCCCACTTGAACTGGATATCCTGAAAATGGTGGGAGCGATCACGATTTTAGTTCCGGCTATTCCAACGATGTTAAAGGAATGGGCCTACGTGGGCTTCGGAATCCTCTTGTTGTCTGCAAGTCTGGCGCACGGCATGGTGGATGGATTTGTAAAGGGTGTTGCCCCGCTTATTCCGTTTGCATTGCTTACGGTGTCTTATTATTATTTCCGAAGACTGAATTATGAAAAATAATGTGCTGTTTGTAGTTTTTTCGTGCTATTCTTCATCGCCTGTGGTCAGGAAATGCAACAGAACTAACCCACAGAAACAAAAAATATAACGATGGAAAATAAAATGAAAATAGAAATATGGTCGGATATTATGTGTCCGTTTTGCTACATCGGAAAACGGAATTTTGAGAAAGCTTTAGCCCGATTCCCCAATAAAGACCTCGTTGAAGTAGAATGGAAAAGCTTTCAGCTTGATCCCACAATGCCCGAAGCACCAAAATATCAGGATGATATGTATATGTTTGTAGCCGACAGGAAAGGCATGAGTTATGAGCAATCTAAAACGAAGCACCAGGACCTGATACAATACGCAAAAAGTGTGGGGCTTGAATATAACCTGGATAAGGCTCTGGTTACCAATTCAATGAAGGGCCACCGCATCATACAATTTGCCAAAACAAAAGGGTTAGGTGAAAAAGCCGAAGAAATTTTGTTTTTTGCCTATTTTACAGCGGGTAAAAATTTAAATAACAGTGCTACACTAGTTGAGTTAGGAAAAGAAATCGGTTTAACAGAAAGTGAGGTTTACACAGCCCTCACAGATCCTTTGTACCTGCAGAAGGTAGAAAGCGAAAGCTACGAAGCTCAGAGTTTTGGCGCTACAGGCGTCCCTTTTTTCGTACTAAACCGCAAATACGCCATCGCAGGTGCGCAACAACCTAACCATATTCTGCAAACTCTTGAAAATTCCTTTGCCGAATGGCAGAAAGAAAGCCCGCAGACCGCATTGAATGTAACAGCGGGAAAAGTATGCATACCTGACAAAGAATGTCATTAACCGTTAAATGACTTTTTCGCTAACGATTTTAAGTACCTAAATAAATAAAGATGCATGATTATTTTGCATTTTCAGCTATACATCGTAATATTGCGATATAAAATTATGGGGCTTACAAAATCAGAAATATTTACAGATGAGCAGAACCAGCTTTCTGCTTTATTGAAAGCAATTGCCCACCCGGCCCGGATTGCTATCCTGCAACGGATTATCATATCAAACACCTGCATTTGCGGGGATTTAGTGGGCGAACTTGGACTGGCGCAAGCAACAATATCCCAACACCTTAAAGAATTGAAACTAGCCGGCATCATTCAGGGCACCATAGAAGGTGTAAGCGTTTGTTACTGCATCAACCCCAAAACATGGAAGTTGTTAGAGGAACAACTTGGTGGATTTTTGGCCTCTTATAAAGGTGAAACGACCTGCTGTTAACCTTTTTTTAACTATATCAATCGTTAAATTGCAATAATACTATAAATATACAAATCATGAAATTATCGGAGATAAAAGAAATTTTAGCTGCAGCTGAAGGCGTAAATTTTAAACTGGAAAACGGCAACCCGGTGCCTGAACATTTCCATGTAACCGAGGTCGGAATTATTACAAAAGACTTTATAGACTGCGGCGGAACCGTTCGCCACGAAAAAGTAGCTAATTTCCAGTTATGGGATGCTGATGATTATGAACATCGCTTAAAGGCCAGCAAACTGCTTCACATTATCTCACTTTCGGAAGAAATTTTGGGGATGGAAGATCTGGAAATTGAAGTGGAATATCAGGCAGAAACCATTGGTAAGTATGACCTTGGGTTTGATGGAAAAAACTTTCTTTTATTGGCAAAAAAAACCGCTTGCCTTGCAATGGACAAATGTGGCGTTCCAGCTAAAAAGCAAAAAATTGAAATGGTAAATCTGGCCTCAGGTTCAGCATGTACGCCTGGTGGAGGGTGCTGCTAATTTAGATATAACGATGAAGGCAAAACTTTTCCATGCAATAGAAAGTGTGGTGAATACCATGAAGTTTGATAATATCACATCAGAACGCAAAGCGGTATTACAGCCCTTGATTGATTTTATTCAACATAAACACCACACAAAAAGTGAAATCAGGCTTAATCTGATCTGTACCCATAATTCGCGTAGAAGCCATCTCTCGCAAGTTTGGGCGCAAACAGCAGCAACTTATTATGGGATTAAAAATGTATTTTGTTATTCTGGAGGAACAGAGGCTACGGCCTTGTTTCCGGTAGTTGCCGAAACATTGAAGCAAATGGGGTTTCAGATTCAAATTATCGCCGAAGGCAATAACCCCATATATGCAATAAAATATAGCGATAAAGAACATCCTGTAATCGGCTTTTCGAAGACCTACGATAATCACTTCAATCCTTCGGCAGGATTCGCGGCAATAATGACCTGTTCACAAGCTGACGGCGGATGTCCCTTCATTTCCGGGGCTGAAAAGCGTATTCCAATAACTTTCGATGACCCGAAAGCATTTGATCATACACCACAGCAGGCCGAAAAATATCAGGAAAGAAGTTTGCAGATCGCAACAGAAATGTTCTACGTCTTTTCACAAATCAAATAAATATGGCTGCAAATACATGTACCCCTGCGGCGGAACGTAAAAAACTGGGCTTTCTAGACCGTTACCTGACTTTATGGATTTTTCTGGCGATGGCTATTGGCGTATCTATTGGCTTTTTGTTTCCGTCATCATCAGGTTTTATTAATTCTTTTTCCAGCGGAACAACCAATATTCCGTTGGCAATCGGACTAATACTAATGATGTACCCACCGCTGGCCAAGGTCAGGTATGAAAAAATGGGGGAAGTTTTCCGCAACACGAAGGTGCTGGGTACTTCGCTGGCCTTAAACTGGATTATTGGTCCTGTACTCATGTTTACACTGGCGGTTGTGTTTTTACAGGACTATCCCGATTACATGACCGGCCTGATCCTGATCGGCCTCGCACGCTGTATCGCAATGGTGGTGGTTTGGAATGAACTGGCAGAAGGCAACAGGGAATATGCAGCCGGTCTGATTGCGCTTAACAGCATCTTTCAGGTGTTACTCTATAGTTTTTATGCCTATCTCTTTATTACAGTACTCCCACCGCTGTTTGGTATTGATGGATTATCGGTAAACATTACCATTATTGAAATTGCAAAAAGTGTAGGGTTTTACCTGGGTATTCCCTTTGCCGCCGGGCTGATCAGCCGGTATGTTTTGATCAGGCTTAAAGGCGAGCAATGGTTCCAGCAGAAGTATATACCGTTTATTTCGCCAATAACCCTGATTGCGCTGCTTTTTACAATTGTGGTGATGTTCAGTCTCAAAGGGGAACTTATTGTGCAGATACCAATGGACGTAGTACGCATTGCCATTCCGCTGGTCATCTATTTTGCCATCATGTTTATCGCCAGCTTTTTTGCAGGGAAGAAAATGGGGGCTGATTACGCCCAAAGCACATCCATTGCCTTTACTGCAGCAGGCAATAACTTCGAACTGGCCATAGCAGTAGCTGTCGGAGTTTTTGGCATTAATTCCGGTCAGGCATTTGTGGGAGTAATTGGGCCACTGGTCGAGGTACCTGCGCTCATTGCATTGGTAAATGTCGCCTTTTGGTTTAGAAAGAAATACTATGGAATTGTCAAAGCATCCTAACACATATATTCTTGCCCCATCTCAACAACCATTTCTCGCCCTTCGGACGACGTAATTGGTCATCCTTTATACAACTGAACGGATGCTGAATCAAGGTATTTTATCAGCATTTGAACTTAAAAATCTGATGTAAACCTAATAGCCCATAAAAGCTGCCGAAATTTTGCATTCCATTTGAGAACGTAACAGCCCTCGCGAAAAGTATTTTAAAAAAACTAGTCAATTTCCGACTCTCTAAAATCACCATTTAGCATGGTCGAAAAAGAGTCTTAATGCGTTCAATGATATATTTGGCCAGATCCCTGGGGTTAGTCCATAAACCGGCGGCAGCCTGCTCTGGATAAATATGAAACTTGCCCTTTACCTCTTTGCCATCCCCATCGTATCCTGCAGACAGCAGGTCCTGCCTCACATTCCGGCGGATACTGGTTCTTCATCGCTTTTACCAAAATATAACTTACTATCACCGGCAATCTTTAAGTTCATCTTAGCAGGACTTTTTTATCTTGAAGGATTTAAAGATATTATTCAGTGTATCCATGCAGAGTAGCCGGCCATCCAGATTGCTCTCAAGGTCTAGGATTATTTTTAAAACTTCTGAGGCTTGCATAGTGGCAGCTGTTCCGCAGGTGGTATTGATGATACCGGAATTGTTACAGGTATTGAGGTCATTTTCACGCAGGGCCTGACTAGAGAAGATATCTTCGAGCGTGATCCCTTGTTTATGGTTCAACACCGTCAGATAGGCCGTCCATTCCAACACTGCTGCATATACCAAAGGCTTATGCAGCGACGCGCTGATTGTCCCAATCAAGATCCTTGTTTCCGTATCATCTGTGCAGTCGCATAAGATCCCGTAGTTTTCAATTAATGCCATTGCATTGTTTTCATCCAGCTTTTCGCAATAGGTGGTGATCTGTATTTCAGGATTGATCTGCTGAAGCCTTTCTTTTAAAATGTCTACTTTGTTTTTGTTCAGGTCTGCTGTGGTATACAGAAACTGGCGGTGCAAGTTGGTGATAGAGATCGAGTCCTGATCCACTATGCCGATATGGCCAACTCCGGCCGAGGCCAGGTAAGTTGCAAGAGGCACGCCCAGGCCACCTGCACCAATGATGAGTACTTTGGCATTGCCGATCTTTTCCTGTCCTCCCTTGAGTACCTGAGGCACTAGGATCTGCTGTTGGTAACGCTGCATTAACTTCTGTTAATCTGGGAGGTGATGGTGGTATCGGTGATCTTATCATCCTGGGCGAGCAAAAATGCCTTGGAGAGGATTACCGATAAACCTGCATCACCTTCAAATGGTATAAAAAGATTTTCTGTATGGCTTTTTTGGCTTCGGTCAGGCACGATACAGAGGTATTGGTCATTGGGTTCCATCAGGATGTTAGTGCTTCCCAAATGGATCTTATAGGTACGTAAGGTACCCTGTACGACCAGGAACTTATCCTTAATCTGGGCAACCTTACTGATCTTGAGGCGCGGCAATAAATTCGTAATGATTTCTTTCCTGTTTTTAGCCACCTCTGATAAATCCCCAAAAGAGAAAGTTGTCCAATAATCGCGATAAGCCGGCAGGCCGCCAGAGTCTTGCCAGGTGGGATCGTTACCCACACTCGCAACACCGACAAATAAATCCACATCCCTGAGCACCTCTGAAAGGGGAAGAGCAGGGATATCAATCAGGTTTTTCACCTGGTCATTTGAAGTGTCGATGAAGCGGATCTGATCGGTGGAAATATAGTTCCAGATGCCCGTATCGTTAAAGGCGTCGTCTGCTGCAACCTCGCTTACCCAATACTCTGCACGAAGGTTATATTCGGGAAGATAGACCTTTGCAGACTCGTTGTCACGGCCATCATCGTAAGCGCCGAGCAGCGAGTATTTCCATCCGCGTGTCTTTGCCAACATGTTGAACTGATGCTGTTTTAAAATGTGTGAGGCCATGCGATTGCTGTAGGTGCGGGTATTGATTTCGGCATCTGTGAGCAGGTAAACTTCCCTGTAGGCCTGTTTTAGAGGCTGCTGGACTTTCTGTTCGCTGAGAAACGCCCGCCATTGGGTAGTTTCCTGAGTACTGGCTGAAGCAGGATGCCAAAGCGATACCGTACAAGTATTTTTGGGTGTCACCCGGTTTCCCTTATTATCTCGCCATTCCTGACCGATTTGAATAAGGCTTTGCGGATGGCCTGGATTTTCAGGGTCGGTAAATGTCCAGATAATCTTTTCAGCGATAAAGCTGACCAGACCATGCTGCAGGAAATACTTTTCAAAGTTTTCGTAATTCCACACCCTACCAGTTCTAAAAAGCCTGTCAATCCGGTCTCTCTGGGCTGAGGTATTTTGATCAACTTGTTTTTGTGTATCCTTTATTTTTTTAAGCCGCTGCGCGTATTTTTCCTTAATGAAAGCTGGGACCGTTTTTTGGGGACTTCCGTCCGGCCTGGTCCAGCTAAGCGTTGATTTACCTATACCGGTAATCTCGAGTGTACAGTTATAATCTTCAAAAGCGTAACTGCGCTTTCCACGAAGAAGCTTAAAATCTTCGACAGCCATATCCTCAATATCATGCGTTGAGACTTTTTGGAAAGCAGCTGCCTCAGCAATGTATTTTTCGATGAGGGTCTGGGTGCTGGATTGTTTGATGCGTAGCTTAAGCCTGGAAAGATGCCCAATACCATCAAGACCTTTAGATTTATAGAGCGCATACAAACAAGCATTGCCCAGTCCTGCCGCTGCCGGGCCTTTGCCCGGAATTTTCCGGAAGCACCGTTCGGCCAGCTTAGCGATGAGGTTGAGCGTGTTCTGGTCATGAAAGTGTGCACATATCCAGACCAGGCCCTTGATGGCATCCAGGTTAATGCCACTTAAAAATTCAGTCGTGCTGTAGTTATAACGCTGGGCCCCGGTACCATAGGTGTGCGTCACGGTAGTTTCCTTGTGGGCAGTAATGAACGCTATCCAGCTGCCGATGACCTTCTTGAATCTATCCGTCCCCAAGGTCTTAACCAAGGCGAGGGATTCATCAAGGTATTTTTTGCTCGGTTTTGAGCCACTTGCTTTCTGGGCTTTGGAAAGCAAATCAAACCAGATTTGTTTTTCCGGGTTTTCCTTGGCCATCAGCATCGGGTTGGCATATGCTGCAAGCGCATCCTCGCCCAGAAAAAGCGTCGGTTTGGCTTCGTTGGCCGTCTGTTCGAAAAGCAGTTCATCAAGTTTAGCTTTTAATTTGACGATTTCTTTCAACGTCGTCTGATCACTGCTGGTATAGGCTTTTTTTAACTTCTCAAGCACAACTTTTACCGCGTCAGCAGGTTGATCAGCTTTGTACTGGTTTAAAAGCTGGTTGATAAACAACGCGATCGGCCACTGGCTGAAAGTGGACCATTTGCCGTACCGTTTTTTGGTAAAAAAGGCGTCAATGATCCTGATGATATCATTATCCTGATAATGGATCTTTGTCCGAAGAAGCTGCATCAGGTAAGCATCCCTGACGACATTGTCTTTGTATTCTTCTGAGCTGGTATCGCGATTGTGTTTTGTATAAGTGTCTGTTTCGCTAAGGCAGTACAGCAGGAAATCTGTTTTTTTATCATCTGACCAGTTTTGCACCTCATTCTGGTAAACATCAATACCGCTGAGCTTCACGTCATAAAAGTGCTCGTTCATTTTCACGCACTCCCTCCGGGTAGAAACAATAACCTTTTTGAAATCCGCGTTTTCAGTCGATAGGGAATCCGTTAGGCTGCTGGAAACTTTTTCAGTTGCACCAGCTATGGCCTGCTTAATCTTATCAAATATTTTCATCGCTATCCCCCAACTAAAGGCGTTAGTTTAATGAAGCTGATGGCCGTGTTGTTACCGAGCTCAACCTGCTGTTCCAGGCTTTCAGACTGTTGATTATCGATGAGTACAAAAAAGCCGTTTTTCTGAAAGGCATCCAAAGCAATGTAAACCTGTTTTTCGGCATCGATGAGTTTACGGTTTTTAAGCTTGTATCCGTTAAGCGTCTTTTCAGCATCTGTGGGCTCTACCAGACCATTAAAATATTCAGGGAGTTTATTGTTGTAGTTTTCAACCTCTTTTTTTACGCGGCTTGAGATAATCTCTGATACGCTTACGGTGCTGGACTGGAAATGAAGCTGGATCTCCTGAAGAATTTTACCAGCAAAGGTTTCATCTTTAATAGTAACGGTCATGTGGATGTGTTGATAGCAGTTTAGAATTTGTTTTCAAGATGCAAATTTTCTTTTTGCCTGGCAAATTTAAAAACAGATGCAGTGCTCCATATAAGATTGAGATCAATAACTCTAGCAGAAACATGAAACAATAGAGGTACAACAGGAACACGTTTCCGAATCACAGTCAAATAAGAAAACATAGAAACTATGGACAGGAATACGAGAAGCACCAACCGTATTTTACAAAAAAATAGTCAGTTTTCGACTCACTAAAATTAACCATTCAGCATGGTCGAAAAAGAGTCTTAATGCGTTAAAAAAACCAAAACAAAGTCTTGAAAATCAATGATTTGCACGACAATGTTCTGGTTTGAATCCGAGGAAGTGGTCCCGACGAGAATCGAACTCATATCTAAAGTTTAGGAAACTTCTATTCTATCCGTTGAACTACGGGACCAAATTGTTGCGCAAATATAGTAAAAGTTTTGTCGCAAGAGAATTCATTTTAACAGGCATTTTCCTGAGGAGAATGCCTGTTAAAAATTTAATAGAGAATAGCCGTCCAAGCGAATCAGCTATCGTTTTAGGAAAATCATATTATCTGATAACACTGCCCGCTTGAAATTTTTCTACAGGTGCCACGAAAGTGAGTTTGCCTTCAGCATTTTCGGCCATCAAAATCATACCTTGTGATAAAATCCCTTTGATTTCTCTAGGCGCCAGGTTAACAATCATACTTACCTGTTTACCTATAATATCTTCAGGTTTATAATACTCGGCAATACCAGAAACCACTGTTCTTTCATCAATACCTGTATCTACCGTTAACTTTAACAGCTTTTTAGTTTTTTCCACTTTCTCAGCCGCTATAATAGTAGCCACCCGGATATCCATTGCCGAGAAATCGTCAAACTGGATATTTTCCTTTGCCGGAACAGCAACAACGTTATTAGCTGCATTATTGGCTTTGCTTTGATTCAGTTTTTCGATCTGGAAGTCGATTTCTGCATCTTCTATCTTTTCAAATAAGAGTACAGCTTCTCCAATATCGTGACCACGTTTTAACAGGTTAACCGTACCTGCATCATTCCAATCATGACCGCCATTTTTAAGCATTTTCATTAACTTTTCTGCGGTAAAAGGCATAAAAGGTTCTATAAGGATCTGAATATTGGCGGCTATTTGAAGTGCAATATGTAAGATTGTCCTTACGCGGTCTTCATCTGTTTTAATCAGTTTCCAGGGTTCGGTTTCGGCCAGGTATTTATTACCCAAACGCGCAACGTTCATTACTTCTGATAAAGCCTCTCTAAAACGGTAGTTTTCTATAGATGCAGCAATTTTAGCCGGATAACCCGCCAATTCATCAATAACGGTCCTATCTATTTCAGCAATTTCCATACAGGTTGGTACAGCACCATCAAAGTATTTATGCGTAAGCACCACCACCCGGTTTACGAAATTACCCAGTATCGCTACCAGTTCGTTATTATTTCTGGCCTGAAAATCTTTCCAGGTAAAGTCATTATCTTTAGTTTCAGGTGCGGTTGCCGTTAATACATAACGCAGTACATCTTGTTTCCCTTCAAACTCTCTTAAATATTCATTTAACCAAACAGCCCAGTTTTTAGAAGTTGATATTTTTTGTCCTTCCAGGTTTAAGAACTCGTTTGCAGGCACGTTATCAGCCAAAGTATATTCACCATGCGCCATTAACATCGCTGGGAAAATAATGCAATGGAAAACGATATTATCTTTGCCAATAAAGTGAACTAACTTGGTTTCATCACTTTTCCAGTAATCTTCCCAACCACATTTGTCGTTTTCGTAATTATTAATATAGTATTCTTCTGCTTTTGGGTTCCAAACATCAAGCTTAGCATAGTTGCATAATTCTTTAGTTGCAGAAATATATCCGATTGGCGCATCAAACCACACATAAAGCACTTTACCTTCGGCATCTCGGAGCGGAACACGCACCCCCCAATCCAAATCTCTGGTCATGGCCCTTGGCTGTAAACCTGCATTTAACCAGCTTTGGCATTGGCCGTACACATTTGGTCGCCATTCTTTATGGCTTTCGATATACGTCCGTAAACGGTCTTCATATTTATCAAGTGGTAAAAACCAGTTTTTAGTTTCCTTTAAGATGGGTTTATCACCAGATAAGGTCGATTTTGGATTGATCAGGTCGGTAGCATTGAGTGTAGAACCACAGTTTTCGCACTGATCGCCATATGCATTTTCATTGCCACATTTAGGGCAGGTACCTGTTATGTACCGATCGGCCAAAAATTGTTTTGCAGTGGGATCGTAATATTGTTCGGTAATTTCTTCTGTAAATACACCTTTTTCGTAAAGGGTTTCGAAGAAGTCAGCAGCAGTTTGGTGATGGGTAAGCGATGAAGTACGGTGATAGATATCAAAAGATACCCCAAACTCTTTAAAAGAATCGCCAATAATTTTATGGTACTTATCTACCACTTCCTGAGGCGTAATCCCCTCCCTTTTGGCTTTTAGCGTAATGGGTACACCATTTTCATCAGATCCACAAATGAATTTTACATCGCGTTTATTCGATCTTAAATAACGGGCATAAATATCTGCAGGGATGTAAACACCAGCCAGGTGTCCAATATGAACCGGTCCGTTCGTATACGGAAGCGCTGCAGTTACGGTATATCTTTTTATTTTACTATTATCCAAAACAATTTTTATTAATTTGGCAAAGATAAGTGTTTTGAAGATGATTAAGCAGCCACCATATTTAAAAAAAGGAGATAAGATTGCGCTGGTATGTCCGGCAAAGAAATTACCCAAACGGATAGACCATGCCATAGCGCAACTGGAAAGCTGGGGACTGGAGGTTGTTATTGGCGAAAGTGTATATGCCAGCCACCATCAATTTGCAGGGAATGATGCCTTAAGAGCGGAAGATATTCAGCGTTTTTTAGATGATCCATCTATCAAAGCCATTATTTCAGGGCGTGGGGGCTATGGTACCATCCGGATTATTGACGACCTTGACTTTACTGAATTTAACAAAAACCCGAAATGGTTGGTGGGTTTTAGCGATATTACGGTTTTGCTATCTCATTTGATTGCACAATGCAATTGCCAATGTATACATGCTCAAATGCCCTATACATTTGATGAGTCTACTCCTGAGGCTTTGAGTTCTTTAAAAAAGGCTTTAATTGGCGAGAAACAGACCTATTCGTATCAAAGCTTATTTAAAAACAGGGCAGGGGAGGCAAGCGGAGTTTTAATCGGTGGCAATTTAAGCTTGCTTACGATGGTACAGGGTTCGGTTTCGGAAATGGATTTTACCGATAAAATTCTCTTTTTGGAAGATGTAGGTGAACAGGAATATGGCATAGATCGCATGTTGCGTATGCTAAAAAGAGCGGGAAAGTTAAAAAACTTAAAGGGATTGATTCTTGGTGCCTTTACTGAAATTGAAGAAGAAAAAATCCCTTTCGGGCAAACTGCTGATGAGGTAGCCTGGGATCTGGTTAAAGAATATGGTTATCCGGTCTGCTTTAACTTCCCAACAGGGCATATCGACAATAACCTCAGTATGGTTTTAGGTGCTGAGGTAAACTTAAAAGTAGAGGTAAATAACGTTCAATTTAAATATTTATAAGATGGCAATTTTAGACAATTTAGGAAAATACCGCAATACGGGCTTATTGCTGCTTCGGATTGGTTTAGGTATCATGTTTATCATTCATGGTTTCCCCAAACTGGCAGGTGGCCCAGGTGGCTGGACCAGTTTAGGGGGAAGTATGAAAGTAATCGGCATAGATTTTATGCCCATATTTTGGGGTTTTATGGCTGCCGCAACTGAAACTTTTGGTGGATTCCTGCTGATTGTAGGATTATTTTTCCGACCGGCACTGATGTTGTTGATCATTACAATGATAATAGCCGCGCTGGTTCATTTTAACGAAGGGGAAGGCTTACAAGGTGCCAGTCATGCTATTGAATTAGCTATTGTATTTATCGGGTTGATTTTTATCGGCCCCGGAAAATATAGCGTTGATAAGAAGTAAGGGGACTTATTTGATCATTACAAACAAAGGCGGGGAAATTTCCCCGCCTTTGTTTGTGTTAGCCCGTAATATTAATCGTAAAAAAGCGCTTTACTACCTGGCCATTCCCCAACGTGGCAGAGACCGTTAAAACTACCGATCCGCTAGTTCCGGAGGTGGGAAGCGGTGCATCAGCAGTCCCCCTTAAATCTTTCACTAACTTGCTAAAGGTATATGTGCCTCCACTTACATTCACCGTACCTAAATTGTTTACAACAGTACCTGTTAATGTGGTAAATGATAGTGTTTTTACGTCTCCGCTATATGTAATTACAATGTTTACTGTTCCTGTTCCTTTCGTGGTTGGTGTAGCAGCTGCATAACTTGAATAAGTGCCGATAACAGCGCTAGTATTGCCATCAAAAACAATTGTAGCCGGTGTATCAAGTGTTTCTGGTTGTTTTGGATCTTTTTTGCATGAGGCTAAACCCAGTACTGATGCAAATAATATGATTAAAATTCGTTTCATAGCAATTGATTATTTATCCCAAAATACAGATTTTACAAATACTGAAGGTCGGGCTGGTGTGTTAGGATTATAACTTCTTTCGTTAAAAGAATATGGCAAAATACGTGGAATAGCGGTTGCAGGCGTTACTGGAGCCAATGCGGGAAAACCTGTTCTTCTCCAGTCTGTCCATGGCTCAATGGCAACGCCAAAATTAGATACAAATTTTTCTTCAATAATTTTTTGAAGCGCATTACCTGTTGCCAGCGTTCCATTTGCTGAGGCCAGATAAGTAGCTAAGCCACCGGTTACAGCCGAGGCTTCTGTGGCATCAGAGAATTCTATAGCACTGGCAAATGATGCTGTTATTCCTGCTCTGTAATAAGTATCTGCTGTTGCCAAATCGCTTCCGCCGTTTGTTCTTGCATAATATTCTGCTAAAATCTGATTTTGTTCTGCAAAAGTTAACATCCTTATCGGGGCCTCGCCGGAATATAAACCCGCAGCAAGTTTGCCTCTGAGGTAAGTACTCATACGTGAAAAAGCGGTACTTACGACTACATCACCGTTACCGTTAGTCGCGCCAACATAACCGGCACCCTGTAAGGTAAAAAATGAATTTCTTCTACTGTCATTTTTCGCATTCATCATATCTACCAATGTTTTACTTGGAAAAAATTGGTTTGGCCTCGATCCTTCAAACTGGTGAATGGGATTTGTTTGATTAGCTGAAGTTAAAAAGCGCATTTGAAAATTGTCAGCATTTGATCTTAACAACTTGTTGGTAGCCAGAATGGCCAATATTCCGGTCTTTGCCTTTGTTGCATCTGCAGCTGTTCCATTTGTAGCGAAATAATGAATATACATTCTCAATTTTAATGCATTTCCAAAGCGCTCCCACTTATCCATATCACCGCCATAAAATAAATCTTCGGTAGTTGGCGTGAGCAACGATGCTTTTTTAATATCGGCAATACCTTCATCAATTAAGCCGAATAAATTATCATAAATAGTAGAAGAGCCATCGAATTTAGGCTTTAAGTTTGCTTCGTAACCAATGGCCTCTGAATATGGAAGGTCACCAAAAGCGTCTACATGTGTTTGATAAACATAAGCTTTTACAAGTTCGGCAACACCAGCATATTTAGGACTTGTGGCTTTGGTTTTCTCGATCACTTTTTGCAGATCTGCCAATGTTCCTGCGAAAGTAGCCGCCCATGTGTTATTTACATCGCTTTCACCTATTGCGTATTTATCATATTGCGTAGGCTGGGCGGAACCACCACCTTGTGCGGCGAACTGCTGCACCCATAAGGATGTAAACCGATGAATATCAGATCCCATTGTAAAGCCCAGTCTACCCTGGGCTGCAGGCAAAACGAGACTGGCATCCGGATCCTTTAACCTTGTAGGATCGTCATTAATGTCTACAAATTTTTTGCATGAGTTTAGTCCTATCATGGCTAAAGCCAATCCAAAAACTATTTCCTTTATATTAATTTTCATATTTAAACTCTCCTAATACTAAAATGACAATTTTAAGAATCCACCATATGTTCTGGTTTGAGGTTGGCCGTTATATTCAATCCCCTGTCCATTACCAACCCCCAAAAGGTTATTTTCCGGATCCAAATGAGGAAAATTAGGCGCATACATCAACAGGTTTCGTCCAGTTAAACCTACATTAATTCCTTTTATAAAACTCAGTTTGTTTAATAATCTGCCTGGGATACGATAAGATAATGTAGCCTCACGCAATCTGATCCAGGAGCCATCAAAAACGGCATATTGCTGAGCAGCTGAAGAGTACAAATCACTATAATATTGCTCTGCAGTGATTAAGGTATTATTTGGTGTTCCGTCTGCATATACTGCGTTATGCATATACAAACGATCCCTATTGCCTGTTTCTGCGGCAACACCATATCTTCGCAGATCAGTAATTGTTCTCGAATAAATATCACCGCCATAACGAATATCTGCAAAAAGGCTTAGTGATAAACCTTTATAAGATAATGTGGTATTTACACCTCCTGTCCATTTTGGATTTGGATCTCCTATCGGTTGAAGCTCTGCTGTATTAATCTGACCCGAACCCAATCTACCGTTTGCATCAACAACATCTTTGCCATTGAGTTTCTTAAATACCTGTCCGAACAGCGTACCGTATTGATAGCCGGTAACGATGCGACCTTGCGGGTTTGTAAAACCACCATTACCAATAAAAGGTACACCAGGCGCTAACTCTACCACTTCGTTTCTTCCTTTAGTAAAGTTTACCGATAGGTCCCAATTAAAGTTTGTAGTTCTTACTGGCGTTCCGCTAATCAATAACTCGACACCATGTGCCTTTAAAGTTCCTGCGTTTAACAGGGTACTGGTAAAGCCCGAAGACGGTGCGCTAGGTACAGAAAATATAATGTCGGTGCTCTTAGTACTGTAGTACGCTACATCAATGCTCAATCTGTCTTTTAAAAGCTTAGCCTCTAATCCGACCTCTCTTGAAGCTGTAAATTCGGGTTTGATATTGATATTTCCGGCGGCATCAGAATAGGTTTGACCGTTTACCCCGTTAAAAGGAAATATCAAATTTGGGCCAAAGCCATCAGAGGGACCCGCAGTACCAAAGTAGGTACCGGTGCTGTAAACCGGGGCTTCCCTACCCACTTTTGCATAGTTGGCCCTGATTTTCAAGTAAGTTAAAACATCATTTCGTTTTAACTCAGGAAAAGCTTCTGTTGCAATAAAACTAGCATCTAATTTAGGGTAAAAATAACTTCTTTTATCAGGCGCGAAGGTTGAAGAAACATCTCTACGCCCTGTAAATGACAGGTATGCAAAAGATTTATAATCCAAACTGATATCAGCATACACCCCAACCAGGCTTTGTTCTGTTATGGCCTGAAATGGAACATAAGTTAAAGTATTAGAGATATTGTAGTTATGGGCAGCCTGTATTCCGTTACCAGTAACCTGCAGCTGATCTAACCTCCTGTAGTTAATCTCGTTACCTAATAAAAATCTCGCTCCAAAATCTTTCCAAAACCTTTTGTTAGCTACTAAATTGAAATACGAGCTGACCTCACGTCTGTTGGTCGTGTTATCAATAATAGAGCCCACCCTGCTGGCAGACTGATTATTATTTGCTGATTTTTCGTTTATTGTCTTGGAAACATTGGTGTATTGATCAATACCAATTTTATAATTGGCGCTTAACCAATCTGCTATCTTATAATCAAGACCCGCGTTACCGATTACACGGTCTATTTTTTGCTTAAAGAGAACATATTTAATGGACCATAGTGGATTATCTGTACCTAAAATGTTATAATAGGTATAAGCGGGGTTGTTAACACGACTGGTTGGTATATTATTCAAACCAGCAGGGGTTTCAAATGGATAATTGGCGAGGTTATAGGTCCGGGGTAATGTCATTCCATCAAACAAAGGGTTAGACCTTGCATTTCCTGTAGGGGTACCTACAGAATTGTTACGGATATATTGTACAGAAGCACTAACAGTTAGTCTTTTGGTTAATTCGGTATTAGCATTCACCGTAAAGTTGTTCTTTGCCAATGTATTATTGTCTAAATATCCACTCTCTTTAAAGTTGCCATAGTTAAAATAATAAGCTGTTTTATCAGTTCCACCAGAAAAAGTCACATTATTCTGCAGATTATAACCACCTTTAAATATATCTTTAACGTTATTCGGGTAGGCGGTAAGGGTTTCTGGATTACCGAGATAGTTGGTAACTGTTTGTCCGGTTATCTTTGCTCCCCACGACATTTGGGAAAAAGAATCATATAATCCATTTGTTCCCTGCGAATATTCATTCTGATAATCAGGTAAGCGGTTAACCTCTATGTAGTTGTAGTTACTGCTTAATTCTACCCGTCCGGTTTGGCCTTTGCTGCCCTTTTTAGTCGTAACAATTACCGCACCGGCAACAGCTCTTGAACCATAAAGTACAGCCGCAGCTGGCCCTTTTAAAATGGTTACCGATTCGATGTCATCCTGATTTAAATCAATACCCCGGTTGGAGTTTGTACTACCTGTATTAACACTCTGTGAACCTCCGCCATTATCTATCGGGATACCATCAACTACCCACAACGGTTGGTTCGATCCCGTAAATGTTGTAGCCTGCCTGATATTTATGTTTGATGAAGCTCCTGTTGCACCACCTGTTGATAAAATTTTTACACCAGCAACCTTACCAGCCAGCGCATTAACCACATTGGTTGAACGACCAGCGGTTAAATCGCTATTCTTAACAGTAGTAGTGGCATAACCTAGTGATTTGGTTTCTCGTTTTTGCCCTAATGCAGTAACAATTACTTCAGATAAAGATTTAGAATCTGTTTCCAAAGAAGCATTCACTACACTGCCCCTAATAGCAATTTCTTGCGTAGCATATCCTACAGAAGAAAAAATGAGTACTTTGGCACCTTCACTTATTTTAAGGGAAAATTTGCCAGCTGCATTTGTAGAAACGCCGGTGTTCGATGCACCTTTGACTTTTACACTTACGCCAGGGAGCGGTAGTCCATCTTCCTGAGCCGTAACTGTCCCAGTGATTGTTCTTTCTTGCGCTATTGCCGAGGTGGCAATACAAAGCAATATGAACAAACTTTGTAGAAGTTTTTTCATAAAAAAGTTAAGTTTAGTTAATGATAATGCAATATATAATTTAGTATTCTGTAATGCAAATTTTACATAAGATATTTTACACTTCTACAGAAGAGCTTGAAAAGCCATAACAAACTGGCAGGCAACTTAAAACGTCATTATTTGATAATTGCTGAAGTGATTATTGCTTAACATCGCAAGACATTTTCAGTTCAGAAAAGATAAAAAGTAATTTTTTTTATTAGATATGTGCTTTTTAGCCGTAGTAAACACAAATCAAGATCGAGTAGCACACAAAAAAACCGTTCCGAAATTGCTTAGGAAACGGTTAACTTTTTAAAATAGTTATTTATTATAGCCAATTAATTCTTCTATGATTGGTTTGTTGAATTGGGGGTACAAGTTTGGTTTTGATTATAAATTCTGAAGGGTATGCCTTACCCTCATAGGACGAAACAACCCAGTCAATAAAAAAGGGATCTTTGTCAACTTTAAGTTTATATTTTTGATCTTTTCCTTTTATTTGATAGTAAACAAAATATTCTGCGCTCCCCTTATCGTCAACTTTTGCTGTGATAGTAACTTGGTCTTTTTCAAGTTTATAAATATCGTTCAAAGGAACGATTGATTCGGCAAGATTGGTTACCAAAGAAAAATATTGCGCTAATGAAATTAATGGAAAACTTACAGATGCTTTAGAATTAATATCATCATTTCCAGACCTGACATTTACGGTAGCCAGACTTAACATTTTAGCATCCAAAGAAAGCAGTTTATGAGCATCATAATTGTATCTGGCATAAATACTTTTATCATTATTAAAAATATACCAATTGCCTACACGTTTTCCGCTTACATAATTACCTCTTAAAACAGTTACGCCGTCTTTTTCAATCGAATAAATTCCATTGAGTTCATTATTTATCGTTTGGTATATCAATTTACTTCCATCCGGAAGATCCATCTTTTGTTGACGGATGGCTTGGGAATAAGACACTCTCGATATTAAAAATAATATCAAAATTAAATATCTGGTTTTCATGAGCATAAAAAAAGGTGTTCACTAATATAATGAACACCTTTAATAAATTAAAATATAATTTTATCTAACTCCATTATACTTGATATTTAAACCGTAAACGCGTTTTGCCGCGGTCTGATTCCAGTCAAAATTCAATGTAAATGTACGTGTTGCGGGATCATATTTATTAACAGAGCCAGGAACATTTGCCAGAGTGGGATTACCCAAAGAGCTCATGGTAACTAAATTAGTCGCAGGATCAACTGTTAAACGAAGATTGTCAATACCAGCAACACCAGAAGATCCCCCAGCCCATCTTAAATTCGTAATCTCTAAGGTTGTTGCGCCAACGGTAGTTAAGGTAACATTAGGATTTGTAGAAGTATTTCCATTTAACGCGTCACCTGTTGTTGGCGTTGTAGGATTTGAATAACGTTGCACAAAGCTTCCTGTTTGCATTGCATAGATACCATCATAAGCATTTTTAGCTGAAACATTTAATAAAACAGTTCCAAAATTTTTGCTTACACCGCCGTAATTACTAGAAGTAATTGAGATTGGTAATGCATATTTCTTAGAAAAATCGAAATTAGCAGTTTTATATGCAACTTTTACGGTGGCCGTGCGCTGACCAGAAGGAATAGTTACAGTTGGTGTGGTAATAGTATATAATGATGCCGGTAACTCAACATATGGTACATAAGAGGATATGATTGATTTATCTGCATTCAATTCACTTACTGCGGCACTTTTAATGCCAATGTTTACAGCAACGTCCTGAGGTGCAGGATCAGGGCCGGTCAGCTGCACGGTATAAGCCACTTCAACGCTTGCCCCAACTTCATAAGCAACTGGAAAAACGGTATAAAGTGAACCCTCAGGAGTTTCTGATGATGGTGCAACAGGATTTTTAAACTCGACAACAGAAGGACTTCCACTAGGGTTTATAATGTCGAATTTGTTTTTTAAGCAAGATGACATCACCGTTGTCAAAATTGCTCCTGTTATTAATAATTTAAATATTTTCATTTTTTTGCAATTTAATATTGTTACTATTTAGCATACCATATTTTAGTCGTGTAAGGACTAACACCTTTTGGTACATTCTCAGAGTTAACCTGAAACTCAACGGCAGGGTAAAGGATTCTGGTTGGCAATTTATCTACTGCTGGTGCACCCGATTTTAAGGAAGCAAAAGTAGCCGTGGCAGAAGTAGATCCAGCAGATATTGTTGGATATCCTGTTCTTCTATACTCGTTAAAGCCTTCCTCGCTATTGATCATGTTAACTGCAATATATTTTTGTGTAATAATTGCTTCTAATTTATTTGCATCGCTAAGTGCTAACGGCCAATTAACTAGGGCGCTGGTAGCATTTGCTGTTTTATAATTATCTTTCAGCGTGGCTGCCGGAGTTGAATTAAAATAAACATTTGCAGCATTTTTATATAAATAATTAAATGATGCGGTTATTCCATTTTCAAACAATGTTTGACCTGTAGCATTTAAAGCAGGAAGAATATTTACCGACGCTAACGAAGCTTCTGCTTGTAAGAAGTAAGACTCAGAAGCCAACATCAATACGGTACCCATCGAAGCTCCTTTTAAAACGCCGCCAACATCTGCTGCTGCATTGGCAGTAGTACCTGTAGGTCTTGAAGATCTGCCTATACCTGAATACCAGTATGAACCATTTTGGCTACGCTTAACCGGCTCTGTATCATAACCTAGCTGATTTGTAGCAGGACCTTGGAAGGTAATCGTATTTCCATTAATTGTCTGTGAAATATTGGTACCAAAAGATGCATAAATTGCATTACCACGAACATTATCACTCAATTTAGTTCCGTTATAAAAAGAAACGATCCATGGTGTTGGCAAATTCGACAATCCACTACCGATAGCTGTACCATTGATATCCCAGGCATAAGTTGACCATCTAGGATTAAATTGGCTAGCCGTAGAAGCTGAATAACCTGGCTGAACAATTACGTCATCATTTACATAGTCGCCAGTAGCCGTTGGTAATGAAGCAATAGCTGATGTTACAAACGATGAAAGTGCTGCTACATTTTTTGCACGAATCACCATTTTTAATTTAATCGTATTAGCAAATTGTTTCCATTTAACAAGATTTGCAGTTGCACTTCCACCAAATAATGGATCTTGTGCTGCAGCTACTGCTGTGGTTACGTTTGTAACCGGAGCAGTATTCATAATTGCAATTGCATTATTTAACTCGGTAAAGCAAGCAGCGTAAACATCAGTGTATTTATCATACTTGGGACTTAAGTTATTTAAGCCCTTACCTGCATCAGAATAAGGTACATCGCCATATTGATCAACAAGTTTTGTGTACATAAAACTCTTCATAATACGAGCCATTGCATTATAATACTTTAACGGGCCGTCAGGAGTTGTATTATTGATTACAAAATTTAACTGGTTTATACCAGCAAATGTATCTGTATACACACCCGCATAATCACCAGTAGTGAAATTGTAGGTCCAAACAGTACCCCATCCACCATAACCACCCGCATTAGCTTTATAGCCGCCCGTCCAGGCTCCAAAATTGTCGTATGCGTTCATTGCGGCTGCAGAAGTAACGATTGCCTGAGGCAAAACCAGATTTGGGGTTGCTGAAGTTGGATTATTTGGGTTGGTGTTAACATCAAGGAATTTTTTACAAGACGAGCCTGATAAGATTATTGTTCCAAGAATAAATATTTTAAATAATTTTCTCATGTTTTTTTCATTTAGAATGTTACGGAAACTGAACCACCGAAGAAACGTGTTGGAGGCGTTTGGCTCAAGGTGTTTATACCAATGGCATTATTTCCTAAGATATAATCCGGATCGGTATAAATGTTTTCTTTTGGAACAAACAAGAAAAGGTTTCTTCCTTGGGCAGCGACATTAATACCTTTAACTACTTTCATATTGCCTAACCAACTTTTTGGAAGATCCCATGACAAGCTAATTTCACGAATTTTCCAATATGCACCATTATAAGTGTAGTTCGATGCGATTCCTCTGTTATAAGCTGATGAAGGCCAGAAACCGGCGCCGCCGTCTCTAACCGTTAATGTTGTATTGGCTACGTACTGGTTAGTTACTGGATCCAGGTAGGACGAGTTAGGAAAAACAAAACGCTCTCTGTTATAAATTACTGTTCTTGCTCCTGAACCAGAAAAATCAAAGCTGTCACCAGCACTTGATGAACTTACGATATAGCCACCTCTGTATTCAGCAACAGCTGCTAATCTTAAAGTTTTATATTTTACACCGAGGTTTACGCCTAAGATATATTTTGGACTGGTATTTCCTAGAATAATCCCGGACTCTGTAGCAGAAGGATAGCCAGTTCTAGGATCAACAATTACACGTCCTTGAGGATCGCGTTTGTAATCAGTACCTCTCAACATCGGGTAGGTTTGACCTGCTTCTGCAACTACCTGTGCATTACCACCAGTAGATAAGTTTAATCTTGAAACGGCATCACTGATTGATTTTACTTTGTTATCAAAATAACTAAAGTTTGTCCCAACAGCAACTTCCCAATCCGTATTACGGAAAGCAACAACATTTAATGAACTCTCAGAGCCAAAGTTGGTTACTTCCCCTGTATTTGTTAAATAAGAAGAAAAGCCCGAAGCAGAAGAAATACTTACCGGAACAATTTGATCTGTAGTGCTGGTGTAGTATAAAGTACTGCTAAGGCTAATTCGGTTATCCCAAAATTCTGCGTCAATACCTCCCTCAACACCTTGAGTTTTCTCAGGCTTTAAATTAGGATTAATAGTCTGTGTACCAATAGCATAACCAGGATTGTTGTTATATGGATAACCACTAGCCTGACCGAATGTAGTTAATAAAGAATAAGCACCCAAGTTTACGTTACCCACAGTAGTGAAACCCGCTCTGAACTTTAATACGTTTAAGAACTTATTATCTTTTAATGCATCAATTGCATTGGTAGCAATAAATGAAGCATCTACTGATGGGTAAAATAATGATCTATTTGCTGTTGGCAATGTAGAGAACCAATCGTTACGCGCAGTTGCGTGTAGGTATAGGTAATCTTTAAAACTTAACCTCATGTCTCCGTATACAGCCTGTTGGTTAACTTTTGAGTTCGCCTCAGAACCTGTTATATTTGCAGCTGTACGCGCGGCTATGTTAAACAAACCTTGAAAAGTTAAACCAGAGGCCGCAACACCGATATTCTTTGCTGTATTGCTTCTTAAACTCGCTCCTAAGGTTACGTCTAATCTTAAATCTTTCGTTAATGCTTTATTAATATTCGTCTGGAACTCGGTTAATAATTGATTTGAAAATGATTCGCCGTCAGAAACACTACCTGCAATATCATTGTTTTTCAATGACGATAATCCTAGTCCCTTTGTATATGCCGATCTAACAAATTTATCAACATAGTTTTTGTTAGACGAATTTTGACTAGTAATGTTTACACGATATAAGAACCTCAACCAATCTAATGGTTTATATCTTAAATCAATGTTACCCGTTAAATAATCGTTTCTAACATTTTGGCGCTGACTATCAATTGTATAATAGGGATTTTGATAATAAGCATTGTAATAACCATCTGGATTTGCAAATGGATTATTTTGCCAGTCTTTATAATCAGTTACCACAATATTACCCGGTGTCTGCATCAACTGATCATAAATACTTGATGTAGCAGTAGTAATATTATATCTGTTTTGAACATAGTTTGCATTGAAGGCCATACTCACGCCCTTACCAAAATCTCTATCGCCGTTTAAACGTAATGTAAAACGATTAAAAGCATCCTTAGGGGTTGTACCTGTTGCATCCAGATATTGTGCAGATAAGAAAGTCAAAGATTTTTCATCTCCGGTTGACATGGAGAAATCGGTCATATTTGTTACACCCGTATTCCAAAATTTGTACTTAGAATCGTTGTAAGCATAAGGAACAGTTTGTATTGCCCCATTTTCCAGTGGATCGCCAATTGGTCTCGGTAATCCATCAAAAGCCGGACCATACTGTTGATTTTCATGAGCAGTATAAATCTGCACATCAGAATCTGCTCCAGATCCAAATCTCTTTTGAAGTTCAGGATAAAAACTTACCCATTCTGCATTAGTGGTTTGGCCAATTTTGTAAGTTGTAGAACCTCTTTTACCTTTTTTGGTGGTGATGATTAATGCTCCATTTGACGCTTCAGAACCATAAAGTGCCGCGGCACCACCCCCATTTAATACTTGAAGATCCTCAATATCGTCTGGATTGAGATTTCCTAGGATACTACTTGGTACGATAACGTTATCAACAACAACCAAAGCCTGGTTATTACCCAATAATGAACGGTTACCCCTTAACACCAAACGATAAGTAGGGTTAACACCGCTTCCTATAACGTTTAACTGTAAACCAGCTACCTTACCCGTAAGTGCCGCAGCAACGTTTGTAGGCTTCGCCTGAGTTAATTGTTCCGCTTTAACAGTTGTTGAAGCGGTACCCAACTGGGCCTTAGTTGCCGAAAGACCTCCAGCCGTAACTACAACTTCATTTAAGGATTTTGTATCAGAAACTAATACAATCGACATAGTTCCAGATGTAATCGCAACTTCTTTAGTCGCATACCCTAAATAAGAAACTACTAATGTTTTGCCATTTGATGGCACTCTTAAAGAGAATTTTCCGTCGGCGGAAGTTTGTGTTCCGAGGTTTGATACCTCTTTAACTTTGACAGATACACCTGGGATCGGTAGCCCGTCCTCTTGCGCTGTAACTGTACCAGTAACTGTTCTTTCTTGGCCAAACGCTGAAAATGCGCATAGCACGAGAATGAACAAACTTTGTAGAAGTTTTTTCATAATTTGAAAATAGGTTAGTTAATGATTAATTAATGCTAATGTATAGTTAGTTATGAATAACACCAAATATTTTTTAACATTTTTTAACAATTATCTTCCTTTTTTAAAAAAATAGTCCGAAAACCGAAAAAACCGACTTAATCAAGATAAAAACTGATTTTTTAGTTGAAATTTGCGCTAATTAAATCGACAAAAATAAAGTTTTAGTTAAACCTTATTGGAATAAGATAATTAAGATAAAGCATTTCTGAAATGATGTGCATAGAAAGACTTTACCACCACAGCGGCTATAATTTTTCCAGAACTACCACCCGCAGGAAATCGAAAACGGATATTTAATGAGCTATTTCCCTGCCGCTCCCTGCTACGGAAGGTTTGAGCAATTGAAACCCCGGACGCTTACCTATCTGGTACTTTATCTGAACCTTTGCAGGCTGGGTCAACTCTGTGGGGTATACTATGCAGATTCAACCATATTGAAGGTGTGCAACAACAGGCGAATCCACAGCTACAGGGTATTTAAAAACCTGGATGCAAGCGAAAAAGCTCAACAGGATGGTTCTATGGGCTTAAACTGTTCCTGATCATCAATGCCTTCGGGGAAATCATCAATGCTTTTTTTACCCCTAGGAACGTTGCAGATAAAGACCTGGAAACAATCGTTAAACTCTTTGGAAAACTCAAAGGTTATGCTTTTGCAGGCAAAGGGTTTATCAAATGCAAAAGCACCAGAAAATCTGATGAACAAGGGATTGTCACTCATCACAAAGCTCAAAAGAACATGAAAAATAAGCTCTTGCTAATGGAACACAAAATGTTCCTGAACAATGTGACACATAACTCACCTAAATTAAGTTTAAGTTTGCCAAAAAGAAAAGGGCAATTTATCTATAAATTGCCCTTTTCTTTTCAAAAATTTACTGATTTACAAATCAAACCACATTTTGTCAAAATATCTTGGCTGTGGATTAGGAATGTTTGGATTAGCAGCAATTTCATCTAACGATAAAGTATATCTTCTAATCAACGATCCTGAAGTCGCACCAATAGGCAAAGTTAAAGCTGGAACCTCACTACCTTCTGGTCCAGATCTTCTCCATTGTACAAAAGCCTCCATTGGTCTATCCATTAAATCTACCCATTGTTGAAGATGAATCTGTCTAAGTGGATCACTTGTGGTTGTTAGATTCGGAAGTGTAGTATTTGCGAAATTGTTCGCATCTGTACTTGATGCACCATAAAATAAACAAGACTGAATAACACCTTCTCTGTAAAGGCCTTGAGCAGTTGCCAAATTTTGAGAAACACCAAGACCTCGTGAATAAGCTTCAGCTTTTAAAAGCAATAATTCTTGATAAGAGAAAATAACTGAAGGCGCATCTTTTCTGTAAAGGTATGCGCTGATCAAGGATACAGTTTCATCAGCCGTCACCTCAGAACCTATAGCTTTATAGGTGGCATTAGCTCCCTTGTCAAAATACCTTGGAATTCTAGGGTCGCTAACTGCCGCATTAGGAAACATATAATCAAACACATTTGAATTGGCAAAGAACCACTGATTTTCTCCATTTGTATAACGGTTAAACAATCTAAATTTTGGATTTTCATTATTAGTCGTCCCGTAATATGGTCTTAGCAGACTCTCATTTGCTGCTGAAATCATTGAAGAAGGATTGGCTAATAACTGACCAATCGCTGCGGCTTTTGAAGGATCTTTATCTACCATCACCATTAAGGTTTTAAACTTAATCGAATTGGCTAATTTTTTCCATTTATTAAGATCACCTGCATAAAACACGTCATAATCTGTAAGTTTTAAAGTACTCGTCAGATTAATTTGTGCATTTGCTTCATCTAACAAAGCAATAACTGCCTCTAACACACTTTTTTGAGTATCATATTGTGGATAAGGAAATTTATCAGGATCAAAGGCCTGAGTATATGGCACATCACCATACAAGGTAGTTGCCTCATACATTATCTGCGCCAATATGATTTTGCATTGTGCGGCCGTATTATTATCAACAGGGTTTGCACTTTCGGCATTTTTAATAGCCAATTTCAGATTATTTCCAGCTGTACTATAATATACTTTCCAGGTATTACCAAGAGCGGTAGCATTTACATTGTACACATTATCTTTTCCCCAGCCATAATCACCACCGCTTGCGATTGTCTGACCAAAAAGGCCTATAGGAAGCCAGGCATCACCACTATTTTTATTAGCATCCCAAGCAGTAATAGCATAACCAAAAAGCAACTTTGGTTCTACAGTTAAAGAACTTAAGGGATTACTATTTATATTCAAATACTTTTTACATGAAACCCCACCAATTGAGACAAGGAGTAAAAATAATATAACTTTATGTTTCATTTTCATGATATTTCTTTTTTAAATTGATTACAGTCCAAATCTTAAATTGAAACCAAATGACCTTGTTGAAGGAATACTATTGAATTCTACGCCTTCACCGACAACGCCTGCCCCAAAAAAGTTCATTTCTGGATCTACGTGCGGTACGTGACTCTTGATTAACCATAAGTTTCTTCCTTCTACACCTATCTCTGCTGATTTAAAAACTGTTTTCTTAAGCAAATTTGCAGGAATTGCATATGAGAACCTTACTTCCCTTAATTTAACATAAGAAGCATCAAAAATATTACCTATAGTATTTGCTACCGCTGCTTCATTTCCCCAGTAGTCTTGCATACTTCTAACTGCAGTTTTGTTGGTCACATATTGGCCATTAACCAAATTAACACCTTTATCAACAATCGGTGTTCTATCTCCACCTGTTTCAATGGCCAAGCCACTAGTTCTTAAATTTGCAACAGTTCCAGAATAGAATACACCACCTTGTCTAAAATCAACTAATCCACTTAAACTAAAATTTTTATATCTAAATTGATTGTTTAAACCAAGCATCCAATCTGGATAAATATTACCTAAACGTTGAGCTTTAGCAGATGGTATTTTCAATCCACTTGCAGCATCAATGACTATATTTCCATTTGGATCTTTTTGCCAATCTAAACCATAAAGGCCAAAGCTTTGGTCTACTTCCGCTTTAATCTGTAAACCACTCCATCCACTTGATAAACTATACTGATTCAATCCTGGAGCCAATGCCTCGACAACCTGTTTGTTTTTTGAGAAATTCGCTGTTATATCCCAAGAAAAATCTCTTGTTTTAAGCGGCACTAAATTCAAAGCAAGTTCAATTCCTCTATTCCTAATTGCCCCCACATTTACCGTTTTTGCAAAATAACCTGTAGATATTGCAACATCGATATCAATCAATTGATTTTTAGTTCTTGTGTTATAATAAGAGAAATCAAGACCTATCCTGTTTTTCAAAAATTTCAATTCTGTACCAAACTCATATGAATTCTGTTTTTCTGGTACAAGTGCAGCATTAGGAAGAATCCTAGGGCCTGAAAATGCTGTAGAAATATTACCGATAGGAAAGATTGCTGTCTGGGCACCTACATATTGTAAAAAGATTGTGGTAACTGGATCATACTGAAAATCCAATTTATAAGGTAGTAAATCACTTCCAACAGAAGCCCAACTCGCACGTAATTTACCATATGAAAGCCAATCTAAATTTTGGTCTTTCAATAATTCTGTAAATATAAAACTACCGCTTACAGATGGGTAAAAATATGAGCGATTATTAATAGGCAAAGTAGATGTCCAATCGTTTCTACCTGTTACATCCAAATATAGAAAATCTTTATAATTCACACTTAATGAACCATATAAACCCATTAAACGCCTTTTACTATACCCCAAAGTGGGAACTGCTTTAACAGCATTGGAATAATTATATAATTGATCAATAGTAAGATCCGTAGCATTAACAACAGTACTTTGACTTGATCGCTCATTGATGTTACCACCAACCACTAATTTAAATTTAAAGTCTTTTATTAAATTATTTTGCTCCATTGACACTAGGAGATCATCATTAATTTGTCTCTGAAAGATATCAGTATTTGTGAATGCTCCATTATTTATTCCAGCAGTACCTTTACGTGTTACGCTAGCTCTTTTTTCAGTATAGATATCACCACCAAGAACATTACTAACAGTCATCCAAGAAAATGGCTTGTACTCAAAAGTGTATGATCCTAAAAATCTATCTACCGTATTAGAAGTCCTATTATAGTTCATAATCCAATATGGATTATTACCGGTTCTATCCGTAGTCAGGAAAATTTGTTTTCCGTTTGCATCGATTACATTATCTCTAACATCATTAATATCAACCACACGAGGTAATCCGTATATTGCTGATGTAATAACGTTAGTGTTATTTGAACTTTGTGATGGACGACCATCCGCATTTATTCTTGTATAACTGGCAACAAATCTAGATGATAACTTATCACTAAATTTTCTACCTGCGTTAACTGAAAAATTATATTTACCTAGCTTTGATTCTGGAATAATACCTTTTTCATTTACACTTGTGAAACTTAATCTATAGTCTGAGTTATCGCCACCGCCAGCAATTGAAACGTTATTGGTGTAAGACGCGCCAGTATTAAAAAAATCTTTCACATTGTCCGGATAGGCCTGTAAAGTAACCTGACGTCCTAAGAAATCCTGGAATTTTTGATTTTGAACATCAGCAATTTTTGGTCCCCATCCGTTTGAATATTTTAAGCCGTAATCATAAGTTTTTGTTGTTGTATTATAGATACCCTGAGCATATTCATTTTGAAATTCAGGTAGTACCAAAGGATTCTCAAAACGCGCTGATGAATTTACACTGATAGAAGTCCTCGAGCCACTTGCACCTCTTTTAGAAGTTATAATTATAGCTCCATCTTTTGCTCTTGAACCATAAAGAGCAGTAGCTGCGGCGCCCTTCAGAATTGTCATTGACTCAATATCGTCGGAACTCAAATCACCAATTCTATTTCCAAAGTCAACGTTATTTGCTGCAGTACCTCCAGCTGATGTACCGTCTGTAACTGGTACCCCATCTATTACAAATAATGGAGAGTTTACACCAAGAGAGTTTACACCCCTAATCACAACTTTTGTTGAGCCACCTAAAGTACCTGATTGGGAATTTATTCTCACACCAGGAGCTTTACCAGCTAAAGAGTTCAAAACATTTGTAGATCTTGCGTCAGTCAATTGATCGCTTTTAATCACTGACGCGCTGTACCCTAAAGATTTAGCTTCCCTAGAAATTCCTAGAGCTGTTACAACAACTTCACCCAGTACTTTTGAATCTGACATCATCACAACATTAATGAGCGATGCAGAACCAACAGTCTTGCTTTGTGTTAAATAACCGATAAAAGAAAAATCTAAGGCGTTTGAACCTGAAGGGATTTTAACTGAGTATTTACCATTAGCGTCTGTAACAGTCCCAATTTGGGTTCCTGTTACCCTCACGCTTACTCCTGGGATTGGTAGCTTATCATCTGAAGATGTTACCGTACCAGTAATTGTCCTATCTTGAGCTATTGCGGTAGATGCAAAAAACAAAAGTACGAACAAACTTTGTAAAAGTTTTTTCATGAAATTTAAGTTTGTAAATGATTAATTATTTGAATCGCTAAATATAATATAGATAAGCAATAATTTAACAAATTTTAACTAAATCAACAGTTATAATGACTTAAAACTGACAAACAATACGCATGATTAAAAATACAAGCCGAAACCACATTACAGACAAATATGCAAAAAAGCACCTAAATTTTAACCGAAAAAGACTATATCTTGCTTAAAAACAGTATAAAAGGCTCGGACGAATGCATATTAAAAAATAAAATTATAAATTTTATCTGTCTGAAAATTAGACAAGAAAAGCTTTAAAAAACTAAAGAAAGAGCTTATATCAGAATCGAAAAGTATTCATATTGGGGGAATAGCCTAGGGTATAAAAATCAATATAAATGACGTTTCTAACCCTACGGCTCGGTCTTGCCTCGGCTACAGATGAATAATCGGTACCGGTACGCCGCCTAAGGGTTCTTCCTTTTTGGCATCAAAAGGAAACACAAAATCCACTCTGAAAATTTATTCGTTTTTTGATCTTGTCTTCATTGGCATTCATAATGGCTTCGCCATTTCTTTTAAAGCCAGTGGCACAGCTTGTTCAGTGGAACCCAAAAATTTATCAGGCAGGGTTTAAGTAAAACGGAGATGCTGTGCTGTGCCTTGCTAGACGACAAGACACCGTTCGACGAATCTTTCATTTTTCGGAGAATCTTTTTGAATAGAGAGAAATTAGAAGTTTTTTATATATACACTTTTTTAATACCCACAAAAAATTATATTAGAAAACAAGGTCTTACCACTTTCCCAAAAGTTCCTAAAAAGTGGATCGTTAGCTAAATAAACAACCTGGCCCCGCCCAAAATCCTGCACTCCGATAAGCAGCCCGCTTTTCAGCTCTTCTCTTGCTTTTTTGCCTACAATACCGGCCATTAAACTTTTTTCGTTGATCAACCCCACATTCCATCCCTGAACAAATGGCTCATATATTTTACGATCGGTTTTTAAGCTATAATAAGTTTTGCCCAGACCATAAGAAAAAGGATGACTGGAATCAAGATTGATCTTATAAATTGCGCCGGGAATGGTCGTTTCAAAATCATCCTTATTCTTATCCTTAAAAAGAAGTTTGTTCGCTTCTGGTTTCTCATCTTTTTTGACAATAGCCTCTTTCTTTTTAATGTCAAACCCCTTCTTATCCAATACACTCTCGATGGCATCTTCCATTAAAATCAGTTTTCCGCCTTTATTTAACCAGGCAGTAAAACCGTCACCAATAAAAGCACTATAACTACCATCGGGCAAAATCAATGTATTTACCTTATTGATATCGAGGTTATTTAAATCTTTGGCATTAATAATAACAGGAGAAAGATTCAGATCATGTTCCAAAAAAAACCAGGCTTCGCCAAAGGCCAGAGAAGAAACTTCCGCCCCTGAGGCAATCGCTATTTTAGGCTGTTTTAACAATGGATAAACGTTAGACCCAAAATCTTTACCTTTTTCCACAAAACCACTGCTTACGGCTTGAAGGGGTTTATCCTGCATTTTAGCAATAAAGGCTATTTTATCTTTTATTCCCCTTATTGTTTTTTCATTTTCTGCCCTCAGTACAATCAATGTGCCCGCAGGATAATCTCTTCCGTTTACCGAGAATGGCTGATCGGCCTGCCTCACCTTTATATTTTCTTTTTGCAATGCCGTTAAAACCCGAACATCTTCACTGGTTCCCCAGTTGAAAAGCCAGGCCAGCGGTTTCTCAACCTCAGTATTGATAATCGTTGGTTCTTCAATTGTCGGGAATTTTCCCTTTATACTCTCTTTACTGGCATAGCCCTTTAATCCGTACACATAGGGTAGGGCCCAGGCCGTAATATCATAAGTATTTGAATCAGTTACAACAGTTTGTGGTTCTAATAAAACATTAGCCAAAACTGCCCTTGGCTGCTGGATGTTTACAATTAAATCATTCCGGGAAACGCTAAAACTTTCTTCTTTTTGCGTATCATAATCGTAAGCTTTTCCGGTTTTATCGCCACCGAAGGCAAATTCGATCTTATTTCTTTTTAACAGTTCTGCCAGTTTTTTTAAGCGTGATAAACTGGTCGCTTTTATAATATAACTTTTATAAATACCAGAACTATTAGCTAATTCCTGCTGGAAATATTTTTTAAACTCTGCTAATAATTTCTGATGGTTTAAGGAAGTTACTTCAAGAGTAGACATTCCTGTGGTAAAATGATGCGCAATACGGTCTTTCAGCGTTAGGGTATCACCATCATTGGTTACTACTGATAATCCGGCCCTGATGCCACCTTGCTCGTAAGTCATACCAATTGATCCATTGTACAAAGGATAGGTATCCCCGTAAGAGGGATAAAGCAGATCAAACCGTTCTTTGGTAAAATATTGCCAGCCTTCGGCATCAAAGTATTTGGCATTGTTTTTACCAACCACCACCTGGAAACTTTTTTGCCAGGGTGTTATGTCCTGGTGAACCGGTTCTGCCGCAGGGGCAAAATAATAGGGCTCATTATAGCTTTGCTCATGAAAATCGACATGTACCTGCGGCATCCATTGATTATATAAAGCCAAACGCTGCTGACTTTCAATCTGGGTTTGCCATGCCCAGTCGCGGTTTAAATCGAAATAATAATGGTTTGGCCTGCCACCTGGCCAAGGCTCGATGTGTTCTCTTGATGAAGGGTCGGGATTAGGTGTTTTACCTACAACACTGTTAAAATAGTTTACGTATCGGTCTCTTCCATCTGGGTTTAAACAGGGATCGATTACCACAACAGTATTTTTCAACCACTCGCTGGCAGGCTTGTTAATGCCCGAAACTAAAGTGTAAAGCATTTTCATGGCAGTTTCAGTAGAGTTCGCCTCATTGCCGTGTACATTATAGCTTAGCCAAAGTATGGCAGGCTGTTGGGTTAGATCGATCGCATTATTAGCGCCTGTTGCCAAAACTAAATTGTCACTCCTTATTTGTTCCAATTTAGTTATATTTTCTGGTGAAGAAACCACTGCCACCATTAACGGCCTGCCCTCATTGGTTTTTCCGTATTCTATCAATTTCATGTTTTTGGCAGAAGCAGAAGCGGTTTGCCTAAAATAATCAGCGACTTTATAGTGAGGGGTAAAGTGCGAACCTAACTGATAACCCAAAAAATCGTCTGGACTTTGTATTTGGCCATAAACACTTATATTAATGAATAAAGCAATGGAAAACAGAACGTATCTCATGAAAAATAATTGTTTATTCAATAATACATAAAATAAATATGATTTTAACAAGCACCTCTTATCATTTTTCTGGTAAAATGTTGCCCATTCAATAATAAAAGCCCCCATTGCTGGGAGCTTTATCAAATCTGATCATACTGCAATGCCGTATTAAACCATTGTGTAAAAGCTAACCTAATTAGCCCACCAAACTTTGGTTGAAGTAACAATACTTTGCTGTGGCTGCGGGTTTGAAGTGATTTCCTGCGAAGGATAAGGAAAACGTTGTGGAATGTAAGGCTTAAAGGCATTTTGAACCACAGATAAAGCAGGATAACCCGTTCTGCGCCAATCGTTATATACTTCTAGTGATAAAAAATCTGCAATATATTTCTCGCTGATTATTGTTTTCAATGGAACTGAGGGATCAAGTGTTGCATGGGCAGCAAGATAAGTCGCCTTATCAGAAGCTGATACCTTTAGCATATCCATATGTGCTGCAATGGCTGAATTATATACCGGCGTTGCCGCGGCTGCGCCAAGTTTATATAGTGTAGCCTCTGCCTTAAGAAATAATGCTTCGGCATAGGTAGCTAAGAATACCGGTGCTGCCGATCCGCTACCATTATCATCATATCCACCATAAAATGGCCCTATGGTAGCATAAATGCTTGGATCTGTGGCAGCAGCCGTACCGCTCGTTCTTCCTACATAGTCATTACCTGAACCTGGGTTGGCCAAAATTGGCAGTCTTGGATCATTATTAGCTTTTAAAATGTTAACCAAAGTAGAAGACAAAACTACCCCACCAGCACCTGGTAAAGTATTTTGATACCAGGGATTTTCTGCTTTTGCCGTTCCTGCGTAAGTGATCAAGGCATTATCAGCATTTGAAGCAAAGCCATTTTGAAGTGCTGCTAACGCCAGATCTGCCTGGGTAGCAGCATTGTAGCCTGGAGCCTTGCTTAAACGAAGATAATATCGAGCCTTTAGTGTGTAGGCAAATTTCTTCCAGGCCGCTAAATTTCCGCCGTAGATAAAGTCATCAGAACCAATAGCTTTACCAGACGATGTACTACTTAGTTTAATAATGGCATCATCTAATGTACTTTGAATAATCTTGTAAATACTTTCCTGCGAATCATATGTTGGCTTCGTTCCGTTTAAAGCCTGAAATGCCTGCGAATATGGAATATCACCCCATAAGTCGGTACAAACAGCTAAATTATAAGCCAATAGTACTTTGCCAACTCCCGAATAGGCCGTACTGCCTTTCTCATCTGCATTGCTGATCATGGTGCGTAGGTTGTAAAAAATAGCGGGATACAGATCGAAGCTCCAGGTGTTATTTACATCAGTAGGCGTAATGCGGTAAGTATCGATATTGGGCGATTCTTGATTTAACGCCAATTGCTGCGTCCAATACGCAGTGGTAACCGATGGATAGCCGGCTGCGATCTGTGTTGTGGTGTAAAGTTCAACCGGAGATAAAATCAATGATTCCTGCACCTTTGTAGGATTATTTGGATCTTGATTAACATCAAGAAATTTCTTACAGCTACCAAATGAAAGCAGTAATAAAGTGGCTATTGAAAAATATATAATTTTCATGTTATTCTAGATTAAAAGGTTGCTTTTATTGCAAAATTATAACTCCTGTTTGTTGGGGTAACAAAATTGGTAAAACTGGCACCATTACCTGTACCGTACAAACTCACTTCCGGATCTGACCCCGTGTAATGTGGAGCGTAAATCCATAAATTCCTGCCTGTAGCCGCTATACTTAATCCTTTAAATGGGGTTCTTTTTAAAAGTGAAGGATTGAAATTATAAGCCAAAGTTACTTGCCTCAATTTGTAATAAGTCCCGTCCTCTACACCTGTTTCGTCCACAACACTCTCGTTGTTTTGGTAATATTTCTGATCAAGCTTAACAACGGTTGTATTTACGGTACCATCACTTTCCCGTATGCCATCAAATACTTTAGTTGCAGTTCTGTCTTCAGTCTTTTTGGTGGTACCATAAAAATCTAAATAATGACCATCCAAATTATATACATCCCCCCGTACCTCATATCAAACACGGCCGATAACGTAAAGCCCTTAAATGAAAAACTAGTTGTTAAGCCTGCATTCCATTTCGGAGTAGTATTTCCAATAACACCTAACTGATCATCTATTATCGGATATCCATCATCATCAATCAACAATTTGCCATCGCTGTTTCTTTTATACCTCGAACCGTATATAACTCCATAAGGCTGGTTTTTATAGGCAAAAATACCTGGATTGGTAAAACCTGCAAATTGTATGTTTTCTAAGCCCTGACCAATTTCGGTAACTTCATTTTTAATTTTAGAAAAATTGAGTCCAATATTCCAGGTAATATCCTTGGTTTTGATAGGCGTACCATTTAAGATTAACTCCACGCCTTTATTATACATACTTGCTGCATTAATGGTGGCCGCATTAAAGCCTGACGACGGCGTGATTGGCGTTGTAGTAATCAGATCAACACTTTTCTTATCAAAGTAGGTAGCTTCCAAACTCAACCTGCTTCTGAACATCTTTAATTCGATTCCAGTTTCAAACTCTTTTAAGCCCTCATTTTTAAGATTCGGATCGCCATAAGTGTTGGTAAGCAAAAATCCATTCTGGCCTTGATAAGGAAATTCTATGTTTGAAATTACCGGGTGTACATATGTAGTGCTTAGCGCATAAGGGCCAACATTATCATTTCCCACATAAGAATATGACAACCTGATTTTACCAAAATTTAATATGGCATTATCTTCAAGATGTAGCGGTTCTGTAAAAATAAAAGCAGCTGAAGCAGAACCGTAAGGATAGTAATTTTTATCCTGACTCAATACCGAGGTTCCATCGTATCTGCCAGTTAAAGATAAAGATATCATCCTTTTATATTCTGTTGTTAACTGAGCGTAATAACCAACCTTTCTTTTGGTATAATTATTTATGGATGATATTTGCGTAGATGCATTGTTGATATTGTAAAAATCAGCAGCTGACAAACCGACTCCTTTATCAAATACAACCCTTTGAGAGTTGCTTAGAATATTGTTACCGACCAGTATGCTACCAAACCAATCTTCATTGAAGTTCTTCTTCGCCTCTACAATAATATCATTATTGAACTGTTTATAATTGATTTCGCGATTATACATTTTGCCATCCGCTGATTCTCCACCTACTATGCCTGGTGCTTCGTGATAGTTGCTATTATCGTTATAAATATCTGCACCCCCACGTTCGGTTATGGTTAACCATGGCAAAGGATTATAACTCACTGTAAGTACTGGTAAAAACCGGTTAACTGCAGAAACAAACTTGGTATTATCTACCAACCAGTATGGATTATTTCTTGCCGCGCGATAAACACGTTGTGAACCGTCAGGATTTGTGGTAGGAAATGGATTCCATGAAATAGGTGCTGCATAAACGGTCCAGTATGGACTTGCAAGTCCATTACCTTCAGCTAAACGGTCATTTACAGAATTAACATAATTAAACTGACCGGTAAGCGTGATATCCTTTGTGATTTTATTCGAAAATTTGGTAAATAATGAATGTCGGCCAAAATCTGTGGACGGCACTGTTCCATTTGTTTTTAGATACGAATAAGAAACCAGATAAGTTGAATTATCCGTCGATCCGTTTACCGCCAGGGTATTATCGGTGGTAAAGCCCGTTTTGAAAAATTCTTTTCTGGGATCATGCTTTTGCACAGGTTGTCCATTTACCATTAAGCCATCAATTAGTGGACCCCATGAAGATGAACTTAACTTGCCATTGTTACCATCTACATAAACGCCATTACTGCCCTGGGCATACTTATCCTGAAATTCCGGTAAAATCGGATTATCAAAAGTTACTCCAGAACTTAAAGTTACAGATGGTTTTCCCTTTCCTGTTTTTGTAGTAATAATAACCACGCCTCTTGCCGCTGCTGCTCCATACAATGCACTAGCCGCCGCCCCTTTCAATATGGTCACGCTCTCAATAATATTCGGATCGATATCAATGGCACGGTTGGAAGTTCCACCGGCACTTAACGCACCATCAGGATTACCCGCTTCAGAGTTATCAATCGGCACACCATCTAAAATAAAAAGTGCACCATTTTCTCCTGTTAAGGATGTGTTTCCGCGGATTACAATTTTTGAAGATCCGCCGGCTGCACCGCTTGAGTTCGTAATCTGAACGCCAGCAACTTTACCAGCTAAGGCATTAACAAGGTTATTTTCTTTTGCATCTACCAAAGCACTACCAGTAACTTCTTGTGTAGAATAGGTAAGTGTGCGTTTTTCTCGTTTGATGCCTAACGCCGTAACAACCACTTCACCTAAAACTTTAGAGTCGGTAACCAGCACAACATTGATTACATTAGAAGTACCAATGTTTACAGTTTGTGTAGAAAATCCGATTGATGAAAACTGTAAGCTCTTTGCCCCAGATGAGATCTTTACTGAAAACTTCCCGTCTGCCCCGGTGGATACACCTAAGTTGGTACCCATTACTTTAACGTTTACCCCGGGAATTGGCATGCCGTCTTCTTTAGCCGTAACGGTACCCGTAATGGTTCTTTCTTGTGCCATTGCAACTGAGGCAAATAGCAACAGGATGAACAAACTTTGTAGTAGTTTCTTCATGATAAATTAGTTTAGTTAATAATGATCCGAAAGCGATTCTAAAAAAAATCGCATTGCGTTTATAAATAATGAATTTAGCGCCTTTTAAAAGGAAGTTGATGAAGAAATGGTGAAGATTGGAAAAAGAGTGTTTTATTTGAAGTGGATTCGTAATTTTACGCGAGTAATTCATTTCAAATGACAAAAACAGAAACCCTATATCAGCATTATTTACAGCACAATATCATATCCACTGATACAAGAAATATTACACCCGGTTGTATCTTTTTTGCCTTGAAGGGAGATCATTTTAATGCCAACGAATTTGCCGCCCAGGCCATAGAAAAAGGGGCTGCATTTGCTGTAATTGATCAAGAAAAATATGCGCAAAGCGATAGGTTTTTACTGGTTGAGGATGTGCTAAGCTGTTTACAGGATCTGGCACGCCATCACCGCAAACAGCTTGGTATACCGGTTGTCGGTTTAACGGGTAGTAATGGAAAAACCACGAGCAAAGAACTTATAAATGCGGTTTTATCTGAACGGTATAAAACTTTTGCCACTTTTGGTAACTTAAACAATCATATTGGTGTTCCGCTATCCATACTATCTATTACAGATGATGTGCAGATTGCGGTAATTGAAATGGGCGCAAACCACCAGAAAGAAATAGAATTACTGTCTGCTATAGCACAACCCACCCATGGCATTATTACCAATGTTGGCATGGCACATTTAGATGGTTTTGGTGGCTTTGAAGGCGTAAAAAAAGGTAAGGCTGAACTTTATGCTTACCTTAAACAAACCAATGGTTATACTTTTATCAACAGAGACAATCCGTTTTTGCTTGAAATGAGCATGACCGCGGGTTTAAACAAGCTCATTTATTATGGAACCGAAAATGGAAATGCCATTAAAGGGGAATTAAAAAGCAGCGATCCTTTTATCGAAGTGAGCTGGACCAATCATGAGCTTTCATCATCGGTAAAAACCAATTTAACCGGCAGTTATAATTTCGAAAATATTCTGGCTGCAATCTGCATAGGCGACTTTTTCGACATGGCACCTGAAGAAATAAATATTGGCTTATCAAATTATCAACCGAAAAATAACCGTTCGCAACTCAACAAAACGGAGAAAAATACGGTGATCTGTGATTTTTATAATGCCAACCCAAGCAGTATGGCCGCGGCTTTGAAAAATCTATCGGTAATATCAGCCGATAAAAAGACTGCCATATTGGGAGATATGTTTGAATTAGGCTCTGAGTCCCCAAATCAGCATGAACTTATCGCAAAACAAGCCAATGAAAGTGGTTTAGATAACATCATTTTCATCGGGAAGGATTTCTACGCATTTAAAGACAATTTTTCAGGTATATTCTTCGAAACGCCGGCCGAGGCTGACCGGTACTTACAAGAAAATTTAATTCAAGATCATTTAGTATTACTCAAAGGCTCGCGTGGAATGAAACTGGAAAACCTGTTAAAAAACCTATAAATTACTTTGAAAACTGAATTTCATACCTTTCACCATTAATTTCTAAAAGTTCAGGCTTCATTTTATCTGGATAGGTGATCAGCAATATTCTTTTTAAACTTTTTTGAGGACCTAAAGTTGTTTTATTTTTTGCTGGTATTGATACAACTGTAGCCTGGTAAACAAAAGAGACCGGATATTTCACCTTATTTACAAGATCCAGTAATGAAACTTCTGAGAAGTCTATATCAATGGTTTCGTTTGTTTTGTTAGTCACCTTCGTCTTTACGCTAACAAAGGTATAGCCTTTTTTGGCAACTATCCTGCTGTTTCCTGTAGCTTGCTGACTTGCAGAACTCATTCCATAAACTTCATATTCAATATTGTTTTTGTAGTTGAAGTTGTTTTTCGCCGGGCTGAGCTGATAGACAGTTACACATGATGAAAGCGTTAAGATTAAACCCAAAAAGAGTAATCTAAAAAGAGGTATTTTCACGAATGATTAATTTCAATTAGTTAAGGATTCACTTACAGTTAAACCAACATCACTCACTTCCAGGAGCGGATTATCGCGCATGTTCTGTTCAATCTCAATCTCAAACTTACCATTTCGTGGAAAATAATGGTTGGTCAACACGGGTAGGGTATAACTGAATACATTTCCTGAACCGCTACCTAACCATTCGCCATCATTTTTAGCCAGTTTATATTGATAACGTTTGGTTACCACCTTTTTGCCATCTTTAAAATGGGCCAGGATAAAAATATTGGCATATTTATAATTGGCGGTATGCCTTAACTTAAAATAAATATTATACGCTTTGGTATTATCTTTAATATCAAACGTTGTAGAAACATGGTTTCGGTAAGTCCACCTGCGGTCGGCAATTTCTACATTACTATCAACTACACTGTTTGTGCAACCCACAGAAAGGGTAACCATCCATAAAAAGGCAAGTAAAATGATTTGCCTTTTATTCAGCAGCAGGTTTATTTTCTGAGCCATTATTATTGTTTCGGCGGTTATTGTTTTTCCTACGGTTATTTCTGTTTTTATTTTTGCCCTGCTCTGGTCTGGCACCATCTACGCCAACATTCCCTTCAGTTTTAACTACTGTTTTTGGGCCCTGTGGCTGCTTCTGTTTGTTATTTTGCGGTTTAGGCCCATTTACATGCTGTGGCTTCGGCACCGCCTGTTGAGGCTTTTGACCAGAATTTTGTTGCGACTTTCCTCCGTTAGGCTGTTGTTTTCCACTTTTTTGCGCTTTTTGGGTAACCTGTTGAGGCTCCTGAGGCCCGTTATTAGCACCTGCGCTTTTTTCTCCGGCAGTAATTCTTTCTCTCTTATTCTGGTTATTACTGCGGTTATTTTTCTGGTTGTTCCTGTTCTGGTTGTTTTTACCACGAGAACGTTCGTCAAGGCGGGTTAAACTATCCTGCCCTACAACATTTTCGTAATCAAATGATTTCTCTACTACAACAGGAGCAGCAATCTGAACGGCTTCTTCTTTTAAGTTCGGTGCTTTTTTACCCGCCTTATTCATCGCCATGATCTCTTTTACACGTGCAGCTTTAACCGGAATCCAGTTTTCATCGCCCTGATAACTGAACCACATGATTTTTTTAAAAATATCCGTTTTCTGGTGACGAGCAAAACCCGCCTCGGTATCCAGGTTTTCAATCCTATCAGGAATATCTTTCAACGCATCCAGATAGGTATCCAGCTCATAATTTAAGCAACATTTTAATTTACCGCATTGCCCGGCAAGCTTCAAGGTATTTAGTGATAAATTCTGATAACGTGCCGCAGCGGTAGAAACCGTTTTGAAATTGGTTAACCAGGTAGAGCAACATAACTCGCGACCGCATGAACCGATTCCACCTAAACGGCCGGCTTCCTGTCGCATCCCAATCTGGCGCATTTCAATGCGGATGCGGAAACTTTCTGCCATTTTTTTGATCAGCTCGCGGAAATCCACACGCCCATCAGCAGTATAAAAGAAAGTGGCTTTCGTTTTATCGGCCTGATAATCCACATCACTGATTTTCATCTGCAAACGGAGATCCAATGCCAGTTTTCTTGCCTTGTGCATGGTTTCCCATTCCATTCCTTTGGCGGCATTCCATTTCTCCACATCGGCTTCAGTAGCCTTACGGTAGATTTTTTTGGTTACCTGATCAAGGGTCGTTTTGCGGCGTTTCATCTGGATCCGCACCAGCTCGCCGGTAAGCGAAACGTGTCCTACATCAAAGCCACCTGTTGGTCCTTCAACGGCAACAAGTTCTCCAATTTCAAGGTAAATATTATCGCTATTGAGGAAAAATTCTTTACGAGAGCCCTTAAATTTAATCTCTGTAACCTGAAAAGGTTTATAATTAGAAGGCATATCCAAATTAGACAGCCAATCGTGCACTTCCATTGTCTGGCAACCACCGGTGCCACATGAGCCATTACTTTTGCATCCATTAGGGGTGCAACCACCACCTGTTGAACAACTTCCACATCCCATATTAATTGTATATATATTGAGTCCCCGCAGGGAGCGTTTTAAACTTGATAATTTTTACCAATTGTAAAGATACATCTAAAAACAGAATTTTCGGGTTCGCGTTTCTTTCAATGTGGTAATGTGCCTTTTCCAGTTCGCCAATTATGGCCTCTGCCATGGGCAAGGTAAGCACGTGTGTACTGAGTTTTTTGGCGGTTTCAAAGGTAAGCGGCGGTAATTTGACCAATTCTTCGGCTACACTTAAAATTAAACAGCACTCGCGTAAATAATTTACGCCATATTTTAAAAAATTCTTCTGGTTTTCTCTTCCCCACTTGGCCGCCTCATCTGTAAAATCGATTAAATCGGGTACCTTATTGCCAAAACCCATCCTTAACCAGGCCGTAAATGTACCTGAACTGTCGCTTTGGGTATCTGCTGCAAGCGCTTTTGCTTCAATTAAATTCCCGTCGGCTAAAAAAGAATAATCAATAGCCTGATGTTCCGTTAATCCGCTCGAATTTAACAGATACCTGGTCACCTCTTCCGAAGAAAGTTTTGGGATCTTTACAATTTGCGTTCTGGATAAAATAGTGGTTAAAATCTGGTCCTGACTTTGGGCGATTAAAATAAACAAGGTATTTGCCGGCGGTTCTTCAATTAATTTCAACAGGGCATTCCCGGCCTTATCCAGGTATTCGGGAAGCCACATAATTAAAACCTTGGTTTCGGCTTCAAAGGCTTTGTAACTTAGCTTTTTAATAATATCGTGGCATTCGGCGATATTAATATTGGCCTGTTTATTGGCTGCATCGAGTTTAGAACGCCAGATATCCATATCAAAATAAGGATCCTGCAGTAACATGCCCCGCCATTCTTCCAGCACATCCACAGCCATTTTTACACTTGCTGAGGCGAAAAAAGGATAGGAGAAATGTAGATCGGGGTGAATTAAACGCTCGTATTTTCTGCAGCTCGAACATTCTCCGCAACTATCACGCTCGCCCTTGTTTAGGCAATTGATGTATTGCGCATAGGCTATCGCCAGAGGTACAGCACCAGAACCAGCGGGCGACAAAAATAGCTGCGCATGGCTAATGCGGTTTTCCTTAACCGTTTGCACCAATTGTTGCTTTACTCTTTCCTGTCCGATGATTTCTTTAAACTGCATTTGGTGCAAAATAAGAAATAGATATGAGATTCACACACAAGTGACCATGTTCTTACGTTCAGCGTACATATTTTGGCAGGTAGCAGTCCCTTAAATTTTCAAGATTTAAGGGCTTGCCCGCCCATCATATAGCGATAGCGAAGTTTCATTGTTATTTTTTGGAAATGACTGGTTCTGTCTCAATGGCAAATGCAGTCCTGCTATCCCTTCAAGTCCTCGCTGCGCTCCGGGCTTTTCGTTCTATCAGGTTTATTTAACAAAATCAGTAATGCTTCGGAAGCATCAGGGCTAGAGCATACAGCAGCAGATGGTTTATTCCAATTCCAGTTCAAAAGATTTCTCTCCCGAAGGTTCGGGACTGCGCTTCAGTCAGAAATGACGGAGATTTTTTAAAGGCCGAGCATGACAGTATCTAAGATGAAATCGTCTTTATGATACCCCGTCTTATCTATTATTTCAAAAACCTTACCTTTGAACTTTTAAAATTAAAAGATTGGGTCAGCGCCTACGCAAACCCCTAACGCTTATTTTTTATGGCAAGGATCCTCGCATTTGATTACGGAACAAAACGCATCGGCATTGCCGTAACCGATCCATTGCAGATCATTGCAACAGGCCTGGACACGGTACATCCTAAAGATGTGATTGAATATATTAAAAAATACATGCTTAACGAACAGGTTGAGGCCTTTGTACTGGGTGATCCCAAACAAATGGATGGTTCGCCGTCTGATTCTGCTCAACACGTGAAAGGTTTTGCTACGCTGCTGAAAAAATCCTTCCCCGATATCCCAAGGCATTGGGTTGATGAACGTTTTACTTCTAAAATGGCGCAGCAGGCCATTATGCAGAGCGGGCTAAAAAAAACCGACAGAAGAGACAAAGACCGGGTAGATACCATTGCCGCAACCATTATTTTACAATATTTTATGGAAAGTAACCGTTTATAACCAAAAATGAGCCTAATAAACGACGATTTACAGGATTTACTAATTGCCTATTGCGAGCCTGAAAGCGAATTGCTTCAACACATAGACCGTGAAACCAACCTTAAAGTGTTAATGCCCCGCATGCTTTCCGGCCATTACCAGGGCCGGGTATTGAGCATGCTCAGTAAAATGGTTTCCCCTAAAAGGATCCTGGAAATCGGCACTTTTACCGGTTATGCAACTTTATGCCTGGCAGAGGGATTAACTAAAGACGGCCTAATGTATACGCTGGATATTAATGAAGAACTGGAAGACATGGTTCGCCATAACTTTGCCAAATCAGCCTATAATGATCAGATTCATTACATCCTCGGCGATGCTACTACTACGATTGCAGGTTTAGATGAAGTTTTCGACATTGTTTTCATCGATGCAGATAAAAAAAACAACGGTACATATTATGATCTCATTTTTGAGCGTGTTCGTCCAGGCGGGCTGATCATTGTTGATAATGTACTATGGAGTGGAAAAGTACTTCAGGAGAAACAGGATAAAGACACCAGAAATATTACTAGTTTTAACGATAAGATAGCTGCGGATGAACGTGTTGAGAAATTAATTTTACCGGTGCGGGACGGTTTGTTTGTGATCAGGAAGAAAGCTTAATATATTGTGGTTAATCGGTTAATTGTTTTAATCGGTTAATCGTACAGTTAACCAATTAAATAATTTGTACAGTTAACCATGACTAAAAAAATCTTTACTTTCTGCCTGTTCCTTTTAACAGGAATTATTGCGAAAGCACAGAATACTGAAGACTATATTGCAGCACATGTAGCGTGTGCACAAGGTTTAATGCATGATCATAAAATTCCGGCCAGCGTTATTTTAGCTGTTGCCATTCACGAATCTGCCGCCGGAAATAGTAAAATCGCACAGCACCTCAATAACCATTTCGGTGTAAAAGGACCAAATAACAACGCGGAAATCCGATCCTCATATCGTGATTATTTAAATGCCGACGAATCTTACAGCCATTTTGTAGAAATTATGGAAACGCGGGAGCCTTTTAACAATCTTTTTGGGAAGTATGATCAGTATGATTATAAAGGTTGGACTTATGGCATCCGCCGCTGTGGCTACGCCCATAGCAGAAGCTGGGCCAGTCAGGTAATAGGCTTAATTAAAAAATACGAACTCTATCAATACGATGAGCGGCCGGAGGGCTATGTAGAGCCTGTTTATGCAGCTCCTGTACACCGCCGGGCAAAAAACAAAAGAAAAACAAAGTTATATACGGTTAAATCTGGCGATAATCTAAGTATTATCGCCAAAAAGAAAGGCACAACCGTTAAATCCCTTATGCAAAAAAACGGCATTAGAAAGACAAATTTAAAGCCAGGACAGCGAATTAAGTTTTGAGTTGGGAGCTGGGAGTCATGAGTTCACAATTAACCAGTTTTCAGTCCACAGTTCATCAATTAAACCATTAACCGATTAAACATCACCATATAATGCGTTCATATCATCATTACCTTTTAATCGCAGCAATCCTTGTTTTTTTTAGTTCCTGCGGTTCCAGAAAGTTTTCTAAAAACAATAAAAAGATTGAAAAAGAAGCGAACAAAGCAAACAACAACAATTACAAGAGTTACAACACCTTAAGTTATATTGATGAATTTAAAGGTGTGGCTATAGAAGAAATGAACTCCGCCGGTATTCCGGCAAGCATTACTCTGGCACAGGGAATCCTGGAATCGGGTAGTGGAAACAGCGACCTGGCCAAGTATGCCAACAACCATTTTGGCATCAAATGTACATCAGACTGGAAGGGAAAAAACTATTTCCGTGATGACGACCAGAAAAATGACTGTTTTAGGGTGTATAAAGATGCCCGCGAATCGTTCAGGGACCATTCTGAATTTTTAAAGCGCAAGCGCTACAGTTTTCTTTTCCAATTAGACAAAAATGATTATAAGAGCTGGGCGCAAGGGTTGAAAACCGCAGGTTATGCAACCAATCCAAGATATCCGGACTTGTTAATCAATACCATCGAAAAATACCAGCTTTACCAATACGATCAACCGGAGAGCGAAAAGCAAAAAATTGCCCGAGAAGATCGTGTTTTTTCAGAAATCAATAAAAATATCCCCCAGGAAAAGGCTAAGTTTACCCCTGTAGAAACGCCACCTGCCGGTGCTAAACCGATCCTTGCCGACGGCACTTATACCGTTGTTAAAGGTGATACACTTTACAACATAGCCAAACGCTTTAATTTAACCGTTGATGAGCTAAAAATGCTGAACGAAATGACCACCGAAACCATTAAAATAGGCCAAACATTGAAGGTTAAATAATGTTAAGTAAAAAAATAGCCAGCAAGATATTTGTAGTTTTATAGCTGAATGAGGTTTTTTATTCCTTTTATACTTGTTTTTGGCTTCTCTACGTGGCTTTATGCACAAAATAAACCTGTGCAGGGTATTGTTATTGATAAAGAAACCAAGCAACGTTTAGCGAAGGTTTATATTTATAATGTCCGTACGGGTGATGGCTTATACAACAATACAAAAGGCGAATTTAGCACGTTTGCTCTTCCTGGTGATACCTTGGTTGCAGCTTTATCAGGCTATGGCGTAGACACGATTGTTTTCAAGGGGCAAACTGCTGCATATTTTCAACTCCGATCACTTGGTATCAGATTACGTGATGTAGTTATTCAACAAAAAAGATTGACCCCGCAGCAGCAATATGAAAAAAATGTTCAGGAATACCGCTACCAAACCTTGAAAGGGAGTAGTAAAGATTTATTGAATTTAGGCAACGGCGGTGTTGGCTTAGGCATCGATGCCATTTATAACCTGTTAAGCAGGCAGGGGAGAAATGCCCGTCATTTGCAAAAAGTCCTGGAAAAAGATTATCGTGAAGACCTGATCGATTATCGCTTCAACGCCAATCTCGTCAGTCAGGTACTTGGCATAAAAGATGCTGAACTGACTGATTTTATGCAGCAATACCGCCCAACCTATCAATTTGTATTGGATGCTACAGATTATGCTTTTAATCTTTTCATCAGAAACGCCTATAAAAGCTACAGATTAAACCCTAAGGCCTTACAATTACCTGCATTACCCAAAATAACGATTGATAAGTTGTGAACGCACCAGTCCTGATTGTTAAAAAACTACCCGCAGCAGGCATGGCCATCTTTCCATTTATTCTGCTAAAATCGGCAGCGTTTAAAAACGATCAGGAAATTATCAACCACGAGAAAATCCACTTGCGCCAACAGTTGGAATTACTTGTATTCCCTTTTTATATCTTATATTTACTTAACTATCTGATCAACCTGATCAGATACAAAAAACACAATCTGGCCTATCGGAATATTGTTTTTGAAAAGGAAGCTTACACTCATGAAACTGATTTAAATTACCTTAAAAAGGGTAACTGGTATGGCTGGATCAAGATAAGGTGAAACTATTTCCTCTACTTTTACCTGAATAGCTGTTCTGGTAATCATTTTGTTAAATGCTTTTTATCTCTAAAATTTTTCGTTTTCTTTGTAGGTAATGAAGAACTGTTTAGCTGCCATCATCCTGATTCTAAGTTTCTGCTCTACCCAATTACATGCACAGGAAATTGATACTATTCCAATCAATACTAAAGACCTGAACATTAAATTGAAACGCAGTCCACTGCCAAGCAGACAGGGCCCGTTAAACTTTGAACCTGTAAAAATTAAGCCCCTGGTGGTAAACGCCAAGATTAATTACTGGAAAACAAGAACCAATATCGGCATCAACATTAACCAGGCGCAGTTCAGTAATAACTGGAAAGGAGGGGTACCAACTCCGTGGCAGTTGGGGGGCTTTTAAACTGGAAGGCAGAATACAATAAAGATAGTTATAGTTATGTAAGCGAGGTGGTTTTGCAATATGGCAAAATCAAAAATAAAGATCAGCTGCAAAAGAAAACCAACGACCGTATTTTTTGGGATAATAAAGCGTCTTTCCAACTTTCCAAAAGCTGGTTCTTTTTTGGATCGTTAAGTTTTGAATCCCAGTTTGATAATGGCTATTCTTACAGTATGGTAAATGGCCAGGAAACCGCCACGCTAATTTCAAAATTTATGGGGCCTGGTTATATCACAGAATCTATCGGTTTTGAGTATAAACCGGTTAAATATTTTTCTACCCGGATAGGTACTGGTACGGCGCGCCAAACTTTTGTTTTGGATGAAAAACTCTTTCTTGATCCGGTTGATAACACCAAACCGCCAAAAGCAACCGTTTTTGGTGTGGAGTACGGCAAAAAAGTACGTAATGAGCTAGCCTTTCAAATAGTAAGTGCAATTGATAAGGATATATTTACCAATACAAATCTTAAAGCACGGTATCAGATGTTCATTCCGTATCAGGATTTTAAAATGAGCAATATTGATCACCGCTTAGATGTTGCATTAACGGCAAAAATCAATCGCTTTATGAATACCAGCCTAACTGGCGTACTCCTGTTTGATAAGGACACAGGAACAAACAAGATACAGGCAAACCAAACTTTAGCGCTTGGTTTTGGCTTTACCTTTCCAAGATAGGTTACCCACCACCAACTTTACCCATTTCCCAATAGGGCATTGTTATAATCTGCCTAAAGCTTACGCCCCTTTGTTTTAGGTACCGTTTAAACTGCTGTACTGATTTTGCCCTGCCTGTTAAATAGAACGTAGCATTTTGCCACATTTCCCAACAGAGCGGGTGCATATTTTCCATCCAGCTGATGGCATTTTTCGCCGGGGCGTTCAGGTCAGAGGGTACGGTATCAATCAATAATTTAAGGTGTTTCACTGAATTCAGGTTTTCTTCCTGAAGTTCCAGAATGCCAAAATACTCTACATCTTCATCAATTACCTTTTTACCTAACGATTCATACAAACCAAGGCTGGTTTCGTCGCCAAAAAAGAAATGCTGATTAGATAATTCATTGTATTTTACCTTTGCCCGGTCTACAATTAATTTTAAACGGTCTCCTTTTTGGATATTTACGGCCAGATGGTGCCCTGGTCCCTGCCTGTTTAAATAGAAGATCACTTCGCAGGTTTCTTTCGTTTTATCAAAGGCAGACAGCGTATAATGACGGTATTCGTTTGCGTTAACCCTAAACAGCACTTCCATTCCCGGAATAAATTCAGCTTCGAAAAAACCACCTTTAAAGGTAACACACTTTAAGTTGCTGCTTAACATTTTAGTTTCTACAACCTCTACCTGATATATTTTATTGCTGATCACTTTTTCCATTGTATCGGCCAGCCAGGATGGTAATTTTGTCATCGTATCTTTTTGTTTAGTAACTTTGAACAAAAGTAATGGTCTGATTAAGGCCCCTTTTTATATCAAAAGGATTAAAGTTTATATTAAAGGGATTTTATGGCCTTAAAGATTTACGATAGCGACAATAAGTATTATACTGTAGGAAGCATGTTTGACAATGCCGGACTTCAACCGGCGCTGGTAACTGAGCGGCGCGACAAATACAGTTTTCCATTTGGTGATGCAGAGATTGTGCAGATTGCTTTTTCTGGCATTTATATTGTTTATGGCGATATGCTGGTAAAGCAGAGCCGTTTGCGCATTAAAGCTTTCGACGAACCTGATATGGTGGAACTTCATTTTGCACTCGCTGGCGGGGGCATCATGGAAAATTACCTCACCAACAAACGCCTGAATATCAAAGAAAACCAGCATAATATTATCTATAGCCCCGACTTTGATGGGACGGCAGAATTCAAGACCAACGAACCGCATAAATTTTTTGAAGTAAATTTTGAAAGAAACCGCTTTATCGATTTAACCAGTGAGAGCAGCATCCTTTTAAAAAATTTTGCCGAAAACATTATGAACAACCGCCCGGTAGAAATTTCATCAGAAAACCTCCCCATCAGCCTGGCTATGCACAGTTGTATAAAAGACATTATGAATTGTCAGTTTACAGGCGGATTAAAGTTATTGTTTCTTCAATCTAAATGCCTGGAACTGCTTGCGCTACAGGCTCAGGCTTTTGAAGAAGCTGCTAAGAAAACCGTAAATTCTGCTATTAAATCAGCTTATGATAAAGAAAGGATCTATTATGCCCGCGAATATTTGCTGGCCAATGCCAATCATCCACCGTCTTTAACCGAACTGGCCAAAACCGCAGGTATAAATGAATTTAAACTGAAACAAGGCTTTAAAGAAGTGTTTAAAAATACTGTTTTTGGTTATTTGAGCGATTATAAATTAATGCGTGCTAAAGAGCTGCTGGCCGATAGCAGTAAAGACATCAAAAATATCTCCGACGAACTGGGTTACTCTTCAGTACAGCATTTCAGCAGCGCTTTTAGCAAGAAATTTGGAATAAGTCCGGCAAAAACGCGGTAGATTATTTCCTGGTCTCAAGAGATCGTCACCCTGACCTGTAGCGAAGCGGAAAGCTACGCAGTAAATTTATTTCAGGGTCTTAACTGCAAGAAAGGTGCTGACCACACAGTAGCTACAAGACAATTGAAAACACTACTTCTACTTGTAAAATAAATTCAGCATGATGAAAAGGAGTTTAATCTCTCTTCCCTTTTTTCTTAAGGTCTAGATAATCGACATAATACAACAACTTAACCGAAAGACTGTTGTTTTGTGGAGCATTTAAAATCCCGCTCAGGTTATTATTGTAACGTGGGGTGTAATAAGTATCGTAAGTTTCTGCTGCATCTTTATAAGAAACAGATAAAGTGCTGCCTGGAGCAAACTGCCAGGTATAAATTAAATCGATATTGAATACATTATAATTTTTATCCAGCCCATTCAATGGAGCTCCGCTATAGTTGCTTAAATTGCCATCGGGTTTAAGCAGGTAAAATTCTTTGTTTCTTCTGTCGCTCCAATAGTGCTTTAAAACCACTGTAAACCCCATTAAATTGGTAAAAGTATATTTGGCATCGAATGAGTTTTCTACCGTTCTACGGTCGTATTTAGAGAAAATGGCTTGATCACCCTGTGCCGTTACCCAGTTTACATAATTATAATTTGGGTTAAAATTGAGGTCTAAACCAAAAGCAATTTTATCATTTATCCGCAGGTTTTGGAAAAAGTAAACATTATATTCTTTGCCCTTAAAAAGTTCCTGCTCCCTGTAGCGGATGTTTCCACCAAAGTTATAAGCTTTTGCCCGGTTTCGATTAACATATAACACGAAACTATAGCTTTCGGGGGCTTTGTATACCTGCCCGTTTCTTGATTCGTAGAAATCGTTTTTTGCAGCGGTATAGATTCCATTTACTTCTGCCGACCAAAGATTTTTAAATTGAACATAAGGTCCGCCTTCTACAGAAAAAGTTTGGAAGCTGCCTGGCGTAGCCCTCCTTGAGTATGAAATATTAAAGTAGCTTAATAACTGATTATACCAACTACCTGGCTTATAAACATTATAATGAAAATCCAGTACCTGATCTAAAAAATTGTTATTGGTAAAAAAGCCTAAATCAGACGGATCGAATTTATCGTCAGCATATTGCTGCGAATAACTCCAGAGGAAATTACCACTCTGCTTGCCAAACTTAAGCCCATAACTATAACCGGTATTGGTTTCATTGCCCTTTAAATAGCTCATTTTGGCCGCACCATTAACGAAATACTTATTGCCTTTATTGTTTAAGTTAAATAGTACGGCCGTTACGTTGGCATCGTATGCAGCCCCTTTCCTTAACACATTGGTATTGATAAATGTTGCCGAGCTATTATTTTTTAGTGATTGATCGAATACCAGAATGTTGTAATTGGTAAGCGGCTGGGTTTCAACCAGGCGAAGGTTGCCCTGCGCATCTTCAACCTCGGTTTCCATGCCGTTAGTAACCGCATTAAAAATCCCGATACCCAGGCCTTTCACCGTCCTTCCGGATATTTTTGTAGCATTTAAAACCTTGGCTTCAGTCTGATCTTTCACAACCTTATCACTGCCCACGCCACTATAATTGTAATAGTACGGAATAGAGCCGATCCGTTTGGAATAAAAAAGATCTCCTTTGTTAAACAGCTCCGTGCCCTCGGTAAAAAACTGTCTGTTTTCATTAAATTTCACTTCAAAAGGAGTGAGGTTCAGTATCCTGTTATCGGATTGTACCTGACCGAAATCTGGCACCAAAGTCATATCGAGGGTAAAACTGTTGTTGATCCCATATTTAACATCCATGCCGCCATTAAAACTCGATGTGGTGTTTTTAACACCAGGCAAATTAACAGGGTAATGGTTTACATAAGCTGAAACATAGGGTGAAAAAGACAACCTTAATGGTGGCTTAATATCTTTTATTCCCGTCCAAAGGCCTTCCTGATTGATAAATCCATTTATTTTAGGGTCGACGAAATTCCAAAAAGTCTGTGTATTGCTCCGTTGTATTCTTCGGCTGAAATTCAATCCCCAGTTTTGCACCTCTTTGCTCGAGAAACGAAGGGCTGAATAGGGAATTTTCATTTCACAGGTCCAACCTTTATCATCAATCTTAACTGCACTTTCCCATACCGCATTCCAGTTGGCGTCTTCATCGCCCACCTGCGAATATTTAGCGTCAAACTGCACTCCCGCAGCAGTAACAAAAAAGCCGTTTCCGTTCATTTTATCTTAAAAAGGGTCAACAATAATCGAAATAAAGTCGGCGTTTCCAATATTATCTCTCGAAACCAACTCGTGCGCAATACTGTCAGGATGATCATACATACGCGCATAAACATAAATGGCTACATCATCATAAATCACTTTCATTTCAGTGCGCCGGTCATGACCTTCTATCTTTCCAGGGTTTGGCCTGATCTCAATGAAATCAGTAGCTACAGGGACATTATTCCAACACTCATCATCTAAAATACCATCTATTTTAGGGCTTTGCAGCGTCCTTTTCGCTTCCAGTTGGCGCTGTTTTGAAATATCCTGAGCTTGAGAAAAAGCATAAGAAAATACAAAAAGAATGAGAAGGCAGCGTTTCATTTGTTTAGCTTAGTTAGGTATAAGACCGCGCCTTAAATCAGAATGTTGCACAAGAAGAAAATTTTATTTACTACCTCAAAGTTTTGACTTTGAGGTGCAGCGATTTACAAGCAAAATTTGATACATTTGCCTTTTATTAAAAACAAGTAGCTTTTTGCCTCCGGCATAAGGCTTTTAGCTTAAAAAAAGATGTTTGATAATTTACAGGACAAGCTAGATAGAGCATTTAAAGTATTAAAGGGGCAGGGCAGTATTACGGAAATCAACGTGGCAGAAACCATGAAAGAAATCCGCAAAGCATTGCTGGATGCCGATGTTAACTATAAAACAGCAAAAGCCTTTACTGATGAGGTGAGGCAGAAAGCTCTGGGGCAAAACGTACTTACCGCGGTTTCTCCGGGTCAGTTGCTTACCAAAATAATGAACGATGAACTTGCGGCCTTAATGGGTGGCGAAGTTACAGAGTTGAATACAAAAGCAAATCCTACCATCATTCTAATTGCAGGTTTAAACGGTGCAGGTAAAACTACTTTTGCCGGTAAACTGGCCCTACACCTGAAAGGTAAGGGCAAAAAACCTTTATTGGTGGCAGGCGATATGTACCGCCCGGCGGCCGTAGACCAATTAGAGGTTTTAGGAACTTCAGTTGGGGTGTCTGTTTATGCGAACCGCGCCTCAAATGATCCTGTTGGCATTGCCTTAGAAGGTATTGCACACGGTAAACAAAATGGGAATAACGTCATCATTATCGATACCGCAGGTCGTTTAGCGATCGACGAGTCGTTAATGAACGAAATATCTGAAGTTAAAGCCCAAACTCAACCACACGAGGTTTTATTTGTAGTGGATGCAATGACTGGTCAGGATGCGGTAAATACGGCCAAAGTATTCAACGACCGTTTAGATTTTACAGGTGTTGTATTAACCAAACTGGATGGCGATACCCGTGGTGGTGCAGCCCTTTCCATTAAATCAGTAGTAAACAAACCTATTAAATTTATTGGTACTGGCGAGAAGATGGAAGCCCTGGATGTTTTCTATCCAGATCGTATGGCATCACGTATTTTAGGCATGGGGGATGTGGTTTCGCTTGTTGAACGTGCTCAGATGCAATTTGACGAGAAAGAAGCTGCAGAATTGCAAAAGAAAATCCGTAAGAATAAATTCGACTTCAACGATTTCTACAACCAGATTCAGCAGATCAAGAAAATGGGTAACATGAAAGATCTAATGGGCATGATACCAGGTGTAGGTAAAATGATGAAAAATGTAGATATCCAGGATGATGCATTCAAATCAATCGAAGCCATCATCAATTCGATGACACCATTTGAGAAAGAAAACCCGGATAGTATTCAGCAAAGTCGCCGTTTGCGTATTGCAAAAGGTTCAGGAAGCAAGGTTGAAGAGGTAACCAAGCTCATTAAACAGTTTGAAGACATGCGTAAAATGATGAAGCAGTTTTCTAATCCTGCAGCCGCGGCAGCCATGATGAAAGGCATGCCTAAAATGCCATTTGGCAGATAGATTAAAAGGTTTGGGGTAAAGGGTTTAGGGCGCAAGGCTAGTAGTTGCGTCATACTGAACTTGTTTCAGCGTCCTTTAAAATAATACAGATCCTGATCAGCAATGGTCAGGATTTATTGTTTTATCGGTTTTGGAAATGAATGTTGGTATTCTATAGGGGGGGTTCAACCCTGCTCTCCCTACTGCCGATAGAAAAAATCGGCATTCGTACAATCAGGTTTATTTAACAATGGCTGGTAAAAAATGATCCGCCAACAGATACCAAAACTTGATCTTTTTTTAAATAATCTGTATATTAGAATCAATATTCATCCCGAATAATTTACATAAGACTTTATTTGAACTAACTAAATGCTTGTAAAAACATACGGGAGTGCTGTTTATGGCGTAAATGCACTAACCATAACCATCGAAGTGAATATTAGCGCAGGCACCAAATACTATATGGTGGGCTTGCCCGATAATGCGGTAAAAGAGAGTTTGCAAAGGGTGGCCAGTGCCATCAATGTTTCAGGTTTCCGCATGCCTAAACAGAAAATAGTGGTAAACCTGGCGCCAGCTGATATAAAAAAAGAAGGCTCATCTTACGATCTGCCCATTGCTATCGGCATTCTGGCGGCATCAGGGCAAATCCCAGCCGAAGAACTGGAAGACTACTTTATAATGGGCGAACTGTCTTTGGATGGAAGTATCCAGCCCATAAGAGGTGCCCTTCCAATTGCCATCCAAGCGCAGCAAGACGGCTTTAAAGGTTTTATCTTACCAAAACAAAACGTTCGTGAAGCAGCCATTGTAAACGATTTAATTGCATACGGTGTGGAAAACCTGGCACAGGTGGTAGCTTTCTTTAACAGAAGCGAAGTACTAGAACAGGTTAAAGTAAATACCAGGGAAGAATTCTTAAAAAACATCAACAATTACGAACACGATTTTGCAGATGTTAAAGGTCAGGAAAATATTAAACGAGCGTTAGAAATCGCAGCTGCAGGTGGTCATAATGTTATTTTAATTGGTCCGCCAGGAGCGGGCAAAACTATGCTGGCCAAGCGTCTGCCCACTATATTGCCCCCGTTAAATTTAAATGAGGCCTTAGAAACCACAAAAATTCACTCTGTAGCCGGAAAACTCGCTGCGAGCGACGCGTTAATGACAAGCCGTCCGTATCGTTCGCCGCACCATACCATTAGCGATGTTGCGTTGGTAGGCGGCGGAATGAATCCACAGCCCGGAGAAATATCGCTGGCCCACAATGGTGTTCTGTTCTTAGATGAATTGCCAGAATTTAAACGAACCGTTTTAGAAGTCATGCGCCAACCTCTGGAAGACCGTAAAGTAGCAATTTCAAGGGCAAGGTTTTCAGTAGAATATCCGGCCAGCTTTATGTTGGTGGCCTCTATGAATCCCTGTCCTTGTGGCTTTTACAATCACCCGGAGAAAGATTGTGTGTGTGCACCCGGCGTAGTTCAAAAATACCTGAGTAAAATATCAGGACCACTCCTAGACCGCATTGACCTGCATGTGGAGGTAACGCCTGTTGATTTTACCGAACTTGCCTCCTCACACGAAACAGAAAAAAGCAACCACATCAGGACACGAGTCATTAAAGCAAGGGAAATCCAGGATCTACGTTTTGCGGATAGAGAAGACCTGCATTGCAACGCCCAGATGAGTCCTAAAATGGTGCGCAAAGTATGCCAGATCAGCGAAGCCGGAACCAATTTATTAAAGACAGCAATGGAAAGGTTAGGGTTGTCGGCCCGTGCCTACGACCGGATTTTAAAGGTTGCGCGAACCATTGCCGATTTAGCCGATAGTGAAAATATAGAGCTTGAACATTTGGCCGAATCAATCAATTACAGGAGTTTGGACAGAGATGGCTGGGCGGGATAACGCTTTACACAAAAAAGCGTTTTAATTTGCTCGTTATCTTGATAAAGATTAAGTTTATCGATCAGCCAATGCCATATATATGAAAAATTTACCTTCTTATTTTCTGGCCCATTGGTAATTTTATGCTATATGAGAAATATTACAGGCCTAATGCTATTATTAATTTCTGCTCAGCTATTTGCTCAAAGCAACAATCCTCAAATTCCTAAAACAGGCATTAATACCAATGCATTTGTTCCAAAAGGATGGAAAATAATTTATCGTGCCAAAGGTGATTTAAATAAAGATCATTTACCTGATGAAGCCATCATTATCCAGAATACGAATCCAGAAAATATCATCAAAAACGAGGGGATGGGCATTGATAAACTGAATTTGAACCCCCGTATGCTTTTGGTGCTTTTTAAAACATCCGGCAACTACAGCTTACAATCCCAAAACATCATTTTTATCCCAACTGAAAATAATGAAGAGAATACCTGCCTCGCCGATCCTTTAGAAGAAACGGGGGCCATCAACATCAAAAACGGTACACTCACTTTAAGTTATCAATATTGGCTAAGCTGTGGCTCCTACTGGGTAAATAATGCTGATTATACATTCAGGTTTCAGAATCAAAAGATGGAACTTATCGGCTTTGATGCGGAGAGTTATAGCCGGTCTTCAGGAGAACAAACCACTACCAGCGTTAATTTCTCTACCAGGAAAAAAAGTGAAACCTCTGGTGGCAATATGTTTAGCGACAAAACCAACACACCAAAAACAGTGTGGAAGAAATTTAATTGGGTCAGATTGCTTACACTTGATGAAATGACGGAAGAACTTGCTCAAAAACTTGCAGAAATATAAATCTTTTTGAGATGTTTAACGTGAAGAAGGTCTTTTTTTTATGTTTTATATTTATTTCGAGTCATTCGTTTGCACAAAAAATATTCCATCAGACTGATGTAAAAGGCACATGGCAATATGTTCACCCTTTTAAAGATAAGCGTTATGTAATGGCTATACAATATCTGATTGTTGATGGAGAATCCTCAGAAGAGCCGTCCAATGCCATCATTTATTTCGGTAAAATCGGTAAAAAAGCCGACAAAATTTTCTGGAAAGAAAATCTTGCTCTACGCCAGATCAGTAACAATATTACTTACGAAGACTATAACAACGACGGGATAAAAGATCTGTTAATTTTTGAAGATACAGGTGGAAGGGGAGGAAATTCTTTTTACAATCTTTACCTTGTTAATCCTAAAAACCATACCTTAACCAAGGTCGGAGATTTCAACAAAATTGTTAACCCTAACTACAACAAAAAATACAAAGTGATTGTGAGTTATGGTTTGACAGGTACTAATTATTATCAGTTGTATAAACTGAATAAAAAGCACATACCATATAAAATTGGCAAACCCTTTGACGATACTGAAGATTTAGATCTGGATAAAAAGATTGCCACAATTTTAAAGAATAATAATAATCCAAAACAGCAGATCAAAAAGATAGGCAATTAGTACATCTAAATGAACATTAAAAACATAATAAAACTTCTTTTATATGCCATTATTTTAAGCGTTATCATTGTATTGGGGATTAATTTGTTAGTCAAACATCAAACTGATCCATCAATTTACTTCAACGCGCAAAACGTACCAAAAACCAGGGTAGCCATTATTTTCGGCGCAGGAATAAATAACAACAAGCCCGGTAAATATTTAAAAGACAGGCTTGATGCTGGCATAAAACTCTATAACAATCAAAAAATTGATAAAATTTTGCTTTCAGGAGATAACGGTACTGATGCGCACGATGAACTTACTGTAATGAAAATTTACTGTTATGAACATGGTGTTGATACCAGTAAAATTTATCTCGACTATGCAGGTTTTGATAGCTACTCTACGCTTTACAGATCAAAATTTATTTTCAAAATAGATACCGCCATTCTGGTATCGCAAAAATATCATTTGAATAGGTGTGTGAATATTGGCAACAAGCTAGGAATAAAATCTTATGGCTTTGCTGCAGATCAAGGAACATATCAAGGCTTCAAATACGCTTCATTCAGAGAATATTTGGCTATAGTAAAATCTGCTATTGATCTGATTATTGACAGAAAGCCCCGTTTTTTAGGTGAGCCGGTTGATATTAATGGCCCATCAAACTATACTAAACAATAGTATAAAGTAAATTTATTTATCAGCGCCTAAATTGAAAATTTCTTTTAAACCAAACAGTTCCGGTACTTAAACAAATCAGCATATTTTTTAAAAGGCATCATTAAACAGCCCGATTAAAAGATCAAACTCATTTATAAGAACCTAAAAAACAATAACTTATTAGTAAAGTTTAATTAGACCTGCTTGCTGGTTACTCATCTCATTTACCAATCACATTTTTCTTTGGCATAGTCATTGTCATAGCACTGTTACAATTATTACCTATTTAAAATTAAAAAAGTGAAAGAGATGAAAAAGACAGTTCAAATTTTCAGCATGCTTCTAATAGCATTAACCGTAATGGTATCATGTAAAAAAGACACCGATCCGGCAGATCGCGATTTCTTTGTAGGCACGTACAAAGGATCAGTTTCTTACCGTAGTGGCGAAAATACAATTACCAGCAGCGACGGAAAAGTGACCGTGAGCAAAGTTGGTGAAACCTATAATTTTTACTTTGGCAACAACATTCCGGATATTACTGGAGTAAAATTCGAAAAGAAAGGCGACAACAGCTACGTGAGTATCGGTTCTGGCTTAACTGGTATTAGCATTGACGCCAGTAATCTAACCATCAGGGTAGCTAAAGACAGTCAATTCTGGACTGCAGATTGTACCAGATAATAAAGAATAATATAAATTAAGGCCCGATTGGTAATCGGGCCTTAATTTTTTTCCTCACTTCGTTCTGAATGCAAAAAAAATTTTCATGCTTAATTTAGCTAAATTTACAGCATGAGTTTTGAATTAAAAACGCACCTCGAAGAAATCATTTCCCTTACCGATCAGGAATTTGAACATATTGTTTCTCATTTCAAACCTAAAACGCTTAAGAAACATCAGTACCTCATCCAGGAAGACGAATTTGTCAATCACATTTATTTTGTAGTTAAAGGTTTATTAAAAGCCACCTTTACTGATACCAATGGTAAAGAATATATTATCCAGTTCGCAATGGAAAACTGGTGGCTTTCTGATTTCAGGGCTTTTTATGGCCAGGTTAAATCAATTACCAACATCAGCTGCCTGGAAAATTCCGAATTACTCTCCATCACCAAAGAAAACCTGGATCTGTTATGCCGCGAAAGCCATAAAATGGAACATTTTTTCAGGGTAAAAAACAGTTTAGGATATGTAGCATTACAGCAAAGAATTTTATCCCTTTTAACCACAAGTCCAAAAGAGCGCTTTGAACAACTTGCTCACCAGTATCCGCAATTGATGCAAAGGGTTTCTAAAACAATAATAGCGGCATACTTAGGTATATCAAGAGAAACCCTAAGCAGACTTTCCGCAAAAACGTGATTTCGCGCACAATAAATCTGTGATTGAAGTCCTTTGCTACCAAACCCAACAGCTTTAACTTTGTAATACACTTAACATAAAACATATGAATAAGAAAGTTTTATTCGTGCTTACAAGCCACGACGAATTAGGAAATACGGGTTTAAAAACAGGTTTTTGGTCAGAAGAATTGGCAGCGCCATATTATGCTTTAGCCGATAAAGGCATTGATATTGTATTGGCCTCTCCAAAAGGTGGTCAGCCACCAATAGACCCTAAAAGTGAAGACCCTTCTTTTCAAACCGAAACAACGAAAAGAATGGACAATGACACGGTTCTCTTAGATAAATTGAAGAATACCACTCCATTGGCTGATATCAAAATGGATGATTATGATGCCGTTTTTTATCCTGGTGGCCACGGACCACTGTGGGATTTGGCAGAAAGTAAAACTTCACAACAGCTCATTACCGAATTCTATTCTGCCGGCAAACCTGTTGCTTTTGTATGTCATGCTCCCGGAGTGCTTAAGGATGTAAAGGTAAATGGCGAATACCTGGTAAAAGGAAAAAATGTAACGGGGTTTACCAATAGCGAAGAAGAAGCTGTACAATTAAGAAACGTAGTGCCTTTCCTGGTAGAGGATATGTTAATAAAAAATGGTGGAAATTATAGTAAGATAGCCGACTGGAGTCCTTATGCTGTAGTTGATGGTTTATTGATTACCGGCCAAAACCCTGCCTCATCAGAAAAAGTTGCAGAAGAATTATTAAAGCTTCTTGCCTAAATTTAAATCCTCAACAGAGATTGGTTTTTCCCCTCCCTGTTGAGGATTCCTTATTATAACCCGTCTTCTTCCTCGTCTTCAGGTTCAGGTAAATAATTTTCAATGGCCTGCCCAATTGCATTCACCTCTTCGTCTTCCTCAAAAATTGGAAGTTCGGTTTTATAGTCCATTTTTAACCAGATAGATGAAGTGTCCTTTTGGATCTGTATGTATTCTTTTCCCTCTTTAAAAATGGTATAAGAATCATTTCCTTCCGGAAAAACGGAATAATTAATTGGCCCTATTTCTATATCAAAAGGTTCTTGCATAGCGGATATTTTCTTACAAAGATAAAAATCTTTTTGTTGAGGTAACTTAGCCATACGCCAGACTTTACTATCTTTACCATAATAAATGTTAACTATGGATTTTTCAAAAGCAGATAACAAAGTTGCCCGAAAATTATTCGAAGTCGCTTTACAACGGGAACTAAAAAAGGAAATGCAGCTATTCTCCGAAATTTTAGACCAATGGAAAACACAACAGCCTGAAGACAACAGAGACGATTACTATAAAATTTTTACTGCTGTAAAAGATTTCGACAAGCACATCGCCAGAAGGTACGATGGACTTAGAAATTCATGGTTTTTAGGCACTATAACTGCGCTGCTTGTAGAAAAAATCATCACGGCAGATGATTTGGAAGATTTTTCAGAAGAGGCAAAAAGTGAAATATCAAGGAGCCTCAAATTCAGAGAAGTTAATCAATTGTAAATAATTTCAAATCCGGGAAAGGCAAAGCTCTGATTTTACTTTGTAAAGAAATTATGATTAATTTAGTATGCACTATGGCTTTTCTCCGCAACCTCTGTGCTAATGAAATTAAAAAATTACGCATGATTGTTTAAAAATCTCATCATTTGTACTACTTTACGGCTAAAGATTTTACGCGATAGATAAGAAGATGAAGTTAACGTTTTGGGGAGCAGCGCAACAGGTAACCGGTAGTATGCACCTGCTCGAAATCGGGCATTATAAAATACTGATAGATTGTGGATTAGATTACGAGAAAGAAACATATCAGGAAGAAAACCAACAATTCCCCTTTGATCCGGCCATTATAAACCTGGTAATTCTAACCCATGCCCATATCGATCACTCTGGTAATTTACCAACATTGGTTAGAATGGGCTTTGAGGGCCAGGTGCTTTGTACACCACCAACTGCCGATCTTACTTCGATACTATTGTTCGATTCTGTCGAACTTTTTTTAAGAAAGGCCGGCCGGAAACCGCGTACAAAACGTGGCAATTTTAGCGGACCAAAACCGCTGTACCTGCACAAACATGTGATGGATACCATCGATCGTTTTGTAACCATTGCTTTTAACAAACCTTTCAAAATTAACGGCGATATCACTTTAACCTTTGTGCCGGTTGGTCATTTATTGGGTGCTGCCGCAGCTGTTTTAACCATAAATGATGAGGGAATAGAAAAGAAAATCGCTTTTACGGGTGATATCGGCAGAGAGAACTATCCGGTATTGGTTAATCCGGAGCCTTTGCCAGAGGTAGATTATGTTGTAAGTGAAGCGACTTATGGAGGTAGAATACATACCAAAGATCAAACACTGGAGGAACGCCTGGTTCAGGAAATTACAGAAGCCTGCATCAAAAGTCCTGGCAGGCTGATTATTCCGGCGTTTAGTATTGGGCGTACACAATCGCTGGTATTTGCCCTGAACCAGATATTTACTAAAAAACTGTTGCCGCCCATTCAAATCTTTGTAGATAGCCCAATGGCCATCCAGGCTACCGAGGTTTATCGTAAACACCACAACCTGGTGAACCAGGAGGCAAAAGATTTTTACCAAACCATGGGTGATGAGTTTGAGTTTGAACACCTGGCTTACGTTCAAACCATGAAGGAAAGTAAAGATGTTTCTAATTATTTCGATCCCTGCATCATTATTTCCTCAGCAGGCATGCTGGAAGGCGGAAGGATCCAGGACCATCTTTATTACAACATTCAGAACTATTATTGCACCATTCTATTTATTGGTTATTGCGCAAAAGGAACGCTAGGCTATAAGTTATTAAGCGGAGCGCCCATCGTACGTATTAAAGACCGAGAAATGATGGTTTATGCCACTATCCGCCAAACAGATCTACTCAGTGGCCACGGCGATCATAACGACTTAATTAAAACAATTAAACAAACTGGCCAACCCAAAAAGGTATTTCTGGTTCATGGTGAAGATAAAAGCCTGCAAAGCCTATCATTAGCATTACAGGAAGAAGGTTTTAATGTAGAGGTGCCGGAAAGAGGAACGATGTTTGAACTTTAATACTAAGCTGTTATGCTGAGGGATAATTTATTTTATAAAAAATTAATATGATTGACAGTAGCATCTAATTGAAATAGACATCACAGAGGATCGTCATTGCGAAAAGGCTTTTTCAGCCGACGAAGCAATCTTTATAGCAAGGATCATTAGCATGAAAGATTGCTTCGTCGTTCCTCCTCGCAATGACGAATTTTTAGGGATGAGGTTTGTCAATGGTAGCACAGCGGAAAATTCCTGAATAAGTTGCACTACCGATTATGAAAAATTCATTGGCAGTTTTCCATAGTTTGCAGATTCTTCGCTATGCTACCATTGACGTTATTTTGTAATTACCTATTAATGAGCAGAATGCGGCATCATGCATTTCCGTATAGCTAGGCCATAGCACCGTATCACCGTTCTACTTAAAACCGGCCTAATAAATTTTTCGGACTGCACTGTTCTAGCCATAACACTGGCTTTGAAAGAAAAATTTTCAGCCGGCATTTTTTGTTACTTTTTGATGCCAAAAAGTAAGAGCCCTTCGGCGGCGGTGAGCCGAGGCAAGAATTGTGCGAAGGAAAAAACGTCAATCATATTGATTTTTATATCATAAATTATCCCTCAGAATGACAATATTGCTATGGTTTCGAACATCATCATCCCTCTTACACCTTCCATCATTTCCTAATTTGCCCATTACCCTTAACCACCCACTTATAGCTGGTTAATTCTTCCAAACCCATTGGTCCCCGTGCATGAAGTTTCTGTGTGCTGATCCCAATTTCGGCGCCAAGGCCAAATTGAGCACCATCGGTAAAACCTGTAGAAGCATTGGCATACACTGCTGCGGCATCTACTTCATTCAAAAATTGAGCGATATTAGCGGCATCTTCAGAAATGATGGCTTCACTGTGCTTAGAGCTGTAATCGGCAATGTGGTTCAATGCTTCTGCTAAATCCTTTACCACTTTAACTGCCAGCTTTAACGATAAAAATTCCGTTCCAAAATGTTCAGGCATAGCCTTATTCAATAGATTTGACGGATAAGAATACTTTAATGCTTCATAGCTTTTTTCATCTGCAAATAATTTCACATTTCCATCTGCCAGCGGAGATAAAAGTGCGGGTACATCATTTAACCTGTTTTCGTTAACAAGCACACAGTCTAATGAGTTACAAACGCTTACCCTTCTCGTTTTAGCATTAAAAATAATCGCTTGACCTTTCTCCAAATCACCTTTTTCGTCAAAATAGGTATGCACTATTCCCGCTCCGGTTTCAATAACCGGGATTTTGCTGTTTTCCCGGACATAATTAATTAACGATTGACTTCCTCTTGGAATCAGAACATCAACAAAGCCTCTTGCATTCAATAGCGCTTCGGTTGCAGCCCTTTCTGCCGGCAACAAGGTTAACACATCACGATTGATTTTATGGTTATCCAACACCTCGTGTATTACCTTTGCTATGGCCAGATTAGAAAACTCAGCGTCACTGCCGCCTTTTAATACGGCAACATTTCCGGTTTTAAAACAAAGCGAAAATACATCAGCAGTGACGTTGGGGCGAGCCTCATAAATTACACCCACCACGCCCAAAGGCACACTCACTTTTTGTATATGAAGCTGATTGTCCAATATTTTATCGGATAGTACTTTACCCAACGGACTGTTTAAACTTGCTACATTTTTAAGGTCAGTTGAAATATCAGCAATACGTGCTGCACTTAATTTTAGCCTGTCATATTTAGGGTCTTCGATGGCCATTTTAGCTAAATCCTTTGCATTTTCAGAAAGGATTTCGGCTGTATTAGCTATTAAAGCCTCTGCAAGATCCTTTAAAACAGCATCTGTTTTTTCTTTTCCCAGGCTAATCAAATTGCGACTAGCCAGCTTTGCTTTTTCGAAATATTGTTTGTAATCCATGTTGTTAATTATTAACCGCAAAGAGCACTAAGTTTTTCGCAGAGAACGCTAAAGTTAATTGCATATTTACAACCTTGTTTACCCTTCTCTTTGTGCCTTCGCGCATCTCTTTGCGTCCTTTGCAGTAAAGCCCTTTAAATAGCCGAATAAAAATAATCGTAATGCACCAAAGCTTTCTGTTTCTTTTGTCCTATTCTCTCTCTTGCCTTGTCAGATCCATATTCTGCAATCCCCAATCCGATCAGGTTGTGCTGCTCATCGATAATTTTAATAATATCGCCTTTTAAAAAGTCTGTCTGTATTTCAATAATTCCTATGGGCAATAAACTGGTTGCTTTGCCTGATGTCAATACCGTTTTTGCTCCATCATTTAATTTCACCACGCCAGTTGCGGCAGTTTCAGAATGGGCAATCCATTTTTTCTTACCTGATTTGCTTTTCTCTGGGACAAAGCGTGTGTGTACCAACTCATTGTTTAGTAGAGAAGTCAGTACCTCATCTTTTGTTCCATTGGCAATATGAACCGTTATGCCCAATTTAGCCACTTTTTGCGCCATGGTCGATTTGGTGACCATGCCGCCACGGCCAAACTGCGATTTACCTGTTTGAATAAAAGAAGACAGGTTAGCAACCGAACCGTTAATTTCCTCAATAACAGCTGAGCCTTCTAATTTCGGATCGCCATTATAAATGCCATTTACATTTGATAAAATAATCAATGCGTCCGCATTTAACATTGAGGCGATTAGTCCGGCCAGTTCATCGTTGTCTGTAAACATCAGCTCAGTAACCGAAACCACATCATTTTCATTCACTACAGGTATCACTTCATTCTGTAACAAAATCTGCAGGCAGTTTTTCATGTTCAGGTAGTGTGCCCGGTCGCGGAAATCCTCTTTGGTAACCAAAACCTGGGCGCATTGTATAGCATGCGTTGCAAAGAAACTCGAGTAGGTATTAATCAGTTTAACCTGGCCAATAGCTGCCAGTAGTTGTCGGGTAGTTACGGCATCTTGTTTTTCGGATACTTTAATTAAACTCCTGCCTGATGCTACTGCACCTGAAGATACCAAGATTACTTCAATACCCTGCTTTTTAATGTCGGCCAGTTGATTTACGAGGTGCTTAATCCTAAATTCATCAGGCAAACCATTTTCCTGCGTAATTACATTCGAACCAACTTTAACAACTATCTTTTTGTATCCTAATTTCATTATAATTTCAACCGTTTGGATATGGCAATTTACCATCAATTTTTATAATTCAGATGATTATCTATAGGCTTGATCGATTTTTACGAAAATGATAATCGGGTTTAGCGCTAAGCGTTTGGGGCTGATTAACCGGATAACCAGTTACCCACTAATAAACTAATGACTATTGAACTAATAAACTATTTCATTAAATTGCAATTGATCCTAAATCAAACCGCTATGAAACGTATCTTACCCGGCCTGATATTGCTTAGTGCAATTATGGCCTGTAATCACCCTCAAAAGAAAGAAATGAAAGCAATAAAGTGGCCTGATGCCAAAGCTCCGGTAGCAGAAATTATTCCGCACAAAAGAGTTATACATGGCGATACCGTGGTAGATAACTACTATTGGATGATCGATTATTTTAAAAAAGGTCCGGACAGTACCAAAGTTGTGAATTACCTGAAAGCAGAAAACGCTTACCTGGATACCATGATGAAAAGTACCGAAAAGTTTCAGTCCGATCTGTTTAAGGAAATGAAAGGCCGGATTAAAGAAAAAGATGAATCGGTGCCGGTTTTCAGAAATGGCTACTATTACTATTCGCGTACAGAAGACGGGCAGCAATATTTTAAGTATTGCCGCAAAAAGGGAAGTTTATCGGCTACAGAAGAAATTTTGCTGGATGTAGATCAACTGGCAAAAGGCCATTCCTATTACAGCGCTACCGGTTTTAGTGTGAGTCCTGATAATAAACTTTTGGCTTTTGGGGTCGATCAGGTTTCGCGCAGGCAGTATACCATTAACATTAAAAATTTAGAAACCGGAGAACTTTTAAAAGATGCCATTACCAATACAGAAGGCGGAGTGGCCTGGGCCAACGATAATAAAACGTTCTTTTATACTTCTAAAAACCCGGTGACACTGTTGAGTGAAAAAATTAAAAAACATGTACTGGGTACAGATGCCAAAACGGATGCTGTGGTTTACGATGAGAAAGACAACACGAACTATATTGGGGTAGGTAAATCGAAAAATGGCAGATATATCTTCATTGCTTCCCAAGGAACATTAACTGCCGAATATAAAATGATTGACGCCGACCATCCGGAAAGCCCCTTTAAAGTTTTTGCAGCCCGATCAAAAGATGTGCTGTATGATGTGATGCCCGTCGATGATAAGTTTCTGATCTTAACCAACTGGAAGGCTAAAAATTTCCGTTTAATGGAATGTCCGCTGGATAAAACCGAAAAGGAAAACTGGAAAGAAGTGATTCCGCACCGCGCCGATGTTTTATTGGAAAGCGTTGAAGAATTTAAAGATTTTACTGTTTTATCTGAACGTAAAAATGGGTTAACTGAGTTACGCGTACTCAAAAAAGACAAAAGTGATTATTACATCAAATTTGATGAACCTGTGTATGATGCCGGCGTAGGTGCAAATCCAGAGTACAACAGCACTACTTTACGTTATAACTATACTTCGTTAACCACTCCAAGCTCGGTTTACGATTATAACCTTACCGGGAAGGATCAGAAACTGATGAAGCAACAGGAGGTTTTAGGGGGCTATAATCCAAAAGATTATATTACTGAACGTGTTTTCGCAACCGCTAAAGACGGCACCAAAGTGCCAATTGCACTGGTATATAAAAAAGGCTTCGAAAAGAACGGTGAGTCGCCATTGTTGCTTTATGGTTATGGTTCTTATGGTTCAAATTCGGATGTTTATTTCTCTTCGCCTCGTTTAAGTTTGCTAAATAGGGGCTTTGTATTTGCCATTGCCAATATCCGGGGTGGACAGGAAATGGGCCGCCAATGGTACGAAGATGGAAAACTGATGAAAAAGAAAAACACCTTTACTGATTTTATTGCAGCAGGGGAGTATCTGATTGATCAAAAATACACCTCAAAAGGCCATTTATACGGTCATGGTGGAAGTGCCGGCGGCTTATTAATGGGTGCTGTAGCCAACATGGCCCCAAATTTATGGAACGGCCTTATTGCTGATGTTCCTTTTGTAGATGTGGTTAATACCATGCTGGATGAAAGCATTCCGCTAACAACAAACGAGTTTGATGAGTGGGGTAACCCGAAACAAAAAGCAGCTTACGATTACATGAAAAGCTATTCTCCTTATGAAAATATCGAGAAAAAAGCTTACCCAAATATGTTGGTGACTACAGGCTTGCACGATAGCCAGGTGCAGTATTTTGAGCCAGCAAAATGGGTAGCCAAATTAAGGGCCACCAAAACCGACAAGAATGTGTTGCTGCTTAAAACCAACATGGAGTTCGGCCACGGTGGGGCGTCAGGCCGTTTTGATTATTTAAAAGATGTGGCATTACGCTGGGCATTTTTGTTCTCTTTGGAGGTGATAACGAAATAATTTTCCATAAATCCGTCATTTCGAGCGGAGTGCAACGCAGTCGAGAAATCTAATTAAGCAGATCTCTCTCCCGAACGTTCCGGACTGCGCTTCGGTCGAGATGACGGAACTTTTTCAATAATATACCAATAATAACCCCACAATGAATACTCAACTAAAAACACTCCAGACCGTCCATCTTGCACTATGCTCGGGTGTATTACTTTTTGCATTGGTAACGGTATTTTTAAACCGCGAGCTTATGTTTTTTGATGCCAATCCAAAAACAACTGCCCCCTTTAACCCGATATTTCCGGTTATGGGATTAATCACCCTCTCTGCAAGCATATTTTTTTATAGAAATTTAATCGCTAAAATTGATAAAACGGCTGCTGATGATATTAAAATCAACCTGTATCAAAGTGCATTTATCATTAGTTCAGCATTACTGGAAGGCGGGGCGCTTTTCAATATTGTTGGTTTCTTTATGACACGTAATTCATTCTTTTTGATATTTGGGGCAGCTAATTTTATATTTTTGGTGTTGAAACGGCCAACTAAAGATAAATTGATTTCCACTTTACAATTGCAACAACCAAATTCCGGGTCTTTATAGGCAATTAGCCTTATCTTTGCCCCTTAATGGAATACAATGTTCACACTCTGCCAAACGGCATCCGCTTATTGCACGTGCCTGCGGCTTCAGCCATATCTCATGCATGTATCATCGTTAATACAGGATCGCGCGATGAGCCTGAAGGCAAAGCAGGTTTAGCGCACTTTATAGAGCACTTGATTTTTAAGCGTACCGAAAAACGGAACACCAACCAGATTCTAAATCATTTAGAAAGCGTTGGTGCAGATTTAAATGCCTATACCACTAAAGAATATACCTGCGTACATGCCTCTTTTTTAAATCCTTATTTAGCTAGAACTTTAGATCTCTTTAACGATATACTCTTCCATTCTACTTTTCCTGAAGAGGAAATGGATAAAGAAAAAAGTGTAATTCTGGATGAAATTTCTTCTTATCTGGATCAACCGGAAGAAGCGATTAATGACGATTTTGAAGATATGCTTTTTGCCGGTCATGCTTTGGGCAATAATATTCTAGGCACAACCGAATCCGTTCAACATTTTACAAGAGAAGATGTAATGAACTTCAGAAAGGCCAATTACCGTACAAGTGAAATTGTGGTGGCCGTTTTAGGTAATTATACTTTAAATCAAGTCGTAAATAAAGGAAGCAAATATTTTGCGGATGTAGAAGAGAATAACCCCAAAAAAGAGCGGGTTAAACCAACTATACTTCCTCCAAGTAATAACACCATTTACAAGCCCATTATGCAGGCTCACTGCATTTTAGGTACACAGGCATATTCTACACATCAATCACAAAAGGTACCGCTGATGCTGTTGAATAATTATTTCGGGGGTAATGGAATGAGTTCGGTATTAAATCTGCAGATCAGGGAAAGATATGGCATTGCCTACACCATCGAATCCAATTTTTCGCCTTTGAGCGACACTGGCATTTTCTCTGTTTATTTCGGAACCGATAAAGAAAAACAGGCTAAAGCGCTATCTTTAATTTTTAAGGAAATCAAAAAACTCAGAGATCGTCCGTTAAATGATTTACAGCTTCAGAAAGCCAAAAATAAATTTATCGGACAAATTGCTTTGGGAGAAGAAAACAGGATTGGTTTGATTATTTCGATGGCAAAAAGCCTGATCGATCATAATCAAATAGATTCGCTGGAAACCGTTTTTGAGAAAATTAACGCGGTTACCACCAGGCAAATGATAGAAGTTACCAATGAGATTTTAAATATTGAGCAACTGAGTGTCTTTACGTTCTGCCCAATAGCGGAATAATTGTTAGTTTTGTAAATCAAATCTTTCGGTTTGTCTTCCTTAACTTGTTGAAGGAATTAACGATGGGTCTTCGACAGGCTCAGACTGACACCACTTTATAATAATTAATGAGTTCAGATTCAGTTCTGAAAAAAATATAATACAATGAAATTACCAATAGTAGCTTACGGCGATCCGGTTTTAAAAAAGGTTTGCGCCGATATCGATAAAGATTATCCGGAATTAGAAAAACTGATTAGCGATATGTTCGACACCATGTATTACGCCAATGGTGTTGGCTTGGCTGCACCGCAGATTGGTTTGCCGATCCGCTTGTTTATTGTAGATACCGGTGAAGATGAAGACGGAAACCCTGGTTATAAAAAAGTATTTATTAATGCCGAAATTTTGGAAGAAACAGGCGAAGCCTGGAGCTTTAACGAAGGCTGTTTAAGTATTCCTGATATCCGCGAAAATATTATGCGCAAACCCAATGTCAAGATTACCTATTTTGATGAAAACTGGGTAGAGCATACCGACGATGTTGATGGCATGCCTGCACGTGTGATCCAGCACGAATACGATCATATTGAAGGGAAACTGTTTACTGATAAAGTAAGTGTTTTACGCAAAACTATGCTGAAAAGTAAACTGGACGCCATTTCGAAAGGAAATATCAAGACAGATTACAAAATGAAGTTTCCGAACAAGAGCAAGAAAAGATAGGTTTTGATGGAAGATGTAAGAGGGAAAATGGAAACGTTTTCCCTTTTTTTATTTTTCCACTCACCAAGGTCGTCATTTCTAGCGAAGTGCAACGAAGTCGAGAACCCGAAGACTCAGCGAAGCTAAATTTACTCGCACTGTCGTCACCCTGAACTCGTTTCAGGGTCTTTCCTAGTAAACAACTCTCTTAGTTTCGGTCGAGATGATGACCTCCATGAAACTCGTTTATTGAAAGATACGGTTTGCACGCAATACTAAGGACTCCGGATTTAGGACTCAAGACTAATTCGTCCTGCTCTTATCGCCATCAAAGATCTGCTGCATAAGTTTGCCCCAGGCGAAAGGATTAAGCAGTGGATTGGTTTGCACCATATTCTTATTGATCATCCTGTCGAAATTATAACGGTAATTCTGGCTGCCAATTTCCTGCCCATCTCGTGGCAGCGTTTGGATCAAACCATCAATTGAAGAACGCGAAAGATTCTTCTTGGCAATAGCCATATCGTCATCCGCCAGTTTCATTGATAAAAACTCGCGGGTAAATTCTTCAGTGGTTGCCCAGGGGAAAACGCGCACCGAAGGTAAATCGATCACATTTGCTTTCAATTTAACCATAATGGTGTATTTGCTATCGGGCGTACTTTGTGGTATTACGGTAGAGAATTTTTTGTAACCAATGGCTGTAAATAGTATCGTATCGCCTGGGTTAACAATAAAGGTAAAATATCCCCTGTAATCGGCACCAACCCTTTTGCTCCTGGCAGAAAGATTGGTAATGGTAACATAAGGTATTACGTTTGAACTGTCGATATCGGTAATAATCCCGGAAAATTGGATCAGTTTATCCTGAGCCGGCTTTTGTTGTGCAGAAGCGGCTAAAGAAAAAATAAGGCAAATTAGGATAACACAATATCTCATTAATACAAAAGTAATTTTATTAATAAAACTTCCTTGTTAAATAGTGTTAAAGCTTATTCTTGTTCAGCCATGTTAACGGCAACCACAGATGTAATCTGAGGAACAGCTTTCATAATGGCCTGTTCAATACCAGATTTCATCGTCATAAAACTCATTGGGCAAGAACCGCAATTGCCCAAAAGCCTAAGCTTTACAGTGCCTTCAGCTGTAATTTCTTCAACAGAAACATCCCCTCCATCAGCTTTTAAATACGGCCTGATAGTTTCCAATGCCTGTTCTACTTCTTCTGTTAAATTCATTATGTATATTTTAATTTATAAAAATAGTAATTTTTTAGCAATTCACGATTTGTGCATTGTTAATGGAGATCTGTTGTGCAATCTTACTGGCAATATCTCCAAATACAACATCCAATAACGGGTTTTGATTTAGTGCTACAGGTTTTCCTTTGTCACCAGCTTCGGCAATACTTTGGATAATTGGAATTTCTCCCAGAAATGGCACATCAAAACGCGATGCAAGCTCTGTACCGCCACCTTTTCCAAAAATATAATATTTGTTCTCCGGCAATTCGGCTGGTGTAAAATACGACATGTTTTCTATAACGCCTAATATCGGGATATTAATTCCAGGCATTCTGAACATCGCCAAGCCTTTATGCGTATCAGCCAATGCTACCTGTTGCGGTGTAGTAACCACTACCGCCCCCGAAATTGGAAAACTTTGGGTAATGGTAATGTGGATATCGCCCGTTCCCGGTGGAAGATCTACAACCAGGTAATCCAGTTCTCCCCAGTTGGTATCATTAAACAATTGTTTTACTGCATTTGAGGCCATTGGTCCACGCCAGGGTACGGGTTGGCCAGGATCAGCAAAAAAACCAAGAGATAACAATTTAATGCCATACTTTTCAATTGGCAAAATTTTGGTCTTTCCATCAGCCGTTTCTTCGGCAGCAGGTTTGGCATCAACCAGATCGAACATGGTTGGTACCGATGGCCCATAAATATCGGCATCAATAAGGCCAACCTTGGCACCATCTTTAGCCAATACAACCGCCAGATTGCTTGCAACGGTAGATTTACCAACGCCTCCTTTGCCAGATGAAACCAAAATAATGTTTTTGATGTTATCTAATGATGAGGAATTGCTGGGCTGAGTAACCCTTGATGTTACATTGATCATTACCTCCGCAGTGGCTGATACAAAATGCCTGATGGCATTTGTACAGGCAGTTTTCAGCATTTCTTTCATCGGACATGCCGGCGTGGTAAGCTCTAATGTAAAGTTGACCTGGTTATCTGTGATCTGTAAATCTTTGATCATGTTTAAAGTAACCAGATCTTTTTTAAGATCGGGATCTTCAACATTTTTAAGCGCATCTAAAACTTGTTGCGGGCTAATCTGCATGGTATTAATTTAAATTCAAAATTAACAAAACATAGCCACAAATACTTTTATTTAGGCTTTTTAACTGTAATTTTAACACGAAATAAACATTTAATTGTTACGTTTAAGCAATTAACCATTTTAACGACTATATGCGAATGCCAAAAATTAAGATCCCCAAAAAATATTTGAAAATCGGAGCCTGGTTTTTAGGTGTTTTTGTTGTTGTTTGTATTGCTTTTGGAGCCGTAGCCTACAGCAAAAGGGAAGCGCTTCTTAAAAAGATGGTGGCCAAAGCAATCGCTAAGGCCGACAAAGATTATAACCTGGAAGTTAAAATCGGATCAGCAGATTTTGCCGGGTTCAGCACCGTTAAAATGACCAATATTTCTGTCGTTCCTAAAGAACGCGATACCCTTTCAAACATTAATGAGCTGAGTGTTAGCGTTAAGCTTTTTCCTTTAATATTCGGCAACGTAAAACTTTCGGAAATAAAACTGAAGGAAGGTTATGTGAATGTAGTGCTAAAAGATTCGACCACTAATATCGATTTCATCTTAAAACGGAAGAAAAAAGACAGCATTCAGACCAATCAAAAAGCAAATTTATCAGAAATTGCCAGCAACATTTTAAATCAGGTGTTATATAAAATTCCTGACGATATGGATGTGAAGAATATGATTTTTAAGCTAAATGATCATGATACAGCCAAACTGAGCTTTGCAACCACTGCAACAATTGATGGAGGAGATTTAAAATCAACCATTGACGTAAACAACAACGAATCTACGTGGCATGTCAATGGGTATGTTGATCCGGGAAGTAAAAAGTTAAACTTTTTAGCCTATGCCGATGGAAAAAAGCTGGAATTGCCTTACCTCAACAATAAATTACACGCCAGGCTTAGTTTCGACACGTTACAAACTGAATTAAAAAATGCCAAATATAGTGGCGATGATTATAAGATATCGGGCTCCTGGTCAGTTAAAAATATGTTGATCAATCAGCCCCGTATCGCATCAAATGATATTATTGTACAAAGCGCAAAACTGGATGCCGATATTTTGGTCGGACCTAACTACGTTGCCCTAGACAGCACCTCCACAGCCTATTTAAAAAATGCACAGATCCATCCTTTTGTTAAATATACCTTAGGGAAAAACAAAATATATGAACTAAAGCTCAATGCCGAAGAACAGGATGCACAAGCGGTTTTAGATGCATTTCCACAAGGTTTGTTTGAATCGCTGGAAGGATTAAAAGTTCAAGGTAAGGTTAAATACAGCCTTAACTTTTACCTGGATACCAAGGTACCCGACAGTGTTCGCTTCAACTCTACACTCACACCGGTCAATTTTAAAATCTTGCAGTGGGGCAAAACCAATCTGCAAAAAATTAACAATACTTTTGTTTATACACCCTATGAATATGGCAAGCCGATGCGCGATATTACCATTGGCCCGTCAAACCCGAATTTCACACCCTTATCTGCCATTTCAAAGAATTTTATCAACGCCGTTTTAACGGCAGAAGATCCTTCCTTTTTTACCCATAATGGTTTTGTGGAAGAATCGATCCGCAAATCAATCGCTGTAAATTTTAAGGAAAAGAAATTTAAGCGCGGGGGCAGTACCATCAGCATGCAGCTGGTGAAAAATGTGTACTTAAGCCGTCAGAAAACTTTGGCCCGTAAAGCCGAAGAGATCTTAATTGTCTGGCTTATCGAGCATAACCGCCTCATCAGTAAACAACGCATGTTGGAGGTATATTTTAATATTATTGAGCTGGGGCAAAACATTTATGGTATAGGGGAGGCCTCAAGGTATTATTTTGGAAAGCAACCAGCAGATTTAACCATTGGTGAAGGATTATTTCTTGCCAGTATTGTTCCCAAACCAAAAGCTTCGATGTATAAATTTATGGCCGATGGCAGCCTGAAACCTTATATGTTCAACTATTTCAGGTTTATGGGCAATATTATGGCCAGAAAAGGTTTAACGCCTGGCGATACCTCAGGTTACGGCTTTTATAATGTTCGCTTAAGGGAAGGTTTGCGTCGTTACCTGGCTCCAGACACGGCCGTGGTTGATACCTCTGCTTTCGATGATGATGGAGATGGATTGCCGGTTGTAATTGTTCATGATAAAAATAAAAGCTTCTTCGAACGTCTCTTTGGTGGCAACCCTAAAAAAGATACCACCAACAATAAGCAGATGAACGCTCCGGCCGATACCACCAAGACAAAAAAACAGTTGAGGCAGGAGCGAAGGGAAGAACGGAGACGCCAGAAGGAACTGGAAAAGAGCCTGGAGCAGTAGTTTTGAGTTGCGCATCTGAAGACTGAACTTGGGTAACAGGTTTTCAGTTAGCGGTTGTCAATTCGCAAAACAACCCAACAATAAAGCAATCACCGACAAAAACCTTACAACTTTCCAACATTAAAACCTTTTTCAAACAATAACAAAGCAGCATGCACAAAATAAAAGTAGAGGATAAAGAATTCGAGATATTTTTAGAAAATGATACCTTAAACAAAAGAATCCGCTTGCTGGGTATCCAGATGAATGTAGATTATGAGAATAAATGCCCTTTATTCATCGGTGTGCTAAATGGCAGCTTCCTGTTTATGGCTGACCTGATTAAAGAGATCGATATACCTTGCGAAGTTGCTTTTATGCGTGTTGCATCCTATGAAGGAACAGCAAGTTCGGGAAATGTAAAAGAACTGATCGGATTGCCAGATAATCTGGAAGGCAGAGATATTGTTATTGTGGAAGATATTGTTGATACAGGCCTGACTTTAACACATATTTTAAAAACGATAAAGGAAAAAAATCCGGCTTCCGTTAAAGTAGCTTCTCTTTTGCTTAAACCAAGTGCTTTAAAACACGAAATTGAAGCCTTAGAATACATTGGCTTTGAAATACCTAATGAATTTGTAGTGGGTTACGGGCTGGATTATAATGGCCTTGGCAGAAACCTGACAGATATTTACAGAGCAACGGGCGCATAATTTTTAGATTGGATTAATTTATTTTTCGCACCTTTGCCCTATAATTTCTAAAACAATGACCATACATAAAGAAGGCTACACCACTATTGCCTTAAGCATATTGTTTATCTTCGTAATCAACGCCATAGTCGATTATAAATACCATGACATTACCTGGTTGCGCTGGTTTATCTATATCTTTTCCGCTGCTTTATTTATTATTGTGCTGCAATTTTTCCGCAACCCGAGCCGCAGCTTTTCTTCAGGCGATAATCTGGTGATTTGCCCTGCAGATGGAAAAGTTGTGGTAATTGAAGAGACGGAAGAAGGCGAATATTTTAAAGATAAACGTTTACAGGTTTCGATTTTTATGTCGCCCGTAAATGTGCACATCAACCGTAATCCGATTTCGGGGGTAGTGAAATTTTTCAAATATCACCCTGGAAAATACCTCGCAGCCTGGAATCCAAAATCTTCTACTGAAAATGAGCGTACGACCACCGTTGTTGAACATAAAAACGGTACGCAAGTATTGTTCCGTCAAATTGCAGGTGCCTTAGCACGCAGAATTGTATGGTACGTTAAAGAAGGCGATCAGGTGGTACAAACCGAACAGTTTGGCTTCATCAAATTTGGATCAAGGGTGGATGTTTTTCTTCCGGTAGGCACCAAAGTTAATGTAGAGCTAAACCAGGTTGTAAAGGGTGGGATCACTACCCTGGCAACCTTAAGTTAAGGGTGTTAAATAAAGGTATAAAAAGCCGTCCCGATTTTGCATCGTGACGGTTTTTTTGTGATTCACATTTGATTAACACGATGTTATGTGATGATACAACCACGGCAACTGAAAGGGATTTTAAAACACTAAAGAATCCACCTAAACCTGATAGCAACGGAAAGCCCTGATCCCGATTTTCATCGAGAGAGGACTTGTAGTGGATAGCAGGAGCAAGCTTTAATCATTATCACAGGCTTTGCTTTCTAAAAAAGCAACTTTTTCCCTTATCCGTTGTACTTTCTATATGGCAATTTCTTTAATTTACGCAGCGGTTTGTGGAAATGATCAGAACTAATCCATAGCATCATTACCCACTTCTTTTTCTGTTGCGGCGTTACCGAGTGGCCTGTCGCTGATTAAACGTTGTGTAGGGTAAGCAAAATCCGATTTATTCCTAACTACGATCTCCATAATCTCCAGGTTAATTTCCTGCCTGATTTTCAGGAATTCAACGGAATCAAGTACGGTTACAAAATAATTGATTTCCACGTTCAGGCTTGAATCGCCAAAGCTTTTAAAAGAGGCATTTCCATCATCGCTGGTACCTTCATGGTTGTTGATATAATCCTGGATTTCGGAAATAATTTTTCTTAAGGAATCAGAACTGGTTTCGTAGGTAAGTCCGATTACAAATGATACCTTACGCGAATTTCGCAAGGAGAGATTTTCCAAAACCCCATCAATCATACCCCTATTGGGTAGGGTAGCCATGGTTCTCTCAGAAGTCCTGATCCTTGTACTCCTAAAACCAACCTTTTCTACAGTACCTTCTACACCATCAACCTTTACCAGATCGCCCACCACAAAAGGCTTATCTAAAAATATGGTAAAAGAACCGATCAAGTTCTCCAGGCTCTCTTTCGCGGCCAAAGCAATGGCAATACCACCAATACCCAATCCGGTGATCAGGGTTAACACGTTAACTTCGAAAACAAAACCCAGCAGCGTGAAAAAACCGATAAAAATTACAGTTGTTTTAAGTAATTCTTTTAAAAAAGGCACTAATTGATCGTCAGACTTATTTGCGGTAAGCGATGCTTTAAATAACAACACGTGGGTAATAAAATCAATTATCCTTAAAATAATCCAAAAAAACGATAGGATGATGCCAAACAAAAATATCCGGTCGATACAATCGCCAATAGATACCGGTATAGACTCTTTAACCTTTCCGATTAACTTGCTGTAATGGAATACAGTTACCTCTAAAGGGTGTTTCAACTGGTTGATTGAAAGATAAAGCGTGGTTAACAGAATGAAAACCTCTATTGGCTTTACCAGCAGTGCCACAAAAGCTTCATCATGTGATTGGTTTGAAAAGTTCCTGAAAAGCTTAAAAAGCAGCTTGCTTAACAGCTTAGAGACGATATTTTTGAAAACCAAGCCGAAAAGAAGTATTCCTCCGAAAAGGAAATAATCCTTTATGGTATTGCCCCAAAAAACCTGATTGAAAAAAGCAGAGTCTAACATTTAACAAAGGTATAAACAAAAAAACCTCCACGAAATTAATCGTGAAGGCTATATCTTATAATAAAGAATATTATTTTCTCAAAGATTTGATACGAGCAGCCTTACCGGTTAAAGCACGTAAATAGAACAATTTCGCTCTACGAACTTTACCATAGCTATTCACTTCAACTTTCTCGATGTTAGGAGAACTAAAAGGGAAAATACGTTCAACACCAACGCCGTTGCTCATTTTACGAACAGTAAAAGTTTCGTTAGCACCTGCACTGTTACGTTGTATTACAACACCTTGGTAAATTTGAACACGTTCTTTATTACCTTCGCGAATTTTATAGTGTACGCTCACTGTATCGCCAGACTTGAACGCAGGAAAATCTTTTTTCGCGATGGCCTGCTCTTCAACAAATTTTACTAAATCCATGATTTTAAGCTATTAAATCGATATTTCATCCCGTGAAAATCGGATTGCAATATTAGGGATTATTTTCGATAAAAAAAAACCTATTTTAATTTTTTCCACATTCTTAATGAATTCCACATTTGATTGTGTTAATTGCTTCTATTCCAAAAGATCAGGACGACGGGCTTTGGTCCGTTCTAAAGCCTGTTCATGCCTCCATTCGTTCACTTTTGCCTCATGGCCGCTCAATAAAACATCAGGCACCTTATGTCCACGCCAATCTGCAGGGCGGGTATAAACCGGCGCATCCAGCAGTTCGCCTTGAAAACTATCAGACAGGGCAGAAGTCTCATCATTTAAAACCCCGGGAATTAAACGTACCACAGCGTCTACCACAATTGCTGCCGGCAGCTCTCCTCCGCTTAAAACATAATCACCAACAGATATCTCTCTTGTTACGAAAATATCCCGTATACGCTGATCTATGCCCTTGTAGTGGCCACACAAAATAATGATGTTCTTTTTTATAGATAGCTCATTGGCCATGCTCTGGTTTAACGTAACACCATCCGGACTCATGAATATTACCTCATCATATTCCCTTTCTGCCTGAAGTTTTTCGATACAGGCAGCAAAAGGTTCGATGCTCATTACCATACCACTACCACCGCCGTATTGGTAATCATCTACACTTTTTTGCTTGTTGGTGGCATAATCTCTCAGGTTATGCACAACAATTTCGGCAATGCCCTTTTTTTGTGCACGGTGCAATATAGAATGGGCAAAAGGGCTTTCTAATAAAGCGGGTAAAACTGTAATGATATCGAAACGCATGGGGCAAAGGTAAGGCTTTTAACGGTCAAATGTAAATAAGCCGAACCGGGATCAACACCTGTGTATATTCTCAAAATAACTGACTAATATTTAGCGTTATAGCACTCCTGACCAAGACAGATATCTAGCCTTTTTTTATCTTGTCTACTTTCCGCCATAGTTCCTGCCACTGGTAAGTTTCTTTTCCGTCAACTTGTTTTGCACCACCCATTATACCAAGGTACCGATTACCGTCAGGCCCATCAAAAAACTTAAATTTCAAACTGGAAACAGTATTGTTTAATGGCGCACTGATAGAATAACTAACACTTTCTTTTATAAAATTCTCATTTTCTACTTCAATTTTAGCGGTTTGCCACACCACCGCTCCTTGTTCAGTTACTTTCAACTGGAGACAGTTACCCATGGTATCAAACACCTTGAGGGTTGATAAAAATGGCAGCTGTGGAGCATTAGCCTGGCCAGTTGGCTTTACAAACTCCCATGCCCCAACAAAATCAGATAAAGCTGATTTCTCCTGGGCGCTAACGCAAGTTGAGTTTAAGAAAAAAAGAACGGCAACAAAAACGAATTTAAAGGCTTTTCTCATATTAATTTTAGGTTTATTGTCGCGCTAAAATGATTTCACTTCGACCATATTTTCTTCCCACTTGAGTGTATCCGGCCCAGATTTACTATACACAACACCAGAAAGCTTAACGCTCTTCATATCTTTTCCAAAAACATAATGATTGATGTATTGGCGATCCTTAAGCGCATACTTTCGGTTAGGCAGTTCGTAGGTAATATCAAGTAAATAGGCGCCATCGCCAATCACTTTATAATGACCACTGTGGGTAATCACCTGGCTATCACCTTCCTTATAGCTGTTGTAAAAATGGCCATCTTCGGTATAAGTGATAAAAGAACCTGTTTCTTTAACATTCTGCCAAATCCCAACAAAAGGCTTGTTGGCTTTCAAAGATAGTTTTTGTGTGGTGCAGGCTTGAAATGAAGCCACCAATAAAAGCAGCGCAATAGCTTTAGATCGTTTCTTAAACATAAAGAATTAATTAGATATAGCTAATATAAAGATTTAGATCTATATCTAATTAATTGTTTTATTGCACGCTCTATTTTTCCAGGTAAACATCCAGCAAACCTTCGGGCAAACTAAGTGTGAGGATCTTTTCATCCTCATCATATTCAACAATAAAATCTTCATTTAGCGGAAACAGCACTTCAGTTCCTTTATACATCAACGTAGCTACAAATTGCTGTGGATATTCGTTTACCTCCAGAATTTCGCCTAATTCGCCTAAAGATTCATCTATCGCTAAATAACCTTTAAAATCGGTATAGAAAAATTCACCTTCTTCGCGTTCGGGCATCTGCGACAGCGGCAGGTACAATTTCTTTTTTAACAGCGGCTGCACTTTATCGATATGATCAGCATCATCAAAGTTGAAGTAACCTGTTTTATTGGCTTGCAGTTTTGCCGATGCTACAAAATAGGGTACTAGTTTGCCATTCATATCGGCAAATACCACATCAAAATCAAGTTCTTCGTATTCATCAAATTCAAAAAATACCTGAACTTCTCCTTTTAAACCCCTCGTTTTGGTTACGTAACCGATATAAAATGCTTCTTCGTGTTTCATGATAATTTGCATTTTGATTCTGATGCACGAGGGATCTTTTAATAATTAGAAAGACCCTTCGTACTTCAGGATGACATTTTTGTTTAAAAAAATAGCGTTCCGGTAACCGGAACGCTATTTTATCAGGCAAAATAATTAAAAACTATTCTGCGCCTTCTTCTTTAGGAGCTTCTTCAGTTGCTTCAGCCTCAACAGCTGGAGCTTCTTCTTCAACAACTTCTTCTGCAACTGGTGCATTTTTAGCTGCGATAGCTGCTGCTCTATCTTCTTTCTTTTTAGCTTCTGCTGCTAACGCTGCTTTACGCGCATCTGCTTTAGAATTAGCTAAACCTTCTGTTTTACCAGAAATTTTACCTGCTTTAGCATCTAACCAAGCTGCAAATTTTTCATCTGCCTGTTCTTGAGTCAAAGCGCCTTTTTTAACACCACCTTCTAAGTGTTTTTTGTATAAAACACCTTTGTAAGAAAGGATAGCACGAGCAGTATCAGTAGGTTGTGCACCACTGTTAACCCAAGCTAAAGTTTTTTCGAAGTTAATTTCGATGGTAGCAGGATTGGTATTTGGGTTGTAAGAACCTAAACGCTCAATAAATTTACCATCACGTGGAGAGCGGGAATCTGCTACCACAACGTGGAAAAAAGGTTTCCCTTTTTTACCAAATCTTTGCAATCTGATTTTAGTTGCCATTTTCTTTTGTATTTATGTATTCAACATAGTTCCCGGAGCTTCATACTGCGGGGCTGCAAAGATAACTAAAATACTGGAAATTAAAAACATAGTTTAATTTCTTTGTTTTCAGGATATTTACGCCCAAATATTTGCAGATACAAATGGAAAGAATTGCGATTGATATGGACGAGGTGATTGCCGATGCCGTTGGAAAATTTATTAAACTTTATAACCGGGACTTTAACGTTCCTTTAGACTTAAAAATTGACGCTGGAAATGAAATCTATCATCATGTTCCACAAGATGTGAATCAGAAATGGTTCGAGTATATTAATGAGCCTGGTTTTTTCCGAGATCTTGACGTTATAGCCGATAGCCAAAGGGTAATTAAAGCTTTACAACAGAAATACGATGTTTACATCGTTTCGGCAGCAATGGAGTTCCGGAATTCATTGGTTGATAAATACGATTGGCTGGCCGAACATTTCCCTTTTATCGATTGGCAACACATCATGTTCTGCGGAAATAAAATTGTGAATGTTGATATCATCATTGACGACCGAACTAAAAACTTTATAAATTTTGCCGGCAGGCCATTGTTGTTTACCTCGCCACATAATTTACTGGTAACCGAATACGAGCGTGTAAATAACTGGGAAGAAATAGCAGGATTACTGTTATAATTCCTGCCATGGTCAGTTTTTATAAGCTGCAACAGAGAAATCTATAGCGTTCTTTATTCCGTTACATTTCGATTGGCAATGACAATCTAGGCATTAAGCCCCCAAACCTTTACATTTCGAAAAGTGTAACATTTCTGGAAAGATTTGCTCTAATGATAAAAAAATTAAACTATGCTAGTAACCACAACGCCTACAGTTGAGGGCAGAAAAATTATAAAATATATTGGTTTGGTAACTGGAGAAACCATTATAGGTGCAAATATTTTTAAAGATTTATTTGCAGGAATAACAGATATAGTAGGAGGGAGATCGAGTTCGTACGAACGCGTTTTAAGAGAGGGAAAAGATACCGCTGTTAATGAAATGCAGCAATATGCAGCGGCACTTGGAGCAAATGCCATTGTTGGGGTTGATTTAGACTATGAAACCGTTGGTAGCGGTGGAAGCATGCTCATGGTAAGCGCCAATGGTACTGCGGTAATTTTAGCAGACTAAAAAATTTGCTTATTGCGAAAACTAAGCAAAAAACAAGAAAGTCTTTCCGGTGCGGGAAAGACTTTTCTTTTAAACGTTTTTCACTTAAAACGAAAGTATGTCAATTAATTTCAGCCATTTAGAACTTACTTTCTCTGCATTAATATGCTTTATTGCATGATCAAAAGGGGTAAAAACAATTTCCCGGTTAATCTGTCCGACCATTACACCACTCTCACCCTGAATTAAACCCTCAACTGCAACTACGCCTAAGCGGCTGGCCAATACGCGGTCCATACAAGTTGGCTTACCCCCACGTTGAATATGCCCCAAAACTGAAACTTTGGTATCGTAATGTGGATATTTTTCCTGCAAAATTTCACCAACCTTAAAGGCACCACCGGTATCATCACCTTCAGCAACGATAATAATCTTTGATGATTTATCTTTACGGCTATGCTCCAGCTTGTGCAAAATATCATCCGCATTCATATTTGCTTCAGGGATCATGATGGCCTCAGCGCCAACACCAATACCACTTCTTAAAGCGATTAATCCAGAGTCGCGGCCCATTACCTCTACAATAAAAAGCCTGTCATGTGATTCTGCCGTATCTCGGATCCTATCTACCGCATCAACAACGGTATTAATAGCCGAGTCATATCCAATAGTGAAATCGGTACCTACCAAATCATTATCAATGGTACCAGGTAAGCCCACAATGGGAAAATCGAATTCTTTGGAAAAAACATTGGCCCCCGTAAACGTTCCATCTCCACCGATTACCACTAAGGCATCAATTCCATTTCCTTTCAGGTTTTCGTAAGCTTTTTGCCTGCCTTCTACCGTTCTAAAAGCTTCACTACGGGCTGTTTTTAAAATAGTTCCACCTCGCTGAATAATATTGGCCACCGACTTACGGTCCATCGGAATAAAATCATTGTTGATCAACCCTTCATATCCACGGAGAAATCCGGTTACTTCAATATCATAATAAATAGAGCCTCTAACTACCGCTCTGATTGCGGCGTTCATGCCTGGCGAATCTCCACCAGAGGTTAAAACGCCAATATTCTTAATCTTATTCATTTGTCTATTTCTTGGCAAATCCAGATAATCCATTATCCAGGTATTGCAAATATTTATCTATATCAAATTCTACCCCAATAGGAGGCGAAACTAATTCTTTTTCATCAGTACCCAAAAGCACATAATATGGTTGCGAAATGGTATTAAATCTCTCTGCCTGCAAATGTTTGAACTTTTTACCAACGGTATTCACTCTTGTGCCTAAAATTTTAGAGTCAAATTGTTCTGCTTCCGGCAAACTGGTTTTGTCGTCAGTGTAAAGCGATACCACAATGTAATCTTCTTTCAATTTTTTTAGCACTCTGGGATCAGACCAAACCCGCGCTTCCATTTCGCGGCAATTTACACAACCATGTCCTGTGAAATCAAGAAATAACGGTTTTTTTACTTCTTTGGCATAGGCTAAAGCTTCTTCATAATCAAAAAATCCATCAATATTGTGCGGAATATGAAGAAAATCAGCATATTTACGTTTAGCATGATTGGTTGTTGCCGTTTGGTTTGATCCCCCTCCGGCATCTTGTCCAATTACAAAATCCTGCGTAGAGAGCGGAGGTACCAGTGCACTTACAGCTTTCAAAGGCGCTCCCCACAAACCCGGAATGAGGTAAATAGCAAATACAAAAGTTGCCGTTGCAATGAATAGTCTTGGTACAGAAACATAAGGGAGGTCACTATCATGAGAGAACTTAATTTTCCCCAATAAATAAACGCCCAAAATTAAAGCCAGTACAATCCATATAGCTAAAAATATCTCACGGTCCAATATTCCCCAATGATAAGCCAGATCTGCTGTTGAAAGGAATTTCAGTGATAAACCCAATTCCAAAAACCCTAAAAAAACTTTAATGGAGTTTAGCCAACCACCTGATTTTGGCAGCCCCGTCATTAAACTCGGGAAAATAGCGAACATGGTAAAGATCAATGCCAATGACAGCGAAAAGCCGAACATCACGATAACAGGTGTTAATAAATCGGTATTGATAGCGACTAAGGAAGTTCCGATTAATGGTCCTGTACAAGAGAAGGAAACAACCGCTAAGGTTGCTGCCATAAAAAAGATTCCACTTAAACCTTTAGCATCAGATTTTGCATCGAGTTTGTTCACAAATGAACTTGGCAGGGTAATTTCGAAAGCACCTAAAAACGATACGCCAAAAATAATTAATATCAGAAAGATAAAAATATTAAAAAATCCGTCTGTAGAAATTTCATTCAGTGCACTGGCGCCCCATATTAAGGTAATGATTACACCTAAACCCACGTAAATGACAATAATCGATAAACCATAAATAATGGCACTCCTGATGCCTTTTGCCCTACTTTCGGCCCTCTTGGTAAAAAAACCAACAGTAAGCGGTACCATCGGAAAAATACATGGAAGGAAAAACGCGGCGACACCCGCCAAAAGCCCCAAACCAAAGGTTACCCAAAGCGATTGTTTAGGAGCATCTTTTCCCGCTACAGGAGCTTTTACTTCTTTAACCGCATCCTTTTTAAGTGTATCATTTTCTGTTTTTACCTGCTTATTGGCGGCACTATCTTGTGCAGAGCCTACCTCAGTAAAAACGATATCATCTGGAGGAGTTGTTGCTATGGTATCCTGTGTTACCGTTGCGTAGGTCTTAACGGCTGGCCATGCAATAAACGTTGCCGCCATTAAGAACAATAATAAAACCTTTTTCATTTGTGTGTATTTTGAAACCGTGAAATTAAGAATAATTTTAGAAACGATTTTTTTTAAACCACAACACCTTGTAGATTTTACTTTAAAAAGAAACAGTCCCAAAAATTCGGGACTGCCTGTAAACATTTTGATGTCAATTATTTAACCGGAACACTAAACTCCACTTCTTCTGGCGGAAGGCATTGTTTATCGTTACAAACCATAAACTCTACCACACCTTTAACTACAGTTGTTGCTTTGTTCAGCTTAATTTTTTGTTGAAAAATTACTGATTTTTCAAAGTAACTTACGTTCATTTTAAATGTGCTTTCGTACTTAACAATTGCTTTTGGCTCAATTGTTTTACCTACAAGACTAAAATCTTTTGATGGGGAAAAAGTAAAAGTGGTTTTTACAGGTCCTCCGTCTTTTACATTTTGAGAATAAATATGCCATCTATCATCAATCGTAGCCTTTAAATAAATTATAGCTTCAGTTTTACTTACTTTCTTTGCGGAGTATGCCCAAGTTACCGGTTTTTCGATCTGAGCAAATGCACCAACAACGGTAAAAAGTACCATCGAAAGCACCAGGGTGATTTTTTCATTTGTGTTTTATTTTGTGTGTATAAATTCAATTTCTTTAAAGTTAAAAATTTTTAAGCCATTTTTTGTATCAACCTTTAACCTGCCATTATCTTCAACTCCTTCAATCGTTCCTTCAAAAATCTCGCCGTTATGCTTATATAACGAAGCAACTCCGTAATTATATAGTTTCGTAAGGTAATCATTTTGTAAAATACTGAATTTGCCTGCCCTCAAAATTAGGTAGTACTTTTCGATAAATATGAATATTTTATCCATAATATTCATTAAGGGAACCTCTTTTTGTAAAATTTGAATCACCGAAGTAGCACGTCCACTGATGCTCTCTGCAAATTCTGATTGATTCACGTTCAAGCCAATGCCAATCACTGATGATTTAAAAGTACTGCCTGTCAGTGTATTTTCAATCAATATCCCTCCTAATTTCTTATCCAGGTAGTAGATATCGTTAGGCCATTTCACCATTATACCTTGCGGTATAAAACAGCATAAAGCATCACTAACAGCCAAACTAACGGCCATATTTAAGTAAAACTGCTTTCCAAGCGGCAAAAAAGAAGGCTTTAAATATATACTGGTACTGATATTTTTTCCTTCCTGTGTTTGCCAAACACTATCCTGCTGTCCTCTTCCGGCAAACTGGTGGTCTGCCATAATTACAGTGCCTTCTACTAATGGCTCGGATTTTGACACCAAAATTTTTAAAAAGTTATTAGTAGAATCAACTTCTTTTAATTTGATTAAATTTTGACCAACAAATAGTGTTGAAAAAGTGTTATTTTGCAAGTGTTGAATTTATAATATTGTAATTCCAAAATTAAAGCATTTTAATGGTAAAAAAGAAAATAGTAGCCCTTTCTACATATCTTTCTGAACTGGCCGTTCACGGCATACAAGAGAAAAAAGGAGAAGATATTGTGCGGTTAGATCTTAGAAATATTCATACTTCAGTGGCTGATTACTTTATTATAGCGAGCGCCAACTCTGCTACCCAGGTTAAAGCTATTGCCGATAGTGTAGAAAAAGAAATATATAAAGCCACTCAAGCCGACCCAAGACATAAGGAAGGTTTCGAATCAGCAGACTGGATCATTCTTGATTATTTCGATGTGGTTGTGCACATCTTTAAAACTGAAAAGCGCCACTTTTATGGCATAGAAGAACTTTGGGGGGATGCAGAAAGCACAAATTTTCAAAGCGCATAACCTAATAGAACCATTTTGACAAAGACAAATGAACGACAATCAAAATAATAACGAAAAACAGGGAAGAAGAATCCCAAACATTCCTAAAAAACCACAAAAAGGTTCAAAATTTAATATTTTCTGGGTATATGCGGCCATTATTATAGCCATTATTGCTGCACAGTTTTTATTTACTACTGATGGGGTAAAGAGGTAACCTACCAGAAATTTGAACAACAAATGTTGCTCAAAGGCGACGTGCAAAAAGTTGTTGCTTATAAATCTGATGATTTAGTGCGTGTAGAGGTATATATCAAGAAAGACAGCCTGAAAAAGCCAACATACGATCCATATAAAAGCAACAGCACTTTTAACGTAAATAATGCGTCAGGTCCCGTTGTGTTTTTCAATGCCGGAACGATGGATGGACTGGATAAACAACTTGCCGATTCGCAAAAAGACCTTCCAGCCAACCAACCAAGGATATTGGCAGAAAAAACCAGCCGCAGCAATCCGTTGGCAAGCTGGTTTTTAAGCATCATTTTACCTGTATTGCTTTTAATCGGTTTCTGGATTTTTATGATGCGCAGAATGGGTGGCGGTGCTGGTGGTGGTGGCCAGATTTTCAGTATCGGAAAATCTAAAGCGACACTGTTTGACAAAGAAAGCCAGGTAAACATCACTTTTAATGATGTTGCTGGTTTGGAAGAAGCTAAAACCGAGGTAATGGAAATTGTAGATTTCCTTAAAAACCCAAAAAAATATACCGATTTGGGTGGAAAAATACCTAAAGGTGCTTTATTGGTAGGTTCGCCAGGTACAGGTAAAACTTTATTGGCTAAAGCTGTTGCCGGCGAAGCCCAGGTTCCTTTCTTTTCTCTGTCAGGGTCTGATTTTGTAGAGATGTTTGTTGGAGTTGGTGCATCCCGTGTTCGCGACTTGTTTAAACAGGCAAAAGACAAATCGCCTTGTATCATTTTCATTGATGAGATTGATGCTATTGGTCGCGCCCGTGGTAAAAACGGTGTTATGGGTGGAAATGACGAACGTGAAAACACCTTAAACCAGCTTTTGGTTGAGATGGATGGTTTTGGTACCAATACACATGTGATCATTTTAGCAGCAACAAACCGTGCTGATGTTTTAGATAAAGCCTTATTAAGGGCGGGTAGATTCGACAGACAGATTTACGTTGATTTACCGGATGTTATAGAACGTAAACAGATTTTTGAGGTACACATTGCGCCGCTTAAAAAATCGGAAGAGCTTGATACCGAGTTTTTAGCTAAACAAACGCCAGGATTCTCAGGTGCAGATATTGCAAATGTTTGCAACGAAGCGGCGCTAATTGCAGCACGTAAAAACAAATCGTCGGTTGATAAGCAAGATTTCTTAGATGCTGTAGACAGAATTGTAGGTGGTTTAGAAAAGAAAAATAAAATCATCACCCCGAGCGAAAAACGTGCAATTGCGATTCACGAGGCTGGCCACGCCACTGTAAGCTGGTTACTGGAACATGCTGCGCCTCTAGTTAAGGTTACAATTGTTCCGCGTGGACAAAGCTTAGGTGCAGCCTGGTACCTTCCAGAAGAGCGCTTAATTGTTCGCCCTCATCAAATGCTCGACGAAATGTGTGCAACAATGGGTGGTAGGGCAGCTGAAAAAGTAATGTTTGATACTATTTCTACAGGTGCGCTTAGCGATCTGGAGAAAGTAAACAAACAAGCGAGAGCAATGGTTACCATTTACGGATTGAACGATAAATTAGGAAACATTACTTATTATGATTCATCTGGTCAGAACGAGTATAATTTCTCAAAACCATATTCTGAAGACACCGCTTTAACTATCGATAAAGAAATTTCAGCGTTAATTGAAGGCCAATACCAGCGGGCAATTCAATTATTGGAAGAAAATAAAGATAAATTGATCCAGTTGGCAGATATCCTGATCGAAAAAGAAGTTTTATTTAAAGATGATTTAGAAGTGATTTTCGGTAAAAGATTATTCGAAAATCAAGGAGAAAGCGGAAATCCCGGACACATTAAGCCCGTTGAAGCTTAAATAAATAATTTCTATTATTACATTTGCTACCCTGGTTTAACCATTAGGGTAGCTTTTTTTTATAATGAAGGATAATACGACAGCGAAAGAACAAATACTGAAAAAGATAAGGAAAGCACTATTAGAGAAGCGCGAAAATCCCTATCCTAATTTAGAAGAAAGTCCATTGTATAAAACAAATACAGATGAGCTTGAGATATTATTTGCCGAACAGCTTACGGCAATATCTGGTAATTTTATCTTCTGCGAAGACGGGATCGACTTTTTTGAAAATATGCTGCATCTGGCTGATAAGTTTAAATGGCGAAAAATATACTGCTGGGAACCAGAACTACAGCAGTTTTTAAGCAAATACGAATTTCCATTTTACCAAACCGATAAGGATTTTGAGCAAGCTGAAGTTGGTATTACCCTTTGTGAAGCCTTAATTGCCCGTAATGGAAGCGTAATGGTAACTAACCAGGGCGCTGCAGGACGAAGGCTCAGCATCTTTCCACACCATCATATTGTGATTGCTAAGACCAGTCAGTTGGTTTTAGATCTTAAAGATGCCTTTCTGTTATTGAAGAACAAATATGGCAACCAAATTCCATCCATGATCAGCAATATTACAGGGCCAAGCAGAACGGCAGACATCGAAAAAACACTGGTTTTGGGCGCTCATGGCCCCAAAGAGCTTTTTGTGTTTTTAATTGATGATTTTAGTTAAGGCCTTGCGTTTCATATCTTTTTCCGCTTGCCTTTGCGGTATATTTTAGAAACCCCACAGCAATGCCAAATCTTACCCATGCATATTTATCCTTAAAATAAATATTGTAAGGGTCTTCTCCATAATATCCAGCAGCTAACATAAATGCAGTTTGGCGCATCCAAGAGAGTGAATAATACCCTGTAGCCTCAATATTTAATCTTCTTTTAACAGCTAATAAGTTGTAGTGATCATATTTATTTATTGCATAAGATGCTTCCAGGTTCCATCTGAACTTCTCTTTATTTAGCCAACCTTTTTGATCATCCTCTTTTTTAGACAATCGCTTACCATTATCCTCCTGATCAGCATTAGTGAAAAGATCGTAGAAATAGGAATATTTCCGATAAGAAAAACTATAGCCGAGCCTTGTAAAACCATAATCTCCCTTTATCACGTCATCGAAGTCAAACAACCCGTTTGATTTAAATTCTAGTTGATGATTTGTTGATGATCTCATGATATTGCTATCCATTTTAACTTTGCCCCAATTGTATCTCCCGTAAATGTAATTCGTAGAAAAATCCCAATCTTTATAATTTAGAGTACCTACAACTGGCCTATGAGTAGTATCCTGCCCGTTTGAGTGATGCATAAAACCCAGTGTTGCATATTTATAATTATTTTCATCAGCATTTAGCCGGTAATAAAGAGAACCTCCTATTCTAAAATCTGGGGTATATACAGGCTTAGACTTCATATCAAGCATCCTAATGGTGAAGTCTGGTATTAATGCAGCAGCAAGCCTAGATCCTTTTGTTCCGAGGATCATAAAAGAAGTACTTAGTCTTGACGTAAATATATATTTATTCTTTGACCCAATTTCGCCCAGAGGGGCAATATAGGATAGTGGATGATTTTGTCTGTAAAAATCAACGTATCTTAAATTAAGATAGCGTATATTCTCTGATCTGACGGAATCCTGATCTTGCGCTTTGACGCTGTTGCAGATAAAAATTATCAACGTAATGAGGGCGAACTTTTTCATGTTTATTTTTTGAGAAGATTACTGGATAAAGAACTTTGTTATCACCTTGAACAAATGTTTTCTATAATAGCACCAATTACATAAGGTGGTTCTTTGTAAGCTATTTTGAGATCAATATCGCTGTTAGGGTGTATCAATCCTATCCTATGGGCTGTTTCATGGGCAATTGTATTGGCAATGCTAGCTGCATTACGATGTCTTAGCGGAATTCTGTTTAGTAAAATCGGACCATTTGCCGTGCCATCATAAGCAATGTTATGATAAAAAGCATAACGAAACCACCCGATCGCGCCACCATAAGTTTCTATATACTCACCATTAATTTCTTTTCGCATTTTATCCACGATATCTTTCGCTACCAATCCTTTCCAGGCCTTTTCATGGGGTCCGTTGCCAATGCTATCTTTTATATAATTTTCAAGTTCGGTTTCGAACATTTGAGAATAGATGGCATTGATCGATAATTTAACTGCTTTTTCATATTCAGGGACTTTTTTACAAGGAATTTTAGAAGATGCGAAAGAAACTACTGCTCCGCCTACGGTGGTGTTTACCGGCGGAACAATGCAGATTTTTGCACATGAAAAATAGAATAAGGCTATTCCCGTTAAAAAGTAAAGTGATTTGTTTTTCATAATAGCATAATTTAAATGACAAATAATAAATAACTACCTCGAATGCCCAGGCATCTGCCGGTCTACGACAAACTCGAAAAGAACATTTGTTAAGGAATGTTTTATGTTTTAAGTGGTTTGGTTTGATGTAAATGTAATTGATAGTCCAGGTAGTTTATATACCCTTTAACCGGTATATTCAGTACCTGTTTTATATCTTATATTTATAGAAATATTAACCGCAACTTTTCGACAATTCGCTCATCAATGAATAAATTTTTCCTGATAACTGCATTATTATTGACAGCCTGCTTATGTGCTGCACAACAGGGAAATCCTATTTTAATTGATACGGCCAAAAAATTCAGTATCAGCAAACACGGATATTTTTATGAGGACAAAAACCTAAACCTGACCATCGACTCTATTATAAAATATAAGCAAGCCGGTAAACTGATCCCTTTAACACCTGGAAAAGTTTTTAGTAAAGGTTACTCGCAGTCTTATTACTGGATCGCCTTTGATATAAAAAACACGCTTGATCAGGCTGTAAATCTGATGTTTAAGGAACAGAGTTCGAGCATCAACCAGCTCCGGTTATTTAAAGTAGATGAAGGGCAAAATGTTCATCCATTAGGTTTAACCGGCGATCACTTTCCTTTTAAACAACGGCCGTATTACAACAGAAGCTTTATTTATCCAATTGTACTTTTGCCCCATGAGAAAGCGACCTTTTATTTGTGGGCCGATAAAAGGGGCCAAAATATGTATATGCCGATGTCTATCGGACGCGACGTTGAGATGATACAGGCAGAAATTCCGCAGCACACCTTATTTGGATTTTATACTGGCATTTTTGTTTTTGCAGTGATCTTTAACCTTTTGCTTTTTGCTTCGCTCAGGGATAATATCCATTTATACTATGCGATTTATATTTTTTGCACACTAATTTTTATCCTGGAAGAAGAAGGGCTGGCTTTCCAATGGTTTTATCCAAATTTGCCCGGTTTACAGGATTATATGCGGTTAATGATGGCATCATTAAGCTGTGGCCTGTTAATTCAGGTAATGCAGCTGTTTGTAAATCAAAACAGTACAAACAGTAAGTTATACCGTTTTACAAACTATTATAAAAGATTCTGCTGGGCCATGTTCATTATTCCGTTGTTTATGTTCTTTAAATCATTTATTATTTTAGAAAAAACGGTATTTTACATTAACAATTTTCTTGCACTCCTTACGGTAATCGTGATGATCATTGGTGTGGTAGAAAGAATAAGGTCAGGCTATAAGCTAGGCTGGTATTATCTTATTGCCACATTGATGTTATTGTTTGGCGTGTTTAATTATGTTTTTAATACTTTAGGGCTTACCAACTTTAATCTATTAAAGCCAAATGGCCTGGTGGTAGGTTTAACGGCCGAAATCATTTTTCTTTCATTTGCACTAACACAACGTTATAATTTCCTTAAAAAAGAAAAAGAAATCTTACTCGAAGAAAAAAGCAGGCACCAGGTTGATTTGGCTGATGGTATTTTCAATGCTCAGGAAGACGAAAGAACGCGATTGGCCCGCGATTTACATGACGACCTGGGCGGAACACTATCTATCATAAAATTAAATATTACTGCTTTTCAACACAAGGTTTTAAAACTTGCCGAAAATGACCGCATGTTTTACGATCAAACCATTGACATGATCGAAAAGGCCTGTGCAGACTTAAGAGAAATATCGCATAACCTGATGCCAAAAAACTTTGAACAATTTGGCCTGATTGAAACCTTAAATGAACATTTTAAAACTTTAAACCATTCTAGTAAAATTGCATTTGAATTTGTTTTTCAGGTAGAAAATCCTATTGATAGGGGCATTGAGATTACCATATACCGTATAGTTAATGAACTGGTTAATAACATCGTCAGGCATTCCTTTGCCTCAAAGGCAACCATACAGATTTTATCATTTACCGACCGCATTAGTATTATGGCAGAAGATAACGGCATTGGCTTCAATCCCGATGTAGATAAAAAGGGCTTAGGCATCCAAAATATTCTATCAAGAGTAAATTATCTTAACGGTAAAATCCAAATCGATAGTAATCAAAATGGCACAACTACAACAATTGATATTCCGCTAAAATAATGGACACAATACAACAACGCCCAATAACAATTATGATTGCAGATGATCATAAACTTTTTGCGCAAGGCCTATCTGCAATCCTTTCCGGACAATCAAACTTTAAGGTAATCGGAATGGCCGCAAATGGAAAAGAAATTTTGCACCTGCTCAATCACCAGCTGCCAGATGTTTTAATCCTCGACTTAAACATGCCCGTTCTGGATGGTGAAATTGCTGCCGAGAAAGTAACTCAGCTGTTTCCTTCTGTAAAAATAATGGCATTGTCCATGTATTATACAAGCAAACTATCAGCTAAGCTTGAGAATATAGGCGTAAAAGCATTTGTACAAAAGGATACCAATGCAGAAACCCTGTTTGAAATAATAACGGGTATACATCAGGGCAAAAAATACTTTCAAAAAGCAAAAAATGATGGACTTGCTTCATCTGTATTTAACGATGGTGATCATTTTCAAAAAAGCCACAACTTAACAGCCCGTGAAATGGAAATACTAAAACTGATAAGCGAAGATTATTCCTCACAACAGATTGCCCAAAAACTATTTATAGCGTTGAACACGGTTGACACCCACCGCAAGAATATGGCACAGAAGCTAAATGTAACCGGAAAAGCAGGGTTATTGAAGTTTGCGCTTGAGAATAAGCTACGCTAAATTTTTATATATTTTCAATTACGGAAGATAAGTGGTATTTTTATACTACATACCGTTTTAGTATGTGGTATTATAATTATGAGCAAAGCAATAAATACGGTAATAACCGGTACTGGGAGTTATATTCCACAAAATATTATTTCAGGTAATGAATTCTTGAACTCCACATTTTTTGAGAATGGAAATGTACTTGAAAAAGAAAATTCTGAAATTATTCATAAATTTTCAGAAATCACAGAAATTGTAGAGCGTCGTTACGCTTGTCCTGATCAGTTAAGTCATCACATCGGCGCAAAAGCAGCAGAAAATGCCATTGAAAATGCAGGTATTGATAAAGAATCCTTAGATTATATTATATTCTGCCATAATTTTGGAGACATCCCTTTGGGCAGTAACCGCACTGACGTTCTGCCATCTTTAGCCTCAAAGGTAAAACAACGACTTGGTATTCAAAATCCAGACTGCGTTGCTTACGATATCATTTTTGGTTGTCCGGGATGGATTCAGGGTGCAATACAGGCTGATTATTACATAAAAAGCGGAGATGCCAAACGGGTTATGGTTATTGGTGCAGAAACCCTAAGCCGGATTATTGATCCGCATGACCGTGACAGCATGATCTTTTCGGATGGCGCCGGAGCCGTGATATTCGAAGCAGAAGAAGCAGCCGAAAAAAGAGGAATATTGGCCCACAAGACAGAAACGCATGCACTTCATCATAGTAACTTGCTCACCATGGGTAAAGGATCTAATCCTGATGAGACCAGCGGAAACTTCTACCTGAAAATGAACGGACGCAAGCTATACGAATTTGCGGTAATCCAGGTTCCGCAGGTAATCAAAAAAGCTATCGACAAAGCAGGTTTAAGTGTTGATGATATCAATATTGTATTTGTGCACCAGGCCAATGGCAAAATGGACACTGCAATCATGAAACGTTTGTTCAAACTTTATGGAAAAGATACCGTACCAGAAAACTTAGTTCCGATGACGATTTCGTGGTTAGGAAACAGTTCTGTTGCCACGGTACCAACTTTACTAGACCTGGTATTAAAAGGCCAAGTTAAAGGCTATAATGTTAAGCCTGGTGATATAGCGGTATTTGCTTCGGTAGGGGCGGGCATGCACATTAATGCTTTTATATACCGCTTCTAATTGGTTAACCGCTTTAACCCGGCCCTGGCCTGGTTTTCAATACTGCTTTCAAACTCATGGTTTTTCATGGCAATCGCAGTATTGAAAGCCTCTTTTGCTTTCGCTATATTTTTCCTTCTCTCATAAATCTTACCCATTTGTACAGCAGCGTTCGCCGCAAAATAATATTTCAGGTTTCTACCTTCATCAATCGTTTCCTGATAGGCGGTTAAGGCCTGATCATCTTTCCCTAAATCATCGTAAATTCTACCTAAACGGTAATGGAGTTCTGTTCTATCTCTATCGCTGGTGTAATCTGTTGCCTTCTTGCTATCAATTACCTGTAAGGCCCTGTTTAAATAACCACCATCAAACAACAGTCTGGCTTTTAACAAATCAATGTTCGGTACTGCTGCCGAAGCCTCTGCTTTGGCCTGCTTATCCTTTTCCATATAAGTGTAACCATTTTTAACTGCCCTGGAGGCAAATGCCGCATATGTTCCTTTATCTCCTTTCAGAAGCGCAATCCATCCCAGATGAAGGTAGGCGTCTTTAACAAAGTTTACGCCCTTTGTAGTCTGCAAAAACCGGTTAAAATAGGTGCCTGCATTAAGATCAAGTTTATTTAAATGTGCAATTCCTTCCAAATAATCCAGATAAGGAAAAGGCTGATAAACACCTCCCTCTGGTCGTCTTGCTAAAATAGAAATTGCTTCTTCACTATGCCCGTTTTTAATGCAAACATAACTCTGCAGATAACTTTTTAACAAACTGGTATCGGCAATCCGTTCGGTGTACCTCATGGTTTTAGCATATGCCTGCGGGCTATGCGCCACATCGGTTAAAACGTAGGCATAATAAAACACCACTTCTTCATAAAAAGGTTCGTAAGATGATTTTGGCAGGTTATCAGCCAATTTTTCGAACATATTCAATCCGCTCTGCAGGTTTCCCTTAATGCCGAATGTTGAAAGTGCTGTTTTTAAAGCCCCGTCAGGAAGATTGCCCAATACTGCGTTAATCAATCCCAAACCTTTCAAGTTCAGGTGAAAATTTGGAAACTTCTTACTATTATCCTGTAACAGATTGTTTGCTCTTTTAACTTCCATGGCGGCATTAAAATATTCACCAAAACGGCCTCGGATGAGCGCCCATTGCAAATTGATTTCTGCCTGCGCATACAGGTAGTAAGGCGAATTTTTATCATCGTCGCTTATCTGATCCAAACGTTTAGATTTATTTCCTTTCAAACGGTCAAAATCAGCCTTGCTTTCTGAAGTAAGTACGGTAAAATAATCAACATAATTTTCCAGAAGCGGAATAATGGAATTATTGGGATGCTGCTTTTTTTCGGTAGAGATATAAGCCCTCGCATTGCCCAACTTCAATTCGAATATGCTTTTATAAGCATTTAAGCAGTTGCTGTTAAAATCGAAATTTGCAAGTGAAAACAAAGGGGAGAGGAGCAGGAGAAACGTTAAGGAAAAACGGAAATTTTTATTCATCAGGGATTCTATTTCGGTTTGGTTCTATGCTGCAGCAATCGCTCACATTCAAACAAATATCTACACTAAACGATAAAATCATATTCTTGTTTTGAGTAAGGCCAAGAAAATAGCCTTAAACAAAAAACGTCCCGATTAAATCGGGACGTTCAAATACTTTTATTATTTAGCTTAAGCCTCTGCTACTTCGTGTGTTAGCGCTTCATCAACCAAAATACGACCACAGTGTTCGCAAACGATAATTTTTTTACGTTGACGAATATCTAACTGGCGTTGTGGTGGAATCTGGTTAAAACATCCGGAACAAGAATCGCGGTCAATGGTTACTACAGCTAAACCATTCACAGCATTTTTGCGTAAACGTTTATAAGCAACCAATAAGCGTTCTTCGATTTGAGGTTCCGCTTTATCTGCTTTCTTTTGTAAATCCTGCTCCTCTTTTTCAGTTTCGGCAGTAATTACATCCAGTTCTGCTTTTTTAGCTTCCAAATCTTTTTTTCTTCCATCTAATTCGGCTTTAGCAGCTTCATAGATTTCAGTTTTTGAAGTGATTTCGAAACCATGTTCTTTAATTTTCTTTTCAGAAACCTGGATATCTAAACCCTGAATCTCAATTTCTTTGGTTAAAGCATCGTATTCACGGTTATTTTTAACTTCTTTTAATTGAGAATCATATCTTTTGATGGCAGCCTGCGCATCTTTGATTGTATTTTTACGCGTTACGATCGAATCTTCAAGATCATCAAGCTCACCTTTAATTTTTGCAATTCTAGTTTCGAGTCCTAGAACGTCATCCTCAAGGTCGGCAACTTCCATTGGTAACTCGCCACGTACCTGGCGGATTTTATCAATTTTCGTGTGGATATTTTGTAATTCGTATAAAGCTTTTAGCTTTTGTTCTACGGTTTGTTCCATTAAAACAAGTAATTTATGGGGTTTGTATTTTGCTCCGTTAAACGGATTGCAAAGTTAGTAAATTTTTTCTGAATAATTTCAAGCAATAAATTTGAGGTAAATTGTTCAGTTTCAAAGTGTCCGATGTCTGCAATGATCAATTTTTCTTCCGCGTCAAAAAACTCGTGGTATTTAAAATCTGCGGTAATAAATGCATCGGCCCCGGCAGCTATGGCTTCTTTTAACAGGAAGCTTCCCGAACCTCCGCAAACCGCAACTTTCTTAATCCTTTTGCCAATTACTTCTGTATGCCTAACCACTTTAGCCTGCATCCTATCTTTCACCAGATGCAGAAAATCATAAGCATCCATATCGTATTCCAGCCAGCCTACCATACCCGAACCCACCAGCTGATGTTTATTTTCGAGTTTATAGATGTCGTAGGCCACTTCCTCGTATGGATGGTTTTCAAACAAAGCAACGAGGATTTTTCGTTCAGCCTGGGTAGGGTAAACCATTTCGATCCGTATTTCAGCCTCCCGGTGGCGAACACCTTTTTCACCAACAAAAGGGTCAGAATCTTCATTTCCTTTGAATGTGCCAAAACCATCAGCGTTGAAACTGCATTCGCTATAATTACCAATGGTACCTGCACCAGCATAAAACAATGCCGACCGCAGTTGCTCCGCCTGGACCTGTGGACAATAAGTAACCAATTTCTTTAACAGCCCTGCTTTCGGCGAAAGTACTTTAGTACCTGTTAAACCTAAACGTTCACAGATCCTGGCATTTACCCCTGTATGAATACTGTCTAAATTGGTATGAATGGCATATAGTGCAATATTATTCCTGATTGCCTTTAAAACCACACGCTCTACATAGTTTTTACCATTAAGCTTTTTTAGTCCTTTAAAAACTATCGGGTGATGGGTAATAATCAAATTGCATCCTGTCGAAATGGCTTCATCTACAATTTTCTCTACACAATCCAAAGCCACCAAAGCAGCACGGATTTCCATGTTTGGATCGCCCACAATTAAACCAGAGTTATCATAGTCTTCCTGATAATTAAGCGGAGCGATGCTTTCTAAATAATTGGTAATTTCAGCTAATTTCATTCGATAAATATAGAAATTTCATTGTTTTCTTTTTTCTGTCATGAAAGTTCATTTAACAAAAAAGTCCGCATCCAATTTATTTGGATACGGACCTAAGTATTGAGATTAATTATCTTAGAATTTTCCCGCTTGTTGGAATCCACCTCCCATTCTTACCATCTGTAAGCTTTCGAAAACCATTTTCTGGTTGTATTCAAAAGCAAGTGTTTTGTGGTTTACCACATCGATAATCGAACCGATAAAGCATAAACCGGCAGTTAAAAGGTACAAAATACCCATACCGATCTGGCCTATGATAAACCTTTGCAAGCCTGGAACAGCAAACAATCCGATTAAACAAAAAATCAACATATCTGATGGATTTTTTCTTTTGCTGCTGTAAACCATCAGGAAATTACGTAACTGCTCTTCAGTTAAACCGGTAGTGGCTTGTTGTAAATATGAGTATTCCTCTGGTGTTATACCTGGTAACGACATTAGAGGTGATTGAAATATATCCATGGTTTCTATGTATTTGTGGTTAAAACTTTAAACTTCTTTTTGTTCCTTATCAATGTGCAAATTCTATAAATTATAATTAAAAGTGCCGGAAAACCAAACCAATGTTCGGAAAAGCTTTCGGTAAACTCGCCATGTAAAATATGACTGATTGACCTGCCTATGCCACACCCCGGACACCAATCCTCAAAGCCCAAATTGGCTAAAGGACAAAGTGTAAAATGATGTTGGTGGCTATCCGCCGTTGCCAGTAATATTAAAGCTGTTAACCAGAAAAAAAGTTCCAGTGGAAAGCTTTTAATGTACTTCATTGTTTCACTTTTTATAACATTTAGAGGCTATAGAACTACCTTTGTTACACCGATTTGCCCTTAATCGACGAAAGGGGAATATATTTCGACCAAACGAACGATCCCATCTAAGAATAAGTTTTCGTTTTTTCCCAAATCTGATTATTCTATCTCAACCCTGCCAAAAATAGTTAAAAAAACCTTTACACAAATTGCGGGTTAATATTAAAAGATAAGCTTATTTTTGTGCCTTGAACATTCGCGATTTAATAAACAGATACAAAACCGACGATAGGGTAACCCAATTTACCAAAGCGTTGAACAGCAGCAAAAACCCAAAGATACAATTAAAGGGGTTGGTGGGTTCGGCTGATGCTATTGTTGCACTTTCTTCTTATTTCCTGTTACATAAGCCCCTTCTGTTCGTTTTGCCTGATAGGGAAGAAGCCGCTTATTTTCAGTCTGACCTCGAAAGTGTATTGGATAAACAGGTTTTACTATTTCCTTCATCGTACCGAAAATCTTTCGATTTCACCCAGGTAGATACCGCTAACGTGCTGGCCCGTGCGGAAGTATTGAACGAGCTGAATCATGATTCAGAATACGGAAAAATTGTAGTTTCCTATCCTGAAGCCATTGCCGAAAAGGTGATAGATCGCTCCGCGCTTGAAAAAAACACTTTAGAAATCAGTTTGGGCGCCAAACTGGGCATCGATTTTATCAATGAATTTCTAATTGATTATGATTTTGACAGAAGAGATTTTGTTTACGAACCCGGGCAGTTTTCCATCCGAGGTGGCATTGTAGATATTTTCTCGTTCTCCTCTGATCTTCCTTATCGCATCGAGTTTTTTGGTGACGAAGTAGAAAGCATCAGAAGTTTTGAAATTGAAAGCCAGCTGTCGGTTGCCGAAGTTAAATCGCTTACCATTGTTCCAAATGTTCAGGCCAAGTTTTTAACTGAAAGTAACATCAGTATTCTCGATTATATCGATCAGGACACGCAACTCTGGTTTAAAGACGTAGAATTTACCCTGGATATTGTTAAAGCCGGTTTTAAAAAGGCTGTTGAACTTTGGAAAGCCTTGCCAGCGGCAGATAAAAGTCAAAACCCGGAGTGGATTGATCCTAAATTTGCCTTTACGGATGAAAAGTTATTGGGCGATCACCTTCAGGATTTCCCTTTGGTAGAATTCGGGAAACAGTTTTTCTATAAAACAGATAATCGTTTTGAATTCGAAACCAAGCCACAACCATCATTTAATAAAGATTTCAATCTGCTGATTCACAACCTTAAGGAAAATGAAAAGGCTGGGATCGTTAATTTTATTTTTACCGATTCGCCTAAGCAGATTGAGCGTTTATATGCCATTTTAGAAGATATTGACAAAACGGCCAAGTTTACACCAATCAACAGCATGCTGCGCGAGGGTTTTGTTGATCCGCAGATCCAAACGGCATTTTACACTGATCACCAGATTTTCGACCGTTACTACAAATACAAGCTTAAAAAAGGTTATCAGAAAAGTCAGGCCATTACCCTAAAAGATTTGAGGGAACTAAAATCCGGCGATTATGTTACCCATATCGACCATGGTATTGGTAAGTATGCCGGACTTGAAAAGGTTGAGGTGAACGGCAAAACCCAGGAAATGATCCGTTTAATTTATGCCGATAACGACCTGCTTTACGTCAACATCAACTCCCTAAACCGGATTGCCAAGTACAGCGGTAAGGAAAGCGGCGTTCCTAAAATGAATAAGCTGGGTACCGATGCCTGGGATAAGTTAAAAAAAACCACTAAAAAAAAAGTTAAAGATATCGCGCGGGATTTGATCAAGCTTTATGCCTTGCGCAAAACCCAGGCCGGAACAGCATTCTCTCCAGATAGTTATTTACAGACCGAATTAGAGGCTTCTTTTATTTATGAAGATACCCCCGATCAGTTAAAAGCCACCCAGGACGTGAAAAAGGATATGGAATCGCCACATCCAATGGACCGTTTGGTGTGTGGTGATGTTGGCTTTGGAAAGACAGAAATTGCAGTACGTGCTGCATTTAAAGCGGTAGCTGATGGTAAACAGGCTGCCGTTCTGGTACCAACAACCATTTTGGCTTTACAACATTTTAAAACTTTCTCCTCCCGTTTAAAGGATTTCCCGGTAACGGTCGATTATATTAACCGTTTTAAAACGAATAAACAGATTAAAGATACCCTGGCTGAGGCCGCAGCCGGCAAAGTTGACATTTTAATTGGAACACACCGTTTGCTTAGCAAGGATGTCAAATTTAAAGATCTTGGCATCATGATTATTGATGAAGAGCAAAAGTTTGGCGTTACTGCAAAAGAAAGGTTAAAAGCCATACGGGTAAATGTTGATACCTTAACCCTTACAGCCACTCCAATTCCAAGAACGCTGCATTTTTCTTTAATGGGGGCAAGGGATTTATCTATTATAAGTACGCCACCGCCGAACCGGCAGCCCGTTAGCACCGAATTGCATGTTTTTAACGATAAATTAATCCAGGAAGCCGTGCAGTTTGAACTGGATCGCGGCGGACAGGTGTTCTTTATCCATAACCGGGTAAATGACCTGATGCAATTGGGTGGGTTAATCCAGAAATTGGTTCCAAAAGCAAGGATTGGTATTGCGCATGGCCAATTAGATGGAGATGCTTTGGAAGATGTGATGCTTGATTTTATTAACGGAGAAAAAGATGTTTTGGTAGCCACAACTATTATTGAAGCAGGTTTGGATATTCCAAATGCCAATACCATCATCATCAACCATGCACACATGTTTGGTTTGAGCGATCTGCACCAAATGCGTGGCCGTGTAGGCCGGAGCAACAAAAAAGCTTTCTGTTATTTACTTTCGCCTCCTTTATCTACCTTAACTTCTGAGGCCCGGAAACGTTTAAGTGCCATTGAAGAGTTTTCTGATCTGGGCAGTGGCTTTAATGTGGCCATGCGCGATTTGGATATCCGTGGAAGTGGAAATTTATTAGGTGCCGAGCAAAGTGGGTTCATCGCCGAAATCGGTTTTGAAATGTACCATAAGATACTGGATGAAGCCATTCAGGAATTGAAAGAAGCTGAGTTTAAAGGCCTGTTCGAAAATGAACCTGCCCGTCCGTTTGTAGGCTTTACACAGGTAGATACCGATCTTGAATTATATATTCCTGATGCTTACATTACCAATATTACTGAGCGTTACAATTTATACACCGAGCTTTCTAAGCTTGACAACGAAGCTGAATTAGCCGTTTTCGAAAAACACCTGGCCGATCGTTTCGGACCTATACCCCCGCAAGTAAAAACCATGCTCAGCGTAGTGCGGTTACAATGGTTGGGTAAAAAATTAGGATTCGAAAAAATCAGTTTTAAGAAAAATAGTTTAAGAGGATATTTTTTAAGTGATAAACAGTCAGCTTATTTCGACTCAAATACCTTTACCAAAATTTTAACTTTTGCGCAGAACCATCCGCGCATGTGCAATTTAAAAGAAGTAAAGAATACACTTAGAATTGCTTTTGATAATGTAAAAACCGTTGAAGAAGCGATTGAAACTTTAGAGCTGATCGATTAAAAAACATTAATTGAGTCAGTCTATTGACTGAATTAACGTTAATTGAGTCAGTCTATTGACTGAATTAACGTTTTTACCTATATTTGGCTTAAATGGAAAGTGAAATTGTTAGAGCTTTGAAGCCGGTTATCCTCCACAAAATTGGGAAGAACAAAGTAATCCTAATATTCGGAACAAGGCGGGTCGGTAAAACCTGGTTGGTAGAAAGCATTACCAAAGATGCGAACATCAACTACCTTTCTTTAAATGGGGAAGACCAGGATGTACAGGTATTACTTTCAACCCGAACAGCTGCCAATTACAAAAGGGTTTTGGGTGATGCCAAGCTACTCATTATTGACGAAGCCCAGGTTATACCTGAAATCGGAAAAATATTAAAGTTACTCATCGATACTTTTAAAGATCTTACCATTATCGCAAGTGGATCATCTACTTTCGATTTATCAAACCAAACAGGTGAACCCTTAACCGGAAGAAGTTTAACTTACCATCTTTACCCCATAGCACAGGTTGAGTTGGATAAACAGGAAAATGCTTTACAAACCACACAAAATCTGGAAGAAAGATTAATTTTTGGTTCTTATCCTGAGTTATTCCACCTGAATTCATTGGCTGAAAAAGCACAGTATTTAACAGAACTGGTTAAATCATATCTGTTAAAAGATATTTTGATGTATGAGAACATCCAAAATAGCGCTAAACTACTGGAATTATTAAAACTGATTGCCTATCAGGTTGGTTCCGAAGTTTCAATTGATGAGATTTCCCGTAATTTGGGTATCAGCAAAAATACGGTAGATCGTTACCTTGATTTACTGTCAAAGGTTTTTATCATTTATAAAATTGGCGGATATAGTAATAATTTACGGAAAGAAGTTACGAAATCATCCAAATGGTATTTTTACGACAATGGGATCCGGAACGCAATCGTAAATGATTTCAGGTTGTTAGCCTTAAGGAACGATCAGGGTATTTTATGGGAAAACTACTGCTTTAGCGAACGCATTAAAAAAATGGAGTACGAACAGCAAAGTGCCACTTATTTCTTTTGGAGAACCTATGATCAACAGGAAATAGACCTTATTGAAATTAACAACGGAGAAATGTTAGCTGCCGATTTTAAATGGGGAAACCAAAAGAAGAAAATCCCGGGCTTTTTTGCCAAAAACTATCCTCAAGCCAGTTTCTCCGTAATTAACAAAGAAAATTATTTAGATTTTATATTATAAATGTTAGATCCCTCCTTATTACTTGATTTAGTAAAAATGCAAATGCCTTACGGAAAATATAAAGGTTACCTGATTTGTAATATTCCTGAAAGCTATTTGCTATGGTATAAGGATAAGGGTTTCCCGAAAGGCAAATTAGGCGATTTAATGGCTACTATGTTTGAAATCAGGGTGAATGGTTTGGAGTATTTATTAACGCCGTTGAAGAATCAGCAACGGTAAGTTTCCCGAGCCATTGTCATCCTGAGGAATAATTTATGATATAAAAATCAATATGATTGACAGAAGTATTTAATGGAAATAAGCTTCTAAGAGGATCGTCATTGCGGGAAGGCTTTTTCAGCCGACGAAGCAATCTTACAGCAAGGATCATTAGCATGAAAGATTACTTCGTCGTTCCTCCTCGCAAGGACGGCTTTTTTAGAGATTCTGTCAATGGTAGCGGAGTGTCGAAGAACCTAAAAACGGTCGTCCTCCTGAATTTTTTTTCAGGATTTAACACCCCTCAGTTACCGTCATTTCGAGCAAAGTGCACCGAAGTCGAGAACCCGAAGGCTCAGCGAAGCTAAACCTGTCTCAAGATAGATATCTCCATTGAGCTACGCTCCAATCGAAATGACGGTTTTTATATCTGCAGGAAACAAATCTATATCTCACAACCATTCTCATCACAAACCGCATCATTATTTTTATTTAATGAAGTAATCGTGGTTTTAGGCTGAGCGGCTTTCCATTCGGTAAAACTCTGGGTAAGCGCATCAGTAAAAGCCTGAACAGGTTGGGCACCAGAAACACCATATTTACGGTCCATAACAAAATATGGCACACCGTGGATTCCTAAATTCTGACTTTCATAAATATCATAACGAACAGCTTCAGCAAACTCGTCGCTATTTAAAACGGCCACAGCTTCGTCCTTATTCAATCCTATTTCTACTGCAAGATCAACTAAAACATTTGTTTCGCCAATGTTTTTGCTGTTCACAAAATGAGCTTCAAACAATTTTTCTTCAGCTAAATCCTGAAGGCCGTGTTTTGCCGCCAAATGAATCAAACGATGCGCGTTGAATGTATTTGCAGGAATATTGGTATCGAAATCGATGCTTAAGCCTGCATTTGCCGCCATGTCTGCCACTTGTTTGGTCATCTGTTTAGCCTGATCAACCGGCATTCCCTTACTTCTTGAAAGGTAATCGTACACCGTTTCATTATTAGCATTATGATATTCCGGATTAAGCTGAAAACTCTTCCAATCCACTTCAATTTCATTTTTAAAAGGCAATTTCTCTATCGCCTGCTCAAAATGTCTTTTCCCGATATAGCAAAACGGACACATTACGTCCGACCAAATTTCTACTTTCATAATACAAAATTAAGCTGATTATAACTTGCTATAGTAAGTGTAAAGTAAAAAGCCACTATCGTTAAGGATAGTGGCCCCATATCTCAATAAAAGTTTATATCCAGATATCGTCATTTCGACCGCAGTGGGGAAATCTTTGGACTATGTTAAAAAGATTTCTCGATTTTGCTACGCTTCAGTAGAAAAGACGACCTTTATATTAGATTTGTAAGTGGTATTCTTTTAAGAAACAGCGTAAATTCGTTTTTGAACAAGCTCAACATGGCAAACTCAACTATAACTATTTATACAACTGGTTAAATATCAATTTAAAAGTGCCATGCGTTTGCGCCCTGAACGCAATTTCCGGCCCGAAAGCAAGTAATTTACCCTTACCAACCCTGGCTTCAAAAGCAGTTATCCCATCTTGCAAATAAGCCTGGCCCCAGGCCCAGCCGCTACGCAATGGTGTTGCATTTTCAAACCACATCAAAGGCTTGATCTTCCCAGCCGCAATGGCGTCGCCGGTGAGTTTAAAAACAGGGCTATTATCAAAATAAACGTCAGCTTCTTTTTCCATGCCCCAATTGGCTGGTAAAGTGCTATCTACACCAACATTTAAAACACTTCCCGGAACATAATATTTTTCAGCAGGTAATCGTTTTTCTTCACCATTTATAATTTCGACCATTGCATTACGCACGGGTAGGTTTAAGTGATAAGCCAGGTTGGTACTGCTCCCAATGGTTACAATGTTACCTCCGGCTTCTAAAAACTTCTTTAATTCAGGGATGGATTGATCAGCACTAATCCTGCCCAAACGGTTTCTAAACTCCTGTGGAATTTCATCTGACTTTGGTCCGACAGATCTGTTTCCACTGCCTCCGCCCTGAACCGATGGAATGGCACCGCCCACAAAAATGATCACATCGAATTTAGATTTTAAATTTCCGGCATCAATATCCTGCGGATAAATTACCGTGGCAGCATAATGGTACTGTTCCATTAGAAACCGCACCCAGCCGGATGCCATAGAACCACCATAAGCATCCCAAAGGGCAATTCTAGCCGTCGAAACTTTAATTTTATTTTTAGGGGCAACAGCAATTTTTAGTTTGATGTTTGCTTTTTCAAGTACTGCTTTTCCTGCTGATGAAACATAAAAATCGCCATTTTCAGGAGAGCGGTAAACTTCAACTTTGTTTTTCAATAAATCGTTAACTGCAGTATAAGAATCATTTTGTGCAGCACTTAATACATAACTCGGCCCATTTGGCAATTTATTTTCTGGTTGTAAGAGTTTTCCGTAAGGATTTTTCTCAAACGGACCTGAAAAGTCATACAGCATGCGATCAAATTTCACGTCCATGAGATAAGCCAATGTCCATCCGGCGGCATCATAAGGCGGAATTGGCGCACCACCTTCGTATTTAAAATCATTAGGATGATCCTGTGGTTCGAACATATCCAAAACGTGTGGGCGGAAAGCCTGATCAGTTTTAACCACATAACTTCCGGCAGGATAGTTTTTCCCCGCAACGGTAAATGGAGCGGTTGCTTTTTGAACGACAACACCCGTTCTGATCAATGCATTCAAGAACTTAATGGCAGTATTAAAATCAGGCTGATCTGCGGATAAGATATATCCACGTGGGTCCCGGTTTGCAGGCGCTTTCATCACGGTATCGAAAGCTTTCATGCTAATCTGACGCCGGGATCCAAAACCTGCATCGCCTCCGGACATTGCGGCGCCCTTTTCACCTTTTGCAGCGCTGTTAATGGCTTCTATCTTCTTTGGGGAGAAAGACCAGCTGTCTTTTTTACCTCTTTCAATCGAATTTCTGCCCATCTGATAAATATTATACAGTAACTCATCATGGTATCGCGCTGCGTAATTCAAAACGGCATAGTTTAACGATACAGAATAATCAATCGAATTTTTAAAATACCATTTTCTGGGAGTGATTGGGTTTGGTGAATCGCCACTTGGCAGCAAACGCGATGGAACCAATGGAATTTCAGAGGGAGTAGGATTACCGATAATTTCCGTCAGCAGTCCAATCATGTTATGAAAATAGGTAGTTGTCCTTAATCCGCCGTTGTACCAGGTAGAATAAACCGATCCGCCACGTTGAGTGTAACCGGGCTTATTTTCTACGTTCATCCTGTTATGCATGGCCGCACCTACCGCATCTAAACTGGTTAACAAGGTTGGATCAAAAACATAATTAAACGGATCCCGGTAAGGAGGACCTGCCACAACCGTTCCCGCCGGACCGGCCTGGTGGTGGTTATACATGATCTGTGGAATCCATTCTATAAAAAGCTGGCGACCGATATTTTGTGTTTCTTTAAGATTTAACATAAAAAAATCGCGGTTATTATCATGTCCCGCATATTTTTCATACAAAACCGGCAAGCCTGAAGTTGTTCTTTTCTTTGGGTCTTTTTCCCTCATGTACCAATTGCTCACCAACTCCTGTCCATCGGGGTTTGCATGTGTAAATAGGATGATCACATTATCCAGAATACGCAAGGTTTCCGGGTCTGTTCTGGAGGCAAATTCATATATCGTCTGAATCAGCTGATGGGTCCCAACTACTTCATTTGCATGTAATCCGCCATCTATCCATACCACTGCTTTACCTTCTTGTGCCAAAACTTTGGCCCGCTCTGGCGCAATTTCTGCATGAGCCAACTGTTGCGAAATCTCTTTATAACGATCTGATTTCTTTAGGTTTTCCGGCGAAGAAACAACCAGCATGTATTGACTTCTGCCTTCTTCGGTTTTACCGATCTCAACCAGTTTAATGCGGTCAGAATTTGCTGCGAGTTTCTTAAAGTAAGCTTCTGTCTGGGTATAATTGGCCAATTGGTAATCATCACCAATATCAAAACCGAAATGTGATCTGGGCGTTGGTACTTCCTGTGCCAGCACTGCAACGTTACTTACCAATAAAAAAGCGATACAAAGCCTGATAAAGTTGGTTTTCATCATAATTTGATAGTTTAGTAGGGTAATCAAATATAATAGAGAAAATTTCCAAAAACGGCTTACTGTAAATTTGTTACAAGTTTTAAATCCTAATCCATACATTTGCCCTGATATAAGTTCTTAACTTTATTTTCATCAACCGATACAGGTTCCCGGAATACAACCGGGATTAATAGGGAATCGTGTGCAAATCACGAGCTGTCGCGCAACTGTAAATTCTGTCTTTAACAAGAAGACAACGGTCTTATCATTTATGCCACTGTGCCTTTACCGGTATGGGAAGGCGATGGGATCGGGAATAAGTCAGGAGACCTGCCTATGTTGAATTGACGGTGCTTTCGCGTTATAAAGTAATTGGTCAGGTCTGATTGTACACGATAAAATTTAAATTTTATAGGCTTGCTTAAAGTTTTTGCTGATGAGTGGGCAGGCTGTGCCATAACCTTTCCTTTAATTTTAACAAAGAGTATTACAAATATTGCTTTAAGAGCTTTTAAATGATTTATTTACTTAATCTTTAAGAGAGATGCTAACGCAAAATCTAGGCTATCCGCGAATAGGTAGCCAAAGGGAATTAAAGAAAATCTGCGAAAATTATTGGGCAGATAAAACTGGGTACAAAAGTGTACTGCAGGTGGGCAAAAATATCCGCCACGAAAACTGGAAACTTCAAAAAGAAGCCGGGATTGATGTAATTCCATCAAACGATTTTTCTTTTTACGATCACGTACTTGATCATTCCTTAACTTTTGGAGCCATTCCAAAAAGATACAACGAAGTGATCCTGAAAAAAGGAAATGAGGAACTGGATCTTTATTTTGCGATGGCAAGAGGCTACCAAAAAGAAGGACTGGATGTGGTAGCGATGGAAATGACCAAATGGTTCGATACCAATTACCATTACATCGTGCCCGAATTTTACAAAAATCAACCTTTTAAACTTTTTTCTACCAAGATTATCGACGAGTTTTATGAGGCAAAACAATTAGGAATTAATACTAAACCCGTACTGATTGGACCGGTTTCTTACCTTTTATTGGGTAAGGAAAAAGAGGCTGGATTTGAAAAAATAGACCTGATTAAAAACCTGCTTCCGGTTTATATCGAGATTTTATCTCGCTTAGAAGCGCTGGATGTAGAATATATTCAGTTTGATGAGCCATTTTTGACTTTGGATTTGACGGAAAAAGACAAAAAAGCTTATGAATATGCCTATAAAGAAATCAGGAAAGCCTTTCCAGGATTAAAAATTGTTTTAGCTACTTATTTTGAAGGATTAGGTAATAATTTAGCATTAACGGCTTCATTACCTGTAAATGTTCTACATATCGACTTAGTCCGTGCTGAAGATCAATTAGACGATGTTTTAGCTTCGTTAAGAGAAGATACCATTCTTTCTTTAGGCTTGGTAGACGGAAGAAACATTTGGAAAAATGACTTTGAGAAATCTCTTTCGATCATTAGCCATGCGGTAGACAAAAGAGGATTTGATAAAATATGGATTGCTCCATCCTGTTCGTTAATTCACTCACCGGTTGATCTGGACAATGAAACCAATAAGAAAAATTTATCGCCAGAAATTAAACAATGGCTGGCCTATGCAAAACAGAAAATTGCGGAAGTAGCTACCTTAAAAAAACTGATCACCAACGAAAGCCCTGCATCTACCCTGCAAAAACTCGAAGAAAATAAGATCGCAATTGCTAACCGTAAAGTTTCTAAAATCATCCATAATCCGGCAGTTAGACAAAGGGTTTTAGACTTAAAAGAGCAGGATGCCGAACGTTTGAGTCCATTTTCGATCAGAAAAATTAAACAACAGGAACTTAATCTGCCCATTTATGCCACTACCACTATCGGCTCGTTTCCACAAACTGCAGAGGTAAGAAGCTGGAGAGCAAAACTTAAAAACGGAGCGCTCACTATTGAAGAATACGATGATCTCATTGCAAAAGAAACTGAAAAAGCAGTAAAGTGGCAGGAAGAAATCGGTCTGGATGTTTTGGTTCACGGCGAGTTTGAACGCAATGATATGGTTGAATATTTTGGAGAGCAGCTAGACGGTTTTGCTTTTTCTAAAAATGGTTGGGTACAGAGCTACGGATCACGCTGTGTAAAACCACCGATTATTTTTGGCGATGTTTCGCGCCCAACACCCATGACGATCAAGTGGACAGCCTATGCCCAGTCGCTAACCTCCAAATACATGAAAGGCATGTTAACGGGTCCTGTAACTATCTTACAATGGTCATTTGTACGGAATGATCAGCCACGATCGGAAACCTGTACACAGATTGCCCTGGCTATCCGCGATGAGGTTTGCGACCTGGAAAATGCAGGCATTAAAATTATCCAGATTGATGAACCGGCCATTAGAGAGGGATTGCCATTGCGCAAAGCAGATTGGCAAAATTACCTGAACTGGGCAGTGAAAGCTTTCAAAATCTCAGCAAGTGGGGTAAAAGACGATACACAGATCCATACGCACATGTGCTATTCGGAGTTTAACGATATCATCCAAAACATTGCTGATATGGATGCAGATGTAATTACGATCGAAACCTCGCGTTCGCAGATGGAATTATTAGATGCTTTTGCCGATTTTAAATATCCAAACGAAATCGGACCAGGTGTTTATGATATTCACTCTCCAAGAGTTCCGAAACGCGAAGAAATGGTTCAGTTGCTTAAAAAGGCAAAAGCCGTTATTCCTTCTGCACAACTTTGGGTAAACCCTGATTGTGGCTTAAAAACCCGCGGATGGGACGAGACCAAAAAAGCATTGATCGAAATGGTTGAAGCCGCAAAAGAGATGCGTAAAACGGAAAAAGTACCTTCGGCAGATCTTCAGGTAAATTAATATAATTGGTGTTAAACATTCACTCATTGTCAGTCTGAGCCTGTCGAAGACTCTTCAACATGAATAACTGAAATAAATTGTATTAAGAAAATCTTCGGGATGATATCTTTACGATAGTTTTATCCTGATCTCAACTTTGACAACTTTCTAATCAGAAAGTTGTCAAAGCTTTTTACTCACCCTATATTTACCCCATGACCTTAGCAGAAAGAATAGAAAACTCAAAAACCAGTATTTTTAAAGCCGTTTTCCCAAATACAACCAACCATTACGATACGCTTTTCGGCGGTACCGCCATGCATTTGATGGACGAAGTGGCTTTTATTACCGCAACCCGGTTCAGCCGCCAAATTATGGTAACGGTAAGCAGCGACAGGATCGATTTTAAAAAACCGATTCCAGCAGGTACCATTGTTGAACTTATTGGCAAGGTGAACCACGTAGGCAATACCAGTTTAAAAGTTAACGTAGAAATTTATATCGAGCAGATGTACGCTGAAGGGAGAGAATTAGCCGTACATGGCGATTTTACTTTTGTAGCTATTGATGAAAACAAAAAGCCAGTTCAGGTAATCAAATAACCCGATACATTTTATCAGACTTAAATTTTTAATTTGATCATGGAGCATCAACATTCCGAAGAAGAATTAAAAAACATTGCGAAACAGCTAAGCTGCCCGGAAGGCGAACATGGCATTAAAACAGCGGAGATGATGCATACCAGCAACATCGGCATGACCACTTCTGCAATTGATGCATTAAATCTCAAAAACAATGAAACTGTTTTAGAAATCGGTCATGGCAACGGTGGGCACATCGCACAACTATTATCAAACGCCGAAAACCTCAGGTATTTTGGTGCCGATATTTCTGCTACCATTATTGCCGAGGCTGAAAAAAACAATCAAGTTTTCTTAGCACAGGGAAATGTCCAATTTAAACTGACAGATGGAATTACATTGTCATTTGATGAAAATCGGTTCGATAAAATTTTTACAGTTAATACAATCTACTTTTGGCAAAATCCAAGCGAATATCTCACCGAAATTAAAAGAACCTTAAAACTTAATGGCACTCTTGTAATTTGCTTTGCCAATAAAACTTTTATGCAAAATCTTCCTTTCACGCCTTATGGTTTTAAACTTTATGAAGTAGAAGAGGTAAAAGAACTATTAAAAAACGGCGGATTTAAAGTTGAAAATATTCTTAGTAAAACCGAACAGATAAAAAGCAAAACTGGCGAACAGGTAGAAAGGGAATATCATGTTGTAACGGCTACAGCATGAGAAACACATTATAGTCCTCGTTTGTAACGAGGATTAGCGAGAATAGCGATTGTATCGCTAATAACAAAAACCACATTATAAATGTGAATCCCATTCATCCTCGTTACAAACGAGGACAATAGATAAGTTATTTCTTTGTGTCTTCCTGTCTTTGTGATTAATCTAATACAAAATCAGATACAAATACGCATAAACTACCGGTGCAGCCAATAATAAGCCATCAAAACGATCTAACAAACCGCCGTGCCCTGGCAACAGACCGCCACTGTCTTTAGTATCTAAACTTCGTTTAAGCATCGATTCTACTAAATCGCCCAATGTTCCAAAACCTGCAATTAATACAGCCATACCCATCCAAACCCAGGACGGGCTTTCAATAAAAAGAAAAGACAGAGCAAAAGCGACCAAAATGCTGGTAAACATCCCGCCGAAAAATCCTTCCCAACTTTTCTTCGGCGAATGGCGCTCAAACAGTTTGCGCTTACCGTATTTTACGCCAAAAAGATAGGCTCCGGTATCGTTTGCCCAAAGCATTAACAAAAATGCGAGCGGTAAATGAAAGTTATATTCATTCCAGTTTTTTAAGAAACCGAGGGCATGGAAAAAACAGAAAGGGATAGTTACATAAACAAAGCCAACAAATGTATAAGAGATATTGGCAAATGGAATTTTGTTTTTCTTATACAATTCAGTGATAAAAACAGAGAAAATCAGCGGGATACAAAGCAACAGATACTTAACATCGTATTCTAAATAATGTAAGCCTGCGGCCATTAGGAAAATTAAAGATCCTGCTATTAAACCGATGTTTCGGTGTGGCCTGATACCAGCATTTTTAATCAGCTTATAAAATTCAAATAAGGATAAACCACTCAGGATAAGATAGAAAATAGTAAATGCATAACTCCCCAATAAGATAGAGCCAAGCATCACAATGGTAAAAAAGAAAGCGGTTATTGCCCTGGTTTTCATTTAAGTTAAGAGGTAAGGGGTATAAGGTTTAAGGTCATTATTACTATTCAATTTCGTTCTCAACGATGTATTCTATGGCTTTATTGAAATCTAACTTACTCACCAAAACATTTATTTCGCCAATGTTATATGCCGAGAGCTGTTTATTTATCGTCACTGCGGGAATACCTGCTTCTGTTAATCCCTGTTTTAATACCTCTGCCGCAAAGGCATTACTGGTGGTGTATACCTTAACCCAATTTTCGCTCACTTGATGCGCTATCTTTAAAAAATTTAAACAAAGCTATGGTAATTATTGCACTAATTAAATACCCATACCAAGGAAAACCAATCGGCTCATCAGCTTTATCAAGTGGCATATGATGCTTTTGCATATAAAAAGCCGCGCAAACCGCATAAGCATTGTTTAAAAAGTGCGCAAACATGGCATACCAGATACTTCCGCTAAAATAATACAGGTAGCCAAAGCCTGCACCCAATAACATCCGCGGCACAAAACCATAAAACTGTACATGTATGGCACTAAAAATTATAGCAGATAACCAGATAGCCAGGTGCGGATTACCAAAAGATCGCTCCAATGAACGTTGCACACCACCCCTGAACATCAACTCCTCACCAATCGCTGGTAAAACTGCAATCATAATCAGGTTAACCACAAAATCCCAATTATTCCTCACTGTGATCAGTTGGATGGTCATTTTTGCTGCCAGTTCTTCTTTTTCTTTCATCCATGCCTCAATCCCTTTTAAAAAGTCGGGCAAAACCATTTTTTGGTTCCAGATTACTGTCCACTCCATAAAAGGCATACTCGCAATCATTATCAAGATTACCAGCAAAAGCAGTAAAACTTTTGGTTGTTTGAAGCTATAAAACCGGGTAATTTTTGTTCTTTCTGTTAAGGCAAGGGCAAGGGGTGGTAAAATGAATGTTCCTATTGAACTTAAAATCTGTATCACCTTAAAACCAGAAATATACTTCGCATCACCCGATATAAGCAGGGCGAAATTACTTACTAATCCCATTCCATACATGGCCATACAGATTACGATTCCAATGATACCGAAAACAAAAGCTCCGGCAACTGCGTAAAATAAAAGTAAAAGTAATTGCAAGAAAGGATTGATTTCCTCGTGTTTAGGTGTTACAAAACTCATTATTTGTACCTTTGTATGTTTTTATTAATCGTTGAAGATAGAAAATGTCTGTAAAGATAGGAAATATAGATTTAGGTGAGTTCCCGTTATTGCTGGCTCCAATGGAGGATGTAAGTGATCCACCGTTCCGTTATGTATGCAAAAAAAACGGTGCAGATATGATGTATACCGAATTTATCTCTTCGGAAGGCTTAATCCGGGACGCTGCAAAAAGCCTGCAAAAATTGGATATTTTCGAATATGAGCGACCAATTGGCATCCAGATTTTTGGCGGCGATATCGAACACATGCGCGAGGCCTCAGAAATTGCTTCTGCAGCAGGTCCCGATCTGGTTGACATCAATTATGGTTGTCCGGTAAAAAATGTAGTTTGCAAAGGTGCAGGCTCAAGTTTGCTTCAGGATATTGATAAAATGGTAAAAATGACTGATGCGGTGGTTAAAGCTTCGCATTTACCTGTTACCGTAAAAACCCGCTTGGGTTGGGATGACAATACCAAAAATGTTTATGAAGTAGCCGAAAGGCTTCAGGATGTAGGTATCCAGGCACTAACCATTCATGGCCGCACCAGGGCACAATTATATAAGGGAGAGGCCGATTGGAGTTTAATCCGTGAAATTAAACGCAATCCTCGCATTAAAATTCCGATTTTTGGTAACGGTGATGTAGATAGTCCTGAAAAAGCAGCCAATTGGCGCATGGAATATGAGGTAGATGGCATTATGATAGGCCGTGCCGCAATTGGTTATCCATGGATTTTCCGCGAAGTAAAACACTTCTTCAAAACCGGAAAACACCTGGCCGGACCAACCATAGAAGAAAGAATTGAGGTTTGCCGTATACACCTGGATAAATCGCTGGAATGGAAAGGTCCTAAAACCGGTATTTTCGAAATGCGTCGCCATTATGCCAACTATTTTAAAGGCCTGCCAGATTTTAAACCGTATCGCATGCGATTGGTTGCTGAATCAGATATCAGCAACATTTACAGCATTTTAGAAGAAGTGGCAGAAAAATTTGCCAACTATGATGCTACCAGTGTACTGGCTTGATTTTTGAAAGTTTTTTCTTACATTCGTTATTATCATGGTTACAGCAATTACAGATGGTGTTAAGGTTTCGGTAGAAACCGTCTACCAGCCAGAATATTCAAATCCGGCGAACGAACATTATATGTTTGCCTATCGCGTAGAAATTTCAAATCTTTCTGATTATGCTGTCCAGTTAATGCGCCGCCAATGGTTGATTTTCGATTCGAACTCAAGCCGTAGAGAAGTAGAAGGTGAAGGTGTTGTAGGTCTACAACCCATTATCCAACCTGGCGAAACGCATGTATACGTTTCAGGTTGTAACCTCAAAACCGATATGGGCAGCATGAAAGGCACTTACCTGATGAAACGCGATATAGATGGCTCTGAATTTGATGTTGACATCCCAGAATTTCAATTGGTAGCCCCTTATAGGTTAAACTAATCTCTTACTTACTCTTGTCATCCATGGAATAGTCGAACGGCTAGACCAACATTCATTTTAGAAAAGCACATTCAGTATTCCATTTTACTAATTATTCCTGCTTTATTGCTCCAGGTATTCTCCACGCTTTGAGCTTTTACATCAATATCAAAGGCTTAAGTTATCTATGCATCCTGCAACCCCAAATAGTACAAGCTACCGTGCCACCTAAACCCGATCAAAGCGAAATGCCGATATTTTCATCGGCAGAAGCGGGAGCGGGACCGAAGTTTTCCTATTACCACAAAACCTGCTTTCCAAATAGATATTTTAACTATAGTCATCACCTGGTCTGATAGATACCGGATTTCAATCAGTTTTATTTAGTTGGAAAGATTCTGACCACGTAATCGCTACAAGACAATTGAAAATACTACCTCTACTTGTAAAACAAATCCGATGGATCGGATCAGCATGACGATCGGGTTAAATTAATAAACAAAAAACGGCCAGGATCATGATCCTGGCCGCGTTGTATTTGTCGTATTCAATATTTCCTAATCCCTGCTCCGTCCAAAAAGCATTGATGCGTAATATAATAAATTGGCTAATGCACCCACAGCCGCAACCACGTAAGTCATGGCCGCCCACCAAAGTGCATCTTTGGCCTGCGCATTTTCTTCCTGTGTTTGCATCACACCATTATTGTTCCTGAGCCAGGCTAAGGCCCGGTTACTGGCATCAAATTCAACAGGTAGGGTAACGATACTAAATACGGTTACTAATGCTAAACCCACTACACCAATCGCCAAAACAATCGGGTTTCCGGTAAAACCTATTAACAATACACCTATTAATAATACCCACTGCAAAAGATTAGATGATATGCTCACTACTGGCACCATGCTGCTTCTTAACTGCAACCAGTTATATGATTTCGCCTGTTGCACCGCATGACCACATTCGTGAGCCGCTACCGCTGCAGCTGCTACGCTACGACTATAGTATACATCAGTACTTAAATTAACGGTTTTATCTGACGGATTGTAATGATCTGTTAATTGTCCCTCGGTACTCATCACCTTCACATCGTATATTCCATTATCATGCAGCATTCTTTCTGCTACCTCTTTGCCCGATAAACCAGAGCTTAATTGCATTTCAGCATACTTAGAAAACTTGTTTCTAAATCGCCATTGTACAAACATGCTCAGCAATAATACCGGGATGATTAATATTAAATAAACTCCCATTTTCTTATGTATGTTTTTCATTTAGCCTATATCAAAAAGCGTTCCCATATTATTTAAAATTTAAAAAACAGTACATTTATGTTATGCCAAACGAACTTTCATACTGGGAAAAAGATTCATTTTTTTGTAATTATGATGCGATTGTAATTGGCAGTGGAATAGTAGGATTAAATGCCGCCATTCACCTTAAAAAAACAGTTCCTTCGTTAAGGATAGTCATACTTGAAAAGGGATTTTTACCTACCGGTGCAAGCACAAAAAATGCTGGTTTCGCCTGCTTTGGAAGCATTTCTGAACTAACTGAGCAAGAGAAAAGGATGGGCAGCGAACGACTTGCAATGCTCATCGAAAAACGGTGGAAAGGTCTGCTTAAACTACGTTATTTGTTGGGTGATAATACCATTGATTATCAATGCCTGGGCGGATATGAACTATTTAAAAAAGAAGATCATTCTTTAGCTGAATTAGGTGTATCCAAAATTGAACATTTTAACCTTTTGGTTAATGATATTGTCGGATCCAATGCTTTTCGTGTAAACAATAAAAAAATCAGTTTATCTGGTTTCGAAGGGGTAAGTACTTTAATCGAAAATAAATATGAAGCCCAGATTGATAGTGGTAAAATGATGTACGCTTTGATTCAATATGCACAACAACTAGGCATTGGTATTTTTAATAATTGTACTGTAGACCGGATTGAAGAAGAATCAAAAGGTTTTTGCCTGATTACCAAAAATGGAAATTTTTCTTGTAAACAATTGATTCTTACAACCAATGCCTTTATCAAAGATCTGTACCCTGATGTGGATATCAACCCAGGTCGCGGTCAGGTTTTAATAACTAAACCGATAAAAGATCTAAAGATTGCGGGTACTTTCCATTATGATAAAGGTTATTACTATTTCCGGAATATAAATAACAGAATTTTATTAGGTGGTGGTAGAAATATTGATTTCAAAGCTGAACAAACTACTACTTTTGACCACACCGAACCAGTGCAATCTGCGCTTGAGCATCTGCTAAAAAAAGTAATCTTACCAACCACTAAATATGAAATTGATTACCGCTGGAGTGGGATTATGGCTTTTGGTAAAACACTTGAACCGCATATCGAAGAAATCCGTCCAAATGTATTTTGTGCAACCAGGTGTAATGGTATGGGCGTAGCTATTGGCTCGCAAACCGGAGAAGATGTGGCGAATTTGTTGTTAAATAAACTATAGCAGTTCTTTTACCACAGAGAACAAAGAGGAAAGCACAGAGGGCGCAGAGTTTGGTTTTCTTTAAAGATCCTTTAAGATTCATCATCATTACGAGGAGGAACGACGAAGCAATCTTACAGCGGTCGATGATAGCCCTGGGCATAAGATTGCTTCGTAGGCTGAAAAGCCTTCTCTCAATGACGACACCATTCGGCTTCGCTATACGCTACCCCCTAAACGCTTATCGCCTATTTAAACACTACCGTTTTATTTCCACTCACAAAAACCCGGTCTTCAAAAATAAGTTCCAAAGCCTCCAATAATACTTTTTTTTCTATCTCCTTACCAGCATGCACCATTTCCTTCACACCAAAATTATGGTCTACATGATTGGTATGCTGCGCAATAATAGGCCCTTCATCTAAACTATCGGTAACAAAATGTGCGGTAGCACCAATAATTTTTACCCCACGCTCAAAAGCCTGCCGATAAGGATTGGCACCTATAAAAGCAGGCAAAAAGGAGTGATGGATGTTGATGATTTTACCTGCATAATCCTTTACAAAATCAGCTGAAAGAATTCGCATAAACTTAGCCAATACCAGGTAGTCTACCTCAAACTGATTAATGATCGTTTTTACTTCAGCTTCAAAGTCACTTTTATCTTTATTATTATGATCTACATAAAAATAGGGAATCCCCAGTTTCCCGGTAAAATCTTTAAGGCTTTCGTAGTTACCAATTACACATTGAACATTTGCACCTAAAGTTTTAAAGTGATTTTTAATCAGTATTTCTGCCAAACAATGATACTCTTTAGTCACCAGAACAGCGATCTGTTTTTCCTGTTTGGTAATTAGATTTACCTCAGCAGCATGTGGTAAATTTTCTAACAGTTTTTTCTTTAATTTTTCAGGATTTTCCAGATCTCCGGTACAGGCAATTCTCGTAAAAAATGCTTTATTGGCTTCATCTACAAATTCGCGCATGGCAATGATATTCAGTTGATGAGCAGCCAGCACACGGGTAATATGGGTAACCAAACCCACTTGATCTCGACAGGAAATAAGGACAGTTAAAGCGTTCATTTTTAAAATACTAATATCCAATTATAAATAATTTTTACGGTTTTTTACGGTTAAAACTGACTAATTTCTTTTGGTATATCTATTTTAAATCTCCATTTTTGCTAAAATTCTTATCATTATGGAGATCGCTGGTATTGCTTTACTAATTGTAATTTTAATTGTCCTGTTTATTTTATTACTAAAGAAACCTCAGGCTTCAATCCCCATCGTTTCGTTAGAAGATTTTGAAAGGACAAAAAGTGAAAATGAAACCTTAAAAATAAGATTAGCCAAAGCGGACGAACGTGTTTCTAACTTATCTGCAGAAAAAGAGCATATTACCATTTTGCTTAAAGATGAACAACGGCGTTTAATTGATGAATTACAGGCTGAGCGCGACCGGCTTGCAGATGCCAACCGTGAGCTCGAAAGTACGAGATCATTTTACCTGGCCGAGAAAGAAAAGTTAGCAGAACAAAAATTAAGTTATGAGCAGTCGCAACAAAAACTGAATAAAGATTTCGAACTGATTGCCAATAAAATTCTGGAGGAAAAATCGACCAAATTTATTGAGCAGAACAGGACCAATCTGGATATTATCCTTAATCCTTTGAAAGAGAATATCAAGGCTTTTGAAGATAAGGTAGAAAAGGTTTATAAAGCTGAATCTGATGAAAGAAATATACTCAAAGGTGTAATTTCGGAACTACAGATTCAAAGTAAACTTATTCAGGAAGACGCCAATAATTTAACCAAAGCGCTAAAAGGCGATAGTAAAAAACAGGGCAATTGGGGCGAAATTATATTGGAAAAGGTTTTGGAGCGGTCTGGTTTGGTCCGGGATCAGGAATACCGTATCCAGGCTTCGCATGCATCAGCAGAAGGCAGCCGTTACCAGCCAGATGTGGTAATAGACCTTCCAGACGATAAACACCTCGTTGTTGATGCTAAAGTAAGTTTAGTTGCTTATGAGCGCTCCGTATCTGCAGATACTGATGAAGAGCGTGAAAGCTATGTAAAGCAGCATCTGGCATCAATTAAGAACCATATTCAGGAACTTTCATCAAAAAACTACCAGGATTTATATAAAATTAATTCTCCGGACTTTGTTTTATTGTTTGTACCCATCGAATCTTCTTTTAGCATAGCAGTACAAAAAGATGCCGAACTGTTCAATTTCGCCTGGGACAGGAGGGTGGTAATCGTAAGTCCATCTACTTTGCTGGCTACTTTGCGCACTATAGCCAGTATATGGAAACAGGAACGTCAAAACCGCAACGTAATGGAAATTGCCCGTTTAAGCGGCAGCATGTATGATAAGTTTGTAGGTTTTATTGCTGACATGGAAAACATTGGAAAACATATTAGAAATGGTCAGGATGCCTACGATAAAGCCATTAATAAATTGTCAGCAGGTGCAGGAAATTTAACCAATACTTCAGAAAAGATAAAAAAATTGGGTGCAAAGACTTCGAAACAGATTGATACAAAGTATTTGGATTTGAATGAAATACAGGATTTATAAATTTATAGTTATGACTCAAGGCCTCTGGATTTTTCGGGAAAAATAATTAAAAGGTAAAACTTGCAGAGTTAGTGATTTTTCTGATAGCCTTAGGAAGATTTTTTTTCTTTTTTTTTCTTTTTTTTTCAGTGAATAGGATACACTTATTTGCCTATAAGCAATATAGATGGCTTTAAAACAAAAAAGTCGATGTAGCTGAGAACGTTTTATATTTTCTTAGCAATATCGACTACAAAGTAAAATCGTCATCTCGAATGGAACGCAGTGGAATGGAGATATCTATACAAACAGATTTAGCTTCGCTGAGCCTTCGGGTTCTCTACTTCGTTGCACTCCGCTCGAAATGACGCGCTGTTTTTATTTCTTAAAAGCATTCCAGCCCTGGGCTTTCAGCTCGTGGACATTATTTGATTTGGACACCATTTTGCAACCCGAATTTTTATCCGTTACATGTCCGATTACCGTAATATCTACATCATGTTTGAGTTTTTTGTAATCATCCTGGCTAATGGTAAATAACAATTCATAATCTTCACCACCACTTAGCGCACAAACAGTTGGATCAATACCCAATTCGCGTGCAGTTTCATAAGTCATTGGATCTAAAGGAATTTTCTCTTCATAAATGGTCATCCCTTTATCTGATTGTTCGGCCAGATGCAGAATTTCTGAAGCTAAACCATCTGATACATCAATCATAGCGGTTGGTTTTATATTCATTTCATCTAAAAGCGCAACAATATCCATCCTGGCTTCAGGCTTCAGTTGTCGTTCGATGATATAATCCTTTCCTTCTAAATCCGGCTGGATCTGAGGATTTTCAAGATAGATCAATTTCTCTCTTTCTAAAATCTGCAGGCCTAAATAGGCTCCGCCCAAATCGCCTGAAACGCATAACAAATCATGTTCCTGTGCGCCGTTTCTGTACACCACTTTATCTGCATCGGCATAACCAATACTGGTAATACTGACCACCAAACCTTGCTTACTTGATGAAGTATCACCTCCTATCAAATCGATATTGTATTTATTGCAGGCCAGTTCAATGCCTTTATAAATTTCTTCAACGGCTTCTAACGGAAATTTGCTCGACAAACCCAGCGAAACGGTAATCTGACTTGCCTTTCCATTCATGGCATAAATATCACTCAGGTTTACCTGTACGGCCTTATAACCCAAATGCATTAACGGCACGTAAGCCAAATCAAAGTGGATTCCTTCCAATAATAAATCGGTCGAAATTAAAGTCTGTTTACCTCTTGCATCCAGTACTGCAGCATCATCGCCAACTCCTTTTACCGAATAATCGTTTTTAATTTTAAAATTAGTTGTCAGGTGTTTAATTAAGCCGAATTCACCTAATTCATTAATATCTGTGCGTTCTTTATTTTCAAACATAACTTATACTTAAGGACAAAGCCTCATTTTTATTTTTAAAATTTTAATTGTCATTCTGAGCACAGCGAAGAATCTTTACCTTAAAGCAGGTGCTTCATAGTTGAAGATCCTTCCTTCGTCAGGATGACAGATTTTTATTCTCCATCCAATTTCTTCCCTCGGTAAACCTGGCAATTAACATCGCCGCAACATTATCGCCTGTGGCATTTAATAATGTCGCCATCGGATCAACCAAAGTACCTATAATCATCGCAGGTGGTAATGCCTCGGGTGGTAACTGATAGACAGAAATCATCAATAGTTCGCCTATGTAACCGCCATTGGGTATTCCACCCTCAACAATGCTCACCAAAACGGTAATGCCAAGAGCCAGTACAATCGTATCTACATGCACTAAATCTTTACCAAAAATGGCAAAAACGACTGCAATTTTGATAATGGAACTGATGCTTGAGCCATCTTTATGCAAAGTTGATCCCAAAGGAATCGTTACATTGGTGATATATGCCGGTACGCCCATTTTCATAGTTCCTTCCAAATTTGCCGGAATAGTGGCAATGCTGCTACAGGTTCCAATTGAAGTTAAAGAAGGTACAATATTATTTTTCCAAAATACTTTTATTGCTTTAAATCCACCCGCAACGAAAGCATAAAAAGTAAAAAAAACAATAAAATAAAATGCCCCAACACCATAATACAAACCCAGGGCTTTACCATAGGTACCAAAAAGCTGTGGACCAAATACCCCAACCTGGTAGGCAAAATAAGCACCCAATCCAACCGGACCTAACTTCATAATTAAGATGATGAGTTTTTTCATCACTTCATTGCCTGAAACCAGGAATTTTTTAAAATTTTCACCTTCTTTTTCAGCATATAAAGTTGAAAAACCTACCAAAACTGAAAAAATAATCAGCGCCAGCATATTTTTCCTGCTTCCGATTTCGAAAAATTCACCAACTGTTAAAAGTTGTGTCATTTGTTCACCAAATGATTGTACTTTTCCAGGTTCGGCTGGCAAAGCAGCACTTCCTAATTGCTGATGGATAGGAAAGATCCATGTCGCAAACAAAGTTAAAACCGCAGAAATGAGTATGGTAGAAAGAAATACCAAAACCATAATGGTTAATAATCTGCCTAACTTTTTTGTTCTATCGATATTTGCAATAGCTGAAGAAACCGCAAAAAATACCAACGGAATAACAGCTGTAAACAACAGGTTTAAAAATATATCTCCTAATGGTTTGATACTCTCAACGCTTCTTCCAAAAATTAAGCCCACGATACTTCCTACGGAGATTCCCGCCAAAAGCCATAGTAAGCCTGAGTAATTTTTAAGAATGTTGTTGTTTTTCATATGATCTTTTTCGTCATTGCGAGGCACGAAGCAATCTTAATACGCCCCAGTAGCAATAGTTGTAAGATTGCTTTGTCGTACCTCCTCGCAATGACGATTTTTATTTTTACAATCCCAATTCTGCTGAAATATCCAGCATCCTCTGGATCGGTTTGCGTGCCTGCTCTATAATATGCTCAGGAACAGTTACTTCTGGCAAACCATTTTTAATACATAAATATAGTTTTTCTAAAGTATTTCTTTTCATATACGGACAATCGTTACAGGCACAACTGTTATTTGGTGGCGCCGGAATAAATGTTTTTGTCGGATTCGCCTTTTCCATCTGGTGGATAATGCCACTTTCTGTAGCTACAATAAATTCTGTAGCAGGGTTAGTAATGGTATATTTTAAAAGCCCGGTTGTAGAACCAATATAATCAGCCATTTTCAAAACGACCTCTTCACATTCCGGATGGGCAATAAATTTAGCATTAGGATGGCGTTCTTTCAATTTTGTAATTTTTTCCTGCGAAAAAATTTCATGTACCATACAGGCACCGTTCCACAATACTAAATCCCGACCAGTTTTTTTTGCAACATAAGCCCCTAAGTTACGATCTGGTCCGAATATTATTTTTTGGTCTTTAGGTAAACTCTCAACAATCTGAACCGCGTTAGTACTCGTGCAAACAATGTCACTTAAAGCTTTTAATTCGGCCGTACAGTTTACATAAGTGATGACCAGGTGATCAGGATATTTTTCCTTAAACTTCTTAAACAGATGTGGTGGACAACTATCTGCCAATGAGCAACCTGCTTTTACATCCGGTAATAAAACAGTTTTGCCAGGAGATAAGATTTTTGCTGTTTCGGCCATAAAGTGTACACCAGCAAACACAATTACGTCAGCATCCGTTTTTGCAGCTTCTTGTGATAAGCCTAAACTATCACCAATATAGTCCGCAATATCTTGTATATCAGGATCTTGATAATAGTGAGCTAGGATTATGGCATTTTTTTCCTTCTTTAATTTCTCAATCTCTGCAAAAAGATCAAGCGTAGGGTCAATTTCTTCTTCTGCGAAACCTTTTTTATTGATTTCTTCTAAGACATCTATGTTCATTTTAAAATTTTCCTTTTTTGAATTTTGACGTTGGTCAAAGATAAAGCTTTCCACGTCTCAATAATTAATAAGTTATTTTAAATAAATAAATCTTGTTTGTTTATTAGTGTGTTAATATTGTTGGCAAGTTTAGAAATTTCTTTCGTTTAGATAAGTTATTAATTGTTTACTAACATTTAGATTACATTTATCTAATATTATAAGTTTGATTTTCAGCGCTATCGAAAATTGCTTCAATTTTTATCAATAGTGGAATGTTAATTGTTTATAAGTGGGGAAAAAGTTAATTACTTGTATAAAGCTGCTTAAAAATTGCGCAAAAGATTGTGGCAAATTGTGTTTTTAGAGTAGCTTTAAACATTCAAATTTATTTGTTAGGATAATTTAGACACAAGGCTAACATTTATTAACTAGTTGTTAACATAGTGGATAAAGTAAATGTTTTTTATTAATGAAGAAAGTAGATTTTCTGGTAATTGGTTCAGGTATAGCAGGTTTGAGTTTTGCACTTAAAGCTGCCAGGTTTGGTAAGGTTTTAATTGTTACCAAATCGAATGAAGATGAATCGAATACAAAATACGCTCAGGGCGGTGTTGCAGTTGTGGTAGATAAAGGTGATTCTTTTGAGAAACATATTGAAGATACTTTGATTGCAGGAGATGGATTATGTGATCAAAAAATTGTGGAAATCGTTGTAAAAGAGGGGCCTCAGCGTATTCAGGAGATCATTGATTACGGCATAAACTTCGATAAAGACAATGCTGGTTTTTACGATTTGGCTAAAGAGGGGGGGCACTCTGAACACCGTGTTTTGCACTATAAAGACATCACCGGATATGAGATTGAGCGGGTGTTGTTAAATGAAATTCACAAGAATAGCAACATAGAGATATTAACACATTACTTCGCACTGGAGTTAATTACCCAACATCACCTGGGTGAGTTTGTGGATAAACGTACTGAAGATATTAACTGTTATGGCATATATGCCTTTAACACAGAGCTTAACGATGTGGAAAAGATTGTGGCAAATGTGACTGTGATGGCTTCGGGTGGTGCGGGACATGTTTATTCGGCTACTACAAACCCGGTTATTGCAACAGGCGATGGAATGGCCATGGTTTACAGGGCAAAAGGTAAAGTAAGAAATATGGAGTTTATTCAGTTTCATCCAACTGCGTTATATCATCCCGGAGAGTATCCGTCGTTTCTGATTTCTGAAGCCGTTAGGGGTTTTGGGGGTGTTTTAAGACGCAAGAATGGTGAAGAATTTATGCATGAGTATGATGAACGTAAGTCATTGGCACCACGTGATATTGTTGCGCGTGCCGTGGATAATGAAATGAAGAAATCGGGCGATGACTTTGTTTATCTTGACATTACCATGCGCAGTAAGGCTGATATATTAAAACACTTTCCCAATATTTATGCTAAATGCTTATCTATAGGAATAGATATGACTAAAGATTATATACCAGTTACACCTGCATCTCATTATATGTGTGGCGGTATCCTGGTGGATGAATATGGTCGTTCTTCCATTAAAAATTTATATGCTTGTGGAGAATGTTCTTCAACAGGTTTGCATGGAGCTAACCGATTGGCTTCCAATTCATTATTGGAAGCGACAGTTTTTGCTCACCGGATCTATCAGGATGCTATCGAGAACTTTAAAAATAATGTTATTCCTGATCATATTCCGGAATGGGATTCGCAAGGTGTTACCCAAAGTAATGAGGATGTATTGGTAACGCATAACCTGAGGGAGTTACAGAAGGTTATGGGCGATTATGTGGGTATTGTACGTTCTGATTTCCGTTTGGAACGGGCACATCGTCGCTTGTTTTTAATTTACCAGGAGACGGAAGAGTTTTATAAAAAAAATAAAGTTTCAGTTAAACTGTGTGAATTGAGAAACGTAATTCAAACGGCTTATTTAGTAATTAAATCGGCCATGCAACGAAAAGAGAGTAGGGGACTACACTATACTACCGATTATCCTGAACATGCTAATGAATTGGTAGATACTGTTTTTTAATATTTCCGTCATGCTGATCCGATAGATATCGGATTTATTTCAGCATCTGAACACCATCAGATACACAATACATAAAAAGACCCTGAAATAAATTCGGGGTGACGTTAAAACTGATTTATGCCTTTAATACTACCTGTAAAAGATAAATATCCTGAAATAGGAAAAGATAATTTCATAGCGGAGAACGCCACGATTGTGGGTGATGTAACCATTGGCAATAAATGTTCCATATGGTTTAATGCCGTGATCAGAGGCGATGTAAATGCCATTACGATCGGAAATGAGTCAAACATCCAGGATGGTGCAGTAATTCATGCTACTTACTTAAAAGCCTCCACACATGTTGGCAATAGGGTATCTGTTGGACATAATGCCATTGTGCATGGCTGTACCGTTCAAGATCATGTGTTGATCGGTATGGGTGCCATTGTAATGGATCATGCTATAATAGAAGAGTATTGCATAATAGCAGCGGGATCTGTCGTATTGGAAAATACAATTTGCGAAACGGGTTACTTATATGCAGGTACGCCTGCAAAAAAAATAAAGCCCATTACCGAAGAGCAAAGGGCTTTACTTAATAAATTGCCTGATAATTATATCATGTATTCGGGCTGGTTTACAAAATAAAAGGTTGTCCTTTCAACTGAAGTTTTGCTTTATATTCGTTACCGTGATCCGATAACTATCGGATTTATTTCAGGGTCTATCATGCTATAAAGATGCTGAAATGAATTCAGCATGACGATTTTTTAGAGATAAAACTACATTACTGCGTTGGCGGTGGTATTACCAATGGATCTTCACGTTCCCAGTTTGGTTTCAAGTCCATCAATGCTTTTAAATACCATACTTTTTCAGGCTGGTATCCTTCCTTAACATTTCCCGTATCCCAGATGCCATTTTTATTTTCGTCATAAATAACCCTAAGCATATATTTACCTGCAGGATATTTAGAAAAAGTAATTTTTGAGTTTTTGCTAACCGGAAAAGATTTTATGACATCTTTTTTTTCGTTTAGGAACTGAACCACATATCTTTTAGAAGTGTCCGGAACGGTTACATTTAATATTAAAGTAGTATAGGCGTCTTGACTTTCAAGCGTAAAACGTTTCGTGATATCTTTGTTTTTGGCATTAAATATCGCGGTAAATGCGCCTGTACCCAATTTTAAATCGTAGTTTCTTTTGTTTTTCCAAGGATACTTAATGTAGTATTTAAGAAAATCTGTACTATCTTTCACCAACTCAAAATTTGTTCTTTTTACAGAGTCTTCTAAAAGGGTGATTTTAGTTGGATCTGCAGCCGTAATCGGGAAAGATGAGGTTAATGTCAGCTGCTGGAAAGGATTTAATTTACCGCCTGTTAAGTTATCCGAAATGGTAATTTCGCGAGTGTAAGTATCTTTTTTACCCCTTGTAAAGTTTAAGGTCTGAAGAAGCTTTCCTTGATCTTCAACAGCCACCTTCACTGAATCAAAACTCATGTCATTCAGCCATATTTTAGCAGTATCGTTATTTTTGGTAAAGTGGACATACTTCCCTATATCTGCTGCCGGAGGATCGGTAACTGTGATTTTAGGGCGTTTCAGCTGCTGATTAAAGATGATTGAGATACTGCCATCATTATTCAGTTTTCGGTCCAATACGCGGAACTCTGGAGGTAGCTCTTTAAATATCTGCAGGTTAATGTTTTCCAGGTTTTTATCAATTACGATGGGTTCTTTTATAAATCCAACTTCATCAGAAATCTGTTGGTATATTTTATCGCCACCTCCGGTACTTTCTTTAATGGCATAAACTTTATAGGTACCTTTTCTGAGGTTACTCAATTTGTACGTACCGGCACTATCAGTAGTGGTATATATTGATGGACGTTTTTTACCGAAAATCGTATCTCTTTCTAAAGGCAAAATAAATACGGTAACTTCCTTTTCAGGTTCGTCACTTAGTGAATTAATAACTTTACCACTGATTGATAATGAATCAATATCTGGGCCTGTTGAAAAAACATAAGATAGATTTTTAACCACATTTCCTTCATTTACATCTGCAATAGATTTGCCAAAATTCAAGGTATAGGTTGTATTTTTTTCCAGAGAATCCTTAAGAATAATTTCCAATCTCTTCTGCCTCTTTTTTAACTCCGGAACTTTTTCCTGATCAGGTGAAATCGAAAATTCTTTAAACTCATCTTTCAGATTAAAATACTCATCAAACTCTATTACTATTTTTTTTGCATTAAAATTCCTTGTCTGATTTTTCGGCGTCATGCTTAAAACTTTTGGTGGCTTGGTATCTTTTGGTCCACCCTGTGGTGTCTGCATACTGGCACAACCAAAAAGTAGGAGCAAGGTGACAATAACCGCTAAATTTTTAAGGTTAAAATAGTGATCTTTTAAATTTGGCATATTTTAATCGTTCTGACGGATTTTTGTGCTTTTTTGAATATTATGTTTAAAAAATATTTTTTATCGCTTAAATCGCTTTATTTTAAGTTTATTTTATTTTATTTAAGTAACTGATAATCAGTTATTTATTGATATAGACCATTAAAACGGAAATATCTGATGGAGAAACACCTGAAATTCTTGAAGCCTGACCTAAAGTACGGGGTTTTATTTTAAATAATTTTTCGCGTGCTTCTTTGGAGATGGACACAATTTTATTATAGTCAAAATCTGGCTTGATTTCTTTATCTTCCATTTTTAGCATTTTCGCTACAATTTCATTTTCTTTTTCGAAATAGCTTTCGTATTTAATTTTAATTTCTGCTTGCTCAATAGTTTCTTTGTCTAAGGCTTTGGTCGCTTCAGCTAAAGGTTTACTAACCTTAATGATATCTTGTAAGCCGACATGAGGTCTGCCGACCAAACTGTGAATTTTTACGTTTTGGTTTAAAGCACTCGAGCCTAAACTTTCAAGCATCGGATTTGCATCGCCCATTTCAATTCCCTGACTTTTGGTAAATTTTACCAGGGCTTCAGCATCAGCAATTTTCTGATTCACCTTGTCCAATCGCTCATCGGAAATTAATCCCAGTTCATGTCCGATAGGAGAGAGACGTATATCTGCATTATCCTGCCTTAATAACAAACGATGTTCAGCTCTAGAAGTAAACATTCGATAAGGCTCTTCTGTGCCTTTAGTAACGAGATCATCTATTAAAACACCGATGTAACTTTCAGATCTTTTCATAATCAATTCATGTTTATCGGTTATTTTTTGGTGTGCATTGATCCCTGCCATGAAACCTTGACAGGCAGCTTCTTCATATCCTGTTGTTCCGTTTATTTGTCCGGCTAAAAATAAATTGCTGATTAATTTAGTTTCTAACGTCAAAGATAATTGAGTAGGTGGGAAGAAATCGTACTCGATAGCATAACCAGGTCTGAACATTTTAGCCTTTTCGAAACCTGGAATTAACCTCAATGCTTTAAATTGGACGTCTTCTGGAAGAGAAGTTGAAAAACCATTTACATAAATTTCACAGGTATTCCATCCCTCAGGTTCAACAAATATTTGGTGTCTGTCACGTTCAGCAAAACGATTGATTTTATCTTCAATAGAAGGACAGTATCTCGGACCTAAACCTTTAATACGACCAGTAAACATTGGTGATTTTTCAAAGCCTTCTTTCAATGTTTCATGTACATCACTATTGGTATAGGTAATCCAGCAGCAACGCTGATCGGTTGAAACAAGAGTATCAGTATAAGAGAATTTTCCTGGGTTTTCGTCTCCCCATTGCTCTTCCATTTTCGTGTAATCTAGACTTCTTCCATCAACACGGGGTGGGGTACCGGTTTTCATACGGCCTGCTTCCATGCCTAATTCTACTAATTGTTCTGTAATTCCTGTTGATGATTTTTCTCCCGTTCTGCCTCCTCCAAATTTCTTTTCGCCAACGTATATAGTTCCGTTTAGAAATGTACCATTAGTTAATACTACGGCAGTACTTTTGATTTCAATACCTAATGAAGTTTTAACGCCGTATACAGTATTATCTTCTACTAGTAATCCAACAACACTATCTTGCCAGATATCGAGATTTGGAGTTCTTTCCAATGCCAAGCGCCACTCTTCTGCAAATCGCATTCTATCTATTTGCGCTCTCGGGCTCCACATAGCAGGTCCTTTCGATTTATTTAGCATGCGGAATTGTATGGTTGATTTATCAGATATTATACCTGAATAACCACCCATGGCGTCAACTTCACGAACAATCTGGCCTTTAGCAACACCACCCATAGCAGGGTTGCAGCTCATTTGGGCGATGGTACCCATGTTCATAGTAATTAATAAAACAGATGATCCTAAATTGGCAGCAGCAGCAGCAGCTTCACATCCTGCATGTCCTGCACCAACAACAATCAAATCGTATTTTGAAAACATTTTATTATATTTTAATTGTTTCACGTGAAACAATGTTATTTTTTATCGTTAAAATTTAACTTTCTTTTCTGTTGCTCATATGTTCCACGTGAAACATACTATTAATTTCAATATGGTTATTATTCTGAAAGCTCCAGCCACCGCATTGTATAATCGTCTAATTTAGTTTGGAGCATTTCAATCTCAGTCGATATTTCTTGGATTTTAATATAATCAGAAGCGTTGATGTTATTTAAGGTGTTGGTTAATTCGGTTATTTTATTTTCCGTTTCTTCCATTCCTTTCTCAGCTTCTTCCAATTCTTTCTGTTCTTTAAAGCTTAGCTTTTTTGTTGCTTTAGGCTGGACTTGGTCAGTGTTGGGAACAGAAGTTTTTTTTGTTTCTTTAGCTTTGGGCTGTTCTAAACTTAACCTGTATTCTGAATAATTACCATTGTATATTTTAACAACACCTTCACCCTCCATAATAAAAAGCTGATCGCTCATTTTGTCGAGCAAATACCTGTCGTGGGAAACTAACATCAATATGCCCGGAAAATTTTCTAAAAATTCCTCAAGCACATTTAAGGTGTCAATATCAAGGTCATTTGTTGGTTCATCCAAAATCAGAAAATTAGGATTTTGCATCAAGACCTTCATCAGGTTTAAACGCTTTTTTTCGCCGCCACTTAATTTCTCTACCATGCCATGTTGTTTCTTGGGAGGAAAAAGAAAAAGTGTTAATAGGGCAGAAGCGGTAATAACGGAACCATCTGCCATTTTAATATATTCGGCATCTGATTTTACAATGTCTATTACGCGCTCTTTAGGATCGAAAGTTAAACCACCTTGTTTATAATATCCAAATACGGTTGTTTCGCCAATTTCAACTTTACCATCATCTGGCTTTAAATTGTTGGTGATGATATTTAAAAGTGTTGATTTACCTGTTCCATTTTTTCCTGCTAAACCAATACGATCACCTTTTTTAAAAGTATAACTGAAATCATTAATGATTGGACGACCTTCAAAACTTTTTTTTATGTGATCTAACTCAATGATTTTGCCACCCTGCCTAGACATTTTCATTTTAAGGGTAACACTTTGATTTTCAGACTTTTTCTTGGTTTTTTCCTCCAAATCGTAAAAAGCATCAATCCTGGCCTGAGATTTCGTTGCACGCGCTTGTGGCATGCGTCTCATCCACTCTAATTCTTTCTTTAATAGCTGTTGGTTCTTGTGTAAAACAGTTGCGTCCAAAGCCTCCCTTTCTGCTTTCTTTTCGAGGAAGTATGCATAATTTCCATTGTAATTGAAAATTTTTCCTCTATCCAGTTCTACAATGGTATTACAAACATTATCTAAAAAGTATCTGTCATGTGTAACCAACAGAATGGTTTTTTGTCCGGTAGTTAATAACTTCTCCAACCACTCAATCGTATCGATGTCTAAATGGTTGGTAGGTTCATCGAGTACCAGGATTTCAGGATCTTCAATTAATAGTTTTGCTAAAGCCAAACGTTTCTTTTGTCCACCAGAAAGCGTATCAATTTTTTGTTGAAGATGAGTAATTCCCATCCGGTTCAGAATGGTTTTAATTTCATGTTCGTATTCCCAGGCATTATGCTCACTTAATTCTTCATATAAGCGATTGAGTGTGTTTTCATCTGGGTTCGGTTGTTCAATTAACTCTTCATATTCTTTGATGAGCTGTTGTTGCTTATTTTCAAGCGAAAAGATATGGTCGCTGATAGAAAATCCCGCTGTGAACTGAGGTTCCTGATCCAAAAAACCGATTTTAACGGATTTATTTTTTACTATTTTACCCTCAAGCGGAGGAAACCGCTCAGCCAATAATTTCAATAACGTGCTCTTACCTGCGCCATTAATACCAACCAGCGCCACGCGTTGACCGGAATTAATACCGAGGGTTAAATTTTTAAATAACCATTCATCATGATAACCATGTCCTAAGCCTTCTGCCGCAATTAATGTGCTCAATTTTTCTGTGTTTCGGATTTATAAAAGAAAATTATTGCAAAGGTAAGTATAAATTATTTGCAACGCTAAACAGATATCTTAAAGCTATTGTGTATCAGCTAAAATGGCAAAAACTTGATGTATTGTGATTGTTTTGAATGTCATCAATGGTGGTTCTAAAACAAAACAGCGGTTGGACTCGCTCCACCGCTGCTTCAATCATTAACTAAAACTAAACTTTATCTTGAATAATGGCTAAGAATAATGACTTATGCCCGTTGTTATTATCGTTGCTTTTAAAATGAGACTTTAATAATTGGGAAATGTTGCAGAGAGGTTCACAGGATTATACCAGTAGTGTATAATTATCGACGAACACCAGTATCGTTTAGACGAACAGAATAAATAGACGAGGCGTATTTTACAAATACACTAAAGGTAAAGATTCTTCGCTGCGCTCAGAATGACATTTAGAATTAGAAATGGGAGGCTAAACTAATCCAAATTCACTTCTATAAGCTAAATATTCATCTTCTTTTTGTGTCATCAGGGTTTTTGCAGCTTTTCCTTTATCCTTATAACCCAACAGGTGCAGGGTTCCATGAATCATAATGCGGCAAACCTCATCAAATGCTGAAGTTTTATAGGTTTTAGCATTTTCTTTTACACGCTCAATACTGATGAATATATCACTTATGATCAGTTTTTCTTCTTCAGAATTATCGAAGGTAATGATATCCGTATAGGTATCGTGATTTAAATATTGTTGGTTGATGCTTAAAAGATATTCATCACTACAAAAAATGAAATTAAGTTCCTGCAGTTGATACCCTTCCTTTTCGATAGTGGCTTTCACCCATTTTTTGATTTTTAATTTTTGAGGAAGGCTATAGCTAATGGATTCGGTAAAAAAAGAAATTGCAGGCATACTGTAGTGTTTAATGGCTGCAAATTTAAGAAATATATTTTCGTCATTTTGAGCGGAGTGCAATGAAGTCGAGAAATCTTTCTGTCTTAGTCTATCTCTAATGTTCGGGACTGCTCTTCGATTGAGATGACGAGCATGTCATCGCTCTACATTCAACGATTTTAAATATTCTGCTATTTTATTTTTATAGTAATAATTTAAACCAGGAGGAATTTTCTGCAGTATATCACTGCCATTTTGCTGCTGTTTTTTAAATTGATCCAGCATTTTTTGATAGGATGGAGGAAACTCTTTTGCTGCCTTACTTTCCCGTTTCGAATCTTCTTCCTGATCGCGCTCTGCTTTCTCCGCTTCTAACAATTTGGTCAGGAGATCTTTCTGTCGGTTTAAGGTTTCCTGTTGTAGACGTTTGTTTACCAGATCACTCTCCGTCTGTTTCATTTCTTTAATGGCCTCATTTAGGTTACCCAACTTACCGGTACCGTCTTTATTTTCTTCACGGTTAAGTTTTTCTAAAGCCTGACGTATCATTTGTTGTTGCTGTGCCATTTTACCAAATTCCTGGCTCATTTGTCCTTTACCAACTGTACCTTGATTACCGCCTTGTTTTTGCAGCTGTTCACGGGCCTTTTGCATGCTCTTATTTAGTTGTTCCTGCATTTGCGACAGTTGTTTCATACCCTGTTTTTGTTTTTTCCCACTACCACCTTTGCTGTTTTTCTGCATATTTTGCAATTGACTGAGTGCTTCGCTTAACATTAAAGTTAAATTATTGATAGAAGTCATGGTAAATTGCTGGAAACGGTTAGCTTCCGATGTTCTTCTGTCGCCTAGATTTTCTAAGCTTTTATCAAGGTTAAAATTAATTTTATTCATTTCCTCGTTAACAGTGGATTCTATCTGCGGAACGCGTTTACTTAAACTATACAAACTGTCAGAAATGGTTTTAAGATTATCTTTAATGCTTCGTTGTTTTTGAACGTTGCTGGTGTAAGATGGGTCAGTTGCAGACATTTTCTTTAAAGCGAGCATTACTTTTTCCTGATCAAAAGAAGTGGTCAGCAGATTTTCAAGTAGTCGTCTCAGTTCCTTAGCATTCAGGTTATTCTCCATTTCCTCGCCCTGTTGCTGCATTTCACTCATCTTTTTAGCAAGTTTTTCCATCTGCTCACCTGCTTTTTGCTGCTTCTGGCTTCCACTTTTAGCGTCTTTTTTATCCAGGGCATCTTTACTGTCTTGCTGATCTTTTTGTATATCCTGAATATCCTTTTCCGGGTTTTCGAAAGGATTTGGCCGGTCTAAGGATTTATTTTTTTCTTCCAGTTTTTTCAGGTCATCCTTCAGGTCTTTCATCTCCTTATTTAGTGCATCCTGTTTCTGCTTTAACGATTCATAATCTTGCTTTTTATCTTTTGTTTGCTGTGAAAGTTCTTTTTGTTGTTTTGCCAACTCATTTAGCCGGTCAATGTCATTTTGCAGATTCTGCTCAAATTCAAGCTGTTTATAAAGCTCTAAAATTCTGTCAAGTTCGTTTTTAAGGGTTTTATTGTCCAATTGCATTTTTGACAGTTCATTCTGCGTCTGATCTTTATTTTTCTCATTCATCAGGTCCTGAAGTTTTTGCAAAAGTTCTTTTGTTTTGTCATCCAATACATGGTCAAACAAGTCTTTGATCTGTTTTTGTTTTTCTATAAGTTCTTCTGTCTGTTTTTGATCCTGTTGTTGCCGGATATTTTTATCATTTTGCGCTTTAATCTCCTTCATAGCCTCATCCAGTTGCTTCTGTTTATCTAGAAGGGCTTCAATCTGTTTTTTATCTTCAAAAGATATCTGTTTTTTATCAATAAGGCTTTCGGCTACTTTTTTGCTTTCTTTTTCGATCGTGTTGGCCAGGCGTATGGCCGATTGCACTTTCTGCTTTAACGCCTGATTGCTTGCATTTACCTGTTCGGCGGATTCTTTTTTAGTTGGCTGTTTAAAGGTTTTAATTTCAGATCGGGTAGCCTTGGCACCATTTACGCCATCGTTATCGGCTACTTCAAAATAATATTCAATTTTCTGACCAGGTTTGGCGGCAACAACTTTTAAATCCCAGAAATAAAAAAAATTATTTGAAGTCGCATTACTTTTAATGGCAATGTTTTTGGTAACGGTACCAACAATACGGTTATTTTCTCTGAGGTTGTATTTAAAGCTCAAGCGGCTAAATCCGTAATCATCAGTTACCTGTCCGCTAAAATATAATACTTTGTTGCTAAGAGAATCCAGCTTTTCTTCTACATTAATCTGTGGAGCCTGATCTTTGATTACCGTAACCTGATGTGAAAGAGAATCTCTTATGGTAACATATTGATTTTTTGGAACGATACTATATCTTGAATTGTTTTTGATAGTAGCCCTAAAATGAGCCACATCGTTATTGATTTTAAGCAGGTTTTCGGATCCATTAAGCATAAACAGGACCTGGTCGCTTTTTTCAGTCTTTAAGCTCCACGTTACTTTGGTACCTTCGGGAAGGAGCAGGTCTCCGACATTGTCAACCGATTCTGTATTTTTGCCCAAATAAGCAGGATAATTTAATGTAGCTGTGGCATTGAGCAATTCCGGGCGAGGTTTAACGGTAACGGTAAACACGGCAGAACTAAAACCACCGCCTTTGAAAATCAATTTTTTATCATTCTGGATATTTTTGATACTATAATTAAACTTGTTAATGCTTTCTTTTTCCAATTTATAGGTGTTCTTGCCATCTTCTACATAAATCTCTGCAGGAAGTTCATCACCGGTCAGTTTTAGGTTCAGTGTTAAATCATCACCTTGTGTAGGGGTTAAACTTTTATTTAGAATGGTAAAGCTAAATGGCGCTTTTGGGGCAATATATTCATCGTACCGAAAGAAACTGTTTGTACCGTCGCGTAAAATTGTGGGCGCTATAATGGCAATGAGCAGGATGATGGATAGGGGAACAAAAAGATATTTTAAATATTTCCGGTTATCGTTAATCTTAACTGCCGTGTAAAATGGAACGGGCCTGAGTTCAATAATCTTTTGATCAATGCTGGCCATAATGAGGCGGTTATTTTCAGGATTTTTCTCCGCTAAATGATGAAGCTGCAGCGTATTCAATAATTTATCCTTAATATCGGAAAAGTGATTTCCGATGATAACCGATGCTTCATCCAAAGTAAGGTGTTTGCCTAATTTTAGCATGGCAAGCAGTGGCTTAACAATTAAAAAGCCGACCAGCAATACACCTGTAAGCAGATAAGCAAAAAATACAAAGGTTTTAAAGCCAGCTGTTGGGTTCAGGTAATAAAGGCTTAAAAAAACAATGAGATACAGGGCCAGAAGTATGGCCGCAACATAAATACTGCCCCGCAAAATTTTATTCAGGTAAAACTTGCGGATAAACTCATCTATCTTCCGCAACAAATCGTTGTAATTATTGCTCACCATATCTCCGTAAATGTAAAAATTGTTCCAGTCAATTAAAAGGAAAGTATTTAAGGTAACGCGTTTATTTCAAATTGTTTATTATCCAGGTAAGCTTTAATGAAAAAGGATATTGAACTCAGCCTGGGTTTAAATAGTGAATGTAAGAATGGGGTTCTTTCTTAAAGATCAGAAGTTTTTAGCCCGGGACGTAGCGGCATCCCTGTAGCACCGTGAAAGGATAAGGTGCAGTACGGCAAAAACCTTTAATAGCCGTACCAGCTCAGCGCTTCTAAAACATCGTTTTTATAAAGGGAAGCATGCTACCAAGGTTTCTGCAACAAATTATGATCACATTAACCACGCGTTAATTTGAAAATCTTTATCTTGTTATATTAATACAAAGGTTACATAGATTTTAAACGAGTATTCTGATAAAAATCTACTTTTGGCTTTTTGTATAATCATGCCCATATGAAACGAATTCTTATTTCTACACTAATGTTATTCTTTTTTACTGCTTCTTTCGGCCAGAAATTTAACTGGAATAAAAATCAGGTAATTGCTCACCGTGGTGCGTGGAAAAAAAACAATTTTCCTCAAAATTCCATTGCTTCATTAAATGAAGCCGTAAAACTGGGTTGTTATGGTTCGGAATTCGACGTATGGATGACGGCAGATAATATTCTGGTGGTTAACCACGATCCCGAGTTTCAGGGTTTAACCATCGAGAAGGTAAATTATGCAGATCTGTTGACCAAAAACATGAGCAATGGTGAAAAAATTCCAACATTGGAAGCTTATTTATTAGCAGGTAAAAAACAGAAAACCACCAAGCTGATTTTGGAAATAAAACCCTCATTGATCAGCAAAGAACGTGGTATCGAGGTAACTAATAAATGCATAGAAATGGTTAAGAAACTAAAAGTAACTGATTGGGTTGAATACATCAGCTTTGATTACGATTACTGCAAACGCATTTTAACTTTATTGCCAAATGCAAAAGTTGCTTATTTAAAAGGTGAAATTAGTGCTGAGCAGATGAAGGCAGATAAATTAACGGGTGTTGATTACCATTATAGTGTTTACCAAAAAGATAATTGGATTGAAAATGCGCAAAAATTGGGTTTAACGGTAAATGCATGGACGGTAAATACAGTGCCTGAAATGCAGTGGTTATTGGCCCACAATGTAGAATACATTACCACCAACGAGCCTGAATTGCTTTTCGACGAGATTAAAAAAACACCGGTTGCCCAGGGATGGAAGTTAAAATGGGCAGATGAATTTGACGATGCCGGATTGCCGTTAACTAAAAACTGGGGCTACGATGTAGGTGGCAGAGGTTGGGGGAATAACGAGCTGCAATATTATACCGATGCCGATACTGCAAATGCAGTTGTTAAAAAAGGAAACCTGAATATTATAGCGCTAAAAGCTGATAAGGAAAACAGGAACTACACTTCAGCCAGGTTGGTAACCAAAAATAAATTCGATTTTAAATACGGTAGGGTTGAAGTCCGTGCAATGTTACCTAAGGGCAGAGGCTTGTGGCCTGCCATATGGGCACTTCCAACGGATTCGAAATATGGTAGCTGGCCCAGGAGTGGCGAAATCGATATTATGGAACATGTAGGTTACGATCCTGATAGCGTTCATGGAACCGTACACACCGAAAAATTCAACCATGTAATTCATACACAGGTGGGTAAGGCCCTAAAGGTTAATAATCCGTATGCCACATACCACGTTTATGCGATAGAATGGTTTACCGATCATATCGATTTCTTTATCGACGATCAAAAATACCTCACTTTTAAAAATACCAAAAAGGGATCTGGCGACTGGCCATTTGATCAGAACTTCCATCTGATCTTAAACGTTGCCGTAGGTGGCGATTGGGGTGGAAAAAAAGGGGTGGATGATGCTGCTTTCCCTGCGACTATGAAAGTGGATTATGTAAGGGTGTTCCAGAAGTAATTCGAGCATTCATTGTCTATTATTCGGTTAAATGGTTAATTGTTTAAATCGGTTAACTGATGACGAACTGTCAACCGTAACATGGTAACTGAAAACTTCAAAAACAGTATCTAAGCTAAATCGTATCATTTATGGATTCACGCAGAGAATTTCTAAAAAAAGCAGCTTTGTTTGCCGGAGCTACCGGCATAGCCAATACTTTGCCCAGTTCAGTATTGAAAGCGATGTCCATCAACCCTGAACCGGGCAGTACATTTTATGATGCAGAGCACATTGTTTTCCTGATGCAGGAGAACCGGTCTTTTGACCACATGTTTGGTAAAATGAAAGGTGTACGCGGATTTAACGATCCACACCCACATATTCAGCCTGATGGCAACAAAGTTTGGTTGCAAAAAGATGGGCAGGGCTATACTTATGCTCCCTTTCATGTTGATATCAACAAAACAAAAATTACCTGGCAGGGGGGCTTGCCCCATTCGTGGAATGATCAGGTAGCTGCCCGCAACGGTGGCCGTTACGATAAATGGCTGCCTGTTAAAACAGCAATGACCCTGGCATATTATGACCGGAATGATATTCCTTTTTATTATGCCATGGCCGATGTTTTTACCATTTGTGACCAGCATTTTTGCTCGTCATTGACCGGAACAACGCCTAACAGACTATTCTTTTTTACAGGTACTATTCGCGGAGAAAAAAGTGCCAATCGGATTGCAGTGGTGAACAACGACCAGGCGGAATCTCAGAATAATGTATTCGTAGATTGGCCAACTTTTCAGGAAACGTTAGAGGATAATGGCATCGATTGGCGCATTTACCAAAATGAACTTTGGACATCAAAACTTCCGGAGGGTGAAATAGATGATTGGTTGGGAAATTATGGTGATAATCCTGTAGAATATGTGAGCCGGCACAATGTTAAGTTATCGGCTTATTTTAGAAAAAATGGCGATAATACGGTTAAACCAGCGTTAACTGCAAAAGAGGTACAGGCTAAATACGATAAACTATCGCAAAGAGAAAAGAATCTAATTGATAAAGCCTTTACCACCAATATTTCTCAAAAAGATTATTTAGAACTCGAACCCTTCACATTCAAAAACGATCAGGGAGAATCGGAAACCATAAATATTCCAAAAGGAGATATTTTTCACCAGTTCAGAAAGGATGTGGATAGTGGAAAATTACCAACTGTTTCATGGTTGGTAGCCCCTCAACGTTTTTCTGACCACACCAGTTCGCCATTATATGGAACCTGGTATGTAAGTGAAGCACTGGATATCTTAACCAAAAACCCTGAAGTTTGGAAGAAGACAATTTTTGTTTTAACCTACGATGAAAATGACGGCTATTTTGATCACCAGCCACCTTTTGTAGTTCCGAATCCTGATGATCCAGGCAGTGGAAAAACATCCGAAGGTATAAATTATGCTACTGATTTTGAAGCGAGAAAAGGAAGTCCGATAGGTTTGGGTTACCGTGTTCCATTGATCATTGCCTCCCCATGGAGCAAAGGTGGTTTTGTAAACTCACAGGTTTTTGATCATACGTCATCAATCATGTTTATGGAAAAATGGCTGGCGAAGAAGACAGGCAAAACCATAAAAAGCAATAACATTAGCGATTGGAGAAGAAATATCTGTGGCGATCTAACCTCCGTTTTCAGGCCGTATCACGGAGAAGAAATTAAATCTCCGGAACCCTTAAAACGCGATGTTGTGGTGGCCAATATTGGTAACGCAAGAAACAAGCCTGCCCAGGTTGGTCCTACTGCATTAAATAAAACGGAAGTAGATAAAATCAATAAATTTGAGTCTTTTTCACGTGAAACTTCCAGTCATGCCCCAGGCAGGAAAATGGCACTAAACATGCCTGTGCATTGCCCTATCACTTAACGGTTGATGCAAATTTAATCAATCATGAAATTGTACTTACTTTTCAATCGGTAAAAACTTTATTTGGCAGCGAATTTGAAACGGTTGGTGCACCTTTTAACATGAATACGATTGCCAGGTTTAAAGGTGTTAAGGGTAAATCATGGGCCTATGCGGTAAAAGCCGGTGATGTACTAAAGGATACCATTAATCTGGATGATTTCGATGATGAAATTTATGATCTTACCGTAAATGGTCCGAATGGTTTTTACAGGAATTTTGCAGGTAGCAAAAAAAATCCTTCCATTATTGTTAAGGTATATCCGGAGCACACTGGTTTGATAAACAAAAAGCTTACAGGTAAATTGGTTTTTGCTGTTGAAAATACAGGTACCAGCTTGGTTACACTTCAAATTTTAGACAACAAATATAAATCGGGAAGTCAAACAGTAAACATCAGGCCAAAATCCAATGCAAATATTTCGTTTAACCTGGCAAAGAATGCGAATTGGTACGATTTCAGTATGGTACAGAAAGGAAATCCGACATTTAAACACCGTTATGCAGGCAAAATAGAAACCGGAGAAATAACACAAACCGATCCGTACATGGGCAACGTTTAAATAAATATCGCTCAAAAGAAGGGTATTCTTTGGTAGAACTTATGTTTATTGGCCTTTACATGCTATTGGTAATCGTACGAAGATAAAAAACCGATTTAAACAAAAAGTCCCGGCTGCTATTGTCGGGACTTATATTTTTATTGCGTTTTTACTTAAAAAGTAATTGGTAATTCTACCTGGGTTCTGTCCCAGCCCATAATCAGGTTGGCTCCCCCGTTAATTTCTGTAAAGGTTAAAGAGAAGTATTCAATCGGCTTAGACAAGGTTTTCACAGGAACATTTACGCGAACAATATCTTTAGCCTGGTTGTAGGTGAAAGCACCCCATTTGTCTGTTTCGCTATTCACTATAATTGTCCACGAATCTTTGTTTGGAATGGCAAACAGGCTATAGGTTCCCGGTTTAATTTTTTTGCCACCAATGTTTACTTTTTTAAAGAAACGTACTTCAGTACTTTCATTGGCTCCAAAACGCCATACCTTACCATATTGCTCAAGAACACCAAAAATATCACGGCCTTTTTTTTGTGGACGCGAGTAAACAATTTTTATCACTGGTTTTGTCGGATCTCCGGCCTTTGCTTTAGGGGCATTTAGCGGAAAATAGACAATATCTGCCGGACTTGGATCTGCAGCAGGAAATTTTACTTCAGCAGAAGCACTTTGTTGGGCTTTAGCATTAAAGCAAAAAAGAGCGAAAACAATAATGAAGATATTTCTCATTTGTAGGCTTTTGTTTTCATTCGCGATGAGTAGTTATGATTTTACTTTTGTTGTAAAATACTAAAGCTATATCGCTTAATTATTCTGGATCCCTAAGATCTGGTTAAAAGGGCTAAAACTAGTATTTTCTTCCTTTTACGATAGCGTTTAAAAATAAGCCTGCTGTTAACAAACCTAAAACACCACCTAATAAAGCAAAAATATAGTTTTGCGTAATAATTGCTCCGGTTAGCACCCCGAAGAATAAACCTAAAGCATAATATAACCAGTTGAAATTATTGCTGCTGTTCTGTTGTACACTCATGTTTTCTGTTATTTGGAGGCAAAGTTAATATTTATTTTAAATTTTAATCTATCTGGCGAATCTAATTAAAGATCAAATCCAGTAAAATTTGCTTTTAAAATTACTGTTCTAATAATCCCCGTTCAATAAGCATTCTACCTAATAAATCAGGGTTTTATCAAGATAATGTAAAAGAAGTGAAGAAACATTTGGAAGTTAATCAATCGTTTGATTAATTTTGTGCCGTTAAAAAGAAATGAAAACAGAAAAAGTAGATAAAAGACAGGCCATTCTGGAAGCAGCTGAAAAGCTGTTTTGCGAAACCGGGTATGAAGGTACCTCTACCCGGCAGATTGCGAAGGAATCTGGAGCGAATATGGCGATGATAAATTATTATTTCGGTTCTAAAGAAGGAGTTTTTGTAGAGATTATGAACGAGCGTATTGCTGGTTTTGCTTCTCAGCTGAAAATCATCAATGAAGATAAGATTTCGGCATTGGAAAAACTGCACAGGGTTATAGAAGGCTATGTTAACAGGATATTGAATAACACGGCATTTCATAAAATGATGCACCGGGAGCTTTCTTTAACCCAGAGACCAGCAATGTATGATAAAATTAAGGATGCCATGAGCCACAACATGCAGCTTATTGACCGCATTATTACTGGCGGAATTGAAGATGGTACCTTTAATAAAGTAGATGTAAGGATGGTAATTGCAACCATTATGGGTACGATAACCAATATTGTTATTGCGCCCCAAAAGGTGATCTCATGCTCCAACTTCGACCTGAACGACCCAAAAGATAAAAAAATGATTAAGGAGCGGGCAATCGCTCACTTACAAGATCTAACAACAGTTTATTTAACAACAAAAAAATGATACCCAGATCAATAAAATTAATGCTTGCGGCATCATTAATTCCAGCTGCTTTGTTTGCACAGAATAGCAAGGAATTAAATATCAATCAGGCAATAGAACTTGGCATAGCCAATAGTAAAAACCTAAAACTCTCCCAAAACAAAATCGACCAGGCAGCAGCCCAACTGGAGGTGGTTAAAGACAATGCCTTGCCAACGGCAAATGCGAGTTTTATGTACAATCATGCCGAAATACCAACCACAACTTTTGCTTTACCAGGTAGCGAATCAGCTTTTCGCCTGCCTAAAAGGGCCGATGCTTTTGTAGGTACGGCAGCGGTGCAGGAACTCGTTTATGGTGGTGGTAAATTAAAATACGCAAAAGAATCAACCAAGCTATTGGCTGAAGTTGCACGTCTGGACGCCGATAAGAGTAAAGAAGAAATCACCTATGCGGTGATCAATACTTACTATTCTTTATACAAGGTTTTACAAAGTAGAAAAGTAGTTGAGCAGAATTTAGAATCGATTGCCGCGCAGATTAAACAGGCGCAGCGTTTCTTTGAACAAGGCATTGTAACCAAAAATGATGTGTTGCGCTTTCAATTGCAACAGGCAAATGTTACGCTTACACAAATGGATATTGAAAGCAACCGTAAAGTAATCAACTATAACTTAGATATCCTTTTGGGTTTACCGGAAGATACTGAAGTTAAAATTGTTGACCCAACTGCCGGCATAAAAACATCAGGTTCATTAAACGAATACATCGGCTTGGCAATGGCTAACCGCCAGGAGCTAAAGCAACTTGATGTACAGAACAAAGTTGCTGATTTTAATATCAAAACCGTTAAGGCAAATACTTTACCTACTGTTGGTATTGGCGCCAACTTATATTACATTAATCCAAGCGGTAATTTTATTCCGCCGGTAAACCAGTACCTCATGCCTATTACAGTAGGCGCAACGGTTTCGTGGAATTTTGGAAACCTATGGACAAATAAAAATAAAGTAAGCCAGGCCAAAATTGAGCAAAAGGAAATTACTATTCAGAAAGATATTTTATCTGATCAGGTAAAAACCGACATCAATAAAAACTTTCAAAATTACCAGGTGGCCATGAACAAAATACAGGTTTTGGAAACCTCAATTGCACAGGCTACTGAAAACGATAAATTATTGGCATCGAAATACAAAAACAATGTGGCTTCGGTTACCGACCGTATCGATGCTGAAACGCTATTATATCAGGCAAAAATAAACTTGGAGATAGCAAAGGCAGACGCAGGTTTGGCTTACTATACTTTATTAAAATCAACAGGAAAAATAACGCAATAAATACGGCAATGACAACTGAAAAGAAAAAAAAGAACATAGTAGTACCCATCATTTTAGGTGTTTTACTAGTAATAGGTATAATCTTCGGGATTGTAGAATGGAATTATTATAGCAAACACGTGGATACAGACGATGCACAGATTGATGGTGATATTAGTCCTGTTGTTGCGCGTGTTGGCGGTTATGTAAAAGACATTAATTTTGAAGAAAATACGCATGTAACCGAGGGGCAGGTTTTGGTTAAACTTGATGATAACGATTACAAAGTAAAATTAGAGCAGGCTCAATCCGGTCAAAAAGGTGCTACTGCAGGGTTGGGTGTGGCGCAATCTCAAATTGCTGCAACAGAAGCCAATACCAGTACTGCAAAAGCAAACGTAGCAGCAGCAAAAGTTAAATTAAATCTTGCACAAAAAGATTATGACCGTTACGCCAATCTGATTAAAGACGGATCGATCACCCAACAGGCTTTCGACCAGGCAAAAGCAGCTAAGGAATCAGCACAAGCGGCTTACCAGGCAGCGGTAGATCAGTATAATGCAGCGGTTAAACAAGTGGGTACCACCCAATCGCAACTGGCGGTTAGCAGCAATGTAATCAGCCAGCGCCAAAGTGATATCGATTTTGCAAAGCTTCAGTTATCTTATACGGATATTAAAGCCCCTGCAACCGGTATTGTTTCTAAAAAGAATGTACAAAAAGGACAATTGGTTCAGGCAGGTCAGTCTTTATTCTCTATCGTAAACGATGGAAGTATTTATGTAACGGCAAACTTTAAAGAAACCCAATTGGAAAAAATTAAAGAGGGTTCTAAAGTAGAAATTGAAGTAGATGCTTATCCTGATGAAAAAATTGAAGGTGAAGTGTATAATTTTTCACCAATTACTGGTGCAAAAGGATCTTTATTGCCACCCGATAATGCTACCGGTAACTTTGTTAAAGTTGTACAACGTGTTCCGGTAAAAATCAAAATCCATCCATCAAAAGAGCTGTTGGCTAAATTACGTCCAGGAATGAGCGTTAAAGCTTCAGTATCTACTAAATAATATTAAAAATGGCCGAAGTAGGTTTAAAAAAGTGGATTATTACATTTACGGTAATCACAGCTTCATTGCTGGAGTTGATTGATACGACTATCGTGAATGTGGCAATTCCACAGATACAGGGAAACCTGGGCGCCACCCTTGAGGATGTGGCCTGGCTTTCCACCGGCTATGCGGTAGCAAACGTTATTGTATTGCCAATGTCGGGCTGGCTGGGTAACCGGTTCGGCAGGAAAAATTATTTTCTTACCTCCATTATCGTTTTTACACTCGTTTCCTTTTTATGCGGAAATGCCACCTCATTGAACGAGCTTATTTTATTCAGGGTTATTCAGGGATTGGCCGGCGGTGGTTTAATATCGACAGCACAAGCTATTCTTATTGAGACCTGGCCACGTGAAGATGTGGGTATCGCAACGGCTTTGTTTGGTTTGGGAGCGGTAGTTGGACCAACTGTTGGACCAACCATTGGAGGATACATTTTGGATGTCAGTTCATGGCCGTGGATTTTTTATGTGAATATTCCCGTCGGAATACTCGCGGCATACTGCACCTATTCCTTTGTACGGGCCACCCCGAAAGAAGGGCAGGGTCAACCTGTCGATTGGTGGGGTATCGCTTTACTGGCAATAGCAGTAGGTAGTTTACAAACATTGCTTGAAAAAGGAGAGAGCGAAGATTGGTTTGCTACGCCTTACATTACAGCTTTGGCGGCAACATCGGTATTTGGCTTATTGCTTTTCATCTGGAGGGAAATGAGTACCGACCACCCAATTGTGAACTTTAAGATTATGCGCCACAGAAGTTTTGCTGTGGGTATGTTTACCTCTTTTATTCTAGGCTTTGGCTTATATGGCTCTGTGTTTATCTTTCCCGTATTCTGTCAAAATTTACTGGGCTTTTCAGCACTGCAAACAGGAGAATTATTATTCCCTGGTGGTTTGTGTACCATTATCATGATGCCTTTTATTGGTATTATGCTTAAAAAAGGTATTCCTGCACAGTTCATGGCTACCTTTGGTATGCTGGCGTTCTTTATTTTTTGCTGGATGCTGAGTAAATCAACACTTCAATCAGGTACCGGTGATTTCTTTTTACCATTGGTAATTAGGGGGATAGGTATGGCCTTATTGTTTGTTCCACTAACCACACTGGCTATTCAGGATTTGAAAGGACCGGAAATCGGTCAGGGTTCAGGTTTAAACAACATGATGCGCCAGTTGGGTGGCTCTTTTGGTATCGCAGCTTTAACTACCCTGATCCATATCCGTTCGGGTTTCCACAGAAGCAACCTGCTAACCACTCTTAATGAGTATAACCAACCATTCGTTGATCGTTTTAATGGTTTGATTAAAGGTTTTATGGCTAAAGGCCAGACTTTATTCGATGCGAAAATTATGGCAGCAAAGGCGATGGAAGGAATCGTAACCAGGCAAACTATGTTACTTACTTATGATGATGCCTATTGGATTGCAGGGTTGATTATGTTATTCTCCATACCTTTACTATATCTTCAAAAGTTTAAGAAAAACGCAAACATTCCTGCGGATGTGCACTAAAGTTTGCAACAAAAAGCCAAAAATAATGGCAAAAACTAAAAACAGCCGGTGTATTTTATTACATCGGCTGTTTTAACCCAAAAAATTAACAATCAATGCAATGCCCTTAAACATTGCAAATGTTCTTACTTAACCACATAGTGGCCAAATAAGATTTTAAAAATAAAATTTATTCTACAATTTTCCAAATTGTAAGCCTTAGAATTTTAATACCTTATGCATTTTTTGTAGTATTACGGTACACAAAACTATTGCGTAAACTATGCCGAAACTTCGTTTAACTACACAACGGGAATCTATTTTCAATAATGAGGTGATCTCAAAATTTGAACTGTTCAACAGTTTATTTCTAACCTTGCCTTTTTACAAAATTAAGGATACCGGGACGTTACTTCCTTTGTTTTTTAAAAGCTGTGAAGAAGGCATTGCCAACGGGGCAAAACCTGCAGAAATTATCGAAGAATTTTTCGCCAAGTATACCAGTTATACCGATCGTAAAGATATTATTGACCTTCTGTTTCGGTTTATTCAGTATATCGAAAGACAGGTGGTGCTTTTTGATGCCGTAGAGGATGCCTCGTTTACGAAGTTAAATACCACTGACGAGCAGAGTACATTGTCATTTATTCTAAATAAGAATGCCGATAACAGACCAATGTTATCAAAAATTGAAAAATTGATTGATGAGCTTTCGCTCCGCCTGGTGTTAACCGCACATCCGACGCAGTTTTACCCTGGTAGTGTTTTAGCTATTATCACCGATTTAACCAAAGCCATCAGGGATAATGATCTTACCCTGATGAACTCATTGCTGCAGCAGCTGGGTAAAACACCGTTTTTCAATAAAAAATCGCCTACGCCTGTCGATGAGGCCCTAAATCTGGCCTGGTTCTTGGAAAATACTTTTTATTTTGCTGCGGCCAATATCCAGCAGGAAATAGACCAGAACCTTGACGAATATAATCTGGAAACCAAGAAAATTTTAGAACTGGGTTTCTGGCCTGGGGGAGATCGCGATGGAAATCCAAATATCCACGCTGATACGACCTTAGAAGTTTCTAAAATGTTGCGTCAAATCCTGTTCCGCTGTTATTACCGCGATTTCAGGGTGATTAAACGCCGCATCACTTTTAGAGGTGTTGAAGAAAATATTGCCAAACTGCATGATGTGCTTTATCAGAACGCTTTCGATCAAACCTGTGAGCTTCATGATATTTCTGATGAATTAAGGGATAACCTGAATAAAATCAAAGAAACCTTATTGGCAGAACACGGAGGTCTGTTTGTTGATCTGGTTAATAATCTGATCCGCAAAATAGACTTATACGGCAATTATTTTGCATCGTTGGATATCCGTCAGGATAGCCGTATACTCAGGAAAGTGCATGCTTATTGTCGTGAAAATAAACCAATTTCGTCATTGTATCCTGCCAATTATGATCAGCTTTCAGAAGCAGAAAAACTAGCTTTAATTTCATTTAAAGAAGCAACCGTTGTTTACGCCAGTGAAGCTGATGCTTTAACAAATGATACGATTGAGGTAATTAAAGAAATTAAAGGTATCCAAAAGCGTAATGGAGAAAAGGCTTGTCACCGTTTTATTATCAGCAATTGTCAGCAGGCGAGTGATATCCTTCAGTTGATCGAACTTTTCCTCTGGAACGGTTGGAGCAAAGATTCGTTAACTATTGATTTCGTACCACTTTTTGAAACGGTAAATGATTTAAAGGGTGCTGCGGCCATTATGGAAACGCTGTATAGCAATCCGTTTTATAAAGCACATCTGGCTAAACGCGGCAATAAACAGCACATCATGTTGGGTTATTCTGATAGTACCAAAGATGGTGGTTATTTAATGGCTAACTGGTCTATTTTTAATGGTAAAACATCCTTATCAGCGGTTGCGGCAAAGCATAACATTCAGCTGTCTTTTTTTGATGGTCGTGGTGGCCCACCTGCACGTGGTGGAGGTAAAACACACCGCTTTTATGCTTCCATGGGGAAGGAAATTGCGAACAAGAATATGCAGCTGACCGTGCAAGGTCAAACCATCAGTTCTCAGTATGGCTCGGTTGAAAGTGCTGAATTCAATATTGAGCAATTAATCAATGCCGGACTAACGTCCGGATTGAAAGAGAAACATAATATTCTTATTGATCCTGACAATAAAGCCCTGCTTGATGAAATGGCCGAAGATAGTTATAAAGCTTTTGTTGATCTTCGCGAACACCCATTATTTGTAAGTTATTTAGAGAAATTATCTCCTCTAAAACTATTATCTCAGGCAAATATCAGCAGTCGGCCGGTTAAAAGAAACGGGGGCGGCGAGATGAAACTTGAAGATTTAAGGGCCATTAGTTTTGTTACCGCCTGGAGCATGCTAAAACAGAACGTACCTGGCTTTTATGGAATGGGAACAGCTTTGAAGAATCAGGAAAATGCCGGAAACTGGGATAAAGTAGCAAAGGTTTATGCAGATTCTGATTACCTCAAAACCATAGTGGATAACTGTATGATGAGTATGAGTAAATCAGACTTTGTGATTACGGCTCATTTAGCCAATGATAAAGAGTTTGGTGCCTTTTGGACTCAATTACACGAGGAGTTTAAATTAACTAAAGAGATGCTCTTAAAACTATCCGGACAGCCAACTTTAATGGCAAATTATCCGGTAGATAAAAAATCAATAGCTACACGCGAAAAAATTATTTTGCCATTAGTACTGATTCAGCATTTTGCTTTAGAGAAACTGCAGCACGATCAGAACGAGAAAGACCAGCATGCTTTAGAAAAGCTTGCGGTAAGAACAGTATTTGGTATTGTGAATGCTGGAAGGAATTTGGCTTAGTTAAGCCAAACCTGTAAGATTTTTAAAACCTAACAGGTTTATAACATATTTCCAAGGTCTGTGTCCTCACAGGCCTTTTTTTGTCCAATTTTGTTGTCTTTGTCATTCTTAGGGGTAATTAATTGTATAAAATCAATATGAATGATAGATGTTTTTAGCGGAATGTGCCAGGAATCGTAATGCGGGCGTTTTAAGATTCCCGCCTGCGCGAGAATGACGCCGTACTTATAGATTCTGCCTATAATAGGCACGAAGAATCTCTGACAAAAGCTGCATAGTTGTGCGTTACCATGTGATATAGAACTTTATGGTTCCTCGGTAGCAGATTCTTGATTGCGTTCAGAATGAAGTCATTTATAAAAAAAAATCCTTGTAGATCAGTCTACAAGGATTTTATATTTCGAAAAAGCCAGCTTAAAGCTTAAGACGATTATCTGTCAATCGAACCCATTACTTTTTGGCCAAAAGCATTTAATGCATCTTTTTCGGCAGCACCTTCACTTACCATCTGGTGTACTTCTAATGCACCGCAGATATTGGTAATCATTTCACCCGCCACATCAACTTCGTGCTCGCTAACGCCTCTAAATTCGCAGAAAGCCTCCAAAACCTCCAAAGTGGTCTCCAGCTGAGCGGGAGTGGTGTTTTGAAATAATTGTCTTATAACCGGAATCTTCATTACTTTATCTTGTTAAATAGTTCAATCAAGCCTTCTGCTTTGTTGGTTTGTACCTGATCTATCAAAGCTCCGCCTTCAAAAGCTGCAAAAGTTGGTAAATTATCAACGTTTGCAAATTTGCGTGAGTTTGGAAGTTTTTCGGCATCAACAATCAGGAAAGCTACATCTTCATTCTCCGAAGCCAATTTTTTAAACTTAGGTTTCATGATTCTACAGTTTCCGCACCACGATGCAGCATACTGAACCATTACCTTTGAGTGATCGGCCAGGTATTGCTGAAGATTATCTTCTGTTAATTCTAAAAACATAACGTTTTGTTTAATTAGTTAGCGGCTAAATATTCAGCTACGCCAGTTCTGTTTGCACTCATCGCTTCTTTTCCTTCTTCCCAGTTTGCAGGACAAACTTCTCCGTGTTTCTGAACGTGAGCGTAAGCATCAATTAAACGTAAATATTCTTTAACGTTTCTACCTAGTGGCATATCATTAACACTTTCGTGGAAAACTTTACCGGTTTCGTCGATTAAGTAAGTCGCTCTGAAAGTTACGTTAGAGCCAGAAAAAGATTCATTTCCTTCTTCATCGTAGTTAACTTCCTGATCTAAAATATCTAAAATGCCTGATAGTTGTCTGTGGGTATCTGCTAAGATTGGATAAGTAACACCTTCAATACCACCATTATCTTTTGGTGTATTTAACCAGGCGAAGTGAACTTCGTTGGTATCGCAAGATGCACCAATAACGATTGTATTTCTTTTTTCAAACTCAGGTAAAGCAGCTTGGAATGCATGTAATTCTGTAGGGCAAACGAAAGTAAAATCTTTTGGATACCAGAATAATAACACTTTGCTATTTTTGTTTACAGCTTCTTCAAATACGTTGATTTTCAAGTCATCACCCATGTCTGACATTGCATCAATACTAACACTTGGGAATTTTTTACCTACTATTGCCATAATTTTTTGTCTTTAATTTTTGTTGGCACAAAGGTAAGGCTAAAACAGTTGCCTATCAACACCGTTAGGTTAATAGTTAATTGTATTTATTGATAAGGATATAGACGAAAACTATAATGTTGTTTTGAAGTATAGTATAGTTCTATTTCAAAGATTACTTCATTTCGAGCGGAGTACAGGAAGTTGGGAAATCTTTTAAGGATACTTTTATGCTTACCATTAATAAGCTCCAATAAAAAACTCGTCATTGCGAGGCACGAAGCAATCCTAAAGCGCACGCTGGTAGCTATAGTAAGATTGCTTCGTCGTTCCTCCTCACAATGACGACCAAAAAAATGAAAATTTACTTCTTCAATGTATTCTCGTACAATTTAAATATCCTTTTATATTCATCTGTCCAGCTGCTTGGCTCAACAAAACCATGGTCTTCTACCGGATAAACCGCAAGTTCCCAATTATTTTTACCCAATTCGATAAAACGTTGCGTTAGGCGTACAATGTCCTGAAAGTGTACATTTACATCAACCATACCATGTGCCATTAATAAATTGCCTTTTAATTTATCGGCGAAGTAAATCGGAGAACTTCTTTTATAGGCAATTGGGTCGTTAAATGGTTCGTTTAAAATATTCGATGTATAGCCGTGATTATAGTGTGCCCAATCGGTAACTGAACGCAAAGCCGCGCCGCTGGCAAAAACATCTGGTTCGTTAAACATGGCCATCAACGTGATAAAACCGCCGTACGATCCCCCATATAAGCCTACATGCTTTGGATTAACACCGTATTTTTCGACCAAAAATTTAACTCCGTCTGCCTGATCGGTTAAATCTTTTCCACCCATATGGCGGTAAATACCGGTACGGTGATCACGACCATAGCCCGAACTTCCGGTATAATCGATATCGATTACGGTGTAACCATTATCGGCCAGCAAATTATTGAACATAAACTCACGGAAGTAGGTACTCCAGCCAAAGTGTACATTTTGTAAATAACCTGCACCGTGAACAAAAACCACAGCAGGGTGGTTAGGATGTGGATTTTCTGATTTATAGACCCTTGCATATACATCAGCGCCATAACGGTTTTTAAAAGAAACCATATCTGGCTGGCGCCACTTGTAGGAATTAAATTCAGCAGAAGTAGACTGGGTAATTTTTACGGCTTTAGCACCAACTTTATTAGGCTGAAGGTATAATTCTCCGGGTTTATCGATAAAAGAATAATTAATGGCGAGGTACTTTTCATCAGGAGAAAGGGTAATGTCGTTTAAGCCCTTCATCGTGGTAATCTGTACAAGTTCACCGCCATTTACGCCGATTTTAAAGAAATTGGTAATACCAGGGTGCTCTTTATTCGCCTTAATATAAAACGTATTTCTATCTTTTGATAACTGTACCGATTGTACTTCCCATTTGCCAGAAGTAAGCTGTTTTTTATCTCCGGTATTTACATTGGCTACGTAAAGGTGCGAATATCCTGTTGCTTCGCTCTGATAATAAAAACGGTTGTTATCTATCCATCCGGTATTGCCCTGATAAAAGCCACTAATGCCTGGTCCACCAATCCAGGCTTCGTCTCGTTGACGGTCTATTAAGGAAAAAACCCCGGTTAGGGCATCCAGTTTTAAAATCCAGCGGTCTTTGTTGTCGGTTGAAGTGGCCACTACCATCGCCGTAGTTCCGTTGTCGTTCCAAAACGGCCCAAAGAAATTTACAGGACGATCAGCATTTTTCTTTTTTAAGGTATCCAGTTCTTTCGGATAATCTTTCAGGTAATCAGGTAAATCTTTTATTCCCGGAATGGTTGAAGTTTGGATGGCATATACCGTATCCCGCTGCGTATCATAAATAAACCCCTGTGAGATATTTTCGTTTTCTCCAACTTTGGTTCTTCCCGGAATATCTTCAGTATAGCCTGAGGAAGTGATATAATTTGGAACAACGGTATTGTGGTTGTTCTGTGCAGGTGTGGTTAATTTATAAGTGATAAAATGCCCATCCGGACTAATCACCACACCATTTAAAAACTTATCTTCGGTATAAAGTTCCTTTAACGGTTTTGTATCTGAAGCAGTACCTCCAAAGCGGCCTCTTCCTCCACGGGAACCATTTTTGGTTTCGGCATTTCGTTTTTTTATAATATCAAAAAGTTCTGTCTGTTGTGCTTTTAGCCACTTATCCTGTTCGGTAGTTGCTTTACTTTCTGCTCTTCCGGCTTTTTTGCCTTTAACAAAATTAGTGAGCTGTTTAGTCTCTGCTGATTTTAAATCTAGCATGAATAGATTGTCACCCAGTTGATAAACGATGTTGCCGTTGGTTAAAAAAACCGGACTGCTTTCCCTTTCCTGCGTGCTGGTTAATCGGGTTTCCTTATTCGTTTTAAAGTTTTGTAAATAGATGTCCCCACTTTTTTCGACCAAACCAAGAGAACGATTGGTATTATAAGTGTAATTTAAACTCAATAATTTTTCATCTTCTTTTTCTACGGCTTTAACGGGTTTGGCAGCTGTTGCTGACACCTTAAATAATTCTTCTTTGGCTTTATTTTCAGGGTTCCAGTTAAAATAAAGGGTTTTGCTGTCTGCAGTCCAGCGAAAATTAGTTGGCGAAATACCCATCCATTTGGGGTCGCGCATAATTTTTTCGACAGTTAAGGGTGCCAGTTGTTGCGCAAAAGCATATTCTCCTGTGCAAAGCAAAAGGAAAAGTAAATATTTCTTCATGAATTTTAGGTTTGGATGCAATTTAGGTAAAGCACAAACTAATTTTAGAAGGAAATGGAAATGTTACAACGCCTCAGTCTTATCAGTTAACCAAAGATAAAAAAGATAAGCACAGATGAAATCTGAAATTAAATCCTTAATCTGTTGATAATCATTAACGGATTACCCTACCGGTTTTATCTATATTCACAACATCGAAAGGCTTTAAGTATTCGTTTATGATTACTGCAAATTCCCGTCTGGTTAACACCTTTTTTAGGTCGTATTTAGAACTAAACTTATAATTTTTATTCCACCTTTTTTGTAATTCCGCTTTGGTAGCTTCAACTGATTTATTGCCCACATAACAAACCAGTGAAATGGTATTTTCTAAATTGATGGGGATATGTTGATGATCGTCGAACCAGATCTGAGCTTTATAATAATAATCTTTGATCGGTTGCTTAATCTCATCATACGTCACCTGTTCTTCAGGATTAAAATAGGCTTTTTTCTGTTTTATTTCGGCCTTAATGATGCCTGTTACACCAACTTTTTGAATGGCCAACCAATTAGAATCTACGGGTTTTATATCTTCAAAGGGCATTAATGCATGTTTGTAGGCCAATAATTCACCCTGTATGCTTTTTAAGTTTGAAAGGCTGGTTTTGGTGTTAAAAAATGCGGCATAAGCAGCAGTCGCCCCGGCTGCTCGTCCAATTTCAAACTGATCTTTATCAATGTAAAGCAAATTTTCCTGATTTGGGATCAATAAACTGTACAATGACAGGAAACTTGCTCCTGCTGAGGCGACGCTTGTTACCGTCGTGCGGTAAATATTTTCGGTATAATTTAAAGTACTTGGAGAAGCCGGATTTAACGAAGCAATTTTCAATGCGGCCATCAATTTGTCCGGATTGTCTGCCAATACCAGGATCCTGGCTTTAATAGTTTTATCTTTGGCCAGTTTTATCTCCCAGCCATTTCCTGAACGTTTAATTTCGATATAAGGGGTATTATTGATCACATTCAATAGCAGGGTGCTATCAACCGTTACTTTTAATGGCTTTTTTCTATCTGGTTTTGGTTTGGCAATGTTTAAGCTGTTTGCATTTTCGGTTTCGCGCTTTAAAAAGTCCTGATAAAAAGCTTTGTGGGTAGCGGTTATTTTATCTACATCCAGCTGTTCTTTTTGGGTGAGCAGGATGGTTTTTACGCCAGATTTAAAGGATTGAAATGATGCGGTATAAGCAGCATCACCGCTGCCGATCACCAGCACATCTGTTTTTAAGGTTTGGGCATGAATAACCAGGGGAATGATGAATGCGAAAACAAAAAACAATCTTTTCATCTTATTATTAAAATTTGCTGCAATATGCTTTAAATGAATGATATTTTAATGAAATGGAAGCATTTTAACTAAATTTAAATGGAAATTTCTGTAAACCGATTTGAGGTAAAAGACAGCAACTTTCAGAATTATGGAACAAGAGATCAAATCAGTTTTCGATTTACAGCAAAAGCATAAATTCAGTTTACGTAAAACAGACGCAAAAGCCCGGATCGGCAAGTTAAAATTATTAAAACAAGCCTTAGTAAACGCTGAAGAGGCCATATTTAACGCGTTGGAAAAGGACCTGCGTAAAAACCGTTTCGAAACTGCAGTAACTGAACTTTATTTTACCTATGCAGAAATAGATCATGCCATCAAACAAATAAAGGCTTGGATGAGGCCTAAATCTGCTGGCAGGACCATGAGTAACCTGTTTGCCGGCAATAAAATATATTACGAACCCAAGGGTGTTTGTTTGATTATTGCCCCGTGGAATTACCCTTTGCAGTTAATCATGAGTCCGTTGGTTTCGGCAATAGCAGCGGGAAATTGTGCCATACTGAAACCGTCTGAATTAAGCGAAGCAACGGCAGGTGTAATCAGTAAATTAATTGCAGCAACCTTTGAACCAAGAGAAATCGCCTGTTTTGAAGGCGATGCTGATGTTTCTACCGCGCTGTTGAAACTTCCGTTTGACCACATCTTTTTTACCGGAAGTACGGCCATTGGCAAAGTAGTGATGGAAGCTGCAGCGAAAAACCTGACTTCGGTTACCTTGGAACTTGGGGGGAAATCGCCAGCTATCGTAGACGGAACCGCTGATATTAAAAAGGCTGCAGAAAAAATCGCCTGGGGCAAACTGGTCAATGCCGGGCAGACGTGTATTGCCCCGGATTATGTGGTGATTGAAGAAAACAGGCTAAATGACTTTGTAGAACATTATAAAAATACCGTTCAGAATTTGTTTTTTGAAGATGGAAGAATCAATAAAAGAGATTATGCCAAAATCATCAATGGCAAGCATTTTAGCCGGTTGAATAATTTAAAAGAACAGGCAATTGCTGATGGAGCACGATTGGCTTTTGGTGGAGAAATAGACGAAAAGAGCCAGACTATGCTGCCCACGCTGTTAACTTCGGTAAACGCAAAAAGTACCATTATGCAGGAAGAGATATTCGGACCTGTTTTGCCTGTGATCACTTTTAAAAATTTGCAGGAGGCTATTGATTTAGTCAATGGGAAAAACAAACCACTGGCGCTTTATATCTTTTCGCATAAAAAACAAAATCAGGATAAGATTATTAAGGAGACCAGTGCCGGCGGAACCTGCGTAAATGATGTGTTGGTGCATATCAGCAATCCGAATTTGCCTTTTGGGGGTGTTAATAGCAGTGGGATGGGAAGTTGTCATGGTATTTTCGGGTTTAAAACCTTTTCGCACGAAAGGGCAGTGGTTTTTCAATCAAAATTTGGTGTAACCAAGATGGTTTATCCTCCTTATGGCAAAAAAATGGGTTTGTTGAAATGGCTGAAGAAATTGATGTAGATTTTATATCCCGGATCTGAGAAGACGGATGTGGATTTATTGTTTAATATGCTCCCAACTTCGTGTCCTTTGTGCCTTCCTCTCTGTGATCTTTGCGGTTAAAAATTCGAAAATTCTCCTTATTTTGGTTCTATGGATTTAGAACAGCTTAAATACCCTATCGGTCAGTTCGTTATGCCTGATATCTTCGATCAAAAACAGATTGATGCCTGGATTTCTGATATAGAGGCATTACCAGGCCAAATTAAAAAGGCTACAGAGAATCTAACTGATGAAGAACTGGATCAGACCTATCGTCCCGGAGGCTGGACATTGAGGCAGGTTGTTCATCATGTTCCGGATAGCCATATTAATGCTTATATCCGGTTTAAACAGGCTATTACGGAGGATGTGCCGGTAATCAGGCCGTATTTTGAGGAACGCTGGGCAGAAACCGAGGAGGCCAGAAGTGGTGATATTAAATTGTCTATTGAGCTGTTAACGGGTTTACACCAGCGTTGGGTTGCTTTTTTAAAAACATTGAAAATTGAAGATTACCAAAGGAAATATATTCATCCGGCTCAAAATAAAGAGCTTACCTTGGCCAATATGCTGGGCATGTACGCCTGGCACGGAAAACATCACCTTGCACACCTCACCAATACCATAAACAAATGAAAAGAATCTATTTATACGCCCTGATTTTAATTCTTGCCGGTTTTTATAGTAATGTTAAAGCACAAAAAAATCCATCAAAAACCTTTTCATTTGTATTGGGCTCATGGGAAATGCAAACGTCCAAAGGTAAAGTTGTGGAACAATGGGAGCAGGGTGCCGGTAAAATACTGAAAGGCAAGAGTTATCGCGTCAATGCGAAAGGAGATAGTGTTCTTACCGAAACTTTACAGATCAGAAAAACAGGAAAAGATGTTTTATATTGTTCAACTGTTGTTAACCAGAACGAAGGTAAAGAAGTTTGTTTTAAGCTTATTTCCGCAAAGGATCAGATTTATATTTTCGAAAATGCGGCTCATGATTTTCCGCAGAGAATTGTTTACCAAAACGTAGGCAGAAATGAAATGCTCGCCTGGATTGAAGGCGAGTTGAATGGCAAAAGCCGAAAATCAGAGTTTAGGTATAAGCGGCAATAATCTAATTTATTAAATAGGATTTATAGGAAAGCTGCTATTTGTCCGGTTAATCAGTTGTACGCATGTTTGAATAAATCACACGTGTTATGACAACTAAGTTAACATTGACTGTAGACAAATCGACATTGAAAAAGCAAAATCTTATGCAAAGCAAACTGGGCGTAGCTTATCTGAATTGGTTAAAAAGTATTTAGAAACCATTACGCTTAATTTTGAAGATGCCTGGCAGATACGCTGTGCTTGTAAAGTGGAAGAGTTAGATTATATTGTTACCAGAAACATTAAGGATTTCAAAGATTCAGAAATCCCGGCTTTTCCTCCTGATGAGCTTTTGACTAAAATTTAACTACATCAAAATCAACATGGCTGCGCTCATGGCAATCATAATGGCGTCTTCAACAATGGTTACGGTACTCATGGGTAAGTTAAACACTGCCCCTAAACAAGCACATTGAATTTTCTTTTTATTTAAAACGCTTTCCAGAACCCCAAGAATACTTACCGTCATGACGATCAGCGTAACCCAATTAATCACAACGGGTGAAAGGTTTAAAGCAAAAGAAAGCCCTAATCCGAGTTCAATAAAAGCATAAATATATCCCCATGCACTAAATTTTTTAGCCACGATATCGTACATGGCATAACTTTCTGCAAAGGCTTTTAAGTTCAGCATTTTAAAGAAAGAAAAGGTCAGGAAGAAACCCGCCATAAAAATGCGCATAAACAACATAAAATTGATCGTATTGTCGTGCCACGAAACCGCTAATGAAATCGCGGTAACATATCCAAAAATCAATAAAATGGGCTTATAGGTTTCAGCCCATGATCTGGCTTCCTCAACCATTTCGTTATGTGAAACTGGCGAGATCTGGTATTTGCTTTCGCTACCACCTAAAGCCTGTTGAAGCGTATCTAAGCCGATATGCTTATCCATGCTAATGGTAGCAGAATGGTTATCTTTTGAAACTTCTACAGCAGTTATTTCTGGTAAAACAAGCAGATTACTTTTAACTTTATTTTCGCAACTGCTACAGGTCATTCCTGTGAGTTGATAGGTATGTGTCATGATGAAATTCTTTATGCAAATTTACCGCTTCTTAAGGCCAAAAGCGTTACAGAATAATCATAAAGTTTTATAAAATTTTAGCCTTTAGTCATTATGAGATAGATCGTTTCGAGCGCAGTCGAGAAATCTCAAAGTATCTTTAGTCCCTATAATGAACTGAATGCTGAGAATAGATTATCATAATTATTTTAACCATTAAGGAGATAAAAAATTAAGGCTTAAACTTCATTACAACAGCTAAAACAATTTTTTCAGTGATCAGTTTCTCCCTAAACCCTAAAATTACCCCACCAAAACTGAAGTCATTGTTAACGAACCGCCAACCGCTTTATCATTAAAAAACGAAACCTCTTCCTTGTTGTTTTTCATACCGAGAGTGTAAATAAGTGGCAGATAGTGTTCTGGGGTAGGAATGGCCAACATCGCATCTGTGCCGAGGTTACGGTAATTGATTAAAGGTTGATGATCGCCGTTCGCGATTAGGTTTTTAAACTTATCGTTCATTTCTATTGCCCAATCGTAACCGCCGCCGTTAATCATTTCCCAACTGAGCATGCGCAGGTTATGGACCATGTTACCGCTGCCGATAACCAGTATGCCTTTTTTGCGGAGGGCATAAATTTCTTTGGCAATTTCGTAGTGATGGGCTGGCGATTTGGTATAATCAATGCTTAATTGTAGAACTGGGATATCAGCATTAGGGTACATGTGCCTTACAACTGTCCAGGTACCATGATCCAAACCCCAATCGTGGTCAAGACCAACAGGTGTGGAATGAATTAATTTTGGGATTTCTGCCGCCAGTTTCGGATCTCCCGGAGCGGGATATTGCACGTCGAACAGTTTCTGCGGGAAACCGCCAAAATCGTGAATGGTACCAGGGAAATCCATTGCTGTTACAAAAGTGCCATGCGTGTACCAGTGTGCCGATACTGCCAAAACTGCTTTTGGAACAGGGATATTCCTGGCCAAATCTGCCCAACTCTCACTAAACTCATTATTTTCGATGCCGTTCATTGGTGAGCCATGGCCAATAAAAAGCGTTGGCATTAAATCCGTTTGGGGCAAGCGTTGAGTAAAGTTTCTGAATTGGGATAGTGCAGACATGTTATTTTACTTAAGTAACCGTCATCCTGAACTTGTTTCAGGATCTATTTAAAACCAAAGATTCCGGGACAAGCCCGGAATGACGATTTATCAACTATTTTCCCTGAACAAACTCCAGGTTTAATTTGATGGCAACATCTTTTGCAACACCTGCACCAGTTGGGTCATATTTAATATTATAATCTAAACGGTTAATGGTTGTTGTAGCGCCAAATCCAGCTTTGGTATTGCCTTGTTGATCTTTAGCCGTACCGCCATAAACAACCGCAAATTTTACATCTTTGGTTACATCGCGGATGGTTAATTTACCACTTAACTCATAATTTTTACCGCTTAATTTTTTGAAAGAAGTGCTTTCGAATTTCATTGTTGGAAATTTCTCAGCATTAAAAAAATCATCCGTTTTTAAGTGGCCATCTCTCATATCCACACCAGTAGTAATGCTATTTACGTCAACCGTAAAACTGATTTTGGCGTCGGTTAAATCTGGTTTTGAAGCCGTAACCGTTCCATCGAATTTTTTAAATGAACCATCAACAAAAGAAATACCCATATGTTTAACTGAAAAGTTAACAAATGAGTGCATCGGATCGATTTTCCAACTTGTTTGCGCAAATGATGCCACGCTGATTGAGGTAGCGATCAGAAATAAGAATAATTTTTTCATATTTAGTGATTTTATTTAGATGCAAATGTAGTTGATAACTGAGCCAACAGTATTGACTTATGGTAAGAAATTGCTTGGCGGGGGTTAATCGGTTAACTGTTTGAATGGATTAATTCTTTTTGGTTCATAGACACTTGCTTTTGGGCCATTAACCATGATCTATCTAACTATTGACCATAAGCTTTATGCACATCCTCCATCTTACCTTTTCCATTTTACATCCTCAAACCTCATCCAGCGTTTTCCGGCTATCTGTTGACCCGGATTTATAAACCGAAGGTGTAATTCCGGTAACTTTTTTAAACTGTGCTGACAGGTGCGCCACGCTACTATAGTTAAGCTGTGCGGCAATTTCGCTCAAAGTAAGTTCGCCATAGGTAAGCATTTCTTTTGCTTTCTCTATTTTTTGAGCAATGAAATACTTTTCAATCGTTTGGTTTTCGACCTCAGAAAAAATGCTGCTTAGGCCTGTGTATTCCTGTTTCAACTGCTCGCTGAGGTAAGCGGAAAGATTGATTTTCAGAGGTTTTACGGTGTAATGAACCAGGTTAATGATGGCAGTTTTAATCTGTTCTGCAATTTGGGTCTTTTTATCTTCTAGCAGCCCGAAACCAAAATGGCTTAGTTGCTCCGCAATTTTAATTTTATCATCAGCTGTTATGTTTTCGGAAAGGGTAACCTCGCCAAGCTCAACCAATAGGGGTTTAAAGCCAAGCTTTTCCAGCTCGGCCTTAACCACCATTTTACAACGGTTGCATACCATATTTTTGATATGCAACTGCATTATTTCGATTTTATGGTCTCAGAAACATCACCACAATCAAACATCATGCTTCCGTAATAGGGGTTTTCGATGTTTTCTTTTTCATTTAACCAGCTCGCTTTTGCCATTGGGCAATGTTGAACATACACGGTTTGGCTGTTAAATTTCAAGCTTTTCAATGTTTTGATCATGGCATAAGAAATTCCTTCAAAAGCCTTTCTTTGGGTTTTGATGTCGTTTGAGCCAGCAAGTTGAGCAGATTTACTTTTGATAACTGCAGCCTGTTCCATAAATATTTTATGCTGCTCTGCCGGCAGGTCTTTATGATTAACTGCATTTACCTTTGCTGATAAAACTTTTGCTTTTTCTATGGCAACATCTTTTTTATCTGCGGCCAATGCATTTTTTACATCGTAGTAAGCCGTTAATACCTGGTTTAATGCTACGTCTGTTTTGCTTTGCGCGTAAGTGAATGCTGTTGTCGCGATCGTCATGATGGCAACCAATCCTAATATTTTTTTCATCTTTTTTTATTTTAAAACGTTAAAGAAATTAAATTCTGCACGAAGCAGGTACATGTTTTTGGTGTATCGGTTATCCATATTTCCAGCTGCCTGGAAACGGTAGCCAAAATCGATACGGGTCGTACTGTTTAAAATTACTTGTATAGCGGGGGCAATGTCTAAATAAGACTGGCCGCTGCCTGGATCAGTTTTACCTAATAGCTCTAGATAGACATTAAAGTTAGGCTGCTTATAATCTTTGTAAACAACCGGCAGAACCAAATAACCTGAGGATAAACTATAGGACAACATATTCTTGGGTTGCGGCATTCCGGTAATTTGCCTTTCGCTATTTTCGAAAGCATGGGCATAACCCAGTGTTGATGATAATGCCAGTTTGTGCAGCAGCTGGGTAAAAACCAATCCGCCCTGTAGGCCGCTATTGTCGCCCTCCAGGTTAATGTCTCTTGTATATGTTGGTCGTTTGCTGGTACTCACCCGACCAAAAGCCGATGCCCTAAAATGGCTTTGTGCCTCATCCAGAGATAAAAACCGGTATTTGGCATATAAACTACCACCCTCTAAGCGGTATTTACCATCCATATCCGACATAAAACCCTGCAGATGCATCATCAGGTTTTTATTAAAACCAATCATTACCTCAGGAATGGTCCTGCTTACAAACCCCGGATTATTAAACATGCCCTCGTTGGTAAGCCTCACGCCGATCGATTTGGTTGGCATGTTACTGGCCGGCTCGGTAAATACATATAATTCTTGTGTAAAACCATTTGTATAGGCGCCAATCACCATCAGCGCCAATACTAATATTCGCCTCATCTTAAGAAAGAATTAAATGATAGATGCGTGTTTTTTTCCCATTAACCACACCAGTTCCGCTGGCATAAGCATCAGAGTTAGCGTTTGTGGCTTGCTTTTTAAATGCACTGCCTGAAATGAAATCTTTATCTACAATACTGGCTTTTATAGTTCCGTTAAGTGTTTTGCTTTTTGCGTTTACAAAACGGTATACATTTCCATCAATAATGGCCTGGCCTTTATCATCAATCTTTACATCGTTAAAATTGAAGCTTGCTGTTAAGCCACCAACTGAAAAACCAGCATCCTGAACTTTTTTGCGTACCAGATCAAGGTTGACTTTCGTGTCTTGCTTAAAGGTAAGCACAAAGATGTTTTTATTTAAATCAGGTTTTATACTGCTGATAAAGTTTAAGGTTTCTAATGACTTTTGTGTAGCATTTGAACACATAGAACAGGTTAAACCGGTTACCTGTAAATCTGCTGAGGATATTTTTTGTGCCGAAACATTAACGGCAAAGAATAGCATAATGATGCTGAATATTTTTACTGCTTTCATGATTTTTAAATTAGAATAAATGAAGCTATTGTCAGGCCGCGTTATCAGCGCTTACATAGCAAATAGATGCTAAACGAATCCGATAAGCCATCGGATCAGCATAACGGGAATAATAGAATCCTAATTCCTAAAAATACAATTGAAAATATGCAGCGCAATCCGCGAGGAAAGTGGTGGCGCTTTATTTGAAATTTTACTAAAAAATTTCGGGGTAATATCTGTTAAAAATGCTAAAACTGGCGGGTGAAGAAAAAGCTGGATAGAAAATAGCTTAGGCATTTTTACTTGTGCCTCTGCCTGGTGACTATCTTTAACCTTAACTGTTACCCGGGTGTTTTTGCAGCAATCATCATCTTTCTTTTCTGCAGGGATATCCTTACAGAACTTACAGGAAACCTCATTGCTGAAAAGTTTAACATTTTCAAGTTTGCCTCCACAGAAATGGAGACTTAAAGCCAAACCCATAACACTAACTGCATAGAATACAGCCAAAGAAAGTGCTATTTTTTGTTTTAACTTCATCAATACAAAGGTAAGGGAAAAAAAATCGAATAAAGCCAATAATTATTTACTCAATTTCATTTTTTAGCTTACTTTAGCCTTAAACACCATTCAAATGAAGAAAATATTATTATTCCTCTGTACCTTTTCTATACTTTCAGCCTTTGCTGCAAAGCCAAAAAATCAATATGTTAGGATTAAAATTGAATTTGGAGAATGCATTATTAAACTATATAATCAAACCCCTCTGCATCGTGATAATTTTCTAAAACTAGTCAAATCCGGATATTATAACGGGGTGTTGTTTCACCGGGTAATTAATAATTTCATGATTCAGGGTGGCGATCCGGATTCTAAAAATGCAAAGCCAGATTCGCTTTTGGGCGAAGGTGGGCCAAAATATACCATCCCGGGAGAGTTTAATGATAGCTTATTCCACAAAAAAGGCGTTTTAGGCGCGGCCAGGGAGGGTGATGATGTTAATCCGGCCAAGGCATCGAGTGGTAGTCAGTTTTACCTTGTTCAGGGTAAGGTTTTTACCGACCAGCAATTGGATAATTTAGAAGAAAAACGGCTGAAGTTCAAAATTCCCCAATGGCAGCGGGAAATATATAAAACGATTGGCGGTACGCCACATTTAGACCGTAATTATACTGTTTACGGTGAAATTGTGATGGGCTTGGATATGGTGGATAAAATTGCCGCTTTGCCAACGAATAAAAACGACCGGCCAAAGCAAGACGTGAAAATGGAAGTAACCGTTTTGAAAAGGAGAGAAGCGAAAAGATTGGAGAAACAGTTGCTTCAGGGAGGGTTGAAAGATAAAATGGTTATGTAATTAAAGGATCCTGTCTGTTGTCGAAAAAAAATAGAAGCCGAATTTGATCATTTTGAATTTCATAGAACACGGATGTATGATTCGTAATTCTTCCTTTCCTACATTGATTGAAAATTGATGCCTCAAAAATTTCAGGTTGTAGTTTTATTATTTGAAGGATTTTATTTGCTTGTTTTAAAAACTTTTTTGCTGATTGCTCACTAAATTTCTCCAGAATGAAGAAAAAAATTGCATCAAAAGTTTCTTTTGCTTCATCGGTCCATAATATCTGTAAACTCATAAATATTTCGCATACCGTTTCATTACTTCATCATGAGGAGTTAATTTACCTTCTTCAGCCTGTTTAAGCCCTTTTTTAATTCCATCTTGGACGTGTTGAGGAAGTTCTTCTAAAACAACTGGTTCACTATGGCTTAAAAGCATGTCCAGCTCCGACAAAAGATTCTCGTCATCTGTTTCGAAAACCTTTTTTGCAATCTCTATTTTTAATTCTTCGATGCTCATAAACAAATTTAACGAAAGCAAATCTGAATTACTAAGCATTTATTCAATTAATCTCTAAATTTACCGCTCACAACAATTGAAATTTATTGAATGAAGATTATCTCTTATAACGTTAATGGGATTAGGGCTGCGAGTACCAAAAACTTTTTTGGTTGGTTACAAGCTACCAATGCCGACATGGTCTGTTTACAGGAAGTAAAGGCGTTACCTTCGCAAATCCCCGAAATTATTGCACTGATTGAGCAGTTGGGTTACCACCATTATTGGTTCCCTGCAGAGAAAAAAGGATATAGTGGCGTAGCCATTTTAGCTAAAATCAAACCTAATCATGTAGAATTTGGCTGCGGTGAAGAGTGGATTGATAAAGAAGGACGCATTTTACGAGCTGATTTTGATGATTTTTCTTTAATGAGCCTTTATATGCCCTCGGGCTCTAGTGGAGATGACCGGCAGGTAAAGAAATATGAATTTATGCGGTTTTTTGATGCCTACGTTGGGGAATTACGTAAAGAGATTCCAAATTTGATTGTTAGTGGCGATTATAACATCTGCCATACCGCTATTGATATCCATAACCCAAAATCCAATGCCAATTCATCTGGTTTTTTACCAGAAGAAAGGGAGTGGATGCAGTTATTCTTAGATAACGGTTTTATTGATACCTTCCGCCATTTTAATAAAGACCCACATCATTATACCTGGTGGAGTTACCGTGCAGGATCAAGAGGGAAGAACCTGGGCTGGCGGATCGATTATCATCTTGCAACAAGGCCCATGGAAAGCCGCCTGAAAAATGTAAGGATTTTACCTGATGCCATACATTCTGATCATTGTCCGGTGCTTTTAGAGATCGAATAGGTTTTTGGGTTAATCGGTTAATTGTTTAAACCGGTTAACTGAGCCCTTTTTATTAGCCAGTTTATACAGTTTCAACAATTAACCAGCCCATATATGCTGATCACAAACATAAAAGGCCTTGTTGGCCTGCATCCTAAAGAGAAGTTAGTGCTTCGTGGCAGTGAACTGGATTATTTACCTGTTCTCGAAAATGCATGGCTTTTGATAGAAGATGGTCTTATTAAAGATTTCGGCGAAATGAGCTCAATTCCTTCTCAAATCTCAAATCTCCCATCTCAAGTCTCGGCTAAAGGCCGTTACGTTTTCCCATCCTGGTGCGATAGCCACACGCATATTGTTTTCGCAGCCTCACGTGAGGAAGAGTTTGCCATGAAAATACAGGGCAAAAGCTACGAAGAAATTGCGGCTGCGGGTGGGGGGATTTTAAACTCGGCCAATAAACTTCAAAAGGCAACAGAAGAGGAATTGTTTCAAAGTGCTGCGCTTAGGTTAAAACAGATGATTCTTCAGGGAACAGGGGCAGTTGAAATCAAAAGCGGATATGGATTGACGACTGAAAGTGAAATCAAGATGTTGCGGGTAATCCGCAGGCTGAAAGATCAATTCCCGATTCCGGTTAAAGCCACTTTTTTGGCCGCCCATGCTTTTCCTGCCGGGTTTAAAAACAATCATCAGGGTTACATTGATTTGATTATTAATGAAATGCTACCTCAGATCGCGGAAGAAAAACTGGCCGATTATATTGATGTTTTCTGTGAAAAAGGTTTTTTCTCTGTTGAAGAAACCGACCAGATACTTAAAGCAGGGGCAAAATATGGTTTAAAACCTAAAATACATGCCAACCAACTCTCAGTTTCAGGAGCAATAGAGGTTGCTGTTAAAAATGGGGCCATTTCAGTCGATCATTTAGAGGAAAGTAATGAAGAGACCATTGAAACGTTAAGAAATGCGAATACCATTGTAACGTTGCTGCCTTCCTGTTCGTTTTACTTAGGGATTCCATTCGCCGATGCCAAGGGCTTTATTAAAGCTGGTTTGCCGTTAGCTTTGGCTACCGATTACAATCCGGGTTCGACACCTTCGGGAAATATGAATTTTGTAGTGTCATTAGCCTGCATTAAAATGAAAATGTTTCCGGAACAGGCTATCAATGCTGCAACATTAAACGGTGCTGCGGCAATGGAGTTGAGCGGGGATTATGGAAGTATTACAGTTGGAAAAAAGGCAAATTTAATGATTACTAAACCGATGCCATCAATTGCTTATCTGCCCTATAGTTTTGGCGAAAGTCTGGTAGATCAGGTGATTTTAAATGGTAAAATTTATAATGGATAACCTTAAAATCTATGCACGGCACGACATCGATCGGTTAATTATCCGCCGTGATGGTGAAACTAAATTGGGCGAGAAAGTTGCTGTTTGGTCATCATGGGAAGAATTGCAAAACATCAATGCGAAATTTGTGTTGCTGGGCATCCCTGAAGATATTGGTGTACGTGCAAACGCCGGAGTTGCAGGAGCCGCATCGGCATGGCGCCCGGCTTTGACGGCTTTTTTAAATATCCAGAGTAACCATTTTTTGGATGGTAAGGAAATCATGGTTTTGGGCCATTTCGAGGTTGACGAGCCGGGCGACTCTTCCATAAAAGGCCTGCGGTATAAAGTGGCTGAAATTGACGAATTGGTTTATCCTGTCACCGAAAAAATTGTGGCGGCAGGAAAAATCCCGATTGTAATTGGTGGCGGGCATAACAATGCTTATGGCATGATTAAAGGTGCTTCCTTAGCCTGTAGAGGCCCAATTGATGTGCTAAATATTGACGCGCATGCTGATTTAAGGGAACTAGAAGGCCGGCATAGCGGAAATGGTTTTTCTTATGCTTTAAATGAAAATTATCTCGGTAATTATTTGATGTATGGACTGCATCAGAATTATAACAATGAGGCTATTTTAAGCCAGATCGATAACAATCCTAAATTAAACGCCGTATTTTTTGAGGATATTTTAACCGGAGCGGATTATAACCGTTTAATTGAAGAATTAGGGCCAACAGCAGGTTTGGAAATTGACTTGGATTGTATTCAGAACGTGCTTTCGAGTGCAGAAACGCCATCTGGATTTGCGGTTAATGATATCAGAAAGCTAATCTTGAGTAAAGCCAATAAGTTTTCTTATCTACATATTTGTGAAGGAGCTACTCGGATGCTGGATGGTAGGGTAAACCGGTTAACCGCTAAGCTGATCGCGTATCTGGTGAGCGATTTTGTGAAAGCACATCGCTCTTGGGTTTAAGCACATATGCATTGAGAACACGGATTGTTCCCGAATTGATTTATCCCGCAAAATCCATAATATCAAACGGGATGAAACGCAAATAAGAAATTTAACTCCAGGTAGATCTCTCCATTCCACTGCGTTCCAGTCGAGATAACGCGAGATACAGACTGTTTATTAAGCACCCGGACCAATAAACCAATGGTCATTGACTAATGAACCCTTACAGGTGCTCTGCTTCATATTTCTCCCCAGCCTTTAACATTAATTCTATTTGTTTTAGGTCTTCGGCCGTTAAATCTTCTTTTTCCTGAAGTTCAAATACGGCAATCATATTGTCTTCGTACTGTTTTTCGGTTTTGATAACAATTTCCTGTGGCATGCCGGTGAGCTTAAAACTTTATAATTTCTGTTGGTGTAATGCAAAAATCGAGTTTGATATCATGTTCATGTACGTCGTCGATTTTTTCTATTGCAGGAAACAAAGATAAACCTATTTTTTGAGCATTTAAACCTTTAAGAAAACGATCATAAAAACCCTTGCCGTAACCTACCCTATAACCCTGTTTATCGAACGCTAAAAGCGGAATAATTACAAGATCTACTTCGCCCTCATGCAGGCTTCCTTTTTGAGGTTCAAGGATGTTATAAACGTTCTGTTTTAAATCGCCTACCCCTAAGTATTCGTGACTGGTCATTAATGCCGTTTCAAAATCTGCCCTGGGTACAATAATTTTAATATCCGGCAGGGTTTTGTTGAGCCATCCGATTAGCATGAAAGTATCAGGTTCTTTTCGTTCCTTAATCGGCAAAAAGATATGGGCCGTTTTAATTGAGCTAAAATTCAGCGTTTTAAACTGTTTTAAGAGCGCTGTGTTTAACTCATTATATGCGGAGTCGGATAGTGATGATCGATCCTTCAGTGCTTGCTTTCTGATTTGAGATTTCAACATAATGACAAATGAAATATTTTACAGACTCCGGAGGTTTTTGAAGCCTTCCCGGTCATAATAAGCTAAAAAGCCTCTGAAGCATTAACTTCAGAGGCCTCTATATGTGCTGATTAAAATTATTTTACACGCTCAACGTACTCACCGGTACGGGTATCAATTTTAATTTTATCGCCCTGGTTCACAAACATAGGAACTTTAACTTCAACACCATTTTCTAATGTTGCTGCTTTTAGCGCATTTGTTGAAGTATCGCCTTTCACCGCAGGCTCTGAGTAAGTAATTTCAAATTCGGCGAAGTTTGGTAACTGGGCCATAATGGCTTCATCGCTTTCCATTGATACAATGATGCTCATGCCTTCTTTTAAGAATTTAATTGCCGAACCGAACAAGGATTTTTCAACATTGAACTGTTCGTAGGTATTGTTATCCATTACGATCAAAGAATCACCTTCCTCATATAAGTATTGGTAATCGTTGGTTTCTACGCGGCAGATTTCTACTGCCTCATCGGTATTCATGCGGGCTTCAACAATTCTGCCTGTTTTAATGTTGCGGAATTTACCGGTATAAAATGCGCCACCTTTTCCTGGTGTGCGGTGATTCCATTCGTCAACAGTAACCAGCTCATTGTTTACACGAAGAATGTTACCTGTTTTAATTTCTGATGCTTTTGCCATATTGTATGATCCTAAAATGGATTTGTATTTCAGTTTTTCGTGACGGCAAAGGTAAAATTATTTTGATAAAAAACGATAAAGGTTTAAGGCATAAGGCTTATGGTTTAAGAAAATTTAAACCATCGTTAAACTATTTTACCCGCTCCAGGTATTCGCCTGTTTTGGTATCAATCTTCACCTTTTCTCCCTGATTGATAAATAAAGGAACCCTGATTTCAGCGCCGGTTTCTAAAGTGGCATATTTTAGCGCACTGGTGGAGGTGTCGCCTTTAACGGCAGGTTCAGAATAGGTGATTTCCAGTTCTACACTATTAGGCAGTTGGGCAACAATCGGCTCATCACTTTCAAAAGCAATGGTAACATTCATGCCTTCTTTTAAGAATTTAATCGAGCTGCCAAAAAGTAATTTGGGGATGTTGTACTGCTCATAAGTGTTATTATCCATCACCACCAGGTAATCGCCATCCTCATACAGGTATTGATAATCGCTGGTTTCTACCCGGCAAATGGTCACTTCTTCATCTGTACGGAAGCGGTATTCTACAATTTTACCAGTTTTTACATTGCGCATACGCGCCTGATAAAAAGCCCTTAAATTCCCCGGAGTACGGTGGATGTACTCTTCTACACTTACCAACTCTCCGTTAAAACGAAGTACATTTCCGCTTTTTACTTCTGATGCCTTTGCCATTTTGTAATCGTGAATATTGTTTTGTTAAGAATTAAAAATCAAAGTTAAAAAATGCAGACAGATTTGAAAAGCAAAACCTTCATTAATCGTAACCAGAAAGGCATACTTTCGTTTTAATCTTCTTCCAGTTTCTAAGTTGTAAAACGGAGATGGCATGAATCCAAAGTATTGTATTGCGATCTGGTTTATAAATGGTGAGCCGTGTGATGGAAAAAAGTCCTTATAAAAGAAATGCCTTTGGGAACCACTCCAAAGGCATAATCAACCTAAACCTCAAACTAAACTATGAAAAATTCTTTGCCTTTAGGGGCTATATAATTGATTCCAAAAATGGAAAAATATAATCTTTACTTAGAGAGATAAATTAAATAATTGTTTCTCTTTTTGGTGGTGCAAAGGTAAGTATAATCTACGAATCTCAAAATATTTTTTCAAAAAAATATTTATAATACAAATGTATGACAAATCAGACTTTGCTATAATCGCTGTAATGTAGCTTAAGCTACTTATAATCAGCTATTTGTATGTGCTTAGAGCAGAAATCGTATTCTTGTATCTGATTTGAACCGATTATGGTAAGCCGTTCTTTCCCAAAATTTTCAATGAGTTCGCGGTACCAACTTATGCCCTGAACGTCTAAATTACTTGTTGGCTCATCTAAAAATAAAATGGGTGTATCTGCACAACAGGCCAAAGCCAGTTTGGTTCTTTGCTTCATTCCCGAAGAAAAGTACTTGATTTGTTTATTTGCTGCTTTCTCTAATCCTAAAATACTGATCAGCTTTTTTGCGTCTAAACCAATAGCAAAATCTTTAAACTTAAAATGGAAGTCAATGATCTCTTTTAGCGTAAAAGTTTCAACCAGTTCCAGATAGGGGGCAGCAAGGCTGGTGTATTTATAAATATTTTCGACTGGGATCTCGGTCTTATCTATAAAAAATGAAATTTTGCCCTCAGAAGGGGATAAGCTACCGTTTAAAACGCTAAGCAGTGTTGATTTACCAGAACCATTAGGTCCAAGTATTGCGTAACTGTTTCCTGAGGTAAATTCTGCGCTTAAATTTCTGAAAATCCACTCTTTGTTAAACCTTCTGCCAACATTTTGTAAAGTAATATTCATTTGTACCAAGCGTTTAGGGTTTAACGATGAGCGGTTTATTCATACAAACGCCATTATCAATGCCGATATATTGCTCATAATTGGCCTTGATGCGATAACCTGCCTTTTGATAAAGTGCAATGGCTTCTGGCTGTTTTTTGCCTGTTTCTAAAACGCATAAGGAAAAACCGAGCTCAATAGCCCAGTTTTCTAATTCGCTTAAAGCTTTAGCAGCTATGCCTTGCTTCTTGTAATCTGGACGTACAAACATCCTTTTTACTTCGGCTGCTATGGCGGTGAAAGATTTTATCACACCGCAAACCGGCAGTCTCCTCTGATAGGCGATAACAAGCTCCTTAATGCTCTCAATCTGATTAAATTGTGAATAAAAGGCATGATCATCACCATCTCGAATAACCAGATCCAGATCTAATAAAGCAGTTAACATCCTAAAATCCACATGTTCTGAATCTATCCGGACCATCTTAAATCACTCGTGAACATTTATTTGAATCTGGTTAAGCAGTATGTTTAACCCTCTACCTTAAACCCTTTGGCATTCTACCTTAATTAGCTTCCCATGCCAAAGCCCTTCATTACCCCACGATTAGAATTGCGGATAAAATCTACGATTTCATCACGTATTTCAGTAGGTTTAAATTCGGCTTCGATCATGTCTAAAGCTTTCGTTACGTTATTGTGCTTTACAAAAAGTACACGGTAGATTTCCTGAATTTCATCAATCTGCTCGTTTGTAAACCCCCTTCTACGCAACCCCACAGAGTTGATGCCTGCATAAGAAAGTGGCTCGCGAGCTGCTTTGACATATGGTGGCACGTCTTTACGTACCAATGAACCGCCGGTTACAAAAGCATAAGAACCAACTTTAACAAATTGGTGTATGGCAACCAAACCAGCTAAAACCACATTGTTTCCAATGGTGATGTGGCCCGCCAAGGTGGTACTATTGGAAAATATGCAGTTATTTCCAACCTCACAATCGTGTGCGATGTGCGAATAGGCCTGGATTAAACAGTTGCTGCCTATAGTGGTTTTCCATTTATCTTTTGTGCCACGGTTAACGGTAACACACTCCCGTATCGTGGTATTATCGCCAATTTCTGCGGTGGTAATCTCACCGGCAAATTTTAAGTCCTGCGGCTCTCCTGAAATAACCGCACCAGGAAAAATTCTGCAGTTTTTACCGATCCGGGCGCCATCCATAATGGTCACATTTGATCCGATCCAGGTTCCCTCGCCAATTACAACGTCTTTATGTATCACTACAAAAGGTTCAATTACCACGTTTTCTGCGATTTTTGCCTGAGGGTGTATATATGCTAAAGGTTGTATCATTATTGAGCGGGTTCTGCTTGTTTAACTTTTGAAATTTGAGCCATCATTTCGGCTTCTACCACGATTTTTTCGCCTACCATACCTACACCTTTCATCTGGGCAATGCCTCTTCTGATGGGTTCAAGTAAATCGCAGCGGAAAACAATGGTATCGCCAGGAAGTACCTGTGCCCTAAAGCGCACATTATCTATTTTCAGGAAATAGGTAAGGTAATTCTCAGGGTCTGGTACAGTACAAAGAACAAGAATCCCGCCAACCTGTGCCATAGCTTCTATTTGCAGTACACCTGGAAATACGGGAGCACCTGGAAAATGACCTTTGAAAAACTCTTCGTTCATGGTTACGTTTTTAACCCCAACCACGTGGTTTTTAGAAAGTTCTAATATTTTATCAACGAAGAGAAATGGCTGGCGGTGAGGTAAAATTTCCATGATCTTCACTACATCGAACAATGGTTTTGCACTCGGATCGTATACCTTCTGTACTTTTTTGTTTTTCTCTTTTTTAATCGCTGCTTTAATCTTTTTGGCAAAAGCAACGTTTGCGGCGTGGCCTGGACGGGCGGCCATGATATGGCCTTTTAAATGCATGCCAACCAGGGCCAAATCGCCGATCATATCCAAAAGTTTATGTCGTGCCGGCTCATTCTGGTAACGCAGTTCCATGTTGTTCAAAATCCCTTGTGGGGCAACATCGATATCTTTACGGTTAAATAATTTAGCCAGGTGACTCAGTTCATCCTTGGTAACTTCTTTATCTACAATCACAATGGCGTTATTTAAATCGCCGCCTTTAATTAAATTGTGCGATAGCTGGTATTCCAGTTCATGTAAAAAGCAGAAAGTACGGCATGAAGCAATTTCTTTCTTAAACTCTGCAATAGTGTTAATACCAGCGTGCTGGCTGCCCAAAACAGGAGAGTTATAGTCAATCATGCAGGTAAAACGATAATCGTCTAACGGCATGGCCACAATTTCTACTTTTCTATCTTCCTCTGTATAGGTAATGTTATGTGGAATAGTAAAGTACTCACGATCTGCATTTTGCTCAACTGTACCCACCTCTTCCAGTAAATCAATAAACTGGATAGAACTCCCGTCCATAATCGGTGTTTCTGGACCATCTAATTTAATCAGTATGTTATCAAGGTCCATACCCACCAGCGATGCCATAACATGCTCTACGGTGCTTACGCTAGCACCATTTTGGGTTATCGTAGTACCTCGTGAGGTATCCGTAACATTATCTGCATCAGCATCGATAATAGGCTGGCCTTCTAAATCAATACGCTGAAATTTGAAGCCATGATTTTCGGGGGCGGGGCAAAATGTTAAAGTAACATTAGCACCAGTGTGTAAACCAACACCAGATGCTGATATTTCCTGTTTAATCGTTTTTTGTCTAACGTTCATTGTGTATTGTATTCTTTTCCAGTTCGGCGGTGAGCTTTTTCAACTCCTCTTCGAGCTTATTTATTCTTTTTTCCACATCGGGAAGATGTTTGAAAATGACTGAAGCCCGCATCCAGTTACGGATTGGTTGCGCCGGACTACCATGCCATTGTTTATTTTCTTCTGTAATATTAAAATTTATGCCGGCCTGTGCACCAATTTGCGTTCCCTTAGCTAAGGTTAAGTGTCCTGCTATACCTACCTGTCCGCCAATAACGCTATTTGGGCCAATTTTTGTGCTTCCGGATATGCCAGACTGTGCCGCTAAAACGGTGTTTTCGCCAATTTCCACATTGTGGGCGATCTGGATCAGGTTATCGATTTTCGCACCTTTTTTCACAATTGTAGATCCCATTGTTGCGCGATCTACAGTGGTATTTGCGCCAATTTCCACGTCATCTTCAATAATCACGTTTCCGATCTGTGGAATTTTATTATAGGTTCCGTCTTTTTGTGGTGCAAAACCAAAGCCATCACTTCCGATAACGGTATTGGCATGGATAACCACACTGCTGCCGATTATAGAATTGTGGTATATTTTTACACCAGGAAAAAAGGTGCTGTTTTTGCCAATTTTTGAATTAGCACCAATAAAGGTTTGTGCATTTATTTTACAACCATCAGCAATCTCTACATTTTCGGCAACGTAAGCAAATGCATCAATAAATACGTTATTGCCGATTTTTGCGGTAGGATGAACGAATGCCAGTTGATCAATCCCGGATTTTATGGTTTGTGCATTGATCGCTTCATTATATTTATCCAGTAAAATCGTAAACGCACTATATGGATTTTCAACACGGATTAGTGTGCTGGTATAAGACTGGGTAGGCGCAAAATCTTTAGATACGATAACAACTGAAGCCTTCGTAGAATACAAAAAGTTTTCATACTTAGGGTTAGAAAGAAAAGATAGGGAGCCTTCTTTCCCGTCTTCTATTTTAGAAAGTTCGGTAACGGCTACATCGGGGTTACCATCAATGGAACCGTTTAGAAACTGACTTATCTGCGTGGCAGTAAATTGCATCGTACAAAGGTATATGTTAAATTGATATGAACAAAAAAACCTGCATGGGTTAAACGGTGTATTATTTGCACAATAATAAGAGTTAAAACGGCACCAAAAGTCAAATATTTTGTTAAAAAAACTTAAATACCTCTTGGGTAACAGAGGATATATTTCTCTACAGTTTTTTGTAGCGACTCTAAATTGGACAAATCAGAAGCCTTGGCAATATCAACAATGTCGTTATTTTTCATTAAAATCTTAATATTTCCGAGGCCTGCGTGATAAGCACGGTTTTGGATAGAATCGGTAAAAACAAAATAACGGGCCTCTTCTGGTTTAATTCCCAATAAATTAATTGCTGCATCCTGCAAAAAGTTTACGCGATCTGTATCCGCCCTCTCGTTACCCATTTCAACTTTATAGAGGTTCCGGGCAGTAAGCATTTTACATAACGTAGACAAAATTTTATCATCATGTTTGGTCCAAACCTTAACTGCAGCATAAATATCCTGATCATCAAGGTTGGTAAAATGCTCAAGATTTTCATGCTGTTCAAAAAAATTAGCCTCGTTGATATCGTTTTTTAAAAAATAATTTAAGGATGGCGAAGCAAACAAATTCTCGCCGGCAGCAGCTAACTCCTTAGCACGTTCCAGTAATTTTACCAGAATCATCTCGCCAGATATTACTGTTTTGTGCAGATAAACCTGCCAATACATCAGCCTGCGGGCAATTAAAAATTTTTCTATAGAATAGATGCCTTTTTCTTCAATCACCAGATTATCATCGTAAACATTAAACATTTTAATGATCCGATCGAAACTGATTACGCCTTCACTCACGCCCGTAAAAAAGCTGTCGCGGTTTAAATAATCCATTCTGTCCAGATCTAACTGCCCGGAAATCAATTGATGGAGAAATTTTTTAGGGTAAGTACCATTAAAAATTTCAATGGCATGGGTTAAACGTCCTTCGAAATGTGTATTCAGGTCCTGCATCAGTTTGGCTGATATATCTTCATGCCTGATTCCGGTTACCAAAGAATGTTCAAGTGCATGCGAGAAAGGGCCATGACCGATATCGTGTAATAAAATGGCCAAAATGGCGGCTTCCTCTTCGCCATCGGTTATGGTGTGTCCTTTACTTTTTAAAAGATTGATGGCCAAACTCATTAAGTGCATGGCGCCTAAGGCATGGTGAAAACGCGTGTGTAAAGCCCCTGGATAAACCAAATGGGTCATCCCGAGCTGCTTAATGTAGCGTAAACGCTGGAAATAAGGATGGGATATTACGTCGTAAACGAATTCGGACGGGATACTGATGAACCCGTAAACAGGATCATTTATTATTTTCTTCTTGTTCAATCGTTAAAAATAGTTAAATAGGTAGATACGGTACAAAAATTGCTATTTTTATTTATAGTTTGAATGACCTGCCGTAATTAAACGGCAATACTGTTCTATTTTTACAAAAACATGCAAGAAACTAAAATATTATGGGCCGATGATGAAATCGACCTGTTGAAACCACATATATTATTATTAAATGATAAGGGTTACCACGTAACTACTTTTACCAATGGAAATGATGCTTTAGAGGCATTTGGGAAATCCCATTTTGACCTGGTTTTTCTGGATGAGAATATGCCTGGAATGAGTGGTATCGAAACCTTATCGGCCATTAAGAATTTAAACCCGGATGTTCCGGTAGTGCTGATCACAAAAAGTGAAGAAGAAAACCTGATGGAAGATGCGATAGGCAGCAAAATTGATGATTATCTGATTAAACCTGTAAATCCTAAGCAGGTTTTGCTGACGATTAAAAAGCTGATCGACAACAAACGTTTGGTGAGTGAAAAAACCTCTATGGCCTATCAACAGGATTTCCGCCGTTTGGGTATGACATTAGGCGACAGGCTTAATTATGAAGAGTGGATTGATGTTTACAAAAAAATCGTTTTTTGGGAGCTTGAGTTGGAAAAACTGGACGATCCGCAAATGCATGAAATTTTGACCATGCAAAAACAGGAGGCGAATACACAGTTTACAAAATTTATTGAGGAAAATTATCTGGATTGGATAAAGAACAGGGATAAAGCGCCTTTGCTTTCGAACGAATTATTGAAGAAAAAGGCCTTTCCGCTTATTAATGATAACACACCGGTATTTTTCATCCTGATAGATAATTTGAGATATGATCAATGGAAAATCATCAATCCATTAATATCAGAATATTTTAGGATAGATGAGGAAGATATGTATACAAGCATTTTGCCAACGGCGACACAATATGCCCGTAATGCAATTTTCTCTGGTATGATGCCTTTGGATATGGAAAAACGTTTTCCGCAGCTTTGGCAAAACGATGATGATGAAGGTGGGAAGAACATGCATGAAGAAGCTTTCCTGGCTGATAATATAAAGCGTAACTTAAGAAAGGACTGTAAATTCAGTTATCATAAAATCCTGACTTTTGAGCAGGGGAAAGACCTGGTTGAGCAAACAAATAATTTATTGCATAACGATTTTAATGCCATTGTGTTCAACTTTGTTGATATGTTGAGCCATGCGCGTACCGATATGCAGATGATACGGGAGCTGGCCAATGATGATGCGGCGTACCGTTCATTAACCTTATCATGGTTTGAGCATTCTCCGCTATGGGATTTATTAAAGAAAATTTCGCAGAAAAAAGTAAGGGTAATCATCACTACCGACCACGGGACCATACGGGTTAAAAAACCGGTTAAAGTAATCGGTGATAGAAGCACAAATACCAATTTGAGGTATAAGCAGGGCAGGAACCTTAATTTTAATGCAAAAGAAGTGTTTTTGATCAAAAACCCTCACGATGCGTTGTTGCCGAAGATCAACATCAGCAGCAGTTATATTTTTGCGAGAGAAGATAGTTATTTCGTTTATCCGAACAATTACAACCAGTTTGTAAATTATTATAACGAAACTTTCCAGCATGGCGGTATTTCGCTTGAGGAAATGATCATTCCGATAGTCACGTATTCGCCAAGGTAGTTTCAGAGATTTTAGATACTAGATTGGAGATATGAGACTGTCTCATTCAATAGAATCGTCATCCTGAACTTGTTTCAGGATCTGTTTCATTCAAATTTTAATAGCAAGGCAAAAGCAATCCAATTATGTATTACTTTTGCCTTTATTTTACAAAATGGATATCGAAGTAAATAGTTTAGCCGATTTACCTGCTGTCGCTCAGCAGCTTTCAGATTTTGCAGGCAGTGAGAAAGTTTTCATATTTGAAGGCGATATGGGCGCTGGAAAAACAACCTTCATCAAAACTTTTTGTGCAGCTTTAGGCATAGCCGATGTAGTTTCGAGCCCAACTTACTCTATCGTTAATGAATATGATAGCCCTAACGGACCGGTATTCCATTTCGATTTTTACCGGATAAAAGATATCCGCGAAGCCTACGATTTGGGGTATGAGGAGTATTTTTATGGTGGTGGTATTTGTTTAATTGAGTGGCCGGAGCGGGTAGAAGGATTATTGCCCGAAAATCTTATTAAGGTTGTGATCAATGTGCTGGATGAAAACCGCAGGCTATTCCGTTTTTCGAAGGTATAACAATTCGTTATCAATAAATTAACAGATTTTGCGTACCTTGAACAACCTAAAACTATCATAATTTTAATTCAACATGGCTACAGGATTACGCGAAGGAATGGCCGATATAGCTCGTCAGGGTTTATTACAAACGCAAGAAGCAACGTTAGAAACCAGAAATAAAAAAAATAATCTATACATAGGAATACCCAAAGAAATTTCTTTTCAGGAAAATAGAATTGCATTAACCCCTTTATCTGTTGCTTTGCTGGTAAATAACGGGCATCGGGTTGTTTTAGAAAGCGGAGCAGGCATTGCCGCTAATTTTTCTGATACGGAATATGCAGAGCAGGGCGCAAAAATTGCCTATAACAAAAAGGAAGTTTTTGATGCTGATATCCTGGTGAAGATTGCACCTCCAATGCTGGAAGAGATTGAAATGATGCATAAGGGGCAAACGCTTATCTCCTCGTTGCAGACCGGAACGCTTAAGCAAGATTACCTGAAAGCTTTGATGCATAAAAAAATTAATGCGTTATGTTTTGAGAATCTTCGCGACGAGGGCAATACACTGAGTGTAGTGCGTGCGATGAGCGAAATTGTAGGTTCGACCTCTATTTTAATCGCAGCAGAATATCTGAGTAATGTAACCGGAGGAAAAGGCTTGATGTTGGGTGGCTTCACAGGGGTTCCTCCAACAGAAATTGTGATTTTAGGCGCCGGAACGGTGGGTGAATATGCTGCCAGGACTGCCTTGTCATTAGGTGCAGAAGTAAAAGTTTTTGACAGTTCTATTTACCGCTTACGCCGTTTGCAAAATAATCTGGGCAGCAGGGTATTTACCTCGGTTATGCAGCCTATCGTTTTAAATAAGGCTATCACAACCTGCGATGTGGTAATTGGAGCCATTAGGGCAACTCATGGGCGTAGTCCGTGTATAGTGATGGAAGAAACGGTTGCCCGGATGAAACCACATTCGGTGGTGATTGATGTTAGTATTGACCAGGGTGGTTGTTTCGAAACTTCTGAAGTAACCAACCATGCCAATCCGGTTTTCAGAAAGTATGATGTAATTCACTATTGTGTGCCTAATATAGCCTCGCGCGTTCCAAGAACGGCGTCGTATGCGCTGACCAATATCTTTGCACCGATTTTATTGGATATAGGCGAACTGGGAGGCCTGATGAATATGGTTTGGAATAACCCGGGAATCCGCGAAGCACTTTACATTTATCAAGGTAACTGCACCAATAAGGATCTGGCTGATATGTTTAATTTGCCATTTAAGGATCTCGAATTATTAGTGGTTTCGAATCAATAAAAGGTTGGATGTAAAATGTATGCTGTAAGACGGATGTATCCTGAAGCCATAGTCAAACATCTTGATACTAAAGTATGAAAATCAAACTCTTTACATTATTTCTTTTCCTCTCGGTTAGCGTTTGCGCGCAAAATAAACCGTCCACCACAAACAAGCTTGTGGTGGTCAGTTCCTATAATCAGTACCTGGCATCCATAAAAACAGACCCGAACAACGAATTGGTTGAAATTAAGAAAGCCATTCCCAATATTAAACTGGATATCCGCTACGCCACTAAAAATAATTTTATGCGGCAGATCATGTATAAGCAGGCGAGGGCTTTTGCGCGAAAGCCAGTGGTAGAATCTTTAAAAAAGATCCAGAGGGAATTAAATAAAAATGGTTACGGCTTAAAAATATTTGATGGCTATCGTCCGTATGCCATTACCGTTGAGTTTTATAAAAAAGCAAGTGATAAAAATTTTGTAGCCAATCCGGCAAAGGGATCGAAACACAATAGGGGCTGTGCAGTAGATTTGACGTTGATTAATTTGAAGACTGGCAAAGAACTTCCGATGCCAACACCTTACGATAGTTTTTCGGCTGCAGCAGCAGCCAAGTATGAGAATGTATCTCCGGAAGTAAAGAAAAACCGTGATTTTCTTATTGCCATCATGGCTAAATACCGCATGAATGTGCTGGAAAATGAATGGTGGCATTATGATTTCTCGGAATGGAGAAACTATGATTTAATGGATATTCCATTCGGGAAACTGTAGTTTATTAGTTCAATTGCCATTGGTGTTGGGAGCATAACAATTAGTTACGTCATTTCGACTGAAGCGCAGCGAAACGGAGAAATCTGTTCGTAGTATAATAACCGTTCTAAACTAAATTATTATTCGTGGTGTAAGATATTACCATCTTATACTACATTACTTAATATTTAACTTTCAACTGTCTGGTGGTAATATCTGACAACACAATAACCTGAATTAAAAACTACAAATGGTGTGGCCTGCCGTATTGGTCCATTTTTACCCGCGCTTTATCTCCTTTAACAGATAATTCAAAAATATAGTCATAATCATCGTCCGTTAATTCTTCTTTAGGTTTTTTACCGCCAAAGGCTTCAATAATCTCCAGCACGGTGTTAGAATGGCCGGCAATAATCACGTTTTTGCCAACATAATTGGTTTTAATGCTGTCCACAAGCGATTTGATGTCTTTATAATCAACCACTTTCGGAATCACCAGTGAATCTAATGTTTGGTGTGTTCTTTTTGTGGGTGTGGCAAAAGCAACATCAAACTTTACCTTTTTAAGGTATGTAGCTAAATCTCCCGCCCGGATTCTTCCTTCGTCAGAGAGGCTTGGGTTATTATCCTTTGGATTGGATTTGTCTTTCTCGGCGTGCCTGACAACCCAAACCGTAGTGGTTTGCGCAGAAACGATATTAATGAAGAGCAGTGTTAAGGCCAGTAATACGAAAAGTTTTTTCATACCATAAATATTGAAAAATTAATTGGATCAGGAAAGGCTAAAAATTTATGGCTGCTACCAGTTTTTCGATATCTTCTTTCTCATGCCAGGAAGAAAGCACTATGCGATCTAAAGGAGTATCGCCAGGGTTTGGATAAGGGAAAGATGAAATTAAGATCTGCTTTTGCAGGAGCTTTTCTGAAGAATTAATTTCACTGGACAAATACACCGGAAAGCCGGATGCGTGTTTCCAGGTATGGTTTAATGCTGTTCCAAACAGCAGCATATTATTTTTAAGTTTGTTTAACGCCTTGCTGTATATTTCACTTGCGTGTACAAATGCATAAAGTCCGGCCTGGCCAGGCGGCGAAGCGCCTATAAATGTATTTGAATGTTTAAGTTGATCAATTACTTTATTGGAAGCTAAAACAATGCCCGCATCTATCCCCAACGCTTTGGCCATTGAGGCAACTACTACATTTTCAATGTTGCCTTGTTTGGGAAGATTTACGATAGTACCCATACCGTTGTTGTTTACACCAATTCCGTGCGAATCGTCAACAATTAGCATGATGTTTCTATCATTACGGATTTCTTTAACAAATTCGAAATCGTAAATTTCGGGCATCAGGTTGTTCATCGAATTGCTGATCAAAATCCAACTTTTTTCTTCAGATGCATTTATTTTGGCGATGGTTTCCTGTTTCCATGCTTCAAAAGACATTAAATTTCTGGTTTGATTTTCTGCTAACCAAAGTGCAGGGTGTGTGGATGGGGCATAAATTACCTTTCCGAGTTTCGATAAAGCTTTAATGGTAAGCTGCGCTGCTAAATATCCGCTTGAAGTAATCAAGGCGGCTTCAGCTCCAAAGCGTGCCGCAGCTACTTTCTCCGCCTTGCTGTAAATACCCAACTGGATGTTGTTGGTGCGACTTGTTCCGTTATTTAAACCAAATTTTTTAATCCCTTCAATATATAAGTCGATGAAATCCTGATTTTGTGGAATGCCCAGATAAGCCGTTCCGCCAAAGTATAAATAAGAGGTATTTCCAATGTTGATGGTGTTTGAAAAAGGTTGTTTTATCGATTTAAAGTCAAGCATCATATCAATTGTAGTTTCTGCCAAGCTCGTCATTTGCAGCACGGATAATGGACTTATCACCATTGTCATCATGGTAGAATTCCCAGAACATGATTCCATTTGCAATATCTTTGGCAAGTTTAGCTTTTTTTCTGGTGGTTATTGTTCCATTAAAATAAAATTGAATGCCATCAACTAAAGCATTATCTAAACTCACATCGACACCAGCGGCTACAAAATCACGATAGGCCTTAGCTGAATTATTGGCATTCTTACCATAAGCAGGGATGCCTAAAACGGCTTTTTCCCTTGGCATACCTCGTGTATTTAACCAATAATTTAAACTGGCAACAGCCATATTATAGGATGCATGTTGAATAGGCTCATTTTTATCCCAGCCAATTCCGTCATAAACCATAATATTAAAAAAATCCACAACAGGGAAAACCTCAGATTTTAATCCGTCACGGATACTGCCGGCGTATACGCCCGGGGTTATGGCCGCGCTTAAAAATTTATGGTATTTATGAAGTGAATCTGAAAGTTCTTTCATTAGCAGCACATAATTGTCTGCCGACCCATCGCTGGTACTAGGATACTCCCAGTCCACATCTATGCCATCCAGGTTATTTGTTTTGGAAAAAGTGAGCACATTCTTTACAAACAGATTTCTGGTAGCTGCAGATGCAGCCATGGTTACAAAAATACTTTTTGTGCCAGAAATAGAAATACCTGTTTTCACACCATTTGACTTTGCTTTTTGGATTACGGCTGTAAATCGGCCAGGTTGTGCTAATGCCGCTAAACTTCCGTCCGGATTGGGATTTAGAAAGGCATAAAAGAGGTGTGTAATCATTTTAAATTTCGAATCCGCAATACCAGCCGGATCCCGGTAACTTGGGAAATAACTTATAACCTTAAAGTTATTGTCTGGTACGTATGGCGTGCCAGGAAGGGGTGGCTCAAAAGGCGCTGTTATGGAATCATTCTTTTTGCAGGATGATACGATAAGCAGTACACAAATCCCTGTTAGCAGGTATATTTTTTTCATAGGTTAGGTGTTTTGATGTTGCGTATGCTTAAAAATGATCGTGTATATAGGTCATGATTCTCACCATTTCCGCACGTACCTCGGCAGTTGGTTTTACGAAGTTGTTGTTCATGAAAGAAAAAATATAGGTTTTCCCCTTTTGGGTGAGTACGTATCCGCTTTGGTTATGAACACCCCCGAGTGAACCCGTTTTACCAAAAACAAAAGGTTCACTGGTTTTAGGATAAGCACTCTTTAAAGTGCCGCTTTTACCGCCTGCAGGAAATAGATCAAAAAGCTTTTCGGGATTATTTACCAGCCTGTAAATGGAATCAAGAAGGTATACATTGTCTCGGGGTGTAAATAAATTTTGGCGGGACAATCCAGATCCGTCAACCCATTTTACTTGATCAGGCAGAAAAGAAAGGTAATTTTTTGTAATGTATTCAATGGCTTTCGCCGTACTTAATGTATCGCCAATCTGGTTGGCACAAACCAATAAAAGGTGTTCTGCAATAAAATTATCGCTGGGTAACATCATGTACTTTAGAACCGAATCCCGCTTAGCGCCAGGCACGGTTTTAGCATCCTTAGGTATTTTTTGCTTTACGATTCCAATGGGTTTGTGTAAGGTATCAGCCAGGATCTCAACGGTTAATTGCGTTGTCGTTTTATAGGGATTTTGTTGATTATAACCAGGTTTTACCGCAACTGCAGGGTATTGAAAGCGGTTGGTTAAGAAGTCTCTTCTAACCTGAAAGTTGCCTGTTTTCTGGGTAGAATCTATTTCAAAACAAGGGGCAAAAACCTTTGGTTTAATATTAATCTTATTGGGTGAGGCATAGGTAGAAGTAACCATGTTGTCCATGATGGGCATTTCGGTAATTTCCGGCTGGTAATAATAGTCGTAATCATCCCAGGCCCAGCCTTCGCCGAAGAAATTACCTGAATATCGACCGGGAGAAAAGAATAGCTTTTTATCTGATGCCAGGAGAAAATTATATGCGGATTTGTCTTTTATTGCAAACTGTAAAAAAGCAGGGTCGCCGGTTCCCCAAAAAATCAACGAATCATGCTGCTCGGTATATTTTAAAGCCGGCATTAAATCGGGCAACATTTTTAGGCTTGCAAAAAAAGTATACAGTTTGGTGTTGGATGCAGGGGTAAAATACCGGTCTGCATCTTTCTGAAAAATCATTTTTTTATCTGTTGGATTATAAAGTGCGAAGCCAACCTGATATTGTTTTATCACCTGCGAATTTTTAAATTCTCTGGCTACTTTTTTAGAAATGATCTTATCGGTTGAGCATCCTGTTGACAAACAAAGCAATAGAATAAGGATAATAAAAATAAAATTATAATTTTTTAAAGGAAACATGTGCTAAATTTAGGATACATAAAGATTAACTAATTTATTAAATTTAGTTTAATGTTAGCCAAATATAACCCTGGTGTAATAATCTGTTTACGTAAACTGACCATTTGCACGCTGCTTGTATTGCTCACATTTTCCGGGCATGGCCAGGAGTTCCTCTTCAATAGAAAAAGGCAAAAACAGTCAATTTCTTTTAAGTGCATTAAGAACCTGATGGTTATTCCAGTGTTTGTAAACGGAAACGGGCCCTACGATTTTGTGCTCGATACTGGCGTTGGTCCCATGATTATTACCGATCCGTCTATTATCGATTCGTTGAATTTTGGTAAACTCCGTAAAATTAAAGTTCTTGGCCTTGGCATTGAAAGCGTGGATGCTTATGTTTCTCAAAGTCTTAATGTTAAAGTAGGCAGCGCCAGCATCAAATATATACCAGCGGCGGTGTTAAAAGAAGATTTGTTTAACCTGTCAGGACATTTAGGACTGAAAATTTATGGCTTACTGGGATATAGCTTTTTTAACAGTTTTATTGTTGATATCAGATACAGTGAAAATAGGCTGATTATTTACGATCGGGACACCAGAATTAAATACCGGGGAAAAAAAATCCCGATCGAAATTGAGAACCAGAAGCCTTATATATTCGCTACCATTGATGTGCCTAATGGTAAAACGGTTGAAGCGAGGTTTTTGATAGATACCGGGGCCAGCCACGCTTTATCGCTCGAAATGCTGAATGGAACAGGATTCCCTCTGCCTGAGAAAAAAATCAAAGCTAATTTGGGAATGAGCTTAAGCGGGCTGATTAGGGGATATGTTGGCCGTGTAAAGAGATTCAATATTGGAGGATATGTTTTCAAAGACGTCGTTTCGGGATTTCCTGATTTTGCGAGCATTGCAGATAAAATTGATCTATCGAAACGGAATGGCAATTTAGGCGCCGATTTACTCCGGAAATTTAACATTCAGTTTAATTATCAGGATGGCTTTATTTATGTTAAACCCAATGGATTCAGAAAAGTACCTTTCGAACATGATATGGTGGGTATGGTGTTATACCTAGACCAGCAGACATATAAAAGAGTATTGATAGGCCAAATAGACGAAAATAGCCCGGCAGAAAAGGCTGGTTTACGGCCTAATGATGAAATTATCGGCGTAAACTTTAAAAGCATGGATGCTTATTCTTTAAATGATCTTACTGAAATGTTTAAATCGAAAGCAGACAGAGCCATCATTCTCGAAATTTTCAGGGATAATCAGACCTATTTTAAAGTAGTTAAACTCGAAAAGAGGATTTGATAAGCGTAATTTTACAGTTACAAATGGTTTGTCGTGTAACAAGGTTTTAACTTTAACCTCTTATTGCCAAGCAAACTAACTTTATATACACATGAATAAAAATCTTAAGGTATTTGCCCTTGCAGGTATCGTAGCACTTGGCATAGCCGGAACCAGTCCGGTATATGCCCAGAAAAAATCCAAAACAACTAAAGGAAGCACTCCAACAACTCCAACGGCAGCTCCCGCGGTAGCACAAAAAAAAGAAGGCATTAAACCATTTGCTGAAGTAATTACTGCAAAGGCGAGAACAACAAACGGTTTATTTAAAACACATAAAGTTGATGATAAATGGTATTTTGAGATACCGGATTCAATGATTAACCGCGAAATGCTCGTAGTTACCCGTTTGGCAAAAGCGCCTGCAGGAGTAAAAGTGGGTAACCAGCAATATGGTGGGGAAGAATTAAACGAGCAGGTATGGAAATGGGAGCGTAGAGGTAAACAGGTTTACATTCGGGTACCTAGCTATTCAACCAAAGCTGATCAGAACAGTGATATGTACGAATCAGTACAAAATTCTAATCTTGCGCAGATTTTGGCAAGCTTTGAAATTAAAGCCTATAACAAAGACACAACAGGCGTTGTGATTGATGTTACCGATTTTTATAACGGTGATATTATGGCCATCGGTGCTACGGATCAAATCCGTAAAGCATACAAAGTTACGATGTACGATGGATCACGCTCTTATATTGATACGATAAAAACTTTTCCTATCAATGTGGAAGTAAAAACAGCTAAAACCTACCGTGCTGCGGAATCTCCTACTGATAGCAGTAATGGAGCTGTTACTTTCGAGTTTAATACATCGATGTTATTATTGCCAAAAACGCCTGTGAAAGCCAGGATAATGGATAGCAGGGTTGGTTATTTTGGTCAATCTCAAATCGATTACGGAAGCAATGCACAAAAAGCAGAACGTACAGCCTACATTCACCGCTGGAATTTAGTTCCAAAGGATACAAATGCCTATAAACGGGGCGAATTGGTAGAACCGGTAAAACCGATCATCATTTATATCGACCCTGCAACGCCAAAAAAATGGGTGCCGTTTTTGATCCAGGGAATTAACGATTGGCAGGTAGCGTTCGAAGCTGCTGGTTTCAAAAATGCCATTATCGGTAAAGAAGCGCCAACACCGCAACAAGACCCTCAGTTTAGTGTAGAAGACTCCAGGTACTCGGTAGTCCGTTATTTTGCCTCAGATATTGCAAATGCTTACGGCCCGCACATTAGCGATCCCCGTACCGGACAAATTTTAGAAACGCATATTGGTTGGTACCATAACGTAATGAACCTGTTGCGTAACTGGTATTTTGTACAAACAGCAGCCATTAATCCTGAAGTGCGTAAAGCACAATTTACCGATGCACAGATGGGCGAGCTGATCCGTTTTGTGTCATCACACGAAATTGGCCATACTTTAGGCTTGCCACATAATTTTGGCTCAAGTTATGCTTATCCTGTTGATTCCTTACGTTCAAAAACATTTACCGATAAGCATGGTACCGCGCCATCAATCATGGATTATGCACGTTTTAACTACATCGCTCAGCCTGGTGATGGTGTAACCAAACTTCACCCTCAAATAGGAGAATACGATAAATGGTCTATAAAATGGGGTTATTCCTGGATTCCCGGCAACAAAACCGCAGAGCAGGAAAAGGAAGTTTTAGACCAGTGGACATTGAAAAATGCAGGTAATCCTTTATATTTCTACGGCCGCCAGGGCACCTCATTAGATCCACGTTTGCAAAGCGAGGATTTGGGCGACAACGCCATGAAAGCCAGTACTTATGGCATTGCCAATCTAAAACGCATTCTTCCAAATGTTGAAAAGTGGACCTATCAAAAAGGAAAAGATTACAGCGATTTAAAAGAGATATATACCGAAATTGTTGGCCAGTTTAACCGTTACATGGGGCATGTAGCAACCAATGTTGGTGGTTTAAGCGAAAACTTTAAAACTTACGACCAAAAAGGGCCGGTTTATGCCTATTTACCGAAGTCAAAACAAAAAGAAGCTGTTACTTTTTTTAACCAGCAATTATTTAATACGCCGCTTTGGTTAATCAGCAATGATCAGTTAAGTAAATTTGATAATGGTGTATTGTTAAACCGCATTAAAGGCGTTCAAACAAATACTTTAGGTAATTTACTATCAGCATCCCGTATTGCCCGCTTGTTAGATAATGAGACTAAAAATGGCAAAGCTAAAGCATATACCTTGCCTGAATTATTTACAGACCTAAGGTCATCCGTTTTTGTAGCTGGAAGAGCAGATGCATTTAAACGTAATTTACAACGTGCCTACGTAGACCGTTTGCAGGATCTGATGACTAAAGAAAATGAACTTCCGGTTGGCTTCCCTGTAGATTATGCTGCAAGTTATGGTTTAACGCCAATCAATGTTGGCTTATCTGATATCAGGCCATTGGTTCGTGCGGAATTGAAAACCCTATTGGCCACCACAAAAGCCAGGGCTGCTGCCGGTGATGCCATTACCAAAGCACATTATGAAGATTTAAATATCAGAATTAAAGATATTTTAGATCCGAAGAAATAAATAAGTGCATGGTTGAATGTAGCCCTGCATTCAATGATTATTTTGCGTTAGCTAAACCTCGCAGGTTTCAAAAACCTGCGAGGTTTTTTAATGACAAGTTTTTAATTTTATCCTAAAACAAGGTTATGTTTAAAAAGATATTTTTTTCGTTGCATTATTTACTTTAAGTTTCTCATCCTTTGGCCAAAATGCCGATTCCATTACCGTTGTTAAAACCAAATGGCATAAAAGCAGAATCGCCCGGCAGGTGGTTTTATTCAGACATCACTTTGATCATAAAAATCTTTTTGCGGCAAACCAGAATATTTCATTTTTAGAAATTAAAAATACAGGTCGTAGGGCCGTTTTTGCTATTGGGGCAGAAGAAAGAGAGTTGCTTACCACCAGCAATTTTGGGTTAAGGGATAAGGCAATAGCAGCGATAAACGGCAATTTTTTTGATGTAAAAAACGGAGGTGCTGTAGATTTTGTCCGTGTTAACGGAAAAACCATCAACACAAACCACTTAGATAAGAATGGTAATAGGGCCAGGCATCAGGAAGCAGCAGTTGTAATTGAAAATGGAAAAATTTCGATTAAAAAGTGGGATAGGACAACAGACTGGGAAACAAAGCTGACCGCCAATGATATGATGTTGAACGGACCTTTACTAACTTTAAATAATATTGATGAAACCTTGGATACGACCAGTTTCAGTCGTTTGCGTCATCCGCGTAGCTGCCTTGGGATAAAGGCAAACGGGAGGGTGATTTTGTTGACCGTTGATGGAAGAAATGATCATGCTGCGGGCATGAATTTGTTCGAGCTAACCAAACTGATGCGTTGGTTAGGCTGTACAAGTGCCCTAAATTTTGATGGTGGCGGTTCAACTACCTTGTGGGTTAATGGAATGCCTGATCATGGAGTGATTAACTACCCAACCGATAATAAAAAATGGGATCACGAAGGGCAACGTAAGGTTGCCAATGTCATCCTGGTGAAAAAACAAGGCAATAGATAACGTTGCCCTTCTGATAATGCTGTTCGCCTCTGGTTAAAAAAACCTATTTTAGCTCAATATTTTCGTCGACATGTTTAAAAATACCATATACCCTATCTTTTTTGTACTGATGCTTTCTGCCTGTAATTATGGCGCTAAAACCAGCAATCCAACCTTAAGGGATTTTACTTTCGAACCTGTAAAGGGCATTCGTTATGTTGAAGTAAAGCGGCGTTTTAAAGATGGATATTCTTTCAATCGGGAAGGTTTTATGCAAAAGCCATCATGGATTATTGAAGTGGTAAAAGAAGACACGATGGCTGCATGGAGCCCACAGAAAAAAAGGATGCAGAATTTTTACCTGCAGTACGACCACGCCAATGTATATAATTTCGCAGCAGAATTTTTTAAAGTGAAGCACATCAGTAAAGACAGTTTGGTTTTTCAAAGGATACAGGTAGATGGAAAGGTGATTGCCACGGATGTCCGTTCTGATGTAAACATGACTTTTTACGCTCAGGATTATATAAAAAATAAATTAAAAACGAAAGCCGAAGAACTGCAAAAACCGAGCAAAGCCGACACCGCTTTTATAGAGAAACGTTCGGCCGAAGTTAATGCCAGTAGTGACAGGGCTTTTGCCGCTACAGATCCGGTTCAGTTTATCCCTAAAAGCAAAATTGCGAGGGTTGAAAAAATCAGTACGGTAGACCGGACGAATAACAGAACCGAGGCTTACGATTACATGTTTCCACAATATATTATCAGGATAGATCGCGCTTATAAGGATTTTGCTTACCAGGTTTCGGCTATTGTTGATTTTCAGGGAGGAATACATGTAAAAACGGTTTATAACGTGCTTCCTGAAAATGCTGAGGCTAAAAAAAAGGTAGCGCAGGGGATAGCCGATATCTATGTCAGAAACCTTTTTAATGTTGCTCCGGGAACAACATTGGAGATTCCGCATAATAGCGAAATTACTTTGACCATGATTGGGAAAGCGAAATAAAAGGCCTTAGTAATCTGTTGTTTACAAAAAATTAATGTTAAAAAATGTTAAGATTTTATTTTGATTTTAAAAATTAAAACTTACCTTGCATACTTAATTTTTAATATTTAATACAATGCAAGAAGGCACAGTAAAATTCTTCAATGTAACTAAAGGTTTTGGCTTTATCATCCCTGCGAATGGCGATAGCGAAATTTTTGTTCATTCAACAGGTCTTATCGACGAAATCCGTGAAAACGACAAAGTACAATACGAAGTTGCCAACGGTAAAAAAGGCTTAAATGCCGTTAATGTGAAAGTAATTTAATTTATTTATCATATTTACACATGAGGCTGCTTTCTTGCGATGGCGGCCTTTTTTATTTCATTTTTACGCGGATTCATAGTGTACCCAATGAACCATTACTTTATTGTTCCTGGCCTGGGTAATTCAGGCCCCGATCATTGGCAGACGCATTTTGAAAAATCCGGAGATCATTTTATCCGTATTAATCAATTGGAATGGGATAAACCGGCCAGTAGAGAGTGGATTGAAACGATTGAACAAGCACTTGTTGGCTATGATTTGGACAATGTAATTTTAATTGGTCATAGTTTAGGTTGCACAGCAATTGCAAATTGGGCGAAGGAATACCAAAAGAAGATAAAAGGTGCCTTATTGGTTGCGCCCAGCGATTTGGAAGCGCCGCGTTATACTTTTGATACAGTCGGTTTTGACCATGTACCTTTAGCTAAAATCAATTTTAAAAGTATTGTTGTAGCCAGTTCAAATGATGAGTGGGTAACATTAGAAAGAGCTGGGTTTTTTGCCGAAAATTGGGGCAGTGAATTTATCAATATTGGTAATGCCGGACATATTAATGCTGCCTCGGGATTTGGAGATTGGCCAATGGGGTTGGAGATTTTGAAAACTTTGGGTTAACATTTAACTTGATGAGTTCCCTCATATTCCGCGAAAGGTGCAGATGAACATAAGTCTGCGTAAATCATTCTGACCTGCGGGAACGCTGTAAAGCTATCTTACTTATGAGCAACTTTTTTCCTTAAAAACAGGTCAAGAAATACCAGTCCTACCACCAGATCAAAAAATAGAAAGCTATACAGTACAGTTGGCGTAATATATTGATCTACCCTAAAGTTTAAATTAGGGTTAAATCCAAATTTAGGCATACTTAGCGTAGAGTTGTAAATTACATAACCCAATAGGGATAGCAAAGATAGGATGAAAAAGCCGCCAATACCGTAAATTATCTTTTTATCCACCTTGGTTTTCATGGCCACGGGTGCCGGCGCCAGGGCAATACTTTCCATCACATTTCTGGTAAAAGACATGGAAGGCTCATCAAGATCGAGTGCATTAAAAGCCGAATTAAGTTTTAGCAGCCCCTCATACTGCGCCTTAATCCCGGCATTGGATTCAATTTTCTCTTCAATGGCTTTTTTTGAAGATTCGTTGAGCCTCCCATCAATATAATCCCAAAGCTGTTGTTCTATCGTATTCATAGTAACTCCTTTACTTCATCTTTTAACAAATATTGTAATTTTTCTTTAAGTCGCTGCCTGGCCCTATGCAATTTTACCTTTATGGTATTAGGTTCCATGTGTAACGTTTCGCCAATTTCTTCCAAACTCTGCTCGCCCTTATAAAATAGGGTAATAATGGCGACATCATCCGGTAAGAGCTGTGTAATGGCCATATTTAAAAAAGCATGGCTGTCTTGCTTCTCGTACCCATTTGCACTAAAGGCAGAGATCTGATTTTCGAGTTGCAAAACGGCGCTTTCATCATCTATTGAAGTGGTATCTAACCGGTTTTTCCTTAAGAAAGTCATGGCCGTGGTGTAAGTAATGGTGTACAGCCAGGTGCTAAATTTAGCCGTTTGTTTAAAAGTACCCAGAGCTTTATAGGCTTTTACAAAGCAATCCTGTGCAACCTCTTCAGCATCTTCCCTGTTTTTTAAAAACCTTAAAGCAAGCGTAAACACAAACCGCTGATGGCGTTTCACCAATAAAGCATATTGATCGGTTTCACCGTTCAATACTTTTTGGATCAGCGCTAAATCTGTAGTGTTTTGCTCCATGTTTAGTAGTGAGACTACACAAAGGATGATCAGGTTACACGTGAAACATGATTAAAGAGATTTATATCTTTGGGTTGAGACAAATAATCAAAATAGTCTTTTTTTTATGGAAACGAAAGGGCAGTATTTTATTGGGGATTGCAGCCCTGCTGTTCGCTGTAGCCCTCATTCTTCGGGGCTGCCGCTGCCATCAGGTTTAGGAACAGTGTTTCTGCACCTCGAAACCTCAAAAATGAAATCCTGTCTTTGCCAATTAGCCCTGGGTGCAGCGGTACCCTGCAGGCTGAGGTACGAAGCCGAAGCGTACAAGCGGAACACGGGAATTACGTTATTTATTGCACAATCAATGCGCTCCAAAAAGATAATCATACGGTGAAACTTGGGAAATTTGTTTGTGCGCTTGCCAGATAAACTCCGGAAGTTGAGCTGTCTGCTAATGCGAGGCGAAAAATTTTAACCCGGCAATGGATCCAATAAGGGTGCAGATAAAAAATATCCGCCAAAAGGTTGCGGGTTCATTGAAGTATAAAATCCCGATGATGACCGTTCCTACAGCACCAATACCGGTCCAAACGGCATAGGCTGTTCCCATGGGTAAAGTTTGGCTTGCTTTATTGAGCAATAAAAAACTTAAGGTTATACAGATAAAAAAAGCTGCGCTCCATTTTATACTCGAAAAATTGTTCGATAATTTAAGGCAGGTAGTAAAGCCAACCTCAAAAAGGCCGGCAATAATGAGAATTATCCAGTTCATGATAAATGTGTTTCTGCAAATTTAAATCGCGTTGAGCAGGCAACATTTTACAAATGTTAAAAAATCATTGATGTGCCGCCCTTATTCGGCTCAATGTCACCTGCGTTACACCCAGATAGGAAGCAATATGTTTTAAGGCCACTCTTTTAATCAGTTCTGGAGATTGTGCTGCAAATTCATGGTAACGTGCAGCAGCGCCTTTAAAAGCCCGGTCTATGAGTCTCCTTTCCGTTGCAATGAGTTCCTGTTCGGCAATTTTTCGGCCCCAATTGGCTATCTCGATGTTTTGCCTGTAGAGCATAAAGAGATCGGCAAGTTTAATCCTGATTAGTGTGCTATTGGTTAAAAGTTCGATATTCTCATAACCGGGACTATTGTTGATATAACTGTTGAACGAAAAAAGAACCGAACCGCTTTCGCCAAACCAAAAGGTAATCTGTTGGTTTTCGCCATCACTATAGGCCCGGGCAATGCCATTTTGAAGTATATAAAAATATGGTTCTACTTTATCAGCATAAATGATTGTGGTACCTTTAGGATATTGGACGCACGCCATGTGATGGCTGAGCTCGACCCAAGCATCATTACTTAAAGCGCTAAAAAGTGGTATATCTCTGAGTTGTTCAATCAAAATAAGAAGATTTATTACAAAAATAGAAATGTTTCTAAGTTTGCTGCCTTAGGTTTGGTAATAATAAAGATCTGCTGATTGACTTTTTTTAACCTATAGTGTAACCTGATTAAAAATCATGTAGTCATAATACACAGAACACGGTTCGGTTTAAATAATATCCTATTAACATATTAAAAATTATCATTATGAGCGGTATATTAGTTCCCATCTCACTTTTTTAGGCGGATTTGCCATGGTATTTGGAATCCGTTATTTATCAAACAAGGAGAAAATGGCCATGATTGAGCGTGGAATCAATCCTGGGGTCGGTAAATCGGCACCTAAACCTTATTTGAGTTTAAAGTTCGGTTTGTTGCTTGTAGGCTTAGGTATTGGCCTGCTCGTGGCCCTTACACTAGTAAGAAATATGTTTAGCGGCGAGATGACAGATGCAGAAACCTCGCAGGCTGTAGCGGTTTATTTTGGCTGCCTGGGTGTTTTTGGCGGCTTAGGTTTGATTATTTCTTTTGTGGTGGAGAAGAAAGCGATTGAAAAAGATAAATTCTAGTCAATTTTAATCGTGAAAAGAAAAAATATCAGGGTACTGTGTGGCCTTTTATCCATACTAACCTCCTGCATGTTCTGGCCTGTAGCGACAAATGCCCAAAAGCTGAATGGTCAGATTGATAGTCTGATCAAGAGGGTAATAACCGATCAGCAGGGACCCGGAGGTGTATTTATGGTTGCTCAGAAAGGAAAAGTTCTTTATCAAAAAGCTTTTGGCAAAGCCAATATTGAACTTGGGGTAGACCTGGCTCCTGAAGATGTTTTCCAATTGGGCTCTATGACCAAACAGTTTACGGCAATATCGGTGCTGCTTTTGGAGCAACAGGGTAAATTAAAGGTAAGCGATTCCATTTCAAAATACATACCTGATTATCCAGCTGGAAATAAAATTACGATACACCATTTACTTACCCATACTTCGGGAATTAAAGATTTTACCAAAATGAAGTCGCTTGTCAGTATTGCCCAAAGGGAAATGACACCTAAAATGATGGTCGATTTTTTTAAGGATGAGCCTGTTGACTTTGCTCCAGGCGAGCGTTTTGAGTACAATAATTCGGGCTATGTATTGCTAGGCTACCTAATTGAACTCATTTCTGGTGAACGATATGCAGATTTTGTTCAGCATCACATTTTTGATCAGCTTGGTATGAGCCATTCCTATTACGCCAGCGATAGGCAGATTATCAAAAACCGCGCTTATGGATACCAGAAGAAAGAAAATGCTTATGTAAACAAAACGGTGATTAATTTTAGCGTACCCTTCGCATCGGGGTCTTTAATGTCTACGCTGGCCGATCTGTTGAAATGGCAAAATGCACTGAGTCAAAATAAACTGTTAAATACAGCAGAAACAAATAAGGCCTTTTCGCCCTATAAATTAAATAACGGTACATTATTTAATTATGGTTATGGCTGGCACCTAAAGGAGTTGGAAGGTTTGCCGGTAGCCGCACATGGCGGAAGTATATTTGGGTTCAAAAGCATGGGTGTTTATGTGCCTGGTGAAGATATTTATGTGGTTGGGCTTACCAACTGTGATTGTAATTCGCCAACCTTACTTACCGAAAATATAGCGCGCCTGGCGATCATGCATTTAATTGAAAGGTAACTAAATCCATATCAAAGGGAAACCGCCGGCAGTTAGCTGCTTTCCTATTGCGGTTTATTAATAATCGCTACGGTTAGCCTGCTAATGCAGTTCATTTTACCACGCTCATCGTAAATTTTTATCTCCCAAACGTGGGTTTTGGCTCCTATATGCAGGGGTTTGCAAATGCCTTTAACCAAACCGTTTTTTACCGGCCGTAAATGGTTGGCATTTACTTCTAAGCCAACAGCAACGTATTTATCAGGGTTAATGCACATATACGACGCAATACTGCCCAGCGTTTCTGCCAAAACCACCGAGGCGCCACCATGTAAAATGCCGGCAGGCTGGTGTGTACGTTCATCAACGGGCATGGTTCCGGTAATAAAGTCTTCGCCGATTTCGGTAAAGCGGATATCGAGCAGTCCGCCTAAATGATTTTTCGGACGGCTGTTCAGCTCATCAACTGTAAAGTTTTTAAACCACATGGTAACGTTCTTTTAAAATAGAAATATGGTGGATAATGTGGCCACCGGCAATAAACAAAATCGATTTTACATTAATTTCCCTGCCTGAGGCAATACCTTTTCTGTTCAGTTCTTCTTCGTTCAAAGATTTAAAAAGATATAAGTTAGCTTTACGCAGTGTGATAAACTCTTCGATCAGGTCTTCCAGATCACGTTGGGCAAAGCGGGCATTCAGCACATAGTCATCTTCTTCGAAACCTGGTAAAGGCTGCTGTTCTTTCCGTGCAAAACAGGTAATGCGGTAAGCAAAAACGCGTTCAGTATCAATAATATGGCCTAACATTTCTTTGAGCGTCCACTTACCTTCGGCGTAAGCATAATCAGCTTTATCGGAGTTTGCCCTAAACAAAGCCGGAAGGCTTTTGGTCTGATCGCTTAAAATCTCGAAAATATCACCATTAACTTTACTGATGTAGGTTTCGCCCCAGGCGGGATATTCATTAGGCTGTGGTCGGTTCATATCTTAAGCTGCTTTTTAATATTATTCTAAAAGTGGTGCCTTTGCCCAGTTCAGATTCTTTTACAAAAATTTCGCCACTGTGGTAATTTTCCACAATCCGTTTGGTGAGCGATAAACCCAGGCCCCAGCCACGTTTTCGGGTGGTATAACCAGGTTGAAAAACCGCATCGAACTTAGACCTTGGTATACCTTTTCCGGTATCGCTTACATCGATAAAAACCTGCTCTTTGGCTAAATTTTCTACAATGTTGATGGAAATTGAACCTTCATTTTCAATGGCGTTCGCAGCATTTTTAAGCAGATTCTCAATTACCCAATCAAACAATGGAACGTTCAACATGGCCCGTACCTGTTCATCGCCGGTAATGCTAAATTTAACCTTATCTGATGTACGTACTTTGAAATAACGGATAAAATCACTCACTACGATGTAAACGGTATGGTCTTCAAGTATAGGTTTTGAGCCGATTTTGGAGAAACGATCGGTTATGATTTCCAATCGCTTAATGTCGTTTTCCATTTCAGCAATCAGCGGATCATCTTCTGCATCAAATTTAGATTTCATCAGTTCGGTCCAGGCCATAAGCGATGATATCGGTGTACCCAACTGGTGTGCCGTTTCCTTGGCCAAACCTACCCAAACATGATCCTGTTCGTCTTTCCGTGCAGAACTGAATGCAGCATAAGCAGTTAAAAGAAAAAGAAAGATAACACCCATCTGGATGTATGGAAAATACCTCAGCTGAGTTAGAATGAACGAGTCGCGGTAGTAAGCCTTGAATTTCCGGCCAAAAATATTCATTTCGTCAGGCGGATGCTGGGCTTTCATTTGCCTTAACTGGCGGACGAAATATAAACTATCGTAAGTAAGTTTGGTATCTGCAACAGGGTAATTGGTTTTAGTACTGTCTAAACCAAAAAAAGAAGTAATCATTCCGGCAGAATCAATCATGATTACAGGGGTTTTTGTGTTTTTTCTAACGGTTTCTACCACATCGCGGTAATCATCATTATCATAAAGAAACATGGCCCGTTCCTGGATCCTTACCCAAAGGTGAAACTGGTTTGCCTCTTCACGTTCCATTTTTTTTACAAAAGAATCAGTATAAAACACTGAAGCAATGCCAATTAAGATGGCAAAAATGAGAAGGAAAAACTTCCAGCGGCGTTTCTTTTGATAAGGATTCATGCTTTAGCTAGCCAAATTACAATAACAAAACGAAAAAAACAGAAAAAACATATCTTTGTACTGAGCATAGTGCGTTGCGCTTTGAGCATGGATTGCACCATGGCTCTAAGCTAATAACTCCCTGCTCTTTGCTTAATCATGGATAAGAAAGTTAGAGTAAGATTTGCCCCAAGCCCAACCGGAGGTTTGCATTTAGGCGGTGTGCGCACTGCCCTGTTTAATTATTTGTTTGCCAAAAAAAATAATGGAACTTTTGTACTGAGAGTAGAAGATACCGATCAAAACCGCTTTGTGGAAGGCGCAGAACAATATATTGTAAACTGTTTGAATTGGTGCGGCATTACACCAGACGAAAGCCCAGATCATCCAGGGGTTTATGGACCGTACCGCCAAAGCGAACGCAAAGCCAGCTACCGCAAATTTGCAGAACAGTTGATCAGTGATGGTTATGCCTACTACGCTTTTGATACCCCTGAAGATTTGGATGCCAAACGCAAAGAGATTCCAAATTTCCAGTATGGGCAGGCCACACGCATGCAGATGCGTAATTCTTTAACCCTTACCGTAAGTGAAGTTGAAGAGTTATTGGCTGCTAAAACACCGCATGTTATCCGCATTAAGGTGCCAGGTGATGAAATAGTACATTTTAATGATTTGATCCGTGGTGACGTAAGTTTCGAAACGGCTTTGGTTGATGATAAAGTTTTGTTAAAAGCTGATGGAATGCCAACCTATCACCTGGCCGTTGTGGTTGATGATAAGGCAATGGAAATCAGTCATGCTTTTAGGGGAGAAGAATGGTTACCTTCTGCACCGGTACATATCCTGCTTTGGAAATATTTAGGTTGGGAAACCGATATGCCGCAATGGGCACACTTGCCTTTGATCTTAAAGCCAGATGGACATGGAAAATTAAGCAAACGCGATGGGGACCGCTTGGGTTTCCCGGTTTATGCCATGAACTGGACCGATCCTAAAACCGGTGATGTAACCAGGGGATTTAAAGAAATGGGTTTTATGCCCGAAGCTTTCATTAATATGCTGGCCCTTTTAGGCTGGAATGATGGTACGGATCAGGAACTATTTTCGTTAAAAGAACTGGAAGAAAAATTCTCGATAGAAAGAATTAGTAAAGCAGGCGCTAAATTCGATTTTGAAAAAGCGAAATGGTATAACCATGAGTGGATTAAAGCGGAGAACGCTGAACGCTTAGCGCCAAGCGTAAAAACGGAGCTCAAAAATGCAGGTATTGAAATTAAAGATGATGCTTTTTTACATACTATTATCGACCTGATTAAAGATCGCTGTACTTTATTGCCTGATTTTTTAGCGCAGAGCGGTTACTTCTTTGTTTCACCTGCAGAATATGATGTGAATTCAGTTAAACCTAAATGGACAGCTGAAAAGGCTGAGTTCTTTAATAGTTTCGCTGCAGGTTTAACCTTAACAGATGCCGGCTCTGCAGAAGCAGCCTTTAAAGCCCTTGCTGAAGAAAAAGGCTTTAAACCGGGAGAATTGATGCTTCCATTCCGTATTATGTTGGTGGGCGGTAAATTTGGTCCGGGCGTTTTTGATATTGCAGTATTGTTGGGCGTGGCCGAAACTCAGGCAAGAATAGCTAAAGCGATAGCAGTTTTTAACGCATAACGCATAATATTTTTAGGTGTATCCAGAGAAGTCGAGTTTTTTGAAACTTGACTTCTTTTTTTTTTTTATTCTACAGCAACCTGGCGATGTCTATTAGATAAAACCAGTTACTTTGTCCCAATCTAGAAAGCGGACTTCTGTTATCGCCACAACCCCAAAGGATAATCAAAAAAATAATTTATACTTTAGCATAACAATTCGCCCACAATTAAGGTTTATTCAGAAAACTAAAAGATAGACTATGCAATGGTTTGGTAAAGGCAGTAATAATGTAGAAGACGGCAGGAGTGGCGGAGGAGGAAAAACCATCCTCGGCGGTGGTGTAGGTATCATAATTGTGGTGCTAGGCCTGATTTTTGGTAAAGATCTAACCGGCTTGGTGGGCCAGATTCCCGCTACCACAGGTACTGAAGAAGTTAAGCAGGGTGTGCCTGCAAACGATCCACAGGCACAGTTTGTAGCAGGTGTGTTAGAATCAACAGAGCAGGTGTGGGATAAAGAATTTCAGACAATGGGCAGGCAATATGAATATCCTAAGCTTAGGTTGTTTAGAGATGCAGTGCAAACAGCCTGCGGAAATGCCAGCGCTAATGTTGGACCATTTTATTGCCCGGGCGACCATAAAGTGTATATCGATTTATCATTTTACGATGATTTAAAGAACCGTTTTGGCGCTGCCGGAGATTTTGCACAAGCTTATGTAATTGCGCATGAGGTTGGCCATCACGTTCAGAATTTATTGGGGATTTCGGAGAAACTAGACCAGGCGCGTGGCCAGGTTAGCGAAAAGGAGTATAACCGCTTATCGGTAAAATTAGAATTGCAGGCCGATTTCTTTGCCGGACTTTGGGCACATCATGCTCAAAACCTTAAAGATTTTAAATTGGAAGAGGGCGATATAGAAGAAGCACTAACTGCCGCCAATGCCATTGGCGATGATAAATTGCAAAAACAGGCTACCGGCGAAGTGAAGCCTGATTCTTTTACCCACGGTACCTCTGCCCAGCGGGTGTATTGGTTTAAAAAGGGTTTCGAAACAGGAGATATAAAACAGGGCGATACCTTTAATTCAAATAATTTGTAAAAAATTAAAACTTTTTTAAAACCTGGCTGTTTGTTTACAGTTATACAGATTTTATCTTTAAACCAAACATAATTATCCCGGCTTCTTATTTTTTTTAATCAAGATGATCCTTATAGTTGATGACAGGCCAGAAAACCTGATCTCCTTACAGAAAGTACTCCAGGCACACAATTTTGAGGTTGATACCGCATCATCTGGTGAGGAGGCGCTTAAAAAAGTTTTAAAAAACAACTATGTCCTGATTATTTTAGATGTGCAGATGCCAGATATGGACGGCTTCGAGGTAGCTGAAGCTATTTCGGGTTTTAGCAAGGCAAAAGATACGGCCATCATATTTCTCTCGGCCGTAAATACAGAGTTAAAATTCATTACAAAGGGATATCTTAGCGGCGGATTGGATTATATTACCAAGCCGGTTGATATTAATGTCCTGCTCCTGAAAATAAAAACGTTTTACCGTATTTACGAACAGAATAGAAAGCTTAATGAGGTGCAGGAAAAGCTGCTTGAAGAAATTGAATTCAGAAAGCAGGCCGAACATAAAAAAGACGAATTCATTAGTATTGCCAGCCACGAACTAAAAACACCTTTAACCAGTGTAAAGGGCTATATCCAGCTCCTGCAAAGGAGCCTTAAGAGGGATGATAAAGCTGTTGCGCAAAACCATCTCGAAAAAGCCAGTATCCAGCTCGAAAAGTTGAACGAATTAATTGTCGATCTGCTCGATATCTCGAAAATCGAAAGCGGAAAGATGAAGTTTAATATGAAACCTTTTTGTGCAGATAATATGGTAAATAATGCCATTGAGATGTTGCAGCAGTCTAATCCCGACTTTAAAATCAGCAAACTGGGCCAAACCGATGAAATGATTTTTGGTGATGAAATGCGGCTGGAACAGGTGGTGATCAATTTTATTACCAATGCCATAAAATATGCTCCCGGAACCGACCAGGTTAATGTAACCGTGAATATTAAAGATGAGAAACTTTACGTGGCTGTAAAAGATTTTGGGATCGGTATTTCAAAAGAACAGCAGCAAAAGATTTTTGATAAATTTTATCGGGTAGAAGAAAACAGCAACCGGTTTAACGGTCTGGGGATTGGCTTATACATCTGTTCAGAAATCATAAACCGCCATGGCGGCGCTATAGGTGTAAACAGTGTGCCGGATGAAGGTTCTGAATTTTATTTCATCATTCCGACTACAGAAGAAGAAATCCTCAAAAATCAAATCTAATTATCCTTAATCCACATTAATGAAAACAACTCTTAAAAGTAATTTGCGTTTAGGTCTCGGCTTATCGCTCATTATTCTATTTATCAGTTCCCTGGCTTCTTACATAAGCATTGGCAACCTGATTAAAAGCACTGAACTGGTTAAACGCAGTGATGAGGTAATTTTGAATGCTGAAAGTATTATATCGTATTTAAAAGATGCCGAAACTGGCCAGCGAGGCTTTTTATTAACTGGAAATAAGGTTTTTTTAACGCCATACTATGGCGCAAGTGATTCGGCTGCATCACTATTAAAAAAAGTTGAATTCATCACCAGAGACAATCGAGTTCAGCAAAAGAATATAGCCGCACTAAAAAATATCCTTTTCAAGCGAATGGGGATCATTAAATCCACTATAGAAATTAAAACTTTAGGCGGTGCTATTGATCCAACAGTTTTGTTTCAGGGCAAATTTTATATGGATGATGCCAGGGCCATTGTAAGCAAAATGGTTGCCGAAGAGAAAAGATTACTGGAAGAAAGAACCAATGAACTGAATAAACTTACCTCATATACGCCCATCCTAATTTTAATTGCGGCGCTTCTTGCCATTTTGATTACCTTGTTTTTTTACCGGAGGGTATCAATTGACTTTGATGAACGTGTTAAACTTCAGCAGGAAATTGAAGATAAAAAATATGAGATGGAAAAACGCATAGCCGCCATTAAGGAAATTGCGGTTCAGATCTCTAACGGTAATTATGGCGTAAAGCTCGATAATCAAAGCCAGGATGATATTGGCGAACTTTCCGAATCGTTGAATACCATGTCATTGTCGTTAAAAAAATCTTTTGATGCATTAGAAGAGAATGAGTGGTTGCAAACCGGGGTAGCTAACCTAAACGTGAAAATGGTTGGCGAAAAAGACGTTTTTCATCTGGCAGAAGACATTGTGGAATTTCTGGCCAATTATACCAATAGCCAGATTGGTGCCATTTATTTATTTAAGGATGATGGATACCTGCATTTAAAAGGACAATATGCGCTACAGGGGCAGAATTTAGCCCAAACCATAGAGTTAGGCCAGGGTTTAATTGGCCAGGTGGTTAAATCTGGCAAGCCTATATTGCTGAATGATGTTCCTCAAAACGAGCTAGCCATTACACATGCTACCGGAAAGATTAAACCTGCGCAGTTAATCGTATTGCCTATCATTAGAAATGAAATTTCGATAGGTGGGTTAGAACTAGGTACCATTGCTCAATACAGTGAGCTGCAATTGCATTTCCTGAATTTGATTTTATCTGATATAGGTACCGCTTTACTGGGTGCACAGAACAGGTTTAAGTTGCAGCAATTGTTAGAGGAAACGCAGGCGCAATCAGAAGAGTTGCAGGTGCAGCATAACGAGCTGGAAGGTTTAAATGCAGAACTCGAAGCGCAGGCACAGAAACTTCAGGCCAGCGAGGAAGAATTACGTGTACAGCAGGAAGAGCTGTTGCAGAGTAACCAGGAGCTTGAAGAGAGAAGTAGCTTACTAGAGGAAAAAAACGAACTGATTGAAGAACGGAATATTGAGATCCAGCAAAAAGCAGAAGCTTTAGAGCTAAGTACAAGGTATAAATCAGAGTTCCTGGCCAACATGTCGCACGAGTTAAGAACACCGCTCAACTCAATATTGCTGTTGTCAAGACTAATGGCCGAAAATGAGGCTATGGATCCTGAACATCAGGAATATGCATCGGTTATTCAAAGCTCCGGTCAAGGGCTGTTGAGTTTAATAGACGAAATTTTAGACCTTTCTAAAATTGAGGCAGGCAAAATGGAACTCGATCGTACCAATGTTAAGGTTGATGATATCGTTTCCGGTATGCGTTCATTGTTTAATCCCGTGGCCAGGGATAAAAACCTGAACTTCATTATTGAAAAATCGGCCGCGGTTCCTGAATTTTTCCATACCGATAGAATGCGCTTAGAGCAGATCATTAAAAACCTGCTTTCAAATGCCATCAAATTCACTACAGCAGGTTCGGTAACCTTAAATATTAGTACAAATGAAAAATTAGGCGCACTGGTATTTAAAGTTACTGATACCGGTGTAGGCATTGCACCCGAAAAGCAGGGTATGATATTCGAAGCTTTTCAACAGGCCGATGGTTCCACGCGCCGTAAGTTTGGTGGTACAGGCCTTGGGCTTTCCATCAGCAGAGAGCTGGCTAAGCTGTTGGGCGGATACATCGATTTGAAGAGTGCAGAAGGCGAAGGAAGTGTTTTTACGCTTACGTTGCCAATTGATAAAAATAAAGGCTTTGAAGGAGTAGTACCCCAAACCGAGAAACCGGTAACGGCTTTCGAAACTCCGGTAAAAAAAGTAACCCATTTAACGGTTGGAAATATTCCGCAAGAGATTGAGGATGACCGTAATGATATAGGGCCGGATGATAAAGTGATTTTAATTGTGGAAGACGACACTCCTTTTGCCAAAACACTTTTAGATTTCACAAGGAAACGAAACTATAAGGGGCTGGTTGCCGTGCGTGGCGACCAGGGTATTGAAATGGCAAAAACATTTAAACCGCTGGCCATTTTACTTGATATTCAACTGCCTGTTAAAGATGGCTGGCAGGTAATGGAGGAGCTTAAATCGGATCCTGATACACGCCCGATTCCGGTACATATCATGTCTTCTTTGCAGGTAAAGAAAGAAAGTTTATTAAAAGGTGCGGTAGATTTTATCAATAAACCTTTTGCGTTTGAACACATGCAAGAGATATTTTCAAAACTTGAGCACGCTTTAACCCGTTATCCTAAAAAAGTACTTATTGTAGAAGAAAATGAACAGCATGCCAAGGCACTAAGTTATTTTCTAAGCAATTTCAATATCCAAACGGAGATAGTTAACCAGGTAAACGAAGGCGTTTCTGCTTTGCATAAGCCAGAGGTCAACTGTGTGATTCTGGATATGGGCATTCCAGATAAACATGCTTACGAAACACTTGAAGTGGTGAAGCAAACGCCTGGCCTGGAAAATTTGCCTATTATCATTTTTACCGGCAAAAACCTGTCAAAAGGTGAGGAAAATCGGATCAAACAATATGCTGATTCAATCGTGGTAAAAACGGCGCATTCCTATCAGCGTATTTTGGATGAGGCTGGCCTGTTTCTTCATTTGGTAGAAGAAAAAAGTAAAGATAAAAATAAAGCCCCTAAAAAGTTTTCTGAACTGCAGGATGTACTGGTTGGTAAAACCGTTCTGATCGCGGATGATGATGTGCGTAATATATTTTCCTTAACCAAAATGTTAGAACAGCACCAGATGAAAGTGGTAGCGGCCATCGATGGAAAAGAAGCCCTTAAACTTTTAAATGAAAATCCTGAAATTGATGTAGTTCTAATGGATATGATGATGCCGGAAATGGATGGTTACGAAACCACGACAGCCATCAGGCAGAATATCAAATACCGCAACCTGCCAATTTTAGCCGTTACCGCAAAGGCGATGATGGGTGATCGTGAAAAATGCATTGCTGCCGGTGCATCCGATTACATCAGCAAACCGGTAGATATGGATCAGTTGATATCGTTATTAAGGGTTTGGCTATACGAAAATCATCATACATCATAAACCATTGTAAATATGCCTCAAAAATTAATTCTCATCATTGATGATGATAACCGAAACATTTTTGCTTTAAAAGCTGTTTTAAAGGCCAAAGGTTTTGAATGTTTATCTGCAATAAGTGCGCAGGATGGCTTTTCCGTTTTAGAGAAGCATGATCATGTGGACATTGTGTTAATGGATATGATGATGCCGGATATGGATGGTTATCAGGCAATTGCAGTCATGAAAAAATCAGCTAAAATGAAGGACATACCTGTATTGGCAGTAACTGCCCAGGCCATGGTTGGCGATAAAGAACGCTGCCTGAGTGCGGGTGCATCAGGTTATGTTTCCAAACCGATAAACGTTGACGAATTATTAAAGCAAATAGAAAATTTTACGAAATAGCAGGTGATAAGTGATGTGATAGATAACGAACAGGTAGAAATCCTGTTGAATGATGTTTTGGAAAATCATGGTTACGATTTTCTGGAATACTCTCCTGCATCAATAAAAAGAAGGATTATACGCCTTTACGGTCTGGATAATTTCGTGAGTTTCGCCGAATTTCGTTATACAGTTAAAACGGATAAACAATACTTTAAGCGTTTTTTGGAAGAAATAACGGTTAATGTTACCGAAATGTTCCGCGATCCATCTTTTTACAAATCATTACGCAATGATGTATTGCCGGTGCTGGGCACCTATCCATTTATCCGGATCTGGGTTGCTGGTTGTTCTACCGGTGAGGAAGCTTATTCGCTGGCTATTGTTCTAAAAGAACTTAATTTACTGCATAAATCGCTTATTTACGCTACAGATATCAATCCATCTGTTTTAGAAAAGGCAAAAAAAGGCATGTTTCCTTTAAGTTATCTGAAACAGTATTCTGAAAATTACCTGCAGTCAGGAGGCTTAAAAGATTTCTCGGCTTATTATACGGCTAACTACTCGTTGGCAAAATTTGATGAAAGTTTAAGCAGTAAGATGATCTTTTCTACACATAACCTGGTATCAGATCATTCTTTTAATGAGTTTCAGCTCATTTTATGTAGAAATGTATTAATCTATTTTGATAAGGGGTTACAACATAAAGTTTTCAACCTATTCGACAGCAGTATCGAGAAATTGGGTTATCTTGCTCTTGGAAGTAAAGAAAGTTTGGAATTTTGGCCAAAAGCAAGAGAATATAAAAGGGTTAAAATGGAGAAAATATGGCGCAAACTATAGGTTCTGCATCTTGTGAGGCATTGATTATTGGTGGCTCAGCCGGTAGTTTAGATGTTTTGCTCGAAATCTTTCCGGCATTACGGAAAGATATCCGTTTTCCTATTGTATTGGTTGTTCACCGTAAAGCGAGTAACGAATCTCTTTTAACCGATTTATTGAAATCGCGTACTACGTTGGCCGTAGGCGAAGCGGAAGAAAAGGAGTTTTTAGCACAAGGCAAGGTTTTTATCGCGCCGGCGGATTATCATATGCTGATAGAGGAGGATCGGAGTATATCTTTGGATTATTCTGAAAAGATTAATTATTCCAGGCCATCTATTGATGTCACCTTTCAGTCTGCAGCTGAGGTTTTTAAAGAAAAATTAGTCTGTATATTGCTTTCAGGATCTAATTCAGATGGGGTAGAAGGATTAAAATGCGTAAATAGCTTTGGCGGTAAAGCGGTTATACAGAATCCTGATACGGCTATCATGCCATATATGCCACAGCAGGCGGCGCTGAATGTGGTTCCAAATGTAATATTGGATAGCCGTGATATGGCTGATTATATAAATAAATTAAATGATTAATAACTTTCGGAGGTTAAAATGATAGTTGCAAAAAAAGTATTTGTTTTTGATGATAATAGGGATATCCTTGATCTCTGTACATTTATTTTGGAAGATGCCGGGTATGAAATAAAAACATCCGAAAGCGCCAATAATATAGAAGAACAGGTAGCGGCTTATATGCCTGATTTAATTTTCATGGATAACTGGTTACCTGATCTGGGAGGAATACAGGCTACCAGGGCTTTAAAAAGTCATCCTGATTTAAAACATATTCCGGTAATTTATTTTTCGGCCAATAATGATATATCTTCCTTAGCCGATGAAGCTGGTGCAGATAGTTACCTTTCAAAACCATTTGATATTGCTGCATTAGAAGAAATTGTGAAAAAGCATTTGAGTTAAGCCTTGTTAACCGCAAGGGCTGCAAAAGAAAATCGCAAAGGACGCTAAGTAATCTGTTTTTATAATGCTTAGCGTTCGCTGCGTAAAAACTACGCGTTCTTTGCGGTTAAAACATATTTAAGCCTTCCCCCAAATCCTGGTATTCAGATCCAGTTCCTTAACAATATCATACATAAATTTTATGGTAGTAATATCATTGTTTAAGGCTTCGGCATTAATTAAAGATTTAAAAACCGGGGCTTCAAAATAATTACGGTTCAAAGGGAAAGCGATATACATCCTCGATTCGATGAATGATAAACTAATATCATATTTGGTTTGATGATTGAGGTTTAAGATACGTTCCATCAGCGCCGGTGTTAATATATAACGCGCCTCTACCTGGTCAGAACCATAAGTGATGAAAGTTTTGTCAAAATCAGAATTTTCCAGCTTTACCACATCGTTTCCACCGAAAGAGAACACATTTTTTGAAAACCAGGCCCCTAGTGCATTGGCAAAGCCCTTGGGACGTACTATGGTTACGCCGTTGAAGTTTTTGTTAAAATCAGCAGCAAATAGAATTCCTCTAAAAATGTCGTGCCACTCTGTTCGCGTTCCGTTTTTGGTTTGGGTGACCGTTTTATATTCAGCATGTACCTCGGCAAAGTAAAACCGGGTTCTATCCGCACATCCGGTTACGAGATCCTCCGTTTTATAACGATCAGGCTCTTGGGTAAATAATTGAGTGTACATAAACTCCGAAGCCGCTATTCCCTGGTAAGGACTAATTGACAAGCTTTCGTCTAAAAATTTAAGTGCAGCGCCAATTACATTGGTTTTATATTCATTTCGGTAAGCTGTTAAAGAATCGTTGATTTTAAACAACAGAACGCTGCCATATATTAAAGGGATTAAACCAATAATTACACCAGGAACAGGAAAGCCCAGCACAAAACCTAAAAAACAAATTAAAATACCTGCTGCGATAAAAATATAGCCTCTGGTTTGGGTAGCAGCAATTCTTTTGCGTGTTACCTCCATAGTAGCCAACACTTGTTGTAAAGCTACATTATTTGCTATATCGAACAACATTACTGATTAAAGAGTTCTTTTGCACTAATGTTTTTGCGCTCTTCAGCTGCGGTTTCCAAAACTGGAATCGGATGAAAGTTTAACATCCCGGCAAACAAATTGCCCGGAAACATCATAATCGAATTATTGTAATCGGTTACTGAAGCATTATAGGTTCTTCTGGCAGCGGCGATCTGTTCTTCGCTCTCGGTCCAGGTGGTTTGCAGGTTAATAAAATTGGTGTTGGCCTTTAAATCAGGGTAATTTTCAACATTTACCATTAAGCCTCTTACATTGCTGCTTAGTTGCGCATCTAAATCTGCTTTTTCGGCGTTGCTGATATTCGCAGCTCCTGCCTTTGCTCTCAGTTCGACTATTTTGGTTAAAGTTCCCTGCTCATAAGTTGTGTACTGTTTTACCACTTCAACCAGGTTTGGAATAAGGTCGAAACGTTTTTTTAGCATGACATCAATGGCCGAGAAAGCATTTGTTACCTGGTTTTTCTTCCCGATAAGTGAGTTGTAAGAAAAAATTCCAATAAGAAAGATAAATCCGATAATAACGAGGGCAATAATCATAATTTTAGTTTAAGGTTTAGAGCATAAAGATAAAAAAAGGTTACAACATGTTATCGCTTTTCATTCTGCTCGCGTTCCCGTTTTATCCTTCGCTCTAACCGTTTTTGTTTCCTTTTTAAATGATTGGCTCGCATGGCCTTGAAATTTGCAATATGTTCACGTACTTCATTTTGCTTTTCTTCGGTAATTCCTATACTGTATTTTATACCAGTAAAAAGGCCCTTCCAGATCATGTGGAAGAAAGAAGCATTGGATGGCCGGCTGTAATTTACGTTTACAGGTACCAGCTTGCCGTCTGCACCGGGGTTTTCAGATTTGATAATTAAGGCATTGGCTAAAAAAGAAAGAAAACCGCGCGTCACCAGGTGATCCTTTTCGGGATCGTTTTTCATCAGGGCAACAGAAAGGTCGTAATAAGAGAATGCTACCGTTCCTTTTGTACCCGAATCGTTTGCTTTAAAATTGAATTTCAACTGATCTACACTGCCGCGGTTAATGCGAACCAGGCCGAGGGGTTTGGTAATCTGGTTTAAAATCCTTGCATTAAAATTGTGTAAAACCCCGCGGTAGGAAAATGCACCATCTTTGGCAGTAAGGTTGAACATAAAATTTACGTCAAGTTTTCCCTGGCCAAATAAATATGTATTTAAGTTAACTTCCATAATTGGGTTTATGGCCTTAATATTATCCAGGTTGGTGGCATTTTTAATAATTCCTGAGGTATTTTCAAAACTGATACGTCCTCTTTGGTTACTTTCACTGTTAAAAACTGAATAATTGATATTTACATCTTTCAACTGGATTTTCTGTACCAGTATAGGCGCCCTTAAAAGCTGCAAAAGCTGATGTGGAAATTTACCGATTTTATTTTCCTGCGGCTTAGATGGGAGTCCATTTTGGTTAAAAACAGATACAGAGCCATTAGCAATGGCCATTTCTTTTGCCCAAAGCTCCTGCTTACTAATGTACAGCGGCAGGTCTATGCCGTTGAGCATAATATCACGCATGGCAATGTCAAAACGTTCCCTTGCATAACCCGCAATTTTGCCGAATTTCATTTCATCATAAAGCGGAACCAATGCAAAGCTATTTATCCTTAATTTACCCGTTGTAGCCCTAAAATCAAGCTGATCAAGCTTAATGTCGTACATTTTATCAGGTGTATGATAAACATAGTTATTTAAGTTGATCACAATATCTTTCAACAGGTAAAATCGGCTGGGGTCGTCAGCAGAGGTAGAGTCAACCAGTAAATCCGTTAGCGTAATGTTAAGGTCGTCAATATTAAAAGGGACTGAATTTGGTATGTTTTTATTTACATATTTAAAGCTTATGTCTTTAAAACGAATGGTTTTGATGCTAAATTCCTTCAGGTTTTTGGAAATGATATCATAAGGCGATTTAATGGGTCTTAGTGCCCGCCCCTCGTTAAAATCAAATTGCTGATTAACCATGACTACTTCAGGCTTATCAAATATAATTTCTTCCAGCTGCAGTTTTTTTTCGCGGTACAAGGTTAAGGGGTGGAAGCGTTTTACCACCAGCTTTTTTAAAGAAACCGTATATAAATTATTCGGCGCTCTTTTTAAGGCGATAAGTTGCCTGAACCGATTGGTGTCAGGCGTTATTCTTACGTTTTGTAAAGTAGCATTCCCCGTAAAAACGTTTGTAGATACTTTGGTAAAGGTGATGGTATATAAACTATCAGTTGATTTATAAAGCAATGTTTTTATCCTGTCTGTTAAAATAGGACGGGACTTTACATTTAGCAACCAGGCTATACCAGCAAGTACGATAAAAATACCGAGCAGCGTACACGTAATCCATTTAAAAACTTTGTAACGGTATCTTTTGGTATCAGGCATTAAAAAAAGAGAGATAGTGTTTTATCAGCAATATACGGTATAAACATATATTTGAAAAACGTAAGATCAATTTTTTTCCCTGCGGGCTTTTCTTGCAGCTTTTCTGTCGGCCCTTTTTTGCTCCCTTATTTTTTTAGCTATTACTTTTTGCTGTTTTACAGGGTTCTTTTCAGGCACAATGCCGACACCTACAATATCCTTTATGCCTACAAACACGGTTTTCCACATCAGGTTAAAAAAAGAGGCAGAGTTGATCCTGGTATTCGTCATGCTGGCTGTTCTCGGTGCTTCGCCTTTTTGTGGATTTTCATCTTTAACCAAAATGGTATTGGCCAGAAAAGACAAAAAGCCTTTTTCCTTAGTTCCCTCACCATCAATATTATCTGACAGGAGCTTTACTTTCAGATTGGCGTACAGCATGTTCATGGTGCCTGTTGCCGATCGTAAATTTCCCTGGGCCTTAAAATCAACATGCTGTATGTTACCACTTTCTATTTCTACCAAACCCAGTGCTTTGGATAATGGATTTAAATTTTTCATGTCAAATTTACCCAAGCTGCCGCTATAAGTAAAAGCGCCATTGTTATCGGTTAAGTTGAAATCGATGTTTACGTCCAGCCTGCCTGTGCCCATTAAAAGTGTATTCAAATTAGCCAGCGCATGGTTATTTTTGCTCAATTGCAAACTATCATTGGTCACATTTAAAATATTTCCATTTAGTGCTTTAAAGGTTACTGCTCCGGTTTTTTTACTTGCCGGATTAAACTCGGCGTATTTAACATCAATTTTTTTCAGCCTTACCGTATCGATCAGTACAGGCATGTTTAGTCTCTTCAGCGCCATGTGTGGATAGTTGCGGCCTTTATCAAAACCTGGTGGCGGCGGCGATTCGCGGCTCATAAACACTTCAACGTTGGCAGGTCCAATTCTTAATGATTTGGCATATAATTTTTGGTCGGTATTCAGGCCAATAAAGTCTACACCATTAAATTCTACCTGATCAAAGCTTAAATTATATCGGTCTTTCTGGACCTTGTATTTTCTTGCAAAAGTTAGTTCATTATATAATGGTATAAGTTTAAATCCTTTAACCATTATCTTTTTCGATGAGGTAGAGCCTTTAACGGTATCTACTTTCATGGTGTACATTTTATCTTTCGTTACCGATTTATAACCTGCAATCTGGAATGATACATCTTTTGTATAGTAAAACCGTGTGGTATCATTTCCTGAGAGAGAATCCAGTAAAAAATCATTGATATTAATATCCAGGTGTTTGATCGAATTTTTGGTTTTTGTAGAAGCGGTTTTGTTGATGTAATCGAAATCTGCATCTACAATTTTAATGCTTTTTACATGTACGGATCTGAAGTTTTTAGAAAGTTGTTCATAAAGTGATTTTTCGTCTTTTATACTGTCGGTTTTTTGGGTTACCTTATTAAAAGACATATTGATAGATGGTTTTTGTAAAAGGATTTCATTTACCTCGATGCGCTTTTTAAAGTAAGCGGTTAGTATGCCAACACGGCTAATCTGTAGTTTCTTTAATCTGAGTTCGAAAACATGCGCAGGAGCCAGTTGTTTTTTCTTCAGGCTGTCAAAAACCGATTCATCTGGTATTAGTGTAACGTCGCGCAGTGCCATGCTGCCCGTAATCACGTTTAAATTAATGCTTTTAAAATCTATCCGATATAGGTGATGGGAACCATTATAAACACCGGCTTTAATTTTTTCAGTCAATATCGGCTTCCATCGGGCGCTTAGGAACATGGCACCAAATGCAACTATCAAAATCAATATGCCGAATATGCTTCCTATCCAGGCCCAAATTTTACTTTTATGCTGCGCTGTCATTTATTGTGGCTTATCGATACGTAACAGCTGGGAGCGCTAAAGGTTTTTTTCGTGTTAAGATCCAAAGGAAAAAGATATAGTTGGATATTCCATTATTAAGTGGTTTTGAAGCGCAAGTATCGCGTAAGTAACATCGTTTGTTCCTTTGCTTCGCTTGTACGCTTTGGCCGTCGTACCTCCCGGCCTGCAGGGTACCGCTTCGCCAAGGGCTAGGATTGCTGGGGCAGTGGGGGGAATCCGTCATAGTAGCAGGGGCGGCTGTTAGCTAAACCCGACCGTAGCGGGATGCCGCAATTTTTTCAATTGGGGCAGAAGCGGGGCGGGGCTGCAGGCTGCGATTGATACCGAAGCCTCCATTTCTAAAAATATTTTATTCGTTTCATTAGAGACTATTACTTTTTTTGAAGCGCAAGTATCGCGTAAGTAACATCGTTTGTTCCTTTGCTTCGCTTGTACGCTTTGGCCGTCGTACCTCCCGGCCTGCAGGGTACCGCTTCGCCAAGGGCTAAGATCGTTAGGGCAGTGGAAGGGAAACCCGTCATAGTAGCAGGGGCAGTTGTTAGCTAAACCCGACCGTAGCGGGATGCCACAATTTTTTCAATTGGGGCAGAAGCGGGGGCGGGGCTACAGGCTGCGATTGATACCGAAGCCTCCATTTCCAAACAAATATGACTCGTTATATACTAGAATCTATCAATTTGAGGGGCGAATGGACCGCGTAAGCAACATCGTTTGTTCCTTTGCTACGCTTGTACGCTTTGGCCGTCGTGCCTCCCGGCCTGCAGGGTACCGCTTCGCCAAGGGCTAGGATCGTTTGGGCAGTGGTTTAAAATAGCGGATTACAAATCCCGACCAGCCTGTTCTTCATAATCATACTGTAAGAATTTAAACTAAATATGTCAAATTGTCACTTTTAATTTTATTTATGTATTTTTGCAATCCCCAAAATGTTTTTAAATAATGATTGATTTACAAGTACAGGATAAAACGCATGATGAAGCCAGACAAGGTGAAGCTTTAATTTTAGATACACCGGTTAAAGCTGATGCCCGTAAATTATATATCGAAAGTTACGGTTGTGCCATGAATTTTGCTGATAGCGAAATCGTGGCCTCTATTTTATCGGAAACTGGATTTGAAACTACAGGGGATTATCACCAGGCTGATGTAATTTTCATCAATACATGCTCTATTCGCGAAAATGCAGAAACCAGGGTCAGAAACCGGCTATCTCAATTCGGTGTTGAAAAACGACGTAACCCCAAATTAATTGTTGGGGTTTTGGGCTGCATGGCCGAGCGTTTGAAATCTAAATTTCTGGAAGAAGAACGTTTGGTTGATGTAGTGGTTGGGCCAGATGCTTACCGCGATCTGCCTAACTTAATTGAGCAGGTAGAAAGCGGGCACAAAGCTGTAAACGTTTTATTATCGCGTGAAGAAACTTATGCTGATATCAGTCCGGTTCGGTTAAACAGCAACGGAATAACCGCTTTTATTTCCATTACCCGTGGTTGTAATAATATGTGTTCTTTCTGCGTAGTGCCTTTTACCCGTGGCCGCGAACGTAGCCGTGATGCGCATTCTATTGTAGAAGAAGCAAAGGCCTTATTTGAGGCAGGTTACCGGGAGGTTACGCTTTTAGGCCAAAATGTAGATTCTTATACCTGGACGTCGGAAGATGGCACTGAAACGGTTAATTTTGCACAGCTTTTAGAGCAAACCGCATTGGTTAGTCCGGATTTAAGGGTGCGTTTCTCTACTTCACATCCAAAAGATATTACCGATGAGGTTTTATATACCATTGCCAAATACGATAATATCTGTAACTATATCCACTTGCCTGTTCAATCGGGAAATACCCGCATTTTGGAACTCATGAACAGAACTTATACCCGCGAATGGTATATCAATCGTATTGATGCCATCCGCAACATTATTCCGGGTTGTGCAATTTCTACTGATATCATTGCCGGTTTTTGTACAGAGACGGAAGAAGAGCACCAGGAAACCCTTAGCATGATGGATTATGTACAATATGATTTTGCTTATAATTTCACCTACTCTGAAAGACCGGGGACTTTAGCCGCCCGTAAACTGGAAGATGATATTCCGGAAGAAGTGAAAAAACGCCGTCTGGCCGAAATTTTAGCCAAACAACAGGCACATTCATTAATGCGTTTGCAAGAATGGGTAGGGAAAACCATTCGGGTTTTGATTGAAGGAACTTCAAAAAAATCTGATCTGGATTATTGCGGAAGGGGCGATAGCGGAGCAATGGCCATTTTTCCTGCCATTGAAGGCGTTAAACCAGGTGAGTATGCAAATGTATATATCGAAAAATGTACATCTGCTACGTTAATTGGTAAAATAGTTTAAAAAGGTTGAGGGTAGAAGGAAGAAGGGCGTAAGGTCTCATATCTTATATCTCAATACTCAAATCTAAAGAATGGATACACAAAATATTAAGCAGCGTTTCGGTATTATTGGTAACTCGCCATTATTAAACCGTGCCATAGATATAGCAAGCCAGGTAGCACCAACTGATATGTCGGTGTTAATTACCGGCGAAAGTGGTAGCGGTAAAGAGGTGTTCTCGCAGATTATCCATCAAATGAGTGCGCGTAAGCATGGTACTTTTATCGCGGTAAACTGCGGTGCCATTCCCGAGGGCACAATAGATTCTGAACTTTTTGGTCATGAAAAAGGATCGTTTACCGGTGCGCATGAAGCCCGTAAAGGATATTTTGAGGTGGCCAATGGCGGAACCATCTTTTTAGACGAGGTTGCGGAGCTGCCTTTAGGTACACAGGCCCGTTTATTGCGTATTTTAGAAAGCGGCGAATACTTACGGGTAGGTTCTTCTAAAGTGCAGAAAACAGATGTTCGCATCATCGCTGCCACTAATGTGGATGTATACAACCGCGTTAAAAATGGAAAGTTCCGTGAGGATTTATATTACAGGTTAAATACAGTTCCATTGCGCATACCGGCTTTGCAGGAACGTAAGGAAGATATTTACTTATTATTCAGAAAATTTGCGGCTGATTTTAGCGATAAATACCGTAGCCCGGCATTACACCTGGAGCCGGATGCCATTCAGGTCTTAACTAATTACAGCTGGCCTGGTAATGTCCGTCAGTTAAAGAACATTGCTGAGCAGATCTGTGTGTTAGAAAAAGATCGGAATGTAAGTGGCCAGGCCATTTTGAACTATATCCCGAACGAAGCCGGCAGTAATTTGCCAATGGCAATCAATTCGCAATCCAAAGAAGATTTTACAGAAAGAGATATTCTGTATAAGGTTCTTTTTGATATGAAAAAGGATATGGTTGAGCTTAAAAAACTGGTTGCCGAAATTATTCAGCATGGAGGAAACACTGCATCGGTTTTGGCAGATAACCCGCAGTATATCAATCAGCTGTACCGTGATGTAGAATTGCCTGTCGGACAAGAGCATGCCTTTACCATTCAGCATCCTGCACCAGGCAATAGCAACGTAAACAACAATAATAACGCTGATTATTTTGCACACGACGCCGAGGAGGTAGAAGAGTCTTTGTCGCTGGTGGATAAAGAATCAGACCTGATTAAAAAAGCGTTAAAAAAACATAAGGGTAAACGTAAGTTTGCTGCACAGGAATTGGGTATTTCAGAACGGACCTTGTATAGGAAGATCAAGGAATTAAACCTGTAATTAATCGCTTGTGTAAGTTTCCTCTAAAGCACGTTTCTCAAAAAAACAGACAACTTTTTCGGTAATGATGAAAATTAAAATATTTGCTTTAATCCTGCTTACGTCGGTTTTTAGCGCGTGCTCTTATAAATTCAGCGGAGCATCTACAACAGGATTAAAAACGGTGGTTGTTCGGGTGTTTGAAAATAATGCGCCTTTAGTGGTGCCAACTTTAAGTAACCAGATTACGGAATCGTTAAAAAGCCGGATCCGTAACCAGACCAAACTGATTATTTCTCCGACAGGTGAGGGAGACGCATCCTTTGAAGGCAGGATAACAGGTTATGATATTAAACCGGTTGCACTTCAAAATAGTGCCACGCCTACTGCAGGTGCAAACAGATTAACCATTACCGTTTCTGTAAAATATAAGAATAATATAAAAGAGCACGAAAAAGAGAGTTTTGAAGAGAGCTTTACCAAATATTTTGATTTTCCGGTTAACGGGGCACCCATCCAAACCTTATTGCCAGGAGCTATCGAAAATATCAACAAACAATTATCAGAAGATATTTTTAACCGTGCATTTGCACAATGGTAAATAAAGCAGCACTTGAAAAGACAAATTTTTCAAAACCCGTTTACATTTTTTTAACTTAGCGGCAAACCCCGATAATGGATAACAAAAGGCTACTGGCAGATTTAATTGCGCAACCTGGAAAGGTTAGGCCAGAGCATGCATCCATGTTACAGGAGATGGTTCGGCAATTTCCATATGCACAACCCATTCATTTACTTTTAGCCAAGGCCAATGCCTCATTTATTCCAAAGGCCGCATTATATGGTCAGGGACATGTATTGTTTCATGTACTTAATATGGTTCCGGTTGAAGAGGCAGGACTGGAAGAGAAAGCTGATATTGATGTTCCGGTTACCGAACCTAAGCAAGATGAGCAGGAAGTTTTAACGCAGGCAACTGAATTTACTGATAGCATATTAGTTGCAAATCAGGAGGTAAATATAGAAACACCGGACAACCTGCCAGGTACGCACAGGCATTTGATGGATTTGCCATCAGATAACGATTCTTTTATCGAAAGTGTGTCGGCTATTGATTTTTTTGCCTTTGAGCAGAAATTAAGTACCGATGTAGTCGGCGCTGCGCCGGAAATTGAAACGGTAGTACCAGATGAGCCGGAAAGGAATTTTGTTTCTCAGTATAATGATGATAAGCTTCCATATACTTTTTTATGGTGGTTGGCTAAAACCCGTAAAGAGCATGAGCAGATTTTTCAGCCTTATGCACACCCTAATGCTACTCATAATAATAACAAACCGCAGCCGCAAAATAAGCCAAATCAGGGAGGTGCTGAATTCCAGCAACAGTATGTAGAGCACATTTTTCATATTCAAACCCCCTTTGAGGTAGCCGATCATTTGGCTGAATATCCTGCTGCTGAAATTAAAGATGCAAAGGGCGCCAAAATTATCGAGAAATTCTTAAAAGAAGATCCAACCATCAAGCCGCCTAAGCCCGAACAGATTGATAATGAAAATAAGGCCAAGAAAAGTGCAGAGGACAATTATGACCTTGTTTCAGAGACTTTAGCTAAAATTTATATCGAGCAAATGCTTTATCACAAAGCCATAGATACTTATAAAAAATTAAGTTTGAAATATCCGGAAAAAAGCCGTTACTTTGCCGACCTTATCCAATCTATAGAAAAGAAATTTTAAAATATAATATTACCATGGTAACCTTTTTAATCATTTTATTAATTATTGCGTGTGTAGCCTTAGGCTTATTTGTTTTGGTACAAAATCCTAAAGGTGGCGGTTTAGCTACAGGCGGCGGCACCAGTAACATGTTTGGTGTACAACGTACTGGCGATGTTTTAGAAAAAGGATCGTGGGTACTGTTAACCCTGATTGTGGTGTTAACCCTGGCCGTTACTACAATAGCCAAAACCAGCGGTGGCAGTGCTGCCGTAGGAAACTCAGCTATTCAGGAGCGTTTAGATAAAACACCATCACCTTCTCCAATCGGTGGCAATTTAAACAGCACTCAACCGGCAACTTCAACTCCGGCTAAAACCGACTCGACTAAGAAATAGGTAATACTTATCCATATTTTACAAAGCTTTCCTCAAAAGGGAAAGCTTTTTGCGTTTTAATGATGCTGTGTCATAGATATAGATTGTCATCCAGAGGAATAAGTTATTGTATAAAAATATTAATGACATTAGCATTAATGGGAATAAACCTCTCCGCAATAACGATTTTTTTAGGGAGTCTGTCAATGATAGCCTGTCGAAGAAACTGTTTAAATATCTTGCAAAAGCGTTTCCACAAGCTCAAAGTACCAAGTCTAAAGGAATCACAACTTATGGTACAGCCTATTGTGTTTTTAGAATCCCGTAAAATGAATGAATAGCCTCTGTCTCTTAACACACATTTAACATAAAAAGCTTTAAATTGCCGCATGAAATTAAGTGTGCTGGTTTTATTTACTGCGCTTGCTGTAGGCCTTTCTATAGGAATGGTTAATTTTTACTTTCAGCATAGCCTGTATTATATGGCCATTTCTTTTGGCGTATCGTTTTTGTGTAGTTTTTTGGTTTTTTATTATCTGCTGGAGAAATACATTTACACCAAAATTAAACTCATCTACAAACTGATCCATAACCTTAAACTGGGCAAAGATTTAAAAGATGCGCTTGGGGAATATGTGAGTTCCGATCCGATTAATGATGTAGAGCAGGAAGTAAAGGAATGGGCAGGCGCAAAGAAAAAAGAAATCGATTTATTAAAAAAACAAGAGCAGTTTAGAAGAGAGTTTCTTTCAAATGTTTCGCATGAGTTTAAAACCCCGCTTTTTGCAATTCAAGGTTATATCGAAACTTTACAGGATTGCCTTGTAGATGATCCCGATCAGGCCGTTTTATTTCTGAAGAAAGCAGAGAACAATGTAGAAAGATTGAGTTATCTGATTAATGATCTGGATGTTATTTCAAAGCTGGAAACGGGAGAGTCGCCAATTAACTTCCAAAAATTCGATTTTGTACAACTGGCGAAAGAGGTAATGGAAAACCTTGAAGACCGTGCCAAAGCAAAAAAAATTAAACTGTTTTTTAAAGAAAAGTATACTGCCATCACACCGGTTTCTGCTGATCGCGAGAAGATCAGGCAGGTATTGATTAACTTAATGGTCAATAGCATCAAATATGGTATTGATGGAGGTGAAACCGCCATTAAAATTTTCGAGCTGCATGACCAGGTTTTGATCGAAGTAACCGATAATGGGATTGGTATAGAAGAAAAACACCTCTCGCGCCTGTTTGAACGTTTTTACCGCATTGATACCCACCGGGCGAGAGAAGTTGGCGGTACCGGTTTAGGTCTGGCTATCGTAAAACATATTTTGGAAGCGCACCAGCAAACTATTTCGGTGAGAAGTACGCCAGGTATTGGAACCACCTTTGCTTTTACCTTACAAAAGGGAGGGTAGATTTTAACATTCTTTTTATTTCGATAAACTGCTGATAGAGGGGCAAAATGCGCATGTAATAGCTTGCTGATGGCTTAAATGTTGTTTAATTATTCATGATCAGCGAGTTAAAAGCTACACAAACAAGCTGCCTCGGCAGGAACAATGTTGTAATTCGTTAATATAATTAATAAATTAACATTAACTTAACATTGGGCTTGTAGCTTTGCAACATATTAAAAATTAACATGAACAATATTTTTAAGTTCTTTACACCTCAGGACAAAAAGTTTCATCCGCTTTTCGAACAAGCTGGTAGCAATGCATTAAAGATTGCTGAAACCCTTTTAGAAATGGTTAGCACGGGTGATGCGGAAAGCAGAAAAACAATTTTTAAAGAAATTGAACGCTTAGAGCATGTAGGTGATGATATTACCCATTCCATTTTTCTTGAACTGAGCAGGAACTTTATTACACCATTTGATAGAGAAGATATTCATGCATTGGCTACTGCCGTAGATGATGTTGCCGACTATATTTATGGTACTGCAAACCGCATGCAGATGTATAACATGATTGCCATTAATGAGCCGATTGTTAAAATTGCCGAGCTTTTGGTAGAAATGTGTACCGATATTGATAAAGCCATTAAAGAGTTGCGCAGTTTTAAAAACATTCGTGTAATTGCTGATGCCTGTATCCGCATTAACAGTGGCGAAAACCAGGCCGATTATGTTTTTACATTAGCCGTGGCACGTTTATTCGAATACGAAACCAATGCGATTGAATTAATTAAACAAAAAGAGGTTTTACAAACGATCGAAAAAGCGACAGATAAGTGTGAGGATGTAGCGAATGTGCTTGAAACGATCTTGGTTAAAAACGCTTAATAAAAAACAAACATGGTAACTACCTTATTGGTTGTTGTTGTAATTCTGGCTATTGCTTTCGATTATATTAACGGTTTTCACGATGCCGCCAACTCGATTGCAACCATTGTTTCTACAAAAGTACTTACGCCTTTCCAGGCTGTTTTATGGGCTGCGTTATTCAATTTCGCTGCTTATTTTTATTTTACCGACCACAAAGTGGCCAATACAGTTGCTAAAACGGTTATTGAAAACTACATTACACTACATGTAATCTTTGCAGGTTTACTGGCTGCAATTATGTGGAACCTGTTAACCTGGTGGTACGGTATCCCTTCCAGCTCATCGCATACCCTAATTGGTGGTTTTGCGGGCGCCGGAATGACACATGCTTTACTTACAGGTGCAAGCCCGCTTGATGCGGTAAATATGCAATATGTGATTAAAATTGTATCATTTATTGTTTTGGCACCAATCATCGGTATGATAATTTCGGTGATATTAACACTGATCATTATCAACATCTGTCGTTATGCAAAGCCGGCAACGGCCGAGAAATGGTTTAAACGCCTGCAATTGTTATCTTCTGCAGCACTAAGTTTTTTCCATGGCGGTAACGATGCGCAAAAAGTTATGGGTATTATTGCGACCGCTTTAATTGCTTCTAAAGTAATTCCCGATTTCGAAGCAATGCCCGCATGGGTGCCAATTGCCTGTTATTCGGCAATATCATTAGGTACCATGAGCGGTGGATGGAAGATCGTGAAGACGATGGGATCGAAAATTACCAAGGTAACAGCACTGGAAGGTGTCGCAGCCGAAGGTGCCGGTGCGGTAACTTTGGGGATCACCGAGCATTTCGGTATTCCGGTTTCCACTACACATACCATTACAGGCTCCATTGTGGGAGTGGGTGTGGTAAAAAGTGTTTCTGCAGTACGTTGGGGGGTAACCATCAACTTAATCTGGGCCTGGATTTTAACCATTCCGGTTTCGGCTACATTGGCAGCCATTATTTATGCCGTGATTTATTACTTAAAATAAAAAGAAAATTATCAATATCATAAGAGACCAGTGCATTAGCTTTGGTCTTTTTTTGTTTAACCGCAAAGTGCGCGAAGTTTTTCGCAAAGAGTTTAAGGCGTAAGGTAATAGGAGAATAAGAGCAGAGTTTCTCCTTATTTTAGCTGCGATAGAATTAATGAACAATTTCTAATGTCACACTGAGTGCAACAAAGGATCTTTTAACCATGCTTTTATCATTCATTAAAAGATTTGCTTCGCAGTGTCGACGGTTCTTCACTGCGTTCAGAATGACAGTTGGGTTTGCTATCCGGCGCTAAAAGGTAAAAAAATTACAAATTCCGCTTCATTTCCTTCGCTACTTCTTTCGCAATCAGATCTTCACTTTTTTCCAGGTTTGCTATGATACTTTCCTGATTTTTTGTTGAGTGGTTCTGGCTCATTTTAAAAACATGGTCGATCTGCTGTACTAAAACTTCAAATCCTGTAATTGCTTTTAAATGCTTCTGGATATATGCTTCATCCATTTTATTAAATGCAGCAGGACTTGTTTCAGGGTTTTCATACTGATCTGTTAATCCTTTGACCATCTGGTAAGTTTCTTCCGAATCCATGAGTCTGATCTTGCCTTTGGCCTGAACCGTTTTATAATTCCAGGTAGATACTGAAGCAGGTTTTTCGTAAACTGAAGCACTGATATAAGCATGCATACCGGTAAAAACAGCCATTACATTTGGATTTTGCTCAAAGGCCCTACAATGATCGGTTTTGGTCATGATGTGGCCGGTAAGTTTGATCGAATCACCATTACTTACGGTTTGAACCGGTACCTGCGTAACTACCGGATACTCGCCATCAAAACCAATTAATGTGATAAAGTTATTTTGTTGCATAAATTCAAGAATTTCGTCTTGATTCCCTACTTTTGAATAGGATGTTTTGTACATAAGTTGTAATTTTTATCAAAGAGGCAATTGAGCTTAACGTCTGAAATTGAGGGGCTTTAATCGTAATTACTCCCATCTCCGTTACCTCTGTGTACCCGATGGTTGAAGGGACTTAGAACTTAACGCTGATCTCTACCGAATCCGTACCTTTTTTAGGCAATACCCAATCCGGACCTTCCTGGATCAACCGTTTAGCTTCTGCATCAGCTTTTTTATTCAGCGATTTTATGACCGTGATGTTTGTAGGCCTTCCGTTGCTTTTAACTTTGAAACTCAAAATCACAAATTGCTCCGGTCCTTTAGGATTATAAAGTTTATTGTTGTGTACTAAGTACTGGTTATAGTTAACGGTAGAAACCGGAATGGGCTTCGTAATCTCATCGGCCGATTTTCCATCCAGGTTTTGTTCTGCACGCAACGTAATTTTTGGCGCGGCAATGTTTTCTTTTTTACGTCCGTTCGAACCTGTAATCAACGCAATCTCATTCAATGATTTATCGCCACTCAATGCATTTCGGATCGCATTAGGATCTTGCAGACCAGCTACAGGTAATTCCTTAAAGCCGATAGCATTAATCAGTAAGTCTTTATCTTTAGCATTGCTGTCAGCAGGTAAATAAAAATAGCCTTTGGCATCAGTAGCCGTTACATTTTTAGAACCGGCTAACTTTACCACTGCTCCCTGAACAGGCTGTCCGTCACTTTGGTTTACCACATTACCACTAAATGCAATTTTGTTCGAGCCTATTGCCGGTTCTGCTGCCAACGCAACCTCATTTAACATCACTCCGCCCGATTTGTAATCGTTAAGGCTTACACGGCTCATTGCTTTTGTGCGACTATTATCAGATGCGATTTTGGCCGCTTTTATTTCGGTAACCTGCTGTTCTGCAGGTGCTATCATAGTGTTTCTTTTAGTGTTTTTTGCCAGATCTCCTGTTTTTGCCGCTGTTATCGCTGTATCAATCAAGGTTGACTTTTTCGCGTTTTGCGTAACGATTTCTTCTTTAGCTTTTGTTTGGTTAGCAGCAATACTTGTCGCACTATCTAAGTGAACCAATACCCCTTCCTTTTTATGTGCAGCGAGCTCTGCATTCCTGCGGTTGGTTTCGCGCATAAAGAATAAGATACTTACCGCAATAAAAGCTACAGTTGCAGTTGCGGCAATACTTAACCTTTGGGTCGTAATACCCCAAAGCTTGCGCTTTACAGGTTTTTCTGATACACGATCATAGAGTTGTTTTTGTAAAATAGAAAGCGTTTGCTTGCGTTTTGGCGATTGCTTTAGGCCTTGCAACGCCTCGGCAACAAAAGGATCGTCCAGTGCCTGTTTTTCTACAAAATGCATAGCCTTGGCATCAAGTTTACCATCCAGGTAATCTTCCAGTACATCAATATCTAACCAATCGTTATTCACTACTGTTTTTCTCTATACAAATCTTTAAATTCCGCTTGCCATTTTGGATGTAACTCTTCACTTTAAGCATATCGTAACCCGTAATATCGGCTACTTCTTTATAGCATTTTTCTTGTAAATAAAATAAATCTACGCTTTTTCGCTGTTCTTCAGGCAAAGTTTCCATACACTTTTCCATAATGGTAAGCTGCGTTTCTTTTGTGTTGTCAATATCAAGATGCACAAAATCAGTATTTTCCACAAAAGTATCGTCTATGGAAACATTATTTTGCTTTGCCGATTTTCGTAAAGCCATTAAACAATGGTTGCGCGTTAAAACATGAAGCCAGCTCTTAAAGTTCTGTACTTCATGTACTTTTAACTTTGTTACCAGTTCTTCAAAAATCTGCATCACCGCATCCTTGCTTTGCTCTTCATCTTTAAAGTAGTTTAGGCAAACCCCGAACACTAAATGCATATACTTATTGTAAAGCGTACCCAACGCGTCCAAATTGCCCGTATTTTTATAATCGGCAATTAATTTGGCATCGTCGTGCTGGGCATTTCCAGCTGTGTTTTTTATAAACCTCAAAAATGGTCGCTATTTCGAATTATCTTCCAAGTATAAAAAATATTTCTGAGTATCGATATGGAAAACCCTGAAGAACTACATCATCCTTAAAAAATTAAGACTATGAAAAAGCTTCTATTCTCTCTTATTGCGATTTTTTTGCTGATGAGTTTCAAACAGTTTGATGGCCGAACGATTACCGGTGTAATTACTGATGCAACATCTGTTTTACCGGGGGCATCAATTACTACGAATTATAGTAAACGGGTGGTTACCGCCGATTTGAAAGGCAGATACAGCATCCAGGTAACTGAGAGAGATACGGAGCTCAAGATTTTATATATTGGTTATAAGCCCCAAACCACAAAAATTGGAAAACGCAAAACGATAAACGTCATAATGGTTGCAGATACTACTACTTTAAATGATATAGTGGTTGTTGGGTATGGAATGCAACCAAAAAGTATGCTGACGTCATCTGTTGCTGTGCTTTCCAATCAGTCTTTAGCCGGAAGAGTTGCGGGAGTAATGGTTTCGAATGGGCAAAAAGGTATGGCGTACAGCAGCGAAGAAAGTTATAAAGGTATTGCTGAAAATACCTTCCATAAAGCAAAAAACGACCCATTGTCTACCTTTTCAATTGATGTTGACGCGGCATCGTATAGCAATGTCAGGCGGTTCATCAACGGAGGTAGCCTTCCCGAAACGGATGCGGTTAGGATTGAGGAAATGATCAACTATTTTGATTACGACTATGAGCAACCAAAAGGCAAAGATCCTGTTCATATCATCACCGAAATGGCCCCTGCGCCCTGGAACAACACACATAAACTGGTGCAAATTGGTTTACAGGCTAAAACTGTTGCGACTGAAAAGTTACCGGCATCAAATTTAGTTTTTCTGATTGATGTTTCCGGTTCGATGAATGCGGCTAATAAACTGCCCTTATTGGTTTCCTCATTCAAATTACTAACAGATCAGCTTAGAGAAAAAGATAAAGTTGCAATTGTGGTTTATGCCGGAAATTCTGGCGTGGTTTTACCTGCAACACATGGAAATGAAAAAATCAGGATTAAAGATGCTCTTGATAAATTAAGCGCTGGCGGTTCTACCGCCGGTGGACAGGGCATTGAGCTTGCCTATAAAATTGCATCAGAAAACTTTATTAAAGGGGGAAACAACCGGGTAATTTTAGCTACCGATGGTGACTTTAATGTTGGGGCAAGCAGTGATTCGGACATGGAAAAACTGATTGAAAGCAAGAGAAAAAGTGGTGTGTTTTTAACCGTTTTGGGTTACGGTATGGGTAACTATAAGGATAGTAAAATGGAAATACTTGCCGATAAAGGAAACGGTAACTACGCCTACATCGATAATTTAACTGAAGCACGAAAAGTATTGGTAAATGAGTTTGGCGGAACCTTATTTACAGTAGCCAAAGATGTTAAATTGCAAATTGAATTTAATCCGGCTGAGGTTCAGGCTTACCGTTTAATTGGATATGAAAACAGGCTCCTTGCTAAAGAAGATTTTAATAACGATGAAAAGGACGCCGGCGAAATAGGCTCAGGCCATAGTGTAACTGCACTCTACGAAATTATTCCGACAGGAGTTAAAGACAGCTTTACAACAAGTGTAGACGATTTGAAATATCAAAAAATAACGCCGTCAAACACTCGTAACTCAAATGAAATGCTTACCATTAAACTTCGTTATAAAGAACCTTCTGGTGGTAGAAGTAAGTTATTGATGAAAGCAGTAACCACCAATACATCAGGCATTGATTCAACAAGCGATAATTTCAGGTTTGCTGCTGCAGTTGCCGAATTTGGTATGATTTTAAAAGGTTCAGCATTCAAACAAAAGGCTGGTTTTGAGCAGGTAATCGCTTTGGCAGAAACAGCAAAAGGTAAAGACAAAGAGGGGTATCGCTCAGAATTTTTAAGCTTAGTAAAATCTGCGAAATTAATGGCCAAAGATTTGCTAAGCATAAAAGATAAACTCATCATGAATGAAAAAAATTAATGTTGTATCTGCAGCCCTGGTGTTAATATTATTAACAAGCCTAAATGCTGGCGCACAGATTAAACTGAGCGATATATTTAAAAAGGTTACCGGGAAGCAAGGTACCGCAACAGCCGCTACCGGAACACCATCCACTTTCGAAATCGGACAGGGAATTAAAGAAGCGCTACAGATCGGTGTTTCTGCCGGTGCAGACAGGCTTTCGGTTAAAGATGGCTTTTTAGGCAATCTTGCCGTTAAAATACTGATGCCTCCTGAAGCGCAAAAGGTTGAAAGAACATTGCGTAGCATAGGTTTGAACAAACTGTGTGATAATGTAATTGTAAGTTTAAACCGTGCTGCTGAAGATGCCGCTACCGAAGCAAAACCTGTTTTTATATCGGCCATTAAACAGATGACCTTAACCGATGCAACCAATATTCTTTTGGGTAGCAAAGATGCAGCCACCGAATATTTTAAAAGGGTAACGACTACTCAATTAATGCAGAAGTTTAGCCCGATTGTAGCTACAAGCTTAAATAAAACGAATGCCACTAAATATTATAGTGATTTAACAACGCAATACAATCGCTTGCCCTTAGTAAAGCCGGTTAATACTAACTTAACCGAATATGTTACGCAAAAAGCGATTGATGGTTTATTTGTAGAAATAGCGAAAGAAGAGTTGAAAATCAGGGGTAACCTGAGTTCAAGAAGCACCACACTGCTGCAAAAGGTATTTGGATACGCAGACAGGAAAAAGAATTAGTTTATTTATAGGCCTTAACCTAATGTGGAGACCAATCAAGGGGGACTGTGGTCCGTGGGGACACGGACCACGGCGAGAAATTAGTTTGGTTTTTCGTACGGATACGGACCACGGCAGGTGGTTTTTTGGATTTTAATAGTTCTAGCGCGTACCTACTTTGTGCCTAAACCCGATTGGCGGGGAAAGTTCCCGATTTTTCATCGGGACTTGTACCAAAAGCGGGGCTGCAGTCAGCCAAGAACATCATCCTTTCATTTCCAAAAAAACAATAAATCTAATCCTTGTGCGTATGTACATCTTAATCTTTTCAAGTATAAGCAGCTCCGATACCACGCTTGAAAAAATAAAGAAAATTTAAAGTAATATTGAGTTTCATCCGTTTACTGGATTATCAAGCGAAATTTAGTGCCAACAAACGAACCTCAAAATATCATTTCAACGGTTGCCAATTATGGTAAGCGCTTATTTAGTTTTATCCGCGGCCGGGTGAATACGGATGAGGATGCAGAAGATATTTTACAGGATGTTTGGTTTCAACTCAGCAATCAGCCAGAAGCTGGAGCCATTGAGCAGATTAGCGGTTGGCTGTATCGGGTAGCGAGAAATAAGATTACCGATAAATACCGCAAGCAAAAGGAAGAATCATTAGAAGACTTCAGCTTTGAAGGCGAAGACGGCGAAATTAATTTTAAAGAAATTTTACTGGCGGAGGCTTACTCGCCGGAGGAAGAAAGTTTAAAGAAGCTGTTCTGGGACCAATTGTTTTTGGCTCTGCAAGAATTACCCGAAAATCAGCGCTATGTATTTGTTCAGAATGAATTGGAGGAACGTACTTTTCAGGAACTGGCCGATGAAAGCGGCGAAAACATCAAAACATTAATATCAAGAAAAGGTTATGCGGTAAAACACCTGCGTAACCGTTTACAAAATTTGTATCAGGAGTTTATTAACTATTAAATTTACAGACATGATGAATAGAAATTTTAATCGTGGTAAGAAATTCATGTTCTTTTTCCCTGTAGCGGTGCTTATTGCAGCTATTCTGGGTTATGTAGTTATGTATTTGTGGAACTCGATTTTGCCGGAAGTTGCCCACACGGGACGATTGAGTTATTGGCAGGCCCTCGGTTTGCTTGTGCTTTGCAGAATACTGTTCGGAAATTTTAATAAAGGGGGACACCGGGGAGGCGGCTTCCGTGAGCGTGCGCAAAAGATGCGTGCTAAATGGGATTCGATGAACGAAGAGGAACGGGCAAAATTTAAAGATGAGTATAAGCGGAGATGTGGCGGATGGGGCCACCACCGCAATAAAGAATAGTTTGAAAGCCTCGAAATAAATTCGGGGCTTTTTGTTTTATTATCTTTATGGAAGGTATTAACAGATCTTATAAGAATGGTCGTCATTGAGAGGAGGAACGACGAAGCAATCCTAAAACCATCGGTATTTGCCAGTGCATTAAGACTGCTTCGTGCCTCGCAATGACGGCTTTTTTTATCAGTCGGTGCCTCAACAACCGAAATAGCATCTGCTAAAAGACCGTTTGACGCCGATACCACGGACAGAATCCATTGGCACAGTCGTCATTCCTGCGCAGGCGGGAACCTTAAAGCGCTTGCATTTATTCTATCAGTTAGTGCCTCACCGACCGAGGAGTTGATCTATTAAAAGATTCTTCACTGCGTTCAGAATGACAAAAACCCTGGAAGATAAAAAAATCAAAATAATTTAAAGTAAAAATAAACCAAGTCCGTCTTCTTATATAAATAACAAAAATAACATCGACGTTAGTTTAAATAACTTATAGTGAGTGGCTTAAGATGCTTATAAAAGATAAGGAAACGAAACCATCATGATTTTCAAAAGCCAAAATAACCAGAAAAATCATGATAGCTTGATCACAAATAAAAACATATACAACAGATGAAAAAAATATTAAAAACGATAGGATTCGGGATAGTACTTGGAGCAGTTGCTTTCTTCACGCCATTTGTGTTTAAATTTATATTGGCTATTATGCTGATCGGTTTAATGTTCAGGACATTTACCCGTAGAGGACGTCATTATTTCCACAGCCGATATAACGGTTTCGAGAATCATTACAGTCCGATTGTGCCAATCGATAACCAATGGTACAGGCCAAATGTACAAGGTAACGGAATCGTTAACCACATTAACATAAATGATTAACCGCCATGAGAACATTTAGAATATTACTGGCATTGGCTGTTGCCGCAGCAACTTTTTACAGCTTAAATGCTCTGGCTGTTCAATATGGATACGGAGATCGGTTAGATTTTAAAAACAGGCATTACCATGGGGATTGTAATCACGGGCAACACAGCAAGCATAGCTTCAGCCATCATCGCATGCCAATGGCCGATACCATCGTCCCGACAGATAGTACAAACAATTTAGATAGATAAGCTGATGTCAAAAATACTTTTTTTAAGCGATCCATCTCAAGCCGATGTTAGTCCGATTTTGGGTATGGCAAATGAAATGATTACTAAGGGAGAGCAAGTCACTTTCTTCAGTTCAGATGAATTTAAGGAACCTATAGAACAAATCGGCGCAGACTTTAAGGCTTATAATCGGGAGCTGAATATTTTTCGTGCAGGGCGGACTTTTAATGAAGAAAAACCCAAATCAGGATTGATCAGTGCATTGCTGGAACCGATGAAATTTATTGACGACATTTTGGTTCAGTTAAGGGGTTTGAAATTTGATTATGCCGTTTTCTCACCCTCTTATCCCTATGCAAATATCATTACACAGTTGTTGGATATCCCGAAAACCGAACAGATAGCCTACCATTAAGATTGGCTCAGGCCGACGAATTAACAGAATAATAAACAATAAAATAAATAAAATGTACAACGAACATAGATGCCATTCAGGCAAGATGCATGGCCGTTTTGGCCGGGGAGCTGGCAGGTTTAGCGGACACTTTGGTGGTCCATTTGGTCATCACAAACATAGCATGTTTGATCAGGGCTTTAGAAAGGTGCCTGCCAATATAGAAGAAACCGAAAGTAGCTTTATTATTGAGCTTTTTGCGCCTGCTTTGGTAAAAGAAAACTTAAAGGTAGTAACCAAGGATGACATATTGACCATTTCTTACCAACCTAAAGAAGATGCTGATTCCAGTAAAAAGTATAGTCGTAGAGAATATAGCAACGGCACTTTCGAAAGGGCTTTCAGCTTAAACGGAAAAGTTTTGGTCGAAAATATCTCGGCCGGTTACACTGATGGAATTTTAAAGGTTACCCTACCTAAAAACCCCGAAACGAATACACCAGAGAAAGATATTCTGGTAGACTAAGTTTCGTCTATTATAATTTCAGGCCCCGATTGTTTAGCGCAGTTGGGGCTATTTTGTTTGCTGAAACAGAGATAAGAAATTACCAGATCATGCCTGGTTGTAATTAAGAAAGCAGAAATTAAATGTAGGTTTGTTATTGGCGGTATTTTAAGGTACTTTTGCTAAAAGACATAAACACAATAGATTGAATTTTAACGACTTTAATTTCAACCCCGATTTATACGAAGGCTTAATGGCCATGGGGTATAAAAGCGCTACTCCAATACAAGAACAGGCCATTCCCGTAATTTTAGATCATCATGATCTGATTGCCTGCGCGCAAACGGGTACAGGAAAAACGGCCAGCTACCTCTTGCCCGTAATGGATAAAATCAGTAAAGCTGCTGTTAGACACAACAATACCTTAATTTTGGCGCCAACCAGGGAACTTGCGCAACAAATTGATTTACAGGTAGAAGCCTTGGCCTATTTTACCAATATCAGTTCATTGGCGGTTTATGGTGGAGGAGATGGTATTGCTTATGAACAGCAAAAACGCTCGATGCGCGAAGGTGTAGATATTATTATTGCCACTCCGGGTAGGTTAATGGCACATCTATCTTCAGGTGTATTAAAACTGGAACATTTACAGCATTTGATTTTGGATGAAGCAGATAGGATGTTGGATATGGGCTTTTACGATGATATTATCCGCATCATTAGCTATCTGCCCAAGAAAAGGCAAACGCTTTTGTTCTCCGCTACCATGGCACCGAAGATAAGGACCATGGCAGGCAAGATATTGCACGAACCGAAACAGATTACCATTTCAATTGCTAAACCTGCTGAAGGGATTGACCAACAAGCCTATAACATTCATGATCAGCAAAAACAGGCTTTATTAACGGAAATTTTCAAAAGCGACCAATACAAGAGCAGTATTATTTTCGCCTCCACAAAAGAAAAGGTAAAGGCCTTGTATAAGGCTTTTAAGGGTTTAGGCATTAAGGCTGAAGCTTTTCACTCCGATTTGGGGCAAAAAGAACGCGAAGATATTCTCCTGGCCTTTAAAAACCGTAGATTGCCTATTTTGATCGGAACGGATGTATTGTCGCGCGGTATTGATGTAGAGGGAATCGATCTGGTGATCAATTATGATGTTCCTGGAGATCCTGCAGATTACGTACACCGCATAGGCCGTACCGCAAGAGCGGCAACGAAAGGTACAGCCATTACGTTGGTTAACGGAAGGGACAAGCGCAAGTTTGATAATATCGAAAAGTTAATTGAGAAAGCGGTTCCGCGTATGCCACTGCCAGAAAGTATAGCTGCTATGGAAATTACACATGTAGAGGAAAAAAAGGCGCCGCATAAAGGAAAGAAAAAGGTTTGGCACAAAAAGAAAAAGCCGAAACCCTCAGTTTAAAGTATCTAAAACGCCATAAGACTGTTCTTATTGGCGTTTTTCTTTTATAGATTATCTTTGCGCTATTAAATGGCAAATTTTATTCTTATCGGTTTATGCATTTTGGCGGGCATTCTTTTCAGAAAAGGTAAATCGTTGCCCAAAGATGCACACAAAGGCATCAATGCCTGGATTATTTACGTTGCGCTGCCAGCAGTTTCATTCAAATACCTGCCACACATTGCCTGGACTAAGGACCTGCTTTTTCCAGCTTTGGCTCCGGTTTGTATCTGGCTATTCGGATGGTTATTCATCACCGTTTACAGCCACATCCGGAACATCAGCAAAGCAAGCTCCGGAGGTTTAAAATTAACCAGTTCTTTAAGCAATACTTCATTTGTGGGTTTCCCTTTAATTGTAGCCTATTTTAGTGAAAAGGAATTGGGTATCGCCATTATCTGCGATCAGGTTACTTTTACGCTGCTATCTACCATCGGCATTATTGTAGCCATCCGGTCGTCACAAAATCAAGAATTAAGTGCAAAAATGGTATTGAAAAAGGTATCAACCTTTCCGCCGCTTATTGGCTGTGTGCTGGCGCTAACGCTGCCGGGTTTCATAGATATTACGTCATTAGATCCATTATTCGAAAAACTAGCAGCTACAGTTGGCCCGCTGGCTTTATTTTCAATAGGTTTACAGTTAAAGTTTGGAGGTTGGTTTAGTGAATGGAAACATATTAGTTTTGCTTTATTATATAAACTCATTTTAGCCCCTTTGGTGGTGATGCTGGTTGCGATAATTTTAGGAATGAGCGGCACCATTACCAGAATAACCATTTTCGAGATGGCCATGCCAACATTGTTAACCGCAGGGGTGGTAGCCGATCAGTATAACCTAAATCCAAAACTTTCCAATTTAGTAGTAGGGATCGGCATATTGCTTTCCTTTATTACCACGGGTTTATGGTGGATGGTGCTGAATTATTTGGGCGTGGTTTAACTTATGCCGGTTTTTACCACAGAGGCTAAAGAGAAAAACACAGAGCGCACAGATTATCATTTTTGTCAGTCTGAGGGATAATTTATGATATAAAAATCAATATGATTGACGTTTTTTCCTTCGCACAATTCTTGCCTCGGCTCACCGCCGCCGAAGGGCTCTTACTTTTTGGCATCAAAAAGTAACAAAAAATGCCGGCTGAAAATTTTTCTTTCAAAGCCAGTGTTATGGCTAGAACAGTGCAGTCCGAAAAATTTATTAGGCCGGTTTTAAGTAGAACGGTGATACGGTGCTATGGCCTAGCTATACGGAAATGCATGATGCCGCATTCTGCTCATTAATAGGTAATTAAAAAATAACGTCAATGGTAGCAGAGTCGAAGGCTTGCCACGGAAACATAGATTAGCACGGAGTATTTTCACTTATAGATCTCTTTATTTTGCTGCGCTACAGTTGAGATGACTAAAGCTCTAGCGCAACTTGCCTTGCTCACTAATCGCTTTCTATTCGCTTCTTTGTGTTTCTCTCTGTGTAAAACTCGGTGAGCTCTGTGGTTAACAAAAGAAGCCGCAAGATTTCTCCAGCGGCTTCTCTAATAGTTTAAGTTTAATTACAAAGCTAATTTCTTGGCAATTGCAGATGGCACACCTGCTTTGTTTAATAAAATTGCTGTTGTTTTATATTTCACATAGTTTTTAGTTACGTATAAATATCCTTTGTAATCGTTGCTGGCCCCCCAGGAGTTTTTAACGATATAATATTCTTTTCCGGTCTGATCTTTAGCTAAGCCAACAATGTGCATACCATGATCATCAGTTGTTTGATAGTTATCGAAAGCAAGCTGACGGTTTTCCTGCGTAATTTCCATCTCCGGTTGCGGACCATTAAACATGTCTGCTTTTTGTTTTGCAGTCATTTCAGCGAAAGGCGTTTGCGGTACAAAGGCTACACCATTTTTCCAGCTGAAGTTTTTTTCGCTAACATCTGTAGCCCAGGCTACTGTATAACCACCTTTCAAAGCGTTATCAATAATGTCTGTTAGCTCATTCACTTTTACATTATAAACCTGATCGAAAGACCAGTTATCAGGAACCAATAGGGTAAATTTGCTATAAAAAGGATGGTCATTGAACGATGAAAGTTCTACATAGTTATCTGGATTTAAGCCCACCACTTCCTGAGCGAAAGTTTTTGGGGTGTACTTTTTGCCGTTATAAGTAAAGTTTTCTGGCACAGCGCCTAAATAAGCATCAATTACACTTGTATAAGCTTTTAACCAGTTTGGTGTCAACTCGCCGTTTGCATTTTTTACGACAGCTTCTAAAACACCTTTTTCAATATCGCCAAGTTCTGCAGTTTTATTGATTTTAGTACCATAGTTTAACCCGGTGTATACCTCTTGTGGAACTGCACCATATTTTCTGTACATGTTGATTACATCGTGCAAAGCGCCACCATCTCCTAATGAAACCGCACCATGCATGCGCACGTAATTTTTACCTTTTTCTACATAAGCATTACGGGCCGAAAAAAGCGGAGATAGGGTTACAGGCTGCTTGCCTGCTTTGATCATTTCTGATTCTAAAAAAGAGTTGGTAGAATAGCTCCAGCAAGTACCTGAAGACCCCTGATTTTGAACCGGGGTATTGGCCAGGTTAATTACTTCTGTAAATTTAAAAGAAGCTGCACTGTTTTCACTTTGGTTGTTTTTTAACGAATTAACGAGATTGTCTTGCGCATAAGTCGCCGATATAGATAACGACAAAGCCAAACCAATCACACTGATTTTGGTGTAGTTGATCATTTTTTATGAATAATTAATAATTGAGCGAATGTAAAAATAGTTGTCGATTTAGTACCAAGAGTTTTTGTAATAAATCAATAACATCGGTCATTTTATTGCAACAATGTTGAATTAACATTCAGGTAAACTGATTGGGATGTTCGTTGCCAGCCCGCCATCAGAGGTTTCTTTGTATTTCGCATTCATATCTAAGGCCGTTTCCCACATGGTGTTTACTACGGCATCTAAACTTACCTTTGCCTTGTCAGGATTACTTTGTAGTGCCAATTGGCTGGCGGTAATTGCTTTAATGGCTCCCATGGTATTTCTTTCGATGCAAGGAATCTGTACCAGACCTCCAATCGGATCGCAGGTTAAGCCCAGGTGATGTTCCATCGCAATTTCTGCAGCCATTAAGACCTGACGTTGCGAACCGCCTAAACACTCGGTTAGGGCTGCCGCAGCCATGGCGGAAGAAACGCCGATTTCGGCCTGACATCCACCCATGGCGGCTGAAATTGTTGCCCCTTTTTTAAAAATACTACCAATTTCTGAAGCACAGGCAACAAACTGGATGATTTTTTCTTCGCTATAACCATCACAAAAGGTGATAAAATATTGTAATACCGCAGGGATTACACCCGCGGCACCATTGGTAGGAGCGGTTACTACACGGCCAAACGAAGCATTTTCTTCATTAACGGCTAATGCAAAACAGCTTACCCAATCTAAAATATAATTAAAGCCGTTTCCGCCTTTTCTGATGGCTGTTACCCAGCCTGTATAATCTGAATATTCATTTTTGCCAATTAATCGCTTATTTAGTGGAAATGCCCGTCTGGCTACGTTTAAGCCTCCCGGTAAAAATCCTGTGGTATGGCATCCACGATAAATACAGTCGCGCATTACGGCAAAGTGCTGTAAAATGCCTTTTTTTGTCTCCGTTTCGGTACGCCAGGCCAGTTCATTTTCCATCACAATTTCGCTCACCTTTAAACCAGTAGATAAACACCAATGTAAAAGATCTTTTGCTTTATCTACAGGAAAGGGAAGGTCTACCTGGACTTTTTTGCTATTGTCTTCGCCTTCTTTTACCACAAAACCACCCCCAATGGAGTAATAGGTTTCTGAAAAAGCTTTTCCATCTGTTAAAAACGCCTGAAAAGTAACCGCATTGGGGTGAAAGGGTAAACTTTCGGCAAAGAGAAAAAGCAGATCGTTATCGTAATCAAAATCAATAATTAATTGATCAGCAAGATTTAATTTTTTATCTCTTTGTATACTTTCGAAGGTAGGGGTAACGGCATCCACATCAAAAGTTACCGGATCTGCGCCTGTTAAACCCAATAAAATGGCAACATCGGTTCCATGACCTTTGCCTGTTTTAGCCAAAGAACCATACAGCAATATTTTGATGCCTTCAACATTGTTAATCAGGTTGTGCTGTGTAAGGGAAGCTGTAAATTGCTGGGCAGCCCGCCACGGGCCTAAAGTATGCGAACTGGATGGTCCGATACCAATTTTAAAAATATCGAAAACCGAGATTTGTTCCTTGATCATGATGAAAGTTAGTTATACAAAGCTATGATTGTTTATGATTTCGGCTAAATTTATTTTAGGCTGAAAAACGAAAATGTTATATTAGTGCAATCTAATCCCAACGCGCCAAAAATGGACTTCAACTATCCCTTTAATGCAATCAGTGCAGTTGGTAATCCCTGTGATCCATGGCACGATTGACTGTCGAACACGATGGTGGTTGATGAGAAAACTAGGGCTGCAAACCCAAAGGGTAGAGCTGTTTGATTCACTTAAAAATCAAACTCAATAATATCTTCATCTTTAAGCATTCGCTCTACAAATTTCTGGTGGTTTTGCGGTGTGCCGGTAGCCGTCCAGTTTCCGGTAATAATATTGTTTACCAGCTGATGCTTGCCACGTTGGGGTTTCAGTTTGCTTTCCCTAAAAACTTCTTCGTAACTTTCTAAATCGCCGTGTGTATGTTGTTTTTTAACAATACGGTAAATCCTTTTGGTAAAGCGCCGGTCGCCAATTTCTTCTAAAAAAGGGAAGATGATCAAAGCCAGCATCACCACGGCGGTAACACCAATGGCTTGTTCATAATAACCAGAACCTACTGCCATGCCAATGGCGGCCACAATCCAGATGATACAGGCTGTGGTAAGGCCTTTAACGCGGTTTTCTTCCTTAAAAATTACGCCAGCACCAAGAAAGCCAATGCCTGTAACAATATTCGAAGCAATCCTATCTTGGCTGGTAGGGCCTATTTTGATGGATAAAATAGTAAAAAGGGTTGCGCCTAAACCAATCATCATCATGGTTTTTAATCCGGCAGACTTACTTCTGTATTCGCGTTCTGCTCCAATTATACCGCAAAGTAGAGTTGCCAATAAAAATTTATTGATTTCACTTTGGGTAATGAAATGGTTTTGATCTATAATTTCATTCATCGCCTTTTGTTATCAACGGCAAATTAATAAAAATCATAACATCTCAGTCCGTTTGCGCGGCCACCGTTTGAACTATTTGGAAAATATTTTTCGTAACCTACACCAATTTCGGATGTTCCCCCTGTATTGCTATAATTAATTTTTGAAGTTGTAGCATCGTGGCTGATGCCTAACCTGAATTTTTCACCATTGGTTCTGCGGTTAAAAATATCGAAGATTACCGAAAATACAATTGCATCATTTCCGTTCGAACTGCCATCATTGCGGTACCAGATGCCTGCATTTATACTTGCATACTTATATTGCATGCCCGCGCTAAACGATTTAATGTTACCTTGTTTATAAGCAATAATAGATGGGATAAGGTAATTTCCATCCCGGTCGTACTCATCCGGCACCAAGGTTAATTTGTAACTTAAATTACCCGATATGCGCATGGGTAACTTAGCCTGAAAACCAGATAAAGATTCATCCGGACGATTAAGGTGATGCATGGCTAATCCCATCATGAATTTTCCGACCACGAGATTGGCGCCCGCGTTTGAATCGAAATAATATCGGCTATCTACACTTGGCCTTTCTGCACCCGAAATACTGCCCGGAATATAGCCAATGACATCTATCTGATCGCCAAACACGAGTTTATCCCAATTTAGCTTTTGGTTGGTAATGCCTGCCTGTAGTCCAAATGATAGGGCAAAATCGTCTCCTCCGATGATATAGGAATAGCTTAAGGCAATGTTGTTCTTCACCAGGTAGGCGGTTCCTTCGCTGCTGCGGTTAAAAATAATTCCAACACCACTGTTTAGGCTACTCAGGTTAAGATCTCCGGAAGCAGACATGTATGAATAATCACTGGCCAAGCCTGTCCACTGGTTACGGTAAAGCGCATTAAACCTGATGTCGCCTTCAAACTGGCCTGTAAGTGCCGGATTTAAGTAAATTGGCGCATTGTAAAACTGTGAGTAAATATGGTCTTGTGCCCGCGAAACAATTGGCAGTAACCAAAATAAAATTATGATTATCCTTCTCCTCATTATCTATCTGATTAAATATATTACACCTGTTTTTTTCGGAGGAGATGAATCGTGGCTTATGCCTCTCCAATCGCTTCCATTAATAAATTTTACGTCAACTTTCCAGTAATAAATACCCTGCGGCTGATCCTGGCCTTTATAAGTTCCATCCCAACCTTCTACAGGAGCGCCGTCATCCAGTTTGCTGGTTTCCCAGATTAACTTGCCCCATTTGTTGAAAATAGACATGTTCCATTCTTTAATGCCGCGACCTTTGGCCATAAAGGTTTTAATTTCATTTTTAGCGCTCGCCGGCATAAAAGAGTTGGGAATACTTAAGTTGCCAGGTACACTAATAATCCTTACTGATTGAAATGTATTAGCCGAGCAGTTTTCCTTATTTAATACTTTTAAGGTTACAGTATAAGTACCCTCGTTCGCATAAGTATGGTTAGGGTTTTGCAAGGTAGATGTAGTTCCATCGCCAAAAGACCATTCCCAGCTTACCGCTCCTGTACTGGTATCTTTAAAGCCAAAGCTATAGTTTGGAGCGGAAAGTTCATTGCCTGGAACCACTGCGAATGTAGCAACAGGAGGAGCTACAAGCTGAATATAATCAGCCAAGCTTAATGTGTTTTGGCATCGCTGGCTGTTTATTGCGGTAAGGGTAACTTTATAGTTTACGCCTGAGCCCGTGTAAGTGTGTTGAGGCTCAAAATCTGTTGAAGTTGGCGAACCATCACCAAAATCCCATACATAGGCAACTGCGCCAACACTGGTATTTTTAAATTTAACGGTAAGATTAGAACAGCTAATTGTTTTATCGGCCATAAAACCAGCAGTTGGTTGTGGTAGGATTGTAACGGTTTCGCTTATTGAGCTTTTTGAGCAGTCGTTTTCTGCATCTAATCTAATGGTGTATTTCCCGGGCTTGTCGAAAGTTTTTGGAAAAACACCTGTAGTATTGGAATACGCTGTGCTGATTTCGCCCGTATCGTCATTCGTAAATGTATAGGTAAAATTGCTTGCGCCCCGTGTATTATTGATGAAGTTAACGGTAAATGGTACGCAACCAACCTTCTCGTTACCGTTTACTACGAGTCCTGGAGTGATATCATTCGGTGAAACCCTGATGATTACTGGGATTGCATTTGCCTCGCCGCAACTGCTTTTAGCGGTCATGGTTACCGTAAAATCTTTTACTACAAGCGTTTTGAAGGTATGGCTTATTGTTCTTCTATCTGTTAGGGGGCCTGACGAAGTGCCATCACCGAAATCGTAGGTATATGTTGTGCCTACACTTTCCGGGCTGTTATTTACAAAGGTAACAAGGAGATCAGCGCATCCTCTTGTTTTATCAGGCGAGAATATGGCAACAGGTTTAGCATGTACAATAACCGTTGCGGATGTAACCACAGCCGGACCGCATGGTAAGGTTGTGGTTAGCGTAATTTTATAGGTTTTATCTTTCCCGGTTGGGTCAGCCAGAAAAGTTATTGCTTCAGGTTGCGCGAGGTTAGAAGATTGTCCATTACCAAAATCCCAGGCATAGGTGGCACTATTAAGCGGAGTGGTGGTGTTGGTAAAAGTAACGCTAAGAGGTCCGCAATCTTCTGTTACGCTTTGTGTAAACGCTGGGGTAACAACAGGAAAAGTGCTGAATACCTCGCTTTTTTCATCTGAAGTACAACCCAGGCTACTGGTAACAACAAGTTTTATGGTCACACTTTCGTTGCCATTTGCAATGGTATAACCTGGAAATGTTGACCCTACTCCGATTTGTACATTATTTGCAAACCAGGTATAGGTACTGTTTCTATCAGGATATAAGGTTGCAGCAATATTGTTAGCGTCGAGTTTAAAAGGAGCACAACCTGTTTTAGTATTGTAGGTTATTTCGGCTTTTGCATTTGGGTTTACCGTTATCTTAATTTGGTTGCTTAAAATGTTGCTGCAAACCCCACTGGCTACCGATCGGCGATAATAAATGCTCACTGTCGGTGTTGGCGGTGTAAAGTTTATACTGTTAGCGCCCAGTACATCGCTCCAGGCAGTTCCATTTAGGCTTGATTGCCATTGATAGGTGTAAGTTCCGCTACCGCCGCTGGGTGTAGAGCCTGTTAAAGTTGCAGCAGCTGTGCCTACACAAATATTTTGATCGGCAGAAATGGTATTGTTGGTTAGCCCTGGCAAAACGGTAACCTGTACCGAATTGCTGATCGAAGTACAAATGGTGCTGTTAACCAATCTCCTGAAATAGGTAGAAACTGTGGCCGTTGTGGTTAAGTCCTTATTAATAGCCGATGGGATGTTGGTCCATGTATTGCCATCGGCACTGCTTTGCCATTGGTAGGCAAATGTTCCTGTACCTCCGGTTGGTTTATCGCCAGTAATGGTGATGGTTTGTTCGGCACAAACCGGAGAGCCGGTTGCGGAAATATTATTGGTAACCGGCGAATAATAAGTGATGACTACATCATCGGTAGAAGGAGGGCAACCACCAAAACCAGTAATGGTCCATCTGAAAGTATAGGTCTGACCAGGTACAAGGCCAGTAACAGCGGTATTTCTAAGTGTAGGCTCAATGATGGTGACACCAGTTTGTGCTGAAACCATTGTCCACATTCCGCTGTTAGGTAAAGGATCGTTGCCGTTTAATGTGATGCCATTGCCACTGCACAAGCTTTGGTCTGAGCCAGCGTTCGCTGCAACTGTGCCAGGATTAACCGTGATGGTAGTTACCGTTGATACGGCTTCTGCACAACTTCCACTTTGTACTACCGCACGATACTGCGTAGTAGTGGAAAGGTTAGAAAATACATAGGGATTTGCATTTGAAGTAATGGTAGACCAGTTTGTCCCATTATCTATGGAGCTTTCCCAGCGGATAATGTTGCCAACATGCCCGTTTAAATTGATATTTCCACCGTTTGCACCCGCACACACATTTACATCGCCTGTTGTTGTGCCACCAACACTGATTGGATTTACGGTAATCTGTACATCATCGCTTGATGTGGAGCAATTGGTATCGCTTATGGTCCATTTTAAAGTATAGCTGTTTCCAGCCTGTAATCCCGAGATTGTTGTATTATGCTGCGTGTCATCAGCGAATGTTACAGTTGTTGGCGCAGAAACCACGGTCCATTTACCTGTTCCCACTACAGGACTGTTTCCTTTTAAGGCGTAAGATGTGGCATTGCATACCGCTTCATCCGGGCCTGCATTGGCTAGTGTTGCATTTGGTAAAACAGTAATGGTAATGGTTGTAGGTGTGCCGGGACAGCCGTTTGTAGATATTGGGCTGATGGTATAAGTTACTGTACCTGATGTGGTACCCGAATTGGTTAAAATATCATTAATCTGGTTGTCTGCCGATGCTGCCGCTCTATCGCTATTACCCGTTATTGCACCTGTCACTGTACTGGTATAGGTATAATTAATGTCTGCTAGATTTGCTGATAAAGTGATGGCAGATGAAGTGCCATTACAAATTGTTGATTTCGCTGCCGTTGCGGTTGCAATAGGATTTGGTTTAATTACAACGAGCAGTGAAAATGGTGTGCCATTGCATCCGTCCAAATGAGGTGTGATGGTATAGGTAACGTTGGCATCTGCATTGATATCATTATTAGTCAATACATCATTAATATCACCTGTTCCGGTTGTAGTCGTGTAGCCTGTGGCAGATGCTGTTCCTGTGGCCGTCCAGGTATAGGTAACACCTGGAACTGCGGAGGTTGGGGTATAAGCCACACTATTCCCTGTACAAATGGTTTTGCTTGCACTACTTGTTAAGCTGATATCTGGTTTGATTTTTAAGATGATCTCATCATCGATCTGATTGCACGGAGCAGCCAATGCGGTGGTAACTCTTAATGTTAAGGTAACCATACCAGCTGCTTTTTCGGCAGCAGTAGGGGTGTAGGTTGCATTCAGGTCGTTTCTACCTGGATTAAATTGACCTTCACCCCCAATCCATGTTTGTGTGGTTGTAGTTCCGTTTATGGTGCCGCTTAAAGTAAAGGCTGGATCATTAAAGCAGATGTTTTGATCTGGGCCGGCATCAACTATAGGAGCGGTACTGAAAGTTAATACCTGGGTATCTTCGGCTGTTCCGCAGTTATTTTTATGAACGACTTTTACGGTATAGGTATCATAGCTGTCAAATTTTATCGATGGATACTTTGAATTGGCAGTTGTACCACCTGTAAAGCTATAATTTCCAGCTCCCGAGGGAACAACTGTCCAGGTATAAGTATCGGGTAGATCTTGTGTACTACCTGTAAGTAAAGTTTGCGTGGGTCCCGTGGTGGTATTGTTAAAATCGTAAGTGGCCAGGTTGCAGAGCGTAATATCGGGCGAAAGTGTAGCCTTTGGACTTTCGTTTACTACAACAGTTTGTGGCGGGCTGGTAATTAGTCCGCATGATGGAGTAGCGGTGCTTAAGGTGATGGAATATGTCCCTGCCGTAGGAAAGCTGAATATAGGTTCTTTGCTTGCTGCACTTGTGCCTCCTACGAAATCTACAGCTGGACTTACAGACCAGGAATATGTGTTAGCGGCATCGCAGATATTATCGAAAACAGAAAGATCGGTTGCTTTTAACGTTGTTCCGGCACAAATTGTATTTGATGGCAAACTGAAATCGGGCTTTGGCGGATCTTGGATGCAGATTTTCATTTCTACAGGATCGGCGTCGCATTCACCGGTGATATTCTTTGACTCCAATCGGATAACATGCTCACCATGACTGGAAAAAACATATTGAAAGTTGAATGATTTTGGTCTGTCTGCCGCTTTAAGTACACCATCTACATACCAGTTATAGGTAACATTATTCGGTGCGCAGGCTGCGGTATTGGTGTTTGGATTTTCGCCCAAAACAGATGTATTGGTAAATACAATATTTGCATTGGTACAACCCGGGCTAGTGAAGGTGAAGGAGTTTACTGGTTTTGTTACTACTTTGGCCGAAGAAGAAACTGGTGTACCCATCGTTGGACAAAATGCGTTTGACACCTTAATGGATACATCAAAAGCATTATAAATTGTTCCCGAGCTGGAGCTGGAGACACTGCCGCATGAGGAGCGTTTGTAAAGGTGTTCAACTAAGCCGTTATTGTTAATGATTTCGCAGAGCGTATACGTTGTAGTAGTTTGATCTCCCCATGCAATTGTATAAATATCACCCGGGTAGTTGTTTTGTATACCCGAGGCAGAAGTTACATCAACGTTAAATTTAAAAGTAGCTGATGGAAGGCATAATACATTATTCCCTGAGTTGGCAAAAGCCGTAATCGCTTTGTTATTGATCAAAAGATAAGCCTTTGTAGCAACCGTTCCATCGGGCATTACCGCTTTTGTATAAATGGTATAATGTGATTGCTGAGCGGTAAAAGATTGTAAAGGTGTAGCAAAAGAAATAGTAGCTGATGTAGAGCCAGTCATTTCGTCGGTAACTGTTGCGGTTACCGAAGTGTTTGCAGTAGATTCATTGTTGAGGGAAAAAGTATTATTCGCTCTGCTGGTACAGTTTCCGAATGTCTCATTATTCACATTCTCATTTAATAGTGTAGAGGTTAATTTTGCTTCTACAGCTGCCCCCGCCTTCACTTCAAAAGGCGAAGATTGCACACTTACCGTAGCAGGGATGGTTGTTTTTACCCGAACCCGGTAACCTGTACCCGGTGTTAGGCTGTTAGGAAGTAATCCGTTTATGTAAGTGCTGTAAAAGCCTGCGTAATTGCCTATAAGGGTTTCTGTAGCGAAATTTCCATTCTGATCTGATAGGTAGAGCTGGAACTGATTGCCTTGTGATATGCAGCTTGTTGGTACTTTAAATGGAACAGCAATGGTGCTGCCTGGGGTATATGGTCCCGGATCTACCAGGCCAATGCTTACCTGAGCTAAAACGTTCGACGTGAGTAAAAATGTCCAAAAAAATAGGACAAAAGAAAACCACTTCCTTTTACAACGAATCTTCATAGACATTTAATAATAAGGATTGATTTTTATTGCGTTCCGGGGGGATTCATTAATTACCTGATTTTATCAATATCAGAAATGAGTACTAGGCCTAAGACACATCAATAAATATTCGCTTTAAAGTACGTAGTTTTTGGCTTACATCGCCAAAATTTTACACCAAAAATACTAAACCTGTAGGTGAAGGAGTGATAAAGCTTCTTTATGATATAATAAGGCATAAAAAAAACCCTCAAGGTATAATTACCTGAGGGTTTTTTTACACGAAATTATTTTGCTGCGATAGAATGGTATTACATCATACCACCCATGCCGCCGCCGCCCATTGGAGGCATTGGCGCACCACCTTCTTCAGGTTCATCTGCCAAAACAACTTCTGTGGTTAATAACATGGCTGCAATTGATGCTGCATTTTCTAAAGCTACACGGCTTACTTTGGTTGGGTCGATAACACCAGCGCCAATTAAGTTTTCATAAGCACCGGTACGTGCATTATAACCAAAATCAGCAGTACCTTCCTTAACTTTTTGTACTACGATTGAACCTTCAATACCTGCGTTTTCGCAAATTTGACGTAATGGTTCTTCAATAGCACGGCGGATAATCTGAATACCTGTGTTTTCGTCTTCGTTAACACCTTTTAAATCAGCAATAGAAGCTACGGCGCGGATGAAAGCTACACCACCACCTGCAACAATACCTTCTTCTACAGCCGCACGGGTTGCATGTAAAGCATCATCAACACGATCTTTTTTCTCTTTCATTTCAACCTCACTGGCTGCACCAACATAAAGTACTGCAACACCGCCAGCTAATTTAGCTAAACGCTCCTGTAATTTTTCTTTATCGTAGTCAGATGTAGTGGTTTCGATTTGCGCTTTAATCTGGTTAACACGTGCTTTAATATCGTCTGTGTTGCCTGAACCGTTAATTACAGTCGTATTGTCTTTATCAACAACAACTTTTTCTGCAGAACCTAAGTAAGTTAAATCAGCATTTTCTAATTTGTAACCTCTTTCTTCAGAAATAACAGTACCTCCGGTTAAGATCGCGATGTCTTCCAACATTGCTTTTCTTCTGTCGCCAAATCCTGGAGCTTTAACAGCCACAACTTTTAATGACCCACGGATTTTGTTTACTACCAATGTAGCTAAAGCTTCTCCATCTAAATCTTCTGAAATGATTACTAATGGTTTACCTGTTTGAACAGTTTTTTCTAAAACCGGCAACAATTCTTTCATGTTGCTGATTTTTTTATCGTAGATTAAAATGTAAGGACTGTCTAATTCAGCTTCCATTTTATCTGCATTGGTAACAAAGTATGGAGATAAGTAACCTCTGTCAAACTGCATACCTTCTACTGTTTTAACTTCAGTTTCAGTACCTTTTGCTTCTTCAACGGTGATTACACCGTCTTTACCAACTTTACCCATTGCTTCAGCAATTAAAGCACCGATTACTTCATCATTGTTAGCAGAAATAGACGCAACCTGTTTGATCTTGTTATTGTCTTCGCCAACTGTTTGTGACTGTGTTTTTAAGTTTTCTACAACAGCAGCAACGGCTTTATCGATACCACGTTTTAAATCCATTGGGTTTGCACCGGCGGCTACGTTTTTAATACCAGTAGTAATAATTGCCTGAGCCAATACAGTTGCTGTAGTAGTACCATCACCCGCAATATCAGCTGTTTTAGATGCTACTTCTTTAACCATTTGAGCCCCCATGTTCTCAACCGCATCTTTTAATTCGATTTCTTTCGCTACCGTAACACCATCTTTGGTAATTGCTGGTGATCCGAATTTTTTATCGATAATTACGTTACGTCCTTTTGGACCTAAGGTTACTTTTACTGCATTTGCAAGAATATCAACACCTCTCTTCAGGGCGTCGCGTGCTTCTACGTTATATTTTACTTGTTTAGACATTTTAAATTTTGTTTTTAAAGTTTTAATGTTGGAAGGTTGAAATGTTTCAATCCATCCGATTTATACAACATTGTAACATTTAACGTTACAACATTTCAGTTGATCTACCCAACAACAGCGTAAATATCAGTTTCGCGCATGATCAGGTAATCTTTACCTTCATAAGGGAACTCTGTACCACCATATTTACCATAAATTACAACATCGCCAACTTTTACGCTCGCTTTTTTACCTTCAGAATCTTCTTCAGAAACAGAAACTACAGTTCCTTTAGATGGTTTTTCTTTTGCAGTATCAGGGATATACAAACCTGATGCAGTTTTTTCTTCAGCTGCGGCCGGTTCAACGATTACTCTGTTCGAACTGCCAGCAATTGGTTTAAGGTTTAACGCCATAACTTTTATTATTTTTTATTTTGATTTGAATTTTTAACTATGCATACAATTAACACTTTTTATGCCAAGTGATTTTCAGGGACAAATTTTCACCAAACTGTCAATCTTTTCATGCTAATGGTTTGTGGGTGTGTCAGCATGGCAGTTTGTTACGGCTTTCAGCTAATCTGTTTGTTCAATGAGGCCGGAGATCACGCATTGCGTAAATCGGATTAATCATAGTGGAATCCTATCTATAGTTCCTTTTCAGTTAAATATTTCCAATACCTTTTGGGCACGTGCTGAATATGAAGTTTAGTATTTTTACGGGCTACAATATTGGCGCTTTTGAAATAATCTTTCCAGAGCGTTGCATACAAAGCTTCGCTATCGTCCATTAAAATTGATGCCGGACTCTGTTTGTTTATTCCATTGGTAAAGCTGATCGTAATTTCTTCAACCGAGGTTAAATTATAATGCAAACCATATTTCCGTTTTAAATCATAAATGACCCATTGCTGGTCGGCATACCGGTTCTTAAAATGATTGGATATTAAAGGTAGCACATTAAAATCAGGGTCGATACCTGCATAAAATATCCCGTCTCCGGTTTTCTGAAAGCGGATAAAGGCCTCCATCCGGTGTTTTTCCCGTTCTACGCTTTTAGCATATTTAGAAAGGGCAATGATATGCTCGTTTCCATAATTGCTTTCTGCACCTGAAGCATGGTTAAAAATGTAAATTGAAAATTGAAAAAGATGATTGTAAGCTTCGGGAATTTCGGATAGATAGCTGCAATAAAATTTGCGGAGCCAGTCTTTCTTTAATTTTTTCTGAAGTCCGGCCCAAACACGGTCGGCCTTGGCTCCATCGGTAATTACCATAAAACTTTCTGCAAAAGCTTCCGGCTGGAACATTTCGGTGGATTTGAGCATTACTTTGCCTGGTTTGCGTTCAAACCATTCAAAAACGGCTGTTAAAAGTCCTTGTAGCGAACCATCAAAAATGTAGGTCATATTTTATTTACAGGTTTTACATCAGTCGTCATTCCAGCGCAAGCGGGAATATTAGTGCAGCAATAGCTTTAAGATTATTGATAAGTATTCCCTTGTTTCAAAGGCATTCAGGATCACTCCGTGTTCCCGATCAAGTTGGGCCTGGTGCATCTCCCTGAGCGGACAGTGCAATTAAAACAAAATCATCTGGTTGCTATCGGTTTTTAGATATTTACTTTTGCTTTCGGCCAGAATAAAAGCCTTGATCTGCGTACCTTGATAATCTTTTAACTGATAAGGACTATCAGAGCAAACAATAAAATGTTTGGCTTTATTGTAGGCTATACCTATTTTCCTGAGCTGATCAATCCTGAGTTTACCAAATTTACGCGCCTGTACAATTTTCTTTGCCGACATTACGCCGATTCCAGGGACCCGCAGTATCATTTTATAATCAGCGGTGTTGATATCCACCGGAAAATGTTGCATGTTTCTGATTGCCCAGCTTAATTTTGGATCAATATCAATATCAAGGTTAGGATTGGCATCGTTTAAAATTTCCTGTACTTTAAACCCGTAAAAACGCATTAGCCAATCGGTTTGATACAAACGGTTTTCCCGTAACAACGGTGGTTGGGTACCCAATATAGGCATTCTGGTATCGTTGCTGATGGGTACATAACCGGAATAGTATACCCGTTTTAAAGAAAAGTTTTTGTAAAAGGCATTAGCGGTGTACATAATGTCTTTATCACTTTCCGGTGTGGCGCCAATCACCATTTGGGTGCTTTGCCCTGCAGGTACAAATTTTGGGATATGTTTGATCAGTTTTTTATCTGCTGAAAACTGGGAGATCTGTTTTTGCACAAAGTCGAGTGGTTTAATTACGTCTGCATGGTTTTTTTCAGGGGCCAGAAGTTTTAGCCCGGCTTCGGTAGGCATTTCCAGATTGATGCTCATCCGGTCGGCATACAAACCCGCTTCTTTAATTAATTCATCGCTGGCGCCGGGAATGGTTTTTAAATGGATGTAACCATTATAATTTTGCTCTAAACGTAACTTTTTTACCACTAAAAGCAGTCGTTCCATGGTAAAATCGGCATTTTTAAAAATCCCTGAACTTAAAAACAAGCCTTCTATATAGTTGCGGCGATAAAAATTCATAGTCAGTTCCACCACTTCATCTACGGTAAAAGCCGCACGCTTTATATCATTACTTTTACGTGAAACGCAAAATAAACAATCGTAAATGCAGTGGTTAGTGAGCAGGATTTTTAATAGCGAAACACATCTGCCATCTTCTGTGTAGGTATGGCAAATGCCCGAACTGTGGCTGTCTCCGAGTCCTTTGCTGTCATTTTTTCTCGTGCCGCCGCTTGATGAACAGGAAACATCATATTTAGCAGCGTCGGCAAGAATATTTAATTTTTCACGGATACGATCAAACATAGGGATATATTTTACTAACAAAGATAGTCTAAATAACTAAAAATATTAGTAAATAAATTAGTTAATCCATTCGAATAGGGAATAATCGCATGCAGTTAAGGTTATTTACCTTCCCATTCTTTGTAAAAGTGTTCCAGGTAAAGTAGCATAAAATCGTGTCTTTCTGTTGCCATTGCTTTTCCTGCTCCGGTGTTCATCAGATCTTTTAATAAAAGCAGTTTTTCATAAAAGTGGTTAATGGTTGGTGCGGTTGTATTTTTATAGCTTTCCTTATTGAGGTGTTTTTCCGGTAAAATTGCAGGGTCGTAAAGCACTCTGTTTTTAAATCCTCCATAGGTAAAAGCCCTGGCGATACCGATAGCCCCTATGGCATCTAAACGGTCTGCATCCTGTACAATTTGCAATTCTCTTGAAGTAAAACCTGCACCATCAAAACTATTTTTGAACGACATGTTCTGGATAATTAGTTTAACATGCGCAATTATATCAGCATCAATATCAATCGATGACAGGAATGATGCAGCCATGTTCGGTCCAAGTTCCTCATCACCATTATTGAATTTAGGATCAGCAATATCATGCAGTAAGGCGGCGAAACAAACTACAAGTTCATCGCCATTTTCCTGTTGATTAATGGTTTGCGCAGTTTTAAAAACACGCTCAATATGAAACCAATCGTGACCTGCTTCGGCATTGGCCAATGTTTTTTTTACAAAGTCGATGGTTTTTTGAATGGAGACCTGCATAGTTGAAATTTTGCTCCAAAGGTATTGGAATTATATGCAGGGCACAAGAAATGATATCAACAGCAACAGTTTAGCTTGCTGTTCTTTTCTCGTCATCAGCAATGATTTTTATCAAGTCACCGTGGTTTAAGGTCAATAAGTGTGCTACATCAACTTCCAAAATGGCTGCAATCTGAAATAAACGATCGATAGTTAATTTGCTATAACCGAGCTCAATTTTGCTGTAAGCATTTTGGGATATTTTTAGTTTCGCTGCCAGATAATCTTGAGTGTAATCTCTGTATTCTCTAATTTTTCTAATATTCCCCGCAACATTCCTTGTTTTTAAAGCTAATACATCTTCCATAAATCGGATAAATTTTTAATATTTTTACTTATGTACGAAAGTTTTACTCCTATAGATTTTAAGAGCATAACTTTTAGCGCATTTAAGAATTACACGTAAAGGGGATGAATTATATGGGTAACAAAGTCAGGCGTAAAATGTTTGGTGTTTACTTTAGCCAGGGGTTAGATTTTGTAAAAGTTAGTCTTCTTGAAATTGCAGAAGCCGGATGGAAGCAGTATGATAATAAAAGATATGAGGTGAGAAGCGGTCAACAAATTAAGGAAAAATAAAGATTAAGTTTTCATGAAGGACTAATATAGGCCCCAGTCATCTTCAAACTCATCTTTTTCAAAATATTTAACCCACTCTATAAAAAGTAGACGAAATTTTTCAATTTCGTCTAAAACGATGTCTTTATATTCCGGGGTACATATTTCAAACATGTCTGCAGCTCTTACCTGGGTTTCCAGTTCACGGCAGTTGGTTCTGATGATAGAGGCATTTTCCATCCTCAAAATATACATGTCTGCACCTTCTGCACCAACAATTTTGGGGCATAACATCATGGCATTTTGCATAATCAGGTTAGCAGTCATTTCCGCCATTTCTCCCTCAAGTGTTTCGCAGAAAAGGGCAGCATATTTGTAAAGGGCTCTGGCCTGATTGTACAGGCTTTTTGCCCTGGTCACTTTCAACCTAACCTTTTCAGCATCATCGCTTGAAAGGCTTTCATCCGCCTCATCGTCCCGGCCAAATCGGCTAAAATGTTCCCATTCGGGCATATGATCCATGTCATCAAATTCCATACTTGTCAAATTTCTGCGTTGATACGTAACAAAGCGTAATATATTAATTTCCAGTAAAAAGGCTATGCATCGGTTAATGGCGCCCTGCGAGATCCTTCATATAATTCATATTCTAATAAACGGCAATCTAATTTACCGTTATAAAATTCAATTTTTTTAGCCGCTTTTAACCCAATTTTTTTTGCAAGATCAGGATTTCCGGTGAAAATATAACCAGCGTAGCCCTTACATTTTGTCTTCATAAAATCACCCATCCGTTTATAGGTCAGTTCCAACTTACTGTGCACACCTAAACGTTCACCATATTCGGGGTTAAAAATCACAACACCTTTACCATCTTCAGGAACAGGCGTTAATTCAAAATCGCAAACCTGAAATTCAATTAATGTATCAACACCTGCTGTTTTTGCATTTCTGCGCGTTACTTCTACTGCATCTTCCGACAAATCGGAAGCTACAATTTTGAAATCAACGCTTTTAATTACCTGATCTTTTAGGATTCTGCGTTCAGCAAAAAAAACTTCCTCATCATAACCCAATATGTGCATAAAGCCATAATTCATGCGGTATAAACCAGGAGCGCGGTTGGTGGCTAAAAGAGCGGCTTCAATAGCTAAGGTACCTGATCCGCACATGGGGTTGATAAATGCTGATTTTTTATCCCATTTAGTTGCTAAAATAACTCCGGCAGCCAGTGCCTCTAACATCGGGGCTTTCCCTGGTATTTTCCGATAACCGTGTTTGGCAAGGGTTTCGCCAGATGTATCCATAAAAACATCAGCATCAGCATCTTTCCAATATAAATGCACAACCGTTTTATTGGCGTCTGATCCTGAGTTCGGACGAATGCCCTTTTTCGCTTTCATGCGGTCTACAATTGCGTCCTTAACCTTTAGGTTTGCAAAAAGTGGTGTAGTAATATTTGGGTTATCAACATTTGAGGTTACGGAGAAATAACCCGAAAAATCAATCAGTTCTTCCCATTCAATGGCTGCAATTTCATTATAGAGATCATCTGGAGTAACAGCTTTGAAATTTTTTATGGCATATAGAATCTGGCTGGCGCAGCGCAGGTTCAGATTTAGTTTAATACACTCTGTAAGGGTGATATTGAGTTCAACGCCGGTAGCAAAAGACCGCTCAATGGTGTAGCCTAAAGCCGTAACTTCTTCTTGTAAGTAGGGCGAAAGGCGCTTATTGCAGGTAATAATTACCTTGCTTTTATTGTGGAAAACTTGCATCATAATATATGCGAAGTTATCAATAAAATTATAGAGATTTGATGTTTATAGTACATTAAGTAGTATTAGTTATGGAAATTAAAGGAAAAGTACACGAAGTAGGTGCCACGCAACAGATAAGTGAAACGTTTAAAAAACGTGATTTAATAGTAGAATACGCAGAAAATCCAACATACCCAGAATATATCCGTTTTGAGGCTTTACAAGATAAAACTGCATTATTAGATACATTTAAAGCAGGCGATGAGGTTGAGGTTTTCTTTAATTTACGTGGTCGTCCCTGGACAGATAAAATGGGTAAAACATCATATTTTAACAGCTTGGTTATTTGGCGTATCAATGCAGTTGCTGCAGGCGCTCCGGCAGCTACGCCAGCTTATGCAGCTCCGGTTGATGTAAGCAATGCGCCAGGAGAAGATGATGATTTGCCTTTCTAAATAAAGATTCTTTTTTAAGCAAACAATTTTGAACCATGCCGAGGCTTAGCTTCGGCATTTTTTTTGACCCGTCAGGCTTCCGAAGTTTATATGCCCCATGCCGGATAGACATCGGAAGTCTTCCCCGCTGTTAAAATATGTTAAAAACAAACACTTCGCTCCACTAATCAGTATTTTTGATATCTGTTTAAATTTAAGAAGATTATGCCCGGTTTTTTGTTTTTAAAAACCGATCTGGTTTATGAAGAAAAGAAGTTTTTGGCTAATTACGGTTTTAATGACGGTTGCGCTGCTTGGGGTATTCGTAATGCAATTGTATTACATACGGGAATCGTATAAACTCAAATCACAGCTTTTTGATGAACAGGTAAATCAAACATTAACGTCGGTTGTAAATAAACTACAGCGTAGAAATGTTGCTGACCACTTAAACCGCAAAGACGCTGAAAATAAGTTAAAGCAGTTGCAGGACTCCAGACAGCGTGCACTGGATATTAAGGATTTACGGCAACAGTATGCGCAGGAAGCAGAACTGCGGCAGGCGGAGCGCGAAAACCAGATTGAGAGCTACCTGAACCAACAGGACAGTATTATCCGGGTATCTTATCGTGCGCCAAATGTAATTTCTGAACGGGAATATACCTCATTAAGTTCGGAAAACGGCGACAAACTGGATTTGCAGATGGATGCCATCATTGACATTAAGAGCCTGATCTTGAAAGGTTATAGTATGCGTACCAAACCTTTTACCGCACCACCCAAAACATTTGAGTTTAAAAGTCTGCAGAGTTTACCTGATACATTGAGATATCTGGTTTTTGATCCGAGGGATGGTAGCCCGGGTTTTGCAAACGTTCCAAAAATTCCGAACGATTTACAGAAAAAATTTCAACGTGAGGATGAAATTGAACGTAAAAAATTGGCGCTTAAAATTGCAGCGCTAGGTAAGGATACTTTCTCGTATACCCGTTCAAGTGTAGTTGAGGATGTATCCAAAGAAATGCAGGAAACCAATGTGCCTATTTATAAACGCATTAATTTTAGCGCTTTGGGCCGTCTATTAAAACAGGAACTCTTAGCCAATAACATTACGTTAGTGCCTTCTTACCGGATTTCGCTTGCCCGGAAAGATTCGACCATTTTTATGATGGCATCTCATGTTAAAGGAGCGTTTTTGCCGGAAAATACGTATAAAACGCCTTTGTTCGGAAATGATATTTTTCGCGATCCCGGCATGCTAGTCGTCAGTTTTCCAAACAAAAATTCAGCTATTATCGCTAATTTGAGTGCTACGCTTGCATCGTCAATTGGTTTGTTGTTGGTGCTGGTTTTCATCTTTTCTTATACCCTTTATGCTATTTTGAAGCAGAAGAAACTGTCGGAAATGAAAACGGATTTCATTAATAACATGACGCATGAGTTTAAAACGCCTGTAGCAACGATTATGATTGCCAGTGAGGCCTTAAAAGATCCGGAAGTGACAGAAGATAAGGCACGGTTGAAACGTTTGGCCGGGATCATTTATGACGAGAATGTTCGCCTGGGAAGCCATATTGAGCGTGTTTTAAGCATTGCCCGCTTAGAGAAGGGAGAGCTTAAAATGGAGAATACAGAAGTAGACGTAAACGACTTGATTGTGATTGTATTGGATAGCATGGAGTTGCAGCTACAGAAAAGGAATGCCGTAATTAATGTGCATACCGACGCAGAAAATGCTGTTGTATATGGTGATGAGCTTCACTTATCTAACGTCATTTATAACCTGATTGATAATGCGAACAAATACAGTCGTGATACCCCTGAGATTACCATTACTACCCGTAATGCCGGTAAGAATTTAGTTATCGAAATAGCGGATAAAGGCATTGGCATGACCAAAGAGCAGTCAAAAAGGATTTTTGATCAGTTTTATCGGGTGCCAACCGGTAATTTACATGATGTTAAAGGCTTTGGCCTGGGTTTAAATTATGTTCACGATATTATTAAAAAACTGAACGGGACGGTTAAGGTTAGTAGTGAAAAGGATAAAGGAACAACGTTCGAAATATCTTTACCTTTATAACACAGAGATGTTGATACGAAAGTCAAGTTTATCGGTACAGCAAAAATGAAGGAGGCTATATAGTGGCGTATTGATCTGTTCATGATGGTAAAACGATCACATATCCTTAATCGAATACTAATTTGGCTTTAAAGCCATTTATGTAATAAACACAAGAAAATGAAAAAAATACTTCTGGTAGAAGACGACCCAAATTTAGGTTTATTGTTACAAGACTATCTGCAGCTGAAAGGTAAGTTTGATGTGGTGCTTTGTACTGATGGGGAAGATGGATTAAAAGCATTTAATAAGCAGAGTTTTGACTTATGCATTCTGGACGTGATGATGCCTAAAAAAGATGGCTTTACCTTGGGTAAAGATATTAGAAAGGTAAACACACAGGTGCCTATTATTTTTGCAACGGCAAAAACCATGTTAGAAGATAAATCTGCTGCTTATGATTTAGGTGGAGATGATTACATTACCAAGCCTTTTCGGATTGAGGAGCTTTTATTGCGCATTAACGCGATGTTTAAGCGGATAGCAAATAAAACAGATAACAATGATGAGGTTGCTGAAACGCAGTTTTCTATCGGTCGGTATCATTTCGATTATACCACTCAGATTATCACCGATAATGATCATCAGCAAAAACTATCTACCAAAGAGGCTGAGCTTTTACGGCTATTGTGTTTAAAAAAGAATACCGTTTTAACCCGTGAGGAAGCCCTGTTAAGCATTTGGCACGATGACAACTACTTTAACGGAAGAAGCATGGATGTATTTTTAAGTAAACTGCGTAAGTATCTCAAGGCCGATCCTTCGGTTGAAATTATTAACGTACACGGAAAAGGTTATAAGTTGCTGGTGAGTTAGATCAGTGTTAAGTGTCGGAATGTTGTAAAGTTAACATGTTCCTGGCGCCAAAATCAACTTTCCAAACATTAAACCTTACAACTTTTTACTCCTCTTAAATATACAGGTTCTCCTGAATAACCGGAATGATGCCGCGTTCCTGTGCCAGTTTAAACAAGGTATCAACTGCTTTACGGCCTTCTTCGCCAAGGTTGATGCTGTATTTATTTACATACAGTTCGATGTGTTTGTACATCACGCTTTCTTCCATGGCCTGCGCATGCTGGCGGATAAAATCGATGCCTGATTTTGGATGGGCAAAAGCAAACTCAACGGATTGGCGGATCAGACGGTTAACTTTTAGCTGTACCTCGCGGTCTAAATTGCGGTTAATCACAATTCCCCCTAATGGAATAGCGCAACCGGTAAGTTTTTCCCAATAATCACCCAGATCAACAATCCTGGTCAAACCCTTGTCCTGATAGGTAAACCTGTTTTCGTGGATGATCAGGCCTAAATCAATCTGCTCATTAATCAAGGCTGATTCAATTTCTGAAAACACAAGTTCTTGTTTGTTTTGCAAGTGTGGATAGGCAATTCCCAATAAGAAATTGGCGGTAGTATATTTTCCGGGTATCCCGATTTTGAGTTTATTGTTTGGCGTTTGGAGTTGAGGGTCATCTGGATCTTCAAACTGTTTTTTGCTGATCAATAAGGGGCCGACACCGAAGCCCAGGGCGCTGCCGGCATCTAATAAAGCGTACTGATTAGCTACGTAGGCAAATGCATGGAAACTTAACTTGGTAATATCTAATTCGCCCCTAAGTGCCTTTTGGTTTAGGGTTTCAACATCATCATAGTAAACCTCAAATGTTAATCCTTCCGTATCAATTTTATGGTGAATGAGCGCATCGAAAATAAATGTATCGTTAGGGCAGGGAGAAAATCCAAGTGTAAGTTTCATCTATTTATTTTTTTGTTTTCAGTTGTTAGATGGAGCCTTTTACAATTAAAATAATTATTTCAATTGTGTTTGGTTCATAAACCAAAATTAAGTACTGCGGTAAACTAATTGGTCATAATCAGTTCATTTCTCCAATAAACGAGATGGCCCAGTCGTTTAAGTTCTTAATGGCCAAACCAATTTTCCAATTGTCTTTATTTCTCGGTTCTACATAATTAGAGATGCTTCTGATCTGCAAACTTTTAATATTTAGTTGTTTACAGGCATAAAAAACAGCGGCGCCTTCCATGCTTTCAGTAGTTGGATTTAACCGGTCTATCAAATTTTTGATGCTTTTCTCACTGCCCGTTACACAGTTTACGGTAATGCCACTAACAGTGGGCAGGTTAATGTTTTCTATTGTTGTTGAAGTGTAGTGGTTCTCCCCAAAACCTAAATCTACGATGGTCAGAAATTCATCTTCATTCTCCGCACCCAATTCAGCAAAAGTATCTTCAGTAATATTTAGTACGGTACCTAAGGCGATATTACGGTCGAAACTGCCGGCGATGCCTAAATTAACCACCAGGCTATATTTAGATGAAAGGTATCTTCCCAGGGCAAAGGCTGTTGCTACCATTCCAACTCCGGTAATCAGCAGGTCAAAATTTTTACTTTCAACAAAATCAGTGTCGGGTAAATTAAAGTGCTGGTATAAGAAGGTAAGTTCAGCTTTTGTAGCCGCAACAACTAAGGTTTTCATTAAGTAAAGTTAACGAAATAAGTGGAATGTAAGGTGGATGAGGAAAACAGGACCGGTATAACCTGTGATAAAAAATGTAAAATGTAAACATGTACGATGGAATGTGAACAGATCTGGGATGAATTAGGGCAAGACATATTTACATCATCCATTATCCGCCAAACATCATCCATTTTATCCGTATATTTGTATTTTATTTTATAGTAATGATTTACATAACGAGAAAAGCATCATTTAATGCGGCGCACAAATTGGCGCGTACCGATTGGGATGATGATAGAAACAATGAAGTTTTTGGTAAATGCGCCAACCCGAACTGGCATGGCCATAACTACTGGTTATATGTTACCGTTAAGGGCGAAGTAAATCCGGAAACAGGTTTTCTGGTTGATTTAAAATGGCTGAAAGACGTAATGAATGACTATGTGGTAGACAAGGTTGATCATAAAAATTTAAATCTTGATGTGGATTTTATGAAAGGCAAACTGGCTTCGACCGAAAATCTGGCCATCGAAATCTGGAAACAGCTTTGGGGTCCGATCGAAGCTAGCGGCGCAATTCTGCATTGCGTAAAAATCTATGAAACCGAAAATAATTTTGTTGAATACTTTGGTTAAAAACCTAAATTAATGAGCAGTAAAGACATATTAAAAGGCGAATCGAGAGACGGCTATGTAAAAATAGACCGCTATAACGAAAATAAAATTGAAGCGGTAGCCTCACATTATAAAGATATTCTTAGCCAGTTGGGCGAAAACCCGGAGCGCGAAGGTTTACTAAAAACACCTGAGCGTGTGGCTAAAGCATTGCAGTATTTAACACATGGCTACGATTTAAAGCCAGATGAAATCCTAAGGTCAGCCATGTTTGAAGAGGATTACAGCCAAATGGTGGTGGTTAAGGATATTGAGGTTTATTCGATGTGCGAACACCACATGCTGCCATTTTTTGGCAAAGCACATATTGCTTATATCCCTAACGGGCATATTGTGGGTTTAAGTAAAATTCCTCGTGTGGTTGATGCTTTTGCACGTCGTTTACAGGTACAGGAACGCTTAACAAACGAAATCAGAGATTGTATCCAGAATACCCTTAGCCCGATGGGTGTGGCGGTAGTGATGGAGTGCAGGCACTTATGCATGTCTATGCGTGGAGTGCAAAAGCAAAATTCGGTCACCACAACATCGGCCTTTACGGGCACCTTTTTAAGTAACGATAAAACAAGAGCCGAGTTTTTGAGGTTAATTACCGCGAGTTTAGATTAATTGTATCAGGTAAAAAGGAATAAGTATCAAGTAAGGTATAAATAATAACGCTAGCCGCCAAACGCGATACACCAAACTAATTATAATGAAAGCATATATTTTTCCCGGACAGGGAGCACAGTTTGTAGGTATGGGTAAAGATCTTTATGAAAACCCAAAAGCTGCAGCATTATTTGAACAGGCCAACGAAATTATTGGTTTCCGCATTAGCGACATTATGTTTAGCGGAACAGATGAAGAACTTAAACAAACAAATGTAACCCAACCGGCAATTTTTTTGCATTCGGTTATTTTAGCCAAGGTTTTAGGCGATGATTTTAAACCAGATATGGTTGCGGGGCACTCGCTAGGCGAATTTTCGGCTTTGGTTGCTGCAAATGCATTGAGCTTTGAAGATGGATTAAAATTGGTTATTGCCCGCGCAAATGCCATGCAAAAAGCATGTGAGGCACAACCATCAACCATGGCAGCAATTTTGGGTTTAGCTGATGAAGTGGTTGAAAAAATCTGCGCAGAAATTGATGCCGTGGTGGTGCCAGCAAATTATAACTGCCCTGGCCAATTGGTTATTTCAGGAAGTATTGAAGGTATTGATCTGGCTTGTGCCAAATTAACGGAAGCAGGAGCAAAAAGAGCATTGAAATTGAATGTTGGTGGTGCATTTCACTCCCCTTTAATGGAACCGGCAAAAATTGAATTACAGGCTGCTATTGAAGCCACTAACATCGCATCTCCAATCTGCCCGGTTTATCAGAATGTTGATGCCAGGCCATATACAGACCCCGCTGAAATAAAAGCCAATTTAATTAAACAATTAACCGGTGCTGTGCGTTGGACACAAACAGTAGGCAACATGCTTGCAGATGGCGCAACTGAATTTGTAGAGGTTGGTCCGGGCAATGTATTGCAGGGATTGGTTAAAAAAGTAAGCCGCGAAGTACAGACAAGCAGTGCTGTTTTAGCTTAATTTATTCAAATAGAATGAAAAGTGCCAACGCCATAAACGAGAAGTTTATGGCGTTGCTTTTTATCAATATTTAATATCTTTATCCGTAGATGAAAATGAGCTTTGGTATAAAAATAAGATTTCTATTGCTTGTTTTGGGCTGTTGCCTTATTGCAACCTCTATTTCGCTAAGCAGGTTTACCACCAAAAGTGAACTGTTAGAACACGATGGAGCGGAAATCCAGCAAAACCTTTTGCTTAAAGAAAAAGCCGTACAAACATTTTTGGCCAATAAGCAGGAAGTGGCTAAAGCCAAACAGTTTCATCTGAACCCTAAAGATGCCATTGATTTCATTACAACCTATCGCGAGAGTAATGGAATAAATTTATTGACCTTTGAAAATAACCAGCTCAAGTTCTGGAGTACTTATAAAGTTTCTGAAATAGACCCGTCGACTTTAAAGGAAGGCAGTTCGGTACTGTTTTTTTATAATGGCTGGTATGAGGTCATTAAAAGTACGCAGGGCAATTTCAGTCTTGTTTTCCTGATTTCCATTCAATCACAATATCCTTTTAAAGAAACCAAGTATTTTAAGAGTGATATTGACCCTATTTTGTCCAAAACAAAAATACTAACTTTTGCCTCTTTTACAGATAAGGATGTTTATGTTATCAAAAATCTGGAAAATAAGTTTTTATTCGGATTAAAAGTAAAACCTGGTTATGCTGAAACCCATTATTCAGGTACACAATTGTGGTTGTTTGTTGCGGGCATGTTGTGCATCTGCATGTTCTTCAATTCTTTAAGTTCATTCATTGCCAGGCGTGGACATATTGTTTGGGGTACGTTTTTGCTGTTGTTTTTCTTTCTGGCTTTTCGGTTAACAGATCTGTATTATGGCTGGTTTAACCACCGGTTTACCTTAGATCTGTTTGATCCGAGGATATATGCAGATAATTTTCTGATGCCTTCGCTAGGCGATTTTCTCTTAAACGTTATCGCGCTCACCTGGCTACTCCTTTTTATGTATAACCATAAGGAACAATACAAGTTTCCGGAATGGATAAAGCGGAGTAAAACAATAGGAATTATTATCCAGGCTGTGTTAATGGTGTTGATAGGGCGGATTGTTTGGGATACAGATGATATCTTTTTTGGATTGATATTTAACTCGAAAATTAATTTTGATATCGTTAATATTCTTAAGCTTAGCGGAACAAGCTGGGTAGGTATTGTAATTTTATGTTTGGCATGGTTCCAGATTTACCTGATCACCGCTATCTCAGCAACAGTAAGCAGCCAGTTAAACGTAAGCAATAGGATGCGCGTAATTATCTTCCTGTTCGGCTTTACTGGCGTTTTTATCTACAAGTTAGTGGTAGGTTTCAATGCATTTTTTATCGTTTTTGCTCTTGTATTATTTATTGTGGCGAGGGCTGTTTATTTAAAAGAGAAGAACTTTTCAATCGGCATGTTTGCCATTGTGTTTTTCTGCCTCGCTTTCAATACATCTATTAAGTATACCAAGTATAAAGACATTAAAGAAAGAAGTTTACGTGAACCTCTGGCCAGAAAAGTGCAATCTTCTGAAGATCCGAATGCTATTGTTGCTTTAGGTACTTTAGGCAATGAAATTGTTAAAGATAGCTTTCTGACGAGCTACTTTAGTCAAAATAGGGAAGGTAATTATGCTGTGCTCAAAAATCACATTAAAGATTATTTAGATGGCTATTTAAGCCGCTACGACTATCAGATCTATCCCTATAATAAACTGGGTGCTGCAATCGAAAATGCTGATACACCTCCGATCGATAAGTATAAAAAGCTAGTGGAGGCTGGTTCAGTTAAAATAGATGGATCTAACTTTTTTTATCAGGTAAACAATACATTTGGTTATCAGGATTATTTTGGAATCATCTCAGTGGTAAACAATGGCAGTTTACTGGGTACACTGGTTATCGAACTCAGGTCCAAACCATATAATTATAATAACCGGCTGCCCGATCTTCTCGGAGATCAGAAAATGATGAAAGACGAGGATTTTAAAGGTTATTCTATTGCTTTATACAGCAATAATAAATTGCTGAACCAGTCTGGCAACTATACTTATCCTTTAGATGGAAGCATATTTAAAGGCAAAAAGGACGATTTCATCATTAATAATGATGATAAACAGCATTACAGCCATTTGATCTATAAGCCTACTGAAAGCAAAATGGTTGTGATTAGTAAAGAGAAAGTAGATTATGTAGAACGTTTGGCCGCCCTATCATTTTTCTTTTTGATATTTATCATTTTCTCCCTGGTGCTCTATGGTTTAATATGGTTAATCAAAAATCTCGATGATGATAAAGTAGGCTGGTTTAGCATCAACAGGTCTTTAATGATTAATGCCAATAAGATTTTGTATAAAACCAGAATCCAGGTATCTATTGTATTTGCTGTAGTGGCCACACTGGTTATTGTGGGTTGGGGAACCTACTACTATATGAACAATGAATATCGCGGACAGCAAGACACGATATTAAAAGATAAGATAAGAAAAGTTCAGCAGAATTTTGAAAAGCAGGTGTTCAGCAATGGTATTATTGCAAACGATGAGAATGCCGCAGCAGATTTTAATAATTTTGCCGATATCAACAATGCTGATTTAAACTTGTACGATCTGAGCGGAAACCTGATCATGACCACTTATCCCAAGCTGTATAATTATAAAATTATTGGTAAAAAAATGGGGCCAAAAGCGTTCTTTTCATTAAGTGGTCTGCACCGTTCAGAATATATTAACCCTAAGGAGAACATTGGAAGCTTAATTTACGCTGCCGCCTATGCCCCCATCAGGAATGCCCAGAACAAAACGATTGCTTATATCGGTTTGCCAAACTATTCTAACGAAGAGGAGTATAGCGATAAACTGGCACTTTTCGTAAGTAACCTGATTAATCTGTACGCGCTGGTATTTGTAGCTATTGGCGTATTGGCTGTATTTTTAGCTAATCAGATTACCAATCCTTTAACCTTCATTCAGGATAGTATCAGTAAGACCAAAATAGGGCAGAAGAACGAGCCCATAGTATGGCGGAGGCATGATGAAATTGGTTCTTTAATTAAGGAGTATAACCATATGATTGCTGCTTTGGAAGAAAGTGCAATCAAACTGGCCAGATCAGAACGGGAGAGTGCGTGGCGTGAGATGGCCAAACAAGTGGCTCATGAAATCAAGAATCCGCTAACCCCGTTAAAGTTAGGTGTTCAGTTGTTGGAAAAATCATGGAGAGAGAAAGATCCAAATTTCGAACAAAAGTTTAATAAGTTCAGCAAATCATTTATAGAACAGATTGACAGCCTCTCTAAAATTGCTTCTGAGTTTTCTAATTTCGCCAAAATGCCCGATACCAATCTGGAACGACTTTCTTTACTTCCAATTATCGAACAGGCAAGAGAAGTATTTAAAAGTACTGAAAATGTAACTATCGACGTGCAGAACAAGAGCGAAAAGGATATCATGATCCTGGCAGACCATGATCAGCTGCTAAGAACATTTAACAACCTGCTTAAAAATGCGATAGAAGCTATTGACGAAGAATCGTTATGCTGCATTACCATCATTATATATGCCGATATGAAAAATGCATATATAGAAATAAAGGACAATGGGAAAGGCATACCACCTTCACTGCAAGATAAAATATTTGTGCCGAATTTCACTACTAAGACATCGGGTACAGGCTTAGGCTTGGCTTTTGTTAAGCAGGCTGTAGAAAATGCTGGCGGTTCAGTTAAGTTTACCTCAATAAACGGTTTAGGAACAACATTCTATCTGAACTTTCCTTTGATTTAAGTTAAAATAAGGTAGATGGATTAATCTGATGGTGGATATGTTATTTCAGCTCCACTTGCGCTTTGCCCATGGTATTGCCATCAGCATATAAAATAACGGTATATATGCCCTTTATAAATGGCTTAGGATTTGTCCAATCGATAACGTAGGTGCTATCGTCATTATTGTAATTGATAAAGATAGAATGGCTGAACTGCATATCCTGTCCGTCAGCCTCAAAATGGTTTTCCTCGTTGGCAAGCAGGTTTCCTGCCGGATCAAATACCCGAAGATAAATGTTATGATGTCCTTTTTCTGCCAACTGATTAGGTACAATGTTAAAACGTACGCTTAACTTTTGGGCAGTAGACGATTTGGTAACCTCAACTTTTTTGCCGCTTGATTTTGTTCTGAAAGCAATAATTTCGGCCCATTGTAACTTTAATGCTGCGGCCGTTTTAACTTTTGCATTTAAATTGGAGTTTTCGCTCTCTAAGTTCGCAGCCTTGATACTGATGTTTCTGAGCGTATTTTGTAAGCTATCTCGGCTGTTTTTTAGGAAGATATTATCTTTCTGTAGCTGAATAATCTGATCGTTGTAGTTTTTTACAAATGTTTTCAGTTCATTAATCTTTGCATTTGCCCTGTCGATTTCGGCCTGCGTAATCTGGTTCTTTTCTAAAGCTTTCTTTAACTCTTCTATTTTTGTTCGCGCAAGCTTCTGCTCCTCAATGAGTTTTTCGTTCAAATCAAGATTCAAAGCATTAACCTTATCAAGTTCAACCTCAATCTTTTCTACTTCAAGCCGGAGTTTATCTTTTTCTGCACTAACGGTAACAAATCTTTCACTTTGCTTTCGGTCTTTAAAAAACAAGTAAGCATTTGTGCCAATTAGAGCGGCAATAACGATGACAAGGAAGTAAATTTTGTTTCTATCACCCTTATTAATCTTTTGTGGTTCCATTTAATAACACTGTATCTTCTATAAATTAATATACTTTTGTTCTCCATAGGTAAATGGGGGTACACAATTAATTTTATCAAGGCGCAAATTAAAATTTTTAATAAAGTTATAAGAGTTTTTAAAAAAAATCGTTTACTTGCTAATGTTCGATTTGTATACAAATCTACACAAACACACAACCTGAAAAAATAAGATAAGAAATAATGCTTAAAAACTTCCTATACGCACTTTTATCCTTAACTATAGTACCATATATATTAAATGCACAACCTTCATCAAAAATTGCACCAAAAAGGGAATTTAGAGGTGTTTGGGTGGCTACTGTTACCAATATAGACTGGCCGTCGAGGCCTGGGTTGACCATTGATCAGCAGAAGCAGGAGTTGATTGGTATTTTAGAAAGACATAAAAGCCAGGGAATGAATGCCATTATATTGCAGGTCAGACCCGCAGCCGATGCATTTTACGCTAAATCCAGAGAGCCCTGGAGCCAATGGTTAATGGGTAGGCAGGGCCTGGCGCCGGCACCTGGTTACGATCCGCTGGCTTTTGCTATCAAAGAAGCCCATTTCAGGGGAATGGAGCTGCATGCCTGGTTTAACCCTTACAGAGCCAGTATGAGTAGCTCGGCCGTGTTAAGCGAAAACCATGCTTATCGTAAACACCCCGACTGGTTTTTTACCTATGGTGGTAAGAAGCAGTTCGATCCGGGTATTCCGGAAGTGAGGGAATATATCGTACAGGTAATTTTAGATGTGGTAAAAGGCTATGACATTGATGGTATTCACTTCGACGATTACTTTTATCCATATAAATTAGAAGGGCAAACCATTAATGATAGCAATACTTTTAACAAATACCCTAATAATTTCTCAGACATAAAAGATTGGAGGCGCAATAATGTCGATCTGCTTATTAAACAACTTGATGATAGTATCCACAACTATAAAAAATGGGTAAAATTCGGGATCAGTCCGTTTGGTATCTGGAAAAATAAAAATGAGGATCCCGAAGGCTCTGCCACCAGCGGGCTATCTAACTATGCTGAACTTTTTGCCGATAGCCGTAAATGGGTGAGAGAAGGTTGGGTGGATTACATTAATCCTCAGATTTACTTTACGTTCACCAGAAGAGTGGCGCCTTATGGCGTTTTGGTTGACTGGTGGAGCAATAATACTTTTGGCAGACATGTTTATATCGGGCAGGGCGCTTACCTGGTAAACTCAAGGGCAGAAGCCGCATGGAGAAACCTGAGCGAAATACCGAGGCAGATTAGATATCTGAGAGAGAATAACCGCATTCAGGGCAGCGTATTTTTCAGTTCAAAATCCTTAAGTACAGTTGCTAAGGCTGTTGGGGATTCGTTAAAGAACGACTTTTATAAATACCCTGCTTTGCCGCCGCAAATGCCATGGCTGGATGAAGTTCCGCCAAACGAACCTCAGGCCTTAACTGCCGATGCATTGAGAGATGGCGTACATTTAAAATGGCAGCTTCCATTGAAGGCAAAGGATGGAGAAACAGCTTCGGGATTTGTGATTTACAGATTTGATGAAGGAGAGAAAATCTCGATACTCGACCCGAAGAACATTGTTAAAATAAGCTTTGAAGATTATCTTTCATTTATTGATACGAGTGTAGAAAGTGGAAAACGCTACAGTTATCTCGTAACGGCATTGGATCGGTTAAAGAATGAAAGCGAGCCGAGTGGGCCTGTTGGTGTAGAGATTCCGCTGGCAAAGGAATAAAAGCTTTTAGTTTTTTTTATTGGTCGATTCTCTTTCTACAACACCCGGATCAAGTACAATATGTTCCATGTTGGCGTATGGGCTTTCCTGATTAATCATTTTCAGAAACATTTTAGCACATTCCTGGCCGATTTTTGAGGCATGCTGATCAATAGTGGACAGGTTGGGTGTAATGTAAGCGGAAAAGGCTTCATTTGCGAAACCGATTACCCCTATTTTAGGTGGCGTTTCATTTATTTCTTTCAACTTTTTAATTACGCCTAACGCCGTAAAATCATCACCTGCAATAATTGCATCGGGTTTATCGCTGCTGCGCATTAATTTTCCTGCGCCAAACCGACCATCTTTAATAGATAAACCGCCAAAAATAATATGGTCTTTTATTACCGGAAGGTTATGGTCTACCAAAGCTGCTTTGTACCCTTCTAACCGATCGTTAAATATTTTAATCTGGTGGACAGTGGTTACAAATGCAATTTTTTGATAACCCTGATCTATTAAGTGTTTTGTAGCAATATAACCGGCCTTAAAATCATCGAGTGTAATGGTTGGTACTTTTAAATCGGTGTTTACACGGTCAAATAAAATCAGGGGCTTGTTTTGCTTGATAATTTCGCTAAAGTGGGCGGTATCTTCTGTTTCTAAAGACATTGAAGCCATAATACCATCTACCTGTGCTTCTAATAAAGTTCTTACGCCATTAATTTCATTTTCTACTGATTCATTAGACTGGTAGATAATCACCCGGTAGCCGCTGTCTTTCAGGCCATCCTCTATGCAGTGGATAATAGATGCAAAAAAATGTGCCTGTACACTTGGTACAATTACACCAATAATATGGGTTTTGCCGGATTTTAATGCCGATGCGAGTTTATTCGGGCTATAATTTAATTTTTTAGCCATTTCAACAACGGCTTTTCTGGTCGTATCACTTATCGCCGGAAAGCCACTGAGCGCCCGGGAAACAGTTGACACTGTAATGTCAAGCGCCTTGGCAATGTCGTATATGGTAGTTTTCTTTTTCAATTGGATAAGAGAGGGACAATCAATTATAGCATTTTTTTACTAAACCTTAATGATAATGTTTTTTTTGTACATAAAATATAATAATACATAAAAACCAAGTACATAGGTTACGGCCCAAACCAGTGAAGCATTTATCGGGCTGAAAAACGGTGTATAACAAGTCTCGTAAAACCAAACCAGGATGCCTTTTTTGGTGCCATCTGTCTTGGTAATCTGAATGAGGTTTAATACTCTTGGCATTAATCCGGCCAGAAAGAAAACTGTAATGGCATTTACACCATACACAACAAAAGGGGTAGTGAATTTTTTGTAACCCTGCACATCAATGATCCAGTAGCAGAGCGCCAATCCAATAGAGGCCAGGCCACCTGTATATAACACAAAAGAACTGGTCCATAACGATTTGTTAATCGGAAACTGGAGATCCCAGAGTAAGCCTAAAATAACTGCAGCAATTCCGGTGGTAAACAACCAGGCCACTTTTGTTGGATTATCTACATCTTTTCTGCGCATCCAAACGCCAACCAGAATGCCAAATAAACAGGTGCCTGTTGCCGGCAATGTGCTTAGAATTCCTTCAGGGTCCCAGGTTTTAGATGAAGCCCAGGTATGTGCCTCTGTTAAAATTCCACGATCAATCCAGGCCGCTAAATTTGTTTCTTTTTCCAAATTCGGGTATCCAACTCCCGGTACTGGGATAAAAGTCATTAATGCCCAGTAAACGGCAAGTACCACAATTAATGTTTTAAATATTGTTTTGTTCGAAAATTTAATGAAAATGATACTGCTGATGATGAAAACAATTCCTATTCTTTGTAAAACACCCAGTAACCTAACCGTTTTAAAAGCTTCGACAATGGTACTATCGGTTGTTAATGCACTGATGATTTTCCCGAAGATAGCTAGAAAGAAGCCCAATAAATATAGGATAATACCACGCTTAGCCGCTTTTATGATTGTTTTTTGATGTGTAGAGCGATCTGCTTTACTGTTGCTCATGGCAAAAGCGATGGAAACACCAACAATCCATAAAAAGAACGGAAAAATCAAATCGGTAGGTGTGCAGCCGTTCCATTCTGCATGCTCCAAAGGTGCATAAATGTGGCCCCAACTACCAGGGTTATTCACTAAGATCATCGCGGCTACGGTTAACCCTCTAAAAAAATCCAGAGATAGCAAGCGTTGTTTAGGTTCAGTCATGATTAGCTGGGTTTGGTTTAGCAAACTAATTTAGACTATTGTTCTTAGAATGAGAAATTACTTGCAAAGTTTAGGCGGACAGCAGTGAGCAGCAAACTTCGCAAGTCTATGGAAAATTTTCGAAGTCTTCCCACGCCCATGGCATTTGAAACTTCAGAGGATAAAAAATCCTGCTTTGAGTTCACAAAGCAGGATTGAATTATATTTTAATTAATCTTCAAATTTCCAGCGAACAAAAGCTTCCATTGCTTCGTATTCTGCTAGTCCAAGCTCGTCATAAGCTTTTGCAGTATCCCGGTTACGGTCTTCAGCCCGTTGCCAGAACTCTCTTGCGTCATCGCCAGGGAAAACCGCCCTGTCTTTCTGGCTCTGGTGTTTAAAAATCGCATATTTTTTGCGCTCAAGCTCTTGCGGAGAGATTGGAACCGCCATTTCGATTTCATGGGTTTCAAATTCATGCCATGCACCGCGATACATCCATAGCCAGCAATCCTGCGCCCAGGCTTCGGTTTTACGTAAGCGTTTCAGGGCTTCTAAAACAATTTTGAAACAAACAATATGTGTTCCGTGAGGATCTTCAAAATCACCGGCAGCATAAACCTGGTGAGGTTTTACCTGCTGCAACAGGGCTATTGTAAGTTCGATATCGGCATCGGTTACCGGGTTTTTCTGAACCTTTCCGCTTTCATAAAAAGGAAGTGCCTGAAAGTGGATGTGATCATCTTCCAGGCCGCAATATCTTGCCCCGGCAATTGCTTCACCTTTTCTGATAAGCCCTTTAACCGTCTGGATCTCAGGAGTGTCGATCTGGTTTGGTTTTTTCTGCTCAATAAAGGTTCTCATGTTGTTATAAAGCTCCTTTAACTGCGTATTGTCCATGCCCATTTTCTCGGTAAAATCTACATTAAATTCCACAAAACGAAGTGCATCGTCATCCCATACGGCAGTATTGCCTGAAGTTTGATATGCTACATGTACATTATGCCCCTGATCAACCAGGCGTAAAAAAGTACCGCCCATCGAAATCACATCATCATCCGGGTGAGGAGAGAATATAATCACATTTTTTTGAGCGGGTATGGCTCTTTCCGGACGTTGGGAGTCGTCGGCATTTGGTTTGCCACCCGGCCACCCGGTTATGGTGTGTTGTAACTTATTAAAGATATGGATGTTGATATTATAAACCGGTCCTTTTTCAGTAGCCAGTTGCGCCATACCATTATTGTTATAATCGTCTTCAGTTAATTTTAAGATTGGTTTTTTTAATGTATTGGCCAACCAGATTACTGCCTTTCGGATCAAAGCATCTGTCCATATACAATCTTTAACGAGCCATGGCGTATCAAAACGGGTAAGTTCTGAAGCTGCGGGAGCATCAAGTATAAATTCTACATGATCAGAAAGCTGAAGGTATGTTGCCGGAACTTCACCTGAAATTTCGCCTTCAACAGCTTTTTTGATAATGGAAGCTTTTTTACGGCTCCAGGCCATTAATATAATTTCTCTTGCTTTGAAAATTGTGCCGATACCCATGGTAATGGCCTTTGTTGGTACAAAAGTTTTTCCGCCAAAATCGCGTGCCGCATCCCGGCGTGTCAAGTCATCTAAAGTAACTAGGCGGGTGCCAGAATTTGGTGCAGAACCTGGCTCGTTAAACCCGATGTGACCAGTACGGCCGATTCCTAAAATCTGGATGTCAAGGCCGCCAAGATCGCCTATTTTCTTTTCATATTCCACGCAGAAAGCCGGAATATCTTCCAGTGCAAGCGTACCATCAGGGATGTGGACATTTTTTTTGTCAATATCGATATGATTGAAAAGGTTTTCGTTCATAAACGTCACATAACTCTGTGCCGCAGTTGGCGCCATTGGATAATATTCATCCAGGTTAAAAGTGATTACGTTTTTAAAACTTAAGCCCTCTTCTTTGTGCAGTCTAACCAGTTCGGCATAAACTGCAATTGGGGTAACACCTGTTGCTAAGCCCAGTACTGCAGGTGCGTTGTTTGCTTGTTTTGATTTAATGAGCTCGGCAATGCGATGTGCCACATTAATTGAAGCAATTTTTGGATTTTCGAACACGCTTACGGGTAATTTCTCGAAACGTGTCTCCTCCAGTAGATTTAATCTAGCCATTTTTTTTATATGGATTTTAATGTACGGAGCAGTAAATATAAAGAGTTATGCCCAATTTATAATAAAGGTTATTTACATTTATTGCAAGTATTTGCATAAAATCCATTAAAGGGGGTTACACAAACGTTTGATCTTTTTACGATAAAATCAATATGAACGCACAGATCCAAAAGTTATATTCTAAAGCAGGCAAGCCGGAACGGCTGATTATCGGGTTGATGAGTGGAACTTCTATGGATGGGCTGGATATTGCCCTTTGTTCGGTTAAGAAAAGTGGTGCCGAAACCGATATCAGGGTTTTAAAATTTAAAACAGGTGATTATACCACTGATTTCAGGGCGAAAATAAAAGCCATATTTTCTAAAAAGGAAGTTGATTTACAATTGGTTTGCCTGATGAACGAGTACATTGCAAATACCCATGCCCAATTAATCAATGAAGCCTTAAAGGAATGGGGGTATAAAAACGATGACATCGATTTTATTGCCAGCCATGGACAAACTATTTTCCACGCACCAAAATCTTTGCACCAACTGGCCGATTATCCTAATGGTACGTTACAGATTGGAGATGGCGACCACATAGCCATTAAAACCGGGATTATTACCCTATCTGATTTTAGGCAGAAACATTTGGCTGCAGGTGGTGAAGGTGCTCCTTTGGCTGTTTATGGTGATTATCTGATGTTTTCAAAAGCGGGGGAAGATCGGGTAATGTTAAATATTGGAGGAATAGCAAATTTCACGTACCTGCCCGGGAGCACCGATGCCAGCGAAATTTTTTCGACAGATGTTGGGCCAGGTAATACGTTGATGGATCAGTATATGCAACAACAGTTTAATCAATTTTATGATAAGCACGCGGCTGTTGCCCGGAGCGGTCATTCAAATCCCGGCCTATTGGCGGCATTACTTGATTGTGAATTCCTCATGTTGGATTTTCCTAAAACTACCGGGCCGGAATTATTTAACCTGGAATATTTGGCAAAGGCGCAAGAAAAATCTGCAACAACGCATTTAGGTCAGGAGGATGTAATGGCTACCCTGTGTCATTTTTCCGCAGAAGCCATTTCCAATGCGATAAAACGTTGTTTTGGAGCGGACGCCACGGTGCAGGTATTTATGAGCGGGGGCGGGATGCACAATCCGCTGCTTGTTCAGCTTCTTCAAATCAAGCTGCCATTTTGCAGCTTCTTAAGCACTGAAGATCTTAATATTAATCCTGATGCAAAAGAGGCTGTTTTATTCGCTGTTCTGGCCAATGAAACGCTATGCGGTAAGCCGATTGATTTCGGTAACCGGCAAAGTGTGCCATCGGTTTGCATGGGTAAAATCAGTTTGCCAAAGTAGTTTTTCGGAATGTTTTTCAGCATCTTAGTATCCATTCGAAAGGTGAGCTGACACTCACATTGGCACCTTGTACTTTCAGTGGTTTTGACTTCCAATCATTTCAACTGTCGGCCAGATCAGGAAAAGATGGAAAATTAAGTTATAAAATATTCAGCTCCTTTTCGCGGTAGGTCGAAAGCGATTCATGATCTATATCCAGCTCGGTAATCAAATAACTAATGCTTTCTATCGGACAAACTCTTAAGCGTAAAGCAATGTTGAGTTTTTCTGAAATGCAAAGTACTACTGTTTTTTTTGCACAGGCCAACATGGCTTTTTTAAGTTGGTTAATTTCCCAGTAGGTGTCGGTTAAGCCTTCTTCAGGGTGGATGGCACTTGTTCCCATCAGGCATAAATCGGCCTTAATTTCCGATAGTTGAGTAATTACCTGTCCACCGTAGGTTATCTGCGAATTTTTTGAAAACAGCCCGCCAATCAAAATCACTTCAATATTGTTGTATTTCGCCAGTTCTACAGCAACGAGCGGACTAATGGTAAAGAAAGTGGCTGATAAGCCTTGTGGCAGCAGCTTTACAAATTCTAAAATTGTTGTTCCGCCGCCTGTTAAAATCACCATGCCATCCTTGATCAGGCGAACAGCTTTTTTGCCGATAGCAATTTTACTATCGCGGGCGTATACCGTACTGTCATCAAAAGAACTATGATACGACTTAGATAATGCTCCTCCATGAACCTTATAGAGCAGGTTTTCGTCAACAAGTTCCTGTAAATCCCTTCTGATGGTATCTTCTGAAACATTGAGCTGCTGCACCAAATCGGAAGTTAACACGCGGTTGTGCAAATTAATCTGTCGCATGATGAAGTCGTGGCGTTCTTTTTTTAGCATAGTGATGTTTGGCTTAAGCGAAAGTATAAAAGATTTTTAGATTTTCTATATGCTGCGCGTTTTTGCGTGTTTTTGCAACAAAATATGGTTCGTTTATAAGAAAAATCTTCCCTATTTGTTTTTTATATCAAAAACATTCATCATATTTACTTAACTAACTCAAAAATGCGTGAATATGCGTTTTTTGAAAGCCGAAAACAAACAACAACTTCAGTAACCAAACTTTCTTATTAACTAATTATGATGAAAAAACTACTTTTTAGTTTTATCGGTGTCATTATGCTGTCTGCACAAATCTTCGCACAGCAGATAATCACAGGTAAGGTAAGCGCTTCTGATGGACCTATTCCGGGTGTTTCCATCCGCGTAAAGGGGAGCAATACCGTTTCACAGACCAACGGTACAGGAAATTATTCTATACAAGCATCTAAAACAGATGTATTGGTGTTTTCTTACGTTGGGTATAAAACTATAGAGCGGGTTGTAGGCGCAAACACAACGATTAACGTTATGCTTGCTTCCGATGCCAGCAATTTGAACGAGGTGGTGGTTACCGCCTACGGGATTGATCGTGATGCTAAATCATTAGGTTACTCTACTCCAAAAGTTTCAGGAGCAGAAGTAGCAGAAACCCAACGGAATGACTTTTTTGGCGGTTTACAGGGCCGGGTCCCGGGTTTGTCGATCAACAGCACCAACGGAAATCCTGGTTCTTCTGCACAGATTGTTTTGCGGGGCTTCGTTTCTATAAGTGGCGATAACAACGCACTTATCGTTGTAGATGGGGTTCCGATTAATAACAGTACATTAAATCAAACCAGAGAACTTGTATCGGGTGCAGCAAACAGGGATCAGGATTATTCCAACAGGGGGATGGATATCAACCCCAATGATATTGAAAGTTACGTGATCATGAAAGGTCCGGAGGCAACTGCATTATATGGAAGCGCTGGTGCCAGTGGCGCCATTTTAATTACGACAAAAAAAGGTAAAGCAGGGCGTGGAGCGATCAACTACAACAATTCTTTCAGGGTGGAACAGTTGAATAAATTCCCTGAAATACAGACCAAGTACAATACCGGGGCTTCTAACGGCGTTTATGATGGCGGTTCATCTAACTTTTTCGGTCCTGCATTTTTGCCTAATACACCACTTTACGACAATATCCACAATTTTTTTGAAACAGGTTTTACGCAAAAACACAATTTGTCGTTTGAAGGCGGAACTGATAAATTCTCTTACCGCTGGTCTAATGAATATACCGATTCAAAAGGAACAATCCCTACAACCAGTTACAGCCGGATTTCCTCAAGGGTAACCGCAGTTGGGGCCATTTCTCCGATTTTAAAACTAACCACCACCTTCAATTACATCAATTCCAATAACGATAAGGCTAATAAAGGTACTAATGGTTCACTCCTGCAGTTGATGCGTTTTAGTTCGGCTTATAATGTTCAAGATTATCAGGATGCTAACGGAAACCGGATTTTACACCTGGCGAGTATTTACTCAGAATTTGATAATCCCCTTTGGGACGTAGCAAAAAACATAAATAACGATAAAGTTAACCGTTTAATTGCCAATACCAATGTAGAGCTGACTCCTTTAAAATGGTTACGTATCAATGGTATCATCGGCGCCGATATTGCAAACACGAAAGGATTGTCAGTATATCATGCCCAATCTTACCGTGGTTCAGGTTCTGCTGCCGCTCCAACAGGTGGTACGGTAATGACTTATGGCCAGCTGGCGAAAATATTTAATGGGTCTTTAACGGTTTCAGCCAAACATAAATTTGGTGATTTTAACAATACCTATGTAATCGGTGCTACATTTAATGATTATAATTCTGCTACTGATTCTCAGCGTGGAACGAACATGTATGATCCTAATTTTTACAGCATCAACAACACCCTGCCTTCTACGCAGCGTACTTTAACATATGTAAACCGCTACCGTACCGTGGGCGCTTTTGCGCAGGCCATTATGGGGTATAAAACTTTGTTGTATTTAACTTTGTCAGGCAGGATTGACGGTGCTTCACGCTTAATGCCAAACAATCCATATTTTGCTTATCCTTCTGCAAGTTTGGCTTTTAATTTTAGTGATCTTGCCAGTGTAAAAACTGCTTTGCCCTGGTTAGATAATGGTAAGTTGAGGGCTTCTTATGCCTTAACCGGTAAAGAACCCTGGAGAGAATATTCTACAGGTACAAACTATGAGGCCAAAAGATTTACTGGTGGTGGTTATGCCTATTCGTACTATGGCGGCAATCCAAACTTAAAACCAGAGGTGTCAGAAAATTTTGAAATCGGTACAGAAATGCAGTTTCTTAAAAACCGCATCGGACTGGATTTTAACTATTACAACCTTTTGAGTAAAGATCAGATCATTAATCCGCGTTTAAGTTATGGTACAGGTTTTGTTTTAGAGATGATGAACGGGGGGACTGTACGTAACCGGGGTATTGAAGTGCAGTTAACCGGCACTCCGATCAAGGGAAAGGATTTTAACTGGAATACTACTTTAAACTTTACCCGTAACCGTGGTGTGGTATTATCGCTGGCGAATGAACTTCCAGAGCTTTATGAGTCTGATACCTGGGTAGTGGGTGATATTAGAAGCGCAGTGCATCCGGGCTACAGCACAGGTGCAATCAGTGGTACCAGGTTTGCCCGTAATGATAGGGGCGATATCCTGATCAATCCTTCTTCTGGTTTGCCATCAGTTACTGACACCCAGTTTTATCCAATCGGCGACAGAAATCCAAAATTCACTTTAGGTTTTGTAAACAGATTTAGTTATAAAGGCTTTAACCTATCTTTCCTATGGGATTTCAGATATGGTGGCGATGTGGTTAATGGTACTGAATATGCTTCTTACATAAAAGGAATCAGTGTTAAGACATTGGACAGGGAAGTGCCAAGGATTATCAAAGGTGTACTGAATGATGGTTTGCAGAATACCGCTAACCCAACGGTTAATAACATTGCGGTGACGCCATATTATGCCTCTAACTATTATTCTTTAAACGTTGCGCCAGAGATGTTTGTAGAGAAGAATATTAATACGATCCGTTTAAGGGATGTTACTTTGGCTTACGATTTTCCTCCTTCATTGGTTAAGCGTATCGGGTTTATTCAAAGCTTTGGTGCCTTTCTTACCTTGACCGATTCAATTCTGATCACCAATTATTCTGGTGGCGATCCAGAAAGTAATTCCAACTCACCAGGTGTGGGAGGTATCGGAGGTTACGGTATCGATTATGGCAATGTAGGTAAGCCGATTGGTTTTAACGTAGGATTTAGGGTTAAATTATAGTGAATAATATGAAAAGATTATATAGATTGTATATTGCTGCGGCAGTATTATTAACGGTTGGAGGATGTAAAAAATACCTCGATATCAATACCAATCCTGCCGTGCCACAAACCAGCAAAGCGGAATTGCTGCTTCCGCCAATTTTATTCCAAATGACAAATGGAACGTCGCAGGATTATCGTTTGCTGTGGAAGTTTACACAGAACATGATCGGTGCCTCAACAGATATCGCATCGCTTTATCCCGAAAAACACTCTTTTGTGGCCAATAGTGATAATGGAGGTGTGATCTGGCGGATGACTTATGTAGATCTTGGCTTGAATCTCGAGAACCTGATTAATGATGCCGTAACCAACCAGAAATATGAATACGCGGCAATTGGTTATGCCATTAAAGCCTGGGCATATCAACAAACTACCGATCTGCATGGGCCGATTATTTTAGATGAGGCTTTTACGCCCGGAATGTTAAAATTTCCTTATCACGACCAGCCGGAGGTGTACGCAAAAGTCCGTTTCTATTGCGAACAATCGCTAAAATATTCTATGATGAAAAGTCCATTGAATTATGCTACACAATTGGCCAGTGTTACCGGAGATGGGATTTATAAAGGAGATATGGCCAAATGGCGCAAATTCGTTTATGCCATTTATGCATTGCAATATAGCCATTTGATTAATAAGCCGGAGTTTAAAACCATGTATGCTGACAGCGTAGTGAAGTATGTCAACTTATCTTTCGCTAACGAGTCCGAATCTGCAACAGTATATTTTTCAGCCGCTAGTCAGGATGATACCAATCCTTTTGGCCCTACATTAGGCTATATTAACACTTCCGGAGCAACTGCTACTTATTACGGGAGGATTTCTACTACGATCTTAAATTATCTTGCCGGCGGAGTGAAGGGGACGCCTACGGTAAACCCAACAAGTTCGCTTGACCCGCGTTTAAGTAGGATGTTACCTGCAAGTACAGCTACTGCTACTTTGGGCAGGTACATTGCCGGAGTGCCAACCCAGGGCAGCAGTACATCTGCACTGCCAATTGTTTTCGGATCAATCCCTTCAGGCGCTACTATTTATAACGGAAAATATATTTTTGCCGATGCTGCCAGGTATCCAATCATGACTTATTCGCAATTGCGATTTGCAAAGGCAGAGGCTTTGTTTCTGCAGGGCAAAATTGCCGATGCCTATACTGCATATAGAGAAGGTATTACAGGTCATATGATTTTTTGCAATACTTATGGCCGTTCTTCCAAAACACCCGATCCAATAATTACAGATGCGGAGATCAATACCTATTTAACGTCTGCCGAAGTGGCGCAGAGTGCAGCTACCTTAACCTTGGCCGATATTATGGGGCAAAAATATATCACGCAATGGGGATGGGCCGGCTTAGAGCAGTGGACTGATCTCCGGAAATACCATTACGATGCTAATGTTTTTCGACAGTTTTATCAAATTCCTACTGCAGATCTTTTATTGGGCGGTAAATATGCCTACCGTTTTAGACCTCGTTATAACTCAGAATATGTCTGGAATGCCGAAGAACTCAGAAAGTGGGGTGGTTTAGAACCTGATTATATGACTAAAGAAACCTGGTTTAGCCAGCCATAACATTTAATTTTAAAGTATAACAACATGAAGATATTTTCTAACTTATTCACCGCTCTGTTCATTGCCATGGCTTTGACGGGTTGTACTAAAAATGTACTCGATTATGGTGATACCGAAAAGTTGACTAGCGATCAGGCATTGTTAAAAGTAAATTATGCCTCTTATTATTATAACAATAGAGCAATAGCCATTAAAATTAACGACAAAAGGGTAAGTAGTGTGATTACTGCACGTACGCCCTTCCCTGGTGGCGGTTACAATACTGGAGGAAGTTCAACTGCCGATTTTCTGGCAGTAACTCCTGGAAACTTAAAACTGTCTATCATTCTTCCTAAAAAGAAAGATGATGGTACAGATTCGCTGGTACTGTATAGTGCAACTTTTCAGATCCAGGCAGGTAAAAATTATGTTGCCCACATTACAGATACTGCGGCCTTTACTAAAAATGTGTTAACTGAGGAGAGTTTTGTGAGGCCGGATACAGCCTATTGTAAGTACCGTTTTATTAACCTGATGCCTAATGTTCCTTCAGTAGATCTTTATTATGGAACGAGTGCTTCAGATAACACAAAAGACTCACTTATTGCAGGCAATGTAAACTATTTAAGTATCAGCAATGAAATTAAATTAAGGTCAGCACAGTCAAAAACCTGGAAAATCAGACCGGCCGGGGCAGCTGTAACCACTGCAACAGTTTTAGCTAATTACACCAGTGCAAGCACATTCTTAAATCAACGGGTATATACCATTTTTGCCAGTGGCTACAGTGGCATTACGACTGCGCCGCGGCGGCCATACGTATCCTTTTTTCTGATTAGATAGTTTTCTCTTTGTTTTAATTTAAGCCGCCGCTAGTATAGTAGGCGGCTTTTTTGGTAAAATTTAAAAAAAAATTAAAATGAGATTAAATTCATTTCATTGCGCTTTTATGCGGTTTTTTGCAACAATATCAAACTAATTACAAAGTTAATGCCCTAAATATTTATAAATAAGTGAAAAACAATTATCATATTTACTTTCGATTCAGTACCGTGCGGTAATCTGCGTGTTTATGAGTTTAAACTAACAACGAATAGCATTAACTAAGTGTTTATGAGAAAAAAACTACTATCAATCATTTTTGGTACATTTCTGTTGCTGGCCCATGCCTTTGCGCAACAAATTACCATTACAGGTAAGGTTACATCAGATGATGGTCCCATACCGGGAGTTTCTGTAAGAGTTAAGGGCAGTAATACGGTTGCGCAAACAAATGTTGACGGAAGTTACTCCATCAACGCATCTAATGGCAGTATACTCGTGTTCTCTTACATTGGCTATGTAACTGCCGAAAAAACTGTTGGTACGGCTAAAATCATTAATGTAAGTTTAAAAACCGACGCACAAGGGTTGGATGAGGTAGTAGTAGTAGGTTATGGAACCCAACGCAAAGGTAATCTTACTGGCGCCATTTCTACTATTGATGTGAAAAAGACTTTAGAAGGCAGGCCGATTGCTGATGTGGGCAGGGCGCTTCAAGGAGCGGCATCTGGCTTAAGTGTTACTGTTCCAAGTGGCGAAGTTGGCTCTGATCCCGTAATAAAAATCAGGGGGCAGCTTGCATCTTTCGCTGGCGGTAGCTCTCCTTTGATTTTGTTGGATAACGTAGAAATCCCAAGTATCCAATTGGTTAATCCAAACGATATCGCATCCATTACAATTCTGAAAGATGCTGCTGCGGCTTCAATTTATGGGGCAAAAGCCGCTTTTGGCGTAGTATTAATTACAACCAAACAAGGGTCAGGGACGGATAAGCCATCAATCAACTATTCCAACAACTTTTCATTTCAAAACGTTTGGAAAGATTTAAAGATGGCCGATGTAAATGGTTTGAAATATACCGTAGATGCTGCTGAACGCGTAGGAATAACTACTCCTGTAGGTGCATTTTATTATGTAGACAGAGCAAGCTACGAGAAAGCAGTAGCCTGGAAAGAAAAATATGGCAGTACAATCGGTCCGGATGACCCAACTGTGTTCGGAAGAGATTGGTATGTACAAGGGGCTAACCAGAAAATGGGGGTGAGGACTTATGATCCATATGATTACATGATTAAAGAATGGGCGCCTACACAGCAGCATAACCTGTCAGTTGGAGGTACAACCGGAAAAACGTCTTACAACATCGGACTTGGCCTGCTCGACCAGAGTGGTATGTTAAAGCCAGCGAAAGAAGACCGTTTTACACGCTATAATGCCTCTTTTAAAATTTCAAGTGAGATCAATAAATACCTTACCATCCGTGGGGGTGCATTATACTCGCGAAGAAATAAGCAATATGCTTATACCACCAGTTCTACAACAGCCGATCCGTGGCTTTATCTGTACAGATGGAGTTCATTATATCCGCTTGGGAAAGACGAAAACGGAGATCTGATCCGTAGTCCGCAAAGCGAAGTGGCTTCGGCAAATACAGCTAACATATTATTAAACTATGCTAATGTAAATTTGGGAACCACGATGAATATCATGAAAAACTGGAAAGTTGATTTTGATTATACTTTCACCAATCAAAATGAAGATTGGAAGAGACCAGGTACGCGATTTACTGCCAGAAACTCGTGGGTTGCACCGAAAGCACGTTTAGATGCAAATGGCGCTGCTGTTTATGTTAACGATCAGGGTCAGGTGGTATCGAGCACTAGTCCGGGGGCTATGGCTGCTTATGATCTCTCATTGGACATGTACACTACGCCTGGTTCAAGTCCCGATCATTTTGCAAGGTCTGCAACCAATTTTTTTAGCCACACCATTAATGCATTTACCACCTATAATCTAAACCTTAAACAAGATCACGATTTTAAATTTATTTTAGGTTTGAATCGTGTTACTTCTACTGCTGAATCGCAATTTGGTCAGATTACCAATTTGGCTGATATTATTAATCCACAGTTTAAATTTGGTACGGGAGTACAAACGGTTCTTCCTGCTACAGCAGCAATGGGTATTATACCTGGTGGAATTAATATCCCGGGTGCTGATAAAAGATGGGAGGCACAGTTAGGTTATTTCGGTCGGGTAAATTATGCCTTTAAAAACAAATACCTTATTGAAGGTAACCTGCGTTACGATGGTTCTTCTAAGTTTCCTACCGATTTGCAATGGAGATGGTTTCAATCATTCTCTGCAGGCTGGGTAGCTAGCGAAGAAAGTTTTATGGCTTTCACCAAACCTTTCTTAAATCAGTTAAAATTTAGAGGATCCTGGGGCTCCATCGGTGATCAGACTGTACCGAATGGCTTATATATTTCAACTATGCCTAGTGGACAGTCGAGCTGGATCGGAGCAAACGGTGCAAAAGTGAATTATGTAGGTACACCTGCTGCTGTTGCTGCCAATATTCAGTGGCAAGATATTGTGACCACCAACGTTGGTGTTGATGCCACAATGCTGAGCAATAAGGTAAATGTCTCTTTTGATGTTTTCAAAAGAAATACGAATAACATGATCGTACCACAGGAAGGCATTCCGCTAACTTTTGGAGCCGGTGCGCCACAGGGTAATTATGGCTCATTGTCAACCAGGGGTTGGGAGTTAACCTTAGATTTTAACCACAGGTTTAAAAATGGTTTAGGTATCAATTTCAGAGGAAATATTTCTGATGCCAAAACTATTTTAAATGCTTATGGTTCAGGAACTCAAGTTACCGGTAATTACAACGGTAAAGATATTGGCGAGATTTGGGGATACCGTACTGATAGGCTATATCAGCTTAGTGATTTTGAACTGGATGGTTCAGGCAAACCAATTTTAATAACCCTAACCAATGCCGAAAGTAAATTAAATGCCGGTAAACAGACCTATAAGCTAAAGCCTGGTCCAAATGGCGAAAAACCGGTTTATCAGCCTTTTTTACAGAATGCAGCAACGTTTCGTTTTGGTCCTGGAGATGTTAAATTTATTGACGTTAATGGTGATGGAGAAATTAGCAATGGTGATGGTACGCTGGCAAATCATGGCGATTTAGAGGTAATTGGTAATGCCAACCCAAGGTATGAATACGGGTTTAGACTAGGCGCCGATTTTAAAGGAGTTGATATCAGTGCATTTTTCCAAGGGGTAGGAAGCCGTAAAATCTGGGGTGCCGGTTTTTTAGCTATCCCTGGATTTAACTCTGCTGATGGTGCGATGCCAGAAGCTATTGCAAGCAACTACTGGACACCGCAAACGCCTGACGCTTTTTATCCTGCTGCTTATAATAATGCCGCAAGTGGAACCACTAATAACATGCAGATCCAGGACAGGTATTTGTTAAATATGGCTTATATCAGGTTGAAAAACTTAACCGTTGGTTATACTTTTCCGCAAATGCTGACTAAAAAAGTGGGGATAAGTTCATTAAGGGTATATACTGCCTTAGAGAATTTCTTTACCTGGGATCATTTGGGCGATTTACCGATAGATCCCGAAAGTGTTAGTGGTTATTCGATCTGGGATCAGTCAAATTATAATGGTGGCCGTACAGGGACAGGAATCCCGGCCTTTAAAAGTGTCTCATTTGGTGTTCAGTTGAATTTTTAAAAATTATGAAGATGAAATATTGTAAATACATATATGGATTGCCAATCCTGGCCAGCTTACTGTTTGTGTCTTGTAAGAAAGATGTCCTTGACCGCCCACCTTTAACCGATTATGTTGATGGGCAATTCTGGCGAGGTGAAGACGATATCCGCATGTATGCCAATGCTTATTACACGAACTATTTTAACGGATATAATTCGGGCTTCGGAGTGGATTATGCACCGGTAAGGGGGTACAATTTCTCTGATGATTTAACCGGAAAAAATGCCCAAACCAGCTTTGAAAGCAGTGTGCCAACTTCGAGAGGTTCTACATTGGAAACAGCTGATTGGTTAGGTACTTATGCAGGTCCAACATGGGATTTCGCCTGGGTCAGGAAATCGAATGTCATGTTAGCCCGTTTAAACGACGTGGCCAAACCAAAAATCACAACTGAAGCCTATAACCATTGGACAGCTGTTGCCCGGTTTTTTAGGGGTTTCGAATATAGCCGTTTGGTAAGTGTTTTTGGTGATGTTCCTTATTTTGATAAAGAGGTTTTGGATACCGATCTGCCAACGTTATATAAAGACAGAGATGCCAGAGGTGTGGTAATGGATAAGGTATATGATGATTTTAAGTACGTGATGGCTAATATGCGTGATAATGACGGGGCGCAATTCCTAAACAAATATATCGCCGCGGCATTTATTTCAAGGTTTATGTTGTTCGAAGGTACCTATGAGCATTACCATGGCTTAGATGTAACAAGGGCAAAAAAATACTTAGAATTTGCGGTAGAAGCAGGCGATTATGTGATCAATAGTAATAAATATAGTTTCACCCGTGATTTTAAATCATTGTTTTCAAGCGATAATTTAGCCGGACATCCGGAAGTACTGCTTTACAGAACTTATGATGCCGCACTAGCCGTTACACATAGTATAGGCTCTTACCAAAATGGAACCGAAGTCGTCGGTGTTGACGCCAATTTGGTGTTGGTTAAATCTTTTCTCCTTAATGATGGTAAAGTATGGCAAAATTCTTCGGTTGCAGGAGCGAATTCTTTTACCATTGCCGATCTCGTAAAAACAAGAGATCCACGTTTTGAAGCTTCATTTTACGATAAAGCGCTGGTGCCTTCAGCAACTTTGCTTTATGGTTTTAAATTTGCTTCGAGAGAAGCACTAACCTATATTGGCAAAACTTATCCTGCTGCCTGGGGCAGTAACACCAATACCAGCGATGCACCAGTAATGCGTTTAGCTGAAGTGGTACTAAACTGGATAGAAGCAAAAGCTGTACTGGCACAATATTATTCCGGGGCAGCTATTACGCAATCTGATTTGAATAAATCAATAAATGCCATTAGGAGCCGTCCGTTGGATGCGGCTGCTGCGGCAAAAGGGGTATTAAAAACAGCACCATTAACTTTAGGTTCGCTTCCGGTTGATCCGGCCAAAGATGCTGATGTTCCTGATCTGATCTGGGAAATCCGTAGAGAACGCCGTATGGAATTTGTATTTGAACATACCCGTTTATTGGATTTGAAGCGCTGGAAAAAGCTGAATAACATGGATTTCAGTAGAAATTCTGATTATTATTTAGGGCCGTGGGTAAATGTGCAGGCCGAGGCACCTAGTTATTTAACCACCGCTAATGCAACCGCACGCAATGTTAAGGTTAAAAAAGCTGATGGCACTGTGGTTACTTATGATGGCACTAACGCAGCAGCGATGGTAGGTTATTGGATGGTTACCAATGCATCAAATAGAAATGCATTTACAGATAGAGCTTACCTGGCACCTGTGGGTCAGGCGCAGGTTATCCAGTACCAGGAAAAAGGCTATAAACTTACGCAAACAGCAGGTTGGTAATATTTTAGATTGTTTTTAATTAGCTAAAAGCCTCTTCAGATTAATTTATGGAGAGGCTTTTTTATAATCTTCTGATCTTATTTTGTTTGTAACCAAACCACTTTGCCATCCATAGTGCTGACGAGGATGTTTTTACCGTCAATCACATTCACTGTGTTTACCATCGAGTTATCTATTTTATGTGCCCAAACTGTGCTTTGCTGTTTAGGATCTATGGCGTAAACCACACCATTTTTTGTGCCGAAAAATACTTTTCCATCTTTTTCAATTAACATGGAAGGGACATGCTCATATCCAAAACCGGCATCATATCGCCATAAAATTCCTGGATCTTCTGCTTGCGCTTTATATCCCACGATTTCATCCTGCATGGTTTTTCCGTAAATAACAGTGCTATCTGCCGATTGGCCAATTGATTCGCGAACTGTAGCTTCTTTGTTGCGCCAAAGCGTACTGCCATTTTTCGCATTAATAGCGGTTAAGTATCGGTCCGGAGCAGCAATGTACACAATACCCTGGTAGGCCACAGGCGTTACCATCGCTGGCGAAAACATTCGGTTTGCCTGGCCATTGTTCCATTTCCAAAGTAACTTTCCAGTATTTATATCGAGCGCATAAAGGTGTCTGCCCCAAGATCCAAATATAATTTTATCCTGATAAATCAGTGGTTTGCCAACTATGGTACCCTCAATTTCATTAAAGGCCCATATTTCTTTTCCGGTTTTAACATCTAGTGCTCTGAAAGTATTATCGCTGCCACCAATATACACCAGCTGTCCGTTAATCACTGGCGATCCCAATACCGAATTTGCTGTTTCTTTATGCCAGATTTCCTTTCCTGTTTTGGCATTCAGCGCATAAATGTTTCCATCCCCCGAACCTAGAATAACTGTTCCATTAACCGCTACCGGAGAAGAGTAGATGGCACCTTTAGTTTTAAAGGTCCATGCTTTTTTGCCTGTTTTTTTATTTAAGGCTTCTACCAAACCTACGCTGTTTCCGAAAATGATATTGTTGGAAGTAAATGCCGGAGTATTTACCACATTGGCATTAGAGTGGTAAGACCAGATTTCTTTCGTAGCCGGATATTGATTATTAACCGCAAAATTGGGCCTATCGTATTTTTTCTGATCAGGTACAAAGGTTTTTAAAGCGATTTTGCGCCAAACCGGAAGAATTTGATGTGCCGGTTTCCTGACCTGAAAAAATACCGTATCTTTTGTCATGCTTACAATATTGTATCCGCCAATACTATCTTTTGCCCTTAAATTGGAACGGCCCATAGTGGCTTCAATGCCTTCAAAATTGTAAGGGTGGTTGTTGTGTCCATGGCCACATATTGCATATTGGATGTTATATTTCTTTAAAAGGCTTGTTGCTTCGTACCAATTGTCCAAACTGTTATCCAGTGGGTAATGGTTGGCAAAAACAATGGGCATATTTTTAGGGGTGGCTTTAAGAACGCTATCTAACCAAACGGTTGCGTCTCTTGGAATATGTCCGTCACTCATCCGCACATAAGGTCCGGAGGCGCAGGCAATAAATCGATAACCATTATGGTCAAACACAAACTTATCATTACCGAATTCTTTTGTGAAATTTACACCTCCAGATTCTGACCAGCCTGTATCATGGTTACCAGGTATAATGTAATAGGGTTTGTTTAGCTTGGAAAGGATTTCTTTTGCCAGTTTAAGTTCATAATTCGTACCCATTTCGGTAATATCCCCCGTAATGATTACGAAGTCGATATCGTTGATCCTGTTGAGATCTGCAACAGTTCTGTTAAGATCTTCTTCGCCTGTTGATGATCCAACATGGGTATCGGTTACAAAAGCGTATTTGAAATTTTGGGCTTTTACCGCGAGCGAAAGAAGAAAAGTAAACAGTAAAAGAATGGAATGTTTCATTTTTTTTAGGCTAATCATTTCAATAAAAATCGATATTTTTTTGGGTTAAACCGAGCTGTAATGCCAATATTACATGTTAATAAAGGTGTTGCAGAAAGCTAAAAAATGATTGCTTATTGTTAGAATGATTTCAATAAAAAAGGCGACCAATAGCCACTCATGGTCGGAAGAAATTCCGGCCATTTTTTATGTTTTAAAAAATAGGCCCGGATCTCCACCACATTGCACAACGATCATAGCAATTGTTAGGTCTCTAACCTCCATAGCGAAACGCCTTTTAGCAGTCTTGTAACCGATTTTATTAGCTTTTTTGTACATCAACAACATCATTGCAACGATCAGTGTCATGTACAGCACTACCTGTATCCCATTTTTGTTAAGCGAAACAAGATGGCTGACATTAAGTTCCTGTTTTAGGAACCGGAAAAAGACTTCTATGTCCCAACGCCTTCTGTATGCCTGTGAAATCTCCGCCGCGGAGCGTTGGAAGTCATTGGTCAGTAGCCAATATTCCTTCTGATCTTCTCCCTTGCCCTTAACTACTACAAGCCGAAAAGGGGTGTCCACCAATTCTTCGCTATAATATTTTTTGCCGTTTTTATTGATGGGAATACCGGTGTAGAACTGGACCTTACGGTCGCTGACCAGTACGGATTCACCCAGATCGAGCTCCATTCCCTCAGTAATGAACGAGCCTAGTTCAACCAGTTTCCTGTTTTCCTTCGATCTGCAGAGGAAAGTTATCTTCTCCTTGCTGAAAGCAGCGATCGTTCTGGTTGATTGCAGCCCCCTGTCCATCACATAGATATTCTGGTGGCCTGCTTTCTTTCCTATATGCCCCCTTACAACTTCCGGCAATGCATTATCCTCGTTTCCGTAGCTGGGGTTGGTGAATACGGTTGAATGACATGGCAAAACACCGTCAAAGGCAATACTATACTTGACCGCCTTTTTACCACTTTTGTTATCGATGCCTTCCATGAGCTTACCGACACTTTCGCTGACCATGGAACTATCTACCCTGATCAGGTTGTTCTTCTTCCGCTCTGTGGATGTATATGCCCTGGAAAATTGCTCGTAGATACAATCATATATCTGCTTAAAATAGTCAGGATTAACCTTGGACAACCGCTCAGAAATAGAACTTCTGCGTACCGTTTCATCTTCATCGAGATTGAAAAGCATCTTGAATACAGAATCATTAAATGTGTCTTCCAGGGTTCGCTGGCTCAACCTGTCATTGTCCAGGATGCCATAGAGCAATAAATAGAACAGCTTATTGCCCTGCAGAACCTTTGCATAATGGTCGATCCTAGTAGTAAGAGACAAATTTGATAAAAGCGCCTCGGGAATGAAGCCAAGAAGCTGTTTTACCGTAGTGTTGTGATCCCTAAATATGGCCATATCTTATTGATTATCAGTCTATAAGATACAAATAATAATCAAGAAAAGAAAGCCAAATACCTGATTTACAGGTGTTTATTTCGATAAAACTAACCTCCTTAAAACAGAAAAAAGTCGGAAGAAAAAATCTTCCGACCATGAGTGACCAATAGCCGCCTTTTTAATCGCTTTGTTGTAAGCTTACAAAATCTTAAACCCTAAACTTAATTGAAATAAGTTGGGTTTTTGTGTATATTTCTCGCTTTTGCTGATGTTTGATAAACCAGCTTCATAGCGTAAATCAACCGAAATGCTGCCTACATCTACACCTGCACCGGCTTGTAAGCCCAATGCCTGGTTTTTGTAATTGCTAAAATCTGTTGCTTGCTGATAGGCAGAACTAAAAGAAGAATTTTCATCCAACACAAATGAAATAACCGGGCCGGCCATTAAGCGGAAGTTTAAATTTTTGGCGCCAAATTTTGTTCCCAATAAAACAGGAATATCCAAAGTCGTGAATTTTACTTTTCCTTCTGCAGATACCTCGTTGCCATTATCCTGTTGAATGCTGATAAATTTATTGCCTTTGCTGCCAATATAAGCCTCAGGCTGTACATAAAAACTGGCGCCACCAATACGTGCCCAGGCACCGATCTGATAACCTAAGCGGTTTTCTTCACTTGCGAAATCTGCATTTAACTTAGCCAGATTTACACCTGCTTTAACCCCCAGGTTAAAAGTTTGTGCCTTTGATGTTACCCAACCCAGGGTTAGGAAAACAATGGAGAAAATGATTTTTTTCATGTTGTTTAATTTGTTTTTTTAGTTGTAATTCCAAAACAGTGCTCAAGTGATTTTATGTGTGTTTTGCGCTTATGGTTTCTTTTTACCTCTTTTGCTGTTTTCTGTTTCGGCATTTGGTTTTATAACGCGCATTTAACACAATTATCGTGCAAATTTTTTTTGTGGCTAGCTACTTTTTTTATTCCGTTACATAAAAAGGTGTCAACCTGAACAAATATTTTTTACTTTTGCATTAAACAAAATATGCCATGGCTAATTTTCAACTTACTCCCGAAACCGCATTTAAGGTAAAAACTAAATTTTTAAGAAAATACCGCGATCTGGCAAATGAGCCTTTGGAATTTACACCTGGCAAAGAAGATCAATTGGTTGAAGATTTAATGCGTTTGGTAAAACGCGACCGTACCTACATCGAATTTACCATCCAAAAAGCACTTGCCGATACTAAAGGAAACAGGCTTTAAGATTTTCATTTTTTTTAGCAAAAATTTTAGTTTAAACTTACTTTAGGCAATTTAAATACATAAATCGCTCCATGTATTTTGCTCCTGCTATGCAACGCAATTCTTTTATATTTGCATCCTTGCTTTGGTTAGTGGCGTTTACCGCAACAGCACAAAAACAGATGTTTAACGATGCTTTCACAGATAGTTTAACTTCAGCGCAGACAAGAAAAGAATTAAATAATTTATCTGCCGATGACTACCTTAAGCAAACTTTAAGTAAAGGAAACCAATCTATTAATTATAGATTGCTATTGCCGGCGAAGAACAGAAGTCAGAAGAAGTATCCTTTGGTTGTTACGTTTCACAACTCAACACGGATAGGTACAGATAATGAAAAGCAATTAGAACCATTAGCCAGGATCTGGTTACGGCCAGACATACGCCGGAGGTACCAGGCATTTGTAATTGCTCCGCAGTTTCAAACACGGTCATCAAATTATTATCCAGATTCAGTAAGAAATTGCTTAATCTCGAAGCCATCTGACGATGTACATTTATTATTGGATTTGATCAGTGAGGTAAAAAATAAATATCCTCAGATAGATACTAACCGTATTTATCTGGTCGGTTATTCTATGGGGGCATCTACGGCACAGAACCTGATGAACATGGCTCCTGAAACCTTTGCCGCCATGGTTTCAATTGCTGCAGTTCCCGATTTTGTTAATATAAATGCAATAAGTCAGAAGCCGATCTGGTTAATTCATGGCAGGCAGGATTATGACAATCCTTATGAGGGGAGCGAGCATTTATATCGCGCTTTAAAAGGCAATCGTAATCTATTGTTTACGACTTATAATAAATTAGATCATAACCTGATTACAATTCCATTATTGCTTACACCTCAAATACCGGCCTGGTTGTTCTCCCAGCATCAATAGAATACACTGCCTTAGCCTTGAAACTGGTATTTAAATGGCCTGTTGCGTAACGCTCAATTTACGCTTTGCCCTCCAGCGGTCGTTTTTTATATTTATCGCTTTTTGTACATTTACATTGTATATAACGCTAAATATATTTCAAAAAGGCGGTAGATTATTGGTCCGCATCAGCTAAATTAAATAAAAGGGGAATGAAGAAACTAAAATACGGTCTTTTAGCAGCAGGTTTTGGGGTGGCTGTTTTATCTTTTTCGTTTAAAGAAGATTTATTTCTGGTATCTAAAAACCTCGATATTTTTGCTTCGCTCTACAAAGAAATTAATATCAACTACGTTGATGATACCAATGCTCCTCAATTGATGAAGACCGGTATTGATGCCATGTTGGATAGTTTAGATCCTTATACCGAATATGTGCCTGAATCTGAAATTGAAGATTATAAGCTGAAATATGTAAGCACGCAGTATGGTGGTATTGGTGCCAGTACTGTTTTTATTGATGGGAAGCTTTTTATTAACGATATCAGTGAAGGTTATCCGGCTAATAAAAGCGAGCTTAAAGCAGGCGACCAGCTGGTGAGCATTAACGGAATCCCGGTAAAGGGCAAAAATCGTCAGGAAATAAGTCAGCTTTTACGTGGCCCCAAAGGCACAGCAGTAGATTTGCTGATGGTTAGAGAGGGGAAGGAAATAACAAAGAAGTTGGTAAGAGAGGAAATCAAACAGCCTAATGTTTCTTATTCAGGAATGGTAGGTGATGGAATCGGTTATATCAAACTTGATAAATTTTTAGAAAATTCCGGACAAGAGGTTAAAGATGCATTGTTGGCCATTCAAAAAGAAAATCCAAAAGGAGTTGTTTTAGATTTAAGAAACAATGGCGGTGGCATTTTGCAGGAAGCAGTTAAAATTGTGAACCTTTTTGTAGATAAAGATCAGCTTATTGTAACCCAAAAGGGCAAAAATGCTGAGAAAACCATTTCCTACAGAACACTTTCAACCCCGATTTCAACGTCAGTTCCATTGGTGGTGCTCGTAAACGGAAATTCTGCCTCAGCGTCAGAAATTGTGGCGGGTTCTCTGCAGGATTTAGACCGTGCCATCGTGATCGGGCAGCGGAGCTATGGTAAAGGCCTGGTTCAGCAAACTTTTAATCTCCCTTACAACAGCCTGGTTAAAGTAACGGTTGCCAAATATTATACACCTTCCGGCAGGTGCATCCAAAAGTTGGATTATGCACATAAAAATGCCGAGGGTGTAGCGGAGCGTTTTGCCGATTCTACCATGGTAATGTATCCAACTAAAGCAGGGAGAAATGTGTATAGCGGCAATGGCGTTTACCCGGATATTGTGGTGGATGCTGCCAAGTTAAGTCCAATTACCATTTCGATGATCAATAAGAGCCTTTTCTTTAATTATGCCAATCAATACAGGAAAGAAAAACCAACATTAGCTTCGGCCAAAACTTTCCGGTTGTCGGATGCAGATTATGCCGCCTTCTCCAGTAGCCTTGCCGATAAAGACCTTTCTTACCAAAGCCGGACCGAGCGGTTATTATCCGATCTGCGTGCAGAGGCTGAAAAAGAAAATAAATCTGAAGATGTAAAAACCGATCTCGAAAATCTTAAATATAAACTTACTTCGTCTAAAAAAACTGACCTCGTAAGCCATAAAGCAGAAATTAAGCGGGTTTTAGAAACACAGATCGTAAGTCGTTATTTTTACGAGAAAGGAAGGATTGAGCAGAGCTTTCAATACGATAAAGAATTGGCTGCGGCGAAGAATCTTTTTGCTAATCAATCGCAAATGCTGGCCATTTTAAAAGGCGATGGGAATTATAAGGTGATCGGAAAACCAACCAAAGCCACTGCATCAATAGATTAAACCTAAAAACCTATACCATTTCTTATGAAGAAATTGACCTTGTTGGGCCTTGTGCTATTTATTGCATTACAGTTAAATGCGCAGGATTATACACCTACAGCTGCTAATTTAAAACAAAGAGCGTGGTTTAATGAAGCCCGGTTCGGCTTATTCATCCACTGGGGGCCTTTCAGTATACCCGGAAGTGGCGAATGGGTAATGAATGATCGAAAGCTTACCGTTCATAATTATACCAACCTTAAAGATTTTTTTAACCCTGTCGAGTTTAATGCGGCAGAATGGGTAAGCATGGCAAAAAATGCCGGAATGAAGTACATTACATTAATTACCCGTCACCACGATGGCTTTAGCATGTGGGATACGAAATATTCTGATTTCAACATCATGAATACCCCTTATAAAAAAGATATTGTTAAAATGATGGCTGATGAATGCCATAAGCAAGGTATACAGTTGTATTTATACTATTCGCTTTTAGATTGGCGCAGGGAAGATTATCCACATGAAACCGGACGTACAGGGCAGCATTCCGGCCGGACCGGTAAAGGCGATTACGCCAGTTATTTGCAGTTTATGAAAAACCAGTTGACCGAGCTCTTGACCAATTACGGCGAAATAGGCGGAATCTGGCTCGATGGGCACTGGGATCAGACCGAACCAGAAGGATCGAAAGGCAGAACCTCCAGGATTGATTGGAAATACAATGAGATCTATGGTTTGATTCACAAACTCCAGCCACAGTGCATGATCGGTAATAACCACCACTTAACGCCATTTCCAGGTGAGGATTTCCAGATGTTTGAACGCGATCTTCCCGGCGAGAATAAATCCGGGCTAAGTTTTCAAAAAGCATCAGATAAGCTGCCATTAGAAACCTGTGAAACCATTTCAAATTCGTGGGGTTATAATTTGAGCGATACCTACTATAAATCCGATAGAGAGCTGGTGCATATGTTGGTTAAAGCAACCGGTTTGGGTTCCAATCTTTTACTGAACATCGGCCCGATGCCGAGTGGCAAAATCCAGCCGGAATTTCAAGACCGTTTGGCCGGCTTAGGTGCCTGGCTTAAAATTTACGGTGAGAGCATTTATGGGACAAAAGCAGGGTATATTAAACCTCAGAACTGGGGAAGCATTACGCAAACCACTAAGAAAATTTATATCCACATTCTGGATGGCAAAACCACCAGGCTTGATTTGGAAAACATTCCGGTAAAGAAAGTAAAAAAAGCATATTTGCTAAAAGATAAAAGCGTAGTAAACTTTGTTTTCAAAAAATCGAAACTCACTATTGATACGGTACCAAATACAGATGTACCAGATCAGGTGATTGTCTTGGAGATTGAGTAAGGCATTCGTCATTATTGAACACAATGAAGGATCTTTTTACCAATATTTTTAACGGTCCAGCCAGCTTAAATATTCTCATATCGTAAAATATGGCATTTCAATTTTAAATCAATCGTTTTATTAATAGTAGTCGCCTGCAGTTAATAATCTTTTTCTTTCAAAAACCGATTAAAATCCAAGACTTTAAGTAAAACTAATGTTTTTTGATCCTTTTAAGTTAAAATAAAGGTAAAACGTTTTATTTTTAGCGCGTTAATCTGTTATTGGAAACCGTAAGCATACATCAATTCAAAAAAACTTTATCGATCCTATTTTAAATAAATGAAGAATATTTTTCTACTTTTCATATGTTGTTCAGCCTTTTTAGTCAATGCACAGCAACGATACGAGTTAAACTCGGGCTGGGTTTGTGCCAACATCAAAAATACCCAATCCAGCGGTCTGGAAATTTCTAAAACTAGTTTTTCGCTTAACAGCTGGATGCCCGCAACGGTGCCTGGAACGGTTTTAACTACTTTACTGAATAACAAAAAAGTGCCTGATCCATTTTATGGAATGAATAACGAAAAGATTCCTGATGTATATCACACAGGCAACGACTATTATACTTATTGGTTTGTAAAAGATTTTCAGGAGCGCGCAACCGGCAATGAACAGGTTTGGTTACAGTTTAGGGGGATAAATTATAAAGCCGAAATCTATTTAAACGGAAAAAAGGTCAATCCAAAAACGCAGGTGGGCATGCACCTCAGGGCGCAGTATAATATTACCAGATTGTTATCTCCCGATGGAAAAAACAGGCTTGCTGTAATTGTTTACCCGCCAGATTTTCCCGGCAACCCAAATGGTGGCCAGGGGGGCGATGGAACGATTGCCAAGGGTTTAACCACCCAATATACTGCAGGCTGGGACTGGATTCAGCCTACCCGCGACCGCAACACGGGCATCTGGGATAAGGTAACCATCGAGAAAACCAAAAGCATCAACATTCAAAATCCGCAGGTAATCACTTTGGTGCCGGGTAAACGTTTGCCGGAAGGCAAGCAAAGCCCTGCCACGATTAAGGTTTCGGTTGAAGTAGAAAACCCAACCAATCAATCTGTTTCAGGTATTCTACAATACCAGATCGATGGAAAATTGGTTAAACAGCGTGCAACTATTACCGCAAATAAAACTACTGCGGTTAAATTTCCTGATTTACAGCTCGAAAATCCGAAGTTATGGTGGCCGAGCGGATATGGACCGCAGAATCTGTATGATGTGAAAATTGAATTTATAGCGTCCAATCAGGTATTGGATCAGGAGCAGCTTAAAGTTGGGGTCCGCCAAATTGATAACATCTGGAATGAGCATACCGGAAGTATGGGCGCTTTTGTAAACGGGCAAAAAATTTTTATTAAAGGTGGTAACTGGATCATTAGTGATGCCATGTTGCGCTTTAGCGATGCCCGTTACGATGCAGAAGTGCGTTACCATAAAGATATGAACCTTAACCTGATCAGAATCTGGGGTGGGGCGATTCTTGAAAGACCTGAGTTTTACAATGCCTGTGATAAGTATGGCTTGCTGGTTTTTCAGGATTTTTGGTTTAGTGGCGATTGTAACGGTCGCTGGGTAGACCCAATGAAAAAGGAAGACCAGTGGACACGCAGAAATTATCCCGATGACCATCATCTAACCTTAGCTGCTATGGAAGATCAGATCAAAATGATCCGAAATCATGCCTCCCTTGCTTTTTGGTGCGGAGGGAATGAAATTACCCCGCCCGAAGATATTTTAGAGCCATTGAAAAACGATATACTTCCACGCCTGGATGGTACCAGGAAATTTTTCGATTTTTCTAACAGTGATGAAATGTCGTATAATTCCATTGGCGGAAACGGCGATGGTCCGTACGGTATTCAGGATATTAAAACTTTCTGGGGAACGCGAACTTTTCCTTACAACTCTGAAGTAGGTTCGGTAGGGGTAGGTGATTATGCTTCCTTGCTCCGTTTTATTCCAGAGGAAAACCTGATTGCACCACAATACAAATCTAAACCCGATTCGGTGTGGGATTATCATAAATATATCTCATATGAGCAATACCTGAACCCATATGGTAAGCCAAAAAGTGCCGAAGATTTTGCAATGAAGGCGCAACTGGCTAATTACGATCAATACCGGGCTTTGATGGAAGGTTTCTCTAACAAAATGTGGGATTGGTATACGGGCTCTATCATTTGGAAAACACAAAACCCATGGACGGCCATGCGCGGGCAGATGTATGACTATTACCTTGACCCGAATGCGTGTTTATATGGCTTAAGGAAAGGAAGTGAGCCTTTGCACGTGATGATGAACCCTTTGGATAGCATGGTTACGATTGTGAATAATGGGTTTTCTACAAAAAATAACCTGATGGTCCAGGCAAAAGCTTACGATATGGACGGCAAAGATTATTTTTATTCTCAGGTCTTTAATTCCGTTGGTCCATCTTCAGTAAGAAGACTTTTTCCTATAAATGAGTTTTTAACCAAACTGGATAAAAAAGAGGGTGTATTTGTTTCATTAAGAATTTTAGATCAGCAACAAAATATTTTAAGCGAGAATTTATATTGGCTCCCCGGAAAGGATGGCGAGTATTCGGGCTTGAAAAATATCAAAAGAGCGCCTTTAAAAATTGCGGCTATCCATCAGAAAAATGGAAAAGTATCGGTAACCTTAAGTAATGCAGCGGGAAATCCAGTAGCATTTTTTAACCGGATTGCGTTAATAAATGGCAATACCGACGAACGTATACTCCCGGCATTTTATAACGATAACTATGTAAGCATTTTACCCGGAGAAAGCAAAACGATAACTGTAGAATATACAGGTAAACAAAGTAATCTGGCGATAGAGGTATATGGCTGGAATGTAGAAAAGCAGAAAGTAAATATCCGTTAGTCGGGATTTCTAATCCCGGCTGTAGAGGATTTTTAATCCTCAAAGTTGAGTAATTTGTTTTTTGGAAATGATGGGTTCTGTTGTCTTGGCGGATGGTAGTCCTGCTATCGCTGCAAGTCCTCGCTGCACTCTGGGCTTTTCGCTTTATCAGGTTTAATAACACAGGCAGCTGCACCAAATGCTCCAGACCTCTCAGGTTTTTTAAACCTGGGAGGACCGTTAGTCGTGATTTGTAATCCCGGCTGTAGAGTTAAGGATTTTTAATCCTCAAAGGTTAATCACGTGATTTGTTTTTTTGGAAATGATGGGGTCTGTTGTCTTGGCGGATGGTAGTCCTGCTATCGCTGCAAGTCCTCGCTGCACTCCGGGTTTTCGCTGTATCAGGTTTAATAACACAGGCAGCTGCACCAAATACTCCAGACCTCTCAGGTTTTTTAAACCTGGGAGGTCGAATTTTAGCCAACAAAAATGGCGATACTTTTGATATCGCCATTTATTTTATGATTTTTACCACTTAACTTACGCCGTGTAATTTCACTTTTAATCCATCCATATTATTGTTTAATTGCAATTGGCAGGCTAAACGTGAGTTTGGTAACAGGTCAGGTAGAGTGTCCAGCATGGCATACTCATCATCTGTCATTTCATTAAGTTTTTCTTCGCCTTCCAATACATCAACACAGCAGGTTGCACATAAAGCCATTCCGCCACAAGTAGCCAGAATATCGTACTCTGATGCCTTTAAAAACTCCATTAGGCTCAGGCCCATATCGGTTGGGGCAACGTGTTCTGTAACCGAGCCATCCGGCTCCTGCATATATATATTAATGTTGTTTTCCATTTTGCTTTCTTTCTTATCGCAAATATAACAGAAAGCTTAAAATTCTGAAACTCCGTTTACAGTGGTATATTTCATCGTATATTTCACACCAGGATTCATGTAAGAATAAGCGCTGTGGCTCATTAATGCCGCCTCGTGGAAACCGCAAAGAATCAATTTGAGTTTGTTGGTATAGGTATTGATATCACCAATAGCGTAAATACCCGGGATATTGGTCGAGTAATCATCAACATTTACTTCAATTGCACTTTTGCTGATGTTTAAGTTCCAATCTTCAATCGGACCTAACTTAGGGCTCAAACCAAACAAAGGAATTAAGTGATCGGCCTCAACAACTGTTTTTTCCATGGTACGGTTCTGTACAATTTCAACTTTTTCCAATTTATCTGTTCCGTGTACGGCCTGTAGGTTGCTGTTTAAAATCAGATTGATTTTTCCGCTTTCTGCCAACGCCATTACTTTTGCAACCGAATCAGGGGCCCCACGGAAACTTTCACTTCTGTGCACTAAAGTCAGTTCAGAACAAACATCCGCCAGGTAAATGGTCCAGTCTAAAGCAGAATCGCCACCGCCGGCAATCACCATTTTCTGGTCTCGGTATTTCTCCGGATCAAGGATCATGTAGTTTACACCTTTACCATTTTCAAAGTTTTCTAAATTTTCTACAGCAGGCTTGCGCGGCTCAAAACAACCTAAACCGCCCGCAATAACTACAACTTTAGCTTCGATAACGGTACCCATATTGGTCGTTAAAACAAAATCAGCTTCACCACGCTTTTCCAAACCTTCAATACGCTCACCTAAAGTAAACGTAGGATGGAAAGGTTTGGCCTGCTCCATTAAATTGTCGATAAGTTCCTGTGCCAGTACAGAAGGATAACCAGGGATATCGTAAATCGGTTTTTTAGGATAAATTTCAGACAGCTGACCACCAACCTGAGGAAGGTAATCAATTAAATGACAACGCATTTTTAATAAACCGGCTTCAAAAATGGCAAATAAACCAACCGGACCAGCGCCTATTACGGCTATATCAGTAGTGATCATTAAAGAAAAATTTGACGCAAAGTTACGAAATAAAGTCTTACCAAATCAGCTATTTAGAAATATTCTAGATAATTTTGCAATCCTATTATATTCAGTATTTTATATGCTTTGAGCTAACCGAAAGCAAAAGTTAAAGGTTTTTAATGTTTTAAAGCAAATTATAATTGGTCTATAGGTTTAGTGGGGAAAATAATTTTGTCATCCTGAGGAACGAAGGATCTTTTGCCTTTTAAAGTTCCAATAGTCATAAAAAGATTTGCTTCGCAGAGCCTCCGGGTTCTTCACTGCGTTCAGAATAACAAAAGAACGCTACCAACTCATCCCTAAATTCTGAAATACAAAACTCCATACATCGGTTGCTTCTTCAATCAATTTGGTTGTGGGTTTACCTGCCCCATGTCCGGCATTGGTTTCTATCCGGATTAAAACCGGGTTTTTACCTTTATATTTCTCCTGTAGCGTTGCTGCAAATTTAAATGAATGTGCCGGTACTACACGGTCATCATGATCGGCAGTGGTTATTAAAGTTGCCGGATAATTAACACCGCTTTTGATGTTATGCAACGGCGAATATTTGATCAGGTAATCAAAGTCCTCTTTTTTATCGCTGGTGCCATATTCAACTGCCCAACCCCAGCCAACGGTAAATTTGTGGTAGCGAAGCATATCCAGCACACCAACCGCAGGTAAAGCTACCTTGAAAAGATCAGGCCGTTGAGTCATGCAGGCCCCAACCAGCAGACCGCCATTTGAGCCGCCGGAAATCGCAATTTTGGCTGGATTGGTATATTTTTCTTTTACGAGGTATTCCGCTGCGGCTATAAAGTCATCGAAAACGTTTTGTTTTTTAGCTAACATGCCGCCTTTGTGCCAGGCTTCGCCATATTCACTTCCTCCACGTAAGCTAGGCTGAACGTAGATGCCTCCGCGTTCCAGGAACAACATCCTGGAGAGACTGAATCCTGGTGTTAAACTTACCTGGAAACCACCATACGCATAAAGGTAAACCGGATTATCGCCATCCAGTTTGATGCCTTTTTTGTGTACGATAAACATGGGTACTTTTGTGCCATCTTTCGAGGGATAAAATACCTGTTTGGTTTCATAATTATCTGTATTGAAGTTTAGCTCGGACTTTTTATATAAAACAGATTCGTTCTTGGCTACATCGTAACGGTAAATGTTGCCTGGAGTGGTAAAATTAGAAAAAGTATAAAAAAATTCTTTATCTTCTTTGTAACCCCCAAAGCCTCCCACGGTTCCGATGGCCGGTAGTTTTACTTCGCCGATTTTCTTTCCGGTTAAATCAAACTGAATAATGTTGGTACTCGCATCTTTTAAATAGGTAGCCCAAAGAAATCCTCCGCCAGTTCCAACACCTTCCAAAGCTAATTTGGATTCAGGGATAATTTTCTGCCAGTTTTTAGGATCTGCATTTTTTGGATCGACTAAAACAACCTGTTTGTTTTCTGCTCCTAAATCGGTGTTCACCAATAATTTGTCGCCCATATTGTCAACAACGCTGTGATTATGGTCATAACCTTTAATCAGGGGCGCTATTTTGCTATCTGGTATTTTTAAATCCTGATAATACAATGCATTGCCCGAAGTGCCCGCACTGGCATAAATCACTAAAAAACGTTCATCTTCTGTAACGGTTGCACCTAAATATAAATTAGGATTGGTCTTGTCTTCAAAAACTAACTGATCATTTTGTTGTTGATCTCCCAATTTGTGGAAATATACCTTTTGCGATTTGTTGGCTGCAGAAAGATCGGTTCCTTTGGCAGGCTCGTCAAATTTACTGTAATAAAAGCCATTACCTTTCCAGGCTGCGCCTGAGAATTTGGTCCATTTTAACTCATCGGCTAATTTGGTTTTGGTTGCAATATCCATTACGTAAATGTTGCTCCAGTCTGATCCGGCCTGCGCAACCGAATAGGCCAGGTATTTTTTATCGTGCGAGAAACCGAGCATTGAAATGGCCGCTGTACCATCTTTGGTAAGTGTATTGGGATCGAGAAAAACTTCTTCTTTGCCCTCTAACCCTTTTTTAATAAACCAGATATTCTGGTTTTGAAGGCCATCGTTTTTGGTGAAAAAATAATACTCACCAACTTTAAACGGGGCGCTTTCTTTCGGGTAGTTCCATAATTCAGTTAGTCGCTTTTTTATATCGGCACGATAGGGAATCTGCTCCAGGTAATTTTGAGTGACTTTGTTTTCGGCCATTACCCAGGCTTTTGTTTCTGCCGAGGTGTCGTTCTCTAACCACCTGTAGGGGTCGGCAATGGTTGTACCGAAATAATTATCTTTTCTGCTGTCTTTTTTTGTTTCAGGATATTTCATCAATGTTATTTTTTCTGCTGGTTTTTTACCCTGGTTACAGGCAAAAAGGCTTAGTGCAAATAAACTTAATACAAATTGTTTTTTCATAATTTTTGATTGAAGAGAAATGCTAATTTAGTGAATGGCACTGATTAAGTTATTGATGATGAACGAATATTTCGGTTTAGCCTTATTTTTAACCGGGATTTGGGCGGTGGTTTTTATACTGATGTCTCAATCCTGGCAGCTCGCTATTGCATTACTGCCATTTAGTATGTACCTGCTATTCAATCCCGCTAATTGGTCCTATTATGGGCTGTTTTGCCCGGTTTTGTGTTTGCTCGTATTCGATATTCATGTACTGCCAGCGGATATGAGGTGGAAAGGATGGAAAAAATATTTGCCATATGTTTTTAGTCTGCCTTTTATCGCCCGGTTTATTTACTATACCCCTGCTCTTTTTAAAGATAGTTCGACAGTGTTTAAAGTATGGTGTATATTCATTGTTGTTTTGATATTGATACTTGTTGGTAAGATGTGGGTTGGGGATGTAATCATGTTGCTTCTAAACCGGCTGAAGTTAAAATCGGTAACCGAAATAGAATGTACCTTTAAGAAACAAAAGACTGAGCGTACTTACCGGCATATTCGTTACATGGTACAGTTAACCGGAATGGAAATGCTGGAAACTTTTGGTTTTTTTTATTGGTACCTTAGGTTTAAAAATGTAGAAGAAGGCGATTCATTAAGGTTTAAAATTAAAACAGGATGGTTAGGGCTGCAATTTATCAGCGGTTTCCCAAAAATTGTAAGTAGAAAAAATCAATCCACCAGTTAAAATTAATATCCATCTATAAAATTTAAAAATCTGTCTCAGTCTTTAAGCTTTTTATCTTTGGAATCATTTCACGGATTTTGAGATTAATAGATTGTGCTAGTGTGAATTTATTTTACGGTTTTTTAGCCACGGAAACACAGATTTACACGGAATTAAACATATAAAATTGGCATTTTTCCGGGTTGATTATACAGGATACTGTACTTTAGGCTTTCATCTTTCCGCTTTAATCTTTTTCCCTTAACTTTGAGGAATCCATGACAAAAAATATTTACTTCGCTTCTGATTTTCATTTAGGTACACCCAATTATGCTGAAAGCCGCGCTCGTGAAGCGCGGATTGTAGATTGGTTGAATTTTATCGAACCAGATTGCAGTGAGTTGTTTTTGATGGGCGACATTTTCGATTTCTGGTTCGAGTATGCTAAAGTCATCCCCAAGGGTTTTATTCGTTTACAGGGTAAACTGGCATCTATGACTGATGCAGGGATAAAAATCTATTTTTTTAAGGGTAACCATGATATGTGGGTGCGTAATTATTTCACTCAGGAAATTGGCATGGAGATCATCAGTGATGAACTGGTGATTGAGCGTGGTGGAAAGAAATTTTACCTGCACCATGGCGATGGCTTAGGGCCTGGAGATCATAAATATAAATTTTTGAGAAAGATTTTCAGGAGCAGGTTTTGCCAATGGTTATTCGCGCGTTTGCATCCAAACCTCGGGATCGGTATCGCAAGCGCGTGGAGCCAGGGTAGCAGGGCCGCACAAACGGAAAAAGAGGTGTTTTTAGGAGAAGATAAAGAATGGTTGGCCATTTATGCTAAAGAGCAACTCCAGAAAGCACATTTCGATTATTTTATTTTCGGGCACAGACACCTGCCGCTCGATATTGATTTAGGCAATGGTAGCCGGTATGTAAATATTGGCGAATGGCTTAATTATAACTCTTACGGGGTGTTTGATGGGGTAGATTTAAAACTTGAATACTATAAGCCAAAACCATAACTTCTATTTTTTTGGAAAGCAGTGTCTGTAGCATTATTTAATGTTCGTCGGGCTTTCCGTTATAGTCCCGATTTTGAAGGAAAATCGGAAGCTGCCACTGCAATCCCGTTTATTAAGGGAGGCCGGTACTACTATTTGAGGTCGTATTAAGCCTAAAATCTACCATACTTTGTTCCTAAACCCGATAAAACGGAAAGCCCGGAGCGCAGCGAGGACTTGAAGGGATAGCGGGACTGCTGGCCGCCATAAGGGAGGAACCGCTCATTTCCAAAACCTTTAATAATAAAATAACTTTCCTTTTTTCCATTTCCTTTGCTGAATGCCCGTACAGTTAACCAATTAACCCTTCTCCCCAACTAACTAATTCATCTTTTTTCCTTATTTTTGCATTTCCTGAATTTTTGGGCCTATGCCAACCATCAGGAATTTCAACAACAATAAATATGTTAGATAAATTAGAAGCTATAAAGCTGCGTTGGGAAGATGTAGAGGAATCGTTGAGCAATCCGGATGTAATTCAGGATATGAAACGTTTTGCGGCTTTAAATAAAGAATATAAAGACTTGGGCAAGATTGTAGACGAGTACAAAATCTACAAAAATGTGATGAGCAACATCGATGCCAACAAAGAAATTTTAGCTACTGAAAAGGATCCTGAAATGCGCGAAATGGCAAAAGAGGAACTCGATCTGCTGTTAAAGCAACAGGAAGAAATGGAGAGTAATATCCGTTTGATGTTGATTCCTAAAGATCCGGAAGATGCTAAAAATGCCGTTTTTGAGATCCGCGGTGGTACGGGCGGCGATGAAGCAGCTTTATTTGCCGGCGATTTGTACCGCATGTATACCCGATATTTCGAATCTAAAGGCTGGAATGTTGAAGTGGTTGATGTGACTGAAGGTACAGCGGGTGGTTACAAAGAGGTTATCTTAAAAGTGAGCGGTGAAGATGTTTATGGTCAACTGAAATACGAAAGTGGTGTACACCGTGTGCAGCGTGTACCGGATACCGAAACCCAGGGCCGTGTGCATACTTCAGCTGCCTCGGTAGCTGTTTTGCCGGAAGCAGAAGAAATTGATCTTTATATTAACCCTGCCGATATTGAACTGCAGACCTCACGCTCAGGTGGTGCCGGTGGGCAGAATGTAAACAAAGTGGAGACCAAGGTGCAGTTAACACATAAACCATCGGGTATCGTAGTGGTTTGCCAGCGCGAACGTTCGCAACTGGGTAACCGTATAATTGCAATGGAAATGCTGCGCAGTAAGCTTTACGACATCGAATTGCAGAAAAAGAACGGGGATATTGCTGCTAAGCGTAAAACAATGGTGTCAACCGGTGACCGTTCGGCGAAGATCAGAACGTATAACTACCCTCAGGGCCGCGTTACCGAACACCGTATCGGCTTAACCATGTATAACCTGCCAGCGATTATGGATGGCGACATCCAGGAAATTATTGATGCGCTTCAGTTTGCAGAAAATGCAGAGAAGATGCAGGAAGGTGCTGTTGGTTAGGGAGTTAAATGTTTTTTAAAAAAAAATTTGCGAATTAAGATATAGTCTCTATATTTGCAACCTCGAAAGAGACAAGAGGTTCGAACTTTAAAGAAGAACAAAAGGAGTGGTAGTTCAGCTGGTTAGAATGCCTGCCTGTCACGCAGGAGGTCGCGGGTTCGAGTCCCGTCCATTCCGCAAAAAGCCTTAACTTGAAAAAGTTGAGGCTTTTTCGTTTTACGGTTGTGGTGATAAGGGATCAAGCGGAATTCGGATCAAGCGGAATTCTTGGGGGAAAGCTTTTAAGCGCACTACTGAATATCATTCTTAAATTTTTATCCGTCGTCTTTTTTCGCCATGCCAATTTGGGTTTTCCAGAAAATGAAAAAGCCTGTAAACATTTAATTTACAGGCTTTAGTTGAATAAACTTTTTTGCGGAATGGACGGGACTCGAACCCGCGACCTCCTGCGTGACAGGCAGGCATTCTAACCAGCTGAACTACCACTCCTTTTGTTCTCTTTAAAGTTTGAACCTCTTTCCCTTTTCAGGATTGCAAATATAGACACTATATTCAGTTTATCAACATAGTATCCGATTTTTTTAACCATTAAGCCCGTAACACACTGATCCTCATTCTATATATTTAATTGTATCTGCTACAAAACAAAAACTTTAACTTCTTTCGTTGCGGCTTGTTTAGTGACCAATACTTCTTTCATCATCTTTCTATTCATAAGAATAGCCCTTTATCACAGTTAATAAACAAAGTCAACTGCATAACGCTATTTACTCAACAATTTCAGCAGGTGTGGATACAGATCATCAATCTTTTTCTGAGGAGCCGCCGATCTTGCCTGCTCTAAACACGACACAAACAGCTCCATTTTCGGGAAGCCTCGCGCTGTCATCAAACTGATTACATTATTTCGGGTTTCAGCATAAAGCGCTTTATTGTAATTGTCCTGGCAATACAGCAAAAAAGTACCAAAGGTCATGTACTCGTTGAAGACCTGAATCGGCGTTGGATAAGCATAGGTGCCATCAGCTTTCTCATTTACCCAGGTTCCCCTATCCTTAAATATGCTATCTATAGCCGTCTTATTGGCATCTGATGGGACACCAACATAGTTATGGTCTATTTCCGAAAACATCACCCTTGTATTGAAAAGTTCGTTTTGAATAGCCGAAAGTTTAGGATCATGGTCGAGCATGGGAAGCACCATAACGATCTGCCTAAAGCCTTTATCTTTAAACACAGTGGTATAATTGAGCCCGTTAATGAGGGGTGAACACAGGATGAGGTAGCTGTTGATGCTGGTTTTAAAGTTCTTTTCGAGCCATTTCCATTGTTTATCCAGGTCTGTACCGGACTTATATTCTGCAATTATTTTAGTATAATATGGCTTTTGCTGACTATAAAAATCCTGAAACCGCGATTTTTTAGCAAACGCTTCTATATCTTTTTTATAGGTATCTAACGGATTGGTGCTGATCACCATATTAGCCACACCACGCGCCGGAAAAATGTAATTAGGGTTGCGCTTTAGTGTAGTTCCTGAAAAATCATAAGACATCGCATTTCCGGAGATGAAAATATAATTATAGAGCGAAACGTTCAGCAATGAATCAAAGGTTTTTATGATGGGCTCGTTTGCATATGGCTTAAAATGTTTGAGTACATCCTGATAGTATGTACCACTTTGATTCACCATATCATCATTGCCAAGCCCGGTTTTAGTAATGGCCAGCATAATGTGCAGCAGTTCTTTAAGGGGCGGTATCTCTATGCGGGATTTACCGTTGTTTGCCTTTTGAAAAGCTTTGTCAAAGCTTGCTTTTTCCTGCGCATTGGCACGTAATAGACTTGTTGTTAATAACAGTAGTAGAATAGTAATTTTTTTCACGGGGTTTTATGGCGTAGTTTTATTGATGGGCAAATATAAAAATCAGGGCTTAAATGCCAGGTATTTTGCAGATTTTGATCATAAAAAAATGCTTAATTACCAATCTGGCATTTTCTATAATTCAACTTTGTTTGCCCACTGGGCGGTACTCGAATCTACGCTCTATTACTGCAATTTATTGCCATGATACGACTTATACAACAGTAAAAGGATCAGGCTGGACTTAAGCGGCATGAGTCTGCGTGACTCCGCATGCAAATCCCAACAATCCAATAAGATTATTTAACTTTTAAGGACAGTATAGCGCTGCTTTTATTTGCTTATCAAGCTACTTGATTTAGAAACCGTAGTTCAATGAGGATATTACCTGGCCCTATTTGACTTATTGCAGACATCTGATCAAAACAGCATATACCATTGCTCATATTAGATCGAAATACTTATAAGCTTAAAATCTGCAAGCTTTTCTTGTGTAAAAGGAAAAACTTGCAGACTTAATTATTATTTCATTAAATTGATTATCATTAATATTCGTTTTTACAATCGCTAAATCCAGCATACCATTTGCCATCATAATAGTAATCTACCAATTGACATCCGTTTTCATCTCGAAGATTAGACACAATATACTTAGGCCCACCAGCTAAACCACCTAATACAGATTTAGAACTTTTGAAATCTAGTTGCTTATTTTCCAATGAAGACAGGCTTTTTTGCATCTCTTTTAACTTGATCATTTCTTTAAAGTTTAATATTTGATTGATAATCGCCAACTTACCCTAGCGTTCAGGTTTTGGTTAATTCGCTATTTATAAACATCAGTTATACCTCAACGAAAAACATTATACAAATAGCTAACTATTGTGATATAAATTTAATTTGCCAGCACTACCACTATAATTTATTTGAAAGTTGAACATAAGCGTTTGGTAATGCAAGGCATGTTTGATATTTGTTAGATTTCAATAAATATTCGTAACGTTTATCAATAAATGTGCTAAAGGACTCTGCAACACGATCGAGAAGAGATGGTAAAAGCAGAATGCTCAATCTGGAGTGATATAGCATATTAAATTGACCCGGTTACTTACAACATTTGAATAATCTGGTTTCGATATCAAAGGCGAGGATTTTTACAACAATTTATTTAAGGGTAATGATGAAATAATCTTATATTGATGTCGCATTTAAATTAAAATCGCCTTCAAACTGACATGAAATACATTTACCTACTCGCTTTTACTTTTTGTTTTCCTCCGCTAATTCACGCGCAAAAACACCATTCAAAAACCGTCAACACCGATGATATTGACCGTTATTGGCAAGCATATGACAGCGTTGTAACTACTATTGATACTGCAAAGCAAGTCGATATTATGCAAAGGCTATATGTGGACAAAGGTACTCCGGGGCTGAAAGCTTTTATGAAAGCCAGAGACTACGATGCAAAATTGTGGGTTACACTGATCCATAAATATCCTAAGTTTTGGAAGAGCATCAGAAGCAACACGCTCAGTATTAAAAAACAGGTGCCGGCCATTACGAGCAGTATAAATAATTTCAGGAAATTGTATCCCGAAATGCGCCCGGCTAAAATGTATTTCACCGTTGGCGGTCTGCGTTCAGGCGGTACCACTACAGATGATATGGTTCTTGTGGGAACAGAAATTGCAGCAGCAGACAAAAATACCGAAGCCTCGGAATTGAGCGACTGGTTAAAAAATGTATTTAAAGATCAGCAGACCTCGAACCTGGTTAGCCTTAATGTTCACGAATACGTACATACGCAGCAAAAAGCTGGTGAAGGGGTTTTGCTTGCACAAACAATTATGGAAGGATCGGCTGATTTTATTGCGGAACTGGTAACCGGCAAGAAAAACAACAATGCTTATATGAGATACGGCCGTGAGCATGAGCAGGAGCTCAAAGAAAAGTTTCAAATTGAAATGTTTGGCACCAATACAGATAACTGGCTGTATAATGGCTCTAAAAGTCCTCATCCGGATCTGGGCTACTTTATGGGTTATGTTATCTGTAAGGCTTATTATCAGCATCAAACCGACAAAAAATTGGCGGTTAAAAAAATCATAGAATTGGATTACAGCAATGAAAAGCAGGTTTTAGATTTTCTTAAGGATTCGGAATATTACAAGGAGCCGCTTAACAAGGAGGAGCTATTAACGAAGTTTAAAAAGCTGCAACCGCTGGTGGTTAGCCTTACGCCAGACATTAATGGAAGGGAAGATGTTTCTGCATCCTTAACTGAACTCACCGTCAATTTCTCTGAACCCATGGGCGAAGGTTATTCGATTAACCTGGGCGAAGGCGGTAAAGAGCATTTTCCTCTTTCGGGTGTAATAGGTTTTACAGACAACCGTAAATCATTTAAGCTTAAATTAGCCTTAAAATCCGGGCAAACTTATGATTTTGTAATTACCGATAGATCATTCAAGTCCAAAACAGGTTATACGTTACAACCGTATACTGTGCATTTTAAAGTAATGTAGTTATTTCACCCCCAACCGTCCCCCTTGATCTGCCGGGAGCAGAAGTGCGCTCTGTAAGGCCGTCAAACATCGTTCACCTGCTTCCCGTTTTCTTTTTTAGAAGTTCCTCGTATGGTTGGCTGTTCTGTTTTTCCATTGGATTAGAAATCTTGATGCCGGCTTTTTCAAACTCGCCGATCAATCTTTTGTCGAAATCGGCGATGTACGATGCAAATGATAAAGAATCCTTTTCTTCAGGGATGGTTTTAAAAGGAACATCCGGTTCTTTAAATCGGTGCAAAACGGCTTGCGTGCCATCATTGCCATCTAAAAGAAGCGAGTCGCCATAATTTGTAATCTTGGCTTCATAATCTTTGGTAAGGTATTTTAAAGAATCATTTTCTATTTTATAAGGAAGTTTAAAGCGGCCAACTTTCTGGTTATAGAAAACTACAGATTGCGAATCGATATCAAATTCACTATAGCCATTCGCGGTCGAAAACCGATGCCATTTTCCGATTATTGAATTTTTATTTCCATTCCCATTTTTAGGTTTTGACGAATTGCAGGCGGATAGGATGGAAATGCAGACAGCAAAGCAAAGTATGGTTCTCATGATAATCTTTGTTAAATAATAGTTAAGCGTCATCAATCCACGTAAGTGGACAAAAATAGCTGTACAATATACTGCCCGATTTGCGGTCGGGCAGTATGTTACATAAAGTGATTAAACAAATATTTTATTGTGCCCAAATGGTACAATTAATGTTACCATTTGTATTTGAACCCCATGTTTCCGAAACCATTATAGCTGGAATGTTTAACTGACCAAGGGTATATCCTAAACTTTGCCATTTGTTATAGTGATTGGCAAAAGTAATGGTATGATTTTGCCCGGTAGATGTTTTTGTAACCCTTGAGCTGTAAATCTGCCTGAAGCCGTCGCCACCGTCGATATTTTTACCTGTCATCCATCTGGTCCATACATTATAACCTGCACCATCCGTTTCAAATGTGCCTAAATAAGTACCATCGTGTGGTGAAACTGCACCCCAGGTTTCATTCACATAATACTCATAATAAGGGCTTCTGCTCCATCCGTACCAGCCAAAAGTGCCACCACCCGAGTTTGAATAGGCGCCCAGGTTATATCCTATCTTATAGGTTGGCGATCCTACTGAATAACCTTTACCGCAGGTAAAATTACCGTTAAATCCATTCCAGTTCACACTGTAATTTCCACCGCTACCATTGGCATAGTTAACGGTGCCGGTTGCGCCGTCACTCTTCCAAAGAGACCAGAAAAAGCCGTTATTAGTGCCTGATTGATAGGATTCTACCGTAGCGACAGCTTTGTTTGAAGGAGGTAAAGCAGTAACAGCCTCTGGCTCCATCTTTTCATTTTTTTTACAGCCTGTTAAACCTGCAATGCCTGCAAACACTAATGTTGCAGCTGCAACAAAAGTAACCTTCCTGGTTACACCTGTTAGTGAATTTTGTTTTTTCATAATGAAATATATATTGGTTAGGAAAGCAAAATAAGTGTATCCCGATGCGATAGATAGCTAATAATCAGCAAATTTATTATACAAATGTTTATACTTCTTTGTATTCTTAGTTTTGTATTGTTGTAGTTTTTTATTTGTGTTGCTGTTTCTTTGTATATGCTCATCCTAACTTACCCTGTAGCGTTTTGATAGGTTTTGTCGTTTTTGCTTAAAAAATATATGATGAAAAAAATAATGCTCGTATTGTTGGTAAGCATTGCCTTACTAAACTGTAAAAAAAATAAAGCAACATCTGATTGTGGGTCTAAAATCTGTACTGAGGAATTTGTTTCGGTAATGATTAAATTTGTAGATAATAAAGGTGCTGGTGCTGAGGTAAAGGATTTCAACGTAATTAACCAGCGAACAGGAAAGCGGATAACGGCTAATTCGAGTATCTCTACGAGCACTACGAAAGGTGTATTTATTGTTGTTGATGACCAAAATAAACCTGACTTATCTGAACAGGGCGATGATTTAAAAATAACAGGTACTTCTGTAGATACCCAGCAAACAAAATCTGTTGTTGTTAAAGTAACTGGCGGTAAATGTGCATGTCATATTAGTAAAATCTCAGGGGCAGATCAAGTTGCTTTCGATTAGGCCTGCTGAGTTTAAGTCAATAAAAAAGCTGTACCCGCTTTTAAGGGGTACAGCTCCGGTATAAAATTTACTCCGAGAAATATTTTAATCCAGCAATGTCCAGGTTTTTCTGGCCTGTACCTGTTGTACCACCTGCTGTTCGGCAACCACGATATTTTCCTTACGCTGGCCAATGTATTCTAATCCACTTAATTTATTCCAAAGTGCTACCAATACGTTCATAAACTCGCTGACCATTACCATGCTGTTGTTAATCTGTTTGTGATCATAAACCAACTCGATGGTTTTGGCCAAAAGCTCTTCAAAATTTCCAGGGGTAACATCTTTCCACTCGTAAAAATATTTGAGCAGTTCTTCCCGTTCACGCGGATCAATCAGTTTGATGGCAGTAAAAAAGATATGTGCCAGACTGGAGAAATAACCGGTTAAAACAACGGGCGATTCACGGTGTGCAATGTTTCTGTATTCGTAAAATAAGCCGGCAATGTAATCCACAATTTTTTCAGAAATCAGACGGATGTTTTTGCCCAGCGGTGTAATATTATCACGCCCTCCTGTCTTGTCGATAATTTTGAAAGCCGCCAGCTGCAGATCGTTTAATAAAACACTGAACGATTCGTAATATCGAATTAATGCCGGGTGACTGGTTATGGTTGAGCTCGGCGGGATATAACTATTATTGATGGACAATCTTCCATTCTCGTAATAAACCTGACCGATCGTCAAAAAATAGCTGTCGGCGGTTTGCGAACGCACTTCGCTTTCTGGTAAAACGGTAATTGAATAACTTTTAGTCAACTCCGGATAGCGGATCGGGCTTTCCTCAGGGTTTGGCGTGCCTGTTGGTACCCGGTTAAATGGACTCACAACCAACAGAATAACATAGTTGCGTGGTTCTGACTGGCCAAAATAATGGTTGTGCACCAAGGTATCCATATTATCAGATTGTGTAATATCAATGTGGCAGCCCTCGGGGGTAACCGCATTACAATATCTCACTCTGATTTCGATATGATTGGTTGCTTTTTCGATAATTTCGATGTCGTGCGAACTTTTATAACCAGCAAATGGAGGTAAAAATCCGTAATTGCTGTTATTGAGCTGTAGCGATACGGCATCTCTCACAAAATCCTGCAAATAGAGATCACTTACTGTAAAATGATCACTGGACAGCTTCATGCCATTAATCCAGTTGATGGATTTATATTTAAGCGGCTTTATCATGGTAGATGTTTTTTATAGATTAGATAAAGATAGCACTTTCGCCAACTTCGTTAGGCTTATTTACGTTTTCTGATACGCGTTTAGCGTAAATGGTCATTTTCTCTGTAATGCCGTTTTCAATGATATCCAGATCGGGATCTATGAAGATATTGCGTTTAAAAAAGGAAGTTTTAATGAAAAAAATCCATTTATAATTCTCCTGGTCCTCGCTTCTGAACTCCACCGGGCTTTTGGCAAACTTCAGGTTGTAGTCGTCAATAAACTTATGAAACCAGATGCCAAAGTTCATGTTTTCTACAGCTTTAACCTTCACCTTTAATGGTTCAGGATCGGTGCTTCTTTTATAGAGTTCTAACTCCAGCACCAAAAGCCTGTTGAAATCTACATGGTCCATATTGATATCCAGCGGAGTATCAGGATACTTCCATATTTTGTAGATTTCAGACGGAATGCTCAGCAGTGACACATAGGCCCACCAGAAAAGAAGCGGAACAAAGAAACAGGCAATGCTGCCCGCACCAAACCAGCCAAAATTTACTGAGCTTAACCAATTAAAGGCGAGCTGATATAAATAGACTGATAAAATGGCCGCAACCAAGGTGGCGAAAAAGATAAATAATTTACGTTCCAGCAAATCCTTCGGGTAATACTTTGTCAGTAAATAAACAAACACTACACCCATTAAAATATAGAAAATGCAGCATATAATGTAGCCCCAGGGCATAAAATTAAAATTGAGGAAGCCCAAAAAGCCCGGAATGGCTAAAATAATGCCGATGATCAGAACACTTACAATGAGTTTTTTGTTATTTAGAAACTGGTTCTTTTTGTTGATGACAGAGAGTACCGCCGTTGAGACCATAAAGATCAGCGGAAACAGAAGAAAGCGAATAAAAAATGATTTAACGTCCATTAATTTTTTATAGATGTGATGTACTACAAATATAGTATCTTTCGTATTTGATATGATTCTTATTTTTTTTCGATAACAAAAATCAATCCTATAACAAAACTGCAAGCTTAAAGTTTACATGAAAAACGAAACTTTTATTAATAACGAACTCTTTACGGATTACAAGGCGGTGGCTCATGCAGCCGATTTGATAGAACGTGATGTTATAGCAGCCGATCGTGTTGAAATTATCCCCCTAGGGCCTGATAAAAGGGCTTTTGCAAAAGACATTGAAAATACCAGCGTTTATTATTCCGAAAAAAGAAGGCAGGATCGTATCCGTATCAGCACCAATAGGGAAGGTTTATATGATATGCTGCCCGAAGGGCTTTTCCACCGGCCGCCAACGGGTAGTGCGGGTATGGATGAAGAATCCATGATTAAGGATATCAGAGAACGGAGGGAGGAAGAAAAACAGGCACGGTTATTTTTTACGCCATTTGATGCCGAAATTAACCATGTAAGAATCATGACCGAGCTGTATGAAAACATGCTCGACAAAAAAACAACCTATTCTGATTTAAGCCGGATCTTTGAATTCGGATGGGATGAATTTAACCTGCTAAACAAGGAGCAGAGCATCATTTGGATGCACCTGTTGCCTGAAATTCAACAAAAGAGAAACGATATCGATTTTGTTTCGAAGGTGCTTACCGCATTATTTAATTTGCCAATCGCCGTTGTAAATGCCACAGCTCATGTTAAGCCGATAAAAATTGCAGACCACCTACAGGTTGAGTTGGGTTCGGGGGCATTGGGTATCGATACCATTATAGGAGATAGTTTTACGCCGGAAAATGAATCTTTCAATATTAATATCGGTCCAACTTCTCCACAAGAGTTGGTCAGTTTTATTCCAGGACAAAAAAACAGGGCCATTTTGGATATGGCCATAAGCTATTTAATGCCTGTAGATGCTGAGGTTGATGTTGAACTCCTTACGGCACCCGATTTACAGGAAACGGTATTGAGTGCAGATGGTGAACGTGCTTATTTAGGTTACACGGTTTATCTTTAAAAATATATTAAAACTGCCGGAGGTCGTCATTGATGAGGTATGAAGCCGTTCTACAACGATCGCTGCCTTCGCAATGCATTCATTTCCAGCGGATGTAATGTGGAAGCGAGATCTATCTATGCAAACCTCTCCGTTATACGGCGTTCAATCCGATAGCAATCGGATAGAAATGGGGCACCTATTATTACACCGCCCTATACAATGCCGGCTTCAACATTAACCGATAATGCACATTCATCGTGCTTCTTAATTTTAATTTCGCCAGGGTAAGACTTAAAAGTTCGTCCCAATCTTGTGTACTAAGTTGAAGGTTGTCCGCAGATTCAATGATAATATCTGTCGTTTTAATAAAGCCTGCATTTGGCTTGTTATCCATAATAATGCCTTTAGCCAGCGTAACGCCTTTTAACTTATTGCCCAGTTCGTAACGGCAAAAATTAATGACGTCTGCTTTGGTGATAATCCGGTCTGCTGTGGTCAATCCATATTTATAGGCCTGTACGCTGTTCGTTGCATTTAACTTCGATCGGCCTCCTTTGGTCTGGCTCAACAAAAAAATACTTTCAGCATTTACCTTATTATTATCGTATAGCGCTAATCGGCTACCGGCATTAATGTGGTTAGCCTCTTCTGCCTGTGTTACCCAGATATCCAGAAATAAAATATCGGCATCGTCAATTGGTTTTAATACAATATAGCTAGGTAACTCTTTGATGTCTTTTAATGCCGAACGGCTCTTTTGTTCGATAAGTGCTATATTTTGTTCTAAATTTTTAAGAATTGTACTTAAAAAATCAGGTCCATAGGCAGAGAATGAAGCTTTCTCATCCCGGAGCAGTTCAAACAGATAATCGACCAGTTCTTTTGCATTTCTGGTATCGAAACGCTCCGTGCCGCCATATCTGATCGAGAACGAACCATCCCCCTTTTCATTCTCATTGGTGTAAGGGATTTCGTTATAGCTTTTGCCTTTATTGTCTTTCAGATTTTCTACCGCAAGCATCTGGTCCATCGCCTCGGTTTTAATCGGAATGATATTATTCATGGTTTTAAGCCGGTGTTTAATCTGGCTTAGCTTTTTATTCACCACCGGAAAAGCATTAATATAGATATGAAGTTCGTTCAGCATTTCCTGGTTAATGCCGGCGGGGAAGACCACCTTTAGCCATTTCACTTTAGGGTCAATCTGGTTTAGCGCATTTGGTTGAAAAACGTGTGAGAAAGCAACTGGTAATTCCTGGCTGTCATCAATATTGAAATCATTAAGATCGCCAAGCGTAATAAATCTATTGTTGTAAAACTGTAAGACATCGGCCTTAACCAGATTAAGCAACTGTTTGTGATGAAATGGTGCTTCTATTTTACCTGTTAAAGGCTCGTCCATAAACCTTTCTGTATAAGCCGTAATTTCGTTGTCTTTATAGAACCATTTACCCAGCGATAACAGGTCGTAAGTGTTTTCTGGTACTGAATAATTCTTCCAATCGAAAAATAAGTTCAGTTTATTAAAATCCATCCAGTTCTTTATCCCGGTAAAACCAATGTACAGGGTATTTTTTTCTAATGAAAAACCAGGCAATGTATTGAGCACTGGCTGTTTGCTCATTTGTTCTACATTAAAGAGTGTAGTTCCGGTGGCAATGTATTTTATAGCTGCATTTTTAACTTTTACAGTGTGTAAAGGGCTAAAGAAAATATCTGTTTTTTTAGCCTTATCGTTTTCCTGCAGGATATTTTTCTTAAAAGCAAACTGGGTATATGGCGATAAATAGTCCTCTTCTTCAATAGCACGGGCATGGATGATGGCATGGGCAGGTAACGATGAGGTTAAATGATCCGGCGCAAGAATGCGGCTAATTTTATCGAAGATTCTATTCTCCAGGTTTTTTACATCATTGGATACATTAAAAAGCTCATTGCTCAGGGCATCAATAATCAGCTTTACAAGTGGATCAAAATCGTTACTGTCTCTTACATTCCAAAAATCTTCGGCATTTTTTAGAATTCTATTCCTGATTTCATCTTTTGATGAATAAAAAACTGGTTTCATGTGTAGAATATTTTGAGCGTTTTAATTTTAGGTTGATAATGGGCTAAGAAATAAAGCGGTATTAAAAAAGTATTTTTCTCCGGTGGTTTTTATTAGTGCCCTCACACTAATATCTACTTTCTTTTTGATCTCGGTTATCTTACGTAACGGATATACATTTTCTACCTCGGTAATGTGCACTTCAACGGAAGTATTATATATTCTAAACTCATAGTCGGTAATCGATTTTAGTAACGATTTGCGGAATTTTTCCTCCCAGATACTTTCGCTTACAATTAATTCAAAGTCAAGGTCCCATATCTCGCACCCAAAATCGTTGTTGAACCGATGTTCTCCAAACCGAGTAAAAATAATTAGCTCTATGTGGTTAGAAATCGATTTACCCAGGTCGGTTGGCTGAAGGCCACTGCCCGAAAAAACGGACTTAAATCTGAAGGGTTTGTGATAAAAATTTTCAGACATAGACGATTTGGCTTAAAGTTTGTTAAAAATAAAAGAAATAAAATCGTTTTTATTACCAAACAACGAATATTGAAAATTGTTATAGTACGGTGATAATTTGAGAAGAAATGTGTGATTTTAAGTGAATTTGATGTCAGATTAATCATTAAACTATTGTTATGCGAAACTATTAACCTTCTATGAAACCCATTAACGCCGTCGAAATTAGGAGTGCTTATACCAAGTTTATCTTAGACTTTGTGCTACTTGCATTATTCTCTATTTTGTGTGTCTATCTTTTCTTTGCAGCTTCCGATTATGAGTACAGTCTACTCGATAAAAAGGTAAAAGAAACCGATAAACTTTCTTACTTAAGAAAAGATATCAATACAAATTTTGATCTTATTCAGGTTCGTTTTAAGGAGCTTGCCCAATATCGCGATTATAATGCAAACGAAATGAGCAAGCAAAGTATCCTGCTTAGTGATATCCAGAGCGCCAATAACCGGATCAAAGAATTGATTTCCAAAAAAACTGAATCCAGTCCGAGTTTTGATCTGTATGAGAAATTAAACAAAAATGTTGGTGCAATGGCCGATCTGCAGGATTCGCTTTTCCAGTCGAGGAGCGATATACAGCGGTATAAAGAACGGATAAATGAATGCCAAAGGGCAAATCAATCGGCGGCACAAAAAATAAGAAGTGGTAGATACGGCAGGTAATTAATACGATATGATAAAATTAAGCATAAAAGAAAGGCGCGAACAATTCCTGTTTTTTACAGCGTTGTTCGTTTTTACGGTAGGGCTTTTAAGCTTCGGGATTTTCTATAGCGATAAATCGCGGTATGAAATTTCTAAAGAGGAACTCGAAGTAAAGATTAATGAGAACGAGGCTTTCGAAAATATGGTTAAGGAAACCATGCCCACTATTGATACTACTTTTAAACAAATTACCCGTTATAACCCGAATGTGCAGGCCGTTTTTCTAAAAAACGATATCCAACTTTCATTAGGCTCAATCAAAGCTGCATTTGACCGTAAGGCATCAGATTCCCGCTATAAAATCTTTGTCCATACAGCACAGTTATACGACAGATTATTTTACGATAGACAAGAACAAAACAGAAATATTTCAGATATCGAGCTGCATAAAAGACAGTTAGATGATTGTATCACCAATAGACGTCAATTACAGCAAACCATATCTGCAAGATAAACATCACCAAAAACAACCTATAAAAACGCTACCTATGTCTGAAACAAACACCAAGCAAGTTAATTCAAATTCGCAGGGCTATGTTATTCTCTACATCCTGTTGGCTGTACTGCTCTTAACAGGCCTGATTTTCTTATTCAAGAGTTCATTGTTCGAAAAAAGGACAATTGATGCGAGAATCCTGAAGGATGAAATTTATTTAAATGAAGATCTTGTTTTCACCGATAATACCCCAAAGGCCTCCAAATGGTTATGGGAGTTTGGTAATGGTGAAAAAGCGACAACAAAAACAGGGACCTACCATTATACCAAGCCCGATACCTATATTGTGCGCTTAACCGTTGACGGTGAACTCCGTCAGGAATTTCCGGTTACCGTGCGCGATACCGTGCACACACCCGTTTTGGATAGTATACTCACCATTAGCGGGCCAACGGCTGGTTTGGTTAACGAAGAGATCAGGCTCGAAGGCGATGGCCCAGGAAAAGATTTTGAATGGTCTTTTGGCGAAACCGGCCGCGTTGACGTTAAGGGGAAAACAGCCTTGTATACCTACCGTAGCCCCGGAAAATATGTAGTCCGTCTTCGGTCAGATAAAGCCCGTAAGCCTGCCTTTCTAACCGTTCTGATTACCGATCCAAATGCCGAAATCGTTGAAGATTTAGTTGCGCCTGGTGATGGAGAACGTAAAACCATTGATGATATCAGGGCCCGCTTACAAGCCATAGCCAACGGTGCAGATTTTAATTCCAACTATTACTACCTCATTAACAAATACATGTGCAACAACGAAAAAGTAACGGTAAATGTAGAAATGAATGGGAAGAAAAAACAGACTGATATTTATTCGTACTGTATGGGCTTGACATTTGGAGGCGAAATAGCGGTGGATGAGGCGCAGTTAACGATTAAGCCAAACTCTACCTGTGCCAGTTTATTAAATATTAAACAACATTCGGCAACGGCCCAGCCCGCAACAACAGCAACCACTGATGCTCAGCCGGCAAAAACGAAATAGATTAACATCTTCACCTAATTTTAAGCTCATCTACATAGAATATGAAAAAATATTATGCCTTAACCATCCTATTTTTAGGAATATCGTTTGCCTATGCACAATCACCGGCATCCTTTGGCAAAAAAGTAAAATACATGCCTAAATCTTACGAGAGGCCGGCCGAAACCATAGATATTAACGATAATACCGGCAGAAGCAGCCTACCATGGATTGTTTTTTCCGACCGTGAAGATAATTATACCACAACGGCGCCTGGTGGAAGCCTTATCATGAAAAAAATCAGCTTTATGGAACCTTTTTATGTTTCTAAAGAAGAGAACGGCTATTTGAAACTGATCAAATATAAAGCGGGCATGATCAGGGGAAGGAAAATCAATGATAAAAAGAGCGCCATCAGCTACGGATGGATAGCAAAATCAAAATTGCTGTTATGGCAACGTGCATTCTCTAACCAAAAAACAGGTTATGCTGAGAAAGCCATTGGTATTGTAAATGGCAAAAATGCCTTAACCGAACCAAAATTTTATTTCGATACCACCGATTCCATCTTGGTTTACAATACGCCTGAACTTAAAGACAGAAGGGCAAAAGTGAGGTTGCACGAAATTGCTTACATCTATAAAAAATCAGAAGATGGTAAAAAATACCTGATCGGCTCTGATGACCAGTTGGTTGCAGATAGTGCGTTGAAAAGTGTTTATGGATGGGTTTCTGCTGAGGCAGTACACCACTGGGGCGATCGTTTATACATCACCTCCATTAAACCTGGCGATTACGACAAGGATGATTCTACCTCAATGGCCATTAAAAACGGAATCGATAACGGAACTGCTTTTGTAATAGACCCCTTATTACCAAGAGAAAACCTGATTCTGCGTAGTGTACCTGTTGTTTCAAATGATGATGGTGCAAGCACAGTTGGCATTGCCACCGATGTTTACAATAAAAAAGATAATAAGCTATTAACCATTAACGGTTCATCCCTTTCTTATCAGGATTATTTGAATCTGCGCAAAAATAGAACAAAGGTAAATGTTGTTTTTGTAGTGGATGGAGGAAGTCCAATGACCAAATATCTTTCCGGGATGACCAATACCATTGGTTCATTCGAAAACCTTATGGGCGATTTTGGTAAGGGTACAAAGGTAAACTATGGCGGTGTAGTGTACCGGGGCGAAACCGGCTGCGGGCAGCAAGGTATTTTTGTAAGCCCGATCCAGGATGATTACCGGAAGTTTATGAATTTCTTATCAAACCAGGCAAAAAACACCATGAGGTGTAATGGAGAGATTACTGAAAGTCCGGTTTTTAGTGCTTTAAAAGCTGGAATAACTTTATTTAAAGGAAAAAAGAACGAAACTAACTTAATTATTTTAGTGGGCAGTACCGGAAACACAGGCGGCACCAATAATTACCTCATCAATGAGTTGAGTGAGCAGGTGGCCCTTGCCGATGCCCGAATTTTAGCCTTGCAGGTATATAGCGATTTTAACCAGTCGTTTAATGATTTTGTTATCCAATCTCGCAAACTGGTTTCAGAATCAGCCATCCGTGCGGCCGAGTACAGAAAAAATACAATGGTTAAGGGGGAAGGATTGAAAAGCTTTCAGCCTTACAACACGAGCCTGCAAGACTCTATTTCTTACTATCTGGACTATCCTAAAAATAGTTTGATACAAGGCGGTGTGGTTTTCCCGACCAAAGGATCGGTAAACTCCAACCAGAGTATGACGATTGCCCTACGTCGTTTTATAAAAGAAACCAATATGGATATCGTCAGCCAGATCAGCTCTTTAGATAGTGCTTTCCGTTTAACAGGTATTTCACGTAAAAACCTGTCAGCCGATGTGGAAGCTTTATTACCTCAGCCTGTCGGTATGGAAGTGGCCGATCGTATGCCGCATAATGCTTTTAAATATTATACTACTGCCAGTATATCTGCCGATGTAGTAAAAAATAATCCGACCACTTTACAATATGCAATTGTACTGAACAATATGGAGTACAAACAGATTGTAGATGTTTTTTCGATTATGTTAGGGCAAAACCTTCAGGCAGATCAATCCTCTTTCAGGAGAAAGCTGGTTAAAAACTATGTAAGGATGCCTAAGCAGTTGTTGGGTATGAAGATGTCATCGAGTGATATCAAGGCCATGACGCTAACAAACTACATTAAGTTGGTTACAGGTTTACCTCTAAACAATGAGTTTTTATCGAAATATACCGTAAGCGATTTAAAGAACACCTCTAAAATGCCGCTTGATCAGTTTGAAGCCTATATTAAATTATTGGATCAGTCGGTTCAGCAGATTAAGAGAGCTACGCAGATTGAACAACAGTTCATTTCGAACGGCAAAATCTACTACTATATTACCGAAAATAATTTTAACCCGGCAGTATTGCCTTCAACCAACTAGAGGCTATGGCAGTTACAAATTTAAGTGAATCGGTGAAAACAGCGTTGCATATTGCGCAGTCGCTGGCAAAGGAATACAGAAACGAAGTGTTTTCTGCAGCTCATTTGTTAAAAGGATTAATGCATAAAGATGTAGGTTTAAGATCGTTTATCACTTCCATCGGTAAAGATGAGGAGTATATCAGCGAATGGGCTGAAGTTCGGATAGATGAACAACCAAAAGCGGCAAGCCTTAGTGATACCGTTAGCGGTTCCCCGGAAATTGCGGTGATTTTTGAAGAAGCCGATAATGTGCGTATTAAACTCGGGTTAGATTTAATTACCCCGGTTTGTGTATTAACCGCACTTGCAAAACCGGGTATCGGCTTTCAGCCCGATCAGTTAAAATCATTTCCGATTAAAGAACGCGAAATTTTGGATCTCTATGTAAAGGATGAAGAAATTTCGAAAGTAGTTGCGCCGGATAAAACAAGTGCTGGTGCGGAAAATAAAAGTACAGGCAATGCGCTGTATAAATATTGCCTGGACCGCTTGCAAATGGTTAGAGATGGCAAAACAGACCCCATAATTGGTCGTGACAAGGAAGCCCGACAGATGATGGAAATCCTTTGCCGCAGAACCAAACCCAATGTTATTTTAACTGGCGATGCCGGTGTAGGCAAAACAGCATTGGTTGATGGCTTTGCGATTGATATTGTAAACCAGAACGTTCCCGATCGTTTAAAACCGGTTCAGCTTTTCGAATTGGATTTAGGATCGTTAATTGCAGGTGCATCTTATAAAGGAGAAATTGAGGACCGTTTAAAAAACATCATTAAAGAAATAAAACAGTTTGAAAAAGCGGTACTCTTTATTGATGAAATCCATACCTTATTAGATAGTAAAGGTCCTTTGGGGGCTGGGATTGGTAATTTACTGAAACCAGAACTTGCCCGTGGCGAAATCACTGTGATCGGAGCGACCACTATTGATGAGTATCGTAAGATTATTGAGCCTGAGCAGGCTTTTAGCAGGCGTTTTGAAGTACTTCAGGTAAATGAACCAAATGAAGAAAGTACCATAAAAATGTTGCAGAAACTGGCTGTTAAATATGAAGAACACCATGCTTTAACCATTGAGCCGGATGCTTTAGGGGAATGTGTGCGTTTGGCCAAACGTTATATGAAAGATAGAAGGCTGCCTGATTCAGCTTTTGATCTCTTAGACAGGACGATGGCGGCCATGAAAATGATGAACGATACCTCCGACCAGGCCATTGACAGTTTGGAGGTAGAATTAGCAACATTAAATGCCAATACAGAAGAATCAGAAGCTGATCTTTTTGCAGATTATAAATGGCTTTATTCCTTACTTCAAAATAAATTAAGTCCGGTTTTATTAGGCCGTTTAACGGATGAAACACAGACTGACGCCTTTGAAACCGCTGATGAATACAAGGATTATATCAACAGCAGCCTGCAGGAATTAAAAAAATATGCTGCAGAAAAAAGCGATCGCATTTCTAAACAGGATATCGCTTCGATAGTGGCCTATAAAACAGGCATCCCAATGGGAAAACTGCAGGCTGGTGAGAAGGAAAAACTGCTCAATATGGAACAATACCTTAAAAAGCGGGTAGTAGGTCAGGATCAGGCTTTAAAAGCTGTTTCTGATGCCATATTGGAATCCCGTAGTGGCTTAAACAAAAAAGGACAGCCAATTGGGTCTTTCTTTTTGCTGGGCCCAACGGGTACAGGTAAAACCGAACTGGCCAAATCAATTGCCGAGTTTTTATTTAATGACGAAAAGGCAATGATCAGGTTCGATATGTCAGAATTTAAAGAAGAACACAGTGCAGCCCTGCTTTATGGAGCGCCCCCGGGCTATGTGGGCTATGAAGAAGGTGGTTTGTTGGTGAATAAAATCAGGCAGCAGCCTTACTCGGTACTATTGTTCGATGAGATTGAAAAAGCACACCCTTCGGTTTTCGATACCTTTTTGCAGATTCTGGATGAGGGCCATATGCACGATCGTTTAGGAAAAGAGGGAGATTTTAGCAATTCGCTTATCCTTTTTACCTCAAATATTGGCAGCGAATGGATCGCAGAACAGATAGGAAAAGGCGTGGTTCCGGCTTCAAACCAATTAATGGAGGTTATGGCCGGGCATTTCCGTCCTGAATTTTTAGCCCGGATTTCTGAAATTGTTCCGTTTGCACCAATTAGCGAAAGTAATGTGGTACGCATTTTTGAAATTCAGTTAAACAGTTTGGTACAGTCGCTGAACAAAATGGGTATCGAATTTGAAATAGCAGATGATGCTAAGAAAATGATTGCTTTAGATGGCTTTACGCCCAAATATGGAGCAAGGCAATTATCGGCAGTGATCAGAAATCTATTGCGCAGGCCGATTTCCAAATACATCATTTCCGGCGAGCTTAAAAAAGGATCGAAGATTAAAGTAAGCAAACATGCTGAAGAAGATAAAATAGAGTGGAATATTATTCAGCCATAAGCCATTATATTGGAACAAAAATTGAGTTAAAATGTTAACTATTATATTATTAGTATAAATTAATCGTAAATCTAAATCAACATATTATGTTTAACTATGAAATTGGAGGTAATGAGCGGAAAATTGATACCTCAGAAGCCTTCGCGGAGATTGCCCATAATAAAACGCTTTTCGTACAAAAACTTACCGATAACGAACCCATAAAACCAGAAAAGGTAGAAGGACTAAAAACCGTTAAGGAAGTATTTGCCCATTATAAACCAAATGTAAAAGTAGCTTTTGAAAAGCAGGATGGATCTACCGTTGGCGAAACCTTAAATTTTAATGATCTGGGCGATTTCAGCGTCAAAAATATCATCAATCAAAGCAACTACCTTACAGATGTGAACATTGAGCGAGAGATGTCGCTTAATGTGATTAAACAGTTAAAATCGAACAAAACCTTAAAAGCTACATTGGATGATGAAGAAACTAAATCGGCCTTCATCAGTGCTTTGAAGAACTTTGTTGATGAATTGGAGCAAAATAAATAATCTTAACGCGGAGAAAACATGTCAAATCCTCAAGAATTAAAAGCAGACCAAAATATATCCGAAGCAGGTTTTAAACCGGCAGAAGGTAAAACCATAGAAAAAACATCACTTAAAGATAACTTAGAAAAACTGGCCAGGGTTGGCGGTTTCGATTTGTTGGAAGCAACAGTTGATGGCCTTCAGAATTTAAATCCGGAAAGGAAAGCACGGAAACAGATTTTTTTAACCGGCGACGAAAAGAAGAAAGAACGCGAAGAGCTGAAAAAGAAAATCCAGCTTTGGATAGAAGTTCTGGAGTCTTCCGGTTCGGTGGCCGATATGGTTGAAAAAAGTACTGAAAAACTGAATGCTGCAGAAGAAAACTTAAATAAGAACATTGCTACTGCGTTAGAAAGTACCAGGGAACTGGAACAGGCTTATCGTTCGGTACATTTATTTTATAAAAATACCGAGTCAGACAAACTGAAAAACGTGGTGCTGTTAAACGCTTCAATGGATCAGATCAAAGATCTTGATAATCCGCGTTTCATAGAGTATGTAGATGATGAATTAAAGCAGAATTACGATCGTTTGGATCTTCGTAATAACTATTCATTGATGGTTGTTCCGGGTTATATGGGATCTAATAAAGTACTCGAAAGATGGGCTAAGATCGCACACAACAATAAAGCGATGCTGGTAACCGATTTTGCCGATTTGGATCAGCCGGATGATGTACTTGATTTATTTACCGCCGCAAACTTCACCGGCGGAGATGCCTTTAGATCAAACGTAATCATGACCTGTAACTGGCTGGTAGGACGTGGTAAAGTAGCTGAGGTAGGAGAGGAAGATGATCTTACCGTGCCAGGATCGGCAGCTTTAGCCGGTAAAATGTACTATACCCTGATGTCGCAGGTTACGGCAGGTAAAAAACATGGTGCTATCAATGAAGTTGATGGTGTGAAATTCGATTTAAAGAAAAGTGAAATCTCTCATTTAGAGCGGGTAGGTTTAGTGCCAATGGTTAATGAGTACGGTAAAGTAATGGCTTTCTCAGCTAAAACATTATTTAATGGCGATAATATTGGTTTACAAACCTATTCAGTAGTGCGTGTATTCGATTATATTACCAAAGTATTGTTTGATTTCCTGAACAGAAGGGCTTTCGAGAACTGGACTTCCAAAACCGAACAGGATCTTCGTGGACAGATTGTTAAATTTTTGGATGGTATCCAGGGTGCCGACCGTTTGATTGAGCGTTTCAAGATTATGCGTTTCGAAAGGGATGAGCAGCAAAAAGACAGAATTCACCTGGATATCCACATTACACCGTATTTCCCGGCCAAAAGTTTTGTGGTAAAACTAGACGGACATAAAGGTGAAGACGAAAGTACCACCTGGAGCTCAGAATATAATCAGCAATAGTTTTTGATAGCTGAAAATAAAAACCCAACCCTGGCGTTGGGTTTTTTTATGGGGTATGCATAACACTTAACAAATTCTTTATAATTTTGTAATGCATCAGCCCAATCAGATTAATCAAAAAAAATGAAGCAAGTACTTATCCTGAATGGGGATATCGAAAAAAACGCGTCTACAAATTTCCTGATTAACGCTTATAAGCAAGGTGCAGAAAGTGCTGGTGCCACCGTTAGGGAATTGGCCATTATCGATCTGATATTTAACTCGAACAAGCTATTTAACAATAGACAGATTGCCGAGTTAGAGCCTGATTTGCAGAAAGCCCTAACGGCAATCAGGCAAAGCAACCATATTGTACTTTTTTGTCCGGTGTATGTGGATCATATTCCGGCAAAGATTAAAGGCTTTTTTGACCGTTTGTTTATGCCTGATCAGGTTTTTGCTACGCAGCAACAAAACGTGAATAATAACTTTAGCGGCCGCTCTGCGAGAATTGTATCCATTTTAGATGAAGCCACTTTTAAGGAGTGGAAAGCAAATAAAAAAACTACTTACCTTTCTATCAAAAAAGTGGTTTTTGAAAAATGCAAAATGAGCCCGGTATTGACCAATACCATAGGCGAACTACATTCGCTTGAAAATCACTACAGCCAGAAATGGTTGGCTAAAATGGAGAAATTTGGATCGCAACTGATTTAAGAGACTATAGTCTATTTCTAATAAGTTCAGCCTTTCATTTTGGCAACAACTTGTCCTAAAATGCTACACTTTGTGTATAATCGCTACATTTTTGTTGTGCGTTTAACTACTCTAATGTATTTGTTACAATAAATATAGTTTGGGTTTTTCCACAGTTTTTCCACAAAATGCAATTCATAACTGCGTTTTTAGGCGATAAACGCCCATCCGGTATATTAAAAATTTTGCTTGCTTATAAATGATAGGCAATATATGGCACGTTTGGCCTGATATTTGGTAAACATTGAAAAGTAGCGGAGGCTACTGATAATCAAATTTTTAACCTTTAAATTTTAAAACTATGGCTTTCAAAGCTAGATTAAATTTTTCGGGCAAGGAGTACGATGTGCTTCACTGTGCCTATGCGTTAAACCGTGATGTAGATGCAAAAGGAAGACCCTCTTCCGGAGTTTACGGCGGTACCATCGACATTGAGATCGAATCAACTGAAGACACCTCAATTATCGAGGCGATGGTGAACAACCAGTACAAACCTATTACAGGAACCCTTCTGATCAAGAAAACAGAGGAAGATGCCAAAATGAAAGAAGTTCATTTCGAAGATGGTTACATTGTTAAATATTCCGAAGGGATAAACATTGTGGGCGATCATCCGATGACGCTTAAGTTCCAGATTTCGGCCCGCAAGCTAAAATTAGGAAATGCAGAACACCTTAACGACTGGCCGAAGGCCTAGGCTAAGGTTGAGGGTAGGAAGGTAGAGGGTGTAAGGTTGAAAACGCCACACGCCGAACGCCATGCCCTATGGCAACCGCTCAGCGCAATTCATTCATTTAAAAACATTTAAATTTTACTACAATGGCATTCAAAACCCGTTTAAACTTAGGATCAAAAGAATTTGATGTACTACAGTGCAGCTTTTCATTAAATAGAGATGTTGACGCAAAAGGTCGTCCATCGTCAGGTGTTTATGGTGGTACCATCCACATCGAAATCGAATCTACAGAAGATACTTCAGTAATAGAATCGATGGTGAACAACCAATACAAGCCGCTTTCAGGCAACATCATCTTTAAAAAAGGCGAAGAAGATGCAAAAATGAAAGAACTGTCTTTTGAAGATGGTTACATTATCCAATATAACGAAGGTATTGCAGTAAACGACAATACACCTATGACTTTAAGCTTTGTGGTATCGGCGCGTAAGCTGAAACTAGGCAATGCCGAGCATGAAAACGATTGGCCTAAGGCTTAGTCCTTTTATGCATATCAATTAATTGATGCGCCCCGATTTTTCGGGGCGTATTTAGTTCAACGCGCTTCAATTATGTTACTATATAGTAAATCTAAATTATCGTCGCACGGTAGTGGGTTTATCCCGTCAACTACTTTTACATTAAAGCTCAATGATGTCTGGCCAACGCAAATATATTGCAGTAGAAAACAATTACCAGTCTGGTAAAGTGTTTGGTTTGGCATACGCACACAAAGATCATCCGAAGAGTCCTTTTATAAAAGTGGAATCATTTTTATCAAAAGAGTTATGCTTTAAAACCGGCAACTGGATTTAGCTTAGGTAATTTTTGTGATCAAGATTAATCAATATGGAAAAGAAACTCATTGCAGAAATCAATATAGAGGATAAGGAAATTACCCATTTTGCTTCCTTTAGTCTCACACAGGCTTTTAACGAACACCATTACTTTGAGCTGCGTTTCAACCACGATCAGATGGGCGCGCCCGGGCTGATCATTTTAGATGATAGCCGCGATTTCGTAGGCAAAACCTTAACCGCATCCTTTGGTCATTCGCCAGAAGGTATGCAGAATTTTAAAGGCCTGGTCTCTAAAGTCGAACTATCACAAAACCATGGTTACCATGGTGTTTTAATCGTAAGCGGTTATAGCCCCACCATTTTAATTGATCGTGGGCCCGATCTGGGTTCTTATCTGGACAAAGATCTGAATGAGATTGTAAAACTGGCTACGAAAGATACCTCCGCTAACGATTTAAAGGTTGTGGCGAATGCTGCCAGAACTTCATCTATTGATTATATTATTCAATATAGGGAGAGTGATTTTGCTTTTTTAAATCGCCTCTCAGCCGAATACCACGAGTGGTTTTTTTACGATGGTAAACAGCTTAATTTCGGTAAACCCAATATACAGAAAGAAATATCTTTGTTTTATGGTAGAGATGTGCAGGAAATGCAGTATGCCATGGAAATCGCGCCGATCAAAAATAAGCGGTTCTCCTATAATCCCAGGCAGAACGAAATGCTGCAAAGTGAAAGTACGGGCAAGGTAGAAGGAACCCCTGATCTGTCACACGCGGTTAAAGCTTCCAACTTAACTTTTAGCAAAACTTTTAATCAACCTGCTTTAATCAGGGTTGACAATAACAACGATATCAAAAACCTGGTTGAAAATGAAGAAAAGGCCAATACCAGTGAACTTTTAAAAGTTACCGCCCGGGGTGATAATGCAGGATTGAGCATCGGAAGTATCGCTGAAATTACGATGAGCCTTAGAAAAGAGATGGCGTTCACTACAGAAAGTTTAGGCAAATTTTTGATTACCGGTATCAAACACCATATCGACGAGAATGGTAAATACCACAATAATTTTGAGGGAAGAATATCCACTACCGAGCGTATCCTGGTAAAAAACTTTGAAAAACCGCAGCCCGATATGCAGTTGGCAGATGTAATCGATAATAATGATCCGCAGGGCCAGGGCCGGATAAAAGTGAAATTTAAATGGGAATGTTTAACCAATGATGTTACGGAATGGCTGCGTGTAGTTACTCCAAGTGCAGGTATCGGAGATAGGGGCAATAACAGGGGTTACTTTGCCATCCCTGAAATAGATGATCAGGTGATGATTGCTTTCGAAGAAGGCAATATTGCGCGGCCGGTAGTGATGGGGAGTGTTTATCATAGTTCCAGCGTAGACAGTAGTCCTTTAATTAAAAACCACCTTAAAAGTATTATTACCCGGAGCGGTCACCTGGTTGAATTCGATGATGATCCAGGTACACAGGGGATAAAAATTACCGATATTCATAACAACATTATCCATATCGATACCAAAGGCAATAACATCACCATTACTGCATTGGAGAACATGACTTTGAACTGTAAAAATATGCAGATTAATGTGCAGGAGAATATGGATGTGAGTGTGGGTGCAAATAAGACTATACAAGTAGGTGAAAATATGAGCACACAAGTTGGCGCAAATCAGCAGGTTAGCATTGTCGAAAACTACACATTAAATGCGTCCAATATTACGGAAATTGCTGTTGATGGCTTTCAAAGTGAAGCGACTAATATTACTAAAACAGCGTCTTCTGCCTTAAATATTAGTAGTTTAGAAGGTAGTATTACCAAGCACGCAGCTAAAACGATTCATAATAACAGCGGCGAAAAAAGTAATCTTTTCTAGTTATGGTACGTGGCAACATTACTAAAATATCAAATGGATCTATGCAGGAAATTGCAAGGCAGGAACACGTATCATTTGCCAAAACGATGCAATCAAATGCTGCACAAAAGGTTAGTGAGCACAGCACGGATGGCGTAGTTTTTGGCGATCCGGAAAAATCAGTAGTGAAAGAAGACTTGGTAGATTTGGTAGTAGGCCTTTTTTTTGACGGAACTGGAAATAACAGGAAAAACATAGATAACAGAGAAGCATCAAATAGTATTTATAAAAGCAAAAGTGGATGGAAATGGAAATGGCAGGATAATACCAGTTACGAAAACGACAGGACCAATGTAGACCATTTGGAGAAAATGTATAAAAAAGAAACATTATACTATTCCATTTATATAGAGGGAATTGGAACTACTAATGATGAGTTCGATACCGTTGTAGATATGGGTACAGGAATGGGGTCAACTGGTATAAGATCCAAAGTAAGAGCGAGTTGTGAAGCATTACTTAAAACCATTAAAAGTGCGACCAATAAAAACATTAACCAGCTTACAGTAGATGTTTTTGGATTTAGTCGTGGTGCCGCCGCTGCACGTAATTTTGTACACGAGATTACTAAACCAGCCTATAAGGCAACTGTAAGAGAAGAAGGGATATTGACCGATAGCGATGGATATATGGTTTCACAGGAAGATTTACCTGCCAGAGGACATTTTGGCTTAAAAATGCAGAAAAAACTAAAAATCAACTTTGTCAAGATCAGGTTTGCAGGATTGTATGATACTGTTTCGGCTTACGGAATTAAGCACAGAGATGATGTTGGCCAACTTAAATTAAATGCCATTAACAAGGCCTCAAATATTGTTCACCTTACTGCTGCGGATGAGCACCGTGAGAAATTTGAACTTACTTCTGTTACTACAGGAATAGAACTTTCACTTCCAGGTGTACACTCTGATATTGGCGGTAGTTATAGAGATAATATAGTTGAGAATGTTTCTCTTGCAGAAGAGCTTTTTACCATTAATAACTGGCGCGAAAAGGTAGCCGCCGAAAAGGCCAGATTGATTGAACAAGGTTGGTATAGGGATAATCAAATGACAAATAAGCAGCCCTATAAACTGATTGGTAACCGCTTATTAAGTAATAAATATAGCCTAATTCCACTCCACTTAATGTTTGAAATGGGTAAACCAATATGCAAATTTTTAGATACTCAAATTAAAAGTAATTTGTATAAAATTCCTGATAAACCACTTGCTGGAAATAAAGTAATACTTTCAGATGTTTACATCAGACTTAAAGCCTATGCAATCCTAAAAACCAAACCCGCTATGTTATTCAACAATGCAAGACAATTGAGATCAATTAAAGATATGGTAGATAGGGGTTTATATCCTCAGGATAAATATCAGCAAACGGTTGAGGATGCTAAAGTACTTTATGATTTAAGAAACAGGTATCTTCATTTCTCTTCAAGCTGGGATGGTATTGGAAAAGAACCTGCCATAAACAAACAGGGAGAACGCGAAAGGGTCGTTTTTAACCGACGATAAAATATGAAAAAATTATTCACTATATTATTTACACTATCAGCACTTACCATTAGTGCCTGCCAAGAAAAGATGAAAAAATACGATTGGATACCTACAGAATGTGCTCCTAAAAATTATCCTGTTCAAATATTTAAAGGAAGTTTTACGTATGGTGAGGGGAAAAAAGTAAATATTCCCAGCGGTCGCGTAGTAGATTACGGATGGGGAGAAAATGGCTCCATAAATCTGGTTGGTGAAAAATTTAAGGAAGCACCAACTGTTTTGGAAATTGCCTGGCTTTCCTTTACTGAAAAAAAGAACTATGGAGGCAAATTTATCCTTGATGCCAAAAAAATAGATTCGCTTTTGGAAGCAGGTTATCCAGATGACACTGAAGATAACGGAAAGGGTAATTTCAACTACATTAAAGTAGGTATGGCTCCGGGTGGCGATCTTGTATTGTGGTTAACAGGTGTCAGAAATAAACAGGTTGAGATAGGACATTACCAGGCTCAGTTAATTGATAAACTTGATTGGACAAGTGTTTATCCGGATATGGAAGGTTCTTTTGATACTTATATTAACAATGTAATTAAAGACTTACCCGAAGCCACCCGAAGCGAAATATTGAGTGGAAACATTCCTTACAAATACTGGAATAACCTGCGCAAAAAATACAATTGGAAAATTACAGTAACCGCGCCTGAAAACATTTCCAGACTGGATATTGACTACCTGAATAAAGAGCGGAATTTTATTTTCGGTGACCACCTAAAGCAAATGGATTTTAAACTTTGTGCTCCGGTTGAAGAACTGAGCGTGCATTGGATGGATGATAAGAAAAGAGAAATCCGTACAGAAATAAAGTTTGATGAACAAGAAACCACGAGCATTTTTGCTAAAATAAATCCAGATGAAAAGGCAGCACTTGTTGTCGCAATCGACGCACAAAAAAAGGAAGCTAGCGTGAGTTTAAAAATCAATAATACCCTGATTAGTTTTAAAAACATCAAAGTACAGTCCTTTTATAAATAGTTAAAGCTTTTCATTTTAACCAGCAGATATTCGATCATTAAATAAGTTTAACATGGATGATAAAGCCACATTTACAGAAAAGCATGCGCCTTTGGTAGCCTGCCCGAGCCAGGTTTTATTAAAGCTGAAACCAACACATTTTAGCCGTTCTTATGGAATCCTCATCTCATTTTCAGCATCAAATGCGGAACCAGTTAATGTTAAATATGAAATTAAGGTCACTTATGTTAAAACCTTGGTCGATGAACAACTGAGGATTTTTAAACTTGAAAGATTAAGTTCTGTTTATATTAATGATACCGAACCAGATACTATTGCTGATCAATTGGCTTACGAAACCGGTCAGGTTTTCTATCCTCTTGTCATTAAAGTTGGTTTAGATGGATCCTTCGAAGGCATTTACAATCACGATGAAATTAAAAGGAGGTGGCCTCAGGTAAAAAGTAAGGTGCAAGAGTATTTTGTAGGAGAAGAAAGTGAAAAATATTTAATGCGTACTGAACAGATGCTTCAGGATGCATTTACATTAGATATCTGTTTTCAGAATGATTGGTTTATCAATACCTTTTTTTCCTCCATTTACAAATCGTATGGTTCGGATCGAAAAATTAAACAGAGCAAAAATTTTTCTTTAGTGCAAGATGCCGTACCACATACTTTTGAAGTAGAAGAAACCTTAGAACAATATCTGAATCATTATGGCGCTATAGAAATCCACCATAATGGCGATTGTGAAATCATATCAAAAGATGAAAATATTAGTGAGGATGATCAATATATTCCCAGTATAAATGCAAAGTATAACGCTGATATCGTGCTCGAAAATGATACTAAGGCTATTGATTCCATTATTGCACAATGGAGTTGGAGCGATGGGATAGAGAATACAGTTGCGTTAAGCGCTTTCAATATGGATGCCGCTATTGTAACAGATGAAGAGACCAGCGCAAACATGGGACATAACCTTTCCTTTCTGGATAAGGTTAATTACAGTGAGCAAAATTTAATAAGCCGCTTTTTCAAGTCGATTTTCAGTAAACACAAAATAATTCAATAAGCATATGGAAAAACATCTGGTTGTTCATGGTGCAACATGTTTGTGCAATTTTGGTAGTACGCCGGATAAACTGGTGGTACTTACTCAAAAAAAAGAATATGCGAATGATAAAGACGGCTCTAAAAAACTAATCGCAAGCACTAAGGATATTGGATCAACTTTAGAGAAAAACTGTTTTGGCTCATGTGCTAAACAGAATAACAAGCCTTGCACGGCTGTCATTACAGAATGGACTGCCTTTTATAATAAAGTTACTTTGACCCATGGAGGTAAAATTCTGCTGGAAGATAGTAAAGGCACTTGTCCTATCGGCGGCAAGGATTGCATTAAAGTATTGAAACACGGGCAACAGGCTGATGTAAGCAAGCAGAATATGAAAAAGGCAGATCCAAGAGTTCAGGCTGTATTAAATCCTGCTGGAAATTCTTCTCATCTATTAACTGAAGATGGTATTTCAGAAACTATAAGTATTTAAAAATGAGTAGAGGTGTTAAAAAAATCAAATGTGTTGAGGGATTGGTTTATAGTAAAAAAAGCAGTCCTGGCACCTTATGTGTAGTAAAGCCCGATCAATACGTTTATTTTGCTGTTTCAGAATGGCATGCTGATACTACTAAAGCAGAAAAAGCTAAAAGCGTTACATGGATTAGACAATCTGCCGATCGAAAAACGATAATCAAGCAAATGCGTGTGCCATCAAATCAAAAATACGGCTTAATGATTCCTAAAAAGCTGTGTGGTAATTTTTCTTATTATATAGAAGCCAGCCTTTCGGGAAAGAGAGATAAAGCAAATACTGGCTTACAAGTAAAAGGTTGGTGTGAGCCAAAAATTATAAGCTCTAAATGGAGCAAAAAATCTGGTGGGGCTAACATCAAAAATCAGGCTGGGCTAATAAAATACGGAGACGTAGTACATCTTAATTTACAAACAGAGGGGTTAAATAACTATAATCTCACTATTGAAATTTATAATCGCCTAGGCTTTGGTCAGGATGATAAAAAAATAGTAATTATTAATGGTGTTAAAGTGATTAATGGAGAGGTAGATCTACAGATTGGCAACACCTTTTCCTGGATGGCAAAAATTAAAAATATTAGTAATGACGAAGATTTCTATGTTAAAGTTAAAGATCCTACCAGTGGTAAATATTTGTCTGATGGATTAAATCAGGATTTACATGCCGTTTATTTAAAAATCAGAAATGAAATAGCAACAACTTCCGTTGCACCCACGCTAAATAATAAGGTGGCAAAGGTGGGGCAGGCAGAAAGCAATGCAAAAAAATACGACCCCTGTAGATTCAGCAAAATAGAAATTACGGAAAGTATTAAGGAAATAGATGCAGCAAAACCTACAAATTTTTTAGTATTTGATGGTAAAAAACCTAAGGTTGATGGTATTGAGTACGAAACAGTTAGTCCTGGGGAAAACATCAAAAAAGAAGTTACTGTCAAAGTAGATGGATATGAAACAGATAAATGTCGAACAAAGGTACATAAATCTAAAAATGTAATTTTTAAAGCGGTTGAGCAGAAAGAAGATGCGAATGATAAATCAGTTAGGCTAAGTATGACATCTGGATCAATTAAAAAAGGGATATATTCAGATTTGTCGAGATTTAACCTTTCTCCAATCCAATACATTTGGCCTATCGCAACCACACCAAACCAGTTTTACTATTACATTAATAGCTGCGCGTATTATCCTCAGCCAACTATTCCGACCATTGTTGTCAAAGCCTATCCTGATATTAAATGGGAACTTAAATTTGATTTCGGGTCGGATATGGCTATGGAAGAGCGTTATACCAATATGAAACCCGGTGCGCAAACTAAAGCGCACCAAAAATCTGCTCAAAAATCTGGGTTCAACCGGTACAAACTATCAAGCACAGGACAATCTGAAGTATTTTTTGGTTTAACGCTTAAAGCTGTTTGGAACAATAAGAATAATGAAGCCGAATTTGGAGAAAAATACGTTCAGACAATCAGAAACTTTTTGGGTGTATTCGTAAAACTTAAAGAGTGGGTTGATGAAGCATCGCATTTAAACAAGGCCAAAGGAAACAAAACGCTTGCTCAGCGCGTAATTAGCGGTGCCAAAAGAATGCCATTAACATTGAAATTTCATTATCCCAATATGTCGGTTGCTGCATCATGGTGGTTGGAACACGATCGCGCAAATCCGGCAAAAGTTTTAACACAAGGAAGTTTAAAATTGGGTTTTACGCCTTTATTTAAAGCAGAAGGCATTTTGGATCTGCTTTTTTATGCAGAATTAATTCCTGTTGCAGGGCAGGTAATAAAGGTATTGGATATTGCAGCCAGTGTGTCAGGTGTTGAGGCAATATTCACTTTGGCAGCATCTGGGGAACTTAGTGTTACAGCAGAGTTTTTCGACTTCCAATTTAATAAAGCACAGCTGGATTTTAAAGGTAAGGTTGGATTAAAACTAGATTTAAGTATAAAGGCATCTGGTAAAATTTACATCATTGTTTTTGAAGCCGATTATAAACTAGAGGCATCTGGAAGTGCAGAAAGTTATTTTGAACCAAGGGCATCCATAGGAAAAGATGTAAATGGAGTGTTTATTGAACAACAAATAGATTTTACTGGTTTAAAAATCATTTTAATTATCAAGGGACAAATAAAAAAATCAAAAACAACCATAAAACGAACGTTTACCATTGTTGAGCGGAAAGACAAAATTACTTATGGAAAGACTTATATTGTGAAAAAATGAGATACACACTTTATTTAAGCATTATATTTATTTTAACTATCGCTTCATGTACACAAAAAAATGATAGCGAAAAAAAATTAAGATCAAAAGAGATGATAACTGATATTAAAACAACGATTAATAACTATAAATCTTATCCAAATTATTCCGTCCAATTAGACAAAGGTGGATGTAAGGTGGAATTAATTGGCAACGACATTCCATTAATTAATGCTTTGGAAGATGGCGGTTTCTCTTCGCTGATTCCTTTTAACGCAAATATTATTTCATCCGGAAAACAGAAATTGAAAATCAAAATTTATCCTTCGGGAGGTAAAAAAACTTTTGATGAATACACAAGGGCCAAAATAACGGTTTTGTTTTTCGCTAATGATAAAATTGCAAACAGCGAAAAAACTATTTTAAAAGATTTTGACATTCCTAAAGAAGCCATTGATAACAAGCTTTCTTTTTTTGAACATGAAATAGAATTTAATGCGACTGTACCTTTTGATTTTTCTGGTGAATTGGCCAATGCACAGCAGTTGGATAAAGTTGAAAATATAGAACAGAAAGTATTGGCCGCATACGGTAAAATAAGAGTCTGGCTTGAAAAAGGCGATACCGTAAGTGTTGCTGCCTTCAGAAGGGCAAGCGATGAAAAGCTGGCTAAAGTATTTTATTATAATACGGACCAAAGCATCAATGAGCTTTTTGATTATTCTTTTATTTTAGAAGACCATAAAAAGTTAGATCCGATGCCAAAATACAATGTTGTATTTTATGGAAATGGTAAATTGGTTCGTTTAGAAAGGGTTGACAATAAGGACGAAGTATTAACATTAACAGGTAAAACGAGTGACGGCTATGAAACCACCAGCGATTTGAGTGTATTATTATATCTTCCAAAAAACAGTGAGGAATTAATTCAGTATTAATCTGCAACTAAGCTAAAAAGATTAATCTAGATCTATTTATCGAACCCTTTTTGATGAAGAAAAAAATAGCGATAATATTCTTATTCAATCTGCTGCTTTCATTTCTGTACTTCAAACAGCTTTTTTTTTCTGGGAAGGAAATAAGGTATCTAGATCTGAACGGGATGATGCTTACACCCTTTGCTCTTTTTTATAATCTTTTAGGGATTATCATTTTACTTCTATTATTTAATCGTAAAACAAGAAAAAGTATAAAAAACTCAATCTCGGAAAAAATCAGTTTGTTCATTTTCATCATCATGTTGATCGGATTTTTAATATTTCCTTTAACTTTTCTAACACTAACAGATGGCCGAAAAGTAGCCTCTCCATTGCTATTTGCTTTTATTGAGCCTTTGAAAGGGATGCTGCTGTTCAATCAAGATCTCAAACAGATCTTTGTTAAGAATATATTTTTATTCATAATTAGTTTTGCCTTGTTCTTTATAGCTGATTTGCTTCCGCCTTTCCATGCCGTAAATCAAAATAGCTGGCCTATATATTTCTCTGGATTTTATTTTCTATGCCTGGCATTTTTAGATTTTCGGTTTCAGTATAAGTCTTTTCCAAAAACAGTTTAAAATCTTAGTGGTGAACAATGCTGATATAAAAGTGCTCATGTGGTAGCCTTTACTAGTCGCAATAGGGCTGTTTCCACCAAAAAAACATGACGTTCACTACTTGCTTCCGGTTACTCTTCCGTACCAAATAAGAAAGAGCTACCAGATAAAAATGATGAAAAATCAAAATTGGTTAGATATGCGGTACTAGATGTTTGTTACAGTGTAAAAGATATTACAGATGGAGCCGAATTTTGGGGACGAAACCGATTTTCTTGCTTGGGGTTAATTCTGAAACAAACCCATACAATAAATTGGGGCAAAACAAATTTGATGAATATAAATTCGTTGAAATTCCAAAAGCTATATACGTGATTTCGTTGTTGCGAATGGTAGTTCAGCCAGATATAAAGATAAAGGTAACAATGACGCCAATACGATCAGGGCACACATGAACACTTGAAAAAGAAAGTTAAAAAGCCTGTACTTGGGCCTGATCGCAAGCAATAAAAGGCGCCGACGGAAAACTAAAATTTAAAGAAGTTGAAGCGGCTGATAGAATTAAATATGCCGTTCCGTCAAAGGAAACGAATGAAGAATTTGGGTTTCCTTTCTATATTTATCTGCCTAAAGGCAAAAATTCTTTTGAAATTATCCGATAGATAATTTGTATTAACGCATAAATTAACTTCATTTTTATCTTTTTGGATTGCGACATTCCAAATACAAACCTAGAAAAGAAATTGATTGGTAAATGTATATGTGAATTAAGAATTATGAAACAATCACTTACTAAGATCAAGATATATACAGGCTTTACCTCCCTGAAATGGTAAATTTTTCGAAAGGTCATGAGAAAGAGCAAATGACTTCGAAAAAGATCTATCAGTCGATGCTTATAGCATGTAAATGGTGTAAATTTGATAGCGGTATTTATTAAAAGCATGATCGTCAAAAGAATTTCAATTGTCTTATTTTGCTATTTCCTGCTTTTTAGGCTTTATGCTGTTTGCTCATTATTCTATTCCTTCATTAGCCAGGCCCCAAATAAAGCCCTGATAAGAAATACCAACGATGGTTATCAGCTGACCATTTTTCAGCTTGAATTTTATTTTTTCCTTATTGTTTTATATAGTTTCAGGCCTTCACGTTTTAAAAAAACGATTGCTCAAAGCTACAAGCAGAGTGGTACTGAAACGACCTCTAAAAAATCTTTTTTCTGGATCGTCTATGTTGGTATGCTACTTGCCGTTTTTGGGATACCTTTATTAATATTACAAGATTCAATCGCTGGTGTGTTTGAGATCATTACGATAGCCAACCAGTATATTATTGAAAGCTTTGGTTTACTGATGATGGCTGTTATATTTATTGGTTTAAATATAATGGGCTTTTACTACGATTTCATAAACGCTTTTGATCATGCCAGGACTCAGTTTGTCAGGTCTTTGTTCGCATTCATATTAACCATCCCAATCTCAGCTTTTTTGTATTTTATTTCAGTTCTACTACAGAAAAAAGCCGATGCATTAATCGTAATCTGTTTAGCATTTAATCTTTCTTTTCTCTATCTAAGTATTATCGGCCCTTTAACTAAAATAATTTATAGGTCTAAAAGAAAAACTGCTAAATAATTACTTAGAAAAACCAATCAGAGATATTTGGTGCATGGTTTGTGGATTAGATGTGTAAATCCAAATAAGAAGACCGCTTAACTAAATTTTAATACAGGAAATGACAGATAGGTTGATAAAATTGATAGCACTAGGAGTTTGTTTAAGTTTACCATCCTGTGCACAGGATAAAAAAGATACAGCAGCCGAAAATAAAATCGCAGGAAAAACAGATTATCAAAAGGAAGGTGTTTTGTTTAAATTAAAGCATGAGCATTTAGACTGTTCGTATGAAATATTGTTGAATGACATGCCGATAGTTACTTATTTTGGATTAGGCGAAAGATCTGGTTTAACGGTAGATCTCAATCAGTATATCTTGAAGCCGGGAAAACAGGAGGTAACCATAAGAATGTTCCCTGTAAAGAAAGAGGAAAATCATTTTGCTCCAAAGCTATCTAAAAACGCTTTTGTTAAAATAGAAATCACAAAAAACAAAGAGCCCATGACAATGCTTGATCAGTTAAATGCTAGAGGCAAAGGAAAAGAATATAAATGGGAAACATTAACCTATCAAACACCCAGGTTAGATAAGCCTTTGCCATATACAGCGTATAAAACGTCGTTTGTAGTTGATGAGAAAGATGTTAACTGGGAAATTGTGGGCTGGAGCAAAAGTAAAAAGTTAAATAACGATCCAAACCTTCGTAAAGAAGTTGATGAATTTTATAACAATTACAAAAAGGTATTGGAAGAGGGGGATAGAAATAAATTTCTTTCATTAGTACGAACTGCAATTGATGAAGAAGCAGCATCAAAACCCTGGGATAAAGAGATTGAAAATCAGCTTACCAAGAATATGATTGATTATGCTGCCGAAAAAAGAAATTTTATATACCCCTGTACAAAAGCAGAATTAAAATTTTTTGGAGATGGGAGAGTGGTAACTTTGGTATGTGCAGATACACTTACATTCGGATATGCTCCGCTGATTTCTAGGACTGCTAAAAATATGGTGCCAAAATCTCACACCTTTTATCTTCACAGACCAGCAGGTACCAATAAACTCGAAATTATCAGATAATAAAGAAAGTTGTTTTTATCTTTTTCTTCAAATAGGTCCTTAACTTTTTATTTCCGGTATCGAACTTAACTAATAAGACTTTGGAATCACTTTTAATAAGATAATTTATATTGTAAAATATGTTTTATAAAATCTATTTAGAAAATAACGAGCTGATTATTCAAACATTCTTTTTAAAGGAAAAAATTGCTATTGATTCAATTGATGACATCATTATTTTCTATAATCGAAGTTTTAATAAGCATAAACTATTTACTTACTTTAATAAGCCAGTACAATATGAACTAACCAGGAAATCCTGGTTTTATCAAATGTTATTTCAAATATTTTTAGTTTTTAATACAGAAAAGTTTAGAATTTACCGGGTTTATGAAAACGAAATCATTACCCTAATGTTCAGCTTATTAAAGCCGTACCTTCCTACGCTCGTTGAAACCAGAGATCTGGATCTAGACAATAGTTTTATATGGATGACTGAGGATGAGGGTGGTCACTTTAAGCAAACGAAACTTGTTTATAGTAGGGAAGGCTTAGGTTTAAAAAGAGTAATGTTGAAGCATAAAATATTGATGCAGAGATAGCTAAGTATTATCTTTCAACAGCAATTTAATCACATTTTTTAACGCAGGATTCCGGTTAGATTCCTTCCAGATCATATACAGTTCCGTTCGCTGCGGAATATGGGTAAGTTCTACAAACTTTACATTTTCCTGGTAACCATATTGTAAGCCGGTGGGTACAATGGCAATGCCTAAGCCTTCCTCTACTAGTTTAAAAATCGTTAATGCATTAACGGATTTATGATAGGTTTTGGGTTTAAAACCATGATCCTCGCAAATGCTCATCATTAAGTCGTAATAAAAAGGACTGTCATCACTCGAGAAAAAGATAAAGGGTTCGTCGCCCAGTTTTTTTACCGCTTCGTAACTGGCCTTTTTCATCGGGTGACTTTTAGGCAATACCAGCGAAAAGGTATCCTGATGGATCATATGTTTAGAAATGCCAGGATTAAACTGCTGCATTCTTACAAAACCGATGTCGAGCATATCTTTTTCCAGTAATTCGATCTGTAACTTATTGGGCATTTCATCCAGATTGGTGCTGATTTCCGGAAAATCTTTGTTCAGTTTAAAGATCACTTCAGGTACAATTTTTTGTGCTGCAGAACCCAAAAATCCAATGCGGAGTTCGCCCTGTTTACCCTCATTAATATTACTGACCTGTTTTTTGATGTTTTCGATATGGCTGAAGATAAAGTCTACTTCATCTTTAAGGTAAAGGCCCGCTTCTGTGAGTGCGACTTTTTTCTTGTTCCGGTCAAATAGCGGTGCATTAAAAATCTCCTCCATTTGCTTAATCTGCCGGCTTAGTCCAGGCTGCGAAATAAATAAGCGGTCTGCAGCCTTCCTAAACTTCAGTTCCTCCGCCAAAACCTGAAAATATTTCAAATGCCTAAGCTCTATTTGATAACTCATGGTTATTACATGATGATGTAATTGGTATTTATAGGTATCAAATATAGCGCTTATTTTTGTTTAAAGCCTTCATCGTTATGACCCAACAAGAGATTTTTAATTACGGAACCGACCATTTAACTGCTAAATTGGCTTTAGCCATCAGTAAGGGTGAAGTGAAAGGCATATTAAGCGAAAGCACAAAGGAGAAAGTGCTTAAAAGCAGCGAAGTGGTTGAGCGGATTGCGGGTTCCGGGCAGGCTGTTTATGGTATCAATACAGGTTTTGGTCCGCTTTGTACTTCCATGATCTCAGCTGTTGATACGCGAAAGCTACAGGAAAATATCCTGAAAAGTCATGCTGTGGGTGTTGGTGAACCGATAGATGATGAAATATCAAAGCTAATGCTGGTGTTAAAATTACAAGCACTGGCTCAAGGTTATTCGGGCATTAAGATTGAAACGCTTGAACGAATGATCTGGTTTCTGGAAACCGGTGCAACACCTCTGGTTCCCAGGCAAGGCTCTGTTGGTGCTTCGGGCGATCTTGCCCCCCTTTCTCATCTCTTTCTGCCCTTAATTGGTTTGGGTAAGGTTCACTATAAAGGAGAAACTATAGCTACAGCTGAACTTTTAAAAGAACACCAGATGCAGCCTTTACAATTAGGACCCAAAGAAGGCCTGGCTTTAATTAATGGTACACAGTTTATTGCTGCGCATGCCGTTAAAGTAGTGCAACGTTTAGAGAATGTGCTGGCATCAGCAGATATTATTGCGGCAATGATGATTGAGGGTTTACAGGGATCACAAAAACCTTTTCATGCAGAGCTCCATGAGCTGAGGCCATATCCTGCAAATATTTCGGTGGCAGAACAGGTGCGCAAACTCCTGGAGGGTTCTGAAATTATGAAATCGCATGCCAACTGTGCTAAAGTACAGGATCCGTATTCTTTAAGATGCATTCCACAGGTACACGGCGCTTCCAGAACGGCCTGGTTACATTTAAAGGAAGCTTTAGAAATCGAACTGAATTCGGTAACCGATAACCCCGTGATATTTGATGATGATTTAACCATCAGCGGAGGTAATTTTCACGGTCAGCCACTGGCTTTGCCCCTTGATTATGCTTGTTTAGCAGCTGCTGAAATCGGAAATATCAGCGACCGGAGAATTAATCTCTCGCTTGAGGGAAATACCCCCGGTGTGCCGAAATTGCTGATGAAAGAGACCGGATTAAATTCGGGTTTTATGATTGTCCAATATACTTCCGCAGCTTTGGCTAGCGAGAATAAAGGTCTCTGTTTCCCGGCCAGTGCGGATAGCATCCCAACTTCTTTAGGTCAGGAGGATCACGTGAGTATGGGTTCGATCAGCGGACGTAAAGCGCTTCAGGTGATCGAGAACGTAGAGAAAATTTTGGGTATAGAATTATTTTGTGCTGCACAGGCCATTGACTACCACCATCCATTAAAGCCTGGTAAAATATTGGCTGCGGTACATGATTTCGTGCGTACTGAAATTGATCATTTTGAAGAAGACCAAATCATGTATGATAGGATGGAACATGCCATCGAAATGGTGCAGAAGGGTAAAATTGTAGCCATTGCCAATCAAGCCGCATCTACATTGAATTAACAATTTAATTTTCAGATTATGGATTTTAAAGCACAGCTATTAGCTGGTATTCCGGCTACATTGCCCGCAAAAAAGAACCGGAATCCGGTACTGAACCATGCTCCTGTAAGGAGAGCTGTCTTAAATACTGAAGAGAAAAAGCTAAGCATTAAAAATGCTTTACGTTATTTTCCAGAGGCATGGCATCTGGAATTGGCACAGGAGTTTTTGGGCGAGCTGGAAAATTACGGGCATATTTATATGTATCGTTTTATGCCAGATTATGCCATTTACGCCAGACCAATAAGCGAATATCCCTGCCGTACACTACATGCAGCCGCAATTATGCTTATGATCCAGAATAACTTAGATCCGGCAATAGCGCAGCATCCTGAAGAGTTGATTACTTATGGGGGGAATGGTAGCGTGTTCCAAAATTGGGGCCAATATCTTTTAACCATGCAGTACCTCGCTACCATGACCGATCAGCAAACGCTTAATATCTATAGTGGGCATCCGCAGGGGTTATTTCCCTCTAATGCCGCGGCGCCCCGTGTTGTGGTGACGAATGGCATGATGATTCCTAATTATTCCTCGCCGGAAGATTTTGAAAAGTTTAATGCCTTGGGGGTTACACAATATGGTCAAATGACTGCGGGTTCATATATGTATATTGGTCCTCAGGGTATTGTACATGGTACGGCCATTACCCTAATGAATGCTTTCCGTAAACAGGGATTTTTTGGAAAAGAGGTAGCAGGTAAAATCTTTTTAACGGCCGGTTTGGGCGGCATGAGTGGAGCCCAGACCAAAGCAGGGAATATTGTTGGTTGTATCACGGTTTGTGCCGAGGTAAACCCAAAGGCTGCAATTAAAAGGCATCAACAAGGCTGGGTAGATGAGCTTTTTGAACATTTGGATGAACTGGTGAAAAGGGTTCTACTGGCCCAAAATGAAAAACAAGCGGTTTCATTGGCTTATATTGGTAACGTAGTGGATGTTTGGGAACGCTTTGATCAGGAAAATATTGAAGTTGCAATCGGTTCTGACCAAACTTCGCTGCATAATCCGTATGCCGGGGGTTATTATCCGGTAGGATTAAACTTTACCAGGGCTAATGAAATGATGGCTGAAACGCCGGATCAATTTAGAGTTTATGTACAGGAATCGTTAAAAAGACAGGCAAAAAGCATCAACAACCATACAGCTAAAGGAACTTATTTTTTTGACTATGGAAATGCCTTTTTGTTGGAGTGCAGCAGGGCAGGTGCCGATGTAATGGCTCCAAATGGTACAGATTTCAGGTATCCATCCTATGTGGAAGATATTTTAGGGCCCCTTTGTTTCGATTATGGTTTTGGCCCGTTTAGATGGGTTTGTACTTCAGGAAATGAAAAGGATCTGGATTTAACTGACCGTATGGCTCAAGAAGTAATGGAAGAGCTAAAGCGAAACGCTCCGGAAGAAATACAACAACAATTGCAGGATAATATTAACTGGATTACTGCCGCCAAAGCAAACAGGTTAGTAGTCGGTTCAAAAGCCCGGATTTTATATGCCGATGCTGAAGGCAGGGCAAAAATTGCGTTGAGATTTAATGAGGCCATTAAAACAGGTAAATTATCGGCGCCCGTAATTTTGGGAAGAGATCATCACGATGTAAGCGGAACGGATTCGCCTTTTCGCGAAACCAGCAATATTTACGACGGAAGCAGGTTTACGGCCGATATGGCCATTCATAACGTGATTGGCGACAGCTTTAGGGGTGCCACCTGGGTTTCGATCCATAATGGCGGCGGTGTTGGCTGGGGCGAGGTAATAAACGGTGGTTTTGGGTTGGTATTGGATGGAACTGAACAGGCTGCCGAAAAATTGCAGAACATGCTCTTTTACGATGTAAACAATGGAATTGCCAGAAGGAGCTGGGCCCGTAATAAAGAGGCCCGGTTTGCCATAGAACGCGAAATGGCACGTACAGCAGATTTAAAGATTACGCTGCCAAATCTGGTTGATGAAGAACTATTAAATGATTTGGAGATAAATTAGCTCTTATCGCATGTACCTTTTTGTCATTCTGAACGCAGTGAAGAATCTTTATGCTTGAAGAAAGATTCTTCGTTTCACTCAGAATGACAAACTAAAACCATTTTTTAGAAAAAACTTAACTCACTCCGTGAAAAACTCAATGCACTTTTTGGTAAAAAAAGTTGTAAAAATTAACTCAATGGTAAAGTAAAATGGAAAACCGAACCCTTACCTTCTTCACTTTCAGCCCATATTCTGCCACCATGCCTCTCTACAATTTCTGCACTTAGATAAAGCCCAATACCAAAACCCGAAATGGTGTGATTGCCCTGTACCCGGTAATAACGTTCAAAAAGTTTTTCAATGTCTTCAGGCCTTATCCCGATGCCTTCATCTTTAATCTGAACTTCAACCTCTGTGTCACTTAAATTACAGCTTATTTCGATCGATGTTCCATTGTCGGAATATTTTATCCCGTTACTGATCAGGTTGGAAATTACGTTGCCGATTTTATCCCTATCTGCATAAATGTCGACCCCACAGGTAGGGTGTAAGATAATCTGATGAGAAGATTGTGAAATATAAGTTTCCTCAATGGTTTCTTTCAACAGGTCATCTAAATTGAAGTTTGTTTTTTCGATCAGTAGTTTGCTGGATTCCAAACGCGATACATTCAAGAAGCCGTTAATCATGGTTGTCATTTTTCTGATCTGGCTGTTTGTTTTTTCCAAAGCCACTATCGCATAATTGTCTTCATCTTTTTTAGCCTTGCGTTGCAAAACCTGTACAAAGCCGTTAATGGCTGTTAATGGAGTTTTTAGTTCATGACTAACCATTCCGATGAAATCATTCTTTCTGAGTTCATCTAATTTTTGCTCCGTGATATCGATAAAGAGTCCAGAATATTCTGTTATATGGCCATGCTGATCTACAAATACCCTTCCTGTTGTCCTAATCCATTTTTCTTCGCCTGTAGTTAAATTGGTTATCGGATATTCATTGTCGCTTGAAGAATGAGTGTTTAATGCATTTGCAAAAGACTTTTTCAATTCATTATGATAGTCGGCATGGACTGCGCTCATAATGTCGCTCGTTTTAGCAGGCTCGTCAAGTGGTAGGCCGAGCAGGCTTTTCACAAATCCCGATACCGTAATTTCGAGTGTTTTAGGATCGATGCTCCAGGTACCCATTTTTCCGGTATCAATGGCTTGAAGCAACCGTTCCTCGCTATCGGCTAACTTTTGGGTATATTGAATCAGGTCTTCATGTGTTTGTGCGAGCTCTTCATTGGTTGCTGCCAATTCCTCATTTGCCGCTGCCATTTCGATGTTGATATCCTGCAGCTCTTCCTGATGGAGTTTTCGTTCGGTAATATCCGGACTTACCGTAGCAATCGCCGTTATTTGACCTGTTTCCTGATCTTTTATGGCAAAACCACTCCATTCAATCCAAAAAGGATTTCCTGTTATTTCGTTCCAGAAGCGGATTTCCTGTTTAAAATCAATGCCTTGTAAAACTCCCGATAAAAGCTCTTCAGCTGTGGGTCTGTCAGCAGGGAAAATAACCTCCAGCATATTTCGGTTGGTAATGTTTGCCCAACCTAACTTTCTTAATCCTGCAGGATTTAAGTATTGGATAGACATATCCAAGCCGATCAAAGCAATAAATTCTGAACTGGCTTCGATGAGTTTATTCAAATTTAAGCGCTCCAGTTCAATTAATTTTCTTTCTGTAATATCAATACACGAACTGATATAACCTGCAAAAGATCCATCGGCGTGGAAACGTGGTGGACCACTGGTAAGCAGCCATCGGTAATCGCCTTTTTGAGTCAGGACCCTAAACTCTCCGGTAAACGGCTTTTTATCGCGAAGGGCTGAAAGGTAAATATCCAGATACCGGTCCCGATCTTCGGGATGGATCAGGTCAGCCCAGCCGAAAGCGAGCAGGGCATCCATTGATCTGCCCGTTAAGTTTGTCCACGGTTTATTAAAATAAATCGCATTTCCAAACTCGTCGCCAACAGTAATGAAAATGTCAGTTCCCTCTGCCATGGTTTTGAAGCGTTTTTCACTTTCAGACAGCTGGTTAAACCTTTCTGCAACCCTTAATTCCAGTTCGTTATTTAACACATGTAATGTTTCCTGTGTTTCCTGTAATTCTTCGTTTGTGGCCACCAGTTCTTCATTGGTAGCTGCAAGTTCTTCTACTGTGGCCGCTAGTTCCTCATTCAGTACCTGTTCCCGCTGTAAAGCCTCATCTTTCTGCTGCTCCCTTTCTATAGCCTCACGCCTTAATACGCGCTCGCTTACATCAACCGCCGTATGTAAAATACAGATGGTTTTGCCTTCATCATTTTTGATTGCCCGGTATTCAAAATCAAAATAAAAGGTCTTTAGCTCCCCGTCAATAATCAGGTCTGCTGCTGTATCCTTTCCTGAAATGACAAGGCCTTCCAGCCAAACCTTCCTGAACATCTCAATAAAAGGCTGTCCTTTTAATTCAGGCAGGGCATCTTCAAGCGATTTTCCGATTACATTTCTGTCTTTGCCCCAAATTCTGAGCATCGCGTCATTTGCAGTCTGTATAATGGCCGTTTCTCCTATATGAACTGCGGTTGCGGTATGTGTATAATTAAAAACTTCTATTAATTGATCATTACTTAAAAAAGGACTGGACTGGCTCATTCTGGATTTTTACGGCGTGATCTAAAATAATTATTTACTTAAGTTTCAAAATAAACAAAACCTAAGCAGGATTTTCCAATGTAGATTATATACTAACCATAACCTCTTTAAAAAGGTTTTTGATTAAATGAATTTCTGATGCATATTGGGTGTTTTTTCTACAACCAAAGTACAAAGTGTTGGTGAGTTTGGATGTACCTTCCCAGATTACCTTTATTTTTTCATCCTCAACTTCTTTTTTGCAAAGAAAGTCGGGGATAATGGCCAGGCCTTTCCCCGCTGACAGGCAGCGGACGATCGAATTAAGGTTAGGTACAATGTAGTTTGGACGGAAATCGGCGTGCTTGCCAAAGTTAAGTTGCCAAAAACGTAACAGGTGTTCCATGTCTCCAGCAGTACCATACCATTTTTGCTGTTTTAACCAGGTCTCCATTCCTGAGAGATTTTTCTTTTTAACCAACGCATCAAAAGCCTGTACATCGGTTTCTGTTCCACCTACTAAAACAATGGTTTCTGAAGAAAAGGCTTCATGTTCTACATTTGGCGAATTGCCTTTTTGTGGGGTGATAATAAGGTCTAAAATACCTTTATCCAACTGGTCTAACATTTCTGGATATTCTCCAAAACGGATAATAACATTAAACGGAAGCGTAGAAATATATTGCTCAAGCGTAATCTGAAAAGTTTCGAAACACATGCCCACGCTGATGGTTGGAGTATGTTTCTCCGTGCTTTTCTGGAAATGTTTTTCTGCATCTTCCAGTTTGCTTAAAGGTTCTACAATAAAATTGTATAGTACTTTTCCCTTTTCCGTGGGAATCATTTTCCTACCTGTTCGCTCGAACAGTTTATAGCCCACGTAGCTTTCTAAAGAGCTTAAGTGTAAACTTACCCCAGGCTGAGAAATAAACAGATTCTCTGCTGCACCGGTTAAGGTTCCTGTTTTATAAACCGCCTTAAAACTTCTGTACCACTCTAAATTAACCAAAACTAAACTATTATAATTATGATACAAAGGTATAAATTAACTTATTTTAATGATACTTTATATTGCGATAATTTTGTGTCAGTAAATAGCAAATATAAAATGACAAAAATATTCATCATCAACGGCGGACAAAAATTTGGTCATTCCGGTGGCAGATTTAACGAAACAGTAGCCAAGGCTACTGCAGATTTCTTCTCTTTACAAGAGGGATTTGAAATCAAAACAACCAATATCAATAATGAGTATAATCCGAAAGAAGAAGTAGCGAAGTATGTCTGGGCAGACATTATAATTTATCACACCCCGATCTGGTGGTTCCAGTTGCCGCATGGATTTAAAAAGTACATTGATGTGGTATTTACTGAAGGGCACAAAAATGGGATTTATATTAGCGACGGGCGGAAAGCTGATCATCCAACCCGGAATTACGGTACTGGTGGCATGTTGCATGGTCGGAAGTACATGGTTACATCATCATGGAATGCGCCCAAAGAAGCATTTACCTTGCCCGGAGAATTTTTTAAGGAAACCAGTGTGGATGATGGTGTCTTGTTCGGTTTCCACAGGATGAATGCCTTTACCGGGATGGAACAAATACCAGGAATTCATTTTCATGATGTAGAAAAGAATGCAGATATTAGGACTGCACTTAAATTGTATCAGGAACATTTAAATCAGATTTTTTAAATTCAGTAATATATGAGCATTTATTTAACAGCGATAGTTAAAAGCAAAAAAGAAACCGTGGATGAACTAAGAGCCATGCTGCTGAATATGGTTGTAAATTCGCGTACCGAGGAAGCTTGCATTCAGTACGACCTGCATGAGGCAGGAGATACTAATACGTTTATTTTTCAGGAGGAATGGAAAGACCAGGCAGGTTTGGATCTGCATAATAAGCAGCCTTACCTCTTAGGTTTTGTCGCGCAAGCCAGTCGGTTAACCGATGAGATTGTGATCTATAAAACAGAAAAGTTAGCCTGATTATCCTTTACTATATTTAGTAGTTAAGGAAGAGCCTACGGAAGCAATTACAACAAAAGCAACAGCAAAACACTCTTTTAAGCTGAGGTATTCCTGTAAAAATACAAGTGCTGCTAAAGAGGCCATAGCAGGTTCAAGACTCATTAAAATACTAAAAGTACGAGGCGGAAGCTGCTTAAATGCTTTCATTTCTAAGGTGAAGGGTATGGCGCTTGAAAGTAGTGCAAGTGCCGCTCCCAATCCCATTAATTTAGGATTCAGCGTGCTTAAACCACCGCCATAAATGCCGAAAGGCAAAATGACGAGGGTAGCAAATAACATCCCGATAGCGACGGCATCGCCTCCTTTCATCATTTTGGAAATTCTACCACCTAAAATAATATAACCAGCCCAGAAAACACCGGCCAAAAGTGCTAGCAGTACGCCGGTTAAATTGAGTCCGGTACCCGTCCATGGGGTAATTAATATGATGCCAGTGGCAGCAAGTACCACCCAAAGAAAATCAATAGGTTTTTTTGAACCGAAAATGGCAACCCCAAGCGGACCAACAAATTCTAGAGTTACTCCCAAACCGATCGGGATTCGTGCTATGGCCAAGTAAAAAACCATATTCATTACTCCTAAACAAACGCCGTAAAGGATCACGTATTTCCATTGTTTCGCATTTAATTGATAGAGGTTTGGCCTAAAGGCAAGCAGTAAGATTAACGCTGATAAACCAATGCGTAAAGATGCGGTTGCAGCAGCTCCAATTTGCGGAAAAAGGCCTTTTGCAATTGCCGCCCCACATTGTACACTGATGATAGACAGTAAAACAGCAGGTACCGGCGGAATATTGATTTTGCTTTTCATTCAGGGATGTGTAAATGAGGCGCAAAATTAGGGAATTATAAACTGCCGGAGGTCTAAAATCAAAAAAGGAGAATCAGATTACGCTGTTTCTCCTTCGATTATAAGCTGAGTTTTATCAACAGAACAGTTCCTGTTCATCCCGGTTTTCAGTAGGGATTTTCTTTAAAAAATCGTCAAATGCCGGCCCCTCATTATCCGAATATGTTCCGTAAGCATCCAGTACATACCCAATATTTTTTTCTCTATCCTCTATCAGATATAATACTGAATTGTCAGCAGGGTCAGAATCTCCTTCAAAACGATAAGTTTTAACAATTGTCAAATCTTCGGGTTTATAAATTTTTCCGAGTGATTTACTTTGCATCTTACCGTGATCAGACATTTTTAATTCGTTATCTTTTCCTTTCAGCCTCAATTTTTCCAAAATTTGACTTAAAGTGTTCATTTCATTTGGCTGTTCCATAGTTGTACTATTTTATAGTGATTAAACAAGTGGCGTGCAAAATGGTTTTGCCATCATTCTTTTTAAACCAAACTAAATGATTGCCTGTCTGTTCTTCATTAAACTAAAATCTAATCATATGAAAAAATACTTTTTAAGCTTAGCAATTGCTGGTATTGCGGTTGTAAGTGCTTGTACCAAAACCGATAAAGAAATTGCTCAGGCCACTTTGACTGAAACGGCAGACAATACGAAAACCATTGGAACAGCAAAGTTTTATGAATTGAGCGACGGGAAAATTAAGATGGATATTGAAATGAATTTTGCGGCACGCGCCGACAGCAATGTGGCGGTACACTTTCACGAACATGGCGATTGTGGCAACATGGGCGAAAATACCCACGGCCACTGGAACCCAACTAAAGAGGCCCACGGCAAATGGGGATCGGCAGCGTACCACAGTGGCGATATTGGCAACATCAAGTTAGATGGTAAAGGCCATGCCACACTTTCGGTTACTACGGATAGATGGAGTGTTAAAGATGGCGATATTAAAAATATTATTGGAAGGGGAATTATCGTGCATGGCGGTACGGATGATTATACCACGCAACCAACGGGTAACTCAGGACCACGGGTGGGCTGTGGGGTTATCGAAGCGGTGAAATAATTTGCGTTAAAAAATCGGTCATTACTGACCTTTCTCAAGCGGTTAAATTTTTAGCCGCTTTTTTTATGCAATTTGGCGAGCCCTGTCATCATTATTAAAAAACCTAAATCATATGGCAACGCTAAACGAATCTCAAAGCGGCAAGGCTGCAAAAGGAAGAACAAAAAAAGTAACACCAAGGGTAGATCTTACTGCAATGGTAGATCTCATGTTTTTATTGACCACATTTTTTATGCTCACCACAACGCTGAGCCAGTTAAATGCTGCCGATATTGCTAAGCCAGATAAAACGGATATTAATATCAAAGAAAATTTTCCCGAATCGCGCACCATGACTATTGTATTGGGTAAAAATAATAGGGCCATTTCTTACATGGGTACTATTGAAAAGGCCAATATGAAAGTAATGCCTGTTGCAGATCTACAAAAAGAAATTATGGCGAATAAGTTATTGGTTGCAGCTACCCATCAGAACAATCCATCGAAGCATATGATCGTGATCATCAAGCCAGGCAAAACTGCCAGATTCCAAAATTTTGTTGATGCAGTTGATGAGATGAAAATTGCAGATATTAAATCATACAGCATAGATGATGAGCATTTCGATGATAAGGAGTTATTGTTTATGAAAAATAATGGACTTTAATGTTTTTATTGTAGTGTTGGATATTTGTGGTGTTGGATGTTGGCATCCGACACAAGATCGTTATAGTAAAGAGAAAAAGTTAAATATTGTTTGTTGGTTTTTGGAAAGCAATTGCAGTGAATCTTTTTAATGTCCGTCCTGCTTTTTGTTTGTAGTCCCGATTAGAAAAAAATCGGGAGCTACCGCTTCAATCAGGTTTGGATAAGTCAGGTTTTTGCAAGTATTATTTGTGGTATTGGATGTTGGCATCCGACACAAACACCTGCTTAACTTAGCAGGACTTTCGGAAACGATAGATGCGGAACCCTGCTTTTCAAAAAAACATAGTGGTTTTTCTGCTGTTTGATGGACCACCAAACAGGAAAACAAAAAAGGCGTTCTGCCATATTGCAAAACGCCTCTTTGTATAATTTAATTCGAAGAATTAAATTCCGAAAGCTGCTTTAACCTGATCTACGTAATCTAATTTCTCCCAGGTAAACAACTCAACTGATACGGTTTTTTCTTCGCCGTTTGGCGTTCTGAAAGTTTTGGTCACTGTTTCTGGTGTACGGCCCATGTGTCCGTAAGCAGCAGTTTCGCTATAAATTGGGTTTCTTAATTTTAAACGTTGCTCAATAAAGTAAGGGCGCATATCAAAAATCGATTCTACAATTTTAGCAATCTCTCCATCCGTTTTACCTACTTTACCTGTTCCATAAGTATTGATGTAAATACCCATTGGTTTAGCCACACCGATTGCGTATGATACCTGAACCAAAATTTCATCAGCAATGCCGGCAGCCACTAAATTTTTAGCGATGTGACGGGTAGCATAAGCCGCACTTCTATCTACTTTACTTGGATCTTTACCAGAGAAAGCACCACCACCGTGCGCACCTTTTCCTCCGTAAGTGTCAACAATAATTTTTCTACCAGTTAAACCCGTATCGCCATGTGGACCGCCGATTACAAATTTACCGGTTGGGTTAATATGGTACTCAATCTGATCATTAAATAAATGCGCATACTGCGGATTGTTTTTAATGATGCGAGGGATTAAAATATTAACCAGGTCAGTTTTGATTTTGGCCAGCATGCCGGCTTCTTCATCAAAATCATCATGTTGTGTAGAAATTACAATCGCATCAATGCGAACAGGTTTGTTGTTATCATCGTATTCTAAAGTCACCTGACTTTTAGCGTCCGGGCGTAAATAAGTGATTTCATTATTTTCGCGGCGTAAAACAGCAAGTTCCTGTAATAATTTATGCGAAAGGTTTAATGCCAAAGGCATATAATCTTCAGTTTCATTTGTAGCATAACCAAACATCATACCCTGGTCGCCCGCGCCCTGTTCTTCTTTACTGTTTCTATCTACACCCTGGTTGATATCTTGCGACTGCTCGTGTATGGCAGATAAAATACCGCAAGAGTTGGCCTCAAACATGTATTCGCTTTTGGTGTAACCAATTTTCTTGATTACATCGCGCGCAATCTGCTGTACATCTAAATATGTTTTAGATTTCACCTCACCCGCCAAAATAACCTGACCCGTAGTAACCAAAGTTTCGCAAGCTACTTTTGATTCTGGGTCGAAAGCCAAAAAGTTGTCAATTAATGCATCCGAAATTTGATCGGCGATTTTATCTGGGTGACCTTCAGAAACAGATTCTGATGTAAATAAATATGACATTTATTAAATAATTAATGATAAATAAACAAATTTATGATTGCCAAACCCCTTGGAAACAGGTATTGAAATGATTGAAAGGAGGCATTAGCAATTTTTTTAAGTGGTTGCAATCCGGTCCCGCGGTATCGGGATAGCAAATCAATCCACTTTTTACTGCGGCAAAATTAGCATATTTTCTTTATTTCAAAAATTATAGATTATTTTGTGCACTCAATCTTACACTTTGCACACAAAGATCAATATTCTCTTTATCATAAATCCTATCTCCGGTGGGAGAGGGAAACGGCGTATCCCCGATTTTATAGATAAATATTTAAATAAGGAAAAGTTTAGTCCAAATTTCGTTTTTAGTGAATATGTGGGGCATGCCAGCGAATTGGCAGATGAAGCGGCTACCAAAAACTTTGATGTAATTGTTGCTGCGGGTGGCGATGGTACCATAAATGAAGTGGCTACAAAAGTATTAAAGCACCAGAAAATTTTAGGAATTTTGCCGCTGGGATCAGGTAATGGCCTTGCCCGCTTTCTGAATATTTCCAAAAACTTAAGGTACGCGCTTTCCATCATCAATGATTTTAAGATCGATAAAATTGATACGGCCGAGTTTAATAAAAAATGTTTTTTCAACCTGGCCGGAATGGGATTTGATGCTCACCTGAGTGCTGTTTTTTCGAAGGATAAAAAACGCGGGTTATCTGGCTATGTAAAACTGGGCTTTAAGGAAGTTTTCAATTATAAGCCGCAACTTTATCAGCTGGATATTGATGGTAAAACTTATAGCCGGAAAGCCTTTGCTATTAGTATTGCCAATTCATCTCAATATGGAAATGATGTGTACATCGCACCAAATGCATCGGTAAAAGATGGATTATTGGATGTTTGCATTATTAAACCTTTCCCCATAATAAAATTACCATTATTGGGTTATGTAATGTTAAATGGGAAAGCCGAAACATCTGATATGATCGAGATTATTAAAGGGAAAAACATTAAAATCATAAGAGAAATGTCCGGTGCGGTGCATGTTGACGGGGAGCCTTTACAGATGGGCGCTGAGATTGAAGCGATGGTGAATCCACTCTCTTTAAAAGTGATCGTTCCGTAGTTAAGTTTGGAGCTTGGCGGTTGGAGTTGCGGGTTAATTAACCGATTAAAACAATTAACCATCTATCATCATCCATTTTACATCTCCCATATTACATTTATAACCATGAAATCGAAGAAAAATAGTTTAAGCGACCTAGGCGGAATTATGTATTCTACCAATCCGGAGTTCGAATACGAAGAAGAAGTTGATGATACCGTTACTTTGCCAAACAATCAGCAGGATTTAAGGGTGATGCTGGATAAAAAGAACCGTGGAGGTAAGGCCGTAACGTTAATTACTGGTTTTCGAGGGCGTTCAGAAGATTTAGAAGTGTTGGGCAAAATGTTGAAGACCAAATGTGGTGTAGGTGGCTCTGTTAAAGATGGTGAAATCATGATCCAGGGTGATGTGCGCGATAAAGTGATGGGTATTCTGCAAAAGGATGGTTATAAGGTGAAAAAGGCCGGGGGATAACAGTTGTCATCCTGAGGGATAATTTATGATATAAAAATCAATATGATTGACGTTTTTTCCTTCGCACAATTCTTGCCTCGGCTCACCGCCGCCGAAGGGCTCTTACTTTTTGGCATCAAAAAGTAACAAAAAATGCCGGCTGAAAATTTTTCTTTCAAAGCCAGTGTTATGGCTAGAACAGTGCAGTCCGAAAAATTTATTAGGCCGGTTTTAAGTAGAACGGTGATACGGTGCTATGGCCTAGCTATACGGAAATGCATGATGCCGCATTCTGCTCATTAATAGGTAATTACAAAATAACGTCAATGGTAGTGCAACGAAGGATCTTTCTATTCTGGTAAAGTCTTATGCATTAGTCTTCGGCTCCGCTCAGACTGAAAATTATCTGCTCAAGCCTGTTGATCCCGAAGAGCTGAAAGCTGCGGTAGAAAAAGCCAAAATCAGGATCAAAAACAAAATCGATGGCGACCAGCTCAATTTTTTGCTGAGCCAGATTAAAAAAAGTGAGGCAACTATTCCTAAAATAGCACTGCCACAACAACATGAAATCCGATACGTCTCTGTTGATGATATTGTGCGCTGCGTAGCCGATAATACGTATACGTTTTTCTTTTTAAGCAACGGTGATAAAATCCTGATCTCGAAACCGTTGAAAGAATATGCAGATCTGCTTAAACCGCAAGGCTTTGTGCGGGCGCACCAAAGTCATCTGGTGAATCCCAAATTTGTAAAAAGCTGGTTAAAAGAGGACGGAGGAACGCTATTGATGACCAATGGCGATAAAATCCCGGTTTCTAAACCGAACAGGGAAATGGTGAAAGAAGTATTGGTGAAATGACATTTCAAACCTCACAGGTTTTTAAAACCTGTGAGGTTTAATAAACAATACTAAAAGCCTCCTGATTAATTCTCATCAAAACCTGTCCGATGCTCAAGATTGGTTTTTAAATGTATAGTGTCCAGTTACTTTCGCTAAACTATTTAAATCAATCAACATGAAACAGTTATTATTTTTATTCTTTTTTGTTATTTCGTTTGGCTTACAGGTTGCTTATGCAGCAACCATTGGGATACCAGAAATTATTCTGATCCTAATCATTGGACTTTTAGCTATTGCTGTAATGGTCGGCTTTGTTTTATTATGTATACATTTGATTAAAAAGGCGAAAGTTACCAGAAATGAAAAATAAAATATTTTTTGGATTTGTTTTTATACTCACTTATGGTATTCATATTGCCTTTGGTGCTACATTGGGGGTACCCGAATTGATATTACTGTTGGTGGTAGGTCTACTTTTTTTTGGCTTTTTTGGCGGCATTTTTATGTTGATTTATTTTTTGGTCAGAAAGAGCCGTACAAGCTCACCTGTTGCACCAAATACGGTGGCCATTAATTTTGCTCCTTCACCAGCATATCAAAATCCGCTGGTAGATGAAAAAACTGATAAGAAAGAATATATTAAATTAAATGGCAGAATTGCTTTGCCCCAACAGAACGAAATCAGGTACACTAACCCTGATGAAATTATAAAGTGCGAGGCGGATAACAATTATACCAACTTCTTTTTTAGCGGAGGAGAGCAGCTTTTGATTTCAAAATCATTGAAAGAATATGCAGATCTGCTTAAACCGCAAGGCTTTGTGCGGGCGCACCAAAGTCATCTGGTGAATCCCAAATTTGTAAAAAGCTGGTTAAAAGAAGATGGTGGAACGCTATTGATGACCAATGGCGATAAAATCCCGGTTTCTAAACCGAACAGGGAAATGGTGAAAGAAGTATTGGGGAAATGACATTTCAAACCTCACAGATTTCAAAAGCCTGCGAGGTTTAAACATTACCTTACATTTTTGTACTTTTGCGGCTATGTCAGTTATTAAACCCTCATTAGCAAAAGGTACCCGTGATTTTACCCCGGTTGAAATGGTTAAACGCAACTTTATTTACGATACCATTAAAACGGTTTTCAGGAAATATGGTTATGCCGAAATCCAGACACCAAGTTTCGAAAACCTGTCTACCCTGACCGGAAAGTACGGCGATGAAGGCGATAAGCTGATTTTTAAAATATTAAATAGTGGAGAATATCTTAAAGATCCGAAGAAAAAATCCTTTGATTTTGCTGAAGAAGATAATAGTAACAAGCTGATGCCTTTAATCTCTGAAAAAGCATTACGCTACGATTTAACTGTACCTTTTGCCCGTTATGTGGTGATGCACCAGCACGAAATTACTTTGCCTTTTAAGCGTTTCCAGGTACAGCCGGTATGGCGTGCAGATCGTCCGCAGAAAGGCAGGTACCGTGAATTTTACCAGTGTGATGTGGATGTAGTGGGTTCGGAAAGTTTATTGAACGAAGCCGAGTTTATTCTGATCTACAACGAAGCCTTAAGCAAATTGGGCTTAAAGGATTTCACCATCAAAATTAATAACCGCAAAATTTTATCGGGTATTGCCGAAATTATCGGTAAGCCGGATTTGATTATTGATATGACGGTGGCCATTGATAAACTGGATAAAATCGGCCTAGATGGTGTAAGTAAAGAATTGTTAGAACGGGGTTTTACAGAACAGGATTTAGAAAAACTCCGTCCGGTAATTTTGTTAGAAGGTTTTAATGAGGAGAAACTGGCCAGCCTGAAGGAAGTTTTAGCTGAATCTGAAACCGGTTTAAAAGGTATTGCAGAAATAGAACAGGTTTTTGACTATGTAGAAAGCCTTATTGCTTATGGTTTACCTTTAACTGCGAAATTAGAATTAGACATTACTTTAGCCCGTGGATTAAATTATTATACGGGTTGTATTTTCGAGGTTAAAACCAACGAAGTGGCCATGGGCAGCATTGGTGGCGGTGGCAGATATGATGATTTAACCGGTATGTTTGGCTTAAAAGGCTTAACAGGCGTAGGTGTTTCTTTTGGCGCAGACCGCATTTATGATGTACTGGAAGAATTGAACCTTTTTCCTGCCTCAGCAGAAGTGGGAACGAAAGTTTTGATCAGTAATTTCGATGAAGCAGCGGAAAAATATGCCCTGCCGATTGTTCAGCAGCTAAGGAATGCAGGGATTTCGGCAGAATTATATCCGAGTTCTGCGAAACTGAAAAAACAAATGGCTTATGCTGATGCCAAGAACATTCCTTATGTGATTCTAATTGGTGGAGATGAAATGGCCAGCGCAGAATTGACACTAAAAGATATGCAAAGCGGCGAACAGAAAAAACTGACTGTTTTGGGGATACTGGAGTTGTTGAAATAATACTCATTTTCTACTGAAGAGAAAATCCGTCATTGCGAGAAGGCTTTTTCAGCCGACGAAGCAATCTTTATGATAGAATCACTTAGCATAAAAGATTGCTTCGTCGTTCCTCCTCCCAATGACGATTGCTGGATTATCGGCCAACCCGCAATAAAACCGGAAAATGCACATCCTTTTCTGCGTCATCACCCCAGGCTTCTTTTAGTTCGGTAAACATGTATTCTAATGGATTGCGTTCGTTAGCTTTTTTATAATGTTGTAATGCAGACCAGGTATTCAAATAGCCGATTAACTGTTTAAAATTCCAGGTAGTTTTGATCTGGAAATGCGGTGCAATAATTTCTTCAAAAGGAAATGGAATGGTTTTATAACCTTCTTCAATATAACGGCGTTCACTATCCCAGTATTTTCCCAAAATATCTTCATATAGCTTATGGACTGCTACATCTACTTTTTTATTAATAACCATTAAACCGTAACCTATTACCGCGAAAAGACCATCTGGCTTTAGTGTTCTTTTTACTTCCCCATAAAACGCTTCGAAATTAAACCAATGGATGGCCTGCGCCACCGTAATTAAATCGAAACTATTATTCTCCACCGAGATTTGTTCTGCTGGTTCTACTTTATAAGTGATGTTGGGCAGCTGTAAAGCATTTTTTAACTGATTTTCGCTAATGTCTGTGGCATAGACCTCATTAAAGTGCTGTGCCAATACCCGTGCAACCTGGCCATTTCCTGTAGCACAATCCCATGCTGTTTCCTTATTTTTTACCAGGGCAAACAAATAATCATATAACGCTTGTGGATAAGTGGGCCGGTAAATGGCATAATCGGCAGATTGGGTTGAAAAATTATCTTTCATTGTTATAATGATTGAATGTTGAACGATGAAGGAGTGAATGGGTAAGGGCGGATATGATTTCGCGCTTTCTTATAAAATTATTATATTTTTGATAAACAAGTGTTATTAATTTAAGTTTCATATTAGGCAATTACTCATTCAAATTCTCTAAAGCAATCTATTGCTCATTTATTCAATAAGTCTACACCATGGAAAAAGCAGGACAAAAAGACGAAATTAAGGATGTAGAATACCGGTTAAAATCTATATTTGGTGGTTCGGTCGGGAACCTGGTTGAATGGTACGACTGGTACACCTACTCGGCTTTTGCATTATATTTTTCTCCTGCCTTTTTCCCGAACAGCAATCCCACGGCACAATTGTTAAACACAGCTGGAATTTTCGCGGTAGGGTTTTTAATGCGCCCTATTGGTGGCTGGTTATTTGGAAGTATTGCCGATAAACTGGGCAGAAAACGTTCCATGACACTTTCTGTGCTGATTATGGCTATAGGGTCTTTAATTATCGGTTTAACTCCTGGCTACAAAAGGATCGGCATCGCTGCTCCGTTATTGCTTGTTTTTGCCAGATTGATTCAGGGTTTGAGTACCGGCGGCGAATATGGAACGTCCGCTACCTATCTGAGCGAAATGGCCACCAAAAAACACCGTGGATTTTATTCAAGCTTTCAATATGTAACACTTATCGGCGGACAATTACTGGCTTTAGGCATCCAGCTGATCCTGCAGAACTGGCTGCTTAGTCCTGAAGAACTACATGCCTGGGGTTGGCGGATTCCCTTTTTTATAGGTGCTGTCCTCTCGTTTTTTGCACTGTATCTGCGGAGGCATATTGATGAAACGGCTGCTTTTAAAAGTAAGAATACCGAAGGCAAAAAAGGCGGAATGGCTATGCTGTTAAAGTATCCGAAAGAGGTTTTTACCGTAGTGGGCCTAACATTGGGCGGAACCATCGCTTTTTATACCTTTAGCACCTATATGCAAAAGTTTCTCGTTAACACGGTTCAGCTGAGTAAAGAAACTTCTACAACTTTATCCTTCGTTTCGTTGTTGGTTTTTGCCATTATGCAGCCTTTATTCGGCTTGCTGTCTGATAAAATCGGGAGAAAGCCGCTCTTAATCGGGTTTGGGATATTGGGTACCTTATGTACCTATCCTATTTTAACGGGCTTAGCCGGCGAGACCAACACGACCATCATCTTTTTATTGATGATTGGAGCATTAACTATCGTCAGCGGTTATACGAGTATTAATGCGGTAGTGAAAGCTGAATTATTTCCCGCTGAAATCAGGGCTTTGGGTGTGGGTTTACCTTATGCTTTAACCGTTGCTGTTTTCGGTGGAACGGCAGAATATTTTGCACTTTGGTTTAAAAATATTGGTCACGAAAGTTATTTCTACTGGTATGTAACCGGATGTATTTTAATCTCCCTGATTTTATACGCTACGATGAAAGATACCAAGCATCACTCCAAGATAGAGGATTAGATTTTAGCTCTTTTTATATGCGATCGTCGCCCTGAATTTATCTCAAATGGTCCTCATTGTAACGAGGATTATTGAGATTTTGCATTTATAATGCAGATAAATAAAACTTGGCGATACAATCGCCGCTCTCCATCTTCCGCGTTACAAACGCGGAAGAACCACTTTTACTGATAAGTTACCTCTTTGTTAATCTATGACTCTGTAGCAAACTTATGACGCTCCTGTTTGGTTGGTAAATTATCGGCAAACAACATATTCAATTTTTATATATTTACCATTATGCAAAACCTACCTCCTTTAGCCGAACGTATGCGCCCTCAAAACCTAAATGAATATGTTGGCCAGCAGCATTTGGTAGGAGAGGGTGCCGTATTGCGCAAAGCGATTGAAAGTGGCCAGCTGCCATCCATGATTTTCTGGGGGCCGCCCGGAGTTGGTAAAACCACATTGGCCTATATTATTTCGCAAGCTTTAGACCGGCCTTTTTTTAATTTGAGTGCAATAAACAGCGGCGTAAAAGATATCCGTGAGGTGATTGACCGTGCCGCGCAGTTAAAAGATAGCTTTTTGGGTTTGCCTATTTTGTTTATTGATGAGATTCACCGTTTCAGTAAGTCGCAGCAAGATAGTTTGTTGGGAGCTGTAGAGCGGGGCTTGGTTACTTTGATCGGCGCCACGACAGAAAATCCATCTTTCGAAGTTATTTCCGCTTTGCTTTCCCGTTGTCAGGTTTACATTTTAAAATCACTTACTGAAGAGGAATTGGTTAGTTTGTTGCAAACAGCGATTAAAAAAGATGCCGTTCTTGTTGAGAAGAAAATTTCGATTAAAGAACATGAGGCTTTAATCCGTTTATCAGGTGGTGATGCAAGGAAATTATTAAACGTACTCGAAATTGCCATCAATGGTATAGGCGGCGATAAAATTGTGCTCACCAATGAGAATGTTCTGGCTCATGCTCAACAGAACCTGGCACTTTATGATAAAGCCGGAGAACAGCATTACGATATCATTTCGGCATTCATTAAATCAATCCGTGGCAGCGATCCGAATGCGGCAGTTTATTGGTTGGCCAGGATGATAGAAGGTGGAGAAGATCCATTGTTTATCGCCCGCAGGTTGTTGATTTTATCTTCAGAAGATATCGGCAATGCCAATCCAAATGCACTGTTATTGGCGAATAATTGTTTCACGGCTGTCAATGTAATCGGCTATCCGGAGGCACGGATTATTTTATCGCAATGTGTAACCTATCTGGCCAGTTCGCCAAAAAGTAATGCGGCTTACGAAGCCATTAACAAGGCACAAGCTTTGGTTAAGCAAACGGGGAATCTGCCTGTGCCGTTACACATCCGCAATGCACCTACCAAACTGATGAAAAATATCGGCTATGGCAAAGATTACCAATATTCGCATGGATATGAAGGTAATTTTTCGCCACAGGAATACTTTCCTGAAGAATTAAGCGGCACAAAACTCTACGATCCGGGTAAAAACCCCGCAGAAGATAAACTGCGCGAAAAGCTTAGGCAAAACTGGAGAGACAAATACAAATATTAGTGTAACATTTTGTACCTAATGTATACTAATAGATAAACTGACTAAAATCAAACACCTAAACTAAATATGCTGAGTACTTTTTTAAGCCATCAAAGAAAATCTTTCTGGCGTTCGCGGAACCGGGGCAGCAGTATTGCCGGCCAGATTGTTTTGGGTTTCTTTATGCTGTACTTTTTTACGCTGGCACTAGGAGCCGGACTAGGTATGTCTCATTTATTGACCTACTTTTTTCCAAATCAGGATGTAGTTAAAAGTTTCAACGGCATCATTCTTTATTATTTCGCATTTGATTTTATCATGCGTCTGCAGTTTCAGGAGCTCCCGACCTTAAGCATCATCCCTTATTTGCATTTAAGGATTTCCAAAAGCCAGATCATTAGGTTTTTAAATGTAAAAGCATTGTTTTCGGCATTTAACCTTTGGCCGTTTTTTATTTTTCTGCCCTTCTGTTTTATTAAAATAGCCCCCACACTAGGTGCCGTTACCACCATTATGTATATGGTTTCTATATTTTCAATGATGGTTTTTAACAATTACCTGGTGTTATACATTAAGCGAAAATCCATTACCAATACACTTTATACCTTTATCGGATTGGTGATCATTGCAGCATTTGCCGCTTTGGAATATTATAAGGTTATTTCAATTATGGCCGGCTCCGATTTTGTGTTCCGTGCCATTGCTGCCCATCCTTATTATGCGTTCGCATTTACCTTTGCGGCGATAGCTATATTTTATTTCAACTCCGGTTTCCTGCGTAAAAACCTTTACGTGGAAGAGTTAAGCAGTAAACAAGAGAAAAAGGGCAGTACCGATTATGCTTTCCTTAACCGCTTTGGAAAAGTTGGCGAGCTGGCAGCTTTAGAGTTAAAATTAATTCTCCGTCATAAACGTCCACGCTCTGCAGTGATTATGGGCTTCTTTTTTCTTTTTTATGGGTTTATTTTTTATAAGGAAAAAGCAATCAATAGCGATGCTTTTGGCCAGATGATGTTTGGCGCCATATTTATGACGGGTATTTCGATCATTATTTATGGCCAGTTTATGTTTGCCTGGCAAAGTGCCCACTTTGATGGGATATTGGCCAATAAAATCAATTTTAGAGATTACATAAAGGCCAAATTTTTGCTTTTCACTATTGGTTGTACCATTATTACGGTGTTGGCAAGTTTTTATGGGTTTTTGAGCCCAAAATTATTGCTGCTGCATTTGGCTGCCTATTTTTATAACATCGGGTTTGGAACAGTGGTGGTGCTTTATCTGGCTACCTTAAATTATAAAAGATTAGATATTACCAAAGCCGCAAGTTTTAACTACCAGGGAACCGGTGCTACGCAATGGCTTTTAATGTTCCCTTACGCACTTACACCCATTATCATGTACGTGCCATTTGGCATATTAAATAAACCTTACTGGGGATTAGCCGTGGTGGGTGTATTTGGTTTAGCCATGCTTTTGTTAAGAGGCTTTTGGGTAAATTACATTGCAAAACGACTTGAAAAACAACGATATAAAATAGCCGAAGGCTTTAGAGAATAATTATGATTTTAGAAGTTAAGAAATTACAAAAAGTTTATGGCGATAAAACCGTTGTAAACATCGAAGATCTGCAGATTGCGGCCGGCGAAACCGTTGGTTTAGTAGGGAATAACGGTGCAGGTAAAACTACTTTCTTTAGGATGCTTTTAGATCTCATCCGCCCAACTTCAGGGGAGGTTTTATCCAAAGGCGAAAATGTAATGCAAAACGATAACTGGAAAAATTATACCGCATCTTTTTTGGATGAAGGTTTCCTGATCGATTATTTAACACCTGAAGAGTATTTTGTTTTTATCGGAAGTTTACACAATTTAAGTGTTGCCGATGTTTCTGCATACCTTAACCAATATGGTGAGTTTTTCAACGGTGAAATCCTGAACAGTGGGAAATACATTCGCGATTTCAGTAAAGGAAACCAGGTAAAAGTAGGTATTGCTGCTGCCTTGATGCAAAAGCCTGAAATATTGATTTTGGATGAACCTTTTGCCAACCTTGATCCAACCACCCAGATCCGTTTGAAGAACTTGTTAAAGGCACAGGCAGGCAACATGACCACCTTTATCTCTAGCCACGATTTAAATCACGTGACGGATGTTTGTAACCGCATTGTATTGGTAGAAAAAGGGCAGGTAATTAAAGATTTTAAAACAGACGAAAACACGTTAAAAGAACTGGAAAGTTATTTCTCCGCTTAGTTTTGTACTAAGATTGATACAATTTATGCCAAGGGTCCTGATTTATCAGGACTCTTTTTTTATGAAAAGAATTGCGGTTTATCAGGGGTAGTGGTAAAAATGTATTGAAAACCGAGCGTTATATAATTTTGGCATTGTGTTTGAATATATTGGTGGAAATTATAAATCTAGCATATCATGAGTATTTCAAAAGTAAGAATAGCCACATTAAGTATAGGATTAGCCGTAGGATCGATGGCATTCCAAAGTTGTGATAGTTTAACTAAAACACAAAAAGGTGCTGGTATTGGCGCAGCGGCCGGCGGTGTGGTTGGCGCATTAATCGGTAAAAAAGCTGGTAATACAGCCGTTGGTGCTTTAATCGGTGGGGCAATAGGTGGTACAGCCGGAGCTTTTATTGGCCGTAGGATGGACAGACAGGCTGCTGAAATTCAAAAAGCTATTCCTAATGCAGAAGTGATCCGTGAGGGTGAAGGTATCATCGTAAAATTTGATAGTGGTATTTTATTCGATTTTGATAAAACTGCTTTAAAAGACGCAGCGAAAACCAATATTCAGAGTTTAGCTTCTTCGTTAAACCAATACCCTGATACAGATATCAAAATTATTGGCCATACCGATAGCCGTGGTACCGAACAATATAACATGGGGCTTTCAGAAAGAAGAGCGGCTGCAGTTAAAGCTTATGCCGTTTCTCAAGGTGTTCCATCTTCACGATTAGTTACCATTGGTAAAGGTTTTTCTGAGCCAATTGCAGATAACAGCACTGATGCAGGCCGTGCAGCAAACCGTCGTGTAGAAATTGTAATTGTTGCAAATGATGCCTTAAAATCTACCGCACAAAAACAAGGTTAATATCACAAATTCCCTCTACCTATGAGGTCAATATATATTCACCCCAGTGTACCAACACTGGGGTTTTTTGTGGTGTCTGATGTTACCATCTGACACTGGATAATACTTTTCTTTGGTTTTTGGAAAGCAGGTTCCTGTGTTTATAGGTTGCGGTAATCCCGCCATCCGCTTTACCTTCCCTACGGTCGGTGCCCGCTACTGTCCCTTAGGTTTGTTAATATTGGGTTTTTGCTTCGATGCTACCCCCCCCCTGCAATCCTAAATAGTTGTACCAACAAAATGTTTTTAAACGGGATTAAAGCGGCATCCTCCGATCTGATTTTTCATCAGCATCGGAGATATAGCGAAAAGCCCGACTGACATTAAAAAATGCAAATGGCCTTGCTTTCCAAGTTTTAAATAAGCTTGTTCCGGATGGTAAAATCCAGCACCAAGATGCATGCTGCGCAGTCTGATGTTAGCTTTTGGTTGAGTAAAATAGTGTCAGATAGAAATGTCTGACACCACGGAGAAATAAATATAGATTTGTGTCGGATGGGAACATCCAACACCACTATAAATTAATCTGCAGGATAAATATCCTCAAAATAACTTACGATCAAGGATTTCATCAACATCTCCTGCTCTAACATGGTGTAGGGCGGAATGGCTTTAATTAATTTCCAGTGTGGCCAGCCATCCTGGTCTAAGCCCTCGAGTTCATAAAATCCCATTTCGCTTAATAAACGACAGGTGGCAATATGCATCAGTTCTTCTTTCTGGCGCTTACTGTATTTTTTCGGGCCTTTGCCCAGTTCCTGAACGCCAATTAGAAAAAGCATCACCTTTAAATCAGGAAAATCTGATTCAAATTCGGTTGAAATCCTTTCCTGTAAAACTTTCCACTTGGCATTAATCTCCGATGGCTTCATAAGCGCAAAGATAGTGCAAAAACGTGTAAGCCTTAAGTAAAACGTTTAGGCTTTTTAATACGGGGGCTTGAATGGTAACGGTATTTTTGGTTACATTTATAACCTATGGATACAAATAGCAACAAAACAATTAATGCGGGTTTATTAGCTTATGGCATGTCGGGTAAAGTGTTTCATGCCCCTTTTTTGCAGGCACACAGTGGCTTTAACTTAAGGGCTGTAGTAGAACGCAACCATAAAAACGCAGTAAATGATTATCCGGCTATTACAAGCTACAATAGTGTTGAGGAACTATTAAATGATGACGAAATAGAACTGGTGGTAGTTAATACCCCAAACAATCTTCATTACGAACATGCAAAAGCAGCTTTAACTAAACACAAACATATTTTGGTAGAGAAGCCTTTTACTGCAACAATAGTAAAGGCAAAAGAATTGTTCGAGCTTGCCGATAGCGTAGGTAAACAAATTTTCTTTTACCAGAACCGTCGCTGGGACAGCGATTTTACATCCGTACGTAATGTGATAGAAAGTGGTAAACTGGGTAAGCTGGTCGAAATGCATTTACGTTACGATCGTTACCGCAACGTAATCGGACCAAAGAAATTTAAAGAGAACCCCGTTGAGGCCAGCGGACTCCTATATGATTTAGGGCCTCATCTTTTAGATCAGGTAATCAGCCTGTTTGGCAAACCTTTAAATTACCATAAAATTTTGGGTAAAAACAGGGAAGGTACTTTGGTAGATGATTACTTTTCAATTCAACTGACTTACCCTGATAGCCTGCATGTTTTTGTTACTTCGAGCATGTTGGTGGTAAACCCACAGCCAGGATTTGTTTTACATGGCGTAAACGGCAGCTTCATTAAACAAAGAACCGATATTCAGGAAGAACAGTTGCTGGCAGGCATGAAATTAACTGATTCGGGTTATGGTATTGAGCCTGCAAATAAAGATGGTTTATTAACGACTATTGATACTGATGGAAAGAAAACCGAGGAGAACATTCCATCGGAGGTAGGGAGTTATCTACCACTTTTCGAAGCCATTTATCAGGGGATAATCAATAATAAACCCTACCCGGTAACAAGAGCGGACGTTTTAACGCAAATTGAAATTATAGAAAGTCCGGTAACAGCATAATCCCAATCATGAATTCTCTCCCTTTTATATACCTGATTCCAATTTTTCTGATTGCACTGTATTTAATCCTGAAGAAAAAGAAGATAGCGGTAACGCCTCTAACCGATGTAGACAAGAAAATACTGGATGATTATGTGGGTTATTACCATAATCTTGACTCGACAGATAAACTTAGGTTTGAAGAAAAGGTAGCTACGTTTTTCAGTACGGTTAAAATCGAACCGGTTGGTTTAGAAATGACCACATTAGATGAATTGCTGATTGCTTCTAGTGCAGTAATCCCTATTTTTGGTTTTGACGATTGGCAATACAAAAACCTAACCAGCGTTTTGTTGTATCCGGATACTTTTAACAAGGATTTTCAGTTTGATAGTGGCGAAAGAAATATCATGGGCATGGTGGGCACAGGTTATATGAACGGACAGATGATTTTATCGCGTTCGGCATTGCGCCATGGTTTTTCTAAAAGTGCAGGCAAAGAAAATACTGCCATACACGAATTTGTGCATCTTTTGGATAAATCTGATGGGGCAACAGATGGTGTTCCTGAAAATTTACTGGCACATGAGTACACTTTACCGTGGATTAAAATGATGCACGAGGAAATGGAAAAAATTGAAGATAATAAGTCGGATATTAATCCTTACGCCATCACCAACCAGGCAGAATTTTTTGCGGTGGTATCGGAATATTTCTTCGAAAAACCCGAGCAGCTAAAAGATAAACACCCTGAATTGTATTTTCAGTTAAGTCGCATTTTTGCCCAGCAACCTGCCGGATAGTTTGATCAATAAAAAAGATGAAAATAATATTCACTTTACTCTTCAGTTTAACTTCGCTCGTTGTATGCGCGCAAAAAACCTATGTGCTTAAGCAGAATTATCCGACAGGTAACAGGTATGATTTTTCGTTTGTTTCAGATCAGATTATCAATCAAAAAATTACCGGGAAAAGCATTAATTCCACACAAACCATCGGCACAGATTACATTTTTGATATTACTGAGGGACATAATGGCGATAAAGATCTAAAGGTAACCTACAACAGGCTGTATATGAAGTCGAATGCGATGGGAAATGCCATGACATTAAGCTCCGATGATCAGGATAGCACAAAAAAGAATCCTTTTAGCGGTTTGAAAGGGGCGTCATTTTATATGACGATCAGCCCAAGCGGTACGATTAAAACTGTTGCTGGCATCGATCAGATGTTGGATAATATGGCAATAAGGATGACTAACGATACCAGCCAGGTTAAGCAGATTAAAAATGCACTGAGTAAACAATTTAGCAATGAAATTGTGAAGCAAACAATGGAATCGTCATTTAAAATTTATCCGGATAAGCCCGTTAAAATAGGCGACAGCTGGACTGTTGATACCAAAATGCAAATGAGTATGCCTATTGAAACCATTACGCAATATACTTTAAAAGAAGTAAAGGATGGCATTGCTATATTGAGCGTAAAAGGCACATTGGTTTCAAAAGGAAATTTTGAAGCAATGGGGAACAAAATGGAAACAGATTTACAGGGAACCAATTCTGGAGAAACATCTATTGATATAAAAACCGGTATTGTGCTGAACAGTCACCTACGTGTAGAGTTATATGGGAAAATGAAATCGATGGGGCAGGATATCGATTTTGAAATGCAGGGCATTAATAAAATTACCGGGAAAGAGATTAATTAATTTATTCAGACCTTACAGGTTTTAAAAACCTATAAGGTCTTTAGAACTAAAGGCTACCCGTTAAAGCCACCAAAAACTCTGTAGGAATCTCAATGTGCGGTATATGCCCACAAGCATCAAACTCAATAATTTTAGCGCCGATAATTTTGGCTGCGGTTTGCTTCCCTAAGAACTTATATTGCCCGTGTAAAGCTTGCTGATCTGGTGTAAGTAAGCTTTTTCCCACAATGGTTTTGTCTTCCTTACCGATGAATAGAACAGTGGGCACTTTTAAATTCTGAAATTCATATACCACAGGTTGCTCATAAATCATCGTGTAAGTCAATGCGGCAACTTTAGCCCAGCGTGGGTAGTCTGCGCTATTGGTAACTCCGCCGGCAATGTTTACCAAATATTCATATTCTGGTTTCCAGTAAGTAAAATAAGAACCCTGATAATATTTTCTAACACTTTCTGCTGTAGTTTTAAGCTCGGTTTGATATTGTTGTGCTGTGGTAATGTAGGGGATAAAAGTTTTATAATCCTCTAATCCGATCGGATTTTCAAGTAAAAGCTTTTCTGTTTTTTCAGGATACATTAGAGCGAAGCGGGTAGCCAGCATACCGCCCATACTATGTCCTAAAACTACTGTTTTTTGGACGCCCAGCGTATCTAAAAGTCTTTTGTTCCAGGTAGCCATTTGATGGAAACTGTAATGGATAAATGCTTTTGATGATTTGCCGAAGCCAATCTGATCAGGAACAATTACGCGATAGCCGATATTAGTGAGGGCTTTGATGACGTTGGTCCAATAGTAGCCGCCAAAGTTTTTTCCATGAAAAAGGATCGCTGTTTTGCCATTTGCATTTGAAGTGGGGGCAACATCCATATATGCCATTTTAATATCCTGTCCTTCCGTATTGATCGGGAAATATTTAACCGGATAGGGATATTTTACATTATCCAATGTGATGGACAATGTATCTGTTTTTTGTGCTTTGAGCTGGCCAAAAACGAATAAAAAGATAGCAGATAAAATGAAAAACTTCTTCACAGGTCTGGTATTGATCTAAAAACTAAACTAATTGGCCCAAGTTAAACTTTTGCCAATTAGTTAGCTTAAAAATCATGCCTTTTTTACATGACCGATGAATAGATGTGTAAGCTCTATGCGTTTCGAATTAATCTTTAAGCATCTGTTTCAAATATTTTACAGGCATCTGGACTTTGGTTTCATCTGATAAACTTCCTGAAATTTTGTTGATATTAACTTTGTTTATCGTGATTTCAGACTTTTCAAATGTTTTAACAGTCAAGTTTTCGACGCTTTTGTTTTCCTCTTCCTCCGCGCCCTCAATGTTAGCGGTTGAATTTTTGCAGATAATATTTAAGTTCTTGTAATTGTTGTTTCCCGAATAGAATCCCGTACTATCCAAGTTAATGGTTAATTTCTTAATTTCAGTTTGGTTAATTACCCTCGTAATTTTTCCATCTGTACTAAATGTGACTGGTGAGCCAAACGTTAGTTGGCCTGAATTTTTGACATTTATATCCAGACTGTCGGTTTTTGCCGTTAAAACAGTACTGGCAGCTTTATTCAGGTTTAGTTTATTAATATGTGGGCTGTAAACTAATATCACAAGGCTATTGCGATGGTTGCCTGACCTGTTAAGCTTATCGCTAAAGTTAATTTGTAGCATCCCAGCCTTGTTAATAGCGAAAGCGATGTCATTTTTTAGATCCATAGGTATTTTAACCCCTGATTGTGTGCTTTTTATAAAGTGTAATTCTAAGTATATTCTTTTTGCATCAGGAATATCCACTATTGAGAAAGGTGTTTTAAGAGGGATGGAAATCCTTTCTTTACTCATCCTTTCAAAGGGTTCTTCATTTATCTCTTGCTCTTCTACAAAATTATCACTTGTTCTGGTGCGGTAATTCATTTTGACATTTACGGCCACAACAATTATCGGAATAATAATCAGCAGCGCTGCAAGTGCGATGAGTAATTTATTACTTGTTTTCATGATTTTAAGCGTTAAAGTTTTCTTTTACAAACGTTTTATATTGGTTTTCAAGTTCATCAAAACCGATGTTAAGCAGGTAAATATTCCTGAACACTACAGGTAACTCATCTGCTATAAATTGTTGCTTTCGGTAGCTTTTTACCTGTTCAGTTGCAGCTTCATCTACAAAAAAGCCTATTCCTCTTTTATTTTTAATGATGTTTTTGTTTTGAAGCAACTCATAGGTGCGCATGACCGTATTGGGGTTTACTTCCATTTCTACAGCCAGTTCCCTTACCGAGGGAACTTTCTCGTCGGCTTTCCATTTTCCTAACAGAATATGCTCACAAACATACTCTGCTATTTGAAGGTATATCGCCTTATTATCTCTAAATTCCATATCTATACCTTTTTAATTAAACTTCTTTTTCTTTAAGGCGAACATAAGTGATTAACCATATAATTAAGCTGAGCGCAACGGATGACCAAAAAAAGATTTTAAAAACAAAATCCTTTTCTAAATAATCTACAGCATATACGCGCGTTTTACCTTCGGTCATCAAATTTCCAAACTTGATGGTTAAGAAAATGATAAATGAAAATAGCGCTGTTACCGATAATGCGGTTTTGATGTAATGAAATCTGTTAAAATATATTGAACCTAACAAGAAAATACTTGAAAAGAAGAAGGGAAGCGCAAAGAAAAATTTAAATTCTCTTTCCGAAGTTAAATCATCAAGCAATGTGCTAAAAGAAACTGCGGTTAGCTTACCCGTATTGTAGTTTGTAGCTTTATTATGCTGCCATAACTCATTGAAATAATTTAAAAAAATTGCATCAACTATGTAAAAAATAAGCAGATAACTGATGAGGCTAAGAATGGTCGAGAAGAGAATTGCACAAATAAATTTTTCGGTAACGGAGGCTGGTGTCATTAATTCCATAATGGCCTTTGGTTTTTGACCGAAAGCATTAAAATAGGCACTGGCAACAATGGTTAAGAACAGGAAACCGATAGCCATAAAAGTAGGTAGTCGAAAACCCAGCTGAACATGACCATGATCGTCCCATCTATAAAGCGACCGGTTTAAATCGGGGATGTTAAAAAAATAAAAGGCAATTATAATTCCGGTTAGTACCACCAGACTCATTAGGTAAATTTTTCCAAATTCCAGCCATTGTCTTTTAAGCAATAAGCCAAATCGATTCATATTAAAAGTGTTGTTCATGGCTTAGCTGAATAAAGGTTTAAATTTGATTTTTTCTGCAAGTATGGCATTAAAAAGAAGCTCCATATCTAATTTGCTTTCTTCCTGGTGGTAATTCGGCATTACGGCATTGTAACCAGAAAGGGATGGCTCAGCATAAAAGATGCTGTCATCAATTTCCTTTACTTTTTTAAAGGTCAGTTTTTCCGTAATTTCTTCTACGGTAGCTTTAAGGGCAATGTCATTCTCATCAAGCATAATTACCGTGTCAATCAGGTTATCTAAATCCCTTACCTGGTGGGTAGATATGATGATGCAACGCTCATCCGTCATGGCTGATGCCATAATTTTCCTGAACTGCGCCTTTGATGGAATATCCAAACCATTGGTAGGCTCATCCATAATGACCAGTTTGGCCTGTGTAGCCAATCCAAAAGCAATAATTACTTTTTTCTTTTGGCCATAACTCATATTGATGAGTTTCTGTTCAACCGGGATATCAAATTCCTTGATCAGATCATTGAAATAACCATAATCGAAGTTTTTGTAGAAAGGAGCATTGGCTTTTAGGTAGGTGCCAATTTTTACCGAAGGCAGGTAAAATTCTTCTGGTATAAAACAGATCTGTTCCAATAGTGCGGGCTGCCTTTTTGCCGGATCGTAACCCATCACATCCAGGGTGCCACCCTGTGCGTACACCAAACCTGCAAGATTTTTTAATAAAGTTGATTTGCCGGCACCATTTTTACCCAGCAAACCATAAATATGGCCATTGCTTAACCGCATGCTCATATTTTTAAATAATGGCTTATGCTTATTATAGCCAAAATTAAGATTGTTAATATTGATCATATCTACTGTATTAGTTAAATAATACACTAAAGTATAATCTAATTTTGTTATCTCCAAATTTTTGAAGAAAAAGTTTAGTGCTGAGCAGATGGCGTTTTCATACGGTGCGTCCTACGCTAAACGCCAAACGCTAGGCGCCTTTCCCTTGGGCTCCGCCATTGAAAGGTAAAATATCAGTCTAATCATTCCCGCATTAAAACATCCTTCATGCTCAGATTGTATGTTTGTAGTACATCAATGTTGTATGGATAAAAAATGGGCATATCTGCTTGGTCGATTAGCAATCGGTTTAAGTTTTTTCGGACATGGCTTGGTTCGTTTACCAAAACTTGCTGGTTTTAGCCATTGGATGGTAGGGCAATTTTCTAGATCATATTTGCCCGATGCACTCGTTGTTCCCTTCAGTTATATTTTGCCGTTTGCAGAATTGGTAGCAGGGCTGATGATTTTAATGGGTTTATTTACCAGGCAAGGGCTGTTATTAGCAGGAGCAGTTTCATTGATGTTGATTTTCGGAACCACCCTCATTGAAAACTGGGAAGCGCTGCCTTCGCAACTTATTCATGTGGCGTTTTTATCCGTACTACTCGTTTACTTACCGTATAATAGTTATGCGGTGGATCACATCATTAAAAAATAATATGGAATACAGAAAAATTGGAAATTCAGATTTAGAACTATCAGTAATCACATTTGGCGCATGGGCCGCTGGGGGCTGGATGTGGGGAAGCACAGACAGAAACGATGCAATTAATGCCATTAAAGCCAGTTATGATTTAGGGGTTACTTCAATTGATACCGCTCCCATTTATGGTCAGGGAGATAGTGAAGAAATTGTAGGTGATGCCATAAAAGGCATTTCACGCGATAAACTGCAAGTGGTAACTAAATTCGGGATGCGTTGGGATTTAACCAAAGGCGATTTTGGTTTTAAGAGTAAAAACAATGATGGCGCAGCCATTGATATTTATAAATATGCCGGAAAAGAAAGTGTAATTTATGAGTGCGAACAATCTTTAAAGCGTTTGGGTACCGATTATATAGATCTTTACCAGATCCACTGGCCAGACTCTACTACCCCGATCAGCGAAACTTTCGAAGCGGTGAGCAGGTTAATTGAGCAGGGTAAGGTTCGCTATGCAGGGGTGTGCAATTATGATGTAGCGCAATTAAAAGAGGCAGATCAGACCCTGGAAATTATTTCCAACCAAATTCCATTTAGCATGGTAAACCGTGGTGTTGAAGAGGAAACGGTTCCATATTGCATCGGAAATAATAAATCTGTTTTGGCATACAGCCCAATGGAGCGCGGTTTATTAACCGGGAAAATGACCGCTGATTACAAGTTTGAAGAGGGCGATCACCGTCAGGGGAATAAATTTTTCTCACCTGAAAGTATCGAAAAAACGAATGCATTTCTGGCCAAAATAAAGCCGTTGGCCGATGAAAAAAATGCGACCTTATCTCAATTGGTTTTGCGTTGGACGATTGAACGCCCGGGTATTACCATTGCGTTAGTTGGTGCAAGAAATGAAAAACAGGCTGTACAAAACGCAAAAGCGGTAAACGTAAAATTAAACGCTGAAGAAATTCAGTTCATCAATACCGAATTAGAGAAAGCTGGTTTTTAACTTCAACCGCAAAGAAAAGAATGAATACGCAAAGGACACCGAGGTTAATGCTTTTGATTTCTTCGCAAGAAAACTTTGAGTCCTTTGCGGTTAAACAAAACAAGATATGTCGAAATTATTTTCTCCTTTTACCATAAAGGATGTAACCTTAAAAAATAGAATTGTGATTTCGCCGATGTGCCAATATTCTGCTGTTGATGGCTTTGCCAACGATTGGCATTTGGTACATTTAGGGAGCCGAGCCGTTGGCGGTGCCGGATTGATTATTCAGGAAGCTTCTGCGGTTACTGCCGATGGAAGAATTACTTATGCCGATTTAGGCATCTGGAAAGATGAACATGTAGAAAAACTGAAGCAGATCGTCTCCTTCATTCATGATCATGGTGCTGTTGCAGGCATCCAATTGGCGCATGCCGGCAGAAAAGCCAGCTGTGAGGTACCGTGGGATGGTGGTGAGCAAATTGCTGCCGGTGAAAATAGCTGGAAACCGGTTGGGCCTTCGCCAATTCCTTTTAAATCCGGCCAGGTGGAGCCACATGAATTAAGAGTTTCAGAAATTCAGGATATTGTTTTTGCTTTCAGGGCGGCTGCAAAACGTGCACTTGATGCGGGCTATAAAGTTGTAGAAATACATGCTGCACATGGTTATTTATTGCACCAGTTTTTCAGTCCGCTGAGCAATAAACGTACGGATGTTTACGGCGGAAGTTTCGAAAACCGCATCCGTTTGGTTATTGATGTGGTTGAAGCCGTACAATCGGTATGGCCAGATAAGCTGCCGTTATTCGTCCGAATTTCGGCAACGGATTGGACAGAGGGCGGCTGGAATGAAAATGATTCTTTGCAGTTGGCTGCGGTACTAAAAGATCGTGGCGTGGATTTAATTGATACATCATCTGGTGGAAATGTACCTGATGCCTTTATCCCAGCCGGACCAAATTATCAGGTTCCTTTTGCTGATAAAATCAGGAATGAGATCGGCATTTATACCGGTGCAGTTGGAGTGATTGTTGAAGCCCGCCAGGCAGAAGAGATTTTGGAACAGGGAAAAGCCGATTTGATTTTTATTGCGCGTGAATCATTACGTGATCCTTATTTCCCAACGCATGCTGCGCAGGTTCTCGGAGATGACGTGGAATGGCCAAATCAGTATGTGAGGGCGAAAAGGGAAAAGTTTAAGAAGTAGTTTGAGGTGGCAATACTCTCCCTCAAGTTACCATCATTTCGGGCGGAGTGACGATTCATCTTAAAAGTGATAAATAAAAAGCGGAGTGATCTCATCGATCAACTCCGCTTTTTGTCTTTAGTGATGATTATCTACTTAGCCACTGTAAAAGGAATATACAAGCCGAAAGTAATGTTTCTACCAGGGTTGTAAACACCTAAATTAAGGTTTTCCGAATCTAAACGGCCCGGTTTTAATCTGCTCAGTGCATCGTAATACTTATGATCTAACAAGTTATTTGCAGAGACTGAAAGTTTAACTGGTTGTTTGCCCAGGTTAAAAGTTGCTCCTATGCCCGCGTTTAATAAAGTATAACCGCTGGTTGGCGTTTCAAAAACTTCATCTACACGGGTTTGTTTAAATGCTGAATTAATTCCTACAGAAAGGTATGCATCATTTGTACCTTTAAGTTTGGGTTCAAAACGCAGTTCATTTCTCAATGTTCCGGCAGGTATGAAAGCCAGTGGCCTATCTAAGCTATTGTTGTGTGCATGAACATAGCCAAAAGTATTTTCAAAATGGATAAACGGAACAGGGTGGATGGTTAAGCTGGCTTCAGCGCCATAAAGATTGGCATTTACCTGTCCATAACGGTAAACCGGATAATTACTACCTTCAGCATCTATTCTTTCTCCATTTGTTGATGCATAAATAAAGTTGTGTACATAATTATTGTATACACTCGCGCTGGCACTCACAATTTTGCCTTCGTATTCTAAGGCCGCATCTACCTGGTAACTGCGTTCCGGGCTTAAATTAGGATTGCCTATTTCATAACGGAATGTTCCTTCGTGTACACCATTTGAAGCTAATTCAGCAGGGTTTGGCGCACGGAAAGCAGAACCTGCATTGGCTTTAAAGTTTAATTCTTCATTAAATTGATGAGTAAAACCTAATGCACCACTCACGTTAGAAAATTTATTCTCAAAAGGTGCAAACTGTTCTTCATTATCTACAAATAATTGTTTTCCGTTATTCTTTCTGTAATCATAACGAGCACCAATACTAAAAGTGCTATTATCCCAGTTTTTCTTGGCATAAGCAAAAACACCAACACCATAAGTATCATAATCCGGGATTAAAAACTCATCATTTGCCTTGTTTTCGCTGTGACCTGCATCAGCGCTTACGCCAAATACAGGTTGCCATCCGTTTGTTTCATGGATGTAGTATTTTAAATCAGCATTATAAGTTTTAAGATCGAAAAATAGTGATGGATCCGGGCCGTCTTCCAGTTCGCGGCGTTGGTTTTGTTGATAGCCAAAATCAGCCTTTAAGTTACCGTTACCGATAATGAAATTGTTATTTAAGGCGATTTTGAAGTGTCTGATGTCCTGGCGTGGATATTCTAAGCTACGGCTTTTATAGTCATCGTTAGTGAAAGCACTACCATCTTCTCTTACAAAATTCCCGTTGTCATCTAAATGAGGATCATAAAAACCAATGTTATTGTGAAAATTGGAAACATTTAAATGAGTATAACCCCAGCTTTTGTTTAAACCGATCATTCCGCTTAAATCTGTTTCGTTAAAACCCGAATTAGGGAAATAACCTGTAGGTGTTTTAAAAGAATAAGCATTTTTATAGGTTCCACGGGCTCTCCAAACAAAGCCGTTTTCGTTACCGTTCAACAGTAATGAGTTGGCGGTAAGTCCGTTGTTGGTAGCGTAGTTGGTGATGAATTCTCCTTTTATCTGTCCTTCAGGTGCCGTAGTCGGCTCTAAAAGATTAATTACGCCTCCAAGTGCATCAGAACCATACATTAGCGATGCGGCGCCACGTAAGATCTCCACTCGGTCTGATTTAAACTGGTCAATTTCAATACCGTGCTCATCGCCCCATTGCTGGCCCTGTTGTTTAATACCGTCATCTAAAGTTACAATTCTGTTATAACCTAAGCCTCTAATTACTGGTTTTGAAATAGATGGGCCGGTAGTGATCTGAGATACACCAGGTACTTTAGCCAATGCATCGATTAAGTTGGTGGAAGGCTGCAATAACTGATCCTTGCCTACTATGGCTGATGAGGCACTATTTCGCTTACTTGTGCTGCTGATTAAACTTCCGGTAATTACGATTTCCTTAGTTTCTATGGCGGTGGGTTGTAAGGCAAATTCCAACCCGGCTGCGTTGGCAAGGTTGACAACTTGTACAGCCGTTTTATAGCCTACATAATGTACCTCAATTAGGTAGCTTCCTTTAGCGGGCAGGTTATTTAATGTGAATTCTCCATCGTTATTGGTTACTGACGAAACCTTTAAATCAGGAATAAAAATAGTAGCACCTGGTAATGTCTGTTTTGTACTGGCATCAATAACCTTACCTTTTATATCTTTAAGTAGTGCAGCAAAAGCGGTATTGCTTAATAATGTATATAGAATTACTAAGCCAATAAGCTGTAATTTTTTCATGTGTTGTGTGTAAATAAAATGAACGAAACGCCAAAACAATAGCTTAAATGAAGCCGGTTTTAGTTTATCGGATAAATAATTTGACTAGTGCGAATGCGCTATAAGAAAAAATTAAGCCAAAGGGGGGCCACGTAAACAAGTGCGCTTTACTTCGGTAAAGGCATTCTTGAATGTGGGTTCGGTACGGTTGAAAATTTTGGCTGATAAAAAGATTCTGTAAATGTGATGCGTTTGCACATAGTTTTTTTCAAAACTTGCGTTACAGATCAAACAGGTATCGCCATGGGCCTGAACATGACTAACATGTTTGCAATTAACTTCCTTTTCAACAACAGGAAGTGGATTATGATGGTGAAGTACGCTCCACGGAGTTAAAGCAATAGCAAATACGATCAGCATGAATACTGATAGATATTGGTGAATGTTTTGTCTATGCTTTTTCAACGGGTCAAAAATAATAATTCCGAAGCAATTAAATGTATTTGAACGGTAAGATTGTTTTTATATGTTTTTTGACTGGATATTTGATCATTGGTTTAATGTAATTATCTATTTTCCAGTGCGGTAATAAGTTTGATGAGGTAAAGGTGAGATTTTTCAAAAAGTAATATTTTAGTGATTTTGCCATCGGTCGATTGAGTTGGACAGCGCTTAACACGATGTTTTGTATTTACGGCTGATGTTTTGAAAAATTATTTTGTAGGTTAAAGGCATGTATATTTATAATAAAAAGCCCAGTTTACATCCTGAAGTTTTCCTTTGTCCATTTTAGCTGATTGTATCCCCTCAAAAATTTCAGTCTCAACTCTAACAGTTTTTCTTGAACTTCGATAAGCTTGGTCTCCCGGGCGTTGATCAGAAAAAGCGAACTTTCTCCGTTATTATATTTCGTTTGTTCCGCCTGGAGTAGCCGCTGGTAATTACTGGTGTTTTGAAATGCAAGACTGATTTGCTGGTTATAGTTAATTACCAGGTATTTATAGCTATTGATTTTTGTGTTTATTTCTTGCTTTTTATAATCAGTATCAAGCTGGTTTTGCCGGATCTTGAATTTAGCTATTCGGTAATCTGCTCTTGCTTGTCTCAAAAAAATGGGAATCTCCAGCTTTAACCCATATTGATAATTGTTTTGAAACAAGGGTAAAAAATTAGAAGCGTAGTTTTCTTTGTTGAGGAAGTTATAGGTGAGGTCTATCTTGGGCAAAAGGCTCTGAAATTTCAGCCTGCGTTCACTCTCCAATATGTTTAGCTTGCTCGAATACATCAAAATGGATGCATGGTTAGACAAAGATAAGTCATCTATTTCCTTAATGAGCGACAGATAGTTTTGGTAAGCTGCATTGTCAGTAAGAGACTCTTTAGGAATAATCAGTTGCGATATATCATAGGGCTGTTGGTTTTCCTGCCAAAGAAATAAAACTAATTGTTGATTGGCTTTTACAAATTCCAGGTAGGCATCTTTTTGTTTGACCTGGAAACTCTGGAGCTGCGAGAGTGCTTCAGTTGTATCAATCGCTGCTTTTTCGCCATACTGATATGTTTTTTTAATTAGCGACAGCCTGTCTTCGTTGATTTTTACTGCCTTGTTTTGCAAATTTAATACCTCATGAGCCTTAACCAGTTCCCAATAGGTATTTTCGGCCTCCAGCATTAAGTCATTCGTAAGCAGTATTTGTTCTGCCTCTGTTAACTGAGTGGCAAACCTGGCTTGTTCCAGTAAGGCCCTGCGTTTATCGTAAAGTAAGTTTTTGGCCAGCGGTAAAGTAATACCGAATTGATATAGTCCACCCGGTGTCTGGCTATTGTTTAATTTCTGCCCTTCAAGGTAATTATAGCTCCCGTTAAATGATATTCCATACCAGGTTGGTATGTCCAGTTCAACAGTGCTTTCTTTATAATATTCTGTGCCATTTATGGTTTTCAAGCCATTTTTCGCTGCCAAAACGGGGTCAAAATTACCTCTTGCACCTTGAACCTCTGCTTTTGCAATTTGATTTTGTAATCGGTAGCGAAAAGCCAGGGGGTGATATTTTTTTACCACTGCTATAAATTCCTGATGCGAGAGTTTTAGTGTGTCCTGCGCCCTGGCAAACTGTACCAGACCAGCCAGCATTAGCAATAAAACAAGGCTACTTAGTCTTTTCATCACTTTTTGAAGTTTTAACTGTGTAATAATCAGGAGGGAAACCATTTATATTCCGCCATAATTCATACCAAACAGGTACATCGTTTAAAATGGCTATGCCCTGAACGCCAGTACCCATTTTGATCTGTGGAGGCCAAGGCCTGTCTGCCGAATCTTCGATTACTAATGCTTTAAAAAGACCGTTTGAACTAATATTGCTTTCGACTGCAACCACTTTGCCTTTAAATGTTCCATAGCTGGAATTTGGCCACCCGGAAAATATGATTGCTGGAAAGCCGTCGAAGATGCACATAACATTCTGGCCTTCTTTGATCAGTGGGAGATCAACAGGTTTTATATATATTTCCACGGCATATTTTACTTTATTTGGCACGATGGTTCCTATGCTCTCTGTATCTTTAAGAATTTCGCCAATACCAGCTTTATTTAATGACACGACTTGGCCATCCTGGGACGCCAGTACAAAGTATAGTCCCTGCCGTGCTTTGTAATTCGCTATCTGGTTTTGCAGTTTGGCAATATCACCGTTGCTGCCCTCTATTTGCCCCAGGTTTTGAAAGCGTTCGCCTTCAGTTTTACTTACTTTTTCCGCATAGTCCTGTATCGCCGCATCCTGCTCAATATTTACCGTTCTGATCTCTTGCCGTGTTTGAGCCAGCTTATTTTCTATGACAGTTTTTTTAGCCAATACGTTTTGAAACGATACGCTTCGTTGTTGAAACTGTGTAAGCGAAACCAAGCCATCGTCGTACATCTTCTTCTGGCGGTTATACTGGTCTTCGCTTAGCTTTAATTCATTGTTTGCAGCTGCAAGTTCTGCTTCTTCGGCAGCAAGCTTATTGTTTAACTGGCCAATTTTTACCTTTAGCTGGGTTAACTTTAGCGCTCTGGAAGCATTTAATGCGTTAAGTTGACTGTTGGTGGTGCCCACTTTGGCCTGATAATAATCACGCACTCCGATTTTTGCCTGTACTTGCTGTTGGGTACGCTCAACTAATAGCGGATCCAGGTAATCTTCTTTCACCTCAGCCAATTGAAGGAGCGTATCTCCTTTTTTTACATAGTCGCCGTTTTTGACGTACCACTTTAAAATTTTACCCGGAATTGGTGAATTAAGTTGCTGTGGGCGTTGGCCTTGATAAAGTGTGCTTACCGTGCCCCTTGCTTTGATATTTTGAGTCCAGGGTAGCAACAATACGATGAAACAAAGGCCTATGAAAATGAAAAACCAACGTTTTACACGAGAGTCTCTGTGGATATGATAAATATGGTCTACTGATTTAAGCTTCATTACTTACGAAATTAGATTTTTTGAATGGTACCATTATCAAGATGTAATTGCTGATCTGCAATTTGCGTAAGCTCTGGCGCATCTGATACAATTACTATTGTAACGCGCGCCTTAAGTTTCTGTAAATGTTTTGCCATTTTGGTGCGGAAATCGGCATTCATCCCGTCCAATGGATCTTCCAGCAATAATAAACGGTTATCTCCAAGTAATGCCCTGAGCATCAGGATTTTTTTTCTAGAACTAAATGAAATCTCGGTATCCGTTTCGCTCAATTGGGTGTTAAAGCCATTGGTGAAATTTCCCGATAAATTATCTATGCCGATGGCTTCAGAAAGTTCAAGTATATCTTCGGTGCCCATATTTTCTCTGCCTAACAAGATATTCTCCTGTAGTGTACCTTTAATGATTTGCATATCATCCATGTACATTCCGAAGTGCTCTCTTAAAGATGTCTTTTCCAGATTCTTTAATGGAATTTTGTCGAAAAATACAGTTCCACCCGTGGGTTCATAAAACCCTGCAATCATGTTCATGAGCAAAGATTTGCCGGCACCAAGGCTCCCTGTAATGAGGGTAATGGTATTTGGCCGGACATTAAAGTTGATGTTCGACAGAATCGGCTTTTGGTCCCCGAATGAAAACACCACATCTTTAAAGCTGATTTCCATTCCGTCCGGCTTGGGTTCCAATGCCAGGTTTTCGGTAGGCTCTTCTGCCAGATCGGTAACTTTTTCGAGCTTTACCAGCGCCGCGACTACATCGTAATAGCTTTCAAGACTTTTAATCAGTTTTTCAACGGCGGCCATGATGCTTAATACCACGATTTCGGTAGCAATAAATGCGCCTATATTCAATTTCTGGTTCACTAAAAGATAAGTCCCAATCGCAAGCATCACTAAAGTAATAACAACTTTAAAGCCTATAATCGCCTTGTACTGGAAAACCAGTACTTTAAAATGTTCGGTCCTGCTATCCAGATATTCTACTACACGTTCGTCTGTACCCGAAAGATGCATTTCGGTTTTAGAGTTGATCTTGAAGGTTTTAATCGATCCTGCAATGTCTTCAAGCCAGGAAGCTACATTATATTTATGGGTACTTTCGTCGAGGCTGGATTGAATGCCGGAAGCCATGGTAAACCGAAAGATGATGATCACGATCACGACCACGATTGATCCAAATACCAGAAACCATGGATGGTAAAAAGAAAGCAGCAGTATCCCAAAAAGGATCTGGATCAACGCAGTGGGAATTTCGAGCAGAATCTTTGAAATACCCTTTTGGAGATTCTGGGTGTCGAAAAACCTATTCACCAGTTCTGGCAAATAATACTTCTTATTCGCTGATAGGTCAACCTTGGGTAGTTTTTCGGCAAATGCAAGCGAATATTCCACAAAAATCTTCTGCTGGATTTTTTCAATAATCTGCATCACTTTCAATCTGAAAAAGCCTGCAAGAAAAGTACCAAGCACCACAAAGCCAATAAGTATGTATAAAGATGTCACCATGGTGGCACCCATTACAAAACCTACAATGGCCTGAATACCTAAAGGAATGCTCAGCTGTACCAAGCCACTTAGTATAGCATAGATGTAAATCGCCGTTACATCCTTTTTTTCTTTTGTAATATATTTAAATAGTGCTCGACTACTTTTGGTATAATCCTGATCGTGTGCCATTATTGATAAGAGTTAATTGCAGAAAATGCCAGAAAATTCAAATAATTTAATACATATTTCTTGTGCGTAATTTTCGATTTGTTATCTGCGAGTTTAGGAAGGTGCTCACTAAAAAAATGCTGATCATGGGCTGTTTCCAATAACGTACTTGCCAATGCATTTGGATAGGCAAATTTTGGATTGACCTGTAAGATGACCTGCCCCACAAACTGGCAGAAACTTTTTAGCGGACTAAATACAAGCTCCTGGTTGATCTCATCAACCTCTTTGACCAGATAGGCCTTACTGCTTTCGGAAATTACGATGCCATGGAGCTTTTCCAGATCATAATCTACAATCTGAGAGTCGCTGTCGAAGTTATGGGTAATGATTTCCAAAATCAACTTGAGTTTCTGGGTGGAATCGCCTAATTCTTGTAAACTCATCTTTGACACGAACTCCAGGTAACACCAATACCAGTTCAATATATAGATTAATAATCGATACTTGGAAGCAAAGTACCTATAGATGGTCGCTTCCGTTGAATTTATCTTTTCAGCAAGTTTTTTAAATGTAAACCGCTCAAATCCTACTTCACGGATCAGATCGATCCCTTTCTCTACGATCAGTTTTCCAATCTCGCTGGATTCTGGATCACGAAGAAACAGGCTTTCATTAATTTTAAACTTCAATAGGATTTGCATATAGGTATTTTGTGTAAAGTCTTTTCCTATACAATTATATGTAAAACATTTATGAGTAATAGTCATTATAAAGTAAACAATTGTTTTACAATCTATAGAGATAGTATTACTATTATTTGTTTAAATTTTACTTTTTTATGGTTATGATCTTAATTGGGTATAAAAAGTATTTTTGAAAGGAATAGCAGGGGCCTGATATTAGAGAATATATATGGCTTAGTTAAAGGTGCAGTATTTATTCCCGAAACTGTTTGCCTCATACAAAATTGCGGTTTAGAATGCTGGCCAAAATGTATCGTAAAGGTAGATGGTTACTTATAAAATTTATTTTCATTATCATTGTTGCATTTGAAATAAAATCAATGAAATTTATCCAAAAAAATATATTCAATGCACTATTGATCATTATCCTTTTGTTAATTGTTCTTGTGCCTGATACAAAGGCATTTTTTATCAAAGGCTTAATGGAGATCGGTTTTTACAAACCTAATGTTGAGATACCAAAAGAAAATGTTGATGGCCTCAAGGGAATCAGGTTTAAAGATGTTAACGGAAATCTGGTTGATCTTGGCGATTTAAAAGGGAAAGTTATTTTTCTCAACTTTTGGGCAATCTGGTGTCCGCCATGTAGAGCCGAAATGCCTTCGATCAATAAGTTATACGATCAATTTAAAAATGATAAGGATATCATTTTCATTTTTGCAGATGCTGATGGCGAGCTTACTAAATCATCCCGGTTTATGGCTGACCGTAAATATACCCTGCCAGTTTATAAAGTAGAAAGTAACATTCCCGAGCAGCTATTTACGGGTGCGTTACCTACAACTGTTATTTTCGATAAGCAGGGCCGGCTGTCCTTCAAACATGAAGGTGTGGCCAATTATGCCGATCAAAAGATTGTTGATTTTTTAACTCAGTTAAAAAGCGCAAACTAACTCAAAGCCAGAAGCAACCGAATGCTGATCCCAGGTAAAAGAAAATTGAAAGGGAGACAAGAAAGGATGGAGAATTTTGGACATGGGGTAACCAATGATTTTGCTATTTTTGCGCCTATGATTTCATTTTTCGAGGCTTCTCTTAAGCAAATTTCCATCCATCATACGGGTAATAAACTGGTTGAAGAATATTATAAACTATCAGATGCACCGTTAAAGATAGATGATGAATTGTTGGGAAACCTGTTGCTGCAGTATTTCTTAAAACCTTTCGAAAAGGTGAATGAAGTTTACAGGTTTTATCATCCTAACGATAATTTAGAATTGAATGAAGTATTCCATTTCGTCCATGAAATTTTTGAGAATAACGAACTTTTTCACGAAGATTCGCAGCAACTGGCCAAACATTTATATGATGTGGCCAATCATCCAAAAATTAAATCCGGAGAATTGTATGTTGCCTATTTTGAAAAAGTGCAGATAGAGGGCGAACAATTGGATGTAGTTGGGATTTTTAAATCTGAAACAAAAGATACTTACTTAAAAGTGTATCCGGAGCAGGATGGCTTTAATGTAAGTTATGAACAGGAAGCGATTAACATTAATAAGTTGGATAAAGGCTGTTTGATTTTTAATGTAGAAAGAGAAGAAGGTTATAAGGTTGTAGTATTGGATCAATCTAAGAGTAGCAACGATTCTGCCGTTTATTGGAAAGATGAATTCTTGAAGCTGAAAATCAGGAATGATAGTTATAACCAGACCAATAATGTTTTAGGCGTTTATAAAAATTTTGTCACGCAGAAGCTTGATGATGAATATGAAATCAGCAAAGCAGATAAGATTGATCTCTTAAACCGCTCTATGAAGTATTTCAAAGAAAAAGAAACCTTTGATATGGAGGAGTTTGGAAATGAGGTGATTGGCAATGCCGAAGGAATCGAGTCGTTCAAAAACTATAAGAAAAACTACGAAGAAGAGTACGAAAGTCCGATAGCTGATCATTTTGAGATTGCAGAATCAGCCGTAAAAAAGCAGGCAAGAGCCTATAAAAGCGTGTTAAAACTGGACAAGAATTTCCATATCTACATTCACGGTAATAAAGACATGATCGAGAAAGGTTACGACGGTGATAAATCGATGAACTTCTATAAGGTATATTTTAGGGAAGAAGAGTAGGGGGTAGTCCTGAGTCTTTAGTCCTGAGTCGACTATGGACTAAAGACTTAGGACTCAGGACTAAATCCGCTGTTGTGCCTTTAGTGCGAGATATTGATTAATTACATTTACGGTAAGCTTCTGTGGTGGGGTAAGAATAGCCAAAATGCCATGTTTGTTCAATTCTTTAACCATCAGCTTTTTCTCGTAGATAAATTTCTCTGCGATGGTTTTGTGATAAATGCCTTCTACATCTTTAGCCGGTTCTGTACTTAATCCTTTTAATTCGGTATTTTCGAAAAATACAACCAGCAATAGGTGGTATTTAGCAATTCTTTTTAAAAAGGGTAACTGACGTTGCAGGGCTGATAAACTCTCAAAATTGGTAAAGAAAACCAGAAGGCCACGCTGTTTTACAACGGAACGGACTGTAGTGTACAGGGCTTCGAGATTGCTTTCAAGATACCTTGTTTTTTCTTTATAAAGTACATTCATAATGCTGCCCAGCTGCGAGGCCTTACGGTCAGCTGGTACGATCGATCCGATCGTTTCCGATAAGGTAATCAGGCCAGCTTTATCTTCTTTGAGCATGGCTACTTTCGAAAGCGCCACGGTAGCATTGATGGCATAATCAAGCAAGCTTAATCCTTCAAAAGGCATGCGCATCACACGCGATTTATCAATGATACAATAAATATGTTGTGATTTTTCATCGACATAGGTGTTCACCATTAAACTGCTTTTTCTTGCAGTGGCTTTCCAGTTGATCGTGCGGATGTCGTCGCCCCCGACGTAATTTTTAATTTGATCAAATTCACTGCTTTGTCCGATCTTTCTGATCTTTTTAATCCCAAATTCAGTTAAATAACGCGAGGCTGCCATTAGTTCGTATTGGCCGAGGTTGATAAACGACGGAAAAACAGGTAAAATTCTGGCGCCATCAAAATTATAACGCCTGCTAATCAAACCTAACGGCGAACTGATATAGGCCCTGATAAATCCGAAATCATATTCACCACGTTTTGTTGGACGTAAATTATAGTGAATTGATTTTATTTCTGCAGGTTTTAAATGGAGTTTAAAATCTTTATCGCGGATCTGGAACTGAAAAGGTATCTCGTCAATTACCCTTGCATTTACCAAAAAGCCATAATCATTTTTTATTTCGATCTGTATCGGGTTTTCATCGCCGTTACTTAACCGTTTAGAAGTTAGTCTTCTGGCTTCAATGCCATTGTTAATACGGTATAGAATAAAAATATCAATAAAAAATAATAGGATAACCGCACCTGTTGCAATTTCAGGAATATCACCTAGCCACTGAAAAAAGAACTTCAGCAAAAAAAGTAAAATGCAGCATCCTAAAGCCGCGAATAAACGATCGGTCAGGAATAGGTTGCTATAATATTGCTGAAAGAATTTTTTCAATGTTGTTTAATCGGTTAATTGTTTAAATCGGTTAACTGGTAACTGCAAACTGGCAACTGACTTATCTCGGTACCTCAATCTTTTTAATGATCTGATGTATGATGTCGCTTGTCGTTAATCCTTCCATTTCCTTTTCAGGCGATAACAATACCCTGTGCACCAATACGGGGATCGCAACCGCAATGATATCATCAGGTGTAATAAAATCGCGGCCCTGGATAGCGGCAAAAGCTTTTGCGCTATGTACGATGGCTAATGATGCCCTGGGCGAAGCACCTAAGTAAAGCGATGAGTTGTTACGGGTTTCGCTTACAATTCTGGCAATAAATTCCAGTAACTTTGGTTCTACAAACAAACTGCGGATCACGCTTCTGGCTTCCAGTATCTGCTGAATCGATAATACCGGTTTTACTTCATTCAGCAATGTTTTATTAACCAGGCTATGTTGTGCCATTAAAATTTCGGTTTCTTCCTCCAGTGAAGGGTATTTGACTTCAATTTTAAATAAAAAACGATCTAATTGCGCTTCGGGTAAACGGTAAGTGCCTTCCTGCTCAATAGGATTTTGGGTGGCCAAAACCATAAAAGGTTCATCCATAAGGTAGGTTTCTCCATCAATAGTTACCTGGCGTTCTTCCATCACTTCGAAAAGTGCAGACTGGGTTTTGGCTGGTGCACGGTTAATTTCATCAACCAAAATAATATTACCAAAAATCGGCCCTTTTCTAAATTCAAAATCTCCTGTTTTGGTATTAAATATCGGAGTTCCTAAAACGTCAGAAGGCATTAAATCAGGGGTAAACTGTACCCTCGAAAATTGTGCTTCTATGGATTTGGCAAGCAATTTTGCACTAAGTGTTTTCGCTACTCCGGGTACGCCTTCAATTAAGATGTGCCCGTCGGCAAGCAAACCAACAATTAAGAAATCAATAACTTGTTTTTGTCCGATAATGATATTTCCAAGTACATTTCTGATCTGAATTACCGCTTCATTTAAGGCGCTTAAATCGGTACGTGGGTTAAACTGTTCTTGTTCCATTGCTTTGCGTATTTTTATAAAACTGTTCTATGCTTTCGTTTAAATAAATCAATTGGGTATCACTTAAGTTGCCCATGGTTGGTGTTTGTGTAATATGATTGGTAATGGTTTTGGCCAATGCTTCGTTAATACCTGTTTTCTCCATCAGTACCTGCACAAATTTGCCGTCAATTTCGTTGGTTTTCAGATAATATCTGGTTCTTAAATATTCCAGAAAATAGTTGATCTTTTTTAAGGCGATATCAAGGTTGTTGCGTTCGTGGTAATAAACGCTGCCCACTACATAAACAAAAGCCAATGAAGAATTGGTAAGCGGATCGGCAATTGGAATTATTCTCTGACGGCGCTTCATATCGTAAAGCACGAAGATGATCAGGCTGAATATGGCCAGGTAGTAGGCATATTTGAGCTCAGGATGTTGGAAAAATACCCTGAGCATATCGGTAGTGGTGGTTTTTTGTGCAGTAAAATACTCATCAATGATGAGCTGCTGAGTTCCTTGTAAATAACTTAAGGTTTTAGCGGCGTATTCTGCACCGTATTTATCCAGCAGATTAAAATTAGTGTAAAAACCTGGCTCCGCAATCAGGTACAGACTTCCTTTACCATAGCTGTAACGGACAAAGTTGGGATTGCCATCTCCGTTCACACCGAGTACAGTAGCCTTATTGGTATCGATTTTATCATAATATTGGCTGCCAATTCCTCTTGCAAAGCCGTAGTTTGCCTCCGTTTTTAGGTTTTGATTGGTGAAGTTCAGTGTGCGGCCCTCTGCTGACATGGCGCTAAGTGCTTGAAGCTTTAGGTTTTTTCCTGTTTTTCCCAGGTCATAACTGGCGATAAAAACGTCATTACCGGTCTGCATGTATTTAACCAGCTGATCGAAATCTGTTTTGTTGATTTCTGCTTGTTGTGCAATAATTAAATATGCGGTTTTGTTAAAATTTTTGCCCTTTAATGTGTTGTAAATAGCAGTTTTAGATCGCTTTATTGTTGCCTTTGGTAAAATATCTTTTATTCGGTGGTATAAAATGTAGGTTCCATAAGGAATTTTATCCTTTACAGCATAGGTTGGAGCCCAGTTTGTTGGGGTGGGTTTGTTGTATTGGGCAACCAGGTACAAGAGGATCAGTATGGAACCAATAATCAGATATATTTTATAACCTTTCATTTGATCTGGCTGTTAAACTGATTAAACGATCGGTTAATAGGCTCAAATTTTACTTCATCAATAGGGAAATCGCCGTACCAGATGTAATCAAACTGTATGGTGAGTTTACTAAAATCATTTCTTAGTTCGGGCTTATCGATTTCCATTAAATAATGGTAATTGGTTTTATCAGGTTGCCAATGGATGATTTCGGCATCACTCAGTTTTTTTAATGCCCTTAAATATAGAAGCCTAACGGCCAGGCGGAATTTTCTCTCTGCAACCAGCCTTTGCAATTCCTGTTCATAATCTATGTCATGGATATTTTCGGTAATTACATCGTACGGAAGGATTGTGGCTTTAGATTTTTTCCTGAATATGTTCTCGGCCCCGATAACTTTGATTACGATAAATAAAATAAGTGCTATACCTAGTCCGATAAAAATATACCTAGAAATTAAATTAGAGCTTGCATCCTGAATTAAGGAACCGAATAAACGCCAGAACCACATCCAGAATTTATCCCACCACGACAATTGCTGTTCGCCGATTTCATCATATTGAAATTCTTTCTGTTCTTTATAACTACCAATGGAATCTTTATCGAATTTTAAAGGAGTAAGTTGAGTGCTATCCACCCTGATCTCTTTAATAACAGATTTAGGCTTAACGGTTTGCGCTTTGCTGATTACCGGAATAAAAAACAAAGCTGAAGCGAGAAGGTATCGGAGTATTGCGCGTTGCATTTTAATATTCTTCAGGTCTGGTATCAATAGGTTTTTCGGTATTGCCGAAATTAGAAATCCGTTCCATTAAGCCGGTACTTTCTTTTTGTTCAACCAAACTGAAATAGGATAATGATATGGTAATAATAGGGATAATGGTAAACACCTGGCATAATGACTGCAGAACCGTTGTGATCATGGTAAGTGTTAACGACATGTGGGGGCTTTCATGCGTAAACATCCCAATCATATTAAACAGGCTGGTAGGTAAAATAATCATGCTCATACAGGCATAAACAATAATCCATACCACGATCAGCGTGCCAAACGTAACCCAGAAATTGTCTTTAATGATATTAAAACTTCTACCGAAGGAATAGCCCAGTGAACCATTCTCAATCACCATTATGGGAAACATCATGGCCACATATGGGAATAACCAAAAGCCGGGCACGAGGCAAAACACAAAAGCGATGATCAACATCATGATTAACAAAAAAGAACTGCCAAAAATCCTGAAGAAGTAATATTTAAAGTATCCCCATACCTCGTCAGTAGTAGGTATTTGGTTACCTTTTTTTACGTAAATGGCAATATAAGAAAGTATGGCAACGCTCATACTGGTATAAGAGGCCAGAGAAAATAAAATAGAAAGAAAATATTCTATTCCGTATAATCCAGAAAAGCCTAAGCCATTGCTGTTTCTTCCATTGCCAATAGTATTGATAATATTAACCATTTTATATTGTTGCAATAACATGGTTAACATGCTGGCCAATACAAACAGTCCACAAAAGGTAAAATATATTTTAATGAGCGGCTTAAAATTTTGGCGTATAAAGGTAAAGGTATCATTGATCACTTGTCCGAAATCCCTTCTTTTCTTAAATTCAATTTTCCCTAGCATATTAATATTGCTTGTTATGATGGATTTTAATGGGGTAAATAAATATATACCAGATGATAAAAGCTGCAGAAGACAGTAAAATCAGTACACTTAGCCATAAAGGCATCCCGGTATGTCGGGTAACAAAGCTTTCAAAAAACGCAGCCACGATAAAAATGGGAATCAGGCCTATTACGATTTTTAACCCATCTTTTGCACCTTTTAATACAGAAGCCATTCGGGTATAGGTTTTGGGGAATAAAAGACTGTTGCCCAAAACTAAACCTGCCGCACCTGCCAAAACAATAGCCGAAATTTCCAATGTCCCATGAATCCAGATCACCAGAACTGATTGAAAGCCCAGGCCTTTGCTAAAAAAGAAATATTGGAACGAGCCGAGCATGATGCCATTTCTGAATAGGGAAACAACAGATCCGAAAGAAAATATGATGCCCAAAACAAAAGTGTATAGTGCAACAAAAATATTGTTAAACCCAATTTGTATAAACATCATGAATTCATTACTCTGCTTATATACGCCAAAAGGATCACCTTTTGCAATATTCTCGTTCGTCATATTTACATAGGCATCGCCCATAATCAAACGAACAAAAGTATCGTCGTATTTAGCCGATAAGGCGCCAATGGCGCAGGAAACCAAGAAAAATACCAAGGCATATAGTACCTGTTTTCGATGTTCGAAGAATATTAAGGGAAGTTCGGTTTTCCAGAAATGGATAAAGCGGTTCGATTTTTCTTTCTTATTTTTATAAACAGATTGGTGTAATTTGGAAGCCAGGCCATTGAGGTAGGCCGTAGTTTTCGAATTGGGATAAAACGTTTTTGAGTAGGCCAGATCATTGGTAATCTCGATAAACTGATTAGCCACTTCATCAGGACTTGCCTGTTGCATCGAATCGTAATGCTGCCACTTTTTCGAATTTTGTTTAACAAATAATGCTTCTCTCATTTAAAGGCGTTACCAAATCTTGGGTTAAAATAGCTAAATTTTTATGGAAATAAAACCCGATTTATTTCCATATGTTTTACCGGCAAATAAATATACATAGCTAAACCAGCGCTGTTGAAAATATAATAAATCTTTAGTTTCAAAAAATAAAGATTTCCCTGCAGCTATTATCTTAAAAAAAATTATGTTTGAATATGGATACCATCAGAATTAGCACGGCTCAGAATGTTGATATTGATTACGAGATTGCCGGCCTTGGAGAACGGATAGCTGCAAGATGTATAGACTTGGCCGGATTTGCAATTCTTGCTGTAATTACCCTGGTAGTTATGGGTGCTGCCCAGATGGCGATGTCTGGAATTGCTGCGATAATTATTTTTTTTATTTTCCTGGCCATTTTTGTTTTTTATGATCTGGTTTGCGAAATCACCATGGATGGACAAACTTTTGGAAAAAAAGCGCTGAAGATCAAGGTGGTCAGCATAGATGGTACACAGCCAACCTTGGGGCAGTATATTTTTAGGTGGTTATTCCGGATGATTGATTTTGGCTTTCCTTTTGGCTGGGGTGTCGTTGCGCTGGTATCGGTAGCAGTAACTAAAAATCACCAGCGATTGGGAGATTTACTGGCTAAAACCACATTAATTAAAACCAAGCCACGCACCGAATTGACCAATGTAGCATTTAGCTTTAATCTGCCTGAAGAATATGAACCGCATTTTAAGGAAGTACTGCATTTAAATGATCGGGATATAGAGCTTGTTCATGAAGTATTAACCAGCTATTATCAAACAGGGAATTCCGATTTAATTTATGCCATGGCGGCAAAAACCAAAGCCCATATTCTGGTAAACATTCCGGCAGGAATGAACGAATTGCAGTTTTTAGAAACGGTATTAAAGGATTATAACCACCTTACAGCTAATATGAGTGTTTAGCTAAAAAAACATTTTTTTCAAATAGCAGATCATTACAAAATTACCGACAAGGATAACCAATGTTTGAAAGATAAAGGAACGTTGTCTAAACTGAAATTTATACAATAATGCAGTTGAGATAAATAAAAACAGTAAAGGAATAGTAGGTGGATAAAGTGCCCAGCTTTTTGATAAATCGCCTTGGATCAGCGCAATAAAAGATCTTTGAAAGCCACAACCCGGACAATCGATTCCTGTTAAAGCTTTAAAGGGACAGGGGATTAAATGATTTTGCAGCCAATCAACCAGGTTGATTAAGCTGCAAAATATAAATATGATAAACATCCTAAAATTATACTACCGGTGGAGTATCATTGGGGTTATTATGATGATCAGTTGGTTTGTTGAAAGGATTGTTTGTGCTGTTAAAAGGGTTATTTGGATTGTTAAAAGGATTATTTCCAAAACCTCCATTTTGTGCTTCTGCCGCTGACGGGCCCAAGTATTTAGCATCTCCAAAACCTAAGATTGGCCAGAAAATGTAAGGGAAAATAACCATACCAACCGTAAAGCCTTCTGATTTTCCAAAGCTTTTGCTAACTAAGTTGTAAAGCCAGATGGCAAATACAACATTAACGCAAGGAATGATCAACCATAAAATCCAAATCATGGGTTTGCCAACAATTTCTAATAAAATAATTAAATTGTAGATAGGGATAATAGCTGCCCAGCCTGGTTTGCCCGCTTTTTCGAACACTTTCCACATGCCCACAATCATTACTACGATTATTGCAAGATATAAGATTGCAATACCGCCTCCAATGCCCGCGGCTACTCCGCTTGATTCATACTCGTTCATAGATTTCTGTTTTTAATAGGTGATTAATTTAAATTGTCGAACTAAAATAAATTTTTTAATTTAAAAACAGTATAAATGAGCGTTGAATTATTTCAACACAGCAAATACTTTGGGGAATAAAGCGCTAGCCCATTCGGCATACATTTTACCACTTGGGTGCAATCCATCGCCTGCTACCAGCGATGGATCAGTTGATGCATTTCTGGATGCGGGTGTGATATTGGTGTAGCTCACGCCGGCTGCAAGTGTTATTTCCTGATTGGCGGCGTTAAAACTATCAATTTCACTTGCAATGGTTTGTGTGCTTCTTCCGGAGTTTTTGCCAAAAGGAGTAGCACCCCAATCGGGTATGGAAACCACAAAAACCCTTGATTTATTGCCTCCTGCATAAGTAATTGCCGTTTGTAACAATTCTGAAAATTCCTTTTTATAGGTATTTAACGGGTAGCCCCGGTACTGATTGTTTACACCAATTAAAAGTGTCACAAAACTAAAGGTACCAGTTAAATTTTCGCTTTTAATGGCCGCCTGAAGCTCATTGGTGGTCCAGCCTGTAACCGCAATAATTTTAGGATTGGCTACAGTGAGGTTTTGAGCCTGTAATAAACCCTGAAGCTGATAAGGAAATGATTCTGCTTGCTTCACCGATTCGCCGATTGTATAAGAATCGCCGAGGGCTAAATAAGTAAAATTTCCTGTTCCTTTTGAAGGATTTGTAGCTGGATTGGTTGCTGGCTCGTTAATCATCGGGGCTTTTTTAGTACAGCCCGAAGTTAAGAAAGAAAATAAAATAGCGCTTAATAAAATCTTCATCACTCGATTTACGAAGTAACCGCCAACTTGGTTTTATCGCTACTAAACCAGCTTCATCTTAAATAATTTAGCTATATGGTTTTTCAGTTTGCCTTTCACTTCTTCCATATCCAGCTGATATCCTAATTCTTTGGCCAAAGAGGTTACCGCTTTATCATCAATGCCACAGGGAACAATATTTTTGAAATAATCTAAATCTACATTTACATTAAAGGCAAACCCATGCATGGTCACCCAGCGGCTGCAACGCACGCCCATAGCACATATCTTGCGTGCCTTTTCATTGTCGGCATCTAACCAGACCCCCGTAAAGCCGGGATAACGGCCTGCTTCTATTCCATAATCTTTTAAGGTAAGGATAACGGCTTCCTCCAGGGTGCGCAGATACAAATGGATGTCGGTAAAGAAGTTATCAAGATCAAGGATCGGGTAGCCTACAATCTGCCCTGGCCCATGGTAAGTAATGTCGCCACCCCGGTTTATTTTATAGTAGGTGGCTTGTTTATCTTTTAATCCCTGTTCATCCAACAGCAAGTTTTCGGGATGTCCGCTTTTGCCTAACGTATAAACATGCGGATGCTCGCAAAATATAAGATGGTTTGGCGTAGGCTTATTGGTGTTGTTTATCCGGTTTTCTGTTTTAATGGCCACCGTTTTATTGAGCAGATCTTCCTGTTTATCCCATGCTTGCTGGTAGTCTGTTAAGCCCCAGTCTGCAAAAATGGTTGGTTTTAAATCCTTGGCAATTGCTTTATCTGCTATCTCATTCATCTGTATGTATATTAAGAATTGCCGGCTACATAGCCCAACATGTATCCGTCTTTTGTTTTAAAGTAATTAATGGTCAACTCCCGCATACCCGAAGGCAGTTCCACAAGTGCATTTAATGAGCCTTCGTTTTTTAGCTTAAAAGGTTTAATATGGATATGTTGCTTAAATTCCAGTCCTTTTTTTCCATGCCACTTATAAATAGCCTCTTTCGCACACCAGGCTACATATAAGCCATCTGTGTTATCGCCAATCTGTTTTTGGGCAAGCTCCAAATCGCTTAAAAACTTGTGTTTAATGCTTTTTATTTTGTGTTTAATAAGTTCAATATCAATACCAACAGGGTGGTCCTTGCTAATCATTACGGCAGCATAATCATACGAATGGCTTAACGAAATATGGTAGTCAAAATTAACCAGATAAGGTTTACCATGTTCATCAAACTGGCAGTCGATATATTCTGTTGTATTCAACATAGTTCTCAAAAGCAACCTCGTGCTTAACCAGTGCAATAGCCTTTTGCCACTGTTTAGCGATGAAATAATGTCATGTTCATGCTGCTTAAGCTGCAGTCCGGCCAACAACTCTTCTTCTGTTTCCTCAATTTTCCAAATGGCTAAAACAGAATGCTGATCAATATTTTTGTGGTAAATTATTGGCATTGATTAAATTGGAGATTACATGCAAAATTATCTTAAATAAATGATAATTTAGGCCAAAAATACGTATAAAAATGATATTATCTGATAGCAGGATATTAGAAGAAATGGAGAAGGGAACAATCATCATTGAGCCTTTTAAACGCGAGTGTTTAGGAACCAACTCATATGATGTGCATTTAGGGAAATATCTGGCTACCTATAAAAGTCGCGTGCTTGATGCGAAGGCGCATAACGAAATCGAACATTTCGAAATTCCCAAAGATGGTTACATTCTTTACCCGGGTACCTTATACCTTGGTGTTACGGTAGAATATACTGAAACGCATGTGCATGTACCTTTTTTAGAAGGGAAAAGCAGTACCGGGCGATTAGGGATTGATATCCATGCCACAGCAGGGAAGGGAGATGTTGGATTTTGTAATACCTGGACATTGGAAATATCGGTAGCACAACCGGTAAAAGTTTATGCCGGAATGCCTATTGGCCAATTGATTTATTTTGTTGTTGAAGGGAACATTGAAACCATGTATAACTCAAAGGGTAACGCGAAATATAATAATAAAACCACCAGGCCGGTAGAAAGCATGATGTGGAAAAATAAATTCTAAACTATATTGTTCCGGGGATATATCTATTGTCAAAGCAGAAAGCTTGAAAAGACTGGTCCTCAAGAAGAATTGAGGCTGCCATGCGATACTGCATGCCCGCTTCCCAAACCACGAACCGCTTGCTTGGTGATTAAAAAAAGCGTCATTTTTTGGAGCGCAGGTTTAGTACAAAACACGGAGTTTCCTCCCGTTTTCCGCTTGTACGCTTCGCTGCCTCGTGCCTCGTTGCTGCAGGGTACCGCTGCAACCGGGGCTATTTGGCTAAAGCAGTATTGTATTTTTAGGGTTTCCATGTGCACAAACTTTTGTTCCTAAACCGATTGAGCGGAATAGCCCGGAGCGCAGCGAGGACTATAAGCGAAAGCGGGACTAGCGCCTCCCAGTAACCAGGAACCGCTCGTTTCCTGATAAAAAAGATGCAGCATTTTTTGGAGCGCAGGGTTAGTACAAAAACACTGAGTTTCCTCCTGTTTTACGCTTCGCTGCCTCGTGCCTCGTTGCTGCAGGGTAGCGCTGCAACCGGGGCTATTTGGCTAAAGCAGTATTGTATTTTTAGGGTTTCCATGTGCACAAACTTTTGTTCCTAAACCTGATTGAGCGGGACTAGCGCTGCCAAGAACTGCTATATGCTCGTTTCAAAGTGGTCCCGATAGAAGAATCGGGTGCATCTCCTTGCTGTCATTCTGAACGTAGTGAAGAATCTTTAATAAGTTGGTAACTTACACAATTAAAGATCCTTCGTTTCACTCAGGATGACGACTAAGAAATAGTTCAGAAATCAAGGATTGAATAATTGGCTGCAGCAATATTTTATTTTTAGGGTTTCAAAGGTGCACAAACCTTTCTTAAAGCCGGCGCTTGTAATTACAATCATAATGCTGTTATTCAATGAATAAAGCATTTTTGAAATGGTTAACTAAAAAATTAGAAGTAAAACTAAATTTCATGCTTACTTCATAAAAGTATGCCTTAGGTTTTGTACCTTGACACGTATTTAATTGTAGCCTAACCACATGAAACTCAAAATTACTCTCGCCATTAGTTTTCTATCTCTGCTTATCGTTTTTGGCGCATTTAAAATGGATGATGATCCGTTTAGTCAGCTTTTAAAGAAACTGGATGATTACACTTCTAAATATCCTCAGGAAAAAGTCCACCTTCATTTAGATAAGCCTTATTATGCCATTGGAGATGATATCTGGTTCAAGGCTTATGTGGTCAATACCAAAACTTCGGCACCTTCAGATATCAGTAAAATACTGTATGTAGAGCTGATTAATGAAAAAGATTCGTTAAAAAAGCAGGTTAAATTACCGATCATGGGTGGTATCACATGGGGCGATTTTAAGTTAACAGATTCACTTGCTGAAGGGAATTACAGAATCAGGGCCTATACTAACTACATGCGTAATTTTGGCACCGAATTCTTTTATGATAAGACCATTAAGATTGGAAATAGCTGGGCTAACAAAGTTTTTACAAAAACAGCTTACAGTTTTACGAAAGAGAACAACGCAGATAAGGTTACCGCAACCATTCATTTTGAAGATAAAAATGGTATTGCTTATAGCCAGAACGAAGTAAGTTATGATGTGCAGTTAGATTACCGCTCGGTTAGCAAAGGTAAAGTTAAAACCAATTTAACGGGTGATGCTGTAATTAATTTCACCAATAATCAGCCTTTTCAAAATAAATCCGGAAAAATTATCGCGACCATAACGCTCGATAATAAACAAAAAGTAATTAAATCTATCCCGATTACTTCAACCTCTAACGATGTAGATGTACAGTTTATGCCCGAAGGAGGTACGCTTGTTGAAGAGTTGCCGCAAAAGGTAGCCATTAAAGCGATTGGTTCCAATGGCCGTGGTGAGGATGTTCAAGGTAGTATTATAGATGAAACGGGAAATGAAGTGACCACTTTTTCCACCGATTTTCTGGGTATGGGAAATTTCGTGTTTAATAGTCAGCCAGGCAGATCATATTCTGCAAAAGTTAAGTTTAAAGACGGTTCCGAGAAAACAATCAAACTTCCGGTAGCGGTTAAGAGCGGTTATGCACTTTCAGTAAATGCTTTAGATACGGGTAAAGTAGTGGTTAAGATTATGGCTAGTGCCGATCTTACTAACGGGACTGAATTAAAAGTTGTTGCCCAGCAAGGCGGCAATGTATGTTATGGCTCTAAAGCCAAAATGGATAAACAAGTTCTGATAGCGAGTATCCCAAAAAAGAATCTGCCAACAGGAATTGTTCAATTTACTTTGTTTTCGGGCAGCAATCAGCCTTTAGCAGAACGTTTGGTATTTATCAATAACAAGTCGGAGTTAATTGATGTATCGCTTAATTCATCCGGTGTAGCAGGCTCAAAAAGAGGAAAAGCAGCTTTTACTTTCAATGCAGATAATGATCATAAACCTGTGTTAGGCAGCTTTTCTGTAGCGGTCACCAATGCCACAAAGGTTGCACCAGATGAAAACAATGAATCAAATATTCTTGCATCATTGTTACTTACCTCTGATTTGACAGGATATGTAGAGCAGCCCAACCATTATTTCTTAAAAGATGATCTTCAAACACAAAAAGAACTCGATAACCTAATGCTTACGCAGGGCTGGAGAAGGTTTCTTTGGAAAAATATCATCAATAATGTTGGTCCGAATATAACCTATAAGCCTGAACAGTCTATCACCATCAGTGGAACGGTGACGAAAGGCAATAAACCTGTGCCTGGTGGTAAGGTAATGCTCATGGCCACAAAAGGAACGATGTACATTTTGGATACGGTAACCAATGCCGAAGGAAGATTTGTTTTTGACAATTTAAGTTTTGGCGATAGTACAAAGTTTGTGGTTCAGGCAAGAACGAAAACAGAACGGAAATTTGTAGACATTAATCTTGATATTGTTCCCGGGCAGATTGTGACGAAAAATAAAAATGGAGCCGATGTCGACATCAACGTAAACAATACTTTAATGAAGTATATTAAAGAAAGCGATAACTATTTTAATGAGATGACCCGTTTGGGCCTGCTGGAGCGGACCATTAAACTTGAGGAGGTAACCATTACGGAAAAGAAAAATCCGGCTAAAAATTCATCCAACCTCAATGGAGCCGGCAGAGCAGATTTTATCATGACGGCCGACCAGTTGTCTACATGTGTTACCTTATCCCAATGTTTGCAGGGACGTTTGCCAGGGGTAATATTTAAAGGGAATGTGCCATACCTGATGCGTAGTCAGGATACGCCTATGGGAATTATTGTTGATGGAATGCAAATGGAGGCCGATTTCCTGGATAATGTTGTGCCGATGGACGTAGAATCTATTGAGTTGCTGAAAAGTATTGGCAATACGGCTATCTACGGTTCACGAGGGGGAGGAGGTTTAATTATTATCACCACTAAACGTGGTGACGGAGGCAGAAGTGTAAATAAATATGCACCAGGCATTCTAACACTTAATCCTAAGGGATTTACGGTTTCAAGAGAATTTTACTCGCCAAAATACGATACTGCAAGCCCTGAAAACAAGCCCGATTTAAGAACAACTATTTATTGGAACCCACAGGTTGTTACAGATAAAGATGGAAAAGCACAATTTGATTTTTATAATGCGGATGAGCCTGGAACCTATCGCGTAGTAGTAGAAGGAATAGATGCCGCGGGGCATTTGGCCAGAAAAGTTTATACTTATGATGTTAAATAGAGAAAAATAGATAAATTTGAATTAGTATGCATGCATAGTTTATGCTGAGATATTCGTCTTGATACTGGATTCTTAAATCTTGATACTATTTAAATATGAATACAATAAAAGTAAGTGTTAAAGATCGCCTGGCAACCATCACATTAGATAGGGGGAAATCAAATGCCCTAAACCGGGAGTTGATTACTGAACTAAACGATATGCTTAGAAATATTGCTGCCGATGATAATATTGGTGGTGTAATATTAACCGGAACAGCACCTTTCTTTTCTGCTGGGTTGGATTTAGTAGAGCTTTATAATTATAATGAAGAAGAAGCCAAATCTTTCTGGCAGTTGTTTTTGGATTTTACAGCTAATATGGTTTCGTTTAAAAAACCAATGATAGCTGCCATCAGCGGACATAGTCCGGCCGGCGGTTGCGTAATGGCATTGGCATGCGATTATCGGGTGATGGCAGAAGGGCAGTACATTATTGGCTTAAATGAAGTGCCGGTAGGTATCATCGTACCTAATAGTATTTTCCAGTTATATGCTTTTTGGATCGGTAAAGCCGAAGCCACCCGCAGTTTACTTTCTGGTAAGTTGTATAGTCCTGAAGAAGCTTTAAAAGTTGGCCTGGTAGATGAATTGGTTAAGAACGAGAGTTTATTAACAGCAGCCGAACGTAAGATTAAAAAATACATGGAGCTTGCAAGCAATACCTGGTCGCAAAGTAAAGTAAATATCCGTGAAGAACTGATTGCTGCGGTATCTGCCGACCAATCGGCCACTTTAGAAAAAATGCTCGCACAATGGTGGTCGCCTGCAACACGTCATATTTTACAAACAATTTTAGCTAACCTGCAAAGGAAATAGTTTTCAGTTTACTAGTGGCAGTTTCCAGTTTGCAATCTGCTGTATACAGTTGCTAGTTTCAACAAAATAATCCTTTCAGCAATTAACCGATTTAACAGTTAACCAATTAACCAAATTAATGATGTTCAATTATAATTCACCGATGCTCAGAGAAGATGCTTTAAAAGGGAAAACCATTGTGATTACAGGTGGCGGAACAGGACTTGGGAAAGCAATGGGCGTTTATTTTTTGAAGTTAGGCGCTAATTTAGTCATTACCAGTCGTAAGCAGGAGGTATTGCAAAAAACTGCTGATGAAATGGAAGAAAAAACCGGTGGCAAAGTGCTGGCAGTAGCTTGCGATGTACGGGAAATTGAACAGGTAGAAAACGTATTGGCGAAAACATTAGCGCGTTTTGGTGCTGTTGATATATTGTTAAATAATGCCGCGGGTAATTTTATTTCTCCCACAGAACGGTTATCAGCCAATGCCTTTTCATCCATTATCGATATCGTTTTAAAAGGAACGGTTAACTGTACACTTACCTTTGGTAAACATTGGATTAAGGAAAAGCAGGCAGCGACAGTTTTAAATATAGTTACCACTTATGCTTTTACAGGCTCCGCCTATGTTGTGCCATCAGCCTGTGCAAAGGGTGGTGTTCTGGCATTAACCAGATCTTTGGCTGTAGAATGGGGTAAATATGGTATCCGTACCAATGCCATTGCTCCGGGGCCATTTCCAACTAAAGGTGCATGGGAGCGTTTGTTACCTGGCGATTTGGCCAAAAAATTCGATTTTAAAAACCGGGTTCCCCTAAAAAGAGTAGGTGATCATCAGGAACTGGCCAACCTGGCGGCATTTCTGGTAAGCGATTTTTCTGGCTATATTAATGGTGAAGTGATTACTATTGATGGTGGTGAGTGGTTGCAGGGTGCAGGTCAGATGAATGGTTTGGAAGCCATTCCGAATGAAATGTGGGATATGCTGGAGCAAATGACAAGAAACGCGAAGTGAGGTAAGACATGAAATGGATAGTGTTAGATATATAATGTAAGCCTGGAATAGAGCGACTGCTTAGTACATCATCCCATCTTACCTTTTCCATCTTACATTTTTATTTATCTTTGCCGGTATGAATATCTTACTTTTAGGTTCCGGCGGCAGAGAAAGCACATTCGCTTGGAAATTAAGCCAGTCTTCGCACTGCGATAAACTAATTATTGCCCCAGGTAACGGTGGAACAGGGGCTTATGGTACCAACATCAACATCAGTGTAAACGATTTTGATGCCATAAAAAAAGTAGTGCTTACCGAAAACATCGGACTTGTTGTAGTAGGCCCCGAAGAACCTTTGGTAAATGGTATTCATGATTTTTTCCTCGCTGATCAAGCCATTGCGCACATCCCGGTTATCGGACCTAAAAAGGAAGGTGCTATTTTAGAAGGAAGTAAAGATTTTTCTAAACAGTTTATGGAACGCCATGGTATTCCTACTGCGGCTTCAAGGTCTTTCACGCCCGAAACTTTGGAAGATGGATTGGCTTACCTACAAAACCATGCTTTGCCAGTTGTTTTAAAAGCAGATGGTTTAGCCGCTGGTAAAGGAGTATTGATTTGCACCGAAACCATCGAAGCTCAGGAAGAATTAAAACTGATGCTTGGCGGTAAATTTGGTGCAGCTGGCGCAACAGTTGTTATCGAAGAATTTTTAAGCGGAATAGAACTTTCAGTGTTTATTTTAACTGATGGTGAAAACTACATTACACTACCATCTGCTAAAGATTATAAAAGAATAGGGCAGGGCGATACTGGTTTAAATACTGGTGGTATGGGTTCCGTTTCTCCGGTTCCTTTTGCCACACCAGAATTTTTGGCCAAAGTAGAAGGACGTATCATTAAACCAACGGTTGAAGGTTTAAAGAAAGATAGTATCGATTATACAGGTTTTATCTTTTTCGGATTGATTAAAGTAGGAGAAGAGCCATTTGTAATTGAATACAATGCACGGATGGGCGATCCTGAAACTGAAAGCGTAATCCCTCGGGTGGAAAATGATTTGGTAGAACTGTTTTTGGCTACTGCTAACAAACAATTAAACGAGGTTAATCTGGTTATTTCAGAGCAAACAGCTGCTACTGTAATGATTGTTGCCGGTGGTTATCCAGGCGATTACCTGAAAGGTAAAGCCATTACCGGAATCGAAAATCTTCGCCATTCCAATGCATTCCATGCCGGTACCTTGTTAGAAAATGATGTAGTGAAAACAAATGGAGGCAGGGTAATTGCCATTACCAGTCTGCAAAAAGATTTGTTTACTGCTTTACAATCGGCAACTGCTGATGCTGGCCGGATTTATTTCGATGGGAAATATTTCAGGGAAGATATCGGGTTCGATTTGATTTAATAGCAGATGAGTTGGGGAAAAAAATGAATAAGTTGAGGTCAATTTTTCCAATAAAATAAAGAAAGTCCCAATTTTTAGTTGGGACTTTCTCTTTTAAGGCATATTTCTTATTTCGATTTACTTCCTAATAATTCCTGAAGTTTATTTTGTAAATTTTCTTCTCTTAGGTCTTTAGCGACAATTTTACCTGTTGGATCAATCAAGAAATTAGCTGGGATTGAGCGGATACCATACATCTGCGCAACCTCGTTATCCCAGTATTTTAAATCAGAAACATGTGTCCATGTTAATTTATCATCAGCAATTGCTTTTAACCAGGCATCTTTTTTACCCGGACGATCTAAAGAAACACCTAAAACCGTAAAACCCTTATCTTTAAATTTGTTGTAGGCGGCTACCACATTTGGGTTTTCCTGACGGCATGGGCCACACCATGATGCCCAAAAATCAACCAAAACATATTTACCTTTAAAATCAGATAATTTAACTGGTTTCCCGGCAGTATCAGCCTGTGTAAAATCCATCGCCATTGCACCTACAGCAGTCTTTCTTCCTGCTTCAAATATCTGAGCAATTTTTTTACCTGTGTAAGTCGCCTTAAGCTCAGGTGACAGTGCTTCAAAAGCTTTCTGCGCTGCGGTTGCCTGGTCAGGATCTGAAGCCAGCTGGTTTATTGAATTAAGGCTTACAAATGATTTAGGATTGCTATTGGCAAACTGTAATAATAATGGAGGCATCGCTGCAGCTTCTTTTTCATAACGTGCACTTAAAGCTTCCATTACTGCCTTGTCTTGTTTTTGTTCTGGTGTATAACCGGCATATTCAGCATTAATTGCCGCAAGTTTGTCTGCTACAGGTTTAGTTAATGCTCTTAACTTTTTCGCATCATCATTAACAGGAGAACCCGTAATTGTTGCTTTCTTTAAAGAATCTGCCGCAGCCAGTTTTATATTTCCAGGCTCCACATAAAGTGATAAGGCATCTATTTTCTCACCCTGTGCCGGGCGGTTTACATAAGGGTTTTTGTTTAAGAAAAGACTTCCCCCGGTTGGGCTTGCCAGCGTTCCTTTAAAAGTAAAAGCACCGTTTGTTACAATTGCCGAGTCGGTAATGCTTTTACCATCTGTTTGATAGATAAGGTAAACCTTATCTCCGGTTTTTAGGCCTTTTATGTCGCCATTAACCGTAAATGGCTTCTGCGCCATTGCTGCAAATGGCAATAAAGCCATTGCTGATAATAATATTTTTTTCATGAAGTTGGTTTAATCCTATTCAAATATAGAAATCTGTATCGCTAAAACGTAAATAGCTGTGTAAAATTATGATATACTGTTTGTAATGGCTTAAACGTCTACTTTATCCGTTGCCAACTTAATACTTTATACTCGCTGCGTTTTTGGTTTTCTGATCCTCCGTAAATTAACGTTTTTTCCACTTTTTTAGAACTTGCTGTAACTTCAAACTTATTCAAATTTTTAAAAAGATCAGGAGTAACGGTTTGTGTAGCCTTAATTTCAAATACACTAAAGCCCTCATCTGTTGGTTGAAGTAGATCTATTTCATTAGCATGGCTGTCTTGCCAAAAGTAATATTCGTTATTTAAATAGTTATGGTAATTTTGTTTTTGAAATTCTGCAATTACCATGTTCTCAAAGATGTTTCCTTTTAGCCTATTTTTTAATAGGGCTTCGCTGGTTTTAATTTTAAGTAAATGGCACAATAAACCTGAATCGTAAAAGTAAAGTTTTGGTGTTTTTACTAAACGTTTATTAAAATTTTCGTGATAGGGTTGTAGCAGATATATGATATAACTACTTTCTAAAAGAGAAAGCCAGTTTTTTGCGGTCGGTTGTGATATATTGCAGGCATTAGCTAGTGCACTTAGATTAAGCAACTGGCCGGCCTGGTTGGCGCATAATCCGATAAAGGTTCTGAATGCATGCAAATCTTTAATATTTAAAAGTTCTGTTACATCTTTTTCTACATAGGTTTGTATATAATTGGTAAAATATATATTAGGTTCTATTTCGCGATCGTAAATGGCAGGATAGAAGCCTTTAATACAGGCCTCTGCAAACGAAGGCTGAAGTAAGTTGTTGGCTTTAAGCTCCGATAAATCAAAAGGTAAAAGTTTAAATAGTGCTACCCTTCCCGCAAGGCTTTGTGTTATGCCATGCATTAAATGAAAATTCTGTGAACCTGATAAAATAAACTGCCCCATTATTTTAGATTCGTCAACCAATCCCTGTAAGTAAGAAAAGAGTAATGGAGCTCTTTGTACTTCATCAAAAATCACTTTATCATCATATTCACTTAAAAAGCCATTAGGATCTTCGGTTGCAAATGCCCTAATATCTGGGTTTTCAAGGGAAATATATCTGTAGTTACTAAATAAATTCTTTAGCAATGTAGTTTTTCCCGATTGCCTTGGACCAGTAATGGCGACAATAGGAAATTTATTTTTTTGGTGTTCTATATGTTTACTTATATGCCTTTTAACTAATTGTTGCATAGTTGCTTGTTTTTAGTCAAAAGTACTAAAAAAGATAAGTGTATACAACTTCCACTTTGAAATTACACAGCTTCCACTTTGAAATTGCACAACTTCCACTTTGAAATTACACAGTTCCAACTTTGAAATTACACAACTTCTAATTCAGCTTTTGATAGGTCCTCCACCACAAATCGGGCATCTCGCCATTAACTGCAATCTGGTAATCATCATATCTGCAGGGTACCAAATGGTAACGCTCATTTTTGGATTGGCCAGATGGGTAAGGAACCTGCATCCACCAACGGTCTGATTTTTTACTTTTTACAAACGTCATTTCTCCCGAACCATCTTTTAAACTGGTTCTATAGATGATATACTGCGATTTTGGTGTAAGCGGGAAATCCTTTTTACGGGCGTAGTATCCATCCACAAAATACCATACCATTTGAGCAAGTAAGAAGGCCGTTTGTCCGTTGTTATCGTAAGCAGGGTTAAACTCGTAAAAGCCTATTGACGTTAACTTATCATTCATGCCGGCGTAGCGGGCAATCCGACAGGCCTCTTCACCATCAAAACCATTTGGAGTGGTATTGGCATTTGCTGCAGCATCAGCAGACCGGATAGCGCCAATATCAAAGCTGATCATGTTGGCATTGCGGATGATGGGCTCTGTTAAGGTAATATCCTGGGCAAATTCACCCAAACGGTGTACATCAAAATATAATTTGTCCATTACACTCAAACTTTCTTGATTTACAAAATAAGTTTGATAGCCTACATTGCTGAAATTGAACAGGTAATTGGGTTGATGTAAGAAAATTTTATTCAGGTAACAATCCGATCGGGTGGCAATTCCCTCATGGTCATCATCGCCAATATCGAATTGGTTATCAATAATCACCAGATCAACTTTTTGCTCCAAATCTTCATAACCCAGGTATTGGCCATAGGTTAAGTCTTGTCCGCCGCCAATAATAATTGGAATAATATCTTTTTTAATCAATTCAGAAACCGCCATTTTGATGGCGATATAGGTATCAGCAATGGTTGCACCATGTTTAATGTTACCTAAATCAACAATCCGACTTTTAAAAGCACCTTCATTCAATCGGTAAAATTTCTCTCTGAAATAGTCGGGAGCCAGGGCACAGCCTTCATTATTAACGGCGCCTCTTCCATCAAGTACCCCAAAAATGGCCAGGTCGTAGGTCTGTTCCTCAAAATCGGGAAAAGATTCGGTATAGATCTGCGCTTTTAACCCTAACTGACTTGTAAAAAAACCTTGTTTGGGCGTAAAACTTTCGGGGTTGATGGGTGAAAAGAAATCCGTTAATGACATATATTTAAAACTCTCGGCTCAAATATCTATTTTTGAATGCGTATTTTCACATATAGCCCGAAAAAAATAAAATGATACTGGTAACCGGAGGAACTGGATTTTTAGGATCTGAATTGATTAAGCAGTTAACCAACAGTGGTTTATCTGTTCGGGCGCTCAAACGAGAGCAATCTAAAATACCCGCATTGCTTGAAAACATTCGTTTAATTGAATGGTTTGAAGCCGATATTAATGATCCCGCGACTTTGGAGGACGCTTTTACAGGTGTTACCAAAGTTTATCATTGCGCTGCATTCGTATCCTTTAACCCTAAAGATAAAAAACAGCTTTTTCATGTAAATATTAAAGGTACATCGAACATGGTTAACCTTTGCGCCGAAAATAATTGCAGGCTATTGCATGTCAGTTCGGTGGCCGCACTGGGCAATGCAAAAAAGGGGCATAAAATTACCGAAACAGATTTTTGGGAATATGATGCAAAAGCGCATGCTTACGGTTTGTCCAAATACGAAGGAGAAATGGAGGTTTGGCGGGGAATTAATGAAGGGATGGATGCTGTTATTGTTAACCCCTCTGTAATTATTGGTAAAAATGCCGGATTCGAAGGAAGTGGAGCAATTTTTAAATTGGTAAAAGATGGTTTTCCGTTTTATACCAACGGAGCTTCAGGTTTTGTAGATGTTGAAGATGTGGCCAAAGCAATGATAATGTTAATGGATACCGAAGTATCAGGAGAACGATATATCATTTCTGCAGATGACTACCATTATAAAGAACTGTTTAGCGATATTGCTAAAGGCTTCGGTGTTAAAGCACCATCAAAGGAAGCAAAACCATGGATGCTTGGAATAGCCTGGAGGGCACTAAAATTGATATCTATATTTACTGGTAAACAGCCGTCAATCACTAAGGATGCTGCCAAAAGTAGTTTAACCTTAAGTTATTATAATAATGATAAAGTAAAGACGGTAACAGGCATTAGTTTTAAGCCAGTTGCCGAGAGTATAAAAGAAATTACCCAACATTTAAGATAATGCCCAAACAAAAAGCTTATTACATCATCGATTTTGATAGTACCTTTACGCAGGTAGAAGCCCTTGATGAACTTGCCCGGATTTCGCTAAAGAACCACCCAGATAAAGAAGCGATTTTTCAAAAGATTGAAGATTATACCAATTTTGCCATGGAAGGAAAACTTTCCTTCTCCGAAAGTTTAGCACAACGTGTTAAGCTGCTCGAAGCGAATGAGGACCATTTAAAGCAGCTCATTAAACATTTAAAAAAGAAAGTATCTACATCTTTTTCGCGTAATGCCGAATTTTTTAAGAAGCATGCAGATGACGTTTTGATTGTTTCCGGAGGTTTTAAGGAATTTATTACCCCGGTGGTAAGCCAGTACCATATTAAAAAGGAAAATATTTATGCCAATACTTTTGTAACCACGGGTGATGGCAAAATTATAGATTATGATCATGCCAATCCTTTGAGCGAAGAAGGTGGCAAAGTAAAATTGCTTCAGCATTTAAAGCTGGAAGGAGAGTTATTTGGTATAGGTGATGGTTATTCTGATTTCCAGTTACGCGAAAGCGGGATCATTAATAAGTTTTTTGCCTTTACAGAAAATATTGCCCGTGAAAGTATTGTTTCCAAAGCAGACCATGTTACACCAAGTTTCGACGAGTTTCTTTACGTAAATGATCTGCCGCGCGCCATCTCCTATCCTAAAAATAGAATCCTATGCCTGGTGATTGGTGAAGTTGATCCCTTAACAATTTCCATTCTAAAAAATGATGGTCTATCCATCAGGCATAAAGCTTCATTTGAAGATAAATATGTAAAAGACGTTGGAATTATCGTTTTAGCTGATGGCGAAAAAATCAGCAAAGAGCAATTAAAAAACGCCGCTAAGCTAAAAACTATCGGATATCTGGGAAGCGCAAAAAACAAATTAGATCTAGGTTTGTGTACCAAACAAGGTATTGTGGTTTTTGACGATCCAAAAAACAACCCTCGTAACATTAGTTTTATCCCGAAACGAGTGGCCGATTTTATGAACACAGGCGCAACCTATTTGAGTGCTAATTTTCCAAATCTGCAATTGCCGAAAATCGATAAATCGCACCGTTTAATTCATATTCACAAAAACGTTCCGGGCATCATGGCCAAAATTAATACCGTTTTTGCCAAACACGATATTAATATTGTGAGCCAGTTTTTAATGACTAATCCTGATATCGGATACGCCATTACCGATATTAATATAGAATACGACAAACAATTGTTTAAATCGCTTAAAAAGATTGAACAAACGATAAAATTTAGGGTGCTGTATTAGATCTAAAAGGGATGATGGAATACCTTAAAATCGTCATTTCGAGCGTAGTGCAACGAAGTCTGGAAATCTGCTTTTGTAGATTTCTCTCCTGAACATTCGGGCTGCCCTTTAGTCGAAAAGAATTTTATATAGTATTCTGTCATTCTGAGGGATAATTAAATTGTTTAAAAATCAAGATGATTGACAGATAAAATTAATTAGGTAATATCCCTCAAGAAATCGTCATTCCCAACTTGATTGGGAATCTTGAAACGTTGCATTAAGATTCCCGCATGCGCGAGAATGACGACCGAACTAGTGGATTCTGTCAATGGTAGTGCAACGAAGAATCTTTAACTTTCCTCTGTTTACATTGAAATGTTTCCTCGGTCAGTATCTTGTGAGTAAGATTTGCTTCGCAGAGCATCCGCGTTCTTCACTGCGTTCAGAATTACTAGATATGGCGCCCTACGCTCCACGCTCTCCGCTACCTCAAAAACTGATGCCTTTTCAACAACAAATGCTTAGGTGCTCCGATTGTCTGCGATTTATAAATACCGGTATGGCCAGAAAATAGGTAAGCCGTAACGCAGGCCAGGGCAATATAAATTCCCGATGATGCACCAAATAACTCTATTCCCATAAAAATACAGGCCAAAGGTGTGTTCGCTGCCCCCGCAAAAACAGCCACGAAACCCATACCTGCCAGCAGGCTAATCGGTAAGGGGATAAAAAAACTTGAAAAGCTACCCAGTGTGGCACCTATAAAGAACAGTGGCGTAACCTCGCCGCCCTTAAACCCTGCACTTAACGTAAATGCAGTTAAAAATAACTTGATTGCAAAGGTATAATAGGCTTCTTGCTTTATAAAGGATTCTGAAATAACCGGAATGCCCAAACCAATATATCGTGTATTCCCAATGAGGTATATAATTCCAACCAAAATGATGCCCCCGATAAAAGGCCGTAAGGGCGGATAGTTAATTTTAGCGAAAAGACGAGATAGCGCATGGTTTAAGGTAGAGAAAGTTCTTGCTGCAAGGCCAAATAATATCCCTGCACCTAAAGATAATAATAGGTTTATCGAATCTATTTCGGGTACAGCAGCTATGGAGTAATGGGTATGCCCAACACCCCAGGCTTTACAGGCATAATCAGCAATAATTGCCGTGACAAATGAAGGAAGGATTGAACTGTAACTTAAACTTCCAATTACAAAAACCTCTAATCCGAATACTGCACCTGCCAGCGGAGTTCCAAAAACAGAGGCAAAACCAGCACTGATCCCACAGATGAGAATCACTTTGCGGTCTCTTGTTTTAAGCTTAAACAGTTTCGTAAACTGGTCTGCAAAGGCTCCGCCAATTTGTACAGCTGTGCCCTCTCTGCCAGCTGATCCGCCAAATAAATGGGTGATAATCGTACCCGCAAAAATAAGCGGCGCCATAATCAGCGGAATTACATTTTTCGGTGATTGTAACTCCTCAATCAAAAGATTGTTTCCTTTAACAACCTTTGCGCCCCAGTAATGGTACGCCATGCCAATAACTAAACCTGCGACGGGTAAAAGGGCAATCATCCACAGGTGTTGTTCACGGTAATTGGTTGCCCAGTTCAAAGTTTCTAAAAACAGGGCAGAGGCAGAGCCGATAACTACACCCAGTATGGAAGAAATGAACAGCCATTTTACGGTACTCGCTAAGAGTAATCCGAAGTCGAGTTTAATAAAGCTTTTGGTAGAAAGAAGAAATCCTTCTGTTAGTTTTTTAACAGGCATTTGTATTCAATTTTATCTAAAATCGTAGGAGTCATCAGCCTGTTTGGGCGGTTTTGGCGGTACCCCATCGCCATGTTTCAAATGTATAAAATTTAGTTATTTGTTGCAAAATCTTTATCACCTTTGTGCAACTAACTTTAAACCATGGATTTTACACCCGAAATAAAAGACAAACTACACCGCCTACAGGAAAAATACACGGCAATGGGTCAGGATATGGCATCGTATCTTGACGGACTTCTATATGCTGATTTCCTCACCTATTGGGATTACATCCACTTAGATACGCTGCTAAGCCTGCAGAACCCCAAAACACCAATTCCTGATGAAGAGATTTTCATCATGTACCACCAGATTACCGAACTCTATTTTAAACTTGCCCTGCACGAGTGCCGGCAGATTGCGGAACATGAGAATTTAACCGTCGAATTTTTTACGGCGCGCGTAAAACGGATCAATGCTTATTTTAATGCCTTAACCAATTCATTTGAGGTGATGGTTGACGGTATGGAAAAAGAACAGTTTTTGAAATTCCGGATGTCATTACTACCAGCAAGTGGATTCCAATCTGGCCAGTACCGGATGATCGAAATCTGCGCTACGGATTTTATCCGGCTTGTAGATAAATCCAAACGTGAAGAACTAAGCACTGCAACAATAGAAGAACAGTTTGAAAATATTTATTGGAAATTCGGTGCAACGGAACTGGCGTCAGGTAAGCAGACTTTAACTTTAAAGCAATTTATCAATAAGTATGCGGTTCAATTTTTGCAATTGGCCAAAAACCGCACTTCAACTAATTTCTCAGCACTATACCATAAATTGCTGGCTAATGGAGCGGATGTTTCTGCACTTGCTGATGAATTGCGTAAACTCGACCTGTATGTTAATGTAGAATGGCCCTTATCGCATTATAAATCGGCTGTACGTTATTTGGAGAAAGACCCGGTTGATATTGCGGCAACTGGTGGAACCAACTGGCAAAAGTATCTGCCGCCGCGTTTTCAGAAGCGAATCTTTTATCCGTTTTTATGGAGTGATGAGCAAACGGAAGAGTGGGGTAAAAGCTGGGTGCTTAGTGTACTTAAAACACTCAAAAACAAAGATTAATATTGCAAAAAGCTATTAAAAAAGGCTGTTTTTTCTTAATTTGCGCAAATAATTAATGATTGAATTAGAGAATGACAGAATGATGAATTGCAAGATACATTCATTCAACCCATTCAAAAATCACTCATTCAAAATTCAATAATATGACCGAGACATTAGATATAAAAATCACCAAAACAGATCAAACAAGATTAACGGTTACTGATTTTTCACAATTACCTTTCGGTAAGGTTTTTACCGATCACATGTTTACTGCCGATTACGAAGATGGCGAATGGAAGAACTTGCAGATTCTTCCTTATGGTCCCATCCCGATGAGTCCTGCAATTTCTGCCCTTCATTATGGGCAGGCAATTTTTGAAGGATTAAAGGCTTATCGTCAACCAGACGGGAAAATCAGTGTGTTTCGTGCCGATAAAAATTTCGAACGCTTTAACAAATCAGCAGCAAGAATGTCGATGCCGGCTGTTCCTGAAGAAATTTTTATGCAGGGTTTGGCTGCGTTGATCAATGTTGATGAAAAGTGGGTGCCAAATCAGGAAGATTACGCTTTATATATCCGTCCGGTAATGTTCGCCATGGATCCTTATCTGGGTGTTAAGGCTTCAGATACCTATAAATTCGTTCTGTTAACCACGCCAACAGGTCCATATTATAGCAATGCATTAAAAGTTAAAGTTGAAACTGAATTTACACGCGCAGACGAAGGTGGCGTTGGCTTTGCCAAAACAGCCGGAAATTATGCCCGTTCATTATATCCTTTTGAGCAAGCTAAAAAAGAAGGTTACGATCAATTGATCTGGACAGATTCAGTAACGCATGAGTTTATTGAAGAAGCTGGAACCGCCAATTTGCTTTTTGTAATTAATGGTAAATTGGTCACGCCATCAGTACGCAGTACCGTTTTAGATGGTGTAACGCGTGATACAATTATTAAGCTGGCTAAAGAGGCCGGAGTAGAGGTTGAGGAACGTAGGGTTTCTGTTAAGGAAGTGATTGAAGGAATAGAAAATGGAAGCTTAACTGAAGCATTTGCTGCCGGAACTGCGGCTACCGTAACACACGTGGGCGAAATGGGCTATAATGGACAGATTTATAAATTAACTGATCCTGCTACTAGACATATTTCAAATGGCATTGCTAAAAAACTAAATGATATTCGTTATGGTTTAGCGCCTGATGAGTTTGGCTGGAACTGGGTTTTGTAAGCCGAAATCCCATTAAAGATAAAACCCCGATGCAGCATCTGCATCGGGGTTTCTTGTTTTCTATTATCGTCATCCTGAATTTATTTTATAAGTCATAGATAGTATTTCAATTATCTTGTAGCTACTACGTGGTCAGCATCTTTCATGCTATAATATCCTGAAATGAAATACTTCGGTGAGCTCGGTAAAGCTCGGTTCAAGTTGACGAATAGATATAAAAGGATATTCTTATTTATCTAAAATCACTACCCCTTTAGCTTCAAAAGCCAGTTCTTTTTTAGGATCAGTAATTTTTGCTACTTCTTCAGGAGATTTTTTAGCATCTTCCGCATAATGGCGCAAGGTTTCTACTGATATAGTCTGTTTCTTCGCCAGGCCATCTAAAACTACTTTTTTGCCTACAATGTCCATTGGCATAAAGAAAGCGTAATCTTTAAAAGTTACCCGCATAGGATCGCCATTAGGCATTTCCAATGTGATCCAGCAGCCCTTTTTCTTACATACATCTATCACTTTGCCTTCGATTTTCATATCAACCGTTTTTTTGTCGCCCATTGCTGCTTCCATCTTGGCGGCCGGTTTTACATTCCCTGGTTTAACTTCTTCTCCAAATTTTTGACCGTTATATGCTGTTTGAGCAAATGTCAATACTGTAAATAAGCAAAAACTTAAGCTTAGGATAATTTTTTCATGGTTTTATAATTGATTTGGTTATAGCCTAATCAAAGTTATCTAAATTTTTTCTAAATATTGAAAACAAAAAACACCCCGCTAACATCCGTTAGCGGGGAAAATCATCCCTAATATTATGTAAATCAAACGCTATGATTTACTTGTCTTATTTTTTAACGCAAACTAAAAACCAAAATTTTAGTTTTTGGTTTAGTTGAGGTTAATGTTCTTATAATCAGATAATTATTTTATTTTTATTTGTGCGTGTTAATTATTAGCATGAATATAGAATGTGGAATAATATCTCCTTTATGGGGTATTTTGTTGAATTATTTCCACACTGCTATTCATTTTGCTGCAATAGCTATTCTGCTTAGGGCTTCATCAAGCTATGATAACAATCTCAGGAAGATTGGAAACTTCCTTTAACCCACTGCCTTTCATTGCATAAATACCTAATTCTGAACCTGTACCAAATCGATTTTCGATCAACCTTCGGATATGATTAATGTTGTGCATGTAGTCTTAGTATCAAAGTCGGTTTTTAATATTGATTGGGTAAATAATCAATTGGTAGCAGGTCTCCAAGGCGCAGGTTGGCCCAGTAGCGCTCAAGCTTTAAACTCATCGGGTTAATGATAACGCCATTCCAGTCAAATAGAACATTGCCATCAAGGATTGAAATTAAGCTAGCCATTTTATCCATCTCATGGTTAGGAATAATAGATGAGGCGGAACGGTAAAAAGATTGATAAGTTTTTTTTGACTTTTCGGGTATGTATTTTACATAAGTAACGTACAATGAGTTTTTAAATTTGCAAGTGTCACATTTGACGTCAGTTCTATTTATGCCACGGACTTTGACAGATGACCACCTATTCACATAGTTGGTGTCAGTAATGATCCGGAGGGAGTATATGCCTTTGCTATCGGTTAAATGAACAACCTGTTTTGTTTGCAATTTTGTAGTGTCTAATACCTCAATATATTTAGGCTGCTGTAACATACTTATCCAGAAAACGAGTGAATCTTGATCAATCTTGCTGTTTTTATTCCTAAAAAAGCTGATTTTTTTTCTAATAATGGAATCTGGGAGGCGATATTTATTCTCCATCCGGGTGTCTGTCATGACTAAGAAACCACTCTCTTTATATTGGTTGATATTATTTCCGAGCAACGACCGGAGAAAGTGCTGTAATGAACCTGTATATGCTTCAATTCGATTTTCAGCCCATTCTTGCTGCTGCTTATCCTTTCCTTTTATTGCTTCAAATAAAACATAACCCACGTAAGATATAAGTTGATTCTTTTCATTTCGTTCAAAATCCTCAACCAAATACTTTAAGCGATACCCAAGAGCTTTATTCTCAATAATCAAGAAGTCAGTGGAGTAAGCAGTCAGTTTATTTTCTCTTTTATCGAAATTAAGTTTTATTACGTCGGGATTGATAATACGACATTGTTCACCAAATTTTGAAGTACCTAATATTTCACGCTTGAACATATCCAGATATCTACTACTTAGTTTTTTGGCATTCACAATTTTGACTTCATTTAAAGAAGTAATATTTTCTGCCATTTCCACGGTATGTACATTTGTATCAAATTGTACTGATATTGGAGTTTTATAAGTTTTAAAGCCTACCATTGAAACAATCAGTTGGTAGTGATTACTTTTTACATTATAAATCTTGAAGTCACCATACCTATCTGTTTTTGTTACGTAACTTGTCTTATCTATAAATACTGTAGCATTTTCTAAAGGTTTATTATCTACCAGGTTTATTACTTTTCCGGCAATGGTGTATTGAGCAAAAGCCTGATGTGTGATTGATAAAAAAAATGCGATTGCAAAGATCCTGTATATAATTTTAAGAGCCATAATTTTGATTTTTACTAATTTATCCAAAAACCAGACTGAACACCTCTTCTATTTTAGAAACAGCCTTAATCTCCATGTTATATTTTTCTATTGAAATCCCTTTCAAATTGTATTTAGAGATATAAATGGTTTCAAAGCCCAGTTTGTCTGCTTCGGCAATGCGTTGTTCTATACGATTAACGGCCCTGATTTCGCCTGATAAGCCAACTTCAGCAGCAAAACAAATTTTTGAAGAAACGGAAATATCCTGCTGAGATGATATGATGGCAATCAGCACGGCCAGGTCTATCGCCGGATCTTCAACTCTTATTCCACCCGCGATATTCAGGAAAACATCCTGTGTACTTAACCTAAAGCCACAGCGTTTTTCTAAAACAGCTAAGAGCATATTCATTCTTTTGGTGTCGAAACCTGTCGCGGAACGTTGTGGAGTTCCATATGCTGCCGAACTTACCAGAGCCTGTGTTTCAATCAGCATCGGTCTGGCGCCTTCTAATGTGGCTGCTATAGCTATTCCGCTCAGCTCTTCATCACGCTGTGATAACAAAATTTCAGAAGGATTGGAAACTTCTCTTAATCCACTTCCCTGCATTTCATATATACCCAGTTCTGCAGCTGCCCCAAAGCGGTTTTTGATGGATCTCAGAATACGATAAACGTGATGCCTGTCGCCTTCGAACTGCAAAACCGTATCAACCATATGTTCGAGTATTTTGGGCCCTGCAATGGCGCCGTCTTTAGTAATGTGGCCAATAAGGAAAACGGGTACACCGGTTTCTTTTGCAAAGCGCAATAGCTCAGCAGTACATTCCCTTACCTGTGATACACTGCCGGGAGTGGAATCGATATGAGCTGAATGGAGTGTTTGGATAGAATCGACCACCAGGATCTCCGGTTCTAAAATTTCTATTTGTTTAAAGATATTTTGCGTTGATGTCTCTGTTAAAATGTAACAGTTAGACGATGGGCTTTTCTGAATCCTTTCTGCCCGCATTTTTATCTGCTGTTCGCTTTCTTCTCCGGATATATAAAGTAGTTTTTTACCTTCTAAATTTAAGGCCAATTGCAGCATCAGGGTCGATTTCCCGATGCCTGGTTCGCCACCAATTAATACCAATGATCCTTCTACCAGGCCACCTCCCAATACGCGATCCAATTCTTTATCACCCGTTAATATCCTACGCTCCGTTGAAGATTGTATTTCGCTGACTTTGCTCGGCTTGCTTAGTTTGCGACTTGCGGTGTCACTTTTCCAGGTTGGAACTGATGGCGGACTTTTTTCTACAATTTCTTCTACAAAAGTATTCCATTGATTGCAGGAAGGACATTTGCCTAGCCATTTTGCTGATTCGTATCCACAGCTCTGACAGAAGTATGCGGTTTTTGATTTTGCCAATTGATTAAAATTTAGATTACGAATTTAGTTTTTCTCATTGAGGTTTGAATACCACTGGTCGAGATTTATCTCAACCATATCAATGGTGGGATTTACAATCAACAAAAGAATCCGTTGTTTTGAAATGGGGAATACAAATCGCTACCGGTAAAAACAAAAAAGCCTGGATTTGACCCAGGCTTTCAGTTAATTTTTTCAGTTACAATTTAATCTCTTCGTCTTTAGCAGAGATAAAGTGAAACTCAGTTAAATGATACGATGATTGCGCTTTAACTTTAATCCACTGGCCGTATTTAAAGAACCAGCGGCGTTGAAGGTTGAAAATGCCTTTTGTAATATAAGCTTCAATGTAAGGGTGTACACAAAGCGTTACCCCTTTTTCATTCTGTTCTCTTAAAATATAATTAAGGTTGTTTTCAATATCATCCATTAAAACGATACTCGCTTTAATTTCTCCGGTCCCATCGCAGGTCGGGCATTTTTCTACCGTAACAATATTCATTTCCGGACGAACACGCTGTCTGGTAATTTGTACCAAACCAAATTTGCTTGGAGGCAAGATAGTGTGTTTGGCTCTATCCAATAACATCAGCTCACGCAAATAATCGAATAGTATTTTACGGTTTGTTGGTTTGTGCATGTCGATAAAATCGATTACCACAATACCGCCCATATCGCGCAAGCGCAATTGACGGGCAATTTCTTTAGCCGCCTCTTTATTTACCTGTAAAGCATTTTCTTCTTGATTTTCTTTACTGGCAGTACGGTTTCCACTGTTCACGTCTATTACGTGGAGTGCTTCAGTATGCTCAACAACCAGGTAGGCACCACCCGGCAGGTTTACTGTTTTTCCGAAAGCATTTTTAATCTGCTTTTCTATACCAAAATGATCAAATATCGGTTCTTTCTGTTTGTAAAGTTTTACGATTTTTTCCATTTCAGGGGAAATATCGTGAACATAAGAACGGATATCATCGTACAGATCCGGAGTACTAACGTAAACGTTTGTAAAATCAGGATTCAGAATATCACGGATTAACGTTGATGATCTGTCCATTTCTCCCCAAACTCTTTTTGAAGGTTCGGTAGATGGCATCTTTTTAACGAAGTTTTCCCACTTGGCAATTAAATCCAAAAGATCTTTTTGCATTTCGGCAACCCCTCTGCCCTCAGAAACGGTCCTGATAATGACCCCAAAATTTTGAGGTTTAATACTTTCTATAATCTTTTTTAAACGATTACGTTCGGTATTACTTTTAATTTTTTTTGATACGGATATGGTATTGGAGAATGGCACCAGTACCACATACCTGCCGGCAATCGAAATGTCGGAACTTAAACGCGGACCTTTTGTAGAAATTGGTTCTTTCGCAATTTGTACAGGTAGGAGCATGTTTTTACTCAGCACATCAGAAATTTTGCCTGCCTTATTAATATCGGCTTCTAGCTTTAAATTATCTAATAATGTGCCTGTAACCGAGCCATTACGCTTGATCTTCGTTAGCTTAATTAAAGATTGCACCTGAGGGCCCAAATCAAAGTAATGCAAAAAAGCATCTTTTTCATAACCAACATCCACGAAAGCAGCATTCAGGCCCGGCATAATTTTTTTAATGCGGCCTAAATAAATATCGCCTACGGCGTAATTAGTATTGATTTGTTCTTTGTGAAGCTCAACAAGTTGTTTGTCTTCAATCAACGCTATGGTAACTCCGGCAGGAGTCGAATTGATAATTAATTCTTTTACCAACAGCTACAGATTTAAGGCTTTCGCCCATTAACAAATGGATAGTAAATAAAAACAGTGATATAGCCAAAAAGATATACAATTTAAAAATCATATAAATTGTTTAAACCTCATAGCGTTTGCTATGAGGTTTAACTGGCTTAATCAAAATAAGAAACTATTTTTTCTTATGTCTGTTTTTTCTTAAACGTTTTTTACGTTTGTGGGTAGCCATTTTATGTCTTTTTCTTTTTTTACCGCTTGGCATAGTTTTAAGTTTTAAATGTTTTTATTAATCTGTTAATTAATTTTTATTCTTTAGTTCAGCCACCTTCTTATCGATAAAAGAAGATAAGGTTGGGTTAGCCGCTAATTTTTTGCTTGATAGATAAGCATCAACTGCTTCTTTATTTCTGCCTAAATTTTCTAAAGCTGTTCCTAAATAAAAATAGGCTTCAGGGGTCGGAGCTGTAGCAATTACCGTATTAAAACGGGGAATTGCTTTGTCAAACTGACCTGATTTTATCGAGAACAACCCTAAATTCATATTGGCCTTTACATTTTTAGGTTCTTTAGCCACAACTTCCAACAACATTGCAATACCTTGCATTGGTGCACCCAAGCCGTTTACTATGGTTACACCTAAGCCTGTTTTAGCTTCAATGTTTGTAGAGTCCTTCTCTAATGCTTTTTTGTAAGACATATTGGCTTTTTGCAGTAAAGCAGGCTGCGCTAAGCTGTCTTGTGTGCTCTCAAAAGCTTTTATAAATTGATTTCCGGCAGCTAACCACGATTTTGTGGATGGTTCGCCTTCGGCTACAACTTCTAAATACAGGGCAGATGGGGTAATTTGTTCAACATCGTCCCATTTCTGGGCCAATTGTTTGGCAAATTGAATCTTTTCTGTGCCATTTGCGCCTTTGTAGCTGTTTTCTAAAGCTGTAATATCTGTAGCCAAATTTTTATTGATTACATTCTTTGCAGCTGTAGAGGAAGTTTCGAGGTTTAGTACCGATGCTGGTGATGGAGATGCCGCTCCGGCCATTTGGCCACTTGAAGGCATTTTTCCATTTTCTTCCGTTGGTTTAACCAAACCCTTAATGTCTCTGGTAAATAAGAATGCAACAAGCAATACAATCGCTCCAATAACAATGGTTTGTTTTGATCTGATGTTGCTATCCATATATTAAGACTTAGGCTTCTACTTTAATTTTTTTTGAATTACTTTTCACTTTATCAACAAATACTTTTGCTGGTTTAAAGCTAGGAACGAAGTGTTCAGGGATGATTATTGCAGTGTTTTTTGAGATATTTCTCGCAGTTTTTTGCGCTCTCTTTTTAACAACAAAGCTCCCGAAGCCTCTAACGTATACATTTTCACCGCCAATCATGCTGGTTTTGATAACCTTGAAAAATGCCTCAACTGTTTCCTGTACATCAACCTTCTCAATTCCGGTTTTTGTTGATATTTCTGAAATAATATCTGCCTTAGTCATATTTTATTATTTATTATATATTATGTTTTAATATTACTACTGTTTTGGGGTTGCAAAAGTATTGCTTTTTAATGAGATAGGGAAATAAAAGATGATTTTTTTATCGGCAGACTTATCAGGCTATTGCAAGTTTTTTTTTAATTGGATAAATAGACCGTAATTTGCGGTAATGACATTTCAAAATGAACTCATCAATTGGTACCTGATCAATAAAAGGGACCTGCCATGGAGGCACACCAATGATGCTTATACCATCTGGTTATCAGAGGTTATATTACAACAAACCAGAGTAGAGCAGGGGCTTCCATACTTCAATCGGTTTTTGGAAAATTTCCCAACAGTTACCGACTTTGCCCATGCAACAGAAGCCAAAGTTCTAAAGCTTTGGCAGGGTTTGGGTTATTATTCCAGAGGAAGGAATATGCATGCAACAGCCCGTATTGTGGTGCAGGATTATGGTGGAATCTTCCCGAATCTGCATGATGAGCTCATAAAATTGAAAGGAATTGGTGAGTATACTGCTGCAGCAATCTCTTCATTTTCCTCAGGAGAAGCACGGGCTGTGGTAGATGGAAATGTGTTTAGGGTGCTGTCCAGGTTTTATGGTTTAGCTACTCCAATAAATAGCCCTGTCGGTAAAAAAGAGTTTTATGTTTTGGCGAACGATTTGTTATATAAGGAAGATCCTGCCCTTTATAACCAGGCTATTATGGAGTTTGGGGCAATACAGTGTAAACCAAAATCGCCCAATTGCGGCATTTGTCCGCTCAGTCAGGATTGTTATGCTTTCAATTATGATCAGGTAAATGCGTTACCGGTTAAAATACGTAAAGCCGCACAGAAACATCGATACCTCAATTATTTTATTTGTTTTGAAGACGATAGGGTGTTGATCAGAGAGAGGCAGGCGGGTGATGTTTGGCAGCATTTATATGATTTCCCTAGTATAGAAACGACTCAACAATATGAATGGAAAGATTCATTATTTATTGATCAGGTAAAATCGGTATTTGGAAATCATGCCGAATTTAGTTTGATAAGTGCTAAAAAACACGTTTTAACACACCAAATAATCCATGTGCAATTTTTTGCATTAAAAAATTATATATTTAACTTTAATAAACAAAAGGAACTTAATTGGGTTTCTTTGAATAAATTAGATGAGTTGCCGCAGCCAAAAGTAATCCATGATTTTGTTCAGGAATATTTTTATAAGGACAAAATGGAATAATAACCATCTTATATGGCGCATTTGTAAAAGAAAACAACTAACCAAAAATATTTATGTCTGGGATTAACAAAGTTATTTTAGTAGGCCATTTAGGCAAAGACCCTGAAGTACGGCATTTAGACGGTGGCGTAACAGTAGCCAGCTTTCCATTAGCTACATCGGAAACATACAACAAAGACGGTAAGAGAGTAGAGCAAACAGAATGGCACAATATTGTATTATGGCGTGGATTGGCCGAGGTCGCATCCAAATACCTGCAAAAAGGCAAACTGGTTTATATAGAGGGCAAACTAAGAACACGATCCTTTGAAGATAAAGAAAAGGTAAAAAAATATGTAACTGAAATCGTTGCAGAGAACTTTACCATGTTGGGTAGAAAAAGCGATTTTGAGCAAAATCCGACAACACCTGCCCATCAACACACTGAAACTAAAATTGATGATGAATTTACAATTGGCCCTTCAGATGAAAACGGTGATCTTCCGTTTTAATCAGCAATTTAAAGTAATTTTTAAAGGCTACCTGATGAGAGGTAGCTTTTTTTATGCGCTTAATTTTAATCTTAAAACAAAAAACTCCTGCCGGTTTACAGACAGGAGTTCTGATGATCTCATGAAGATTATCAATTAATCTTCGTATAATAAATATTTAACTTGATCTTATTTGGGGTTGCACTGCCAGCGCCTATAACCGATCTTTCAGCAGATGTGGCACTTGGCACACTCTGAAAATCAGTATAAGATGTAGGCGCCAGAAATGTGCCATAGTCTTCCATGTTTTTGTCGATCAGGCTTTGTACGTAACTGGTTACAATAAAGATGTAGCGTTTTTTCAACGAGTCGAAATAACCTCCAAAAAGTGCAGCACCGCCAGAAGTGCTACTTGAAAATGTTGTGTAATCAGGTATGTTCGCAGGCTGCTGTGCAATGTCCCAACGGTATAAAGAAAGCCGTTGTGCGGCGTTAAAAGGATATGCAGGCGTACTTTCGCCAATTTCTACCACTAATTCTGCTTTATTAATAATCGCTTTTCCGTAAGTACTGGTAAAGTTTATCAATTCCGGGAACTTTAATTTGGTTTTCACACCGGCTAAACCTTGTAAATAGGTTACGCTATACTGTTGAGCTGGATCTGGTGGAACTGGAACAGCAATTTGTTTCTGTATTTCTGTGCCAGTGTAATCGTGTTTAATACTGGCAGCTATACCCGAAATAAAAGAACCACTACTACCGTTTGAAACTAGCTTTCCGATAGGGAAATTTACAGTTGCAGTATCTACGCCGTTGGAAGTATTCGTTTTTTTCCAAACCAGTTGCAGGTAAGAGTCAGTTCCTGAAAAGTTAAAGAATGCAATCCCGCCAACGCCTGTAGAAGATGTTTTATTAACCTGTGCATACAAACCTTTAAAAGATTCTATAAACTTGCTTTCTGTCGCTGTTCCTGCGGTACCCTGATTAAGTATGGCGTTTTGTATAAATGCCTTGTTTAACGGTATTCTGATCTGCGCCGGTACGGTTTTTAAAGTATCGGCTTTGCCGCTAACAATATCATATACCTTTTGTTTTGTATTTGGAGCCAGTTTGCCGGTAAAATTGCCTAATAAAGTATTATTGATAGCCTGAACATCAGAACTTTTATAATTGGTTACCTTATTGGCCAGTTGAAATACATCTATGCTATATTTAGAATTTGTGGTGTCACCATAAAATTTGGTCGCCGTGCTCGTTTCGTCAAACTTTAATACTAAAACAGCTGAGTCAAGTTGAGGTGCCGTTCCAAAATCATAACTGGTGCTTGCCGGATAAACAGTCATTGCTATACCTGCCTCTGTTTTACCAAAAACAGGATCGGTCATGTAACCTAACGGATAGCGGTTCAGCCCTGAAGTATTAGCGGCCGCTTCTGGTACGAGTTGTGTGGTAACAGGAGATACTACCAAAGTTCCGGTAATGGCCGTATTAGGGTCAACATCTAAACCAACACCATCGGGGTTTTTACATGATGCAAAAAGAAAAAGACTTATCAACAGGGTTAATAAGTCTTGTTTTGTAAATTTCATATTTAAAATAATAATACCTGATTAAGCTACTGAAACCAATTCATCATTTGAAATCTCTTCATAGAAGTTGTAGAAGTTTTCAAAATTCTCGGTTAAGTTAAAAGCTAATGTTGGCTTATTGGAATCTTTAACAAATTTTAACACATCCTGGTTTAAGTTTTCGTCTCCTAAAACCACTGCATCTGAGTGAGTTATGGCACCAATGTGCATGCTGTCACAGTCAGATGGCAAAAATGCTTTAGTGTCATCTTCCGTCATATTGGCCATCACTGCTTTGGTAGCAAAATTTGCATTCAATTTTTCTGTAAAACCATCCTCATAAATAGAATAAACTACTTTTGAATTCTTAAAGGTAGGATCGTTTTTGTAAGTGGTTTTAATGTAAGCAGGAACCAAAGCACTCATCCAGCCATGGCAGTGAACAATATCTGGTGCCCAACCTAATTTTTTAACCGTCTCTAATGCGCCTTTGCAGAAGAAAATCGTACGTTCATCATTGTCATCGAAAAATTTTCCGCTGGCATCTCTGAATACTTGTTTGCGCTGGAAATATTCTTCGTTATCTAAGAAATAAACCTGCATGCGTGCAGCTGGGATGGAGGCTACTTTGATGATTAAAGGGTTATCGTTGTCATCAATAATGATGTTCATTCCCGATAAGCGGATTACTTCATGTAAACGATTTCTTCTTTCGTTGATATTACCAAATTTTGGCATCAAGATGCGGATTTCGAATCCTTTTTCTTGCATAGCCTGTGGCAATTGACGCGTAATTTCAGAAATTTTAGTAAGCTCGAGGAAAGGCGACATCTCGTGTGTAACAATCAGCAGCTTCGTTTTTGCCATCTCCATATTTTAAGAAAATATTAAGTTAAATAAAAGATAATGAGCTGCAAAGGTAAGCATAATAATACTATTTATCAATATAGCAAGCATTTGTTTGGTTTCATTTAGATTAATTTACACCTTTACAGCTTTAATTTAGATTGTCCAAAATTGGAAATATTTAAAACCAAAGCAGCGCTTAAGGCTTTTTTGCAGCCATTAAAAGCTTCAGCTAAAAAAATAGCGTTGGTGCCCACCATGGGCGCTCTGCACAATGGCCATATCTCACTGATCAAACTGGCCCAGCAAAATGCAGATGTTATTATCTGCAGTATTTTCGTAAATCCTACACAGTTTACCGATCCTAAAGATCTGGAAAAATACCCACGGCCGATCGAGCATGATCTGGCGATGCTGGCCGATGCCGGCTGTAACGCTGTGTTTATGCCAAATGTTGAAGAGATGTATCCGAATGGTGCTGATGAGGCATGGCATATAGATTTAGGTAAAGCCGAATTTTTATTGGAAGGCGAGTTTAGGAAAGGCCATTACCAGGGCGTAACGCAGATTGTAAAAAAACTGTTTGATGCGGTAGAGCCTGATGTGGCGATGTTCGGGCAAAAAGATTTCCAGCAGGTATTTATGATTAAAAATATGCTGTCTTATTTTAAATTGCCTATTACCATTATTACCTGTCCTATTATCCGCGAAGATGATGGTTTAGCGATGAGCAGCCGGAATATCCATTTATCAACCGAAGAACGCCTGCATTCACTTGTCTTGAGTAAATCGCTGCAGTTCGTTGTTGATCATTTTGATGAATACCCACTTGCAGAACTGGTAGATAAGGCAAAAGCATACTATCAGGGCATAGAAGGGGTTGAACTCGATTATTTTACCATTGCCGATGGCAATACACTGGAGCCGGCCAAATCAAAAGATGAAGATAATCTGGTCGCCCTGGTTGCTGCAAAGGTGGGTTCAACGAGGTTGATTGATAATATGATTATAAAGTGATGGAAAATAGGAGCGGTAAGATGATAGAGGTGTAAGATAATTGGTCTTATGGTTAACGGCAGGGGCCCTTAAGCTATTTATTTAGAGACATCATGTATGACTCTTTTCATGACGTATATAATCATCCATTTTCCATATTACGTCTTCCTTTAGTGTGAAACTCCAAACTGATTACTAACTTTGCCAAATGGTTATCACAATATTAAAATCGAAAATACACCGTGTTAGGGTAACACAAGCCGAATTGAATTATGTAGGCAGTATTACGATAGATGAGGATTTGATGGATGCGGCTAACATTATTGCTAATGAAAAGGTGCAGATTGTAAATAATAATAATGGTGCACGTTTCGAAACTTACGTAATAAAAGGTGAGCGCGGAACGGGAACCATTTGTTTAAATGGTGCAACAGCCCGTTTGGCTCAGCTAGGTGATGTGCTCATTATTATGTCATATGGTGCATTGCCAATAGAAGAGGCCAAAAAATATAATCCGATATTGGTTTTTCCTGATGATAATAATCATTTGCTAAAATAACCTTGTGACATTCGACCTCAGAACAGCGCTAAAATTTATCATCCTGTTTTTAATAGGAATAGGGGTGTTGTATTTAGCTTTTCGTGGTCAGGATTTAGAAAAGATTTGGCAGGAAATTAAAACAGCAAATTACTTTTGGGTAATTATTTCTGCCATTGCGGTTTTAATTGCCCACGTGTTGCGGGCTTTGCGTTGGAGGATGTTATATCAGTCTATTCATTACGATGTAGGCTTTTGGCATGCGTACCACGCTGTAATGATCGGTTACCTGGCCAATCTGGCTTTGCCGCGTTTTGGCGAAATTGGTCGCTGTTCCGTTATCCGTAAAGCTGCAAAGGTACCTATGTTTGCTTCTATTGGAACTGTAATTACCGAGCGGCTGTTTGATGTAGTGATGCTTTTTCTGACTGGTTTGGCGATGCTGATCTTTCAATATGATATCGTAGCCGACTTCCTTTATCAAACCATATATCGTAACCTGGCTAAAAAATTAAATGAGCTTAACTATTGGTGGTTAGTTGGTTTTAGTGCTGTTATATTGTTGCTCATTGTTATTTCAATCTATTTTCTCCGTCAAAAATTTGGTAAAAAATTCTTACGCATTTTTGTAAATCTTCGTCAGGGTTTTGGCTCTTACAGCAAGTTGAAAGAGAAAGGTTTGTTCCTAACCTACACCCTTGGTATTTGGGTTTTCTACTTGCTTTCTATGTATTTTGCTTTTTCTTCCATTCCAAGTACTTCAGATTTACATTTAAATGCTGCATTTACAGCAATTGTATTTTCAGGTTTTGCTATGGCGGCGCCTGTTCAGGGCGGTATCGGTGTTTTTCACTGGATGGTTGCCAAGTCACTCGTATTGTATGGCATATCTTTTAAAGATGGCTTAGCTTACTCAACCATTATTCATTCCTCACAGTTTTTGCTAATCCTGGTTTTAGGGAGTTTAAGTTTGTTTTTCATTTTAACCAAAAGGGATGCTGTTTCCATTCTTAACGCAGATCATACCACTAAATAAATCTTTTATTGCGGCTATACGGTTTTCGTTGGCTTAATAGTACAACTGCCTTTTTGTTAGTAAACCTGACCGACAGCATTATCCCGGTTTATGCACTATTCTTTTGTTTTTTTGTGTGCATGCCTGTTTCACAGGTTTCACCGGATAAAGCAAAGGGCAGGGCTATCGGGGCCCGGTAACTACTGCTCTTGCTTTCCAAAAAAATAAAAGAAACATTTAGTTAAAGCGATAGGCCTTTACTAATATACCATTACAATAGCCAATGAGTTTAAAAATAAATTACTATGCAGCCATAGTAATTTCAATCAGAAATGCTATATTTGATTTACTAACCTTTTATACATAAATGTTATGCATTTTGAATTAAGTGAAGAGCAATTAATGATTCAGCAAGCTGCCCGCGATTTTGCGCAGCAAGAATTAAAGCCTGGCGTAATTGAAAGAGATGAGCATCAGAAATTTCCGGCCGAGCAGATAAAAAAACTTGGAGAACTCGGCTTCTTAGGGATGATGGTGAATGAAAAATATAACGGAAGCGGACTTGATGCCATTTCTTACGTGCTGGTCATGGAAGAGCTTTCAAAAATAGATGCGTCTGCATCTGTTGTGGTTTCGGTAAATAATTCATTGGTTTGTTACGGTTTAGAAGCCTACGGTACTGAAGCCCAAAAGGAAAAATATCTAAAACCGCTGGCTGCCGGCGAAAAAATAGGCGCTTTTTGCTTGTCAGAGCCCGAAGCCGGATCTGATGCCACATCGCAACGTACAACAGCCGAAGATAAAGGAGATTATTATCTGCTTAATGGTACCAAAAACTGGATCACAAACGGAAGTACCGCATCAACTTACCTGGTTATTGCACAAACCCATCCCGAATTAAGACATAAAGGTATAAATGCTTTTATCGTAGAAAAAGGAATGGAGGGGTTTACTGTTGGGCCAAAGGAGAATAAGCTGGGCATTCGTGGCTCTGATACGCATTCGTTGATGTTTAACGATGTTAAAGTGCCAAAAGAAAATAGAATTGGTGAAGACGGTTTTGGGTTCAAATTTGCCATGAAAACATTAGAAGGAGGAAGGATTGGTATTGCGGCCCAGGCTTTGGGTATTGCACAAGGCGCTTTCGAATTGGCAACTCAGTATGCAAAAGAGCGTAAATCATTTGGGAAACCCATTGCTGAGCATCAGGCTATCGCTTTTAAACTGGCTGATATGGCGACGCAGATTGAAGCCGCCAGGTTGTTGGTTTATAAGGCAGCCTGGCTAAAAGATCAGGGTTTGCCCTATACACAGGCGGGTTCCATGGCGAAGTTGTTTGCTTCGAAAGTGGCTATGGATGTAACTGTAGAAGCTGTACAGGTACACGGCGGTTATGGTTTTGTTAAAGAATATCACGTAGAACGGTTGATGCGAGACGCAAAAATTACCCAGATTTACGAAGGCACCTCTGAGATCCAGAAAATGGTGATATCAAGAGAGGTCATTCGGTAGTTGCCAGTTGGCGGTTTTCAGTTGGCATTTTGAATTTAAAACTGCCAACTGAAAACTGAATTATTCCTTCTCTCCCGCAATGGCACTAAATACAGCCTTAATCAAAGCAACCACAACCGCTAAAAATGCTGCAGCAATAAAGCCTGATGTATTGAAAGAGGTCATCATGTTATCAACCAGTAAAATCATTAAAACGGTGATGATAAATGATACCAATCCCAGGGTTAAAAAATTGATCGGGAAAGTTAATAGCCTTAAGATGAACCCAATTGTTGCATTTGCAAGTGCAATCAGCACTGAAGCGATAATGGCATTTCCGAAGCCATCGATACTCACCCCCGGCACTAGTTTTGCGCCTATAAAAAACGCCAGTCCTGTTAGCAGGATTTCAATAATAAATCTCATAATTGTTATTTTTGTAAATGTATAAATGCTATTTTACCTATTCGGTTATTGTTTGGATTTTCATATCCATGTTTTCATGTTCGAATAGAAACAATAAACCGGTGATTAAGTTTTCTGGAGATAGCACTTCGATTATTATTAAAAACATTGATGAGGCGAGCCTTTTGCAGGTTAGAAATGCTTATAGGAGCAAAGCTGATACCGTTAATTTGATCTCGGTTTTGATCAGGCCAGGCGATCTGGATAGTATTCAGGATGAACGGGAAGTATCTGGAAAGATCAAAATATTAGGCGATTCGCTTATGTTTAGTCCTGACCGGCCTTTTTCAAAGGGTACGGAGTATCTGGTAGAAAGTTACATTGGGGTAAAATTTGCGACTGTTGGCGATCTGATTAGGGGAAAGGGTAAGCAGAACTTAAAAGCACAGCAGCAAACACTTAAACGGTAATAATCAGCATAATAATTCGTGCAGGTGTTTGATTTTTTGTAAAAAATTACTACATTTGCATCGTAATCGAAGAAAAGAGAAGGGGACAATGTCCCCTTTTTCTATGAAATCAGGTTGAAATATGCAGGTAGAAAAGAGAGTTGCAGCCCTCGTAGAGGAAAAAATTGCAGATCGGCCAGAACTGTTTTTGGTTGATGTGAAAATGTTGCCAAACAATAAATTGATTATTCATGTTGATGGCGACGAAGGTATTAGCATACAGGATTGTGTAGCCATAAGCAGGCATGTTGGTTTTCATCTCGAAGAAGAGAATGCAATAGAGCAGGCTTATAATTTAGAAGTTTCTTCCCCGGGCGTTGGCGAGCCTTTAAAATTAATCCGTCAGTACAATAAAAATGTTGGTCGTACAATAAGCATTAAGTTTAAAGAAGGGGCAAAAAAAGAAGGGAAACTGCTAGCGGTTACAGAAAATAATCTGCTGATTGAAGAATCGGTTAAAGAAAAAGGGAAAAAGGCGGTAGCAATTCAGACAGATGTTCCGTTTAATGATATATTAGAAACAAGTGTGTTAATTTCATTTAAGTAAAATGAGTACTACAACAATTAATTTGATCGACTCTTTTCAAGAGTTCAAAGATTTCAAAAATATAGATCGCCCAACGGTGATCAGTGTGCTGGAAGAGGTTTTTCGTAGCATGTTGCGTAAAAAATACGGAACAGACGAGAACTGTGACGTAATTGTGAATCCTGATAACGGGGATTTGGAGATCTGGAGAACGAGAAAAGTAATGGAGGACGGATTTTCTGAGGATGATGATTTAGAGATCGAACTTGCTGATGTACACAAACTTGACCCGACTTTAGAAGTTGGTGACGATTATATTGAGCAGATTACGCTAGAAAGCTTCGGCCGCAGAGCGATTTTAGCTGCACGCCAAACACTCGTTTCTAAAGTTTTGGAATTAGAGAAAGATGAAATTTTCAAAAAATATAAAGATCGTGTTGGTGAAATTGTAACCGGCGAGGTTTATCAGGTTTGGAAAAAAGAAACTTTGGTTTTAGATGATGAAGGTAACGAACTTTTAATGCCTAAAACCGAGCAGATTCCTGCTGATTATTTCAAAAAAGGTGATTCTGTAAGAGCAGTGATTTCTAAAGTAGAAATGATCAATGCCAATCCGAAAATTATTATTTCGAGAACGGCACCAGAATTTTTACAACGCTTGTTCGAGCAGGAAGTTCCAGAAATTTTCGATGGTTTGATTACCATCAAGAAAATTGTTCGTGAACCGGGAGAGCGTGCTAAAGTTGCGGTTGAATCGTACGATGACCGTATTGATCCGGTTGGAGCATGCGTGGGTATGAAAGGATCACGTATCCACGGAATTGTTCGGGAGTTGAAAAACGAAAATATTGACGTGATTAACTTCACTAATAATATTTCATTATACATCACCCGTGCTTTAAGCCCGGCTAAAATCACATCTATCAAATTGGATGATGAAACCAAACATGCATCGGTTTACTTAAAACCAGATCAGGTTTCATTGGCCATCGGACGTGGCGGACATAACATTAAACTGGCTGGTAAATTAACCGGTTATGAAATTGATGTGTACCGTGAAGCAGGTGAAGAAAGTGACGAGGATGTTGATTTAGAAGAATTCTCAGATGAGATTGATAGCTGGATCATTGATGAATTAAAGGCTATCGGGTGCGATACTGCTAAGAGTGTTTTAGCACTTACAGTAGAAGATTTGGTAAAACGCACCGACTTAGAAGAAGAAACCATTAAAGAAGTGGTTCAGATTTTACAGTCAGAATTTGAATAAGTGGTGTAATTGCCAAATAAACACTACTTTTGTTTTATTATAAAAAATAACAGGAGCTAAATGTCAGACGACAAACCAATCATTTTAATTAAAGCTATTAAAGAACTTAATATAGGCATGGGTACAGCCGTTGAGTTTTTAAACAAAAAAGGCTTCTCTGCCGAGAAGAGCCCTATGTTTAAACTTACGGGTGAGATGTATAATGCCTTATTGAAAGAGTATCAGGGAGATAAGATCGTAAGAGAAGAAGCCAAACAAATAGTGATTGGTAAAATACGTCGCGACGAGCCTGAAACTGAGAAGCCAGTAGAAGCGCCGAAAAAAAATGCCGATTTTGAGAAAAATGAGGAGATTTTAATTAAAAATGCTCAATCATTTACCCCTCCGGCAGAAAAGCCTAAGGCGGTAGAAACGCCTAAAGCTGAAGCGCCAACACCAGTACCTGCGGCAGCAGTAGAACCAGTAAAAGAAAATAAAGCTGAAGAAACCGGATTACCTGGAGTAAAAATTGTAGGAAAGATCGATTTAAATGATCTTAACCCAAAAACACGCCCGGCTAAAAAAGATGAAACACCTGTTGCATCACCGCCTGTTGCAGAACCAGCAGCAGTTAAAGCGCCAGAACCTGTAAAGCCGGTTGAACAACCAAAAGTGGAAGAAAAACCAGTTGAGGTTAAAAAAGAAGAAGCTCCTGTTGTATCAGCACCAGTTGCGGAAACACCAGTAGCCAAAGCAGCTGAGCCTGTGAAACCAGTTGAACAGCCTAAGGCCGAGGAGAAACCAGCTGAAGCAAAACCGGTAAGCAACGAGCCTGAAGTAATTAAAGCACGTACTGTTAAATTAACAGGTCCGAACATTATTGGTAAAATTGTTTTACCAACAACGCCGGATAGGAGAAATGGTCCGGTAGCATCATCTAGTGATAGTGAAGCTGCTAAACGTAAGCGTAAACGTAAGAAAACCCCGGGAGCACCTGGACAACCAGGTCAACAAGGTGGTCAGGGCCAGCAAGGCCAGCATAACCCCGCAGGTCAGGGTGGTGCACCAGGTCAGCCTCGCCAGCCTTACCAGGGCAACAGGCAAGGTGGCGGTACACCGTACCAGGGAAACAGACCAGCCGGACAGGGTGGAACGCCTTATCAGGGAAATAGAAATAACAATAACAGACCAGGTTTCCAAAATAGAAACGCTACACCAAGCGGGCCTAAAGAAGAACCTACTGAGAAAGAAATTCAAGATCAGATCAAAGCAACTCTTGCCCGTTTAAGTGGTGCGGGTAAATCTGGTAAATTCGCACAACGTGCTAAATTGCGTCGTCAGAAACGTGATGACGTAGCATTTAATGCAGAGGAAGCGGCAAATGAGCTTGAATCGCAGTCGAAAATATTAAAAGTAACAGAGTTTGTTACAGCTAATGAGTTAGCGAACATGATGGATGTACCAGTTACCAAAATTATTGGTACTTGTATGAGTCTGGGTATGTTTGTTTCCATTAATCAACGCTTAGATGCTGAAACATTAACCATCGTGGCCGATGAGTTTGGTTATGAAATTCAATTCATAAAACCAGATGAAGAGGAGGACAATGTAATTGAGGAAGAAGATAATGAGGCTGATTTAATTGAAAGAGCTCCGGTTGTAACAATTATGGGTCACGTCGATCACGGTAAAACTTCATTGCTGGATTATATCCGTAAAGCAAATGTGGTGGCTGGTGAGGCCGGTGGTATTACCCAGCACATTGGTGCTTACATGGTAACTACCCCTTCAGGTAAAAAAGTAACTTTCCTGGATACTCCGGGTCACGAAGCCTTTACGGCGATGCGTGCACGTGGTGCCAAGGCAGCCGATATTGCCATTATTGTTATTGCAGCGGATGATGCAGTGATGCCTCAAACAAAAGAGGCTATCAACCACGCACAGGCAGCGGGCGTACCATTGGTATTTGCTTTCACTAAAGTAGATAAACCAGGCGCCAATGCAGATAAGGTACGTGAGCAATTATCGGTGATGAATATCCTGGTTGAGGATTGGGGTGGTAAGTACCAATCGCAGGAAATCTCAAGCAAAAGCGGTTTAAATGTTGATTTGCTTTTAGATAAGGTCTTATTAGAAGCTGAGTTATTAGAGCTGAAAGCCAATCCTAATAAACGTGCTACAGGTACGGTAATCGAATCGGCCTTAGATAAAGGACGTGGTATTGTAACTACCGTATTGGTTCAGGGCGGTACCTTAAAAGTTGGAGATCCAATCTTAGCGGGTAGCTACAGCGGACGTGTAAAAGCGTTAACCAATGAACGTGGTGCTAAGGTTCATTCAGCAGGTCCATCACAACCCGTACAGGTTTTGGGTATGCAGGGAGCGCCTACAGCAGGTGATCGTTTCAATGCTTTAGAAAGTGAAACCGAAGCACGTGATATTGCAAACAAACGGATGCAGTTACAGCGTGAGCAGGGCTTACGTACGCAGAAACACATTACTTTGGATGAGATTGGTCGTCGTTTAGCAATCGGTAACTTTAAAGAACTTAATATCATTGTTAAAGGTGATGTGGATGGTTCTATCGAAGCGTTATCAGATTCATTACTGAAATTATCTACTGAGCAGATCCAGATCAATATCATCAGTAAAGGTGTTGGTCAGATTTCAGAATCTGATGTATTGTTAGCTTCCGCTTCAGATGCAATTATCATCGGTTTCCAGGTTCGTCCTTCGACAGGTGCACGTAAACTGGCTGAGGCTGAACAGATCGATATCCGCTTATATTCTATCATTTACGATGCGATCAATGAGATTAAATCGGCAATGGAAGGTATGTTGGATCCAGAATTTGAAGAGAAAATTGTGGCTAACGTGGAGATTCGCGAAACATTCAAAATTACAAAGGTGGGTACCATTGCAGGTTGTATGGTACTGGATGGTAAGATTACCCGTAACAGCAAAATCCGTATCGTTAGAGATGGTGTTGTAGTGTATACAGGTGAGTTGGCATCTTTAAAACGCTATAAGGATGATGTGAAAGAAGTATCTAAAGGTTATGAGTGTGGTTTAAATATTCAAAACTTTAATAACATCGAAGTTGGTGATATTGTAGAAGCTTACGAACAAGTTGAAGTAGCAAGAAAGCTTTAAGTAGTTTAAAACATATGATTTAAAGTGGCCTCAAAAGGCCACTTTTTTTATGCTAACAAATTTCTTACCTTAAAAATATCGGATAATTTTTAGTTGTTATCTTAAAATTATCGATATGAGAGATCAGCGGCTTTAAAATCGTTGAAAAATCATTTAACGAAGTCTTAGCATACCATTATTATAAGGTCAAGGCAGATAGGGAAGACTACACTTGTTAAGCAATCGGCAGAACAGCAGCAAGAGATCACAATAATGGTCTTTGTAATGCATTGCTGAACAACTTTTCTACGTGAAACGATAAGTCTGATAAAGGTGAATTACTGGAAAATTATGTTTATTGCAGGTTAAGGCAATTGTATGATGCCGATCATCTGCATTTCTGGCGCACGGATGATGGTAATGAAGTAGATTTTGTGGTAGAAGAACAGCTCAACAAAGGATTGGCCTATGAAGTAAAATATAACGATGTACAGTTTAAGCCTAATAAGTATAAGAAATTTTTAGAAGCATATTCTGACTTCAATTTGGCTTGTGTTTGTAAACGGATTACCAAAGATGATTCAATAGAAGCGATTCGGTTGTAGCTCGCTGACCGTAAAGTAAAATAAATACGATATCAAAAATATTGGTGCGCTTTCTGCTTTTGGGAAACTACTTTAGCCTCCTAAATCCTGATTCTATAATAATATCCTGAATGGAAATTTCGTAAAGTTCGGCTATTTTACCAAGTTGTGAAAGCGAAAAATCGACTTCATTATTTTCCCATTTTCGGTAAGCAACCCTGCTTATTCCAATTACATTAGCTGCACATTGTTGAGTAAACTTATATTTATTTCTATATTTTCTTAAAGTAATCCCTATATCCAACATCTTAAGTAGCACTGATAGCCTGTATTTTGTTTGATGTAATTATTGTGGGTTAATAAATACATCGTGATAATACGTGATTGTCAAAATTAATAAATTAAATATGTTTATTTGCTGTAGATTTAATTTATGGGAAAAAAATAACGTTTCTTGTAAATGGTTTTAATTTATTTAAATCTTTGCTTATAAAATTGAAAACTTATAATAATAGACATACGCTTTCTGGGATATTAATGAAATTGGTTATTTATTTAATAATGGTTTCAGCTTATTCTTCTTGCAAAAAGGAGCGGCAAAGTGATAATAATGAAGATGAGATTGTATCGCCAACTACTGGAACAAGGACTCAGTTCACACTCGATTCTGTTTTTTTATATGCTAAACAGATTTATTTATGGAATGATGTGCTGCCCGATTACAGTACTTTTAGGCCAAGAGAAAGATATGCCAATTCCCAATCTGAAATCAGTGCATTTAGAAATGAACTTTTTGATATTTCCCAATTTAAAGTTAACCAGGCAACAGGCAAGCCATTTGAAATTTCAAACTATAGTAATGTACCTAAATACTCGTATCTTCAACTAGGTAGAAATGGTAGTAGTGCTCGTGCGGGAATCGTAAATGATGCAGCTATTTTAGCTAATCGTATAATCCGTTCTGAAGACAAGGTTATTGCATATATAGCTTTGGGTTCTTTTCCCCAACTCAATAACATTAAGTCAAAACTTGATCAGATTTTTGATGAAGCGGCTATAGATAAGCCGAAATATCTGATTTTAGATTTGCGCTCAAATGGTGGTGGTTATGTAGAAACTGCAGAATATGTTGCTAATTTAATTGCGCCAAGTTTATTAAACCGCAGAACAATGTTTTCAGAAGAATTTAATCCTACTCTTCAAAATGGCAAAGCAACGATTCTAAGACATCAACCTTATTTAGATGAAAAAGGGAAAACTGTGATGTACAATGGACGGATGGCTACGTTGGCTGATGTTGATTATACCGAAGTTGGTAATACCTACAAATTTAATAAAAAAGGCAGCTTGGAAAGTATTCAGGATATTTATGTGGTCGTATCTGGACGAACGGCATCTGCCAGCGAATTACTGATCAGTTGTCTTAAACCTTATTTCAACGTGAAGTTAATTGGCGAAAAGACATATGGAAAACCAGTTGGTTTCTTTGCGGTTAACATTGATCAATATAGTGTTTACTTAAGTAGCTTCCTCATTAAAAATGCCCGATCATGGTCTGATTACTTTAATGGAATGAAACCTAATCTCAGTATTATTATGCCTAGCAATCCGATATTAGGTGATCCAGAAGAGCCATGTTTAAAGGCTACACTCGCTTTGATTGATGGAAAGATTCAAATTCAACCCGAAAAAAGCGGTAGTATTTTAAAGCAGAGATCAAATGCAGCCCCTATATTAGTTAATAGTATGGATTCTATTGGAATGATTGAAAATAGGCTGAAGTTGAGATATTGATGTATTTTTAAATCGGATGATATGTAATCGCATTTTTATGCACCATACTATTTAATCTTATCTAGAAAATTTAATTGGCAATATGATAATCTAGCCTTATCATAATTGATTTTTCTTGTCGGTAGTTTTGAAAAAAATAACAAATACTTACATGAAAAAAAATTACAAATTAAAGGCTATTTGTATGCTGTGCATAATAACAGCGGCATTTAGCAGTTGCAAGAAAAGTAAACTGGGAGAAGAGAAGGGACTAACAAATAACCACAATGCACTTGCAGGTTTTGGGAGAGATGGAAAAAATGATTTGTTGGGTTATGGGTATAATGTACTGGGAGAATTTGCAAATGCCAGTGCAGCTACTCTTCCAGTCATTAACGTTGATAAGTTACAGGCTGACCAATCCACAAGAGTAATATGGGATCTTTCAACTAGAACAGACGGAAAATTAGAAGCTGGTAGCGATGCCGTTTCCTATTTGAATAAATTAACTACACATTTTAGTAGCACTTTTGGTGCTGACTTTTTGGGGATGTCATTGTTCAGAACCACTATAACTGGAAGTTACAATTATACAGATAGTTTTTCATCTAAAAACATTTACAGTAGCTATAATTTATTGATTCAGCAAAAGAGGGTTAAATTGAATGCACAAAGGGATGTACTTCTGTCTTACTTAGAGCCAGAGTTCATTTCTTTTGTTCAAAACCAAACGCCAGAAGCTATTGTGAATAGGTATGGTACCCATATCTTAGCTGATATTATACTAGGAGGAAAATTGGATGTTATCTATCAATCAGAGACTTCAAAGTCTGATAGAATTACAGCAAGTTCGGCCGGAGTAGATATCCATGTAAAAAAGATTTTCAATCTAAATACAGGGTATACTTATGATACTAACTATACCTTAGAAAATTCTGCCCAAAAATTACATTACGTAACTAGTGGTGGAGATCCAACTAGAAGCTTAATAGGCGATATCGTTATCGGGAACGCCTCTAATCCGAACCCCACTCCAACGATCAACATTTCAGCTTGGCAAAATAGCTGTACATTGGAAAATTCGGTATTGATAGATATTCCAAGCAATGGCTTATTGCCTATCTACGATTTTATTCCAGATCAGGCAAAAGCTTTAGCAGTAAAGAATTACATCATACAGTATCTCACAGTTAACCAAGCTTCATTATTGCCTACCACCTTTTACGAGTATTATAATTCAGTAACTAATAGACATGCTTATCATCTAGGCCCAAATATGGAGCAGTATTGGGGTAATTATCATCACAATGCAGAACCTTTTAAGGTTTACGCCACGCAATATGCTGGATCGGTTCCTTTATATCAATTCTATAATCCGAGTATTGATAATCGTGTATTGACAACAAACAGATATCCAGGATTTGGCGGGTATAATTATGACGGCATACTTTGCTATGTATATAAGACTCCAACCACAGGTACAGTACCCGTTTATGAATTTTATAGCGCATCGGGTGGACACCTTTATACCACTAATAGAAATGCATCATTCCCAGGCTGGTCTTACAATGGGCAACCGTTTTATGCATTTCCAAATTAACTAGTGTTAAAAAAGAATTTAACGACGAAATATTTACATTAATGAAAGAGGGTCTCAAGAATTATTTGAGACCCTTTTTTCATCATCACTTTTATTCTTTCTTAAACGAAATGCGACCAACAATAGATCGTTTCTTCATAAGATCCATTCGGATGTTTAACAAGCTTTTATTTTCCGCAATTAACTTAAATTTTTTTAGTGTTAAATCAAGATATTTTGTGTGTCGTATTTTGTCAATTTATTTGTTTAATTCTATTAAAATTTATTATTAATTATCATATCGATAACCTAATCTTATCATAATTAGTCGCCCCTTAAAAACAATTTAAATATTTGATTGTCAATAATTTGTTGATAAATTTCAGTATTATAAATTGCGGGTTTTGGTTATATTTATATCAAAAGCTTGCAGATATTTATGCTTAAACAACCAAAAAACACAACACAACTAAGTTTTTTACAGCCGGGTTTAAAGGAACAATTGTCGAACAAACATCCCTTGTACATTTTAGCGGAGTATGTTAACTGGCAATTGTTCGAGGACAGTTTTAAGAAGTATTACAAGGAGAATTTTGGCCGCCCGGCCAAGCCGATCCGCCTGATGGTAGCGCTGTTGATGCTCAAGCACATCCGCAACCTGAGCGACGAAAGTGTTGTAGAACAGTGGGCAGAGAATGCTTATTACCAATATTTCAGCGGAGAGCGGGTATTTGCGGCAAAAGCCCCTTGTGAGGCATCAGAGCTTGTTCACTTTCGTAACCGTATCGGTGCCGAAGGTGTGGAACTGATCTTCAGGGAAAGTATCCGTATCAATGGAAAAGGTGGCAAGGAAGATAAGGCCAGCATAGACACTACTGTACAGGAGAAGAACATTACTTATCCTACCGATAGCAAACTGCACCGGAAGATCATCAAAAAATGTATCGGGATAGCTGACAAAGCAGGACTCGTGCTTCGTCAGCGTTATACCCGCACTTTAAAGAAGCTGAGTGTTGAACAGCGTTTCCGCAACCATCCTAAGAACGGAGCCAAAGCGCGGAAAGCAGACAAAAAAGTAAAAACAATAGCGGGCAGACTGGTACGGGAACTACAAAGGGAATTACCGGCAGAAAACTACAAAACCGACCTGGAGCTGTTTGAGCGTGTACTCCTCCAAAAACGGCAGGACAAAAACAAGGTGTATAGCCTGCATGAGCCGGATGTAGTATGCATCAGCAAAGGCAAAGAGCATAAAAAATACGAGTTTGGCAGTAAAGTATCCATCACAGTCACCCAGAACAGCGGTGTGATCATCGGTGCAATCAATATCCAGGGGAATGACTACGACGGACATACACTGGATGCAGCTCTGGAACAACAGCAAAGGTTAACCGGTCATACGCTTAAAGAGGTCTTTGTAGACCGGGGTTACCGAGGGAGAAAAGAGGTGCTCGGAACTACTATCCATACCCCAAAAACTTTCAGCAGTAAACTAACGAACTACCGAAAGACCAAACTAAAGGCAGGCTTTACCAAAAGAGCGGCCATCGAACCTAAGATCGGGCATCTGAAAACAGACCATCGCTTAAGCCGCAATTTTTACAAAGGAATAAAAGGCGATAACATCAATGTAATGTTAGCTGCCGCCGCGATGAACTTCAAAAGGATGATGAATATCTGGAAAGATCATCTTTGGGCGCTTTTTTTAAGCTTTGTTCAGCTCGTAAAAACATTCATGAAACAACCAAAATATGATACAATCTTTGTTCAATGACTTTTTAAGGAACGACTAATTAATCTTTCTTGTCAATAGTTTTGTTAAAAATAACAGATAAATACTGATGAAAAACAATTACAAATTAGGGGCTATTGTATGCTGTGCGTGATTACAGCGGCACTTAGTAGTTGCAATAAAAATGAACTTACAGAAGAAAAAGGACTTACAGTTAATCATAAAAATTTAGCCATTGCTGAAGATGGAAATGGGATCTATTAGGACATGGTTTTGACGTAACAGGCGAATCATTTGAGAGAACCACTGCTTCGAAAGTGTCTATCATCGATATCGATAAATTTTATAAGGATTATCCTACTAAAATTGTCGCATCAACAGATACAAAAGGAGGATATAACGTTTATTATGGTGCAAACGCTTATGACTATGGTGAATGAAGCTAATAAGAAACAAACTTTTAGAGGTACAGATTCAGAATGGTATTAAGTTTTATGGATTTCGGAATGCTGATTAGAAAATGTTAGTCTGTAATATTTTTCGTACATAAATGTTAAAAGAGTTCCGAATTTATTCGGAACTCTTTTTTTTAAAGGATATTTGTTCGTTTATATAACCAATTAATGAATACTGAACTAACTAAGGAAACTGCGCCTTTAAAAAAGAATTTTGATTTTGTTGATACTATAAGGTGCATATCCATGATGGGAATAGTACTTGAACATAGTCCTATCATTGGAAATGATATTTATGCAAATAACTTCGACACGTTTATTGGAGCATCATTTATTCAACTCTTCAAATTTAGTACGATTGCTTTTTTTTTAATAGGGGGCTTTTTAATAAATTATAAGTTTCAGGAATATAATTCATTACAATATCTAAAAAATAGGTTTAAAAATACAATAAAGCCTTGGATGTTTTGGGTTTTTATATTTATGGTTCTTACCATTATAGATCGTTATGTCGCTTACCGTAAGGGTGGGGACGGGATGATTGTTACTCATTTTTTTCAGTATCTTTTGGAGCTGTTGAATCATGCACTATTTTACACGACTTATTGGTTTATATTAAATTTTCTAATTTGTATTACAATTCTATTAATATTTAAGAAATTCTTATATAAGATTTGGTTTGGGGTTATTCTAGGATGTATTTCAGTTGTATATAGTATTAATCTGTATTACGGTTGGTTTATAACGTTACATTCTGCTGCCTTATTTGGATTTATTTTTTATTTATGGCTAGGTGTTTATTTAAATAAATATTATGATGAGGTTATTGTATTTTTAAATAAAATTCCGTGGTATAAAATTTTATTTTTAGGGGCTATTTCATTCGGGCTGGCTATTGCTGAGTCATTTAAACTATTGAACCTTGGCTCGAAAGATGCATATAATACATTGCGCGTTACAAATATTTTTTACTCTTTCGTTATTTTTGCAATTCTCCTCAAAATAGGGAACATAAAAATTCTACAGGAGAAACTTCAACCAAGGAAAACAACGTTTGGTATTTATTTAATCCATTATTTATTAATCAGTAGATTTTTGCCATTAATATTTCAACCTCTCAAATTGGATTACGAACATTTCTCGATCTGGACAAATACCGGAATCCTCTTGATTCGATTTTTAATTGCCTATTCTTTGAGTTTTATCCTCACTTCTTTAATTTTGAGAACAAGATTAAAATGGTCCGTTGGACAGTAATCTGATACAGTTCTTTTCCATATTGTAGTTTAATACTTACCCGCTTTTTACTATACTGAAATAAAAAGTAGTCATTTGAATGAATAATGTAAGATAATATTTTAAGTAAGTTGGTACATTTGCCATAATTTGCGGATACAAAATCATAAATTTGTATATGATGTTATAAAGGGCGCAAAATTCAAATAAGAGTTACTCTAACGATGGGCGAAATTAGCACCACAATTATACAGTCAGTTATTTTACTTACAGGGTGCATAAATCCCGAAGGAATGACTTTTACAAAATTGCAAAATCCTGAAACGAGAAGACTGCAATATATTGAAACAATTAATTTTTATCTTGAGAAAACGAAGAATCTTATTGTATTTGTAGAAAATTCAGGAATTGATATATCCGCAGCATTTCAAAACTCAGCTCATAGAGCAAGATTGGAGATTTTTAGTTTCTTTGGAAATAATTTCGATAAATGTTTAGGAAAAGGGCATGGAGAAATGCTAATTCTAAAGCACGCTTTTAAACATTCAAAATTTATAGAAAGAAATAATAGTGTTTGTAAGATAACAGGCCGATATAAAGCTTTGAACATTAACCCGATATTAAGAACTTATGAAAAGTATAGGTGTAATGTTATGGTAGACTTGCCTTGTCAATTAAAATATTCTGACTCCAGGATATTTATCGCTGATAAGGCCTTTTTTACAGATTTCTTGTTCTCAACTTTGGATTTGATTAATGATAGCCAAGGCTATTATTTAGAACATGCGCTAAACAGAGCTGTATTGTTTTCTATCATGGAAGGTAAATATTCATATCTACCCTTTAAATATAAGCCTAGATTAAAAGGACAGTCTGGTACAGACAATCTAAATTATGATTATTCTTTTTCTTACTGGTTTCCTCTTAATATTAAGCAAATTATTCGATTTAAAGTATTCTCTAGGAAATTGGAAATTAAGTTCTCTAATTAGTAAAATTTATATCCCTTATTATTCCATTTATTCTTTTAAAAATTGAAGGTATCTATTATAACAATTAATTATAACAATGTAGACGGTTTAGAAAAAACTATTGAATCTGTTATTAATCAAACCCACAATGATATTGAATATTTGGTTATTGATGGTGGATCTGATGATGGAAGCGTTGAAGTTATTAAACAATATTCTGAAAAGATAAATTATTTCGTAAGTGAGAAAGATGGAGGTATTTATAATGCGATGAATAAGGGCATAAATAAATCGACTGGCGATTACCTTCTTTTTATTAATAGTGGAGACAGCCTTATTGATGCTAATATCTTGACTGAAATAATGAGCGAAAACAGGATGGAAGATTTAATTTATGGAAACCTGTATCTTTATGATTCAGAAAAACAATGGATTTGGAACTCACCTGATAAATTAACTTTTAGAGATTTTTATAATTATACAATTCCCCATCCTAGTACTTTTATTAAGCGCGAATTATTTAACAAAGTTGGGCTATATGACGAAAAATTAAAAATTGTATCAGACTGGAAATTTTTTCTTTTGGCATTAGCCAAATATAGCGCAAGTTATATGCATGTAAATAAGGTAATTACGGCTTATAGCTATGATGGAATAAGCTCCCGAGAAGAAAATTTTAAGAAAATTAACGCAGAAAGGTATGAGGTATTAAGAAATGAATTCAATTTTTTGGTAGATGACTATGTAGAACTTGAAAAACTCTCTTCAGAAATGAAAAGGATAAAAAACTTTTTAAAAATAAGAAAATTTTTCAAATCAATATTTAATAAATAGTTCTGTTGCATCGTTCATATTTAAATATAATAATTCAATATAAAGGTCACGAGTAAACTGAACCAGTAGTGCCTGCATTTTTAATGTTCTTCTTTCCCAATGCTGTATACAAGCTTCTAATTGCCTATTAATATTTGAAGATTAATTCTTTTTTTGGTTTTGTAATTATAAAGGTAATTTTATCCATTTTTAATGAAAAAAAGTATATTATTTATTACTCAAAATTTAGGTAGGACTGGGTCAGAGATGGTACTATGGTATCTATTAAAAGATTTAGATCCTAATCAATATTCAATTACACTTTTTTGCAAAAGCAAAGGTGAGATGCTTGACTCTTTACCTTCTCACATCGAAAAGCATATTTTATACAAATACAATCCCAACAAATGGCTTCGCTTTTACAGAAAGCTCATCAAATTTTTTGGTGTAAATCCAATACAACATCAACTAAATATTATTCAACAAAAAAGTAAAGCAAACGTATGGTTTGTAAATACAGTTGCTTTTCCTGAAATATTTGAAATTGATAAACCTAAGAATATTAAGTTCTTTACCTATGTTCATGAACTATTATATGCTTTTAGCGAGATAAAACGTACTACACTCGAAAAAGCTATTGCTTATTCAGATGTTTGCATTGGTTGTTCTGATGTTGTTTGTAATGCATTATTACCAATACATCATTTTGTGGAAAAGCAATATAGTTTTATAGATACAGATACAATAAAAGTTGACCTAAAAGTAGTTAATAGTCTAAAAAAATTACACGGCATTTTACCAACCGATTTTGTATGGGTTGTTTCGGGTGGAACAAAATATATGAAAGGATTTGATTTAGTATTGCCTATATTAGATCGATTCAGCGAGCAAAATATTAAGATATTATGGCTAGGTAGCGTCATTGAAAATGGGCTGACTTATTATGTAAAACACATCGCGGATGAAAAGCATCCTGGTAAACTAATCTGCATCGGTGCCGAAGCTGAAAATTATTATAATTATATGGCTATAGCTAATGGCTTTTTATTGTTATCCAGAGAAGAAACTTTTTCGTTAGTAATGTTGGAGGCCGCCTATCTTCAAATTCCAATTGTAGCTTTTAATGTTGGTGTTGCTGCCGACTTTGTAAAGCACGAAATGGGCTTTGTTGCATATAATAATACACTTGCGGAAGTGCTAGATGGAATGGATAGGATTCATGAGCATAGTTTCATTAATAAAGAAAAGTTAAGAGATGAAGCTATAAGGTTTAATAAAAATGAGCAGTTGCCAAAATTTGAACAGCTTTTAAAAAAATTATTTAATGTTTTTTCTATATTCACTCTCAAAATTATATTTATCTATTAAAAAACTTTAGCTTTAAAGTATTAAAAAACGATTTTTTATTTAAATTATTTTTACTGGTGTAATAGTTGGGCTTGTTGACATAGTGTTCGTATTGGTTGGCTTGTAGCACTGCATGGTACTTGATTAGTAAGGGTTTTAGGTCTGGCCGCATTTCTGATGTAAATAAAGCCCATTTAGAAATTTCTTCGGGTGCGAAGTAGTCCCAACCACTATAGTGGAAAAAGCTAAGTGGAGTAACATTGTTGATCAAGAAAGTGCCATTTACTTCTGAAATTTCTCGTTCGTGTAAATTCCAATAAGCAATATTCATTCCCTGATTATTTTCTATAAATACGTTTTTAAAGTATAGTGGAACAAGATTCAACCATAATTGTTCACCGTAAAAGCCTCTTTTGAAATCGTAGATACATTCTTTGACTGATCTTTCTCTCAACCACGATATATATGAATCGGTTTCTGCTGATTTTTTCAATTTAAAAAAGCCTCCATTGTATAGTCCCGCATTTAATACTTCCAGTTCTTGGCGCTTCATGTCAATATCTGGGGGATGTGTAAAGTGAGGTGTAATGAGAATATCTCCGTTATTAATTGTACTTGATGGTAATTTTCCAAAAAAATAAGTATCTGAATCGCAAAATATAACCTGATTGATATGTTCTTGATCCAGGAAATGTTTTGCAAACAATACTTTTGAGCAATTAGCTAACTGCATTGGATTATAATTTTGGATAATGAAGTCAAATTCCTCGAAGCCTATTTCATGAAGTTGGACGATTGGGTATTTCTGCATGAGATCGTTTGATGCAATCTCTTCGTTGGTTAAATAATCCGCAAGACATATGCAAAACTCAAATTCCGGATGAAAAAGTTTAGCAGAATCTAATAATGATACCGCAAAGGGTAGATAATTTGTGGTGACAACTGTAAAAAATAATGTCATTTCAAGAATATTTTATCTAATTTTTTATAGCAACTTTCCTTTTCATAATTAAGATTAAAGGTGGTTAATGCGTTTTCTGATTGTTTTTGGTATGCCGATTCATCAGTTAACAGTTGCACAATGCAATTTCTAAACTCAACCGGATCGTCACTTACTAGGCAGCCATTATTGGTTTTGTCAATCAAACCATCAATTCCTCTTGTATTGCAAACTACAGGCATGCCGTAAGATAGCGCTTCTACAACCTTTATCTTAGTTCCTGTTCCTGTTAACATGGGGCATAGCGCTACTTTAGCATTAAGGTAGTAGCCTGATAGTTCTTCAACAAAGTGTACCGATGTAATATTGGATGCCTTTATCGAAAGGTGCTCGTTAATCTGACCAATAACACATATTTGCACATCGGTGGGCAACAATGGATATACCTCTTTAAAAAACCAATTGGCAGCTTTTTGATTGTGTATGTTATCGCTGGCCACATAAATCAGATCAAATGTTTTTTTATCAACTGAATGGATGGTTGATGGCCTATCCAGCATCATTGGTGCTAAAGCAACTTTGTTTTTACAGAACTGGCTAAAAATGTACTGCTCTTCAACAGAAATAGCCAGTGCAATATCAAATAACGAAATCCTTCTGATCTCTTCTTTAAAAGATTGACCAATATTAACCTTTCTTTGAAACTGAGCTGTTATAAAATCATGGGTATCAATTACTTTTGTCGCTTTTTTAGTGTGCTGGTTATGCGCCATCAATGTAGCCCAACTGGCATAGTTGATGAAGATATAGTCGTAATTGTTTTTTTTTAGGACTTTATTAAAGGCCCGCTTAAATCTTAGGGTAACTAACTCGGGAAACTGGAGAGGAAAAAACCAGGCCTTATTTTGATAGAAGAAATTTGGGAGTTTGTAAAAAAGCAGGTAATAAAGGATATTTTTTTTAGAAGGCTTTTTTTTTATTACATAAGTATTGTCGGCTAAGCCCGATTGCTCAAAGGCTTTAATATCCGTTTCATCCCAGCGACCGGTGTAATATTCGCTTACAAAATCAATTTCAAAATTTCTTGATTTAAAATAGCTTAACATGCTTAAAGCCCTGGTTCTGTTTCCCGCATTTTTTTTTAACGGATTATCGGGCATAAAAAATAATACTTTCTTCATCCGATCTTCAATCGTTAAAGGCTTGCATATCGATTAACCGCCTATATAAACCATTTTTATTCATCAATTCCATGTGGCTTCCACTTTCTACAACCTCACCTTTATCAATCACCACAATCTCATCAGCATGTTGTATGGTACTTAAGCGGTGCGCTATTACAATTGAGGTACGGTTTTTCATTAAATTATTTAAAGCATCCTGCACCAATTTTTCAGATTCTGTATCCAATGCTGAAGTAGCCTCATCCAAAAGCATAATTGGAGGGTTAGCTAGAACTGCCCTGGCAATGCACACCCGCTGTTTTTGTCCGCCCGATAGTTTATTGCCTCTATCACCAACGCTGGTTTGATAGCCATTTTCTGTATTCAATATAAAATCGTGTGCATTGGCAATTTTTGCAGCTGCAATTACTTCTTCTTCTGTAGCATCGGGTTTGGCAAAAGCGATATTATTAAAAATGCTATCGTTAAACAAAAACGATTCCTGGTTTACGATGCCCATTTGTGATCGGATGCTTTCAACAGTAAGGTCCTTATAGTCATAACCATCAATTTTGATACTCCCTGATTTTGGATCATGAAAACGTGGCAGTAAATCCATCAAAGTACTTTTTCCTCCGCCGGATGGGCCTACAAGAGCTACTGTTTGCCCTTTTTTAATGTCGAATGTTATGGAATTAAGAATTTGTTTTTCGCCATAACTAAATGATACATTTTGAAGGTTTATTGCACCGTTAAAGCTATCTAATACTCTAGCATCGGAGCGATTAACTAGTAATGGTTTGGTGTCAATTAGATCTAAAACACGTTCTCCTGCCGAAATCCCGGAGTGTATTCCGCTAAACGAGTCAGTTAAAGCTTTAATAGGCTGCATTACCTGAGAGAATGTAGCTAAATACACTACAAAATCTGCGGCATCCAAATCTCCCTTACCGCTTAAAATTAGGGTACCTCCGTATAATAAAATAAATACGACCACCAAAACTCCCAATGTTTGGGAAACGGGTGAAGCAAGTTGTTGCCTTCTTGCCATTTTTCTGTTCAAGTGAGAATAAAACTTGTTTTCATCATCAAACTTTTGCTTCATTCTTCCTGTAGAATTAAAAGCTTTGATAATCTTAATCCCACTGAGTGATTCATCTAAAAATCCAATCATCTTAGCAAACGATTCATGCGATTGCGTCGCCTGCTGCTTTAATCTTTTTACTATTTTGCTAATTATAAAGCCAGATACTGGAATAACTAATAATGAAAATAAGGTTAATTTTAATGAAATTGAAATTAAAACCCCTATGAAAAACATTAGCTGTAATGGTTCTTTAAAAACAACTTGCAGGGTATTCGTTACTGTAAACTGAACCACTTGAACATCGGAAGCAACCTTTGAAATGATATCACCTTTGCGTTCATTATTAAAGTAGCCTACATGTAAATTCATTACATTATTAAAAACTGTTTTTCTTAGATTTAATAAGGTATGCACACGCAAATCTTCCATAAAACGCTGAGAGAAATAGCGGAATAAATTAGATAAGAATACGGTTGCTATAATAACAATGCAGATAATTTGCAATGCATGTATCTTATCGTGTGCAATTATGGCATCCATATAATCATTAAACCTACCGAGAAAATTTAATGAGCCTGTAACTTTATCAGATTTAATGGCCGTAACCGCCTTACCAAGAAATAAGGCTTGCATCAGTGGACCGAGCAATGTGAATAAAAAAGTGTTAAAAATTATAGCGAATAATGTAGCAATAACATAAGGTATCGCAAACTTTTCAATAGGCTTCGCAAATGATAATAAACGAAAATAAGTTTTCATTAAATAATGTGTAAAACGGAATTTAGGCCAGAAACCAAACCCTAAAAAAATAATAAAATTCAAGCAAATGTACGGTTTTTAGTGTACATCATTATGATGATGATAATTGGCAAATAAAATTACAGTTCTTTGAGTAAGAATGGATAGAAACAGGGGGGCTTTAAGGAAATTAATTCGAATCGCTGTTTAGCATGCATTCCTGATACAAATGCAAATATTGATTGGCTGCTATTTCCCATGAAAATTTTTCAGCCTGGGCTACAGCTTCCTGAGCCCGGTTATTTTGATTGAAATCCATCATTCCACTTCTGAATACCTCCTGCATGTGTTCTGGTTCGAAATTGTCAAAATAATAGGCTACATCGCCGCCAACTTCAGGAAGTGAAGTAAATTTGGATAGAAATACAGGTTTCCCAAAATGCATAGCCTCAATTATAGGTAAGCCGAAGCCTTCAGCAATAGAAGGAAATAAAAAAGCATCGCAATTTTGGTAATACCACGTTTTATCTTCATCTGAAATTGGTCCCGTAATATGCACCCGCTCTAAACAATCATATTTTTCTGCTTCTGCTAAAATCGTTTGTTTGTGTGGAGTTTCTTTGCCTGAAATGACAAGATGAAAGTTGTTCCCTTTTAATAAAGCCGGCAGCAAATGGAATCCCTTCTGTACCGATAATAATCCGATGGTAAATAAAAAAGGTTTCGGAGGTGTAAAATCCGGGCGATGTTTTTCATCCGGAATCAATTTATCTGCACCATTGTAAATCACACTAACTTTTTCTTTCGCTTCAGGAAAGTACTGAATAACATCATTTGCAACAAACTGCGAAATACATACCACTTTATCGCACTGTGAGATAAGTTTACCCAGTTTTTTTAAATATACCTTGATTCTGTGTGGTTTGCTAAACTTCAAATGAACTTTGTTCATATCATGCACCGTCATTATCTTTTTTGCATTAACCTTGCGAGGTCTTAATCTGCAGGTTTGATCGGAGAGATGAACAACATCGAAGTCATTTTTTTTCTTAAAGAACAACCGGTCTAACCTGGATAGATAAACAATGTCAACCAGGCAATTAAAGAGATATTGAGTGTGTTTAAAAAGATAAAACTTAAGCTTAAATTTACCCTTGTTTTCTTTGATCAATGCATCGCCCAATCCCTTTCCAAATGAAAAATAACCACAATTGGCATCTTTCATCGAATCAAAGGTTACTAAAACATTGGGCTTTTTCATTGATAATTAATTTGATGATGCAAATATAAGCAGATTTAATTTGATGCTTATTTCACGATTTTGTAGTTGCGGTATTCGAATAAGCGCAATCCGGTCATATCCTCAATTTTCTGTAAAATTCTTCTGCGGAAATTCATTTTAGGCTTTTCCTTTGTTAGATCTTTGTCGAATTTCCAGTTTGCGGCTGCGATTCTGGCCTGCATTACTTTTGGATGGCTGCCTTTGAAATGAACCAAACGATCGGCATTGTGCATATCGTAAGTTTCCTGCACCGGATAGTTTTCTTCAATCCACTTATCTGTTTGGTAAAACTGATTAAAATTCCGGACTTTGCCTTGAAGTCCTTTTGGCGGTTTCACCCAGCCGTAATGGTAAATGTATGCATCGATCAGTTTAACCTTAAGTTTTCTGTTATTGATTCTAAAACCCTGGGCGTCCCGGTATGAGTGTACTCCAGGCAGGTTTTTAATGATCCTAACTTCTCTTCTGTACCAACGTCTGGATTGGGCCAGATAATCATAAGAAGCATAGAAGTGTTTATATTTTAAAAGTAAGGCCTCCACATGGCTGTTGGTCAGTTCAGCTTCCATTTCTTTTTTGATCAATGGAAGGTAATCTTCATGTATAGCTTCATCGCCCTGGATATAAATCATCCAATCGGTATCTGCGCTGATTTCAGCTAAAGCCTTATTGGTTTCATCGGCAAAGACACGCCCGCCTTCACGTATACTTTCGTCCCAAACGGTATCGATTGTTCTGATTTTAGGGTCAATGCTTCTCACCATTTCAGAAGTCTCGTCTGTAGAATTTCCTAGCGCTACAATAAAATCATCACACAATGGCAGCACAGAAAGTATCGCTTCTTTTGCAGGATAATCATTAGCAATAGCATTTCTTAAAAATGTAAAACCGGTAACTTTCATTATTGGGGCGCCTCGTAGCTAATAATTTTTGTTTATTTGTACAAAGATAGTTTTATTGATGAATACGCATCTATCCATTTTAAGCGAAGTAAAGGCGGGAAACTATAAGGTTTTGGCAAGAGCCCTCACGCTTGTTGAAAACGATATTGAACCGGCCGATTCGATTTTAAGAAGTTTAGATAATAAAACAGATGTTCCTGTTTTAGGTATTACAGGGCCGCCAGGCGCAGGAAAAAGTACGCTGGTAAATGCAGTAACGAACCAGTTTGTTGCTGAAGGGAAACGCATTGCCATATTGGCGGTAGATCCGACGTCACCCTTTAATTTTGGTTCTTTGTTGGGCGATCGCATCCGGATGGCTGGTCAGTTTAACAATCCAAATGTTTTTATCCGTTCGTTGGCCACGCGTGGCGCTTTGGGCGGTATTTCGGCAAAAACCATAGAAATGGTTGATGTTTTAAAAGCGGCTGATTTTGATCTGATTATTATTGAAACTGTTGGGGTAGGACAATCGGAAGTAGAAATTGCCGGATTGGCAGATAAAACCATCGTTGTATTGGTACCCGAATCAGGAGATGAAGTTCAGCATATCAAATCGGGTTTGATGGAAATTGCCGGTTGTTTCGTAATCAATAAAGCTGATCGGGAAGGTGCGGATACTTTTGCCAATAACCTGAAAAAAATCATTCATCAGGGGATAAAGGCTATTCCAATCCTAAAAACCATTGCAGATAAAGATATAGGTATAGACGAATTGTGTAGATGGATCATCAATGCTGAAGTTTTCGATGAAAGCCGAAAATCTTTTTTGTTTGCGGAAAAAGCATGGAAACTTATACAACATCAAAAAATGCAGCATATTGATAAGAAAAGGCTACGTGAAAAGGTTCAGGTAGCCTTAAAACAAGATGATTTTAATATTTATCGTTTTGCTGATGAGTTTGGTAATAATGATTAATTGTAATATGCCAATTGTTAACTGCCAACCGCAACTGACTAACTGTTCATAATATCTTCAATCTCTTCTGCTTCCAATGGTATATCAGCCATTAAATCTATATTTCCGTTTGCAGTGATGAGAATATTGTTTTCTAAACGGATGCCTAAATCCTCTTCTGGTATATAAATGCCTGGCTCAACCGTAAGGATGTTGCCATTGGTAAAAGGGGTGTATCTTCCTGCAAAGTCATGCACATCAATACCCAGGTGATGTGAATTACCATGCATAAAATATTTTTTATAGGCAGGATAGCTGGCGTTTTGGTTTTTTACATCTTCCAACGAGATTAAGCCAAGGTTAACCAATTGTTCTGTCATGATTTCACCAACCTGTTCGTGGTAAGAATTCCATATTGTTCCTTCGCCAATTAATTTGATCGACTCTTTCATTACATGCAATACCGCATTATATACATCCTTTTGTCTTTTTGTAAACCTGCCGTTAACAGGAATGGCCCTACTCATATCTGCATTATAATTGGCATATTCTGCTCCAAAATCGAAAAGTATTACGTCCCCGTCTTTACAAACCTGATTATTGTCATTGTAATGCAGGATGTTGGCATTATGACCGGAAGCAATTATGGGTGTATAGGCGTGTCCTGTTCCACCCTGGCGGATAAATTCGTGTATGATCTCCGCTTCAATTTCATATTCTTTAACACCAGGTTTCGTAAACTTTAATACCCTGATAAATGCATCACGGGTTATCGCTGACGCCTTTTTAATCAGCTCAATCTCAACATCAGATTTAACTGCGCGTAAATTTCGCATCATCGGTGCCGAGCGTTCATAATGATGCAATGGGTATTTTGACCTCATCTTTTCGATAAAACGGATATCCCGATAAGGAACCTCGTGGGCATACCTGTCGTTCTCATTGGTATTTAAATAAATATTGTCCGCATAATTAACAATGCTGTGTAAGATGTTGTCAAAATCTTCCAGCCAATATAAAGACTGGATGCCTGAGGCAGCTTTTGCCTGTTCTTTGGTATACTTATATCCTTCCCAAACCTTGATGTAGTCGTTTGTCTGTCTTAAAAACAGGACTTCCCTGTACAAAGGATTAGGACAATCGGGATATAACAGTAAAATTGTTTGTTCCTGATCAATCCCTGATAAATAAAATAAATCAGGATTTTGCTTAAAAACGAAATTCTGATCACCACTTCTAGGAAACTCATCACTTGAGTTGAATATCGCTATTGAATTGTTTTTTAAGGTGTTGCAGAAATTTTTTCGATTTAAGATAAATAATGACTGATCAATAGTAGGGTATTTCATGAGAAAGTATTTTATGTGGGCAAAGGCCAAATGTAATAAAATGATTGATGACTGTTGAAGTTTGGAACGGAGTTTGTATAAAAGTTTGAAAATTTAAAATTTTGATTAATTTTGCCATTACTGAAAAATTAATCAATTAAATTGTTTAACCCTTAAAAAAGAAAAAAGATTATGAACTATTCTACTTTAAAGAAAAGTGTTGCGCTTTCTTTAGTGGCATTAACAGGAGTTGCTTCTCTTGCTGTCGCTCAGGATGCTCCTGCAACCTCTTCTGCTGTCAAAGTATTTGGTGGTAGAGGCCAGTACAGAACTTGGTCTATCGGTGTACACGGTGGTGTTTTAATGCCAGTTGTTGCTATCGGTGGATCAAACGATTTTAACAAATGGGATGCTAATTTAGGTTACGGTTTAAACATCCGTAAGCAATTAGGTCACTCTTTCGGTTTAGAATTAAACGGAACACGTGGTAAACTTTCAGGTAACAACGAAGGTATCACTAATCCAGCTGTTAGAGATTTCGAAACTCAATTACAATATGCTGTAGATTTACGCGGTGTTGTAAACGTAGGTTCAATTGATTTCTTACGTCGTGAAAATGCTGTAGGTTTCTTCGTAACAGCTGGTGCTGGTATGTTAGCCTATGCACCAAAAATCACTACTGGTACTGGTCAGGTAATTGACTGGAAAGGTAATGCTGTAGGTCCTGCTGATGACAGACATGATGCTAAAGATTATGTAAAAGGTTTCTATATTCCAGTTGGTGCTGGTGTTAAATTCAAAGTTTCTGAGCGTGTTAACTTTAACTTAGGTTATACCATGAACTTTGTTGATGCTGATAACTTAGACGGAGTTTATGCTAAAGGTACTACTAAAGATAAATTCTCTTACGGTTATGCTGGTTTAGAATTCTCTTTAGGTTCTTCTGCTAAACCAAGTTTAGAGTGGACTAACCCATTAGCTACTATGTACGATGAGTTAAAAGATCCAACTTTACGTCAAGAAGTTGAAGCATTGAAAAACCGTGTTTCTGCTGTTGAGAAATCTGTTGAAGATTTGAAAAAAGATACTGATGGTGACGGTGTTGCTGATCAATTCGATAAATGCCCAGGAACTCCTGCTGGTACTGCTGTTGATGGTTCAGGTTGTCCTCTTCCAAAAGCAACTACAGATACAGTAGCTTCTAACGTGACTGGTTTCGAAAGAATCGGTTTCGATTTCAACTCTTCAGTTTTAAAAACTGAATCTTACCCTACTTTAGATAAATTATCTTCAGTGTTACGTGAAAACGGTGGTAAAGTAACTGTAAACGGTTACGCTTCAAGCGAAGGTACTGCCGCATATAACATGAAATTATCTAAAGACAGAGCTAATTCTGTTAAAACATACTTAGTAAACTCTGGCGTTAACGCTAGTCAAGTTGCTACTAAAGGTTATGGTGAAGCTAACCCAATTGCTTCTAACGATACTGAAGAAGGTCGTATCCAAAACCGTCGTGTTGAAACTGCTAGAAACTAGTATTTCAATATAAAATTTAAGAAAGTCCCGATTTAAGTCGGGACTTTTTTTATGCCTTTTAGTTTCGTGTATAAAGCTTTTTAGCTAAGTTTGTACATGTACTTCTTTAGAAAAAAAGATCCAAACCGGCCAAATAATATTAATTTGAGGATTATGCATTTTATCAATGCATTGGCCATCTTAATTTTTCTTGCAGGTATCATCTACAAGCTTATTCAGTGGCTTGCCAAATAACTCTAAATTTATGAAACAAATTATTAAAACAACTAATGCTCCAGCTCCAATTGGACCATATAGCCAAGCTGTACAGGCCGGGAACTTTTTATTCGTATCAGGTCAGGTTGCCATTAATCCTGAAAGTGGCGAGTTGAATATTGGCAATATTGAAGAAGAAACACATCAGGTAATGCGCAATCTTAAAGCTGTTTTGCTTGAGGCTGGCTTAACTTTTGATCATGTGGTAAAGTCTACTATTTTTTTAAGTGATATGGGTACTTTTGCTCAGGTTAATGAGGTTTATGGCCAATACTTTACTTCTGATTTTCCTGCCCGCGAAACAGTTCAGGTTTCAGTATTACCTAAAAATGTGAATGTGGAAATCTCGGTAATTACCGTTATAGGCTAGTTGACAGTAAAAAAAGTATATATTTGATATCAGGCATTGTTCTTTAAATCATCTGGGGAACAATGTCTATACCTTTGCCATAAAGGATTTCCTACCACAAAAAAAATCTATTATAGAATTCGCTTCCATATTAATTTGGCCATTAGTTTATTCAGGAGAGAAAGATTTCGAAATCATCTGAATTTCTAAAATCGTTAACACATGTAATAAATTCAAATTAATGTTGCCTCATTATTTTAATCTACATCAATTTAAATGTTGTTTTTGCAGCCGCGTTTTTCTGTCTAAAAAGGAAATGGATATACTCCATTTTCCGCTTATTTGCTTTTGCTGCTATCGATCGTTATTTTTAACGCACAATTGCTAAAAATTGTTGTTACAAGAAACGGTAGAATATTTTGTTTAATTCGGTATTAGATACACCTGTTGAATTTTTGAAAGGCGTTGGGCCAAGCCGTGCTGATGTTTTGAAAAAAGATCTTGGCCTATTCACCTATCAGGATATGCTTGCACATTATCCATTCAGGTATATCGACCGTACTAAATATTTCAAGATCAATCAGATCAATCCAGATTCGCAGTATATCCAGATTATTGGCCGGGTAATTAGCAAAAAGGTGATTGGCGATAAAAGAGCAAAACGTATTGTCGCGGTTTTCAAAGATGAAACCGGGATGATGGAACTGGTTTGGTTTCAAAGTTTAAAATGGGTTGATGAAAACATCACAGTTGGTACCGCATATGTAGCATTTGGGAAACCGAACTTTTTTAATGGGACTTTCAGTATCTCACACCCTGAGATGGAGTTATATCAACGCAAACAGGTAGGAAGGGGTAATCTGACCCTACAACCAGTTTATAATTCAACAGAAAAGCTTAAAAAATTTAATCTTGATTCAAAAGGTTTACAGCGTTTAATTGCGGGCCTGCTTGATCAGATTATCCCGCAGGTTCCGGAAAATTTACCGCAATATATTATAGATAAGTACCAGCTACCCGATAAAAGATTGGCATTGCTAAATATTCATTTCCCCAAAAATCAAAAGGATTTAAATGCTGCGGAAAGACGTCTTAAGTTTGAGGAACTGTTCTTTATCCAGTTACAGCTCTTACACAATAAACATTTACGCCAGTTAAAATTTAAAGGCGCCACTTTCGATAAAGTTGGTGATAAGGTAAACCGCTTTTATAAGGAATTTTTACCCTTTGAGTTAACCAATGCTCAAAAACGTGTAATTAAAGAAATCAGGATTGATACACAGCGTGGTATTCAGATGAACCGGCTTGTACAGGGAGATGTAGGAAGTGGAAAAACTGCTGTTGCATTAATGAGTATGCTTTTAGCTAATGATAATGGCTATCAAGCTTGTATGATGGCGCCTACAGAGATTTTAGCTCGTCAGCATTACGCTTCTATTACTGAGCTTGTAACCGATAATTTGGTACGTGTTGCTATTCTTACCGGGAATACCAAAAAGAAAGAGCGTACCATTTTGCATGAGCGGTTGGAGAATGGAGAGATCGATATCCTGATCGGAACACATGCATTGATTGAAGATAAGGTACAGTTTAAAAATTTAGGCCTGGTTGTGATTGATGAACAGCACCGCTTTGGTGTAGAACAACGCGCCAAGCTTTGGCGCAAAAATATTGTCCCTCCGCATATCCTGGTTATGACTGCTACTCCGATTCCGCGTACGCTGGCAATGACCTTATACGGTGATCTTGACGTTTCAATTATCGATGAATTACCGGCCGGGAGAAAACCTATTGAAACAAAACACCTTTTTGAAAGCCAACGGCTCAGGATGTTTGGTTTTATGAAGCAGGAAATAGCCAAAGGCAGACAGGTTTATATTGTTTACCCTTTGATTAAGGAAAGCGAAAAATTAGATCTTTTAAATCTCGAGGCTGGAATTGAGCAGTTAAGTTACCAGTTTCCCCGCCCTGCTTACCAAATGAGTATTGTGCATGGACAAATGCCAAATGCAGATAAACAATTTGAGATGCAGCAGTTTATTGATGGTAAAAGTCAGATTATGGTAGCAACTACCGTAATTGAAGTAGGTGTTAATGTACCTAATGCTTCAGTAATGGTAATTGAAAACGCCGAACGGTTTGGTCTATCTCAACTCCACCAGTTACGCGGTAGGGTAGGCCGTGGTGCAGAACAATCTTTCTGTATCTTAATGAGTGGTAATAAACTTAGTAAGGAAGGCAAAATCCGTTTAGAAACGATGGTTAGAACCAATAATGGATTTGAAATATCTGAAATTGATCTGCAGCTTCGTGGCCCCGGTGATATTACCGGAACGCAGCAAAGTGGTGTGCTGGATTTAAAACTTGCCGATCTGGCAAAAGACCAGGTGATTTTATCTGAAGCACGCAATACAGTAATCGAACTTTTTTCGGAAGATCCACAGTTAGAGATGCCTCAACATGCGACTTTAAAGATACACCTGCAAAAACTGGAAAGAGGGATTTCTTTTGATAAAATAAGTTAGCTTAACCATTGACTTAGTATTCTTACTTCTTTGCAATAATATCTAATATTGTATTATTTGTTTTACCTGACGAATTTTTGTAATATTTTTTTTACGAGTCAGCCCCTTATAATTATTATTTTACCCCCTTTTTTTAATTTCTAATATACTTACCTTGCGTGTGTAACCAATTATGAACTGTTTAGTCGTCAACTCTCAATGATCATAGTGTATTATCCAGTAGTTTTATAAAGTAATTCGTTCGTGTGTCAGATAAGGGGATTTATACACGATTTATGTGATTATTGATCAGTTTTACTTAAGCCAATATTTTTTCCATTTGGAGATAATGTAGATGGTTCATACTATAAATGAAGCTTTAATAATGCAAAAGTGAACATTTCATGATTACTCATGAATATTAAATTGTATTACAATCAATATCTAACCAAAATTAATTGAAAAACTATGAAAAAAAATCTATTGAGGACTTTTGCCAGAGGTAGCATGTTTCTTGTTTGCGGTGGTTGTCTTGTTTTTTCTCCACTTGCCAGCATGTCTGCCAAAGCATCATTGCATGAAAAGGAACCTTTTGATTTTTACAAAATCCCCTTCGACGATATTGTTGTGAAGGGAAAAGTTACAGATGCAAACGGGCCGGTTCCAGGTGTAAGCGTGAAGTTGAAAGGCGGCACAGCAAGCACGGTAACCGATGGCGCCGGGAATTTCAGTATCAAAGTTCCTGAAAATGCAACTTTGGTATTTACCTATATCGGTTATGCAGATCAGGAAGTTCAGGTAAAGGGCCAAACCAATATTAGTGTAAAGTTATCAGAGAATAACCAAAATCTTTCTGAAGTAGTTGTAGTAGGTTATGGTACACAAAAGAAGGCTGTTGTATCTGGTGCTGTTGCTTCGGTTAAAGGTACCGAACTTGCTAAATCTTCGTCGGTAAATTTAACCAACTCATTAGCCGGGCGATTGCCTGGCGTTACCGCATTGCAAGGCAGTGGTGAGCCAGGTTACGATGGATCGACTATCAGGATTCGTGGCACAAACTCACTTGGGAACAATAATGCATTGATCGTAATTGATGGGATACCCAACCGCGCGGGCGGTATCGAGCGCTTAAATCCAAATGATATTGAAAGTGTATCAGTGTTGAAAGACGCATCTGCTGCCATTTATGGCTCGCAAGCGGCGAACGGGGTAATTTTAATTACAACCAAACTGGGTAAATCTGGTAAGCCCCAGTTTTCTTATGATTTCAGTTATGGCTTGCAACAGCCTACCAGGATACCAAAAATGACCAATTCGGTACAATATGCCGAAATTCTGAATGAGCTTAACATCTTCGGTTCTGACATTAACCCTAACGAATGGGCTGCCGCATGGAACAGTTTTAAATCTACGGGTTCCTATACTTCTACAGGAGGAAAAACAATTAATGCTGCTTATAAAGCAGATGAGATCAGGAAATTTGCTGATGGATCAGATCCTTTAAGATATCCTAATACCGATTGGTTCAAAACCACTTTTCAAAACTGGTCGCCTCAGCAAAGGCATAATGTTCAGATCAATGGCGGTAGTGAAAATGTAAAGTACCTCGTTTCTTTGGGTTATCTTGATCAGGATGGCTATTATAAAAACTCCGCAACGGGATACAAACAATATGATATGCGTTTTAATCTTGAAGCAAAGTTGAGTAAATACATTACCACAACTTTAGGGGTAACAGCCAGAGAAGAAGACCGTAATTTCCCAACCGTGGGTGCAGGTGATATTTTCAGGTTTTTAATGAGAGGACGCCCGAATGAGATTGCGATATGGCCAAATGGTAAACCAGGAAGAGATATCGAATATGGTTATAACCCGGTGGTATCTACTACAGATCTAACGGGTTACAATAAGGATATCAGAGATTATTTTCAAACTACTGGTAAAGTCGAAATTAAAATTCCTGGTGTTGAAGGATTAAAAGTAACGGGAACTGCTGCAATAGATAAATATTCTGGCAGGCAGAAAAACTGGCAATTGCCATGGACACTTTATGATTGGGACAAAAAAACTTTTGAAGCTGATGGGGTAACACCGGTGTTGACTGGTACAGTGAGATCGCAATATACTGATCCAAGACTAAGAGAGACAGCTGGAGGTCAATTGGCCATCAACTTAACCGGCATGATCAATTACGACAAGAAAATCGGTGATCATAATATTGGCTTAATGGCCGGTGTAACCCGCGAAAAGGTAACGAATGATGGATTTACAGCTTTTAGGAGATATTTTCTTTCATCGGCTATTGAACAGTTGCTAGCGGGAGATGAGAAAGAACAATCTTTAGGGAATAATCCTGGTGACCCAAATAATTTATTTAACAGAGCGCGATTAAGTTATTTCGGAAGGGCTGGTTATAACTATAAAGAAAAGTACCTAGCGGAATTTTTATGGCGGGTAGATGGTTCATACATCTTTCCAACAGCCAGACGTTTTGGTTTCTTCCCAGGTGTATCAGTAGGCTGGCGTTTATCAGAAGAATCGTTTTTCAAGGAAAATGTCAGGTTCGTTGATAATTTAAAATTAAGGGCATCATATGGCCAGATGGGAGCTGAAGCTTATTTTGGAAATACCTTGCAAGAATATCAATACCTGAGTTTAATGAATTTTGGAACATATACGCTTAATGACCTGGTTACTAAAACACTTGTAGAGGGAAATGTGCCAAATTTAGATTTTGGATGGGAAGTAGCCAATAATACCAACGTTGGTTTAGATGCATCTTTTCTAAAGAACAGACTATCACTTGAGCTGGATTACTTTTATAACAAGAGAACAAACATTTTAATCAGCAGAAGCAGTTCAGTGCCTGAAAGTTCGGGTATCGTAGATCGCTTACCTCCTGTTAACCTGGGAAAAGTAAATAATAAAGGTTTCGAGTTTAAATTGAGTTACAACGATACCTTCGGGGATTTAAACTTTGGCGTAAGCGTAAACGGCGGTTATGCAAAAAACAAGATCATTTTCTGGGATGAAACCCCCGGCGCTCCGGAATGGCAACGTTCAACTGGCAGGGTAACCAATTCGTGGTTGGTGTATGATTATGATGGAGTTTTTAAGGACCAGGCAGAAATTAATGCCAATACAATTAACTATAGTGCACTCACGAGCAATTTACGTCCTGGAGATATGAAGTTTAAAGATATCAACGGTGATGGAAAAATCAACGCAGATGATAAATTACGTCTGGATAAGAATGGTACGCCAACCTTTACCGGGGGCTTTAATTTAAACTTACAATACAAAGGATTTGACTTGTCTGTGCTGATTCAAGGTGCAACCGGCGGGATGCAGATCGTAGGGATTACAGAATCTGGCGATATTGGTAATTTCTTAGAATGGTCTTACAAAAACCGTTGGAGCATTGAGAATCCAAGTTCGGTAGACCCGCGTTTATCAAACAGAGGAGCTACTTACTATACCGATGGTAACAACGCATTGAACAATACCTATTGGTTGCGGAGCAATAATTATGTTAGGCTTAAAAACGTGGAGTTGGGTTATACCTTGCCGAATAGCTGGGTTGAAAAAGTAGGCTTAAACAGCGTAAGAGTGTATACGAATGGATTGAATCTGGCTACTCTTGATAAAATCAAAGTTTGGGATCCGGAGTCAACCAATTCAAGCGGTCAGTATTATCCACAGGCCAGGGTAATCAATTTTGGTATTAAAGCCGCCTTTTAACGTATAGCTATTTATCAATTATAATTAAGAATATGAAAGCATTAAATAAAAATATAAAGCTCTATATATTAGTTTCGATTACCTTCCTTGCAGTTTCTTGTAAGAAGGATTTCATGAATGTTAATCCCCCTGATAAGATATCTTCTGAACTTGTGTGGAAAGATCCAGTACTTGCACAGGCTTTTGTTAATGATATTTACAATGGCTTAGGAAGTGGTGGTTTTTCGGAGCAGATGCTTGCTTCGGTTTCCGATGAAGCCTTGTTTACACATCCTACACGTGGTATAGATTTAATCAATAATGCAACTATCAATCCGTCTACATTAGGTTGGGTAGACGATACCTGGGCTTATAAACAAATGTACAACCGCATCAGAGCCTGTAATACCACTATTGAGCGGATTGTGGGCGGAGATAATGGCCTTAGCAGCCAATCGTTAAAAGATCAATTATTAGGTGAAGCATATTTTTTACGTGCATATTTCTATCAGCAATTACTGCGTTACTATGGGGCTGTGCCTATCATAACCAAAACATATGCATTAACTGATGATTTTAAAATCAAGCGTAACACATATGAAGAGTGTGTAAATTTTATCGTTAAAGATTGCGATGAAGCCAATAGGTTGTTAACCGGAAAATCACTTGATAAAGGACGTACTACAGCACTTGCTGCACTGGCATTAAAGTCAAGAGTATTAATTTATGCGGCCAGTGACTTACACGATAGGGCAAAGCTTACTGCTAAAGTTACCAATATTGCTGCTCAAAAGTTAGATTTTTTAAGCTATGCCAGCGGGAACCAGGCTGATCGCTACAGATTGGCGCAAACTGCAGCCAAAGCGGTAATGGATTTAGGTACAGGTTATAAATTAAATCTTTCTGCGCCCGCTACAGATGGTCAGTTAAATTACAAAAGCATTGCCATGGGGGGAGGGAGTAAAGCTCCTGGTATAGATGCAAGTGCCGCATCAGAACTCATTTTTGCCCGTTATTTTATTATCCAGAATAATAATAAACATGCACAGCAAAATGGTCCGAATGGGTATCATAACTGGGCAGGTAATACGCCAATAGGTTTATTGGTTGATGATTATGAGATGAACGATGGCAGTAAGTTTAGCTGGGCCAATGCCGCGCAAAAAGCTAATCCTTACCAAAATAGAGATCCTCGTTTTTATGCTACCATTTTATATGATGGAGCAGGTTGGAAACCACGTGATAAGGCTTCCGGAAATGTGGATCCGGCCAGCCAGATTCAAACCGGTATTTATGATTTGTTAGATGATAAAGGCAGCAGGTTCGACTTTAAAGGATTGGATACACGTGGAAGTTCGATTGAGAACTGGAACGGTAGCTGGACAGGTTATTACTATCATAAGTTTATCGATCCGGATCCAACTATTGTAGATGCTTCTATGTCGCAGAATGTGCCATGGCCTTTCTTTAGGTATACAGAAGCGGTGTTTAATTATATTGAAGCCAGTATCGAGTTAGGAGAACTTAGTAATGCAACAAATTGGTTAAATAAAATCCGTTTCAGAGCAGGCATGCCTGCGGTAACCGCTACCGATCAGGCTGGACTTAGAGCCGTTTACCGCCATGAGCGCCGTATAGAAATGGCTTATGAAGAACAACGTTATCATGATGCACGCAGGTGGTTAATTGCCAGTGAAACTTTAGGTAGAAAAGTTACTTATATTAAAGTAACCGGTAAGTTTAAGTCTGATAAAAGTATGACATCGCCTTATCATTATGATCCAACCGTATACGATTATACTTATACTCCGGTTGAGGAAAATGCGCAGGAAAACAGAAGCTGGGACAATAAGCTTTACTTCAGGCCATTTAGCCGAGATGAAGTGAATAAAAATAATTTACTTGAACAAAATCCTGGCTATTAAACTGGCCATGCTATATAACCCGATGGATAATTATCTATCGGGTTTTTTTATGCTTAAAGCTTTGGGTTGTTATCAGTCATCTTAATTTTTAATTTAAATAATTAAGGTTGAGCTTTTTCTATTCGTGTATTGATTTTTCAAAGCTTAGTTTTGCAAATATTTTTTTTCCATGGCAGATTCAGGCCCCAACCCCGTTATTGTAAAACCAGACCCATTCGCAGCCTTGCGTTATAAGGAATTTAGATCATTTTTAGGCATGCGGTTCTTTTTTACACTTGCTTATCAAATGCAGGCCGTTGTTATTGGCTACCACATTTACGATTTAACACATGATCCGCTGAAACTCGGTCTGGTTGGGTTATGCGAAGCTATTCCAGCCATTGGGATCGCATTATACGGTGGTTATATTGCCGATAAAAGTGAAAAACGTGGTTTATTAATCAAAATATTTTCAGGTGTTTGGCTGGCATCGGTTTTAATGCTGATTATCACCAGTAAATATCTTCATCTCCGGGAAGACCTTATCGTATTGATCATGTATGGGTTGGTTTTCTGTATTGGCCTGGCGAGGGGATTTTTTGGTCCGGCGACGTTTTCATTAATGGCGAAGATCGTACCTAAAGAATTATATCCAAACTCCAGTACGTGGAACAGTAGCAGCTGGCAACTGGCTACCATTATTGGTCCATTGCTTGGTGGTTTGGTAAATTGGTTATGGGGAATTACAGCAGCCTATAGTGTCATTGTGGCCCTTGTTACAGTATCGTTGATCTGCATATTTACCTTCAAAAGGCATCCAGCCACTTATGTGCCTACGCAGAATATATTTCATAGTTTAAAAGAAGGAATCCAATTTGTTTTTAAAACGAAAATGATGGTTTGGGCCATGAGCTTAGATCTGTTCTCGGTGTTTTTTGGTGGTGCTGTAGCCTTACTGCCCATGTTTGCCAAAGATGTTTTTCATTTGGGATCTTTCGGATTGGGCATGATGCGCGGTGCGGCATCTTCAGGGGCTGTAATTACGATGCTGGCCATGACCCGTTTTTCACCAATGGGCAAACCATGGCGTAATTTGTTAATTGCAGTAACTGGCTTCGGCCTTAGCATTATTTGCTATGGTTTATCTAAAAACTTCTACCTCACCTTATTCTTCCTTTTCCTGGAGGGATCGTTTGATAGTGTGAGTGTTATCATCAGGCAAACCATTATGCAGTTACTTACTCCAGATGAGATGCGGGGCAGGGTTTCGGCTGTAAACAGTATGTTTATTGGTTCGTCAAATGAGATTGGAGAGTTTGAGTCGGGTTTAACAGCTAAACTGATGAACCTGGTTCCTGCGGTTGTGTTTGGAGGAAGCATGACAATTGCCATTGCTGGCATTACCTGGTTAAAAACACGATCGTTAACCAAACTCAGTTTACAGGATATCAATGAGCAAACGGCTAAGACCGGTTAATACAGGTAGTTTGCTTTATAGACAGGAAAGCAGTAGTATGCAAAATTTTTCGGAGGCCCTGCCTTTCCTCAAATCTTTTTGTTAAAGGTGTTGATCGGCTTAATTCAGTGCAACAAAAAGTATTTCCGTACAGTCAGGTTTAGTGCAATTGTGCTTTTGCTGCTATTAATGATTAACAGGCCAGGTGTTCAAATAAACCATTGGGTAATATTTATTTAAAAAGTTGTCAACTTGAATAGCTAGTAGTGCTAGAAAGTTGACAACTTTACAAGTTAAAACTTCTTATTTTTACCCCACATGAGGTAAATAATAGAACCAAGGAAAGGTGCCAACAGGATAATGATAAACCACAATACCTTTACGCTAAAACCCATCGAACTGTTTCTGGAGATATGATAAAGGGCGATCAAGATTAAGGCCAGCCATAAAACGGCCGGTATAATCACGAAAAGGGCAACCTGGTTGCTGTTGATTTCTGCTAATAACATCCGATTGAATTTAATTACTTAAGCTTCAACAATCCGCTCGCCAATTTGTTGGCGCCACATGGCCTGGTACAAGCCATTTTGTGCAATTAGCTCTTCATGCTTGCCCTGCTCAATAATATGGCCTTTTTCCAGTACGTAAATCTGATCGGCATGTTTAATAGTTGATAAACGGTGCGCAATTAAGATTGTAATGTGATCAGTTAAGTCTGATACTGAGCGGATGGTTTTGGTAATTTCTTCTTCCGTAATCGAATCGAGCGAAGATGTAGCCTCATCAAAAACAAGGATATCCGGCCGGCGCAATAAAGCACGGGCTATAGATAAACGCTGTTTCTCCCCGCCTGAAACCTTTACACCTCCTTCACCAATGATTGAATCCAGCCCTTTGTCTGCACGGGCCAATAAAGTTTGACAAGCAGCCTGATTTAATACTTTATAACATTCCTCATCAGTTGCCGCAGGATTTACAAACAGTAGGTTTTCTCTGATCGTACCCGAAAACAGCTGTGTATCCTGGGTCACAAAACCGATCTTTTCACGCAGGGCATCTAAATCAATTTTCTTGCTGGAAATGCCATTGTATAAAATTTCACCCTGTTTTGGCGGATAAAGACCAACCAATAGTTTTACAAGAGTTGTTTTTCCAGAGCCCGATGGACCAACAAAAGCAATGGTTTGCCCATTATGTGTACTAAAAGAAATGTTTTCTAAAGCATTGCGGTTAGCAGTTTGATGTTTAAAGCCAACATCGTTAAAGGTTAAATCATTAATTTTTTGAATTTCGGTCGGATTCTCCGGTTTCTTATCTATCGGTGTACTTAAAATCTTTTTAAAATTACCGAGCGAAACTTCAGCCTCTCTCCAGGCTAAAATTACATTACCTAACTCCTGTAATGGTCCGAACAGGAAAAATGAGTAGAATAAAAATGTTAAATACTGACCTGCAGAAATGGTGTTGTCAAAAATCAGCAATAATAAAACCAACACCATCGTACTGCGTACCAGGTTTACGGTTGTACCCTGTACAAAGCTCATGCTCCGCACATATTTCACTTTTTTAAGTTCCAAACCCAGGATTTTATAGGTGGTTTTGTTCAATCTTTCAATTTCCTGATCGGCCAGCCCTAAACTCTTTACCAGTTCGATATTTCTAAGCGATTCGGTAGTGGAACCTGCCAGGGCAGTAGTTTCGCCAACAATTGAACGTTGTATGGTCTTAATTTTGCGGCTTAAGAACCAGCTTACGAAGCTAATAATGGGAATGGCCGAAAAATATACCAGGGTAACTTTGTAGCTTACCGTGAACGAATACACGATCACAAATACCATCCCGATTAAACTTACAAATAAGATACTGATGAACGCGGTAATAAATTTCTCAGAATCCAAACGTACTTTCTGTAAAATACCTAGGGTTTCGCCACTGCGCTGATCTTCGAAAACCTGATAAGGCAATTTTAGCGAGTGCTGCAAACCGTCTGCATACATTTTTGCGCCAACTTTTTGCACAATAACGCTGGTAAAATAATCCTGAAAGTTTTTGGCAATCCGCGATACCATGGCTGCCCCGATTGCAAGGCCGATTAAGCCTATTGAACCCCAAAGATATTGAGCATAGGTTAAAGTGTCTTTTTTATTGATGAAGCGATCTAAAATTTTTCCGGTAATAAGCGGATCCATCAAAGAGAAGCCAATATTTAAACCTGCAAGCAATAACGCTAAAGCCACAATCCATTTATGGCTTTTCAGGTAACTGAGTAATAATCCCATTAAGTTTTGTTGTTTTATTACAAACATAAAAAAAGGGAACGGATAAAAATCCATTCCCCTTTTTTATGACTTTAAGCTAAGAAAGTTAGCTAAGTTAAAGGTTAAAATCCATAACGTAAACCGATTTGTGCCTGCCATGGGTTACCCGATGGAGTTACAATACCAGTATTGTTTACGCGGTAATTGTAATTAGAAGTTGCAGCGTCAAAGCCTGTAACAGCATATAATGCCTGTGTACCTAAAGTTTCTGTAGTACCCAAGGTTTTCTTAAATAAATTGGCTACGTTAAACAAATCGCCAGAGATTTCAATGCTTTGCTTTCTACCGCGGCCGAATTTAATCTGGTAAGCTAATCTTAAATCAATTGTACCGTAGAAGCCATTGATACCACCATTACGCTCTGCAAAGGTGCCTTCGTACTTGGTGATATAATCTTTCAAGCTCTGGCTTGCAGCCCCATTATCCAATAAAGTTTGTAAAGCAGTTCTAAGCGCAGCTGGTACATTGGTATTTGATCTGTTGAAGATGTAGGCCAAATCATTTGTTGCCACGAAATCACCATTGGTATTTCCACCAGATAGTAAACTATATCTTGTACCGCCGATGCCCGAATATCGAATACCAGCCTTAATACCATAGAATGATGGTAATGTTCCGTAAACAACTACTTTGTTTCTAAATTGACCATTTGAATAAGTCATCTTGCTTAAATCGCGTGGGTCATCAACCACGGGCAAAGATAATGTTGCTGAATTGGCTACGTTACCATTGTATGAGGTATTATCTTTTGTATCATTCCAGGTAAAACTAGCCGAAATTTCCCCGTCTTTAAAGTATCTCCAGGTACCATCTACAACTATCGCAAATTGATTTACCTTACCTTGGCTGTTCATCTCTAATACTCTGCCGAACTGATTAGTTAAACGACCTCTTTTCCAATCGGTAGTTCCATTACCAGGAATGATACTGCTTGCAGGAACATAAACTCCTCTGTTTCCTTCGTTTGATAAGGTAAAGAAAGGATCGGCAACCATATTTCTATCTACATACATATAGTTGTGACGTGCTAATGTCGCATAACCCGTAATGCCTATCCTTATTCTGTCATTTATTAATTTGTTATACGATAAGTTTGCTTTATATACTACTGGTATTTTGGCGTCATCTGCATAAGTATTAATAGTAGGGATTTGTTGTGCGGGTAGGGTTGGTGCTGTAGCAGTTCCGTTTCTGTAACCAATAAAGTTAGGAGTAGGCACACCTGTACCTGTAACATCAACCGTTGCAAAATGTTTACCATCAAATGTTAGGTTATTAATGGTTACATAATTGTTTACATCTGATCCGAAAATTCCGGCGCCTAAACGTACATAATCAGTATGTTGTTCATTCACATCCCAGTTAAACTGAATACGTGGCTGAACTAAAAACTGCTTTAATTTATGATCTGTTCTAACACCTATGGCATCAAATAATTGTTGATTTAATGGGGATGTTGGATACTTGCTATAATCCAAACGTAAACCGCCAGTAAAATCTAAACCTTTACCCAATTTAGTTTGCATTTGGCCGTAAACTGCTGTATTCCACAACTTGCCTACAACAGTTGGATCAGCAACTAAAGGTACCTCTCTATAGTAACTGATTGGTGTTAAATTATCGAAGTTTTGTAGGGCGGTTGCATCGGTTGCAGCTGTACCTGATCTGTTAAACGTAAAGCGACCATTTACTTCACTGCCGTACAATGATTTTGCATGGGTGTACATGATATCTACCCCAAAAGTATATTTAATTTTATCTGTGTTATAGTAAAAATTATCAACCAATTGCAACACATTATTTGTGAAATTTTCTTGCCCGAAACGGTGACCGCCAATTTGAACAGCTGTTAATAAACTGCCAGTTGGGGTGGTAGACTGTAAATTAGAAACAACAGCCCTTGGTATTGCGAAACCTAATTCGTCATTTTGGGTACTGGCCTGGTAGGTGTACAAATGCTGCAACTTTAATTCATTGGTAACTTTACTGCTAATTGTTGAGCGTAAGGTAGCCAATAAGCTATTGTCCACGTTTTTATCATTACCATAACTTTCGTAAAAGTTGATGGCCGTATTATCTGCTAATCCCAGCGGGTTTCTGTCGTTGGTATAGTTATCTCTAACGGTTAATAAATTTTTATCATCAATCTGCCAGTCTAAACGAAGAAAACCTGCATCTGTGCCTCTCTTTTTTGGGAACGAACCAAATTGTGGCGTATTAGCTACGCCGTATTTTGATCTTGCAACAGCTAAGAAATTGTTTAATGTGGCGTTTGTAATGTTGAAACGGGCTATATCTGCATCCGAGTTAATATCAGCAATGATTAATGGGCGAGAATCTCTTTGATGATCCCAGGCGGCAAAATAATGTAATTTATCTTTGATGATCGGACCGCCTAAGCTAAAACCATATTGATAGGTTGAAAAATCATTAGTTCTTCTGTTTCCTCTGATGTCATACTTACTCGCCAGGAAATCAGCACGGTTATAAGCGAAAGCACTCCCTGTAATCTCATTTGTACCAGATTTGGTTACCGCACTAATTGTACCACCACCCGAACGGCCTAAACTTACATCGTACTGATTGGTCACTACTTTAAACTCACGTACACTTTCAATAGAGATAGAGTATGGTGCACCACTACGGCTGGTTGTACTCCCTGCCGAAGTTGGGTTTTTGGCTGTCATGCCATCAATAGTGAAATTGGTAGATGAACCCAACTGACCTGAAATACCACCTGGACCTGCTAATGGCGACAGATCTGTTAAACTGGAAAAGTTACGGCCGTTTACTGGTAGCAAGTTCATCGTTTTTGATGAAATTTCTGTTGAGGCACCAAATTGCTGCACTTTATTCCTTAAAGCTGATCCATTAACAGTGATAGCATCAAGCGTTTGCGCATCTTCCTGCATATTAACCGCTACCATTACAGCATCGCCCTGGTTAAGCATATAACCTGTTCTGTTTTGCTCAGCATAACCAATGTAAGTGGCTTTAATAGTATAAGGACCGCCTAAAGGAAGCTCTTTAAACGTGTATTCTCCCTGAGCATTGGTAGATGTTCTGGTGGTGAAACCAGTAGAGTTGTTTTTAATTTGAACAGAAACACCGGGGATGGGCTTCTTTTGATTATCTGTTACAACTCCGGAAATTGATGCTTGGGTAGTTTGTGCCATGGCCGGGTTACTGGCATAACATAAAAACAGCATCACTGCAATAAGTAAATTTTTCATCATAATTAATTTTCTGATTTATGATGCAAAGGTGTTGTTGCAGTGTTAAGCCGGTTTGGACTCTAGATTATGAAATGGTTTAGGATTATTTAGTTTTTTGGCTTATTGTTAAGCTAATGTTAATGACGCTATGTTTTTTAAGGACGAGAATTGAGGTTATTAAGTACAGATTGGTGTGAAAATAATCCAGAAAAAAAGCTGTATCATAAATATGGAATTTTCAATCCTGAGCTTGTCGAACGAACTTTGTTTAACTGCTTTTAAGGCGTTTCAACAAGCTTAGCGTGACAAACAAATTCGATTTAAATACCGCTTAGGATACAGCCTCTTCTCATTTTAAGCTTAACAGTCGATCAACGATTTAAACAATTAACCAGTTAACCACCTGAAATCTATTGCTTTTCAGCACTATATTTCTCACTAAACTTCTTATCCAATTGTTTGTGCAAATTATCAAGATTAATATCCCTGCCCTGAATAAATGCCTGTTCAACTTTGTTGGTACGCATATCCAATGCATCACCAGCAGAAATAAAGAACGTAGCGTCTTTGCCAGCCTCGATACTGCCAGTGGTTTTATCAATGCCCATGGCTTTTGCTGCATTCAAGGTAATGGTCGATAAAGCTTTTTCTTTGTCTAAACCCCAGGCCGTAACGGTACCTGCCATAAAAGGGAGGTTGCGCTGTTGCCAATAACCATCAATACTCAATACCACATTTAAGCCAGAGTTGGCCAGTATTGCAGCATTTTTGTAAGGCATGTTTACATCATCATCATTGTTGTTTGGTAAGGCATGTGGTTGTTTAACCACCAGCGTAATGTTGTTGTCTTTTAAGAAATCAATAATCAGGTAAGCCTCGTCGGCTCCGGTAATTACCGGGCTAATACCAAACCTTTTGGCAAAATTAACTGCTGCAACAATATCTTTCTGGCTTTCGGCTGCGATAAACAACTTTTCATCTCCTTTAAATACCTTTTTCATCGCTTCGAAACGGGTATTAATAACCTCTGGTTTGCCCATTTCAGAATAAGCTTTAGCTTCCGCAAAAAATGAAGTTAACTGCGCAATGGCAGCCTGTGTTCTCTCGGCTAAAACTTCTGGCGACTGTTGTGGACGACCAAAGCCACCTCTAAAACGCGGTGTAACCGGCCAGGTCATGTGCATGGCGTCGTCAGTTTTAAGCGCTGCATCTTCCCAGTTCCAGGCATCAAGCTGAACAACAGACGAACTGCCCGAAACTGTTCCACCCTGTGGTGTTGGCTGCGCCATCAAAATTCCATTGCTGCGTAAAGTTGCCGGAACTTTCGAATCGGTATTATAAGCCACTATAGAACGGATGTGCGAATTAAAATCGCCGATTTCATGAAAATCAAGCGTTGCTTTTACAGCTTCGATTTCTGTTAATCCTAAATTGGTGGTAGCTGCGATAAAGCCCGGATAAATATGTTTTCCTGTGGCTATAATACGCGTTACATTGTCCTGTGGTACTTGTCCATTGGCAGTTACCGAAATAATTTTCCCTTTTCCAAAAAGGACGGTTCCATTTTCAATTACTGTTCCATTACCCACATGTACGGTTGCACCGGTAATGGCAATGGTTTTACTTTGTTTTTGAGCTGGCGAAATGTTGGCTTGTGCAAAACCCATCAGGCTTGTTGCGGATAAAGCCAGGCTCATTAAATATGTTTTCATGTTAGTGTGCATGTTCTTTCTCAGTTAATTCTGCTGAATAATTTTCTAAAGTTTCGCAATTGTAAAGGCGTGGTGCATCACCCATTGGGCGCTGTGTACGGCCACCTTTACTTTTACTCTCTAACATTTTCTGGATCAGACGGGCTTTCTCAAGCTGCATGGCTTTAATAGCCTGAGCATCTTTCTCCATATCCCAATAAGCAATTCCATCTACAAAGGTTTTTTCTGCCTTGGCATAAATGGAAAGCGGATTGGCGGTCCAAATGACTACATCGGCATCTTTACCTGCTTTTAAACTGCCCACTTGATCATCAATGTGCAGCATTTTTGCCGGGTTTAAGGTTACAAATTTAAAAGCTTCTTCTTCAGGTACATTTCCATATAATACTGATTTACCCGCTTCCTGGTTTAAGTGGCGGGCCATTTCGGCATCATCCGAATTAAAAGCTGTTGTAACGCCCACATTGTGCATAATTTTTCCATTGTACGGAATTGCCTCAGCTACTTCGTTTTTATAAGCCCACCAGTCAGAGAAGGTCGAACCTGCAATACCATGTGCTTTCATTTTGTCGGCCACTTTGTAACCTTCCAAAATGTGTGTAAAAGTGTTGATTTTAAAGCCTAAACTATCTGCAACGTGAATGAGCATGTTGATTTCGCTCTGTACGTAAGAGTGACAGGTAATGAAACGTTTGTTGTTTAAAATTTCTACAACCGCATCCAGTTCCAAATCGCGGCGTACGTTGTTACCTTTCACCGTGAGGGCTTTGGCATATTCTTTTGCGCGGGTAAACTCATCAACAAAGGTTTGCTCAACACCCATACGCGTAACTGGAAAACGGGCACCGGTACCAAAATTGCTTTGTTTTACGTTTTCACCTAATGCAAATTTGATAAAGCCATCCGCACCTGCAAATTTTAGTTCTTCCGGAGATTTACCCCAACGTAATTTAATTAACTGTGATTGTCCACCAATGGGGTTAGCTGAACCGTGCAGAATTTGTGAAGTTGTTACCCCTCCGGCCAATTGGCGGTAAATGTTTATATCTTCAGAGTTAATGATGTCTGCAACACGTACTTCTGCAGAAACTGATTGTGCACCTTCATTTATCCCCCCGAAGCCTGCAATATGTGAATGCTCGTCAATAATACCTGCGGTAACGTGTTTACCGGTAGCATCAATTACTTTAGCACCGCTTGCCGAAAGGTTTTTGCCCACAGCTTTAATCTTCCCATTTTCTAAGAGTACATCCGCATTTTGAAGGATGCCGTCTCTTTCGTTTGTCCAGACGGTACCATTTTTAATCAGTACGGTTTCCTGTTTAGGCAATTCCGTATTTCCAAAAGCAGAGAAAGGATAAATTACAGGTCCTATGGCTAAAGCTGCTTTAGGCTCATCTTTCTTAACTGTTTCTTTAGCTGCTTCTTTATAAGTAGCGGTAAATTTTCCGATAGTACCATCAGCTAATGCCGATTCGCCTTTTAAGGTAACCGGGTTGGCTGAAGTGATGTAACCGCTTAAACGGATATCACCTTTAGGATTTTTCTTTAAGTTGAAATTGACGTTTACCCAATCGCCATTCCTGGTGAAAGTAGCGGTCGTTTTGATGCTATCTACACCAACCCTTTCAATTGCTCCGGCAGAGCCACCACCTGCGCCAGTAATTTTTAAGGTTAAAGCACCAACACCATCAACATTTAAATTATAAGTGCCGCGCAAATCGCTCACATCCATCTTATTTACGATGAAACGTTTGCCCTGTACCCAGTTTTCGAAAATAATATTTCCGTTTTTGAACAAGTTATCGGATGAAATCAAAAAGTTGGCTACTTTTCCTTTTTCTAAAGAACCTACTTTATCGCTTATGCCTAAAAGCGAGGCAGGTATTTCTGTGATTGATTGTAAAGCTTGTTTTTCAGTAAGGCCGTTTTCTATCGCGGTTCGGAGATTTGCCCAGAAATCGCGGCTGTTTTCTAAACCAAATGATGTGATGGCAAATCTAATTCCCGCTTTCTCCAGAGCTGCAGGATTGGTTGGCGCCAGTTCCCAGCCTTTCATTTGTGATAAAGTTACATTTCTGGCTTCTGCAGGATCTTCCACATCGTAAGCTTTAGGGAAAGTTAGAGGGATAATTAAACTTGCGCCGGTAGCTTTAACTTCATTAATGCGCTGGTATTCATCGCCGGAAGATTTAATAATGTATTTCTTGCCAAATTCTTTACCTATTTTATCCGCACGCAGGATGTTTTGCCATCCATCTACTTCAAAAATCTGTGGAATATTTTGTTGCCTGGCAAATTCATCCAACGAGATATTATATTCATCTTTTTGTTTACCGTACCATTGTGCATCATAATAGGTTTGGCGCAGTAATGCAATAGATCCCATTAAGGAGGTCGGGTAATCATTTGATGAACTTCCTTTGTTGAAGGAATAGTTTGCTGCGGTCTGATCTTTTAAATATACATTATTATCAGCACCCTCGTTTAAGGTTACCGCCGCAGAAATACCACGTGCAATACCATCGCGGTTAATTGCATTTACACTCCCAAAACCGGCTTTCCGCAATTCATCTGCTTTTTTACTATCAGTTGAAAAAATATTTTTTACATAGGTTTCAGGCCTGATCGCTTCATTCCAGCCATAAGCACCTTTTTTCGTTGAGACAAAGATAGATTGACGCTGGCCACCAAAACCGCGTTGTTGCGCAGAAACTTCAGTAAGTCCATAGTTGCTAAAGGCGTCAACCATTGATGGGTAAATGAATTTTCCCTTTAAATCGATCACCACATAACCTTTTGGCACGGCCAGGGCGGTCCCGACAGCCTGAATGGTTGAGCCTTTAATTAAAAGGGTTGCATTTGTTAAGGTTTGGTCGGCATTTACTACTATCGTTGCATTGGTGAAGGCAAACATTCCGGGCCTGGTATCATAAGAGCCATTAACAGGGAAGGAGGTTTGCTGTGCAAACAGGTAGGTAGCAGAAAATACCAGCCCAAGGGCAAGTAAAATTTTCTTCATAGTAAGTTTAGGTTTTAATTGCTTAAAACTAATATAAATAAGCGTTCATTTAACAGAATATCCTATTTTTTACAATTAATTCCTACTTTTGATTAAACATATTTTAGAAAAATGTACAATATCTTAAAATCTGCGCACTCCGGATGGCGCTACATCGTATTGATTTTATTGGTTATCGCGGTAGTAAATGCATTATCGGGCTGGTTTGGAAATAAAACATACACAGAAGGTAACCGCAAACTGAATGTATTTGCGCTAATTAGTGCACATATCCAATTTTTGATAGGTTTGGTATTATTCTTTCTGAGTCCGCTAACCAAATTGCCAATGAGCGATACCATTGGCCGCTATTTTAAAGCTGAGCACACCTCAATGATGCTTATAGCAATCATTTTAATTACAATAGGTAATGCAAGGTCGAAAAAAGTAACCGATGCCGTAGCTAAGCACCGAACCATTGCTATTTTCTTCGGATTGGCATTAGTTCTAATTGTAGTAGCTATTTTATTAATGGTTAAGGCAGTTCCGGGAAGATCTTTTTTTGGAGTTTCTTAATCTGAATATTATTAAATTCATAGAATCCCGCTTTAACAGAGCGGGATTTTTTGTTAAGCCGTCACCTGAATGCAATTAAGCATCAGAAAGCGAAGAACTATAAGTCACTGGATAGGATGACAATGAGGCAGTTTCCCGCAGACCGCGCTGATTTACATAGAGCGAACTTGTGATCTTATATTCCTGATCTGTTCAACAATAAACTTTTGCTCGCTTTGCGTTTACCTTCGCGTTCGTTTCGGTTAAATAGAAATCTAATATAAAGACCGTTCTTTACACTACCATTGACGTTATTTTGTAATTACCTATTAATGAGCAGAATGCGGCATCATGCATTTCCGTATAGCTAGGCCATAGCACCGTATCACCGTTCTACTTAAAACCGGCCTAATAAATTTTTCGGACTGCACTGTTCTAGCCATAACACTGGCTTTGAAAGAAAAATTTTCAGCCGGCATTTTTTGTTACTTTTTGATGCCAAAAAGTAAGAGCCCTTCGGCGGCGGTGAGCCGAGGCAAGAATTGTGCGAAGGAAAAAACGTCAATCATATTGATTTTTATATCATAAATTATCCCTCATGGTGACAAGGGGATTGGGACTCATAACTTCTGGCTAAACTTATTTTCATAAATATTTTGCTTTTTCAAAATTCTTTATATTTTTGTGGCTCATGATCAACAATATACATACCTGGCTTTGGCAAAGTAATTCGAAAACGGATTGCGCTGGCTGCGTATGAAAGAAATATAGTTTATCAACCTAAACCTTATAAAGAACCATTAAAGCCCGGCGTAGAACCACACGCCGGGCTTTTTATTGTTAAAAATAATTTAAACGTTATTGCGATGCACGAAGCAATAGCAACATAGTAAAATCATGTATAAAATAAATACGACCTACAAAAAACTACTTGCCGATACCACCACGCCGGTAAGCATTTACCTGCGCTTGCGCGATGTGTATCCAAACAGCATTTTACTGGAGAGTTCAGATTACCACAGTCGTGAAAATTCCATGAGTTTTGTTTGCGCCGATCCGGTTGCGGGGATCATTTTAAAAGGTTCTAGACTGGAAACCTATTTTCCTGATGGTACGGTTGAGATTACCGAGAGCAAAAACCTGATCGATGAAATTGCTGATTTTAAGGATAAATTTAAGGAAACTGAACTGCCCGAAATTAAATTCATCTCAAGCGGCCTGTTTGGCTATTTTACCTGGAATGCCGTGCAGCATTTTGAAGATATCAAGTTCACTTCCGAAACACCCGAAGGAGAAGAAATTCCGGAAATGCAATACCACTTGTATCGTTACATCATTGCCATTGATCACTTTAAGAACGAAATTACGCTTTTCAAAAATACTTTCGATGGAGAAGAAGAAGGTGGATTGGAAAAAATGGAATACCTGATCCAGAATAAAAATTATCCTGAATACAAGTTCCAGCTTCGTGGTGAGGAAAGTTCAAATCTAACTGATCAGGGTTTTATGGATCTGGTTGAAAAACTGCAAAAGCATATTTATCGCGGTGATGTTTTTCAGATTGTACCTTCAAGGGCATTTAAACAGGCTTTTACCGGAGATGAATTTAATGTATACCGTTGTCTGCGTTCGATCAATCCATCACCTTATCTGTTTTATTTCGATTACGGTAATTTTAAATTGTTTGGTTCTTCACCAGAGGCACAGATTACGATTAAAAACAATTCGGCGAATATTTTTCCAATCGCAGGAACGTTTAAAAGAAGTGGAAACGACATTGAAGATGCAGAGCAGGCCAGAAAATTGGAACAAGACCCTAAAGAAAGTGCCGAGCATGTAATGTTGGTTGATCTGGCCAGGAACGACTTAAGCAGGCATTGTAACCGCGTTGAAGTAAAATCTTTTAAGGAAGTGCAGTACTATTCGCACCTGATTCACCTGGTGAGTAAAGTGAGCGGTCATTTGCAGGAAAATGTAAGCGCTTTTAAGGTAGTTGCCGACACTTATCCGGCAGGGACTTTAAGCGGGGCACCAAAGTATAAAGCCATGCAGCTGATTGATGAAAATGAAAAACTGGGTAGGAACTTTTATGCAGGAGCCATTGGCTTTATGGGTTTTAATGAGGATTTTAACCATGCCATCATGATCAGGACTTTTATGAGCAAAAATAACGAACTGCATTACCGTGCGGGAGCAGGTATTGTAGCCGATTCGGTACCTGAAACCGAAATGCAGGAAGTAAATAATAAAATTGCCGCATTGCGTAAAGCGGTGCAAATGGCAGAGCAGATTTAGTTTGGAGTTTTCAGTCTGGAGTAAAATCCAATAGTAAGGAATACAATGGAAAAAAATATAAATAGTAATCTCCTTTCGGGGGCCAAGGGGGTGGTTCTGGTAATCGATAATTATGACAGTTTTACCTACAACCTGGTGCATTTAATTAATGAAGTTGGCTACGAAGCTGAAGTTTGGAGAAATGATAAATTCGATTTGGCTGATGTAGAGAAATATGATAAAATATTGCTTTCACCAGGTCCGGGCATTCCGGAAGAAGCGGGTTTATTGCTGGATGTAATCAGAACCTACGCGCCGACAAAAAGTATTTTTGGGGTGTGTTTAGGGCAACAGGCCATTGCAGAAGCATTTGGTGGCACATTGTACAACTTAGGCAGGCCAATGCACGGTATTGCTACGCCGGTTACGGTTGTAGATGGTGATGAGCCTTTGTTCTGGGAATGTCCGCAAACCATTAACGTTGGACGTTACCATAGCTGGGTAGTGAGTCAGGATAATTTTCCTTCCTGTTTAAAAATTACAGCCAGGGATCATAAGAATGAAATTATGGCGTTAAGACATGAAACGCTGGATGTGCGTGGTGTACAGTTTCACCCTGAAAGTGTGCTTACAGAACATGGCAAACAAATGATGGAGAATTGGTTAACCGCTTCGTTCTAGCACTTCTTTCACCTGGTCTTCGTGCTGAATTTGCATCAGGGTCTCAATTGATTGAAATGATAAAATTTTAGATGAGGTATATCAACCTTTTTTAAAATTTTGTCACGATGAGCCTGTCGAAATGCCGCGCAAGAAGTTAATAAAGCTTCTTCAATAAGCCCAGGATGAAAATTACATATTTGATGATGCCCCTCTTAACAGATTGATAGATGAACATACTAGATAAAATCGTAATACGAAAAACAGAAGAAATTGCCGATGCGAAAGCCTTGGTTTCCATAACGGATTTAGAAAATTCGCCCCATTTTAAGCGGAAACCTTATTCTTTTAAAGACTTTTTATTAGCTGAAGATCGGACGGGTATTATTGCCGAATTTAAGCGCCGATCTCCTTCAAAAGGTTTAATCAATGGCGTGGCCGATGTTGGAGAAGTAACGCAGGCATATAATGCTGCCGGGGCATCTGCACTATCGGTATTAACAGATGTAGATTTTTTTGGTGGTAAAACCGATGATATTCTGGCTGCACGCGCTGCAAACAATATTCCGATTTTAAGAAAGGACTTCATGATCGATGAATACCAGATCCTGGAAGCTAAAGCCTGGGGTGCCGATATTATTCTGTTAATTGCTTCGATATTAACACCGCAACAGATCAATGATTTCGGAAAGTTTGCGCATAATCTTGGTTTAAATGTGCTTTTAGAAGTGCATAACCTCGAAGAGCTGGAAAGAAGTATTTCGCCTCATTTAGATGCTATTGGGGTAAACAACCGGAACCTGGCTGATTTTACAGTCGATATCCAGACTTCGTTCGATTTAGTAAATAAAATTCCGGATAAATTTTTAAAGATTTCGGAAAGCGCCATTAGTGATCCGCAGACCATAAAAGAATTGAAAGCGGCAGGGTTTAACGGATTTTTAATTGGCGAAAATTTTATGAAAACCGATAATCCCGGAGCTTCTATCAAAGAATTTGTGGCGCAGATTTAGCCTTTTATAAATCCCGCAGGTTTTAAAAACCTACGGGGTTTGAACAAAAAAGATACACTTTCGCAAATTTTGTATCTTTGTATCAATTACATGGGAAAACAAAAATTTTATGATACTGCCGTAGTGCAGGAAAGGGCAATTTTAGTCGGTGTGGTTACGCCTGGCGAGAAGGAAGCCCAAACAAAAGAATATTTAGACGAGCTGGCCTTTTTGGTAGATACAGCCGGTGGGAAGGTGGAGAAAGTTTTTACGCAAAAAATGCTTAAGCCTGATCGTGCTACCTTTGTGGGAACGGGAAAACTGGAAGAGATAAAAGCGTATGTAAAATCAGAAGAAATTGATACTGTAGTATTTGATGATGAATTATCGCCATCGCAACTGCGGAATATAGACCGTGAACTGGGTGTTAAGGTATTAGACCGGAGTAATTTAATTCTTGATATTTTTGCGAACAGGGCTCAAACTGCTCAGGCCAAAACTCAGGTAGAACTGGCCCAGTTACAGTATGTTTTACCACGCTTAACAGGGATGTGGACGCACTTAGAACGCCAGAAAGGTGGTATCGGGATGCGCGGTCCGGGGGAAACCCAGATTGAAAGTGATAGGCGGATCATTTTAAATAAAATCTCTTTGTTAAAAGAGCGTTTAAGAAATATCGACAGGCAGAATGAAACACAGCGTAAAAACCGTGGTCAGCTGATTCGGGTAGCTTTGGTAGGCTATACCAACGTGGGTAAATCAACCATCATGAATATGTTGTCGAAATCGGAAGTATTCGCAGAAAATAAACTGTTTGCTACTTTGGATACCACTGTACGCAAAGTAGTAATCGAGAATTTACCATTCCTGCTTTCTGATACCGTTGGGTTTATCCGCAAATTACCTCACCATTTGGTAGAGTGCTTTAAATCTACTTTGGATGAAGTTAGGGAAGCAGATTTGCTGATTCATGTGGTAGACGTTTCGCATCCAAATTTCGAAGATCAGATCAATACCGTTAATGAAACCTTAAAAGATATTGGTGCAATTGATAAGGATATGATCCTGGTGTTTAATAAAATTGATGCTTACGTTTCGCCGGAAGTAGAAGGAGACGATGACGACGGTAAATTAACACTGGAAGAATTTAAAAACAGCTGGATGAGTCATGGCAAAGTACCAGTCCTGTTTATTTCAGCCACTCAGAAAGAGAATATAGAAGAATTTAAAACGTTGTTATACGATAAAATCAGGGCTGCACATGTAGCAAGGTATCCGTATGATAGCAATTTGCTTTATTAGATTAATTCCGTTATTGCGGTACGGAAAATAAACCTCGCAGGTTTTTAAAACCTACGAGGTTTCGATTGCAATTACGATAGATAGATACATTATGGAAAGTAAACGTCAGCAGAAATTTGCAGGAGTATTACAAGAGGAGTTGGCACAGGTTTTTCAGCGTGAAGGTGCTGCATTTTTGCCTAATACATTGGTAACCATTACCCGGGTAAGGGTTTCGCCAGATTTGGCAGTGGCTAAAGTTTACCTCAGCTTTTTAAATACCAATAATACAACACTTTCAATCAATACGGTGAATTCGCATGCCGGAGAAATCAGGTATAAACTGGGAAGCAGAATCCGCCACCAGGTAAGGGTGGTGCCAGAACTTACTTTCTTTGTGGATGATACCAACGAGTATGTAGAACGCATGGATCATCTTTTTGATAAGATTGCAAAAGAGCCGAGGCAAAAAGACGAGGACAGCGAATAATTTTTGTGAGGAAACTAAGGGAACCCGTTAATTTCTTCACCCACTTTATACCGGCTTTGGTAGCAATCCCGGCTGGATACTTTTTGCTCCAAAAATGCAATACACCAATTGAATATACCGCTGCGTGGATTTACAGCATCGGAACTTTTATTCTTTTTGGTGTTAGTGCCATGTATCATGGTTATCCGGCTACCGATTACGGGATACGTTTTTGGCAAAAGTTTGACCATTGCTGCATTTACCTCATGATTGCCGGCTCTTACAGTCCTACAGCCTTAATGGTTTTTGATGGCTGGCTAAGTTGGGGCTTGTTTGCTGTTGTATGGATTATTGCCATTGCCGGCTGTCTGCTCAAAATTTTTAACCGTTTAAAAAGTACAGCCATATCGTTATCCATCTATATCTTAATGGGCTGCTTAATCGTTCCTTTGCTTCAGAAAATGTTGGGGACTTTGCCCTTAGGGGCGATTTTTTGGCTGCTTTTGGGCGGTATCTTTTATATAGGCGGTACTTATTATTATGCAAAAGATAAGCAATTATCCAGGTGGATGCACAGCCACGAACTTTGGCATCTATTTGTAATTGGTGGTGCATTATCGCATTACATTTATAATTTCGTGTATATCTTTAAATAATTACAGATGCGAACTTTCGGTCAGGTTATTCAATCAAATGCTGCATTGATCCAAAAAATTGTTGATTTCGATTTAAAAAACGATCGGCTTTTGCCTCTTGATTTTACCGCATCCAATACGGAATTAACAGATGAGGTTTTGAACGATACCAATATGTTTTCTGATTGGGTAAATGAAAAGCTGTTTAAAAATGATGCGCGATACGGAATTGGTGGATACAATGAGCACCGTAGCATTTATTCGCGAAGCGCACATTTTGATACGGAAGAAGAACCTCGAAGGTTGCATTTAGGGGTAGATATCTGGGGGATGGCAGGAACACCAGTTTACAATTTTTACGATGCAACCGTTCATAGCTTTGCCAATAACAACAACTTTGGCGATTACGGTGCAACCATCATTCTGACTTATAATATTGCAGGGTACAAATTTAATGCACTTTACGGGCACCTGAATTTAGCTTCTTTAAGTAATCTAAGCGAAGGAATGCCAATAAAAGCAGGTGCAAGATTTGCCGAATTCGGTAATAAGGATGAAAACGGTTGCTGGCCGCCACACCTTCATTTTCAGCTTATCGAAGATCTGCACGGATTAGAAGGCGACTATCCGGGTGTATGTAAGTTTAGTGAGCGCAAAAAATATCTAACCAATTGCCCTGATCCGGAGTTTATTTTGAGAACAACTTTTTCTTAGTTTTTAACCACAGAGAAAATAGAGGGGAAGGCACGGAAACCACATAGAGAGAATTGTTGCGATGACGTGCTGCGGGGAACGTCATTATAAGAAGGCTTTTCGGCCGCTAAGCAATCTTACAACAATCGCTACTTGAATGCGCTTTAAGATTACCCGCCTGTGTGGGAATGACGACCTTACCTTTAAATTAAAACGCTCATTTTCTCTGTGAAAAACTCGGTGTCTCTCTGTGGTAAAATGCTTTCAGCTTTTTTTAGTAAATTAGTACAATGAAAAAACTGTTCACCATCTGCTTGTTTTTCTCTTGCTCGCTGGCCATAGCCCAGGTTCAGTTTAAATCCGGTAAAAATGGTTTTACAAACTTCTTAACGCAAAATACCGTCTATCCACAGTTCTCTAAAGATAATTGTATCCAGGGCACAGTGAATATCAGTTTTAAGCTTAATGCACAGGGGAAAGTTTATTTTTCGAAAGTGAGTAAAGGCATATTATCTGACTTAGACCAAGAAGCGCTGCGCTTAATTAGAATGAGCAGCGGTAAGTGGCAGGTTCCGGCGGGTTATGATACAACCGTTTCGATCGTGGCTCCGGTTAATTTTAAACTGCAAGGCTACAATTGCGAAGGGAAATCAAATGAAGCGGTTCAAGAAGCCGTTCGCAATTATCAGGCTGAAGAGGCACTCACCAATTCAGTGATTAATTTCTATAAGAACATTGATCAGGCCAAACCCGGACAAGAAGTTCAGATTATAGCAATCAAAAATCAGCTGGGTATAGATGATGAATATCTCGAAGACCGCATTCAAATGGGCTTAAAAAAGATAAAACAGGGCGATAAACAAGGCGCCTGTGAAGATTTCCTTTTTGTGAAATACATGGGAAGCAAAAAAGCAGATGATTATTTAGCAAAGTATTGTAAGTAACCATAAGGCAGTCTACTGTAAACATATCTGAGTAGAAAGCGTTGTTATTGTAGCTACTTTTTTACCCTGACACCTTGCCGGAGTCCATTTAAAAGATTTTGCAATCTTTAACATCTGTTCGCCAACTTTACCAACCTCATCCTTTACTACCCGTTCTCTGGAAATACTGCCATCTATGTCTACTAAAAACGATACCATGAATTTGGTTGACGCATGATTTGGAATCGAATCCATTCTTACACCAGACATGGCTCTATAAAGCTTAATTAAGCCTCCTTCATTTGTAGCGGGTTCATCATAGCTGCTGTAAATTGCCTTTCCTGTTAAAAGGTCTTTCTTATGTGTGCAGTCTGTTTGGTTATTGGTAGGGGGAAATGCCTCCTGATCATTAAAATAACCGAAAACTGTGCTGAGAAACATCGAAAACGTTAACATTAATCTGAACATGGAGCAATGAATTTAAATAATGGTTAAACCAAGATAACAAAATTGACTAATTTAGCGAACAATGAAAAACGCAACCCGGTTTTTTGCCTTATTGGATCTCATTAGTATCGTTTTGCTGGCCAAACAATTTTGGCAGATTTTAACGCATTTAAATGAAATTCCTGATCAGATCCTTTCACAGGCTAAAGTAATTTTACTATTGCCCTTATTTGTATCATTATTTATTTCGGCAATCGGATTAATCTTATTTAAGAAATTTGGTTTTATTGCCTATTACATTCAATTTCCCTTCCGTTTAATCGTATGGGTATTTTCAATCGGTTTTATCACTTTTTTGCCTGAAATGTTAAGTCTGGGCGAGAGGTGGTTTGATATTTTATTCCGGATCTGTTTTATCGCCGAGTTTTTCAGGTTATATTTTACGATCAAAATTCATCGATCAGTTTTTTAATGCCTCAGGTAAAACCACTGTTATGGCGGCAGGAAGGATTTTTGCTTCGACAGTATTTAACTTTCCAATGTACTCTCCATCTACCTGGAAGTGCGCTTTATGTTTAGAGGAAATTTTTACTTCAGCAGTTTGAAACACCTCTATTTTTTTTGGGTTGAAGGGTAATTTAGTGATCCATATCTTTATAATTTCCAGGTAGGAGTAATCTTTAACTAAAACCACTTCAAAAAGATCATCATCTAATTTTCCGTCAGGATTAATCTTTAACCCGGTTCCGTACATGGTAGCATTGGCAATGGCAACCATAGCTGCTTTAGAAGTAATGGTTTTATCTTTAAGTTTCAACTGTACATCCATTCGCTTATGGTTCCACAAGGCATGCCATGTAGCTTTTGCATAGCCCAACATACCACGTTGTGGCAGGGTATCAAATTTCTTTACCAGGTAGGCATTAAAGCCCAAATCGGATAAGTGGATGCAAATCTCGTCGTTAAGTTTAACCACGTGGATTTTTTGCAGATGGCCTTCATCCAGAATGTCTAAAGCCTGTTCAATATCAGTAGGTATACCCAATTCTTTTGCCATCCCATTAGCCGAACCCGCAGGAACTATGCCGATCGGTGTTTCGGTGTGCAATAAACATTCTGCAACCAATTTTAAGGTTCCATCGCCACCAACGGCTACCACGCGATCTGCTTTTGCACTTTTGATCTTCTCTTTAATCTTTTCTAAAGAGCAGTCTTCCGGTAATTCAAAAAGATCAATTTCTGTATTTTTTGAATCGAAATGGGTAGAAATTACTTTCTTTAAATTGGTATCATGGCTGCCTGAGCCTGGATTGATGACGAATAATAATTTCATGTGTTACCTAATGGTTTAATCAACAAACAACTTTAAATAAACTCTGTTTTAACATAGATGAATAAATCTGTTAGTGTTAAAGTATATCACGGTTATGGCCATGCACACAATCTGGTTGTTTATGGTCATGTTTTTAAACGCAAGGCAAAAACACGGCAGGTTTACAGTAACAATTTGTTTGTGAATATTATCCATCTTTTAAAACTCTTTATCCTGAAACCTTATGCTTTCGTTGAGGTGCGCTTGCAATTTTTGGATCAGACGGTTTACCATAAAACCGAAAGAGATGGTTTTTTTAAGTTTGAATGGGATGCCCGACATGATGTTCCGGCAGGCTGGCACGACGTTAAAGTGGAGGCTGTTGATCTGGATGGATCTGTTTTGAATACCGGAGAAGGCAGGGTATATGTACCACACATTACTCAATACGCTTTTATTTCTGATGTGGATGATACCGTGATGGTTTCTCACTCGGCAACTGTTGGCAGAAGGTTGAGAGAGTTGTTTATCAAGAATCCGCATACCCGTAAAACCTTTTCCGATACAGCCAGTCACTATCAGCAACTCGCCCTTTCACACACGGAGCCAAATCAACCCAACCCTTTTTTTTATGTCAGCAGTAGTGAATGGAACCTTTACGATTATTTGGTGGAGACTTTCAGGTTTAATAAACTGCCTGATGGTGCTTTTCTTTTAAATACAATTAAAAGATGGAAAGATTTAATTAGAACAGGCAAAACTGGTCATGAAGGCAAATTATTACGGGTGATGAGGATTTTGGATACCTTCCCTAATCAAAAGTTTGTGTTCTTTGGCGATAACTCGCAGCAGGACCCGAAAATTTATAGTTCGATAGTAGAAAAATACCCGCAAAACATTGAAGCGGTTTATATTCGAAATATCCGGCCTGAAAAAGAGGTGGAAACCATGGAATTGCTCAAAAAAGTAAAAGACAAAGGAGTGGAAGCTTGTTTATTTAATGATAGTGCGGAAGCGATAGCGCATTCTAAATTAATAGGATTGATTGTATAGATGATATGGTCTCTTCTTAAATTTGTATAGCTTAACTTATTGCCATGCCGAAAATATCATAGGAACAGTTGCCGTCCATTTCGACTGGAGCGCAGTCCCGAACGTTCGGGAGAGAAATCTTTCTATGCTTAAAGTCCAAAGATCTCTCCACTACGGTCGAGATGACGATTTTTGGAAGAAAGAAATCGCTCCAATTATCCCATCTCCTCCCTGCTACCCGGCCTCGCGGATTTTTTAGTAAGGATCGGTCGTCCTTTCGACTGGAGCGAAGCGGAATGGAGAAATCTATAGAAGAACTTTATATTACAGATTTCTCCGCTACGGTCGAAATGATGGATTTATATAGATGATAATATCAGGAAATCGATTTTCCGAAAGGTGTAAAGGCCAGATTCATTAGCTTAAAATGCTGACGACCGAACGGAATGCCCACTATGGTAATGCAAAGCAGGACGCCGAAAAACAAATGCGTTAGGGCAATCCAGAAGCCACCACAGAAAATCCAGATTAAATTCATAATGGTAGATAAGCAGCCGGTATTTGAGGAGGTATCGGTTATTTTAACTCCAAAAGGTGCCAGGCCTACAATGGCAAATTTAAAGCACTGAATGCCAAAAGGAATCCCAATAATGGTAAGGCAAAGGATTAACCCTCCGATAACATATTCGAAGAAAATAAAGATACCGCCAAAAATAATCCAGATAATATTGCCTAAAAAGTTCATGGTGTTTTTTACGTTAAGATTTAATATCGGATATTTTGTTACAGCTCGTTCATATATTCTATTTGGATTCTTTGTAATTTAGAATTACACACAAAGGAAAGACAATATGAAAAAATTGACACTTGCAGCGGCAATAGTCGCAGGCTTTGGCCTATTTAATGCCAAAGCACAAAATGTAAACGGTATGAAATTGACCGACATCCATGTAGATTACATCCAAATTCGCTCAGTGAAAAGCCTCTTAGCCGATAAACAATGGATTGCCCTCGAATACGGACAAAAGATAGGCGATTATAGTGAACTGTACATCAGGGATGATGATGGTAAAAAACTCGAATTTAATTCAGCTATAGATGGCGTGAACAAAATGAAAGCCTATGGTTATGAATTATTTAGTGTTTATGCCGAGCAGATTGATAAGGATAGCAATAGGCCGGTATATGTATTAAAAAGGAAGTAAATGATAAAGAAGTCAAGTTTCATAGCAAAGTCGGTTATTAAACTTGACTTCTTTGTATACTTTATATAAAATCCAGGGTATTAAATTTCTTATTCAGGATGTCAGCATTATTTACATCCAGCCATTTATCTAAAATAGTACCGTAAACCTGTCTGAAATCCAACTGGTGTTTTAAGTCTCCGGTGTCTAAATCACTCAGGTTGGGTGCTGCATTGAAAATCCCCTGTTTCTTCAATCTGCCGCCAAAAACGAACATATTATTTGCTGTTCCATGATCGGTACCGTTGCTGGCATTTTGCTCTACCCTACGGCCAAATTCAGAGAATGTGATCACCAGGGTGTCCTCAAGTTTATTGTTCGATTTTAGATCTTTTAAGAAAGCAGCTATACCCTCGCTATATTGTTTAAGCAGATTACCTTGCTGACCAATCTGGTTCACATGTGTATCAAAACCGCTTAAAGACACATAATACACCCTTGTTTTTAATCCTGAAGAGATAAATTTTGAAACCGTTTTCAATTGATTGGCAAAGCCCGAATTAGGGTAGGTAAATTTAGACTGATAAACTTTGGAAGTATTTTGTATATAACTGGCTGAAGAAGAGGTTTCGATCATGGTTTTATATAAATAACCTAAATTATCTTCATCCAAATGTTCCTTGTCATTCTGCAACATGGCCTTAAAAAACGGATCGTTGGTATTGCGGAACAAAGCTGCAGGATCTTTTAACGCAATCCCTTTTTTAGTCTGACCTTTCATGGCCAAAGAAAGTGAGTCGTCAACTTCTATCGCGGTATAAGGGAATTTGCAGGTTTGGCAATTGCTATCTAAATAGCGGCCAATCCATCCGGTTGATAAAAATTGATTGCTATCACTGCCGGTTTGCCAGATATCCATCGATCTAAAGTGCGAACGGTCGGGATTCGGATAGCCAACATCATTGATAATCGTCATCCAGCCCTGATCGTAAATTTCTTGCAGGGCAGCCATGTTGGGATTTAGCCCCTGCATATCATTCAGTTTAATTATTGATTCGGGTTTAATGGCAATACTATTTCGCTTTTGATAGTAAATATCATTTCCAAAAGGAATAACTGTATTAAGGCCATCATTTCCGCCAGAAAGCTGTACAACAACCAGATTTTTATAGAGGCTTAATTCATCAAGTGCCATAGCCTCAAGCGGTTTCATAAAAGCAGGAACAAATAGCGAACCTGCTGCAACAAACCCTGTATTTCTTAAAAAATTTCTTCTGTTCATCTTGTTAGTGTTTTTGTTCACTTGTTCTGTTTGATGATCTGGCTTTTTAGTGAAACGGCTATCAGCCATCAAACCATCAGCCAACATTTAGTCTAGCACAACTGATATTCCGGCATGCTGGTAATTTCTACTGCTGTACTTCGCAACCCTTTATTATCACTCACCATGGTCTTGATTTTGGAGTTTAATTTGGGTTGCAATAAAAACTCGGTAAGCTCCAACGGCGTTAATCCTTTTGGTAAAGTGCTTAAAAATTTAGGCCAATCTGCATTTGCATTGACGTATGATTTTGGTTTTGCATTGGCATTTGCGTTAGTGGTTGCCGTGCGGCTCAAAGCAATTACAGCTTCATCTTCAGGATCGGCTTTTCCACTAAAATCAATTTCCCCATCATTTAGCACAAGCGAAGGAATCCGCATCCTTAACATTAAAGATGAACTATCAATCCAGCTTTGTCCGCCAGGCCAGCCCGCAACATTGGGTGGGTTAAATAAATATTGGCCCAAACTGCTTTGTAGCTGTATTAAAACCTGAGGTTTGTTATACGTAACATAAAACTCACGGCTTAAACCCACTAAAAACTCGGCTGGCGATTTAATCTTTGTGCCTACATTTTCCGGACTATAAAACCAATCGGAAGTAAACATTTTTTTCATCATCGACGCGATATCGTATTTCGAGTTGTAAAAATGCGTGGCGAGTTCGTTAACGTGTGCCTCATCTGGATGATCATTAACGAAGAATTTATATACTTTCCAGGCAATAAATTTTGCGGTTTCTGGTTTCTCTAGAATAATATCGATAATGTTTTCGCCCTCAAAATTCCCGATTTTGCCGAAAAACGTTTTTGTGCCGTTATCATGCTGGTTCTTCCTGAAAATAAATGAGCCGTCTTTGTCGTACATCCAGCCGGTAAAGGAACGGGCAGATTCTTTAATGTCCTGTTCTGAATAATTTCCCCTTCCTAAGGTAAAAAGCTCCATCAGCTCCCGGGCGAAATTCTCATTTGGCTTACCCTTTTTATTTTGTTGGTTATTTAGGTATTGCAGCATGGCAGGCGACTTAGATACCTCGACTAATAAGGTTTTAAAACTGCCTAAGGCATTTGCCCGTTGGATATTGTTTAATTGTTGTGCAAAAAACGGATTGTTGCTGCGGCAGGCAAAATGTCCATGCCAAAACAGCGTCATCTTTTCCCTCAATGGAGCATCAGTATTGATCATTTTGGTAACGAAAGCAATATTCAGGTCGCGGCTGACTTCATTCTGTTCACGGATAATCTGCTGACGCATTTTCTTTTCGTCTTCTGAAAGATCTTTTTTCGCATATAAACCGGCTTGTACCAAAAGTTGTCGTCTTGATTCAAAATCATTTACTAATTGAATCGGATCGTCTTTTTGGGAATCCTTAAGCAAATTGTCTACTACTTTATCTAGTTTTTTTCTGCTTAATTTTTGTAAGTCAGCATAAGAAATGCCAAAGCCTGCCCGGTTGTAAAGATGTTTTACTTTTAAAAAATTATCTTTCGTGTTCATAATGGACCGTTTTACAATATGACTTGTTTAAAACCCAAGGGTTTAATCTTTGTTTTCTTTCTTATTTTTGACCATGCTTTTTCAGTTACTAGATGATCACCCGGGTTTTCCTGATCCAGCTTTGGCAGAGGAGGATGGTTTATTGGCCATTGGAGGCGACTTAAGTATGGAACGGTTACTGATTGCCTACTCAAATGGTATATTTCCATGGTTTAGTGAAGGTGAACCGATTCTTTGGTACTCGCCGCACGAACGCTGTGTGATTTACCCCGATAAAATCAAGATCAGTAAAAGCATGAGAAAAATTTTAAAACAGGGGATTTTTAAGATTACTTTTAACCAGGCTTTTGCCCAGGTGATTCAAAACTGCGCCACATCGCCTAGAAAAGGGCAGGATGGCACATGGATTACCAATGAAATGCAAAATGCTTATATCAGGCTCCACAACCATGGATATGCACATAGCGTAGAGGTTTGGCAGGATGAGAAATTGGTGGGGGGCTTGTATGGTTTAAAGATTAACCGTGTTTTTTGTGGCGAAAGTATGTTTAGCCATGTAAGTAATGCTTCAAAAGCAGCATTAATCTTTTTAAGTAAAATGAATATCGATTTGATCGATTGCCAGTTGCCAAATGATCATTTAATGAGTTTAGGAGCTGAAATGATCAGCAGGGAGTTGTACATGGAAATACTTCAGAGTTCTTAAAGTTATAACAGCTAACGTTAAGGGTATCAGTGTATAGTTGTCAGCCAAATTATCTATAAAACAAAACCTGCAAACTTTTGGCCTGCAGGTTTTTTATTGTTGTTTTGTTGAAATTATAATTCTCTTACTTTGTATCGTCACCGTTTGCAACGGGGATGTATGAGATTCACATTTTTAATGTGACTATAGTTCCTTTAAGCGATACAATCGCAATTCTCGTTGGTCCTCGTTATAAACGAGGAACATCTGATTATAGTTCTCTTACTTCATTATCGCCCCGTTTGCAACGGGGATGTATGAGATTCACATTTTAATGTGACTATAGTTCTTTTAAGCGATACAATCGCAATTCTCGCTGATCCTCGTTATAAACGAGGACCATATTTCGGTCTGTTGAAATTATAATTCCCTTACCCAAATATTTCTGTAGCTAATGGCAGGGCTCGGATCACCGTGATCTTGTAATTTTATCGAAGCCGGACCATGTTTTTTATACTCAGGAGTACCGATATACCTGGTTGCCCCTTTTAATACAAATCCGTTCTGTAAAAGTACACCATTTAAGAACAAGGTCACACTTGCTGGTTTTAATACGGTTCCGTCTTCGTTAAAACGTGGCGCATTCCAGATGATATCATAATATTGCCATTCGCCAGGTTTTTTGTTGGCATTAGCTAAAGGAATTGCCTGTTTATAAACACTTCCTGTTTGTCCGTTCACATAAGTTTTATTATTATAAACATCCAGAATCTGGATTTCGTAACCATCATCGCCACCACCGGTTGAAGCTAAAAATACGCCGCTATTTCCACGTGCCTGACCTTCTCCAGAAATGTTCTCAGGGATTTTCCATTCCAGATGCAGTTGGTAATCTGTAAATTTTTTATTTGTCTCTATGTTTCCCGTTCCTTTTTTAACGGTAAAAAATCCATCATCAATTGTCCATGCTGCTGGCTTAGATGGGTCTTTAACAGAGTGCCATGCATCTAAATTTCTACCATTAAAAAGAATAATAGCATCAGACGGTGCATCTTGAGGCAATTTACCCGGCGTAACAATTTTCGGAACAGGTTCCCAAACCTCCGTTGTTTTCGGATCATTGGCAGGATCTGGTTTCTTATCTTGTGCCATAACTTGCCCTACAAAAAGTGCCGGGATAAATAATAGTGTGTATTTGTTCATGATTGTGGTTTAACTTGTTAAAGTTAACCAGTTTATTAAGAAATAGAAATTTAGTATTTAAAATTTTACCCTAAATCGTCAACAACATAGGTTTCTGTAATTACTACTTCATCAGGGGCGATATCTTCTTTGCGTTGCTCTGCCAGATCGCGCATGGGGCAATAGCCTGTAATACCACGGTAAAGTAGTCCGGCACCAATGGCTGCGCCAGTTAGGCCAATTACAGGATGTGAGAAAATGCTGGTAATACCCTTGAAAAGCAGATATGTGCCTGCAGCGCCTGATAACCAACGCTCTGATTTTGAAACATTTTCAAATAATTCTGGATATTTCCATGCCTCTTTTACATTGTTTACTGCGGTATTAAAATCTTGATTTGTCATAATGGTAGAATTTATGTTCTACTGTATAACAAGTAAGGAGGGAATGAGTTTGAAAAGAATTTTAAATCTTATTGGTTATTAAGACACTGAAATAAATGACCTTCAGTGTGCCCGCTTAAGGCTCGGTTACTTCGTACCTTTCCGCTTCGTTACAGATCAATTGACGCACGCGGCTGATTTACTTCCAGAATTCAACCTGCTCGTATAGGCTATAATAACCAATGCACTAATGACTATAAATACTTTATATTAGTTTAAAATATCCCTGATATCCTCTTTACTCAGCGATTTAAAGAAACTTTCTTCTGTAGTAATCAATGAATTGGCTAACGATTTTTTGCGGTTCTGTAAAGCCAGGATTTTCTCTTCAACCGTGTCTTTTGCAATAAATTTATAAATGAAAACCTTTTTATCCTGGCCAATACGGTGCGTTCTGTCAATAGCCTGCTGTTCTACCGCCGGATTCCACCAGGGATCGAGTATGAAAACATAATCAGCCTGGGTTAGGTTTAGACCAACACCACCAGCTTTGATGGAGATTAAGAAAACCTTCAGGTCCGAATTTTGCTGAAATTCAGAAACAATCTCCCCACGGTTACGGGTTGAGCCATCTAAATAAGCAAAAGGGATATGCTCAGCTTCAAAATGTTTTTTGAAAATATCCAGGTGTTTTACGAATTGTGAAAAAACCAAAACCTTATGCCCCCCCTTAAGTACATTATCCAAAGTATGGATTACATTTTCAAATTTGCCCGAATCGGATATGTACTCACCATCAATCATTACGGGGTGGTTGGCCAACTGGCGCAAAGCCGTTAATCCCTGTAAAAGCTGAACCTGTTTCTGCGCGAAGGTTCCATCATCCATACTTTGCAATAAATCGTTACGGTAGGCCGATTTGGTTTTTTCGTAATAGGCGGCCTGGTCTTCGCTCATGTCGCAGTAAATTACCTGTTCTGTTTTAGGTGGTAATTCTGCCGCTACCTGTTCTTTTGTTCTGCGCAGCACAAAAGGTTTGATAATAGATTGCAGCTTACGCGCTTTTTCCTCGTCTTTTTTCTTTTCTATTGCCTGCACATATTCTTCGTAAAAAAATGCCTGCGTACCCAATAAACCAGGGTTTAGAAAAGTTAATTGAGACCATAAATCACTTACCGAATTTTCTACCGGAGTACCACTCAGAATCAGTTTGTGTTTCGATTTTAAGCTTCTAACCGCCTTGAACGATTTCGATGCCGGGTTTTTGATATTCTGACTCTCATCCAGAATAATATAATTGAAATAGAAATTTTTCAATTCGTCTATATCTACCCTGGTTACACCATAGGTAGTGATGATAATGTCGTAATTTGCAAAATTGGCTACATCTTTATTCCGATTGGTGCCTGTATGCGCCAGTATTTTGAGCTTTGGTGTAAATTTTTTAGCCTCTGTTAACCAGTTATAAATTAAGGAAGTGGGCATGATAATGAGGGAGGTAGTCTGCGTTTCAAGCAATTGATCCTCTTCTTTCACTTTTTGCAGCATCGCCAGTGTTTGGATGGTTTTACCCAATCCCATGTCATCGGCCAAACATCCACCAAAGTTGTATTCACGTAAAAAGCTGAACCAGTTATAGCCGGCTTTCTGGTAATCGCGCAAACTACCTTTAAAATTTACCGGCATCTGTGTGTCGGCAATATCTTCAAAGTCTGATAACCTTTGGAGCTTGCGTTCGAGGGTCACATTTGCCAAACTATCTTCTGCCAGGTCGTTGATTAAACCAATATGGTGTTTCTTTAATTTAAGCGTTTGTCCGGCTTCTGCAAGACTGAACAAACTGCCGTATTGTGTAAACCATTTATCAGGAATAATGGCTACCTCTCCATCAGGCAGTAAAAACTCACGTTTTTTGTGTAAGATATGCTGTTTTAACGATAGGAAAGGGATCTGGTATTTACCGAACCAAACCACGGCATGGATATCGAACCAGTCATTCCCCTCTTTAACCTCCAGGTCGATTTTACTGGCACCAAGTACAAATTTTTTCTGTCCGGTAGCCTGTTCAATTTCAAAACCCGATGCCTCTAAGATTTCAATATGCTCATTTACCCAGTTTATTGCGGCATAACTCGGGTTTTCTTCAGCAGAAGCTACTTCCAGATTACTGAATAAAGAACTTGTTTTCTTTAGTCCTAATGAGAGAAGTAAGTTAAACTGCTTTTTCTCCCAGTCTGCAGAACGTTTAATGCGGTGGAAAATATAGTTATCAGCCGTTTTTTCTAAACGTACGGTAACTTTATGTGCATTTTCTACTGGGAAAGTATATTCTCCATATTTGAAGTATAGCTGAATCTGAGAAAGACCACCATCAACATATAATACCTTAATCACTGGTATAGCTTCAAATTGTTCGGTCCTGATTTCGAAACCTTCCGCATATACGTGGTGTTTTTCGATCAGGGGTGCAACAAATTTTTCGAAATATGTAGCTTCGGTTGTTTTGGGTATCGCAATAAAGCGTTTGTTTAAAAAGGGCTGTAATTTTTTGCCCTCAATATCCTGGTCGAAAAAGTATAACACATCGTTTAGCAATAACCAGGCAGGTTTATTGCTGATAATCTGCGCTTCTTTAAACATGAATTCAATGCGCAGGTTCTGATATTTGATGGTCGGGAAATAACGGGTTTCCGTTTCGTTCCTCCGGAAATGAAAAAGTATAGATGCAGGCTCGTTGGCAAGTTCGATTTTACGCTCTACAGGCCAGCCATCTTTGTCCATTATATAAAGTTCATTTTTTACCTTTAAGATTTCTAAAACCTCGGCAAGTTTCTTTTCAATTTTAGGACGGACGTTTTCATAAAACTTATCGTCGAAAATTTTGGTAAAGAACTCAGTAGGCCTGATTAATTTTTTATAATATTTTTTTATCAGCGAATCCTGCTCAATATCATCCAAAATCCTGATCAGCTTATAATCAATGTCACTTAAACAGGAATTAAATTCTTCCGCGGTATGTGTGAAAATTCGTTGATAAGTAAAGGAAAAATCTCCCTGTGGATTTAGCTGAACTACATGTGGTTCAATTAAATAGCCCAGATACTCATGTTTGCACAATGAGTACACCACTTTACAGGCTTTAGCGCTATCTACACGTAACATTGATTGGTTTAAAAATTTTTCTAAGCTAAGCGCTTAAAAAAATTTAAACTTACAATATTTTGCGTTTACATCAAAAAAACCGGACCATTTTGGGGATAAAAATATACTGAATTTTAAGCTGCATTGAAAAGGGACTGTAATGCGGTCGTTTAATTTTCTGATCCCGCAAAGGAGATATCTTATTTTTAAGATCCTTCGCTGCGCTACCATTGCCAGAATTTACTCGTAAGGTCGTCATTCCCGCGCATGCGGGAATCTTAATGCGAGCGTTTCATGATTATTCATCGGTGTTTGCTTTTATATAGCGGCATTCATGAGCACTTCGTGGTTCCCAATCAAGTTGGGAATGACGATTTCTCGATGGATTTTATCTACTTAAAATTTACCTTTCATTCATATTGATTTTTATACAATAAATAATCCCTCGGGATGAAAATTACCTCTTTATTTAACCACAAAAAAAGGCATCCTGTAAATCAGAATGCCTGTAATGTACTTTTTAATGATTATTTTATTTCCAGCCACCGCCCAATGCACGGTACAGATTTACTACCGACTGCAGTTTTTGTAATCGATCGTTAATCCCATTTAATTGAGCTGTTAATAAACTTTGTTCTGAAGTTAACACATCAGTATAATTTGTTGCCGAGCTGTAGCGTAGTAACTCTTTGGTAAAATCTACTGCTTTTGTTAAAGAGGCAATTTGTTTTGTTCTTGTTTCTTCTTTCTCAGCAGCAGTCTGGTAAGCATACAAGGCATTTGAAACTTCCTGTCCACCCGTTAACAGTGTTTGTTGAAAGTTGTAAAAAGCAATCTGTTGATTGGCTTCAGCGGTTTTTAGGCGGGCTTTGTTTGCTCCCCTGGCAAAAATTGGCTGTGTTAAACCGCCCACTAAATTATAAAAGATAGATTTGCTGAAAAAATCCTGTAATTGTAAACTGGATAATCCACCGGCTGCAGTAATGGTTAAAGCAGGGTAAAAGTAGGCCTTGGCAACGTTGGTGTTTTCAAACGCTGATCTAAAACCAAATTCTGCAGCGATCACATCCGGACGGTTTTTTAATAACTGTGCTGAAACACCTGTCTGTAAATTGGCATAAGGGGTCTGTTGATCTAAGGTGGTTCGGTTAATTGCATCCGGTGCTTTTCCTACCAGTACACTTAATGCATTTTCAGCCTCTTTAATGCTTCTTTTTAAATCAGGCAAAGTTACCTGTGCAGCATACAGATTGGCTTCACTTTGCACAACTGCCGCACCATTTACCACTGCGCCTTGTTTCAGTTCTTTCATGGTCTCCACATCCTGAGCTCTCACCTTAATGGTTTGTTCAGTAATGGCCAATTGTTTATCAAGTGCCAATAAAGTATAATAGTTATTGGCAATAGTAGCAATTAACTGTGTTTGGACAGCTCTTTTTGCCGCATCGGTTTGTAACAGGGTTGCATATGCGCCACGTTTTGCACTTGTTAATTTCCCCCATATATCGGCTTCCCAACTGGTGCTCAGCTGTGCCTTATAGGTTTGGGTTTCCAAGTTAATATTTATCCCGGGAGGAAAGTTCAAAGAGGCTTGCGATTGTTTATTATCAGTTACATTTACATCAGCCTGTAAGCTTGGTAGTAATGCCCCACGACTTTGTATCAGGGTAGCCTCGGCAATTTTGATCCGCTCAATGGCCTGTTTCAAGTCTAAATTTTCATTTATGCCTTGTTGGATCAGCGACTGTAAGGTCGTATCCGAAAACAATGTTCGCCATTGCAGGTCGGCCATTGTAGTGGTATCCGTTGTGTTATTATCCCGGTACAAACCCTCGCTTTTTAACTGAGGGCGCTCGTATTTTTTAGTTACGCAAGCACTCAGGGCAACGATGGCTAAACCGATTAAAAGGGAATGTTTATATCTAAAATTCATTTTTTTACTATTAATGTTTACTGTTCGCAGTAGCCAATTCGTATTCTTCTTGCGTTTGTTCATGGTCAATGCCCTCGTTAAAAGGCGATTTATTGCTGATTCGCTCTTGTAAGGATTGAAAGACGATAAACAGGGCGGGGATAACGAAAATACCAAATATAGTTCCGATTAACATGCCGCCTACCGCTCCGGTACCAATTGAGGTGTTACCTGCTGCACCAACACCTGATGATAACATCAGCGGTAGTAAACCAAGAATGAAAGCGAAAGAGGTCATTAAAATAGGGCGTAAACGTGCTGTTGCACCATCAATTGCGGCATTGGCAATGCTCATGCCTTTTCTTCTTCTATCTACTGCATATTCTACAATCAAAATCGCATTTTTGGCTAAAAGCCCCACAAGCATAATCAGCGTAATCTGCGTATAAATGTTATTATCTACACTGAAGATTTTATCGAAAACGAATACACCTGCTAAACCAACCGGTAAAGAGAATAAAACCGCCAATGGTAAAATATAACTTTCGTATTGTGCTGCGAGTAAGAAATAAACAAAGATTACACAAAGTAAAAAGATAAACACCGTTTGGCTTCCGCCTGCCATCTCCTCACGTGATAAACCCGAAAATTCGTAACCGTAACCTGCCGGAAGGTTTTTGGCTGCCTCTTCCTGAACAGCTTTTAATGCATCACCTGAACTGTAGCCGGCATTTGGATTACCCGTTACCGATATTGAAGTAAACAAGTTGAAACGCGAAATGGCTTGTGGTCCATATACTTTGGTTAACGTTATAAACTCCGATACCGGAGCCATTTGCCCCGAAGAGGTTCTAACGAAAATGCGGGTTAAAGTTTGCTCATTTGCACGGTACTGCGCGTCGGCCTGGTACATTACCCTAAACTGTTTACCAAATTTGTTGAAATTCGAGGCATAAACACCACCATAATAGCCTTGCATTACACCCAATACATCACTAACATTCAGGCCGGCCTGTTTAACCTTTGCCACATTTACATCAATCTGATATTGCGGGAAATTTGGATTAAAAGAAGTAGATGCATATTGTATTTCGGGACGTTTACTTAACGCTGCTAAAAATCCATTTCCAATTTCGTTGAATTTTTTGATATCTCCACCAGTTTTATCCTGTAACTGGAACTCAAAACCACCACTGGTACCGAAACCCTGAATAGTTGGCGGCGCAAAGAAAATAATTTTAGCCCCTTTAATGCCTGCTGTTTTTGCAAACAATTCGCCAATAATCGCTTTTACGTCTCGGCCCTTACGTTCATCCCATGGTGTTAAACGTGAAATTACCATACCGTATGAACTGCCTGAACCACTGATCATGCTTCGGCCAACAATCCTTAACGTATTTTTAATTTCTGGTATCTGGTGCGCAATACTATCAATCTTGGTAATGATCACACTGGTTTCTTCCTGCGAAGTTCCTGCCGGTAAGGAAATATCACTCATAATGGTTCCCAAATCCTCATTTGGCACGAAACCCTTGGGTGTAGTATTCATTGTCCAAACCAGTAGTCCGACGAAAAAGGCAATAGCCAAACCAACGATCCATTTTTTTCTGGAAAGAAAACTTACCGATTTTTTATATTTTCCGGTTACGGCATCGAAAGAGGTATTGAAAGCATCGTAGAAACGCTGTAAAAAGTTTTTAGATTTTTTGTGTTCTTCTTTATGCGGTTTTAAGAATAAAGCACATAATGCCGGACTTAATGTTAAGGCGTTAATGGCCGACAAAATAATCGAAATCGCCAGTGTTAAACCAAATTGTTTATAAAATACGCCTGATGATCCGGAGATAAAACTCACCGGGATAAACACGGCAGCCATTACCAGCGTGATCGATATAATTGCTCCGCTAATGTCGTCCATGGCATCAATGGTTGCTTTTTTGGCGTCTGTATAACCTTCATCCAGTTTTGCGTGTACGGCTTCTACTACCACAATCGCATCATCTACCACAATACCAATTGCCAATACCAAGGCAAATAAGGTGAGCAGGTTGATGGTAAATCCGAATAGACTCAGGAAAAAGAACGTTCCGATAATAGCCACTGGTACACTAATTGCCGGAATTAAGGTTGAACGGAAATCCTGTAAGAAGATAAACACCACCAGGAATACCAGAATAAATGCTTCAATTAGGGTATGAAGTACTTTTTCAATCGATGCATCTAAAAAGTCGTTAACGTTAACCAATGTGGAGTAGTGTACCCCCTTTGGAAAGGATTTTTGCGCTTCATCAAGGGTTTTAATAGAATTCTCGATTACTTCTTTTGCGTTGGAACCCGCCGTTTGGTTGATGGCGATACCCAATGCCTGTTTTCCGTTGAATTTAACCGAACTGGCATAACTTTGCGCACCTAACTCAATCCTTGCAATGTCTTTTAATCGAAGAATCTGGCCATTATCAGTTGTGCGGATAATGATATTGCCAAACTGCGCTTCATCTTTTAACCTGCCTGTATATTTTAGGGTGTACTGAAATGCCTGATTACCAAGCTCTCCAAACTGACCCGGGGCAGCCTCCACATTCTGGTCGGCAAGGGCAACGCTAACGTCGTTTGGCACCAGGCCGTAAGTGGCCATCACATCGGGCTTTAGCCAGATCCGCATGGTATAATCCAGCGTTCCAAACGCACTCGCATCACCAACACCATTGATCCTTTTAATCTGTGGAATGATGTTGATATTGGCATAATTCTGCAAAAACTTCTGATCGTAGGAAGGATCGTCGCTATACAAACCAAATATCAATACATTACTCGCTTGTCTTTTCGCGGTAATCACACCCGACTTGGTTACCTCTGCAGGTAATAAACTGGTCGCGCGTGCAACCCTGTTCTGTACGTTAACTGCTGCCAGATCGGGATTGGTACCTAATTTAAAGTTTACTGTAATGGTTGCGGTACCATCGTTACTGGCGCTTGAAGTCATGTAGGTCATGTCTTCCACACCGTTTATCTGCTCTTCCAGAGGAACAACCACACTATTCATCACCACATCGGCATTGGCACCCTGGTATGATGTAGAAACCTGCACCGTTGGTGGGGCAATTTCCGGGTATTGTGAAACCGGCAACGTAGCTAAACCTAAAACACCGAGTATAACGATGATGATGGATATAACCGTTGATAAAACCGGTCTTTCTATAAATTTCTTAAACATAATTAATATTGATTACACTATGAAAGTGTGATAAGCAACATGATATTGTTATTTCTTGATCTCAGCATAAACTGAATCGGCACTTTTCTCTTCTGGTTTGATTTTTGTTCCGTCTTTTAACGATTGGAAGCCTTCCAAAACAATTTTATCTCCGCTTTTAAGGCCTTTGGTTACTACATAGAACTTTCCTTTGGCCAAATCCATAATCTCAATTTCGGTGTTAATTACTTTAGCAGAGTCACCTAAAACATAAACGAACTTTTTACCCTGTAAATCGATTGTTGATTTTTGAGGAATTAGAATGGCATTCTCAATGTGCTGCGGAACCCTTACAGATGCGCTGGCGCCATTTTTTAATAAAGACGTAGGGTTAGGGAAAGTTGCCCTTAAACTTGCAGAACCCGTGCTGGTATTAATCTGTCCGTTAATGGATTCGATTTTACCGTTTTGGGCGTAAACTGTTCCATCTGCAAGTACCAGACTTACTGCTGGAATGTTTTTCATTTGCTGGGCCAAAGTATTTCCTTTATATGTTCTGGAAAAATCAAGTAGTTGTTTCTCGTTTAAAGAGAAGTAAGCATAAACCTTTGATATATTGGAAACTGTTGTTAAAGGCTGTGTACTGGTACTGCTTACTAAACTTCCATTTCTGAAAGGAATACTGCCAACTACACCATCAACAGGGCTCTTAACAGAGGTATAGCCTAAGTTAACCTGTGCATTTACCAGTTCAGCCTTTGCCTGTGCCAACGCTGCTTTTCTGCTTTGCAATGTTAATTGGGCAGCATCAAGATCGTATTTGCTAATGATATCTTTTTCTACCAATGGCCTGGTTTTGTTTACGGTTAACTGGGCAGCATTAACATCAGCCTCGGCACTACTGATGGCTGCTCTTGCTGTGCGTACCTGTTGTTCGTACTGAGGCGCATTAATGGTGAAAAGTAACTGGCCTTTTTTGACCACGGCACCTTCGTCAACAAAAATCTTTTCAATAAAGCCATCAACTTTTGGGCGGATGTCGATATTTTGGATACCTTCAATGGTTGCCGGATAATCAGAATCTAAAGTGGTATTTTGTGTATTTACGGTAAAAACCGGATAGGCTTGTGGACCAGCTGCCGCAGCAGCAGCTGCTTTTTTCGCATCATCATTGTTTCCGCAAGATGCTAAAAGCATACCAATGCTCATGCTAAAAAAGAGAGTTGTAACTTTTCTCATGGACTATTTCTGTGTGTGTATAAATTTGAATTTCCGGGAATTAAGAGCGTCGCCAAAAATTATGACTTCGATTTCCGCAATTATTTTCCAAAAATAGCGCCTAAGCAAAAATATATCTGTCCAAATTCTGTCATTTAATCAATCGATTGATTTATTTTCGGGGTTAGATACGTCTTATGTGTGATTAAAATATTGTTTATCAGTATTTTAATCGTGTTTTGTATTCTGAAATGACGCTTGTAAATATCTTGAGACAGTTGTTAAAAGCTGTTAAATTGCTTAAAATAATCTTATTTTTTTGATTGGTCCTGTTTGTTTTACTAAACAGAAAATGGCATTGGTGTATATTTTACACTAATGCTCGATCGTTACTAAATACGTTAAGTTTCTGAAAATTGATCGTTAAGCAAACGCACTAGCCCACTTCTCCCTCGAAAACCAATTTGGCTGGTCCACATAAAAATACATTGGTAAATACTTTACCATCGTAATCGAACTCTATTTTAATGTCGCCCCCCAAAACCTTAATATCAGTTTTAATATGACCGGTTTGGTTTTTATGTTTGGCCATAGCCATGGCAACCGCCGTAACGCCGGTACCACAAGCATAGGTTTCATCTTCAACACCACGCTCATAAGTGCGGACAAATAAATGATCGCCTTTGTCTTCAACAAAGTTTACATTAATGCCTTTTTCTGCATAGGTTGAATTATAGCGTATATTTTTTCCCTCGCTAAAAACATCAAAATCTTTTAAATTACTTTTCAGTGCAACGTAATGAGGCGAACCAGTGTTTAGTACGTAGGCTTCACCATCTTTTGTAATGGTATCTACATCAATCATTTGTAGATCAATCCATTCTCCGTTTTCTGAAATTCTGGCATAATGTGGGCCATCAACTGCCAAAAAGTTTGTTTCCCGATCAATGATGCCGAGTTGTTTGGCAAAGGCCACAATGCATCTGCCACCATTGCCGCACATGCTTCCAGGTTTACCATCTGCATTGAAATAATGCATTTCAAAATCATAATCCTCGTGTTTTGTAATAAACATTAATCCATCGGCGCCAATGCCAAATCTCCTGTGGCATAGCTGTTCAACTAATTGGTTGTCAATATCTTTTAATTGTTCGTTGGTGTGGTCTATTAAAATAAAATCGTTGCCTGCGCCCTGGTATTTAAAGAAATTAATTTTCATGAAAGCTTCATTTTCTAGTGCAATATTTGAGATGCGAAAAGCCAGTTAATGATTTGTGTTTTTTGATTTAACATTTTTTAACACAAAACTAAGTGCTTTGATGATACAAATATCGTTTATATGGTATTAAATTTGAACAAACTTACTCAACAAAATTTAAGCAGATGAGAACTGCTGGAGCACTCTGCTTAAATCAAAATTAAAACGCTCCTGCAAACATACTTTAATAAATGAATATTATGAGCTAAACCATTAGCTAGCAAATTAGTTTATAATAAATCATGACCATTAAAAAACATACAGAAACATGAAAAAAATATTAGGAATTACCGTGTTAGCTGCTTTTATAGGTGGGGCAGCAGCAATCGGAGGTTATAAGCTATTTGAGCGTAACCAGACAGGCAGTACAATTACTGATAAACAGAATTTGTATTTTGCCAATAACCCACTAAAAGTGTCATCAGCAGGTACTGCAGATTTCACCCAGGCGGCAGCGGCAGTGGCACCGGGTGTAGTGCATATCAAAACAACTTACGCTGCGCAAAGTGGTGGTGGCAGAAGTTCTTCTCCTTTTGACATGATGGAAGATTTCTTTGGTGGCGGTGGCCGTCAGATGCAGCGTATGCCGAGAGCAGCATCAGGTTCTGGTGTAATCATCAGTCAGGATGGTTATATCGTAACCAATAACCATGTGGTAGAAAATGCAGAGAAGGTTGAAGTGGTTTTAACAGACAGGCGTAAGGTAGAGGCAAAAATAATTGGCCGCGACCCCAATACAGATTTAGCATTAATCAAGGTAAATGCAACTGGTTTGCCTGTTGTAAAGATGGGTAATTCAGATAATGTACAAGTTGGAGAGTGGGTATTAGCGGTTGGTTTCCCGTTAGATTTAAATACAACGGTAACAGCTGGTATTGTAAGTGCAAAAAACCGTAGCATCGGTATAATCGGCCGTGAGCAACAGGGCAATGAAATTACAGAAGAGGAATATCGCGAATACCAACGTACTGGCAAAAGACCAGATCGTCCGGCTAATACCAGTATTGAATCATTTATCCAAACAGATGCTGCCATTAACCCTGGGAACAGCGGTGGTGCACTTGTAAATGCTAATGGCGAATTGGTGGGCATTAACTCGGCAATCGCATCACAGAGCGGATATAACCAGGGATATGGGTTTGCTATTCCGGTTAACCTGGCCCGCAAAATTGTAGACGATTTTATGAAATACGGTTCTGTTAAACGTGGTTATATTGGCGTTAACTTTGTGCCGTTAAGTGGTGAAGAAAAGCCTGAAGGTATCAAGACCAATGAAATAAGTGGTTTATATGTGAGTGATGTAGTTGCCGGAGGCGGTGCTGCTGCAGCGGGCATTAAAGCAGGTGACGTAATTAAAAAAGTTGACGGAGTAGTGATTAACGATTCACCTGATCTTCAGGAAAGGGTAGGCCGTTTAAATCCTGGAGATAAAGTTAAGTTAACCGTATTGCGAGATGGCGCGCTTAAAGATTACACCGTAACGCTAAAAGGAGAAGCAAGCGTTGGCCTTACGGCTAAGAATACGGCTGGCAAAGGCATGGAAGTTTCTAAACTAGGTGCAACTTTCGCTCCGGCTACTCAGGCACAAAAAGCGAAATATGGAATCAACAGCGGTGTGGTTGTAACATCGGTTACTACCGGTAAAGCTTTCGATAATATCGGAGTAGAAAAAGGTTTAATTATCACCAAGGTAAACGGACAACCTGTAAATTCTGTGGCTGATGTTCAAAAAGCATTGCCTTTAGGCAGAAATAATATGGTGAGCATTTCTGGTGTGAGCGAGCAAGGCTCATATAACTACAGTTTTCCTGCACAGTAATTAGTTGTAATAAATAGTTAAAAGGCTTCCCAATTTGATTTGGGAAGCCTTTTTTATTTTAATCCTGATTGATTGTTTCGTGGTTGGCATGGCAGGCATCTGCGCATTCTTCACATGCCACTGCACACTGCCTGCAGTGTTCATGATCGTGCTTGCTACATTCAGCTGCGCAAAGTCTGCATATTTCTTCGCATAACAGTAAATATTGATGTCCTATAATCGAATCTCTTTGCAATAATCTGGCCGCCTGGGTACAGATATCCGCACAATCCCTATCCAGTTTAATACAATTGATCATCATGTTGATATCTTCTTCTTTCAAGCAAGATGATGCACAGTGTTCACAAGCTAGCGCACAATCCAGTAAGGTTTGGATTAAAGCATGGTTGTTTCTCGTTTCCATATTGTAATTGTTTTAGTTACACATGTTTTTATAATAATAACCTACCAGCCTGTCAAACAGTTTTCTTTAAATTCACGTGGTATATTGTTTTATGTTCAATATACGATCACGTTATCTGAAACCTTAGTAATCTTACCTATACATTTGTCTTTGCGCTGCCAGTGAAACACAGGCCATCTCCAAATGAAGATTGTTGAATCGGTTTCGATATCAGTACATTTGTGACCTATTATCTGGCAATATTTAAGTGTGAACTGTTAAAATATCTTAAATCTTAGCTACTCAGCCTTGTTCCTGATACATAAATCAATATTCATCCGTTTTTCATAATCAAGATATAGCTTCGTTATCATCGATTGTTTACCAGCCCTTAGGGAGATTGATTAATTTTTTATAGTTCCACATTAGAATCAACAAAAAACTGAATATTATGGCTTTAGCTAATATTAACCTCAGCGTAAAACAATATTTCAATTTCATGTGCAGAACGGATTTTGAAAGGCGGATATTTCATGATACTTATAAAGAATTTCAAAAAAGATCAGCCATATATAGTTTAGATGAACACTTGCATACCTTTTCTGAGATGAAGCAAGCCAGTAAAAAGGCCATTGCACTAAATCAGAAGCTTCAGTACGCGGTGATGAACAGCATTGCAGCCCTGGAGTGTAAAATGCCTGTTTTAAATGACATTGAAAATCGTCCAGTCATTTTTGATTATGCTGAGCTACATATTTATGCTTCAGATCTGCGAAATAAAGCAGCGCATGTTGTGTCCATTACCTATACCAGTCCGGAACTTGTTTTACATGAGATTGTTGGTGACTTGCTGATCATGAGCTATAGCGCCAAAGAATACGAAACATTGGTTGTAAAGATTTCCGAGAATGTGACGGTGAATTATGATCAAAGCCAAAGTCTTGTTTTTAGCTGATTTTCCACCTATTTATAGATAGGGTACAGCAGATTATGACGCGATTTTTATGGTCAATCTGTACGCGTTTTAGGCAGAAAAACCAAAGTTGATCGTCGTTCTGATGGTGTTTTATTTCTAAAACGTAAACAAAACTCGGTAAATCGTCGGCCAAAATACTTTAATGAGTAGGCTCTAAAGGGCAAATAGTCAATATATTTATAGATTTTAACTTAATAAAAAATAAAAAATTTATTATGGGTATTTAAGCCTATCTTTGGTGTAAATTAAAATACAATATAATGCAACAAGGAACAGTAAAATTTTTTAATGAAACTAAAGGTTTCGGATTTATCATTCCATCTAATGGCGATGCCGAAATTTTTGTTCATGCTTCAGGCTTAATCGATAACATTCGCGAGAATGATACCGTAAACTACGATGTAGAAGAAGGTAGAAAAGGCCTAAATGCGGTAAATGTTAAAGTAGCTTAAGAAAACTCGAATACATAAATCGTAAAAAGTCCCGATGTAAATCGGGACTTTTTTATGAGCCAGGGTTGCGTTATTATTGATTGGCTAAATGTTTGCCTATTTCAGTGTCCACAAAATCAAGTGAGAGGTCACTATTGCTGAGCACTATGCCATTTCTATCTGCCAAAAAGAAATATGTTGCGCTATAATTACTTAAGTTTTTTGCATTAGGTGATTTCTCCCCCAAAAGGTCCGAATATTGCGGCCAGGTCAGGTTATCGGCTTTAATTACTTTTTTCCAGCTATCTTTATTCTTATCGAACGATACACCAATGAACTCCACGTTCTGATCCTTATATTTTTCGTAGAGATGAGCCAATATCTGGTTGTTTTTTCTGTTTTTTCCACTATAGGAAACCCAGCAGATAATTAGGTTAACTTTTTTCAATACGCTCAAATTAAACTTTTTCCCATCAGGTGTTTCGCCTTCGATGTGGGGCATTTTATTTCCGGCCATCATTTGGTTGGCCTGCATAATTTCTGAAAGCAGTTTTTTGCCTCTTTTGCTTTCCTGTACTTCCTTATCCAGACCTTTAAAAATCGACAGGTATTTTTTAGCTTCAGAACCTGCTCTTCCAAACCTGTCTAGTAAAAATATAGTAACGTCGGATTTAGGATGATTTTTGGCAAAAATTTCAATATTATTCAGTTCTGAACTAATTTTTTTCGCTCTCCATATATCAGCCTTTTTTGCCTTTTCTGCAATATTATCAGGGGTAGCGAGGTTGAATTCACGCTCTGCGAGTGCCAAGCTATCCAGCAGGCTTCTGTTCATTGCCTCTTTTTGTTTGTAAAAGCTGATCATTTCTTCACCTTCTTTAGTCGGTAAGATTTTAAACGGGTAAGTCGCGGCGTTTTTTCCGTCAAGAACCCCCTTATAATTTCCCTTATCCAGATAAAAGTAATATTCCTCATCATGGCCGTCATCATATGTACTTAATATGGCGTAACCTGTTTTGGGCATGTTAATCCTGAACGTTTGATTGCCATTGGTAATATTTTCGGCTTTTAAGGTTTCGCCGTTTTCTGAACTTTTGACGGAGATCACCGCATTGGGACCGAAATTTTTGGTTTCGAAATTAAAAATAGCAGGAGCAGGATCACAGCTATAATAGAAGCAGGCGAATAAAATAAGTAAGTAGCGCTTTTTTTTCATATTGATCAATTGGTGAAGTAATATAACGAAAAAATTAGTTTCAAGACGAAATTTTAAGTTCGATTATGTTTGATCATTTATCTAAGATATTGGCTTATTATCAGGAGTTTTTTTGTCAGATTTAACATTCAAGCTTTATTAATCACGCAACACTAAAAACAGGTAATAAATCGGGTATTTATTTCGACAGCAGTAACGTATCAGCCAGGCAACCTGATGTTATTGTGATTTCTCAATGTTCTGAAAACCTTTGAACAGGCCACTACATTTAACTTATATTAAAATCGAAACGCTAAATAAGCATATATTCTTTCGATTAATTACGAATATGCTTTAGAATGTTTCTAAATAAATGTTTTATCGCTGTTTTGTCATAATCGTTTATAAATTAAACTCATAATTAGATATTTTTGCAGGAAATTTAGATATAAATCCTAATCAAATGAGTGGTTTCGGAAATGCACTTTCTTCATCAATAGGAAGAAAATACGTAATGGGTATTACAGGGATATTCCTGATACTTTTTTTAATTGTACACGCTGGTATTAATTCGTTAATATTTCTTGACGATAATGGTTTGAAATTTAATATTGGAGCACATTTTATGGCTACCAACTGGATCATTAGAGCAGGCGAGTACATATTGTTTTTAGGTTTACTTGTGCACATTTACCAGGCAGTTAACCTAACTATCCAAAATAAGAAAGCAAGACCTGAAGGTTACGCAGTTTATAATGGTAGTGCTAACAGCAAGTGGTACAGTCGTTCAATGGGCTTGTTGGGGACTTTACTGTTAATTTTTCTTGTTATTCACCTGAAGGATTTTTGGGTGGTTTCCCGTTTTACAGGAATTCCGACTGTTGATGCCAACGGAAATGAAGATTTATATGCAGTAATGAAAGAGAAGTTTCAGGATCCGGTTAGGGTTGTTGCTTACGTTTTGTTAATGATTTCTCTCTGTTACCACTTATTACATGGTTTTGCATCCGCATTCCAAACAATGGGATGGAACCATTCAAAATATAATGGAATTATTAAACGTGTTGGTGTATGGTATGCCATAATTATTTCGATCGTATTCGCATTAATGCCAATTGCAGTTTACACACATTTAATTGATTAAGTTTTAGCACAAAAGATATATGTCAGATATTAATTCAAATATTCCGGAAGGCGAATTAGCCAGTAAATGGACAAAATATAAGTCTTCTGTGCCTTTGGTTAACCCATCGAACAAAAGAACTATTGAAGTAATCATTGTTGGTTCAGGTTTAGCAGGTGCTTCAGCAGCGGCTACTCTGGCTGAAATGGGTTACAAGGTTAAATGTTTTTGTTTTCAGGATTCACCACGGAGAGCACATTCTATTGCTGCTCAGGGGGGGATCAACGCAGCAAAAAACTATCAGAACGATGGTGATAGTGTTTATCGCCTTTTCTACGATACGATTAAAGGAGGTGATTATCGCGCCCGCGAGGCCAATGTGCATCGTTTGGCGGAAGTAAGTGCCAATATTATAGATCAATGTGTGGCACAAGGTGTGCCTTTAGCCCGCGAGTATGGAGGTTTGTTAGACAACCGTTCATTTGGCGGTACACAGGTTCAGCGTACTTTCTATGCTGCTGGCCAAACCGGTCAACAGTTATTATTGGGTGCATATTCTGCCTTAGAACGCCAGATTGGTATGGGTAAAGTAGAGATGTATACCCGCCACGAGATGCTTGAGGTGGTTAAAATTGATGGCAAAGCACGTGGTATCATTGCCCGTAACTTAATTACAGGAGAAATCGAACGTCACTTCGGTCACGCCGTTGTATTAGGAACAGGTGGTTACGGTAACGTATTCTACCTTTCTACCAATGCAATGGGAAGTAATGTGACTGCAGCCTGGAAAGCACATAAGCAAGGAGCTTATTTTGCAAACCCTTGCTACACGCAGATTCACCCAACCTGTATCCCCGTTTCTGGCGATCATCAATCTAAATTAACCCTGATGTCTGAATCGTTGCGTAACGACGGACGTATCTGGGTTCCTAAAAAGAAAGATGACAACCGTAAAGCTTCAGAAATTCCTGAGGATGAAAGAGATTATTATTTAGAACGCCGTTATCCTGCTTTTGGTAACCTGGTTCCCCGTGATGTGGCCTCTCGTGCAGCGAAAGAGCGTTGCGATGCAGGTTATGGTGTTGGTGCTTCTAAATTGGCTGTTTATTTAGACTTTAAAGCCAATACAGAGCGTTATGGAAGAATCGAAGCGGCTAAGGCGGGTAACCACAATCCGGATAAAGAAACCTGCATGCGTTTAGGTACAGCGGTGATTAAGGAAAAATATGGTAACCTGTTTGATATGTATGCGCAGATTACTGGTGAAAATCCTTACGAAACGCCGATGCGTATTTATCCGGCAGTTCACTATACCATGGGTGGTTTATGGGTTGATTATAACCTAATGACATCGGTACCAGGCTTATATTGTACCGGAGAGGCTAATTTCTCTGATCATGGAGCTAACCGTTTAGGTGCATCTGCTTTAATGCAAGGTTTAGCCGATGGTTATTTCGTTTTACCTTACACTATAGGTGCTTATTTATCAAAAGAAATTTCTACCAAAGCTATCCCGACTGATCACCCGGCGTTTGTAGAGGCAGAAGAAAGAGCTGTAGGCATTTTAAATAAGCTGATCAACATTAAGGGAACAAAGTCTGTAGATCATTTCCACAAGCGTTTAGGCCACATTATGTGGGAGAAATGCGGTATGGCACGTAACGAGAAAGGCTTAAAAGAAGCCATTGAGGAAATCAGGGCATTACGTGCTGAATTCTGGAGTGATGTTCGTGTACCTGGTACAGTTAATGAGCTTAATCCTGAACTTGAAAAAGCAGGCCGCGTAGCTGATTTTATCGAACTGGGTGAGTTGATGTGTATTGATGCCTTAAACCGCAATGAAAGTTGTGGTGGCCACTTCCGCGAAGAGTACCAAACAGAGGAAGGTGAAGCATTACGTGATGACGTAAATTACGCTTACGTAGCCGCCTGGGAATTTAAGGAAGGTGTAAACTTCGAACTTCACAAAGAAGAACTGAAGTTTGAAAATATTAAAGTTGCACAAAGAAGTTATAAATAAGATGTGAGATGTGGGATGTGAGATGTGAGATGAAAATTCTCAATTCTTATATCTAATGTCTCAAATCTCAAATCTGAGATACAATGAGTACAGGAAATATGAACTTAACGCTAAAAGTTTGGCGTCAAAAAGATAACAAAACCAAAGGTGCTTTGGTAGATTATAAATTGGCCGATATTTCACCGGATATGTCTTTCTTAGAGATGTTCGATGTATTAAACGAACAATTGATTAACAAAGGTGAAGAGCCGGTTGTATTTGACCATGATTGCCGCGAGGGTATTTGTGGAATGTGTTCAATGTTTATCAATGGCCGTCCGCACGGACCAAAAGATTTAGTTACGACCTGCCAGTTGCACATGCGTTCTTTCAAAGATGGCGATACCATAGTTGTGGAGCCTTGGAGAGCTGCTGCTTTTCCGGTAGTAAAAGATTTAACTGTAGACCGTTCGGCGTTTGACAGGGTTATTGCTGCTGGTGGTTTTATTTCAGTAAATACCGGTAATGCACAAGATGCAAATAATTTACCAATCCCTAAAATGCAGGCAGATGCGGCTTTCGAAGCGGCTGCTTGTATCGGTTGTGGTGCCTGCGTAGCAACTTGTAAAAATGCTTCTGCAATGTTATTTGTATCGGCTAAAATTTCACAACTGGCTTTATTGCCACAAGGCCAACCGGAGCGTTATCGTAGGGTACAAAGCATGGTTGCGCAAATGGATGCTGAAGGTTTTGGTAATTGTACCAATACCGGTGCTTGTGAGGCGGAATGTCCTAAAGGAATTTCTTTAGAAAACATCGCACGTATGAACCGCGATTTTGCAACTGCCAAATTTATTTCAGAAGAAACTGTTTAAACATTATACTGTATTTCTGGTTTACTAGCCAGATACTGAGCCTCCACCTAATGGGGGCTTTTTAGTTTGGCTAAAGTTGTTTTATTATAATAGAAATGCGCTTGCATTATTATTTTTGTAAATTTAATAAGGAAATTTTCAATGCTTTTTAAGCAGGCAGATGGTTAAAGCAATACTTGTTTCACACAATTTTAGACTATTGTGAAAACATATGAAACTTTATGTTTTGAAATCGAAAGGTTGCAAAATAAATTGCTTCCAAAATAAAAGTTTGCGAAAGTTGCAATAATCTTATGTCTGCATATTAAAATTTTGCATTTTTGGAAATTTTATTCTGCATTATTTGTATATGTATTAAAGTTTTTATAAATTTAATCTTCCGAGACAGGAGAGAAAACACGAAACCCCGGCAATTTTGCAGGGGTTTCGTGTTTTTTGGAAAATTAAATTTTTAATATTGTTCAATTAATTTTGATGTGATACTGCTTTTTTAGTGGTAATAATTATCACTCCATTTTTGCCTTTGTCGCCATATTGTTTTAGCGCGTTGGCATCTTTTAGCACATCTATTGATTCAATGGAATCTCCCTTCAACTTGGGATCTGCAACTTCTTTTCCATCTACAATGTAAAGTGGTTTTGCTTTATCATCAAAATCTCTGTTTAGCAGGTATCTTTTGATCACTGGCGTTTCACTATCGGGTAAGGGACGTGCCCTAAATCCTAATGCTTTTCCTTGCAGGTTAAGGCTTGCGGTGTCTATGGCTTTAAATTTAGGTAGGTTGATGCCAACGGTATTATTTTTGGTTTCAATTTCAATTACACCTGCAACACCATCTGTTCCATATTTTGCAATTGCCGTACTGTCTTTTAAAATGTTAACAGCTTTAATATTGTCGGGGCTGATTTCAGACAATGAGGCTGCCCCTCTTAAATATTGTTTATTTCCATCAATTACAATTAATAGGTCTGAACTTAATGTTGAATTTCCTATAATTGTAGTTTTTGAATTACTAGTGCCCTCAGTCTTTTGCGCAAAACCGGCTAAACTAAAGCTAATTATTAGGCTTAATACCATTACTTTTTTCATATTGAATTAATTAGAATGTTCTTTGGAGTTCTAAATAGTTTGTGTTTTTATCTATTATCGTAGACTCTTTTGCGTTAAATGGATTAAAAATGTTATTTTTTGGTCCTTTACTGGTTACTAGAATTACGCCAGCTTTGGCTTTTGGTCCGTATAAATCCATAGCAATTTGATCTTTTAACACATCAATTGATTCGATGTTGTTTGGATTGATCTTATTCAACAAACTATTGTCTGCTAATTTAACACCATCTAAAATGACTAGCGGATCAGCATGTGTGCGTTCTTGTAATCCGGCGCGGTCACTGACAATGCTGCTTTTCGGGGTTTCTTTTGGAGGATCGGCAAGTGTGAAATTAACATTGATATTATACTTTACCCTTACGGCAAAGCCATTTTTAATGCCCGGATTCCATTTTGGCGATTCTTTTAAAACCCTTATCGCTTCTTCGTCAGTACCACTTCCTAAACCGCGGGTAATCTGTACGTCAGAAAGGGAACCATCTTTTTCAACTACAAAACTAAGGAAAACCTTACCCTGTACATTGTTATCCTGTGCAATCTTTGGGTACTTTATATTGCTGCCCACATATTTATAAAATTTGGCTATGCCGCCCGGAAATTCCGGTTGTTTCTCGATCGAAACAAAATCATAGATGTCATCTGTATTCTCAGATCTAATACCGCTGGTTCCGGTATTTTCAGGAAGATAGGATAGGATATTAATTTTGTTCAGATTTATATACCCGCCAGATTTAGGCAATAGGCTGTTTTTAAATTCTTTTGAGGATTCAGGAATGCTAAAACCTACTGTTAGCGCATATTTGCCATCAGCAACAGTTTTAAACCCCTTATAAGATAAAATAACCCTTATCAATTCTTCATCGCAGCCAGTACCTAATTTTACATTTGAGGCGATATTGGTGACCTTACCTCCTTCAACATTAAATCTTACCTGTGAATTACCTTGAATCTGATTGCTGTTTGCTGCTTTCGGATATTTGATGTTTACCGCCAAAAATTTATAAAATCCCTTCCAGCTGGGATCCGTGTTACCATCAACAGCAGTTGTTCGTGCTTTAACAGTTTTCTCTTGCGTTGTAACCATGTTTTCAACTATTTCTATTGGCTTATCCATTGGGATTTGATCGGTAATAGATATTAGCTTCTCATTTTTACGTACTGTGGCAGATGAAAACAAAATGAAAAGCGCGAATAGCGGAATAAAAATTCCATACTTTAAGATAGCAATCTTTTTAGAGCGCTCTTTATGAAGCATGAAAATTCTCTTTTTGATCAGTGATTTTTCTAAAAAGCCGTTTGTTAAGCTATTTGGTGAAATACCGAATGATTTACTGAGTAACAACATGGCGTATGCTGCCTTGTCGCCTTGAAACTCGGCAGCCAGTTCGTCGGCTAAATATTCGTGGATATTTTTAATAGTTTTCTTGTAAAAATAAATCACTGGATTTAGCCAGGTAATAATTCCTATAATTTCGAAAAATAAAATATCCAGCGTGTGCCACTGCTTAATGTGTGCTTCCTCATGCATATCAATCACATCCATCTGTGGTAATCCCTGATCAATCACTTTTCTGCCGAAAAAAGAAAATGCTGAGCCAGCTTTATTTATTGTGAAGAGCTTTTTTACGGCCAGTAAGTTAAATATGAATTTGCCAAAAAAGAACAGGATTCCTGCACAGTAAATATATACAAGTGCATTTCCCCAACTAAAGCCATCGTTACGTTCGGTTACAATTGTTGCCTGCGCCAACACGGCTTCCCAATTAACTGATGTGTAAACCTGCTGCGCCGCTTTTTGTTCTGTTAACCATTCTAAACGTATAAATGGAGTGCATAAAGACAGAATTCCGGCAGCTACTAAATAAATACGGTTTAAAGTGAAGTAGGTTTCTTTATCTAACAGTAATTTGTAAAAGCCAAAAAAAACAATTAAGTATAAATTTACCTGTAATAAGTAATGGGCAAAACTCATTTTGGCTTATGTTTAATCTGATTAATCATTTTCAGAATTTCATCAACGTCAGTTAAATCCAGTTTTTCTTCTTTAACAAAGAAAGAAAACATACTCTCTACAGAATTCTCGAAGTAATTACCCAGGAGTTTTTCTGTAGCATGCCTTTTATATTCTTCTTTACTGATTAAGGGGTAATACTGATGAGCCTTTCCGAAAGCTTCATGGCCAATAAAACCTTTGGTTTCCAAAATTCTGATGATGGTAGATACAGTATTGTAAGCAGGTTTTGGAAGGGGGAGCTCTTCGATTACCTCTTTAACAAATGCTTTTTCCAGCTGCCACAGAACCTGCATGATCTGCTCTTCCGCTTTGGTTAAATCTTTAATTTCCATAATAGTTAATAATAATAAGGATGATAGCAAATTAATTTGCTTTTAACTAAAGTTAAAACTAATTGGTTAGGTGCCCAAATTTTTACCAGTAATTATTTTCAAATAATCACATAGCGTTTTTATTACCATTATAGAACTTCTATCTACGGGGAAGTAATGGAAAACATAGAATTTATATATTTGATAATCAGGTTTTTGTATGTTTTTCAGGTTAAATGTTGATCAGGTTGTTTTTGATGCCGTATACCACTAATCCGGTACGCGATCTGATGTTTAACTTGGCAAAAAGAGATTCTCTATAGTTGTCAACTGTTCGTGGACTTACATTCATGAGGTCGGCGATTTCTTTATAGGTAAGCTCGGTGCTGCAATATTGTAAAAATGTAAGTTCTCTGTCAGAGAATGTCGGTTTCATGTCGCCCTCTTTTAAAGCCACTAAAAGCCTTCCCGATACCAGCTCATTTACATAATAACCCTTATCTACAAGCACCTTAATGGCGGTCAACAGATCATAAGGTGTAGATTCTTTGAGCATGTATCCCCCGGCACCTGCTTTGAGCATCCCGATTATTGCTTTTTCATCCTCAAGCATGCTGAGTGCAAGTACATGAACATTTGGGTAATTGGCTTTAATCCATTTTGTAGTGGCAAAACCATCCATTCCAGGCATGTTGATGTCCATTAAAATTAGCTGAACTTCAGCATGGCGGTTGATTTTAGCCTGAAGATCAATGCCATTCATGGCCTCGAACATCACTTCTATTTCATCAAATTCTTCCAGTAAACTGGCCAATCCGGAACGGAAGAGGGTGTGGTCGTCAACAATTGCGATGGAAATACTTGGCTGCTGCATAATTAAGGGTAAGGGATTTCAATTGTGAGAGAAGTGCCTTCTTCCGGCGCCGAATTTAATACTAATTTTCCATTGATCATCTCCATTCTTTTGTAAATAGAATTTAGGCCCATCCCTGTTTTTTTACCCTTCATCTCAACCGGATCAAATCCTATCCCGTCTTCAGCTACCTTTAGATGTAAAACGTTTTTGTCCAGATAGGCATTGATCTGTATATGTCTGGCGTGAGCATGTTTTATAATGTTGTTGATGATTTCCTGCAACAAGCGTAGAATAATCAAATCCTTATCAGGCGATGTGATTTGCAGATCAATTAACTGGTTATTCACTTCCAGTTCATATTTGCCTGCTTTGCTTAGCCAGTTAATTTCCTGATCAATCGCATGGCCAATACCATTTTCTACCAGTTGTTCACCATGTAATAGCTTGGCCAGCTCCCTTAACTCTTTAATGGATTTGTTAACAAGTGCCAAGGAATTGTCTATTTTCTTTTTGGCCTTCTCTCCGTCATTTAAATTTACGGAGTTTAAGGTGAGGGTGGTGAGGCTGAGCAACTGGCCCACATTATCATGCAATTCGGCAGCGATACTTTGCATAGTCTGATCTTGCACTTCTATACGGGTTTGAAGTATTTCTGACTCAAATTTCTGCTGCATATTCTGCTTTTCCAGAAAATGATTCTTTTTATGCCGATTGTAAGACCTGATGTATAAAATCAAAAATACGGGCACAAGGAGGAATATAAGCGTTGCAATGGCGACTAGAAATGCAATTCTCGTTGTTTCATTCTGCATATAAAGGAATATAGCCAACAGCCATATAGAATAAGGTTTAATACGATATAAATACAATATTTCACGGTAGCAAAGCCTATAAGTTTAACGGAAAACAATCCATCAAAAAGGTTAGACATTGTACTGCCAAAGTAGTAAAACAGAACGCCTGTAATCCACCAGAATTCCGGATGTGAGTGGATCTCAATAAAGTTTTCATCTTTTAACAGCAAGTAATAATAGTAAAGGCAAAAAAGAGTGAAAATCACAGACATTACAGTAATTGTAACTGTATTTAAATTCGAAAAGGGTTGCGTAATTAAAAAGAAAATATAGGTTAAGCTTATAATACCCAAACCTATTAAAATTATAGGCTTGGGATTTATATATTTTTTCAGGCAATGGTAGAGGCCGTATAATATGGTGCTGATTTCAAAAACAAGATAAATATTAAATAACCATAAATTATGTATTCCTCTTATGGCTAAATAAGCTGCAGCCTCTTCTGTAATGAACGCCACAGCTAAATAGCAGGTAATCACCTTACCGAAAGCATTTTTATCTTTCCATATCATATTGAGTGCAGCTATAAAGCAAACAACCTCTGCTATAAATATGGGGGATAGATATCTCATTGTTATAAGGCTACCCCGCTGCATTGATCAGGACAGCCTTGCCCGCGGTTTTCAATATTTCTTAGGTCATCATAATGGTCGTTTCCTCCAACGCCATTTCCCACTCTTGGGGTAGTTGGTACCAATAATAAAGTATTTTTTCCTTCGTACGATTTAGGAACACCATCAATTGCTCCTTCCAGGTATTGTGCAAAATAAATTCTTAAACCGTCATATTTGCCTTCACTCATTGATTTTGCAATGTCCAGAATCTGTTCAGCCGGAAACCACACTGCCTTAGTATAACATTCTGAAGCGTTCATGCCATCTTTGGCATAGGCATTAACCATAGCTTCTGCAACCTTCGGGTCGATAGGTTCGCTATTTAATTTTTTGCTCATAAATTTAGATAGTTTGTTTGTAAAAGCTTAAAAGTCGATAATAATTAATGATCTGTCAAGAAGTATTTGTAAATAAATACCGTAAAAATACCTTTCCATTTAGGGCATTTTACGCTAACATCATCCCTCATTTAGCCACTACTTTTGGTATACAATAGTAAGAAATAATTTTTTGCTATAGTTAAATAATCACGTCTACGCTATAAAAACAAATATTTTAAACTTATTTCAAAATAAGTCTGTTTCGGTAAATTTTGATTTAACTACTTAATTCTCTCAAAAAATGATAACTAACATCCTATTGCAGGACAATCATGGTTCGATTAGTGAAAGAGAAATTGAAATCGTACACCTTTTATCAATGGGTTACAACAGTAAAGAAATTGGTGCAATGCTTTTTATCAGCGAACACACCGTTAATACGCACAGGAGAAATATGGTAAGAAAATTAGATCTAAAAAATTCTTATCAATTGATTGTTTGGGCGTTCAAAGAAAGAATACTGTCTCTATAAGAGTTAAGATATATACAACCTCTCAGTCTAAACAAAAAGCCTGCTATTTGATACTAAAGTCAATTCAGCAGGCTTTTATTTGTGGGTATGTTTATAAGGGGAAATGAACTTTGATCTGAGTGCAATTACTTTATGCTCTTTTTGGTTACAATAAAGTAGCCAATGATAAAAAGAACTGAGGCATAAATTAAACTTGTCCATATTTCCTGGGTAAAAACAGGGAAAGCTAACGGATCATCACCTTGTTTTACCTTAGTTATTCTTAAAGCCAGCGTTGGCAAAGAATAGGGGTTCAGGTAAGCATATTTCCAACCTATGTTGGCCGTGATAATCCCCATGATGGTGCCTACAAAACCAATCCCCATTGGCTTAAGAAAATCGCTCCATAACAAGCTGAATATAAATTGTAGGGATAAAATGCCCAAAGAGGCCAAAAATAATTTGGTATAAGAATTAATTAGAATTTTTAACGGATTGTATTGATCAAAGTTAAACTTAGGGACCATTAGCTGCAGTAAATGTCCAAATGCAAAAGTAAGTGTGGCAAATAAGAATAAACAGATAAATATCAAAAGTATAGCATACAGGTATTTTGCCGCATAAATTGAAAACTTTTGGAGAGGCTGGGCAAATAACATTTTCCAGGTATCGTTTTTGTGTTCAATATTGTTGACCGAAAAGGCCATAAATATGACATAAAAAGGCATGATCAGGAATCCCATTACATTTAGTGATGCGCCACTATAGCGTGCCCACAACAGCATGGGAGGGTAGTGGCCAGCAATGATTTTTTCAGCGTCGTAGTAAAAACCAGCACTGATTAAACCACAAATGATGAGGGGTAATAAAATGGCGGCCCAAAAGGCCAGGGTTTTCCTTGATTTGTAGAATTCTGATCGTAAGGAAATATAAAGAGCATGCATGTTAGTTGGCTTTAGTGATGTCAAGGAATAAATTTTCGAGATCTTTTCGTTGCTGGTACAGGCTGCTCACAATAAAACCATTCTGGATTAATAATGTATTTAGCTCCCCGCTGTTTTGGGAAGAAATAAATGGTAAAGTAATAATCCGCTCTGTTTTGGCTATAACTTCATATCCCTGCTTGATTAACAAGGTGCATGCATCTTCAATATTGTTAACTTCGATTTCGAGGCTGGGCTTGCTCAGTAAATGAAGTTCGTTAATCGTACCCTGAAATAATAATTGACCTTGGTTTATAATGCCAACATGTGTTGCCGTTCTTTCTATTTCTGCCAATAAATGGCTGGAAACCAGTATTGTTTTTTGATGTTTTGTGGCTAAATCGATCATGAGGTTCCGGACTTCAATAATGCCATTTGGATCCAATCCATTGGTAGGCTCGTCCAGCAGGAGTAATTCAGGATCTGAGATTAGTGCCTGTGCAATGCCCAGGCGTTGTTTCATGCCCAGCGAATATTTGTTGGCTTTTTTATTTGACGCTTCTGCTAAGCCTACCAGTGACAGCATTTCATCAGCCTTTGCTTTTTTAATGCTCAATAAGATACAACGGTTAACCAGGTTTTCTTTTCCTGTTAAATGGCCATAAATAGCCGGTTGTTCTACCAAAGCGCCTATACGTTTAAGGACCGATATGCGGTTGCTGTTTATTTCCTTGCCAAATATAAAAACCTGGTCGGATGGTGACTTCAATAGGTTTAGCAGGATTTTGATGGTAGTGGTCTTGCCAGCACCGTTAGGTCCTAAAAAACCATAAATGCTCCCTTTCGGGACCTGTAAAGATAAATCTTTTACTATAGCCTGGTTGCCAAAGTTAAAGTTTAAACCTACGGTTTCGATAGCGTAATTACCCATTACTACTATTTGAAAATAGCAGTCGCCTGTTTCACAATAGAACCTGACGTTTTTGTAGGCTTTACAACTATTTCTGCATCATTCTGATTGGTGTTAACGGTAAGCGTTAAAATAATCATCATAAATACTGGTAATAATAAAAGTAAAAATGGCGATGTGTTTGCTAACTTTTTCATGATCGATGGTTTTATTTGAGAGATTGTGAAAACACCGTCAGTAACTACTGTTTGATTTTTGAATTGGATTGCTGATGATGTTTTCATTTTGTTTTCGTTTTGATGATTCAAAGAAACTCAAGAAAAATAACCTGCTAAAATCTATTATACCAAGTGTTCAAGATTCTAGATCAACAGACATTTTTGGCGTTTGTCGATAAAATTTGCCTATTGAGCCGTTGGTAGAAAAAAAATGCCCGTTGGTAGATTGTATAAGTAAATCGATAAAACTTTATTTATTTTGTGGTTAAATGATATGCATCGGCTAAGCCTTATCGGCAATCATTACAATTTAATATATATCTGATGAAACAAAGTAGGGGACCATTTATATTGCATGCTATTTTTTGGGGATTTATATTTCTTCTTATCATAGTTATATCTATGATGGGTAGTGAAAAGCATACGATGAAAGATTACTTTCTGTCGTATTTTGTTTTTGGTATCGTTAATGTTTCTGTATTCTATATCAATTATATTTTTCTGATCCCATCATTCATCAAAAAAAGAAAGAAGTATTGGCTATATGTCCTCTCATTTGTTCTTTTAATCGCTGTTGCAACATTAGTTAAAACTGTCATTGCTGTTTTAAATCCTGAAGAGATGCTTCGTTATACATTCGATGGTAAAAGCCATAATATGTCTGTTAATAATTTTGCTATCAACACGGTTTTTATCATTGGTTTTTTTCTAGTATCGAGTTGCATTATCAAATTTACTATTGATTGGTTTGCGAGCGAGCGGATTCAGCGTAACTTAGAAAGTGAGCGTCGTGAGATGGAACTTCAGTTTTTAAAATCACAGTTAAATCCACATTTTCTTTTCAATTCGCTTAACAATATCTATTCATTGGCCTATCAAAAATCGGATAAAACTGCCGATGCGATTATGAAGCTTTCTGAAATTATGCGCTACATGATTTATGAAAGCAATACGCCAACTGTAGCCTTAAGTAAAGAAGTAGATTACCTAACCAGTTATATTGAATTGCAGAAGATACGTTTTAAGGATGGTGCCTATATCGAACTGACTTTGAACGGTGAGATCGATAATCAAAAAATTGTTCCTTTGATGCTAATTTCTTTTGTTGAAAATGCATTTAAACATGGTGTGGTAACCGATCCCGAAGAACCCGTTAAAATCAATATCATTGCCAACCAGAAGATTTTGCATTTTAGTGTAGTGAATAAAAAGAATCAGCAAAATAAAGATGCACAGGGTGGAGTTGGGTTAACCAATGTAGAACGACGTTTACAATTGGTTTATCCTGACAGATATAAATTAAATGTTGTAAATTCGGCTACTCATTATACCTGTGAACTGATGATTGACATATAGCCGGAAATAACCAAGCATAAGCCGGATATTGTCATTAATTAAAATAATAACCTAAAATGAACCTAAACTGTATTGTTGTTGATGATGAGCCTTTAGCGCTTGATATTTTACAGGATTATATTTCTAAAGTGCCATTTTTAACCATGGTTAAAAGGTGCGAAAACCCTATCGAAGCTTTGCAGATTGTTCAGGGCGGGGGAATTGATCTGGTGTTTTTGGATATTCAGATGCCTGAGTTAACCGGAATCCAGTTTTTAAAAATCGCCGGCAATAAATGCCATTATATATTAACCACTGCCTACCCACAGTATGCTTTAGAAAGTTACGACCTCAATGTTTCGGATTATCTGTTGAAACCGATTGCGTTTGATCGATTTTATAAAGCAGTAGAAAAGGTGCATAATCAGGTAAAACCGGTTGAAGTACCCGCTAGTGTAGCACAACCCATTGTTACACCTGCACCTTTTTCGGGTTCACCAAACCCGGTTCAGGATTATATTTTCGTTAAAACAGAACATAAGATCCAGAAAATTTACCTGCACGATATTTTATACATCGAAGGATTAAAGGATTACATCTCAATTTTTACCAAAGATGAACGTGTAATTACGCTGCAAAGCATGAAAAAAATGGAAGAAGCTTTGCCTCAAAGTCAGTTTATCCGGGTACATAAATCATATATTGTAGCCGTTGATAAGATTGAAAGTATTGAGCGTAGCCGCATTACCATTAATCAAAAAACGATTCCCGTTGGCGATACCTACCGCGATGAATTTTTTAGGGTGATTGGGAATAAGAATATTTAGCGTTATTGGTGTTAGTCTTTTAGCGCTTAAACTGGTTTAAACATTTTGTTGCAACGGATTCACAGAAATACGGAGTACCTAACAAAAAACCGTCATTTCGAGCGGAGTGCAACGCAGTCGAGAAATCTGTTTAGGTAGGTCTTTCCCCACGTGTACGGGCAGGCATTTCGATGCGCTACAGAGATGACGATCATTCTATGGAAATATCTCTATGCTGTCGGAATCGTAGGATCCTTAATGAGATTAATATAATTATAGAGTCGCTGGCTTAACCATTGGCTGATTTAAAACTTTTCTGATTTCGTTTTCTATTTCCAACGTAATCTCATTTGCTGGTTTTACTCCTGGTTCTATCGGTTTTAACACTGTCCATTTTAAAGCATTTCCTGTCGCTAAGGGAAACATGCCGAATCGTACAATTTTCCATGAATTTTCTATGGCCACCGGAACGATCAAAGCATTGGGTACCACTTTTAACAGGGTAGCGATACCGCCAAATTGAAATGTTTTCAATTTCCCGTCTTTTGCCCGCGTGCCCTCAGGGAAAATAACAGTGCTCCAGTTATGTTCTTTCATTCTACGGCCAAGTTTGATGATTTCAGAAATGGCCTGCTTGTTATCTTTCCGGTTGATGTTTGCCCCGCCCCCCAAACGCAGGTTAATGGATATGGACGGAATGCCTTTAGTGAGCTCAATTTTAGAAATGAATTTTGCACTGTATTTTCTTAAGAACCAAATTAGCGAGGGGATATCGTACATACTTTGGTGATTTGCTGCAAAAATAATGGGCCTATCGGTTGGCAGATCATATTCGTTTTTAAAACTGATTGAATTGAAAAGGAAAAGCTGACAATAGGTAAGGAAAAAATTAAGAATATCAACCGAAACCTTATGTGCTTTATAGCCAAAAAGTTTATAACAAAGCCATTGTATAGGATGAAAGACACAAAGGCATAATCCAAATAAAATATAAAATATAGGGCTTAAAATATATCCGAAAAGCTTGCTCATCTGGTTGATTTAATGGATGGCAAAGATAATAATAAATTATTCTGGTTCTTTGAAGATGTATTTTTCTTCATATTCAATCTCAGATGTTCTCAAGAAATGACTGTATTCCTCTAAAAAGGTATTCTTTTTATGATGTTGTTCTTGGTTTTGGATATATTGAATAACCTGTTGAATATGGCTTTTCGAATAGGAAAATGCACCATAGCCCTCTTGCCAGGCAAATTTTCGTGAGCAAAATCCCTGATCGTTTATCCATTTAGAGCTCTCTGTTTTTACATTTTGGATCAAGCTAGAAATGGATTGGTGCGGACGCATGCCTATAAAAATGTGGATATGATCGGGCATACAATTAATCTGGATCATTTTATGGTTATTCGCCTGAAATATTCCGGTAATATACTTCAGGAGCCTTTCTTTCCAATCTGCTTTGATTAATGCAGCCCTGAATTTAACTGCAAACACAAATTGAATATGCAATTGGGTGTATGTATTTGGCATGGTGTTCTAAATTAAATCAACATTCAGTTTTCTTCTTGAACTAAAACTACCAGCTCTACTTTTTCTAGCTAGGATTTGTTCATATGAATTTTAAATTTTAGGATGATTTAATTTTAGGGATCACTCACACGATTTAAACAAGATATTTGAGTGTGGGGATGTACTGTTGTTCGTAATCTTTTATTAAATTATAAATTATTTTTCGATTCTCATAAATCCTAAGCATTTTTATTTGCACGAAACGTTCCTACGGAACGAAAATTCTAACTGTACTAATTTTCTACCGGGGACTTGTTCCTACGGAACAGCATGTTAAAATCAAAACTTATGAAATGTGTTCTATCTCAAAAATGTCCCATCGGGACATGTGCTCGTTAGAAAGAATGTGTAATATTTTTTATGTTCCGTTAGGAACATTTGGTGGTTATAATCGTTACAATTCCCCATTCAGCATCATGAGCTTTGCTTTCAAAATTGCGGCTACGCTCATCGAATCAGTGATTTTTCCATCCAAAACCATTTGATAGGCTTCATTAAAGGGCAATTTTTTTACAGCCAGTTGTTCTGTTTCTTCAGGCATGGCAATACCTTCAATAAGATCGGTAGCAATATAGATAATGCTTAATTCATCGCTTACCGAGTTGGAAAGGTGCATTCTTTGAATCTCTTTCCATGCTCTTGCACTTATGCCCGTTTCTTCCAGTAATTCTCTTCTTGCACTTTCCAAAGGCGCTTCATGGAACGGTCCGCCACCTTCCGGAATCTCCCAACTATAGGCGTTTAACGGATACCGGTATTGACCAACCAGCCAGGTATTATAGTTTTCATCTAACGGCAGAATGCCTATGGCCAGGTTCTTAAAATGAACGGTACCGTAAATCCCTTCCCCGCCAGATGGATTAATCACCTGGTGTTCGGTTAGGCGGATCCAGTTGTTGTCGTATTTTACCTCGCTCTTTAGCGTTTTCCAGGGGTTGATTTCTTCCATGGCTGCAAGATAAGCAATCATCTTATTTTTCGTTGTGGGTTTCTACAATATCAAAAAAAAGCTTAGAAATGATTTCTAAGCTCTTTGGTTATTAAAATGACCCTTCATCAGGGCGGTTATCCTGCTCCTCTTTTTTCTTTTTATTTGTACCGGTAAAGGTGGTTTTTCCAAAGCGGTAAGAGAACGTTAAATTTCCCATTGTACCCTGAAACTGTCGCTCAAAATCAACAATTGTTGCGCGATCTTCAGTAGTCATGCTCCATCTTCTGGTATTAAATATATCCCTAACATTGAAACTTAAAGATGCTTTTTTATTAGGGAAATCATATTTGGCGCCCCCATCAATTCCATACATGGCGTTACGTTTTCCCTGTGCCATCACTTCTGCAGCCCTGTAGTCGCCGCGTACCTGTAATGATAAATTTTTAACAACCGTTAAATTTCCGGTTACGTTAGCGTTCCAGCTAAAGCCACTGCTTGATGGGATATCAAACCGGGCGTCGCCCGCAAATTTTGCCTGGTACAAGTTTACGTTCGTGGTAAAATTTAAAGCCTTGATCAGGTCAAAACGGCCGATTAATTCCAATCCGCTGTTAATCTGGTTTGATAAGTTTTGAGGCGTTGAGGTAATAATTCCATTAACCGGTGTACTTCTTACGCGCTGGATTACATCATTGGTTTGACGGAAATACAAGCTTGAAGTCAAGGTAATTTTTTTCCAGTATTTGCTATAGCCCAACTCAAATGAGTGTACATCTTCCGGTAATAAATTCGGGTTACCACCTCTGTAATTTAATGGATCGGAAACATCTAAAAATGGATTGGTATCCCATGGACGTGGACGGTTTACCCGACGGGTGTAACTCAACTGAAGCTGATTATCGCCCTTTAGTTTCTGTGTTAAAAATATGCTCGGGTATATTCTTTTATAATGGATATTTCCTTCGGCAGTGGTTAATGTATTGTTGGTATAGCCTTCCAGATGCGTATCTAAACGTGCATCTTCGCCTCTTAAACCTATCTGGTAGCCAAAATCTTTAATTTGGTTCTGGTAATTGAAATACAGGGCATGCACCTGATCTTTGCTGTCAAAGCCATTGATCAATTTGTTGTTTCTAATGTAAATGCTACTATTGGTTAGGATCGAATCGGCATACTGATCATTTTCACCTAAACGGATCTGGCTGCGGTAACCCACTTCAATTTTACCCGCTTTACCTACAGGCAATGCGTAATCAGTCTGGATGTTGTAATTGGTGTTGTTGCCGGTATTGAATACACGCTGTAAACTCAGGGTTTCATCAATAGGCACGCCATTGCGGTTGGTAGTATTGGTACTGTAATACTGATCGTTATTGTTGGTGCCGTGCGAATAGCCGAAATTAAATGTCAGTTCTTCCTTTGGTTTTTTAAACTTCTGTACGAAATCTAAATTTGCGTCATAACTTGATCCAAAACCATCGGTATTGTTCGTTCTGTTGCTAAGCAAAACCGGCAATTGGTTTTTATCTAATTGTCTGATGTCGAGCTGTTCGTTACGCTCATTGTCTCTTGAGTTAAAGCCGCCAGATAAGCTGATTACACTTTTAGGTGCTATGTAATAATCAATACCTGCTTTGGCATTATGCCCTTTATCCAATGATTTGGAAACGGTGTTTTGACTGGCAAATCTGGTATTTAATGAATCAGATTTATAGGTAATATCCTGAAAACCACCGCCAACGCGATTGCCATAGCGGTAACCATAGTTTCCATAAATATTGACTTTGCTGTTCTGGAAACTTAAGTTGGTATTGGCATTATAATTATCACGGTTACCTGCAGTTAAGGCAACTGAACCATTAAAGCCCAGTTTGGTGTTTTTCTTAAGTACGATATTGATAATGCCAGATTGGCCTTCGGCATCGTATTTTGCTGATGGATTGGTAATAACCTCAACGCTTTCAATAGAACTGGCGGGGATGGATTGCAAAATCTGCGCTACGTTGCCGCCAGCAATTAAAGATGGTTTTCCATCAATTAATACTTTAACACCTGACGAACCCCGCAAACTCACATTGCCATCCATATCGGTAGAAACAGATGGTACATTCTGTAATAAATCGCCTGCAGAACCGCCTTCGCTGATTACGCTCTGATCTACCGCGAAAATCTTTTTATCGATTCCCATTTGCATACCTTGTTTTTGGCCGGTTACGGTAATTTCACTTAATACATTGCCTTTTGCAGTATTCATTTTAATATCGCCAAAATTTAAGGTACCTGTGCCTGCCGTTATTTTGATATTATCCCTCACCATGGTTTGGTAACCCACAAAGCTAATTTTAAAAGTAAAGGTTCCGGTAGGAATATCAGTCATTACAAAAGCGCCGTTTACATCGGTTTGAGCTATTTTTGCATTTTTGGCCGTGGCTTTATCAATTAAAACTGCTGTAGCAAACGGAATGGTTTCCTGGGTTTTTGCATCTTTAAGTACTCCGGTAATTTTTGCCTTTCCGCTTGTTTGTGCGAAAAGATTAAATGATAAGCTTAAAAGTAAAAGGGTAATCTGTATAGTTCTGGATTGTAAAAGTCTCATTAAAAATAAAATTTCGTGTGTTTTTATAAAGGGAGACAAAGTAACGGCAACTTAGTTTAATAAACGGGCCGTAACTATTTTATTACAGCCATTTTATAGTAATATTTTTGTGGGTAATATGAAGTTTTGCAGTTAACCGTACGCAATTACCGCTTTTATAAAAACTATAAATGAATATTTCAATTGAACGATCTTCAAAATGTTACTTTTGTTCATCATATTGAGCATAGACTAAAAAATGAAAAAAATATTAATTGTTGATGATCTGCATCCTGCGTTTAAAGAGCAGGCCGTTGCGATGGGTTATCAGGTAGATGATGAACCACAGATTACCCGACAACAAACACTGGATAAGATAAAGGATTATACCGGGATTGCCGTACGTACAAAATTCAGGATTGATGAGGAGATTTTTGCTGCTGCCACCAATTTAAAATTTGTAGCCAGGGCAGGGGCTGGCTTGGATAATATTGATGATAAAATTGCCTTTGAAAGGAATATCGAATTGATTAATGCACCTGAAGGCAATTGCGATGCTGTCGGCGAGCATGCCACAGGTTTGCTCTTATCGTTAATGAATAATTTTCGTAAGGCTGATATCGAAATCAGGAATGGTGTTTGGGATCGGGAAGGAAACCGGGGTTACGAGTTGAAAGGCAAAAAAGTCGGGATTATAGGCTACGGTTTTATGGGACAAAGCTTCGCTAAAAAACTGACCGGCTTTGAGGTTGATGTGATGGCTTATGATAAGTACAAAACCGGTTTTTCTGATGCGTTTGCCCGTGAGGTAAGTATGGAAGAAATTGTGAAATATAGCGATGTGCTGAGCCTGCACATTCCTTTAACAACAGAAACCAGGCAAATGGTTGATGACGAATATTTCTTTCATTTTAAAAAGCCCATCTTCTTTATCAATACTGCCAGAGGAGAGATTGTTAATACCACTGCCGTATTAAATGCGATAAAAAATGGAAAGATTTTGGGCGCCGGACTGGATGTGCTGCAAACAGAAAAATTCCCGGCTTTAGGCGAACAGCCCTGGTATGATGAATTAAGGCATAATAATCAGGTTATTTTAACGCCACATGTGGGTGGCTGGACGTTTGATTCTTACCGTAAGATTTCGGAAGTTTTGGCTGAGAAACTTCGGAATATTTAATGCTTTATGGCAAATCAAGCTATTCAATCAAAAGAATATATTAAAAGCTTCGATTTTGAATATGTTGAAACCTATTCTTTTTAGCAAGAGGCTTATTATTCGGAAACGAATAGGAATACTGGGGAAATATCCTGGCATGATCAGCGTATAATCGATTTAGATAAGAAATTAAATAATTCTTCACAAAAAATAAGTTCATTTCAGCGTAATGATGCAGATGCATTTATACTGATCAGTATTCTAGAAACTGATATCTTGAATTTACCTTCGTGGCTTTGTGCGCCTATTTACAGGGATGCGATTATATTTTACAATAAGAAAAGAGAAATAATTTCTGCGCTTAATATCTGTTTTGAATGTTGTTATATGGAAACTGACAAGCATATTAATATCGACGCTGATGAAAGAAACTATGAATTGCTCAAATCGTTTTTAAATTCAAAAGGGCATTATATTCGGTGAGACCTATGAGGTTTTTAAAACCTCATAGGTCTGAAAGTAGAGGCGAGAAATAGATAAATCTCCATTTTATTTTCTTAAATTGGCAATACAATCTAACCAGTTTTATTATGCCGAAAGATCATCTATATTCGACCACCGTTACCTGGACGGGCAACAAAGGATCAGGTACAATGGATTACCGTTCGTACGACAGAGATTATGTAATTTCAGTAAAAGGTAAAGCCGATATTGCGGGCTCGTCTGATTCTGTTTTTTTAGGCGATAAATCTAAGTACAACCCTGAGGATTTGCTTTTGGCTTCAATTTCCAGCTGCCACATGCTCTGGTATTTACACTTATGCTCCAAAAATGGAATAGTGGTTATTGATTATAAAGATGAAGCAGTAGGTACAATGGAAGAATCGGCTGATGGAAGCGGCCGTTTTAGAGAAGTTATCCTGCATCCTCAAATCTTAATTGCTGATCAGGCGACTTATGAACTGGCAGAATCGCTACACCAAGAAGCCAATAAAATGTGTTTTATAGCCAATTCTTTAAATTTTCCGGTTAAACATCAGCCGGTTATCAGTTATTAGTTTGCAGTTTTCAATTTGCAGTTATCACAAAAACTGGGAGAGAATGACGAGTCAACCGTTAAAAATTTTAGTTAACCGCATTACAAATGCGGGGTTCTGTAATCCGCGTTGCAAACGCTGACAATAAAGTTTTCAGTCCCCATTAATAGTTTTCAGTTGGCGGTTCATACTGCCAACTGAAAACCGCATACCGTCAACTATTGTCCTGACCAAACATTATCTTTCGGTGTGGCATCCATAAAGATTCCGTTATCCAATGCAACCGATTTTACTTTTTTAGCCGTATTCAGCGCGATGTTCAGCTCTTTTTGATTGGCTTTCCAAACTGACGGGCTTTTGTGTATAGTCTCGGTTTGCCCATCGGTATAGGTTATCACCATATCAAACGGAATGGCAAATCCGCCCACGTTTTCAATGGTTACAGTTGATTTTCCTTTTGCTGGTGTTACTTTGCTTATGGCTAAATCGAGGTAGTTGTTGGTGAAGAACCAGTTCTGGAAAAACCAGTTTAAATTCTGCCCTGAACCTGCATTCATGGAATTGAAATAATCCCATGGGATAGGATGTTTGCCGTTCCAGTTGCTCATATAGGTGTGCAGTGCTTTTTTAAATAAATCATCTCCCAGCATATCTTTAAGTGCCAGATAAGATAATGAAGCTTTCCCGTAAGAGTTGTTTCCATAACCTGCGCCCGAAACCTGATCAGACATCGAAATAATGGGCTGGTCTTCTTCTGCCGATTTATCATTAATATAGTTATTCACCCTAAATTTCCTGTAAAAATCGTCTGCCGCCTGTTTGCCATGCTCGGCAATGCCGATTAAATATTCGAATGTGGTGGCCCATCCTTCATCCATATAGGCATAACGGGTTTCGTTAATGCCCATGTAAAAAGGAAAGTAAGTGTGGGCAACTTCATGGTCCTGAACCAATTGTGCAAATACCGGATCGCCAAATTGAGAATCGTTCACCATCATTGGATATTCCATGTCTGCAAAACCTTGAAAAGCAATGGTTTTAACATAAGGGTAAGGGATTCCCGGCCAGTTGTTGGAAAACCAATCCAGAGCAGTGAGGTTGTATTTAACCGAGTTGACAAAATCTGTTCCTGTAGCTGGGTTGTAAGCTGCCTGGGCACTGGCACGCCGATTGGTCTTTTTATCCACTATTACGCTGGCACCATCCCAAACATAGTGATTACTCAAGGCAAAAGTAACATCGGTAATGTGGTTTACCGCAAACTTCCAGGTATTCCAGTCTTTTTGTTGTGTTACCTTACCATCTTTCATTTCCTGCTCGGTGGCGATATGGATCACTTCATCACCATTATATGATTTTTTTAAACGTGCAGAAATCTCCGGTTGTAAAACTTCATCAGGGTTGAGGAAATCTCCGGTTGCATAAACCACATAGTTTTTAGGGGCTTTGATTGAGAATTCATAATCGTTAAAGTCATTATAGAATTCGGCCCTGTCAGTGTGTGGAATGCGGTCCCATCCGTTATAATCATCGTAGACCGATATACGGGGGTAGCTATAGGCCACAAAAAAAGAATTTGGATCAATCTGTCCTTCCCGTCCGCTTTCTTTTGATAAGGGGTAATCCCATTCAATTTTAACGGTGATTTTAGATTTTGGCAATAAAGGATTTTTTAGCGTAACATTCCCAACCGTTCCCCAGTTTTTGCTGTCCACCTTATATTTCTGACCATCTACCCAAAAGGCCTTGATATTTAAACCTGTACTCAAAAAATCTTCGCTAACTGCACCACTTCTCGGTGCGGTGGGTTTATGCAGGTTATTTACAAAGCGTATGGCCAGGTTTTTTAAGGTGTCTGAACTGTTGTTGCTGTATAAAATTTCTTCTTTACCGCTAACTACTTTGGTTTCGGCATCTACCTGGATATCCATATTGTATTTGCCATGATTTTGCCAATAATTTGGCCCGGGTTTCCCGTTCATGGCACGTGTACCTTTAGCATAGGCTGCTTTAATATTCCGGGGCATGTAAAGTTCCTGTGCAGAAACTGTATAGCCACCCAGGCAAACGAGCAGGGCAATAGAAAATAACTTTTTCATTTTTAAGAATAATTTAAGCTAAATTAAAATTAATGATTGAATTTTGAATACCTGTGCGATTGAATGTTATATAAATGATCGATTAATCTCGCGATGAAAACAGTTTCGCGTAAAAAAAAGATGGTGAAAGCTAAAATTCCGTTAAATCTTAATCTTTTATTTGCTTTTGTAATTTCCACATTTTATCTTCGTTATAATTGAAGCAAGACTATGTAGCAAACCAACTATATAGTCTTGTTTGTTTTTTATAGCGTTTGAACAAAATTAATAGAGCAATGACAGAGGTAACCTACTACACCCAAGAAGGGTTAGATAAATTAAAAGAGGAAGTTCATTATTTAACTACCACCGGTCGTCAGCTAATATCTAAAGCAATTGCAGAAGCAAGGGATAAAGGTGATTTATCGGAGAATGCAGAATACGATGCCGCAAAAGAAGCGCAGGGGCTGCACGAAGCTAAAATAGCTAAATTACAGAATACATTGGCAAATGCACGTTTGATCGATGAGTCGCGTTTGGACTTATCGAAGGTACTGGCATTATCAATTGTAAAAATAAAAAATGTTAAAAATGGGGCAACCATGACCTATCAATTGGTGGCAGAGAGTGAAGCCGATTTAAAAACCGGAAAGATTTCTGTGAAATCGCCCATTGCACAGGGCTTATTGGGAAAATCGGTAGGAGAACTTGCTGAAATCGAAGTGCCTGCAGGCAAAATGCAATTTGAAGTTTTAGAGATATCCAGATAAGCGGATAACATTTGGCGATAAGCGTTAGCCGCTTACCGCCAAACACTTATCTTAACCGCCCAGCTCCCTCCACCTTTTAACCTTCCACGTTATGACTATCTTCTCTAAAATCGTTGCAGGCGAAATTCCTGCTCATGTTGTTGCTGAAACTGTAGAATATTTAGCATTTTTAGATGTTTCGCCATTAACTGCTGGCCATGTGCTGGTTATCCCAAAAATTGAAGTAGACTACCTCTTCGATATGGAGGAAGACTTGTATGTTGGCCTGTGGATGTTTGCTAAAATTGTAGCAAAAGGTGTAAAAATAGCTTTTCCATGCAAAAAAGTAGGCGTTTCGGTCATCGGATTGGAAGTGCCGCACGCACATATTCATTTAATCCCGATGAATAATGTAAGCGATATGAATTTCAGCAAAGAAAAGTTAAAGCCAAGCAATGAGGAATTGACTGAAGCAGCCGAAAAAATTAAACAAGCCTTACTAGAGGTATAAAAGGCCGGCTGTAAAAACACAGCCGACCATTCTATTTGCCCAACCCCAAATATTTTATTGTGCCGGAGCAACCGAGGTTGTGGTTGAAACATAAGGCCAAACTGATCCCGGAGCTGCCGATCCCGGGATAGTAATTCCTTTATTATCGCCTCTTTTGGTATCGGATGCAAAATAATACAATGGCCATCCTTTGTAGGTAAGTTGTTTTTTATTCACGCTGGCTACTGTGATTACACCCAGGTCTGTTTTTGCCATTACAGATGGAACATTCTGTATTTCAGAAGTGTAAACCGGCCAGAATCCTTCTTGTGTTGTGCCTTTTGTATAGGTATTTAATCCGTTTTTATCGGGAGCAAAGGCGTAAAGTGTTCTGCCAAATGCATCAGTAAGGTATTTGGTGAGTCCAGTTCCCTCTACATAAGTACTGGTATAGGTTTTGGTATCAGCCCCTACCAGTTGTGCATTGGCCAACATCAACGAATAATCAGGTTTTGCCACAAACCAGATCCCGCCAACACCGTCGCCTTTAATGTCTCCTTTAGCAGCATCGCCGGAAAAATAATAAAGTGGGTAACCACGGTAAGTACTTTGTTTACGCCCATCTGTACGGGTAACCTCGCCTACTTCTGCCTTATTCAGGTTTAAATCTGTACTGGCATCGGCACTGTAATAAAGTGGCCAGTTGGTTTCACAACCATTTGTACAAGTAGGTACTCCTGCGGCATCATTAGCAAAAAAATATAAGGTTTTACCATCTTTATCTGTTAATACAGTGCCGAATTTGGCGTCGCTTGCCAATTGGATTCCTTTATTGTTATTGTTTGGCGGAGTTGTTGGCTCATCTGAATTGCTTTTTTTGCAGGCAGTAAATACTACAGCTATACAAAGTACAGCCAATAGATTTCTTTTTAAGTAGATTAGCATAAGATTTTGTTTTAAGTTTTAACTTTAATAAAAATTGATATGCTGCTATTACGCCCACAGGTTTTAAATGGTTGCTTCCATAACGAAGGTTTTTAAGTCAAAATGAATAATAACAGATATTTTAAAAAAAGATTGATTTTGAAGCAACCTTTCGTTGTTCCTGATCGTAATGTGTTTTGAAAGGAGAATTGTGACCGCTAAGCGCGACAAAGAAGATATTCTTATACAAAAGTATATTCAAGGCTGCATTAGAAATGAAAGAGATAGTCAGAAAGCGCTATATCAACATTTCTACAGCTTTGCTATGGGTATCTGTTTGCGTTATGCAAATGATCGGTTAGATGCTGCGGGAATTTTGAACGATGGTTTTTTTAAAGCGTTTAAGAACATTGCCAAATATGAACCTACCAAAGCTTTTTTGCCCTGGCTTGGGCGCATTATAACCAATACTGCTATCGATTACTATCGTGCCAATCTTAAATTTGCAGATCATGTGGATGTTACCGATCATGAATATGTAGCGGAGGTAAGTTCTATATATGATAAGCTGGCTTATCAGGATTTATTGGCGCTGGTGCAAGAACTAAGTCCAGGCTATCGTACCGTATTTAACCTCTTTGCTATAGATGGCTATACGCATGAAGAAATTGCCGAAATGTTGGGAATATCGGTAGGTACATCAAAATCTAACCTGTTTAAGGCAAGGCAAAAACTACAGGAAATGTTAAAAGCTACGGAGACGAACACTTACCAGGTGAGAAGTTCGGAGGTAGACAGGAACCTTTTACAGGTAAGGTTAAATACAAATATGCAATGAAAGAGGGAAAAGATATAGATAAATTATTTAAGGATGGATTGGAAAATCCCGACCATCCTTTTAATGATTTAGATTGGGATAATCTGGAGGAAAGGTTGCATCCATCACCAAAAAGGAGAACAGTGCCGATAATATGGCTAACTGCCGTAGCCGGGATAGCTGCCATGTTGCTGGTGGTGTATTTGTTGGTTAAACCCGATGCTGATCAGTCCAAAGACAGACAGGTTAAAACCAAGATAGAAAAAAACAATAATGCCGGTAAGCCTTTAAATGATAAAGAAGAGCTGGTTAAAAAGCCAGCAGATGAAAATAGTTCTGCCGGAAATGGACAAGGAAGTTTATTGGCTGGTCATCATGATACAGAAAAAGCCACCAGTGTGCAAAAGGGCACTGAAACACGGGCCGCTTCACTAAAAGGCATGGAAACCAGCGGTGATAACAGTAACCAATTATTTGATGTAATTTATAAACCGAAAATAAGTATTGAGCGCGAACCAATAGCATTTGAAAAACAAAACCTGGTGTTTGAGCCTGCTCAGGGTAGGGTGGCAAAAATTCAATATCCTGTTTTTAAGAAGAAACCGCGATTGATATTAAGTATTCTGGCTGCGCCCGATTTAACCAGCGTACAAAAATCAGGGCAAAGTAGCTTAAGTGGAGGCTTGGGCATAGAAGCGACCGTTATCCTAACAAAAAAACTGAGTGTTACTACAGGGGCATCTTATGCAAAGAAAATTTACGATTCGGATTTTAGCTTATACAAGCCCAACACAAACTATGTATTCAGCATAAAACCATCAAACATCCATGCCAATTGTGACGTATTGGATATCCCGATCAATTTAAATTACAAAGTTTTTGATAACCGCCGTAATTCTATTTCTGTAAGTACAGGTTTATCGAGTTATTTAATGTTAAAAGAAAAGTATAGCTTTTCCTACAACGGCACTTATCAGGGTCCGCAAAATTTCGAAGTAAAAAATGCGAACCAGCATTATTTAGGTATAGCCAATGTTGGTATAGAGTTTCAGCACAAAATCAATCATAATTTAAGCATTAGCGCTAAACCTTTTATGAAAATTCCGTTAACCGATATCGGTTATGGCAATAGCAGGTTATCGTCAACAGGCGTGGCTATTTCTGTAAATATGAATCTGTTTAGGAGGAATTAGTGTTTAATATTGCGGATGGGATCTGGTAAAGGCACAAAATCGGTTTCTCCAGGTACAGGTTTAAAGGTTTGTTCCAGCCATTTTATTTTTGCTTTTTCAATTAATTCCTTATCAGAGGCTACAAAGTTCCAGTAAATAAAACGTTCTTCAGGAAAAGGTTCACCTCCGAAAATGTAAACCGTGGTATTTGCGTGCATGGTAAATTCACAGAGTCTGGCATCGTTGGCAATTAGAATCTGGCGGGGTTCGAAAATATGTCCGTCACTTTCTATTGCGCCTTCTAAAATATAAAGGGCACTTTCGCCGAAAAGATAGTCGCCAATATTCACTTTCTGGCGTTTAGCACTCTTTAACTCTAAAAAATATAAAGGGCTGTATACAGGTACTGGAGATTTATAACCAAACGCCTCCCCGGCAATCAATTTAAAATGGACACCATCTTGGGTCCAGCCCGGAATATCTGCCTCTTCCACATGGAAAAATTCGGGTTCCATCTGTTCTAAAGCTTTTGGCAAAGCCACCCAGATCTGCAGGCCATGAAGCATTTTATCCGTATGCCTAAGGTATTCAGGGGTTCTTTCTGAATGTACAATGCCACTTCCGGAAGTCATCCAGTTTACCTGTCCAGGCTTAATCACAATATCCGATCCTAAACTGTCTTTGTGCGTAATCTCGCCCTCGAACAAGAAAGTTAGGGTAGATAAACCGATATGCGGATGAGGTGGAACATCAAGGTTTTCATGATCGCTCATTGCGGCAGGCCCCATATGATCAATAAATGAAAATGGCCCAACCATACGTTTTTCACGGAAAGGGAGGAGTCTGCCCACCATGAAATTGCCAATATTTGCAGGTCTTTCTTCGATAATAAGTTTAATGTTCGACATGGGACAATCAATTTTTTGATGACGTGAATTTATGGAAAAAGACTGGGATTTAAATTGAAATTCTATTTGTCACGTCATTTCGAGTGAAGTGCAACGGAATCGGGAACCCGATGGCTCAGCGAAGCTAAATCTATAAAAACGGCATTTAGTGATGTGTATTCTCGAAAGAATTGAAATAAAGATTGTGTACGTGTCAGATGTAAACATCTGACCTCACAGAATTGATTGAGGTGACAAAGTTGGTCGTTTAATTTTATTTGGAAAGCAGTAACAGAAGCTTTTAGGCTACTGTAGTCCCGCTCCCGCTTCTGCCAATTGGAAGGAATTGGCATCCCGCTTCGATCGGGTTTAGATGGCTACGGCATTGCTGTTATCAGAAGTGAAATAAACCCGGACAACAGCGTTATCCCGAATTTTCAGTCGGATTAAGCAAAGGGCGGGGCTGGAGCAACCGAAGTATTACAGGTATTGCTTTCATAATTATCCAAAAAGATTCCGTGCTTAGTATTTCCGTGGCAGAAAAATTTTTATGTGCATTTAGATGTTACCATTTGACTGGCTAAAAATGGTATTAAGAAATTAGAAAGAGAACAACTCCACAATTAATATTTGAGAGGTGTGTCAGATGGTAACATCTGACAACACCAGAAACAAAAAAAGCATCCCTTTCGAGATGCTTTTAAACTTAAAGAGAAAATATAGTTCTTATACCAGTTGCATCAAAGCTTCTTTGCTGAAGCCTTTCAATTCATCCAAGCGGTTATGTTTAATTTTTTCAACCCAGTTAGGGTCTGCTAACAACGGACGTCCAACTGCTACTAAATCAAAATCGCCACGGTCCATTCTGCGCACCAATTCATCTAGCGAGCTAGGCTGCGAACTTTGTCCCGCAAAAGCACCAAAAAAATCACCATCTAAACCAACTGAACCTACTGAAATGGTGGCCTTACCTGTTACTTTTTTCGCCCATCCGGCAAAATTCAGGTCAGAACCTTCAAACTCCGGTTCCCAGAAACGGCGTTGCGAACAATGGAAAATATCAATTCCGGCTTCTGCGAGTGGGGTTAACCATTCTTCCATTTCCTGCTCGTTTTTAGCCAATTTGAAATCGTAAGCAGCGGGTTTAAATTGTGATAAACGGATAATCAAAGCGAAATCTTCGCCAACCCTTTTACGTACTTCTTTAATTACTTCTACGGCAAAACGGGTACGCTCTGCTAAGGTTTTTCCTCCATAAATGTCGGTTCGGTTATTGGTAGCATCCCAAAAAAACTGATCAATCAGATATTGGTGTGCACCATGTATTTCAACTGTGTCAAAACCTAAATTCTTGGCATCAGCTGCGGCCTGACCAAAAGCAGCAATGGTATCGGCAATAGCCGCATCCGTCATCGGTACACCATTTTCAAAACCCGGTTTGTTAAAACCTGAAGGGCCTTCAAAAGGTGCATCGGGCAACCAGCCTGATGCATGGTTTTCCATAATTCCCTGGTGCCAGATTTGTGGACCCATTTGCCCGCCGGCCTGGTGAACTTCATTAATCACCTGTTGCCATCCTGCTAAAGCTTCTGTACCATAAAAATGTGGAATGTTTGGATCTGCAGAAGAAGATGGACGGTTAATTACCGTTCCTTCAGACAAAATTAAGCCTACTTCTCCGGCCGCTCTTTTTGCATAATAAGTAGCAACCTCAGGTGTTGGCACTCCGCCCGGAGAGAATGATCTCGTCATAGGTGCCATTACAATTCTATTTTTGATATTCAAAGTTTTAAGGCTGAATGGCCTGAATAAACTATCTGTATTCATATATTTTTAAATTATATTTCGGTATTAATGATATCGCTTAATTTTTTTAAGCCTTCTTTATTGCGTTTGTAATAAGTCCATTGACCCAGTCGTGTAGAACTGATTAAATCAGCACGCTGTAAGATGGACAGGTATTCTGAAATGGTGCTTTGCGACAGGCCGCTTTTCATCTGGATCTGACCAACACAAACACCAACATTTTCAAAATCGGCATTTGGCTGTTCCGGAAAATGTAACTCAGGCGCTTTTAACCAGGTTAAAATCTGTAAACGTGTTTTATTGGAAAGGGCTTTAAATATTTCTACTTGATCCATGTTGCAAATGTATATCGACTTTTTCCGATATGCCAATTAAACGGATAAAATTTACAATTGGATGTAAAACTTCTGGATAGGTAAAAACGAAGTAAGGTATTATACTAAAATGAAAGATGCTTCGCACGGCTCAGCATGACAATGAAAAATAGATATGGAAAAAAGCCAAAAAAAACGGGGATAAATCATACCGACCTATCCCCGTCATCTAAATTAACGCTCTCAGATATATAAACAACCAAAAAGGTGATTTATTGTATATGAGGTAAAATATTTTTATTTTTTTGTTGCAGGCTTTTTTGCTGCTGCTTTTGTTTTCTTTTCTGCTACTGGAATTTCTTTTGTAACCTCAGCTTTTTTCTTTGCAGGCGCTTTAGCCTTTTTAACTTCTGCTGTAGGCGTTTCAGTTGCTTCGGCTTTTTTCTTAGCCGGAGTTTTAGCTTTCTTTACTTCAGGAGCAGTTACTTCTATAGCAGGTTCTTTTTTAAGCTCTACTACTTTAGGCGTATTATTTTGTTGCAGGTAGTTGGCCAGGACCTGTTTTAAATACACCTCTGGTTTAGGCATATTGATGATGGTTCCCGGTTCTTTATCCTGAGATTGCTTAATATAAGCTGATTTAATTTTTCCCCAGTCTTTAGAGTAGAGTTTAATAAACATTTCTACAAATTGTTCGTCTGTATATTTTTTAGGCAACCTACCTAGCACTGCCTGGATTTTTTCTTCTTTTTTATGTAATACCGCCATGGATTTTATTTTGTACAAAGATAGTTGAATTTTATCATTATCTTTTTTACTCGTTCAGGCCGATAGGTGGAGATCATTGTTCATGTTTACATTTAAAGGGAAACCAGTGTTTCAGCAGTGGTATGTTCGTTTTTCCTGTTCTTAACCAGCCTTTCGCGATGTTTTAAACCCCATTCTCTTAGCTCATTAATTACCCGGTCAAGCGATTCGCTATAGGGGGTAAGCTCGTAAGTTACGGTAACAGGGGTGGTGGAAAATACTTTTCGAACCAGAAACTCATTTAACTCGAGGTCTTTGAGTTCCTTCGATAATATTTTGGGCGTAATTTCTCCAAGCGATTTCTGTATTTCATTAAATCGCTTAGGGCCATCTTGCAAAGCGATAATTAACGGAAACTTCCACTTCCCATTTAATACATATAGGGCATCTTTTACCGCATTTAAACTTGCCGTACAGGTTTCTTTGTTGCGGTGTTGTTTTCCTGGTTCCATCATGCAAATTTACAAGCTTTAATTAAGGATGTCGCTATCTTTTTGGAAATAAGTATCGTTTGGATAGTTTTAGGTGGCTGTCATGAGAACAGTATCACCAAATGTTATTTTTTCCAGCCTTTTTGCATTTTTTTGTAGGCTTTTTTGCTGATTTTCGATTTCTTTTTTGATCTCGACTTGCCTTTTTTCTTTCGGGCATTAATGTTGTTCACCAACGAGTTTTTAACGCCTAACTTATTCTTTTTTTTACCTTTCTTTTTATCCTTCTTCTTTTTGCTTTTTTTCTTTTCTTTTGCCATGATGTAGATTATTTATTCAACATAACACCAAATTGCAGAAAAATGTTCCTGTAAAAGTAGGGAGATGGTTAGCTAATGCAGGATTTTAAGATTATGTATAGCGAATTTTAATTAAAATTTTTTAAAATAAAATTACTCCTTATCGAGGAATTATACCCAGCTACAAACTGGATTTGTTGCGCCTGGAACAAAAAAGCACCAACCCGGAAAGATTGATGCTTTTAAATGCTGTTTATTAAACTTTTTTAGGTGGAAGATCAAATGCAATGGCTTCATGCTCAAAATGGCCTTTGTGGGCGCCATCGCAAAAAGGCTTGTTTTTAGATAAACCACAACGACAGATTGAAACGACTTCTCTGCCCTGCAGGTCATAAGCATTCCCGTTTTTATCTACTATCTCGAAATCGCCCTCTATTTTAACGGAGCCGTTATTGTTAATGGTAAGTTTTGTTTTTGACATGTATGTGCTAGTTTGGTACAAAACTACAGCATAGAAATGTTAGTTTTTAAGTAGTTTTCTATTTAGAAACATTCTCTTGTTGGCTTATGCTTCCTTCCTGATCACGTAGGCCATCATATCTGTTCTGATTTCAAAACCCAGTTTCTGGTAAAGTTTAATAGCGCCATCATTGTCATTTCTAACATGCAAAAAGGGTGTTTCAGCACGGAGTAATATTCTTTTGATCTGTTCCTGTAAAATTTTATAGGCATAACCTTTTCCTAAGTGATCAGGATGCGTACAAACGGCACTCACTTCCCGATAAGGGCTTGGGAAAAACCGGTGTCCGGCCATGGCAGCCAGTTTTCCTTCCGTAAATATGCCGGTGTAATTGCTCAGCTCAATGGTTCTGGCCAAAAACGGACCCGGTTTGGTCAGCTCTACCAGATTGATTATTTCTGTAACATGTTGCAGGTCGAGATCTGTTATTCCGGTTGCACCTGTTTTGGGTATTTCTTTGTTACGAAAAACAAATTGAAACATGTTAATCTGGTTCAACAATTTCCATTGTCCAGGTATTTCAACCGGAGTTGTAGAAAAAAATACGAAAAGACTTTCTGGCGGGCTGATTTTATAGAGGGTATTTAAATTCTCCTGAGAATTATCTTTTAACCCGGCAAACGCAGTAATATCTTCGATATAATATTTTACTTCATCAGTGCCTTTTGAGATATGGCTATGCCCGGATGTTAGGGCATAATAAATCGGATTATCCAATACATGTTCCATGCCGCAAAGATATCAAAAGCTAAATAAGGAGAGGGTAATTTTAGGTGCATTAAACCCAATACACTCTTAGTCACTTCATTATTGGTTTAAAAAAGTCTCTACCAGATGCGCCGTCATCGCTATCGTTTTGTCGCTTATACCAGGGTTCAGGTTTTCGCCGATCATAGCACCATGCACGCCTGGCAGAATAAGCAATTGCACGTTCGGAATCAATCTCGACATTTTAACCACATGTTCAGGTTTGATCACATCCTTATCTGCTGCCATTAAAAGTGTATCGGAGGCAATTCCCCTCAGATCATTGTCGCTGAGGTCGACAAAATCAAGCATGCGCTGTTTGTCTTTCTCAAACATGGCCTGCAATGCATCCTGATTAGGATTTACGGCTAAAAAAGCCGCTTTAAGCGGCTCTGGCATATGATCTATGGTGGCATTTTCAAGCCCATTGTAAAACCCTTCAATCAAACCTTCGCGCTGGTAGTTTGCCGAAATAACAATAATTTTATTCACCACAGCCGAATGGTGTGCTGCAATATGCAAAGTTGTTGTTCCGCCATTGCTGAAACCCAGAAAATTGGCCTTCGTTATGCTTAGCTGATGTAATAAAGTCACTACGTCTTTTGCGTCCTGCTCAAAAGATTCTGCCTGGTTGCGGTCGCTGGTACGTCCATGTGCCTGAAGTTCAATTGCTATAATCCGCCCAGATTTTGCTAAAAACGGAAGTAGTCTGCCGAAGGAGGATTGAATGGTTGAACCGCCACCATGTATCAGTACCAGTGGCATTTCGCCCTCGCCATAAATTTCATAGTACATCTTAATGCCGTTTACTTTTTCATGTCCCGCACGATGATAGGTTTCCATTGGTTTTGGTTTAAATTTTCCATACAAATTTAAAGATGTGTTGGAGAAATAAGGGATCAATTACAGACAGATTTAGGGCATTTTGAGCCCTTTGAAAATAGAGCCAACTAAAATATAGATGGATTCTATTTTTAAATTAAACAGAATGCCCGTGGTTTTTAATCACGGGCATCTGAATACTGTTAAAACTAAAAACTGTGGCAATAAATTTTAATGAGCTGATTCTGAACGAACCAGTTTCCATAGTGACTCTACGGGTACTGTATTCTTCACTACCATCTGCACACTAGGGTTCATTTCGCTATGGGTAAACATTTTGGTATTGGATACTGTACCAATCACATTTCCATAGCTATCCATTACCGGACCGCCGCTGGATCCTGTTGCATAATCTGCAGAAATAGCCATCATTTCCCTGAAAAATTTCTTGTTAATTTCACCGGCTTCCTCCATGTATTTATTGGTTACGATACCTTTGCTAAAAAAGTAATGCATGCCCTTAGGATGGCCCAAAACATACACGTCATCACCAACTTTACCAGCTTGTGCCAGTGGTAAAGCAGGAATCTTTTCTCCATCAGTTGCCAATTTAATTATTGCAAGATCATTTGTCTTGGAACAGGCGAGAACACTCTTTACTGCATAAATCTTACCGTTAGCCATCCTAACAGTAAGTCCTAGTGGCTTATTCCCATCGCTGATGTTGGCATACATGGCGGCTACATGATAATTGGTTACCACAATGCCGCTCGGATCTATAACGTATCCTGAAGATTCACTGATGTGGGAATTGCTGCATCTCGGACAAAGATAGGCAATACCTACTGTTACCGTTGCAGGTTTTGCAAGCTCATAGAGTTCGTTTCCGTCTTTTTTCCTTTTATCAGTTTTTACCAAATTTAGCGGAATAGCCTTTGTGTTTTCTGCCAATTGCGTTTTAGCATCCTCTGCGGTAACGCTTTTTACCTTTAGAAATAACGAATCTAATGACTTTTGATACGTTGCTAAAATCTTGGCATCGTCAGTAAAGGTTTGCGCATGCGTGGTACCAGCAGTAAGTAAAAATATACCTGCTGTGATGTTTATGCTCCTTTTAAGTATGTTTATTGCTAACATTTTTTTAAAATTTGTAGCCTGGTTATTTGCCTACTGTTTTCTGCATGCGTTCAGCCATTCCCTGATAATACTTAAATTCCTTTTCGTAAGTTTTCGCTACCCCACTAAAATATTCTCTTATTGCGGTTTTTTGCGTCTCATTTGCTTTAGCAGCTTGCTTCATCAAAATGCCATCTAAAATTCCCTTAAATACGTCTGTATTTGGAATGAGCGCAATATTGCGCTTATAATAAGCAATTAAGCCATCCAGGTCTTTATTGACTACGTAAAGAGCGATCCTGCCCATGTGTGATTCAGGTTTATCCTGAGGTAACTTCAACAACGCTATGGTGTAGGCAACTTCCTCCACCTCCTTAGGGGTATAGAAGATATTGTATTTGGCACCAGTTTCATTGGCAATCTGGTACATATCTTTACGGATTTTATCAAATATGATCCTGTTCGTTATTTCCGTACCCCAGTAGGCATCTATATTAGATTTCTCTAACATTATTTTTCTGAAAAAAGGGCTGCCGAATTTAGTGATGCCAAAAGCCAGTTCAAGATACTCTTTACTGAACCGCTCAAAATCCTGTGCATTGTCAAATAGTTCTTCGAGAACCGGAGAAGGATCTTTTGAATTTTGATAAAGTGCTAAAGCGTAAGGAAATCCTGTACGCATACTTTTCTTTTCTTCGTAAGCGGCTTTCAGTCCAGGTATCGAATTTTTCGGATCCAGTGCTGCCTTTACCTTGTTTACAAATTCCTCTGCCGAAGCTTTGCCCACTACACGGTTAATTTCCTGTCCCTGGAAATTCAACAATAGGAAAGTAGGATATGCGGTTACATTATATTTTTTGGCAATCTCTTTGCCTTCCCCTTTTTCCATATCAAATCTTACCGATACAAATTTCGGGTTGAAATAATCTCCCGCTATTTTTTTAGGAAACTCAGTAGCTTCCATCTCCGCACAGGGGATGCACCAGCTGGTGAAGCAATCAATCAGTATTAATTTCTCGTCGCCAGGAATTCCAGCCTTATTCATGGCGTCATTCATGGTCAGTTTTTCGAAGTTAATGCCCTGAGCATGGACCGACTTCCAGCTCAAAATGCTTAGGCAAATGGTTAAGCCTATAATTAGTTTTTTCATTTGGATTTTAGCGTTTGGGTGTTGCTTAAAGTTGATTCGATTAGTGTTTTCAATTTAGGATCTGAAGGTCGTGGTGCCTGGAAATTCACCATCTTTCCATTTTGATCAATCAGTATAAATCTTGGTATTTCTGTTACCTCATAATCGCCGATCATTGATCCTTTGTTGTTGGTAAACAAGTGAAGTCCGGATAATTTTTTCTCCTCTACCATTTTTTGCCATTTGGCTTGGTCTGTATCAATGGAAAGGCTAATAAATACAATGTTTTTGCCTTCAAATGATTTTTCCAGTTCTTCTAATGCCGGTTGTTCTTTCAAACATGGCGCACACCAGGTAGCCCACAGATCAAGCAATACCACTTTACCCAGATTGTCGGTTAAGCGACGAATTTTACCGCTCGCATCAGGATAAGCAAAATCCATCGATTGGCCACCAGGTTGTTGTAAACGGCCTCTTTTTAAGAGTAAAGCTATCTTTTCACGCTGCTCTTTAGTTTGCATAAACTGTTCGTTTCTTTCCAGGTATTGAACATAGTTTTGAGTAGCGCCTCTTTCTGCTTGTGCCAAGATGAATTTTGCTTTCAACTCTTTATTGGAAATCTCTGGAATCAGGAAGTCTGCAGCCATGCCCTGTTTTGCACCATAAATAATATGTTTTACGAAAGCGAAATAAAGCATATAGTGATAACCCATCGGTAGGTTCCAGATATTAGCATCTTCCCATTTTTCATCGTTATAAAACTTAACAAGGCTTTCAGGATATTCTTCTTTCTTTCCCATGTTCAAACCAGAAGCAGTAGGAATAATGACATCATATTTATAACTCCAGGTTAAAAAATACTTTGCCTGTTTATCAAAGGCTGCGTTTCCGGTATTAATGTTTTTAATAAACTGCTCAACCGGAAGTTTCAACGAATCAATTATTTTATTATAACCCTCAGAAGGCAATTTATAACCTTCTTTGGTGTAACCATAAGTTCTTAATGGCTTTATCATTTTATACCAGTCAGCGAATACCTGGTTTTCTTTATTTACATTTCCTGAGTAAACAATTTGTCCGTCACCAGCATCAACATTAAGTTCCTCACCAGGTTTTAAATAAACCGCATATTGTTCATCATACAAACCTACGTAACGGATTGTATTTAAATCTTCTTTCTTCACCTCTCCAAGGAAGATCTGATCCTGTCTGCTTTTTACCATCGGTAAAATAACCTCAATTTCACCTTCTTTAGGCTTGGAAAAGAGTACTTCCTGTGCTTCCTTACCATTTGGTAACAGCTTATGGAATTTTCCTTTAATAACTGCAGTTTGCGACCACGACGAGGCAGATATGGCTAGCATCGCAGAAAAAATTAGTGTTTTTTTCATTATAGTTTGTTATTGTTTAAAAGTTAGCAGGCTGAAAATACCTGCTAACGGTGTTTGTGTATTGTATTAATTATTTATTCCCATATCATTTAAAATTTGGCGGATGTAGCCATATTTCAAAAGAATATTAGGGTATGCAGCATATTTTTGTTTAAACTGTGCATCTGTATTTACCAGGGCAGCTTCCAGGTACATGCTTACATCCAACCAGGTTGATATCGGTGCCGATGAAGTAATTCTGGTATCTGGCCCAAGAAAACCGATTGCCTGATAGGTGTAAGGCATGCCAGCCGGTAAACCCACAATATAACTGGCACTTAGGTAGAAAGCATTTAATCCATAAGCATCGCGTCCGCTTACAAATTTTCTGGAAACAGCATAAAACTTATCCAGGATACTGGCATACTTCGCATCTAAAACGGTATTGGTAAGCATCGACCGTAATATGGCGCCTTTGTAATCAGCCTTGGTTGTTTCACTCATGGCTGGGATTTTCGAAATCTGTGCAATAACCACAGTATTAAATCCTTTATAAGAATAGGTTCCGAAAGCGTTCGTATTCATGTTCTCCACTAAAAGAATACTTGGAATATGGATCTTATTCTTAACTACCGGCATAATCTCGGTCCTTAGAAATGTAAGTGCATTTGGCACATCTGCCTTATTGCAATAGGTAAAGGATTGCACTGCAGGAGGCGGACCACTCGGTATGCCACCAAGAGAATAACTCAAAGATAAAACCTCATAGTAGGTATAGGCTTTGCCGAAAACATCCACGCGCTTTTGCGAACCAATAGTATCGTTAACGAATACGGGAATGCCCGTTTCCTGATAAAACTGATAATTGGCATGTATGGTCGGATCATTGGGGTTATCTTCCATGGCCAACCAGTTTTTATCATAATCCGGAAATTCGGTAAAAGGTTCTTTTCTGCAGGAAACCAGCGTAAGCGTGAAGCACGCTGCTGCAACAAATAAAATATTTCTCATTTTGATCAGTTTAAGGTTGAACATTACGAACACTGCGAATGGGGTTGGTTAGCGATCCCCTGTTAAATTCTATAGCATAATTAGGGATGGGTACCTGCCAGCTTGCTGCATCCTGAGCTATGGAATTTAAAACATAATTTCCTGCACGGGTATAAGTATTGGTTTGTGCATCATAGGTATAAGTTGGATGCTTGATGGTAAAACCTGAACCAAGTGGATATTTCGAATTTACCTGGTATCGCCTCAGATCAAACCAGCGATGACCTTCGAAGCAAAATTCACGTCTACGTTCATCGCGGATAAAATTAACCAATGCCTGGTTAGATGTGGGTTGCTGGCTACCTCCGTTATTAAAGCGCATCGCCTGCAGTTTTTGGATTTCACTCCATGCTTCACCGTCAGCACCAAGCATGGCTTGCGCTTCTGCCCGGTTAAGCAACATTTCAGGCAAACGGAAAGAAAATATACACGATACTTGCTCCGGGTCATTGTAGGTTCGCCAGGTACGCCATTTAGCCGGAAGAAATGCTTTGCTTTTGGACGATAGCGTAAAACAGGCATTTAAGCGGAGATCATTATTGTTATAACTCTGTATTAAGTTATCAGAGGCCTTAAAGCTAGATGCAAGACGATTTACAGGCGCATAAGATGCTAAAGAATCATTAGGAAAAACCACAGGGATTGAATTTGTTCCCATAGTAAATATGGTTTCTGTAGAACTGCGGTAAGTAAAGTTAGTGTTGGCTACATAACGCTTTAAATCAACAATACTGTAACCCATGTTTTCATAACCGTTAGTGACCTGCACTACCTTATCGTATTGTTCCGTAAATAGATATACGCGGCTTTGTAAACACTTAACCGCAGCAATACCTACTCTGATTTTAGTTGTAGGATTGTAGCCTTGAAGGAAATTTGCAGCCTGATCAAGATCTGCAATAATCTGGTTATACACGGTCTCATTATTTGTCCTTTTGAAATAGTTATCTTCTACTTTCTCTGAAATTTTTAATGGCACACCTTCATCGGTAGCAGCGCTTGCCTTACGATAAGGAGATCCGTAAATATTTTGAAGTAAAAAGTAATAATAAGCACGTAGAAAATAAGCTTCTCCTTGTAAATGCCGGAGGTCAGCATCGGCCGGATTTTTTGTAGCAATTTCTGAAGCCTGATAAATTAATGCGTTAATCGCACCAATACGTTTGTAAACCTTCTTCCACATCACATCATTCCAGGCCAGGCCAAGGATGTTGACTGCCGGATACTGTGTCCAGTTGTGAAATCCAGAAAGGATGTTAAGCGGCGTAGACTGATCTCTGTCAGCAGCGCCAAGTACGAATGCTTCAGTGTCATCATCCATCACATGGAGCCATGGGGCAGAAAAGTCGGTCTCAGACGCAATATTTCCCATGGTTGCCGGATTGTATAACGAAATACCGTACACATTATTCATGAAAGCTTCAGCAATCATTACCTTATTCACGTCACTGGTAGTTTCCAGGTATTTTTGATCTGTAGAATATTCTTCCAAAAACTTGCTGCAAGAGCTAAGAAGCAAAAGGCAAGCTAAAAGGGTTAAAAGATATTTCATAGCTTATTTTATTTAAAATGAAACATTTAGACTTAGTGAATAGGTTGGTCTGACCGTTAAATTGATGTTTGGCGTAGAACCTGATTGAGTAGGGTCTTGTCCCTTTAGCATTTTGTTGCTAATGGTAAATAAATTGGTCCCGGTGAGACTAACATATGCTGAACTCAGTTTCAATTTACGTGTTAAAGATTCGGAGAGATTATAGCGGAAAGATGCCGATTGTAATTTTAGATAATCTCCACTCACCAATCTGATATCGGAGTTATCATACATATCATAAGCACTGCCACCTAATTCAAGACTGCTTACCGGATAGTTTGACCACCAAGGATTGATGCCATTAATAGCTACCTGAAGACCTGGGATATTAGTATAGTTTTCATCTCCTGGTCTGCGCCAGCGATCTACAAATTCTTTACGCAGATTTTGCTGTGGGTATGCACTTGTGCTGGCGTAACCCGAAGCAATTTTCATTAATCTGATTTTATTACCTAAAGAATAGGAAAGGTTAAATGATAATCCAAAATTCCTGTACCCAAAGTAATTGGATAAGCCACCCTGAATAAATGGTTCACGACGGCCCGATTCACTCATAATCTCCAGATAAACATCCTGCCTATCCATATTTAAATAGCGTTTCTGGTAGGCTGCCGAATTTTCATTCTCTAAACCATAAAAAATTGGGGAGCCATCAACCGGGCTTAAGCCTTTAAATTTGTAAGAATAAAAGGTATTGATCGGTTTACCAGCGAGCTGGACATTACCACTTAAGTAATTGGAGTAGTTGATATTGTCGATAAGTACATTATTTCTGTTATTGATGGCCTGGTTAATCAGTTTATTCAATACCTGACCCAATTGTGGATCAAAGCGCCAAACAAAACCCCGTTTAGACTTATCCATACCCACATTATTAATGGCTGTAACACTTAAAGCAACTTCCACACCTTTATTCTCTATAGTGCCGCTATTGATGATGTAAGATTGAACACCATTAATTTCAGACACGATTTTACTCAGGAATGCGTCTTCAGTTCTCTTATAAAAATAACCGACTGATCCGGTTACTTTATTGCCAAACAAAGAAAAATCCATGGCGATATTGGATGATGAAGTACGCTCCCATCTTAAATCTGGATTTGGAAAGTTTACAATATTTGCGGATGTAGAGTTGTAATAAGGATCAGTAGAAAGATTTTGTCTGATAATCATATAAGGCGACTGCCCGGGAAGCATATTTCCTTGCCATCCCCATGAAGCCTTTAAAGCCAGGTCACTGATCCATGAAGTATTTCTGGCAACATCATCTTTCATATTCCACCTGCCAGAAAAAGCGTAGATAGGTAGCAAATTATTATTTGAACGCGTTCCAAACAGGTTGGATTGTTCACCGCGAATGTGAAAATTGAAAATATATTTATTACGGTAAGAATAACCCGTGGTACCATACCAGGCAAATTCATTGGTCAACTGGCGGTTGAATGCCCCTAAAGCGCGCTTATCAGACATCCATTGGTTGTAGTAGCCTGAATAAGTGGTTGGCACGACATCAAAATAACCGCCCATCTCCGGGAAATAACCTCTTCTGGTAATGTCAAAGCCATTGTATTCATTCGATTTTATTTCTGTACCGCCTGAAATGGTAAGGGAATGTCTATTTTCTGCACCAAATGTAGTGGCATAGTTCGCCTGTAAACGGCCGGTATAATTATTATTACGAACTTCTTTTTTTGTCCATTCGCCTCCTACCGGGGCTAAATCAGACCTAAAGCTGTAGTCTTGCCTAAGTTTGGCAATGTAATAGGAGTCTTTTGTATAGTAAATTTGCTGATCGTTATTACTGATCCCATATGCAAAAGTACCTTCAACATTAAATTTTGGTGTAATTTTTAATCTTAATAATGCCTTTAAGTTACTTGCAAGCAAATCAGTATGGTCAGCACTGTATTCTCTATCCTTTAGGATATTATAATTGAAAAGCTGGGTGGCTGGGGTGGTAACCGGGTAATAAAAATAGCTGCCATCAGGATTGTAAGCAGGCAACGTTCTGCTGGTATTATAGGCATAGTTCATGATACCTAAATCAGAAGGTGTATAATTCCTGGATGAATAGTTGCCCGTAAAGCTTACTTGAGCCAGAAAATTATCATAATCAGCGGTAACGTTTACTACTGATGAATAACGCTTATTATATTCTCCTTTAATGGTTCCATTTTCATTTAGATAACCCAAAGAAGAATAAAACTTAATACGGTTAGAACCTCCGGATAAGGTTACAGTATGACTTTGAGAGTAGGAATCCTGAGTAATCAAGCCCAGCCAGTCTGTATTTACATTGGCATAATAGTCACTTTGGCGTTTAAACTCATCGTAACCAATGGTTCCTTTGTAATATTGCTGAAGGGCATTCTCATAACCTGAAAACTGGGTTACATTGTTGTATTGCATTCTTCGCTCTACCATTTCCTTCGATACATCCATTCGTTCCTCAGAATTCATCATGTTCATGTTTCTGTCTGAATAGCGCGGGCGCCTGTTAAAGGTAACATTGGTTGAATACGAAATAGTTGGTTTACCAGGTTTGCCTTTTTTTGTAGTAATTACAATTACACCATTACCTGCTTTTGCACCATATAAAGCGGTAGCAGAAGCATCTTTAAGTACATCGATCTGATCAATATCTTCAGGATTTAATCCTGCAATGGCATTACCCAATAAGTTTACAAAGTCAAGGTCATTGATAGATTGCGGATTAACATTCACGGGATCCTGAAGTACAATCCCATCTAACACCCATAAGGGTTCACGGTTACCTAAAATGGTAGATGTTCCACGGATTCTAAGTTTAGGTGCAGCACCAACCTGTCCTGAGTTTTGCATCGAAATTAAACCCGGTATTCTACCCTCCAATAATTTATCAATGGTATTCACACCAGGTGTAAGAAGATCTTCAGCTTTGACAGTATAGACTGAACTGGTTAACTGACGGCTATCTATTTCCTCATAACCTGTCCTTACCAGGATGTCTTTCAGATCGGATGCGGAGATTTTAAGCGAAACGACACGTGCCCTTTGCGCAGGAATTTCCAAATGATAATAGCCCAGGTGATTAATTTCAAGCACGCCCGTTGCATATTGGGCCGGAATGGTAAAATGACCGCTTTTATCTGTTTGAGTAGAGAACTTTGTTCCCTTAACCCTCACAGTAACACCATCCATCGGCTTACCGTCTTCGTTGGTTACATTTCCATTTACCGGGCTGTTCAAACCATTATTATTAGCTCCATTAGCCACGTTTGCTTTCTTTTCCGTAATAATGATGATCCGGTCTTTGATTTCATAATCAAGATCCTGACCCGCAAATAACTTTTTTAATGCGCTGTTTAGGGGCTCTTTAACAAGTTTTAATGTAACTGGTTTTGCTTTTTTAAGGATAAGGTCGTTATAGGTAAAATCATACTTGGTTTGCTTTCTTATTTCTGTTGTTGCTCTGACAATCGATGCATTTTTAAGATCAAAGGTTACGGTTTGTGCATGCGATTTATTTGAAAATGAAAGTGCCAATACAAAAAGTAAAAGGATGATCCACCGAAAAGAGAACTGCGAATCGGTATTAGTGGCTCCGCCATTAATTTGATGACCGGGCATACGCCCGCTATACTCCTTAGAAAAAAGGAAATCATTCATATTGTGATTAGTTTGTTGGTTAGTTAGTGGTTGTTGATTGGTTTATAGGTAGGAGGCGACGGTATGGATTAGTTTTGTCCTTACCATGTTTTGCCTTACTAGTAAATTATTTAGTCAATTTCATCCTCCTTCCTTCGATACTGAATTTTAAATTGGTAATTTTTTCAATCGCCGACAGTACCGCTGATAATGGTCTGTCGCGTTGAATGGAGGCATGAATTTGAATATCTTCAGGTATACCGCTGTAATCTATATCCAGGTTGTACCAGCGTTCGATCTGGCGAAGTACCTCGGTAATTGGAGTAGCTTTAAATATAAATTCCCCATCTTTCCAGGCTGTATAAAAACTAGCATCAACAGGAGTAATCCGAAAAGCATTTTGGTTCAATACCGATTGTTCTCCAGGATTCAAATAAGCTGGTTCTGAAATATCAGGGCTGTTGAGTTGTACCCGGCCATGGACAAGCGTGGTAACCGTTACCCCTTCATTTTGATAGGCATTAACGTTAAAGGCTGTTCCCAAAACTTTTATTTCCTGCGACTGGGTTTTTACGATGAACGGTTTTTGAGCATTATGGGCAACCTCGAAGTAAGCTTCACCCATCACCATCACTCTTCTTTCTTTTCCTGTAAATGCGCTGGGATAAGATATCGATGAAGCCGCGTTCAGCCATACTTTGGTACCATCTGCTAAAGTAATTCTGTATTGCCCTCCTTTTGGGGTAGATAAAGTAAAATTCTGAATCTGATCTTCTTTTTCAAGCAATGCTCCATCTTTGTAGCGGATCGTATTTTCATCATTGATAATCTCCTGCTTACTGCCATCTAACTGATAGATTTTCCCATTTGCAGCCTGTAAGGTTGCCCGGTGCGTACCTGGAAGTATGTCATGTGCAATATCTTTTCGAAGAGTATCTTTAAGATAAATGGATTTGTAAATAAAAAATGTAGAGCATAAAAAAATCAAGATGGCTGCTGCTGCGGCTATATATTGTAAAGAAGAGAACAATTTTCGCTGCTTGGGCTGAACCTTTTCTATTTCCTGAGCGATTGCATTCCAGGCTAAATCGCCAATAGCTTTAGATTTTGGATGAACAGCGTGAGATGCTGAATCAAAGTATCCGTTAACTACAGCATCAAACTGTAATTCATCTTCATTATTTTGAAGATGTTCGTTAAGCTCTGCCAATTCATCCTGTGTGATGATATTGTTTAAGTACTGATCAAATAAAAACTTAATTCTGTTTGGTTTGCTCATGGTAAACTAGGGAAAAAAGCATCCCTTTTTAATAGAATACACATGAAAAAGAAAAAATAGCACCTCTTGGTTAATTATTTTTTAATATGGTGGGTAGCAGGAGGATAAATAGCTCAAATGACCTTGATTTCAGTACTGCTTTTAACTGTTTGTTGGCTTTTTGGATATGATGATTAATAGCAGAAAGGCTGATATTTAACTTTTCACTGATTTCCTGATAACTGAGCCCTTCCAGTTTATGTAAGGTGTAAACTTCCCGCTGCCTTTCGGTAAGCTGATCCATAGCCTGATCTAGAATAGCCTTGGCTTGCTCTGCATCTTCGTCTTCTTCCATAGGATGATAAACTCCTTCCTTGCCCACCTCATCGCGCATGAGCTGATCGTAAACGTTTTTCCGGATCATATTTTTAGAAAGGTTTGTAGCAATCTTATACAGGAATGCACCAAAACTCAGTTCCGTATCGATCATTTCCCGGTTGATCCAGATTTTTAGGAATACATCCTGTAAGATATCCTGGGCTAACTCTTCAGATTTTAACAGATAAATCATTTTACTGGCAAGTTTGCCCGAATACACCTCATACAATTGTTTAAAGGCGATCTTATCTCCACGCTTTAATTCAATTAATAATGCCTTTTCGTCAATAATGGGTATAGACTTCACTTAACCATTCTCGTTTAGTTATACTAATTTATATAAAAACTGGTTTGTAACAACATTTTTTTGAATATAGTGCTTATTTAGCCTATAAAATTGATGAGAAACAGTTAGATTTTCGATCGGTTTTGCATTTATTGAGTCTTTCCTGATAACCATATTTAAAAACCAGGTAAAAGCACGAATTGTTACTAAAATTCTAGTTCATAAGCCAGGGAAATCGCTTTTAACTTTTCTCTGTTCGTTCTGGCTCTTTCTGCACATGCCAAAGCGTTATGTTTGCCACGGAAGCACAAAAAACCCGAAATTTTAATCTCCTCCGTGATTTCTGTGGCTAATTAATTTTTGCAAGTCTTTTAAAAGCAATATTCCTGTTTCATAAGCTTGTTATTAGCAGAATTTGTAAGAGCATATTTGCAGCATCTCGGCCATATATTAAATTTTGCGCGTTAATTCTGGTTATTCCGGATGGTTAAAAATATCTGAAAGAGAGGGGACTTCATTCTTCTAAAATAATTTAATCAGAAAAGCCTGAATAGAAACAGGACTAATCTATATGCGGTAAATTTTCATTCCATATCATCATAGTATGATCTTCCAGCTTTTACCCCTTATCGAATAAGTAGCGTTTATCAACGGATATAACCTCAAAGTTCCCGAATATCGATATAGGTTTCTCCGCTAAGCGTGCGATTGATATATTTAGGCTTTAATTCTAGGAGAAATAATTAATTATCAATTAAGCAACATGAATCTTTTTTTTCAGTTCCGCTTTATTCCTGTTTTTATGCTTTTCATGCTCTGGCTGGTTTCGTGCAAGCAAAAGCCTGCGGCAACTGGAACTGGTCAATCGGTATCTGTTCAAGCGCAATCTGCAGCTGATATGATTTCGTTTGTCATTTCTTTAGATACCCTTGCGGGATCTAACAAGCTAAAGCTGGCCATCAATCGACAGGATAGTATACTGTCTTTAACACCAGAAAAGGAAAAAAATCCTTTCTACCATTATTTTAGGGCAAGAAAATTTTCGCTTGCAAAGAAAAAGGATAGTGCGCTGGCAGCTTATCAGCAAATGAAGGGGTACCACAAAAATGATGATATTGAACTGTTAAAGGAAAATGCAATTATTTTGAATACCATAGCCAGCGGATCAATTGTAGAAGCCCGGCTCATGAACCGCATATTATCTGGTTTAAAAACCGTTGAAATGCAGAAGAGCCGTTTAACCTACCGTTATTATGATTTAATTGCACAGGCCTATTATCAGAACGATAACGAACAAAAATCATTGGAATACGCCGCCAGGTATTTTGCGGCTCATCCTTTTAAAAATCATCCCGTTATTAAACAACGGTATTTTGATATCTCTTTTCTACTGGCGTCGAGAATGGGCGATCTGAACAAAATGTTGTACTACAACAACCAGGCGCGTATACTGGCTGTTGATATCAAAGATAGCCTTGCGCTGGCGCGCACCTATGATAATGAGGCACAGATTTACAGTAAACAGATGAAGCCGGCTAAGGCGCTGGAGTCAAGTCGCATATACTTTCATTTTTTGAAAAAGACAAATAACCTCAATGATATTGCATACAATAATCTGGCTACTTCCTTTATACGAAACGCCCAGCCAGATTCTGCTATTTTTTATTACCGCGCCGGGATGGAAATGGAAAAAAAAGATCCTTCCGGCAAGCGTAAAACCTCTCCCTACATGGGCCTGATCGATGCTTATAAGTTAAAAGGCGATTATAAATCGGCACTGGCAGCTGCCGAGTCCCTTTATAAAACTGAAATCAGGAACAATAAAGCCATAGAGGCCGCAAGAATAGCCGAATTGCATGAAAAATATGAGGTAGAAAAAAAAGACCGGAGCATAAATGAGCTCAACAGCCGTAATCAACTAAACGAAAAACTGATTAATCAACAACGCTGGTTAATGTTTATGGTATTGGTTATTTCAATGGCTGCTGTGTCGCTGTTCATCATCGTTTATCGCCAGCTTCGGTTAAAGGATAAGAACAAACTTCTTGCAGCCGATAACCAGCGTTTGGTTATGGAACAGAAGTTACTGCAGGTACAGCTTAATCCACACTTTATATTTAATGCCATTTCCAATCTGCAAGGCCTGATTTCATCTGGAAATACATCTGAATCTGTAAGGTATTTAAAATCTTTTTCAGGTTTATTAAGGGCAATTCTTGAACAAAACAGGAAGGATTTTATTGCCATTGAGGAGGAAATATCTTCGCTAAATAATTATCTCTTATTACAGCAGATGCGTTATGCCGATACTTTTACGTATCTGATCTCGGTTTCGAAAGAGATTGATGCACAGGCCACACTTATTCCTCCTATGCTTATCCAGCCTTTTGTCGAGAATTCGATTGAACATGGATTTAGGAACATCCCTTATAAAGGGCTGCTTAAAATTTCTTTTTATCAGCAAAACAATCAGCTTGAAATAACGATAGATGACAATGGCTGTGGCTTAAATAATAAGTCAACTGGCAATCAGCAAAAACAATCTTTGGCGCAAACCATTCTGAACGAGCGGTTCGAGGCATTGTTTTGCCGTTTTAGTCAAAATGCCAGTTTTACGCTTACCGACAAAAAAGATACGGGCGAGCGTGGTGTGCTGGTCAAAATCAATATCCCGATTATTAACGATTAATTTACATCTAACATGAAACTTTACATACTGGAAGACGAACCGCGTATACTGCAGCATATTCTACAGATTGTAACCCGGATTGATTATGTACAGGTGGTGGGCACTGCTGCAGAAATCGCTATTGCAGCCCTAGAAATACCGGCTTTAAGGCCCGAAATTATTCTTGCCGATATCAGGCTGAAGGATGGAGATAGTTTTCAGCTTTTTGAGCAGATTGGAACAGCCGATTTCCAGGTCATTTTTTTAACCGCTTATGATCAATATGCGATACAGGCACTTAATCTTGGCGCTTTTGGTTACCTGCTTAAGCCAGTTGATGATGAATCGCTGACTTCTGCCATCAATAAATGCTTTCACCACCATAAACAGAATTTATTTGACGAGCAACAACTGAGCATCGCTAAAGAGTACTATCTGTCTCAGGGCTTATCGGCCAATAAGCGCATTGCGCTTAAAACACTCGAATACATCGAGGTAGTTGCTATAGAAAATATTATGTTCTGCAAGGGCGATAAAGGATATACTACTTTTGTGATCAAAGGATCAAACGAAATACTGGTATCAAAAGGATTAAAAGATTATGAGGGACTACTATCTCCCTTCGGTTTTCTAAGATGTCACCAGTCCTACCTCGTTAATTTTGCTCATGTTAAAAAGTATTTCAGAGAGGGTTATCTTCAAATGGAGAACGGGGAGAAAATCCAGGTTTCCAGTAGAAAAAAAGAAGAGGTATTAAGGTACCTGGAGAATATTGCTTAGGCTCTCCTGGGCAGAAATGATAAAATTTACAGGCAAAATGCAAAGCACATGTTACCAGCCTGGTTAAGGTAAACTCTTTTTTATAGGAAAGTTTCAATATCAGTCCTGGTAGCTGATATGAATAATGTGTTGTTATACTTATTTAGTCCATAATTGCTTTTGATTCAGATTTGTTTTTTCTATAATTACAAAATGAAATTCAAACTATTAATACTCTCTGTTCTTGTTTCTTCGTCTATCCAGGCACAAACAAATTTAAATCCGGGTTGGGAATATTTTTTCAAAAACAACCGTACAGCAGCCCGTGATTTTTTTACCAAAGCAGCATTAAAACCTGCATCTTCAGACGAAGCAAATGTTGCACTTTCTATGATGACGGAAATGGACCGTTCAGATAAAGAAGGTTTTAACTATTTAAATAAATTAGCCAATACCTCTAAAAACCCACAGCCATACCTGGTTGCGCTCTGGAGCGATTTGCCCAATAGGGCTTCAAAAATAAAGACTGCTGATCAGCTGGAATTTTATAAAAAACTTGCGGCAAGAAAAGACGTTGACGGAACCCTAAATGCATTAGCCTATTCTTCGTTGGGTGCTCATTACGAAGAGAAAAAACAATATGCCGAGGCAGATCAGTATTTTAGTAAGATCGGTGAAATCGAAAATTGGTTAATTACAGGTGAATATGAAAATATTTCTACCAGTGGCTTTGATAAACAGTATGATGATATTTTGGCCCATCCTGAACTCGATTATGTTTTTTTTGGTAAGAAGAACCGAAAATTTAGCTGGAGAACGGTGCCGTATGTAAGGCATGATAAATGGTTCGATTTTACCTATTACAATACTTACGAAAATGCATTGCAGTTTGCTCAAACCTTCGTTAATGCACCTGCAAATACGGTAGCACAGTTAAGGATCGGCGTGTCTGGTTCGGTAAAGGTTTGGGTAAACGACCAGTTGGTCATCAGCGAATCCGAAGAAAGAAACAACGACCTTGATGCCTATATCGTACCGGTTAAATTAAATCAGGGCTACAACCGTATTTTGGTACAAATAGGCGAAAGTTACGCAGGCAGATCGAACTTTATGCTTCGGTTAACAGATGCTAACGGAACACCACTGAATAACCTTTCTGCTACGAATACGCCACAAACCTATTTAAAAGAAACAAGCCCTGCTGCAGCGCAGCTCAAGCCTGTTGGATTTAAATATTTTGAAGATGGTTTGAAAGCAAAACCTCAAAATTATTTAAATCAGTTAATGATGGCTAAACTGTATTTGCGTTTAGGGAATGTGTTTGATGCGAGATTGATTTTGGAGAAGCTTAAAAAGCGTTTTCCTGAAAGTACCTATCTTAACCTGATGATGATAGAACTGTTTGAAAAAGCAGACAATAGAACTGGGATAGAAACCCTGAAGGAAGAAATCAAAACACACGACCCCGAATGTTCGCTTGCACTTGAACTGATGTATACGGAGCATTTTCAACAAAATGATTATGTGCGGGCAAAAGAAATTATTGCCAAACTCGAAAAAATCTATGGCGAGGATGAGGCAGTTTTAATTAAAAAACTAAATATCCTTGGGCAAGAGAAAAAACAACCGGAAATTATCGCCCTGGTTGAAAAAATTTATCCCCAGCATTTAAGTTCTGCAGATATCGTAAATTTAAAATACCTGATTGAAGTGCAGATTAGAAAGAACCCAAAGGCTATTGATATTCTTCAAAAATATATTAACGAAAATAACGATTATAAAGCGGCTAAATATGTAGCTAAACTATATCTGGATAAAGGTGAAACTGATGCGGGAATTGATATTTACAAAAAAGAACTGAAAGATGATCCGATCGGTTTTGCGGTTTACACTGACCTTGCCGGTATTTATTATAAATTGCAACAATATGATGAGGCAGAGAAATTATATTTGAAAGTACTCGAAATCGATCCCAATAATGCATTTGTATATTCTCAGTTGGGGTTGCTTTATAATGCAAATAAACAGAAAGAGAAAAGTATTAAGGCTTACGAGAAGAGTTTGCAGATCGATCCGAACAATTACACTGTCATACAGTTGTTAAGAACACTTCAGGATAAAAAAGCAGTTTTCGATTATTTCGAAAAACCCGACGTGAAGGTAATGGTTAGCCAGGCGCCGTCTAAAACCGAATACCCTGACGGGCAGGTTGTGGTTTTAAATAATGAAGTGCAGAAAGTTGTTTATGAAAACGGAGGATCAGAAGAGAAACACTTTTTTACGGCGAAAATACTCACCCAAAAAGGGCTTGAAAGCTTTAAAGAATACGCAATTCCTTACAATAACGATCAGAATTATGCTATCGAAATTGCTGAGGTCATAAAAGCCAATGGAACCAAAGTTCCGGCCGAAACCGATAACAATGAATTGGTATTTACAAACCTCGAAGTTGGCGATATAATCAATATCCGCTATAAGATCGAAAATTTCAATGTAGGAGCCATGTCCAGTCACTTCTGGGACGCTTTCTATTTTAGTGACGGACTGGATCATCTTAAAATTAAATATTCGCTGTTAATCCATCGCGACAAAGCATTTAAATATGTGTTTTCACAACAGGATATTGCTCCTGTTAAAACAGCAAAAGATGAATTTGACCTGTATGTGTGGGAGAAGAATAAACAGGAAGCATTAAGGTATGAGGATAAAATGCCTCCGATGGATGATGTAACCAATATGCTGTATTTATCATCCATTCCGGATTGGAAATTTATTGCAGATTGGTACGATAATATTGCTTCAGCCAAAGCAAGGAGCAGTTATGAAATTAAAACTGTAGTGAACGAGTTGTTTGCGGGCAAGAGTAATTTAGATGATTTAACCAAAATCAAAATGATTTATAATTACATCATTACCAACATTGCATACAGCTCCGTATCGTTTAGGCAAAGTGGTATTATTCCTCAAAATCCGTCAACAGTTATCAATACCAGAATTGGCGATTGTAAAGATGTATCTACACTGTTTGTAAGCATGTGTAAAGAGGCAGGTATTTCGGCTACACTGGCTTTGGCAAATACCAGAGACCGGGGACAGCATACGCTATTATTACCAAGTATCGAATTTAATCACTGCATTGCTAAAGCTGCTGTAGGTGGAAAAGATTACTGGGTAGAGCTTACATCCGGAACTTTGCCTTTTAACACCTTCAGTAATACTTTTCTCGGATCTAATATCCTTGAAATTAACAAAACGAGCACAGCACTGACCCAATTTAATCCTGGTATAAGAGGAAGAAATGTTATGGGTTACAAAACCGAGGTGAAGTTAGAAAATGCCGATATGATGGTTAAGGAAACGAATTGGAATACCGGATCAATGTCTAGTTACATGAGAAGTGTTTTTAACGATTTGAGCAATACCGATCAAATTAAAAAGATGAAGGAAGATTTAACGGGTACTTATCCTGAAAATGAAGTTTATAGCTTAAATTTTACCAATCTCAACGCCGCAAAATCAACATCTGATACCGTAGGAACAGCCTGTTCTTATAAATTGGTGAATGTGAGTAAAAGTGTGGCCGGCATGTCCATATTCTCTATTCCATGGTCGAACAAATCTTATGCTACCGCGCTACAGGTGGTTTCACCTAGAAAGTTTGGTATAGATCTTACCCAATTATTCGGAATTGATGAGTCTAACCAGGAATTATCTTTAGAGCTTCCCAATGGAAAGGCAATGGTTCAGCCTTTTAAAGCAGTAAAGTTGAGCAATGACTTTATTGATTTTAAGCTTGAGAGCGAGCAACAGGGAAATAAACTGTTATTAAAGCGAAGTTTTGTGTTAAAAAAAGATTATGTTCCTTTAGATAAAATCGATCAGTTTAAGGCCTTCTATAAAGAAATGGCCGAAGCAGATGATCAACAATTGGCGATGAAATAGCGTTGAAGCCCATATCGTAATAGATTTTCCTTTCAGGTATGTTTATGGTTTGACATCCATAATGTAATCTAAATTTTAACGATATGGGCTCTTCACAGGAGTGTTTTCGAATATCGGATGACGAATCGCTTTTTTCGCCGCACCTGCCTCCAAGTTCCTTCAAAGCAATATTAAGACATATTGCCAATATCCTCATCGTTAAGATTGGGTACAAAATCTATAATATACCCGTCGCCGTATAATCAGTCTCTATACTTATCAAAGTGTAAAATCCTTTTTGCTTTGATTAATTGTAAACGGAAAATAACTTCCTAAAGCGTGGTAAGCAATAACATGATGTAAATCATGAAATATTTGTATATTTAATAATACAATTGTGAATATTAAATAATTTTATTTGTGTATTTTAAAAATATATAAAATATGTATTCTTTATTTTAATAAAAAGTATGTATATATGTATAAATAAATCCATCTTATCACCCTCAAACCGCTCGTCAAAATGAAAATTACTTTTCCATCAGTTATTCGATTATGATATCCTAATGGTATATCTCTAAATATCAGATAATAATTTGTTATAAAAATAACTGCCGTTCCCCGCGTCTAAGGTGCTAAAATGTCTGATTAGACTTGTATTTTAATACAAATTGAAAATATTTTAATTCGTATTTCTTTATTGTTTAATAAACCTTTAACCAAATAATCATGAGAAATTTATTGTCAATTATCATTCCTGTGCTTGAAGGGATGGAAGAATCTCCATTGAAGCACCAACTTTTAACCTATTTTCCGCAACAGGCTGAACATTTCAAAACAATTGAAGACAGTTTTGTGAAACTAACGGCAGTGCTGCATGACAGGGACCATCTTAAACCCTTTTTTCATAGCTGGAGCCAAACCAATAACAGCGCAGTTACTGTTGCGGGATTGAGTAACCGCATGACCATGCTGATCCATAAAAATATGCCTGTGGCAGATGAAGCTCAGCTTTTCAGATCAGTAGCCAGCCTAAACAGAATTGTTGATGAAGACCTGGCAGTTGTTGGCAAAGTGTTGCACTCTGACCTGTTTTATACGATGGCGACAAATACCTGTGGCGACGATGGATGGTTATTAAGGCAATATCTTGATCCTAGCGCACGTGCTTTTAAATATTGGAAAGACCAAAACTCGTTACGCAACAAAGATTTAATGATCGGCTTGTTAACTACGCTGGTTCATGAAATTTATACCCATGGTGAGGTGGAGTTTATTTTACCAAAGTTTACGAGTTGGCTGGAAGATGATTTTGGTTTTGATAAGGATACATTGAAACATACATTGGCCTGGATAACTGTACACTGCGGGCCAACAGAAAAAAACCATTTCTTTTATGCTGTTAATGCCATCAATTATTACGTTAAGGCGATGGGTATAAATTTGGCTGATTATGATTTACGCGAGATTGTTGCTGATTATTTAAGTAAAAAGGCAGCCGTAATGGAAACCATTAGCGCCAGTTTGGATCCTGTACTTTCTGAAGAAGAAATTGTATAAATGATGACGGCTGAGCTTGTAGAAAACCACATGATCTGTAGCAGGGAAATGCTGAACGAATTATTGGTGAGACACCTGGGCGAAATACCCTGCAATGGTGCTGATTCATTTTCGCCAGTGCCTGTTGCTGTAAGCCGTAGCGAAATTTCACGGATGGAGAAACTATGCCAGGTGCTAAATAAGGCACTGACCAATGTTGTAAACGCTTATTTCGACGATGAAAGGATACGTGCCATTTACAATTTTGATGCTTGTTTGAATAATATTTTGAGCATTGCAAGCGTACAACCTTACGAAGTGGGCATGTACCGTCCTGATTTTTTACAGGCAGAGGATGGCAGCACCAAAATCTGCGAAATAGGGGCCAGGTACCCGATTAATGGTTGGATGCTGAGTTATTACCTGAACGTGATTGCTAAGGATAGCAGTTTGCCATTATTGGAGGCTGTTCCTCATCAGCGCGATTTTATCCGTACCGTTTTTAAACGCTTCAATAATCATGAGCCTATTGTGCTGGTGCACGAGAAAGAAAAGGGAACCGAAGTATTTTACCTGTTGAATGAGTTTAGCAAACAGGGCTTAAATTATATTTCTGCAAATCCAGCCCAGTTAACATGCGAAAACGGCTTTATTATGCTGGATGGTAAACCCGTTGATCAGTTTATATTGGAAATGGACCGCGAAGAACTGCGTAAGTTTGATCCTGAAGTATTGAAACTGATCATCAATAAAGGCAACTACTTCAACGATGTACGTACATTGATATTGGTTCATGATAAACGCATCCTTGCTGTGCTGTATAACGAAGAGATCATGAGCAATTATCTTTCTGAAGAAGAATATCTTTTCTTACAGTCGTTTTTAATTCCCACATATACCCTACATACAGCAGATAAAAGGAATGAAGTAAGCAACACGTCCTTAAATTGGGTATTAAAACGGAATAGTGGCGGTCGTGGTATTGATATGTATGTAAAAAGTGATTGCGAAGCTGGTTTTTGGCTGGATACCATTGATACACAATGGACAGAATACATGGTACAGCAGTATGTACCCCAGCGTTTGTTTAAATATGGCAACGATACCGGAAAGAGCCTGATCAATCTGGTAGGGATGTTATTGTGTTACAATGACCGGTCATTTGGTCATGGCCTGTTCCGTGGTTCAGCAGAAAGTGTGGTTAATGTCCATCAGGGTAGGGGAGTCATTTTTCCTGCAATGGTATCAACATCATAGGTATGACGCATGCTGTTATCATCCCGCTGTTCAATAAAGCAGCTTACATCGCGCAAACATTAAATTCGCTCATCCGGCAAAGTAAACAACCGGATGAGTTGATCATTGTTGACGATTTAAGTACAGATAACAGTCTTTCTGTCGTCTACGGTTTTTTGCACGATCATATTTCGGCTTTTGGCAATTGCAGGATACAGGTTATTGAGCTTACCGAAAATAAGGGACCTGGCAATGCACGCAATATCGGTTTTGCTGCTGCCAGTTGCAAATTAATCAGTTTTTTGGACGCCGACGATGAATACCATCCAAATTTACTGGAAGTTGCCGCTCATGCATTTGAAAAGCATCAGCTGGATTTTATGGTGCTTAATATTGTTTTCATGCCGGGTAGGGAAATATATCCTGATCTGGAACCTTTAAAAAAGTACCTTGAACCGCTTGATACGGATTTATATCTGATTAGCCATCCTTTAAGGGCAGTTAGTAATCCGCATTTTATTATGGGGGTTGGCAGTAATGTAATTACACGAAGTAAATGGATTGCCGCTAACCGATACGAGGCCGATGCGCAGTTAAATGAAGGTATTGATTTTTGGTATCGGGTACTTAAAGGCATATTGAACGAGGTGCCAGGGAAGATAGCCTTGCAAACCGGAGCTTATCTTTATGTTAATGAGGTGCCGGGAAGCCTTTCGCGGAAAACATACAGTCATTTCAAGCAGATCGAATTGCCACCGGTGATTGGGAGGTACATCAGGAGCAAGGATAAACATGACAGGCTGTTGATGGGCATGATCGGTGAGCGCTGGTATAAACATGCTTTACAAAATTTGCCCTCCAATTGCCAAAAAATAAGTTTTTTATGGCATTATCGCAGTTATTTGCCAAAATACATTGGCTATCTGCTTATCAAAAGATGAATAATGATCAATCCAACGCTCAATCAATACTACCATATTGTTAAACAATCAGATCTTTTCAGGTCTTATTATCTTAATTATGAAGATTATTTAGATGCGCCGATAATAGGTAAGAAGGAATTGATTAAGCTATTAAACGACCATTTTGATCTGCATAGCCAGGAACAGGGGGTTTATCTGGTGCGCTCTGGTGGATCTACCCAAAAACCGCTGGTTTTTCCGGTCGATATTACAGAAAATCTCGAACAGCGTGCAGCCCTTGCTTCCACATTACAACAAGCTGAAGTGTTTACCCCAAAAACTATTGCGCTTAATATGTTTGGTTATATGGATATGTACCGTACCGCCGCAATTATGGACGATCTGCTGGAAAGGTGCAGTGCAACAACTTTAGTAGCCGGTGCAAACCTACCTTTTGAAGACACTTACCAAATGGCATTAAATTTTAAGCCCGATTTATTATTGGGTACACCTTCAAAATTATTTTGTTTAGCGCAATACCTTAAAAAACACCAGCTTCGTTTATCCGTTACCAATCTTTTGTTTGGTGGCGAGTTTTTACCGCCATCACATATCAAACTTTTTGAAGATACTTTCGGAACCCGGCAGGTCTATTCATTATATGGTTCTGCAGAAACGGGAATATGGGCCTGGTGCGATTATAGCCGATCGCCATTATTGTTCAACGTGATTGATGGCCTGATAGTGGAAGCAGACAATCCTGATGCAGACGGCTATGGCTCACTATTGGTAAGCAATCTATTCCGTAAGCGTTTTCCAATCTTTAGGTATGATACCGGCGATATTGGCAAATGGGTGAAAGTTGATGGGAAACTTTATCTTAAATTAAAGGGTAGATCTTCAAATTCCTTTATGTTTAATGAGTGCAACTATGATCTGGATGATTTTAATCCCGTTTTTGCTGATGTTGAACGGTTTCAGATACAGATCATCCCTCATGAAGGACATACGTCAATAAGGTTTATGCTGATAACCGGTTTAGCCAATACCGACAAAGATGTGTATGTAGAACAAAAACTTCAACAGCTATATGAGGTGTTTGGTTACAAAGTAAAAAATTTAGAAGTTTTAGCTGGTAATGATTTAAATCTGTATACCAATGCTATTACCGGTAAAACACCGGTGGTGATTGATCACCGGGTTTGATATTGGTTGTAAATCGTAGCTATGCTGTTGCCAACGTTTTTGAAGAACGTTTATCAGCCACTGGCTTTTTTTTCTTTTTACGTTTGCTAAGCCAGATCATAAAACCGGTTATCGGCAGGCTCGCCGTAAATAAGGCAACCACAAAAGCCAGGATTTTTGTACCCAAACCATAGATACTTCCAGCATGTACAGGCAAAACATACTTTTTGATCTTTGTCCCCAAGCTTACAGATGCAAAGGGCCGCTGTCTGATGATCCGTCCGGTTTTGCCGTCAAAATAAGCTGCATTGGTGCATCCGGGAGGTAACTCTTCACTTTCCTTTTGAGCCATTATCGCCAGACCGCTTTTAGGTGAAATATTGAAGTTAAGCCTACCTGGATTAGGGTACAACTTATTCATACTGCCCTCAATCGTCTGCAGGATACCTGGATTGGCTTTTTTAGACTTTACCAGGTTTTTGGGCGAAAGTTCCTTCATCACTTTACCGTCTGCCAGTTTATAGATCAGGTTTTCTGCCCAATTGTAACTCATTACGAGGCCTGTAAGGGTAATCAGGATCAGGAAAAACGAGAGATAAAAGCCGGTTACCGCATGCAGGTCCCAGTTAAGCCTCTTGTTTTTGGCATTCCACTTAATTTTAAAGCGTTGTTTGATGGCCTTTTTATTGGCAGGCCACCAGATCATGATTCCGCTAATAGTAAGAAATAAACAAATGCAGCAGGAGATACCCGTTATGGCCTTTCCTGTTTGATTCAGTAATAAATAGCGATGCAGGTTCCTTACTGCTCTAAAAAACTGTTTCTGAAAAAGGCCTTTGTACAGCACCGCTCCGTTATAGGGATTGAGATAGGCAACTTTCATTTCAGGACCTTTACCAATACGTGCTTCCGCACTTCGTTCAGGTTCCGCCTCCAAAATTAATTTAGATACTTTTTTGTCAGGGTAAATGCTATTGGCAATATTGAATATACTGTCTGCACTTAAACGTTGCCGGCTGGGACTTACAAAATGACGTTCCTTAAAAAATACCAGTTCCAGTTCATCCTCAAAAGTAAGCAGGCAGCCTGACAATGCAACTACCATTAAAACAAGTCCTGTGATTAACCCCAGCCACAAATGCAGCCAGCCTGTAATGCCTTTAAACCGATTATTAGCCATACTTTTAAAACTTCAGCGCAATGCTGCCAATAAATTGTACCGGAGCCTGTGGCGTTAACCTTACCGACCAGGCTTTTTCGCTGGTTAAATTGTTTACCTTAAAGTTAACGCGGTATCTGGAATGGTCATAAAATAGGGCGGCATCCAGCATGGTGTAAGCCGGTATGGTTATCTTGGTACTTTGTGTGTTGGTTTGGTAGGATTTACTTCCGTAATTACCGCCAAAGCCAATACCCAGGCCGCGCAGGCTTCCTTCCGGCAAACGATAACTCACCCAGAGATTAGCCATTTTATCCGGACCGGATAATGCCGGACGTAAATTATTTACCGTTGCATCAGCGTTGGTAAATAAGCTGTAATTGTAAGCATAGCCTGCTATAATATTCAGGCCACTGAAAGGGTTTGCGATGATGTCTACCTCGATACCGCGGCTGAGTTGCGCGCCGTCCTGAATAGAATAGTTGATATCCCGTGGGTCCAGACGTAAAACATTTTCTACTTTTATATCGTAATAACTTACCGTTCCTGATAAACGGTTACTAAATAAGTCGCCTTTCAAACCAAATTCCAGCTGATTGGCATGTTCTGGTTTGAATGCGGTACCATCAAGTGACTGGCCGTTTCGATTAAAAAATCCACCCATATAATTACCAAATAACGACAGGTGATCTTTGCTAATTTCATAAACTAACCCTAGCTTTTGTGAAACAGCTGTTTGTTTATAAGGACCGGCAGATGTGCCGCTTGAGCCTAAACCTCCGGTGATTTGGCCGGTTACGATATTATAGACACCCTTATAGTCGAAAGTGTTTATCCTGATGCTCGCCATGGCCAGCAATTGGTCGGTAATGTTAAATACGTCTGATACATAGGCTCCATAGGTGTTGTCGCGGTTATATTCTTTACGTAAAGTACCCCTGCTGGTCAGCGAGTCTACCTTGAAACGGCTGATTCGATACGCTGGCTGCGGGTTTATAAAGTTTACATCCTGGTTGTAATTAACGGTAACCCTGTCAAAATCATTATAATTATTATAAAAATCTATACCGGCAACCATGCGGTTACGGAATTTTCCTATTTTAAAATCACCTATAAAATTCTGCTGTATGTTGGTTGCGATAAAATTTGTATTTCCAACTATAATCTGCGGGCGCACTGTAGTGGCAGATCTTCCGTTCAGTGCGGTGATGTAGCCGTCAATGGTTGAGCGGTTTCTGGAGATAATGGTTTGAGATGTCCAGCTACCCGATATTTTATAATTTACCTGAGCAAAGACGTTCAGCATCTGTGTGGAATAAGTAAGATCGTTACTTAGGAATGTCTTATTATAAGGGAAGCCAATATCGGTTATCGATTGATTGGTATTAGGTATGATAAAGGGATTGAATCGCACAACAGATGTGCCTTTTTCCTGTCCAAATTCAACATCCATCAACAGCGACAATTTATCGGTAATCTGATAGGAGAAGCTGGGGGCTATGGCAATATTATTGGTGAAACCAAGTTCCTGAAAGCTTTTTTGATGTGTAGTAGCTACGTTCAGGCGAAATAAGGCAGTTTTATCCGCATTAACGGGTGTATTTACGTCAAGTGTTAATCGGTTGAGGTTCCAGCTTCCTGCGGTATAGGCTACCTCGCCACCAAAATCGTTATAAGGTTTTTTAGTTACACGGTTATATAAACCGCCGTAGCTACTAGAAATATTAGTGCCAAATAACGTTGTAGATGGTCCTTTGATGGCTTCAATCCGTTCCAGATTTACCGGGTCAATAAATGAAAAAGCTGGTCCGGCCACACCGTTGCGGGCGTTAGGTTCGGTTTCAAAGCCACGTGAGCGGAAAGTAACCCTTCCCTGGTTCAGAATTAAAGGGATGCCCGCTCCAGGTACGTTTTTCGAGATGCTACCCAAATCTATTACAGCTTGCTCCTGCATCAGTTCTTTTGATACGGAATTGTAAACCTGCGGGTTTTCAAGGTTTTTGAGTGGCAAGCGCGCCACATAACGGCTTTCACGTTTGGAAAATCTGTTAATATTGGAAGCGATGGTCACTTCCTGCAAAGCCTGTACGTTTTCTTTAGGTAATTGAAAATTGCACGTTACGGTTTGCCCAGCTATAATGGTAACTTCCATTATGTATTCTGGTGCACCCAAAATCTGGATTTTTAAATGATAACTTCCCGTGTTAATATGATTAAAGTGGTAAGTGCCGGTTTCATCTGTAAGCGTAGCCTTTTCGAGTTCGGTTATGGTAACAGATGCTGAAGCATAGGGAGTGCCGTTCACAAGAAGGATTTTACCGGTAATGCTGCCAGTATTTTGAGCGGTTGCTGTTAAACCGGTGGATAGAATAGCAATTACAAGCAGCGTACGTAAATAACTTATCATTAGTTAAGGGATGGAAAATTAAGGTGCAAATATATTTAATTAAAATAAGTCTAAATAAATTTTGCGGAATAATATTTCCGTCATTAACCTGATACAGGCATGCTTAAAAGGAGCTGAGGTTTGGTTAAGAAAAAGAAAATGCAAAATTTTTATTCTGCTGACCAAAAATATAGTGGTTTTAGATGATTATGGCTTTTCGATTTTGATGCTGCTATTTGAAATGACAGACGGCCTAATATTTTTATTCAAGGCTTAGTTCATCGATAGCCATCAGTGGCTTCCTGTGCCGCGAACCGTTAAACCATTCTGGCAATTCTGCCGGAAACCATATTGCCACCCGCAGATAGCGTAGCAACTGCTTAGACTTTAACGTGCAATCCACAGTTTGCACCCTAGCTTTCATGTCAGAAGGAACATTGTTATCTAAACGATGGCTTCCTATTGGAAAATAATTGTTGCCATCAATCGATCCTTCGACGGAAATCTTCTCTGGAAGAAAGAGATAATGTGAGGGATCAAACAAAAAGTCAGTTTGTATACTGGCTGGTAGGATATCACGTCCAATCGGAATGTCAATCTTCACCATGCCACCAGCAAACAGTAGCCAGTTATAGCTGTAATCGGTGCCACCTGATATGCCATCTGTGAGTGTAGCCGAGCCATTGGCCGGATAGTCTTCAATGAACGGATTAGAAAATGAAGCTTTCGCACCTAGTATTAATGAAGGCCGGTAAGGATTGTCCAAAATAGCTGTCCAGCTTGCAAGGTAGTCTGGCAAAGGGCCGCCAGTTTCCGATAAGGTGATCGCACCAGCTTTTTGCGCATCGCTGACAAAACTTTTTACTCGAACATTCCAGCCCGGTTTTACCCTCCAGGTTCCTTCTCGTAATTTTTCCAGGTAACCACCGGCTTGAATGCCATAAGCCTTGGCCTGCTCTAATTCTACATACTCTAAGCCAAGGCTTAAAGTCTTTATTTTATGTTCCAGTTCGGGAGAACCAGCAACGGCATCCGCGGCCTCTTTTAGAGCCTGCCGATAACTGCTGATTTTGTCAAGAGCAAGATAGTCTGAACGGTGTGCGAAAGGCTGATCATAAATACCAAGCCGTGCTTGCGTCTCGTTCCGTGCCGAAATCAATTGTCCGATATAATTTTTTATTGAATGGGCAGCAGTGCCATAATATCCTTTAAAAAAATCATCTTGTACCTCATCCAATTTAAGGGAAGGATCCCATAAGGCTTTGGCTTGGATATAACTTGCATAAGCAGACATGTCTCCTAGTGTTTCGCCACTTCCCTGCTCGAAAATACCTTTGATTCCATGAGTTTGAAAATACCGGATGTTAGCCACATAATGATCATACATCGGGAATGGACTTAGATAGGCGGAGAAATCCGTTGTGTAATCCCATAAAAGCAGGTTGGGCGTGAGCTTTGACCATTCGGACAGTTGCCTGCGAAATGAAACAGCGTCCGGATTGGTAGCCACAGGCAAGTGACGGGTGGAGTTGATCGTACTCAACATCACATAGACATTCTTTCCTGGTCGGGTATGTTTGGTTGCTTCCGCAGAGTAACCGTATGCCAGTGTTGTAAACAACTGGTCTGGAAAATACGCGGCAACAGCATTTACGAAACGGATGAGCGACCCCTGTGGCCCGCCTTCTTCTGCATCAACCCTTGCACATTTTTCACAAGTGCAGTATCCCGCACCGTCCATCGGCGCAATGGACCAGTAGATTGCGTCGGGGTTGGCAGCTGTTGCCCTTTCAAAATAAGCGATAGCCTGGCGAAGCACATCTGGATTGCTCAGGCAAAGCTGGCTGGGTTGGCGGTGCCCGTTAACCCATGAGAAGTATTCGGGATGCTCCCGGAAATTACGTTCTGGAGGTATAATCTTAAAAAAAGAATGACCCCAAAGTCCCCAAAGATCCTCAAAGCGGTGCAAATGGTGCCAATCCAGGTATTCTGGATCTGCTGAGGATGGATAATAAGATTCCCGGTAAAGCAGTACAGGCTCATAACGCATATGCAATCCAGCCGGTAGGCCGAGATCCCGGCTGTGGGGAATAAGAGCTGGTCCTTGGTCATACTTTCTTGCGCCAAACTGTTTTTCAATCAGTTCATATACGCCATATAAAAGACCTTTGCCCGAGCCTCCATATAGGTAAATGTTACCACCACGTACATCGATCTCATAGCCTTCAGCTTTCAGTGGTTCAATAAATTGGCCTACACGGGTAGCGGCAGAGCCAACATAGATCAGGTGCGCAATATTTTGGGAAGGCACTGTTTGAATAGGCAGGGTTGCCCCTGTAATCCGCCGGACATATTCCTGCAAAATAGAAGCCGACTTCTTTTCTAAAGGTGACGCTTGCTCAGGAAGGATGATTTCCGATACTGGCTTTTGATCTGTTACAAGTTTTATATCGTTACCCTGACAAGATTGCACCAGCAGTAGTATCACCATTTGTAGCCCGGTAAATGCTATTCGAATAAGGCTCATACCGCTTGATCTTTAGTTAAAGAAATAGCTTCTGCTAATACCGTCTCAATACTGACAAACTTTTCTACTTCCTGTATAAAGCGGAAGAGGCGCTCGCGCGTTTCATAATAGGGTAAGCCGATACGCAGTATATGAATGGTCTCTCCATTTTCCTTTTGCCGTTCTTTGATGCACTTTACATGTATGTCCAACCCGTGAAGATGTATGTAAAGAGGGTATGGGTCATAATCCGTGAAGGCCAGCGCCAGACATGGCGTAGGGAATCCATTTAAATAATAATGGGCGATTCCGGCAGTATTAAGCCTTAAAGACAACTCTTTCCGAAGGAAATCTGCCAGTTCACAGCTACGCTCCAAAGCGGTATCTATGCCGATTTGCCTATAGCGATCAAGGCTTTGATGCAGTTGCCAATAAAGTTTAAAATCCTGTCCGCCTGGCAAGCTGAAGCCGTGGGTTTCTACGTCAGGTAAAAGCTGCTGGCCATTCCAGAACAGTGCGCCAATCCATTCAGCAAAAGCATGCTTTATCCAGGTAAGCCCCCCGCCATAAGGCCCAAAAAGCCATTTGTGTGTACTGCCGGTAATCAGGTCTGCAGTTCCGAACGGGATTTGGTGGATACCTAGTGACTGTGCAACATCCAGGATAAGCCAAGCGTCTGGCGCGGCTTCTTTTAAGAGCCGCAGGGTATTATTGTTATGTACAACATCACCGGTGTCATAATAGGTATGCGACAGGAAGATGATATCCGGTTGTAGGAGGGACAATTTTTCTTCTAACATACCACGCGAAACCAGTACTTCGTCTGGTAGATAATAAACAATAAATTCTGACAATTGCTCGAACGGGCCAATCCCGCCCTGATGCTCGTGTTTGCTGGTCACTACCCTGAATGGTCCTTTTTTGGTGGTCAACAGCTTGCGAAGCATCGCCAGTGCAAGGAGGTTCATGGTTTGCGAGGTACTGTAGGTAACTGTGAACCGGTAGCCGGGAGAAGGCCATAGGTGATTGCATTCCTGTTTGATATATCGGAAGGCTTCGCGTGTCTTTGCGTAAAGCGCCAATGGATTTCCATTTTGTCCGGTTCCTATGTCTGCTGTAAGATCCACGGTGCCCAGGCAGCCAGGGTTTAAGTTAAGTTGTGCCTGTCCGAAGTGTTTTTTACGTATCTTGTTCCAAAATCGCTCCCACATCCTATCCGCTGAATTTTCTGCTGGGCTTTTACAGCTCCCTTCCCAAAAAACGAAAGGCAGGAAATGACGATCAGTAATCTGTTCTTTATAGGGATATACCAGCTGCAAGGTTTCCAGGATCACCTCACGAAAATCACTATGAAAAAGCGGGTGATTGTGAAGAGAACTTTCGACTTCATAACCTGCTTTGAAATCGGTGTTTTCCTTGCGCAGGTCATCCAGGTGTACAACACTTGTTTTCAACCCAGCCTTACGGGCAACACCGATGATATCGGCAGCCAGTTCGTTAATGGAATAATGTGTCTCGGTTACATGATTGATCACCCGGTGTTCCCCGGCAGCTGGCGGTTCGGCAGCAAACCTTGCAAGTGAGCCAACCGCATCACGTAAGGCCATCAGTCCGGTACGCTGATGGCCGTTCCCATAAATCGTCAGCGGATTACCGCTTACCGCCTGAATAACAAAACGGTTAGCTACCGTACCGAAAACAGTATCGTAATCAAACCGGGTATACAGCTCTGGGTTAAACGCCATCTCTTCTGTTAATAAACCAAATACCGTAGACTGCATCACTTCGGTTATGCGAAGGTTCCAGATCCGGCAGGCCATCGCTGTATAATTCGAATCGTTGATCTTGGAAATATGGTAAATATCGTTGGCCTCACGCGGATAAGGCAGATCGGTATAAGCAGAAGCTCCTTTATAGGATGGCCGGAAATATCCTTCCGCAATAGGAATGCCACCTTTAGCATATTCGCCAAAAGAGCCCAGTTTGATAATGTGCGCCTTCGGAACATGTTGCCGTACTGCCCATAACAGGCGCATATTGCCCTCCTCGTTGTTCCGTAATGTGTGCAAGGCCTCACCCAAACCCATCATGGAATAGGAGGCCGAACACTGTTGCGCCAAATGATATATGGTATGCGGTTGTTCCCGGATAATCAAGTCTTCCAGCATTGTCGAACATATATCGAACAATTGATAGTGAATATTGTAGATGCCATAATGGCGCTGGAAAGCAGCGATCCTTTCAGCAGGTCTTGGGATGTGGGAAAGTGAATCAAATCCCAGTTCCCTTACGGCCTCTCGGCGCCATTGGTTATCAACAATGACAATCTTTTCGTCCGGGTGCTGTAGCGCCAGTTTCATGGCCAAAGGCCATCCCAGATAACCGTCGCCTCCTAAGATCAATAACGTTTTTTTCATGGTTTCACTTTTTTGCTAAAACTTGACCAGCATGAACATTTGCAGGTCGTATTGGTTATTGAATGCTGCATCGGTGATTTTTTGGTTGATATAAGTCATTGCAAGGCCTATGGAAGTCCGATAGCGGAATGTACGACGGTAAGAAGCTCCGATGCTCCGGTTCAGGATGCCATGTAAGTCGGGAAACAGGACCAGGCGGCTCATATCGTCCGGCGAGGTTCCAAGGCCGAAATTTGCCTGCAACAGATCCTGCCCGCTAAGCTCATACCGGGTACCTGCATTGAACGCAAAATATTGGCTGTTTTGCTGCCTGATGCCGAACGCCCTGGCATTAACCGCAAAAGGGCCAAACGATTTTCCTACACCAGCTACAAGTGAGCCCACGTTAAACCCTCCGATGTGAAAGTAACGCCCACCTAATTCACCTTCCAGTCCATTACTGAAAGTCTTGAAAAGAGAATAAGCAATTCTATATTTAGGAAACAGGACGTTATTGGATAGTGCGACTCCGGCGTTCCAATGGAATGTCTTGTTTACCTTGTACGAAATATCTCCAGCTGCCATCACGCCCGTACCTTGCTGGCGGCCAATAAAGACCAGCTGTGTACCATAATTGATCTTATCTAACCCACTGCGGTCATAAGAAAGCGTAACGATATTGTAAGCTGGCGGTGTGTTTGCGCCATCAATTGAGGTAAATGAACTGTTTAGGAGTGTCAAACCGAATGCGTTATGTAGCGTTCTACTCCGCAGAAGATCGGCATAGTCCCTGTTCTTATCATTCGTATATCGCTTGGCCAGTGTATCTGCATAAGCTGCAGCCTCGGTATATCGTTTCAAACTATCCAGGATGATTGTTTTCCGTAGCAAAAAAGGTTCAGCATACTCGAAACTCCGGAGAGCCGAATTTGTACAGTACAGCGCCTGTTCAAAGCTGCCCTGTCCGATTAGGAGATTCGTTTTTTGTAAAAGGGCAGTAGAGTCTGCCGGTTTGATAGCCATTACGTGGTCGATGCTCGACAGGGCGCTGTCTGGTTGCTTTTTTTTCTGATAATCCAGACTTGCGGAATACCAGGCGTCTGTTGTCATTTTTTTGTATTTAGGATTAAAGGGATATTGTGAGAAAAGCGCTGCCGACAGTTGTGCCGAGGCGGCGTATTGATGGTCATTATATAGGATGGATGCTTTTTTTTGCAGAAATTCCCGGTCATTAGGGTATTGGGCCAAAGCCATTTGGACGATGTCCAATGCTTTACTATAATGCTTTTGCAGATCGAGTATATTGGAGAGATAGTTCAGTACATCTTTATTGCCTGGATCTACTTTCAGCAGTGTGCGCAATTGTGACTCTGCCTCGGTATAGTTTTCCGACTGGATGAACGCATTAGCCAGGGCTAACTTTTGTTCAAGGTACAAACTCTTTATTTTTGAGTTTTGGGGATATCGCCTGAAAAGCTGCTCGCTGAGTTTAGAAGCTTCATGGATCCGACCTACCTGCGCCACATAACCTGCTTTTTCCATTTGCAAATCTATGTTATCGGGATAAAGCCCACTTGCCCGGTCAAGTTCCCGTATAGCGTGGTCAGACCTGTTACCCATGATCAATCCGTTCACACGGCCTTTTATAGCCGCCAGATTCCCTGCTTCTAGTGAGAGCGCTCTGTCGAAATACATTACTGCGCTGTCGGCAAGCTTTTCCTGTAAATAGTAATTGCCGCAGGCGTTGACCATTTGCAGAATCTCTGGACGGGAAACTTTATCGGCAACGTTATAAAGCCTGACTGCAATATCCGCAGCCATCTGGTAACGGTGAAGCTGGTAGGCCAGGCCCATTTTTTGTCGGAGTAATTTTACGTTTGTAGGTTTGCGCTGTAAAGCACGGTCTATCCGGTAGAATGCCTGGTTCAAATCTCCCATAGCAGTTGCCATACCGCTTACTTTTTGCAGGGCCTCTTCGTCGTTAGGATTTTGATCCAGTATGGATTGATACAATGTATAGACGTCCGTATTCTGGTAGTAACCTGCCGCCTGCTTACGCAGAGAATTGTTTAGCGCAAGAGCTTTTTTATCATGGGGATAATAACGTAAGATCGTGCGCAGCACATCAAGCGCTTCAGCGTACCGGCTGGCTTCCTGGAGCAGGCCAAGTTTATAGTACAGGGCAGTATAGGATTTTCCATTACTGTTTAAAGCCCCGTTCGCTTTGGCGATTTTGGCGTTGATGTCCCCACCCTGCGCCACTAACTTATTTATTTTATCGCTCAGGTCTTTATTGGTAGGAGCCAGTTCAAGTGCTTTTTCATAATAAGTCATAGCTAGGTTGTCCATGTGGTTGCGAACATACCAGTCGGCCTTCGCCTCATAGTGGCCAACTATCGACCGCCGTATATTACTGTCTGTCGGAAACCGCTGTAACATTCTCTGTGACCAGGCATCGCCATCCTGAAAACGTTGCAACCGATCAAGGATATTAATCTTTTTAATCACGAAATCTTTTTGACTTGGAAAATAATTAAGCGCCAGATCGACATAGCGCAGGGCTTCAGCAGGACGTTTGATAGAAAGATAAGAGCCAATAATATAATAATAAATGTCTTCATATTTCGGAGATTTATCAATCACTAGTAGAGCAACCCTGATGGATTGTTCATAGCGCTTATCTGCCATATAGAGCCGGGCAAGCTGTACCTGAGCGTCGATATGGTCAGGGTTGAGCCTTACAGCTTCTTCCAGTAATGGTATTGCTTGGGCTGTTCGCGAACCTTTTATTTCGGTAAGGGCTTGCTTGTAGCGCTTTTCGGCCCGAATGGAACTCCAGGTCTGTGCACTGGCCACGTTCCAGGTCTGAACAAAAATATAAATGAGGATAAAGGGTAAGATATACTTCATGATGTCTATGTGCTTGATGATGTACCTTTGGTATTGGAAGATGAGAATCCTTTGCGCTGCATGTTGCCCCACACCAGTTTTTGCCGGAACATAGATTGGACATAGCCTTTCAGACTGAAAAAAACAATTAGAGGATGATAAATAAAAGGTTCAGCAAATGCGGTCAGGCAAAGCCCAATTACCTCGCTGGTCTTCCGGTAATGCCGTTCGGTCAATTGATCCCATAACACGGCAATGGAGCTGATCATCACCGAGAACATGTATAGGAAGCAAAGAAGTGTAAGTGTATTTACCCAATTGATTGCACCGATGACGATCAGGTAGATATAAAAGATAAATCCCGTCAGTTCTAAGATCGGCGCGAGAAATTCGAATAGGAAATTGTAGGGAAATACTACCATTCCAAGTCGCTTGAACTTCGTATTAAACAATACGTGCCAATGCAGGCGCATGATTTGTACCAGCCCGCGTGCCCAGCGTACACGCTGCCTGCTGAACACTTTCAGGTTCTGCGGTCCTTCGGTCCAGCATAGCGATACGGGGATATAACGGATAGCGTATCGCTTATTGTTCTGGATCATATAAACACTCATGCGCGTTACCATATCGATATCTTCCGCGAATGAACGTGGATCATATCCACCGACCTTAACGGCGATATGCTTATCAAAAAGACCAAGGCCACCGGACACATTGGGGACACAATTAAGCGCGCTCCAAGCCATTTTTGAAAGTAGGTATGCCCTTATATATTCGAGTTCCTGGAAACGGGGCAGTATTTTGTTGGGCGGACGAAACCGGGTAATGACGCCATTGTCTACATCGGAAGAATTGATCATACGAAGCGGTGCCCCCACGGCAATTACCCGGCGCTGGTTATCCTCCACGTGTATATAACCGGTATCAGGTATGACCTGGATATCATCAAGCTGATTTCTACTTTTCTCATCCAGGATTGGCCGCATCAGACGCGATAGTGTATCCTCATGAAGGATACAATCAACATCTGTACAAAGGAAATAATCATATTTGGAGGCATTGATACCGGCATTGGATGCATCTGCCTTGCCCTTGCCGTTCTCTTTATCAATGACGAGTAGTTTCTCATAGGCCTTGTCACTTGATCTGAAAAACCGCTTAACAGGTAGGGTCTTGATCCGTTCATGATAAGGGAGATCAACATCTTTTAGCGCAAAGTGTTCGATCAGTTTATCCAGGGTATCATCCGTGCTACCGTCATTGATAATGATCACCTCGTAAAGCGGGTAATTCAGGTGCATCAGAGCATATACATTATCGATAATTGTCAGCCCTTCGTTGTAAGCTGGTGCAATAACGGAAATACCGGGAGATAAGGGGCTGGATATCATGTTTTGAGTATAATGTCCCATATTTTTCCAGAAGTAAAGCCGGATATGTTTATAGGAAAGGATAGCCATTGCGACATAAATAACCATCGTCAGACTGCTGTAGAAAAAAATGAACCACTGGAAAATATCTATAATTTTTTGCATCTGCTTAACTGGTTATTGTTCTTGTAAATAATAGTTCAATATGCGCTGCTTGCGTTCTTGGAGCTGTGGTACTGTCCAATTTAGCTGCCCCCCGCGCATCAGACGGGCTAGTATGCCTGCCACATTATTTTCGATCTCAAAGTCGTAAGTGACGAGAAATTGTTCTTTTAGGAACTGGATTGCCCCCGGCGTACGGAAGATGCCCAGGGCGAATAGTATTTCGCATTGACAGTCAATAGGTTGGTTAGGATACATTTTGATCAAATGATCCTGTGTATGCAATGCCCGCAAGTGACCCAGCGCATTGATTGCATGAGAGCGCAGGGCATGATCATTCACATTCAGCAAGCCTTCGATACTGTCTATGGCCTCTGTGCTTTGTTCGTGCGCGGCCAGCTTCATGCAACAAATAACTACCGTCTTATTCCGGGAATAGCGGATCCAGTTGGCAAAGTTGGATTTGACGGTATCTTTCGATTGGTCGAGAATGCGGAAAAAGCCGACAAGTTCCCAAATACTTAGCGGGTCGCGGATCTCGTCGAAAAAGCGGAACGGCTCATTTTTACTGAAACGCATAAATGCGCTTCTCGCTGCTGAACGCAGTTCAGATACATCGCTGAGGTTGAACCGTAAAATATCAATGTCTGAGATCGCATAGTCCATTAGGGTCAGCTCGTGCAACCCTTGCACATTGACCTGCCAGCGTCTGGATTTGATCTTCTGAAGGGAATCCTGATTGAGTTCCAATAGTACATAAACCCGGTGTAGAATAAACGCATTCGCTCCAGCTACATGCCAGCGGAGGTGGATTAGTGTGTCGATCATTAACTGCCGGTCAGTTTTGTCCATCAGTGCCAGTTCGTCCAGGATTTTCCGGTCGATCAACGGCTCGGAAACAGCCTCTGACAAATCTTCTTTGATAAATTGCGGCAGAATTTTGTCAACGATAAGTTGGTTGAGCTGAGCCTGTCTTTTGCGGTTTCTGGCCTCTTTATGACGTTTAGTCGCGATGACCGTATACGACACAAACGTACCCAGCAGAGATAATGCAATAATACATTGGATAATGGTGATAAAAATAGTTTCGGCGCTCATAGCATATCAATAGTGATAGAAAGATATTCGTTATGATTCTTGGAGTATCGCCACCCGTGTCTGAATGTTTCCCATGTCTATGCCGACCGGGGTTTTTGTGCTGCCTGCTGTAAAACGAAGTGAGTTTAGCAGGTAACCCTGTACTGCCAGCGTTTCCGGTTCATCAACGGTATGGATATCTGCAATTTCTCCGAACTCCTGGTTGATACATTCCAAAAGATCATGATAGTTTACACCTCCGCCACACAGAAATATCTGGTTGGTTTTCTTCAGGTTTTTATCACTGATGATCAGGCGAAGTGAAGGAGAAACGATTTCTGTGTAATAAGCCTGAATGGCTCTTTTCCGATAAGCGGATAAGTCGGTCTTCCTGCGGTTGATGTATAGGTAGCCATCACGAAATGCATCATCCAGTTGCTGAACACTCTGAAAGGCCAGATCATGCTCCTGCTGAAGCTCTTCCCGTAGGATATTTACGGCATAATGCAGACCTTGAATGCTGGTCATCGCATGTTCAACAACGCCTTCATCCGTACTTAAACCAGTTTCCAGCGTGCCGAAACCTAGGCTCAATGCAAAAAAGCACCATTTATGCCAGGCGTACCTTTACGCAGCGCAATCATACAGCTAACAATCTCAGGCAATACCTCTACCTGGTCGACTATAACATTAAGCGGCTGCGATGTTTCACCACCATAAACGCCAGGATCCCATACAATCTGATAGCCGCTGGTCAGCAGGTCCCTGGCCTGATCTTTATACAAACGGTAAATACTGTTAGGGAAGCCGATAGTAGTGACCATTTGCTTTGACTGCTGTTCTGCTGCGATAAGTAGGGCAGCCTGAAAAAGTACACGGTATTCGGTCGCCTCAGGGGATATATTCAGTGGCCTTCTGGGGTTTGCGCCTTCATTTAGGGCCAGATTGCCGCAGATATACCAAGATTGGTCTAAGCGGATCTTTAAACCATTTAGCAGCGAACCTGCGGTATTGGTCAATGAGGCATTAGTAATTTGTAAAAGGCTGGAAAAAGAAAACGTATTATACATATGAGAATAATTTTTTAATGTGTAAGCTGATTTTTACCACCATCGCTTATCAGGCATATAGGAAGGTGGTTTCTGTGACGGTTGCGGTGCTGTTTCCAATGATATTTTTTTGGGACCTGACTGCTCTATAAGCGTAACTTCGCTAGCAAGTTCTTGGTCTGGTCCGGTCAGCGGCCAATGATCCTGTTTTAAGTCGACTTCTGTACCATAAGGCTCAACAATCAAAGGTTCAACTATGATACCACCTTTGTTTTTCAGAATTTTGGCAGAATCAGTACAGAAAGTATTACTCTCAAATATTGAGGCCAATAGTTGTGTTGCTGGAGAAGATAGTTCATAGGAATTATCACAACCTGTATTTTCTCCCGGTTGAAGTATCGTCTTGATCCGATCCATAAGCTTTCCCACCACTAATGGCTTTTTAAAATAATTCTCCCGAATCAAGTCGAGTCCTTCCCGTATATGGAGGAAGCTCATACTGGAAGTGATAATAACTGTACAGCTTGGAGCCTCCTGACGTATCCGGTTTACGATCTCATAACCATTGGCGAAATGCATATGCATCTCCGTAATCACAACATCATAGGAATATTGCTTTTGTTCTAAAAACAGAAATGCTTCTTTACCGTCGGCGGCGGAATCAAGGTGAAAAAATTCAGCGGAAAAGGTTTTTTTAAATATCTTTCGCATGAGCATATCACTGTCTACATGCAGAACTGAATAAGGTTGGCTGACTACATTTGTATCTTCGTAGCGTTTTTCCATTGGAAAATTTATAATTAATTAAATAGTTAAATACATGTCCATCCTATCATCATAATGATTTGGTCAGATGATAACATTTGCTGCTTGTAATGCTAAAATCACAGGCTACCGATACACTAAACATTATCTTGCATTCTTTAGGATACTAAATTTTCTAAGACATTGCAGACACTTGTAACGTGCCTTGATAAAAGGAAGGAACAGCTTTACTGCAGTAGGTCTATGTATCCTTTCGCATTCACCAGTTCTTTTACACCTGGGACATTTTAAGTTTTTTTGATATGCATCTTATTTAGAATATGTATTTTGTGATCAAATAGATTAGAATACGGAGCCAAATAAGTGCACTTATCCAAACAGCTCCCCAAACGATTGTTTTTTTTATATCCATGTCTTTATATTATTATAAATTCTAAAGAACCTATTGTAGCCCTAATGCCGGAAATTAAGAACAAATAATTCTGACCATTTTCAAAACTGTTGTTTCCAATTACCTCTGCTCTAATATGTCCATCTGATTTCGGATGTCCTTGAACATTTGTACGGGATGTTCTTTAGCGTGAACTTTACGCACGCCATGTTCGAGCATTCGCCCAATATCTCTCGGATCTTCACTTGCGGTATATCCGAACAAAATGATAGCGTGATAGCATTTCAGAAGCCGCCTGGCGGACTCAATGCATCCATAACGGGCGTATAGAGATCAAGAATACATATGTGGAGCAGGCGCTCCAATTTGCCAGGCCCGTCCAATAGATCTGCACCGTTGAAAGCTGAAAATAACAGGTGAAACCCATCAGCTCTTTCCGCAAAAGTATCGATGAATGAGTGAGGCATCTCACAATAATCTACAAAAGCAAAACTAGTGTGTGCTGAATTGTTAATTGGTCTATGTATCATTTTTGATATTTGTCAACCTAACTGTAGTCTTTCCCAGACTTGTCTTGATAATTTTACAATTGATTACCAGATCGTTCAATTTTAAAAAGTACCATCCGGGACCGTTGTTTTAAATAAATCTTGGAAAAAAAAATAATGATTTGTTTAAAACAGAGTGTTTTAGCTTTTGATTGGTCGAACAAATTTTTATATTTGTCAACCTAACCGTAGTCTGGGAAAGACCAATTTCTTCCATAAATTCGCTGTTTATTAAAGCGATAGATTTTATGGTTACATTCTCATTTAAATTATTTGGCGATTCAGAGTCAAGGACGATTCTATTGGAGCTCCATGGTGAGCAAGGGCAAATTCACGAGTTACGTACGCCACTACGTATAACAAAGGAAATGTGGGATGAGCAGCGGCAAAGGCCTATAAATATTTATTTGAAATCCTGTAAAAGACTTAATATAAGGCTGGATAGGATGCGGATCGCGATTGCGTCCTATCTGGATTCGATAGGATGGAAATTTGAAAAGGTATCTCTAAAGCTGCTTGCCAGCCGAATTCGAAAAAACGTGACGGTCAGAAGTCTGACGTACGACCCGAAAAGTCTCTTAGGAAATATCAATAATTATATATCATCTCGAGCGCATCTAATTTGTACATCAACCCATAAGAGATATATTGTATTTTTTAATCTTTTACAGCGTTTTGAAGGGTATCGTAGGCGGCATTTGATGATTGCCGATGTGAATGCCGAATTTGTAAGGGAGTTTTTGAGTTACTGCAAGGAGGAGGCTTATAATAACAGTACAGCATACCGTACAGTAAATTTTGTAAAAACTGTGCTCAATCATCTGGAAAAACGAGGGATCAGGACTTTTGTATATGAACTCGAACTCCCGAGAGAGCGAAAAAATTCAACTTTTATTACCCTGAGCGAAGACGAACTGGTAAAAATCAAACGGATGGACTTGCCAATTAATTTGCAGGCTGCAAGAGACTGGTTGATTATCAGTTGTTATACCGGCCAGCGCGTTTCGGATTTCATGAAGTTTGATCATACAATGATAGAGAACGTTGCGGGCCAGGAATGTATATCCTTTGTGCAGCAAAAAACACAACGTAATATCTTGTTGCCCCTGCATCCAGCCGTGCTGATCATCAAGTCTCAGAATGAGAGGCATTTTCCTGATAAGATACCATCTAAAAGATACAATGAACAGATCAAAGAGGTTGTCCGGCTGGCCGGTATAAATGGATTGGTTAATATTGGCAAGCGAATAGGATTCAGAGTATTAAGAGTGGCAATCCCAAAATGGAAGGCGGTCACCAGCCACATCGGGCGGCGAAGTTTTGCTTCTAATTTTTACGGCAAAATTCCAACATCATTATTAATGGAAGCCACTGGGCATAGTTCCGAACAGATGTTTCATCGTTATATCAATCATATTGATACCGAACGAATACGCTCTTTGCAGTTGCATTTCGAAGAGGCTTATAGAGATAAATTCCTTAATAAATAAACTGATCTTATTGATTGTTTCGTTTGCTTTTCAAATCCAAATTTTTTACCATTTCTGGCAGCCAAAAGTTCAAATCAATGGAAATATTACGAAATTTTCAATGTGTTAATAAATTGCCACGAGATTAAATGTCTTAACAAAAGAATCACTTAATTCAATGATTAATATTGCAGATCGGTACCGAAAAGCAGGGAATTAAAGCAAAAACGATTTACAATATTTTTCTGCAACAGAATAGAAATTACTGGTTAATGATTAAAGTATATCAGCGGTGCTTTGCTCATAAGTCTTCCGGTATGCAGTTATGTTAAAGCCAGAAATAGCTATGGAACCGCTTGCTAAAAACGGCATCATTGTATATAAAAAAGAAGCGAGAAAAGTCCTGGAATTGCTGTGTTTTTTAGTTAAATTATCTGTATATCAATTGGTTAATGTTGACTAAATAATGTGAACAGCAGCTCTACATATCCGTGTAAGCACAGAAGAACAGGCCGGTAAAGGCTACTCACAACGAGATCAGGAAGAGAGGTTACGAAAGTACTGCGAGATCAATTATATTGAAAACCACAGGATACCATTCCATACCTTCGTAATATTTAATAGTAGAAGTTACATCCAAATTTCAACCTCTTATTTTAGCAAACTAACCGGAGTTTTACCCTTTAATTTTTTTATGGACGCATAAAATGTTGTACGGGAATTAAACCCTGATCGGATTGCGATAGCTTCCATATCGCCCCGCCCATATCGCCTTGACTCCAATAATTTAACCGCTTCTTCAGCCCTCAAATTATTAACGTATGCATAAAAGTTCATACCAAAGCCCTGATTTAAAACTAAGGAAAGCTCGTGCGTGTTTATGCCTACTCTGTCTGCCAGGGTTTGAAGATTAAGGGTGGGATCTAAATAAGGCTTTTGTTGGCCAATAATTAACTCAACGCGATCTTTTAACAGCTCAATTTGCTGTTTTGTAAGTCTTTGAGCCGTTGTAGAGTTCTTAGGGCGATCAATCAATTCATCCACAACCTTCAATATCTTCTCAGGGTACACTTCGCGTTGACGTAACGCTGCCGAAACGAAATACAGACAGACGCCTAAACATATTAATTGTAACAATCCTTCAAATTCGGGCAGATGTCTAAAGGCAAACCATAATCCAGCTATGATTAAGGGTGCATAGACAAAATGACGGAGCCATTTAAGATCTGAAGCCTTATCGGCTAATAACTGGCGAATACGATCTTGATGTTTAGCCAATATTTGCAGGTTTAATAATCCATATACCAAACCCTGTGCAAAAAAGAAATAGCGTACAACAAGCCCTCCCCAAGTTGGCAGCTGTACATGCCCGCCCAGCATCATTAACACTACAAAAATAATGGCTGGCAAAAAGTGAATAAACAATAGCTGAGGCTTCTGCGGGTGATGGACAAATTTAAACACCGAAATATATAAGGAAGGAAATATGGCCCAACGGGGCCACTCGGTTAGTTGAATTAATAAAACGTAAGAATTATCAGTTTGCTCTAATAAAACCTCCATAAAAAGTAAACTCAGCAGGAAAAGAATATACCAAGCCATTTATTAGCTTCCGGATTGGCTTTCGCAGCGCCTGTTAGCAATAAGAAAGACGCTAAAAATAAAGTACCTGCACTGAGTGCGGAAAATAACAATGCGAATGATGGATGCATAATGACGATATCGTTTCTCAGGTAAATATACGTCGCTATACAGCAGGATCGTGCGTTTGGATACAAGCGAACAAACTTCTTACCGTTAACACCTTATTTTGCGATAAAACGAATCACATGAAATTCTTGCAAAAATTATTACTCTGCCTGCTTTCCGCATTTGTTGTGGGGCTTGTTTTTAGACGACTAGCATCCAAATATGCGGCGGACATCATTCCAGTTGATTTTATTTACCTGGCAGCTTACCTGCCTTTATTGATTGCACCGGTTGTGGTATTTATTTGGTACTCCCGCGAACGGAGAGGCTTAGCTAACGCTATTAAAATATGGATTATGCAAATCATTGCATTTTTTCTGGCTTTAGATCTCGCTATGTTTGGCTTACAAAAGCTGCAAAAATTGCAAATGCTCATCCCCTTGGGTATGCTTGATTCGCCTTTCTCCTCTTTCTCGGGTTACAACCTCGTTTGGGCATTTTTTCATTTCTCGTACGGTTTTACATCAATCATCGCTTTACTGCAAATAATTGCGGCCGCTTTGATCCTCTTCAAGCGGACCAGGTTATTGGGCAGCCTTATCGCTTTGCCTATGCTGGTGTTTATTACATTGTTAGACATCTTTTACGCCATGCCACTTGGTGTACTGGCACAAGGTATCGTCTTGTTAGCAGCGGTGATTTACTTCATCGTGGCAGAAGGCGGTCATCTGTTCCCGCTATTGTTTAAATGCTCCGACAACTCCAGCATCCCAGTGAAATGGCTTTGGCCTGCGTTATTTGTTGTAATACCTATACTTTGCGCTTTTCACCTGCAACATCCCAACAGACATCCTGAACTTACGGGTAAATACCGGGTGGAAAACTTGAAAATAGATAACGTTCCCTACAAAGCTAGATTCTCCACAGACAGCATTCTGAGCCATGTTTATCTTGATATTGCAGACGAGGTTGTTTTTAGCTGGAACGATTACCGCAGGATCCGTATCGGCCAATACAAGCTTGGAAAAAACGGCGATATTCATATGCAATGGAGATATCCGGCATCGGGCATCGGCACGTTCAAGGGAATCCTGCGGCCAAATGGAGCTCATCAATTAAAACTTGATGGTAAAATGGATGGTAAGCGATATCAAATGATACTGATGAAAGAATAAAAATATCTTGTATCGTTGTCATCCCTTAATCAAAAACGGTTCTTACCTATATTGTAATGCTTCCAAGTATAAGATCTGCACTTTTGATCAACGGCTAACGATATTCTCGGGTATTGGTTCGTTTAGTTTCCCGTCAAGTCAACTTAACAGGAATCGAACCAAAATTTTTGTTTAAATGCATTTAGGCCGATTAAAATTCTCTGAAAATAAAAATCCCGCTCTACTCATTGTAAAGCGGGATCGTAGCCCGTAGGGGAATCGAACCCCTGTTTCCAGAATGAAAATCTGGCGTCCTCACCCCTAGACGAACGGGCCATTTTCAGTATTTAAATTTCCAATTTTCAATTCGCAGTAAACTGCCAACTGAGAACTACCAACTGAATTGGTAGCGGGGACACGACTCGAACGTGCGACCTTCGGGTTATGAGCCCGACGAGCTACCAACTGCTCCACCCCGCACTCTCATGTATTTTTAAGGGAAATACCAACCTTCAATTTTGCAGTGTTGAAACTGATAAAAAAAACCGCTCAGCTTTGTAGCGGTTTCGTAGCCCGTAGGGGAATCGAACCCCTGTTTCCAGAATGAAAATCTGGCGTCCTCACCCCTAGACGAACGGGCCATTTCAGTATTTAAATTTCCAGTTTCCAATTCGCAGTAAACTGCAAACTGAGAACCACCAACTGAATTGGTAGCGGGGACACGACTCGAACGTGCGACCTTCGGGTTATGAGCCCGACGAGCTACCAACTGCTCCACCCCGCACTTTATACAACTCGCTTTTTTGTGAATTAAATCCTTAACTCTGTTTCCGAATTGGAATGCAAAGATATAATTCGTTTCTTTGTACTGCAAATTTTTTTTAAAAAATATTTTAATGGCGCATAAAGCAGGTTTTGTTAGTATAATAGGTAAACCAAATGTGGGTAAATCTACCCTTATGAATGTGCTTGTGGGCGAGCGACTTAGCATTATTACTCCTAAGGCGCAAACTACAAGGCACCGTATTTTAGGTATCGTAAATGAAGAAGATTATCAGATCGTTTTTTCCGATACGCCCGGCATAATTAAGCCAAAATACAGTTTGCAGGAAAGTATGATGAGCTTTGTTAATGGATCTTTAACCGATGCTGATGTACTTTTATTTGTAACCGACATTAATGAGGTGCATGATGAAGACGATGTTTTGGATAAAATCCTGAATAAAGATATTCCTACGATTGTGTTGATCAATAAGATAGATCAGGCTACGCAAGAACAGGTAGAAGAGAAAATTGCCTACTGGCAGGAAAAGTTAAATCCGGTTGCGGTTTATGCCATATCAGCTTTACATAAACATAATGTAGATGGATTGTTGGATCGCGTACTTGAGATGTTGCCAGAACATCCGCCATATTACGACAAAGAAGATTTAACCGACCGCTCTGAGCGTTTTTTCGTTTCGGAGATGGTCCGCGAAAAAATCTTCATGAATTACCAGAAGGAAATCCCTTACAGTACCGAAGTGATTGTAAAGAGCTTTAAGGAGGAGGAAATGAAAAATGGCAAAGGCACCATGATCAGGATTACTGCAGAGATTGTAGTCGAAAGAGATTCGCAAAAAAACATTTTGATCGGCACTGGCGGAAGCATGTTAAAAAAGGTAGGAACCGAGGCACGTTTAGAAATCGAGAAATTTCTAGATAGCAAGGTGTTCCTGGAAATGTTTGTAAAGGTAATTCCCGACTGGAGAAGTAAAAAGAATTATTTAAAAAGCTTCGGTTACGATAATTAATTCCGATTTTTAGGATATGAAGAGAAATCTAACTTTTGTTCTGCTGTTGATCGGTACAGTGGTTTTTGCCCAGGAATCAAACAATGGTAAAAAGTTGTGGGCCAAATCTATCCTTAACGAAAAGGCACCGGAACTAATTGTTGAAAAATGGATTTCAAAACAGCCTGATACCAAAGGGAAATTTGTGCTGGTTGATTTTTGGGCAACCTGGTGTGGGCCATGCCGGGCATATATCCCTGCGTTAAACGATATCCAGAAGAAATATGAAGATAAAATTGTAATTATTGGTATTTCTGATGAAGCAGCGGAAAAAGTAGAAGCTTTTAATAATCCAAAAATCAACTATTTCGAAGCCATAGATACTAAAGGCACTGTTAAAGATTTGCTTCAGGTTAAAGGTATTCCGCATGCTATCCTTATTGATCCAAAAGGGGTGGTAAGGTGGGAAGGTTTTCCGCTGTTACAAGGAAATGAATTAACGGAAGATGTAATCAAAGCACTTTTGGAAAAGTATAAAAATTAATATTAATAGCGGTTACGAAAAAATAACCGTACCTTTGCAGCCCGAAATAAATCGGTTAGTAGTTGATAGTCAATGGCTGATAGCCAAATTTTTGAGCAGCTTGCTTAAAACACCAGGACCGTTAATTACTGCCATTAACTATCAAAAGAAGACCATGAGTAACATTATAGCCATCGTAGGCAGGCCAAACGTAGGCAAAAGTACCCTTTTTAACAGATTAACCGAAAGCCGTAAAGCCATTGTAGACGATATGAGTGGGGTAACCCGCGATAGGCACTATGGCGTGGGCGAATGGATTGATAAACAATTTACCGTAATTGATACGGGCGGTTATGTAGCCAACTCTGAAGATGTTTATGAAGCTGCCATTCGCGAGCAGGTGATGATTGCCATTGAAGAGGCCACTGTGTTGATCTTTATGGTAGATGTAACCACAGGTATTACCGATCTGGATGATGATATAGCTCAGGTATTGCGCAGAAGTAATAAACCCGTTTTTGTTTGCGCAAATAAAGTAGATAATACGGCTCTATATAACGAAATCCATACTTTCTATGGTTTCGGATTGGGCGAAGTATATCCTTTATCATCTATGACGGGCTCCGGAACAGGAGAGTTATTGGATGAAATTGTTAAAAATTTCGAAGATATTCCTGAAGAAGAAAATCAATTGCCTAAAGTAACCATTGCCGGTCGTCCGAATGTGGGTAAATCTTCTCTCGTTAATGCATTAATTGGTAAAGAAAGGAACATTGTGACTGCAAACGCAGGTACAACCCGCGACTCCATCAAAATCCACTACAATCAATTCGGTCATGAGTTTATGTTGATCGATACAGCCGGATTACGTAAAAAGACCAAGGTGAAAGAAAACCTGGAATTTTATTCGGTAATGCGTACCATTAAAGCTTTGGAAGAAGCTGACGTAGTGGTGTTAATGATTGATGCGGTTGAAGGGATTGAAAGTCAGGATATCAATATCTTCCACCTGGCCGAAAAGAACAAAAAAGGCATTGTGATTCTGGTAAACAAATGGGATTTGATCGAGAAGAATACGCAGACAATGAAAGCTTTTGAAGAGCAGATCCATGAGCGTATTCGTCCGTTTACTGATGTGCCGATCATTTTCACTTCCGTATTAAACAAGCAGCGGATTTTTAAAGCAATAGAGGCAGCTTTAGAGGTTTATAAAAACCGCAGCAAGAAAATTCCTACATCAAAATTAAATGATGTAATGTTGCCGCTGATTGAGAAATTCCCGCCACCGGCCTTGAAAGGAAAACACATTAAAATTAAATACATCACGCAGATTAATGCAACTTCGCCAATGTTTGCCTTTTTCTGTAATCTGCCACAGTATATTAAAGATCCATATAAACGTTTCATCGAGAATAAATTAAGGGAAAACTTCGATTTTTCCGGCGCACCGATCCAGATTTATTTCAGACAGAAATAGGGTTGAAGGTTTAAAGGCGAGATGCCTAACCATATGATTAAAAACACGGCTGCATCCAGAGCGAAGCAGCTGTGTTTTATTTCATTGTCATTCTGAATGATTGTTTTTTTCAGAACATTGGGGCGGAAGCGATATTTATAGAGATTGTCATTACCAACTTGTTTGGAAGCCTAATGCGCTAGCTTTAAGATTCCCACTTTCGTGGGAATGACGGATAATATCTAGGTCTGTGTTTATCCCTCTTATCTGTGGTTAAAAAATACCCTTACCTTTACCACATGCAATTACAAGTACAAAATAGCCGGGCAACAGATGTCGATGTCATTTTCGAATTTTATGATTTGGCTATTGCCCACCAAAAGAAAGTATTTAACAAACACTGGCAAGGCTTCAACATGGATATGGTGCAGACCGAAATTAATGAAAACCGTCAATATAAAATCCTCATAGATGGGGTAGTAGCCTGTGTATTTGCCGTTACATTTAACGATCCTTTAATTTGGGGAGCGCGTGATCATGATGCAATTTATATCCATAGGATTGTAACCCATCCTGATTTTAGGGGTTATGCTTTTGTGAAGGAAATTATAAAATGGGCGAAAGATTATGCGGTAGGGAATAACATTAAATTTATTAGAATGGATACCTGGGCGGATAATAAAAAGCTTCTGGAATATTATACCGATTGTGGGTTTAATTATGTTGGAGTGGTAACCATGGGAAAAACAGATGGATTACCAAAACATTATGAAGGAATCAGTTTAAGTTTATTTGAGATTGTATTGTAATAAGTAATCTTAATATTATAGCTATACCAATAACTCCTTTATCGTTTGATGCGTCCAGGTGTCAATATTTTACTATCGTCCTGGTTTGTAACGAAGATGAAGGAGATACACATTTGTAATGTGGGAATAGGAATGGAAAGTAGATAAAATCGGCATTTTCACGGCCTCCTCTTTGCAAATGAGAATGGTAAACGCGAGCACTATTCGTAATTTTCCGTGTCTCAGTTGTAAATTAATAAAGCTGCAAAAAAACTAAACAACATTTTTGCAGTAGCTAAGACTAATGGCATTGGCCGCGAAGCTCACTTTAATTCGATTTTCCAGCTTAACATATCATCAACTTCACCAATATGGATAAAGTTGTTTTTTTCTAGAATGGTATAAGAGGCCACGTTGTCCTTTGTTGTGGCAGCAAAAATGGATTTTACTTTAGGCTGTTCCCTGGCCCATTCAATTAATCTTCCAATCGCTTCAGTCATAAATCCTCTGCCTCTGAATTCTTCGTCAGTGCCATAACCGATTTCGATTTCGCCGTTTTGGTCGGGTTCACCAACAAAACAGATATCGCCTACCATTCTGTTGTCTGGTTTGGATATAATTGTCCATAAAGTATGGTATAGATAATCCTTGTCTTTATCAAAAAGGTTAGGTAAAATCGTCTGTTCCAAAGCTTCACGGAGCGAAGGAGAAATGTTTTTCCTGGTAGGTAGAAGACCAAATTCTTGTTCTAAAGAATGATCATCTTTAATATATTTTAAGAGCTGATCGTGTGTTAAAGGTTTTAAAATGAGGCGTTCTGTTTCTATCATACTTGTTTTGTTAGTTAGGCTAATATAAACTTTGGGGTTTTAGCCAAGTGGATTTTTACGCTAAGTTTTTATTAAGTCATCACAGCACAGACTTTTCCGAAATGCTTAAGATTACTAATAAACCTTAATCACCTCGCCTGTTATAATACCCAATACACTTTTCTCGTAAGCTTTAATTACTTTTTCCATAGTAACCGGGATCTCTCCGGGGAAAGAATCGAAAAAAGCAGGCGAGTCTTCAACCACATTGGGGCTGACGGCATTTATGCGGATTCCGCTTCCGATTTCGCGGGCAGCTGCCAAAATAAATGCATTGAGGCCACCGTTTATGGTACTCAATACAGAACCGGCTGCAACGGGACGTTCAGACAGTATACCCGAAGTTAATGTAAATGAACCACCTTTATTAATGTAATGCTGGCCAATAAGCACCAGGTTAATCTGTCCCAATAGTTTATCCAGCAAACCGCTTTTAAATACTTCGCCTGTTAATTGATTTACAGGAGCAAAGGGACCTTTCCCGCTTGTACTGATCAGGGCGTCGAAAGGACCGATCAGCTCAAACATATTCTTGATCGATGTTTCATTGTTAATGTCTACCTGAACATCGCCTTTGGTATTCCCCACACGGATGATCTCGTGCTTTTGAGCAAAAGCTTCAGTTACTTTTTTACCCAGCGTACCTGTAGCGCCTACAATGATTATTTTCATTTATCTGTTTAACGTATATACTCATCTTAAACAGCAGGTGTATAGAAATGTTTGTAGTCTCAATCCTGTAAAACCAATTCAGTTTTGAGATCGGCAACCAGAAGGTCAATATGTGATGCTGTTACATTTGGCATGCAGATAATGTGCGAATTTCCCTGCTCGGCGGCAAGCTGCCATTTTTTGCAGATTTTTGCAGATGGGGTAGGGAAGTTTACCGTGATGGCATTGGCATTTCGCCAGGCAGCAATACCCAACGCTTGAAGTTGTTGTTCGGTATAAGCGGCAGTTGCTAAACTATGCATGGCCCTGCTTTTCAAACCGGCTATGCCCAAACGTTTAATGGTGTACCATAAAAACAAGGGGCTATGGCCATTTCTGGATCCGGTAATCGTCGTGTCAACGCTCCCGATATAAGCTACCGAACGGGCAATCCGATCGCGGTTAGATTTTTTGGCCACCACCACGCCACAAGGCATCGGAGAACCCAAAAACTTATGGCCGCTAATGGCGATGCTGTCTGCGCCATCTTCAAAATCGAATGCTGGCCTGGGCTCAATCAGTGCGCTGTAGGTACCAGAAAGCGCCGCATCAGCGTGGATATAATAGTGCTGGATAGCCAGTTTTTTTAAAATGGCTTTGATTTTAGACACATCATCACGTGCTTCAGTCATGGTGGTCCCAATATTGGCCATAATAATAACAGGCAGGTGGCGGTTCATTCTAATGGTGTACTCAAGATCTTCATAGTCGATTTCTCCATTTGCCTGCGTACGGATTACGATATTCGACATATTCAGCAAATGCAGATTCTTCTGCACACTATAATGCGTAGCTTCTGAGTAATAAACCATTGCTTTTGGATGTAGCTCGCGGGCCAGGTATAATCCATATAGATTCCCCTCTGAACCGCCATTGGTTACATAACCCCACCAATTATCAGCGGGTGCACGAAAAAGTTCGGCAAAAAACTGAACCACTTCTTTTTCCAGTTCGCGCGATCCGACACCATAGGTGGAAGTAACAAAAGGATCGCCCAGATTATTCATCGGAAATTTTAAAAAGCCGGAAAGCGCCTGGTAATCAAAATCCTTGGCTACAGGATAGCCTAGAAATAACTCGGTTTGTTCCTTTACCTTCTCTAAAAGATCTTTTAATACTTCCTGGTCTTTTGCTTCTAATCTGCTCGTTTCCATAAATGATATGTTTACCGGCAAAATTAATAAAAACAGAATTTAGTATTAATATTTGATTTAAAATCGGAATATTATGTTGTTTTTTAACAATTTAAAGAAATTTAAAATTTATTTATTGTGTCAATTTCACTTTGGAAGCATATAAAATATGGCTATTGAAGGTTGAGGAGCGCCTGCCTTACCGCATTGTCATTCTGGTTTACAGCTTTATAATAGCCCACATCGCCTAAATAATAGCGGCAAAGTAAAGCTTTAAGATCATTTAAGATCACATTCTTTGAATTGTACAATTGAAACCGGTCTATCGTTATGTTTTTGCGTTGCAGAAATCCGATAAAATCTTTGAAGTCATTATCGTTTATGGTAAAGATGTTGATGTTCTGTTCTACAAAGCTGGCACTGTACCTATTAGTCAGTACATTAAATACATAATCAGAAAGCACTTTTTTGTTCACTAAACCAGTGTAAAACTTATTATAGCCGGTAGTGTCTAATTTTACGAATACGTCTGGTTGGATGCCGCCAACAGGTTTAACTTTTCTATTGTGTTGAATTACCCCTTCCGTTTTCTCAATAGAATCCTGAAAAGAAGTGCGGTCTCCGGTAAGTTCTCCATCCATCATCCGTTCGTCCAACTCATGTTTATAAGCATCATAGCCTTTCTTGTATGATTTTTGGATACTTCTGCCAGAAGGGGTGTAATATCTTGCGATGGTTAAGTTCAATGCAGAGCCATCGCCAAAAGCAAATTGTTCTTGTACCAAACCTTTGCCAAAAGAGCGGCGGCCAACAATAATCCCACGGCCCAGGTCTTGGATAGCTCCGGCAACAATTTCGCTCGCTGAAGCCGTATTTTCATTAATCAAAACAGCCAGTTTGCCATTTTGAAAAGACCCGGTGCCGGTAGAAAAGTAATCAGTCCGAGGCTCATGCTTACCCTGGGTGTATACAATGAGCTTATTTTCTCCCAGAAACTGATCGGCCAGGCCAGTTGCTGCCGTAAAATAGCCACCTCCGTTGTCGCGCAGGTCAAGAATGAGTTTTTTCATCCCCTTTGCTTTCAGGTTATTGGCTGCAGCAGCAAAATCATTATCCGTATTTGCGCCAAATTTACTGATCCGAACATAACCGGTTTCGTTGTTAATCATGTAAGCAGCATCAATACTGCTGATGTTTACCTTACCACGGGTAACCATAATGCGGTTGCTCTGTGATGCGCCCGGGTGTAAGAGCACTACGCTTACACCAGTTCCGGATTTACCTTTAAAACGACCGGTAAGTTGATCTTTAGGCAGGTTTCGTCCGCTTACTATAGCAGTATCAATACTCAAAATCTTATCGCCCAGTTTAATTCCTGCCTGATATGCCGGTCCGTCCTTCACCACCCCTGTAACCATCATGGTATCGTTAAGCATATAATATTCTATGCCTACCCCTTCAAAATTTCCTTCCAGGTTATCGGTCATATCCTGTGCATCGGTTGGTGGCAGGTAAACACTATGTGGGTCGAGCTGGTGCAGAACGCTATCGATAGGTAAGTTCTGAAGCGAATCCGTATTGATGTCATCAACATAATTACCATTGATGATGTGTAAGATTTCGTTTAGTTTTTCGTCGCTGTTTTCAGCTAGCTGCGGACTTTTTTTAACGCCAAAACCTTGGTCTTTAATGAATTTTATGCCCAAAAACATGCCTGCTATTAAGATTATAGAATAGCTTAAAGCGATTAGTATGTTGTTCCTGGTATTTTTTTTCATTGGCGTCACTGCAAATTTATGAAAATTAGCGGGTTGATATATTTTTTAACTGTATTTTCATGTCTTTTGTTTATAATATTTAGCATTAAATAATACCTGCCGCGGTTGGCTGAAATTTATGGCAGATATTTTTTAGATTTTTAACCTAGTTTTTAGAAAGAATTTACCGAATTTTATCAAAATTAAATTTATGAACAGAGTTACCGAGCAAGAGTCTAACTATAAACACATCGATCAGATGTCGGTATTAGAGGTTTTGCAGGGCATTAATAATGAAGATAAAACTGTAGCATTTGCAGTTGAGAAATCTTTGCCTCAGATTGAAAAGTTAACGTCGGCAGTGGCCGGGCGGATGAAAAAAGGTGGGCGTCTTTTTTATATAGGTGCAGGAACAAGCGGTCGCTTAGGTGTAGTAGATGCTTCAGAATGCCCGCCTACTTACGGTGTGCCATTTGATTGGGTTGTAGGAATTATTGCCGGTGGAGATACTGCGATTAGGAAAGCGGTAGAATTTGCTGAAGATGACGCGGAGCAAGCCTGGAAAGATCTTCAGGAATTTGATATTAATGAAAAAGATTGTCTGGTTGGCCTCGCAGCATCAGGTACCACGCCCTATGTAGTGGGCGGATTAAAAATAGCTCGAGAACATGGAGTCTTAACAGGTTGCATTGTTTGTAATACCGGCGGACCTATTGCCGCAGCTTCGGATTTCCCGGTTGAAGTAGTTGTTGGCCCTGAATTTATTACCGGCTCTACGCGCATGAAATCCGGTACAGCGCAAAAAATGGTATTAAATATGCTAAGCACTACGGTGATGGTTCAGTTGGGCCGCGTGGTTGGCAATAAAATGGTCGATATGCAGTTAACCAATCATAAACTGGTAGACCGCGGTACACAAATGGTGGCCAATGAACTGAACATTGGTTATGATGAAGCCGCTGAACTGTTAAGCCGTTATGGAAGTGTACGTAAAGCTGTAGAAGCAGGGCACTAAAAAATGAGAGAAGGATGGAATGATTGAATGAAAAAGTGCTGTGATGTAGAAATGATCTTAACATTTACTCATTCAAAACTCAATCCTTTCAATAATTAAAAAAAGTATGCACGAAATTGAGCCTTATTACCAGTGGAGAGATGATTATATTTCGGCAGAAGATGAGCGTTCGCCATTTTATAACACCGAGTATTCAGAACTTTACTTTGATAAGCAGATCTATAACTTTTTGCTACACCCGCAATGGGATGAGTTTGGCTCTAATACCTTATATATGAAGGTTTTGTATGCCGACTATGACCGCAGTTATGCCATTATAGAGTTTATAGGCGAGTGGAACGATGCCATTAATAACGACATTATGTTGCTAAAACGCGATATTTTGGAGATGATGATGGATGAAGGACTAAATAAATTTATCCTGATAGGTGAAAATGTACTGAATTTTCATGCTTCAGACGATAGTTATTATGAAGAATGGTTTCAGGAAGTAGAAGATGGCTGGATTGTTGGGGTGAATTTTCAGGAACATGTAATTAGCGAATTCCGTGATAACAGCATTGATTATTACATTAACTTTGGCGGTGCGTTTGACAATCTGCCATGGCGTACCTTAAAACCTTTACAGTTCTTTAAAAAAGTTGAAGAACTGCTGACAAAAAGATTGAACTAAATGTTTATTTTTATATCATTTAACATACAAAAATTAAAATGGAACAACAAAATTATCAATATCAAAACAACAGTGTTTTCGTTCAGGAAGGATCTGTTTCTAAAAAATTCTTCGCCAATGTTTTCTTATGGATGTTTGTGGCATTGAGTTTATCAACAGTAGCGGCCTATTTATTTGGAACAAATGAGCAGTTTATGCAATACCTGCTAACCGTTAATCCATCTACCGGTAAAGTTGGTATGTCGATTTTCGGGTACATTGCCATGTTCGCACCACTTGGACTTGTTTTATTAATGAGTTTTGGTTTAAGTAAACTTTCGTATCCTGCGCTTGTAGGTGTTTTTGTTTTATATTCAGTACTAACTGGAGTAAGCTTAAGCTTTATTTTACTGGCTTATACCTCTGGCTCAGTGGTAAGCTGCTTCGCAGGTGCCGCAGGTATTTTCGGTATTATGGCTTTTATGGGCTATACCACCAATATTGATTTGAGCAAATTCGGCCCTATTTTAATGGTAGGGGTAATCGGATTAGTTATTGCAAGCTTGGTGAATATGTTTATTCAAAGCGAACAGTTTAGTTTATTTATGGCATTTATCGGTATTGCCATCTTTACCGCATTAACTGCATACGATGTTCAGAAAATTAAACAGATTGGCCAAGGTATTGAAGCAAGTGGAGAAGAAGTACTTCAGGTAGAATCAAAAAAAATGGCGATTGTTGCAGCATTACGCTTATATCTTGATTTTCTAAATATTTTCTTGTTCTTACTCCGCATTTTCGGTAGCAGAAGATAATGGATAAGTTTTTAGCGATTACCGGCTTTCTGTTAGTTGGCGTATGTATTCAGATGCTGATTACCATTTTTATAACAGATAATGTCTTTGTAGTAAGTTCAGGCAGTGGGATTTGGATGAGCTATATGGGAATTTGGTATAATAAAAAATATGGAAGAAAAGTAAACAGCTAATCTCAAAAACAAAACAATATTCTTAAGGCCGTGCAGAATTGCATGGCCTTTGTAATTTTATTTGGCAGCAAAGCGATAATTTTTGGAATTGATCATGCTTTGTTGCATTTTTGTATGCTTATTAAGAAAGACGGAGGGATTAGACCCAACGAAGTCTTAGCAACCTGTAACCTACAAGGTGCTAAATTCTATTCTGCAAATAGCGGAAACAGATAAGTTTAGGATTACGATTCACGTACCAACTTTTTCAATAAGCCTTTTAGAGACTTGAGACAATAGATTTGAGATTTTAGACATTACGTCTAATCCATTCTCATATCTAATCTCTCATATCTCAAATCTTACAACAACAAATGGGTATAAGAGAAGAATTAGAGAAACGTATTTTGGTGATTGATGGTGCAATGGGTACCATGATTCAGCGATATAACTTAAGCGAAGAAGATTTCAGGGGAGAGCGATTTAAAAACCATCCTTGTGACGTGAAAGGCAATAACGATTTGCTCAATATCACGCGTCCGGATATCATCAAAACGATACACCTGGAGTACCTGGCGTCCGGCGCCGATATTATCGAAACCAATACGTTTAGTACACAGCGCATTTCCATGGCTGATTATCAGATGGAAGACCTTTCGTACGAAATGAGTTTTGAAGGTGCAAGGGTGGCAAAAGAAGCTGTAAATGAATTTATGGCAGCAAATCCTGATCGTAAATGTTTCGTGGCCGGTGCTATCGGCCCAACAAACCGTACCCTTTCCATGTCGCCAAATGTAAACGATCCTGGTTTTAGGGCGGTTTATTTTGATGAGCTGGAAAAAGCTTATTATGAGCAGGTGCGGGGTTTGGTAGATGGTGGTTCGGATGTATTGTTGATTGAAACCATTTTTGATACTTTAAATGCTAAAGTGGCTATTGTAGCCATTAAAAAATATGAAGAGGTAATAGGGCGTAAATTGGAAATCATGATTTCTGGTACCATTACTGATGCTTCCGGACGAACACTTTCCGGGCAAACTGCCGAAGCTTTTTTAAACTCTGTAATGCACGCAAAACCGCTAAGTATTGGTTTTAACTGCGCTTTGGGTGCAAAAGAGATGCGTCCGCATATTGAAGAGCTGGCTACAAAGGCAGGCTGCTATGTTTCAGCTTATCCAAACGCAGGTTTACCCAACGAATTTGGTGCTTACGATGAGCAACCGCACGAAACGGCCCATCTGGTTGATGATTTTATTGCCTCGGGTTTTGTAAATATTGTTGGCGGCTGCTGCGGTACTACACCAGCGCATATTGGCTGTATTGCTAAAAATGCACGAAAAGCCAAACCCAGAAAATTACCGAAACTTCCGCAATACATGCGCTTAAGCGGGCTGGAGCCTGTAACCATTACACCAGAAAGCATTTTTGTGAACATTGGAGAGCGTACCAATATTACCGGATCTCCAAAATTCTCTAAACTGATTTTGGGTGGCGATTATGAAGCTGCATTGGCCGTTGCCTTGCAACAGGTTGAAGGTGGTGCACAGATAATTGATGTGAATATGGACGAAGGAATGCTGGATTCGGAAGCCGCCATGACCAAATTCCTGAACCTCATTGCTTCAGAGCCAGATATCGCCAAACTGCCGATTATGGTCGATTCATCAAAATGGTCGGTGATTGAAAATGGTTTAAAATGCCTGCAGGGGAAAGGGATTGTTAACTCCATTTCTTTAAAAGAAGGCGAAGATAAATTCCGTGAAAGCGCCCGTAAAATTATGCAATATGGTGCAGCGGTAGTGGTAATGGCATTTGATGAGCATGGGCAGGCCGATAATTATGAACGCCGGATCGAAATCTGTAAACGCAGTTACGATATCCTGGTAAACGAAATTGGTTTTTCGCCGGAAGATATCATCTTCGATCCTAATATTTTAACTGTGGCAACCGGGCTGGAGGAACATAATAATTATGCAGTCGATTTTATCAATGCCACCCGTTGGATCAAAGAAAATCTGCCTTACGCCAAGGTAAGCGGAGGGGTTTCTAATATTTCGTTTTCTTTCAGGGGAAATAATGTGGTAAGAGAAGCCATGCACTCGGCTTTCCTTTATCATGCCATCCGCGCAGGTTTAGATATGGGTATTGTAAATGCCGGTATGCTGGAGGTTTACCAGGAAATTCCACCAGAATTGTTAGAAAGGGTAGAAGATGTACTGTTAAACCGCAGGGAAGATGCAACCGAACGCCTGGTCGAATATGCCGATACCGTAAAAACCAAAGGTAAAGAAGTAGTTAAAGATGAAGGCTGGCGAAAAGGTTCAGTTGAAGAAAGATTATCACATGCCCTGGTTAAGGGTATTGTAGAATACCTGGATGATGATGTAGAAGAAGCCCGGCAGAAATACGACCGTCCGATCCAGGTTATTGAAGGGCCATTGATGGATGGGATGAATATTGTGGGAGATTTATTTGGTGCCGGAAAGATGTTTTTGCCTCAGGTGGTAAAATCGGCCCGGGTAATGAAAAAAGCAGTGGCCTACCTGTTACCTTTTATTGAGCAGGAAAAATTGAACAATCCTGATCAGAACCAGAATTCTTCGGCCGGAAAAGTATTGATGGCCACCGTAAAAGGAGATGTACACGATATCGGTAAAAATATTGTAGGCGTGGTACTGGCCTGTAACAACTTCGAAATTATTGATATGGGCGTGATGGTCCCGGCACAGGATATCATCAAAAAAGCCAAAGAAATAAATGCTGATATTATTGGTTTAAGTGGTTTGATTACGCCTTCGCTGGACGAAATGGTTCACTTTGCCAAAGAAATGGAAAGAGAGGGGTTCACCATCCCGTTGATCATTGGTGGCGCAACCACTTCACGCATCCACGCAGCAGTAAAAGTAGCGCCGAATTATTCAGGGCCAGCTATCCATGTATTAGATGCTTCAAGAAGTGTTACCGTTTGCAGTACCTTGATGAATCCGGAAACGAGAGATGAGTATATCGCCGGCATCAAAGCGGAGTATGATAAAGCACGCGAAGCGCATTTAAATAAACGTTCAGATAAACGCTTTAAAACTTTAGAAGAAGCACGAGCAAATAAATTTAAGATTGATTTTCAGCCCGATTTACCGGTTCCGGAATTTACAGGTACCAGGGTTTTCGATAATTATCCCCTGGAAGAATTGGTTCCATACATCGATTGGACACCTTTTTTCCATACATGGGAGCTCCGTGGTAGTTATCCTAAAATTTTCGACGATAAAAATGTCGGCGATGAAGCAAAGAAACTGTTTGATGACGCACAGGTTCTGTTAAAACGCATCCTCGACGAGAAATTATTAACCGCAAGGGCTGTGATTGGTTTTTGGCCGGCAAACGCGGTAGGAGACGACATCGAGTTGAGAGTTGAGAGTGCTGAGTTGGGAGAATCCAAACCCCAAACTCTAAACTCCAAACTAGTCAAAATCCACACCCTTCGCCAACAGGCTGAAAAAGTAGATGGGCAGCCATATTATGCTTTATCGGATTTTATTGCACCAAAAGAAAGCGGAATTCAGGATTATTTTGGTGGTTTTGCCGTAACTGCGGGGATCGGGATTGATGAACTGGTGAATGAGTTCGAGTCTAATTACGATGATTACAACAGCATTATGGCCAAAGCACTGGCCGACCGTTTGGCAGAGGCCTTTGCCGAGCGCATGCATGAACGGGTACGAAAAGAATTTTGGGGTTACGCGCAGGATGAAAACTTAAGTAACCAGGAATTGATTAAAGAAGAATACGCAGGTATCCGTCCGGCGCCAGGTTATCCTGCCTGTCCTGAACACACCGAAAAAGGAACCCTGTTCGAATTGCTTGATGCTGAAAATAAAATTGGCCTACGTCTGACTGAAAGTTATGCCATGTATCCAACTGCTGCAGTAAGTGGGTTTTACTTTGCACATCCAGAGTCAAGATATTTTGGATTAGGAAAAATCACCAAAGACCAGATAGAAGATTACGCCATCAGAAAAAATATGCCGGTTGAAGAAGTAGAGCGATGGTTAAGTCCGAATTTAGCTTATTAACACTTCACTTTTTTCATCCTGAGCGCAACGAAGGATCTTTAAGCGAAGTATGAAGATAACTTGCAGTTAAAAAATAGAAACTGCCATTATGTATGAGATGCTTCATTAGCATTCAGCATGACAATTAACAAGGTATGAAGATTACAGACCATATAAAAAACGCAAAGGGTAAAACCCTGTTCTCTTTTGAATTATTGCCGCCTATCAAAGGGCAAAGCATCCAATGGATCTATGATGCGATAGAGCCTTTGCTGGAGTTTAATCCGCCTTTTATTGATGTAACTTCACTGCGTGAGGATTATATTTATAAAGAGCAGGCTAATGGTTTGCTACAAAAGGTATCTTACCGTAAACGCCCGGGTACCATTGCCATTTGTGCGGCCATCATCCATAAATATAAGGTTGATGCCGTTCCACACCTCATTTGCGGTGGATTTACCAAAGAAGAAACCGAAAATGCACTGATTGATCTTCAGTTTTTGGGAATTGATAACGTGTTGGCTTTGCGTGGCGATGCGCGTAAGGCAGACGGGAATTTTGTGCCAACTCCCGGTGGACACTGTTATGCTACAGATTTAATTGAGCATATTAAGAACCATAACGAAGGTAAATTCCTGCATGAAGATGTAGAAACCTTTAAGAGCGATTTTTGTATCGGCGTGGCAGGTTATCCGGAAAAACACTTCGAAGCACCCAATATGAATACCGATTTTAAATACCTGAAAAAGAAAGTCGAAGCGGGAGCGGAGTTTATTGTTACCCAGATGTTCTTTGATAACCAGAAGTATTTTGATTTCGTAAAGAAATGCAGGGAAAACGATATCAATATTCCGATTATACCGGGTTTGAAGCCTATCAGTACCTTATCACAGTTAAATGTATTGCCTAAAATATTCCATATTGATTTGCCTGATGAGTTAACCGATGCGCTATCACATGCTAAAAACAACAACGAAGCCAAAGAAATTGGTACTGAGGCCATGATCAAACAATGTAAAGAACTGATTGATTTCGGTGCTCCGGTATTACACTTTTATACCATGGGCCGCCCTGAACAGACCAAACAAATTGCAAAGGCTATTTTTTAGTAAAAAACAAGCTGTGTGCTAAATACAGAATTTTCATCCTTGAGGAATATTTATGGTATAAAATCAGTAGGAGTGACAGATAGATTTAAAGTTTTCATTATCTCCAGGAGTGATCGTCATTCCCAACTTGATTGGGAATCTAAAATCGTTGCATTAAGATTCCCGCCTACGCGGGAATGACGACCTAATTAGTGAATTCTGTCAATGGTAGCTTATCAAAAAAACACTGTAAATTGTTGTAGGCATTTCGACACGTCGGCAAGCTCAAAACTGGCTGAACTGAAATTTACAGCAAATTAACTAACCTAAGTTTCGGCGCGAGAAGACTTCGCGGCTGCCATAATGCTGTTAGCCTATTGCTACATTTGAAAATTACACAGAACATTAAGTTTAAATTATTGTTTTAATTTAATAGCATCTATATTTGTAACAATGAAATCAGGTAGTCTTAGATATATATTGATTGTCTGCATGGCGCTTGCCTTTTTCTTAAAAGTGAGTCATGTGGTTTCGTATTTAAGCTATTCAGATCATCAGGTTGAGCTTCTATCTATAAATGATGACGCTCCAGAAAAGGAAGAAAAGAAAACAGAAAGTGAGTTTGCGGTACAGGAAATTTCATTTAACGGAACCTTGTACTTCCCATTTCAGACTTCGAAAAAGGTGATCATACCTGATCATGCTTTCCAACTGGCATACTTTCCAGAGGTTTTAACACCGCCTCCATCCATTTAATACATCTTTTTAGATTTATTTCCTGTTTCGAAAAAACAGAAACAATTTTCTATTTCAAAAATTTCAAAATAATTAATAGATATGAAACGAGCAATTTCATTTGCAGTGCTTTTAATCGCTGCCTCTTTAAAAATCAGTGCACAAGAAGTCGTGCAGAATAATGTTAAACCTGTAGAAAATGCCTTAAGCCAGGTTACCAAGCTGGAGCCAGTAAGTTTTAATTATGATAAAACCTGGGCCGAGAAGTTAAAACTATCTGCCAGACCTCAATATGGTTTTGTTGGAGCTGATGCAAAGGCAGCCGTTCCAAATATTGTTTCGGTGCAGTCCAAAGATTACAGTGCAGGAAAAAATGCTTTTAAAAGTGCTACCATCACCAAGGTAGATTATGAAAGTTTAGTTCCGCTTTTGGTAGCCAGCATCAAGGAGCAACAGCAACAGATCGAGGCATTAAGGCATGAGTTAAAAATGCTAAAATCGCAGGGTGCTAAGTAATTTAGTTGGTCCGGATTTGTAATCCGGACCGATTGTATCCCAGATTTATAATCTGGTTAATTAATATCTAATCATAAATAAACAACTTCCAGCAGGCCTAAACCACCAGCATAGTTTATAGCCGAACTATAGTTGTAATGTTCTGCTTCTGAAACAATTCCCGATTCAATGGGGTTATTATGGATGTAATCCAATTTTTGATCTTTAAATTCATTGGAATATAAAGCAATAGGATGGAAACCATCCTGCCAAAATTTATATTCTTTGTTTTTCATATTGATCCGCGCAGCAAATGAAAACTTATCTAAGAGCCATTCTCTACTTTCATTAATTTCTTGAATCGTTTTTATAATCTTTTTAGAAGTGAATTTTTTAAAGTCCCTGATAATGTCCGAAAGTTTGTAAGTTTCTTTAGCGCTAACAATCATATGTAAATGGCTTGGCATTAAACACCACGCATAAATAATCAATCCTTTTTCTGATTGGCAATACCTAAGGCTTTCAATTATTACTTCGGCGAGTTCTTTTCTTGTAAACGCATCAATTCATCCCACTACTGTTGTTGTAATGAAGTAGATGTCGCTTTGATCAGTAACGGTGTATTTGAAAGCCATATTTTATGAGTTTTAACTAATAATAAGGATTATAAATCCTTAGGCCAAAAGTCGGGATTGCAAATCCCGACTAACTTCGTTGGATGCTGGTCCGGATTTGCAATCTGGACCTATAGTTCTTCAGACTTGTAATCTACTTAGATTAATTTCTAAAGAAATTTTTAATTTAGTTAGGGGTTGTATTAACTAATGTAATGCTATGACTATTTATTTTTACAAATATCTTCCGGCTTAACGTTTAAATTTCTATTTTTATATAACTAACCGATATAAATCTACATTAAAACAATTCTTATGAAAAAGCTTATTCAATTATTGCTGTTTTGTACAGTACTGGCTGTATTACCTTTGCAAAATACCAAGGCAGAAATTAACGTCAGAAAATTTTTTAGCATTGGCTTAAATTTAAGTAACGGAACCAGTGATAACGGATCTATTTACCTCTACGGTCCTACGCCTGTTAGTGCTTATTTTGGTCCGGGCGGAAGTTCATATGGGCCATTGACCGCCGGTACCTATACGGTTATTATTTACACTTCGGCCCCAGGCTCACGCACTTTTAGATTTAATGGACAGGCGATTACCACCAGTTCAGGAAGCGCGACATTTAATAACGTTAGCATTACTTCTACAGCTTTCGCTTCTGTTAATTAAATGAATATTTTCAAGATGGTCCGGATTTGCAATCCGGACCTATGGTTCTCCAGATTGAAATCTGGTCAATTTATCCTTCTAAGTCTACAATCTCGACCAATCCCTATTATCCTTTAAGCAAATATTCTTTAAATCCTTCAAAATCTATCCCTAACTGATCTGCATGTTTAGGTTTGCTTTCTAACGCCTTTACTTGCACCGGGATTTCAATTTTAGCTGCGATCTCCGCTGGGAAAATATCGGGGAATTTACAGGCATGCGCCGTTGATAAGAAAACAGCCGCACTGTTATCTGCAGGGTTTTCATTTCTGTATTTTTCAATAGCTAAATATGCAATTGCGGTATGTGGACAGGCTACGTAATTTAAATTTTTATCTATTTCTTTAATACCCTCCAGTGTTTCATCATCAGTGAAACGGTAAGAAGTAACCATTTTTTTTACCGCTTCCACATCCTGATCAAAAAGATCCATAATGCGGACCCAATTGCTAGGCGCACCAACATCCATGGCATTGGAATAGGTTTGGGTTGATGGCCTGGTTTCATAAACACCACTTTCTAAAAAGCGCGGTACTGTGTCATTAACATTTGTAGCGGCAATAAACTGTTTAACTGGTAATCCAAGTTTATAAGCTAGTAAGCCTGCGCCAATATTTCCAAAATTCCCACTCGGAACAGAAAATATCACATCCTCAAAACCTTGCTTTTTAAGTTGGGCGTAAGTGTTAAAATAATAAAATGTTTGTGGAATCAATCGCGAGATATTGATCGAATTTGCAGAAGTCAACCTGAATTTCGCATTCAGTTCACGATCAGCAAAAGCCTGTTTTACCAAAGCCTGGCAATCATCAAATGTTCCTTTTACCTCAACAGCTCTGATATTTTCGCCGTTGGTAGTTAACTGTAATTCCTGTATCGGGCTCACTTTCCCTTCCGGATAAAGGATCGTTACCCTGGTATTAGGCACACCTAAAAAGCCTAGTGCCACTGCACCACCGGTATCACCCGAAGTAGCAACCAGAACATCCAGCAACTGCTCCCCATCTTTTAAAAAGTAAGCCATTACACGGCTCATAAAACGGGCGCCAAAATCTTTAAACGCTAACGATGGACCATGGAAGAGTTCTAAAACAAAGGTTTTATCATCTAATTGAACTGCTGGTGCATCAAAATTAATGGCATCGTTAATTAGTGCTTTTAAATCTTCAGCCGGAATCTCCTCTTTTAATAGCGTAGAAACTACCTGATAAGCAATTTCAGGTAAAGAATATTGCTCAATATTTTGAACGAATTCGGTATCGAGCTGTGGAATTTCAACAGGCATATATAAGCCCTTATCCTGTGGCATGCTGTTAAAAACGGCTTCTTTGAAAGAGACACGTAAATCTTTATTATTGGTTGAGTATAGTTTCATTTTAAGGTGTAGGGTTTGGGGTGTAAGGTTTAGGGTTAATGGCGCCGAGTATAACCCTACGCCCTATGCCTTTTACCTTACACCTTCTTTAAATTACGCTAGGTCCTTCGGCATTCACCGGAGAAACAAAAGCTTTGCTATTGATATTTATTTTATGTAAATGTTGTTGTTGCAATTTGGTAATTTTTCTGGCCGTTTCTTCATCTTTGGTTAAGGCGAAAACGGATGGTCCGGAACCTGAAATCCCAAATCCAATTGCGCCGTTCTCTGTTGCCAGTTTTCTCATTTCCTCAAAACCAGGAATCAGGATCGAACGTACCGGTTCTACCAGAACATCCTGCATACTTCTTCCAATCAGGTCAAAATCATTCATAAATAGCCCGCTCACTAAACCTGCAACATTTCCCCATTGCTTAACGGCATCGCTTAATGCTACCTTACTGCGAATCATCTGACGGGCATCTTTAGTGGGTACATCAACCTCCGGGTAAACAATTGCAGCATACATGCCTGCAGGAGTGGGTAATGAGATTACATCTAAGGGTTCATAACTTCTTACCAGTACAAAACCACCTAGTAAAGCCGGTGCAACATTGTCGGCATGACCATAACCGCAGGCCAGTTCCTCGCCTTTCATGGCAAAAGGAACCAGTTCCTTAACCGTTAGTAAATCGCCCATTAATTTGTTGATGGCAAATAAACCGGCAACAGTACTGGCAGAGCTTGAACCTAAGCCACTGCCAATAGGCATTTTTTTATGCAATTCAATTTCTACGCCTACATCTAAACGATTGATGTGTTTTAGATAATGCTGAACACTGGCGCTTACGGTATTTTTTTCTGCGTCTAAGGGTAAACGTCCTTCATCGCCGGTTATTTGTTTGATCACCACACCTGGTGTATCGGTAAATCGCATTTCAACTTCGTCACCAGGTTCGTTTACGGCAAAACCCAGTACATCGAAGCCACAAACTACGTTTGCAACAGTTGCCGGAGCGAAAACTTTTATACTATTTTTCATTATGGATTGGCTAAGCTATTTATTTAAAGTACCTACGTTAATGATATCGGCAAAAACTCCGGCGGCGGTCACTTCGGCGCCAGCACCAGGGCCTTTTACTACCAATGGGCGGGTTTTGTAGCGATCTGTAGTAAAAGAGATAATATTATCGCTGCCCGATAGCATATAAAAAGGGTGACTGTCATCTACCATTTGCAGGCTGATTTCTACATTGCCATCTTCCAGTTTACCGATATAGCGTAAAACCTTTCCCTCGCTAGCTGCGGTGTTTTTTAAATTCTCGAAGTAAGCTGCATTGGCCTGTAATTCTGAATAGAAGTCTTCAACAGATGCTGCATTTAAGCAGGCATCAGGCAAAATGTTGTCGATTTTTACATCACTGGCTTCTAATGGATAACCAGCATCGCGGGCAAGGATCAGCATCTTACGCATAAAATCTTTTCCATTTAGGTCGTCACGGGGATCTGGCTCAGTGTAGCCCAGTTCCTGTGCTTCCTTTACTGTTTCGTAAAAACCGGCGTCGCCTTTAAAGTTATTGAAGATATAAGAAATCGTTCCTGATAAAATAGCTTCAATCCGTGCTACTTTATCACCACTCATCATCAGTTCGCGCAGTGTACGGATAATCGGTAAGCCTGCACCAACGTTGGTTTCGTAGTAAAAGTCAACGCCAAATTTACGGGCAGTATCTTTGAATGATTTGTACTGTGCATAATCTGCCGAGTTGCCTTTTTTATTACAGGTAACTACCGAAATACTGCTTTCAAATATGCCCTGGTAAAATTCGATAGGCTGTTCTGCTGCCGTGTTATCAACAAAAACACAGTTGGGCAAATTTAGGGCTTTCATTTTAGCAACAAAACCGGCTAAATCTGCCTGTTCACCATCAGTGTTCAGTTCTGTTTCCCAGTTTTCCAAAGAAAGCCCATTGGCATTGAAGATCATTTTGCGTGTATTGCTGATGCCTGTTACCTTCACCTGGAGATCGTTATTGGCAGCGAGAAAAGGCATTTGCTCTTTCAACTGATTAAATAGGGTTTTGCCGATGTTTCCGGTGCCTAAACAGAAAACGTTCAGTGTTCTTTTCAGCTCGGTAAAAAAGGCATCATGTACTGCATTTACCGCTTTAGATAGATCAGCTGCACTGATGATTACCGAGATGTTGTATTCTGAAGAACCTTGAGCGATTGCCCTTACATTGATGCCATTACGACCTAAAGCGCTGAACAAACGTCCGCTCATTCCCGGCGTGCGTTTCATGTTTTCGCCAACAATGGCCAAAACGGCAAGGTTATTTTCAACTTCTGGCAATTCCAGTTTTTTAGCATCCAGTTCCAGCTCAAATTCTTTTTTGATTAAGGAAATGGCCTGCGAAGCATCTGTTGGTTTAACAGCGAAAGTAATGCTATGTTCTGATGAAGATTGCGTAATCAATACCACATTGATCTGTTCGCGCGAAAGCAGGGAAAATAACCGTCCGCTAAAGCCAGCTTTACCCACCATACCGCTTCCGGTGAGGTTGATGATGCTGATATGATCAATAGAAGAAATTCCTTTAATGGGTAGATTTGATGTTTTTACATCGCTTTTGATGTAGGTTCCAGCGAAATCAGGCTCGAAAGTGTTTTTGATCACAATCGGAATCCTTTTCATAAAAGCTGGGATCATAGTTGGCGGGTAGATTACTTTAGCCCCAAAATAACTCAGTTCCATGGCCTCGGTATAGCTTAGTTCAGGTAATGAAAAAGCCTTTTTAACCATACGGGGATCAGCAGTCATCATACCGTTAACATCCGTCCATATTTCTATTTCTTCCGCATTCAATGCAGCACCCCAAACCGCTGCGGTATAATCAGAACCGCCGCGGCCCAAAGTAGTAACCCTGCCAGCAGCATTGCTGGCGATAAAACCAGTTACAAAAAGTACCTGGTCTTTATTTTCCTGATAAAAATTGTTGATCAGCAGTTCAGTCAATTCAGTATCAACCTTTGCCTGTCCAAAGTTGCTGTCGGTTTTAATCAGTTCAGATCCATTTACATAAAGCGAACCGCCAATGTTCTGTGACGCAATATGGCTGATCATAAAGGTGGAGCAGCGTTCACCATAACTCAAGATCTGATCTTTAGTTTGTAAACTTAATTCACGCAGATTGGTTACGGCCTGCAGTAAATCTTCCAATTCATTAAAAAAGATCTTCAGACGGGTAAACACCGGGTTTTGTGCTGCCGCAGGCAAAAGGGCGCGGATGACAGCAAAGTGTTTGGCCTCAATTTCTTTTAAGTGTGCGTCGTAATCTTCACCACGTTCAGCCATTTCGGCCATATCGGTAAGTAAATTGGTTACACCACTCATTGCCGATAATACAACTACCGGATTATTGTTCTTTTTTTCTTCGCCAACCAGGCGTAAAAGCGTTTTAATGTTCTCGGCCGAACCTACGGATGTGCCGCCGAATTTGAGTACTTTCATTATTGATATGAGGTTTAACTGTTTGTTGCTGCGTTCAACGTTGGTTTGAAATGCACGTTTTTGCAGGTTTCATTCAGCATGGTTTAAAAAAAAAGCGTCCCGATTTTCATCGGGACGCTCTGTGTTTTATGTTTTTTCAATTTACAACAAATTAGCCCCGCTGGTTTATACCGGTGGTAATAATAATCGTTGTAATAATTGAAGTATTAAAATTCATCTTGTCTTGGTGTACTTTATACACCGTAAAGTAGAAGATTATTTTTTTAAAATGCAAATGTTATTTAATTTTTATTTCGAAATTTTTATTAAAACGTTTAAGTAAATGCAATAGCGATATTATCTCGGTCTTCGGGAAATATATTCAAAGGCGCAAAAAAAGCTACTGACGGTTTTACAATAAGGTATGGGAGACACTTTTTTATTAAAAAAGGTGCTTCAGTAGTGCTTTGGGCATTGCAGCCCTGCTAACCGCTAAAGTCCTGATGGTATTGCTGTTTTACTGTCTGTGAGATCGGGAGCTTCCACTTTTATCAGGTTTAATCAACGCGGACTGTTGCTACTATCTAAGTTGCTCGCCTTTCCAGCGCCTAATTATCCCCTCCCTTGGTTAGCCTGCTCCGATGCTTTTAAGAGTAATATCCATAGATGGGACTTAGAATTGATCTTTTAATCAAAGAAGCGTCACTTCTTAAATCCTTATAAGTAGGTGTGATCGTAAGGATTAAACATTACTAAAACCATTTATCTAAATTTACTTAGTGTATATTTTTAATTTTTTTTATGTTTAAAAAATGGTTTTAATCTGTTTAAATTCAGATAATTAAATCATAGTGTATTTGCTACAATATGTAAAAAATTAAGTTTTAAAACTCGTTTTTGTACAGAATAAGTCTTTACCTTTGCGGCACTAACTAACTTATTGTTATGAGCAAAAAGAAACTGCAAACGCCAGATTTAAGCTATTTAAATCTAGGCGATCACATTGCTGTAAAGTACCAATTATCTCCAACGGAATTAATTGATGAAGCCTTATTAAATAAAGAAGGTATGTTGGCCACTTCAGGGGCACTTGCCGTTGACACGGGAAAATTTACCGGGCGTTCTCCTAAAGATCGGTTTATTGTGTGTGACGACATTACCAACGATCAGGTTTGGTGGGGAGATGTAAACATTAAAATCTCTCCTGAAAAATTCGATCAGCTATTTTATAAGCTAACCAATTATCTGGAAGATAAGAAAATATATGTCCGCGATTCTTCCGCCTGCGCCCATCCCGAATATGCGATGTCCATCAGGGTAATTACGGAAACAGCTTATCAGAATCTTTTTGCCCATCATTTGTTTATTCGCCCCGCGGAAGATCAATTGGGGTCAAGTCCAGAGTGGACGATCCTTGCTGCGCCAGGTTTTCTAGCCGATCCGGTATCTGATGGAACCAGACAGCAGAATTTTTCGGTCATCAATTTTACCAAAAAGATGATTTTGATCGGCGGAACCGGTTATACAGGTGAAATAAAAAAAGGAATTTTTTCTGTTTTAAATTTTATTCTGCCAGTATATCATAATACTTTATCCATGCACTGTTCAGCCAATAGCGGTAAAAATGGCGATACCGCTATATTCTTCGGTTTGTCCGGGACAGGAAAAACCACTCTTTCAGCTGATCAGGAAAGAGGATTAATTGGCGATGACGAACATGGCTGGTGCGAAGATTCGGTATTTAACTTTGAAGGCGGTTGTTATGCTAAATGTGTGGATTTAAGCGAAGAGAAAGAACCACAGATTTTTAAAGCAGTAAAATCTGGATCGCTATTGGAGAATGTTGGTTTTTTTCCGGGTACGCAACAGGTTGATTATACTGATATCAGTAAAACAGAAAATACCCGAGTGGCTTATCCAATAGATTATATTGATAATGCCATCTTACCTTCAATAGGAGCTGTTCCAAAAAACATCTTTTTCTTAACTGCAGATGCATTTGGGGTATTACCTCCCATTTCAAAGTTAAATGTAGAGCAGGCGATGTTCCACTTTATGAGCGGTTATACGGCAAAAGTAGCTGGAACGGAAACCGGCATAACAGCGCCTCAATTAACTTTTTCGGCTTGTTTTGGTAAGGCTTTCTTACCGCTGCATCCGTCCAGATATGCCGCATTGTTAGGCGATAAAATGGAAAAACATCAGGTAAACGTGTGGTTAGTGAATACCGGCTGGAGCGGAGGTCCTTATGGCGTAGGGGAAAGGATGAAATTAAGGTACACCCGGGCAATGATTTCCGCAGCTTTAGATGGCAGCTTAGATCATAACAGATATAGGCAACACCATGTATTTAAACTGATGATGCCATTAAGTTGCCCCGGGGTGCCGGATGAAATTTTAGATCCCGCCAAAACATGGGATAATCAGGAAGAATACTTTTTAAAAGCCTATGAACTACTAAATGCTTTTACAGAGAATTTTAAGCAGTTCGACCTGACAAAAGTGCCAAAAAGCAGTCACGTGGCGTTAAAATTATGTTAAATGTGCTTTAAAATGCATTTTTTGAACGAAAAATTTGCAATTCGATTTTTTTTTAGTTTTTATTGTGAAAGAATTGCCTCGGCTGGGGCAATTTTTTTGTTATACACGGTGGTGATTTAGCGGAACAAAATTCTAAGTAACGATTTAATTGCTTATTGATTTATTAATTTGTAATTTAAAATCAATTTATAAATTTGTTTTTCGCAACAATATCGAATATGAAACGTTGAGTGTAATACAAAAAGAACAAACAGCTAAAAATTAAAAACAAGAACTAAAACTAAAAATTCAAAAAAAAATGGCAAACGCACCAAAACCAGCAACTGTTAAAAAAGAGAGCTCTTCTAGTGCTTCAAATGTTTTCGCAACATTAGTTATTCCTATTTGTATCGTTATCGGATTCGTGATTTGGAAATATGTATTGGGAGATCCGTCGAACTTTATCGATAACAACAACGAAAACTTACCATTACCAAACAACTATCCAGGTACAGCTTACAAAGGAGGTCCTATTGTTGCCGTTTTGATTGGTTTATTATTAACAACAATCGTTTTCTCTATCGAGCGTTTAATCGTTATCGGTAAAGCCAGTGGTAAATCAAGCTTAGATACTTTCATTATTAAAGTAAAAGGTTTATTAAATTCAGGTAATATCGAAGCAGCTAAAGCTGAATGCGACAAACAACAAGGTTCAGTTGCTAACGTAATTAAATCTGGCTTGAAAAAATACAGTGAAGTTGAAGCGGATACTAATATGGATGTTGAGCAATCTATCGTTGCTATCCAAAAAGAAGTTGAAGAAGCTACAGCTTTAGAAATGCCAATGTTAGAGCAAAACTTAACCATCATCGCTACTTTGGTATCAATCGGTACTTTGATCGGTTTATTGGGTACAGTAACAGGTATGATCCGTGCATTCGCCGGTTTAGCTAACTCTGGTGCTCCGGATCAGGCAGCATTAGCGGTAGGTATCTCTGAGGCCTTGATCAATACCATGACAGGTATCTCGGTATCAACTTTAGCGATCATCATGTATAACATCTTAACATCTAAAATTGATAAGTTAACTTACGCAATCGATGAGGCTGGTTTCAGCATCGTTCAAACATACGCTAGTTCGCATAAATAAGAATTTTGAAAAAATTTTTACCGGCTTTATGGAAAACCGGAAAAAAGATCATCATTATTAAAACTAGTAAAAAAAATTATGCCTAGAATTAAAGTAAAAAGAACAAGTACAGTAACAGACATGACCGCAATGTGCGATGTGGCGGCATTGTTACTTACGTTCTTCATTTTAACTGCTACGGCAAGACAACCAGAACCCCTAGCTGTTTCTACACCCTCATCTACATATGAGTTTAAGGTGCCGGTAGAAAACAATGCGATATTGACCATTGGCCAGGGAAAAGTTTTCTTTGAAGTAGCAGGACCAAAAGTGAGAGAAAAAACATTGCAGCTGATGGGCGAACAATATGGTGTAAAATTTACGCCAGAAGAAACGGTTAGATTCTCAGGGATCGGAAGTTTCGGTGTTCCTATTCAGAGCTTAAAGCAGTTAATTGCGATGAACGCGGGCGACCGCATGAAACCAGGCATTCAGCCAGGTATTCCTGCTGACTCAACCGATAATCAATTAAATGCTTGGGTGCTAAATGCACGTAAGGCTACAAAAGAAATCAACAATCAGGATATGCGTATCAGTATCAAAGGTGATGCTAAAGAAGAGTATCCAGTTGTGAAAAAGATTATTGATGTACTTCAGAAGCAAAGTGTAAACAAATTTTTGTTGGTAACTAATTCTGAAGCTAAAAAGAAGAAATAAGAAATGGCAGAATTAAACACGGGCGGGAAGAAAGCCACGCCAAGGGTTGATATGACCCCAATGGTGGATCTAATGTTTCTTTTGGTAACTTTCTTTATCTTAACAACAGTAATCTCTACGCCACAAGCGATGGATATTGCAAAGCCGGATAAAAACGAGAAGTTACCTGAAAATAGATTAGAGCTGAAAGCAAGTAAAACGATGACCATTTTATTGGGTAAAAACAATAAAGTAGCTTGGTACATGGGAGTAGCTGGCGAAAGCGCACCAACAATTGAATCAGGTTCACAGATTGAAGATGCTATCGTAAAAAATAGAAAAGCAGCTGATGCTTCGGGTGTTGCGGGCGACTTCGTCGTACTTGTAAAACCAACATCAGGTTCTACCTTTCAGAACTTTGTGGATATTATGGACGAGTTAGAGATTCTTAAAGTAAAGGTTCGTCAGATTGATGATGATAATATCCTTGATAATGAGAAGCAGTTCATGAGAGAAAAGGGAATTTTATAATCAAATAAAACCAATTTTATGTCGAAGTTAGATATATTCAGAAAAGAATGGCTTGAAGTGGTTTTTGAAGATAAAAACAAAAGCTATGGTGCGTATCAATTGCGTAAAACCAATGGTGCTAATACTACAAGAGCCTTAATTATTGGATCTATTGTCTTCCTGATTTTATTTTTTACTCCAAAAATCTATAGTCTTATCAAAGGCTCAATGGATCAGCAAGAGGAACAGGTAAAAGCACAGGAAGTGATTTTAGCTCCACCACCACCGGTAAATCCGGAAACACCTCCACCGCCACCGGTAGAGCCACCGCCACCAAAGGTTGACCAGGTGAAAATGCCACCTCCAATTGTAAAACCTGATATTGAGGTTCGTGATGAACCACCTACGGTTGAAAAATTGAAGGAAGCTGATCCAGGTCAGAGAGATATCAAAGGTGATCCGACCGCAGAGATTAATATCGCTGAACCGGTAGGAGAAGGACCCAAAAGAGAAGCTGCTGTTGCGGTTGATGATAATAAAGTTTACGACTTTGTGAGTATCGAGAAACAACCAGAATTCCCGGGAGGTATCTCTAAGTTTTATGCCTACTTAGGTAAAGCAATAAAATACCCGCCAATGGCACAAGAAAACAACGTTCAGGGTAAAGTATTTTTATCTTTCGTTGTGGAAAAAGATGGTAAACTAACTGATATCACAGTTACCCGTGGTTTGGGTAGCGGAACTGATGAAGAAGCCATCCGTGTATTGAAAGCAAGTCCACGTTGGAATCCAGGTATCCAGAATGGTAAGCCGGTAAGGGTAAAATATAACATCAACGTTAACTTTACATTGAACTAATCGTAAATGTTAAATTTCGATATCTTTAAGCAAAAATCGCCTAAACAGCGGTTTTTGCTCATTTTAGGCCTTATCATGTTTATCTTTTATGTAATACTTGGTATCGCATTTGTATTTTATAAACCTATTGCACTTCGGTTGAGTGCCATTCCGGAATGGGGGCGGATTACAATTGGTATCTTCCTTATTATTTATGCTTTTGTAAGACTTTTAAGCCTTGGTAGGCGCGATTAATCATTTAATGAAAAAAATTCTTTTAATATTTTGTGTACTGGCTTTATTGGTTTCCTGCAAGCGCAAAAATAAGGCGGCTGCTGTTAAAGAAACGAGAACAAGTGGTACATTAAAAATATTGGTTGATGAAAGTGTTGGACCGATTGTTCAAAATCAGATCGATATTTTTAGTTTAGATTATCCGGATGCCAGATTTCAGGCTACAGTTAAACCTGAAGAAAAATTATTACCTGCTTTTTTGAATGATAGTGTAAGGGTAATCGTTTTGCCAAGATTGTTAACAAAGGCAGAAGAAAAATATTACAACCAACGTCAGATTAAAATCAATACTTCGCGTTTTGCTATTGATGGTATTGCTTTAATTACCAACGAAGGCAATATCGATAGTACAATTAACGTTAAAGAGGTTATTGATATTTTGCAAGGGAAGAAATCAGATAAAAAACTGGTATTTGATAATGCTTATTCCAGTACCTTTCAGTATTTTAAAGAGTTGGCCCATATCAGCCAGTTTCCAGCTACAGGTGTTTATTCAAAAAATTCTAGCAAGGAAGTAATTAAACTTATTGCAGAAGATAAAAATTTTATTGGTATTTTAGGCGTAAATTGGATTACGGGCAAAGATACAGAGCTGAGCGAATACCTTTCGAAGATAAAAGTGTTGGGTGTGAAGAATTTGAAAGGTAAGGCGGGAGATGATCAGTTCTATAAACCAACTCAAGATAACTTGATTAATGGCGTTTATCCTTTCTTGAGAAATATCAATATTATTGATTGCGAAGGAAGGGACGGTTTAGGCACAGGATTTGCAACATGGTTAAGAAGTCAGAGAGGGCAATTGATTGTACTTAAATCTGGACTTGGCCCACATAAATTAATGCCGAGACAAATTAACCTGACTAAAGGAAATTAAATTAAAAATTATAAATTGAACCACGAAGTAAATCTATAGAGGCACTTCATTTTTATTAAATAAAAAACAGGATATCCGATGAAAATTTTAAAGAAAGCAATAACCTTAAATGTAGGTTTGGTGTTGATGGGTTCTGCAGTTTTTGCTCAAAGTTTAAATGACGCGAAAAAAGCCATCGACGCGGAGCAATATCAAAAAGCATCATCAATGCTTAAATCGTTGGTGAGTTCAAAAGCTTCAGATGGTGATAATTATTACAATCTTGGTTTGGTTTATTTAAAAACCGGTTATATTGATTCAGCTAGGGCCGTATTTAACAAAGGGCTTACCGCTGATCCTAAAAACAACCTAAACTTAATTGGTTTGGGCGAAGCAGATTTATTATCTAATGATCCAACATCTGCAAAAACTAATTTTGATAAAGCTGTAGCATTGGCTTCTAAAGATTACAAAACTTATTTGTATATCGGTAGAGCTTATTTAGCACAGGACAAACCAAGTGATGATGTATCAAAACCTGACTTTACCAATGCATTAGCCAATATTACCAAAGCTGATGAATTGGATTCAAAAGATAAAGATGCTGAGGTTTTCCTGGCTCAAGGTGATGCTTACGCTTTACAAAAGAAAAACTCTGAAGCATTAGGCCCCTACATGCGTGTAAATGATGTTGATCCGAACAACAGGAGAGCTAAAACGCAAATCGGTAAGATGTATAAAGAATCCAGGGCTTTTCCTGAAGGAGAAAAAGAACTACAGGATGTAATTGCAGCTGATCCAAATTATGGTCCGGCTTACCGTGAGTTAGGTGAGTTATATTTACAATGGAGTAGCTTTGGTGTTGATAAAGAAAAAGCAGCAAAAGCAATTGAGAATTATAAAAAATACATGGATCTAACGGATAAATCGTTAGAGTCTCAATTGCGGTATGCTCAGTTCTTATTTTATGCGAAAGATTATAAAACATTAGAGCAAGTAGCTTCATCGTTACAGGTTCCTGCAAATGACCCTAAAGGTAATGTTGTTGCCAGGATGAAAGGTTGGGCAGCTTATGAAAATGGTAACTATCCTCAGGCATTAACAAGCTTGACAGAATTTTTTGCGAAAGAAAAGGATAAATCTAAAATTTTAGCTAATGATTACCTTTATTTAGGTAAAGCTCAGTTAAAGGCTGGACAGGATAGTTTAGGTGTAAATAATATTATTGAAGCAGCTAAAATCGATTCAACTAATGCAGATGCCTTGGCTGAAGCAGGTTTAGCGCTATATAAAGCTAAAAAATATGGTAAAGCTGCTGAAATTTATACTTTAGCAACTAAATATAATCCAAATGGTAAAGGTTCGTTAACCAATTACTACTATATTGGTCAAACCAGGTTCTTGGAAGGATATTTTGCACAAAGAGAAAAAAAACCTTTAAATACAGCTGCATTAGTTGAGGCTGATTCAGCGTTAAGTCACTTAAATAAAGTTTCTCCTGAATTTGCATTGGGTTATTTTACAAGGGCTAGGATTGCCAATCTTTTAGATGATAAGGCAAATCCAAAATATGCTTCAATTCCATTGTTTGAAAAGTATATTAGCTTGGTTAAACCAGAAGAACAGGCAGCCAATAAAACAAACCTTGTAGAAGCTTACGATTATCTTGGTGCGTATTATGCTGATAAAGATAAAGCTAAAGCTATTGACTTTTTAAATAAAAGTATAGCGCTAGACCCTCAAGGTCCTTTTGCGTCAGCGAAACTTAAAGAATTGCAGTCACCTGCTGCGGCTTCAAAAGCCAAAGGTAAAGGCAAATAATTTTAAAGTTAAATAATTTAGAAAAGGCAGAGTTTGGTTACTCTGCCTTTTTCTTTTACTTTTGCATCACTAAAATAAAAATTATGCAAGCGCAAAGTTCAGCTATAGATTTTTTACCAATTATATTTCAGGTAATTGTTGCTTTAGGTTTTGTAGTAACTACCTTGGTTGCTACCCACTTTTTAGGGCCGAAACGCAAAACCAGCGATAAACTGGAGACTTTTGAAGCGGGGGTAAAATCAATAGGTAATGCACGCCAGCCTTTTTCAATCAAATATTTCGTAGTAGCCATCCTCTTTGTATTATTTGATGTAGAGGTGATCTTTATGTATCCCTGGGCAGTTAACTTCCGTGCATTAAAAATGGATGGAATGATTGAAATGTTCATCTTTATGGGTACCTTGTTGCTTGGTTTTATCTACGTAATCAAGAAAAAGGTTTTAGACTGGAACTAATCAGTTCCCAGGTTTCAATTCGCAGTTATCAGTCCACAATTAGCGGTTAATTATCGCCAGTTTAATAACTGTAAACTGAAAATTGCCAGCTATAAACCGGGAGGTGTATCACTTACACTAACCTATAGCGGTTTTTTTATTTAGAAAGGTTCTAAATCAGGTAAAGCTCGCTTTTTTGCCTTTTAAATATTGTAAATTTGTTGCTCATTCTTTGAAGGGATGAGCATTTTTTGTTTATAAACATGAGTGAAATTAATATAGTTGATGCGCCTCCAGGAACCGAAGGGCCTGGCTATTTTGCCACCTCTTTAGATAAGGTGATTGGTTTGGCCCGGTCAAATTCATTATGGCCTCTACCTTTCGCAACTTCTTGTTGTGGGATTGAGTTTATGGCAACCATGGGTTCTCACTACGATTTAGGTCGCTTTGGTGCAGAGCGTTTGAGTTTCTCTCCCCGTCAGGCAGATGTGTTAATGGTTATGGGTACCATTGCGAAAAAAATGGCTCCGGTATTAAAGCAGGTTTATATCCAGATGGCAGAACCACGTTGGGTAATGGCAGTTGGAGCCTGTGCGAGTAGTGGTGGTATTTTTGATACTTATTCGGTATTACAAGGCATCGATGAAGTGATTCCCGTGGATGTTTATGTTCCGGGATGCCCGCCACGGCCAGAAGCCATTTTAGATGGTTTCCAGCGTATTCAGGATTTAGTGAAGAACGAGTCGGGCAGAAGAAGAAATTCTGATTATTACAAAGAACTCTTAGGTCAATACGGCATTAAATAATGAAAGAAACCACGCTAAATAACGACATACACGTTAAACTGACTGAAAAGTTTGGCGAAAAGGTTACTGCTGTTTCTGAGCCTTATGGTTTATTAACTTTTGTAACTTATAAAGATGTTATCGTAAATGTGCTTTCACATCTTAAAGAAGAATTAAAATTCAATTTCCTTACTGATATTACAGCGGTTCATTATCCTGGTAAGGATCATGGTATTGCAGTGGTTTACCATTTGCATAACATGGTTGAAAAAGTAAGGGTTAGAATTAAAGTGTTCATTTCAGAGCAGAACCCAACTATCCCTACGGCAACAACTTTATGGAAAGGTGCCAACTGGATGGAACGTGAAACTTACGATCTTTTCGGGGTTAAATTTGAAGGCCATCCTGATTTACGCCGTATTTTAAATATGGATGACTTGGGCGTTCACCCGATGTTGAAGCAATATCCCTTGGAAGATCCGAATAGGGTAGATAAAAAAGACGAATTTTTTGGAAGGTAAACTATGAATCATAACCATCCGGTATTTACAGATAACGACCCGCAAAGTGAGCTGGTAACCCTAAACTTAGGCCCAACCCACCCTGCAACCCACGGCGTTTTTCAAAATGTTCTGCAGTTGGACGGCGAACGTATTGTAAGCGGCGTTTCTACTATTGGCTACATACACAGGGCTTTCGAAAAGATTGCTGAGCATCGCCCGTTTTATCAGATTACACCACTTACCGACCGTTTAAATTATTGCTCTTCGCCTATTAACAATATGGGCTGGCACATGACGGTTGAGAAGTTGTTAAATATTCAGATACCGAAACGTGTAGATTATCTTCGGGTAATTATCATGGAACTTTCGCGTATTGCAGATCATATTATTTGTAATACGATTATCGGTCAGGATACAGGAGCTACCACCACTTTCCTATATCTTTTTCAGTTCCGTGAGCATATTTACGAAATCTTTGAGGAAGTATGTGGTGCACGTTTAACCACAAATATAGGGCGTATTGGTGGCTTTGAAAGAGATTTCAATGATATTGCCTTTGCCAAAATCGATAAGTTTTTAAAAGAATTTCCTAAAGCATTAAAAGAATTCGAAAATCTGTTAACGCGTAACCGTATTTTTATTGACAGAACAGCCGGTGTTGCAGAGGTGAGTAAAGAAACTGCTTTAGAATATAGCTGGACAGGCCCATTATTACGCGCAACAGGCGTGGATTATGATGTTCGTGTAAGCGATCCGTATTCTTCATATCAGGATTTCGATTTTGAAATACCTGTTGGTACAAGCGGTGATATTTACGACCGATATTTGGTACGTAATGAAGAGATGTGGCAAAGTGTCCGCATTATTGAACAGGCCGTTGTGAAGTTAAAAACAGAACCTAAAGGTATTTTCCACGCCGATGTTCCTGAATTTTACCTTCCTCCAAAGCAGGAAGTTTACAACAATATGGAAGCGTTAATCTATCACTTCAAAATTGTGATGGGCGAAATTGATGCACCGAAAGCAGAAGTTTATCACGCTGTAGAGGGTGGAAATGGTGAATTAGGGTTCTATCTGATAAATGATGGTGGCCGTACCCCATACCGTTTGCACTTCCGCAGACCAAGTTTTATAAACTACCAGATGTTTGCACCGATGAGCGAAGGCATGTTATTGTCTGACGCCATTATCAACATGAGTAGTATGAATATTATTGCAGGAGAATTAGATGCTTAAAGTAGAAGAACAAACACCTGTAGTGTTTTCATCAGAATTGCTGGCCAAATTTGATGAAGTAAAAAGCCGTTATCCAGAAGGAAAACAAAAATCAGCTTTATTGCCATTATTACATTTGGTGCAGGCTGAGTTTCTTTGGGTGCCTACTTCAGCTATGGATCAGGTTGCTGAATATTTAAACATTCAGCCGATCGAAGTTTATGAAGTAGCTACATTTTATACCATGTATTTTTTAAAACCACAAGGTAAGTATGCCCTGGAGGTTTGTCGTACCGGTCCATGTTGCCTGGTGGGTGCCGAGAAAATACTAAGTCACCTGGAAAACAAACTGGGTGTTAAGGAAGGAGAAGTTACTCCTGATGGTTTATTCAGCTTTAGAGGGGTTGAATGTTTAGCTGCCTGTGGCTATGGCCCTGTGTTACAGATTAGCCCGGAGTATACTTTCTATGAAAACTTAACTACCGAAAGTGTAGATAAATTGATTGAAGATTTAAAAAATAAGATTTGAGAAACTAGATTTGAGGTATGAGACCAGGCATTTGTCTGACCTCTCATATCTCACATCTCATATCTATAAATAATGAGCCGTAAATTATTACTTGAGCATATAAACGTACCGGGCATCAATACACTTGACGTCTATCGCCAGAAAGGCGGGTACCGTGCTGTGGAAAAAGCCCTGAAGACCTTAACCCCGGAAGAGATTGTAGAAGAGGTTAAAAAATCAGGTTTACGCGGTCGCGGAGGTGCAGGTTTCCCAACGGGAATGAAGTGGAGCTTTTTGGCTAAACCAGAAGGTGTTGCACGCTATTTGGTATGCAATGCCGATGAATCTGAGCCAGGAACTTTTAAAGACCGTTATCTGATGACTTACATCCCTCATGCGTTAATTGAGGGAATGATTGTTTCCAGTTTCGCTTTAGGTGCAAAGGTTTCTTACATCTATGTCCGTGGTGAGATGATGCCTCAGATCCGTATTTTAGAAAAGGCAATTGCCGAAGCTAAAGCTGCCGGATGGTTGGGTAAAAACATTTTAGGAACCGGATACGATTTAGAATTATACGTTCAACCGGGTGGTGGTGCCTACATTTGCGGCGAAGAAACTGCCTTGTTAGAATCATTGGAAGGTAAAAGAGGTAATCCACGCATTAAGCCACCATTCCCCGCTATTGCTGGTTTGTATGGTTGCCCTACTGTGGTTAACAATGTTGAATCTATTGCAGCTGTAGTGCCGATCATTAACGATGGTGGTGACGAATATGCCAAAATCGGTATTGGCAGAAGTACGGGTACAAAATTGATATCAGCATCTGGTAATTTAGTAAAACCAGGTGTTTATGAAATAGAATTGGGTTTACCGGTAGAAGAATTTATCTACTCAGATGAATATTGTGGCGGTATTGCCAATGGCAAACGCCTTAAAGCAACAGTTGCAGGTGGTTCATCTGTACCTGTTTTACCGGCTAACCTCACTTTAAAATTAGCTAATGGAGAGCCTCGTTTAATGAGCTATGAATCACTATCAGAAGGTGGCTTTGCGACTGGAACAATGTTAGGTTCGGGTGGTTTCATTGCTTTTGACGAAGATCAGTGTATCGTTCGTAATACCTGGAATTTTTCCCGTTTTTATCACCACGAAAGTTGTGGACAATGCTCCCCTTGCCGTGAAGGTACAGGATGGATGGAAAAAGTATTGCACAAAATTGAACACGGACATGGAACCATGGAAGATGTTGATCTATTGTGGGATATCCAACGTAAAATTGAAGGAAATACGATTTGTCCGTTGGGTGATGCGGCTGCCTGGCCGGTTGCCAGTGCGATCCGTCACTTTAGGGATGAATTTGAATGGCACATTAAGGAACCGGTGAAGAGCCAGAGCCAAAATTACGGTATTGCCAATTATGCAACACCGATTGAGAAAGCTCCGGTAGCGGAAGAGAAATAAAATCTTAAGGTCGCAATTTGCGATCAGTTGGATATTAATTTAAAACCTAAGATCACAATTTGTGATCTTAGAAAATAAACTTGTAAATGCCGAGGCAAGAGACATCAATAATTCCTAACGAGATAATTGTAAACAAAATTTATCTCTTTGGAGGAGTTAAGGTGATGTTAGATTCTGATTTAGCAGAACTCTTTGGTGTTGAAACTAAGTGATTAAAAGAACAGGTTCGAAGAAACATAGAAAGGTTCCCTAAACATTTTATGTTCGAATTGACAAAAGAAGAAAGTGAAGGCTTAAGGTCGCAAATTGCGACCTTAGAACAAGGAAAATATTCAAAGTATCTTCCGTTTGCATTTAGCGAGCATGGTATTTTGCAACTATCAAACGTTTTAAAAAGCGAACAGGCGGTAGAAGTAAGTATTAAAATTATTGATGTTTTTGTACAGCTTAGAACAATGGTTTTAAGTAACACAGAAATAAGGTTAGAAGTAGAAAAGATTAAAAAGAAGGTAGATAATCAGGATAAAAATATTGAAGTTATCTTCAGGTATTTTGATGAACTATTGGAACAGAAAGCACAACCAAGAAAAGAAATTGGTTATAAAATCCCGAAAGGGAAATAATAAATAAAAAAAGATTGCTTCGTGCCTCGCAATAACGGTAGAAGTTAAAAAAAGTAAAAGAATATCATTAACCATGAGTGAAAAAGTTAAGGTTACGATAGATGGGATAACAGTAGAGGTTGATAACGGAACAACCATTCTAAATGCTGCAAGGCAGATTGGAGGCGATATTGTTCCGCCAGCCATGTGCTATTATTCTAAACTGCAAGGCAGTGGCGGTAAATGCCGCACCTGTATTGTAAAGGTGACTAAAGGTTCGGAGAAAGATCCTCGTCCAATGCCTAAGTTGGTGGCTTCCTGCCGTACAACCGTAATGGATGGGATGGAGGTACTTAACATTACTTCACCGGAAGTTTTGGAAGCACGAGCAGGTGTGGTGGAGATCTTATTGATTAACCACCCTTTAGATTGTCCGGTTTGTGACCAGGCAGGTGAATGTGATTTGCAGAATTTGGGTTACGAGCATGGTTTACAAAAAACACGTTATGAGTTTGAGCGCCGTACTTTCGAACGGATAGATATAGGCGATAAGATTCAGTTGCACATGAACCGTTGCATTTTATGCTATCGTTGTGTTTTTACTGCAGATCAGATTACCAATAAACGTGTTCACGGTATCTTAAACCGTGGCGATCATTCAGAAATTTCTACTTATATCCAGCAGGCGGTTGATAACGATTTTTCAGGAAACGTAATCGATGTTTGCCCGGTTGGTGCTTTAACTGATAAAACGTTTCGTTTTAAAAACCGCGTTTGGTTTACCAAACCAGTTGATGCACACCGCGATTGCGATCACGAAAAGTGCAGCGGTAAGGTAACACTTTGGTATAAAGGTGCAGATGTTTTGCGTGTTACAGCCCGTAAAGATCAGTTTGGCGAAGTAGAAGACTTTATTTGCAATACTTGCCGTTTTGATAAAAAAGCAACTGCTGATTGGGTAATTGAACGTCCAACACACGTTGATGATACTTCGGTAATTGCATCTAACCACTACGAAACATTAAAACCTTTGCATGTAATTCAGCCAAATGAGGCTTTACAGGCTGCAAATGAAATTGAATTACATAAAACAGTTAAATACTAATGGATAGCGCTTTTGTTATAGAAAAATTTATCCTGGTAGCTGTAATTTTCGGCATCAGTTTAGTTATTGCCATGTATTCTACCTATGCTGAACGTAAGGTTGCTGCATATTTGCAAGATCGTTTAGGTCCGGATAGAGCTGGCCCCTTTGGTATTTTACAACCCCTGGCCGATGGTGTTAAAATGTTCATGAAGGAGGAGATTATCCCAGCTTCATCTAACAGGTGGTTATTTATCGTTGGTCCTGGTTTAGCATTACTTTGTGCCTGTATTGGTACCGCTGTAATTCCATGGGGTAGTCCAATGGAAATTGGTGGTAAAATTGTTCCGCTTCAGGTTGCCGATATCAACGTAGGTGTTTTATACATTTTTGGTGTAGTATCCTTAGGTGTTTATGGTGTAATGATTGGCGGATGGGCCTCAAACAATAAATATTCTTTATTAAGTGCCATTCGTGCGGCGTCACAGAATATCAGTTATGAGATTGCAATGGGATTATCAATCATTGCTTTGCTTTTAATGACTAATACATTAAGCTTAAAAGAAATTGTTGATCAGCAACATGGATTAAACTGGAACGTTTGGTACCAGCCACTGGGATTTTTAATCTTTATGGTTTGTTCTTTTGCCGAAACCAACCGTGCACCTTTTGATTTACCGGAATGTGAAACCGAGCTGATTGGAGGTTACCATACCGAGTATTCGTCAATGAAATTAGGATTTTACCTTTTTGCAGAATATATCAACATGTTCGTATCATCGGCAGTAATGGCAGCCTTATATTGGGGTGGCTATAACTATCCTGGTATGGATTACGTTGCTGCGCACTTAGGTCCAACCTGGGCGCCACTTATTGGTACAGCTGTTTTCTTTGGTAAAATTGTTATGTTCATCTTTTTCTTTATGTGGGTACGTTGGACAATCCCTCGTTTCCGTTACGACCAATTGATGAATTTAGGCTGGAAGGGTTTAATACCTTTGGCTATTGCCAATATTATAATAACAGGTATTGTGATTGCGATTATTGAGAAGTTTTAATTATGGAATCATTAAGTAATAAGAAAAAAGTACTGGAACAAAAGCCTTTGAGCTTTATGGAGCGGATGTACCTCCCGGCAATTGCCAAGGGCATGGGCATTACCATCAGTCACTTATTTAAAAAAGAGGCTACCGTAAGATACCCTGAAGTAGAACGCGAATTTTCGACCAACTTTAGAGGGATGCACTCGCTAAAACGTGATGAGAATGGTAAAGAACGTTGTACTGCCTGTGGCCTATGTGCTTTATCTTGTCCCGCTGAAGCCATTACCATGATTGCTGCAGAACGTAAGCCTGAAGAAAAACATTTATACCGCGAGGAAAAATATGCAGCCACTTACGAAATCAATATGTTGCGCTGTATTTTTTGTGGTTTATGTGAAGAAGCTTGTCCAAAAGAAGCTATTTACCTAGACGGCCCGATTGTACCTGCTGATTATTTACGTAAGGATTTTATTTACGGAAAAGATAAGTTGGTAGAGGCACCACTGGAAATGAAAAAATAAATAATGGTTCGTGAGGACACGAACACTATAACTAAGATAATGGTCATGCTGAATTATTTCAGCATCTTCTCTACAAGACCCTGAAATAAATTCAGGGTGACGAAAACATATTAAATAAATAAACAATTAATGAGTACACAAGTATTCTATTTCGTAGCCACATTAAGTATCATCTTTTCGCTGCTGGTGATTTTTGCAAAAAATCCAATCCACAGTGTATTGTACTTAATCCTTACCTTTTTTACCTTCACTGTTCACTATGTATTGCTAAACGCACAGTTTTTAGCAGTGGTAAACTTTATTGTTTACATGGGGGCAATTATGGTACTCTTCTTATTTGTACTGATGTTGCTTAACCTGAATAAGGACACCGAACCGAGTAAATCGCCGTTGATTAAAATCGTCGGGGTGATTGCCGGCGGTTGTTTGGTGGTTACCTTAATCGGTTCTTTAAAATCAGCAAGTATTTCCAGTCCATTGATTTTAAAAAATCCGGGATTGGGATTGGTAGAAAATCTTGGTAAGGAGCTTTTTGGCCCGTTCTTATTACCATTCGAATTGTCATCTCTATTACTATTGGCAGCAATGGTAGGAGCCGTTTTATTATCTAAAAGAGATGAGGTAGAAGCATAATGGAAAACTTAACATCACAACTTCAGGGCGTTCCGCTAAATCACTACATCTATTTAAGCGCCATTATTTTTTCTATTGGCGTAATCGGTGTACTTACCCGTAGAAATGCCATCGTAATCTTTATGTCAGTAGAGCTGATGCTTAATGCCGTTAACTTACTGTTAACCGCTTTTTCTGTGCATAGCAACGATCCATCCGGACAGGTTTTCGTATTTTTCATTATGGCCCTGGCAGCTGCAGAGGTTGCAGTTGGTTTAGCCATCATCGTTATGGTTTACAGAAATACAAAATCGATAGATATTAATGTTTTAAATCGCCTTAAGTGGTAAATATATAATAAGAATGACAATAGAACAATTGATTTGGTTGGTTCCGTTACTACCTTTTTTAGGTTTTGTAATTAATGGGCTGGGCAGAAACTCTTTATCTAAAGGACTTGTTGGCATCATCGGAAGTGGGGTAATCCTAGCCTCTTTTGTAATCAGCTTAGTTATTTTCTTTAGTTTACAAGGCGATACACAAAAATCTCACGAAGTATTTTTATTCGATTGGATCAGTGCAGGTGCATTGCACATTCCATTATCTTTTCTGGTAGATCCTTTAAGCGCTATCATGCTTTTGATCATCACCGGAATTGGTTTCCTGATCCATCTATATTCAACCAGTTATATGCATGATGATGCTGGTTTCGGTAAGTTTTTCGCTTACCTAAACCTGTTTGTGTTCTTCATGCTTTTATTGGTATTGGGTTCAAACTACATTGTGATGTTTATCGGTTGGGAGGGTGTAGGTTTATGCTCTTACCTGCTAATCGGCTTCTGGTACACCAATAGTGCTTATGCATCAGCAGCTAAAAAAGCTTTTGTAATGAACCGCATCGGCGATTTGGGCTTTTTGTTAGGTGTATTTTTAATCTTCAATACTTTTGGCAGTGTAGAATTTGCTAAAGTTTTCCCTCAGGCGGCTAATATGTTGCCAGGCAATGAAACTTTGATTTTAATTACGATTTTATTGTTTATCGGTGCCTGCGGTAAATCGGCTCAATTGCCCTTGTTTACCTGGTTACCAGATGCAATGGCCGGACCCACACCAGTTTCAGCGTTAATCCATGCTGCAACAATGGTAACGGCAGGTATTTATATGATTGCACGTTCTAGTGTATTATTTGATCTGGCACCGCTTACCCAGCACATTATTGCCATTATAGGAGCAGCAACAGCTTTAGTAGCCGCTATCATTGCCTTAACACAAACGGATATCAAAAAAGTATTGGCTTATTCAACCGTATCACAACTGGGATATATGTTTTTAGGTTTAGGCGTTGGTGCGTATACCGGTTCATTCTTCCATGTATTAACCCACGCATTCTTTAAAGCATTATTGTTCTTGGGTGCAGGTTCTGTAATTCATGCCATGCATCATGAACAAGATATGCGCCATATGGGCGGATTGAGAAAGAAACTTCCGGTTACTTTTTTAACCATGATGATCGGTACCATTGCCATTGCAGGTTTACCGCCATTCTCGGGTTTTTTCTCTAAAGATGAAATTTTGGCACATGCTTTCCAGGCTAGTCCGATACTTTGGGGAGTTGGGGTTTTAACCGCGTTTCTAACGGCGTTCTATATGTTCAGAATGATGTTCCTGACTTTCTCTGGAAAATACCGCGGAACACATCATGAAGAAAGCCACGTACACGAATCGCCAGCAGCGATGACTTTACCTCTGATTATTTTAGCTGTTCTTGCTGCAATTGGTGGAGCAATTAATCTTCCTCACGTTTTTGGTGGTAACGAATGGTTGGCCCATTGGTTATCAGGAGCAGGTGTTACACAGCATGAATTGGAGCTAAGTCACTCTACTGAATACTCATTAATGGCTGTTTCGGTTGCGGCAGCTGTAGTAGCTTTATTGTATGCTTATACCAGGTATGTTAAAGGAGCTCGGGTTCCTGTTGCTGATGAAGCGCCGCGTTCAGCATTGGCAAAACTATCCTACAACAAATTTTATTTAGATGAGATTTATGATTTCATCATTACCAAACCGTTGGATGCCCTATCAAGATTCTTTTACAGGATTATCGACAATAAATTTATTGATGGAATTGTAAATGGATTGGGATGGAGCACCAATGAAGCCAGTAAAGGTATTCGTTTATTGCAAAGTGGAAACGTAGGTTTCTATATATTTATGATGGTATTTGGTATCATCGCATTGCTATTGTATACATTTTTCTACATATAAAAAGGGTTCAAAATAAATAATGGAACAACTTTTACTACTTATATTTCTACCGCTTGCAGGTGCAATTATTACGGCACTTGCTGGTAAGTCGGCAAAGATCGTTTCTACCGTATTTTCGGTGGCTTCTTTAGTGCTGGCTTTGGTTATCGCCTGCAATTTCATTCCGGATGCAAGTACCCAGTTTGAGGTTAACCTGCCATGGATTGCTGATCTGGGGATTAATTTCCATGCAGGTATTGATGGCATTAGCCTGCTGGTGGTATTGCTTACCAATTTACTGGTACCGATCATCATTTTATCAAGCTACAACCATCAATATAAAAATCCGGCTGCATTTTATGCATTGATTTTATTCATGCAAACGGGTTTATTATTGGTATTTACCGCATTAGATGCTTTCTTGTTTTATATCGGATGGGAAGCGGCATTAATTCCGATCTACTTTATCTGTGCCATTTGGGGCGGAAAAGACCGCATCCGGATCAACATGAAGTTTTTTGTGTATACCATTGCTGGTTCATTGTTTATGTTGATGGGGATTATTTATCTCTATCTTCAAAACCCTGCGCACAATTTTAACATTCAGGCCTTTTATGCTTTAAATTTAGACAGTGCACAACAGGGATGGATTTTCTGGGCCTTCTTTATCGCTTTTGCGATCAAGATGCCGGTTTTCCCTTTCCATACCTGGCAGCCTGATACCTATACTGCAGCACCTGCACAAGGAACCATGTTGTTATCAGGTATTATGTTGAAAATGGGTATTTATGGTGTAATCAGATGGTTATTGCCAATTGTTCCGGCAGGTGTTCATGATTGGGGACAGTTGGCTATTATTTTATCAATCATCGGTATTGTTTATGCTTCGCTGATTGCTTTTACCCAAAAAGATGCTAAACGTTTAGTTGCCTATTCATCTATCGCTCACGTTGGATTAATATCAGCAGGTATCTTTGCTTTTAACCAGCAAGGTATGCAAGGTGCAATGGTGCAGATGTTGAGCCATGGTATTAATGTTGTTGGTTTATTTTTTGTTTTAGATATCATCTTCTCGCGTGTTAAAACCAATAAAATTGAAGAGTTGGGCGGAATTGCCAAAGTAGCACCTCAATTGGCAATTGCATTCTTAATTATCGTGTTGGGAACAGTGGCTTTACCAGGAACGAATGGATTTATTGGTGAGTTTTTATTGTTGATGGGTGTTTACAACTACGGTATCTGGGCTGCTGCCATTGCCGGTTTAACCATTATCTTTGGTGCGGTTTACATGTTGCGCATGTATCAGAATGTCATGTTGGGACAAACCAATAGCTTAACCATCACTTTTACCGATATCAAAGGAACCGAAAAATTGGTTCTTTATACCATATGTGCATTAATTATTGTTCTGGGTGTTTATCCAAAACCGGTTTTGCATTTAACAGAGGCATCTGTACAACATTTATTAGAACAGGTAAATCAAAAATTAAACACAGTAAATTAAGCAATGAATATTATTATAACCATTAGTATAACAGCTTTTGTAGTACTTTATGCAGGTTTGTTTAAGGCAAAAAAAGCATTACTACCACTTACCGTTGTTGGCTTACTTACTGCATTGGGATTTACTTTTTCTGCATGGAATGGTAATGCTGTTCATTTCGGAATGATGCAGACAGATAACTTTGCACTGGCATTTTCAGGAATATGTATTGTCGGTACACTCTTAATCTTCTTGTTGACACAGAACTATTTCCACGCCAAAAGCGATAACATAGCCGAGTATTATACCTTGATTCTTTTCGCACTAGCGGGTATGATCATGATGGTATCGTATAAAAATATGGCCATGCTGTTTGTAGGCTTGGAAATCATGTCGGTGAGTTTATACATTTTGGCGGGTATCCGTAAAACGGATTTTGCCTCTAACGAAGCTTCATTAAAATATTTCCTGATGGGGGCTTTCTCAACCGGTTTTCTGTTATTTGGAATAACCTTAATTTATGGTGCAACAGGCTCTTTTGATTTAGATAAAATACAGGCTTACCTGGTCAATAATCAGGCAGTTTCACCCATATTTTATCCTGGGGTAATTCTGATGATGATTGGCTTGAGTTTTAAGGTTGGTGCTGCTCCGTTCCACTTCTGGACCCCAGATGTATATGAAGGTGCGCCATCGTTAATTACCACTTTTATGAGTACAGTGGTTAAAACTGCAGGTTTCGCGGCATTCTTAAGGTTATTTGCTGATGCTTTTGCCCCACTCCACGAGTTTTGGGTTGCGCCATTGATGGTAATCGTTTGTTTAACTTTATTCATAGGCAATGTAACGGCGCTGTTCCAGAAGAACTTCAAGCGTATGCTGGCATATTCAAGTATTTCGCATGCAGGTTATTTATTGTTCTCGTTAATTGTACTAACCAAAAACTCAGGAAATAATGTGCTGGTTTATGCAGCGGCTTATACTTTTGCATCAATTATCGCCTTTGCCGTATTAATTTTGGTTAAACAAAAAACAGGTAGCGATAGCTTCGAGAGCTTTAATGGCCTGGCAAAACGGAATCCGTTGGTTGCATTGTGTTTAACCATAGCCATGCTTTCATTGGCCGGTATTCCTCTGACAGCGGGTTTTATTGGAAAGTACCTAATGTTCCTGAATGTAATGACAGAGTATAAAACCCTGCTTGTGGCATTTGCGATTTTAAATGCACTGGTTGGTTTCTATTATTATTTTAGGGTAATTGTAGCCATGTGGTTTAAAGATGGTGCCGAGACAGAGCTTTCAACACCTTCTCAATATAAAGTGGTTTTGTTGGTTTCTGTAGCAATAACATTGGTATTGGGTATTTATCCTGCAATTATTTTAAACCTCATATAGGTATGTTGTAGTTTAATAATTATTTGTAGTTTTACGAATAATTGAATATGCACGATTTTTGGAATAACCTGCATCAGCTACTTGATCCCGAGAAATTATTGAGGGAGGGCGGATTCTATTTAGTCGTATTCGTTATCTATGCAGAAACAGGGCTGTTTTTCGGCTTTTTCCTTCCTGGTGATTATTTATTGTTTTTGGCAGGAATGTTTGTGGCGACCGGCAAGCTGGATGTAAACATTGCAGTACTCCTGGCTGGGTTATGCGTAGCAGCCATTTCCGGAAATTTTACAGGTTATTGGTTCGGACGTAAAACTGGTCCGGTATTGTATACCAGAAAAGACAGTTTCTTTTTTAAAAAGAGATATTTAAAAGCCGCAAAGGAATATTATCAGAAACAAGGCGCCTTTGCGTTAATAATGGGAAGATTTGTACCTATTGTTAGAACTTTTGCACCGATTTTTGCAGGAGTTGTGAAACTGGATTTTAAAAAATTTGCTTTATATAATATATTGGGTGCCGTACTTTGGATCTGTTCCTTAACTTTGCTCGGTTATTTTTTAGGCAGAAGATTTGAAAAAGAAATCAACGATTATTTATTATATATTATTATTGGCTTTATCCTTATTACAACTATTCCATTATTAATTACCTTTGTAAAAAGTAAAGTAGTGAGTGGCACTGAAGAGGATAAAACAGATTTAAATTAAAAATGGCAAAAGACGATCATCACGCGTGGCATAGCGTATCTCCTGGACACAATGTTCCAGAAATTGTAAACGCAATTATTGAAATTCCTAAGGGCTCGAAAGCGAAATATGAAATAGATAAAGAATCTGGCTTGATTAAGTTGGACAGAGTTCTTTTTTCATCTGTTATGTATCCCGCAAACTATGGCTTTATTCCGCAAACCTATTGCGATGATAAAGATCCATTAGATATTTTGGTACTTTGTTCAGTAGATGTCTATCCAATGACATTGATTGAGGCGAAAGTAGTTGGTGTAATGCATATGGTAGATAATGGCGAGCAGGATGATAAAATCATAGCTGTCGCTGCTCACGATATGTCGGTAAATTATATTAACGATTTAGATGAGTTGCCTCCACACCAGATGAAAGAAATTGTTCGTTTCTTTCAGGATTATAAAGCATTAGAAGATAAAAATGTAACTATCGAACATTTACTTGGTGTTCGCTATGCGCATAAAGTAATAAAAGAAAGCATAGAACTTTATAACACAACATTTAGAGAATTAGCATAATGGATTTACCCACGGTCTGTTTGTTTTTAAATTTAGAGCTTAGTGCAATCCTGCCTACAAACGGAGTTTTGGCTGCGGTACAGGAAACTGATACCACTGCTGTTGGCTGGAGATTATTCCTAGCGTTATTTTTGGTGTTGCTTAACGGATTTTTTGTTGCAGCAGAGTTTGCAATTGTAAAGGTTAGGGCATCACAGATTGAAATTAAAGCAAAAACAGGCAGTCGGGTTGGCAAAATGGCCAAAGGGATTATCCATAATCTCGACGGATATTTAGCCGCCACACAGCTAGGTATAACGCTTGCATCACTTGGCTTAGGTTGGGTAGGTGAAGGCGTTATGCATACCATTTTTAAGAATCTCTTCGATAGTTTAGAATGGGGTTTAAGCGATGCTTCTATTCACACTGCATCTACAATTGTAGCCTTTTCGCTCATCACAATCATGCATATCGTCTTTGGAGAATTGGCACCGAAATCTTTCGCTATCCAAAGGCCTGTAGCCACAACGCTTTTCGTCTCTGTACCGCTGCAGCTATTTTACGTGGTATTTAAACCTTTCATTTGGACACTGAACAGTCTTGCTGCCATTATTCTTAAACCATTTGGCATTGACACATCTGCTGGTCACGAGTCAATCCACAGTACCGAAGAGTTACAGTATCTGCTTGATCAGGGCAAAGAAAGCGGTGCATTGGATAATAACGAACATGAGCTGATTAAAAATGTATTTGATTTTAATGAGCGTGTGGTAAAGAACATCATGGTACCACGAACGAAAATCTCTGGTATTGAGCTAACTTCCCCAAAAGAAGAAGTGATAGATACGATTATTAAGGAAGGATATTCGCGTTTGCCTGTTTACGATGATATTATGGATAAGATTGTTGGAATTATCCATGCGAAAGATATTTTACCTTTAGTTGCAGCAGGTAACCAGCACTGGACATTAAAAGATATCATCAGAAAACCATATTTCGTTACCGAAACCAAAAAAATTAACGATCTGATGAGCGAGCTGCAAAGTAATCGCATACAGATTGCGATTGTATTAGATGAGTTTGGAGGTACAGCGGGTATGGTTACCTTAGAGGATATTGTAGAAGAGCTGGTAGGAGAAATACAAGATGAATACGATGAAGAAAAACCATTGGTAGAAAAGGTTTCTGATAATGAATTTATCGTAAATGCATTTGCCACCGTGTATGATGTGAACGAATATCTACCTCACGATTTACCAGAGGATGAAGATTTCGATACTATTGGCGGATTGGTTTCCCATATTTTCGAACGTATTCCGGAGGTGGGTGAAAGCAACGAATCATATGGTTACCTGTTTACCATCTTAAAAAAGACAGAGCAAAATATCGAAACCATTAAATTAGAACTGGTAATCAATAAAGAAGATATGGTTGATAATCATTAATTTCAACAATGCATATTTTTTATACACCGGATATCACCCAAAATTCTTATACGCTAAACGAGGAAGAGAGCAAACACTGTGTTAGGGTGCTTAGGCTAACCATTGGAGATGTTGTTAATTTAGTAGACGGGAAAGGTGGCTTTTATACTGCTGAAATTGCCTCCGATAATCCAAAGAAGGTTTCTTTGTCTGTTTTAAAGGTAGAAACGGAATTTCATAAAAGAAACCATTATTTGCATATAGCTGTTGCACCAACTAAAAATATCGATCGGATAGAATGGTTTTTAGAAAAAGCTACAGAGTTGGGCATTGATGAAATTACACCTGTTATCACTGATCGGTCGGAGCGAAGGGTAGTTAAGGAAGATCGGCTTAATAAAGTCATTACATCTGCCGTAAAACAATCTATTAAAGCTTATCATCCTAAATTAAATGATGCCATCTCTTTTGAAGCTTTTTTAAGGGAACCTTTTGATGGCAATAGGTTAATTGCGCATTGTATCGATAAGGGAGAAAAACAATATATATCCAAACTGGTTGCTCCGCATCAAAAGTATTTAATTCTTATTGGTCCTGAAGGGGATTTCACACCAAATGAAGTTGATTTAGCTTTGAACAAAGGCTTTAAAGCATTAACTTTAGGTGATAACAGGTTGCGCACAGAAACTGCCGCTTTATCTGTTTGTTTTGAAATCAATTACCTTAACCGATAGTCAGTTTGAAGTTTTCAGTTTTCAATTTTCAGTTTTCAAAAGGTGTAAAGTTTTTAACTTTAAGCTTTAGTCTTTTAGCCATAAGCTTAGGCCTTACTGCTTTTATTCCGCCCACTTACCGTATGGCTAAATTAAAGTATGATGGCGGCGGCGATTGGTATGCAGACAGAACAGCTTTACCCAATTTAATTGCCTATTGTAATGCCAATTTGAAAACTAACTTTTATCCTGAAGAAAGTATAGTAGAAGCAGGATCGAGAGAGATTTTCAATTATCCGTTTATTTACATGACCGGACATGGAAATGTTGTTTTCAGCGATCAGGAAATCAGAAACTTGAGGCAATACCTTACAGGTGGCGGTTTTCTTCATATAGACGATAATTATGGCCTGGATAAATTTATAAGGCCGCAAATGAAAAGGGTATTTCCTGAACTTAATTTTGTAGAGTTGCCAGCTAACCATGCTATTTATAATCAAAAGTTTAAATTTCCCGGAGGCTTACCCAAAATTCATGAGCACGATAATAAACGCCCGCAAGGATTTGCTCTAATTTACAAGGGTAGGATAGTTTGTTATTATACCTATGAATGCGATTTAGGGAACGGCTGGGAAGACTTTGGTGCTTATCCTGAAGATACGCAGGAAACACGAACCAAAGCGTTAAAAATGGGTGCAAATTTAGTACAGTATGCTTTAACACAATAATCCATGTATAAAGTAAAAGTAAACGAGCAGTTTTTATTTGAGGTTGAGAACAAGGATTCATCTTTTTTAGTGAATGGAGAGCAGATTCAGCTCGATCTAAGTACAATCGGCCAGGGCAATACACACGTGTTATACCAAAACAGGTCTTTCAGTACGGAACTTGTTGACATCAACAAAAGTGAAAAAACCTGTAAAATAAAGGTAAATGGAAATATTTATCAGATCAGTATTGAAGATCAGTTTGATGTTTTACTAAAGCAACTTGGTCTGGATAATTTGACCACTAATAAAGTTTCTGAGATTAAAGCCCCTATGCCTGGTTTAGTATTAAAGGTTTTGGTTAACGAAAATGCCGAGGTTAAAAAAGGAGATAACCTTCTGGTGTTGGAAGCGATGAAAATGGAGAACATTTTAAAATCATCAACCGATGGGGTGCTTAAAAAGATCTTGGTTAAGCAGGGGGATAAAGTAGAGAAAAATCAGATTTTGGTACAGTTTAAATAGTTAGGCTCGTTCACGCTAAGCTATTTGTTGGTGTCGTCACCCTGAACCGAGCATTAGCGAGCTAACCGAAGGTAATTTATTTCAGGGCCGTTTCTCTTGAGTAGATAGATCTCTCCATTTCACTGAGTTTCAATCGAAAGGCCAATTACGGCAGTTAATGACTTGTCTAAAAAATATGCCCCATAAAAAAGTCCCGATCTGGTGTCGGGACTTTTCTTTTTTATCTACCTCTACTCACCCTGTAAGGCTTTTGTGGAGGGTTTTTGAAACTTCTTTTGCCTGCAGTACTAATTTCTGGTGCACCCAGCATGGTCATGGCACAACGGAAACCTACTTCAGCCGATGATTCATCTTGTTGCATAAAACGACGCGTTGCAGGGTTTAACCAGTAAGCCATATCATTCCATGAACCACCTTTATACACTCTTGATTTATCGTTTACCAGTGTTACACCTTCCTCATTTAACAACGTATTTTGTCTGTCGCGATAGCCTCTTTGATCGGCCTGATAACTGGTTGAAGCTACCGGCGATTGTGGATCAGTCGATTTGGAAATCGAATCAGCACGTTTCGCTTGTGCCTGTTTTTCGGCCCAGGTTTGTTTTCTTCCGGAATAGGCATTTTCTTTAATCGGATTACCATATTTATCCAACGCAATTTTTCCACTTTGTGGGTCTGCTAACTTTTTGTTGGTAAAATAGTTACCACGGTAAGGGTTAAATGCGTCAGCATCAGTAAAAGTACCGGTTCTGTAAACATCATTTACCCACTCGTTTACGTTTCCTGCCATATTATATAAGCCGAAGTCGTTTGGCGCGTATTGAATAACCGGAACTGTTAAATCTCCTTTATCGTTCAATGAACCGCCAACCCCCATATAATCTCCAGGCGCTCTTTTAAAGTTCGCCTGAATCATACCTCTGGTTTTCTTTTTGGCAGAACTAACACCTAAGCCATTCCATGGGTAAATTTTATTCTGATTGATATTCTCATATTCCGTATTACCGATCAAACCCAAAGCAGCATATTCCCACTCAGCCTCAGTTGGTAGGCGGTACGGCTGCATAATTACCCCATCTTCTAAGGTAGCAGTTCTCCTTGGCTGGTTATTTTTACCTGTACCTCCTGCCGTTCCACCAGCTGTGGTTGTGGTAGCACCAGCTTTAGTATTATAATCAATAAACGCATTTCTGCCTTTATCATCATACTGGCCATTTAAATAGGCATCTGTATTGAAAGGTTTATCGGGTCTGGGTGTTGCAGGGTCGCCAGCTTTAGCTTTTCCGTTGCCGGCAAGCGTTTTATAATCAGTTAAGATTCCTTTTTCACGTAAAATAAATTCGTTCGCTCTTGAAGTTCTCCATTCACAATAACGTGAAGCCTGTTCCCAGGAAACACCCACTACAGGATAATCACGGTAAGCAGGGTGTCTTAAATAGTTATCTACATAAGGTTCATTATAAGATAATGCCTGGCGCCAAACTAAGGTGTCAGGAAGCGCATTATAATAATACTCTTGATCTTCAGGATAATTGTACCTGATCCAGTGAAGGTATTCTAACCAGTCCGTATTTGATACCTCAGTTTCATCCATATAAAAAGATGGTACGGTTACCTGTCTTTTATAATTATAGATATTGGGCTCAACACCTGGTACTTCAATGGCACTACCGCCAACAACTAAAACCCCGCCCTCAATCGGAATTAAACCAGGGCCTGGTGCCCTTTTATATTGGGTAGCTACCGCAAAAGCACCAGATTGGTTGTTTTTGCTTTTCCTATTTGCATAAGGAATGCCTGTTTTGCTGGAACTCGCGCTTTTTGAGCTACAACCCGAAAGGACGACGGCTAATGACAAACAGGTAAAAGAATATAGTATTAGTTTTTTCATAAGAAGCGACTGGATATAACCTAATGGCCTTTTAACCGATAAAATTAAACAAATTTTAACTGAATATATAAATAATGTAGGAATAAAAATAGCTAATATTTTTTGATCGAATAACGCGTTACTTTAAATTTATGGCTATGTATTTCTTTTAAACGAAATTATCGTTAAATAATTATAAATAAGCAAGATAAAATTATTGGCTGGTAACTTTACATGCCTTTATAAGTTGTATAAAGTTTATCATATTATATATTGATCATGAATACAAGATACGATTGAAGCAACTTATGATAAACATCACAAATAAATTAATGTTTAAATACATACTGAAATAGGCCATATTTAGTTTTTGACTTTTCAACTGTAAAGCTGGTTTGATGAGGATATTCTTTGAAACGACTGATAACTTGTCATTTTGCTAAGTGCTTATTGGTTTTATACTTACAGTTTAATGACTACCACCCATATGTAAAAATCGTATGTTTAATTAGTAAATAACCATAGAATTCGTATTTTGGTGAAATATAAGTTTTGGTTTTACGTTACTGATATATTCTCCAGTGATTATTCAATACCAAAATCTAAAATTACGTACCTTTAAAAGGATGAATTTCAAGTACATTAGTAAACTTGCTTTTTCTGCACTCTCAATGGCATTGGTGTTTGGTAAAACAAATGCTCAGGTAACCATAGGTAATACCCAAACAAACGGTGGTGAAGCAAACAACATTGTAACAGCAGTTCCATTTCTGCTCATTACTCCCGATGCCCGTGCTGGTGCAATGGGTAATGCCGGCGTAGCCGTAGCAGGTGATGTAAATTCATCCAGTATCAATGCTTCTAAACTTGCTTTTCTGGATAAACCCTACGGATTTGCTGTGTCTTACAGCCCATGGTTAAAAAGTTTGGTGCCAGATATTAATCTTGCTTATTTAAGCGGCTTTTACAAGCTTGACGATCGCAATACCATTGGTGCATCTTTAAGATATTTTTCGTTGGGGTCTATTCAGCTTACCGATATTAACCAACAGGATCTTGGGATCGCCAATCCCAACGAACTCGCTTTTGATGTTTCTTTCGCGCGTAATTTTGGTAAGGAGTTTTCGCTGGGAACTTCGTTAAGGTATATTTACTCGAATTTGGCTTCCGGTCAGTTTTCTTCTTCCGGACAGGTGCGCAGTGGGAATGCTATAGCAGTTGATGTTTCTGGCTTATATAAAACAGCCACCATATTATTTGGGAGGCAGGCCGTGCTTTCTGCCGGAGCCAATATATCCAATATCGGAACAAAGATGAGTTATTCAGATGGTGGAGAAAATTTCTTTTTACCTACTAATTTTAAAATTGGCGGCGCATCTACATTTACGGTAGATGATTTTAGTACGCTAACCTTTGCGCTTGATTTTAACAAATTACTGGTACCCACACAACCTATATACGATTCAAACAACAACATTGTAAGCGGAAAAGATCCAAACCGCTCGGTACCTGCCGGAATTTTTGGTTCATTTAGCGATGCACCAGGTGGTTTTAGTGAAGAATTAAAGGAAGTGGGGATTTCGACAGGTCTCGAATACTGGTATAATCAACAGTTTGCGGTTAGGGCAGGTTATAACTATCAGAGCCCGATGAAAGGTGACAGCCGGTATTTTACCTTAGGGCTGGGGTTAAAATACAATGTTTTTAATATCGATTTCTCTTATTTAATTGCAAATGCACAGACTAGTCCGCTTGCAAATACCCTACGTTTTGGTCTATTGTTTAACTTTGGCAAAGATAAAGCAAAAGATAAATAAGATTAAAGCAAAATAAACATGAAAATTAGAGTAGGTTTCGGATTTGATGTACATCAGTTAAAAGATCAACATCCCTTTGTTGTTGGTGGTGTTACCTTAGATCACCATAAGGGTGCTTTTGGACATTCGGATGCAGATGTTTTACTTCATGCCATTTGCGATGCGCTTTTAGGTGCTGCTAACCTTCGTGATATCGGTTTTCATTTTAAGAACACAGATGATAGATGGAAAGGCATCAGCAGTTTAATCCTGCTGAAAGAAACCGTAAAACTACTGGCTGAAAAAGGCTGGCGGATCGGAAATATCGATGCCATGCTTTGTTTAGAAGCACCAAAAATTAACCCCCATATTCCCGCTATGCAACAAAACATTGCTGATGCAACGGGAATTTCTACGGAAGATATCTCGATAAAAGCAACCACCAATGAGCAGATGGGCTTTGTTGGTAGGGAAGAGGGCGTTGTTTCTTATGCCGTTTGCTTAATTGAGAAGTAAAAAAATCTTTTCTGGTTATAACTGAAGAAGTCAAGTTTACAGCGCACCAGCTATTAAAACTTGACTTCTTTTTAGACCGGGATTTTGTTACGCTACCTGTTCCTTAACATTCCCTGTTCTTTTTATGGTTCCCCAGGTTTCCAACTCACCTTTAATCGCTTTTCTGAACGAACGGAATAATACCACATACATCAACTGTCTCCAGAAAAAACGCTGAGGGAAAATGTAAAGTAAATTGGTGTACTTTTCTTTCTCCATCTTAAAAGCAATTGCTGCAAAAATCATATCCACAAAGATGAAGATGATATAATAGAATAGTACCTGGCCAAAACCGTTATGAAGGCTTAAAATTCCTGAAAATCCGGTTAGTGTTAAATTATTAATAGCGCTTAATGAAAACAGACCGCTAATTAAAGAAATAAGCATAAAGAGATCGGCAAGTGGAGAAAACAATGGTAAAATGATTTGATAAATCAGGATATTTGGCATTCCTACCATCCCAAAATAACCGTATTTTTTGTTTAGCAATGTTTTTCTGTTTTTCCAGAAGCTTTGCATTACTCCGAAACTCCAACGGAAACGTTGTTTTAGCAGCATGTTTACCGTTTCCGGAGCTTCTGTATAGGCAATTGCTGCATCACAGTTTTTAACTTTATACCCGGCCTTTAAAATCCGCATGGTTAAATCACAATCCTCTGCAAGGGTATCAACAGTAAAACCACCAATTTCTAAAACCACCTTTTTTCTAAAGGCTCCTATCGCCCCCGGCACTACAGTAATCGTATTTAGCAAATCGAAAGCCCTTCTGTCCATGTTTTGGGCCGTGATGTACTCTATCGATTGCCATTTGGTAATGATGTTGTTGGCATTTCCAACTTTTACTGTTCCCGCTACAGCTGCTATTTTATCGCTATAGAAATAGCGCATCAGTTCAGTTACCGCATCATTTTTTAATTGGGTATCAGCATCAATACAAATTACAAATTCAGCAGTAGCTTTTGAAATGCCATAGTTTAATGCAGACGCTTTGCCACCATTCTCTTTACGGAAAACCTTCACCTGGGGATGGCTGCCAAAATGTTCTTTCACCATTTGAAAGGTTTTATCTTTTGATCCATCATCAACAAAAATCAATTCAAAATCAGGGTAGGTAGTTTTTAACAAACTATTGATGGTTTGAACTGCAGTTACTTCTTCATTGTAGGCCGGAATAATAATGCTTACTTTTTCTGAAGGATGCTGTACTAGTTTACCGGTATTGCGTTTTGCTCTTTTTCGCTGTCTGATTGCTAAATAGGCGATAAATAGGGCTCTTAAAATAGCTAGTACAATGGCAACAGAAAAAATAATATTTAAAATGATGTTGCCGTAATAGAAAAAATTGATGAAAAAGTAGTCTCCTGAACCTGAAAAACCACTGTTTGCAGTAGATTTTACGGCGGGCATAAGCTCTGATCTTTTTTTGCCCATCAAATCGCCAACGGTAGTAAAGGTGTAACCTTTGGCCTTAAAAAATTTGATGATCCGCGGTAAAGCTGCAACGGTAGCTTCGCGGTTTCCGCCAGCATCGTGCAGTAAAAGGATATTGCCGTTATTTTGCTGTTTTACCACCTCGTTAAAAATCTGATCGGCAGTTTTGCCAGGCTCCCAATCTTCCGGATCGATATATTCTCCAATGTTGATGTAGTTCTCTTTACGGCTCTGTGCAACCGGTAAAATTTCGGAAATGTTCTGTGGCTCGGCATCGGCATTAAATGGTGCACGGAACAAAATGGTGCTGTGTCCGGTAACGGCTTCAATTAGCCTGCGGGTTGCATTCAGCTCAAATTTCACCCTTTTAGGGCCGATGGCCGACATATCAGGATGGAAAAAGGTATGATTCCCAATTTCGTAGCCATCATTATACTCCTGCCTTAACAGCTCCATATTCTTTTCGGCCATCACGCCGACTACAAAGAAACAGCCAGGTACTTTTTCCCGTTTCAAAATATCCAGTACCTGCGGTGTATAAACAGGATCGGGGCCATCATCAAAAGTTAAAACAATTTTTTTATCGGCCTCTCCAAACCTTTTAATCACGTATTGCTCTGGAAGCCTGGTATATTTTTGATCGGCAATGGAGAAATCTTCTTTATTTAAAGTGAATTTTACGCTGCCTGGTTTAGGAGTAGAAATGAGGTCTAATATTTCACCATCGCCCAAATAGGAGATTCCCCCCATATTTAAAGAAGCAATTTTGCGTAAGTCGAATGGTTTTTGCTTTAACGTATCCAAACTTAAGTCGTTAGAAATAAACGACCACAAACGTTTATCTTCCGAACCTAAACGCCATAAAGCTACACCGGCAATATCCCAGTCATCAGCTTTGCGGATTAAATTAAAATAGGTAGCTGCATCGGTAAAATACACCTCGTGTTCAATTCCGCTTCCATCATTGTAAGTATAGTTTAAATTGGCAGAAGCGGGATCGTAGTTTATCTTGCTTTTATAAGTAACCGCTCTTGTCATTGCCTGCTCATAGGTAACCGGTTCTCCAATGCTATTTTTTGGCCAATCGTAACCGTAGCAAGCCAGTGCAAGGATTACTTTGTCAGCATCAACTTTATTGCAGATGTCATCAAGTTTTTCCTCTACCCATTCCTGGTGCGAAATATCACCGGCGTTACTTTGTTCGGTATGCTGATCATATGCCATTAACACAAGGTAATCGTTATACTTTTGAAGAATTTCAGGCTTATAATCATCATTTTCTGGTGAAATATCCTGAGATACGATCAGTTTTTCAGCGTGAAACTGTGTATAAAGATTCTTCATGAAGGCGTTAAAACTATCACTATTTTGAAGGTTGAGTTCCTCAAAATCTATATTGATTCCACTATAGCCGTATTTTTTGGTTATTGCGATGAGGTCGTAAATCAATTTTTGCTGTGCCGGCTGATCAGTTAACAATCTTCTTACCGCTGCACCATCCCAATGGTCTTTATTGTAATTTGAAACCACTGCAAGAGCCGATTTTTTACCGGCATGTATCACATTTAAAGCCGCAGTATCAACTTTGTTTACAATAGAATCGCCATTCAAAAAAAACGATTCTGTAGCAACCATATCCAGGTGGCTGATATTGCGTTTTAAATCCGATATAGATGATTCTTTACTTGCTGCCCAGCTGACATAAAAAGCCATGTTAATGCGCTTATTATTACCATGATGGGTTAAAATACGGCGTTCACGGTCTTTTTTGATTTTTTGCAACTTTGATTTTTCGATGGTAAAATCTTTATACCGTTGTGATTTTTTTAACCTCTCTAACTGTTTTTGTGTTAAAGGTGTATTCGTATTGATAAATGGCAAACTAGGTGCCTGTACTGAAGACAGTGTGTACACAACACAAATGATTGCGACAATGAAGACTACAAAAAACGTACGGCTTACCCAGGTAAATGCGTGCCAGCGTGTTTTAGTCTCAGTTTGAAATATTTGTTTTCCGGACATTTTTCTTTTCTGATTTATTAATCAAATGTCACTAACGAATATGAAGATTGGATGAATGATTGAAGGGAAGCGTTTTCAGATAAGATCGTTAGTTTTCCCTAAGATACTATTTTTATTAATGAGCTAAAAATGAATACTTAACACCGATTGGCAACCTAATAAAATTGCAGTGCTAACCAGGGATGATAATTCGATCGGCAGGAATTAGGTCAAAATATAAAAGCAAAAAGCCGGCATATTTATCAAAAAATGCCGGCTTAAAATATAAGTTATTTAAACTTCTTAATCCTCTAAATAACCAAATTTACCGTGATTGTAATCTTCGATGGCCTGATGAATCTCAGCCTCGGTATTCATTAAAAATGGACCATATTGTGCAATAGGCTCGTCTATGGGCGCTCCGCTCAATATTAAAATCACACTATTTTCCAGGGCTTCGATTTTAATCATTGTGCCTTTGTTGCCAAAGCGAACAAAATGATCTGCCGCAGCTGTTTCCGATCCATTTATTTTAATCGAACCTTCAATTACCATGAATCCGGTGTTGTAATGCTCGGGAAAATTAAAAGTTGCCTGGCCACCTTTATTTAAGCGGGCATTATAGAGTTCTATGGGGCTAAAAGTAGTTGCATTACCTTTTATACCTTCATAATTGCCCGCTATAATTTCAATTTTTCCTCCATCTCCGGGTACGTCAAAATGAGCCATGTCTGCCTGTTTAATGGCTTGATAACCAGGTTTTCCCATTTTATCTTTGGCGGGCAGGTTAACCCAGAGCTGAACCATTTGAAATGGGCCACCAGCTAAGCTGTAATTGGTTTCGTGGTATTCTTTATGTAAAACACCGCTTGCTGCAGTCATCCATTGTACATCACCAGGATAAATTACCCCGCTGTTTCCATAGCTATCATGATGTGCAACCGCACCATGATAGGCAATTGTTACGGTTTCGAAACCACGATGCGGATGAACGCCAACCCCCCGTGGGTCTTTCCTAGCCGAGAATTCGATCTTCGAGCCATAATCCATTAGGAAAAAAGGACTCATATTGATCTGATAACCGCTTGGAAAAAAATTGTGTACCCTAAATCCATCACCAACCATGTGTGGCGCAGGAGCTTTGAGTACTTTTTCTATTTGTTTTGTTTCCATGATTGGAACCTTTCAGTTATGCGTTTGGCGTTTTGCGGAATTACGCTAATCGCCAAGCGCCTATCGCTTATACACTTTTCACAAACTGTAATTCACCTAAAATGCGCACTTCTTCACTTACCATTACACCACCGGTTTCCAATGCAGCATTCCAGGTTAAACCAAAATCAGAGCGGTTAATTTTTCCACTTAAGGTAAAACCTGCTTTGGTATTGCCCCATGGGTCGGTAGCAATGCCACCAAATTCTGCAGTTAATTTTACGGGTTTGGTTTCGCCCTTAATAGTTAAATCGCCTTTAACGATATAATCGCTGCCATCTTTTTCTACGGAACTGGATTTAAATTCAACGTGGGCAAATTTTTCAGCGTCGAAAAAATCAGCACCTTTTAAATGGTTGTCGCGATCAGTGTTTCCGGTATCAAGCGAACCGATATCACCTTTGAAAGAAATCTCCGCATTTTCGAACTCATCACCTTCAGACAATAATTCTGCTGAGAAAGATTTTAAACTACCGGTTACAGTAGTAATCATTAAGTGTTTTACTTTAAATTGTAATTCGCTGTGGGTTGGATCTAATGTCCATTTTGTAGTTGCCATATCTTTTGTTTTTGAGGTTTTTAATATTAACAACACAAAAGTATAACATAGGTTTTTACTGCATATTGATGTATGGTAAGTAATTGGAAATGATTAAATGATAGGTGGATTGGAGATAATGTTGAAGGGTTAGCGGCCTAAATTTAATTAAAGCATTCACTCATTCACCATCCACTCGTTCAAAATTGTCTACGGTCTGAAATGTTTGTTCGCCAGTTCCTTCCTTACGCGACTTAAGGATTCGGGGGTAATGCCCAGATAAGATGCAATCATCCACTGTGGTACGCGGAGCGTAAGGTTGGGATAAAGTTTAATGAAATCGAGGTATCTTTCTTCAGCGGTTGCGCTAAGTAGCATATTAATGCGCTTCTGCATAAAGCGGATCGAATTATTCAGTAGTTTAATTTGCATGGGCTGCAAGCATGGTACTTGCCTGGCTGCTTCTTCCATGAAATTGTTGGGCATTAAAACGGCTTCAGTTGCTTCTATGGCATCGATGAAAAATATAGAGGGCTCGTTATTCATGTTATTGCGGTCTGATACCAGCCAGTTTTCGGGTGCGAACTGAAGGATGTGTTCTTTACCTTTCGCATCAATTGAATAGGCACGTAATAAACCTTTGCCTACAAAATATCCATGTTTAAAATTATCGCCTGTATATTGAACGATTTCGTTTTTCTCGAATTTTTTAATTTTTAAAACAGACGATATGCTTTCGAACTGTTCATCAGTTATTTCTATTTTTTCCTGTAAGTATTTTTGAAACTGACGAATCATAGAGGTGAGGTATTATTTTTTTACGGGCTTAATATCGGAAAAATCCACTCCACATTTGCAATTACCACCACATCCATCTTTTTTTACCTGCAAAGATTTAAAAACCAAACGGCCAACATATACTAATGCTACCGCAAAAAGTAAAAAGACTAAAATCGTTTGAATATCCATAATACAAATATAACGTCTTTGAGTAGTATGGCATTCAGATGAATGTAAATTATTGTCATGCCGCTACTAACCGCAAAGTACGCAGAGGTTTTCGCAAAGGGCGCTATTGTGTTTTTACCACAGAGGAAACGAAGCTTTCACAGAGAGCAAAGAGCGGTTTTGTGTGTCTACATGATTTATAGTAGCAATGCTAAGATATTCTCTTTGACACCTTTGTGCCTTTCTTTGCGGTTAAAACGCAGAATTATTCCATGAAACCGACAGTCCCCCCAACCCAATCGAAATCAGCGTTATAGCGCACACCAATCATTTTACCGCGGCTAAGACGGACAAGATTAATGCAAAGCTGGGGTTCACCACCATCCGGCCACAAATACATCATCCTGATTTCGGCTTTTACACCACCATCCGGCGATTGTACCGCAGGCTCATAATTTACTTTCCGCTGTAAAATCCAGTTTTCAGGATCCTTGATATTGGCAATGTCCGTTTCAGTTACATCAATAATAACGCCCATGCCGGCGAAAGAAAATAGGGGTTTAAGCACATAGTTTTCTAAATCGGCGGGTAGTTTTTCTATTTTGTTTAAAAAGCGTGTTTCGGGTACAAACTCACTTTTGAGGAAAGGCATGGTGAACTTACTGATCCGATAAAACCAATTGGAATGCGTTACCCATTCCACTTCGAGTTCCTCACGCGGATCGAAGCTGTTTTTAAAGATTTCGGCGTTATTGGCTACTTCATTAAAGATCAGGCGGTTATAAATTCTTTTTAACTGGATCTTTTTACCATCTTCTTCGTAAAAGAGCCCCTTGCCTTCTTTTTTAATTTCTTCCAATGCCAAAATTTTAATGCCAAGCATTTTTTGGGTTACAAAAAAATCAATGGCTGTCTTCTGGTTTGGGGCATCAACATCCATTAGCGCCACTTCTTCGGGTTTGTGCTGGCCAATAATAACTTCTTTGAGTAAGGCGATGTATTTATCTTCAGTAAAACCGTTTAAGAAATGGTTCACGGAATCATCAATGTCAAAACTACTTTTAAAAGTTTTTGCCAGGTGATGTTGAAAGCCATACAGGGAAGGAAATCCTTGCATTTCGATCAACATTGGCGTAAGTTCCCCAGCCTGATTTTTGCATATGCCGAAATCAAAAGTTAAAAAATGTGGCTGCTCATTTTCATTAGGTACGTTCCATTCGGATGGGATTGCCTTTTGCGTAAGTGCTTTAAAGTTAGGTTGCTTAATCAGTTTTATGATTTCTTCACCAGCCGCAATTAACTTTTCTTTTAAAGATTTTGGAACAAAAATAGGCGTTTCTGCCACCCGAAACGGAATTTCCGGATAACTGCTTTGCAGTTGTGTGAGGAAATTTTGGTATTTCTTATTAGTGAATTGTTGATTGTATTTTTGGCGTTGAGCAGGTATCATAGGTTTTTATTTACACGTATTTCATAGATTTCTCCATTTCAATCGAAATGACGGATACATGCGAAAGATTGCTTCACGCATTCGCTCAATCCATCTCTTCAGTTCGCAATGAAGGCTGTTTTTGCAAATTCCCAATTGCTTTTTTTAAGAAATTAGGTAAGATAATACTTTGCGTTAATACAATCCTCGCCGGATCATCCAGACTGTTCAGCATATCCAGATACTTTTGTTCGCCGTGCATATCAACAATGGCTTTTTTCTTTTCTTCTTGTAGCAGGTACATTTTCATGCCCACCGGATCAGCCTCTGGGTGAAATTGCGTACCAATGATTTCATCAGAAAAGCGGATCGACATCATGCAGCGCTCCAAGTCGACATGTTTACGTTCTTTTTCAATGGCCAGCAATTTTGCGCCTTTTTTTTCAAAAGCGGCAAGATTTGGCTCTATAACCTGCCAGTTTCTGCTGTCTACCGAAAAAAAGGGGTTTGTAATGCCGTTAAAAACTTCGTCTCTTTCTCCATCTTCAGTTAAGGTTACCGGGAAAATACCAAAAGCATTCGAGCGCCTTTCGGTTACGTTGCCCAGGTTATATTTTCTACAAGCTAATTGAAAGGAGTGGCAGATCAAAAAAGCAAATTTCTTTTTTTCTTCATGGGCCTGGTTAAATGCCTCAATCTGGTCGAGCAGATTAAAAAAAACATTTTCCCATTTTTCACCCTTGCTTTCGGTTGGACTGCCCGGGCCACCGCTTGAAATATAAGCATCATAATCTATGCCTGGTATCTCTCCTTTTTGCCTTAAATCAAAAATATCGAAACTTAAATCAATATCGTTATCCTTTTTAAAACGGGATAAGATTTCCTGAATTCCCCGAATACCCTGGTTGGGTGCACCGTTATTCATGTCAATAACGGCTACTCTTAAGCTTCTTTTATCCATCCTAAAATTACTTTGCGCCTATAAGTGTTTGATTAGTAATGTAATCTACCACCGCCTCAAAGCTACCGGTTTGCTGGTAAACGGCCAACTGCCGGTCTGCACCAGTACCGTGTTCCAATATTTTATGCACGTAATTAATATCATCGCGGCAGCCCAAATCATCTACTACATCATCCACAAAATCCAATAATTCCAAAACAAGGTTACGGCAGTTTACTTCCATTTCTTTTCCAAAATCGATCAGGTTTCCATCAATCCCGTAGCGGGCAGCCCGCCATTTGTTTTCGTTAATCAATGCTCTTGAATAACTGATAAACTCCATGTTCTGTAAACGCAGTTTGTACAGTTTGGCACATAAGGATTGAAATAAGGCTGTAAGCGCCATCGTTTCATCTACTAACATCGGGCAATCGCAAATACGGAATTCAACGGTATCAAAGAAAGGATGCACGCGGATATCCCACCATATTTTTTTGGCGTTATCCATGCAATTGGTTTTGATGAGCAGTTTTACATAATTGTCATAATCTTCAATGCTGTTAAAAATATCAGGAATTCCGGTACGCGGAAATTTGTCGAAAATTTTAGTGCGGAAAGATTTATAGCCAGTATTGCGCGATTCCCAAAACGGAGAATTGGTTGACAAAGCAAAAACGTGCGGTAAGAAATATCTCACCTGGTTGGCAATGTGGATAGCCAGTTCGCGCGATTGGAAACCTACGTGTACGTGCAGACCAAAAATAAGATTAGAACGTGCAGCCTCCTGTAGTTCGTTTACAATTTCACTGTAACGTGGATGTTCGGTAATCAGCTGCTTTTCCCAGTGAGAAAAAGGGTGTGTTCCCGCGGCTCCAATCCGCAGGCCTTGCTCTCCGGCTAGTTGAGAAACGGTATAACGCAATTGAGCAATTTCCTTGCGCGCTTCGGTAGTGGTACGGCAAATACCTGTTCCCACCTCTACCACAGCCTGGTGCATTTCTGCCTTAACCTGGTCTTTGTGTATTTTTTGTGCGGCTTCAACAATTTTTTGTTCGTGAGAAGTAAGTTCTCTGGTAACGGGATCAATTACCATGTATTCTTCTTCTATGCCCAGCGTAAACTCGTTCATCCTTTATTAATTATAAATTAAATCCCCTTTATTTTTTTACTGCAGCTTTTTTAGGTTTTGCAGTTGTTTTTTCTGTTGCTGCCGCTTTAGCCTTTTCGGTAGGCGTAGTTTTTTTTGCCGCGGTTGTTTTAGTGATCTTTGATCCAGCTTTAGCGATTAGAGGTTTGCCTCCAACTGACGATTTAATGTATTCGCCCCAGGTTAAATTATCTTGTCCGTCTTTTTGTGCTTTGGCTCGTTCTATCGCATAGTTTGCTGTGGTTTCTACTACCCAATCAAAATTTTCCTGACCAACACTTTTAATGTCGGCATCTGGAGCCGGGTTACAGAAGTCGATAGCAATAGGCACTCCATTACGCACCGCGAACTCTACCGTATTGAAATCGTATCCTAAATAGCTACATAGTTTTAAAGTATATTCTTCAACCGTTTTAAGCAATTTCGGATCTGGCGATTTACCCTCGGTTGCATACCGTAAATGATGTGGGTTACGTGGGTCGTACTGCATAATGCGAACATGTTTGCCACCTATACAATAACACCTGAAATATTCTTCGAAAATGATCTCTTCCTGCAAAAGCATCACTAATTGCTGGGTGCCGCTGTGTTTGTCAAAAAAATCTTCTTTATCATGAAGTTTATAAACATCTCTCCAGCCACCGCCATCGTAAGGTTTCATATAAGCGGGAAAACCCACATACTCAAAAATCGCATCCCAGTTTAAGGGCATTTCCAGGTTAGAAAATGATTCGGACGTTGTTCCCGTTGGATGTTCTCTGGAAGGGATCAAGGCCGTTTTAGGTACTGGAACACCAATTTGTTCGGCCAGGGCATTATTAAAAAACTTCTCGTCGGCACTCCACCAAAACGGATTGTTGATTACGGCAGTTCCTGTAATGGCAGCATTTTTTAATGAAGCGCGGTAGAATGGTACATCCTGCGAAATGCGATCTATAATTACTGAATAACCCAGTGGTACATTCTGAAATATCTTATCGATTTTAACCGCTTCGGCAGTAATGCCCTCCTCTGCTTTTTGATTAATTCTTTCGATTACGGCTTCAGGAAAAGAGCGTTCCTGTCCAAATAAAATCCCTATTTTCTTCATTGGTAAATATTGTTTATTGTGTAACTGGTTAATCGGCTAATTGTTTGATGCTTGTAACTAAATCGACTACAGACTCAAGACTCCAGACTAAGGACTAATCTATAGCTGTGCAATATAATCCGGAAACATTTCTCTCCAGATTGGCCAGTCGTGATCTGCGTTTTGTCTGATATCCAGCCAGTGGTTGATGCCCTTTTTATTTAGGATGTTGGATAAACGCTCATTATCTGCCCTGCACATATCGCGGTCGGTTGTACCTAAAACAATTTTCATGTAATGTAGCTCAGGATTACTGTTGTTCAATATGAAATCAATCGGGTTATTAAAATAAACATCATCATTGTAAAAACCGTCTAGCTGGCCCGTTATATCGAAAGCGCCACTCATGCTAAACATATGGCTAACCAGCCAAGGGTGCCTGAAAGCGAAATTTGCAGCGTGATAACCACCAAAGCTGCAGCCAGCGGTAATTATTTTACTATGGCCGGTTTCGTGCCTGGCCAGCGGGGCTACTTCTTCCAATAAATATTTATCATACCAAATGTGGTTTTTAACCCTGTCGGCAGGATGAATACTTTTGTTGTACCAGCTCAGTTTGTCGATGCTATCCGGACAATAAATTTTAATTTTTCCTTCATTGATAAATCCCGCTATAGAATCGATCAATTTGAAATCCTTATTTTCAAAATATCGACCCATACTTGTTGGGAACAGTAGGATAGGGATGCCACCGTGACCAAAGATGAGCATGTCGATTTCGCCACTTAAATTCGGGCTGTACCATTTCTTATGTTCTTCTTTAACCATAATACAAATTGAATGTTTAAGGTATAAATTAAAATCTACAATAAGAATAGCGTCAATGTTAAAAATGAATGAAACTAGTGGTGATTGTAAAAAATATCCTATGATAATTAATAGTTTATAGAGATTTGTACCTTTGCAGCCTAATGCTGAGGCGATAGCCATGTGATAGGGATCTTGATTATGAAGTACACCACCATTTTATCGGTAAAAGTTAATACCACCAACTTTAAAATATCTTCAAATTATTTAAAACGTGAGGTAGAGATAGATATTTATACGCCCGAAGGTATTTTGGGTAATGAAAAAATAGAACTTCTTCTGTTAAACGACGGACAAGATGTGGCCAAGATGAATTTTAGTCAGATTTTGGAAGATGCGCATCATGCTAAAAGAAACCATAGGCTAATTGTGGTAGCCATTAAGGCATCAGACGATCGTTTAATGGAATATGGGGTTGCTGGTGTGCCCGATTTTAAAGGGCGTGGCGCAAAAGCAAACCTCTATGCCGATTTTGTAGTCAAAGAACTTTTGCCTTTTGTTAAAAAGAAAATTGCGATGCCGGTTACCGGTAAGGTGGGTTTCGCCGGATTTTCTCTGGGAGGCCTCTCTGCTTTTGATATTGCCTGGAATAATCCTGCTTCGTTTGATGTTGCCGGTGTTTTTTCAGGTGCATTTTGGTGGAGAAAAAAGGATTTAAATGATGGCTATACGGATGCTGACCGCATTATGCATCAGCAGTTGGAAAACACTTCCAGCAAGCCGGATATGAAATTCTGGTTGATGACCGGAACGGAAGACGAAGTTGCTGATCGGAATAAAAACTTAATTATTGATTCTATAGATGATACCATTGATGTGGTTAAAATTCTATTAAATAAGGGTTACAAAAGGCCTGATCATATTTTTTACTACGAGAAAGTTGGCGGCAAACATAATATACCTACCTGGGAAAGTGTGATGCCTGCTTTTCTAAACTGGGCATTTGAGGTTTAGTTAAGCCTTAGTCAAATCCCAGGATTTCGTCCTTTCTAGCGGACCCGATGACTCTATCAGGTGCAACGAAATCGAGAACCAAGTAATTGCTCAGCGAAGCTAGATCTAGCTTTAGATAGATCTCTCCATTCCACTACGTTTCAGTCGAGATGACGCTTGTTATAAAAAAAGTATTTATTTATACTTCAAAAAAATACCTGTATCAAATATCGTCCACAAACAGCTTCGTTGTCCACAGCTTTTTAAAGCAGCATTAGCCCAGGTATTACAGGTTTTAAAAATACTATAACTTCCTTTGGCTTCATAAAAAGCATCGCCAATATCATAATGAACGTTTGATTGGACAGCAATTAAATGCCCTGAATCATCTTTTTTAAAGCTATTTAAAATATAGCAGACCAGCTGCTGGTATTGTGTTTTGCTGATCATGATTTTTATACAGTTCTCATCTTCCCTTATATTTTTATAATAGGTAGTGTGCATGGCCGAGGTGCTTAAGCCAGAAATTGCCCGTAGAGCGTTACTTAGTTTTAGGTCTGAAAATTCCGGAGTTTCCAGGTAAAACTTTTTATCGCCCCAGCCCATGGCCAGATAATGATAACTGCTGTCGGCCTCTAAAGTGTTATGGTAAGGGATTTCTTTCGTCCAGTTAATTTCTGAGCTAACGGCTGGAACAATAATATCGGTATGCACACCATTTGTCATCATGTATATGTCTACTTCCTTCGCATTTACAGGATTGGCATTTATTGTAATACGCGAGCAGCAAAATGCAGTGGTGAAGTAAATCGCAATTAGTGCACTAAAAACGATTAAAAATCTGCCTGTATACCTTAAAATTCTTTTGTTCATCCCAGCTTTATTGTTTCCATTAACATCAACTGCATTTAAGTAACGAATTTAAAGAATAACTATGTTAATCGATTTTATTGATGTTAATATCGAAAAACATGATTTTTTGCTCGTACAAGTTATCGCTATCTTGACAGCATGATAAAAGGATTGTTTGAAACGCATATCTATGTTGAAGATCTGGAAAGATCAATTGATTTTTACAGCAATGTTTTAGGTTTAACGCAATGCCATTATGAAGCCGACCGCAGAATTGCGTTTTTCTGGATTGGCAAGCCGCAGGAAGCCATGCTGGGGATTTGGGAAAAGCCAAAAAAAGAAATTGATGTAAGGCACTTTGCATTTCGCTGTGAGGTGGATGATGTATTGAATAAATCAGTTCAGTTTTTGGAATCTAAAAACCTTCAGCCTTATAATTTTCTTAAGAGTGCCAATCATGATCCTATGGTTTTTGCCTGGATGCCTGCTGTGGCTATTTATTTTAATGATCCTGATGGACATGTACTGGAGTTTATTGCCATTTTGGATGGAGAAGCCAGACCAGAACTGGGTGTAATAACTTATCCGGATTGGTTAAAGCTAAACTTATAAATCGAAATGATGGCTGTTATTTTAACCCATTAATTGTTCAAATTAACAGGTCTAATTGTTACGGATTATTAATAGTTTAGGTTATTAATTAATTTCTTTGTCTTCAATTATAATGCCGCCGCCTTCGCAATGAATCAACACGGTACATTCATCCTGTCTATCTTTTACCAGAACTTTGGTGTTGATTTTGCAAAGTTTTTCTGCCAATTCATCCTGAATTTCAGACCACTCCTGGCTAAGGGTTTCCAATTCCTTTTCTTTGCGTTCCCTTTCTATACAGGCAATAAGGTGTTCGTCGGCCTGTGGACCGGTAATGTATTCTTCCTTTGATAAATCCGGTACTTCAGCCGCATCCATAGCCCTTTTTGCTGCTTCTACTTCAAGCGACTTTTCTTCATATTGATCAAATAATTCCTGTATTGATTTTTCCATTTACATAATACCTTCAAATTAGTCATTTGTTTTATTCATTTGAATTTGAACGATTTTTTTAAACAAGCTTTGGTTTTTAAACCTGATGGAAACGGTTGCCCGGAATTTTTGATGAAGGCTAATTGTACAACAGGATCGATTAAACCGAAAAGCTGCCGAAATTGCTTTTCTAATTAAAAATGAGACTATTGCAGCGTTATCAATGCATTAAATAGTAGGCGTTATAGTGAAAAATCCATTTCTAAACACTATCTTTGCGCCAAATTTGAGGCGCATTTTATGCAAAAGATTAGAAACATAGCTATTATAGCACACGTTGACCACGGTAAAACCACGTTGGTTGATAAGATTTTACACTCTTGTTCTATTTTTCGTGACAACGAACAAACAGGAGAGTTGATATTGGATAACAACGATTTAGAGCGTGAGCGTGGTATCACAATCGTGTCTAAAAACGTTTCTGTTAAATATAAAGATGTAAAAATTAACATTATCGATACACCTGGTCACGCGGATTTTGGCGGTGAAGTAGAGCGTGTTTTGAAAATGGCCGATGGTGTACTTTTACTTTGCGATGCTTTTGAAGGTGCAATGCCTCAAACCCGTTTCGTAACACAAAAAGCTTTGGCATTAGGTTTAAAGCCGATTGTGGTGGTAAACAAAGTAGATAAAGAAAACTGCCGCCCTGAAGAGGTTTACGAGCAGATTTTCGAATTGTTTTTTAACCTTGAAGCTACTGAAGAGCAATTGGATTTCCCGGTTATTTACGGTTCATCTAAACAAGGGTGGATGAGTACTGACTGGCAGAAACCAACAACTGATATTTTTGCCTTGTTGGATGCTGTGGTAGAAAATATTCCTGCTGCACCAATAAACGAAGGTACATTACAAATGCAGATCACCTCGTTGGATTATTCGTCTTTCGTAGGTCGTATTGCAATTGGCCGTGTTCACCGCGGTACCATTAAAGAAAACCAACCGGTTACTTTAATCAAACGCGATGGCAAAATCGTTAAATCAAGAGTAAAAGAACTTTATACATTCGAAGGTTTAGGTAAGGTAAGGGCGACAGAAGTAAGCTCTGGCGATATCTGTGCGGTTGTAGGTATTGACGGTTTTGAAATTGGTGATACTATTGCTGATTTTGAAGCACCAGAACAATTACCGGTAATCAGTATCGATGAGCCGACAATGAACATGTTATTTACCATTAATAACTCACCATTCTTCGGTAAAGAAGGTAAACTGGTAACTTCTCAAAGGATTAAAGACCGTTTGATCAAAGAAATGGAGAAGAACCTGGCATTAAAAGTTGTTGAAACTCAAGGTGCAGATTCGTGGTTGGTATATGGCCGTGGTATCCTTCACTTATCGGTATTAATTGAAACGATGCGTCGTGAAGGTTATGAATTGCAGGTAGGGCAGCCACAGGTTATTGTTAAAGAAATCGATGGTAAAAAACATGAGCCAATCGAAACCCTGATTGTAGATGTACCTGCTGAAGTTTCTGGTAAAGTAATTGAATTGGTAACTCAACGTAAAGGTGAGTTATTGATTATGGAACCAAAAGGCGATCTACAACACTTGGAATTCGAAATTCCATCTCGCGGTATCATCGGTTTACGTAACAACGTTTTAACTGCAACAGCTGGTGAGGCAATTATGGCACACCGTTTCAAATCTTACGAACCTTGGAAAGGGACGATTCCTGGCCGTTTGAATGGTGTATTAATTTCGATGGATAAAGGTACCACTACTGCTTATTCTATCGATAAATTACAGGATAGAGGTCGTTTCTTTGTTGATCCGGGAGTTGATATTTACGAAGGACAAATTTTGGGAGAGCATATCCGTGATAATGATTTAGTAATCAATATCGTGAAAGGTAAAGCTTTAACCAACATGCGTGCATCTGGTACGGATGATAACACCCGTATCGCACCGGCAATTAAATTTTCGCTGGAAGAGGCTATGGAATACATCCAGGCTGACGAGTACATCGAAGTTACCCCGGTAAGCATGCGTTTACGTAAAATCTTCTTAACTGAGCAAGAACGTAAAGTTAAAGGAAAGCAATTCGCTTAATCCTACATTCCCAAGCGGGAATAAAATATAGATCAAAAGAGGCTGTCTCAAAATACACGAGACAGCTTTTTTTTGTGTTTAAATAATTCTGTGTGTTATTTGTTCATTGCTGGCTAGAAATGTTTATTGAGCTATCAATTTGTTAAAAAACATCAAAAGCGAGCCTTTTATGCTGCTTTTTTTCTGATATTCTGTGCGATTGCCAGTAATCCCCATTCTATTGCCACTTTTTCCTTGCCCCGGAGCATGAAGCGGCGGAACCCGTGGTTCTGCTTAATATTCCCGAAGACTGGTTCTACATCATGACACCTCTGCTTTCGTTTCCCGATTCCCTTGTCACTGTTGAGTAGCCGGTATGCTTTTGCTTTATGCCGCTTTAGGTTCTCGTTGACCTCTATGATCCTATCTCCCTGGGATTTGTGGCAGGCACCGTTGAGTGGGCAGGCAACGCAGTTCTTTGCCTGGTACCTTTTGCTGGTCTGCTCAAAACCGGTACTTGTTTTTCTCGTGCTGTCTCCGATATAATGCATTTTTTGGCCCATCGGACATATATAACAGTCCTGCTCCTGATTGTAGAATAACCTGTCCCGGGCAAATGGTTTTTTTTTGTTGTGGGCTTCACTCTGCTCTTTATCGAACATGCCATATTTTACATAGGCTTCAATCCCGTTCGCTTCCAACAGCTCATAATTCTCCTCGCTTCCGTAGCCTGCATCTGCGGTAAGGGTTTTCAGGGTTCTGCCAAAACTGGCCTCATGCTGTTCAAGATGTTCCTTTAAAGTGGTGGTATCAGTGGGATTGGGGTGAATGGTATAGTTTACGATGAACTGGTTGGAGGTTGATATCTGTACGTTGTAACCTGGTTTGAGCTGTCCGTTGCGCATGTGGTCTTCCTTCATGCGCATGAAGGTCGCATCCTCATCGGTTTTGCTAAAGCTGTTCCGGTTCCCCAGTATTTCTTCTTTACGTTCATATTCTGCCATCTTTTCCGGATATTCCCTGGTTACATATTTCAGCTTCGCTTTGACCTTTTTGTCCAGACCGGGTTTTTCTGACAATACCGCATTGAGCGTATCCACCGTCTGCTGTACCTTTTGGGTATCAATATCGGTAAAATCCGGTGGTTCGGGCAAGCCGTCTTCCATCTTGGCAACGCTCTGGGCATATTGCCAGATTTCACCCAGGGCTTTCTTCATCTTTTCCTTATTGGTCTGGATGGCCTTTTTCCATACAAAAGTGTATTTATTGGCATTGGCCTCTATCTTGGTGCCGTCGGTATAAACTTCTTCAATGCTCAACAGGCCTTCGGCAGCCAACAGTTTTACCACCTCCTCGAATACGCTGCGAAGGCTTTCCTTAAGGCGGGCGCCACGGAAACGGTTGATGGTATTGTGGTCGGGATAGCTCATCCCGCTCAGCCACATAAAGTTGATGTTCTCCCTGCAGGCCACCTCCAGCTTTCTGCTGCTGTATACATTGCTTAGATAGCCATATACCAGAACCTTCAACAGCATTTGTGGATGATAGCTTGAAGCACCCTTAATCTTGTAAGCATTTAAAAGCCCCTGGATATTGATCCGGTTGATGACGTCGTCTACAATCCGGACAGGATGGCCTTTCGCCACGAGCTCATCAAGCGTGGGCGGAATAGCCATGATCTGGCCCTGGTAATAAGGCTTGAAAACAGGTTTTTGGACAGCCATAAATCTCAATTATTTATATATAAATATCTGAAATTCAATTCAATAAAGCAAGATTAACCGACAAAAAGTGTACTTTTTATCCAAACAAAAGAGGCTGCCTTTTTGAGACAGCCTCTTTTTTTATGCCAAACGGCTTAATAATTTAGTAGTAAGCTGAAGGATGATCTGGTTTTCGATTTAATCACAATTGCCATTTTCTGTCAGGCTTTTTTCATAAAACTTATGGGAATGTAAAGTTAACAATCTGGTGGCAATCGGATTTACCGGCAATTTTAATTTTGCGGTTCAAACAAACTAATTATATCGTGATTCATAAAGGATTATCCAAGGCGGGTATATTTTTATTAAATGTACTCTCTCTATTGCCGCTATTTTTATTATATGGATTGGCAGACGCTTTTTATGTATTGCTGTTTTATATTTTTGGTTACCGCAGAAAAGTGGTTAAAGAAAACCTGATGAATGCTTTTCCGGAAAAAAACGGTACTGAAATTTATGCAATAGAGAAACGGTTTTATAAATTTTTAGCTTCACTTTTTATAGAAGTGATCAAAATGAAAAGCATTTCTAAAAAGGAGTTGAACAAAAGGGTAAAATTTAAGAATGCCGATCTGGTAGAAGCCTATCTGAAAAATAATGAAAGTGTACTTTTCTGCTCATCGCATTATGGCAATTATGAATGGGTATGCATGGCTATTGGCCTGAACTTTTCTGGTGAACATTTTCCGATTTATAAACCTTTAAGCAATGAAGCTTTTGATAACTGGTTCCTGAAGATGAGAAGCAAATTTGGCAATAACATGGTATCCATGCGACAAACCTTAAGGGCGATCCAAGCCAATAAGCATAAGTCAACTATATTCACTTTTGGTAGCGATCAGGCACCTTCAAAAGATGAATCAAATTATTGGACAACCTTTTTAAATCAACAATCTTCTATACAGTTGGGGGTAGAAAAAATCGCCAGGAAAACCAACCGCCCCGTTTTTTATCTAAAAATCAATTATTTGAAGAGAGGTTATTATGAAGCTGATTGTGTGCCTATCTGTATAAATCCATCTGAAACAGGCGAGTTTGAAATTACCGATATGCATACGCTATTTCTGGAAGATATCATTAAAGAAGCACCCGCTTATTGGTTGTGGAGTCATCGGAGATGGAAATATAAGCCTGAACCAAAGGTTTCATCAACTCATATAAAAGATTATGATATCGTGGATGCAATGGCTTAGCTATATCCATTGTTGTAAAAATGAAATCTAACATTTTCGTGGCAAAATTTTTCCAGGTGCTTTATAAATTAGCGTTTCAACTGCCCTGATGATTAAGACGTGGATTTCCCGTTTGGGAATATTTCTTTTAAGCACATTAGCCTTGCTTCCATTATCTGTATTGTACATTTTCGCTGATGGAGCATATCTGTTGCTGTATTTTGTATTTCGCTACCGCAGGAAAGTGGTGAGGGAAAATTTGCTGAATGCACTTCCGGATAGAACATTACAAGAGATTTTAATTATCGAAAAACGATTTTACCGTTATCTGGCCTCACTGGTGTTTGAAATTGTTAAAATGCAAAGTATCTCTAAACAGGAGATCGAAAAACGCTTTGTATTTAAAAATAAAAAACAGGTCCAGGAATATTTAGACCGCGGCCAGAGTGTATTAATCTGTTCGGCACATTATGGCAATTGGGAGTGGGGTACATTAGGTATCGGACTCAATTTTCGTGCAGATCATTACCCTATTTATAAACCTCTCAGCAATCCGGTATTTGATCATTGGTTTAAAAAAGTACGAAGTAAATTTGGTAATAAATTAATTGCCATGCGGCAGACCATGCGGGCATTGCAAGCCAGCAAAGGCAAACCGAGCATGTTTAGTTTTGGTAATGACCAGGCACCTGCCAAAGATGAATCTCATTATTGGACCGATTTTATGCATCAGCCCAGTTCCATACAGTTGGGAATTGAAAAAATTGCCATGCGTACCAATCAGCCCATATTTTATTTTAAAGTGAATGTGCTGAAACGTGGTTTTTATGAGGTTGATTGCGTGCCGCTTTGTTTAAATCCTGCCGAAACCGCTCCGTTCGAAATTACTGAACTGCATACCCGTTTTCTGGAAAAAATAATCAATGCACAGCCCGAATACTGGCTATGGAGCCATAGGCGGTGGAAGTATAAACCTCAATATTAAGTTCTTTTTCAGGAAGATTTGCCAAAGCGGGTATAATTTCCTAAATCCTTTATATTTGCCTTACAACGCCTATCTATGAAGACCTTCAAAAAAATATTGTTGATCCTGATTTATACTTTTTTTTTATCGTTGCTGGCCTTATTCCTTTGGAAACCTTATTTGTTGAAGGTATTAAAATACAGAACGCCAAATGCTGAAACCTATAAAGTTTTTCCGCAGGAAGTTTCGCATAGAAGCGATTCGGTTTTTCATTTTATAAGATCGGCAAAACAGCGGAACGATCTGGATACGCTTCATGTTAGAGATGGCGATAGCCGCTCTATTCCATTAAAAGACTATTTAAAAAATGGACAGGTCAATGCTTTTATTGTGATCAGGAACGATAGTATCTTGTACGAGAGATATGCTAAAGGTTACAGCGATAGTACGTTAACCAGTATATTCTCAGGTGCTAAAAGTATGATTTCTATTGCAATTGGTCAGGCATTGGCCGAGCGCAGCATTAAAAGCCTGGATGATAAAGTAACACAGTATATTCCCGAATTAAAATCCAACCCCGCTTTTGAACAGATCACTTTAAAAAATCTTTTGGATATGAAATCGGGCCTTGAGTTTCAGGATGCTTTGGGCGGTATAGTAAAAGCATTTTTTTCTGATGAGGCCAAGTATTATTATACCGACGATATGAAAGTGCAACTGATGAGGGTTAAACTGGTTAACCAACCAGGTACGGTTTGGGTGTATAAAAGTATCGACCCGATTTTGTTAGGCTGGGTTTTAAAAAAGGCCACCGGAAAATCGGTAGCAAAATATTTTGAAACTCATGTGTGGCAAAAGATAGGTACCGCATATCATGCAACCTGGGGTTTAGATCAGGTTAATGGCCTCACCAATACGGCAAGCCGTTTTCAGGTTACGGCCATTGATTTTGCAAAAATCGGCCGCTTATATTTAAACAAGGGTAAGTACAATGGAAAACAGGTGGTTCCGGAAAGCTGGGTAAATCAATCCACCTATATTGGAACAGAAAAGCCTGCATCGGCTAAAGGATGGCAGAAATCGGCACACCATTATCTCTGGTGGATTCCGCAAGAAGGGGATAAGGGCGATTATGCAGCTGAAGGGATGCTTGGCCAAAGGTTATATATTGATCCGAAAACGAATACCATCATTGTGCAGTTTGCTGATCACGGCGCAGGAAATTACCCTTACCGGAAAATCAGCAGATATCTGGCTGGATTGCCGTTTAGTTATCCGAAAGATTAACCGCAAAGCACGCAATGAAATAGGCGCCAAGCACGCTATGAGGTTTTGCTCCGCGTCCTTTGCGGTTAAATTTTTAAAATAGTACCTTGTCATTAAATGGAAAATAACGACGTAAAAATTTCAAAAAAGAAACCGATTTTTCCGGTTAGCCCTGCTTTGCAGAAATATTTGCGTACCTACCAGCGTGAAGCGAAATTGCCCATCGGTTATAATGACCTGATGCAATTTAATGAGGCTTTTCCGCTAATGGATAAGTTTGGTAAGGACTCGTTATGGGAGGGACCTATATATGCTCAGGATTTAATTGAAAAATTGCATGATGGCTTAAAGGAAATTTATGCAAATCTTAAAGCTTCGGGAAACCTGCGCATTGTTGAGCATAAGTACATTGATAGAATAGAATATTGCACCTTTGGCAATACCCACCCTTTCCGTATCCGTATTGTAAACCGTTTGAATGATGTATATGATTACTTCTACGTAAAAAAGGCTGACGCCTCCAGGATTTACGGACTGGAAATGGAAGAAATACTTTCACCGAATCAGGTAAATTACCTTGTAGATGGCAATACTTTGGTAGAAGAACATATTGCCGGTATTCCAGGTGATGTTTTTACAAAAGGACAGTTATATACACCAGAGTTTAATCCTACACGTATAGCTAAAGAATTTGTAAAATTTAATGAACGCTGTTTAATTATGCTTTTGGGCGATATGCGCGCCTATAATTTTGTGGTTCAGATTACACCTGATTTTGATGATATCCAGTTCCGTATCCGGGCGATAGATTTTGATCAACAGTTTTACGAAGGCAATTTAAAAGTTTACTTACCGCAGTTTTTTAAAGAAAACCTGCCTTACGTAAAAATGAGTATGGAGCAACTGACAGAGAAAACGGTATTGCAGTACCAGCAGGAGGAGCGCTCATCAATTGTACATCGTGTACGAAGCGAACGACACCGTTTAACCGATCTTCGGGATGTATCAAATAAAGAAGAGCTCACTACACCCGAAAATATTGCTTTACTCAAACAGGGAATGAGCGATTATTTTAAGGATACCAATTACCTGCGGTGTAAAACCATGACTGATATTATTGAACTGAATATCAAAAATATCATCAGGCAGGTAAAGTTATAAGTAATGTTGGATGTTGCCATCCGACATCGCACACGGTTCTGTAAGGTAATTCAATTTTTAGATAGTCGCCCCTTAAAAACAATTTAAATATTTGATTGTCAATAATTTGTTGATAAATTTCAGTATTATAAATTGCGGGTTTTGGTTATATTTATATCAAAAGCTTGCAGATATTTATGCTTAAACAACCAAAAAACACAACACAACTAAGTTTTTTACAGCCGGGTTTAAAGGAACAATTGTCGAACAAACATCCCTTGTACATTTTAGCGGAGTATGTTAACTGGCAATTGTTCGAGGACAGTTTTAAGAAGCATTACAAGGAGAATTTTGGCCGCCCGGCCAAGCCGATCCGCCTGATGGTAGCGCTGTTGATGCTCAAGCACATCCGCAACCTGAGCGACGAAAGTGTTGTAGAACAGTGGGCAGAGAATGCTTATTACCAATATTTCAGCGGAGAGCGGGTATTTGCGGCAAAAGCCCCTTGTGAGGCATCAGAGCTTGTTCACTTTCGTAACCGTATCGGTGCCGAAGGTGTGGAACTGATCTTCAGGGAAAGTATCCGTATCAATGGAAAAGGTGGCAAGGAAGATAAGGCCAGCATAGACACTACTGTACAGGAGAAGAACATTACTTATCCTACCGATAGCAAACTGCACCGGAAGATCATCAAAAAATGTATCGGGATAGCTGACAAAGCAGGACTCGTGCTTCGTCAGCGTTATACCCGCACTTTAAAGAAGCTGAGTGTTGAACAGCGTTTCCGCAACCATCCTAAGAACGGAGCCAAAGCGCGGAAAGCAGACAAAAAAGTAAAAACAATAGCGGGCAGACTGGTACGGGAACTACAAAGGGAATTACCGGCAGAAAACTACAAAACCGACCTGGAGCTGTTTGAGCGTGTACTCCTCCAAAAACGGCAGGACAAAAACAAGGTGTATAGCCTGCATGAGCCGGATGTAGTATGCATCAGCAAAGGCAAAGAGCATAAAAAATACGAGTTTGGCAGTAAAGTATCCATCACAGTCACCCAGAACAGCGGTGTGATCATCGGTGCAATCAATATCCAGGGGAATGACTACGACGGACATACACTGGATGCAGCTCTGGAACAACAGCAAAGGTTAACCGGTCATACGCTTAAAGAGGTCTTTGTAGACCGGGGTTACCGAGGGAGAAAAGAGGTGCTCGGAACTACTATCCATACCCCAAAAACTTTCAGCAGTAAACTAACGAACTACCGAAAGACCAAACTAAAGGCAGGCTTTACCAAAAGAGCGGCCATCGAACCTAAGATCGGGCATCTGAAAACAGACCATCGCTTAAGCCGCAATTTTTACAAAGGAATAAAAGGCGATAACATCAATGTAATGTTAGCTGCCGCCGCGATGAACTTCAAAAGGATGATGAATATCTGGAAAGATCATCTTTGGGCGCTTTTTTTAAGCTTTGTTCAGCTCGTAAAAACATTCATGAAACAACCAAAATATGATACAATCTTTGTTCAATGACTTTTTAAGGAACGACTAGATAGTAAGGCTCCTCAGATGTTAACAGCTGACGGCCTAAAAAGCAGTTTAAAAGAAAAACGGCTGACAAATTGCCAACCGTTTTTGAGTGAATCTAGAAAGAGCGTCCAAAATTTTAGGCATGTTGGCCTTCATGAACTCCTTCGGCAAATTCCTCTACAATTTTATCGTTAAATGCGGGTAAATCTTCAGGGGTACGGCTGGTAACCAAACCCTGGTCTACTACCACTTCTTCATCAGACCAGATCGCTCCGGCATTAATTAAATCCTTCGAAATATTTTTTACCGACGTTAATTTTCTGCCTTGCACTACATCTGCGTTGATCAACGTTTGTGGACCGTGGCAAATGGCAGCAACTGGTTTCCCATTGGAGAAGAAAGCTTTTACAAAAACCAGTGCATCTTCATTAACCCTTAACTGATCCGGATTAATTACACCACCTGGTAAAAGTAGCCCGTTGTAGTCATCAGCGTTTGCTTCTGAAATGGTTTTGTCAACGTCAACTTCTATCGACCAATGGTCCTGATCCCAGGCTTTTATTTTTCCGCTTTTTGAGGAGATGATGTGAACGGTTGCGCCCTCTTCTTTTAACCTTTTAACTGGTTCGGTTAATTCTACTTCTTCAAATCCGCTCTCTGAAAGTACAGCAATGGTGCGGTTACTTAATTGTCCCATAATCTTTAAATTTTTAATAGGTGATATATTTAAAGACAGTTAGGGAAAAGTATTGTTTTTAGAAATTTAAGATTGGGGAATAATTTCAAGAGTTGTTGATTTGTTCACCTGATAATTATAAAAGGCTTCGTAAATTACCCTGCTTACAATTGTTTTGATGGGACTGGCATCTTTAAAGCTATCCAGAGGATATTTAAGCTGAAAACAGGTACGCAGTTTATTTTTCGTGAATCCGATTTGTTTAAGTACAGTTACTGTAGATTTATTAAAATAATCGCTAACCAAAATATCTGCAAACGGGGTTAGACGGATAATGATTTTGTTCTTTTTAACCGAAAACCTGATATAAAGATTTTCTTCTTTACGGAGGTTAAAAATGAAAGCACTAATCTTATTTTCAACCAGATCAAATACTGCATCATCAAATTCTTGTCCGTCATGAAAAGCAGCAATTTTGCGACTGTTTAGGTCATCTAAATTCAATCTTATTTTCTGAATTTGCTCTTTAATGTAATCACTAATTTGTTCATGGTTTAAAGAAATCTTTTCATAAAGACTGATATGGTTTTCATATTCTTCTTTTTTTAAATAGTAAGGATCATTAAGTGCTTTGAAGATGCGAAGTTGGTTATTAATATAAATTAAAGCCTTCTGGTTTACGTGAGCAGATTTATAGTCTGATTGTTCTACCGCTGCCTTTATCCATAGTTCAAGCTGTGTTTTTTCTTCTTCATAGTGAGAAATGAGCTCGTTAATTTCTTCATTCATAAATTAATCATTTGTTCTTCTGTGCTTAATAAAGTACCATGCTAAATTGCCGGCAATAATCATATGATTAAAAATATTGGGGATCAAGCCATAATATTTAGTAAAAATTTTAAATCGTTCTTTTAAACTTTCCCGGTGTTTTTTCTTGCTCATGCCACCAACCAGGTATTTGGCTACATAACGGTGTACGTTTACAATATTAGATGCCTTTTTAGCCGCTTTGATAATCCAGTCGATATCAGCGCTGTATTGGTAAGTTAAATCATAAGGCGTAATGATGCTGCGGCGGATATAAATGGCCTGATGACTGATATTCATGCCATATTTAAAACTCTTCCAGTCGAACTCATCTGGTGCTTCGTGCCTCCTTCGGCCTAAATTTTCCCAGTTATCGTTATACATTTCAGTTTCGCCGTAATATATATCGGCACCGGGAGCAGTTGCAAAAACATCTTCTACTGTGTGGTTGTCATAAATCTCATCTCCCGAGTTCATAAATAACACATAATCACCTGTTGCCAAGGCCAAACCTTTATTCATGGCATCATAAATGCCCTTGTCGGGTTCTGATATGATTTTCGAGATCCGGTCCTTATACTGCTGAATTACCTGCAGTGTTCCATCAGACGAGGCTCCGTCAATGATAATATATTCAATGTTTTGATAAGTCTGATTTAAAACAGATTTCATAGTACGCTCAATGTCGCGAACGTTATTGTACACTATAGTGATAACGGTTAATTTGGGCATGGGTTAATCCATTAATTTTTTAAAGGTTTCGGCATCCGGAATTAAACCTTTAAATGCTTTAGGTAATGTTGCACTGGTTTTGTAGGTAGAAACATCCATTGCTTTGTTAAAATCGCGGAATGAAAATTCTACAATTTTATTCTTCTTTTCTTTGCAAAGTATGATGCCTATGGATGGCTGCTCATGTGGCTGTTTAACATATTCATCAAGAGCAGATAGATAGAAATTCATTTTGCCCAAATACTCAGGTTTGAATTTTCCGGTTTTAAGTTCGAAAACAACCAAACATTGTAAGCGGCGGTTAAAAAACAAAAGATCTATAAAGTATTCCTCATCTTCAACAATCAATCTGTACTGGTTGCTGATAAAAGCAAAATCAGTTCCTAACGACATTAAGAACTTCTTAATATTCTGTACTATTCCACTTTCTACAACTCTTTCATCTTCTTCATCAGGATCCTCTAGGTTAATAAAATCCAAAAGGTATTCATCTTTAAAAGACTTCAATGCTTGGTCTCTTAATTCTTCATTGGAAATTGTTTTCGAAAAATTATTTGGTAAACTGCCGGAGTTACTGAATGATTTGTTTTTAAGTTGGTGCTTTAAGGTACCAACACTCCAAAATTCGACAGCTGCCTTTTGGATATAATATATCTTTTCTTCAACCGATTGTGAATTCTGTAGAATTTCAATGTGGTGGGTAAAACTGATGTTGAAAAATGTCTTTTCCAATTGGTCCGTTACTGACGGTCTAAATTCAATGTGTTCAATATCAGTTTTTTGTAATTGGTCCGTCAGTGACGGACTAATTAAGATTTGTTCTCTCCACGATTCGAAAAAGAACCTCATCCGTTTAATATTTGTGCCTGAAAATCCTCTTAAACCTGGTAACTCTAACTGTAAATCATTAGAAAGATTATCTATCACTTTGGCGCCCCATTTCTCTTTTTCTACCTTTTCCGAAATGAATTTACCTACTGTAAAATAGAGCAGTAAAAGCTCTTTGTTCACAAAAGTAGCTGCTTTATACCGGCTAGATAAAATAGCAGATTTTAATGCTTTAATACTTGCAGAATAGTTTTCGATGCTTTCCATTTACCAGTTCAGTCGGTATAAATTTAATAAAGATTAACCAGTTTTTTATTTGTAGAATGGAGAATAAGATTTTGTAAACCGAATAACTAGTAGCGTTATGAAATTTTGTTAAATATGGGTTTATTTAGGCAGTAAATCAATCAGTGTTTCGTAAAGATGGATGTGTTCTGCAGCAATAACTTCCTCCGAAAAATCGGTTAGAATACTCAATCTCGCAGCTTTCTGAATTTCTTCTTTATTCGGACGTTGATACAACCATTCAATGCCATTCGCTAAATCCTCTGCATTTTGATATTTGGCCAGGTAGCCGTTTTGCAGGTGTTTAACCATATCCGGAATTCCGCCGGTGGTAAAAGCAATCACTGGTGTAGCACAAGATAAACTTTCCATCACTGTATTGGGCAGGTTATCTTCTAACGAAGGCGTGATAAAAGCATCGGCAGCAGAATAGCACTTCGCTAAATGATCATCTTTGTTGATAGTGCCCAGGAAAGTGGTTTTGAAAGGAAATTCGGGCATTTCTGCATTTTCTTTGTTTCCGAAAATAACCAGTTCAATATTTTCTTTATGTATCCCGCTTCTGCGCGAAAGGATTTCCAAAGCTTCAACTAAATAAGGGGTTCCTTTATGTTTGTCGTTTTTTGATGGCATAAATCCGCTCATCAATACAAATTTATCGGGATTGATTTTCAGGACTTTTTTCGCTTCCGATTTAACATAAGGTTTAAAAATTTTTGTTTCGATCGTATTCGGAATAACGGTAGTTTTCCTGGTACCCAATAAGCTACTGAATTTTACCGAAGCGGCCATCCATTGGCTTGGTGCCACAATATGGAAATTTAATCTAGTGTACGCTTTTTGTTTACGCACCCAGGTTTTGTGCGAAATATCGTCTTTACCGCTAATTTTCAGAATGGGGCAATGGCCACATTGCTGATGAAAATGTTCACAACCATAGCGTACATGGCAGCCACCGGTAAATGCATTGCTATCATGAAAAGTCCACACAATCGGTTTTTCCAGTTCATCCAGCTGCGCCAGAAACCTAGGATTGAGAAAACCATGATTTATCCAATGTAAATGGATAATGTCTGCATTTTTAACGTCAGGATGGTTGATCACCGAACGGCCGAACCATTGCAAACTGAATGGCGTTTTTACCGATTTGCTTAACCACTTGGCAAAATATCTTTCTGATAAGATGTTATAAACGGCTTTGGCTTTCTGTAATGGTGATTTGCTGAAAGTGTCTATTTTGGGATTTTGGCCAAATTTATAATAAACCAATACTTTCGAATCGATTCCATTGGCTTTTAAAGCATCACTTAAACGCAAACAGGCCCTGCCTGCTCCGCCATTTCCATCATAGGTATTTAGGTGTACTACTTTCAAATCAATCAAAAATACATTTTATTGTTTACGAATATAAAATCTGTTGTGTAAATTCATCCATAAATTTTATCGTTCTTAAGGTTAAGCTGTTTTTATCAAAAAAGAACTGCCTTTCCAGAGCCAAACTAACTTAATTATGATCAAATCCTTCGTGAAATCACTTGTGGCACTGGCTTTTTTATGGCCGGCACATTCATTTGCCCAAAATCAAACTTATTTCGCCGCATATCCTGCTTTAACGCCAGATGCACAAACAATAGTATTCAGTTACGATGGCGATATTTGGAAAGTTCCGGTAAAAGGTGGCGTAGCATCGCGCATTACAGCCATGCAGGGCGAAGAAATCAACCCTAAAATATCTCCCGACGGAAAATGGCTGGCTTTTTCATCTAATCAGTTTGGTAATTATGATATTTATGTAATGCCTTTAGCAGGTGGAGATATTAAACAATTAACATTTAATGATGCCAGTGATGAAGTAGATAACTGGAGCTGGGATTCTAAAACCATTTATTTTACTTCGGGCCGTTACAATTCTTTTTCAAGTTATAAAGTAAATGTAAACGGTGGAACAGCGGTTCGTTTATTCAATAACTATTTTAATACCACACACCATATTGCTGAATCACCAACAGGAGAGTTGTTTTTTAACGATACCTGGGAAAGTATGCGCTTCGCCAACCGTAAACACTATAAAGGAGCCTATAATCCCGATATTCAGTCATACAACCCAAAAACAAAAAGTTATAAACGTTATACCGATTATATCGGGAAAGATTTCTGGACGAGTGTTGACCAAAAAGGCAATATCTTTTTTGTGTCGGATGAAAGCAACGATGAATATAACCTCTATACCTTTATCAATGGTAAAAAAACCGGCTTAACAAACTTTGATACTTCCATTAAGCGTCCGTTTGTTTCGGCTAATGGAACTACGGTGGTGTTCGAGAAAGATTATCAGTTGTATACTTACGATGTTGCCACTAAGAAAGCCGAAAAAGTGAATATAAGCACTTCGCGCAATCAGGTATTGAGTAAAGAGCAGGAGTACGATGTACGTGGCAATATTTCAGCCTTTGATGTTTCAAACGACGGGAAAAAGATGGCTTTCATTTCACGTGGCGAGGTGTTTGTGAGCGATGCTGATGGAAAGTTTATCCGCAAAGTTACCAACAGCGGCGAACGCGCCCTGGAATGTAAGTGGCTGGCGGATAATAAAACCATTATCTTCAGTCAAACCACTAATGGTTACCAGAACTGGTTTACCATCACAGGCGATGGAAAAGGTAATGTAAAACAGCTTACAAAAGGTAAAGCAAATGTACGCGATATTACGTTGAACAAAACTAAAACCATGGCGGTGTATTTAAGTGGAAGGAACGAACTTAAACTGATGGACCTTAAAACTTTCGAGGCTAAAACTTTGGTAACCGATGAGTTTTGGGCCATACAGAGCGCAACACCAAGTTTTTCGCCAAATGACGAATATGTGCTGTTTACCGTTTACCGCAATTTTGAACAGGATATTATGGTACATCACATCAAAAACAATAAAACCATCAACTTAACCAACACAGGCGTTACCGAAACCAGCCCGGCCTGGTCGCCAGATGGCAAATATATTTTCTTTACCAGTGCCCGCACCAAGCCTTCCTATCCAACAGGAATGCAAAATGCACATATTTACCGCATGGCTTTAAATAATTATGATGAGCCTTATCGTTCTGATAAATTTGATGACCTGTTTAAAGAGAGCAAGCCCGCACCGACAGATGTTAAGCCTGCACCGGAAAATAAAAATGATAAAAAATCAAAGACTGATACGGCTAAAAAGAAAACTGAAGTTAAATCTACACCTAAGCCTGCAACTATAATTACCATTAATACTGAAGATCTTTTGGATAGAATTGAATTGGTCGGCCCTTCATTTGGTGGCCAGTACGGAACAGATGTTTATGCTAAGGGCGATAAAACGTATGTTTTTTATTCATCTAATCACGAAGGCGGTACGCCAGGTTTGTATCGCACTACTATCGAACCCTTTGAAGCCAATAAAACTGAAAAAGTTGCCGATGGTGGCGATTATTCGATTACTTCTGCAGGCGACAAATTTTTCGTTTTATCAAGAGGTGCAATCAACAAATATACCCTGGAAGGAAACAAGCTTGATCGGGTGGATCACGGCTATAAATTTACCAGGAACCTAAATGCCGAGTTTAACCAGATGTTTTACGAAACCTGGGTAGGTTTAGACGAAAATTTTTACGACGAAAAATTTCATGGTGTAGATTGGGATAAAATGCGGACGCGTTATGCCGCTTATCTGCCTTATGTGAATAACCGCAGTGATTTAAGGATTTTATTGAATGATATGCTGGGCGAATTGAATTCTTCGCATATGGGATTTAATAGCGCAGGAGCAGAGGAACGCAAAAACCTGAATTATATCACCAACGAAACCGGAATCATCTTCGATAATGAAAACCCATTGAAGGTTGAACGTATTGCCGCAAAAAGCAATGCTGCCCGTACTGGAAATAACATTTTAGCTGGTGATATTTTAACAGAAGTAAATGGGGTTAAAGTAGATGAAAAAATAGACCGCGATTATTATTTCAGCAAGCCATCATTAGATCGGGAGATGACATTAACGTTTAAACGCAACGGCAAGGATGTTTATGTAAATGTACATCCTGAAAGTTCGGGTACACTACGCGGGAACCTTTATGATGAATGGATTAGCCAGAACCATAAAAATGTAGATAAGTGGAGCAACAACCGGATTGCTTATTCTTACATGAAAAATATGGGAAGTGGTGAGCTTGAAAATTTTCTCTTGGATATGGTGGCCCAGGAAGAAAACAAGGAAGCCATTATCCTTGATCTTCGTTACAATACCGGTGGGAATGTACACGATGAGGTACTAAAATTTCTTTCGCAGCGTCCTTACCTGAAGTGGAAATACCGTGGAGGTAAAATGGCCCCACAAAGTAACTTTGGCCCGGCTGCGAAACCTATCGTATTACTGATAAACGAACAATCCTTAAGTGATGCTGAAATGACGGCTGCAGGTTTTAAACAATTAAAACTGGGAAAGATTATCGGTACAGAAACCTACAGATGGATTATTTTTACGTCGGCTAAGGGTTTGGTTGATGGTTCTTCTTACCGTTTACCATCTTGGGGCTGTTATACCATGGATGGTAAGAACATTGAAAAGGAGGGGGTTAAACCAGATATTTTGGTGAAAAATACTTTTGAAGACCGCCTGGCAGACAGGGATCCGCAACTGGAAAAAGCAGTAGCCGAAATTTTGAAAGACCTGAAATAGGGTTAATCTTAAAAAGATTGTTTTATTGTCGGGCTGTTATATGGCAACCAACAATAAAATATATAAGCGGAGTTACTAAATTAGCAATAAAGCAATCTGGCAATCTGGCAATCCAGCAATATCATTTAAACAATTAATCAAATTTTTCCGTTTCTTTGAGCCTGGAATTATTTAAAACATGGCAAATTTATTAACCGACAGGGCTTTTTGGGTAAATTATTGGGAGAGTAAAAAAGGACTGGCAGTTCATTTGCCTTCAAATTATTTATTTCATGCTCAGCTGGCTGATGTAATCCGGAAAAACGGCGTTAAAACAGCCATTGAACTGGGAGGTTTTCCTGGTTATTATGCCGTGTTCCTGAAAAAATATTTTAAACTTGACGTTACCCTTCTTGATTATTTTGTTCATCCGCCGGTGGTAAAAGAACTTTTGGAAAAGAACGATTTAGCGGAAAAGGATATCCACATCATCGAAACCGATCTTTTTAATTACACACCGGAGCAACAATATGATCTGGTATTAAGCTGCGGTTTAATTGAGCATTTTAACGATACGGCCGATATCATCAACCGTCACATTGCTTTCGTAAAACCAGGTGGTACTTTGTTTATCACGCTGCCAAATTTTAAAGCAGTTAACGGTTGGTTCCAGAAGAATTTCGATAAGGAAAATTACGATAAACACAATATCAACAGCATGGACCCGTCATTGCTGAAATCAATATGTGAACAGGCTGGCCTTAAAGATGTACAATCAGGTTATTTTGGACGCTTTAGCGTTTGGTTGGAAAACGAAGATCAAAAGTCGGCAAGTGTGCGCCTATTTAAAAAGGCAGTTTGGCTGACCGGAAAAATATTTACGAAGCTGATCCCATTCGAGAGCAAAAATCTGTCACCTTATATTATCTTAGCAGCGAAAAAAAATTAACGCGCTATGTCAGTAAGTTGGGGTTACTCGCCTAAAATCGAAAAATTTATTCCCCTGGCCGATTTTCCGGCAGATAAATATTTAATTGTTGCCAAACAAGCTATCGAAAATCTTGGCTGGGCCTTAAGTCACGTTTCCGAAACCGGCTTAATTGCTTATACCCCGATATCCTTCCAGTCGTACAGCGAAGAAATATCAATCCGTATCCACGGAAATTTTGCAGTGGTAAAAAGTGAATGCGTTGGGATCCAGATGCTCTTTAACGATTACGGTAAAAACGATCTCAATCTGGAGAAATTTTTTCACGAATTTGAATATGTAGAATTCCACCTGAAAGATGTTTGGGAAGAGAATCTGCAAAAGTTTCACCAGTTTATTGCAACGCAAGATGACCATTACTTCGAAAAAGCTCCTTTGGTTACGAAGAATAAAATCAAAAACGTGTTGTTCTTGCTTTTCCCCCAGAAAGGTTATACGGTAACGCCAATAATTGTTCTGCTTAATACGTTATATTATATCGCAATTGTCTTATTGTCAATTGTATTCATTGCCTATCTGTCGCTAAAAACCGGACATGCTTCTCAAGAAGATTATCTTGCAGAAATAAAACGATTGGTATTGAACTTTGGTGTTAATCAACGCAACCTGGTTCTTGGAGGGCAATATTGGCGCCTGATTACTTATCAGTTTATCCATGGATCGGTTTCGCACCTGTTTTTTAATATGTATGCCCTGGTTTACCTGGGTTTGATGATTGAGAATAAACTAGGCTGGAAAAAATACCTTTTTATTTATTTAATGAGCGGGGTTTGTGGTGGTTTGGTCAGTTTGATTTTTCATCAGGAAGGGGTAATGATGGGTGCATCCGGAGCCATTATGGGCCTGTATGGGGCTTTTATTGTGCTGTTGATCACAAAGTCTTTCGAGCCTAAAGCCACTAAGGCCTTATTAGTAAGTACACTAATTGTATCATTATTGGTGGTCATAAATGGCGCATTTGGTAAAAGGGTAGATAATGCAGCGGACATCGGGGGCTTTGTTTCCGGTTTTATTATTACTTATCTGCTCGCCTATGAGCCTAATAAAACTTTTGAGGTTAAAACCTGGACAAGATATGCAGTATCGGTACTTTTATTTTTAATGTTTTTTAGCGGAGTGCTTCATTTTAGTCCGAAATACGGGACAGAGGAATATCGAAAACTAAGAGATACTTTTAATGCTAATCTGGGTTCCCTCAATAACATTATGAATTTGAAAATCTCTTTGCCTAAAGATGTTAAACTTACTTCTATTAAAGAAGATGGTATCATACCCATGGAAAGAAACCTGATAATCATCAAGCAAATGCAGGCCCTGACTTTGAGGCCTGAAGATGCTAAAGAACGCGCAGAAAAAGTAAAACTGAGTAAAGCATCGCATAGGGCCGTAATGCTGATGTATCGGGATATTAAGGCCGATAGCACTTATCGCTATAGCAAACAGACTTCTGCCGCATTGGCAAAGGTTTTCGAAATTCTTTACAAACCGGATTAAATTATCCGGCTTTTTTGTACAATCCGATTTCGCTTAATGTAATACAGACCGGCGATTTGGTAATGTTTATTTTTATTTTGTCCGTTGTAACAGGGCTATCCAATTTAACCAGGCGTTTTGCGCCAATACTCGTGCCATCGTAAACCTTTTTCCAGGCATTGTTCTCAAATACTTCAATATTGTAGGCTTCTATCCGCTGACCTAAAGGAATGTACTCTTGTAGGCTGATAATATCAAAGGTTTTAGGAGTTCTCAAATCAAGTTCTAAGGCCGCCTGGTGTATATCGTCATGGGTGGCCCAATAAGTCTCTCTCTTGCTATCTAGCAGCGTAGCAACATCATAATTTTTCCCTCTGCTATCATTTGCTTTAACCGATGCATTTTTGGCCAGGTTATCTTCGAAAGTATGTTTAACCATGTCGCCAAAAGTTTTCAGTGCAGCAACATCATCATCATGAAGTTGTCCACGCGTATCGGGTGCTAAGCCAAGGTCTAAACCTGCACCGCGGCCAACACTTTTTAAATACAGATCAAACAATTCTTCCGGGCTTTTTGGCTTTTCGTTAGGGTGATAGAACCAACCTTTTCTAAGCGGAACATCGCATTCTGCCGGCATCCAGAATTTACCATTTCTGATGCCTTCAGGGCTTTGCGGGTAGTTTGCCTGCCCGGGTACGGCTTCACTTTTTCCGTCCGGAGCCATCGGGGTGAAAGTAGCCCAGGAGGTTGGTGCAGCATGTCCGTCTTCATTACCTACCCAGCGTACATCTAAACCGATATCGCTAAATATATTCGCCATGGGTTGCATTTTGCGTGTAATGGCCCAGGTAGTGTTCCAATCGTAGTAGGTGGTGTTGTCAATAGAGCGTTTTTCTTTTGCACCGCCATAATAGCCGTCGCCACCATTGGCACCATCATGCCAGCTCATAAAAAGTTCTCCAAAGTTGCTGTACAGTTCTTTTAACTGTGCCTGATAAACAGCAAGATATTTATCGGTACCATAAAGTGGATTATTTCTGTCCCATGGCGAGCAATAAACGCCAAACTTTAATCCGTTTCTACGCACGGCCTGTTCTACTTCTTTAACTAAATTTCCTTTTCCTCCTCTAAACGGACTTTTGCTGATATTATAAGCAGTAGTTTCAGTTGGCCATAAAGCAAAACCATCATGATGTTTCGCCACCAGAACAATACCTTTCAAGCCACCTGCTTTAGCAGCTTTAATAATCTGGTCGGCATTAAAATCTGTTGGGTTAAATGTTTTTGGATCAGCATCGCCAAAACCCCACTCTTTATTTTCAAAAGTAGTTGGTGTAAAGTGCATGATGCCATAAACTTCAACATCATGCCAGGCCAACTGTCTTTTTGATGGTATTGCACCATAAGGCTGTGGAGGAGTTTGAGCATAAATAGCTGTAGAAAGAAGTAAAAAAAAGATCAGGAAGGATTTCATATACTTATAGCTTAGATCAACTAAAGTACAAATAATTACCATTGCTGTTGTTAAGTGTTAACCAATATTTACCCTGTTAAAAATATGAATATGAAATTGTTTTCACATCCTGAGTGTTACATTGATCCGTCAAACATTTAATTTCACTATATGTTAACTAGAAATGAGCGCCTTTAACCAGCATCCTCCTGATGGAGGTACAGTATATGCAGAAACTAATCTGAGTCAATTATTTCCGGAACCCTTTAATGCCCTAACAAGTTGCTTTTTCCTGGCTATAGCGGTATACTGGACATTTAAACTATGGGGTAATTTTAAACAGCACGGCTTTTTAAGTGTAGCATTGGTGCTGCTTTATGTCGGCGGTATTGGAGGTACTACTTACCACGGGTTTAGGCGTTGGCCTATCTTTATTATGATGGATTGGATGCCGATTATGCTTTTGTGCCTTTCGGCTGGTGTCTACTTTCTTTCCAAGCTGACCAAATGGTACTTTGCCGTTTTAATTGTAGCGGTTTATGCTTTTTTTCAGTTTTATGTAAGAAGGCTTTTTAGCAATGGCGATTTTCAGATTTTTATTAATATCAATTATGCTTTTATGGCTGCGCTGGTTTTGTTTCCGGTGTTTGGGTACCTAATTAAGACCAACTGGAAAAATGGCAAATGGGTTGGTTTTGCCTTAATTGCCTTCATCTTTGCCTTAACTTTCCGGATTGCAGATCAATGGGATGTATTGAGTATCGGCACGCATTTTTTATGGCATACCTTCGGAGCAATAGCCTCCTTTTGTATGCTGAATTATATTTATTTGGTTAATTTTAAAAGGGTTAAACCAAATTCTTATGTTGATTAAAAAAGCAATTTTAGGTTTATTGTTTACCTGTTGTACAGGATATCTTGCCTCTGCACAATTTTACCGGAATAGTAATAAAGAGGTTAAAGAATTTATAATAGATACACTGAATTTCGATAAGGTTATGTTTGAGATGGAACAAGAGTTAAGGCTTACAACAGCTCAAAAACCTGAAGTTAAAGATCAACTCAAAAAATACCTGATCAAACGGATGCAATACAACGCATTTAAATATAGGGAACCTGAAGAATGGAGGGGAATATCCAATAACTGGCTATTTGATTTTTCCCGGAATTTAGAAAAAATTGTTAACGAAGATCAGATTGATTGTTTTTGGGCGATGAAACCATTATATAAAAACGACAATATCTGGTGGAATATATTCGTGTTTTATTAATCGTCAACCGTTAAAATATTTATGTGATAACATTGGGCTTGTTGAGTAGAAAATCAACAAGCCCAACTATTATTTAGAACTTTGAATGGGCTTTACTGTAGTCCAGTTTCTTTTGGCCGCCTATAGCGTATTCAATACCTCCCCATAAATGTCTTTGAAATTTATCGTCAGCCCAGCCTTCTTTGGTATGGCCCATACAGGTATAGAAAGCTCTTCCGCCATCAAAATTGTGGTACCAGGCAAAAGGATGAAAATCGCCATTTTTACCTCCGGTGTACGATTTTTCGTCTAAATTAATCAGCACTTTAATGTCCGGGTTGATATTTTTGAAATTATACAGTTCATCTTTCCTCATCCATACTGAATCGGTAAGGAATTTTGTAGCAGGGTGTTTTTTATCTTTAACAATAAATCTGGCTTCCTGAACAGCGGGGTGACTTATAAAATAAGCGCCAGCCAATTTGCCATACCAAGGCCAATCGTACTCGGTATCTGTTGCAGCATGAATACCCACATAACCTCCACCAGCCTGTATGTACCTTTCGAAAGCTACCTGTTGTTTATCGTCTAATACATCGCCTGTGGTATTCAGGAAAATAATAGTGGCATATTTTTTTAGGTTATCTTCAGTAAAAGCATCAGCATTTTCTGTCGTATCTACTTCAAAATGATGCTCAGTGCCTAATTTCTGGATCACCTCTTTTCCCGTTTCGATGGAGTTGTGCCTAAAGCCCTTTGTTTTGGAGAAAACTAAAACTTTTGCCGATTTCTTCGCTGCGGTATAGCTTTGAAATAAAATTACGGTTGCAACTAATAAACATAATGACAGGTATTTTTTCATTTTTTCTTTGACTTGGTTAGTAAGATAGATTATTAGCTTTAAATTTAGGAAAGTTGTTTGATAATTTCCATACATCTTTCCTCAACCTGTTTGCAAACAGGGTTAAACAGGCTATTATCCCAATATGGGTCTGTAACTTCTCCGTTATCAAGAAAAAGTTTAACCTTTTTTCGCTGCTCATCGGTTTTGGCTAAACTTTTAACATCGGCTAAATTATTCTTGTCCATTACCAAAATCAGGTCATAATGGTCAAACATCGAAGGGTTAAACTGCTGCGCCCGCTGTTTACTAATATCGTAACCCAACGCCTTCGCTGCAGAAATACTTCTGTGGTCTGGTGCCTGGCCAATATGCCAGTTGCCTGTTCCTGCCGAAGCAATTTCCCAGTTTAAGTTTTGTTCATCTGTCAGATGGCGCATAATGCCTTCAGCTAAAGGCGAACGGCAGATGTTACCGAGGCAAACCATTAAAATTTTCAATTTCTACAGCGCTTTAAAAGTAAATAATAGTCCTTAAGGTTATTGATGATGGATAGGCCATAAAACTCGTCATTGCGAGGAGGAACGACGAAGCAATCTTTCGTAACAGCGCTCTTGGCTTTAAAGATTGCTTCATCGGCTGAAAAAGCCTTCTCGCAATGACGATAAGTTTTAGGGACTTATTTTATTAAAATTCTACTATCTCATAACTTATTCTTTATCCGTAGATATCGTTTAACATTTTTGCCAAACGTACACCACCTTTTAATAACTGGTTATTAAGGGTATCAACCCAGTCAAAATTGTAGCGGTAGCTTAATTTAGCATCTGGTTTAGTCGTATCGTAAATTTTATTGCAAATTGTGTACGATTCATAAATACAATCTTTCAGGCTGGTGTTTTGCCAGTTGTAAAGCTGTACAGCTGAAGCATGATTGATGGCTTTTGCATATTCGGTATAACTTAACTGCTGGTATTCGATCAGCTGTTCGTCCCAAACCCTGTGGATATTTGATTTCTCATTGAACCATAATACCGAAACGCGGTTACCGCCCAGGTCTTCTTTACGGGCAACGTGCATGGGCTGGCATAAATCTCCAGCCAGGTGAACCAACATGCGTAAAGCCAGTTTTTTTTCAGAAGCTGTACTGCTTGTTTTCTTTAAAATGGCAATCAGATCAGGGATTTTGTTGTAAAGATTTGGTTTTTTATCAGTTTCCAAAAATTGATATACACCACTTTTATCCAATCCAACCGGAAGATTGACAAAATGCCAGTTGTACATATAGTTATAAGTAGAATCTGATTTAATAAAATCGCCCCAATTGGCAGACATTGCCAAGGTTTCATAGCCTAAAATACTTTGAATGGCCTTGCGTGTTTTTGCTTTTAAATAACTATCTGCAATTTCGCCAACTACACGATGGCCGATGGTGCCCCATGCATTTGCCTGAATAGGCAAATAGGCTAAAAAACCCAGGGTAAATGCAATGGTTAATTTCTTTTTAATTGATGTTAAAATCATTTTTATAATTCTTTTGGTACGCAGGTAATTTTTTCTTTAAGTGTTAGTTTAATCTCACGCTGATCGCTCAAACTCTCTAAAATTAAGCTGTCTGACGATTTTTTGCTGATCAGGAAGTTTTTGTCATACCGGCCGATGCGGTAGCAACCTGATATTTTTTGTTTATAATTGGCATGTGTAAAGGTTGCACCTATAAATAACGTATCTCCTTTAACCCTATACACCCCTTTGGCATATTCTTTCCAGATGCCATTGTTATAACAAGAATCTTCGTAAAAATTTACTTTGCTATGGGTTACCATATCGATATAAACCGAGTCGCAGGTGAACTTAAAATGGTGTTGCGTATAGTTGCTCAACTTGTGGCTATAAGCAACAGAATCTTCATTCCAAACGCCTTGCATAAAATCTTCTCCCTTACCCTGTATATTGGGCCGCAGACTACAGGCCAGATGTAAAATGGGTAATATAAAAAGCAAGATGTAGCAATTCCTGAAAGCCAGATGCAGTTTGTTCATTGTGTTATTAATTGTTGCTTTTAGGAAACTGATCGTAGATGATCTTATTCTTTTTAACGGTATTGATGAGAATCAAAAGACCTGCTGCAAAACACAGGCCGGCTATAAAGCTAATAACGCCCACAATAGTATGGTATTTCATCACTTCTGTAGGTGTTAAGTTTTGGGCAGCCATGATCAATGGCATCAAAAAGCTATAAAGTATGTTGATAATCAAAGAAATGCCTGAGCCAATGGTCATTAAGATGGCTTCAGCAGAAGGTTTTTTCAATAAAAAAAAGCAACAGGCTCCAAATACAATACCAAGTGGAATGATGGGCATCAAGCTTAAAAGGTTAGAAAGTATTGAATTCATATTGCCTGTGTTTTAATTAGCCGTATTTTAGTCCGAACGACGTGCTGAACTCGTTTAAGCATCTTGAATACTGAAAAGATCCTGATCCCGATGTAAATCGGGACAGGATGACGATCGTATCTGTAAATAACTTATTTCAAGCTGCCAACCATGTCTTCAGGGCGCACCCATTCATCAAACTGCTCATTGGTTAACAATCCCAATTCCACAGCAGCTGCTTTTAAGGTTTTGTTTTCTTTATGGGCTTTCTTCGCAATTTTAGCTGCATTTTCGTAACCCACATGTGGGTTCAGAGCGGTAACCAACATTAAAGAATTTTGAAGGTGTTTTTCAATTTCAGGTAAATTCGCGGTGATTCCTTCAGCACATTTATCTGTAAAAGAAACACAGGCATCACCAATTAAACGTGCTGATTGTAATACATTAGCAGCAATTAATGGTTTAAATACGTTCAGCTCGAAATGGCCGTTCATACCACCTACTGAAACGGCAACATCGTTACCGATTACCTGGGCACAAACCATGGTTAAAGCTTCTGGTTGTGTAGGGTTCACTTTTCCTGGCATAATAGACGACCCTGGTTCGTTATCTGGAATTACAATTTCGCCGATGCCGCAACGGGGACCTGAACTTAACATTCTTACATCGTTGGCTATTTTCATCAAGGCAACTGCTGTGCGTTTTAATGCCCCTGAGAGTTCTACCATCGCATCATGCGCAGCCAGTGCTTCAAATTTATTAGGAGCGGTAACAAAAGGCAAACCGGTTAAATCTGCAATTTTTTTAGCCACTAAAACATCGTATCCTTTTGGTGTATTTAAGCCTGTACCCACAGCAGTTCCGCCCAAAGCCAGTTCTGCAACCATAACCAAAGCATTTTTAATGGCCCGGATGCTATTGTCGATCTGTTGTACATAACCAGAAAATTCCTGGCCTAAAGTAAGCGGAGTAGCATCCATAAAGTGCGTACGGCCTGTTTTAACAATCGTACTGAACTCTTCTACTTTTTTGGCTAATGTATTTCTTAATTTTTCTAAGCCTGGTATGGTATTTTCTATCGTAAGTTTATACGCTGCAATATGCATTGCAGTTGGATAAGTATCGTTTGATGATTGTGATTTATTTACATCATCATTTGGGTGAAGCACTTTTTTATCGTCAGCTAGAGAACCACCGTTAATCACGTGGGCGCGGTTTGCAATCACTTCATTACCATTCATGTTGCTTTGTGTACCCGAACCTGTTTGCCAGATAACCAAAGGAAATTGATCATCTAATTGTCCGGCAATAATTTCATCACAGGCTTTAGCAATTAAATCTGCTTTTTCGGCAGATAATACTCCAAGTTCGTTGTTGGCAAGGGCAGCTGCTTTTTTCAGGTATCCAAAAGCGTGGATAATTTCTTTTGGCATCGAGCCTTCCGGACCGATTTTAAAGTTATTGCGTGAGCGTTCTGTCTGTGCACCCCAGTATTTGTCGGCGGGTACCTGCACCTCACCCATGGTATCGTGTTCTATTCTGAAACTCATTATATTTTCGATTTTGTTGTCGCAAATTTAGGTTTTTTGCCTTTTAAAGCGTTGGATTTATGTAAGATATTTAATGGATAAGTAAATATATAGCCGAAATGTCTGTATTCTTTTTTATTCTCCGTTGTTAACATACAAACATTATCGGTACCGGCTACTTCTACCAATGAAATCATATTCATACCTTTGCCGCAGATATGCAGGGATTAGTTATTAAATCTACAGGGAGCTGGTATAGTGTTCTGGCCGATAATGGCGAACGCTATGATTGCAGGATTATAGGCAAATTCAGGATTAAAGGACTTAAAACCACCAACCCGATTGCGGTTGGCGACAGGGTGAAATTTGATCTGGAAAAAGATAGTAGCCAGGGTCTGATCAACGAGATGTTGCCCCGTAAAAACTACATCATCCGCAAATCGATCAACCTGAGCAAGCAGGCCCAGATATTGGCCGCCAATTTAGATATGGCGATGTTGGTGGTTACCTTAGCTTCGCCCCGTACCTCTTTGGGTTTTATCGATCGTTTTTTGGTTACGGCTGAAGCTTATGATGTACCAGCCGTATTGGTATTTAATAAACTCGATCTGTTTAGTAAAGAGGGTTTGGAAATTCTGCAGGAGTTTAAAGATATCTATGAAAATATCGGCTATGCCTGTTATGAGGTTTCCGCTTTAAAAGGTATTAATATCCCGGTAATACAGGAATTGATTACGGATAAAATTACTTTGATATCCGGACATTCAGGTGTAGGAAAGTCTAGCTTGATCAATGCTTTAATGCCAGATCGTGATCTAAGAACAGGGGAGGTTTCTGACTGGAGCGATAAGGGGCAGCACACCACTACTTTTGCCGAAATGTTCGAACTGCCACAAGGCGGTTTTATTGTAGATTCTCCAGGCATCAGGGAATTGGGGGTAATCGATATCGAAAAAGAAGAACTGGGGCATTTTTTCAGGGAAATCTTTGAAACCTCGCACAATTGCCGATTTAATAACTGCAGGCATATTAACGAGCCGGGCTGTGCGGTTATCGAAGCCGTAAATGAAGGTGAAATTGCAGTTTCCAGATATGAAAGTTACCTGAGCATTTACCACGGAAACGATACGCGACATTAGTTTAGTCAGAAGTCGGAAGTCCGGAGTCCGAAGATGTGATGTGTGATGGTACATTTCTTGATTGTACTGCGAATTAGATTGAAGACTCCTGCCAAAAAGCTGAAAGACTAAAGGAGTAAATAGCTTCATGAACGACATTTTAACACAAACTGCTTAAAAATCTTTGTGTACTTTGTGCCTAAAAAATAATAGAAATGAAATTTAAACTAGGAGATTTTGTGCGTTTTGTTGATGAAAAACGTGAAGGTTACGTAACCAGAATTATTGATACGCAGACTTTAGGCGTTACCGATGAAGATGGCTTTGAGATACCTGTTGCGATGAGCAATTTAACATCTGTGCATGGTCACGGGGTGGTTGCTGTAGAACCGGACGCGCCCAAACCCATCCAGGTGAATGTTCCCGGTGTTAACAAAATCGAAAATGGCATTTATGTAGCCGTTGCCACCGATGATAAAGCGGGTAATGTAGTACATTTTCATCTCCAAAACTATTCTCCGAACATTTTATTGGTAGGTTTAATTACCGATCGAAAAGGGAAATATGCAGGCGTTTTTCATGGGGCAATTGAATCTTACGGTTCCGCGTTGGTTTATTCTGCATCATTGGCTGAACTTGATCTTTGGCCTGAGTTTAATTTTCAGATGGTGGTATTTAGTAAAGCCGATGTGAAACCCATCGATCCATTGGTGGTCCGTAAAAAGTTTAGGGCAAAAGATTTTAGTACCGAACAAAAGGAATTGCCCCAATTGAAGAATAAGGGTTGGTTAATCCGTTTAGATGATCTTGTTCCGGTAACCATTGATCCACAGAAATTAAAGGAAAGTTTTTTTAAGTCATCAGAAGAGAAAAGAACGGTGGAAGCGCCACAAAAAGAGATTGATCTGCACATTGAAAAACTAAGAGATGATCATCATTTTTTAGAAGCAGATGAAATGTTGCAGATACAGATCAGCCATTTTCAAACCGCTATGGATGCTGCAGTGGTGCATCACTTTGATAAGATTGTTTTTATCCATGGTACGGGGAATGGTACCTTAAGGGATAAAATACATAAACTGATCAGCAGAAATCCCCATGTAAAAACCTATATGGATGCCAGAAAAGAAAAGTTTGGTTATGGTGCTACTGAAGTGGTGTTTAAGTGATTTTCGGTGTCATCCTGAATGCAATGAAGGATCTTTATTATAGTTGAGTAGTATCACTAATGTAAGCAATGATTTTAGTGTACTAGTTTCAGGTTATACTTTATAGGTGAGAGATTCTTGCCTATGTTCAGCACGACAGTTAGATTGAGGTACACTTTTTGCTAAGCTGTAATTTCTTTTTATAAAAGATTAAAACTAGCTTTGCCGCAATTAATGAAACACTTTGTTACCATATCGCTTGTATTTTTTAGCTTAACACATTTGGCAAAAGCCGAACGTGTTGAAGGGTTAAGGATATTAAACGAATATTGCAATGAGCATAATATTTGCGTTAATGCAAGTGGTAAAGCTTCGGTTCAGCTCAATGAAGACCGTAATCCTTATCTGTTATCGTATACTAAGTTAGCCTTAATCGGAACGCAAGCGCCGTTAAAAGTGGCTAAATATGTAAGTGCAGACCAGGTAATTGCTGATTTAACCATCAGGAAAAAACCAAAAAACAATAGTCCATAGTTTTCTTTCTATCTAAAAAATCTTTTTAAGATTTAAACCTCATTACACCAACAACTGCCAGACTGACTTAATGCTGACAATGGCTTGGTTGTTGTAACATACCCATTTTTCAATAATAAAATACGATTTAAAATATAATGTTAGGATTTTTAGCGAAGATTTTCGGAAGTAAATCAGAAAGAGATATAAAGGCTATACAGCCATTGGTTGTTAAAATTAACGAACACTACAGTAAACTATCTGCCTTAAGCAACGATGAATTACGTGGCAAAACCATTGAGTTTAAAGAAAGAATATCGGCTTTTTTAGCCGATATAGATGAGAAAATTTCGGCACTAAAAGCTGAGGCAGAAAGTGAAGAATTAGATCTTCACCAAAAAACGGCAATTTATGATCAGGTTGATGCCTTGGGTAAAGACCGCGATACGGAGTTGGAAAAAGTACTTTTGGAAATCCTTCCGGAAGCTTTTGCGGTGATTAAGGAAACTTCACGTCGTTTAAGCGAAAACGATTATCTGGAAGTTACCGCAACCCAGTTTGATCGAGATTATGCTGCAAGAAAAAACAACGTAAAAATTGTTGGCGATAAAGCACAATGGGCCAATAAATGGGATGCTGCCGGAACAGAAGTAGCCTGGAACATGGTACATTACGATGTACAGTTAATTGGTGGTATTGTATTGCATAGCGGTAAAATTGCCGAAATGGCTACAGGTGAAGGTAAAACCCTGGTAAGTACATTACCGGCTTACTTAAATGCACTGGCCGGACAAGGTGTACACATCGTAACGGTAAATGATTACCTGGCCCGCAGGGATAGTGAATGGAACGGCCCTTTATTCGAATTTCACGGTTTAACGGTTGATTGTATTGATAAACATGAGCCAAACTCTGAAGCCAGAAGAAAGGCTTATGCTGCAGACATTACCTATGGAACCAATAATGAATTTGGTTTTGACTACCTGCGTGACAATATGTCGCAAACGCCAGACCAATTGGTACAGCGCAAGCTGCACTTTGCGATGGTGGATGAGGTCGATTCGGTTTTAATTGATGATGCCCGTACACCTTTGATTATTTCTGGTCCGATTCCACGCGGAGATGAACATGAGTTTTATGAGTTGAAACCACGCATTGAGCGTTTGGTTAATGCACAAAAAGCCTATGTAACACAAGCATTAAACGAAGCCAAAAAATTAATTAATGCAGGCAACAGTGGAACCGAAGAAGGCGAAGGTGGTTTAGCCTTATTGCGTGCATACCGCGGTTTACCTAAAAACAAAGCTTTAATTAAATTTTTGAGTGAAACCGGTATCCGTGGTTTGTTGTTAAAAACTGAAAACCACTACATGGCAGATCAATCTAAGAATATGCCAAAGGTAGATTCTGAATTGTATTTCTATATCGATGAGAAGAATAACCAGGTTGAATTAACTGAAAAAGGTATCGAACTAATCACCCAATCAGGTGAGGATCCTCATTTCTTTGTATTGCCGGATGTCGGTACCGAAATTGCAGAGCTCGAAAAATCTGACCTTCCGTTAGAAGAAAAAGTGATGCAGAAAGATGCTTTAATGCGCGATTATTCTGTTAAAGCAGAACGTATCCATTCGGTTAACCAGTTGTTAAAAGCATATACTTTATTCGAAATTGATGTGGAATACATCATCGATGAAGGAAAAATTAAAATTGTTGACGAGCAGACAGGCCGTATCATGGATGGCCGCCGTTACTCCGATGGTTTGCACCAGGCCATTGAGGCTAAAGAAAATGTTAAGGTTGAAGATGCTACCCAAACTTATGCAACTGTAACCTTACAGAACTATTTCCGTATGTACCACAAACTTTGCGGTATGACGGGTACTGCAACAACAGAAGCCGGTGAGTTTTGGTCGATCTATAAATTAGATGTGGTAGAAATCCCGACCAACAGAAACATTTCGAGGATTGATGAGCAGGATTATGTCTATCGCACTGTTCGTGAAAAATATAATGCAGTTGCAGCAGAGATACAATACCTGGTTTTCCCTTATTCTCATTATGAGACAGAATATGAGACAGATAAAGAAGGTAATGTAAAACAGAAAGATGGTAAGCCGGTTGTTAAATACGATCAAACAGGCAGGGCTGTGCCTAAATTGGATACCAAAGGGGCGTTAATTCCTGCGGTTAATCCTCAAACAGGGCAGTTAGAACCAAAAGCTGGTCGTCCGGTATTGGTGGGTACCACTTCTGTAGAGATTTCTGAGTTATTAAGCCGTATGCTTAAACTCCGCGGCATCAAACATAACGTGTTGAACGCTAAAATGCACCAGAAAGAGGCCGATATCGTTGCCGAAGCTGGTCAGGCAGGCACCGTAACCATTGCAACCAACATGGCTGGTCGTGGTACCGATATCAAATTGGGGCCAGGCGTTAAAGAAGCAGGAGGTTTAGCCATTGTAGGTACTGAGCGTCACGAATCTCGTCGTGTAGACAGGCAGTTACGTGGTCGTGCAGGTCGTCAGGGCGATCCGGGCTCTTCACAGTTCTTCGTTTCATTAGAAGATAACTTAATGCGTTTATTTGGTTCAGAACGTATCTCTAGTATCATGGTGCGTATGGGTATTGAAGATGGTGAGGTGATCCAGCACTCTATGATTACCAAATCTATTGAGCGTGCGCAGAAAAAAGTAGAAGAAAACAACTTTGGTATCCGTAAACGTTTATTGGAGTACGATGATGTGATGAACTCGCAACGTACCGTGATTTATGCTAAACGTAAAAATGCATTATTTGGCGAACGTTTAGACGTAGACATGAACAATATGGTTTTCGATGTTGCGGAAGACATTGTGAGCGAATATAAACAAGAAGCAAATTACGACGGATTTAAGCTCGAAGTAATCAAAAACTTCTCTTTAGATACAGAGATTACTGAAAAAGAATTCTCTTCAACCAGTATCCCTCAGTTAACTGAAAAGTTATTTGAAGAAGCCGAGTCTTTTTATGCACGTAAATCTGAAGCCATTATTCAGCAATCGTTACCAGTATTAACCCAGGTGTACGAAGAGCGCGGAGAGCATATCGAGCAAATTGTAGTGCCGTTTACAGATGGCATCCGTGGTATTCAGGTAGCTGTTGATTTAAAGAAAGCGATTGAGAATAAAGGAAAAGAGGTGGTTCGTTCATTCGAAAAAACCATTGTTCTTGCTTTAATTGATGATAGCTGGAAAGAACACTTACGTGAAATGGACGATTTGAAACAGTCGGTACAAAATGCGGTTTACGAGCAGAAAGATCCACTGGTAATTTATAAAATGGAAGCCTTCAACTTATTTAAAAACATGCTTAACGCGGTGAATAAAGAAGTAGTGAGTTTCTTATATAAAGGCGGTATTCCGGTGCAACAAGAACCAGATCAGGTAAGAGAAGCACCAGCTCCGGTTAAGCAGCCGAAACTGCAAACTACTAAACAGGAGTTTGGAAGAGAAGAGCCAGGAATTGAGTTTGGCGATACACGTGAAGCGATTCCACAGCAGCCAATCCGTAAAGAAGCAACTATTGGCAGAAATGAACCTTGCCCATGTGGTAGCGGTAAAAAGTATAAAAACTGCCATGGCGCTAATTTATAATTAAGATATACAGCGCTTTACAAGGCCTCAACATTTGTTGAGGCCTTTTTTTGTAACTAAATTTTTAATCCTCAAATTAACAGGTATATTTATGGACGGTCAATTTGAAATTGGTAGGCAATTTCTCAATGGTTAATAAACTTAAAATGGAGCCTGACAACCATAAAAAACGGGGCGTAACCGAAAAGCCATAAGAGTAGGAAACACACACAAAAAACACACAAATGAAAAGAATTTTAAACATTGCCGCTGTTTCAGCGACACTGCTGCTGTCTAGCTGCGCCACTATTTTTACGGGTACAAAACAAACCGTTCAAATTAATTCCAATCCTCCGGCCGCTACCATCGAAGTAGATGGCATTAAAACAGGCGTTACACCAATGGCTGTATCCTTAAAAAAAGGATTTACCGGGCAAACCATCAGTTTAAAATTGGATGGTTACGAAACCAAAACATTTCAACCAGAAACCGCCTTTAATGCAGTATCTGTTGTAAATTTTCTATTTCTACCAGGTTTTATTATTGATGCCGCTACTGGTGCAATGATGAAATACGACCCAAAAGTTTACGAATTTACGTTAGAACCGAAGAAAGCAAATTAATCAATTGCCTTATGGTTATAATTCTTAATGAGGCTGTATCAGAAATGATTTTGAAGATTTTTGGCAGAATAATATTTTGAGAGGTCGTCATTCCCGTGAAAACGGGAATCTTAATACGATGGAATGGCAACAAGTAAGTCCCTGCCAAATCATTAAGATGCCTAGTCAAGCTGAGCATGACGATACCGCTAAATTTAATTCTTTTGCCAGCTCTGAATCTGTTATTTTGATACAGCCTCTTTTTTATTGTTGTCATCACATAAATTGGTCGTCATTTCGACTGAAGCTGCAGATTTTTCTTCGGCAGCGGAATGGAGAAATCTTTGAATTACACTTAGCTGATTATCTATTTTAAAAGATTTCTCGACTTCACTACGTTTCGCTCGAAATGACGAGTCAAAATCTCCCAAATAATAACCGATTTGCTTAACCCATAAAGAATGCCGATTTTTGCAACGATTTCGGCATTCTTGTTGTTAAGAAGATGGAGGCGATATATCTGCCCATTAAATGCCAATTATTTTACTCATGAAAACAACATTTACTTTTATATCCTGTTTGTTTCTTACCATAACTGCTTTTGCACAGAAAGGCGAAGTAACTGTTATAAAAGACCCTTTAATTGATAGTTTGATTGCCAAACGGCTAGAGGTTTATAAAACTTCAGGTGAGGTAAAACCTGGCAAACCGATCGTTTCATCCTATGGCTACCGCGTACAGATTTTTTACGGCTCAGACCGGCGCGAAGTTTTTAACCAGCAGGCACGTTTTAAAGGAATGTATCCTCAGTTAAATACCTACCTTACTTACAAAGAACCCAACTATTATGTTCGTGTGGGCGACTTTAGAAGCCGTTTAGAAGCTCAACGACTGATTAACGAGCTGAGACCAACCTTCCCTACATTATTTATTTTCAGGGAAAAAATAAATGCACCAACTTTAGACACCACAACAACCAATGATCAAAAATAAAGTAAAGGAACTTGCCGCTCACATTTTTAACGATGTAGTAGGTTATCGTCAACATATTCATGCCAATCCCGAATTATCTTTTAAAGAGTTCGAAACATCACTGTTCATCAAGGATAAATTAAAAAAATGGGGAATTGAATATACCGACTGTGCCAATACGGGTGTGGTAGGGTTAATTAAAGGCAACCAGCCATCTGATAAAATTATTGCTTTGCGTGCTGATATGGATGCGTTACCCATCCATGAAGCAAACGACAAACCTTATAAATCCAAGAATCATGGTGTAATGCATGCCTGCGGACATGATGTGCATACTTCTTCGCTTTTGGGAACAGCTTATATCCTGAATCAAATGAAAGATGATTTCGGCGGAACCATCAAACTGATTTTTCAGCCTGCTGAAGAACTTCTGCCAGGTGGGGCAAGCATTATGATTAAAGAAGGTGTACTCGAAAATCCAAAGCCGCAACATATTATTGGCCAGCATGTAATGCCATTAATTGATGCCGGTAAAGTGGGTTTCCGCTCAGGTATTTACATGGCCTCGACTGATGAACTTTATGTTACCGTAACCGGAAAAGGCGGGCATGGCGCACAGCCACATCAAAACATCGATCCGGTTTTAATCGCTTCGCATATCATTATTGCTCTGCAACAGATTGTGAGTCGCAATGCCGATCCACGTATTCCATCGGTGCTGTCTTTTGGTAAAGTTACAGCCAATGGTGCAACCAATATTATCCCGAATGAGGTTAAAATTGAAGGTACATTCAGAACATTGGATGAAAACTGGAGAGATGAAGCGCACAAACGCATGAAAAAAATGGCCGAAGGGATTGCCGAAAGCATGGGCGGAAGCTGCAATTTCGATATCCATAGGGGCTATCCGTTTTTAATCAATGAAGAAAAACTAACCGCAAATGCAAAAGCCTTTGCAGAAGATTATTTGGGGAAAGAAAATGTGGTTGATTTAGATATCTGGATGGCTGCTGAAGATTTTTCTTTTTATTCACAGGTAACAGATGCCTGTTTTTATCGTTTAGGTACTGGGAACGCAGCTAAAGACACCCAATACTCGGTACATACGCCAAGATTTGATGTGGATGAGGATGCCTTGAAAATATCAACCGGATTAATGGCTTACATTGCTTTAAAACAACTGGGAAATTAGTATGGAAGATGTAAACAGGTAAGATGGATGATGGGAATTTAAGTTCCGTCGCCCATTTTCCATCACCCATCTTCCACTAACATTATCCATTACACATGAAAAAGATATTTCTGCTTTTATTATTCATCCCCTTCTTTCGCCAGGGTTTTGCTCAGGAAATCAACCGCTTTAACCCGGATACAATTAAAACCATCGTACTCGATTCGGCTGTAAATATCAAGGCTGAGAAGTTGAATGTAGAAACCTTTATCAGAAAAGTGATGTATGATACTTCATTTTATCAATCATTCAGAGATATGAAACGTTATACTTTCATTGCTGAAAACAGGATTTACAGTTACGATAAGAAGAATAAGGTAGATGGAAAAATTTACCGGAAAATCCGCCATAACAATAGCGGCCCCTACAAAATGGAATATCTGGTAAAACAGGATACCGGAAAAATTTATAAAAGAAACGGGAAATACCAGTTGTATACCGTAGAAATGTTTGATTACATTTTTATGAATGCTTATAACACCGATTTTGTACCCAATGCACCCAAGCCTGATGGAAAAGGAGGAACAAACGAAAGTTATAAAGATAAACTGAAAACCTTAATTTTTAATCCTGGCCGTCCGATAAAAGTGCCGTTCATCGGTAGTAAAACGGAGATATTTTCGGCCAATATGCGCCAATATTATGATTATGGTTTCACAAGCGGTACTTATCTCGATTCCATCCCGGTGTATCGTTTTAAAGTTTCTGTTAAACCTGATTTAAGCAAATGGACCAAAGATGGGATCATGATCAAAGAACTGGTTACAATTTTTGATAAGCGTAATTTTAATATCCTGGGCCGGTATGTTGACATGAAATACAGCAATATGCTATTTGATTTTGATGTGCAGATGAATATAGAAATGGGCTATTTCGGAGAGGATAAATTGCCGACCAAAATTACTTATCAGGGTAACTGGGATTATCCTTTCAAAAAAGAAGAAAGAGCAAGCTTTTTAATCGTACACAAAGATTATAAACTCGAAAAAGCTAAGTAATAACTTAAAATAAGCTATCTCCGAGATATCTAAATCAGGATTGTCAATATAAAATTTATCAAAACAGGTTACTGAATCAGCTGCTTAAAATTGGACGTCATTTCGACTGGAGCACAGCGAAATGGAGAAACCTTTAAACGAGGTTTTATAAAAAGCTGGAAGATTTATTTTCTTTGATCACCTGTCCTCAATTTACTATCGCATAAAAAGATTTAGTATCTTTAAAAGATTATTTAAGCTCATATTCATGCAAATTTTTTCAGCTTTTAGATTTAAAATATCAACCATTTTCTTATTGTTTTGTGCTGTTCACCTGCAGGCACAGGTACTCACATCAAAGCAGATCGATAGTGTTGTAGAAAAAACATTGACTACCTTTAACGTTCCCGGAATTGCAGTTTCCGTTATAAAAGATGGTAAAATTATACATTTAAAGGGGTATGGGATAAGCTCGGTCAAAACCAATAAGAAAGTTGATGAGCATACCCTTTTTGGTGTAGCATCCAATACAAAAGCCTTTACGGCAGCTGCTTTAGGTATGCTTGTTGATGAAAAGAAGATTACCTGGGATACAAAAGTGACCGATGTCATTCCTGAGTTTAAAATGTACGATGCTTACGTAACCAGTGAGTTTACTATCCGCGATTTGCTTACACACCGCAGTGGTTTAGGTTTAGGCGCAGGCGATTTAATGATCTGGCCTGATTCATCAACTGTGGATAAAAAACAACTCATTCACAATTTACGGTACTTAAAACCGGTTTCATCCTTCCGTACCAAATACGATTACGACAACCTGATGTATATTGTTGCCGGCGAAGCTGTGGCAAGAGTTTCAGGTATTACCTATGAGGATTTTATTGAAAGCAGGATCATTAAACCATTAGGTATGAGTAAAACGGCTGCTTCATGGTACCGTTTAAAAGATAAATCAAATGTAATTGATGGTCATGCACCTTATGAAGGTAAACTGCTTCCTGTAGGATTAAGCTTCGGCGAAATTGCTAATGCCGCAGGAGGGATTTACTCAAATGTTACCGATATGAGCAAGTGGGTATTGGCGATGATCAACGGTGGTAAATATGGAGAGAACCTTGATAAAAAATTATTCAGTCCTGCTGTGGCAAGAGAACTCTGGACCCCGCAAACTATTATTGCCGGCGGTAATCCGGCAGCTTTTAGCAGTTATGGTTTAGGCTGGTTTTTGAGTAATGTGAACGGTAATTTTCAGGCTACACATACCGGTGGCCTTTCAGGAATCGTAACACAAGTTACCATTTTGCCCGAACTGAAATTGGGTATCATTGTATTAACCAATCAGCAATCCGGAGCCGCTTTCAATGCCATTACCAATTCAATCAAAGATGGTTATTTAGGTATTAAAGGTCAGGATAGGATTAAAACTTACAATGATAACAGGTTAAGAAACGAAAAACAAGCAAATGAGATGGTTGCCAGGGTTTGGAGCGATATTGCTGTACAGCAAAAATTAGCGGCTTCAAAACCTGATGCCAAAAACTATTATGGAACTTTCCGCGACGCCTGGTTTGGCGAAGTAAGCATTAGTGAAGTAAATGGTAAAATGCATTTCCAGGCTAAAAATTCACCTAAATTAAAGGGCGATATGACTTACTATAAGGGCAATACTTTTATTGTGAAATGGTACGACAGAAGTTTGGATGCTGATGCCTTTGTTAATTTTAGCTTAGATAACAATGCTCGGGCCGATGGTTTCAAAATTGAGGCCATTTCCCCATTAACTGATTTTAGTTTCGATTTTCAGGACCTGGATTTTAAAAAGACCGATAATAAATAACCTAACCAATTATACACGATGAAAACAGTAATAAAAACGAGTATTTTACTAAGCTTTTGCTTAATTGTTTTAACCTCAATGACATTTAAACCTAAACGCATTATCTTTTTCGGCGATTCAATTACCCAGCAGGGTGTTTCAAAAAACGGATATGTAACGCTGATCAAAAAGTCGCTCGATTCAACCAAATATGATGTGATAGGCGCTGGTATCGGTGGCAATAAAGTTTATGACCTTTACCTGCGTTTAGAAGATGATGTATTAAACAAAAAGCCGGATTTAGTGGTGATTTATGTAGGCATTAATGATGTGTGGCATAAACAATCTTCTCATACGGGAACGGATTATGATAAATATTTGAAATTTTATCAGGCTTTGATCAATAAAATTCAGGGTGTGGGCAGTAAAGTGGTATTGGTTACGCCGTCAGTTGTTGGTGAGAAAAAAGATGGTACCAATGAACTGGATGCCGATCTGAATAAATATGCCGAAGGAATCAGGACATTGGCCGCAAAAAACAATCTTCCTGTATGCGATTTGAGGAAGGTTTTTGCAGATTATGAAGCAAAAAATAATCCGGAAGATAAAGAGAAAGGTATTTTAACCGTTGATCGGGTGCACTTAAGCGAAACCGGGAATAAATTGGTAGCGGATCAGCTTTTGCCTTTGGTGAAGTAACAGGTTTCCAAACCGCAAAGTTCGCTAAGTATTTCGCAAAGCACACAAAGAAATTTTCTCTGTGTGCTTTGTGTTTTTTCTCTGTTATCTTTGTGGTTAAATGGGGCGGTTCTTCATCAAGAATCGGGAAATAGAGTTTATATTAAATGAAAGGTAAAGCCCCTTCAGGGGTGTGGGTATGATAAACCGCGAAACAATAGATAAGATAATGGATACCGCCCGTATTGAGGAGGTAGTTGGGGATTTTGTGCATTTAAAAAAACGTGGAACCAGTTTAATTGGTAATTGCCCTTTCCATGGCGAAAAAACACCGTCTTTCCACGTATCTGTAACCAAAGGGATTTATAAATGTTTTGGCTGCGGTAAAGGGGGCGATTCGGTGCGCTTTATTATGGATCATGAAAAATATTCATATCCGGAAGCACTTAAGTTTTTAGCCAATAAATACAACATAGAAGTAGAGGAGACCGAACTTTCTCCTGAAGCTGCCGAAGCCCAGAGTGCCAAAGAAAGCCTCTACATCGTATCTCAGTATGCTGCTACGTTTTTCGTAAAACAGCTTTGGGAAACAGACGAGGGCAGGGGCATAGGCCTGAGCTATTTTAAAGAGCGTGGTTTTAGGGAAGATATCTTAAAAAAATTCGAGGTGGGTTATTCTCCCGATGTTTGGGATGCGATGACACAAAGCGCAACCCATGCGGGCCATAAGTTGGAATTTTTAGAAGCCACCGGCTTATCAATCAAAAATGATAATGGGAAAATTTACGACCGTTTCCGCGGCCGTGTGATGTTTCCCATCCATAACTTTACCGGTAGGATTATTGGTTTTGGGGGCAGAACCCTAAAAACAGATAAAAATGTACCTAAATACGTAAATTCTCCTGAAAGCGAAATTTACCACAAATCGAATGTGCTTTATGGTTTATTCCATGCCAAAAAAGCCATCCGAGATTTAGATAACTGCTACCTGGCCGAAGGTTATGCTGATGTACTTTCTGTTCACCAGGCTGGCGTAGAAAACGTAGTAGCCTCTTCGGGTACTTCCTTAACGGTAGAGCAGATTAAACTGATCGGCCGTTTTACACAAAATATCACCATTCTTTTTGATGGCGACGCTGCGGGAATTAAAGCTTCGCTCCGTGGTTTAGATATGATTTTGGAAGAAGGACTGAACGTGAAGATTGTTTCCTTTCCGGATGGTCATGACCCTGATTCTTATATGCATCACGTAGGTGCCGGAGCATTTAGAACCTATCTGGAGCAGAATAGAAAAGATTTTATTTTATACAAAGCGAATGTGCTGCTCAAGGATGCCGGTACAGATCCAATCAAACGTGCAGGTATTATCCGCGATATTGTAGAAAGTATAGCTAAAATTCCTGATCCGATTAAAGCTTCGGTTTTTATCCGCGAGAGTAGTAGCCTGCTCGAAATAGAAGAACATATTCTGCTGAGCGAACTTAATAAGATGCGTTCGGCAAAACTTAAAAAAAGTTTTGAGGGTAATCATCGTGCAGCTCCTTCCTCAAATCCGAAACCATATACTTCAGGTCCCCCAGAACCGCTTGGTCCGCCCGATGATTTATGGGATGATAGTGCCGGCCCAATGGGTTACGAGCCGCAAGAGCCAGCTAAAGAAGAAGAGTATCAGGAAAAGGAAATTGTTCGCTTGTTACTGGCTTTCGGGCATGAATTTGTAAACTGGGATAAAATTGATGATATGTACATCGGTCCATTCATCATGCAGAACCTGAGCGATGTAGAATTTGATGATCCGCTTTGCAAGAGAATTATTGACCATTATAAATCTGAAATTGACAACGGCAGATTACCAACTGCGAACCACTTCGTTAAACATGAAGACCGGGATATTGCCGATCTTGCAATTACGCTTTCCACTTCCGAGTATGCTTTAAGTGAAAACTGGTTAAATAAACATCTTATCTATGTTAAAGATGAATCGATGAATTTGAAAGCAACCATTTTGGGCGGTATTTTTCACCTCAAAAAACGGAAGGTGGAGAAGATATTAATGAACCTGTTGAAAGAAATTAAAGAGGAAAAGAATGAGGATAACCAAATGATTTTAATGCAGCGCTACGGCGTGATTAAAGGTGTAGAAAGGGAAATCTCAAAGTTTTTAGGCTCTGTTATCGTAAAGTAGATTATAAATGATTGGAGTCCTGTAGAGATTTCGTCATCTCGACTGAAGCATAGCGAAATGGAGAGATCTATGTAAACAGATATAACTTCGTTGGGCAATTTGTGGTTGGCGACTGGCTTGCACACTACTAGAAATTACGGTTTTTCCAGCACGAAGGTTGTTCAGTGAAAAATCGATCATTAAATAATTATTTATGGCGCTTCATAACGATTTAGGCAGAGCAGGAGAAAGGATTGCGAAACAATATCTGGAAGATCAGGGCTATGAAATTTTAGATGAAAACTGGACGCATGGTAAAGCCGAAGTAGATTTAATTGTTTATAAAAATGGTATTATGATTTTTGTAGAAGTTAAATTCCGTAGCTCTATCGCTTTTGGCGAACCAGAAGAATTTGTACAAAAATCGAAACAAATTCAGATGGAATTGGCGGCTAATGCCTATATTGAAATCATGAATCATCAAAATGATATCCGTTTTGATATTATTGCGATTACCTTTACAAAAAATAAGACTTATAACTTAAACCATATAGAAGATGCGTTTTGGCCTGAAGATTAACCATATTAAAAATTTCATATTTGTTGGATCTGCACTTGCATTGGTAACTGCCTGTAAAGAAAGTGCTACTACAACCTACCGTAGCTTTGTTTCTCCATTAACCGGTCTTAATGTACCATCGGGGAATGAATTTGATGTGAAAGTGCTGTTTGGAGCTGATCAGAAAGTAGATTCAGTAGTGTATTTGATCGATACCGTCAAAGTTGCTTCAAAAACCGATACTTTGGCCCTTAAACTTAAAACTAACGGTCTGAAACTGGGTAATCACCTGTTAACAGCTAAAGTATTTGGTGAAGGGAAATCAGAAGATATCACATCAAATATAAATGTATTAGCAGGCCAGGCACCTGCAGAATATACTTATAAAGTAATCAGGAGCCTGCCTCATGATACCGCTTCTTATGTTGAGGGTTTAGAATACCATGATGGCTTCTTTTACGAAAGTGCAGGAGATTATGGTCACTCGAGCTTGCGCAAGGTAGATCCTGCTACAGGGAAAATTCTTCAGAAAACAGATTTAGATAAACAGTATTTTGGCGAAGGCATGACCGTAATCGGAAATAAGATTATTCAGTTAACCTATCGCGAGAAAGTAGGTTTTATATACGATAGGGCTACCTTCAAAAAATTATCGGAATTTTCTTACACTACAGGAAGAGAGGGCTGGGGTTTGGCCTTTGACGGGGAGAAGGTATTGAATACCGATGGTTCCAACACGATCTTTTTCCTGGATAAGGATACCTATCAAAAAATTGGTTCGATTGATGTTTTCGATAATAAGGGCCCTATCCAAAATCTGAACGAACTTGAAGTGATTGATGGTAAGATTTATGCAAATGTATATACGACGAATGAAATCATGATCATTAACCCTGAAACAGGAGCTGTTGAAAGCAAGATCGATTTATCAGGACTGTTGCCAGCCGATTACTTTAAAACTGATGATGAAAAAAATAACAATGTATTAAACGGAATTGCTTACGATAAGGCTGGTAAAAGGCTTTTTGTAGCTGGTAAAAAATGGCCACACATTTTTCAGATTGAGTTGGTTAAGAAATAGCTAAATTGATAGGTAGGTCGCATTGAACTTATTGAAATGACTTAAATAGTCGCTGGATAAGCTATCAATGACATAAATCCAATAGAAAGGTCGTCACCCGATCGCTAGCTATCGCATCCCGAGTATGTGGGAATCTTAACGCCCTCGCATTAAGATTATTCATGAATGTTTTTTATTCAATAGCATTCATGAGCACTTTGTGGTTCCCGATCAAGCTAGGAATGAAGATCGATCGAATGATATTACCAAATAAAATTTATCTGTCACTCATATTGATTTTATACAATAGTTATCCCAGTAACAAAAAATATGATATTTTGTGGGCAGCGTAAAGCTAAAGCCCATCCCCAAATTTATAATATGGAGCCACACTCACGGGTAACTTACCCGTAGGTACCAAGCGGTTGTTAATTACTGCAGCAGCCGAAATCTGCATGTAATCTTCTTTTTGATAGGCAACTACCAAACCTTTGCTATTTTCTAACCCGGACAAGCCAGCCAAGTTATACGGATTTGCAAACAAGGCAAAAACAGCATTTTTGGTCGATAATTCTTTAATAAAATTCTTAACACCTGCATTCAGCTGTATATTATTTGCAGGCCTTGACCTGCTATCATGAATGCCTACAATTACCTGGTCAAATGCACTGATTTCACGAGCGATGTTTGAAATTTGAGCTGCACCGGCGTCTTTGTCCAAAACATAATAAACAGAGTTGTAATAACCTTTCGATATCTCTTTCTGAAAGGTAGTTACAGATGGTACACCAATACTGATAATCGCTGTTCTCCTGATAGGGATAAGGCGTTTAATATAATCTTTACCTTTGAGCAAAGTTACTGATGCATTTGCCAGTTCCTGCACTAAAGCACTGCTCGAATTGCGGTTTACACCTGCAACAATACCTTGGGTTACAATCGTATCGCGTTTAGCTAAACCCGCCCAGTATTTTGCAGTTAGGATCTTCCGCACGCTTTGGTCAATCTCAGCCATACTTACACGATCATGTCTTACCGCTTTACGTACCAACTTAATGGCTCTATCACTGTTTTCAGAAAGTTCTATGATGTCATTACCTGCAATAATCCCCATCAGATCAGCTTCGCCATTTTTAAAGTATTTTACTACCCCTTTCATATCCATCGCATCTGAAATAATCAGCCCTTTAAAGCCTAATTTCTGCTTTAAAATACCAGTAACAATAGGCTTAGAGAGTGTAGATGGTACATTTGGAGTATTATCTAAAGAGGGGATGTTCATGTGGGCAATCATTACTCCGGACGCGCCTTGTTTGATCAGTTCTTTAAATGGATACATTTCTAAGGTATCCAAACGTGTAGCAGAGAAAGTAAGCTGCGGTAAATCATAATGTGAATCAACATCGGTATCGCCATGACCGGGGAAGTGTTTCAACGTCGTTAATAAACCTCCATCCTGCATACCTTTCATATAGGATGCAACTTTACTCGTCACATTATATTTGTTTTCGCCGAAAGAACGGTAGTTAATTACCGGGTTTTTAGGATTATTGTTAATATCCGCATCAGGAGCTAGGTTCATCTGCATCCCCAGTCGCTTATAGTCTTTAGCTATTTCCAAGCCCATTTTATACAATAGCTCCTTATTTTGGATGGCACCTAAAGTCATTTGGTAAGGATAAGAGATGGTACTGTCTAAGCGCATACCCAAGCCCCATTCCCCGTCGTTTGCCACAATAAGCGGTACCCTGCTCAGTTTCTGATAGGCATTGGTGGCAATGGCTTGCCTGCCCGGTCCACCCTGAAAAAAGATCACTCCGCCCAATTGTTCGCGTTTAATTACCTGGCCAACCGAGTCGGTATATTTTTGACCCAGGTTGGTATGAGCACGTACAAAAAACATCTGTGCAATACGCTCTCTGCGGTTTAATTTATTAAAAACCGAATCGACCCATTTTGGTTGATTGGCTAACATTTCTAAATAGGATTTTTGTTGTGCGCTGCCCGAAAATGCAACTCCGCATAGGGCAATGAGGATAAAAAGATTTTTTTTCACTTATTTTTTGGATCAGTTAGCTAAATTAATAAACCAAAGCCGTATTGAACAAAAACCCGTCCAATTAACGAATTTAATACAGTAGGTTTTAAAAAAATATCCTGCAGATTAAGATCTGTACATTCCCTTGCCCTCAATAAAGTCAATTACTTTATCAGGCAGGAAAAACTGTATATTTTTTTTCTCTTTGATGGCTTTTCGGATAAAGGTTGATGAAATTTCCATTAAGGGAGTGTTTGTAAAAGTGATGGAGGGGTGGTTTTTCCATGCGTCCACATCTGCTCCCGGACGGGGATAAACATAGATATGATAGTTTTTGAGTAACACCTCATAGTTCTTCCATTTTTTAAAAGAAACGAGATTATCAGCGCCCATGATCAGTACAAATTCTTTCTCAGGATATTTTTCATGGAGATAGGTTAGCGTATCAATGGTATAAGAAGGCTGTGGTAATGCAAATTCGATATCACTAACGCGGATATGTTCTGCGGTTTCGGTAGCTAATTTGGCCATTTCCAAGCGATCGTACATGTTGGTCAAGCCACTTTTGTCTTTTAAAGGATTGTGTGGAGAAAGCACCAGCCATACTTCATCAAGTGCCGTGTGGTTCGCCATATAATTGGCGATAATTAAATGCCCGGTATGGATAGGGTTGTAAGAACCGAAGAAAAGACCAGTTTTCATGTTTGCGGTTTTCAGTATATATTTGTCATCAGTACAAACGTAGCCGAAGTAGTTATTTTAAAAAAAAGATTGCTTCGGCTTTGTGCGCCTTTTTCATCGCTCGGTTCGCAATGACGGATTTATTTATATTATTAGTTTACCAGCGTATTTTAATCTTATAAAAGCTGAAATTTTGGTCTTTTGTCAAAATAGTTAAATCTTCTGAGATTCCTTGAGCGATCAAAATCCTGTCAAATGGATCACGATGATGAAAATCTAATTCGTTTAATTTAACAATATGATCAAATGAAATTGGTAATATTTCTATTTGATTCTGATCCAGAAAATCTAAAATTCTATCGAAGTCAGCATTTAATGAAAGTTTATTTAGTTTGCATTTGATCGCAATTTCCCAAATACTGGCAATACTGATAAAACATTGATTTTTTAGATTCTTAATTTCATCAATTAACTCATTCGGCAAAGATGAATCTCCATTTATAAACCAGATAAATGTATGCGTATCTAACAGAAACTGCATTACATATAATCTTTAAAGTCTTCTAATGGTTCATCAAAATCGGCAGACATTTTAAAGAAATCTTTGGCATAGCCAAATTGTCTTTCTTTCAGTTTTTTACTGGCTTTCGATTTTTTCTTTAAGGATGAGACAAACTCAGATACTTGCTTCTTCAGGTCTGAAGGCAATGAAGATATTTGGCTATACAATTGAATATCAGTCATCAATCAAATATAAGGATTTCTACACGCTTAGGAAAACTATTTCTTCAAGAAATCCCCGACCAATTGCTCTGCTTCTGCGCAAGCGGTGGCTAAATCGTAATTTTTTAAGATCACATCAAACTTATCTGCATAAAGCAATTCTTTTTCGGCTTTGATAAAACGTTCCTGTAATTTTTCAGGGCTGTCGGTTCCGCGGCCGCTTAAACGTTCCTTTAATACCTCTAATGATGGCGGCTGAACGAAAATAGCCAAGGCATCATTTTCATACTTTCTTTTTAAACGGATGCCGCCTTCAACATCGATATCGAAAATAACGTGTTTGCCTTCATTCCAGATGCGCTCTATTTCTGAGCGTAGTGTTCCGTAAAAGGTGCCGTTATATACTTCTTCAAACTCTACAAACTCCTGGTGGGCAACTTTGTGTAAAAATTCTTCCTTGGTAATAAAATAATAATCGTTTTCATGTGTTTCATCACCTCTCAATTCTCTGGTAGTTGCAGAAATGGAAAAGCTCAGTTCAGGAAACTTCTTTAATAAATGATGTACTATGGTGGTTTTACCTGCTCCTGATGGTGCTGAAAATATGATTAATTTGCCTTGCATGCTTTTAAAAGTTTTGCGATTGGCGTCTGGCAGTAAGCGTTTACCGCTTTCCGCCTAACACTACAACACATTCAGTAACTGTTCTTTTATCTTTTCTAATTCTTCTTTCATTCCTACCACAAACTGCTGCATCTGAGCATCATTCGCTTTAGCGCCCATGGTATTGATTTCTCTACCTATTTCTTGCGAAATGAAACCCATTTTTTTGCCGTTTGCTTCTTTGCTTGCCAGAGTCTGCAAGAAATAATCGCAATGGCTTTTTAAACGTGTTTTTTCTTCGGTAATATCAATTTTATCGATGTAGTAGATCAATTCCTGTTCAAAACGGTTTTGATCAATATTTACCTTACCTACTGCATCTTCTAAAAACTGGTTAAATTTATCGCGGATGGCTGTAATCCTTTTAGGCTCCAGTTCTTCCACCGATTTAAAGTACGACAGGATATTTTTAATCCGCAGTTCCAGATCTGCCTTCAAAACAGCGCCTTCATCTTCCCTGAATTGGTTGAAGTTGGCCAGGGCTTCGGTAAAAATCTGGTACAGCTGGTTCCACTCATCTTCGCTAACACTTTCTTCCTTGTAACTAATTACATCAGGAAAAGTTAAGGCTGTTTGCAATAAATTACTGCTATCAGCACCCAATTCGTTATTAACAGCAACAAGTTGCTGGTAGTAATGACCCAATAAAGCGGTGTTAATAGTAGCACCTGTAACCTCGCCGTTAGTGCGTTCTATCGTGATGCTTAAACTTACCTTTCCGCGCTCTATATCTTTGCTGCAGATATTGCGTAGAATCAGCTCCTTATCTGAAAATGCCTTTGGGTATTTTAAATTCAGCTCCAGGAATTTACTGTTGAGTGATTTGATTTCGACACTATACTTTGCGTTTGCATAATCGGCTGTTGCTAAGCCGTATCCTGTCATGGATTTTATCATGCGCAAAGATAGGGTTTTAAGCCGAAAGGAGAAATAATAATGGTTAAGGGGCTAGAATTATAGCTTATCAGATAAAATAGCTTTATGATTATAAAAACAGCGTTCAGTATTTCTTCGGCTAGTGAAGCCCTGCTCGCCATTACATGTCCTTGCTACGCTGCAGTTTTTCATTTCAATCAGGTTCAAGCAAAAAGTGCTACTGCTTTTGGCAAGGGCTATTGCCCATTTGGTACGGGACTTCTATTCCTGTGCTAAAAATGCCATTAGTTTTTTCATAGGATTAACGTTTATTTAACAGTTTGCATGCTTAACAAATCTTATTTTTACAACTTGTTGTAAATAGGATGGCTTTCAAACTTTTTTTATAAAGCTTATGATTTTCTGACCAAGGTGTAGAATGATGCGTAAAAAAACAAAAGCTTAATCACTGTTGATATAGAACCTAAGCCACGCTATCTGATCATTTAATTTGCCAGTTTTAAACAATGAAGCATTTGAAGATTATTCTTTTATTCATCATTTTAATAAAAGGTATAAAACTCAACGCCCAGGATTTTTTGCTAAAAGGAGTGGTGATTGAAAAAGGTTCTAATGTGCGTGTTGCTTTAGCAGCGATAACCAATATCCGAAGTAAAATGGGTGCAAGCAGCAACGATATCGGCATGTTCCAGTTAAATGCCAGAGTCGGTGATACGCTTTTTATCCAGAAAAAAAACTTAAATGATCAAAAAGTAGTTGTTAAAACAGCTGATGACCTGGTTGTTTTTTTGGTTAAGGGCAGCACTATGCTGGCAGAAGTGACGGTTAAAGGGCAGACCAAAAAGCAGGAAATGGAAGAAATTAAGCGGGATTTGAAACATAACGGCTCTTTCTTTGCTGGTAAACCACCATTAATTTTATTAAATCCGCTTGGTGGCAGCCCGATAACATTTTTTTATGAGCTTTTTGGGAAAACACCGGCAAGAGCACGTAAATTTAGCCGTTATTACAAAAAGGAGTTAAGTTTGATCGAAGTAGACAAGTTTTTTAATAAAAACCTGGTTGCAGACAATACAACATTAACAGGGAAAGACCTCGACAAATTTCTGCTCGATTATTACCCAACACGCAGCATGACCATTAATTGGAGCAATTATGATGCGGTTAAATACATTAAAGAGTCGGCTAAGAAATACACCGATACTTTAACGCACACAAATTAGCATAACATGAGAAACGTTAAATCTGCCTTCATAATCTTTGTTTTTACCTTAATCGGCTTTGTGGCAAAAGCGCAAGACTTTATTGTGAGAGGTGTGGTTATCGAGAAAGGCTCAAATGTTAGAATTGCATTATCGGAGATTACGAATTTGCGTACCGGTATCGGTGTTGGCAGTAATGATATTGGGATGTTTCAACTGAAAGCCAGAATTGGTGATACACTTTTGGTAACTAAAAGGGACCTGATTGATCAGCGCGTAGCGGTAAGCAGTGAAAAGGACCTGGTCGTTTATCTGGTTAGAGGAAGTACCACATTGGCCGATGTAACCATTCGGGGCAATACAAAACAGCAAGACCTGAATGAGATTAAGCAGGAGTTTAAGAATAAGGGTGTATACAATGGCGGTAAAACTACGTTCCTGTCGGCTATATTTAGTCCTTTAAATGCACTTTATAACCTCTTTGGAACTGACCCTAAAAATGCCCGGAGATTTAGCCGGTATGCGGATAATGAGATTAAACAATCGCAGATCGATGTATACTTTAATCAAAGCATCATTAAAAATAATACTGAATTAAGAGGCGATACCTTAGAAAGATACATGCTCAATTGTCGTCCTGAATTTAATAAAGCGCAGTACTGGAACAGTTACGATTACATCAAGTATATTAAAGAATCTTCGAAAAAATTTACAGATACGCTTGGGAAGGGGAAGTAGTTTAGTCCTTAGTCAGGAGTCTTTAGTCTGGAGTCCGTTAAGCAGTTTGCAGTTAGCGGCTTGCCGTTTGCAGTTACTCATGATCTAATCTGAGGTTTGGATTCAGTTAACAAAGTTTCAACAATTAACCGATTAAGCAGTATACAGTTTGCAGTGAGCGGTTTGCAGCTAGTCATAAACTAGTCTGAGGTTTGGATTCAGTTAACAAAGTTTCAACAATTAACCGATTAAGCAGTATACAGTTTGCAGTGAGCGGTTTGCAGCTAGTCATAAACTAGTCTGAGGTTTGGATTTCAGTTAACCAGTTTCAACAATTAACCGATTAAACAGTATTCAGTTTCCAGTTAGCGGTTTGCAGTTACTCATGATCTGATCTGAGGTTTGAATTTTTCAGTTAACCAGTTTCAACAATTAACCAATTAAACAGTATACAGTTTGCAGTTAGCGGTTAGCGGTTTGCAGTTACTCATGATCTGAGGTTTGGATTCAGTTAACAAAGTTTCAACAATTAACCGATCGGGCAGTATACAGTTTGCGGTTTGCAGTTACTCATGATCTGATCTGAGGTTTTGATTTCAGTTAACCAGTTTCAACAATTAACCGATCGGGCAGTATACAGTTTGCAGTTAGCGGTTAGCAGTTACTCAAGATCTAATCTGAGGTTTGGATTCAGTTAACAAAGTTTCAACAATTAACCTATTAAGCAGTATACAGTTTGTAGTGAGCGGTTTGCAGTTACTTATGATCTGATCTGAGATTTGGATTTCACTTAACCAGTTTCAACAATTAACCGATTAAACAGTATACAGTTTCCAGTTAGCGGTTAGAGGTTTGCAGTTACTCATGATCTGAGGGTTGGATTTCAGTTAACCAGTTTCAACAATTAACCGATTAAACAGTATACAGTTAGCGGTTTGCCTTTACTGATGAACAAATGACCAGTGAGCGGATGAACTATTAAATACTAAGCATCTCACAAGCTTTTTCTGCAGCAAGTTTTTCAGCATTTTTTTTGTTATAATCTCTGCCGGTACCTACTTTTTCGCCTTCTACCACTGCACTGATGGTAAATAATTTAGTGCTTTCGCCTTCACCGTTTTCAGCCAGTTCGAACAATACATCCTTACCATGGCGCTGGCACCACTCAATTAACTTACTTTTAAAATTGGTTTCCGTGAGTTCAAGGGTATGGATATCGATATGGGGTTTTACAATTCTCCGCAATAAAAACTCTTTGGTAAAATTGTAGCCTTTATCCATATAAATGGCACCCACAATAGCTTCAAAAGCGTCGCCCAACATTGAGTTGTGTTTTGTCTGTATACTAACGGAACGCTGATCAAACTGGATAAGCTTATCAAAACCAATTTTTTTTGCCAGTTGGTTTAAATTAGCCCGGTTTACGATTTTTGAGCGCATCTCGGTTAAAAAACCTTCTTCTTTGTAGGGATAGTGTTTGAAAAGTAGCTCTGCAATTACTGAACCTAACACAGCATCGCCTAGAAATTCTAAGCGTTCATTGCTGCTCCTGCTTCCATTTTTTAAGATTTTTGCTGCAGAACGATGTCTGAACGCCATTTTATAAAGCGTAACATTACCCGGAACAAAGCCTAAAATATTTTTCAGCTTTTTAACAAACTCCTTTTCAGGAGAAAGATAGAGTTTATATAATTTTAATATCGGCATTAAATAAATAACACAATTAACGGCTAATTAGCATATTTAACTAAGTTATCTATTTTTAATTAGCATACAAAATTATATACCAGCGCAGTTTTAATTAATCTTCGTATTTTTTGAAAATTACAGAAGCATTGTGGCCACCAAAGCCGAATGTATTACTTAAAGCAGCTCTAACAGTACGTTTCTGTGCTTTGTTGAAAGTAAAATTCAGTTTAGGATCAAATGCAGGATCATCTGTAAAATGATTGATTGTTGGAGGAACAATATCATTTTTAACAGCAAGGATTGCCGCTATGGCCTCAACAGCTCCGGCTGCACCCAAAAGGTGGCCAGTCATCGATTTGGTTGAGCTGATATTTAAACGGTAAGCATCATCACCAAACAATGTACCAATGGCTTTGGTTTCGCTAATGTCACCCAGTGGTGTAGAAGTACCGTGTACATTGATATAATCTATATCAGCAGTTGTTAAACCAGCGTCTTTCAGTGCATTGCTCATTACCATTCTTGCGCCTAAACCTTCTGGATGTGGCGCTGTGATGTGATTGGCATCTGCACTCATTCCACCGCCAACAAGTTCTGCATAAATTTTTGCACCTCTTGCTTTAGCGTGTTCAAGCTCTTCTAAGATAATGGTTCCTGCACCTTCACCCGCTACGAAGCCATCGCGGTCTTTATCAAAAGGGCGCGATGCTGTTGAAGGATCTTCATTACGTGTTGATAATGCATGCATGGCATTAAAGCCACCCATGCCTGCTTCATTGATGATTGCTTCTGAACCGCCACTGATAATGACATCAGCCATACCCAAACGGATATAGTTAAATGCATCAATCATGGCATTTGTTGAAGAAGCACATGCTGAAACAGTTGCAAAATTTGGCCCACGCAGGCCATATTTTATCGAAATATGGCCTGGAGCAATATCTACGATCATTTTAGGAATAAAGAATGGATTGTACCTTGGGGTACCATCTCCCTTGGCGAAATTTGAAATTTCATCCAGGAAAGTTTTCAATCCACCTATGCCTGCACCCCAGATTACGCCGATCCGGTTGGTATCTAATTTTTCAAAATCAAAACCACCATCTTTTACAGCCTCATCTGTTGCTACAAGAGCATATTGTACAAACGGATCTAGCTTGCGGGCTTCTTTTTTCTCCAAAAAGTCTTCAGGATTAAAATTTTTAACCTCGCATGCGAATTTGGTTTTGAATTTTTCAGTATCAAAACCTTTAATAGGAGCAGCGCCACTCACCCCGTTAGTCAACCCTTCCCAAAAATCGGGAACATTATTGCCTATAGGAGTGAGCGCACCCAACCCTGTTACTACTACTCTTTTTAATTCCATTTATACTGAAAAAGCGTAATTCTATTTAACGTTTTTTTCCAAATAAGCAATTGCCTGGCCAACTGTACCGATGGTTTCAGCCTGATCATCAGGAATAGCTACATTGAATTCTTTTTCAAATTCCATAATCAATTCTACGGTATCTAAAGAATCTGCACCTAAATCGTTGGTGAATGAAGCCTCTGGCGTAACTTCGCTTTCGTCAACACCTAGTTTTTCTACGATAATAGCCTTAACTCTTGAAGCAATATCAGACATAATTTTATAATTTAATGGTTAAATAATTCTGTGCAAAGAAAAATAAATTCTTACAATTTTCAAATGTTTTTATTTCGATACGTAATTTTGGTACCTCAATAACACAGCGAATATAGAATTAGTTTTTTAATTTCGTTCTGTAAATAATTTATTTCGCTTTGAATAAGACTTACCTAAAACTTACCTTAGACCTTGATTTTACACTAATTGCGATCACAGCACCCCTAAAAGACTATGTGCTTTGCCACAAAATTAATACCCGGTTAAATACCCAGTTTGAAAAAATAGAGGACCACGAAATATTTTTTAATATCGATGAACCCGCCTGGTCTTTTTCTAAATATTACTTTTTTGTAGAGCAGGGTGAAGTAGAATACTATTTAATCTGCAATAAAAGCAGCGATGGCTTCCTGATTCCGGAGATGAGCAAGGTAGATTTTTTTATCATTATTAAAGAATTTATTGATAAGGAAGATTTGGATTATTTAATTAATGGATTGAATAAACTTCCTGATATACAGGTAGCTGCAAAGATAGATCCGACGAAATTAAAGAGCCGTGAAAATTTGGTAATATAAAAATTATACACATGGTGTATTAAATACACTATATTTGGCAGTTACAAACAAAGAACTAAAAAACAAAATATATAAAATTTAATGCAGTTTGATTATTTTAGATAATAATTAGTGCTTTCTTTAAACTGCATTCCTAAAATCAATTAATAAATGAAACCTTTTCATTCGAGAACTAAAATTGTTGCCACGCTTGGGCCTGCATCAGCAAAACCAGATGTATTATATAGTATGTTTAACGCAGGGTTAGATGTTTGCCGTCTAAATTTTTCACACGGATCACAGGCAGATCACCAGGCGGTTTTGGATACCATCCGCGATTTGAATAAAAAATATGAGTATAATGTAGGTATTCTTGCTGATTTACAGGGGCCTAAAATCCGTATTGGTTTAGTAAAAGAAGGCGGCATTAACCTGATCAATGGAACTACTACCGTAATTACAACGAACGAATGCATCGGTAACGAAGAACGCATTTACATTACTTACCAAAACTTCCCTCAGGATGTTCAGGCTGGCGAAATTATACTTCTGGATGATGGAAAGCTTCAGATGAAAGTGATTTCTACCAATTTAAAAGATGAAGTAGTTTGTGAAGTTGTTCATGGTGGAATTTTAACTTCCAGAAAAGGTGTTAACCTGCCAAATACTAAAGTTTCTATTCCTTCTTTAACTCCTGAAGACCGTGAAAACTTAGAATTTGTTCTGGAAAACGATGTAGAATGGATCGGTTTATCTTTCGTGCGTAAGGCAGAAGACATTATCGAACTTAAAAAGATTATTGCTGAGCGTGGTAAAACTGCCCGCGTAATTGCTAAAATAGAAAAACCAGAGGCTATTGCTAATATTGATGAAATTATTGCGGTAACTGATGGTATTATGGTTGCCCGTGGCGATTTGGGTGTTGAATGTCCGATGGAAGAAGTTCCATTGTTACAGAAAATGATTGTTGCGAAATGTAGGGCAGCTTCTAAACCGGTAATTGTAGCAACCCAGATGCTGGAAAGTATGATCACAACCCCACGTCCAACACGTGCAGAGGTAAATGACGTAGCTAACTCTGTTTTGGATGGTGCTGATGCGGTAATGTTAAGTGGTGAAACTTCAGTTGGAGAATTTCCGCTGATTGTGATCGAAACCATGCAAAAAATTATTCAGAACATTGAAGAGAACAATTATCCTTTCCATCCTGATAAGTTTTTAAAACCAAAATCACCTTCTTTCTTAAGCGATGCGATTTGTGATTCGGCTTGTTTCTTAGCGAAACAGACCAATGCAGTAGGTATTGTATCGATGACTTTAAGTGGTTATACTGCTTTCGAAATTTCAAGCCACCGTCCGGAAGCCCTAACTTTTATTTTTACCAGCAACAGGGCATTATTAAATGCGGTAAGTTTGCTTTGGGGGGTAAGAGGTTTCTACTATGATAATTGGGAAAGTACTGATAATACCATTATTGAAGTAAACGAATTCTTGAAAAGTAAAAAGTTGGTTAAACAAGGTGATATCATCATCAATACCGCCGCTATTCCAATCGAAGCAAAAGGCAAAACCAATATGTTAAAAATTACCGTTATAGATTAATTATATATAATTTATTACAAGGCGCTTCATTTTAAATGAGGCGCCTTTTTTTTTATGCCTGATCTTTTAAACATCAGGCTAATCGCTTATCCTTATCAAAAGATATACTACGGATTTAATTTAGATTTTAGTCGGGTAGAATTGTCATAAGTCCGACGAAACCCCGGCTTAAGTCCGGCGAAAGTCCGTTAAAGGAGTCTAGCCGTCTTTTTTGCGAACCGTCGTTTCGACCGCAGTGGAGAAATATTTGCAATGTGTTTTATACGACTTCAGCTTTAAAAAAAACAAGCGGTTAAACGGGATATAACTTAACAAAAGAATAAATTCATCAGACCGAATTTCTTGTCATTAATTTTTATGGAGATATGAATAAAAAAATTACTTTTGCAGTCCAATACGGAGAGGTGTCTGAGTGGTCGAAAGAGCAAGCCTGGAAAGTTTGTATACTGGCAACGGTATCGAGGGTTCGAATCCCTCTCTCTCCGCTGAAAGGGGTGATTTTTTAAATCACCCCTTTTTACCTTAATCACCTTAACGGATAAACTTCTCGAAAGTGAAATCTGGCTGATGCATTTCTATTTCGTTCCTTACTGATGCAAGTTGTGCCTCGTTGGCATAAATAAACATTTGTTTTTCATAATCATTAATAGCATCTGCTAAGTTTTCAAATTTTCCTTCAGTTAAGTTATCTGCTAAAATTAATGCATCCATTAGCCCGGTATTTACACCTTCGCCTGCAAAAGGCGGCATTAAATGCGCAGCATCTCCGATAAGCGTAATCGGCAAAGGGCGGTCTTTTTTCCAGGGTTTATCCAGTGATAATATTCTTGTCGGCAAGCCCCAGAAAGAAGAGGTTGAACGGAATAATTGTTTGTAATGTTCATTCCAGTCCATAAACCTCTCTAAAAGAAACGTTCGGATACTGTCCTGATCCTGAAAGTTTAAACCATTATAATCATCACCCCAATTTTCAGGCTTTTTAAAAATCACACCATAGGTTAACGCACTCTTATTATCGGGGTTTGTTACCAATAAATTTCCTTTGTAGGCAGCCATTAACCGGTTACCATTACAGAGTCGGAAAAATTCAGGACAATTTATTTCAGGTTGAGCTACATCGCCTTGTATGATAAAAGTTCCGGTGTTTTCAGCGACTGTGTCCGTAACATATTTCCTTATCTTAGACATTCCGCCATTGGCCACGATAACAAAATCAGCAATTCCTAATGTTTCGTTTTCAAATCGCAAATGCCATTTTTCATCACATACCTTGAGTTTCTTGCATCTGCTGTCCCAGATCACCGTACCCTGTTTCAACGTGTTTAGCAGTACTTTTCTAAGGGCATTTCTGTTTATTTCAGGATTATCGTATTGATTTTCCGGTGTAACTTGTTTGGTCAATAATATTTTTCCTTTTTCGTCTGTGATCGTCATCCCCATAGGCTTTGCTATGGCGTAATAACTTTCCAGTAAACCAGCTTTTTTCATCACTTTCTGCCCTGAATCTTTGTGTAAATCGAGCGTACCGCCCCAAATTCTGGCTTGTGGATCTTTATCCCTTTCGTAAACGCTTACATCTATGCCTTTTTGCTGTAATAATATCGCCATGGTCAGGCCGACTGGCCCCGAACCGATTATAGCCACTTTTTTTTCTTTTAGTATCATTGCCTTTAATTGATACACAAAATTATTAGTCAATTTAGGTATAAAATAGCTATATTAGACCTAAAAACAGTCGTAAAAGACTTTATGGAAATTGAAGATCAGACGGTTCCGCAAGTGCTGAAAAGATTAGCCCGCCTATTGGGAACAAAATTAAAAAATACAAGATTAGAGATTCCACCGCAGTTTGGCAGTGGATACTGTATCGGATTTGTTTTTAATGAATACATCCGTATGCTTATTAGTAACTATGAGCTCAATAAAGATGTAATTGTTGAAAATCCTGATATCAATGTTGCTAAGAAGACGATATTTTTCAAGTTTCAAAATATATTTCCCAGAGCAGAAACGTCACCGCCCCTCAGGCATACAATACCATCGGTATTAATAGGAACCAGTCGGATCAATACAGATGATGTGATTACGATCCATTCCAATACTGCTACCATTACTATAGAAGTTGATGTGGATTATCTGAACAGTTTGTTTACTGCCTCACAAGAATCATCGGTTTTGAAAGGCCTTTTGCAGAATGAACGCCCTCTTCTGTTTGAACAGATTATGTGGCCTTCTTTACAAAAAAATGTGGATGAAATCTTGTCTGAACCGGCCAATGAAACCTTTAAACTTTTCTTTTTAAGGGTAAAGGCCGAAGAACTGATTTGCAGGTTATTGATGGAGCTGGAAAATCGCGGTGAAAAACAATTACTTGCCTTAAACATTCATGATTTACAAGCCATTTACCGCGTAAAACAGCAAATGCTTGAACATTTAGAAACGCCGCCAATGATTAAAGACCTCGCATTTGTTGCTCATATGAGTCCAACTAAACTGAAACGTTTATTCAGGCAAATTTTTGGCGACAGCATTTTCAATTATTATCAGAGATTTAGAATGCAGGAAGCCGCCTTTTTGCTAAGAACGGAGCAGCTATCTGTTTCAGCTGCTGGTTACCGGATGGGTTTCACAAACCTCAGCCATTTTTCAAGAATATTTAAAGCGCATATTGGCATGAACCCAAAACATTATGCATTAAAGGGTTCAAACTAAATGCATGCAACATATCATCTTCCGTTATGCTAATAAAATCTAACAGTCAGACAGAATCAAATTCTGTTTTTCGCCTCTGGTTAGTTAAAAGCCTGACGAAATTCCAGCGGAGACAGATTTGTCTTTCTTTTGAAAAGTGTGCTGAAGGATTGTGCATGCTCAAAGCCGAGGGCGTAAGCGATTTCGCTGACTGAAAGATTAGTGGTAGAAAGTTGTTCTTTCGCTTTCGCAATCAGTTTTTCGTGAATGTGCTGCTGTGTGTTCTGTCCGGTATGAATCCGAAGCAGATCACTCAGGTAGTTCGGCGACAGGTTCATCTGTGTTGCAATATAGTGTACCGTGAGTAAAGTGTTTATATCGCTGTTAAAATAGTCGTCTATCAACTGCTCAAACCTGGTTAGAAGTGCAAAGTTATTGTTTTTGCGGGTCAAAAACTGCCGCTCATAAAAACGGTTGGAATATTTTAAGAGGCTTTCAACCTGTGTCAGGATGATCTCCTGGGTATGTTTATCGATATGCCGGCACTCCTTATCAATTTTATGGAGAATCGTGATCAGGTCATCTTCTTCCTCTGCCGATAAATGTAGTGCCTCGTTAACCGCGTAATCGAAAAAACCATATTGATGAATGCTATTCGCAAGAGGATGCTGTAACAGAAAGTCCGGATGGAAGATCAGGAGGTAACCAGACCCACATTCCATACTTTGCAGGTCTAGTTGTTGCACCTGGTTGGGCGCGGTAAAACTCAATACGCCTTTATCATAATCATAATGCTGTTGCCCGTACCTGATTTTACCCTTAGCTTCGCGTTTAAGCGCTATGCAATAAAAGCGGTTAACGAAACCTTTCCAGATTTCATCTTCCAAAAAAACGCTATGTGCCAGGTTAATTACGCTCACCAGCGGATGGTGGGGTTCTGGCAGCGAGAGTAAGCGGTGAAATTCTGATAAGGAGTTAATGGCGTTCATAAACAAATTTAATCAATTAAACCCATACTAAACTCATCATAAGGCGCACCGGTATCTGTACCCAATGGTACGATACTTTCCAGTTGTGAAAGATCCGATTCGGTCAACTCAATGTTGGTTGCTGCTATGTTTTGTTCCAAATACTTTGTGCGTTTCGTTCCAGGAATAGGTAAAATTCCCTTGCTCATGATCCAGGCTAAAGCCAGCTGCGAAGATGTGACGTTTTTTGTTTCAGCCATAGCTTCGATTGCTTTAACCAATTCGATATTCTTGTTGAACATTTCGCCTTGGAAACGTGGAATCGCTCTTCTAAAATCGTTTTCCGGCAGGTCGCTGATGCTTTTGATCTGGCCGGATAGAAAACCACGGCCCAGTGGTGAGTAAGCGACGAAGCCGATACCCAGTTCATTTAACGTGGTTAAAACCCCGCGCTCTTCTACTGTTCGTTCAAATAAAGAGTATTCGCTTTGCACGGCGGTAACCGGATGTACGGCATGCGCCCGCTTAACGGTTTCAGACGATACTTCTGACAAGCCGATGTAGCCTATCTTACCTTCTTTAACCAGCTCGGCCATGGCTTCAACTGTTTCCTCAATCGGCGTATTTTTATCCAGGCGGTGCAGGTAATACAGATCGATGTAATCGGTATTAAGGTTTTTTAACGAACGCTCCAAAGATTTCTTTACATAATCCTTTTTGCCATTAATGGCCCAGGTTACTTTATTGTTATCGTCGATTTCCCAGCCAAACTTGGTGGCCAAAATATATTGATCTCGTTTCCCGCTGATGGCCTTCGCGATAAGCTGTTCGTTTTTCAGCGGGCCGTACAGATCGGCAGTGTCCAAAAAATTACCGCCCAACTCGAGTGAACGGTGAATCGTTGCAATGGCTTCATGCTCGTCCGAAGGGCCATATATGTGCCCTGCTTCAAAGCCTGTCATACCCATACAGCCAAGCCCAATCATTGGTACAACCAAACCCTGGTTGCCCAATGCCATTTGTTTTATTTCCATAATCCAAAGATCAGCAAGCCAAACTGAGCTGATGTATGCAAATCCCCGAAGTTTGTAAGCAAATCAAGGAATTACGGCATAGATGTTTGTTTGTTGCATTTCTCACTACCCGACCTCATCTAAGGACCTGTTATTTTGTATCATGATTAATACCAATCGTTTGCCAAAACAGTCTTATTTTTATCGCAAGATTAACTAACATGATGAATAAATATTGGTTTACTGTAACAGCTTGTACGCTGGCTTTTACAGCAAATGCCCAACAGAAAGCTTTAACCGTTAAAGATTACGAAAGGGCTGAAAGTTTGATGAGCTACAATACCGCAAAATACATCGATCATGCCACTGTGCAACCAAACTGGCTTGAAGGAGATAAATTTTGGTACAGCACTAAAGTAAATGGTAATGAACAGGCTTTTTTGGTAGATCCGGTAAAGAAAACAAAAACTTTAACTACCGATTATAAAGGTAGTGCGATGCCATCACGTCGAGGGCTTAGCTGGAGCGAGGTATTATCTCCTGACGGGAAAAAGGCAATATTGATTAAAGATTATAACCTTTTTGTTAAAGATATAGCCACCGGAAAATTAACCCAGTTAACTACTGACGGCATTAAGGATTATGGTTACGCAACCGATAATGCAGGTTGGAAGCATAGTGATGCGCCAATTCTGCGCTGGTCACCTGATTCGAAAAAAATTGCCACTTTTCAGCAAGATCAGCGGAATTCGAAAGATATGTACCTGGTAACAACCAATGTTGGAGCACCAACATTAAAAGCCTGGAAATATCCTTTGCCTGGCGATAAACAAATTGCAACGATCAGGAGGGTGATCATTGATGTAGAAAATCCAAAAGTAATTTCACTTACTATTCCTGCAGATCCACATCGGGCCACCTTAAGCGATGATATTTCGAGCAGTGGCACTTTTGATGATATTGATTGGAAAACGGATGGTACGGAAGTGGCATTTGTATCTACTTCCCGCGATCATAAAAATGAAAAATTCCGCATTGCCAACACCACAACCGGCGCCGTTCGCGAAGTTTTCGAAGAAACTGTTAAAACGCAATACGAATCCGGGCAGGGTGCCATTAACTGGCGTTATCTTCCTGCCTCTAAAGAGATTATCTGGTATTCGGAAAGGGATAACTGGGGACACCTTTATTTGTATGATTCTGGTAATGGAAAATTAAAGAATCAGATTACCAAAGGCGATTTCGTGGTTACACGTTTAGTTAAGGTTGATGAAAAGACGCGTACACTTTATTTCTTTGCCAACGGTCGCGAAAAAGGTAATCCTTATTTCAGTTACCTGTATAAAATTGGTTTCGATGGTAAAAATTTGACGCTTTTGACACCAGAAGTTGGCAATCACCAGGTTGTATTTTCGCCATCTTTCGCATATTTTGTTGATAGCTACTCGCAACCTGATGTTCCTGCAGTTACTGTTTTAAGAAATATTAGTGGTAAACTGATTAGTACTTTAGAAAAAACAGATGTTTCCAGGTTAACTGCTACAGGCTGGAAAGCACCAGCTCCGGTTTCGGTGAAAGCCAAAGATGGCAAAACTGATATTTATGGTCTGGTTTTTACGCCAACAAAAATGGATGCCAATCAGAAATACCCGGTTATCGATTATATTTATCCGGGGCCTCAGGGTGGTAGCGTAGGCAGTTGGGCCTTCGTTGCTTCGCGTGGGGATCACCAGGCTTTGGCCGAGCTGGGCTTTATTGTGGTGGTTATGGAAGGAACCAGTAATCCTGGCCGTTCTAAAAGTTTCCATGATATGAGTTACGGCAATATGGCCGAGAATACCTTGCCAGATCAGATTGCAGCCATCAGGCAACTATCTGTAAAATATCCCATCGATACCAACAAGGTAGGCATCTGGGGGCATTCAGGCGGAGGTTTTGCAACCGCTGCTGCGATGTTCCGTTACCCTGATTTTTTCAAGGTAGGCATTTCCGAATCAGGTAATCATGATAATAGAAACTACGAGGACGATTGGGGCGAGCGCTATAATGGTTTGGTAGAAAATTCGGATTATGAAGCACAGGCCAACCAGAATTATGCTAAAAACCTAAAAGGAAAATTAATGTTAGTGCATGGTATGATGGATGATAATGTGCCGCCTTATAATACACTATTAGTTGTTGAGGCATTGGAAAAGGCCAATAAATCTTTCGACCTGGTTATTTTTCCAAACAGTGCGCATGGTTACGGTGCCTACTCGCCATATATGATGCGCCGCCGCTGGGATTATTTTGTTCAACATCTTTTAGGAGCAGAGCCGCCGAAAGATTACCAAATGAAAGGCCCTTCGGCAAGATAATTTTTTTAGCGGCTGTGTTGTTTTTAGTAAGCAACACAGCCGCTGATTTTATGGGGTTATATAGATCCGCCTTCGATTAATATAGATTCATCAATAATGGTTTGTGCAAAAGAACTTCCGGCAATACATCTCATCATTCTGCCAAAGGCCAGTTTGCCCAGTTTAAAACCGCTGGTTTCGGCATAGGTAATTTCAGGATAAAAAAGTGAGGGGATCATTCCATCACTGATGCTGATTACCCCAAGGTCGGCCGGCACTTTTAGGCCCATCCGCTGGATGGCTTTCATTGCCCCCACCAAAATCTCATCGCTCATACAAAAAATAGCAAAACGTTTTTTTTCAAACCCGGGAATCATTGATAGGGCAATTTCCTCTGCTTCTTCCGAATTGTTGGCGTGTACAGCCTTAAATTCTGCGTAACCTGAAACAATTTCGGTAAATTTTTGCAGCCTTACCTGCGTAATCGACATATTTTCATCACCAAAAATAGCCAGGACATTTGTAATTCCCTTTTTTAAAATTTCATTCGCCGCAATGGTTGCCGCATGTGCATCTCCAACGCAGATTTTGTTACAGGATTCGTATTTTGGTACTTTGTCAAAAAAAACAACCGGAATCCCCTGTAAATCCAATTTAAGGAAAGGTTCTATTTCTTTTGTTCCGGAAGTTATGGCAATAAATATTCCCGAAACCCTTTTGTGTCTGCAGCTTTTTAAGATCTCCTGTTCAATCACCGGGTCGTTAGCCGAACGGTAGATAATTACGGTATAACCATCAATGCGTGCATCTTCTTCAATTGCACTGATAAATGAATGGTAAAAGAAGTTTGATAAACTTGGTACAACCACGGCAAACTCCCTGCTGCTATGTGTACGCAGGTTAACCGCATAGGGGTTGGGATCGTACTCCAGCAATGCGGCTAACTCATTTATTTTCTTTTTGGTTTCCTCTGAAATGTCTGGATGGTTTTTTAGTGCCCTCGAAACGGTTGATATACTTACGTTTAGCCTTTCTGCAATTTTTTTTAAAGTTGCATTCTGTTTCATGGTTTAATATTTGGTTACCCAAATATAAGTTTTCCACAACAAACATTTTCGCAAATGTTTCCGCAAACGTTTGCGGTCATAATTTGCTGGTTTGTATGGTTTTAAATATTTTATAAACCTATCTTCATATCATTAAACAGATGAAGCATGTAGGACTAAATGTTCGGCATTGCCAATTCGCAATTACATTAACCAGATACTAAACTAAAGCACAACATATAGTAGCCCGCTCATTTGGGACTGGCATGTTGTTATCAAAAAATATGAGATCCCTGAAACCATTTATCATTTTAAGTTTGCTTTTCTATTTTAGTAATGGCCGCACGCAGCCTGTTTCTAATCATAATGTATACAGCGAAACGAACAAGCCGGCCTGGTGGAAGGAAGCCGTAGTGTATCAGATTTATCCACGTAGTTTTAAAGATAGCGACGGAGATGGTGTGGGCGATTTATGTGGGATTATTTCAAAACTGGATTATTTAAAAAGCCTCGGGATTGATGTGGTATGGCTTAACCCGATATTTGCTTCGCCAAATGATGATAATGGCTATGATATTAGTGATTACCGTAGTATCATGAAAGAATTCGGCACTATGCAGGATTTTGACGAACTGCTTAGTGGCCTTCATAAAAGAAAGATCAGGCTGGTGCTTGATATGGTGTTAAACCATAGTAGTGATGAGCATGAATGGTTTAAACAGGCCATGTCGTCGCGCAATAGTCCTTACCGTAATTATTATCACTGGTGGCCCGCAGAAAAAGGAAAACCCACACCCCGTTACAGCTTTTTTGATGTAAACAATGATGCCTGGAAATACGAGCCTTTAACCAAATCTTATTATCTCCATTATTTTTCGCAAAAACAGCCCGATTTAAATTGGGAAAATGAAAAACTGCGCCACGAAGTATATGGCATAATGAAGTTTTGGCTGGATAAAGGAATTGATGGCTTAAGGATGGATGCTTTCCAATATGTTTCGAAAGATACCACCTGGAAAAAATATCCCGAAGGCTACGAAAGCAACATCATCAAATATTATGGAATGGGTCCACACCTCCATCAATATTTAAAGGAAATGAACCGCACCGTTTTAAGTAAGTACAACATTATGACGGTTGCAGAAGGTGCAGGGAGTACTTTAGCCGATGCACATTCGCTGGTCGACGCAGACCGGCAGGAGTTAAATATGGCCTACCATTTTGAGATCATGGATATCGGGAACGATCCCAAAGGTTATAAACTGCCGGATCTGAAAAAGGCATTTACCAAATGGGACCATTCGTTTGCGAATAAAGGCTGGCTCGCCATATTTCTGGGCAACCACGATGTTCCCCGCATGGTGAGCAAATACGGGAATGACAGCAAAGCATTTAAAACGGCATCTTCTAAACTATTAACCACACTGATTATGACCATGCGTGGAACGCCCTATTATTTTAATGGAGATGAATTGGGGATGACCAACATCAGGTTTGACAAGATTGAAGATTACCGCGATATCGCAACCATAAACGCTTACAAAAATGCAAAGGACAAAAATGAGGATCTGCCGGCTTTTATGGATAAACAGAAATTCATTTCGAGGGATAATACACGCACCCCGTTTCAATGGGATAGAACAATAAATGCAGGTTTTACCACCGGAACACCATGGATTAAAGTAAACCAAAATTATAACGAAGCAAATGTAGCTGATGAGGAAAAAAATCCGGCAAGTGAGCTCGCTTATTTTAAAAAGATAGTGGCCTTGCGTAAAACATCCCCGGTATTGGTTTATGGCAGTTATCAGGTTTTCGATATCGAAAATCCATGTATCTACTGTTATACACGCAGCTTGGGTAAGGAAAAAGTTTTGGTTGTGTTAAATTTTTCTAACCACGAAGTTACTTACCAGCTGGATAAAGGTATCAACACGCTTTCTGCAAAACAGCTCATCAACAACTACAGCGGAACAGTGGGCATTGCAAACAATAAATTAAATCTGAAGCCTTGGCAGGCTATTGTTTATCAACTTAAAAGGGCCTGATATGATAATTGCACAAGCAGAAGAACACAAGGGTATTTCATCGGCAGTGAAACTGAATTTCAGTTCGATCATAGCCATGAACCTGGGTTTTTTCGGTATACAGTATAGTTTTGGTTTGCAACAAACCAACATGACTCCAATTTATTCCTATCTGGGAGCAAATGCAGATCAGATTCCATTGCTAAACCTCGCAGGGCCAATGACCGGACTGATTATCCAGCCGATAGTAGGTGCCATGAGCGATAAAACGACCAGTAAATTTGGACGGCGGAGACCATATTTTTTAATCGGGGCCATTATATGCAGCATTTGTTTATTTGCCATGCCCTACAGCAGTTCGATTTGGATGGCTGCAGGAATTTTATGGATACTGGATGCAGGCAACAACATTACCATGGAGCCCTACCGCGCCTTTGTTAGCGATAAACTCCCGTCAGAGCAGCACGCCCTCGGTTTTTTAACACAAAGTTTTTTTACCGGTCTGGGTATTACACTTGCCAATCTTACTCCGGGTATTTTAATTGCTGCAGGTTTAATCGGCATACATGCTCGCAGTGGCAACAACATTCCGCATACCACTTACGCGGCATTTTTTATCGGTGGGCTGGTATCCATCGGCTCTATCATGTACAGCTGTTTTACCACAAAGGAAAACCCGTTAAGCCCTGAAGAAATTAAAAAGGTTAAAGCAATGCCGGGGGGTGTTATCAATATTTTTAAAGATATTATCGAGGCCTTTAAGGTAATGCCTACAACAATGAAAAAACTTGGTCTGGTTTACCTTTTTAACTGGTACGGCATGTTTGTTTACTGGCAGTTTGTAACCCTTTGTTTGGCAAAAACCATTTACAATACCAGTAATGCAGCAGCTGATGGTTTTGCTTCGGCGCAGCTTTTAACCGGGACTGTAAATGGCGGCTATAATGTGGTTACCTTCATCGTTGCTTTTCCACTTGCTTATTTCGCCAGAAAAATAACAGCAAAGAAAGTTCACCTCATCAGTTTATTAACGGGAGGTGTTTGTTTGGCTTGTTTGCCGCTAATCCACACTAAAGCTTTGTTGTTTATACCCATTATTGGTTTGGGCATTGCCTGGGCGAGCATGATGGGTACGCCTTATGCCATGCTTGCCGGTAGTATACCAAAAGCGAAAACCGGCATTTTTATGGGTATCCTCAACATGTTTATTGTGCTGCCCATGCTTTTAGAAACCATCACTTTTAAATATGTATACCGGTATTTTTTAGGGCATAAGCCCGAAAACGCCATCCTGTTTGCCGGTGGATTGCTTGTAGTAGCAGGCATAATGGTTTCACTGATCAGCAAGCGTGATATAGGAGGCAAGACCAATGGTTAATCAAAAAGGATATGAGCTAGCACTGAAACTGATGGCCCGGGCGTCAACACCTTCTGGTTTTGTGGCTGCAGTAGAGGAACATGATAATTATAAACGGGTGTGGACAAGGGATGGAGTAATTACAAGCATAGCGGCTTTGCTAAGCGGTAACAAAGCACTTATAGGTACTGCCAAAGCAACTATCGAAACCATTTTTAACCACCAGCACGAAAGCGGTTTTATGCCCTCCAACGTTTCACCCATCGATGGATCGGTAAGTTTTGGAGGCACATCAGGCCGGGCCGATAACCCATCTTGGGCAGTAATTGGTTTATCTGCCTATACTATTTTAACAGGCGACAATTCGCTCTGGGAAAAATATGTACATCAAATCGGGCGATGCTTTAGCGTAATGGATGCCTGGGAGTTTAACGGTAAACATTTAATTTATGTTCCGCAGAGCGGAGATTGGGCAGATGAGTATATCCAGCATGGATATGTTCTTTTCGATCAGCTTTTGCGGCTTTGGGCATTAAGACTGGCATCAACCTTATCAGAGAATAAGGGTTGGAGCGAAAAAGCGCTGAACATCAGCCATGCGATACAATTAAATTATTGGAAAAGTGAATCGCAAAATCAGCTTTATTCGCCTCATCTTATCCATCAGTTAGCGGCAGTTTCTCCGCATTTTTGGTTAATGGGCTTTAATCCGGCCAGGGTTTATCATTATTTTGATCTGCAGGCCAATACTTTTTGTCTACTGCTCGGTGTAGGCAACAAAGAACAAATCAGCAATACCATAGCCTACGTAAAAACGCTGTACAACCATAACCAGGATTTAATTCCTTCTTTTCATCCAACAATTGAATATAGTGACGCAGATATGCAGGAGCTGAAACATAACTATGCCTACTCGTTCCGCAACAAACCCGGTTATTTTCATAACGGCGGCCTATGGCCAGTATGGAACGGCTGGCTTGCTGCTTCATTAAATCATCACCAAGAGTATGAAATGGCGTTTAAAATTACTGCTGATATCCATCGTGCCAACAGCAGCGGTGACTTATTTAACGAGTGCCTTAACGGTACCAATCAATCGCCCTGTGGCATCCCCAATTGTACATGGAGTGCTGCGGGAGCTGTAATTGCCGAGCAAGCGATTAAAAATGATGCATTTACCAAACTCTTTACATTTAAATTCTCAGGCCTGTGAAAAATATAGCAAAAGTTTTAGTAGTAGGAGAGCTCCTTGCTGATATCATATCAGAGGGCAATATCGAATCTCTTGCATCGCCATCACGTTTTCTAGTCAGCCAGGGCGGAAGCTCAGCCAACTTATGTGCCAATTTAAAATGGCTGGGTGTTGATGCTGAACTTATTGCTACGGTAGGTAACGATAATCTGGGTACTTATCTCATTCGTGAATTAAAATCTGTTGGGATAGCCGATACCTATATAAGCCGCACCTCTGATGAAAAAACCAGTATTGTATTGGTGGGTAAAAACCCTGGAACGCCTGATTTTATCGCTTACCGAAGCGCCGATATGATCATTAAAAAGATGGATGAAAACATCATTGCGGACTGCGGTATCCTGCATACTACTGCTTTCGCATTGAGCAAAGAGCCGGCACGGAGCAATATTCTGTATGCTTTCGAAAAGGCCTATCAACTAGGTAAATATTTATCGGTTGACTGGAATTATGCACCATCCATATGGAATGGGGATGATGGACAAGATATATTCAGCACGCTAAGCAGGCTGAATATATTGCTAAAAATAAGTACCGATGATCTGGAACGTTTTACCGGTCGGCAACTGGATATGGAACAGGCCATGCAATGGTTAAATCATTTCAATGCAAAAGTGATATGTCTTACCTGCGGTAAAGATGGTGTTTGGTTTAAGGTACAAAACCATCAATGGCAATATAAACCGGCACTCCGGGTTGAATCGGTAATTGGCGTAACCGGTGCCGGAGATGCCTTTTGGGCTGGTTTCCTTACTTATTTTATACAGGGTAAATCCATAGAGGAAAGTATGGACAATGCATTATTGATTGCCAGGCAAAAAATAGAAAAAACCCATCCACTTTATAAATAATCAACTAAACCAAATTTAAAACAGAAATGATAAAATATATACCACCCTGATCTTAAAAGTTTACCCATTAAAAGCACCTATTTTCTAACCAATTATTAAATCCATTATGAACATGACTTTACCAGGCAATTGGTCTGTTTTATCCTTAAAACAGAAATTGTATTCATTAAAGAAATTTATAGGCTTAAATCTCCTGATGCTCATGTTAAGCACAGCAGCTTTTGCCCAGATTACAGTAAAAGGTATAATATATGATAGTGATAAAACGCCGTTAGCGGGCGCAACTGTACAGGTAACCGGGACCAATACCAGAACTCAAAGCGATGTGGAGGGAAAATATCAGATTACCGCTCCCACCGGAACATCCCGGTTAACCGTAAGTTTTGTGGGCTATGAATCACAAACGGTAAATATCAATAATCAAACCCTGCTCAACATCACCTTAAGTTCGCTGAATAATTTAGAGGCAGTTGTGGTTGTTGGCTATGCATCAGTAAGAAAAAACGATTTAACAGGAGCCGCAACAACAGTATCTGCAAAAGATTTTAACAAAGGCCCGTTAAATGCACCCGATCAGCTGATACAGGGTAAGGTTGCTGGCGTGCAGATGATCAACAATAGCGGACAGCCTGGTGGTGCATCTACCGTGCGCATCAGGGGTAACTCTGCCATTACCGGAACCGGACAGCCCCTTTATGTGGTAGATGGGGTAGCACTTGATGGACGTTCGGCACGACCATCAACCAGTGCCGGTATCGGAACAGCTCCCGATGGTAACCCTTTAAATTTTATCAACCCGGCTGATATCGAATCGATGGAGATCTTGAAAGATGCATCGGCCACCGCAATTTATGGCTCGCGTGCTGCTTATGGTGTGGTTTTAATTACCACAAAAAGAGGGAAATCCGGAGAAACTAAAATTGATGTCAGTGCCTCGGCAGGTATTAGTAATATTGCCAGAAAAGTTGATGTATTAACGGGTGATGAGTATCGTGCAGCATTATCGAAATACAACCTCAGTACTGGTAATTTTGGCACCAGTGTTGATGCATTGGACGCCATTACCCGCACTGCCTATAACCAAAATTATTCAGTTGGCATCAGCGGTGGAACCAATGGCAACACCTTCCGTGCGTCTCTGGGTTATCAGGATCAACAGGGGATCATCAAAACAACCGATTTTAAAAAATACAGTGCCGGATTTAATGGTAATTTTAAGTTCCTGGAGAGCAAAAAGCTGGGGCTGGATGTGAACATGATCAGCAATCAATACCTTGAAAGTGTAGCGCCTATTACTACTGATGCAGGTTTTACAGGAAGTTTAATTTCGCAGGCATTATCCTGGAACCCTACCCAATCTTTTTACAACCTAGATGGAAGTTTATTTATAGATTATGGTTCTACCACCATTAATCCTCTGGCTGCGTTAGCTGCGAATAGCGATAAGTCGAAAGTTTCTACCATTTTGGGAAGTGTATCCCCATACTATAAAATCACACCCTGGTTAGAATACCGGATGCTGGCCAGTGTAAATTACAGCACGGGTATCAGAAGAGCGTCTACCAGGAGCACTTTAAACCTGCAGGGTATACAGCCGTCAGGAACTTTCCTTGGCGGTTATGCAAGCTACTCCAACAATGAGTTGATTACACAGCAATTCACCAATACCCTAAATTTTAATAAGGAAATTGCCAGCAAGCTGAACGTAAACGCGATTTTAGGTTATGAGTATTCTAACTTCATCAATAAAGGGACAACCAATACAGCGACTGGTTTTGGCGATATCGCTGCTGATTATACGGATGCCTTTCAAACTACTGCACCGGCCAACCGGACATTTTCTACCTTCAACAACCCTACAACACAATTGCAATCGTATTTTGCAAGGGCAATTTTTAATTACGATAACCGGTATATCTTAACCGCTACATTTAGGGCAGATGGTTCTACCAAATTCGGTAAATCAAATCGTTACGGTTATTTTCCTTCTTTTGCAGCCGCCTGGGATATCAGAAAAGAGAGTTTCATGTCTGAAATTCAATGGCTGGACCTATTGAAATTGCGTGTTGGTTATGGTAAAACCGGTAATCAGGATTTTCCTTCGGGTTCTGCACAGCTCCGTTACGATTTTGGAAATGCAAACGGTTCGCCAATCTTAACACCCATCAACAATGAAAATGTGGATTTAAAATGGCAGTCAGACAAACAGGCCAATGTGGGGATCGATTTTGGCTTGTTTAAAAACAGGTTAACCGGGTCAATTGATTATTTTAACAAAACAACAAAAGATCTATTGTTTCCACAGATTGCGTTTTCTCCGGCGGTTGGAGGCAATGTTCCTACATGGGTAAATTTACCAGGCCAAATCATCAATAAAGGGCTTGAGCTAACCTTAAACGGTATCATTATTGACCAGGATAACCTTACATGGTCTTTAGGAGGTAATGCTACATTTATCAACAATAAAGTACAGGATATTAATGGCATTATCAAAACAGGCTCGTTAAACGGGCAGGGTTTGAGTGGTGTAACCACCGAGGTAATCCAAAACGGGCTACCGCTTTTTGCCATGGTTACCCGCCAGTATAATGGTTTGGATGCCAGTGGATTTTCGAAATATACTGATGATGGTTTTACTGCTTATTATGTAGGTAACCCCAATCCAAAAGTAATTTTAGGCTTAAGTACCAATTTAAGGTATAAGAAGTTCTCTCTAACAGCAAATTTTAACGGTGCATTTGGTCAGGATATTTATAACAATACCGCAAACTCGGTACTGGCTATATCCAATCTGGGTGCCCAGCGCAATATTTCGGCTGCTTTAATCAATTCGCCTATACAAGAATCGCTGGCCAATCCCATTGCTGCCTCATCAAGGTATATCGAAAAAGGTGATTACCTGAAATTGGCCAATGCTACCCTGAACTATAACATTGGCAATATTGGTAAATCGATAAAGTCGCTTAATGTTTATGTTAATGGCCAAAACCTGTTCGTCATTACAAAATATACCGGTTTTGATCCAGAGGTAAATGTAAATAAAAGTGTAAGTGGGGTTCCATCAGCGGGAATAGATTATACCGCTTATCCAACGGCAAGAACCTTCAATTTCGGTGTTAATTTTTCCCTTTAATCTTTAAACTATAATCACATGAAAAATAAATATATTTTCACTTTCGCTATAGTTGCCTTAAGTTTTGCTGGCTGTACCAAGCTGAATGAAGACCTGAATGGCCAGGTGGGTAGTGGCGCAGTATCATCAAATAATGTTGCGGGAGTATTGGGTGCCACTTATGCCGCAATGATCGGCCCTTATCAGGCACCCTGGAATTGGTCTGCGCTGCAGGAAGTAACATCAGATGAAATTATAGTGCCTACCCGTGCAGGTGACTGGGACGATAATGGTGCCTGGAGGGCATTGCATTTGCACAAATGGGCACCAGATCATACCCGTATTTCGGATGTGTTCAGGGATTTAAACAGTATTTCTTATGTAGCCACCAGCGTTTTAAATGCCAATCCAAATGCCGTTCAGGCTGCCCAGGCACGTTTCTTACGTGCATTTGCACAATTTTCGGTTCTGGATGGCTGGGGGCAGGTTCCGTACCGGGATCCGGGAGAAGGCGTTACTAAACCATCGCGTGTTCGGAATGCTGCAGACGAAATTGCTTATTTAATCACTGAATTAAATGCTATTATCCCCGATTTGCCGGTTGGACCTGCGAATGTGGCGAATAAAAATGCAGCGAGAACACTTTTAATGAAAATTTACCTTAATAAAGGTGCTTTCTTAAACCGTAGTACGCCAACTTTTGACGCTGCCGATATGGCAAAGGTAATTTCGCTTGCCGATGAGATAGGCGCAGGTGGCTATGTCCTCACGCCAAATTATTTCGACAATTTTGCACCAACAAATGATAAGCTTTCTACCGAAAACATTTTTACGGCGCAAAATTTAGGCGCTGTAAGTGGGAGCGATTTAGATGGCCAATGGAAATGTACTACACACTATAACCAAGATCCAAGTGGTTACAACGGTTTTTCGACCTTATCGAACTTCTACAACAAATTTGAAGATACCGATAAAAGAAGAGGCGGATCTTATGCCGGGCAAACCAATGTTGCCGGCATCAGAATTGGCTTTTTGGTTGGTCAACAGGTAAACCAAAACGGAGTAGCCTTAAAAGACCGTAAAGGTAACCCACTGGCTTTTACACCAGAAGTAAGCATTATTGAAAGAGATCCCAATCATTTGGAAGTTGCGGGGATTCGCGTAATTAAATACCCGATTGACTATGCCAACGCTGGATCCAGAAAACCTGATAACGACTGGGTTTATTTCCGTTACGCTGATGTACTGTTGATGAAAGCCGAAGCCCAGTTAAGAACGTCGCAACCAGCCGCTGCTTTAACCATTGTAAATTCGATCAGGACGGTAAGGGGTGCTTCCATTTTACCAAGCCTCACATTGGATATCCTGCTGGATGAACGCGGTCGTGAGCTATATTGGGAAAGTTTTAGAAGACAAGATTTAATCCGTTTCGGGAAATTTCTCACAGCGTGGCAGGAAAAACCTGCAAGCGAAGCTAAATACCTGCTTTTCCCTATTCCAGATAACCAATTGGGTAATCCTAATCTGATACAAAATCCAGGGTATTAAAATTTGATATTCACGAACAGAGGCTGCAACCAAAACATATTTACCTCATATGTTTCGGGTTCGGCCTCTGTTTTTTGTTTTAGGACTACAAGGAAAATATATAGTATAAATTATTTTTTCATCAGCTTTAAGAGTACACCATTTGTTCAGCCAAACCCATCCTGAAGTGGATATTCCCCACCGCCACCTTTGGCTGTTCGGATGTACCATTTTATTTTGTTGCCTGCTTCGTTGTTGGCGGTAGCAATGGCCATTTCGAGATTATATAATAAAGTATTTAAATCCACGGCAAGTAAATCGGTAGTGATAATCTGGTTATAACTTTTACCATCGGCAAACCACCTGCTGCTAAAATCCCAACCCGATTCTGCGGCAGCACGTACATTTCTGAGAAAAGTGGAAGGAGCCTGTTTAGTTAATTTAGCAGCTTCAAAATCTTCTCTGTATGATTCTTCCCGTGGCTGATCGCCTGCATCATAATATCGGTTTAAAACTGAACCGTCAGGAAGCTTTACCACATGGTTTGCGGCTTTGCCATTACTTAGCTGACTGGCTCCTTTCATCCAAAACAGATATTCTTTTTCCAGCGCATCTTCATAATCTGCCAGTTTAACATCCTTACTATGCGCTGCAAGCAATTGAACCATAGCTGCAAAAATGGTGGCTGCGAACGTGTGAGGTAATAAGTACGGTTTCCGTTAGGGATAAAGCCATATTTCTAAATGAGATAATCGAAATTATCAACTGGGGGCATTCCTGGCTATATCTTTCAACAGATCATTATTTTCTGTCAATCTATCGGCAATGGTTCTGCCGCTTATAAAAAATTCCCTTTCCATCAACATAATTGCATCATCAAACCTGGCGCGCTCCAAATGATAATAGTAGTAAAATCGGTAACTCATGCAGGCATCACGATCTAAGACGTAAGCATTCCTTTTGCCTTTTTTTTGGCTTCGAATGCTTGCGGGAAAATAGAGGTTAGTGTGTGCGAGCCGCGTATCATCTATATTGCTTGGTTGAACAAAAATAACAACGGTTTCAAGTGTTTACAAATTGGGTTTGAACATAAAAAAAAGCCCCAATCTGGGGCTTAAACTAAAAATCATTTTCGGGTTTTTTGTTGATCCTATAGGCAATATCCCTTATCAAACCTAAAGCAGTTCCTTTAGCTACTTGATTGTTTGGTTTATAGAATTCCTTTCTTAATGTAGATTGTAATTCATCCTGTGAGAAATAGAAAGAAGGGGTTTTCAACCTTGATAGAACAATCTTAAACTTACCTTCCTTAACATATATCTTACACTTAAACGAAAGAAAAGAATTACGTTCAATTGCACTTTTAATGGTTTCTCTTTTTGTTGTCTTAACCGCTACAGTATCTATATATACAAAAGGAACTATACCGTTAAAAGAAACTTCACCTAACTCAAAATTCTTCATTTCTAGAACATTTCTACTGTCTTTAAAAGACTTTGTTAGATAACTTAACACATTGCTATATAGCTGCTGCTTAGTATTTAATGATACGCTAACCGTATCCAATAAGTAAGCTGGCTGATCAGTAAAGGTGCTTTCTGTATCATAATCAGGCTTAAACGTCTGTGATAATCCAATAAAAGGAATAAATACCAAAATCACAATAAGCTTTTTCATGCTGTGAAGATACTAAATTGCGTTCAAGTGCTTTGCATACATTTTTTCGAATTGGGTTAAGTAAAATTAAAAGGCCCTAATGTCCGGGGCTTTTATTTTTATCTAATTCCAGTTAAAGTGTGGGTAGCGTTGCTTTAATTGCTTATGGCTTGGTGCGTTTAGGGTTATGTCTTTTAGCAGTTCGTTATTTTCGGTCAATCTATCAGCAATCTTACGGCCGCTTATAAACAACTCCCTTTCCATCAACATAATTGCATCATCAAACCTGGCGCGCTCCAAATGATAATAGTAGTAAAATCGGTAACTCATGCAGGCATCACGATCTAAGACGTAAGCATTCCTTTTGCCTTTTTTTGGCTTCGAATGCTTGCGGGAAAATAGAGGTTAGTGTGTGCGAGCCGCGTATCATTTATATTGCTTGGTTGAAAAAAAATAACAACGGTTTCAAGTGTTTACAAATTGGGTTTGAACATAAAAAAAGCCCCAATCTGGGGCTTAAATTAAAAATCATTTTAGATAATATTACCAGGTTGTATAAGTTAAACTAGCCATTCCAGAAACATTTTTCTTAACTTTTACATAATCTGATTTAGAAACGATAAATGTAGTATAGGAATAGGCTAGTTTTGGCACTTCGGTATTATCTGTCACAATTGTTATAAAGTATTTTCCAACTGGTAAATCAATTGTTTTGCTTTTTATATTAGTATACGAATAATCAGCCTTTAATGATGTCTTAGAAACATTATCATAAGCATAAAGCCCGTCAGAAATTCCATTGTATTTAAAATCTTTTCCATCGGATTTCCAAATCATCACGACATTAATATTAAAAGAGTTTTCAGTTACCTGGCCAGTTGTTAGCGTATTGTTTTTAACAAACTCCAAACTGACACCTTGCTTTGTCTCACTAACGGGATTTTCATCTTTACCACAAGAGGTAAATAGGGCTATTACAGCCATTAAAATTATTATTCTTTTCATTAGCAATGATTATTTTCGCCCGAATTGGCTGCCAAAATTAGTTGTTTATTTTAAATTTCGTTTTAAATACTTCGCATACAAAAAGTAGGAATCCCAATAATAAATTTCCCTGAACCTACCCTCAGGAACGATATATGGTTTTGATAATGGCAGGAGTGACGTCTGGTAAGTGGAAGCGGTATCAGGCTCTTTTTTTTAAACCCTAGGTTTGCCTTGGACTTAATTCGTTTTGTGCAAATAACCAGCTGGAAATAAATAATAGGCAGGCTGACAACAGCATTTTAATGATTGGCAAATTTTGACTCCTCATATTAGGGTAATTAATTATTATTTTTCTATATTAATATAGCAAAAACAAAGCTAACAGCTTCATTTGGCAAACAAAGATTCGCTGATCTTCGTTTTGATTATTAAATAATTTTCAATGGGAAAAACAAGAAATGAGCATAATGTTATCATTACTGGCGCCACCGGAATGGTTGGGGAAGGTGTATTGATGCAATGCTTAAGCAGTGCTGAAATTGATCATATCCTGGTAATTAACCGTAAGCCTTGTGGTTACGCACATCCAAAATTGAAGGAGATTATTCATGTTGATTTTTTTGACTTCTCAGCGATCGAACATCAGTTGTCTGGCTATAATGCCTGTTTCTTCTGTTTAGGCATTTCATCGGTAGGTGTTGACGGGGAAACCTATTATAAAATGACCTACACGCTTACCATGCATGTAGCACAAACATTGAGTAGGCTTAACAGTGGTATGACTTTTTGTTACGTTTCTGGTGGAGGTACCAATGAGAATGGCCGTTTAAGATGGGCTCAGGTAAAAGGCAAAACAGAAAGTGATTTAACAAAATTACCTTTCGAACAGGTTTTTAATTTTCGTCCGGGTTTTATCAAGCCTTTAGCAGGGCAAAAGTATGCACATCAATTCTATAAATACATCAACTGGTTGTTTCCAATTGGCAGAACTATTTATCCAAGTGGTTTTTGCACGATGGCTGGGCTTGGCCAGGCGATGATTAATACCTTGAGCCATCATGACCAGAGACGGATTTTAGAAGGTAAGGATATTATTGCTTTAGCTAAAGAATAAGCTCAGGTACTGCTTAGGTACCCGAGCTCATCTTCAACTGGTTAAGGATTTAGTTTAGGTTAATTGATTATTTTGGGTTTTAATATAATACTGCAGTTGCGTCTTTATCTTTTTGAGATAATACGGTTGCACCCGAACCACATTGGCCACCATTCATTAGCGATAAGGCGTCTGTTCCGGTTACGCCAGGTACATTCGTTGCACTTGATTCACCGATCGCAGCCCAGTTGGTGTGTCTGAATGAGATGCAGTGGCCAAACTCATGGCAAATTGTTCTGGCACGTTGTGCAAAAGAATTACCTGCAATATAACTTTTATTGATTTTAACCAAAGCACCTGCACTTCCGCCTGAAGGGAACTGGCCCTGGCCGCAAACGCCATTTCCCAAATTTTCATCCTTGATCAGGATGTCGTAAGGGGCGGTGGTTACTATACTGAAGCGTAAAGTAGAATTTGGAACAGCATTCCATTGGGCAATAGCGCTGTTGATCTCACTGCTCATTGATGTCATGGATGCATCTACAAAAATCCGGATGTTTAGTTTTTTCGTTGCGTTTACAATACTTCCGGTGTAGTACTGTTCTGTTTTTGGTGCCGAATTATTAACCGGGATCTCCATATTTTTAGGAAATATAATATCTTCCTCAACGATATATTCATTGCCATTGTAAACAATGCTCGACTCGGGAAAGCCAAGATTTTTAATGTGCTGTAAAACCTTATCGGCATTTTTTACCGTTTCCTGTGGTTCTGGGCTTGCTGTTTCCTGGTTTTTTTTACATGCAGCAATGGTTACTGCAACTATCGCTAAGAAAGCGATTTTTTTTAGGTTTTTTTTCATTGGATAAGAGGTTAGTTGGTCCTTAATAGCTGATGAAACAAATGTAACAGAACATGTTACATTAATTTTGGCGTTGGGCGGAATTTTACACGAAAACTTAATTAGTATTGTTTGTAATATTTATAACTCGTTTTTATGTATAAAAAATTACATAAATAGCCATATTTATTAGTAATTTTTTCGTTAAGGATAGATTGTTCTGGCTTCTATAGTTCATGTATTAAGAGGATTTCCAGATAAATTGGGAATGTGACAGACGTATCAAAATATAATTTGATTATTGGGCTGGTATCAATCTTTTAATACAGCCGCTATACACCTGTATAACAGAATGGCTAATCAATAAATGCTCAGCTTTCTGCTTTGCTCCAGTTGCCATGCGGAACCGATCTTGGGGGTATAAGCAAGTAATTCATTAGGTAATAATTGGGTTCAGGTTGTCTGGTTAACATTTGACCGCATGACACAGCAAAAAAATGGATGTTGGATGGGGTTTAAGGCAGATCCGAATTTCGGAAATGCAGAAGCTTGAAGATGTTTTGAAGCCCTGTTGAAATGGCTGGAAAACTTAGCCGATCACATACTACAGTCACTGATCATTTTGCCTTGCCTGAACTTCCGTCAGTAAAAGAGCAATATGTTATTGATACAAATGGCTATTATTCTGTACATCCCCCGGATTAGGGATTTGTGGTAATGAAAAAGGTGATGATTCTTCCGGATCATCACCTTTTTCATTATTTTTTGTTATCGTACTTCCGCTGGTTATCTTTGTTCGATGTCTGATCGGAACGTTGGCCACCTCCGTTGGTAATGCCTTGTATCTTTTTATCCGTTTTAACATCGTGGTTAGCGCGGTCGGCTATTGAATTGCCTTGAACTGTTGGATTGTTTTTCGGTGTGCTCGTATTTTTCATAACTCGAAGATTTAGTGAATAATATTGCAAAGCGTTACCTTAACAACCAATGTTAGGCTGGATATGTTTTGATTTTTTGAAATCGCCCGGCATTTCGAGCAAAGTTCAAGTAGCAAATAGCCCAAAGGCTTAGGGGAGCTAAATCTACTCTAAAAAGATCTCTCCGTTTCGCTGCGCTACAGTCGAGATGACGATTTTATCTTAGTATAACAAAAATATAGTCGGCTTTTTATGTAAATCTATTTCCTCTTTGCGCCAGTTGTAAACACTTTGTGTTTTAATAAATTCATCGGCCGCGGTAAGGTTGCTGGCGACACAAATCTGAGTATTGGGTTTGCAGCTTTTCAATACTTCTTCAAAAAGCTGGTTATTGCGGAAAGGTGTTTCAATAAATATCTGGGTTTGTTTATAACGGCTGGCCGATAAATCCAGATCTTTAATGCGCTTCGTACGTTGTTCTTTATCAATAGGCAGATAACCCCAGAAGACGAAACTTTGTCCGTTAAAGCCAGAGGCCATTAAAGCCAGTAAAATGGAGCTTGGCCCTACCAATGGCACTACTTTAATACCGCGTTTGTGTGCTTCGGCAACAATATCAGCTCCAGGATCGGCAATACCCGGGCAACCCGCTTCGCTCATTAAACCAACGTCTTTGCCTGCGGTAAGCTCCCCAAAAAACTGTCCCAGATCTGTCCGGTTATGTTTGCCATAATCGTGTACGATTAAATCTTTCTGTGGTATTTTTAAACCTGCCTCTTTTAAAAAACGGCGTGCTGTTTTACTATTCTCTACGATATAGGTATCAATCTGATTAATCGTATCGACCAAATAAGGAGTAAAAGTTTTATGTGCTACCTCCTCGGCCAGTGGTACGGGAATAAGGTATAAAGTGCCTTTTTGCATGTTACAAAAATACATACAATAAATAGAATTTAAGTTCTAAAACTTATGGAAATGGCAGTATAATCTCTTTCATGTACAGAGGTGTAGCAAATTTTATTTTTAACTGACTTCTTTTCTACACAATTAAACTCGGTGTAAAACGTTAAATATTAGTTAAATATGCCTTGTAATGCAATATTAAAAGGAAAATGTAAAAACTATGCTTGCATATTAAACCTTCAGCATTTTTGGTTCTCTAATTGATACACACACATTAGGTTATTAAAATAAACACACAAATGAAAACACTGAAATCTACGGCACTTGTGCTGGGGCTATTTTCGCTCCTTGCCGGAACCACAACCCTTGTCAGGGCACAAGACTACCAAAATGATTACCAGTCTGATGGTTACAGTACCGGCAACATTTCTTTACAGACATTTTACGACGAGCTTTCACCTTATGGCACATGGATTCAGGATCCACAATACGGTTATGTTTGGCGACCAGATGTAGATCAAAGTGAATTCCGCCCATATTATACCAATGGACGTTGGGCCATGACTGAATATGGTAATACCTGGGTTTCCAATTACGATTGGGGCTGGGCACCTTTCCACTACGGTCGTTGGGTAATTAACAGTTACCGGCAATGGATTTGGTTGCCTGACACTAATTGGGGACCAGCCTGGGTAGATTGGAGAAGCGGAGATGGCTATTACGGATGGGCACCCATGGCGCCAAGCATCAGTATTAATTTAAGTTTTGGCCGCCGTTATGTAGTGCCTTCTTTCTGCTGGAACTTCATTCCTCAACGTAATATTTATATCAATTCTTTTCCAAGATATGATTATGGACGTAATAACGTATATATCCGTAATACTACCATTATCAATAATACTTATGTGTATAACAGAAGAACTTATTATGGAGGTCCAAGGGTTGAAGATATCAGGCGCGCAACCAACAGGGATGTAACGGTATATCGTTATGCTGAAAGTTCGAGACCAGGTGCAAGCCGCATTGGCGGTAGAGAGGTGGCAATTTACCGGCCAAGACCTGAACGTAATGCAGTGGTAGACAACCGTAATGCCGCGCCACGTAGATTTGAGCAAGGCAATGCTGGCATTAGCCGAGGCGGAAGAAATGAAGGATACACTAACCGCGATCAAAGAGGTAATACTCCAGGCGTTGGTGATAACCGCTTTGGATCGAGAGATAGCCGAAATGTAGGCCGGGATAACAATAATCAGCCAAATAACAGGGGAGAAGTTTATAACCGGGATGTAAACGGACGTATTAGTCGCGGTGGTGCCAATGGGATTGATAATGGCAACAGACAGGATAATGCAAATCGTGTTCAGGATCAGCAACGTGGGGATCAGATCAGACAACAACGTAATCAAGACCGTATGAGCATAGATCAACAACGTGGTCAACGTGATATGCAGCCACAGCGGGGTCAGGATGATCAACGTGCTCAGATGGATCAACAAAGGGCGCAACGTAATGAGCAAATGCAACAGCAACGTGCACAACAAGCTCAGCAACAGCAGCAAGAAAGGGCACAACGCGATGTACAGATGCAACAACAGCGTAATGAGCAGATGCAACAGCAACGTGCGCAACAAGCTCAGCAACAGCAGCAAGAAAGGGCACAGCGCGATATACAGATGCAACAACAGCGTAATGAGCAGATGCAACAGCAACGTGCGCAACAAGCTCAGCAACAGCAGCAAGAAAGGGCACAACGCGATGCGCAGATGCAACAACAGCGTAATGAGCAGATGCGGCAGCAACGTGCGCAACAAGCCCAGCAACAGCAACAGGAAAGGGCTCAGCGTGATGCGCAGATGCAGCAACAGCGTAATCAGCAAATGCAACAAAGACAGGAACAAAGAAGGATGGAAGCCCCGCAACAGCGCGGTGGCGGAGGTGAAAGAGGCGGCGAAGGTGGAAGACCGTCAAGAGGTGGCAGAGGATAAAATGAAGAGTCCCGATGAAAATCGGGACTTTTTATTTATAAATAGTCAGACTGGCCCGCTACTGCGTGAAGACTACTCAAATCAGTTCCTTTGAAAGTACTTTCAGCATTAGGGTGCAGGTTTTCAGGATCTAGCAAAAAAGTAGTTATCCCCAGTTCCAGGCCAAATTTAATTTCCGATTCTGCATCATCGCCAATAATCAGAATATCGTCTTTGTTAAGTTGATGGTGATCGATCAGCATTTCAAATCTTTCTTTCTTATTGGTGCTTGAAACATCCACCACATGTACTTCTTCAAAATCATTGGCAATGCCCAGCATTTTTACCTTTGAAAGTTGTTGTTTTGGAAAACCTGCTGTTACAATAAATTTTCGGCCGGTTAAGCTTTTGATATAATGGTAATCATCGCTGGGTTTCAGCGGCTGGGTTACAGACCTGTTTTCAAGATAGGAAATCACTTCAGGCATCACCTTTTCGTTAAAACGATACTTTTTAGCTACTTTTAAAAAAGGCGTCCTCAACATTTCCTGTTTGGCTAACTGAAAATCAGCCTGGCTGATTCCTAAATCTAAATTTTCCAGGAAACGGTATAACTCCCCCATCAGTTGTTCTTCGTTCTGCCCGGTAAAATAAATGGTATTGTCTAAGTCTATAAAGAATATTCGTTTCATTATGGATTGGTTTTTGTAAGATGAAAAAAATAAAAACACCTGTGGGTTAATTATGTTTAATAAGTAAATCACTAAGACCATGAAAAAAGAAACAAAAATCATAGTAGGCGTATTAGCCGGAGCAGCATTAGGTGCAACTATCGCATTAGCCTTATCATCAGATTCGAGCAGCGATCTGAAAAATAAAGTATCAGATTTTTTTGCTGATCTTTTAGATGCTTCAAAAGATAAACTGGCAGGATTGGCAGATAAAGCCACAAGCGTTGCCGATAAGGTTAAAGATAAAGTAGCAGAAATAAACGCGTAACGAGTTGAAAGTGCCGGAGATATCTGGCACTTTTAGTATTTTCTAACCAATAGCTTGATGAATATTGCTTTTCATGGTGCTGCCCGTACGGTTACGGGAAGTAAGCACCTTATTACCTTAAAAAACGGCACTCAGATTTTATTAGATTGCGGCTTATTCCAGGGGATGGGCCGTGTTACCGATAAACTAAATGATTATTTTGGTTTTGATCCAAAAAAAATCACTTACCTCATTTTATCTCATGCACATATAGATCATTGTGGCCTTTTGCCCAAATTGGTTGCTGAAGGATTTGAAGGGCAGATTTTCTGTACTTCAGCTACGATGGACCTGGCCCGCATTTTAATGATGGATTCTGCCAAGATCCAGATGCAGGATGCTGAATATGCCAACCGTAATCTAAGAGAAGGTGAAGAAATGGAGGAAGCGCTTTATACAGAGGAAGACGTGACCAAAACAGTTGGCCAGATGAAAATTGTGGAATACGAAGAGGATTTTAAAATCGAAGAGGGGATTCTGTTAAAATTTACTGACGCAGGCCACATCTTGGGCAGCGCTGCTGTTCATCTTAGTATTACAGAAGATGGAAAAACCACGCGCATTACCTTTTCTGGCGACGTTGGCCGTTATGGCGACTTGTTATTAAAAAGTCCGCAAAAATTTGACCAGGCTGATTATATCCTGATGGAATCAACTTATGGCGATTCACTACATAAAAATCTCGATCCGATCGAAGATATGCTTTTGGAAGTCATCAATAATACCTGTAAAATTAAAAAAGGAAAGGTAATTATCCCTGCTTTCGCAGTTGGCCGTACGCAGGAACTCCTTTATGCTTTAAATGGCTTGGAGCTGAAAGGTAAACTGCCTGATGTTCCCTTTTACGTAGACAGTCCTTTATCATCAAAAGCCACTCAAATTCTTAAAAACCATCCCGAGGTATACAATAATGGGGTTAAAGAAATTTTAAAGGTAGATCATGATATTTTTGGGTTTAAAGGCTTGCGTTTCGTCGAAAGTGTAGAAGAATCAAAAGCCTTAAATGCTGATCCAAGACCTTGTGTAATCATTTCTGCATCAGGTATGGCTGAGGCCGGCAGGGTAAAACATCACATCAGGAACAATATCAGCAACCAGAAAAACACCATTTTAATGGTAGGTTATTGCGAACCGAATTCGCTTGGTGGAAAACTGATTGCCGGAGATAAGGTGGTTGAAATTTTTCGCGATGAATATGAAGTTAAAGCTGAAGTACAATCCATAAAATCGATGAGTGCGCACGGCGATTACGAAGATTTATTGCATTTTTTATCTGGTCAGGATCCTGCTCAGGTAAAACAGTTGTTTCTGGTACATGGAGAGTACGAAGTACAGCAAAGTTTCGCTACTAAATTAAAAGATAAAGGGTTTAAACATGTAGCTATACCAGAATACCATCAGGTATTTGATTTGGAGTAAAATTGTTGTGCAAAACTGTTATAAAAATCGTAGGTCTGGATTTGTAATCCAGACCTTTTTGCTCTATTACAATAAGGATTAATAATCTTGGGCTTTAGGACGGGATTGTAAATCCCGACCAACTTTATGCCTGTTACCTCAGTATAAAATTTCCATCTCCCATCATCCATTTATACATCTTCCCTTTTCCCTATCTTTGTGCTATGGATGTTTTTGGTAAAGCGCTAACAGATATTTACAGAATGGGCGAGGCGGATACCCTTTGGTTACACAATTCTTACGGAGAACCGGAAGAAATGCCACTGGAATTCTTCTTCCGTGATGATGAAGATATGCCCGTTTTGGAGCTTCAGGCTTTGCATATGTGTAATGGAAAGGTGCTGGATATCGGCGCCGGTGTGGGGAGTCATGCTTTACTGCTACAGGCGTTTAATATCGATGTTACCGCTATAGATATTTCGGAAGCTGCGGTAAACATTATGAAAGACCGTGGAGTAAAAAAAGCATTTGTACAGGATATTTTTACTTATCAAGAGAAATTCGACACCATCATCATGCTCATGAACGGTATCGGTTTAACAGGAACTTTGCCAGGTTTTAAAGCTTTTTTAATCAAATTAAAAGACCTGATCAATCCCGGCGGACAGGTCATTTTTGACTCATCTGATATTGCTTATTTATATGAAGATCTGCCTAAACCACAAAACCAGTACTACGGTGAGGTATCTTACCAGTATGAATATAAAGGCGAAAAAGGCAATTGGTTCAACTGGATTTATATAGATGAAGAAACCATTAAACAGATTGCTGCAGAAACGGGATGGAATGCTGAATTGATTTTTGATGATGGTGAAGATCAGTATCTGGTTAGACTAACGTTAACGCAATAAGCTAATCTCTCATGCTGAACGCAGTGAAGAATCTTCTTACGACAGCAAACTAAATCTGCGCAAAGACTCTTCACTACATTCGGAATAAGGTAGTTAAAAACTGAAGAACGTTTGTCTTCCGCCAACTTTTTGACCGAAGTTTTGGATGTTATAAGTAAGTGTAAGCATGCCGTATCTGCCCAGGTTATTGCTTTGTGCATCAATAACACTGTTACCTATAATCTGTATATTCCTTCTTACGTTACTCTGCAGAATATCGTTTACCGAAAATTTTAATTGGGCCCGATCATTTTTCATAAACAGGTAAGTAAGGCCGGCATTCCAGATTTTAATGTTATTATTAAAGCCTGCAATTTTTTGTTCGTTAATGGTTAAAGCATAACTCGTTTCGAAAACCACTTTTTTAGGATAACGGATAATCAGCTCAGATGTACTCTGATGGGTATTGTAGCTAATGTTGGTATAAAAACTATCATCGTATTTGCTACGGTTTAAATTGATGTAGTATGATTGATTGATTTCCACTTTATCGTTCAGGTTCAATCTGATGCTACCATTTGGTCCAACATAAAAAACATTGGCATTGCTTTGAATATTGTTAACAATAACAGGCGTATGATCGAAATTAGCCCAAAAACCCATCCCAACCTTCAAGCTTGTTTTATCTTTCCTGAAATCTTTTGAAACATTCGCCCCGCCCTGAAAATTATAAATACCGCTCATGTTAATGGGATTAACCGTTTGAACGCCATTATTGATCGTAACGGTGTTAATTATGCCGTTTTTGGTGAAATTTCCATAGCCATATAAATTATAATTAATAAGGTTTTTAGGGTCATATTTGTACATATACATGCTTAAACTCTGCCTACGGGCTGGCAATAAATTAGGGTTTCCATTTCTGATATAAAGCGCATTTGTATTGTCGGCCACTGGCTGGAGATAACTCACGTTAGGCTCTGTAAAACTGGCAGTATAATTAAAGCGGAATATTTTATAAGTCAACTGAAATGTCGGCCACATAAAATGATAACGTTGATCAACAGCTGCTCCATTTGTGAAACGGTTGTTCAATGAAATATAATTATGTACCAATCCGGGTTGAAGGTAGAAATCTTTAGTTACTTTATATCCGAGGCTGATGTTTGTGTTGGTTTTGAATCCATTCTGTTTAACTGTTTGCGATAAGTTTGGTACTACAATATCATACAGCTGGTTAGCCGGATTACGGTAAAATGTACTTAATGCATTTTCGCTATTGATGATATTTCCATTGATATCGGCTTTAAATTTTAGTTTTTTGCTGATCGGCTCAGCATAGTTGCCATAGAGGTAAGACCTGAAGTTATCTATACTATTTTGTCTTAACTGGTCAATTTCTGAAGTTGAAGGTGTGAGGTAAAAAATGCCGGTGCTTTTGTTATAATTATTAATGGGGTTTGGGCTCGCAGAAATATCGGCACCAAGGTTTAAAGATCTTCCGGGCTTTTTAAAATCTTTATTAAATTCGGCCCTTAGCTGATATTTATTGCTGGAGCTGTTTCTATCATTCAAATTTTCGAGTGAATTGATTAACTGGTTATTGACGTTGCTATTGTTAGATGACACTTTGCTTATCGAATTATTGGAATTTAATACAATTGAGGGTTCGATGGTAAGCTGTGTTAAAGAATCGATCTGCCAGTCCAATTTTCCACCAATATTATGCTTTAGAATAATAGAAGTAGTATTTTCATTAGCATTGGTAATTAAGCGATCTGTGCCAAGGGTCTGGTTGGTGTTGGAAAGCTTTTCTAAAAGATTATTCGATTTTCCAAAGAAATACTGCGTATTAAATTTGATCCCTTTTTTATTGATGGTGTTAAAATTAAAACCCCCGCCTGATGAAGTTTGGATACCGTCATTACTTCCGCCAAAATTGATTCCGTTAAACTCGAAATAACCGCCCGAACTCATCATCATCGAGTTAATCCCACTTCTGTTAAATCCACCTATCCGCTGAACATCACTGGGGTTAAAACCAGGCTGATTGATGTTGTTGCCGTAAGCCAAAACACTTACCTGCGTAGTATCCCTGAAGAAGTTCATTAATCCACCAGACTGATACAGATCCTTTAAACCCCCTCCCGCATATAGTTTACCGAAAGCACCTTTTTTTATGGCTCTCTTGAGCTTTAAATTAATAATTTGTGGAATTTCTGCTTCTGTTAAATCAGGAGCCCGTCGTTTAGCCTGCTTATCATCCACTACCTGCACTTTATCTATGATATTTGCCGGTAGATTTTTGGTTGCAATTTGCTGGTCGGCACCAAAAAACTCTTTTCCATCTACCAAAATTTTACTAACTGATTTGCCGTTAACCTGTATAGAACCATCGGCTGCAATGGCAACACCGGGAAGCTTTTTTAGCAGATCTTCTACCACTGCGGATGGCAGGGTTTTAAAAGATTCGGCATTAAACTCAATGGTATCTTTACGCACAATTACGGGCGGGCGCTCTGCAGATATGACCACTTCATTTAAGTCATTTGCTTTGGTGGAAAGGTAAAGTGTGCCAAGGTTTAAACTCGGATTGGCTGTGCTGAGTTCTACTTCTTTTCTAAAAGTTCCATATTGCCAGGCGGTTACTACTAACCGGTATTTTACATCCGTGGCCAGACCATTGATTTTAAAAACGCCTTTATCATCAGACAGTTTATAAGTAGCTAATGCACTATCACCAACTTTATAAACCGAAATAGTAGCATAATTTAATGTGGTTTTATGGTTTGCACTATCAGCTAATATTCCGGTGATGCTTCCGTTTTTTTGTGCAAACAGGCTAAAGATAATTAGGCTGAAAGTGAGAGAAAGTAAGAGTTTTTTCATGTTTGGTTTAAATAAGGAACCTAAAATTATCGGCTATTTTTTTATAAATTCAATAAATGTGATGAACGGGACTAAAAATGTGATGGACCAGGGGTTTGTTTAAAAGGCAGACACACAATTCTTTAAGATGTTGCATAAAAGCCAAATAACTAATTTGTTAGTTTAAAAGTAGTCCGTTTATGTTGAATTTGCAAACAGCAGTGGAAAAAATTTGCGAACTTTAAAAAAAAAGCCCCCATGCACCGCAAGGAGGCTCTGGAACGTATGTTAAATTTTAGTGTATATCGTTATAGTTAATCATTTTTACATCTGGGTTTTTTGCTAAAATTTCTTCCATCCACTTCCGGTGCGATGCACCAACTCCTACTACAACCCTTTTTGCTTTTTTAGCTTTCGCCTGTTCGATAATATTTTTACACATTCCTTCATTTCTCAGGGTCCACTGTGCTATCATTTCCTTTACCGTTTCAGTCGGAAATCCCGCATATCCATAAAAGTGCGATCCGCCATAAAAGTTCCAGGCTTCATCTAAAACACCATATTTTACTGTATTCATACCTGCATAAGGGTCAGCATTAAATACACTTGCTTCATCTTTACTGTAAGACCAGTATTTTTCTATAGCTTTCACAGTAGCAGCTTCCTGCGAGCTGCTGTCGGCCTTTGCTTTGCCGATTAAAATCTTGTATAACGAGTCTGTTTTATTCCAGGCTTCGCCCCAGGGTTTATCATAGGTTTGGCAATCCATATTATAAATCCGATCTTGTTTCAATTGGTAAATAAGGGGGAAATAGATTTTGCTGTATTCACTTCCCGGTCTGTAAAGCCCCATCTTTTTTAACGAATCTATACTACCAAACATCTTTTTATAGGTGGCAAGTTCTTCTTTGCCAAAACTCTGTTTCATATAGTTCTCCAGCACAAAGATTTGATACTCAGTATTTCCTCTATCCCAGTTTTTAGCATAATTAACCGCTAAATTCATCCTCGTTTGATGATAGTAAGCAAATTTTGCAAGTGCTTTTAGGTCTTTTTTAATCTGTGCATCTATGTTTTTAGGAGACTCAGGATTTAATTTTTGCAGATAGTCACGCTCCTTTTTAAACAACTCTTTTGCCCAGTTACTTTCTTCCAGTTTAGCATAATTGTCCTGTGGCAGGTATTCACCAAACACCATATCAGGTTTGAAATTTTTAAGTTTATCAATTATGGCCTGAAAATTTATGGTTGATTTAGCGTTATCATGTGCGGAACCTACGATAACAATTTCGATTTGATTTTGTGCACTCAGTTTAAGTGTAAATGCCACCAGTAGTAATACCAGATTAAGTTTTTGTATAGTTCTCATAATTCGTTTCGTTTTTGTTGATTCAAAGATGAGTATACAAGCCTTACCACTCAATTTAATTATCCCAAAGGCTGATAATATTATCCCAATCGGAAAAACGGGGATTTAGGGGTTGATTATGGATAATGGGGTGTTTGAATAGCGGTTTATCGTTTTGGTCCTAGAAAAATGCAACTATTTCATTAATTTCTGATTAAAACCGACAATTAGTTTAAACAGATCTTTGTATTTGGTAAGGGGTAAGGTTTCAGGTTTATCGAATATATCATGATAGGCAGAGGGACCTCCCTGGGTATAAATAAAAAATGCGGGAACACCTTTTTCCGTGAAGAAATAATGATCACTATTGGCTGCTTTACCTCTCTGATTGATTTTCGGGATGTAATGGTGTTCATTATTGATGGCATTTAGCTGTGCAAAGGCTTTGGGGTAAACTGAAGCATTAACCACTGTCATGCCTGAATCGCCTGTGCCTACCAAATCGAGGTTGATGAGGAATTTTATATTACCTAATGGAACCAGAGGGTTTTCTACAAAATATCCTGATCCTACTAATCCGGCTTCTTCGGCTGCAAAACAGATAAAACCAATAGAGTAGGGCTGAGGATTAGCGGCGTAATATTTGGCCAGACTCAATAAAGTGGCTACACCAGCTGCATTATCATTTGCACCAGGGAAATAGGTAGTTGCACCCATTCCGCCCAGGTGGTCATAATGCGCAGTGATGATCAATAAGGAATCAGGATACTGAGTGCCTTTAACCAAACCACAAATATTGGCTGCCTGAAAATCGGCGATAAATTTGTTTTCAATGTCAACGCTTATTTTTTTCGGTAGGGCGTTAAGGCTCTTTTTATTGAGTTGTATGGTCGTAATATCCCCAACTTCGGTAGCTACAGACCAAGTTAGTTTATCTTTTAGTAAAACTTGTATCGAAGGTTTAGCCTGGAAGTGAAGGCTGTCAACCGGAGTTAGTTCGGCTATTTGTTTAATCCCCGGACTTTCATTATTTACGATGAAGTCTTTTCCTGGTATGAGTTTTTCGCCATTAATGGTTACCATCATTTTTCCCGGGAAAGTATTTACAGGGAAACTAAAGGTCTGTTTATAGGCTGTACCCATTGGCAGTAAGCCAATTTTTTGATACACATCTGCAATATAATCGCCCGCTTTTTTCATCCCGTCTTTGGTATAACCTCTGCCCCAGAAAGCTTTTGACGCAAGGGTATTGATGATCCCTCTGGTATAAGTAGAGTCCTGTGCAAAACTGTTGATTGCACAAAACAGCAAAAGGGAGAATCCGAATTTTTTCATGCCGGAATTTAGTAAAATAAAATAATTGTTAGTCCGGATATGTAATCAGGATGTAGAGTAATTCTTTAGCTGGATTACAAATCTACAATTCATTGATACGAGATGGCAAATCTTGAGTAAAGATGGGAGCAATTGGCACCCTGATCCGATAGTTAGTGATCGGATTTCTTTCAGTATCTTACCAGATGGAAGGAATTCAATATCACGGTGATTAATGATGTTGTGGCAAATTTTTCGTGGCTGAGTGATTTTTGTTCTTTTTCTTTTTGCCCCACCAAATGATAAATCCGGTTATAGGTAAACTGGCAGCAATTAAACTTGCGAAAAATGCCATTATTTTCCCTGGAAGTCCTAAGATAGCGCCAACATGGATATCGTAGTTCATGCCGATAAGTGCTTCACCTGCATTTTTATCACTTTGATTTTTACGGGCCAGCAATTTACCTGTGTACTGGTCGAACAGCAAAACATCGAAATTCCAATAGGTTTCTTTCCCGCTGTAACCAGTTGCGTAAATGGTTGCCGTACCACCCTCGGCAGGCGACATTCCAATGCGTTCGACATTTTTAAATAACTTTTGTGCGGTTTCGAAAGCTACATCAAACGGAATCGCCTTAACAGATTTAGTTGAATCTGATTGGGCCATAATTTGTTCCGGAGGCGAAATACTACCCGATGCCACTACATATACCGTGTTCTGGAACCATTGGAAAGCCCACACCAGGCCGGTTAGTGCCAGCATCATGCAAATAATCATCACATAAAAACCAAGTACGTTATGAAGATCATAATTGATACGTTTAAATTTGGCTTTCCATTTAATTTTGAAACTTTTATCGAAGTTCGATTTTTTAAGATTTTTAGGCCACCACATGATAATGCCAGAGATCAAAAGAAAAACAAATATGAAGGTACTCCAGCCTATAATCTGCTGTCCGATGGGATGGTTGATGAGAAAACTCCAGTGCAGCATTTTAATGATACTGAAGAATTCGTATTTATAATCAGAAACCAATGTGACCTTACCTGTATAGGGGTTAATCAGCACAATGTCGTAATAATCTATCGAATCAAAATACCAGAATGCTTTAGGATTACCAGGCTTGTAAGCACCAAACTCCCATGCGCGATCAGCTTGCCTATAACTTGAGATGAAGGTAACCTTTTTCTTGCCGCCCAAGGTTTTTTCGGCTGTTGCTTTTAATATGCTTAAAGGAATAGTTTTTTTATTTGCCGGTACCTCAACAAAAAACTCTTTTCTATGGATAAATTCAGTAATTTCTTTCTGAAAGGCAAAAATGCAGCCGGTAATGCCCAAATGAAAGACCACAAGACCAGATGTTATACCCAGCCACAAGTGCAGCCAGTCATTGATTTTTCTTATCCGCGATTTCTTTGTTTTTTTATGTATGGCTTTGGTTGGCGACATTGGGCTTTATTAAAAATAAGAACCAATTGACGATTTTACACGCCAATTGGTTAACAACTTTGAATTAATCTGTTTATTGAACTTGGGTGGTATAGGTTACCAAATGCCAGGTTTTTTCGTAATCTTTTCCGTTCAGTTTGCCTGGTGTTTTATCTTCGGTAAAAGCTTCAAAAAAGTAGTTTCCTTTTTGTGCTGGTTTGAAAGTGAATTTTCCTTCTGCATCGGTTTCAGTAGATTGTGTTTTTCTTTCAGCATTTACAACCGTTAACTTTTGTTTTGCGAAAGGAGCTTTGTTGTAGATGACCTGATGAAGTGAAGTTTCACCCACTTTTAAGGCATGTTTATCCGGTCTGATGATTAATGCTGCAGTTGCAGGGAAAACCGTGTTTATTTTTGCATTTCCTATGGCTACATCTGCAAAGGCGTAATATTCAATTTTAGCTTTTTCATAAATGTCAGCAACTTCATGAACTACAGAAAGTTTATAAGTGCCATCCTGATCTGGAGTGAAGCTTGCTTTAAAGAAACGTACAGCCGGAGCGGTGGTTAAAACCCTGGTTGTCCCGTTTGGAGCGGTTAACACCAAGCTGAATTCTTTTAAATTGCTAAACCATTTTGCGGCTGAGTCAGGCTCGTTACTCTCATATTCTCCGAAGAAAACTTTCACTTCCTGTGCTTGTCCTTTTTTGCCTGTTGAAGCTGTTTCTATCCATAAAGCATGTGCAAATGCACTCGAAATGCCAAAGGCTAGAAAGAAAAATAGTAATGAGATTTTAGTTTTCATGTTTTCTGGGTTTTGACAAAAGGGACAGCTGATCTGATCCAGGTGCTCCTGTTTGTTTTATTAAAATTTATAAGTTACACTACCGGTAAAAGTTCTTAAATCCTGAGGATTCATCGTGCTATAACCAGTCCAGTATTTTTGATTGGTAAAATTGTCTACTTTGGCACCGATTCTGAACCTTGGATGATCATAAAATACCGAAGCATTAAAAACTTCGTAAGCAGGCAGAATAAATACGCCCTGGCTTACACTGTTTACAATTTTGTTATCACTGGCATAGTTGCCGCCCGCGCCTAAACCAAAGCCTTTTAAAGCACCTGCCGCCAACTTATAACTAATCCATAAGTTTGCCGAATAAGGAGCAGCTGAATAAGCATCACGTCTTCCTTCAACATCCGGAGAAGTATTTTGCAAACGGTTATCGTTATAGGCAAAACCTGCAATAATGTTTAAACCATTTAAAGGGTTGGCTACAATTTCTGCTTCTATACCTTTGCTGATTTTGTTGCCATCCTGGATCTGTGCATTCGGATTAGACAGATCGCCATTATAACCCCTTACAATATCTTTCACTTTGATGTAGTAATAAGATACCGATCCGGTTAATTTGCCACCAAACAGGTTACTTTTTACACCGCCTTCTATCTGGTTGGCTTGCTCTGGCTTAAATGCATCGCCTTTATAATCTATACCATTTTTATTATTGAAACCATTTTGGTAGTTCGCAAATAGCGATAGCTGATCTTTTATGGGCTGAAATACCAAGCCGAATTTTGGCGAGAAAACGGTTTGTTTATAAGCACCTTTTGGTGCCGAACCTGCTCGGTCAGAATTACCTTTGTTGTCAAAACGGTCTACTCTAATGGCCGCTAAAGCAATTAACCTGTCGGTTAGGTTAATCACATCAGAGGCATAGGCACTGTAAGTATTGGTCTTAAAATGATAAGGATATTTAGGGACGTTAGGCATTGCTGCATAAAAGGCTGCTAAATTAGTTTCTGTGAAGTTGTAATAGTTAGCACCTGTTCCGTTTTTATTTGTTAGATCGAAACTGTCTGTTCCATAAAACAATTGATCGGAGTTTTGACGTAAATAGTCAAGACCCAAAACCATCCTGTTTTTTATTGAACCCAGGTTAAAAGTCCCGTTGAAATTTTGTTGGATTTCGTAGTTATAAAGTTTGCTGTTGTCTGTTGATTGATCTGCCCTTGAAATGAGATCGGCGCCCGGAGCAGCATTTGGGTTACCTAGTGGAGGATAGTTATTGGGAACTAAGAACAGGTAGGTTCCCCGGCCATTAGAAAAACTATAGCTAGATGAAAAGCTGGTATGTGATGACCAGTTTTCATTAAATTTATAATTGGCCTGGCCAAAGAAAGTAGTGCTGTTGTATTTTTGCTTCATCACATCACCTGTAAACGATTTGTTGTAAGGTATGCCTGATTGATCTGCCCGATCAAAACCAAGGTCTTCCACCGGAAAATAAAAGAAAACAAATGGTTTTAAGGTATTCTTACCATTGGCGATTTCGGCATCAAAAGTAAAATCCAGCTTGTCGTTTACTTTATAGGCTAAGCTTGGTGCCACAAAGAAACCCCTGTCGAATACGTTTTGCTGGAAAGAGCCTTTATAATTATAAGATGCATTGATACGGGCGTAAATGTGGTTGGCTTTATCAACAGGGAAATTAAAATCGGTACTCACCCGGTTTAAATCATAGCTACCTGCCGAATAGGTTACCTCACCGCCTAAGCCCGCGAATGGTTTTTTGGTAATGCGGTTGATTAAACCTCCATAAGAAGTTAAAGTGCTGCCAAATAAAGTAGCCGACGGCCCTTTAATTACTTCCACGCTTTCGATGTTGGCTGCATCATTACGACTGGTTATATTACCTGCAATTCCATTTCTCAATTTCGACTGTACAATAAAGCCCCGCGACGCATAATACGCGCCACCATCTCCACCACGTCCGGTTGATTCCCACATTTTCTGAATACCAACGGCATTACGTGTAGCATCATCTACAGAAAATATCAGTTGGTCATTAAATGTCTCTTTGGTAATCGTGGTATAAACCTGAGGGTTCTCCAGGTTACTAATAGGCATTTTAGCTACATAATCGCTTTTTTGGGCGCCATATTTATTGGCTTTAACTTTATTGATATTAACCTCATTGAGCTGGTTTGAATTCTGGTTGATTACGAAATCAACCGTTTTATTTTCACCTGCATTGATTATAACTGATTTTTCTACGCTTTGGATGCCAACACCTGATACGCGTACGATATAAGAACCTGGTTTAACCCTTGGTATCTCAAAGGTACCTTTATCATTGGTGACGTTTCCTAAGCCTTTACCCTTCAAACCTACTGAAAGATAAGCTGCTGGTTTTCCATCAGATGTGGTAACTGTACCAGTAATGGTTGAAAACTGTTGGGCAAAGCATAATAAACTGGCAAAAGTGAACAGGAAAGTAAAACTAAAAAGTTTGATTTTAAACATTACAGTATTTATTTGGATTAATTCTAAACAGACGCAAAATAACGTCAGAAATTTTTATAATCCAAATTATTTTGAACTATTCTAAATTAGAGGATTTTCAAAAATTTAGCCTCTTTCATTTACCTATAAAACGCTGATATACTAAGACATTAGTTTATCGTTTTAGATGGCGCTACAGGAAGATTTTTTCTGGCATTACCCCTCAAAATCTGATTGCTAATTAATTAGCAATATGTATTCTGAAAAATAAAGAAAATAAGACTTAATTTAATTGATATAGGCCATATAAATAACGCAAAGGCATATTTCGAATAAATAGCGGATATACTTTAGTGTGTAAATGTTAATTAATGTTAAATTTTTAAGTTAAAATATGGTTTTAGTTAGCTAAAAATTAGTTAACCCTAGGGTAAAAATGTTGATACTTTTAAATATTATCAAACTAACTAACTAAACATCAATGGAAAAAATTTCTACAAGACATTGCTATGTAAAATTTTTAACGGCAACCTTATTTTATCTACTGATCCCTTGGCTGGCCTTCGCGCAGAAAACAATTAAAGGGACAGTTGTAGATGAATCGAACAAACCCATACCTGGGGTTTCAATTATTGAGAAAGGGACCAAGAATGGTACGGCCACCAATGCCGAAGGAAAGTTCTCTTTGACAGTTCAAAAAGAGGGTGCAATTGTTACCGCCAGAATTGTAGGCTATCGTTCGGTAGAGAAAACGGTTTCGGCAAGTGGTACAGTGAACTTTTCTTTGCAGGAGGATAATAATACACTAAATGAAGTGGTTACCATCGGTTATCAAAAAATCACCAGAAAGAAAACGACGGCGGCGATTTCCAGTATTTCTGGTAAAGAACTGGCCAACTTACCTGCTGCAAGTTTTGATCAGTTGTTACAGGGTCGTTTATCTGGTGTAAACGTTCAAAACTTTACTGGCCAGCCAGGTGTGGCACCAACGGTATCGGTAAGGGGTAACTCAACAGGTAGCACAGGTTATGATCAGTTTAATGTTATCAGATCGCCACTTTATGTGGTAGATGGTGTTCCTCAATCATCTGATGAATATGTGCCACCAGGAACAGGTACAGGAACCAACTATATGGCCGGTCTTAATCCGAGTGATATCGAATCTATTGATGTATTAAAAGATGCTTCAGCAGCGGCCATTTATGGTTCAAGAGCTGCTAATGGTGTGATTTTAATTACAACCAAAAAAGGTGTAGGTGGCGATACTCGAGTGACGTTTAACTCTTATTATGGGATGGTGCAACGCCCTAATTTAAGACAGGCTACCATGGGTACCACTGAGCGCAGGCAAAAAATGGAAGTGCTTCAAAGGCAGCTGAGTTACGATCAGCGTGTACAACTACCTTATATACTTACCGATAGTTTAAATCCAGCTTTTAATGGCCATACCGATTGGCAGGATTTATTTTATCAGACAGGTAAAATAAATGATAATAACCTGAGCATAAGCGGTGGTACTGACAATGGAACAACCTATCGTTTTAGTGGAGGCTATTATGATGAAGATGGTATTGTAAAAGGAACAGGCTTTAAACGTTACACTACCCGTTTAAACCTTACTTCGAGAGCGATGAATAAAAAATTAATGATCAACCCTATATTTTATTATTCAAGTGCCAGTAGAGGTAGAGGTAATGAAGATCCAAATGATCCTTCGAAGCCTACTAAAGTCGGCTCGGGAAATTTACCTTCCTCGTTATTCAATATCTCTCCCGAAAAATTGGATTATTTTGTGAGTAAAGATGGTGAAAACCTAAACAGAAATGTGTCGAACCAATTCGGAGCTAACCTCAACCTGGCTTATGAATTTAATAAACACTTTACCTTAAATTCACAATCTTCTTATACTAATGACAATACCCGTAGGGATGTAAGCATGAGCAATTTGTTAAACAATGGTTTTGGCAACAGCTCTTCCAGTTTCTCTTCAAGTGCTATAGGTTTAAGAACATCAAATTATCTGTCTTACAATGGTGCTATTGAAAAACACTCTTTTAGTGCAGTAGCGGGGCAGGATATCGAATATAGTTTATTTCAATCTACTCAGGCATCCGGCTACGGTGGTGCATCAGATTATGTTCAGACAGTTACTGGTTTTAAACAACAGAATATTTATGCCTATTCAAATTACATCGCACATGGGCTGATAGCTTATTATGGTCGTTTTAATTATGATTATGATGGCAAGTATCTTTTATCGGGAACGATCAGAACGGACGGCTCATCAGGTTTTGGTGAAAATAATAAATATGGAGTATTCCCTTCCATTTCTGCAGGATGGCTTCTTTCCGAAGAAAACTTTATGAAAAACTTAACCAATAACCCTTTTACACTCATTAAAATAAGGGGAAGTTATGGCGTGACAGGTAACGAAGATAAAAGAAATGCTTATGTGCAATATAATACCTACCAGGTTAACAATGGCTATTTTAGTGGTAATGGCGGAGCAACTTCATATAATGGTGTAACCGCAATTACACCAAATTTTAGAAACGGTGTGGCACAAAAAGATTTAAGCTGGGAGAAATCTATACAATGGAATATTGGTACCGATATGGAAATTGATAACGGTAGATATGCCATTTCATTCGATGTGTATAACAAAGAAGTAAAACAAAAACTTTTTAATGTTGATTTGCCGGTTACATCAGGCTATGACAATGCCTTCACCAATGCATTTGCGGTTCGTAATGCAGGTTTGGAGTTGACTTTAACGGCTAATCCAATCCGTAAGGAATTTAAGTGGAATAGCTCTTTTAATATCTCCTATAATAAAAATCAGATCATGAGTTTGCCGAACGGTGGCCGTGATATTATTTTGAGCGGAGATCGTTTTGATAAAAACCACGTGCTTTCTGTAGGTAGTCCACTAAATGCTTTTTATTTATATCGTACAAAAGGCGTATTTTCTACTTCAGCAGATATTCCCCAGAATCCTTACACTGGAGAAAGATATCGAAACAGTAATGGAACATTTAGTGCAGGTGATTTTTATCTGGCAGATTTGGATGGAGATTATTTTATAGATATTTTTAATGATGGTATCAATCCGGATAAGGCTCCAATTGGTGATCCTAACCCACGTTTTACCGGTGGCTGGACCAATAACTTTTCTTACAAAAACTTTAGCTTAAGTGTTTTTGTAAACTTTACACTTAAACGTGATGTACTCAACCTGTTTGATTCAGATCGTTTTACGAACGCAACTGATGCTAATGCCGTATATAATTTTGCTAGTGTTTCTTCACCGGATCTAAGTCGCCTGAACATCTGGAGAAACCCTGGAGATCAAGCCGAATATGCAAAACTCGATTTGGGATCCTATCGATATTATTATACAGCTGCACAATCTTTTTTCCTAGAAAAAGGTGGTTATGCAAGGATCAGAAGTATCAATTTTAGTTATGATTTTAGTCCTAAAGCCGTAAGAAAATTAGGCTTAAGTCAGCTGAAATTATACGCCGTTGTTGATAACGTATATATGTTCCAGCAATCAAAAAAATTACCAGATGCAGAAGCTGTTAACGGATATGGAGAATATAATGGAACTGGATATCCTATTCCAAGAAAATATACTTTAGGTGTACAAGTTCAATTTTAATATCGTCAATAAATGAAAAATATAATCACAAAAATCGGTGTTCTTATCGCTTTGGGCATAGCAGTTACCGTAAGTTCCTGTAAAAAATTGTTATATGAAGAACCTAAAGACGCACCTTATGAGCAAACCTTCTGGCAATCGTCCAGGGATGTAAGAAGTGCCATCGCCGGTAATTATGCCATGATGCGTAGTGCGATTACCAACAAAAACAATCGTTATTTTATGTATGGTGATGCGATTGCCAAAAACTATTTTACCATCCAATATTCCGGAGACGGTTTAGAAGGGATTCAGGGTGGGGATTTTACCTTTCAATACAATATCAATACGCTGGCAAATTATACTTTATATTATAAAAGCATTGCCATGTCTAATCTGATTTTGAAGAAAGTTAATGCGATGAGCGATACACAATTGTCTGGCGAAGACGATCCTACACAATTCCGGAATTCAGTAATTGGCCAGGCCTATTTTCTTCGCGCATTAAGTTACTTTATGATGGTAAGGGTATGGGGCGATGTACCGTTGGTTACAGAAGCTTACGACGATCCAATCAATGCACCTCAATTGCCAAGAAGTTCAAAATCGGAGGTGATGAAATTGATTGAAAATGATTGTAAAAAAGCCATTAATCTATTAAGCTGGAATTATACCAATACTGGCGACGCCAAAGTTACGGCAAATAAAGGCTCAGTATACGCCCTTTTAGCACATTTGTATCTTTGGAGAGCGACCATGTCTGACGTTTCAGTAGATGCGCCTAATTTGACTGATGTGAACAATGCCGATACGACCATAAATACATTAATTAACAAAGGAGGTTATGCATTAACCGATACCGCTAATTATAAAAATACTTTTATTGGTCGTTCTTCTGAAGGCATATTTGAAATTAACATCAGCGAAAATACATTGGAAGGTTCCAATAGTTCGATAGGTTCTTATTTTTTAAATGAGAGTTATATTAAAGGTTATGGAAACAATCCACGTTTTTATACCACGCCTTTGTATCTTAATAATCATTTCGAAACCACCACCGATATCCGTTATAAAAAGGGCTTTGACCTCACCAATCCGAATAAACCAATGAGTATAAAGTACAGTAATGTTACGTACAGAAATCCTGGGCAAAAATTAGACCCTTATCTGAGCAATAACATTATCATTTTCAGACTGGGTGATATGAAACTTCTTAAGGCGGAGATTGCACTTTACAAAAAGGATGCTGCTACAGCTATTGGTATTATCAATGATTTCAGAAAAAGAAATGACCCAGATCCGGTTTTAATTCCAACGGGAAGTTCCGTAGATCAGGTAATGGATGAATATGCGTATGAGCGTGGCAAAGAAATGTACCTGGAAGGACATTTGTTTTATGATTTGCTCAGAACCAGAAGATACGGTCTTATCGTAGATTGGCTTACGGAAAGCAGGTTTAGAAGAGAAGGGTTTTATTGGCCTGTAGACCCTGCATTGTTTAGAAATAATCCGTTATTGAAACAAACACCATATTGGTTGGGTAAAGTATAAATTGTTTTTATTAAGAGGTTAAAAAATATGAAAAATAATATATTAGTATATCTTTCATTATTATTACTGGCGCTAACGGCTTGTAAAAAAAATGATTATAAAAGGGATGGCGGCCCAAGTGATCCCAATGTGAATTTAAGTACTTACGATTACTTAAAGTCTAACCGCAATTTCGATTCCTTAGTGAAAGTGATAGACCGGGCTGGTTTAAAGGATGTAGTAAATGGTAATGTAACCCTTTTTGCAACTACAAATTATGGCATAGCGGAGTATGTAAAGGCCAAGAAGTATCAGAAATCTCTCCAACTTGGGAAGGAAAATTTTGATTTTGGGATCAAAGATATTCCATCACAGGAGCTGAACGATTCATTAAAGACTTATTTATTTGCGGGTAAGATCAACAGAGACCAGATGACCGTTAGCGGTAAGCTTTATAACAGTTTATTAGGGGCTATTCCAAATGTTCAGTACCTGATCAAATTGAGGCGTTCTTATGAATATACACAGTATCTTAATTATGTGGATTATGTAACGTATACCAAAGTAATCGGAACCCGTGATGATCAGGAGACGGATCAAAGTACTATTCCCGATTCACAAAAAGATAAGGCTGTGGATTGTCAAACATCTGGAATCGTCACAACCAATGGTATAGTTCATGTGTTAAGTGGATACCACAGGTTATTTTTTAATGCACAGTCTTTGGGCAATTAATTTAATCGCAATTAATTATGAAAATTAAATACATTTTAGGATTATTACTCTTGTTAAGTGTAGTGGCCTGTAAAAAAATACAGAATGGTTTTCTAAGTGATGCCATTCGATATAAAGACAATAATATTTATGCAAAAAGAGGCTTGACTCTTTTTCAGTCAGATAGAATCAATGCAGATGGTTCTACACCACCTTTTACCTACAAATTACTTAATCTAAGAAAAGAAGATGGTTCTCCTGCACCTGCAGAATTCTCAAAAGAATATGAAATTACTGTTTTTAAAACCGGTGCTAATTTTGATCCTGAAACAGATGTAACCCTCGATCTTTTAAATAAGAAAAGAGAGGTGGTTAAAAAGAAACCAATGGAGTTTAATGAATTAAGCGGACAGCTTACCTTTAACAAAGCATCCGGTTTCTTACCCTTAGGAAGATATGTATATGATGTAGAAATGACTAATGGTACTGGTACCAAGTTATTTCCTAAATTGGCAACAATTAATGTAGTGGATCCCACTATAGATGACCTGTTTGAGATTACTGATAATGTTGCTAACGGCTTTAATGATGTTACCGGTGCGGTAACGCCAATGAAAAACCCAATCATTACCTGTACAAAAATTTCATCTGTAGGTGCAAGAGCTATACTGAAAATGGTAGATAAAAATGGAAATGTCTTTAATCCTAAAGCAAAAGAAATTATAGCAAGGGGAGATAGACCAATTTTTGAAAACTATGCGAAATTTAATCCAGTTATTCAAACTGATACCGCTATGATCTGCGATTTCGAGGTAGCACCGTTTCCTTTAACAAAATATATTACACCAACTACCGACTGGGGTTTCTTAATGTATTACAGAATACCGAGTACCTTTATAAAATCAATAGATGGATTTCCAACATCACCAGGTTTCTCTGTAAACCCAAGGTGGTCTTGGAGACTTAAATTAGAAGGTACTTATGTCATTCAGGTAAAATTTACTGATGTAACTAGAAAATAAAAAAATAGCAGCTGTAGAATAAATCTAGAATTCATCCTGAGCCTTTTGAAGGATCTAGCATATACTTTCTTAATCATGATGCAGTGATAATTTTTACTACAACTGAAAAGGCAATTTTCGAATCGAAAATTGCCTTTTTGGTGAAAGTTGAAAACTAAAATCTTTCTTATTTGATCATTATAACCTGTAAACTCAATGGTCTTTCGGTATCATTTGCCGGTGTTACCAAACCACCGCAAATAATATCATAATGATAACCTGCTGTAAAGCTGGTGCTCTCGGAAGTAGCTTTAACTGCTCCGGATGATGTTTCTTTAGCATCCAATGTATAAGTCCCCGCATCTACAGCAATGAAACTGCTTGCTGTTTTGAAGGCTTTATTGGTAACCAATGAGGTGGTTGCATTGGTTTTGGCCAGGTCTAAAGCAGGGGCATCGGGCGATAGGTTGATAAAGCGGATATAGGCTTTATCGGTTGATGGAATAGAAAGATCGTCGCCGATAGTATAAATATCTAGTGCACCGGGTTTATTGATTAAATAAGATGAGTAATAGGTGCTTGCGTTTAAAGTGATATTTTTAGTCAACAAACTTTCTGCACTGCTGGCGGTGGTAAATTTTAAACTGTAAGTGCCAGCGGGAGATGAAAGATAACTAATGGCGCCTCCGAATGGCAAAGCTGCTGAATTAACCATATTGCCATTGAAGTATGCATTATAAGTTGCCAAAGATGGTGACGCATTAATTACCCTTAAATACGATATGGTAGGATCGACAGTGTCGGTTTTTTTACATGAAGTTAACGCTGTTAAAGCAATTAGGAAAAATAAAGTGATCGGTTTGAAATGAAATGACGTAAAATTCTTCATACGGTTAAAATTTGATTTAATAATTAAGGAGTACCCATAAAACGATCATTCAATCGTATTCGCTACAGGCATGTAAATATTGCATTTAAACACTATCTGAAGATGTTAAATGATGTTAAGCAGATGTTAAAAATTAGTGCCTTTTTTAACAAAATTTGAATTGACAATTAGAATGATAAACCTCAATGTTAAGTGATCGCTTATTTTTAAATTACATAAGCGCTTGCTTCAGTCAGAATAATCCAATAAAACAGAAAACTTAAAATAAAAAAAATACAATATTATTGCGTAACTCGATTTTTATTTAAACCTTTGCACCTCAATAGAGTTAAAGCCGTTTTAATACGCAAGAAATGATTAAACCAATTTTACATAAACTTTCAGTTTCCAATGCACAAACCGTGTCTGGAAAAGGTTTGTTTATTAATCATTTTCAATCCGTGTTTTATTATCCCACAAGCCGGCAAAATTTCACTCCACGTATTTAGTACTCAACTAAACGTAACGAGGAATTGATCCTCTCTAAAAACCCAATTAACAAGAATACTTATAATTTTTCGTTAGAAAACGAATGGATATTAACGAATTTATAGTGCAGGTTGCACTTCCTGAACATCGTGTATTTGCAGAAGAAATTGTAACCGAGATGGCCGAATCTGCGAAAGCGCGTGGTACAGGCATCGCAAAACGTTCTCCTGAATACATCTCTAATAAGATGCAAGAGGGCAAATCGGTTATTGCTTTCCACAAAGATGGTTCATGGGCAGGGTTTTGCTATATCGAAACCTGGAGTCACGGACAATTTGTAGCCAACAGTGGTTTGGTGGTAAGCCCTAAATACCGTAAAGCCGGGTTGGCTAAGGCCATTAAAAATGAGATTTTCGGCTTATCGAGAAGGTTGTACCCCAAAGCAAAAATATTTGGGTTAACAACAGGTTTGGCCGTAATGAAGATAAACTCAGATTTGGGCTATGAGCCGGTAACCTACAGCGAACTTACACAGGATGAAGAATTTTGGAAAGGTTGCCAGAGCTGCGTAAACTTCGAAATTTTGAAAATGAAGGAACGTAAAAACTGCATGTGCACGGCTATGCTTTATGATCCGGCAGAGAAAAAGCACGAAGTAGCCAAACAATTTGCTGAAGAACTGCAGAAAAAACCCAAATTATATGAGCGCTTTATGCGCATTAAACAACGTTTGGTTGTTAAACAAAAGCCGAAAACCGGCTTAAAAGCCCTTTTATTTTTATTTACCCTTTTATTCAAATAGCATGAAAAAAGTTGTTTTAGCATTTAGCGGAGGATTAGACACCTCATTTTGTTGTATATACCTGGCGAAAGACCGTGGATTGGAAGTACACTCGGTGATTGTAAATACCGGTGGTTTTTCTGATGAGGAGTTACAGGAAATTGAGAAAAGAGCTTATGCTTTAGGGGTAAAGTCGCATGCGGTAGTAGACGAAACAGAGGGCTACTATGATGATTGTATTAAGTACCTGATTTTCGGAAATGTATTAAAAAATGCAACTTATCCACTTTCTGTTAGCGCAGAACGTGTGAGTCAGGCTACCGCAATTGCTAATTATGTAAAGAAGATCGGTGCTGATTATGTAGCGCATGGCAGTACAGGCGCTGGTAACGACCAGGTTCGTTTCGATATGATCTTCAATATCCTGATTCCTGGTGTTGAAATTATTACGCCAATCAGGGATTTGAAATTATCACGCGAAGCTGAAATTGAATATTTAGCCGGTCATGGTGTTGAATATAGTGCCGAGAAAGCAAGATATTCAATCAATAAAGGTTTATGGGGTACTTCAGTAGGCGGTAAAGAAACATTAACTTCCAACGAAACCTTACCAGAAAGTGCATGGCCAACACAGGTTTCAGAAACCGGGTCGCGTAAAATTGAACTTACTTTTGAAAAAGGTGAACTGGTAGCGCTTGACGGCGAAAAATTGGCGCCGGTAAAAGCCATCCAGAAATTGCAGGCCATTGCGCAACCTTTCGGCATTGGTCGCGATATCCATGTGGGCGATACCATTATCGGTATTAAAGGCCGTGTGGGTTTCGAGGCGGCAGCACCGGTTTTAATTATTAAAGCACATCATACTTTAGAAAAACACACGCTTACGAAGTGGCAGTTAAGCTGGAAAGAACAGCTATCTTCTTTCTATGGTAACTGGTTGCATGAAGGTCAGTTCCATGATCCGATTATGCGGAATATCGAGGCATTTTTAGCCGATACGCAGAAATTTGTGAGCGGTAAAGTTTTTGTTGAGCTATTGCCATACCGTTTCCAGATTATCGGCATTGAATCTGACCACGATTTAATGAGCAACAAATTTGGCAGCTATGGTGAAATGAACAATGCCTGGAGCGGTGAAGATGTAAAAGGTTTTTCTAAAATCTTCGGCAACCAGGTAATGATCTGGCATAAAGTAAATAATGAGGCATAGCCTCGAGGTTTAAGGTTTAGGGCGAAAAGTCGTAAGGTTATCCGCCCGACCCCTAAACCTTATACCCTACACCCTTAAATCTTTAAAAAAATGATTAAAGCAGGAATAATCGGTGGTGCAGGTTACACTGGCGGAGAAATGCTGCGTATTCTGGTTAACCATCCAAATGTTGAAATTGCTTTCGTAAATAGTACCAGTAATGCCGGAAATTTAATTTCTGATGTACATACCGATTTAATCGGGGATACTGATTTATGCTTTGTAAACGATATTCCGCAAGATATTGATGTGCTTTTCCTTTGTGTCGGCCATGGTGATGCGAATAAGTTTTTAGCCGCTAATCCGATTAACGATAATGTTAGGATTATCGATTTATCGCAGGATTTCAGGTTGCATAAAAAGTCAACATTCGAAAAGCGTGAATTCGTTTACGGTCTCCCTGAATTAAACCGTGATAAGATCAAATCAGCAGGTAATATTGCGAATCCTGGCTGTTTTGCAACCTGTATCCAATTGGGCTTACTACCGTTGGCGGCAAAAGGGTTAATCCAAAATGAGGTTCACATTAATGCCACTACCGGATCAACCGGCGCCGGACAGAGTTTGGCCACAACTTCTCATTTTAGCTGGAGAAACAATAACCTTTCTGTTTACAAGGCTTTCGAACACCAGCACCTGAACGAGATCGGCGAAAGTTTATTGCAATTGCAACCATCACTTACTGAAGCTTTAAGTTTTATCCCACAGCGTGGCGCTTTTACCAGAGGTATTTTGGCCGCTATGTATCTTGAAAGCGAACTTACTTTAGAGGAAGCCCAAACCATTTACGAAGATTATTACAGCGCGCATCCTTTTACGCATGTGAGCCGGAAAAATATCGATTTAAAACAGGTTGTAAATACCAATAAAGCACTGGTACATATCGAAAAACACGGGGGTAAATTATTTATCATCAGTATTATCGATAACCTTTTGAAAGGTGCCAGCGGACAAGCGGTTCAGAATATGAACTTGATGTTTGGATTGAAGGAAGATGCCGGCTTGAAGCTTAAAGCTGCTAATTTCTAGGCGGAAGGCTGGAGGTTGGAAGGCTGGAAGGCTGGAAGGCCTGGGTGCAGACAAAAAATATTTATGAGTTATGAGAGATTATCAAAAATTAGATGTTTGGAAAAAGGCTCACTTATTTACTTTGCAGGTTTATAAGGAAATCCTACCTATCATGCCTGTTGAAGAAAAATTTGCTTTAACCCAACAAATTCGGCGGGCCGCCTATTCAATACCTCTAAATATTGTAGAAGGAAGTGGTAAAAACACAGATAAGGATTTTGTCCATTATCTTGATAATGCACTTGGCTCTACCAAAGAAATAGAATATGCTTTTATTCTCCTTCGCGACTTAGCTTACGTCAGTTTGGAAGTTTACGAAGCCGTAAATAAAAGCGTTAATGAAATTAAAGCGATGTTAATCGCATTTATTAAATTTTTAAGAAACGGTGGAAAAGGTTAGGGAATATCAACCTTCTACCTTCCCGCCCTCGACCTTCAAACCTTATTAAAATATGCAACTATTCGACGTTTATCCACTTAATGATATAGAAATTACCAAAGCAGCCGGCAGCAATGTTTGGGATGTTAACGGACAACAATATTTAGATTTATATGGCGGACATGCTGTAATTTCTATTGGGCATACCAACCCCCATTATGTAAGCCGTTTAACCGATCAGTTAAATAAGGTTGGCTTTTATTCCAACTCGGTTAAAATTCCTTTGCAGGTACAACTAGCTGAAAAGCTGGGCGAAGTATCGGGGAAAAAAGATTTCCAATTGTTTTTATGTAATTCTGGAGCAGAGGCCAACGAAAATGCACTTAAACTCGCTTCGTTTTACAACGGCAGAAAAAAGGTAATTGCTTTTACCGGTGCTTTCCACGGACGTACCTCTTTAGCCGTTGCGGTAACCGATAACCCAAAAATTGTAGCGCCGGTTAATCAGACCGAAAACGTGATCTTCTTGCCGCATAATAATGAGGTGGCTTTAGAAGAAACTTTTAAAGCGCAGGGCAATGAGATTTCTTCGGTAATTATTGAAGGTATACAGGGTGTTGGCGGAATTAAAGAAGCATCAAAAAGTTTTCTTCAAAAAATCCGTTCACTATGCGATGAGTATAATGCTGTTTATATTGCTGATTCAGTGCAATGTGGTTATGGCAGAACAGGTTTGTTTTATTCGCACGATTGGGCAGGCGTAGAGGCCGATGTATATACCATGGCAAAAGGTATGGGCAATGGTTTTCCGGTAGCCGGAATTGCTATTGCTCCTAAATTTAAGCCATGGCACGGAGAACTAGGTACAACTTTCGGGGGTAACCATTTAGCCTGTGCTGCGGCGTTAGCGGTTTTAGAAGTGATGGAAAAAGACAGCCTGATGAATAATGCCGAAGAAGTTGGGAATTACCTAATTGCCGAATTAAAGAAATTTGAGCAAGTAAAGGAAGTTCGTGGCCGTGGTTTAATGATTGGTATTGAATTACCGGAAGAACTGGCGCATGTTAAAAAAGAGCTTTTGTTTAAGCACTTCATTTTTACCGGCGAGGCCAAACCTAATGTAATCCGTTTACTGCCGGCATTAAATTTAACCAAAGCACATGCTGATGAGTTTTTAGCTGCGTTTAATCTTGTACTGAAAGCTTAAAGATTAAAGCTGAAAGCATGACTTTTGTATTTGTGAGTTTAATTTAAACAAATAAAAGCTAGATTAGTATCATCCCTATTTTCGAATAGAAGGGCCCGGGCCTTTCTAGTTTAACTTTTAAACTAAAATGAAAATGAGAGACTACCGAAAACTAGATGTTTGGAAAAAGGCACATGTAATGGTATTATTTGTTTATTCAGATATATTACCCATGTTTCCCGTATCTGAAAGAAATGATTTACATAGTCAGGTTAAACGGGATGCTTACTCAGTGCCACTCAATATCGTTGAGGGTGCTGGTCGAAATTCGGATCAAGATTTTGCACGGTTTTTAGATATGGCATTAGGATCTTGTCATGAAGTTGAATATGCTTGTTTACTTGCTGCTGATTTTAGGTACTTGAACGAAGAGAAGTATCTGGAGATAAATAATAAAATAAATGAAGTTAAGGCAATGCTTATAGGCTTGCTGAAACGTTTAAGACGATAACTGTTTAAGGTTTAGATTTTGTATCCTGTTTAAAACTTTGCAGGAGCTTTAGTCTTTAAGCTTTAAACTTTAAGCTTTAAAAAATGAAACTTTTCACTTCCGTACATGATGTTCCGAGCATCAAACAATTTGTAAATGATGCATTGGCGTTAAAAGCCAACCCTTATGGACATCAGCATTTAGGTAAGAACAAAACCCTGGGTTTGGTTTTTATGAACCCCAGCTTACGTACGCGTTTAAGCACGCAAAAGGCAGCCTTAAATTTAGGGATGAATGTGATGGTGATGAACCTGGATAAAGAGGGCTGGGCATTGGAGACACAGGATGGTGTAGTGATGAATGGTTCTACAGTAGAACATATTCGTGAGGCTGCTGCGGTTATGGGACAATATTGTGATATTTTGGGCTTGCGTTCTTTTCCGAAACTGAATAACCGCGAGGAAGATTATAGTGAAGATTTTTTTAACAAGTTTGTAAAATACTGTGCCGTGCCGGTAGTGAGCCTGGAGAGTGCAACACGCCACCCTTTGCAGAGTTTTGCTGATATCATTACCATTCATGAAACCTGGACAAAGAAACCTGACGGCCGCAAACCCAAGGTAGTTTTAGCCTGGGCACCTCATGTAAAGGCTTTACCCCAAGCCGTTCCTAATTCTTTTGCCGAGTGGATGTGTAAAGCGCAGGCAGAAGGAATGATCGATTTTACGATTGCGCAGCCAGAAGGTTATGAACTTGCCGAAGATTTCACACCAGGTGCAAAGATTGAATACAATATAGAAGAAGCCCTGATTGGTGCCGATTATGTTTATGTAAAAAACTGGAGCAGCTACAAAGAATACGGAAAGGTGTTAACTTATCCGGACGGCTGGATGATGAATAACGAAAAGTTAAAAATCACCAACGATGCAAAGGTGATGCATTGCTTACCTGTGCGTCGTGATCTGGAATTATCGTCAGAAATTTTGGATGGTCCAAACTCATTGGTAATTCATGAGGCGGGAAACCGCTTATGGGCAGCACAAGCTGTGATTAAAGCCGTGCTGGAAGAATTATAATCATAATTTTGAACTGGATTAACCACAGATAAAAAGGATGAACACAGATACTTTTATATTTATAATCAGTTAATCTGTGGTTAAACTACTAAATATATTACAGCCCCGGTTTGTGTTCACACGAACCGAAATCATTAAGATAAAAATTAGTGTGGTTCGTGCAGACATGAACCACGGCGAACATACATGATGAAGCAACTTACAATCATAAAAATAGGTGGAAACGTAATCGATAATTCAGAAAACCTGCATCGGTTTCTACTGGATTTTACAGCATTGCCGGGAGATAAAATTTTAGTGCATGGCGGGGGGAAAATTGCAACTGAACTAGGAGAATCGCTAGGCATTGAAGCCAAAATGGTTGAAGGCAGAAGAATTACCGATATCGAAACCCTCCGCATTGTAACGATGGTTTATGCCGGATTAATCAATAAAAACATGGTAGCCCAATTGCAGGCCAAGGGTAGCAATGCCATCGGGTTAAGCGGTGCTGATGGCAATGTGATCAAAGCAAAAAAGCGCCCGGTGAGTACCAAAACTTATGGCGCTGAAAGTGGGCCGATGGCCGGAGCGGTAATTGATTACGGTTTTGTTGGTGATCTGGATGAAAATTCTGTGTCTGCAAAAACTTTAGATAGTTTGCTGAATGCCGGTTTGGTGCCGGTTTTATGTGCCATTACACACGATGGCGATACGCAACTTTTAAATACCAATGCCGATACTATTGCTTCGTCTGTAGCGGTGGCGATGTCAGCCTTATACGAAACACAATTGGTATACTGTTTTGAGAAAAAAGGAGTATTAAAGGATGTGAATGATGACGCCACTGTGGTAAGGGAAATTAAGGCAGACGAGTTTGAGGGGCTAAAGGCTGACGGAACGGTAGCCGGTGGGATGATTCCAAAACTGCACAATGCTTTTGAAGCCATTAAAAAGGGTGTTTCTGCCGTCTATATTGGAAAAGCTGATGAACTTGCCGAATTGGCTACAGGTACTTTTGGTACCAAAATGCTGAAGTAAAGGTTGAAGGTAGGAAGGTTTGGAGGTGGAGGGTTTTTGCATTGCCTAAGGATTACTGCTTTTGCAAACTAAACCTGATAGAAACGGAAATACTTTTTTAGCTGTAGCTTTAATTAGCTGACAAAGTGCTTAAAAAGATTGAAGTGGATAGCAGGACTGACATTAATAGTATTACTGAAACTGCTTTTCAAATAAACATTAATGGATTAAAATCGGTGAAATCACCAAAATCTTTGTAATCAGATGAATAAAAAAATAGCCATCATTGGTAGCGGAAACATCGGTTTATCCTTAGCGAAAGGTTTGGTTAAAGCCAGCTTTGCCCAGGCTGCCGACATTACACTTACCCGTAGAAATACCGACCATTTAAAGTCTTTTGCCGAAGCCGGCTTTAAAGTTAGTAATAATAATAAACAAGCTGTGGTTGATGCAGAGGTGGTAATCCTTGCCGTTCTGCCCCAACAGTTAAACACGGTTTTAGACGAAATTCAAACTTCAATTGTTCAGGCGAAGCATTTGGTCATTTCGGTAATTTCAGGTGTAAGCTGTGCGGCTGTGAGGGAAAAATTAGGAGATGGTGTTGAAGTGGTGCGCGTAATGCCAAATACAGCAATCGCGATCGGTCAATCTATGACTTGCATGGCCAGCGATAATGCATCAGCAGAAAATATGACTGAAGTAACCAAAATGTTCGAAACTGTTGGGGCTGTTGTGAAGATTAATGAAGATTTAATGACTTCTGCAACAGCACTTTGTGCTTGCGGGATTGCTTTTTTCTTAAGGGCCATCAGGGCTGCATCGCAAGGTGGTGTTGAAATTGGTTTTCATGCAGATGAAGCTTTAAAAATGGCTGTTCAGACCGCTAAAGGTGCTGCCGATTTGCTTTTATTACATGGAACACACCCGGAATCAGAAATAGATAAAGTAACTTCGCCGAAAGGTTGTACCATTGCTGGCCTAAATGAAATGGAACATAACGGTTTTAGTTCATCGTTGATAAAAGGCATTAAACTTTCGGCTTTAAAAGCCGGGAATTTATATAATAAAGAGAGCTAAAAGCTGAAAGACCAAAGCTTAAAGCGAAGTAAAAGTATTGCTTGATACTTGATACTAAATACTTGATACTATGTTTTTAGAAAATATACAAAAGGAAAGCCTGGAATTATTGCGGCAATTGATTCGCATCCAGTCTTTTAGTAAAGAAGAAGACCGGACTGCTAATTTAATAGCCCAGTTTTTAGAAGAGAGAGGGGTTAAGACCCAGCGTAAAATGAATAATGTTTGGGCCTACAACAAGCATTTTGATGCCAATAAGCCAACTTTATTGTTAAACTCACACCACGATACGGTTAAACCAAATTCGGGTTATACCCGCGATCCATATGACGCCGGAATAGAGGGGGATAAGCTTTTTGGCCTGGGAAGTAATGACGCTGGCGGTTGTTTGGTTTCGTTAATCGGAACATTTTTGTACTACTACGAGCAGGAAAATTTAAAATATAACATCTGTTTGGCCGCCACAGCCGAGGAAGAAATCTCAGGCAATAACGGCCTGGAACTGGTACTGCCTGATTTGGGTGAACTTGAATTTGGTATTGTAGGCGAACCAACAGAAATGAATTTAGCTATCGCTGAGCGCGGTTTGCTGGTGTTGGATTGTGTGTCGCACGGAAAGGCCGGACATGCAGCGCGGGAAGAAGGGGAGAATGCCATTTATAAGGCATTAAAAGATATCGAATGGTTCAGAAATTACCAGTTTCCTAAAGTGTCGGAAGTTTTTGGCCCGCTGAAAATGACTGTGACAATTATTAACGCGGGTTCACAGCATAATGTGGTGCCGGCCAATTGTACTTTTACAGTTGACGTACGCGTAACCGATGCATATACCAATGAAGAGGTGTTGGAAATTATCCGTGCAAATGTAGATTGTGATGTCACTCCACGGTCTATCCGTTTAAAGCCTTCATCAATTGATAAAAACCATCCTGTTGTGCAGGCTGGGGTAGCATTGGGCAGAACCACTTATGGCTCACCTACTACTTCCGATCAGGCTTTATTGGATATTCCATCGGTAAAATGTGGCCCTGGTTTTTCGGGCCGCTCGCACATGGCCGATGAATTTTTGTATGTTAGAGAAGTTGCAGAAGGGGTAGAGGGATATATAAATATGTTAAAACCAGTTGTTCAAGGTTGAGGGTAGAGGGTTTTAAGGTGTAAGGCTTGATACTTAACTTAAATATCGAATGCCTTATGTTCTCTGGCGAAAACTCGGTGTACGCTGTAGTAAAATGACTGTTGCTTTGTGTGCTTTGCGAACAACTTAGCACCCTTTGTGGTTGAATGAAAATGCTTTAAATAATGTTTATATTTGGGATATGAACACCTATGCTAATTTTATCGAAATTAATGCAGATAAACGGTTTGGTAGGCCATGTATAATCGGGACTAGAATTGCTGTTTATGATGTTTTAAACTGGTTTGCGAGCGGAATGACCCTCGAACAGATTTTGGAAGATTTTGATGAATTGACCGAAGCGCAGGTTTTAGCCTGTTTGGCCTATGCTGCCGATCGGGAACATAAAATACGCGTTGCCTAGTGAAATTACTATTTGATCAGAATATTTCTTTCCGAATTATTAAGCTTATTCAGTTAGCTTTCCCGCAGAGTGAACAGATTAGGAAATTAAATCTGGAAAATAAATCGGATAAGGAGATCTGGGCATTTGCTGGCCAAAATGGTTTTACGATTGTTACTTTTGATGCCGATTTCTATGAGTTTTCTAATTTGTATGGGCACCCTCCGAAAATAATTTGGCTCAGAACGGGCAACAACACAACGCTATCGATATCACAGATACTTCTAACAAAAAAAGAATTAATAATAGAATTTATAAAACAAGCAGAATTTTCTTGTTTAGAAATTCAATAAAACTCAGCATGCTTTGCGAAAAGCCTTAGCGCTCTTTGCGGTTAAATAAATTAAAATGAAAATTTGGCAAAAAAATATTGATGTAAATCAGTTTGTAGAACGTTTCACTGTAGGTAAAGACCGTGAGCTTGATCTGCAAATGGCAAAATTTGATGTACTGGGTTCACTGGCGCATACTGAAATGTTGGAAACGATAAATTTGCTTACCGCAGAAGAGTTAAAAACCGTTCAGCAGGAATTGAAAAATATTTACGCTGAGATTGAAGCGGGTAACTTTACGATTGAAGATACGGTGGAAGATGTACACTCGCAGGTAGAATGGTTGCTCACACAACGCATAGGCGAAGCAGGTAAAAAAATCCATAGTGGCCGTTCACGTAATGATCAGGTTTTGGTCGATTTAAAACTGTTTTTCCGTGCCTGTATTGAAGATATGGTTAACCAGACGGCTACTTTGTTTAATCAGTTAATCGAGCTGAGCAATACCCATAAAGATAAATTATTGCCAGGTTATACGCATTTACAGATTGCTATGCCTTCCTCATTTGGCTTATGGTTTGGTGCTTATGCCGAAAGCCTTGCCGATGATATGGAACTGATGCTGGCTGCCTGGAAAATCACCAATAAAAATCCATTAGGCTCTGCAGCAGGTTACGGCTCATCATTCCCGTTAAACAGAACATTGACTACCCAATTGTTGGGTTTTGAAAGCCTGAACTATAATGTGGTTTATGCACAAATGGGGCGTGGTAAAACCGAGAGAATCCTGGCGCAGGCCATGAGCGCTGTTGCCGCAACGCTTGCAAAAATGGCTATGGATGTTTGCCTCTTCATTAATCAGAATTTCGGCTTTATTAGTTTTCCTCCTGAATTGACAACAGGTTCGAGCATTATGCCACATAAAAAGAATCCTGATGTTTTTGAGCTGATCCGTTCGCGCTGTAATAAAATTCAGGCTTTGCCAAATGAAATTGCGATGATGATTACCAATCTGCCATCAGGCTATCACCGCGATTTACAACTATTAAAAGAAAATCTTTTCCCTGCCATTACTTCGCTTAATGAGTGTCTGGAAATCGCCACCTTTATGTTTCAGAACATTACCATAAAGGATGATATTTTAAAAGATAAAAAATACGATTACCTGTTTAGTGTTGAAGTGGTTAATGACCTTGCGTTAAAAGGCGTGCCATTTAGAGAAGCTTATAAAATAGTTGGCGAGCAAATTGAAAGTGGTACATTTGCCCCATCTAGCCACATACATCATACACACGAAGGAAGCATCGGTAACCTTTGCAATGAGCAGATTTCGGCAGCAATGCAGGAGGTTCTGTCTCAATTTGGTTTTGAAAAAGTGAATAAAGCAATAGCAGATTTAATAGCATAATATGAAAGTTTCAGTAATAGCCAATTCATTAATTGGATCAGAAATTATAAAAATTGGTAACGAAGTTAACGAAATGAAGCGCAAAGGTGCATCTATCGCTAACCTGACCATTGGCGATTTTGATTCAAATATTTATCCAATCCCAGCTGAGTTAAAAGCGGGAATTGTGGAAGCGTATAATGCCAACCAAACTAATTATCCACCTGCAGATGGTGTTTTGCAATTACGAGAAACCGTTTCTGAATTATTAAAAGACAGATTTGGATTAGCGTATAATGCCAATAGCATTTTAGTTTCAGGCGGTTCGCGGCCTTTAATTTATGCTACTTTTCTGGCATTGATTGATCCGGGTGATACTGTAGTGTTTCCTGCACCATCATGGAACAATAACCACTACTGCCATTTAACATCGGCAAATGCCATTGCAGTTGAAACCGACGCAGCGCATAACTTTATGCCAACTGCGGCACAGTTAAAACCGCATTTAAAAGGCGCAACATTATTGGCCCTTTGTTCGCCTTTAAACCCAACGGGTACCATGTTTGATGCTAATGCCCTGGCTGAGATTTGTGATGCTGTTTTAGAGGAAAATGCAACAAGGGGAACGGACGAAAAGCCGCTTTACCTGATGTACGATCAGATTTATTCTCTTTTAACTTTTGATAAAGAACATGTAAATCCGGTTTCGCTACGCCCGGAAATGAAACCGTTTACCATTTTTGTTGATGGTAGTTCTAAATGCCTTGCTGCCACAGGTGTACGCGTAGGTTGGGGATTTGGCCCGGAAGATATTGTAAATAGGATGAAAGCGCTTGTAGGCCATATGGGTGCCTGGGCGCCAAAAGCAGAGCAGGTTGCAATGTCTAACTATTTTAACAATAAGCCTCAGGTTGATGCCTTTTTAACCAGCTTCAAAGCACAAATCCAGGATAGTTTAAATGCACTCTACAATGGTTTTAATGATTTAAAGGCTGAAGGTTTTAATGTAGATGCAGTAGAACCTATGGGGGCCATTTATCTGACCATTAAAATAGATTATATTGGTAAAACAACCGAAGATGGTCAGCTTTTAAAAGATAGTGCAGATGTTAATTTTTATTTAATTAAAGAAGCCGGAGCTGCTTTGGTGCCGTTCTCTGCATTCGGAAATGAGCATAGTATGCCTTGGTTCCGGGCATCAGTAGGGGCTTGTACTTTACAGGATATAAAAGACATGCTGCCTAGAATAAAACTGGCATTAAGCAAATTGAAATAGAGAATCTGAACACTCCATCAAACAAATTGAATGATGGAGTGTTCAGATAAAAATCTCATTTCGCGCTTATATGGAACCAAAATACACGCCTCAGGGTTACGCTTCTACCTCAGCTATTCTTACTACACTTGCCATTGGTATATTGGCATCACTCATTCTTCCGGTTTTCTACATTATCCTCGGAAGGCTTATTCCCAATATTTGGTTCATTGCCATTATTGCTTTTCTTTTAGGTCTGGGTTTAGGGTTTTTTATTGATCTTGGGGTTAAGATCGGAAAACTCAGGAATAAAAAAATCGTTACCATTATTGCTATCTTTTGCGGGTTATTTGCCTTTTATATTCAATGGGTGTTGTTTGATACTTTAGCCTATAGTAGGAAAGGTTTTACTTTTAACCTGAATGGCAATGATTTGAAGTTTTTAGCTCAAGACTTCTTTTTCCTTTTTACGCATCCCCATATTTTATTTCAGGAAATTACTAATATGAATGAAATAGGTACATTCCGCATCGAAAGCATAGGTATCATTAGCGGCTTATTATTGTGGGTGATTTGGGCGGGTGAATTTATCGTTATTCTTGGGGGTGCAATATTTGGTGTTTTGAATGGTCAGGTCATCCATCCCTACTCTGAAATTAATGATAACTGGATGAAAAGGCGAAAAATTACCCATCGCATTCCACTGGTAGAAAATAAAGAAACAATTGTAGAAGCATTAAAGCGGCGAAATTTTACGGTTTTACAGGATCAGCCTTCATTAATAAATGCAACTGATTATTCCGAAGTACTGATTTTTGAATCCACCGGCGATCCAACCAAGTACATCAGCGTGATAAATGTATCAAACCCTACAGGAAAGGCGAAAGATAAAAAACTAAAAAGCATACTGAAATTTTATCCTCTCGAGAACGCTAACATTTAATTAAAAAATTCTGAACTTTTTGATCATGCACACTCAATTAATAGAGTGAACTTAAAAGAATTCAGAAGATATATTCAAGAAGCTGTCGTTACCCTGAACCGAGCCTTAGTGAACTCACCGAAGGTAATTTATTTCAGGGTATATGCCGCGGATAAAGGATGCTGAAATAAATTCAGCATGACGTTTAGGTTCTGAATAGTACCACGATTAAACATAGCATGTATGTGTTAATCGAGCTCTGGTTTATTAGAAAATCCCATTTCAAATTTAAAATCAGATTTCTTTTGTTGGAAAAGACCTAAAAAACCTCGCAGGTTTGAACCAGCGAGGTTAAATTAGATTTTAGACTAAGAACTCCCAACTCAAAACTAATCCTCCCTGCTTCCATCATCCGCCATTCTTACCATTTTAGGCTCGAATTTGGCCACTACATCAACCAGTTCGGTTTGGGCCGCCATTACTTTATGGATGTCTTTATAAGCCATTGGGGCTTCGTCAAGTCCTGCTCCAATTAAGGTCACGTTGTGGTCTTTCAAAATGGCTTTCATGTCCGATTTGGTAATCGATTGGATCGCTTTCGTCCTGCTCATTTGTCTGCCGGCACCATGTGATGCCGAATTGATTGCGCTGGTTTCACCTTTACCTCTAACCAGAAATCCTGGAGCGGTCATACTTCCCGGTATAATCCCCATCACGCCCTTACCGGCCGGAGTAGCACCTTTACGGTGAACAATCACTTCTTCACCGTTAATCAACTCTTTCCATGCAAAATTATGGTGGTTTTCTACCTTGGCTAAAACCTTTGCACCAATGGCTTTGGTTAACCTTTTATGAATTACCTCATGACAAGCCGAAGCATAATCGCCAGCTAAGTTCATGGCCATCCAATACTCCTGGCCTTCAGCAGTATTCAGGTCTAAATAAGCCAGGTTTGCAGCCTCTTTAGGCAATTTACAGATCTCTTTTGCCAGTTTGGTGTAATGACCGGCAATGGTAGCGCCTAAACCACGTGAACCTGAGTGGGTTAATAAAGCTACATAACGACCTTTATCAATATTTAAAACTTCGTCGCGGTCAGCAAAATCAATAATCCCCCATTCTACAAAATGGTTACCCCCGCCCGATGTACCCAATTGTGCCCAGGCTTTCCCATGTAAATTTTTCAGAAAAGTGGTGGAGTTGAAAGCGTCGTGATCCAATACTTCGTGTTCGGCTCTTTCCAAACCCCTAAACTCTCTGCCTGCTCCGAATTTAGTAAAAGCAATCAGTTCCCGTTTGTACATGGCATCTTTACCGAAATAATGTTTTTCCGGAATATCAAAAATGCTCAGGGCCATTCGGCAGCCAATATCAACACCCACACCATAAGGAATAATGGTATTTTTTGTAGCCAGTACACCACCTATAGGCAAACCATAACCTTGATGTGCATCGGGCATTAAAGCACCTGCTACCGATACCGGTAATTTCATGGCAATATCCATTTGGTTTCTGGCACCTTCTTCAATATAATCAGAACCAAATACCGCGTAGGGTCTGACATGGTCTACCAGTTCAATGGTTTCGTCTTTTGGTATATTGGCCTCCTTAATCATCGCTGTGGCCAATGGTTTTAAAACCGGATCATCCAAAAAACTTTCCGGGTAATCTTTAACTTTTTTAAATAAAGCCAGCAATTCTTTTTCTTCTGTATCTGTGAAATTTGCTTTCAAAATCTCCAAGGCCAGGCCTAGTATTTTCCCTTCGGAATAACCTATTTCAATCAGGTCTTTTCCTGTTATGTTGTTTTTCATTTTATTCTTTATTAATCCCCGGCAGGTAACATTCACCTAACCGAGGGGTTTCTAAATTTAATTTATTTCACGAAGATTTGCTTCAATTGATCCACAATTTGGCCGCTACCCGATAAGCTGATGTTATTGATCTTTTCTGCGATTTTCTCCACATATTCCATCTCTTTCAATTTATACAACATCGAATTTTCTTCCATTAATTTGGCTGTATTTAGCAAACTTCTGGTTGAAGCCGTTTCTTCTCTCCTGGTAATGATATTGGCTTGCGCTCTTTTCTCGGCAATTAAAACCTGGTTCATAATCTCCTTCACATCGCCTGGCAAAATAATATCTTTAACACCGCAGTTAATTAATTTTACACCCAAATCGGTTGCTTTAGCTAAAGTTAAATCCATTACTTGTACGGCAATTCTCTCTTTGCCTTCCATCAACTCATCAAAGGTCATTAAGCCAACTGATTCCCGTAAGGCCAATTGCATCGTAATATACAATTGCTTATCAAAATCTTTGTTTGCTAATAAGGCTTTGATAATGTCATCAACTTGATATTGAATGCTGAAGTTTACCCTCAATTGTGCTTTATCCTTAGTTAAGATCTCTTGTCCGATAATCTCCATATTCAATTGCCTCATATCGGTTTTTAAAACTTGAATCGTAGTGGCATTTTTCCAGTAAACATAGTTTCCGGCTTCCATTACCCTTTCAAATTTGCCATCAACAAATAACAGGGCTTTTTCGAAAGACTCCACTTTGAAAGCCCTGATATAATTTAATAAAGGTGCTTTCTCTAACATATTTTTATCAACCGTCTCATCAATGTTGATGTTACTAATATCAATTTTGACAAAGTGATAGGCAGACAAACCTTTCCAGATGGCATGCTTGCCCGCAGTTAAAACACTTTTGAAATTTCCATTTCTGTAAACCAGTGCCAACTCATTATCGGCTACATCTACTACATGGACCAGGTTAGTAAAATCAGTGTTTGTTAACAGCACTTCTAGTTCTGCAAGAGTGAAAAAATACTCTTTCCCCATATCAAACAAAGTGATATCTTCTCCAAAACCTAACCAGTAGGTTCCTGCAGTTAATACGTTTTTTAATTTTCCTCTTTTAAACACCAATCCAACATCATTGGTGTTAATGGTTACTCTTTTCATGTTTTTTGATGTTAAGATTTATAATTATTTAATTGTTTTGCTTACAAAGCCTTGTAAAAGCACATTCATCTGGTTTTTGCGGAAATAAATTGAATCCTGATGTGTTTAAGAGTGAAATTATTTTTTCAGTTAGCTGAGATCCTGAGATTGATTCTAACGTTTAAAATAACCTGACTTTTAAATCAGTTCGTTTATCGTTTTATTTTCAAAGCAAAAGCAAATTTGCCTTTCAGGAACATAAAAGAACCATTAAGCAGAATGTGGTTTTACAAGGTAGTTTTTTGAGTAATTTGAAAAGTTACCCTTCTTTTTTTGTTTTGGATTTTGAGCCCTAAACGCTTACCAATTAGCTATTCCAACACCTTGGAAGCAGGATTCGAACCTGCATATTTGGTTGTTACTCTAACCCCTGAGTTATTCCGGATTGCTCCGGAAGTGGGATTCGAACCCACGACACACAACGTGTTAAGACAAAAACCAGCACAATCCTGACCAGTATATTCCATGCTATCGCACGAATACTTTGGGGCTATGTAGAAACCCTCAACTGCGATCAGTGTTATGTAGTATTGCCATCCCGGTTATTCACCGGAATTTCTTTATAGGTAATGATTTACTTAAACTATTTATTGCTGCCTTTAACCCTGTTCCGCAGATCCGGAACAGGGGGCTTCGGAATAAAGCGCTACTCAGAAAACGAGCAGCGCCGTGAGAGCGCGTATTTTAAAGCAGTTTAATTTCTTGTAAATCAGTTATTATTTTTGATTTTTTTCAAAGAACTTCATTATCGACTGGCGACATGACAAAGATGCCACCAGTCCTGCGCGGAGGAATTGCGTAGTAAATAAAATTTTAATGATCTTTAATCAAAGTTTTGTTTATCAGTGTTTTAAAATTTACTTTTTAATAAGTTTCATGTTTTAAGTGTCCAATTGCGTAATTCTATTGCGCAGTTATCGGTAACTTAGTTATATTTAACCGAAGCATAAATACCAGATTTTTTAACCTACACGCTAATTACCTCAAAATGGCCATCAATAAATTAGCCCTTATTCGTTACAAAACTATCGACGATTGTCTGAGAAACCGCTTTCGCAAGTGGACCCTAGATGATCTGATTGAAAAGGTTGCCGAAACCCTTTACGAACTGGAAGGCATAACCAGTGGGGTAAGTAAGCGCACTATACAGGCCGATATCCAGTTGATGAGGAGTGATAAACTAGGTTATAACGCACCTATTGTGGTAAAAGACAGACGGTTTTATGCTTACGAAGACCCCGGTTTTAGTATTACAAAAGCACCGATCAACCATGCTGATGTTGATAAAATGAAAGAAATTGTGGGGGTGCTGAAGCAGTTTAATGCTTTTAATTATTTCGATGAAATGAGCGATATGATTGCCCGTTTGGAGAATAACCTTTATAAATCGACCAAACAGAGCGGAAACAACATTCAGCTGGAAAGCAATAAGCTGGTGAAAGGTCTGGAATGTATTCCGCCGCTTTATCAGGCGGTTCTAAATAAACGGTCATTGCTGATTGAATATAAATCGTTCAAAGCGCAACAGGCACAGCAAGGCATTTATTTCCCCTACCTGTTAAAAGAGTACCGTAACCGCTGGTTTTTGATTTGCAAGGCGAAAAAGCGGCCCGGAATATTAAATTTAGCACTCGATAGGATAGTTGAATTTCAGGAATTACCAAACGAACCGTTTATTGCTTATGAAGGAGTGGATTTTGACCGTTATTATGACGATTTAATCGGGGTAACCAAAAGTGAGAGAGACCGGCCACAAAAAGTGATTCTGGAATTTACGAACGATCATGCACCCTATGTCATTACCAAACCTTTGCATACCTCGCAGGTGGTATTGAACAAAAATGATAAAACTACTGTTTTCAGGATTGATGTGGTGCTGAATTATGAACTGGAGCGCGAAATATTGGGTTTTGGGGAATGCGTTAAAGTGCGTTCACCAAGGCTGCTGATTGCTAAAATTAAGCGTCGTTTAGAACAGACCTACAAACAATATGAAATAGCAGAAGAAAAAAAAGAATCGAAGACTTGAGTATTGTAATTTAGTTAAACGTTTTAGTGATTGGGTTTTTATCTGTATTTTAAGGGCTGAATAACCAAATATGAGCAGAACCAAATATATCTTATCTATCTTGATGGCTTGTTCTTTGAGCATATCCGCACAGCAAGCTACTCCTCAATGGCGACCCAATTATCATTTTACCGCACCAACTAATTGGCTTAATGATCCTAATGGATTAATTTATCTCAATGGCGAATACCATTTGTATTACCAGTATAATCCCTTCGAAAATAAATGGGGGCATATGAGTTGGGGGCATGCAAAAAGCAAAGACCTGGTTAATTGGGAACACCTGCCCGTTGCAATTCCAGAAAAAATAACCAAAGACACCACCACCATGATTTTTTCTGGTTCGGCGGTTCTGGATAAACAAAATGTGAGTGGTTTAGGCAAGGATAAAGCACCTATTCTGGCCTTTTATACGGCTGATTTACCTAAACAGCATAACGAATCGCAGTATATGGCCTATAGCAACGATGACGGTTTAACGTTTACCGATTATACAAAAAATCCAATTATCGATTTAAATAAAAAAGATTTTCGCGATCCGAATGTATGGTGGCACGACGCTTCTAAGCAATGGATCATGACGGTTGCGATGGTTGATGAGCACCAGGTTAGGTTTTATGGCTCAAAAAACCTGAAAGACTGGGCCATACTGAGCGATTTTGGTAAACAAGGTAATCAGGGCAGCGGATGGGAATGTCCTTTTATTGTTCCGCTGGCGGTAGATGGAAATAAGAACAATACAAAGTGGGTACTCATGATCTCGTTGTTTGGTCCAAAAGGACCTACCATGCAATATTTTGTGGGCGATTTTGATGGCAAAATCTTTAAAAATGATAATGACGGTCAGTTAACGCTACTGGTGGATGATGGCGATTCATTTTATGCAGCTATTCCCTGGAACAATGCACCAAATGATAAACGCATCTTATTGGGTTGGTTGCAACCGGGAGGTAAGGAAACCTTTCCATGGAAAGGGCAGATGTCTATTCCGAGGGATTTAACTTTAAAAACTATGCCCGATGGCGTAAGATTGTTTCAGCAGCCGAGTTCGGTTATTGCAAACAATCTTAGAAAACTGGCTCAAAACCGGGTTATTTCCAAACAAAATCTGGTTGTTAGCGGCGAATTGAAACTGGGTGAAATTATTAATGCAAACTGGATTGAAGCAGAATTTGATTTGAGTAATGCTAAAAATTCAGGTTTTAAGCTGGCCCAGTTAAAAGATGGACAAGGGAAAGTGATTAAAGAAATTGAAGTAGGTTATCGGGCTGACAAAAATGAGCTTTATGTAGATTGTTCGCGTTCAGAAAAAGGTATTAAAAACGATAAAAATATCATTCAAACAGCTAAAATAAATCCTATTAATGGTAAAGTGAAAATTCAGATCCTGATTGATAAATCATCACTCGAAGTTTTTGGAAATGGTGGTGAAAAGGTTATTTCTACCATGATTTTCCCGGATGAAAAGGCTACTGGAATTACAGCATTTTCAAAAGATGGAAAAAGTGCGCTGAGTAGTTTAAAAATATGGGATTTGAGTAAGAAATAGTTGAAATCGTCATTATAAGGAGGAACGACGAAGCAATCTTTCAAGCTAACGATTGTTCCCATAACGATTGCTTCGTCGGCTGAAAAAGCCTTCTCGCAATGACGGAAGTATATTATACATAAAAACCTTTTCTAAAAACTTAGAAAAGGTTTTTTGCCTTTATAGACTTCCGACTTTAAGATTTAAATTCACTTGTTTTATGAAATTCGATATCCGGATAATCCTGTTTGGTTAAATTAATCATATATTCACTATCTGCCAGATAAACAGGATTGGCTTCTTTATCAAAGCCGATGTGCTGTTGCTTGCGTTTTACAAACTCATCCAATTTCTTTCTATCGGTAGAAGTTACCCAGCTCGAACGGGTATAACTTAACGTACGGAAACGGCATTTAGCCCCGTATTCATGCTCTAAACGGAAGTTGATTACCTCAAACTGAAGTTCACCTACTGCGCCAATTACTTTCCGGTTTCCGGGCTGCATCACAAATAATTGTGCTACCCCTTCGTCAGTTAATTGTTCAATTCCTTTTTCCAGCTGTTTGGTGCGCATCGGATCCATATTCTCTACCTCTTTAAAAATAGAAGGAGAGAAACTTGGAATTCCTTTAAACTGTAGTTTTTCACCTTCAGTTAAAGTATCGCCAATTTTAAAGTTTCCGCTATCATACAAACCCACTACATCACCTGGCCAGGCTTCTTCTACAATGCTCTTCTCGTTGGCCATAAAATCCATCGGGTTAGAGAATTTTAGTTTTTTATCCTGACGGGTATGGTAATAGAATTTATTGCGTTCAAATTTACCGGAGCAGATCCTCAAAAATGCAATCCGATCGCGGTGTTTAGGGTCTAAGTTTGCGTGTATTTTAAATACAAAACCACTAAAGTTTTTTTCTTCTACCAGTACATCACGTTCTTCAGCTTCACGGTGACGAGGACTAGGAGCGATATCAATAAAGGTATCTAAAAGCTCTTTAATCCCAAAATTATTAATTGCACTGCCAAAAAATACAGGCGCAACTAAACCATCGGTATATAAATCTTTATCAATTTTGCCGTAAATACCATCAACCAATTCAACATCATCTTTCAGCGTGTTGATTTCATTTTCTTTGAGGTAATCCAGGAGCGAGGTATCGTTCAGGTCATTAACGGCAATAACCGAATCGGTTACCTTGGTTTTATCGGAGTTAAATAAATTTAAATGTTTGTTGTAAATGCTGTAAACACCTTTGAAAGTATGTCCCTGCCCAATAGGCCAGGAAAGCGGGCAAAGGCTGATGTTTAGTTTTTCTTCAATTTCATCCAGTAAATCATAAGCTTCTTTACCTTCACGGTCCATTTTATTGATGAAGATAATTACAGGCGTATTCCGCATACGGCAAACCGACATGAGCTTTTCTGTCTGTTCCTCCACACCCTTAACACAATCAACCACTAAAATCACGCTATCCACAGCAGATAAAGTACGGTAGGTATCTTCGGCGAAATCTTTGTGACCCGGAGTGTCCAGAATATTAATACGCTTACCGCTGTATTCGAAACCCATTACCGAGGTAGCAACAGAGATACCCCTTTGCTTTTCAATCTCCATAAAATCGGAGGTATTGCTCTGGTTGGCCTTATTTCTTTTTACTGCACCAGCGGTGTTGATGGCACCACCAAAAAGCAGAAATTTTTCTGTCAGTGTGGTTTTACCGGCATCGGGGTGACTAATAATGGCAAAGGTTTTACGTTTTTCTATTTCAGGGTTAAGCATAATAAAATTTTGGGTATAAGAGATGATGAAACCTTGTTAAAGGAATTTAACAGCGATAAGATTTGAATAGTGTTGTTTCATCAGGTTGCAAAGATAGGGAATTTGGTTAACTGTTTTAAGTGGTTAATTGTTTAATTGAAAACTGATTGCAATTTTTAAGATTGAAAAGCTGCGGCAGTTGTTCTTTTGTTATTACAGCCCTGTCATACACTATAGCTCCGCTTGTAGAAATCGGAGGCTGCCATTCCTGTCCAGGTTTATATTGCTTCTGGGGCAGTTCTATCAAGGTTTTTGGGTTCGCCAATTCAGGAATTATTGCTTAATTAAAGGTTTAGACCAAAAATATCAACTTAAAATTAAAATTTCTCACCAATGATTCTTTAGTTTTGTGCTAAAATGTTTAGCTTTATTTATCCTCCCTGTTTAGCAAACTAAAATTTTATTGCAGATGCCTACATTAGAAGAAACTTCTATGCCCGCTGAGATCGCGGCTAAATTTGTGAATTATACCTCTAAACACGTTTTTTTAACCGGAAAAGCGGGAACAGGTAAAACGACCTTTTTGCGGAAACTGATTCAGCTTACGCATAAAAAAGCGATTATTTGTGCGCCAACAGGTATAGCGGCGATTAATGCTGCCGGGGTTACGATCCATTCTCTTTTTCAGCTGCCTTTTGGTGCTTTTTTCCCTGATGCAGCCGGAAATATTATCAATCAGCAGATTAGCTTCAACTTTAATACACCACGTACCCTGGCCAGGCATTTAAATATGCAGGGCAATAAAAGGCGCCTGATTCAGGAACTGGAACTGTTGGTAATTGATGAGGTAAGTATGCTGAGGGCGGATATGCTTGATGCCATTGATTTTGCCCTGCGCTACATCAGGAGGAGTAAAAATGTACCGTTTGGGGGCGTACAGCTTTTATTTATTGGTGATTTACACCAGTTGCCGCCTGTGGTTAAAAATGACGAATGGCGGGTAATGGCCGGATTTTATAAGAGTATTTATTTTTTTGATGCGCTGGCATTGCAAGATAATCCACCGGTATATATCGAGCTGGATAAAATTTACCGCCAGGATGATGCTGTTTTTATTGACCTGTTGAATAACTTGCGGAATAACCAGATTACCCCGCAGGACACGGCATTATTGCAACAGCATTTTATCCGTGATTTTAAGCCGGCAGCAGATGACAATTACATCACCTTAACGACGCATAATCATAAGGCTGATGGCATTAACCGCGAAAGGTTAACTCAACTGAAAACGAAATCGTATTTTTTTGAAGCCAGGATAACAGGTGAATTTAATGAACATGCTTATCCTAATGATAGGAGCCTGGAACTGAAAGTTGGTGCGCAGATTATGTTTATCAAAAACGATATGACCGCCGAAAAACGCTATTACAATGGGAAAATAGGAGTGGTGCACCACATTGAAAAAGATCTGGTAGAAATTGAATTGCCAGAAGATAAAACGGTAATCCAGATTTCACCTTATACCTGGGAAAACGTAAAATATAAACTGAACGAGGCCACGAATGAAATTGAAGAAAATGTAGCAGGTTCCTTTGTGCAATATCCAATTAAACTGGCCTGGGCCATTACGGTGCATAAAAGTCAGGGTTTAACCTTTGATAAAGCCATTATTGATATTGGTGACGCTTTTGCCCCGGGGCAGGCTTATGTGGCGCTTTCACGCCTTCGCTCTCTCAAGGGGTTGGTGTTAACGTCGCACCTGCGCGAAAGCGGTTTGCAGCAAGACCAGAACATCCATTATTTTTCTAAAACCAAACAGCCTACAGAAGTACTCGACCAGCAGATCAGTGCCGAGAGCTATGATTTCATCAGGACTTATCTGTTATCGGCCTTCGATCTGAATATGGCACGCTATTATTTTAAGGAACACATGCAAACTTTTGATAAGAGTGAGGCTAAATCGACCAAACAGCGCTATGATGATTGGACAATGGATCTGTATAAAGATTTCCAGAAAATTACTGCGACGGCTGATACTTTTGTAAACCAGCTTAAAAACTTGTTTGCCCAACAAACCGAGCATACATTGTTCAATGTGTCCAAGCGGGTACAGGCCGCGGTAAAATATTTCAGTCCGCTGATTAAGGAGGTGTCAGATAAATTCTTAGCCCAAATTGAAGCCATAAAAGAAGAAAAACAGGTTAAAACTTACCTGACTGAACTGCTTGAACTGGAAATTGTGATTTATGAACAGCTGAAGAAAATTCATAAAAGCAAAGCATTGCTGGAAGCCATTATTGATGGCAAAGAGTTTAGTAAGGCCGATACCGATGCACTTTTAAATGCAGTAGAAAGAGAGGCTCAATTAAAAAAGGCAATTACGCTTAAAGGCATGGCGCTAAAAGTAAGAACTGCTACAGAGAAAAAAAAGAAAGAGCCGAAGCCCGATACCAAGCTGATTAGTTTTGAATTATACAATGCGGGCAAAACATTAGATGAAATTGCAAAGGAGCGGGGCTTATCGGTTGGTACTATTGAGGGCCATTTGGCATATTATGTTTCTACACAGCAACTGGATGTAACGAAGTTGGTTAAGGCCAATAAAATCCGCAATATTACAGATGCCGTTGAAAGCCAGAAAACAAAATCGATGGCTACCATCAGGGAGTTTTTAGGCAAAGATTATTCTTTCGGCGAGATAAAAATGGTACTGGCGTCGCTGTTTCCAACAGAAGAATAATCTTTTTTAACCGCAAAGAACGCGAAGAAAAGAAACGCGAAGTTTGCAAAGTTAATTTGAAGATTATGAATGAGAATGAATTATCAAGAATTGTAATCGGATTGGCAATAGATGTACATAACGCTTTGGGACCAGGATTATTAGAAAGTGCTTATAAAGAATGCTTGTTCTATAAGATTGATCATGCAGGTTTTCAGGTTGAGAAAGAAAAGATAATGCCTTTGGTTTTTGAGGATGTTAGATTAGAGTGTGGTTATAGAATAGATATACTGGTAGAAAATAAGTTAGTATTGGAGTTGAAAAGTGTCGAGATGCTAAATGATGTTCATCTTGCCCAAACTTTGACCTATATGAAATTGGGAAATTATAAGTTAGGCTTATTAATGAATTTCAATGTTTCCCGCTTAAAAGATGGATTAAAGAGAATTGTTAATGGCTTATAACTTTCTTTATTTCTTTGCGAAAAACTTTGCGAACTTTGCGGTTAAATGGAGAAAGTTAAAGTTTTAGCGCAATACATGCCTGCAGAGGCCGCCCCGCTAATTGCCAGGTGGATTGATTATTTTCAATGCGAATTCAAGATCGCTAAAACACGTTCTACCAAATTAGGCGATTACCGCCATCCATTCCGTGGTAAAGGCCATCGTATTTCAGTTAATTTTAACCTCAACCATTATGCGTTTCTAGTGACCACAGTGCACGAATTCGCCCATTTGCTAACCTGGAATGATTTTAAAAATAAAGTAAAGCCACACGGAACCGAATGGAAGAAAAACTTTCAGCGGATGATGGTTCCTTTCTTTGATATGAATATTTTTCCGCAGGATATCCATCAGGCGATAGACAATTATATGTCGAATCCTGCGGCCTCAAGCTGTTCTGATTTACATTTATCGCGGGCCTTAAAAAAATACGACAGCAATAAAAGCGAAACTTTACATGTAGAGCAACTGCCAATTAATACCAACTTTAAAATCAAAGATGGCCGTCGCTTTACCAAAGGCGAACAGATTAGAAAGCGATATCGCTGTATTTGTTTAGATGATAAGCGGATTTACCTGTTTAATCCGCTTGCTGAAGTGTTTTTGTTGGATTAATGTATCACTAACGTCCTGCTGAACTCGTTTCAGCATCTTTAGTTAGCTGCTAAGACCCTGAAATAAATTCAGGGTGACGTATAAATTATTACATCAACCTAAACTCATCACCATCAAATAAACCTTTATCACTCAGTTTCAAATGCGGAATAACCAAAAGTGCCATAAAAGAAAGTGTCATAAAAGGAGCAAGCAGGGTTGACCCCAGGTCTTTTGCAAACTGATCGATAGCAGTATAACGTGCAGCAACCTCGTAACCATTATGGTTACTCATTAAACCGGCAACAGGTAGCGGTAGAACCTCTTCCTTTCCGTTTCCTAAAGTGACAACTCCACCAGTTTCCTGAATCACCATATTTACCGCCGCACAAATGCTTTTGTCATCAACACCCACGGCAATAATATTATGACTATCATGCGCTACACTGGAGGCAATTGCGCCCTTTTTTAGACCAAAGTTCTTAACAAAGGAAATGGCAATGGGCGCATCGTGATAGCGGTTAACCACCACCATTTTTAGCATATCATTTTCTACATCGCTCACCATGTTTCCGTTTTCAACTTTTGGTTTTATATGTAGTTTATTGGTGATCAACTGACCATCCAGGGCTTCAATAACCGGAATCTCCTGTTCGTTTTGATAGGGTAAGATAAAATCTTCTTCGTTTTTCAAGCTGCAATCAAAATGGTTAATTGATTCTTTACTAGCTGAATGATTGATCCAGTTGCCTACCATTTTACCGTTTTCTGCTAGTAAAAGCCCATTAATATAGGTTTGTTTTACCTTAAAATTAATCAGGTTTTCAATCACAATAAAATCAGCATCATCGTTTACCTGTAACGCACCAACTTCAAGCTTATAATGTAGGATGGGGTTAATGCAAGCCGCGCGAAGCACTTTAAAAACATCGATTCCTTTGGCCACTGCCCTGGCACAAATTTCGTTAATGTGGTTTTCAACTAGACTATCAGGGTGTTTGTCATCACTACAGAACATCATCATTTCGGGCCAATCCTGGAGTAAATGGATTAATGCCTCAAAATTTTTGGCTGCGCTGCCTTCCCGGATCAGGATCTTCATGCCACGCTTTAGCTTATCCAGTGCTTCTTCGGCAGTAAAACATTCATGGTCGGTAGAAATACCTGCATCTATGTATTTTTGGACGGTATCTCCACGTAGGCCCGGCGCGTGTCCGTCAACAGGTTTGCCGAGCTGGTGGGCTGCAGCAATCTTTTTTAAAACTTCTTCATCTTTATACAACACTCCCGGAAAATTCATCATTTCGCTGAGGTATTTAATCTCAGAGCGTTCTAAAAGTGCCTTAACATCATCATGATTTAACTCAGCGCCTGCAGTTTCGAAGGTAGTAGCCGGTACGCAGCTTGGTGCACCGAAATTGAATTTAAAGGGTACGGTGTTGCCATTTTCAATCATAAATTCAACCCCTTCCATACCGCATACGTTCGCAATTTCGTGCGGATCGCTAATGGTCGCCACTGTACCGTGCACCACAGCCAGACGCGCAAATTCGCTCGGAATGAGCATACTGCTTTCGATATGTACATGGCTATCAATAAAGCCCGGCGTAATGAAGGGGCTTCCCGGGCGTTCTTCCGAAATTTGGGTAATCGATTTTATTTTTCCGGCGTCAACCGTTATTTCGCCAAAGAAAATATGACTTTCTACGATATTAACTATATTTCCGCTGACTTTGAAAGTGCCCATGTTGCTTGAATGTTTAACTGGTTAATCGTTTAAACCGGTTAATTGTTTAGCACACACAGTTAACCAATTTTAAACAGGTTATACAATTAACCTCTGTTTAATATTTTAATAATTTATCAATTAGTTCTGCTAATCTGGCTTTAGCCAGAAAATCATCTTCCAGCACCTTGCTCATCGGAATGGCAGTATCTAAACTTGCACAACGCATTACAGGTGCATCCAGGTATTGGAAAAGATGCTCGCCAATCCAAGCAGAAATCTCGGCCCCGAAACCATTGGTTAAGGTATCTTCGTGTAAAACCAATACCCTTCCGGTTGCTTTTACAGCTTCCTTTACCGTTGCGTGATCCCATGGCTGTAACGTACGCAGATCAACCAGGGTGGCTGCTTGTTCAGGATGGCTGCTCAAATGTTCTAAAGCCCAATGTACACCTAAACCATAGGTAATGATCGTAAACTGGTCTCCCGTTTTTAAAGTAATGGCTTTTCCTATTTCGGTAGTATAATAGCCATCGGGTACCGGCCCGGTTAGGCTTCTATAAAGGTATTTATGTTCAAAGTAGATTACGGGATTGGGATCGGCTATGGCAGATAAAAGCAAACCCTTGGCATCTTCAGGGAATGCGGGGTAAACAATTTTTAAGCCTGGTGTTTTAGTAAACCAGGCCTCATTACTTTGCGAATGGAAAGGGCCGGCTCCTGTTCCAGCGCCGGTAGGCATACGTACAACTACATCTGCCTTTTCGCCCCAGCGATAATGCGTTTTGGCCAAATTGTTTACAATCTGGTTAAAGCCTACAGTAACAAAATCTGCAAATTGCATTTCTACAACAGCTTTGCAACCGTTTATAGAAAGCCCTAAACCTGCGCCCACAATGGCCGATTCGCAAATAGGTGTATTGCGCACCCGGTTTTTGCCGAATTTACCCATAAAGCCATCCGTAATTTTAAAGGCGCCACCATAATCTGCAATATCCTGCCCCATTAAAACCAGGTTAGGATATTTTTCCATCGCGAGATCGAGTGCATCACTAATTGCATCCAGATACCTTTTTTCAGTAGCAGATTCGCCTGGTTGAACAATTTCGGACTGGTAAGGGAAGTACATGTCCCTTTCTTCTTTCGCGTGATCTGCAATGGGTTCCGGCTCCTCAAAAGCTTCTTCTACTGCTAATTCAATATCTTGCTTAAACTGAATCTTAATATCCGTAATGGTATCTGTTGTTAAAATACCTTGCTCAATTAAATAGGCCTCATAATTGTTTAAAGGATCTTTCTTTTCCCACTGGTCAAAAAGTTCCTGCGGAACATATTTCGTACCTGATGCTTCTTCATGGCCACGCATCCTGAAAGTCATGCACTCAACCAAAACAGGTCTGGGATCTTTTCGGATTTCCATGGCCAGCTGGTTAATGGTATCATAAACTTCTAAAATATTATTTCCGTCGATCTGAACACCCTCTATGCCATAACCAATGGCTTTATCAACCAGGTTTTTGCATCTGTATTGTTCTGCTGTTGGGGTTGACAGGCCATAGCCGTTGTTTTCGATCAGAAAGATAACAGGAAGGCCCCAAACTGCTGCCACGTTTACGGCTTCGTGGAAATCGCCTTCACTGGTGGCGCCTTCGCCGGTATAAACCAGTGTAGCCTGTTGTTTATTAGCCAGAAGATCGGCCAGGGCGATGCCATTGGCTAGAGCCATTTGTGGCCCTAAATGGGAGATCATACCCACAATTTTATAATCTTGGGTCCCAAAATGGAAGGAGCGGTCGCGGCCTTTGGTAAAGCCGGTTAACTTGCCCTGCCATTGGGCCATTAATTTCTTTAGCGGAATATTACGTGAGGTAAAAACACCTAAATTGCGATGCATGGGTAAAATGTACTCACCTTTCTGCATGGCCATGGTACTGCCCACAGCAATGGCTTCCTGTCCGATACCCGAAAACCATTTCCCTATACGTCCCTGCCGCAATAATTTAAGCATTTTATCCTCTACCATTCTGGGATAAAGCAGTTTTTTATATAAATCCAATAAGAATTCATCGTCTTTATCTCTTCGGTTGAAATGCATATCTGGTTGGTTTGACTAATGATTCTGGACTCAGGACTCCCGGCTCTTCTTTAATTCCTCAAACTGTTTGGCGAATGATTTATCGGCAACCTTTGGCATTTCACGGTATTTGCCCCAGCTCTTTTTAAAGAAGGTTTTGAGCATAAAGTTTTTAAATTTTCCGCCGAAGAAATCCATCCATTTGCGTTTTTGCATCATCTTGCTGAACATGCTCCAGCCGATTTCTTCCTGTTTGCCGTTCTCATGACCAGCTGCAGCATCTCTTCGGTTAAGCAGCAGCATTTTATGGATATCGATTTTTACCGGACATACTTCTGAGCATTTTCCGCAGAGACTGGAAGCATAGCTCAAATGCTTAAACTCTTCCATACCTTTTAAATGTGGCGTAATTACCGAGCCAATTGGACCGCTATAGGTGGTATTATAAGTGTGTCCACCGATATTTTTATATACCGGGCAGGCATTTAAACAGGCACCACAACGAATGCAGTACAAACCTTGTCGCTGATCCTTTTGAGCCAGTAAATTGGTGCGGCCATTATCCAGCAGGATCACATACATTTCTTCGGGTCCATCCGTTTCATTTGGTTGACGCGGTCCGCTCAGGATACTATTGTAAACCGTTAGGTTTTGTCCGGTACCGTGCGAAGCCAACAAAGGCCAGAACAGGTCCAGGTCGGCCATAGAAGGGATGATCTTTTCAATACCAACAATGGCAATATGTATTTTGGGGAAAGTAGTGCTTAACCTGGCATTGCCTTCATTTTCGGTAATGGCAATACTGCCGGTATCGGCGATCAGGAAATTCCCTCCGCTTATACCAATATCGGCATTCAAATATTTGTCTCGGAGTAGTTCCCTGGCTTTTTGCACCAGCTGCGGTGGTGTAGCATCAATGGGAGTTCCAAATTTATCGTGGAATAACTGCGCAATATCAGTAGCACTTAAGTGCATGGCAGGGGTAACAATATGGTAGGGCGCCTGGCCCAATAACTGTACGATATATTCTCCCAGATCGCTTTCCAGCGATTCAATATTATTCTGCTCCAGGAAATCGTTCAGGTGAATTTCTTCGGTCGTCATCGATTTAGATTTGATGACCGTTTTTCCATTGTTTCTTTTAATGATATTGAGGATTTCTGCCTGGGCTTCTGCAGCATCATTTGCCCAGATCACCTTACCGCCGCGACGCTGAAAATTTGACTCGAATTCTGGTAAGAACTTGTCGAGATTTTCCATTACACGCCATTTAATTACATGGGCTTTTTTCTTAGAAGCCTCGAGGTTTTCGAATTTCGATAAGCCCCGTTCAACCGCCGCATTGTATTTACCAATATTATAATTTATGGTTTTACGGTGCGGCAAATCGAAAGCTTTCTCATCTGACTTCTCTAAAAATTCCTCGGCAGTTTTCATCAATAGCAATTTATTATAGGGGTAACGAAGAATAACCGCTTTTAGTTTGGTGTTACTTCGTTAAAAACCAAAGATAGGAATTTATGCAGGTGCCAAAAGTAATGTGTAGAAAAAAGCCCCAACATTTCGTTGAGGCTGAGTATTTTGAACATTATTTCTTTGGATTTCCTTTTCCGTCCATGTCTACAACCGGACGCTTGGCTCTGTTGGCAAGCTCCCATGCGGTAAAGTAGGTGAGTTTCGCTCTTTTTGATAATAAAGGAAAGTTGATTTTGCTCACTTCATCACCGGGTTTATGGTAATCCTGCTGTAACATTCCATCATAATAAAAAATAATCGGAATGCCTAATTTAGCAAAGTTGTAGTGGTCTGAGCGATAATAAATTTGCTCGGGATCTTTAGGATCATCATATTTATAATCCAGTTTCATTTTAGTATAGGTAGCGTTTACCTGCTCACTTAAATTGGCGAGGTCGCTACTTAACATCCTCGAACCTACTGAATAAATGTAGTTTGCCGAATCAGGTTTGCCCAAATACTCTTCACCTATACGGCCAATCATATCGGTATTTAAATCAGCAATGGTATTGGCAACCGGGAAAACAGGATGCTCAGAATACCACTCAGATCCCCACAGTCCTTTTTCTTCTCCAACAACAGTCATAAATAAGATACTGCGTTTAGGACCTTTACCTGCTTTTTTGGCATCAGTAAAAGCTTTTGCCATTAGTAAAACACCGGTAGTACCCGATCCATCGTCGTCGGCACCGTTGTTTACTTTATCTTTCGCGTTAGGATCAGTTTCTAAACCAATATGATCGTAGTGACCCGTTAAGATTAATACTTCTTTTTTAAGTACGGGATCTGATCCTTCCAAGTAACCCAAAACGTTTTCGCACCTAACCGATGCTTCGTTTTTGGCAGCACTTGCTGAAAAAGGAACATTTATTACCTGTGAAGCAGGTGTAAGACTTTCTGTAATTTTCTTTTGTAAGTCGGCTGCTGTAGTATTTGCTGATTTTAAAAGATCGTTGGCTAAGGCCACAGAGATAGAGATGCGTGGTATCTCATTCTGTTTCTGGGCCTCAATAGCCGCATTTGTTTTGACCATTACACGGCCGTTGTTTTGAGCCTGTTTGGTGTTTTCTGTAATTCTATCCACACTTGGATCGATGAGGATAATAGCTTTTACATTATTTTCAGCAAAATATTTTGCCCGGTTTTCTAACATGGCGCGGTAAGCAGCCCTATCAACGCGGGTACCAGGTTTAATGGTTGGGTCGCCACCGTTAAACATCATCACCACTTTGCCTTTAATATCTGTTCCTGCAAAATCGTTATAGCTGTCTTTTTTTATTCCGTAGCCGACAAATACAATCTGATCGGTAGAGAAGGTAAAACCCTTATCGCTGATTAGGCTCGGAGCAACCACATAATCTTTCTGATACTCTTTCGGCTGACCGTTAACAGTTACCTGGCTTTCTTTCAAGGTAACATTTACGAGGTTGATTTTCTGGAAATAACCTCCATCAGCCGGGCCTTTTAAGCCAATTGATTTAAAATAATCGCGGATATAGTCTGCAGCCATCCAGGCGCCTTTTGTTCCTGTCTCGCGTCCTTCATATTCGTCGGATGCTAAAATGGAAAGGTGTTTATAGGCATTATCAGGATTAATGGCCCTGCTAAATTTAATAGCGTCTTTATTGGCAGGTAATGGTTTAATCTGGCTAAAACAACTTGCTGTAACAAGTGTAGCCAAACCAAGGGTTAAAAACTTTTTGTTCATGATGATAATTTTAGTTGAGGTTGGGTTAGCAAGAAATCTTTTCAACCCGATTTTGGTGGCGGCCACCTTCAAACGGCGTAGTTAAAAAGGTTTCGGTAATTTGTTTGGCTTCATCTACAGATACAAAGCGAGCCGGTATACAAAGTACATTGGCATTATTATGGAGGCGTACCAACGAAGCCACTTCGTTTTCCCAGCACAAGCCTGCTCTTATGCCCTGGTGTTTGTTAGCTGTTATGGCCACGCCGTTAGCCGAGCCGCATAGTAAAATACCGTAGGTAAATTCTCCGTTTTCAACTGCACTGGCCACAGGATGTGCAAAATCAGGATAGTCAACTGAATCTGCTGAGAAAGGTCCAAAATCCTTTACTTCGTAATCTTTTAAAAAATCTTTTAATATTTCTTTATAATCGAATCCGGCATGATCCGCGCCAATAGCAATTTTTATTTTTGTATCAGACATTGTCAAATGTATAGAGAATTATGAATTCTGTTCGTAATGTTTTTGTTAGTTTGCATAGAATGCAGCTTCAGCTTTTTTCTTCTTTCTTTCAATATAGGCCGAAACAAAAATACTCAGCTCATACAATAAGAATAAAGGAGTAGCTACTATCAACATCGTCATGATATCTGGTGTAGGGGTTACAATGGCAGCGATAATTAAAATAATTACAGTGGCATACCTTCTGCTGGCACGCATCAGTTTTGGCGTCATTAAACCAAGTTTGGATAGAATAAAAATGATAACCGGGAGCTCGAAAATAATCCCGGTACCCAAAGTAAGGGTTGCAACCGATGACAGGTAAGAATCAACTGTAAAAGTATTTTTAATTTCAGTACTAACTGTATAACCAGTTAAAAAATTAACCGATAAGGGACAAACTATAAAATAGCCAAAAAAGATACCAACAACGAACAATAAGGAGGCGAAAAAAACAAAACCACTGGCCGATTTGCGCTCATTATCGTGCAACGCTGGTTTAACGAAACGCCAGATCTCCCACAAGAGGTAAGGGAAGCCCACAACGATACCGCACATCACACAAACATTTAACTGAAGGTTAAATTGGCCGGCCATCTCGGTATTGATGATTTCCCCATTAATTTTGGTGATACACATATCCTTACCTAAGGATGGGAAATGCTCTACCAGTTTACACATCATCCGATAAGTCCAAAAATCAGGCTTTTTGGGTCCAAAAATTATTTTATCCAGAATCTCCTCGTTGAAGTAAAAAGCGATACCCGTAAAAACGGCAATAGCAATTACGGCTCTGATTAAATGTTTACGGAGAACATCCAGATGATCGAAAAAAGACATTTCTGCCTCTAAATTGGTGCTCTTTTGACCGATAGCTTTTGTAAGTAAAGTTTTTTTAATGTCGCTCATGTTGAAAACAAAAATACCATTCTATTTGAATAGAATGGTATTTACGTGTTAAATATAGAAATAGTTTAGATTATTATGAGAAATGGCTGTAAAAATAACAAACTATGCTCTCATAGTAGTTTTAGAATTGGTTTTTAATTAAACTCAACTGCCTTAAATTTGCGGCGTTACTATAATTAAATTGATATATACCATCTTCTCCTGTAACGATCAAAGATTTGGGGCCGGCAATGACATCAAAACTTTTAATATTGTTTAGATGCTGCAACATGTTGTCGCTGATTTTCGTGTTATCTCTGATATTAAAACTCTTTATTCCATAGCTACCTTCGCAGAGAAAGAGATAATCACCAGAGGTGCTTAAGCCATGTGGGTTTTGCATTGGGTAAACCGCTATCTGTTTTGGCTTGGTCGGATCTTCAATATCCACAACTTCCAACTGATTACTGGCCTGCCTGCATAAATTGCCGGTGCGTAAAGTAACATAAGCATACTTGCCTTGTACAACCACCGGGTCGCAAGCGAAAATATGGCTGTAGGTAGATAGTTGGACAGGATTGGCCGGATCGCTGGCACCAAAGATGTGCATGCCTCTGTTGGTACCTATGAATAACTTGTTATCATAAGGGAAGATGGTTTCTACTCCCCAACCCAAACTGATTGTCTTTAAAAATGTTGGGTCTGATGCGGTTTTAACATTAAACAGATTTAAATTACTTGTACCAACGGTATATAAATAATCGTTCATCAGGGTGAACCTGGCCATCGAACCGCCTTGGCCCGAACCAGCTTGCGACGAAGAAGTACTGAAAGCAACATATTGCATTTCACGCTTATATGTTTGTTTTTTTACTACTGTATCTTTATAAGTGTAAATATATTTTTCAATGCCTGGATTATTGAACTGACTAAAAACATCAGTTACCCTTTTAACCAATGTAATATTATTTATATTCGATAGATCGAAAGCCAGCAAATCGATAAAATTATCGGCATAAAGAATATTATTGTGGATTGCTAAATCTACATTGCCCGGGATTTTCAGAAAAGCCATATTCACAGGAGCGTTCGGATTGATATTATTGTAGATGTGAATGCCTTCATTGGGCTCATTTATGAAAAGATAATCTTTGTAAATGTATATTTTTCCAGTCTTTTTTGCGGGAGTAGCCCTAGTAAGTCCTGTAGGCATGGCCCTCATTTCCTTAGCGGAAATCATTTTGACAATCTGGATGGTTTCATATTCATCTTTTTTGCACGAAGTAAATACTGCAAAAGCAAGTAGGATAAGGAATGCGTTAGTTAGATTTTTTTTCATGTTTTGAATGTTTGTGATTAAACGTAACATATTAATTAAACGCTACAGCGTTATCGCTAACTATTAGATATTAGCTATTTATCTGTTGAAAGAAAATCTTGCAAAATAGATTAAGGCCGTTTCAAACATTCTGAACAGACCTTTATAAACCGAACTCTATTAATAATTTGTTCTGAAGATATTTTATGAACGTTTTTATTTTCTGGTTGTCACCCTGAATTTATTTCAGGGTCTATTTTGTAGAAAAGGTGCTGGAATAAATTCAGCATGACGATCTCGTCATTATAAACACTTAAAAATTAACATTTATATCAAGAAAATAATCGAACTTAGGTTTGTAAGTAAAACTGTGAAAATCATTATTATCCTTCAGAAAATTAGAAGGTTTCCATAAATTTCTTGTTGCAATTTACTGTCCTATTCATTGTATTGAGAGCAGGATGATATTTAGATAAATTCGAGTTTTTAAGTTAATTATAGTGGCCTCTTAGCGAATAGATTTTAATAATCTGTTCAGTTTCTGAAACTGAATAAATAATTCTATGTTCTGAGTTTATTCTTCTAGACCACTTGCCTGTAAGATTATATTTCAGCGCCTCTGGTTTTCCAATACCTTCAAATGGAGAATTGTTATCGCAACTAAAAGGCTATGAATTTTCTTTTGGATAATTGTATTTCCAGATTTCTTCCAAAAATCTAAATCTTCATTGGCTTTTGGAAGAAAAACTATTTCCATAAGTTATCGAGATCAACTTTTGTGAATTTCCCTTCGCTGAAGTCTTGATCGCCTTTCAAAATTTTTTCAACAAATTCTGGGTTATAAGGCTTCTCTTCTTTTTCAAAAGAAATCTTCATTGCTTTTAAAACCTGCTTTATAGCATTTAGCTGCGCTTTATTTTCCGGATGTACAATTAATGTTTCCATAATTCAAATTTACTGAAATAAATTTAATTCTTTGACAAAGAAAAATCCCATTTTGTTTTACCAAAATGGGATTTAAATTTCTATGACACTTCATGTTATTCCGAAAACTCAAAGGTTTCCATAAACTTGGTAGTGAAATTTCCTGCTCTGAAATTAGGGTCTTTCATCAATTGTAAATGGAAAGGAATGGTGGTTTTGATGCCTTCAATTACAAACTCGCTTAAAGCGCGTTCCATGGTACAAATGGCTTCTTCGCGGGTTTGAGCCACGCAGATTAATTTTGCAATCATCGAATCGTAATTCGCAGGGATAGAATATCCGGCATAAACGTGTGTATCTACACGAACACCATGACCACCTGGTGAATGAAAATTCGTAATTTTCCCTGGTGATGGACGGAAATTATTTGCCGGGTCTTCGGCATTGATACGGCACTCAATTGCGTGCATTTCCGGCGTATAGTTTTTACCTGAGATCGGAATGCCAGCAGCAACTTTTATCTGTTCTTTAATTAAATCGAAGTTGATTACTTCCTCGGTAACCGGATGCTCTACCTGGATACGGGTATTCATTTCCATGAAATAGAAGTTACGATGTTTATCAACCAAGAACTCAATAGTACCTGCACCTTCGTAATTTACGGCCATGGCACCTTTAATAGCTGCTTCACCCATTCTTAAACGCAGTTCTTCTGTCATAAACGGCGAAGGGGATTCTTCTACCAGTTTTTGGTGACGGCGTTGAATCGAACAATCGCGTTCTGATAAGTGACAGGCTTTGCCAAACTGGTCGCCAATAACCTGAATTTCAATGTGGCGTGGATCTTCGATGTATTTTTCTAAATATAAACCATCATTACCGAAGGCTGCGCCAGATTCTTGGCGGGCGCTATCCCAGGCATTTTCGAAATCTTCATCTTTCCAAACCACACGCATACCCCGGCCACCACCACCGGCAGTTGCTTTAAGGATAACCGGATAACCCATTTCGTTGGCAATTGCAATACCCTCTTTAACGCTGGTAAGCAAACCTTCTGAACCTGGAATGGTTGGAACACCGGCATTTTTCATGGTTGCTTTAGCCGAAGCTTTGTCGCCCATATCGTTAATCTGCTCTGGCGTGGCACCAATAAATTTGATATTATACTCGCGGCAGATGTTAGAGAACTTTGCGTTTTCTGACAAGAAACCGTAACCTGGATGTATGGCATCGGCATTGGTTAGTTCTGCAGCAGAAATGATATTCGGAATATTTAAATAAGAATCTTTACTAGGTGGAGGGCCAATACAAACAGCCTCATCAGCAAAACGTACGTGTAAACTTTCGCGATCAGCGGTAGAATAAACAGCAACCGTTTTGATGCCCATTTCCTTACAGGTACGGATAATACGCAAAGCGATTTCACCCCTGTTGGCAATTAGTATTTTTTTAAACATAATTTTACCTTTTCTGATTACACCGATGTTAATGATTACCCCGATTTATTCGGTAAATAACCACCACTCTGATCAATTGTAATCGGTGTTATCTAATTAATCTGTGTAATCAATAACTAAATAGGTTCTACTAAAAATAACGGTTGGTCGTATTCTACAGGCGATGCATTATCAACCAATATTTTAACGATACGGCCTGAAACTTCACTTTCAATCTCGTTGAAAAGTTTCATAGCCTCTATGATACAAACTACTTTACCCGCGCTAATTTCGTCGCCAACATTCACAAACATTGGTTTTTCAGGGCTAGCCGAACGGTAAAAAGTGCCGATCATTGGTGATTTGATCGTAATGTATTTTGAAGTGTCTTCTGCAACAGGTGGTACAGCTGGTGTTGCTGCCGTAGGAGCAGTAGGAGCTGTGGCAACAGGAGCAGCAGCCTGTACAAGCGGAGCTTGTGGTACGGTAGCATGCACAACTGTTGGTGCCTGGTTTGTTTTGATCGTGATTTTGAAGTTTTCCTGCTCAATAGCAACTTCATTTACTCCAGAACGAGAAACAAATTTAATCAGTTCCTGTATTTGTTTAATATCCATTTTTTAGGCTAGTTATGTAAAAAATAGTGTTTATTGAATTAACTAAGTTATACTTTTTTTGTTTTATTTTTTTATCCGGGCAGTACCTTTACTTCGGACTCCGGACTAAAGACTTCCGACTATTTTGTATCGTAAGCCCATTTAAGATATACCGAACCCCAGGTAAAGCCACCACCGAAAGCAGCTAAAACGATATTATCGCCTTTTTTCAACTTACTTTCCCATTCCCATAAGCATAAAGGAATTGTTCCATTGGTTGTATTGCCATAACGTTCGATGTTGATCATCACTTTATCAGTAGTAACGCCCATGCGGTTAGCGGTAGCATCAATGATGCGTTTGTTGGCTTGGTGCGGTACTAACCAGGCCACATCATCAGCAGTTAAACTGTTACGTTCCATAATTTCTGCAGCAACATCGGCCATATTGGTTACGGCAAATTTGAATACTGTTGGCCCTTCCTGATGCGCAAAATGCTCTTTGGCATCAATGGTCTCGTGAGAGGCCGGTTTAACAGAACCACCGGCTTTCATCCCCAGGAAATCTCTTCCGGAACCATCTGTTCTTAAAATAGAATCCTGAATGCCCAAGCCTTCTTCATTTGGCTCCAGTAAAGCGCAGCCACAGCCATCGCCAAAAATGATACAGGTGGTGCGGTCTTCATAATTGATAATCGACGACATCTTGTCGCCTCCAACTACCAAAACTTTTTTATGTCTACCTGATTCAACAAATGATGCACCTGTAGAAAGACCAAATAAAAAGCCGGAACAAGCGGCCTGTAAATCATAACCCCAGGCATTGGTGGCGCCAACTTTATCTGCTAAAACGTTTGCTGTTGCAGGGAAAGTAAAATCTGGAGTAGTGGTGCAAAAGATGATCAGTTCAATCTCTTTTGCATCAATTCCTCTCTTTTTAAGTAAACCGTTTACCGCATGAACGGCCATGTCGGAAGTACCTAAACCCTCACCTTTTAAAATTCTACGTTCTTTAATTCCCGTTCTACTGGTAATCCATTCATCGGAAGTGTCAACAATTGTTTCTAACTCTGCGTTTGTAAGCACATAGTCGGGGACATAACCATTTACTGCTGTAATAGCAGCGTGAATTTTACTCATTTTAAGAATTTTAATAAATTATTTAAATGCCATTCTAATTTTTTCTACCAATCCGGTGGTAATCATTTCTCTGGATTGCAGAACCATATTTTTAACAGCCAGCGGACTGGAAATTCCATGTCCGATAACAACGGGAGCATTAACACCTAGAACCGGGCTTCCGCCGTATTGTTCATAATTAAAACGATCGAAAAACTCATCTTTTAATCCCTTTTTAATGGTAAGCACGTAAAACGATTCGGCTAATTTTAGCATCACATTTCCGGTAAAACCATCGCACACAATTACATCGGCTTTTTCGTTAAATAAATCTCTGCCTTCTACATTTCCAACGAAGTTGAAGAGGCTGGTTTCTTTCATTAACGGAAAAGTAGCCATGCTTAGCATATTTCCTTTTTCATCTTCTTCACCAATATTCATCAAGGCCACTTTAGGGTCATTAATCTGCAAAAGGTTTTCTGCATATAAGCTGCCCAAAACGCCAAATTGTAATAAAATATCAGGTTTACAGTCGGCATTTGCACCTACATCTAACAGCAGGCCTGTGCCGCCTTTAATTTTCGGAAGAATTGTACATAAACAAGGGCGGATAATGCCCGGAATGGTTTTTACGCTAAAAACAGCGCCAACCAACATAGCTCCAGAATTACCGGCACTTGCGAAAGAGTCGATTTTACCTTCCTTTAAAAGATTAAAACCAACCGCTATGCTAGAATTAGGTTTCTGAACAATTGCTTTGGTGGGGTGTTCGCCCATACCGATTACTTCATCAGTATGAACGTATTCAAAATGATCCGGATTAAAACCCTCCTCTGCAAGAATGGGTTTAATCTGTTCGGTATCGCCAATAAGAACTAAATGCTCTCCAGCGTTAAGCGATTGATGAGCAGCTATTGCTCCCAAAACAATTGCTTTGGGAGCATAGTCTCCGCCCATTATGTCGAGGCCTATTTTCATAGAAAAAATCTGTTTGTGTTAAGTCAGGTGTAATCCTGAATTTTTCAGTTGACTAAGGTATGACTAAAGCCGCTGAAAACACAAACAATTTTTTAAGAAAATTACCCTATCTGAGTATTTTCGATAACCAGTTTGCCGTTGTAGTATAAGTTACCATCAACGTTGTAAGCACGGTGAGGTACGTGGATAGCACCTGTTGCCGAGCATGTTGCTAAAGAAGGGGTAACAGCTTTATAGTGTGTTCTTCTTTTATTTTTTCTCTGTTTCGAGATTTTCCGTTTTGGATGTGCCATTGGTGTATAATCTAATTATTTTTTTAACTTATTAAGGGCTTCCCAACGTGGGTCGCTTGTTTGTTCATTTTCTTCAGCCTGGTTTTCAATCGATAATTGATTTAAACGATCAATCATCTCCTGATCACAATCTTTACCAGCCTGTTCGCAGTTTTTGATATAAGGTACTGCAACATTAATCATTTCGTATAAAGGACCGGAAATGTCAATTTCGGTTTCTTTACGGCTTAGCGAAATAATTTCCTCATCATCACTCTCCAGTTCATCTTCAGCAAACTTTACAATCTGCCTTTCATAAAGATTTATCGGTAACGGAAATTCAGATAAACATTTATCGCAATCTAAATTAACTGTACCGATAACTTTAAATTTTAGTAGCAGCATGGTCTCTTGTTTCTCAAGTTCCAGGTCTACTCTTAAATTTCCACTTTTAATTAACGAATACTCAAATGCGTTAAAAAAGCGGTCATCAAGCTCATATTCAAACTGATGAGATCCCAATTTTAAGCCGGTAAACGGTAATGAAAATTGTTTTAGTGGGTTCAAAGTACTGTAAAATTTTAGCCTGCAAATGTAGGGATAAATTATTAGATTAAAAATGTTTTTTAAAAATTGTTGATGTTATCTCTTGATTTTTAGGCCTTATCCATTTTTAAGCGATAAGGTATAACGGCACTAACCGGCTAAAACCATTTCTTTATTGTTTCTGCTCCATTCACTCCACGAACCTACGTAAAGTTTAGGGATCCGTAAACCTGCATAATCCATAGCTAAAAGGGTATGGCAAGCGGTAATGCCCGAGCCACAATGTACAATCACATTTTCGGGTTTTACATGCGCTAAAGCTTCTTCGTATTTTTCTTTTAATATTTCAGGTGACAGGAAAGCGCCAGATGCGTCCAGATTCTCAGTATACGGGATATTGGCTGCGCCCGGAATATGGCCGGCAATTAAATCGATAGGCTCGGCGAGACCAGCAAAACGATTGGCGTCTCGTACATCAATCACCATATAATCATCTGTTTTAGCTACTTTTTCCACTTCATTGATATCAGATAGCGGTAAACTCCATGTTTTTACTGCGTAAGGAGCAACAGATTTTGGGATTTCAACTTTATCAGTAGTTGGGAAACCTGCTTTTACGGCCGCCTGAAAACCTCCGTCAATTACCTGCACCTTTTCGTGACCGATAGCTTTTAACATCCACCATAGCCTCGCTGCTGCGTTACCTCCATTTTTATCATCATAAACAATGACATGGCTGTGTGCTGTAACCCCGAGTTTTTGTAATACAGATGAAAACTGTTCCGGTGTTGGTAAAGGATGACGTCCGCCAATGGCAAAATCGCCAATATTGGCTAAATCTTCATTTACGTCGGCAAAAAGTGCTCCAGCCAAATGTTGTTCATCATATCTGGCTTTTGATCCTGCACTGGCATCAATAATGACGATTTCATCGTCCTGGTTTAGCCAGGTTAGCTCTTCTGGTTTAATAATGGGTAATAGCGTTTTCATTTGATTATATTAATACTCCTCCAGTCATCGTAATCGCAATTTCATTTCAGGTTTGATCTTAAAGCCTTTCTTTATACTTCTAAAGAGATTTTCCGCTGCGGTCTAGATGTCGATATTTTCTCAAGACTTGATCTTTGTACCCTATGCCGCTGACCTCGGACTTTCGGTCCCCCGACTTTGGCCTGTCTAACCCTCCGCCTTCTAGCTTAAGACGCATCATCTTTAATATCAAACTGTGTTTCAACTACTTTTCCGCCGGTGCGCAATTGGTTACTCAACATCTCCTCCTGCTCGCGACGGTTTTTTACAATGTGAATGGCTGAAAACAAAGCTTCGGTAAAGGAAGTCGAATCAGCTAAGTTTTTACCCGCAATATCGTAACCTGTTCCATGGTCTGGAGAGGTGCGGACAAAGTTTAGGCCAGCAGTATAGTTTACACCATTATGAAATGCCAGCGTTTTAAAAGGAATTAAACCCTGATCGTGGTACATAGCCAAAACGGCGTCAAACTGTTTGTAACTACTATTACCAAAAAAACCGTCAGCAGGGTATGGACCAAAACAAATAATGCCTTTATCGTAGGCTTCCTGAATGGCTGGCGAAATGACCTCAGCTTCTTCGGAGCCCAATAAACCATTATCGCTGGCGTGTGGATTTAATCCCAGCACAGCAATTTTGGGTTTTTCGATCCAGAAGTCTTTTTTTAAACTTTCGTTAATCAGTTTTAACTTATTTACAATTTTATCTTTTGTAATGGCCGCCGGCACGTCTTTTACCGGAATGTGGCCTGTTACCACACCAACACGTAAATTTTCGCTGATCAAAAACATCAGCACATCTTTGCTGCCACTTTTTTCCTGCAGATATTCGGTATGGCCTGGAAATGCAAAAGTTTCGGATTGAATATTGTGCTTATTAATCGGGGCGGTAACCAAAGCATCGATATCACCGTTTATCAGGTCGGCTGTTGCACGTTCTAAAGATAAAAGTGCATATTTTCCGCCTGTTGCCGTAACCTGACCCAGTTCAATTTTTACATCTTCTTCCCAGCAATTGATCATGTTAGCCTTTTTTGGTATGGCCTGGCTAGCCTGGCTAACTACATTAAAACTGAAATCGCCCAGGTTATTCGCTTTTCTATGAAAAGAGGAAATCTTGGTATGTCCATAAACAACTGGAGTGCAGTAATTTAAAATTGCCGGATTAGATAAAGTTTTGATGATTACTTCTAAACCTATGCCGTTTACGTCGCCTATACTGATGCCAATTTTAAGTTTATTGCTCATAATTACTGGAAATTTTTAGCGCAAATTACTGATTTTCGCTTAAACCCTTTAAAAAAAAATGAAACCGCAGCGCCTGCAGATTGATCTGCATAGAAATATTAAGCCTATCTTTGCTAACAATTTTAATTTTAAAATCCCGTTCAGGGCCGTGGGGTATGAGTTTAGTCAAAGCAAAAAAACATTTAGGACAACATTTTTTAACCGACAAGGGCATTGCTAACCGCATTGTTGAGGCTTTGGCGAATACCGACAAATATCATCAGGTGTTAGAAGTTGGGCCGGGGATGGGAATCTTATCTGATTTTTTGCTGCAACGTAAAGATTTAAGTACCTATCTAATTGATATTGATACAGAATCTTTCCATTTTTTGAACGAAAAATATCCGCAGCTTGGCGATCGGTTGATTAACGGCGATTTTTTAAAACTTGATTTTGATGTGATGTTTCCCGAAAAATTTGCCATTATTGGTAATTTTCCTTACAACATTTCATCGCAGATTTTATTTAAGATTTTAGATAACCGCCACAAGGTGATAGAAATGGTGGGGATGTTTCAAAAAGAGGTGGCCCAACGTTGCGCAGCACCGGCGGGAAGTAAAGAATATGGTATTTTAAGTGTGTTTCTGCAGGCTTATTATAAAATTGAATACCTGTTTACGGTTAAGCCAGGTACATTTAATCCACCACCGAAAGTGCATTCAGCAGTAATCCGTTTAACCAGAAATGAAGTAGAAGCGCTTGATTGCGATGAAAAATTATTCTGGCGGGTAGTTAAAGCAGGTTTTAACCAGCGGAGAAAAACCTTGCGCAATGCCGTTTCTGCAGTAATGCCTAAAGATAAAATGGACGATCATATCTATTTCGAAAAACGTGCCGAGCAGTTAACTGTGGCCGATTTTGTAGCCTTAACACGTCATGTGAGTGAATTAATGCAAGCTTAGCCATATTTATTCCCTGTTGTAAGCAATTACTATAGATATGGAGCGCAGCTTTTTCATCGGTTTCTGTAGCACAGCTGTCCATCCCAAGCCCACATACCTGTTACGGGTTTACATTTCATCTGATAGTCGTCGGATCAGGTTTAGGTGCAAAGGTTTGTGCACCTTACCAGCCCCGGCAGCTCAAAGGTTGTTTTGCTGGTTTAGTCCCGGTTGCAACATTGCCATGCAGCAACGAAGCAAAAGTCAGCAAGCCGAATTAAAACTCAAACTCCAGCTGGTTGCTCTCTGGTTTTTCTATCTCCACATCATCATAAAACCGCGATAAGGTAATGCCCAACAACCTCACCTGCGTTGTGCCAATTGCCGCCTCTTCCAAAAGTTTAATGGCTTCGGCATAAATGACAGCGGCCTTGCTAATCGGCGTAGCGAAGGAGCGGCTGCGCGTAATGAGTTTAAAATCTGCAAATTTGATTTTAAGGGTAACTGTTTTTCCACTCAGCTGATGTTTCTCTAAACGTTTGGCTACGGTTTCGCTGATCTGTTTCAGCAGATCGTGCATTACTGCATCTTCATTGGTGTCTTCTGATAAGGTATCTTCTGCACCTACTGATTTTGCTTCACGATTTGCACGAACGGGCCGATCGTCTATTCCACGAACAATTTGGTAATAAAATCTTCCCGATTTTCCGAATTGGGCAATAAGCTGGGCTTCTGTCAGCTTTTTTAAATCTGCACCGGTATTAATCTGCATAGCCTTCATTTTGGTACTCGTAACTTTGCCTACTCCAAAAAATTTTTCAACAGGGAGTTTTTCCATAAAAGCTTCAATTTTGGAAGGGCCAATAAAAGTTAAGCCATCGGGTTTATTCATGTCTGAAGCTACTTTTGCCACAAATTTATTGATCGATACGCCTGCCGAGGCCGTTAAATTCAGTTCATTTTTAATTGCGTCCTTAATCGATTGTGCAATATCAAGGGCTGATCCGATGCCGAGCTTGTCTTCCGTTACATCAAGGTAGGCTTCATCCAGCGAAAGCGGTTCAATAAGGTCGGTGTAGCGGCTAAAAATTTCCCTGAGCGATTTTGAAACTGCAGTATAGGCGTCAAAACGCGGGTATACGAAAATGGCTGTAGGGCAGAGCTGATAAGCTTTACTTGATGGCATTGCCGAGCGGATACCATACTGCCGGGCTTCATAACTGGCTGTAGAAACCACTCCACGGCTATCCGGTTTACCGCCAACCACCAGAGGTTTTCCACGATATTCAGGAAAATCGCGTTGCTCTACAGATGCATAAAAAGCATCCATATCGATATGAATTATTTTTCGTAAAACCGGCGGATTCAAATCAGACATGCAATGACCTAAATCTCGTGTTTTTTATCAGGATTATTGGACTGGATTTTTTTTCTTTACAAAATATGGAGAGAACTATTCGTTTTTATAAAAATGCAAGACATGAATGGTATGCTGACATTCCCGATTGGGGTGGGGCTATTGAAGATTTGCAAATGGTAGAAGGTGCTGATGAGTTGTTAAACTGGATAGCCGCTTCTGAAAATGAATGTAAGTTATTAATGGCTGACCAGTTCATACAAAATGCCGAAATTTTAGCACTTGTTTATGCGCGTGAAGAGAATTTGGGCGGTGGTGGGGACTACCTGTTAGAACAGTTTCGCGGAGAATTTAAAAACCATAAAATTTGGCTTTGTGGTGTAACAGAATTTGTTTTTAAACACCTGCCTGAAAGGATTTATTTTAAAGAACTCCAGTAACTACCCGCTAGATCGAAGTTTCCACTTCACCTGGTTTTCCTCCGGATGAAGATCACCAGGCGAGCTTTATAATACATAATCTATCCATCTAATTCAATAAAATTTCAACTCTATTCAATAAAGAGTCCATCTCAAATGGTTTTTCCATAAAATCATTTGCGCCGGCATCCAGTGCAGATTGTCTGATATCTCTGCTGGCTGAAATCATTAAAATAGGAATTTCCTTGAATTGAGGATTATTTTTAAGCTGTTTGCAGATATCTCTGCCATCATAACCGCTCATCCATATATCCAGCATAATTAAATCTGGTTTGTTTTTTACAGCATCAATAACTGCCCCACCATCATAAGTAAATTCAACATCATAGCCCATCACTTCCAAAATCATTGTGATTGCATCCACAATTCCTTCGTCGTCATCGGCAATCAGTATTTTTTTGTTCGCCATTTTGTAATGTTATTTCATATCTTTTGTTTTTCAACTGGTAATTGAGAAGATGATTGATTGCGTATAGGTTATTAATGCAGCAAATATGCTTTTTGTTTTAAAAAAAAAGAATATTTGTGTAAAGAATTTTAATGGAAAGCTGATCAGCTTTTTTAGCTGCTGGATTCCTTACCAAATCCAGGCGAATAATTTAGAAACTTTTCCGCTCAAATTACTTAAACCTCATGGCAACTTCCTTGATCAGGCCTGGATTTTGTCAGATCATGAAGAATTTAGGATATATTCTTTAACGCGTTCCTATTTTAAGTGAAGAAAAACTATCTGTCAGAGATGGCCATGAAAAACCGGGTAATTATCAGTATAACCGCTGTTGTCTGTTATTCTTTTCTAAAAGCCCATTAAGGCAGGAGATAAATTTGCTATAGCTAACCGGTTTAAGCAGGTATTGGTCTGCATTTACCTGATGGGCATCCATGGCATACTGACTGTAGGCTGTAATAAATATCAGGTATTTCACAGTATCTCTCAACTTTACTGCAGCTTCAATGCCTGAAATCCCATCCATCTTGATATCTAGAAATAAAAAATCAATTAGCTGTTCGTCGCTTAACATTTGTATGGCTTCTGAGGCATTGGTAAAACTACCGGCAAAGATTAGTTCAGGCGTATCGTTAATATAGGCCTCTAGGAGTTCAACGAGCAATGGATCGTCGTCAACAATCACGCAGCGGTGTTTTCTTTTCTCGTTAATTTTTGTCTCTGTTGTCATACGCCCCATATTTTCGATAAAGTTAGGGATTTGTTGAATTGAAATCCTTAAAAAAATATCTTTCAGAACCGATAAGGTAATGGCCACTTTTGGTAAATTATATTTTTTACTAGATTAGTCCGTCGTCATAACTATCAATCTCGCTCGATGCACACTAATATTACTTTCTCCGATAGAAGCTACAAAAAGCTTCCATATTTGTTCATTTTGATTGTGTTTTTCCTTAATTCCAATAGGAAAGTAACTGCAAAACTTTTGACAGATGCGCCAGTTGATACAAACAGGGTAAACAGTTTATTAGATAGTATTTCAAAATATCGGTACCAGCCCGATTTGGTAATAAAGTATGCCGACTTAGGGATACAACATGCAAAATCTATAACATTTGATAAAGGGCTATCTAAGCTATTGTTTAGAAAAGGGATTGCATTAATGAACAAAGGACTAAAAAATGAAAGTTTAGCATCGCTTAACGAAGCAGAGCAACTGGCCGATAAAAATGGGCAGTTGCTTGTATTAGCCAATGTAAATAGAATAAGAGGTGTACTTTATTATAAAAATGCAGATTACGAACACGCCACAGCTAGTATTTTAAGAGCCATTAGATTTTACGAACGAAACAAAGTGTACGTTGAATTACCAATATGCTATTCGATACTTGCTTCCATTAATGTAGCCACAGGTAATACTGCTGAAAGTTATCGGTATTATTTTAAATCCTTTAACCTGATCCGATCGCTGCTAAACAAACCAGAATCATCCTTTTCAAAAGAAGATTGGGATAAGTTGCATACCAATTACATCGACCTTTGTGTTAACATTGGTAATTATTTTGAGCAATCGGATAAGCTTGACATGGCGTTGAAGTATTATGAACTGGGACTATCCAAACCTTTTGCCACTCCAAATTATAATGCCTATCTGATCCTGATGACCAATGCTTCCAAAATCTATTACGCCAAAGGAAATGTTGCCAAAGCCAGGAAAATGGCCTATCGCGCATTTAGTTTGGCAAAGGAAGCCCATTTATATCGTGAACAGTCGAACGCGCTTGATCACCTCGGAAGCTTTGCGGATCATTTTACTCAGGCAAATCAATATTATATAGAGGCGGTTGAACTTGCCAAAAAGGCACAGGACAAAGATTTGTTGTATAAGGTTCTAGAGCATCGGGCTAATTCAGCGAAGAAGTTTGGTCGCTATAAATTCGCTTTTGAGGCTTATAAAGAATCAAGAGCCATCCGCGACAGTATCGTTACGCAGGAAAATAGTGTGGCAATTGATAACCTGATATCCAATCATAAGCTACAGGATTCGACCCAGAAACTTAAACACGTGGGATTTGAGCGCTACAAAGCGAACCAGCGCAGTAATTTTTATCGGCTTTTATTTGCAGCAACAGGCGCGATATTGTTGATCACGTTTCTTTTTATCCTGCGTAACAGAAAACTAAATAAAGCTTTAAACCTACGCAAAAACCAGCTGAGTGCGCTTAATACGCATAAAGATAGAATTCTTTCGATAATGGGACACGACCTTAAAGGCGCGTTGGCAGATCTGCATGCCTTAGCCTTTCTCCTTAAGCGGCATATGGGTACGCCAAGACAGGAAGAACTCATTGAACAGCTATCTAATGTGCAGCAATCTGCAAATGAAATATTAGATAAACTGTTGTTATGGGGTGCCTTAGATATGCATTATGATCATCTTATCGCACCTTTTTATCCTGCAATTGCATTAAGCAGTACCATTAATTCTACCAGAGGCATTGCCACTGCCAGAAACATTACTTTAACGACAGATATAGCCGCCGATGTTGAAATATTAGGGAACGAACATCATATAACCTTTATTCTGCGAAACCTGTTAAGCAATGCGGTAAAGTATTCAGATGCAGATCAACCTGTTCACATCAGGCTGATCAAAACAGATATAGCTGCCATATTTGAAGTTGAAAATTATAACAAGTTAGCTAAGGTTGCCACAGTAAATGATTTTTATGCGAATCGCCAGAGCGTTTCAGACGAAACCAAAGGGCATGGTATCGGATTGTTATTGTGCAAAATTCTGTCCGATCTGGATAATTATCAGTTAAATGCAAGCAAAGAAGGGGATATCATCCGCACCAGACTTATCATTCCGACAAATCCGGCGGTGTTGAAAAATCAGGTCAATGATTCTGCTACAGCTTAAAGGGGTTTAAACATTATCCGGGAGAAAAATGACTTGCATTTTTTTTTATCAATGGACTACAAAAGATGCGATAATACCAGGACATACACAGGGTGGTATAAACTATTTATAGGATAATATTCAAAAAAGAAGGTTATTTTAAATGCGAGACATTATATTTACAGCGTTTATTCAAACGAGAAGGTTTAACGGCCAAAAATGGACAGCATTAATATTAAGAAGTTAGCAGAAGCATTAAATTTATCTACTTCTACAATTTCGAGGGCTTTTAGGGATAATAGTGACATCAATAGTGCTACCAAGGAACGTATATTGGCAAAGGCAAAGGAATTAAACTACCAGCCCAATCATTACGCCAGTAATTTAAGAGAGCAAAAAAGCAAAACCATAGCGGTTATTGTGCCAGAACTGGCCAATAATTATTTCTCACAGGCCATCCACGGCATTGAACGCATAGCAAGGGAAAATGGTTACCACATCCTCATTTATGTAACTGATGATGATTACCAAAAAGAAGTAACTTTCATCCAGCATTTGCACAACGGTAGGGCTGATGGGATTATCATGTCGGTTTCAGGAGAGGCTAACGACCATAATTACCTTAATAAATTTGGCAGTAAAAGATTGCCTCTGGTGTTTTTTGACAGGGTTTACGAAGACATTAATACGCCCAGGGTAATTACCAATGATTATGACAGCAGTTTTTTGGCCACCGAACATTTAGTAGAGCAGGGTTGCAGGAGAATTGCTTATCTGGTGGTGAATAAAAGTTTATCAATAGGTAAGACCCGTATGCAGGGTTATATTGATGCCCTGGCCAAACATCAGGTTCCATTTGATGAAAACCTGATTGTAGACTGCAGTAACAGCTATGAGGAAAATAGCATGATCATTAAAGAAGCTTTAACACAATTAAAACCCGATGGTATTTTTACCTCGGTTGAGCGTTTGGCTTTTGCCACGTATTATGCCTGTTACGATCTTCGTATTAATATTCCCGGTGATTTAAAAGTAATCAGTTTCTCCAGTTTGGAAATTGCCCCTTTGTTAAATCCTTCACTGACCACCATTACCCAGCCCGCTACAGAAATCGGAGAGGAAGCAGCAAAATTATTGTTTACGGTATTGGATAATCATGCCAATAAAAACCGGCTAAATGAGGTGGTTTTAACCTCCAAAATAATCAAGCGGAATTCGACCAATAAGTAGGTAAAAGTACGTCTGAAAACAAGGCCTTTTTTGGTCTGAAATTTTCAAAAAATTTCTTCACTTAGTGTAAAATACGCAGAATTCTGATTGATTTTCGGGAACGTTCCCGAAAGATGACGGAATTTTGATCTATTTTTTTCGGGAACGTTCCCGAAAAAAGGGGTAAAAACAACTTAGTGTATTTTTTACACTTTAAATTGAAAAATTTATTTTGTAAATATTTAAATATCAATTATTTGTGATTTTAATAATTATTTAATATGAGTTTCGACTTGCTTTTAAAAGTGGATTTTTCAGCGGGTTTTTTAATTGATATTTTAACCCGAAATATATTTTTTAAATAAATTTTGAAATCTCAATAACAGCTGTAAATTAGGCCTATGTGTAAATCACTATAATATTTAACCAAATTTTTATACTTAAACGAGCTTCAAATATGAGAGTATTTTACCTGTTAAAACAGGGGCTTTTGGTGCTGTTGGTTTTTTCAGCATTAATGGTAAAAGCACAAACCGGATCGGTATCCGGAAAGGTGCTTGATGAAAGTGGCCTGCCATTGCCCGGTGCCTCTGTAATTGTTAAAGGTACAACCAGAAGTACATCAACCGATGTTGATGGTAATTTTAAACTTGCCGGTTTATCTAATGGTCAGATAACGTTATCTGCAAGTTTTATCGGTTATCAAACACTTGATAAAGCGGTAAGCGTTTCGGCAAATGCGACGGTTAATTTTCAATTGGTACCCGATGCGCAGAAACTGAATGAAGTGGTGGTAATCGGTTATGGTACCGCTGAAAAGAAAAACCTGACTGGTTCAATCACTACGGTCAACTCCAAAGATTTCCAAAAAGGCACCATTACCACGCCTGAGCAATTGATTCAGGGTAAAGTAGCCGGTGTAAACATCGTTTCTGGCGGTGGCGCACCAGGGGGCGGTAGTACCATCCGTATCCGTGGCGGTGCCTCGCTCAATGCCAGTAATGATCCTTTGATCGTGGTTGACGGGGTGCCTTTCAGCGGTAACAGCATTGGTAACGCACCAAGTCCGCTGTCATTGATCAACCCTAACGATATCGAAACTTTTACGGTTTTGAAAGATGCCAACGCAACAGCTATTTATGGTTCAAGGGCATCTAACGGGGTAATTCTAATCACCACTAAAAAAGGGGCATCAGGAGAACCTGTAATCAATTTCAGTACAAATAACTCCATTGCCAGCGTTGCCAAAAAAGTAAATGTGCTTACTGCCGATCAGGTTCGGGCTTTTGTAAACGCAAACGGTACCGCTGCGCAAAAAGCATTATTGGGTACAGCGAATACCGATTGGCAGAATGAAATCTATCAGAACGCATTCTCTACCGATAATAATTTAAGTATTGCAGGGTCTTTAAAAGGAGTGCCTTACCGCGTATCGGCAGGCTATCTAGATCAGGATGGTGTGGTAATCACCAGTAAACTGAAAAGGGCTACAGGTGCCATATCTGTTGCACCTAAATTTTTCACTGATCACCTGAAAGCCGAACTGAACTTGAAAGGATCTTTAAGCCAATCACAATATCCAAATGACGGTGCCATAGGCGCGGCAATTCAGTTCGATCCTACACAACCTGTTTATGCCAATAATAACTATGGTGGTTATTTCGAATGGTTAAGTACTAATGGTGTGCCTAACCCGAATGCACCGCGCAATCCGGTAGCGCTGATCAGGCAACAAGATAACCGTGGAAACGCCGCAAGAAGCTTTGGTAACCTTAAATTGGATTATTCTTTTCACTTTTTGCCTGAATTACATGCAGTTGTAAACCTGGGTTATGATTACTCAAAGGGTTATGGACGCACCATCGTGCCGATCTATGCAGCACAAAGTGCATCAACCAGCGGATCTTATTCAAACCGGTTAAATACTGAGATGAATAAATTTTCTGAAGCATACTTAAGTTATGCTAAAACTATCGAAAGCATTAAAAGCAGGTTTGATGTAACTGCCGGTTACGGTTATTACGATGATGCGGTTACCAATTACAACTTCGCTACCTACAAAGGTACAGGCGAACTGTTAACCACACCTGTTTTCCCTTTTTCCGTTGAGCAGAATAAACTGCTTTCTTATTACGGACGTTTCAACTATACCTTGAACGATAAATATATCTTATCAGGTACAATGAGGGCTGATGCTTCCTCTAAATTTGCTCAGAATAACCGTTGGGGTTATTTCCCGTCAGTAGGTTTTACCTGGAGAATTATCGGAGAGAATTTCTTGAAAAACAGCGAAACCTTATCTGACTTGAAATTACGCTTAAGCTATGGTGAAACGGGTAACAAAGATGGTATTGGTAACTACGATTACCTTTCTAAATACTATGCCAGCACAAACAATGGTCAGTACCAGGTAGGTAATAATTTTTACAACTATTATAGTCCGGCAGGTTACGATCCTGACTTGAAATGGGAAACCACAACTACTTACAATGCTGGTTTGGATTACGGTTTCCTAAAAGGAAGGTTATATGGAAGTATTGATGTTTACTATAAAAAAACCAAGGACCTGTTAAGTACCGTAACTATTCCGGTGGGAACAAACTTTACCAATGTATTAACTACTAACGTGGGTAATATGGATGTAAGAGGTGCTGAAGCAAGTTTAAATTTTGTGGCCATTAAAACACAGAATACCAGTTGGGAACTGGGCATCAATGCCGCATATAATAAAAGACAGGTTACCAACTTAACCTTAAATCCGAACTCTGGTTTCAAAATTGATGCAGGCGATATTACGGGAGGTACAGGTATCCACCTTAAATATAATGCGGTTAACCAGTTACCAGGTTCATTCTTTGTGTATAAACAGGTATACAATGCCGATGGTAAACCATTAGAAGGTGTTTATCAGGACCTGAATGGTGATGGTAGCATTTCTGCAGCCGACCAGTATTTCTATAAATCACCTGATCCTAAAGTAATCTTAGGGTTTAATACCTCATTTACCTATAAAAAATGGACCGCAAGCACGGTATTAAGGGCCAATATCGGTAACTACGTTTACGACAATATTTCGTCAAACTTTGGTATCAGGAACAATGTATTGAGTACCCAGGGAATTCTAAACAACTCTACTTCAGATTTATATGTAACCAATTTCTCTGGAAGTTCTGGTGTACAGTACCTGAGCGACTATTTTATCAAAAATGCTTCTTTCCTGAAGATGGATAACCTTGGTTTATCCTATAATGTTGGTAAACTGTCTAAAACCGGAAATGCAAACATGCGCATCTCTGCAAACTGCCAGAATGTGTTTGTGGTTTCCAAATACAAGGGTATAGATCCGGAACTGGTTTCGGGTATCGATTATAACCTTTATCCTCGTCCACGTACCTATACTTTGGGCTTAAATGTTGGTTTCTAATACTGAAAAAAGAAATAGAAAAATGAAAAATTCATTTAAAACAATATTGGCATTGGGTTTCCTGGCAATCAGTTTAAATGCTTGTAAAAAAGAAGATTTAAACCTGAGGCCTACCAATGACGTTACCGCCGAGAACGTTTATGCAACGCCGGCAGGTTACAAAAACAGCTTGGTAAAGCTATACGCAACCTATGCACTTACCAGTCCATCAGGATCAGATAACAGCGATGTTGGCGGTTTAAATGCAGGTTTTGCTGATTTTTTAAGGTTATTCTGGACCTCACAGGAACTGGTAACCGATGAGGCCATCTGTGCCTGGGGCGATGTGGGGATTCCCGAACTGGATTATGGTACACCAAGTCCGGATAACCAGTTTTTGCGCGGTTTATATTCAAGGAGTATTCTGCAGATCACTTTCTGCAATGAGTTTCTTCGCGAAAGCACACCTGAAAAATTGGCGAGCAGAAACATTACAGGAGCCGATGTTAGTGCAATTAACCGTTACCGTGCCGAGGCACGTTTCTTACGCGCCTATCAGTACTGGGTATTGATGGATGCTTTCGGAAACCCGCCGTTTATTACCGAGGATGATGCCATTGGTAAAGTCAACCCTAAACAGATCCAAAGGGCTGCCTTGTTTACCTATATAGAATCAGAATTAAAAGCCATTGAAAGCGATCTGGCAGATGCCCGTTCCAACGAGTATGGTCGTGCAGATAAAGGCGCCGATTGGGCTTTACTGGCAAGATTATATCTTAATGCTCAGGTGTATACCGGAACAGCTAAGTATACCGAGGCTATTACCTACTCTAGCAAGGTAATCAATGCAGGTTACAGCCTTAAAGCAAACTATATGAACTTGTTCAAAGCAGATAATGAAGTGAACAATACCGAGAATATACTAACCATCAACTATGACGGCATTAACGGTACCAACTATGGCGGTACAACGTTTTTAATTAATGCGGCCATCAATGGTGATATGAACCCAACGACTTACGGCGTGCCAAATGGTGGTTGGGGAGGCAACAGGACCAGGCAAAACCTGCCGGCACTTTTTCCTGATGCTAATGGAAGCCAGGATAAACGTGGTGTATTTTTTGGTACAAAAAGAAATGTTGATGCTGTAGGCGAATTTACTGATGGTTTACGCGTAACCAAATTCAAAAATGTGACTTCTACAGGTGCAATGGGTCGCTCATTGAACGGAACTTTCAGCTCGCTTGACTTCGCATTATTCCGTTTGGCAGAGCAATACCTGATTTATGGTGAAGCTGTTGCCCGTGGAGGTTCAGGCGGTAGTGTATCGCAAGCCAAAACATATGTAAACTTGTTGCGCGGAAGGGCTTATGGCAATACCTCCGGAGATGTTTCTGAGGCGGCGTTAACTACAGACTTTTACCTGGATGAACGTGCCAGAGAACTTTATTGGGAAGGTCATCGCCGTACCGATTTGGTTCGCTATGGTAAATTTACAGGTTCAACTTATTTGTGGCCATTCAAAGGTGGTGTACAGGCCGGGGCATCATTACCTGCGTACCGTAATTTGTATCCGCTTCCTTTAGCAGATCTGATTGCAAACCCGAATTTGGTTCAAAATACTGGTTATTAATATTTAATCTTAAGAGAGATGAAATCGATATTTTTCAAAACCCTGGCAGTTGGCCTTATCGCGGTTTCGCTGTGGTCGTGTAAGAAAGACGAAACGCAGACCGTTTCAAATATTAGCCCTGCAGGAACATTAACCACATCAGCAACTACGCTTAACCTGGTACAATCTAATGCCTCACAGGTAGCATTTACCTTAAGCTACCCGCTTGCTACTTCAACCGGATACGTGGTGCCGGTAAATACCAGCTTACAGTTTGGCTTAAAAGGCACTAATTTTTCTCCGGTTAGAGAGGTGGCCGTAACTACTAAGACTTATGCACCAACCGTTACCGAGGTAAATAATATGATTTTGGCCCTTGGCGGAAAGGTAGGAACTGCAGCACAGATTGAGGTTAGACTAAAATCGGGTGCGGCAGCAAACGATTTAACTTATTCAAACGTGATTACTTTAACCGCTACGCCTTATCTTGCCTCTGCATGGGTGTACGTTCCAGGAGCGTATCAGGGCTGGAATCCTTCAACTGCCGATAGCTTGATCTCTGTTTCAAGCAATGGCATTTATACAGGAATGATCGCATTCACACCAGGCAACCTTGAGTTTAAAGTTACCCCGGCAAAAAAATGGGATGTAGCTTATGGTGACGCAGGAAGTGGTAAAATCAGCAGCAGTGCAGGCGATAACCTTAAATCACCTGATGCAGTAGTGAAACAGGTAACTGTTGACCTGAACGCGGGTACTTACACCATCGGCGTTCCGAAAGAATGGTCGATTATTGGCGACGCAACCGCAGGTGGCTGGGGCAATGATACCGATATGAAGGTGACAAATGATGGCAAAGCAAACATTTATACCATTAAAACAACTTTAACTACCGGGGCATTTAAATTCAGGTTTGCCCACGATTGGGGAACCAACCTTGGTGGTAGTTTAGGCACCCTTACAAACGGTGGTGATAATATTGCGGTTACCACCGCTGGAACCTATACCATCACTTTAGATGTGGCTGCTAAAAAAGCCACAATGGTTAAAAACTAATTTGTTATACATACCGCCCTGCAGCATTTCTTGCTGCGGGGCATTTTTAAGTTTTAGCATGATCATAATCAATCCCCTTAAAAAATTTACTTTGCTATTTAATGCTCATACTAACACTTTTTTAAATAAAGTAAGCAGCGCCGTTGTGCTTTTACTTATCTTATCTTTCAATAGTCTTTTTGCCCAAAAACTTGAGCGTATCGAACCGATGTTTTGGTTTGCCGGCATGCACAACCCTAAACTGCAATTGCTGGTTCACGGCGAAAATATTGCTTCTAGTTCAGTTTCTTTAACTTATCCTGGGGTAAAACTGCTAAAAGTAAACAAAGTAGAAAACCCAAATTATTTATTTCTTGATTTAACCATTGCACCAGCTGCTAAGGCCGGAAAATTTCCGATCAACTTTACAGTAAAGGGCAAAAAGATATTCAGTTACACCTATGAATTAAAAAAACGCGATAAAAGCGCAGGCAGGATTCAGGGGTAACCAACAAAGATTTTATTTATCTGCTGATGCCCGATCGTTTTTCGAACGGCGATAAAAGCAACGATGTGGTTCAGGGTTTAACTGAAACGACATTAAACCGCGATAGTATGTACTACCGCCATGGTGGCGATATCCAGGGCGTAATTAATCACCTTGATTACCTGAAAGATTTAGGCGTAACCACAGTTTGGATGACTCCAGAGGTAGAAAATGATATGCCACAGGCTTCTTATCATGGCTACGCGGTAACCGATCATTATAAAATAGATCCGCGTTTTGGTACCAATGCACTTTACAAAAAATACGTAGAGATTGCACATGCCAAAGGATTAAAAGTAATTAAAGACGTTGTACACAACCACATTGGTACGCAACACTGGTTTTACAAAGATTTACCAATGAAAAGCTGGCTAAACCAATGGCCAAAATATACACAAACCAGTTACCGCGATCAAACCGTAATGGATATTCATGCTTCTGCTGCAGATCGTAAACAGATGCTGGATGGCTGGTTTGTACCTACAATGCCCGATTTAAATCAGCGTAATCCATATGTACAGAATTACCTAACCCAAAACCATATCTGGTGGATCGAATATGCCGGTATAGATGGTTTACGTTTGGATACCTATGGATACAACGATCCGGTTTATATGGCCGATTGGGCTTTAAAAGTTCAGGCTGAATTTCCGCATCTTTCGGTTTTCGGTGAAACATTGGTAACTGCAGTAGCAAACCAGGCCTTTTTTACAGGGGGCAATACAGTTAACCGCGGTTTTGATACCCATTTGCAGGGTATTACAGATGCAACGTTAAAGGATGCCATTTATGAAGGAATAAACGGTAAAAATGGTTGGGTAGACGGTATTAACCGTTTGTATGCCACCTTAGCTCACGATTTTCTGTATAAAAACCCAAATACCAACTGCATCTTTTTGGATAACCACGATATGAGCCGCTTTTATTCGATGGTTGGCGAAGATTTTGATAAATACAAAATGGGAATGAGTATCCTGTTAACTATGCGTGGCATTCCGCAGATGTATTATGGAACTGAAATTTTAATGAAAAACTTTTCCAATCCGGATGGGCTGATCCGTTCTGATTTTCCTGGCGGCTGGGAGGGCGATAAAAAAGATAAATTTGTGGCTGATGGACGTACCAAAAAAGAAAACGAAGCTTTCGATTTTGTTAAAAAGCTGGCCAATTTCCGTAAAAGTAGTCCGGCTTTACAAACTGGCAAATTAATGCAGTTTGTTCCTCAGGATGATGTGTATGTGTACTTCCGATACAATGCAGAATCAAAAGGCACGGTAATGGTTATTGTAAACAATACAGAAAACGAAAAAGCATTAAGTACAGATCGTTTTGCCGAAAGAACAGCTGGAATTACAAGCGCAAAAAATGTGATCACTGGCGAAACTATCGGATTTAAAAATATTAAAGTACCTGCAAAGACCACTTTGGTGCTTGAATTAAGGTAGAAAGGTAAAAGGTAGAGGGTTTAAGGTGTCGGACTTACATCTTGATACTTGATACTCATTACTTGCTACTCAATACCTGATACAAAAAAATATAACAAAGATGCAAGAAAATCTCCAATCTAAAATCTCAGATCTTAAATCTCAAATCAAAGCTTGTTTATTCGATTTAGATGGCGTACTGGTAGATACAGCAGTTTACCATTACAAAGCCTGGAAACGGTTGGCCAATACCATGGGCTTCGATTTTACAGAAGAGCAGAATGAGCAATTGAAAGGTGTAAGCAGGGTAGAAAGTCTGAATAAGATTTTGGCCTGGGGTGGTGTACAAAAAAACGACGCGGAGAAAGAAGAGCTTGCTAGCTTGAAAAACGGCTGGTACGTAGATATGATCACCAAAATGACGCCAGCAGAAGTTTTGCCTGGAACAGTAGATTTTCTAACGGCGATTCACAAAGCTGGTTACAAACTGGCCTTGGGTTCGGCAAGCAAAAACTCTGGAATTATTTTAGAAAGAACAGGCCTTGCCCATTTTTTCGATGAAATCGTCGATGGAAATATGGTGACCAAATCAAAACCCGATCCTGAGGTATTTTTAAAGGGGGGCGAACTTTTAGGCTTTACACCCGAAGAATGTGTGGTTTTTGAAGATGCTGTTGCTGGTGTAGAAGCGGCAAAAAGAGGTGGAATGAAAGCCATCGGTATCGGAGAAAAAAATGTGCTTAGCCAGGCTGATCTGGTAGTAAGCGGATTAGACAAATTAACAGTTAAAGATTTAGAAAATTTATAGGTTTACGGTGTAGGATTTAAGGTTTAAGGCAATATGTCTCATATCTCAAATCTCACTTCTCAATACTAGTTATGAAAAACTACATTAAAGCAGATGAGTGGAATATTATCGAAGAAGGCTTTGATCCACATTTAAATAAAATTTCCGAGAGTATTTTCAGCTTGGGGAATGGACGGATGGGCCAGCGCGCCAATTTTGAGGAGACTTATACAGGAGAAACCTTATTGGGAAATTATGTTGCTGGTGTTTATTATCCGGATAAAACCCGTGTGGGATGGTGGAAAAACGGATACCCTGAATATTTCGCCAAAGTTTTAAACGCCGCAAACTGGGTAGGAATAGAGGTGAAAGTAGATGATGAAATTCTTGATCTGGCAACAGCCGAGGTAAGCGATTTTAAAAGGGTGCTGAATATGCATGCCGGTTACCTGGAACGTACTTTCACGGCAAAACTGAAAAGTGGTAAAACACTAAAAGTTAAATCAACCCGTTTTTGCAGCATTGCTGATGATGAAGTTGGTGCCATCCGTTATAGCATTACACCATTAAATTTTGACGGCAGATTAACATTAACACCTTTTATTGATGGGGATGTCAAAAATCAGGACAGTAACTACGATGAAAAGTTCTGGGATAAAGTTGTTGATGAAATCTCCGGAACAGAAGCTTATATCAAACTAAAAACAAAGAAAACTGAATTTGAAGTTTGTACTGGCAGTAACGTCGAACTGTATAAGAATGCAGAGCGGTTGGCGATCAGTCCAGATGCTGTACGTAAGGAGAAATTCGTCGGGCAAACTTTTTCTGTAGATGTTAAAGCAAACGAAGAGGTTACGCTGGTAAAAATTGCCGCGAATTTATCTTCAGAAAATTATCCGAAAGAGTCACTTCTGAAAGAAACCAAATCTGTAATAGCCGGAGCATCTGCCAAGGGCTTTGATACTTTACTAAAAGAACAAAGCGAAGCCTGGGCAGCGAAGTGGAAAGAAAGTGATATTATTATTGAAGGTGATGTTTCTGCACAACAGGCAATCCGTTTTAATATTTTTCAGCTTTTTCAAACATATACTGGTAAAGATGACCGCTTAAATATCGGTCCGAAAGGCTTTACAGGCGAAAAATATGGTGGCTCTACTTATTGGGATACAGAGGCCTATTGCGTGCCTTTTTACCTGGCAACTGCTCCGCAGGAAGTAAGCAGAAACCTCTTGGTTTATCGCTATAAACAATTGCGTAAAGCTATAGAAAATGCGGCTAAATTGGGTTTTAAAGACGGGGCTGCCTTGTATCCGATGGTTACCATGAATGGTGAAGAATGCCATAATGAGTGGGAAATTACCTTCGAGGAAATCCACCGTAACGGAGCCATCGCTTTTGCTATTTTTAATTATATCCGTTATACAGGAGATGAAAGTTATCTTTCTGATTATGGTTTAGAAGTATTGATCGGTATTGCCCGTTTCTGGAAGCAACGTGTAAACTGGAGCAACGATAAACAACAATATGTAATGCTTGGTGTAACCGGACCAAATGAGTACGAAAATAACGTAAACAACAATTGGTACACCAATATTTTGGCTACATGGTGTATGAGATATGCAACAGAAGCTGCCGAAGTTGTAAAAGCGCAACAACCTGAAAAATATGACAGGCTGTTGAAAGCCTTGGATTTCGATCAAAAAGAATTTGCTGATTGGGCCGATATCATTGAGAAAATGTATTATCCACAAGATGAAAAATCAGGGATTTTCTTACAACAGGATGGATATTTAGATAAAGAGCAGATTTTAGTGAAAGATCTTCCGGCAAGTGAACGCCCGATTAACCAAAAATGGAGCTGGGACAGGATTTTACGTTCATGCTTTATTAAACAGGCCGATGTTTTGCAGGGATTGTATTTCTTTGAAGAAGATTATGATTTGGAAACCATCAGAAGAAATTTTGATTTTTATGAGCCACGTACCGTACACGAAAGTTCGTTATCGCCTTGCGTACACAGTATTTTAGCCGCGAAATTAAACGACGAGGCACGGGCCTATGAATTTTACCTACGTACTGCACGTTTAGACCTGGATGATTATAACAACGATACAGAAGACGGTCTGCACATCACCTCTATGGCAGGAACCTGGATGAGTGTGGTGGAAGGTTTTGCCGGTATGCGTGTACGCGATGGTAAATTGCATTTTAGTCCTTTCTTGCCGGGTAAATGGAAATCTTTTTCTTTTACTATCGGCTTCAGGGGAGCTACCTTAAAGGTGAATATTGACGCAAACAGCATCAATATCAAAAACAATACAGGTGTTGATGTAGAAATCGGCATCAGAAATCAGTTTTATCAACTGGCAGGCAATACGGAGATCGGAGTAAATAATGCTGCGCTGGTATGAGAAAGGTAAAGGGTATAAAGGCGGATGGTAGAGGGTTAAAATCTAAAACTTTATCTGATAGAAGATGTTATTTTGCTCAAAGCTTATTCGCATTCGAAAGTAATATAAGCTGGCTATTGATACTTTTTTTTTATTTCATCATCATCCCCATATCATCCTTTGCACAAAAAAAGCGCACAAAAATGAATGATAAACAGATCGTTATTTATCAGTTACTGCCCCGTTTGTTCGGAAACAAAAATACCACCAATATCCCATACGGAACCATCCAACAAAATGGTTCCGGTAAGTTTAACGATATTACCGATAAAGCATTAGATGGGATAAAAGAACTTCACGTGAACTATGTCTGGTATACAGGGGTATTGGCCCATGCCAGTTTAACCGATTATAGTGCCTATGGAATTAAACCTGATGATGCCGATGTGGTGAAAGGCAGGGCAGGTTCGCCTTATGCCATCCGCGATTATTACGACGTAGATCCCGATCTGGCTGTTGACGTGAAGAACAGGATGAAAGAGTTTGAAGCACTGGTAAAAAGAACGCATGCTAAAAACTTAAAAGTGCTGATCGATTTTATACCCAATCATGTGGCCAGAAGTTACCATTCTGATGCAAAGCCAAAAATGTAATCGACTTTGGTGCAAATGATGATGTAACTGTAGCTTTTAGTCCTAAGAATGATTTTTATTATATCCCAGGTCAGCCCTTAGTGGTTCCAACAAATGGGCAAAAAACACCACTTTCGGTACTTCAGGACGGGAAATTTGATGAAAATCCGGCAAAAGCAACCGGTAATAACGTATTTTCAGCACAACCAAAATATGACGATTGGTACGAAACCATTAAGTTGAATTACGGTGTTGATTATCAGAACAGCGAGAAACAATACTTTGATCCCATTCCACCCGTTTGGTTGAAAATGCGCGATATTTTGATCTTTTGGGCCCATAAAGGAGTAGATGGTTTCAGATGTGATATGGCCGAAATGGTGCCCATTGCATTTTGGAACTGGGTAATTCCGCAGGTTAAAAAAGTAAATCCGGATTTAATTTTTATCGGAGAAGCGTATAATCCAAAAGTTTACAAACAATATCTGGATGAAGGGAAATTCGATTACCTATATGATAAAGTTGGTTTATATGATGGTTTAAAAAGGTTGATCAGAAATGAACCAAATGCAGATGTAAAAGATATCCGTTTCATTTGGCAGCAAGAAAGTGCCGGTTTTGGCCATCACATGCTTCGCTTTTTAGAAAACCATGATGAAGAACGTATTGCTTCAGCTGCATTTGCGGGCAAGGCAGAGCTCGCGTTACCCGCAATGGTCGTTTCCGCAACTTTAGGCGGAGGCCCCGTAATGCTTTATTTTGGTCAGGAAGTTGGCGAACCGGGAAAAGGGCAGGAAGGTTTTGGCGGGGATGATAACCGGACCACCATTTTTGATTATTGGGGCGTTCCGAACCACCAGAAATGGATGAACGGGGGCTTATTTGACGGCCACAAACTAAATGCTGCACAGCAAAATTTGAGGGCTTTCTACAGGCAATTATTAAAAGTAACGTCAACAAGCGATGCCGTATTGAATGGAAAAATTTATGAAGTTCCTGTTACCGACAATATGAATAACCGGATGTATGCTTTTATCCGTTACTCAGGCAAGCAGCGTTTATTGGTAGTAGCCAATTTTGATCGAAACCAAACATTAACCGCCAATATAGAAATCCCTGATCAGGTTTTAAAGGCGAAGTCTTCCGTTCCGGTGACAGAACTGCTAACAGATAAAAAATTAAATATTCCGGCAGGAACAGCTATACCAATAAAGCTTGGGCCGGTTTCGGCACAGATAATTGAATTTTAAGATTGACTTAATGGGACAAGTAAAATTAAAACCGAGGTTATCAAACCTTCAGATCATTAACATGAGTGTTGGTTTTTTTGGAATACAGTTCGGTTTTGCTTTGCAAAATGGTAATGCAAGCCGTATTCTCCAAACCTTTGGTGCTGATGTTGAGCACCTATCCCTCTTTTGGTTAGCTGCACCGATAACCGGAATGATTGTGCAACCGATTATCGGGCATTACAGCGATAAGACCTGGAATCGATTAGGAAGGCGGCGGCCCTATTTTTTAGTTGGCGCAATTCTCACCGCACTGGCTTTAATTTTAATGCCGAATTCAGCTTTAATGGCAAGTTTACTTCCTCCTATTATAATTGGTGCGGGTATGCTGATGATTATGGATGCTTCAATTAATGTTGCTATGGAACCTTTCAGGGCTTTGGTGGCTGATAAATTACCCGACGAGCAACGTAGTTTCGGCTTTTCTGTACAAACATTTCTGATTGGGGCTGGCGCTATTGCTGGTTCCTGGCTCCCCTATATTTTATCTGAATATTTCGGTCTAGGGAAAGTGGCGCCAGCCGGGCAGGTACCTGCTAACGTGATTTATTCATTTTATTTTGGCGCAGCTATTCTTTTGGGAACAATTCTGTATACCATTTTCACCACGAAGGAATACAGCCCGGAAGAAATGGCCGATTACTATGAACATACCCAGGAAGTGGAGGAAAGTAATGGCTTAAAAGATATCCTTAAAGATTTTTCTAAAATGCCACCAACCATGAGGCAATTGGGTTTAGTGCAATTTTTCTCCTGGTTTGCACTATTCTCGATGTGGGTTTTTACTACTCCAGCCATTGCTCAACATATTTATAAGGTAGCACCGGGAGATACCTCATCAATCAAATTTGCCGATGCAGGAAACTGGGTAGGAGTTTTGTTTGGTATTTATAATGGGGTTTCTGCTATTTACGCTTTAATCCTTCCTGCTATTGCAAAAGCAACCAGTAAAAAAGTTGCACACGCCATCTCTTTAACTGCAGGAGGTATTGGACTACTTTCCATCTATTTTATTTCCGATCCGCATTATTTAATCTATTCGATGATTGGGATAGGCCTGGCCTGGGGAAGTATTTTGGCAATGCCATATGCCATTCTATCGGGTTCCATTCCTGCAAAAAAAATGGGTGTTTACATGGGGATTTTTAATTTCTTTATTACAATGCCCCAAATAGTAAACGGTTTTTTTGGTGGTTTAATTGTAAAACACCTCTATCATGATCAGGCCATATATGCAATCGTTTTGGCTGGGATATTTATGGTATTAGGGGCTATTTCTGTCATGTATATCCAAACAAAAAAGGAATCTTAACCTGGGCTAATTTTTTAAGCCTGCAATAAAAATTTATATGAAAAAAGTGTTTTATCTCTTGCTGTTAATAACAGCAATGCATACCGCCTGTAAAAAAGCGCCGGATGGCGGTTTAGAATCTACACCAACTGATCAGAAAGCTGATCTGCCTGCAGGAGCCAGAGATGGTGTGGTGTTTACCAACAATGGAACATCGGCCATTGTAACACTTTATGCACCAGGTAAAAAATCCGTATCGTTGATTGGTGAATTTAACGATTGGTCTGCCACCAGCTTACCCATGAAAAATACACCAGATGGAAATTATTGGTGGACTCAGGTAGATAATTTAAATCCATCTACAGAGTATGCCTATCAGTTTTATGTAGACGGAAACTTAAAAGTTGCCGACCCTTATTGCGAGAAAATACTCGATCCTGATAATGATAAATACATTTCAGCAGCCACCTATCCTAATTTAAAAGCCTATCCAACAGGTAAAACAACAGGAATTGTAAGTATAATGCAGGCTAACCAACCCGTTTATACCTGGAAAAATACCGGTTTTACCCGTCCTGAAAAAAATAACCTGGTGATTTACGAATTATTGATACGCGATTTTACTGCTGATCATAACTATGCCTCAACTTTGGCAAAACTCGATTATTTAACCGGTTTAGGTATTAATGCAATCGAATTAATGCCGGTAAACGAATTTGAAGGAAATTTAAGCTGGGGCTACAATCCATCATTTTATTTTGCACCCGATAAATATTATGGCACCAAAACCGCATTACAGAATTTTATTGATGAGTGCCATGGACGTGGCATTGCTGTAATTTTGGATATGGTGTTAAACCACTCTTTTGGTCAGTCGCCGATGGTGCAGTTGTATTTTGACGGCTCGAAACCTACAGCAAATAGTCCATGGTTTAATGTGGATGCGAAACATCCGTTTAATGTTGGTTATGATTTTAACCATGAAAGTGCGGCGACCAAAAAATTCTCGAAAGATGTGATGAAGTTTTGGATGCAACAATATAAAATTGATGGTTTCCGTTTCGATCTTTCAAAGGGATTTACACAGAAACAATCAACGGATGATGCACAGTTCAGGTTGTACGATGCTGGCCGTGTTGCCATTTGGAAAGATTACAATGGCTATATCAAAGGTTTAGACCCTAATTTTTATGTGATTTTGGAACATTTTGCAGAAGAATCTGAAGAGAAGGTACTGGCTGATGAGGGCATGATGCTCTGGAACAATATGAATTATAACATGAATGAGGCTACGATGGGCTGGTTGGACAATTCTAATTTTCAATGGGGTTTTTATGCCAACCATGGCTTCGCTAAATCGGAAAACTTAGTTGGCTATGGCGAAAGTCATGACGAGGAGCGCCTAAATTTTAAGAATATTACCTACGGCAATGCTTCCGGAAGTTATGTAATTAAAGGAAACCTGGCTACTTCGTTAAAAAGAGAAGAACTCATAGCAGCCTTTTTGTTCAGCATCCCAGGACCTAAAATGGTATGGCAGTTTGGTGAATTGGGTTACGATATCAGTATCGATTTTAACGGACGGACAGGTGAAAAACCTATTAAATGGGATTATTACAGCGATCCGAACCGTAAGGCATTATACGATGCTTATGCCAGATTTATCAGGTTGAAAAAAAATAACAGTATTTTTAATTCAAGCAATTCGACATATAACCTTGCCGGCGGCGTCAAATATATCAAGTTAACTGAAGGAGCTAACACTGTTGTGGTGGTTGGTAATTTTGATGTAGTGAGCCAGGCAGCCAATATTGATTTCGGGTCTGCTGGAACCTGGATCGATGCAGTTGGTGGTAGTGTTAATTTAAGCACCAGCAGCTACACCCAAACTTTAGCGCCTGGAGAATACCATATTTTTAGTAAAACAGCATTAAAGTAATTTTTTTTATCCAAAAGGCTGAATCATAAATATAAAATTATCCTCTTGAAGAGTAATTCGCTTATGTGATCCTTCTTTCGGGCGGAGTAACGCAGTGGAGAAATCTTTTGGTAGATCGCTCCACTTTGTGTTGCTGCGTTCGAGATGATGAGCCTCTGTTGGAAGCTCAACGTGTCAAGTTTGAAGTGAATTACAATTATAAGCTAGCCTCTGCTATCATTTATAAAACTTCAATCCATTATCTTTTCTCATCAATGCTTTTTTATGGTAACAATTCTAATGTGCTTTTTTGATTAATACGATAATAGTTTGATCTTTAGGGACCAAACCAAACTTCATGAAACTCAGATTTATACTTGCTGCCTTGTTAAGTATCGGTATTTGCGCATACGCACAACAAAGTCCCCGAAAAAACCAATCTAAAGAAACCGTAAACACTACGCCGGTAACCATTAAAGATGAACCTAAATCTTCAGCGAATGAAAGGAACATTAAAGTGGAGAGTACAGTGGTTACCAATCACTCGGTGAACATTGATGGAAAGTCCGTTCCGTATAAGGCTACTACCGGTACCTTACCGGTTTGGGATGAAGATGGAAAACCGATTGCCGGTTTATTCTATGCCTATTACGAACGGAGTGATGTACAAAGCCGGGATAAACGTCCTTTGGTGATCTCTTTTAATGGTGGTCCAGGCTCTGCTTCTGTATGGATGCACATTGCTTATACCGGTCCGGTGGTTTTGAATATTGATGATGAAGGTTATCCTGTCCAACCTTATGGTTATAAGGAAAATCCATATTCTATTTTAGATGTGGCAGATATCGTATACATCGATCCCGTTAACACAGGCTATTCGAGAGCGGTGAGCAAAGATATTCCAACTAATAAATTCTTCGGTGTACGTGCCGACATTAAATACCTGGCCGAGTGGATCAATACTTTCGTAACCCGCAATAACCGATGGGCCTCACCAAAATTTTTAATTGGCGAAAGTTATGGCACTACCCGCGTTTCAGGATTGGCTTTAGAACTGCAGAACAGTCAATGGATGTATTTGAACGGTGTGGTCTTGGTTTCGCCAACTGAATTGGGTATTGAACGTAGCGGCCCGGTTGACGCTGCTTTGCGTTTACCATATTTTGCAGCTACCGCTTGGTACCATAAAGCTTTGGCAGCCGATTTACAAGGCAAAGATTTAACAGCCATGCTTCCTGAAGTGGAAACTTTTACCATTAATGAACTCATCCCGGCCATTTCGCAGGGAGGAATGTTAAGTGCAGATAAAAAGAAAGCCATTGCCCTAAAAATGGCGCGTTACTCCGGCCTTTCCGAAAAAGTAATTTTAGATTATAACCTTAACGTACCAACGGATTTCTTTTGGAAAGAGTTATTAAGGGATAAAGGTTTTACTGTTGGTCGCTTAGATTCTCGCTATCGGGGGATTGATAAAATGAGCGCTGGCGAAGCACCAGATTATAATGCTGAACTTACCTCCTGGTTGCATTCTTTTACGCCAGCCATTAATATGTATATCCGCAACGAGCTGAATTATAAAACCGATTTGAAATACAATATGTTTGGTTCCGTTTACCCATGGGACAAATCCGGAGACCAGACCGGCGATAACCTCCGCCAGGCCATGGCACAAAACCCATATTTACATCTATTGGTGCAATCGGGTTATTATGACGGCGCCTGCGATTATTTTAATGCGAAATACAGCATGTGGCAGTTAGATGCTGCAGGTAAACTGCAAGACCGCATGAGCTGGGAAGGTTATCGCAGTGGACACATGATGTACCTGCGTAAAGATGATCTGAAAATGGCGAATAACCACATCCGTGAATTTATTAAAAAAGCATTACCAAAAGCAGGCGAGGCCGCTAAGTTCTAAAAATTTAGCGTTGATAATTCCTATACACATGGCTATTAATTTGTCAGCATTTTTGGGTTATAGGAGCGCAGGTGTAGTGTAATAATTGATGTTCGTCCTGCTTTGCGCTCCGATCTTTTTTGCCCTTCGACTTCGCTCAGGGTGACAAAAAAGGATCTTCACTTCAATCAGGGCTAGGTAGGTTAGGGCGGTGGCACGGAAACCCGGCATAGTTGCGAGAACAGGAGTAATCTAAACCCGATCGGAGTGAGATGCCGATTTTTTCAATCGGCAGAAACGGGGGCGGGACGGAACCAAACCAAAGCACTACTGCAATTGCTTTCCAAACCATGATGATTAAAAAATAGTAAAAAGCTATTTTTCTTTAGGCTGACACGATTTTTCTACCTAAACACTTAAACAAAAAACTGTTGGCTGCAAACCAAAAATAATTACTTATTTTTGTGGTTCAATTATGCAGCAAATAAAAACATCATTCGATTTTGAGAAACCTATTGCCGATTTAGTTCAGCAGATAGAAAAGGTTAAGCAAGTTGCCGAAAAAACCAAGGTAGATATGTCTGCCACTTTGGACGAACTTGATGGTAAATTAGATGAAACTACCAATAATTTATATAAAAATTTAACCGGTTGGAACAAGGTTCAGATGAGCCGTCATCCAGATCGCCCGCAAACCCTTGATTATATCAATATGATCTGTGATGATTTTATTGAAATGCATGGCGACAGAACGGTTAAAGATGATAAAGCTATTGTTGGCGGTTTTGCTTCTATAAATGGTCAAACGGTAATGATTATTGGTCATCAGAAAGGTAAAAATACCAAAGAGCGCCAGTTCCGCAATTTTGGTATGGCCAATCCGGAAGGTTACCGCAAAGCGTTGCGTTTAATGCGTCTTGCTGAAAAATTTAACAAGCCGGTGATCTCTTTTATCGATACAATGGGTGCTTACCCTGGTTTAGAGGCCGAAGAGCGTGGACAAGGTGAAGCTATTGCCAGAAATTTATTGGAAATGTCGGTTCTGCGTGTGCCGATTATTTGCATTGTAGTAGGTGAAGGTGCTTCCGGAGGTGCTTTGGGTATAGGAATAGGCGATAAGGTATATATGTTAGAACACACCTGGTATTCAGTAATTTCTCCTGAATCATGTTCTTCTATTTTATGGAGAAGCTGGGATTTTAAAGAAAAAGCTGCTGAGTGCTTAAAGCTAACCTCTGATGATATGTTTGGCAACAAACTAATCGATGGCATTATTCCTGAGCCGCTTGGTGGTGCGCATCAGGATCCGGAGTTAATGGGTAAAACATTAAAAGAATATATCGTAAAGGATTTGGCCGCTTTGGGCAAATTGAAAACAGATAAGATGATTGAGCAAAGGATTGAGAAATTCTGTGAAATGGGTGTAGTAAACGAATAATCATTAACTAAAATAAATTTGAATCCTGTTTGGCTATGCTGAACGGGATTTTTTGTGCTCACGCTCGTTTCTAACGAGCGTGTAAATAGGGTACCGTATTTTACGGTGTTAATTATCAATACCTTTAGCTTGCTATACAATATTATCTTAAGGCTATTGCTGCACTCATTATAGACGAGCGCAAGCATTCAATAAATATTAATCAATGTCTAGTAATTCAATTTCTATTAGTCCTCTAAGCCCATGATAATTAGTCGCGGAACTATAAATATAATTCTCCGGCTCTGATACAATCCCTGCAGTAACCGGATTTTGATGGATGTAATTTAACTTTTGAAATGTAAACTCCGGACTGATTAATTCAACAGCATGATAACCATCTTGCCATACTTTATAATTCTCAATTCTTGTAAAATATCTTCCTGCGAATTCAAATTTATTCAACAGCCACTTTTTCCTGCTTTCATTTCCAGAGTTAATTTCTGTGATGATTGCCTTATTCGTAAACTTTTTAAAATCTCTTATAATTTCAAAAAGCTTTATACCACTACTTGCTGAGGCGATGAGGTGTATATGATTCGTCATTAAGCAATAGGCGTAAAGTTTTAGTCCTTTGTTAGATTGGCAATATTTTAGCGAGTTGATTATGATTTCTTTATAAGAAATACGTGTAAAAATATCGACCCAATCTACAATTGTAAAAGTTAAAAAGTAGATGCCTTCTGGATCTCTTGCTTGATATTGATCTGACATTTAATAAAAATATTTATTTATTCAGAAAAATCATAATTGCTAGCGCTTGTTCTAAAGAGCATTTAGATAGTTAATCATATTTACGACTTACATCCTAATTTAAATTTATATCATCTTTACGATGAAATCGTAAGGCTATTGCTGCACTCGTTAGAAACGAGCGCAAGCAAACAAAAAAGCAGCTACAAATGAATGCAGCTGCTTGGTAAACTATTTTCAGATCCCTTTATTGTTGCGGACCTTGTTGTGGGAAAAACATGGATAAACGGCCTTCCAGGTTATTGAAAATCTTTTGCAACTTATCGCTCAACTTATCCTGTCCAGCAGCTTTGCTCGTTTTAATCATGCGGTCCAGATAGTATAAGCCGGTTTGGATATTCTGTGAGCCGGTTAAACCTTTTGATTGTGAAATATCGGCCAGGTAATTCAATTCCTTATTGATGTAATCGCCTGATTTGTCTAAAATATCATTGGCTCTGGCAGTTTCACCTAATTTATACAGGTTTTCAGCCATATAGAATTTTACGACAACTGTACGGATGCCGAAGAATTTATCTGGCATTACCGCATAATATTTATCCACCACTTTTTTGGCTTCATCCATTTTACCTTCTTTAATTAAGCTGTTGGTTAAGCTGCTGAAGATATTGGTGAAAATAAAGGTATCATCTGATGATTGTGGATCTAAATATTTAGCTGTTTTCATATTTCCCCACTTAAACTTATTCATCACATTATTATATAAAACAGGCGTGTTCAATTGCTCCGGTCTATCCTCAGATGCGGTTGTATCAGCTTTGAGCGGCAATAAACGCAAAGCTAAACCTTCGCTGTATAAATACTTATCCAAACCGTTATATTGCTCAGAAGGAACAGTGGAAGCGAAATAAATCGGGCGTTTCCAGTTGTTATGTGCCAGGATGTCGAACATGGCCAAAGTTCCTTTGGTCACGTAACCTTTATTAAATTTCCAATCCATTGTGGTGGTAATTTTTGAAGCATCTGCTGCAGGCACCGTTCCGGTACTGATTACTTGCTGTGGATCTACCGTAATTTTAAGGTTTTTAGTAGGCAGGAAATTAGATTTTGTTCCATCCTGCATCGGTACTTTATCGCTCTCATCGTTTGATAACAATAAATCAACTACGTTTTTAAGCTCCACGCTACCCGCAATTTTATAATCATCATATGGCATCACGTCTCTCTCTCCCTGTACATATTGCTCAGGCTTCATGGTAATTGGCAATGGGGCAGATTCGTTTTGTTTTTGCCTTAAACCGTTGATGTACCAATCTGTATCAAATAAACTTAAGTTTACAATACGTACGTCAGGGCGAACATTTTCTACTTCCTGGATATACCAAAGCGGGTAGGTATCATTATCACCATAAGTAAATAAGATGGCATTTGGCGCACATGATTGCAGGTAATCATAAGCAATATCATGTGGAACCAGTTTGGTAGAACGGTCGTGGTCATCCCATCCCTGCTCGGCCATGATAACCGGTGCGGCCAGTAAACCAATTACTGTGGCACCAATAGCTCCGGAGGTTGGGGTTAATTTTTTAAACAGCCATTCTTTAATTCCAAGGGCTCCTAACCCAATCCATATGGCAAAGGCATAGAAAGAACCCACATAAGCGTAATCCCGTTCACGAGGCTCTAAAGGCTTTTGATTTAAGTATAATACAATCGCAATACCTGTAAAAAAGAACAACAAAGCCACTACGCCAGCATCTTTCTGGTTGCGTTTAAAATGCCATAATGCACCGATTATGCCCATAATCAACGGTAAAAAGAAGAAACGGTTGTAAGCTTTATTATCAACAGTTGATGGTGGCAAATGACTTTGATCACCACGTAACCAGCTATCAAATGGTTTAATACCACTAATCCATTCACCTTCAAATCCGCTGCCCTGGCCTTGCTCATCGTTCTGGCGACCAACGAAATTCCAGAAGAAGTAACGCATATACATATAACCGATCTGGTAGCTGGCCAAAAAGCCAACATTGTCAACTACATTCGGATGTTTGCTGTCATCTAAATGCATCCATTCTTTATAAAAACTGGCATGTCTGGGGTCGTCACTGTACATGCGTGGCAATAAGGTGTTGTTGTTGTATTCGTAGTCGGTTTTTTTACCTGCTACTTCATATTTATCCTTACCTTTTCTCCAGATGGTTTTACCTTCAGTTACACCTGTTCTTTCAGAATTGTAGTTTGGTCCATAGGCCAATGGTCTATCGCCATATTGCTCACGGTTTAGGTAACTTAAGAAAGAGAAAGCATCTTTCGGCGCACTGTTATTTAAGTTTGGATCAGCCTTTGCCCTGATGATGATCATTGCGAAAGAGGCATAACCGAAAATGATTAAAACTGTAGAGATTAAACCTAAATTTAATAATTTCTTTTGATGCTTGATCGAATAACGGATTCCCCAAACCAGGGCGCCGATCAATAATATAGCGAAGAACAATACACCTGTTCCGAAGCCCATACCCAATGTGTTCACAAAAAACAGATCGAAATAAGCACCGAATGATACAAGATATTGGATAATACCATACTGAATTACTGCCAAGATCAGGATACCTACCAGTAGTGTTTTGATGATTCCGGATGTGGTTGCTTTATCGGTTCTTTTAAAATAGTAAACGAAAGCAAGTGCTGGGATGGTTAACAGGTTTAGTAAGTGGATACCGATTGATAAACCCATAATATAGGCAATAAACAGTAACCAGCGGTCGGCTCTTGGCTCATCGGCATGCGCCTCCCATTTTAGTATAGCCCAGAATACAATGGCGGTAAACAATGATGACTGTGCATACACCTCAGATTCTACCGCCGAAAACCAGAAACTATCAGAGAAAGTATAAGCTAAAGCACCAACGGCACCTGCACCCATAATACTGATTAACTTGCCTGTAGTTAATTCTTCACCAGCTTTTAATATGGTTTTTTTAGCCAATGCGGTGATTGTCCAAAATAAAAATAAGATAGTTGCCCCACTCGAAACAGCCGAACCCACGTTCATCCAGTAAGCAATTTTGGTTAAATCACCCGCTGCAAAAATAGAAAAGAAACGTTGGATCATTAAGAATAAAGGCGCACCAGGCTGGTGAACAACCTGCATTCTAAATGCCGATGCGATAAATTCACCACAGTCCCAAAAACTGGCAGAAGGCTCTAAGGTTAAAACGTAAGTTAGTGTAGCAATTAGAAAGCAGATCCAGCCTACTATATTATTAACTTTTGAATAATTCATTGGTTTGTTTAATGATATTAAAAAATGTTTTCACATAAAAATGCTGCCGAAATTAACTATTCTAGTCGATAAAACAGGTAAATTTTTGCATTGATTTAACAATTTTTAACGGCTTAAGGGCTTTAACATAAAGGATTTTAATTTATTGGAAAGTAAAAACCCATAAGCAGAAAGGTGAAATCTGCTTATGGGTTACATTTAGCATGTTTTTTGCCTATCCTGCAGCAAAAGGAGTAAATCTTACAATCAGATCATTATATTGTTTTTCGAGGTTTTTACTCAGGCTTGCCTGTTTAAATGCATTGGTCAGTTTGACCATCTGGCCTAAATAACCAAGGTATAAACGCACATCCTGTTCTGATGATAACTGGTTTTTGCTTTCCGAAACATCAGCAAGATGGGTGAGTTCTTTTCCGACATAATCGGCCGTTTTTTTGATCATAGCATTCGCACGGTTTAAATCATTTAACCGATACAGGTTTTCGGTAAAATAATACGTGCTCATTACCTGGCGCCTGCTGTAAAATTTAGCCGGAATTACTTCAAAGTATTTATTTACCGCTTTTTTGCTTTCGACAATTTTACCCTCATTAATTAGTCCGGTTAATAAACCATTAAACATGTTAGATATCATGGCTACATCATCGGCAGATTGTCTGTCTAAATGATTGGCATATTTAATGTTGCCGAAGCCATACACATTCATCAGGTTGTTGTACATCGGTTTCAGGTTTACACGATCAAAATCCTGTGTAATGGCCGTATCAGGTTTTAACGGAAGTAATCTTTTGTTTAAACCTTCGGAATAAAGGTACTTGTTAAGCCCTAAATATTGCTCGTCTGGCATGGCGCCGCTAAAATAAATCGGCCGTTCCCAGTTATTGTGCGTTAAAATATCAAACAGAGCTAAAGTACCTTTGGTTACAAAATTCGAATTATAAGTCCATTCCATACTGCTTGCTATTTTTCCGGCATCTTCCTTTGGAACGGTTCCGGTATCCAGTACCTGTTGTGGGCTTACTGCCAGTTTTAGGTTCTTTGTAGGTAATACATTGTATTTAGAGCCATCTGTCATGGTTACCTTATCCTCGTCATGATCGGACAGCAACACATCTAAAATTTCCTGTAACTCAATGTGCTGTGCAATCTTATAATTCTGGTAATACATGATATCCCTCGTGCCTTCAACGTATTGCTCATGTTTGAGGGTGATCGGTAAAGGGGCAGATTCATTTTGTTTTTTTCGCATACCGTCAATATACCAGTCGGCAGTAAATAAGCTTAAATTCACCACCCGCACATCCGGACGGATATTTTCTACTTCCTGTGCATACCAAACCGGATAGGTGTCATTATCGCCATAGGTAAACAAGATGGCATTAGGTGCGCAGGATTTTAGGTAGTTGACAGACATGTCTCTAGCCATGTGACTGTCAGAACGATCGTGGTCGTCCCAGCCCTGGTTGGCCATAATGATCGGGGCGCCAAATAAAGCTATAACCGTAGCAAAAATACTGGCACGCAAGGGCGTTAGTTTTTGTGAAAACCAATCCTTTAATCCCAGTACCCCTAAACCGATCCAGATGGTAAAAGCATAAAACGAACCTACATAAGCATAATCCCTTTCGCGGGGTTCAACAGGAACAGAATTTAAGTAAACCACTATGGCCACCCCGGTAAATACAAAAAGTAAACCGATAACACCTGCATCTTTTTGGTTGCGCTTAAAATGCCAAACGGCGCCAATTAAGCCGATAATTAAGGGCAGAAAGAAAAATCTATTATATGCTTTGTTCTCTACAATGGATGGTGGAAGGTTTTTTTGATTGCCCAGCCTGATCGCATCCAAAGGTTTTACACCACTGAGCCAATTACCGTCTTTCCCGCCGAGTTGTCCATCTTCATTATCCTGTCTGCCTACAAAATTCCACATGAAATAGCGCATGTACATTTGTCCGGTCTGGAAAGAAAACATATATTTCAAATTATCCAATAGGGTAGGTTTATGTTCGTCGTCAAAACCCATGTAGCTTTTGTAAAAATTAACATGTTCAGGTTTGTCGCTATACATGCGTGGCAGTAAAGTTTTATCGGCAAAAACATATTCCGATTTTGTGCCTGCTGGTTCGTATTTTTTATCGCCTTTACGGATAATCTTGCCTGTTTCTTTAATTCCGATTTTTTCTGAATTGTAGTTTTCGCCATAAAGCAAGGGTCTGTCGCCGTATTGGTCGCGACTCACATATCTTGAAAACGAGAATACGTTATCTACATTATAGTTGTTTAAATTTGGTTTAGCCTGTGCCCTGATGATGAGAAGCGCAAAAGAGCTATACCCAAAAAGTAGCAAGACGGTAAACAACATCACCAGGTTCAAGACCCTTTTATTTTTAAGGATGGAATAGCGGATACCGTAAACCAGTCCTCCGATTAGGAACACTGCAAAAAACAATATCCCTGTTCCAAAGCCTAAACCCAGGGTGTTTACAAAAAAGTAATCGAAGCTTGCGGCAAAAGATATTACATATTGGATGATTCCAAATTGTACCGCCGCCAATACAGCTATTGAAACAAGAAATACCTTTAAAATACCTTTCCAGTTGGGTGATTGATTCTTTTTGAAATAATAAACAAATATTAATGCGGGAATGGTTAGCAGGTTTAAAATGTGTACCCCGATTGATATCCCCATTATGTAAGCTACAAAAAGTAACCAACGGTCTGATTTTGGTTCATCAGCCTGTGATTCCCATTTTAATATACCCCAGAATACAATGGCGCTACAGAGCGATGACATAGCGTAAACTTCAGCCTCTACAGCTGAAAACCAGAAACTGTCAGAAAAAGCATAGGCCAAAGCGCCAACAAAACCGGCCCCCATTATGCCGATTATTTTTTGACTGCTGATTTCTTCGCCTTTTTTAATGACTGTTTTCCTGGCCAGTGCAGTAATGGTCCAGAACAGAAATAGAATAGTGCCAGCACTTGCAAGCGCAGAAGATATATTAATGAAATAGGCAACCTTGGTTTTATCGCCAAAAGCGAATATCGAAAATAACTTTTGGATCATGGAGACTATTGGAGCGCCTGGCTGGTGAACTACTTCCATCCGGAAGGCAGAAGAAATGAATTCGCCACAGTCCCAGAAACTTACAGATTGATCTAAGGTTAAAATGTACGTGAAAGCGGCAATAACAAAACAGAGCCAGCCTCCAATGGTGTTGATCCTTGAGTAATTCATAGTTTAATTTTAGTCTTTGATAATAAATGATTTAAGTGGTTCGTATTAAAAAAAGTCACATAAAAAAAGAAAATGTTGCATGCTATATGATGATTTTTTTATCTTTGCATCGCAAACAGGAACAGCGGGAAAGAAATTAAAAATATTTTAAAATCACTCTTGCATATTTAAAATAAGGTTCCTACATTTGCATTCCCTTTCAAAGAGGATATCTTTGATAAAGCTTGTCCGATAGTATAAGGGTAGTACAACGGTTTTTGGTACCGTTTGTCTTGGTTCGAATCCAGGTCGGACAACTAAAATTTAATAACGGATCATGTTTTAAATAGGCATGATCCGATTTTTTTTAACCGTAACTACACGAACCCATGCCATTGCAGTTTAACCCGGTAAAGCTTTTTTCCGGAACAGGTTCTAAAGGATTATCACTTAAAATTGCCGAGCATTACGGCAAGCCACTTGGTAGCGTAACCATTCACAAATTCAGTGATGGAGAATTTCAGCCTTCTTTTGATGAGTCAATCCGGGGTAGTGATGTTTTTCTAATCCAGTCAACTTATCAGCCCAGCGATAATTTAATGGAACTTTTGCTTATGGTTGATGCTGCTAAAAGGGCATCTGCACATTATATTACAGCAGTTGTTCCTTATTATGGTTTAGCCCGTCAGGATAGAAAAGACAAGCCACGTGTAGCAATCGGTGCCAAATTGGTGGCCAACTTATTGAAATCAGCAGGTATTCACCGCATCATGACGATGGATTTACATGCTGCACAGATACAGGGTTTCTTTGATATTCCGGTTGATCACCTCGATGGATCGGTAATCTTTGTACCTTATATCAAAAGTTTAGGTTTAAAAAACTTAACCATTGCATCGCCGGATATGGGCGGTTCATACAGGGCACGTACTTTTGCCAAGTTTTTTAATGCTGAGGTAATTATTTGCGATAAGCGCCGTAAACGTGCCAATGAAATCGAATCGATGTCGATTATTGGGGATGTAACCGGACAGGACGTGGTACTGATCGATGATATTTGCGATACTGCCGGAACTTTATCGAAAGCTGCTGCTTTGATTATGGAAAACGGCGCAGCAAGTGTGAGGGCAGTTTGTACACATGCTGTATTATCTGGCAAAGCCGTTGAAACGGTAGAGAATTCGGTATTAACCGAACTGATCGTTACAGATACGATCCCGCTGAAAAGGGAAAGTTCGAAAATCAGGGTGCTAAGCACAGCCAGTTTATTTGCAAGGGCAATTGCTAATGTAAACGAACATGGTTCAATTAGTGACCTGTTTAGAGTTTAATTAAGGTTGAAGGTAAAAGGTTGAAGGCTTAAGGTCTGGATACTTGATACTTAATACTTACTACTAATAAATAAATAAATATAAAAATGAAAACAATCGCAATTAGCGGTTCTCCAAGAGAGAACGTAGGGAAACGCGATGCCAAGGAACTTCGTTACGAAGGTAAAGTTCCGGCGGTATTGTATGGTGGAAAAGAGCAACAACACTTAGCTGTGGTTATTGCTGATTTAAGAGATGTTATTTATACCCCGGAAGTAAACTTTGTTGAAATCGATGTTAACGGTGCCAAAACCAAAGCTATCGTAAAAGATACTCAGTTCCACCCACTTACCGATGTATTATTGCACATCGATTTTCTTCAGTTATTTGACGATAAAGAAATCGTTATGGAGATCCCGGTTAAATTAACAGGAACTTCTCCAGGTGTTAAAATGGGGGGTAAGTTAATCCAGAAATTACGTAAACTACGTGTTAAAGCTTTACCAGCTAACATGCCGCAAAACGTAGAAGTAAGCTTAGAGAAATTAGAAGTAGGTAGTTTATTCCGTGTTCGTGACCTTCAAGGTGACAAATATGTAATCACTAACACTCCTGAAGATACAATCGTTTCTGTTGCAATGTCTAGAGCATTAAAACAAGCAGAAACTGAAGCTGCAAAAGGTAAAAAATAATCAGTATTCTTAGGATTTCCTGATTTCAAGATTAGCGTTTCGATTTAGGTCGGAACGCTTTTTTTATTGATATGAGGTTAGTTCTGCCATATCTTTATTGCTAACTGCCCTGCTCTTCATCAAGAGGTTGTTTGGAAATTAGTGGTTTAGCCTTCCGACTTCAGGCTCCTGACTTCGGACTTTTTTTTATCTTTGCTTCCATGAAATATCTTATAGTTGGCTTAGGAAATATCGGACCGGAGTATGCGCACACCAGGCATAATATTGGCTTTGATATCGCCGATGAATTGGTTAAAGGCTTAGGTGGTAGTTTCGACAATATCCGTTTGGCCTATTATGCTGAGGTTGGTTTTAAAGGTAAAAAACTGCATGTAATTAAACCGACCACCTTTATGAACCTGAGCGGTAAAGCCGTGAACTACTGGATGAAGGAATTAAAAATAGCACCGGAAAATGTGCTGGTTGTTGTCGATGATCTTGCGTTACCGCTTGGAAAGCTCCGGTTGAAACTACAGGGTTCCAGCGCCGGTCATAATGGATTAAAAAGCATAGAAGAAGTTTGCGGTGGACAAAATTATGCGCGTCTACGCTTCGGCATCGGAAACGATTATCCGAAAGGCAGGCAAATAGATTTCGTTTTGGGTTTGTTTGATAAAAATGAACAGTTAGAACTTCCTGCATTAATTGATAAAAGTGTAGAGTTGATTAAAAGCTTCGTTACCATTGGACCTGCCCATACCATGACAGCTTTTAATAAATAGATAGTTAATGGGCTAACTGTCCATACTGTCATCTTAAGCGCAACGAAGGATCTTTTGTAATTTAAATCTCAAAGGAGTGTAGTCCAAAAAAGGTCATTTGAAGAGCAATTACAGTAGCTCTTTTAAGGTTCGTCCTGCTTTCCATTTCAAGTCCTCGCTGCGCTGTGGGCTTTCCATTTCAATCAGGTCTAAAATGTCAGTGTCTATGCTGTTGTTAAAGGGTTGAATAGCATAGTCTGCTAATACACCGTTATTTATCAGAATCTTTCAAAACCCAAATCGTCTTACTGTATTTGCCATCTAAGCCCGATTGCAGTAGTTCCGATGCTTTTGATAAATTACCATATCAGATTAATCACGCATCGGATTAACGGAGAGCGGGACTGCTGGAAACCAAACGCATCTGTACCTGATTTCCAAAAAAAGAAGTGAGTTCTTACGCTGTTTGGTGAGCCACTAAACATGGAATGAGGGTAGCTTTTTTGAAGAGCAATTGCAGAACTTCTTTTAAGGTTCGTCCTGCTTTTTATTTCAAGTCATCGCTGCGCTGTGGGCTTTCCATTTCAATCAGGTCTAAAATGGCAGTGTCTATGCTGTTATTAAAGGGTTGAATAGCATAGTCCGCTAATATGCCGTTATTTGTCAGAATGTTTCAAAACCCAATTCGTCTTACTGTATTTGCCCCCTAAAGCTAAGGGATTGCAGTGGTTCTGATGCTTTTCTAAAATTTACCATATCAGATTAATCACGCATCGGATTAACGGAGAGCGGGACTGCAGCAACCTAAACGCATCTGTACCTGATTTCCAGAAAAAGAAAGAAGAAATTTTTTATGCAGTTTGGTGAGGCACAAAACATGGAATGGGTTTGTCATTTTTAATACAACTGAACGATGTATTAGCTCCTGTTATAGATTTCTCCATTTCGTTGCACTTCAGTCGAAATGACGGAATTATTTTAAAAGCTGCTAAACAAAAAAAGACCATCTTTCGATGGTCTTTCCGCTAAGTATGTTTAGTTTTGTTTATTTAACTTTTTCCTGAGCTCTTGCAATGTAAGCATCAATTAATTGTGCTTCTGCGCTCTCCGGATATTGCGTTTTTATTTTGGTATAAGCTTCAACCGCACCTTTAAAATCATTTTGGCTTTCATTAACCAATCCTAGCTTCTTTAAAAACATAGGTGAGGTAAATTTACTGGCTTTATCAGCCGCTTTTTTATAATAGGTGGTCGCTTGTTTGTAGTCTTTCAATTCGCTGTAGGCATCACCCAATAAACCTAAAGCCAATGGATCTGCAACCGGGCTGCCGGTAGCGCTGTATTTGCTTAATGCCTCTATTGCTTGTTTATATTCGCCTTTACGTAAGTAAATACCACCTAAATAAAGGTTAGCTAAGTTTGCCGATTTGGTGTTATCATATTCTTTAGCAATCTGCTCAAAACCCGGGTAGCCACCTTCGCCTTTAACTGCTCTGTTGGATAATGAATCTACACCAACAAACTGCTCTGCTTTATACATTTTGCTGGCGGCTTCCTCAGCACGGCCTTTTAAATACACGCCTTGATACCAAAGATATATTAAAACTAATAAAACTACAGCACCTGCGATAAACAGTAAGCTCTTATTATTCTCTTGTAAAAATGAACCTTTTTTAGTTGGTTGAATTGTCTGGTTATCTGTTGTAGACATGTTTGTTTAAAAAATTTAAGATTGCAAAAATACATTTTTCAATCAAAGTATCAACCTTTATTTTGAAGTATTTAATTAAACATTAGTTAATTAGGCGTTCAGATCGTAAAATCATCAGGGTCATTAGCGTAACAAGCTAATCAGTGTATTAAACCAGGTTTGGTTATCGCTAAAAATTCCGGTATGGTTAATGACCAGGTACACGGTTTGGCTTTCAGAATTGCTCAACATCGACCTGATTCTGATCGGCTGCCAGAATGCACCAAAGTTTTTGGCTGATGAAGCTGGGAATAAATCGTCAAATCCCATATAAACCTCTTCAATGTGTGATAATGGTAGTTCCAATTGTTCGTCCCCGGTAATGAAAATACCATTGGAGGCTAGTAAAATGTCGCCCTCGTGATTATGGACAGGTTTTAAAAATGAAAATAACTCAGCTATTTTTTTTACCCAGTTCGAATTTTTATTGCTGTTCAGTTCATGATCATAAGACCATAGAACATTTCCTTCCAGCATTTTTTGTGCAACCATTGATTCCTCCTTGCGATGAAAGTACAATTTTTTTAAATCTTATTAACGTTTATTTTAAACAATGGGTTTTAAGAAGTTAAAAAAGGGTAAATTTGTGACATATTTATGTGGTTAAAAAACATTACCCTTTTAAATTTTAAGAATTATACAGATGCAGATCTCCATTTCTCGGAAACTGTAAACGTATTTACGGGTAATAACGGCGCTGGCAAAACGAATATGCTTGATGCGATTCACTACCTCTGTTTGTGTAAAAGTTACTTTAATCCCATCGATAGCCAGCAGATCAAAACCAATGAAGAGGTTTTTATGATCCAGGGCGATTTTGACCGCAATGAAAAAAATGAAAAAATTTCTTGTGGCGTAAAGCGAAACCAGAAAAAGCAATTTAAACGAAATAAGAAAGAATATGAGAAGTTGGCCGATCATATTGGCCTTTTTCCGGTGGTAATGGTTTCTCCCTATGATGTAAACCTGATTATGGAAGGCAGCGAGGAGCGGAGAAAGTTTATCGATAATGTGATTTCGCAAACCGATGCGCATTACCTGGATCAACTGATTACCTACAACCGCATCCTGTTGAACCGGAATGCTTTGCTAAAACAGATCGCCATTACCAGAAAATATGATCCTACGCTGCTCGAAATTTTAGATGAACAGCTAGTTATAGCCGGCAACAAAATATTTGCTGTCCGTAAAGCTTTTATGGATGAGTTTATTCCACTGTTTAATCAATACTATATCTATCTTACTGAAAACAAGGAAATTGTAGAGTTGAACTATCAATCGCAATTAAATGATGCATCTTTTGAAGAATTGTTAAAAAAGTCGGTAGAGAAAGATCGTATATTGGAGCGGACCACAACTGGTATCCACAAAGATGAATTGGCTTTTGTGATCAGCGGAATGCCTTTAAAAAAGTTTGGTTCGCAAGGGCAGCAAAAGTCTTTCTTAATAGCTTTAAAAATAGCACAATATGCTTATCTTTCTAAAAACAAGGGGTTTAAGCCTCTACTTCTCTTGGATGATATTTTTGATAAGCTCGATGATAACCGCGTTCAAAAACTCATGCAAATGGTTTCACACCATGATTTCGGACAGATATTTATTACAGATACCGGGAAAGAAAGAGTGAAATCCATTTTTGAAAAAATAGAAGTTGATGTAACTTTGTTCGAAGTAGATAACGGAACCATACAAAATGCGTAAACCCAACGATGTTACCTTAAAAGATGCGATCGGCAAAATGCTTGACGTATACCGTTTACGACGTAAGTTCGATGAAACCTCAATCTTATCCGTCTGGCCTGAGATTATGGGTACTGCAATTGCCAACAGAACCAAGCAGATTTACATTCATGATAAACGACTTTTTTTGAGGATAGAATCTTCCGTGATCAAAAACGAACTGATTATGGTAAGACAGGGGATTATCCAGAAACTGAATGAGCATGCCGGTAGCGAGGTGATTACCGAAATGGTATTTTTATAAGGGGTACAAAAGGGCAAAAGCTTAAAGTTTCTGCCCTTTATATTTTAATAGGACTGATCATCCCGACTAACGACTATAGACTTTGGACTCAGGACTAAACTAACTCCTGCCTCCGCCAAATATTTTGGCCAAAATCCAGATGACCAGCGCCACTACTACTACCACTACAATTACGCCTACCCAAACGCCGGCTTTAAATATACCTTCTACCAGTTCACAACTGCTTAAGGTGGTGCATAAAAATGCAATCAGTACTAAAGGGAATGCTTTTTTCATATTCATGTTAATTTGTAATAGCTAACATTGAATAGCGAAGAAAGTTTTAAAAATTCCTGGATTCTGTCTTGCTGAACTTGTCTCAGCATCTTTAGATAGGGTTAAATGTGGTGTCGGATGTTTCCATCTGGCACAATGGAAAAGTCATTTTGAAAATCATTCTTGTTTAAACAAACAGTTAGCTGGTAACAGCTGACTGCACAGTATGGCCTTAAATGTGATGTCGGATGTCTCCATCTGACACAATGGAAAAGTCCATTTTGAAAATCACGCTTGTTTAAACAAACAGTCAGCCGGTAACAGACTGCATAGTTCTTCAAAAAAAATCGTCATCTCAAACTGCCTATGTTTGCCTGAGATGACGATTTCTGGTAATTTCATTAGATGGTCTACCTCACATTTTCCATTTCATATACCATCTCACATTTCAATTTATTTCCCGTTAACCTTTAACAGTTCTACTTCAAAAATCAAAGTGCTGTAAGGAGGAATGTCTGCTCCTGCACCGCGTTCACCATAAGCCAGGTTGTACGGGATAAAGAATTTGTATTTTGAACCTGCGGGCATTAGTTGGACACCTTCTGTCCATCCCGGAATTACCCGGTTCAGCGGGAAAGAAATCGGCTCACCTCTATCGTAAGAGCTGTCAAATTGTTTTCCATTTAATAAAGTGCCTTTATAATGTACCAGTACCGAATCGGTTGCCTGTGGTTTAACGCCGGTACCGGCAGTTAAAACCTCATATTGTAAGCCGCTTGCAGTGGTTTGTACACCCGCACGTTTTTTGTTCTGTTCTAAGAAATCTTGTCCTTCTTTCATCATTGGTGCATATTTAATTTTGTTTGCGGCTTCTTCAGCCTTGTTTTTTATTGATGATGCCTTTGTTATCGCTTCACTTATACATTGTTGGGCCTGCTGTTGCGTTAACAAAACCTTATCGCCGGTAAATGAATCTTTCAGGCCTTTTAATAATACATCGTAATTTAAGGTAGAAAGGCCGGTTGTTTTTAAACTGGCTCCGATTGATGTGCCAAAAGCGTAACTGGTAGAGTCTAAGGCCGATTTTAAGCCACCCATTTTTAAAGTTGATGTTTTGGTTACTGCGGTCGTTTTTTTTACAGCTGGTTTTTTTGCTGTTGTTTTGGTTTGCGCATAAGATGCACCAGCGATACCAGATAAACATACCGCTAATAAAATTCGTTTCATTGTTTGTTTTATGTTGTAATTAATTCCAGCAGTTATAACTGATGGATCATATTTAAGGTCGAAAGATACAAAATAGATAAAACAATAAAACCCCGAATATTCGGGGTTTTATTGTAAATTTTTTGTGTTGGCAGTTAGAAACGTTCGTCTGCTTTGAAAAAGAAGTTACCTTCAATTTCTGCATTTTCATCAGAATCTGATCCGTGAACCGCATTTGCATCAATCGATTTTGCATATTTTTGACGGATTGTACCTTCAGCAGCTTCAGCTGGGTTAGTAGCACCGATCAATTTTCTGAAATCTTCAATTGCATTATCTTTTTCTAAAATAGCGGCAACAATTGGCCCTGAAGACATAAAGCTTACTAAATCTTTATAAAACGGGCGCTCAGCGTGAACAGCATAAAACTGACCAGCAGTTTCTGGTGTAAGTTTGGTATATTTTAATGCAATGATTTTGAAACCAGCATTAGTAATGTCGTTAATGATTGATCCAATATGGCCGTTTGCTACAGCATCAGGCTTAATCATGGTGAAAGTTCTGTTAGTACTCATTGTGTTTTGATATCAATTTTCTGCAAAAATACGTTTTAATTGACGAATAACCAATAAGCATATTTTTTCAGCAGAGATTAGAAGGTAAAATAGTTTAAAATAGCTTATAGGCTCATTTTATAGATGATCCGGCTAATAGTACTATAGATATACATGATCTCTTTTAAAACTATAATCCTGCTAATCCTAAAATCTTTAAATCCTAATCAAAATTTACTTAGCTTTGCAGCGCAAAAATATATGCTTACACTAACTGAATTAAAAACATTATTGGCTACGCCACAACGTATTGTGATCACTACGCATCACAAGCCTGATGGTGATGCGATGGGATCATCCCTGGGTTTGTATGGATATTTAATTCAGAAAGGCCACCATGTTAAGGTAATTACACCAACGGATTATCCTACTTTTTTGCATTGGATGCCAAATAACAGCGATGTAATTATTTTTACAGAAGCACAGGAAAAGGCTGCACAACTGGTGGATGAAGCCTCACTCATATTTTGCCTTGACTTTAATACCTTAAGCCGTATTAATGAATTAGGCGAATTAGTTAGGACCGCTGGTGCCAAAAAGATTATGATCGATCATCATCTTGAACCAGAAGATTTTGACGACTATCGCCATTGGGATATAAATGCCTGTGCTGCAGCACAATTGGTTTATGGTTTTATTGTGAACCAGTTGCAGGATGGTGAGCTGATCAACAAAGATGTAGCGTCTTGCCTGTATACAGGAATCATGACCGATTCAGGGTCGTTCCGCTTCTCATCAGCAACAGCTGAAGTATATCGCATTGCTGCAAATCTGATTGATCTGGGGGCTGACCAATCGAAAATACACGAATTGGTATACGATAACTCAAGCGAAAACCGACTGCGTTTTTTAGGCTATTGCCTGTCTAATAAACTGGAGGTTTTAAGAGATTACAACACCGCCCTTATTTCGGTTACTAAAGAAGAATTGGCACAATACCATAGCATTACCGGCGATACGGAAGGTGTGGTAAACTATGCACTTTCCATTAATGGCATCCGTTTGGCTGCGCTGATTATAGAGCGTACTGATAAAGTAAAATTATCGGTGAGGTCTACCGGCGATTTTCCGGCTAATGAAATCTGCAAGAAATATTTCAATGGCGGTGGGCACAGAAATGCGGCGGGTGGTGCATCAGAAAAACCGTTAGCTGATGTTGTAAACGAATTTAAATCAATACTAGCAGAATATAAAGAACAATTGATAGCTTAGAAAACAAGAAATTAAAACAATAAAAATTTTAAAAAGTCAAATTAATAAATGAAAAAGGGAATTATTATTCTAGCAGCAGCCACTTTAGGTTTAGCAGCATGTAAACAAGAGAAAAAGGGAGCTGGTGGCTTACTATATACCATTCACCACTCTGCAGGTAACGAAAAAATCAAAGAGGGTGATATCGTGAAAATGAATTTTATTCAAAAAAATGATAAAGATTCGGTTTTGGCAAACACCTTCGAAAGTGAAACACCTGCAGTTTTTCCTGCACAGAAAAAGATGTATGCTGGCGATATGAACGATGTGTTAACATTGTTTGGAGAAGGCGATAGTGCTACTTTTAAGGTAAACCTGGATACTATGGCATTTCATAGTAAACAACCTAAACCAGAGCAGTTCAAAAATGATAAATACATTACTTTCACGGTAAAAGTTGAAAAAGTAATTAAGAAAAAAGCTGGCGAAGCTGATTCTACCTTTAACAAACGGGCTCAAGAATTTTTCCAGGCCGATTATAAAGCAACTTCTGAAAAAAAGAAAGCCGCTGAGCCTGCTAAATTAAAAGCTTATTTAGAAGACACTAAACTGGCCACCAAAACAACTGCAAGTGGTTTACACTACATCATCGAAAAACCTGGAAGTGCAGAAAAACCAGCTTTAGGCGATACCGTATTGATTGAATATACCGGTAGGGTAACTAAAAAAGATAAAGATGGTAAATACAAAATCTTCGATACAAGTGATGAGAAACTGGCAAAAGCAGAAAACGAATTTAAACCAGGTAAACCTTATGGTCCTCAAAAAATGCCGGTTGGCGGTACAATCCCAGGATTTACTGAAGCTTTACAATTAATTGGTAAAGGTGGTAAAATAAAGGTGATTATCCCATCTAACTTAGGTTATGGCGAACAAGGAGCACCACAGGTTGGTATTATGCCTTTCAGCCCGATTGCCTTCGATCTTGAAATTAAAGATATCATCAAAGGAAAGCCAGCTGCAGCTACTTCAGCTCCGGTAACGGCCGCTCCGGTTAAAAAATAATATCTAATTAGGTTTTAAATCCTGCTTATTCATGATAAGCAGGATTTTTTTTGCCTGTTTTTTTTGACGCTGAACATAGAAATAAAACCTTCCAAAGATTTTTAAAAACTTATTATAGCCTATCTTTGTATGATCAGATAAAGTAGCCTGTTATCCGTAAATGGGTGATAGGCTAATTTTTAATTAAAATATTAAATGAAAAAAGGAATAATTATTCTCTTGGCAGCAGCATCAGGTCTAACTGCTTGTAACAAGTTCGAAAAGGGTGAAGGAGATATGACTTACAAGATCTATCAAAGTGAAGGTAAGCCAAAAATTCAGGAAGGTGATTATGTAAAGCTAAATGGCGTTCAAACCGTAGAAACCAACAACAATCCCGATTCGGTAATGGTCAATACATACGACAATGAGCGTCCTGCATTCTTTGCCATTAGTAAATCGATGTTTAAAGGCGATTTGGCCTCTGGACTAAAACTGCTGGGTGAAGGGGATAGTGCGGTCTTTAAATTGAACCTGGATTCGATGGAGAAATATTCAGGTCAGCCGAAACCAAAAGGGTTAAAGTCGAATATTGCGTCATTTACCATTAAAATTGAGAAGGTTTTACATAAAGGAAAAGATCCCGATTCTATTTTTGAAGCAAAGAAGAGACTTTTTTTTGAAGCTGAATACAAAGCTTTAAATGATAAAAACAAAACGGTAGAGCCTGCCAAAATAGCTAAGTATATTGAAGAAAACAACCTGAAGATGACTACTGCACCGTCTGGCTTGCAGTATGTGATTTATGCTCCTGGAAACTCTGAAAGAGCGACTTTAACAGATACAGTTTTAATTGATTACACCGGCCAGTTTACCAATAAAAAATCAAATGGGGGATTAAACGTCTTTGATACTTCAAATGCTAAAATTGCAAAAGAGGCTGGTATTTTCTCCGAAAATGTACAATATGTACCACGAGGCTTACCATTGGGCCAATTGCCACAAGGAGTGATCCAGGGTATTCAAATGATTGGAGTTGGTGGCAAGATCAAAATGATTTTGCCCTCTAAATTGGGTTTTGGGGAAAGTGGCGGCGGACCCATCAATCCGTTTACACCATTGGTTTTCGATGTCGAATTAAAAGGTATTATTAAGCCAAATGCAGCTTTGCCATTAGCTAAATAAAATTTATTTAGACCTCGCAGGTTTTCAAAACCTGCGAGGTCTTCAATCTAAATCCAATCTTTAAAAGGCTTAATTGTGAGGTTAGAATTGTAATATTTTGCTTCTTCAGTAACTTCAGTGCTTACCCAATCTGGTAAATCAAAACGCTCATCTTCACTTTCCAGTTCTATTTCTGCAACAATTAATCCTTCATTGTCGCCGGTAAATACATCAACTTCCCAAAGTTTGCCATTAAACTCAATTTCGTACCGGGTTTTCGAAAGCTCGGAAACCGAGAAGTTATCCAGCAATTCTGTGGCTTCGCCAACCGGAATTTCATATTCATATTCCAACCTCGACGCACCAATGGTTTGCCCTTTGATGGTTAAAAAACCTTTAGTTTCTGTTGCCCTTACCCGTATCGTTTTAGTTTGATCAGTTAACAGATAACCCTGTCTTAAAAGTTTCCCCTTTGGCTTGGTTAAGTTATCCCACTCCGGCTGATGGATTAAAAATTTGCGCTCTATTTCTTTTCCCATTTTACCTTGCCCTTTTCTGTAAATCTGCAACAGGCATACTGATCAATCTTCCGATAGGCTGTTTACCACGATAGGTAATTACGCGCAACATACTGGCATCTTTAGGTACCTGTAATGCAGCCGTATACTTAGGGTAAAAACGGTCGGGCGTAGAGTTGTCAAAACTGTAGTAAATGTCTAAGCCATCTATTTCTGTTGTCAGTTCCACCATCAGCTGTTTGTCTGCGCTGCGTTTTACGGTAAAAATCGGATCATAGATAGCAGGTGAATATTTAATCTCTGCTAAATCCAATCGTTTGAAATGCTGTTGCGTACGATCGACAAAATTTGTCCAGTTTTTCTTGTCAATCGGGCTCCAAACGGATTCAGCAATAGCAAATGCACGTGGGTAAAGCATGTATTCAACCTGGCGGAAATTGAAAATCTGCTCTGTCCAAAGGTTAGCCTGTGCCCCAATAATGTACTTTGCATTTACACCTGCAGGAACAGGATTAAATTGGTAAGCTTTATTTAACCTAAGCGAAGCATATACTTTTGGCTCCGTAATAGCGTCAGCCTGCATATAGTCCAGATAGGCGAAATCGGTAGGGCTCATCACCACATTGTGTTTATCATTGGCGGCCTGGATCCCGTATTTCATTCCCCTCCAACTCATTACTGCAGCTGTTGGCGATACTCCTCCTTCAAGAATCTCGTCCCAACCCATAAATTTCTTACCTTTCGAAATCACGATCTGTTCTACACGTTTTTCGAAATATGCCTGAACCTCCGGCATGGTTTTCAAGCCTTCACGAACCATTAAAGCTTTAACCTGATCGTTCTTTTCCCAAAAATTATGCGGCGCTTCATCGCCACCCATGTGGATGTATTCGAAAGGGAACAGGTTAGCTACCTGGGTAAGTACCGAATCTAAAAATACGTAAACCTTTTCATTTGCCGGGCAAAGTGTATTATCAACCAAGGCTGTTGGTGGCGCACCACGGCTCCAGTCCATTATTTTCTCTCCTGAACGAACTTTATAATTAACGGCCTCTGGTGTGCATGATAGCTCTGGATAGGAGGCAATGATAGCTAAACTATGTCCCGGAACATCAATTTCCGGCAATATGTTTACAAAACGTTCCTGTGCATACTGAACAAGTTCTTTAATGTCCTCCTGGGTATAAAATCCGCCATAAGTGCGGGGCTCATCAGGTGCAGGTGGAGCAAAATCACCGAAAGTTCCCGTTTTTTTAACACTCCAGGCACCGATTTCGGTTAATTTCGGCAAGCCTTTAATTTCAATCCTCCAGCCTTCATCATCGGCAAGGTGTAAATGTAAAAGGTTGAATTTATAGCGTACCATACCATCAATAAACTGTTTTACTTCTTGCTTGGTAAAAAAATGACGGGCAACATCGAACATCAAACCTCGCCAGCCTAATTTCGGATAGTCTATTACATCAACACAGGGTGCTTTCCATTTGATGCCATTTACCAGCTCTTTACTTTCTATTTCGGCTGGGAAAAGCTGCAGTAATGATTGAACACCGTAAAAAATACCGGCCGGCTGGTTAGCTGTGATGACTACCTGCGTGGGGTTAACATTTAATTTATAGCCCTCTTTACCCAGTTGTACGTCTTCCTGCGTATTTAAAATCAGTTTGATGGTAGGGTGGGACGAATTGCTTACCGAACTCACAAATTTTCCCGTGGCAGCTGTGATCCTGTCAGACAGATAATTAATGGATTGCTTTAATTCTGTACTTTTAGCCGCCTGTACAATTATATTTTCAGGCAAAGTAAATGTACCTGCCTTTTTTACCAACGATACAGGCTCAGGTATAATGGCAATTGGTGTTGGCACCACTTCACTTTCTGCAGCGCCGATTTCAGTTTCGGTAACAATATTCTGAGCGGAGATGTTAGCTGCGAAAAAGCAGCAGGAGATAATCAGGAATAATTTTTTCATGAAAATAATTAAAGCGGATTGACCGGATAAGTATAATCTGCAATTTATTAAAAAAGATTTTAATTGGAGGTTTTTGTTTTCTCAATTTAACCACTGAGTTTACAGAGAGAGGCACAAAGCACGCAGATTAGTAGGTTAATAAGCCGGATATTTGTCAGTCCGGAGTCGAAGACTTAACCGAAAACTGTTATGACGTTACGGGAAATGAAGCTGTTTTATTTACAAAAAACGTCTCAGCCATTCCAGCGCTTTCTCTTTATCTTGATGCCGTCGCTTTCCATGTTATTTCTTTCCTGAATATCGCCTCATGTTTGGTAGAACGCCCATATATCAAGAGTGCTATTTATCGGCATATCTATTTGCTTTCATTTTGGAGCCTGGTCTTAATGGCGTGAACAAAAGCCTCATGTATGTTTTTGCAAAACGGGCTTTGCTGATCTTTCAACCGCTCGGGGTGCCATTGTACGAATAACAAAAAAGATTTTCCGTGAGGTTCAATCCTTTCCATGGCTTCGGTAACCCCATCAGGAGATAGCGCACTCACCACGAGTCCTTTTCCTGTTTTATCGGTACTTTGGTGGTGGTTGCTGTTTACCAATCCCTTATCGGTATTCACCATCTGGCTTAGCCATGAAGTGGGATTTACAATAATCTCATGATAGCGGTCTGATTTATCGTGCATTTTCGAATGATCAAATTTGCCCCAAGTTGGGATGTCGGGAATCAGGGTGCCGCCAAAAAATACATTTCCGACCTGCATGCCCCTGCAAATACCTAAAACCGGAACAGAATTGGCTTCGGTATACGTTAATACCTTAAATTCGAATTCATCCCGTTTTTCGTCTACATCATCATCATAACAGTAAGCATAATATTCAGGCTGATCGTAAAATCTTGGATGCACATCTTCACCACCAGTTAAGACAATGCCATTACATTTTTTAATCTCTTCGAAATTATCGAGTTTATATCCAAGCCGGATCACTATTATATCTTCACTATAGGATAAAACCCAATCCCGATAGATGTCGAATTTGCTGCAATCGGTAACGCCAATGATTATTTGATCAGCCATATCAATTATATTCGTTCTATTTCACGAATTACAAGATTACAAAAATTACCCTTAAAGTGATAAATAAAAGGCTTTTGACACTAGTTTTAAGATGGCAATTATTTCGAAGCACTTATCCTCACTAACCTTATAGCAATATTTGTTAATTTTTTTAAAGTGCTTTTGAGCATTTACCAGTTTTCTTATCTTGCATTACCAAACAATATCTTTATGTACAAAAATGCGCTCCAACCCTCTGCAAATTTTAAGAAAATGGCTCGTAAATCTATTCTGGCTATTTTATTATTTGTAGTAACCTACCTGCTATTGGTTTCTGCCGCGGTGGTTTTAACTATCCTTTCAGCGTACGCTGGACTTATGCTCATCGTAGCCAAGCCGATGGTAATTACGATTATGCTTGGCGGTGGATTGATCTGTTTTGGCGTGTTGATCTTAATTTTTTTGGTGAAGTTTATATTCAAGGTTAACAAAATTGACCGCTCTCACTTAACACAGGTTACCAAAGCAGAACAACCGGCACTTTTCAAAATGATTGACGAAATTGTGATCGCCGTAGGTACTGATTTTCCTAAAAAGGTTTACTTTTCGTCAGAGGTTAATGCCTCAGTATTTTACGATTCCAGTTTTTGGAGCATGTTTCTTCCGGTAAGAAAAAATCTGCACATTGGCCTGGGGCTTATGAATACGATATCAATCGATGAGCTAAAGGCAATTCTTGCACATGAATTTGGGCATTTTTCACAAAAGAGTATGCGTACCGGTAGTTATGTATATAATGTTAACCAGGTGATCTACAATACACTTTACGATAACGAAGGCTACAGTCATTTTGCCCAACAGATCGCAAATGTGAGCAATTACTTCGCATTTTTTGTTGTGTTAGCCGGTAAAATAACCGGTGGAATACAGTTTATATTAAAAAAAATCTATGATGTTGTTAACTTGAACCATTTGGCACTTTCTAGGGAAATGGAATTTCATGCTGACACCGTTGCGGCAAGTATTGCCGGCTCCGATGCTTTGATTACCGCTCTTCACCGCTTACAGCTTGCTGACTATTCACTTAACAATGTATTTAGCTATTACAACGATAAAATAAAGGATAAGGAAAAAACCAATAACATTTTTCCACAGCAAAAATTTGTGATGGATTTTTATGCCAGTCTTCAGCAGATCAAGACAGTGCATAATCTTCCAATAGTGTCAGAAGAACATTATAATAAATTCAATAAAAGTAAACTCGTTCTGAAAGATCAATGGTCTTCGCATCCAAGTACTGCAGATAGGGTAACACATCTTAAGCAACTGAATTTTCCGCTGAAAAGTTATGGTTCCGGTATAGCAATAGATTTGTTGGTCAATAAAGATGAAGTACTTGAAGAGATTACAAAAAAGCTTTTTGATGCAATAGATTATGGAGATACTCCTCTAATTTCAGATTTAAGTAAGTTTGAAGAAGGTTTTTTTGAAAATCAGCGACAAAATGCATTTCATCAGTTATATAATGGCTATTTTGATTTCAGAAATCCACCTCACGATCTCGGCGCTGATGCATTTGAAAAAACAACATTTACCATTGCGTTAGATGTTGAGGATTTTTTTAGCGATGAAAATTTAAGTTTGATATATCTCCATGACGGTATTAATGAAGATTTAAATCTGCTTAAGCAGATTGAGGATAAGACTTTTGACGTTAAAACCTTTGATTACGATGGAAAAAGATTCACACAGGATGGTTGTCGGGATTTAATTAGTCGCTTAGAAAATGAATCCAGGGATTTGGAAGATCAACTGAAGAAATTAGATATACAGATCTTTGAATATTTTCTATCTCTTTCCGCTGAGCAAGGCCGAAAGGAAGAATTTGTAAATTTTTATGGCACCTATCAAGCCATCCACTCACTTTTAGAAGACCAGAATAATTGTCATCATAAAATTGCGCAGGCGACTTCTTTCATGCATACGCGTACAGCTATTGAAACGATTGAACAACAGATGCATTTGGTCAAGAATGAAGAAAGTAAATTTAAAGAAGAACTTTTAAAATTACTCGCAAACCCCTTGTACAGTGAGCAGATAAACGAAGAAGATAAAAAACTGATCGAAAAATTTACATCATCAGATTATAAGTATTTTGCAGGCGGTAGCTATTTTAATCTCCAGGTAGACGAACTTTTTGAATCGATCCAGTTATTTGTAAAGATTATTAATGTTACAAATTTTAAGTCCAAAAAGAAATTACTGGATTTTCAAGTAGAATTGGTAAACGTACATCGAAGTAAAAGCATTAGTTTAATTGCTGATTAATCTTTTTTAAACAAAAAAGCAGGCTTTATGAAGCAATTTCATAAAGCCTGCTTTAGTTTTTGGTCACTGTAGCGATTTAGCTTTCCTGATCTTTGTTTTTATTCACAATCTGGTTGTCCCTCGTGTTTTTCTGCACGGCAATAGCACCAAAAAGAGAAAGCAGAAATGCAAAAGCATAAAATCCTTTTTCACTGGGTAACAAAGTGGCATTCCACAAACCGATTACCAGTAGGGTAATGGTCAATAATGTTGAAAACCAACTGATGCCATAATAGATCTCAGTTACAGGGATTCCTTCCAATTTATCGCGAACAGCTTTTTGCAAAGAGATAACCGCAAAAAGGCCAAACATCAATACGGTAAAATAGTATCCTTTTTCATTAAGAAGCATATCAGAACGCCACAGGCCCACGATAAAGCCGATCATTCCGGTGCCAAGGGCAATCCAGGAGGCCGCCACAAATGCATTTGATGGTTTTTGATTCATATTTGAGATTTAATTTAATTCGATAGACAAAGCTAAAGATGGGTAAAAGGTATAAAATTAAAAGCAATTGATATAAAATGTTTTTAAATCAGATGTATTTAGATATAAAAAACCAAACAAAATCGCATCTTTTGCATTATAGCTGTATACTCTTATTTTAGTCATATGCGAACATTGCTTACTTCTGCTCAAATGCGCAGTGCTGATCAGTTTACCATAGCCAACAAGCCCATTGCATCAATTGATTTGATGGAAAAAGCTGCAAGGGCTTTTGTGCAGTGCTTTTTGAGAGAGGAGTTCGATGCCAGTAAAAGCGTAGCGATATTTTGTGGTAAGGGAAATAATGGGGGAGACGGACTGGCTATCGCACATTTACTTCTTGCTAACGGATATGAGAATTTAAAAGTTTACATTGTTGATTTCAGCGAAAAACAAAGCGGGGATTTTGCGATCAACCTGCAACGGATGGAGGAAACACGCTGTAAAAAAACAATTATCAGTCAGGCTGCAGATCTAAAAAACCTGAAGGCCGATATCATTATTGATGCCATTTTAGGTTCCGGCTTAAATAAACCCTTAAGCGGAGAATTTGAAGCGCTGGCGAGGACCATAAATAAGCTGAACAGAAAAGTATATGCGGTTGATGTACCTACGGGTTTTTTTGCTGAGGGTAAACTGCCAAAAGATTATAATGGAATAAAAGCCTATAAAACCATTTGCTTTCAAAGACCCAAGATTAATTTTTTCTTTCCTGAATCGGCCATGGCGACGGAAAAGTATGAGGTAGCTGATATTGATCTGAATGAAGCTTTTATCCAAAAGCAGGATGCAGATTTCTATTTATTGGAAGTCTCTGATATAGAGAAGATCCTGCAGCCCCGGAAATTGTTCAGTCATAAAGGCACCTACGGCCACGCTTTGATTATAGCGGGTAATAGCCATACCATGGGCGCGGCATTGCTTTCTGCTATGGCCTGTTTAAATACAGGGGCAGGATTAACCACTGCTTGCATTCCGCAAGGGGGATTAACCGCCTTAAATACTACTTTGCCAGAGGTAATGGCCCTACCAAGAGATGAATACACGAGGATAGAAGACCCCAAAAAATATCAGGCAATTGCGATTGGACCAGGCTTAGGTACCGATGCTGATCATGAAAAACTATTGGAAAGTTTGCTTATCACGAACCTTCCGCTGATTATTGATGCAGATGCACTGAATATTTTAGGTAAAAGGCCCGATTTAATGGATAAACTTGTTGCGAATACTGTGATCACCCCGCATGTGAAAGAGTTTGATCGGCTATTTGGCGAACACGATAACTGGTGGGACAGGGTGCAAACGGCCCAATTACGATCTAAAAAACAAGGAATTGTTATCGTGCTTAAAAACCAGTATACTTTTATCTGTTTGCCAACAGGTAAGGTACTCATCATTCCTACAGGTAATCCGGCAATGGCACAGGGTGGAATGGGGGATGTACTTACCGGAATGATTACAGGTTTTAAAACGCAGGGATATTCGGCACCAGAGGCTGCTATTCTGGCCTGCTATATTCATGGTCGGGCAGGCGACAATTTAGCAGAGGAGCAGTTTGTCGTTGCCGCGTCGCAGCTCGCTGCTAAAATATCAAAAGAGATTAAAACCCTCATCTCCAAATAGCTTCGATACAGTTTTTTAAAAAAGAAAGCTTTATTAGCCCCCTATACTTACAGTTCACAATTTAGATTTTACACGAATATTTTAATTAGTCGTTCCTTAAAAAGTCATTGAACAAAGATTGTATCATATTTTGGTTGTTTCATGAATGTTTTTACGAGCTGAACAAAGCTTAAAAAAAGCGCCCAAAGATGATCTTTCCAGATATTCATCATCCTTTTGAAGTTCATCGCGGCGGCAGCTAACATTACATTGATGTTATCGCCTTTTATTCCTTTGTAAAAATTGCGGCTTAAGCGATGGTCTGTTTTCAGATGCCCGATCTTAGGTTCGATGGCCGCTCTTTTGGTAAAGCCTGCCTTTAGTTTGGTCTTTCGGTAGTTCGTTAGTTTACTGCTGAAAGTTTTTGGGGTATGGATAGTAGTTCCGAGCACCTCTTTTCTCCCTCGGTAACCCCGGTCTACAAAGACCTCTTTAAGCGTATGACCGGTTAACCTTTGCTGTTGTTCCAGAGCTGCATCCAGTGTATGTCCGTCGTAGTCATTCCCCTGGATATTGATTGCACCGATGATCACACCGCTGTTCTGGGTGACTGTGATGGATACTTTACTGCCAAACTCGTATTTTTTATGCTCTTTGCCTTTGCTGATGCATACTACATCCGGCTCATGCAGGCTATACACCTTGTTTTTGTCCTGCCGTTTTTGGAGGAGTACACGCTCAAACAGCTCCAGGTCGGTTTTGTAGTTTTCTGCCGGTAATTCCCTTTGTAGTTCCCGTACCAGTCTGCCCGCTATTGTTTTTACTTTTTTGTCTGCTTTCCGCGCTTTGGCTCCGTTCTTAGGATGGTTGCGGAAACGCTGTTCAACACTCAGCTTCTTTAAAGTGCGGGTATAACGCTGACGAAGCACGAGTCCTGCTTTGTCAGCTATCCCGATACATTTTTTGATGATCTTCCGGTGCAGTTTGCTATCGGTAGGATAAGTAATGTTCTTCTCCTGTACAGTAGTGTCTATGCTGGCCTTATCTTCCTTGCCACCTTTTCCATTGATACGGATACTTTCCCTGAAGATCAGTTCCACACCTTCGGCACCGATACGGTTACGAAAGTGAACAAGCTCTGATGCCTCACAAGGGGCTTTTGCCGCAAATACCCGCTCTCCGCTGAAATATTGGTAATAAGCATTCTCTGCCCACTGTTCTACAACACTTTCGTCGCTCAGGTTGCGGATGTGCTTGAGCATCAACAGCGCTACCATCAGGCGGATCGGCTTGGCCGGGCGGCCAAAATTCTCCTTGTAATGCTTCTTAAAACTGTCCTCGAACAATTGCCAGTTAACATACTCCGCTAAAATGTACAAGGGATGTTTGTTCGACAATTGTTCCTTTAAACCCGGCTGTAAAAAACTTAGTTGTGTTGTGTTTTTTGGTTGTTTAAGCATAAATATCTGCAAGCTTTTGATATAAATATAACCAAAACCCGCAATTTATAATACTGAAATTTATCAACAAATTATTGACAATCAAATATTTAAATTGTTTTTAAGGGGCGACTAATTAACAGATATCTTAAAAACGGAAAACAAATTTTTATGGCACAAAGAGAATACACTTTGAATGAACTCATTCAGGAATCGGCAGAGAACCCAAATGAAAACGATTTTTTTGAGTTAGAGAAACCAGCCATGTTGGAGGTAAACCTGAAAAATCAAAAAATCCTTGCAAAAGCCGGTTCTATGGTCGCTTACATTGGAAATATCGATTTTAAAAGAGAAGGGCTATTGAGTAAAGGATTGGGCGGCTTATTAAAAAAAGCGATCTCTGGCGAAGGTACTTCACTCATGCATGCAACGGGAACAGGCAAATTATATCTGGCGGATGAAGGTAAAAAGGTTAAAATCATCAAACTTCAAAACGAAGCTGTTTTTGTAAATGGTAATGATGTTTTAGCATTGGAAGAGAATATAAAAAATGAAATAAAAATGTTAAAAAGCATTGCAGGGATGATGAGCGGCGGTTTATTTCAGGTCAAATTATCAGGAAGTGGTTATATTGCCATTACTACACACGGCGAACCGATTTTATTAAGGGTCACCGGTAATCAGCCTGTGTATACTGACCCAAATGCTACAGTAGCCTGGTCAGAAAACTTAACGCCTAACATTAAAACCAATTTAACTTTTGGCTCTTTTATAGGCCGGGGAAGTGGCGAATCTTTTCAGTTGGAATTTTTTGGTGAAGGATGGGTATTGGTACAGCCTTACGAAGAAGTGAAGTACGCAGCAAAGTCATAGCATTGTTTGGTTAGTGGGCATGCTAACCAGTAGTCAGTAAAATGTGTAGGTCGTCATGCTGAATTTATTTCAGCATCTTTATTGCAATTAAGACCCTGAAATAAATTCAGGGTGACGATCGTTAAACAAAAAACCCCAGCATTGATAAAATGCTGGGGTTTAATATTATAGCTAAATAATTTCTAATTAAACACCACCCATAACGGTTAGCTTGTCCATTGTTGGATTAACGCTTCCGCCCATAGGCTCTAAGGTTACGGCAAAAGCCTGTGCTTCCTGGATAGCCTGCATTTTTACCAGCGCTTCATTATGCGTAGAATCTGTTTTTCCGAAGAGGCCTAAACTTACCGGTTTGCCATTTACCAGGGCCCATAGCTGATATTCGTGTTGGGCATCAGTTTTTGGCAGATCCATTGCTACATAATTAATCAATACACTTTTATCTTTTTTATTCCAGTACAGCTTCATTTTAGAAGTTGGACTAAAAGCCTGTCCTGCCATACGGATGGTTGCCCATTCTTTGCTATCGGCCATTGCAGCCATATTGCCCAAGCCCTGGTTTTCAAACTCAAGCTTGCTTACTATTCCTGCAAATTTCTGTTTATCGAGGTTTAAGCTGGCAATCTGGTCATGTGCGGCAGCTAATTTGTTGTATGTAATAAATAATGCCGCTGTACTCACCACCAATAGAGCGATACAAGCTACTAATGCATAACGCAAAACTTTCACTTTACCATCACTTCCATCCAAACGTATAATTTTTGCTTCGTCTGTATAAGTTGGTTCAGGTTGAATATTTACGTTTGCTTCAGCCTCATTCAATCCCAATTGTTCAAATAATCTGGTTTGTATATCTGCAGAAGGTTGTACGGCGTTTTGCATAGCATACTTTTCCATAGCTAGCTCAATAGCGGCTATTTCATCCCTTACCCCAGGGTATTGGGATGCCATTTCCTCCACCCGCAATGTTTCTTCAGGTGATAAATCACCCAAAACATACAGTTCAAGTACTCCAGATTCGATATATGCTTTTAAATTTTCCACGCTCAATTAAAACTCCTTCTCAATTCAATAATAGCCAATCTGATCCGGGTTTTCACCGTACCTAATGGCAGATCTAACTTTTCTGCGGCTTCCACATGAGTGAAACCCTTGTAATAAACTAAATCAAGAACTGCTTGCAAATCCGGTTTAAGGTTATTTACAAGTTGCTTAACACCAAGAACATCGGGATTAAAAGTAACCTTGTTTTGCTCATCAACGAAACTTACGTTATTTTCTATGTCTTGGTTTTTGAGTGAATTCTTAAAATCTTTAGAACGTAATTTATCGATAGATAAATTGCGCGCAATATTCATCATCCACGTAAATAAACGCCCTTTGGTATGATCATAGTGTGCGGCAGATTGCCAGATTTTTACAAAGGTTTCCTGTAGCACATCTTCAGCAAGCTCGGTATGGGTAATAATGCGTGAAATAACGCCATAAAGTGCTGACGAATACATACTGTATAATGTTTTTAGTACCGCTGGATCTTTCGATTGCAGTGCTAGCACAAGTTCTGGCTCAGTTAGGGTTAGTTTTTTAAATGCAGTCACTATGGTTACTAAGATACAATACACAACACCAAAAGCAAAAAAAAGTTTTATAAACACATTCCTGCAAGGAATACGATTATAAAACTTTTTGCATTTACCTGAGTAAGTGAACTATACTATCCCTTCAATCGGGAAAAGGTGTTTTTCTGCATGGTAAGATGAACGAACCAGCGGACCACTTTCTACATATTTTAAGCCTTTCGCCAAGCCAGCTTCTTTATACATAGCAAAGGTATCCGGATGGATCCAGTCAACCACCGGATGGTGATTGCGGGTTGGTTGTAAATATTGGCCCAAGGTGAGGATGTGCACGCCATTGGCCACTAAATCGTCCATCGCTTCGAAAATATCTTCTTCAGTTTCGCCTAAACCAAGCATAATACCTGTTTTTGTTCTTAAACCAAATTCCGAAATTCTTTTGAGTGCTTCTAAGCTTCTATCATATTTTGCCTGTATACGCACTTGTCTGGTTAAACGCTTAACCGTTTCCATATTGTGTGAAACCACTTCCGGACGTTCTTCTAAAACACGATATAAATTATCCCATTGTCCCTTAAAATCGGGTATCAAAGTTTCTAAAGTGGTCACCGGGCTTTCCCTGCGGATGGCTTGTAAGGTTTCAGCCCAGATGATTGAGCCCCCATCTTTTAAGTCATCACGATCTACTGAAGTAATTACACAGTGTTTAACTCCCATTAATTTTACCGAATCGGCAATGCGGTTGGGCTCGTCAACGTCAACAGCCAAAGGGCGGCCGGTAGCTACCGCACAAAAAGAACAGCTGCGGGTACAAATGTTCCCTAAAATCATGAATGTTGCCGTACCTGCACCCCAGCATTCGCCCATATTCGGGCAATTGCCACTTTCGCAGATGGTATGGAGCTTATGTGTGTCTACTAAACTGCGAACTTGCGCATATTCTTTACCAACAGGTAATTTTACACGTAACCAATCTGGTTTACGCTTTACTTCAGTCACAGCAGGTACTACTGGTAAATCAATCATGGTACAAAGTTAATGAATAGGATTGAATTGTTGCAACGCCGAAATGTTTGAGGGTTGTAATAATAGTTGGGGTATATGGCCAATTGTGGTTCATCATTAAATGGTATCCAGATATAAGTAAATTAGTTTAGCTGCCTAAAGTGCTAAAACCTGCCAGCTAAACCCTATTGAAGCGGCAGCTCCCGATTTTTCCATCGGGACTATAGCGGAAAGAGGGACTACTGCTGCCGATGAGCAGTACAGCACCTTTTCCAAAAATAAAACCGTTTTAAAATCCGTCCCAAAAAAATAAGGGATGATATGCCCCCGGAGGTTAACTGAAAATCATATGCTCAACAATACAATTTTAAAGGTTTTAACTTTCTAACTAAATCTTACATTTGCAATATGAATACTGGCTTACAGCTTTACAATACGCTTTCGCGCAAAAAGGAACTTTTTCAACCCTTAAATGCACCCAATGTTGGGATGTATGTTTGCGGTCCTACTGTTTACAGCGATGTGCACCTGGGGAATTGTCGTACATTTATCTCTTTTGATTTAATTTTCAGGTACCTGAAGTATTCTGGCTATAAGGTGCGTTACGTACGTAATATTACCGATGCAGGCCATTTGGAGGGCGATAGGGATGAAGGTGATGATAAGTTTGCAAAACGTGCGAAACTGGAACAGCTTGAGCCGATGGAAATTGTACAGAAATATACTTTGGGTTTCCATGATGTATTACGCATGTTCAATACGCAGCCACCAAGTATTGAACCCACTGCTACCGGACACATTATTGAGCAGATCGAAATGATTAAAGTGATTATGGCCAACGGTTATGGTTATGAGGTGGATGGGAATGTATATTTTGATGTAGAAAAATATAGCAAGGAATATAATTATACCATTTTAACCAACCGCAACCTTGAAGATATGCTGAACAATACCCGCGAACTGGGAGGACAGGATGAGAAACGCGGAAGGTTAGACTTTGCCTTGTGGATCAAAGCAAAGCCTGAAACCTTAATGCAGTGGCAATCGCCGTGGGGCATGGGTTTTCCGGGCTGGCATATTGAATGTTCGGCTATGAGTGCCAAATATTTAGGGGCTGAGTTTGATATTCATGGTGGCGGAATGGATTTGGCAGCAACTCACCATACCAATGAAATTGCACAATCTGAAGCTTGCAGCCATAAACAACCTGCACGCTACTGGATGCACACCAATATGCTTACGGTAAATGGTACGCGCATGTCCAAATCGGCTGGTAACGGTTTTCTCCCTTTGGAGTTGTTTACGGGAGATCACCCTTTGCTAAAAAAAGGGTACAGCCCGATGACGGTAAAGTTTTTTATGTTGCAGGCGCATTACCGCAGCACTTTGGATTTCTCTAATGATGCATTGGATGCTTCAGAAAAAGGTTTCCGTCGTTTAATGTCGGCAATTGGTTTGTTGGATAAATTATCGGTTTCCGAACAAAACGATTTTGATATCGATGCATTGAAAGAAAAATGCATTAATGCGATGAATGATGATTTTAACAGTCCGATTTTGGTTGCTGAATTATTTGAGGCGGTCAGGATTATCAATACCGTTTATGATGGTAAGGGAAAAATCTCGGCAGAAGAACTGGAAAAGTTAAAGCAGCTTATCAATGATTTCGTATTTGATATTTTAGGCTTAAAAGATGAGGACGCCGGAAGCAACGACTTAAATGGCGTTTTAGATATGGTTATCAACCTCAGAACTGAGGCTAAAGCGAATAAAGATTACGCCACTTCTGACCGGATCCGTATTGGTTTACAGGAATTGGGCATTCAGCTTAAAGATGGCAAAGAGGGAACTACCTGGAGTAAAGCTTAGGCAGTTTGGGTATTGAGCAGGAGAATCGGAGCTGATTTCTACAGCCAGGCGGTTTGGCTTTGAAGTAAAACGTGGTGAGGATGAATTACAGCCTAAAACAGGCCTTTATGTGTAATTGTTAATTACTTTTAAGGCCTTGCATTAAAGAAAATTTTATATTCGCCAAACATATTATACTAACTGATAAATGAAAAACTTATTTTCAACTGCAATCGCTTCGCTTTTAGCTTTAGGTGCTTTTGCTCAAAAAAGCGACGGAACAACCAAATCTTTAATAAATGCTGAAAAGGATTTTGCTAAGTCAATTGCCAAAAATGGAGATAAAGAAGCTTTTATAGACTACTCAACCACCGGTACGTTGGTGTTTAGGCCAAATCCGGTTAATGCCAAAACTTTTTATGCAGCAAAGGCAAATGCAGAGAATGATGTAACATGGACACCAAATCTGGCAAAAGTATCGCGCAGTGGCGACTTGGGTTTTACCACCGGAGCATATGAAGTTGGTACTTCAGAAAAAAAATATGGCCAATACTTATCCATCTGGAAGTCGGAAAACGGCAGATGGAAATTAGCCATTGATTTAGGAACGGAAAGCAATAAACCTTTGGCGAAAGTTACGCCATCATTTATAGAACCCAAAGACCACGTTGCACCAAAGTTTTTGAATGAAAGAGAAATTAAGGCGGGGAGAGAAATTATCTTAACCACTGAAAAAACATTAAATACCTTATTAAAAACACATGGTATTGCTGCTTTTGGTGGCTTTTTAACCAACGATGCACGTTTGCTTTTTCCTGGGAACGAGGCTATTGACGGAAAGGGAAAAATTATTGCTTTTTATAACAGTATGATCAGCAAAATTAACCTGAAAACAACTGGAGTAGATAAAGCAATAGGAAGTGATCTGGCTTATACCTATGGTGTTGCCACTATCGATTACAAGGCCGATTTACGGGAAAGTTTTAACTACGTTTTCGTTTATGAAAAGGCAGCAGATGCGAGCTGGAATTTAATTGTTCAGGCTTTCGTGCCAGCAGAAAGATAAACAACAAAAATGTGAATTAAAGAGGGGCTATCGATAAAAAGAGGCCCTTTTTTTATTTAGGGATTTACTATGGTTTGCTGAAACGTTCGGGCTTAGCCCAGATCCGATAACTCGTATGAAGCGGCATCCTTGTAACGCAGCGGAAAGATATAGCGGAAAGCAGGAAAAAACGTTAAAAACAGTACTGCATCTGCGCTAAGAAAGAAAAATATCGCCAATAAAATTATCTGTTTTACGTTTAAAAATTATGTATAAAAATTTACTTATCTTCTCTTTTCTACTTTTATTTTGTTTTAACGTTTCTGCTCAAAAGAAGAAATTCGATGTACAGGGCAAAGCCGGTGCGCGCGGTATTATGCCGGAGAATACCGTTGAAGGAATGTTAAAAGCCATAGATTTAGGCGTTACCACCCTGGAAATGGATGCCGTAATTTCAAAAGATAAACAAGTGTTGCTTTCGCAAGAACCCTACTTTAATAACGAAATTTCTTTGCAGCCCAATGGTAAACCGATTACTTTAAAAGATCAAAAGAATTATAACATCTATAAAATGAATTATGAGGAGATCAAAAAGTTTGATGTAGGCAGCAAAGTTCACAGCCGTTTTCCCGGACAGATGAAGTTTAAAGCTTATAAGCCTTTACTCTCTGAAACTATAGATGCGGTTGAGGCTTATGTTAAAGAACATAAACTTGCCAAACCTGTTTACAGCATTGAAACAAAAACGATTAAAAATGGCGACAACGAATTTCACCCAGAACCTGCAGAATTTGTAGAACTGATTATGGAAGTCATTCATTCGAAAAAAATTGCTAAAAGGGTGATTATAGAATCCTTTGATATGCGTACACTACAGTATTTGCATGAGAAATATCCAAAAATACAAACCTCTTTATTGATTGATGAAAAAGAGCCTTTTGAAGATTATATCGAAAAATTGGGTTTTAAACCAACTATCTATAGCCCTTATTCAGTTTTGGTTGGTAAGGGTTTGGTAGATCGCTGCCATGAAATGGGCATTAAAATTATCCCCTGGACCGTAAATACAGTAAAGGAGGTAACATACTTCAAAAGTTTAGGCGTTGATGGCATTATTACCGATTTTCCAAACATTATGGGGCAATTAGATAAATAGCTTCTGTCGGTAAAGTTAGGCATAACGTTTCTACATATTAAGAATAAGATGGAGTTTCGAATTTAATTGAAAAACGGATCAGAAAGTCTTGTTTACTCTATAATTTGTGAAACACAGTTTACGCTCGCTTTAAGGGGTATATCAATAGGAAGCGATTTCTATTGCGCTATTAAGTATTTTAAATTGTTTGGAAACAAGTGTTAGTATCTTAAATACCATTCGGCGGGTTGGTGTGGTACCAAACAATAGATAAAAACAAAAAAAAGCGCTGATTTTCAGCGCTTTTTTTATTCCTTTACTAATGCCTAGTGATGCGATTCAGGAGCTTCTGTATGGTGTGCTTCCGTTTTTTCGTGTGAAGAAGTTTCTTCACCGTGGTGAAAAATCGGTCTTGTGAAAGCCACAAGCAGGATTAAAACAAGAATCCAAACAGTTAGTGGCAATGCCCAAATGCCTTTTGTTTGCTGAACCGGTGCGTGTGAATCGTGAGCTGACATATCGAATATTTTTGATTTAAAATTATGCTTTGTAATTGTGTGGTAAAGATAGTAACAAAATTAAAATAACAAGGGTAATTTGGCGAATAGTATTTCAAGATTAGCCTCTTCATAAAAAAGGATAAGAGACGTCGCCTTTATTCCTGTAAGTCGTAAATCATCCGCTTCGTGCTATTTAATTTGCTTCTAATACGGGTTTGGTGTTCCTGTAAAACACTTTGCTCCGCCTGAACAGCATTAAGCAGTTCTGCTTTTTTAAAGTAATTTGCGGCTTCAGCAAAATTTTGTTGTTGCTCAGCATATAGGCCTAAACATTCGTAAATGTGCGATTCGCAAACACCAGGGACCAGTAAAGCTTTTTCTGCAACTTGTTTTACCAATTTGTGCATTTTGAGTGTAATCACAAGTTTCAGATAGGGTTTGTACACCTCCTGGAAATCAGGATCAAGTTCGATACAACGTTTGTAATAATAGCCCGCGGTTTTGTAATCTTTAAAATGAATCTGGAAAATGTTGCCCAACTGAAAATAAGCCCTGGCATAATCAGGATCGAAAACAATGATTTCGTTAAAATATTGGAGCGCCTTAGGTAATTCACCCCAGTTCAATTCTTCAATAGCCTGTAGATATTTTTCTTCTACAGTGGTATAAATGTCCATAATGGATATAATTGCTTTTGATAAGCAGTATTTTGCTTAGCAAATGGATAATAAATGATTTTTAGATTTGGATTTTATTGTATTAAACAGTAAAACCGAGCTAAGGATTGAGAAGGAAACTTAAGTCCATACCCAAATCCTTTAGGCCACAAGACGGGCTAAGGTTCATTTTTTGGATATGTATTTGACGTAGCATTTTGGGGAATTTGTTGCAAAGATATTTATTTTCAGTGAACTGCAAATTATTTTTCATGAACTGCACGGAAAATCCCATTTCTTGTGTGGAACCACGTCATACTAGCTGAAATTAAATTAGCTGTAACAGGTATCTGAACCGGGATTACAACTTCGGGCTAAGTTAGCTAATGCTATAGTAAATCTTTAATGATTTTTTCAATTGATAAGCCTTCGGCTTCGGCGCGGTAATTACGCACAATGCGGTGACGTAATATAGGTTCGGCAACCGCTTTTACATCCTCAATATCGGGTGAGTATTTTCCGGTTACTGCTGCGTGGCATTTGGCTCCAAGCACTAAAAACTGCGAAGCACGCGGACCTGCACCCCAGCTAATGTATTTATTTACTGCATCAGTAGCAAATTCTGTATTCGGACGGGTTTTCGCTACAAGTTTAACGGCGTATTCCAATACATTATCAGTTACAGGAATCTCACGGATCAGTTTCTGGAAATATTGAATGTCATCTGCATGAATGATTTTCTGCAGCTGGGTGGTTTTATTACTGGTGGTGTTTTTTACGATATTCAATTCGTCTGCAAAAGCAGGATAGTTTAACTGAATATTGAACATGAAACGGTCTAATTGTGCTTCAGGGAGGGGATATGTTCCTTCCTGTTCAATCGGGTTTTGCGTAGCCAGCACAAAAAATTGCTTAGGCAGGGCATGCGTTTGTCCCGCTGCAGTTACCGATTTCTCTTGCATGGCCTCTAAAAGTGCTGCCTGTGTTTTCGGAGGGGTACGGTTAATTTCGTCAGCAAGAATAATATTGGAAAAAACAGGCCCTTTTATAAATTTAAAGTGCCTGTCTTCCCCTAAAATTTCTGCACCGATAATGTCGCTTGGCATCAAATCTGGTGTAAACTGGATCCTGTTGAAATCCAGATCGAGAACGGACGCTACGGTTTGTACAAGTAAAGTTTTAGCCAATCCGGGTACGCCAACCAACAGACAATGTCCGTTGCTAAAAATGGCGATCAAAACAGATTTTATGATGTCATCCTGTCCAACTACGACTTTGCTTATTTCAGCTTTAATGTTGTTGAAAGATTGATGAAGTGCATCAACAGCTTCTACTTCGTTTTTATACTGCATTGGCGTTATTTTGCGGCTGTGGCGGTTTTAGTCCAGATTTTTAATTCATCACAGGTATTAAATTCGTCGTCGATTTTAATGTATGTACTTTCACGACGTTTCTGAAACCATTCGCTTAAAGTACGATTAATTTTATCACTTTGTGCAGCATCTCTGATTTTTGGGAAATCTTGCGCTAAGTTGGCCTTGTGAGGTGGAATTTTAGATTTCAGATAAAGAATACGGTAGCCTTGTTTCCCGTCAGCGGCAGTAAATAAGTCGGGTTTAGAAATACCGCCTACCTTCATCGTGTCGATTACCAGAAACACCGAAGGATCCAATTTGTCAACCGGAATAAAGGTGCTTCTTGCCTGTACATCTTCAGCATTCATCATCATACCGCCATTGTATTTAGTTTCCTTATTATCCGAATAAAGGTTTGCTGCAGCTGCAAAACTTAATTTTTTGCCCATAAGGTTATTATAAATACTGTCTGCATGTAATTTTAAACGTGTTAAACTTTCAGGTGTAGTTTTGGGCATAATTAAAATATGTCTAACATGCACCTGCTCACCCCTGCGCTCCAAAACCTGTAAAAAGTGGAAGCCATATTCAGTTTCGAACACTGGCGAAATTTCTCCGGCTTTTAGTTTAAATGCCCAGGCCGTAAACTCTTTAACCATCGTGTTTCTATCGATAAATCCATAATCACCACCATCAGAAGCTGAGCCCGGATCTTCAGAGTAGGTTTTGGCTAAAACACCCATATCCTCACCACTTTTAACCCTTAAACGGAGTGCTTCAATCTTATCGCGGAATTTTTGTTTCTCTGACCTGGTTAACTTCGGATTTAAAATGATTTCACCAACTTCAACTTCTGTATTGAATTCTGGAACACTATCACCCAATGATTTGAAGTATTTTTCCACTTCCATTGGCGTAACGTTAATGTTTTCGGTGATTTTTTGTTGCATTTTATGCGCAATCAATTCATCCTTTATTGATGGTCTGATTTCATCTTTATACTGTAACACCGATTTGTTTAAGAACTGCTCTAAACGCTCCTGCCCACCGGCACGTTGCATGCTATAACGCATACGCTTGTTTACTTCTTCATCTACAGCACCGTCTTCAACCATTACCGAATCGATTTCAGCCTGTTGCTTCAGTAATTTTTGAGTAAGCGTTTGCTGCAATATTTTGCATTTAATATCATTGTTTGGTTGGTTTCCCTGATAAAGATATTGGGTGTATTGCTGGTTTAAGTCAGATAGCAGGATAATATTGTTCCCTACAACAGCAGCAACCTTATCTACCGTGTGTTTTTGAGCAAAACTGTTTAAAAACAGGCATATTAAAGCGGTTGCTACTAAAAAAACTTTCTTCATTCTATTTATTATATTTTCAAATTTAATACTTATCGTCAAAAAAAATCAGAGGGTTTATAACTTGGCAAGTTTCTTCAACTCATTTTCATTAATCTTGATCTGATATTTTTGTTTCAGGCCTTTTAGCCATTTTTCTTCCAGACTTTGTTGATAATCGGCAATTACTTCGCCCCTCACTTCGCCTAAAGGTTTATTATAATTTTTTTGGTTTTTAGCATAAAATTCATTTACTCCCTGCACATCTTCCTGTACCTTGTTCCAGATTTTTTGTTCCGAAACATTGAACATCAAAACACCTTCACGGTATTCATTCAGCAAGAAATCATGATCTTTGTTGCTAACTCCAGCCTTTTTGTGTGTAGCCAGAGCATCCTCATAGGTTTTAATTTCTTCCTGGTAATCTGCGCTTTTGTCTAATCCCATCTCACGTGCATCTAAAACCTTCAGCTTAAAATTTATGTACAAGTTTAAATAGGCTTGTAAGGTATCATACGGCGCACTAACAATTCCGTTATGGCTTTTTCTGTATGCCCACATAAATTCTTTAGCACTTATGGATTTTCCGTTTACCACAGCAACGTTTTGCGCAAACGAAGTGCTATACATCAAGCAGAAAAAAAATAAGGAGTAAGCTTTCTTCACACAGAGCACTCTATAAATTTTAAGGGATAAAAGTAACAATTAGCGGCGCTATTATAAGATATTTAACTAATTTTAACAGAAATTATTATCCGACAAAAATACGAATGGAAAACCAGGTTACCAACAATGCGAATGCTTTACGTTTATTTTTTACTGAAGAGGTTTTTTTGGTAAAAGATGAAAGCGTACAAATTCCGCCCTTAAGTAATGCTGAGCCGGTTTCTGCTATTGAAAATGTTTTCGTTAAACCCGCGGAACTGCCTGTTTTAAAGTCAGAAATAACACAGATTCCGGAGATTAATCCTACAAATTCCCCTAAAGTTTACCCGCAAACTCCTGAAATTCCTCATCAGGTAGCAGAATCTGCACCTGAAAAAACATTTAAATTTTTAGGCGGGAATAAAAAATCAGTCCTCATTTTAGTGAATGATAGTGAAAATGAGGTAAGTACTGAGCAGGGCAGGGAACTGTTGCGTAAAATTGTTAAAGCTGTAGATTTGGGTACATCAGATTTTGCACTCCTAAATTACTCAAATTATAAAGGAACGGATTTTGTAGAATTGCACCGGTTTTTCAAACCTGCCACTATGTTATCTTTCGGAGTGGAGTTTGCCGACCTGAGGTTGAACCTTACCTGGCAGAATGAAATCATTGTTCATGAAACCACCAGAATCATCTATGCGCCACATCTCCATCATCTTGATAGGGATTTAAATGCTAAAAAAACGCTTTGGGGACACCTCCAGAAAATTAAATAGCTTATATAGTATCAAGTAATTAGTAACAAGTAATTAGTATAAAGTATCAAGATGTGAAATCTTACCTTTATATAGAAACCTTAAACTTTCCATATTCCAATTTTTTACCATCCAACTTTTACCAATGAAAAAACTTGTTTTTGCTACCAATAACCAACATAAAACCGAAGAAATACGTGCAGCGCTTGAAGGTAAATATGACGTGTTAAATCTGGAAGACATTGGTTGTTTGGTTGATATCCCTGAGACTGCCGATACTTTTGAGGGCAATGCAACTTTGAAAAGCAGTTATGTTGTTGAACATTTTAATCTGGACTGTTTTGCTGATGATAGCGGTTTAGAAGTTAAAGCCTTAAATAACGAACCAGGTGTTTATTCCGCCCGATATTCCGGTAGCAGGGATAGCCTGGATAATATTAATATGGTTTTGGAAAAACTTGAGGGAAATCCCAACAGAAAAGCCAGGTTCAAAACCGTAATTTCCTTAATGCAGGATGGTAAAAACCATATTTTTGAAGGGGTAATAAATGGGACAATCAGAACGGCTTTATCAGGTTCAAAGGGTTTTGGTTATGATCCGATTTTTCAGCCTGACGGTTATGAGATTACTTTTGCTGAAATGGATATGGCACAAAAGAATAAAATTAGTCACAGGGCTATTGCGCTAAAAAAGATGTTGGATTTTTTGAAGGGAATTTGAATTATCGTCATGCTGAATTTATTTCAGCATCTTACAGACCACGTAGACCCTGAAATAAATTCAGGGTGACGACTACAAGAATAAAACTACATTTTACCAACTGACTTTTTCACCTGAACCGAGTCTTTTTTCGGTAATATCGGTTTAATGCCAAAGTTGGCCGTATCTGCTGGTTTACTTTGAGGCAAGTTATGATCAACCTTTAGGCTGTCTTTCACCAGCTTAGTTTTGGAGTTAACAGCAGGTACCTTTGTTGATGGTTTGCTTGCAGAGGTTGCTAATGGTTTTGCACCTTTTACAGTTTTACCCACGACTGTTTTAGCCTTCGCTTTGGTCTTAGGTTTCCCGGCTGAGCCAATCGCATCTTTTTTTGACTTCGGACGTTCGGTAGGTTTCCACGAAAAGCCTTTTAAAACATGGTCTTTTGCAATGGTATTTTCGGGATTCAAGGCCCCCTCTATTCCTTTGATATAAACAATTTCCTCAATGGCATTTTCCTTATCCTTAAAGATGAACTTTATCCTGCTGCTCAGGGTTTGGTTCATTTCTTTATACACCTTTGTGCTGTCATCCTGGGTATAATAAATACTTTCGGCATTGCCATCCACATATAAGGTCTTGAATTTTCCGTTGGTAAAGAACCCCGTCATCAATCTTCCTTTGATCTGGTTAAACCTCAACGAATCTTTTGGCGTATTCACCAGAAATGCATTCCTAAAAGCCTGTAAATTATTTAACTTTTTATTCTTGAACTGAACAAATATAGTGTCGCCAACCTGTTGCGAACCTTCCGACCAGATGATCGGATTGTTGTAGCAACGTAAAGTAGAATCGGCACTGGTGTAAAACAGGCTGTCGGTTTTGGCCTGGATATTTGTTTTAAAGATCTTTACCCCATGATAAGCCTTAATAATACGCGTTTGAACGGTGTCAGCTGGATTAAATTTTGCCGTATCGGCTTTTAATGTTCCGGCTTTTAAATTTCCGAGGGCTTTCGTTAAGCTATCTTTAACGCCGGGTTTTATAATCTTTTTTTGTAAACTATCGATTTTGCTTATCGATAGATTCTTTATAGCCGGGTTAGTTTTGCCAGCAAGTTTTTTAAGACTATCACTTTTTAACTTAGGCAGGTTTTTACTAATTGAATCAGCTTTTTCTTTTGAAATATTGTTTTTTTGCAAACTGTCCAAATTAACTTTTGGCAGTCCTTTACCAATTGAGTCTGTTTTAGATTTTAGGCTATCAATATTTTTATCTTTCAGATTAAGTTGGTCTTCAGTTTCGGTGTCGCCTTTATTCTGCTTCTTCTTTTCGGTTTTGCTATTCTTGGTATTGCGCTTATTCCTATCTTCTTTTTGGCTTAATTCGGCTTCAGGTTTGTATTTTGGCTCTCCTTTTTCTTTCTTTCCACCATCTTCATCGTCTTCCCCAACCTGGTTATCTGCTTTTATGGAGATTTTTGGAACTAGTTTTAAGGTTTTTTGCAATACCATTTGTGTCTCAAGTGTATCTGCACCCATCCATAGACTGTCAGGTCTTTTTTTATTCTTCACCATTACCGAATCTTCGGTGCCTATACCCAGGTAAGCATTTCGGGTAACCAAGGTCCGCTGATCCAGCTTATAATAGTAACCTAAATCACCAAACATTTTCATTTTATCTTTCGTATCAGAAAAAACAATGTTTTTAACTGCTTTACCAATTCCCTGTTTACCATAATAATATAAACTATCGCCTTTTAAAGATCGTGTACCCTGTGTGTAGAGATTTTTCTTTCCAAAAAAAGCATCTTCTGTTAAAGTATTGTATTGGCCATTTTCAGTATACAGGTTATCATCTTTGCCCTTGATATTGGTCGGTCCGTAAAAATAGGTCCACTTATCCTGGGTATTGTAACTCATTGTATCGGATTTGATGGTTGATTGTGGCGTAACCACTACCACATCATACTTGAAATAGGCAACATTTCTCTGGCTAAAATAATAACCGTTTTTACTGGTAAGGGTTACATCCTTATTTACAATTTTGCCACCGCTGGTATAGGTTCCGATTTTAGTGAGGGTATTGTAATCGAGTATATTAGTGGTTAAAACCGAAGTGGGATCAACCATTTTTACGTTTCCAGTTAAATGTGCCTGTTTTTTATTTCCATCATATTCAAGCTGATCGGAATAGATATCGGTAGTAAGCTGGTTAATGTGTACATTCTTATATGCCTCGAAATAATTGCGTTCACTGTAAAATACCGCACTATCACAGGCCAGGGTAGCATTATCCTGTTGGAAAACAGGGAAATTAAGATAAGTTGCTTTCTTTTTTATATCGCCAGAGATATGTTGATAAGAAACAATTTTAATTTTCGAAGCAGGTTGCTGGCCGAATAAAAATGCCGGACTGATTAAAAGGAATAAAAAGACAAATAGTTTTTGCACACTACAAAGTTAGTTTTTTGTTCCGAACGTTCGGAATACCAGTTAAAATTAAATATTTTTGGTGGATGTTACCCCTCAGTCAATTTCAGGATTTTATTGAACAGCAAAAATTATTTGTTCAGGGTAATCGCATTCTTTTGGCGGTAAGCGGGGGGAAGGACTCCGTTTTAATGTTGCATTTATTTAAGGCAATAGGCGTTGATATTGGTGTGGCACATTGTAACTTTAATTTGCGTGCCGATGAAGCGCAACGCGATGAAAGTTTTGTTGCATTATTGGCCAAAAATTTTGAGTTACCATTCTATGTAACGCATTTTGATACCAAAAAATATGCAGCCGAAAATAAAATTTCTACCCAGATGGCGGCGCGTGAATTACGCTACAATTGGTTTGAAGAAATCAGGCGTACAGCTGGGTATGATTACATGGCACTGGCACAACATCAGAATGATGCAGTAGAAACCCTGCTCATTAACCTTACCCGTGGCACGGGTATAAGCGGACTGCATGGTATTTTACCTAAACGAGATTTGCTGATCAGGCCTTTACTTTTTTTAAACCGCCAGCAGATTGATGAAATAGTAAGGGTTAATAATATAGATTTTGTAGAAGATAGTTCAAACGCGAGTACAAAATACACCAGGAATAAAATCAGACTAGAGGTGGTGCCGCATCTGCAGGCGATCAACCCTAATCTCGAAAAAACATTTGTTGAAAATATCGAGCGTTTCGCTGAGCTGGAGACTTTTTTAACGATTCAGGTACAGAAACTTGCTCATGAGATCCTGGATAAAAGGAATGATGGTATTTATATTTCCTTAGCTGAAATTTTCAGATTAAATCCACAAAAACTACTGCTTTATGAATTACTTAAGCCATTCAATTTTAGTGAAAACGTGGTGCATGAAATTATAGCTGGTTTAAAGGCATTAAGCGGTACGCATTTTTTTAGCACTACACACCAGGCCATTATCAACAGAAACGATCTGGTTATTGTTGAAAAGAGTGTATCGGTTACGGCTAATCAATTTATCCATCCCACAACAGAAAATATTGCATTTGGCAATGTAGAAATTTCATTGGTGTTTACCAGGGAAGTGAAATTTGAAGTGAATCTGAACAAAGCTTTTATTAATGCAGATAAATTGATTTTTCCCTTGGTATTGCGGAACTGGCAAAATGGAGATAAATTTATACCATTGGGTATGCGCAACCCTAAAAAGGTAAGTGATTACTTTATTGATGAGAAAGTGCCTTTACATTTGAAGAAGGTTACACCGATTTTGGTTAACGGAAACGGTGAAATTATTTGGATTGCCGGCATGCGGCAGGATAACCGATACAAATTAACTACAGCAACAAAAAAAGTTGCTATATTCGAACTCAAAATTAAATAAGTGGAAAGCAAATACGCCTATATCGAAAAACAATACATTGGCCGTGATTATGTCCGTATTTTCATCAGGTTGATTATGGCTGCGTTCTGTTTTGCTGCTTATGTTTATGAACGTGATCGCGACAATACGCAGGATCTTTTCCTGGTTGTAGGCTTCGGCATCATAGGTGTTTCTATGCTTTTACTTTTCCTGATCCAGTACAAAATCGTGGTAGACAATGGAAGCATTATCTTAGATGGCCTGTGGACAACCAAACGCGTTAAGATTGACCTTAATAGTATTGTTGATGTACGTAAGGCTACCTATAGTCGTTATTTTTTCAATAATCCGGTTTACAACCTGCACACCAAAGGAACGATCCGTTTTTATTCATCTGGTAAGGATGCTGTGGTGCTAACCGATCGGGATGGTTTAGAGTATTTTATTGGTACGCAACGTCCAAATGAACTTTTCCTTGTAATTAAAGAGGAAATGAGAAATCTGAAATAGTTTCTGATAAGCTGGATCTGAGATCGAAAAAATGTGAGTTGTAAAGGCAATCTGGAAGCTGCAAATGTTTTAGAAAGCAGTTGCAGTAGATTATGGGGCAATCCTGTCCCGCTATCTCTGCTGCTGCCGTTAGAAAGAACGGCGAGCATTCGTTCTATCGGGTTTAGGTTTGTCGGGTTTATGCTACTATGTCTGTTTTCTCTGCTACCGCCTTAAGTTTTTAGCCCTGATTGTAGCGACAGCCCCGAGGTACGAGGGCTATAGCGTAAAGCAGGAACTAGCTTTGATAGGTCCGAAAAGCCCTGCGCTCCAAAATAAAGACATGAGACATTACAAACGATAGATAATCATCCTGCAATTTACATTAACGTCGCTATTACCACTCCCGAAAAACATAAACAAAGAAAGGTCGCCATTTTTATTGCAATAAACCGACACGCATTATAGATTAAAATCGGCTACATTTGCGGTAACAACAATACATTTACAATGAAGATAGGAATTGTTTGCTATCCCACTTTTGGTGGTAGTGGAGTAGTTGCAACAGAACTAGGTAAAGCGCTGGCTAACGAAGGGCACCAGGTTCACTTTATTACTTATAGTCAGCCTGCCAGGCTCGATTTCTTTTCTTCCAATCTTTTTTATCACGAGGTATCGGTAAGAGACTACCCGCTTTTCGATTATGCCCCGTATGAATCGGCACTGGCCAGTAAACTAGTAGATGTTGTTCGTTTTGAGCAACTGGATGTATTACATGTTCATTATGCCATTCCACACGCTTCGGCTGCTTTTATGGCGAAGCAGATTCTGGCAAGTTATGGCCTTCATATCCCCGTGGTTACTACTTTGCATGGTACCGATATTACGTTAGTGGGTAAAGATCCAACCTACAAACCCGTGGTTACTTTTTCTATTAACCAAAGCGATGGTGTAACTACCGTTTCAGAAGATTTGAAAGAGGATACCTATAACCATTTTGAAATTACAAAAGAAATTAAGGTAATACCCAATTTTATAGATTTCTCACGCTTTAGTTTGCAGGCAAAAGGACACTTTAAAAAAGCAATTGCACCAAATAACGAGCGCATTTTAATCCACACCAGTAATTTCAGAAAAGTGAAACGTACGGCTGATGTAATCAGGATTTTTGAAAAAGTACAGTCCGTTATTCCATCGAAACTATTAATGGTAGGCGATGGGCCTGAACGCGCTTACGATGAACAACTTTGCCGCTCTCTGAATATTTGTGAAAATGTGAGGTTTTTGGGGAAACAAGATGCGGTAGAAGAAATCTTATCCGTTTCCGATCTTTTTTTAATGCCTTCAGAATCTGAAAGCTTTGGTTTGGCTGCATTAGAAGCAATGGCTTGTAAAGTGCCGGCAATTACCACGAATGCCGGTGGTTTGCCTGAACTTAATGTTGATGGGTTTTGTGGTTATATGAGCAATGTTGGTGATGTTGAGGCAATGGCTGCCCATGCCATTGAAATTTTAAAAGACGACGAAACGCTAAACCAATTTAAAGAAAATGCGTTTAAAAGGGCGCAGGATTTTGATCTGAAAAAGATTCTACCGGTTTATGTTAGCTATTATCAAGAAGTAATGGAGAATTCTTTGCAGCCTAAACATTAACTGACTAAATTTTTCTTGTATTTTATGCTTTAATTACGGCCAAAGAGATGTTTATGGATTATAATCCATATTAATTTATACATGTCTGTTTAAAATACTTAATTATTGCAAAGGGATACCTTGGCCGATTATTCGTATCGGTAATATTAACAAATTAAACTTTCTCAAAATCAAATGATTATAAATCGTATCTTTGCAGCTTGAAACGGTTTGGTATTTGGAAATTCCCAAATCATTTCGAGAAAATTAAAAAGAGGTTATCCCAAATGAAGAAAATAGTTGATTACAGAAAGCTTTTAAACGTAGATAAAAATGCTGAATTAAAGGAGCTCAAATCTGTGTACCGTACATTGATGAAAGATTGTCACCCTGATAAATTTCAGCAGGAAGAAGAGAAGTTGGATGCAGAAGCGAGAAGTAAACAGATTATCGAAGCTTATCATTTCCTGGTGAGTATTGCGCCGGAAACGCGTGAACAAAACATTGAAACTTACACACAAACAACTACTTTGTCGAATATTCAGGATTTTGAATACAAACAACAGGTTTTAAATATCCAGTTTTTTGATGGAAGTGTTTATGAATATTTTGACGTGCCAAAAGCAATCTATGTGAAACTGGTGAATGCTGATTCTCCTGGTCGCTTCGCCCGCAGGCATATTTTTAATGAATTTCCCTATCGTAATGTGTCGAGGGTTGCAGAACCGGCATAATACATGATAATATTTATCTCAAAGGCTCCGATGAAAACCGGGGCCTTTTTTATGTCGTTTATGGCAATTGTTCAGTATTTATCATGCTTTAAATGCCTGAAACAAGTTCAGGGACGATTGCTTGTGGAAATCCGTCATACTGAACTTGTTTCAGTATCTATTATTCTATAAAGATCCTGAATTAAATTCGCTTATTGGTTATTCAAAATCTAGGTATTCAGACTCTTCTATCCGTAGAGTTAAGCGCAGCAGCTCTACGGATTTATGAATAGCGCTGAGTTTATAACTCAGCAATCTTAACGGTTCACAGACTCATATCCTTTCGGTAATCCGTAGAGCCTTCGGAACGCTATGGATAGATGTGAAATTTAAACATTTAGCAACTAAAAATTAAAATACTCTGACCAGTGTAGTTCCTTTGGTAAATGCTGGTTGCTAAACTCAAGATGAATTAACCTTCTTTTTTTATGATTGCTTGTTCTACTTGAACTATGAAGCAGCAACGGTTTCATAATCATGAGGCTGCCCCTGTTTACGTTGCAGCTTACTTCGTTTTCAATGCTCCAGTCGATCGTTTCGGGACGGTAAATACCTTTACGGTGAGAATTGGTGATTACTTTGAGCGCACCATTCCGCTCATTGGTATCATCAAGATGGATGCGAATGGTAAAATTCCCTTCAAGGATATGAAGAGGTGGCTGAACGGCGAACTGATCATGTTTTCTGGTATAAGGTCCATATCCAGGAATTTTCGCGTTATGGTCAACCGAAATGGTTAAGTCCTGATGATAGGGACAAACCAATTCGATGTTTCGGGTTTGTCAAAGTAAATTGATTTAACCAGAAAGTAATCTTTGCCGAAAAGCTCTTTTACGATGGCTTTTACTTTCTGATTGAATATGAGATCAACTGTGTCAGGAACTTCTTTTAAAAATCGACGTATCGCAAAGAGATCTTCAGATTTTCTAAAGGTTTCTTTTGTAGAATCTGCCATTTTAATAGCCGAAAGGATCGCTTCAACTTCCTGTTCTGTAAATACATGATCAATCACGGAAAATCCTAATTCCTGGATTTCCATTTTAATAGCAGCTAAATCCACTGATTAATTATTTAAAACAATTTTGTGCCCATGCATTTTTATATATTTCTGAATTAGCTTTAATGAGGATTTTAATTGCGGATCTTCCAATCGAAATCTTCCATGAACAAAGTTGACGTTAATCAAAAAGCAGGCATACCGGAGCGCCAACATCAATTCTTTTGCCGCTATCGGTTAATTTGCCGGTGTTTTTATTCCTGTTAAAAATAACGATGTTATTGGTGTACTGGTGTCCGATCAAAAGAAATTTTCCAGTCGGGTCAATGGTGAAGTTCCTCGGTCCTTTACCTAACGTACTTAGGGTTTCAATGAATTTTAATTTACCATTTGGCAGTATTGAGAAGGCAGAAATGCTGTTGGCATCTCCCCGGTTAGTTTCATAAAGAAATTTTCCATCTGCAGAAACGTGGATATCTGCACCATCAATTTTTCCTGTGAAATCTTTTGGGGTAGTACCAATTTCCTGGATTTTGGTTAGTGTTCCGTTCGCATAAGCAAAAGCAGTTATGCTACCATTAAATTCGTGCGCCAGATAGGCAAATTTCCCATTTGGACTAAAAGTAATGTGTCGTGGTCCGCTACCGGCATTCGTTTTAAGGACCGATTTTATGGTTAATATTTCTTCTTTTGCAGTTGGGTTATAGTTGTAAATATAAGTTTGATCTTCACCCAGGTCATTAACAATTAAATATCGATGATCTGGTGTAAATTTAACCATATGTACATGAGCGCTTTCCTGTCTGCCCTTAGGGTCAATGCTTTTTCCGGTATGTTTAATGATCTGTAAAGCTTCTGTTAAAGAGCCATCTGCTTTTCGTGAAAATACGGCTAAACTTCCGCCGCTATAATTAGCCACAATGACGTTTTTGTTATCTACGGTAATGTAACATGGATCTGCACCATCACTATCAACCTTGTTTAGTAAAGTTAGTTTTCCGCTTGCCGCATCATACTTGAACGCGCTAACCGTACTGGTAGCTCCGGTTTCGTTAACCGCATAAATAAATTGATGATCTGGTGAAGAGGCCAGATAGCTTGGGTTTGCCGTATTTTTTGTAACGCTTTTTATGGATGTGGCAGCTGTTGCAGAATTGAAATCATAAATATAAATCCCTTCACTTTTTCCAGGTGCGGTATAAGTGCCAACAATCAGGTTGTAATTGCTTTTTTGGGCAAATGTTAAGGTAGATAGTATCGTGAGTGTAAGCAATGAACTGAATTTTTTCATGAAACAATGATGTTGATTTTAACAAATATAAAGAAAGTATGTTACGGAGGTACTGAAAATACGCAAGATGTTTCGTGATTGATCGTCGTTATCGTCCTCGTTTAACGCGGATGAGTAGAGAGGTGCATTTTTAATGCATGTTCATTGCTGGACGATATAATCGTCTTTCTCCTGCATCCTCGTTAAAAACGGAGACGATGGTGGATTTAAAAAACAGTAAACTAAAAGAGGCTGTCTCACAAGTCCCTTTTTCAAAAATTGTGCAAAATAAAATTTGCCTCAAATCTTTAATAGGATAAAAAAGGGCAATTCTCCAAATTGAAAATTGCCCTTTTTACATTCGAGTTTGGCCATTTTTGGTATTCTGCCAAATTAAATTCCGAGAAGGCTGTCTTGTTTTTATTTTTGAGACAGCCTCTTATGCTATTTAATTAGATGTTTAATCTGGATCAATTCATGCTCTTCAAGATAGCGCCATCTGCCACGTGGCAGGTCTTTCTTGGTTAAATTGCCATAAACCACACGGTCTAATTTTTCTACGTTATAACCTAAGTGTTCAAAAATACGGCGAACAATCCTGTTTTTACCACTGTGGATCTGAATGCCGATTTCTTTTTTGGTGCCACCTGCAACGTAAGAAATGTTGTCCGGTTTAATTAAGCCATCTTCAAGCTCTAAACCAAACGCAATTTTATTTAAATCGCCTTGTGATAAAGCTTTGTCCAATTCTACATTGTAGATTTTAGTGATACCGTTTTTAGGATGCGACAATTTATCGGCTAAATCACCATCATTTGTCATTAACAACAAACCAGTGGTATTGCGGTCTAAGCGACCAACCGGATAAATACGTTCACGACTTGCTTTATCAACTAATTGCATTACCGTACGGCGTTCCTGAGGATCATCCGTAGTGGTAATGTAATCTTTTGGTTTATTCAGTAGAACGTAAACTTTTTTCTCGCGTTTTAGTAATTCCCCGTTATAACGAACCAAATCTTTTGCCGGATCTACTTTGTGTCCCAGTTCGGTAATGGCTTCGCCGTTCACGGTAATAATGCCGGCAGTGATCAGTTCGTCGGCTTTACGACGTGAGCAGATGCCTGCATTTGAAATATATCTGTTTAGGCGAATCAAGCCTTTGTCTTCATTCGTTTTACGGCCTTGGGTGATAACAGTGCGCTCCGGGCGGTTAAATTCTGTATCTCTTGGCTTTGCTTCCTCACGTTTTCTAAACGGACGTGTATCGCCTTCCCTTGGCTCTCTGGGTTTTACATCTCTTGAACTTCCTGCACTTGGTTTGAAGTCAGATTTGCCTCTTGACTTGTAATCTTTGTAGCCGCCCTCTCTCGGTTTAAAATCGCGCGAATCTCCATCCTTAGCTCTGAAATCGCGTTCTCCTGTTCTTGGCTTATAATCTCTTGCACCACCATCTCTTGTTTTAAAATCCCTTTCTCCTGTTCTTGGTTTGTAGCCTCTCGACCCGCCATCTCTCGATTTGAAGTCACGGTCGCTAGTTCTGGGCTTGTAATCTCTTGATTTAGCACCACGATCTTCTGAGCTTGAATCTTTAGATTTAAATTCACGATCTCCAAATTTGAAACTCTGCGGTTCTGCATCTTTTGATTTAAAGTCACGTCCGCCTGATCTTGGTTTGAAATCTTTTTTGTCTCCGAAAGATTTCGATTTGAAATCTTTACCATCCGAGCTTCTGGGTCTGAAGCCATCTTTTGAATCGGATGATTTTTTGAATTTGCTGTCTTTGTCGTCTGACCTTCTTCTGTCAGATCCGGCCGAACTGCTTCTGCCTTCTGTTTTCCGACTGCCTGATTTGGACTTGTCATCCCGACTGTTCCTGTTGTTTTTATTTATCATGATACGCTTTTAACGCATTAAAAATGCGGGCTGCAAATTTATGAAAAAATGGTGAACATAACAATTATCCGGGCGGAAAAAGCAGATAAAAAAATAGCCTCTAAAATAGGTAAAATCGCTTAGAAATCCAAATTTAAAATCCGCGTTTAAAGGGGTTTAAAGGCCGATCTTTTCACTTAATTTCGTAACTATTTGATAGTGTGATTATTATTTTTTAGCTTTGCCGACGTTTTTATTAAGTTTCACCAAAAAAAGGAGGAGAATGTTAAAGAAACACATCGTACCATTTTCAGTAGTGGCAACACTATTTATCTTGGCAAAAGTGTTCACTTACCAAATGCCCTTAACAAAAAAAAGTCTTTTTAAGGAAGAAAAATTAAGCTCTACAATAACAAAAACTGATAGCATAAAAGTTGAAGACGTTGTGAAACCTCTTTCTCTAATGGCCCAGTTAAATTTCGCGGATGAAACCCTGCCTTTGGGCGATAAAAGGGTGGAAAGAAAAATGAAAAAGATTTTGGCCGCACACAGTTACAAGAACACACACACTAATCTTTTGCACCAGAAAGCAGCAAAATGGTTTCCGGTTATCGAGCCAATACTTGCCGCTTACGGTATCCCGAATGATTTTAAGTATTTGGCCCTGGTCGAATCTGGAATGACTGAAGGAACTTCAACAAAAGGTGCAGCAGGGATCTGGCAGTTTATGCCGGGTACCGCCCGTAATTATGGATTAAAGGTAAACGGGAATGTTGATGAGCGCTATAATTTGCGCAAATCTACTATTGCAGCCTGTAAATACATTAAAGAAATGTATAAAGGTTTAGAAAGCTGGACATTGGTGGCTGCGGCTTACAATGTTGGCGACGGGCGTTTGCGTAAGCAGATCAATAATCAAAATCAGGATAATTACTACAAAATGAAGCTGAACCGAGAAACAGGGGGCTACGTTTACAAAGTAATTTCAATGAAGCAGATTATGGAACACCCAAAACGTTACGGTTACAAAAAACCGAGGGTATTATTAGCCTATAACGGCGAATAATATAATTAAGATAAAGACAAGCATTTGGTAAGGCGTCCCGGTTTCAAAATCGGGACGCTTTTTTTTGTAAGGTGATTACACAGATTATGGGATTACACCGATTCGTTTGCATCATGCTAACCAATCAATAGTTTTCGGTTATCGATTTTCAGTTTAGCGTGTATAAATTTCGGGCATTGCTAACCCCTAAAATGAATGACTATTGAACCGATAAACCTTTGTGCCGTAGATATACGGATAACGCAGAAGATCTTTCGTTACGTCATCCTGAATTTATTTCAGGATCTTTAATGGGGAGAAATCGATATTTCAGATGGAAAGATGCCTAATGGATAAATCCCGAGATGGGTTCAGGATAACGATCGCGTGTGGCCATCAGTATAAATGGTGTTCGATCGACTAATCAATTAACCAACAAATGATCATTGAATTTACGCCAACCGCTTTTCGCTTTACGCTCAAAACCTTTTCTTTGCATATGTTCAAACTGCGGATCAATAAAATAATCAATCAACCCGGCGATAATATTACTTTTCAATTTGAAGAGCTGGATGAATATCCTGCATATTTACCGGGACAATTTTTATCATTGGTTTTTCAGGTAAAACACCGTGAGTTAAGAAGATCATATTCTTTTAACAGTTCGCCTGATGTTGATGAGCCTTTGGCTATCACGGTGAAGAGGGTAGAAAATGGGGAAATCTCCAGGTTTTTACATCATAAAACTGCTGTAAGTGATATTCTTTTGGCACAAGAACCGCAAGGCCTGTTCAGTTATATTGCAGATGAAAATCTGGAACGCGATCTTTTTCTTTTTGCTGCAGGTGTTGGAATTACCCCATTATTTTCCATTTTGAAAACGGCATTGGTGCGGGAGCAAAAATCGTTGGTTACACTGATTTACAGTAATCGATCGAAAGAGGAAGCTTTATTTTATGAAGAATTGGTCGAATGGCAACAGAAATATCCCGAAAGATTAAAGATTATCTGGATTTTCAGTAATGGCAAAAACTTAATGACGGCCAGGCTAAATAAATTTTATATCGAAAAACTAATTAAAGAGCATTTACATTTCGATCGGGACCAGGTGCTGTTTTACACTTGCGGGCCCGTAATTTATATGGATTTATGCCGTATCACTTTATTAGGTTTGGGATTCGATATTAAACAGATTAAAAGAGAAACTTTTGTTTTGCCGGAGGATGAAGTTGATGAAGATGACAGCTCTGAAAAAATAGTCGATAAAAATACCTATTCCGTTGTTTTAAACTTTGAAGGCGAAACCTATCATCTCGATGTGCCCTGGCCAAAAAGAATTCTGGATGTTGCGCTTGAAAATAAGATCAAATTACCCTACAGCTGCCGTGGGGGTGTATGTAGTACCTGTGTAGCCAATTGTACCAGGGGCGGGGTAAGGATGGATTATAATGAAGTACTGACCGATGATGAATTGGAAAGGGGAAGGGTGTTGGTTTGTACTGGGCACCCTACAGAGAATGGGACTACGATAGTTTGGTAAATTGTCGGGCTATGATCCATTTGTCTTTTTTTGCCTTTAGTATCATTTAGATTAAATCATCGTTTGTAATCCTGTAAAATGTAATCGTCATGCTGAATTTATTTCAGCATCTTTTATTGATATAGACCCTGAAATAAATTTACTCCGTAGCTTTCCGCTTCGATACAGGTCAGGGTGACGATACGATAAACACAAAACATATTTGTTATTAATCATGTTTTAGCATGTGATTTCTGCAGAAATTAATGCTGATATTATGACAATTAATCCTTAATACAGCTTGGTTATAACTTTCTTTTTGATAAAATTTTTAGCATTTTTGCAGATTGAAATCTGGTCGTTTTTAAGCCCGGGTTTTGACCCCAACTTTAAATAAAATATGAGCAATAAATCTGTCGACCTCGGTGAGCAAAAGGATGTAGAAGTATACGGTGCGAGGGTACATAATTTAAAGAATATAGACGTTAGCTTTCCGCGAAACGAACTTGTGGTGATTACAGGCTTAAGTGGCAGCGGTAAATCTTCCCTTGCTTTTGATACCATTTACGCTGAAGGCCAGCGCCGGTACATGGAAACATTCAGTGCCTACAGCCGTCAGTTCATGGGCGGTATGGAGCGTCCGGATGTAGACAAAGTTTCGGGTTTAAGTCCGGTTATTGCCATTGAGCAGAAAACCACCAGTAAGAACCCCCGCTCTACCGTAGGTACCATTACCGAAATTTACGATTTTATGCGTTTGCTTTATGCGCGCGTGGCTGATGCCTATTCGTACAATACGGGTGAGAAAATGGAGCGGATGAGTGAAGACCAGATCCTACAGAATATCTTTAATAAATTTGATGGTTTAGCGGTAAATATACTGGCGCCTGTAGTTAAAGGTAGGAAAGGACACTACCGTGAACTTTTTGAGCAGATCCGTAAACAGGGTTATGTTAAAGTGCGTGTAGATGGGGAGATTAAGGATATTACCGCTAAAATGCAGGTAGACCGTTATAAAATCCACGATATTGAAGTGGTGATTGACCGTTTAATTGTTGATGTAAAAGATAAAAAACGTCTGCTCGATTCCTTGCAAACCGCAATGAAAATGGGTAAAGGAGTGATTAAAATAAGCGATAAGGATAATAATGTAGCGCATTTTAGTAAATTTTTAATGTGTCCAACCACAGGTATTTCTTATGATGAACCTCAACCAAATAGTTTTTCGTTCAATTCGCCTTATGGCGCCTGTGAGCGTTGCGATGGTTTAGGATATATTTTCGTGGTTGATAAAGAATCGGTTATCCCTAATCCTAAATTGAGCATTTTAAATGGGGGTTTAGCACCCTTGGGCGAATACCGCGATATCTGGATGTTTCAGGTATTAAAAGCGTTGGCTAAAAAATACAGTTTCTCGCTTTCTACGCCAATTGAAAAATTAAGCGACGAAGTCATCAATATTATTTTAAACGGTTCACCCGATCTGGTCAAAGTTGAGGTAGAATACAACAAGTGGAACGTTCAGAATTATAACATCACGTTTGATGGGATAATTAAAATGCTTGAGGAGCAGAACGAAAAAAGAAGCGAATCTGCATCCGACGATATGGACGAATTCAGGAAACTGAAAACCTGTCCGGAGTGTCATGGTGCCCGCTTGAAAAAGGAAAGTCTGCATTTTAAGGTTGACGGCAAAAACATTTTCGAGCTCTCTTCAATGGATATCAACAACCTCCACCAATGGTTCGAAAAAGTTGATGAGCGCTTGTCTGACCGCCAGAATATTATTGCCAAAGAAATTTTAAAGGAAATTAAAGCCAGAATTGGTTTTTTAACTGACGTAGGGCTAACCTATTTAACTTTAGATCGTACAGCGCGTACACTATCCGGTGGTGAGGCACAACGTATCCGCTTAGCTACCCAGATTGGTTCGCAGTTAATGAATGTGATGTACATTCTCGACGAACCAAGTATTGGTTTGCACCAGCGTGATAATGAACGTTTGATCAATGCATTGAAGAACCTCCGGGATTTAGGAAATACTGTTTTGGTTGTAGAACACGATAAGGATATGATCCTGGAAGCTGATTGGGTAATTGACGTTGGTCCTGGTGCAGGTATTCATGGTGGAACCGTGGTTGCGGAGGGAACCGCCGCAAAAATCCTTAAATCCAACACTTTAACCGCTGATTATTTGAACGGTAAAAGGAGCATTGAAGTACCAAAAGTCCGCAGAAAAGGCAACGGGCATAAATTATCGCTCATTAAAGCTACCGGACATAATTTAAAGGAGGTTTCTGTCGATTTTCCTTTGGGTAAATTTATTGCTGTAACCGGTGTTTCGGGCAGTGGGAAATCGAGTTTAATTACAGAGACATTATATCCGATTTTAAATCATCATTTCTTTAGGGCCAAAAAAACACCTTTGCCTTACGAAAAGATCAATGGCTTAAAAGAAATTGATAAGGTAATTGAAATTGATCAGGCACCGATTGGCAGAACCCCACGCTCAAATCCATCAACCTACACAGGTGTTTTCTCTGACATCAGGAATTTGTTTGTGCAGTTGCCAGAAGCCAAAATCCGTGGCTATAAACCAGGCCGTTTTTCTTTCAACGTAAAGGGTGGTCGTTGCGAAACCTGTCAGGGAGCAGGTTTAAAGGTAATCGAAATGAACTTTTTACCGGATGTACAGGTACCATGCGAAGAGTGTGGTGGAAGAAGATACAACAGGGAAACTCTGGAGGTGCGTTTCCGTGGAAAATCAATCAGTGATGTGTTGGATATGAGTATCGAAGATGCCTGTACGTTCTTTGAAAATATTCCAATCATTTATAGAAAAATCAAAACCTTAAAGGATGTAGGTTTGGGTTATATCACTTTGGGGCAATCGTCGGTTACTTTATCAGGAGGAGAGGCACAGCGAGTTAAACTGGCAACAGAACTCTCTAAAAAGGATACCGGAAAAACGTTCTACATTTTAGATGAACCTACAACCGGACTACACTTTGAAGATATTAATGTGCTTCTGGGCGTTTTGCAGGAGCTGGTTGATAAGGGAAATACGGTTTTGGTTATCGAACATAATTTAGATGTAGTTAAAGTTGCCGACTGGGTAATTGATTTGGGTGAAGAAGGTGGTGCTGGCGGCGGAAGGATTTTGTTTGAAGGTACACCGGAGGGTTTAATCCAGAATCCAATCAGTTTGACAGGTAAATTTTTGAAAAAGGAAATGGAGTATAATCCCCAGTCCCCAGTCGGAAGTCCGGAGTCTACAGCCAAAGCACCAAGAAAAAGTAAGGCCGGAAAGAAATAGAATTCTTGTACAGGTATCAAGAATCAGCAAATCCATCTTGATACCTGATACTTATTACTTGATACTATAATAAAACATGATCTTCACTGATACCCATACCCATTTATATTACGAGCAGGATGCCGGGAAACAAGCCCTGTTAATGGAGCGTTGTTTTGAAAACAATGTGAACCGTTTGTTTTTGCCAAATGTTGATGCAAAATCAATTGCGATGATTGATGACCTGGTAGCAAAATATCCCAATAACTGCTTTGCGATGGCCGGCCTGCATCCCTGTGATGTAAAAGAAGATTACCTGGCGTTGTTGGATGAAATATATAACAGTATTGCAGGGCGAAAAATTTATGCCATAGGCGAAATCGGGATTGATTTATATTGGGACAAATCTACCCTGGCCATTCAGCAGGATGCATTCCGTAAACAGATAGGCTGGGCAAAAAGCTTAGGGTTGCCGATCGTGATTCATTGCAGAGAAGCGTTTGAAGAGGTTTTTGAAGTGTTGGAAAGTGAAAGAGATGAGAAATTGCGTGGCATATTCCATTGTTTCACCGGAAATTTGGCGCAGGCAAAACAAGCTATTGATTTAAACTTTTATTTAGGCATTGGTGGTGTGGTTACCTATAAAAAAGCAGGTTTGGATGCCGTGATTGCTGATATTCCTTTGGTTTATCTCGTTTTAGAGACCGATTCTCCTTATCTGGCACCAGTTCCTTTCCGTGGTAAACCCAATGAAAGCAGTTACCTGATTTATATCGCCCAAAAACTAGCCGATATCTATGGCGTTTCCATTGAACAGATTGCAGCGGTAACGACTCAAAATTCGAAAGAGATTTTTGGAGTTTAATTAATTCGTCATTGCGAGAAGGCTTTTTCAGCCGACGAAGCAATCTATTTAGCAGGTTTAATCCTCATCTGTCCACAGCGGTCGGAACGCTGTGGATACAAAATGGAACAGAAGCTCTGACTCGTTGTGATTATTGCGTTTTCGATCAATTTCATTACCAGGGCGTAGAGACGCTGCGCTTACCCGACGGACAGGATTGTGAAGAGATTGCAGTGGTAACAAGTCAAAATTCGAAAGAGATTTTTGGAGTTTAGGTTTAGTTGAGAGTCCTAATCAAGGCTAAACTGGCTATCATTTCGATTGAAGTGCAGCGTAATGAAAGAGATCTGTTCTCAAGATGATGTCGTTCTTGAATAATAAATTATGTAATTACTGATGTTAAAATTGTAAAATTGATAATTTAATATCCTTAATATTGTTATTTATTGCTAATTTAAAAATATAGCGGGATCATTTCTAAATTTTTAGTTTCTTTGTGATGAGCAACCTTCACTAAACCAAATGACCAAAATACTTATTATCTATACCGGTGGCACCATTGGTATGGTTAACGACCCTACAAACGGAATGTTGGTTCCGTTTGATTTCGAGCAGATCAAAGAAAACGTTCCAGAACTGAGCCGTTTGGATTATCATTTAGATGTACATTCCTTTAATCCGGTTTTGGATTCATCAAATATGGATCCTGAAATATGGAAAACCCTTGCAGAACTGGTTTATAACAAATATGATCAGTATGATGGCTTTGTGATCCTGCACGGATCAGATACCATGGCCTTTACTGCTTCTGCACTAAGTTTTATGCTCGAGAATCTGGATAAACCTGTTGTTTTGACCGGGTCTCAGCTGCCAATTGGCGAAATCAGGACCGATGCGAAAGAGAACCTGATTACTGCTTTAGAGATTGCCGCAACTAAAGAAGATGGCAAAGCACTTTTTCCTGAAGTTTGTATTTATTTTGATGCACAATTATTCAGGGGCAACCGTTCTATAAAATACAATAGCGAAAAATTTGAGGCTTTCCGATCACCCAATTATCCTGTACTGGCAGAGGCTGGGGTACATTTGCAGTTTCACAGAAATTATATTTTAAAAGCTACCGGCGGCAAGTTAAAACTTCATGCCAATTTTAATGCTAACATTGGCGTGCTGAAATTATACCCTGGAATTACACCACAAGCGGTTCAGGCTATTACCGATTCTAAAGTAGATGCCATTATTTTAGAAACTTTTGGTTCAGGCAATACCTCTACTGCGCGATGGTTTTTAGATAGTTTGCGACAGGCCATTTTAAACGGGAAAATTATTATTGATATTTCCCAATGTAAAAAAGGCTCTGTGCAGTTAGGTCGCTACGAAACCAGCAGGGAATTGTTGAAAATGGGCATTGTAAGTGGTTACGATTTAACTTTTGAGGCTACGGTTACCAAACTGATGTTCGTAATGGGCCTGGGCTTAACGGTAGAAGAAAGCCGTAAACTGATGGATGAATCATTAAGAGGGGAGCTGACAAAGGATTAAATGCTAGTCGGGATTTGTAATCCCGTCTCTTGAACTAACGATTTTAAATCTTTAAAACTAGTAAGGTCGGGATTGCAAATCTCAACCAACGAAGTGAATCGTTGCGGAAATAGCTGACGAAGGATTAACGTCTCCAGCGTTTATAACATTTTTTTAAGGAAATGAGCAGTTTGCGCTCTTTTGGAGGTTTTCAGTCCCGCTCACGCTTCTGCCGATGAAGAATTGGCATCTCGATTCGATCGGGTTTAGAGACAAAGGATAAGTGCAATTGACTAAATTTACCAAAGTGCAGTATTTAACGTGATGTAAGGAACAGGCCTTTCGGTTATAAACCTGACAGCAGCGGCAGCTCCTGATTTTTTTATCGGGACTAAGCGAATGGCAGGGCTTTACTGGCCATAAACAACAAAACGTTCGTTTTCAAATAAAACGATTAAGATTTAGCATTACTAAATTTAATATCCAGATAAGCTGTATCACGCACCAAAATAAGTAAAACTTCTGCAATTATGAGCAACATCATTTCGGTTATCACTATTTAGCCCTATTTTTGCTATAATAGATCGTCGTGTTGAACTTGTTTCAGCATCTTTCTGGTAAGACCCTGAAATAAATTCAGGGTGACGTCACGAAGAAACATGAAAATAGAACAAATATATACAGGTTGCCTGGCAGAAGCTGCTTATTACATTGAGAGTGAAGGCGAAGCTGCAATAGTAGATCCTTTAAGAGAAGTTGGAACATATCTAAAGAAAGCAGAAAGAGCGGGCGCTACCATTAAATATATTTTCGAAACGCATTTTCATGCAGATTTTGTTTCGGGTCATGTAGATTTGGCCGAAAAATCGGGTGCTGAAATTATTTACGGGCCAACTGCAAAAACCGAATTTAAAGCGCATATTGCCAAAGATGGTGAGCAATTTAAAGTCGGAAACCTAACCATTACTGCGTTACACACACCAGGGCATACCTTAGAATCGACCACTTATCTTTTAACTGATGAAAACGGTAAAGACCATTGCATTTTTAGTGGCGATACCCTGTTTATTGGTGATGTCGGCCGTCCGGATTTAGCACAGAAAGGTAATTTAACAATGAATGATTTAGCCGGGATGCTTTATGATTCGTTAAATGAAAAGATAAAGCCACTAGCTGATGATGTAATTGTTTATCCTGCCCATGGTGCCGGCTCGGCCTGTGGCAAGAGCATGAGTAAAGAAACTTTTGATACTTTAGGTCACCAGAAACAAGTAAATTACGCCTTAAAGGCGGAAACGAAAGAACAGTTTATTGCCGAAGTAACGGAGGGTATTTTGCCTCCACCACAATATTTTGCTAAAAATGCTGCCATTAATAAAGGCGGAGTAGAAAGTATTGATGATATTTACGAAAAGGGATTGAATGCACTAACTCCCCAACAATTTGAGGATCTGGCGAATCAAACGGGTGCCGTTATGCTGGATACACGTGATCCGCAGGTTTTTGCAAAAGGCTTTATTCCAAATTCGATCAATATCGGTTTAAACGGACAGTTTGCGCCTTGGGTTGGGGCGTTGATTAGCGATTTACAACAGCCGATTTTATTGATTACCGACCAGGGGAAAGAGCAGGAAACGATTACGCGTTTAACCCGGGTTGGTTATGACAATACGATTGGATATCTGGATGGAAGTTTCGAAAGATGGATAGATGCGGGAAAAGAAATAGATACGATTGAAACAATTTCTGCTGATGCTTTTGAAGCAGCCGCCTCAAATGATGAAATCACTGCACTCGATGTACGTAAGCCAGGTGAGTATGAAGCCGAACACCTGGAATTTACCCTGAGCCGTCCGTTGGATTTTATTAACGACTGGACTGGCGAGATCGATCCTAAAGCTACCTATTACGTTCACTGTGCAGGTGGTTACCGCTCGATGATTGCTGCTTCCATTTTAAAGTCGCGTGGAGTAGAAAATGTGATAGATGTGGCCGGTGGTTATGGTGCAATAAAAAATACCGGTTTAAAAAGAACAGATTTCAGCTGTCCGAGTAAAGCAATGAAGGTGTAATAGCGACAAGATTGTTATTTTGAGCGTAACGTACTTATTCTATAATACTTATGCCCAAATGGTATTCTTTTGATAATTATCCAATCGGGATGATTTTATATTGATGTTTTTGTAATATCAATTACCACTATATATCATGTTTTATTCCTTTAAAATCTAATTTCAGCAATTCCTCATAAGCATTTTTCTCAATTCCCAATAATTTGGCAAAGGCTGGTTCGGTTTTATAACCTTGTTTTTTTAGGGCTATAATCTCCTGCCTGAATTCCTCTCCTTTTTCCAGAAGTAATCGATATTCAATTAACATATGGCGATAGGCATTTTGCTTTATTGTTGGTATAGGCTGACCAAAAATTTCAACTTCAAAGCCACCCAAAAAGAAACTGACATTGATGGATTGCAAGGTCGGGTTTTCAGTGATTTTAAAGCCTTTTTCGTTTTGGAAATGATTGGTCAACATTTTGATAAAAGCGGTTTTATCCTGGATACAACAGATGATGTCAAGATCGCTGCTTTCAATGTCTATATTAATGGGTATGGTGCCGACTAAAATAGGTTGATATAGTGCAAGTTTTTCTAAAATTTTATTAGCGGCTAAAATTTGATAGGCTGTCTTTTGCTTCTTATTTCCGAATTGTAGATAGGAAATGTTAAGAAAGTTGATCATTTGAATCGAATTATTGTCAAGTTAATAAACATAAATTTAAGGAATCTTAGAATGGTTAACGCTATCCTTACAGTTAAGCGCATTGTCTCTACGGATTATTGAATGGATTTGAGTTGTTAACTCAGCAAAAAGTGAGCCGGACACTCTTTACCATGATTTAATCAGTAGGCCCCTTCTGAACGCTATGTATAGATGGGAACCCGTTCCTCTCGAGATGATGGAACTTCATAAAAAAAAGCCTGTCTCATGGTTGAGACAGGCTTCGATTTATCTAAATTTTGTCCGTTGGAATATTAATCTTCAACAATTTCACTGTTTAAGCTTACATCATCCTTTACATCTTCTTTAAAGTAGCTTTTCTGAAAGATAAGGATTAAGATTACCCCAACTGAAATTGCAGCGTCTGCAAGATTAAAAACGGGTCTGAAAAAAACAAATTCTTCGCCTCCCCAAATTGGAAACCAGGTAGGGAAATGACCTTCGGCAATCGGGAAGTAGAACATATCAACCACACGGCCATGAAACCAGGTTTCATATCCATAAATCTTGCCATAAAAAACTGAATCGATAATGTTTCCTAAGGCGCCGGAAAAAATCAAAGCGACGTTTAGAATTAAACCGCGGTGATATTTATGCTTGATCAGATAGTGCAGGCCATAACCAATTCCTGCTACAGCAGCAATACGGAAAAGCGATAAGGCTAGTTTACCAAATTCGCCACCGAACTCCATTCCAAAGGCCATTCCATTATTTTCGGTAAAATGAATAATAAACCATTTACCAATAATATGGAACTCCTGTCCAAGGTACATATGCGTTTTAACCCAGGTTTTAACCAGTTGATCGGCCAGTAAAACCAAAAAGATTACAATTAAAGGTTTTGTATAGCCTTTCATTAACTCTGCTTTAATTTAGCTTCCATGCTTAAAGTAGCATGAGGAACAGCACGTAAACGTTCTTTTTGGATTAATTTACCCGTTTCGCGGCAAATACCATAAGTTTTGTTCTCGATACGTACCAACGCGTTCTCCAGATTATCGATAAATTTTTTCTGACGGGCAGCCAATTGATTGATCTGCTCTTTCTCCATTGTTGCAGAACCGTCTTCTAACGTTTTGTAAGCGCCTGAAGTATCTTCTGTTCCATTGGCGTTAGGATTACTTAAAGATGCCGTTAAAGCATTAAGTTCCTCTTTTGCCATGCGTAATTTATCTTGAATTAATTCTTTAAACTCCTGTAATTCACTGTCTGAGTAGCGTGTTTTGTTGCTGTTTTCCATGTTCTTTTCTAATTTTCTAATATATGGATTTATATTTTAGTTACTGAAATGCTTAACTCAACATCATCAATCACGATTTTGTTTGCATTATTTACAGCATCTGTCAATTCAAATTCATTGGCTAATATTTCGGCACAAATGTAATCCTTGTTTTTAGCAACTGCGCTGGCTACCAGATTATCATTTTGTAATGAAACTTTAATCCTGTCAGTTACTTCAAAGTTTAATTCTTTTCGTAAGTTCTGGATTCTGTTAACCAATTCGCGCGAAATACCTTCCTGTTTAAGCGCTTCAGAAATGGTTACATCCAAAGCAACGGTTAAACTGCCTATATTGGTTACCTGCCATCCCGGAATATCTTCAGCAAAAACCTCAACATCATCATTCAGGTCAATGGCATGTTGAATGTTGTTGGTGCCGAAAACGTTGATGTAGCCATCAACTTCCAAACGTTGGATATCATCCTGCGTCATGTTCTCTAAAGCTTCCTTTACGATGCTCATATCCTTACCCACTTTTTTACCCAGCGATTTAAAGTTTGGTTTCAGCTTTTTCTTTACGATGCCATGTGTATCGGTGATGAATTCAATATGTTTCACATTGGTTTCCGAAAGGATATAATCGGCAACTCTAGAAATCTTTTTTTCAAAATCACCATTTAGAGAAGGGATCAGAATTTTCTCCAACGGCTGGCGAACATTAATACCTGATTTTTTACGCAACGATAAAACCATCGAAGAGATATCCTGTGCATAAACCATTCTTTCATTCAGCGCATTATCTGTTAAACCTGGATCAGCTTCTTTCCATAAGGTTAAGTGAACCGATTCTTCTGCATGGGCATCGGTAACGGTTAAGTTTCTGTATAACCAATCGGCAAAGAAAGGTGCTACAGGACTCATTAACTGGGCCAGGGTTTCTAAACAGGTGTAAAGTGTTTCGTAAGCAGCGCGTTTATCATCAGTCATTTCGCCCTTCCAGAAACGGCGGCGGCTTAACCTGATGTACCAGTTACTTAAATGTTCATCAACAAAAGTCTGGATGGCGCGGGTAGCTTTGGTTGGCTCATAAGTATTGTAGCTCTCATCAACTTCGCTGATCAGGTTTTGTAATAACGACAAGATCCAGCGGTCTAATTCAGTCCTGTCTTCAACTTTGCTTAAGGTGTTTTTGTCGATTTCGAATTTATCGATATTGGCATACAGGGCAAAGAAAGCGTAGGTATTGTAAAGTGTTCCAAAGAATTTACGGCGCACTTCATCTAAACCTTCCAAACTAAATTTAAGGTTATCCCATGGAGATGCATTGCTGATCATGTACCAGCGGGTAGCATCGGCACTGTAAGTTTCGATGGTGCTGAACGGATCAACGGCATTGCCCAGGCGTTTAGACATTTTGTTACCGTTTTTATCCAATACCAAACCGTTTGAGACAACATTTTTAAAGGCTACCCCGGGGTTACCCACTTTTGCATTTACCGCTTTAATGTCATCGCTGGCTTCGCTTAACATTACCGCAATGGCATGTAAGGTAAAGAACCAGCCTCTCGTTTGGTCTACACCTTCTGCGATAAAATCAGCCGCATAAGCATTTTCAAACTCTTCCTTGTTTTCAAAAGGGAAGTGCCATTGTGCATAAGGCATGGCGCCGCTATCAAACCAAACGTCGATCAGGTCAGTTTCGCGGGTCATTTTTTCGCCTTTTGATGAAGTTAAAATCACATCATCAACATAAGGACGGTGCATATCCTTCAGTTCGAAACCTGCCGGCATAAAGCCAGCTTCTATCGATTTTGCAATCTCGGCGTTTAAATCAGCGATAGAACCGATACATTTCTCCTCTGTGCCATCAGCTGTGCGCCAGATCGGCAATGGTGTTCCCCAATAACGCGAACGCGATAAGTTCCAGTCGACGAGGTTTTCCAGCCAGTTACCGAAACGGCCTGTTCCGGTCGATTCCGGTTTCCAGTTGATTCCTTTGTTTAATTCCACCATTTTATCCTTAACGGCAGTGGTTTTGATAAACCAGCTGTCTAATGGATAGTATAAAACCGGTTTATCGGTTCTCCAGCAATGTGGATAGGTGTGCACGTATTTCTCAACCTTAAAGGCTTTATTCTCTTCTTTTAACTGGATGGCGATTTCTACGTCAACTGATTTTTCAGGCGCTTCACCATCTTTATAATATTCGTTTTTAACGTATTTGCCACCATAGTTTCCGCCTAATGATGCAATAAATTTACCTTGCAGATCAACCAGTGGAACGGCATTGCCTTTTTCATCCAAAACGAGCATTGGCGGTACTTCAGGTGTAGCCAGTTTAGCTACCCGGGCATCATCCGCACCAAATGTAGGTGCAGTGTGTACGATACCGGTACCATCTTCGGTAGTTACGAAGTCGCCGGAAATTACCCTGAAAGCATTTTCAGGATTTTGGTAAGGCAGTGCATAAGGTAATAACTGTTCGTATTTAATCCCTACTAAATCTGCACCTACAAATTCTGCTAAAACCGTATATGGTATTTTTTTATCTTCAGCTTTATAGTTTACAAAAGCGTCGTCGCCTTCAGCTAAGAAATATTTGCCCGAAAATTGTTTGCCTACCAGGGCTTTCGCCAGTACCACCTGGATCGGTTCAAAAGTATACTGATTAAATGTTTTAACCAGTACATAATCGATCTTCGGTCCTACGGTTAATGCCGTGTTACTTGGCAATGTCCACGGGGTGGTTGTCCAGGCTAAAAAGTGAACCGTACCAAAACCTTTTAATGCCTCGGGTAAGGTAGACTCGATAGTTTTAAACTGCGCCACAATAGTGGTATCGCTTACATCCTTATAAGTACCTGGCTGGTTCAGTTCGTGCGAACTTAAGCCTGTACCCGCCGCAGGCGAATAAGGTTGAACGGTATAACCTTTATATAAAAATCCTTTGTCGTAAAGCTGTTTTAAGATCCACCAAAGGGTTTCGATGTATTCATTTTCGTAAGTGATGTATGGATTTTCAAGGTCAACCCAGTAGCCCATTTTCTCGGTCAGGTCGTTCCAAACATCCGTGTAACGCATTACCTCCGTACGGCAGGCTTCGTTATATTCATCTACACTGATTTTTTTACCGATATCTTCTTTGGTAATGCCCAGTTTTTTCTCCACAGCCAGTTCAATCGGAAGACCATGTGTGTCCCAACCACCTTTACGCTTAACCTGATAACCTTTTAAAGTTTTATAGCGGCAAAAAATATCCTTAATTGCGCGCGCCATTACATGGTGAATCCCTGGCATGCCATTGGCAGAGGGTGGGCCTTCGTAAAAAGTAAACGGATTAGATTTAGGACGCGAAGAAATGCTTTTTTCAAAGATGTTTTCTTTTTTCCAAAAATCTAATATTTCCTGCCCTATTTTGGCAAGTTCCAGTTGTTTAAATTCGCTATACATCAATCAAATACCTCAAAAAATTAAAGGTTGCAAAGTTAACAGAATTGGCTGAATTTTGGTAGTTTTGATGTAAATACTTTTAACGTGAAATTATTTAATATCGGGCTTACCTTAATGATTGTTGCCGTAATTGTTTTGCCAATTATTGTGGTAGTAAGCCCTTCTGACCGGGATTTTGTACTTTATGCTTTTTATTTCTGCGGCCTGCTCGAACTTATTGGACTTATTTTTGTTTTAGTTCATATGGTAACACTAAAAAGAAAGACCCGATGATTAAGCTATTAAAATTGCAGAAGGCCGTTTTTGTAATTGCTGCAGGGCTGCTTTCTTTTATCGCTTATAAAATTTTAGATGCAAACGAGGTAAAAGGAAGCATCTATTTTCAAATGCTGGCGGGTGTACTCGTTATGATTGGTGCACTTTGGCTGCTTTACCCGATTTTATTCGCCAAAAAAGATAAAGATGGCAATGCCGAAATCATTACCGATCCGACTGTTGAGGTTCCGGTTGATGAAGAGGAGGAAAAACCTGCAACAGAATAATCAACACAACAGACCTATAAGGTTTTTAAAACCTTATAGGTCTAGGATAGATTTTTCATTTCGATGAAATTCCATAAACTCTTCAATGCCTCCGAACCAGTCAAAAACAGCATTTCGTTCCAGCTTGGAGCTTTTATTGATAGTGATTATTGAATTATAAGAAGAATAGTCCCATTCTGATGGTGTTTTGCAAAAACCATGATGAACAGGATTTTGATGAATATAATTTATTAATTTGCAGAAATAAGATTCATTGCTAACTTCTTTTCTCCTAGTAAAATCTAAAAATAAAGCTCCTCTTCTATTGCATTGTTTATTAAATGCCTTTGCATAGCTATTTAAAAAATTGCTGAGTTGCTGCATAATAAATTTATGGAAATCGAATTCATCATTATCATTTTTTGCCAACAGTCTAATTACTTTTTCATTTCTTATTTGAATCAGTAAATGAAAATGATTAGGCATTAAACAATAGCTAAATGTTTTAGCAATAGGGGATATATATTTATCATATCTGTTCAGGAAGAAAATAAAGTTATCGTGTTTCCTAAACAGATTCTCTTCTCCTACAGCATGGTTATAAATATGGTAAAAATTGTCGGGATGAAATTTATCGAAATATTTCATGGCAATTTTTTTTATAAATATAACAATCCTATAAGGTTTTCAAAACCTTATAGGATTAAAACGATGCCTAATGATCAAACTCACCGGCATTTCTTGCCGACTCCTCATCTGATATCACTTTTCTTACTTTCTTTTTATCTAGCCACAATACCAGTGCTGGCAATAAAGTTAGGTTGAAAATTAAGGCTACCAATAAAGTTATCGATAAGAGTAAACCCAGCACCACCGTACCTCCGAAGGTAGAAGCCGTAAAAATTCCGAAGCCGAAGAATAAGATCAGGGCAATATGTGTCATACTTACGCCTGTTTCAGTAATGGTATCCGTAATCACTTGTGGTACGCTAAAGTTGGTCAGGTTTAATTCCTGCTGATAACGTGTAAGGAAATAAATCGTCTGATCGGACGCCAGACCAAAAGCTATGGTAAAAATTAAAATGGTTGATGGTTTTAACGAAATGCCGAAATAACCCATAATCCCTGCGGTAATAATTAAAGGAACAATGTTCGGAAGCAGAGAAATAAACATAATGCCCAGGCTCTTAAACTGCGCCAGCCTTAAAAGCGATATTAGCACAATGGCAAGTGCAATACTCTCGACCAAATGCCTTAACATATAATCCGTGCCTTTCGAAAAGATAATACTTGATCCGGTCAATTCGACATCAAATTTAGATGGAGGTAAAATGCTGTCGATACGTGGTTTTAATTCGGCCATAATGGCGTCTAAACGTTTCGAACCTACATCAGCCATTTGAAAACTGATTCTGGTGCTCTGATTTCCTTTACTGATAAAGTTGGTTAACAGACTTGCGTTTCCTTTACCGCCGTTGGCGATGTATGCTAAAATAAAATTCTTTTCTAAATTATCCGGTAAACGGAAAAAAGTTGAATCGTTATTGTAAAAAGCCTGGGTCGCATATTTCAAGCCCATGTTTACCGAAATAGAGCGCGAAAACTCCGGATAAGCGGAAATCATTTTTTCCAGTTTTTCCATTCTTTTAAGGTTGGTTAAATTGAAAACGCCATTCTTTTTCTTGGTATCTACACTTACTTCCAATGGTAAAATGCCCTCAAAATTCTTCTCGAAGAACTTTAAGTCTGTTAAAATTTCAGAGTTTTTAGGCAGGTCATCAACCACATATCCGTTAACGTTGATTTTAATCACTCCGATAAAAGCAATAATTGATATGATAATCGTTCCGATATAGATTAATCCGCTTTTATTTTGAACAAGTGTGTCAGTTTTAACCAGTAGTTTATGTAAAAAACCTTCTTCAACATGGTTTTGTGCTTTAAGTTTTGGTGCAGGTAAATAGCTAAAGATAATCGGGATTAAACACAGGCACATTAACCAGGTAACCATCACATTGATAGAGGCTACACTGCCAAATTGCATCAGTAGCTCACTTCCGGTAAAATACAAAACACCAAATCCGATAGCTGCGGTAATGTTGGCAATCAGTGTAGTAATGGCAATCCGCTCTATGGTAATGCTTAAAGCTTTTTGCTTATCGCCATGTTTGCGCAGTTCATTCTGGTATTTGTTTAGCAATAAAATACTGTTTGGAATGCCGATAATTACGATCAGAGGCGGAATCAATCCGGTTAAAATGGTTAATTCAAAACCAAATAAAACCAATGTGCCGATACTCCAGATTACACCCATCACTACCACTAAAATAGGGAAGAATACCGCGTAGAATTTTTTAAAGAAAAACAATAAAATTAAGGCTGAAACCAGGATGGATAAGCCCAGGAACAATACAAATTCGTTGCTCACGAGTTTACTTACTGCCGTGCGGATATAAGGTAAGCCCGATATATGAACCTTGATTTTTGTTGCTGTTTGAAAAGCTTTGGCTTTAGCCTCAATCTCTTTTAAAATGGGGTTACGTTCTGCTGTATTTAAGATTTTAGTATCAAAAGTGATAGCCATTAATGTGGCATTCTGACGGTTATAAACCAGTCCTTCAAAAAAAGGATTACCGTAAATGGCATTTTTGATGGAATCCATCTCTGCATCCGTTTTCACCAGGCCACCGGGTAATGGTTTCAATACAAATTTTTGGTTCACAGTATCTTTTTCCAGTTGGAAAATTCTTCCTGAAGATAAAACCTGTTTAATGCCTTTTAATTTTTGTATATCATTAGAAAGCTGGACCCATTGGTTGTAAACTTCTTTTTTAAAAATATCAGGTGATTGTATGCCGACTACCATTACACTTCCGTCTTCTCCGAAAGTTTTTTTAAAGGCATTATATTTGATGAAAGCGCTATCGGTAACAGGTAGGATTTTACTCCCGGTGTAAGAGAGTTTTACATTTTTGGCCTGGTAAGCCATGAAAATTGTTCCTAATACAAAAAATACGATGATTGCGATACGATTCTGAAGAATAAATCTCGATAGCTTAACCCACATGTGCAGCTTAGTTTTTAATAATATTAAAGGCAAAACTAATCTTATTTATAAAATGGAATTAGTTTTCGCACAATTAAATTTGCACAAATAACATACTTTTGAAAAAATTGTTTTAAGCGGATGTTGCACAAGGTTAGGGGCATTGTTTTAAAGACTACAAACTACAGTGAAAGCAGTGTAGTGGTGCAGGTGCTGACCGATAAATTTGGTATGCAGTCTTATCTCATCAATGGTGTTAAAAAGCCAAATGCAAAGATTAAAATGAATATGCTGCAATCGCTCCATTTGTTGGATATGGTAGTTTATCATAAAGCAAATACCAATATGCAAAGGGTTGCTGAAATCAGGCAGACGCCGGTTTTCAGAAGTATTCCATATGACATGATAAAAACCAGCATCGTTATATTTTTAAATGAGGTACTGTATAAAAGCATTAGGCAGCAATCGGCTGATGAGAGTTTATTCGATTATATTTTTAATTCGATCGCCTGGTTTGATGAAATTGGAGAGATTAACCCAAACTTTCATCTGTCCTTTTTATTGAAACTTACCCGGTTTTTAGGTTTTTCTCCCAATGAGAAAAGAAGGAGTGATCAGATTTATTTTGATCTGCAGGAAGGAGCGTTTACTTCACGCCTGCCTATTCATTCCAATTATCTGCAACTGGATGATGCTATTGGTTTCATTTCACTGTTTAATTCGCCACTGGAAAAAATTTCTGAAATAAAGTTAAGCAATACCCAGCGCCGGTTTTTATTAGATAAGATATTGGTTTTCTATACCTTACATACAGCCTCTTTCGGGGTGGTGCAGTCGCATAAAATCCTCGAAACTTTGTTGAGTTGAAAAAAAAGAAAAAAAGATTTGCAGAACAGTTTTATAGCGCTATATTTGCATTCCCAAACGGAGAGTGGGACATTAAGTTTGACAAAAAAAATAAGGGAAATTAGCTCAGCTGGTTCAGAGCACCTCGTTTACACCGAGGGGGTCGGGGGTTCGAACCCCTCATTTCCCACCAAAACTTTCAAGATAACGGAGAGTTTTTTTATCAGATTTGACATATATACAAAAGGGAAATTAGCTCAGCTGGTTCAGAGCACCTCGTTTACACCGAGGGGGTCGGGGGTTCGAACCCCTCATTTCCCACCAAGCCTTTCAGGGAACTGGAAGGCTTTTTTTATGCTGTCATTCTGAACGCAGTGAAGAATCTTTCATTTGAAGTAAATTGTTATTCTTAACGTATATCTAAAAGGATTCGATTAACATCAAATATTTTAAACGATGATAGTTTATTTCATAAAGATCTTTCGCTGTGCTACTATTGACAGGATCCACTAGTTCGGCCGTCATCTCGACTGTAGCGCAGCGAAATGGAGAGATCTATTTAGTTAGATTTCTCGACTGCGTTGCACTCCGCTCGAAATGACGCCAACTCGAGATTTAACTAGGTTCCCATAACTCAATCTTATTACCTTCTGCATCCATAATATGGATAAATTTTCCATAGTCATAAGTGGCAAGTTCATCCAGTATGGTTACACCATTTTCTTTGAGTTTTTCCAATAGTGCCTCTAGATTTTGTACACGGTAATTAATCATGAATTCCTTTTTCGAAGGAGCAAAATATTCATCACCTTTTTTAAATGGGCTCCATTGAAGTGACTCCACTTCGTCGGGGTTATCGATATTTCGCGAATCAAAACTCACAGCACCCCAGGCGTTGATTTCGACTCCTAAATTTTTGGCATACCAATCTTTAGTTTCCTTCGGATTGTCTGAAAAAAAGAAAATACCGCCAATTCCCGTCACCTTTGGTGTGGCATCATTAGCTGATTTTGAGTTTTTTGTATCCTCCATCTTATTGTTGATTTTATTGTTAATTTCTTTCTAACCCTAAGATAGCAGAAAATCAACTTTATTATTTACCATATTCAATAATATATCCGAAATTGCTGACGAAAAACATATTTAAATGCTCGGTAAAATCATCAGGTTTATTTTCTTTGGAAACTACTTTGTTGGGATTTTGGCAGTAGCCCTTACGCTGGAAGCCACCTTGCAGTTAAAACTTCCATTTAACTCCCTCAATTATTACCTGTTGCTATTTTTGGCACCGACTATTTATTATACCTACGCTTATAATAAAGTTTCTACGGCACCCTCTACTACCAATCCGCGTAATCAGTGGTATTTTAAACATAAAACTTTTATTAACTGGAGTCAAGCTGTGCTTTTTATCAGTTGCATGCTATTGGCCATTAATCTGCTGTACCAAAACTTTCAGCATATTCTGGCGCTCCCGATTAGTTATTGGATAGCCATAGTCGTTATTATCATCGCAGGTGTTTTATATTACGGCTTACTCCCCAAATCCTTTATTAAGTTCAATTTGCGTAATACTGGCTGGTTTAAAGCTTTCGTTATCGGTTTTGTTTGGGCCTGTTGTGCCAATGTGCTGCCTTTAATTATGCTTAAAATTGAAACAGGGGTGGGCTATCACGATTCGGTATTGTGGACCTGGTTATTTGTAAAAAACTGGATGTTCTGCACCGTAAATGCCATTATTTTCGATATCAAAGATTATCCTACCGATGCGAACAAACACCTGCGCACGTTTGTGGTACGTTATGGTTTGCGAAGGACCATTTTTAATATTTTGATTCCGCTGTTAATTATCGGCTTAATTTCGCTGGGCATATTTGCCAGTTACAAAGGTTTTGGGGTACCGCAGGTTCTGTTCAATGTTCTGCCATTTGTTTTGACGATTTATATCGCTTATTCCATGCACAAAAGGAAAAACATCCTCTACTACCTGATGGTGATTGATGGGCTGATTTTATTTAAAGCGATATGTGGGATAATCGGAATGCAGTTTGTTTATTAAGCAGAAAGACTAAAGCAGAAAGACTAAAGCGGAAAGGCTAAAGCTTAAAGACTAAAGCAGAAAGACTAAAACGTATTTACAACCGAGAAATTTATCTTGATACTTGATTCTCCATACTTGATACTACTATAAAAAATGAACAACAACTACGATAAAATAGCCAATCATTACGATACCTTAAGCCGTTTGGTGTTTTTTAAATCGCAGGTTAATGCTCAGGTTAATCAACTTCAATATATCCCAAAAAATAGTTCAATTTTAATTGTAGGTGGCGGAACAGGGTGGATTTTGGAAGAAATTGCCAAAATATATCCAAGTGGTCTGAAGCTGGTTTATGTAGAAATCTCAGGAAAAATGCTGGCACTTTCGCAAAAGCGAGATTGTAAAAACAATCAGGTCGAATTTGTGAATATTGGCATTGAAGATTTTAAGAATGATGTATTATTTGATGTAATTTTAACGCCATTCCTTTTCGATAATTTTGCTGAAGAAAAAGCAGCAAAGGTATTTGGGCAATTGAATTCTTATTTGAAGGGCGGCGGACAATGGTTTCTGGTCGATTTTTCGCTTGATAAAAGCAATGGAAACTGGTGGAAATGGTTACTGCTTAGATCAATGTACAGCTTTTTTAAATCACTTGGAATTGTAGAGGCTAATCAACTAATTAACATGCACCGGTATTTTTTTAATATGGGTTACCAAATTGTAGAACAACGCTTTTACTACAGGGGATTTATAAAGGCAATGATTTACAAAAAATAAAATGACATTGATTTAATGCATCTGTGTTGCATTTGTAATTTGAATTCGGATCTTTGTTTTAAAAGATAAGGATATGGATTTTGATGTAATTATAATTGGCGGCAGCTATGCAGGTTTGTCTGCAGCATTAACCCTGGGCCGTTCAACCCGTAATGTTCTGGTGATCGATGCCGGTAAACCTTGCAATAGGCAGACTCCGCATTCGCATAATTTTTTAACACACGATGGTGATCGGCCTGCGGATATTGCCAGAGCAGCAAAAGAAGAGGTGTTAAAATATCCAACTGTGAGGTTTTTGGAAGGAAAAGCTATTTCAGCTGAGCGGATAGATAAAGGTTTTAGCATTAAAGTAGAAAATACCGGAAGTTTTACGGCCCGGAAAATATTACTGGCCACAGGTTTAAAAGATGTACTGCCAGATATTAAAGGAATGGCAGCATGTTGGGCCATTTCTGCAATACATTGTCCTTATTGCCATGGTTACGAGGTGAAAAATGAAAAAATAGGCTTGTTAATGAATGGTGAGCATGCCTTCGAAATGGCCAAAAACCTTCACCTCTGGAATAAGGATCTAGCTATTTTAACCAATGGAAAATCAGAATTAAATGTAGAACAGACCGAAAAGCTGAAATCTAAATCGATTACCATTTTAGAAGACGAGCTTGTTGAACTGGAACACCAAAACGGTCAGCTAGAAAATGTTGTTTTTAAAAATGGGGAAAGATTAAACTTTAAGGCAATATATGTTAAACCTGAAATAGAGCAGCATGTAAATTTTAACGAGCAATTGGGGTTTGAGTTAACGGAGCTGAAAACAATAAAAGTGAATGAGCAGCAGCAAACCACTGCCGAAGGCGTTTATGCCGCAGGAGATTGTACAACCTTATTCAGGTCGTTGTCTTTCATTACAGCTGCCGGAACAATAGCTGCAGTGATGATTAATAAAGAATTGATTTCTGAAGATTTTTGATCAATCATCTGAAATTAAAATAAGATGGCACCAATAATCGTGATGATAAACATTGCTGCCATTACGATCCTATCAGCAGTGATCCATTGATCTCTGGTAAGTGGTGCGGCAACTTTTTTTATGGTTTCAGCTTTATGCCTCGAAAGCCTGAAAATCGATGTGTCTAATTTAATAATCATGGGATGATGTTTTAATAGGGTCGATTTTATTAGGACAAATCCCAGGCCAATATTTAAGAAAAATGTTAAATTGTGGATAACTAATATTTTTTGATAATGAATTGATATTTATACGGTTGTAATTACGAACGTGTGATTGAAAAAGGGCAATCGTGCTGTTGGATATTCCATACAACCCGATTAGCCTATCTGTATAGTAAATGTTGATTACTGGGCTTCCGCTTGTTTTTCTGCTGTGTTTAATTTACTGTTCTTTTTACCATAGCCGAAGTAAATGGCTAAGCCCATTACCAGCCAAACGGCAAGCCTTAACCAGGTTTCCCAGGGTAAAAATGCCATCATGGCAATGCAGGTTAAAATACCCAAGATTGGGATCAACGGCACTAAAGGAACCTTAAACGGTCGTTTAGCTTCAGGGTTTGTTTTTCTTAAAATCAGGATACCTACACATACCATTAAAAAGGCCAGCAAGGTACCGATACTGGTCATTTCGCCCACCACATTCATGGGAATAAATGCCGCAAAAAGACCAATAAATAAACAAAGGATAATGTTCGACTTATATGGCGTTTTAAATTTTGAATGCACATCAGAAAACATTTTTGGTAACAATCCATCTTTACTGATGGAGTAAAACATCCGCGACTGTGCCATTAAATCAATCAGGATTACGGAGGTGTAGCCAATCAGGATGGCTAAAATAATGGCCTGACTTAACCAGGCATAAGGTGTTTTTTCGATGGCTATGGCTACCGGTGCGCCACTATTCGTAAATTCTTTGTAATTGGCCAATCCTGTCATGACATGACCGAACAATCCAAACAAAACCGTACAAACCACCAAAGAGCCAATAATACCGATCGGTAGATCCCTTGCCGGATTTTTGGTTTCCTGTGCAGAGGCGGCAACGGCATCAAAACCGATGAATACAAAAAATACTAAACCTGCACCGCGTAATACACCGCTCCATCCAAACTGACCGAATGTTCCGGTATTTTCGGGGATGTATGGATGATAATTTGCGGGATCGATATATTGCCAGCCTAAAGCGATAAAAACCAATACCACACCTACTTTAAGAAACACAATAATACCATTCACAATGGCCGAGCCTTTGGTGCCTCGGATCAGTATGGCCGTCATTAATACCACTACCAGCGCTGCGGGGATGTTAATGATGCCGTGAACAGCAGAACCATCTGCCAGTTTAGCGGTTTCGAAAGGAGATAGGGTTAACTGGGGCGGAAGGTAAATGTGTAAGCTGGCTAAAAACCTGGTTAAATACTGCGACCAGCTGATGGCTACAGTAGCACAACCTACAGAGTATTCCAATACGAGATCCCAGCCGATAATCCAGGCGAAAAGCTCGCCCATGGTCGCGTAAGAATAGGTATATGCACTCCCGGCAACTGGAATCATAGAGGCAAATTCTGCGTAACAAAGTGCCGCAAAACCGCAACCTAAAGCTGCAATGACAAAAGATAGGGTTACCGCCGGACCAGAATGATTGGCCGCTGCCAAACCCGTAATGGAAAATAAACCAGCGCCAAGTGTTAATCCAACACCAATTAAAATCAGGTTTATTGGGCCTAAGGTTCTTTTAAGCGTTCCTTCGCCACTTTCGTTTGCCTCGGCAACAATGCTGGCAATAGATTTCTTCATGAAAATAAGTTAAGACTTTGCAAAATTATTAAAATATATTAACTCTATAGTATTTATGTGGTATTTGTACTTCGTATTAACTTATGAATTTACAAGGAGTAGTGGGCAGGAAGAGCTTCATAAGTTTAGGGCAATGGCTTGTAGCGGCTACCTTTGTGCCTAAACCTGATAGCGCCAGATAGCCCCCGATTTAGGCAAGTGTTTTGTATTTAAGATCTATTTAATCGGGGCTATGGGCAATAGCAGGACTGCAGGATCCTAAGTATTACAAGGCATTGCTTTTCAAAAAAAACTCTGTACTAAAACTTCATCTTGTCCTAGCCGGACGGGCTTCTTTCTTTTTGGCAGCAAAAAGACCAGCGAAGCTAGCTTGAATGCCATTAAAAACATAAAGAAACATGAAAAAACAAAAACTGCCGGCTGAAAATTTTTCTTTTAAAGTATGTGATAAGGCTTTTTCAGTGCTAACCGAAAAATTTGTTAGGCCGGATCGGTGTAGAACGGTGAGGCAATACTTTGGCCTAGCTGGATGGAAAAGCATAATCAATTAAGATATTCCCTTTCTTTAATTGGTTAATTTTTCTTCTAAATGGCGGCCCCTTATTGCCTAAACCTGATAGAACCAAATAGCTCCCGATTTAAGTAAATGTTTGTATTTAAGAACTATCTAAATCGGGACTATAGGTGATAGCAGGACTACAAAAACCGAAGCATTACAAGGTCTTGCTTTTCTAAAAAACATCAAAAAATTAGCAGCTAATAATGAATTATTCCTAAAGCACAAAATTTTATTTAAAAATATTTAACTGATAATCAATGTTTTATGTATTTATTTTGATTTATTTTAGTACTATGTATTGCATGGTAGTATATAAAACATATATCTTTGTTATATGATAGCAGAAAATACGCAAACGCAAATGCGGAAGGGAATTCTGGAATACTGTGTTTTATCAATCATCTCACGGGGCGAAATTTATGCTTCGGATATTATTGCCGAGTTAAGGTCGGCAAAGCTGCTGGTGGTTGAGGGCACATTATATCCATTATTAACCAGGCTTAAAAACAACGGTTTGTTAAGCTACAACTGGGTAGAGTCTACCTCAGGCCCACCGCGTAAATATTATACCTTAACCGAAGATGGTCGGGGCATTTTATCACAATTAGATCAAACCTGGCAGGAGCTGGCTTATGCTGTAGGTATTTCACAAAAAGGAGCCAATTCATAATTAGTTAAAAAGAAATGGAAAAGACCATCATCATTAATATAGGAAACACGATTATTCATATTGAAGAAAGTGCTTACGAGCTCTTAAAAGCCTACCTGAACGAAGTAAAACAATATTTTGCCAACCATGCCGATGACCTCGAAATTGTAACGGACATCGAAAACCGGATTGCCGAACTGTTAACCGAGCAATTGGAAGAACAGAAAAAACAAGTGGTAGACTCGGCCAATGTAAATTCGGTGATTGCACAAATGGGCAGGGTACAGGATTTTGATACGGTAGAAGAAGGTGAGGAAGAACCTGTGATTAACAATACCTACCAACACCAGTATGTAGAGAAAAAACTTTACCGCGATATGGACGACCGTGTAGTTGCAGGTGTTTGTGCAGGTATTGCACATTTTGTAAACGCTGATCCGAAATGGATCAGGCTGGCTACTTTGCTGATCAGTTTTGTTGGTGGATTTGGCATACTGGTATATGCCCTGCTTTGGATCATTATGCCAAAAGCAAAATCACGGGTAGAAAAAATGGAAATGAAAGGCGAACCTGCCAATCTTCAGGGATTTCAGAAAAACCTGGATGAAGAACTGCAGGCGGTTAAAGAGCGTTTAACTGAAGTAAATAAACATGCACAGCCTTTATTTGCGCGTTTTGGAATTTTCATAGGTGAGTTTTTCGAATGGCTTGGCCGTTTTATCTCAGGTACCGGAAAGGTAATTTTTAAAGTAATTGCCGGGTTTATTGTGGTGTTTGGGATATTGTTTTTACTAGCGCTAATTATTGGTACAGCTGCATTCCAGGGTTTTTGGGATGCAAGCATTTATGAATATTTCCCATTCTCCATTGTTAATGAAAGCAATAGAGGCATTATTTTATTTGGTGCATTTATTGTTTGCTTTGTACCGGTTTTGGCTTTGGTGTTATTCTCCATCAGAGTAGCTTTTAACAAACAGGCCATTAATAAAACACTTTCTTTCGCGCTGTTGATTATCTGGTTGGCTGGTGTAGCGGTAACGGGTTATCAGGCAGCTAAAATATCATCCGAGTTTAAGCAACATGCAGAATTAACACAAACTACTGATCTGAAAGCTTATCCGGTTTATACCATCAATATTGATAAAAGTAAATATTTCAGCAAAGAAGATAGTGTGGCCTATCACATTGATGCAAATAACCGCCACCAGATTGTGGTTGATGATTTTGAAGACGGACCTTTTGTGTCGCCAAACCATATCCGTATTGATATCAACAAAAGCGAAACCAATGCTGCCCGGTTAACACAGAAGTATGAATCGCAGGGCAAAACCTTCCAAAGTGCCCTGCAGAATGCACAGAATATCAGCTACAGTTATGTGATGAAAGATTCGGAACTGATTTTTAGTCCACGGTTTCAATTGAGGAAAGGCACCATTTGGAGAAACCAGGAAGTAAGGTTAAACCTGGAAATTCCGGTAGGAACCAGAGTGATTTTAAAGCAGGATGCATACCGTTACATTAATAATTACTGGACCTGGGAATGTAACGACAACGAGAACGACCATAACGATTCGAGTATATGGATTATGACGGATGATGGTTTGAAATGCGTTGCCAAATTAAAGGAGGAAGCCCTGAAGAAACAAAAGTTAAAAGGGGAACTATTTGATCTGGAACTGTTGAAAAAGAACAATCCTACGGATACGATTTACCAGGATTCTGTTTCGAACCGGATTAAAGAGGTTAAAGAAGAGTTGGGGATTGAGCCTGAACAATAATCCTGGCCCAGCTAAACCTGATCGTTCCCATACCATTGGCATTAAGATGCCCGCCTGCGCGGGAAAGACGATTAAGTTGCTGTGAAAAACCTGATAACACTGATTTTATCTACGTTAAATATAACGCCTAAAAAAAGAAACCATGAAAACATTATTTACGCTAATGGCATGCCTGATGGTGTGCGGGGCTTCTTTTGCCCAAAAATTAAATAAACTTACCGGGAAAATTGTGGATGAAAAGACGGTTCCCGTGTCGTTTGCTGTTGTTCGGGTATTAAATTATCCGGATACTACTTCGATAAAAAGTGTATCGACCAATATCGATGGTGAGTTTAGCATCGACCAGTTAAAAAGCGGTGAATATGTTTTGTCGGTTTCGGTTGTGGGCTTTAAAAGCAAAAAGACAGGGCATTTTTCACTTAGTGGGGATTTAAATCTGCCAACAATCAGTATGGAGAGCTTAACCAAACAATTAAAAGAGGTGAGCGTTCAGGGCCGGAAACCTTTTATTGAACACCAGATTGATAAAACGGTGCTGAATGTAGAGAATAGCATCACAGCAGCCGGCGGTACCGCTTTAGAGGTTTTGGAAAAAGCCCCTGGCGTACAGATCGATCGCCAGAATGACCAGATTAAACTGAACAATAAAAGCGGTGTAACGGTGATGATCGACGGAAAATCGAACTTCCTTTCTGGTGCTGACATTACTACTTTGTTGAGCAACATGAGCAGCGATCAGATTGCGACGATCGAGCTGATCACCAATCCATCTGCTAAATATGATGCTGCAGGAAATGCCGGAATTATCAACATCAAACTTAAACGCAATAAAGCTTATGGTACCAATGGTACGGTTTCTATTAATACGGGGCAGGGCATTATGCCCGATTCGCCCAGCGATTTATTACGTGCCGGGGTAAACCTGAACTTAAACCACAGGCAGGGCAAATGGAACATTTTTGGAAATGGAGCCATTGCACGAAAAGCCCAGTTTAACAATACGTTTTTAACCCGCAGCACCTTATCAGAAGGATTGGCCAGTTCGCTTACGCAAAATTTCGACCGCAAAAATAAAGGTATTGGTTTCCAGGGGAAACTAGGTGCAGATTATTATGCTTCAGAGAAAACGGTTTTCGGGGTAATGTTGGATGCCAATACGGTAAATACCAAGCTGACCAACTTTAGTAATACCAATATTAATGCGGTACAAAATGGTGCTTCTAATCTGAGTTATATTTTACAGGATGCCAATTCGAGCTCGCCTGTGGGTAATTTAACAGCCAATTTTAATATTAAACACGATTTCGATAAAAAAGGCAAAAGCCTTACATTCGACATAGATTATTCGGGTTTCAGTAATAAAAAGGATGAAAACTTTTTAGCCAATTATTTAAATGCAAATGGCAACCCAACCAACCAAACCAGTTTAAGGAATAATACTGATGCCGAAATTAATATATATGCGGCTAAAACAGATCTTACTTTACCTATTTCTAAAACGATGAAGGTTGAGGCTGGTTTAAAAAGCAGTTATGTTGTAACCAATAATGATTTTATTTCGGAACAGCTGATCGCTGGTGTTTGGCAAAATGATATAGGTAAATCAAACAATTTCGTCTATAAAGAAAATATCAACGCCATTTATGGCAGTTTCGCTAAAGAATGGAAGGTATGGCAGATTCAGCTGGGCTTAAGGGCAGAGCACACACATTCTAATGGTACTTCTGTAACCGACCAGAAAGAAGTAGACCGGAATTATTTATCTGTTTTTCCGACGGTTTTTGTTAATCAGAAGATCAGCGAAAACCACAACATCCGTTATTCTTATGGCAGAAGAGTAGATCGTCCGAATTACCAGCAATTAAATCCTTTTGTGTTTTACATGGATCCTTTGGCGGTCGATCAGGGAAATCCTTACCTGAAACCTCAGTTTACCGATAATTACCAGATCAGCTACAGTTACAAACAGGCATCTTTCTCGCTGAGCTATTCGAATACCCGTGATATGATTACGCAAATTAGTAAACAGGATGATGCTACCCGGGTAATCAGTGTAATCCGACAGAATTTAGGCCGCTTCCAGAATTATTCTGCCGATTTATATGTTCCTGTCAAGGTGACCAAATGGTGGAATATTCAAAATAACGTAAGTGTTTACTACAGCAAATTTAACGATGGAAATATTGAAGGTGCTGCATATAGCGCGGGCAAAGCTGCGGTAAATATTTTTACTTCCCATTCCTTTACCCTGCCTCAAAACTTTAGTGTCGAAATTAGTGCATGGCTAAATTCCCCACGGGTTTCGGGCGTAGAGCAAACCACCATTTATCAGGGCGCTTTAAATGCCGGAATCCAGAAAACTTTGATTGATAAAAAGCTAAAACTACGTTTAAATATGGATGATATCTTACTCACCAACCACTGGGAAGGGAAACTGGTTTATCAGAACATCAACATGAACGTGGTGAACCATTACACCAGCCGAAGGGCAAACTTCAGCATCAGCTATAACTTTGGTAACCAGAATGTAAAATCGGCCCGGTTTAGAAATACAGCTACAGATGATATTAAGAACAGAGCGGGAGGGTAGTTTTGAGTTGGAAGTTTTGAGTTGGGAGTTTGGAGTCCTTAGTCTTGAGTCCGAAGTCCAGAGTCGATTTTACCCCAGTTAACCAATTTAAACAATTAACCAGTTAACCATTTCAATATGAAAAATATCTTTTACAGCATCGCGATTTTAGTTGTCGCCTTAAGTTTTGGTTGCCACAATGGCGAAGGACATTTATCGGTAAGCACGATAGACAACCAATCTGACTTTAAATTTGAAGCAAATTACGCCGAAAATAAAACGGATAAACTAGAAAAATACCTGGACAGTGCTTTAAACAATGAACTACCACTGGATCAGCATATCGATCTTTTAGTGAACTTAAATGGCAGCGATAAGTTTAACCTGAAAGCCAAAGAGGGCTGGTTGGAAATCAATTTCGATAAAAGGAATAGTACAGCTGCAGGTTATACGAAAGTGAAAAAATTGACGGAAGGGATTAAAAATAAGTTGATGGAGTAACCCATTCTTATATTTCCCGCAGATTTAAGATGATGGGCGCAGAACTAAAGCGGTCGTCATTCCCGCGCATGCGGGAACCTTAATGCTTGTATATTGCTATTGCTTTTTTTAATGATGAAGTTAAACAAGAGAAAAGGCTCAGCTGGTATATCATTAGCTAGTCTTCGACTCCGCTCAGACTGACGATTTATGAAGAAAAATCTGCGTGTATCAGTGTGATCAGCGGGAGAATGCTTGCTTAATATTTTTCCTCAGATTTAAGGTAATGGGCGCAGAATTAAAGCGGTCGTCATTCTCGCGCATGCGGGAACCTTAATGCTTGTATATTGCTATTGCTTTTTTTAATGATGAAGTTAAACAAGAGAAAAGGCTCAGCTGGTATATCATTAGCTAGTCTTCGACTCCGCTCAGACTGACGATTTATGAAGAAAAATCTGCGTGTATCAGTGTGATCAGCGGGAGAATGCTTGCTTAATATTTTTCCCGCAGATTTAAGGTAATGGGCGCAGAATTAAAGCGGTCGTCATTCTCGCGCATGCGGGAACCTTAATGCTTATATATTGCTAATTGCTTTTTTAATCATGAAGTACAATAAGAGAAAAGGCTCCGCGAACAAATTGTTGACTGGTTATCAGATTAAGTTAGTACCCGTCAATGAAGTGTTCATCTGTATATTTATTTTTAGTTAGCAAACCTTTACAATACTAAGATTGATTTTCTCCTTAGCAAATTGCCTAATATAAAAGGCGCATTTTCATAACGTGTAATAAAACTTGACTTAGTTTCTTTGAAATTGCCGATGACGATGTAGTAATTAGTTTTCATGTAAAATTTCTCTCTTATCACATAAATTATACGATAATTCATTTATTTTTAAATCTTTCTTAAAAGAATTTAAGTTAACATGAACTCTCAAACAAGCAACATACGTAAAGCTATAGCTTGCGTATTCTTAACTATCCTTATTATAGGATCAGCCTGCAGAAAAGACAATCACGATTTTATCGTAAATTTTCCTAACGAAAAGCAGTTTATTAAAGAAGAACTCATATACGATTGGCTTAAGCAAAATCCATTATCACAGGTGCTTGCACCGAACTGGGCGATGGCACAACAAACAGTTTATCAAGGGAAGAAAATTGTAAGAATCCCCATCTTTAATGTTGATAAGCTAAATAATGTTATATCTGCTGTCAGCAGCAATAAGGGTTATGATTCAAAACATCCGCCAGAACTTTTCTTTGTTCAAAATACTAACGGGCAAATTGCAGGTTATCTTATCAATTTTATTCCAAAAGATTTGCAACATGCAGGTGGTGAAAATGGCGTGTGGACTGGGAATTTAGTAGAATGGAATATTAAAGGAGATACACTACACGTAATGGAAGTGGTCGACAATAAAATTATAAAAGACAAATTGATTGTTCCAGAAAACACGATAAATAACAATTCGTTGAGTACTGTCTTAAAGGTTCATAAAATGGCTTTAGCGGAGAGCGGAAGCAGTGGAGATGGAGGTTTCTGGAGCTTTCTCGGTCGTGTCTTGGGGGCTATTGGTGACTTTTTAGGATTACCCACAAGAAATACCTATGCTGATGGCCTAAGGATAGATTGGGGCGAGATTACAAGAAGCATCAGTAGTTGGTTTGATGGTGCAGAAAGCTACACTGGCGGTGGAAGTGGTGGTGGCACTTATCTAAGTGCAGGCGGGCCGGTTTATGCAAGCTATTTAGGTAGTGATCTGGGGACTGTAAGCGGAGGGCCAAACTCTGACATCGCACCATTGATATATAATCAGTATACGATATACAAGGGTGGCCCGAGTAATCCCCCGACCCCCCCAAACGAAGACGGTATCTATATTATGGAATACATGGTTTTAACACCGGATGCACAGGAATACATCCTGACCTACCCTGCAATTCCACTAACAAAGATGATTAGGGACTATCTAGACTTTCATGGTTGGAATCAGGATAATCTTGCGCTCGCAACCTGGGCTGTGGAGTATTCAAATAATAATCCAGATCCCAACAACGCGATCGATCCAATTGTTAAAGAATTTTTAACTACGGGCGCCGAACATGTTGCTGACCCAAACGAAGATAATTGGACTGACAATGATGATGTATCTTTGATAGATCCTGATCAAACCATTTATCAACAGTACCAGGACAATCAGCCATGGGCCACGGTCGATAGAGTTATTCCATTTGAGAAGTTCGTTCCAATAAGGTGGATCAAAAAGCCTGATGGTAGTGAATACAGTGTTAATTGTTTAGTTTTAGCTAAGGAACAACTCGGAAAAGCAGGTTATACCTGTTCTGGTTACTTACCTGGAGTTCAGACATTTCAGACATATAAAGAGTCAACAGGTGTAGATTTAGCGGAAACAAAAAAAGCAATAAGCTACATCATCAGTGCATTGAGCCAAAAAATACCTGTTTTGATTGGGGTTGACAATCGGGCTGGAACACCATCACTGAGAAATGCGGATGGCACTACTGATCATTTCGTGGTAATTGTAGCCATGGGAACTGATAGTAAAGGCAAATATTTTCAGTTTATGGATAGTGCTACAAAAATCCCCGCTTACGGTGCGAGTTTTAGCAACAGGCTTTATTACAATAGTAGTACTGGTAAAATAACAGGAAAGACGGCGATTGCTGATTATAGAAATATATCAGGAATGCATGACTACATTGTTACACAGGTACGTAAGAGTATAAAAAAATAATTTTATGAAGAAGTTAATTTTATTATTATCGCTGTCCTTAACATTTTGCTCATCCTTTGGGCAGCAAAACATTAAGGAAGATGAAAAAATATCCAAGTCAGTCATGGGTTTTTTAAAATGGTATAAATCAATAGGCGCAACTGGTAATCAACCCCCAAAGCAGGCTAGGCCAAAGTATTCTATAGTTAAGGATATTCCAATAAATAAAAATTATAAGCGACAGGTAATCGATAAAGCAGGTGTCGAAAAATATCTTGACTTTTATAGGAAAAGTGGATTTCTATCCGAGGAATATTTAAATGGCTTAAGGTCGTATTTTAATGGAATTAACAATAATCTGATAAAACGGGCACCAATCAAAAAGAATGATATGATAAAAATTGATGGGCTGGATCGCGATATACAGCTTCAAACTTTCGAACCAGAAATTATTCTTGATAATTTGGATAAGGCTGTTGTAACCAAATCTCTAGTAGTTTATGATAAGGCACTAATCAGCGTTAATTTCTACGAGGAGGTGAATCTGATATTCACTTTAACAAAACATAAGGACGTTTGGTTAATAGATTATTTGGGGCCAGATAACACAAGTTTGAAAAGTTTTTTTAGGCAGTAGTCTTTTAGGTATTCATTGGGCATTAATTGCCAGCTTGAAACCTTGTAAAAAAAGGATGCAACACTCGCTATTGCATCCTTTTTATTTAAATAACGCTTTCAATCTATTAACGCAAGGCTCTTAACTCCTTCTTCAGGCAATAATTTAAATCATAACATTGGCAGCTGTTATGTACTAAATAAAAGGTGCGTTATTCGGGGAGTCGAATTTCAAAACCAACCTCATACTGTTGAATTACTGATGTTTGCACTAGGTGCAAATCCGAGCGAGGTCACTAACTTTAATAAAACAAAAACGCCCATACTTTTCGGCATGAGCGCTAGTTGCTTGTTTATTGTCTTTATTGTTTTACATCAGCAGGGGCATTGGTGGTCGAATCTGCTACCGAATCGGTACTTGTACTATCAACTACCTTATTGGTATCGGTGTATTTGTACATGCTGTCGGCATTTTCCTGATCGGCTTTTTTACCACTACATGCTGACAACGCTAAACCAAGGGCAGTTACTAAAATTATTAATTTCGTTTTCATATCAAATGTTATTGGTGTACTTATATAATCCGTTTTAAAAGGCAATTGTTTTGATAATGGTTAAATTAGTGGGAGTTAGGTGACCGGGGCCGGAAGTTCGGGTAAATTTTCCTTTAACCGCAAAGGTCGCAAAGAAAAGAAGCGCAGAGGACACAAAGTTATAGTCAGAAGTCGGAAAGACCGAGGACCGAGGTTTGGTACCGTCATTGCGAACTGATGCGAAGGGCTGTGTTGTAGAGGCGTGAAGCAATCTTTTTAGGTAAGTATTTACACGTTAATTAAATAAAGCTAACTTGCCCCATAATGGGAGTCACCATAGCTATAGTCTTTTGCGTTGCTCTCTTTTTAATGTCCACTTCAATAATAATTGATTGATAACGAGTTCGAATAAGATAGTTAAAATAGCCTCCATGTTTTTAAATTATCATCAATTTAATACCTAACTTATATCCGTTAACTTAATAACCTTATCGCTTTCAAATAAGAAAACAGACCTACCCGAAAGATTTATTGCCTCGCCTGCTTTAAGACCATTGGGAAGGTCTATAGCCAATATAGCATAATAATCAATTTCTATTTCTACCTGCTGTGCAGCATGTTTGATTGATTTAATGCGTTGTTCCCTTGTTTTAAAATATGCTTTTGCCTGTTCTGCCTGCTCTTTAAAAGCGGCTATACCCTTTAGCGACATATTGGTTTCATTGTTCTGAACATTTTCAAAAACTACGTTTTCATCAAAGTTTATCACCATATTGTCTACATCGAAGTTGTTATAGGCTTCAACATAGTTTCTAACGATTTCTTCTTTTAAAGGCATAGTATTGGGGTATCACTCTGTAAAATGCTAATGTATGCTTTGTATCAAATTGGATGTTAAATTAAAGATATAAGTATTCTGTTATCCTGGAAAGTGTTAAAAGGTTTGTACAAACTTAGGTTAAAACTTCTTTTTCCCATTGTGTAGATCTTCTGGTGTCTCAGATTTGATGATAACTCCTGCTTCTTTGTTCTGTATACCATACTGTTTCTGAAGCTCCTCTTTGTTTAATACTTTGATCTCTTTAAAAACCTTATCATTAATTAAGGCTAAATTACCCTCAAAATTCTTATCCAATACCTTATCGTTTAGGATATACTGAATGGTAGTGTCTTGATTAGCAACGGGTACTAAAGCTGCATATTCGGGCGATTTGCTGCTAAAGTATTTCCAATATCTTGATTTAGCGAATGAAATTGTTTCGATATATACAGCTCCATCCTTGCCATTCTCACCAAATATCTTCATGGCCTCTTCACCTTTCAAAACTGTAACAATCGCTATACTGTTCGGATCATATTTCATCAATTCACCTTTGTCAACATTAACGCTATCCATAAAGTAAACTGGCTCTGCGCCAAGTTTCTTAATCGCTCGTTTAGGCGATTGGCTGAAAGCCATTATTGTTGTTAAAGTAAAAATCGTGGTAAGAATAAATTTGGATGAGCGCATATAGGTCCTTTTAGTGTAGCGAATATATCACATTTCATAGTGATTTGCAATCTTGTATGTCCACATTTGTATGAAATCTTGATAGATAATTTTACCTTAAATTATTTATAAAGCACAAGTCAGGCCATCGCATTGGCCTCAGTGCTAAGACTTGCGCTAGAGAAGGCTGTACTACCATTAACAGACTCCAATAGAAAAATCGTCATTGCGAGGAACGAAGCAATCTTAATGCGCACGCTAGTAGCGATCGTTGTAAGATTGCTTCGTCGGCTGAAAAAGCCTTCTCGCAATGACGATGCCTCTTGGCCTTTCAATTTGCTGATTTATCTGTCATTCAAATTGATTTTTATAAAATAAATTATCCCTCATAGCACCGATAACACATCAAAAATGCACACAGATAGCTGATTACCCGTGTGCATTTTAAAGTTGAAAACACTTAGCTTACCACTGGTGGTTCTACTCCTGTTGTAGTGGCACGGCGGTTTTGCAGTAGGGCATAGTTGCCAATGTGCTGGTTAATCAGGTTTACGGTACTGGCCCAGGGTTCTGCACCATCGTTAATATCGAAGTTAGAGTTAATCCGTGTACGCAGTTTATAATATAAGTTATTGGTAGTATTGCGTAACTCGCGCAGCTTTTCGGTAGGTGCGGCAGCCAGTTCTTCATTCCGTTTAATATAGGCCTGGTTAAAATCGTTATTGGCCGATTCTAATTCGTTTAGCCAGTTGCCCAGGTTTAAAGCCTTTACCGCCTCTTGCAGTTCGGGTTTGTTTTTCCAATCGTTAACAATGTTGCGCAATATGGTGGTTTCGCTCTGGTAATTCTCTCTGGCTATGCTGCTGCCAAATAGCGCCAAATGTGCGTTTAACGTTTTGCCGTGCTGGTTTATTACCGGGTCTGCACTGTAAACTAAACTTTGTACCTGCAGGCTGATACCGTTTATGGCATCATCGCGCCGTTTATCAAAAGCTTCTATCTCGGCCGTTACCAAACTGGCCTGACTAATTTTAAACAGCTTCTCCACATTGTCGGTTGCCGTGCGCAATGCATCATACTGTGCACTAACATTAAGCGCTTTCGGATCATTTTTCAATACAATGTTTAAGGTATCGGTTAAAAACTGAATATACTCGCTGTTTCTGAGCGGTTGTAATACGATGGAGTTAATCATAAGGTCTAATTTAATGGTTGATGTTATTTCGTGTTTTTTACTTTGATTTACTGCTGCATACTGCAGGAGGGCTTCAAAGTAACTTTAATTGGCTACTGCACATTGCAGGAAGGTTTCAAAGTAACTTCGATTGTTTGCTGCACACTGCAGGAGCGTTTCAAAGAAACTTTGATTTGCCGCTGCACACTGCAGGAAGGTTTCAAAGTAATTTGCCCCTTTTAAGTAAAAGAGATGTTTTTTAAATGTTTTTGTGCTGCGGTTACAGCATGTTGCAGAACGCGGAGGTTCCCTGATCATTCCAGTTATTTTCATAACGCATTAATTTTATGGGTGTAAACCCGTTAATAAAATATAGGGATGATTTTTTTGATAACCGTAGAAGTAGAAAAACTGCCGCCCGGTTTAAAGGGATATGACTAAGATAACGAAAAGGTTAGTTACTGGCAAGGAGATTTTGAGAAAGTTTTAGTCTAGAGTCGGTAGTCCGGAGTCGGAGGACCGAGGTTTGGTGCTTTACCGCGATCGTTTAATATACAGTCGCTGTTTGTTCATTGAAGTTTGGTTATTGATAATTAAATGCTCTGCTTCGTCATTGCGAATTTTTTAACCACAAAGGGCACAGAGAAAAAGGCGCAAAAGACACAAGTTATAGTCAGAAGTTGGAAAGACCGAGGACCGAGGTTTGGTGTCGTCATTGCGAACTGAAGCGAACGGCTGTTGTAGTGGCGTGAAGCAATCTTTTAGCAGATATTTATGTATCAAAAATTGGTCGTCATCTCGACTGTAGCGTAGCGGAATGCCCGCCTGTGCGGACGGGCCTGTCCGTACAGGCGGGGTGAGATCTTTGGACTATGTTAAAAGATTTCTCGACTTCGCTGCGCTCCGCTCGAAATGACGGATGATCGGATGGAGAAATTTCTATAGCAAATCTCTAGGCGTATCGTCATTTCGACCGCAGTGGAGAAATCTTTGAACTGGGTTTTACATGCAACTTTAAAAGATTTAGCTTCGCTGAGCCTTCGGGTTCTCGACTTCGCTGCGCTCCGCTCGAAATGACGGATGATCGGATGGAGAAATTTCTATAGCAAATCTCTAGGCGTATCGTCATTTCGACCGCAGTGGAGAAATCTTTGAACTGGGTTTTACATGCAACTTTAAAAGATTTAGCTTCGCTGAGCCTTCGGGTTCTCGACTTCGCTGCGCTCCGCTCGAAATGACGGATGATCGGATGGAGAAATTTCCATCGCAAATCTCTAGGCGTTTCGTCATTTCGACCGTAGTGGAGAAATCTTTGAACTGGGTTTTACATGCAACTTTAAAAGATTTAGCTTCGCTGAGCCTTCGGGTTCTCGACTTCGCTGTGCTTCGCTCGAAATGACGGATAATCGGATGGAGAAATTTCCAGGCATATCATTGCCAACTGAAGGGCAGTTGAGGTGGCAGGGAAGTCCGCTTTTATAACATGTGCAAAAATTAATTAACCACGGAAACACAGAAATCACCGAGGAAATTAAAGTTTTTCCGTGTTCTTCGTGCTTCCGTGGCAAACATATGCTTAAGCATGCGCAGAAGCAGAATATGGAAGGCGATCGTTATGCCGACCTGTAGCGCAGCGGAAAGCTATGCAGTAAACCGAGCCTTATGCGAGTTCACCGAAGGCAATTTATTTCAGCATCTCTTCTATGATGATATTTTATTCATTTTTTTTAGCAGCTTAATTATAAATTTTTGCTATATTTATGTCGCGAACACAGTTAGGCATTTATTTAATTTTTTTAAGATGCACCTAACAAAAAATCAAATTGCTTTAGCTAAACTGGAGTTCAGTTATCGCACACTCAAAAGACCAGTAAACGTAAACCTGGTCCAAAATTCAATTCAATTTTTAAAACAGCTCCGCGGCAAACCATCATCTGGTAAAGAATGCGATTGGTATGTGCTGTTTGTAAATCAAAACCACGAGGTTTTTTGCTGGCACAAACTAAAGCAACAGGCCAAACCGATTAACTGCATACAGCAACTGGCAGGCTTGGCTGTTGCTTGTAATGCCTATGGTGTACTGGTGTTAAACTATTGCGATGTGAAAAGCATTAAGGTTAACCCCCTCGACGAACTTTTTGTAAGCACCTGTTTTAATACCTGCGCAAAGCTAAACATCGAAATTATCGATTACGTAATCTGTAATGCGCAAACGCATTATAGTTTTAGGGATGGGTATAGGGATTAAATGCTACTGGGCTGTTGAGAGACAGTCCAGTTCATATATGTTTGTTTTATCGTTATTAGTCGGCCAATCGTCATTGCGAACCGAAGCGTATGAGCTTGGGGTGGAGTGAAGCAATCTTTTAAAAAATTTAACATCTAAATTTTGGATATAAAGCACAAGTCAGGCCTTTACACCGGCCTCGGGCGTTAAGACTTGCGCTAGACTGGGAAATATTTATCGAGGAATATTTAAATCAATTTTCAAAAAAGCTCTTAATTTCTAGCAAAAAAGCTCTCAGTTCTGATGGTAAATCTGAGAATTCCTTGTCCAATAATGTTTTATCACAATTAAAATTTGCCTTGGTTTTTTTAATTTCCTTACCAGGAAAATATTTAAGCATATTTAATCTGGCTTCTTTTGTCATTTCTGGTAGTTTACCATTAAATAATGCCCGGTCGGAATCAATTTTACATAGCTTTAAACATGCCAGCAAATTGCTATTTACTGTTTGCACGAAAGCATCATTTATTATGCTAAAAGTATTGAAATCTTTTAATTTCTCTTCTGTAAAATCACTATCTATTTGAACTGCAAAGTTTTCAATCTCGTTAACAGGCAGGAAAATAACTTTATATTTTTGAAATTTTTGAAATTCTGAGTGTTTAGCTTTTGCGTTTTCTAAAAATTCTATTTGTCTCGAGGTGTACCCATCTCTATCTAATTGCCTAAAAACTTTCGGACGATAGTTGGTATTCTGGCTCATAAGGTGGCATAACGCAGTTTCTACCTGATTATTTGTACATCCTTTCGACGCAATTACTTTAAATTTATCGTTGGCAATATTTGCTTTTTCATGAAGCATTTTTTCCCAAAGGTTAATTGCTTTTTCATCCTCACAGATAAATACCTTTTCAGGGAATAGGTTTATTAGCTCATCTTCAATTTTTGAGATATCTACCTTTAGACTGGTATTTTCCACTTGTTGAAGCTTTATTAAGTCCTTGAGCTCATCAAGCTGATTATTCGATATCTGTCTTAATCCAATTACTTCGTTTAATGATTCTCCAATCATTTTTGATATTTTTTGAGCATTAATCCCCCAAATATCCCTTTCCAACAACTTTTTGTTTTCAACACTTGCGGTTGTTAACTCTTTAAAAAGACCCTCATAGTATAGATCCATTGGTACAACCTTTGATAAATACCTTTCATTTTTAAAATTTTTTTCCTTTTCATAGCTTACACGAAATACTTTTGTCATTCGGTCTGAATCAGAAAAAGCAAATGCAGGAGAGTGGGTTGTTATGAATATTTGGGCAACCTTGCAAAATGTGTCTTTGAAAATTTCTGCAAGTTCAAACTGACGCTTAAATTCAAAAGCTATTTCTGGTTCTTCATATCCCCAAATGTAAAAGTGCTTTTTATCGTTTTTCGAAATAAACCAGAGAAGAAATGAGAAGAATTGCATTTGGATACCATCTCCTCTATTCCTTAGATTGATTCGCTGTTTTTCCAAATTTTTTCCTCGCTTTTTTATAATTATTTTTTCACTTGTTTCAAAAGATAATGATTCAAGTAGAGTGCTAAAATTAACATTTGTCTCTATATCGATGTTCATTAGGCTTTTCACATAACTAGTTAACTCTTTCAGTTGACTATCTATTCCTAATTCCATTTTTTCGAAAGCCTCCTTTAAATCCTGGGATTTGAATCGCTTGTCAGTTGATTTTGCAATTTCCTGAATCAGTTGTTGTAGATTCTCTCTGAACTTTGCGTCTCTAATTGCAGGTATATAAACATATCTGAACTTTTCCGTTATTACCCCATTAGCTTTATTATGAGATTTACTACCTGGTAATATCTCCATTCCATTGATGTCCGCAAATTTAAATTCTTGCCCGCCATCTACTCTAAAAATCTTTTTTGCGATAAAACCTTGATTAATCCCATCCTTGTCTCCATAGTTCCCCTTAGCTATTTTAACCTCAATTTCAATATTTCTTTCTCCACGAATATTATTATCTCTGTACCATTTGTTAAAATCACTTTCGCTGGAATAGCGTATATTCAATTCGGAATGGCCTGTGAAAAAGAGATTGAGAGCCTTTAGATAATTCGATTTGCCACTGTCGTTACTCCCTGAGAAAATGTTTAGATCCAAAGTCTCGAAAGATTCTTCTGTTCCAATAGATCGAAACTTTGAGATTGTTATTTGTTCAATATACTTCATTTGTGATTTCTACAACTAAAGTTGCAGGTAAAATGGTTTATGTTATTTAGATAGTGCAATTTAACATTAATATATTCAATCTTAAATTTTTAACTAATTCGATAACTGGAAGAATTGTTTAATATTTCCATAAAATATAAGTTAATATCCTGTTCTAGTTCGAGTCTTAGCGGGCGAGATAGCGATTGGGAGACTTGTGTTTTCTGAGATTATTTTATGCACAAGCCAGTTCTTCGCACCGCGCTAAAGCGCTTAGACCTACGCCAGGAAGGTTTCCTAAAACCCAAAGAACAAATCGGTATCTGGTTTTCTATAAACATTTACTATGCATGCATTATAAATCTGTTATCTTTGCAGCTTTTAACCGTTTATCCGCATTCATTAACTTATTTCATGGGCAAAAACAGCATCGGCTCTACCATTTCGTACTTCTTTTTAGGTGAGTACTTTTCTGATGCCCTGCGCACTACCATTACCGTGGTATTACCCATTATTTTATTTTTTTACCTGGGCAATCACGAAGCGGCAAAAGGAATAGGGGTTGGGGCTTTGCTAATCAGTTTAACCGATCTGCCCGATAACCGGCTGAATAAACTGAAAACAGCCTTATCCAGTATCATCGTGTTTTTCCTGGCCACATGGGTGGTTTCATCGGTATTGTATAATCCATATCTTACCGCGACAGTGGTGGTTATGGCGGCTTTTGGCTGTTCTATGTTTGCGGTATATGGGCAAAAACTCTCGTTGATTGGCACCATGGCGCTGATTGTATGCACCTTTGTAATGGGGCTTCATCCGGCCAGGCCGCTGTACTTCAGTAGTTATATTTTGGTGGGTGGTGTGTGGTATTATGTCATCAGCCTGATCCAGATTTTAATACGGCCATACCGTTCGCTGCACCACGCTATTTTCGAATGCCTGATGAGCAGTGCCGCATTTTTAAATGCAAAGGCTAAAAATTATGATGTAGATGTGCCGCTCGATCCACAACAGAAAGAAGCCATTAAACTGCACATTAAGGTAAACCAGAAACACGAACTGATCCGCAATTTGTTGCTTACCGATAAGTACGCCATGAATCCCGACAACCCCAAAGGCCGGTTGTTGCTGGAGCGGGCCAGGTTACTGATTGATTTATATGAGCAGTTGAATGCCGTACATTACGATTATGCTTTGGTGCGAAAAACTTTGGCTACCGGCCCGAATCTGCAACTGATTGCCAGTTTGATTAGGTTACTGGCTAAAGAGTTGGAGCAGTTGGGCAGGCACGTACGTTCGGCAAAGGCTTATAAAGGTGAGGTAGCCACCAATATCGAATATCAGCAGCAACGCATCCTGTTATTGCAGGAAATGGAACGTTTAAACGAAAGCCAGCGTAAAATTGTGTTGAAGGTAGTTTCGAACATGAACGATATTGTACGGATTATCGAGATGATCAGGGGGAATGAGCGCGCCACCGAAAAACACTTGCAGGAACTGAGCGGAAAGATTTCTTACCCATTGTTTATTACCGGCGATCGTTTTTCTATTAAAGAGCACCTGACGCTAAAATCGCCCATTTTCAGGTTTTCGCTGCGGTTGGCTATCTGTTTCTTGTTTGGTTTCCTGCTCATCTGGCAGTTGGATCCGAGCAAATACAGCTATTGGCTTTTTCTCACCCTGGTGATTGTGGCGCGACCTAAATTTTCGATTACCTGGAAAAGGAATTTACAGCGTTTAAAAGGCAGTATGGGCGGGGTGGTAATCGGACTGATCATCATCTATTTTGTAAAAAGTCCGGCGGTGCTGCTGTCATTTTCGGTGGTTTTCTTGCTTGGTTTTTATGCCTTTAACCGCTTAAATTATACCATTAGTGTACTGTGTATTACACCGGCGGTTATTTTAACACTGGGCAGTTATCAGGGGCATTTCGATCACCTGGTGCACGATCGGATTATCTTCACCGTACTGGGCTGTGTTATTGCCATTTTTGCCACCTATTTGTTCCCGATTTGGGATAGCCACCAACTAAGGGCAAAAATTACGGATGCGGTTAAAGCCAGTATCCGTTACCTGGAGGTGGCCATTCAAAACCAGGCCGAAAGGGATGAGAATCAATCGCGTATGGCACGAAAAAATGCCAATTTAAGTTTGTCGGGCTTAAGCGAAGCAATTGAGTCGGCCAGTCAGGAACCGATGCGAAAACACATCGATTTTAATGGACTTTATGATGTACAGGCTATTATTTACCAGATTAATGCCATCATCACTTCTATATACCTTTCGGGTCGTCATCAACCGGGGCAAGCCAATACGTTGTTGGTGAAACAAATTGTAAGTAACCTGAGTAATGAAACTGAATTAAAAAGCGATGCAGTACCGTGTGTTGATGTTATGGATTTAAATCATGACGATCATTCTACCGGTCAGAAGTTGGCGCACATTGCCGCTTTATCGTTCGAATTTAAGCGGTTTAGTGCTGGTTTTATCGGGTGAATTTGATTGCTTGTCAGTCTGAGTGAAGTTGAAGACTTCGTCAATAGATCAATTTAGTTGTTTCTTTGGAAATGAAAGGGCAGTTTATCTTGGCGGATTGTAGTCCTGCTTTCCATTCCAAGTCCTCACCCGATGAAGAATCGGGATTCCGGGCTTTCCATTTCATCCGATGGTTATCGGATCAGGTTTATTTACAACATCCAGTGCTGGTTTTCGAAGATAAATTTAATTTTTTTGTTAGTCTGAGCGGAGTCGAAGACCGTATTAAATGTTAATTTTCAAAACGTATTTGTACGTAAAAGATCCTTCGACTACGCTCAGGATGACATGCTCCAATAGAATGATCGTCATTCCCACGCAGGGCTATCTTGTGGACACATCTTTTTTAAGAATGGTATGGGCATTTTGCTAACCAACTTTAATAAAGCACGGATTTTAGCTAAGGACGCTGTCAATCCCAAGAGCCGGGGAAATCAAAAAAACAGTAGCAGTCCAGATAAACTCGCACTACCAAACCTGAAATGCAGTGGTTTTGTGTTCATGAGGATGGATTTAATTTTTTTTTAAAAGAGATTGAACACAAAACGAAGTGCCGCTGTTTTTTTGATGCGCATGGAATTGTGCAAAAGGCTCATTGCTGGATTGACGAAGCGCTTTGGGTACTTTGGCGCTCCAAAGTACCATGCCACCGCGGCATAGAGCGGAAGAAAATATCGTAATTAATTGTGTCCACACGGTATGACGTTAAATCGAGATAGAAATCTTTTGGCATAGTTCAAAGATTTCTCGACTTCACTGCGTTTCGCTCGAAATGACGATGCAACCAAACAGATTTAACCATCTCCTCCATGTTCTGTGCTTCCTTAGCAATCAAATCGTAAACAAGCCGTAATAAAATTGTTTGATTTACCTACCACCAGTTGTATATTGCTATATTGTGCCCGTTTTAAACATTTTTATATGAAAAAATCATTCCTTATTCTGCTTTGCCTCTCTTTTTTAGCCGTAACCACTTTTGCCCAAAAGAAACCCAATTTCTGGGATGATGTACAGGTAATTAAAAAATACGATCAAATGTATAAACCACCTGTAAATCCTGTGCTGTTTGTGGGGAGTTCATCTATCCGCAAATGGGACAATTGTACACAGATTTTTGCCAAATACAATGCCTTAAACAGGGGGATTGGCGGTGCCGTTATTAACGATATTACCTATTATTTAAATGATGTTGTTTTTCCTTACCATCCCAAACAAATTATACTTTATGTAGGTGAGAACGACCTGCCAAATGAAACGGTAACGCCCGATACAGTTTTAAACCGCACCATCAAGTTATACCAGGCCATCAGGGCCAAAATGCCAACTGTACCTATTGTGTACATTTCGATTAAACCAAGCCCGAGCAGGGATAAGTTTAAAGAAAAAGCAGTAGCATCTAACGCATTAATTAAAAAGTTTCTTGCCGGAGAAGCGAATACAACCTTTGTTAATGTTTATTCTTTAATGTTAACGAAAGATGGAAAATTAAGACCTGAACTTTTTGTGGAAGATATGCTGCATATGAATGCTAAAGGTTATGCCATCTGGAGAAAAGCAGTTGAACCGCATTTGTTGAAGTAGATTTTTGAGTCGGAGGTCTGGGGTCAGAGGTCCGAAGGCTGGGAGCAGAAAGACTAAAGCTTAGGTGTTCTTAAATGTCTTGGGTGTTAAAAAAAGGTTAATATAAACGATTCAATCGTTAAGCTATTTATGCACGCGTTAGAAACGCGCGCAAGCCTGGATGTTGTTCAGCACAAATAAACCACAGCCTCCAATAAACCAGCCCCGATAGAACGGAAAGCCCGGAGCGAAGCATGAGTGAGGACTTGCAGTGAAAGCGGGACCGAACCCGACCTACAACCACAGGTAGTGCGCTTCAAAATAATAGGCAGACTAAACGGAAGACCAAAGCAAAAAGTAAGATGTTCAAAAATGTCTTTATAAATGATGCGCATTAAACGAGACAATCGTTAAACTACTTCTGCACGCGGTAGAAACGCGCGCAAGCCACTGAAATTGTAAGCGCCGCTAACCAGAATTAAAATTATATATTTATTATTGCGTTTTAACTCCTCCCTAACCAAAATGAAGCGACTTTTACCGGCTATATTATTCTTCTTAACTGCTTATTATACCCATGCACAGGTGCTGTTAGGCATACCGCAAGTGGTAAACTACAATAACGAGCAATATAATGGCGGCATTCAGAACTGGGATGTAGAGCAGGATAAAAATGGTATCCTTTATTTTGGTAATAACGAGGGACTGCTAACTTTTAACGGCCGTTATTGGAACCTGTTCAAATTACCCAACTTCACTTCGGTTCGTTCGGTGGGGATCGATTCCAAAAACCGCATTTATGTAGGCGGACAGGATGAGTTTGGTTATTTCTATCCGAATGCACAGGGTATTTTAAAATATACTTCGCTGTTAAACCTATTGCCAGAGAATATGCGGAAACTGGCCGATATCTGGGGTGTTTCAGTGGTTCGGGATGAGGTGTTTTTTAGGTCGATACATGCTATTCTACATTATAAAGATGGGGTAATTAAAAGTTATAAAACCAATACCAACTGGATGTTTATGGGGACTGCAAAAGGTAAAATCTTTTCGCAGTCGTCTGATTCGGGCCTGATGATTTACGATCATGGCCTATGGAAACCATTTTGTAAGGACAGTATTTTAAACCGATCAGGTATAACAGCTGTATTGCCCTATAGTGGCGATACTTTACTGGTTTCGATGTTAAAAAAAGGATTGTTTTTGCTTATTAACCATCAGCTAAAACCTTTGATCAGTAGCTTAAACCAGGTTTTTTTAAACGAACGGATTTATTTTGCAACGCAGATCGGTGTAGATTTATATGGAGTAGCCACCACTTCTGGTGGGGTATATATTATGAATAAAAAGGGCAATCTGGTGCAGAAGTATAACTATAAAGAGGGCTTACAGAATAATAATGTACGGGGTATACTGCTGGATAAGGATAAAAACATGTGGCTGGCGTTGGATGATGGGATTGCTTACGTGGCCATTAATAGTGCCGTAAAAAGCATTTCTCCCGATCGGAATAAACAGATTACCAGTTACGCCTTTCGCAAATACGGACAATCAATTTATATCGGTACCTCTAACGGTTTGTATCAGGCCAAAATTAATACGGCAATGCCCGATTTAAGCTATTCGCCGGCTAATTTCGAAGAGGTAAAGAACAGCAAAGGCCAGGTATGGGGATTGGATGAAATTAATAACCAGCTGTTAATGGCTCATGAAGATGGAACCCTGCTGGTGAAAGATAATATTGCCACCCCGCTTTATAGCTTAATTGGTACCTGGATGTACCAAACCATAGATAATGTTTATCCAAGCAAAGAGGTCATAGCCGGTACTTATGCCGGATTACAGGAACTCACCTATGATGGAAGCCGCTTTATAAATGGTGGTAAAATTGCAGGTATTAACGAAACACTGCGTTTTATAGTTGCCGATAATAATAATCCCGATCAGATCTGGGCTTCGCATCCTTACCATGGTGTATATAAAATAGAACTCAAGCCCGATCATAAAAGTATTTTGCATACCACCTTATTCTCCGATCGGGATGGCTTACCAACCAAGCTTTACAATTATGTATTTCATATTAAAAACAGGGTAGTTATTGCCACCACAAGCGGAATTTTCGAATACAATGCTGCAAGCAAAAAGTTTATCCGTTTTAAATTGTTCGGCTCAGCCCTTAATGGTATTCCTATTCAATATCTGAAAGAAGATAATGATGGTAATATCTGGTTTGTAACAAATAAGAAGGTTGGCGTTATCGATTTCCATAGGCCAAACGGGAAAACTCCCTTCAGTATTTTATACCTGCCCGAGCTGAATGGCAAAGTGGTTGGTGGTTTCGAATCGATATACGCACCCGATAGTCAGAATATATTTATCGGGGCCAACAAAGGCGCTTATCATATCAATTATAAAAAATACATTCAGAATATCACCCGGCCAAACGTGGTGTTGGGCACCGTAAAATTAATGGGCAATAAAGATAGTGTGGTTTTTGGCGGCTATTTTGTAGATAAAGGAAGCATTGTCGCCAAGCAGGATTTGCATGACATCCCTGAGTACGTAAACAGCTTAAATTCTATCCATTTCGAATATGCCTCTACACTTTTTGAGCATGATAAAAACATTAAATTCAGTTATCAGCTTACGGGCTTTGATGGCGAATGGTCTGCCTGGAGTACGAAAAGTGAAAAAGATTATACCAATTTACCGGCCGGAAAATATACGTTTAATGTGAAGGCGAGTACGGGTATCAGTAACGAATCGGAGGTGGTAAGTTATACTTTCGTGGTGCTGCCGGCCTGGTACAATACCATTTGGATGCGGATTGTTTACCTGATTTTAGTTGTAATGGCCATAAGGTTAATGATCAGGTGGCAAAAAACGAAACACATTAAAGAGCAGGAACGCATGAGCTACCTGCACCAGCTGGAGCTTGATCGAAATGAAAAAGAAATTGTGCGGCTGCAGAATGAAAAGCTCGAAGCCGATGTAAATTATAAAAACAAAGAGCTTTCTACCATGACCATGCACCTGGTGCAACGCGGTAAGGTGTTGGCCAAAATTAAGGAAGTGATATCTGCGGTAATTAAAAACCACGACCTTAATGAGAGTTCGCCAAGTTTCAGGCACCTGATCAGGCTGATTAAGGATGTAGAGAAAAAAGACCAGGAACTGGATCACATGAGTGTACACTTCAATCATGTAAATACCGAATTCTTTACCCGACTAAAAGATCTTTATCCAGACCTGAGCCAGAATGATCTGAAGTTCTGTGCCTATCTGTCTATGAACCTTTCTTCAAAAGAAATGGCCCAACTGATGAACGTAACGATTAAAGCGATTGAAGTAGGCCGTTATCGCCTTCGGAAAAAACTTCAGCTGAAGCCTGAAACCAATCTGTATGAGTTTTTGATTGAAATAGCACGACAGAAAATGCCATAAACGCCGTTTTTTGTTACAAACGCTGCTCTTTTTGATTGAAATATTCAAGTGGCTGTTATACAGATTTTTATGACTTGCCTGTAGGGCTTATGTAGGTCCATTTTTTCTATTCTTTATCCACTTTTAAGGCTGTTGTATGGTTGGTGTAGTAGGGTTAAATTCTGCTGTTGCTATACACGTGTATAGATTTGATCCATGAACAGCAACCAGTAAGACTGTATCATGAACTAACCAAATTAATTCACTTAAAAGTAATTTCTATGAGAGGAAGATTTACATTCGTATTCTTCGTTTACTGTATCCTGGCATTACCGTTGGCCTTATTGGCTCAAGACATTCCGGTTACAGGAAAAGTAACAGAACAAAATGGTAGTCCGTTGCCAGGTGTAACGGTTCGGCTGGAAGGCACAACTAAGGCTGCATCTACTGATGCCAATGGTGTTTTCAGCATCCAGGCGCCTGTTGGTGGAAAATTAAACATCAGTTTAATTGGTATGACCACACAAACGGTAACAGTTCCGGCAGGAGGCCGTATTAATGTAGCCCTAATGGCCGGTTCGAAAGATCTGACCGAGGTAGTAGTTGTAGGTTACGGTACGCAGAAGAAAAGTGTGGTAACCGGATCTATTTCGAGCGTTAAGGCAAAAGATCTGGAAAGTATGCCCATCAATAGGGTGGAGCAGGCCTTACAAGGCAGAACCTCGGGTTTAACCATTGCCAGTGGTAACGGACAACCGGGTACTTCTTCTACTGTAAGGGTGAGGGGATATACTTCTTTCGCTTCAGGAGGTAACAACGATCCGCTTTGGGTTGTAGATGGGGTAATTGTAGATAATGGTGGCATTGGTTACCTTAACCAGGCAGATATCGAATCTATCGAGGTTTTAAAGGATGCGGCCTCGCAGGCTATTTATGGCGCCAGAGCAGCTAACGGAGTAATTATTGTTACAACCAAAAAAGGTAAAGCTGGTTTAATCAGCGTAAATTATAACGGTTTTTACGGTACTTCCGCACCGGCTAAAAAACTCGATTTATTAAATGCTACGCAATATGCTACCATCAGAAACGAATCGGCAGCAAACTCCGGATTATCCCAACCTTATGCAAATCCTGCTGCTTTTGGTGCAGGTACCGATTGGCAGGATCAGGTATTTAATGATGATGCCCGCCGCCAAACGCATGAGTTTAGCGTTAGTGGAGGAAATGATAAATTTACCATCTACAGTTCGATGGGCTACATTAAACAGGATGGTATTGTGGCCAGCCCGATTTCTAAATGGAACAGGGCAAACGTAAGGATCAATTCAACATATAAACCTGCAAAATGGATTACTTTTGGCGAGAACCTGGGCTATAGCCACTCTGTAAACAGCAGTGTAGGTAATACGAATAGCGAATTCGGAGGACCGTTAAGCTCGGCCATTAACCTCGATCCGATTACACCTGTAATAGAAACTGATCCGGCTTTAATTGCCAAATCGCCTTACACCATTGCCAATACGCTCAGAAATCCGGATGGCTTCCCTTATGGTATTTCGCCTATTGTTGGTCAGGAAATGAGTAACCCTTTAGCTTATATACAAACCCGCCTGGGTAATTATAGCTGGGATCATAATATTGTTGGTAACGCTTTTGCGGAGATTGAACCGATTGCCAATCTGAAATTCAGATCAAGTTTAGGTACTAAAGTTGCGTTTTACGGCGGCGATTCTTATACACCGCTTTTTTACCTGAACTCTTCTTCTAAAAATGATAAAAAATCGTTCTACCGCGAAATTAACACGGTATTAAACTATAACTGGGAAAATACTTTAAGTTACGCGCGCAATTTTGGTAAGCACCACGCTTTCATCATTTTGGGGCAGGGCTATTACATGGATAATAACAGCAGAAGTTTAAATACCACGTATCAGAATATTATTGCCAATAGCTTCTACGAAGCAAATTTAAATTATGACCCGGGAACCGCGAATAAACTTGTAGGCGGTGGCGATGGAACATTACATGTGGTAAACTCTTTATTTACCCGCGTTACTTACGATTATGATGAGAAATACCTGTTTACCGGTATTATGAGACGTGACGGTTCTTCGCGCTTCGGTACCAACAACCGCTTCGGATATTTTCCTTCATTCTCATTGGGTTGGGTGCCTTCAAAAGAGGCTTTCTGGAAAGAAAATGATATCGTAAATTTCTTAAAAATACGCGGAGGTTATGGGGTTACCGGTAACGATGCTTTGGGCGATTTCAGATATGTTTCTTTGGTAAGCAGTGGCCGTAACTATACTTTTGGTACGACCGATCAGAGCGTAATCGGCTGGAGTCCTGCTGCATTATCGAATCCGGATTTGAAGTGGGAAGAAACCCGCCAAACCAATATCGGTTTTGATGCGACCTTATTTACTGATTTCACCTTGTCTGCAGAGTATTTCAAGAAGAAAACTGTAGGAGTATTGCAAACGCCTGATATTCCACTGTATGTGGGTGCAGCCGGTGGGCCAACGCAAAACGTAGGTGATATGCAAAATACCGGTTTTGAGTTTGAACTGGGATACCGAAAAAAAATCGGTGAATTTAACCTGGGTGTAAATGGAAACATATCATTCCTTAAAAACAAAGTGACCAGGTTATTACCAGGTAAAACCTTCATCGAAGATAATGCGCAAAGCTTTCAAACCATGGGTAACTTTACCAGAACTGGCCTGGGCAGATCTTTCAACGAATATTATGGTTATGATATGCTCGGCATTTTCCAAACTCAGGCAGAAATTGACAGCTACGTTGGTCCGGCAGGGACTAAATTACAGCCAAATGCCAAACCGGGTGATATTAAGTTCGCGAACTTAAATGGAGATAATGAAATCAACTCATCAGACAGGACATTTTTAGGCAGCCCAATTCCGAAATATACTTACGGCATCACCATTAACCTGGCTTATAAAAACTGGGATCTGGTTGCTTTTGGTAATGGTGTTGGCGGAAACCAGATTTTTCAGGGTTTACGTCGTTTAGATGTTACCTACGCCAACTGGCAGACCAAGATATTAGATCGTTGGACACCAGCCAACCCATCTACTTCACTGCCGCGTATTGTAGAATCTGATCCAAATGGAAACTATATTAAATTCTCTAAACTGTACCTTGAAAAAGGTGACTATTTCAGGTTAAAAACCTTACAGGTAGGTTATACCCTTCCTCAAAATGTTTCGAAAAAAATTGGTGCACAAAAAGTTAGGGCTTACCTGATGAGCGAGAATTTATGGACCATTACCCAATACACGGGATATGATCCGGAAATCGGTGGAACGGTATTGGGTGTAGACCGTGGTGTTTACCCTCAGGCACGTTCATTTATGATTGGTTTAAATGTTGGATTTTAATAGTTGAATAATGAAAAAGAATATTTTTTATATCGCGGCTATTGTCGCTTCATCGCAATTGTTTGTCTCTTGCAAAAAACAGCTGGATGTAAACCCTAGAGACCGCATTTTGGAAACAGGTTATTATAAAACCCCTGCTGAAGCATTAACATCACTAATCTCGGTGTATGATGTTCTGGGAAATCAGTCTTCAGGATACCTTACCAAAGTGAATATTTTATCCGCGGGTTCTGATGATCATTTTGCCGGAGGTGACTCGCCATCCGATATTGGCGATTTACAAACGATTAATAACTATACCCTGACTTCTACCTCAGGGGCGGCCAGCCACTTATGGGGCAAAGGCTTTACCGGCGTTTACCGGGCAAATGTATTTTTACAAAAAGTAAATGGTGCAGGTTTAGATGAAGCCACTAAAACGCGGTATATCGCCGAGGTAAAAACTTTAAGGGCCATCTATTATTTCGATCTGGTGAGGTTGTTCAAGAACATTCCGTTATTAACCGATGTGGTTGAGCCAAGTGCCATGTTTGATGTATTACAGGTTCCTGCAGATCAGGTTTATGCTTTGATCGTTAAAGATCTATCAGAAGCTATACCCAACCTGCCTACTACGGTTCCTGTCGCGTCTCAAGGTGGACGGCTTACCCAGGGAGCTGCACACGCCGTTTTGGGTAAAGTATACATGTGGCAACAAAAATGGGCTGAAGCTGCGGCAGAATTTGCTTTGGTAAACGGACCTGCTCCGGGTGCCAGCACCTATGGTTATAAATTATTGCCCAACTTCGCCGATTTATGGAATGTTAAAAATAAGTTCAATTCAGAGTCGGTTCTCGAAATCGTGTACAATACTACCTCTGATATGGGATGGGGTACCGTTGGCAGTCGCGAAGGAAACGTCATGAGTATTTTGGTAGGTCCGCGTAACTATGTGCCCGTAAATGCCGCGCTGGCACCTGATTATATCTCGGGCTGGAGCTTTTTGCCTTTTACCAAAGATTTCTTTGATCAGATTCATTTCGACCCCAGGAATAAAGCAACTGTAGCAAATTTGGACAGTTTGGAAAAAGCGGGTATTGTAACTTATAAGCATGCATATGCTAATACGGGATACTTTATCGAAAAATATGCCGGCCGTAATTCTACAAAAGCGACCACTGGCCAGCTGGAACTTAATTTTGGTCAGGACATGTACGAAATCCGTTTAGCCGATACTTATTTGTTAGAAGCAGAAGCACTGTTAAAAAGTGGTGCGGGTGTTGGTGCCGGAACTAAAGCTTATACAATGTTTAACGCCGTAAGGGCAAGGGTGGGCCTGAATCCATTACCGGTAACCATGGATAATATTATGCGTGAGCGCCGTTTAGAGCTTGCTGCAGAAGGACACCGCTGGTTTGATCTGGTACGCTGGGGCCTGGCACCAACAGTATTAGCTGGTAAAGCTTTTAAAGCAGGCAGAAACGAGATATTTCCAATTCCGGAAAGGGAACTTGCCAATACCAAAATTGTACAAAGTAAAGAGTGGGGCGGCACTAAATAAGCTCGAATATTATATCCTTAAAGTTTAATTGTTACAGGGAGAAAGCCAAGTCTTTCTTCCTGTTTTTTATCAGATTATTTTTCTTATATGCCAGTTACCAAGTCCATTGGACTCTTAATAGGTTGTGCTTTTACTTTTTCGGTTATGGCGCAAAGCCAGCCACAGGTATGGCTAACCAAAGCCGATCGTACAGCCCTGTTTACCCGCCAGACTGCAGGTTTAAGACTGTCTGCAGCCAAAAACAAACAACCTGTAATTGCAATAAACGATAAAAAAACTTTCCAAAGTATAGATGGTTTTGGCTATGCATTAACCGGGGGTAGTGCGCAGCATATTGTTAAAATGTCGGCGCCGGCAAGAGCGGCCTTATTGAAAGAGTTGTTCGCTACTGATGGAAACAATATCGGTGTAAGCTACATCAGGTTAAGCATTGGTGCATCTGATTTAAACGAAAAAGTATTTTCTTATAACGACATTCCTGAAGGGCAAACCGATGTGGAGCAGGCTAAATTTGATTTAGGCCCTGATCATGCAGATGTTATTCCGGTAATGAGGGAAATCATGGCCATTAATCCTAAAATTAAAATAATGGGTTCGCCATGGTCTCCTCCCTTATGGATGAAAACAACATACGATGCCCGCGGAGGGATGCTTAAGCCGGAGTATTATGCTGCTTATGCTAAATATTTTGTGCGTTATGTACAGGGAATGAAAAAGGAGGGGATTTCTATTGATGCCATCACGGTGCAAAACGAACCTTTACATCCGGGCAATAACCCGAGTTTGTTTATGGCAGCACCGGATCAGGCGCTATTTGTAAAGAAGTTTCTAGGCCCCGCTTTTGCAAAAGCCAGCATTAAAACCAAAATTATTGTTTACGATCATAATGCCGATCGGCCCGATTATCCGATCAGTATTTTGGATGATCCGGAAGCTAAAAAATATATCGATGGATCTGCTTTCCATCTTTACGGCGGGAAAATAGAAGCGCTCAGCGATGTGCATGATGCCCATCCTGATAAAAATATTTATTTTTCTGAGCAAATGGTGGTAGAACAGCCTGATGCTACGACTATTGATATCGTAAATCCGGTAGCGCGTTTAATTATTGACGCCACACGTAACTGGGCCAAAAATGTATTGGAGTGGAACCTCGCTGCCGATCCTGAAAATAAACCCTATACTGATAGGGGAGGTTGCTCGATGTGCCAGGGTGCAGTTACCATTAACGGCGACCATTATAGCCGCAACCTGGCCTACTTTTCCATTGCCCATGCCGCTAAGTTTGTAAGGCCGGGCTCCGTAAGGGTTGCATCTAACGAGCCTGAAGGTTTGGCTAATGTTGCATTTAAAACACCCGAAGGTAAACATGTACTTATTGTGGCCAATACGGGCAAAGCAACTGCAGCATTTAACATTAGCCTAAAGGGCAAAAGCTATGCTGCGGCGCTCGATAAGGGTGCAGTAGCTACTTATATCTGGTAATTTTTAATCAATCAACTATGTTTTTTAAAAGATCTATATTATCTGTTTTTCTGTTCAGCAGCATTTCGTTTACCGGTTTTGGTCAGGGTTTTTTAAAAGCATCAGGCACAAAAATTATTGATGGGCAGGGCCAGAACGTATTGTTGCGCGGCATTGGTCTGGGTGGCTGGATGTTGCAGGAAGGCTACATGCTGAAAATAAATAAAGAGTCGCAGCAGTACCGCATCCGCGAAAGGATTACCGACCTGATGGGGCCAAAGCAAACGCAGGAATTTTACGATGCCTGGCTGGCTAACCATACGCGTAAAATTGATGTTGATTCGATGAAACGCTGGGGTTTTAACTCGATCCGCTTACCCATGCACTATAATCTTTATACCCTGCCGGTTGATCAGGAGCCTGTGGCTGGTAAAAATACCTGGCTCGAAAAAGGTTTTGCCTTAACCGATAGTTTGCTCAACTGGTGCAAAGCCAATAAAATGTACCTCATTTTGGATTTACATGCTGCACCTGGCGGACAGGGTAACGATTTAAACATTGCCGACCGTGATCCGTCGAAACCCTACCTGTGGGATAGTGAGGCCAACCAGGAGAAAACCATAGCCCTGTGGCGGAAACTGGCCGAACGTTATAAAAATGAGCCCTACATCGGTGCCTATGATATTATAAACGAACCCAATTATGGTTTCAGTAATCCTGAGGAAGATAAAAACGGGACCCAGGAGAAAGTGAATGCCCCTTTAAAAAAACTGATGGTTGCGATTACCAAAGCCATCCGCGAGGTAGATCAGCAGCACCTCATTATTATTGAAGGTAATGGTTGGGGCAATAACTACAACGGTATTTTTCCACTATGGGACAAAAACATGGCCTTGAGCTTTCATAAATATTGGAACTATAACGACCAGGCTTCCATAGCGCACATCATTAAGGCCCGCGATGAGCAAAATGTACCCGTTTGGCTGGGCGAAACAGGCGAAAATTCAAACGTTTGGTTTACCGATGCCATCCATCTGTTAGAAAAAAACAACATTGGCTGGTCGTGGTGGCCTTTAAAGAAAATGGGCGTTAATAACCCGATGGAAATTAAATCGAACCCCAATTACGATGCACTGGTTAAATACCTGAACCATGGCGGTAATAAACCTAAAGATAGCAACGTATATAGTGGCCTGATGGAAGTGGCCATTTATTCGAAGTTAGAAAATACCATTATTCACCGTGATGTAATTGATGCGATGATCCGCCAGCCTTTCAGCAATGAAACCAAACCTTTTAAGGCCAATTTAATTCAGGATAAAAGCATTATTTACGCCGTTGATTATGATTTGGGAAAAAACGGATTTGCCTATTTCGATCACGATACGGCCGATTACCACACGGTTACCAATAAGCGGACGGCTGGAAACCGCGGCGGCATTTACCGCAATGATGGTGTAGATATTGCCAAAGATTCTCTTCAGTACGAAAAATATTATGTAAACCATATCGAAAAAGGAGAGTGGTTGCAATACACGGTTAAGGTGGCACAAAAAGGTAACTATACGTTAAAAATCAATGCAGCAGCAGATCAGGCCAACGGACGCATTACCGTTTTAATTGATGGTAAAACCGTTGCCAGTGATGTAGTGGTTCCAAATACCCGCAATATGAAAAAGTTTGCCACTTTCGAAATCAAAAATGTGCCTTTAAAGGCTGGGTGCCAAAAAATTAAGGTATTCGCCGCTAATGGTGGTTATAATTTTAGTTATATTCAGTTTATAAAATAAAGAGAAAAAAATATTTTGAAAGGTATAAAACGCATCCTCATTATTTTGGGCGTGATGGCAGGAGTAGTCATGATCCTTTCAAGATGCATGAATACGGACGATGATTTGCCAAAAGACATTAGGGGTGAAGCTTACACCGGTGCTGCCACTTGTGTGAAATGCCATCAGGAGATTAAGCAGTCTTTTGCGCATGATGCACATGGTTTAACCTCCAGACCTGTGTACGATCAGGAACTGTTAAAGGTTTTTGCCCTCGATGCTAATGTATTCAACTTTGATGTACACCAAAAAGTGGTTATTGAAAAAAGAGCTGGTGGCATTTTTCAGGTCGCTTATGCAGATGGAAAAGAAGTTCGTGCCGAAAAATTTGATATGATATTTGGTTCGGGCGAAAAGGCTTATACCTATGCCTATTGGAAAGCTAAAAAGCTGTACGAGCTGCCACTTTCCTATTTCTCCGGGATCCATAACTGGGCCATTAGTCCGGGTTTCTCCAAACAAACCTTTTATTACGACAGGCCCATTGGTAGCCGATGTTTAGAATGCCATGCTTCGTACGTAGATAAAAAAGTAATCCAAACTTCAGGTGTTTCTACTGATGAGGAGTTGGAGCGTGGTACACTGATTTACGGTATAGATTGTGAACGTTGCCACGGACCTGGCCGTAAACATGCCGTTTTTCACCTCGAAAATCCAGCAGAGAAAACCGCAAAATTCATCACCATTTATAAAACGCTAAGCCGTAAACAAAAGATGGATGCCTGCGGGGTATGCCACTCCGGCAATTCTTTGGTTGCCCAAAAATCGGTTTTTGGTTTTACCCCTGGCGATAATTTAGATGATTACTACGCACAGGATTTTGTGGGTTTTGGTGGTGGCGATCCGGATGTACATGGCAACCAGACCAGCATGTTAATGGGCAGCAATTGCTATCGGAAAAGCAAAGACATGACTTGTCAATCGTGCCATAATACCCATGAAAATAGTAAGGGCAATTTAAAAGTTTACTCACAACGTTGTATCAGCTGTCACCAAAGTACAAAGCACAGTGAGGTCACTTTGGCAAAAGGATCGCTTAATGCAAACTGCATCGATTGCCATATGCCTAAAGAAGCTTCTAAATTAATTACCTTTCAGCAGGCAGGTAAAGATGATTTAAGTCCTTACCTGTTGCGTTCACACCGTATTGCTATTCATCCCTAGATTAATCTATAAAATCCCAAAATTTATTAAGAAATCCTCCATTATCCAATAATAGGAGTTTGATTTCGTACATTTGGTTTCTAACATAAAAATTCGATAGTAGCCAATATGTCTATAAAATACTACTTAGCCTTATTTTGCCTCCTTTTTCTATCCACCTCTATTTTTGCTCAAAAGAAATTTACCCTTAGCGGCACGATCCGTGATGCAGGTACCGGCGAAACCTTAATTGGTGCTACGGTAAGGATTTCAGGAGCTTCTAACGCAGCTACTTTAACCAATAATTATGGATATTTCGCTTTAACACAGCCCGAAGGAACCTACACTGTGGCAGTAAGTTATACAGGTTATACCGCTGTGGTTAAAACCATCAATTTAACAAAAGATACCAAGTTAAATGAAGAATTACGAAGTGCAAACGAGCTGGCCGATGTAACGGTTAGCGCCAATAACCGTAAAAATGAAAATGTTAAAAGTGCACAGATGGGGCTGGAAAGGATTGATATGAAAACGCTTAATTCTATTCCGGTATTACTCGGAGAAAAGGATATATTAAAAACGATCCAGCTCTTGCCAGGTGTAAAATCGGGTGGCGAGGGGAACACAGGTTTCTATGTGCGCGGTGGTGCTGCCGATCAGAATTTAATCATTTTAGATGAGGCTGTGGTGTACAATTCTTCGCATCTTTTAGGCTTTTTCTCCACCTTCAATGCCGATGCGATTAAGGATGTAAGTTTATACAAAGGTGGCATGCCAGCGCAGTATGGCGGCCGTTTATCATCCGTTTTAGATGTTAAAATGGATGATGGAAACAATAAAGAATATAAATTTCAGGGCGGGATCGGTTTAATTGCGTCCCGTTTAAAAGCAGAAGGCCCTATTGTGAAAGATAGAGGTTCATTTATGGTGAGTTTCCGTAGAACCTATATCGATCTGTTTTTAAGGGCTTCGCCAGATTCGTCTGTTAATGGCAGTACCCTAAATTTTTATGATATCAATGCAAAGGCAAATTATAAAATCAACGATAAAAATACCATTTATATTTCGGGCTATTTTGGCAAGGATAATATTGGTGTGAAGGATTTGTTTGAAAACAACTGGGGTAACGTAACTACCACTATCCGTTTAAACCACATTTTTAGCGATCGTTTATTCTCCAACACATCGTTCATTTACAACAATTATAATTATACTGTTCGTTTGCTCAACGATGCGACTAATTTTAAGGCCACTTCGCTGGTGCGCGATTTTAATTTTAAAGAAGATTTTCAGTATTTCAGCAACAAACATATTCTGAGGTTTGGGCTAAATGCCACCCAGCACCGCATTTCGCCGATTGATATTGATAGCGATGCTTCGTCGCAGGTGAATTCGCTTTCGCAAGAGCGCAGGTATGGAATAGAATCTGCTGCTTATATTGCTGATGAATGGAGTGTAAATGAACACCTCAACTTTTTATATGGGGTAAGGCTGGCTGCTTTCTCTTTAATGGGACCTGGTAATTTTAATACCTACAATGCGGCTGGCGAAATTACCTCCACAGAAAATATAGCTAAAGGCAAATTCTATAAAAACTATCTCAATCTGGAGCCTCGTTTTTCGGTGAGTTACCTGCTTAATGAACAAAACTCAATTAAAGCATCCTACAATCGTAATACGCAGAATGTTCACATTTTAACTAATGCTACATCCAGTTCGCCAACCGACCAGTATGTGCTGAGCAGCAATAACATTAAGCCCGAAATTGCCGATCAGGTGGCCTTAGGTTATTTTAAAAACCTAAAGGAGAACACCTATGAATTGTCTGCCGAAATTTATTATAAATGGCTTCAAAACCAGATCGATTACAAGAATGCCGCCCAATTACTTGCCAATTCGAATGTAGAATCAGAGCTGATTTACGGTATAGGCCGTGCTTATGGAATGGAATTGTTTTTTAAAAAGAAATTTGGTAAGCTGAACGGCTGGGTGGGTTATACCCTATCGCGAACGGAACGTAAATTTACTGAACTGAATAACGGCAAATATTTTCCGGCCAGGCAAGACCGCACGCATGATATTTCATTGGTTGGCATTTACAACATGACCTCAAGATGGACTTTTTCATCGAGCTTTATTTATAGTACAGGTAATGCAGTTACCTTTCCTGCAGGAAAATATACCATCGGCGGACAACCTGCTTATTATTATACCCAGCGTAATGCAGGCCGCATGCCTTACAACATGCGTTTAGATGTAAGTGCAACGTTAGCAGGCAAGAAAAAGGGCAAATACCAATCGAGCTGGAATTTTGGTATTTACAATGTGCTTGGACGTAAAAATCCTTACTCTATAGAATTTATCACCGATCCTGAAAATCCGAACAAAACTGCTGCACAGCAAACTTCACTTTTTGGCCTTATTCCTTCTGTTACCTGGGATTTTAAATTTTAACACCATGAAAAAACTAACGATATATTTTGCCTTATTTACGCTGTGTCTCGCTTCATGTAAAAAAATTATTTCCATTGATACGGAAAATGCCGATCCACAGGTTGTTATTGAAGGAATTATAAATAACCAGTTGATTGATCAGGAAATTAAAATCAGCAAAACGATAGGTTATACCGAGGAAAATGTTTTTCCAAAAATTTCAGGTGCTACGGTTACCGTAACCGATAGCAAAGGCAATACGTTTATATTCAAAGAAGGAACTGAGCCTGGTACTTATATTAACCGTATGAAAGGGGAGCCTGGTGTTACCTATAACTTAAATGCAATTGTTGAAGGACAAAACTATACGGCCAGTTCTAAAATGCCTAATTTGGTTAAGTTGGATTCGATCGGGATTATTAATAATGTTTTTTTTGGGCGTGAGCGCAAAACAGCGGCCGCTTTCTTAAAAGATCCGGTTAACGAGGTTAATTTTTACCATTTTAACCTATATGTAAATGATGTGCTATCAAGACGATACTATGCTTATAACGACAGGTTAACCAATGGTAATGATTTACGGATCCAGCTCTTCTTTAAACCCAACAATGATCATGACAGTGATGAGCTGAACAACAATGATAAGATTAAGGTGGAAATGGAATGTATTGACAGTAATATTTTTAATTATTGGTATGCATTGAGTCAACAGTCAGACCGTGGACCTAACCAGGGTACCACACCGGCCAACCCCACATCAAATATTACCAACAATGCCCTGGGTTATTTTAGTGCAAATACTTATCAGGTACTTACCACTACGGTAAAATAAGCATTATTAAAACTCCTGTTCAGATTTTACTGTTAAATGAATATGAAAGTATTTATAAGCGGCAACATTGCTCCGGTTGGTTTAAAGCAACTGGAAGAAAATAATATAACAATTACCCAATGGAAAGAAAACAGGCAGATTACGGCTGAAGAGCTGATTGACGCCTGTAAGGATCAGGATGCTTTGGTCAGCGTAGGCCCTAATAAATTGAATGCCGGATTTTTAAATGCCTGTAAGCACTTAAAGGTGATTGCGCTGCATTCAGTAGGTTTCGATCAGGTTGATTTGGATGCCGCTAAAAAATTAAATATTCCCATTGGTAATACACCTGGCGTTTTAAGTGCGGCAACTGCCGATACGGCTTTTTTACTGATGCTGGCCGTATCGCGAAAAGCATTTTTTTCGCATAAGAAAATCATTCAGGGCGAGTGGAAAAACTATGAGCCTTCGCCAGAACTCGGCATTGAAGTAAAAGGCAAAACGCTCGGTATTTTTGGCCTGGGTAAAATTGGTTTAGAAATGGCCAAAAAATGTGCTGCGGCCTACCAAATGAAAGTGATTTACCATAACCGCTCGCATAATGAAGAAGCTGAAAAAGAAATCGACGCAGAATATGTATCCTTCGAAACGCTTTTGGCCCAAAGTGATGTGCTTTCTATCCATACAGCGCTAACCCCCGAAACCAAGGATAAGTTTACAATTGATATTTTTAAACAGATGAAACCCAATTCCATTTTCATCAATACAGCCAGGGGTGGTATTCATAACGAAAAGGATTTAATCACAGCCCTGGAAGAGAAAATAATATGGGGAGCTGGTTTAGATGTAACCAATCCGGAACCGATGGATAAAGATAACCCTTTGTTAGCGATGGAAAACGTTGCCGTTCTACCACACATTGGCTCAGCCACTGAAGAAACAAGGGCTGCCATGGCTAAAATTATTGTGCAGAATGTTGTGGCAGGGTTGAAAGGGGAGCAGTTACCATTTGAGGTGAAGTAGAATTATGTGAGATTTAAGATGTGAGATGTGAAATGGATGAGGGAAAGAATTCAATTCCATGATCCACCTTACATTTTCCACTCAGGCTATTAACAATTTTTGAGAGTTGAAATGGATGAGGGCAGAAATAATTCCATCATCCATCTCACATTTTCCATTTTACTTAACCAAGTACTTAAATACTGATCTTCCTAAATTACCATTGGCATCTATTCCTTCAATAATTACTTTGTACTGTCCTTTACCATCCGCATTGTAATATTCAAAAGAAGTATTACCTGTTGCATCTGTAACTACTTTAGGGTTCCAGTAAATAGTGGTTCTTAAGTCGTTCCGGTTCATGCTGGCAGGTACATCATATTTAGGTGAATAGAATTGTTTTTCTTTGTTATAACCTTGTGGCGAGAAGGTAAGTTCGTAGTATTTTGGAAGCATATCCATCAACTGCGCTTTTGAAATCCTGGTGCCCTTTGGTGCTTTTTTCTGGTTAAATACAATTACACCGTTTATATTGTTGGCACGGTTTACCAGGCCTAAATCGTCTCTTAAAAATACTTCAACCGACTCGAGCATGTTAACATCTATGGTATTAATCTGGTTTATATCCACATTCATGCCGTTAATGAAAATACCCATCGGGATTTTTTTGCCCTGGTTGTAATCGCGGGTTACGTAAAAGTTATTATCGGCAAAAGTAACCCCCGCCAGCATACCCTGTAAACAGTTAATCAATAAACCGCAGCCCTTAAATCGGTCGCCACTCACTTCATGGTCGGCCATCTGGCTAAGCCCGCTCAATGCAGGATAATCCTTATGGCTTACTTTCGGAACTGCAGCGGCTTTAATGTTTATATCTTTTAAAGTATGTAGGTAAGCGTATTGTTTTTTACTATTATCCAGGTAACTGGTCAAAGTACTATCAATATTTAAAACCTCTTCGGCGGCACTAAAATTTCTGGTTAGTGTAGGTACCGGCGCACCATTTAAGCTCAAGGTCATGTTTTTATAGTTTGGATTATACTTGGCAGTAATGGTTACTTTCGATGAATCGTTAAATACCAGGTTCGAGAATTTAAAGTTTCCTACCGGATCTGTAGTGCCTTCCTGGTTAAAACGTTTATCAGGGATGCTTAAAAGCAGGGCACCTTTTCTAACCGGAATACCATTGTTCTGACGTAAAATGCCTGAAATTTCAATACCCTGTTCTGGTAAGAAATCAATTTTTGGCAGTTTATTGGCAATGATGTCGGTATATTTAAAACTGCGATAGCCCTGGGTGAGAAGCAATACATCTAAATCTGCATTTTTCCTGGCGTCGGGTGCATTAAAGTAATAATTGGCTTTTTCAATATAACCTTTAACATCGCTGCTTAATAACAGGCCTGTTAATATCGTGCTGGTGGCGTCTTCGCTTGATGGAACTTTGGTTTCATCTACAACCGCTACAGAAAAACTACCTTCTACAGGAGCACCATCTTTTTTGGCGGCCACATTTATCTTCATCTTTTTCTTAATTCCATACGTAGTTGCTGCACTGGAAAGCGTTACTGCCATGGTATTTTTGTGTTGAACGAAAACCAGTCGTTCACTCAGCGGTTTGCCAAATTCGTTAAACAGCGTAAATTGTGCAATTCCATTTGGGAATTTAGATTTAAGCACCGTAGTATTATATTCTATATTTGATAATGCTGTTTGCGCGCCATAGCAGATAACGCCCTTACTCTGCGCAATCAGATAAAGCTTTTTTCCTTTGTTCTGTTCAAAAAAGGCATCATTAGCCAGGATTTTTATGGCAATATTATCCGGATTGCTATTGTCTATTTTCACAGCAACGCCATTTGCAGCAACTACAGGTAAATTATAAGTTTGAGTAGTGCCATCAGCATAGGTAACAGCAGCTTTGTAAGTTTTTCCAGCTTCTGCCAATAATTCAAAACTGCCCATCCCTAAATGCTGCGCTGCAAAAGTGGCAACCGTTTTGCCATCGTTATCGGTTACGGTACCTTTTGAGTTAATACCTAAACCATCACTTTTAATGGCTTTAAATGCCACTTTATTGTTAAGGCCGGCAATTAAACTTCCGCCTTCCGGAAAAAATTGAAAATCTTTGCTTAAGATAGCGTTTTTAAGCGGGAAGCTACTGCTTGCCACATCCTTATCGGTGGTATTAATGCTGGTAATCAGTTCGCCTTTTTGTAATTGATATTCCGCCTTTTGTGCATTGCTCATCGCAATGGTTAAATAGCCATTGGCATCTGTTGTACCTCTGCCTTTGGCAATAACCGTATAGCTGGTAACCACCTGCCAGCTCACATTTTTATTGGCGTAGGGTTTATTGTTAGCATCTTTAAATTGTACACGCGCATCAATTTTTTCCAACTTATCTGTAGAAGTATTTTTGTAAGTAATGTGGGTTTTTACCTCTTTATCAATGGCTTCGCCTACGTAGAAGGTTTTGTTGAAATAAGCCGGGTCATCGCTGTTAAGCATCCATAATGTATAAGCCCTGATATGGTAATTACCTTGTTTATAGTTAATCTGATCTAAAGGAAAGCTGCCATAAGCAAAACCACCGGTTATGGGTAACTTTATAGTCTGGATCAGCGAATCTTTCTGGTTGATCACATCTACATAGATGATTTTACTGATGCCTGATAAAAAATTCTGGTTTTCGGTAACATAAGCTTTAAACCAAACTGTATCGGCAACTGCATAATAAGGTTTGTCAAAATGAAGGTAAATCTTTTCAGCAGGGTAATCACTTAATACCTTACTGGTTTTGGCAATGATGCTGTTGATACTAATGGTATCGGTTTGAGCCGAAGAAGAAAAACTTAGGGTGGATAAAAGCGACAGTATTATAAACGATAATCTAAAAATCTTCATGGATTGGATATTAAAGCTCGTAAATATATCCAATTATAAATAGCTGTCCTAAATTGTATGGTGGTTTAACATTTTTTTACAAAAGATTTAAGTTGATTTGTCAGTGGTTCACTGGTCATTGGTTCATCCCTTGCATGCCGTATTCCCCTGATTCGATAGCTATAGATTTGTTTCAGGATCTCATCTATGGAGGCTTTTCAGGTGAATTGTTTAAATCGGTTAATAGGTAGTAGTTTTCAAACTAATCGCCACCGTCATTGCGAGAAGGCTTTTTCAGCCGACGAAACAATCTTTCGAGTTAAATTTATTTGTAAAGATTGCTTCACGCCATTCCACTGGCGGCGCTTCAGTTCGCAATGACGGATTTTTGTCATATAATATCTGGTACGAAAAAAATGTAAAACAAAAAAGGCCGCTAAATAAGCGGCCCGTTTTAATTATAATGGTGTTTGCCTGTTATTTCAATTCAATCAAGAACTCTTCTTTTGGTGTACGTACTTTTTTAAGGTTCACTAACCAATCGCCCGCTTCGTCTCTGTACCCTAAAGGTAATAAAGTAACACTTTTTAAGCCTTTTTTGTCTAAGCCTAAAAGTTCGTCTAAAGCAGGTCCGTTAAAACCTTCCATTGGTGTAGCATCTACTTTTAACACAGCAGCTTCTGCAATGGCAATACCGAAAGCAATATAAGCCTGACGGGCTGCATGGTTAAAGTTTTCTTCTGCTGTTCTGTTTAGAAGCATACCTTTAAGTTGTGTTTTGTAAGCATCTGTAGTATCCAATGGTAAACCACGTTCTGTATTCATTCTGTTGAAAACTTCGTCTATACCCTCTTCTGTATAATTTTCGTTTGCAGCAAAAATCAATAAGTGAGAAGAATCAATTACTTGCGATTGGTTAAAAGCAATCGGTGCAATTTTTTCTTTCAACTCCTGGTTGGTTACCACAATGATTTTAAAAGGCTGTAAACCTGATGATGTTGGTGCTAAATGTGCTGCAGCAATAATTTTATCAACCTTTTCTTGTTCAACAGGCTGACCATTCATTTTTTTAACGGCATAACGCCAGTTCAGGGCATCTATTAAGCTCATATTTTTGAAGATTTTTTTTAAATTTTATAAAGCAAATATGGAAATAAGGAATAGACCTATTGTTGATGTATGGTAAGAAAATATAATTTTGCTATTGGTTGCTGTCTTACCGACCGAAATAGAATTAGGAAATGAACAGGTTGTAGGGCTTGGCGGTTTTCAGCCCCGCTTTCGCTTATAGTCCTCGCTACGCTGCGGGCTATTCCACTCAATCAGGAGGTTTATGAACAAGGGGTCTGCACCCTTATCCTCGGTCTGTGTCCTCACAGACCGAAAAGGGATGATCAGGAGCGGTCTGTGGGGACACAGACCTGGGAAAGCTTATGGCACAAATTTCAAAATCACTCCTAATTGGAAAATGATCAGATAATTTGGCCTGGGTAATTTTATAATTCAACACTTCAAGCTCTTTGGAAGGGCAATATAATTGATCTTTATCCTCGGTCTGTGTCCTCACTGAATGAAAAAGGAAATAATCAGGGATAGTCTGTGGAGGCACAGACCATGGGAAAGCCGAAATAGAATTAGAAAATGAACGGTCTGTGGTTCTTAGCGGCTTACAGCCCCGCTTTCGCTTATAGTCCTCGCTACGCTGCGGGCTATTCCGCTCAATCAGGTTTATGAACAAGGGTTCTGCGACCTGCAACCGTAAAAATGGAATGCTGTTTTTGGCCCACCTAGCCCCGGTTGTAGCGTTACCCTGCAGCAACGAGGTACGAGGAGGCGAAGCGTAAAAGCGGAAAACGGGAAGAAACTTATTATTCTGTACAGACCTTGCGCTTCTTATAAAAAAACTATCCTCGGTTTGTGTCCTCACAGAACGAAAAAAGGGAATAATCATGGCTGGTGTGTAGAGACACAAGCCAGGGAAAGCTTAAGGTACAAGCCTTAAATCACTTCTAACCGGGAAATGATCAGATAACTTAGCCTGAATGATTTTGTAATTCAACACCTCGAGTTCTTTGGAAGTAGCAATATAATCGATCTGAAAATTGGGAAATTTGCCGTTATAGGTTTTACCGAAACCGTTGCCTTTTTTAATAAAACTATTATTTAAACCGTCGGTAATTTGGGTAACCACGTAAGATGCCGGCGTATCGTTAAAATCGCCTGCTATAAGGTAAGGTGTTTTACAGGCGGCCATCTCCTTTTTCATAATATCCACCTGACTGCTGCGTTTGAGAAAGGCATTCTTAAGCATTCTTAAAATACGTTTAGAGGGCTGCAGTTCGGTATTCATTTCTTTAACCTTATCCAAATATTCGTAATCCTGCTTTTCAAAAGAAATAGACTGAAAATGTACGTTATAGATTCTCAGGGTTTTTCCCTTAATATTTAAATCGGCATAAATACTCATGTTATTGGAGAAGCCTTCAACAAAAGGGATTTTACCAGAATTTTCGATCGGATATTTAGAAAATATAGCTAAGCCAACGGCTTCATAATCATTTTTATCGATGGGTACAAAGTAATAATATTTCGTGTTTAGCAACGCTTTTAGGCTATCAACCGTATCAAAGGCACCTTTGTACCGGGTGTAAAACTCCTGAAAGCAGATAATATCCGGATTTTGGTCTTTTACTACCTGAAGCATCTTTTCCTTTACCGATTCGGTATTGTCTTCGCCATACAATTTAAAACTGTGTACATTGTATGTCATCATTCTGATGCTATGATCAACCTTTTCAGCACTGCCTTCATCACCACCAATGGCAAAGGTTGCTTTTAAGGTTTTAGCACCCATTGCGATTACCAGAATGGTAGCGATTGCAAAAATCCATTTCTTGCTTAAAAGCCACCAAACCAGGAAAATTATATTGGCAAATAAGACAAACGGGTAAGCAAGCCCGAAAAAAGCAATAATGGCGTGTTTTCTCGGATCCATATTTCCGGCCAGCACCCCTAAAAGCAAAGCAATTGCCAATAGAATCGCGATAGGCAAGAGGAGCTTATCTATGAAACTGTATTTCTTCGCTTTCGTAGCCATTAATCTTTACTTGCCTTAAATAGTTTTTCCTTTTCTACAGTTGTTAATTTATCGTAGCCTGAAGTTGATATTTTATCTAAAATGGCATCTATTTCCTGTTGTGTCACTCCGCCTTTAAATTCAGGTTTTTTAACTGGTTTTTCATTCCGTACTACCTTTAATTTTGGCTTACGCTCAAATATCTTGCTCCAATCCCGTCCGTTCTGCAAACTTTTAATGAAGGTGAAACCTAAAAGTGCACCACCAATATGCGCTAAACTTCCACCGGCATTTACAGAGCCGATAGCAATAAAATCCAGGATAAAATATACAATGGCGATCCACTTAATTTTAACCTCGCCAAAGAAAAGCAGCATAATGCTGTAATTGGGTACCAGCGTGGCTGCCGCGAAAATAATGGCCATTACGGCGGCCGATGCTCCGATAATCGTTACGCCAGCTAATCCATCAGCATAAACAGGGAATATATTTAATACAGCAAGAGCAAATAAACCGCCAAACAAGCCGCCTGCAAGGTATACAAAATGAAACTGCCTGCTTTTCAGGAAATTCATAAATATGTTGCCGAACCAAAATAAGCCGAGCATGTTAAACAAGACGTGGAGAATCCCGTCGTGAAAAAACATATACGTAAACAGGGTATAAAAACGTTCCGGTAATTTCGGAAGACTAGCCGGCAAGCCTACATATTCCCTGATCCATAAATTGGTATCGACAGGAATACGGCCTAAAAAAACAACTACGCCAATAATGGCAGTAACTAAAAAAAGGATAACATTAATCCCGATGTAAAAGAACAATGGGTTGCCCGATTGAAAAACCTTGTATTTTAAATCTTTGAAAGTATTATTCATAGAGTGTATAAAATGTATCGTTTTTATCTTTCCATATTTTAACCAGTATAAAGCCAATTAAGGCACCTCCCAGGTGTGCATAATGGGCGATGGAATCGCCTTCAAACTGGGCAACACCCAAAGATAACTCTACTAAAATATAAATGGGTATAATATATTTAGCTTTTACAGGAACCGGGATAAACATAATCAGTAGTTCGGCATTTGGATAAAGCATGCCAAAAGCAACCAACAGACCAAAAATAGCACCCGAAGCGCCAACCATGCCACCAAAGTAGATGCTTCTAAGTGTAACGGCTTGTGCCATTGAAAGCTGTGAAGTATTAAATTCGCCCTGAAATAATGCGGCAAGGTTTATTTTTCCATTATTTGTGGCGCTACCTATAATTTGGTGTACCTCATAAGCTTGTACGGCCCACTGTAGGGCCAATGCTCCCAAACCAGTAATAAAATAAAAAATGATAAACTTTTTGCCGCCCCATCTCGATTCAAGGATGCTTCCAAAGGAGTACAACGCAAACATATTAAAGAAAATATGCGCTATGCCACCATGCATAAACATGTAGCTAATGGGTTGCCATATCTCAAATTTAGGCGAATCAAAATAATAAACAGCTAAAATATCATCCAGATGAAGGCTAGTTAATAAATAAGTGGCTACGAAAAATAAGACGTTAATAATCAGTAGGTTTTTTACTACCGGTGGAATATATATATTGTTCATTTAATTTAAAATGGGTTAACTGGTTAATTTTTAAATCGGTTAACTGTTTTTCATGTAATCGCCTCCTTTAAAGGGAGACAGATTTATTGCCAGATTTTTATATTTTAAGGATCGCCAGGCTTTAAGCCTTCTGGTTCTGTCTGCTCCATATCTTCTGACCTCTACTTCCCAACTTCGGTCTGTTTTTACCATATAAGACATTTAAGGGCATCAAAGCTTTAGTGCTTTCGATCTACTGCTTAGTCTGTCTGCTCCATATCTTTGGACTTCCGACCCTCGACTTCCCGACTCCAAACCCCCAACTCCAAACTCAAAAACCACTATCCCTTCTCAAACTTCTTATCCAGCTCTGCCAGTGTAATGGTTTGGATAATCGGTTTGCCACTCACGCTAAAGTTAGGCGTTTTACAGGCAAAAAGCTCATCAATCAGTGTATTCATTTCTTCCTGACAAAGACTTGTCCCCGCTTTTATGGCACTGTTTTTTGCCAGGCTTCTTGCCAGGCTATCGCGTTTACTAAGTTTTAACTCCTGCTGTGAGTTTTTAAAGCCCTCAATCAATTGCTCAAATAATTGCGTTTCGTTAATATTGCTGCTGCCCAGATCAACCGGAACACCTTCTACTACCAACGTATTTTTCCCGAATTCCCGTACATCAAAGCCCAGGCTTTTTATATCATCCAGTAAACTTTTGGCCAGTTCGAAATCATTCGCATTTAGCGTAATGGTTTGCGGAAATAAACTCTGCTGCGACGCGCCTTTGCGGTCATCCAGATGTACGAGAAAACGCTCGTAAAGGATCCGCTCGTGTGCCATTTGTTGGTCGATCACCATCAACCCCGACTTGATCTGCGAAACAATATAGCGGTTATGCAATTGCATATATTGTTTCTGCTTCGTTTCCAAAACAGTTTCATCCTCATAAATAGAGGTTTGCTCTACAACAGGCTGTTCGGTTATATCGTAAAGCGAACCCCAGTTTTTGGCGCTCGGTTTTGCATCGTAATTTCTTGGCGAAGAGGCATAACCGGAGGTAGAACTGCTGTCATTCGCAAAAGGATTGAAATCAGGATTAAAATTAATACTCGGTGGTACAATATCTTCAACTGCCTTATGCGTAATCATATTGCTGAAACCAGTTTCCTGATCAAAATCCAGCGTCGGGGCAATATTATACCGGCCAATAGAACGTTTTACAGCCGATCTCATGATGGCGTAAATCGACTTTTCATCCAGATATTTAATTTCTGTTTTGGTAGGGTGTACGTTTACATCGATTTTCGACGGGTCAATCTCGATAAACAATACATATAACGGGTAACTATCATCAGGCAGTAACTCTTCAAAAGCAGAGCTTACTGCATGGTTTAAGTAAGGATCTTTAATAAAGCGGTTATTTACAAAAAAGAACTGTTCACCCCTGGTTTTTTTTGCAAAAGCAGGCTTGCCGATGTATCCTTTTAAGTTAATAATCGTGGTTTCTTCCTCAACAGGGACCAAACGTTCGTTATAGTTGTTGCCAAAAAGATGGACGATGCGCTGTTTTAAGTTGCCCTTTGGAAGGTTGAAAATTTCAACCCCATCATGGTGCAGGCTGAAAAAAACACCTGGATGTGCCAATGCTACGCGTTGAAATTCATCTATGATGTGACGCATTTCTACCGGGTTGCTTTTCAGGAAGTTCCTTCTGGCTGGCGTATTAAAAAACAGGTTTTTAATGGAAATCTGCGTTCCGGGAGACGTAGCTACCGGTTCCTGATTGGTTACCTGAGCGCCTTCGATAGAAATGCAGGTGCCTATTTCATCTTCGTGCCTGCGGGTTTTCATTTCTACCTGTGCAATGGCTGCAATAGAAGCCATGGCCTCACCACGAAAACCCATGGTGCGGATGGCGAATAAATCTTCTGCTTTTTTTACTTTCGATGTAGCGTGGCGTTCGAAACACATCCTGGCATCGGTAACGCTCATTCCACAGCCATTATCAATAATCTGAATCAATGCCTTGCCTGCATCTTTTATTACCAGTTGAATCTTATCTGCACCAGCATCTATCGAATTTTCGAGCAATTCTTTTACCGCAGAAGCAGGTCGTTGAACCACTTCTCCGGCAGCAATCTGATTGGCAACAGCATCAGGCAATAAGTGAATAATATCAGTCATGTATTAAGGCAAAGTGAATTTGCTAAATTATGCAAAATAAGCTTAAAGAACCTGATTTGTTTAAAACTCAACATATAAATGACTGTGGGTAAATAGGATTGAATTGCTGCCCGTCAGTCTGAACGCAGTGAAGGATCTTTGTAAGGAACAATTTGTTATTCTTGCCTCGGTTTTGTTTTTTTGAAAAGCAGGGTTCTGCATCAATCGGTTCCGGTAGTCCTGCTGTACACTGTATCCCGATAGAAAAAATCGGGATGCCGTTCCCATCAGGTTTATTTTACAGGGGCCTGCCGTTTTGAACTGGTGAAGAATTTCTGCTGGTTTACGGGTGTTTAACCAAACCAAGCTATATTTTCCGTGCTTTCTGTGTTTCCGTGGCAAAAAATTGTGGTATGGTATAAGGTCATAGCGGGACGCTAAGACCAGGGTTGAGTTTTTTTGAAAAGCAGGGTTCTGCACCAATCGGTTCCGGTAGTCCTGCTGTACACTATACTTTTTGGCTGCCCTTCGACTCCGCTCAGGGTGACAGCCAGAAAAGGTGCCGTTTCCATCAGGTTTATTTTACATGGGACTGCCGTTCTGAACTGGTGAAGAATTTTTGCTGGTTTACCGGTGTTTAATCAACTCAAGCTATATTTCCGTGCTTTCTGTGTTTCCGTGGCAAAAAATTGTGGTATAGTATAAGGTCATAGCGGGACGCTAAGACCAGGGTTGTTTATTTTATATGGGCCTCCCGTTCTGAACTGGTGCCTTCAGTGTTTCCGTGGCAAAAAATTGTGGTATAGTTATAAGGTCTTAGCGAGACGCTAAGACCAGGATTGATGCACGATTGAGTCGCCGTTTCTGTAAAACCGAATTTACAAATCCAAATGCTTTCATTTTTCTATCTTTAGCGGAATGAAAGCCATCTTATACAGTCTTTTTCTGGCATTGTTGTTTACTTCCTGCGCCAAAAAGGAAGCAGTTGATGTCATTGTTTACAATGCAAGGGTTTATACCGTTAACAGTAAGTTTGATACGGTTGAAGCGTTTGCAGTAAAAAATGGAAAAATCCTGGCACTGGGTAGAAGTGATGAGATAAAAGATCAATATGCAGCAAAAGAAGAAATCAATGCGAAAGGCAAAGCCATTTATCCCGGTTTTATAGATGCACATGCTCATTTTTATGGCTATGGACAAAGTTTGCAAACCGCTGATCTGCGGGAAACCAAATCCTGGGATGAAGTGCTTACCCGTTTAACTGATTTTGCCAGAACGCATCCCGATGGCTGGTTAATCGGCAATGGCTGGGACCAAAACGATTGGGGCAATAAAGCTTTCCCTACAAATGAAAAGTTGACCGCTCTTTTCCCAGATCGACCGGTATTTTTAAACCGGATTGATGGACACGCCGCCATTGCAAACCAAAAAGCCCTGGATGAAGCCGGGATTAAAAGTGAGCAAAAATTGGCAGGTGGCGATATGCTTACCCAAAACGGCAAACTCACTGGCGTGTTGATTGATAATGCAGTAGCGTTAGTAGAGCGTAAAATCCCATCTCCAGATGCTAAACTGGCCGAAAAGATATTTATGGATGCGCAGCAGAACTGTTTCGCTGCTGGTTTAACCACCATTGATGATTGTGGATTAAGTTATCTGACGGTTGAGTTTATCGAAAAACTGCAGCAATCGAAAAAACTGAAAATGAGGCTATACGTCATGCTTTCAGATGAGCCTGATAATTATACCTATCTTTTTAACCGTGGCCCGATCAAAACCGATCGGTTAAATGTTCGTGCTTTTAAGGTGTATGCTGATGGCGCTTTAGGTTCGCGTGGAGCCTGTTTGCTGCATCCTTACAGCGATATGCCAGATAAAACCGGTTTTTTATTAAGCGATCAGAAACATTTTGAAGAAGTGGCCGCAAAAATAGCTGCCAATCATTTCCAGATGTGTACCCATGCCATTGGAGATTCGGCCAATCGCGTAATCCTCAATATTTACAATAAAATTTTAAAGGGTAAAAACGATCAGCGCTGGCGGATTGAACATGCTCAGGTAGTTAATGCTAAAGATTTTGACCTGTTCGGAAACGCCAGTGTTATTCCTTCCGTGCAACCTACGCATGCCACTTCCGATATGTATTGGGCTAAACAGCGTTTAGGTGGCGAAAGGTTAAAAAATGCATATGCCTACAAACAATTGCTAAAACAAAACGGTTGGATTCCATTAGGTACAGATTTTCCTGTAGAAAACATTAATCCATTATTAACGTTTTATGCAGCAACGGTGAGAGCAGATGTAAAAGGTTTTCCGAAGGGAGGTTTCCAGGCAGAAAATGCCCTGACACCTGAAGAGGCCCTACGCGGAATGACGATATGGGCAGCAAAAGCCAATTTTGAAGAACATGAAAAAGGTAGCCTTGAGAAAGGCAAATTAGCCGATTTTGTTATGCTCGATCACGATATTTTAAAATCAACGCCACAAAATATATTAAAAACCAAAATTTTAAAAACCTATCTGAACGGAGAAAAAGTATATGAAGCGAAATAGATTGTGTATTATGGCTGTAGCATTTTGTTGCAATATTTTATGTTTAATGGCCTGCGCACAGGATCATACAGCGAATGAAAAAAAATTGGCTATTGCGAATGCAATTGCTAACACAACAGTTTTGTTAAACAATCAGGATGGAATTATTCCTTTAAAATCATTAGCAAAAAAAAATATCGCTTCGGTTAGCCTTGGCTTTGCCTATAGCAAGGTTTTTGATAGTCTGGCTAATAAATATGATAAGGTTACCTCGTTTTCTACTAATTCTTATAAAGATAGCCTGAATTTGAATGATCTGGAAGATGACCTTAAATATTTCAATACCATTTTAGTTGCGATTGATGATCAGCAGGTAACTAAGGCCCGATACATTAACTTCATTAACAGTATTAGTAAAAATAAACAGGTAATTGTTTCATTTTTTGGCAATGGACCCGGTTTAAAATCATTCGATCTGTTAAAATCGCCGATTATATGGACCAGTCAAAACAATGCTGATGCTGCGGCTATTGTACCGCAGTATATTTTTGGAGGTATGGCTGCTTCAAATAAGTTAACCACTGCTTATTCTGCCCGTTATACGATGGGTTCTGGTTTTACGACAACAGCTACGCGATTAAAATATACCGTTCCGGAAGATGCTGGTTTAAATGCTAACAACTTAAAAGAAATTGATGCTATTGCTGCTGAAGCTATCGCACAAAAAGCTACTCCAGGGTTAGTGGTTTTGGTGGCGAAGGATGGTAAAGTAATTTTTAATAAGGCTTATGGTAATCATACCTATGATAGCAATGTGCCAGATAAGGTAACCGATATTTTTGATCTTGCATCCGTAACGAAAATAACGGCAACTACACCAGCGGTAATGCGCTTGTTTGAAGAAGGAAAACTGAAACTGGATACCAATATTGGGGCGTACATTCCTAAAGCACGCACTACGCCTATGAATAATATTCAGGTACGCGAAGTGATGTTGCACCAGGCAGGTTTTATCCCTTACATTCCTTTTCATGATTACGTTAAAACCGGCGATTATAGCAGAGATTCATCCGCAGCCTATCCAACCAAAGTAGCCGATAATTATTATATCAAAAAAGGCTTTTTTAAAGATTTTATGTGGCCTAAGATGCTTAATTCGCCCATCAAAACGCGGGGTAAATATGTTTACAGCGATATCAGCATGTATGTAATGAAAGATATTGTAGAGCATATTAGCGAGGAGCCTTTAAATCAATATACTTACGAAAACTTTTATAAGCCACTAGGGATGCAAACGGCAGGTTTTCTACCGCGCAACCGTTTTAAACCAGAGCAGATCATTCCAACCGAAGATGATAAGTATTTTAGAAAAACCTTACTTGTAGGTTATGTGCACGATCAGGGCGCGGCCTTAGCAGGTGGAGTTTCAGGTCATGCCGGTTTATTTGCCAGTGCCAACGATCTGGCCATTATTTACCAGATGTTGTTAAACCGTGGTACCTATGGAGGAGAAACTTATTTCAAAAATACAACGGTAGATCTTTTTACCTCCAAACAATCAAATGTGAGCCGCAGGGGTTTGGGTTTCGATCGTTGGGACCCGGATAGCACCAAACATTATCCTTCTGATCTGGCCTCACCACAAACATATGGCCATACCGGATACACCGGAACCTGCGTTTGGGTAGATCCATCAAGGGGTTTGGTTTATGTGTTTTTATCTAACCGTGTAAATCCAACTGTTACTGATAAACTTTCCAATTTAAAAATCAGGGGTAGAATTCAGGATGTAATCAACAAGGCCATTGATGAATCGAAGAAATAAATCTGGGTTTATGGTGGACTAAGAGTTGTCAACTTTATAGCAAACCGGCTATTAAAGTTGACAACCCTGAGCGCTAATTGCAAATGACATCATCCTTTTACCCTATAGATTATGTCGTATCCGCTTAAAAGTCTATTGGTATTTGATGTAAGTAATATTTCATGGAAATAATAACGTCTTTAAGTAAATTTTTTATATAATTTTCTGATTTACAGGTGTTAAATATAAGGGCGATCTACTGCTTGTGCACATCTTTAAACATTATCATATCCAATAACTTTTGTTCTTTTTCATTGTCGAACCCACATGAACTTTTAAATTCTTTTGGATTTTTATAGGTGCCGAATAACATATCCCACCAAACAATATCTCCGTAATTGTGACTGTGTTTTTCATATTCGTGATGAATACGGTGCATCTCTGGCCGTTGGAAAATATAGCCAATCCATTGTGGCGTTTTCACATTGGTATGGTAGAAAAACTCGCCTAAGGCGGTACATAGGGTGTAAATAGCCCCTGCTTCGGGATTTAGTCCCAGCAAGGTGTAAACTAAAAGGCTTCCAATAATCGAATTTACAGTCATTTCCAACGGGTGTTTATAAAAGGAAGTAATCACCTCCAGGCGTTGCGGGCTATGATGAATCTGATGAAAACCCAGCCATAAAAAATCTATTGTATGTCTCCAACGGTGCCACCAATAAAAAATAAACGTCGCAATAAAATAGGCTATGATTCCACCCAGCCAATTGGGTATGTAGTTTGAAAGGTGGAATAGCGAAATAGAAGATAGCCATTTCTCCCAGGTAAAGCCAGCTAAAAGAACAATGCTCAACTGGATGAAATTAACGCCTAAAACCCTAACGGTCCAGGTTGAGACCTTTGGCAACTTCCAGCCCGGTTTAATTTTTTCAATAAGAAAGCAGCATCCGAATACGATAAAGATTATAATTAACATAGATTTAAGATTTATTGATTCAAATCTATGGATGTATAAGTTGCTGACTTTTGATAAAAGTCAAAAAACAAATTTACTTTCTAATCCTGCTTAATGTTTCTTGCGAGATACCTAGATAAGAGGCAATATGGCCTAACGAGACGCGCTGGAAAAGTTGTGGATTTCGCTTGAGGAGGTTTTCATAACGCTCTTTTGCACTTAATATCCGCAATTCATTAGCTTGTAGCTCATTACGGATGTAGTAATGTTCTGTCAGTTTCCGGCCAATAAAATTGAACTCCATAAATTTGCGATATATTTCGTCCAGTTTTTCTTTTTTTATAACAACTAAGGTTGTATCCTCTATTGTTTCAATATATTCGAAACTCGGCTGCCCGGTAAAGAAACCATAAACAGAAATCAATAATTCGTTTTCGAATAAAAACCAGGTATTGGTCTGCTTGCCATCTTTATCAAGATAATATACTCTTGCGGCTCCTGAAACAATAAAATAGATGGCATTGCTGCTTTCTCCAGCGCTTAATAGTATGGTCTTCTTTTTGACTTGAGCAATATGGCTATTTTTAACAATAGCAGATTTGAGTTCGTTACTAAGGGGGTGGATGGCCTTAAAAATCGAAAATAAGTTTTGATAGTTTTCTAAATAATTCTCTTGTAACATAATTTTTTTAACGAAACACTATCATAAATCTAAGATTTATATGTCAATATGTAAAGGTGAGTGACTCTTTTAGCTAATGGTTAAAGGGAACCAAAAAAAAGCACCGGCTGAAACTGGTGCTTTTAATCTTTTTTATAAAATTCGCTGGAGACTCAAGACTGAGGACTCGCGACTCCAGACTACTTCTTCAATCCAATTTCCCTTAACCTTTCATCCAGGTATTCGCCTGCCGTCATATCGCTATAGGCTTTAGGGTGTTCCGCATCAATGGTTGATGGTAAACTGGTTAAATCCATATCGCTGCGCGGGTGTAAAAAGAATGGAACAGAGTAACGGGAAGTTTTCATCAACTCACGTGGCGGGTTTACTACCCTGTGCGTTGTCGATTTTAATTTATTATTGGTTAAACGTTGTAGCATATCGCCCACATTTACCACAATATCAGTATGGTGTGCTTTAATTGGCAGCCATTCGTTGCTTCTTGTTAACACCTCAAGACCATCGGCACTGGCACCAATTAACAAGGTGATCAGGTTGATATCTTCATGTGCGCCTGCACGTACCGCATCATCCGGAATGGTTTCAGGGTTTTCGATCGGGAAGTAATGGATACCTCTCAAAATAGAATTTCCATTATGTACGTGTTTATCGAAATAATTGATCGGCAACTCTAAATAAGTGGCAATGGCACGCAATAAATGCGTTCCGTTTTCTTCCAGTTTTTTATAGATTTCTCCCGTTACCTTATTAAAGTCAGGTAATTCCTCTAAAATTTCATTATCAGGATATTCATTTTTAACCGGATCGCCATCGGTTACTTCTTGTCCAATCTGCCAGAATTCTTTTAAATCAGGTGTCTTTGCACCCTTAGCCGTCTCTTTACCCGCGCTGGTATAGCCGCGCTGGCCTGCCAATTCTGGTTTTTCATATTTCCTTTTGATTTCAACGGGCAACGAAAATGCCGCTTTGATGTTTTCGTAAAGTTTATCAATCAATTCCTGACTTAAACCATGGTTGGTAATGGTAACGAAACCAGAATCGTTAAAAGCCCTGCCCAATTCATCAGAAAACTTTTTACGATCTTCTTCAGAACCGTTGATGTAGGAACCTAAATCTAAACAGGGAATATACGGTGTAGACATAATCTTATATTTATAATGTTATACGAATTTAAAAAAGAATTGTTAATAAGTGTGTTTGGTTGATAAAATATCGCCTTAAATATTTGTTATTTAATGTATTAAGTTGTTAACATTAACAGCAGAATCAACAATTTGTTGCGATTGTCATACCAAATCCATTATTGATTTAATACAAACTACACCCTTTTATTTTGCGTATTATTAGATATAAATAAAAACACACATGAGAAAAATATTTTTGATCCTACTTGCCATACTGTCGTTAAACCAGGCAAATGCACAAGGGAAAAAGACGGAAAAGGCGACTTTTGGTATGGGCTGTTTTTGGTGTACCGAAGCGATATTTCAAAGATTAAAAGGTGTAATCTCTGTAAAATCAGGTTATGAAGGCGGTACGTTGAGCAACCCAACTTACGAAGAGGTTTGTACAGGGGCTACCGGGCATGCCGAGGTTTTGGAGATTACCTATAACCCAATGGTGATTTCTTACGATGAGCTATTGGAAGTTTTTTGGAAAAGCCACGATCCAACTACACTAAATCGCCAGGGCGCAGATAGCGGTACACAATACCGTTCGGTAATTTTTTATCATTCAGCAGAGCAAAAAGCATTGGCAGAAAAGTACAAGGCCGAATTAAACAAAACCAATGCTTATGGCAAGAAAGTAGTGACGGCAATAGAGGCCGCAAAGCCTTTTTATGTCGCTGAAAATTATCACCAGAATTATTTTAACAAAAACGGGAGTGAGCCGTATTGCAGGTTAGTCATCCTTCCAAAAATACAGAAACTGGAAAAAGTATTTAAAGCGAAGCTTAAAAACTAATTGGAAATACAGTTCCCCTCAATATTGAATTTATGTCTCTTTGAGCCTGTCGAAACGATTACCCTATTTAGGTAGTAATGCGACAGGCTCATGATGAAATACCATTTAACCTTTTTCCTTATGGTAAAAAGAATTGTACTTAATATTGATACGCCGGAAATTTTAGCTGCGGCCAGTTTCTATAAAAACATTTTGGGACTTGATCTAATCATGGACCATGGCTGGATTGCAACTTACGGTGCGATAGGTGAAAAGATGGATGTACAGATCAGTTTCGCTTCTGAAGGCGGATCAGGTACACCAACGCCAGATTTATCCATTGAGGTAGACAATGTTGATGATGTATTTGAAAAGGTGAAAGCTGCCGAGCTTCCTGTAGAATACGGACCGGTTAACGAACCATGGGGTGTAAGGCGGTTTTACACCAGAGATCCATTTGGTAAGTTGGTTAATATTCTAAGCCATGTTACCGTTTAATTATCAATGCGATTAGCAGTTTTAGTAGCCAGCTTTTAATAAACTTCAACTTGCTTTTTTTGTTTTTAATTGATCAAACTGTTTTTGGATTAAAATTTGATTATTAATTGTTAAAAAAATAGAAATATTTCTAATTTTTGAGCAATTTTTTAAGATTTAATCTCTCCAAAATTCGTGGTATGTTTAAAATCATTCTAAATTTGTAACTCCTTTAAGCTAAGATGACAAAAAAGAAAAAGACAGTTGGCAAAACTGACGCTGATGTAATTTTGATAGGGGCTGGCATCATGAGTGCAACCCTTGGTGTTTTATTAAAACAATTAGAGCCGAATTTAAGCATAGAAATTTACGAACGTTTAGATATTGCGGCAGCAGAAAGTTCTGATGCCTGGAATAATGCTGGTACAGGACATTCGGCTTTTTGCGAATTAAACTACACCCCCGAAAAGAAGGATGGTTCTATCGAAACAAAAAAAGCGGTTCAAATTGCAGAGCATTTTGAGGTTTCCAAGCAATTTTGGTCATATCTGGTGAGCAAGAGACTGGTATCTGATCCTTGCAATTTTATCCGCAATATTCCACACATGAGTTTTGTTTGGGGTAAAAAGAATGTCGAATATCTTAAAAAGCGCTATGATGCCTTAACTCAATGCGATCTGTTTAGCGACATGCAATATACAGAAGATGCTGAGCTTGTAAAAAGCTGGGCACCATTGATTATGGATGGTCGTAAAAAAGGTGAGAAAATTGCGGCTACCAAAATGGATTTGGGTACTGATGTCAACTTCGGTACATTAACCCGCGATATGTTTAACCACTTAAAGGAAGAAAGCAACGTTAACCTGTATTTCAATCACGAAATCCGCGATTTAAAGAAGAATAAGGATGGGAACTGGATTGTAAAGGTTAAAGATCTGGAAAGTGGCGACAAACGCAAAAGAGTAGCCAAATTTGTATTTATCGGTGCCGGTGGCGGGTCATTGCCATTGTTGGAAAAATCTGATATCCCGGAAGGAAAAGGATTTGGCGGTTTCCCTGTTAGCGGACAATGGTTAAAATGCACCAACGAAGAAATTATCAAAAAACATCACGCTAAAGTTTACGGTAAGGCTGCGGTTGGAGCTCCGCCCATGTCGGTACCTCACCTGGATACGCGCATGATTAATGGCAAGCAGGCATTGTTGTTTGGGCCATATGCAGGTTTCTCGACTAAATTTCTCAAAAACGGATCGTTTTTAGACTTACCAAAATCAATAAAATTTAACAATATCCGACCAATGATTTCGGCCGGTTTACATAACCTCGATTTAACAAAATATTTAATCGAACAGGTTAGGCAGTCGCCAGAAGATAGATTGGAAGCATTAAAAGAGTATCTACCAACGGCTGAGCTGAAAGATTGGGAATTGGAATATGCTGGTCAGCGCGTTCAGGTGATTAAAAAGGATGAGAAAAAAGGTGGGATTTTAGAGTTTGGTACAGAGGTGGTTAGTGCTGCCGATGGTTCTATCGCGGCCTTGTTGGGTGCGTCTCCGGGAGCATCAACAGCGGTTTCTATTATGCTCGACTTGTTAAATCGTTGTTTTGCCGATGATTTGGCCACTGATGAATGGCAGGCAAAAATCAAAGAGATGATTCCTACTTATGGAAAACCACTTGCTCAGGATCCTGAATTGTGCAGAGAAACCAGAACAAGAACATCAAGGGTGTTGAAAATAGAAAACACGGTAGTAGCTTAAGCTATAATAAATCAAATATTATTTAGGTCTCGGTATAAAAATCGGGACCTTTTTTTGAAAGTACCCTGGTCTGCGAGCACATATCTGTTCGTAGAGTTAAGCGTAGCGTCTCTACGGATTTAGTGATAAGATTGAGTTTCAAACTCAATAATAGGCGCAGCTGAGATTCTCTTTCGTTATTCATCCATATCGTTTCAGAACATTCCGGAGACCTGGGAGAGTTACGTGCGTCCCGTACTGACGTGTTATGGGTAACCTAAAAAGAAGTAGCTTTTTCGTTCCGTAGGAACGTTTGGTGAAAGGATAATAAGTCTTCGATAACCTGTCAGACGCTGAACGTTGCTTTTTTAAAAAACAACCGCAAAAAAAAGGTATCCAATTGCTTGAATACCCTTTGTCTGAATTTTTCTATCGTTATGCCGCAATCACTTCTGCAACTTCATCAGCAGAAATATCGCTATGCGATGCTTCTAATACACAATCACCATTTTTAATCAATAAAATCTGCGGTGATTGATGTGCTACCTGAAATACTTCTGCAATCTGGTTAGAAATATCGCGATAGCTGATTAAATCTAAAAAATAAAGTTTTGTTTCCGACGGAATAACATCCCAGTCAAATTCGAAATTCTTTTTAGCCATTAAACTAATTGAACAACGTGTGCTGTGTTTAAAAATAAGACTAAAACCGCTTGCATTCTTGATCTCGTCAAGCTGCTCCATTGAAGTTAAGTTAACCCAAGTCATGATATTTATGATATGATTTACAGAATAACAATTGCAGCTTAATAAAGTTCTGCAAATGACCTGAATATGAAGATTAGAAATAGTTGGGTTAGTTTCTTCTGCGTCTTCCTTCAGGATAAGATCCATAGGCCGGGCAAAGTTTAGAAGAACAAGATTCTAAAATGGTAATGGTGCAGAACACCGCCAATAATAAGATGGCTACTTTTTTCATCTGTTTAATTTTGTTTCAATGGTAATGAAGCGATCAAGAACTGGTCCTGATGGCATCATCTGATCTGATAAATTTTAAACGCCTAAGTTACAAATAATTATTAAAAGACAAGTTTAAATTTGCGCAGAAAAATCAGCCATTTTAATAGCGGTAATTGCAGCTTCATCGCCTTTGTTACCATATTTGCCGCCTGCACGGTCTTGAGCCTGCTCCAGGTTGTTAGTCGTTAAAACGCCAAAAATAACCGGTTTACTATATTTAATGCCAACGTTGGTTATTCCTTGTGCTACCGCATCGCAAATAAAATCGAAATGTTTCGTGTCTCCCTGGATGACGCAACCCAGGCAGATTACGGCATCTATATCGCTTCTTTTGCTCAATAAAATTTCTGCGCCGCCCGTTAATTCAAAACTGCCCGGTACGGGTAAAGAAATTATATTTTCTTCAGCAACGCCATTTGCCAGCAGGGTTTTCAATGCGCCGTTGTATAATGCACCCGTAATTTCGGCATTCCACTCGGCTACAATAATTCCGAATTTATAATTTTCACCACTAGGAACCGTAGTGTGAGAGAAATCAGATAGATTTTTTAATTGTGTTGACATCAAGCAAAGATAATGTTATGCATTGAATGTTAAAAACCTTAATGTTTGTGGCTTGTAACATTTGGTTCATCAACACTTAGATTCTTATAAAAATCAGATAAAATCTAAATTGCTTATGGAATTTAAGCCTTCATTCCATCAATATTAAAAACGCAATCCATACTTATGAAAATATTATTACGTGTCTCCACATTATTTCTTTTTATCCTTTTGTTTTCCTTTAATGTTTCTGCACAGCATAAATTTACTCTGATTGATTTTTACAGGGTAGATTCCATTGCGAACCAGGCGAAACCTAAAGATGCGCTTGCATTGATTGACAAGATATATAAGCAGGCCAGCCAAACGGACAATATGCCTTTGCTTATTAAATCAGTTATTTATCGGATGATGTTTCAAAGTTACCTGGAAGAAAACGCCTTTGATAAAATTTTGATGGATTTGCGTAAAGATATTGGCAATGCCAAACAGCCTGCTAAAAGCATTTTACAATCACTTTTAGCAGAAACCTATTGGAACTATCTTAAACAAAACCGTTGGCAGATTAATGAGCGTACGCGGGTACAGGGTAATATTGGAGAGGATATTAAAACCTGGGACATCAAAAAACTGAATGATGAAACCGTAAAATATTACCTTTTATCTTTAAAAGACAGCCAGATTTTACAACAGACAAAAGTAGATACTTTAGATGCCGTTTTGGCTGGCGATAAAACATACAGAAGCTTCAGGCCTACAGTATACGATCTGCTGGCCCACCGTGCCATTGATGTTTTCAGTAACACTCAAATAGGCCTCACCCAACATGATGATGAACCAATTGACATGAGTAATGTTTATTGGCTGGGAAGCAGACAGGTATTCTTAACTACTGAAATACCTATCGATAGTACCTCTTTTAAAACGCAGGCTTTGCAGCTGTTTAAAAATCTGATCGCATTTCATCAGAAAAGTAATAATTTTTCAGCACTGGCAGATGTGGATTTGAAACGGTTAAAATTTGTATACCAGCATTTTGTTGGCGACGGTCAGGAATTATATAATAATGCCTTAAGCCGGTTGGCTGAGCAAAGTATTAAAAGCGAGGTTTTTGCTGATATTTTGTTTGAAAAGGCCGTTTTACATAAAAATGCACAGTTACCTATTGATACCAATAAGCAGAACCTGATTACGGCGGTTGCTTTGGCCGAAAAAGCGGTAAATACCTTTCCAAAGAGCATTGGGGCTGAGAACGCCAGAAATTTAATTGAAGATATTAAAAGCAGTAGTTTATCGGTTCAGGTAAAAGAATTTATACAGCCCGATCGGCCAAGCCAATTATATTTATCATATAAAAACACAGATAGTGTACAACTGAGGCTATACCATTCGCCCGAATTTAAAAATGAATATGAACAGTTTAACAATAAAGCCGGTTTCTTAGCTTTTTTGAAAAATAATAAAGCTTTGAGGCATTGGATAATAGCTGTTCCCAGGACCAACGATTATCAAACCCACAGTTTAGTAGATAAAATGGAGGGATTGCCTTTTGGCAGTTATACTTTAATTGCACAAACCATTAACCGCAACCAGAACGATACCGTTTATAGCAACATCAATTTCAAGGTTACGGCTATGGCAGTGATTAATAGGCGTAATATCGAAAAACACGAATTTTTTGTCAGTCAGCTGAACAATGGTACACCGTTAAAAAACGTAAAGATTCAGCAACGGAGATATGATTATAATACCCGGAAGTTTATTGATGGCGCCTTAATTACAACCAATGATAAAGGTTATGCCAGTACATATGAAACCGACAGAAATATGGCTTACGCGGTAGTTACGCTCGGAAAAGATGAATTGAAATTATACATCAACAACCATAACGGCTACCGGGATGATGAAGATGATGAACGGGTGATTCTTTTCACCGATAGGCCTATTTACCGCCCCGGGCAAACCGTTTATTATAAAGGATTGTGTTTAAAAATCCTGAACGGAGAAAATAAAATCCAAATAAATAAAGATGTTGATGTTTCTTTTAATGATGCCAATGGAAAAGAGATAACCACGACGAAACTGATGAGTAATAATTATGGCACATTCCAGGGCTCTTTTACCATCCCAATGGGCATATTAAACGGGAGTATGGAAATTGAAACCGATTATGGCCGCATCGCTGTACAGGTTGAAGAGTATAAGCGTCCTACTTTTGAAGTAGTATTTGATAAACCCAACAAACATTATAAATTGAACGATAGCATCAGAGTTGAGGGTAAAGCCAGTTCATTTTCGGGCTATTCGGTAAGCAACGCGAAGGTGGCTTATAAAGTTTTTAGAAACCTGATGTATGATTACAGACTTAGCTATGGGCAACCGAGTACAGTTTATGGTTCGGGGATAAATGTTGCAAGAAAACAGGTAGCCATTGGTAAAACAAATACGAAAGCGGACGGTAAATTTGAGATTGCCTTTTTTGCAAATGCTACGGATACCAGTAAAAATTATGTCTACGAAATCGTAGCTGATATAACCGATTTAAATGGGGAAACCCGTTCAAAGACGATCAACCTAACTGTAGGGAAGAAAGACATTATGCTTAACATCAGTACAGCACAAGTGGTGTATTTGAGCAACAAAGCAAATAGCCTCTCTTTCTCGGTTACCAATTTAAATCATCAGGCCATTAAAGCTGATGTGAAAGCAGAATGGAGCTTACTTCAGGCACCATCCAGGTTGATGAACAAAAGTCCGTTTTATGCCGAAAACTATGCCATGAGCAAGGAAAATTTTATTAAAAACTTCCCTGATGATGATTATAATAATGAACTTGAAGTAACCAAATGGCCGGTAAAATCAGTAGAATTTACACAATACCTGAGTGCCAAAAATGGAACCGGAAATTTGAGTTTCAGCCAGAAAGACCTGAAGCCAGGTTATTATAAAATAAGTTTAACGGCAGTAAACGGACAAAATGATACGGTTAAACTTGATAGATATCTTGTCGTTTATCATGATATGCCAGCTGTAATACAATCAAACATCGAATGGGTTACACCGGAGGTTACGGTGATCAAACCCAATGAAAGTGCCATTTTCCGTTTGGCCGGTTTAACAGAAAACAGCAAGGCTTATTACGAAGTTTATTATCGCGATAGCATAGCCGAAAAAGTGTGGATTAATTTATCGCCAAAACAGACCATTGTTAAAATACAACCAAAAGTTAATGCTGAAGATGGTTTTGCCGTACAGTTTACGATGGTACATCATGGGACCCTTTATAACTCCATGCAGCTGGTTCAAATTGTTGATCCAAAGAAAGAACTGAACGTCCGTTTTTTGACCTTTCGAAATAAATTACAGCCAGGCGAAAAGGAAAGCTGGAAACTGCAGATCAGTAATAACAAGGGAGAAAAACAAATGGCCGAAATGGTAGCCACACTTTACGATGCAAGTTTAGACGACCTTAAGCAAATGGACTGGAACACGAATCTGCAAACCGGCTTTAATTATGGTTTTTATAGCTGGAATTTCAATGTAAACAATGTGGCTAACCCAAGCTACCTATGGTTTTTAAGGCAGGAAAAAAAATATAGCTTAATTACCCGGGGCTATGAAAATCTTAACTTGTTTGGGTATAACTATTATGGCGGATACAATTATGGCTACCGAAACTACATCAGTAATTTACAAAGCACTAAACGAAAAGGCTTGTCTCCCGAAGCGGTAAAAAAGCTGGCGGAATTAGAAAACGGTAAATTAATTTATGGGGTGGTGTTCGATAGCCAGGGTGAAATACTGCCGGGCGTGCAGGTTAGTATAGGTAAAAAAGTAACCACAACCAATGTTTTTGGTATTTATACGATCGATGCCAAAGCTGGAGAGACACTGAACTTCTCTTTTATCGGCTTTAAGCGTTACGTTATAAAAATAGGCAATAAAAAACGGATTGATGTAAATTTGAAGCAGGATGGACAGGCTTTGAATGAGGTAGTGGTTGTGGGTTATGCGGCGCAAAGAAAGGAGAGTATGACGGCAGCAGCCGTTCAGATTCGGGGAGTGTCGACCTTACAGGGGAAGTTAGCTGGACTAAGTGTTGAACCACCAACCGTTGAAAAATTAAAGGGGAAAGCAGTTGCAGTAGATGATACTGGTACATACGATTTCGCAAGTATTAACCATTACGACCCTAAAACAGGTTTAGAAATCGTAGATGGCAAGCCTGTTATCAAAAAAACAAATATTGCCGCCCGAACCAACTTCAACGAACTTGCATTTTTTTATCCTCAGTTGTTGACTGATGCCAAAGGTGAAATCAAGATTGAATTTACCATACCGCAAAGTTTAACCCGCTATAAAATGATGGGTTTTGCACACACCAAAGATTTAAAAACAGCCTCCATTACCAATGAACTGGTTACACAAAAACAATTGGCCATAACTGTAAACGCACCACGCTTTTTTAGGGAAGGTGATACCATTATATTAAGTGCCAAACTGAATAACTTAGCCGGTAAAAAACTTGCGGGCAATGCCAGTTTAGCACTTACAGATGCTTTGACAGGAAAACAGATCCAAATTTTTGAAGCAAATGAACAATCTGATAAAACTTTTGAAGTAGATAACGAGGGCAATACCGTTGTAAAGTGGACCTTAATTATCCCATCGGGCATTAATGCCATTACCTATAAAGTTTTGGCCCAAAGTGGCAAGTTCAGTGATGGTGAAGAAAATACCATTCCGGTTTTGGCAAATGCCATGCTGGTTACTGAAAGTATGCCCATAAATGTACGTGGTAATACCACCAGAACATTTGATTTTGAAAAACTCGAAAAATCGGACAGTTCGAAAACCATGCGTAACCAAGGCCTAACTTTTGAGTTTACTTCAAACCCGGTTTGGTATGCGGTGCAGGCCCTGCCTTACCTGATGGAATATCCTTACGAATGTGCCGAGCAAACTTTTAGCCGCTTTTATGCCAATAGTTTCGCAACGGGCATCATCAATTCGTCGCCAAAAATTAAAACGGTTTTTGAGCAATGGAAAAGTACCAATAATGGTGAAGCATTGTTGTCCAGCCTGGAGAAAAACCAGGAATTGAAATCAATTTTATTGGAAGAAACGCCTTGGGTGCGCAATGCTGATAACGAAACGGAACGTAAGAAGCGTTTAGCAGTGCTTTTCGATTTAAATAGAATGACTCAAGAGTTAAAAACCAATTTTGAGAAGCTGGAAAAAATGCAGTTCAGCAATGGGGCTTTCCCATGGTTTAGTGGTATGCGAGAAGATCGTTATATTACACAGCATATTGTTTTGGGCATGGGGCAGTTAAAAAAACTGAAAATGGTTGATGAAAAGGCTTATCCAAAATTTAATGCCATGCTCAACAAAGCCATTATTTATTTGGATGCGGCACTTGTTAAGGATTATAAAGAGGAACTGAAGGGAAAACAATTTGCCTACCTGCCGCTGCACTACCTGTTTGCCAGAAGTTATACCGGTCGGAAAAATACCGGTGCCGATTTTTTAAAGGCCAAAGATTTTTACCTCAAAAAACTGGCATCCAACTGGAAAACTTTCGATACCTATCAATTGGCGCAAGCAGCATTGGTGCTCAACAGAAACGGCCATAGTATAGAAGCAAAAAAAATAATTACGCTGTTAAGGCAAACCGCACAACAAAATGATGAAATGGGGATGTACTGGGCTACCAATAAAGCAGGTTGGTGGTGGTACCAAAGTCCGGTTGAAACGCAGGCTTTATTGATTGAAGCTTTCGATGAAGTTGCCAACGATACAAAGGCTGTAGCGGAAATGAAGATTTGGCTGCTCAAAAACAAACAAACCAACGATTGGAAAACGACTAAAGCCACTGCTGCAGCCTGTTATGCGCTGTTAATGAGAGGTGCCGATTTATTGGCTGAAAATAATGAACCAGAAATTACCATTGGTGGCCGGAAATTAGCATCGCTGCAACAAGCCAATGCCACAAAGGAGGCCGGGACCGGTTATCAGAAAATAAGCATTGCAGGTGCGGATGTTCAACCGGAAATGGGCCGTGTTACAGTTAAAAACAATAACCAGACCATTGCCTGGGGTGCATTATACTGGCAATATTTTGAGCAACTGGATAAAATCACATCTGCCAGCACAGGCGTTAAAATCAAAAAACAATTGTTCATTCAAAAAGCCAGTGCCAAAGGCGATATCCTGACACCCTTAGCTACCACAAATGTTTTAATGCCTGGCGATTTATTAAAGGTGCGCATAGAAATTTATTGTGATCGCGATATGGAATACATCCATCTGAAAGATATGCGTTCTTCGGGCTTTGAACCTGTTAATGTAATTTCCAGATATAAATATCAGGACGGTCTGGGTTATTATGAAAGTACAAAAGATGCATCAACCAATTTCTTTATCAGTTACATGCCAAAAGGGACCTACGTGTTCGAATATCCGTTGAGGGTTACCCACGCCGGCAATTTTTCGAATGGGGTTACCAGTTTACAAAGCATGTATTCGCCAGAGTTTACTACCCATTCGGCCGGGATCAGGGTAAGTGTAAAACCTTAACATTTTGACCGTCACCCTGAATTTATTTCAGGGTCTAACTTATGAAGTACAAGTCCGACAGGTTTTTGAAAATGGGAAGTTTAACCTAATATACTCATTAGATGTATCAATGGTTTAAATGGCAGATGTTTTGGAAAAGCAGGGTTCGGCGCACTTAGGTGATACAAGTCCTGCTATCCGCTCCAAAGCCTTGGTTCGTGCCTCACCTGCGGGTTTTCCGCTGCTATCAGGTTTATTTAACAGGAGTTCTGTATTTTATATCGCAGGTCAATACTTATCAGTTTCGAGAACCTGCGAAGTTTAAATTGTATCAGGTGAGTTGTATTCCGCCATAAGTAGCCCCAATAGGAACAATTTTTTCTCCAATCCAAATTTGGCTGCGGTCGAATTTGGATATTTTATTTTTGGCTACGATAAAAGCCCGGTGGCAGCGGATAAAGTCTGTTTTTGGTAATAAATCAGCCAGGTCGTTAATGGTAATGCGTGAGCTGAGTAGCTTGCTTTTAAGCTGTATCTGGGTGTAATTACCCGAAGCCTCGATGTAAAGAATTTCATCAAGGGCCACCTTTACCTGCTCATAGCCATCTTTTAAAAAGATGTGACTGGCTTTTATCGCTTGTTTTCCGCTTCGCAGGTTGAGCAGTTCGAGTGCTTTATTACAGGCTTTTAAAAATCGCGAAAGCGAAAAGGGTTTGAGCAGGTAATCAATCGCATCAAGTTCAAAACTTTGTACTGCATGTTCGGTATAGGCCGTGGTAAAAATAACCATGGGCGGTTTGCTCAGGCTCTTTAAAAAATCAATTCCGCTGATATCGGGCATTTTAATGTCGAGAAAAATCAGGTCAACTTTGTTGTGTTGAAGATAGGTGATGGCCGCAAAGGCATCTGTAAAGGTTTCCTGCAAAGTAATAAACGGAACTTTTGAGGCATGCGATTTTATAATGTCTAATGCAATCGGTTCATCATCTATAGCAATGGCAGTCATTTTTGGTTTGTTTTTTGGGATGTTAGGCTGAGCGAAGTCAGTTTTTTTGTAAAATTCGTATGGCTAGTAGTGTTTTTACAAACGGCTAATTCTTTAAGTTTGTTCCAGTTATCATTTATAATGGCCTCTTTCTTTTTTCTTGTCCAGCCTTTAATTTGTTTTTCAAAACTTATTGCTTCGTTAATGTCTTCAAAGTGTTCGCAAAATAGTAAGATTAAAGGTCTTTTTCTGGCGGTATAACAAGTTGGGTTTACAGCATTTTGGTGTTCATAAAATCTTCTATCTATATCGTTGGTAACCCCAGTGTAATAGGAATTATCTGCACATTTTAAAATATAGACGGTGTATGTTTCCATTTAATTATTCCTCTTTGAAGCCACTATTTATAGTGTGTAATTCATTCTGATCGAAGTAGAAGGATATTTAAATCTAATAAATATATAAAGATCATTAAAATATCAAATTGTAATAAATTTGTCAATTGCGCTTCGACTCCGCTCAGCGTGACATATCTTTTGAGATTTGTCCAGACTAAGTAGAAATTGGTCGTCCTTAGCTTACTAAGTAGTAATGTCATCCTGAGGGATAATTTATGATATAAAAATCAATATAAATGACGTTAACTTTATGTAGAGTTTAAGGGAGATAAGCAGCATAACAGTCGCCTTAATAGTGCATTAGCCTGTTCCTGAGCTTTGTTTTAGCGTATAATAGTAATCAATATTGGTGAGTCATTTGATATCCCGCATGGTAGTAATATCCTTATCTGAAATACGTTAAGCTTATCTTCTTATTTAAAAAGCTCTGTTATTTGAAATGAGTGTTTTAAACAAAATTTATCCCAATAGTGCAGGCATTGATATTGGGAGTGAAAAGGTTTATGTTTCTGTAGAAAACCAGACAGTAAGGAATTTCCGCACTTTTACTTCTTGTTATAGGGAATTGAGTGCCTATCTAAAAGAATGTTCAATAACCCATGTTGCTATGGAAGCTACGGGAGTTTATTGGATTACCCTTTATGATGTTTTAGAGTCTGATGGTTTTGAGGTTACGCTGGTAAACCCTGCTGACAGCAAGAACCTTCCGGGCAGAAAGACCGATGTTCAAGACTGTCAGTGGATTCAACAGCTCTTTAGCTACGGGCTACTGCGCAAAAGCTTTGTTCCTGAAGACATTGTAAGAAAACTGAGGGTTTATACCCGGATGCGGGAAGATAAGCTACAGATGGCCTCTTCCCACGTTCAGCATATGCAGAAAGCCCTAACCCTGATGAATATAAGGTTGCCAGAAGTGCTTTCACAAACCCATGGTGCCAGTGGAATGGCAATGATACAGGCTATCCTTGCAGGAGAACGGAAACCTGAAAAACTTTTGGCATGCTGTACCCCATCCTTAATCAAGAACAAGGGAACAGATATTTTGCTCGCTCTTGAAGGCAACTACAAAGAAGAATACCTTTTCGAACTTCAGCAGGCCTTCGATGGATATATGTTTTATATTGATCAGGTTTCCAAATGTGATATAGAAACAGGAAAAGTTCTTCAGGATTATAATAATTCTTCCAATAAAGATTACAAAGACAGGCATCCAGTCAAACCAATCCGCCATAACAAGCCAAATATTGATCAGCTACACCAATTATTATTAGGAATTCATGGAGCAAACCCGACCACCTTACCAGGTTTAACAGATTACAGTTTAATGAGGCTTACGGCTGAACTTGGTAACAATATTAAACAGTGGCCTTCAATAAAAAACTTTGTTTCCTGGTTGGGACTGGCTCCAGGTAAGCATCAGTCAGGAAAGATGAATAAAAGAAGTAAGAAAAAACCTGCAACCAGAGCGGGACAAATATTTAAACAGGCAGCCCAATCTATATTGTTAAGCAAACAGCCAGGGCTGGGAGCATTTGCCAGAAGACTTAAAGCAAAAAAAGGTTCTGGCATAGCTATAAAAGCTACGGCAAGAAAATTAGCAGAACTTTATTATAGAATATTTGATAAAGGGATGAATTATGTTGAACAGGGAGTAAAGAGATATCAAGAAAAGTTAAAAGAACAACAGATAATTTTCCTCCAAAAAAAAGCAGGTGAACTTAATTTGCAAGTTGTTGAAAATTAAACCATTATACAAATACGTCAATGGTAGCGGAGTCGAAGGATATTTGGATTAATACTATAATCTATCTGTTTGGCGCTTATACTCCGCTCAGCGTGACACCTATCAACCTTGCCCCAAATTTATGCAGTGATCGTTATCTGAGTGTATTCGAAAGACTAATCCAGCTGCAAAGTCAAATGCACAAAAAACTCATTGGCTGTCTCGCGGATAATCAGTTCATGTTTTCCATAATAAAGTAACGATAAACGTTGTTTAACATTTTCAAGCCCAATGCCGCTTTTTAGCTTTTCAGGATCATTATCAGCTTTAACATATATGCTGTTGCTTACATCAAAATATAAGGTACTTTCTTTAGTTTGAAGGGTAATTTTTATGTACGAAGGTTGTTGTAAACTAATTCCATGTTTAAATGCGTTTTCGATAAATGGGATCAATAACATTGGTGTAATCTGAAGGTTGTTCAACTGTTCTTCAATCCGCGCATCAATTTTGATATCTGCAGCACGTGAGATGCGGAGTTTTTGTAAATCGATATAATTATTCAGGTATTCTACCTCGCGGGTAAGCGAAATTTTATCCTGGGTATTCTCATGCAGCATAAAGCGCATCATATCGCCCAACTTCTGGATCCCTTCGCCGGTTCTTTCTGCATTTTCCTGTAAGGCCGTTCCATATAGGGTATTTAACGCATTGAATAAAAAGTGTGGATTGATCTGCGATTTTAAAAAATTCAGGTTTGCATCCGATTTGCCCAACTCAGTTTTTAGCATCTGTATTTCGCTGAGTTTTTCAAATTTATGTTTGTAAATGTACCAGGCAGATGGCGTGGTAACACATATTAAACATATCGCATTTAAAATTAAGGTAATCGGTATAATTTCGCCATTGCGCATAAAAGGAATAAGGATAATAAGCAGGAGGATCGAGATGAGTATAGTTAAACCTGCATTCCCCCAGAAATAACGGCCAAAACCTTTAAAATTTTTTCGAAGATTCGGAATGATGTAATAGATAGCAAGAAAGGCAAAGAAGATATTTACAGGTGGTACCAGTAGCCAGATAATCAATAATTCGTAATCGATCCTGAACGAAAGTACAGCAGCAAACACCATGAGTAAAATCAACCAGATTTTAGTAACAGTGAAAATTTCCGGAATGATGTTGTTATTATAATGGTTCAAAAATGGAATTCTTTTGATTAGAGTTAATCCACGTTCATTAAAATATGAGTAAGCATTGATGAGCAGGTAAAGGAAAAATATATAACTGAATGCTTCGCCAAAAAATATACCGTAAGCCTGGTCTATATCGTCATATTCTATCAATCTGTATGCCTGGGTATATGTATTGGCAACCATCCAGGCAACAATAGAAAAAGCAGTAACCGCAACCGTTATAATCAGGTTCATGATGATATTTTGCTTCCTTGCCAGTTGAGGCATTGACACAAAATTGAACAGCAGAAAACTGAAGTAGAGCATGCTGACTTTAAATAGCTCAGGAATGAAATAATTTTGAAGAACATTATAACTTACACCATTATCTGGGTAATAGTATGAGCGGCCGGGTCCGTAATTGATTTTTGTACAAATACTGATCAGGGAGAGGATATATAAAGTTGTAGAAATCCAAAACTCTAGTTGGTTGATGTTTTTGGATTTGATAGCAGCTGGACGACCCGAAATAATTTCCATTGAATTTTAAATTTATGGTACAATTTTACAAAGAGAATTTATACCGATAAGTAAAATGTGATGGAAGGCACTAAAAATGTGACGAATGAATACGATTTCGGAATAGAGTTGTCAACTTTCCAGCGGGCGAGTTAGAAAGTTGACAACTCTCGAATCTCCTCTTTGCACCGGATAGCAAAATCCAACACTCCGGATAAACAAATTTGTTATCTTTGAAACGGATAGCTGGATTCGTATCTCCATCATCCATATAACATTTTCCATACTTACATTATCCAATATGATCGTTTACGGAATTCCAAATTGCAATACAGTTAAAAAGGCACTCGATTGGTTAAAAGCACATCAGGTTGAGTATGAATTTCATGATTTTAAGAAAAAAGGCATTACCGCTGAAAAACTGAACGAGTGGTGTAACATTTTCGGCTGGGAAACGGTATTGAACCGTAAGGGTTTAACCTGGAAAAAACTAACTAAAGAAGAACAGGCCAAAATTGATAACCAGGATTTAGCAGTTGCTTATCTAAAAGAAAACACCAGTGCAATAAAACGTCCGGTTATTGAGCAAAATAGCAAGGCTGTATTAATTGGATTTGATGAGGATAATTATTTAAAAACACTAGGCTAGTTCAGTTGTTCTAATGTTAAAGATTGTTAAATGCAGCTTTTAATGGTTCAACTAAGTTACTTTTGAGTATGTACAAACTGATCATTTTGCTATTACTGGCTTTGCCAATAGGTGTTTTTGCCCAAACCGTAACTACGGGTACAGTTTTCGATTTTTCGAAAAAAAACCTATCCCTTCCTGGTGTTAGCATCAGAAACCTGAACAGTAAAAAATCAACCAGTACCAATAAAGATGGAAAGTATACCATTAGTGCCAATATTGGCGACCTTTTAGAGTTTTCTGCTGTGGGGTATCATACCGATACGTTGTACTTAACCAATCTTTTGAACAGAACCATATACCTACCCGTTAAAACAAATAGTTTAAAAGATGTAGATATTAAAGCGGTGAGGATGAATAGTCAGATTACAGACGCTAAAGATCCATTGGCCGAAAAGTATACACTATTAAGTACGGGTGGAAACCTTAACCGTAAACGCATGACCGATAAAGTTGGCGGTTTGAGCTTGAATCTGGGCTATGGTAAATATAAAAGACAACAGCGCAAGGAGGCAGATTTAGAAGAAAAGGAAATGTATCAGGATGAAATTGATGAAAATTTTACCCCGAGGGCCATTACTGAACTGACAAAGCTGGAAGGCGAAGAGCTTAAAAACTTTATGATCATTTATCGGCCTTCAATTGAGGCCGTTAAGGGCGAACGACCATTCCGTTATGCTTTTTACATCTCACGTGCCTTTGCAGCGTGGAACAAATTAACACCGCAGGAAAGAAAATTGCAGGATCTGCCAAAGTTAAAAGCGAATTAATATAAAACTACTATTAGTAACATTATAACCACATATCAATCGATATGTGGTTATTTTTTATATTTACCGCATATTACAACCTTATTATGATCATGAAATTGACTAAACTGATTAACTTTGGTTTGGTTTGTTGTGTTTTTGCTTTTTCAGCATCTGCTCAACAGGCCACAACCCCTGCGCCAGCAACGAACTATAATCCTGCTGAAGCCTTTGGACCACTTTTTTATACACAAAACGGGAATGAGTTCCGTTCTGCCAACGGTGCCCCGGGGCCTAAGTACTGGCAAAATCGTGTGGATTATAACATTACTGCCAATCTGGATGAAAACAAAAACATGGTTAACGGAACAGTTACCATTACCTATAAAAATAACAGTCCGGATAAATTGCCCTATCTATGGTTACAATTAGATCAAAATACATTTAAAGAGACTTCTCGCGGTTATGCCATCACGCCGTCGCGTAGCCGTTATGGTGCACAGGGTGAAAAGTTTGATGGGGGATATAAAATCCAAAACATCACTGTAGCTCAAAAAGCAGGTGCCGTAAAATTCACTTCTATAGTTGAAGATACCCGGATGCAGATCCGTTTAGATCAGCCTCTGGCTCCAAACGGAGATTTAATAACCATCAAAATGGATTATTCTTATATCGTGCCTAAAGAAGGATCGGATAGAACCGGACATTTAACGACCAAAAACGGTGAGATTTTTGCCATTGCCCAGTGGTTTCCACGCATGTGTGTGTATGATGATGTAATTGGCTGGAATACTTTACCTTATTGGGGCGGTGGGGAGTTTTATTGCGAATACGGTGATATTAACTTTGCCATTACTGCGCCGGCCAGCCATATTGTAATGGGCTCAGGCGAGTTATTAAACCCTGCAGAAGTTTTTACACCGGAGCAATTAAAAAGATGGAACGCAGCTAAACTGAGCGATGCTACTGTACACATTCGTAGCGAGGCGGAAGTGACTGATCCAAAATCGCGCCCGGCCAAAGATAAATTAACCTGGAAGTTTAAAATTGTTAATGCGCGCGATGCGGCCTGGGCTTCGTCAAAAGCATTCGTATTGGATGCTGCAAGGTATAAACTGCCAAGCGGTAAAACGGGGTTGGCCGTTTCTGCACAACCGGTAGAAAGCAACGGTGTTGATTCTTATGGACGTGGTGTAGAATATGTAAAATCGACCATTGAGCATTATTCATCAAAATGGTTCGAATATCCATATCCAATGGCGGTTAACGTAGCTACAAATATTGGTGGTATGGAATATCCAGGTATTGTTTTCTGTGGTTGGAAAGCAAAAAAAGCCAGTGCCTGGGGGGTAATCGATCATGAATTTGGTCACACCTGGTTTCCGATGATTGTAGGTTCTAATGAGCGTAAATATGGTTGGATGGACGAAGGTTTTAACACTTTTATTAATGGCATTTCTAAGAAAAACTTTAATAATGGCGAATATGCGGGTCCTCCTGCTGATTTTCACAAGATCGGTAAAAGTGTGATCGGTAATCCGATTTACGAAAATATTATGCAGATGCCTGATGGTATGGCTGAAAGAAACATCGGCGTTAACCTATACAGCAAACCGGGGTGGGGCCTTGATATTTTAAGAAACCAGATTTTAGGTGAAGACCGTTTTGATTATGCTTTCCGCCAATACATCAAAAACTGGGCATTCAAACATCCAACACCATTTGATTTTTTCCGTTCGATGGAGAATGGGGCAGGAGAAGATTTAGCCTGGTTCTGGAGAAGCTGGTGGTTAAATAGCTGGAAAATGGATCAGGGTATTGCTGGTGTTGAAGCTGTTAAACAGGGCGATAAACTGGCAGGATACAACATCAGAATTGTAAACCTGGAGAAAATGCCAATGCCGATCATCCTTCAGATCAAAACCAAAAGCGGAAAAACGGAGACCTTAAAAGTTCCGGTTGACGTTTGGATGAAAAATACCAGTTGGTTGGTTCGTTTCCCATCAACTGAAGAAATTGAATCAGTTACTTTAGATCCGGATAAAGTATTGCCAGATTCAAACCCGGATAATGACACGTGGACTGCTGCGGGCAACTAAGCTTATGTTATCAAGTTAAGCGCTGCGGTTGTCAGTCTGAGCGTAGTCGAAGACTTCTTTAGATTGATAATCGCAAATAAATGCCCTTCGACTACGCTCAGGGTGACATCTTTTGAGATTTATCCTTTAATTAACGGCATTAGGTAACTAAACTTGCCTTAAATAATTTTGGACCTCCTGATTTTAAAGATCAGGAGGTTTTTTATTGCAAAGCACCGACGATTTAATTTCGGATATCAATTAGTTTAGCGATAAAATTATACAATATGAGCACTTCTTTAATAGAAATAAGCAATCCTGAAGGAATTTACGATCCCCGCATGCACGGCTATTCGCATGTTGCTGCCGTTCCGGCCTGGAGTCAGCTGGTGTTTGTTGCCGGTCAGGGAGGGAGCAAAACCGATGGTGTTTTAAGTAGCGATTTTAGAACCCAGGTAGCCATCGTATTTGAAAACATTGCCATTGCTTTAGCCAGCAAAGGGTTAAAAATGGAAAATATTGCCAAATTAACCACTTTAGTGGTCGATTACGATGAGGATAAACATCAGATCTTGATTGAAGAATCGAATAAGATCTGGCCTGACCAAAAATTCCCGGTAAATACGCTTATTCCTGTACCGAGATTGGCCCTGGATGGCATGCTGATCGAAATTGATGCTACGGCTATTGGTTAACTTCTAAATTAGTAAAGCGGATGTGGGCTATAATAGCCAAGCACCAGCAGCTGTTTGTTTTCAAAAATAATGTTTAGGCTTAGGAAATGAATGGTCAGATGCTTTTGGCGGTCTTCAGTCCCGCTCCCGCTTCTGCACCCGATGAAAAATCGGTCGCATCTCGCTCTGATCGGGTTTATGTACAGTGGTTAGGTTCTTTTGGCTACATGCCGGGAGCAGGTCATTCATTATAAACCTGACAGTAGCGAACACGTAGTGCAAGGGCGTAAAGCGGTGGAAGGGCTGCAACTGCCATGAATTATCGCGCGTTCATTTCCAAATTAAAAACATTTGTATTTAGGGTAAGGAAATGAGCAGTCCGGCTCTTTTGGCGGTCTTCAGTCCCGCTCCCGCTTCTGCACCCGATGAAAAACCGGTCGCATCCCGCTCTGATCGGGTTTATGTACAGTGGTTAAGTTCTTTTGGCTATATGTGGGGAGCAGGCCATTCATCATAAACCTGACAGTAGCGAACACGTAGTGCAAGGGCGTAAAGCGGATGGTAGGGCTGCAAATGCCATGAATTACTGCACGTCCGTTTCCAAATTAAAAACATTAACGCTTAGGGCAAGGAAATGAGCAGTCCGACTCTTTTGGCGGTCTTCAGTCCCGCTCGCGTTTCTGCACCCGATGAAAAATCGGTCGCATCCCGCTCTGATCGGGTTTATGTACAGTGGTTAAGTTCTTTTGGCTACATATGGGGAGCAGGCCATCCATCATAAACGTGACAGTAGCGGGCATGAAGTGCAACGAAATAAAGCGGATGGCAGGGCTGCAAATGCCATGAATTACTGCACGTCCGTTTCCAAATTAAAAACATTTATACTTAGGGTAAGGAAATGAGCAGTCCCCTTCTTTTAACGGTTTTCTGGTTTCCAAAAAAGGAAAATATGATTAATTTGGCTTGCTAAATCGTCATTAGATTTACCAGATATTTTAAATCTCTAAAATAACATTAATAACAATAGAAATTTAAGGGTGGAAAAAGGAGAGCGCAAAAACGTTTATAAGGTTTACAATAAAATAGGGAGTTGGTTTGCCGAAAATCGTGCTGCCGATTTGGTAGAAAAGGCTTACTTAAATGATATCCTCGAACACCTTCCGCCAGGTGCAAAGGTTTTAGACCTGGGTTGCGGTGACGGGAAACCGATATTAGAATATTTCATTAAGCATGGCATAAATGTTTTAGGCGTTGATGCCAGTACGCAAATGATCGAATTGGCTAAGGCCAACTTCCCAACTACAGGGTTTTTGTTAAAGGATATGCGGGAGCTGGATCTGGAGGAGGAATTTGATGCAATTATTGCCTGGCATAGCTTTTTTCATCTTCCGGCTGGTGACCAGCCTGACATGTTTGCCATTTTTAAGCGTCACTTAAAACCCGATGGTATTTTGTTATTCACATCAGGAACAGAGCGGGGAGAGGTATGGAGCATGAACGGGGGCGAAAATCTTTTTCACGCTTCTTTAGCTACTGCGGAATATCAAACACTACTTCTGAAAAATGAATTTAAGGTACTCAGGCATAAAACAAATGATCCTGACTGCGGCGGCGCAAATGTTTGGATGGCGCAGTACAAACCCCGATAATTTTGACTTAACTTTGCTTCATGGCCGAACAGCAAAAAAACAATCCCTTACACGGTATCACCTTAGAAAAGATAGTAACTAATCTTCACGCACATTATGGCTGGGAAAAACTGGGTTCATTGATCAGGATCGATTGTTTTAATAATAACCAGTCGATCAAATCGAGCCTGAAGTTTTTAAGAAGAATGCCCTGGGCAAGAAAAAAGGTAGAAGATTTATATCTTGATACTTTTAATAAATGATGGGATCAGTGAGTTTAGAATGATTCAGGTTCTTCTGTCATTCTCTCATTCAAGCATTTCTCACTCCTTTGCAACCTTTTCATTAAAGCCGTCGTCATCTTGATCTAAACCTTATCAAATGAAAAATATTGTCTGCTGTTTTTTACTAATAGTTGCGTTAAGCAGCTGTGCGCTCGGCGTTATCACAACAAATTATTCCATGTCGAAGGGTAAACTGGATATCCCTCAGAAAGAAACTTACACTGTAGTTTACCGGGCAGGTTTTGATGAGCATTTAACAGCTGATGTAGCTTACACTAATGAACGTGGCAAACCGACAGAATTAAAAGAAGTAAATGGGGCATGGGATAAGACCGTGACATTAAAGTCGGGTACTCATGTTCAGCTTAAAACACTGGCTATTGCCAAAAAAGAAGCTAAAGGCGAATATAAAATCCTGGTGGATGGGAAAGTTGTTTCTGAATATGTTTTGAGAGGAAAAAGGCTCAATTATACGGTTGAATTCGACTTACCCTAGTTCATAAAATCTTCATTTTGATTTTCGAGATTTAAATCAACAAAATAACAAGGTTTATTCATTATTAAATCACTTGAAAATGAAAGCAATTAAAGTTTTAAGCATCGCTTTGTTAGCCATGTTTGCCTTCGCAACCGTTAATGCAAAAACTGTAGCACCTGTAAAACCAACGACAGAAAAATCACAGACTAAAAAAAATCATCAAAAACATCATCATCATAAACACACACACAAAGTAGCCAAAGTTTAATAAGGAAAGTCTTTCAGGTAAAACTGGAAGACTTTTTTTATATCGTCTGGACAATAATCAATTGACCTAGGTTATGTGTTTCAGTCTCTTTTAACAAGTATTGACCACTATCGGCTATTCGTTCCTTCAAAGGTTACTCTTTTATCATTTGTGCTTACCGATTCAGAAAGCTCGTATACATTTCTATAGCCATAACCATATAGATTAATATATGTAGGGATATTTAATGCCAATGAAATGGGTGCTATTTTTTTCTTTATCAAATCAGGCACAACTTCTTTGCTGGCGAAATTTACCTGATCATCAATAAAATTATTATTGCAGTAGATTAGTATTCTGGCATCTGCATGGGGAATAACCTTTAACAGGTTTTGCTGTGTGAAATCAGCAAAATTTAAATGTATCGCCCCTTTTATATGCTTTCTTTTAAAAAGGCTATCTGAACGGGTATCTAAAATAACTGTGCCTTTCTCTTCCGCCATTTTTAGAAATGTTGGTAGATCAACTAACTTATTTTTACGGTGTGCTTTAACCTTTGGTATAAGTTTTTCATAAGCCTCAAAATCTACGTTAGCCTTTCTTTTAGGAGGTGTGGTTTGTGCATTACATGGAATTGCAAGGTTGCAAAGCATGATTGTGATGACGCTTAGTTTCATTTTTTAGATTGGTTTTAATAAAGATAATGAGTTTTACATAACGGCATATAAAACAATTAAGTATTTGTCATAGAGGACTTGAAGCGTGAGCTGTTGAATAAAAAGTCTTAACCGCAGACTTGACGGCAAAACCTTAACCCTCAACTGAAAACCAACAATTGCCAACTGAAAACTTTTTGCGCTAACCCCTTGATTTTTAAAAAGAATTGTTCTACTTTTGCAGTCCGTTTTATGGGCTATCTGCAAAGATGCCGGGGGAGCGGTAAATTTTTTAAATAAAAAACATAAAAAAGCACAATGCCAACCATTCAACAATTAGTTAGAAAAGGTAGAGTAGCACTGGAGTTCAAGAGTAAGTCTCCAGCGTTGGACAGCTGTCCACAGCGAAGAGGTGTATGTACACGTGTGTACACCACTACCCCTAAAAAACCAAACTCAGCAATGCGTAAAGTAGCCCGTGTTCGTTTAACGAACGGTAAAGAGGTGAATGCTTACATCCCTGGAGAAGGTCACAACTTACAGGAGCACTCCATCGTATTGATCCGTGGTGGTCGTGTTAAAGATTTACCAGGTGTACGTTACCACATCATCCGTGGTGCGCTAGATACATCAGGCGTTGCTGGTCGTAACCAACGTCGTTCTAAATATGGTACTAAACGTCCTAAACCAGGTCAGGCAGCTGCTGCACCTGCAAAAGGAAAGAAAAAATAATCGGGAGGAAATAAGAAATGAGAAAGTCAAAACCAAAAAAGAGAATTATTCTTCCTGATCCAAAATTCAATGATGTTCAGGTAACCCGTTTTGTAAACAACATGATGTACGATGGAAAAAAATCTATCGCTTACTCAATTTTTTACGATGCTGTTGAAATTGCTGAGAAAAAAGCAGGTGAAAACGGCTTAGAGGTGTTCAAACGTGCATTAACTAATATTATGCCGGCTGTAGAGGTTAAATCTCGTCGTGTTGGTGGTGCTAACTTCCAGGTTCCAACTGAGGTTAGACCAGAGCGTAAAACAGCTTTAGGTATGAAATGGTTAATTTTATATGCTCGTCGTCGTGGTGAAAAAACGATGAAAGAGAAATTAGCTGGTGAAATCGTAGCTGCTGCTAAAGGCGAAGGTGCTGCTGTTAAAAAGAAAGAAGATACGCACAAAATGGCTGAGGCTAACAAAGCGTTCTCTCACTTCAGATTCTAATTTAGGATTAACAGGTCAGTAAGATTACACAGATTTAATTAGAAGATTATACTGATTAGATAATTTGCACCGATTTGTTTCACATAATCGGTGCAATCATTTAAAATCAGATAAATCAAAAACATAACATGGCAAGAGATTTAAAATTTACAAGAAATATTGGAATTGCAGCTCACATTGATGCTGGTAAAACTACCACTACCGAGCGTATCCTTTATTATGCTGGTGTTAGTCATAAAATTGGTGAAGTGCACGAAGGTGCTGCAACAATGGACTGGATGGCACAAGAGCAAGAGCGTGGTATTACCATTACCTCTGCTGCTACAACAGTAAACTGGAACTACCGTGGTAGCAAATACCACATCAACATTATCGATACACCGGGACACGTGGATTTTACCGTAGAGGTAAATCGTTCATTACGTGTATTAGATGGTTTGGTATTCTTGTTTTCTGCAGTTGATGGTGTTGAGCCACAATCAGAAACTAACTGGCGCTTAGCTAACAATTACAATGTTGCCCGTATCGGTTTCGTTAACAAAATGGACCGTTCTGGTGCTGACTTCTTAAAAGTTGTTAAGCAAGTGAAAGATATGTTAGGTAGCAATGCAGTTCCTTTGCAATTACCTATCGGTTCTGAAGATGCTTTCAAAGGTGTGGTTGATTTGATCAACAACCGTGGTATTGTTTGGAATGAGCACGATAAAGGTATGACCTTTACTGAAGTGCCAATCCCTGACGATATGTTAGATGAAGTTGCAGAGTGGAGAGAAAAATTGTTAGAATCAGTTGCTGATTATGATGAGACTTTGATGGAGAAATTCTTCGAAGATCCAAACTCAATCACTGAACGCGAAATTTTAGACGCTTTACGTGCAGCTGTATTAGATGCTAAAATTGTTCCTATGGTTTGTGGTTCATCTTTCAAAAACAAAGGTGTACAGACCATGTTGGATTATGTGATGGAATTATTGCCTTCACCTTTAGATTCTGAAGGTGTTGTAGGTACTAACCCAAATACAGATCAGGAAGTTTTATTAAAACCATCTGAACAAGAGCCGTTTGCAGCATTAGCTTTTAAAATTGCAACCGATCCTTTTGTAGGCCGTTTATGCTTTATCCGCGTTTATTCAGGTAACTTAGAAGCGGGTTCATATGTATATAATACCCGTTCAAATAATAAAGAGCGTATTTCGCGTATCTTCCAAATGCATGCTAACAAGCAAAATCCAATCCCTAACGTAGGGGCCGGTGATATTGCTGCGGTTGTTGGATTTAAAGATATTAAAACCGGTGATACGCTTTGTGATGAGAAACACCCGATCATTCTGGAATCAATGGTATTCCCTGAGCCGGTTATCGGTTTAGCTATTGAGCCTAAAACTCAAGCTGACGTTGACAGATTAGGTATGGGTTTATCTAAATTAGCTGAAGAAGATCCTACGTTCAGAGTTCAGACAGATCAGGAAACTGGTCAGACTGTAATTTCTGGTATGGGTGAGTTACACTTAGATATCTTAATTGACCGTTTAAAACGTGAATTTAAAGTAGAGGTTAACCAGGGTGCGCCGCAAGTAGCTTATAAAGAGGCTATTTTCGGTACAACTGAACACCGTGAGGTTTACAAAAAACAATCAGGTGGTCGTGGTAAATTCGCCGATATTAAAGTGGTGATCTCTCCAATAGATGCCGATTTTGAAAAAGGTGGTTTGCAATTCGTAAACGAAATTGTAGGTGGTTCAATTCCTCGTGAATTTATCCCTTCAGTTGAGAAAGGATTTGCATCTGCAATGTCAAATGGTGTATTAGCTGGTTACCCGCTTCCTGATATGAAAGTACGTTTGATTGATGGTTCATTCCACGCAGTCGATTCAGATGCTTTATCATTCGAGCTTGCTGCCCGTATGGCATACCGTGAGGCTTTACCTAAATGTAAACCTGCTTTGATGGAACCAATCATGAAAATCGAAATCTTAACCCCTGAAGAAAACATGGGTGATGTGATCGGTGATATGAACCGTCGTCGTGGTCAGTTACAAGGTATGGATACCCGTAACGGATCTCAGGTAATTAAAGCATTGGTACCACTTTCAGAAATGTTCGGTTATGTAACACAGTTACGTACCATCACTTCAGGCCGTGCTACTTCTACAATGGAATTTGACCACTATGAGCCAGCGCCTAAAAACGTTCAGGATGAAGTAGTAGCTAAATCTAAAGGAAGAATTAAATCTGAAGACTAATAATCAGTAGCAAGTATTTAGTATCGAGTATCAAGATTGGATTATCCATCTTGATACTTAATACTCCGATCTTGATACTAAAAAGATAAATCCGGTTTCTGTTGTTAATAGCTCTAACAGGAAGCCATAATTAAAATAAGATGAGCCAAAGAATCAGAATTAAATTAAAATCTTACGATTACAACTTGGTAGATAAATCTGCTGAGAAAATCGTAAAAACTGTTAAACCTACGGGTGCAGTGGTAAGTGGTCCGATTCCACTTCCTACAGAGAAAAAAATCTTTACTGTTTTGCGTTCTCCACACGTAAACAAAAAAGCTAGAGAGCAATTCCAGTTATGCGCTTACAAACGTTTGTTGGATATTTATAGCTCTAACTCTAAAACAGTTGATGCTTTAATGAAACTTGAATTGCCTAGTGGTGTTGAAGTTGAAATCAAAGTTTAACTGATTTTAAAAGAACAAAAAAGGTCCCGATGCAAATCGGGGCCTTTTTTTGTATAGCTCAGTTTCAAAAACAAAACCTGAGCCGACTGGTTATATTGATATGATAAGTAATGATAAAGAACAAAAGGCAGCATCTGTTGAAGGGCAGGATTTTGCTGATCCTAAAGAAGAAGGGAAAGATAAACCTTCCTCACATGGCGAAGTAGCTAATCAACAAGGCAGTGATTTCTCTGACCTGGAAGAAAGCAGGATGGAAAATCCACCACAACATCGTGATGAGAATGGTTCAACTAAAGATGACGTGGATAGTAGCACAAAGATAGACCAAAGTAAAGGCGTAAATTAATTGGTCAGTTAACAAGATAGCATCTGGCGAAACGTCTGATCATACATAATTACTTCGAGGTTAAACTTTTTTCTTTAATCTGTTGTTCTTATAGGGAGTATCTACCAAAATAAATCACCATGGAAAATAATGATAATAAAAATAGCGATTCTAACGAAGACATTAATCGTGATGATCAGATAGATTGGGATAACGGAGAAGCTACGTACGGACATAAGAGAGCTGATTTTAAACGTAAGGATGAACCGGAGGCTTCCCGTTTGCCATCAACTGTAAATGATAATTCCCAAAATATTAATGAAAGTTTGAATAATTCAAATTTAAGCCAGGGTGAAGATATAGGAAGCAGGAATAAGAATGATGATAAGGGGTTGAGAGGTGAGGACTTATGATTTATTATAAAGAGATTATCCCCACAGAATAATCCCTTTATAATGCTTATGCATTTTCCGGTAGATGCAAATTATTTAGGATTCGACAACTGTAATACGCTAATTAAGCAGCGAATGCCCTTAAATATTTAGTCAATGATTTTGTTTAATTTTTGTCGCGAATCCTACAACAATGCAAATCTCGAAAACTAAAAATCAATTCACAAAAATTATGGTTTTAATACATTGATATATGTCAATTTTTTGCTCAGTTGTGCTTTGAATAACGTATTCGTTGATATGATCGTGTGCCGTTACAGGTTTGGCCTATAATTGTTATTTATATCATAAAGGCGCATTTTGTGGAGATTGGCAAACCTAATATTTCCTTAGATACCCGTATTTAATGCACGGTTTTCATCTTTTTCATTAATATCAGCATTCGATTTAAAATCTTCAGAAGAACTTCCGGTATGACTTTCTGCACTTTTTAACGTAGGATTTTTATCCGTGCTGTTGAATGTATCGTCACTAAGTGAATCTTTACCCTGTGTGCCAGAGTTATCTCTGCCGTCTTTTGCTAAAGGATTTCCTTTAATCAACTCGTCGGGTTCCTTTCCATAACTGGTTACTACATCAGTATTATTACCATCTTCAAAAGCTTTTTGCACATCTGATTTTTCTGATCCCTCATCACCTGATCCTACATAGCCCTCAATATGTTCTTTTTTGTTATATATGCTTGTTTTCATGTTGTATCGTTTTATCAATAAACAGGTAGGAATTCAAATAGTTTGAATCAGGATAAATCAAGAACAGTAAGTTTGTTGATAAATTTTACCTCAAGCTTTATGCTTTACCATTTTCTCGTTTTGTTTAACTTGCGCCAAATTTAAAGGCCAACGGGATAAATGGAGTGGAAATATTTACTTTCGAATAAAAGATACGGACAAGAGCAATATGGTGCCAGCACAGATCGGGCACGTTCAGATTTTCAGCGTGACTACGACCGGTTGATTTTTTCGTCTCCATTTAGAAGGCTTCAGAATAAAACTCAGGTTTTTCCATTGCCGGGAAGTGTTTTTGTGCACAATCGTTTAACACATAGTTTAGAAGTGGCAAGTGTAGCCCGTTCCATGGCCAATATATTCTTAAAAAGTGTAGAAGAACACCAGTCACAACTTATTAAAGAAGTTCCTTTAATTAATGAGGTTGGCAATATTGTTGCCGCCGCCGCGTTGGCACATGATTTGGGCAACCCGGCATTTGGACATTCGGGCGAAGCAGCTATTTCGCGTTATTTTACCGATGGCGATGGTAAAGTTTACCAGAAAGAAATGAGCGAATCGCAATGGCACGATTTAATTAATTTCGAAGGAAATGCCAATGCCATTCGTATACTCACCCATCCACTAAAGGGAAAGGGAAATGATGCTTATGCGCTCACCTATTCTACTTTGGCTTCTATAGCCAAATATCCGTGTGCTTCCATTGCAGGTAAACAGAAAGGCTTGCTGCACCGCAAAAAATACGGTTTCTTCCAATCAGAAGAGGAAAGTTTTAGAAAGATTGCTGCCGAACTTCACCTGGCACAAGAAGATAATGAGTACCTTATCTACAAACGCCATCCTTTGGTTTACCTGGTAGAAGCTGCAGATGATATCTGTTACAGCATTATCGATCTGGAAGATGCGCACCGCCTTAAGATACTTTCTTACGAAGAGGTGAAGGCTTACCTACTGCCTTTTGCCAATTCAACAACAATTGAAGAACGCTTAAAAAACGATTATGAAGATGATGATGCGAAAATTGGTCTGCTTCGCGCTAAAGCCATTAATACTTTAACAAACCAATGCGCGGCCATATTTTTTAGAGAGCAGGAAAAACTATTAAAGGGTGAGCTTAACCATAGCTTAACCGATTTACTTCCTGAGCCGTATATCTCTGCCTGGAAAGCTGTTGAAAAGATTTCTGTGGAGCGTATATACAATTTCTCATCTGTTATACAGAAAGAGGTGGCAGGTTATAAAATTATGGCTGGTTTATTAGAAGAGTTTGTTCCTGCGCTTATTCATAACAATACACATTATTATAAAAAACTGGTTAAACTCATTCCAAAGCAGTATCACACCGATCTGACCGATATTTATTCTATAATACAGAGTGTGCTGGACTTTGTTTCTGGCATGACAGACTTGTATGCGGTAGATTTATACAGGAATATCAAGGGTATATCTTTTCCTTCAGAAACCTAAAGCTTTTAGGTAAAAATAAACCGTTTAAAATTTGCCGGTTGAAATATCTGTGGTGTCAGATGTTACCATCTGACACTAATTTAAATCTTCTTAGTATGGTTCCGAAAATAAAAAAATCCGGATTGATTTGTGGCTAGCGTTTATCTTCCCCTGCCTTCATCCCATTTATTACGCTCATCCTGCAATTCGCGCGCAAGTTTCATTTCTTTATCTTTTGCCTTTACCTTATGTGCCTGAAATTCATCGGCCACTTCCCGGTAAAGTTCAGTCCTGTATTTAGCCTCATGCCTTAATTTGCCAGATTGGAAAATAACAAAAGCCAAACCAATGCCCAGCACAATAATAATCGTCCAAACGATGGTATTATAAGTGCCCTTATTAAAGGAAATTCCTAAAAATTTAATTTCGTTAACAGATGCATTGGCAGTAGCAAGCGAACTTTCTTTTCCGGTAACCTCTCCTTTTAAACTCGAAATATTGTCGGCTTGTGACTTAATTTCCTGCCTGGCTTCCTGCAATTGTTTGCGTTCCTTTTTTAATGTGTCGTTAACGCTTTTCCATAAAGCGGATAATCGGCTTGGATTGATCAGTCTGGCACCATACAAACTTTTAGATTTTTTCAGCATAAACTGATACTGACCGTTTAAAGATGGATCAGTGTTTTTAGTGGTATCAGGAGCGGTTTGGGCAAATGCAACGTTTAAAAATAGCATCGCGCTTAAAAATAATAAAGTTAGTTTAATTTTCTGCATAGTTTAAATATAGGTATTAGTGCGTAAAACTGCATTTTATCTAATTTGTGTTTAATAAAATTGTTTCGGGTTTTGGCAAATCGATAAAATTATTTTGGTTTAACATTCTAAATAACAATTTTATTTAAGTTTTATTATAAAATTGTTTACGATAGGTTAAATTTGTTTCATGCAAATAGGAATTATTGGGATGGGCGATATGGGCAAATTGTACGCTTTGTCGTTTGTAAATGCAGGTTATAAGGTATGTGGGGCAGATATGCCTTTACGTTTTACGGAGTTAAAAAATGAGCTTGAATCTAAAGGAGTAGAGGTTTTAACTGATGGCCATGAAGTGGCGCGTAAATCTGATTTTATTATTTACTGCGTTGAAGCCGAGAAAATTGATGAAGTGGTGGCTACGTTTGCACGCTCAACCAAATATGGAGCAATTGTTTCAGGCCAAACCTCGGTAAAACATCCTGAAATTGCTGCTTTTGAAAAACACCTTCCGATAGATACCCAGATTGTAACCTGCCATTCTTTGCATGGTCCGGCTTTTAGTCCTGAAGGGCAAACGCTTGTAGTGGTTCGTCACCGGGCTACCGACGAGGTTTATGCACAGGCATTGGAAGTTTACCAATCTTTAAAATCGAACATTATCGAAATGGACGATTACCGCGAGCACGACCGCATTGTGGCCGATACGCAAGCGGTTACGCACATGGGTTTTGAGAGCATGGGTTCTGCCTGGAAAAATGCCGGTTTTTTCCCCTGGGATAATCCTGCTTATGCAGGTGGAATCGATAATGTAAAGATTTTGACCACGCTAAGGATTTTTAGTTATAAATCACACATCTACGCAGGTCTGGCTATCCTAAATCCCTATGCGCAAAAACAGGTTAAATATTATGCCCAGGCAGAGTCTGAACTGTTTAAGCTGATGATCTGTGAAAATGAAACGGAATTCAGGGAGAAAATTTACGCGGCCCGCGATTTCGTTTTTCATGAGAGCCGCTCACTTTTATTGCTGGATGATAACATCATGAAAGAGTTTAGCCTATCTGATGCGGACCATAAACAGAAACCCAATTCGCACCTTAGTTTATTGAGTATGGTATACGCCTGGTATAAAATGGGGGTAAATCCTTACGATAACCTGATCTGCCAAACACCTCCCTTTAAATTGAGGCTGGGTATTGCCGAATACCTTTTTAAAAACGAAGTCATGTTGGAAGAGTCGATCAACACGGCATTATATGATAAATCAATCCGTGGGGATGATCTGGAATTCCATACTGCGGTGCATGAATGGGCATCCATTATCGGTTATGGAGATTTAAAGGGGTATAAAGAACATTTTGAAGCAGCCAAATCATTTTTTGCCAACCGGCTGAATGATGGCAGGGATTTAAGTGCGGAAATGATTAAAAGGCTTGGGAAATGATGTAAGATGTGTAATGTAAAATGGATGATGGTTTAAAGTTTATGAGCAAAACAGATGAGTGATAAGCTTAAAGCAGCCACAACGCTCGCTGTTATAGCAATCCTGGTACTTTTAGGTTTATTGATGATAAACAGATCTTCAAAGAAAGATCATCAAGAGCGTATTAATTTTGTTAAGGGCGGATATGATTATGGAAAGGGATTGATTGTAAGGATTAAACATTATAAAGGGCATTCCATTAAAGTAAAATATCAGGTAAATCATGTTGATTATTCATTTGATGGAAGCTGGGATATAAATCCGAAGGGTTTACAGGTAGGCGATTACATAAAAATCAAATATGCTGTTACTAAACCTCAATTTATTTTAACAGAACTCGAAAGTGCATATGATGAGCTGTGATGTATATCCATTTTTCCCTCATCCATTTTACCTATTCCATATAACATATAGACTTTATTTTATTCCCTAAAACCTTCGTTTCGCCAAAACAAGTGTTTTATATTTGCCTGCATGTCGGTATTGCTGTTTACCATTATCGTTTTATTAGGCGCTTTTTTAGCTGGATTATTGGGCTCGTTAACTGGTTTAGGTGGAGGAGTAATTATTATTCCGTTGCTTACACTGGCTTTAGGTGTTGATATCCATTATGCTATTGGTGCATCCATTGTTTCAGTTATCGCTACTTCTTCAGGTTCGGCTGCTGCTTATGTAAAAGAGGGCATCACGAATATCCGTATCGGGATGTTTTTAGAAATTGCCACCACCATAGGTGCCATTTGCGGTGCAATTGTAGCCGTTTACCTCAATGCAAATTATATTGCTATCCTATTTGGTTGTATTTTAATCTTTTCGGCAATTATGACTTTAAAGAAAAAAGTAGATCATACTATTTCGGAAAATACAGATAAATGGGCCAGGTTTTTTAAACTCAACGGCTCATACCCTGATAAAGGTATAAACCAGCCATACGCAGTGAAAAATGTACCGGGAGGTTTTTTAATGATGCTTTTTGCCGGAACCTTATCTGGTTTGCTGGGTATTGGGAGCGGAGCCTTAAAGGTAATTGCAATGGATAATATTATGCGTTTGCCCTTTAAGGTATCAACAACAACCAGTAATTTTATGATGGGTGTTACAGCAGCAGCCAGTGCTGTAGTTTATCTGCACCGTGGCCAGATTGATCCTGGTATTGCCATGCCCGTTTGCATTGGTGTTTTAACAGGGGCAACCGTGGGTTCGAAAGTATTGGTAAAGGCCAAAACCGATAAACTTAAAATTGTGTTTGCCATTGTAGTTGCTTTTTTGGCATTGCAGATGATTTATAAAGGAATAAGTGGGTTATAATGGATACAGGAAAAAAAGAAAATCTGAACGATAAGGATATTCAGTTAATTCTTGGAACACTTTTACGTGCAGGCGTAATCATTTCGATGTCAATTGTATTAATCGGCGGTGCTATTTTCCTCATCCACAACAAAGGAGCCATTACCAATTATAAAGTTTTTACGCCAGAACTCAGCAAGTTTTCTTCCATTACAGGCATATTTAGGGGAGTAGCCAGTTGCCAGGGCGATGCTATTGTACAGTTTGGCATACTGATGCTTATTTTTACGCCAATTGCACGAATCGTATTCGCAATTTTTAGCTTTTTGATTGAGCGAGATTACTTATATGTGCTGATAGGATTTATTATTTTGGCTATTATAACCATTAGCCTAAACGGCGGGATAGCACATTAATTTTTCAGATATTAAAAGTAAACAACTAAAATTGTTTTTTAAAGTCTTATAAAGACCACAATCCAATGGCTAAATCAGGTAAAACTGTTCAATTATTCCAAAAACCAGAAAATTTTATTAAAACCCGGGCTAGGGGATTGCAACTAGGTAGTTGCTTCATTAGTCGCGATTGGATTGGGGCGGGTATGGCTAATATATTGGTGAGTCGGAAGCATACTAATGGGAATGTTACCCTCGGTTTTTACCTTGTGGATTTGAAATGCTTGGGGATTAAGGATGCCTTTTTTAAGTTTAGTGTGTCTGAAGATGAAATGTTCGACCTGGTAGATTATATTAACGGGGAAGAAATTGAATACGATCATGCGCATAACATCATTTACGGTGCAGAAGCTTTTGCTAATGATTGTGGCTTTAAACCGCATAAAGATTGGTCGGTTGCCCAATATATATTGGAAGAAGATGATGATCACATCCCGTTAATTGATATCGAATTTGGAGAAGCGGGTGTGCCTGCATATTACATTGGACCAAATGATAATCCTGCTAAAATAAAGCAGATCTTGGCTACTCTGGATAAAAATGTTGGAGCGGGTAATTACCTATTTTATGAAAATGATGAGTTTGAAGAGGGAGAATTAAATGGATTTGGCAATGAGGATATATCTGATTTTAAGCAGATATATTTTGATTTGATAAATGACTATTACAACGATGTAAGGTTTAATAACGCAACTAATTTAGACAATGACCTGATTGTTGAAGTTCTTAATAATATGGTTGACACCACTTTTTACAGCGCTAATGAGGATTTGGATAATGAAATAGTAGAATGTATAGATTTAAATCAACATATATTTGAAGAACAAAGTAATGAGAGTTTAAGCCAGATACAAAAGCTTTTGGTTAAGAACCCAGATAATCCTTATTTTTATATTGAATTGTTTCTGCAATATAAGCTGGCTAATCTCAACTATAAGGCCAATGAAATAGCTCAAAAAGGATTAACCCTTTTCCCCGATTTTTTATACCTCAGAATTTTTGTTGCGCATGCAGCTATCATCGATCAGGAGCTAGAAAAAGGATTTGAGCTATTAAATAGCCAGTATTATCTAAATCAGGCTTTCCCACAACGCACCTCTTTTTCGGAGGGAGAGTTTATGTTTTTTTACGCTGCATTATGTCAGTACTTTTTAGGAAAAGATAATCTTGAAGATGCAATTGTTTGTAGTGCAGTATTAGTAAATAACATATATAAGTACGAATGTAATGAAAATGCGGTACTTAGCGTAATGGAGGCTGTTAAAAATAGAATAGAAGGGCGTAATTAAAGACGACTCTTTTCAATTATTAAATGCTGTTTCTTAGTGTATTAAGAAATTAATAGGTTAAATATCAAGTAAGTAGATAGGTATTTTAAGTCTTTATATGACTTTACTAAGCCTTTTAAGGCTAAATCCCATCATATCAGCAATTTATTTGAAAAAATATTTAGCTAACTATTTGAAAATTAATAATTCTTGCCTATCTTTGCCGTCCCTTTCGGGGGATGTACAACCACCTTGAACGAAGCCCTACTGCTTCGATGGGTGTTAAAAAGAAAAGATAAAATGTCAGGAATTATTGGAAAAAAAGTAGGAATGACCAGTATTTTCGATGCAGAAGGAAGAAACATTCCTTGTACTGTAATCGAAGCTGGGCCTTGTGTAGTTACACAAGTAAAGACCGAAGAAAAAGACGGGTATTCTGCTGTTCAGCTAGGGTACGATGAGAAAAAAGAGAAAAACACATCTCAGCCGTTAAAAGGCCATTTCGCGAAAGCAAACACAACTCCAAAACGCAAGCTGGTAGAATTCAACTCATTTACAACTGAACTTAATTTAGGTGATGTGGTAACTGTAGATGCATTTGCAGAAGGCGATTTTGTTGATGTTGTAGGTACCTCAAAAGGTAAAGGTTTTCAGGGTGTTGTAAAACGCCACGGATTTGCCGGTGTTGGTATGCAGACTCACGGTCAGCATAACCGTTTACGTGCCCCGGGTTCATTGGGAGCATCATCATTTCCTTCACGTGTATTCAAAGGAATGCGCATGGCAGGAAGAACAGGTGGAGACAGGGTGAAAATTCAAAACTTACAGGTTTTGAAAGTTTATGCTGAGCAAAACTTATTAGTAGTTAGTGGTTCCATTCCAGGAGCTAAAGGTTCTTACGTAATCTTAGACAAATAATCAGATGGAAGTTAAAGTATTAAACATTTCAGGTAAAGAAACAGGTGCCAAGGTGCAACTTCCTGAATCGGTATTTGGTATCGAGCCTAACGACCACGCGATTTATTTAGATGTTAAGCAGTATTTGGCTAACCAACGTCAAGGTACTCACAAATCTAAACAACGTAACGAGATTGCTGGTTCAACCCGTAAACTATACAAACAAAAAGGTACAGGTGGTGCCCGTGCCGGTAGCATTAAATCTCCGTTATTTAACGGTGGTGGTCGTGTTTTCGGTCCTCAGCCGCGTGATTACAGTTTTAAATTGAACAAGAAATTAAAATCATTAGCACGTAAATCGGCTTTAGCTTATAAAGCAAAAGACAACAACGTGGTAGTTTTAGAAGATTTCAACTTCGATACGATTAAAACTAAAAACTACACAAGTTTATTAGCTGCTTTAAAAGTGGATGATCAAAAAACTTTGTTGGTTTTACCTGCACAAAATAATAATATCTATTTATCAAGCAGAAACGTTCAGAAAACAAAAGTAATCTCTGCAGCAGATTTAAACACTTATGATGTGTTGAACGCTGGTGTACTTGTGTTAACTGCTGATTCTGTTAAAACTTTGGAGGAGGCGTTTGCCAAGTAATATGGAAATTTTAAAAAAACCAATATTAACCGAAAAAGCTTCAGCTTTATCTGAGAAATCTAACCGTTTCACGTTCAGTGTTAACCACAAGGCTAACAAAATCCAAATCAAAGCTGCTATTGAGAAATTGTACGGTGTAACCATCGTTGCAGTTAACACAATGGTTGTTGATGGAAAAGCTAAATCTCGTTACACTAAAGCAGGTTTTGTATCAGGCCGTAGCCCGAAATACAAAAAAGCAATCGTAACGTTAAAAGACGGCGAAACAATAGATTATTACGCAACCCTTTAATTTAATCATTCATTATAACTATGGGCTTAAGAAAATTTAAACCAGTTACTCCAGGTACCCGCTTCAGAGTTGGTGCTAGTTTTACGGAGATTACAGCAACCAAGCCCGAAAAATCATTGGTTGTATCATCAAAAAAGTCTGGTGGACGTAACAATACAGGTAAAATGACTATGCGCTACATGGGTGGTGGTCATAAAAAATCGTATCGTTTAATCGACTTCAAACGCGATAAATTCGATATTCCTGCAACGGTAGCTACTGTTGAATACGATCCAAACCGTACTGCCCGCATCGCATTATTACATTATGCAGATGGCGAGAAGCGTTATATCATTGCTCCTGAAGGATTGCAAGTTGGTTCGGTATTATTATCGGGCGATAAAGCAGCACCAGAAGTAGGTAACACTTTAAAATTATCGAACATTCCATTAGGTTCTATCATCCACAACGTGGAGATCCACCCTGGAAAAGGAGCACAATTGGCTCGTAGTGCAGGTGCTTATGCGCAATTAGCTGCCCGCGATGGTAAATATGCTACTTTAAAAATGCCTTCAGGCGAAACCCGTTTAATTTTGACTACTTGTCTGGCTACTATCGGTGCAGTATCTAACTCAGATCACGCAAACGAAGTATTGGGTAAAGCAGGTCGTAAACGTTGGTTGGGCCGTCGTCCGAGAACCAGACCGGTAGCGATGAACCCGGTAGATCACCCAATGGGTGGTGGTGAAGGTAGATCATCAGGTGGTCACCCACGTTCAAGAAAAGGTGTTTTAGCTAAAGGCTACAAAACCAGAGAACTTAAAAAATATTCTAATCGTTACATCATAGAGAGAAGGAAGAAATAATGGCTCGTTCGATAAAAAAAGGACCTTATATTGACCATAACGTAGAGAAAAAAGTAAACTCTATGAATGATTCAGGCAAAAAGTCTGTAATCAAAACTTGGTCTCGCAGATCAATGATATCACCAGACTTCGTGAATCATACATTTGCTGTACACAATGGAAATAAATTCATCCCTGTGTACGTTACAGAAAACATGGTTGGTCACAAGTTGGGAGAATTTGCTCCAACCAGAACATTCAGAGGACACGCTGAAAAGAAAAAATAATTAGACAATGGAAGCAGTAGCAAAATTAAACAATTGTCCAACCTCACCGCGTAAGATGCGTTTGGTTGTAGATCTTATCAGAGGTGAACGTGTAGAAAAAGCATTAAGCATTTTAAAGTTTACCAATAAAGAAGCAGCAATAAAAGTTGAGAAATTATTATTATCTGCTATCAAAAACTGGGAAACTAAAAATGAAGGTGCCCGCCCTGAAGAAAACCAACTTTTTGTTAAAACAGTAATGGTTGATGGTGGCCGTCAGTTAAAACGCTTACGTCCAGCTCCTCAAGGCCGTGGATATAGAATTCGTAAACGTTCTAACCACGTAACGCTGATTGTAGATAGTAAAAACACAGAAACAACTCAAAACTAATTAGGAAATGGGACAAAAAGCAAATCCAATAGGTGCCAGGTTAGGAATTATCAAAGGATGGGATTCTAACTGGTTCGGTGGCAACAACTACTCCGATAAATTAGTTGAAGATGAGAAAATAAGAAAATATCTTTCTGCCCGTATCGCTAAAGGCGGTGTTGCAAAAGTAGTAATCGAGCGTACGTTAAAACGTATCACGGTAACTATCCACACAGCTCGTCCAGGTATCGTAATCGGTAAAGCAGGTGCTGAGGTTGATAAAATCAAAGAAGAGTTAAAGAAATTGACTAAAAAGGAAATTCAAATTAACATCTTTGAAATTAAACGACCGGAACTTGATGCACAATTAGTTGCAGAAGGTGTTGCAAAACAATTAGAAGCAAGGATCTCATTCCGTAGAGCAATGAAATCTTCTATCGCATCAACCATGCGTATGGGTGCTGAAGGTATCAAAATAATGACTTCTGGTCGTTTAGGTGGTGCTGAGATGGCACGTACTGAGCAGTACAAAGAAGGAAGAGTGCCTTTGCATACATTCCGTGCTGATATCGACTACGCTTTAGCTGAAGCCTTAACTACTTATGGTAAAATAGGTGTTAAAGTTTGGATCTGTAAAGGTGAGGTTTATGGAAAACGTGATTTGTCTCCAAACATTGGTGCAACAAACAACGGTCCAAAAGGCGCTTCGGATAAACCAGCTTTCGGTGGAAGAGATAACCGTGGTGGTGGAAGAGATAACCGTGGCGGTGGTAACGACAGACGTGGTGGAAACCAAGGCGGTGGTCGTGGTCCAGGCCAGGGTGGTGCAAACAGAGGTGGTGGCGCAGGCGCTAACAGAGGTCCTCGTAAATAATTGATTTATTAACATCGTTTAACGATTAGAACAAAATAAAATGTTACAGCCAAAAAGAACGAAGTTCAGGAAGATGCAAAAAGGCAGAATGAAAGGTTTAGCTTCACGTGGAGCTGAATTAGCATTCGGATCTTTCGGTATCAAATCTTTAGAAGCTACTTGGATCACAAGTCGCCAGATAGAGGCTGCCCGTATCGCCGTAACCCGTTTCATGAAACGTGAAGGCCAAGTATGGATCAGAATTTTCCCGGACAAACCGGTAACTAAAAAACCTGCTGAGGTACGTATGGGTAAAGGTAAAGGTGCTCCTGAGTATTGGGTAGCAGTTGTAAGACCTGGACGTGTAATTTTCGAAGCTGAAGGTGTGCCTTTGGAAGTTGCTAAAGAAGCATTGCGTTTAGCCGCTCAGAAATTACCGATCCAAACCAAATTCGTAGTACGTAGAGATTACGTAGAAGCATAGTAAAGTGTTGAGATGAATGTTGTAAATACTTGTTTATTATAACCGCTACACTCAACGTAAAAGAAAAAGAAAAATGAAAAATTCAGAAATCACAGGGCTTTCAAAAGAAGAATTAGTAGCTAAGATTGCGGAAGAAAAAGAGAACTTATCAAAATTAAAGTTCGCTCACACTATTTCAGCTATCGAAAATCCTTCGCGTATTGCAAAAGTAAGGAAAGACATAGCCCGTTTAAACACTCAGTTGACTAAAGTGAAAAACACGGAGTCAGCTACTGAAACTAAATAATTTGAGAGTCGACATGGAAAGACAATTAAGAAAAACAAGAACCGGGTTAGTGGTAAGCAACAAGATGGATAAATCTGTTGTAGTGAGCGTGGAGCGTAAAGTAAAACACCCGATTTATGGTAAGTTCGTAAAGAAAACTACCAAATTTATGGCTCACGACGAGAAAAATGAGTGCGGTATCGGTGATACTGTATTAATTATGGAAACTCGTCCTTTGAGTAAAAACAAGAACTGGAGATTGGTACAAATTTTAGAAAGAGCTAAATAAGATGGTACAACAGGAATCGAGATTAAACGTTGCTGATAACAGCGGCGCAAAAGAAGTATTGGTAATTCGTGTGTTAGGTGGAACCGGCAAACGATATGCTTCAATTGGTGATAAGGTAGTTGTTACCGTTAAAAGCGCATTACCATCAGGTAATGTTAAAAAAGGTACAGTTTCAAAAGCAGTTGTTGTAAGAACTAAAAAAGAAATCCGTCGTAAAGATGGTTCTTATATCCGTTTTGACGATAATGCTGCTGTATTATTGAACGCACAGGATGAGCCAAGAGGTACACGTATCTTTGGCCCGGTTGCGAGAGAACTACGTGAAAAACAATTCATGAAAATCGTATCATTAGCACCGGAGGTATTATAAAATGGGAAACAAAGTAAATACACCAAAACTTAAAATCCGTACAGGAGATTTAGTTAAAGTAATTGCTGGCGATTCAAAAGGTCAACAAGGAAAAGTACTTTCAGTACAAAAAGATAAAAACAGAGCCATTGTAGAAGGCATCAATTTAGTATCTAAACATACTAAGCCAAATGCTGCAAATCCGAACGGTGGTATTATTAAAAAAGAAGCTGCTCTTCACGTTTCTAACCTGATGTTGGTTGATCCAAAATCTGGTAAAGCTACCCGCGTTGGCCGTAAAGTAAACGCAGATGGTAAAATCGTTAGAGTTGCTAAAATTTCAGGGGAGGAAATTAAATAATGGCTACACCTAGATTAAAAAGCAAATACAAAGAAGAAGTTGTAAATGCATTAAAAGAAAAATTTCAGTATAAAACTGTAATGCAGGTTCCTAAATTGGAAAAAATCTGCATCAATCAGGGTGTAGGTCGTTTTTCTGTTACTGATAAAAAGATTATGGATACTACAATCGTAGAATTGACTACCATTACTGGTCAGCAGGCGGTTGCAGCACAATCTAAAAAAGATATCTCTAACTTTAAATTACGTAAAGGTATGCCGGTAGGTGTGCGTGTAACATTACGTGATAACAACATGTATGAGTTCTTGGATCGTTTGATTTCAGTAGCTTTACCACGTATCCGTGATTTCAAAGGTATTAACGATAAAGGTTTTGATGGAAAAGGTAACTACACATTAGGTGTTACTGAGCAAATCATCTTCCCAGAGATTAATATAGATAAAATCAATAAAATTTTAGGGATGGATATAACTTTCGTAACTTCGGCAAAATCTGACGTTGAAGCACTTGAGTTATTGAAACAATTCGGATTACCATTTAAAAATCAAAAAACAGCAGAATAATGGCAAAAGAAGGTGTAAAAGCACGCGAAGTTAAGCGCCAAAAATTGGTAGCTAGATACGCTGAAAAACGTGCAGCATTAAAAGCTGCGGGAGATTTCGAGGGTTTAGATAAATTACCTAAAAACTCATCTCCGGTACGTTTACACAACCGTTGTAAATTAACTGGTCGTCCTCGTGGATATATGCGTACCTTTGGCATTTCAAGGGTAACATTCCGCGAAATGGCACTAGACGGTAAAATACCAGGTGTTAAAAAAGCATCTTGGTAATATAAGTAGCTAGTACTGAGTGTCAAGTATCGAGATCATTTGGTTTCTTGATACTTGATACTTATGTCTATTTACCAGAAAAAGAATTTTAACCGATAGCAGGTCCCACTCCGATGTGAAATCGGGAAAGGAAACCACTATCAAAAACAATAAATAATGAATACAGATCCAATAGCAGATTATTTAACAAGAGTAAGGAATGCCATTAAGGCCAACCACAGAGTTGTAGAAATTCCTGCATCAAACCTTAAAAAGGAAATCACTAAAGTACTTTTTGATAAAGGTTACATCGCGAACTATAAGTTTGAAGATACTACAGTTCAAGGCACTATTAAAATTGCTTTGAAATACAATCCGATTACTAAAGTTCCTGCTATTCGTACATTAGTGCGAGTAAGTAAACCAGGTTTGAGACAGTATGCAGGCGTTGAAAATATGCCAAGAGTATTAAACGGTTTAGGTATCGCAATCTTATCTACTTCTAAAGGTGTAATGACCGATAAAGAAGCAGCCAAATTAAACATTGGTGGTGAGGTATTGTGTCACGTTTATTAATATTTAGGAGAACTACACAATGTCAAGAATAGGAAAAGCCCCAATTACAATCCCTTCAGGTGTAACCATTACCGTATCTAACGATAACGTGGTAACTGTAAAAGGCCCTAAAGGTGAATTATCACAAACAGTTGATAAAGATATCACTGTAAGTCAGGAAGATGGAATTTTAACAGTTCAACGTCCATCAGATCAAAAGAAACACAAAGCATTACACGGTTTATACCGCTCTTTGCTTAACAACATGGTTGTTGGTGTTACAGAAGGTTATACATTAACTCAAGAGTTGGTAGGTGTTGGTTACCGTGCTACAAATCAAGGCAACACATTAGACCTTGTTTTGGGTTATTCTCACCACTATGTATTCCAGTTGCCAGCAGAGATTAAAGTAACTACACAATCAGAAAAAGGTCAGACTCCTAAAATTATTTTAGAGAGTATTGACAAACAATTGATTGGCCAGGTAGCAGCGAAAATCCGTTCGTTACGTGCACCGGAACCATATAAAGGTAAAGGTATCAAGTTTGTAGGTGAAGTGTTAAGAAGAAAAGCAGGTAAATCAGCATCTAAAAAATAGTAATCATGGCAGGTAAAAAATTATCAAGAAGAGATCGTATTAAAAAAGGGATCAGAAAAAGACTTACCGGTTCGGAAGAACGTCCAAGGTTATCTGTATATAGAAGCAATAAAGGGATTTATGCGCAGGTAATTAACGATGTAACCGGTACAACAATAGCGTCAGCATCATCATTATCGAAAGATTTTACTGGTACTGGAAACAAAAGCGATCAGTCAGTTGCAGTAGGCAAGTTAGTAGCCGAAAAAGCAATTGCTGCAGGTGTTAAAGAAGTTGTTTTCGATAGAAATGGCTATTTATACCACGGTCGCGTAAAATCGTTGGCAGAGGGTGCCCGCGAAGCTGGTTTAGTATTTTAATCTGAAGAAAAAGTAAGATGTCAACTATTAATATAAAAAGAGTAAAAACCACCGATATCGAATTAAAGGATCGTTTGGTTAGTATACAACGTGTTGCCAAAGTAACCAAAGGTGGCCGTACTTTCAGCTTCTCAGCAATTGTTGTTGTAGGCGATGAGAACGGTGTTGTTGGTTTCGGTTTAGGTAAAGCGAAAGAGGTAACTGAAGCAATTGCTAAAGGTGTGGATGATGCCAAAAAGAATCTGGTAAAAGTTCCGATTTTAAACGGTACTGTTCCTCATGAGCAAATTGGTAAATTCTCAGGTGGTTTTGTTTTAATCAAACCAGCTGCGGTAGGTACAGGAGTAATTGCCGGTGGTGCGATGCGTGCTGTATTAGAGAGTGCCGGTGTACATAACGTATTGGCAAAATCTAAAGGTTCATCTAACCCACACAACGTGGTAAAAGCAACTGTTGATGCATTAACTAAAATGCGTGATGCTTATACAGTAGCTCAAACCCGTGGTATTGATTTAAACAAAGTATTTAACGGATAATATCATGGCTAAGATCAAAATAACACAAGTAAAAAGCGTTATCGACAGAAGCGAGCGCCAAAAAAGAACCGTTCAGGCTTTGGGTTTATCTAAATTGAACCAAAGTGTAGAGGTTGAAGCTACTCCACAGATTATCGGTATGGTTCGTAAAGTGAACCATTTGGTAGCAATCGAAGCAATCTAGTAAAAGTTTTAAAGGTAGTATTGGAAAAATCCGGTACTACCTTTATATATGTTTAATCGTTGTACCTGTTTAGTGAAAGCGAAGGGCAACACAAATTCAAAAAAATGAATTTAAGTAATTTAAAACCTGCAGTAGGTTCTACAAAAAACAGTAAGAGAATTGGTCGTGGTACAGGTTCTGGTCGTGGCGGTACTTCAACCCGTGGTCACAAAGGTGCGGGTTCCCGTTCAGGTCACAAAACCAAAATCGGTTTCGAAGGTGGTCAAATGCCTTTACAACGTCGTGTGCCTAAAGTTGGTTTCAAACCAATCAACCGTACTGAGTATGTTGGCGTAAACTTAGACGTTTTACAAGCATTAGCTGAAAAACATAGTTTAACAACTATCGATTTTGCTGCTTTACAAGCACATGGTTTAGCTTCAAAAAACGACTTGGTTAAAATTTTAGGTCGTGGTGAAGTTAAAGCAAAGCTAGAAATTACAGCACATGCGTTCTCTGCAACCGCACAAAAAGCTATTGAAGCTGCAGGTGGTTCTATTGTAAAATTGTAATTATTAAATGAAGAAGCTATTTACTACTTTAAGTAATATCTGGAAAATTCAGGAATTAAAAGAGCGTATATTGTTTACGCTCTTAATTCTTTTGGTATACCGTTTCGTATCTCACGTGGTTTTACCAGGTGTAGATCCAACTGCTTTAGGCAACAACGAAAAATCTGGAATTTTAGGCTTACTGGATATGTTTGCCGGCGGTTCTTTCTCTCGTGTGTCTATTTTGGCGTTGGGGGTAATGCCTTACATTTCTGCATCGATTGTGGTGCAGCTATTGGGTATTGCTGTTCCTTCTTTCCAAAAAATGCAGAAAGAGGGCGAAAGTGGTAGAAAGAAAATGAACCAGATTACCCGTTACCTAACGGTAGCGATCACAATCGTTCAGTCTGTTGGTTACGTTAAAACGCAAGTTCCTGCAGAAGCTATTTTATTACCAAATACTTTATTTTTAGTGTTATCTACGTTTGTATTAACGGCAGGTACGTTATTCGTAATGTGGTTAGGTGAAAAAATTACAGATAAAGGTATTGGTAACGGTACATCACTAATCATTATGGTTGGTATTATAGCCCGTTTACCGGTAGCAATTTCTCAAGAGTTTAGTGCACGTGTGGGTTCGGCCAGTGAAGGTGGAGGTCCAGTTGCATTGGTTTTAGAGATCGTTGCCTTATTTGCAGTGGTGATGTTTACCATTTTAATTGTTCAAGGTGTACGTAAAGTACCTGTACAATACGCTAAAAAAATTGTTGGTAACCGCCAGTTCGGTGGTGTTCGTCAGTACATTCCTTTAAAGGTTAATGCTGCTGGTGTTATGCCAATCATTTTTGCCCAGGCGTTAATGTTTATTCCAGGTGCTTTAATGCAGTTTGTTCCTTCGTTACAAGGTTCATGGTTAATCCAGTTCAGCAATACCACTTCGTTGGCTTATAGCTTAACATTCGCATTTTTAATTATCGCATTTACTTTCTTCTATACTGCCATTACGGTTAATCCAACCCAAATGAGCGATGATATGAAGAAAAATGGTGGTTTTATTCCAGGTATTAAACCTGGCTTTGCAACATCAACTTTTATTGATGATGTGATATCAAAAATCACTTTCCCAGGTGCGGTATTTTTAGCGATTATTGCTATCCTGCCTTCAATTGCGGTTAAGTTTGGTATTAAACAAGAATTTGCACACTTCTTTGGTGGTACTTCTTTATTGATTTTAGTTGGTGTTGTATTGGATACATTGCAACAGATCGAAAGTTATTTATTGATGCGCCATTATGATGGTCTGATGAAAACAGGTAGAGTTACCGGCAGAACAGGTGTTCCTGCTGCAAGTAGCAACGCAGCACTGTAGTGTAAAGGATGTCTAAAATTTATTACAAGTCTCTTGAGGAGATCGAGTTAATAAGAGAAAGTTCCATGCTTGTTTCTAAAACGCTGGCCGAGGTGGCCAAGGTAATAAAAGCAGGCATGACTACTATCCAGTTAGATAAGTTAGCCTATGAGTTTATTAGTGACCACGGAGCGATTCCTGCATTTTTAAACTATAATGGTTTTCCTTACTCATTGTGTATTTCGCCAAATGAACAAGTTGTTCATGGTTTCCCGGGCGAATATGTAATTCAAGAAGGTGATCTTATTTCGGTTGATTGTGGAGTGATTAAAAACAATTATTTTGGTGATTCGGCTTATACTTTTCCGATAGGGGAGATAGACGCCGAAAAACAGAAGTTGCTTACCGTTACTCAACGCTGCCTTGAACTGGGTATAGAAAAAGCTGTTGTTGGAATGCGTACCGGTGATATCGGTTTTGCTGTTCAGCAATACGCAGAAGCCAATGGATTTGGTGTAGTAAGAGAACTTGTAGGGCATGGTGTTGGTGTAAAACTTCATGAGAAACCAGAGGTTCCGAATTATGGGAAACGTGGTGCAGGACCAAAACTGGAAGAAGGGATGGTTATTGCAATAGAACCCATGATCAATGCAGGCGTAGCCGGTGTTAAATTCCATAACGATGGATGGACGGTAACCAGTAAAGACAATAAACCATCGGCACATTTTGAACACACAGTAGCCATCAAAAAGGGCAAAGCAGATGTTTTATCGACGTTTTCTATTATAGAAGAAGTTTTACAACAAAAAAAATAAATTATTAAAATTTTTTATTTAATTTTGCAACCCTGTTTAGAAGCAGCTAATTAAGTAACAATCAATAAAATATGGCTAAACAAGCCTCAATTGAACAAGACGGAGTAATAAGAGAAGCATTATCTAATGCAATGTTCCGGGTAGAACTCGAGAACGGGCATGAGATTATTGCGCACATTTCAGGAAAGATGCGGATGCACTACATCAAAATTCTTCCTGGGGATAAAGTTAAATTGGAAATGTCTCCTTATGATTTAACAAAAGGACGCATTACTTATAGATACAAATAAAATGAAAGTTAGATCATCAATTAAAAAACGTAGCGCTGATTGCAAGATTATTCGCCGTAAAGGAAAACTTTACGTTATCAACAAGAAGAATCCTAAATACAAGCAACGTCAAGGGTAATTAGAAAATAGTGTAATTTACCGTACAACGGTGGCCCGCCGTTCGGAATTACAGCAAAACAATAATAAATATGGCAAGGATTTCAGGTATTGATTTACCAAGAAACAAAAGAGGAGAGATCGGTTTAACCTATATCTATGGTATCGGTAGAACAACTGCTCAACGTATTTTAACTACGGCAGGTATCGATTTAAACAAAAAAGTACAAGACTGGTCTGATGATGAGTTATCAGCAATCCGTACAATGATCAACGATGAGATTAAAGTAGAAGGTGCTTTACGCTCAGAAGTTCAGTTAAACATCAAACGTTTAATGGATATTGGTTGTTACCGTGGTTTACGTCACAGAAAAGGTTTACCTTCTCGTGGTCAGCGTACGAAAAACAACTCACGTACTCGTAAGGGTAAGAGAAAAACAGTTGCTAACAAGAAAAAAGCTACTAAATAATAATTGATAGATTTGAGATAATAGATGTGAGATAAACTTCATCTGCACTCAAATTTGGAATATCAGGATTAAAAAATAGGGTGGCGGGTGCCGGGCTTGTGTTAATATCTCACATCCCAATTCTCACATCTCATATCTAAAAGATAAAATGGCTAAAAGTAAAAAAGTAACAAAAAAACGTATCGTTGTAATCGAGCCTGTTGGTCAGGCGCATATCAATGCTACTTTTAACAACATCATCGTTACCTTAACAAACAACAACGGACAGACTATTTCATGGTCTTCTGCAGGTAAAATGGGCTTTAAAGGTTCTAAAAAGAACACGCCTTATGCAGCTGGTCAAGCCGCTTCAGATTGCGGTAAGGTTGCGTTTGATTTAGGTTTACGTAAAGTTGAAGTATTTGTAAAAGGTCCGGGTTCAGGTCGCGAATCTGCAATCAGAACTTTACAGGTAGCAGGTCTTGAAGTAACATCTATCAAAGATATTACTCCACTTCCTCACAACGGATGTCGTCCTCCTAAAAAGAGAAGAGTTTAATTAATTTTAAAGCTAAGAATCTCCAGCTACAGGTTGGATGATACTTTAAAAACAGAAAAAAATGGCAAGATATACAGGCCCAAAATCAAAAATCGCACGTAAATTCAGAGAACCAATTTTCGGTCCTGATAAAGTGTTAGACAGAAAAAATTATCCTCCCGGCCAACATGGCGTTTCAAAAAGAAGAGGAAAACAATCTGAATATGCTATCCAGTTAATGGAGAAACAAAAAGTAAAATACACTTACGGTGTATTAGAAAAACAATTCAGTAACTTGTTTAAAAAAGCATCTTCACGTGCAGGTATCACCGGTGATAACTTACTTCAATTGTTAGAAGCACGTTTAGATAATACAGTTTACCGTTTAGGTATTTCAACAACCCGTTCTGGTGCACGCCAGTTAGTTAGCCATAAACACGTAACCGTGAATGGTGAAGTTGTAAATATTCCTTCATATCAGTTAAAAGCTGGTGATGTGGTCGCTGTTCGTGAAAAATCTAAATCTTTAGAATCAATTAGTAACTCAGTTGCAGGCAGAACAATTAATAAGTTCGCATGGTTAGAGTGGAACGCCAGTGAATTAACTGGTAAATTCTTAACCTACCCTCAACGTGATGAAATTCCTGAAAACATCAAGGAAAACTTAATCATCGAGTTGTACTCAAAGTAATCAATGAGCTAGTTAATTACCTCAAAAGGGTAATTAACTTTTTTCATGTTACTATATATTCAATAACGAATTTAAAAAAATATAAATGGCAATTTTAGCATTTCAGAAACCAGACAAAGTGATCATGCAGAAATCAACCGATTTCGATGGCACATTTGAATTTCGTCCTTTAGAGCCCGGTTTCGGTGTAACAATTGGTAATGCCTTAAGAAGAATTTTACTTTCTTCATTAGAAGGTTATGCTATTACTACTATTCGTTTTTCAGGCGTTTCTCACGAGTTTTCTACCATAAAAGGTGTTGTAGAAGATTTAACTGATATCATCTTAAACTTAAAACAAGTTCGTTTTAAGAAAACAGGTGATTCAGGTGATTCTGAAAAAGTTTTCATCATCGTTAATGGCCAAGATCAGTTTAAAGCTGGTGATATCACTAAATTCTCTAACAACTTTACAGTTTTAAACCCTGAGCATGTTATTTGCAATATGGATAAATCTGTTACTTTGGAGGTGGAATTAACCATCAATAAAGGACGTGGTTATGTACCTGCTGAAGAAAATAAAGTTGCTGATGCTGTTGTAGGTGTAATCGCAATCGATTCTATATATACTCCGATGAAAAATGTAAAATACACGATCGAAAACTTTCGTGTTGAGCAAAAAACGGATTATGAAAAATTGGTTTTAGATATCTCTACTGACGGTTCAATTCATCCGGAAGAAGCATTAAAAGAAGCGGCTAAGATTCTTATCCAACACTTTATGTTATTCTCAGATGAGAATTTGGTATTAGAATCTCAGGCAAAAGAAGAAACCAAAGAAGTTGACGAGGAAATTTTACACATGCGTAAAATCCTTAAAACTGAATTGGTAGATATGGATCTTTCAGTTAGGGCATTAAACTGCTTAAAAGCTGCTGATATCCGTACTTTGGCTGATTTAGTTTCTTATGACGTTGCTGATATGTTGAAATTCAGAAACTTCGGTAAGAAATCTTTAACTGAGATCCAGGAGTTAGTAAAATCAAAAGGTTTATCATTTGGTATGAACCTGTCTAAATTTAAATTAGACGAAGAATAATACGCATGGCGCCATGCGCTTAGCGCAAAGCGTTGAATTAACTATTAGTTCACAGTGTATAATTCCCTCTGAGACAGAGACGGTATACACTTAATTAAAAAACAATGAGACACGGTAAAAAAGTAAACCACTTAGGTAGAACCGACAGCCACAGAAAAGCGATGTTAGCTAACATGGCTACATCACTAATTAAAGCAAAAAGAATTACTACAACTTTAGCAAAGGCTAAAGCTTTACGTACTTATGTTGAGCCATTAATCACGAAAGCGAAAAATGATACTACTCACTCACGTCGTACAGTTTTCTCTTATCTACAAGATAAGGAAGTAATCACTATTTTGTTCCGCGAAGTGGCTGAGAAAGTAGCTAACCGTCCAGGAGGTTATACTCGTATCATTAAATTAAACAATCGTCAGGGTGATAACGCCGAGATGGCTTTAATTGAATTGGTAGATTACAATACAGTTTACGGTAAAGATGTAGAGGTTAAAGAAGAGAAGAAAACAACTCGTCGTGGTAGAAGTAAAGCTGCTGCGCCTAAAGCTGCTGAAGCAAAAGCTGAAACTGCTGAAGAAGTTGCTCCTGCTGAAGAAGCTCCTGCTACTGAAGAACCAAAAGGAGAATAATTTTATTCAACTTAAGGATATTAAAGTCTTGTTCGAAAGAGCAAGACTTTTTTTTGTTATCTTGAGTTAAAATTTTAGTAACACTTATGAAGCTATTTTCCAGCCTAATACTTATTTTCTTTACTTGTTTATCGTCCGTTTATGCGCAGGATTCTAACAGTTATAATTCTATTACAGTTACTGGTCAGGCCTTATTGCTCAGAGGACATAAAATAGAAATCAATGCAGATGGTTTTTTAAAACAAGTAGGTGGCGCAGGTTATTTGACTGATAGTACCGCTAAACTCCATCAAATACTTTATGAGCCTATTCATTTTCATTATTATATTGATGCGAAAAAACAACTTAAATTTTCTCCAACTGCATTCAGGTTCTTAACTGTCGGAAAAGACTCTGTTACCTGGTGGGCGCAAAGTATAACTGAGGGCCTGAAGCAGGATGTTTTTGGCAAGGCCTATGCGAATGGTGTTATTCGGTTTAAAGTGCTTGTTTCGGGCGCTCAGGTCAAATTTAATAATATCAATTTTCATATTCCTTTCAATGTTGCCAATTCGAAATATCTTGGTGGATTAGGTCAAAAGAGCAATATACGTCCAGATACGGTAAAATGGAATTTACGTAATTATTCGAAGATAAAACCAGCCTTTTGGGTAGGCAATGAGTGGCGCGGACTTTATTTAAGATTGGATGATCAGCCTAATAGCAACAATAATAATTTTGTAAATGGTTGGTCAAATGAGGAAAGCGAGGGTTTTCAGATTAATGTTAAAGGGAGTTCGATGCTTTCGGATTTTACTACCGGCAGTATCGCGTTAGCTTCAGGACAAGAACTAACTTTCAATTATACTATCGTAATTTCTGAACGCGGTAATCTGAAACTACCGGTTAATTCAAAGAAGAAATTTAAGCAGTTATTATATTTAGATCTGCATACAAAATAAAAAGGAGCGATCTATTCGCTCCTTTAATTCAAATCTTTACATTCTCCATCCCATACTGTTTGAGTACATCGGCAGGAACACCAGCCCATTGGTTTGGTGCATTGCCTACATAACCAATGTCTTTTACGCCCATCTCCGTTGTGTAAAAACCGGAGGCCGTTAAATTTCTCATTCTGTTGAAAAAGGTTACGCCTGCCTGCATTTCTGGCCTGGCTTTTTTAGGGTAGGCAATTTCATCAACAATAGAGATCTGCTGATCTGCAGAGGCTTCAATAAAAGGTTTTTGAAATTTATTAAAGCTGTACACATCCAGCCATTTCAGGCCGCCACGCATAGGTGTTTTATGTTCAGGAATATCTTTTACGATAAATTCGATAAACTCCGGTACTTTGGCATCAGAAGCGCTGCCCGAAACTTCATCTTTGGGAATAATGATATCGGCCAGAACGGTGATTGTAGCCATTTCATGTTTAGTGAAAAAAGTCTCTGATTTCAGATTTTTATCACGGTCCAACTCCCATTGTTCCCTGCCTGCTTCTTTCGTACTTTCCTCAGGTGCAGCAACGTCTGTTTTTGCTTCGGGCTGTTTACAAGCCTCAAGCAATACAGTAGTACTAATGGCGGTTAAACCTAGTGCTTTTAGTGAATCACGTCTGTTCATATGGTAAGGCTTAAATGTTCTGTTTTTTCTTTTGAGCTAAAATATATTCTGCTGTACGCATAGATAGTGCTAAGATGGTCCAGGTGGCATTTTTATCACCTTGCTGTACAAACGGTCCGGCATCTACCACAAACAAATTTTTACAATCATGGGCCTGGCAATATTTGTTCAGTGCCGATTTTTTAGGATCATCGCCCATGCGTATGGTACCTACCTCGTGGATGATTTTTCCGGGATTGAGTAAACCATAATTGGTATCTGCACCCTGGATTTCGGAGGTTACCACTGCACCCATTTCCTTCATAATTGAAAGAAAGGTTTCCTGCATGTGTTTTGCCTGTAGAATTTCATCTTTATCCCATTTGTAGTTAAACCTTAAAACCGGAATTCCATATTTATCTACCGTATTGGGGTCTATTTCGCAGTAGTTGCTTTCTCTGGCAATTGCGGTACCACGGCCGGCCATTCCAACACCAGTGCCATAAAACCTGCGATAATCATCTTTTAATGATTTTCCGTAACCTCCGGCTTCTTTCATTTTACCATCTCTGCCAGGTACCATGCCATTCATTTGAGCCACACCGCCACCAAAACCATATGCAGGCATGCCCATTCCTCCCCAATATTCAATGTGATAACCACGTGGGAAGTTAAGTTTACGATTATCCAACCACCATGGCGAATAAATGTGTACACTTCCTACTCCATCTTCATTATAACGTTTCCGATCCATTAACTGCGGCAAAAAGCCTGAAACACTAGCCCCTGTAGAATCGTGCAGGTATTTACCCACTACGCCACTGCTATTGGCCAGGCCATTTGGGTGTGAAGTTGATTTGGAATTCAATAATATACGGGCTGACTCACAGGCGCTCGCACCTAAAATAACCAGTTTGCCATTTACCTGATATTCCTGTAAATCCTTACGGTTTACATAAGAAACACCTTTTGCGGTCCCATCCTTATCCGTAATCACTTCACGTACCATTGCATCGGTAATCACGGTCAGGTTTCCGGTTTTTACCGCTGGGTTTACCAAGCATGATGAGGATGAAAAATCGCCGTAAACTTTACAGCTTCTGCCACACTGCCCACAGTAAAAACAAGGTGCGCGATCATTGTTGTTGGGTAAAGCTTCTGTTAATACAGACCCGCGACCGGTAATTACCCTGACACCGGCTTTTTCTGCTCCTTTTTTGATAAAAAGTTCGTTTAACCTTGGCTTAGGCGGTTTCATAAAAATGCCGTCAGGTTCATTTTCTAAGCCTTCTGCTGTTCCATAAATACCGATCATTCGGTCAACTTTATCATAAAAGGGTTTTACATCAGCATAGGTTATCGGCCATGCATCAGTTAACCCATCTTTAGGCTTAAAATCGTCGGGACCCATCCGTAAAGAAATCCTGCCCCAGTGGTTGGTACGGCCACCGAGCATACGCGAACGGAACCATTCGAATTCACTTTTGTTCTTTTGGGTATAAGGCTCGCCTTCTAATTCCCAACCACCATATGATGCATCAAAATCACCAAATGGACGAACGGTTCCTGCACCACGACGTGGTGATTCCCATGGCCATTTTAATTGATGTGAATCTAATCGCGGATCAAAATTTTGACCAGCCTCGAGCATTAAAACCTTTTGACCGGCATGCGCCAGCACATAGGCCGCCATCCCGCCACCTGCACCTGACCCAACAATAATGGCATCGTACACGGTTGGCGATTTTTTTATCTGAAAGTCACTCATGTATTGTGATTTGCTATTTAAATACCCTAATCTAAAGTTTAATTTTTTGAAAAAAAAGTGTTCCGCTACTTTGGAATCAATATAGATAATGGTGTTGTGGCTTGTTCCTAAATCGTATTATGTGATTCGTTTTATTTAAATCAATATTAACGATTTTATGGTCGAAGATAACAGTCCATATTACATTTGCCTCTTCCATCTTTTTAATATGTTCGCTCTATTGTTACATTGTTCATTATGTGTTCAGCTCCGGATAAACTTGATTATCTTTGCATCTCAAATCCATTTAAGTGTTAGCAAATATCAACTCATTTATTGCCGCTTTAAAAGCCAGCTTAGAAGAAGAAAGTTTTGTGAAAATTTCTTTAGGGAACTATAAAGGGGAAGAGGAAGCCTTAAAACAATTGCTGATCCGTAAGGTGATCATCAAGCGTGAAGATAAACTGGCTGTTACCTATCGTTACAAAACACGCGACGTGGTAAAAAACTATGCTATCGATGAGGCTATTGATTTAATTAAGGGTTACCTGACGACCGGATTTAAAATAGCTACCCTGTTTACCACCGAAAACGACCTGATCTTGGAAGAGCTGAACAATGGAAAATTGGTATTACGTAAAGGTAAAGCTTCGAGTGTGGGAGTGCCGTCTGCCAGTCATGACAAAGAAAAAGCCAGGTTGATCAAACCGGATTCAAAATCATACTTAGCTGAATTAAAGATTACCGATGCAGAAGGTAAGGTTTTTAAAAATGCACAGGATAAATTCAGGCAGATTAATCATTATATAGAAATTTTAAGCGCGCTGATAAAAGAGCTGCCGGAAGGAGCCATTAAAAAAGTTGCTGATATGGGCTCTGGTAAAGGTTATTTAACCTTTGCGCTGTATGATTATTTACATTCTGTTTTGAAATTAGAAAGCGAGGTGATTGGAGTAGAGTATAGGCAGGATATGGTTGACTTATGTAACCAGGTTGCGGTAAAATCTGCTTTCAATAAATTGAATTTTGTACAAGGCACTATTGAAGATTATTACGCAGAGGATGTAAACCTCTTAATTGCATTACATGCCTGTGATACCGCAACAGACGATGCCATTTATAAAGGAATTAAAGCCAATGCCGAACTGATTGTGGTTGCACCCTGTTGCCATAAACAGATCCGAAAGGAAATTGAACAACACAAAGTGAAGAATGATGTTTCTTTTTTGACCAAATACGGTATTTTTTTAGAGCGTCAGGCAGAAATGGTTACTGATGGCATACGTGCGCTGATTTTAGAATATTTTGGCTATAAAACGAAGGTATTTGAATTTATTTCTGATGCGCATACGCCTAAAAATGTGCTTGTGGTTGGGGTGAAGGGCAAAGCGCTAAGCGCAGAGCGGAAAGCGGAAGTTTTAAGGAAAATTAAAGCGAGTAAAGAATACTTTGGGATCGGTTATCACCATTTGGAACGCTTGCTGGAGTTATAGTAACCCCTAAGAATGCTAAGTTTTTCTCAAGGAAACGCAAAGGCATGGCTAAATTACCATGCAAATTTACCTATTGAGCTTATCGTCATTCTGAACTTGTTTCAGAATCCTTTACGCTAAGACCCCGAAACAAGTTCAGGGTGACGATCGCCTTGCTAAATTGACCGCTAAACATAAATCCAAAGCAATATGGGCTTTTTCTTTGCTTTGAGCAATGCATCAATCTTTGACATGGTTGCATCCGATAGGACAGGGCAGCCAGCACTTTGTCCGAATAAGGTTTGTGGATAGATTTCATGATTGGGAACTGGTGTATAAGAATGTAAAACTACAAGCCGTTCAAAGGCATTGCTGTTTGTTTTTTCAAGGCCATACATTTTATAGTGTACATGGATTCCCCAGTTGCTATAGGATCGGCCTTTAACTTTATATTTTCCTAACGATGTGCAATAACTACCCTCCTTATTACTAAATACAGGTTTTATTGGCGTACTGCCTCCTCCAACCCCATGGGCACATAAGCCTTCGATGGTAATTTTCTTCTGTTTAAAATCGTAAACAAAAATCCTGTTTTTGCCTGAATGGATACTCATATCTATCATAATCGCTGTAGAAGTATCCATGTCGTTTTTCTGGCAGAAAGTTAATGCTTCATTAATTCTATCTTCACTTATTTTATTTGCAACAGGTTTAAACCCAAAAAATATAAATAAGACCAGGAGAAAGGCTGACTTTTGCATATCGGGTTAATGTACAACGAATATTTGTTTGGTTGGTGTGGCACCAACCAATGGATGGCTCTGATTACAGGTGCAATAAAATCAAGGCCACCAATGCCGGGATTGATTGCACATACAAAATTTTCTTGCTCGCCGTTGCGGCACCATAAATACCCGCAATAATTACGCAGCATAGAAAAAATATAGCTACGTACATTTTCCATTGATGATCATTTATGCATAACGACCAGATTAAACCCGCTGCTAAAAAGCCATTATATAAACCCTGATTAGCAGCCAACGTTTTTGTTGGTACGAATAAGTCTTTAGGAATGGTTTTAAATACCTGTGGTGCTTTGGTTGTCCACGCAAACATTTCTAACCAAAGAATATAAACGTGGATGAAGGCGACTAAGCCAATTACGATTTGAGCTGCTATTTGCATTTTTTTGCTGATTAAAAGGATTTTAGGTGATTACACAGATTTAAATGAGTGTACCGATTGATTTGTAATTTAAAGATATAAAACTTTGAGGGCTTTTATATGATCACTTACTATTTCAGCTGTGTTTTTATGACCGAAGCGCAAAAACGCTGTTCAATAAACCCGATAATAGCGAACACGTAGTGCAACGGAGTAAAGCGGTTAGCGGGGCAGGTGCTCCCGACGAGATTCGAACGCTCATTTTCAAATCACTTGAAATATCTTCTATTTAAGCTTTAGTTTTTCTGCTTTCACCTTTGGTCCTTATCCTCCCTTACATCCATCTTCCATCCCGCATCTTCCATCGTTTTCTGTCATGCTGTCAGTATCGAATAGGATCGTTTTTTACATTTTATCAGTCTTTTGTCCATATTATCTGCCAAAAACCAATTGGCACAAGCATTGTTTAATAGCAGTAGAAATTATAATACTTTAAAAAGAGAAAATAAAAATACAATGGGAAAAATTATTGGAATAGACTTAGGAACAACAAACTCTTGCGTGAGCGTAATGGAGGGCAATGAGCCTGTAGTTATCGCAAACAGTGAGGGTAAACGTACTACACCGTCTATTGTTGCTTTTGCAGAAAACGGTGAGCGTAAAGTTGGCGAGCCTGCTAAACGTCAGGCTATAACCAACCCAACAAAAACGATATATTCAATTAAACGCTTTATGGGTAGCAGCTACGACGAAAGTGCGAAAGAGGCTGGACGCGTACCTTATAAAGTAGTAAAAGGTGATAACAACACTCCACGTGTTGAAATCGACGACAGAAAATACACTCCACAAGAGATTTCTGCAATGATTTTGCAGAAAATGAAAAAAACTGCTGAAGATTTCTTAGGACAAGAAGTTACAGAAGCAGTAATTACAGTACCTGCTTATTTTAATGATGCACAGCGCCAGGCGACTAAAGAAGCTGGTGAGATTGCAGGTTTATCTGTAAAACGTATCATTAACGAGCCAACTGCAGCTGCTTTAGCTTATGGCTTGGATAAAGCACACAAAGACATGAAAATTGTGGTGTTTGACTGTGGTGGTGGTACTCATGACGTGTCTGTATTGGAATTGGGTGATGGCGTTTTCGAAGTAAAATCTACTGATGGTGATACTCACTTAGGTGGTGATGACTTTGACCACATCATTATCGATTGGTTAACTCAGGAATTTAAATCAGAAAACAGCATGGACCTTTCTAAAGATCCAATGGCGTTACAACGTTTAAAAGAAGCTGCTGAAAAAGCTAAAATTGAGTTGTCAAGCACTACTTCTACTGAAATTAACTTACCGTATATTACTGCTGACGCCAGCGGTCCTAAACACTTGGTACGTACCTTATCCCGTGCTAAGTTTGAGCAATTGGCTGATAGCTTAATCAAACGTACTATCGACCCTTGTAAATCTGCTTTGAAAAATGCTGGTTTAAGTACAGGCGATATCGACGAAATTATCCTGGTAGGTGGTTCTACACGTATTCCTGCTATTCAGGAAGCGGTTAAAGCTTTCTTCGGTAAAGAGCCAAGTAAAGGTGTTAACCCTGATGAGGTTGTAGCAATCGGTGCTGCTATTCAAGGTGGTGTATTAACTGGTGATGTTAAAGATGTATTGTTATTAGACGTTACTCCTTTATCATTAGGTATTGAGACTATGGGTGGTGTAATGACTAAATTAATTGAGTCTAATACAACAATCCCAACTAAAAAATCGGAAACTTTCTCCACTGCAGCTGATAACCAGCCTTCAGTAGAAATCCACATTTTACAAGGTGAGCGTCCGATGGCTGCTCAAAACCGTACAATTGGCCGTTTCATTTTAGATGGTATTCCACCAGCACCTCGTGGTGTGCCTCAGGTAGAAGTATCATTTGATATTGATGCCAACGGTATCTTACACGTAAGTGCAAAAGATAAAGCTACTGGTAAAGAGCAAAAAATCCGTATCGAAGCATCTTCTGGTTTAACTGATGCTGAGATCAAAAAAATGAAAGAAGAAGCTGAAGCTAATGCTGCAGATGATGCGAAGCAAAAAGAAGAGGCTGATAAAATTAACGGTGCTGATGCTTTAATTTTCTCTACTGAGAAACAATTGAAAGAGTTTGGTGATAAATTATCTGCTGATAAAAAAGCGCCAATTGAAGCTGGTTTAGAGAAATTGAAAGCAGCGCACTCATCACGTAACTTTGCAGATATTGATGCAGCTTCGGCTGAATTACAAGCTGCCTGGAACGTGGCATCAGAAGAAATGTACAAAGCTGGCGAGCAGCCTCAGGGTGGTGAACAACCACAAGCTGAAGGACAAGCTCAAGGTGGCGATAACGTTACTGACGTTGATTTTGAAGAAGTAAAAGAAGACGATAAGAAATAGTCTTGAGTCTGAAGTCCCGAGTCGTTAGTCTTGGGAGCATAAAATAAAAGCGTTCCTGATTAAGTTCAGGAACGCTTTTTTGGTATCAATGGCGTTTGTTTAACTTCTATGTTCTCATATGGCTTATAGAACTGAATTCGATTGAAAATCCAGTTTTAAAGGCCCCTGTAAGATATTTTCAATTCAAAGTCGTCACCCTGAATTCATTTCAGGGTCTTTCATGCTAAAAAGATGCTGAAATAAATTCAGCATGACGAATCGAGCTAAATTAACGGGGTTGCCATTGCTATCATGTTAGGCAAGATTTGCAATCTTGACAGAATGAGTTGTTGATTTAATCCATTTGGAATTATCGCAAGATGTAAAAACCAATTGAATTAAGTCTAAAAAATACTGCTATCTGCTTCTCGAGGAGGACTTGTTTCTATGTTATTTTATTTAAATGCCTCAGGCTTTTAAAACCTGAGGCATTTTCTTTAGATATACACCTAAGCTTGTATAGCTTCGGAATCTGAATTTAATCCCACAGTTTTTCCGGGTATGTTCCGTTATTAACCAATTGGTTAATACTATCCTGAACATAAGGTTTATCCTCTTTATAAGTTACGCCGAACCATTTGTTCGAAGTAGGTATTACTTTAAAGGTTGCGGTATTGTTTTTAACTAAAGTTTCGCCGATTAACGGAATGAAAAATTCTGCTTTAGGTTTGTCTTTATTGGCTGCTGCAAACGCTTTAAACATTTCTTCTGTAATTTTAAAAACAGCTGGTGTAAAGCCCCAAAAGTTCATTGAAACCGGTGTTTCGTATGCTAAAGGGAATTCTTCTCCATTTTCTTCATAAAAAATCTTGCCATCTTTGGGATAAACCTTAGTACGTTCTACAATTTCCTCAAGATTGCCCGCCGCATCTACCTTACACACACCGCGCGAAACTGCACCAAATTCAGATAAAGTTTTTCCGATCTGATAACCGATGATGGAGTAGTTGCTGTCCGTTACTTCTGTAGTTAAGAAATCAACCATTTTTTTAAAGGCATCGAAACCATAATAATCGTCAGCGTTAATTACGCAGAATGGCTCTTTAACTACTTTTCTGCCCGATAAGATTGCGTGCGCAGTACCCCATGGCTTTTCTCTATAAATTTCTTCTTCTATACCAAACTGTTTCAAATCGAAATTTTGGAAAACGTAATCTACCTCAATTTTTCCGGCAAGTTTGGGGTCAAAAATGGCTTTAAAGTTATCTAAAAACTCTTCTTTAATGATGAATACAATTTTACCAAAACCGGCATTTATTGCATCGTATATTGAATAATCGATAATCGTTTCGCCATTGGGACCAAAACCATCAATCTGTTTCATGCTTCCATAACGGCTGGCCATACCAGCTGCCAATATCAATAGGGTGGGTTTCATTTATTGTTTATTATTTTATTTATGGGTGGAAACCTTAATATGGGATAATTAATACACCATCAGTTTCAACCTGCGAAATTAGTTATTTGAGCAATTTGTTGTGTAATAAGTTTTTTAAAATCCAAAAAATCCGCCACCGGTTTTTGAACGTGTTTTTTTACCGGTAAGCATGCCAAATATACCACGGACAATTTCTTTACCAATCTGTCGGGTTATGGTAGCACCCATTACCTGTTCTACTAAACTCTTTTCCCCAGGTTTTGGTTTGCTTTCTTTTTGCGCTTCAGCTTCCTGTTTCTCTTTTTCTGCTGCTGCAGTTTGTTCATTAATACGTTTAGTTAAAATGTCGTATGCACTTTCAGGATCAATAGGATCTTTATATTTGGCGTACATTGGGCTGGAACGTACGAGCTGATCGAAATCGGCAGCCGTAAGTGGTCCCATCAACGCCCTTGGCGGGGTAAGCAGCGTTGCCGCTACTTCGGTCGGGATGCCTTTCTCATCTAATACGGTCACCAACGCTTGTCCCGTACCTAATGAGGTTAACATTTGGTCAATCTGGTAAAAATCCGACTTTGGATAAGTGTTAACCGTCTTTTTTAGGGCATCTACATCATTTGGGGTAAAGGCCCTCAGTGCATGCTGTACACGGTTGCCTAGCTGGCCTAAAACGCTTTCCGGAACATCCGTAGGTGCCTGCGTACAAAAGAAAACACCAATGCCTTTAGAACGGATTAACCTGATAATGGTTTCAATCTGCTCAAGAAATGCTTTAGAAGAATTTTTGAACAATAAATGGGCTTCATCAAAAAAGAATACCAGCTTTGGTTTGTCTAAATCGCCAACTTCGGGCATGGTATTGAATAATTCGGCCAATAAGCTTAATAAAAAGGTAGAGTATAATACAGGCTGGTTCTGAACATCAGAAATGTTCAATAAACTGATGGCTCCTTTGCCATCAATCCGTTCGAAAAGATCTCCGGGATCAAAGGATTTTTCGCCAAACATACCACCTAAGCCCTGTTGTTCAATTGCCACTATTTTTCTCAGCATGGTACCAGCGGTAGCACTGGAGATACTGCCATAACTGCTTTTAATTTCTGCAGCGCCTGCGCCTTCTGAAAGGTAGGATACCAGTTTTTTTAGATCATTTAAATCGATTATCGGTAGTTTATGATCATCAGCATATTTGAAGATAACGGCTAAAACACCTGTCTGTGTATCGTTCAAATCTAAAATCTTTGATAAAAGTGTAGGTCCAAATTCCAGTACGGTTGCACGCATCTGCGCACCCATTTTGCCTGAAAGGGAGTAAATCTCGACAGGGAAACCTGTTGGCGAAAAAGTTTTATTGAGCTGTTGTGCCCTTTCTTCTATTTTAGGATTAACTGAACCGGATTGGTTTAAACCTGATAAATCGCCCTTAACATCCAACATAAAAACCGGTACACCAGCGTCAGACAGTTGCTCTGCCAATAACTGTAGTGTTCGCGTTTTGCCGGTTCCGGTTGCCCCGGCAATCAGACCGTGTCTATTCATCATTTTTAATGACAAATTAACTTCGGCTTCGCTATAAACCTGTCCATCTAAAATTCCGGCGCCTAAATAAATGTACGAGCCCGAAGGAGCATAAGATGATTTTATTTTTTCGATGAATTTTGAAGAAAGATCGCTCATTTTTTAAAATTAGACTGGCAATTTAGTAAACATATCTTAGAAAGGTTATGTTTTTTATTCAGCACTCTAATCGAGAATGCTGCCTAAATTGTTGTTTATTGTTGATGGTTAAGCTGCCTGTAATAATTTAATTCGTTCTGAAGCACTGTTATTTCCTGTTGCATATTTTGCAATTGATTGAGCAGATGCGAGACGGCATGAATCCCTTCTAAATTAATCTGAAGATCGTTTGCCAAACGGAGGTACTGCTCCAGTTTACTCAGTTCATCAACGGGCAAAAAGACAGATTGCTTTTTTACAGTTGTCTGGATCAGTCCAAAATCTTCCAGAGAATGGATAAAGTTAATTTCTACATGATGATAAGCGCAGATATCTTCTACTGGTATTAGATAAGTTTCCATAATGGTTAGAATTTGGAAAGTTTTTCGAATAATTCTTTTTGTTCAGCATTTAAATTGGTTGGTATCTTAACCTGCCATTTAATATACAGATCGCCAAACTGGTTATCTTTTTTGTAAACCGGGAAGCCTTTGCCTTTCAACCTTAAAGTGGTATCGGGTTGTGTGCCTGCCGGTACTTTAAGTTTAACTTTGCCATTTAAGGTTTCTACAATTTTTTCACCACCTAAAATGGCTGTATATAGATCTATTTCTTCCTGAATGTAAATGTCATTGCCTTTCCGTTTAAATTTGGGATCATCGCTAATATTGAATTTGATATACAGATCACCCGGAGGGCCGTTATTAACACCTGGGGCACCATAACCCGGAAGTTTGATCTTTTGCCCGTTTTCTACACCCGCCGGAATGGTAATACGTACCTGTTTGCCATTTACTGTTAAGGTTTGTTTATGTGTGGTATAGGCATCAAGCAGGTTCAACTTTAAATCGGCACTGTAATCCTGGCCTTTAAATGGCGAATTTCTGCTGCTTCTGCCACCGCCGCCGCCAAACATGGAAGAAAAGAAATCAGAAAAGTCTTCACCACCAAAACCGCCAGAATAGCTGTTGCCACCATAAGCCTGTCCTTGTGATTGGTATTGCCTCTGTTGCTGTTGCTGGGCATCCAACTGATCGGCATGCTGCCAATCTTTACCATATTTATCGTATTTCTTTCTTTTTTCCGGATCGCTTAAAACTTCGTTAGCCTCATTAATTTGCTGAAACTTTTTATTCGCTTCCTCATTATTGGGATTGAGGTCCGGATGGTGTTTTCGGGCTAATTTTCTATAAGCTTTTTTAATATCCTCTGTTGTCGCATCTTTTTTTAGATCGAGGATTTTATAATAGTCTATGTAGTCCATAATGGCTTAACAAATTAGTAGTGGGAATGTTCAATTTTATTGTATAAATGTAAGGTTTTGCTGTGAAATGGCATAGGGCGGAGAGCAAGTGGCAAAGCGTGTAGCGCAAAGCAAAAATGGGCGTAGAGTGAGTGTGCTGTCAGCTGTTACCAGCTGACAGATGGACGCTGAAATATTGGATTTCATGATGTGATCAGTGTCAGATAGAAATATCTGACACCACATGAATGTGCTGTCAACTGTTACCAGCTGACAGATGGCCGCTGAAATATTGGATTTCAGAATGTAATCAGTGTCAAATAGAAATATCTGACACCACATAGAAGCATGATAAACAAAAAATGCCCCATATAGGGGCACTTTGATTGACAAAGGTAGAGAAAGATTATTTTTTGTTCTTCACATATTTTTCTAACCACTGGTCTTGCTCCCACAACATGTGCAACAAGTTTTCTTTGCCACGGTAACTATGTGCTTCGTAGGGTAAAAATACAAAACGGGTTGTGCCTCCTGCACCTTTAATGGCGTTGAACAAGCGTTCGCTATTAATGGGGAAAGTACCCGGATTATCGTCAGTGTCACCATGGATTAGTAACAATGGTGTTTTGATTTTATCAGCATAGCTAAACGGACTCATTTCGTAATATAACTGAGGGGCCTGCCAATACGTACGTTCTTCGTTCTGAAAACCAAATGGGGTAAGCGTACGGTTGTATGCTCCGCTACGGGCAATACCTGCGGCAAAAAGATTGGTGTGCGCCAGTAGGTTTGCAGTCATAAATGCACCATAACTGTGGCCACCAACAGCCATACGTTTTTTATCACCAACACCTAAATCAGCCAGTTTATTAATGGCGGCTTCAGCATTTAACTGTAGTTGATCTACAAAGGTATCGTTCGGTTTTTTACCGTCTTTGGCCACAATTGGCATTTCGGCATTATCTAAAACTGCATATCCGCGGGTTACCCAGAAAATAGGGGACGCCCAGCTAATGGCGGTGAATTTATCTTTCGATCCGCGGATCTGTGCAGCATCAGCAGCAGAATTAAACTCGCGTGGGTAAGCCCAGATCAAAGTTGGCAGCGGACCATCTTTATCTTTATTGTATCCTTTTGGTAAATACAAATCGCCGGTTAAATCCACTCCGTCGGCCCGTTTATAAGAAATTTTTTGTTTGCTGATGCCTTCTAAAGAAGGATAAGGGTTAGTGAAATTAGTAACAGGCTGGTCGGCAATACGAAGCAACAGGTTTTTGATGAAATAATTAGGGACTAATTTCTGGCTTTCTTTACGGGTAATTAAAACTAGTTTATCAGGGTTGATGACATCACTTACGTATTCAAACGTTCCTTCAGCGCTGCGCCAGATAATTTCGCTCTTTTTAGTAGCTAAGTCGAATTTAGCCAGGAATGGCAAATCCCCTTTTTCGGATGAACCCACCACATTGTTCATTAACAGTTTCGTGCCATTATCAACCGTTTTGATTACCTGCCGGCCGTATTTATTTTTGATCGTAACCGGAGAACCTGGGTTACCGTATGCATCGGTTTGGTTACGGTTGTACAGTTCTTCTACCGTCCCTGTTGTAGGATTATAACGGCTTACTTTAGTGGTTTGCTTGCTGCGCAGGCCTTCCATAATAAGCGCAAGGTTGGCATCGCCCCACTGTACACCACGGTAACGGGTCTGCGTTTTAAACAATTCTTTCTCGGTTCCGGTAAAAGGTGCACTTAACGCATAAACTGCATCATGATAGGGAACATTTTTTTTGATTAGACCACTATCCAGCGGCTTGCTCCAAACCAGTGTAGCCGGTTCATCATCCCTCCAGTCGAAACCGCGGGGCACGTTTTGTGTATTATCATAACCAGATGGCGTGCCCTCTGATGACGGTAACTCGGCGATTACCTTAACCGTTTTGCCTTTTAAATCGGTGATGGAAACAGTTGATGGAAAACCAAATGCCGAAACCAGATAAGAAAATGGTTTGCGGATGGTTTCGACCAGCATATAGTTCTTATCCGGCGATAAGCTTACCGAGCCATAAATAGCTGATTTACCGATAGGCGTTTCTACTCCAGCTGTATTTTTGACCAATTGCGAGGTGGCAAAAAATTCGAACAGCTGTTCATCAAACGGTGATTTAATCAGGTCCTGAAAAGTAGCGCTGGGTGCAGCTTTTCCTAAATTTTGTTGGATGGTAGGCCCTTTAGGCATTAATGGTTTTGTAGGTGCAGCACTGGCAGGTTTAGTTACCGTACGGTAAACAACGGTTTGATCATTTAACCAGGTGATACCACTCCCTAAAATAACGTTTAAAAAAGCCTTATTGATTTTAGTCGCTTTTTTTGTAGCCAGATCAATGATGTAAAGATCTACTCCCTTTTGCGTTGTATGTGTAAAAGCAATCTTATTTTCGGATGGATTCCAGCTAATGTTGCCAGCGTACAATGGGTTTGGCAAGCCGGTTACCTGAAAATTTTGATTTGATTTTATTTTTTTGAGACTGAAATTGTTGATATAGGTTTGTCTGCTGGGCGAGTAATTATTCGGGTTTAATCTTAAACCAGCAATTCTGTATTCGGGCATGGCCAATTCTGCTACCGAAGGATAGGAATTACGCTCGCTGAATAAGATCCATTCAGCTTTGCCATCTATGCTTACGCCAGGAGTTGGTTTAGCCAGCAATAAATCTGCAATTTCTTTTGGTGGAGTTTGGTAGCTCACTGCATCTTGCGCGGCAGAATTAAGCGAAATGCAAGTGCCTGCTATCCATAAATAAAAGCTTAGTTTTTTAATCATTTCCGGTTTTTTATTCGAAATAAGGAATGATCAAATATTGTAAAATTTCACTTATTGCTGCGTAACTTCTTAGTGAGGCATATTTCGCTATTTATCCGAATTTGACAGCGTTCTTGGAGATGGTAATTTTTTTTGATAATCAAACAGAGAATGTCCCCAAAGCAATCAACGTATTAACCGAAATCAGCGATTTAACTGGATACTTTATTAAGAGCGGGTTGGCTATTAATCCCATCTCCACCTTACATTTTTAATTTCAAGGGTATAAACTTTTAATCCTTGCCACAGAATTGGTGACCATTTCTTTTAGTATCTCCACGTCAATGTCGCTTAATTGTTTTACGTATATGCAAGCTTTGGCGGTCTTGTGTTTTCCGAATTTAGCCAATAGTTCGTCACGTTTTTCAAACCCTGATGATAAGTATAGCGCTATTGCATCTTTCCGTGGCGAAAACCCAACCAGCGGAGCGTCACCTGCTCTGCCGCTTTCATATTTGTAATGGTAGCTGCCAAAGCCAATAATAGCCGTTCCCCACATTTTCGCTTTAAAACCTGTTGTTTCAGCGATAATATTCGAAAGATTAAAACAATCCTTCCGTTTCGTTTCATCTGTTACCGTATTCAGAAAATCGGTAACACTTAAATCGTTTTCTGTAGTTTTATTCTGCGTCATGTTTTTGATAATGAATATAAGGTTTAAAGTAGCATTGGTTAATGAGTCCGATCCTTCACTTTGTAATATTTTTAAGTGTTAGCCGTAAGCCTTTTATAAATTTATAATTTGTAAACAACAATTTAGAAAACAGCATGAAAACAGTTCATCATCAAATAAAATATTTTTGTCGGTTCAATACTCTGGTTTTGGTCTTCTTACTCTTTTTTATGAGTACCAAGGCACAGCAAAAATTAAATGTAGCTATAGCTGGCTTAAACCATGATCATGTTTATCTGATTATGAACAGCTACGAAAAGGGCGAAGTTAACGTGGTTGGTATTGCAGAAAGTAATTCTGTACTGGTTAGCCGGTTTAGAACCCGCTATAAAATACCTGACAGTATATTTTATAATAACCTTCCTGATCTGTTAAAGAAAAAGAAACCTGATGTGGTGCTGGCCTATAATGCCATCAGCGATCATTTAGCCGTTGTAGAGGCTGCCGCTCCGCTTGGCATATCGGTTATGGTAGAAAAACCTTTGGCAATATCGGTTAAAGAGGCCGTGCGAATGGCAGAACTGGCTGAACGGCATAAAGTACATATACTAACCAATTACGAAACCACCTGGTATCCGAGCAATCAAGAGGTTTACAAAAATGTAAAAGAAAGTAATACCATAGGCGCAATCAGAAAAATGATTGTACATGATGGACACCAGGGACCGAAAGAAATCGGCGTAAGTAAAGAATTTTTGGAATGGTTGACCGACCCTGATAAAAATGGAGCAGGGGCACTGGTTGATTTTGGCTGTTATGGTGCTAATTTAATGACTTGGTTAATGGATGGCAAAGCCCCAATTTCGGTTACAGCCATCACCCGTCAAATTAAGAAAGAGATGTACCCTAAGGTAGATGATGATGCAACTATTTTATTGGAGTACTCAAATGCTACAGGGATTATTGAAGCCTCATGGAACTGGCCGTTTAGTATAAAAGATATGGAAATATTCGGCGAAAAGGGATATATGCAAGCCATTAATGAGAAAAACATCAGGGCAAGGCAAAGCAATAAAGAAGGTTATGAAATCTATCAGCCCAAAACTTTAGCACCTGCTTATGCTAACCACCTGAACTATCTTTCTGCAGTTTTAAAAGGAGAAATCAAGCCTCATAATGATCTTTCGTCTCTGGAGAATAATTTAATTGTAGTACGCATTTTAGAGGCCGCAAAAATTTCGGCTAAGACCGGTAAAAAAGTGATGTTGAATGGGCAGGTATCAAAAACAAAATAGCCACCTCTATGATGGCTATTGGTAAGAAGAATGGTGTCTTCCTTATGTTGTGCCTGCCCTCCGCGGATCTCCCGCTCACAGGACTTTTTTATCTGTTTTTTATGATTAACAATTTAGGCATTAGTTGGTTTTAATAGCGTAAATAATTTTGCACACTGTGTGGAAAATGTTAATATCTTCAATGCGGTTAGCCGCTGTGAAAAATGTTTGCAGGTAAAATGGTGACGGCTTTTTTTGTATAAAACATTTTTACTCCTATGCTGTTTGAGATGTGACTGCTGATTCATAATTATATTATTTACAGGCAAATTATCAAACATTAAATCATGGTCGAATTAAATAAAGAGCTTTTTTGTAACCTCGGTAACCGTTCTTTGGACGGATATTTTATTTTTAACGGCGCAGCGCAAAATTTTTCATATCTAAACAGATCGTTAAGTAATATATGGGAACTTGACTCGGATGAAGTGACTATTGATCCCAAGTTACTTATAGAGCGGGTGCATCCTGAAGATTTGACGCATGTACAGGCCTGCTATAAAGAATGCATTAAAGAAGAAACGGAAAATAAATATGAATTCCGTTTACAGTTTCCTGAAAGGGAGAAATTTGTTCGGGTATCCGTATTTGCTGTTACTGATGGTGAAGTTAAGTTTTTAGTGGGTACAGTAGAAGACATCACGGTGATGCGCCACAATCAGATCCATATCGAACAGATCAACGCAAGAAAAAATATTACCTTAGAAGTATTGGCGCATGATTTAAAGGAGCCACTGGGCATGATGAAATTAATTGCTTCATCAATGAAAGAGGGAGTGGCACAAACTGGCGATGAGCGGATGATCAACTCGCTGGCTTTTATACAGGACATGTGTGAGCGCAACCTGCTTCTCGTACGTAGCATGGTTAACAAAGAGTTCTTAAAATCCTCCGTCGTAGAAATCCGCAAGGAGCGGGCTGACCTGGTTTGGGAACTGAGAGATGTGGTTCGTTTTTATAAACGATCCAAGCTGGGCAAAATGAAGCATATTAAATTTACAAGCTCTGCTGAACAGATTTATCTGCGTCTTGATAGTATGAAGTTTATACAGGTCATCAATAACCTCATTTCAAACTCCATAAAATTTACTGCCGATTATGGAACCATTACTATACATGCCGAGGAATATGAAAGTACAGTGCTGATTAGTGTGGCCGATGATGGGATTGGGATTCCGGAAGAGTTACAAGCCGGACTTTTTAACCATTTGCCAGAAACTTTAAGGCCGGGTCTTAAGGGCGAAGAGTCTGGCGGATTTGGGATGGGTATTATCAAAGCGATTGTAGATTTACATCAGGGAAAAATTTGGTTTGAGAGTAAAACCGGTGCTGGAACAACCTTCTATATCGAGCTGCCAAAGTAGACGTTTTTAATTTTAAAACGGCGTAAGTTATATTTGAATTATGATTAACATTATTCTTGCGGATGATCACCATATTATCCGGACCTCACTTAAAGCGCTTATAGAAAAACACGAAGGCATCAATGTTGTTGCAGAAGTACCAGATGGTTTGGCCGTCCTCGAACTTTTGGAAAAAGGAATAAAAGCTGATATTATTTTATCGGATATTGTAATGCCAAGGCTGGACGGGATTGCCCTGGCAAGTACGATTAAAGCCCGTAAATACACCGCGAAAGTGGTTGTTCTATCCATTTTGGATGATGAAAAGTATGCATCAAATGCTTTTGTATCAGGAGCTTTTGCTTACCTGTCAAAAGATATTGAAGAAGATGAACTGTTGTTTTGCCTAAAGCATGTTATGAAGGGAAAACGCTACCTTTCCTCTAATTTATGCATTTCCATTTTAGAGCGTTTTAATATGCAGTTGAATATACTTTCGCGAAAACTGAATACGGAAATCAACTTTACAGAGCGCGAAATTAATGTACTAAAACTCATTGCAGATGGATTAACCAACCAGGAAATAGCTGATAAATTATACCTGAGCAGGCGTACTGTGGAGAGCCAGAGAGAAGCTTTAATCAGTAAAACCGGCACTAAAAATTCCGCATCTCTGGTTCGTTTTGCCATGCGAAATGGTTATGTAGACTAGCATTTTTGAACGTTTTTTGCCCCTTTTTTAAGTGTTTATAATAAACCGTAAAAAATCGGGTATTTCTACAAATAACATAAGGAGTTGAGGTTTGTTGAATATTTACATCAGCCTTAAAACGAATTATGGATACATTAAATTTTAATTGCGACATCTACCAATACAGACAACCACTTTTCGACCGTGCATTAGCATATACACATGATGAAGATGATGCTGCTGATTTAGTTCAGGATACCTTTATGAAAGCATTTAGGTTTTCGGCAAAATTTGAAATGGGAAGTAACGTGCGGGCATGGCTTTTTACCATCCTGAAAAATACCTTTCTTAATCATTATTACAAGGTTAAGCGTAAGAACGAAATGATCCAGCAGGAAGAGGACTTAACCTCTGTTCAATTGATTCCGAGCGCATCTTTAAATAATGGTGCCACCAAGTTTATAATGGAAGATATCCAGAAGTCCTTAGATGCTTTACCTGAGGATTGTAGGTTCTGCTTTTGCCGTTATTTCGAAGGTTATAAATATCACGAAATCGCAGCCGAGCTCGATATCCCTTTGGGTACTGTAAAAACTAAAATACATGTAGCCAGAGGTCTTCTTAAAAAGATGCTTAAAAACTATAAATCGGGTTTGGCCGCTTAACCTTATGGTTTATTCGGTAAATTCACGTATAAATACGTTGCGCGAACTAGCTCACTTAAACTAGATTTGTTGCGTATGAGCAACGCGCTAGTTAAAAAGATTCTAATAGTTGATGATGACGAGAACATTCATGATATTATTAAATTAATTTTTGAGGAAGAACATTATCATATAAAAGGTATTTTGAATGCTAATGACTCTGAGTTAGAGAGGACCATAGCTAATTTTCGACCAGATGTTATTTTACTTGATATACTTATCGGCCAGCATGACGGGCGTGATGTTTGCAATAGGTTAAAAAATAATGCTGAAACATCATCTTTGCCGGTAATATTGCTTTCTGCAGTGAATATGGATAACTTAAGCTGTTCGCCTGATGACACCATTGAAAAGCCTTTTGATATCACCGATCTCCAGCAAAAAGTTAAGGCATTATTGGATAAATAAAAATGCCTGGAAATAAAAAAGGGGATAGACCAACAGCCTATCCCCATATCTAAACTCAAACATGCGCTCAAACATGAATGAATCTTAACAACTAAACATTTCAGTTTAGTATTGGTTTTAAAAAGGCAGGTTTATCTATTATATTCCACATATTACCTGTTCTTTTGTTTGAGTTCTATCTTCAACTCTTTAATCTGTTCCTTAATCTGTCTGTTTTCCAGGTAAAAGTAAATAGCAAAGGCCAGAAATATCTTGCCCAATACAAAAACGGCAACAAATACCCATTTCCAGGCTTTGTTAACACGCATTTGGTTAGACTCTGATTCTACCTCTATATATTTTTCCCGTTTATTTTCCTGGTGGTTTTTATCATAACTGTATTCGGAATTAAAATTGTTTTGTACCGCCTGGTTTTGGCGTTGTATTTCATTAATCTCCTGTTCAATTTTAGCCAAAGTGCCTGCCGGAGGCTCAATACTCATGTTTTGAGCCAATACCTCCATATCATATTCCAACTGCTCCAAAGCAGCCTTAAATGCAGGATATTCCTTTTTTAGTGATAAAACTTTTTGTACCTCCTCTTCGGTGGCAATTCCCATCACATAGGTCTCCATTAAACCACTCTCAATGATTTTATTAATTTCCACTTACCCTCCTCATTTTATCGATTGATAATTTTAACTGATTACGGATTTCGCTTTCATCACATCCAATTGTTGTCGCCAGGGATTGAATTGATTTTCCGTGATAATACACTGCACAAAATATTCTTTTCTGTAAATCATCTAACACATCCAACCCACCTTTAGGTACTGATTGGTTAAGATTTAACGGATGATCTTTAGCTGTATACAAAGTTAATTTACTTTGTGCATATTGGCGCAGTTCCAGCCACATATTTAATCTGTTTTTTTCTGGTGAAACAACAACATCTTTCACGAATGAAGTGAGAATAGCAACCAGATGATCTTCTGATTTTTGAGGATTTTGCACAATACCATTGATATAACCAAGCAGCATGGGCGCATACTGATCATAGAACCAACGGATGTTTTTCGGCTCTGCAGAACGATTGTTTAATACTGCTTTGAACATGGTTATTTAAACGGTCAACCTAAATGAGGTGCAAGATAATGCCAAATTTTAAATTATCTTTAATTAATGTTTAAAATGTTGCTTAAAATAGGCTGAGATCAATACAACAATCATCTATTTTTGAATTTTTAATGCAAAGATTTATAGAATGAAAATAGCTACTTATAATGTGAACGGTGTAAATGGCCGTTTGCCCGTACTTTTACGCTGGCTGGAAGAAACCCAGCCAGATGTGGTGTGCCTGCAGGAACTAAAGGCGCCGCAGGAAAAGTTTCCTGAACAGGCGATTAAAGATGCAGGGTATAATGCCATATGGCATGGACAGAAGAGCTGGAACGGAGTGGCCATACTTGCGAGAAATTTAGAAATAACTGAACTGAAGCGTGGTTTAGACGGAGACCCCGAAGATTTACACAGCAGGTACATAGAGGCAATGATAAATGGTATCGTAGTTGGTTGTTTGTACCTTCCGAACGGTAACCCGGCGCCAGGCCCCAAATTTGATTATAAGCTTCGATGGTTTGAGCGTTTTACGGCACATGCAGCGACTTTGCTGGCGCAGAATATCCCGGTGGTTTTGGCGGGAGATTATAATGTAATTCCTACTGAAATCGATGCCTATAAACCTGAACGATGGGTTGAAGATGCCTTGTTTCGTCCGGAAACCCGACAGGCATTTCAAGACCTAATTGCACAGGGCTGGACAGATGCGATCAGAAAGTTATATCCAGGAGAAACAATATATACCTTTTGGGACTATTTCCGCAATGCTTACGGCAGAAATGCCGGGTTAAGAATTGACCATTTTTTATTGAGTCCTCAGGTGAGCGATCGCTTAAAATCAGCAGGAGTGGATAAAAACGTTAGGGGATGGGAAAAAACAAGCGACCACGGACCTGTATGGATAGAATTGGATGACCTGTAAGTCAGGACGGTTTCAAATCGGTAACATCCAATGTTGTACCAATTAGCTTTAACGATTCGCCATCCTGTTGGGAAAGTATTCCATCGGCTTTAATCCACCGGATTTTCCCATCCGGACGGCGGATCCGGTACAATACATCGTAGCTGTTTTTTTCTCTTGTTACGGTAAGCTCTATCTCATCCTGAACATGATCGAGGTCTTCGGGGAGGATTAGGCCTAAAACGGTTTCATAGTTTAAAACGCCATCTGGCGGGTAACCAAAATTCTCTTTAAAAGATCGGGTTGAACGAAGTATACCGGTTGCTATACTCAGTTCCCAAAAACCAAGGCGAAGGTGGTCGAATACGACATCCCAGTGATCATCACAAATAACGGATAGATCAACATTTTTTTTGTTTGTGTTCATAATAAGAAGGATAACTATGAAGTTAAATTACACAAACTATGTGAAGATATGTTGAGTATTAACAAAAATTAATGTACGGGAAACAATGCGTACCGGCGATTATCTCTAAATCAAAAGAAAAACGTTTGAATGATTGGCAATGCAGGCGCTTTAAAGTTCATATTTGGATGTTAATGCGGCTGTATCGAAATAGATAACCTGCCAGATAAACTACAAGAACAATGTTGGTTCATCTGGCAGGCTCAGTAAAAGTTATGCTTAATAAAGAAAAATTCAGAGATTTTTCGCGATATAGCATTTTAGTCTTAGTTACTAATTTTAATGCTGATCTGAGACTTTCGCCTTTTCGATTAATTCTTTCTGATTCATTAAATCTTTGTAATAAAAATAACCACCAAATCCTAAAATAAGGATGATATTGCTTACTTTAAAGCTATGATCGAGCCAATAATCCAACGGTGGTGCGTTACCAACAAAACTTTGTTTAATGCTTGGCCAGGAGTTAAGGATAAAGATAACTACAATCATAAGCAAAACCTTTAATAAGGTGCTGATCATGATTTTCTGGTGATTTAATTTTTCCATTATTTAAATGATCTGAAATCCTGACCGTTGCTAATGTTCAATAAGCTTTCATAAATCAGGCTGATTACATTGTCAACATCCTCTTTATGCACCATCTCTACCGTAGTATGCATATAACGTAATGGCAGCGAAATTAATGCCGATGGTACACCACCATTTGAGTAAGCAAAAGCATCGGTATCAGTTCCTGTAGAACGTGAAGACGCCTGGCGCTGGAATGGGATCTGGTTTTTCTCAGCCGTTTGGATTAATAGTTTATTCAAATTGGTTTGAACAGCCGGAGCATAGGAAACCACAGGGCCTTTACCCGCTGATAGATCGCCCTGAACGTTTTTATTGATCATTGGCGTAGTAGTATCGTGTGTTACATCGGTAATAATGGCCACATTCGGTTTAATGCGCTGGGCAATCATCTCGGCACCACGTAAACCGATTTCTTCCTGTACCGAATTTACAATGTACAAACCGAAAGGAAGTTTTTTCTTGTTTTCTTTTAATAAACGGGCTACTTCGGCAATCATAAAACCACCCACACGGTTATCTAAAGCACGGCCAACATAATAGCGGTCGTTTAATACCATAAACTCATCTTCATAGGTAATTACACAGCCCACATGGATGCCTAGTTTTTCTACTTCTTCTTTTGAGGTACAACCGCAATCCAAAAAGATATTTTTTAATTCCGGAGCCTGTTCTTTCTCGCCATGGCGTGTATGGATAGCAGGCCATCCGAATACTGCTTTAACCAGGCCTTTCTCGGTATGGATATTTACACGTTTAGAAGGTGCAATCTGATGATCAGAACCACCGTTACGGATCACGTAAATTAAACCGTCGCTGGTAATGTAATTTACATACCAGGAAATTTCATCAGCATGGGCTTCAATAACCACTTTAAAATCAGCTTTGGGGTTAATCACACCCACAGCGGTACCGTAATTATCGATAAAGTGTTCGTCTATATAAGGTTTTAAATAATTTAACCAAAGTTTTTGTCCTTCCCATTCATAACCGGTTGGAGCAGGATTATTGATGTATTCTTCAAGAAACTGCAGCGATTTTTTAGTAACCACAGCAACATGTTTTTTCTTTTCTTCGTCTTTTTTCTTAGCCATATGTTATTTGCTTTATAGCATGGGGCAAAGCGCATGGCATGATGCGTTTGTCCGTCTTGTTAATTATTATGATAGTTCTTTTTCCATGATCACAAAATCGTAACCATCTTTAAAAAAGGTTTTATTTGTTTCGTGGAAGCCAAATTTAAAATAAAATTCCTTAGCATTTACACGTGCATTGCACCATAGTTTTGTCGCTTTTTGAATTTTACAAAAATCAAGGATATAGGTCATTAATTGTGAACCCAAACCCATTTTTTGTGCACCAGGTAAGATGGCCAGTTTACGGAATTGATATACAGTTCCTTCATAAAATAGAGAAACTACCCCTGTTAGCTTATGATCGAGGTATAATCCAAAATGGATGCCATCAAAATCGCTGGCAAGCTTTACGCTGTCAAAAGGTAACTCCGGATACATGGCTTCATGCCTGATCCGCCAGGTTAGCGAGGGAAATATCTGCTCAATTTGAACCATAATTATAATAAAAAGCTAAAACCTATCCGGCCGCCAATTCCATAATAGGTATCGATTTTATTTATGGCCGCAAGCGGGCCAAGAGATAACTCGAAGTTAATTTTTCTCCCGACATAGGTTTGAAAACCCCATTGAGGCATAATATTGATCTGTGAACCGTATAAAGTATTGCTTTGGGTAGGAATAATTGTTAATACATCAAGGCCAACATAACCGGCACTGTTGTTAATGGTTCTTTTACCCTTTTTAATTCTCCGGTTAAAATTGTAATAGTGCCTGAATCCTGCATTTAATGATGGATAAATCTTGAAATCTGTTTCTGTGTTAACACTGATATTATAATTGTTATCCATTGTAAACTCGGTTTGATAAATAAATGCACCTTCGGCTCCTGCGCCAAAATAAACCGAAGTTGTTTTACCTACTTTTTGTTCTCTTTCGTAACCTATGCCCAAAAGATTAAGCCTTATTTTGTTAAGCGACTTTACTTCGGTTGGCTGCTCTAATTTTGTACTGTCCTGCGCTTTCGTTTTACCAACAATAGTCATGAAAACGAGTAATACTGAAAATGCTTTGATTGCGTTTTTAGATTTCATAAAATTTGTAAAGGTTATTTAAATTGTGATTTTTTGTTTCCGTAAAACTGATAAATTAATATGTTAAGAATAATGATGCCTGTCATTCCATAACAGAATAAATTCCATCCGCCCTGGTCCCAAAGCCATAAACCCAGTGCCGAGCCACAGCTGGCACCAATAAAACTAACCGACATAAAAATGGTGTTCAGCCGGTTTCTGGCTTCCGGTATTAGGGTATAGATGCGGGTTTGGTTGGTTACATGTATTGCTTGCTGGCCGATATCGATCAGAACAATACCGATTACAAACAGGTATAAATGGCTGTTTGTAAAATAAAACAAAGCGATACTGATGAGTTGCAATATAAAGCCGATCATTAAGTTTTTGCGCGGATTGTTGCCGTCGCTTAATTTTCCAACCAGTGGTGCAGCCAAGGCTCCTGCTGCTCCTGCAATTCCAAATAGGCCAATTTGCAACGTTTGGAAATTAAAGGGCGGGTTAGCAAGGAATAATACCATGGTTGTCCAGAAAGCACTGATAATGGCAAAAGCCAGAAAATTAATAATCGAAGTTTCCCTTAAGGCAGGTTGTGTTTTGATATAACTAAACATCGAACGCATGAGTTCTTTATAGGAGCCTTTAAAATGAGGATAACTTTGCGGAAAGCGTTTGGCCATTAAAAAAATAAGCAGGCCACAAATCCCTGCAGCCATATAATACACAGCCCGCCAGCCTAGCCAAAAGCCGATACTGCCACTTACTGCGCGTGAAGCCAGAATGCCAACCAACAGACCGCTCATAATCATTCCAATGTTGGCGCCACGATTCTCATCGGAACTTAGATTGGCTGCCAATGGCAATATTAATTGGGGTACAATAGAGCAGGCACCGATGAATACAGATGCCATTTCCAGTATAAAAAAGCTTTGTGAAACTGCCGCTATAAGTAAAGCAAAAATGGCAAGTCCGGTAATTACGAGAATCTGCTTTTTGCGTTCAAACATATCGCCCAGTGGCACTAAGAGGAAAAGGCCTAAAGCGTAACCAATCTGGGTAAGGTAGGTAATCTTCCCGGCAACGGGTTCGGTAAGCTCAAAATCTTTTGCAATCAAGATGACCAAAGGTTGGCAGTAATAAATATTTGCAACAATGAGGCCTGTGCAAAAAGCCATGAGAAGGATATCTGCTTTTTTTAACATGTAAGTTGATGTAAAATGTAATGATATAAGATGGGGCTAAATAAGTAAGATGTAATAATGTAAAATGGATGATGGTAGCGATACTCCATTTACCATCTTACCTTATCCATCTTCCATCCTTACAAAGGTATATTTCCATGTTTTTTTCTCGGGTTGTTCACCACCTTATTTTCCAGCATTTTAAATGCTTTGATCAACTTGGTACGGGTTTGGGCGGGCTCAATTACTTCATCAATAAAACCACGTTCAGCAGCGCGATAAGGATTGGCAAAGATATCTGAGTACAATTTTTCTTTCTCGAGCCATTTTTCTTCCGGATTTTCTGCTGCGGTGATTTCGCGTTTAAAAATAATTTCTGCTGCACCTTTAGCCCCCATTACGGCAATTTCTGCAGTTGGCCAGGCGTAATTCATATCTGCACCAATGTGTTTGCTGTTCATCACATCGTAGGCACCGCCATACGCTTTTCTGGTAATTACGGTAATGCGTGGCACGGTGGCCTCACTAAAGGCGTATAACAATTTGGCACCATTTGTAATAATGCCGTTCCACTCTTGATCTGTGCCTGGTAAAAAACCCGGAACATCTTCAAATACCAGCAATGGAATGTTAAAGCAATCGCAAAAGCGGACAAAGCGTGCGGCCTTAGCCGAAGAATTGCTGTCTAAAACTCCTGCCAGGTAAGCAGGCTGATTGGCTACAATACCAATGCTTCTGCCGGCCAGACGGGCAAAACCCACCACAATATTTTCTGCGTAAGCAGCATGTACTTCTAAAAAACTATCAGTATCGGCCACACTTTCAATCACTTCACGTATATCGTAAGGTTGTGAAGCATTCTCTGGCATAAGTGTGTTAAGTTGTGGCCGGTTTTCATCGGCTGTTTCGTAAGGTAAATGATCGGCTATTTCCTCACAATTTTGGGGCATATAGCTTAAAAGTTTCTTAACATGGTTAATGGCCTCAATTTCATTGGCACAGGCAAAATGGGTAACACCTGATTTTGTTGCATGTGTACTGGCACCGCCCAATTCTTCAGATGTTACTTCTTCGTGTGTTACTGTTTTAACCACATTCGGGCCGGTTACAAACATGTATGACGTATTTTCTACCATCAAAATAAAATCGGTAATGGCTGGCGAATAAACGGCTCCGCCCGCACAAGGGCCCATTATTGCGGACAGTTGTGGGATTACGCCGGAAGCCTGCACATTTTTATAAAAGATATCGGCATAACCACCCAAAGAAACAACACCTTCCTGGATACGTGCACCACCACTATCGTTTAGGCCGATTAACGGAGCCCCGTTTTTAATAGCCATATCCATCAGCTTGCAAATTTTCTCAGCATGGGTTTCAGATAGTGAACCACCAAACACGGTAAAATCCTGAGAGAAAACATAGGTTAACCTGCCGTTAATGGTCCCATAACCCGTTACCACACCATCGCCCAGATATTTTTCGCGTTCCATGCCAAAGTCGGTGCTCCGGTGGGTAACCATCATGCCGATTTCTTCAAAGCTGCCATCATCCATTAGAAAATGAATGCGCTCGCGGGCAGTAAGTTTACCTTTTTTATGCTGACTGTCGATACGCGCCTGTCCGCCGCCAAGATTGGCCTGGTTTATTTTATCTCTAAGTAATGCTATTTTTTTATCCATGGCTGAAGCTATGAGATTTTAAAATTAAAAATTACTATTGGTAATGCAAGTCTGGTGTGGTGTTATTTACCGAAGCACCACAATTTTTGTTCCCTAAACCTGACAGGAGCGGTATCCTTTTTGGCTTCGATTGATTTCGAATTTACGGTTAATTTTGCCAAAAAGATTTAGCGGATGGCAGGACTAAAGTACCTATGAAATGCTGTCCTTTCATTTCCTAAAAATAAATTATGTTGTTATGAATTGGAAATGAACGGTACTGTGCATCTGGCATTTTCGGATAGAATAGTTGAAATAATCAGGAAACGGTTGGTTCTTTGCTTTTGGCAGGTCTGGCCCCGCTTTTGGTCCGAGTTCCGATGAAGGATAGGAAGCTCTTCCCGCCAATCCCTTAGGTTTATTTTACCTAAGCCGGTGCTTGGAAAACAAACTTCTGTTGCCTAAACCTGACAGGAGCGGTATCCTTTTTGGCTTCGATTGATTTCGAATTCACAGCCAATTTTGCCAAAAAGATTTAGCGAATGGCAGGACTAAAGTACCTATGAAATACTGTCCTTTCATTTCCTAAAAATAAATTATGTTGTTATAAATTGGAAATGAACGGTACTGTGCATCTGGCATTTTCGGATAGAATAGTTGAAATAATCAGGAAACGGTTGGTTCTTCGCTTTTGGCAGGTTTGGCCCCGCTTTTGGTACGAGTTCCGATGAAGGATCGGAAGCTCTTCCCGACAATCGGGTTTATTTTACCTAAGCCGGTTCTTGGAAAACAAACCTCTGTTCACTAAACCAGACAGGAGCGGTATCCTTTTTTGGCTTCGATTGATTTCTAATTTACAGCCAATTTTGCCAAAAAGATTTAGCGGATGGCAGGACTAAAGTACCTATGAAATACTGTCCTTTCATTTCCTAAAAATAATTATGTTGTTATGAATTGGAAATGAACGGTACTGTGCATCTGGCATTTTCTGATAGAATAGTTGAAATGATCAGGAAACGGTGGTTCTTTGCTTTTGGCAGGTCTGGCCCCGCTTTTGGTACGAGTTCCGATGAAGGATCGGAAGCTCTTCCCGACAATCGGGTTTATTTCACTCAGGTCAGTGCCTGAAAAACAAACCTCTGTTCCCTAAACCTGACAGGAGCGGTATCCTTTTTGGCTTCGATTGATTTCGAATTTATAGCTAATTTACCCAAAAAGATTTCGCGAATGGCAGGACTAAACTGACCGATAATTACAAAACCGACTGTTTTCCAGCCTTATAAGCACCCTGTTTTTTTTAAAGAATACCTGTATTTTACTTAAATGATATTTTTTTTACAGCTGATTGTATTGAAAAACCAATAATCCGTTTATTTTTGTAAGCATAGGAATTAAAACAGCGTTAGAATTTTAAATGTTTTTAAGGAAATACAAGTATTTAATTGTTGCTGCATTTATGGTCATCTTCATAGCGAAGATGGGCATTTCCGGTGCGCCTGTATTTTATACAAGTATTGATAAGGAAATGATGAATGCGGTTATCATGCAAATTGAGTTAGAGCATGAAGGCGGTAAAGATGCCGCCAAAGACACCGCAAAATTTACTGATTTCAAACTCACCGAGCTGAATCATCCTATCCTTTCTTATGAGTTCTCTTCCAGCCATTTCTTTTTGAAGAGCAGTTTTATAGAACATTTCAAAAGATATGTAGATCCATATCACCCTACTGTTCCAACACCTCCGCCTAACTTGATTTAGTTTTAATTATTTGGGGTAAATCACCTGCTCAATGTCATTGAGCGCTGTTGCTATATTTAAATTTATGCAATACGTAAATGCTTTGTGCTGAATATTTTGATCCCCTACGATTTTATTCGTTAAAATTTACTAGATCATTATCATTATGCAAAAAATTAACCCGGCCTTTTCAGGTTCGGATGTGAAAAAATATTTTCTAAAAAAGAACCTAAAGAAAGATTTACCCTCAAGTATTGTGGTGTTCTTGGTGGCCTTACCATTATGTTTGGGGATCGCCCTGGCTTCTGGCGCCCCGCTATTTGCCGGTTTAATTACCGGAATCATAGGTGGAATTGTAGTAGCCTCTTTTAGCGGCTCGCAGTTAAGTGTTAGCGGACCTGCAGCAGGTTTAACGGTTATTGTATTAGGTGCAATAACCTCGCTGGGAAGCTATCCTACGTTTTTACTTGCTGTTGTATTGGCAGGGGTGTTCCAGTTGATTTTGGGGCTGGTTAAGGCCGGAACTATTGGTAATTACTTCCCTTCTAGTGTGATTGAGGGGATGCTTGCCGCAATCGGACTGATTTTAATCTTAAAACAGTTACCACATGCATTGGGTGTTGATACCGATTTTACCGGCGACGAGGGTTTCTTTCAACAGGATCATGAAAATACTTTTTCTGCAATTACCGCAGCAATAAGCCATTTTAGTCTCGCTGCGGTGGTTATCAGTTTATTATCAATAGCTATCCTGATTTTATGGCCAAAGTTTCCAAAACTGGCGGTTGTACCTGCACCATTGGTAGTGGTTACTTTAGGGATTCTGGGCACCCTGGTTTTTGCCGGAACCGATTATCCGTTACGGGCCGATCAAATGGTGAAAATACCGGTAGTAAATGGCTTCGGTGAATTCTTGGGACTATTTACAATGCCCGATTTTTCACAACTGGCCAATAAAAATGTGTACATCGTGGCCATTACCATTGCGGTTGTAGCAAGCCTGGAAACTTTGCTCAGTATAGAAGCGGTAGATAAAATTGATCCGATTAAGCGTGTAACACCAACAAACCTGGAGCTGATTGCACAGGGGATAGGAAATATTACCAGCGGGATGGTTGGTGGTTTACCTATGACATCTGTAATCGTGCGGAGTTCGGCAAATGTAAACGCGGGTGGCAGAACCAAAATGTCGGCTATTTTTCATGGTATCTGGTTATTATTGTCGCTATTGTTTATTCCCGGACTCATTAACATGATTCCGTTATCATGTTTGGCCGCTATTCTTTTAGTAACCGGATATAAGCTTACACGAATCAGTCTGTTCAAACATATGTATCATAAAGGGTGGGACCAGTTTGTGCCATTTGTGGTTACTGTATTGGCGGTATTGTTTACCGATTTGTTAAAAGGCGTAGCCATTGGTATGCTGGTTTCTATTTTTTATTTACTGCGGACCAATATGCGTAATCCCTTCTTTTACAGGATTACGAATGAAGGCGATAAAAAAAATATCAGAATTAAACTGGCAGAAGAGGTTTCTTTTTTAAATAAGGCAGCGATACAGGTGGTTTTAACGAATATTCCAAAAGAGACAAATGTAATTATTGATGGTTCAAATGCCAGGTATATCGATCCTGATGTATTGGAAACCATTTATAACTACAAACATAATGCCTACACAAAAGGTATTATTGTAACCCTGGAGAACATACAAAAGCATTATACAGTACCCAAATTAAATATTAAAGTAGAAGAAGAAATTAACAAATTATAATTATGTGCGCAAAAACAATAGAAACGAAAGATATTACTTATGATGCCTTATTACAGGGTAATAAAGATTGGGTTAGAGATACGATTGATAGTGATCCTGAATTTTTTGATAAATTGTCAGCAGGTCAAAGTCCACCGGTATTGTGGATCGGTTGCTCTGATAGCCGCGTACCTGCAAACCAGATTACAAACACTAAACCGGGTGATATTTTTGTACACAGGAACATCGCCAATGTAGTGGTGCATACCGATATGAATTTACTCTCTGTGCTCGATTATTCCATTAATGTATTAAAAGTTAAACACGTTATCGTTTGTGGTCATTATGGTTGTGGCGGCGTAAAAGCGGCATTGGGCAATAAACAGGTTGGAATTATCGATAACTGGTTGAGAAATATCCGCGATGTGTATCGTACCCATGAACGCGAAATGGCAACGATCAAAGATCCTGATCAGCGATTTGACCGTTTAGTGGAATTAAATGCCATTGAAGGAGCTGCTAATGTAGCCAATACCTCAATTGTGCAGAGTGCCTGGGCCAATGGCCAGGAACTGGCAGTACATGCCTGGGTGTACAGTTTAAAAACAGGAATTATTAAAGACATGAAGGTAACATGTACCTGTGTTGATGATGTTGCGCCTGCCTTCCAGGTGGGATAAAGACAACATTATTAAGCCATTTTTTAGTTGTTAGCGAAAGCGGCTGTGTCATATGATACAGCCGCTTTTATTTCGGTATTTTTTTTGGCTTTAGCTTCCTGAATTAAAAGACCTGAACTAAAGTGCTTTTTATATGTTGTGGAACCAGATTTAATTTAATAGACAAAGCGATGTTAATGTTTGGCAATGGTATAGATCAGTATTCCTAATATGAGCGTACAGCACGTAAAGGTGATTACACCCAAAATATAAGACCCCAAAGCTTTCAGATAATTGATGTATTTGCCCTTTTCGAAAAACTGCCCTACAGCCCATGAAAAGTAAACGATAAACAGCATACCGGAATAATGCAAAAGGTGTTTATTGGTTAGGCCCTCAATTGTGGCAAAAACCGAAAACATAAGCATACCCATTCCCTGAAGGAAGCACAAAAGAATCAGCAATTCAAAAAAATTATAAGCATATTTTCTGAAAAAAAGTTTCAGCCATAGTGACAAAAATGCGCTTAACATAATATTGGCATAACCATAATGGCTCTGAACCCATTCATTAATTGGGTTTACGGCTGCATTGTTGGTTTGATCAAAATTAAAGTAGCCTTTTTCAATATGGAAAAAATGATTAATCAGCGTGTAAATTAGAGAGGTTATGATTAAAAATGCGACCGGCTTTACCAGTCTGCTTCTATCACTGGATATAAACTTATGGATGGTTTGTCCGGGCCTGATCAATAATTCTTTAATGGTATAGAATATTCCCTTTTCTAAATGCAGCACGTGCTCTATTTCGTGCTGAATATAATGCCAGTCGATTCTTTTGAGTTTGGCTGGTTCACCACATCTTGGACAATAGTTTTCAGGTATATCCTGGTTGCAGCTGATACAGGTTGCCGTTATCATCATTTATTGCGTAATTTAATTTCCTTGTTAATCTCAATAAGGCTGTTTATAGCCGGTAAGAATGCGATGGGTATAGCAGTGAGAATGGCTATAAATGGAATAGCCGATTTTGTTTTAGATATAAACAGGTACACCACGCAGGCCATCAGAAATAGCCAAATAATTGTACCTGCTATGATTATAGCTTTTAATTTTGCCTGATTTTTAATTAATTCTGAAAAATCCAGCTTAGATAGTTTTTCTGCTGCCATATTGATTTGTGCTATGCAACAAAATTCAGAAATGTAATCTGATTGACGATTACACTTTAGTGTAATTTTGCTACTTTAGTAGTGTCATGAAAGCTGATCAGCATAGAGGGTTACTTACCAAAAACAAAATAGACAATATCACTTCTCAAGATATACTGCAGCTGGATAATTATCTGGAAGCCATCAGCGCTTTCGAAAAATTAACCTATCAAAGCTTGTATGTGATCGATTATGCAGAAATGAAATTCGAATATGTATCTAGCAATCCACTTTTTTTATGTGGCCATAGTGTAGCTGAAGTAATGGCCTTAGGGTATGATTTTTATATGAATAACGTGCCTGAAAATGATCTGCATCTCTTGAATTTAATTAACGAATCGGGATTTGATTTTTTTGAGAAAATACCCCTTAAAGAAAAAAAGTTATACAGCATTACTTACGATTTTCATTTGCTGAATAAAGGCGGAAAAACGACCTTGATTAACCATAAGCTTACCCCGCTTTTTCTGAATGCAGCGGGAAAGATGTGGAAAGCTGTTTGCGTGGTGTCCATTTCGTCAAGTAAAACGGAAGGTAATGCTGCCATTCATAAACATGGCTCCGATCAGATCTGGAAGCTTGATGTAGCAAAACAGGTTTGGAGCAAACAACAGAAACCGAAACTTAGTGATCGCGAAATCGAAGTTTTACGGTTATATGCACAAGGTTTAACCATTAACCAGATTGCCGATAAGATATTTGTATCTCCTGATACCATAAAGTACTATAGACGAAAGATATTCGAGAATTTTGGCGTTGGGAATATTGTAGAAGCCCTTTCTTACGCGGTAAACAATAAGATAATTTAATTCTCTCCGGATGATCAGGCAACCAGAGCGGCCATTCCCGTAAAAAATAAAACCTCCGGACATTCCGGAGGTTTCGATATCATGTTTATATTTTATTAGTCTTCTGCCAAAAATGGGTAACGATAATCGGTTGGCGATTCAAAAACCTCTTTAATGGTACGTGGAGAAACCCAACGTAATAAATTGATCATAGAACCGGCTTTATCGTTTGTACCAGAACCCCTGGCACCACCAAACGGTTGCTGACCTACAACCGCACCCGTACATTTATCGTTGATGTAGAAGTTACCAGCCGAATTACGTAATGCATGGCTTGCTTTTTCAATGGCGTATCTGTCTTGCGCAATTAAAGCACCGGTTAATGCATAAGGAGATGTCGTGTCAATCACTTCTAAAATCTGGTCGAAGTCCTGATCTGCGTAAACATAAACAGATAAAACAGGGCCGAACAGTTCTTCACACATGGTTGTGTATTTCGGGTCATTAACCACTAAGATCGTCGGCTCGATGAAATAACCTTTACTTTTATCATAGTTCCCACCTGCGATAACCTCTACACCTTGATCTTGTTTAGCCTGATCGATATATTTTGCTAATTTATCGAAAGAACGCTCATCGATAACGGCATTGATAAAGTTGCTGAAATCTTCTGTTCCGCCCATTTTAAAGCTGGCAAGATCAGCTAACATCTGTTCTTTAATTTCTGGCCAAAGGCTCTCTGCAATGTAAACGCGGCTAGCAGCTGAACATTTTTGTCCCTGGTATTCAAACGCACCGCGAACAATTGCCGTACTGGCTGCTTTTGTTTGTGCAGATGGGTGAACCAGGATAAAATCTTTCCCACCGGTTTCGCCAACTATGCGTGGGTACGATTTGTATTTATGGATGTTTGTTCCAATGGTTTTCCAGATTTCCTGAAAAACTTTTGTGGAGCCTGTAAAGTGGATCCCCGCAAAATCAGGGTGGTTGAAAATTACTTCACCTGCTTCAGGTCCATCGGCATATACCAAATTAATTACGCCATCAGGTACACCTGCTTCACGGAAAATTTCCATTAAAAGGTTAGCCGCGTAAACTTGTGTATCAGCAGGCTTCCAAACCACCACATTACCCATCATCGCCGCCGATGCCGGTAAATTTGCAGCAATTGCTGTAAAGTTGAATGGGGTAAGGGCAAAAACAAAACCTTCTAACGGGCGTTGTTCAACACGGTTCCAGCTCCCGCGGGGCGAAACTGGCGGTTGTTGTTTGTAAATTTCTACCATGTAGCTTACGTTAAAGCGTAAGAAATCGATCAGCTCGCATGCGGCATCAATTTCAGCCTGATAGGCATTTTTGCTTTGCCCCAACATGGTCGCCGCATTTAATTTGTAACGGTATTTACCTGCAATCAGGTCGGCAGCTTTTAAGAAAATAGCTGCACGGTGTTCCCAGGCCAGGTTTTCCCAGTTTTCTTTTGCTGCTAAAGCAGCATCAATCGCTTGGGTAATATGGGTTTTATCGCCAATGCTAAATTGGGCTAAAATATGTTGGTGATCGTGTGGAGGAACAACTTTCCCTTTTTTGTTGGTATGAACTTGTTTGCCACCAATGTACATCGGGATGTCTTGCTGGTGTGAGCGGGCTTCTGCAAGTGCTTCTTTCAAAAGCGCACGTTCTTTACTGCCAGGGCCATAATTTAATATAGGTTCGTTTACCGGAGTGGGTACGTTAAAAAATCCTTTAAGCATGTTTTATTTTTTATGATTTGCACAAAGATAATGCTTTTTAGGGTAGGCCATTCCATTATTCTGTAAAGAAAACAGCGTAAACGGCTGACTGTATAAAGGAATGATAATATGAGTTAATTATAGGTTTATTATGGTTAAAATTTGGCTGTTTAAATGACGCGTTAATGGTGTTTCTTGTCGTGTCGGTTTGTTCGTGGTGTTAGTTGGTAACAACTTGTTTGTGGTGTCGGTTGTTACCAACTGACACTTCTCTGTAATTACAAATGAAGCAGAATTTATTAATACACCAAAGCCAAATACTGCCCATGATGGCTTACAGAAGCAGGTTGGGTGCGTTTGTAATCATCCGGATGATCAGGTAATTCATAAATGGCTACCTTAACTGCTGCCAGTTTATCGAAAACAGGAGCAGCTATCGTGTGTATAAAGGTTGTTTCTATATTGCTTTTGGTGAAATAGGTACAGTTATTAATATTTACCTCTCCAAGGCTATCTGCATAGACGGCACAGTTTAAACTTTTGGGTGAAAAATCACGAATTCCCGTTTTGCGGTTGTGGATTTTATAGGCTGATTCTTTCATGCTCCATAACAGCCATACCATTTCATCGGGGTCATTCGCCCACGCAATCAGTAACTGTTCTTCTGTGGTGAAAATCTTATCAAGGTAATTTTTACGCCTCCAGTTACTTTGGATTTTGGCCAGATTCAGGTCAACAATGTCATTGCCCAGCATGCGCTTCCAGTTTTTGAGCTATTATTTCGGTTGTAGCTTTTACCGTAAGCATTTTAGCCATTGAATCGTTGTCTATTTCGATATTGAATTTTTCTTCAACGTCCAGAACAATATCGACCAGATTAGCGGAATTTATCTTCAGATCTTTTATAAAATCGGTGTTCTCGTCGATATCAGCTAAGGCTGCTGCATCTTCACTGTAGGGTTCAATAATTGTTTTCAGGGTTTCTATAATCTCTTCTCTATTCATGTGGATACTTTTTAAAAATAATACAGGCATTAATATCGCCAAAACCAAAACTGGCTTTCGCTAAAATATTAATAGGTTGGTGAATGACAGTTTGTGGAATGCATTTCGCATCAATTAAAGCGGTAATATCAGGGTTTAAGTCTTCGCAATTGATATTGGGAAAGATGAAACCCTCCGAAAGTTCAAGTATCGAGGCCACACATTCTATACTGCCTGATGCTGCGATACAATGACCAATCATGCCCTTTAAAGAATTGATGTATGGAAAATCATCATCGGGCAACTGTAAGGCTATTTTCCAGTTTTCAATTTCCAACGCATCCTTGCTTGTTGCGGTAAGGTGGCCGTTAATCAGGTCTATTTCATGCGCTTCAATTTCGGCATTTCTTAATGCGGCCCGAATACACCTTTGCACGGCAACAGGGTTTGGTGCTGTCATGGAGCCTAAACCCCGTTGACCGCCCGAATTGACATGTCCTCCACATACTTCAGCATAAATTTTGGCTTTTCTGGCCAGTGCGCTTTCAAGCGATTCCAATACCAAAGCCCCTGCGCCACTTCCAGGTACGAAACCACTTGCGGTGGCACTCATTGGTCGGCTGCCTTTTTCAGGATCGCGGTTATGTTTAAACGTGCAAACCTTCATCGCGTCAAAACCACCCCAGATGTACGGGCCACTGTCGCTGGTGCTCCCCGCCAGCATTCTGGTGGCCTGGCCTGTTTTAATCCGCTCATATGCCAGCAATATACTTTCTGCCCCGGTTGCGCAGGCAGATGAATTGGTACTGATCTGGTTGCCTAAGCCCAATTTCCCGCTAATAAAAGCACTCACGCCACTCGCCATGGTTTGAATCACGACTGAACTGCCCAGTTTTTTTATTTCAAGGGCATCTATTTTGTTAATTGCCCATCTGAATTTATCAATACCGGAAGTGCCTGTTCCGAAAATGGTGCCACTATCCCAGTCTGGTTCGTTATTATTTTCGATATTTAAACCTGCATCCTCCCAGGCATCTAAACCTGCAATAACACCATATATAATCCCTGTGCTATTTAGATTCCGCAACTCAAGCGGTGAAAAATATCGGCTGATCCGCTCTTCGCTAAGCAATGGTTTACCAGCTATCTGACAGGAAAAGTTTAAGGTTTCCAGATCCGGCTGGTGCCGAATGCCAGAAATACCCTGTTTTATGGCATCAGAAAACTCATTAATGGTAGTGCCGTTGGGCGCGCATACCCCTAAACCCGTAATGACCACTCTATTATCCATTTTCTTTCGGAATTAACATGCCAGAAATATTTCCTTTGCAAACTACTTCTCCGGCTGCATTTTCCATCTTTACCTTACAGCTGAGTTTATTAAACCTAAAATACACTTTTTCGCTCGTAACTGTCACCTGCTCGCCCGGTGCAACAGGTTTTAAAAAATCAACGGCGTTTGAAGTCATGGCAATGGATATATTTTGATCCGTTCCAATCCCTTTAAGCAGGTAAATGCCCAGGCAAACCAAGCCGATCTGCGCCATGGTTTCAGTAAGGATTACTCCTGGCGTAACGGGGTGATTTTTAAAGTGGCCCATATAAAAGGCTAGGTCTTTAGCATAGGTGTAAGTGCCTTTAGCTCCATTTTCATTAACGTGCAGTAACTCATCAACAAAAAGAAACGGTTTACCATAAGGCAGTTGATCTAGTATTTCTTCTGTTGTCATGAGCAGATTATTGAGTGGATAAACTTTACCATTGTAGGAGTATGCGTTGTGCTGAGAAACCTGGGCCAAAGCTTAACATCAGCCCTTTTTCTCCCGGCATCGGCTTTTTATCCATCATCCGTTCCAAAACATAAAGAACCGTGGCACTGCTCATGTTTCCATAAAGCCTTAATACCTCTTTTGTGTCGTTTATATTTTTGCCAAGCTGTCCGAATAATTCCTCAACAGTCTGGATAATTTTCTTTCCACCCGGATGGAAGATCAAATGATTGATATCAATGATTTCGAACCCGTTTTTCTTCAAAAAGGGATGGATGATATCCGGGAAATGATTGGCAATGGTTTCAGGAACGGCTACATCCAGTACCATTTGCAGTCCGGTATTGGTGAGTTTAAAACCCATCATTTCCTCTGCATCATAAAAGTGGTACATTTCTTCTGCCAGGATCTCCGGTCCGGTATCTTCTTTATCCGAGCTTAGTAATACACAGGCAGCACCATCGCCAAATATGGCCGCACTAACGATATTGGCCATCGAATAATCGTTTAACTGAAAGGTTGCCGTGGGCGATTCTACCGCAATCACCGCTGCACGCTTGCCTGGGTTAGCTTTCAGAAAATTCTTCGCATAAATCATACCCGATACACCAGCAGCGCAACCCATTTCGGTTACGGGTAAACGAACAATATCCTGACGGAGTTTAAGCAGATTGATCAGGTAAGCATCCAAAGATGGGATCATGATTCCGGTGCAGCTTACGGTAATGATGTAATCTAAATCCTGTGCCTGCCAACTGGCTTTTTCGAGTGCGGTTTCCAAACATTTGGCTCCGAGCTTTATGCCTTCGCGCACATAAATATCGTTTCTTTCCTCGAAGCTTAAATCACTAAAAACATCTTCGGGCGCCATGATCGAATATCTTTTATCTACTGCAGCACCTTCAAAAATTTTTTTTACCTTTCTGATGAAGCGGTCATCCTGATCGATCAGCCAGCTATCTAAAAGAGGTAAAATGTCGGCGGTTGACCGCGAGTATGCTGGTAAGGCTTTACTTACTGCTTTTATGGTTACGCTCATGTTGTTTTAATTATCCACTGGTAGCGGAAAGCCCATTTCCATTTTATGGAACTTGATTTTAGGTTTAATTGTTTTGTATACTTTAGCAAATCTGCCCTTTTAAATCCACGTAAAATGGATATTAATCCATCTTCTCTCGACATATCATTTAACCTGAAAACATAGCAAAGGGCCTTGAACAGGTAATAGGCTATTGCGCTTCGCTGCAGGTCGTTTATCACAATCCCCATTGTTGCCGATCTTTTAAAACTCTGTAACAGATTTATAATTTCTTCATCTTTAAAATGATGAAGCGTTAAAGTGCAAAGCATAATGTCGCAAGGTTCTGTTTTACTTAAATCATCAAAAACATCGCTGCAGGCATAGGTTATATTGGGGTAGTTGGTTGATAAACTTTGCGCATGACTGATGGTAAATTTATTGGCATCTATTCCCTTTAAAATAAAATGTAAACCTTTCTTTTTTGCGTAATCAGCCAAAGTGCGCAACATGTCTCCATTTCCACAGCCAATATCGGTAATACGGAAAACCTGATCGGATGGTTTGCTGGCGATTAACATTTTAACCCCGGCCAGGGTAACTTTATTGCCACCAAGAAGTTGATTAATGCTGGCTATTTTGTCGAGCGCATCGCGCAATATTTCGCCCTCCATGGCGAAATCATCCATAATTTCTGGTGCTGTGCTTCTAAATTCGGTGTTTACTGGCATTTATGATGATATTGTGATGGGCTTGCCATGTGTTTTTTTAATTATGGTATGGAGCAAAAATGGCATTTTAATTAATGTATTTACCGCTAAGCTTTCTAATTGAGTGTTTCTCAGCAAGGAGGCTAACATTCTTCCCGTTTTTAAGCGGCTTTTAAATTCCCTGTTCCAGTATGCGGTATAACTTGCTTCCAGTGCCTCACGCGAACTGATCTTGCCGTCTATCCTTTGATGCAAAAGTTCTGAAGCAATTTTTGCAGCGTGAACGGCCATAGCCATACCATTACCGCAAAGCGGATGGATTAAGCCTGCAGTATCGCCAACCATTAAAATATGGTCATACACAGGTTCTTTACGTTCAAAAGAAACCTGACTAATGGTTAATGGATTGTCGAATAAGCTGGTCGCATTTTCTAAAATAGCTTTTAGATACCTGTTTTTGTATAGTACGTTTTCCTGAAAGCCAGATAGGTTTTTGTGTTTTTTGAAATGTTCGTAATTTGCAAGGTAACAAATATTTAACCGTTCGTTTTCAACCTTTGAAACACCACAATAACCGCCTTCGAAATTGTTGAGACTAACCAGATGATTAGGGAAATTGCCTTGGTAATGTGCTTTAACGGCCAGGTAAGGCGATTGCTTGCTCATAAAAGGCCGGTTTAATTTAATATCAATAGAAGATCTTTTTCCATATGCACCAATCACGTAGGCAGCATTAAAAGTATGGTTTGTAGTGGCTACTGTAAATTGATTGTTGGCAAAATTGATTTCTACAACACGGTCATGAATAATATTTACCTTTCTTTTGATCAGTTCACTATACAGATAATGATCAAGCGTATATCTGCTCAAACCAAAGCCACCCAGTGGCAGTTTAGTCTGTATACTTTTACCAAGATTTGAAGTAAAAAGCAGGTCGCTGATGAATGTAGGTGCGAGGCTTTCAATATCCAGACCGAGCCATTTAAAATAAGGAAGTACCTCGTTCGAAATATATTCACCGCAAACCTTATGGTGGGGATAAGTATCTTTCTCGATCAATGTAACCATTAAACCCACCTTATTCAGGTGAAGTGCTGCAGTTAAGCCTGCCAATCCACCCCCAATAATTAAAATTTCTGTTTCGGCCTGCATAGAATAAGATGGAATGCTAATATAACGTTTTAATGTGCTATTTGTTCCGTTTGTTGTTTTTAACCACAGAAGGAAGTGTAGAGAAAATACCGGGGTATGCAAGCCGGTGTACAATGTGCTAACGCGATGTAGGCTACTTTCATCTAATCGTTTAATGTGCTTTCAGATGTTGCCAGCTGAGCGTTCCATTTTTAGCGTTTCTGTTTACGCTCGTTTCCAAACCTGTTTTTATCCGGATAAAATTTCGCTAGATCAGGTTATTGCCTTATCGATCCATAGTAAAATACGCGGTGTGAGTAGGGCCAACACGGTTATAGAAGAATGGGGAAATAACTGGCCAGCTACTAACCGCTCATTTGGAGATATGTATTTATGTTTTTTGTGAAAAAGGGAGTATAAAAATAAAATATAACCTCATCAATTTAAACCATAGTAGTTTCCGAGTGGGTATTATTCAACAAACATTTTTAAACGGCAAAGGTTCAGTTAAAGGACATTGCCTAAAGTAATGCCGTTCTTTTTTAAATAATCAGTAATTTTGAAAACACGATACTATGCTAGTTAATTATTTACGCCTTTTATTGCTTCCTTTTTCATTGGTTTATGCGATGGCCATTACACTACGGAAAAAGCTTTATGATTGGGGAATCATGCGCAGTGTATCGTTCAACCTACCTTTGATTTGCGTGGGCAACCTCGCTGTTGGCGGCTCTGGAAAAACACCAACTACCGAATACCTCGTCAGGTTGCTTTCGGACTATAAAGTAGCTATTTTAAGCCGGGGTTATGGGCGTAAAACCAGAGGTTTTATCCTGGCAAATGATGATGCCACTGCCGAAACAATTGGTGATGAACCTTTACAGTACTACCAGAAATTTAAGCAGGTTACCGTGGCGGTATGCGAAGACCGTGTAAAAGGGGTAAAACAGTTGCAAAACAATCATGATGTGATCATTCTGGATGATGCTTTTCAGCACCGCGCCATTAGGGCTGGATTAAATATTTTGCTTTTCGAATTCAGGAAACTAGGCACTTTGCAGTTTTTGCTGCCTGCAGGTAATTTAAGGGATGTTTTCTCCTCACGCAAAAGAGCCGATGTGTTTTTGGTTACCAAATCGCCCGTGCCTTTATTGCATGTGGCCCAACAGGCATCGGTAAATGAATTACAGCCAAATGCAGATCAGCCTGTATTACATTCTTACTTAAAATATGGCGATCTGATCCATCTATACCAGAACGAACGCCAGACGCTGGAGTCGATTAAAAATTTCGAAATTTTCCTGCTCACTGGAATTGCAAATCCCGATCCTTTAATCGAAGAACTTGAAAAATACACTGAAAACATCAAACACGAAAAATTTCCTGATCATTACAGCTTTAAAACTGATGATCTTAAGAAATTTAAATCGGCTTTTATGGCCAGTGATAAAAAAGATAAAATCATCATCACAACAGAAAAGGATAGCAAACGTTTAAGAGCTACCGGATTTAAAGATTTACTGGTAGATTTACCTATATATTATTTACCCATAGAGGTTGAATTATTTGAAGAAGATAAGATTACCTTTGACGAACTCATTTTAAATTATGTTAAGAGCAATAGAAGAAACCGTTGAATATATAAAACGCAAAACAGAGAACTTTAAGCCCGAAATAGGTATTATTTTAGGCACTGGCCTGGGTGGTCTGGTAAAAGAAATCGAAATTGAACATCAACTGATGTATTCTAATATCCCCAATTTTCCCATTTCTACTTTAGAGTTCCACAGCGGGAAACTCATTTTTGGGAAATTAAACGGGAAGAAAATTGTAGCCATGCAAGGTCGTTTGCATTACTATGAAGGCTATAGTATGCAACAGATCACTTTTCCGGTTAGGGTAATGAAAGGTTTGGGTATTGAAAATTTAATTGTGTCTAATGCTGCGGGTTCCTTAAATCCCGAATTTAAAAAGGGCGATTTGATGATTATCGACGATCATATCAATTTGCAGCCGGATAATCCGTTGCGTGGTTTGATCGAAAGTGAATTGGGCCCGCGTTTTCCGGATATGAGCCAGCCTTATAAGCGCGATATTATAGCCAAAGCTTTGGAAATCGCTAAAAGTGTTGATATAAAATGTCATAAAGGTGTATATGTTGCGGTTTCCGGCCCTAATTTAGAAACAAAGGCTGAATACCGTTACCTGCGTTTAATTGGAGCTGACGCAGTAGGTATGAGTACGGTGCCGGAAGTTATTGTGGCCAACCATGCTGGTTTGCCTGTTTTTGCCATTTCGGTACTTACAGACGAAGGTTTTCCGGAAGATCTGCAACCGTTTGACCTGGATGAAATTTTAGCCGCGGCAGCCAAAGCCGAACCTAAGATGACTGAGATTTTAACCCGCTTAATTTCTGAACTATAAGATGCATAAAGCTGTTAAGATCTGTTTTTTTCTCTTCCTGCTTTTAGGCTTAAGCAAAGCCTTTGCACAAGATCTAAAAACAAGTGTTGGTACCAATAAAGAACTCGATTCAGTTAGGAAAAAGCTGGATGGCGCCAAAGATTCTGTAGTTTTTACCGCGAAATATATTCGTTTTACCAAGCTGTCGTTAACGAAAGATAGCATTGTGCTATTGCCGCTCGACACCTCAACGGTTAATATTCAGAACTATAGTCCGCTTTTACAGCCCACCCATCCAACCATTAACAATGGTAATATGGGGCTTTCGGCAAGGCCCTTATTGTACGAACCCAGTAAGCGCATTGGTTTTGACGTAGGTTTTCATTCTCTTGATTATTATGCGCTAACACCTGATGATATCATTTACTATCAGGCAAGAACGCCATTTACCAGCTTATACTTTATAAGTGCAGGGCAAAAAGAGCAGCTTTTCAGGGCTGTACATACACAGAATATTAAAAAAAACTGGAACGTTGGGGTCAATTTTAACCGTGGCGATTCCAAGGGTTTTTATTCCAGGCAGCGTGGCGATAACTTGAATGTTGCCATATTTTCATGGTATCAGTCGCCCAATAAACGTTACAATATGTGGGCATCGGCAATTTTCAACACCATGCGCGCCTATGAGAATGGTTCTACAGTAGCTACAGGGTTATTCGAACCTAACTATTCCAAAATTTCAAGAGAGGCAGAGCCTATAAACTTATCTGACGCCAGAAACCTGTACCGGAAAAATACCATTTTCTTGAAACAAACCTATTATGTAGGCAGGATAGATACCTCCGTAAATGTTAATAATGCGGTTTTGCCAACCAATAAGGTTTCGTATACGTTTGAGTATAATAATGATAGTTATGATTTCTATAAAAACGGAGCTGATCCGAACAATGTGCTGCCTCCCGGAATGGCGAGTATGGTATATACCGACGATTCTACCCATGTAAAACACATCAAGAATGAATTTATTTACAGTTTCTTTTTAAGGCCAAAAAATAGTTCGGTTATAAAAAATGAGTTAAAGGTTGATGCGGGTGTAAGGCACGATTATTATACACATGAATACCTGGGCTTAAAGCAAGATGGCACCAGTTATGAACAAAGCAGGTTTGCATATCAAAACATCACCATTTTAGGCGCGGCGGGTTATCGGTTTTCCAATAACATAGATTTCAATTTAGATGTACAGCAAATTTTGCAGGGCGAAAACGCCGGGGATTATTTATATGAAGCGAAAAGTAAAATTCTTTTAGGCAAAACCATTGGCAGGATTGAGTTGGGGGCTTATGCGCAGAACCAAACTCCGGCGGCTATTTTTAATTATTACCATGGTAATCATTACCAGTGGACAGACAACGATTTTAAGAATACCAAAATTGCCAATTTATCCTTCAATTACATTAATGATCGGTATGGTTTTACTGCAGGTGCCAAATATTACTTAACCAGCAACTATCTTTATTTTGCTGCAGATCATACTAATGGTACAACTGCTATTTTACCAAAACAGACAACTGCCGATATTAGCCTAATCAGGGTGGATGTATCCAAGAAAACCAGGTTTGGTAAATTTGTGATGGAAAACTATATCGCTTATCAGAAAACAGATAAAAATGCCGTATTAAGAACACCTGATTTTTATACTTATAACAGTATTTATTTTGATAATACCTTTTTCAAAGTATTAAAAGCCAATGTAGGATTTGATGTGAGGTATAACTCTGAATATGCAAATTACTTATATTCACCGGCTACAGCTCAATTTTATATTGATGAGCGCAATCCAAAAAACCTGCCGTCAAGACCAATAGTTGATGTATTTTTTAAGGCTAATTTGAAGAGGGCCAATATTTTTGTTAAATATGATTTTGTAAATCAAGGCCTTTTCCAACCGGGTTACTATACGGTAAACCGATACCCTATGCAAGATGCCCTATTGAAATTTGGGGTAAGCTGGAATTTCTACGATTAAACAAGTCAGCAAAATTAATCACATAAAAAACCCTTCCCGGTTTATAAACTGGGAAGGGTTTTGTTTTTTAATGATTTTTATTTCTAGAATGAATAACCTACTGTGAAGCCTAATACACGGTTAGTTAATTTTGCATCAGAATTACCGCGGCTATCTTTAGGGATTAAATTAGAAAGGCCTAAACCATAATTAGCACCTACTAAAAATCCAGAATTTGTGCGATAAGCTAGGCCAAAGTTTGCACCGAAGTCTGTGCTACCATAATTTTTGTCACTAGCACTACCGAAAGAAAGATCACGATCATTAGAACTAGTTACCGTTGCACTGGTATTATTGCTATTGTTAACGGTTGTAGTAGTTGTTTCTCCCTTATCTTTACCTGAGATGTTGAAGCCAATATAAGGCCCTGCACTAATCTGAACTGCACCCGCATCACCTGTAGGGATTCTGAATACAGCATTTACCGGTACCTCGATAGCCATTAAATTGGTTTTAATTGAAGATGTCGTGGTAACCGTACTGCCTAAGGCTGTAGAAGTAGTCGTAGATTCAAATTTGTTACCTTTGTTTTGTAACGATACACCCGGTTGGATGAAAAAATTGTTTCCAACACCGAAATCGGCAAATGCAGTAACGTTAAAGCCAACATTGTCTTTAGCGTTATCATTGAATGATTTACTGCCATCAGTACCACTTGCGTGAAATCTTGCCAGGTTTACTCCGGCTTTTATTCCAAATCTGGCATCACTTCCTGTCATGGTGTTTTGAGCGAAAGCACCTGTTGCTAATAAAACTACTGAAGCACTTAATAATAACTTTTTCATGATATTTTTTTTTATAAAAATCTGGTTTAAATCTCAGGTATTACCCCGTTGTTAATTGCCAGTACATATCCAAAAGCTGTGCCAAAGTATCAAGTGTGTTACAATTTAGGGGCTAAATTATTGGCTATCAGTATAATTTTAGTAAAGATTAGGTGTATTTACGGTTTAGTTCAGAACCAATAAGAGTAACCATTTACTGTATACATAATAGGAATACAGCACAGAATAAATTTCTTTTTAACTTCAAGCGCAGGCATGCCGAACTTTTACTTAAGAAAGTTTAAGTTTTTTGAGGTTTCTTTTTAGCTGCCGGAAAAAGTACATTGTTTAAGATCAGGCGGTAGCCGGGCGAATTTGGATGCAAACTTAGGTCTGTTGGCGGATCGCCTACCGCGTGCTGATAATCTTCCGGGTCGTGTCCGCCGTAAAAAGTAAACTGACCTTTGCCTATTTCGCCATGTAAATATCGTACCTCTGCTGCACCCTTATTCTCGCCCAGAACGGTTACACTCGTTTTCACCAGGCTTTTTTTAAAGGCAGTGGTTTGCCCCATAAATCCTTTAATTACCTTGTCATGATCCTGTGTAAGCATGGTTGGCACCAGATCCCATTTGGCCGAAAAATCGAATAAGGTAAAGTAATCGTTGGCCTGGTTAAGTGTACGGGTTTGGGTGACATCAATATCCGAAAATTCATAATTCATGGGATTGTTATCCAGCCTGAAATTCTGAAAAGCAAGGGTTTTGTTAAAATCAAGCTTCGATTGTGCATTCGGGTCTGCGGCATCCCCGTCAAACATCTGGGCACAGATATCTACACCTTCCGCAGCTAATGCAATGTCGAAACTATCGGTACCAGAGCACATGGCAAACAAAAAACCGCCACCGGCACAATACTCTTTAATGTGTTTGGCTACGGCTAATTTCATTTCCGAAACTTTTTTATAGCCCATACGTTTGGCCAGTGCTTCCTGGTTTTTAACATCTTCCTGGTACCAGGTAGCATACCTGAAGTTAGCCCAAAAACGGCCATACTGACCTGTGAAATCTTCATGGTGCAGGTGTAGCCAATCGTATTTGCTTAGTTTATCCTGAAGAATATCGTCATCGTAAATCACATCGTATGGAATTTCTGCATAGGTTAAAACAAGTGTAACAGCATCATCCCAGGGCAATTTACTTTTTGGAGAGTAAACGGCAATTTTGGGCGTTTTCTCCAGTTTAACCATTTCCATATTCACAGCAGGATCGCTGATTTCGTTTAGCAGGCTGGTTACCTTTCCATCGGCCATTACTTCATAAGATACGCCGCGGATTTTAAGCTCATCTTCAACTATTTTATTGTATTTAATCAAAAAACTCCCGCCACGATAATTTAAAAGCCAATCCACCTCCAGTTGTTTACTGATGGTCCAATAGGCAATACCATAAGCTTTTAAGTGGTTTTTTTGGTCCTCATCCATATAAATTAATAGGGAAGAAGCCCTTAGCCCTAAAGAGCAAAGCAGGCAGATGAGCAGGATATAATATTTCTTTATCAAATCGGTAGCTTAAAACACTAAAATACCGCATTTAAACTGGATAGAAAAATTTAATGATGTTATAAGTTATACAATTTTGTTATTTTTGCCCTCTACTGAAAATTATAAAATTTTTTTGGCGGACAAAATTTAAAATTAGTACCGATATTGATATGAGTAAAGCAATAATAAAAACAGAAAAAGGTGATATGACCGTAGAATTCTACGATAACGATGCGCCTAAAGCCGTTGCAAACTTTAAAAAATTAGCTAAAGAGGGCTTTTACGATGGCGTAACTTTTCACCGTGTAATTCCTAACTTTGTGGTTCAGGGCGGATGTCCGAATTCAAAAGATCCGGCTAAAGCACATTTAGCAGGTACTGGTGGCCCGGGTTACAAAATCGACTGCGAACTGGATGGTGAAAATCAATATCACGATCGTGGTGTTTTATCAATGGCACATGCTGGCCGTAATACTGGTGGTTCACAGTTTTTCATCTGTCATAGCAGAGCCAATACTGCTCATTTAGACCGTAACCACACTTGCTTTGGTAAAGTTATCGAAAATGTAGATCTTGTTGATGATATCCGTCAGGGTGATAAGATTGTAAATATTGAAGTTGTAGAAGATTAAAAATAGATGCGAGATTTGAGACATTAGATTTGAGATTTCATTGCTCTGATTGATGTCCCATTCTCATTTAATAATTGAACAAGGAGTTTTAGTTATTTGATTGAGTTATTTCTCATATCTCATATCTCATATCTCGAATCTCATATCTCAAAAAAATATGAACTTAAGAGGAATTGTTGCCGTATCTGGCAGACCAGGTTTATTTAAACTGGTCGGACAAAATAAGGTGGGTTATATTTTAGAAGGCTTAGATGCGCAAAAAACTAAAATTGTAGCCAACATCACCAACACAAAATTAGCTTCGTTAGAAGATATTACGGTATATGGCGAAGAAGAAGAAATTAAACTGGCTGATATTTTTGCCAAAATTTCTGCGAAAGGAAGTACTCCGGATCTTAAAGGCGATTTACGCGCTTTCTTTTTGGAAGTTGCTCCGGGGCACGATCAGGAAAAAGTTTATGCTTCAGATATGAAAAAAATCATTACCTGGTATAACCTTTTAAAAGATTTGCCTTTGTTTACGGAAGAAGCACCTGAAACTCCGGCTCCGGCTGCAGAAGCTAAATTAGCTGAAGAAAAAGCAGGCGATAAAAAAGTAAAAGCTACGGGTGCTAAGGCAGCAGCCAGTGCAAAAGCAACCACTAAAACTTCAGCTCCTGCTAAAAAAGCGAATATGACCAGTAAAAAAGGCGTTTAAGCTTTAATACTGAAAATAAAAAAAACACCAGGCAGTTTGTCTGGTGTTTTTTTATGCGCCTAACCGAAATACCAGATCAAGCCACCAATAATCAGTGAAATGATAATGCTGATCCATAAGTATTTGTTGCTGCCGCCCTGGCGGCTCTTGTACCTGTATTCCCTTTTATATTTATCTAATAACATAGTGTCTTTTTATTTAATGATGATTTATATTTCCTTTTTCCATATCTTATTCCCATCGAACATCTTACCTCAAGCATTTTCCACCATCAAGCATGATGATAAGGTTCCCCCTTTAAGATACTAAATCCGCGATAAAGCTGCTCCACAAAAAACAACCTGATCATCTGGTGCGAAAAAGTCATATCAGATAGTGAGATTAAGCCATTTGCCCGTTTGTAAATACTGTCGTCAAATCCGTAAGGGCCGCCAATAATAAAGATCAAATGTTGAACACTGCCGATCATCTGTTTGTTTAAATAGCTGGAAAATTCAACCGATGAATATTTTTTTCCTTTCTCGTCCAGTAAAATTACCATATCGCCATTATTGATCTGCTTATGTAGCAATTCTGCCTCTTTTGCTTTTTGTTGCGCTTCACTCAGGTTTTTAACATTTTTTACATCAGGTATGGCTAAAAAACTAAAGTTGATATAATGTTTTAGCCGGTTGATGTATTTCTCAATTCCTTCAATTAAATATTTATCTTCAGTTTTGCCAATGGCGATAAGGGTAATCTTCATTTAATAATTTGCCTATCTTTAGGATTTTGAAATTCAAACTTAGAGAAATTGTAACAAAAAAGACAATCTATCGATCTGATACCTTCGGAAATATATACAAAATAAAGTTTATGCAGAAACTACAAGAAGCCATAATAGCCGGTTACCAGGAGAAAATCAATGAGGTTACTGCCCACATAGATCGAACAAAAAAACTGATCGATCAGCTTTCCTTATTGCGTATAGGCTTGTTTCTGGCTGAAATTTTATTTTTTGTTTTGCTGCTGCGTTCAGCAGACGACAACCTGCGCACATTAATCCAGATTTGTTTAGTACTGCCGGTTATTGCCTTTGCATTTGTAGTTCGCAGACAAAGCCGGTTGGATCGTGAAATCGATTATAAAAAACAACTTTTATGGGTTTATCAAAACGAATGGAACATGCTGCATGGTGACCCTAACGGATATGACCATGGTAAAGCATTCGATGCTGAACAGCATCCTTATACATCCGATCTTGATATTTTTGGTACCTCATCACTGTTTGCGCTCACCAACCGTTGCAGTACCAAAACCGGCATCAGGTTGCTGGCTAAAAATTTTTCAGAGAAAACGACAAGGGATCGGATATTGCTCCGGCAGGAAGCCATAAAAGAAATAAAACATCATATAGTAGAAACCTATAGTTTCAGGGCTAACCTGCATGGCTACGATCCCGAAAAAATAGAGCAGATCAAAGTGCAGCTAAAAAACCAGTTGGGTGAACAGTTGAGCTTTGTTAAAGGATCTTTTATACGGTTTTATGTTAAGCTGGTGCCTTATATTTCTATTGCTATGATACTGACTGCAATTTTGGTGAGTAGTGTGTTCTGGAAAGTTTTAGCGCTTTTGGTTGTAATCCATATTGGGTGGAACGTATTGATGGGCTCAAAAATAAACAAAGTGTTTTATAGCTTCGGCGGAAGTTCGAATCAGCTAAACGGATATGCAAGGGCTATTTTATGGACGGAAAGCCAAAATTGGAAAAGCAGCTACACACTAAACTTACTTGATTCGGAAATTCCGGTGAGTAAGGAGATTAGATCTTTAACAAGGATTATCGAAAATTTTGATGCCAGGCTAAATATCATCGTGGGAGGTATACTCAATGCGCTTTTACTTTGGGATTTAAAATGCTGCATTAATTTAGACAATTGGTATCAATCATCTTCAAAAGATGTAATTACTGCACTTGACCATCTGGGCGATTTTGAAGAATTGATTTCGCTGGCTACAATGGCTTACAATCGGCCAGATTGGGTATTTCCGGTCATTACCGATCAGTTTGCATTGGCTACTACTCATATTGGTCATCCGCTTATTCATCAGGAGGTAAGGGTAAATAACGATTTTCGGGTGGAGGCCAAACCAACTGTTGATATTGTAACAGGTTCTAATATGGCTGGTAAAAGTACTTTTCTGCGCACTTTGGGCATTAATATGGTGCTGGCTTATGCAGGGGCGCCGATTTGTGCCCAAAAAATGCAATTAGCTGTTTTTTCCATCAATACCTATATGCGGATTAAAGATTCGCTGAACGAAAGTACCTCTACCTTTAAAGCAGAACTGAACCGTTTGAAGATGATTTTGGATAATGTGGTAAAAGATAAAGACACTTTTGTGTTGATTGATGAAATGCTTCGGGGCACCAACAGCCGCGATAAGTATTTAGGATCAAAAGTGTTCATCCAAAAGCTGATTGCTGAAAACACGCCTGCACTTTTTGCTACTCACGACCTGCAACTGGCTGATCTGATTATCGATCATCCCGAAGCAGTCCGGAATTTTCATTTTGATATCCAGATTACAGATGGAGAAATGAGATTTGATTATCTGTTAAAACACGGTCCGTGCAAAACTTTTAATGCTGCTATTTTGCTGAAAGAGATTGGATTAAAGCTGGAAGATTGATAAATGATTCCAGATTTTGCCAGCTGTAAGTGGTCTAAGATCTGACAATCTTACCTTGTAACAAAAAATAGTTTGATCAATCAGACCGCTTAAAACCAGACTGTACTAAAAACGTAGCGAAAAAATCAGAGAATTTGTATCTTAGTACACCTAAGCTCAATCTAAATTAAATACGCTATGAAAGAAGCGTCAATTATTCTTTAAAAGTAACATTAACTACTTTATTGTTTTGCCTCCCTATCACTTTTGTCATTATGATGGGGTATATAAATCTGCTGTCGCTTGTATCTGCAAACTACAATTTCAACGTTAATCTTGATATAAAAGACGCTGGCGTATTCCTTTTATTAACTTTTTGTGCACTTTTATTTAACATGAGGAAGATCGATGGTAAAACTAAGATAGTTTATAATAAACGCACTATTGCAGGTAAAGCCTTTGTTGCGTCAGTTATGATCTTTTTGGTGTACCTGTTGTTATTTGGAAAATTAAGGTACCTTTCAATTGATGAATTTGTGATTACCTATGGACCTACGTTTCTCATTACCATTGTCAGCATGATAACTTATCCGCTAAGAAATGAAGACAGCCAGACTGAATTCGTTTAGAATTAGCTGTTTAATAGTTGTGAATTCAGATAATTGTGGTGTCTAATTTCGGTGCCTGATGTTACCATCTGGCACTAAGAAAATATTTTTTTCCATCATCCAGCTTTAGATCGAATGAAGGTATTTTGACAAGTTACCTGATTAAGGTTACTGAACCTGAATATTTAATGTTTTTATTTAATAAGTCAAGGCCAGAAATGATGTAATAATAAACACCAACTGGCAGTTCGTTACCCTTATAAGTACCATTCCAATTTTCAAATATGTTATTGGTAAAGAATATTTGGGTACCAAGGCGATTGTAAATATGAATGTTATATTTTTTGAGGTTGGTTACACCAATAACCAATTCGTCATTAATCCCATCACCATTTGGCGAAAACGCGTTAGGAACAAATGTAGATGTATTCTTTTTGATAATCAGATCGCCTTGGGTGACCGAATTAGAGCACCCGTTTTTAGAAAATGCAGTTAAAGTAATTCGGAATACTCCATCGGTTTGATAAATATGGGTTGGGCTTTTTTCTGAAGAGCTAAAACCGTCACCAAAACGCCATTCATAAAAATCCCCGTCAACTGAGGTATTGGTAAATGTTATGGGTACAGGAGCCGAAAATTTTACATTAAAAGAGGGTTCGGTATAAAAGTTAGAAATTGGAATTCTGGCAATAGCCGGAATGACGATAGTTGCAGGGGCAGAGCTGCAAGATCCTGATGTTAATACGACCTGATATTCTCCGGCCACATTAAAATCTGTTATCGGAATTTCAATGGCATTTGTGCTGGCAGAATAATTGTTTGGCCCGGTCCACGCATAAGTGATCCCTTCTTGTGCCGGTACCGATAATTTTATAATATCTTTTAAACAAAAAGCAGGTTGATTAATAGTTATTTCTGGTTTTTCCGGTTTCACTTCTACTAAAATGTCTTTTGTAAAAGTTGATAGGCAGCCATTATTGGTTTCAACTGTTAGCGTGATTGTTTTAAGTCCAGGGTTGGTAAAGGTTATTGTTTTGCTGTCGTTACCCGTGGCAACCTGGCTTTTTATTCCCCGGCCAAAATCCCAGGTAAGCTTTGTATAATTTTTAGAGGCATTGATAAAAGAAAAAGATTGGTCGGTTTCGCACTTATTATTCACCTCAATCGAAAACATTGCTTCAGGTTTTAAATCGACCGATAAGATTTCCACCGAATTTATCTCACTCACACAATCCCCAACCTGAACATAAAGCTTATAGGTACCAGCTATCTCAGGTCCGATTGCCGGAATTTCGGGATTTTGGCTTGTCGAATTAAAATTGTTTGGGCCTGACCAGTGGTAGCTCGCCAAATTTAAAAAGGGAGTACTTAGTTTTAGTACGTCCCCCTGGCATAAATTCACATTTGATGCGCTTATTGCTGGTTTTTCAGGTGTATTTGCTACAATAAACGTTTGCGTGGTCACTACATTGCAACCGTTTGTACCTTTGGCTTCTAAAACCACAATCTTCTCTCCCGGAGTGCTGTATGTTATGGTAAATGGCCCTGATGTGGTGGCAGAAGCCAGGCTTGCCCCTTCGCCAAAAGACCATTTTAAGGTGGCGAAGTTTGATGCTCTGCTTTCAAAAATGTAGGCCTGGCTGTTGGTACATGGATTTAACTTTTGCACATCAATTTCGGCAGTTGGACCCGCGAAATCTGCCGTACCACCGAATTCTAAAGTAAAGCCATTATTACCTCCCGAGTAATTATCGATGAGTAGCGCATAAACATGATCCTGTTCGAGCTCTACGTATTTCACAAAGCCATTTTGGCCAGCAGGGCATCCTGATGCTTCAGTTAAATCTGTTTCCGTCATGCTCAGGCCGGTTTTATAATAAGAAGGACTGCAATCTACACCACTGCCCGATGCACAACGTATAGCTGTTGCGCCACTAACTTTACTGCAATCTCCGTTTATGCCTAAATCATAAAAAATCCAATCAATATCATTTGAGGTTACCGTAGGCGTGATTACAAAAGTCAAATCACCGGACTTGGAAGCCTTAAACATATACCAGGCGGAGTTAGATTCTTTACCCAGGCAGGTTCCGGCCGATTCTCGATTGTTAACTCCTGCTCCCGTTACATTAAGCTGTGTAAAGGTTTCTTTTGTGCATAGTACCGAGAAGGTTCCACAATCTTGCCCCGGTTGTATGGGTGGGAAATAATTATCAATACAAAGTTTAAAGGTACCGGTAGCATCGTTCGCTGCACTTACCCTAACATAGTATACCTGGCCCACTGTTAAAGCGCCTTTGTATAATGAAATAACATTATTTGATGTAGCTTGCGAGCCAGCCTGCTCGCTTATCGAGCCTGTTGCCGCATCAAACGAATATAGGGCCACCAATGGGGCAATCAGGGTATTTTTACTAGCGGCATCAATTTTTCCGCTAACAGAAATATTAACATCAAACTTAGATGCGGTAAACTTATACCATACATCCTTTCCAACCGATGGCCAGTTTAGGGCTTTATTATAGTTACTTGCTGTAGCTTCTAAATTGTTAAATTCGGCATCCGCACTACAATATGCACTCGTATTGGTAATATTTATGGCATTTATCAGTTCATCATTAAGAGGTGGTGCAAATTTTCCAAAGGCAGCGAGATTTAGTAATACCAATAGAAAAGAAATGAATGAGTAGCGCATGGGTAAAAATATTAAAAATTGTTTTTATTTCGAATCATTTTGCTTGTTAATGATTTGTTAATATTAAACTCGCAACTTATGGCAATTAATCGGTAAACAATGGTTAAAGCAAGTGATTTTGGTTCGGATTTTTTGTGGGGAGTAGCGACTGCTGCGGCGCAGATAGAAGGTACAGCAACACAGTACGGTAAAGGCCCATCCATCTGGGATACCTTTACGGCAAAAAACGGAAAGATTAAAAAGAACCATAAATTAGATCCTGCCTGCGATTTTTATCATCGTTATGCCGAAGATGTCGCGCTCGTTAAATATCTGGGATTTAATGTGTTTAGGTTTTCTATCGCATGGGCAAGGATTTTGCCCAATGGAAGAGGAGAAGTAAACGAGGAAGGCATCCGTTTTTACCATCATCTTATTGATGAATGTCTATCACAAGGAATCACACCTTATGTTACACTCTATCACTGGGATTTGCCCCAGGCCTTAGAAGATGAGGGTGGATGGACGAGCTTTAGCATTAATGCAGCCTTTAATGCCTTTGTTACGATCTGTGCACTAGAATATGGCGATAAAGTAAAAAACTGGATCGTACTGAATGAACCGTTTGGTTATACTTCTTTGGGTTATATGCTTGGAATACATGCACCGGGGAAAACAGGCTTGACCAATTTCTTTCCTGCAGTATTGCATACGGCTTTAGCACAGGCCGATGGCGCCAAAATTTTACGTGCCGAGGTGGCCAATGCTAACATCGGAACTACATATTCCTGCTCAGAAATAATCCCTTATACCGAAAGCGATAATGATGTACTGGCTGCAAAGCGGATAGATTGTTTAATGAACCGTTTGTTTGTAGAGCCTACCTTAGGCATGGGTTTTCCTACGGCAGATTGGGATGTACTTGAAAAATTCCAGATTGAGTATGGTACCTGGCGATTGCAGGAAAGGATGAAGTTCGACTTTGATTTTGTCGGTCTTCAAAACTATTTTCCGTTAACGGTGAAATACAATGCTTTCATCCCGGTCATCCAGGCCTGGGAAGTGAAAGCCAAGAGCAGAAAAAAACCGCATACGGCAATGGGTTGGGAAATTAATGCCGATAGCTTTTACAATATAGTAAAACAGTTTGCAGCCTATCCGGCCATCAAAAATATTATCATTACCGAAAATGGCGCTGCCTACCACGATAAATTAATTGATAAGCGTGTAAATGATCCGGAACGGATAGAATATTTTAAACTTTACCTTTCAGCACTGCTCAAACTAAAAAATGAAGGAGTAAATATCGCGGGTTACATGGCCTGGACATTAATGGATAATTTTGAATGGGCCGAGGGTTTCACCGCCAGATTTGGGCTGGTTTATAATGATTTTAAAACCCAGGAACGTACCATTAAAGATTCGGGCTACTGGTGGAAAGAATTTCTCAAAACATAATTGATTTTCAGCCATTCTGATTATAAAACAAATTCTTATGTTTGGAGTATGGATGATAGAACCGTAGTTTATAGCACCTATTATAACCCGATGGAGGCCAATATCATAAAAGCCAAATTGGAAGATAGCGGATTTGCCTGTTTCCTGGCTGATGAAAATGTTTCCACAATCCAGCCGCTCTACAACCAGGCCATTGGTGGTGTTAAACTCATTGTTTTTGAACGCGATGTGGAAGCCATTAATGCTTTGTTGGCTGAAGACAATAGTTTGGATTTTGAATCAACAGATGAAATTACCGGTGAAGAAAAATCAGCCGAAGGTAAAACCGTTTGTGAAAAATGCGGCTCTACCAACGTAGGCTATGGTATGGCAACCGATAAAAAATATAGTCTTTGGGCAACCATATTAGCTTTTTTAACTTTTACTACCCCAATCAAAGCCAATAAGTGCCATCATTGTTATGATTGTGGATATGAGTTTGAGTAGATTTTATCTTGTTATCTTTCCTTTATTTTGAGAAAGTTTTTAATACATATTCCTAAGGCAATCGTCATGCTGAACTTGTTTCAGCATCTTTTTAGCAGGAAAGACCCTGAAATAAATTCAGGGTGACGTCTATAATACCAGGGTGATGAGTTTTAGCAAAAAATCCCGTTTTGACTTAACAAAACGGGATTGATATCCTACATGCGGACTTCAGACTATAACGCTGCCTTCGCCGCTGCTTCAGCCCTGATGATGTTCAACGCACCACCAGCTTTAAACCACTCAATTTGTTGTGCATTATAACTATGGTTAACAGCAAACTGCTCTGTAGTACCATCTTCATGGTGTAATACCAGTGTTAACGGTTGGTCAGGAGCAAACTCGGTTAAACCTAAAATGTCTACCGTATCACCTTCTAAAATTTTATCGTAATCGTCTTTATCGGCAAAAGTTAAGGCCAGCATACCTTGTTTTTTAAGGTTGGTTTCGTGGATACGGGCAAAAGATTTTACCAATACGGCACGTACGCCCAGGTGACGTGGCTCCATGGCTGCATGCTCACGTGATGAGCCTTCGCCGTAGTTTTCATCACCCACTACGATTGAGCCTAAACCAGCAGCTTTATAATCGCGTTGTGTAGCTGGTACCGGACCATACTCGCCAGTTAACTGGTTTTTAACGGTATCTGTTTTATCGTTGAAATAGTTTACCGCACCAATTAGCATATTGTTAGAGATATTGTCCAGGTGGCCACGGAACTTTAACCATGGGCCTGCCATCGAAATATGGTCGGTTGTACATTTACCTTTAGCTTTGATCAGGAGTTTAAGCCCTTTCAGGTCGGTGCCTTCCCAAGGTGCAAACGGATCTAACAATTGTAAACGGTGCGAAGTTGGCGAAACCAAAACCTGTACCTGCGAGCCGTCAGCTGCCGGTGCCTGGAAACCTGCATCTTCTACCGCGAAACCTTTGGTTGGCAATTCATAGCCGGTAGGCGGGTCTAATTTAACCTGCTCGCCTTTATCGTTAGTTAAGGTATCTGTTAATGGGTTAAATCCTAAATTACCTGAAATGGCGATGGCTGCCACCATTTCCGGCGAAGCTACAAAAGCGAAAGTATTCGGGTTACCATCGGCACGTTTGGCAAAGTTTCTGTTAAATGAGTGTACAATGGTGTTTTTTTCCGCTTTCTCTGCACCTGTACGGTCCCACATACCAATACATGGACCGCAGGCATTGGTAAATATTGTTGCATTCAAATCTTCGAAAGTTTTTAAATAACCATCACGGTCTGCAGTATAACGCACCTGCTCAGAACCCGGGTTAATACCAAACTCTGCTTTGGTGGTTAAACCTTTAGCAATGGCCTGGTTGGCAATAGAAGCTGCTCTCGATAAATCTTCGTATGAAGAGTTGGTACAAGAACCGATTAAACCCCATTCTACTTTTAATGGCCAGCCATTTTTCTCTGCTTCCGTTTTCATTTGCGAAACCGGAGTAGCCAAATCTGGTGTAAAAGGGCCGTTTAAGTAAGGTTCCAAGGTATCTAAATCAATCTCGATCACCTGATCGAAATAATTTTCAGGATCGGCATAAACTTCCGGATCACCCGTTAAATAAGCAGCAATTTTATTTGCTTCATCTGCCACTTCGTTTCGGTTGGTAGCGCGTAGGTAACGTTCCATGCTCTCATCATAACCAAAAGTAGATGTGGTTGCACCAATTTCGGCACCCATGTTACAAATGGTACCTTTACCGGTACAGCTCATGGAAGTAGCGCCATCGCCGAAATATTCTACAATAGCTCCGGTACCACCTTTTACGGTTAAAATACCAGCTACTTTCAAAATCACATCTTTGGCAGCCGTCCAGCCGTTTAATTTACCGGTTAGTTTTACCCCGATCAATTTAGGGAATTTTAGTTCCCATGGTAAACCCGCCATTACATCACAGGCATCAGCACCACCAACACCAATAGCCACCATGCCTAAACCGCCGGCATTTACCGTGTGCGAATCGGTACCGATCATCATTCCACCCGGGAAAGCATAATTCTCCAGTACTACCTGGTGGATGATACCAGCGCCTGGTTTCCAGAAACCGATACCATATTTGTTGGATACAGATGATAAGAAATCAAAAACCTCTGCACTTTCCGTTTTGGCGTGAGGTAAATCTATCGCCGCGCCTTCTTTGGCTGTAATTAAGTGATCGCAATGTACAGTAGAAGGCACAGCAACCTTCGGACGGCCCGCCTGCATAAATTGCAATAAAGCCATCTGCGCGGTAGCATCCTGCATCGCTACGCGGTCTGGTGCAAAGTCTACATAATCAGATCCACGCTTAAACGCCTTTTTAGGATCTCCATCCCAAAGGTGTGCATACAATATTTTTTCAGATAATGTTAAAGGTCTGCCCACAACTTTACGTGCAGCCTCTACGCGGCTACCGAAGTTTGCGTACACCTTTTTAATCATGTCTATATCAAAAGCCATACTTAAATTTTTATAATTATTATCAATAAGGTACTCTCTAAAGTAAACAATTTTAAACAGATTAATTTTTGAGATTTGTCATAATATCTTATTTAAAACCATTCTATGCAATTATTTATGCAAAATAAAAGGCCATCAGATTTTCTCCGATAGCCTTTTCTAAAAGTTAACAAATAATATGCTTTTTTGTTTCTTATTGTTTTGTAGAAATAGGGGTAAACTTGGTTAGGTTAATGCCATCTACTGCTAATTTATATTCTTCGATGCTTGGAATGCGACCCAGGATAGCTGAAAGCACCACAACAGGGGTAGAAGCCAGTAATGATTCTCCTTTTTTGCCGTCTCTGTCTTCTACCACACGTCCCTGGAATAAACGGGTAGAAGTAGCCATCACAGTATCGCCTTTAGCAGCTTTTTCCTGGTTACCCATACAAAGGTTACAGCCAGGGCGCTCCAGGTACATGATGTTCTCGTATTCGGTACGCGCTACACTTTTAGGCAAGGCATCGCTAAACTCAAATCCTGAGTATTTCTGTAAGTATTCCCAGTCGCCTTCTGCTTTGAGTTCATCAATAATATTGTAAGTAGGAGCAGCCACTACCAGTGGTGCTTTAAACTCTACCTTACCAGTTTGGCTCTCTACGTTTTTTAATAATTGTGAAACGATTTTCAAATCGTCTTTGTGTACCATGCAAGAACCTACGAAACCAAGGTCTACTTTTTTATCACCACCGTAAAAAGTTAAATCTCTGATGGTATCATGCGTATAACGTTTAGAAACATCCGCATTGTTCACATCAGGGTCGGCAATCATAGGTTCGTTGATTAAATCCAGGTCGATTACTACCTCTGCATAATATTTGGCATTTGTATCAGGCATTAAAGCGGGTTTAATACCGGTTTTAATTTCCTCGATACGTTTGTTCGCTTTGTTAATCAATCCCTGAAGCACCTGGTTATGGTTGTCCATACCTTTGTCAATCATGATCTGGATACGGTTTTTTGCAATTTCCAGCGATTGGATTAAAGTATCATCCTGCGAAATACAGATCGAAGCTTTTGCTTTCATTTCAGCAGTCCAGTCGGTAAAAGTAAAGGCCTGATCGGCCAGTAAAGTTCCGATGTGTACCTCGATGATCCTGCCCTGGAATACGTTTTCACCATCAAACTGTTGCAGCATCTGCAGTTGTGTGGCATGTACCACATCACGGAAATCCATGTGTGCTTTCATCTCGCCCTTGAAAGTTACTTTTACTGATTCCGGAATCGGCATAGAGGCTTCGCCGGTAGCTAGTGCCAACGCCACTGTACCAGAATCGGCGCCGAAAGCCACACCTTTTGACATACGGGTGTGTGAATCGCCACCAATGATGATTGCCCATTCATCAATTGTAATATCATTCAATACTTTGTGGATAACATCAGTCATTGAATGATAAGTACCTTTAGGGTCACGCGCCGTAATCACCCCGAAATCATTCATGAACTTCATCAGTTTTGGGATGTTTGCCTGTGCTTTTTTATCCCATACAGATGCCGTGTGGCAACCTGACTGGTAAGCACCGTCAACAATCGGTGAAATTACCGTTGCAGCCATAGCCTCTAATTCCTGAGCCGTCATCAAACCGGTAGTATCCTGCGAGCCTACAATGTTTACTTCTACGCGCACATCAGAACCGGCATGTAAAACCTTACCTGGTGTTAAACCTACCGCATTTCTGTTAAATATTTTCTCTACAGCAGTTAAACCCTGACCCTCAACAGATACTTCTTTAGCCGGAGCAAATACAACCGGAGCTTCTATCCCTAAAGTTTTGGCCGCAAAGGTTTGGATTTTCTTGCCAAAAACGATGGCGTAAGAGCCACCCGCTTTAATGAATTCCATTTTTTGCGGCGTTAAAGCTTTTGAAATATCAATCAGCTCCTGATCGCCGTTATATAATTTTTTGGTTCTGGTATTAATGGTAAGCACCGTTCCGGTAGCTACTGAATATACTTCTTCTAAAACCGGTTCATCATTTTCATTGCGCACTACATTTCCATTCTCATCGGTTTTCTTTACCCAGTTTTTAAGGTCGATACCAATACCACCTGTCACATCAACTGTGGTTAAAAAAATAGGCGAAATACCATTGGTACCACCAACAATTGGTGCAATGTTTACAAATGGCACATAAGGACTTGATCTTTTACCTGTCCAAAGGGCCACATTGTTTACGCCCGACATACGTGAAGAACCTACGCCCATGGTACCTTTTTCGGCTACCAGCATCACGCTTTTATCGGGATGTTGTGCCTGAAGGTCTTTAACGGCCTGTTGTGCCTCTGGTGTAATCATGCATTTTCCGTGTAATTCACGATCAGAACGCGAGTGCGCCTGGTTACCCGGAGATAATAAATCCGTAGAAATATCGCCAATACCCGCGATAAAGGTTACTACCTTAATTTCTTCAGCAACAGGAGGTAATCCGGTAAAAAATTCGGCTCTGGCATAACTTTCCAGTATTTCTTTGGCTATGGCATTGCCGTTGTGGTAAGCCTCCTTTAAACGGTCGGTATCGGCATCGTATAAGAATACCTGTGTTTTAAGCACATCGGCAGCTTTTTTGGCTTTATCACCATTGTCTGCCAGGGCAATATCCAACAAAACTTTAATGGAAGGACCACCCTTCATGTGAGATAAGAGCTCGAAAGCAAAATCAGGTGTAATCTCTGCAACAACAGTTTCACCTGCAATAATTTCTTTTAAGAACTGGGCTTTAACACCTGCTGCGGCCGTGGTACCCGGCAAGGTATTGTATATGAAAAAATTAACAGCATCTGCCCTGTTAAAATTATTTACATTTTTGATCTGATCGATGATTTCGCTTAATAAATCGGCGCTATCAATAGGTTTAGGATGAAGACCCTGGATTTTACGTTCTTCAATCTCTTTAATATAATCGTTATAAATACTCATCTTAGCTATTTATCCTTTTTCGCGGAGTGTTATATATCAATACACTTTCCCAAAGAATACTATTAATTGTGATTAATTTGTGGTTATAGGCCAAAAAAGTGAATTTTTTGGATGGAACAAAAATAATAAAAAGCAATCTTTTTATCGGACATGAGTAGGTGATTACGTAATTTGGAATTGTTCTAAATTGCCGATTGAGCCTTAAACTGTGATCCTTTAGCTAAGAAAACAAGAAACAACGCGAGTACAGTTCATGAATATTATAACTACCTTACCAGATTAAAAACGCCAAGGCATTCGTCATTTATTTTTCAGAACTTATGGTGCCTAGTTATTGATTATACTTTGATGAATGATTTGAAAGGGTATCCAGTAATGGTAATGAATCTGGTCTGCACCTTTAACAACTTTTAAATAGGATTGCTTATACCTGTTTTCGGTGGGTTTTAGGTTTTTTCTGGTATATTTAACCCACTTCACTTTTGCCTTAACAATAGCATATTCATTGAAAGGAGGGATAGGTTTGGGTAAAGCCGTGAAACTGGAAAATTTTAGTGCTTCTAAATAGGAAATATTTTTGTTAAAATCAGAAATGCTGATGCCATCTTGAGTACGATCTATAAAGGCACCACCGTTTATTATTAAATCATCTATAGAAGTGATAAACATTCCATTAAATTGATCTGGCTGATCTCCTGTAATGTTCTTTAATAGATCAGGCACGGTTTGGTTCAAATCACTGATGGTGATTAATTTTCTGTTATCATCAACAGGTGTTTTTAGCGTATCCTGGTTTGTCTTTAACTGTATGAAAAATACCGACATGGTTACGGTGTCGGTTTTAACCTGTGCAGCTACAGCTGTTGAGCATATCAACAATAAAATAAATGCACAGATTTTGTGGGTTGAGGGAGTGATTCGATAGAACATAATTTTTAGATTAGATAAATATTTAATGAAAGCTTGTTAAATTTGTTTGTAGCGGTGTTATTGTCGAAGGTTTAGCAATAATTTTAGATGATTTCTTAACAGGTCATAGACTAGCAAATCTTTATATTCAGGCAGGATAATATATTCTGCTTTCGGTTTAATAACAACCTAACCTATGTAAACGGACGTTTTATTATTCTTTTCACAATTGCTCACCGTAGTTTATCATTAACGATATTATATGGATGCTGCACAGCGTGCCTTTCCATATCTACGTGAGTAATATTATTGCTTGCTAGTGTATGGAATGGAGTATGATTATCCTTACAAGAAAGAAAAAGTAGTTCTTGTAGAGACAAACTATACTATTTAAACTCCTTTTGCTTTCTTATTGCAATCATAATTATGGTTGCATAAATTTTCATCCTAATTGCATTTTAGTTAATCACAACTAATATTTATTTTATCTAACCAACGATAGTTTATTATCTACTTTTTAACAAAACCTCATCTTTATTTGAGGATTTTCAATTGTTATTATATTACCAATTTCTATTTCGAATTACATTTTCCAAATCTTCTTGTGTTAGCCCAGAATTAGAGTTGCCGGTTACAGATGCCGTCATCCCTGAACTACTGCTTGTTGAATGATTTAATCCTAATAAATGACCTATTTCATGACTTATAACTTTTGAAAGTGAACTATTACTCATTGAAACATTGAATGGATCAATAGTTGCGACTACGGAACCAGCATCACCCAAAATAGGTGCACCACCAACTGAACTTGTTAGATTACCCGTTTTTATTAGTCCTGAATAACTGCTATTTGCTCCGGCATCGTTTTGAGCTGAAGCAGTATTTGCAGATATGGTCGCCACTGCATTATATCTATACATTTTCCCATTCACTGTAAGTCCATTTGAACTTATTGTATTAATACTGTTTATCGATGAATGTATACTATTTTGCATATCAAGTGATAAATCATTTCCATAATAAATAGGTATTGTAATAATAAAAGGGTCATTGCTTGTACCTGTTCCTGAAGTAACAGCTCCGATATCGCCACCCTTTAAATTTCTTTGCTGTTCTTGAGAAAGAGTTTCCATTTCTTTTTCCAGCATTTCGAATGCGAGCCTTGCTTTAGATTTGTTCATAATCGTTAATTTTAAGAGATTAATAATATAATAATTTTAGCTACATTGATATAGCAATTTATTAACATAGATTACTTGTTTTTTATCTTTATCGGGATTATTTTTTGAGTAGGTATTTTCTACTCAATTATATTTATCTTTCCAAGGTTGAATCCCGCTTTGTTTAAAAGACTTGGTAAAAGTACATCATGATGGCCCGACCAGCCAGCAGAAAGGCAACAATGTATAAATTCCAATGCCGAATTGGAGATCCTATAAATGGTATTATCAGATTTAATTAGTTCCTGATCAGCTATTGGTTTTAATTTATAAATTAAACTTTGCCACCAGGGCCAATCCTTTAATTCTTCCCGGCTTTTAAACGAGAGGGAAAGAAAATCTGCATCCGATTGTTCAATGTGTAGGAAAAAGTGATTCAATTCATCAGATGAATAAATTTCTGAATTTATAATCCAATAATATTCATAGTCTGGATACTCCAGAAAAACTCTGAGCAAGGGAAAATGCACATTTGCAGGAAATATATCTTCTGAAATTGCAAAATATCCGAGGTTGTGAAGGATGTCATTGCTAAAAGCAATACAATCTTTAAGTGGCCAACCTTTAAGAAGTTCAGAATTGCTATCCTGATGGTAGAGCAACCGAGTTGTTTTGGACGATAAAAATTTTTTGGCCTTAATAATTGGGCTTTTATCATTTCCAGAAATAATAAATAAGAATACTTCTCCCTTGTTATCAGAAGATTGTCCGTCCGGAATTTTCCCGCTTTTTAAAAAGGCCTCGTCTATTGTTTTTAAAATTGACCTGGATTCGATAATATCAAATTTTCTAGCAAAAAGTGCTTTACTTCTGGTTATAATGTTTTTGTCAGAAGAGGTTAACATCCTTGGATGCATAAAAGGCGCATCCCACCGCATCATCTTCAAACAAGAATTAACTAGGTTTTGCTTAATGAAATTTTCAGTTGAATTTAAAAGCAAGGTTTGAAAGAAGCTTTCATCGGGTAAATACACCTGTTTGAAGTAACGGATATAATCGGGATGTGCTTCCAGGAAATTTAATATATAATGGATCAAGTTTATCGGAAATGACCACCATTGAGATCCTGAATATAAATGCTCGATATATTGTGGTTTCGGAATTTTAGGAAATCTCATCAAACCGCCCCCAAGTCTTTTTAAAAAGGGCAATTTTACATAGTTTATGAAAATTTTATTTCTGTTCGCCGAAAAATATGAATGGATATGTTTAGATGATTTAATCGGATAATCCTGCCCACTTAATAATATAATTCTATCTGTTGTTAGGTTATTTAAGATGAATTGAAAAGCATTAAGGCACGCCTGAATCATATCATAACTTGCCCAGCTGCTTTTAACCCTCTTGTCCAAAAAATATACTTTTTTATCATTCTTGAGCACCTCATGAAAGTCGTCAATAGAAACTGATGCATCGATGTGTATGACGAAATTTACTTCGGGACCTCTAAGTGCATTGATCAGACGACTGATTTGCAAGGGCATTTTATGTGCCAAAATCAAATAGGTTATTTTGGGAAAATGAGCTTTAGCTGTCATGATGAGATGCGTTATTTAATACTATTCGTTTATTCCACAATAAGACTTCAGAATTTCCTTTCTGAAATTTTCGAGCCATTCGCTGGAATATTGCTGTTTTAAGATTGTAGAGGTAAAAATTTTATCATACCATTTCTTTAATTCAGCTACGCTCACTGTATCTCTAAATTTAAAATTCCCCATCCCAAAACAAACAGATCCATGAAGCATGAGTTCTCTGGCATTATGTTCAACAGTAATTTTATCTAATTCTCTGGACATGAGTGATAACACAGAAGTTTTTAGCGTTGCTTGATTTTTGCTGCAGCTGTTATTGACGTGCCATCTATAACTTAAATAAATTCCTTTTAGATTGTTTACTTTAGAAACTTCTGAAAACCTTATCCATAATTCATGATCTTCGCAATATGGAAATTTAGTGCTGTATTTTAACTCTTTGGCTATTTCAGCGCGCATTGTTATTGCAGCATGATGAAACTGGTTCCTAAACATCAGCGAAAGCTTTAAAAAGTCAGGGTCATTTCGGGTATGAACGGTATCTCTATAGATACCGCTTCCATCCATGATCTGATAACTTCCCCCAATCATTCCAAAATCGGGGTTGTTCTCCAAAAATTCAATTTGCTCTGTCAATCGGTTACCCAGCATAACATCGTCAGCATCCATGCGGGCAATGTATTTTCCTTTCGCCAGTTTAAGTCCACGGTTTAGTGTAGGCACGATTCCTAAATTAGATTTATTTTGATAATACCGAAGATTTGTAATTTCTAGTGATCTTATAATTTTTTCTGTTTGATCAGTACTTCCATCATCAATAAGGAGTATTTCATAATCATCATAATTCTGACGTAAAATACTACCTAAGCATTCCAGCAGGTAATTCCCACAATTATAGGATGGAATAAGAATAGTGGTTTGAGGCGTTTTAGGTTTCATATTGTTTGTACTTTTCTTAAATAGTTTGGCAAATAGTTTTATCCTTTTAAAAAATCTCTCAAGAGGGATAAAACTAAAAATATTACAAACTGAACAATAAATAATCTAACCGTATTTCTGCTTTTTTTACTAATAGTGAAAGAGTAATCTTCATTATCTCCCTTCTTTTTAAATTTAAAAATGTAAAAAACGATAAGGTAAGCCAAAATCGACTGAATTATAACGTCAATATAAAGCCATGGTTTCTGAAAATGAAAATTGATTATGCCAGGCCATAATATATCCACGATAATAGTAAGACTTAATAAAGTTATCGTTAGCATAAGCGAAAATATCATGGCAGCTAAAAGATGGGTAAGATTGTTATACCCATCTTTTTTTAAAAAAAATTGAAGATCGCCTGATAATACTTTTCCACTTGAACAAAAATTATACGGTTAGTTTTTTATTGCATTCTCCAAAATGTCATACCTAGATATTTTAGGAGATTCATCATCATAGGATTTCAAGATGAATCTTTCTTTTGTTTTTCCCTTGGTTCGGTGTACATTGTAAGTTATCACAAATGTTTTAAACAAGTGGCCATTATTATTACTCGCAAGCGTTTGGCAGTTTAATAAATCAACTGACTTAATTCCACCAATTCTGGTATAATAACTCCTATAAAAACTGTATAAAGTTGTAGTATCTAATTTTCTTTTGAAAGTATCTGAATAAAAACTTAATGTGTTAGCAAAGTCATTTTTTTTGAGTTGATCATAAAATTGATTTATGCTTTTTACTGCCATATGCTGATCCTCTTTTTGGTTAATTCTACTTGTAGTGAATGTACATGAGATGATGACAAGTGTGGAAAAGGCTAAGGCTAATTTATAATATATTTCGTATCTGGTAAATGCAACTTTGCGCATGACAAATATTAATTATTAAAATTTAAGTGACTTACCATTTTGAGTAATGATAACATAGTATAAATTTCCTTTATTCTTAATTATGGTATCATTTATCCTAACCTTATCAAAAAATTCTTGTCTCACGGATCCTAAAAAAAAATATTGGCCATTCACTTTTACTGAAACTTCATTCTTTTCATAATAAAGAATTTTTTCAATTTTGCCTTTAAATTGTTCGTTCAGTACTCTTCTTTTTTCCAGAAAAGTACTGAATATCATTATCATCATGACAATCAAAATTATAGATATAAAAATAATCTGCCAAGATCTCATCTAATTTTAATATTAAAAATCCCAAACCATCGGTTTACCATTTATATAAATTAAATACGTTTCACTTTTACCTCCTGAACCGCCAGCTCCTGGTCCGACTCCTAAAGATGCTCCAATCCAAGTTGGAACAATAGTGTTAGGATTGCTGGATGGTGATATCCATCCTCCTACGCCAACAGCTTCCAAGTCTAATGATGCATCATATCCCGTACCTAGTAATGAATTTAACGAAATATTTTCAGCATCGCCCAGAAAACGGCCTACAGAAAGGTTTGCAGATGCATCGGCGTGTAATCCTGCTCGAAAACTACCACTCCATGTTAGTGATACACTAGCATCACCTCTTGTTATAAAGTTAATAGCTAATGTTTGTCCACTACCAATAAGTGGAACGAAATTGGCAGAAACATTAATACTTATTAAATCAGGAATTAGCGCCCTCATAACTGGCCCATTCCAAATATCCGTTAAGGTTTGCATTAACTCGGAAGATATTGATCCTGGAGTTCCACCGCTTTGAGGGGTTAAGTAACTGCCACTATTTGAATTTCTATTTCCAAGATAGCTAATGCCTCCACCGCCTCCACCACCACCGTAATTTCCATTGCTATTGTATCCGTTGCTGTTATAACCATTACTATTATAACCCGTACTAGAATATTGCCCGGTATTATAACCTGTGCTAGATGTTTGATTTTTCCAGTACAGGTAATCGCTGTACATATTGTTTAACGTACTATTGCCATTACTCGTAACGGTTACCTCGTTCAAGGGATTAAAGGCTGTCCAGGTAGTTTCACCTTCGTATTTGTAATAGAAGTTTCCTTGTGAGTCTATTCCCCAAATGGTACTGCCATCACTACTGGTACCCCCAAGATACCGGGTTGTTTCTTCTGGAATAAGAAGTTCCATTTCTTTTTCTAACATTTCGAATGCGAGCCTTGCTTTAGATTTTATCATCAATAATATTGATTAAGTGCTATTAATTTTTTAGGTGGTAAATGTAAACACACAACATTATGGCGAATTTTCATATTTTAACCAATACTTATTAGATATTGACATTTATTCTGATTTGGAATACTTTATTTGGTAATCATCAGCTTAAAGTAACATTTTTGTGCTATCTAATTTTAACGCATGAAATACAGTGCTTTCCCTTCTGATCGTCAAATGGATATGATGGACTGTGGTCCATCCTGTTTGAAAATGATCGCCAAACATTATGGAAAATTTTATAGTTTACAATACCTCCGGGATAAATGCGGGGTAACCAAAGAGGGTGTTTCTTTTGCAGATCTTAGTCATGCTGCGGAAGAAATTGGCTTGAGAAGTTTATCTTTAAAATGTAGCATTGATGATTTGTTATATAAAGTTCCATTACCGGTTATTGTCCATTGGGACAATAGTCACTTTATTGTTGTTTATGAGGCTAAGGCAAAAAGAACGAATAATAATACAGAGCACCTAAACCCTTATGATCATGCTGATGCTACTATCTATGTTTCTGATCCAGCCAAAGGCCATCTTAAATATTCAGCAACTGAGTTCGCCTCGAAGTGGTTAAAGAAAGAAGCTAAAGTAAATACCGAAGGTGTTTATGAAGGGGTTCAGGCTAGTAGGGGCGTATTAATGGCCATAGAACCTATGGCCGATTTTTATGAACGAAGCGATAGCGAAAAAACAGAACGTAAAAAGACTTTTCAGAATTTTATAGGTTACTTTCATCCGTACCGGAAAAATTTTGCAAACCTGTTTATCGTGATGCTCCTCGTTACAATACTTCAAGGGTTCCTGCCATTTATCAGTAAGTCTGTTATTGATGTAGGGATACAGACACATGATCTTGATTTCATAAATATTGTATTATTGGCCAATATCGCCATTATAATAAGTGTATTGTTGAGTAACATGGTGCGCGACTGGATTCTGCTTCACGTAACTTCCCGTGTCAATATTGCGCTTATTTCTGATTATCTAATTAAATTAATGCGATTACCTATAACCTTTTTTGAAAATAAAATGGCGGGTGATATTCTACAACGGGCACAGGATCATGAACGCATCAGGGCCTTTATCATGAACAATTCGTTGGGTATGCTTTTTTCTGCCTTAACATTCGTGGTTTTTGGAGTTATCATGTTCATCTATAACACCACCATCTTTTGGATTTTTCTGGGCGGTAGTGCAATCTATGTGCTTTGGGTAATGGCGTTTCTAAGTATTCGCAAAAAACTTGACTGGGAATATTTTGAATTGGTTAGTAAAAACCAAAGTTATTGGGTAGAAACCATTGGTAGCATACAAGATATCAAGATTAACAATTATGAGAAGCAGAAAAGATGGAAGTGGGAAAATATTCAGGCACGGCTTTATAAGGTCAACCTTAGGGTTTTAAGCATTACCAACACACAAAATTTAGGAGCTCAGTTTATTGATCAGCTAAAGAATCTTTTTATAACCTTTTATTGCGCCAAAGCGGTAATTAATGGTCAAATCACTTTTGGGGTGATGATTTCAACTCAATTTATTATCGGAATGCTTAATGCGCCAGTGCAGCAATTCATACAGTTTATCATTTCTTTTCAGTTTGCAAAATTGAGTTTTCTACGCCTCAATGAAATTCATCAATTGGAAGACGAGCATGATCATGTTGGCACAAACCATGTAGAGCTGCCTGAAAATAAAAGTTTGATTGTTAATAATGTTGCCTTTCAATATACACCTGCAGGAAAGCTAGTTTTGCAAGGTGTCAGGCTTATTATACCTGAAGGTAAAGTAACGGCAATAGTTGGAGATAGCGGAAGTGGAAAATCTACATTATTAAAACTATTGCTGCGTTTATATAAACCAAGCTATGGAGAAATCAAAATTGGTGATATGAATATCAACAATGTGAGCCTCAGGCAATGGCGAAATAAATGTGGTGCCGTAATGCAGGACGGAAAAATTTTTAATGATTCTATCTTAAACAACATTGTATTGGATGATGAACATATAGATTATGAAAAGTTAAAAAAAGCTTTAAGTACCGCCAATATCGCACAGGAGATCGAAGCTTTGCCCTTGGGGTATCAGACTATGATGGGAGAACAAGGCCGTGGTTTAAGCGGAGGGCAAAAACAAAGAATTTTAATCGCAAGAGCATTATATAAAGATCCGGATTACCTTTTCTTTGATGAAGCAACTAATTCTTTAGATACCATCAATGAGAAAAAAATAACCGACGCACTTGATGATGTTTTCAAAGGAAAAACAGTTATTGTGGTTGCACACCGTTTGAGTACCATAAGAAAGGCAAACCAGATTATTGTTATGCAGGGAGGTATGGTTGTGGAAATTGGAAATCATGAGACACTGATGGAAAGGAAAGGTCGCTACTTCCAACTCGTTCAATCTCAAATTGCAGGACTCGAAGGCTTTGAAAACTTAATCAATACACCTGTAATCTCGATCTGATGGAAAATACTAAGTTAGATATAGCACTTCAATCTGAAAGAAGTGAAGAAGTGCAGCATATTATTGAACGCATGCCTCACCGTTTCGGTATCTGGGTAACGCTGATCGTACTTTTTTTGTTTATGCTGATGGCTGTTTTCGGCTGGATAGTGCGTTATCCAGATGTAGTTCAAGGTCAGATTACCATTAATGCTAATAGCGCACCATTAAAATTAGTTTCTAATACCTATGGTAAATTGAAAATAGTGAATGTCAGATCTATGGATAATGTAAAGGCAGAACAAATTATAGCTTATATTGAAAATGCAACGCAACCTAAAAATGTTGATTATATATCTAAACTGCTTAAAGACTATAATCCAAATGGCGGCAATGTGATGGAGCTGTTTAGTCATCTGCCTAAGAATTTTTCATTAGGAGACTTAAACGTTAAATATTATGCATTTACGTCAGCACTTCAACTATATATTAATTATCAGAAAGATCATCTTTATGATAAAAAAGATGCTAGCTTGAAAGAAATCTTAAACGAACAGGAAAAAGCAATTAAGGTCGCGAAACAAAGAATAACCATGTCCGAAAATAATTTGAATTTTACTCATAAATTTTTTAGGCGCGACTCTATTCTATTCACCAAGAAAGTAATTAGCGAAGCCGAATTAGATAAAACACAAATCAACTATATTTCGGCTAAAGATGCGTATCAAAGTGCCTTAAGTAATCTGACTGGCCTGAGGCAAAACCTTCAACAAACAACCAATCAATTAGATGAACTATATATTACAAAACCTGAAAAAGAAAAGGAGTTAAAAATAGCCCTTATTTCATCTTATAATGACTTGGTAGACAATATTAAAGTTTGGGAACAAAAGTACTTATTTAAGGCTCCATTTGATGGAAAAATACAGTTTCTTAAATTTTATACTGAAAATCAATTTATTCAAAGCGGAGAACCAGTTTTTACGGTTATTCCTAAACAAGATCAGCTGATTGGACAGTTAACAATTGCTTCCCAAGGTGCAGGAAAGGTAAAGGAAGGGCAAGAGGTTATTGTAAAATTGGATAACTTTCCATATAATGAATATGGTTCCGTTACCGGAAAAGTAAAGTCTATATCATTAACTTCAAATCTAACTAAAGTAGAAAAAGGCGATATAGAATCATATCAGGTTTTAGTTGATTTCCCTAACGAGTTAAAAACTAATTATGGGACAGCTTTGAAAGCCAAGCCTGAAACAAAGGGAACCGCAGAAATTATTACATCGGATAGGAAGCTAATGGAAAGGTTATTTGATAATTTAAAGTATGCCATATCCAAATAATATCGTTCAATTCCGTACAGTTTTGTCCGTTTTCGAACAGCTTCTCATTGGTAATCTGGCAGAAAGCCTGTTTCAGCTTACTGGAGCAGGTATGCCTGACTTGGCACAACAATCGCTAAAGCGTAGCGAAAGTGAAACCCTTTTCGGTAAAATAGGCTAAAACCCTGGGCAATGCATATTCCAAACGATCAAATGCTTTTAAGCTATCATGAAAAACTATGATAGAACCATTTTCGGTATGTTTGATCACATTCTGGTAGCATTTTTCGGGCGAGAGGTTAATGTCGAAATCACCGCTGAGTACATCCCACATGACGATTTCTAGTCCTAAGTCGGTAGTCTTTAGTCCTGAGTCAAACCCGAAATTTAGGACTTTAGACTTTAGACTTCGGACTTGGGACTTTTTGATCCTCCCGTAAGGTGGACGGAAAAGATTAGATTGTGTAAGTTCCTGGCACTTAAGCGTGTTTTCCAGATAGGTTTCATCATCGGTTTTCCATCCTTTTAAATGATTGAAAGTGTGGTTGCCAATGGCATGCCCGTCGGTTTTTACACGTTCAAAAACCCTGGGATGTTTAACAATATTATCACCGATGCAAAAAAAAGTAGCTTTAGCATTAAAGACTTTCAGAGTTTTTAATACAAAATCTGTAACATTGGGTATAGGTCCATCGTCAAAGGTCAGATAAATAACTTTTTCGGTGCGGGGTTTATTCCATAACAGCGATGGATAATACCATTTTAGCAGAAGCGGTGATTTGATCAGGTACATTTAACTTCAAAGTTAGTAAATGCCTGAACAGATTGAAATGATTAAAAGTTGTTTATATTAGAATCGAAACAAATTATGAAGATGTTTACCAATAAAAAGTTAATTACCGGATCTGCTTTAGTATTATTATTGAACTTTGCTGTTAATGTAAATGCCCAGCAGGTTATCACCATTCAACAAGCGGTTGAAAACACGTTAAATAATAACTTAACGATTAAACAGGCTCAATTTAGTGCAGCATTGGCAAATGAGGATTTAACACAATCTAAATATGCGCTTTATCCTAACCTAAATGCTTCTGTAGGTCCAACGTTGACGTTTGGTCGCGGTTTGGATCAAACAACCTTTCAGGTAACCAATCAAACCTCATTATTTACTAGTGCAAACCTAGGTACAAATGTTGATGTATTTAGAGGCTTTGCTAAAGTTAATCAGATTCGGCAGAATAAAACACTCTTCGAAGTTGGCAAAAGTAATGTTGAAAAAATAAAAAATGACTTAGTTCTAAATGTTGTTACGGCATATTTACAGGTTTTATACAATACCGATTTAGAAAGGGCATCCAGAGAACAGCTGGATATTGCTAATAAAACTTTAGCAAGGGAGAATGCCTTATTAGATGCAGGAAATAAGACCCTTGCGGATGTCTCTCAGGCTAAATCGCAAGTGGCTACGGCTGAATTAAATTTAACCAATGCACAAAATGCGCTTTCCATTTCATACTTAACTTTAGGACAGCTCATGGAAATGCAGCCTAATCAAAAGTTCGTTGTTCAAGCGCCGCTGATTGATAATGTTAAAACAGCACCAACAAACCAAAGTGCAGAGGAAATTTATAACAATGCGTTAAACATCTTTCCTGATATCAAACTGGCCAGTTTGCGTTCATTGGCTGCAAAGCAAGCCATAGCTGTTGCAAAAGGATCGTATTACCCATCGCTAAGTCTGGGAGCTGGATTAAATACTTCTTATTCTTATCAATTCAACTACAGTGGCCAGTTTCCACAATCCTCATTTGCTGATCAAATCAATCAACGTTTAGGTCAAAGTATTGGAATGAACTTGCAGATCCCTATTTTTAATGGTTTTACTGCCAGGTCAAATGTGCGGAGAGCGAAAATTAATTATAACAATGTTTTAACCCAGGAGCAATTGGCCAAAAATAATTTGAATAAAGTCATTTTTCAGGCAACAACTGATTTAAGGGCAGCCGAAAGTCGCTACAGTTCAACTCAGAATGCGTTTAATGCCCAAAAGGATGCTTTTTATGTTGTGGAACAACGTTATAATGTTGGCCTTGTTAATTCACTTGATTATAGTACAGCGCAAACCAATAGAAATAAAGCAGAGATTGACTTTATCCAGGCTAAATACGACTTATTATTTAGGGCCAAAGTAATTGATTACTATTTAGGCAAACAGATTGTTTTTTAACAAAAACTAACGCCGACAGCAAAAGGAAACCTTAAGCCTTCCAGCTTTAAAACGTTTTAACTTTAACATTAGAACTTTAATAGACAAACGAAATACAATACAAATTATGAAACTGAAGCACATTATTATTACCGTAGTTGCTATCGTAGCCCTTCTGGTTGTGTTAAAACTGACCGGCGTAATCGGTGGAAACAAAACCGAAAAGGTAACTACAGAAAAAGCATCAGATAAAACTGTTGTGGAAACAGTTACGGCAAGCGGAAAAATCCAGCCGGAAACCGAAGTTAAATTAAGTTCGGAGGTATCTGGAGAGGTGGTAGAATTAAAGGTAAAAGAAGGTGATGTTGTTAAAGCAGGCCAATTACTTTGTAAAGTACGTCCGGATGTATTGCAATCGGGTTATGAAAGAACGGTGGCTACTTTTAACGCACAAAAAGCAAGTGTAGCTGCGGCGCAACAACAACTTGCCCAAAACCAGGCCAATTTTATCAATGCAGAAGCTACCTACAAACGTAATGTTGAGCTTTTTAATAAAAAAGTAATTTCAGCTTCAGAGTTCGATGCAGCCAAAGCAGCATTTTTAACCGCAAAGGCAAATCTAGCCAGTGCCAAAGAGAATGTAACCGGTGCCAAATTTACTTTAGAGCAAACGGGTGCAAATGTTAAAGAAGCAGGTGCTAACCTGGCTAAAACCACTATTTATGCACCGGTTGATGGGGTAGTTTCTAAACTATCAATTGAGCTGGGCGACCGTATTTTGGGAACTTCGCAAATGGCGGGTACCGAAATTATGCGTATTTCTAACCTCTCATCAATGGAGGTAAATGTTGATGTAAACGAGAACGACATTACCCGTGTTAAAATTGGCGATAAAGCTTCGATCGAGGTAGATGCTTTTTCTGATAAAAAGTTCAGAGGTGTGGTTACCGAAATTGCAAGTTCATCAACAGCTGTTGGAACCACAACATCTACTTCTGTTGATCAGGTGACCAACTTCTCGGTAAAAATCCGTATCAGCGAAGAAATGGAGGGTAAACAACAGTCTATTTTCCGCCCGGGCATGTCGGCAACGGTTGATATTGAAAGTGAGTCGTTAACCGGACTGGCCATTCCAATTCAGGCGGTTTTCACTGATAATGCGAAATCGGGCGACAACAATAATCAGGGCAACCAGGAAAATACCGATAAGCAAAAATCGAAACTGACCGACAAAAAGGTAAAGCAATATGTTTATACTTACGATGCCAAGAGTAAAAAAGTTAAAAAGACAGAGGTCACTACCGGTATCCAGAACGATCAGTTTATCATTGTAAAATCGGGTATCAAAGCTGGTGCGGAAATTGTAACCGGTCCGTATTCGGCTATTCAGAACAAATTGAAAGACGGAATGGTGGTAGAAAAAACTGCTAAAGACCAATTGTTCAGCAAAGACGGTAAGAAGTAGCCTTTTAAGGTATAAGGTTAAAAGTGTGAGGTGTAAGGTTTTGCCTGTCCGCCTCACACTTTTCTCGTAAATGTCTGTAAGAAATAGTAACTTGCCGTCTTTAAGGTGTATTCCTAAGGTTAGGGTGTAAGGTTTAGGGTTTAAGGCATTCGCTTTAAACCTTAAGTTTTACACCCTTTGCCTTACATCTTTTACCTAAAACCTTTTCTATAATCATGGTACCTAAAATAGCAATGATAGGGGGCGGGAGCTGGGCTACTGCTATCGTTAAAATGCTTGCAGATAATTTGTCTGAAAAAGAGATTTTTTGGTGGATGCGTAATGAAACTGCCATTGAGCACATTAAAAAATTTAAACACAATCCGCATTACCTCAGTTCTGTTGAGTTAAAGCTCAATCATGACCATATCTCGTCTGATATACGATCGATTATAGAATCGGCCGATTTTGTGATTTTAAATGTACCCGCTGCATTTTTAAAAGAAACCCTTTCTACCATAACACCAGATGATTTAAAAGGCAAAAAAATAGTCTCAGCCATTAAGGGGATCGTGCCGGAAGATAACCTGATTATCGGTGAATTTTTGCACGAGAAATACAACATCCCATACCATGATATTTTGGTGGTAAGCGGTCCCTGCCATGCCGAAGAGGTAGCCTTTGAAAAACTATCTTACCTCACCATAGCTTGTACCGATGTAGAAAAAGCAGCCGCATTTGCCTCTCTTTTAAGTACACGCTATATCAAAACCAATGTTTCTGACGATATTTTCGGTACCGAATACGCTGCGGTTTTAAAAAATATTTACGCGGTAGCCAGTGGTATCTGCCATGGCTTAGGTTATGGCGATAACTTTCAGGCCGTGCTGATTAGTAATGCCATAAGCGAAATGAAACGTTTTGTAGATGTGGTTCACCCAATAGACCGCGACATTAAAGAATCAGCCTATCTGGGCGATTTGCTGGTTACAGCTTATTCGCAGTTTAGCCGCAACCGAACCTTTGGTAATATGGTGGGCAAGGGCTACACTGTAAAATCGGCTCAGCTGGAAATGAATATGGTTGCCGAAGGTTATTATGCTGCTAAATGTATGCACATCAAAAACCAGGAGTATCATGTAGATATGCCAATTTGTAAGGCCGTTCATAACATTATTTACGAGAAACGGTCCCCACAGATCGAAATGAAGTTATTAGCCGAGAAATTGAGTTAAATAGAATAAAGATTAGCATTGCTTTTTAGATTCAAGTAGCCGGGGAATAGTTTTAATGCCGATCGTTGCATTGCGCTTCAAAGAAAGAATAAATATTATTTGTAAATCAGGGCTTGCTGCTTTTCGGTTCGTACAGTCCTTCTTTCCGCTATTATCTTTTTGTGAGGGTTAGTAGGAACATTTTGATTGGTGCACCAAAAAGGATAGCCGCTTCAATAAGGTTTATTGAAGGGGAGACAGAATAAGAAATCAAGAAGTGTTTTGCCTGATATTGAAAGCTTATACTTTGTTCTTCGCAACAACTGAGTTTTTAGCCCCGGGCGCAGCGGCATCCCCGAAGCGCAGCGAGGGATATAGCGAAGCATGGGAACAGACATGAATCGTTGCTACAGCCCTTGCGCTTCAAAGAAAGAATAAATATTATTTGTAAATCAGGGCTTGCTGCTTTTCGGTTCGTACAGTCCTTCTTTCCGCTATTATCTTTTTGTGAGGGTTTGTATGCAAATTTTTGTTTCCGCACCAAAAAGGATAGCCGCTTCAATAAGGTTTATTTAACGGGAGACAGAATAAGAAATCAAGAAGTGTTTTGCCTGATATTGAAAGCTTATACTTTGTTCTTTGTATCAACTGAGTTGTTAGCCCCGGGCGCAGCGGCATCCCCGAAGCGCAGCAAGGGATATAGCAAAGCACGGGAACAGACATGAATCGTTGCTACAGCCCTTGCGCTCCAAAAAAGAATAAAAATTATTTGTAAATCAGGGCTTGCTGCTTTTCGGTTCGTACAGTCCTTCTTTCCGCTATTATCTTTTTGTGAGGGTTAGTAGGAACATTTTGATTGGTGCACCAAAAAGGATAGCCGCTTCAATAAGGTTTATTGAAGGGGAGACAGAATAAGAAATCAAGAAGTATTTTGCCCGATATTGAAAGTTTATATTTTGTTCTTTGCAGCGACTGAGTTTTTAGCCCCGGGCGCAGCGGCATCCCCGAAGCGCAGCGAGGGATATAGCGAAGCACGGGAACAGACATTAATAGTTGCTACAGTCTTTGCGCTCCAAAAAAGAATAAATATTATTTGTAAATTAGGGCTTGCTGCTTTTAAGCTGACATCGCCCTTTCCTATCCTGTACACTTGATTTTACATGCTCAAAAAATAATATTAAAACTTTATCTCTACTCATGTAACAGAAATAAAACAAATGTTACCATCAACTGTTATCAGTTTAAATAAAAAATATAGCTGTCATGAAAAAGAAATTAGTAATGGGTTTATTAACAATGGCCTTATTTGGCGGTGTAACCCTTAGCGTAAACGCACAAGAGAAAAAAACTGAGGTAGGTAAAGCATTAGACAAAACCGGGAAAGCCATTGGTAAAGGTGCCAAATCAGTAGGAAATAAAACGGCTGAAGTAGCGGTAAAAGGTAGTTCGAAGGTAGCTGATAAAACCTGGAAAGGTAAAATGGCACCAGATGGCTCTGATGTTTACATTAACGCAAAAAATGAGAAATACTATGTAAACTCAAAAGGCGCTAAAATCTGGTTAAAACCTAGTCAGATTAAAAACAGGCCCGCTTCTAAAAATTAGTTAGTCAGCACTCCCTAAATAGGGAATGGTCATCTGTCTACAAGAACTGTTCAAATGTTTTAGGAGGCATTCAAACTGGTTTAACGTGACATGTCCGACTAAATAAGCTTTAAAAACAAAAAGTCGCAAAAGCTTGCTTTTGCGACTTTTTGTTGACTATATTTTTTTAAACGATCGTTCCGTATAAGTCGAAATCTTCCGCTCTGTCAACTTTCACATTAACAAAGCTTCCGTTAGCGGCGTAACCTGTTGCCGCATCGATCAACACTTCATTATCCACCTCTGGCGAGTCAAATTCGGTTCTGCCTACAAAGAAATCTCCTTCTTTTTTATCAATCAGCACTTTAAAGGTTTTACCTACTTTTTCCTGGTTAATATCAAATGATATGCCCTGCTGGATTTCCATGATATCGTCTACCCTTTGTTGTTTTACTTCCTCAGGGATATCGTCAACCAATGAGTGTGCATGTGTTTTCTCTTCATGCGAGTAAGTAAAGCAGCCTAAACGATCAAATTTGGTTTCGGCAACCCATGCAGCCATTTCTTCGAAATCGCGTTCTGTTTCGCCGGGGTAACCGCATATTAAAGTGGTACGCATGGCAATATTTGGTACTTTATCCCTGATCTGGTTAACCAGGTCAATGGTTTTTTGCTTAGTGGTGCCGCGGCGCATCGATTTTAACATGTTATCGGTAATATGCTGTAAGGGCATATCCAGATATTTACAGATATTGTCGCGCTCATTCATCGCATCCAAAATTTCCATTGGGAAACCAGAAGGGTAGGCGTATTGCAGGCGGATCCATTCGATACCCGGTACATCTGACAGGCGACGCATCAGCTCATCCAGCTTGCGCACGCCATACAGGTCTAAGCCATAGTAGGTAAGATCCTGCGCAATTAAAATTAATTCCTTAGTGCCGTTTTTAGCCAGTATTTTAGCCTCGTTAACCAATTCTTCCATCGGTTTACTCATGTGTTTGCCACGCATTAACGGTATGGCGCAGAACGAGCATGGACGGTTACAGCCCTCGGCAATTTTGAAGTAGGCAAAGTGTGATGGGGTGGTGAGCAAACGTTCGCCAATCAGTTCATGTTTGTAATTCGCGCCCAGCTCGTGCAAAATATTTTGTAAATCGTTGGTGCCAAAAAAGGCATCCACGTTGGTAATTTCCGATTCCAGTTCGGGTTTATAACGCTCAGAAAGGCAGCCTGTAACCACCACTTTGCCAATTTTGCCGGCTTCTTTAAGTTCGCTAAACTGCAGAATGGTATCAATTGATTCCTGTTTGGCATTATCAATAAAACCGCAGGTATTAATCACTACGATATCATCTTTACCCATTTTGTCTGATTCGTGGGTAACGTTGAGGTTGTTGCCGCGCAACTGTCCCATCAATACTTCCGAATCGTATATGTTTTTAGAACAGCCTAAAGTAATCACATTGATTTTAGGTTGTTTGATTGTTGTTTTTTTTATTGTTTTGGTATTCATGTTATGTGTAATAGCACCGATATAAAATGATTACACCGATCAGGTGAAGTACCGATGAGATATTATTAAACGGACAGTCTTTTTACTTCGCAGCTTGTGTTGCCAAAGTTAATCAATAATCCTGTTTTAATTTTGCTGGCTTTTAAGTATGATATAAGTTGACTTTGAAATAACTTAGGTTGGTACCCCGTAACGGATTTCAATTCTACAATTACCTTATTTTCAACAAAAAGATCGCATCTGAATTTCCCAATAATAATATCTTCAAATATTACATTAAATTCCTTTTCTGCAATGTAATTTAAACCTTTTTGTTGGAGTTTAATTTTTAATGCATTCACATATATTTTTTCCAAAAAACCTGGTCCTAACTGATTATGAACTTCATAACAGCAGCCGATGATCTTTTGTGTTAGCGTATCTTTTTCATATTTGATCATTATTAAATCTATATAAAATCGATGAAATCTACTAATCCGTATGATCCCCTAAATCAGTGGAATCATACACGAAGTGCTACTTAAACAAACTATTCACAAAATCTTTTTTATCGAAAAGCTGTAAATCGCCTATTTTCTCTCCTACACCTATATATTTAACCGGAATTTTAAACTGATCAGAAATCCCGATCACCACACCGCCTTTTGCTGTTCCATCTAATTTGGTAATGGCCAATGCATTCACATCGGTAGCTTCGGTAAATTGCTTGCACTGTTCAAAGGCATTCTGGCCGGTAGAGGCATCTAATACCAATAAAATTTCGTGCGGCGCACCTGGTACTACCTTTTGCATCACCTGTTTAATTTTGCCCAGCTCGTTCATCAAACCAATTTTGTTGTGCAAACGTCCGGCGGTATCAATAATCACTACATCTTCGCCATTGGCCACGGCCGATTGCAGGGTATCAAAAGCAACCGAAGCAGGGTCAGAGCCCATGGCCTGTGCCACAACCCTTACGCCTACACGTTCGCCCCAAAGTTTAATCTGGTCAACGGCTGCAGCCCTAAAGGTATCGGCTGCGCCTAAAACAACTTTTAAACCCGATTCTTTTAGTTTATGTGCCAGTTTACCAATGGTGGTGGTTTTGCCCACGCCATTTACGCCAACCACCATAATTACATAGGGTTTATGATCGCCATATTCGAACTGACGGAAATCATTGCTGTTGTTTTCGGATAGCAGTAATTGAATTTCATCACGAAGGATAAAATTAAGCTCAGCGGTATTCAGGTATTTATCTTTGGCTACACGCTCTTCAATGCGTTTGATGATTTTTAAGGTGGTACTTACACCCACATCAGAAGTAACCAAAACCTCTTCCAGGTTATCAAGAACTTCATCATCAACCGTCGATTTACCGGCTACAGCTTTGGTAATTTTATTAAAGAAACCGTCTTTGGTTTTCTCTAAACCTTTATCCAGCGCTTCCTGAGCTTCAGGCGCAGTTTCTTTCTTTTTGAAAAAATCGAATAAACCCATATCTAAATTTGATATAACAAAAAAAGCCCTTCCGGTTAAAAACGGAACGGCCTGTAATATTTTATATTAAAAAATATTAACCTTATTTAGATGCGATAGCATCTTTTACGTGGTCGTTATGTACGATAAGTTCTTTGAATGAGTAAGCACCGGTTTTTGGTGATTTTACCATTGTAATTACTTTCGAATATTCTTTACCTGTACCTGTTTTAAGGGTTGCAACTACTTTCTTTGCCATGTTCTTATAATTTTAAATGATTGAATGATAGAAGGATTGAATGAGTGGTTAACCCCTCAAGCCTAAGCCTTTTACCTTCAGCCTTATTTAATCTCTTTATGTACGGTTACTTTTCTCAATACTGGATTGAATTTTTTCAATTCTAATCTTTCAGTAGTATTTTTACGGTTTTTGGTAGAAATATATCTAGACATACCCGGCATGCCACTTTCTTTGTGTTCAGTACATTCTAAAATAACTTGAACTCTGTTACCTTTTTTTGCCATTTTAATATAAATTGAAAACTGTTAATCTCAACAGTTAATGTTTTTTACAAAAATCCTTTTTTTACGAAACGGTTAATTGCTTCGCTGATGCCCACTTTATTGATGGTTTTAATCGCTGAAGTAGAAACTTTCAACGTAATCCAACGGTTTTCTTCAGGAATATAAAATTTCTGAAGTTGTAGGTTTGGGTAAAATTTGCGTTTGGTTTTAACGTTCGAGTGAGAAACGTTGTTACCTACCATTGCTTTTTTTCCTGTTAAATCACAAACTCTTGACATGACTTGTAAATATAGTTGTTAATATCGTCCGCTTAATTTTTTTAAGAGTTTGCAAATATCTGAATAATAATTGTAAACAGCAATAGCCTAGCTAATTATTTTTTATAATTAATATTTGCAGCCGGTAAAGGTTCATGCCATGTTCGTTATTCCGGATATTTAAATTATCAGCTTTTAAAATAAACAGTCTGCTTAACATTTGATCTCCATTTTGATACGATAAGACTATTTTTCATTGGCATTATTTAGTTAAATTAGCTGCCACTAAATCCAAAAATATAAAAAACTAGCGATGCAAATTACCTCTTTTAAGCAATACGAAGAAGATTATAAGAAAAGCGTAGAAAACCCTGAGCAGTTTTGGGGCGAAGTGGCGCAAAACTTCCAATGGCGCAAACCCTGGTTTAAGGTATTATCCTGGAACTTTAACGAACCCGATATCAAATGGTTTGAAGGGGCAAAGCTTAACATCACCGAAAATTGTTTGGACCGGCACCTTGCTGCCAATGGCGATAAACCAGCCATTGTTTGGGAACCGAACAACCCGGAAGAAGAAAGTGTTACCTATACCTATAAAATGTTGCATGAGCGTGTTTGCCGTTTTGCCAATGTGTTAAAACGCAATGGTGCCAAAAAAGGCGATCGTATCTGCATTTATATGCCCATGGTGCCCGAGCTGGCTATTGCTGTTTTGGCCTGCGCGCGCATCGGTGCGGTACACTCGGTTATTTTTGGTGGCTTCTCTGCCAAATCCATTGCCGACAGGATTAACGACTCGCAATGCAAAGTGGTGATTACCGCTGATGGTTCTTACCGTGGCAACAAACAGATTCCTTTAAAAGATGTAATTGACGATGCATTGATCGGCTGTCCAACCGTAGAGAAATGTATTGTGTTAACCCATGTGCGTACGCCTGTTTCGATGTTGAAAGGACGTGATGTATGGTGGGAAGATGAAGTGAAGCACGTAAACGATATCTGCGAAGCAGAGGAAATGGATGCTGAAGACATGCTCTTCATTTTGTATACTTCGGGTTCTACAGGCAAACCCAAAGGTGTAGTACATACCTGTGGCGGTTACATGGTTTATGCGGGCTATACCTTTGCCAATGTATTTAATTATCAACCCGGCGAAGTTTATTTCTGTACGGCCGATATCGGCTGGATTACCGGACACTCCTACATTGTTTACGGACCGCTTTCGCAGGGTGCAACTTCGGTACTTTTCGAGGGTATCCCCACTTACCCTACACCATCACGTTTCTGGGATATTGTAGAAAAATACAAAGTAAATACTTTATACACGGCACCTACGGCTATCCGTTCTTTAATGAGTTATGGCGATGATCCGCTTAATGGGAAAGATTTAAGCTCTATCCGTGTTTTAGGCTCGGTAGGAGAACCGATTAACGAAGAAGCCTGGCATTGGTTCGATGAGAAGATCGGACATGGCAAAGCGCCCATTGTGGATACCTGGTGGCAAACCGAAACCGGCGGAATCATGATTTCACCTATAGCAACCGTAACCCCAACCAAACCTAGTTTTGCTACCTTGCCCTTACCCGGCATCCAGCCCATTTTAGTAGATGAAAACGGCAATGAAATTGAAGGAAACGGGGTAATGGGAAATCTTTGCATTAAATTCCCGTGGCCAGGTATGTTGCGTACCACTTATGGCGACCACGAACGTTGCAAGCAGACGTATTTCTCTACTTACGAGAATTTATATTTTACCGGCGACGGCTGTTTGCGCGATGAGGATGGTTATTACCGGATTACCGGCCGCGTTGATGATGTGTTAAATGTTTCGGGGCATAGAATTGGTACCGCAGAGGTAGAAAATGCCATTAACATGCACGCGGGTGTGGTAGAAAGCGCCGTGGTGGGCTATCCGCATGATGTAAAGGGGCAGGGCATTTATGCTTTTGTTATTTATCCTGATATGCATGGCGAAGCTGAATTATCTAAAAAAGATATTTTGCAAACGGTTACCCGCGTAATCGGAGCCATCGCCAAGCCTGATAAAATTTTGTTTGTATCTGGTTTGCCCAAAACACGTTCGGGCAAAATTATGCGTCGGATTTTACGCAAGATTGCAGAAGGCGATACCGGTAATTTAGGCGATACCTCTACCTTGCTTGATCCGGGTGTGGTAGAAGAAATTATTGAAGCTGCGAAGAAACTTTAATAAAAAACCATTTAACAACAAAGCCTCCGGAATTACATCCGGAGGCTTTGGTTTATAAGCAGTTCATCTAATAACCCGGGTTTTGTTTTAAAGCTTTATTTACATTTATTTCACGATCAGGAATCGGGAAAACCAATTTAGGATCATCATAAGCAAAAGTACCGATAGTGCGCTTGGTACGTTTATAATCATGCAGCCTGAAACCTTCATAATCCAGTTCCTTTTCTCGTTCGTTTAAAATAATATCCAGGGTTGGAACCACATTTCCCAATCCGGCCCTCGTCCTTAATGTATTAATGTCATCAGCAGGGGTAGCGCCAACGTTCGTGCCTAACCTAAAATTACATTCTGCCCGGATCAGGTATTGCTCGGTAATTCTGCAAACGGGTATGTTATCATAAAAGCTATACCATTTTTTAGTGAAAAAACCTGTTCTGGCGCCAGTGCCTTCGTAAATCATTTCGGTCTGCCTTTTATCTCCGGTTTCAAACGAATTGTAAAATGTGGTGTTTACCAATGCATCAGCCCGGCCTACATTTCCACCGGTAGCATTTTGGTAACTGGCATAAAAAGTTGCCAATCCATCGTTAGAGGTACCTGCATTACTTTGTTCGTTCTGTTTGATTTCAAAAATACCCTCACTTGAGTTTTTGGTCCTGAACGGTGCTTCAAGTGAATTGGTAATTAAGCGGTATGGACTGTTGGTAATAATATCATTTGCAACATCTCTTGCCAAAGCATATTTTCCTTCCTGCAGGTAAACCCTGGCCAAAAAAGCTTTTGCTGCATATTGGTCATCAACTGAAGCCAATTTTGTTATGGCCGATTTTAAGTCGTTTTCCACTGCAGCATAAACCTCGGCAACGGTGTTTCTAGCCACCGAATTGGTTACATTATCTATGGTTTTTACCGCTTTGGTCATGATAGGAACGCCAAGGTTGGTATTGGATCCGCTGGCATCATAAGGCAAACCGAACAATCTTACCAATTCAAAGTGCATAATGCCCCTGATAAATAATGCCTTGCCTTCTATTACGCTTTTTGTATTGGCATCACTAACTACATTTAATGCAGAAAGCACAATGTTTGCGGTATTAATGGCACTGTAAGCGGTGATCCAGGTTCTCCGTACATCAGCATTATCAGCTACGATGGCCTTGCTTGCAATATTGCGGTAGGTAGTAAAAGTACCACGCCAGGTCAGGTAATTGTCGCTGGCATACAGATCTGGTATAAATACAAGGTTGTTGCCATAAAGATCTCCGGTGGCCATAAAAGTATATGCACCTATTAAGGCATTCTGAACATCTGCTGTGGTATTGAGTGCCACATTGGCGTCGATGTTCTGTTTGGGATCTATTTCTAATTGCTTTTTGCAGCTGGATATACTTAACAAAAGGAAAACTCCAGCCAATATATTTTTATAATTTTTCATATACTCAATGTTTTATAAGCCAATGTTTACGCCGAAAGTAATGGTTCTTGCCTGTGGTGGCGTATAAAAATCGTGGCCCAGCTGGATGTTGTCAGACTGGAGATTGCCACCGCTAGGGGTATTTACTTCAGGATCGTAACCTTTATATCCGGTTATGGTAAACAGATTAAGGGCTGATGCAAATAATTTAACATTCTGTAATTTATATTTATTGGCAAATGTTTTAGGGATATTATAACTAAAAACCACACTTTTTATCCTGAGGTAGGAGCCGTCCTGAATCCATCTGGATGAGGGGCTTGTTCCATTTCCTTCACCAAACCTCGGTTGTGGGATAGGTGTATTCCTGTTGGTGGGTGTCCAGTAATTTAACTGATCAATGGTCTGGTTGTCAAAATAATCGCCATTGGCTGATTGGAAAACGCCTGCCATGTTATAAATATCATTGCCGGATACAAACTGTGCCTGAACGTCCAGATCGAAGTTTTTGAAAGAAAAGTGGTTTCCAAAACCCCCGAAGAATTTAGGGTTCGGGTCTCCCAGTTTTTGGTTTTGCGCAAGTGAATAGTCGTTGGTAGTAGCTGTTCTCGATGCATCAATGTAATAAAGGGCATCACCATTGGCCGGGTCTACACCTGCATAAGCTTTACCGTAAAAGTAACCTAAAGGTTCTCCAACGGCCACTCTGCCCAAAAATCTTCCGCCTGTATAAATCGGTTGGTCGTCCACTAAGCGTAAAACCTTATTCCTGTTTAACGAAATGTTGAAAGAGGTAGACCATTTAAACGCTCCAACAAAATTTCTGGTATTTAAAGAGAATTCAAAACCCTTGTTCTGCATATCGCCAATGTTCTGTGTAATTGAAGAAAAACCGTTTGTTGCTGCAATCGGGGCATTTAACAATAAATCGGTCGTTTTCTTTTTATAATATTCAACAGTACCCGAAATCCGGTCGGAGAATAGGCCAAAATCTAAACCGATATTATAATTTGTAGTGTTCTCCCAGCTCAGGTTCGGGTCTCCCAGTTGGCTGGGGCGCGTACCGCCAACTCCTGCATAATTAACGCCACGGTACAGGTTACGCGAAGCAAAATCACCGATTTCGGCATTACCGGTTAAACCATAACTGGCCCTTAATTTTAACAGGCTTAGCCAGGTGCTGGTTTGTAAAAAATCTTCCTGGTTAATAATCCAGCCTGCCGAAAGTGCGGGGAAAGTTCCATATCTGTTGTTTACACCAAATCTTGATGAACCATCCGTTCTTATCGATGCACTGAACAGGTATTTATCTTCATATTTATAATTTACCCTGGCCAGGTAAGAAACAAAAGTATGCCTCGTTTCTGAAGATTCTCCTGCAGCAATTACCGCCGCACTTGCAATTTTGGTAAAACTGTCTGATGGTAAAGTGGTTCCGGTTACCGATGAATACCTGAATTTTGTATCCTGAAAGGCAAAACCAGCCAATACATTTAAGTTATGTTTTTCATTAAAAGTTTTGGTGTAGTTAAGGGTATTGTTGGTGTTAAAGTTGATAGATTTGGCCATGTAATCCGTTGAAGAGCCTCCTGTACTACCACCATCCTGTGTTTTCGATCCTAAAAACTGTTCTTCTTCCAGGTTATTAAAATCAAAACCATATTCACTTCTCAAAACCAGGTCTGGCGTAATTTTTAAGCTTGCATAAGCATTTGCAAAGGTTCGGTAAGTGGTTGATAGGTTTTTGCCATTTTCATAATCGATTAAGCTGTTGTAATAAACCGTAGAACCATTTAGCTGACCAGATGCATCACGTACCGGTTGGATAGGGGGTAAGGCGTTTAGTTGTAGGGGATTAGAGAAGGCGTTATCCGTAGGGATCCGATAGTTATCTACCTTTGAAACATTGATGGATCCGCCAACGTCTAAAATTTTAGAAACGGTGTGGTCTACACTTAAGCGTCCACCGGTACGTACATAGCGGTTGCTCACAATAATTCCATCATTGTTATTGAAGTTTCCTGATAACATGAACCGGGTTTTTGCATCACCGCCATTAATGTTCAGGTTATATTGTTGTGTATGCCCTCTTCTAAAAGCTTCGTTAACCCAATTCGTATTGTTGTTGCTTGTCCAGTCATCAGTACCGGTATAATCTTTCCACATCTCTGCAGCATTGGCATAGTCACCACCATCATAATTGTTATATTTAAAAGATGCATCAAGCAATTGGCGGTACTGGTCGGCATTTAAAAACTGCCCCTTTTTTGTAGGGTCGCTAAATCCGGCATAATAGCCAAAATCAATGTTGGTTCTGCCCTGCTTTCCTTTTTTTGTGGTAATGAGTACTACCCCGTTTGATCCCCTTGCTCCATAAATAGCTGCAGAAGCCGCATCTTTTAATACCTCCATCGATTCGATATCATCCGGACTTATCGCCGCAAGCGGGTTATCGGCTTCGGTATAGGTACCCAGTGCTTCACTTACAATCGGAACGCCATCAATTACAAATAAGGGTTGGTTACTTGCCGAAATAGAAGAAATACCCCTTACCCTGATCTGAAGCGCCTGTCCCAGTTTGCCACTGCCCGAGTTGATGAAAACACCAGGTGCTTTACCCTGCAGCGCCCCTTCAATGGTAGGTACGGGCCTGTCTTTAAAATCAGCTGCGGTAACCTTTGCAATTGATCCTGTTACATCCCGTTTGTTCTGCGTACCGTAACCCACCACAACCACGTCTGATAGGGTATTGTTCTCTTCTTCAAGGTTTACATTGAGGATTGACCCGGTAATGGGCACTTCTTTGATTTTGTAACCGATAAAACTAAAAACAAGCGTTTTAGCATCGTTTGCAACAGTTAATTTAAAGGCCCCGGTGGCATCACTCTGTGTGCCGTTGGCTGGCGAGCCCTTTACAAATACGCTAACACCCGGAACTGGTCCCGAGGCCGACGTCACCTTCCCGGTAATGACTTTGCCCTGCGCGAAAGCAAACGAAATTAATCCAAGAGATAAAATCATACTAAAGAGTAGTTTTTTCATCAAATTGTTGGTTTTAGTTAGTAATGTTTAGTAATGGATAGAAATAATACCCTTAATATAATTAAAAACATACATAAAACCTTGGCGAATAAGATAAAATAGATCAATCATTGGTATAGTGCAGTAAAAAACCAAACAAAGCGGAGGTAGAATTGTTAATTCATATATCAAAACAGAATATTCACCAAAAAAATAAAGGCATGGATAAGTTAGAATTAAAAGGAAAGTGGAACGAAATAAAAGGAAAAGTTAAACAAGCTTATGCTGATTTAACAGACGATGATTTAAAACATGAAGAGGGGCAGGATGATGAGTTATTAGGCAGGCTCCAACAAAAAACAGGTAAAGGAAGAGATGAACTGGTAAAATGGATCAACTCTTTATAATCTCGAATCAATAGCAAAAACAGGCGATCAAAAAATTGGTCGCCTGTGTGTTTTAAAAGCATTTTTTATGGCCGATATTGCCCAGCGCTTTCCGCAAAACCCCTTACTCGCACCCCAAAACCTGCCGCCCAGTAAAGAAGGACTGGAAATTGCCTGTTTGCTTAATCCTGGTGTTTTCACTTTTGCGGGGAAAATATGGTTACTCATCAGGGTAGCCGAAAGGCCGGAACAAACTCAGGGTATCATTTCTTTCCCGATTTTAACTCAAGGTGGCATTGAAATTCTGGCGGTTGAAGAAAACGATCCCCGTGTAAATGCCACCGACCCCAGGGTAATTAATTATAAAGGCGCCGATTATTTAACTACCCTATCACATTTAAGGCTGGTTTGCAGTGATGATGGTATTCATTTTTATGAACCCGAAGGTTACCCGCTGTTACAGGGCGAAGGCAAAGATGAAACCTTTGGTATTGAAGATTGCCGCGTAGCCTTAATTGGCCAAACTTATTATTTAACCTATACGGCCGTTTCGGCGGATGGCGTGGGGGTGGGGCTGCGGACTACAGCCGACTGGAAAAAATTCGGGCATCATGGCATGATCATCCCTCCGCACAATAAGGATTGTGCCCTGTTTGAAGAACAGATTAACGGTAAATTTTATGCGCTGCACCGCCCCAGCAGCGTAGCGTTGGGTGGCAATTATATCTGGCTGGCCGAATCGCCCGATGGCATCCATTGGGGCAAACACCAGTGTATTATTAAAACCAGGGCCAACCTTTGGGATAGTGCCCGTGTAGGTGCCGGGGCCGCACCCATTAAAACCGCAGCCGGCTGGCTCGAAATTTACCATGGTGCCAACGAAAAACACCAGTATGGTTTAGGCGCGTTTTTAATGGATTTGAATGACCCATCTAAAGTACTGGCGCGAACTGAAGACCCCATTATGGTACCTCAGGAAGATTATGAATTACATGGTTTTTTTGGCGAGGTGGTATTTACCAATGGCCACGTGGTTAATGGTGATGAACTCACCATTTATTATGGCGCGGCCGATGAGTTTGTATGTGGCGCCAGGTTTTCTGTTGAGGAGATTTTGAGTAAGCTGAACTATTTTTAGCCGTTGATGTAATGTTCTGGCTTAAATAGATGAGGTTAATGGAGTGTTAGCAGTATAAACCACAATACTTAATGGAATGATTGTCTGAATGCCAATGGGGAAACCTTGGTCCTGGTTTTGAAAAGTTTGCTGAACGACTGCGAATGCTCAAAGCCAAGTTGATAAGCGATTTCAGCAACCGACAGATTTGTTGAGGATAGTTTTTCTTTAGCCTTTTCTATAAGGGTGTTCTGGATGTATTGTTGCGTATTTAATCCTGTAAATGAGCGTAACATGTCGCTCAGGTAACGTTGTGAAAGCTTTAACTCGCTACTGATGTATTTTACCGAAGGCAGGCCCTTCTTTAAACCCACCCCTTCATCAAAATAGCTGTTTAATAACTGGTCGAGCGCAGTAACGATATCATGATTGACGGCTTTCCTGGTAATAAATTGCCGGTTGTAGAAACGATTGCTGTAATTTAACAACAGTTCCAGTTGCGACACCAGCACGTCCTGACTAAAACTGTCGATATTGTTCTTCAGCTCATTGATTATCGAAGTAAATAGGCTAGCTATGATTTCCTTTTCATGTGCTGATAAAAACAAGGCTTCAGCAACGTCGTAAGAGAAAAAGCCATATCGGTTTATAGTTTTTCCCAATGGATAATTCCTGATAAAGTCTGGATGAAAATACAGTGCAAACCCTTCGTAGCTTGCGCTGTCTTCCGGCGGAAAAACAACCTGTCTTGGTTTCAAGAATGCCAATCCGCCTTCTTCAAAATCATAATAACCCTGTCCGTATTTTATTTGCCCTTTAAAAGCAGATTTAAAGGAAATTTTATAAAAGTCCAGGCTTATTTTTTGCCCCTTCGGAAACTTTTCAATAGGTACATCATTATAATCTACCAATGCAATCAGCGGGTGGGAGGGTGGCCGAAGTTCCAGCAACCGCATGAGCTGCGATATACCGGCGATGTGATGGATGTCAGTTGATGGCTGCATTTAATATCGCTAATTTAATTAATTTTGTTTTGATGGACGAATTACAATTTCGCCAATTTCAACGTCTGCCGGTTGGCTCACAGCATACAGCACCGCGTTCGCAATGGCAACGGGATCAATGGCCATTTGCTGCATGCCCTGCTTAACGGCCGTTTTCATTTCCTCGTTTTTAATGTTGCTGGCAAAATCAGTGTTCACATATCCCGGTGAAATGCCCGTAATCCGTACGCTGCCATCAGATTCCTGCCGAAAAGCTTCTGAAATGGTACGAATGGCATTTTTTGTCCCGGCATATACGCCCATCATGGGCGTAATTTTGAGCCCTGCAGTGGAAATGATATTGACGATGTGGCCAGCCTGCTGCCTTTTAAAAACAGCAATTGCTGCAGCCATCCCGTATAAAACACCTTTAATGTTAATGTCAATCATTTCTTCCCACCCTTCAACATCCAGCTCATCAATACGGCCAAGCTGGCTGATACCGGCATTGTTTACCATCACATCCAGTTTTCCATATTTTTGCAGGGCGGTATTAACCAGCTGAACCAGGTCAGTTTTACTCTTCACATCAATTGTAATAAAGGTGGCTTCACCACCCTTATCCTTGATCTCTTCTGCCAGTTGTTGCAGTCGTTCTGTGCGTCTTGCTCCTAAAACAACTTTTGCACCATTTTTCGCTAATGTTATGGCGATGGATTTCCCCATTCCACTACTGGCGCCGGTAATGGCTACTACTTTTCCTTTAATATTTTCCATAGTGATCTGTTAGTCTTTATCTATCTGTTTTTCTAAAAATTCTGGATACCGGTTGCCTGTCAATGTAATTCCATCCACTGTGGTGCCTATTTTTGTTAGTTCATCTGGTGTTAATACAACCTGTACACTGGCTATGTTTTCTGCCAGGCGGTGCAGGTTTGTTGTTCCGGGAATCGGAACAATCCAGGGTTTTTGAGCCAGCAGCCAGGCTAATGCTAATTGCCCTGTCGTTACCTTTTTCTCTCGCGCAATTTCAGAAAGCGCTTCCACCAAAACCAGGTTCGCCTTTATGTTTTCTTCGGTAAAGCGCGGCAGCACATTTCTACGGTCTGCAGCTTCTAATTTCGTATTGATGGCTCCTGTAAGAAAGCCTTTACCCAGGGGGCTAAAAGGAACAAAACCAATTCTCAGCTCTTCCAGAGTGGGAATAATTTCCACTTCTGGCCCGCGCCAGAACAATGAATATTCGCTTTGCAGTGCAGATACCGGCAGAACTGCATGTGCTTTTCGGATCGTTTTGGTACTTGCTTCCGATAAACCGAAATACTTCACCTTGCCTTCCTGTATCAGGTCTTTTACTGTTCCGGCTACTTCTTCTATCGCGACATGGGGATCAACCCTGTGCTGGTACAGCAGATCAATATAATCAGTTTTTAACCTTTTCAGAGATGCATCGGTCACTGCCCGTATGGTTTCTGGTCTGCTATCCAGGCCTATTGCCGGACTGGCCTCTTTGCAGCCGAATTTGGTGGCGATAACCACCCGATCCCTGTAAGGCTTCAATGCTTCGCCAACCAATTCTTCGTTGGTATAAGGTCCATAGGCTTCCGCCGTATCATAGAAATTAATTCCACGCTCAACAGCATCGCGCAACAGCGATATGGCCGCATTTTTCTCCATCCCCTTTCCATCAAGAAAGTTTAAGCCCATACAGCCAAAGCCCAAAGCAGAAACTTCCAATCCTTGATTTCCTAATTTTCTTTTTTGCATCACGCTGTCTTTTCGTTATTACTGAAAATAAATTGTTTTCACTTTCAAAATTCAGGATTACCACGCTGCAAAAAGTAGTTCAATTGGTATTTATTGTAGTCAGATTTAAGGAATTTTAACAAATTTTAGATTGGTTAAAGTCATTAATCTGATTGGCTAAAGCGTTTTTGATCGGTGGACTTAACAATAAAAAAGCAAGATTTGACCAGATTTATCAGATAACCGAAAAGGATGGTGATTGATGATGTACAGAATCAATTGGCTAATCAGATTTAAATGATCAACCTGAAAGGATTGGCATGGGGAACTAGGCATATATCTGCCTTTTTTGATCCCAGCTGTTTAAAACTTAACGGAAAAGTTTTGCAATCACGGCTGTTGGCACACCTGGATAAATTATGGTTGAGGTTTGATGATATAAAGCTCATCCCAGTTACCAGAATAAAGCGCAAAGCCCTGTTCTGAACGGTAAAAAGCGGGTTCATAAATCCTTGCCAAGCCGCCCGGCTCCTTCAAGGTATACAAACGGGTTTTAAATTTGTCAAATCGTTCCTTCTCCACCACCAACTGATCTACCTTAAAAGAAAAACTATTGCCTGCAATAACGGTTGAAAAAAATCCTTTTCCCCGCCAGTTCGTAGCTGACGATGGTGACGTTCCTCCTCCAATTGCATGTTTATATTCCATTTTTTCTTCAGGATAGAAATGTATCAGCCTCACGTCTTCAGGTATCACCGGATCAGGTCTACCTGTATGAAATACATCTGAACGAAAACGATAGCCCGATTCCCCGTCAGCAACCTGCGTAAAACCCGGCATCTTTTCCCAAAGTATATACCAATGCTCCTGCTCATAAAACGCCAGCCATCTGAAGTCATTTTCATTATCCCTGAAAGCACTGAAAAAGTAATAATCACCACGGTTTTTAACCGCCCTGATTTTTTGATCAATCTTATCCCTGGGCCAGCTAAAGTCGGCGTTTAAACTAACAAAGTGATGCCGGGTCGTATCTCCATCCAGCGGCCAGGTGGTGTAATACGCTTTTCGTTGATTACTGAAAACCATAAAACGGTCTATAAATTTTGGCCAGTAACCTTCATATTTGATATAAATAGAATCAACCAGGCTTCCTTGCCGGTCCAGTTTATAATAGCGGTAATCATTTTTAGTTTCTTCGTTTACCTTCGGATCCGCATCTATAATCAGCTGTTGATTTACCGTCTTAAATACCCGGATGGGCTCAGGTGATGAGGCACTGCGCACTGCTACGGTACAAAGTTTTTCGATTTTAAACTTATTTGACTGGTAGTGTTCATTAATTTCCTGAAAATCCAGATACGCCTGATCCAATGGCACCTTATTGCGTTCCAGCACGCCAGCATTTTTCCATTTGATCAGGTAGAATACGGCCACCACAATCATCATTCCTATCGCTATCCACATCCGGTTTTTCATGGTTTCGATTAACAAATTTTGCTCAGAGAACCCTAAATTCCGACTCTGATGCTGCAAATTATCATTTTTTTTATTTCAACAAATAATAAAAGAATATTTCCCTGTTTATTTTATCACCAAACGGTGAACCAGGAAATATTTTTTACGAACTTCGTTTTCGATCACAAATCGCTGCCAAGGCGGGAATGTTATTAACCTGGCACAAACTTATTAGGCAGTGGCCAACCATACTGGCTGGAATAGCAATGGCCAGGTGGAACTATATTAATGGTATTGACTGCAAAACCAATAGTACTGAATTTACTTTTTTAACAGGATATAATGGAAATCATCATCTTAACGCTCATACTGTTGGTCTCATGCCCGATGTTCAATTGGCTCTTCGGTAACAAAAAACTTCAACCTGGTTTATCTAAAGCAGCTTATTGGAAGGCATTTGAATTGCATGCGCTATTTGATGACTTGCACAGGGTCAAGGCTGTTCTGGAACATACATACGATACCCGGATTGATTTTATCGCTTTTAAGGATGAGTTTTTGGAGGAATTGGGTGAACTTGAAGGGGAAAATAGCCCCGATTTTTCAAAGGTCAGCGCATGGTTTGCACCAAATGCTGAATGGGACAAGCTGATGGGGCCGCGGGGACGGGTACTGGGTACGTCTGTTTTTAAAAGGGCAGACTGGTGGAAACGTAACCAGTAGCTGGCATCAGGCTCAGTTATATAATTTCGGGCGTTAAATATTTATCTACAAAGAGTACAAGCGTGTATTTGAACACAAGAAAAGCGGATTTGAATACGTTGGCTCAATTCAATTGACTGAGCTTTGCATTGGAAATAAATATTAAATTAATATGAAAATAGTCGTGACAGGTTCATTAGGAAATGTCAGTAAACCGCTGGTGTTGCTATTGATTGAACAAGGGCATCAGGTTACCGTAGTCAGCAGCTCAGCCGCAAGGAAAGCAGCAATAGAGCAGTTGGGTGCAAAGGCTGCGATCGGAGAATTAGAGGACCCCATTTTTTTAACTAAAACCTTTGATGGTCATGATGCCGCCTACTGTATGCTTCCGCCCTTTAACTTTTTCGGGGATCAAACGCTTGATTATCAGAAGCAGGCACTTAACATCAGCACAAATTATGTTCAGGCGATTCAAAACGCAGGGATAAAAAGAGTAGTACAGCTGAGCAGTGTGGGTGCTGAAAGGCCCACCGGGGCTGGGGTACTGGTTTTTCATCATATTGCAGAAGGCGTTTTTAAACAACTTCCTGAGGATGTAGCAGTTACCCATCTTCGCCCGGGCTCTTTCGATTATAATTTGTACGCCTTTATGGATATGGTTAAGGGCAAAGGCTTTTTGAAAGGTTTTATCGGCAAATTACTTTACTTCAGGCATTATGGTCTGAAAGGTCTTTTCAAAGGATATTCAGGCATCATATTGTCGAACTATGGTGGAACTGACAAAATCGCCTGGGTATCGCCGATAGATATCGCATCCGCTATCGCCGAGGAAGTTAACGCTCAGCAGGAAGGAAAGAAAGTGAGATATGTTGCCAGTGAAGAACTAACCTGCCAGGAAATAGCCACTGTTTTGGGAAAGGCCATCGGAAAGCCCTACTTAAAATGGGTGCTGATCAGTGACAAGCAAATGACTGACGCGTTTACGAAAATAGGGGCATCGTCCGAAATCGCCACAGCATTTACGGAAATGAATGCGGCGATGCATCATGGTAGTCTGTTTGAGGATTATTTCAAAAACAGGCCAGCCATTTTGGGTAAAACAAAAATGAATGATTTTGCGAAAGCATTCGCCTTAAAATATAACGAGCAATGAGACAGCTATTTCTAACCATCCTCTTTCTAAATTTTTCTACCATGTTATTTTCACAGTCAAAAGCCGATGATATTGTTGGTGTATGGTACAGTCCGGTAAAAGAGGGCAATGTACAGATATTTAAAAACGGTAACAATTATTATGGCAAGCTAACCTATTTAAAACATGCTGTTGATCATGATGGAAAACCCGTTTTAGATGTCAATAATCCTGATAAGGAAAAACGGAAACGGCCTTTGGTAGGAATTTTATTGTTAAAAGAAATTACTTTCAATGATAAGAAGAACAAGTGGAAGGGAAAGCTCTATGATTACGATGGGGAAAAGGGAAATACCTATGATTCATATCTGACCATGACCAAAAACGGCAGCCTCAATATCAAAGGTTTTTGGGGACTTTCTTTCTTTGGCTTAAATCGCGGGCTGACTTTGAAAAGAGTTGATGTGGAATAATCTTATATTTAGAACTTTTACGTTACCGGAATGATTTTGCAGCAGCCCTACAGAATAAAAACAATCAAGGAATATCATAAAATACTAGGTATAGGCCATCCTGAACATCCTATGATTAGTGTTATAGATCTAGCCGAAATAACACCTTACAGGAGTGAAGAGACCATCAGGGTGGTATTCGACTTTTATTTGATCTCACTCAAAAAAGTGGAGGCCGGAGATGTACAGTATGGCTACGGGCAGCAAAAATATGATTTTGATGAGGGGATATTGTTCTTTATATCCCCTAATCAGGTATTTTCATTCAAAGCAGATGATGATTTCAGGAGTGCAGGAAGTATGCTGCTCATTCATCCTGACTTCCTTTGGGGAAATCCATTGGCCAAAACCATCAAAAAATATGAGTTTTTCAACTATGCAATAAATGAAGCGCTGTTTGTTTCTGAGAAAGAAGAAATGGTATTGCGAAGTTTTATCAAAAATATCGAACAGGAATACCATTCACACATCGATAAATTTAGTGAGTCGATCATCATCTCCCAGATTGAATCATTCCTCAATTATTCAAACCGCTTTTATATGCGTCAGTTCCTTACCCGTAAAATATCCGGAAGTCAAATCCTGGATAAACTGGAAAAAATTCTCGATGACTATTTTAATGATGAAAACATGATCAATAAAGGATTGCCTACCGTACCCTATATTGCGGCACTTCTGCATTGTTCTCCCAACTACCTGAGTGGAATTTTAAAGGCCCTTACCGGTCAGAATACCCAGCAGCACATTCACGAAAAGATCATTGAAAAAGCAAAAGAAAAACTTTCCACCACCACACTTACCGTTGGGGAAATTGCTTTTGCGCTGGGATTCGACTATCCCCAGTCGTTTAGCAAATTATTTAAAAGTAAAACCGATTTCACTCCGGTTGAGTTCCGGGCATCTTTCAGTTAATCTTAAATCATTGCTGATAACGGGAACACTAGGACCAAATCGTTGCGTAATTTTCATCAGATATCGCTGATGCTGATATAACTCCATGCATCGGTTTGGGATATGCAGCATTCTCTAATAAAAAACATTTTTCTCACACTATGGAAGAAATAAAAAATCTCTCACGTTGTTAGGTTTCTGCCTGAGCCCTCTTCCATTTAATATACTTAGGAAGTTTAACGAGTTCTATCAATTCTTCTCTTTTCGTATGAACATTGAGACTTTCAATCTCTAAATGGCCAATATCTAATGCGTTTGACCGTTCTCCTAAAATGTTGTCTAATAGGAAGTAAGCCGCGGTTAAAAAATCCTTTAGGTTAGCTGGGTCATAATCCTCTATATAAAGTCTTATGCCGATTTTTTTTGAAGCATTACTGCTTAGCGGGATAAAGTATATTGTATGTGGATCAAGTTTAATCTCGTTGTATTCAATGGTACCATTTCCAATAGCTGGTTTAAGCGCAATTAAATTTCAGTATTCTAACAAAGGTGCTTGATTTACAAGTGTTTCAACTTTGTCGAAAAGAGCGCTGTTACCTTCTGCAGTAATAATGAGGTCTTGCTTGTCATTTGGATGACCACCAATTTCAAAAAACAATTGGTCGCAATATTTGTGTAGATGATGAAGAAATTCTTCTAAAATCCTCTCCTTCTCATTAGTATCATTAATCTGATTAAGAAAAAAAAACTGGGCTTCATTTGCTTTAAACCAATCCCAAAATAATTGTTCTTTGTTCATTCTATATTGATTTATCCTATCATGGTTTTACTGGGTTGACATTCTGCGTCATTGAATTTGCCAGCTTGAGGAGTTTGTCTTTAACCATGTTTTGAATTCTGACATTTTTGGCTATGAATAAGACATTTATGTTAAGATGTTTTAAAAGATGTCAGTACTTAATTGAGGTTCAAACATAAAGAACAAAAATTAATAAATGAAAAATGATTACTATAACTAGTTCTTAGGCTTTGGCTAAGACCAGATTGGTAATGCTTTAGGTGATTTTTACTTTAAAAATCTACTTTAGCCTGGCCTTGGTGCCGATGCTTCTACAGTGATATAAATTGGAATTAAGGTAAGTAGGGTATACTGATGTTGAATTTGAATAAAATATATTAATAACCTAAATTTACATTTAATGAGGGCGCAAGTCAAAAATATAAGATTGCTCCAATTCTAAGATTTACGATTACCAGCTATGAATAGTGAATTATACAGTAATTTTTTTTTGTGATATTTTCTGATTTTTTTAGGTTGCCGACAAGAAGTCAATCAGTAATATAATTACGTTAATATTCATGGATACTATTTTCTTCCGTCCGTTTTGGTCTTAGCATCTCGCTAAGACTGCTGCGAACAATAAAAGGCGGAGGCCTGAAAGATGTGGTAATGCTACTGTTATGATTTTCTGCTTATGCCTGGGTCTCTATATGGTTTAAATGAGTTATCAAGGACTTTAGCTTGCTCCATATATCCTGAATACTTCGTGGTAAGTTAAAAAGCAGGTTACCGCTACGATATAATCTTACCAATCGGTATCGATAGGGTTGCTTTTAGAGGTATTAATGGCAATTATCCTTGTCGAAGCCGTTACGCAGCTTAAATAATTGCGTTTTAAGGGAAGGTCATTCATGTTTATTCGCATCAGGTATAATTAGCCGTTTACAAAACTAATCCTGTTACCGAATTACTAAATCTTTACAGGTATGAAGTGTTTGGCAGACCATTTCATGATTATCCATGGCGTTTGATTCGATGGATTCAATGGAATTATTGAGGTTTGGTTGATCCAACATTTTTTTCGGAATTTTAAGAGATATTGATGTATTTATTTTAATTTGCGGTCGCTTGAATTGTTAAACGGGATGTAGCGTAGCCAGGTATCGCGCCAGCATGGGGTGCTGGAGGTCGGAAGTTCGAATCTTCTCATCCCGACTAATTTTTAAGCTGCAATCTCTCTTTGGCGAGTAAAGGTAGCACGGCGAATATCCATTTCAAAATGTGTTGATTGTTGCAGAGTATTTATCATCACCTTTTTTAATGTCTTTTCGGAATTTCTAATTTGCCATAGCAATATGATGCACGTTTTTCGGTGCTAAACTCTTTTTATATAATCGTTCCGGCCGGTTAAATTCCAGGTTGATCTCCTGTAGCTCCGATATTCTTTTATTAATCAAAGCCTCCAAACTGTATTCCGGTCAAGCTGGCCACTATTACGATAACTTAGCGGCTATTTCAGGTGATTCTCGATTTCACCAACGATCTGATTGACCAGGGGTGAGTGCAGTTCGATCCCTTTTTTTTCGGCTTCAAGGTCAGGTTCAAACAATGCAATCTTCCCGGTAATTTCCCTATAATCAAGTAGCTGCCATTCTTCCCCTGGTGGCTTGAGTGCACCGATCAACCTTCCCTCATGAATAATCTCAAATACACCGTTTTCCTCCTGTATACTGATTATTTTACGATCACCATCCTGATTGATATCCATCTCAAACGGCTGGATGCTTTTGCCTTGTTCTTTCATTTTGATCAATTGTATAGGTTTTTTGGTTTAATTTCTCCGTTTGGATTGGCTGATCTGCAAATTATCCAGACAGGTAAAAATAAAACATCGCCTTAACGGTTTTGCCCATAGCTTTTTTACCTGTTACCCAGTCTGAAATACTTTCGCGGTCAATACCGGTTTCAAAGGCAATCTGCTTGATCCGCAGTCCCTTTTCCTGCATTTTCTGATCAATCCAGGAAACATCAACTACATCGGCCGGAGCGGGTAGAACAGCATTTGCCGTGATCTGCAGCTTTGATCCTGGTAGCCTTTTTTTAAACAGTTCTGCTGTTCTTTTCAGTAGCACCTGCTGGGTAGCATATTTGCCTGAGGCGGTCTCCCCTTGAGTTGTCTCTATTTCTACCATCTTATCGTCAACAGAAACGATTTTGAAATCCATATTCGACTGCTGCGAATGCCGTTCTGCCGCTTTTTTAAGTGAGTTCAGCTCATCTGCATTTAAAAGGGAACCCAGGTAATCTATGTTCTGTATACTCATTTTTATTGATTTGGTTTAAAAAATGAAAAGGTCTTTAACAGCGGTCGTTTCTTAAGGGTTGGTGCAAACGCCCGGCCTTGATATCATTTCTTTCCATTTAATCCTTTAGTTTCCTGCCATCAATTTCTTAACTTTCGCTATCCTTTTCCGTGGCGTTTTTGCCAGCGGTCAGATCAGTTCATCAAAATGGATCGGAAGTTTGTAAATGCGTTTGCCGGTGGCATGGTAAATGGCATTGGAGATTGCGGCCGGCATGCCTACCAATCCGATTTCACCAACACCCTTGGTGCCCAGCTCATTAATCAGGCTGTCCTTTTCATCGGCAAATATCACTTCCAGTTCACCAATGTCGGCATGTACGGGGATATGGTATTCTCCCAGGTTGGCATTGATGTATTTGCCAAGCTGCGGATCCATAATCGATTCCTCATGGAGTGCCTTACTAATACCCCATACCATTGAGCCGAGGATCTGGCTTTTAGCTGTTTTGGGGTTGATGATTTTTCCGGCCGCAACAGCGGTTACTGCCCGGGTGAGGGTGATGGTTCCAAGGTCGCGATCTACCTCCACCTCCACAAACGAAGCGCTGTGGGTGGCCAGGCTGTATTTCCGCAGTTTAAGCATGTGGGGCCTGCCCATTTTTGTGGTTTTAATGGACGCCCCCTTATTAAAGGCAACGATGTCCTTCAGGCTTATTTTTACGGTGGGATCGTTTTTAAGATGGATATGGCCCGAAGAAAAAACGACATCTTCTTCCTTTGCCTTCCTGAAAGGGGAACCCTCCATCTCCGCTGCTTTTTTTAACAGTTTTTTACGCATCGATCTGGCGGCAACCACAATGGCAACCCCTGTTGAAGAGGTGATTGCTGATCCGCCCTGGAACATCGAAAAGGGTTTTTTGCTGTCCCCGTACCTGAATTCCACATCAGCCATCTCCAGTCCCAGTTCATCTGCTGCTATCTGGGTCATCACCGTCAGGGTTCCCGTACCAATATCGGTAGTGGCATTGTCAACCACCATTTTCCCTTCGCTGTTGATCATGATCTGCACCCTCGAAGGAAACTGGAAAGCATCCCAGATCCCGGTCGCCATGCCGTAACCAACAAGTTTATTGCCGCGTTGCATGCTACGTGGTTCAGCACTACGTTTGTCCCATCCGAATTTTGCTGCCGCCTCCAGGTAGCATTCCCTGAGCGCTTTGCTGGTATATGGTTTTCCTGCCGATGGATTAACATCCGAATAATTGAGCAGGCGGAGTTCCAATGGATCTATCTTAAGCTTATAGGCCAGTTCATCCATGGTGCATTCAATGGCATGGAGGGCCGTACTACCACCGGGTGCGCGCATATCCATAGGGGTATAAACATCCAATGGCACAACTTTATGTTCAAAAAGCGTGTTCGGGGCAGGGTAGAGTTTATGGCTCCAGTTGGAGGTGGGTTCGGTATAGTCTTCAAAATTCGAGGTTTCGGCAATTGTGCTGTGGCCAAGCGCGGTAAGTCTTCCGTTAATATCGGTGGCAAAACGCATCTGTTGTACCGCCGGCGGCCTGTGGCTAAACGAGAACATCTGCTTTCTGTCCAGTACCACACGTACATGGCTTTTTAAATGCAGGGCTGCCATTACACACAGGAACAACTGGTACTGTGGCCTCAGCCCCGAACCGAATGCACCCCCTACAAACGGGGCAAGTACCCTTACGTCCTTATAATGGAGTCCAAACACATTGGCAATAAAAAGCTGGTTATTGATGGTGCCCTGGGTTTTATCGTAAATGGTCAGCTTTCCATCCCCTGGTAAAGGGTTGTGGTGGCAAAAAGTTCAATGGGGTTATGGTGTTCGGTGCCGTGGCGGTATGTTGCGCTTACCTTTACTGCAGCGTTTTCGAACGCATTTTCAAAATCCCCTGTCGGGGGCGGGGGTGGTGGTTTAAGTGCGGTAGCTAATCCTTTTTTAGGCGCTCTGGCCTTATCCAGGTGTTTTTCCAGACAACTTTGGTGCGGTTCCTGCTGGTAACGTAAAACTATTCTGGTGGATGCATACCTGGCCGTCTCAAAGTCACGGGCAACCACCAGGGCAACAGGCTGGCCGTTATAAAGGATGTTTTCATCATAGAGGGGTTTAAACACGGTTCCCGGAGGGGCGTCCATATCGGTATACTGCAAATCGAACCAGGCCAGTTTGGGCCGGTTAAGGTGCGAGAGGATATCCACCACGCCCGGTATGGCCATGGCTTCCGTGGTATCAATTTCCACAATCTTTCCTTTGGTAATCGGGCTGCTCACCACATAGCCGTGTAGCAGGCCTTCCAATGGGTGTTCAGCAGCATACCTGGCTGCTCCGGTAACTTTTTCCCTTCCCTCCAAACGGCTAATCGGCCGGCCTACGTTTTTATCTGTATTCATGTTGATCTTGTTAGGTATTTGATTACAAGGAGGGTTGTGCGCCTGGTAGCTGTGCATCCGGATCAAGTGCCATCATGCCGTTGCGTATAATGGCATTCTTTGCCAGTTTAATCTTAAAACGGTTATATTCAAGTCCCACCGCTCCCCCAAGGATAATATCTGCCGCCGCAGCAAAGTTTTCCCGGCATGCCGTTTTTCCGCGAAGAAATTCTTCCGCTTCCAGGGAACGCCAGGGTTTGTGGGCCACCCCGCCAAGGGCAATCCTGGCCTCTTTGATGGTATGGCCATCCATTTCGAGTGCGGTAGCTACTGAAACCAGCGCAAAAGCATAAGAGTGGCGGTCACGCAGTTTCAGGTAGGAATAATTCAGGGGAAAGCCTTTTTCAGGCAGATCTATCGAGGTAATCAGTTCACCTGGTTTCAGGTTGTTGTCAAGCTCGGGCCTTTCGCCGGGCAGGCGGTGGAAATCTGAAAATGCCAGGCTGCGTTCGCCGTCTATACCCGTTACATTTATCCGGGCCTCCAGTGCGGCCAATGCTACACACATATCCGATGGGAACACGGCAATGCAGGCTTCACTGGCACCGAGTATGGCATGCATCCGGTTATAACCCTCCCTGGCCGGACAGCCCGAGCCGGGTACCCTTTTGTTGCAGGGTACCTGATGGTCATAAAAATAATAACATCGCGTACGCTGCAGCAGATTGCCCCCGTTACTGGCCATGTTGCGGATCTGCGCCGAAGCACCTGCCAGTATGGCCTTTGATAACAGTGGATATCGGGATTCGATGATAGGGTGGTAGGCGGTATCGGCGTTTTTTACAGCAGCACCCAGCCTAAACCCTCCATTTTCGAGTTCACGCAATGCTGAGAGTGCGGCCAGCTGGCTGATGTCGATCAGCGCTGTAGGGTTAACCAGATTGTACTTCCATAAGTCGAGCAGGTTGGTGCCGCCGGCTATGAAAGCAGCAAGGGGCTGATCATCGGTAAGCTGAATGGCAGCAGGTACATCGGGCGCGGTGAGAAACTTGAAACTATTCATCACTTCCTCCGTCTTTTACCTGCATAATCGCATCTATAATGCCCACATTGGCCCCGCAACGGCAAAGGTTGCCACTCATCAGTTCTTTTACTTCCTCACGCGAGGAAGCCCTGCCTTCCGATAAAAGGCCTAAAGCACTGCACAGCTGCCCTGGTGTACAATAGCCGCACTGGAAGGCATCATGGTCTATAAAAGCCTGCTGCAGGGGGTGAAGGCCGTTTTCCGTTGCAATTCCTTCCACTGTGGTAATTTCTGCCCCGTCTTTCATCACCGCCAGGCTCAGGCAGCTTAAAATGCGTTTTCCATCACATATTACGGTGCAGGCGCCGCACTGCCCGTGGTCACAGCCCTTTTTGGTTCCGGTAAGATCCAGGTGGTCACGTAAACAGTCTAACAGGCTCACCCAGGGGCGGATATTGGTGCTATGTTGTTTTCCATTTATCTTCAGGGTAATTAAATGGGTTTCCATCCCTTGGGGATGCGGGTGCTGCAGATCTGTTTCCATAGTGGTTTTGTTAACTAAGCTTAATGGTTAACAATAAAATAAGGGATAGGTTTTTTTAATTTGGTGTGCGGGAATGAGGAACCTGGTGTATTGCAGGGGCGGAATCTTCAGGCGTTAAATTCGGTGCCATATCCTGCTACCCGGCGCAGGGCATAAACAGCCGATAAACAGGTTACATGCCCCCGGTAAGGGCAATACTGCCGGGCTCCATGTGCTAAAGGCAGGTCAGGTCCGATATACGGTTTGCAGATAGCAAAACCATGCGGGCTGTTTTTACTTGGCCAACATCACAACAGCCGTATCTTTTTTAGGGATACGGCTGTTATGGTATTAAATGCGCTTAGGCCTGGGGTGTTTTATATTATTTAAATTAGTTACCCGGGTCTTTCACTTTCTCCACCACATCCTGGATATTTTGTGGCAGGTTAGAAAGCAGGTTATAGCCCGTTGCGCTTTCAATATCCCTTACCGTTACAATATAATCTTTCCAGTTGGCACCAATGGTATTTACGTTAGGAGTATTAATGGCAATTACCCTGGTTGAAGCCGTTACGCGGCTTAAATCATTATCACCAGTTTTTAACAGTACCGCCACTTTCCATACATTGGCCGGAACGGTTACTTTTCCGTTGTTAATGGTATTGATTACCGATGCACTTGCAGAGCCGATTCCGCCGGTGCCGTAGCTACCCATCATTACATAAACTTCATAACCATTTAAGGCCTGGGCACGGAGGTAACTTTCAAACGATTCCCAGGTTTTCTGGTTATTGTTTGGTGCCTGAGGGATCATGTTGGTCATCAGAAATGTAGCGGAGTTGGCGCCGCTAGAGCTGGTACGGTCGCCGCTTGGGCAATTATGGCCCCTGTCAAAACCCGAACCCGAATAGCTGTTGCTCTGTACCTGGTACCAATTGCTCGGCAGGCCGGTAAAAGAAGCGAAATCGTCTTTTCTGGTTACGGCCCCGTTAAAATTGTTTGGATCTAAATGCCAGCTTACCCAATTCGGTATACCGCGGGTCATGCTATAGCTCTCTACATAATATTTTTGATCAATCAGGTAATTTTCTGCTGAGATAATATTGGCCTGCGCGCCTGAGGGATTACCAAACAACAGGTTAGAATTGTCGCCACCTGCCGGTGGTGCATCTGCACCGGCATCAGGCGTACCTCTGCCCGGTGCAGCAGTGCCGGTATTGCCATTGTCTGTTGGGTCGGTATCCGGGGCACCTACCGTAATACCCGGGTCACCCGTACCTTTAAAAATAATATCATCAATATTAATTCTGGTGGTACCCGCTTTTTTAATCTGGAAACGGATTTTTCCGGTCGTGCTCACCTTAAATGAATCTGTTACCAGCGTGGTACTGGTTTCGGTAATATCGGTACCCAGCTGGGCATAGGTTTTTCCGCCATCTGTAGAAGCTAAAAGCTGCCAGGTAGAATTGGCATCAGTGCCGTATTTGGCATGCGATACATAAAGCATTTTAGCACCTGCCACATCAAAGTTCATCGCCAAATAACCTGTTCTTAAACGGATAGATTTTGTGCCATTCTTGGCATCAGCGGCAAGGTTGCCCAAAAGGGCATCACTCAGGGTCCATTTACCGGTTAACAACTGTACACTGTCTAATGCATAACTGGCTTTGGTTCCGGCTTCAAAAGTTTCGGTAATGGTGTAAGCCGTTGGCGCTTTTGGTGGGGTTACGGGTGTTTCTCCTTCAACGGCTATTTTTTTCGAACAGGCAGATAGGGACAGGACTCCGATAAATCCTGAATAGATAAGGATGTTTTTAAATTTCATTGTTTTTTAAATGTCTAACGAGTTGGCGCTAATCAGATCATTTTAAAATGCGGGGGCGAAGGTATCAATAAAAAACAGCGGTAATGTTAAATTAATATTAACAAAACGCTTCGGAGACCGGGTACCGGATGTTTTTTACAGGTCGGCTTCTCTTTATGCTTGTTTTGGGTTGGCAACTGCCAGAAGGCAGGCGCAAAAACGAATCTGAAAGGAATGGCGCACCTATGGAAATGCCACAGGCTTTCGCCTTATGGCTATGGGTAATTACATAGACGTCTTTACTGCTTAATACAATAACCGGACATGGTATTCAGGGGCAAGTAACGGCAGGCAGCTTACGTAAAATGATAATGGCCCTTTCAGGCCTGGTTTTGTTTTGTGCAATAAGCAATGCAGGTACTGCGCCAAACAGACTCAACAGTTCTATCCACTATATTTTCTAAAAGCAATATCCATAAAACTGATTACTGGTTTTTATACGCTTTCAGGTACCTGGCGGTTTTACTGTCAGGGTTTTCGCATAGCGCTTCAGGAAAGCCCGCAAACACCACCTTTCCGCCTTCGTTTCCGGCCCCGGGGCCAATATCAATTACCCAGTCGCTTTGTGCAATCAGCTGCATATCATGCTCCACCACAATTACGGTGTTTCCGCTATCTACAAGCCTGTTCAGCTGTAACAGCAGCAGTTCCACATCAGCCGGGTGGAGGCCCGTTGTGGGCTCATCAAGAATGTACAGTGAAGAGCCTTTATTATTTTTTTGCAGTTCAGTTGCTAATTTAATGCGCTGCGCCTCCCCGCCAGATAGTTCAGTGGCCGATTGGCCGAGCCTCAGGTAACCAAGGCCAACCTCCCGTACCACATTAAGGCCCTGGTAAATCTGCAGGTCTTCATCAAAAAAGTGGCAGGCTTCCTCAACCGTCATTTCCAAAACCTGCGCAATATTTTTATCGCTATAGGTTACCTGTAAGGTTTCGGGGTTGTACCGGGTACCTCCGCAGGCCGGGCAGGGGGTATATACACTCGGTAAAAACAGCAGTTCTACCATTACAAAACCTTCGCCCTGGCAATTGGCACAACGGCCTTTGGCCAGGTTAAAAGAAAAGCGCCCGGCATCGTAGCGTTTTTTTCTGGCCGCAGGTGTGTCGGCAAAGCGTTTGCGTATGTGGTCAAAAATTCCGGTATAGGTAGCCAGGTTTGATCTGGGGGTTCTGCCTATGGGGCGCTGATCTACTACTACCAATCTGCTTAGCTGCCCGGCCCCGCCGGTTATTTTTCCTCCCGCCGGCTTTGTGCTGTCTGCTAACGCACCTTCATCTGTAGGTTCGCTATCGGGTTCAGCCGGCATGCCCAATTGCCTGGCAAGTAACTCCACCAGTACCTGGCTCACCAAACTGCTTTTTCCCGAACCCGAAATTCCCGTTATAGCAGTCATCACACCCAGCGGAAAGTCAACGTCCACATCCTTCAAATTGTGTTTGTTGGCACCCCGCAGGCAGAGCTGCCCTTTGGGTGTTCTGGGCTGGTGTTCGGTACGGCTGTTGGTGCCCTTAAGAAACCTTGCGATAACAGAGGCGGTGTTTTTTTTCAGCCCGGCAACGGTGCCGCTGTACATAATCTGCCCGCCCTGCGCGCCTGCACCCGGCCCTACATCAATAATCCAGTCTGCGCGCCTAATCACTTCTATTTCATGTTCCACTACAAATATGCTGTTCCCTGCGCTTTTTAATTTCTCCAGTATACTTAATAAAGCTTCGGTATCTGCCGGGTGTAATCCGGCCGAGGGCTCATCAAGCACATAAACCACACCGAAAAGATTGGAGTGTACCTGGGTTGATAAACGCAGGCGCTGTAACTCGCCCGGAGAAAGGGTAGGGGTACTTCTGTCAAGGGTAAGGTAACCCAGGCCCAGCTCCAGCATCACACTGATCCTGGCGCGTATGTCAGCCGCAATTCTTTGTATCACCAGCTGCTTTTCTTCTGGTTTTACCTCCTTTTTATTCGCGGCAGGTTCACTAAACAGCCTGGAAAGTTCGGCTAATGTTAATCGGGCCGTTTCTGCAATATCTTTGCCCTTAAATTTTACAGACAGTGCTTCTTTTTTTAGCCGCTTGCCCCCGCAAACGGGGCATGCCTTGCTGATCATATATTTCGAAACCCTTTTTTTCATCAGTTCAGACTGGCTTGATGCAAAGGTTTTTAATACGTAAGCGCGGGCACCAATAAAGGTACCCATATAATCAGGCGATTGCTTTTTGGCAACCGCTACAGCAGTTTCTTCCGGCGAAAGGCCGGGATAAACTGGCGCTGTGGGCGTTTCTTCGGTAAACAGTATCCAATCCCTTTGCTTTTTTGGCAATTTTTTCCATGGCGTATCCACATCAAAACCCATGGATACCAGGATGTCGCGCTGGTTTTGGCCCTGCCATGCCCGTGGCCAGGAGGCGATGGCGCCTTCCCTGATGCTCAGCGTATCGTTGGGTACCATGGTTTGCTCGTTCACTTCAAATACACTGCCCATACCATGGCACTCGCTGCAGGCACCTTCAGGTGTATTCGGAGAAAAGCCCTCGGCATAAATGATGGATTGACCGGGAGGATAGTCTCCCGCCCTGGAGAAAAGCATCCTGAGCAGGTTCGATAAAGTGGTTACGCTACCAACTGACGATCTGGTAGAGGCTCCTGAACGTTGCTGCTGCAGGGCAACTGCTGGTGGCAACCCCTCTATGGCGTCTACTTCGGGTACATCCATCTGGTTAAAAAGCCTGCGGGCATAAGGCGAAACAGATTCAAGGTAACGCCGTTGCGCCTCGGCATAAAGTGTACCGAATGCAAGCGATGATTTTCCTGATCCGGAAACGCCCGTAAATACCACCAGTTTATCCCGCGGGATGTCAACAGAAATATCTTTCAGGTTATGTTCACGCGCACCCTTTACCCGTATCGTATTGGTGTTGTTCTTTTTCTCCATTACTTAGCCATTGTATACCATTAGCAACAGCAATTAGCGCAGTAGGTTTGGCGAAACCTGAAATCACTTATATACACCAATTTGAGCAAACATCTCGAATGCAGATTTAGTTCGGAAGTGGAATAACAGAAAATACTTAACACAAGAAGGTTCACGCCGACCGAAGGTTCAGGAAGTATCAGGAAAATCGCTTTTAACTTTTCTCTGTTAGTTCTAGCTCTTTCTGCGCATGCCTAAGCGTTTATGTTTGCCACGGAAGCACGAAAAACACGGAAAAATTTTAATACTCCGTGATTTCTGTGTTTCCGTGGCTAATTAATTTTTGCACGTGTTTTAAAAGCAATATCCCTGCAGGAAGTATAACAAAGCAGTTAATAGTTAATATTGTAGCTTCACGGTAACTTACTGTTAAAAATGCTTAACCCAGGGCCTTAACCTTTGTAATGTACAATGCTATTGACAAAAAAGCTAAAGTTAACATGCAAATAATGGTGGTCTTCGCAATTTTCACTGCCTCCGGAGATATGTTAAAAGTAAAGTCTATGTTTTCTCCCCTCATTGGGATATTTAATATATAAAAGAGGAAAAGATTAAAGCCAAGGATATAGATCAGCACTAAAATTGAAGCAATTCCTTTATTAAAACTACTGATGTATAAAAAAGTAGAATTGAACATTAAACCCACAAGTGACAAAACCCCAATCAGAGTAACCATAATTAGGCCTGCAATAATTGTCGAGGCTAGAAATGGTAGCACACTGCTATAGCCATCCTTATTTAAATAATAATTGTAAATTACTTTGTAGAGTTGAATAATCATCGTTGAAAGATTAGTAATTTGGTTGGCTGTGATTTTTATAAAGCGCCCTGTTGCTTAAACCCGATGCCTCAAACAATAACTTCAGCTAATTGTGTGTAACAATATGTTAGTCTCTATTTCTATCTTACACAGATCTTCGAAACAATGCCTGGCCTCGGCTTCTTCGGCAAAAAGCTAAATCAAATTAATGGTGATATTAACAACTCCGAAAACCCGGGAAACCGTTACAAATATAAAAGATAGCTGAAGTAGTTTTAGCATTACCTTGCAATCTAAATCGTTCCAACTGTGGTTATCTTTTATGAAAACAATAGAGGTATTGGTTCCCTCACCTTTAATGCTCAATTGAGGATTGCCAGGGAGTATTCTTGAGTTTTTCCTAAACACTGCGATTTTGGACTAAACAAGAAGTGATTACCCAAAAGCAAACTCTAAAATAAATTTAAATATTGAAATTCAAATATTATATAGCCAACATCCTCTAAATCCTTTGCTTCTTATCCTGAACTCACTGTAAATAATAAATGATTATAATTAAATTAGTATATAAATTTTTAATAATCTAAACTAAAACTCATGGAATCAGTTAACGTCACATCTTCAAACTTAGTCAGTACGTATGGACCGCTTGTAATTACAGGTACACCTTCTACAACTGCACAGCAAATCTATGTAACAGTATCTATCGGTGGTACTATTGTAACGCAGAACAATCTTACCCCAGCAGCACCTAACCTTGTATGGAACAATGCAACAGTGGGTGGCTACACTACCTCGGGCGCGGTAAGTGCCTACTTTGCAACCGGCTCTGATACCAACCTTGTTACTACAGGCACTACGAGCGAACCCAGCATTCCGCTTACATGGTCTTCAGCCCGTGGTGGCTCAGGCAATTATAGCGGGCATGTATTTATCTGGTAGTGTTGAACAATAAAAGGGAGAGGTTCAAGCTCTCCCTTTTTATTCATACATCATCTGAATTGAATGAAAAGTCGGAGCATATGCAAGGCAGAACATCTGTTGGCGAAGCGTTGGGCATGGAGCTAATTTATCAGTTGGTATACAAATTGCAACTAATAATTACTCTGCCTCCGTCATTCTATAGCCTGGTCAATTTTTTTTTAAAAAATGGCTATACCCAAATCAATTATCGATTTTATCTTCTCAGTTAATAATCAAATTAAATGGGTTTATAACCACATTTAATACAACCAAATCTATTTGTCCTTTGCTATTATCTACTTTTGGCTGTAGATTTTCTAAAGCATTTAAAAAACCGCTATTATAATTTATCCCCTTATCAGTGGTTCGATAATGAAAAAAAGGAATCAAGACAAGCTTTGAAGCATATTGTTCGTAGGTAACATTTAGTGATTTTATTTTTTTAATTAATGTGGTATCCAGTCTGATCGCTCTGGTTGTTTCGTTCATCACCTCTTTCGGAAAATAAACGTCCTTAATTTTTCCGGCTTTGTCAAACGCTAGGGTAATTGAATATAAGTGAACAAAATCGCTTGGTGTCGCTGAAAGAAGCTTATTGTCCAGATGCTTTATAACACCTTGTTAATTACTAGCCTTATATCGTTCTGTATCTTTTTTTCTTGTGCACAACAAAAAGAACATATTAACAGCAATAATAAAGTGATATTTTTCTTCATGTTTCTCAATTACAATATGTTCCCAATTTATCAGCTGCAGACTTATTTTTATGTTTATCATTAGCGCCTTTTGCGCCGTAAATGGCCGTTGCCTTTGCATCTTTGAGTATTTCTATTTTCTCAATCCAGTCTGGCGATAGCTTACCCAATTTCGTGGCTTCGATTGTACAGGTTTTATCGCGGGCTTTGATCAGGTAAAGTGGCGATCTGTTCAGGGAGATTGTTGATATACCGCCAAGCATGATCCTTTTCTCCACGCTTAATCCGATCACCATGTTATCATTCAAATAAGTTTCAGTGGGGGTATAGCCTGGCAGGTTGATGATGAATTTGGATAATGTTTCGTGATCAGCCAGGTTTAGCTCAAATCTGCCAAATGAATCGGTTATCGCCATTACATCGTCTTCTCCCATCCGCTTTACTTTAACACTGGCAAGTGCTTTACCATTCTCCTGGTCAACTACTGTTCCCTTTATGCTAACTAGTAAGGTGGGGAGGCTGGCCGCTGATGGTTTGGTTTCATTGGCGTCTTTGTGCTGGGCTTCGGTTTGTACCACTGCCGGTTTTGTCTTCTGTGCCCGGGCCGGGCTGATGGCGAGTGCGGCCAGGGCTAGTGGCATGAGCCATTGCCAGCCGATCTTTGCCGGGGGCAGTATCAGGTCGCGGTTCATCTGGCTGGCCAGCAGGCGCCCGCATACGTTATCGCTTTTGTGTTTAAAAAAGTCTGCCAGTTCCGTATCTGATTTGGTGGTGAGGTCTACGATGTTTTTTTCGCATTTGCCGCAATAATGTTTGCCGTCTGGCTGCTCAATGTCGCTCCATTGTTGTAAGCATGGCTTGGTGAGGATCAATTGCAGGCTTTTCATGGGCTTAGGTTTTATACAGGATGCGGTAAAGTGGGGAATTCCATAACAGGTCTGGTGTTTATTGGCCAGTTTTGGTCAACGTCTTGTTTCGATTCGGTATTGATCAGCCCCGGTAATGATTGTAAGTTTGTTTTTTTTGTTAAAAGGTGCTGCCCCGATGTTTATTCAGGTCTATGTTCGTGTTTATGTAAATTTACACTAAAGTGTAGTGGCCTGGAAGGTTATAACATTTTTTTTTGTGTAAAAGATGATCAAACCATGTTAAAAAAAGTTTTAACCTTATTATCAGGTTCATTATTGTTCACTGCTTGTACGGTAAGCAAGCAGTGGAATAGCAAGCAAACCCAACAATCCTGGGAGGCAACGTTTCAGGATTTTAGCGGGAATGAAAAGCTAAAATTTCCCCCTCATAAAGATCATATATTATATCTTAATGCTAAACTGGCTACAACTTCGGGATCATTACAGCTTTTTGCTAATGAGAAAAGGTTAACTCATCCCAATCCGGTTAGCCACCATAAGCTGGATTTAAAAAATAAACTGCTGATAAAATTGGCAGGAAACCACGCCAAAGGCTCTTTTCGGTTAAATTATCCTCAATTTGCCAAAAAAAATATTGAGGTTCGCTATAATTCCAACATCGAATTATTGGCACTGAGTTATATTTTAGTAAACTATGATGATTTTACAGGCTTTTCTGATGACCAGTCATTTGAAATTAATGGTCAACCCGTAAAAGTTAAAGCGCTTTATGCCTTAACTACCAAAATAGCCAACACCTTTAAATCATTTTTAAAATCAGAAAATCTTAAGGTAATCAAAACCTATTTCGATAAAGATTTCTATGCGCATTATGCAAACTTTGTTATAAGCCTACCGGATTTTCCGAATGCCACGGTAGAAAAAGATAACCGTTTTATGAAATCCTTTTCCAGTTTGTCAGATGCACAAAGATTTACAGCTGCATTTAACAACTTTTTCCTGGAAATAAATTTTCAGAAATTTTTGGTGGATTTTAAGCCTTATTATGAAACTGTCCAGAAAGAAATTAAGTTGAACATGCCCGCCTCAAACTTCATTGTAGAAATGGAGAATCTTTTTGGAAAAGAGGTAGAACATTATGTGCTTTACCCAAGTTTAACCATGCCCTTCAGTTCCGGTTTTGCGGTAGGAAGTCAAAATACAATAGGAAATATATTTGCAAGCACTAACCAACCAAAAGAAGTTGATGATATCAAGCAGCTGAAACTTGGTTTTGACAATAGTTTATCTTTACGCACCATAGCCGTCCATGAATTTGGGCATGCCTTTGTTAATCCGGCAATAGATCTGGTTGATGAAAAAATCATTAGTGCCAGTGCTCCTTTATTTGAACCCATTAAAAAGGAGATGAGTGAGCAGGGTTATAACCAATGGAAAATTTGCTTGTATGAACATTTTAACCGGGCAAATGAAGTGATGATTGCGAGATTGTTAGGCGATAAGCTAAAAGCAGACGAAATCTTAAAAGACAATGTAGACAAACGTTTTTACCGCTACCTGCCTCAAATAGTAGATCAACTGGAGTTTTGGTATAACAACGAGTTCCTTGATAAATCCTACGCACAAAAAGCTGCCGAGATCATTACAGAATTAAAGGCAAAATAGATCATCATGGGTACGATAAACGTCTGGTTACCGGATTGTAAATAAAAATAATTAGGGGTTTAGCAGCTAAGAAGGTGTATAAATCCGCTATCTTCTAAGTATAAAAAGAACAGCAGTGCGGCCATGATTTATTTTTGACTATGCGGCTTCTGAACCACATTTCATAAAACCTTTTTTTACGTAAACATTTAGTTTAAACCGGCCATTTTCTTCCTCCAGTGCCTTTCATCATATTTTTTAAATGATATTATAACCTCCCCATATATTCAAACCCATTATTGTTCGCAATGGTAAGCAAGGGGTGGATATTCTCTAAAAACCTATTTTTCAAATCTGTTTCAGGCAATTGCTTCGCAATGCTCGGGCTAAAGAAGGCTTTAGCAATGCCGGGGTAGGTCTTAATCAAGAGCTTTAACTTATTATATTACTGTAAGTTTTATTATGAGGAGTGTATGTTCGCAAAAGAAGTCGCTACTTGTGTTTTTTGATATTATATGTATATATTTAATGAATGATATTATTGTAATTAATCATTCATTAACCTCTTTCATTTTAGAAAAAAAATGAATCTCAGACAATCTAAAACGCTATGGCAGACGGGCATCTCATGCCTTTTGTTGCTCTTCATCGGTTCCTGTAAAAAGGACCACAAAGAGGAAATCTCCTGCCTGGGTATAAGCGAGCTGAAAAGCTGGTATTCCAAACAGATACTGGACAACAAGACAAGTATGTTTGCAGGCTACATTCCTAACTGGGAAAGAAGCTATACCAGTTCAAAAGAGGGTTACACGGTCACCGAGATCGGTTTCAGCAACCCCAACAAAGTTGCCGAAATTACAGGAACAACAGTTGCCGGTGACGCTGATAAAGACCGTGCTGCCACTGAAACACAAGTAAAACTGCTCTTTTTCAATCGGCCAGGCTCGCAAGCCGTATTCGCAGCCTATATGTTGCTTCGTGGCAATGAAAAACAGTCCCCCACCAGCGTTCACTACAAGGACTTCGGGCAGTATAGTGGTACAATTAAATATTTCAATATCGACGGTTCGTTCCAGAACGGTTATGTAATCAGTTCGGGAAAGGTCGCGAAGACCATCACCCGATCGGCACTGACCGCGAGCCAGCTGCTCAACCTGAAGGAAAGAAAAAATGTTGTTGGTAATGGACCCGGTGACCGCGTTATGCTGTATGACAGCAACACCAACTGCGATGTATCTGTTACGGATTATTATTACGAGACCTGCGTATACATCCAAGGGCATCCTGAATACGGAACATACTGCTCTTACCAGTTTGCCTATTCTGTTTCGACAATTACTTGCTATGGCTCTGGAGGTAACGGGGCAGGCGGAGATGGAAGTTACACGGGTGGTGGTAGTGGTACCGGTGGCGGAAGTACCGGAAGTCCGCCTACGGCTCCGACACCAGATGCTTATAACCTGTGCGACCGGTTGGCGAAAGTACATGCTGTGGCTTCGAATGCATCTTTTGCGAAAAAAAATACCGATGCCAGAATGAGCACAGCGGCAACCGGAAATGAATATGGTTATGAGCAAAACCTGACCAGCGTGAACGGAAGTACCTATAAAAACATTGAATTGCGCACTGACAACAGTACTAATTCATTTAATTCCAATTTTAGCTGGAATGCTACAAATGGGTATACGATTGGGGACGTACATACTCATCCTCTTGGTTCAGCTCCTTCACCGGCCGATATTTTCGGTATGGTGAAAAATCTCAACAATACGGCTCTCCAGAATGCAGGGGCGGCTGATATTACATTTTACAAACAGAATGTTTCTATTACGGTACTTACTTCTGGTGGTAACTATGTAGTAACTGTTAAGGACTGGACCCAGCTAAGCGCGGCTTATGCAACCTATAAGAATGATATCACGGCCTATAATGAAAACTATGCCCTGCTGATGAGCTAGCCAGGAGGAAGCACTCAGGCAATCCTTGGCCTATTGGGCAATGCGATCAATCTTTATAAATCCGACAGCAACAATGTGATGAAGCCCATGGTTCTGGGTTCGGATGGAAATGTTACTGAATTTAATTGTAACCCGGGATCAGTGGAATAATAAACAAAAAAGAGAACAGACATGAAAACAATACTAATTGCAGCATTATTGAGCTGCCTTTCCATCTTACAGCAGGAAGAGCCGTTAAGCAAGGTAGCCAATGTTGAGCTTCCCCAAAAATCGCAAAGGATCAACAATAATAACCTATCTGCAGATACAAAAAACAGGTTTAAATCCACTATGGCCATATCGCAGTACAAACACCTATATGAGGTTGACAAAGTGCTTCTGGCATTTTCAGATTACAACGAAACAAAAAACAATTTAAAGGCACTGGAGGACCGCAGGGACGAATGGCTTGGAGGCATGAACGAGCTTGGATTAAAATCCAATATCGACAGGGCGGAGATCATCAAGATTAACAATACCAGGTTCCTTATCATGTCGTTAAAGAACGATGATGAATATTACAGTTCCTTTATTTCCGACAAAAAAGGATTGAAGGGAATATCAGGAAGCGTTCAATACAAAGCAGAGAATAGGGAACAGGGTGAAAAAGTGCTGTTAGATTTCCTCAAGCGTATCAGCTTTAAAGCGCCATCCTTGTCAGGCGACAATTAATCCAAACTTCCATAGATTTCCTTTAACTTAAATAATAGCATCGCTAGCCCGCTGGACGATTACAGCGGCCACCTTAGCCCTTGCATTTTTATTACGCCTTAATCATTAACGATAATAATAAATGCCGTTAACCATCGCAACGCCGCAGGTAGTTTCAAAAGCGTTACGTGTGCTTTCCGGGGTACGGGTTCCCCATATATTCCACATCAGGCCCTGGTTATTGCGGATAGACCATGCCTGTGCTGCATTGGCATCAAGCCAGGACCCGTAATTACCTGCTGTACCGGTATTTTTTACAAAAAGGCAGGCCCAGCGTGCAAAAATACTTTTCATGCCCTGTGTATCAGCAATGCCATTCTCATCCTTTAAAATTCCTCCGGGCGTATTACAAAGGCTATTGCGTGCATAATCCATCGCTTTGGTACCCATTGCCAGGTAGTTTATTGCAGGGAAATCAGCACGTAATAAATCACATGCGCCAATAAAAGTTCCCTGCGTATAAGAAAGCGCACCCTCGGTAATGGTACCGGCCTTGTTTATTGCCCCTTTAACTTCACCGCTTGATGAATCGTAAAGTCTGTTCACCATCCAATCCATAATAAGCTTAGCCTTGTTTTTATAACTTACATCGCCTGTTGCCTGGTACAACAGCATCGCACATATTACTGCCGGCGCGTTTACACAGGTATTTTTAGTCTGGTTATCGGTAGTCCACCATAAGCCACCACCTAACGATTGGGTATCCCAGGCGCGGTTCCACATCATGTTAAAGTTGTTTTTTGCCATATCCAGCATGCCGCCGTCATTGGTTATTTTAAAAGCCCTTACACACATTAGTGCCCCCCAAACAATATCATCATTAAATTTATTGTCGGCCCACAGTAAACCATAACCATCCCTTACGCCATTGTATAAATAAGATATCTTATTTTTTAAATCGGTGCCGGGATTGATATTGTAGGCATCTATCAGCATTTCAATCGCTTCCTGCTGGGTCCAGAAATCCATTCTACCGGTATGGTTATCATCTTTCCAGTAATATGCTTTATATGAAGGCCCGTATGTACCGTATTGATTATAAAAATGGTTGTTATAAACCTGCATGGCCAGTAAGGCATCACTCTTTGCAGGTATGGAAAGGGTTGCCACCGCATTAGATGTTGCATGGAGAGCGCTTTTTTCAGGTGATAACAGTGCGCTATCCGACTGATCTTTTTTACAGGCAGTAAACAAACAGCCGAAGGCGAATATGGTTGCCAAAAGTTTTTTATTGCTCAATTTCAGTCCGTAGGTATTTAACCCCCATGGCTTAATGGTAATTTTCTTTTTCATAGTTGAAGCTGATGTTTATAGATTGGGATGTATTTGGTTAGCCGTAAAACGATTTAATGTTTAATGATATGAATATACACACTTGTAATGAACAACATACAATAATGGCAGGCGCAACGAATATTTTACAAAATACGCAATCGCAATCACAATGAAAGATCAAATTTCTGGTTTAGGTGGAACAAAAGATAAGCTTGTTAATGGAAAAATGTAAATACACCACTACGGGATTAAATTAATTTTATCTATTAAAAGTTTTCCATATCCATTCCCGCGATACTCTTCACGATTGGGGTGTGTTCATTTTGAAAACCTGATCTTCTTCCTGTACATTTTTTTGATGTCAATCAGGATCACCCCATTAGCGCCTTTTGCGCCATAAATGGCCGTAGCCTTTACATCTTTCAGTATTTCTATTTTTTCAATCCAGTCTGGTGATAGCTCAGCTATTTTTGAGGCATCAATTGTACAGCTTTTATTTCCGGCCCTGATCAAGTAAAGCGGCGATCTGTTCAGGGAAATTGTCGATATACCGCCGAGCATGATCCTTTTCTCAGCGATTAATTTAATTACCATGTTATCATTCAGATAGGTTTCGATAGGGGTGTAGCCTGGCAGGTTGATGATGAATTTGGATAATTTGTCGCGATCAGCCAGGTTTAGTTCAAATCTGCCAAGTGAATCGGTTATCGCCATTACATCGTCTTCTCCCATCCGCCTTACTTTAACACAGGCAAGTGCTTTACCATTCTCCTGGTCAACTACTGTTCCCTTTATGCTAATTAGTAAGGTGGGGAGGTTGGCCGATGATGCTGTGGTTTCATTGGCGTCTTTGTGCTGGGCTTCGGTTTGTACCACTGCCGGTTTTGTCTTTTGTGCCTGTGCCGGGCCAACGGCCATTGCGGCCAGGGCTAGTGGCACGAGCCATTGCCAGCCTATCTTTGCCGGGGGCAGTATCAGGTCGCGGTTCATCTGGCTGGCCAGCAGGCGTCCGCATACCTTATCGCTTTTGTGCTTAAAAAAATCCAGCAGTTCCGTATCTGATTTGGTGGTGAGGTCTACGATGTTTTTTTCGCATTTGCCGCAATAATGTTTGCCGTCAGGCTGCTCAATGCCGCTCCATTGCTGTAAGCATGGCTTGGTCAAAATCAATTGCAGGTTTTTCATGGATTTAGGTTTTATATAGGATGCGGTAGATTGACTAATTCCATAATCGGTTTGGTTCTTATGGGTCAGTTTTAGTTAACGTCTGGTTTCAGTTGTCCTGGTGTATTTCAACAAAAGAAGCGAGGTATAATTGCTATCCTGAAATAATTAGCTATTATTGAGCATTAATTACGCGCCTCATGTTTAAAAAACTATTCATTTTAACTACCTTTCTGGTTGCTGGTATAGCCGGTTATGGTCAAATCGTTCATCCAGAGCTGATGGGGCAAAAGATAGCTGTAGCCGTTAAGCAAGAACAACAGCTCAAAAGTAAAATCTATAAAGGTGGGGGCGATATCCTTACACCAAAAGACATGGCCTTTCCGATCCGTTACCTCAGAGAAGAAAAAAATATCCCCAACCTCATTGTGCAATATACCTTTAGCAAAAACGACTCTGTTATCCGCAACATTGAATATGAGTGGGATGCCAGGAATTTTAATGAATCAGATCATAACGTTAAGCCTATCTCCTTTGATAAAGTTTTAATTGAGCGTTATAATGGGCTGTTAGCGTATTTTACCAAAAAATATGGCCCTGGTACTGCCAAAGGAGATTTAACTAACCTTGCAAAAATTGATAGCCTTGGCGGGTTAACCCGTACCGATAAATGGAATACTAACGGCCAGGTTGATGTGTTGATGTATACGGCAATTTCCAATTATCATCAGGCACAGCCCCATGCTTTCAGGATCTCCACGCACCGGATAAGGGCGTATTTGGCTCAACCAAAGAAATAATCTTCAAGAGATTCATTATGAAGTGCCTGGCATCGTGTAATTATGAAAAGAATGCAGGAGCTTTTTTTATCACTCAATTTACAGCCCCATATTATGAGAATATTAATGTTTACGCTTGTACTGTTTGTTTCTGGCAGGACAGTTTTTGCACAGGAAAGTATCTGGACAAAACAGACTAAGATTACCGAGGTAATTGCTTTTGAAAAGAAGCTTGATCCTGATGCGAAATTTCTTTCCTACCATGTGTCACTTGCTAAGGAATATTATCCGCTCGGCGACCGTTATCAAACGGTAGACCCGATTATTGTTCAGCGTAAGGCGGTTGGTGCATTACAGGTTTATGCAGAATATTTTTATACGGACAAAGATTCGCTATTGCGGCTGGTTTCTTATGATTGGGAAAAGGGCCGTTATGGAGACCTGAAAGATGTACTGGAGAGCCGGATGGAGGAAGGCGGGAAACTGGACATCTATATAGGTGAATATATAAGGATCAGGGAACAGCTTATTAAAACGTTTGGCAAACCTAACCAGGCTGATGAAAAACCGAAATCGGTTCCTTTTGAGGGGCAGAGCTACCTCAGCCAAAAAACACTTTGGGAAACTGATGCGGTGCACACTGATCTGAATATGATATTTGGGGCCGGTACCTATCGGATCAGGTTAACGCTGTATTGGAAGAAATAGTGTTGTATTTTAGCCAGGTTAAGCTACAAAAACTTCCCCATATACTCAAAACCATTATTGTTCGCAATGGTAAGCAGCGGCTGTATATTCTCTAAAAACCTTCCCCGTAAATCCGTTTCAGGCAATTGCTGTGCATCGGCATTAGGGAACAGGCTCAGGTAATCTTCCATTATGGGCTCTTTGGGGTAGTTTTCGGTCATCACTTGTATAGCCGTTTTTTGCAGCAGATAGTATCCGTCAAAGTAATCTTCCATCCTGGGCAACTTGTTATTCTTGCGGCTGTTAAATGATGGATCGGCCGGGATGAGGTTCCAGATCAGATCATGCGATACAAAGGCGTAGGGTATAAAATGTTCAACGGCGAAGCTGCCATGTACCAGTTTTTTATGCGTGTATATACATTCCAACGGGCCGGTATGGTCTAAAACCCTGTTCCAGAATTTACGCTGGTTGAGCAGGTTGTTCCGGCGTGCAGGTTTAATCAGTTTATTCGGGATATCAGGAACGTTGGGGTTATGTTTTTGCAGGTAAATGCTCAGGTGCCAGTAGCAAAATGCCTTTAAAATACCGGCATGCTCAACCAGGTAACCATGCCATAGGGGGTTTATGGTAAGGTTTTGCTCATCAAGGGCATATGGACAATCATTTTCAAAATTTGCCGAAAGGCGGTATATTTCAGCACGGTTACCTTTTAATTCCGGAAACCATGGGCTCAGGTAGCGGTGCGGTACCTCGTTATCAAAATACTGTATGGCTCTGGCCGTTAACGGGTTCAGGCTATTAATAATTTTCTGTTTAACCACTTCCTGTTTTTCATCAATGGTAATACCTTCCAGTTCACGGATCTGGCTTATGGCCCGTTGCAATTGGTCTTGCTTGCCGAATGAGATATGGAAATAATTTACGGTATACCAGGCTAACGAAACCATGCCTGCAAAAAGGTGATGCTTAGGTATTACGGTCTTTCCTGCTTCTAGTTCTGATAAAATGGATAACAGCCAGTAATATTTATAGGTTGCAGATGTGTTATTGAAACTTGCAGCTAAAAGGTTTACAGGTAAGCGTTCGTCGATAGGTATCATACAGCGGCAAGATATTCAATACATAGAGATTAAGGAAATATTTTTTCAAGGCTTAATGCATAAACAACATTATTCAGTCACTTAGAGATTTTCACTAGCATTAGCCGTCAAAACAGATCCCTGAACCATCACAGCGATATCCAGGGTTTCTTTTGATATTTCGATCCCGATGAAATAGACATACCTTTTTGTTTTATTTAATGCATCCATAGGTGAGGGTTTTATTTCCCATCCTGTACGGTCAGGCGTTTTTCTACAAAATAGGTCTTACCTTTAGCAATAGCTCTGACTCACCTGACCGTTCTTTTAATTGGTGCTGACCATTAACTTACCGGGCCTTTTGCTCACGCTTTGGTCTTTCCTTGGTTAACATTTAAGTCTTCTCCCGATAATCATGGTCATTCAATTAAATTTTGATGGGACATTATCTCAAATCCGGTTTATTCAACATGGGTAGTTTTCCCGTAGGCTTAAACAAATTTAGCCATCAAAGGTGATTTAATCAATTTAGTTTTTTTAAATATCACCGGTTCAGGGCATATTAATAACTATTACTGAAAATTCAATTTTGCTGGTATGAATCAGCAAAAAATGACCTGATTCAGGAGCATTGTTGACTAAATTTAGATATACATTTAAAAGAATTTTATAGAAATATTGAAAGGACGAGTTTAAATCATTCATTAAAAGTCCAGAATAATCGAAATGACTATGACTCAAACGGAAATCCGTTGTAATCTCGCAAGAACTTTCCGAAATTTGTTTTCTGATGAGATTTAGCAATCCACCATGTTATTAATTTAATAATTTAATTTTGTTCCCTCCAATAATATTGAAATGATAGCAAAAGAGATTAGACAGGCATTCCTTAGTTTTTTTGAATCGAAACAACATCATGTTGTTCCCTCGGCACCGATAGTAGTTAAAAACGATCCCACTTTAATGTTTACCAACGCCGGTATGAACCAGTTTAAAGATCTTTTTTTAGGGGAAGCCGCTATAAAATATTCTCGGGTTGCAGATACACAACGCTGTTTACGTGTTTCGGGTAAACATAACGATCTGGAAGAGGTTGGTGTTGATACCTATCACCATACCATGTTCGAAATGTTGGGCAACTGGAGCTTTGGCGATTATTTCAAAAAGGAGGCGATTGCCTGGAGTTGGGAATTGTTGACGGAGGTTTATAAAATCCCTAAGGATAAATTATATGTTACTTATTTCGAAGGCGATGAAAAAGAAGGGCTGGAGAAAGACCAGGAAGCCTACGATTTATGGAAACAATATGTAGATGAAAGCCATATTTTACCTGGAAACAAAAAAGATAACTTTTGGGAAATGGGCGATACAGGGCCGTGCGGACCATGTTCAGAAATCCATGTAGATTGCCGTACGGATGAAGAAAGGGCTTTGATTGATGGAGCTACGCTCGTCAATGCAGATCACCCGCAGGTAATCGAAATCTGGAACAATGTATTTATGCAGTTTAACCGTTTAAAAAATGGTTCATTGCAGAGCTTGCCAGCCAAACATGTTGATACCGGGATGGGCTTTGAACGTTTGGTGCGCGTTTTACAGGAAAAAATCTCCAACTACGATACCGATGTTTTCCAACCGATGATTCAATTCATTGCAGAAAAATCGGGTATTAAATATGGTGCCGACGAGAAAACCGATATTGCCATGCGCGTCATGGCCGATCACATCCGTGCCATTTCCTTTGTGATTGCAGATGGTCAGTTGCCTTCTAATAATAAAGCCGGTTATGTTATCCGTAGGATTTTACGCAGGGCTGTACGTTATGCCTATACCTTTTTAAACTTTAAAGAACCATTTTTAAATCAATTGGTTCCGCTATTGGCAGAGCAGTTTAAAGGTGTTTTTGATGAACTGATTTCGCAGCAGGATTTTGTACAAAAAGTAGTCTTGGAAGAAGAGGTTTCTTTCTTGAGAACTTTATCTACAGGTATTCAGCGTTTCGAAAAATACCAGGCTGCAAATAATGTGGTTGAAGGCGGTTTTGCTTTCGAATTATCAGATACCTTTGGTTTCCCTATTGATTTAACGGAATTAATGGCTCGCGAAAACGGTTGGAGTGTTGATCTTGTAGGCTACGAACAGGCGCTTAAAAAACAAAAAGACGATAGCCGTGCCGCAACTGCCATTGATACTGGTGACTGGATTATCGTAAATGCTGATGATCAAAGTGAGTTTGTGGGTTATGATGATTTGGAAATTGAAACCGAGATCTTAAAATACCGTAAAGTAAAAGCTAAAGGGAAAGAACAGTATCAGATTGTATTGCGCCAAACGCCATTTTATGCTGAAAGCGGTGGTCAGGTAGGCGATACCGGACGTTTAGAAGACCATAGCCGCCAGTTTTGGGTAGACATCACAGATACAAAAAAAGAAAACGGTCTGACCGTTCATTTTACCGATATATTGCCAGATAATCTGGAAGGAAAATTCTGGGCAGTTGTAGATGAAGATAAACGGATCTTAACTGAAGATAATCACTCGGCTACGCACTTGTTGCACGCCGCTTTAAAACAGGTGCTGGGCAAACATGTCAACCAGAAAGGTTCCTTGGTGAATGCAGATTACCTGCGTTTTGATTTTTCTCACTTTGCTAAAGTGACTGATGAGGAATTAGCACAGATTGAAGTAATTGTAAATCAGAAAATCAGACAAAACATTAAATTAAAAGAACAACGTAATGTTCCTTATCAGGATGCCATTGAAAGTGGTGTTACGGCTTTATTTGGCGAAAAGTATGGCGATTTTGTGCGCATGATCACTTTTGACGATCATTTTTCCAAAGAGCTTTGTGGCGGTACGCACGTAAAAGCGACCGGACAGATCGGCTCGTTCAAAATTGTTTCAGAAAGCGCTGTTGCAGCCGGGGTTCGCCGGATCGAAGCCATAACTGCTGATAAAGCTGAGCAGTATTTCCTTGATCAAAGAAAAGAATTGGGTCATTTAAAGGCTTTACTAAACGGGAGTAAAGATTTATCTGCAGCTGTGCAGGCATTGCTTGATGAAAATGCAAAACTGAAAAAGGAGATCGAAAAATCGACGATAGAACGCGTAAATACGTTGAAACAAGATATTGTACATCATGTAAGAGGTATAAATGGCGTTAACCTGATTGCTAAACACATTGATCTACAAAGCGCTGAGGCCGTTAAAAACCTGGCTTTCTCTTTAAGAGATATGGTTGATAATCTTTTCCTGGTTTTCACGACAGAAATTGATGGCAAACCAGGAATAACAGTGATGCTGGCTGATCAGCTGGTGAAACAAGGATTAAATGCTTCAAATATTGTTCGCGAACTGGGTAAAGAAATCCAGGGCGGTGGCGGTGGACAGCCGTTTTATGCTACAGCAGGAGGTAAAAATCCGGCAGGTTTAAAGTTTGTTCTGGAAAAAGCAGAAAGTTTTATTCCACATCACTAACTTTATTCTCACTTAAGATTTGAGTAAATATGGGGGCGTTGTAACTAGTCTCTTGGTTATCCACATGACTGATCTAGTAGTAAATTTAGATGATTCATGATTATTACTATTTTTTTTAGTTTTATTTCTCTATTTCTATATCTTTGATTGTGCCACTAGACGCGTTAATAAAAAAGTTAAATTTATACGGTAAAGAAGGCTTGTTCTTTCTTTCAGATTCAAGTTGGCGTAGTGCATCAAATCTATCTAAAAGAATCGCGCAAAGTCTGAGTGAGTTATGTCCAGATGCTTTTTTTAGCATTAATGACGAACCTCTAATATTATTTTTTGATAATCCACTTGATAGCTTAACTATCGAAAGGCAATGCTGGAATTTTAATCAGGCACCAGTCGTATTTATTATTGAGGATGATAATGTGCGGATATTAAATGGATTTAGCTACCTTAAGAACGTAGGTCTAAATGTTTTATCCACAGATCCAACTGACTTTGAATATTTTAAATTAATTACTGGAGAGTCCTGGGAAAATTATAAACACCAATTTGACAATCGGAATCGTGTCGACAGCAAATTGCTCAAGAACATTGATTCGGCAAGATCTTTATTAATTGATAATTTTAATTTACCAGCTAAAACAGCTAATTTTCTTATAGGTAGAATTATATTCATCAGGTACCTTATAGATAGAGAAGTCGAACTCAAGAAATACGGAATCCTATCCAAAGATGATTTTTATCAGATATTAGTTTCTAAACAAAAGGCTTATACTTTTTTCAATAATCTTCAAAAAGATTTTAATGGGAATCTTTTTCCGTTAAAGTATAAGATTGAGGACGTCGACGTAAATGAAAGTGATACGGTTAGCGAGCAGCATTTAAATGTTATTGTCGACCTGCTAAAAGGTAATATAATTGGTAACGAACAGATATCTTTATTTGATGTCTACAATTTTTCTATCATACCGATAGAGTTTGTAAGCAATGTTTATGAGAAATTTATAGGAAAGAGCGAACAAGCTAAACATGGAGCTTATTATACTCCTCTCTTTTTAGTTGATTATATCCAAAAGGATACAGTTACTAAGTATTTTGATAAAAATCACTTGGAATTCAATTGTAAAGTGCTTGATCCAGCTTGTGGCTCAGGAATTTTTCTTGTGGAAACCCTGCGTCAGATCGTTTATCAGTATCAGAAAAATAACCCAGAATATAGTCTAGAGCACAATACAGAAGGCTATAAAAAGGCCCTCAAAAAATTATTAACAGACAATATATATGGAATTGATAAAGACGAGAACGCAATTAGCGTTGCTATCTTTTCCCTCTACATTACTTTATTGGATTATTTGAAACCAAGTAGTATCGTTAATTTCCAATTTCCGTTTTTATTAGGTAATAATTTTTTTGTCAATGATTTTTTCGATCTATCTGCGGATTATAATAATATCTTAAATGCTCATCATTTTCAGTTCATTTTAGGTAACCCTCCCTGGGCATCGAAACATCCTGTGGGCAAACAATTATTCGAGATATATTGGGAAGCTAAGGAGAAAAAGGAAAAATCGGTAATAAAGCTTAGCAATAGGGAAATTGCTCAGGCCTTTTTGCTCAGGGTTTCTGATTTTAAATATTCAGAGTGTGCTCTTATTATTACAAGCAAGATTTTATACAATATAAAGGCAATTACTTTTCGCAGTTACTTCCTCAATAATTTTACAATAAGGAAATTATTGGAACTATCCTCTGTTCGAAAGCATGTCTTTGATAAGTCCAATGATAGCGCTGTAGCACCCGCATCTATTATCTTCTTTAAAAATACGGAGGAAAAAAGCAATAATAAAACTAATATCATTACTCATATATCTTTAAAGCCCAACTTGTACTTTGAGGTTTTTAAATTGCTGGTAATCGAGAAGTATGATTATAAAGAAGTGCAACAATCTTTTTTTATCGATAACGACTGGCTTTGGAAAGTCCTTGTGTATGGAAACGTGTTAGATTTTCATTTTATCAAGAGACTTAAGGATCACGATTCAATAAATGATTATCTCTCCGACGACACTAAGTTTATCTACGGGAAGGGAATCTGCGTAAATGGTGGCGACGAAAATACTATCATTGAACATAAAAAAATAAACAGTTCGATAGATTCAAAGAAAAGAGGTTTAGCGCCATATCATATTAACTATACAAAAAACTTTCTCTCTAATCTAAATTTTGTACACCGACCTAGACAGCTTGCACTTTATCAGGCACCTACTTTACTCGTAGGCAAAGGTATTACGAAGGAATTTAAGGCAAAAGCAGCGATATCAGATAGAGATGTAATTTTTACAGATGCTATAACATCTATAAAATCCTTAGAAGGTGATCTCAGTTTTCTAAAGTTTTTACTGGCTCTATTTAATTCTGACCTTTTTAGCTACTATCTTATTCAAACAAATTCTTCTGTAGGTATAGAGAGAGAACAAACCCATGATAAGGAGGATAAGTTTTCAATGCCGATTGTTTACAATGGTATTGATTCCCATTTAATTAAGTTGACAGATGATATTACTGCTGCAACAATGACCTATTATCAAAAGGACTTTCATGATTTTGAAAGGCAAGAGTTAGCGGAATTAATTACTTCATTAAATAAACAGGTTACTAGAGAGCTATTTAAGATATACGGACTAACAAAACAAGAGCTTTCTTTGATTTCATATACAATTGATTTTGTGATTCCAGCACTAAATGATTTCTCCCCAGCCAAATTCAAAGGGGCAGTTGATAGATTATTTTTAGCAAAATATGCAAGGGTGTTTATTGAGCATTTTAACAACATTTATTATAAAGATGATAATTACTTTGAGATAGAAATTTTCTTATCCCAATACGCTATAGGGATTTACTGTAAGGTGATTCCTCAACCGTCTATCTTTGAGAGCCAGATCAATTGGGTCAAAACTGATTTCAATCGATTGTTGACAATTTTTACAACACTGAGTTTTTCTACCCTTAGTCAAGATCTTTTCATGCAAAAGGATATAAAAGGATTTGAGAAGGATGGTTTTTACATTATTAAGCCAAACCAGTATAAATGCTGGCATGAGGCTTTGGCGTATCAGGATTTAAGTGAAATTATTGAGGCTATTCATCAAACGCAATCCGACTATGAATAACCTTAATGCTTCGATTTTCTCCAAAAGCCATATCTATTTGGATAGAGAGTTTGAGTTTATCCTTCGAGGTATTTACATGTGCTATCAAAACATGTTAGTAGATTATGCCGAGGTGGAAAATAATGAAAATAAAATAAGAAATCGCCTGTATAGAGATTATTTGAAAAAAGTTTCGGTCAAACAAAGCTTAGGATTAGAGCATTATATTTTTCATCCGGAAGTGCCAGAAGTTGATGCGGAGTATAATGAAAGTGCCAGAACGGATTTTATGGTATATAATAGTTTAACTTACGTAAAGGATGAATTGGCATATTATATCATTGAATGTAAGAGAATTGATGGATCAAAAACACTTAATGATAAGTATACTGAAAATGGTATCGACCGGTTCATTCAGGATCGATATCCTAGTAATAGGAAGGTTAATGCAATGCTGGGGTTTATAGTCAAACCTCTAAAAATCAATGAAAATTCACTAAAAATTCCCTCATTAAAAAAATATCCATTTATTGATGATTTTGAGTTTAGTTACACCTCTTCTCATACTACAAATCGCAAAATAAAGGTTACTTTGTACCATTTGATGTTGGATTTTTCCACAATTATCAAGAAAAAATAAATTAGACCTTTGTTTCTATCGTGGCAGTATTTTTTTATTCAATACACTTATTAGAACCTCCATACAAGGGATGGGGACATGAGTTTAACTATTCAAAAAGAAGTCATATTTTTTCATCAATTTTAAACAAAAATCTGATTCCTCTTTTGTAAATAGCTCTCTGTATTCAGGAATGCATACAAGATACTCAAGTGAAAGCTCTACTTTATGTGGAATAAACTCTTCTAGTTTGCGAAAGCCTGACTTCATTTCATTCTGCCCCATTTCCTCTCTTAAAATACGGTGGATAAAATTAGCCCCGCCACCGTCTCTTATAATTCTGGCTTGTAAGTCGTCATAGTTTAGCGGAACTCCTATTTTTCTCGAAGTGGTGATTGAGTTTTGAATAGCCTCTTCCAATTTTTTATGGAGTTCCATCAATCTTGTTTCTTCAGGATCTAGAACCTTTTCTTTATCAAGCAAGGTAATACTGTTTAAGTTGCTATAATGATCTACTTTAAGCGAATGTTCATTTTTTATCTTTTCAAATCTAAACGAAAATTGCTTGAATAAAAGAGTATCTACAAAATCGTCAAAAATGTCAATGACAATTATATTTTCTTCGCTATTTCTAGCGGTGTATGACCAATTGTAAGAGCCGTTAATGAGATAATTATTGTCTACAAGGCAAAATTTATGGTGCATAAAAATTGTTGTGCAAACGTAAAGACTACCACCAGATTCTAAAAACTTTCTAAAACGGTGGGGGTAAATGAAGTTCTGTTCTGAGTTACTTAGGATAACGGTTACAGTAATGCCTTTCAGGCTAATAGTAGTCAATTCCCGAATCAGATCCTCATCGGTTAGCCATGCAACCGCAACCCGTACTGAATGTTCTGCCGATTTTATTAATGTTACAATTTCATTTTTGATATTTCCAAAATAGGCCTTGATTTTCATTGATAATTATGGGCGTTAATAGTTGATAAACTAAAAATAACACAATAATATATCTATGTGGAGGAAAGAAATAAATTATACATCTAAGTGATTTAATGTTTTACGATTACATCCATAATAAAGCTTTTTCTAGGCTAATGTTTTTAATAACAGTATTTCTGCTCTCAATATATTCTATGATTAAAGAGGTAGCTTAACTCTCTAAATTTTTCACACTAATAGTGGCTGCAAAACATAAATCCCCTATAAGGGTTTGACTTACAGAGGATTTATTGGGTTTTTGTGATCCCGCTGGGATTCGAACCCAGGACCACTACATTAAAAGTGTAATGCTCTACCAGCTGAGCTACGGAATCTTAAAGAGCTGCAAAGGTAGAATTTTTTAGCACAAAATCATTCTGATACAAAAAATATATTCTTTCAATTATTTACTTAATTACTAGGGCTAAAAATTCATCAAGGGTCAATATGGTTACATGTTCAGGTGGTAATTCAATATAATTTTCGTATCGCCCTCTGATGAAAGGTTTTGCAATTTTAAAGTGCCCAGCATCTAGGTATTTGTAAAACTCCTCGTCGAGTTTTATAACACGAATAATTTTTTTTCCTGTTCCTTTTTGTGTCAAGATGTGAAACACAACATGCAGTTTCCCTTTACCACTTTTTAATTTTGCTCTTGTATTGTTAAGTTTATCAGGACGGATCCAAAGTGGCAAGTTGAAATCAAGGGGTATATTGGGGCCAGTCACCTCGATATAAATATCCTTTTCTGGAATATAAAGGTCTGCATCTCCAATTTGGAGATTGTTATCTAATGCATTTCCCCTGATATAGTCAGCTGTCCCTGCTCCGAGACCAATTTCAATGACTTTCATGCCAGTGCTTTTCTCAATGATAGATTTAATTGTCTTTTCCTTCTCGCTAGAAATATCCCAAAATTCCTTATAGGCGTCTTTCCAATAGTGCTTGTCTGTACTCATAAATTGTATTTGGTTTAAAACGTTTTTGATATTATCTCAATTTCTAGTGGATCTAGTTCGAAGAGCTTGAATATTGTATGATCCGGATCGGCATGAATTTGCTCGTCAACTACTGCTTTCTCGTCATAATATTTTTTTGGAAAAGGAATCCTATTTGTAACCACATTATCGAAGTGCATCGTTCTAATAGCTTTACCGTAAATAAAATTATAGACATACCAGTTAATAACTTGACTGTTTAAAAGTGCATTTCCAAAATATTTATCAATCCCTTCGTTAAAAGTAATTTGGTTAATAGTATCTAAAATGACATAATTTTCGCGGTCCTCCGGTGGCACGGCTGAAATAATTTTTAAATGGGGAACGGGCTTTGTTAAATGGGCTACTATATTCTGAACTAATACAGAATTATCATTTATCATAGCAATAGGATCTAAATTTTGCTTAGATACAATATATCCACGATTAGAATCACGAATGTTGTTTCGTGCAATATCAATGCCCCCAAGAACTGCGAATTGTCCAGTGGGACTTAAATCACGTTGTATTCCTGCACCTCGTTTATTACTGGATATTGTTCCAAGATACACCGACTTTGATAAGATTTTCTTAGCTAGAGCAATTTCCTGGTCAAGTAGGCCATTCAGTATAAAATCAAAATCATCTATCAGACTTTTATCTATGTTTGTTTGATAAATAAATTCATTTTTTATGATTGTATAGGAGCCATAGTAAGAGAATTCTACATTTTTCTGAAGTATGTAGAGGCAGGCCTCCAACTTTACTTCCTGCCATGGTTTATGGCAATCAACTACAATGGAAAGTTCCTTTTTAGTTAAATCTCTAATCGTTTTATAGTTCGAAGAAAAAGTAAATGCTTTTGGAACGATATAAGCATTAAGACCTTGGCTTTTTAATAGATTTCTTGCAAGGGCAATAAAAAGTATAGCTGTTTCTGAAGATTGAAAGACGCGTTCGCGTAAATTTTTAATTATTTTCTTGCTTAGTTTTACCCCGTAAGGTGGGTTACCAATAATAATGTCGAAACCAATAAAGTCACCCTCATCATTTAAAACCTCCGGAAATTCAAATCTCCATTCAAATGCATTGATGTAGATGGCATTATGCAACCGATCGTTACGTTCAAGCTCATTGGTATTAAACTTAACTTTTGCCTTTTTAATTTCATCAATTAGTTTCTTCGGAATTTTTTCTCCCCATTGCATTTTCCGGTTCAATTCTGCCTCAAGATTGATCAGGTTACCACGTGATTTTGCAATCTTTGTTCTGAATTTATTGTCAATATTATTTTTAAAGGCAGTCTTAATCTTTTCGATAATCTGATTTAGACGTTTTTTTTCTGCCTTATCATTCGTATGTTTATAATTATAAACAGCCTCCTTATAGTCATTGAGGCTATAACCTGTTTCCTTGAAAGCACCCTTTAAATCAGAGTCCAATTCGAATCTAGCAACTAGAGAATTGCCGCATTTAATGTTAATATCAATATTTGGCAATGTTTCGAGCTCAGTAGGAGTTTTGTAATAAGTACTTTTTAATAATTCTATCCAAAGCCTTAGCCTACATATTCTTACAGAGTTAGGATTAATATCAACCCCAAATAGGCAGTTTTCTATTATTGTCTGCTTTTCTCTAAACAGAGTACGCTGAATGTTCTGACTCTCAAGATTTCCGGGTCTATACTCAAATAACCTACCATCATCATCGGTTACAATCAGCTCATCATTCTCCACCTCAATATTATAGTCTCGAAGGGTTCTGCCCTCCTGGTCTAAAAGAATCTTAAGCTCACTTTTAATAAAGATTAATTCATTCAAACATGAGACTAGAAAGTGGCCGGAGCCAACTGCGGGATCACATATAGTAAGACTGTTAATGATCTTGTTAGCTTCTTTTTTGTCTGTTATCTGATCGTAAATCTCAGCCATAGAGGAGCAGTTCCAGCCCTTGATCAAATTGAATCTTTGAATTACACTCTTCCTAATTGTTTCCCTGGCCATGTACATGGTAATAAAACCGGGTGTAAAGAAAGAACCATCCTTATAGCCATTTATCTTTTCAAAGATCAACCCCAAAACAGATGCATTAATTAGTTTTTTGTTCTCCTCTTGTATTTCCTCGGAACCTTCGCTACTGAAATCATATGCATTAAGGAACTCAAAGAGATATTCCAATGTACTTAGTTCTGTTTTTTTTACAAGATTACCATCTTGGTTCTTTAATACTGAACGCACAAAAAGCGGCAAAAACCTATCGTCTTTTAGGTTGCTTATTGCAATAGTCTTATGTTCGATATCTGAAACCTCAAATAATGTGCTATTTAAATATGGTATGTTAGAAAAAAGCCCTCTAACTTCACTATTGCGTTGGTTCTGCGGAATAGCAAGAACACTAAAAAATAAACTATTTAAATCATCAAAATTTCTAATTTTTTTTAAATTCAAAAATTGATAGTTGTCATCTTTTTTATGGTAAGAAAGTAGTTGTGCTTCTAATAACTTTAGAAACAGAATACGGTTTATCCAAGTAATAACCAATTCAAGCCCCACATTGAACAGACGATCTTCATGTGTCAATCCATATTCTGATGGTCTTTCTAGATTTTGGATTTTATCCATACTCTCAATCTCCTGAATTGCATTTTCCAAAAGTGAGCCATTGTTTCGTTCTCCCTTGGCAGGTCGGGTAATAATCCGCTTATCACCATTGGATTCCTTCAATCCAATAATGTAAAGCAGTTCAGAATAAAAGTTGCGGTCTAAAGTGTTACTATCATTAGCAAAAGGAAGTTTTAAAATGTGTTGTGGAGATAGAAGCTTATACAGGGCAATTAGAGGCCTGTCATCGGTTTTATTATCACTCCTTAGCGCCTTTTGATAATCATTTATATCAAAATAAGTGAATTCTAACAAAGGGCCGATTTCAGCAACAATTGGCTGAGCAATCTCCTTGTAGAAAAAATCAGTCTTGACTCCAGATAGCCTTTTTTCTTCAAAATCCTTAAATTGTCTTACTAGATTCCTATTCTCAGCAAAATAACGCTCAAATATTTGCGCGTCAAATATGAACCATTCATAGATGTTGGAGATGATCAGATATTTGAGAGATTTATTTTTCAAGCTAATTCTTTCTCTTAAAAAGTATAAGATCAACTCGTGAAATGCCTTGGTATTTAGATTTCCAAGTTTTAACATTTCAGATTTATTTGCGGGCTTTTTTACTTCAAGAATTACTCCTACATCACTTTTTGGATTATCATCATGATGGATTACCAGATCATTTCTGCCTTTAGTATTAATATAGTGTCGTGATGCGTAATAAGTTTTATTCAAAAATGTAGAAAGTATATTCTTATGATATTCTTCCGATTCACTTTCATTAATTTGGTTTAAGAGATCGATCAGGTTACCCTTAAAAAGTTCAATTTCACTTCTGTGGGGCTTCACTTTTAGGAATGCCTTGTTGAGTGCCTTTCGGAGACCAATTGTATTATTTATCATATTCAAATTGAGTGTGCTCCAAAATTAATCCAATTTAGTGAAAAATTTCTTTTATTAATATATTGCTAGCCACGAAATAAAAACTTGCATAAAGATATTATTTTAACACGGGATATTGTTATTTCTTACCTTTTGTAAACTGTGTTCTGATATTAACTATTTTTTCATATCGCTTAAAAGCGTAGATTTGAGTTAAATCAAAATTAAGCTCATATGACTATTCAAGAAATTACCGAGATTGCCGGATATTTAGCAAATCCCAATAGACTTACCCATTTGGAAGTAGAACTGCCGCAGGTGATGGTAGCTAAATATTCAGCGATTTACTTAGCTGCTTCAGGCCTTCCATTTCCAGGATCTGCAGACCCTTCGGTTTATGTAATCCCGCCAGGTGGTAACAAATGGGGAAGAGAAATGAGGTGTTACATATACGTCACTGATCCTGGGAGTTTTCCTGCTTCACTCGCAAGTATAGCAACAACAGGAGGAAGACCAGGTTACGATATATATGATACCCGAGTTAATAATATAGAACTTATTGACGCATTGATAGAGTTAGGCTTCGTGATTGGCTCACCACAGAATGAGGCCCGGATTAGAGCTGCGGTAGCCCCCGAATTAATTTCCCATTTTAATGCAGGCTATAATATGCCTTAACTTCTATTAGCTATGCCCCAATATAATTATTGAGGCAGGCTAATCATCCTCATGATTTTTCAATAGCTTCATGCTGGGCGATACTTATGATATTAATTAAGCATATGAGGCATTGAACTAAGAATAAAAAAGCAATTTTATAAACAATACATTTAATCTAAAAAAAACGAGTATTAACCTATTGCTCGCGCCCAGCAGCTCATATTCAGAATCGCAAGGAATCAGATAGAAAGGAAAGTCTGTGCCAAATTGCAAAATCATCTATAAATAATAATATTCAATATAAAACAAAAAATTAATGGAAGCGCAAAAAATCGAACTTGAAATCAATCACGGTATGGATTCATTCATACGGGATTCAAAGATTTCCACATATATAACAGAATTTTTGGACAAATTTAAGGATAAATTTCCTCATACATTAGTTCATTTGCATTTATTTGAGGAAGTACAATCATCGACTAACGATATAAAGCCAAGGGCTCTAGGAAAAGCAAAAAATAGAAAACTCCGCATCGATATTGGCTTTGAGCGCTTCAGAAAAGGAGCCAGCTTAACAACTCCCTCGCCAGAACAATTTTTTAGTCAGCTTAATTTTGTGATGAATAAAGAGGTGGAGAATTATAAGAATAATATTAATAAAATCAATCCTGTATTAAGAGCCCGTTTAAAGCGAATGGGCATTGATTTAAGTACTGAAAAAAATGCTGATGCAAATGACCTTAAAGGTTCTTTAGCGACTGCGAATTATACTTTGAATTTTGACCTTAGGATAAATGAACTAACGGATGAGGATTTATATCAACTAGGATCATCAATAATTGTCCAAGCAAATAAAGGTAAAATTTATACTCGTCCTGAAGTCATTCGCGAGATGGCAGAAAAGCTAGAAGATATATAACCGAACAACCGAGCCAACATTAAAATCTTAAAAAAAGATCAGTCTGTAAAACCATAATTATTACTAAAAAGAATGGGACGCTAGGCTGATATATTACTTTACACTTTCCATTTGGCCGCAATAGGCTAAAGTCACCCTAATCTTTACCCTAAAAGCAAAAATACTTTAAAATAAAAGAGACATTTTTATTACTAGTCTCTTTTATTTCTTTACAGAACCAAACCAAGAATTACTTCTGTTTTTATCTCGTTTTTCGAAAGGTTTAATATTACCATTACCCTATTCCAAAAAAAGTTACAGCAGTTAAAAGTGCAGAAATGGTAGCCTTCCAAGGATTTTGAAGCCATTCACTTATAGGATATTAAGAAGTCATTTGATTGGGCATAAATTGAATTATTGCTTTTTTATTCCTTAGATCGTCGGACTTTCCTGAATGCCTTAATAGCAGATAGTATGATGGCCTTTTAGCCAGTAAGTGCTTTCAATGCAATATGGGATATTTGCTATAATAATAATTTTTAACTTAATTTTAAGACTTTCATTCTCAGTATCTGAAATAAGTGAATTAAGTAGTAATTTTTAGTGCAAAGTTAGTGATTATCTCTATTTTCAATTAGGGGGGAGCTTGTTTCCCATGCCAATTGCTCAGCTAGTAAAACAAACTCCCTATTTCTTCTTATTTTATTGATCTTCGGTTACTGTTCTTCTACCTCTATGATCTGAATGATCTTTTCCACAAATTGCTTACTTTCACTTCCGTCCTTATTCAGCTTCGGAATTTTTTCATAGGTTATTTCAATCATGTTTTTGACAGGCGTACTTGGAAAAAGTTGTCCAATTGATTTCAAACCCAAAGCCTTTACTAAAAGAGGGAGGTGTCTAATGCTATATTTATCTCTTTGGCTTAGGTCTTCAACCTTACCAACAAAGCTTCCAGCCAATTTAAGTTTGGAACTAAGCTTTGCTTTTGATATGCCCTTCTTTATTCTTAATGCTTTAACTTCTTCTATTAACAGGTAATCTATTTCAGAGATTACTTTTTTTTCCATATTTTTTTTAAAATAAATCAACCTACATGTTGGTTGATAAATAAATATTACTTATCTTCGTTATCAGTTATTTATAGCGACAAACAGAGTTGGGTTATCCTGGCTTTAACGATGTTGCTCATGATAGAAAACCGTCAAACTTTCCCATGAGCCGACCGTGAGTTCGCCGTATCTATTGGATTTTGTTATCTTCGCGATATCTTATATTCAATAGGGCGGGCTTCATGTCAGTCTTTTGGGAAACTTAAGCCTTCAGCTTAAGCGGTTCTTGACGGTACCTCTATCAAAAGCATTGGAGTTCGCCCTATTGGTTTCTTTCCAATCTGGTTTCATTCTGCTTTTATTGAGTCTCATCGTTTTACATAAAATTAAACGTTTATGAAAACGAAAAAATTAACCGCCATCAACTTTTGTCACTTCCAGGAAGTGATAAAAGATTATTCCCTAAAACTATTGTTAAAGAACGTCATCTGTTCTCCATCGTAATGCCAGTGCCAGAATTACAGGTATAAAATAGCCCAATAAAAAACAGGGGGTTGGTGTGAGAGCACTTATTCCCGGTGGGTTAATTTAGCCTGGGGCCAGCCTTTTCTGCTTGTTAGGCAAGGGTGCATTACTGTGGTTATTCGCATTCCCAAGGTAAGCATCTTTTTCCTCATTTGCAATACGGTGTGTCCGTATCTGCCTGTTTTTAGGCAGAGGGGCTGGCTTTTGCCCTTTTTTTGTGATGAAATAAAGGGAGCGCTCTGCTGTTAATGCCAACCCAATCTACCTAACCAACCATCTGCCATGAGCACCAATAACCGTTACCTGCCGCTTTTTTTCCTTTGCTGGGCTTTTTTGTACAGCCCCTTTGCCGTATGGAGCATTTGGCTGGCAGGTGCTGGCGGGCATCAACAGGTTGTGGCGGAGAAAAGCCAGGTTGAACAGGTGTCGCAGCATCCACAAGGCAAAAAGCCAGTACCTGATGATTTTACCTGTTTCTGTACTTTTTATGGAAATAAAGCCTGGGGTTTTAATTGTAACCTCAATTTTTTGGTGTCTTATTATGTAACGGAGCAGGAAGGAGTGGGCCATGGAGATCAGTAGTTGTTATCCTTTCGATCGGCTTTATGCCTTAAAGCCGAAAAACCCGGTATAGGTTTTGGCGGTGCAGGGGGCTTTACCCTGGGTTCAATTAATATACTTTAGTAAGACAAATTGGCTAGCCTTAAAGACCCTGAAACAAGTTCAGGGTGACGACCGTTCATGCAAGGTGCCAATTGAATCCAAAGTAAAGCACATGTTCAATAGAATTCAGGCTTTAGGTTTTTTAATGATGTAACAATAATGCAGTCCCCTGCATTTGCTTTTAGTCCCTGTCTTTTTTTAAGGCCGGGATCTTTTTCTAATCAACTTAACCAAAACTTATGAACCCATCTACAATGGCTATCTCAAGGGGCAGGCTATGCCTTCATCTTAACCATAGCGTTTTAAAAATATTCACCGTTTTTATGCTGATTTTGGCCCTAACCGCAAATAGGGCTGCAGCACAGGAGCCCAGCCAGGCCACAGGACTTTCCGTTGGCCAGGCCCTTCCTGATTCTTTATTAAATGCAGCACTCAAATTACTGGGTGCCGGGGCAGGAACTGCTTTTAAACTGGCCAATTTTAAGGGGAAGCCTTTCATCCTCGATTTTTGGGCAAGCTGGTGCGGGAGCTGTATCAAAAGCCTGCCCCATGCAGACAGCCTGCTAAAGGCGAACGGGCAGGCCTTAGGGATTGTACTGGTGAATGCATCAGCGCGCGACCGGGATGCAGGAAAACTGGCCCGGTTTGTCGATGCCTTTTTAAAAGACCATCCGGGTTTTTCGGTTCCGTTTGTAGCGCAGCACGAGCTGTTTGCCCGGTATTTTAAGATCAGCAGGCTGCCCTGTTATGTGTGGGTTGGCGGTGATGGCCGCATAAAGGCCATCACCGGATATGGTACGCTCCATGAGCAGAATATTCGTCGCTTTCTGGCGGGCGGGCAGCTCTTGATGGGAAAGGAGGGGATTTGATATGGGCGGTTTAAAATCTAATACACATAAATTTAAGTGGAACCTGTTGTTAATGGTATCTGCTGTGCTGATCCTGTTGTTTTCGGTATTATCTGTTGTTGCGCAAGATAGAACGGGCATTAAAATATCGGGCAGGGCCAGCGCAATAGGAGGGGAAGGGCTTACCATAAGTGTAACCGGGGCAAAAGGGGCGCGCACGCAGACCGATCAGTTGGGCAGGTTTAGTGTGGTGCTTTCAGCACTGCCTGATACGCTCATCTTTTCTGCAGTCGGTTACCAAACGCGGCGCCTGGTGGTAGGTGCTACAGATCAGGCGATCAATGTGGAGTTAAGCCCCGCGGCTTTTGATTTGGGTGACGTGCAGGTAAATACGGGTTACCAGTTGCTGCGTCCCAATGAAACCAACGGCACGGTGGCCGTGATCAACAGCGACCAGCTGAATGCCAGGGGAGGATTGAACCTGCTCGACAGGCTGGTTGGGCAGAGCTCCGGCCTGCTGCTGAATATCGGCAAAACCAACCCCAACAACCCCCAGAACAAAACCAATATCTCCATCAGGGGGCTGGGCACCATTAACGGCCCGCTTGATCCGCTGATTGTGCTTGACGGTTTTATTTATGACGGCGATATCTCCAACCTCAACCCGCTGGATATCGAAAATGTATCAATCCTGAAGGATGCTTCGGCAGCTTCGATCTGGGGCGCAAGGGCCGGTAACGGCGTGATCGTCATCACCACTAAAAAAGGAAAGTTTAACCAGCGTTATGAAACTGCTTTTTCATCCAGTGTGCTGGTTGCTGCCCTGCCTGATCTGTCCAGGTCGCCACAGATGGGCAGTGCCGATTATATCGAGGTAGAGCGCACGATGTTCAACAGCGGTTATTTTGATGCGCAGATAAGCAGTACACCGTTTTCTGCACTCACGCCTGCTGTTGAGGTTTTACTGGCCAAAAGAAACGGGACCCTCTCCGCCCAGGCGGCCGAAGAGGCACTGAACAGGCTGAAAGGTATCGATGCGCGGCAATCTTACCTGGATGAATTTTATACCCATGCATTGACCCAGCAGTACGGGCTGAACCTGAAGGGGGGCGATAGCAAACATGCCTTTGGCCTTTCGGTAAGCTATGACCGGTCTTTGGGCGAAACCTATGCCGCTTCTGATAAGGTGAATATCGGCCTGTCTAACGATTTTAAGGTAACCGGCAGGCTAACATTAAACACAAAGGTTTATTTTACGGGCAATAAAACGGCCTCGGGGCGGCCGGCTTTTGGTTCGCTGACTACCGCCGGCAGGGTGGTCCCTTATCTGGAATTCAGGGACGGGGCGGGGAATGCCCTGCCTGTGGCCATTGCCTACAGGGCGGCCTATACCGATACGGCCGGCAGCGGCAAACTGCTCGACTGGAAATATTACCCTGCAGATGATTACCTGCACCGGACCAACAAGTCTGCCCGGCAGGAGGTTTTTGCAACCGTTGCGCTGAAGTACAGGCTCCTGCGGGGGCTGAACCTGGATTTAAGCTACCAGTACCAGCGGCAGCAGACGGACGGTGAGCTGCTTTCGGATGAACAGAGTTATTATGCCCGTGACCTGATTAATAGTTACAGCCAGCTTAACCGCGCTACAGGGCTAGTGAGGTATATTGTGCCAAGGGGTGGGGTGCTGAACAGCAGCGAAGCCCGGCAATCATCTGCTACGGCAAGGGCGCAGCTGAACCTGCTGCGTACTTTCGGCAAACATCAGCTCAATGCGATTTTGGGGGGCGAGGCCAAACAGACGGATGCCTCATCGGCCTCGCTTACGCAGTATGGCTATACGGCCGATCCGCTTACTTTTGTAAATGTAGACCTGGTCAATAATTATCCTGATTTTTTAAGGGGAAGTGCTTCTTCGATGGGGTCGGGGCAGTTTTACACCTCCACCCGCTACCGTTTCCTAAGTTTTTATGCCAATGGCGCATACACCTATAATGGCCGGTATACCTTATCGGGCAGCATCAGGAGGGATGGGTCTAATATTTTTGGCGCCAATACCAACGACCGCTGGAAACCGCTCTGGTCTGCAGGGCTTGGATGGCTGGTTTCGGGAGAAAAGTTTTATAAAAGCGCACTCCTGCCCGAACTCAGGCTCAAAGCTACTTTCGGCTACAGCGGAAATGTTGACCTCACCAAAACGGCACTCCCTATTGCCGCTTATGCTTCCAGTCCGCTTACCGGGCTGCTCACCTCCCGGATTTCCAGTATCAATAATCCCGACCTGAGGTGGGAGCAGCTTTCGCAGCTGAGCCTGGGCGCCGATTTTGCTTTCAGGGATAAACGGCTGAGCGGATCGGTGGCTTATTTTATCAAAAAGGGGACTGACCTTTACGGCCCTGCCCCTTATGATTATACGGGCTGGGGACGTACCGAAACCCTGGTGAGGAACGTGGCCGATATGAGGGGCAACGGTTTTGAGCTTGACCTGCACTCGCTTAACCTGCGTGCAGGGGATTTTAACTGGAGAACCGACGGTTATTTTACTTACAGTATCTCCAAAACGGTAAAGTATTACACCAGTACGCCCAACGGTCTGAGTCAGTTGCTCAATACCGGCACGCAGATTACCCCGATTGTTGGCAAACCTTTATATGCGGTAGGCGCCCTGAAGTGGGCGGGGCTTGATGCCGGCGGAAACCCGCAGGGTTACCTGGCAGGGCAGGTAAGCAAAGATTACCGGGCCATTTTTGCCGAGGCCAATGCTACGGGGGCGAACATTGTTTACTACGGTTCGGCAAGTCCCCTGTATTTTGGTTCGCTGATCAATACCTTTTCTTACGGTAGGCTGAGCCTGGCTGTAAACATCAGTTACAAGCTCGGTTATTATGCCTCAAAACCTACCATAAGCTACCCCGGCCTGGTTTTAAACGGCAGCGGGCACAGTGATTTTGCTTTGCGGTGGAAGAACCCGGGCGATGAGTTAAAAACCAATGTTCCTTCGTTTGTATACCCGGTTGATGAGAACAGGGATTTCTTTTATACCTCTTCGGAGGTGAACATCATCAGGGCCGACAATATCAGGCTGGATTATATCAACCTCTCGTATAAAGTGGGCCTGCGCAAACTTAAAAAAGTGTTCCGTGCGCTCGAGGTGTTTTCGGCGCTCCAGAACGGCGGCATAATGTGGCGTGCCAATAAGTTTGGGGTTGACCCAGATTATGCCGGCAATATCCCTCCTTCGCGAAGCTACCTGTTGGGGCTTAGGGGCAGTTTTTAATTAGATGAAAATATGATGAAAAATAAATTATTATTGCTGTTGACAGGGGTACTGGCGGTTTCGCTGGTATCCTGCAAAAAGTACCTGGATGTAAAGTCGGATGCGAAGCTTGTTACCCCGCAAAGCCTGCAGGATATCCAGGCCCTGCTGGATGATTATCCGACCATGAATACGAAAACCACGCCAAGCTTACCCGAGAGTTCTGCAGACGACTATTTCTGGTTGCCTGCCACCTATAATTCCCAGAGTGCGATAAGCCAGGGGCTTTACCGGTGGCAGCCTTTTGATTCGCGTTTTGGCAACGACTGGAACTATACTTACCAGGCGGTTTTTAACTGCAATATCGGCCTTGAGCTGTTGGAGAAAATTGAGCGGACGAATGTTAATGCCACGGCCTGGGACAATGTTAAAGGCTCTGCCCTTTTTTTCAGGGCATATTATTACCTGCTGCTTACCGCTAATTATGCCAGGGTGTACAATGAGGCTACGGCTGATGCCGACCCGGGGATTATACTCAGGACGGCTTCTGATTTTAACCTGCCGGGAAAAAGGGCAAGCGTGCGCGAATGTTACAACCGTGTACTGCAGGATGCGCAGCAGGCTGCAGGTTTGTTGCCCGATGTTCCGGCCCATGTGATGAGGCCATCGAGAGCGGCAGCCTGTGCTTTGCTCTCAAGGGCCTATCTTTATATGGGCAGGTACGACCTTGGGCTGCAATGGGCCAATGAATCGCTGAAGATCAACAGTAAGCTGATGGATTATAACAGTGATCCGGGTGTGATCAATCTGACGGCGAATGTAACCTTTAGAAAGTTTAACGGCGAAACATTGTTTTATACCGAAATGGCCCCTTCGTTTACCCTGCATGCCACCAGCAGGGCCAGGATAGATACGGTGCTTTATGCTTCCTATCAATCCGCCGATCTCCGCCGGACGGCTTTTTTCAGAATGGTAAGTGGTTACCCGCAGTATAAAGGAAGTTATGCAGAAAGCGCATCGGTATTTTTTACCGGTATTGCCAACGATGAGGTTTACCTGAACAGGGCGGAGTGCAATGCTTTTTTAGGGAATGTTGCTCCGGCCATGGACGACCTGAACCTGCTGCTGAAATCGCGTTGGAAGAAAGGGACGGTATTTGTGCCCTTAACGGCCGCTGACCGTGCCGAGGCGCTAAAGAAGATCAGGACCGAAAGGAGAAAGGAACTTTTGATGAGGGGGATGCGGTGGATTGACCTGAAACGGTACAACCGGGAAGGTGAAAACCTGGTGATTTCCAGAAATATCAGGGGTAAACTGGTCAGCCTGCAGCCAAATGCGGCTTATTATGCACTGCCTATTCCGGTTGATATTATAGAACAGACCGGAATTGCCCAAAACTAACAAAGAGGCCATGCACAGCAATTTCCTGTACATGGCCTCACTGCTATGCCTGGTTTAAGGCTGATCGGAATTTTCGATCTGCATCAGGCCATCTGCAGAACCGGTAACATAAGCGGTATTGGTTGGCGCATTAAAAGACGCGGTCAGATTGGCCGATGACTTTAAGGCCGGAGTAGCGCTCAGGTCTACATAGGCCTGGTCGATAACAATGGAACAGGCTCTTTCTTCTCCTGAACAACCTTCGCTATCCGGAGCATACAACCAGTGCGATGGATTGGTAACGTTTGCCACGCTGTAGGGCGAAGAACTGGGCGGATTATAAACGAACCTATACTGATCCCTTTTTTGTTCGCTTACTTTGACTGATTTAAATGCACTGGTGGTAATGGTTAGGCCGAACCCCAATACGAGGGCTACAAGGCCAAGGTTTAATTTGTTTAACATGGTATTTAGTTTTTAAATGATCTCCGTTTAGGAGGATAAATGAAATTGATCTGTTTCGGTGGTCTGGCGATCGGTTGATTTTTGCTGTATTGGATAGGACCGGTATCCGGTTGTGCTGCTTACTCTTTGTCACGAACCTCCCGCTTTAAGTGAATAATTAGGGTAATGAGCGTTATTGCGGTAAACACCAGGTTAAATACCAGGTGTGCTTTCCAGCCGAGCCATTTTAAAACACCGCCGCAACTACAGGGCACCTTGTTGAAATAGCCTGCCAGCACCATTGCGATGTATAGGGTAAAAGCCGTAATTAGCAGGAGTGAAGCAATAAGGCCGTATAACCTGGTTTTGCTAAAGGCCAAAAGGGTAGCGGCAATCATTTCTGAAGCGGGTACGGCAATAAGTAACCAGGCAGTAAAGCGTTCAGAAAAAACCTGTTTGGCCAGTTCGGTTTTGAATTGGTTTAGATTACCAAGTTTGCTGGCCGCAGTAGTAGCCCATAAAATAATGAGTAAGAGGCAGCCGAGCTGATAAACACTTTTACTTAGATTTAATTGCATGGCCTGATCATTTTAAGCGGTTTACCTTATACAGTTTAAATTACTGGTATAAAGTTCGGTGCAGAACAGGCCAGGTGAAGGCCATTTAAGTTGCCAAAAGGCTTACAAACAATGAAATGCAGGTAGCGGATGTTACTTTTTTACCGCTTTTGACCTCAGCCGGCTTAAAACTTTGGGATGGATGCCCAGATAACTGGCGATGGTTTTAAGGTCGCAAAGGTTAAACAGTTCCGGCCTGGTGTGCATCAATTGGTTGAAACGGGCATTGGCATTTAGCCTGGAAAGCGCTGTGGTATGCAGCAGTAATGCTGCAAGCTGGTGCTGGTAAAGTTTGTTCATCAGTACGCGGTATTCGGGAAATAGTTTATAAAGGTTGGCGGTGTGTTTATCACTGTAACCGGTCAGTGTAGCATCGTCAAGGAATTCGATAAACAGCTCGCCTTCGGTGTAATTACCCAAAGTGGCCAAGGGGACAATAAACTGGTGCTGATGCCAGAACAGGAGGGTTGTTTCTTCTTCTGCATCAATGGCATATAACCTTAACGTACCGCTGCTGATAAAAAGTAATACCGCACAATATTCATCAGCAAGCTTTAGGGTTTCTTTCTTTTTGAATGTACGTTCTTTGAGCAGGAGGTTTAAATAACAGCTTAACCCAAAAGATGGGCTGATGTAGTTCCGGATGGTTTTTAAATAGTCGTTTTCTTCCATGATCTGTTTTTTACCTAAAGAAAAAAGCTTTTTGGTCTCCTGTCAAGTTGCCGGGCTGGCAACCCCGGGCAACCCGGCCGATGTTTGGGTACATATCTATATTTTATCCCATGGCCCGGCATTTTAACCGATCATTTTTAATTTTTTGGTATATCGTCAACCCGTATGTACCTACATGGAGAGTATCTTTCAAATTGATAAGAGTGATTTCTTACCACGGGACGGGTAGATCAGGAACTTGAGGTGCGTGATATCTGCGAAAAAAATGCCTGTTTTGCCTGCCGGGTGAACCTGATTTGAAAATTTTTTTACGCAACATCCATGCGCTGACCGACCATTTTGAGGCACAGACATAGGCTTTAGCTAAATTGTTTTATCTGCCTGCACAGGCGGTTTTGTTGGCTGGGCGAAAGTTTTTTACCTTGCTTTGCTGAAGCGATTTGGCGCTTCTGGTTACAGTAAAACAACCTGATTGATATACGATTTGAGATAAGTTGTCGTTATACAGGGTATAAGATGTAACCATAATACTAATTTATTTACTGATTAAGTTTACAGAAGATGGAAAAACCTTACCTGTTTGCTTTTTCATCCCTAATTATTTTTGTATTTACCCCGCTGCATGGAACGCTCGCACATGCACGGCAAAGCCACCCTCAAAGGAAGGCTTGTATCCTGTTTAACCCCCGGCTGGTGTGCCCCAGCCGGGGCGACCCATTGCTTTGGCCATTGTGTGCCCTGTACATTCATGATCATCTATATACCGATTAATTAACCTCCATATTATTGGGAATGTTGAACAGTTTTTGGCGCTGTTTGACGCTAAAATTTTAAGATAGACCCAAATTTTCTAACCAATTTTAGTCGCTCCGGCACCATCGGTTAGCCGCCCTGATAACGGCACAGAAACATTTTCCAGATATGGTTGCAGCATGCCCCATCAGCATGCTGCAATATGTTTTTGTTTTTAAACTTTACGCCCTATGAATAACCTTGATGCACTAGTACAGATCTTGTACAACATATACCTTGTACTGAACAAAGAACAGTTAAAATTTACCTTTATCGATCTCTTCGGCGACCCTGAAACGCAGCTCACCCGGCAGCAGGTAAAAGATTACCTCAACATCAGCGAAAGTACCTACAAACGTAAAGTGAAAGATGGCACCTTAAAGCCCATCAAACTGCCCGGCGGCGATCGTTTTTACCTGAAAGACCTGCTGGCTGCCTACCTGGAGAGCCAGCGAAAAGGCCGTATCTGATTTTTACTGTGAACTTATTCCAGTATAGTACACAAGTATCAGGAAGAAAACATAACATTGTAAACCCAATACAGTAAAAACAAATTCGATAGTAAACACAAATCAGTAATAAGACTTTTTACTGTAAACTTATTCCGGTATAGGCCACTGGTACCAGGCTTACCCCTGGCTTACCCTTTGCTTACCTGTTGTTTACCTTTTGCTTACCTGTTGGTTACCTATTCTTTACCTGTTGTTTACCCATGGCTTACCTAAAAGGTAAACAATGGGTTTTTCCGGGGTAAACATTTACGGGGGTTATGGCCATGCTGCCCGGGGGCAGGCAGGTTGTTTACGGTTGCTCCTTTGCCTGGATGGCCGGCATTAGCATGGCTCATTTTAGCTCATTATGGCCCATAATCAGCTCAATTTAGCTCATTTGAGTCCAAAATGAGGTGCCATTACTTCAAAGCGCCTAGGTTTGATCATGGATTTGAACATACCGGTATAGCAGAAATCCGATGAATTAAACATTTTTTCACTTAAAAAACAAAAATTATGGCAACGTATTCAAAAGGCGCCAACGGCGCATTCTCGGGCAAGGTAGGCAGTGTAATCGGCAGCAGCTGGCGCAGTGTAGATTACCTGAGGGGACTCCCTAAAAAAAGCAGTAAAGCCAGTACCGAACCTCAATTGGCGCAGCGCACCAGGTTTGCCCTTGCGGCCCGGTACCTGAGCCCCATCAAGGATATTTTAAATATCGGCTTTAAGGATAAACAACTGAACAAGATTACCGGTTACAATGCCGCGGTAAAAATTTTCTTAAACCAGGCCGTTACAGGCGACTACCCTGATTTTGAGATCGATTTTTCGAAGGTGGTGCTGAGCAAGGGTTCGCTTTCGGTAATGCACGGCCTGAACGGAAGCCTGCAGGGGTCAGATCTGCTGTTGAACTGGCAGAGCATTATAAACCGCTATAATGCCTTTGCGGATGATGTGCTGACGGTTGTGCTGTTTAATGCTACCAAAAACATGTATATGGTGTACGAGGAAGCCCAGCGCGCTGCGCTGACCTACACGGCGGTAATCGGTACAAACTTTAGCGGCGATGTTTTCCACGCCTGGGCCTTTGCGGTAAACCGCGATGCCACTGCGGTTGCAAACAGCCAATACCTGGGTACCTATACCATTCCTTAACTAATATGAACAAGCCCAAACCCAGCCATGCCAGGTTTGGGCTATTAAACTAAAAAGATATGAAAACATTAAAACCGGCTTTAACGGCGCTGTTGCCGAAAAAGCAGATCCTCGAAAAACTGATGCTGGCCGTAATACTGGTGCTGGGCTGGCATACCCTCCCAAAAGTGTTAAGAACCATTGAGCCCACCGCGGCCCTGCTTGATGCAGGCATATGGCAGCTGATCTTGCTGGCCCTGCTCTGTTATGCTGCCCTGTTGCAGCTATCGTGGTGGCTGTTGCAACGCTTTTGGCAAAGCCTCGGCCTGTATAAATTAACAGATATGGTTTCACTATTTAAACAGTTAACCTCATGGCAACAGTTAAGTTTTTTCTGGGCATCGTTTGCCTTGCTCTTGCTGGCAGCGATAGCCTGCCTGGCGGCAATAGTATAAACCTGCGGCAAGACCCCGCGCTTGCCGATAGGAAAAGACTGTTGCAGGTGGCTGAAAAGGAACTGGGCGTGCGCGAACGTTCGGGCAAAAACGATGGCCCGCGGGTTGCCGAATACCTCAGTTATATAAATGTACCGGAGGGCAGTGCCTGGTGTGCAGCTTTTGTGAGCTGGGTTTTTGGCCAGGCCGGTTACCCGGTACCACGCACCGCCTGGAGCCCCGCCTTATTCCCGCTAAGCAAGCGCACCAAAGAGATCATGCCGGCCGTAGTGTTTGGCATTTACTTTAGCCACTTAAAACGCATTGCCCATTGTGGCCTGGTTGAACGGCAGTACGGTGACTGGATAGTTACCATTGAGGGCAATACGAACCCGGCAGGAAACAGGGAAGGAGATGGGGTGTACCGTAAACGCAGGCATTTAAAAGCCGTTAAATACTTTGCCGACTGGGCGAAAAGGAAAGGAGCGGATAATGAAAACTGAATTGATCAAATGCCTGGCGGCCTGTACGCTCTTGCTTTCGGCATGTGCAACACTAAAAAGCAAAAAAATGTTGCATGAACAGGACCTTGAGGTAAAACATGACAGCCGGGAAAGCAGCAGTGAGCAAAGCTGGGCAAAAAGCAATACCCTTTTGCTTGATACCAGTAACAGCGAATATGTGGTGCAAATTACGCCATTGGGGAAATTTTTCTACAGTGCGGAAAAAGGTTTTGAAGGGATGGCCGAGAAGGTGGTGATTAAAGGAAAGGCCAACAACAGGCGCATGCTGCAGGGGCAACAGCAAAAAGGACGTCAGCTTCAGGTCCGGAATGTTAATTCAGGCAGCACCAACTCAAAAACAAAGCTGCAACAGGTTGATAAGAGCTGGAAGCCGCCTCCGGGCCTGATTGGCGCAGGCGCGCTGGTAGTGCTTGGCCTGGTGTACTGGATATGGCGGAAATGGCGGTTGATCTGAACAGTTAAAGTCAGATAATAATTATTGGTTAGTAGCCTGTAGAAGTGTTGCAGGCGTTCGAAGCCTTCCTCCGGTACAATTATCATATTGACCAATATAAAGGCAACCAGTTGAAGACTATTAGCGGTTTTACCAATGGTAGTTATGTTTATAATGAAAACGGAAATCTGATTAGTGATGGTCCTTCCGGAACGACCATTGGGTATAATTATCTAAACCTTCCTGTAACGGTGAGTGGGGGACAGAATATCACTTACACTTACGATGCGTCTGGGAAAAAACTTGCAAAGACAAATGCTGGAGTGGTCACTGCAAATTATCTGGATGGCATCACTTATAAAGCTAACGGAGTAATCGATTTCATCCAAACGGAGGAAGGGATTGCGAGGAATAATAACGGTAGTTTTAGCTATGAATATAATCTTCAGGACCATTTGGATAATGTTCGCACAAGTTTTCATCAAAATCCTGTATCGGGAATTTTGGAACCAATCCAGCGAGACGATTACTATGCGTTTGGACAAAGGAGAGTTGTGAGTGGCGGAACAAACAAGTATCTTTACAGTGGGAAGGAAATACAGGAAGAACTAGGACAATATGATTATGGTGCAAGATTCTATAACCCTGTCATTGGCAGATGGAATATTACTGATCCACTGGCAGATATGTTTCACGCGACTTCGCCGTATACCTTTAGCGCGAATAATCCAATTTTGTTCATTGATAAGTTTGGATTAGATACTGCCAAAGCCAAAAATCTGGGAACTGTTAATATAACCGCGAGTAGTATAGCCCGTAGTTATGAAAGGCTTATGATGTGGACAAATGGATTTGGTAGAATTATAGTTGGCAAAACTTTGGATCACTTTGATGTAGGTAGTAATTCGTCCAATTTTTTTATGGTATTGGCTAATTCAAGTATGCAGAGAGGTAAAACAAATTTGACTGGCGGTCTCTTAGAAAAGTTGAAAAAAGATCCTGGAATGGTTAGGTTTAGGAGAAAGTTGATGGAAAAGATAAAAAATAACCCTGGCTTGAAAAAAGTGCCATTTACTGACCTTGTAGAGTTTGGAGGAAAGTGGGAAGAGGGTAACAAATTAAGTGTAACTACGAACACTTTAACCTGGGCAATTCGTCATTCATGGGTAAAAGCTGATGCGATAATTAAGCCTGACGGAACTATTGTAGTTCAATTCAGCACATCCGACACCTTAGATCTCACACCACAAGAGACCAGATCGGCCAGTTATAATGTCGCCAGCTTCTTAACTGGTACAGTCTACCATGGGCTCGGGGGTGGAAGCATGGATATGAAAGTTGAAGCTAATTGGACAGAAACGATTAAACGATAACAAATGAAACAGTACATTTTTTTACTAATTACCATTTTTTCCATAGCCGGTTGTAGCAGCAATTCGAAAAATGGCAAACAATCGGATGAATTTTATACTGATAAAGGTGGCATGGATTGGGGACGGGTTCCACTCATCAAGCCGTATGAGATAGTCTCGCTTAGGGAAGAAGAATGGGGTGCCAGATCTGTGGATACTACTGATATGCCGTTAAGTATGCCAGGTGTCAGGGCGGTAAATGTTATAGATTCCCTTATTTTGATCTTTGGAAAAAAAACCATTTTGAACGATCAAGAGGTTGAGGCAGCGTGGTTTGTGATCAATGCTAAGAACCACAAAGTGTCGGGGTTTAAAGATCACAAAGATTATCTAAATTACCTGAATTCCATTGGGATTCGTAAAGAACCAAAACTGCTTGATGCCGGCGAAGTTTCTCAATATTTTCTCAAAAATGATACCGTTGATTGGAAAGGGATTTCAATTTCGAGCAAACAATAACTTAGAGATATGTCTCGGGGGGGGCTAACTATATTCCATCCCCCTTGAGAGATTAAGTCTGGTATATTTCTGGAAACTTACCGATGCTTAAGTCTGATGGCATTCAGCGATATTCTAAATTTTTTTTGTCATATGCTTATGTTTCTACATATCACTATCTATATACAATATACTCAGGATTGATCATTGGTTATATCACTTGACGTATTATCAAGATAAAACTTTTCAGGTTCATCCGGTAAGGCTGCCTTCCATAGGTAAACTATTTTCAGACAAATTTTCGCTGATTAAGGAGCCTCAAAATTGATTATTCCATTGGGTTGTGTTTTCTATCACGGGAAGGTTTTATTTGCTAAAAATTTTAGCATAAATTTGTGTTACACAAAGTAAATGGATTTATGATCAGGTCGTTTGAGAAAAGAGCAGAGCAGAAGATTTCGGGATTCCAGTCCCCGGCGGCAGATTATCTGGAAGGACGGCTTGATATTTCAGACAGGTTGGTGATCGATCCGCATTCCACTTTTTATTTTCAGATGCAGGGAGGGGGAATGGAATCCTGTGGGATTTTAGATGGGGATATACTCATTGTTGACCGTTCGCTTACTGCCCGGCATGGTGCAATAGTCATAGCCTTTCCTGCAGGGGCATTTATCTGCAGGCTGTTTCTTTTGGAGCAGGGTGCCGTTTTGCTTAAGGGTGATAACGGGACGCTTGCGGAAACCGAATTGGGCACATTACAGATTTGGGGAGTTGTAACATCTGTTTGCAGGAACATGCTGCCCAAATCATTGAAGGTAGGGAGGTACAGCCGTGTTTGCACTTTGTGATTGCAATAACTTTTATGCCTCTGCCGAAAGGCTTTTTCGACCCGAACTCAATGGTAAGCCTGTTGTGGTGCTGAGTAACAATGATGGCTGCGTGATTGCCAGGAGTGATGAAGCCAAGGCATGCGGAATTAAGATGGGTGATCCAGAGTTCCTTGTAAGAGACCTGATCAAAAAGTTTGGAATCCAGGTTTTCTCCAGCAATTATGTACTCTATGGGGATATGAGTGAACGGGTAATGCATAATTTAGGGAGGTGGTTTCCGAGGCTGGATGTATATAGTATCGATGAGGCTTTTGGATGGCTTGGCGGGGTTAAAGATTTGGAGAATTATGTGCCCAGAATCAGGGAATCGGTTGTGCGCAATACGGGTATTCCGGTTTCGATCGGGGTAGCTCCAACTAAAACACTAGCCAAATTGGCCAATAAAATGTCTAAAAAGACTGGAGGAGTGTTGGTGTTGGATAGTCATGAAAAGATAACGGCAGCAGTTCGGGAGTTTCCGGTACATGAACTTTGGGGCGTTGGAAGACAGCATTACAAAAAGTTTGAGGAACTGGGCATACGTACAGCAGCTGAACTGAGGGATATGCCCGAGATGTGGTTTAAACAAAATATGACCATTATGGGGCAACGGATGTGGAACGAACTTTGGGGCAGGCCCGCTATTCCGCTTGAAGTGGTAAGTGAAGTGAAAAAGGGGATTACCGTTAGCCGTTCTTTTAGGAATTACATAGAGGACCCTGGAATTTTGGCCGAGGCATTAACACTATACGCGAGCCGTTTGGCAGAAAAACTACGCAGGGATAAACTACGTTGCCTTTATTTGCAGATATTTCTTTACACAAACAAGAACAGGGAAGACCATCCCCAGCATTTCCCAAGCCATACCCACAAACTGCTGATTGCAAGTAATAGTACCACCGATCTGGTAAGTATTGCAGTCAGGGTATCAGCAAGGCTTTTCAGGCCAGGGATAAAATACAGGAAGGCTGGTGTAATTGCAACAGGGCTTGTACCAGAAAGTGAACTGCAGCTCAACGCCTTTTATGATCATGACTATGGTAAAAAGGATACGGTATCTGCTGTGCTGGACAAACTCAACCTTGCTTATGGTAGGGGAACCCTGAGGATGGCCACTGAAGGTTATGAGAAAAAATGGCGGTTAAAGCATGAATACCTCTCAAAAGGCTACACCACCAGGTGGGGCGATATTATAAAGGTTGAATAAAAACAATTAACGAAAACGATATGTGCGGAAGAACATTAATAGGTGAAAGTTTGGCAATGGCTGCAAAGGCAGGCCTGCTACTTGGCGGAGATGCACGGGAAAAAGATACCAACCGCCCACCTGGAACAGATATGCCGGTAATACTGGATGCAAGACCTGGTAGATTACATTATGTGAAATGGGGACTGATCCCATCAGGATCAAAAGAAATACCTAAATTTTCTACAACTTATTGCCGTATTGAAACGATGTTTTCTCTGCCCAGCTATAAAAATCTGATTGGGCGTAGACATTGCGTATTTGTGGTTGAGGGGTTTTATGAGTGGGACCGATCGTGCAGTAGCAGGCAGCCCTATTATTTTGAGCGTACCGACGGGGGAATACTTTTACTTGCTGGCTACTGGGACAGTTGGAGAGATCCAAAAACCGGCATCGTAATTCCATCTTGCACGATGATTATGCAATCTGCAAATGACTATGTTGGAAAAATCCATGACCGGATGCCCTGTATTTTATCGCAAAGTGAAAGTGCTGTATGGTTAGACCGTGAGTTACCTGTTAACGAGCGGTTAAAAGTGCTACATCCTATAGATAATTCTTTGTTAAGGGGCTGGCAGGTTGATCCGCGGATTAACAATGCACGTAATAAGGACGAAGACAATAACAGGCCATCAGGGCCAGACCTTACCCTGTTTGATTAAGGGTTAGTATTCAGGTTCTAAATATTACACAACTATTTAAATATACCCAACAAAAAAGCGATCCCCGTTTTCCGGGAATCGCTTTGATCTTTCAGCTTTAGACTTTTAGCTTTGGTCTTTCAGCTTAACTAGTATCCAAAAATCTGTTCTAAGGTTAATTTGGTTACCGGGCCAAATTTGGCTACATCGGCCATGTTGATTTTCTTTTCGGAAGCTACGATACAATAGTTGTATGGTTTGCCCGAAAGGTTGCTCTGGTGGAACGATTTGATATCGGCAAAAGTAAGCGGTTTAAGGTTGGCGTACTCATCAATGCGCGAATCGTGATCGAAACCTAATTTTTTATCGGCCAGGTAGCTGGCAATAATATCATCTTTAGTGATGCGGCTGGTTTCGATGCCGTTTAAAGAGTTGGCTTTCGATAGGGCGAATGATTTATCAGACTCTGGTAAAGTGGTTAACAGATCGTTCATGCCGGCTACTGCCTCGTTCATTTTATCGGCCTGTGTACCTACGTAAGCCACAATGGCATTCTCTTTATCTTTGCTGCTTGGTGATGAATATACCGCAAAGGTAGAGTAAGCCAGCGCTTTAGATTCGCGGATGGTTTGGAATACAATTGAACCCATGCCACCACCAAAATAATTGTTGAACAAAGCAATTTTAGCGGCATTGGCCGGATCGTACAAACCGCTGTTGCGTATCCAGCGGATTTCGGCCTGTACCATATCGTAATCGGCAAAATAAACCTTGTTCGAATCGGTTTTGGTGTAGGCGAATTTTTTGATCGGCGCGGCATCAGTAAACTCTTTGGCCAAAGGATGGGCCTTTACAATATCAGCAGAAAATGCCGTTAGCGTTTTAGGGCCGTAATAGGTAATGGTGTGTTTGTAATTGGTGAGGTTATGCAACAGGTAAATCAGATCAGCCGATTTCATGTTTTTGATCTCATCATTGGTTAAGCCATAATTGAAAGGATTATCGGCACCATATTGTGCATAACTCATTAAACCGCCCAGGATGGAAGATTTATTCAGTTTGGCGTTTTCTCTCGCTTTTAACAAACGGCCTTTTAAATCTTCAAGCGCTTTTTCGTTCGGTTTGCAATGGGCCAGTACATCTTCAACCAAAGCTACTGCTTTATCGAAATTTTCTTGTAAACCGGTAATGGAAACCGTGGTTACATCATTACCTACGTTAAGGCTGTAGCTGCAGGCAATGTTATAAAAGGCCTTGCTGATCTCTTCAGCCGAATATTTATCGGTACTTAGAAAAGATAAGTATTGCGCCGCGTAAGGCAACAATTTATAGTTGTAAGAACCCATATCGAAACGGTAACTCATGCGGAAAATACCATTTTCGGTGTTTTGGATGGCAATTACATCAGCAATACCGGCTTTACCAAAATTAAGGTCTTTGCTATAATCTAAAAACTTAGGGGCAATAGGTTTTACCGGCGCATCAATAATGCTTTTGGTAAATGGCGAAACTTCGTTTGTATTGGTTTTTACCGCTGTAATGGCCGGTTTTTCTACCTTAACGATGCTTTTATCTTCACCTTTGTGTTTTAAAACCACTACATAGTTATTGATGAAAAATTTATTGGCAAAATCTACAATCTCTTTTTTGGTTACTTTGCCCATATCATCAGTTGAGGCGAGCATTTTATCCCACTCGGTGCCGCGGTTTAAGATAAAGGCATTCATGGTGGCGTTGGCGCGTACATCGTTATTATCAAAACCCTGTAATTCGGCAAATTTGATATTGGCTACGGTAGCTTTGATCAGGCTTTCGTCAAACTCGCCTTTTTTAAGCAATTCTACCTGCTCTAATAATAATTTTTGTGCTTCTTCCAAACTTTGTCCGGCTTTTGGCGACCCCGATAAAATGAACATCCCGTAATCTTTCATGGAGTTGTAACCCGCACCTGCACGCAACATTTTTTGTTGTTTGTTGATGTTGATATCCATTAAACCTGCTTTGCCGTTTGATAAGATGCTTCCGATCAGATCTAACAGTAAACTCTGGCGGGTATTTTGTGCAAAACCCCTGTAGGCAATGTACAGGTTTTCGGCACTTGGACCGTAAATATCAACCTTTTGCACCTGTGTTAACGGTTTCTCTGGCGCCGGGTTGTAAAGGGCAAGCGGTTTAGGAACCATGTAGGCAAAATCTTTGTCGATTTTTTTGATCAGCTGATCGTAATTGATATCACCGCTCATAATCAGCGCCATGTTGTTGGGCACATAATATTTGTTGTAATATTTTCTGATTTCGACCAATGAAGGGTTTTTTAAATGCTCAATGGTACCAATGGTGGTTTGTTGTCCGTAGTTATGGGTTGGAAAAAGGGCATACAGCATTTTCTCGTACATTTTACGGCCATCGTTATCCATACCGATGTTTTTTTCTTCGTAAACCGCTTCTAGCTCGGTATGGAAGATACGGAAAACCGGTGCGCGGAAACGCTCTGCCTGTACGGCCAGGAATTTATCAATGGCGTTTGATGGAAGGTCTTCTTCGTAAACGGTTTCTTCTACCGAGGTATGTGCATTGGTAGAGTTACTGCCGATGGATTTCATCATTTTATCGTACTCATTGGCGATAGAATAATTGGAAGCCTCGCCCGAGGTTTTATCGATTTCTTTATAAATTTCTTTACGTTTGGCCGGATCGGTGGTTTTGGTATAGGTTTCGTAAAGGGCTTCGATTTTATCTAAAAGCGGTTTCTCTTTGGCATAATTTAAGGTGCCAAACTTATCGGTGCCTTTAAACAACAGGTGCTCCAGGTAGTGGGCCAGGCCGGTATTGGTACGCGGATCGGTATTACTGCCCGCCCTTACTGCCATTTTATAGGTAATATTGGGCTCTTTGTTGTTTTGTGATAAGATAACCGTTAAACCGTTTTTTAAGGTGTAAAAACGGGTTTTGGTCGGATCGTTGGTCACATATTTGTAACTGTAACCGCCAGAGGTTCCTGTTTTCCATTGGTAGGTGGTTTGCGCCATGGCCGCTGCACCCGTAATGAGAAAACAAGCCAAAGTAAATAATTTAAATTTCATTGATTTGTTTTTGGTTTATGACAATGAATAAGTATTTGAGGCTTTACGGCCGGGGTTAAATACAGCATTCATTTTTAATAAGTTATTTGCTCAAATATAAAGGCTTTATTGCAGGGAAAGAAATAATTTTGATTTCTAAACTAAAAAGTCAGTAATAAATGATTTTGGCATATCGATGCTGGTTTATTGTGCCTTGAAATTATAATCTGTATTTTTACCGGCATGACAAAACACGGCACAAAACCAACTATTTTAGTGGTAAATGACGACGGGATTACCGCTACAGGAATAAAAAACCTGATGGAAGTAATGCAGGAACTGGGCAATGTGGTGGTGGTGGCGCCCGATAGCCCGCAGAGCGGAATGGGGCATGCCATTACCATAGGCAAACCGATCCGTTTTGATAAGGTTGACCTTTACGGTGGGGTAGAGATGTACAAATGCAGCGGCACCCCGGTTGATTGTGTTAAACTTGCCGTAAACAAGATTTTTAAGGGTAAAAAACCCGATTTATGTGTTTCGGGCATTAACCACGGTTTAAATAATTCCATTAATGTACTGTACTCGGGCACGATGTCTGCAGCGGTAGAGGGGGCGATAGAAAAAATTCCTTCCATTGGTTTTTCGCTCGATGATTTTGCAGCCGATGCCGATTTTAGCCATACCAAAAAATACATTAAAAATATTTGTGAGCAGGTTTTGGCCAACGGTTTGCCGGCAGGTACCCTTTTAAATGTGAATTTTCCGAAGGGTGAACACTTAAAGGGGGTAAAGGTTTGCCGCCAGGCCAATGCCAAATGGATGGAAGAGTTTGATGAGCGGACAGACCCTTACAAACGCCCCTACTATTGGCTGACCGGTGTTTTCGAAAATTTTGATAAAGGAGAAGATACCGATGTTTGGGCATTGGAGCATGGTTATGTTTCGGTTGTGCCGGTGCAGTTTGATTTAACGGCACACCATGCCATACAGGCCTTAAACAGTTGGGACTTTATAGGGGGCCGTGATGCGAAAGCTGCTGGCAGCAAGGTGAGTGCACCCGATGGCCTAAATTTAGGTTAACTGCCATAATGGAGCGCTTAAGAAAATTAAATAATTCAGTGTGGATTGGCCTGGGCATTGGTTTACTGGTACCGGCCATGTGCTGTGCTATTGCCTGGTATGTTATCCACCATGTAGCATCATTGGCCAAAGCCGATCTGTTGTATATTGGTGGTATTGCGGTAAACGCTTATACCATGCAAACATTTTTTAAATACAATAAAGAAAACATTGGCAGGGGCATATTGGCGGCCACTTTTTTGTGCGCTTTTGTGTTTTTTGCGTATAAAGTTTTTTAGATAGAAATGGCCGTCATTGCGAACTGAAGAAGAGAATTGCGGGCTGGGTGAAGCAATCTTTCTAAGAAAAGGTAGATCGGGAAATAAATAATAGCATAAAAGATTGCTTCCCCGAAAGGTCGGGACAGGCTGTAGTGCCTCCTCGCAATGACGATTTAAAAAAAATAAACATGAAATACTACCTCGTAGCCGGCGAAGCCTCAGGCGATTTACATGGCGCCAATTTAATGAAAGCCTTAAAAGCGGAGGATGGCGAAGCGGTGTTCAGGTATTTTGGCGGCGATAAAATGGAAGCTGAAGGGGGAGAACTGGTTAAACATTATGCCGATATGGCTTTTATGGGTTTTACCGAGGTTGTGTTAAATCTGCGTACCATTTTTAAAAACCTGAAGGCGTGTAAGGAGGATATCATGAGATGGAAACCTGAGGTATTGATTTTGATCGATTTTCCGGGTTTTAACTTAAAAATAGCCGAATTTGCAAAAGCCAATGGCATAAAAGTATGTTATTATATCTCGCCCAAGGTTTGGGCCTGGAACCAGAAACGGGTACTGAAAATTAAAAAGGTTGTTGACCATATGTTCTGTATCCTGCCTTTTGAAGTGGATTTTTACCAGGAATGGGGCATGAAGGTAGATTATGTAGGCAACCCCTTATTAGATGAAATTGCGCAGTTTACACCAGATCGGGATTTTCGCAACGGGCACCAGCTTGGAGATGAAAAAATTATAGCCCTGTTGCCTGGCAGCAGGAGGCAGGAAATAGAGCGTTTATTGCCGGTAATGCTAAGCCTTACCGCACATTACCCGGATTATATATTTGCCATTGCTGCTGCCCCAAACTTTACCGAAGCCTATTACCGGCAGTTTACCGGAGATGAAAAAGTAAAACTGCTTTTTAACCAAACCTATAACCTATTGCACCATGCGCATGCTGCAATTGTTGCCTCGGGTACGGCAACGCTGGAAACCGCTTTATTTAAAGTGCCGCAGGTAGTGGTTTATAAAGGCGGTACCATTTCAATCGCCATTGCACGGCTATTGGTTAAAATTAAGTTCATCTCATTGGTGAACCTGATCGTAAACAAAAAAATCGTTACCGAACTGATCCAGGAAGATTGCAACACACAAAAAGTAAAAGCCGAACTTGATTTGATTATAGCAGGAGCAGAACGGGAGGCGATGTTAAAACATTATGACGAACTGCTTTTACTGATGGGGAAACCGGGTGCTTCGGCAAAAACGGCCGGATTGATTACCGGTTATCTGAAATAAGGAATGTTGACCAAATTGGCGCGGAACTTAAGGGAAAAGCCGGCCGCGGCGATACCGGGTTACCTGCCCTAAGAAATTATTCAGGCAACTGGATAGTTTATTTTTTTTAGCGTATATAATAGATAGAACCTGGATTATTAATAAACGTTTCTGAGACGATTAATACAAAAAATGTTAAATTGCGCCTTTATAAATGGCAAAAACTTAAAAGCTGCATTTTTTATTTAGCTTTGAATTAATTAACTTACAGAAATTCCAACCAAATGAAATCGCTTTCTATCAAAGATATAGCCGTAAAAGCAAACGTATCCATTACCACCGTTTCCTTCATCATCAATGGTAAAGCCAAAGAGAAGTCGATCAGCGAAGCGGTAATTGAGAAGGTAAAGAAAATTATTGAAGAAAGCGGTTACAAACCCAACCAGATTGCCAGGAGTTTAAGAACGGGCAATTCTAACATCATTGGCCTGATTATCGAAGATATTTCCAATTCCTTTTTTTCGAGGATTGCGAGGTTAATTGAGGATAAAGCCTATAAAAGAGGTTATAAAATTATTTATTCCAGTACAGAAAACAATGTTGATAAAGCAAAGGAACTGATCAACCTGTTCAAATCGCGAAAAGTTGATGCCTACATCATCTCCCCGATAAAAGGGATAGAAGAAGATGTTCAGATGCTGCTGGATGACGGTAACCCGGTAATCTTTTTCGACAGAAATTTGCCCGATGTTGACACCAGTTATGTGGGTGCCGATCATTTTAACGCCTCTTACCAATCCATACAGAGTTTTATTGATCAGGGCAAAAAGAACATTGCTTTGGTAACCACGGATATCAATGTAGCGCAGATTACAGAACGCCACGATGGTTACAAAAAAGCACTGGAAGATAACGGAATTGCTTATGACGATGACCTGGTATTAAAAATCCATTTTAACCAGGAAGAAAACGAAACCATCGTACAGATTAAATCATTATTGGAGAGCAAAAAGGTGGATGCCGTATTGTTTGTAACCAATTATCTGGCCATTAGTGGCTTAAAAGCGCTTAAGCAGATTGATAAAAAAATAGGCGATGATTTTGCCGTAATTGCCTACGATGACCATGAAGCTTTTGAACTGCATACTCCCCGCATATCAGCCATCCAGCAACCTTTGGAAGAAATAGCTGAAGCCATTATTAAACTGATTTTAAACCGCCTTTCATCGAAAGGCAAACTGCCTGCTGAAGAACTGATTATCCCCACCCGCCTGGTACTAAGGGATTAATTGAAAAATGCTTCTCGGTTAAGGTGTAATATTTTTTTTACATACTAAATCGTTTTATTTTAATTAATAATCCCTATTATTGGTGTGCTAAATCGTTTTAGGCTAACCAATTAAATTTTTCATGAAAATTACAGCAGCTCCTTACAAAATTTTAACCGGCTTTACCGAAGCTAGAAAGTAGAATGGCTTGTTTCATTCGTTTATGTCGTCACCAAATCCAACACCTTAAATCATATTACATCCTAAAATGTCCGGCAATTTGTTTCGCGCGGTCATTTTAACCCAGATAAACCAATACCAGGAAAAAAAATAACTAATCTTTTATAATAATTTAACAAAACCGTTGATGAAAATTAATTTACTTAAAATTACGGGGCTGTCGGCTGCAATTGTATTGCTGAATAGTCCTGCATTTTCAATGAACACAAAATCGGGAGTCGAAGGAGGGCGATCGGGCGAGCGCCGGCTGGCAAAGCATGTTTCGGTAAGGAAAGTTGTTTCCGGAACAATTGTCGATGAAAACAATCAGCCAGTACCGGGCGTGGGTATTAAAAATATCACATCAGGTAAGGGTGCTGTAACTGATGGTAACGGAAAATTTAATATAGAGGCGAATGAAGGCGATGTGCTAAGGATCAGTTATGTAGGTTATATCACTCAAAACATCACAGTAGCAAACCAAACCTCACTAAATATTAAACTAGCAATATCATCTGACACGAAGCTAGATGATGTAGTCGTGGTGGGATATGGTACACTTAAAGAAAAAGAAATAACCTCAGCAATTGCGAAAGTGGATACCACACAATTCAGGCAGAGCGGATCTCGTAATCCGCTTGACTTACTGGTTGGTAAAGTAGCTGGTCTGCAAATTTCTAGAAATAGTAGTAACCCAAATAGTGGTGTTGGTATCCAACTACGTGGTGTAACTACTATTACTGGTACCTCAAGTCCTTTAATTATTATCGATGGAATCCCCGGTGGTAATCTGGATTTGCTTCAACAGGATGATATTGAATCTTTCAGTGTATTAAAAGATGGTTCTGGCGCTGCTATCTATGGTACAAGAGCAAATGCTGGTGTAATCATCGTTACAACAAAAAAGGGTAAAAAAGGACCTTCTGTATTCAATTACAATGCTTATGTAAGACATGAAAGTTTAGTAAAAAGACCGGACTTTATGACTGCCGAGCAATGGAGAGCTCGGATTGCCAGTGGTGAATATAAGGCTTCAGATAAAGGGGGCGATTTTGATTATTTTCAAGATCTGATTAATAAAAACAACTTATCAAACAATCACAATCTCGCTGTGTCAGGTGGGGGCGAGAATTCGAATTACCGGGCAAGTGTTAACTACCGTGAACTGCAAGGCTTTGCCAAAGAAAACAGTAGAAAAGAATATGGTGCCCGTTTAAGTTTAACCCAAAGAGGATTTCAAAATAAACTAAGTGCGCAGTTTAATTTAGCGACCAATTTTAATAAAGCCAATTTATTAGGTGGTGGCGGATGGGAAAATGTATTGACTAAAAATCCAACAGAATCTTACTATAATCCTGACGGCACTTATCAATTTACCAGAACTATTACGAATGAGCTAGCTAGATTAGAGCAGGAGCGTTATGGGGTTCAGCAACAGACTACTTCGGCAGATGGTAAACTGGAATTGGAGATAATTAAAGATCTTAAAGCATCTGTTTTTGGCGCTGTACAACGCGACTCCAGGATATGGAGCGAATATCGTGATAGAGCAAGTCAAAACTCGGTAGAAAATAACGATGCTCCTAACGGAGGTTATGCATCACGGGTAACAGAACTTAATCAAAATTTTAACATAGAGCCGACTTTAGAGTATACAAAGTTATTTGGCAAGCATAAGATATCGGCAATTGGTGGTTATAGCTATCGTTACGAAGTGAATGAGGGCTTCAATGCAAATAACCGTGGTTATGTGAACGATCTTTTTGAAGATAATAACTTAGGAAGTGTGCCAATTAAGGTGAATACAGTTGGATTGGGTAGCTTTAAAAACGACAACACACTTATTGCACTTTTCGGAAGAATTAATTATGCCCTTGGCGACAAGTATTTTGCTCAGGCAATTATCAGAAGGGAAGGATCATCCAGATTTGGTGCGAATAATAAATGGGCAACTTTCCCCGCAATTTCTGGTGGTTGGAATATCACCCAAGAAGACTTTATGAAGAATGTAAAGTTTGTAAATAACTTGAAGCTTAGAGTTGGTTACGGAGAAACTGGCAACTCAGGGTTTGCCAATTATGCATCATTGGTAACTCTTGGTCCAGGTGGAATATATTTGTTCCCGACAGGAGAATATCAGCAAACATATGGGCCAAGCAGAAACCCTAATCCAAATTTGAGATGGGAACGTAAAAGAGAAACCAACATCGGGATTGATTTTACCGTGTTGAATAACAAGCTTACTGGATCCATCGACCTATATAAGCGGGTAACAAAGGATCTTTTGGATACCTATACGTCTCCCCAACCTCCTTTTATTCAATCATCAATTTACACTAATGTTGGAACAGTGTCTGCAAAAGGTATCGAGTTGACGCTAAGCTATTCTGCAATTAAAAAACGTGATTTTACGTGGAGAATTGATTTTGCCGGAAGTACAACAGATAATAAGTTAGATAGTTATTCCAATGATGAGTATAGAAGAGATATGAAAGAGTTTGGTTCTATAGGAGGTTTTGGAGCTTTAGGTAATGCATTCAGAACTTACGAAGGACGTAACATTGGCGAGTTCTGGGGCAAGCGGTTTGCTGGATTTACGCCAGACGGTAAATGGCAATTCTATACCAAAGACGGTGCGGTTGTTTCTAACCAAAACATTAATACTTCGCCATTCAGAGATCAGACTGATTTAGCTGTAATTGGTAATGCAATCCCCAAATACTATCTATCATTAACAAATAGCTTTACCTATAAAAATTTCGATTTAAGGGTTTTCCTAAGAAGTAAACTAGATTTTGATGTGTTAAATACTACTGCAATTTCTTATGGAAATAAAAATGGAGCGACCACCAATCTTTTAAATAGTGCGTTCACAAAGTATGCTGAAATAAAGGATACTTATATGTATGCCGATTACTATCTGGAAAAAGGTGATTTCTTGAAAATTGACGAAATTACCCTGGGTTATACTTTCAAATTGAACTCTAAGTCTTTCAGAAATTTAAGAATATATGCAACCGGACAGAACCTGGTAACATTCACCTCTTATACTGGAAATGATCCAGATTATATTCAAGACGTAGGAATGGGGCAGGAGATAAACGGAAGAAGCTTGGGTATTGATACAAGAAGCCCGTATCCGGCGACCAGACAATTCCTATTCGGCGTGAACTTTGGATTTTAATATTGAACAAGATGAAAAATTATAAAAAAATTATTTTGGCATCCGTTTTAATAACTTCTGTTTTCTTAATAAATGGATGTACAAAATTGGATGAAACAGTGTATAGTGAATTGGTTAGTGATAACTTCTATAATAATAAAAATGAGGTACTTTCAGCCGTTTTAAGACCATATACCCACGCCAATGCTTGGGTTACTCCTTCTGGTCAGGATGGCTGGTGGCGCCCTGCCGAATTATCGGCAGATCAGCTTGCATGGCCCACGAAAGGACGCCATGGAGAAGACGATGGTAAATGGAAACGATTACATTACCACAACTGGTTAAGTGGTGACGTGCCTTTAAATAATGCCTGGTCACTTATGTATTGGGGGATGGGCCTATGTAATGATCCAATAGGAAATCTTGAAAAACGTAGTCTGGTACAGATGGGCATTACTCAAGCAGAGAAAGATGCATATATCGCAGAACTAAAGTTGTTTAGGGCTTTTCACTACCTTAAGCTGATGGATCTTTTTGGTAACATTCCCGTGGTTACACAAGTGGGGATACCTGCAAAACCTACCACCTTACCACGTGCACAAGTTTTTGCCTTTATCGAAAAGGAAATTAAAGAAAATATTGATAAAGCACCAAAATTATCAAGGAACATGATCGGTAGGATGAGCCAAGCTGGTGGTTATGCCATGTTAGTTGAACTTTATCTTAATGCCGAGATTTGGACAGGCACAGCTAGATGGGATGATTGTATCGCAGCGGCAAATAAATTAATTTCAGGTGATGGTGGTGCCCAAAATGGTACAATGCAGCTAGACCCGAATATTGTTGATCAGTTTAAACCAAGTAACGATTTATCTAAGGAGGTAATCTTTTCAATTGCTTATGAATTCCAAAAAGCTTCTTTTCAACCTTCCTGGACAAGTGAGTTTTATCATTTCCAGCAAGATCAAATCTATGGCGGCTCTCGGAATGGAAATGATGGTGTCGTAGTAGTTCCCGGAGTATTTACTAATTATGAAGATGCCGATCTAAGAAAAAGAGGTTGGTTATTGGAAGGCCCAATGTTTAGATTTGATAATGGTCAACCAGCGCTTGCCAGAGGCGGAAACGAATATGATGGTCAACAGATCGTTTTTGTAGATAACATCCGTAAAAATAAAATCGGATCTACCGTATCTAATATGAGCGAAGGTGAAGAAAACAGTGGCGTTCGTTTTAACAAATATAAATTAGGTAATCAGGTTGCTGGCGTTGTAAATGGAGTGACAGTACCTATCGATCCAAATTACAATAACACAGATTGGAATATTTACCGTTTGACATGGATATACTTTGCCAAGGCTGAAGCGATTATGCGTAAAAATGGTGGGGTAGCTACTGCTGAAGCTGTACAATTAATTAATGATTGTAAAAAGAGAGCATTTAAAGACGCAGATTGGGCAACTAGGGCTTACACACCAGCAACATTAACCCTAGATGAACTTTTATCTGAAAGAGGAAGGGAATTTATTTTTGAAGGTTTTAGAAGAAATGACCTAATCAGGTTTGGTAAATTCACTACAGCTAGCTGGTGGGATCATACCCCTTCTGCAACATTCAGAAATCTGTTTCCAATTCCTCAGGTTCAGCGTACGCTTAATGAAAACCTGGCACAAAACCCAGGTTACAATTAATAAATAATTTAGGTTAAAAAAAGCCGCATCATAAATCAAACTATGATGCGGCTTTGTATTTTATGAAAAAATGATGAGATAGTTTCTCATCCGAAAAATATGTAACCTATATGTTACATATTTAAACAGTAAAAGCTGTTTGTTTTTTTATTAATATTGGATTGCTAAATCGTTTTACGTTAAATCGATACCAAACAAACATCATCCCGTTAAACCAGCGATCATTTAATGGTTTTTCTTTCCCTGAAATTTGGAATTAATAGATGAGGTTTAGTAAAACGATTTATATGTGGAAGTGACCAAATATTAGTTATGAAAAAGTTCTCCTTTAGTTAAACCTCGTTATTTTTTAATTGCAGAAGTCAAGAATATCGGGCTTGCTTTTTCATTAATCTGATATCACGCTTATATCAATCTCCCGGTCAGGTTATAATGATCAATGCGACTGGTGAAAGACAAGTGAGATAGAGGTTAATTGGCCAGACAAAGAAAACCAAACACACAAATGAAATTTAAATTAATCATATCCATTTTATGCTGCCTCGCTACCAAAGGTTTATTGGCGCAGCAGAAAAACTGGGTTCAATATGTAAACACCCTGCAGGGTACCAATTCTAAACACGAACTTACCCGGGGCAACACCTACCCAACAACGGCACTGCCGTTTGGCATGCACACCTGGACACCCCAAACCGGTAAAAATGGCGATGGCTGGAAGTACCAATACTTTAAAGATAAAATAAGGGGCTTTCAGCAGGCGCACCAGTGCAGCTCATGGACAAGGGACTATGCGGTATTCTCTCTAATGCCCATGGTTGATGAACTGGAGGTAAACGAAGATAAGCGCGAAGCTAAATTTAGTCACCAGGATGAGGTTGCAAAGCCAAACTATTACAAGGTAAGATTTGAAAACGATATCACCACCGAAATTTCACCATCGGAGCGGGGTGCACACCTTAGGTTCAGTTACCCAAAAAGCAAAAGAAGCTTTTTGATTTTAGATGGTTATACCAGACTCAGCGGCGTTCAGATTTTGCCAAAAGAAAACAAGATAACCGGTTGGGTAAACAATGGTGAAGGCTTTAAAAAAGGCTGGAAAAGTTATTTTGTCATTCAGTTTGATCAGCCAGTTAAAGCTTATGGTACCTGGGAAAATAAACGGAATACCATTTCAAAAGATTCTGTTTCTGCAGAAGGCTTTGGTAAGGGCGCTTTTGTAGAGTTTGAACGGGGTGTAAAAGTTCAGGTAAAAACAGCTTCTTCTTACATTAGTTTAAAACAGGCAGAACTCAATTTAAAAAGAGAACTGGGGAATGATAAAACGCTGGAAGATACAAAAGCCCGTGCAGCGGCAGTTTGGAATAAATCGCTGGGTAAGATAGAAGTAGAAGGGGGATCTAAAGCAGACATGGAAACTTTTTATTCTTGCTTTTTCAGGGCAAGTTTGTTTTCCAGGAAATTTTATGAAGTTAACGAAGCCGGCAAACCTTATTATTTTAGTCCTTACGATGGTAAAGTGCATGACGGTTACATGTTTACCGATACGGGTTTTTGGGATACTTTCCGCGCCCAGTTTCCGCTAAATACCTTGGTACAACCAGAAATGCACGGCCGTTATATGCAAGCCATGCTCGATGCCTACACGCAATGCGGTTGGCTGCCCTCCTGGTCTTTTCCAAGTGAAGCCGGGAGTATGATCGGTAATCATGCCATTTCGCTGTTTGCCGATGCCTGGGCAAAAGGGATCAGGACATTTGATCCTAAAAAGGCTTTGGCAGCCTATTACCATGAAGCCATGAACAAGGGGCCATGGGGTCCGGCTAATGGCAGAGATGGGGTAACCGAGTATAACCAATTGGGATATGTTCCTTATCCAAAATACAGAGAAGCTACCGCAAAAACACTGGAGTATGCCTACGATGATTATTGTGCCTATGCCTTAGCCAAAATGACCGGCGATAAACATTACATGGAGGTTTTTGAGAAACCCATGTTTAACTATAAAAATGTTTACGATCCCTCTACACGTTTTATGCGGGGAAAAAATGCGGAGGGCAAATGGTCGCCGGATTTTGATCCAACCGAATGGGGAGGCCCGTTTACAGAAGGCAATGCCTGGCATTGGCAATGGTCGGTTTTTCAGGATACCAAAGGTTTAATCAACCTGATGGGTGGAAATAATCACTTTGTTTCGAAGCTGGATTCTGTTTTCAGCCAGCCCAATACGGTAAATGTAGGCTCTTATGGTGGGATGATCCACGAAATGACTGAAATGGTAATGGCCAACATGGGACAATATGCACATGGCAATCAACCCATACAGCATATGGTTTATTTATACAACTATGCCAATCAACCCTGGAAAGCACAATTTCATGCCCGTGAGGTGATGCGTAAACTTTATGATGCTACAGAAAACGGTTATCCGGGAGATGAAGACCAGGGGCAAACCTCTTCATGGTACGTATTAAGCGCTTTAGGCTTTTATAGTGTAACCCCTGGATCTGGTGAATATGTTTTAGGCAGCCCGGTATTCAAAAAAACAACTATTCACCTGGAAAATGGTAAAAAATTTATCATTGAAGCGCCGGCAAACGATGTTAATCGTGTTTATATAAAATCTGCAAGCTTAAATGGCGAAAATTATACCAAAAACTTTTTAAATCACAGCGATTTATTAAAAGGTGGCCTGCTAAAATTGGAAATGAATGTTAAACCTTCGTTAAATAGGGGGATATTGGAAGAAGATAAGCCATTTTCAATTAGTAAATAGATAATGAATGACTACTTTTGCCGAATTAGTTAAATTGATAAAGAAGAGAATAGAAATATATATAGAATGGAAAAGCCTGTTGCATTAGGTGTAGATATTGGCGGCTCGCATATTACAGCCGCATTGGTAGATTTGGAAACTAGAACCTTAATGGAAAATTCTATCAAGCGTAGCCCTGTGAATTCACAGGAGAATAAGGAAGTGATTTTGTCGGCATGGTGCGATATTATCAATAAAGCTTTCCAGGAAATAAAAAATGGCAGCAGGAATGTAGGCATAGCCATGCCCGGACCCTTTAATTATAAAGAGGGAATCTCCTTGATCAAAGACCAGGATAAGTTTAAATCGCTTTATCAGGTTAATGTGAAAGAAGAACTTGCGAAAAGATTGGACATTGCCTTGGAAAATATCCATTTTATAAACGATGCGGCCGGTTTTTTACAGGGAGAGGTTTTTGCGGGGGCTGCCAAAGGAAATGTGAACGTATTGGGCCTGACCCTGGGAACCGGGCTCGGATCTTCACTTTGTTTAAATGATAAGGCCTATGATGCAGACTTGTGGAATTCTCCTTTTTTGGATGGAATTGCTGAAGACTACTTATCTACGCGCTGGTTCGTAAAACGTTTTAAGCAATTGAGCGGTGAAGAGGTAGAGGGTGTTAAGGAACTGGTGGGAATGGTAGAAAGCAATCATTTTGCAACGATGGTATTTATGGAATTTGGCTATAACCTGGCCCAGTTCCTGATCCCTGTGATCAGGAAGTACAAAATAAATACCGTAATTGTTGGGGGGAACATTGCACAGTCTTTTAGTGCATTTGCGCCCGAATTGACGGCAACGCTCAAGGGAAATGGTGTAGATGCTGAAATCAAAATTTCAGAACTAAAAGAGCATGCGGCATTAATTGGTGCTGCAAGCTGCTGCGATTTAAGCTTAACCTGATATTTTTTGGATGGTTACACGGTCCCATGCTTATTTTAGACTACAGGATTAGATTTTAATGCTAATTCTGTAGTTAAATTCAATTTTCCTTTATTCCTGTTTTAAAGAAAACGATATCTTAAAAAAGATATTTGTTTATTACGGTAATTTCCAATTGTTTCAGCGAAATAACCGTTCCCAATAAGTTTCCGAAAAAAATAAATAATTTTTTAATTTATTAAGAATATGCTTATTATTGTTTAATAAAACGTTTTAGTCTTGAATTGTTTAAGCATTTTAGTAAGGGCCAGGAAAAAACAAAGTGTTAATCTGTCAGATTGGGGCTTTTTTTTTATGTTCAAATACTAAAACGTTTTAGTTTAGCCGAAATAACTATTTATTCATTAAAAATAAGGAGGAGCTTAAATGAGATAAATTTTACATGCTGATACGTCAAATTCTACCGCTTAACCAACCAATCAACCAACCAAACCATTACTCATCATGACCAAAAAACTCATTAAACCAGCTTATGGCTATAGGCAATATTAGTTTTTATTCGTAACAGAAAGAGGCTGATGCTTAAAGCAACCTGAATCGTGTGGCCAAAATATGCCGTTTATAATTAATACCGGTCAATTTATACGGGTATGTGGCACGGGTAAAAAGGTTGCTGAACAGCTGATCATTTGCTTTTTTTAAAACCGATTAATTTCTGATCAATCAAATAGATATAGCACATTTTAATAAACAACAAACTATAATCAAACTATTATGAATCTTTTAAAAATGACCAGGAAAGCTGTTGGGCTCTGCTTTGCCCTAGCTTTAATTCTTGGATGTGGTAAAGAAGAATACCCGGCAGTGGATCTTTTTACCTGGAAAGCAAAGGTAGATGTAACCGCAAAGGCGGTACTTTCAGTTAATGTCGAAAATTCGGGCGGTGCTTCAGGCGCTGAAGGATCTTTAAAAGTGGTTGATAATGATATCAATTCAAAATTTCTGATCAACCCTTATCAATCAAGCCTTTACCTGCAGTTAGCTTTCCCTTCAGCTCAACAGGTAGCATCTTACACTTTAACTTCGGGCAATGATGCGCCCGACCGGGATCCGAAAAACTGGAAATTAAGCGGTTCTACAGATGGAAATACCTGGGTAGACCTGGATACCCGGACTGGCGAGACTTTTTCGGGCCGTAACACGACTAAAACATACAATTTTAAAAACAAAGTGCTGTATAAATTATACAGGCTAAGTGTTACGGCGAATAACGGCGGTTCTTTATTCCAGTTATCCGAGTGGCGTGTAATTGAAGTGCCTGAAGAGCAACAGTAATTTGCCGGCCTTTGAAATAAGACATACCAATATCTTCTACCGGCTAAGCGGTAGAATAGAGAATCCATTTCAACTGATCAATAGACCAAATAACAGTAATCTGTTTACAACAAACTAATTTTATGATGAAGAAAAATACAAATTTAACTGGGGCCAGGCTCAGGCTTAAACATTGTGCTTTTAAAGCTATCGCTTTTGCATTGGCCTTAAGCACTGGTTTTTGTGCAAAGGCCAGCGCTTCGGCCATTAATATAAACAGTTCGGCTGCGGTGAATCAAACCAAGGCTGATATCGTAATCCGCGGTATCATTAAAGATGAAACCGGTGCGCCATTGCCAGGTGCAGGGGTTAAAGTTAAAGGAAGTTCCACAAGCGCTGCGGCAGACGTAAATGGAGCATTTACCATTACCGTTCCTGATCAGAATGCTGTTTTGATCATTACATATGTTGGTTACGATTCGAAAGAGATCACCGTGGGTACACAAACCGTATTGGATATCCGTTTAAAGGAAACTGTTGGCGCCAATTTACAGGAGGTAGCCATTGTGGGTTTCGGTACGCAGAAAAAGGAAAGTTTGGTTGGTGCACAATCATCAGTAAAAGCTGACGAATTAAAGCAACCGGTTTCCAGTATGAGCCAGTTATTGGCGGGCCGTATCCCCGGAGTGGTTAACGTTTCCCGGAATGGTGAACCAGGTGCAACCGGATCGGATATTTTTATCCGAGGTATATCCTCACTTAACTCTGGAGACAGGGGACCGCTTATTATTATTGATGGTGTACCTAACCGTAACCTAAACGATATCAGTGTATATGATGTGGAGAATTTTACTGTACTTAAAGATGCTGCAGCAACAGCGGTATATGGTATCCGTGGTGCAAACGGCGTAATTCTTATCAACACCAAACAAGGTAAAATCGGTACGCCAAGAATTAACGTTGAGTACTATGAAGGGGTGAGCCGTTTCACAAAAAGGCCAAAATTGATTGACGGTGTAGATTACATGAACTTAGCCAATGAGGCGAAGTATTCTGATTATTTACGCGGTGGTGCAGCAGGTGCATTTACACCGGCATATTCTATAGATGCCATCCAAAAAACAGCTGCAGGTACCGATCCGATCCTTTATCCAAACGTAAATTGGTTTGACGCCATTTATAACGATTTTGGCCATAACAGATCGGGAACAGCCAACCTATCGGGTGGTGTTAGTAATGCTAAATATTACGTCTCATTAGGTTATTATGGTGAAGATGGTTTGTTTAAAACAGACGAAGCGGTAAATTCTGCTGTTAAACAAAGCTTTAGTCGCTACAATGTGAGCACAAACTTAAATTGGGATGTTACGGGTACCACCAAACTGGATTTGGGTATTAAAGGCATTCTGTCGCAGAGCAATTTTCCGAGTAATCTCGGCGCCCAGGATATCTTCAGTCAGGCTTTTTTGATCAATCCAACTTCATTCCCGGTACTTTATCCAAATGGAAGTTTACCTGGTATCAGTCCACAGGCCGATCAACGTAATCCTTATGGCGATGTGACCAGAAATGGATATAGAACAGGATACAGCAACCAATTATATTCAAATTTACGTTTGACACAGGATTTAAAAGAACTGACCCCGGGTTTGTCGGTTACTTCTATGTTCTCGTTTGATGTGAACAACAACAACGCGATAGCGAGAACCAAAAGGGAAACCATTTACAGGATCAATCCTAACGATCCTTATATCGTGGCAAATAACCCTGCGTCGGGTTACAAATACGGATTGGTTCTCCAGGGACAAGATTTCCTAAATTATGGGATCAGCAATGGCGGTGACAAAAAAATGTATTTCGAGGCGGCCATCAATTATAACCGTACCTTTGGTAAACATGCTGTTTCGGGTTTATTATTATATAACCAAAACGATAACAGTACGCCATTTGCCGGAAACCTAACGTTATCTCTTCCTTATCGTTTACAAGGGGTTGCCAGTCGCGCCACTTATGCTTACGACAATAAATATTTCTTTGAGTTTAATGTGGGCTACAATGGTTCTGAAAACTTTGCACCTGATAAACGTTATGGTTTCTTCCCTGCATTGGGTATTGGATGGTTGTTATCAAGCGAGAAATTTTTCGAGCCACTTAAAAATACTTTTCAGATGGTTAAATTCCGCTATTCTGATGGTATTGTGGGTAGTGGGGCCAGTGGCTCGGGCTATGCTGGTGCCGAAGGCGACCGTTTTTATTACTTAACAAAAGTAGGTGGCGCAAGTGGTTATACTTTTGGCCAGACCGGAAATATTGGGTATAATGGTTTAGGCGTAACTGCCTATGGAGTAGACGTAACCTGGGCCGAAACGCGCAAACAGGATTTAGGCTTCGAGTTAAAAACGTTCAATAACAACCTATCGTTAATTGTCGATTTCTTTAAAGAAAGAAGAACAGACCAATTTATCCAGAGGGGAACTGTACCAAACTACATCGGTTTGGCCAATACGCCAATTGGTAACCTGGGTATTGTAGAAAATAAAGGAATTGATGGTACTATACAGTACGATGCGCAGTTTGGTAAAGATTGGTCACTTAATCTGAGGGCAAACTTCACTTTCAATAAAGACAAGGTAATCGAAAATGATCAGGCACCAAAACCATACCCATGGATGGAGCAACGCGGTTACAATGTTTTAGCTGCGACACGTGTAGGTTACATTGCAGAAAAATTATTTGATAGCCAGGCAGAAATCAATGCGAGCCCGACCCAGTTTGGTACTTTGATGCCGGGTGATATCAAGTATAAAGATTTAAACGGTGATGGTAAAATCGATTCTTTTGACCAGACCATTATTGGCAGGGGAGATGTTCCAAGTACCACTTATGGTTTTGGTTTCTCTTTAACCTACAAAAACTTCGACTTCGGTTTATTCTTCCAGGGACAGGATAACGCAGACATTCTGTTAAACATTCCATCCTTTGCCTATTCTGGTGGTTTAGGTAATATGTTGGCTGTAGCTGCCGATCGCTGGACCACAACCAACCCACGTCAGGACGCCGTTTATCCACGTTTATCTTATGGCGGTACCAACAACAATAACTATCAATCGAGTACCTGGTGGAAACGTGATATCAGTTTCTTGAGGCTAAAAAATGCAGATTTAGGTTACACATTAAAAAATGGAATCAAATCCCTTGGCGTTAAACGTTTAAGGGTATATGCTACAGGTTACAATGTGTTTACCATCAGCAAATTCAAGCTTTGGGATCCTGAATTATTAACCAACAACGGTACAAGGTATCCGTTAACCTCTAACTATTCTTTAGGTTTAACCGCTAATTTTTAAAATAAGAAGAATGAAAAAGATATTGATATATACAGCTGGTGTATTACTGGTAATTGGTAATTATGGCTGTAAGAAATTTTTAAATCAGGTACCTGATGACAGGTTAACTTTCGATCAGATGTACGAGAAAAAAGCTACTGTTGATCTGGCACTGGCTAACGTTTATTCTACATTACCAGATCAGAATCAAGACCGTTCGGCTTCCGGGTCAGGAAATATCGGACCTTGGACAGCCGCTTCTGATGAGGCTGATTATACTTTGCCAAACTTTACTGAAAACGTAAATTCTGGTGCCTGGGATGCTACCAGCGGTCAGGTAAATTACCACTGGCAAAGTTATTACCGTGGTATACAGGCTGCGAGTTCTTTTATGGCAAATGTAAGCAGGTGTACAGATTGTAACATTGGCGGTATCGATATTGTAAACCGTTATTACAATGAGGCAAGGGCTTTAAGGGCTATTTATTATTATCATCTCGTTAGACAGTACGGACCTGTTGTATTATTGGGTAATGACCCAATTGCGTCAGATGCGCCGCTACAGGCCATTAGTAAACCCCGTAACTCAATGGATGAGTGTATTGACTACATTGTGAGTGAACTCGAAGCCACCAGTTCTCGTTTGCCTGCAACACCACAGGCTAATGAAGATTATGGTCATATTACGGCTTCAGTAGCCGATGCTTATAAAATTAAAGCTTTATTGACAGCCGCCCGCCCATTATTTAATGGAAATACGGATTACGCCAATCTCAAAAATCAGGATGGCAAACAATTGATCAATCAAACTTATAGCGTGGCAAAATGGACCAGACTGGCTACAGCAGCGAAGGCTTTTTTAAACAACCCTAACTATTCCAACTACGCACTGTATTCAGTACCCTCAACACCGGCTGGTTTACCGAATACAGCTTTTAATCGGGCATTTATTGCTACCAGGGATGTATTTTTAAATGGCTGGAATTCTGAGATCATTTTCGGTAGAGGTGGAGATGTTACTTTTTACCAGTATTCTTTAGCGCCAAACCATAATGGTGCCTCAGGTGGTGATAAAGGCGGTTCCTTCTTATCGCCATCTCAGCAGTTGGTGGATGCCTTTTTTACTGCAAACGGCTTACCTATCGAGAACGATCCAAGCTATACCGCTAACGGAACTTCTAATTTTCAGGCACCAGATCCAAACGACCAGGGTGTTTCGAGAACGATTAGTAATATGTACGTTAACCGCGAACCACGTTTTTATGCCGACATCACTTATACCGGGCGTAAATGGATCAATCCTTCATCTAATATTGTTACCAGTTTTGAATTTAACGGTAATGCAGGCAAAGCTGCTATCGCGAATAATGACTATACCAAAACAGGCTATACCTCCAGAAAACATTTAACGGTAGCGGGCTGGACAAATGGTAGATCAATTTTCACCGTAATCAGACTGGCAGAAATTTATTTGGATTATATTGAGGCATTACAAGAGTCGAATCCGTCTGATCCTGATATTTTGATTTACTTAAACAGGATCCGCACCAGAGCAGGTATTCCGGTTTATGGAAGTGGTGGTTTACCCATCCCGGCAGATATGAAAGATGCCATCCGCAGAGAGCGACGTGTAGAATTAGCTTTTGAACTGGACCGCTATTTCTATACCAGGGAATGGAAAATTGCAGAAACTACCGATACGCAGATCAGAGGTTTAAATATTACTCAAAATGCGCCTGGATTTTTCACACCTGTAGTAACCGAAAATAGGGTTTTCCAAAAGAAACACTACCTATGGCCAATACCAGCAGGCGAAATTCAAAAAGTGCCTTTACTTGTACAAAATACAGGTTGGTAAAACAAATAGAGCACCGGGTACTTTACCCGGTGCTTTTTTCATCTCTCAATAGCCACGCAATGAAAAATATTTTCACATTATCAGCAACTGCAGTAATTTTACTACTGGCCTGCAACAGCAAAAAGGAACCTGTAGAGGCAGCGAAACCAGCACCACCACTTGTTGAAGCAGTTGACCCACCTGATGCGCCGCCCAAAACCTGGAAGGAACATTGGTTCGAACACGTGCAACTATTAAACCGTGTAGCTTATGACACCAGCGTAGTGGTTTATTATGACGGTGACGTGAAGCCAGCTGTTACCTGGCCGAAAACCTACATGGCTGATGCCTGGAATTATACCAAAAAAGTTTATGGTAAGTTTGGCGATGACAGCCGCTTGTTCGTCATTTATCACGCAGGTAAATATGGAGGCGGTCATCCGGGTACCTATCTTGATGCCGGCCACGATTACCGTAATGTTACAGATTGCGGTTCCAATGATTTAAATGCTTGGATTACAGGTGTAGATAACGACATCGACTATCTACCCATGAGATTGGCCACATCGTAGAAGGCGCATCGAAGGGAGTAAAAGAGTCGCCCGCTTTTGATATTTGGCACGATAGTAAATGGATGGAAATTTATCAGTACGATGTGTATTTAGGCTTAAACAGACCAGCCGATGCACAACGGTGGATGAATAAAATGATGACTACAACCGACAGTTATCCGAGGGCTGGTACGCAATGGTTTAAAAACTGGTTTCTACCGATTTACGAAAACTATGGTAAAACAAAGGTATTGAACGGCTTTTTTACCCTCCTATCGCAAGAATTTCCAAAACAGAATATTACGGTACAGGGCAAAAGCTACCAGCAATATACCAGAAAAATGAATTTTGGTGAATTTATCCACTTTTGGAGCGGTGCAGCCAAAGCCGATTTAGCACCATTGGCATTAACCGCCTTTGGCCCAAAAGACGAAAAAGGTGCCGACTGGGCGCCAATGTTAACTAAAGCCAAAGCCGATTTTCCGAATATCACTTATTAATCTATAATCAGGACAGATTGGGCAAACAGCCTGAATCGTTCTATTTATCACAATAAAACAAATGATCAAGAAATTTTTAATCTTCGCATTAGTATCATGCTCGGCGGTTTTTGCTTCTGCCCAAAACAGAGAACGAGGCTATAAAATTATCATCAACGATAAGGACAGCGCTACCAATGCCGTTTTAGATGCCAAGCTAAAGGCCGCTTTTATCAATGTTTATCCCAGTTTTGCCCAGGCAGATGGCTACAGGACAAAAAGAAATGTGATACTGGATTTTGTAACTGATGAAACGCCGACAATTTATGCCAAAGCTGGTGAAATTAAAGTAAACAGCGAATGGGTTAAAAACAAATCGCAAAGGAAGATCGAGAAAGAACTTTTCACCGCATTGGCTAAAAACTGGGTATCATACAGTAAAGAAAAACACAAGGGATATACCCTAACTTTCATCAGCAAAGATCCTAACCTCGACCCAGCGGTTAGAAAAAACTTAATTTCTACCTATTTTGAAATTTACCCTACACTGGTAAAAACATTTAACCAAAAATCTACACATGATGTACTTTTTGTGGTTGATACTGCTTATAAAGCCGTAGCTGAGGCCAGTGGTAACAGGATTCTGTTCAGCGCAGGTTATATGAAAGCGCATCCAACCGATATTGATGTGGTAACGCACGAAACCATGCATATTGTACAGGGATACGGCTACAGCGCGGGTCCGGTTTGGCTAACAGAAGGTATTGCCGATTATGTGCGCTATAAATATGGCGTAGATAATGTAGGCTCTAAATGGAACTTGCCGGCCTACAATGCAAAACAACATTATACCAACAGCTATCGGATTACTGCACGCTTTTTCGCCTGGTTGGAGCAAAATGTTAAACCAGGATTGGTTGCTGCATTAGATCAGCAATTAAGAGCTCACGAATATACGGAACAATCCTGGACAGCTTTAACCGGAAAAGACTTAAATCAGCTTTGGGCAGATTATAGTAAAGAACCCCAAAAAGTAAGCCTTACTTATAGCAGCAAAAAATAAGGTTTAAAGTTTTCTTCTCTACCGGAATAAATGGAGGTTAAGATTCTTTTTCTACAAAAAGTGAGGATAACTTACGGAAAATCCGTCATCAACTTAAGCATCGAAGAAAGGGAGGATTTCTCTTAAGGTAAATTTAGACTTGTTGAGGAATCAGCTAATGTCGAGCCCACTTCATTTTTCAGGAACTTAAGAATTTTCAGCGTATTTTCATCCCCGGATTCCTGCCAGGGTTTATTTTATGGAGAAGTCAGGTTTAAAGGCAATAGGCAAATAAACCTGACTTCTCTGTAAAAACTTAATTTTTCAAGAGTCTTTTGTAAAAATAACCATCATTAAAGTAAAATTTTTGGTCATTTACTAAAACGTTTTACATAAAATATTTAATTTGCAGAACTAAACGCTAACCAAAACACCAATATTCACCATACATGAAAAAAATATCAATTCTTTCGGTTTTCGTTATGCTGGTATCTGCTTTAGCATTGCAGGCAACAGCGCAGGAAATTACTAAGAAAAACGGTTATACCTTATCTTTTGAAAGCAATTTCAAGGAACTTGATCCTCAATTAAAAAAACGACTGATCAAAACATTTTTTGAAGTTTATCCAAAGCTGGCTAAAGAATACAATCCTTCTACCATTAAAGAAGTAAAGTTTTTTGTCGATACGGCTTATAAAGGTGTTGCGGCAACTGCCGATGGTAAAGTGACTTTTAGTTCGATGTGGATGATCAAACATCCCGAAGATATCGATGTGGTTACCCATGAGGTGATGCACATTGTGCAGGATTATGGACGAAGCGTGGGCCCGGGATGGTTAACAGAAGGGATTGCAGATTATGCGCGTTACAAATTCGGTGTAGATAACGCGGGTGCCAAATGGTCGCTGCCGGCTTTGAAGCCAGATCATTCTTATAAAAACAGTTACCGCATTACCGCAGCATTTTTTGCATGGATCGAAAAAAGCGTAAAGCCAGGTACTATTAAAGCGGTTGATGCTTCTTTAAGAGACCATACTTACACCAAAGAGATCTGGACCAGGTTAACAGGTAAAGATTTAGATGCACTTTGGGCAGATTATGTTAAAAATTCTGAAGTTTAAAAAATAATTACAAGCATATAAAAAAACACAAACAACAAATGAAACGATTATTTATCGCCTTATTGAGTGTTGCGGCATCAACCGGTTTCGCACAAACAATAGGCAAAATTACAGATCCGGTAGATTGGATAAATCCGCTAATGGGAACGGCATCTAAGCCAGCACTATCTAACGGAAATACTTACCCGGCTATCGGTTTGCCCTGGGGAATGAACATGTGGACACCGCAAACCGGTAAAAATGGTGATGGATGGGCATATGTTTATGATGCCGACAAAATCCGCGGTTTTAAACAAACACACCAGCCTTCGCCATGGATGAACGATTACGGCGCTTTTTCGATGATGCCGGTTACGGGTAAGTTGAGATTCAGTGAGGATGAGCGTGCCAGCTGGTTCAGCCATAAAGCTGAAGTGGCTAAGCCGTATTATTACAGTGTTTATCTGGCAGATGCAGATGTGACGACCGAAATTACCCCTACAGAACGCGCTGCCCAGTTTAGGTTTACTTTTCCTAAAACAGATAGCGCTTACGTGGTGGTAGATGCACAGAACAAAGGCTCCTACATTAAAATTATACCTGCTGAAAGGAAAATAATAGGTTATACCACTAAATATGCACGTGGGCCACTACCTAAAAATTTCAAAAATTATTTTGTAATCTATTTCAACAAGGATTTCAAACTGGCCAAAACCTGGGATGATAAAAAACTTAACGAAAAAGATTTGGAATTAACGGTTGATCATGCTGGTGCTGTTATCGGTTTTGCTACACAAAAAGGCGAACAGGTTATTGCAAAAGTGGCTTCTTCATTTATCAGCTTTGAGCAGGCCGATTTAAACCTGAAAAGAGAGCTGGCCAATGATGGTTTCGATGCCACAAAAGCAAAAGGCAGGGCAACCTGGAACAAAACCTTAAGCAAAATTGCGGTTGAGGGCGGTACGATTGATCAAACCCGCACATTTTATTCTGCGATGTACCGCACCTTGTTCTTCCCGAATAAATTATACGAAATTGATGCGCAAAATCAGATTGTACACTGGAGTCCATACAACGGACAGATTTTGCCAGGTTATATGTTTGCTGGCACAGGTTTCTGGGATACGTTCAGGGCATTATACCCTTTCCTGAACCTGGTTTATCCATCTATTAACAAAGAGATGCAGCAAGGCCTGATCAACGATTATAAAGAAGGTGGTTGGTTGCCGGAATGGAGCAGCCCGGGTTATGCCAACATCATGGTAGGTAACAACTCCGCATCGGTAGTGTCTGATGCTTATATTAAGGGCATGCGTGGTTACGATATCGAAACCTTATGGCAGGCCGTAAAACATGGTGCCAATAACGAAGGCCCGATGGAAGCCGTTGGCCGCGACGGGGTTAAGTATTATAACGAATTGGGTTATGTACCTTTTGATGTGAAAAAGAATGAAAATGCAGCTAAAACATTAGAGTACGCTTATGATGACTTTACCATTTACCAATTAGGAAGAGCTTTGGGTAAACCAGCCTCTGAAATCGACATCTATAAGAAAAGAGCCATGAACTACAAAAATCTTTTCGATCCGGCTTCGGGCTTAATGCGTGGTAAAAACCAGGATGGTACTTTCCAAAGTCCGTTTAGTCCTTTTAAATGGGGCGGTGCATTTACCGAGGGGAACAGCTGGCACTACACCTGGTCGGTTTTCCAGGATATTGATGGTTTGGCCAAACTAATGGGCGGTCACAATAAATTTGTAACCAAGTTAGATTCGGTGTTTTCTATGCCTCCGGTATTTGATGAAAGCGCTTACGGCGGGGTAATTCACGAAATCCGTGAAATGCAGATTGCAAACATGGGCCAATATGCACATGGTAACCAACCGATCCAGCACATGATTTACCTGTATAACTACGGCGGCGCGCCTTATAAAACCCAATATTGGGTTCGCGAAACCATGAACAGAATGTATAAAGCTACGCCAGATGGTTATTGTGGGGATGAAGATAACGGACAAACCTCTGCCTGGTATGTATTCTCAGCAATGGGTTTCTACCCGGTAACACCAGCGGTTGACCAATATGTTTTGGGTGCCCCTTTATTTAAAAAGGTAACCATCACTTTAGAAAACGGTAAAACAGTGGTGATCAACGCACCAGCCAATAGCGATAACAACCGTTATGTTCAATCTTTGCAGATGAATGGTAAGGCGTATTCTAAAAACTGGATCAGCCATAGTGGTATGCAGAAAGGCGCGGTGCTCAACTTCAACATGACGGCAACACCCAATAAAACGAGAGGTTCAAATCCAGCTGATTTCCCTTATTCGTTATCAACAGAAAAATAAAGAAAGGTAAAGATGGTATCACTAAAGAGATTGTTATCCTGAGCCTATCGAAAGACAGGTTTAGTTTATACTTAATGATACCATCTCATTTCCAAAGTAATAATTAGTCTCAATATGGCTAAAACTAATAAACCAAAATATATGAACATCTCAAAGACGGGTTTTACAGCCATGTTCTGGCTTTGCGGAACCCTGTTGGCATTTGGCCAGCGTATTGATCTCAAAGATCTTTCAGCCTTTAAAAACCCTTCCAATTCATGGTCGCTTGCACAAAACGTGATTGCCGATTTAAACGCCGAAAACGTTTTAAGAACTACCAAAGGCGAAGGGATTTTAGTTAACCAATCTACAGCAAAAAAAGCGGGATCGGATTTATACACCATCAATGAATATGGTGATGTAGTAGTAGAACTGGATTATCTAACTGCAAAAGGAACAAATTCAGGTATTTATCTTCAGGGTAACTATGAAATCCAGATTGACGATGCCTGGGGAATTAGAAACCCAAGTTCTTCAAATAATGGTGGGATTTATCAGCGCTGGGATGATAGCAAACCAGAAGCCGAAAAAGGATTTGGTGGTGTTGCTCCCCGTCAGAATGCAAGCAAGGCACCGGGTTTATGGCAGCACATCAAAATCATCTTCCAGGCACCACAATTTGACGCTACAGGCAAAAAAACAAAAAATGCCAAAATCGTCAGTGCAGAACTCAACGGTGTGCTGATTCATGAAAATGTTGAATTATTTGGTGCAACCAGAGGTGCTGCGGGCGCTGAAAGAGCAAAAGGACCTTTACGCCTGCAAGGCGATCATGGTTCTGTAGCGTTCAGAAATATCCAGATCACCGAGATATCTGAAATGGCAAGACCAAATCAAAATGGTGGTGCAGATCCGATATATATTGAGGCAGCAAGCAACAATATGATCAGAAGTTTTGTAGACGTCGCGCCAGGAGTACGTTCTGTACATGCTATTTCGGTAGGCGGACCTGAAAAAGTGGCCTTCAGCTACGATTTGGATAATGGTACACTCTTACAGGGATGGCACGGTGATTTTATCGATGCTACACCAATGTGGGATGGCCGTGGAAACGGAACCTCACGCGCTTTGGGCAGTGTTACCCGTTTTACCAAAAAGCCTGTTCTGGCGATTTCAAAGCTGGCAAACGACCAGGCCAGTTGGGTTACTGATACGGCTGGTACAGGTTTCAAAACAAAGGGGTATGTAATGGATAAACAAGACCGTCCGGAGTTTAAATATATGATTAACGGCACAAATGTTACCGATGCGGTTAAAGTGATGGAAAACGGACAAGGTTTAAGCAGAGAGATTACGGTGGATAAACCTTCGAAAGACCTGTATTTCCTTTTAGCTACTGCTTCAAACATTGAAGAGGCTGGTAAAGGCCTGTATTTAATTGACGATAAAGCATATTATATACAGCTTGGTGAAGGCACTGCAAAGCCGGTAGTTAGAAATGTTGATGGTAAATGGGAAATCATTGCACCCATTGGAAGTAAGTTGAATTATAGCATTTTGTTTTAGTCGTGATCATCATGAGAAATACATTTAAAAAATTAGCATTACTGGCGTTAAGTTTTAGCTTTACCACAGTTTTTGCCCAAGAAACACCGAAAGAAGAAGATTTTTTCAAGATAAACAAAGTACGTGTACCCGAAGGCCCGATCCTGGAAGTGGGAGGGTTGGTTACCCTGCCAAATGGTGATTTAGGCATTTCAACCCGTAGGGGAGAAGTGTACATTGTTGAAAATCCTACCAGTGCAAAACCTTATTGGCGCAGGTTTGCCTATGGCTTGCACGAAATTTTAGGTATTGCCTATAAAAATGGGGCAATCTATGTAGCACAACGTGGCGAATTAACCAAATTAGTAGATAAAGACCAGGATGGCAAAGCCGATGTTTATGAAACTGTTTATGCCTGGCCTTTAAGCGGGCACTATCACGAATATAGTTTCGGCCCGAAAATAATGCCTGATGGCAGCTTTATGGTTACCGCGAACGTGGCCTTTGGCGACGAAGAATGGTGGCGTGCTGAAAGCCGGGTACCTATGCGTGGTTGGGCAATGAATATTACCGAAGATGGTAAAATGATGCCTTATGCTGCAGGTTTCCGCTCTCCAGCCGGTATTGGCAGTATCGATGGTCAGTTTTATTATACCGAAAATCAGGGTGACTGGGTAGGTTCTGGCGGTTTATGGAAAGTGAACAAAGGAGACTTTATGGGACACCCTGCAAGTTTAAGGTGGACCAATTTGCCAAATTCTCCGGTTAAACTGCAATCAGATTTCTTTTACTCGCAGATAGACGAGCGTAGAATCAAAATGAACAGGGAAGGTACATTAAACCGGAAAACAGGGTAAATGAATCATTTAAAACTTTGTTCGAAATGAAAAAAGTATTTCCTGAACTGCGATTGCCATCGGTTTGGTTGCCTTATGGTATTCTCGGTATTTCATCTGCAGAACCTGTTAAAATACCTGCCAACACATTCGGGCCGTTTGCCGGCCAGATTTTGGTTGGTGACCAGGGGATGAGCATCATTTCGAGGATTTTTATGGAAACCGTTAAGGGTGAAGAACAAGGCGCTGCCTTCTTGTTCCGCAAGGGTTTCCGTTCAGGTGTATTAAGATTGGAATGGGGTACTGATGGTTCACTATTTGTTGGCGAAACCAACCGTGGTTGGGGATCAGCAGGTGATGCCAATGAAGGTTTGGAAAGATTGGTGTACAACAATAAAACTCCTTTTGAAATGAAAGCCGTAAGGGCAATGCCTGATGGTTTTGAAGTGGAGTTTACGATGCCTGTTGACCGTAAATCGGCCGAAGATCTGGCGTCTTACAACGCAGAAAGCTTTATTTATAAATATCACCCGGTATACGGCTCGCCTCCGGTAAATACCGAGAAATTAAAGATCTCCGGTGTTAAGGTTTCAGCAGATGGTTTAAAGGCCAGGATTATTGTACAGAACCTCCGCCAATATTATATCCATACTTTAACATTAGATGGTATCCGTTCGCAGGATGGTTTTTATTCGCTGATCCATCCGGTAGCTTACTATACTTTGAACCAGATTCCTGATGGAAATAAACTTTCTGCCAACGAGGTGAGTACCAAAAACTCAGCAACGCCTGTCAATACGCCTGCCAAAAAAACTGCTGTGCCAAAGGCAACAACCGGTAAAGCGCCTGAAGCTAAAGGGACTTCAACTCCGGCAAAGCCTGCGGCTACCGCCAAAGCGCCTACTTTTAAAGAAGTTGAAGGTTTATTAACTAAAAATACCTGCCTGGCTTGCCATAATCAAACCAAAAGACAGATTGGCCCACCATTCGTAGAAATTGCAAAACGTAAATATTCACCGGAAAAAATATTTCAGTTGATCCACAATCCGCAACCGCAAAACTGGCCGGGTTATTCAACAGAAATGCCGCCAATGCCGCAGGTAACCAAAGCCGAAGCTTTGAAAATTGCAGCCTGGATAAATTCTCTAAATAAATAAGTTGATTGTTAGGAAACGGTTGGTAGAAATGCCAGCCGTTTTTTTATGGTAAAAAATTACTATAAATCTATACAGGAAATTGTCGCCCTAAATTTATTTCAGGGTCATTTGCAATGAAAGCTCCTTAGCTATGCTACCATTGACAGAATCACAGAAAAAAAAATCGTCTCGACTGTAGCACAGCGAAATGGAGAGATCTTTTTAACCGAATTATTAGAACCTAGTTTAAAAGATTTCTCCACTGCGGTCGAAATGATACTTCAGGCCATTCAAATTTCTTGTTAAATCTGTCACTCATATTGATTTTTATACCATAAATTATTCTTCAGGAGGACTTTGCAACGAAAGATCCTTTGCTATGCTACCATTGACAGAATCACAGAAAAAATCGTCATCTCGACTGTCGCATAGCGAAATGGAGAGATCTTTTTAACCGAATTATTAAAACATATTTTAAAAGATTTCTCCACTTCAGTCGAAATGACGATACTTCAGGTCATTCAAATTTCTTGTTAAATCTGTCACTTATATTGATTTTATACCATAAATATTCTTCAGGAGGAATTTGCAATGAAAGATCTTTCACTATGCTACCATTGACAGAATCACAGAAAAAATCGTCATCTCGACTGTAGCACAGCGAAATGGAGAGATCTTTTTAAACGAATTATTAGAACCTCTTTAAAAGATTTTTCCACTGCGGTCGAAATGATACTTCAGGCCATTCAAATTTCTTGTTAAATCTGTCACTCATATTGATTTTTATACCATAAATTATTCTTAGGAGGACTTTGCAATGAAGGATCCTTTGCTATGCTATCATTGACAAAATCACAGAAAAAATCGTCATCTCGACTGTCGCATAGCGAAATGGAGAGATCTTTTTAACCGAATTATTAAAACCTAGTTTAAAAGATTTCTCCACTGCAGTCGAAATGACGATACTTCAGGTCATTCAATTTTCTTGTTTAATCTGTCACTCATATTGATTTTTATACCATAAATTATTCTTCAGGAGGACTTTGCAATGAAAGATCCTTTGCTATGCTACCATTGACAGAATCACAGAAAAAATCGTCATCTCGACTGTAGCATAGCGAAATGGAGAGATCTTTTTAACCGAATTATTAAAACCTAGTTTAAAAGATTTCCCCACTGCGGTCGAAATGACGATACTTCAGGTCATTCAAATTTCTTGTTAAATCTGTCACTCATATTGATTTTTATACGATAAATTATTCTTCAGGAGGACTTTGCAATGAAAGATCCTTTGCTATGCTACAATTGACAGAATCACAGAAAAAATCGTCATCTCGACTGTAGCATAGCGAAATGGAGAGATCTTTTTAGCCGAATTATTAAAACCTAGTTTAAAAGATTTCTCCACTGCGGTCGAAATGACGATACTTCAGGTCATTCAAATTTCTTGTTAAATCTGTCACTCATATTGATTTTTATACGATAAATTATTCTTCAGGAGGACTTTGCAATGAAAGATCCTTTGCTATGCTACAATTGACAGAATCACAGAAAAAATCGTCATCTCGACTGTAGCATAGCGAAATGGAGAGATCTTTTTAGCCGAATTATTAAAACCTAGTTTAAAAGATTTCTCCACTGCGGTCGAAATGACGATACTTCAGGTCATTCAAATTTCTTGTTAAATCTGTCACTCATATTGATTTTTATACCATAAATTATCTTCAGGAGGACTTTGCAATGAAAGATCCTTCGTTATGTGAAGATGACCTCGTGGTTATCACTCTTAAAAAGAAATGGGGATTCCACTATTGCAGAATCCCCATCATCTAAATTAACGCTCTCATATATACAAACGCTACAAAAAGGAATTATTGTATCAGCTGTAAAATTTTTTTCATTTTTGGATGTTTATCATTTAAACCTATTTTTACTTTATGGCTTTTACAGATAAAAATCAACAGGATGCAGAAAAACTGGCCGCTGCCAAGGCCGCGGTAAAATTGGTTAAAGATGGCGATGTAGTTGGTCTGGGTACGGGGTCGACCACAACTTTTGCCATTATTGAATTGGGTAAACGTGTAAAAGAAGGACTTCAAATAAAAGCGGCCGCAAGTTCCATCCGGACAGAAGAACTTGCAAAATCGCTTGGTATTGAAATTCTGGATCTTGGGCACTTAAGCCAGATTGATATCAGTATTGATGGGGCCGATGAATTTACAGCATCACTCGATCTGATTAAAGGCGGTGGCGGTGCGTTGTTTAGAGAAAAGATAATCGCCTCATTGAGTAAAAACGCCATTATTATTACCGATGCTTCGAAAAAGGTTAAAAAACTGGGTGCTTTTACTGTCCCTATTGAGGTCATTCCGTTGGCTTATCAGTATGTATTCGATCAAATTAACAATCTTGGTGGAAACGGTATATTACGAACAATAGAAAACCAAACATTTATTACCGATAATGGAAACCTGATTATTGACGCCGATTTTGGCCTGATTGATAATCCCGCGAAATTAGCTTCTGACTTAAATCAGATTAACGGATTATTGGCTCATGGCTTATTTATTAACCTCACTTCAAAAGTAATGATGAGTGACGGAACGGATATTATCATTTTTGAATGATTGTGGTTCATTTGTTCAATAGTCGTTAGTTCGCTTGTACTTCTCCTTGAACTATTTGTAAGCGGAATAATCAATAAATTTTCGGAATTAGAAGTAATGAGAATTGGTCTTAATTCCTTGTTCTCCCTGTTTCCGTGAAAAAACGGATAACTTCACCGATAAATTTCAGTTATGTGAAATTCTTCAAAAATTTTACCGACAGTTTTATTTCACTCACCGACAAAATATCATAACTAAGGGAAAAGCCATTCTCCAGCATTGGTATTCGTGATACATTTGAATCATAAAACAAAACGGTCATGGAAAATTTAATCAAAAAAAATCACGCAGATAAACAGGTTGGTTTAGGTATTTTAATCATCACCATCGGTTCGGTGTTCTTATTAAGAAACTCGGGAATAGATATTCCACATTGGATTTTGAGATGGCACACCATTATGTTGGGTATTGGTTTGTGGATGGGGTATCGTAAAGGTTTCCAGGGAAACGGGTGGTTGGCATTAACCATTATTGGAGGCTTATTTACCTTTAAAGCGATAAACATTTTTGATTTTGATCTGTTTAGGATTAGCATTCCAATGGTATTGATTGGTTTAGGCTTTTATATAATCTTGAAACCTAAAAAAGTTCAGAACTTTGATCAATATTTTGAGAAAAAACCAGTTGATTTTACTGATAAAGAAAGCTAAAATTCTTCACTTCATCATATATATTAAAAGGGCCGTTTTTCTAACAATGGCCCTTTTTTATGCTTGGTTGCAAAGGGCAAGGAGCTTCGGGCTTTGCGCTATGGGTTTTGCTCCATGCCCTTTACATTTTTGCCTAAAAAAGAAACGGGGATTCCACCCTCAGGCAGTATCCCCGTCATCTAAATTAACGCTCTCACATACATAAACGCTGTAAATGGAATATATTGTGTTCAGCTTTATTTTTTTTGCTTTTTTTAATAGACTGTAGAAGGAACAGGGGAAATGGGGGTGTGTTAACCTCAAATGTTAAAATTAGTTAAAACTAAAGCACTGGTTGAGTAAACCTATTTTCAGAACCAAATATTGTTAACTTTGGGTATTGTAAACAACCAAACACTATACTTAATCTTCATGGCTTTAGATCTGAAAGGGATAAAGCATGACATCTCATACCATTTAAACAAACTATACGGATGAAAAAAGGCCTTTTATTTGTAGTCGCTTTATTAATAACAACCTCCGCATTTTCTCAGAATGTAATCCAGCTTTTCAATGGCGCAAACGACTTTTTTAAGCTATTGCAGGAAGAAAAATTTAAAGATGCACATGCTTTTTTTGACGATACCTTAAAAACGAAATTAACAGAAGAAAATTTAAAGAAACTTTGGGGTGATATTGGAACAAAATATGGAAAGGCAGAATCGTTAGATGCCATTCAAAGTAAAGCCCAGGGCGATTTTTTCGCTGTTACGGTTGAGGGTAAATTCGCTAACGGTGATCAGAACTTTATTTTAGGTTTTAATAAACAACAGAAAATTGTCGGAATCTTTCTGGCACCTTCCAGGAGAACATCATCCTATTTAAAACCCACCTATGTAGATACCAGTTTATACCAGGAAAAGTCGGTATATATTGGCCCGGCTGGAAAACAATTGGCGGCCATTATTACCACGCCAAAAAATATCAAAAATTTCCCTGTTGTGGTTTTTGTGCATGGCTCCGGACCTGCAGATATGGATGAAACCGTTGGCGCGAATAAACCTTTCAAAGATCTGGCTGGCGGCTTAGCTTCTAACGGAATTGCGTCCGTTCGCTATGTAAAAAGAACTTTAATTTATCCTAATGAGTTTGGAAAGGAATTTACTGTAAAAGAAGAGGTACTGAATGATGCAGCTGCCGCGATAACACTCGCAAAAACCGTTGTAGGAGCTAATCCAAAAGCTGTTTACGTATTCGGTCATAGTTTAGGCGGAATGTTGGCCCCTAAAATAGCAAGCACGGTACCTGATTTAGCAGGAATTGTTTTGGCAGCGGCACCGGCAAGAAAATTAACCGATATTATTGTTGATCAGAATAAGTATATGTTCGATCTGGCTAATGATACGACGGCTGCATTTAAAAAACAATTGGCAGATGCCGCTGTGGAAATTGATAAAAGCAGAATTTCGCAATTGGGAACTACCATAAAGCCTGATTCTGTCATTTTAGGCCTGCCGGCGAAATACTGGGCAGATTTAAATAGTTACAACCAGGTTGCTGTAGCCAAAAGCCTTTCTAAGCCTAAAATATACATCCTGCAGGGTGGTAATGATTTTCAGGTAGGTAAAGTAGATTTCGATTTATGGAATGACGCTTTGGGTAAAAAGAAAAATGTGGTTCTTAAATTCTACCCGGATTTGAATCACCTGTTGAGTTCTCAAACCGAAAAGGGAACGATGGCTCAGTACCAGGCAGCTGTAAGTGTATCTGAAACTTTGGTGAACGATCTTGCATCATGGATTAAGGCTAAATAACCTAAAATCACCTATCGATAAAGAACAAGCTCCGACCCAAATCAGGAGCTTTTTTTGTGCGCTCGATTTTCTTAATATTCTTTCTTTATTAAGAATTCACAAACAATTCAAAAAACAAGCGGTTTAAATTTAGAACATCTCATCTAAAAATAGTTTGTTTATGGAAAAGCGGAAAATCACTTTAAAAGGAATATGGGGCATTTTAAAAGCATCGTTTACAGGATTTACCAATCATAAGGTAACGAAACTTAGTGGCTCACTAGCCTATTATACGGTATTTTCTATGGCTCCTTTGCTTGTGGTAATTATTTCTCTATGCGGCATATTTTTAGGTAGGGAAATAGCTGAAGGACAGGTTTATGCCCAGCTTGAAGGATTCTTAGGTAGGGAATCGGCCATTTCCTTACAACAGTTAATTAAAAATGCTTATTTGGACGGAAAAAGTACCATTGCTTTAATTATCGGTATCGTTACCCTGTTAATTGGGGCAACAACCGTTTTTGGCGATATCCAGGATTCCATCAATACCATTTGGGGATTAAAACCTAAGCCTAAAAGAGGTTGGGTGAAGATGTTGCAGAATCGTTTTCTATCTTTTTCAGTCATTATAAGCCTTGGTTTCGTGTTATTGGTTTCGCTTGCCGTTACTTCTGTATTAGATGCTTTTAGCAGTCGCCTACAGGCCAGATTTGCCGAGGTATCCGTTATTGTGTTTTATATTATTAATCAAATTGTAACGCTTGCTGTTATTTCTTTGATATTTGGTGTGATATTTAAGGTATTACCTGATGCAATTATTAAATGGCGTGATGTAATTGCCGGTGCAATAGTTACTGCGGTTTTATTTATGATCGGCAAGTTTGCCATCTCTATTTATATTGGGCAAAGCAATGTAGGCAGTACCTACGGTGCAACGGGCTCATTAGTGGTTGTGCTTTTGTGGACTTACTATTCTTCAATCATTTTGTATTTTGGCGCCGAGTTTACCAAGGCTTATGCTGTTGCTTTCGGTTCAGAAATTTATCCTTCACATTATGCGGTAACTACAAAAGAAATTGAAATAGAAACCGATGGTAAATCCATTCAGGATAATCATCCTGAAATTAAAGAAGAAGTGAAAAAGGCATAGTTATTCTCCCCAGGCAGTAATCATTAATTTTCTTTGTCCGCCATGATTTCGATGTTCGCAAAGGTAAATGCCTTGCCAGGTACCGAGCGCTAACCTGCCATTTCGGATAGGGATACTTACAGAACTTCCTAAAAGTGCCGATTTTAAGTGTGCTGGCATATCGTCCGATCCTTCATAGTCGTGCTCATAATCCGGATCGTTTTCCTTTACCGTTTTATTAAAGAACATCTCAAAATCTACACGTACGGTTGGATCGGCATTTTCATTAATGGTAAGGGAAGCCGAGGTATGTTGTATAAAAACCTGACAAATACCAATATTAATCTCATTAATTTGGGGTAGGGCATCCTCAATCTCATCTGTAATAATATGGAAACCCCTTCTTCTTTCTCTCAGTGATAAGGCTTGTTGGTATATTTTCATTTAATTCTCAATGACTTTAATGAAATCCTTTTCGCTCGGTAAAACAGTTAAATACTTACTTGCGAAAATTTGTTCATTGTTTTCCGGAAGTGTATATCTTACTACAGATTCACTTTTATCCTGACAAAGAATAATACCGATGGTTTTGTTTTCATCTTCAAGTTTTACTTCTCTATCAAAATAGTTTACATACATCTGCATCTGGCCAATATCCTGATGTTTGAGTTCTCCGATTTTTAAATCAATAAGTACAAAACATTTTAAAATACGGTTGTAGAAAACCAAATCTATTTTGAAATGTCTTTCTTCAAAAGTTATTCTTTTTTGACGGGCTACAAAGGTGAACCCATTACCTAATTCCAATAAAAAATGTTCCAGTTTATCAATTAATTTTTGCTCTAACTCACTTTCTGAATAAAAATTTTGTTCAGGTAAGCCTAAAAATTCTAGTACATAAGGGTCTTTTATTAAGTCCTTGCTTTTTTCAATAATCTGTCCTTTTTGACCAAGAGATAATACTTCTTCTTTATTTTTACTTAACGCCAGGCGCGTATATAATGCTGAATCATATTGACGCTGCAGCTCGCGTAAACTCCAGTTATTTTTTATTGCTTCTATTTCATAAAAATTACGTTCGTTTACATCGGTTATTCTCATTAACTTAAGATAGTGAGACCATGTAAGTTTGAATTGCGCAGGCATTGTCTGCTGAATTGAATCTGAAGTTTTAGGAGATGTTTCTAGAATTTCATTATTTTCGAATTCGTCAGACACTGTCTGACGAATTGAATAGGTAAGGTAAAAATACCTCATTTGTTTTAAATTTGTTTCAGAAAAACCTTTGCCAAACTCTGAAACTAGCCTTTCTGAAAGCTCACTCAAAATTTGTTTGCCATATTCAGCTTTTTCTTTGCCATCCTGTTCCTCTTCAACAATCATCTTGCCGATTTCGAAGTAAGCAGTAGCCATTGCATTATTAATGGTTTGAGCAACGTTTTGCCTCGCTCGGTTAAGCAGTTCAATTACTTTAGTATATAAATTTTGCTTTTCAACTTGCATTTTACATCAATAGAATATATTCAATCTTATGAAATTAGCATTTTATCAAATGATTAGTTTTTAAGATTATTTCAAAAACTCCACATTCCAGATTTTCTCTGCTTTTCTACCAATTAACCAAAATGATGCAGCCAGTACCGAAAAAAACAAAGCTTTGTGCCAGCTATCCCAAAAGTATTCGAAATATCGCGTGTAGAGATTGATAAAGAGAAAAGTAATGCCAAATTCTCGGGCAATATCATCATGATACTTTAAGCCAAAGAGTGTACTGGCTACACAAATAGCGGCAGAAATTAAAGCCCAGTAAAATAAGCTCAATTGCCTTACCTGATACCATTCTTCAAGGTTGGCAAAGTTGCCAAATACCGATAATGCCCAAAGCGATACAAACAAATAAACCATACCCGCGATATAGGTAACCTGAAAGAAATTTTGTGTTTTCGGGAAAGCCCTCATCATGAAGGATGCCGCGGTTAATGAAGCGCCAAAAATCACAAAACGCAAAGGATAATTCATACCGAGGAAATAATAATTCCAACGGCTTAAATAGCCGGTTTCAGTACCAAACCAGGCACCAAGGGAGATTAAGGCAAAAATCCAGATCAAACGCGAGTTGAAGACATAACCTAAAGCCCCGTAAATAAAAACAGATATCAATATCAGGATAGAGAAATTGCCTGAACCATTATCAACTGCCTTCCCAAAATAAGCGATGGCATTTGCCGTGAGCAGAATAGCAGAAAATATAATGGCTTCATTGCTGAATTTTAGGTGCGCGAGTTTCTTTTTCCGCTTGAAACCTAAAATATAAAGCCATGCTGCCAATCCGCCTGAAACAATAGCAATCACAATATTTGGTGTATTATAAACCCGCTTTAAATAGTTAAGGATGGAATTGTCAATAAGGAGTGATCCCAATGCGATAAAACCACAAGCCAGGGCTACCCAAAAAGCATATTGTGCCAGGCGTAACCAATCGAAGTTTTTGGCTTCATAACTTTTACGAAGTTTATTTCCTGTTTCAGGATCGATTAAGCCATCATTTTGCCATTGCTCAATCATGTCATCAAGAAACTCACTTTTCTCTCTGTCAACTTTCATAGGATCGGTTATACACGAAGATATAAAATTATCTCGTCATTGCGAGGAGGTACCACGAAGCAATCTTTTGATTATGGGCGAGCATTGTAAGATTGCTTCGTCGGCTGAAAAAGCCTTCTCGCAATGACGATCACAACTATATAACCTCCCTAATCTTCTTATTATTCCCTACAATCCAAATTACATCGCCGTTATCGAACACAAAGTCCGACGAAGGATTTAAGATGCGTTCGGCGCCCCTTTCTATGCCCACAATTAAAGCCTGCGCTTTTTCCCGGATCCCTGCATTCCTGATGCTCAAACCATAAACCGGCGATTCGGTATGCACAACAACCTTTTGCAGGGTCATTTCTTTATCCGGAAAATTATTTTCTTCGGTTGTTTCTGGCGGATTAACTTCTAAAAGTGCCTTAACAGCTGCGAGTTGGTCATCTGCGCCAATCAATAATAATTTATCGTGTGGATAAAGCCGCTCATCTCTGCCCGGTGTTGGGATATTATTTCTCCCGCGTTCTATCAAGGCAATATTTACCCCGTATTTTTCTCTGATCATTAATTCAGTTAATGTTTTACCAACTACCTCCGATTCAGGAGAAACCCTGAGCTCTGTTAAGTGGGTGTCCCAGGGTAAAATATCTGGTTTCTGATTTTCTCTCGCATTTAAGTTCAATATGAACCGCCTTTCCAGTTTATCGTAAAATGACTGAAGTTTTCTGGAAAATATAACCATTCCCAGTACAATTAAAGCCAAAGCAATCAAGGCCGCGATCCAGGTATTAAAAAACTGATACATCAAAAATCCAACGAAGAATATGCCGAGCGCAACCCTGAAAAATTCGATCACGATCAATGGTCCGCGGGTATATTTTTTGTTCAACCAAAGGTGAGCGTATGCGGTACGTTGGATCCTTCGGATGGATAAGGCCCATAAAAATGGCGACATCAATATAAAAGAGACCACCACGCTGATGATAATGGAAGTCAAACTGTTAGCAATGTTGCTAGCAATAAACGGTTGTACATAACGGTAAGCCAAAAAGATTATCGCAATGATAATTACGGAATGGATTATAGTATTAAAGATGTACGAGCGCAATAAAACCTTCCAATCGCTCAAAGTGGTAATCCCTTCGGTACTCGAGCTATACCTTTCGATACCATCAAGCCATTTTTTTGGTAAAATACGGTTCAAATACTGATAAAAAGGTTCGGATAGCTTAATTAGATAGGGGGTTGTGAATGTGGTAACTGCCGCTGCTGCTACGGCGATCGGATAAAGAAAATCGCTTGTTACTTTTAGGGTTAATCCTAATGAGGCAATGATGAACGAAAACTCACCAATTTGTGCCAAACTCATACCCGATTGTACTGAGGTTTTTAATGGCTGTCCGGACAATAATGCACCTAAAATGGTAAAAATGATTTTACCGAAAATGATAACCACAGTAGCTACAAAAATAGGAACAGCGTATTTAACCAGCATAGAAGGATCAATCAGCATACCAACTGAAACAAAAAAGACTGCTGCAAATAAGTCTTTTACCGATTTTGTAAGATGCTCTATTCTTTCAGCCTGGGTGGTCTCAGCTAAAATAGAGCCCATAATAAATGCACCAAGGGCAGGAGAGAAGCCAACTTTATCAGCCAGTAAAACCATTACCAAACACAAAGCCAACGATACCACCAGCATGGTTTCGTCATTCATTAATTTTTTGGTTGCTTTAAGAAATGATGGAATTAAGAATATTCCGCCTAAGAACCAAAGTACTAAGAAGAAAGCCAGTTTTAGAATAGAATACAGCATTTCTGTACCTGCCGATTGCTGACTAACCGCAAGGGTAGAGAACAATACCAGGAGGAGGATCGCTACTAAATCTTCAACGATTAAAACCCCGAAAACCAGACCGGCAAACTTTTTATGCTTTAAACCAAGTTCTTCGAAAGCCTTAATGGTAATCATGGTTGATGAGATGGATAGAATTCCACCCAAAAACAGGCTGTCCATATCTTTCCAGCCCATGGCTTTCCCCACCAGGTAGCCGGCCAGGATGATAAATAATACCTTTACAATGGCCGTGATGGAAGCAGAACCTCCTACTTTAACCAGTTTTTTAAAGCTAAATTCCAGCCCTAAACTAAATAAAAGGAAAATAACTCCAATTTCGCCCCAAATGTTAATGCTTTTCGTATCGGTAACAGATGGAAAAAAATCTAAATGTGAGCCAACCAATAAGCCGGCCAATATATAGCCCAGAACAAGGGGTTGCTTAATTTTTTTAAATATGAGTGTGGTAATCCCTGCGGCAGCAAGTATCAAGCCTAAATCAGCTATTAAATCAGGTAAGTGCATCTATAAAAATGAGTAATGGTGTTAAATAATCTATCTTCGGACATCGTGTGTATCCGGACAGGTATTAAATTTTCAATAAGATAAAATTACCTACCAAAAAACGTGTTTCGGATAAAGCATTTTAAACAAACACCAATAATTATACCTTAATCTTTTGATTATAACTTTGGTATTAATGATTTTGTTCTTAAGAAGAGGGAATAGCAAAAAAGTGATCGGTACAAGAGCGCCAAAAGATATTTTTAAAGGAGAGATACCAATAGAATCTTTTTGCAGGCTTTCGTTATCCTGATTCAAATTTAAATGCTGCCTGATGACTTTTTTGTCTGTAACCGAGCTTGTTTTCGTATATTTTGATTGTACCTCACCTCTTTTCTTTTGCGATGCGATACCAGCAAAATTTATGGAAAGAGATAGGAATAAAACGATATAAAAAAGCCTCATTGCCGCTAATATAGCAAAAACGAGGCTTTTTTGGAAAGGAAATTTGGTAAACTGACTTTTGAATTGGATTACTAAAATTGAATTTTGTAAAGTAACATCTTTCAGGTCATCGTCCTTTCGAGCGGAGTGCAACGAAGTCGAGAAATCTATTTAAATAGATTTCTCCATTCCACTACGTTCCAGTCGAGAGGACGACTACTTAAGACAAATAAAATTATTTTATCCACTAAAATAAGCCAACGTAGCTTCCTTATCTTTTTGCAACTGAACAGTTAAAGCCTCTAAGCCGGTAAATTTTACATCGTGTCGTAAGAATTTCAAGAAGTTCATCTTAATATCCTGTCCATAAATTTCCCGGTTAAAATCAAAAATATTCACCTCAATATTTCTGGTCATGCCGTTAATGGTAGGCCGTTGACCGATATAAGCCATACCCTGGTAAGTAGTTTTGGGTTCGGAGCTTGGAGCTTGGAGTATACCCGCCTCTGAACGCTCAACTTCAAACTCCGAACTCATCTCTACCGTAACTGCATAAATACCATCGCCTGGAATCAGTTTATAAATTTCTTCTACAAAGATATTGGCCGTTGGGAAGCCAATTGTTCTGCCTATTTTATCACCTTTAATCACCCTGCCAAAAATAGAGAAAGAGTAGCCGAGGTAATCGTTAGCCAGCTCAACATCACCGGCCAGCAATGCCTGCCGTATCTTCGTTGAACTTACTGCCACATCGTGGATATCCTGTTCCATAATTTCTTCAACGGTAAAGCCGAAATGTGTACCGGCAGTTTTTAAAACGTTTAAATTGCCAGAACGGTCTTTACCAAAACGATGATCATAACCAATAATAATGTGTTTGGTGCCTATATTGTCAACCAAAATATTTTTAATGTAATCTTCTGGTAGTTGGTTGGAGAAATCGCGGGTAAAAGGCGTAATAATCAGATGGTCTACACCTAACCGGTTTAAAATTTCTGCTTTTTCATTAATGGTATTGATCATTTTCAGATCCTGGTTTTCAGGATCGATAATCATTCTTGGATGCGGGAAAAATGTTAAAATTACGCTTTCTCCATTATCGGCCTTTGCCTTTTGTACCAGCTGTTTGATGATTTTTTGATGTCCGAAATGTACACCATCAAAAGTACCGATGGTTACAATGGCGTTAGCTAATTTTTTAAATTCCGAAAGGTTATTGTATATCTTCAATGGGATAAGGATTAATGTAGTGCATGGCGTTTTACTACGCCGCCTTTTAAATCGGCAATCTGCTGTTGTATTACAAAAGCGTCCGAATCAATTTGCCTGATCGCGGTCTGCAATTTGCTCATTTCCAGTTTGGTAACAACGGTAAAAATAATATCGATATCTTTTTTTTCTCCATATCCGCCCTCGCCTTTATAGATGGTAACACCACGTTTCATATCGTTAATGATGAAATCCTTGATGGCCTCCTGATGGTCTGATATAACGGTGACCCCAGTGTACTGTTCCAAGCCATTTACGATAAAATCGATCGTACTTGATGCTGATAAATAGGTTAAAATGGCATAAAGTGCCGTTTCGATATTTAAGAAATAGGCAGCAAAAGCAAAAATGATGATATTTAAAATCAGGATAATATTTCCAACGGTTAAAATGCTGTTTTTACTGATATAAAGCGCTAAAACTTCTGTGCCATCAATTACACAGCCGCCACGCATCGCTAAACCAATCCCACCGCCTAAAAACAAGCCTCCGAAAAATGCAATGAGCAATTTATCGTGCGTAATGGGTTGGAAAGGCAGAATAATTAGCGCGAGTGAAAGCGTAGCGATTGCGATAGCCGTTTTCAGTGCAAAGCCTTTACCAATCTGCCTGTAACCTAAAATAACAAAGGGAATGTTGATGATGGCAATAAGGTACGATAAATTCCAGCCTGTTAAGGTGCTAACCAACAGGGAAATACCGGTAACACCACCATCAATAAAATGACTGGGCATTAAAAAGCTTTTTAAGCCAAAACATGCCGAGGTTACACCTGCAATTATTAAAAGGATTTCTTTAATAAACCTGGTGTTCCTGTTTTTGATATGGTTCATACAATTACTTCGGTTTTAGCTTCTTCTTTCTTACTACGAATATAATTAACAAGTTCTAATACCTCAAACGCATCTTTTAGCATAAAGTTTCCGCTTCGGGTACGGGTTAGCTTAGAAAGATAAGCTCCGCTATTTAAAGTTTTACCGAAATCAGATATCAATGAACGGATATAGGTGCCTTTACTGCAAACAATCCTGAAATCGATTTCAGGGAGTTCGATCCTGGTAATTTCAAATTCCGGTACACTTACAAAACGTTTCCGTAACTCAACTTCTTCGCCCAGTCTGGCTTTTACGTATAAACGTTCGCCATTTACCTTTACTGCTGAGTGCGCAGGAGGATATTGTTCGATATCGCCAATAAATGGTTCGCAGGTTGCATAAATTTCTTCTTCGGTAATGTTACTGATATCGAATGTTTCATCAACCTCGGTTTCCATATCGAATGATGGGGTAGTAGCACCTAAAATCATGGTGCCGGTATATTCCTTCTCTTCAGCCTGAAAAGTATCGATCTGTTTAGTAAGCTTGCCTGTACAGATAATTAAAAGGCCTGTAGCGAGCGGATCTAAAGTGCCGGCATGGCCAACCTTTAATTTTAGCGGTTTTAAAGAATTACGGATTTTGCCCACCACATCAAATGAGGTCCATTTGTACGGTTTGTTGATTAAAAGCAATTCGCCTTCAGCAAAATTGAAATCTTTGAATTTAGGATTTTCAGTACTCACAAATCTTTTTTGCACAAAGATACGGATTCAATGTGGTTTGCTTAAGTTTTTTTAACCACAGATGTATACAGATAGACACAGATGATTATTATCCGTATGCATTTATTTTATCTCCCAAAAATCGGGACAAGTTATGGTTAAAATATTTAGATGAATTATATAATCTGTAAATTATGTCCGCTTAGCAAAAGGATAATAATGATTAAACCTGCTGCAATTCTATACCATCCAAAAACTCTGAAACCATGTTTGTTCAGGTATCCGATAAAACTTTTTATCGCTAAAAGTGCTACAATAAATGCAACAACGTTTCCGATAATCAGCAGGTTGGTTTGGTCATGCGTAATGGTGTGTCCTTCTTTATAAAAGTCGTATAGTTTTTTTGCAGTTGCAGCAAACATGGTGGGTACCGCCAGGAAAAACGAGAATTCTGCTGCCACTTTTCTGCTTAATTTCTGACTCATTCCGCCCACAATAGTTGCTCCAGACCGTGATACACCCGGTAACATGGCAATACATTGGAAGAAACCTATTTTCAGCGCCGTTAAATAGCTGATTTCCTCTTCCTCATTAATGGTTGGTTTGTTAAACCACTTATCTACAAATAATAAAATAACACCTCCGATTAACAATGAAATACCAACGGCCATCGGGCTTTCTAATAATTCGTCGATTTTTTTGCTCAATAACAAGCCAAATACGGCTGCGGGAATAAAGGCCACGAGCAATTTAATATAGAAGTTTATCGATTTAAAGAATCTTTTAAAATATAGCACAACCACCGAAAGTATGGCGCCGAGTTGGATTACAATGGTAAAAAGTTTCACAAATGGTTCTGAGGCAATGCCCATAAGCGATGATGTAATGATCATGTGACCTGTGCTCGATACAGGTAAAAATTCGGTTAATCCTTCAACAATGGCAAGGACAATAGCTTCAAAAGAATTCATATTGTTTAGTTAATGGGCTATTCCCAATGTAATTTTATTTTATATTTTTTTAATTTTTTGTCTCGTGAAATCAATACTAAATTCTCTGAAATGGCTTGAGATACAATAATCCGATCAAAAGGATCATTGTTGATAAATTCGAGGTTTAGTAATGTTATGAGATGGGTTTCATTAATGGGGATAATCTCAATCTGGTTTCTTTCTGCAAATCTAAAAAGCGCTTCAAAGCCGATTTTTAAATCGAGCTTTCCAATCTGTTTTTTAATGGCAATTTCCCAAAAAGAAGCAATGCTTATGAAGCAGGATGTATTGATATCAGATAGCCTTTTTTTAACTGAAACAGGTAATTGATCATCACCTGCCACAAACCATAAAAAGGTATGTGTATCTAATAAATATGCCATTAAATATAATCTGCAAACATTTCTAAAGGCTCGTCAAAATCATCTGATAATTTGATCTTACCTTTCGCATACCCAAATTCACGTGATTTTAATTTCGGCTTATTTTTTTGTTTTGTTTTTAAGAATTCAACAAAATCTGCAACTTCCTGCCTAAGGTTTAGGGGAAGTGAATTAATTTCAATTTGCAAATTTGTTGTTGTCATATTATAAAGTTAAAAAACACTTTACCGAATACAAAACATTTATTTTTTTAAAATGGCATAAATACCAAAAGCAAAGCCTGCTAACACCACCATCGGCGCCAATAAAGTTCTTCTGAAATCGTAAATATCACCAGTGCTGCCCATCATCAGGATAAAACCAACTGCTACGATTGCAATGCTGATTAACAACAACTGATAATTTTTTTTGGTGAAAACCAATTCGTTTTTAACGTCCTTTACAACCGGACCTGTTTTTTTTTCTGCCATTATCTATAAAGATGATAAGATTTTAAACGTAAATATCTACTTACTGCAAACCATGTACTAATTCCTGTTATAAAAATACCCACAACCAAAAGGCCTATAAATACAAAGCCAAATTCCTGGTAGTTATTTAAAATAATAATTTCAGGCACCTCTTTGCGGGCGTAAATTAAAGTAGCCAATAAAATAATAATAGCTATAAATGCCGCAATTAAGCCATGTAAGGCCGCATACAGTAAGAAAGGACGTCGGATAAAATTTTTCGTTGCACCAACCAGCTGCATACTTTTAATTAAAAATCGCTGCGAGTAGATTGCTAATCTTATGGTGTTGTTAATCAGCGCTATCGAAATAATTAATAACAGCGCTGCAAAGGCTAAAATAATTAAACCGATGGTGTTGATATTTTTGTTTACCATATCAATTAAAGAACTCTGGTAAACTACTTCTTTCACTACAGGGTTTTTAGAAATACTGGTTTTTAAGGCCTCGATACTTTTATTGTTTGCATATTCTGCTTTTAAGTACACATCGAAGGTAGAAGTCAGTGGGTTGTATCCCAGGAAATTAACAAAATCCTCGCCTAAATCCTGTGTTAAGTTTCTGGCTGCAAGCTCTTTATTTACATATTGGGTCTGCTTTACCGCAGGGTTGGCATTCAGCTCTTTCTGGAAAGCCAAAACATCAGCTTCTTTTGCGCCTTCATCAACAATAATGTTTAAAACAATGTTTTCTTTGACGTAGTTAGATAGGTTTTTGGCGTGTACAAGTACTAAACCAAGTAGTCCAAGCATTAATAAAACCAAGGCAATACTGATGATAGTAGAGATATAAACGGTTTTGGTTTTCTTAGATGCATCACTTACTTCGAATTCTTCCATGTATTTCATTTTTGTTTCTGCGAAAATATAAATTATACCTGATAAACACCAATTAATGAATGTTAAATGAATACTAACGTACGCGATCTGCTTTTAGTTTGAAGATTAATTCTTCAACCAAGATGGTTGTTTTTCTAAAGACGGTACGAAATTTGTCAAAAAGGCGTTAATTATGGATATCGTAAAACTAAATTTAACTATGAACAGACAAATTACCATTTTTAGCCTATTCTTTTTTATCGCTTCTACATTTATTTCCTGCAAAAAAGACACTACTTCTTTAAAAGCCCAAATGATGGGTAAATGGACATTAAATAAAATCGTAACTTCTGGATACACCGCTGAAGAAACTTTGAAAGATCCAAAAAAGACGAACGGAACGGTTAATTATGGTACCACAAGTGACTATATCGACTTTAAGTCAAACAATGATGACCAGGTAGAGTTGAGTTTATCGGGAAACAGAACCATCGGTACTTACGTGATCATCTATTCCGATCAGTTTAGCATGGATATTAACGACGGGCTGAATTATTGTAAGATAAACAGCATCACAGCAGATAAATTAGAGTTTACTGCTAAAATTGATAAAACTAACGTAACCAAAGTATATTCTTTATCAAGATAAGATCTTAATCCCCGATTATTTGCGGCGCCATTGGTTTTAAAATCAATGGCGCTTTTTTGTTGCGTCGGTTGTTACCAACCGACGCTAAACGATGATTATTTTGCTTTACTGTGGTGTCAGTTGTTGCCAACTGACACGGAATAGCAGATCAGGATTCTTTCGATAGCAAGTCAGAAGCTAACATCAGATCTCACGGAGGGAACTATCAATAAATCATTTTTGATGGAGTAAATTAATAAAAGATAATTAAGGTTTCAATTATCCTGAATGCCCGGATAGTCGGATGGTAACATCCGACTACACATCCATAGTCCGTTTTTCCGGATTTGATTTCTTACAGGTCGTTTAATTTTGTAAAAATCCTTTAACAGTCAGATGTTAACAGTTACAATACATAATAAGCCTGGATTCTGGTCATAACTTATTCTCGTTCTGAATATATCCAAGGCTAAATATTATCCTGAATCTACTTTTTAAAGCCCCTTAATTTCCGTATTTTCGCCCCTTTAAAAATTTAAAACTTGCAATGGATTACCAATTCAAAGAAATAGAACAAAAGTGGCAGAAATTTTGGGCAGATCATCAAACATTTAAAGCCGAAAGCAATTCTGAGAAACCAAAATATTATGTGTTAGATATGTTCCCATATCCATCAGGAGCAGGTTTGCACGTTGGTCACCCGCTGGGTTACATTGCATCAGATATTTTTTCAAGATACAAACGCCTTAAAGGCTTTAACGTATTGCATCCAATGGGATACGATTCATTCGGGTTACCTGCAGAGCAATACGCCATACAAACCGGTCAGCATCCAGCCATTACTACTGAGGCTAATATTGCAACCTACCGCCGTCAGTTAGACCAGATAGGTTTTTCTTTCGATTGGAGCAGGGAAGTGCGTACCAGCGAGCCATCATATTACAAGTGGACACAATGGATTTTTATGCAGTTGTTTAATTCCTGGTATAACATCGAAAACGACAGGGCCGAGGACATTAGCACGCTGATCGAAAAATTTAATGCTTCTGGTACGGCTGACGTAAAGGCCGTATGTGATGATGACACCAGGGTATTTTTGCCAAGTGACTGGGCAACCTTTACTGAAGAAGAAAAACAGATTGAATTGCTAAAATACCGTTTAACCTATCTGCGTGAGAGTACGGTAAACTGGTGCCCTGCTTTAGGCACAGTTTTGGCAAATGACGAGGTTAAAGACGGCTTTTCTGAACGTGGCGGTTTTCCTGTTGAGCAAAAGAAAATGATGCAGTGGAGTATGCGTATTACGGCCTATTCTGATCGCCTTTTGCAAGGTTTGGATACCATTGATTGGCCTGAGCCAATTAAAGAAATGCAACGCAACTGGATCGGTAAAAGTGTTGGTGCATCTGTAAAGTTTGCAGTTGACAATTCGCAGTTGTCAGTTAAAGAAACTGGAAATTCAGAACCGAAAACTGAAAAATATATAGAGGTTTTTACCACCCGTGTAGATACCATTTTTGGCGTTTCGTACCTGGTTTTGGCTCCGGAACATGAGTGGGTTGCCGAATTGACCACACCAGAACAAAAAGAAGAAATTGCAAATTATATCGCTGTAACCAAAAAGAAATCGGAATTAGACCGTATGGCTGATACCAAAACGGTATCGGGTGCTTTTACGGGTACTTATGTGATTAATCCGGTAAGTGGCGAACGCGTGCAGTTGTGGATTGCCGATTACGTGCTGGCAGGGTATGGAACTGGTGCTGTGATGGGTGTCCCAAGCGGCGATCAACGCGACTGGTTATTTGCTAAACATTTCAATTTGCCGATTGTACAGATTTTAGATGCACAGAAAGATATCGATGTACAGGCAGATCCAACAAAAGAAGGAATATACATTAATTCTGGTTTTATTAACGGAATGGAATACAAAGAGGCGGTTGCCTTTTTGAACAACTGGTTGGAAGAACGTGGTGCAGGCAAGGCAAAAGTAAACTTCCGTCAGCGTGATGCGATTTTTGGTCGCCAGCGTTACTGGGGTGAGCCTATTCCGGTTTACTTCAAAGATGGATTGCCTTATTTGGTTAAGGAAGAAGAATTGCCATTGTTGCTTCCTGAAATTGATAAATATTTACCGACTGAAAGCGGCGAGCCGCCTTTGGCCAGGGCCGAAAACTGGTCGCCTGCTGATGGTGGACATTACGAAATGAGTACCATGCCCGGCTGGGCCGGAAGCAGCTGGTACTGGTACCGCTATATGGATGCCAATAACGATGCTGAATTTGCCTCAAAAGAAGCAGTTGAATACTGGAAAGATGTGGATTTATATATCGGTGGTTCTGAACATGCAACCGGCCACTTGTTGTACAGCCGTTTCTGGAATAAATTTTTGAAAGATTTGGGCTACACCAAAGAAGAAGAGCCTTTCAAAAAACTGATTAACCAGGGGATGATTCAGGGGAGGAGTAATTTTGTTTACCGCGTTAACGACGAGAATGGAAAACCTACCAATACCTATGTATCTGCTGGTTTAAGAAAAGAATATAAAACCTCGGCATTACACGTTGATGTGAATATTGTTGAAAACGATACTTTAGACCTAACTAAATTCAAAGCTTGGAGAGAAGAATATGCCAATGCCGAATTTATTCTGGAAAGTGGAAAATACATCTGCGGTGTTGAGGTAGAAAAAATGTCGAAATCAAAATTCAACGTGGTTAATCCCGATGATTTGATCGAGCGTTATGGTGCCGATACGTTGCGTATGTACGAAATGTTTTTGGGGCCTTTGGAGCAGAGCAAACCCTGGAATACCAATGGAATTGAAGGTGTATTTAAATTCCTGCGTAAATTCTGGAGATTATTCCACAACGAGGCATGGGAATTCACCGTATCTGATGTTGAACCTACTAAAGCAGAATTAAAATCATTGCACAAAATCATTAAAAAGGTACAGGATGATATTGAGCGTTTTTCGTTCAACACTTCTGTATCAAGTTTTATGATTGCGGTAAATGAATTAACAGATCTGAAATGTAAAAACCACCAGATTTTGCAAGACATGGTGATTATTCTTTCACCATATGCGCCGCATATCTGCGAAGAACTTTGGGTATTAATGGGTAACGAAGCTGGAACTTTATCATATGCTGCCTTCCCAACATTTAAACCTGAATATTTAGTAGAAGATGAGTTCGCTTATCCGGTTTCTATTAACGGTAAAATGAAAATGAACCTGAATTTGAGCTTAACATTAGCACAACCAGAAGTAGAAAGCATTTTATTGGCTGATGAGCAATTCCAAAAATTTCTGGATGGAAAGCCAACCAAAAAAATTATTTTCGTTAAAGGAAAGATTATTAATGTAGTGGTTTAAAGGTAGAAGCCGGAAGGTAATAGGGTGGAAGGTTTTCCTTGCGCTTGCCTAAGCTGAAAATATAAAAACCCGGGTTACGTTCCGTAATCCGGGTTTATTTTTATTAGCCTAACGCTGTCCAGGCTGTGGGTTTTAAGCCTTATGCCTTCTACCTTTCAGCCCTCTGCCTCACTAATCTCTCTTCCTTCTGTTTCCGCCAAATCTCCTGTTATTGCTCGCATTACGGGGTTTGCCGCTCATATTGCCATCGCCACCTCTTTTAGCGCCACCACCGCCTTTAGATTGGGCTTGCGGTTTACGTTTTATCTGGTTTTTGGCTAACATATTTTCCCAGCTTAACGGATAAGGATGATCATCAACAACCGGAAGCGTAATTTTAATCAGTTTCTGAATATCCAGCAGGTATTCGTTTTCTTCAGCATCACAGAATGAAATGGCAATACCATTTGCGCCTGCGCGGCCCGTACGGCCAATACGGTGAACATAAGATTCAGGAATGTTTGGCAATTCAAAATTGAACACGTGCGACAGCTGATCAATATCAATACCACGGGCGGCAATATCGGTGGCAACCAAAACGCGGATTTTTCTGTCCTTAAAATCTGTCAATGCCCTTTGTCTGGCATTTTGCGATTTATTGCCGTGTATAGCCGCCGCTTTGATCCCGGCATGGCCTAAATCCTTAACAATACGGTCTGCACCATGTTTGGTACGCGTAAAAACCAGGGCTGTCTGGATATTTTTATCTTCAAGAAGATGGATCAATAATTTCTTTTTATCTGGTTTGTCTACAAAATAAACCGATTGGACAATGGTTTCGGCTGTAGAAGAAATCGGAGTCACTTCTACTTTCGTCGGACTGGATAAGATGGTATTGGCCAATTTCTGGATTTCATCTGGCATGGTTGCCGAGAAAAATAAGGTCTGGCGTTTGGCAGGCAATTTAGCCACTACTCTTTTCACATCGTGGATAAAGCCCATATCCAACATTCTGTCAGCTTCATCCAAAACGAACAGCTCGATCGTATTCAGGTTAATAAAGCCCTGGTTCATTAAATCGAGTAAACGGCCAGGAGTGGCCACCAGAATATCAACTCCTTTTTTCAATGCCTCTACCTGCGAGAACTGGTTTACGCCACCAAAAATTACCAAATGGCGAAGGTTCAAATTTTTGCCATAGGCTTTAAAGCTTTCCTCAATCTGGATAGCCAGTTCGCGGGTTGGTGTTAACACCAATGCCTTGATATTTTTGGTTGCCTTGGTATTGATGTGTTTTTCGTGCAGTAACTGCAGCATCGGAATGGCAAAAGCAGCCGTTTTTCCGGTACCGGTTTGCGCGCAACCCAATAAATCTTTGCCTTTTAATATGGTTGGGATGGATTGCTCCTGTATGGGTGTTGGTTGTGAATAACCTTCGGTCTCAAGCGCCTTTAAAATTGGCTCAATGAGGTTTAATTCTTTGAATAACATGTATGTTTTTTATAATTTATCGAAGAAGCTAGAACAATCAAATTGTTGAAGGACTAACTTGCGGAGAGAATATGCCATTCAGAATGGCAAGCCCTTATTCCTGCTTCAGCGGCAAAGATACGAAAAAAAGTGCCATTAGTATATTTTATGGTAAATCTGATCTGAATCTTGATTATCATACAATTTATGTTTTTAAATATTACATATAATAATTTTTACACAGTATTTTTCGGATTTTTAATTTGTAGTATAATTATTTTTATATGTATATTTATTATTATTTAAGTGTATTTTTTACACTAATGATTACTGGCTTTGAAAATACCATTATGTAAACTATAAATTAAACAAGTTAAAACCTATCTAACCAACTACCTATGAGAAAAAAACTACTTACCCGCAGAAGAAATCCATTCTTCTTCCATACCTGCCTTTTTTTGAAATTATCCCAGCCGGGCGGATGGACTTTATAAATACTTCATCGTGAGCTGATTAAGGTAGACCGATGCTACTGGGTTTATTAAGCCAGGTCGCATCGGATTATAAATACGCATTATTTAACTAATCAATATAAACTTATGAAACAAAATTTATTCTGTATCAGGAGGGGGTTTCTTCTCTTGTGTTTAGGGATGTTATTTGCACTTGGTGCAATGGCCCAAACAAAAATCACTGGTAAAGTTATTGCGAGTGATGACAAATTACCCGTTGTTGGCGCAACTATCAAAATCAAGAATGGAACCGGAGGTACAACTACAGATGCCAACGGAACATTTTCTTTAAATGCAAAGCCTACTGATGTATTGGTGATTTCATTTATTGGATATGGAGGTAAGGAAGTAACGGTAGGCTCTCAAACCAGTATTACGGTTATTTTGCAGGCCGAAAACAACAACTTAACCGAAGTAGTGGTTACCGGTTACTCTGCTCAGAGAAAAAAAGACTTAACTGGAGCCGTTGCGGTAGTAAGCATGGATTTACTAAAAGCCCAACCTGCTGCAAGTGCTGTAGAGGCACTTCAGGGTAAAGCAACCGGGGTGCAGATTGTAAATGACGGTGCGCCCGGCTCCACACCACAAATCAGAATCAGGGGTAACAGTACCATTAATAACAACGACCCGCTTTATGTGATTGATGGAGTGCCTTTTGAAGGAAAGTTATCCTGGCTTAACCAAAATGATATCGAAAGTATGCAGGTGCTTAAAGATGCATCTTCAGCTTCTATTTATGGAGCACGTGCCAATAATGGTGTCGTAATTATCACTACAAAAAAAGGGATATCCGGTGCGCCAAAAATTACACTTGATTCTTACTATGGCACGCAAGTGCCAAGGCGGAGCAGCTTTCCTGAAATGATGAATCCTCAGCAATATGCACAGTATGTATTTGATGGATACACCAATGCGGGCAAACCTGTTGCGGCGGGTAAAAACTATGGTTCGGGTGCTACGCCGGTATTGCCCGAATATTTGGTGGCAGGTTTAAAACTTGGTCAGGATGTTACGGCGGCAGACGCAGACCCTGCCAAATATAATTACAGTCGTGATCCGAATTTATTTTACCAGATTACAAAGGCCAATAAAGAAGGTACCAATTGGTTTAGGGAAATTACGGAGGCTGCGCCTGTTCAAAATTATCAGCTTAGTGCTTCAGGTGGCGGAGAAAATGCAACTTATGCCGTTAGTGCGGGATACCTGAATCAAAAAGGCACGATAAAGTATACTGATTTTAAACGTTATAGTTTTAGATCCAATACCGGGATTTCTGCATTTAATAAACGTGTACGTTTTGGAGAGAATGTCCAGTATAGTTATACTGAAGGTTACGGATTCGGGGTTAACCCGAATACCCCAGGTGGTTACCAGGATCAGGGAAGTGCGCTAGGCTGGGCATACCGGATCCCTACCATTATCCCGGTTTATGATATTGCCGGGAACTTTGCCGGTAGTCGCGGTAGCCAGTTAGGTAATGCAGAAAACCCGCTTGCCTTTTTATACAGGGCAAAAGACAATGTCAATAAAAACAATTTCTTTTTTGGTAACATTTTTGGCGAGGGCGATATCATTCCCGGTTTGGTATTAAAAACTAATTTTGGTATACGTTATGAAAACTATAATGGTTTATCTATGCGTTATCCGAACCTCGAATTTTCTGAAGGTAATAATTCAAATAATTTGAATGAATATCAGGGATATAATACGGAATGGACCTGGACAAATACCTTAAATTATACTAAAGTAATTAATGAAGAGCACAAAATAAGTGCGTTAATCGGCACGGAGGCGATCAGGTCGAGATCCAGACAACTGAATGGAGGCCGGAATGATTTCTTTCTTTTGGGGAATCCTGATTATTATTACCTGACTACTGGTTCTTCAAACATTAACAACTCCAGTACCGGAGCAGTAGGTTCATTATTTTCCGTATTTGGTAAACTCGATTATTCGTTTAAAGACCGCTACCTGGCTAGTTTCACTATCCGTCGGGATGGTTCATCTAACTTTGGAGAGGCCAATAAGTATGGTAATTTTCCAGCGGTTAGTGCCGGATGGCGAGTATCTGAAGAGGAATTTATGAAGGGTATTAAATGGATTATGGATTTAAAACTTCGGGGCGGATACGGAGAAACCGGTAACCAGCGGATACCACCATATAACTACATGAACAGGTACGAAAGTTCTATTGCCAATGCTGCATATGCGGTTGGTGGTGGAAATGGCCTTACCACTGGTGTGCGCCAAAATGCTTATCAAAACCCCGATATCAAATGGGAAGCAGTAAAATCTTTAAATATCGGTCTTGATTTTACCCTATGGGGCGGAGCTATTGATGGATCGGTTGATTGGTATAACAAAAAAACAACTGATATGCTTTATCCTGTGCCATTACCATCAAGTGTAGTTGGTTTAGGAAGTTCGCCATTCGTAAATATTGGCGATATGAGCAATAAAGGGGTTGAATTTAATGTGGCTTATCATTATGGAAGAAATGCGGATAGCCCTTTTAAATTTGACATTGGTTTAAATTTTTCAAAAAACAACAATGAAATTGTAAAGCTGGCACCTGGTATTTTTAACCAGGTATATGGTAATTACAGGAGTTTACAAACCAGCGTACTACAGGAAGGTTCACCTCTTGGCTCATTTTTTGGCTATAAAACAGCGGGAATTTATCAGAGTACAGCCGATATCCAAAATAATCCTTCTTATGCTGGCGCAAGGGTGGGTGGCTTACGTTATCAGGATATTAATGGTGACGGAGTAATTGATCCGAAAGACCGCACCATAATTGGAAATCCAAATCCTGATTTCACCTATGGGATAAACCTAAATGTATCTTACAAAAACTTCGATATTTCTGCTTTCTTATATGGTGTGCAGGGAAATGACATTTTTGAGGCTACCCGTTATTTTACCGATTTCCCTTCCTTTGATGGTGCAAAAAGTGTTAGATTACTTAATGCATGGAGTCCAACCAATACCTCAAGTCTGATTCCATCTTCTTATGCAGGTGCTTCAGATCTGGAGTTTGCATCTTCAAGCTATTACATCCAGAAAGGAAGCTTTTTGAGGTTGAAAAATTTACAAATTGGCTATTCTATCCCAACAGCAAAAGTTTTTGGTCAAAATTCGGGTATCAGTAAATTAAGGGTATATGTTAGTACAAGTAACTTATTTACCATTACAAAATATACAGGCCTGGATCCGGAGATCAGTCAGATTGTAGACACTTTTACTGCTCCGGGAGTAGATCAAGGGGTTTATCCGTCACCACGTCAATTTTTAATCGGTATTAATGTTGGATTTTAATTAAAAGATATCAAGATGAAACATATAAAATATATTCTTCTTTCCTTATTAATTTGTATTACGTTTTCATGCAAGAAGGAATTTTTAACAGTTCAGCCTCAAGGTCAACTCTCAGAAGACCAGCTGATGAGCCAGGATGGAGTTGAGGGGCTTTTAATAGGTGCTTATGGTCTGTTAAATGGCAATGTGAATGGTACCTGGGGCAATTATGGTGCTGCACCGAGTCAGTGGTTATTTGGCGAAGTCGCCTCAGATAATGCACATAAAGGAAGTAGCACAGGTGATCAGCCACCAATGAACGCAATTGAACAGCATTCGCCAACCAGCACAAACGATAACTTATCAAATCTCTGGGACCGGTGTTTTGAGGGAATCCAGCGTTGTAACAGTACACTAAGGGTTTTAGCGAGTTTGCAAGCCGGAGGAGGTTCAGGTAAGTTTAGTGATGCCCGTGCAAAAGAAATCCAGGGAGAAGCCAGGTTACTGCGTGCACATTATTATTTCTTTTTGGTACGGGTATTTAAATCAGTACCTTATGTTACAGAAACCAGCAATGGTACTTTTGTTCCAAACGATAAGGATATTTATCCTAATATTATAGCCGATCTTCAATATGCTGTAGCTAATTTAAGTACAACCAAACCCAAAAACCAAAAAGGAAGGGTTGATAAATATGCCGCCCAGGCTTATCTGGGGAAAGTTTATCTATACCAGAAAAAATATACTGAAGCATACGATCTGTTAAATGCGGTAATTTTGGCCAAGGCAGATTTAACTACAATGCCTTATTCAGATAATTTCGACATTACCAAAGAGGACGGACCAGAAACGATTATGGCTGTTGAGCATTCGGTTGGAACAGATGGTACAAGCGGAGATAATGGGAACGTTGGCGATATGCTTAATTTTCCCTATGGTAATGCACCAATTAACTGCTGTGGCTTCTTTCAGCCTTCCATTGATTTAGCCAACTCTTTTAAAGTAAGTACTTTAGGTTTGCCATTGCTGGATGGAAGCTATCGCAATAATCCATATCAATCTGATTTGGGTTTGACTGGTTCAGCTAAAGATAATTATGTGGTAGATAAAACGCTACCTTTAGATCCTAGAATTGAATCTACCATAGGAAGAAGGGGCGTTCCCTACCGTGACTGGGGTTTAATGGCAGGCGATACCTGGATTCGTGATTCCAGTAACGGAGGCCCCTTTATCGCTGTTAAAAATACCATTGATATTGCCCAGCTAACCAGCGGAACCGCACCGGGTGCTACCAACGTGAGCGGATTAAATGTGAATCTGATTCGTTTAGGCGATGTTTATTTAATGGCTGCAGAATGTGCAGTGGAAAAAGGCGATTTAAGCAGGGCCTTAACGCTGGTAAATGCTGTAAGGGCACGGGCCGCTAAAATAACGCCACAAACCATAAATGGAACGCCTGCAGCCGCATATAAAGTGAGTCAATACCCGGCATTTCCGGATGATACTTATGCCAGAAATGCCGTACGTTTCGAACGTAGGTTAGAGTTAGCTATGGAAGGACACCGGTTTTTTGATTTGGTAAGGTGGGGTATAGTAAAACAGACCCTTGAGAGTTATTTTGCTTTTGAAGGCGGGTATTTTAACTACTTGAAAGGAATTAGTATAGAAAGCCGAGATGAATATTTCCCTTTACCGCAGGATCAGATAGACAGGAGTAAGGGAACGTTAAAACAAAATACCGGATATTAGGTGAATTGATAATGGAATCCACTAGCGGAGCGATGATCAAAACATTGCTCCGCTGATGTTTTCTTACATGGGTTTTAAATCTATATTTTTTAATTGCGGACTGAATAAGCAAATGGGTACGCCTGAAGCTATCTGTTTTAACAAAGATATTTCTTCATTCGGTTTCCTTTCTCTGCAGATTGAAAAAGCATCTTGCTCGGTGGGGTTAGGTAACTGGAATATGGCTACTGCGCTAAGTAAAATAAACCCGACCGACAGCGTTATCCCGATCAGAACGGATTTAATTCACACGTTTTGTGCCATCGGGATTAAGCAAAGGGCGGGACTACAGTAACCGAAACGGCACCGCAATTGCTTTCCATAAAAAATAGATATTATAACAGTAATTTATTGATGATATTTAGATTAGTACGGTATCTTTTAACATCTAAAAACTATTTATCTTCCTTAAATCTACTGAAAACCAGCAGCGCTATTAAACAAAGCCCAAAACCTACCACGCCATTTAACCTTAACCCATAATCATTGCCCGGATCTTTACCATAAATGGTGAGCATAGCAAAAATGGCAATCCCCAGGGTTTGACCAAGTTTTACAAAAAGATATTTCACCGCGAAAAACATGCCTTCGTGGTTTTCACCAGTTTTCAATGTGTCTCTTTGTGCAATATCGGCCAGAATCGCAGTAGGTAAAATGCCAAGCGCGGCCAGTGGGAAAGAGGCTGATAATACCAGGATATAAATCTGCGTATATGGCCCGAAAGGTAATTTACCTAAAAAGAAAATAGTGACGAATATTAAACACAACACGCCAAAGGCAAGCAATACGAAAGGCTTTTTGCCAATTTTAGCGGAACCAAAGTTTACCAGTGGATAAAATAGCAAAGATGCCATAACCATGGCGCCCATAAATTTGCCTCCTTCTGATTCCGGCAGCCCCAATAAAACCGTACAGAAGAACAATAAACCACTTGATATAATGCTTAGTGCCGTGTAGAAGGCAAAATCAGATATGAGGTAGTATTTAAAATTACTGTTTTTAAAAGTACTTTTTATAGCTGGCCATAACGGAACGTGCGTAGGTTTGGCCACCGAAAATTCTTTTTCATTAATGAAAAGAATGGGTAATAACATTACCAATCCGGATAAGATGCACAAACCCCATATTGCGGCCTGAATGGCTTCGCTGCGGCTGCTTACATGAAAGTTAGCTTCAACCAGATCGGCAAAGTTATTGGTACAGGCTGATAAAATAATGCCGATAACAAAGCCCACCTGCTGGTAGCTGGATAACTTAACTTTTTGCTTCGGTGTATGGGTTACTTCAGCCAGCAAAGCATTGTAGGGGATAATATAGGTGGTAACCGATATAAAAAATAAACAAAGTGTGATGGTGAGCCACCAGGCATTATGCAAACTTTCTGTTTTTTGAATGGGGTAAAAAACCAATCCGCAGAAAAGCATAGCCGGCACAATGGCCCACTTCATAAAAGGCATCCGGCGACCGTTTTTATTGGTGCTCGCATCGCTTCTTGAAGCGATGAAAGGGTCGTAAATGGCATCTACCAGTCTGCCTGAGGCCGCAATGATAGAAAGGATATTAAATGCACCCAACAAAACAAGCTGTGGTACCAAAGGTGTTAAGCCAGCTTTACTTGGCGGCAGGTAGACATAGGGAAGCATAACGATGATAATGTTGGTCATCGTACTCCAGCCAATCATACCGGCGGCATAAGCAATTTCTTGTTTTAAGGAGAGTGTTTTGTTCATTAATTTTTTAAAAAGTGTTTTCTAAAACTCGCAGGTTTTTGAAACCTGTGAGATTTAAACCTGGGATGAATTATTTCTTGTTGAACCACCTGCTTGCAAAATAGATGACCAGAAAGCCGGCAAAAATATATAAACCATTAAGTGCTGCGTCTTTGTCATCAGCGTAAATGCTGAAAGCAACGAAAGTATAAGCTGCAATAAATATAATAGGCAATATAGGATATAATGGCACAGTATAAATGCTTTTTTTATCAAGATGTGCGGTTCTTTTGCGGAGAATGAAAATGGTTGCTGCAGAACTCGCCATACTAATACTTTCTAAGAAAATGGTATAGTTTAAAATTTTATCAAAGGTTTTAGCATAGAAAATAATCACCACCGAAATCAAGGTGAAAACGGTTAAACTAATGGTAATTACTTCTGTTTTTTTGTTCATCCTGCTAAAAATTTTTGGCAGAGCCCCTTCTTCGCCCATCGCAAACATGGCCCTTGGGTTGCTCAGCAGATTCACATTCACATAACCCATTACCGAGAAAAAAATAATTACCGAAAGTGCGTTAAATCCGGCAGGACCAAATATTTTTGAAGCCAATATTGCCGCTATACTTTCGGCCGATTTTAATTCTTCGAAACCGATTACTTTCACATATGCATAGTTAATGGCCAGGTAAAGGGTCACAATAATGCTTAAACCTATAATAATGGAACGCGGGATTACTTTTTTGGCCTCTTTAACTTCACCACCAAAGTTGATGGTTTGCGCATAACCTGCATAAGAGAAAGAAACGGCAATTAAACAAAGGCCTAATGCCTTTCCATAATCAGACCAGGTTGGTAAAGCCCCTGTTGCGGTTTTAAAAACCGGTATAACGGTTTGTGTTTGGCTACCAAAAAATACCGCACATATGAGCGTTAAAATCATCCCGATTTTAATTACCGTTAATATGTTTTGCGTTTTGGAACTTGCTTTTAAGCCTAACAAATTAATAAAATAAAATACTAAAATGGTGGTAATGGCTATGGCTACCCTTGATGTTTCGGTTTGTATGGCAGGTGGTAAAATAATCTTGCTCAGGTACTCTGCTCCGATAATAGATATGGCCGCTACCGATGCCGCGCTTGAGATAATCACAATACAATTAATAGCAAAGGCGATGGAAGGGTGGTAGGCTACAGAGAAAATTTTGTAATAGCCACCAGTTACAGGGAAACGCGATCCGATTTCGGCATAAGTTAATGCCCCGCAAAAAGCCACAAAACCGCCGATAAACCAGGCCAGGTAAAACAATTCGGGAACCTGGGCCTTAGCTGCCACATTTACCGGTGTACGGAAAACACCCATTCCAATCACCAAACTCACCACAATCATGGATAAATCAAAGAGCGAAAGCTGTTTCTTTTGTTGCATTAAAAAGGATTTTTGAATAATTGGATGAAGATAGGGAAATTATGTAAAGATGTGAGATGGGTGATGGGTGATGTGAGATGTAAGATAAGATGTGAGATGGAAAAGGGAGGATAGAGGTGAAATTTATGGGGCATGGTCTTTTGGTTCATTAGTCACTAGTTCATTAGTCAATAGTTCATTGGTCATTAGTGCATGGTTGATAGCCAATGGATAAATTAACAACCAGGCCATTATCCATTTTACATATTCCATCATCCATCTTTATGTTGAAATTTTCTTTTGTTTGCCTCACAGAATAAAACTATTATTGTATAATAATTCTGAGGAACTTATTTGAAAATGTTTTTTATTTCAATCATCAGGATTGTTTCTACAAATTCTTCATCACTTTGCAGATCAAAAAATGCAGGGTTTTTCATTGAAGAACAGATAAACATATTATGGCAGAAGTAATTTATAACGACGACAGTATCCGCTCATTGGATTGGAAAGAGCACATCAGGTTACGTCCGGGTATGTATATCGGAAAACTTGGTGATGGCTCTGCACAAGATGATGGTATTTATGTTTTGTTAAAGGAAATTGTAGACAACTCTATTGATGAGTTTGTGATGGGAACCGGAAAAACCATCGAAATTACACTATCTGAGCAAAAAGTTAACGTTCGCGATTATGGCAGGGGCATTCCATTAGGGAAAGTAATTGATTGTGTAAGCAAAATCAATACGGGTGGTAAGTACGACAGTAATGCTTTCCAAAAATCGGTGGGTTTAAATGGCGTGGGTACAAAAGCAGTAAATGCATTATCGACCAGTTTTACCGTTCAATCGTACCGCGATGGAAAAACCAAAAAGGTGGAGTTTTCTAAAGGTGAAATCGTAAATGAAAATCCGGTAATCGACACCACACAACGTAATGGTACCGCCATTACTTTTTATCCTGACGAAAGTATTTTCAGAAATTATCATTACATCTCTGATTTTGTGGAGAGCATGGTTTGGAACTATGTTTTCTTAAATACGGGTTTAACAATCAATTTCAATAACCAGAAATATTTTTCGGAGAGGGGCCTTTACGATCTGCTTTCCAAATTTAATAAGCCCGAAGAAATCAGGTACCCGATTATCCACATGGTTGGTCCCGATATCGAAATTGCAATGACACACGGTCAGCAATATGGCGAAGATTACCATTCGTTTGTTAACGGGCAGCATACCACACAGGGTGGAACGCATCAGGCAGCTTTCAGGGCAGCAGTAGTGAAAACGGTTCGGGAGTTTTTCAAAAAAGAGTTTGATGCAGCTGATGTGCGTTCATCCATTATTGCGGCCATTTCTATCCGCGTGCAGGAACCTGTATTTGAATCGCAGACCAAAACTAAATTAGGTTCGCAGAACATGGGACCTGAAGGACCATCTGTAGCTACTTTCATTAACGATTTTGTTAAAAAAGAACTGGATGATTACCTGCACAAGAATCCGGATGTTGCCGATGCTTTGCTAAAAAGGATTATGCAATCGGAGCGGGAGCGTAAGGATATTGCGGGGATTAAAAAACTGGCTAACGATAGGGCTAAAAAGGCATCCCTACACAATAAAAAATTACGCGATTGTAAAGTTCATTTCAATACCACCCACGAAAAGCGTTATGAAACTACCCTTTTTATTACGGAAGGGGATTCAGCCTCTGGTTCCATTACCAAATCGCGTGATGTAGATACCCAGGCGGTATTTAGTTTGAAAGGAAAACCACTTAACTGTTACGAACTGACCAAAAAGGTAGTGTACGAAAATGAAGAATTTAACCTGCTGCAACATGCTTTAAACATTGAAGATGGTTTAGATGGGCTTCATTATAACAATATCGTGATTGCAACAGATGCTGATGTTGACGGTATGCACATCCGTTTACTGATGATGACCTTCTTTCTGCAGTTTTTTCCTGACCTGGTAAAGGCAGGCCATGTTTACATTTTGCAAACGCCGCTTTTCAGGGTTCGGAATAAAAAGGAAACCATTTATTGCTATAGCGACGAAGAACGTAAAAATGCTATCGAAAAACTGGGCAATAAACCTGAAATAACCCGATTTAAAGGATTAGGTGAAATTTCTCCGGATGAATTCGGTTTATTTATTGGCAAAGACATCAGGTTGGATCCTGTTATTTTAAAAGACCAGACGATTAAAAGCCTGCTGGAATATTATATGGGGAAAAATACACCCGACAGGCAGCAGCATATTATCCGCAACCTCAGGATTGAGAAGGACGAAGTAACTGAAGAACCTAAAGTGATTACAGAAGAGGTAGCGTAGAAAAAGAAAGTCAGGTTTTTAAAACTTGACTTTTTTGTTTAATTCGCTGCGTTGAAAAGATCCTTCGATTCCGTTACCATTGACAGAATTAAATAGAAAAATCGTCATTGCGAGGAACGAAGCAATCTTAATGCGCACGCTAGTAGCGATCGTCATAAGATTGCTTCGTCGGCTGAAAAAGCCTTCTCAGCAATGACGATGACTCTTGGCCTTTCAATTTGCTAAATTATCTGTCATTGCTATTGATTTTTATGCAATAAATTATTCCCTCAGGATGACGAATGCGTTACTCTTCCGGTGCATTTACTGTATTTTCCGGATGCTGAGGGGGCAATACATCTACCTTTTTTTCTACGATGGTGATTTTCGTAAATACGGCATATTTACTTGGAGAAATACCCCTGTCATATTTTTCTGCATAAGCCTGGGTAAATTCGGCGCCAAAATAGAGTATGATCGAAGTATAATAAATCCACAATAAGATCACAATGATGGAGCTGGCTGCTCCAAAAGCAGAACCCGGATTCCCTTTTTCAATATAGATACCGATCAGGTATTTACCCAAACTAAACAGGATAGCCGTAAATAGAGCGCCGATGATTGCCGATTTCCAACGGATAATTACATCTGGCAATACTTTAAAAATAACCGCAAAAACTGCTGTAACTGCGGCAAGGGTAATAACGTTGTTTAAAATATAAATCAGCAGGGCCATGGTGTCATTTGCAACCGGAATAACTTCATTTATTTCGCTTTGAGAAAGCAGACTGGCCAGTTTGGAGCCTAAACCTACCACAATACTATTGACCACCAGCGAAACCAGCAATAAAAAGCCCATGGATACAATTAAAGAGAAAGACAATAACCGGTTGGAAAGCATTTTAAGCCAGCCTTTTTTAGGTACAGCCTTTACTTTCCAGATCATGTTGATGCTATCTTGTATTTCAATGAAAATAGCCGTTGATCCGATAATCAACGTTCCTATACCAATAATTAAACCAATGGTAGACTGACCAGATTTATTGGCATGTTCTACAAAACCCTGAATTTGCGTAGCTGCATCTTTGCCCACCATTTCGGTCACCTGGCCATAAAACTGAACCCTTGTCTTTTGGTTTCTTTCGTCGCCAAAAAACAACGTGGCTGCCGAGAGGAGGATAATAATCAGAGGCGTAAGTGAAAAAATAGTGTAGTAAGCGAGCGAAGCACTCAATTTAGTTACCCGATCTTCTACAAAACCTTTTCCGGCCGCAACAAAAAGATGATAAAGTGCAATAAAGAAATTTTTGATCTTGGTGATTACTTTCATCTGAAAATTAAAACGGGTATCCTATGCCTATATTAAAAATTAAATTCTGTCTGCGCCAATCTTTATTGCCAAAGGCAATGTCATCAAATACCCACCTTTGTCCTTCAGGCAGATAAGGTTTTCGCACAGGAAAGGCTACATCTAAACGAACAACAAAAATGGTTGCATCTACACGTAAACCGGCGCCAGTACCCACAGCTAACTCGTTAAAGGTATTTTTTAGCTTAAAACCTGATCCTAATCTTGCTGTTTCCGGTTTTCCGGGTTCTCCCAGATCTTCTTTCCTGAGCCAGATATTTCCCGCATCCACAAACAATGCGCCATAAAGCACACTTACCAGTTTAAACCGGAGTTCAGAATTAAGCATCAATTTAATATCGCCACCCTGATCAGCAAAAATCGCATTATCCGGAACTTTGTAAGTACCCGGCCCTAAAGTGCGGGCCGGAAAGGCCCTGATATCGTTGCTACCCCCGGCGAAAAATTGCCTCACAAATGGTAATGAACTGCTATTACCATAGGCGTAACCATAACCCAGGTTTAAACGGTTTGCCCAGATCAGGTTGCGGTTAATTTTATAATAATCCCTAAAATCGGCCTCAGCCCTGATGAATTGTGTTAGTGGTGTATTAAATAACGTTTTTTGTCCTTTCTCATTAGTTGGCGTAAATAGGCCCCAAACATTACCGCCTGTTTCTAAACCCCCGAAGAAATAAACGTTATTGCGGCGGTTGGTTTCCATCTGGTTGGTGTAGGTAAAGTTATAATTACTTCCAATAATGAATTGGTTTTCTAATGTACTCCTTAATAGGGGATTTGATCTAAATAGGCTATCTCTTCTATTAGAATCTGGAAAACCTGTAGAAATATAACTAATCGAGATGGGGTTTAAGTTATGTTCTTTATACTGGTTCTCTTTAAAATTATAGCCATACTCACCTTTTATGGCATGTAAGGTATATTCAGACCCACGGTTAAGCATCTGGTAAGAAAGCGAAGCAATGGTTTTCGGTATAAAAGCGTTTGTGCTATTTGGCTTATAAAATGGTACAATAAACCTTGGGAAGGTTAGTTTTCCCTCTGCTGTAAATGATAAGGAGTTCCGGCCCAGCGAGGTACCCCTAACCTGCGTTTCGAAACCGCCACTAACACTTACATCCAATTGCTCTGCGCCTCTGAACAGGTTTCGGGTAGTTTGGGTAACCTTTACTTCAGACCCGACAAAATTGTTCGATTTACTGGTACCTGTAACCGAAAAACTCAATGAGTTTTTCTTTAATGGGGTAAGGTAAATATTCAGGTCCAACTGATTATTTCTGAAGCTGTCAACCGGTAAAAATTCTGCCCTGACATCCCTGAAAGCCCCGATGTTAACCATTCTGTTTAACGATTGGTTATGATCTTTACGGTTATAAGGTTCACCCTTTTGGAAAAACACCAGACGGTCGAACAGCCTTGGCTTAAAAGTATTCCGGTCATCATAAATACTGAAATCGTGATATTCCAGTGGCTTTAACTTTCTTAAGATGGTATCCCTACGTAGGCTATAACTCGGATAAATATTAATATCCCTGATGGTATACGGTTTCAATGCGGCATCAGGGGCAATATCTTTTACCTTAATGTTCACGTTTACCAGGTTTTTACCTATCGTGCTATCAACCTGCATAATCAGATAATCGGGCCCAAAATAGAAATAACCCTGCTCTTTAAGGTCATTGTCAATCCTGATACGCTCGTTTTTATAATTGTCTAAATCGTAATAGTCGCCTGCCTTTATTAAGGTTTTATTTTTGTTTTGATTAATGATTTTGGTTAAAACCCCTGTGTCAGGAGGGAAAGTAACTTTGTTTATTTTATATCGGTTACCCGTTTCTGCAGTATAAACGGCTTTGCCTTTTTTACCTTTTACTACCGTATCTCCGGTAACCGATGCCTGTAAATAACCCTCGCTGATTAAATAGCTGGTAAGCACATCGTTATTGTATTTTAGTTTAACTTCGTTAAGAAGGACCGGGGCTTCTCCCTGTCTCCGTAACCAGTTTCTAAAACCTTTAGGCTTTTTTGGTTCTCCGGCGAGGTTATAAATCCCAAGTTTAAACTTTATGCCTAAAATAGAACTATTGGGGCGGGGTCTTGTCTTACTTTCTAAATCGCGCTTTACCTGTTTCTCATCATCAATTTTACCTGAAGAATCTGGATTAATCTTTACTTCAGCACCAGTGTATAAATGTTGTCCCGGCTTTAACGATTTGGTAGAGCTGCATGCAGCCCAAACTAAGCAGGCCAGTACTAATAAAATTGGTCTAATTAGTTGTCTCATTTTTAGGTTTTTGTTCAATGTTTCTTCTGTTGCGTTTTTTCTGGAAAATCTCTCTGAATTTATTGTAATCTACTACGAGGGTGAAACCCAAACCGGTTTCGATAATCTGCCCCTGTACAATTACATCGTTTTGGTTGCGTCGGTAAGCCCTTAATCTGTATCGTCCATCGGCTGATAAAGCGTATTCAACGTTTACGTTTCCGCCGATATCGGTCGATTTTTCGCCCGGTGCCTGCGGTCCTTCCAGGGCAAAAGAACTTCCTACGGTAACCGTAAGCCTATCGTTTAATAGTTTTTTTGATAAGCCAACTTCCAGGTCTGTTTTCTGTTGAAGTGATCCGGTAGAATAATCTTCTGATGAATTTACGCCAAAGTTCAGTTCTACACCCTGAATTAAATCAGAAGCAAGGTTATTTAACTGTTCTGTTAATAATTTACTCACGCTTGATCTGGCCAGGGTAGAAACACCACCGCCGCCACCGGCTAAACTCTCGAAAGGATTGTTGGCGATAAACCTGTTCAATGCCAGCAGTGCAAAAACCTGTTTGTTCAGTTCGCTTTCATCGCGGTTTACGTTGATCAGTTTGGTATATACTGTTCCATTTAACGCACCACGCTCGTTTTCCGGCAAATCAAGTTTGAAAGAAATGATTGGTTTCAATAGCTCTCCTTTCATCATCAAATAAACCTGGAAAGGCAATTTGGTTTTGGCCTGGATGTTATCCGGCTCATTGATCAGATCGATAGGGGCCGCATTCACTTCGTATAATGCCGTCAAGTTCACATTGGCCGAAGTAGGTTCACCTGTCCATACGATGGTACTTCCTTTTACCAGTTTGAACGCTTTTTTGCCTAGCGGACCAACTGATAAATTGTACGAACCATCTATAACTTCGTAACGGCCTGTTAAACTGATTTTTCCACTTGGGTCCATTGTTGCATTGAGGTCTGCCTCGCCTTTGATATTCAGGGCATCGCCATTTGACGGATCTACCACCACATTCAGTTCTGCCTCGGGATCAATGGTGATGGCAGCAACCAGGTTAATCCCTTTCATGGCAGCTTTACTAACGGTATCAACTTTCAAAGCTTTCTGGCCATTAAATGGTGGCGCGTCAGCATCAATAAACTGCACAATTCCCTCCTGATCAATAACCGAAGGATCGCTTGATGGCAGGGCAAAAAAGAATTTTGTGCCTTTGTTCACCCTAACGTTCATGTTTACGTCAGGCTGGTTCAAATCGCCGCGTACTTTAATGTCGCTGGTTAAAAATACCGTTCCATAAATCATGTCATTATCAGCTGCGGTCGAGTTGATTGCTCTGAAATTGTTCATCTTGATGTCTAAACCAAAACGGTAATTTTTGAAATTGCTGGTATAAACTTTTCCATTGATGGTCGCCTTCTGATTTAAGGAATCGATCAGCGTAAAGTTGTTAAAACTAATCCCTTCATTTGTGAAGGAAATTTTCTCGTTGGGCATGCGGAAATAGGAGTTTACGTATGCCACCCTGATCCCTGCATTATTGAAAGTTAAATCGCCCAATATTTTTGGAGCAGTTAATTCACCTTTAACACTTAGTTCCCCTGATAGCGTGCCCGTTCCATTTTTAAGCTGGCCTGCAGATAGGCTCTCAATATTTTTCATTTCGATCTTATCAATATTCACGGTAAGATCCAAAGCACTTTTAGGCGCAGTATAATAAAATCCGTTTACCCTTAGTTCATGTACCCCGGTTAAGGCAACGTTTACCTCGAAGGCATTTTCGGTATTGTTGTTTACCGCTAAGCGTAAGGTTCCCAACTGATCTTTTTGATAGCGCAACTGATCGATGGTGAGGTTTGCTTCAAATTTTGGTGTACCGGCCAAATCTTTAACATTTGCAGTACCATTTAAACGGCCACCAACCAAAGTTGTATCGGTTTCAGCAAATTTAGTTAAGGTTTCCAATTGGAAATCTTTAAATGTTACATTTAAAGGTGCATTGGGTTGGGTGGGATTGCTGTTAATAGATAATGACTGACCATTATTGCTGATCTGAAACTGGTTAACCAATATGCCCGAAGCGCCAAATTGGATATAGTTATCCTGCGAAACTACCCATTTCTGATAATCGAGCAAAAGTTTCTGCGGATCTAAAGAGAATTTAAAATCTTTATTGATCGATTGGAAATTACCCCCAATTACATACTTGTCCTTTTTCTGCCTGTCTCGCAAGAAAATGTTAACACCTAAATTGTTATTGGCAGCATCGCCACTTACTTCGGTATTGAAAAGCGCAACAGATGGGCTTTGAAGTGCTTTAACAGTTAAACTGTAGTCTAATTTATTGTTTTCGTTATTGATGTTTAACACCGTAGTATCTACTTTAAAATCGCCGTAAACAACCTGTGGAAAGTTGCCTTTAATCTGCAGGCTGTCTTTTTGAGTATCAATCAGTCCGTAAAACTGTGACGGTTTGAATACTGTTAACTCAGGCACAAAGTTCTTTAATAACTTAGAATCATACACCTGGACAAAAAATCTTAAACGTTGATCGGGCACCTTTGTAACCGTACCAAAAGCATAATATTTATTGATTTCGTTAATGATGGCGCTGCCTACTTTGGTCAGTTGGTATTTTCCGTCGATTTTTGCTGAAAGTACTTCCGATTTCAGTGTCAGCTCGTTTTCAGTTGCGGTAGATTTGGCCCGGACCGAAATTGTATCAACATTAATTCTTTGTTTATCTTTCACCAGTTGTAAGCCAGTAACATCAACCGATCCGTTCAGGTAATCGGCATCAGCAGTAGCCAGGTCTACTTTTACCACACCTGCCGCGCTTAACACCGTCGGACTGAAGTTGAGCGCCTGCAGATTTACCTGTTTTAGATTCAGATCAGCTTTTACCGCAGGATATTTACCTGCAAGGTTTACTTTCGCGTCTAAATTAAAGTTGGCATTACTGTCGGGCATGTTGCTTTTAATGTTGATACGCTGATTGCTGTAATCTCCCGCAAGTGTTAAATTTCGGTAAGTGTATTTATTGTAATAAGCATTTAAAACTTTGGCATTAAACTTCGCATTGATTTTTTTAGGATCAAGGCCTGTTCCCGCCACATTGGCCTTAACGGAAACGCGTCCCAGTTTAGGCTGCATTTTTAAAAGCCTGCCTACATTGAAATTATTTAAACTCACATCTGCTTTATAATGCTCTTTCCCTTTAGGGCCCTTCATGCTTGCAAATACCACAGCTCCGCCCATATCGGTATTAATGTTCAGGTTGGTATTAAAATCAGTCATCGAACCTTTAAAATTACCTTTTGCATCAATTACGTTAGGCAGCTCAATTGAAGGAGGTAACGATTTTTTAGGTACAGCTACCAGAATATCACCTTTGGTAACATGAAGTTTTTTGATGTTTAAATCGAGAAAGGTTTTGTTCACATCAGGTAAACCTTTCGCTTTTCCACTAATATCTATCTGTGTGTTTTTTAAACCGCTGATCTGTAGTTTAGGGATATTTAGGTCGTTCAGGTAGCCGTTAACATCAGCATTGATTTTTATTTTTTCGTTGCGATAATTTGCCGGTACAGCATTACTAAAATATCCGGCATCCTTTAACCCAATGGTAGTATTTTTTAGGGCTATATTCAATTTTACGCGTTCCGGGTGTTTGGTCAAATCCTCCATTGAAGTAAAATTTAACTCGGTAGCATTTTCTATGCTGGTATTTGGCGTTTTCAGGATGAAATTGCTCAGCTTGATCTGTTTATCATTATACACTGCATCGCCTCGCAGTTCGTCCAGGATAAAGCCGCTTTTTTCCTTTAAAGATCCATTTTTAACATTGGCTTTTATGCCTGCTGCACTATAGCTTACATCGCTTGCGCCTAAGTTCAACTGGTTTATTTTTAGGTGGTTAAAGTCCATGCCTTTAGTAGCGGGTTTTGCACCCAGGTTGTCGAACTGTACATCGTTATCGGCTAAACTAATGTTTTTGATCATCAATCCCAATGATGATTTTTCAGGAACAACGGTATCTTTAACTTTCTTTAAATCGTTGCTTGGGACCGGCTTAAATGCGAAAAGAATATTCGATTTGTTTAAATGCGCATCATCTACAGCATATTTACTATTGGTTAAATCTACTTTCAGGTTTACCAGGCCAAGGTCGTTTACATCGGCAACTGCTTTTGTTGTCGAAATCTGGTCGTCGTAGTTGACCTTTACATGATTGAAAACGAAATTCTGTACTTCTATCAATGGCAGCTTACCCTGTGTTTTTTCAGCGCTATCAACGCTGTTGGTAATGTGCTGTACCAATTTGACAAGTGGTTTTTGTTGTAGATAACGGAACGAAGTATTTACAAGGCTTAATTCTTTAATGATATAATGCTGATTGGCCAGGTCGAAATCTTTGATTTTGGTTTTGAATGCGCCTAAATACAACTTTACATCATTACCGGCAACATCATCCCGGTAGTTAATGCCGATATCTTCGAAAGAGACCTTATCTACAGAGAATTTTAGGGTAGAAGTGCTGTCTTTTTTCACCTGCTCCTCCGGTTTTTTCTGATCGCTTGCAAAAGCATCAACCAGGAAAGAAAAATTAAAGGTGGTATCCGGAGCGATGCGCTTTACATTGGCGCGTACATTTTTAAGTTCAATGTTATTGATTTCGACCGTGTTTTTCAACAATTTGAATAAACTGATATCAACTGAAAGTTTCTCCGTATATAATAAGGTATCGCCTTTAAGGTCTTGGATGTAAAACTTGTTTAAAACCACATCTTTTGGTAAAGCAATTTTGATACTCTCCAGACTCACTTCGGTTTTGGTTTTATTTTTAAGATAGTTTATCGCTTTTCCTTTAACAAAATTCTGAACAGCTGGAATATTTAGCGAAAGGGCCACACCAATCACCAGAAAGATGATGGAAGCAATTACCCACAATAAAATTTTAAGACTTTTGCGTACGTATTTATTCAAAGCTAAGTGTGTTTGGTATTTAGATAAATGCCTAAAGCATGCCATTAAAATTAATTTTAAGGCAGGTTTACTAAATAATACAAAAAATAACCTAAATTGTTCGCCCGCTGTAAAAATTTAACATTGGCGGTTCCAAATCAATTAAAATGAATGCTATAAATCTTAATATAACTTTTGAACAGTATGCTGATATTTCTGAACTGACATTGGCCGATAAAACCCTTTGCGAATGCGCAGAAAAGGCTTTACGTACCTCTTATTCTCCGTATTCTAAATTTAGGGTAGGTACTGCCATCCGCCTGGCCTCTGGCGAAATCATTTTAGGCAGCAACCAGGAGAATTTAGCCTATCCCTCAGGACTTTGTGCGGAGCGTGTTGCGCTTTTTAGTATTGGTTCTACCTATCCGGATGCGGTAATAGAAAGCATGGCGATTACGGCACAGACCGATAATTTTGAGATTTTAAAGCCAGTAACTTCCTGTGGAGGTTGCTTACAGGTAATGGTAGAATTTGAGCGGAAACAAAATGCACCGATTGAGGTAATTTTTTACTGTTTAAATGGAGAAGTTTTAAAAGTGCCCAGTGTAAAGAGTTTGATACCGTTTGCGTTTGTTGAGGATCGGTTGGAGCGTTAGTCGCGGAAGTATTTCTTCTCTGTATTGTCGTCCTTTCGAGCGGAGTGCAACGCAGTCGAGAATCCGAAGGCTCAGCGAAGCTAAATCTGTCTTGTTAGATCTGTACACTCCGCCTTGCTTTGGTGATGACGATCTGCCGTAGGCTATTGGTTGTTGTCTCGCTTATTAACGCTTATTAAACTATTCTCTATATTTGGTTTTTTAACCACAATGAAATACCTCTACACCCTCATTTTTTCTGCTTTTATTTCTTTTAACCTGCATGCGCAGGGTATACTTAAGGGTAATGCTGTTTATCAAATTACTTATTTCCGTTCAGCTGATGGGAAGCCAAAAGAAGATCGGAATCCTGCAGTAGTTATTGCTTCTGCAAAGCAGAACTTAATTACCAATGCAGCCATTCTCAATCATAAGGCGAAATATCCTTACGAACAGAGCATTGTAAACAAGCCCGATCAGATTTTATATCAGTTGGCCGATTTAGGTGTCGATAATCAGATTGCTACTGCTGATAGCGCCGCAATTGCTAAGCAGGCTTTTGAGTTGGGTACGGAGACAAAGGTAATTTTAGGCTACACCTGCCAAAGGGCAACAACGGTGGTAAATTCTAACCGTATCGATTTATGGTATACTGCCGATGCCGGTATAAAAGCTGCGCCAACAAGTTTGGGGCAAGGTCTCGGACTGGTTTTAGAACAGGTGCGTAATGGGAACAGTTATATAACCGCTACAAAAATTGAAGAAGTTAAGAAGGTGAAACCAATTGACTTAGAAAAAATATTGGCTAAACTAACCGATGGATTAACTTATAAAGATTTGCTTTGGAAAAGCAGATTTATCACTTTAAATGTTTTCAGTAACGAAACCATTAATTTTGTTGATAAACCACAATCAAACGATTCTGTTTTTCGCTTTGCCGGCGGAACGGTAATCGCCCGAAAAGTTAAATTCCCGGCGTTGGTCAACCCAAATGTATTTGTTGATTTAACAGAAAAATCAAACGGTGATGCTTACGACAGGACAGGTTCAGTATTTATTATCCCGACTGACAAGAAGATCAGTTTGATGGATGCGCTTAAGAATTCGGTTAAAGAACTGCCTGTTTATGATAACGGAAACGGGAAGAAATACCAGGGCGTAGTGGCTACGGCAGATTATGATCCGGTAATTGAACTGATGCGCTTTTTTACGCCTTTTGGAGTGGGTAAATACAATACCTTAAAATTGAAAGATAAAAACTGGGCGGAGCAAGTTTATTACCGTCAGGATGTTTCGGAGTTATTTCCGTTGATGAACGGAAAAGAAGCCTGGGTAGCTGTTTTCATTGGAAATTATGATAAAGGCGGACATCAGGTTTCCCTGAATATTACGCTAAACAACGGCGGAAGACCGAAATTGGCGAAAGAAGTGATTTTACCTTTATTCAATTCCACCAATGTAATGGAAATGGCGGGGCAGGAGTATGCGACCATGTTTAGCAGCGATAAGGGATTGGAGGTTTCTTTTACTTTAACAAAGGATTTAAAAGATGCAAAATTGCGTTACATTACCACTGGACATGGTGGCTGGGGTAATGGCGACGAGTTTGTACCCCGGAAAAATACGATCTGGTTAGATGGAAAAGAAGCTTTTGCTTTTACCCCATGGCGGCAGGATTGCGGATCATACCGTTTATCCAACCCTGCTTCGGGCAATTTTGAAAGTGGGCTTTCTTCGTCAGATTTAAGCCGTTCTAATTGGTGCCCGGGTACGGTTACCAATCCAAACTGGATCAGTCTGGGCGATTTAAAGGCGGGTAAGCATACCATAAAAGTAACCATCCCGATGGGCAAACCTGAAGGCGGTAGCTCTAGTGCCTGGAACGTTTCGGGTGTGCTGCTGGGGGAGGAATGATCTGTCATCCTGAATGCAGTGGAGGATCTTTTTTTAATTCCTTCAACATGTAAGACATTTAAGGTAATATAAGTTTGATGGTATGTTTGTAATTGTTCTTTATTGCCAGTTTCCAAGGCGCAATCTGTTTTCTGCTCTTTGCCACCCTAAATAGCAGCACGAAACTATCTATCTAAACCGGATTGCAGGGGAGATCTTTTTTTGTAGGCTGAGTATGGCTTGCGCGCAAAAAAAAGATCGAATCGGAAAGCCGGAAGTAACGTTTCAAAAAACCTACAGAACCCTGCTTTCCGAATCAACACAAGTAAATTAAAATTCTGGCGGGTGAGACGCCAGCCGATAGAATAGATCTGTCATCCTGAACGCAGCGAAGGATCTTTTTTGATTCCTTTAACATGTAAGACATTTAAGGTAATATAAGTTCGATGGTATGTTTGCAATTGTTCTTTATTGCCAGTTTCCAAGGCGCGATTTGTTTTCTGCTCTTTGCCACCCTAAATAGCAGCACGAAACTATCCATCTAAACCGGCTTGCAGGGGAAATCCTTTTTTTGTAGGCTGGGCGTGGCTTGTGGGGCAAAAAAAGATCGAATTGGAAAGCCGGATTCACACTTTATACAACTTACAGGACCCTGCTTTCCAAATCAACACAAACAAATTTAAATTTCGGCAGGTGAGCCACCAGCCGATAGGATGGGTGCACTTTGCAAAATGTGAATAACCTCTCTTTACGCTGTGCCATCATTTTTATTATATTTACAGCTGCCAATTTCTGTAAATAAATGAGTGAAGAATTAGATCAAAACGTAAACGAAGAGCACAAACATACCATAACCCCAATCAACGGTTTATACGAAAACTGGTTTCTCGATTATGCGTCTTATGTAATTCTTGATAGGGCAGTTCCGCATATTAATGATGGTTTAAAGCCTGTTCAACGCCGCATTATGCACTCTCTGAAAGAGATGGACGATGGCCGTTTCAATAAAGCAGCTAACGTAATCGGGAACACCATGAAGTATCATCCGCATGGCGATGCTTCAATAGGAGATGCAATGGTGCAGATTGGGCAAAAAGATTTACTGATTGATATGCAGGGTAACTGGGGTGATCCGGTTACGGGTGATAGCGCTGCAGCACCGCGTTATATTGAGGCGCGTTTATCAAAATTTGCCAACGAAGTGGTATTCAATCCTGATACTACTGAATGGCAATTGAGTTACGATGGGCGTAATAATGAACCGATTACACTACCGGTTAAATTTCCTTTGTTGCTTGCACAAGGTGCAGAAGGTATTGCGGTAGGCTTGGCCACCAAAGTAATGCCGCATAATTTCATCGAATTGCTGGATGCATCGATGGAAGCATTGCGCGGCGTGCGCCCAAATATCCTGCCCGATTTCTTTACGGGGGGAATGGCTGATTTTTCGAACTATAATGAAGGGCAGCGCGGCGGCAAAATCCGTGTGCGTGCAAAAATAACCGAAAAGGACAAGAAAACCCTGGTCATCACTGAAGTACCCTTCAGTACCACAACAGGATCTGTAATTGACAGCATTTTATCAGCCAATGATAAAGGCAAGATCAAAATCAAAAAGATTGAGGATAATACCGCTGCCAATGTAGAAATTGTAGTGCACCTGGCACCGGGTATTTCGCCTGATGTAACTATTGATGCGCTGTATGCTTTTACAGCCTGTGAGGTTTCCATCTCGCCAAATACCTGTATCATCCAGGATGATAAGCCACACTTCTTAAGTGTGAACGATATCCTGATTGAAAATACCAAACACACCAAGGGTTTACTAAAAAAAGAACTCGAAATCCGCCTGCACGAATTACAGGAGAAAATTTTCTTTAGTTCTTTACTTAAGATATTTATTCAGGAGGGCATGTATAAGAATCCTGAATATGAAAATTCTGCCAATTTTGAAACCGTGGTTCAGGTATTACATGCTTTATTCGAACCGTTTAAACCATCGCTTTACCGCGAGATATTGCCTGAGGATTTTAAGAAGCTGATTGATAAGCCGATGAGTAGCATCACCCGTTTTGATGTGAAAAAAGCTGACGAGCAGATGAAAAATCTGGAAGATGAAATAAAAGTTGTTAAAAATCATTTAAAACACCTTACCGATTATGCCATCGCCTGGTATCAGAAACTGAAGGATAAGTATGGTAAAGGTAGGGAACGTAAAACCGAAATCCGTTTGTTTGATCGGGTAGAAGCATCAAAAGTTGCCTTAGCCAATGTAAAATTATATGTAAACCGGGCTGATGGTTTTGTAGGCTCGGGCTTGCGCAAGGATGAATTTGTTGCCGATTGTTCGGACATTGATGAGATAATCGTTTTCCGTGAGGATGGGAAATGCATCATTACCAAAGTAGCTGATAAAACTTTCGTGGGTAAAGGGATTATCCATGTGCAGGTTTTTAAGAAGAACGACGAACGTACTATTTATAACATGGTTTATAAGGATGGGGCGAGCGGTACTTCCTATATTAAAAGGTTTGCGGTGGTTGGCGTAACACGCGATAAAGAATATGATTTAACCAAGGGATCGAAAGGCTCAAAGGTTTTGTATTTTACCGCTAATCCAAATGGAGAAGCTGAAGTGATCAATGTAGCACTAAAGCCGCATTCTAAACTGCGTAAGCTGCAGTTCGATCTTGATTTTGCCGAAGTGGCCATTAAAGGACGTGGTTCGCAGGGTAATATTGTATCTAAGTATCCGGTTAAGAAAATCGTTCTGAAAAGTAAAGGTGTTTCTACCTTATCGGGGCTGAAAATCTGGTATGATGATCTATTGAAGCGACTGAATGTTGATGGACGCGGAAAATATCTGGGCGAGTTTGATGGGGATGACCGTATTTTACAGGTACATAAAGATGGATATTATGAGTTGAGTTCTTTCGAACTGAGCAATCACTTTGATGATGGCTTGATCCTGATCCAGAAGTTTGATCCTGAACAGATTTTCGCAGCAGTGCATTTTGAAGGTAAAGCGCAAAACTATTTTATCAAACGTTTCATGTTCGAACTGCAGGCTAATGGCAAGAAAACCATTTTTATCAGTGAAGAGCAGAAATCGAAATTGCTGTACCTGACGTCCAATCCGGCTGCGAGAGTTATTGTCGATGTTTTAAAAGGTAAAACCCAGATTCCCGAAACATTGGATTTAACCCTGTCGGAACTGATTGATGTTAAAGGACTGAAAGCGAACGGTAACAGATTATCTCCGCATGATGTTCAGAAAGTAGCGTTAGAAGAACCAGAAATAGTTGTTGAAGAACCAGCAGACACTACTGTGGAAGAAACCGGGGATGAGGAATCAATACCTGATGCGGAAATTGCCAATGAAGAAGCGGGAACCGGTAACGAAACTGTACCGACCGTACCCGATGAACCTGCTGCAGCACAGCCAAAACCGAAGTTTGAACGTACGGAAGCACCAGCGGCTAAGGCTGATGAACCAGAAGTAAAAGTTACACCTGGTGCAGTAGAAAAACCGAAATCAGAACCTGGAACAGTTAAAAAGGAAAGTGGTAAAGCCAGCGATGAACCCAAGGCAGATGAAAAACCTGTTAAAAAGATAGATTTCGAAATCACCAACCCAGATGATGTTGATATAGACGATAAAGGACAGTTGGGGTTATTCTAAATAGATTCTGGAGTTGTCAACTTTAGTAGCCTGTTGGCAGGAAAGTTGACAACTCTTCTCATTTCGATCAAAACATTTCATTTTTAAACCTATATTTGCCTTGCTCAAAGGGGTGCTTTTTGGTATTGCAGTTTCTATTGCGTCCAACTTGCTGAGATTATACCCATTTTAAGGTAAAAGGTAGAAAGGTAAAAGGTTTTCCCCCTCCACCTTCCAACCTCCACCTTAAATGAACCTGATGCGGATAATACCGACGTAGGAAAGAGGTTAGCATTTACCTTGCTGTTTCGCCCTGAAAGCAGTTTTCAATCATTTTGACAAATATTGTAAATGAGTTTTCAAGACTGGTTTAAACTTTTTCAGGAGCAGATTTTAAATACTTCATTAATTGAATGGCTGGCCGTAGGTTTCGGCGTAGCTGAAGTTTTGTTAGCGAAGAAGAATAGTATCTGGCTTTATCCAACCGGAATAATTTCGATTCTGCTATCCATGTTTTTATTATTGAACGTAAAATTGTACGCTGAAACGCTTTTGAGTATTTATTATCTGGTAATGAGCATTTATGGCTGGATTATTTGGAAAAAGAGAAAGCTGGATGGTGAGAGTCAGGTATCTTGGTCGGGTAACAATGAATTAATCATTGCAGTTTCAATTTCGATAATCGGCTTCGTACTGCTTTTCCTGGTCTTGAGGCATTATACCGACTCAGATGTGCCTTTTTTTGATGCTTTTGTGTCGTCAACGGCATGGGCAGGCATGTGGTTGTTAGCTAAGCGCAAAATCGAAAACTGGATATTCCTGAACATATCCAATATTGTGGCCATTCCATTGCTCTTTCATAAAAAACTTCCGCTCATGGCCTGTTTAACAACATTTTTGTTCATAGTAGCCATATTTGGTTTTTTTGAATGGAAAAAGATCATTAACAAAAATAAACTCAGCATAGCCTAATCATCTTTCGCATTAATCGATCATGAACAAAACATTAAACGCTACATGGCAGGAAAGAGTTAAACCTTATGCTGCAATTTCTGAAGAAATGGGCAAGCTACATCCCGAAATTGTAGAGCTTGCTTATCAGGAAAATTGGTTTAAGCTTTTCGTACCCGAGGTTTATGGTGGGCCAGGGAAGAAACTTCCGGAAATTTTAAGGTTGGAAGAAGAATTAGCGGAAGCCGATGGAAGTTTAGGCTGGACCGTTACCCTTTGTGCAGGTGCGGGATGGTTTGCCGGATTTTTAAATCCCGAACTGGCAGCAGAGATCTTTGCTGAGCGTGAAGTTTGTTTTGCAGGAAGTGGAGCTGTTGGTGGAGTAGCGGTTAAAACTCAGGAAGGTTATCTGCTTAATGGTAAATGGAGTTATGCCAGCGGTGCATTACATGCCACTATATTTACCGCCAATTGTACCCTCAAAAATGAAAGCGGTGATGATATTTTGGATGACAACGGATCGCCGGAAGTAAAGTCATTTATCCTCAAAAGGGAGGAAGTGAATATTTTACCAGGCTGGTCGTACTTCGGTTTAATAGCCACAGGAAGCCATGCATTTGAAGTTTGTAATTTAAGTGTGAACGAAAACCGGACCTTTAAAATTAATCAACAAATTGAAGTGACCGATTGCGGGTTTGATTACCCCTTTTTGCAACTCGCAGAAACTACCTTAACCGTAAATAGTTTGGGAATGACCAATCATTTTGTCAGATTGGTTGAACAATCTTTTTATGCCCGTTCTGGACTTGGGAGATATAGCGAATCGCAGATTTTGTCTTTTAACAGTGTGCTTAACGACTGCAAAGCTGAATTGTTAAGCCTACGTACGCAATTTTACCTTTCTTTTGATGAATCATGGGATGAATTAATGAATAAAGGTAAAATTGGAGATGACAAGTTAAACGAGGTAAGCTTAAACAGCCGTAAATTGGCCCATGCCTGTTGGAAATTAGCAGCCAAGTTGTTTCCATACTGTGGGTTAGAGGCGGCAAAGAAAGAATCGGAAATCAATAGGGTTTGGAGGGATCTTTATACGGCCAGCCAACATGCCTTACTTACCTTCGAAAGCTAATATTACAATAACCCTGGTTTGACCTGATCTTTAAAATCTACAATAAACTTGTTCAGTTTAGGTTGTATTACAAAAGCGCAGTATGGTTTTGACTGGTTATTGCCATAATAGTTTTGATGATAATCTTCTGCTTCATAAAATTCAGCTACGGGAGCCACTTCTGTAGCAATAGGCTTATCGAAAATATGTTGTTCTGTTAAATCCGCGATCATTTTCTCCGTCTGTTTTTTCTGATCTTCATTTTCATAAAACACTACCGAACGGTACTGTGTACCAACGTCATTCCCCTGCCTGTTTAAGGTTGTTGGATTATGTGTTTTAAAGAATGCTAATAAAAGCTCGTTGAATGTGATCACATTTTCGTCAAATGTAATTTGAACGACCTCCGCATGTCCCGTATCACCATTACATATTTCCATATAAGTTGGATGCTTTAACTCTCCTCCCATATAGCCCGAAGTAACCTGGCTTACCCCATTTAAAGTCTGAAAAACGGCTTCGGTGCACCAAAAACAGCCTCCGCCAAATGTTGCTATTTGCATATTCTACATATATAAAATCTATTCCAATTTCTTAGTTTAATCAAAAAAAGACATTTTTTTGATATTAAAGATTGGTTATATGCTAATTATTCTTTTAATCAGGTGCTTTTTGGAATGGACTTAAGGTTAAAATTATGGAAAGTGCATCTATATACTAACTTTTTAACGGCAAGTCTTCTTGCATTAAAAAGGTTAGTTTTGCCTAAAGCGTTTTGGCTTTAATTTTCTTCAATTCTAATTCTAGGTTAGCTGTTGAGGATTTTTCGATTTTCGCTTTGTCTATTGCCATTTCTTGAGTTTTAATTGCCTCTTCATTATAACCTAAACGATAAAGGATATGAGCTAAAGTATCGTAATATCCTGCAATGGGATTTAATTCAATCGATCTTCTGCTCCAAATCATGGCTTTACTCAGATAATTTAGATTTTTAGTCCCAATCTGATAAAACTTCCAAGCGGCATTATTTAATTCATTAGCATAGCTGTTAGAAGTTGAACCGAATGTTACTACCGATTGTGTGACAACTGTTTTGCCGTAAATTTTTTGTAAACTATCCAATTTCTCTTTTGAGATTTGTTTTTGGTTGGGCATCGAAGCAATTTGTTTTTGTGATAGCGCTTTCCGGTCGTTAGCTTCAATTTTTTTTATGCTATCTGCACCAATATTCATGTAGAAATTATCATAAAAATAACTAGCAGTTCTCAAATAATTAGTGGTATCCTTTACGGTGCTATAATACCATAAAATCTGCGTGTTATATGCTTGCTCTCCTCTTCTGTAATCTCTTGTCCATGTATTTCTGGCAAAGGAAGCAGCTGACATAGCCCTTAACGTATTTTTGTTCTTTGCTGCGTCAGCAATCGTATTGGAAATAATTGCGTTATTAATTGCAATTCTTCGCTGTAAAGGTTCTGTTCTGTACAAACTGTCAACAATCTTCCGGTTGGTACTGGCCAGCTTATAGGCGTTCCCATCACTGTATGGGCCAGCTTCCAAAATATACAGTACATTTTGGTAGTCGCTAAAGTCTCCAATTTTTAGGTTGTTGGCATATTGCTCAATAAGTTGTGCATTATTTGTAATGCCAATCTTTTTTCTGGTGTCGATTAATTTTCTTAATACCGTATTATTGTTTTTGTCAGCATTAAATTGGGCTTCCAGATCAGATATTGATTCCTCTTTTGAAGCCAAAAGTGCCTTTTCGATCATTGAAATATATTTCTTTTGATCGGTAGAATTTCCAAAATCTTTGTAGAAAACATCTCTATTAGTGCGAATAAATACAAATGCCGGAAACGATTTTACATTTGCTTCCCTAATGATTGACCGCACACTAGTATCCGACATTATGGTTTTATAAACGACAAAATTCTCATTAATACTGTTTATCACTTCTGGTTCATCTAGAGCAGATTTAAAAATGATTTTTGCATTTGGGGGTAAATCTGTTGGTTTGGCTAAACCAGATACCTCTATAATTAGCAATACTGGTTTTTTAGATGACGAGGATTGTTCCAGAGCCGTTTTTAAGGATTTGGATTTTTTTAATTCTTGGGCAATACCAGAAGAATAAGTTATAAATAAAGATAATGTAAGCGCAATAAGGTTTTTCATTTTGAGAGCGGATTATATGGTTAAATTAAAAAAACGCCCGTGATCTCATTCACAGGCGTTCGGTATATTATTGATATTGAATATATATAGGTTTTGGCGTAAGTTTTAACAGCTCTTCAGGAGTCATTAACCGCTTTGGTTCTTTCTTCAGATCATTTTTATAAAATAGCTTAAAACCAGTAAACTGCACTGGTTCGCTTTGTATAAAGTGGCGGTAGGTGCCAATTTTTAAATCAGGTTCACCCCACCCATCCATATGCATCACCACCTGCACTTCCGGACGTAGTTTTATGTTAGCTGAATTGGTTACCATCTTTTTTGTAAAGCGGTGCAATACAAATACTTTTGGAGGCAGATTATGCTTTTTAACAATATCGGCCAGGTATTGTGTCACATAATTTACGTCTGCCGCATCATATGTGCCAATCTTCTTGCCAGGCAATGAACCATCTTTCATTGAAAATTCCGGGTCGATACCTAAATGTACATAAGGCAGTTCAAGATATTTTTCGATGTGTGGCAATTCTGCTTTTATGGTACTTAAAGCGACCTGAAGATCTAAAAACACGATGGTATTAGGTTGCATTTTAGCAATTTTCAAAACAGAATCAATCTGTTTGTTGCCCATCCTGTTGATGTATTTTCCATCTTTTCCTGGTGTTCCGCTAGCTACAGCAGCAATATAATGTAACCCTGGTTGTACAGGCGTAGATGGATCAGCTTTTTCCCAGTGTTTAACTTCAGCATTCAGGCGTTGCCACATTTCTTTAGGTGCATATTCGCCCAGCGCACCCATTTTTTTTGAATGCAGATTTCCATAATAAACAACGATACGTTTAAAAGGTAAAATTGCCCCAGCCAAAGGGTACGGTTGTTTTTTTACCGGCCATTTGCCTGTAGTATCTCCGTTTGCCAGTTTTTTAACCAATGAATCGTAAAGTTTTGGATCAACCGGTTTCATAACATTGGCGGTTGAGTCTGTCTTCTTTTTGGTGGTATCGGTGGAGAAGATTTTACCAATGCTGCTTCCGCCTTTACTGTCTGAATTGCAGTTGGCAAATAAGCTTATTGCGGCAAAACCAAGTATTACGGTGCCTGCTAATTGAGGGAATTTCATAGATATATTAGATAATTAAAATTTAGTCTTTTCCGGACCGATGAAAGTAGGGCGGAAATCTGGTAGTTTAAAATAAAGTAATCAACATTTACACATTACAGAATTTGCCAAAAACACCTAATGGCAACTTAATGCCGGAAGTAGCCTGTAAGTAAAGTTCTCCCGTTTCGAGGTTTTTAACCGCGGGAAAAGAAGTACGGATTAAATTTTCAACAATTACGGAAGAGAACCCCAGCGAGTAAGTATTTAAGATAAGAAAGTGTTCTTTTTCATCTAATAACTGTACAACATCTTGCATCATTTCCTGGATATGATCTTCCAGTTTCCATTTCTCTCCATTGGGGCCGTGGCCATAAGCTGGTGGGTCTAAGATAATGCCATTGTATTTCTTGCCCCTTTTTAGTTCTTTCTTTACATATTTTAGCGCATCCTCAACCATCCAGCGGGTATCTTTCAATCCCGAAAGTTCCTGGTTTTCATTTGCCCAGGTAACTACCTGTTTAATCGAATCTACGTGGGTAGTTTCTGCACCTGCTGCATTTGCAATTAGCGATGCCGCACCAGTATAGGCGAAAAGATTTAAAACTTTAGGCTGTGGTGTTTTAAAATTTTTAATTGATGAGGAAATAAAATCCCAGTTTACGGCTTGCTCCGGAAATACACCCACATGTTTAAATGAGGTTAAACCTAAGCGGAGTTTAATGGCAACTTCATTATTTTTATATTCTACGTGCCAACGGTCTGGGATGGATTGGTTTTTTTTAACCCATTCGCCGGAAGTTGCCGAGCGGCCTTTAAAAGTAATATTGGCAGTTTTTTTCCAATCCTGTTCTGATAATGTTTTTTTCCATACCGCCTGAGGTTCAGGACGGATCAGGATTACGTTTCCAAAACGTTCTAATTTTTCAAAATCCCCGCAATCTATCAGTTCATAATCTTTCCAGTGGGTGGGGGCGAGTAATTGTATCATTTAATTAAATAACTTTAAATTTGGATAATTGACAATGTATTGATCGTCAGTTATCAAGGTTAAATCATTTGTAAGTGCTTGCGAAATAATTAATCTATCAAATGGGTCTTTATGTATCAAAGGTAATGTAAAGTAGGTGATAAAATCGCTCTTAGATGGTTGCAGTATTTTTACACCATGCTTTTCAAGCAACTGATAGATAGAATTTATATCATCTTTTAATTTCAACTTCCCAATATTAAGTTTGATCGTAATTTCCCAGATGCTTACTACACTTATATATTTTTCTGAATCATGATTGTTGATGATATCAATTACCTTTTTTGAGATAGAATAATCTCCATTGATAAAAAATAAAAAAATGTGGGTGTCTAATAAAAAACGCATTACATATAATCCTTTAGTTCATCTAATGGCTCATTAAAATCATCAGAGATATAAAGAATTGTACCTTTTGCAGCACCATACAAGCTTTTCGGCTCTTCAACAATATTTGCCTGTTCATTTGCCGATTTAGGGAAGCTCTTCGAATGTTTGGCTTTCAAAAAATCAATAAAATCTTCTACCTCGTTTACCATGTTTTCTGGTAAGGTTTCCAATTTGTGAATGATATTTTTAGTTGCCGTAGTCATATACAAATATACGATTTTTCTTAAAACTTGTCTTTTGCGGCTTTCATGAAGCGGCTGGCAAATACGAAATCGTTCAGTTCCTGAATGTCGGTATGGGCAATTTCCTTATTGCTGCCTTCCCAGAATTTCTTTCCTTCATGCAGAAACAGAATGTAATCGCCAATCCCCATTACAGAGTTCATATCGTGCGTTACTACAATGGTGGTGGTTTTATATTCTTCAGTAAGTTCCTTGATCAGTTCATCAATCACGATGGAAGTTTTCGGATCCAGGCCCGAGTTGGGCTCGTCACAGAACAGGTATTTTGGGTTCATCGAAATGGCACGTGCAATACCCACACGTTTTTTCATACCACCAGATAATTCTGCCGGAAATAATTTGTTTTTTCCAGCCAGGTTTACCCTTTCCAAACAAAAATCAACTCTTTCAAGCTTTTCCTTTCTGCTTTGATCAGTAAACATGTTTAAAGGAAACATGATGTTCTCTTCAACCGTCATGCTATCAAACAGGGCGGAGCCTTGAAATAACATGCCAATTTCTTTACGTACCTCGATACGCTGTTCATAGGTCATAGGTGTAAAGTCGCGGCCATCGTACAATACTGATCCAGAATCTGGCTGGTGCAAACCTACCATACATTTTAGCAAGGTTGTTTTTCCCGATCCGGAACCGCCAATAATTAAGTTGGTTACACCCTCTTCAAACTTTCCGGAAATGCCTTTTAATACATCGTTTCCAGAGAATGACTTATAAATATCTTTAATTTCGATCATTACAATAACAATTGGGTCACGATATAATCGCAAGCTAAAATAGAAATACAGCTAATTACAACAGCCCTTGTACTGGCCTGAGAAACTTCAAGTGCACCACCGCGAACATAAAATCCTTCGTACGCCGGAACGGACGTGATGATAAATCCGAATACAAATGCTTTTACCAGGGCAACGGTAATGGTATAAGGGTTAAAATCGGTGGTAATACCTTGAATATATTCTGCTGGTGTTACTGCGCCGGAAACCGAACCGCCGATATAACCACCGGTAATGCTTAAGAACATCGAAATAATAACCAACATGGGTACCATGGTAATGCCCGAAATGATTTTAGGAAGAATTAAATATCCTGGCGCATTAATACCCATAATTTCCAATGCGTCAATCTGTTCGGTAACCCGCATAGAACCGATTTCAGATGAAATGGCCGAACCGATTTTTCCTGCCAGTACAATCGCGCTAATAGTTGGACTCAATTCCAGTATGCTCGAATCACGGTTCACAGAGCCGATAATGGTTTTTGGAATAAAATCACTAACCAACTGGAAAGCAATTTGTAAAGTCATTACTGCGCCGATAAAAGTAGAAATAATAGCAATTAAACCTAAAGAGCCAACGCCAACATAATCCATCTGTTTGGCGATTTCTTTCAGGTAAATTTTCATTTTTTCCGGCCTTCTGAATACAGACTTAAGTAGCAGGATGTATCTGCCGAAATTGGTAAAATTCATTCCGTATATATTTGCTTAATTTAAATGATCATTCTATACTACTACAAAGAAACGATAAAAAAGTTGGAGCGCTTTGCTAATTACAAAAATATTCGTGGTTTTGAATATAATTATGGTTTTTTGTTAACAAAAATTAAACCATAAATAATGAAAGCGGTAATAACCGGTGCAACTAAGGGAATTGGTAAAGCTATTGCGGCTAAACTTGCCCAAAACAGATACGATTTAATTTTAGTAGCGAGGAGCTTGAGCGACCTCAATAAACTTCGGGAAGAGTTAACCCCTTATGGGAATGTTGTTTTTATCCACGCGGCAGATTTTTCAGTTAAAGAAGAAGTATATGCTTTTTTAAATTCGACTACAATTAATCTCAATCAGGTAGACGTTTTAATCAACAATGTAGGCGGCTTTTTTCCCGGCAGTATGCTTGACGAGGATGACGAAACCTTTGAGAAACAACAACATTTAAATACAAATGCCACTTATTATCTGAGCAAATTTTTTGGAAAAAAAATGCGCTCAGCCAAGCAGGGCCACATATTCAACATTTGTTCAGTGGCAAGTAAGGTGCCTGCAAAAAATGCCGGAAGTTATAGTGTAACAAAAGCAGCGATGTTGAGTCTTAATCATGTATTGCGGCAAGAGTTGGCACCTCACGATGTTAAAGTAACAGCATTTTTGCCAGGCGCTACCAAAACTTCATCATGGGAAGGCACAACAATTCCAGATGAAAAATTTGTACAGCCTGAAGATATTGCAGAAACATTATTTACCATTTTGAACTTAAGTAAAGGGGTAAATGTCGATGAGGTTTTAATTACTCCGCTCGATTTTTAAACACAAAATGAACAATATTATGGAAAAGAAGCTTTTTAGAAACGAACACGATAAGATGATTGCCGGTGTAGCTTCGGGACTTGCAGATTATATGCAGGTTGAGGTTACCATAATCAGGTTGTTATTTGCATTATCGGCCATATTTATGGCAGGAGGTGGCTTAATTGCCTATATCATCATGTGGATTATTGTTCCGGTTAACAATGATCCGGCAGCAAGGTTTTCCAGATTTAATGACTATTTTGGTAATAAAAACCCAAATTCACAGCCGTTTGGAACAACCGACCCTTATGCAGTTCCCAATAGCCAGGCAAACCAGAATTGGACCCAGCCGGTAGACGGCACGCCGAAAACACCTTTCGAAACCCAGCCTGATTTTAGTAAATTCAATAAATCTAATGATACCGGCCGTACTATAGGCGGATTGGTATTACTGGTAATTGGCTGTTTTTTCCTGATGCGTGAAATGGATTTTATACCTGATTGGTTTAGTCTCCGTAATTTATTCAGGTACCTGTGGCCGCTGATATTTATCGCGTTAGGCATAAGTATTATAGCCAAATCAAAAAGAAAAAATGACTGGGCAGCTTTTCAGCACCAACAGGAAGCTGAAAAACAAAAAACAGCCGATTTTTCTGAAACGATAGTAGAAAACGAACCTGCATCACCGGTTAAAACAGACGATCATTCAACATCCGCTAACCCTCAAGTTTAAAGAAATGAAATTAGATAGATTAATGTGGGGTATCATCCTGCTTTTTATTGGCGGCGTACTCCTACTCGAAAACTTCGGTGTAATCACTTTTTATTGGCGCAATGTCTGGAGCTTTTGGCCGGTATTTTTGATCATAGCAGGTTTAAATATCCTGTTTAATAAAAATAATTCGCAAACAGGAAGCATCATTTCTATTGGTGTTTTAGTGGTGGCCCTTTCTTTTCTTTTTTATAGAGGCCAACAGGTTCCTGAGCGTGGCAGTTGGTGGGGACGTCAGTTTAAGAAAGATGTAGATATTAATATTGAACATAACAACGATGATGACGACGATAATAATAGTGATACATCTTTTAACCATTTAAGTTTATCTGAGCCTTTTGTGGCGGCAGACAATGCGAAAAAAACAGTATTAAATATTTCCGGAGGTGGTATATCATTTAACCTGGATGGTGAAACCGATGAGTTGATCAATGCTGACGTAAAGAAAAAACATGGTAACTTTTCGTTAAAGAAATTACTTACCGATAGTGCTACCGTACTGACTTTCCAGATGGATGATAAAAAGAATAAATGGAATTTTGGCGACGGGGGTAACGATGTTAATTTTAAACTGAACAAAGAAGCCAATTGGGATATTTTGATGAAACTGGGTGCTGGTGAAGCCAACTTTGATTTTGCCGATTATAAAGTCCGTACTTTCCGCTTTGATGGTGGAGCAGCAGCTTTGGATATCAAATTCGGGGATTTATTACCGATAACAGACGTCATCGTAAAGTCTGGTGTGGCTGATGTAAAAATCAATGTGCCTGCAAACTCTGGTTGCCGTATCAAAACCAAAACTGGCTTATCGGCTAAGGATTTCGATGGTTTTGAAAAATTAAGTGATGGTGTTTACGAAACTTCAAACTATAAAACCTCAACCAAAAAAATCTTTATCAATTTAGATGGTGGATTGAGTAACTTTGAAGTAAGCAGATATTAGAAAGGTAGAAGGTTTCAAGGTGGAGGGTGTAAGGCTTTATTCGATCTAACCTTTGTAAATGCTGAACTTACAGTCCTAAAACCGAACAATCCTGATCCAATCCCATGAATCCTGATCAATATACAGTTGTAATTAATGGAAAGCCGCAAGGACCGTATGATTTAAATGAACTGAAAGATTTAAATATCAGTGCGAATACTTTTATACGTAAACCTGGAATGGACGATTATAAAGAAGCTCACGCAATGTCCGAATTGCGTGAGCTTTTAGGTTTTACTTATCAAAAAACTGCACCTCAATATTTCGCTGCTTTTGATCAGAGATTATTGGCTTCGGTGATTGATCATTTTATTATTTTCGGCTTCTATACCCTAATTATTTTAACCAGTTATATTTTTATAGAAGGGAAAGATCAGCGGATTATGGCTTTTTTAGTTCCTTTTCCGTTGATATTTTTAGTCAAATTAGTTTACGGCAGCATTGCCGAAGCAGCTAAAAGCCAGGCAACTATTGGTAAAAAGCTTTTAAACATTAAAGTAACCGATTTAGAAGGTAGCCAGATTTCTTTTGGTGTTTCCTTTGCCAGGAACTTTTCTAAAATTTTATCCGTAATTCCTGTTTTCTTTGGCTATCTATATAGTTTCCTTAATAAAAAACACCAGTGCTGGCATGATATTGTAGCCAATACTTTGGTAATTAAAGACAGGCTGATCTGATCAGAAAAGCAAGGTTAATGCAGTTGTTATTGTTTAGTCGGGCTGTACGCTATATCTTTGGCCCGCCCTCATTACCCCAGGCCCACAGCCAAAGGATGCCGCTTCCATCCCGTTTATTAAACCTGTGCTGGTGCAAGTATGCCAAGCTCACCTGACATCAAAATCATTAGACCTGATGGGAGTGGAAATCCCTTTTGGGTTAGACAGGTTTGTTTCATTAAATATTTCTTCCAAAAGGATTGCAACAAACAGCAGGACCGAACTTAACCCATTATCACTGGCCTTGCTCTTCAAAAGAGAATGCCAGTTCTTCTATCTAAAACACAGGCTCTGATATTTACAGGAAGGCAAGACTGATGTATTTATCTGAGTTACCCGGCACGTGTGCGGGATCTCTGTCTGGTATTCGACTACGCTCCGGCTGACAGCCAAAGAATGCCGCTACCTTCCCTTTTAAAAATATGGGCGTTGCAAGTATGCTAAACCCAATGCATTTATCAAGCGATACTATTTTTCAGTTTCGAAAAAATTTAAATGTTGTCCTGAAGCACCAGGTCGATTTTAATTACAACATTCCAGCATTAAAACATTCCAACAATCCTTATCTTTGCAGACAGATGGAAAATATATTGGCAAAACATGATCTGGCTGGCGGATATTGCAACAGTTTAACCGCTTATTCGAGGTACTTAACCCGCGAGGTAAACATTGGTGATATTGCATTGGGTGGGCACAATCCGATCCGGATCCAATCGATGACGACCACCGATACGATGGATACCTTGGGTACGGTAGAGCAGACCATCCGCATGGTAGAATCCGGCTGTGAATATGTGCGTATTACTGCACCAAGCATTAAAGAAGCCGAAAATCTGGCCAATATTAAAAAAGAACTGCGTTTCCGCGGTTATAATGTTCCATTAATTGCAGATATCCATTTTACACCAAATGCTGCCGAAATGGCTGCCCGTATTGTAGAAAAAGTACGGGTTAACCCAGGCAACTATGCAGATAAAAAGAAATTTGAAAACATAGAATATACGCAGGATGCTTACAATGCGGAATTAAACCGGATTTATAAAAAGTTTATCCCTTTGGTGAAAATCTGTAAAGAATACGGCACCGCCATGCGCATTGGCACCAACCATGGTTCACTTTCTGATCGGATTATGAGCCATTATGGCGATACTCCACGGGGTATGGTCGAATCGGCTATGGAATTTATCCGCATGTGCGAAGACCAGAATTATTATAACCTGGTGATTTCAATGAAAGCCAGTAATACCCAGGTTATGGTTCAGGCCTATCGCTTACTGGTAGAAACTATGGCTAAAGAAGGGATGAATTATCCTTTGCATTTGGGTGTAACTGAAGCTGGCGACGGTGAAGACGGTCGAATTAAATCAGCCGTTGGTATCGGAACTTTATTGGAAGACGGTTTAGGCGATACCATCCGCGTTTCTTTAACCGAAGATCCTGAATTTGAAGCACCGGTAGCTAAAGCTCTAGCAGACCGTTATGCTTTAAGAAGTCCGAAGTCCGAAGTCATAAGTCCTGAGTCGATAGCTCATCGCCCATCGCTGAGCGCTTACCGCCCAACTTACAGTCCTTACGAATACAACCGCCGTATAACTACTCCTGTACAACATATCGGCGGGCATCACCATCCGGTAGTGATGATTGATGTTTCGAAAGAAAATTTAAAAGATCCTTATTTTTTAAGTTCGGTTGGTTATCACTATAGTGCAGGTTTAGATAAATATAATCTGGCAGATCAGGCTTGCGATTTAGCTTATTTAGGAGATAATCTGCCATCTTTCTCTTTCCCGGGAAATTTAAAACAGGTTTATAATTACCAAACGTGGCTAAAACTTCAGGATAATAATAACTGTCATCCGCTATTCTCTTTAGAAGAATTTATCAAAGCTGATCATAAAGATGATCTGTTAAACTTTGTTGAGGTTGATGCAGGAACATTCCAGCATGCCAACATTCCAATATTTCAATCTAATGTTGTTCTGATTTTAAAAACGTCTGCATCACACGGCATGGCTGAACAAAGGGCCTTTTTTGTTGAATTGCAGGAAAAAAATATTCAGGTTCCGGTAATTATAAAAAGAACTTACCAGGATGTAGATGCCGATCATTTAATGCTTTATGCTGCCACCGATCTTGGTGCCCTGCTTACTGATGGTTTTGGCGATGGCGTTTGGATTGATGCCGAAGGACAAAATCTTTCACTGATCAATTCAACCAGTTTCGGCATTTTGCAGGCCACCCGAACAAGAATCAGTAAAACAGAGTACATCTCTTGCCCCAGCTGCGGACGAACGCTTTTCGATCTGCAGGAAACCACGCAATTGATCCGTTCCCGTACTGACCATTTAAAAGGAATAAAAATAGGCATCATGGGCTGTATTGTTAATGGTCCCGGAGAAATGGCTGATGCGGATTATGGTTATGTAGGCACCGGACCCGATAAGATTACGTTATATCGTGGTAAAGAAGTGGTAAAGAAAAATGTAACCACAGCTTACGCTTTGGATGAACTGATCGATATCATCAAAGGAGATGGCAACTGGGTAGAAAAGGTTTAATTGTTATTGCTGGAATGGCAAAGTAAGCCGTGGTCTGTGTCCTCACAAACTGCTATGCTGTTATCCTTCGCAGTGAAGAATCCATATCCTGGTATTGCCGAGTTATAACTACTGCGGCATTACCAATACTAGCATATTTTCAACATCATCGATATTCTCACAGAAGATTCTTCATTGCATCCGATAGCAATCGGATCAGAATGACAAGACCATTTAATTTTCTAACCAATAAATCCTAAATTGCCTTGATGAAGATTCCGGAGTTTCAATACCTCTTTAATGAACTTAAAAACTGGCTGGCCGGTAAAGGCCTTGCAGGTAACGAACTCATTTATTCTTATTTTCTGATTGGGCTTGTTGCAGTTATTTTATTTTTGTTTGTAACCATTTTGGTAACCAGACAGGTGTTTATCGTTGTGGTAAAAAGTGCCAAAACTAAGTCAGACTGGCAAAAAGCGTTATTCGAATTTCGTGTTTTTAGGGCTTTTGCCTTAATTTTTGGCGCTTATATCATTTATAATGTTGTTCCATACCTTTTTGTCTATTTTAAAAACTGGCATTTTTATGCTTTGATTCTGGCAAAAATCTACATGGTTTTGGCTGTCATGTTTGCTGTAAATGCGTTTTTGAATGCGGTGGTTTCTATCATGGAATCATCAAAGAAATATGCCGATAAACCCATCAGAAGCTATAAACAGGTAGCTAAAATTGTATTTTACATCGTTGGTTTCGTACTTATCCTTTCGATTATTCTTGGCGAATCTCCGGTATATGTTTTCGGTGGTTTTGGCGCAGTAACAGCTGTTTTTATCCTGGTTTTCAGAGATCCTATCTTAGGTTTTGTAGCATCGGTACAAATGAGTGCCATTGATCTGGTTAGGGTTGGCGACTGGATCACAGTAGAAAAATATGGTGCCGATGGCGAGGTTACCGAAATTAATTAACCACCATTAAAGTGCGCAATTGGGATAAAACCGTAACCATTGTGCCAAGTTATGCCATAGTTAGTGAATCATTTAAGAATTGGCGGGCGATGGAAGAAAGTGAAGGCAGGCGGATTAAACGGCATATCAATATTAAAATTTCGAGTATTAAATTCTGCGATGAGGAACTGATCGGTAGGTTGCAGAGCATCGATTTTCTTAAAGATTACCTTAGGGAAACCCAGGCTTTTATTGAACGTTACAATGCAGAAAATACAGTAAATCCTAACAATCTGGTGAACGGTCGCCACATGACCAATATTGGTACCTTTAGGGTGTATGCAGAAAAATATCTGGAAAGCAATCCCTATATCAATAAGGAGCTTACTTTTATGGTGCGCCGGTTGCAGGCCACAGAAAATGGACTGCCGATTGAAATTTACGTGTTTTCTAAAGAAAAGGCCTTAAAGCGTTTCGAAGAAGTGGCTGCCGATATTTTTGACCACTTGCTGGCAGCGGTACCATACTTCGACTTAGAGATTTTCCAAAGCCCGAGTGGTAGCGATATGCGTAATTTTGTAAGGAGAGGGGATAGTTAAATTTGTTTCTCATTCTAAAAAATAATTAACTTAAGTGCGGGTATCATCCTGAACACAGTGAAGGATCTTATTTAGCTAAAGATTCTTCGCGATGCTCAGAATGACAGTTATGATTATTCTCCCAAGAAAGTAAGCACCTTTTCACAAACCTTAAATAATTGCGGTGGTAAAGTTTCGCTGGTATAAGGTTGTGTTGCTCCATAAACATGGTTGGCGCCTTCAATTTTAACCAGCCTGCTTTTCGGATTGGCTTCTGCCAAGGTTTGGGCGGTTTCGAAAGGAACATTAACATCATCATCACCATGTATAACTAACCAGGGGATGTTGATGCGCTTTGCTGCATCTATAATATTTAATGTCGCTGCATTTTCTTCCAGATCTTCTAATAAGGTAACATTTAGTGGCATTTGTTCTTTGGTGCGGGCGTTGGTGACAAAGATCTTCCCGGTTTTTTTCCATTCTGCCTCCTGTTCTTTTTTCCAAAGACTATCAAAAGCGGCAATAGCACTCCAGGTAACCAGTTTGTTGATCCTCAAATCATTTGCTGCTTCTATAATTGATAATCCACCGCCACGGCTATGTCCTATCAGGTTCACCTTTGTGTCTTTACCATAAGCTTTCTCAATAAAATCCAACACTGCATTGATATCAAAGAGTTCTTTCGATACCGTGTTGCTGGCAAAAGCTTCCAGGTCGTTAACATCTGTTGGGGCATCAACCGGAACCCCGCTATGCGATAAATTAAACTTGACGTAACGGTAACCATTACCGGCAAAATACCTGGCAACTAAGTTATGCGCGCCCCAATCTTTAAAACCTTTAAAGCCATGTACAAAAAGTACAATTGGGGTATTAGGGTTTTTTTTATCAAAAGTAATGTCGCCAATAATTAATTTTCCGTCTGCACCGCTAAGGCTAAAATTGCTTTGTGTAATCATATTTTTAGGATTGGTATAAAATATAAACCTACAAAATTTCATTTTGTTGTGTGCTTTTGTATTGGCTTGATGGTATTGTTATGATGCAGGAACCAATAAAACCGTTCACAGAATCAGAAAAAAATGTTCTCTAAAAAGGATAGTCGTAAAAATACTTTTTGATGCAGGCCTTCGAAAAGTTCAGGCCGAGGTTCACAAAAGATTGCAACGAATAATAGAGACTAAATTAAAAATGAAATGATGGCTACGATTGCAAACTGCGTTTCTTCATTCTCCTTCCATGGCTTGTGTCCTTATAAACTGCTGATAATTTTTTCTTTCCACTGTTGTGCGTTAACTAAATCTGACAGCAGCGAAAATCCTTTTTGCTGGCAGTAACCCACCAACCATGCTCGTCTGCATCCGATAGAAACAGGTACCTTCACAAAAGCAGTACCTTAACCACAAAAAGATTGAAGCGGATGGCAGGGCTGAAGCAACCGATGAACACTGGAACCTGCTTTTCAGAAAAAACTTTTTTGCTACGGAAACACGGCGTAAAATAAAAACTGTTAGGCCATTTTTTTAAAATAATAGCCTGCCCAGCCTATAAACAAGAATTGAAGTGGTAACCTAAGCCACGCGATTAGTGGCGTAATTAACATTTGACCCAGCATAAACGGTGCCTGTTGGATCATGTAAATATGTGCAGGCAAAAAGGCAATCAACATCATTATAATGAGTAGTGCGGCAAATTTCCTGGTTTTATTAATCAACAATAACAGCCCTGAAATAATTTCTAATATTCCAGAAAAATAAATTAAAAAGCCAGATGCAGGCAACCATTTTGGCATGATCACGTAATATACTTCAGTGGATAAAAAGTGGTTGCATCCTGCCAGAATGTAGAAAAGTGCATAAATCCAAAGGAAAAATTTATAAATTGGTCTCTTCATAATGGATCGGTATAGGGTTTAAATCTTAGGGTTTGCTATTTAAAACCGTTCTAAATTGATGTAAATTACAGGTTAATGACAGTCACATGCCTTCACCATGTTACTTTTGTATCCCGATAATATTAATAACGGAAGCACTTGGAATATTTAAAAGTAATAGCTTTTACGCATCACCACATTGACCTGAAATCTTTAGGGAAATTAGTTATTTGTGACCAGAGTTTAGATAGCAGGTTGAAGAATGTTCAAGCAGAGCTTCCCGTTAGCGAAATTTTTTATGTCGGAACCTGTAACCGTGTAGAATTTGTTTTCTTGACCAAAGAGAAAACCGACAAGGAATTTGTAACCAAATTTCTCACTGTTTTAGACATGGGGCTGCCTCCTGAATTTATGGAGCGTTTTCTGGATAACGTTACCGTTTACGAAAACGAGGAAGCTTTTAACCATTTGCTTAGAACATCATGTTCTTTAGAGAGTTTGGTGGTTGGTGAAAAGGAAATCCTTGCCCAAATCCGTAAAGCTTACGAAAATTGCCGCGATGCCGGATTTACCGGCGATTACATGCGCATGATTATGGATCGTGTAGTAAAAACGGCGAAAGAAGTTTATACACATACCAATATCTCTAAAAATCCTGTTTCTGTTGTTTCATTGGCTTACCGTAAGTTAAAAGAGTTGAACATGTGCGGCAACTCACGTATCTTAATTATCGGCGCCGGCGAAACCAATCAGAATATTGCAAAATATCTTAACAAACATAAATACTCCAATTTTTCCATTTTCAACCGTACTTTCTCTAAAGCCGAAGTTTTGGCTGAAGAGCTAGGGGGTAAAGCTTATCCGTTAGCGGCACTTGAAGATTTTAATGAAGGGTTTGATGTGATCATCACCTGTACGGGTTCTACTGAAGCAATTATCACGGAAGCGTTATATGCTAAACTGTTAAATGGCGATCAGGGCAAAAAAGTGATTGTAGATTTGGCTATTCCGAATGATGTTCTGCCTGCAGTGATCCATAATAATCCTGTGCATTATATCGAGGTGGAATCGTTGAAGGAGGTAGCACGCAAAAATATCCAGGAACGTTATAACGAACTGGTGCATGCCGAAGAAATTATCAGCAATAACATTACCGAGTTTTTCTCTGTTTTAAAACAACGTCGGATTGAACTGGCGATGCAGGAAGTGCCGAGAAAGATTAAAGAAATCAAAAACACAGCTATAAATGGTGTTTTTGCTGACGAAATCAGTCAGATGGATGAAGCCTCGCGTGAAGTTTTGGAACGTGTTATGAACTACATGGAGAAAAAATACATCAGCGTACCGATGGTCATGGCCAAAGAAATTCTGGTAAACCAACCTTAATTTATTCATATTCATATTCTTTTTGTGTCATCCTGAATGAAATGAAGGATCTTTTCTATGGGAAGGAAACATCCTTGAAGGTAGATTCTTCGCTGTGCACAGAATGACAACAGATGATAGCCAAATGTCATAGAAATCCTTTAAATTCTCCTTTCTGTAACCTCACTGTCTCATTTTTAAACAATTCATGGTATAAACCACTATTTAAATTAAATTTGTAATTCATTTAATCTTAATAGTGAAGAAATTAACCATTGGAACACGCGGTAGCGATCTGGCTTTATGGCAGGCAAATCATATCAAAGATGAATTAGCAGCCATCGGAATTGATGCAGAAATCAAAATCATTAAAACTCAGGGAGATAAAATCCTGAACTTAAGATTAGATAAACTGGAAGGCAAAGGCTTTTTTACCAAAGAACTGGAAGAAGAGCTTTTGGGTGGAACAATTGACCTTGCTGTACATTGCCTTAAAGATTTACCAACTACACATCCTGCCGGATTGACCATTGCTGCTTTACCACCACGTGAAGAAGCAAGTGAATATCTTTTGATTTTAAAAGACTGTGTTGATGTTACACAAAAGTTGTCGTTAAAAAAAGGGGCAATGGTGGGTACTTCATCTAATCGTCGCAAAGCACAATTATTAGGTCTTCGACCTGATTTGGAAATTGAAGATTTACGCGGAAATGTACCTACCCGGATCCAAAAGCTCCGCGATGAAGATTATGATGCGATTTTGATTGCCAAAGCCGGTGTTAAACGTTTAAATCTTGATGTGACCGATCTACATGTAGAGGAACTGGAAACTACTGAGTTTATCCCAGCACCTGCCCAAGGTGCTTTGGCCATTCAAATCAGAGAAAATGATACCGAACTTTTTGATGCTCTTCAAAAATTACATGATCCCGAAACAGCTGAAACCGTAACGGTTGAACGTAAGGTGTTAAACCTTTTTGAAGGTGGCTGCCATATGCCGTTAGGCTGTTATTGCAAAAAGGAAAACGGAAAATTCGAAATCTGGACTTCAAAAGCCGAAACTGCCGACCATTTTCCCGAACGCTTGTTTTTACGTGCAGAAAGCACCGAAGGCCTGGCTGAAAAAATTGTTGAAAAGTTTAATAAAGACAGAAAGAAACCAGCAAAGGTTTTTATTTCGCGCGAAATCGGCGAACACAGTTATTTCCGTAGAGCGTTAGAGAATAACGATATCGAAATTGAGGGACGCTCACTAATCCGTACCTTCCCGATCGTAACTGTTTTAGACCAATTTATTTTGAAGCACGTAGATTGGGTTTTCTTCAGCAGCCGCAATAGTGTTGAATATTTCTTCAACCTGAAACCTGTATTGCCAAAGAAAACCAAATTTGGTGTTGTTGGCAGAGGTTCGGAAGACGCCTTACGTAAATTCGGTCATATTGCTGATTTTGTTGGTGAGAGTGGTGATATTACAGAGGTTGCGGAAGATTTTGCCAAACTGGTTGCTGGTCAGCAGATATTGTTTCCTAGGGCACAGGATTCTTTGCAATCTATTCAAAAATCGCTACCTGCTGATGCTAAAGTAATCGATCTGCCCATTTATGAAACCGTAATAGAAGAAGATATAGATCGGAGTTATGCCGATGTGCTTATTTTTACCAGTCCATCAAATGTGGATGCCTATTTCGCAAACAATTTATTGGAACCCGGTCAGCAGGTAATTGCCATAGGAAACTCTACCGGTAAGAAATTTGATGAAATGGGCGTTAAATATGCTTTGCCATATTCTCCGGATGAAATTGGATTGGCAGAAGCGGTGTTTGGAATAGAGATGAGGTAGAGGCAGGAAGGTTTAGGGTGTAAGATAATTAAGTCTTGATACCCGATACTGTAATCTTGATAACCCGATACTTCAATCTTGATACTCGATACTAAATACTTGATACTAAATACATAGATAAACAAATGTTAAATCGTCCGCGAAGATTACGGAAAAACCCGTTAGTGAGAGAGATGGTAGCCGAAACACGGTTGTCAAAGGATATGTTTGTGTACCCTTATTTTGTGGTGCCGGGCAGCAATGTTACCCACGCCATTGATGCCATGCCTGGTGTAAACCATTATTCTATTGATACGCTGGTAAAAGATGTGGAAGCCGGAATGAAAAAGGGGCTCAATAAAATCATGCTTTTTGGTGTTGGTGATGAAAAATCAGCAGATGCCAAATCGGCTTACCACGATCATTCCTTGGTGCCGGTAGCGGTACGCGAATTAAAAAAACAATTCGCCGATGATTTATATGTGATTACTGATGTGTGCGTATGTTCTTATACCACCCACGGTCACTGCGGTATTTTAGAAAATGATTACGTTCAAAACGATAAAACAGTTGAAGTAATCGCAAAAATGGCATTAACCCATGCTGAAGCAGGTGCAGATATGTTTGCGCCATCTGATATGATGGACGGTAGGATTGAAGCCATGCGTAATCTTTTGGATGAAAACGGTTTTGTGAATGCAGCTATTATGAGCCACGCTACAAAATTTGCTTCAGCCTATTATGGTCCTTTCAGAGAGGCCGCTGATTGCGCACCTGGCAAAGGAGATAGAAAAGCTTATCAGATGGATTTCAGAAATCCGTTAGAGGCTTTACGAGAGGCGGCTTTAGACGAGCAGGAGGGAGCTGATGTTTTAATGGTAAAACCGGGCCTGGCCTATCTTGACATCATTCAACGGCTAAAACAGGATACCAATTTGCCGATTGCAGTTTACAATGTATCTGGCGAGTATTCGATGGTAAAAGCAGCAGCCGAGCGTGGTTGGATCGACGAACAGAAAGTGGTAATGGAAACCATGCATGCCTTTGCCAGAGCAGGCGCAAGTATTATTACTACTTACCATATTAAAGATATTTTAAATAACAACTGGCTTTAAGGTAGATGGCAGAAGGTTTTAAGGTTGAGGGTTTATGTATCCAAAATCTTTCAATTTCTGCCTTTTAGTCTTTAACCCTAATAATTCATGGTATAAGATAGAGATTTTCAGGGATTGAGGGTTTATGCGCCCTAAGCCTTACACCCTCTACCTTCTAACCCTCAACCTTTAAAAGATGTTAGATTCATTAAAGAAAATGTTTGCAGGCAATGAAGCCGATATTCCGGTAAATACAGGCAGTAAACCTGATATTTCGAGGGCAAAATCTGCTGAATTGTATGAAAAATCGAAAACGTATTTCCCTGGTGGTGTAAATTCGCCTGTAAGGGCTTTTAAATCAGTTTATGGTACGCCGCTTTTCATCGAAAAAGGTGATGGCTGTTATATCTGGGATGCCGATGGTAATCAGTTTATCGATTTCTGCGGTAGCTGGGGACCACTAATTTTAGGACATAATAATCCTAAAATCCGCGAGAAAGTTGCCGAAGTGATGCAGAATGGCATGAGCTTTGGCGCACCAACAGCCCTGGAAAATGAACTGGCAGAATTGATTATTAAAAACAACCGTTTTGTAGAGAAAATCCGTTTTACCAGTTCGGGTACCGAAGCCGTAATGTCAGCCATTCGTTTGGCACGCGGATTTACCAATCGGGATAAGATTTTAAAGTTTGAGGGCTGCTACCATGGGCATAGCGATTCGCTTTTGGTTAAAGCAGGTTCAGGCCTGGTTACTTTTGGTGAAACTTCTTCTGCAGGTGTGCCTAAGTCTTTTGCCGAGGAAACCATTGTGGTTCCATTAAATGATCAGGCGGCGATTGAGCAGGCATTTACCCAGTTTAAAGATCAGATTGCGGCCGTAATTATAGAAGGTATTCCTGCCAACAACGGTTTAATTATGCAGGATGAAGAATACATTCATTTCTTGCGTAAAATCTGTACCGATAATGGTTCACTTCTAATTTTTGACGAAGTAATTACCGGATTTAGGGTTGGTTTTGAAGGTGCAGCAGCGTATTACGGCATAACACCGGATATTGTTACCTATGGTAAAATTATTGGCGGTGGGTTGCCTGTTGGTATGTATGGTGCCCGTGCCGAAATCATGGCGCACATTTCTCCTGATGGTGGCGTTTACCAGGCTGGAACGTTATCAGGTAATCCGGTAGCCATGGCAGCGGGAATTGCTACTTTAACCGAGTTAAATAAATCTGGTTTTTATAAAGATTTAAACAATAAAGCACAAGAATTTGTAGCGAGCATTCAGCGTTTTGCAACTGCACGTAATTATAAGTTTAAAGTGTTTACCATTGGCTCTATCTTCTGGTTTGCCTTTACCGATAAGGATAAAATCCAGTCGGCTGATGATATTGATGCCGGCAGCATGGAGAAGTTTAAAATAATGCACCGCGAGTTGCTGAATAGAGGAATTTATTTAGGTCCATCGGGATATGAAGTTGGTTTTGTATCTTCAGCTCATACCAAGATTGAATTGGAGAAAGCAAAAAGAGCTATTTTTGAAGCATTGGATTTGGTGTTTAAGAAATAGTTCTTAACCCCTTATATAATATTGAGCGATGGTTCGTGTGGACACGAACCAAGGAGAGAATTAATCGGTGTAATCAAATCACCCATATAATCAACCCAAGGGAATGAAGAAATCTATAATTATATTTTACGCATTATTGCTTTATGCACTGGTTCAGCTCATTTCGTGGGGTACCTTGGTGGTGCGTTTGCAACCCAGCCGCATGACGATGATTATGGGGGAGGGTTCGGTATTTTTATTTTTGCTTGGTTTCGGTGGCTATTTTCTGCATCAGTCGTTAAAACGTGAGGATAAATTACGTGAGCAACAGCAAAATTTTTTAATGTCGATTACGCATGAGTTAAAATCTCCATTAGCAGCTATAAAACTTTCCATCCAAACCATTGTTAAAAGAGATTTGGATAAAGCGCGTCAAATTTCGTTGTTAAACAATTCTTTAAAAGATATTGAGCGTCTGGATGATCTGGTCGAAAATATGTTACTGGCTACTAAAATTGAAAACCGGTCTTATACCTTTCCTAAAGAGGAGTTTAATTTTTCAGAGCTGGTTTATAAAATTACTGATCGGCTTCAGGTTCATTCCTGTGGCAATGAACAGTTGATCAATGCCCATATTCAGCCAAATTTGCAGCTTATGGGTGACAAATTTGCCTTATCGTCTGTTGTTACCAATTTAATTGAAAATGCGGTGAAATATTCAAGTCCCTGCGATGAGATAAATGTGCATTTAAACAAAGTGGATGGACATATTCAGTTTAGCGTAATTGATAAAGGGCCGGGTATTTCAGATGCCGAAAAAATGTTGATATTTGATAAGTTTTACCGCGTTGGTAACGAGAATGTCAGAAAAGCGAAAGGAACAGGTTTAGGCTTGTTTATTGTGAAAGAGGTTTTACAATACCATGATGCAGATATTACAGTAAAAGACAATCAGCCTCATGGAAGTATTTTTGAAGTAACATTTAGTTAGTTAATCTCAATTATGTCACAAAAATTAAGAATTCTATTGGTAGAGGACGAGGATCACTTGTTAGATGCCATCAAATTAAACCTCGAACTGGAAGGTTATAAAGTTCACGCCGTTAAAGATGGCAAAACCGCTCTTAAAGTTTTTAAAGAAGAACGCTTTAATCTAATTGTTTTAGATGTAATGTTACCTGAAATGGATGGTTTTCAGGTTTGTGAAACCATACGTTTAGAGAATGCAGAAGTTCCAATCATGTTTTTAACTGCGAAGAACACTTCTGAAGACCGTGTTCTCGGTTTGAAAAAAGGTGCTGATGATTATTTGGTTAAACCATTCAACCTGGAAGAATTGATTCTTCGTGTTGGTATTCTGGTTAAACGCAGTTTAAAATCTGATGATCTAAAAGAATTGAATTCTTACAAAATTGGTGATAAAACCATTTATTTTAACTCTTTTGAGCTGAAACATGATGATGGTACCATCACACCCTTAACCAAGAAGGAAACCATGCTGTTAAAATTGCTTATTGAACGTAAAAATGATGCGGTTTCGAGAGAGCAGATTTTAGAAACCGTTTGGAATTATGATGTTTATCCATCAACCAGAACTATTGATAACTTTATTTTAACGTTCCGTAAATATTTCGAGCCAGATCAGAAAAATCCGGTTTATTTCCATTCGATTCGTGGCGTAGGTTACAAATTTACCGATAGTCATTAATGTATAATAATAAGGGCAGATATGCTTTAATGGCCGTTTTCCTGCTTGCCGGATTGGTTTGTGTTTTTTACCATCAATACCAGTTGGCAGCGCTTTCGGCATTATTGATGTGTTTTGTAATCTGGAGCCATTTTAAACATGGTTCGGTTTTAATGGCTTCGAAACATTTCAAAAACAATGATTTTGGGAGGGCCAAAGCCTTGCTTGCCGAGGTTACACAACCTGAACGTTTGGCCAAAAGCCGCAGGGGTTACTACGAATTTATGCAGGGCAATATGGCGTTGAAGGAAGAAAACTTTGATAAGGCCGAATATCACTTTCAACTGGCAAGCCGTTTTCCGGTAGGAGGTAAGAATGAAAAATCGTATGTACTGATTCACCTGGCTAATCTCGCATTGCGCAAAAAAGATCGGGAAAGAGCAGAAGCCTATACCAAAAAGGCTAAGGAACTTGCTGAAACCCAACGTTCGAAAGATATTATTGTTAAAATTGAAAAAGAAATAGGTAAGTTATAATACTAATATTGTCATTTTGAATAACGAAGCACCGGTTTAGGGATAAAAAGGTACTTCGTTTTTTTTTTATTTATACCTTTGCAAAATTAATTTTAGACTTTTCGTCCCTTAGCAAATCGTTATGCTGAATTCAGTTCAGCATCTTTTATATGTTGGGCCCAAAAATGGATTCAGGGTGACGATAAGTGAGATACCAAATACAAATCATGAAGAATAATTTATTTTTAGACGCAGCATTTTCAAAACAAACCGAACGCCCACCAGTATGGATGATGCGTCAGGCAGGTCGTTTTATGCCACAATATTGGGAAATTAAAAACAAATACTCTTTTTTGGAGATGTGTAAAACCCCCGAAATTGCAGCAGATGTAACAATGTTACCTGTTGATTTATTGGATATCGATGCAGCTATTTTATTCTCTGATATTTTGGTAACCGGAGAGGCAATGGGTGGCGATTTAAGTTTTACTCAAGGTGTTGGTCCTAAGTTTGCAAATCCTGTTCGGACGGCCCAGGACGTTGAAAACCTAAATACTGATTGTTTAGATAAACTGCAGTATGTTGCCGATGCAATTAGGGTAATCCAACAACGTTTAGCTGGAAATATTCCTTTAATCGGCTTTGCCGGTGCACCTTTTACGGTAATGAGTTATTTAATTGAGGGAGGTTCTTCCAAAGATTTTAAATTAACCAAACTATTTATCCATAACCAACCAGAACTGGCACATAAACTTTTGGCTAAAATTGCTAAAGTAACGGCCGATTACCTGAATCTTCAGATTGCAGCCGGTGTTAATGCCGTTCAGATTTTTGATAGCTGGGCACTGGCTTTATCATGGAACGATTATCAGGAGTTTTCACACCGATATATTCAGGAAATTATTGCCAATCTGAACAGACAAGATATTCCGGTAATTTCTTTCTGTAAAGGAAGTTCGGTTTTTGCTCCGATTATGGCCGAAGCTAAACCAGATGTAATTTCGGTTGACTGGAATGCTGATTTATTGAATATTAAAAATGCTTTACCAGCAGGCATTGCCGTTCAGGGGAATTTGGATCCACATATATTGTATGCTGATAAATCCGTAATCAAGGCGCAGATCCATAAACTGTTCGAGCGCATGCGTGGTACGGAAGGTTTTATTTTTAACTTAGGTCATGGTATTATGCCTGATATTCCTTTCGATAACGTAAAATATGCAATTGACGTTGTAAAGGAGTTTAGGTATTAACCTCTAAAGTCGCTACAGGAGAATTTGTAGCCCCATCAGAAATTGATTATATTTGAGTATGGAAACATTAATTATCGATATTCCTGAAAATAAAAGTTCATTAGTGAAAAGCTTATTGAAAGAACTTGGCGTAACTATTCATGAAAAAAGTAGTGAAAAAGTTAGAATTCCAAATGAACTTACCCGGAAAACTATTGAAGATGCGCATAAAGGAATTGGCATTAGTGAACCTATTAAAGATATCAAATCATTTCTCGGTTCTTTATAATGTTTACGCTAAAGGCAACTAATCAATTCAAAAAGGATGCAAAGAAAATAATCAAAAGAGCATCTAAAAATTTCGACTTGATTGAGCGTTTTTTGGAAGAATTGAAAGTTGGTGGTGCGGTTGGTCTGGAAAAAAAATATCTTCCCCACAAACTTACCGGGAATTACAAAGGTAACTGGGAGGCTCATATTAAACCTGATTTGCTGATTATCTGGTTTGAAATAACAGAAGAAAATGAGATTATCTTGATTAGGTTGGGTACTCATTCTGATTTATTTTAAATAAAGGTATAATTCATTCGGACACATAAATGATAGAAACCTTATTGCCTTATTACCAGTATTTCAAAGCTGTACACATCGTATTTGTGATCAGCTGGATGGCTGGGCTCTTTTATATCCTAAGTCTTTTTATCTACCATACAGAAGCAAACGATAAACCCGAGCCGAAAAAAAGTATCCTCCGGAAACAGTTTGTTAAAATGGAAGCTACTTTATGGAAAATCATTGCTACTCCAGCCATGATTATTTCTGTTTTGGCTGGGGCATCGATGTTAACTTTAAATTCAGGCCTGCTTCAAGCCGATTGGATGTGGGTTAAGCTTGGCTTCGTGATCGGCCTGCTTGTCTATCATTTTATTTGTCAGAACATCGTCAAACAGCTTAAAAACAATCAATACAGGTTAACCAGTTTCCAATTAAGGTTGTGGCGTGAACTGGCCACCATTTTTATGATTGCTATTGTATTTGTGGTGATTCTTAAAAATGCTATTAACTGGATTTATGGCTTAATCGGCATTATGGGCGTAGCGATGGCGATAATGATTGCCGTTAAGCTCTACAAAAACTATCGCAAAAAACGTGGCGAATAATCTTTTACTACGAAGTTAATAGTTCAGCAATATTTCATGTTAATTAAGCTGGTCGATACTTGATTAGTGTCGCTGGAGCTGAAGTATTATGATTTTTGGGATCGAATCAAAAATCAAGGTGAGCCCATGGCTATGCTAGCAAAAATTCTATAAAAAGCAGTATAAATAATACACATATAATTGATATTTGCATTTTTTTTGCATTCCAAAAAATGCTTAACGGCCATTTAAAAGCACTTTGTTGATAAATATCAAAGACTCAATTTTTGTTAAGTAAACTTTAAAAAATAATTAAGAGTATCTTTGTTTTCATGAACAACGCTCTAAAAATCATAGTGTTATCAACCTTAATAACCAGTGCTAAAGCCCAAATTGTTAAACCGCTGTCTGCCGACTTATTATCTGCTGCCCGTACAAACTTCAACAAAAATTTAATAAAACTGGATTCGGTTGATATCGATGATTTACCGGCTTCGGTTTATTTGTTTTCCAGAGATGGTAAAAACGAAATAGAGATTGACGGTGTTACGGTTTTAACTGACCAAAAAGAAATTATTGGCATTAAGGACATGGATCTGTCTGAAGAGTCATTGAAAAATATCAGCGAAAGACTAAAAGTTCTCGATAAACTCCAGAAAGCCTATAGCGATGCTTCCAATGATGAATATAAGTCTAGCAAAAGAAACAAAAATAACATCGTTTTCTATGATCGCAGGTTTTTTGCAATTCTGCGCGGAATCAAAACAACCTTGAGGGATTTAAAGAAAATGTATACTGCAAATCAGAATGATAAAATGAAAACGATATCAGTTGCAGCCATGAAAAACCCCAGTATCGACTGGAAGTTTTACAGCCAACTGATAGAAGCAGAACAGGATAAGACAATAGCGCTAACCAAATAATTTAGTTTTAATTCAAGCCAACCATCTATAGCGGAAATTATAGGTGGTTTTTTTATTAAACATCGGATTACAATTAATCTTAAAGATATTGCGATACCGGACCATTGATAGATTCTAAAAAATCCTCATCTCGACTGTAGCGCAGCAAAATGGATAGCGCTTTGAACTGCGTTATTGAATCTGGTTTAAGAGCTTTTACCTCGCGGTGCCTTCAGATTCACTACTGCGGTCGAAAGGACGATACTTCGGGGCCATTAAACGCTCTTATACATGAGTTATTTATAATGTTTTTATATCATAAATATTTATCAGAATGACAATTCCATCGGATCATCCCGATATGCAGCGAAGGAATCTTCCTGTAAATTTTGCTTCGATCTAAAGGCAAACTAAACTAACATCTCCTTCGCTGGTTATCAATTATAAGTTTGATCTATTGCGGTTTTAACTTATTTATCCACTAATAAGAATGAAAGTATTCCTTTTTGAGGCATAACTTTAAAACCAACACCGTTATCTCTTTCTGCAAAGAAACCCTTAATGGCATTTAAAGTGTATGAATGGTTGTCGAACTCGAAAGCTAAAGCTTTTTGTTGAATTTTTTTCAATGGCAGCTTCTCCGGATAGTGAATATTTAATTCCAAATACCATTTTTTTGACGGTTTATTAAGAAGTTTTATTGACATCGCCTGCTCTGTTAAATTTAATACAAACTTACCATGTTCAGTTGGCCATGTGATCTTTGTTGAATATCGACCTATATTTTCAAAAGTCGGTTGTCCACCTTTGACAGGCGTGGCTTTTCCGTTTTCATTTACCATCAAACGTAGACCGGCAGGATTTCCATCCTTTCCCCACTGAGAGCCGTCTATAACAGGCTGCGTGTAGAAAAAACTTTTGTTGATGGTTGTCACTGAATTTAAGTATCGGTCAGGGATCTTTTCATTGAATAGATGAATGTCGGCGATGCGCAAAGTACTTTTCTCCCACAAGATATTCATCCTATAGAATCTACTATTGTACCAAATCGTTTTTTTATCACTATTACCCAGATCCTTTTCTACCGTAAAGGTGGTTGCCGGCGTAACTTTGTAAGTTTTTGAAAACCATTTCCCCGATTGCTCCATCGTTTCAACCCTAACCTTACCTTCATCTCTTAAATGGGCAATTATTGGCATTTGTATTTCAAGCCCTTTTTTCATGTTAGACCAGGTAAATGAATTTTCCTGTCCGGCCTGTGTATAATTAAAGCCCAATGCAGAATCTTTAGTAAAGGTTTCAAAAAACCAGTTAATCCAGTTTTTATTGCCGCCTGCCTCGGGATATACGGGTTCTAAAGTAACAACAGCACTTCCGTTGGCATATTGCCTGATGGGGTCACTTCCAAGCATGCGAAATACGGGTACCGGGATTTGAGCTGAAGCGTGTTGGGCCGGCATGTAAGCGTTGATTTTGCTTGGATAATAAGCTTGGTTCCAATAACCGCCCCACAAGGTAAAACCATCTGTTCCAATCTGATCTTTACAGTTTGCGGTGGCAACAATTTTATATTTATTATACATGTAATTCAGGGAATGGGCATCGATAACCCAGGCTGCAACAGACCTGGGATAGTGACCAAATATTTTTTTGAAATCATTAAAATAAACATCAATTATCTTTTCCCTTTCAGCTGGTGTATAACCTACAGAAAAACCAATGTCTGAATGCCAGTCCCAGGCATATTTTCCACGCCACTTGATTCCTGCTTTTTCAATAAGGGGTTTAGGAAGTTCCCACCAGGCACCTAGTTCAAATTTATCTTCTGGAAGCGCTTTAAGTAATTTTTGATAACGCTCATCAATAAGGGCATCATACTGTAACAAAAATGTGCCACCCAGGTCGTTTTTGGTCATCAGCTTTATTTGCTCCACAACGGTTTGGTAAAGCACATCCGGTGTTACTTCTTTTTCCCGAGGTTCTATTGCCCTGATAAAATTAACGATGTTGATGATCCTTGGGCTTTTTTCCTGCTCTTGTTGCGGCTGCTGCGCAAAAGAGAAGCTAATATTGGTTAAGGATACCAAAAAAAGGTAAATAAAAATATATGATCTTTTCATAAATAAAATATTGGTAAAACCCTGCAGAAGCCAGTTCTGCAGGGCATTAAATTAATATGCACCAAATTCGGCAAGGTGTACACTCGATGAGCTATAACTGGATAAGATAACGAATTTTACATAACGGGCATCAACGAAATCAGTTAACCATTTTTTTTGCTGATTTCTAACAGCATTGAGCGTAAACTGTGCTGCCGGCTTCCAGTTAATATTGTCCATACTGGTTTCTATACGAACATCCTGAGGTTTACCACCCGCACCGTCAACCTGCCTCGCAGTGAAATTTACCCCGTGCAGGGTGAGTACCTTACCCATATCTATTGTAATGTAATGGGGTGGCCCCGGGCTGGCACCCTGCCATTGCGAATGCCAAAAGCTCTGGATATTATTATCCAGTACAAATATTGCCCTTCCGTTATTTGCACCTTCGCCGTTCGCCTCCTGAGAGGAGAAATCCACAACTTTCCACGCAGAACGGTCGTAATCCGGATAATCGGCCTGATTAGGCTGTGAACTGATTAAAAAGTAAGTGGTTTTAAGTTTCTCATTAATTTTGAAATCAGAAGACACACTCACAGGTAGCAGGTAATTTCTGAACATTTTTATTGCATTACTACCCGTCGTTTTTACCGAAATTTTAAACGGCGAAGTGGAAAGGCTTCCTTTAGGTATAACAGATTCTGTGGTACTTAACTGATAAGCACCATCAGGAAGCGGCTCATAATTTGTATTGTTTAATGTATTATAGCTGTTTACCAAAGTATTATCTACGCTAAACCGAACCCGAATGTCATTCTCAGGATAACCCATACCTCCGAAATTTGCACCATAAACGAACGACTGGTCAACATCTTTAACTTCTAATGTTTTGCTCACAGTGCCGTTTACAGATTGAGGCATGTAAACCTGATTGTAACTGGCTTCATCCTGCTCGGGCAGCATAACGGTCTCTTTACAGGAACTGGCCATTAATATTGCGCCACCCAGCATCAATATTTTTATAATTGACTTCTTTTTCATAATTTTTTATTTACCAGAATGGATTTTGAACTATTGAACGGTTTCTATCTAATTCATACTGCGTTATTGGCCACCAATAATAAGATTGGCGGAAAAGGTGAGGGGTCGCTGTAGGTACTCTTTTATAAAAATCATTACCATCCTTACTAATATCCATCCCATGCATGGTACCCATTACCTGTGGCGCAATTTTCCAGCGTCTGATGTCGTAAAAACGATGCCCCTCGTAAGCCAGCTCAATACGGCGTTCAGCCCAGATCTTACTGCGCATTGCAGCCTGACCAGCCGGGATGGCAACTTGTCCCGTACCTCCGCCATAGGTTGGGATACCTGCCCGCTCTCTGATTGCATTAAGATAGTTGAGTATATCTGGGGCGCCAGGCTGGTACTCATTCAAGGCTTCGGCATAATTAAGGTAGATCTCTCCAAGGCGAAAAAGAATAAGCGTTCTGGATTGTACCTGTCCGTTTCCGCCAGCGCCAACATTGGTTTGCCGCCCAACATTCTTGCGTATCAGATAGCCGGTTTTCGAAAAGTCTGTTGGATGTCCGTTTCTTCCATTAACACTCGATAAAAAGAAACTTATTGGTGCCGGAGCAGACATGGTGCCTCCTTGCCATATACTGTTATTGTATGTTACCCCATGATAAAATCTTGGCTCGCGATTAAGGTACATATTAGATACTTGTACACCAGAAACATTGGTAAAACCTGCCTCTGAATACAGCGATGATTCAGCAGGTAGGAGGCCATCTGACATGAAATAGGAATCAACTATTTCCTGGGTAGGGGCCAATCCACACCATCCACCCGCCTGTCTAGGTGTCGCGTGCACATCCCAACGAGCCAGATCGTTCGATTTTCTTACAAATATCTGCTCTGAATTCCAGCTGTTAAAAAACAAACCATCCAGTGATTTTACCGGATCTCCTGAAGCATCCTTATAGAGACGATAAATATTCAGGTCGATAACGGCCTTAGCTGCATCTGCGGCCCGCTTCCATTTCAGAGCATCATAAGTTTGTGAAATTAATGGTGTCCCATCTTTACTCACAAAGGAACTAACTTCAGTGTTTCCATTGTACTGGGGACTGGCAGCATATAATAATAATCTGGATTTTACAGCAAGTGCTATACCTTTGGTAATGCGGCCGAATTCAGCGTCACTCGTTTGCCCGTTACGTTGAGGTTGCAAAGGCAAAACAGCTGCAGCTTTATCTAACTCACTTGCCACATAATTTACGCAATCATCAAATTTACTCCTCGGTATTTGCATATCTGCAGCTACAGCATCAGGAGGCGTTACTTCTTCACCCATTAACACAACCGGGCCATACTGACGCATCAACAGGAAATAAAAGTACGCCCTTAAAAAACGGGCTTCAGCTTGATACTGATCAATAAGTTGCTGTCCATTCAATGAACGGATCTCAATATTTTCATTAATGTGCTGCATGAAATAGGTTGCAGAACGAATACCCTGGTAATAATTACCCCAGCGGTCGAAAATAACGTTTGAAGGGTTTAGATTTCCAATGTTAACCGGATAATTTGGACCACCTGCCCAGGTTAAATCAGCCTCGTCTGCACATCCAACCATCGGATAGCCATCTATCGCATTGGATTCATCTGGTACAAAACTATACACATTGGCTAAAAATGCTTCTGAAGATGCTTTTTTGCGAAATACCTCTTCAATGGTTATTCTATCGTTAGGCACCTGATCCAGGAATTTTTTACAGCCCGTCAGCATCGTACCGCAACCTGCCAGTAGTACAATGATAAATTTCAATTGTTTCTTCATCTTTATGTCCTTAAATCAACTTATTAAAAATTACACCTTAAACCCATATTGTAGGTTTTTAGCAATGGATATTGCGAACCCCTTCCGTCACCCAGCTCAACATCCCATAGTTTGAATTCACTTGTAGTTAACAAGTTGTAGCCAATGAAATAAATGTTCAGGTTTGATGCACCAATTTTTTTCAACCATTTTTTGTTTGCGAAATTGTAATTCAATTCTACCGTTTGCAAACGTAAAAAGGAGCCGTTTTTAGTCCACCATGAACTCGTTTCGTAATTCATGTTATCATTTCCATATGTAATTCTTGGGTAGAGTGGGTTAGAGGCATTGTTTTGCGGTGTCCAGCGGTCGGTGATGGCACTGAATAAATTTCCGCGTTCGCCCCCAAGCCTGAATGGCTGGAAACCATCACCATTGAGAAAAATATCAACATTACTGATGCCCTTGAACCATCCAGCTAAAGACCAGTTCTTCCATTTAAAAGTAGGTCCAAAGCCGTATACGATTTCAGGAATACTTCCATAACCAATAGGTGCCTGATCGTAAGAATCAATTTTCCCATCGCCATTTAAATCTTTGTACTTAATATCTCCAGCCTTGTTAATGCCTGTTTGATAGGGACTGTTAGCAACATCTTCATCAGATTTAAACAAACCTTCATCTATATAACCAAATCGTTGACCTAACTTGCGCCCGATTCGCTGTTGCCATGGATAAGGCCATGGTGCATTTGCATCATCGATAACGATAGCCCTGTTCCAGTTGATGTTTCCTCTTATGCCAAGGGTAAAATCACCTAATCGCTTCTGGTAATCTACCGTTGCATCGATACCGGTATTGTTAACTTTGCCCAAATTTGCATAAGGCAGATTGGGAACCCCAACTGTTAATGGGACATCCCCACGCTGCCTGAAAATTCCGTCTCTCTTCTCGCGGAATAAGTCTGCAACAATTGAAAGTTCGTCTTTAAATGCCTTTAGCTCAATACCTAAGTTATATTTAGTTGCCCGCTCCCAGGAAACGTCCACTGCATAATCTCCAAAATTTAATCCGTCAATGTTATTATTGGTGTTGTTTTGCCCATACGAGTATCCTCCCTGATTGGTAATGGTACTGATATAGGCAAAGCGGCGGCCTCCAATGTTACTGTTACCAACCGTACCATAAGAGAAGCGGAATTTCATGAAAGATAAAACGTCTTTGATGGGTTCATAAAACTTTTCCTGCGAAACAACCCAGCCTAGCCCGAAGGATGGGAAAAATCCGAACCTTTTTTCAGGTGCAAATGTTTCAGATCCGTTATAACCAAAATTGACCTCGGCAAGGTATTTATTGTCGTAGGCATAAGTTAATCTACCTGCTAGCCCCATATAACGGTAGGGAATAGAGGTGATGAAGTCGCCAGCGAAGGCCTCCACCCGGTCAGATTGATTGTAAAGGACCATGGCACCAAAATCATGCGCTTTAATTTTTTTGGTGTAGTTGATGGCGCCTTCCATGTAGAACTGTCGGCTACCGCCATTTTCCCGTCCATATCCGAGATAGTTGGTGCCAATCTGGGTTTGATCAAATAAGAGATTACCATTCGCATCCCTGCCTGTTGCCAAAAAGCCATCAACGGTTTTTGATCTTGAAATTTTGTGGTTATTATAGTTGTCATAAGAAAACATGCCAGTAACAGAAAGTCCATCTGTCAGGAACGATAAATCCTGGGTAACCCTTAGGTTACTCCATAATTGTCCACGGAATTCAGTTGCATAGCCAGACTGAGTAAGTATGGTGTATGGATTACTTACATCACCAGTACGGATTTTGGAGGCTAATCCATTAGAATATTGAATAGGGATGGTAACAGGCGTTAATACATAAGCTGCGTTAAAGATATTCCCAGTACCTGATCCCGGATAGTTTCCATTACTTAACCATCCTGATACGCCAAAATCGACTTTAGTCGTTTTGGTAACGTCTAGCGTAAGATTGGAAGTGAAATTAAAGCGGCTGAATTTTATCGATGAGTTGTAATTGGCCAATTCATCGGTTTTGAACATGCCGGTTTCATCATAGTAACCAACAGATAGATAATATTTAGCCTTTTCGGAACCGCCATTAGCATTTACCCTTAACCTGCGGTTATTACCTGTATTCTTAAGAATTGCATCAAACCAGTTCACGTTCGGATACAAATCCGGATCTGTCTGGTCGCGGGTGGCGGCAATGCGGGCAGCAGAATATCTCGGGTTGGGATCATTGGGGAAGCTGTTTCGGTAGCCTTCATTTGCGATTTCCATGTAAGTTACCCCGTCAGCAAATTCAGGTAGTTTGGTAAACTGTGTCAAACCCTGATCGTACTGCGCATTTATAGTCGCCTGGCCAACACGTCCTTTCTTAGTCTGGATAATGATCACCCCATTCGCACCTCTTACCCCATAAAGTGCGGTAGCAGATGCATCTTTGAGTACGCTGAAACTGGCAATATCTTCCGGATCAATGTTATTGAAGGAACGTTCAACCCCGTCTACCAGTATTAAGGGAGAACTGCTTGTAAATGTCGAGATACCCCTGATGTAAATCTCGGAATTATCATAACCAGGTTCTCCACTGCGCTGAACGCCAACAATTCCTGCTACGCGACCTGCAACCAAATTAGAAATATTGGCTACCGGCTGCTTAAGATCATCTACCTTCACTGTACTCTGGGCACCAATTGATGTGACTTTTTTCTGTGCTCCGAACGCAACAACAACAACTTCATTTAAATCAGAAGTCTCTTCCTTTAAAGAAACTTCATAGCGGATTGGCGTTCCTAACCTGAGTTCGGTTGTTGTAAAGCCGGTCATCCGGAAAACCAGTATGTCACCTGAGGTAGCCTCAAGCCTGAATTCTCCATTAGTATCTGTTGTTGTTCCTTTTTTAGTCCCTTTAACAAGCACCGAAACCCCTGGGATTGGCTTTCCAAGTGTATCGGTTACCTTTCCCGTTATTTGGGCAAAGTTTTTTAAACTACCGGACTTTTTCTGGAGGGTTAAAGGCTTAGAGTCTGTTAGCACTCTTGCCAAGTTTGAAGCCTTGGCTAAAGGTGAAAGTATGAGCATCGCCACACATAGCGAAAGCGTAAACAGCAATTTTAGCCTTGATTCATCCCGAAAGATGAAGAACAGGCGATTTGTAAAAAATTTAGATTGCATAATTTTTTTTAAAAAACGATAAATTAGGTTTATTGATCTCAGTTTGGGCCAGACACGGCCTTTTACTTTTTTGCAGACGTGTGAGATTAAAACCCCAGCCTCGGCTACGCTTTCTGTCCATGCTCATCGAAATGGTTTTCTGTAATTATTTTTAATCATAGTAATTGTTTATGGTTTGGTATTATTAAACTCTGGCGGTTATTGGGCTATTCTTTTGTTAGCGGTTGTTCGGTAGTGTAAACTGGAATTCGAGCGTGGGCGATCGGTTATGTTTCAATTAGTTTATTATGGATATTATGCTTAAAAGGCGTTAAAATGGGTTCAACATTACTGCTTGAATTGCATAAAAAAGAAAATGCGTTTCCATACAATGCCTTCGGCATTTTAGTTAGTGTATTCATATAGTTAATATTTGGTTATTTTTATTGAGGCCAATATCCAGCGATTGAATTAAACTTCCATCCTCAACTGTCTGATAGATATTGTCGATTGTGCTTGTCTAAAACGTTTTATATTAACAAGCTGCTGAATTGATTGCTCCATAGATATAGTATTTCTTACCTGTAGAGACTTAGCTCAGTCAAAAAAAAATCGGATAATTTTCCCCGAAGAAAATTTTGAAATCTCTTACCCCCATAAGGCTTTTTCATTTGTCACTTATAAAACCAAGTATAAATTCAACGTCAGTTTCAGGAGAGATCTGGATACAGGCGTCAACAAATGATAATGAAGAATTATTTAAAATTTATAAAGCTTAACGAGGAATCCATTACCCCGAAATACCTGCAGATATACAATGCTTTTCTCGCTGCTGTAGAAAGCAATCAGTTAGAGGTTGATGATGTACTCCCATCTATTAATGATCTTAGCATTGCCCTGGATGTTGCCAGAAATACGGTAGAGCGGGCATACCGTCAGCTAAAGAATTTCGGTGTAGTCGACTCCGTTCCCGGCAAAGGTTATTATATCTGTAAGGTTGACTTTACCCATCCGATAAAAGTCTTGTTGCTATTCAACAAATTAAGTAACCATAAAAAAATTATTTACGATGCTTTGGTCGCCAGGCTGGGAGAATTCGGGGTGATTGATTTTTACATTTATAACAATGAAATCAATGTCTTCAGGAAAATTATTGAATCTAAAGCCGACTCATATGACAAGGTTGTTATCATACCGCATTTTTTTGATGAAGAGGAAAGCACCTATACACTTATAGAAACCATAAACAAAGATAAACTTGTTCTCGTTGACAAATTGATTAAGGAAGTCAACGGTGATTTTTGTGCCGTCTATGAAGATTTTCAAAAAGATATTTATGGTGCATTGGTAGAACTTAAAGATAGGCTCAATAATTATAAAACCATAAAAATCATATTTCCTGCAAACAGCTATTATTCTAAAAATATTTTGGAAGGTTTTATAAATTTTTGTGTACACCATTCCTTCGATTATGAAATTCTCTCCAATTTAAAAAATGAGGTGATGATGGAGGGTACCGTATATATTAATTTGAGAGAGGATGATCTTATAGAACTTATCGAACAGCTCATCTCCACCAACCTGGTGCTTGGCCAAAACGTAGGTATTATCTCATACAATGAAACGCCTATAAAAAAAATAATTCTTAATGGTATAACTACAATTTCAACTGATTTTATGATGATGGGAGAGACAGCGGCAGATATGATCATGAGTGGATGTAAATCTCATGTATCTATACCTTTCAAAGTTACACAGCGAAATTCAGTATGATGTTTTGATGGGATAGTAGGTGACGGTTTATATTAATCATAATATATCTTTGTGGGTATGTTAGCGGCTAATTAAAACTGACGCTTAAAAAGGATATAAGGCCGGTCTTTTCGTTGAGAAACGCTTTTGGTTGAAAGTGACTGGCCTTCCTTTTTTAATGTTACACAAGTTAAATACACAGACGTAAAATTGAAAACCCGTATCGATGCGAACAGTAATGCCATTACAGACAGATAAGGTTGCGGGGTTGTTATGATATTGTTACATTTGATTACGGTGAATACTCAGCCTGATTTGCGATTCAACAAAACGTTATCGAATGACCAAATATAACGCAGCTACGGATACTCAGCTTTTGGACTTGTTAAAGTCCGGAAACCGTTGTGCTTATGCTGAACTTTATCAGCGGTATTTTGGCATACTTTACGTTCATGCCCGCAAACGACTCAAAAATACACAGGAAGCTGAAGACGTTGTTCAAGAGATTTTTGTAGACTTATGGTCTGGCGCCCAATCTATTAATATTCACACCAGTTTATCCAATTATTTAATTACCTGCACCAGAAATAAAATATTAAACCTTATTTCACGCACTGGTTTCCAGGAAAAGTACAAAATATCATTGGCTGTAACTGAAAAATTTGAGTCTCAGACGGATCATCTGGTGCGGGCACGTCAGCTCTCAGCGCTCATTGCCAAAGAAATTGAGTGTCTGCCTCCAAAAATGAAGCGCGTATTTTTAATGAGCAGATCTGAACACCTGACTTATATTGAAATAGCAAAGGACTTAAATATTACAGAACAATCTGTAAGGAGCCATGTTAAAAATGCCCTTAAGGTTTTAAGATTTAGGCTGGGCCTGTTCTTCTACATTGTTTTGTATTTTATAAAATAATTCGATTTCTCTACCCCTATACCATTTACTTAATTGTCTATAAGATATAAGCGATAATTATTTATGCCTGAATATAAGATTAATGATTTACTGAAAAAGTTTCGTCAAGGTACAATCCTTCCTGAAGAACAGGCATTCCTGGAAACCTGGTATCTCAACTGGAATTCTGATAATCAGCACTTTACGGAGGATGAGATAAATGCTGCGAAAAGCAAAGTCTGGTTATCGCTGAATTCTCCGGTGCACAGGCTTAAGCCTTGGTATTGGCTGTCTGCCGTTGCAGGTATTTTGCTATTCATTATCGTATTTTGGTTCTATAAAGAAAGAGTTGATAGTCCCCGCACAAATTTAGTTGTTCAAAGAGCACGTACAGACTTCAAACCCGGTGGGAACAAAGCAATATTAACATTGGCCAATGGGGAAGAGGTTTCACTGGGAAACCCCGCGAAAGGCGACGTTGCAAGTCAAGGCACTGTACAGGTGACGGAAACAGAAACCGGAAAATTGGTATACAAAGGGCGTAAAGAAATTTCGGAAGCAGTAATGATAAACAAATTGACCACCCCGCGTGGCGGTGAATATCAGTTGGTATTATCTGACGGAACCAAGGTTTGGCTGAATGCAGCTTCATCCATCAGTTTTCCGGCCGCATTTGAAGGTAATTATCGAAAAGTTTCTATAACCGGCGAAGTATATTTTGAGGTTGCCCATGATAAAAAGAAACCTTTTTTAGTCACCGCAAGAGAACAGGAAATTTCTGTCCTGGGTACCCATTTTAACATTAGTGCCTATCAGGATGATGAATTTGTTACCACCTCGCTGATCTCGGGGGCAGTGCGTGTTACAAACTTAAAAACTAAAGTGGAAAAGTCAATACGGCCCGGGCAAAGCGCAACAACTTCCTCCGCAAATGATGATGTATTGATCCATGCAATAGATAGGGACGAGATATTGTCATGGAAAAATGGCTATTTTCAGTTTGACAATCAAAATGTCTACAGTATTATGAAAGTTTTGAGCAGGTGGTACAATGTAGATGTTCAATTCCTGAGCGATAAAAATACAGAACACTTTGGCGGAACTTTTTCCAGAGGAAAGCAGCTTTCAGAAATATTAGCAAATTTGGAAAAATTGGGAAATGTTCATTTCACTATAACCCCAAAGAAGGTAATCGTCACCGATTAATCCACAAACCAATCATATTAGAAAGGAGGAATTTCTGAAAAAAAATAACTAACTCATTAAACCAGGAACGTTGCGACCGTCCCTGGCAGATGACTATAATTAGCCTAACAGGTAAATAAACCGACAACAGTTTAACTAAACCCATTAACCAAATGTATAAAAAATTTACTGAATTACTATTCAGGAGGAACTCCTATGTATATTCCAATTATTTACTGAAAATGAAACTAACTTTTGTTTTTCTAATCGTTATGTTTCTCCAGGTAAGGGCTGAGATTTTTGCACAAAAAATCAACATCAATGCCGATAAAGCGAACCTTAAGGAAGTGATCGCACAAATCAGGAAACAAACCGATTACGATTTCCTATACAATAACGCAGACGTAAAGACGGCGAAGCCGATTTCGTTAAAGGCGAGCAATATGGATTTGATTGCTGTGCTGGAACAATGTTTCAAAGATCAGCCGGTCCGTTATACCATAAAAAATAAAACAGTTCTCATCAGCAGAAGGCCGTTACCACTTACCAACCCCGTAAATGAGCAAAAAAAACAGCGGGTAACCGGAAGTGTTACTGATGCAGCTGATGGTGGACCCATTGTTGGCGCAAGCGTGCTGTTAGACGGTACAAAAACCGGTGCCACAACTGATGTAAATGGAAATTTTTCGTTAGACGTACCGGGAAACAACGCCGTTCTGGTGATCTCTTTTATAGGTTACGAAACTAAGAAAATCAACTATAACGGGCAAGCCACTATGAACGTCAGATTAAAAAAGGCAGATACTAAACTACAGGACATTGTAGTTGTTGGTTATGGAACAAGAACTAAAGGCGCTGTAACGGGAGCCATTTCGACAGTAAAATCAGAAGTTTTCGAAAACCGGGCACTTAATAATAGTCTTGACGCTTTACAAGGGACTATCCCCGGCTTTACCATTACTAAAGGATCAGGCCAGCCGGGTGCCGGCGAATATGGCTTTAATGTAAGGGGGTCGTCCTCAATTAATGGAAATTCTCCACTTGTGTTAGTTGATGGTGTGCCAACAAGTTTTGGAACTTTTAATACATTGAATCCGGCGGATATAGCTGAAGTAACTGTTTTGAAAGATGCCTCTGCTGCCATCTATGGGGCGCGTGCCGGAGACGGGGTGATTATTGTAACCACCAAAAAAGGCAGAAGCGGCCCGCCTGAAGTCAGTTATAGCGCTACCTTCGGCCTTAAGGAACCGAGCTATTTAAGAAAAATGCAAAATACCCTTGAATTTGCAGAATTTATGGACGAAGGCTTGCGCAACGTAGGTATTGCCGGATTTCCACAATCTGTCTTCGATAAAATCCGTGCAAATGCACCTATGGAAGCGGTGGGCTGGAATTATAACATCACTAATTATCCTGGATTCTTCGGCTATACAGACTGGAATAAGGAAATATATAAAAGTGCCATCCAGCAACTCCACAACATTTCAATCTCGGGTGGTGGAGAGAACAATAATTATCTTTTTTCAGCAGGATACAATAAAGACGAGGGTATTGTGCGCTATGGGATAAATAATTCTCAACGCTATAACCTGCGCTTAAATTACGATTTTCGCCTGACTCCAAAATTGAATCTGGAAACGCGAACCAGTTATACCAATTTAGGCAATACCAATCCAACTAATTTGGGTAATGCCCTCACAAATGTAACCAGGCAATTCCCATATCAGCCGGTATTTAATCCGTTTGGTCAATTTTATGGCTACCAGGGATATGAAAATCCCGCCCAAAGCTTATCTGAGGCCGGTATATCCATGGATAATACCTCAAATTTTGCCACAAATTTTAAGGCAGATTACAGTGTCATACCTGGGTTAAAGCTGACTGCGCAGGCTGCTTTGAGACTGAATTACAATAACAATAATTATACGCTGCCAACCTTTACCCGTTACAATTACACAGGCGGTATACAGGATATTCGCCAAACACCTAACTCTGCTCAGTATAGTAATAGCCGAAGCATAAATGAGCTTTATCAGCTTTATGCAGATTATAATACACAATTTGGGGAAAGCCACAAAATTAACATAACTGCTGGCACTTCGATAGAAAAAACCAAAAATGACGGGCAGAATACCTGGGGTTATAACTTTGTCAGCAACGATATCTTTACATTAAATCTAGCTGACCGGACAAACGTAGCCTTCGCTAATTTTGGAGGATTTTTAAACAGGCAGTCGCTTGGTTCTTATTTTGGAAGGGTAAGTTATTCCTTTAAAGATAAACTGATTCTGGATGTAACTGCCCGCGCGGACGGAAGTTCAAAGTTTGCGGAAGATAAACGGTGGAGTGCGGTATTTCCCTCAGCCGCTTTGGCTTATAATCTTTCAGAAGAGCGTTTCATCAAGTCAATAAAAGCCATCAACCAGTTGAAACTTCGTGCGTCATGGGGCAAAATGGGCAATCAAGAAATTGGTGCACTGGGTCTTTATGATTATATCCCATTGGTTACACGGGTTATTCCGCCTGGAGAGCCGGGTGTTTACCCAATCGGTTCTCCTAATGCAGGATTACCTGGTGTAAGATCTAACCCGGCATCTGCTGACAGGACTTGGGAAACGATAGAGAACAGAAACATTGGTGTAGATGTTGCAATGCTGAATTCTAGATTGAGTTTTTCATTCGATTATTTTAATAAAATCAACAATGACATGCTCGTAGCCATTGCAGTCCCTGCAACCTTCGGCGGTTCTGCTCCCTCTTCAAACCAGGGTAAACTAAAGACAAAAGGTTTTGACGCTGTTGTGACCTGGAAGGATAATGTGGGCGCCTTCAGGTATAGTGTTTCCGTTCAGTTAAGTGATGCACAGAATAAACTACTGGAACTGAAAAATAGCGATAATCCACAAGTTGGCCTCAACCAGTATAGGCAAGGTTATGCAATGAATTCCTACTTCGGATATGTATTTGACGGTATTATTCAAAATCAGGCTCAACTGGACAACTATAAAAAACTCCAGGAAATTCCGGCAAGAATTGGTATTGGAGATGCTATGTTCAAGGATTTAGATGGCGATGGAGTATTAACGCCATTTGGAGATAAAAGCAAAGGTTTAGCTGGTGATATGCAATACCTGGGTGATCTGACCCCAAGATATACTTTTTCTTCAAATATCAATCTCGGCTGGAAACAATTTGACCTGCAGATATTTGTACAGGGTGTTGGAAAACGTAATGTGCAGTATGGTGGAAATATTGCGACACCAAACACTTTTTTCTGGCCTTCGCTGGCCTATTATAACGGCCGTACCTGGAGCCCGAACAGACCTGAAGCTCAGTATCCCCGATTCATTCCAGGTAATGTGGGGTTTGACGACCTGCGCTCGAATAACTACCGTTCTTCAACGCTAGTTACGCAAAATGTGGCCTACCTGCGCTTTAAAGTAATTACAGTAGGTTATAACCTCCCGGAGAATATTGCTAAAGCTGTTAAACTTAAATCTGCAAGACTGTTCTTAAGTGGTACGGATTTATTCACGATTTCAAAAGGCACACTTGGAGGGAATTTTGATCCCGAGGACGCTTTCCGAAATGAGGGTACTTATCCTTTCAGCAAAATTTATTCAATTGGTTTGAATGTTAAATTTTAAAATGATTCTTATGAAAATCCATAATATTAATCAACCTGGCTTGTTCGCTGACGCTATCAGCCGGCGTTCTGCTGGCAAAGTATTTTCGGGAATATGCTTGTTGCTCTTCTTAACAGCTTTAGGAGGATGTAAAAAAGATTTAAATCTTGTGCCGGAAGATAATATATCCGATGCAACCTTTTATAAAACAGCAGCTGATTACAAACTTGCCGCAAACTTACTTTATCAGGGACTGGAACAATGGGGTACTGAAGATACCGAATCTGATATTGCCTTCAACAACCCCAATTCGGTTAGCAACGGACAGCTACTGCCAACTGAAACCACTTCCTGGTCTGGATTATACACCAATATCCGCTATGCGAACAACATCATTGATAAAGGTGCTGCCAGCACCGATGCGGGCATAAAGCGATATGTTGCCGAAGCCAGATTTTTCCGTGCCTATTATTATTATAAACTCTTCAGACTTTATGGAGGCGTTCCGCTAATCTCGAAAGTACTTCAAACTGGCGATGAGGCCCTGTTTGCACCAAGGTCAAGTATGACCCAGACTGCGGATTTTATTTTAGCAGATCTACAAGCCGCCAAAGCTGACTTGCCTCTTAACCTGAGTGGAGGAGACGTTGGCAGAATTAATAAGGGCATTGCTTCTGGCCTTGCTTCAAGGGTTGCATTATTTGAGGGGACCTGGCTTAAATTCAGGGGAGAGGGCAATGCCAACATTTACCTTGACGCTGCAGTTGCGGCCGCACAGGAAGTGATCAGCAGTGGTGTATATTCCCTATATGTAGGGAACGGTGCACAGAGTTACCGTTACCTTTTTCTGGAAGCTGGAGATGATTCGAAGGAAACCATGCTTGACAGAAGGTATCAAAGAAATATTTTTGGCCATGATGTACCCTACGCCTATGATCAGGATGGCTATAACCCGACCCGAAAAATGGCAGACCTTTACCTGGATAAAAATGGCCTCCCGATTACCTCACCTGGAACAGTTTTCCAGGGCTATCAAACTTTCATATCTGAATTTCAGGACCGGGATCCGAGAATGACCATGACCATGATTATTCCCGGAACGTTAACCAATCGCGTATTTAATCCTGTAACCAAGGTAGCCAACTGGCCAGACAATCCGCAGCGAAATTTTAATACTGGTTACATACTTTACAAATATATGTCTGAAGATGCTGTTGCCAATAACTCTGGCCGACAAGGCGCAGCGAGTTTGTTTGACTTTGATAAGCACATTATGCGCTATGCTGAAGTACTTTTAAATTATGCCGAAGCAGTATATGAAAAAAATGGTTCTATTTCGGATGCAGATCTGGATCTAAGCATCAATAAAATCAGGGATCGGGTAGGCATGCCTAAACTTACAAATGTTTTTGTCACGGCCAACGGATTGAATATGAGAAACGAGCTAAGAAGGGAGCGTACAGTTGAGCTTTGCCTGGAAGGTTTTCGTTACGATGACCTTAGAAGATGGAAGACTGCAGAAACCGAACTTCCGCAAGACATTAAGGGCATAAAAATTACAGGTACCCAATGGGCAACGCGTGCACCTTATAGCAACGCGGCTTACCTAAACCGCGTGGATGCAAACGGCTTTTTGATTGCGGAAACCGGACGTAAGTTTAATCCGAACAGGGATTATCTGCAGCCCCTGCCGCTCCGGGAAATTGCCTTTTATGCAAACAGCGGAAAAAAATTGGACCAAAATCCAGGATGGTAAAGGTTAGTTAGATTAGAATCGGTCGGCATTGCCGGCCGGTTTTCTTTAGGATAACGGCTGATCGATACATAACCTCTACCAGAATCCACCAGGGGTGGCGGTTATTCTTGCGCATGCGGGAACCACGAGTGCTCAGAGAAGCTAATCTTAAACACTTGCATTAAGATTATTTATAAAGCTTTGATTTTATCTATTGCTATTCATAAGTTATCCCTCAGGATGGCAATTTTATGCTTATGATATATCCAAAACCTGAAATATTTAAGGCTTTTCAATACTTTATTTCTTGACTAAAATGGGCAATAGAATTTTGTTTTGGCTGTTTCTGGCCATCTTGTTTTATCCTTCACCTGAAGTTTTTGGGCAGACTAAGTCTTTAGATGAGGCTAAATATACACCGTATATCGATCTCGATGAGTATATGAATCCTTTTTGGAAAACACCTATTCTTATAGATGAATCAGTAATGGTTATTCAATCAGGGGAAGAATTTAGTGCCAGCCTTCTATTTCCGGCAAAAAAAATATTATCAGTTACCTCGGCAGATCATTCTATCAGCTATAAACAGGAAGTAGACTGGACTTTAAAAGATGGTAAGCTGAAAATTTTAACAGCTTCAGCTATTCCAACATTTAAAATCACTGATCTGGAGTTTAATATGCTCAAACCCGGTCTGTCAATGGCCGCAAAAAAAGAAGGAGGATACATCTTATTTAAGGAAGGTTTGTTTTTCCAATCCAGGCAGATTTTGGTTACCTACAAGAAAACCAAACCATCCAACTGGGTAGGGCCCAGGCCGTTTATTAACCAAATGAAGCTCGCCAGAAGTAAAAAACGGTTAAAGGATCGGCAGTCAGTAAAACTTTGTTTTTACGGAAATAGCATTGAAACCGGTTACAATGCAAGCGGCTTTATTGGTGGCCCTCCTTACATGCCAAGCTGGCCAGAGCTCGTTAGCTGGAAACTCCAGCAATATTTTAAAAGCCGTATAACATATTATAATCCATCGGTGGCCGGTAAAATGGCGAGATGGGGGCTGAACAAGCTTCAGCGCTGGTTTCGCCAGAAAAACCGGATGTGGTGATTATTGGATTCGGAATGAATGATGGTGCTTCGCATGTTAGTGCTGAAGATTTCAAGAATCAAATTTCATCTATAATTAAAACAGTAAAGGCTGATAATCCTTTAGCAGAATTTATACTGATTGCGCCTATGTTGGCTAATCCCCTGGCAGTTCAGGATGGTTTACAGGGACAATATCTACAAGTTTTAAATCAACTTGCTTCAACGGATGTAGAAGTTGTAGATATGACTGGTGTACACAGGGAATTGCTCAGGAATAAAGCCTATCAGGATATGACCGGAAACAATGTCAACCATCCCAATGACTATCTTTCCAGGTGGTATGCACAAATGATTTGCGGACTTTTTATCAAATAATTGTTTCAATCCAAATAAATGGTATGTATTAGTGCTCCAATGAACTAAGTACTTTAATTAGTTTATTTGCGATTACCTGATTGCCGCTGTCAGATGGATGCAGGCCGTCGTATGTCATTTGAATGGCTTCTGGAGGATATGGATAATCATCATTCTGAGGATTAAAGGGTATATTAAATGAAGATTTCAATGAATAATTTTTATAAGTCCCTGTTCCCGGAATTTTCAGTCGTTTAAATTTTACAAGCTTCTTCAGGCCAAGGGATTTATCATGATACAGGTCTATTACCTTAAAGCCACTTTCGGCCCCGATATTTAGGGTTGCATTAGCGAAATCTTCCAATGTTTGCCCTGATTTTTCTTTGTATGAACCATAGGCATTATTGTTTTTATCGGCAATATATACAAAGTCAGCCCGTTGCATCGGCGTGATGAGTATGATCCTGGCCTTTGGACTTAATTTCCTGATTTTACTTATGATGATGGCCATTGAACCATAGAAGGTGCTATTACTCTTATTTAACTTATAATCTTCTATCTGTCCCACTGGTCTTCCTGCCCACCAATCGTTAGTTCCCAAAAATATGGTATAAACCTCCGCTTTAGGGATATTCAGGCGCTCAATCTTTTCGGCTACTGCCCCTGCTGTCCAACCATTATAACCCTTGTTAATGTAATTTAGCCATTTTAATTCATCCGTTACCTTGCTGAGATAACCTTTATGCACGCGGTTCCCGGTTTCTTCGAGGTGATCGTTCAGGTAAGTGATAGAATCGCCGATGGCGACCCAATTAGTCTTGTTGCTATCAAATAAAAACGAAATGAAAAAGAGGCCAAGTGTAAAAAGTATTTTTTTCATTGAAGGACTATTTGTAAGTGTCAAACTGGTTAATCTACCGCTTAAAGGATCTTATTGCAGGGCACGAAGATAACCGAACGATCATGGTAACATTGCTTCGTCATTCCAGCTTATCATAACGGGACTTTATCCGACGCTAATATAAAGAGCTTTATTGGTTATCTGATCTCAAAAACGTACCTGCCGGCAGGCATATCAAGTTTATTGTTAATTACTTTTCCGTTTAGGTAAACTTTCTTCCCGGCTATTTCAGGAATGGTTATACTGGCAGTTGCATTGGCAGGGATTTTTACATCATATTTTACGCCTTTCGCATATCTTTTCCATGACGACAAAATTGTACCATACGGACTTTCGTGGCTTGCTGTAAAATGGGTTAAGCCGGCTACAAAGTGGGGTTGCAGTAAAATGTTTTTAAAACCGGGTTGCTGCTCATCAATTTTTATTCCGCCTATTCCCTTAAAAAACCATCCGCCAATTTCGCCAAACATCATGTGGTTGTCAGAAATATCCCTGGTGGCCTTTATATCCCAGTTTTCGTGAAGCGTTGTTGCACCATTTGCAATCCACCAGCCCCAACCCGGAAACGTATCTTGTGTAGCCAGTTTGTACGCCGTTTCGGCCTGTCCGTTATCGCTTAAGGCATTCAAAACTGCTTTTGCACCCAGCACTCCAACGTCAATATGCATGCCGTCTGCAGCAACTCGTTTCGCAAGATTTTCGGCCAACTTCAACCGATATTGATCTTCTACAATATTCCATTGCAAAGCCATGCTCAGCTCGGTTTGCACGCCTGAACCATAGCTAACCTTTTCCGCATCGAAATACTTGTTGTTAATGGCTTTTTTAATTTTATTAGCTAAAGCACTATAAACCAGATAGTCATTTTGCTTATCAAATAACTTAGCGGTTTTAGCTAAAATATCAGCATCAACATAAAAATAAATGGATGAGGTATATTCTAAATTTGAAGTAGATTTTACAGGAACCCAATCTCCTCTGCCAAAAGTTGTCAAACCATCTTTGCTAATGCTGTTTACATAATCAACATATTGTTTGATGTTGCTATAATTATCGGCCAATGCTTTTGTGTCACCGTAAAACATATAAATATTCCACGGAATGAGGGCAATTGTGCTGGTCCAGTCAGTTCCATTAGCTGTACCATAGCCCCATCCGCTGGTTGGGATAATATCTGGCAAAACGCCATTTGGTTGTTGTTCATCACGGTGATCGCCTAACCATTTTTCGTAAACAGTTAAAGCATCGAAATTATACAGGCCCGTTTCTACAGCGAAGTGTCCATCTCCGGTCCATCCGTTTTTTTCCCTTTGTGGACAATCTGTTGGGAGGCCAAATAAATTCGATAAATAGGAATTATTTGTTGCCCACCAAATTTTATCAATCAGTGGATTTGATGATGCTATTTTCCCGATAGCGGGGACATCGCTATGCATAAAATACGCCACCAAGCTCTTATTTTCTAATCTAATCGGCTCACTTGATGTAATTTCTACGTATTGAAACCCTTTATAGTTAAACAAAGGCATAAATTCTTCTTCGCCATTTCCCTTTAGTATAAAAATATCGGTTTGGAAGGGATCGGTATCATCTTTCGGACGATAGTAAACATCAATGTTGGATAAATCTGCCCGGCCGTTTGCAGATAAGCGTTCTGCATGTTTAAGTTTAATTACCGTTCCTTTTTTACCTGAAGCCCTTATCTTACTTACGCCAGCAATGTTCCTCCCCAAATCGTAGAGGTAAAGGGTGTCATTAAACTTCCGCAGGCTTTTGGCTTTTATTTCCTCCACATTACGGATGGGATGCATGGTTTGGGCAACAATATTTTTTGAAGGGGCTGCCCTCAGGTTGATTCCATGCCATTTTGTATCATCGAAATCAACTTTATTCCAGCCTTCTTGCTCCAACCTTGCGTCATAATGTTCGGCAGTATAAATATTATTAGAAATGATTGGCCCTAAACTGGTTTTCCAGGTACTCCCGGAAGTTATGGTTTCCGTTGTACCATCAGTATAGGTAATTCTTAAATCGAAACAAAATGCAGGCCTGTCCCGCCAGGGTGCCTGATCAAAATTCCAAACCGCCAAGGCCTGGTGGTTATACCAACCGTTTCCCAAAATAACACCAATGGCGTTTTTGCCTTGCCGGATGTTGGATGTTACATCATAGGTAACGTATAAATTTCTTCTGTCGAAACGCGTGTACATAGGGTCCAGGCGATGATTGCCAACCTTTTTGCCATTGAGATAAAGTTCATACAAGCCTGCTGCTACAATGTAGGCCCGCGCAGATTTTACCTGCCTGGCAGATTCGAAAACATTTCTAAAATATGGTGCCGGACGGGTATTTATATCATTTCCATCGCTAATCCAGGTTCCTTTCCAATTTTCAGCACCCATCATCCCCATTTCAAAACTTGCGATTTTTGATGAGATGAGCTTATCATGCTGATCCAAAACATCTACTTTCCAGAAGTATTTGGTAAACGGCATTAACGCCCTGCCCTTATAGGTAATTAAACTATTACTTGAATTTACTTTTTCTGTATCCCACTGTATATTCATGTTACCTTTAAGCTGTAATGAATCTGTACCAACAATAATCCGATAAGCCTTTTGTAATGCACCTTTACGGTTATCGTCCATTAGCCATGATAACCGGGGATTAGGGTTATCAACGCCAATCGGATTAATTAAATGCTCGCATTTTAACTTAATGATTTCATTTGCCTTTGCCGACTGAGCGCCTGAAAAAAGCAGTATAAAGGTTAAGAAGTAGTTTAATAAATTTGGTTTGATTACGCTCATATCGAGTATTGGGAAATAAAAAATAACATCGGGATAAAATAGATTGCTATTTGTCCGGGTCCAAAATAATTAAAATTAGCGGTTCAACTGTCCTTAACTGTTTGCATTTATCCTGTTGTTAATATCGATAATTTCGATTTAACCTGGCAGATTTGGTATTAACTGGTATTAATATGAATTGGCCGTTGCAATTACTATGGCGTATAGTCCTTATGTTTCTTAGCATGAAATTTAGGTTAATGCAGATTAAATTTATTGTTACCTTGCGCATGGATTGATATATTTGGGTATTCAAAATGGCGATCAAACCCCTTGATAATGAAAAAGAGTTGCTGCAAAAAATTGCAGGGGGGGATGACCGCGCCTTTGCCGAGCTGTTTAGAGCCTATCAGGAACCTTTGGCCAAATACATTTTCACCTTGCTCGAGTCTGTTCAGATGTGTGAGGAAATCGTTTTGGATATTTTTGTTAAAATTTGGGAAAACCGGGAAACGTTGCCTCATCTGGACAAGTTCACCTCTTATTTGTTCATTTTAACGAGAAATTATACGCTTAATTGTATTCGTAAAATCGTGGCTGATCGTAAGCAAAGCCAGCTGTATACCGATGATGTTCAATACCGGAATGACGATCAGGAATTGGACATCAATAACAGCGAAACCTATCAAGACGTATTACAACGTGCGGTTTCACAGCTTCCGGCATCACAACAAAAGGTACTTTATTACAGACAGCAAGGTCTGAAAACCAGGGAGATTGCCGAGCACATGGGCATCTCTACAGATTCAGTAAAAAAATATCAGCAGTGGGCAGCCCGTTCAGTTGCTGAATTCCTTAAAATTCATGCTGCATTAAGCATTCTGCTGTTTTCCATCAGAAATTAATTTTTTTTTAATTTCCATATCCCGATTTTGCTCCTGGCGTGTCTTTACCGATAAGCGACCAGCAAAATCAACTTGTTTATTCTTAACAAACAAAACCTTGAACGAAAGATTATCTTTTCTTTTTAAAAAACAAAGGCTTCAGGAGCTTTCTGCAGCGGAGCAAATGGAACTATTCGAACTCATGGCAGATCAAACCCATGAGACGCAGGTAAGTGAACTTTTGAGAAGCCATTGGGATAATTTTGAGCCAGATCAATTCACCCCGACATTCCAACAGGATAGGGTTGAAGAGCTGATGGATACGCTCTTAACTGTAAATGTACATCCATTTCAGCCTTCCGTAAAGAAAATACGCCTTTGGTCCCGTATAGCTGGAGCAGCAGCAGTATTGATTACGTTGTTAAGTATCGGACTGTATTTATCTACAAACAGAAACATGGCTTCAGGGCCGCAAGCCTCAAATCATTTAGGTGAAAATATTGTGCCGGCCAGGCGAGGAGCAACATTGACCCTTGCCAACGGAAAGATGATCCAGCTGTCTGATGCCACGAATGGCGAACTTGCAGAAGACGCAGGTATCGTTATTACCAAATCTGAAAATGGAAAACTGATTTACGAGGTTAAGAATGCAGCGGAAGAATCAAACGGTTTGAATACCATTTCTACACCAAAGGGAGAGACCTACGAGGTGCGTTTGCCAGATGGTACTGTGGTCTTGTTAAATGCGGCATCTAAACTGACTTTTGCCACCCATTTGATTCAACAAGGTAAACGTTTGGTGAGACTAGAGGGGGAAGGTTACTTTGAAGTAGTGAAAGATCGTGTTCATCCCTTTATTGTGAAAGGCAGGGGACAAGAGGTAGAAGTATTAGGGACGCATTTTAATGTGAATACATATGCTGATGAACCACTAGCAGCCACCACTTTGTTGGAGGGTGCTGTTCAGGTTACCAGCGGTAAAGAGAAAAAGAAAATAAAACCCGGTGAGCAGGCTATTTCTAACGGCATTACTATCCAGACTGGTAAAGCAGATATCGAGCAGGTCATGAGCTGGACAAAAGGGGACTTTTATTTAAACCACGTCAACTTTAAAGCGGCGATGCGTGACATTGCAAGATGGTATGATGTGGAGGTGGTATATGATGCTTCGGTACCCAATGATATGGAATCAGGCGGATGGATTGCAAGGGATAAACCTTTAGCTGTTGTTTTAAAGTCGATCGAATCCTCTGGTCTTGTGAAGTTTAAAGTCGAGGGCAGAAAAATATACGTTAAGCCATAATCCAAACCATAATAAAAAAATCAAACTAATCAATAACCTAAACAACAACTAACATGAAGACCACACAACGTTATCAGACTTAGAAAAAAACCAGTGTGATATTATCAGCACTGGTTCAGCCTGGCAATTAACTTATCTGTTTACCACAGTGTTCCGGTCCGTCGAAAGTAAGGATCACTGTAAAAAACCAAACTAGACAAATGTATAAAAAATACAGTTTATATACAGCTGTTTCTAACCGTCTGTGTTTAAAAATTATGCTTATTATGCGATTAACCACCGTGATTCTAATAGCATCGCTCTTGCAGGTCAGTGCAGCAACATTCGGCCAAAGAATTACCCTCCATAAAAAAAATGCCCCGTTAGAAAGTGTCTTTAGAGAGATCAGAAAACTAAGTGGCTATGATTTCTTTTACGATGCCAAAATATTGCCAAAAGATAAATTGGTTGATGTTGACTTTAAAGATGCGGATATAAACGAAGCCATGGGGCAGGTACTGGCTGGTTCGGCTCTTATCTACACGATTGAGAGCAAGATTATAACCATTAAAAAAAAGCCTGAACCTAAACTAAATAATAACAGCAATCCGGAAAACCGGCAGATTAACGTTCAGGGCAAAGTAGTGGACGAAACCGGGAAGCCTTTGGTGGGTGCTTCTGTTTTTGTTGATGATACCAATATCCGCACAGCTACTAATCAAAATGGAGAATTTTATCTCCAGGATATAGATGAGGATGCAATAATTATCATTGCTTATGTAGGTTATAGACCCGTTGAGCGCCCGGTAGCGGCCAATCTCGGCACCATCAGGATGGCCGTGATGAGTAACGATCTTCAACAGGTAGAAATAAAATTCAATACTGGTTATCAGGAAATATCAAGGGAACGTGCTGCGGGATCTTTTGCCAAACCAGATCTTAAAGTAATGCAGAACAGAACCAGTACGCCAAATATTTTAACCAGGCTGGAAGGATTGGTTCCAGGATTAACCACTCGCGGTCCAGGCGGTTTGTTGGTGAGAGGACAAAGTTCTTTACCCATTGGCGATAATCCATTAACCTCTACCAGACCATTGATTGTGGTTGATGGGATTGAATTTGAGGGCAATATTGAACAGATAAATCAGCAGGATGTTGCAGATATTACCGTTTTGAAAGATGCCACATCAGCTTCTATCTGGGGTGCTAAGGCAGCAAATGGCGTGATTGTGATTACGACAAAAAAAGGAGTGGCCGGCGATCGGCTGACATTAAATTACGATGGTTATTATGCTTTTCAGGGCCGGCCAGATCTCGACTATGTACCACGTATGAATTCGCAACAATTTATTGCGCTTGCCAAAGAACTTTTTCCTCAGTTTCTTCCAAATTTTCCAGATTGGAGAACGGTTAACAGCAACTTTGGGAACCTTCCTCATTTACAGATTCTATATGACCATGCCAGAAACCGCATTACCCGGGCGCAGGCAGACTTTAAACTGGACAGTTTGGCCGGGCTTTCCAATACTGCACAGATTGCCGATCTTTTTGTTAGAGATGCAGGTACGCTCAACCAAACTTTATCAGTTTCCGGAGGAGGTAAGGTACATACCTTTTACGGCTCAATCAACCACATTGGTACGCAAAGTAACATACCGGGTGAGCAATACAATCAATACAAAATTAACCTGAATAACAACTTGGTTATCAATAAAAGAATAACCGCTTCTATAAATGCAGATCTAACGAATACGGTGACCCGAAATGGCAATACCTATCAGGCCGATCGCAACATAGTTCCTTATCAGTTGTTTAAAGATCTTAATGGCAACCCCCTGAACATAAATTATTTGGCTAACTACAAGGATGTTCCCCTATCGGATTCGCTAAGAACACGGTACCAGTCAAGGAGCCGAATCAACCTCGATTATAATCCCATTCTGGAAAGGGATAGGGCTTATGACACCAGCAACGGCATTTTTGCCAGACTGGTTGGGGGCATTAAGGTAAACATTTTGAAAGGACTCGATTTTCAGGGTACCTACGGTTACAACCTGGGCAATACCAATACACGCGCAGTGAGACAACAAGACAATTATGCAATGAGAGCACAGGTAGTTCAATTTACCCAGGCATCGAATGCTACTGTAACCCCTGTTTATAATCTCCCCCAGATAGGTGGAAGGCTGATTACCGGAACCAATTCCTCAAGGTCTTGGACTTTAAGAAACCAGTTGGTGTTTAACCGCGATTGGAAGCAACATCAATTCTCGCTGATGGCCGGACAGCAAGCCACCAGTAGTACTCCGGTAACTACATCGGCAACGTACTACGGCTGGGATGATCAGCTGCAAACTTCCAGGCCAGTAGATATGGCTCGTTTAGGTCTGGTAGTTAATGGAATAGGCGGGACTTCAGCATTGGAAAACAACGTTGGAGGTGCTGAAGGCCGAATAGCCAGAACCACCTCCTATTTTGCTAATCTGGGATATACATTCGATCGAAAATATACCTTTAATGCCAGTTGGAGAATCGACGAAAGTAATTTGTTCGGGCGGGATAAGTCGGCACAGAATAGACCAGTTTATAGTATTGGCGGCAAATGGGCATTAGGTGAGGAAAATTTTCTGGAGCCGGCTACCTGGCTCAATCAATTGGATGTTCGCCTTACCTACGGAATTACGGGTAACGCCCCCGTTGCCGGAGCGGCTGCATCATACGATATTCTGGTGGCAGAGAATAATCCCAATTATGTAACAGGTGCAGGTTATTTATTAAACTCTCCAGCCAACACCAAACTAACCTGGGAGGGCACGAAGGTATATAATGCCGGTATCGACTTTTCTATGTTCAATGATCGGTTAACCGGATCTATTGATGGATACATTAAAAAAACCGTTGACCTGATTGGCCAGCTTTCCACTTCGCCGCTTACAGGTTACGAAAATGTAATAGGCAATTTCGGTAACCTAGATAATAAAGGGATCGATGTAGCATTAAATTCAGCAAACATCGTCGCCAGTAACTTTAGCTGGAGTACCGGGCTCACCTTTAGCTACAATAAGAATAAATTGACACGTCTGCTTCAGAATAATCCAGTAACTGGCGATGAGCTTGTTGGAAGAGAAAGGTTAGTTAATTATCCCTTATACACGCTTTTTGTTTATAACAACGGCGGCTTAAATGCGGATGGAGATCCACAAGTTCGGCTTGCGGATGGTACGGTGACTTCTGAAATCAACATCACTAAACCCGAAGATATCCTTTATGCTGGTACTACCCAACCGGTATGGTCAGGTGGGCTTTACAATAATTTTCAATATAAGTCATTCAATCTGAGTGCAAACGTGATTTATAGTGGAGGGAATAGAATTACCAATAATAGCAATCCGGCAACAAATGAGTCCATTCTTGGCGGCAATTCACTGCCCTTAGCATTTCTGGACCGCTGGAAGGTTCCGGGTGATGAACAAAGAACGGATATACCGAGATACGTATCTTCCGGTGAGCTAGCCAGTGCCCGCAACATCGGTTATTTCAATCAGTCTCAGCGATACGCATTAAACGGAGCGTATATCAAACTACGCGATATTACATTATCCTACAATCTTCCTCAAATGTTAGTCAAGTCCATACATGTACAAAATGTTTCCTTTCGGGTCCAATTGAACAACCTATTGTTGTGGACGGCCAATAAAAATGGTATAGATCCGGAATTTCTGGGCAGTACAAGGGACGCTCAGGGAACAGTGAGTTTAGGTGCACACGTTACGTTTTAATTATCAAACAGGATCAGATATGAAAATTCTAGTAAAATATATTTTAGTTTCATTTGTTTTAATGTTGCTGATGTTTCAGATTTCCTGTAGGCGGGAGTTCCTCGAAATTGTACCTAAAGGGCAGGCTATTGCCATAAACACAGCTGACTATGAAAAGCTCTTGAATGCAAACTATCTATCAAGTCAGTTTACTGCTGGTGTATATCAGGGCGACGAGATGGCAGCTTTGCAACCTGATTTTAACAACTTAGAGGGGGATGAACAGTTGCGCCAGCAGCGTTTGTTCAGGTACGAGCCGCGAATTTATAATCCTGCCAGCTTGCCAAACGAGATTACTGGAGAAACCAACTACATCAGAAGACTCTACCTATTTAATAAAGTCATCAATGAGGTAATGGATTCGAAAGGGGGAAGCGAAGCACAGAAACTTGCCTTACTTGCAGAAGCGCGGGCGGGCAGGGCAATCTGCAACTTTATGTTTTTATCAGATTTTACCAAACCCTACAATGTAGCTACTGCCGGCACAGATTTAGGTATTCCGAACCTTACCGTTGCAGATGTGACGCAAAAGGATTTTAAAAGAGGTACCTTGCAGGCAGCATATGATCTGGTCATCAGTGATTTAAAAGAAGCGCTGCCAAATTTAGGCGCACTTACCCATCGCCGTAAAATTTCTAAGTTGGCGGCTGAGTTTTACTTGGCAAGGGTATATATGTCTATGAATAATTTTGCCGCTGCCAAAGCACACCTCGATGCCGCATTTGTAGAGGTTCAAAAGGCTGGAATTCCGATGGAGTTGTATGATTATACAATGGTACTAGATGTAGAAAATCCGGATGCAGAGGGATCCTGGTATCCGGAAGGATTTTTCGGTTTGGACAATGTACCTATCGCCGCCAATAATACAGAAATCATTTATAACATCAACGCAGGCTGGTTCCAGTTTGGTGCTGTTAATGCATTTCTTTTCAGCCCGGAAACAGCCTCCTTGTATACTGCTACAGACAGACGTTTAAATCTATATTCGCCTTATAAATTGTCTACTACTACTGCCTATCCAATGGGAATGAGACGCAGAAATACCGATTTCTTTCTTGGAATCAATGTCGGTCCGTCATTGCCAGATCTGTATTTGATGCGTTCGGAGTGCCTGGCCAGATCAAATGATCTATCCGGGGCGGTAAATGATCTTCAGTTTTTGCGTAGCAAAAGAATTGCCGGCGCAGCAGCACTTGTGCCAGCAGGTATTGCTTCAAACCAGGAAGCACTCGTGAAATTTATTTTGGATGAACGCATTCGTGAATTCGCCATCACTGGCTTGCGCTGGCTGGATATGCGTCGTCTTTCTGTCGATCCGGTGTATAGCACTCACATTAAATTTACACATAGGATTTACAATCAGAATGGCGTAGAGACTGCCTCGTATCAGCTTAAGCCCGAAAGGTTCGTACTTAAGTTTGGAGAGCGTATGATTAACGAAAGCAAAGGCCTGGAAGAAAACCCATAAAAAACTACCTGACAAATGGCTGCAGTCTAGCGGCAATTTGAAATTTAATAGAAATATGAATAAAATACTGATTTGGGCAACCGCATTCCTGTTGCCTGTTTGGTCAAACGCGCAAACGAATTATACGGTAAAAGGTCAACTACCCGAAATGATTAAGGCAAGAATAGTGACTATGGCCTACCCGCCAGATGATAAAGGCGGCGAATATCAAACGGATACTGCAGTTATAAGAAATGGAAAATTTGAATTTAAGGGTACGATCGGCAGACCCCAACTAGCAGAGTTGAATCTGATCAGGCTAGAAAAGCCTGTTGGGAAAAATCGTCAATCGTCATCCGGTGATGATACCAGCAACATGAAAAATGTTGCATTGGTTTACCTGGATGGCAATATCGATATTGTATTTGACCACGCTGGAATGGCAACTTCAACCGGTGGTGGCAAAGAACAACAGGTATGGGAGTTTTATTCGCGCGAAACGGCCGCCAGAAGCAGAGCTTTGAATGGTAAGCCTGCCGGCTTAGAATTCTTTGAAATCCTCACCCGTGATTTGATCAATAAATACCCAGATTCTTATGTTAGTGTAGACTTGATGGATTTATTCACACAAGGTTCGATCAATCCAACGCTGGTTGAATCTATGTATCATCAGCTAAGCCCAAGGATGCAGCAATCGGCAAAGGTACTCGCTTGGAAGCCAAGATTGGATGAGGCAAAAGAAGCCTTTTCAGGAAAACTGATTGCCCCAGAGTTTACCTTGAATGACATCAATGGAAAGGCGATTAGTTTAGCATCTTACCGGGGCAGCTATGTGTTGGTTGATTTTTGGGCGAGTTGGTGCGTTCCCTGTCGTGCTGAAAACCCGAATGTGATTGAAGCTTATAAAAAATTTAAGGAAAAGGGTTTTAAGGTACTCGGCGTTTCCCTAGATACTAAAAAAGGTGCTTGGTTAAAAGCCATAAAAGAGGATAAACTGCCTTGGACGCAGGTTTGTGATTTCAAAGCAAGCGAAAGCGAGGTTGCCAAAAGGTATAAGATTTCTTCTATACCCGCAAACGTATTGATTAACCCGGAGGGAAAAATTGTAGCGAAAGATTTAAGAGGATCGGACTTAGAGGATACGCTTTCTAAATTAATTAGATAAGAAAAAATTAAATTGACATGAAAAAAATCATTTTACTCCTGCTGGTTTCCAGTTCTGTTTGGGCACAGCAATCGTCCAGGAAATACAGTATAGACGATTTTACGCTCATTGAAAAAATTGAAGATCAGGAAAAGAAATACACTGAATTGATCAAGGCTCCTGCGGCAAAATTGGCGCCCACAGCAATCAATGATTTCAATGCTGAACTGGCCTATCTGTGGTTGGCTAAGGGAAATGTCGAACGCTATAGCTACTATCACGCAAAGAAGCCCAAATATTCCTATAAACAAGCACTTTACCTGGGCTATGCACTGGAGAAGCTTTTTGACGAAAAGAAAGATTATACCAATGCCGAAAAAATATCGGCGGCACTTTTGAAAGAGTTGAAAGGTACACCTGCAGAAGAAGGGATCAGATTTTCTGTACTTTATGAAATCAATGCAGCGGCAAATGCCAGGTTAGGAAATATTGAACTGGCTAAAAAGATGATGGCGAAATCGGCTGCTGACAAATCTAGCGAAAGCCGTTCGATAAAGTATTTTAAAGACATGAAGTCTAATTACCTGAACCGTCAGGCCATAGTTCAGCTTGCTGCTGGTGAGCCTCAAAAGGCTTTTGATTTGCTAAAGGTTGCTTTTAAAGACGCAGAGTCTAACGCTTATATGATAGATACGTTTAAAGAAGCGTTTAAAAAAGTGAAGGGCACCGAAAATGGATTCGAAGAGGAGCTTAAATCGTTAAAAAATGAAGCTTATCAAAAATATTATAAAGAAGTTGAAAAATCCTATATAGATTCAGCAAAGCAGACCCTGGACGGGACTTTTCCTGATCCACAGGACCGCACGAGGAAACTGATCAGCTTCCGTGCTACAAAATCCCTCAGTCAAGTCAAGATGATTGATTTAGATGGAAAGAAGATTGACCTTTCTGACCAGCAAGGAAAAATCGTTGTGCTGGATTTCTGGACCACCTTATGTACGCCTTGCGTAGCAGCCTTTGCAGGATTTGAGAAAGTGGTTGAAGATTACAAGAAAGATGAATTTCAACTGTACGTCGTCAATGTATTCGAGGAGGGGCAAACGGTGAAGGCTTTTGCCGTACAACAGCCAATAAAAATGCAAGTTTTAAGGGACCAGGAAAATAATATGTACGATGTCCGCGCAACACCAACAAAAATTGTGTTTGATGCGAAGGGAAACATCAGGTTCTTCGCTTCTGGCTATGCCGGTTCTACCGACCGGGAATATTATAAGCTGAAAGCTATGGTAGAAATCATCAAAGCACGTAGTTAGTTGAAGAATATGAAAAGATTAGTTTTATTCCTGGTATTAATCTCCGCGTATGTTTACGGCCAGCAGTCACCAAAAGAGATCGCCAAAAAATTTAATGCACTTGTAGAAGTGGAAGAAGAAGAGCGGTTCTATAACGAACTTGTCGCCAAATATCCTGCTGGATCCGCAAAGCCTGGGCAATATGATCACTATCGTGCGCAGTTGGCTATCGATTGGTTGGCGAAAGGAGATATTGATAAATATCATTTCTACAAAAAAACTAACCCTAAATTCTCTGCTATCCAGTTGTTTGAACTTTCTAATCTTTTAGAATCCTGGGTAGACAACGACCAGCACATAGCTTGGGTACAGCAAATTTCCAAACAGATTTTAGCAGAAGTTAGGCTCAAAAAGCATGATGATACCTTTAGCAGAAGCGGAGTTTTACTTGAGATAAATGCCTTAGCCAATGCCAGACTCGGCAACCTGGCGGTCGCAATGGAGAATATAAAAAAGTCGGGTAAAAATACCGTGTTCAGGAAAATACCTTATTTCAGGAATTCGGATGCCAATTACCTGAACCGTTTGGGTTTAATCTTATTGGCAGCAGGCCAGGCCCAACAGGCACTTGATACCCTGTCTAATGCGGTGCGTACTGCTACGTCCACACCACATACCATTGCGAGTTTAAAAATCGCCTACCAGAAGGTAAAAGGCAGCCAGGCCGGAATGGATAAATATATTGATTCGTTAAAGGGGGAGGCATATCAAAAAATTGTAAAAGAAGTAGCTGCAGGCTGGATAAAAAATGCGAAACCTATACCTGATGTGCCTTTAACAGATATGGACGGTAAGCTGATTAAGTTATCCGATTATAAAGGTAAAATCGTAGTCATTGATTTTTGGAGTACGAGTTGTAAACCCTGTGTAGCTGCATTTCCGGCGTTCAAACGTATTCTTGAGCTTTACAAAAGTGAACCTTTTCAACTATTTGTAATCAATGAAGGTGAAAACCCACAAATTGTAAAGCCCTTTATGCAAAAGAAAGGTTATCAGTTCGATATATTGTTTGATCAGGAAGAGGCCATTTTCAAAGCACTGGGTGCACTGGGTACTCCCCAAAAGTTTATCATTGATGCAAAGGGAAATGTCACGCAAACTGGTATTGGTTATGCAGGCTCAGATGATAAAGAATTTTATAAGCTGAAAGCGATGATAGAACTTACAAAATCAAAATCATAAGCTTATGATCGCGAAAGGATTACAGCTTAGTTTGTTTTGTGTGTGTTGTTGTTTGTTTGCCGCCTGCAAAGGGCAATCTCATTCAACTACCCAAAGCATCGAAAAGCTTATAGCAGGTGTGGTAGATAAGGTGATGGCCAGTAGCGTTTACATTATCGAGTGGGATACCTTGAACAACCAGGTACAGAAAGGCGTTGACGAGGCCAATGGCTTTACGGGCGTAGTGGTTTCTGCTGAAGGACACATTCTCACCGTATCGCACGCTGCAATGCCCCGTCAAATCTACAGAGTATCATTCCCGGACGGGAGTAAACATATCGCAATGGGCTTAGGCCGGATTGGATTACAAGACAAGGGAAAAGATTATGATATGGCAATGATTAAGATTCTGAAACCTGCTAAATGGGCTTTCTCGAAGATGGCACCCAGTACAGAATTAAAAATTAACCAGCCGGTAGTAAGCATTTCTTATCCGGGTGCCTTTTTTAAGCAAAAGCCAAATGTCCGTTTTGGACGAATCTCTGATGTCGATTTAAGTGACGGTTTCATCGAATCTTCTGCAAAAATGGAACCTGGCGACTCTGGCGGTCCTTTATTTGATGCGCTTGGAAGGGTAGTAGGGATACACAGTTGGATAAAGGAAAAGGAAGAGCAAAATTTTGATGTGCCAGCGGATCATTTTCTAAAATACTGGACCGCGCTAAACGTTGCTAAAGATTACACTTCATTTCCAGCTGCCGATGTGTTGCCCGCCAGGGTATCGTCGGTGCAGCTGCAAACCGTTCCTGCCTTAGAACAAGTTGTAAATATTCCTCTCCAAAATCGAAAAAGCGCAGTAATGTTAACTAGTCTTTTTGGGGCAAAACGAGTATCGATTTCGGGTACGCTGATCAATTTTAAGGGAGATAAGTATATCGTGAGCAAAAGCTCAATGGTTGGTAGCAGTCCGATGATTAAAAGCGGGGCGCATATGTTTACTGCGAAATTGCTAAAAAGAGACAGGGAGCATGACCTGGTGTTATTGCGTACCGATGGAAAGATGAGAATGGGAATCAATTTATCAACTGATCCACAATATCGGGTATTAAAGCAAAGCGACTTAGGTAAGATACTGGTGTCTTCATTAGGCAATGATGCCACTAAAGTAGGTGTGCTCAGTGCTACCTATTTTGATGTGCCTCTAAGTGATAGTTACGGATATCTCGGTGCAAGTGCGGTGTATCAGAATGGAAAGATTACCATCACTGGCATCGACAAAAGCGGTCCAGCAGCTTCATCGCTGAAACTCAAGGATCAGGTCGTTAAAATTAATGGTACCGCGGTGAGCACAGCAGCAGATTACAATCAAGAATTTGCAAAATATCTGGCGGGTGATTCCATCTCCATTGACATTTTGAGAGAAGGGAAGCACATGCAATTAAGTTTTTATTTGCAAGGTCAGCCAACACCGCATCATGCATCTTTTGAGTATTCAGGTGGCAGGAGTGGCCGTTCTGATGGTTTTAAGAATGTGCTGGTCCATGATGCTGCCATTAAAGCGGCAGAATGTGGAAGTCTTGTATTTGATAGCGAAGGAACTTTCTATGGCGTAAATATAGCTAGGAGAAGTCGCACTTCAACCTTGTTGTTGCCTGCGGTCACAATTTTTGAATTTATAAAAAAATCAATAGATAAGAGATGAAAAGAATAGTTTTTTTAATGTTAATGTTCAGTTGTCTGGTTACACTGGCGCAAAGAAAAAAAAAGGATGATACTGATAGCAAATTAGCGGCCTTAAGACAGACAAAAAACAAATCATTGCTTCAGCAAAAGATCAAAGCTCTGGAAAATGGTTCAGATCAGGACTTATGGACGTTGATTCAGTACTACGATAAAAATGAAATCAAAAAAGATGTGGTAACCAAGATTTTGTTAAAAAAATACCCGGATAGTCCAAATGCCCAAATGATGAGACTCACGTCCTTTCTAAAACTGAAAGCGGTAGAAGATATGGAAGCACATCTACAGCGCATGGTCAGGGCCTATCCGAATGTCAATTTAGATCTGGAAAAAAGCTTTGTGGCCAATATGTATGCCAATGAAATGAATCCTTCAAAAACGCTTCAATATATCAACTCCATTGATAATCCTGGCTTTAGGTTACAAGCCTTAGTTTCTGCCACTCAGGAAATGGCTGCAATCAATAACAAGAAGGCCATGGAGTTTGCTGCTCGTGAATTAGATAATGCCAAGAAGTTAAAAGATGTGTCTTTCAATGGACCAAGTAAAGTAAATCGGCAATCTGCTTATTATGATTTTATCAACCTCTATAGCAAGCTACTGTTTAAAGAAGGTAAAAATGAGGAAGCCTTTCGTTACACATCCGAGGCTTATCATCATATTAAAGACAGGGATGAAGAACTCATCGAAAATTATGCTTTTCTGTCGAGTTTAAACGGCGACTACGTAAAGGCGCTACCCGTATTGGCTAAAGCAGTAGAAGGTGGAAAGCTTGAGCCGCGGTATATTAACGAGGTAAAAAAAGGTTATACCAAGCTGAATCCAGATAAGGATGCAGATGCTTATATCCAGGGTTTGAAAGATACTTTTATCAAAAAAATCAGGAAAGATATTTCACCGATGATGGTTAATGAAGCCGCGCCCAATTTTACGGTAACAGATGTAAATGGGAAAGTAGTTTCTTTGGCAGACTTTAAAGGGAAAACCATAGTGTTGGATTTTTGGGCAACCTGGTGTGGCCCTTGTGTGGCTTCATTTCCTGCAATGCAGCTGGCTGTTAACCGGTACAAGAACGATCCGGATGTAAAGTTTCTCTTTATTTATACCTGGAATAATGTGCCAGATTTATTAAGTGATGGTAAGGAGTTTCTGGCCAAACGCAATTATACATTTGATCTGTATCTGGATCCGAGAAATTCAAAAACAAAGCAAAGTGCTGCCGCAGATGCTTTCAAAATTGAAGGAATACCTGCCAAATTTATCATTGATGGTGAGGGAAAAATCCGTTTCAAGGTGGAAGGTTTTGAAGGGAAAGATGAAGCCGCAGCTGAAGAAGTAGCGCAAATGGTTGAAATGGCAAGAAAGAAAGTATAAGTTATTTTATAATGCACAACAATATGAAACAATTCATTTTATTGATTTTTTTTAACGCAATTGCATTCTTAGGGTATGGACAGGACAATCATCCTGTCTCCTGGGAATTTCGCGTAGAGAAAACTGGTTCTTTAACTTATCGGGTAAATTTTGTCGCTACCATAAAGGCTCCCTATCATATCTATCCGCAAACTTCGGGTGGGATGGGCATGCCGACTGAGTTTTTGTTTGAGGATAATCAAAACATCGGGTTTATAGGAGAAGTGGAAGAGAAAGGAATAGGGGCTAAAGATGGAGAAGAGTTGCCTTACTATAAAAAAGGTGCGATCTTTTCTCAGGTCTTGAAATTGAAGTCTGATAAGCAGACAGAGTTAAAATTCGCCATTAAATATATGGCCTGTAACGATCAGATGTGTTTACCACCTTCCAAAAAAAACTATACCTTAAGCATTAATGGTACTAACAGTAACGCAGCCGAGCATAACAGAACTAGCGCCAGGTTAAATGATTCAAATTCAACATTGATATATGATGATTTTGTGATGAGCGACACGATGGGTAAGAAAACTTCGTCAAAGGAAATCACCGCTAAAAGTAAGTACACATTTATTGATTTTTGGGCGAGTTGGTGTGTGCCGTGCAGAGCACAGGGATTGGCGCTTATTCCGCTTTATAACAAGTATCAATCGCGGGGATTTGACGTAATCGCGGTATCATTAGATACCAATCCCACAGCATGGAAAAAAGCAATTGAAACCGATCACTATATCTGGACGAACGTCAGTGATCTAAAAGGCTTTGAATCTGAGATTGCAAAAAAATACCATATCACAGCGATTCCCAGGAATTTTCTGGTAGACAACAAGGGTAATATTGTAGCTGGCGATCTCCATGGCAAAGAATTGGAAGCTAAATTGGCAGAACTTTTTAATTAAGAGCGTTTTATAAAAAGAGATCTGAATTTTAAAATCGTCATTGCAAGTTACCAAGCAATTTTTAAAGAGAATTGGTTCTAAACCATTTTAATATACTGCGTCGATACTGCTCAGCGATGGTTTTAATCAAGTTCTTTGGCTTAAGCATACAGGTTTTTGACAGGATTAAGAAAGCAATTTACCTCATACTATAGCTTCTTATTAAACGTTAGATGACTTTACAATGGAATTTTACAGCACAGAACGATTAATTGTGCGCAGCTTCGAGGAAAGTGATGCGGCAGGCCTATTGGCTTATTTTTCCGAGCCAAGGGTAAATTGTTTCGCAGATGAAAAAATAACGACGTTTGACGAAGCTATTAAAACCGTGAAGGAAAAAAGTCATGACGATTCACAGCTTGCGGTGTGCCTGCGGGAAAACGATTTGATCATCGGTAATCTGTTTACCATGCAGGAAGAAGATACTTATAGTGTAGGGTGGAATTTCAATGGGAATTTTGAAGGTAAAGGTTATGCCAGTGAAGCTGCAGCCGGGTTGCTTGATTATTTGTTCAGCAAGAAAAACGCCCGAAGGATTTACTGCTATGTGGAAGATTATAATATTCGCTCTAAGCGGCTCTGCGAGCGGCTGGGTATGCGTAAAGAGGGACTTTTCCTGGAATATATATCATTTGTGAATAACGATGACGGAACTCCTAAATATGAGAACACGATGCAGTTTGCCATTCTTAAACATGAATGGAGTGGAAATAAACTGTAGATTTATTTTTATTTAATTACGCTTAAACAAATTAGGGAAAACGCATAATGTCGCAAAATTCCTTATTTAGTCAAACCAGTTAAAATTAAACCATTTATTAACTTATTTTAACCTGTTCTTTCTCCTAAGTTGTTGAGCACTGTTTTAACATTTAGATTTGAGGATGAATGCAATTAAAATATCGTTATACCGGGGTTTATCCATTTTATTATTAGCTGCACTATTTTGTGGAACAGTTCAAGGACAGGGCAGGACAGAATACCTGCTGGAAAAAAACTGGAAATTTAGCAAGGGTGATTTTCCTGAATCTGTAAATCCTGCTTTTGATGACAGCAAATGGGAAACGGTACGTATTCCACATGATTGGGCCATAAAAGGTCCTTTTGATGGGAATAATGACAGTCAGAATGTACAGATTGTACAAAATGGCGAGCAAACGGCATCATTAAAAACAGGAAGAACGGGTGGCTTGCCTTTTGTTGGCAAAGCCTGGTACCGCAATACGTTTGTTGCTCCCGCTTTTACAAAAGGCAAAAAAGCAGTAATCTTAATTGATGGCGCCATGAGCTATCCAAAAGTATTTTTAAACGGGGAGGCCGTTGGGCACTGGGCATATGGCTATAATTCTTTTTCAATTGATATAACCGACAAGATGAGGGTTGGCAAAAATGTACTCGCCATCGGTTTGGAGAATTTGCCGGAAGCCTCCCGCTGGTATCCGGGCGCAGGTCTCTATCGCAATGTGCATGTTATCATTACAGACGAGGTAAGTATTCCGGTTTGGGGCACTTATATTACCACGCCGGTAATCAACAAAGATTTTGCCCGGGTAAAAATACGGACCCAGGTTAATTCATTAAGTGGAAACTATAATGGTTTGAGCCTGCAAACCACCATCGTTAATGCAAAAGGTGAAACAGTAGCAACAGCGACGAAGAATTTAACAACAGAAGATTTGAATGAGTTTGAGCAGGATTTAGTGGTTAGAAACCCTGAATTATGGTCGCCGGAAACACCAAATCTATATGCAGCCGTAACAAAATTATATGCCGGAAACAGCTTAAAAGACGAATACACCACTACTTTTGGCATCCGTTCCATTAAATACGAGGCGGAAAAAGGGTTCTCGCTAAACGGTGTTTATCGCAAATTTAAAGGCGTTTGCAACCACCACGATTTAGGACCACTTGGTGCTGCTATTAATGTTTCTGCCTTGTGCAGGCAGCTCGTATTATTGAAAGACATGGGATGCGATGCGATCAGGACCTCACATAACATGCCGGCGCCAGAATTGGTAAAGTTATGTGATGAAATGGGATTTATGCTCATGGTCGAATCTTTTGATGAATGGAAAGCACCTAAGGTGTCAAATGGATACAGCCATCTTTTTGATGAGTGGGCCGAAAAAGATATCGTAAATATGATCCATGCCAACAGAAACAATCCTTCTGTGGTGATGTGGAGTATCGGAAACGAAGTACCCGATCAATCGACTAAAGAAGGGGGCAAGATTTTAAAGTTTTTACAGGATATATGCCACCGTGAAGATCCAACCCGACCGGTAACTGCGGGTATGGATAGGCTTAAAGATGCATTAGACAATAACTTTGCTTCAGTATTAGATATCCCGGGCTTTAACTATAAGCCATTTTGGTATGGGGAGGCTTACAAACGCTTGCCGCAGGAAATGGTTTTGGGGTCTGAAACGGCCTCTACCGTGAGCTCAAGAGGGGTGTATAAATTCCCGGTTGTGCCACAGAAAATGAAAATGTACGATGACAATCAAAGCTCATCATACGATCTGGAATATTGTAACTGGTCGCAGATTCCGGATGATGAATTTATGATGCAGGATTCACTGAAATATGTAATCGGCGAATTTGTTTGGACAGGTTTTGATTATTTGGGCGAACCTACGCCTTATGATGAAAAATGGCCGTCGCACAGTTCTTATTTCGGAATTATTGATCTGGCAGGTATCCCTAAAGATCGTTTTTACCTTTACAGGAGCAAATGGAATCCTGAAAAACCGACCCTGCATATTGTGCCACACTGGACTTTTCCTGGCCGTGAGGGACAGGTAACTCCGGTGTTTGTGTATACCAATTACCCATCGGCAGAATTGTTCATTAACAACAAAAGCCAGGGTAGGCAAAGCAAAAATAAAGCGACCAGTACCAGCAGGTACCGGCTAATGTGGAACAATGTAAAATACGAACCCGGCGAAATAAAGGTAGTTGCCTATGATGGTAATGGCAAGCCCGTTGCCGAACAAACCGTTAAAACGGCAGGCAAACCGCACCATATTGTATTAGAATCAGATCGTAAGACCTTGATGGCAGATGGGAAAGATCTGGCTTATGTTACCGCAAGCGTGGTAGATGCCCACGGTACGCTATGTCCTGATGCTGAAAATAGCCTTAATTTTAAAGTTACCGGAAACGGAACATATAAAGCCGTGGCCAATGGCGATCCGACCAGTTTGGAGTTGTTCCACCTGCCGAAAATGAAGGCTTTTAAAGGTAAACTGGTCATCACTGTTCAATCAACAGAACAAGCTGGGAAATTAAATCTAAGTGTTTCTGCTAAAGGTTTAAAGGCTGCAGTACTGCCGATCGAAACCAGATAACATTTAAAATATTGAAAGAGGCCTTCTGACAGGTTGCCATTGACAGACTCCGTAGAAAAGTCTTCATTATAAGGAGGAACAACGAAGCAAGCTAATGATCCTTGCTATAAATATTGCTTCCGCGAAAGGTCGGAATAAGCTATCTGCTGAAAGGCTTATCCCAAGGATGACTTTTGCAGCCTACCATTTGGCAAAAAATCTGTCATTTTATATTGATTTTATAAAATTATCATCCTTCAGGATGATAATTTTATTTAGGGTAAAGCTTTATGCTAAGCCTATAAATATTACGGAAAATTAATCATCAACTTTCTCATACTTGTAAATCTGGGTTCTGCCACTGGCATTATAGATACTGTCTTGCTGTATATTTTTGCGGTGTTCCGTTAAGATCACAAAACTTGAACTTAAAAAGATGGCGTCTTGATTCCCGAAAACATTCGGGTCTTTTGAATAAAATACCGCAGGCCCCTCGCTATGAACCCGCGCCCGATACAAATCTCGCTTCCAACGGTAAGCAGTAATGTCATCATCACCAGGTTTTTTACAGCCGAATATGGTCACCAATAGCATTGCGACTAAAACGTTTTTTGTCATGTCTCTTTTTATTTAAAATGGGAATAGTACGGTTTTTTTAAATTTTGAGCCAATATTTCTCATCATAACCGAAAATACTGCTTAATTCACTAAAAAATGGAAATGGATTTGGTAATAACGGATTTGAGAATATATTTTGAACTTTATGGTATTGTCAGGTATAGTGTTTTTTTTACACTAAGTGTTTAAGGTGTGAAAAATATGAGTTTAATGGTGCTGATATATAGTTGTTTATTAAAGCATCATGTATTTATTTAACAAATAGATAAGCAATTTATATATCCGAAAAAAAAGTTGCGATGTCGGAAAATTACAAAAAAAAGTCTGTTTATGATAAATTTAACCCCAGGGCAATAATGTATCTTTGATAAGATGCTATAGTTAACTGTTTTAGCAATTCTAACCAAATAAAAATCCCTGAAGAGGGTATCGAGAACATGAACGGGAAGTCTATTTTGGTATTTATAATGCTTGCATTAATAAAATATCATGCTATGCCTTTTAGTAAACAAACAAACTCACAAAATAAAAAAAAATATTATGAGAAAAACTACCATAGTTTCAACCAACTAACAAAGCTGTAAATCATTTTTATTCCATTTATCACACCTGTTTATTTCAGGTGAATGGGATTGATTTGCCAAAATTTTTATAACGTCTGTTCTGTTCCTGGCTAATTGGCATTCATTAAAATGCGAAGTAAAATGTCTGTCTTATTTTTCTTAAATACCATTATTATCCTGGAGCAATGTGACGTTCAAATATTTAAGTGCTAATGTCCGGTAACCAAATAACAATTAACGCTATACCAGAATGAATATTTTACATTAAGGAAGCCCGCTGCAAAGTTGCGGCAAGCCTTTCACATCATTTACACAGTTAATTTTCTCTGTTCCCATATCGGTAGAATAAGTGAAATATACTCGTAAAGCCTAATAATCCAATAAATAACCAAATATCAACTCAATGAATGTTTTTACACTAAGAATGTATGCTGCGAAATTGCGGCAGGCCATTTTGCTTTTTGATTCTACTCGCCGGAGTCACTTTTATTTGAGCGGAATGATGATTTTACTAATGGGGATTAGTTTTTCCACAAAATCATTCACGATCTCAACTGGCAACAAACCCACTTCAATACTTTCCTTTCAGGATGAAATCGTTGTCAGTGGAACAGTAAAGGATTCTGATGGCCCTCTTCCGGGCGCAAGTGTTTCGCTTAAGTTTTCAAAGCTAGCTGTCCAGGCAAATACCGAAGGCAAATTCAGCTTAAAAGTCCCGGCCAATGGAACCCTGGTTTTCAGCATGGTGGGTTACAAAACCAAAGAAGTCGAAATCAAAGGTGAAAGTAAAATTGATGTCGTGCTGGAGTCGCTCAATAACCTTGATGAGGTGGCCGTGGTTGCATTTGGTACGCAGAAGAAATCGAGTATACTAAGTGCAATCACGACTATTAATCCTAAAGAATTGAAGGTGCCTTCCAGTAACTTAACCACAGCATTAGCTGGTAAATTGGCAGGTGTAATTGCCTATCAGCGCAGTGGAGAACCAGGGCAGGATAATGCTTCATTTTTTATCCGTGGGGTAACAACCTTCGGGTATAAGAAAGATCCGCTTATTTTAATCGATGGAATTGAGGTAAGTGCTACAGATTTGGCCAGGCTACAACCGGATGATATCGCCAGCTTTTCGATCATGAAAGACGCTACTGCTACGTCACTTTACGGGGCCAGAGGTGCAAATGGGGTGATCTTAATTGTAACTAAATCAGGTGATGAAGGTAGGGCCAAAGTTCAGATCCGATTGGAAAATTCGACTTCGCAAAATACCCGTGATCTTGAATTTGCAGATCCAATAACTTACATGAAGCTGGCTAATGAAGCGGTAACAACCCGGAATCCATTAGGCATTCAACCTTATTTACAGAATAAAATAGACCAGACCCAACTTGGTGCCAACCCATACATTTATCCTGCTATCGACTGGCGTGAGATGCTCATCAAAAACAGAACGAATAACCAACGGATGAATTTTAACGCTAACGGGGGTGGAAAAATTGCCCGTTATTACATCGCCGGTACATATAACATCGATAACGGACTGCTTAAAGTTGATAAACGGAATAATTTCAACAACAATATCAATTTGAAATCGTATCAGCTTCGTTCAAACATCAACATCAATATGACCAAAAGTACAGAAGTAATTGTGCGTTTGGCTGGCAGTTTTGATGATTATACCGGGCCTATTGATGGTGGAAGTGGAATGTATGATAAAATAATGAAAACGAACCCAGTAATGTTTCCGGCTTATTATCCAGCTGAGTTGATGCCAAACACGAAGCATATTTTATTCGGAAACTCCAATAACGGGCTTCTGATTAATCCATACGCTGATCTGGTTAAAGGGTACCGTGACTATGCGAGATCTAACATGAGCGCACAGTTTGAAGTAAAACAAGATCTATCGTCAATCCTGAACGGACTTTCTGCAAGAGGCTTGTTCAACACCTCCCGTTACTCTTATTTTGATGTAACCCGGAATTACAATCCGTTCTACTACTCGGCAACTGGATATAACAATCTAACAGATACCTACAACTTAGTTTTGCTTAATGAGGGGGCGGCTACAGAATACCTGAATTATGTTGAAGGAGCAAAGGATATCAATACCACCACCTACATGGAGGCTGCTGTAAATTACAACAAGCAGATTGCAAAACTCCACGATGTTACGGGTTTGTTGGTATTCATCAGGAGGCAAAATTTATCTGCAAATAGCGGTACCTTACAGAAGTCGTTACCATACCGAAACCAGGGCCTTTCCGGTCGTTTTACTTATGGTTATGATAATCGTTACCTGTTTGAAGCCACATTTGGATACAATGGATCAGAACGTTTTTTTAAAACAGAGCGTTATGGTTTCTTCCCGGCTTTAGGCGTGGGATGGACAATTTCCAACGAAAAATTCTGGAAACCCATCAGTAATGTAGTCAGCAAACTGAGATTAAAAGCCACTTATGGTATTGTGGGTAACGACGCTATTGGTGCACCGGAAGATCGTTTCTTCTACCTTTCTGAAGTTAACCCAAATGACCCTGCCAAAGGATCAGTATTTGGAGAACAATTTGCAATTAGAAAGAATGGCTATACCATTAACCGCTATGATAACCCTTTCATTACCTGGGAACGTGCAAAGAAATTCAATTTTGGTACAGAATTAACCTTATTTAATGATTTTAACTTACAGGCTGATATATTTTCTGAAACCAGAGATAATATCCTAATGGAGCGTGCTTTTATTCCTACCACAATGGGCTTGGCCGCAACTGTAAAAGCAAATACAGGCAAGGCTAAGGCCAACGGAATAGACGTTTCTGCAGACTACAGTAAAAACTTCAATTCATCGTTATGGTTACGCCTGCAAGGCAACTTCACTTATGCACACAGTGAATTTTTACAGTATGAGGAGCCGGAGTATAAAGAACGTTACCTTTCCCGTGTAGGGCAATCTTTAAATCAAAATTATGGGTTAATCGCAGAGCGTTTATTTATTGATCAGTATGACGTTTCTAATTCCCCGCGTCAAACCTTCGGTGAGTACGCTGCAGGCGATATTAAATACAGGGATGTAAATGGCGACGGGCAAATCACAAATTTAGATAAAGTGCCTATTGGTTTACCAACTGTACCAGAGATTATTTATGGTTTCGGATTCTCTTCAGGCTATAAAGGTGTTGATTTTTCAGTCTTTTTCCAAGGATCAGCAAGGTCATCATTCTGGATAGATACGCAAAAAACTGCTCCTTTTATATCCCCGGATAATACGGTAGGTCAAAATGCATTAATAAAAGCTTATGCAGATAACCATTGGTCTGAAGATAACCAGAACCTATATGCATTGTGGCCGCGCCTGAGCAACAGTATCAATACGAATAATCTTCAAACAAGTACCTGGTTTATGCAGAACGGCTCGTTCTTAAGGCTTAAATCAGCAGAGCTTGGCTACTCTCTTCCAAAAAAATCCTCAACCGGATTAAATTAAGCAATGTCCGCTTTTACATAAATGGCACCAACTTGATGAGTTTTAGCGGCTTCAAATTGTGGGATATTGAAATGGGTGGAAATGGACTCGGTTATCCGGTGCAACGCGTTTACAATGTAGGTATACAACTAGGATTTTAATTATGAAAAAGACAACAATATTTTTAGCATTGGCACTGTTAACAGTGATGATTTCGTGTAAAAGAGATTTTTTAGACGTAGTACCCGATAACATTGCGACGCTCGATAATGCATTTGCAAACAGAAATGAAGCAGAAAAATATCTTTTTACCTGTTATTCATATTTGCCTGCAGATAATAATATTTATCAAAATCCGGCTATGCTCGGAAGTGATGAGTTTTGGACATATTGGCCAATCACCTCATTAAGTCAGTTGCCGGTGAATCCGCAGCTCATTGCCCGGGGAAACCAGTCTGTTACTACCCCATATATTAATTTCTGGGATGGTAAAGAGGGTGGGAATCCGATCTTCCGGGCACTTAGAGATTGTAATATCTTTCTGGATAATGTACAAAAAGTACCCGATCTGGACCCGTCAAAAAAGATGATCTGGACTGGTGAAGTACAATTCCTGAAGGCTTATTATCATTTCTATCTACTTAGAATGTATGGCCCGATTCCTATTATAGATAAAAATCTTCCGATTACATCAACAACAGAAGCGGTGAGGGTAAAGCGCGATCCGGTAGATAAAGTGGTTGATTACATAGCCAGCTTATTGGATACAGCGGCGGCAAACCTGCCTTTAACGATACAGAATCGTTCTTCAGAGCTTGGTCATATCACCAGACCAATTGCCTTATCAATAAAAGCTAAATTATTAATACTTGCAGCGAGCCCTCAATTTAATGGAAACTCCGATTATGCTAATCTAAAAAATGCCGATGGAACAGCTTTGGTAAACACTACGTACAATGTGCAGAAATGGAAAAGAGCTGCTGACGCCTGTAAACAAGCGATTGATGTTTGTACTTCAGCAGGAATTCAATTGTTTAAATTTACTTCTATTATTTCCATGCCTGATAGGTTGAAAACCGAAATGAGCATTAGAAACAGTGTGTGCCAGCCGTGGAATCAGGAATTAATTTGGGGTTATACCAACAACGATGGTTCGGCATTACAACGTCAGGCCATGCCAAGAGTCGATCCGTCCCGGTCGATAAATGAAAGTCCACTAGGTCAGTTAGCACCAACTATGCGTTTGGCGGAATTATTCTATACTAAAAACGGTGTTCCTATAAACGAAGATAAAACCTGGGATTTCTCCAGCCGGTATGATTTAAAAGCAGGTACTGCAGCAGATCAGGGTTACCTGCAGAACGGTTACACCACAGCTTCATTACATTTTGACAGAGAACCTCGCTTTTATGCAGATTTAGGATTTGATGGTTCGGTATGGTATATGGAAAATACTACGCCAGCTAATCCCTGGTTAATACAGGCAAAATCTGGACAAGCACAATCAAGAAAATTAGCTTTTGGATATTCTATCACCGGGTATTTTGCTAAAAAGCTGGCCAGCTGGAAATTTGTAATTCAGGATGGTCAAGGTTTCACAACTGAAAATTATCCATGGCCGCTCATGCGCCTGTCAGATTTATATCTCCTGTATGCAGAGGCATTAAATGAAGCAGAGGGGCCATCCGAAACTGTTTATCAATACCTGAACCTTATCAGAGACAGGGCAGGCTTGCAAACCGTACAGTCCTCATGGGATACCTATTCCATTAATCCCGGCAAATACAGAGACCAGGCAGGGTTGAGACAGATTATACACCAGGAACGCGGAATTGAACTGGCATTCGAAGGCAGTAGGTTCTGGGATTTAAGACGCTGGAAAGAAGCATCGGCAACACTGAATATACCTGTTTTCGGATGGGATATTGAACAAACTGACGCAACTGGATATTACAGGCCTAAGTTGCTATTTAATCAAAAATTTGTTGCACCGAGAGATTATTTATGGCCTTTAGAGGAGAACACGACTATTGTAAATCCTAACCTGGTACAGAATCCAGGCTGGTAACTATTTAAAATTAAAATTACAGATTATGAAAAATAATAAATGGTACTTATTACTTGCATTCTTATGCAGCGTAGTAATGGCGTGCAAAGAAGAGGTCTTGTCGCCCCTGGAAAAAGATAGTGTGGCGCCTCAACAAATTTCAAACCCGGTTTCAACCAGCACTCCTGGCGCTGTGACGATTAAATATAACCTGCCTTCCGATCCAGACCTTATGTATGTCATGGCAGAATATACCAATAAATACGGTAAAACAATTAGTGTTAAAGCATCTGCATATACCAATACACTAACTGTTGATGGTTTTGCAGATACAGCCTTTTACAACCTTAATTTATACGCTGTTGATAAATCGGAAAATAAGTCGGCACCGGTAACAATACGGGTAAAGGCACTTGAACCGCCTATTTTTGCCGTCCGCAGAAGTTTGGTGCTTGCGTCCGACTTTGGTGGTGTAAATATTACTTTTTCCAATCCAACTGAAGCAAATGTTGCAGTAATCGTATTATATAAAGATTCGCTGGGCAATTTTGCCACAAAGGAAACCATTTATACCAAGCAAAAAAACGGGTTGTTTTCTTCAAGGGGATTTCCTGCCAAAGAAACAATTTTTGGCGTTTACATCAGAGACAAATGGGATAACCGAACCGATACAGCTAAAGCAACGATAACACCGATCTTCGAAAAGCAGTTGGATAAAAGCAAGTTCCGGGTATTAACTTTGCCAACAGATGCAAAAGTAGGGTTTGGCCTTCCTATTCCGCTTTTGTGGAATGGTATAATATCTGGCGGGGATATGTGGCATACAGATGATACAGGCATGCCATGCCAGATTACTTTTGATATGGGGGTAACTGCAAAAATTAGCCGTTTTACCATATGGCAAAGGCAAGACAATTGGATTTATGCGCATGGAAATCCAAAGCGATATGAAATCTGGGGCTCAACTAATCCGGCAAGTGATGGCAGCTATACCAACTGGACAAGACTTGCGTCCTGCGTTTCGGTAAAACCATCAGGTATGCCTTCTGGCCAAAATACGCAGGAAGATGTTTCAGCTGCAGCCCGCGGTGAGGAAACCACGGTTTCACTAAATGCACCTCCAGTGAGGTATATCCGTGTCAGGGTATTGGAAACCTGGTCAGGTGGCTTAGCAACGCATATTTCAGAAATGACTTTGTTCGGGAATGATAATTAACACTTAAAGATATTATATTATGAAACCTATATTTTATTTTTATTTTATTGCGGTGTCTTTATTGATAGCATCTTGCGGTAAAATAGATGACTATAAAAAATTTACTGATGGAAAGCTAATCATTTATCCGGGTAAACCAGATTCGTTAAGGGTATATTCCGGACGAAATCGGGCACTGGTTAAATTTTTAATCATATCTGATCCTAATGTTGTTAAAGCAACAATTTACTGGAATAACAGGGAAAATAAACAGGATGTTAATATTTCCAGAGGTAAAGGTGTGGATACTATAAGTGCTTTAATATCACCATTGCAGGAGGGAAATTATACATTCGAGGTTTATACGTTTGATAAAAACGGGAACAAATCTGTAGCAACCTTAAAACAAGTTGCAACTTATGGAGATGTTTACGAAAAATCGCTGTTAAACCGTGTGTTGGAAAGTGTTGTTTACCAGCCGTCAAATGGCTCTACTACCTTAAACTGGAGGCCCTCGGCAACCGGTACCGTAGCTGTGGCTCTTACGTATACAACCCTGAGCGGTGCAACCAAAAGCCGTCGCGTAGATAACAATACTACACAGGTTGTGCTGGCTGACCATAACCCGGAAACGAGCATACAATATAAAACGCTTTTTTTGCCGGACTCATCGGCAATAGATACGTTTTACAGCGCCTCTACTTCAGCAAAAATTAATCAGTTTTTCTTGAAAAACCAGGGTGCACCATTTGTTCAAAGTGCCAGGGATGGACGATGGGGATTACTCGCCGACTGGACTACGAACGCAGCAGCAAGAAATATGTCAAATGGTACCTTGGGTGGCTGGGATTCCTATAATGGGGGCGGATGGCTTTCGTTTGAATATTGGGGTTCACCATCGATAACAAATGGTAAAATTTATCAAACCGTGACCCTTCCGTCGGGGAAATACCGATTTGTAGTCAGCGTTTCTGAAATTGGAAGTAATACGCTGGAAGCAACTTATGCAGTAGTCAACTCAGGGCAAACGCTTCCGGATGTGGCAAATCTCTCACAGGCATTGGGAAGTTTCAGGTTTTTGAATAATTCTCAGAATGGTAAAGATTACGAAATTCCCTTTACCCTCGCTCAATCTCAGGAAGTCACTTTGGGATTTGTTTCAACAATGTTGGTTAGAAGTGAAAGCAGCATTAGGATTAATAAAGTGAGGCTGTTAAAAAATTAATTTCCTGAATTATGTTAATGATTAGTTAGTTGATCAGCGTCATTCCGGATGGAATGACGCTTTTTTGGAAATATTTTATGGTTAATCGGGCGGTAAGTCCATAAAAGCTTTTTACCAGATCTTTTTCTCTAATGAGTAAAAATTAGGGTTTAGCAAATTTTGGTTGCATTTAACAAGAATAATGTATTTGTAGAAAACTGTTATTCTTCAATCAGGATCTTTTCATCGAGATGCAATTGATCTAATTCAAAACGTTAAGGTTATCAGCCATCGACTAGTAGTGTTTGTAGGGCTATAACTATAGTTTTTATAGCGGTTATCATCCAGAAATTGATGGTAAGTTTAGATAGTGGGATGAGCTATCATTTAAACTTAATAAAAAGATAATTCTATTATGCTGGTGTTACAAAATAATCCATAATTTTTACCTCTCCGGATTGTCGGGTTAACTTGAATGTATCAATACATCTTTTGTTTTCACGGATTACTTCGAAAGTAACATCGTATACTCCACCATTAATTTCTCTTTCACTCACATTTGTTTCAATACTTTGTATTTTACGTGATTTAATTTTTCCATATTTTGTGTCTACAGTATTCAAGGTTAAATCCAATATATTTTTAATCTGGCTTTTGGTAAATTTAGGAGTTTGTCCAAATAATCCATATAATTCTATCCTATTATTCGATGAGAGGCAATTATAAAACCTGTTGGTTATTTCCTTGGCAGACTTGTGGTCGGATGTTTTATTTTTTTGTGAAACACTATATTTGCAGGCCAGTGTTAGTGATAAAAAGCCTAATAGTAATATTTGCTTAATTTTCATAGTTAAGGTTTTAATAATCTTAATAAGATATTTTTATTCTCAAGTTTAGTTATAGGGTAGTTGGGTGATAAAATCAACATATAAGTGCACTGGGATTTAATCACAAAAGCAAGTTCTATTTGCATCTTTGAAAACATTAGTCTATTCGTTTTTTTGAATAAAAATGAAACATGCTTGTCATCTTGATATTGTCCTGAAAATTTATCAATTATTAAATTAAAATGCATTAGGCTATCATCCTGATAATTCTGCTCATTTTTGTCCGATTTAATTTTTAGAGTGATCTTATTAGTAGCTTTACTTTTTTTGTTGGCATCACTGAATACGAAATTACCGTCACGATAAGATTCATCATAAGTTATATCTGGTGTAAGTTCAGGATCTGCGTTCCATTGAAAAGTGAACAGTTCCGCTATTTTTTTTGGAGGCAAAGTGTCGAATAACTTATATACCAGTATTGAATATTTTTTGTTATAAAGTGAAAAAGAGCTTTTTGGGGCTTTGTAGCTGCTGTAAAAAGTAAATGAAGGTTTTAATATTGATGAATCGTAATTTGGAAATAGCTCGGAATAAGTACTTGTAATTTTCGGGATAGGAGGCGCCTTACTTACTATCGCAGTAAATAGCGGCTTGTGTGCAAAAATAAAATAGAATAAAATAAATAAACAAGCTCCTATAAGCAGCTTGTTTATTAGAAATGTTTTTTTAAACATATTCAAGGTTTATACATATAAATACCGTGAAGTTTTTAATAAGAAAATATGGGAATTAGTTCCGGAGCAGTTGTAGTCCACCCTACGCCACCGGTCATTATCGCACCTGCTATTACAAGTGCAGCTACAAATTCGCCTCCACCTGGCACGTTATTAAACTCGAATCCTGCTATATTTCTTCCATTTGATAAAGAGTTTCCTATCAAAACGCCCCTTTCCAATGATAATCCTACAGAATTGGTGGAGGCGCCAAGGGTACTGGAAAATCTAAATCCACCTTCTGCCAAAATGCTGATTGTATAATTTGAAAATGTTAAATCAGAACTTGAAAACTTTCCGTTATCAATAGTGGTATTTACCGTGATGAGGCTTCCTGTCGTTCCTGAAATAACCCCTGTGTAAGTTGAAAGGCCGGCCTTATCCCCCCACTGGGAATCAATTAAACTTGTATATTGGCTAATCAAAGATGTTTGAGTGGTTCCCCACAATCCGTTTAAAAAACTTTGGAATGGTGAGATGGCCGAACTGCCTCCTACACCTACAGTAGCGATTGCTCCACCGCCAGCTCCCCCGCCAGCAAAAGTAGCACCACCAGTATTATTATAACCATTACTATTATAACCGTTGCTATTATAACCGTTGCTGTTGTAACCGCTGCTGCTATATTGATTTTTCCAATATAAGTAATCTGAATACATTTGGTTTAAACCGCTATTTCCACTACTGGAAATATCTACGCCAAGTGGCTGGAACGCTGTCCAGGTATCCTCTGAATTTTGCTTGTAGTAAAAATTTCCTTGCGAATCAATTCCCCATATGGTATTCCCATTACTATCCGTACCACCCAGATATTCTCGCTCCTCAATTGGTAACAGAAGATCCATCTCCTTTTCTAGCATTTCAAACGCTAGTCTTGCTTTAGATTTTTTCATGCGTTAATTGTTTAAATTATTGTATTTAGTGACATAAAATTAGGTATAGTATGGTGTTTACTGACATAATATTTTATCTTATTATAGTACAATTTTAACAGAATTTGATATTTTTTAAATACATTATTTAACATCGTAATAAAATAATATCTTCCATTCATGTTCAGAAATGCTACTGTAGAAATAATGATAGTATTGATTAAATAGGAGGGTAGACAAATTAAAAAAACATCTTTTTTTAAAGGATGATTTTGGCGCTGGCAAGCGTTTGATTTCTATCTTCAGTGTATATTTGATGCATCGCTGACCAGATTATAGCGTATACCCCAAAATTTTTCTGCGTACAAAAGTAATTTTCGTTGTTTTCAAATCAGTTTCTATAATGGCTGCCGATTCATGAATTAAACTAGAATGGACAGGCGTACATCTTCAATTATATTTTTAAGATCCATGAGTTCTTCGGCGTAATCATTCCGCTCTTTATCCAAATGCGTCTGCAAAAGATCTTCCACTACATTTTTGATGTTGCTCAGGATTCTTTCCATGGCATCAATCAATTTAGCAGTCTGCTCTCCTTTCTCTCAACATCCAGTTTCATGTTAGATAATGAAAGGCTTACATCTATTAATGGGTTTTTGAATCAAGCCCGGATAGAAATTTATCTTAAACCTTAAGTCATTCTTGCACATACGGTATTTGGCCTGGGTTCAATAGCTATGACCTGAAATTTCAATGATAGGAAATTATATCATACTGATTTAAAGCTGCTACGGAAGCTTCTTAAGGTTAAATCAATCGCATTGATCTTTTAACCTGTTTTTGTTATATCTCGGCGACTAAAACCAACTGCTAATCTAAGTGGTCGTCAACTTGTATTTTAAGGCTTTTTTGGTTAAGGATGCGGACCATGCTGTGATTCAATAGAATTAATGCGGTTTTCACTTTTAAAATGGATCAACATAACAAGTTTGTTGTTATGCTACCTGATCATATCTCGAGAAGCACGCGAATTGGAGAAATCTTCCAACTTGTAGAAGATTTCTCCCCACCTGTATGGGCAAGCCTGTCCGCACAGGCGGGCATCGCGGTTGAGAAAACGCTATTTAGAGATTAATTAATTTAACTATTTCTTAGTTACGTCATTTTATAGAAATTGTCTTTTAGTATAACTGAAGTGATGATATCCCATCAGTATTTATCGAATAAGTTTTGTATCCACGGCTGAATATAAGGTGTCTATAACCGTTGGAACCGGCAAATACATCGTTTTGTAGCTGAAGGTTGTATTGGGTTTGTAATTTAATAGGGTAAGAGAATTTTCACCAATTTCTGAAAATACTGTAGTTCTTTTTTCGGCTGTCGTAGTATAGGTAATCCATGTTCCCTTTGCGCCTATCGAAGTATCGAAGGTATCCCAATCAATCTTGGCACTGCCATTATCCAGCAGTTCGGCATTGAGAATGGGGCGGTTGAAAAGATTACTTTCATATTTTGGCCCATATACTGTTCCGGTCGCACTCACAACTAATGAAGCGTTACCACTGGCGTCAAAGGTTTGCACGTTAAAATTCTTTACCCCTTCATCCACGCTAAAAATTTTCTCTATAGCTTCTGGTCTTCCTGTTTTTGCTATATCAAAAATTAAAGAGTCTTTTTTGTCATTCCAGGTGATTTTGATCTTTTCAATTTTGGCATCTGCTGATAGCAAGCCTGTTAGTTTAACACGAAGTCTTCCCGGTAGTATTTTTAAAGAATCGACCTTGCCACTATAAATCGTTTCTCCATCAGCGGTATATTTTTTAAAATCGTCCCATTTGGAGCAGGAAACCATAGCAGTCATTAGGATTGCCATGGTTGTGATCATTATTAATTTTCTTTTTTCCATTTTATAATATTTTTGTTCCCATTTTACATCCGGCACACGGTGCCGAAATCAGAGCCGTTTGTTGCTGATTTTTATCTGGTATCACCATACACGGTTAGTTCGTCAATATTCAAACCTGTTCCACCTACCCAGTTCTCAAGGCAACGTACCCGTAGATACCTTACTTTTGGTGCCGAAAGATCACATGGTAAATCAAAACCTGCTTCAGCAGTTTGTTTATCCAAATCATTTTCAACTCCATAAGGAAGACCTGATGGCTTGGTAATGGTATAAGATCCTAAGAGAACCCAACTTTGATCGAGACTGCCATTGGGGTTAGGATTGTCTGAACCATAAATTTCAAAGCGGCGCATGGCCTGTAGGTAGTAATATCTAAGTGGGTTAACTTCTGCGTAAGGACGCATCCAGATCCGGCTCAGTTTTGCTGATACACCCAAACTAAAGGTTACCGTATGGGGTCCGTTACCACCAGCTATCTGCTGTGTAAAACAGGCCTCCCAGCCATATCTGCCATCCCAGGCTTTACTTACCGCTCCCCACATTGGCGGATCGCCTGGAAGCTTGTACTCCTGAAATCTGGATTTTTGTAGCTGTACTTCGAAGATTGGTTTAATGTCCTTATAGATCGTATCGGTTTTATTCCCCCATCTGTCCTGAACAAAAAAACCAAACCGGTGAACATTGGTATCTAAACCCCTGACTTTTGAGAAGATGCTATCTATGTTGGTATAAATACTTTTATCATAATCGACAACGTATTCGTTATACATATTTTTGCCAATGACCATGATGTTTATATTACCTTTCGATGGGTTAGAAGCCATTATATCGTAACCGCCGGCAGCGTCTCGTACTTTTAAACTTTTAAATGCCTGCCAGATCGGTGCAGTTAAGGGCTTTACCTTTACGATAATGGGTTCTGATAATACGCCTGAACGGCTAACTGAATATACTTTTACTTCATGTTCCTCCGTATCGGCAAAGCCGGCAACCTCCAGTGAATTGTTATAATATGAAGTCTGTGCTTCATATTGTTTGCCTGACGACAAGTTGTACACGGCTTTTACAATCAGCATCCTAGGATCTTTGGGTACAGTATAAGTGATCGTTGCTTTTCCGTTCTGATTAACTACGCTGATATTGCTCACCTGAGCAGGAGCAGTCGGATCATTGTCAACTGGTTCATTAGTGTTCAGTTCTTCTCCTTTCTTACATGAAGCTAAAAGAATGATGGAACAGGCTATTAATGCCAGAATTTTTAGTTTACTTTTCATATAAAATATATTTACCTATTCATGTTCTTCATATTACCAGCCCGGGTTCTCCACGAGGTTAGTGTTTCGTCGGGTATCATAGTCACCAATCGGCCAGAAATAATCTCTTGGCGCGATAAAACGCTGACTGAAGATGAAGCGTTCCTGATAATATGTAGCATCCGTTTTACCAATGATATTCCACCCGGTGATGTCCTTTTGAAGTTCTTCTGGTGCTTCTTTCCAGCGGCGCAGGTCCCAGAAACGCTGCCCTTCGAACATCATTTCTATTGTACGCTCTCTGTGTATGATGGCGCGCAGGCCTTCTTTAGTGGAATATTTTCTAGGATTACTTGAATATGCGGTCCAGGATTCTACAATGCCTTTAAGTCCAGCTCGTGTTCTTATTCTGTCCAGGTATTGAATAGCCACGGTTGAGCCGCCATTTACTTCATTTTCTGCTTCAGCATAGAGTAAATAAAGATCGGCCATCCTAACTTCCGGCCATGGGAATTGTCGCCAAACAACCGAATTGTTGTTGGTGGTAGACTCCCAGTTAACCAGTTTCTTAATAAAATAACCGGTTTCGCTCCAATTTCTGAAATCGTTACCAAAGCCCGCCTTATCTCCGTTTTTTGCTTTTACATAAAAATTATTTTCATCATTGCCTCTGTCATTACCGTCTTTCATGTACCAGACGGATCCGTCAAATCCCAGGTCCGCATAAAAACGTGGCTCCCTGTCGAAATTAAGACGGGCGGTTGTAAAACCATTTTTGATGTAAAACCGTTCTTTGTCTGTGGCTGTTCTCAATTGACTGTATTTAGTGAAATCTAAAGTTTTGTCTTCTTCTATGGGTACTCCATTTGAAGTGTAAAATAGTTTTGCGATCTTGATTGGCGGCGCCCAAACACCTGAACCAGGCCCTCTACCGTTTACACCATTATCTTCGGTAGGTGGCATACACAACCATTCGTTAACAAAATAGGATTGTGCATTCCCCCATACACATTCTACACCGTATTTTTTGGTAATGGCATTACGTATGCTAAGTTGTGTTTTAGTGGTATCACTTAGCCCTAATCCATCATTGGTATAGTTGTAAAGTCCAAAGCCATTATTGGTAGCGGCATCAATAGCGGCTTTTACGGCATCGCGGGCTATTATCCATTTTTGAGGATCATAACTTGGATTGAATAAAATGTTGCCCTCTTTATCCCTGAAGTTCGCAAAATCGCTGTTTCCGTTAAATAACGGACTCGCTGACATGATCAATAGCTTTGCCTTCATGGCTAATGCGATAGGTTTGGTTACCCTTCCCATTTGTGTGTTTTCATCCTGGATACGGTCTGGCAGTAGCTTTGCCGCTTCATCAAACCAATTGGATATGGTGCCCACGCATTCATCTATGGGTTTACGTTTCACGTAAGCTCCTGCAAGGTCGGCATCAACAGGTACATTTGTATTAATCAGCGGGATAGGTCCATACATGCGTAGCATGTAATAGTGATAGAAAGCCTTTAGGAACAGTGCTTCTCCAATCCAACGGGAGCGTTCAGCTGGTGTAATGTCAGGCACTTTAGTTTGGTCTGCCATGTTTTCCAGAAAAACATTACAATTCCTTATTCCTCCCCATATTGGCTTTGTTGTTACATTCTGACCTTTATTCGCGCCAGTCCAATCGTTAAAATAAGGTGCTGCCCTGTTTTGTTGTCCTTCCGCAATTCTGAAAGCAGCATGCCATTGCGCCTGATCATCCTGAGGGTACCAGATTTCATCTGCAGCTGTCATACCCGGGTTATACCAGCCGTCGCCATTTTTAGGCAGGTAGGAATAAAGCGTAAATAAATATTTCTCCGCTTCCAGCCTTAATTTAAATGCATTATCAATAGTAGAAACGTTATCAGGTACTACGTCAAGGTACTTTTTGCAGGATGTAATGGCAATTACAATGCTCATAAGCAATGTAGCCCGGTAGATTATACCGGTATGCCTATTCTGGTTTAATGATTTTTTCATTTTATACATATGAAAGTGTCTTGTTATTAAAGGTTGAATTGTGCGCCAATGCTGTAGACAGCCTGAACCGGGTATCCTAGTCCGTTGCCACCCATTTCCACGTCCCACATTTTAAATTTGCTGAAGACGAACAGGTTGGTTGCAGAAAAATATACTCTCGTACTTCTTAACCTCAGCGATTTGATCTCAGGAATATTGTATCCCAGATCAACGCTTTTTAGACGAAGAAAGTTACCATTGCGCATCCACCATGTTGAAGGCCTGTTGTTGGAATAAATCCGGTTGGTACTTAATCTCGGCCAGAAAGCATACATATTTTGCTTATCTTCTGACCAGTGATTATCAGCTATAGCTTGCAGCAAATTATTTTGAAAACCACCATTCATGAAAAATGGCTGCGTATTATCAGGACTGATAAAAAATGAAGACCTGGCAGAACCCTGAAAAAAGAAACTCAGATCGAAGCGTTTGAATCCGCTTGATACTCCAAATCCATAGATAATTTCAGGCTGTTGTGGATAACCGATGGGTACCATGTCATCATCATTGATGATCCCATCTTTATTCACATCCTTATATTTTATATCTCCCCCACGCAGCGTATTATCTCCATATTGAAGCGGGGAATTGGCTACCTCTTTCTCATCTGCAAACAATCTTTCGGCTATTAAACCCCAGCTTTGCGAAAGGGAGTGGTTAACCCTTGATAAATAAGCAATGTTAGGGGCATACTGGATTTCATCACTTACCTTTAATTTACTGGTTGCATAAGTAAAGTTTCCACGTACATTTACCCATGCACCACCGCTAAAAGAACGTTGGTAGGCCATTGTGAAGTCTACACCCTGGGTTTCGGCCTTCCCAAAGTTGGCAAAAGGTAGAGCCTCAAAGCCGGCAGCGGATTCTACACTCGATTTTGGTTGTAAGATTTGTGAACGAAACTGTTTGTATACCTCTACGGTTAAGTTAAGATCTTTAAATGCGGTTAAATCCATACCAATATTTAAAGATCTGCTTACCTCCCAGGTAATGTTATTATTGGCATATCTGGAAATGGAAACACCCGGACGGGAATAAAAGGGAATTCCGTCTCCGGTTCCAAATGATGCGCCATAGCCACCATCATTTAAGTTAACATTAGAGAGGTAGAAAAAACGGTCGCCAATGTTGCCGATCTGATCATTTCCCACTAATCCGTAGGTAGCCCTGAATTTAAGCTGATCAATTACACTTCTTAACGGTTTAAAAAACTTTTCGTTAGAAATGCGGTAACCTATACCTGCAGAAGGGAAAAAACCAAACCGGTTATTTTTTGCAAAACGTTCTGAACCATTATAACCAAAGTTAAATTCTGCCAGATACCGATCGTCAAAGCCATAAGAGAAACGACCTGAAATACCTTGATTTCGCTGTGGCAAAGATGCGGTCAGATCGTTGGCGTCAGCTGCCTCATAATTAGACATAAAAGATATTAAAGAGCCACTTACCACATGTTTTTTAAAGGTCCGGTTGTAAGTTAGTGCACCTTCAAGCCAAAAACGCGAATCCAGCTTTTTCCCGGTCTGCTGGAAGCCAAGGTATTCTGTCCCCGGTGTCCCGGCAGTTACACCGGTTCCGCTGTTCAGTACATTTAGACTATAATCAAGCGTTGTGGGATCTACAATGGCTTCGTAGTAAAACGGATTATAACTCCGGTCGGCCGAATAGAAAGAATATCTTCTCAGATAAGCCATTGTTCGGAAATTTAGCCCCGGGGTAATGGCATTTAGGTTTTGCTGGAGTTCAAGCTGTGGCTGTATATTGGATGTTTTGTATACGTTATATCCTTTCACCATCTCTGCGTAAGGGTTTACGTAAAGTGTTGAGGTTGGACTGCCTGCCTCAACAATACGTCCCGAGCCAAATAAGGGGTGGTCTGAATATGGTAGCTTTGATTTGGGATAAAGGGCAGGAAACATCACCGGATTGGCCCAAAGTACATTGTTAAATGATAATTGACCTCCGCCGATCGGCCCGTTATAGTCATCAAACTGACCATACATGCGGATATTAAATTGTGTGGTGCTGGTAAGGTTAAGGCTGATGTTAGAACGGATAGAGTAGTTGGCCAGTTTAATGTTGCTGTTAAAGTTGTTGATAGGGTCTACCTTTAACACACCATTGTCTTGGTTATAGGTGCCTGAAATATAATACTTGGTACGTGCGTTGCCACCACTGATATTTAGGTTGTAACTTTGGTTTAGCGTTCTCTTTTTGATCATCTGTCCCATCCAGTCGTTATTTGGATAGAGGTAAGGGTCGTCTCCTGCAATGGTATGGTTAATTTTACTTTCGCTGTAAGTAGGCTTAGCCAGGGGCGATCGGGTAAGCAATGCCTCATTAGCCAAGCGCATATAGGTAATATTGTCTGCTAACTTGAAATTTTCTGTATTACTCGACATGCGGTTTTCAGCACGGAAAAAAAACTGTGTGACGCCCTCTTTACCCATTTTGGTGTTTACCAGTACAACCCCATTGGCTCCCCTGGCACCGTATACTGCTGCCGCAGCGGCATCTTTCAGTACCGAAAAATCTGAAATATCATCAGGCTGGAGGCGGGCAAGATCGGTAGTTGAGGATTCAACTCCATCAATTAAGATCAAAGGATCCTGTTTGCCTGAGCCAAACGTAGAAAGGCCGCGTATAAAGAATGCGGAGTTATCGGTACCTAAACCGGGTTCACCACTCCTCTGAAAAGAAATCATCCCGGGTATTCTGCCCGCCAGGGTATTCGTTAGGTTTCCGGTTGGCCCTTTCAGTTCTTTCACATTTACTGTTGTAATTGAACTGATGGCACTTGCCTTTTTTTGTGAACCACCAAAACCAGTAATCACTACCTGGTTCAGCGTATTTTCACTTGATTTTAGCATCACGTTAACCACCGGACGTCCGTTGATCGGGACTTCCTGCTTTTCGTAACCTGTATAACTGAAAACAAGAATACCATCTGAAGGTACTTTTATGGAGTATTTTCCTTCAGCATTTGTAGAAACTATTTTTTTAGAATTTTTTAGTTGTACGGTAACGCCAACAATTGTTGTAGTGTCAGAACTGACCTTTCCGGTAACGATAATCTCGTTGTTTTGCGCAAAGCTGATACATGGTACCATCAGTAGAAACAGTAAAAGGATTTTGGGAATAATTTTTTTTTGTAAAGTTTGGTTATTCATATAGTTCTATTTGGAGTTAATAATTAATGATCGGAATCATTCAGGAATAGGGGTATTATACTATTGTCTTTTCATCCATAGGCTTTTGTCAGTTTAGAATTGGTTTATAGGATCAAACCGATAGCTCTGGATGCCCGGTTTGTTTGGTTAGTGCTGTTTTATTTTTTATCTGGTTACAGGGCTGGCTTGTACAAAGATTTTATCTATTGTATGCCGCCTGTTGATACAATAACAGGTAAGCATTGCTAAATTTCCTGTTGCCTGTATCTGCTAATAAAAGGATTCAGTTAGGTTTGGTTAGTAATCATTTTATGGACCCTAATGTAGTATGAGATGGTGTTAGCCGAGGGAATAAATCGGTCAAATAAGAGGGGGTAAATCGCCAATTTTCGCGTTTAAATCTATTTAAAGCGGCTTTAAACATCACTTTTATCATAAACCAGGTTTCCGGTAAAGATTTTAATGATTTATGACTTTTTAAGCCCCTAAACCAACGATAATTGTTAGCGTAAATACATCATAAAAACGTATTTAATCTTATACGTTTTTAAAAACGGTTGTTAAAACGAAGCACTTTACAGGGCTTGCGTAAAATCAAGATCGCGAGGAACATCGCAATTGTAAAGCGTGCGCTGTAGCGAACGTCTGGAGATTGTTTTCCCTAAAAGCTTAAAATAGTTTATTTGTGAGGTGTATTCCGATAGGTTTTTATATAGTCGGATGGATTCATCCCGAATAAGGCACTAAATTGTTTACGGAAATATTTGATGTCGTTAATCCCCACTTCCCAGGCGATTTCTTTAATGGTATAATTGGATTCCACCATGAGTTCAGCAGATTTCCGAAGGCGGATGAATCGAATAAAACCGGCTATTGATTGGCCGGAAACAGATTTGACCTTCCGATACAGGCCGGAATGGCTCATGCCAATTTCTTGTGAAAACTTTTTGATATTAAAAGTTTCATCAGCAATGTTACGCTCAATAATATTGATGCAGGTTGATAAAAACTCGCGGTACTCTGGTGAGATCTTGAAATTCTGCTTTTTGAGTGTAATCTCGTTATAAAAATATTGCTGTAGTTTAGTCCGGTTTTCAAGCAAAGCTTTAACCCTTGCCTTTAACAATTCTTTTTCGAAAGGTTTGGTAATATAATCGTCCGCGCCACATTGAGTACCTTTAAGCCGGTTTTCGGCATCAGATAGTGCCGTTAATAAAATTACCGGTATGTGCCCAAGTGTAGGGTTGCTCTTAATGGCGCTACATAGCTCTAATCCGGTACCATCTTCCATCAGGATATCACTGATAATGACGTCGGGCAAATGTTGAATGGCCTGTTCAAGTCCCTCTTTTCCACTGGAGGCGGTAATAACCAGGTGGTCATTCTTGAATATGCCCTGAATGTATTCGCGGATACTTTCATTATCTTCTACGATCAGGATAAGGTCTTGTGTGCTTAGCAGCAGATTTGGATCTGTTTTTAATGTGGGTGGAGTTGGTTTGGCCTGATCTTCAGCCTGGAAAGTTTCTGCTGTAATATCTTCATATATGGTGAGATCGCCAAAATGGCATTTACCTTTTTTGAACGACAGGAAGAAGGTGGTTCCACATCCAATGCCGCTTTCATAAGAAATCTGTGCACCATGTTGATCCATAAATTGCTTTACCAGATATAGACCGATACCGAAGCCCGATGCAGAACTATTTTCCCTGACCTGATAAAACCGATCGAACAACTTTTCTTTAACATGGCTATCAATACCGATCCCATTATCTTTTATACTCAATTCTACTGTGTTTGCTGTTTCCCATAGCTGCATGTTAATTTCGCCATAAGGTTCGGTGAATTTGATCGCGTTGGAAATCAGGTTATAAAGGATTGCCTGGATCTTTTCCCTGTCGGCATATAGCTCAATCAGGTTATCGGGGCATGTAAACTGGTAGTTTAAATTTTTTAATGCGGCCTGGCCAGAGAAACTGATATGGACTTCTTTGCAGATTTCGGAAAATGGAAGTTCTGAGATCTTTAAATCTTCACTCTCCCCGCCAACTTTTCGAAACAGCAGCAACTGGTCTACCAGTTTCAGCAATCGTTTTGCATTTTGGTAAACCAGATCAAGACCTCCTTTACTGCCAGAGGCCGGATGATGTTGTATGTAATCTTTTAAAGGATTAATGATCAGCGTTAGTGGTGTGCGAAACTCATGCGAAACATTGGTGAAGAAAGCGAACTTTTTTTCGCTCAGCTCTTTCTCTTTTTGTGCATTTGTCTGGGCAGTTTTAATTTCGTAATTTAAGTTTGCCTGTCGCACTCTGTAGGCATTATAGGCATATATAACTGCAGAACCGATAAGCGCATAGCAAAAGTAAGCGAGCCAGCTGCGGTACCAGGGTGGGAGCACGTTTATAATCAGCAAGCGGTGTTCCGGCCCCCATCCGCCAATGTAATTATTGCGTTTAACGTGTAGTATGTACTTGCCATCTGTTAACCGAAGAAAGGTAACAGGAGCTGATGCCGTGGTTTCAATCCATTCATTATTACCTCCTTCTAAATGGTACGCAAATTTAATTTTGCCCTTATCTGCAAAATCTATAGCAGAAAAACTGAGTGATAAAACCGCTTCATTATACGGTACGGTTAATTCGGAAATCCGCTCCTGATTAGTTTGGTTTACTAATTCATCAGTTGCGCTAATAAATCGATTGTTCACATACACCGATGATAGATAGGGGGCGGGGAGGTTTGCAGGGCTCGACTGAAAGTTTTTCGGATTAAAAAGCGTAAAACCTTTAATGCTGCCAAAGGCCATTTCGCCAGATCTCAGGCGTAAAGCCGCACTGTACGAAAATTGATTGCTTGATAATCCGTTTTCACTATAATAATTGTTAAAGGTTTTATGCACCGGATCGAACCGGGATAAACCATTGAAAGTACTAAGCCATAAATACCCTTGATCATCCTGAAGGATGTTAAGCACCGAATTGTTGCACAGACCTTCCGCATCAGAAAACTGGGCCTTTATTTTTCCCTTTATCCTGTCGAAAAGGATCAGGCCACCGCCCTCCGTGCCGAGCCAAAAGTTACGGTTCCGATCTTCGAATATTTCCCTAACGGGTTTACCTATTGTATAATAGACATGATGTTTTTTCTGGGTATCTATCTTTACCAAATCATTTGAAGTACCGGCCCAGAGCTGGTGGAAAGAATCCTCTTTAAAGTCGTTGAGATCACAAAGACTGGAATCAAACAGTTCAAACTGATCATTTTGAGCGTTTAATCTGTATATGCCGCCATCAACAACTGTGGTTGCCCAAATCATATCTTGGTGATCCTGGTAAATAAGCCAGATATAATTGCTCTCCTTACCCTTATTATTAATGCAACGATATCTGTTAAACGATTGCCCCTGTTCGTTAAACCTATTAATACCACCGCCAAAAGTGCTTATCCATGTGCTGCCTTTTCGATCTGTTAATATGCTTGTCACGATGTTGCTGCTTAAAGAATTTGATTTAGCCGGATCGTGCCTGAACTGGGTAAAGCTATTCGCTTTGGGGGAGTATAAGCTCATTCCCCCTCCATCAGTTCCTACCCAAATGTCGCCATTAACTTTTTCAGCCAGGCAGGATACATAATTATGGACCAGGCTGTTTTGGGTATGTGGATTACTACAGAATACTTGAAAATGCTTTTTTGTACTGTCAATGATCACAACGCCTCCATTTAATTTGGAAATCCATTTACGGTTATCTTTATCATTATACATGGCAGGTATGGTTTCACCGCTGGTATAAGCAGATTTATGTGGTGTGAGCTTAGCCTGGCTAATTTGTAATGTTTTTAAATCCAAAATGGACATACCACTTCCTTCGGTCCCTATCCAGAGCTTATATCCTGGATTGAGCAGGAGTGACAATATGTTTCCGTTTGACAGTTTCTTTTTGGATGAGACTCTTGGTATTTTATTATCATATATAACCGAAAATTGATACAGGCCCTCCCTGGTTCCAATCCATAGATAATTTTCCTTTGCCAGTATACAGTTGGTGAGCATCATTTCAGTACTAACCAGAACCAGTTTTTTCTGCCGGACATCAAAACAATATAATCCTACTCCACTTACAGTAATCCAGATATGGTTCTGACTCCCCTCCACAATACTGGTTATATTCGCATTGGAAAGTGGCCGGTTTTTGTCGCTATTTAATATTTTATATGGGTATTTGTCTTGCTTACCTTTATAGTACATTCCAGACCCATTTGTGCCTATAAATAAATTCCCCCTTGAGTCGCGCACGATGGTATTTACCGCCATCATTGATTTGATAGGTTTATCCCCTCGCTTAGGCGAGTAATATGCCGGCGCAAATTTCCCGCTTCGCTCATTATATATGGCCACGCCTTGCCCCGTACCCACCCATATGTTATTTTCTGCATCTTCGGCAATGCAATAAATGTAATTATGAGGAAGTGAGTAATCATCTTTAAGCCGGTTACGAAACACCTTAACAACGGTCCCGTCGTAGCGGTTCAGTCCATCGTAAGTACCAAACCACATATAACCATAATGGTCCTGAAAGATACACCTTACCGAATTATTGGAGAGCCCTTCATTGATACTAAACAGGCGCTCGTCATTCTGATCGGCTGTGATACGCCCGGTGAAGAATAATAAACAGCATAATAACAGCAGGTATTTTGGCATAATTGGACAGTTTTTTTTAAAAAAAATCTGACTTTTGGTATTCATCAAGATTTTATGCATATCAATACAGTTGCAGTTAATAAAACTCAAAGATCATGTAGAATCTTTAATCCTATCCTGGTTAGACGTGTAAATTTGGTTAGCAACAATGATTAGTCTTAGCTGTCCATTGTTTTCACCTAAGTTAGTTATTTTAAATTAAATGTTATGATAACGTTTAATTTATTTTCCCCTCAAATCATTCAAAATGTATTCTGTTGGGAGAACTAGGCAACGCCGAGTTATGCGGCTTAATTTAATCCGGCATACCCTGAAATAAATCCGATTGCTATCAGATCAGGTTGACGGAAAGTGGAAAATTGTTTGTGCTGGGCTTACTTCATCCAGCGATTTTAGGCATTTCGTAGCAGGTGTTTTTATTAAAATAATTTGTAAACATCTGATAGATAATTTATAAATCGGTAAATCAGCAAATAGGATGACGAAGCGTGAATTTAGGTTAGCTTAAAAAGCTGAATAGCGCATGGCAAGGCTGCTTTTATAGGGAGATATATTATAGATTAAAGGTATTTGGGTAAAAAGCGTAGGTTTAAACTGCGTTAATTTAAGATGTTCTCAATATTGTATACCCGATGTGAGGATCGAAAACCGTTTATATCTATAAAATTTGTTTAAGGGATAAACGAACTGATGATTTGATATCAGTATATCTAAAAACATCAGCCAAAAGGAAAATAAGAATATATTATGGCAGCTCATCGTTAGGCTCTCCACAACTATATTTTAATATCGTCTTTGCTGAGGCGGAATACCTACAGTTTCGGAAAGCAATCTTCCGATTATTATTTTTAACAGGAAATTGTTTTCGGAGAATCAGGAAGTGCTGGTGGCTGAAAAGCCTTTGCATCCGAAAGTGATTGATTTCGGGAAAGACAGGATTACTTATAAAATAGCCAGGGAGCATAAATGTGTAACCTGAGTTATTCATTTAACGCTCCCTTCAAGCTATCATCTATCTAACTAACTAATAAACGCCGTCTAAATCCATGGCACGCACAACTTTAACGTGTCTGAATGCCCCGGTTTCTGACCATTCCGAATCATAATTCAAACCATACGGCCAAAAGTGACCGCCTCCGGCACTGATATTACTGGTTGGTGTTTCAAACGCCCTGATGGTCGCAATTCCATTTGCCCCAGAGTATGTTCCTCCATTGGTCAGATCATACCAGCCCCCGGTTTGTCCTACGCCATAGCAATGGCCCATTTCGTGCATAGCAGTGCGTACATTCTGATAGCTTGCGTTTGCACCGAAACTGATGCTGCCATTTACATTTGCCTCAGCGGTTGGCACACCTGTATTGTAGGAAACACTGAGGGTTCTCGCATCCCAATCGGCACCGGCATTGTAACGTGCACATGCATCATTCATCGCATTTGTGATTCTGGTAATCACATCAGCAGGAACGCCGTTAGTTGAGGTCCATGCCCAACCAACCTGGCCGTTATATTTTGTTTTCACCAAAACCCATTGCTGGTTATCGCCACCATGTGAATCATATTGATTGATATCGCCTCCATCTTCCAATGAAGAGCCCCAAAGGTCAAGCGCTTTTCCACTTGCCCTGTTTACAATGCGATAGTAGTTACTTCCCAATGATACGAACTGCCATTGCTGGTTATTGGCGCCTGTATAATCGTTGATCTGAATATTGCCACCATTGGTATTATCAGCCGCGGTTAAGGCCCGGTTGCTCTCTACACCGATTATACTGTAGTATCCACCAGATAGGGAAGTGAGTTTCCATTGTTGATTAGTTCCACCTGTGCCGCCCCACTGCCATACACTGGTATTGTTTCCATTTTGCCCTCCAGGTACATCGATAACCTTACTGCTGGTTTTACTCATGATATAAAAGGTTCCGTTTGCAAGTGCCTGTGGAATTTCAATAGCCTGAATGGCCTGGACTTTCTTTTTGGTTATTGCCGAGTTAAATGTTTCCGTCTCGTTGGGGTTTACTTCTGCAACCTTTTTACAGCTGGAGGTAAAAATGGCAGCTAATAAAATCGCACCCATGTACTTTAAAAAAAGCATTTTGTTTTTCATCATCATGTTTAGGTTTTTATATGGTAGTTTACGCGACAACCAAAGTTGTATTTTTCCCAAAGGCGTAAAATTTTGAATTTGGAAAATCTCTGGGCTTAAGCAATAAATTCTGATTTTTTAGGAAGCGATTAGGTTCAGCCTGGCTTTAATAAATAGCAAGTTTCATTTGGAATTCCCCTTGCAGATGATGCTGATTTCCTTTGTCGTACTGCTGTTAATAGTAAACATTTTAGATTCATATAAAATTTGGTTAGGTGAATACAGGTAAGTATTAGTAATTACTTCTGTGTTTCAAATATAATATACAGTCAGTTGTAAGAGGGGTTGTAAATCAATCGATTTTGGGGGGTAAATCAATCAATTTATACAGGTGTTGATGAACAATTGAAGAAAGTGGCTACATTCACATCAAGATTTAACCGGCATATAAATTAAAACATAAATTTATTTGCTTTGAAATCATTTTCATATTGGTGTTTACCTGACAAATGGATGTGGCAAAACCGGCGATAATAAAATATTTCATCGTGTTTTTTTACATTTGAAAATAAATGTTACTTGTACGTTTATTTTGTTTTCGGTAAAGGTCTGTTATACAGTTAAATATTTGTAAATGGTTCGCGCCAAAAATGGTTAATTAAACTATTAATCACAGGCTAAACTTTTAAATGCCTGTTAGCATCCCAAATAATTTGAACTTATGAAGTTTTATTCGAAATGTATGGTGATAATTGTCGCATTGGCAATTGTTTTTTTTAAATGTTTTTCACAGGAAGTAAAGTATCCGAATAAATTTGAAGGGTATCTTTTTGCTTATTTTGAGGGATCGGGGCCAGGGAATGTTCAGGAGCAGCTCCGTTTTGCAACCAGTTCTGATGGAATAAACTGGTCTGCACTAAACCAGAATGATCCGGTAATCAAATCGGATACCATTTCCAATTCTGGCGGCATCAGGGATCCGCATATCCTGAGGAAAGAAGATGCAAGTGGATTTTATATTACGGCAACAGATATGAATACCCATAAAAACGGCTGGGCTAAAAATACAGGAATTGTGATGTTAAAATCTTCAGATTTGGGCCACTGGAGCCATAGTGCCGTCGATCTGGCAAAGAAATATCCTGCAACTTTTGCCAAAGTGAAGTGGGTATGGGCTCCACAAACGATTTATGATCCGATTGCCAAGAAATATCTGGTGTATTTTACCATCAGGTTTGAGGACGATGATAAGCTTGATTTTTATTGTGCCTACGCCAACCAGGACTTTACCGGTTTTGAAAAGGAGCCAACTTTAATGTTTAGCCCGAAATTTGGTGGTATCGATGGCGATATTATCTTTAAAGATGGGGTATACCACTTTTTTTATAAAGGAAATACCAAGGTAGATGGAAAGGAAGTAAAAAATGGAATTCAGCAAGCCACATCCCGATCATTGCAGGGACCATGGTTGGAAGACTTTAAATACCTGGATGCTTACGCCGGAACAGGCACTCCGGTAGAGGGATCAAGTATCTTTAAACTGAACAATTCTCCGGATTATGTATTGATGTATGATTTATATACCAAAGGAAGATATGAACATCAGAAGAGTACCGATCTGTTTAACTTTAGCGATGCGCCATTGTCATTCACCAAGAATTTTTTTCCAAGACATGGAAGTGTGATCGGGATAAGCGGTCAGGAAGCCCGCTACCTAAACAGTATTTGGAAAGGTGTTCCCGGTGAGTTGCTTATTCCTAAACTTCCCGGCGATCGGTTTCAATTCGTAGCTGAGGGAAACCCGATTATCACGCACCAATACACTGCAGATCCTGCAGCGATTGTGGATCAGGGAACACTATGGTTGTTTACAGGGCATGATGCAGGCGGGAAGCAAAAAACTTTTAAAATGGAAGATTGGTCGGTTTTCTCCACAACTGATATGAAAAACTGGACGCAATACCCTGTTCCGCTTAAGCTTTCTGATTTTTCATGGGCAAAGGGTGGCGATGCTTATGCTGGGCAGGTGATTAAGCGCAATGGAAAATACTATTGGTATATCAGTACAAATGCGTTGGGCATAGGTGTTGCCGTTTCAGATCGACCTGAAGGACCGTATAAAGATGCAATCGGAAAGCCGCTGCTGACGAATAAAGACTGTTATGATTCTAAAAACTATTGGGCCTGTATTGATCCAACTGTTTTTGTGGATAAAAAAGGGCAGGGGTGGATATTCTGGGGAAACAGTGAGTGTTATTACGCCAAATTAAAAGAAAATATGATCGAAATTGATGGCGCTGTAAAAAGAATCAATTTTGAAGGTTTCAACTTTACAGAGGCGCCGTGGATACACGAGGAGAAGGGCATCTATTATCTCTCGTATGCTACCGGTTTCCCTGAAAAAATTGCTTATGCAACGAGTAAATCCCTGGAGGGGCCATGGAAATATCAAGGTATTTTAAATGAAGTAGCTGGAAATAGTGATACCAACCACCAGGCTATTGTGAAATTTAAAAACAAATGGTATTTCTTTTATCACAACGGAGCCATGCAACCCGGAGGGGGAAGCAATAACAGATCGGTTTGTATAGATGAAATTTTTTACAACAAAGATGGAACGCTTAAAAGAGTAATCATGACGAGTGAGGGTGTAGGGAAGAGATAGTCAGCAAATACGGAGATAGCAATTTCGTGTTGCTGGTGAGTGGAGCCCACATGGCTTTGCGAAATCCTGAAGGCGTAAAGAATCTTTTTGAAACTATATTCGAATAAATGTAATCGCTACGATAACTTTAAGTAACACCTACAAACGGATGTTCAAATGATTTAAGCGTATTGGTCGAAACGAAGATCCGTTAATGGTATTTACTTTTTTGGAAAGCAGTTCCAGAAGCATCTGGTCTTTTTAGTCCCGCCTTCGCTTCAAGTCCTCACTCGTGCCTCGCTCCGGGTTTTATGCTCCAGTCGGGTTTAGGTGGCCAGGATAGTGGATTCTATTTTCGTTTTATCGCAAATTGCAGAGAGATGAAGTTTTCCTGCACAGGCCTTCGTATTTAAACGGGATGGGAGCGGCATACTTTTGCTGTAAAGGCAGGGGGGCGTAGAAGGTCAGCAAAAGATATAGCGGACAGCCCGGCAGAACCCAACCGATGATGAGCTACAGCACCTTTCCAAAATAACAGGACTCACCAATCTTAATTAACGTGCGTTACGGATGCTTTTGATTGTATAGCAAAGCATGTTAAAACATGATACAAAAAGCCCCCAAAATAGTGTTTAACTTTTTGGGGGCTTGCTTCTACCTGGTAGCAATATGGATAATCGAACTCAGGTTAAGTTGGAACCCCTATTTTATGGTCAGGTTAACAGTAAAGGTAGCAGTCACTTTATTGCCTGAAGCTAACGTATAGACCAAAGCCTGTTTCATGGTATACTTATCGCCTGTATTAACACGGTTAGGATACTGACCAGCGTTGAGTTTAAAATTTTGTGCATCAAACTCGCAAAATACCCGCGAATTAGCCGAACTGTAGCCAACCACATAACCATTGGCATCGAACCACTGCCCGAAACCATTGGCTGTTAGGGTAGCGTTTAAGTTATTATTAGGTTCAAGTGCATAAAATTTAATGTCGGTGCCTATTTTATTGGTAATATCTTGTTTAGGTAATTGAAAAGCAGTAGCCAGTTTCGCAATATCAATTTGAGCTGTGGCATAATCGTAAGAAGTAGTACTTCGGTTCACCTCAAGGTCGTAAGTAAAGGCCACATCTTTAGGTGCCTGATTATTGTAGCCAGGTAAACTGGTGTTCTGGAACTTTACCTTATAGGGCCATTGTTCGTCATTGGTATTGTTTTCATCCCAGGCATGCGGATGGTATTGGCTAGGCGCACCGGTTACCACAAACCAAAGGCGGCTGCAATTTATTGGAATAGTAAATGTTGCATTTCCGGAGGCACTTGTGAACATGGGGCTATAGCTTCGGGTTCCATTTGTTGATAAAGCAACGAAACCATACCTCCAGCCGGCAATACTGGCATCTACCTGATTATATCCCGAAGCGTTTGGCAATCCTTGAAATGCAGCGGTAACAATTGTACCCGCTGCAGGCACCTCTAAGGGCATAACATTATAACCGGTTGTTTGCGGGCAAAAGCTTGGGTCGGGCTGGAAAGAACCATCGTTCATCAGGTTCATTTTATAATGATGTGCGCCAATTTTACTTGCGCCCAGCGTACGGATGTTATCAATATCCCAGGTTACAAATTTAGATGCAGCATCATATAATTCATCGTTGAGCTGGCTCACAGAAAGTCCGTATAAACGCTGATAAACCTGAATCGGATCTTCATAAGTCTGTGACGCCTGCCATATTTTGCCAATAACCGCTATGCCTCTTTTTTGTGTCCAGTACTGGTGGATCATATAATTGGCATAACGGTAATCTTCGTGGATAAGGTGTTTCTGGTAATTATCCAGGTAAGGATCAAACCAGCTGCTAAAAAGTTCATTTGGGTAAGAAACAAAAGCCTGCCATTGTGCCGTTTGTTCCCAAAAGGCATTTCCACCTGCACCATTTCCCCCGAAACCCCACCTGAAGCCATGAGTGGTACCTAAATCACAGGATACCTGGTATTGGAAACTATGGCCAATCTCATGCGCGATTGTTGAACCGACTGGCTTGCAGGTTTGTGGACTTACCCATAATGCGCCGATTGTATCGTCATATCCTGAACCAGTTGCACGCCAACCATCTTCATAATATAAAAAGATCATCATTTTGTATTTGTCCAGTTTTGAAGTTCCGTTTCCAACGGTAGCAAATTTTAATGTATTTACATTTAGGTTGTAAAAAGATTCGGCCTTAGCCAGTAAATCATCAATATCCACACGGTATTTTGAATCTACATTTGTGGAGGAAGGATTGTTAGTACCATATCCTTTTCCCCAGAACAATATAAAATGATCGGATTGCTTTGAACGGGCGTAACACCATTCGCTTTCGGTAGCGTTCCAATCCATATTCTGCATGGATGTTGGTTTGTAAATCTGCAGGGCGGTAGCGGCCTGCGTACTGGTTTCATTTGCCGGAGGATCAGGCGCGACTTTAGTTTTTTTACACGAGGTAAAGTTTAACAATAAGATTAAGGAAAGTACTGCACCTATTCGCCGGTTCAGCATTAATTTTGATAAGTGGTTCATGGGTTTAGGAGTTAATTGATGTAGTCAGCAAATTAACCAGAACCCTAAAACTATCATTACAGGTTTTTACCTATAAATAACTCATTTTTAACCTGATGTCATTATATGATCTGTTGGCATCTGTTTTTCATATTTGAGTTTCAGATCCTTTTCTTTTTTAACGTAAAATTTAATCAAGCCAGGTGCGCTCAACTCCTTAAAGCCCGATCCTTTTTTTAACAATCAGTAAACCTTCAATGGCCAGAATATCTATTTCTGTATTGAGAAAGCAACATATGGCATCTTCCGGACTAGAGGCCATGGGTTCGTTCATTACATTTAAAGAGGTATTAATTACTGCCGGACATCCTGTAAGCTTGTAAAATGCTGTAATTAACTGATGAAAATCAGGATGATATGCTTCGTTCACCATTTGAACCCGGGCCGTTCCATCAACATGTACCGCTCCCGGAATTAGAACTGCATGGTTTGCCTGATGTCTATTATGATCACCTAAATAACGTTCTGTAAACAGCATGTAACGATTTTTTGCGCCCGTGCCAAAATATAAATCCGCAAACTCTTCCAGAATAGCGGGAGCGAAGGGACGGAAAGATTCTCTAAATTTAATTTTGGCATTAAGTATGGCTTTCATTTCACTTTTTCTGGGGTCTGCAAGAATACTTCGGCAGCCTAATGCTCTCGGTCCAAACTCTGTTCTGCCTTTGAAATAGGCGATTACCTTACCTTCATTTAAGTATGCTGCTATTTTACGATGATAAAGGTCATCCTCAGCCTTTTCGTAATTAAGGCCATAAGCACGAAGTGTTTTAATTACCTCGTGTTGGCTATAGCATGGGCCAAGCAGCGATTGTTTCATGCCGTCTGCCTGTAAATTGATATTTCTAACACCCGATAAATGAGCATAATATATACTGAAAGCGGCACCCAATGCGCCACCGGCGTCGCCTGCTGCGGGTTGCACCCAAATACGTTTAAACCCAGAATGCTGCCTGATGGATGAGTTAATGATACAGTTTAACGCAACTCCCCCTGCCAGGCAAAGATTTTCTATACCAAATTCTTTGTAAAGACTTTGAGTTAGCTTAATCAAGATTTCTTCCGTTACTTTTTGTATGGAACTGGCTAGGTCTTTATGAAATACCAACAGTTCTTCGTCTTTCGCACGCACCGGATGGCTGAAAAGCTTGTCGAATTTCTTATTGGTCATGCTCAGCCCGGTACAATAATCAAAATAATGCATGTTAAGGAGAAAGGAACCATCTGCTTTAACATGGATTAAATGATCATAAATGAGTGCTTTGTATATCGGCTTGCCATACGAAGCTAAACCCATTACTTTATATTCATCAGAATTGACTTTGAAACCCAAATAATAAGTGAAGGCAGAATATAAAAGACCGATGGAGTTTGGGAAATTAATTTCCTTTTTTAAAGTCAATTGGGCCGAATTGCCTATTGAAACTGTTGTTGTGGCCCATTCGCCCACGCCATCTACCGTGAGTACCACGGCTTTTTCAAATGGACTCGGGTAAAAAGCAGAGGCCGCATGGGCATGGTGGTGATCGGTAAAAAGAATGGGCCGCGATTTTTCCCATGTGGGATCTATCGTATTAAGCGCTTTGGCAATGTTTTTTTTAATGAATAATTTATCTGTTAACCATATAGGCATCGCTTTTAGGAAAGATTTTAATCCCCTTGGCGCAAAATGGACATAAGTTTCGAGCAAACGTTCAAATTTTAGAAAAGGCTTTTCATAAAATACAACATGATCTACCTCTGCCAGGGAAATGTTGGCAAATTTAAGGCAGAATTTTATCGCCTCTGTCGGGAACGACTCATCATTTTTAATCCTGGAGAAACGTTCCTCCTGCGCCGCTGCAATAATTTCGGCATCTTTCAGCAAACATGCTGCGCTGTCATGATAGTAAGCAGAAATCCCCAAAATATAGCTCATCCTGTACTACTGATTAGAATAAACTATAAATGAATGGGGCGAGGACAGAACCATGCGCGGCCACCAATACCAAACCTAGCATAAGCAGGATAATAAATAAGGGCCATAACCAATACTTTTTGCGCTGGGTTAGGAAATGGAAAAATTCGATCAGTGTATACATTGTAAGTATAAATTTAGAACTGTTGATTAAATGAACCCGTTGACCGGCCAGATACCTCTTCCCAATAAGAAGCCGACTGATTATTCTTTTTTGTTTTTAAACCCTGCTTTTTAAACAGGCGCAGAAAAAAGGCGATAGGGCTTAGGATGAAAATAAACACGAAGGTCAACAAAATTGTACCATTAACCATTCCCAGAAAATGACCAGTTTTGAACCATATTTTTCTTATGGATTCAAGGTATAAGGGAGCGAAGATTGCGGTTATGATTAACCCAACTGATAGCAACAATAACAGGTACTGTAAGTAGGTTCCTTTCCAAAAAATAATGGAAAGTGAAATTACTGTAGTGCCTAAAACAAGACCAAACTTTCTGTTTTCTAATTTTTTGCTGCTCATGTTACCGGCTATTTTTCTTTCTGTATTTTGTTGCTGCCTCATCGGCCCTGAGTTGATGATAGTAGTTGGCAATCAATTCGTTGATGTTGTCAGATGGTGCTTCTTTTTTAAGTTTGATGATGTTTTTTAATATTTCTTCAGTTTGCGTATCCAAATAGGTTTGCTGACCGGAATGTTTTAGTTCATCACTATATCGAAGTGCTTTCTCCGGAAGATCTGATTTAAAATAAAAGAGGAAAAGATTATTGGCATTCTCAGGGGTGGGCATAAGCTCATAAGCCTTTTTAAAGTAAAACTCAGCGGTTTGAGGATCTGCCAATTCAAAACACAGGCGGCCTGTGTAGGTATAGTAAATGGTTTGGTAAGGGTTTTCAAGCAGTACCGCTTCGGTAACCTTTAGGGCTTTTTGTTTGTCGCCACTAGCCATAGCGGTTTTATACAATTCGTCCATGGCTGTTCTCCAGGTAATTCTATCTACGGCTAATGCACCTGCAAGTTGTTCATCAATCGAATTTCCACGGTTATAGGTAGAATTGATGGGTTCATTAAAAGGCCAGCCCGAGCGGAGCATCATGATCTGATATACGCCATATAGCGAATCTACCCTGGTAACAGGCATGTTCTTCAGCAATTGTGCAAAAGACATTTCATCTTGTTTTTTTGCCGGTATTAACTTCCTTTTGTTAATCTGCTGATAAAAGGATTCGCTCATGATGGCGTAACCCGATAAATTTGGGTGAACATGCTCTAAAATGGTTTTTTTACCGATTATTCCGCCTGTTTCATTTTTTTCAAATAAGGCACGGGTATCAGCCAGGTAAATGCCAGGATATTGCTTGCACAATTTTCTAATGATTTGGTTGAAAGCTTCAGGTGCCCTGAAACGGAGCTGATCGTATTCCTTCGCCAAAACAAAATTTGTTTTTGCCGCTTTAAAATCGCCGTTTGCATACAGTTTTTCGCCTATTGTATAATGGTTTTGAGCTGAAAACTTACCGGCACTGATAAATGGTTTAAGGTCTTTTTCATTACTGACCAGTGTACTGATTACGGTTGGGATGTGTTTTGCTGATAGCAGTTGGCACAATTCACCCATATTGTTGCTAAACTGCATTATTCCTCGATTAAAATCGGCCGATTGATAAGCAATTTGCTGCTTGGTTACCATGCGTTTCATCAGGTTTTCCCGTTTATCAATTTCTTTTCCAAAAAGCTTTGATACGCCTTCAATGGTGCGGTCTAACAACTGCACCAACTTAAGTTCGCGCAGTTTAATGACCAGTTTTATCCAGGTCCTGTTACCTTTAATCTGGCTGGTAGAGCCAATACCTAAAGCACCGTAATATTCGTTATGCCCGGTGTATACCAATACCAGATCTGGCTCATGGTTAACAATTTGTTTGGCAAAATCTAATACGGTATAGGAATTTACAGCGGTAAGCGAAACATTAATCACCTCAAAATTCAGGCTGGGATATTCATGCATCAGCCGGTATTGTAGCCACCTGTGGAAAGATCCATTGTGCATGTATGGGTAGCCGGCAGTGGTTGATTCGCCTATCACAAATATCCTAAAGGTATTTTTGGATTTTATGATGCTGAATCGTTCGCGGTTGCCCAGTGTTGCATTGGCACTGGTAGAAAAAAACTTATAAGAGGCGGTAGGGTTCATCATCATGTAGCCCTGCTGGTCGGGATCTTTGATAAACAAAGATGGATCGAAGCCATAATTGAATAAGCGTAACAGGATTTCAATGATGCATAAAAATACCAATGGCAGCGACAATGCCGCTGCCTTAAAGTATATTTCTTTTCCCTTGCCCATTTGTGATGTAGTTGATATTATTTTATTTACCTGCTGAGCTTTTTGCTAAAGTTTAACGGAAAGTTTACGACCGCTATACATAAATGATTTGTTAATCTTTTGATTATCAATGCCTGTTCCGTTTTGCCTGCTTACCATCACGATGTTGAATTTGCGTTGGCCCAGCATGCCTTTAAACTCTCCTTTTCTATCCTCAACAGTAAGTGTTTTTGTAGCGTCGTTCCATTTGAAGTGGATTTCTGAAAATGCGCCCTTCTCATAGTTATAACTGTCGTTTTCATCTTCATATAAAACAAAATCGCCATTATCCCCAGGATAGATGCGGATCTCCAGATCATCCCATTTTTTTTCTGTTGAATATTGCACTTTTGGCCCCCAGGGAACAATTGAGCCTGCCTTTACATAAAGCGGTACAATTTCCATAGGCGTCTCACGTTTTATCGTTTGTCCGCCTTTAACGACTTCGCCTGTCCAGAAATCGAACCATTTACTGCCGGATGGAAGATATATTTCTTTACTTGTCATCCCCTTATCGGTAACCGGCGCTACGAGAAAAGCCCTTCCGAACATGTATTCGGAGCTATTTTCGAAGCCTGCAGGATCATTGGGAAACTGTGAGTACAATGGACGCATAAATGATCCGGCATGATGAGTTACCGACCAGGCCGTTGCATAATTATACGGAAGTAAGCGGTAGCGGAGGTTGATAAACTTCTCCTGGATATCAAATGCCTGCTCTCCTTTTTTGCCAAACTGATATATTTCTCTCGGTATATCGGTACCATGCGAACGCATCAAAGGAGTAAAGGTTGCAAACTGCATCCAACGGTTATATAACTCCTGGAAATCGGGATTTTTTGCACCGCCGCCTTTCACAAAATCACCGGCGAAAAAGCCACCAATATCGCCATTCCAATAAGGCAGGCCACTTAATGAAAAGTTCAATGCTGCGGGTATCTGTTTTTGTAGGGTAGGCCAGTTAGAACCAACATCGCCACTCCAGGTATTGGTTGCGTATCGTTGCTGGCCTGCAAATGCTGAACGGGTTAACAGCAGTACGCGTTTCTTACTGCTTGCTGCTCTTTGGTGGTCATAAACTCCTCCGGTGTGTTGAAGCGGGAAAGCGTTCTCTACGCTCCGGTAACTTCCCAAATAGGTAGGCTGATCGAAATCCTGTTCCTTCACATTAATATGGTCTGGCTCTGTAGAATCGAGCCACCAGGCATCAATACCTAAAGAGAATATGCCTTTGCTGAGGTAATTCCAGTAAATATTGCGCGCAGCAGGATTATAAACATCATAAGGTTTTGTATTTGCGCCCGGCGGCCATGTATCAAAGTTCAGGAGCATATTCTTTGATTTAAATTCTTGATATTGTGGGGTTTTTGGTGCAAAACCAGGCCATGAAACGATAAAAAGATGGGCATTGAGTTGATGTACACTATCTACCATGGCTTGTGGTTTTGGGAAAATAGTGGGATCGAAACTCATGGCATTCCAGTTGTCGTCTTTTCCCCAATATTGCCAGTCTTGTACAATACCATCAAGTGGGATATTTAACGCTCTGTACTTTTTAACTACATCAACAAGCTCAAACTGCGTTTTGTAGCGTTCGCGCGATTGGCTGAAACCAAATGACCATAAAGGCATCATAGGAGATTGCCCTGTAAGTGCACGCATTTGAGCAACCACACCGTCAGCACCTCCGCCAAACATAAAATAATAATCGGCAAAGTTGCCCACCTGCGAATCAAATGAAGTTTCCTGAGCATTATCAGTAAAGGTGGTTGGTGAATAGTTGTCCCAAAAAACACCATAACCTTTTACCGACTGGAAGAAAGGGATGGCAACTTTTGTGTTTTCCTGTTTAAGGAGTAATTTTTGTCCCCTTTGGTTTAACTTTCCATTCTGTTGCTGGCCAAGGCCATAGATAATTTCTTCCTTGTCTAATAAATAGGCCTGTTTAACCGCATAAGTTGGGTTCCCGGCATCATTTATTGCGGTAAATCTGGTGCTATTGTCTTTTTCTGTAAATAACTTCGTTCCATTTTGAGCATCGAATGAAACTTTTCCCGTTTTCAAGTTAACCGTTGCAGCTATTACGCTACTGCTGATGGTTACCGTTTGCCCGTTGTTTTTAATATCGAGCTTTAACTTCTCAGGACGTTTTATAACAGCGAGGCTTTCTTTTTTCTGCTGGCTCCCTTCTGGCTTTTTAAAAACACGAACAATATTGGGTGAGTAAAAACTAATCTCTACATCCATCGATTGGATAACGGTGTGGATGCCCTGTGGCGTTTTTTGAAAAGATTGAGCTTGTACGGAAATCTGGTAGCCAAGCAATAATGTAATTACGGCAATAAATTTTCTTTTCATCATTTATATCATTTGAGGTTGTTTTATAAGATATTTTTTATCCTGATTTTGTTATTGAATATCATCAATTCCCAAGATCTCAGAAATATCGTCATTGCGAGGAGGTACGACGAAGCAATCTCTCATGCTAGTGATCCTTGCTATAAAGATTGCTTTGTCGGCTGAAAAAGCCTTCTCGCAATGACGATTTCCAGATAAGAAATCTGTTTTACAATACAACCTCCTTAAATTAGTATCCCGGGTTTTGTTTTATATTCGGGTTTTTAGCTAACTCCGCACGCGGAATAGGTAACAGTGTACGGTAATCTCCATTTGGCGAATGTGACAACCATGATTTTTTGGTAAATACGCCAAACCTGATCATGTCCTGCCTGCGTCGTCCCTCGGTATTAAATTCCCAGCCCAGTTCATCCAGGAACCTTCCGTATTGGATATCGGCACCACCTTCTACCGTAGAAGTTAAGTGGTTGCGAAGGCCATAGTTATACACACTACCCTGCAACAGCTGGCTACCGGTTACGGTTGCTTTTGAAGGATTGCTTGAGAAAGATCGCTGTCGAACCTGTGTGACCAGCGCAGCAGCACCCGCAGCATCTCCTGTTCTTAACAGGCATTCGGCCTTCATCATCAGAACATCTGCATACCTGAGCAAAGGGAAATCGTTGTTCATCCCCACCAGGGCACCTGGCTTAAATTCAAATTTTCCTAACCTGAAACCATGTACTTCATCCGATTGATCAACTCCCGGAAGCTCATTAATGTAGATTAGTGGTTTACCATTACTGGCACCAATGGTTCCCAATAAAACAGCACCTGAAGCAGTATATTGCTGTCCTTGTACATAATTGTCTTTTAACCTGTTGTCTTCCGGGTCAAACGTGCTTACAAACTGTGGTGTGGCACAGATACCGCCCCATGGCGAGTTTTTGAAGTTGTAAGTTGCCTGGTTTTCTGGCTGAAGTGTTTCCATGTGCAGGGTAAAGGCGTTAGCACCATCTGCAGTAAACTTTTCATCAAAAGGTATCGCAAAAATGGTTTCTCTGCTGCCTTCATTTGCATCAAGAAAAATAGATTTCTGATTGGCTTCCAGTGTATATACGTTTGATGCAATGATTTCATTACAAGCGGCAATACATTGCGTATAGGCTGGGGTACCAATATATACGTTGGCATTCAGGTAAACTTTAGCCAGCAGGGCAGTGGCGGCCCAGTAATTGAACTTGCCATAGGTGGCCTGGTTATTGGCTTTGCTCAGGTTCGGAAGACTTTCTGTAAGCTCTTTCACAATAAAAGCATATACCTGCGCACGCGTATTCTGTTGTGGAAGAAATCCGGATGGTACATCAAATTTATCTACAATAGGCACACCACCAAAGAAATCGCATAGGGCATAATAATATGATGCCCTTAAGGCACGTAATTCGGCTATGGTAGCGTCTTTTCCAGTGGTAATGGGGATCAGATTGGACTGAATCTGATAAAGTACACGGTTACATGAAGTGATACCTCCATAGGCATTGTTCCAGATCTGGTAGCTGTTGTCTTCGTCAGATGTCCATCTATGTTCGTGCATGCGTCGATAGATCCCATTATCAACCCAGCCGTTAGGACGTGCGGGTATTACGGCTTCATCACTGGAAATCTCATTGGTACGAAAAATAGAGTTGTTGCTTCTTCCGAGCATTAAAGGCCTCCAATAGGTATAACCGGCGCCAACCAGCGCCGCTACATCAGAGGTATTCGGGATAAAATTATTTTGAATAAATCTGGAGTAGTTTTCGTCCTTTAATTTCGTGCAGGATGTTAAACTTATAATCAGTACCATAAATGCCACGGTACAAGTACCCAATATATATCTTGTTTTCATGATGTTGGATTAAAGATTAAGAGAAAAACCTAATGTAAATGTACGGGCGGTAGGATACTTGTCCCGGTTATCATTACCAGGTGCCAAACCACTCCAGTCTACTTCAGGGTCTAAGCCCTTATAGCCGGTAATGGTAAAAGTGTTTAATGAAGAAACATACACTCTTGCACCTTTAAGATATTTGGTTTTTAGCTTGTTAAAAGTGTAACCCAATACAATATTGTCAATTTTCCAGAAATCGCCGTTCTCTACATAATAACTGTTAAATTCTACTGGCATATTTTTATTAAGCACAGCTGTACCAAAAACAGGATCGTAAGCTGATACCAGTCGGTTATAGTTTTGAATACCTGTGTTTTCATAATACATTCTCTGGAAGTTCAGAATCTGGAAACCAAATGCACCCCGCATGGTAATGCTTAAATCCAAGTCTTTATACCTGAAGTTATTGTTCCATCCGCCGGTAAATTTAGGAATCCCGTTTCCGAGTACTTTTTTATCTTCAAAGGCATGATTAAACTGGCTATAGGAAACATCTTCCCCGTTTTTACCTTCATAAATCCATTGACCGTCGGCCGTTACACCTTTAACTTTAAAGCCGTAAAAATCTCCGATGTTATCGCCAACGCGAACGATATTGGTAAAAGTGGTTGCTGGCGGACCTGTTCCTCCGGTAGTGAAAAAATCGTTTGTGGCCTGATATAAATCGTTAGATAAGCTAACGAGTTTATTTCGGTTGGTCGAAAAGTTGAAGCTGGTTGTCCATTCAAAATCCTGATGTTGTATGGCCACAATATTCAATAAAGCCTCAAGACCTCTGTTTTGCATGGTGCCCACATTTGCCCTTGTGCTTGGGAAGAGGTTTGGTGGACTGGGTACCTGGTAATCAAATAGTAAGCCATTATAATTTCTATTGTAAACATCAAATGTACCGGTAACTCTTCCTTTATACAGGCTAAAATCAAGACCAATATTTGTTTCTCTTTTTTCTTCCCAGCGTAAAGCAGGATTCGGGTTTTGCGTAGGAACAAGTGTCTGGATCCAGTTGCCGTTAGAATACACATTGTCGCCATAACCCAATAAGGCAACGGCCCGGAATCCATCGCTCGGCTGGTTTCCGGTTACACCATATCCTGCACGAAGCTTTAAGTCATCAAAAATGGTTTGATCTTTCATAAATGCTTCGTTGGTGATTTTCCATCCAACAGATACGGAAGGGAAATTACCATAGGGTTTTTCAGCACCATAAAGCTGGCTGGCACCCTCTCTCCTTAAAGAAGCCATTAACAGGTAGCGTTCTTTATAGCTATAGGTTAGCCTGCTAAAAAATCCAATCAGGTTCGTTTCCGAATAGCCACTTCCCAACAGCGCATCTAAAGCGCGGTTTGCACCACGGCCTTGCTGGATATTGTAATACCCAAAAGCATCTGTAGGGAAATCATAATTGCGTTCATAGAAATTCAGGTAAGAATTATCCTGATAACTGTATCCACCCAATAAAGTGAAACTGTGATCGCCCAATTTTTTGGAATATTGAGCCGTAAGCTCCAGCAACCTGTCTATACTTTGAGTAGAACCCAGTGAAGCATAGCCGTTCAGTTTATCTCTGATGTTGGAAATGTGGAATTTAGATTCTGAATAACCGCCATTTGAAACATATTTGGTATATGAACCCAAAGCACTCAACTTAAGATCTGCTATGGGGTTATAAGTAATCTGAGAATTTAAGCGTTGGGTAGTGTTTTGGTTCAGACCTGTACTTTCAAAAAGGCGTGCAACAGGGTTATCGTATTCAAAGTTGTTCGGTTCTTCAAAATAATGTCCGTCACTGCCAAAAAGGGGAGATGTTGGGTTGCGGATCAGGGCCTGTCGGTAAACAGCGCCATTGAAACTGTTACCATCCTGGGTTTGGGTATATTTATTGTTCTGTACCAAAACACCCATGTTAATTTTTACCTTATTATCAAACATGGAATGGTTAATATCTGCCCTTGCCGTAAGTGTAGAATTATCAGACTTTTTAAATAGCCCGTTAAAATAACGGTAGTTTAAAGTAGCCAGGTAATTGGTTTGGCTGTTGCCCCCGCGAAAAGTAATGTTATGTATATTGGTAATCGGTGTTTTATTCGAAATCTCTTTTAACCAATCCGTAGTTGCACCAAGATCGTATGATGGAAGGCGTGTTCCTTCTGCAATCTGCCTGCGATAGTCATCAGCAGTAAGCATATTGAGTTTTCGGGCAATAGTTTGTGTACTTACGGAACCACTATATTCTACTACGTTGCTGTTCTTACCTGAAGATCGTTTAGTGGTAATAATAATTACGCCGTTGGTACCGCGCACACCATAAATAGCTGCAGCAGAACCATCTTTTAACACATCTATCGATTCAATATCTTCTGGTGCTACCAGTTTAAGACTGCTTGGTACACCATCTACAATCACAAGTGGATCGGCATTGGCACCAAAAAGTGTATTATTGCCACGAAGCCTGATTTTGCTTCCCGCTGTAGGGTCGCCGCTTGGTGTATTAATTGTAAGTCCAGCTACTTTACCCTGGATTAATTGTCCTGCATCTAATACAGGCGATTTTACAAAATTTTCGGCTTTAACACTCGCTACCGAACTGGTTACATCGCCTTTACGTTGCAATCCATATCCGATTACCACTACATCTGTTAAATTATTGGCTTCTGCCTTCAACTTAACATTAATTTCAGTTCGGTTGTTAACTGCTATTTCCTGCGAAGCAAAACCTATTGAAGTAAAAACCAAAGTTTCATTACCGGTTGGAACTTTAAGGCTATAGGTTCCGTTTGGTGCTGTTTGCACGCCCGTACTGGTGCCTTTGATTTTAATGCTCACAGAAGGGATGGGAAGGCCGGCCTCATCAGTAACTTTTCCGGTAACAACAATTTCGGCTGCTTTATTTATGGCGGGTTCAATAATTGCCCTACGCTGAATAATGATAATGTTGTCTTCGAGCTTGTAGCTGATGGGTTGTGATTTCAGCGAGAGGTCCAATGCCTCTGCTAAGCTGATTTTATTTACTTCTATACTTACCGGATGAGTTCCGTTAAGCATTTGTCTGGTATACAAAAACTGATATCCGGTTTGGCGCTCAATTTCCTTGAAAATTTTTTCAACAGCCGCGTTCTTTTTCGAAAGCGTTACCGTTTGACCGCTGGAGGCCAAAGAGAGCTGTAGCATTAAGGAAACTAAAAGTAGGCATGTTAATTTCATAACCATTAGCGGTTTACGCAGATAGGCCAAAAGCCTACTTACGCGTGCATAATAATTCATATATTTGAATGTTTGGGTTTATACTTGGCTTATACTATTGTGTAGATTACTTGGTGGCGATCCAAACATCAGGTCAGAGTGTTCCTAGCACTCTGGCTTTTGTTCCATGGATGGGCCAGCCTGTTCGGTAAGGTTATGGCATAATGGTAACGCTCCTTCCTTTAATTTTAAAGTGTAACAATCCGGTCAACTCCAGCCTGTGGAGTACTTCTTCCAAATTTTTTGATTTTGGAATCGAACCGACAAATTCCTCTTGTGTTACTTTACCCTGGTATTTTATATCAACATCATACCATCGTGATATTTTTCCCATCACCGTGCCGATGCGTTCGTGCTCAAATGAGAAATTGCCATTCTTCCAGCCCAAAACATGGTTGGTATCAACATTTACAATGCAGATTTTTTTGCTGGAAATGGCCTGCTGACCTGGTAAGATTATTTTTTTGCTATCGCCGGTACTTACCTGTACAGAACCCTGAAGCAGGGTGGTTTTGGGCGTTTCGCCATCGCCATATGCGCAGATATTAAAATGGGTACCCAATACTTTAACATTCGAACCCTCAAAATCAACGATAAAGGGTTTATCCGGATTATGGGTGACCTCAAAATACGCTTCGCCTTTTAAGGCAATTTTTCTGGTATTGCCCGAAAAAACTACCGGATAGGTGAGTTTACTCTCTGCATTCAGCCAAACTTTACTTCCATCAGGAAGATTAACGCAGTATTGTCCGCCCCGGGGTGTTACAATCGTGTTGGTATTGCCAGATGCCGGAGCGGTAGCGGTATTGATTTTCCTGTATTTTAACAGGCTATTACTCTCTTTTTCAATCGAATAGCCGTTTTCTACAGCCAGTTGCCCTTTGGTGAAATTATTTACTTCAACACGCTTGCCGTTGGAAAGAATAAGCACGACTTTATCATTTCCACCATAAATTGGTGTTGCGCGCGGGATGGTCGTGTTTTTGGAAATTGTGGCTTGTTTGTTCGCGTTTAAGTTCGCATAGTACCAAAATATAGTGGAACATACCAAAACCAATACGGCCGCTGCGGCCATGATTTTAAATGGCATATGTCTCCGGTACTGTGTTTTGGGAACGCCTAATGCATCTAACCGCATTTCGATTTTGTTTGTCAAATCTTCATGCTGTTCTCCTGTTAAACTATCGGGTTTTTGTTCGAATGATGCGCTATATTCTTTCAGGAATGCACTTAACTCAGGCTCATCTAATTGTTTTAACCAATTAAAAAAGTCCTGCTGTTCAGTCTCTGTCAATTCACCTTGAATTAATTTTTGCTGGAGTTGCTCAGCATCCTTTCGTTCCATATCTGCTAAGACGTGTGCGAAAAGAAAAAGAACCCCTCCTTAAAGAAAAAAATATAGAAATGAAATAAAGGGTGCAATCCTGTAAAAATGTTTCAGGTAATTTCTGAGAAAAGCCATGCCGGTATAGAGCTGTTTTTTAACTACCGATTTTGATATTTTTAGCTGCAGAGCAATTTCATCAAGAGAAAGGTCTTCATGGATTTTGAGTTCCACAATTTTTTTTCGTTTTTCTGGAAGCAGGTTAATGCCACTATGCAGGTGGCTCAGCGTTTGTGTATAAATTAAATGATCATCTGTGCCAATGGCATAATCTTCTTCCAGGTTTTTTGAAACTTCCTTTATCCTGATCTGTGTTTTTGATTTTCTGATATGATCGATTAAAAGGTTGCGTGCGCAGCGGTAGAGGTAAGGTTTGAAAGACCCGATAAGTGGAAGGTTTTTTCTGTTAAGCCATATTTTAACAAAGATGTCCTGCACAAGTTCATCCGCCAGATCGGTATTACCGGAAATTGAAGCGACGAATTTTCGCAAATTTTGAAGATATTTCCTATACAACAAGTTAAACGCGGGGCGATCACCATCAGCTACGCGCAACAAAAGTTCTAGTTCCTCTGAAACATCTTTCATCTGCTTTATGAATTTGGTTAGCATAAAAACCCCTCAGTTGTGGAATTAAGGGCATTTGCGTTCAAAGAAGTTTAGCTGTTAATCCGGTTCGGTTAATTTACCAGCAGCTAATTTCATCTAACGTCCGCACGAATGTAACAACACTTATTAAATAAAAAAATAAAGTGATGTTATTTTTAACGTATTTATAACGCTTATTTTTTTGAGTTTTTCTGGTGCCTAAAAAACAGGCTTCCAAAACGGTTATTAAGGCCTTTTTCCAGCCGGAAGGAATATTGTAGATTGATTGGTGTTATTAAGCTAGATGTTGGTTCTTAATACACGAAGATAGCTAGCTCTGTCCGTAGCGTTAAGCAGAGTGTCTCTTTGGTTTATAACGATAAAATTGAATTGATAAACTTAGTCGCAAACCTTTCCAGTTATTGAAGCGTCGGGCCCTTCAGAATACTAAAGAAAGACACGGATAAATCGCATTTCTGCTACCCGTGACAAAAATACGAAGCTCTTTTTTTGTCCACTTCACCATATTTTGGTATATTAGAAAATCACAAGGGATGATCACCCAAATTAATCTGTCTGATTAAAAATCTCCCAAAAAATATTCCATGTCCACCTTTACGCCACGTTTACCCCACATTTATGCCACCTTCCGGCCAGGTTTGCTTCGTACCTGCTAGCACACTGCTGGCGCATTGCTTAGTACTTGCATTGGTTGAGTAATGGTACTGTCAGCGATCAGATAGACCAAATATCTGACGCGCTTTCGGTTGGCAAGCTAACAATAGCTAAATAAAAGGTAGAGGGAAAGTTATCTTAAGGTATTGTTGATTTATATCTGTGTCGGAGCAAAACGAGTCACAGACTCTTTTCAATTATTAGCCGGTAGAGTCCTCCGGACAGACAGGTAATGCTGTGAGGCATCTGATTTCTCTTTCGGATTGGGGCGTTTTGCCCCAATCCGAAAGAGTTATTTTAAGGTTACATCCAGGTAAACCGAATGGCGGCCGTATGTTTCGTAAAATGGTTTGAAAGCCACATTATCGATGGTGAACTGTAGCTGCTTCGGATCACCTTTAATGCTCTTGCTGATGTCTTGTGCATCTAAGGTAATTTTACGCCAGTCTTTTCGCGCTTCAGGTTCCTGGGCAGCAAGCAATATGGGGCCGTAAAATAAGCTGGCAATATTCTGCTGGTCCATTACCGGATCGAGGTGGAATGTGAAAGGCATTTTCAATTCCACAACATCTCCATCTTTCCAATCGCGGCTTATTTTAAGATAACTGCCCGGGCTGGCCACAAGCTTTTGTATAATGCCATTGATTTTAACAAAAAAACCTTTGTTTGCCCATCCTGGCACACGCACATTGATGTCGAATTTTCCATTTCCATGAACCGTTAGTTTGGTATGGTCTTCTTTCGGGAAATCTGTTGTCTGTTCTATTCTTATCTTTCGCGCTTTCCAATCTAATGTAGAGGGGATATAAAGGTTTACATAAAGTGCATCATCATCTTTGCTTTTAAAATAAATCGAATTCTGTAGCTTGGTACTGCTTTCTAATGCGGTACCATTGCAGCAGGTAAAGCCGCTCATGTCTCCATTGCTGAACTGTTTTGCAGAACCTGGTCTAAGTGAGATATGATAAGTATTTCCGGGATTGTCTTTTGCTACGGAAGCTAAAATATCATTATATAAAGCGCGTTCGTAGTAGTCCATTAATTCCGCTTTTTGTTCAAAAAGAAACAAATCGCCTGTAAGTTTAAGCATGTTGTAAGTGGCGCAGGTTTCATTTTGCCCACCTTCAGAAAAGCCGTTTTCATATAAACTTCCTGGCTGTGCAATAAAACATTCTGCATTGGCCGGATTTCTTGCTCCAGCAACACCACCTATGCTATACATGTAATTGTTTACAACTTTATGCCAGAAGTTATCTGCAATTTTAAAGTAATCTGACTGTTGGGATACCCGATAAAGTTCCATACTGCCAACAATCTGTGGAATATGCTGATTGGCGTGAAGGCCACGAAAAAGATCTACATTTTTAGCTAAGCCACTGCTGTGCGCATCATCGCCATAAAATAAGCGGATATTATCGAAAAGCTGTGCCGTTTTTAGGTATTTTTCCTTTCCGGTGATTCGGTAAAGATGTGCCATTGATTCATTCATGCCGCCAAACTCACCGGCAATGTAGGTATTCCACATTCTGGTTAAGGTTTGTTGTGGTAAGGCACTTAGTCGGATTTGTACCCAATCAGCCATATTGGTGGCAATTTCAAGTGCTTTTTTATTCCCGCTAACCTCGTAAATATCAATTAGTCCGGCTAATATTTTATGTAAAGTATAATAGGGAGCCCAAATCTGATTATTTTGACCACCATATTTAGCACCATTTTCAAGCATGATAAACTGATCTGGCGGATAAGCACTTATAAAACCTTTTCCCCAATTCCAGTAATCCCTTCTGATTCCCTTTTCGCTGATATCAGAATCATAAGCAGTTTTTCCCGGACCGTAAGGAATAGCCAAAGGATCGGCAATAAATGCACCTCCCGCTTTTTGAGGTTTTCCGGATAGTTGAGATAAGGCATAAAGTGTATTTACCATATACGCCATTTTATCGGCGAAAATTTTCTGCAATGTTTGATCACCACCTGAGCCGGCATAAGCCTGTGCAATAGCGCTCAAATAATGTCCCGTGGCATGGCCCCGCAACTTAGTATCTTCGCTGTCCCAAACGCCAAGCGGTTTCGCACCAGCAGGCTGTTTCTGACCAAAGGCATGGCGAAACATATACAGGAATGAATTAGGGTCTGTTTTAGCCAATGTACGGATAAACTTATTCCTGTTTTCAATAAATTTTGTGTCATGGCCTTCGTGGTCAGCTTTCAGGGTTACCTGGTTCAAGGCAAAAGGTAGTAGCTTAATATCTGGTGTTGCACTTTTGTCGCTGCCAGTTACGGTTACCAGTGCTTTTGGCTTAAAGTTTGTTCCTGGTACATAACCGGTAATGGTATAATTTCCCGGTTGGCTAACAGCTGAATTATCTGTTGGATTGGGCCAGATTACTTTTACTATTGGGCCGGTTTTACCGGTTTGATAAGTTCCGGCAATGGCCCCGGGTAACCGGGGAAGATCACCAACACTTGTTGTCACTTCAATATGATCTACCCCAGTGAGGTATTTGGTGTATAACTGAGCGGCATCTGCAGGGAAATGTTGCAGGTCATCATCCGTTTTTGCCGATGTGTTAACTGCCGTTTCATTAGTTTGGTTTTGTCCGTGCTGATAAACCGAAACAATTTGTTTTGCATTTAAGGCGACCCTATAAATCCTGAAATCATGGATTAAAGCATTCAGCGCTTTATTTTTGGCTGACAAGGCATTGCCAAGGACCAGTGATTTCTTATCTGGTTTGTGCTCACCCAAAATTGATGTCAGGTCAAAATTGATATCTTTTTCTTCAGCAACTTTTTTACCGTTAAGGTAACTAGTCATCGATTTTGAAGCAATATCGACAACAATGGCCAGATGTGCCCATTGGTTAAGAGCAGGAGCAGCCGCCTTTGTGATATTCGATTGTTTTCCATTTTGGATAACAGCAAGAAAACCCTGGTCATTCTGTTTAAGATTAAATTGTGAGGCAAAATGCCTTTCCGAATTTTGACCGAAGTCGAAAAAGCACTGTTCCGCACGCTCACTTTTAAGCAAAACCCAAGCGGTTACGCTGATGGATTCAACATCGGTTAATGCTCCGTCAGGTATACTTACATAAGTTCCGTTAGTTCCCGGCAGAGAAAGCACTTTTCCGAAGCGACTGTCTTGTACAAATTCGGGTTCACCTCCAATGAGGTTTGCATTAAAGCGATTTCTTGACCAATCTTTTAAATCGCCTTTAAGTTCATACCTGGCACTCATGGCCGTTTCTCCAATACCATCCAGGATCTGATCGCCGTTTTGGGCCAGCGCGATGTTGCTTGCAAATATAAAAATAGCAAGACATGGAATAGTGTAACGGCTTAATTTATGAATTTTAATATTTAGCGGACTCTTCATAACAGGTAAAATTAGACAAAAAGTATGAGTGGTAAAGCCTTATAAGTTGCAGGTATTGTGCATATTTTAACCTTATTAGAGGATGAATAGGTGAAATAACTATTATCTGCTTTTGATTTAAAGCCGTCGTCAACCTGAACCGCACTTAGTAGGCTTATCGATGGTAAGCTATCGTTTAAGATGATGTTTAAAATCTGCATTCGGAGAATGAACGGTTAAAATATTGATACAATGTATTAATATGCAACGGAAATTTAGTTTGTACATCAGTTATATTTACAGGCATATTTTTATAATGGCTGGTTTATACGGCCCCGGTATAATCTTTAATCAATGAAGAAAAAATACATAAAGTTATTCATTTTATTGCACTTATGTTTTACTGTTCAGGCTGCAATGGCTCAATATGCGAGCGAGGCTATGGTGCATGGAAATCCGATTATACCAGGGTATTTTGCAGACCCAACTGTCAAAAAATTCGGAGATACTTATTATATATATGCCACAACCGATGGGAATGGCGGTGGTTTCGGTCCCTCTCAGGTATGGACATCCAAAGACTTTGTAAACTGGACCATGCAGGATATGAACTGGCCAACCACACACCACTATTGGGCGCCGGATGTAACACAGGGCGCCGATGGCAAATTTTACCTGTATTACTGTCAACCCGTAGAGATTTTCGGTGCCTCATCTCTGAGCCCCGTTGGCCCGTGGACCTCGCTGTTGCCTAAAGGCAAACCGATTGTGTCTAATTACATGGTGCCAAATGTGATTACACTTGATGGCCAGACTTTCAAAGATGACGATGGCCAATATTATATGTACTGGGGTACCTGGGGGATTTATCCTAACCACGGCTGTGGTGTCGGCCTTTTGAACGCAGACATGAAGTCATTTGCCAAGCTGGGCCAGATTCCCAATACTGATGCAAAAGAATTTTTTGAAGCTCCGTTTGTGTTTAAAAGAAAAGGGATTTATTATCTGACTTATTCATCAGGATATTGTGAAGATGGTACGTACCGGGTTCAGTATGCCACAGCAACTAATCCGATGGGCCCGTTTAAATATGGTAAAAACAATCCTATTTTAGCTACAAATCAAGATGGAACGGTGCATGGGCCGGGCCACCAATCTGTATTGCAGCAGGGTGATGATTTTTACCTGGTGTACCACCGGCATAATAACCCGCATAATGACGGCGGTTACCACAGGCAGGTAGCTGCAGATCAAATACAGTTTGATGAGGAAAGAAATATACTTAAGATTGTGCCTACCCATACCGGAATCGGCTACCTCGCCAAAGATGTCAATCCACATCCAAATTTAGCTCTAGGTAAAAAGGTCTCTGCATCTTCCAGCTATGATGAGAATTTTAAAGCGGAATTTGCCTTTGATGATAATAACGGAACCTTATGGAAAGGTAAAAGCAATGTAGGGCCTGCCTGGGTGCAGGTAGATCTGGGAAAAGTATATCCTGTTAAAAGCATTCATACACAGTTTGAATATGCGACCTGGTATTATCAGTATAAAATCATGTATTCGGCTGATGGAAAAAAGTGGAAAGTTTATGCTGATCGCAGCAAAAATACCCGGCATGGAAGCCCGATGATTGATTTTGCCGATGTTAAGGCACGATACCTCCGTACAATGGTTTTACACACAGAATATCCGGGATTGAATAAAGCCATATGGAATATCAAGGTTTTCGATCATGCAGAATACCAACCTGTAATGCATACCAAAATTAAAAAATGGGAACCTTTAAATGCTTTTGAACCAAAAGGTTTGTTAGTGAATCTGTCGTTAGATCATCTCCGCGCAAACGCCGTGGTAACCAATGTTCAAAATAAGGGGAAGTTGGGTGGGTATTTTTCGGCTGTCGGACCGATTAAACCCCTTACCTCGATGATTGGTGGTAAAAAAGCGTTGTTTTTTACTGGCCGTGAGCGCTTATCCTCAACAGCACCTGCACCAAAATCGCTGCTTGGAAACAGCAGCTATAGTGTGAGTATGTGGGTTTTAAATCCGGAAATTGATAAAGAAGAAACCATTGTATCCTGGACAGGGCGGGGCGGTGTTGATTTAAGTAATGCAGCAGTTGGTTATGGGAACAGTAAAACTGCCGCTGCCATCAACCATTTAGGTTGGGCAGATTTAGGCTATAAACATGTTCCGAAAGCCAACGAATGGCACCTGATCAGCGTTGTTTTTGATGGGACAATGGAACGGATTTATGTAGATGGGGAATTGGACAGAACCGAGAGAAGAATGCTTTTCATCAATAACCTTAAACATTTTCTGATTGGTGGAAATGAAGATGGAACCGCAGGATTTTCTGGGGCATTGGCGTCCTTAAAAATTTATGATATTCCGCTAAGCCATGAGCAGGTTAAAACTGCCTATAAAAAAGGGCTGCCAAATAACACCCCGCTGTATGTTGAAGCTAAAAATCTCGCCTATGGCAGGTTGGATCAGTGGACCAATAACGGAGCTGCTTTAGGAAAACTTGTAATTGAGAGTAAAGCAGAAGTTGCGGATGTAAACGGAAAAATAGCAGTGAAATTAGATCGTGGAGGACAGTTACTTTTAGGAAGTGAACTGGCGAAAAAACTAGATTTTTCAAAACCTTTTAGTGCTATTTTTTCACTGTACGCGCAGGCTGGTGCAAAAACAGATTTATTTTTTGGCCATAAAACGACAAGCATAGTAGGCACCGGAAAGTGGCAGCAGGTAATCTGCACCTGCAATAAAGGAAAATTTAAGGTTGTTATCAATGGTAAAAGGGTTGAAAATATCGATTTACCAGGCCAGCCAAAAAATCAGCGTGTTTTAATCGGAGCAGCAACTACAGCGGATCCGGTAGCCATATCTGCTATGGCTGCATATAATTACGCGCTTGATGATAATGCCTGTAAGCAGGAGTTTGATTTTTGGAAACAGACACAAAACAGCAACCTCGTTAATGCGTCATTTGCTTTAAAACCAGCAGCGGTTACACCCAATATGGTGTATATGGCTGCGAATAAACCAATGCTACCAGGTACCAGTTTTGAGTATCTTTTTCAACAAGATGGAGATAAAAACACCCCCAAATGGCTAAAATCTTCAGCTTATACAGATTTCTCTGTTTCACCTCAAATGCGCTACGCTTATACCGTAAAGGTTAGAGATAACTTTGGCAATATTAGCCTGAACTCCTCGCCGGCTATGGTTACAACAGATTCTACACTTTTTATCATCAGAAAACAACGCGGATCGGCCATATCAATTCCGGCAGGAGCGGATGCTTTAAAGGGTACTTCCTGGGATGGTTTTACGGGAAATGCTGACACTGTAGCCCAGCAAGCCGGCGTGTTAAAATTGGTGTCGCACCATACATTCTGGGATGGATCAATGCCGGCCGGACCTTTTGCCTACCATCAGGTGGAAGGCGATTTTGTTGCAGAGGTGTTGCTGTCTGATATGTTAGGATTTAACCAGAAGAAAGCTTATGGCGCAAACGAAGCCGGTATAATGGTTAAAGAGCCATCTAATGCCAAAAAACTTTTACAAAATGGGGTAATGCCTGGCTGGGGCATTGGAAACATTATAACGGATTTAATTGCCGGCGAACGCAAACAGGTGAATAACCTGGCGGCATGGAATTTTTGTCGTCATTTGCAGATACAGCGGCAGGGAAATCTATTCTTTTTGCGTGGCAGCCATGATGGAAAGGCATGGGTAGATCTTCCCGGCAGTCCGATAAAAAGGGATGATATGAGCAGTGTTTTAGAGGTTGGTGTTTATCATGCTACTTACGGAGACATTTCGGGTTATGCATCATTTAGTGATTTTAAGGTTATCCAAAAGAAAAAAGAATGATACTGCTTCTCACTTATTTCGTATTAATCGGTTGATTTTGGATTTGACTGCTTGCCCAAAATTTGCGGAAAACGACCATTTAGAGGATCCACTGGTAAGGTCGTCATTCTCGCGCATGCGGGAATCTTAATGCAAGCCTTTTAAGATTCCCGTACGATGACTATTGGATCAAGCTGGAATGACGACCTCTTGGCGGATACTATTCACTTAAATTTATCTACCATTCCTTTTGATTTTTTCAGAATAAATGATTCTTCTGGATGACATTTATACCAATAATCATATTACCTCACTTTGGTTGAAACGAAGATGTGTGTGATTGTTAACTACAAAGATTTTAGCCAATCTACAACCTGTTCGCGGGTTTTGCCTGTTTTTTGCTGCAGTTTGCCATAAAGTTCATCATCTTTTCCCTCCTCATACTTTAAATCATCTTCGGTTAAATCTGCATAGGCCTGTTTAACTTTTCCTTTAAGTTCATTCCAGGTACCTTTAAGTTCTAATTTGTCCATTTTTTTTATTTAAGATTTAGTATTTCAGTTTATTTTTTTTGAAAATTGGCTGTTGCTTACTTGCTCTGAACATCTTTAGCGGCATATATGCTATCTACCACATATCTGCTAAATCCCCTCCAGGGTAGGCTACTCTTATATTCCTTGTAATGCAGTTCATAAAACTTGCCACTGTTTCCCATCATTTGTTTCGCAATATTTTCATCGGTTACAGAAAATTCGAACTCATTGTTTTCCAACGTCCCCATTTGTCTGGAACGAACGCCACTTTGAATCAGTTTTCCCTCATTGGTTTTGAAAATATATCCTTTTTTAACGATGTAATTCAGCTCTCCGGCTTTCACTCCTTCACCAAATACAAAGAAGTAATGATAATAAATCAGGCCGGAAACCAGCACAATGCCAACTACTGCTGCAATGGTTCCGATTTTTTTTCCTGTAGTCATTGCTTAAATCATTTTGTTAAGTTGTTCTCATGTAAAGAGCGTATAGTGGATTTAGAAAACCCTGAGACCATCGTCTTTACTTTAGAAAAGAAACTGCTTCCTATAGAAAGCAGCTTCTGATTTTTAGACTTAATTTGCAACGTCTCTTTTAACTTTGTTTGCCGTTCTCTGTCCCGGCAAATAAATCTGAAATCCGAAAGACAGGTTCAGGTTATTTTGGGTTGTTGCACTTCCAAAACCAACCAGCCCATTGTATTTTAATAAGGTTTCGAGGCCAATGTTTGGTGTAATGAAATAGGCAAAACCCGGTCCAACGCTTAAGTTTAAGCCATTTGTGTTGCCACCGCCATTGCTTACATTAACACCGCCAATACCAACAGTAGCTTCTGCAAATAAACGGCCATGGCGTAACACTTCAACATCTTTTCCGGTATAATAGCGGCCTAATGCACCAACTCCGTAACTGGTGGTTGTGCTGGAGTTTTTAGCCGTTTTTAAACCGAAATTTACATAACCACCCACCGCTACATTATCCTGTATAAACCAGGCTGCTTTTGGAGTGATGTCTACACTGAATATTTTTGGATCATCTAAACCAAGGTTGATGTTGGTTAAGTTGCCTCCAACCATTACATTGCCTTTTTGGATTTGGGCATTTGCCGCAAAAATGGTAGTTGCAGAGATAATTGCTGTTACTAAAAATTTTTTCATGATTGATAATTTATTATTGATTAATATAAGGTGAATTCTACTCGACGGTTTTCCTGACGGCCCGTAGCAGTTTTATTGCTTGCTATCGGTTGACATGGACCATAACCTGTTGCCTCAATGACTCCAGGTTCTTAGAGATTGTTTACAAATCTTTCTGAAGTCGTTGCCGTTTCCTGCACAAACAGCTGAGTTAATAAACTTATCAAGGTGATTAACATCGTAAATTTTGTAAAATTATTATTCATACTGTTCATTTTTATAGATGGAATAACAGAGGGACAATATGAATGTTTCGGTTTTGTTACATAAAAATACTCCTAAAAGGAGTGGCTTGTTTGGCTTCCAAATAGGAATTGATTACGTATTTAACCAGTTTTGCGATGTAATGGGTGTAGACAAATTACAGCGATTGCTACTTATGTTAGCATTAATTTACTTTTCTTGACCAGATTGGTTGGCTAAAAGATTTTTAAACCGGGCTGCTATTGAAAGACTCAGATCGGATGGTCTTGATCTCGACGGAGCAACACGAAGCACAGCGTTTTAGACCAAATTATCTAAATTGAATTTAAAAGATTGCTTCGCAGAGCCTTCGCGCGTTTACGCTGTGGAGTTGACGATATCCGGCACTATGCAATTCCTTAAAATCATCTTAAATCCGGCTTAAAATTTCGGAATCAGCTGATGCCGTAAAGCAACTCCATTTTTTGCCTTCTTTCAGTCCTTCGGGTTTGAATAGGTTTCAGTTTGTTAGCAATACCAAAATAACTGGCTACCCTGATTTGAGGTGGAGCGCCTGTCATTACGCGAGTAGCTTTTACAGCAATAGCACCATTTGAGCTAATATATTGTTTAGTGCGTGGGTTTTATGGGGATAATGTTCCCTGCGTTATCGAAATACATGCGGTCCATGCAAACTTCACGGTTAAACCCTGCTGCATCGCCCATGTTTATGCCGTCAGGATAATTGAATCTGTGGTAAATGATATACCATTCGTCTTTACCCGGAATCTGCAGCACAGAATTATGGCCCGTTCCAAAAATACCGGATTCGGGATTTTTCTGCAGTACGAGGTTATTTTGCTGAATGCTGATTGGACCTAATGGAGATTTTGACGTTCCATAACGTACACGGTAATTCTCACTTCGGGTATCATCTTCTGACCACATAAAATAATAGGTACCTTTTCTATAAAATACATAACAACCCTCTCTGAAAGTTTCATCTGTTTTTAAAACCTTGGTCGAATTAGGTTTTAAAGAAATCATATCCTTATTTAGTTCAGCTACCGCCAGGTAACCGTTCCCCCAGTAGAGGTAGCTTTTCCCTGTTTTGGGATCGGTAAATACGGCAGGATCGATTTCTTGCCCGCCTTTAATTCCTTCAGGTTTAAAGTTAATCAGCGGCCTCCCGGAGTCTTTAAAAGGGCCTGTAGGGAGATCTGATGAAGCTACACCAATTTTTTGGGCTGCAGTAAAATAGTAAAAGTACTGATAGTCTTTTCCTACCTTTTTTTCGGCAATAGTGGGTGCCCAGGCATTGCGGTTACCCCATTTTACATCTTTTTTCAGGTCGAGGATAACGCCTTCATCCTTCCAGTTTATAAGGTCGGTAGAGGAGAACGTTTTGAAATAATATCCGCCCCAGCCGTCGAAACCATCGCTGGTAGGGTAGATGTAGTATTTTTTAGTCTTGTTGGCATAAAGTACATCTGGGTCAGCATAAAAACCGTCGAGCACCGGGTTTTTAGCGAGTTTTAGTTCCATGCCTGACGGGATTCCCCATTTAGCGGTTAGGTTTCGCAATTCACTGCGCGAAATTGGAATTATGGTACCATGGCGGGGATGGAAATCCATTTTAACCTCATGATCAATCACTTTAAAGCGGTCTAAATCTGTACTCTCGCAAAACTGGTATTTACCCTTGCCATACACATCATACATCAGAATATATTTATCTGATCTGTTGAGCTTAAATACTGCCGAACCTTCAACAGCATCGCGGGTTTGTTGTTTATAGCCTGGTTGTTCAATCCATCTTCCTGAAGTTAGGGAGTCGGTAAGGGCGAGTTTAATTCCGTTTCCATTGCCCTCAGTTTTATAGAACAGGTGGAAGATTCCGTTTTTGTTGATGATATCGCCATCAATACACGATTTGCCATTTTTTGGACTAAACAACACTTTAGGTTCCTCTTCAAAATCGGTGAAGTCTTTATTGGCATAGGCATAATAAATAATATCAGGGCCGGTGCCATGCTGCATCGAGAAGTAAACCATGTACTTTCCTTTAGCGGGATCAAATATGGTTTGGGGTGCCCATACGCGTTTAAGGTCGTCGTGGCCTTTAAAGCGTTTCTGGATATTGATGATGCTGTGTTTCCAGTTAATGAGGTCTTCTGACTTTAATAAAGTCATCGCCCGGTTAGAATCCCAGCCTTTTGATGATGTCATATCAGTTACCACCATATAAAAAGAACGACCATCTGCCGAACGTAAGATATGGGGATCGCGGATGCCACCGGTAGAACTGATCTGTTTCGAATCGAGAACAGGTTCATTGTTATTCAATGCACGGTAATTGTAACCATCGGTGCTGATGGCAAAGCAAAGGGCTTCGTCTTTTACTGCATTTCCTTTAAAATAGGTAAATAGATATCCTGCAAAATCTTTTTCTGCAGGTCCTGATTTATATTCCTGACTGAATAAATTTCCAATAAAAGCAAAATGTAAAAAAGAAAATAGGATCAGGCGTTTACATGGAAGTCTTTTCATATTTAAAGGATTGAGTTGATTACTGGTATTTAATAAACAGGGTGTGGTGAATTAAAACCACACCCTGTTTATATTATTTTAAAGCTATTTTTTGCACAGGTGAGTAAACATACTCACCGGCAATTGTGGTTTTTACACCAATTCTTGCGTAAATAAAGTCAAGCGATTTAAGGTTGTCGGGAATATCAGCCGACAATGTTGTTTGTGCGCCAAATACAAGTGAAGGAACACTTCCGTCTACCCGAACTTCCCGCTGAACCTGATCGGTTAAAACCGATTTTCCCAGGTAGAGGCGTACCAGTTCAACATTGGCAGTGGCAACCACCTTATTCACAACAAAATTTGCATTGATGGTGTTTCCGGACTTTTGAAAGGTTTCATTGGTGATGGTAAAGTAAGGCGTTACTGGCACATCAATATTGGTGTTTTCTGTAAGATTTACCCTGATCGTGTCAGTGGCCTGTTGCAACCAGGGTGCATCAGCCCGACGTACCAATTTGTACTGACCGGCAAATAATTTTGAGGAAAAACTACCATCCTGATTCATGTACACATAAATAGGTGATTTGAGCGGATAACCATTCTGCCATAATTCTAACTGGGGGCCATTGTTACGAACACTCACTGCTTTTCCCTGATAAACCACTTTTCCGGATAAGGTTAATTCCGGAGCGTCGAAATTGTCGTATTCGCTGCAGCCGGCCAGAAAGATACTGGCTGCTGTTATGATTGTTAAAAATCTAAATTTCATCATCTTAATAATTAATGGAATGGATTGCGAACAATTTTAGGGTTATTGTTCAATACCGTTTGATCAATTGAAGAGTAATAGTTCGCCATACGGAAGAACCTGGCACGGCGGAAGCGGGTTGGGCGAACGCGTGCGTAAATATATTTGCCATTATCCGGATGGCCAGGTCTGACTACGCGGTAAGAATATAAACCCATTACTACTGCATTGGGGTCGGTTTCTGAACCATCCCATACGATGTGTGCAATGCGCCATCTTTTCAGGTCGAAATAACGGTGATCTTCAAAAGCCAGCTCAATACGGCGCTCATTACGGATGATATCATTTGTAAGGGCACTTAAACTATTTGCCGGAAATCCGGCACGTGCACGGATTGTATTAACATATCCTAAAGCTTCCGGACGGCCTAACTCAAAAGCGGCTTCGGCAGCATTCAGGTAGATTTCGCCAAGGCGGAACCAAGGCCACCAGTTTACAGCCGATGTACCACGTGTACTGGCCGCAGCGGCGTCACTCACCATTTTACGGATATAGAAACCCGTATTGCTTACATCTACGGCATCATCTTTAGGTCCATCAAAACCTGTCCAAACCTGATTATCCGTGTAATTTCCACCGAGTACTGATGAAGTAGTTAACTGATAACTACCGTTATTCCATACGGCTACTCCGGCCTGTATTCTTACTGCATTGTTTTTGAATGTTGTTCCGGGATAAATAACAGTTCCATATAAGCGACCATCCTTGTTGGCAAAAATATCAGCAGGGTTAGCATAAGCAATGTAATTGCCACTGGCATCCTTATCTTTTAAAGTACCTTTTGTTCCGTCTAAATAATCGAAGCTCTCTACCAGGCTTAAGGAAGGTGAAATTGCTGATGAAGCTTCGTTGTCTTCCGTCATGCTTTTGATGATGTTATCATAAGTAAAACGATGTACCTTGGTACCAAGCGCAAAATCTTTTGCAAAGATGACTTCACTCACAGGTTTTTTGTTCAGCATATCGTAGAAGTTCGCCCCTTTATCAGGATTGGTATTGTATAATGCATACGGACCAGCGATTACTTCTTTCGAAGCTGCAAGCGATTTGTTGTAATAATCTGTAGCCATTGAAGCTGGGATACCCACCTCGCCACCAGTGGTGCTGATTGGAGCTGCCATTAAACTATTGTATTTAGCGATGGAAGCGGCATAAAGCATAGCCCTGCTTTCCAATGCTAAAGCTGTATATTTATTGGCACGTGTGGGTATACCGTTATTGCCTGACAGGTCAGCTTTAATTTCTTCCAGTTCTTTATAAATGAAATCGTAAACTTCTGATTCCTTTGCTCTCGGAACCTGTAGCGGACTGGGGTCGCCACTAAAATCGTAGATGAGTTGTTTTGTTACTAATGGTACGCCACCCATGCGTTTTACCATTTCGAAGTAAACGAAGGCACGCATAAAACGCATTTCGCCTATATAGAGGCTTTTTTGAGCGGGTGTAAGTTTTGCGCCCTGAGCAGTGATGTTTTCAATGGAAAGGTTAAGGTCCCTGATCAATCCATAATCCCAGTAACGACCATAATCGTTGCCATATTGAAAGTCATTTTTGCCGTTCTGATCGCGCGTTCCCGACCACATGGCATCGTCCAGCTCGGTCATTCCGCCCGTATTAAAAACACCATGTAAAGAAGGCAGGCGGTTATAGTAATTTGCCAAAAGTGAAGTGATCAGATTTGGATCGTTCCACAATTGTTCGTCGGTAATGGTGGTTTTAGATTCGCGGTAAAACCAGTCATCGTGTTTGCAGCTGTTCATGGTTAAACCCGTAAACAATGCAATCGCTATATAAATTTTTTTCATCTTAATCAATTTTTAAAGGTATTGATCAGCCTGATGCAGGCTGATATGAATTTACCTTTGTTTAAAATGTTATGTTAAATCCTGCCAGAAAAACCCTTTGCTGCGGATACACTACTGCTGCTGCTGCTTCAATCTCCGGATCGATCTGGAAATCTTTTACGTTATCGAAAGAAATCATATTCGATCCGTTTACATAAAAGCGGATTTTTTGCGCTTTGATTTTGTCGGCAATTGTTTTAGGCAGGGTATAAGCCAGTTCCATATTTCTTACACGTAAGTATCTTACATTTTTAAGCCAGAAACTGTTATTTCTGCTGTTTGGCCCCGAATTACCATTACGGATTGCCGGGTAATAGCCCGGAATCCAGGCACTTGTCGGGTCGTAAGGATCAGCCCTGTGCCACCTGTCTTCCAGTAGATAAGCAGGTGAGTTTCCACCACCATGAAAGGCATTTCTCAATTCATAGTCCTGATTCCATGACTGCATGGCACCACCGGCTAAATCAATATTCAGATCGATACCTTTATATGATAAACCAATGCGACCTCCGAAAGACATCATTGGTGCCCAACCGGTAGGATAACCAATCGGACGCTGATCAAGGTCATTGATCACACCATCTCCATTTACATCTTTGTAGATGAAATCTCCCGGTAATTGATTTCTGTTATTGTTGCCATCGTTGTTAATCGGGTAATTACGGATTTCTTCTTCAGACTGGAAACGGCCTACAACCTCGTAGCCCCACCAAATGCCGCCCCAACGGTTTTCAGATGAATTGGTATATTCGTTATACGAATTGCTGAAACGTGGCTTATATGAATCAAGTACTTTATATCTTGAAAAGGTAAAGTTTCCGCTCACTGTGTAGTTCAATTCGCCAACTTTACTGGCATAAGTAATAATACCTTCTGCTCCGTAGTAACCATTGCTGTTTAAGTTCTCATTCGGTAACGTATAACCGATTTCAGATGGTAGGAGTACGTCGTATTTTGTACCCGGATAGCCCGTGCGAATAATTTTAAACGCATCGGCTGTAAGGGTTAATTTATTATCAAACATCCCAACATCAATACCTACGTTATAGTTGGTGTTTTTTACCCATGAAAGGTTGCGTACAGGAAGCCCCTTAGGTTGAATGCCCGGATAATATGCTCCGTTTAATACAGCATTTCCGGAATTCCAGTTATAACCTGATAAGTAACCATGCATGCCAACGCCTTCTTCCAATCCGGTTTGACCAACTGAAACGCGAAGTTTCATATCATTTACGATCCCTTTTAATGGCTTGAAAAATGGCTCATCAGAGATCCGCCATCCTAAACTTCCGCCTGGGAAAAGTCCCCATTCTTTACCCGAATAATACAGGTAAGAACCATCATAACGACCTAATATTTCCAGTAAATATTTTCCTTTGTAATTATAGTTGAAACGACCAATGAAACCTGCTCTTGCTTCGTAAAGCCATTCATCGCCTATACCACTCAATTCGGAAATGGTGTTTACCAGCGGAATATAATTATTGGTAGGATTTGAGCCTATTGTGGTCAGTGTCCTGTCCCAGTCTGAACGCTCGTAACCACCCATTACCGAGAAATTATGGTCTCCGATTTGTTTGGTATAATCTAACTGGAATTGTGCCGACCTCGCTACCGCGACACGGTCGGTTTTATAGCGCCATCTTGAATTGGTTCCGTTACTGCGGACGTAGTTGCCATTGTCATAGCGGTAAACATCGTAGGTATACTGAAATCCATCAAACTTATTATTGGTATAATTATAAGAAACGAGACCTTTTGCTGAGAGGCCAAACTTTGTTTTATACGAAGCGGTTAAATTAATATTACCACTCATAAAGCTGTTGTCTTTATAACCAGCAATGTCCCGGCTAAAGATTGCAGGATTATAGGCAAACTCGTTGGTTTGATTTGGGTATAAAGGATTATCATTGGCATATGGCCCAACGGTTGGTCTGTTTTTGAAAATGGCCAGAATGGAAGAAAAATAACCGTCTCCACCCGGTAACCCCACATCCTGTGTTTTTTCCTGACGGGCAGAAATCTGGGTGCCGACGGTAAGTCCTTCAAGTACCGTTGCTTCCAGGTTGGCCTGTAGGTTGGTGCGTTTATAATTGAAATCCTTAATCATGGCATCCTGTTTCAGGTTACCAACCGAGAGGAAGTAGTTTGAGTTTTTTCCGCCACCGGTAATGTTGGCATTGATGTACTGCTGGGGAATATCCTTGCGGATCACCATGTCGGCATAATCATAACTTTTATAACCGGGTTCAGTACCTGCCTGCCATTTGGCAAGTTCTGTTCGGGTATATACCGAGCTTGGGTCGCGGCCTTCATTTTGTGCTGCTTCTACCAAACCCCGTGTGTATTGTGCCGCGTTTGCCATTTCAGGGAAACGGGTAAGGTTTTGCCAGCCCAGATAACCATTAACATTAATTTTTACCTTTTCGTCTTTTGAACCTTTTTTGGTTGTAATTAAAACTACTCCTTTTGAAGCTCTGAAACCATAAACTGCTGCAGCTGCATCTTTAAGAATAGATATACTTTCAATATCTTCCAGGTTCAGTGAGTTAAAAATATCAGCACCTGATGCATTTTGTGTACCCACCCAGTCGGTTCCGGTTTGGCCGCCATAAGCTACCCCATCAATTACAAATAAAGGGTTCCCCATGTTACGGATTTCGATACTGGCTCCGCGTCCCGGACGGGCATCTTTAGCGCGTACAGAAACCCCCTGCACTTTACCCGCCAATGCACCTGCCGTACTGGTAGAAGAAGTACGTACCACATCTTCGGCTTTCAGGTTACTTACCGCACCTGTAATGTTTCGTTTAGATTGTTTACCGTAACCTACTACCACCACATCTTCCAATCCATGATTATCGGGTTCCATTTTGATTGTGAATTGCGTTTTATCGCCAATGGCAATGGTTTGGTTTTTGTAACCGATGTAAGTAACCAGAAATGCGCCTTTGCTCGTGGTGAGCGTAAAACGTCCCTGGGCGTCGGTAGTAGTGATTTCTTTGGGTAAAGTACCTTCAACTACAATGGTTACGCCTACCAGCGGATCATTGAGTTCACTCAGTACTTGTCCGGAAATCTTACGTTGCGCAAATGAGTAATAGGGGATTCCCCATACCATAAGGCATAAGAAGAAAATTTTCAGGATTCTCATGTTATATTTGGTTTTGTTTAAAAGTGTTTTTGCCCAGTGTTATAGATCCACACTACCGATGGGTTAAAACCTGGCCTGGTGCGTAAACACCGTAGTCATCTGATGGAATACCCGTTTAGGTAGTACCCCTCAAATCTGCCTGGTTAGCTTCATTGAAAAATGAGTCGGTGAACTCACCTGTTGCTGGATCTATAAATAGTTGGTTCCAAACCTACAGGTTTCAAACAGGTGGGGCAGTATACAAAACCGTCAATTTTGATTTGTATTTTCGTCAAAATGGTGCTATTTTGGTTTTCAGGGCTACTTTTTTCTGATATTCGGACGGGAGCTCGCCGAATTCTTCCTTAAAGCACTGACGAAAATAAATAGCACTGTTTATACCTACCATTAAAGAAACTTCTGTGATATTATACTGCCCTGAACGGAGAAGTCTGGCTGCTTTTTGTATCCTGATCTTACGTACCAGCTGGTTAATGTTTTTACCTGTAAGCCCCTTTAATTTTCTATACAGTGTAGATTGGCTCATGTTCATTTTGTCGGCAAGGGTAGCTGCGTCAAGTACCTCGTCCTGGATACATGCTTCCACCAGCATTACAAATTCCTGTACAAGCGCATTCTCCTGCCATAGCTCGGGGTTGTTTTCCGGTTGATTAACTTTCGTGTCATCTCTATCACCAGAAAGCTGATTTAACATTGCGGTATATAAGGTTTTTCGCTTTAGCAGCAGGTTTTCGATGCGGCTGTTGAGAAGCTTTGGACTTATGGGTTTGGTGAGGTATGAGTCAACACCAAGAACATATCCCATTTCTTTATCAGTATTGGTATCTTTTGCCGTTAAGAATATGCTGGGAATGTGGCTGGTTTCACGCAGTTCTTTCAGCTTTTTGAGCATGGTAAAGCCATCCATATCGGGCATCATTACATCGCTTACCACTAAATCTGGAATGCGGTTTTTAGCCAGTTCAAATCCTTCCAAACCGTTGGCGGCAGTAATTACTTCATAATTTACTGATAGCACGGTAGCTAGATACTCCCTCAAATCTTTTTCATCTTCTATAAGAAGCACAACTGCACGTAAATCGTTAGCGGTTTCTATAGGATTAGATGAAGAAATGTGTAGATTATTTTGTGGTGTAGCAGGTACCGCATTGGTTAGCAACCGTACGCAGAATTCACTCCCTTTACCCGGCTGGCTTTTTACTGAAATTTTTCCCTGGTGTATGGCTACCAGTTCTTTTACAAGTGCCAGGCCAATACCAGTTCCATGGCTAACTGTTTTCGATACCTGATAATACCGTTCAAAGATTTTATTAAGATGTTCTGCCTCGATTCCACATCCGGTATCTTTAACACAGATCAGGGCAGAAGTAGTTAAGTTGTCTTGCTCGTAGGTAAGATGAACCTCTATTTTTCCTTCAGCGGTATGTTTGCAGGAATTTGATAACAGGTTATCTAAAATTAATTGAACAATTTCGCCATCAAAGGTGGTTTTAATGTCTGGTTGTTCAATTGTACAGCTAATCTGCAGGTCGGTATTGGTGTTAGCTTCAGCATATTTCTGAACAATTTGTTTTACCAGTTCACCCAGATAATCTTCGCCCAAAACCAGGGGTTTGTACTGCGATTCTACCTTGCGGAATTCGAGTAACTGATTCAAAAGCGAGAAAAGCCTGTTGGCATTCTTTTGCACCATCAATATGCCATTTTTATATTTAGACGCAAGTTTTTCTTCTTGTAATAGGTCTTCTAAAGGCCCCAGTATGAGCGTGAGCGGAGTGCGAAGTTCATGGGTAATATTGGTGTAAAAATTCATTCGCTCCAGGTTTAGTTTTTCATGCTGCACCATTTGGAGTTTTTTTACGCGGAGTTCTGCCTCTGCATATACTTTCCTGATGTGAAAAAATATCAGTGTAACAATAATTCCGGCAAACACCAATACATAACAAAACCAGGCAAATGTACTCAGGTAAAAAGGAGGAGAAATTTCAATGCGCATTTGCTGAGCACTATCAGACCAGTTTTCATTCTTCTGGCGGGTACGGATACGAAGCTCATAGTTGCCGTGAGGGATATTTCTGAAATCAACATTTTTTTCATCGCCCAGGAAAACCCATTTATCATCCAGTCCATGAAGCTGATAACTAAACTCCACCATGTCGTTCAGTGCATAATCCATTACCGCAAGCTCTACGCGAAAACTGTTTTCCTGATGTTCAAGTTCTATTTTTTCAGCAATGCCGGGGTGTTTTTCACTTTGTGTATTTGTTTCTCCAGCATTGAATACCACAAAACTGCTAATCCTGATGGGCGATTTAGGTAATACCAGAGGAACCTGCAGGGGATTAAAATATACAGCTCCCGATGGCATCCCGAAAAACAGAGAACCCTGCGCATCAGTACCGACACTATTGATGGTAAAACCGCCAAGGGGTATTCCGAAAGCCTGATCGTATCTGAAAAATTTTTTCTGTTTGATCAGGTAGCGCAGTAACCCCTGACGTGTAGAGCACCAAATGTTTCCACTTTTGTCTTCAGCAATAGCATTGATGGTTAACCAGGCTTTACCATCCGGTGGAACAATGATTTCCAGCTCACCTGTTTTTTTGTGGCCGGCTGGAGGCTTAAACCTTCGTTGGTCGCAATCCAGATGTTGTGCTGACGATCAGCAAATAAATGGTTGATGGTATTGCTGTTGATTCCCTGTCCTTTTATTATTTTTTTTATTAGCTTTCCGGTAGAGTTAAAAATATAAATTCCCTGACCGTAGGTGCCTATCCATCTGTTGCCATTTTGGTCTTCTGCTATGGTACGTGGAGCATAGTCTCCGAGTGCAGGGCTATGGGTGGTTAATTTGCTGAACGCCCCGGTTTTGGAACGGATAAATACCCCTTCCTGGGCAGCGAAAGCGATGTTGCCTGCTTTATCTTCAACGATTGCTCTAACAGACGACATTTTTTCGCCGGTTTCTACCTTTTTCCAGGCCTGTGTGCGTGCATTAAAAAACGATACCCCACCATTTTGAAGACCGAACCATTTATTGTTGTCGCTGTCCTGTAACCCCGACAGAAGAAAATCGTCACCTATCGCGCTGTTGCCCGTGTTAATTTTATTTACCTTTCCATTAGGTTGAACATGTAATACCCCATCGCCAACAGTACCCAGCCATATGCTATTATCGCGGTCGTTTAAAATGCTGATGACGGTTGCCGGTTTTCCTTGTCCGGGAAATAATGCCTGTGTGGAAAGGATAGAGAAAAAGGGTTTAATATGGCTTGTAAAGGCAATACCACCACCGTAAATCCCCATCCACACATTGCCAAACTGATCTTGATCAATGCTTTGGACCGATGAGGTTTTGCCACGGTTTAAATTAGCAGACGTTATTTTTTTTATCTGCGAAATTGTGCCATCAGCCAGGTATTCGGGATTGAGCATAAATAGCTGTGATGACTCGGTGCCGAGCCATATGGAGCCGTTAATAGCTTTAATGGAGTAGATAAATGGCTCCTTTCCATTAATGCTTTTTGAAAAGAGATTTATTTTTTTCAGGCTTTTTGTTTTCGGGTTAAAGATGGCCAGGCCTTTTCTGGTTCCGATCCAGATGTTGTTAAATGGATCACAAAACAGCGATTTAACCTCATTGTCTGGTAGCAAACCCTTGCTATTACTCACATTGATAACCGTTACGCTACGGTTTTTGGGGTTCAGAATAGAAATTCCTTTATTTACATGGCCAATGTAAAGCGTTCCGTCTTTGTCTTCAATGAGTGTCCAGGTACTGTTTTCCGGCAGGTTAGGAAGGTTCTTTTTGTTAAAACGCTCAAATGTTTTGGTTGAGGTGTTGAAACGTTGTACGCCCTGGTGATAGGTGGCCAACCAGAGGTGGCCACTCTGTGATTTAATAATATCGGTAATATCGTTAGTGGCTAGCGATTGCGGATTTTTATCGTCATGAACGTAATATGAAAAACAATTGGTTTTTAAATCATAAACATTTAAGCCGTTTGCGCGTGTACCTATAAAAACCTGATCGTTATCATATAATAAGGTATTGATTTCATTACTGTTTACCGAAGAGCCGTCTGCCTTTTCTGATTTATAAAATTGTTTAAAAGAATTGCTGGCAAAACGGTTAAGGCCCAATTCAGTTGCAATCCAGATAAATCCATACTTATCATGTACAACATCTATTACCTGCTCGCTCGACAATCCTTCCTGAAGCGATAAAAACTTAGCCTGATTGGTTTGCGCCACCAGTACAGTGCTGTATAAAAAAAGCGTTAATAATACCCTCAGTCCCAATTTCATAACCATCCCCTCCTGTGGAACTATCTTATTTTGCCACGATTACATTTGCCCCGCCCGGTAACAGTTTTACTTTCAGTTTTTTTGAATTGTTTAATTTCACCTGTTTTATCTGAGGCGAACGGTCCTCAGCATCATTGTACAAAGTCGCTTCAGTACCCGATAACATCGGGAGCGAAATGTCTATCGTTTTCTCAGTCGTTTCAGCGTTTATCGCTGCAATATACCAGGTATCGCCATGGCGGCGTGCAAGTACGCAATATTTCCCGGGATATCCGTCAATAAAGACCGTATTGTCCCAGGTGGTAGGCACTTTTTTCATAAAGTCGATGATATGAGGCGCAGCATCGCTAAGGTTATTAGGCGTAATGCCAAAATTTTGTACAGGATTTTGAAAAAGGATAGCAGTGGCCATCTGGAAAGTTTCTGTTGTTTTTCTTATCGTTCCCCCGTCATTTTTTCTGTTATGGCGCTTGTTTAAAAGAACCGGACCAAAATCCATTGCACCTACAGCATTTCGGATAAAGGGATGAAGACTGGCATTGAAGGCTTCCTTATCATTGGCATGTTGCCCAAATATCAGATTCTCTGATGCCAGTACGGCCTCACTGCCCGCATAGTTAGGATACATTTTTTCCCAACCTCGAGGTATTGTACAGCCATGGAAAATCACCGTTAAGCCAAAAGTATTGGCGTCAGCTAAAATATCTTCATAAAGTTTCATGGTTTCCTGTTTGTCGCCACCAAAAAAATCTACTTTGATCCCTTTTATGCCGATTTTTTGCATCCAGGCCATTTCCTGTTTTCTTGCAGAGGCCGTATTCATTTTATACTTAGGAGTTTGCGGCGCATCGTTCCAAAATCCATTAGAATTATACCACAAGGCAATACCAACATTTTTCTCTTTGCCATACGTAACCAGTTCCTCTATTTTTTTTCGTCCGATCCGGCTGTCCCACCAGTTATCGATCAGTACCAATTCATAACCCATAGCTGAAGAAAGATCGATGAATTTTTTCTGGTCTTCGAAATTGATGCTTTCATCTTGCCATAACAGCCAGCTCCAGGTAGACCGGCCAAAGGTATAATTTTTTGATGCCGGATATTGTGGCTCTACAACATCGAATGGCACAGTCGTTTCCACAATGGGTTTGAGTGTACGCCCTATGGTAATGGTACGCCAAGGGGTATTGCCTGGTAAGGATATGGTTGGGTTTGCACTACCAATGCCATTATTCTCACCCTTCTCCGGAAAAGCAATTTTGTAATGGCCATCTTTAGTTCCTTCACTCAGCTTTGATCCACAGTATAGCGAATTAACCCCTGTTTCAGAAAGCAGTACCCAACCATCGTTCCCCAGATGGAAAAGCGCAGGAAAAGTGTAGCCTACACCATATTTAGACGGAACGCCCATGGCCTGATCGGGATTATATTCTTCTTCATAACTTGGCTTACTTTTCATCCAGCCAATCATCGGGGTAGCTTGCGGGGTTAAAAATGTGGTGGTATTTGCCGGGAATTTGTACCCGCTCAATTCTTCTTCAATAACAAAGGTTGCGGGCTCACCGGTCTGGGGAACCTGATACCTGAAGGCGATGTCGTTATTGCTCACCCGGAATACCACTTCAAGCTGGTTTTTTGAAGCATTTTCAAACTTGCAGGTGAGCTCATTTGCCTGGTAGTTTACACTGCTGATCTTAATTTTGGGTTCAGTGTACCGCTCATCTATTTTTCGTAATTGCTGGCCGGTCAATTTTAGCCCTGTTGACAAATCCATCTGGCTTCCACGAAGTCCCAAAGGAGACCGCTCAATCATTTCTTTTCCCTGTAGTGTTACATTATAATAAAGTTTACCCTCATTTAAATAAAGCTTAACCATTAATTTCTGATCCGGACTGGTAACCTTCATGTCCTGGGCGAAAGATAAAATGTGGAGGGCAACTAACGCCATTGCTAATAAGATGCCTTTACAATAATTCATGGTTAAAGATTTGGGGATATTCATCACAACAGGATAAGTTTATTTGGTTTAGATTGATCGGATCAGTATTTGAAAACCGAAAATTAGGAAAAAATTTTAAATGTTATGATAACGTTTATTGTTTTTTCAAAATCTATTTTGCCAGATACAGATATGATGTACCCCAATTAAAGGTTAGCAATTTATTAAAAACCTTATTTGTAAGCAGGTTACAGCTGCTTTTGATATTGGTGAACTGCAGACGATAAAAACACTTATCTATCAACGGATCAAACGCCAGGAGTCAAAATTAAAGAGGTTGCTACCTTCGCCCTTAAATACCAGATACAGATCGTGTACACCAGCGATCTGATTGATTTTACAAAGCTGGGCTTTCCAATCGTGAGCGCTGTTTGTTGATTTTACCTCCAGGTTACCCAGCAGTTTTCCGTTTAAACTGTCTGCCCTTAATTCTATATTTCCTTTTGAAGATTGTGCAGCAACAGTAGCTTCAAACCTACCTGCACCTTTGCCAAAATCTACACTACGGATTTTGATGTAATCCCCATTATCAATGTTGGATACATAAATATTACCTGTTAAGCTATCTTTGAACGTTTTTATACCTTCAGACCATGCAATGGTTTCTGCTTCAACACGTTTAAAAGGATCCAGATTTGCAGCGCTTTTCAATACGCCTGATCTGGTGCGGTTAATTCTTGGAATCGAACCATCGGCATTAAAACTAAACGGTTCAATACAAACGGAACGTTTGAAACCACCACCACCCGGTAAAGACCCGTCATGATAAAACAAATAAGACTGACCTTTAAAATCGATGTATCCGGGGTGATTGGTGAATGCACCACGATCTTCAATCACTTTCATAATCGTATCTCCATACAACCAGGGCCCGGTAGGCCAATCGCTGGTAGAATAAGCCAGATGTTCTGGTACGCCACCAGCCGGATAAAGCAGGTAATATTTGCTTTTTCGTTTAAAAAACCATGGTCCTTCTTCGTATTCTGATGGTCTCTTGTCTGCATCTTTTTTCCTCACACTAAAGCCTTGTTTGGTTAGCGGCACTTTTACGATTCCAACTTTTTCATCATAAGAGATCATGTCCTTATTCAGTTTTACGTAATACAATTCTGGATTGCCCCAATATAAATAAGCCTGTCCGTCATCATCAATAAAAACAGTAGGATCAATATACCCAAATCCTGTTAGTAATGGTTTACCAATGGCATCTTTAAAGCCCGATGTCGGACTGTCGGAGACCGCAACGCCAATTGCATTTCCGCCATTTTTTTGGTTTACAGGTAAGTAATAGTAAAATTTTCCGTTTCTGGAGATACATTGGCCTGCCCATGCATCACCGCGCGACCAGCTAAAATCTTTGTATGATAAAATAGCACCGTGATCAGTCCAGTTAACCATATCCTTTGAAGAATAACACCGCCAATCGTTCATCGTAAAAAAGTTTTTTACGGTAACATCTTCATCGTGAGAAGTGTATAGGTAAACGGTACCATTGTGTACCATTGGCGCCGGATCGGCGGTATAATAAGTCTGAATGATCGGGTTTTGGGCGAAGCTGTACAGCGCTGATAATATACAGGTTAACAGCGCTATTCCAAATATTTTTTTCTGCATTATTCTGATGTTATTTTAACAGGGACAGCATTGTTTTTGCATAACGTTCGCCAAGCATCCGATAGCCCTGTGCATTGAAATGGAGGTGATCGGCAGCTGCGGTACAGCCAGCTGATGAGATGATGTGTGCATTGGGAATTATGGTTGGCAAGGTTGCAATAATTTTATTCATTGATGCGCATGTTCCTCCCTGATCTGCGTTAACCACTTCACCGGCAAGAAGGGGTGTAGTTGACGGATTTAAATTTAAGTCCTTGATGAGGTGTTCATAAACCGCCTTCACTTTTTTTGGCCACTCCTGATCTCCTGTATTAGATTCGCCCTGGTGCATCATAATGCCCTTTATTACGCCTGATTGCTGTGCAATTTTGGCTAATTCTACCAAACGACCGTATGGATTTCCGCCGTAGGCATTTAGGGCTGACTTCATCCAATCTGGTGCGGTAGCGGTATAGGTTTGATAAGAATCTTTATCAAATAACTCAATTTTGCAACCACCAACTGCTACATTGATCACGCCGATCCGCACATCTTGAGGAAGTGAATCTAAAAGCGTTCTGCCAAAATAGTCCATTGGTGTTAAGCCGGTTTTGCATCGGCACAAAGGTGGTTTAGCCGTATACCAATTGTCTTTTTTACGGCCTGATTCCGGACAGTCAAGCGCCTGTAGCACCCTGAATCTATTGTTTACTGCTGTATCCTGAGGCTCGAAAGGCGCATTACCTTCCATATTGGATTGACCAAAGCTCAGAAAAACATATAATTTCTGATCCTGACCATAGGATTTTTCACTATTGCAAAACGTTAATGCAAGTAACACAATAACTCCTAATCTTAAGCCCAATTTTTTTGAATAGCTTATGGCTTGTTTTAGCCTGTCTGCGGTTAATTTTTTCATACTCATTCATCATTTATACCTCTCGCTAAAGTATTAAATGCCACAGATTAGCAGTAGCATTTTTCGTCATAAAAAACGCTCATATGATTAAAATTGATCCGAATTATTCTATTGCTGGTTGCCAACCAGCTTCATTTCCTCAATATAGGTTTATATTGTTGGCAGATGATAATATGTAGTTGTCAGGTAGATTTTTTTTTATTAAATCAACATTTCTGCTAACATATTATTCAAAGTTTCTATACTAAAATCTTCTTTTAGCATAGTTTTATCTTTTGCCTCACCTTTAGTTTTTAAATGTATTTTATTTGAAAACAGGGGCAAAATTTTAACCAAATAAATATTAAGATCAAATAAGCATGTCAAAAAAATGATCTGTCACTATTCGTCCATAAAGTTTATGATCGAGAGCGATAAATAATTAGCAATTAAAAATAATTCAGGTAAATGGAAGCTATATCACAGACATTTCTTCTTATGTAACTAATGTTGTTTTGCTTGTTGATGGAGGTAATTCCATAGGATTTTAAAACGAAGTAAATGATTGTATCCTGATTTGAATGAAATTTTCAGGAATCTTATTAACCAAAAATGAATAAAAATGAATCTAAAATTTAAGAGCCAATCTGCTTTGGCCATTGCCCTGATGGTTGCCTTAGGGAGTTCCTGTCAGGAAAAAAAGAAAGATGCTGAGGAAAAAGAAACCTCAAAAACAGAGAAGAAACAATATCTTTCTGAGCCATTGGTGAAAGAAATTTATACTGCAGATCCTTCTGCACACGTATTTAACGGTAAAATTTATATCTATCCGTCGCATGATATCGAATCAGGCGTAAAAGAAAATGACAATGGCGATCATTTTGATATGAAAGATTATCGGATTCTGAGTATGGACAGCATTGGTGGCAAGGTTACCATTCATGATACTGCACTATCTGTAAGTGATATTCCATGGGCAGGAAGGCAATTATGGGCGCCAGATGCAGCCTATAAAAATGGTACGTATTATCTTTATTTTCCTGTTAAGGATAAAAATGATGTTTTCAGGATCGGGGTGGCCACCTCTAAAAATCCGGCCGGGCCTTTTAAAGCAGCTAAAGAACCGATTGAAGGCAGTTTTAGTATTGACCCGGCGGTGTTTACCGATACCGATGGCAGCAGCTACATGTATTTCGGTGGGATCTGGGGTGGACAGCTTCAGCGCTGGAAAGATGGGAAATATGATCCGAATGGTTCTAAAACCGATTCTCAAAAAGAAAACGAACCTGCCTTAACCGCAAAAGTTGCGAAACTAAGTAAGGATATGATGGCTTTTGACGGTCAAGTGAAAGATGTGGTTATTTTAGATCAGCAAGGTAAACCACTTCTGACAAAGGATCACGATCGCAGGTTTTTTGAAGGTGCCTGGATGCATAAGTATAATGGTAAATATTATTTTACCTATTCAACAGGCGATACCCATTACCTGGCATCAGCCATTTCAGATAGCCCCTGGGGACCTTTTAAATACCAGGGCACTTTTATGACGCCTGTAGAGGGCTGGACTACTCATCACTCCATTGTTGAAATTAAAGGTAAGTGGTATATTTTTTATCATGATACCCAGCTTTCCGGAAAAACACATTTAAGAAATGTGAAAGTAACCGAGCTGAAGCATCTTGAAGATGGCACGATTGAGCTGATAAAACCAAATAAGGGTTAATACCGGCGGCAATTCAGATACTAAATCCATCAATACATTCGTCATTCCCGCGCAGGTGGAAATCTTCAAGCAAGTGTTTTAAGATTCCCAATCAAGTTGGGAATGACGATTCCCTGAGGGATATTATCTGCCCTATTTATCTGTTAACCTAAACTCGATAATTATTTAATTAAAATACTCCCTATCCTCAGGATTGACAATTCTATCTTTACATCAAACACTAAAGAGGCGTAATTGTGCAAAGGCTTTTTAGTAGAGAGTCGTCTTTTTCGAAATCTTTGGTATGAAGACCTATCTTTGTATAAAAGACCCTGAAACAAGTTCAGGGTGACGAACGGTAAGAATCATCGTAGTTACGCGAAGATTTTTCAAACTGACCGTACATTCTGAAATTCCTGCACAAGATCAATTTTTGCATAAAAGACCCTGAAATGAATTCAGGGTGACGAACTGCAAGAGTGATCGTAGCTTTACGAAGGTTTTTCAGCCGACAGCATGTACTGAAGTTTTGTGTACGAGATCAATTTTTGCCTAAAAGACCCTGAACCGAGTTCAGGGTGACGAAAGACGAAGCAATCTATTCAATAATAAGATTGCTTCGTCGTTCCTCCTCGCAATGACGAATTTTTTACGAAAATCTATAGTTTGTTATTTCAAAGCCTGCGCTCGTTTTTAACGAGTGCGTAGGTAGCTTAACGATTTTATCGTTTTTTGTGCAAACCCATTATTATCAACGCTCGTTTAAAAACTATCGTGAGTTTAAGCTATTTAGAATTATAAATTTTATCATTTCCGCTATAATCGATCCATTTAAAGCTCGCGGTATTATCACTTGGCTGACCAGACGATGTAGCATACAGTGCGAAAAGAGACCCGATAAATCCACCGGCGGCCTGCGTACTTAAATATTTGCCATCAACGTCTTTTTTCAGAATCAGCCAGTCGCCATTTCCCTGACGATATTTGAAATCGTACAAGCCACCTTTAGCTTCAATCGCCAGCTGTAGATCGGCTGATGACTCAGGCAAAGGCAATTCCGTAATTAACAACATTTGTTTTGTCGCCTGATCGCCTTTAAAAAGCTGAATGACGTCTTTATTTTCTTTAACGGATTTACACATGAAGTAAAAATTAAACTCCCCCTGAAAGATCATAAATCCTGCTTTTTCATTTTCAGATTTCGGTAAAAAATGTAGTGATGTACTGGCTGAAGAGAACATGTGTTGCTGCCTTTTGCCTAAAAAAGCTGGATTTCCTTTTTCCATGCAGGTTTCTGGCTTAAGTTTCATCGTTAGCCCATTTTTCTTGTCCAGTTTGTACCATGAACTGTCGTTTTTTCTTAAGAATAACAGGGATGGATCTAAAACTTTATCAAATGTGGTGCGATAAGAAAAATTACCACTTTGTGGTGGCGTTCCCTTTTGTTTAACTTCTTTAAAATTCGCCTCATATTGATATTGTACTTCTTTGAAATCGGGATTGATTACCGGCCATCCATCTGTCCATTTAACCGGCGCGATGAAAGTTTCTCTTCCGGTGTTGTAAAAATTTTCTTCATATGGACGCACTGCAAGAAAAATGGCGTAAGTTTTTCCATCAGGTCCTTCAACCAGTTCGGCATGGCCGGTCGAGGTAATCGGATTTGCACGGTTAGGGTCTAAATCCCGTTGCGTGAGAATCGGATTTTTTTCATAAGGTACATATGGGCCGGTAGCCGAGCGACTTCTAAGGATAACCTGCGAATGGTTTACACTCGTGCCACCTTCAGCAGCGCAGATATAATACCAATCACCACGTTTAAAAATGTGTGGTCCTTCAATCCATACCGGTTTTTTAGAAATATCTACACCACCATTTACGAGCAAATGCTCTTCCCCTTTAACTTTGAGTGTTGCAGGATCAAATTCATAGGTGCGGATGGTACGGTGGCCGCTATAAAGGGGTTTGTTGTCAGGAGCATCACTATTGTAAACAATATAGGCCTTATCCTGATCAAAAAATAATGATGGATCTATTCCGCGTACATCACGAAGCCATACCGGATCGCTCCATGGACCTGCGGGATTTTTAGCCGTCATCACAAAATTTCCGCCCTTATCTATATTGGTACAAGTCATATAAAAGGTTCCGTTATGGTAATTGATAGACGGCGCGAACAGACCGCGTGAGGTTCCGTCGCCCAGAAAAGTCATCTGCGAATTTCGCTCAATAACATTTCCAATCTGTTTCCAGTTTTTTAAATCCTTGCTGTGAAAAACAGGAATGCCCGGAAAATAGGAAAAGGTAGAATTAACCAGGTAATAATCAGATCCCACTTTAGTGATACTGGGATCCGGATAAAAACCGGCAAGAATGGGGTTGGTAAATTTTATTTGGGCAAATGCTTGTGTGGTGAAGCATAATAAAAATAGATAAAGGATTTTTTTCATAATTGTATTTGGTTATTGAGGAAATATGCTCGGATTTTTGATGTTAATTTTAAAACAGGATTTTTGCGATTTATCTAGCGAAGTATGTTTTCTGTCTTTAAAGTTTCGCTGATGTCCAGTTCGAGTCCGCGTAGTTCGGCAAGGCCTTTCAGTCTTCCTATAGCAGAGTAGCCAGGGTAAGGATTTTTATCTAAATCATCGAGCATCTGGTGCCCGTGATCGGGGCGCATAGGGATCGAACGGTTTTCTTCGGACATGAGTTTTAGGATAGCCCTGACCAAAATGCTCATCTCTGCATTTCCTTCCAGGTGGTTGGCTTCATAAAAATTGCCGTTATCCTCTCGCTGAACGCTGCGCAGATGTAGAAAATAGATTTTGTTGCCCAAACGTTCAATCATTCCTTTTAAATCATTATCTGGCCGGGCACCGAAAGACCCGCTACAAAAACAGATTCCATTGGAAGGTGCAGGTACTGCCTGTAATATTTTGTGGGCATGTTCTTCTGTGCTCATAATTCTGGGCAGACCCAAAATCGGGTAGGGAGGATCATCCGGATGAATAGCGAGTTGTAATCCATTTTGATCGGCCGTTGGCGTAATTTCCTTTAAAAAACTGATTAAATTATTGCTGAGTATTTCTGCAGAAATGTTTTGATATCCTTTTAATAAATTCAATACCTGATCTTTGGTAAAATGATCTTTACTTCCCGGCAGGCCCTGCAAACAGTTGCTCATTAAATTGCTTTGTTCTTTTGCATTGAGTTTAATAAAGAAATTTTTGGCATCTTCCAGTTCCTGCGCCGTGTAGTCAGCACTTGCACCCGGTCGGTTTAGCAAATAAAGGTCAAACGCAATGAACGCTTTTTTCTCAAATCGTAAGGCAAGTGCGCCGGTACTGGTTTTAAATGTTAAATCGGTACGCATCCAGTCTAACACCGGCATGAAATTGTAGGTAATTACTTTAATGCCGCAGCTGGCCAGATTTTTCAGACTGATTTTATAATTTTCAATCCACTGCTGATATTCGCCCTGTCTCTTTTTTATGTCTTCATGTACCGGTAAACTTTCTACCACTTCCCAAACCAGACCAGAAGATTCTATGAGTGATTTCCGGGTCATAATTTCCTTTTCAGTCCAGATTTCTCCAACGGCGATATGATGTAAAGCCGTTACTACTCCAGTGCAGCCTGCCTGCAGGATATCGGCAAGCGTAACAATATCATCAGGGCCATACCAGCGCATGGTTTGGATCATTTTCATAGCATCACGGTATTGTTTTCAAAGATTTTATGATTGCAGATCATCGCGTTTCCTGTCTGCTTTTTACGCTGAGCAGTAATACATCGCCGCTCTTTAAGGTTGTTTTTCATATTTGGTTTTTAGGTTTGGTTCTGTAAAATGTTATGCCCGCAACCATTTGGATTTTTTTCTGCAATCGATTGCTAAAAAGCTTAACCATGCTAATTTTTTCTTAGCTTAGTTGATGTTTAAAGTCTGTTAATTACGAAATGCTTCCGGTCAGATACCTTTTTCCGAGAAGTATCTCTAAACCGAAGTTCATTAAAGATTTTTAAATAAATGATGATTTGTTCTGCTTAAAGGCATTTTTGAACATTTTTGCACTCAAAATAATCAATGGTTCCATTACCCTGATGTGCGATGCGCTTAAGTTTGTATTAATAATTAATTTCAGGCAGGCTATCAATTATTGCCGCCAATCACCGCTAACCAATTCAAATGAAACGATTAATCTCCATCTTCGCCACACTTATTTTTATTCAGATTGCAGTTTTCGCACAAAAGCAGATTCCTGCGGCGCCTGCAGATTTCGATGTTAATCAGGAAAACATTCCGCATGGCAAAATAGATACGATCCAGTATGCATCAAAAACTGTTGGGACAAACAGAAAAGCTACTATTTATTTCCCGCCAGGTTACCTGAAAACCAAAAAATACCCGGTTTTATATCTGCTCCACGGGATTGGTGGCGATGAAAAGGAATGGCTGAACGGTGGTAAACCTCAGGTAATTTTTGATAACCTGTATGCTGCGGGAAAGCTTGCACCGATGCTGGTGGTGATGCCGAACGGAAGGGCGATGCAAGATGACCGTGCTACCGGAAATATTATGGCTCCGGATAAAGTTGCTGCTTTTGCAACCTTTGAAAAAGATCTGTTACAGGATCTGATTCCATATGTAGAAAAAAATTATCCTGTTTTTAAAGACAGGGAACACAGAGCGCTTGCCGGATTGTCTATGGGCGGTGGTCAATCCTTAAATTTTGGATTGGGTAATTTAGATACTTTTGCCTGGGTTGGCGGCTTTTCTTCTGCGCCAAATACCAAAGTGCCCGCTGAATTATTGCCAGATCCGGCCAAAGCTAAAACCATGCTTAAGTTGCTTTGGATCTCCTGCGGGGATAACGATAGATTACTTAATTTCTCTCAACGTACCCACGAATACCTGGTAGAAAAAAATGTACCCCATATTTATTATGTTGAACCAGGTGTGCATGATTTCAAAGTATGGAAAAATGATCTTTACCTGTTTAGTCAGTTGTTATTTAAACCTGTTGATCAGGCTGCCTTTCAAAAGTATAGCCTAAATCCTTAACGAGTGATTATTCTGCTCCATGAAAAAAATTGTAACCCTGCTGCTGTTTACCAATGTTGTTCTATCAAGCCTTGCCCAGCAAAAACCAAAGTTAAAACTATGGTATAATAGCCCGTCTGGCCAAACTTGGGAAAATGCGTTACCTGTGGGTAACGGCAGGCTTGGCGCAATGGTTTATGGAAATGTAGTTAATGAAATTATTCAGCTAAATGAACATAGCCTTTGGAGCGGTAGTCCCAACAGAAATGATAATCCTTTGGCATTAGATTCATTGCCCCGCATCAGAGCGCTTATTTTTGATGGCAAACAAAAACAGGCAGAACTGCTTGCCAATAAGGTGATCATCAGCAAAAAATCTCAGGGACAGATTTTTCAACCTGTTGCCGATTTGCACCTGGATTTTGCTGGTCATGAAGACTATATAAACTTTTACCGCGAATTAGACATCAGTAATGCGGTAAGCACCACTACTTACCAGGTAAAAGATGTTGTTTACACCCGGCGTGTGCTGGCCTCGCTGGCCGATGGAGTAATTGCGATTGAGCTTAGCTCGAGTAAACCGGGTGCATTAAGCTTTACGGCTTCTTTATCGTCTCTGCAGCCCAGTGCCAAAATGAATACGCAGGTGCCAGGACAAATTGAAATTACCGGAACTGCTACCTCTCATGAGGGCGTACCGGGGCTTGTCCGCTTTAATGGGATTGCGGCATTTAAGCATATTGGCGGTAAAATCTCCAGTACCGGGCGTACAATTGTGGTAGAAAATGCCAATGCGATAACCATTTATTTAGCTATTGCCACCAACTTTATCAATTACAAAGATATTAGCGGGGATGAAAAATTAAAGGTTAGGGAGATGCTAAACCGCGCGTTGCCTAAAAAATTTGAGGCTGTTTTAAAAGCGCATCAATTACAATATCACAAATATTTTGATCGGGTAGATTTATCGTTAGGGAAAAGTGATTTTGACCATGTACCTACTGATATCAGACTCAAAAATTTCAATTCGGTTAATGATCCGCAGTTTGCAGCTCTTTATTTTCAATATGGACGCTACCTGCTCATTTCGAGCTCTCAGCCGGGCGGACAGCCTGCTAATCTGCAAGGCATCTGGAATAATAAATTATATCCGCCATGGGACAGCAAGTATACCATCAACATTAACGCAGAAATGAACTATTGGCCTGCCGAGAAAACCAATCTGGCCGAGTTGCATGAGCCTTTCTTAAAAATGGTTCAGGAACTGGGCGAAACCGGAAAGCAGACTGCCCATGATATGTACGGAGCGAGGGGATGGATGGCGCATCACAATACAGATATCTGGAGAACAACTGGCGCTGTTGATGGTGCATTCTGGGGCGCATGGACTCATGGTGGTGGTTGGGCGAGTCAGCACCTTTGGGAACACTATCTTTACAGTGGCGATCAGTCATTTCTCAAATCAGCCTATCCAACTTTAAAAGGGGCAGCTATGTTTTATGTTGATTTCCTGTTTAAAGACCCTAAAAGAGGGTTTTTAGTCATTAATCCGGATATGTCTCCTGAAAATGCCCCTCCTGCGCATCAGGGCTCTTCGCTCGATGCCGGAACAACCATGAGTAATCAAATTGTATATGATGTTTTTAGTTCGGTAATCCGTGCGGGAGAAATTCTGGGTGAAGATAAGGCACTGGTTGATACGTTGAAAAAGATGCGCAGCCAGCTCCCGCCAATGCAGGTTGGACAATATGGGCAGTTGCAGGAATGGATTGATGATATCGACGATCCAAATGATCATCACCGGCATGTATCTCATTTATATGGCTTATTCCCATCTGCTCAGATATCGCCATACCTAACACCGGATTTGTATGCAGCGGCCCGGAAAACACTCTTGCAACGGGGCGATGTTTCTACTGGCTGGAGCATGGGATGGAAAGTTAACTGGTGGGCAAGGCTGCTGGATGGAAACCATGCCTACCAGCTTATTCAGAGCCAGTTAACACCTGTGGGAGGAAACCGTGCAAGCGGTGGTACTTACAATAATCTTTTTGATGCGCACCCGCCTTTTCAGATTGATGGTAATTTTGGTTGTACTTCGGGTATTGCAGAAATGCTGATGCAATCAGATAACGGCGCCATTCAACTTTTACCTGCACTGCCCGATGTCTGGAAGGCAAGCGGACATGTTAATGGCTTAAAAGCGAAAGGTGGATTTGAGATTGTTGAACTGGAATGGGTGAACGGTATGGTTACCAAATTGGTGATTAAATCGCATTTAGGCGGAAATTTAAGGATCAGGGTACCTAATGAATTAAATTTATCCAAACTTAAAGCTAAAAAGGCCACTGGTGACAATGAAAATCCTTTTTTCTTCGTTAACGAGACACCAAAACCGGTAGTTTCCAAGCTAGCGCCAGCTGTAACTATTGATTTGCCTGAAACTCAATTGTATGATATTAAAACAGCTATTGGGAAAACCTATACGATGTATAAAAAATAAAAAATCTCTGTTTTACCGCAAAGTTCGCAAAGTTTTTGACGCGAAGGAGGTAAAGCTGTGTGTATGTTAATCGGATTGTTAATTACAATAAACTAATGGCCATCTCGACTGAAACGCACTAAAATGGCCGCCCGTACAGGCGGGAAGAGATCTTTACTTGCTAAAGACCCTGAAACGAGTTCAGGGTGACGATATCTTGGAGGAATTACTGAATGGCTTTAGCTTCGCTGAAACTCGGGTTATTGATTGTGTTGCACTTTCATTGATAGAATCCATTAGTAAAGTCGTCCTCTCGACCGAAGCAACGCGAAGTGGAGAGATCTATTGAAATAGATTTCTCCACTTCGCTCGAAAGGACGAACCCGAAGTGTGAAATAAATCTTTAGGGACATGATTCAACATTGTATTCCTATTCATAATCCCGGCTTTTGGTCAGTTCTTTTAGCGCCTGAAGATCGTGGACCGGGCGTTCAATTTCAAATGGAATTTCTCTTCTGCTAAACTGCTGGAAATAAAGTAGACAGGCATCTTTCCAGATTTGGGCATCTCTGCTCTGTGTTCGGAGTTTAGATTGCACCTCTGCAAAACGTTCGCTGTCTATCGATCCCTTTATTTTGTCCCAGTTTTTCTGAAAAGACCTCACCTGTTGAACGCCATGGTCATAACGGATGCATAGTTCCGTCCACAAATCCCTGCCATTTTTTAAACGGTAAGACCAGGGTACATGATGAAACCACAGCAGGTAAATTTCCGGGCAGCTGGAAAGGTTATTAAAGGTTGAGCTTAATGGCTCATGATACTGATCAACCGCATCACTTCCGCTTCTGGTCCTGTCAAAACCTATTCCTGCTGTATCTGCCTTATGGTAATAAACAGAGGTCCAGTCGGGGCGGATTTTATCATTGGAAAACCAAGGTGCCGGTCCATAATGATGACCTTCCGCAAAAATATGGTGTAAACCTAATGGCATCATATAATCAACGGCTGCTTCTCTGCTGTCAAGCATGATTTCCTGGATGGTTTTAATGAAGTTGGCGTCGGTTTTATTTTCTTTATTATCCAGAAAAGTCTCTTTTATCCATTCTTCAGCAATTGTTTTGCTTTCGAGTTTGTTGTTCCAGGCCAGGCGTCCGAAAGCATACCAGTTTGCCTGGGCAAAAGTATGTCCGGTCCAGTTTACATCGTTGCCAATATTGGCCACACCAGCAATGGCGGTAAAATCTGTTTTGCTTAATGAGCCATCGGTGCAGGCGGCTACTGTACTGCCTTTTCCGTTTTTGTAAGTGTCGCTATTTAAACATTCTTCCCATAAGGTAGAGAGGAAAACGAGTTGCCTGGAAGCGCCCAGGTACTCCTGGGTGATTTGGAATTCAGGCATCACCGGCGTGTTCGACATGGCGCCAAATAATGGGCTAAAGGGTTCTCTGGGCTGAAAATCAAGCGGTCCGTTTTTTACCTGCAAAATTACATTTTTCTTAAAGGCTCCATCCAGTGGTAAAAATTCTTTATAAGCCTGTTTGGTCCTGTCTTCTGGTGATGGGTTGTAAACAAAGGCACGCCACATCACGATTCCGTTAAAAGGAGCCAGGGCGTCGGCCAGCATATTTGCACCATCCACATGGGTTCTTCCGTAATCCTGCGGACCAGGTTGCCCCTCACTGTTGGCTTTAACCAGAAATCCTCCAAAATCAGGGATGAGTTTATAAATTTCAGCTGCTTTATCTTTCCACCATTGTTTAACCAAAGGATCCAATGGATCTGCCTTTTTTAATTTGCCAATAAGCACCGGTGATGAAAAATTAACTGATAAATAGGTTTTTATTCCATAAGGACGCAAACTTTCTGCAATGGCTTTTACCTTTTCCAGGTAAGCCGGAGACAGGATTTTTGCAGAAGCATTTACATTGTTTAAAACCGCACCGTTAATGCCAATTGATGCATTTGCCCTGGCATAAGCTTTCCATTTTTCTCGGTCCTGATTTGTAATATTTAATCCATTCGCCGTATTGCCCCAAAATATCGAACTTCCGGCATAACCTCTTTCAATGCTGCCATCCAGGTTATCCCAATGGTTCAGGATTCTTCTGGAGTAGGATGGATTTGAAATAACGTTGCGTTGCGGCAGGTTAAGGTATTGGCGCCTTAACAATTCGTAGGTGCCATATAATAAACCCAGTTCTGTGCGGGCGTTGATTGCTGTTTCCTCCAATTGAAATCCATCACGCTTGATCGACGGATTTTTACTTAAATTAAGTTTAATGGTCATATTTTCCTTACCCAACCAGCCATTTTTAAGCTCAGCTATGGCAAGATCTACAGTAGCGGAGCGTACTGTGCTTGAAATATTAACTTTGATAGCAGTATGGTTTCTAAGCCATAAGGCGTGGCCATCTTCAGCTTTTAATACTGTGGCCTGGTTTAGCATCAGCAATGCAACGATAATGATCCTTTTAATATATGCCATTTTTCCTTTTACAATCATGCTATGATATATTTGATCTAATTTTCAGCTGCTCAGGCCGAATCTTTTTCTTTTATTGAGATAAATGCCGGAATGTTTAACGCTGTTGAAAACGCCACCAGTCTATATCAATTCCGTTAGCCGAATCAACCCCAGATACTACCAGATACAGATCTTGTTTCCCCTTGATAAGTTCTGCTTTTCCGGTATGCAGTTGTAAGCCAGCTGCCTGTTTTCCGGTCGAAACCAGTTTTGCAATCGGTTTTCCATCTAAACTGCCTGTGCGCACCTCAAGGCTTGTGCCCGGTGAGAGGCCGCTGATTTGTGCGCTAAATAACTTTGGACCTTTTTTGCCAAAGTCTACACCTTGAATTTTGATCCAGTTATTATTCTTCATGCCCGAAATCTGCATTCCGCCATCAGCTGTATTTTTAGTCATGATCCCCTCCTGATCCTGCAGGGTTTCGGCTTCGTTACGTTGGTAAGGATTTACTGCGCCAATTTGCGTTACGCCATTTGCAGTATAATTGATTTGAACAATCGAACCATCCGGCTTATAATTTAACTCTTCAATTGCCAGATTCCGTTTGTAAACCGGAGGAATACCTTTTTTAATAGCCACAACTCTGTTATGATAAGCATGGTACCATTTTCCTTTAAATTCAAATATGCCATGGTGATTATTATTGTTATTGTTGGGTGGTTGTGCGCCAATAACACCTTTGTAAACAAATCCGGTGGTCGGATTTGTACTCATCATATAATCAATCCTCATTTCTGCCTTAGGATTAGAGGAATATGAAAAATAGTAATTGCCGTTTCGCTTGTGCATCCATGAAGCTTCGAAAAAAGCAGGCACATGAAATGAGGTTGCGCGCCCATTCACGCTGATCATATCTTCATTTAATTTAATTACGCGCATATTGTCTTCGCCATTGCCTCCGAAATATAGATAGGCCTGTCCGTCATCATCCAAAAAGGCCATCGGATCGAATAACCACATATTTTTTGCCGGCTGTACACCAGGCGTCTCATTATCAATTAACTTTTTGCCCAATGGGTCTTTAAATGGTCCGATAGGGGAGGAGGAGGTAGCTACACCAATTCCTGAGCCGCCATTACCAAAATACAGGTAAATTTTACCATTTCTGGCAATAACTGAAGGCGCCCAGGTTCTGCTGGCCCAGGTTACATCACGTGGCGCCTCAAACACCACACCATGGTCGGTCCAGTTTTTCATATCACTGCTGGAAATACAAACAATAGATTTCATTTTATAACCACTATCCTTATCATCGGTATTGTCATCATCGCTTGAGGCATACAGGTAAACCCTTCCGTTATAAACCAGCGTGGCCGGGTCTGCAAGGTGACGATGGCTGGCAAGATGGTCATCAGCAAAAGAATTTTTAGCCAGCATGAATAATAGACAAAATAGGAGCGTGAGTTTAGGGTATTTTTGGTTTGCTTGTTTCATTATCATTGTTGTAGATTGTTAATGGTTTATTGCAAGGATTAATGAGTTATCTTAGGTACAGATTAGTTTACGCGGATAACTTTTTTGATGATATTTCCGCTTTTGGCAGCTAGCTCATCTGGTTGGCTACCACCGATTGCCAATGTAATACCGCCTTTGTAAAATTGTTTCGATCCATTCTGGTCAACATAAGCAAGATCATTGGCTTTTAAGCTGAATTTAACCAGCTTACTTTCTCCGGGTTCAAGGCTGATCCGCTTGAAGCCTTTTAAAGCTTTAGCTGCTGATTTGATTGATTTTTGGTTATTGAGTTGGTACAATTGAACAACTTCGTCGCTCTTGAAACTTCCTTTATTACTAACCTGAACCGATATCTCCATACCTTTTCCAGCTTTTAATACCGCAGGAGCAACACAATTTTCATATAAAAAAGAAGAATAGCTAAGTCCATAGCCAAATCCATAGAGTGGTTTACCTTTAAAATAACGGTAAGTTCGGTTGCTCATGCTGTAATCGCTGAAATCACCAAGGTCCTGATCACTTGCGTAAAAGGTAACCGGTAATCGCCCGGATGGGCTGTAGTCGCCGAACAGAATATCCGCTACGGCTTCACCTGTTGCCTGACCACCATACCACGCATTCAGAATAGCCGGAATGTTTTCAGCTTCCCATGGTATGGCGATGGCACTACCGGTCATCATCACGAAAGCAACTGGTTTTCCAGTCTCTTTAAGCGATTTCATTAAGGCTGTTTGAACGGCAGGCAGCATGATAGAAGTTCTGTCCCCTCCGCTAAATCCAGGATAATCCACTTTCATTTCCTCTCCTTCAAGTTGTGGAGAAATTCCGCCTACAAATACGAAGGCATCAGCATCTGCATGGCTTTTGGTCAGTGCATTGAAATCGGTTTTTACAAAGGTGCCAGCCTTAAAGCGGATGTTTGCACTTCCTTCCCCTTGCCAGTATTCTACAACCAGATTGTAAACCGAATCTTTTACGGTCTCTAGTTTATAGGTTTTAGCGCCCCATCGGTTCCTCGACCAGGCATCAATTACATTTTTACCGTTAATCATAAAACGATAGCCGTCATCAGCATTCAATTCAAAAGTGATCGAACCTGAAGCGGATGGTTTAAATGTGGTACTGTATCTGGCAGAAAAATGGTTGGCTGTTAATTTATCGGCAATTTTTTCACCTTCCTGCCAATTGTTTTCAATTCTGGGTTCTGTACGGGTTAATACTGGTTCTCCTTCAAGCGTAGTGTTGTTAAAATATTCTGACTTAAATCCCTGAACACCGTTTATTCTGTATTCGTTGTCTAAATCAATGTAACTTAAAAGCGTATCATTGGTGAATGAAATGGCCTGCTGGTAAACTACATTGGTATGCTGGCCAACCTTTTCCCTGATTCCCGCTAAAACTGTGGTAATTTTTGAAGGAATTCCATTGTAATTACCCAATACTGAAATTGAATTATCAGCATTAGGGCCCAATACAACAATTTTTCTGAGGTTCTTTTTTAATGGCAGCGTATGTGATTCATTCCGGAGTAACACCATCGATTCGCGGGCCATTTTAAGGGCATGTGCTTTATGTTCGCTATTTTCAAGCACAGTAGCAGGGGTATTGGCATATTTAACCATGGAAGGCGGATCAAACATGCCCAACCGGAATCGGATCATAAATAATCTTTTCACCGAAACATCAATGTCTTTTTCTTTAATAATGCCCGTTTTTACTGCGGTGATCAACGCCTTGTAGGCCTCGGTACCGCAATCCAGATCCGTTCCGTGAAAAACAGCGTCAGCTGCCGCCGATGCTGCATTTGGATGGGTTTTATGGTTTTTATAAAAGTCGTCTATCGCCCAGCAATCAGAGGTAACATAACCTTTAAAGTTCCATTTTCTGCGTAGAATATCGGTCATTAAAAGATCATTGGCGCAACAAGGCTGACCTTGAAAGGCGTTATAAGCGCACATTACACCCGCAACTTTAGATTGTGTAACCAGTTTTTCAAATGCGGGCAGGTAGGTATCCCATAAATCGAAAGCGCTTACTGTGGTATTAAAAACATGCCGAAGTGGTTCCGGACCGCTGTGTACCGCATAATGCTTGGCGCAAGCAGCAGCTTTAAGGTATTTTGGATCATCACCTTGCAGGCCTCTTACAAAAGCGTCGCCGAGCGTGCCTGTCAGGTAAGGATCTTCACCGTAGGTTTCCTGGCCTCTTCCCCAGCGCGGATCACGGAAAATATTAATGTTCGGAGTCCAGTAGGTCAGGCCAAGATAACGTTCATTTGTTCTTCCCAGTGCTAACGCTTTATTGTAAATAGCCCTACCTTCTAAAGCAGAATAATCGGCCATTTTATAAAGTGCAGATGGATCAAAAGTTGCAGCCATGGCAATGGCCTGAGGAAAAACAGTGACTTTGAAAGGCGTTCTGGCCACTCCATGTAAAGTTTCGTTCCACCAGTCGTATGCCGGAATCTTAAAACGGGGAATTGCCGGTGCCGAGTTAAGCATTTGCATAACCTTTTCATCCAGGCTAAGTCTTGAAACCAGATCATCTACCCGCTTTTCAAACGGAAGTTTGTAGTCTTGAAATGGATACTCCTGGGCGTCGGCGAAACCGCAGAAACTGCAGAGCAAGATTGCAAGAAATAATTTTTTAAGGTCCTTGTGTTTTCTCATAATTGTGCTGCTAAAAGCTTACTGCTAAGAATTTTTTTGTATCTGTTTGTTATTGCAGATTAAAAGATTCGATGATTTAGATTGATCTGGTTAATAGTGCCTGTATATAGACGTAAAGCGTTTTTAAATTAAAATTTTATATTATCAGTGTGACTGTAAAAATCATTTTTTTTATTTGTTCAAACACCTCAAGGTAAAACTGTTAGTTAAAATTTTACCACCTCATAAAATGCTTTTTTGGGCATCAGATTTTGATCAAATAACAGCGGAAAATTTTTCCGGCCCCGGTTGTCCAGCCAGCTGTATTGATCTGATAAATTCCAGAAAGTTACACCCGTGATGTTAGCTTTATATTTACGCAGCACTTCAAAAATCATTTTATATTGCTGGCGCTGCTTTTCTTCCATTTCAGGTGTAAACTGTTCGGTATTGCTACTTTTATTGCCCTGGATTAAACGTCCGCCCTGATTGCCGCTATAAACCGATACATCCAGCTCTGTAATCTGAATTTTAAGTCCTAATGAGGAAAATAGGGCAATGGATTTTTCCAGTTCAGAACGACTTGGATTATTTACAGACCAATGGCCCTGTAATCCAACACCATGGATTGGCACACCCTTAGCCAGCAAACCTTTTAGCATTTTGTAAATTTTCTCACGTTTAGATGGCTGTTCTGTGTTATAGTCGTTGTAAAACAACTGGGCATTGGGATCAGCCTGGTGGGCATACCTGAAAGCCATTTCTACAAAATCCTCGCCTGCGATCTGGTATAGCGGCGATTTGCGGAAATAGGCAGAATCATCTGCTATAACCTCGTTAACCACATCCCAGGCATATATATCTTTTTTGTATCTGCTTACAACAGTGTTAATGTGCGTTTGAATTCTTTTTAACAAAGTTTCTTTGGATACCACACTTCCATCTTCATTTTTAAATAACCAGCGAGGGGTTTGATTATGCCATACCAAACAATGCCCACGCAGCTTCAGTCCATTTATCCTGGCGAAGGATGCGATAGAATCTGCCATTTTCCAGTTATAGGTGTTTTCCATAGGATGGATCGGTCCCATTTTCATTGCATTTTCAGCTGTGATGCTGTTGAACTGGTTAAGAATTAAATTCCGCTTATCACCGCTAAGGTCCCATGGGGTAACCGCCACACCTATGGGAAAATATTTTCGGTAATAGTCTTTTAATCCTTTGGTGTTAAACTCCTTGGTTTTATATGCACTGAACATGATGCCAGTAACCAAAAGTAAAACGGCCAGGTAAGGGAAGATTTTCGGTTTTCTCATATTTGATCAGGTAAGCGATAAAGTTGCAAAATCGCAGGTTTTTTGTGCTGACCAAGCTTCTTATCGTCAATTTAAGGAAACAAATGTCATGTAATGAATTTATGACATGATGGCCTCGCTGCTTATTGGGTTATTAATTTAACCAATTGTGAGCGATTTGATGCTTTTTTGAACATCTGTTCTTATTGTTTTGACAAATATGACTGCCGGTGTATTTACTTAGGTCTAAATTTACTTGATTTTTCCGCTACCCTGATGAGGATAAAATCGACCTTGCCATTCAACCAAATATAAATGCGTACAACTAAATTTCATATTGCCATTTTTACTATTGCTGTTTTCGCGGTTTTTGCCAGTTGCGGCAGTTACCCTAAAGTTAAAAAAAGTAATCAAGGCCTGAAAGATTATTATCAGTCTTACTTCAACATTGGCGTAGCGGTTTCGCCCCAAACCATTAAAGGGGAGCAGGGCGCATTGCTTTTAAAGGAATTCAATAGCATAACGCCGGAGAACGCCATGAAGATGCAACCTATTCATCCGCGCGAAGATGTTTATAACTGGGCGGATGCCGATGCGCTGGTTAATTTTGCACATGATAACCGACTTAAAATAAGGGGGCATACCTTATGCTGGCATGAGCAGGTGCCGGCATGGATTTTTAAAAACAGTTCCGGAGGCCGGGTAGATAAAGCCCTATTGCTCAAAAGGCTTAAAGATCATATTAAAACCGTGGTGGGCCGTTATAAGGGAAAGGTATATGCATGGGACGTTGTTAATGAAGTGATCGGCGACGAAGATGACCAGTATTTAAGGCCTTCTTTATGGAATGAGATCTGTGGAGAAGAGTTTATTGCCAGGGCTTTCGAATATGCGCATGAGGCTGATCCTGATGCATTGCTTTTTTATAATGACTATAATTCTGAGAGACCTGTAAAAAGAGCCAAGATTTATAAAATGCTGAAAAAACTCGTCGATAACAAGGTCCCTATTCACGGGGTAGGGCTGCAGGGGCATTGGTCTGTTTTTGAGCCTGGTGATACAGAATTACGGGAGTCATTAAAATTATATGCATCTCTTGGCCTGCAAATTCAGATCACAGAACTGGATCTGTCCATCTATCCATGGGAGAAAAACTTAAGGGCTAAGAAACCAGATGAGCAGGACCGTTTCACAGCAGCGCTCGAAAAAAAGCAAATTGACCGATACACCCGGATTTTTTCTATTTTCAGAAGTTTTAAAAAGGAAATCAGCAGTGTAACTTTTTGGAATCTTTCTGATCGTTCTACATGGCTCGATCAATACCCCGTACCCGGAAGAAAAAACTATCCCTTGCTTTTTGATCAAAACCTGCAAAGAAAAAAAGCCTATTGGAGTGTGGTTGATTTCAGAAAATAATCAGTTTTTTAAGCTGATAATGAAGAAAATAATACTGTGAAAGCGGTAATGATGCAATGAACTAAATTAGTTTTTTTATCTTACCGCCACTAAGCCAAATAGATCATGTATCCAGATAATTTTGAATCTTCCTTAGATTTTAGCGCATTGTTTAGCTTTTCTACACCTTTTGAAGTTGAAATTTTATTAATACAGCAAAATCATTAAATATGCTCAGGGGTTCTGCTTATCTATCCTTCGTTCTACTTGTTTACCTGCTTTTTAATGCGGGCGATATTATAGCACAGCCTAAAACGCAACAGCCTGAATTGCGTTTCACCTCTCTGACCTCTAAAAACGGGTTATCATCTAACAATGTAACTGTAATTTTTAAAGATCGGTACGGATTGATGTGGTTTGGTACAGAAGATGGATTAAATAAATTTGACGGTACCAACTTTACCACTTATAAATATCAGGCAAACGATTCTACAAGTATTCAGGCTAACGAGGTTAAGGCCATTCATGAAGACCGCAGGGGAAACCTTTGGTTTGGTACCAGTGGAGGTTCACTGGCCCTTTTTGATAGAAGAAAAAATTCTTTCATTAATTATCGTGCTTCAAATGGCCCAACAGGTTTCAGTCACAGCCTGATCAGGTATATTACCAGTGATTATTTGGGTAAAATATGGGTGGCCACCTTTACCGGACTTGATCTTTTTGATCCGGATACCAAAAAAGTGTCTAAATTCCCAATTGCAGCCGGCCAGTTGGGTAAACTTCCGCCAACCATAATCAACATCCTGATGGAAGATAGCAAACATCGGATGTGGGTGGGAACAGAGGATGGATTATTTCTTTTTAACCGGAAAAATGCTTCTTTTATCCGGATCGGATCTGCAGCAGATAAACCCGTACAACTGGCAGGAACTATAGTGAAGTCTTTAGCCGAAGATGGTGATGGCAATATCTGGGTTGGTACTACCTCAGGCTTAAGTATGCTCAAATCGGATGGTATGGGATTTGAAAACTATCAGCACGTTCCTGGCGATCCCAATTCACTGAGTGATAATAATGTTCAAAGTATTGCGGTATCGCCAAACGGTCACTTATGGCTGGGTACCGAAGATGGTCTTAACGTTTTTGATCTCCGTACCAAAAAAGTGAGGGTATACCGGCCAAATCCCCGCAATCCCTACAGCTTAAGGGGCACCAGTGTAAAATATGTATATATAGATAAAGAGGGTATATACTGGTTAGGTTTATACCGCGAGGGAATCAATAAATTTGATAGCAACCTCAATCTCTTTAACCTCATTAAGAGCAATGTGTTCGATGTATATGGTTTAAACGCGCCTGTAGTAACTTCATTTGCACCGAAAAACCTTACGGAGATATATGTAGCTACAGAGGGCGGCGGACTGAGTATTTTCAACAGAAATACTGGTCTGTTCCACAAAGTTAATTTAGAAAAGTTGGGTTTGCCGCCGCGTCTAACCCTGATGTCGCTATTTGTCAGTTCAGCCAAGAAACTCTATCTGGGTACTTTTGGCTATGGTTTGATCGTGCTGGATTCAACGCTAAGCAAAGCGGCCTCTTACCGGAAAAGCAATACGGATTCCGGTCTTAATTCTGATGATGTATTTTGCATTACCCAGGATAAAAACGGGCTGATATGGGTTGGCACCAATGGAGGGGGAATTAATGTGATGGATGCTAACCATAAGGTTGTTTTTAGGTATGTTGATAAGGTACAGTCGCCCACAGACCGCAAATTTCCACTTAATAATTATATCCGTTTTATTAAAGAAGACCGTTTTGCAAACATTTGGGTAGGCTCTCATGGTTCTGGTGTAGCCATGATTAGTGCTGATAAGACCAGTATTAAACATTACAACGAACTTAACTCAGGCCTTAAGGGCGATATTGTTCAGGCCTTTCTGGAAGATTCAAAGGGGCGGATCTGGATCGGTACAGCTGGAGGCGGCTTAAACCTATTGGATAAAAGGACAAATAAGTTCATCAATTTTACCGAACGTAATGGTTTGGCAAATGATGTTATCGATGCCATTGTTGAAGACGACAATCATAATATTTGGTTGAGTACCAGCAAAGGGATCAGCCGTTTCGACCCAAAGACACAAAAATTTAGCAATTACGGCATATACAATGGCGTGCAAAACAATAGCTTTATCAGGGGAGCAGCCTTAAAATGCAAAGACGGTGAAATATTTTTTGGTGGGGCAGAAGGGATGAATTACTTCAACCCGGCCGGATTCAGAAAAAACAAAAATGTTCCCGCTGTACTTTTTACCGAGCTAAAAATTTCCAATAATGTGATCGAGGCGAGCGAGGACGGACCGATAACCGACCATATTTCGGTTGCCAAAAAAATCGACCTGGATTATAAGCAGAATTTTTCACTGAGCTTTGTAAGTGTAAACTACACGGCTCCGGAACAAAACCGTTATAGTTATAAGCTTGAAGGTTTTAATAAGGAATGGATTGATGCCGGTACAGCTAAAACGGTTTCTTATACCAATCTCGATCCGGGAGAATATATCTTCCATGTACGGGCAAGCAACAATGATGGCGTTTGGAATACAACCGAATCTTCGATAAAGATAATTGTTCATCCACCGTGGTGGAGAACCATCTATGCTTATATTTTTTACCTGGTTGCTATTGCCAGTACTTTACTTTATATCCGTCACCGGGGCATCAAAAACTTGGAGAGAAAGTTCGCGCTGGTGCAGGAAAAAACAAAAATTGAACAGCAGATTTTGCAGGATAGAAAAGAGGCCGAGCGATTGCATGAGCTGGATTCGCTAAAAATTAAATTCCTGACCAACCTGAGCCATGAGTTCCGTACACCACTTTCGCTTATCCTGGGGCCGGTCGAGAAACTCCTTTCGCAACAGGGCGATGAGACCAAAAACGCATCGCTTAAAATAGTAAAACGGAATGCCCGCCGCTTGCTCAACCTGGTGAACCAAATCCTCGATTTTCGTAAAATTGAAGAAAATGAACTCAAGATCAATAATGCCCCGGGTGAACTGGTTTCCTTTATTGCCGATGTAATCGAATCTTTCAACGATTTAAGCGAACGGAAATCGATAAGTCTTACTTTCCAGACCCAGTTCGATAGCTATCCAACGGAGTTTGACCATGACAAGCTGGAACGTATTTTATTCAACCTGCTTTCCAATGCCTTTAAGTTTACGCCATCAGGTGGTACCATCACCGTTGATTTAAAAAGAACACCTCGTAACGGGCAGGAAGAGACTGTCCTGATCACGGTAAGCGATACGGGCATTGGCATCAGCGAAAAAGAGCAGCAGAAAGTATTCGAACGATTTTTTCAGGCCGATACCGAGGTATCTATCCTGAACCAGGGAAGTGGAATCGGGCTTTCCATCATCAAAGAGTTTGTCAAAATACAGGGTGGGACCATTGATTTGCAAAGCGAGGTTGGAAAGGGCACACATTTTATGATTGCCCTGCCTTTACCGCTGCTAGACCATATCGAAAAACTTAACGTTGATTTTTCCAGCCCCGAAACCCCAATACAGACTGAGGAAGAAGTTTCAGCTAAAGCCATGAGCGAAACGGATGGAGAAATTCACACCATTCTGCTCGTAGAGGATAATCAGGACCTTCGGGAATACCTGAAAGATAATTTGAAAGCACATTACCGTATTGTAGAAGCGGCAGATGGTAAGGAGGGCTGGCAAAAAACACTGGCAAACCATCCTGAGCTTATCGTAAGCGATATCAGTATGCCAAATATGTCAGGTATTGAACTTTGTAAAAAGATAAAGGAAGATAAAAGAACAAAACATATTCCGGTTATTCTGTTAACTGCGCTTACAGGAGAACAGGAACAATTGACGGGGCTCGAAATTGGTGCAAACGATTACCTCACCAAGCCTTTTAATATTGATATCCTCAATATTAAAATCAAAAACCTTTTGCTCCTTAACCGTACCCTGAAAAATACCTATACCAAACAGATCAAAATGGAAACAGCGGAGATTTCGGTTGAATCGCATGGTGATAAGTTGCTTAAGAATATCTTGAAGTACATTGAGGATAACATCAATAATTCACAATTATCTGTAGAAGATTTAAGCAAAAATGTAGGGATGAGCCGTGGCTCGCTCTACCACAAAGTGCTGGAATTAACAGGGCTTTCGCCGGTGGAGTATATCCGCTCGGTAAAGCTTGATAAAGCTGCGGCTTTACTCATAAAAAGCGACCTGAATATTTCGCAGATTGCTTACCTGGTAGGCTTTGCTACACCAAACTATTTTGCCAAGTCTTTTAAATCAAAATTTGGTATGCAACCCTCAGAATATTTGAACCTTTACCGTAAGCATGATCATGCTCCTGATGCGGGCAATTAGCTGAAATTTACTATTATGCAATCGATTGTTTTGCACTGGTAAAATCGTTTTATCAAATATAATATTTCGAGTATTAGTATAAATAACGGTTTTTTGCTTATCTAAATGATTGTATTTCAAATATTTGAGTTGATAGAACATTTGTATCTGATTTATGCACAAATCTTCTAACCTTTAAATTCGTTTTTGGGCTATGTTTGGATTAACCAAATAAAACTTATAAACCATGACTAATCAACTGATCAACTTCTATGAGGAAGGCTTAAGCAATCTGGCCCTGCAAAAAGGGACAAATCTGCCGGCGATGTCAAATCAATACCAATCCAAAACTTCGGTTTACCCACTTTTAATTCCATTGAGCGATAGGTAGAACAAGCGCTGTAATGGCTAAGCAATGGCTTGCTGTATAATTTGAAAAATGACTTTCATTTACATGCAGGTATTGAGCCATAACAAGTCGACCTGAAATTCATCAAAGCTAAATGCACTATTGCTTTGGTTAAAAATTACCGACGATGAGAGGTAGATGCCAGGTGGCATTTACAAGCAAAATACAAACGGAAGTTAGATTACCCAGACCGGAAATGCTGATTACAAAAATAGGTATGCTAAAACGCAATTGGATGAAACCACCAACATAGTAACTTTTTTAAGGCTTCGGTATGCGCTTAACTGATTACACAATTAATAGCCAAATGATAAAATCATGCTCAAAAGATAGCGTGCCTGTCTGTACCAGTTAAATTGGAGAGTAACCGTTACCACATCGTGAAGCTGATCATTATTGAAGAAAGAATTAAAATCAACTTTTCTTCCTATTTAAAAACCCTAACCAAATAATAATGCTAAGAGATTTACTTAAAATTCCATTTAGGAAAACTACTTCCTTTCGAAACGTCTTATCGGGAATAAAATGTTCCGGAATGCCATATCAAACAGACGTCATCAATTTTACCCATCATGCTCAATAAATGATTTCGAAAAATGAAAAGAATTATACTATTGCATTTTGCTGGGGATAACCTGGGCCCGAAAAGACAACTCTTTAAAAGATGTTGTTTAACAATGCTAACCTTAATGCTGATGATTAAAATCACTTTTGCACAGCAGACAAAGGTAACCGGAACCATCTCCGATAATAAGCAAACGCCAATAATAGGTGCCACAGTTACTGTTAAAGGCACAAAGATCCGTACCCAAACGGACACTGATGGCCGGTTTGTGATTAATGTACCTGGCGATCAGTCCATTCTGGTAATTGGTTATGTGGGTATGGTAACTAAGGAAGTTTCTACAAAAGGGAAAAACAACCTCAAAATTGTCCTTTCAGAAGATCAATCTGCCCTTAATGATGTAGTGGTAATCGGTTACGGTACACAGAAAAAAGCCAGTGTGGTAGCCGCCATTGCGCAAACTACGGGTAAGATACTGGAACGTGCCGGTGGGGTATCGAGCATAGGTGCTGCATTAACCGGTAATGTGCCGGGGGTGATCACTACTGCCAGTACAGGAATGCCCGGCGAGGAAGATCCTCAAATACTGATCCGTGGTCGTAGTACATGGAACAATACCGGTCCGTTAATCCTGGTAGATGGTATTGAACGGACAATGAATAGTGTGGATATCGGTTCTGTAGAAACCATATCGGTGTTGAAAGACGCTTCTGCAACAGCAGTATTTGGGGTAAGGGGAGCCAATGGCGTAATCCTGATTACCACCAAACGTGGCCGCGAAGGACAGGCATCTATCAGGGGTACCATCAATAATGTAATTAAATCTCCATCACGTTTACCGGGGAAATATGATTCTTATGATGCCCTGACCATAAAAAACCAGGCTATTGAAAATGAACTTTCCCTTAAGCCCGAAAGCTGGGCAGATTATCTGCCGCAGGCTACGATTAATAAATACCGTTATCCTGCAAATTTAGCAGAATCAGAACGCTATCCGAATGTAAACTGGGACGAGGTATTGTTTAAAGATTATGCCCTGTCCAACAATGTTAACCTAAACATTTCGGGCGGAACCGCTAAAGTTAAATATTTTGCCAATGCTGATTACCTGTATGAAGGCGATTTGTTCCGCACTTTTAAAAATGATCGTGGTTACGAGCCAGGTTACGGATTTAACAGGTTAAATGTGAGAAGTAACCTCGATTTTCAACTGAGTAAATCCACCCTTTTTAAAGTGAATTTATCAGGTTCCAGAGGGGTGAAGAAAAGCCCATGGGGCAATTCCAACAGCGATTATTCTTACTGGATTTCTGCTTATTCTACTGCTCCTGATGTATTTATGCCGCAATATTCGGATGGTACATGGGGTTATTATGCACCAAATGTGCAAAAAGGTTTAAACTCTGCCCGGAACCTGGCCGTTAGTGGGGTAGGCTATACCACCACGAGCAGGATTACAACCGATTTTACACTTGACCAGGACCTGGGATCGCTGGTAAAGGGCTTAAACTTCAAAGGTACCATTGCGCTGGATAATTCTTTTATAGAAGGAAACAGGGGGATTAATGATTTGTACAATGGTATTCAAAGCAAATGGATCGATCCAAAAACCGGATTAACTACTTATGAGCAGGCATTTGACGGAACCAACCGCTTCGATTTTCAGAATGGGATCAACTGGACCACAAGTGGAGGTACCGTGCAGGATTGGTCTACCCAACGCAGGTTGTTCTACCAGGGCCAACTCAATTATGCTGTAAAACTGGGTACCAACCACAACATTACAGCTATGGGACTTTTCAACCGGAATGAAGTAGCAACAGGAAGTGAGATTCCAAACTACCGTGAAGACTGGGTTTTCCGTACCACCTACAATTATGCCAATAAATACATGATCGAATATAATGGTGCGTACAATGGTTCTGAGAAATTCAGTACGAAAAACCGTTTCGCATTCTTTTCATCAGGAGGACTGGGCTGGATGTTAAGTGAGGAAAAATTTATGAAACCGCTGAAGTTCATTGATATGCTTAAATTGCGTGCTTCGTACGGAGCCATTGGTGATGATAATGTAAGCGGTCGCTGGCTTTATCTTACACAGTGGGCGTACGGCGGTCAGACCAAACTTGGCGTAACCGGCGAGGGTTCTGAATTAAGTCCGTACACCTGGTATAAAATATCAGCGCTTGGCAATCCTGATGTACATTGGGAAAAGGTAAAGAAAACCAATTTTGGTATTGATTATAGTTTCTTTAAAGGTATGGTTACCGGAAAGGCTGACTTTTTCCGCGACCGCCGTACCGACATCCTGATTCTCGGTGCTAACCGCGCCATCCCTTCTTATTTCGGTGTTGATGCACCGGTGGCCAACCTCGGTATTGTAGAAAACAAGGGTTATGAGCTGGAACTGGCCTTTAACAAAAGATTGGGACAGAACTGGAGACTTTGGGCCAACCTGAACTATACCCATGCAAAAGATAAAGTGATCGAAGCTGATGATGCCCAATTGTTACCCGAATATCAGAAAAGGGCCAATAAACAAATCAGCCAGAGTTATTCTTACGTGAGTGCCGGAAATTACAATACCTGGGATGAACTTTATGGCAGCACTATCCACGACAATAACGACGGGCAAAAGTTACCGGGGAATTATTATATCATCGATTATAACGGCGATGGTATTATCGATTCAAAAGATAATATTCCTTATGGTTTTCCATCAAACCCTCAAAACACCTACAACGCTACATTTGGCGTAGATTGGAAAGGTTTCAGTTTGTTTGTTCAGCTCTATGGCGTAAACAATGTAACCCGCCAGGTGGTATTTAGCAGTTTAGCCGGCCAGAATCATTTGGTATATAATGAGGGATCTTACTGGAGCAAAGATAACCCAAATGCCGATGTGCCGCTACCACGGTGGCTATCTACGGCCAGTGGCTATACTTCCGGTAACCGCTACATGTACGACGGATCTTACATCCGGTTAAAAAATGCAGAATTGGCTTACACTTTCGAAAAAAGTAAAAGTTTCATCAAACGTATCGGCATGGAATCGCTGCGGGTATATGTAAACGGAAATAACCTGTACGTATGGACCAAGATGCCTGATGACCGGGAGTCCAATTTTGCCGGAACAGGTTGGGCATCACAAGGTGCTTATCCAACTGTAAAGCGATTTAACATTGGGGCTAACATTACTTTTTAATGCTACAATCATGAAAAAATATATCAAAACTTTAGTATGTTGTACCATTATCTGGTCGACAGTATCCCTTTCTTCGTGTGAAAAATACCTGGATAAAGCCGATGAAACAGTGATTTCGGAAAAAGAGGCTTTTAAGAATTTTGTTAATTTCCAGGGCTATACCGAAGAACTCTACAACTGTATTGTAAATTTTAGCACAAACTACTGGACCAACTCCTGGAATTGGGGAGAGGATGAGATTACTTCAACCGCCGGAAACTTTCATTTTATCCATAAAATAGACGATGGAAATTTCTGGGGCTGGCAAGCTGAATTTGATGGCTGGGGCTCGGGTTGGATGAACCACAATAATTTTAGCACTAATAACGATCGTTTTAACAAGGACCTTTGGAAAGCGGCCTGGTATGGGATCAGTAAAGTGAACATGGGCCTGGCCAATATGGATAAGATGACAGATGCTACGGATGAGGAAAGAAACCTGATCAAGGGGCAGCTGCTGTTTTTCCGCGGTTGGTTTCACCACAGGCTGATGGAATATTTTGGTGGCTTACCTTATATAGATACCGTTTTGCCTACCGATTCAAAACTCACCCTTCCACGCCTAAGCTATAAAGCGTGTGCCGACAAAGCTGCTGCAGATTTTAGGGCTGCTGCAGATATTTTACCGGTTAACTGGGACAATACCACAGCGGGTAAACGTAGCCTGGGAAAAAACGCATTGCGCATCAATAAAATCATGGCTTTGGGTTACCTGGGTAAAAATTACCTGTGGGCAGGAAGTCCGCTGATGAATTTCGAATCCACCGGTAGCAAGACCTACGATGCCGACTACTGTAAAAAAGCAGCAGCTGCATTTGCCGAGCTGCTTACCCTTACCGAAAGTGGTACTACGCAATATGCCCTGGTAGAATTCAAAAACTATTATCGTAATTTTTACACCAGCGGGCAAAACTGGGATTTACCCGGAAGCACCGAAGCCATATTCCGCGGTCCGTTTTTCAGTGCCAATAATTCCAACTGGGGAACCAGTAAGCAATATACACCGGTAGTGATTTCAGAAGGCGACTTAAAGTTTACGCCTACGGCTAATTATGTAGATTATTACGGTATGGCCAATGGCTTGCCGATCCAGGATATTACCAAGGCCGACAGTGAATCGGGTTACAATCCTGAATATCCATGGAAAGGTAGAGATCCAAGGTTTTATAATGACATCGTTTATGACGGTGTAAAATTTGTACAAGGTGCGATGGGTGCCAGTGATGAGAAAAACAGATATGCCAATTTATACACCAGCGGAAGTTACCGCGATGTAAGTACAGGAAGCAGAACCGGTTATGTTTTGCGCAAATTTATTCCGATTACGGCTAACAAATATGATAATGGTTATTCGTATGGCAATAGCCTTCACATTTATGTTCCTTATATGCGTTTGGCCGATATCTACCTGATGTATGCTGAAGCTGCGCTGATGGGCTACAATTCGCCTACAGGTAAAGATCCTGGTTTTTCCAAAACAGCGGTTGATGCCATCAACGTGATCCGTACCAGGGCCGGAGTAGCTAATGTGGCAGCTAAGTTCCTGACTTCGGTAGATGGATTTTTGGGTGAAGTACGAAGAGAACGCGCCGTAGAATTATCATTTGAGGGCCACCGCTTTAACGATCTGCGCCGCTGGTTGCTATTGATTGAAAAACCATACACGTTGAAAACATCGGTTGAGTTTGATCGTAGCGGAACTTTCAGCACTACCGACCCTACAGCTAACCGGGTTGTTAACCTGAAAGAAGTGGTTATTCTGGAGCGGAAGTTTAGTCAGAAACATTATTGGCTGCCACTCAAAAATGCCGATGTAAACATGTATATGGAATTTAAACAAAATCCAGGCTGGTAAGGGCGTAAACTAATTCAAACGAATGAAATGAAACAGATCAAGATAATATCAGCCTTATGCCTTGCCGTTGCCTTTTTACTGCCGGCAGCAGGATCAGCGCAAACCAACAGGCAGGCCAGAAAAAATAATAAATCCGTTAATAAAAGCGAAGAACGCCAGTCACAAGATACCATATTTGTAATGCCTCAGGTAGATTCTGTACAGGTTGCATTCAGAAAAGTGGCTAAACGCGACCTTTTAGGTGATGTTTCGGCCATAAATCTATCTCAAATGCTGGAAAAAAACTATACTACCTCCAGCCTTGAAGGCCTTGATGCCCTTTTGCCGGGTTTTAACGGTAACATTTGGGGAATGGGCGGCTACCTCGTATTGGTAGACGGAATTCCGAGAGACATCAACAACATTATGCCAACGGAAATTGACCAGGTTACCGTACTTAAAGGTGTTAATGCGGTAGCATTGTATGGTAGCCGTGCAGCTAAAGGCGTATTGTACATTACCACTAAAAGAGGAGGTAATTATGAACAAAAAGTAAATGTAAGGGCCAATACAGGTTTAAATATTCCTAAAAGCTATCCACAGTTTCTGGGTTCTGCAGAATATATGACCTTGTATAATGAAGCGCGCCGCAATGATGGATTGCCAGACCTTTATACCCAGCAGACCATATACAACTATGCCTCCGGGGCAAATCCTTACCGCTACCCGAACGTAGATTACTATTCTTCAGATTATCTGAGAAACAGCTATGGACGAAACGACCTTACCGCAGAAATTTCAGGCGGAAACAACCGCACACGTTATTACACCAACCTGGGTTACTGGTCGATTGGTTCGCTGCTGAATTTTGGTGAAGCCGTAAAAAACAGTGGTGCCAACCGGTTTAATGTACGTGGAAATATTGATGTAAAACTGAATAAGATCATTTCCTTAAATGTGGATGCTACGGCCAGTTTCTATACCGGAAAAGGTGTAAATACAGATTATTGGGGCAGCGCAGCTACGGTTCGTCCGTATCGTTTTGCGCCGCTTATTCCCATCAGTATGATCGAGCCTGGCGATGTGGCTTCGCTGGCACAGGCCAATAACAGCAATAATATCATCAATGGCAGCTATCTTTTGGGCGGAAGCCAGCTGGACCAGACGAATACTTTTGCCAGTATTTATGCAGGAGGTTACAACCGTAACGTATCCCGCCAGTTCCAGTTTAATACCGGGATAAATTTTGACCTTAACAGCCTGATGCAGGGACTGAGCTTTAAAACCATGCTAGCGGTTGATTATTCAAGTGCTTTTAATCAATCGTATAATAATACCTATTCGGTTTACGAAGCAACATGGAACAATTATGCAGGCATTGACCAGATTTCGAGTTTAACAAAGTATGGTATTGATGCCAGATCGGGCGTACAGAACGTGAGCGGAAGTGCCTATCGCCAAACCATCTCTTTTTCAGGTCAGTTTAATTATGCACGTACTTTTAAACAAAAGCATAATGTTACCGGATCATTGTTGGGTTATGGTTTTAACATCAGCGAATCTTCGGTTTATCATGCTACCAACAACGCCAATCTGGGTTTGCAGTTGGGTTACAACTATGATCATCGTTACTATGCCGATTTCAGCGGTGCATATGTATATTCGGCAAAATTGCCAATAGCTAACCGTGGCGCATTCTCGCCAACATTATCTTTAGGATGGCGTCTTAGTGAAGAAGCGTTTCTTAAAAATTCAGAAATCGTTGATCAGTTGAAGGTTACGGCTTCTGCAGGAATCCTGAATACCGACCTCGACATCAACAACTATAACCTTTACCAGGGCTACTTTACCTATAACGATGCGGCCTGGTACAGCTGGCGTGATGGCGGATTGGTACATACTTTTGACCGTCGAAGAGGAGATAACCCTAATTTAAAGTTTCCGCAGAGAAGAGAGATTAATATCGGTCTGGAAGGATCGTTCTACAAAAACCTGATCAACTTTACCGCTTCTGCATTTTTCAGTCAAATGCGCGGCAATGTAGTACAGCCGGGTGTACTTTATCCTTCCTACCTGACTACCGGATTTCCGGTATATTCTGATATCCCGTTTGTAAACTACGATAACGATCAGCGCAGAGGATTCGATTTTGGCATCAGGATGAATAAAAGAACCGGAGAGATAGATTGGACTCTGGGGGTAACCGGCACCTATTACGATACCAAAGCCACCAAACGTGCTGAATCTTACCAGTTTGATTACCTGAACCGTACAGGAAAACCACTCGACGCGCTTTGGGGGCTGCAAAGTATGGGCTTTTTTACCAGCACTGCTGATATTGCTGCTTCGCCTGCCCAGTCTTTTGGCCAGGTTAAACCCGGAGATTTAAAATACAAAGACCAGAATGGTGATGGTATTATTGATACAAGGGATGAAGTTTACCTGGGTAAAGGTGGATGGATGGGAGCACCAATGACTCTGGGTGTTAACCTGACTGCGAAATGGAAAAATTTAACCCTGTTTGTATTGGGTACCGGCCGTTATGGCGCCAAAGCCATGAAAAACAGTAGTTATTTCTGGGTAGACGGCGAGGATAAATATTCCGTAGTAGTTAGAGACCGCTGGACTCCTGAAACGCAAGCTACAGCGACCTATCCACGGTTAACTACAGCAAACAGCGATAATAATTTCCGCTCTTCAGACTTCTGGCTGTACAGTACGAACCGTTTTGATTTGTCGAAAGTGCAGTTATCTTACCAGTTTCCGGCCAACCTGTTCCGTAACGGATTCGTAAGGGAATTAGGTATTTATGCCAGTGGTATGAACCTGCTTACCATTTCTCCGGAACGTGATATACTGGAACTCAATGTCAATACTTCACCTCAAACCCGGTTTTATAACCTCGGTGTAAAGGCTTTGTTTTAACCCTGATAACAAATAGATATGAAAAAAATACAACTTCTGATCGGTTTGGCAGTACTGCTTTTCTCTGTTGGCTGCAAGGATATGTTAAAACCTGAAATCGAGAACAATCTCGATCTGGAAAGCACTTACAACAATGCAACCTATGCACAGGGTTTACTGCTGAACGGTTATGCCCGCATACCCACTAATAGCTGGTCGTTTAATGATGTAGCGACTGATGATGCCGTAAGCAATGACCGCAATAATGCTTACCTGAAAATTGCTACCGGGCAATGGACGGCGATAAACAATCCACTTTCCCAGTGGACCAATTCGCGTGCTGCTATACAATACCTCAACCTGTTTTTCTCGGTAACAGACCAGGTGAAATGGGCCGTTGAACCCAATATTAACCGCATGTTTAACGATCGTATGAAAGGAGAGGGTTATGCACTCCGTGCCATGTTTAATTATTACCTTCTGCAGGCGCATGCCGGTAAAGGAAATAACGGGCAATTGCTTGGTGTTCCTGTTGTATTGCAACCAGAAAGCCAGGATGCCGATTTCAATAAACCCAGAGCCACATTTGATGCAACTATGGAGCAAATTTATCGCGATCTGGATATGGCTGAGCAACTGCTGCCTACTGATTTTGAGGATATCGCCAGTGATGCTCAGGTACCTGCTAAATATTCGGGAGTAGGAAAAGATAACTATAACCGGGTTTTTGGCTATTATTTCAGGGGGCGTGTAACAGCACGTATAGCAAAAGCCATCCGCGCTAAAGCCTCATTGCTGGCTGCAAGTCCGGCATTTAATCCTTCAACGCTTGCCAAATGGGAAAAAGCAGCAAATGATGCTGCCGCTGTAATCAATTTAAGGGGTGGATTGGTAAACCTGACTGCGAACGACATTAAATGGTATGATAAAGATGCCGGTATTGATGGATTGGCATCGGGTGTAAACCCTTCTGAAATTTTATGGCGGAGTGATGTGGGCAATAGCAATGACCTGGAAAGAAACAACTTTCCCCCAACACTCTTTGGCAGCGGCCGGATCAATCCGACACAAAATCTGGTGAATGCATTCCCAATGGCCAACGGCTATCCGATAGCAGACGCCAATAGCGGTTTTTCGGCATCCAATCCTTACGATAACCGCGATCCAAGGTTGAAATTGTACATCCTGGTGAATGGTGGTACAGCAGGAACTGCTGGTAGCGCTATTAATACAACGCTTAACGGGCCTACGAATGATGCTTTGAATAAAGTTGAAACTTCTACCCGTACCGGATATTACATGCGAAAACTCCTCAGACAGGATGTGAACCTGAACCCTTCATCAACCACCAATCAGAAACATTATAACCCACGGATCCGGTATACAGAAATTTACCTTTCTTATGCTGAGGCTGCGAATGAAGCCTGGGGGCCTTTAAATGGCGGCACCAATGCTTATTCAGCTTACGATGTAATTAAGGCTATCCGCAGGAGAGCAGGTGTAGGTACCAATAATAACGATGCTTACCTCGAATCGATCAAATCAGATCAGGTTAAAATGAGAGAACTGATCCGCAACGAACGCCGTCTGGAACTGTGTTTTGAAGGCTTCCGTTTCTGGGATCTGCGCAGGTGGAATGCCAGCCTGAATGAGGTGGCCCAGGGAGCAAGCATTACCGGAACAACATTTACCCCGATTAATGTAGAAAATCGCGTGTATCAGCCTTACATGATTTATGGACCGGTACCGTATAGCGAAATTTTAAAGTATAATAACCTTATCCAGAACGCAGGCTGGTAGTTCTCAATACCAGGATTAAAATTTAAAGAAAATGAAAAAGAAAATCCAATTTTTGCTGGCAATGGCCGTGTTTTTAGGAGCATGCAAAAATCAGGAGTGGGAATTTCCTGATTACGGAACCCAAACTGTATATTTTGCCTACCAGAGCCCTGTTCGTACCATTACCCTTGGTGAAGATTTATATGATACTTCTCTTGACAACCAGCACCGTTGCGAAATCATGGCAACCACAGGTGGCGTGTATGAAGTTAAAAATGATGTAAGTATTGGTGTGGCCGTAGATAATTCTTTGGCCAGCAACCTTACTTTTGGCGGCGCCGGAAACGTGGTGGCCATGCCTGCAAACTACTACAGTATTCAGGGTGGTTCCATCACCATACCTAAAGGTAAAATTACCGGTGGGGTGCAGGTACAGCTTACCGATGCATTTTTTGCCGACCCGCTTGCGCTGAAAAATACGTACGTTATTCCGCTTCGGATGACTTCGGTGCAAAATGCTGATAAGATTTTGGAGGCCAAGAACTATACCTTATATGCCATTAAATACATCAACCCTTGGCATGGCTATTACCTGCGCCGAGGTAAAGATGTAATTACCGGTAAAAACGGCAATACCAGTTTAAATAAAACCGTTAGCAGACACATGACATTTGTTGAAAGTGATGAGGTAAATCAGGTGGTAACTACTTCCTTAAAGTCCAATACGTTTAATGCCGTATTTAAAGATAAAGATAACAGGAATATCACCTGCAAATTGCTGCTTACTTTCGATGATTCAGGCAACTGTACAGTATCTGCTGCCGATAACACGTTTACAGCCAGCGGAAATGGTAAATTTATCAAGCGGGGAGAAAAGAACAGCTGGGGAAATACCGATCGGGATGCCCTTTATCTGAATTACAACATTGATCTTACGGACATGTCTGTAGCCACTACTGATACACTCGTGATGCGTAACCGCGGCGTAACCATGGAAACCTTTAATCCGGTTAAAAAATAAAATGTTAATCAAGATGAAAAATATTTATAAAATTGCCTTAATCATCGGTATTCCGGTTTTATCGGTATCATGCAAAAAGCATGAAGCACTTGATTTTTCTGTTGAAAAACCTGCATCAATAGCTGCGCAGGAACAGATTGATTCTTATAGTGCATTAAAATCTTATTTCAACTGGTCTGCCAATCCGAATTTTAAACTGGGGGTAGCCACATCACTTACCGAATACAATAACAAAGGGGTGTTGTATCGCCTGGCGAACAGTAATTTCAACCAGATTGTAATCGGTTATGAAATGAAACACGGCGCCATTGTGAAAGATGATGGCAGTATGGATTTTGATAATACGAAGAAATTACTGGAAAATGCTAAAAATTCAAATATGGAAGTGTATGGGCATACGCTTTGCTGGCATGCCAATCAAAATGCCAAGTACCTTAATAGTTTAATTGCACCTACAGTTATTAAAGGAACCAGCGGACCGGCACTTGAGGACAACCTGATTAGCAATGGTGACTTTGAATCGGGAAATATTTCAGGTTGGTTTGGCTGGGGAAATAGTTCTGTTAGGGAAGTTTCGGCAAAGGGTGATGGCTATAGCGGCACGGGCTATGCACTCAATATGTCTAATCCTAAGGTTGTTAATTCCTGGGAGGCACAGACGGCCATGGATTTCACTACTCCATTTCAAAACGCTTCAACCTATAAACTCAGCTTTTATGTTAAAGGCAGTGTTGCCGGAGCAGCCTCAGTAGCAGCACAGGAAACCAAAAGTTATGGAGCAGATGATTTTGGCTCTTTTAATATTTCAACGGATTGGAAACTTGTACAATTGGAAAAAACCATTACCGCCGGTGACAGAACACGTTTGGTTTTTAGCTTCGGTGCCTATGCCGGCAAAATTTCTATGGATAAAATCTCCATTAACAGGGTAAATCCAAATGGGGGCGATAAGATCATTGAAAAAACAGCTGATGAGAAAAAAGCTATTTTAACAGCTGCACTTGATAAATGGATCGCCGGAATGCTCGCCGTTAGTAAAGCCAGCGTAAAAGCATGGGATGTGGTTAATGAGCCAATGTCTGACTGGCCGGACCCCTCACTGTTGAAGACAGGTGTAGGTAAAACGAATATAGCTGCTGATGAATTTTATTGGCAGGATTATTTGGGCAAAGATTATGCTGTGACTGCCTTTAAACTTGCACGCCAATATGGTAATGCAACTGATATTCATTTTATAAACGATTACGGTTTAGAAACTAGCCTTGATAAATGCAGGGGATTGATTGAGTATGTAAAATATATTGAAAGCAAAGGCGCGAAGGTGGACGGTATTGGTACACAAATGCACATGGGTACCGAAAACGATAAAACGAAAATAGTCGAAATGTTTAAACTGTTGGCGGCCACAGGTAAATTAATTAAGATTTCTGAACTGGATCTCGGGGTTTCGAATAAAAAGACAGCTGCTGTGACACAAGAAGAATACAAAGCACAGGCAGATATGTATAAATATGTGATTGATAAGTATTTTGAGATTATTCCGCCTGCTCAACGTTATGGCATTACCATCTGGAGTCCGTTAGATAGCCCAGCCAGTTCATTTTGGAGACCTGATGAGCCAATTGGACTGTGGACAGGAGGTTTTGTACGTAAACCCGCTTACGTAGGTGTTGCAGAAGCCCTTAAAGGCAAATAAGCTTTTTGCCATTCATAGTTTTTATGCAAAAGCATTAACGATATAGCTCTCCCCGAAGAATCGTCATTTCCGACTTGGTTGGGAATGACGATATCTTTTGAGATATATCACCCAAAAGTTAAATCGTCATTCTCGTGCATGCGGGAATCTTACTCAGCGAAACTAAACCTTGTTAACAGGGTTCAAAAGATCTCTCCGCTCCGCGTTGCTTCGGTCGAGATGACGAACACTTTTTTTAATAGTTTGAAAAAAGACTTATTTAAGCATATTTTTATATGATTCAGCTTCTTCAATAAATTCATTTACCCCAGTTATGAAAAACCTTGTATTTTATCTGTGTGTTGTACTTTTAAGTGGATTGTCTTGTTTTACAGCCCATAGTCAGTCTGCTACAAATCCCATCATCTTTGCCGATGTACCCGATCCATCCATCATTCGCGTTGGAAAAACCTATTACATGAGTAGTACCACCATGCACATGAGTCCGGGTCTTCCGATTATGAAGTCTGCAGACCTGGTCAACTGGAAGATGGTAACTTATGTATATGATACCCTTGCAAATACTGACCAGCTAAATTTAACTAACGGCAAAAATGATTATGGAAGAGGATCATGGGCAAGTAGTTTACGTTATCATGAAGGCCGGTTTTATGTAAGTACTTTTTCTGGTACTACCAACAAAACCTACATCTATTCTACTACAGATATTGAAAAAGGTCCCTGGAAAAGGTCTGCCTTTAGTCCTGCACTTCACGATCATTCCCTGTTTTTTGAAAATGGCCGGGTATTTATGGTTTATGGCGCAGGCAAAATTATGCTTGCCGAGTTAAATGCCGATTTATCCGGCATAAAAACTGGTACGAGCCCTCAGGTATTGATCGAAAATGCCACTCAGGTGGCTGGTAACAATCCTGGTTTGCCTGCTGAGGGTTCTCAACTTTTTAAGGTAAAAGACCAATATTATCTGTTTAATATTACCTGGCCAAGAAATAGTATGCGTACGGTAATTATCCATAAGGCCGACAAACTCATGGGGCCATACACGGGAAAAATCGGCCTTCAGGACAAAGGTGTTGCACAGGGTGGGTTGATCAGTACCCCTGAAGGACAGTGGTTTTCTTACCTTTTTCGCGATTATGGTGCAGTAGGGCGGATTCCTTATCTTGTGCCGGTAAAATGGGAACAGGGCTGGCCGGTTCTGGGCGTAAATTCGAAAGTTCCGGATACACTTCAGCTGGCTAAAAACCAAAGCCTGATTCCTGGTATTATAGATTCTGATGATTTTGACGTTAAAGGAGAAGAGAAGGGGCTTAAAAAAGTTTGGCAATGGAATCATAATCCGGATCATGCCAATTGGTCGCTCACCAAAAGGAAAGGTTATTTAACCATTCAAACCTCCAGGATTGATACCTCCGTGCTCTCTGCCAGAAATACGCTTACCCAAAGAACCGTAGGGCCGAGAAGTTCAGCCGAAACCAGCATCGATCTGAAAAATATGAAGGTTGGCGATTGCACCGGGATGTTACTGCTTCAGAAAAAGTATGGCTGGATTGGCGTTAAATCTTTAAAAGAAGGCTTATTTATCGTAGTGAATACAGTAAACGATACGCAGCCGACTGAAAGCATCAAAATTCCATTGAAACAGCAAAAAATTTATTTAAGGGTAAGTTGTGATTTTACGGATCGTCGTGACCTGGCTTCTTTCGCTTACAGTTTAGATGGTAAATCATGGAATACCGTTGGCGAAAAACTAAAAATGGCTTACACCATTCCGCACTTTATGGGTTATCGCTTTGGTCTTTTCAATTATGCAACGGAACAAATTGGCGGGCACGCAGATTTTGATTATTTCCATATCAAGGTTAACTAGGCCAGCTCGTTTAAAGATATGATGTGGATCTACTTCTGCCGGGATAAACAATTTTGAACATTATTGGCTGTATTATACGCAAATGGCAAAAAAAAGCTAGACGTGGTTAGATAGTTTTGGAAATTGATTAGAATATGAGAACAAAATTCATTTTATGCAGCTGGGTATGGCTACTGCTTTTCAGTTTTCCGGCTTCTGCCAAAATTACTTTACCACAATTGGTATCCAGCCACATGGTGCTCCAGCGCGAAACCAATCTAACGATCTGGGGCTGGGCGGCAGCAAAAGAAAAAATAACCGTCAGTTTTAACGGAAAAACATACAAGACTATTACCGATGATCAGGGCTCATGGGCTGTTAAAATGGGCAAAATGAAAGCTGGCGGCCCTTTTAAAATGATGATCAAAGGTGAAAATACAATAATCCTGGAAGATATTATGTTGGGGGATGTTTGGTTTTGTTCAGGGCAGTCTAATATGGCCTTACCCATGGAGCGTTTAAAAGAAGCTTATCCGCAGGTGATTGAGAAGGATTACTTTCCAATGATCAGAAATTTTTTCGTTCCAACCAAAGCAAACCTTTCAGGAGAATCTGCCGATCTTCCTCCCGGAAAATGGCTTCCAGCTACAGGAGCGGATATTTTAAGTTTCGGGGGAACCAGTTATTTTTTTGCCAAAACGCTCTTCCAAAAATACAAAGTTCCTATTGGCATCATCAATTCGAGCGTTGGCGGTACTCCTATTGAGGCCTGGATGAGTCGTGATGCATTTTTGACGAATCCTGAACAACTCAGAAAAATAAATAATTTCAGGGATTCGGCTTTTATGGCCAATTACCAGAAAAAACTTAAAGAGAAAAACCTAGCCAGGCCATCAACATCAGCTACAATAGTTGATGAAGGATTATCAGGCCCTGTAAAATGGATTGATCCGGATTTTGATGCCAGCGGCTGGCGAAAATTTTGGATGCCAGGTTACTGGGCAGATCAGGGAATACGGAACATCAACGGAATTCTTTATTTCAGAAAAGAACTGCAAATCCCTGCAGAAATGAGCGGAAAGCAGGCTAAGCTTTATATGGGCCGCATTATCGATGCAGATTCGGTATTCCTTAATGGTCAATTTATTGGCAATACCACCTATCAATATCCACCCCGCAGGTATGTTGTTCCTGCAGGACTGTTAAAAGCAGGAAAAAATATTCTTATTGTTAAAGTCATCAGCAACAGTGGCAAAGGCGGCTTTGTACCCGATAAAAATTATTCTTTGTTAACGCCCGATAAAAAAATAGACTTACGTGGAGAATGGAGTTTTGAAGTGGGCTATGCCCAACCAAAGCAAAACCAGGGTTTCCGCGCCGATGCCGAAATGCCTTTGGTTGCACAGAACGAGCCAACCGGATTATTTAATACGATGGTTTCACCCGCAGTAAAATTTGCAATAAAAGGTTTTGTTTGGTATCAGGGAGAAACGAATACCGGAAATCCGAAAGCATATAGGCAATTATTGCCTGCGCTAATAAAAGACTGGCGTAATAAATGGAAGCAGGGTAATCTGCCTTTTATTTATGCACAGCTTCCTAATTTTATGGAAGCCAACTACTTGCCCGAAGAAAGTAATTGGGCACAGTTTAGGCAAAGTCAGCTGGAGACACTTTCTGTACCCAATACGGGAATGGCGGTAACCATTGATGCCGGCGAATGGAATGATATCCATCCGCTCGATAAAAAAGACGTGGGTGAACGTTTGGCACTATGGGCCGAACATTTAGCTTACCATGATCAGCTTACTTATTCAGGCCCTATTTATAAATCAAATGAATTAAAGGGATCTGACCTAACCATAAATTTTGACCACAGTTCACCTGGGTTAATGATAAAAGGAGCCGACAAACTGATCGGTTTCGCCCTTGCAGGAGAAGATAAGGTTTTTTATTGGGCCCGGGCCAGGATTGCAGGAGACGCCGTTGTACTTTCGAGCCCCATGGTTTCAAAGCCAGCCTTTGTTCGCTATGCGTGGGCAGATAATCCGGATCGCGCTAATTTATACAATAAAGCAGGTTTGCCGGCTTCACCTTTTGAAGCGGAAGTGAATAAATAGCATATGTATAACTGAAAATTCTGCCCGGAACGATAGCAAAGGTTAGCTTTAGTTGTGGAAATTCTTTTGTTTCTGGCCGTAGCGTGGCTATGAACTTTAAGAATTAGCCTATTTAAATTTTTATCAGAAATATGCATAGCATCTCGCTGTCGTACTGCGGGATAATTTATTTTATAAATTAATGTGAATGATTAATGGCACCAGGTTGCTAAAGAATCTCTCATAGAAAAAATCATTTCGACCGCAGTGGAGAACCCGAAGGCTCTGCGAAGCAAAATCTTTTAAATCTGATTTTAATAGTTTAGTACAAAGATTTCTCCACTTCGCGTGGCTTCGGTCGAGAGGACGACCATTATATAGGGCTGTGTGATTGTAGGATAAGTTTGATGATTATAGTAATAATATGGTTATTTAGTTATCTTTTTTTTTAAAATAAAAATAAAAATTCAACCGATTGCATAAGATTGATTTTTATCCTGTTTTCTCCTATTTGTAACCTTTTATCAGCCATTTTTCTGGATTTTAGCACGCTTAATTAAAGGTTAAGTCTGCTTTTCAAACAAGTGTAATCAGATCTTTTTTTGGATTAAAACTGGCTTTATTAATATTTAAAGGCGGTTTTTAAATCGACTTTCCAATGGTTAAACACGAGGGTTCACTTCGTTAGCAAATTTTTGTCTTATAAATGATTTGCTTTTGTATTTGATTTTTGTGTCTTATATGGTCGTAATAGCGCCCTCTCAATTTGAACATTTATTCTATTAATATGCACATTCAAATCAGGACCGGATGGGCAATGTAAATAACTTTATCACAGCATAAGTAAGAACTGACCAGACAAGGTGTCGTCCCCTGATTTTTGGCGAGTGAATTTGACATTACACTTGTTGATTGTTTCGATCGATGGAGCTGTCTTTCTTATTCTTTAACCATTATAAACCATAAATTATGAGAAGTGAAATTTTACAATTTTGTGTAACGTCGCGCTGGAAATTTTTCAGGTATCTCCCCAAAGTGATGTTATTGGCAACAATGATATTTTCAGCTTTTATTGCACAGGCACAAACTGTGGTAAAAGGTAAGGTTGTGGATGAACAAGGTAATCCACTGCCAGGTGTTGGTGTTGTTTTAAAAGGAACCAATACCAGTACTTCATCGCAGGGTAATGGAAGTTTTTCCATCACCACTACCGGGGCAGACCCCGTTTTAGTATTTTCCTATGTAGGTTATACCACTAGGGAGGTTCCGGTAAAAGGTCAGAGCACCATAAATGTAACCCTTCAGCCGAGCGCAGCAGAGTTGGGCCAGGTGGTTGTGGTAGGTTATGGTACTCAACGCAAAGAAGCTGTTACAGGTTCTGTAGCCTCTATTGGTGGAGAAAAAATCCGTGAAGTGCCGGCACCCAATATTGCTCAGGCTATTCAGGGACGTTTGGCAGGTGTTAATATTTCCCAAACTTCAACCAAACCAGGTGCAACCATGCAGATCCTGATCCGTGGTCAGCGTTCACTTTCGGCAAGTAATGATCCGCTTGTGGTGTTGGATGGGATTCCATTTCCGGGCTCGATAGGTGATATTAACCCTAACGATATTAAAAGTATCGATATTTTGAAAGATGCATCTGCAACGGCTATCTACGGCTCCAGAGGTGCCAATGGGGTAATTTTATTAACGACCAACAGGGGGCAGGTTGGAGCGCCAGCTAAGATCTCTTACAACACCTATACCGGTTTACAAACCTTGTTTGCAAAATATCCGATGATGAACGGACCTGAATTTGTTGCATTGAGGAAAGCCGCAGGGCTATTTACAACGCTTGGTGTGGATGAATCCAATGATATAAATACCGATTGGCAGGATCTTTTTTATAACAAAAGTGCTATTGTAACCAGTCATGATTTAGGTGTAACCGGTGGTTCTGCAACCAGCAACTATAGCTTTGGTGGTGGGTATTACAAAAACCAGAGTTTAATTCCAACGCAGCAATACACCAGGTATTCGATGAAAGCATCGCTTGATCAGCAAATCGGCAAGCTTTTTCGTGTTGGATTTACCACCAACAATAACTACAATATCAGTGAAGGTAATCAGGTTGGTATTTATGGCAACTTGAGTAACACTCCGATCTCAAATCCTTATAATGCAGATGGTAGTTTAAAACGCACCGTTAGAATGCCTCAAGATGAAGCTTTTGTTTATACCAATGGTATTGTAAAGGATTTGCATGACAAATGGTTGAATGAAACGCGTGGTTTTGCTACCTATAATTCATTATATGGTGAGGTTAAAATTCCTTGGGTTGAAGGATTGAAGTACCGTGCCAACCTGGGATTGGATTTTATCCAGAGCAACAATGGTAACTTTACTGGTGTTGGGGTGGGCAGTACTACAGCCACTACACCTTCTACTGCCGGAGTAAGTAACGCGCAAACCTACCACTGGACATTGGAGAATTTACTGACCTACGATCGCAGTTTTGGAAAACATACTTTCAATGCGGTTGCTTTATATTCTGCGGAGCAAAATAAATTCAATTCTTCATCTATGAGTGCCAGGGATATTCCTGCTGAAGCTTTTCAGTTTTATAACCTGGGACAAGCCAATGGCGAAATCACAATTGGCAACGGTAACTATACCCTTACCGGTTTGATTTCTTACATGGGAAGGATCATGTACTCATACGATAATAAGTACTTATTAAGTGCCACCCTTCGGTCTGACGCGTCATCGCGTTTGGCGCCGGGCCACAAGTGGCATACCTATCCTGCGGTTTCTGTAGGATGGAACATGATGAATGAATCTTTTATGAAAAACATTTCCGTAATTGATAAATTAAAAATACGTGTTGGTTACGGACAAACTTCCAATCAGGCCGTTGCTCCATATCAAACGCTCGGACTGTTGAGTACCCGCCCATATAATTTTGGCGATAATACTTATGCAACCGGATATTATGTGTCTCAGCTTCCAAGTCCTGGTTTAGGATGGGAATATTCTGAAACATGGAACTATGGATTGGATTTTTCAATCTTAAAAAACCGTATTTCCGGAACATTTGAATACTATGACACCAAAACTAAAGATATTTTGCTTAGCGTGGCATTACCGTCAACTGCGGGGGTAGGCAGCTATACCGCTAATATCGGCCAAACCCAGAATAAAGGCTGGGAGCTGAGTGTTAATGGGGTCATCCTTGAAAATCAAGGTGGATGGACCTGGGATGTAGGCTTCAATATTACCGCAAACAGGAACAAACTAACCGCCCTGGCATCCGGACAGACCCGCGATGAAGGAAATGCATGGTTTGTTGGTCATAATATCAATGCCATTTATGACTATGAAAAAATCGGATTATGGCAGGCAGGTGATCCTTACTTAAATGTGCTTGAACCAGGTGGAAACGTAGGGATGATTAAAGTGAAGTACACCGGAGACTATAATGCAAACGGAGTTCCAACAAGAGCCATAGGCGCTGCAGACAGACAAATTATCGATATTGACCCAAAATTTACCGGTGGTTTTAATACCAGGGTTGCCTATAAGGGATTTGACCTGAATGTAGTCGGACTTTTTAAAAGCGGCGGAACATTGGTGAGTACACTTTATGGATCAGCAGGCTACCTGAACTTACTAACTGGTCGTAGAAATAATGTTAAGGTAGATTATTGGACACCTGATAACACAGATGCCAAGTATCCTAAACCAGGAGGTATAGCCAGTGGCGATAACCCTAAATACGGAAGCACATTGGGATATTTTGATGCTTCATTCCTTAAAATACGGACGATTTCTCTTGGTTATGATTTTAACAGAGACCTGATCAAAAATTCAAATGTAAGGCTTCGCGCGTATCTAACCGTACAAAATCCTTTCGTCATGTTCTCTCCTTACCATAGGGAGTCGGGTATGGATCCGGAAACAAATTCATATGGAGATGAAAACCAGGCAGTAAATTCTTATCAGCGAAGAATTTTAACAATTGGTACCAATACACCTTCAACCCGCAATTACGTTGCAGGTCTTAATTTAACATTTTAGCATAAACAGGATATGAAAAATATACAATTAAAAACCGTCGCAGCTGTTTGGTTACTGATGGTGATCTTTTCAGGTTGTTCTAAAATTTTGGAAGAAGAACCACGCAGCACTTTTACACCCGATTATTTTAAAACGGTAACAGGCGTAAACGGTGGACTAACTTCAATGTATGCCCACTTAAGAAATATTTATGGGCAGGCTTATTTTTACAATTCTTTAATCACCGGAACCGATGAGGCTACCTGGGGCAAAGATGCTGACGGAAACTTTAAAGATATGGACTGCTCTGGAGTGGGTTCCATCCTATCAACTAGTTTTCCGAGCAGTATATTGTGGAGTGAAGCCTTTCCAAACATCAACAATGCCAGTGGTATCATCGAAAATGCCAGTGCAGCAGGGATATCAAATGCCTTGGTGGCCGAAGCCAGATTTTTCCGCGCCTTCGACTATTTTCTTTTGGTACAAACTTTCGGTGGCGTTCCGCTTGACCTGGGTGCCGGCGAATTGAGATTTAACACCAATCCGGTTAGAACTTCCGTACGAAATACGGTACCGGTTGTATATACAAAAGCGGTATTTCCCGATCTTATAAAAGCTATTGCGGACCTGCCTGCAACAGGAAGGGTTACCGGTGGTGTTACTAAGGTAGCTGCACAGCTATTCTTATCAAAAGCTTATTTAACTTATGCATGGTGGTTACAAAATCCAAATAATATTCCAACCTATCCTGCATCTGCAAGGACTGACCCTGATGGGCATGATGCTAATTATTATTTTCAGCAGGCTTACGATATTGCTACTGCAGCAATCGAAAATCCAGGTACATTTGGGCTGATGGATACCTATTATGATGTTAACTGGGCGGTGAATGACCGTAACAAGGAAACATTATTATATGCCGACCATACGCAAACAAGCGAAAAATTTAACGGTGGTAGCTTAACGTTTGGAAGCGGTGGTGCGCCAGATAATTTTGCAGGTTGGATGATGACCTGGAATTACACCAATATCCGTAGCGGAGGTATCAGTTCCGTTCAGCGCGAGGCAGAACAGCACTTAGGCCGTCCATGGAACCGTATGGCACCAACCATTGAAGTATTGAAAAATACCTTTGCCGATAAAACACTCGATTCGAGATATGATGGTACTTTCACCACGGTTTACAGGGGTAACTGGCCTAAGGGTTACAACCCACCTTCAAGTGCACCCGCATCATTGGTTAACGCAAACGGATTATCTGTAGTTCCGGGAGATGCTGTACTAAGTTTTCTAAATACAGATGATGCCACAATCGCTTACCCAACGGGTGCTGGAGTGAGTGGTGTAGGCGCCGGTATTCTGCCCGGAAGAGCTGATTATGTGATTGCTCCTGGCGGAATCAGCAGAATTGTTTACCCTGGGCTTTGGAAATTAGGTCCTTACCGTACCGATAATGGCACAGGTTTAGGACAACCAAACGCAGGTAGTACGCGCCCGTTTCCGGTAGCTAAATTTTCCGAGCTTTATTTTGTTGCAGCCGAAGCAGCGGTGAAAGGAGCAACAACCAAAGCTGGTAAAAGCGCACGCGAACTCATTAATGTAATTCGTGCAAGAGCTGGTAAATGGCGTTTCGATAACAACGGAAATGTGGCTAAAGTTGCAGATAATAGTGCAGCGATGGTTGCGGCTACCCCGGCTACAATAGATATTAATTATATTTTGGCCGAACGTTCAAGAGAGTATTATGCTGAAGGTTACCGCAGGTACGATCTGATCCGTACCCAGAAATGGAGCGAGCTTGCTGCTACCTATACCATCGCAGGAACTGCATACGGCGATCACACGCCACAAACCGTAACCCGTACCATTACGCCTAACTTATATTTACGTCCTATCCCTCAGGCGCAAATAGACGGAATGCAGATGAGTGCAGATGAAAAGAAAGCGTACCAGAATCCTGGATATTAATAATACTTTGGTTTAGTTGGGTGGGCGGCGTCAATTGATGTCGCTCATTCGTTTTTTATAAAAGTGCCTGCCTTTTTTGCGACCAGAAGATTTTGGGCAAATAAAATCACTATTCCGAAATAAAAATCCCACTTGCTAACCTGTTACTTCAATAGCTTAAATACCGGCTAGCTTAAAAAAAAATAAAGATCAATCAAGAACCTAATTTCTTTCCCTAATGCCAGTAAATTTTTTTAAAAAAAGCCATATTTTTTTTACGTTCCTTATCCTTTTCTCTTTTTGGATTAATTATACTAAAGCCCAGGCAAGTTTAGGTTTGGAAAAGCAATTTATTCAAGAAACCAGAAAGAATAAAGAAGATTTTGCATTGATAGAAAAAGGAACCGCAACAAATATTTTTTATGATGGGAATGATTATAAAGGCGTAATAAGGGCAATTGGCGATTTAAGTCAGGATTTTTTCCGCGTATCGGGCCTTAAGCCGGAATTAAAAAGCATGAACCCTGCTGGCAAGTCTGTTATTATAATCGGAACCCTTGGTAAAAGCAAACTCATTGATCAGTTGGTCTCATCAGGCAAGCTGAGTAGCGCTACCATTTCTGGCAAATGGGAGAGTTTTGTTATATCAACTGTTAAAAATCCGTTTCCCGGCGTCAATCAGGCATTGGTTATTGCAGGGAGCGACAAAAGAGGAACCATATATGGCATATACGAAGTATCAGAACAATTAGGCGTATCGCCATGGTATTGGTGGGCCGATGTTCCGCCCAAACCCCGCCAAAGTGCATTTGCGCTTTCCGGGACTTACAGTTCTGGTGAACCTGCGGTAAAATACCGGGGGATATTTATTAATGATGAAGCCCCGGCCATGACAGGTTGGGCCAAAGAGAAGTTTGGCGGGATGAACAGTAAAATGTATACCCATATGTTTGAGCTGCTGCTTCGTCTGCGTGGAAATTACCTGTGGCCAGCCATGTGGAGTAACGCATTTAATGAAGATGATCCTGAAAATCCACGTCTGGCCGACGAATATGGCATTGTTATGGGCACTTCCCATCATGAACCGATGATCCGCGCGCAACAGGAATGGAAAAAACACGGGGTTGGCGCCTGGAATTATGCAACAAACCCTCAGGGGTTAAACGCTTTCTGGCAGGAGGGAATTAAAAGAAACAAAAACTATGAAAGCCTGGTTACGATGGGCATGCGTGGAGATGGAGACGAACCCATGGTTGAAGGTGGAGATATGGCATCCAACGTGAAGTTGCTGGAGAATATTATTACGGATCAACGCAAAATTCTTACAGAAAATATGGATCAGCCTGTAGAAAAGATTCCACAGCTTTGGGCCATATATAAAGAAGTTAAAGATTATTACGATTTCGGAATGAAAGTTCCTGATGATATTACCTTATTGTGGGCCGATGACAACTGGGGCAACTTAAGACATTTGCCCACTGCGCAGGAGCGCAAACGGAGCGGTGGATCAGGAATCTACTATCATTTTGATTATGTGGGCGCACCCAGAAATTATAAATGGCTAAATACCACTTCCCTGCCAAAAGTTTGGGAGCAAATGAATCTGGCTTATCAGTATGGCGCCGACCGTGTTTGGGTGGTAAATGTTGGCGACCTGAAACCCATGGAGATTCCCATCGAGTTCTTTTTACGTATGGCCTGGAACCCCAACGCGATGAGCCGTGAAAAGCTGGCAGGTTTTCTTGAACACTGGGCAACATGCGAATTTGGAACGGGCCAGGCAAAAGAAATTGCAGATTTAGTGCGCCTCTACTCTAAATATACCACCAGGCGCAAACCTGAACTACTGAGTCCTGAAACTTTTAGTTTGGCAAACTTCAACGAAGCGCAACGTGTAAGTATGGAATGGAGCGCATTAAACAGCAGGGCAACACAGGTGAATGAGCAATTGCCTCAGCAATATAAAGATGCATTTTACCAATTGGTCTATTATCCCATCCAGGCGATGAAAACGGTTACCGATTTATACATTGCGGTTGGTAAAAACAGACTTTATTTTAAGCAGGGGAGAGCTGCGGCCAATCTTCAACGCAACCTTGCGCTCGATCTTTTTAAACAGGATCAACAGCTTAGCGATGAGTATAACCATCAATTAGCTGGCGGCAAATGGAACCATATGATGGACCAGGTAAGAATTGGGTATACGAGTTGGAACGATCCGAAGAAAAATATCATGCCGAAAACAGATGAAATCCAGGTGCCTTCAGCATCGGGCTTTGGTGTTGCCATAGATGGTTCATTTGATAGCTGGCCCTCAAGCGCTGCGGCGCCCACGCTTCCGGCATTCGAATCTTTAAATAAATCGGGGTCTTACTTTGAAGTTTTTGCAAAGGGGGCTGCGGCGATCAATTTCCAGTTAAAAGCCGATCAGTGGATTCGTTTGAAAAAGGATAGTGTTCCCGGTACAAATGATTACCGTGTATTCGTTGATATCGACTGGACCAAACTGGGCAGTGGAAAACACGAAGGTAAAATCCAGATATCTGGTGACACGACCACTGTCGTCATTAATGTGAAAGCCAATAAGGCAACGCCAAAGCAATTGGCAGAAGCAAAAGGAACCTTTGCCAGTTTAGGTGCGCCAATTGCATTTGAGGCTTTCCAGGCCAGTAAAAAAGTATCCGGAAATGGGATCAGCTGGGAAGCCATACCGGGTTATGGAAGAGGAAAATCTGGTATGTCGGTTTTTCCGGTCACCTCTGCTTCGCTTGATCAGCCTGGTACGCCTGTGTTAGAATATCCTGTTTTCTTTGCCAAAAGCGGTGAGGCTAAAATTGACTTGGTGGTAGGACCAACGGTAAATTTCTCGCCCGAAGGCTTAAGGGTTGGAATTTCTGTAGATGGCGCAGCACCTCAAATCCTGACCATTATAGCTAAGCCCAGTGCCTCAGGATCTGATGCCAGTTGGGCAAACGCGGTAAAGGATAATGCCAGAACGCTTACTTCTTCACATTCCTTTTAAAAATACTGGCAGGCACACCGTAAAAATATGGATGGTTGATCCCGCAGTTGTTCTGGAAAAAATAATCATCTATAAAGATAAATTGCCATATAGTTATCTCGGGCCGATAGAAAATAAGATATTAAGATAGAGTCTGTTTAAAAGTTATATAAAATTAATTCGTGTGTCAGTTTGAGCGTAGTAGACTATTTCAACGCATTAATAAAAGCAATCGATTTCGTTATTATTGATGGATATCAATAGAATGGTCGTCATTGCGAGGAGGAACGACGAAGCAATCTATCATACTAATAAGCCTTACTATAAACCTGAGTTCGATTATTAATATTGTCTCTCGTTAGCTTATATCGGTTCTTTGATTAAGAGGCGTCACCCTGAACCGAGCCTTAGCGAGCTCACCGAAGGTAATTCATTTCAGGGTCTTTCCTGCTAAAAAGATGCTGAAACAAGTTCAGCATCACGAATCGGCCAGGGGTGGGTCGTTTATAAGGCAGTGTTTTAATTAAATAATTATCGAGTTCAGGTTATAAAGATTGCTTCGTCGGCTGAAAAAGCCTTCTCGCAATGACGATTCGTCACGGCCTATAATTAATTAAAATCCCTGTTATTCCCATTGATTTTTATTAAATAAATTATCCCTTAGCTTGACAACAAAAGACAATTTATATTGGTTATGAAAAATTTAAACAGTCTCATGGTTATTTGAATTAACATATGAAAATTTAATGTCCGGCCGAATATTTAAAACAGACTGGGTATCAATCGCTATCCAGCTGCAAAAGTAGCATGTGTATATTAATTATTTAAAACCCTACCTAAACAACAAAGGCGCAAAATTTTGCAGACTGCGTCTCCAGGTAAGCCATTCATGCGCTGTTTTCGGAGACTCATAATAAGTATACTTAATTCCCTGCTGGTCTAACATTGCCTTAAATGCGCCAACGGATTTAGGGAAAGGGGCAGGTTCTTTGGTACCCAGTCCGAGCCAAAGCAGCTTGAGTTTATGGTTTACTTCAGTACCATTTTTAAACTTTCCATCCATAAATACATTCGGATCGACTGCATCCGTGCTGGGATAATTTGAGGTACCGCTAAAGCCTCCATAATAGGCAAACTTGTCCAGATTTTTCATGACGATACGCATCGTTTGGTTTGCCCCCATTGAAAGCCCTGCAATAGCGCGGTGTTCACGATCAGCCAGGGTGCGGAAACGTTGATCAATCATTGGGATGACTTCTTTAATCAGTACATCTTCAAAAATTGAAATGCCTGGTCCTTTTGAAGGTATCGCATTATCTTCTGCTTTAAATGCATAGCCATTATCCGCAACGATGATCATCGGTTTTGCCTCATTTTTTGCAATTAAATTATCCAGGATTAAATTTGCTTTTCCCTGGTTAACCCAGCCCGTTTCATCCTCAAAGCTTCCGTGTTGAAGGTAAAGTACAGGGAAACGCGATTTGTTGTTTTCGTAATAACCTGCAGGTGTGTAGATGAAACACCTTCTCCAGGTTTTTGTTAACTCAGAGTAGTAAATATTTTCGCTCACCAGACCATGTGGTACCTTTTGCAAGGCATAAAATGCTTCATCATCAGCCGGAACTTCTATGCCGCTGCCCAACCTTCCCGCACCGTAAAAATAACGGCTGTTAGGATCCGGAATTGATGCCCCATCTACATTAAGCTGATAATAATGAAACCCTTCGTCCTTTGGGTCTGATTCACCCATCCAAAGGCCTGCTTCATTTTTTGTCATCTCATATTTTTTCCCACCCAGGTCCAACTGGACTTTAGATGCATGTGGTGCATATAAGCTTGCCCTTACTTTGCCTTCCCTATTTACCTGCGGAAATAATTTGCCAGGCTGATTGCTTTCAGCCGGTCTGAATGTTTTTAAATCAGATGTCTGTTCAGTTTGGGCTAAACAAAACTGACTAACTAAACAGCTGGTAAAAAGGACAATAATATTTTTAGCTTTCATGTTTGATAATTAGCAGTTGTTAAAAATTAAATAAATTTATTTGGTCTGTCAGTTTGCGCGTAGCCGAAGACTATTTAACCTGTTAATAAAAGCACTTTTACCATGCTACTGTTGACAGACTAAAAAAAAATGTCGTCATTGCGGGGAGGTACGACGAAGCAATCTTTAAGTATGATAGATTGCTTCGTCGGCTGAAAAAGCCTTCTCGCAATGACGATTCTTCACGAATTGACTTTTATGCAGGTTACCAGAATAATCTATTTAAACAATAGCGGAGCAAGCTCACGAAGGCTTCGGCGCCAGGTCTGGAATTCGTGACCTGTATTTTCTGAAACATAAGATACGGCATTGTAGCCTGCTTCTTTTAATGCTGCTACAGCATTTTTTACACCTTCAGGACGTTCCTTGCTTCCACAGCTTATGAAAATCAATCGCGGTTTTGGCTTGTCTTTCAGTTCGGCAGGGGTGAATGTTCCTCCACTCAACAATGCATAGTAGCCAAAAAGTTCCGGTCTGTTAAGCGTAATGGTATGTGTCTCCATACCGCCCATGGACAGTCCGGCCATAGCACGGCCATTTGAGGTTTTTATCGTTGAAAAGTTGGTGTCGATATATGGGATCAGCTCTTCCGTTAATAAGGTTTGAAAGCCATCAATCTTAAAATCTTTCATACGTCCCCATTTAGTTTCATTGGTCATCCCATAGGTCATCACAATGATAAACGGCTTAATTTTTCCTTCTGCAATCAGGTTGTCCATAATCAGGTTCGCTCGGCCCTGATTACTCCAGGCCGTTTCGTCTTCGCCCCATCCATGTTGCAGATACAGTACCGGAAAGCGTTGTTTATCTTTACCATAACCTGGTGGCGTGTAAACATATGCCCTGCGTGAAGAGTTGGTACTCTTTGATGGAAAAAGTATTTGCTGCACATTTCCATGGGCTACATTTTTATTGGCGTAAAAATCTTCGTCCCTGGCCGGGATTTCAATTCCACTTTCCCAGCGCGTTGAGCCAAAATAATTCATTGAGCCAGGATCATTAAATACGCCGCCATCAATGGTCAGGTGATAATAGTGGAAACCCTCGTCCATTGCCCCGGCAGTGGTGCCGATAAAAAAACCGTCGGCCGTTTTGGTGAGTTTAGTTCCGCCTTGTCCTCCCAAACCTAGGCTTACCCTAATACTATCGGCCTGCGGTGCTTTGATGCGAAACCTGGCGTAGCCTTGCGAATTAACCTGTGGAAACTCCTGGCCCGGCTGATTGGTTACAGCGGGTTTGAAGTCATCTTTAATCGCCTCAGGATTGTTTTGAGCCTGGCATATACCAAAGCTAAGGCTTGTTCCCAAAGCAATTATCATAAATTTGAATTTCATCATATTTGGTTGATTAAGTTATGTAGTCCGCCTGGCCCTGTAGAGGAAGCGTTAAGCAGATTGCTTAAAGATAATGGATATATCTATTTGGGGTTGCGCAGATTGTTTAGTTTTATAGCAGAAATGTTTAATGCCATTGAGGTAAATGGTTAGCCAATCTTTTGCAGCGCTAAACCTGGTTCTCGGCTTTTTTAACCAATAAAAAAGGCGGTCCGTAAACGAACCGCCTGAATCAAGTATAATTCCTTTTCTTTATTTGCCAAGCAAGGCAAGTGAATTTTCAGTGTTTAAACTGGTTTTCGTATTAGCGGCAACAAATTTGTCCATCGTTAACTTTTGTTCTTTGCCCATTACCAGCATATGGTCGCCGGTTGAGCCGCTTAAGGTTAAGTCAGCATGATCTTCAATCACTGTATACAATCCTTCAGTTTGTGAGTTTAAGTCTAAGGATGCATTTCCGCTTAAAAAAACCTGCAGGTATTGCGCATTGATCTTACCTTGTGTTTTTACTTTAGCATTATCCATGGCCTGGATTCGGTAAATATCATTTACATAAATGGTCAGTCTCGCAGTGTTATTGTCTGCAGCGGAAATTTCTAAACCATCTCCGCTTTGCATCACCTTAACTTCTCCGCTGTTTTCATCCGCATAGCTAATGCCTGTACGTTTTCCCTGTATAATGGTCAGCTCTACATTTCCTTTTACTTTAATGCGTTTGAAGTTCAACACTTTTGAAGCATGAACTGGTTTAATGGTTTCAGTTGCATGAGCTGATACTACTGCTGAAGTTGATAACACCAATGCTAAAGATGATGCGAATAATGTTTTAAGTAAAGTTTTCATATGCTTTAAATTTTAAGTTTTTATAATGTTTTTATTGATTGTTCTGATTATAAGACGTGCAGACCCGGCAAACGTTTCAGCGTAAATCAGGGCATTATACCAGTCTGGGGAGCCAATCGACCAACGCCCAAAATTTAAAGACAAAAAGATGGTGGTCGCTGTGAATTTTCCTGATTCGCTTTGCAGGTAGATGATTGTAATTCTTTTTTATTTGAGGAAGATGGGTTTTATCGTTGCCGTTGTGGTGATGCCTTTCGGGTTCCGGTAACAATCAAATCCATGTTGATTTGGAGCATAACCTGATATAGGTAAATGAAGGAAATTGTGATTTAACACAGTTTTTCGTATATTTGTGGTCTGGTATTTGTACCGGAAAAACTTTCTCTGGGGCCGTTCTTGGATTTGACGGGGTGGCGAAAGTTATGTTAGCATGCAGTGCGTTGTTCGGAGAGCACTTAAAGTGAACGATCAAATTTTAGTTGGCGAAAATACTTACGCCTTAGCTGCCTAGTTTAGAACTAGCTTAGCTTTTGTCCCTCTAACTGCTGCATTGTTGGGTTAGAATCTGGGGCATCGAAACAACAAAGCTGGCTTTAAGGAGATACGACTTAAAGTGAGACAAAGTATCTAAGGATATAAATAAGGTCGGTTTTCAGCCCGTTTATTTCCCGAAAATCAACTGAAAAATAAGCATGTAGAAGGTATAATTTATCTCACAACTGGACAAGGGTTCGACTCCCTTCGGCTCCACAAAAAAACCTCTATTTGATTGATTAGCAACTTCGCAAATTATTAAAATAGAGGTTTTTTATTCTAATCTGTTTGCAGATTTTTTATAAGCACCTTTTGATTCTAATATCGCTTCTTTTATTAAAAACATATTTGATTTATTTACGTTGACAACTTATAAACTGGACAATTATTTTTATATTTGATTTCAATATTTATAAAATGAGCGAAAAAGACATATTATTACTAATTGAGCTTGCAGAGAAAAAACTTGCTGAAGTAGAAAATATGTCAAAGACAGAAGCTATTTTATCTTTGAACGACGCTGGTATTTTGACAAAAAAAGGCAAATTGATGAGTGCCTATTCTGAACTGGAGGAAGAACCAGCTTAAACATATCATTAATGTATGATCAAAGGCCTAATATGATTATTGGCTTTCATGGCTGTGATGAAAGTAAAGCAAATCAATTAGTAAACGATCCAGATACGATTTCATTTAGTAAAGAAAACTACGATTGGCTTGGTCATGGGTTGTACTTTTGGGAAAATAATTACGACAGAGCTTTAGAATGGGCTACACACAAAAAAGCACAGGGAAAAATAAAAAAAGCTGCGGTTGTTGGAGCCATCTTACAGCTCGGACAATGTTGTGATTTCCTAGATACCAAATTCATTAGGACGATTTCTGTCTATCATAAATTGATGGAAAGTCAATATCAACAAGCCGGAAAAAAATTACCAGAAAACTTAAATGCGACTGTAGATCCACATAATGATCGCTTACTAAGGATGTTAGATTGTGCTACAATAGAATTTATGCATAAAGAGATAACCCAGAAATATAACGAAGATATTCTAAACACAGGTTATTCGAACATCAAAGTTTTTGACTCTACAAGAGGTGTTTTTACTGAAGGTGGCTTAGCATATACTGGAGCCGGAATATACGCTAAAAGTCATATCCAAATTTGCATCAGGAATTTTAATTGTATTAAAGGATTCTTTTTCCCTAGAAAAGAGATAGATTTTCCTACACCAATTAAAACTACCTAAACTCTCATCGACTGCGGTATAACTTTTGTCCCTCTAACTGCTGCATTGTTGGGTTAGAATCTGGGGCATCGAAACAACAAAGCTGGCTTTAAGGAGATACGACTTAAAGTGAGACAAAGTATCTAAGGATATAAATAAGGTCGGTTTTCAGCCCGTTTATTTCCCGAAAATTAACTGAAAAATAAGCATGTAGAAGGTATAATTTATCTCACAACTGGACAAGGGTTCGACTCCCTTCGGCTCCACATTATTGAATGTTAAAACAGAAAACACTGCAAATCAAATGTTTGCAGGGTTTTTTTACAAAGATCATTCATTAATCTGCAATAAATGAAGTATTGAATTCTCTTTTAACAGATAGTATAGCCTAAATATCTTTATTTTTTTCGATGAGCTGCATCATATGTTTGTTGAATAGCGAAACATCATCCTTTAAGGTATTAAAAAATGCCAGGTCGGCACGCTCAATCTCAATCAAAGCTTTTTGCAAAACGCGGCCTCCATCAGTTGTTAACTTAATCGTCTTTGCTCTTGTATCTGTTTTGTGTTCCTGCCTGGTGATAAAGCCTTTTTCCTGGAGGGTACGCAATACTTTTGATACCATCATTCTGTCTGCATTGCTTTGGTTGGCAATGTCTACCTGGGTTACGGCATCACTTTTTTTCGAAAGCCATGCTAAGGCTGCCATTAATACCAATTGGGTTTGTGTTAAATTTAAAGGATCAAGTACCCTTTTTTGCTTTCGTTGCCAAAGCATAGTGACTTGCCCTAACAGATAACCTGGACTATCTGCCGGGCTTTTAAAATGAAATTCAATTTCTTCATACATCATTCAGGATCCTCTTTTTAATCAAAATATTCATTCTCTTCTTATATCGATAAAATTAAAAATTCCGTAGCTAATTCCATATCAGATCTATTTTAATATTTGTTTTGTCGTTTATGTGAATTGCATATGCTGGTTTATTTAGCATTCAGGAAAGTCAATTTATAGCCATCAAGATCTTTAACATGAAATGCACGGCCAAATGGCGTTTCAATGATTTCTCCCGTAGTTGTAACCCCATTCCCAATAAACTTTTCTTTCAGTTCTTCAACATTTTCCTCAACTGCGAACCAAATGGCCACCCCAACACCCAGTTCTCTGTCTTCGAGTGGTTCAAGAGGAGTACGGATAGCAAAACTTGCTTCGCCCTGGTTATATTTAAAAACACAGGCTTGCGGATTCGAGTTGCCGACTTCGAAACCCAAAAAGTTCTCATAGAAGGCTTTTGAAGCGTCTAAATTTTTTACTTGTAGGGATGCAAATGTTAATTGTCTCATAGCTTTTATTATTTTTTTGTTGTTGTAAATATAATATACACGACTACAAAATATTACCAGATTAATTATTTTTACAAATAATGGACAATTAAATTATTAGGTAATTCAGAAGTTTTGAATGGCTTGATCTTATTTGGAAAATATCATTTAAAATCTCAAACCTTATAAAGAGCATTTTATTTTAAGATTAACATCGGCCTAAATTTTACGGCACCATGTCTTTGCATCTCCTGTAAATCCCTGATCTATCAGCTTAATAGATTCTAACTATTTCATTATAGAATTAAATGATTGTGATTAGTTATTTCAATTCTCTAATTTTAATCATCGGTTAATTTTTAATAACAGATCAGATTTTCACTAACAAAATATTATACATAATGGAAAAAGAATCGAACGATATCAGCAAATGCCCGTTCCATAACGGCAGCATGAAGAGTAATGTAGCAGGCGGTGGCACTAGAAATGGGGATTGGTGGCCTAAACAGTTAAATTTGAGTATTTTACGTCAGCATTCCAGCTTATCTAACCCAATGGATGATGGATTTAATTATGCTGAGGCTTTTAAAAGTCTAGATCTGGCAGCTTTAAAGGCAGATCTTCATGCACTGATGACCGATTCGCAGGATTGGTGGCCGGCAGATTTCGGTCACTATGGTGGTTTGTTTATCCGCATGGCCTGGCACAGCGCCGGAACCTATAGGGTAGGCGATGGCCGTGGTGGTGCTGGTGCCGGCTTGCAACGTTTCGCGCCGCTGAACAGCTGGCCGGATAATGTAAGTCTTGATAAAGCGCGTAGGTTGCTTTGGCCAATTAAACAAAAATACGGGCGCAAAATTTCCTGGGCAGATTTGATGATTTTAACCGGTAATGTTGCCTTAGAATCGATGGGTTTTAAAACCTTTGGCTTTGCTGGTGGTCGTGAGGATGTTTGGGAAGCTGATGAATCGGTATATTGGGGTTCAGAAACCACCTGGTTAGGTGGCGATCTCCGTTATGGGCATGGTTCTGATGGCGCAGATAAGGTACACGGCGTGGTGGTTACAGATGATGATGCTGATGGCGATATACACTCCCGTAATTTAGAAAAACCCCTTGCAGCGGTGCAGATGGGCTTAATATATGTAAACCCTGAAGGACCGGATGGAAATCCGGATCCGATTCTCGCGGCCAAAGATATTCGCGATACTTTTGGTCGCATGGCGATGGATGATGAAGAGACTGTGGCCTTAATTGCAGGCGGCCATACCTTCGGTAAAACCCATGGAGCTGCTTCGGCAGACCATGTGGGCAAAGAGCCTGAAGCTGCCGATATCGAAAACCAGGGTTTTGGATGGAACAACAGTTATGGTTCTGGCAAAGGTGCTGATGCGATTACCAGTGGACTGGAAGTAATCTGGACCACTACACCAACGCAATGGAGCAATAATTTTTTCGAAAACCTTTTTGGATTTGAGTGGGAATTAACGAAAAGTCCTGCCGGTGCACACCAATGGAAAGCGATCAATGCAGATGCCATTATTCCAGATGCCTTTGATGGATCAAAAAAACACCTGCCAACGATGCTAACCACCGATCTTGCTTTAAGATTCGATCCCGCGTATGAAAAAATATCAAGACGTTTCTTAGAAAACCCTGATCAGTTTGCAGATGCATTTGCAAGGGCCTGGTTTAAATTAACCCACCGCGATATGGGGCCGGTGGCACGTTACCTGGGGCCAGAAGTACCACAGGAAGAATTGTTATGGCAGGATCCGATACCCGCTGTTGACCATGTGTTAATCAGTGAAAGTGATGTAGCTGCATTAAAAGCAAAAGTATTGGCTTCAGGATTGAGCGTTTCAGAACTGGTTTCTACGGCATGGGCTTCAGCTTCTACCTTCCGTGGTTCCGATAAACGTGGCGGGGCAAATGGCGCAAGGATCCGTTTGGCACCACAAAAAGACTGGGCTGTTAATAATCCGCCGCAGTTGCAAAAAGTATTGAATGTATTGGAAGGGATTCAAAATGAATTTAATGCGACGCAGTTTGATGGTAAAAAAGTCTCCTTGGCCGACTTAATCGTGTTGGCAGGCGTTGCTGCAGTAGAAAAAGCAGCTGCTGATGCGGGACATTCAATTTTAGTACCATTTACACCCGGCCGGATGGATGCTTCGCAGGCACAGACCGACATCGAATCATTCGGTTATCTAGAGCCAGCGGCAGATGGTTTCCGGAACTACCGTAAAGCTAAATCACCTGTTCCTACTGAAGAATTCCTGATCGATAAAGCCCAGTTGCTTACTTTAACCGCGCCTGAATTAACGGTATTGGTAGGTGGATTGCGTGCATTGGATACGAATTTCGATGGATCTAAAAACGGTGTGCTAACTACAAAACCAGGTCAGTTGACCAACGATTTCTTTATCAATTTATTAGATATGGAAACCGCATGGAAAGCTATTGCAGAGGATAAAGAGCTATATATGGGAAGCAGCCGTTCAACTGGTCAGCCAAAATGGACCGCAACCCGTGCTGATCTGGTATTTGGTTCCAATGCCGAATTAAGGGCTATTGCAGAGGTTTACGCAAGTGCTGATGCAAAAGAAAAATTTGTGAAAGACTTTGTGGCCACCTGGAATAAAGTAATGAATTTAGATCGCTTTGATCTGATTAATTAGAAATCAAAGTTTAAGAGCCTGTTTAGAGACAAAATCAAATTAATTGTATGTCAGTCTGAGCGTAGTCGAAGACGCTTCAACACATTATTAAAAGTAATCTGATTGCGCTTAGCGTAAACAGCAAAATGCTTTCCAATATCTGATGTAAATTTTAAACAGGCTCTAAAGAATTTTTGCTATGCCCCTAAAAAGTTAGATACTTTCCGGGGCATTTTTATGATGTAAAAACAGTTTTGAGCTTTTTCTTTTCTTTAAAATCTCAAAAATTTATTAGCTTTGTCCTATTCCTGATGAACAATCTTTTTAATGTTTAGGAATTATGACAGAATATATCTACATATCATCCCCTTCACAAATTGCCTGACAGGCGATAATTTGCTGTAATTTGTTATTAATTTGATTGATTGCCTCAAGGGCTGTTCAGTTTATATTATACAATATTTTATTTTCAGAAGAAGGGGTATATCCTTGATCAAGGATGAATAGCGACCCTCATTCATTTTTAAAGAAAATTTAATGGAAGTCCGATGGACACATACGAATTGCCGTGTAGAATTAGGACTTCACGGCAGAAAAAACGGTTGGTAAAGACAGACCGTGACAAACAATTAATAAAATTAAGTAAAAGAAGATCCGAACTTTGTAAGCAAATACGAGCGCTGCCCAAGGTCCCTCTTGAAAAACCTTATCAAAGTGGTTGGAAAAGATATTTTGTACTCAGATCTGATATTGCAGTGAGCATAAGGGCTGAATTTTATGCAACATTACTTGCGAAGATCAATACGGTTGAATACCATCACGATAAAACATTTAAAAGGAAAAAGCGCCGTAGAGGAAGATATGGCTATGAAATTAAAAAGCACTCGCTTCGGGTACTTACGCCATATTTATGGGAAAGTAGCAATTTAGGTCTCACCGAACAGGAAAAAGCGTGTTTTAGTCAGGTTGAATTGTACAATGTTAAAACCCGCGAGCAAGAAATCAGATATGTTTTTACCGAGCCTTGGCGGTACAGCTTAAAAATTGCACCACACATGATCACACACAAAAAATTATTAGATACGGAACTTGTTAGTGAGGCTGATCTTATCGAAAACCGGATTAAGTGTAATAATTTGGGCGGTCGTATGCATGTATTAACCAACGGAAGGAAATATAACTTCTGGCGAAAGTACACATCTCTGGCAAAATACGATATGATGACGAAAATTCCTAAGTATAAATCTAAAGAAACGTATTTAGAATTAGATTTTTAAAAATTTAAAAAATAATTAAAACAATTCCCAAACTCATTTGTCTTATATTCTCATTAGTTTGTTTGGTTTAGTTTTATTCTGTGGATGCAAATAAAACAAAATAATTGGCCTCATAGAAATATGAGGCTTTCTAGTTTATATACGGTGCCTATTCGGTCGCAACATTGTCGATGTTGATTACTTCTCCTTCAAAAAAAATAATAGACTTTACTCGATAAGCTAGTTTTTTTTATCAAATTCTTAAAAATACGCCTAAATATTTGAGGTTTAATTGTTTAAGATGCAGTGGTTTCTCATTCACCTGAAATATTCAGTCAAAAATTTCAGCTTTTGTCAAAGTAATTATACCGTAATTTAATTTATACGATAATGTATTTCTAGTCTCCGAAACAATATTCTTGATTTCCTAATAAAATACTTAATATTGAATACATAAAACGATTTATGAATAACCGAATATAAGATGAGCTGATGGCGTTATTGTACCCTGTGCGTAATATATGTCTGTGTAGTTTGCTTTTGTGTAGTTTTAATCCATCTATATGGGAGCCCTTATTACAAAATTGCTTACTTAAGCGGTCTGATTGAAAGAATTGATAAAGCGTTTTAGCTGCTAGCAGTAGAAATTTTACACTATTAACTAACCATTTACTAAACCTAAACGAATGAAAATCAATCTACTCAAGATTTCGGGGCTTTCTGCGCTTTTTCTGCTCAATAGTCCTGCTTTTTCGATGAATCCGGTTGTTGAAAAACCCAAGGGGTTTTCCGGCCCTAACTTGCCTCTGGTGCATATTCAAAATCGAAAAGTAATTACAGGCACCGTATTAGACGAAAAAAATATGCCTATCCCTGGAGTTGGCATCAAAAACCTTTCGTCAGGTAAAACTGCAGTAACTGATGATGCGGGTAAATTCAGCATTGAGGCCAATGTAAACGATGTGATCCGTTTTTCTTATGTTGGCTATCAAAATAAGGATGTTACAGTAGGGAGCGAAGCCAACATCAGCGTTAAGATGACACCTGCTGAAGCCAATAAGTTAGATGAGGTGGTGGTAATTGGTTATGGATCGGTGAAAAAAACCGACCTGACGGGGTCTGTTGGCGTAGTTAAAGCAAGTGAACTTCAGGAACGTCCGTCTTCATCCCTCAACCAGGCATTAGCCGGCCGTATCTCCGGGGTACAGGTAAATACCAACTCAGGTCGGCCTGGCGGACAAACCAACATCAAAATCCGCGGATTTAGTTCAATCAATACGAGTAACAATCCTCTTTATGTGGTAGATGGTGTGGCTTTGCCGGTGGGCTCGCAAACACAGAATAGTAATGCCATTGATTACATCAATCCAAGCGATATCGCTTCAGTAGAGGTGCTAAAAGATGCTTCTTCTACGGCCATATATGGCGCAAGGGGTGCAAACGGGGTAATTTTAATTACCACTAAAAAAGGAACTGCAAATGCCCAGCGCATTACTTATGATGCAGATTTTGGCATAAATACCCTAGCCGCACACCATGTTAAGATGCTTGATGCTTTCGAGTATGTAAAAGTGCAGGACCTAGCTTATGAAAATATCAAAGTTTACGATCCGGTAGGTTGGGCAGCAGGAAGTTATGCCTCTACGCCAGTTCCCAAGGCTGCCAGAATTGCTTTACCTCAGTTTTTTGATAGCAACGGAAATCCATTATATAATACGGATTGGTTAAAAGAATCTACTCAGAACAAACTTTCCCAAAATCATCAGCTGGGTTTTACCGGTGGCAATGAAAATAATACTTATGGTGTTTTTGCAGGCTATCGCGACGACCAGGGACTCTTGCTAAACTCTTATTTAAAACGTTATTCGGGCCGGTTTAATTTCGATAGTAAAATTAAACCCTGGTTAAAGGTAGGCGGTAATTTGAGCTACAATAATCAAGATGAAAACATAGTAGATCAGGGAACGGGCGGCCTAAATTCAGTGCGTATGATTACAGAAGCATTCCCTTTTCTACCCATTAAACTGGCTGATGGCAAATGGGGCGATAATAAACTGATCCCATGGGCAGAAGGAGGCTCCAATCCGGTACATATTTTAACCGATCAAAAATATGGCATGGTTACCCAAACGGCTTTGGGAAGTATTTATTCTACCATTAGCTTTACTAAAGATTTAGAGTTTCGTACCCAATTAGGAGCCAATATTGTAAGCCGTAACATTAATGAATACAATGCCAAACAATTATACGGTATCTCCGACGGGCAGAATGGAACGGCGAACGTAACCAACGATCGGGAAACCTTCTGGTCATTGGAAAACTATTTAACCTATAATAAACGTTTCGCCGAGTCGCACGCCATCAATGCCTTATTAGGTATTTCTTGGCAGGCGACCAATTTCTTTAGCAATACCAGCCATGCTGAGAATTTTGTAACCGATTTTTATGGAAACAATAACATGGGCTCCGGAAGTAAATCGATTACAGTAGGCTCCAGTCGTAACAGATCGGCTTTCAACTCTTATTTCGGAAGATTAAATTATGCCTTTAAAGATAAATACCTGGTTACTTTTACGGGCAGGGTAGATGGCTCATCCAAATTCGGAGAGAACCATAAATTCGCTTTTTTCCCTTCGGCTGCACTGGCATGGAAAGCCTCAGATGAAGATTTTCTTAAAGGAAACAAAACCATCTCTAACTTAAAACTAAGAACCAGTTATGGTTTAAGTGGTAACTCGGAACTGCCAGCCTATCAGTCGTTGGCTACATTGGTGAATAATGCCGCTATCATTAACGATAGCAGGGTAACGGGTATCGGTATTGGCCGGTTAGCCAATCCAGACCTGGTTTGGGAAAAAACAGCACAGGTTGATGCAGGTTTAGAGTTAGGCTTGTTTAACAACCACATTAATTTAGAAGCCGATCTTTATTATAGAAAAACAACCGATATGTTATTGGATGCCCCGGTTCCGCGTACCACAGGATACGCGGTGATCAGAAAAAATATCGGATCGATGCAGAACAAAGGTTTAGATTTAGGGATCAATACGGTAAACGTACAAACTGATAATTTTACCTGGAAAACCAGTTTCAATATTTCCCTTAACCGCAACAAGGTACTTTCTTTAGCCACTCCTGATGATATTTTTGGTGTGGGTAACCCAAATTTTACCAATCAAACCGGTATTATCAGGGTAGGTGAGCCGGTAGGATCATTCTGGGGGCTGGTACGTTTAGGCACCTGGAGCGAGGCCGAAAGGGCAGAAGCAGCTAAATTTGTGAGTTACCGTGGTGGTAAAACCTTGCTTCCGGGCGACATCAAATATTTGGATGTAAACGGTGATCATGCCATTACCGATGCCGATCGCCAGATTATTGGCAACGGAATGCCAAAAGGCTGGGGATCCTTTGGTAACTCATTTCGCTATAAAAACTTAGAACTGATTGTAGAATTGCAATACTCTTATGGCAATGATGTGTTGAATATGACCCATCACTCGGGTGAAGACAGACAGGTACAGGCCAATAGTTTTGCCAGCGTATTAAATGCCTGGACTCCGCAGAATCAAAATACACCGATTGCCGCCATCAGGGATCAGGCTGCGGGATATGTAACCAATGTAGATACGCACTGGTTGGAAGATGGCTCTTTCATCCGCGGTAAAAACCTGTTGCTGGGTTATACTTTTGATAAAGCACTTGTTGAAAAATTACGCTTAAGCAAACTACGTGTTTATACATCTGTTCAGAATTTCTTCCTGGCAACCAAGTACACGGGTAACGACCCTGAGGTAACTACCTACGGAAATGCATTTGCACAAGGTCAGACATTTTTCGATTATCCAAAGCCAACTACTTTCATGGTAGGCTTAAACATTGGATTATAAATATTAAAAAAGAAAGGATATTAACATGAAAATCAACATAAGAAATATCGCTGTTTTGTTTTTGCTGAGCGGCGCTATCATCGGGAATTCGGGATGTAAGAAATTTTTAGATGAAACAGATCCCACCAATCTTTCACCAAATAGTTTTTATACTTTGCCCGAACACGCAGAAGCAGGTATTGCTGCTGTTTATGCAGAGCTTCGGTTTATAGGGAATGGTGCGGGTATTTATTCCAACAACTGGCAGATGCTTGATGCGCCAACGGGCATACAGTCAACCGAAACTGCACAAAACTCCGATCTGAACAATTTGTATTCCCTCATTTATGACGGTACAAATCTGCATGTTAACCAAAACTGGAACGGACTTTATAAAGTAATAGCACAAGCTAATCTGGTGTTGGATAAAGTTCCGGGTATTAATCCAATGGATAATGCACAGAAAAAAAGAATTTTGGGAGAGGCTGCGTTTGTCCGTGCCTGGGCCTATTTTTACCTGGTGCGTTTATGGGGCGATGTGCCTTTAATTACTAAGCCGGTTACCAGTCCTAACGATCCTAATTTTGCGCCTTCCCGTACACCACAGGAACAGGTTTACAAATTGATTGTTGATGACCTGGTTGCTGCAGAAGCCGCCGGCTTGCCTTATACGGATGCCAGCGGACGTGTTTCTACAGCAGGAATTAAAACTGAACTGGCAAAAGTATACCTGACCATGGCCGGGCAACCCCTTAACAAAGGAGCAGCTTATTATAGATTAGCTGCGGATAAAGCCAAAGAGGTAATTGATTATTCAGCAGGAAATCCATCATCACTTGGCTTGTTTACCAATTACGGAGCGCTGCATGATGCAAAGAATGACAATAAAGTAGAGCATTTGTTTGGAATCCAGTACAATGATGCTGCCGGATCGGGGAACCCCTTACAGTCATCTTATTTACCCTTGCACCAGCCATTGGTTTCTAAAATTGATGGAATTGGAACGGCTATTCCGACTACAAGTTTTTATGGTTCGTATGAGGCGGGAGATTTAAGGGCTAAAAACCGGGAAGGTTATTTCTTTACCGATTATTATACAGATGGATTTAAAATGCCGCTGGTTAATCGTGGTAAACCTTATATTTTTAAACACTTCGATCTGATTGCAAATGGAACACTTGGGGTAGAGGGAACCAGCAGGAGCGATCTGAATATTCCACAGATCCGTTATGCCGAAACCTTATTAATTTATGCTGAAGCACAGAACAGGGCAGATGGTAGTCCGAATGTTGCTGCCTATGCTGCGGTAAATGCCATACGTAAAAGAGCACAATTGACTGATCTTGCAGGTTTGAGCCAAACAGAGTTTGAAGAAGCCGTTTGGAGAGAGCGCTGGCATGAGCTGTGTTATGAGGGCATTATATGGTTTGATATGGTTCGCTTGCGTAAAGTATACAATGAAACCACCAATGGTTTTGATAATTTTGTCGGACATATTAATAAAAGTGTAAACCAACCATTGCAAACCAAACATTTGCTATTCCCGATCCCTACTCCTGAAATCAAGAATAATCCTAACCTGACGCCAAATCCAGGTTATTAGCAGTTATAGGATGGTCGCCGTAACACTGACCATCAATATTTTCAACAAAACGGGTGTCCGATATTCGGATACCTGTTTTTTGTTTGGAGGGGCAGACTATTAAACCAAACCATATAACCAGAGAATGGCGCTTATGGCAATTTGTAAAATGGGTAAAAAATAAAAAGGCCTGAAAGGATTTTTTTTAATTAATTAGGCTTATTTTTGCAGCAAATTATAGAACCACACAGGAGATCAACAAATTCCTGTGCACCTCGACAACTATTTGAAAGTTAATATTTAATCCATGACAAACGACAAAAAAGAAATATTCGAAAGCGTAGCGCAACGTTTAAAAATTGAAGGTTTTAATGTAGTAAATCGCGATGAAACACGTCCCTGGGGTGGTTTCTTTGTAATAGATGAAGCGCAGGCACAACAATTTGCAGATACTTATTTTGATGGATTAAATGTTGAAGACCTTAAAATTGGTGGTAAATTAAGTCCGAAAATCTTAATCGTTGCGCCAAATACACGCCTGTCATGGCAATATCACCACCGCAGGGCAGAAATCTGGCAAGTGGTTACCGGCACGGTCGGCATCAAAACCAGCCAGACTGATGAAGAAGGTGAAGTAAAAAAATATGCACCAAAAGATCAGATTAAATTACAACAAGGTGAACGCCACCGTTTAATCGGCTTAGAAGATTGGGGAGTAGTTGCTGAGATTTGGCAACATACCGATGCTTCAAACCCATCAGACGAAAGCGATATCGTACGCGTTCAAGACGATTTCGGTAGATAATAAAATAATAAAACATTATCCTGTTCCACGTTTTAGAACAGGATAATGTTTCTCTAAACGTTTAGGCCAGTATAGTTTTTGTACGGTATGAAAACTAAAGGTCTTAAAGCTACGTTTATATAGTATACACACTCATACATGATTATCCTCATTTTTTTTCTTTGCCATTGGTTTTTATCCCTATTTAGCCAAACCTTTTTCCTTCACCGTTACTCTTCACATAAGATGTTTAAAATGGAGCGTTTTTGGGAGCGGTTTTTCTATCTGGTATTACTGATCTCGCAAGGTTCATCATTTTTAAACCCGCGGGCTTATGCCATCCTGCATAGGATGCACCATGCCTATAGTGATACCGAAAAGGATCCACATTCTCCACATTTTTTTAAGGATGTTTTCGGGATGATGATTGCAACAAAGAATATGTACATGAATTACCTGAAATATAAAATACAGCCGGAACCTGCTTTCCAGGGAAATTATCCTGAATGGCCATTGGTTGATAAGATCGGAAATTCATGGGCCTGGAGAATTGCATGTGGTTTGTTTTATATCGGTTTTTACATTGCTTTTGCCAATTACTGGTGGATGTATTTACTGTTACCGATCCATTTTTTAATGGGCCCATTACATGGGGCAATTGTAAACTGGTGTGGACATAAGTATGGTTATTCAAACCATGATAATGAGGATCATAGTAAAAACTCCTTACCCTGGGATTTTTTATTGATGGGCGAGCTTTTTCAGAACAACCACCACAAAAAACCAAATAGTCCAAATTTTGCTACTAAATGGTGGGAGTTTGATCCAACCTATCCGGTAATGAAAGTATTGCACTGGATGAAGATTATCAAAATCAGAAAGGTTTAAAGCCTATATTCGATATTCCATGGTCTGTGTCTCACAGACCATTAAAGATTTCTTTTTCCACTGTTGTCTGTTAATTAAACCTTACAGCAGCGAAGATCCTTTTTGCTTGCAGTAACTTTCAAATACCCTGTCATGTTGAGGTACGAAGCATCTGCAAGCTATGAAAAACATACCAGCACAAAGTAGTATAGCACCCCACAAAGATTGAAGCACCCGCTTGCAGTACGGACAGGAAATGGCAGGACTATGTTAACCGAAACGAACAGAACCTTGCTTTCTCATAAAAACGTATTATTTTTTGCCACGGAAACACGGAGCACATCCCGCGCTTGATCAACCCTGGGGTATAATTTATGAAATAAAAATAAATGGCAGGAGAACTTAATAGTAAATAAAATCTCCTCTGATTATCGTCATTATAAGAAGGTTTTTTCAGCCGACGAAGCAATCTTTTATGGCAAGGATTAATGGTATGAAAGATTGCTTCGTCGTTCCTCCTCGCAATGACGGTCGTGTTAATGGAGCCTGTCAATGGTAGCGGAGTCGAATGGTAAAGGCAAGAATTTTACCATAAAATCCTTTTTGCCTGTCTTAACGTATATATTCTAATCTGTTTCAAAACTTAAACTATCATATGATCAACCTCCTCAAATTTATTTTCTCCGTACTGTTGGTTTTTATGTGTTATAAAGTAATCAGCACTTCGTTAGAAAGTAACCTTTTCGAACAATGGAATTTCCTGGGCAGCATTCCGTGGATGCGTGCTACCCTCTGGGATTTTTATGCCAACATCTTTATTATTACACTTTGGATGTTTTATAAAGAAAAAAGCATTATTCTTAAAATCTCTATTGCTATTTTGTTCGTATGTTTAGGCAGCATTGCAACCCTGGCTTATGTTTTAGTGTATTTATTTAAACTAAAAGATGGTGAAGGTGTTAAGGAATTACTTTTAAGACGTGAGGTGTAAGATTTAGGTTGCAGAATGGCTTAACGGTTTTTCTTAGCAAAGCTAACTGGCTTTTGGGCCTTAAACCTTTTACTTTAAACTTATGCCGCTCCAAACAGGACATCTTTTATCTATCGCACTCCTTTCGCTTATAGCCTGCTGTTTTATCATGGCTGTGGTTTGGCTTTGGGCGAAGAAAATCAAAAACGCAGGTGTGGTTGATGTTTTTTGGGCACTGAATTTTCCTGTAATTACCATTATCACATTTTTTTTATCTGAGGGCTACGAACCCCGGAAGATTTTAATCTGTGGGATGTTTTTACTGGCTGAGTTACGTTTGGGTGTTCATCTTTGGCAACGTGTTATTGGTCATCTGGATGAAGAAGAAGGCAGGTATGTACAGTTGCGTAAAGAATGGGGAGACAAAGCCGATCGAAATTTCTTTGTTTTTTTTCAATTTCAGGCCATATCAAATGTCATACTGGCCATTCCATTTTTTATCATCACCGCCAATCAGTCGCAGGCTATTTCCTTTTTTGAGTATGCAGGTGCATTGGTTTGGGTAATCGCATTTTTTGGAGAAATGATTGCCGACAGACAACTTGCGGCCTTTAAAAAAGATCCGCTTAATAAAGGCAAAGTATGCGACACCGGTTTGTGGTACTATAGCCGTCACCCGAACTATTTTTTTGAATGGCTAACCTGGATAGCTTATTTCATTTTTGCGCTGGCATCGCCATGGGGAATTCTGGCTATTATTAGCCCGGCGGTGATTTTGTACTTATTAACGAGGGTTACCGGCGTTCCGAATAACGAAGAACAAAACCTAAGGAGCAAACCTATAGCTTATAAAAGATATCAGGAAACAACGAGCGCTTTTTTTCCGTGGAGTAAAAAGAGGTAAAATGGAAAATGTGATATGGATAAGGTCCATGCAAACTGCAAATCCATCAACCGTTTCACATCGTACATTAACCTAAACCTTAAATCATACATTTTTATTACACGTAAACCTTCAACCTTACAACCTTTAACCTTCCAACCTCAAAATGTGGTACGATAAACTTTTAGAAAACGACAAACTTCCGGATACCGCCTTGCGTATAGGCATTAGAAAATTGTGCAAACAGCGCCTGGATGATGAAACGCTGGGCAATGAAGAATTGCAGCAGGAAAAATTTATGGACCTGGTGGCTGAGCTGAAGCAATCGCCTATTGCGGTAAATACTGCTGATGCGAATGAACAGCATTACGAGCTTCCAACCGAATTTTTTCAGTACTGTTTAGGCAAAAACTTAAAATACAGCAGTGGTTACTGGAAACCTGGCGTTAAGGATATTGATACTTCGGAAGAAGATATGCTGGCACTAACCTGTAAAAGGGCCGATTTACAAAACAGACAGAATGTTTTAGAATTGGGCTGTGGCTGGGGATCGCTGTCACTGTATATGGCAGCTAGATATCCGGAAAGCACTTTTACCGTAGTGTCTAACTCTGCTACACAAAAAATTTTCATTGATGAAACGGCTAAGCAACGCGGAATCCAAAACCTAACGGTTTTAACTGCCGATATGAATACGTTTACCATTGCCGATACATTTGACCGGGTGGTTTCTGTTGAAATGTTTGAGCACATGCGCAACTATAAATTTTTGCTTAACAAGGTGGCCTCATTTATGAAACCTGATGGAAAGCTGTTCGTACATATTTTTACGCACAAAACCCTGGCTTACAAATTTGAAGTGATTGACGAAACCGACTGGATGAGCAAATACTTTTTCACCGGCGGGATTATGCCATCCAACCATTTGTTCTTCTACTTTAACGACGACCTTAAAATTGATAAACATTGGGTGGTAAATGGAACTAATTATGGAAAAACGGCTGAAGCCTGGTTAAGCAATATGGATAAGCATAAAAAGGAAATCATGCCTATTTTCGAAACGACTTACGGGAAAGATCAGGCGGTGAAATGGTGGGTATATTGGAGGTTATTTTACATGTCGTGCGCAGAACTTTTTAATTACAACAAGGGAAACGAATGGATGGTATGCCATTATTTGTTTGAAAAGGTTTAAGGTAAAGGGTTTAAGGTATATCGTTTATCCGTCTCAAATCTCATGTCTCACGTCTGACATCTTCCATATTACATTATCCATCATACATCATGAAAACACTCGCCATTATTGGCTCAGGAATAGCAGGCATGGGTTGTGCCCATAAACTGCAACATCAATATGATCTTACGATTTTCGAAGAAGCAGATTATATTGGCGGACATACCAATACGATAACGCTTGAAGAGGATGGTAAACCCATTTATCTGGATAGCGGCTTTATGGTTTTTAACTATCAGACTTATCCAAACCTGACAGAGATGTTTGCAGAGATTGACGCACCCGTAATGAAGACAGATATGTCTTTTAGCGTGCAGTTTCTCCCCAAAAAGTTAGAATATAGCGGCTCAAGCTTGAATCATCTTTTTGCCCAGCGGAAGAATTTATTCAATATTCCGTATTTAAAAATGTTGATGCAGATTAACCGTTTCAACAAACAAAGTGTAGAAATTTTAGATAAGCCTGAATACCAGGATTATTCGATCGGGCAGTTTTTTAAGGAATTTGGCTACAGTGGCGATATGCTCTGGCAATACCTCATCCCAATGAGTGCTGCGGTATGGAGCGCACCGATGGAACAGATTCTGGATTTTCCGGCAGTCACCTTGATCCGTTTCTTCAAAAATCATGGTTTTTTAGGTTTGAATACCCAGCATCAATGGTATACATTGCAAAACGGTAGTCAGGCTTACCGTGAAAAACTGATTGCCCCGTTTCGCGACAGAATTAAGATCAATACCAAAATTGTAGCGGTAAAACGGTTGGAGAATGGTAAAGTTGAAGTAGAAAACCAAAAAGGTGAGAAATTGGAATTCGATAAAGTAATTATGGCCAGCCATGCCGACCAGACTTTTGAGATCGTAAAAGATAAAACAGCGCTGGAATCTGAATTGCTTTCCAACTTTAAATACCAGTTAAACAAAGCTGTTGTGCATACTGATGAGAAGCAGATGCCTGAAGCCAAACTGGCCTGGAGCAGCTGGAATTACCGTGTAGAACAGCAAGGTGATAAGTTATTGCCAAGTACTATTTATTGGATGAACAATTTACAAGGTGTTTCTGAAAAGCAGAATTACTTTGTTTCCATTAATCCCACCGAAACGTTAAATCGAGATAGGATTATCAAAGAAATTGACTACCATCATCCATTGTTTGATGTTCCGGCAATGCAGGCGCAGGAGCATTTGCACAGGCTAAATGAAACCGGTCCTGTTTATTATTGCGGAAGTTATTTTAAATATGGTTTTCATGAAGATGCTTATAAGAGTGCGGTGGATTTGTGTGGGATGATGTAACGGATATCTCTTAAAATACGTCATTTCGACTGGAGTGCAACGCAGTCGAGAAATCTTGCCAGATAGATCTCTCCATTTCGCTGCACTCCAGTCGAGATGACGACTTTTCTTTTTAACGATCTATTATAAAAAATTCTTCGCTGCGCTCAGAATGACAGCACGTTAAGAATGATAAATCATCATAAATTTTGTAAATTGTAATATTAATGCAAATCAACTCATCTATCTACACCGCAAAAGTCATGCACCACCGCCTGGCGCCCAAAAAACATTCCTTTTGGTATAGCGTGTATATGTTTTATATCGACCTGGATGAATTGGATCTGTTGGATAAAAAGTTGCGCTGGTTCAGCAGGAATAAATTTAACCTTTTTTCTTTTCGTGATTCGGAGCACCTTCAGTTACCAAAGGAAAATCCCGATCAAACCAAAAACGCACGTCAGCATGTAGAAAGTTATTTAAAGGAAAATGGTATTGACGGTAGCAGACTTAAAATAAAACTGCTTACCAACCTCAATGTGCTGGGTTACAACTTCAATCCTGTTTCCTTTTATTATTGCTTTGACGAGCAGGGCAATCCGGTTTGTTGTGTGGCCGAAATCAGCAACACTTACCGGGAAATGAAACTTTTTTTCTTTGGAAAAGACGAATTGCATGGGGATACCTTTACCAAAATCACTACTAAATATTTTTATGTTTCACCGTTTATTGACCACGACGATGCTTTCGATTTTAAGTTGAGGGTTCCGGCTGATAAACTTGATATCAAAATTGACGATATAGATAAGCAGGGCAATCGCTTTTTTATCAGTACTTTGACAGGAGAAAAGAAGTCATTAACCAACACGGCTTTGCTTCGTTATTTTTTTTCTATCCCCTTCATTCCATTGCAGATCATGGGCATGATCCACTGGCAGGCCTTCAAACTTTGGATTAAAAAAATACCTTTTCATCCAAAAGCCGAAAACCCTGAATTGCAACGTAACGTATATAAACCCTACAAACCACAAATTAAATAGATCAGACACTATGAATACGCTTACCGCCGCCAGAACATCAAAGGGCTTTTTCGAAAGAGCAGTATTGAATGCACTTTCTAAAATGACCTTGGGCAGATTGGAACTTTCATTGCCAAGTGGCGAAACACTTGTTTTTGGAAATGGTGAACATCAAATAGAAGCGCACATACAGGTAAATCACCCTCATTTCTTTAAATCCATCGCACTTTATGGCGATATCGGTTTTGGTGAAGGCTATACCTCCGGCCTTTGGGATACCACAAATATTACCAACGTAATTAAATGGGTCATCCTGAATATTGAAAATGCACCCTCAGTAACCGGAAGTAAGGTAAATTCCATAGCGCTGAATATTTTTAAATGGGTAAACAAAATCTACCACGTGCGCAGGGCAAATACTTTGGCAGGATCGCAGAAAAATATTTCAGAGCATTACGATCTGAATAATGATTTCTTCGCCACTTTCCTGGATAAAACCATGACTTATTCGAGTGGTTACTTTAATCCCGATGATTTAAGTTTAGAAGACTCGCAATATGCCAAATACGATCGCCTGGCGAGGCAGTTAAAAATCAAGTCGACCGATCATGTATTGGAAATCGGAAGTGGCTGGGGTGGTAATGCCATTTTCTTGGCTAAAAACTACGGCTGTAAAGTTACTTCGGTAACCATTTCTAAGGAACAACAGAGATTAGCGATGGAACGCGTGCATGAAGAGGGATTGGCCGGTAAAGTTTCGATCATTATCCAGGACTACCGCAAAATTGAAGGTGTTTTTGACAAAATCGTATCAATCGAAATGCTGGAGGCTGTAGGACATCAATATTTGGAAACCTATTTTGAAAAATGCCAGCAATTATTAAAACCTGATGGAATTTTTGCCTTTCAGGTCATTACGTCTCCTGATTGTAGGTACGATAAATTGAGAAATGGCGTAGATTGGATTCAGAAGCATATTTTTCCGGGTTCGCTTTTACCTTCGGTAGCAGCCATTAACAAAGCTATAAATGAAACCGGTGATTTAACCATGGTTGATTTAAAAGATATGGGTTTGGATTATGCCCGCACACTTCATTTATGGTTTGTTGAATTTAACAAAAACCTGAATAAAGTGAAAGCATTGGGTTTTGATGAAACCTTTGTCCGCAAGTGGAACTATTACCTGAATTATTGTGAAGCTGCTTTTGCCATGCGGAATATTAATGTGATGCAAATGGTTTATTCCAGACCTAACAATATTTCGAGGTAAGGATGATGTGAAATGGAGGATGTAAGATGGAGAAGTGAAATTCTTATCTTCCATTACACATTTTACTTCTTCCATGTTTTTTTGCCGATAAAAGTGTGGCCTTCGCCGGGTAATTGATAGAGTTGGTGCAAAAAGTATAGCGTATTATTGTAACAAAATGCAATTTGCGCAGACTAACTAAAAAAGACAAACTCTTGAAATGAAAAAACTTTTACTATTAAGCTTTATCCTTGGTATATTTTTTAGTGCACATGCCCAGTTTCCTACTGGCGGACTTGGTGGAGCACCCAAAAAATCAACAGTTACCGGACGGATCACGGCCACTATACTCGATTCATTAACTAAAAAGCCAATTGATTACGCAACGGTTTCTTTGATTAGTGTGAAAAACAATAAATCGGTAAACGGTGGCGTAACCGATGAAAAAGGAAAACTTACCTTACAAAATGTTTCTCCAGATTCATATAAGCTGATGATTGGTTTTATGGGCTATAAAACAAAATCTGTTCTGGTTACCACCACTCCATCTAAACCGGATAACAATATCGGGACGATTTATATTGTGGGAACAGAAAATACTTTGGCTGATGTGCAGGTGCAGGGTACAAAGGCGGTTATCGAAAATAAAATCGACAGAATGGTTTATAATGCAGAGGCTGACGGAACAAATGCCGGTGGTGATGCAACAGATGTAATGCGTAAGGTACCCATGTTATCTGTAGATATGAATGGAAATGTTCAGCTGCGCGGTGGTGCGGTACGTGTGTTAATTAACGGTAAACCTTCTGGTACGATGGCCAGTAGCGTGGCTGATGCGTTAAAGATGATCCCGGCAGAACAGATTAAAAGTGTAGAAGTCATTACCAGTCCATCAGCAAAATACGATGCTGAAGGTTCTGGTGGTATTATCAATATTATCACCAAAAAATCCAATGCACAAGGTGTAAGTGGTTCTGTAAATGCGTCTGCTGGCACACGACAAAACAACGGTGCTTTCAATTTGACGGCCAAGACAGGCCGTTTAAGTGTTAATACAGCCCTTGGAGGTAACTTTGCATATGCCCAGAATTCAAGGGTTGTAATTGTTAACAATACGCAGCTAAATAATGGAAACGCCATCAACACGTCACAAGATGGATACTCCAGATGGAGTAGGGATGGTTTGAATGGTAGCTTAGGTGTTGATTACGACTTTAATGCATATAATAACATTAGCTCTAATGTAAAATTTAACCGTTTTTCGAATGGCGGACCAGGCGAATCAGATTTTATTTCTAATGGTATCCGTCAAAAAAATATTAGCGATATGGATATGACATTCAGTAATATGGATTGGAATGTCGATTATAAAAAAACTTCCAAAAAAGAAGGAGAAGAGTTTTCTATATCTGCGCAACTATCCACTGGTCGTACCCCTCAAAGATTTAGTAATACGTTTATTCCTGAGGGCGCTTCAACAGGGAAAACTACTGAGCGAAATAATACCAGTAAAAATAATGAGTATACCGTTCAAACAGATTATACTTACCCATTTTCTAAATCGACTACTTTAGAACTAGGAGCAAAAGGGATTTTCCGTGAGATTAAAAGTCAATTCGATTTTTCTTCTCAAGATTTTGATTACAATCAGGACGTTGCTGCAGCCTATGGAGTAATCAACTTCAACTTAGCCAAGAAATTAAAGTTTAAAGGTGGTTTAAGAACGGAGTATACTGCGATTAGTTTTAATACGAAAGCAAATGGAATCCAGAAAAATGATTATTTAAATTTATTCCCAAGTGCCATTATTTCTCAAACCTTAAAAGGCAACGCCACGTTGAAATTAAGTTATAACCGTCGTTTACAAAGGCCCGGTCAGAATTATTTGAATCCTTTCCTTAACGACAGTAACCCAATTAGCTTACAGCAGGGGAATCCGTATTTGGATCCTGAACTAAGCGATAACTTGGAACTGGGTTACAGTACTTTTATAAAAGGATCAGTAATTAATGCGTCCGTATTCTATCGCCGTACAGGTGGGATAATTGAAAGCTCGCTGACTACAACTGCGGCCAATGTACCGTTAACCACTTATATCAATGTTGGTACTGGCCAAACTTATGGTTTCAATGTTTTTGGCTCATACAATCCTAAGCCTAAATGGACTTTAATGAGTAATTTTGGATTAAATACTTACGAAGTGAATAACAAAGTAATTAATTTTAATACCGGTACTTTTGTAAACTATAATCTGTTTATCCGTTCAGCTTATGGCTTTGGTAAAGGTTACAATTTTGAATTATTTGGTGTAGTAAATTCGCCAAGAAGAACATATCAAGGCAAAACAGATGCGATGGTTTTTTATGGTGCATCATTCAAAAAAGATGTCTTAAATAAAAAAGGTTCAATCGGTGTTAATACATTAAATCCTTTTACAAAAGATCTTCACATCCAAACTGTAAATAATTCTGTTACGGCTAATGAAACTGTCTTTCAAAGTCAGAATATCTATTATCCATTACGTTCTTTTGGTGTTAATTTTAGTTACTCTTTCGGCAAGCTTAAGTATACAGAGAAGAAAAAGATTAAAAACGACGATATCAAGCAAGACCAGCAACAAGGCGGTGCGATGGGTGGTGGCGTTCAGCAATAAAAATTTCAATCCAAATATATATTAAAGTCTTTCCGAATTAACGGAAAGACTTTTTTCTTTAAAGGGAAGCCACCAGCTTTCAAACAGGGCTATTGGCATATGGTTTAAATGATCTGAGGTTGATCAGGCGGTGTAATAACTGATACTTTATTTCAATGATGATGCGTAGATAAATTAATATCCTACGCTACATGAATACGCTATGGCTTTTCGCCAGTTTAGCCGAGTGATTGCTCAAATTATGTCTATACTGCCGTATTGTTGGTTTTTAAGCTTCTATTTAGGTGTTTCTTAACTTATTTTTCATTTCTAAGTGAGTTTTTACTGTTTTTGAATGCGTATTCTACTTGTTTGTGCGAGGTACGCCAATTTGTAATGTAAAAAATACTTTAAATTAGGTGTTGCTGTCTGTTTTAATGCATTTTTATTTGGTTAAAAACCTATATTGCAATTAACTAGCAATCACTATCCTAAATAATCCACATATGAAAAAACTCTTTACCTCGCTTGTTTTTCTCTGCATCTTACTTACTGGATTACCTACTTTGGCCCAGGTAAAAACCATAACAGGCAAAATCACTTCATCTGATGACGGAGGTCCGTTACCCGGAGTAAGTATAAAAATTAAGGGAACTGCAACAGGTACCTCAACTGATAGTAATGGTGCTTTTACCATTCAGGCACCTTCGCCAAGCTCGGTACTCGTAATTAGTTTAATCGGGTATAAAACCCAGGAAATTACCGTTGGCAATAAAACCACGGTTAATGCAGTGCTGGCTTCCGATGCGCAAGAGTTACAGGAAGTAACCATTTCTACTGCTTTAGGTATCACCCGGCAGGCAAAATCGTTAGGTTATGCCGCACAAACGGTTAATGATAAAGACCTTAATTTTAATCACCAGCCAAACTTGATCAATGCTTTACAAGGTAAAGTGGCAGGAGCAACTATCTCTAGTACGGGTGGTGGCCCTGGTCAGGGAGCAAGCATTAAAATCAGGGGGATTAATTCAATAGATCCCAATATTCCAAGTGATCCTTTATACGTAATTGATGGGGTACAGATTGATAACACGACCTCAACACTAGGCGCTAATCCAGGAGGAACAGCCTATGGTGCGAGAGGTGTAAGCAACAGGGCTTCGGATGTGAATCCTGAAGATATTGAAACCATCAATATTTTAAAAGGTGGGGCGGCAACTGCATTATATGGTTTAAGGGGAGCTAATGGAGTTGTGGTAATTACCACAAAAAAAGGCAAGGCTGGCGGATTTAATATCAATCTTAACAGCACTTATGGCTTTGATAATGTATTGATCAGTCCTGACGTTCAGACAGAATATACGCAGGGTGTTAGAGGTGTTTATACTAATCCGCCTGCAGGTATCGGACCGGCATGGGGACCAACTATCGCCGAGGCAAAACTAATTGATCCGACACATCCAGACCAGCTATTCAATAATTATAAACAGGCATTTGGAACAGGGCAACAGATTAAAAACTCAATTTCAGCTGCAGGTGGAAGCGAAGCAATTAAATTCTTTTCATCAGTATCTCAACTTTATCAAAAAGGTATGATGCCGAATACTGATTATAAAAACTTTTCGGCAAGGTTAAATACTGATTTTACCATCAGCCCTAAACTTAAAGCTTCGGTAAATATGAATTTTAACAATTCTGGTGGTTATACTTATAGTGCGGACAGGTTTGGTGAAGGTTTGGCCTATTGGTCACCACGGTATGATGTAGCTAATTCGGAAAATTCTGACGGTACACAAGTTTATCTGGGGACCAACAATCCAATATGGGGAACTGCAAACAATAAACTGAAAGGTGATGTAAACCGTTTTATTGGTGGCGCAAGCTTGGTATATGAGCCTGTTAAGTGGTTGAATTTTGCCTATCGTTTTGGCGTAGATACTTATAATGATAATAGGATAAGAACAGCCCGGGGGCCGATGTTTACCAGTGAAAATGTTTACGATAACGAATTTGGTTTCTATGGCGAATATAATACCAAATTCAGAACTTTGAATAGCACATTGGTAGCAACATTAAGCACGAAAATAGCCGAGGGGCTAAATGGCACTTTAAGGGTTGGCCAAGAAGTGTACGATAAGCGCGTAAAGGATGTAGGTGTACTTGGAAGTCAGTTGAGTATTTATAATTTCTTCAATTTAGGGAATGCCAAAGTATTAACACCGTCTCAAACCATAACGGAGAAAAGATTGGTTGGCTATTTTGGAGAGGCCACTTTCGACTACAATAATTATCTTTTCTTGACCCTTACCGGTAGGAATGATATCACTTCAACTTTACCAAAAGACAACAGATCTTTCTTTTACCCGTCGGCAAGTTTGAGTTATGTGTTTTCGGATCAGTTTAAGCTTCCAACAGCAATTAGCCAGGCTAAATTAAGATTGTCCTATGCGCAGATCGGGAAAGATGCTTCAGAATACGCAACTTCTTCCGGTTTTACAAATTATGTCAATCTGCCGACAGGTACAACTGGCTTAACCATTTCTCCAAATCTTGGAAACCCTACGCTCCGGCCTGAATTTACCAATTCTTTTGAGGCTGGTTTAGAAATGTCGTTCCTTAAAAACCGTTTAGGATTCGATTTCACATATTACTATTCGCTAAGCAAAGATCAGATTGTACGTGCACAGGTGTCTTCTGCTACAGGTTATGTTTCGTCTTTTATTAATGCAGGAGATATAAGAAATAGAGGAGTAGAACTTGTCATTAACGGAAAACCGATTGTAAATGAGCAGTTTAGATGGGATGTAAACCTCAACCTTTCGGCCAATCGGAATAAAGTATTAACCATGCCAAATGGTATAAAAGAACTGGTTTATGGTGCTGCCAGGGGATATGGGAATGCTGGTGTGACTATGAAATTGATTGAAGGTCAGCCATATGGGAATATTTACGGAAGTTATTTTACCAGATATTCTACTCAGGCGCAGGATCCGGTATTCTTGGATAAAAATCTTCCTTTATTGATTGGAGCAAACGGTTTTCCTGTAATTTCTGGTGGACAGCAGCGCTTACTTGGTAACTCACAGCCTGATTACGTTATCGGTTTAGGTAATACTTTTAGGTATAAACAATTCAGTTTAAATGTACTTTTTGATGCACGTTTGGGATTTGAAAAATACAACTGGCTGGAAGATTTTTATTCGGCTTTCGGATTACCTGATTATACTGCCGACAGAAGATCGTATAAGGTATTTGATGGTGTGTTGGCCAATGGAACACCAAATACTAAACCGGTATGGTTAGGACAAAATACGGTAGATGGCGTAGATTATGGAGAAGGTTATTACCGGGTATACTATAGAAACGTTTCTGAGCCATTTGTTTCCGATGCTTCGTGGGTGCGTTTACGTTCTGCGAGTTTAAGTTATGCACTTCCGGCAAAATGGCTTCCTGCTAAAACAATAAAATCGGCAAGTTTATCAGTAACAGGAAATAACCTTTGGTTATGGACAAAATACTATGGTGTAGATCCGGAATCGAGCTCTTTTGATTCGGGAAGTAATAATGATGGTTCTGCAGGTTTTACTTATCCAAGTGCCAGAACCATCCTTTTCTCTATTAATGTTGGTTTTTAAAAGGAAATAAGATGCAAAAAAATATAAAATACGCAGTATGCTCAGCTCTAATAGCAATACTAGGTTTGCAAAGTTGTAAGGATAGCTACTTTGATAAACTGGCTGCTAACCCCAATCAGGTTACCGTACCAACACTACCATCTTTATTGGCTACTTCAACTGCAAAGGCAGGCATAAATAATTATAATGTTGCCAGCGTAATAGTACCTTATGTACAATATACTGCAAACCCCGCGGCAAGCGGAGCAGGTGACACTTATCAATCTATTGATTTCAGCGCCACCTGGGATGCCCTCTATTTTGCTATGGCCGATGCTAATGAAATGAAAAAACTGGCGATATCTCAGGGATCAAGTGAATACAAGGGAGTTGCAGACGTACTTATTGCCTATAACCTCATAATGGTAAATGATCTATGGGGTAATGCTCCTTTTTCTCAAGCTTTTGACGTCACGAACTTTACACCTAAATATGACAGCGGACAAGAGATTTACAATCAAAGCATGGCTCTTGTAGACGAAGCTATTGCGGAACTTGCAAAAACAAATGCAACGGTTAAATTAAGCCCGGCAAACGACCTCATTTATGGCGCAAATGCTGCGAACGAACGCGCTAACTGGTTAAAATTTGCATATGCGCTTAAAGCAAGGCTGTTAAATAAAGTAAGTAAAACATCAGCTTATAACCCAACGGCAGTACTTAATGCCGTGAGTGACTCTTTTGCTTCAAATGCCGACGATGCAACAATGGGGACTTTTGTGATCAGAAATTTTTGGGCAAGCGTAGCCATTGCAAATGCATCACAATCGTTAGGTGGATGGCTTTCTGAACAACTGATTGATCAGCTTAATGGAACTACATACGGTGTAGTCGATCCTAGGATTGCTAAAATAACGGATAAAACCATTAATAACGTTTACATAGGAACAGTAAACGGCGCAGGTAACCGTGGCACAGCTGGAAATACAACTAAAGATGAATGTTATATCTCTATCAACTCACCCTGGACAAGCGCAACATCCCCTATATTTATCGCAACCTACGCTGAATTAAAGTTTATTGAGGCGGAGGCTGCGTTAACCACTAACAGAACAAGGGCTTATGCTGCTTATTTAGCTGCAATTGGCGCAAATATGGATAAATTTCAGGTAGCTGCTGCTGATAAAGCAATTTATCTGGCCGATCCACGCGTGGCTGTCGGTGAGGCTGCACTAACCAAAGATTTGATCTTAAAAGAAAAATATGTTGCAACTTATCTGAATCCGGAAGCATGGAACGATGCCCGCAGATATGATTATAAATACAAAGATTTTACGCTTCCGGTAAATGCTGTGCTACCGGATTTTATCCGCCGTTTAGATTATCCACAGGGAGAAAGAAGTAAAAATGGTGCAAATGTGCCTGCCGATGTTCCAAGAACAACCAAACTTTGGTGGGATCAGTAATTCAAGCGTATGGCATTTGGCGTGAAACGCTTGTTCGTTTCTTCGCCAAATGCTTAACCCTTAAAAATACGTTTGGCAGAAAGCAGTTAATCTGACTTCTGCCAAACGCTATTCACAATGCGCTAACCGCCAAACCCGTTACGAAATGAAGAAACTATCGCTTATCCTTTTCGTTTTATTTTCTGCTTCCAATCTATTCGCCCAGTCTTTCACTTTAAAATCTGTTTTATCTTATCCTTTTCCAACCCAATTGGTGGCCGCGCCTGTAGGGGCTAAAATTGCCTGGGCGGCAAACGAACAGGGAAAAAGGAATATTTACGTAGCAGAGGCACCAGGTTATAAAGCAGTAAAAATTACAGACTATATGGATGATGATGGGCAGGAGCTAACCAGCTTAGCTATTTCTGCTGATGGAAAGCGGATTGTATTTGTACGTGGCGGAGATCATGGAGGGAGAGATGGCGGGCCGGTTAATGCAAACTCATCGCCAATTGCACCTAAAGTGCAGGTATTTAGTGTTTCTTTTGAGGGAGGTGATATAGTTACTTTAGGCGAAGGCGATAATCCGGTAATTTCGCCCAATAGCGACCAGGTTATTTTTGCCAAAAACGGTCAGGTGATGGTCAGTCCTGTTGATGGAACATCAGCGGCTAAAAACCTGTTTTACGCCAAAGGAATAAACGGAGCCTATAAATGGTCGCCCGACGGAAAAAAAATAGCTTTTATTTCAAACCGGAGCGATCACTCCTTTTTAGGGATTTATACTGATCAGCAAACACCTGTTAAATGGCTATTGCCTTCATTTTCTAAAGATAATACGCCGGTATGGTCGCCGGATGGAAATGATATTGCTTTTATCAGAACGCCCGGTGTTGGCGGGGAAACCGACTCCATTTTAACCAAGAAACATCAGCCCTGGGCCATATGGACGGTAAACGTAAATACGGGTGCGGGAAAAATGATCTGGAAAGCTCCCGAAACTTTACGTGGTTCTTTCCCTTCAATTGATGGTGGCACAAACCTGTTATGGGCCGAGGGTAAAATTGTTTTTACCTCTTATGAGGACGGTTGGCCGCATCTCTATGCCATCACTCCAGACGGATCAAAACGCATGCTGCTCACGCCCGGTAATTTCGCTGTAGAGAACATTAAATTAAGTGCCGATAAGAAAACATTGGTTTTTGCCGCCAATAAGGGCGAAGATGCAGATGACATCGACAGGAGGCATATTTATAAAGTTTCAGTTAATCAAGCGAATATGCAGGCTTTAACTATAGGCAAAGGAATAGAAGCCTATCCTGTTAGTGCAGCCGACAATCAAACAGTTTTTTGTCTGAGTTCAACTGCTGAAAGACCACTATTACCTGCATTGATTACTACGGGAAAAGCGCTGGAACTCATTGGAGAATCCCTCATTCCAAATGATTTTCCACTGAAAGATATGGTAACTCCTAAACATGTGAGTTTTAAAGCTGCAGATGGTAATAGTGTTTATGGCCAGTTGTTTTCGCCAAAAAAAGTGGGTAAAAATCAACCGGCGATTATTTATGTACACGGCGGACCTCAAAGGCAGATGTTTTTAGGCTGGAATCCGATGGATTACTATTCGATAGATTATGCGTTAAATCAGTATTTGGTTAGTATCGGTTTTATTGTGCTGTCTGTAAACTACCGTTTAGGAATCGGCTATGGTTATGATTTTCATAAACCCTTAAAAGCAGGCGCACAGGGTGCGTCAGAATATCAGGATATTAAAGCCGCCAGCGAATGGCTGGCTGCACATCCTGGTATCAACAAAGATAAAATCGGGATTTATGGTGGTTCTTATGGCGGATACCTCACTGCCCTCGCCCTTGGCAAAGATTCTAAACTGTTCGCAGCAGGTGTAGATATCCATGGTGTAAATAACCGGTTTACTACTTTAGATCAGGAAGGAAGAAAACCAGCTCCGGATGTGGCACTTGCAGCAAAAGTAGCCGAACAATCATCACCGGCAAGCTATGTAAATACCTGGACTTCGCCCACATTGATTATTCACGCTGATGACGACCGCAATGTTGCTTTTAACCAAAGTGTCGATCTCGTTAAACGTTTTGAAGATAAAAAGTTTGATTTTGAATTTTTGGCCATTCCGGATGATACCCACCACTGGATGAAATTTTCAAATGGTTTGAAAGTAAGCGAAGCAACGGCTGATTTCCTTAAAAGGAAGTTGATGGGTGAAAAGTAGACTTTTGTGTTTTATTCACAGGTTTAAAACAGGGCAGCAAAATAAGGTTGGACACACATAACGATGTGTCTGCAAGATAGGATCAAAAACGGGAAGCTTTTTTATTTTCGCTTAAATACTTAGCGGCTCTTGCAGATTGTTCCAAAAAAATAATATATGTATAGCATCATTGGTAACGCGATAAAAGATTGAAGTTTGTTTTGTAATCAGACCAATCCTAACGTTTATTTCGAATGAGGATTCTTTAAACATATATGGTTGTTCTGAAATTAATTTTATCGTTTTTTCCGTTTTTTTGATGAACTTATCAGCAACACGATCTCCAAACTTCTGTTGTATGGAAAGATAAACTAAGGTAATTGTTTCTTTTGCTCTTTTTGTATAAAAAATACTTAAAGCCATTATTTACCGATCATTTCCCTGATGCCAGTATATGGTGTTAGATCACCTGAATCGGCTTGTTGCAAAGACTCTTTAATGCCCTCTTTTACCGCCTGAGGGATTACCTCACTTTTTTGTTCAAAAGTGATTTTCATCGCTTTTATTACTGCTTTCAAAGCGGTAAGCTGTTCCTTGTTTTCCGGGTAAACTATTAATGCATCCATACTCAAAATTAAAGATAATTATTGCTATTAACAATAAAGCTGTTTATACTCCAATCAAATAAATGAATGTTTACAGCTAATTTTAAGAAATACATTTGCTTTTTCAAATTTTCCTTACCCTTTTTAAAATCATCAGGCTTAGCGGATTAAAAGAATAGCCGCTGATATTGTTCTGTAGCATCACCACCGACTGATCGTAGAATAAAGGGATAACCGGAGCGTAATCCATTACCATCTGGTCCATTTTTCGGTACAGCTCAAAGCGTTTTTCGTTATCGGTTTCATAATAGCTCTTCTCAAAAAGCTGATCAAATTCTTTGTTGTAAAAAGCAGTATAATTTGGTCCGTAAGGCACTTTGTTTTTCGAGTAGAACATAGAAAGGAAATTCTCTCCATCGCCGTAATCGGCCAGCCATGAGCCACGGAAAAAATTGACACTGTTTTTAGACATCAGATCCCTGAGGCTGGCGCTGGGGCTAACATCTATTTTAACTTTAATCCCGACGGCGGTAAGCTGGCCCTGAATAAACTCGATCAGATCTTTATAGGTTGTAGTGGTATTTAAGGTAACCTCTTCCATCCCTTTCCCTTCAGGGAAACCCGCTTCCACCAATAGTTTGGCCGCAAGTTTTGGGTTATAGGCATATCCACGGACGGCCAGGCTATCGAAACCGGGCATGCCTTTAGGAATAAAACCAGATGTGGCCGAAACACCAATGCCATTTCTCAGGTACTTAATTAATCGGTCACGGTCTATGGCATAATTAATGGCCTGTCTGACTTTTTTAAAACGCAATGGCGATTTCTTTACAATCGAAAGATTAGTGTCAACCAAAATACCAACATATTCGGTGCATAGGTAAGGGCTTTTGGTTAGCGTAAATTTCCCTTTATATTTTGAGGTCATTTTTCCGCTTTTGGTCAGGATATCATCGCGGTAACTGCCATCTATATTATAGTAAAAATCCAGGTCCTTTTTCAGGAAACTCATAAAACCACTTTGTTTATCGGTAATGAAACTGGCTTTGATGGCGTCAAGGTAGGGTAATGATATTCCTTTCACATCTTTTTCAAAATAATGCTCGTTTTTTAACAGCACGAGTATCTCGCCCTCTTTCCAATATTTAAATTTAAATGGGCCGGTACCCACCGGATGGCTCCTGAAATCTTTACCATAATGCTCTACTATTTCTTTGGGAACAACAGAACAATATTGGGTAGTAAGTAAGCTCATAAAGGGTGGAAAAGGGCGTACCAGTTTAATTTGGAAAGTAGAATCATTCAGTGCAATAAAATTGCCCTTGTCCTTTACCTTATCACTAAAAATCCATCCGCCTGATGAAGCCACTTTTGGATCGATCAACCGATAAAAGCTATATACAAAATCGCCTGCAACTACTTTTCGGCCTTTTCCATTTTTAAAAATGGGGTCGTCATGAAAGTAAACATCGCTACGCAGATTAAAAGTATAGGTAAGTGCATCTTCCGAAACCGTCCAGCTTTTGGCTATGCAGGGCAGGGTTTGCAGGGATGAATCAATCTGTACCAAACCATTAAAAATCTGGTTGGTCATCCAGATGGCGTTCTGGTTTCGCGCAAAAGCCGGGTCAATTGAAGTTAAACCCTGATCGAGATTGATATTGAATACTTTCTTGTCGCTATGATGAGCATTTTCCTTACATGAAATGCAGATGATTACATAAAAAAACCAAAATATATATTTAAATGAGCCTCTCATGCGATCAGGAATGTTATTTTTGCACAAATTAATAAATTTAATGCAGATGTCTTTTTTAAACGATTTATTTATTGGCCTCGATGAAGCTAAACAGGAAGAATTGCAGGAGCGTTTAGATCTGGTAGAACATAAGATTAAATTTATGGATAAAGTGCCTGTAGCCTGTATCGATGCCAGTAATTCTCCCATCTATCTGCTTTCAGAAGAGATTGCTTTGGCAGGCGGAATGTTGGAAGCGGATATTTTAAGTGCTGTTTTCATCATTTATTATCAGCCTGGCAAAATGCTCAATGATTTAATGCGCGAAGTACCATCTGTTTTGGATGCGAACTGGCCTGCGGTAAAAAACAACCGTATTATTTTATTAAATGACGACGTAGCACGAGAACGGACCGCCGAAAATGCTGTTTCCCTGATCGAAGATATTGCTGAAATGCTGCATCCCGGTTCATTTATCTTCGGACATGAAGGTGATAAATGGATCAGGTTTGGCGCTTAAGGCTGATGTGAAATGGATGATGGAAGATTGATAATGGGCACTACCATTCGCGCCCAAATCTTTCAACTTTCCAAATTTCGATGCTTGTGCTAACTTAAAAATGGTTCTAATTGAATTTTAGCGGATGGATTTTAACCTTCCAGCCCTCAAACATCTTTAATCTGATACTCCTCTATCTTCCTGTAAAGTGTGGTTAAACCAATTCCCAATAACCTGGATGTTTCCGTTTTGTTGCCTTTGGTGTGGATCAGCACTTTTTGAATGTGCTGTTTTTCTATTTGCTGCAGGTTATATTCATTTGCTACGGGTGTAAAATCAAAGAATTCAGGCGGGAGGGCAGTTGCGCTTAGTACATTGTCATCTGATAAAATAACCAAACGCTCGATGATATTTTTTAACTCGCGTATATTTCCTTTCCAGCTATGGCTGCTCAATACGGATAAAATTTTATCTTCCATTTTTGGTACTGACCGATTTACCTTATCTGCAAATTCTTTCAGATAGTAAGTCGCCAATGCAGGGATATCGGCTTTACGCTCTCGGAGCGGAGGCAAGGTAATGGTAAAAACGGAAAGGCGATAATACAGGTCAGGCCGGAACTTTCCTGATAAGGCATCGGCTTTTAAATCTTTATTGGTGGCGGCTAAAATGCGGACGTTTACCTGTTGCGTTTGGGTATCGCCTACTTTAATAAAAGTCTGGCTTTCAAGTACGCGTAATAGTTTAGCTTGCAAATCCAGGTTCATTTCTCCAATTTCATCCAGCAATAAAGTACCGCCGTTGGCTTCTTCCAATAATCCCTTTTTGTCTTTATTTGCCCCCGTAAAGGCTCCTGCTTTATATCCGAATAATTCACTTTCCAATAAATCCGGACTAAATCCGCTACAGTTTAAGGCCACAAACGGTTTTATTGCCCTAGGGCTTTCATAGTGGATGGACTGTGCAAAAACCTCTTTTCCAGTCCCCGTTTCACCAAGCAACAAAACGGTAGTATCGGTTTTGCTTACTTTTTTAGCCAGATCAATAGCTTCCTTTAATGTTTTAGATTGCCCGATAATTGTTTCAAAGCTATGTTTCTTTGCGATTTTGTTTTCAAGATCAGAAACCCTGCGCTGCAGGTTAGACTTATCCATCGCTTTGTATAAAAGCGGGATGATTTTCTCATTATCGTCGCCTTTTACAAGGTAATCAAATGCCCCGTTTTTAATGGCCAGAACCCCATCAGCAATTGTTCCGTAAGCGGTGAGGTTGATAATTTCTACGTAGGATTTTATAGCTTTAATATCTTTAACCAGTGCAACACCATTTACGTCAGGAAGTTTTACATCGCTGATGACAATACTTACCTCATTGCTTTTTAAAAGTTTGAGTCCTTCTTTTCCGGTATTGGCCTGTAATGTTTTAAAGCCTTCCAGTTCTATAATCCTGGAAAGTAAACTGCAGATTTTCTTTTCATCATCAATGATGAGGACCATCCCATTCATAGGTTAAAATTATACTGCAATATTAAGTAATAAAAATAACGAAAGATGATGAGGGGGATAAAATAAGCTATTTGGTTGTAAGCTTCTATTCGGCTGCTTTATGTTGTAGAAACACAGGCTATGGGTGGCGGAAAAAGGCTTTGGATTTTAAACTTTGGCTTAAGGCTCCTGATCCTCGACTTAATTTGTACCTTTTTCGTTTCTTAGGCACCAAAATAAAAGCTTTTTGAGCATATTTGAATTTTGCAAAACAAATACTATGTTCAAAAGATTAACTGCCATATTCACCCTATGCTTACCGGTAATGTTTTGTTTGGCGCAACAGGTTCGTCCATCAAAATCTTCCGAGATTTACAGAGAACTTAAAACCTTAAAACACCTACCCAAGGTTTTGTATCTGGCCGCCCATCCTGATGATGAAAATACGGGTTTGCTGTCGTGGTTGATTAACGATCAGAATGTAGAAACAGCTTATTTATCGCTAACCAGGGGAGACGGCGGGCAGAACCTTCTGGGTACCGAACAAGGGGCAGCATTGGGCTTGATCAGAACACACGAACTACTGGAAGCCCGTAGATTGGATGGTGCACAACAGTTTTTTACCAGGGCCATTGATTTCGGTTTCTCTAAAAACACCACCGATACTTTTAAACAGTGGGATGCCGATAGCATTACCGCAGATGTGGTTTGGGTAATCAGAAAATTCAGGCCTGATGTAATTATCTGCCGTTTCCCGCCAACTGCTGCTGCCGGACATGGACAACATGCGGCTTCTGCAGTTGTTGCCGAAAAGGCATTTAAGGTGGCCGCCGATAAAAATATGTTTCCTGAACAGCTGAAATACGTTGCTGTTTGGCAGCCCAAAAGATTGTTATGGAATACCTTCAGGTTTGGTGCAGTTAATACAACAGCCGAAAATCAATTAAAGGTAGCCGTTGGGCAGTATGATGCTCAATTGGGAATGGGCTATGGAGAGCTGGCCGGATTAAGCAGAAGTTTACATAAAAGCCAGGGCGCCGGAACACAGTCTGTGGCTGGTATACGTTCCGAATATTTTGTCAATGTTTTGGGCGATCCTGCCAAAAGAACTCTTTTTGATGGCTTAAATATGAACTGGTCTGATAAAGGCGTAGGCGATATTGATGAACTCATCGATATTATATTGTTATCATTTAATTATAACCAGCCCGACAAAAGCCTGCACGGACTATTGATGCTAAGAAGAAAAATTGCCGAGTTGCAGGATGTAGCATTAAGGAAAGATAAACTTGCTGCGATCGATAATATCATCTTAAGCAGTGCAGGGTTTATGGGCGAAGTAGTAACCAATCAGCCCGAAGCACTTGCCGGCAACAGTTATAATTTCCGTTTAAACTTAATTTCAAGATCGGCTACTCCTGTAAAGGTAGAAAGTGTAAACTGGCTAAATCAGACAGATCATTTAAACAGAACGCTGGCAAATGATTCGCTGATTACCATTGAACGAAAAATCCAGATTCCGGCAGATGCTGCGCCAACTGAACCTTATTGGCTGGCCAAGCCTGCAAAAAACGCAGCAACATTTAGCGTGCCGAATGATACGTTGATCGGACTTCCGGAAATGCAATCGCCGGTTAATGTGTTGTTGACACTGAAAATAGAATCTGAAAAATTCGCGGTCAGTTTGCCTTTATCCTATAAAAAATTAGATCCTGTTAAGGGAGATGTGGTAGAAGCACTGAGAATTGTCCCTGCATTAGACTTAAGTTTTAGCGAACCTGTTTATTTTGCAAAAGAAAAAGAAGCTTTAAATGTCGGTCTTCGCTTAAGGGCCAATAAGAATATCAATTACGGGAGAATTACTTTTAAAATTGGGAACCAGGTTGTAAAAACCTTCCAGGGGATTAACCTGGGCGAGAATACGCTGAGCACGATGAATTTCGTTATCCCTGTTGAAGATTTAGCTAAAATTAAAACCAGCCAGAATAAATTAGAAGCAGTTTTTTCATCAGAAACAAATGAATATTCAAAAGGGCAGGTATTGATCCAATACCCGCATTTGCCAACCCTCCAATATTTTGTTCCGGCAACTACCTGGTTAATTAAAGGAGACATCAAAGTATTGGCGAAAAAAATTGGCTATATCGAAGGGGCTGGCGACCTTATTCCCGAATTTTTAAGACAGGCCGGTTTACAGGTTGATGTGCTGACAGAAGCAGATATCCTAAATCCGGTCAAACTGGCAAGCTATGACGCCGTGGTAACCGGCGTAAGGGTAATCAATACCGAAAAGAGAATTAAAAACTGGCAAACTGCTTTACGCAGTTATGTAGAAAACGGCGGAACCATTGTCATGCAGTACAATACCACACAGGATATGGCATTGCAGGATTTTGGTATTTATCCATTTAGCATCAGTGGTAAAAGGGTAACCGAAGAAAATGCAGCGGTTAAGTTTTTAAAACCTGACCATAAATTACTGAACTATCCAAATAAAATCACTGCTGAAGATTTTAAAGGCTGGGTGCAGGAACGTGGTGCTTACTTCCCTGACCAATGGGATCCCAGATACGAAACGCTTTTTGAAATGCACGATACGGGCGAGGAGCCACTTCAGGGTTCAACCCTTTATGCTAAATATGGTAAAGGGAATTTTATTTATACGCCTTTAGCATTTTTCAGGCAGTTGCCAGCAGGCAATGTTGGCGCAGCCAGGTTGTTCTTTAACTTTTTATCAGCCGGAAAGTGATGAAAAATCAGTTTAAAAACTGGAATACCTGGTATGCATTACTCGCTTTGGCGCTGGTATTTCAGCTTGTGTTTTATTATTTGTTTACTAAATTCTGGGCATGAGTAATGTCGATTGGGCCGTATTGATATTCACTTTGCTTGCCGTGGTAGCCTATGGCGTTTTTATTGGTCGTGGGCAGAAAAGCAATGCCTCCTATTTAAAGGCAGATAATAAAATGCCCTGGTATATTGTGCTGCTTGGTATTATGGCCACACAGGCCAGCGCCATTACTTTTTTGTCAGCGCCGGGGCAGGCCTATACCGACGGTATGCGTTTTGTTCAGTATTATTTCGGCCTGCCTTTGGCTATGATCGTGATCTGCATTACCTTCATTCCCATTTTCCAGCGGTTAAATGTATATACAGCTTACGAATATTTAGAAAACCGTTTTGATAAAAAAACAAGGGTATTAACCTCATTGCTGTTCCTGTTTTCGCGGGGATTATCAACCGGCATCAGTATTTATGCACCAAGTATTATCCTTTCCAGTGTATTAAACTGGAATATTTATTTAACCAATATCCTTACCGGAGGAATACTATTGATTTATACTTACGTGGGAGGTGCAAAGGCAATTGCGCATACACAGAAGTTACAGTTTTTGATCATATTAGGCACCATGGCTTTTGCTGCATACCTTTTGGTGCAGAATATGCCTGATGGAATCGGTTTTAAAGACGCGCTTTACCTGGCCGGAAAATCTGGTAAGTTAAATGTAATTACCACAGAATTTGACTGGAAGGATAAATACAACATTTGGAGCGGTTTAATCGGTGGGTTTTTTCTGGCGCTGTCTTATTTTGGCACCGATCAGAGCCAGGTTGGAAGGTACATTACGGCAAAAGATAATACAAATGCCAAAATGGGATTACTGTTAAATGGATTGGTTAAAATCCCGATGCAGTTTGCGATCCTCTTAATCGGCGCGTTATTATTTGCTTTTTTCTCTTTAAAACCGGCTCCGATTTATTTTAACGAACGATCCTATCAGCATTTAAAAGAAACTCAGCCCCGGCAGGCCGCAGCTTTTGAAAAAGAACACCAGGCCTTAGCACAGAAATTTAACCAGCAATCAAAAAATATTCTTCTGGAAAAAGAAAAGCAGTCGCCAACGCTAAGTTCTTCCATAGCAAATTTTAAAGCAACCCAAAAACAGGTTAAAGAGTTACATAGCCAGGTAGAAGAAGCCATTAATAAATCAAATTACAATGCAGAGAAAACCGATACCAACTATATTTTTCTGTACTTTGTGAAAAATACACTTCCGGTGGGGATGATCGGCTTGCTTTTCGCTGTCATATTTTTGGCCAGCTGGGGGTCTATATCAGCCGCATTAAATTCGCTGGCTGCCTGTTCCTTAAAAGATGTACACCTTATTTTTGGTAAAAAAGAAGTTGATGACGAAACGGAATTAAAATATAGCCGTTTGCATACTTTAGCATGGGGTATCTTTTCAATCGCAGTAGCCATGTTTGCTACACAAATGGGTTCGTTAATCGAGGCCGTTAATGTACTGGGCTCACTTTTTTATGGACCAATTCTGGGCATTTTCTTAGTGGCTTTTTATTTGAAAAAGATAAACGGGCCAAATGTGTTTATTTCGGCTATCTTATCAGAAATTGCCGTTGTAGCAATCTATAAGTTTGATATAGTTTCATTTCTCTGGCTTAATGTAATTGGCGCGGCCGCAGTAATCATCTGCTCAGTAATCGGTCTGTTGTTTTCAAATCAAAAAGTTGCGACTGACAAATCAGACTGATTTTTTACGCAAAGCAGATATTTTTTCCTGGGCGCAGGCCTGGAAATTTAATACCTTTATTTTCTAAATAATAACGACATGGATGATGCCTGGGTTGATAGGTGGAATGACCGCTACAGTACCAATGAGTTTGCTTATGGAGAACAACCGAATAATTACTTAAAAGAGCAATTGACACCTTTGGATACCGGAACGATACTTTTTCCGGCAGAAGGCGAAGGCCGAAATGCGGTTTTTGCGGCTAAACTGGGTTGGAAAGTTTCGGCCTTTGATATCAGTACTGAAGGAAAAAACAAGGCTGTTCAACTCGCCATTCACAATCAGGTTAGCATCGATTATCAGGTGGGCGAACTTCAGGATCTTAACTATAAAGCTGGGCAGTTTGATGCCATTGCTTTGATTTATGCACACTTTCCTTCGTCAATCAAATCGACCTATCATAAAACACTAAGCCATTATCTATGCAAGGGCGGTTTGGTTATTTTCGAAGCTTTTAGCAAGAAACACCTTCATTATATTGCAGCAAACGAAAAAGTTGGTGGGCCGAAAGAAATTGATATGCTGTTTTCGATAGAAGAAATAAAGGCTGATTTCGAAGATTACGAGATCATTGTGTTGGAAGAAAAAGAAATTGAACTGAATGAAGGCTTGTTTCATAACGGACTAGGTTCGGTAATCAGATTTGTTGGAAGAAAGAAATAAACCTCCTTTAAGATCCGGAAATGGCGTGGCGCTACGGATTAGCGAATGAATAAGCGCCTCTCTGACTCGCTGGTTAACTTTAAGCTGTAAATGCCATTCTTGTTCATTGATCGTAGAGGCCTATTCTTAAATTCGTGGGCAATATATTAAGCTACCATATATACCTGACCTTTACCGTCATTCCCGTATCAATTTATTAAAGGGTATTGTTTTATCGTGTTAAAGCCATAAATTCGTAAAATAAAACAACAGAAACAGATATATAATACTATGAAAACAATGATTAAATCAATCACATTGCTGTTTACGGCAATTACCATTTCAGTAAGTGTAATGGCACAAGATGCGCAGCCTAAACCAAGTCCGGCGGCAACTGCAACAGGAAAAGTTAAAGGTGCAACCATTACGATTAACTACAGCAGTCCGGCGGTAAAAGGGCGTAAAATCTGGGGCGGTTTAGAAGCCTTTGATAAAGTATGGCGCGCTGGTGCAAATGAAGCGACCACTTTCGAAACTGATAAAGATATTATGGTTGAAGGTAAACCTTTGGCGGCAGGAAAATACAGTTTCTTTTTAATTCCTAGAGAAAGCGGAACCTGGACCGCTATTTTTAACAAAGAACCAAAACAATGGGGAGCTTATAAATACGAAGAGGCTAAAGATGCTCTGCGTGTTGATGTTAAAACCAAAGCATTAAAAGCAACACAAGAACGTTTGGTTTATAAAATTACCAAAAGCGGTTTTGCTTTAGAATGGGATAAAATTTCTGTTCCGGTAACCATTAAATAATTAGATTAAATTCTTGAAAGCCGTTCCATTTTAATATTTGGAACGGCTTTTTTTTGTCCTTTTTTTCGGGAAATGAACGTATAGCAATGCTTGGAGGTTAACAGGCCACTTTGCGCTTACTCCGTTGCACTTCGTGTTCACTGTAAATCGAGTTCAGGAAAAGGAACTTCTGGTCGTGTAGGGGCTTGTGCTTTAAATGATATTTGTGTTTAGGATTAGGAAATGAGTGGCCTGTAGTGCTTGGAGGTTTGCAGCCCCGCTTTGCGCTTTACTCCGTTGCACTTCGTGTTCGCTGCAATCGGGTTTAGGAACAGAGGTTTGTGCACTCCGCAACCCAACAAATGAAAGGCTGCTGTAGCCATATACCCCGGTTGCAGCGATACCCTGCAGCAACGAGATACGAGGCAGCGAAGCGTAAAAGCGGAAAACGGGAAGAAACTTCTTGCCGTGCACAGGCATTGCGCTCCAAATCATCATATATTTATTGTTCAGTAAACTATACTTACCCTTTCTCCCTTTTTGTAACGAACCTAAAACATAATATCTACTTCTTATTAAAGTGCTATTTTAGGCCGATTTAAAAATAAACACAAAATAATGAAGTTTTCCTTTAAACTATTGTTCTTATTGCCGCTTCTTTCGTTAAACGTTTTAGCACAACAAAAAGCGCAACTTTTTTCCATAAAAACTGCAAAGCCTGTTGATCAGGTGAATGTTTTTCTAGGGTCTTCTGGCGATCATGGACAGATGTCGCCGGCCGCCTCCGCGCCTTTCAGTATGTTGAGTATAGGCCCGCAGACTTACCCTAAAACGCATACCGGTTACGAATACCTGGCCAAGAAATTTGAAGGCTTTACCCACAATCGTTTTGAAGGAGTGGGCTGTCAGGGTTCGGGTGGCAATATCTTTATCAAACCATTTTTAGGTAGTGATCCGGCGGCGTCTGAGTTGATTAAGGTTTCTGAAAAAGCGAGTCCAGGTTATTATGAAGTTGGTTTTGAAAATAAAATTAAAGCCAGTTTTACCGTATTGGGTAAAGCAGGTAAACATGCCTATCAATTTCCGAAAGGAGCAAAAGGGTTTTATATCGACCTGGCTTATGCTTTTAATGGTGCTTTTGTAGATGAAGCGCACGAAGTAAACGCCAATACCGTAAGCGGATGGATTACTTCGAAAACAACTTGTGGTGTAGGTAAATACAAGTTGTTTTACTATATGGAGATCGGAGATAACGTATCATGGAAAGTAGTCGATGATCATAAAATGATAGCCATGCTCAAAGGAGAGTTAACTTCAACAGGAATCAATATCGCTCTTTCTGCCGTTAGTGTTGAAGCAGCAAAATCCTCTATCAATAAAAATTCATTCGATACTGTAAAAGAACAAAGCAAAGCCGATTGGAATGCAAATCTCTCTAAAATCGCTGTAAACGGCGATCTGGAGAGCGCTAAGCTTTTTTATTCGCTTTTGTATCGTACCATGCAATCGCCATATGTCATATCTGAAGCTGATGGTGCATACCGCAATACAAAGGGTGAAATTAAGAAAGATAAAGAGATCCGCTACAACGGTTGGGCCATTTGGGACAATTACCGTACGCAGTTACCTTTGCTTTCAATAATTGCGCAGGATCGGTATGCGGGAATGGTAAGTTCTATTGCAGATCTGTATAACTCGGGTAAAAAGGATTACGCCGGACAGCATGAGCCTTCAAACACCGTGCGGTCTGAACATGCCATTGTGGTTTTGCTTGATGCTTACCGTAAAGGGTATCCGGTTGATTTTGGGAAAATAGCTGATTCACTGGTGAAAGAGGTGGATGGTTTGGATTACAGGTCGCCGGATAAAGCTTTAGAGTCAAGTTATGATAACTGGGCACTTGCAGAAATCTTTAAGATTTTAAAGAATAAGGAAAAATCTGATTTTTATCTTAACAAGGCTCAGGAATACAAAAAATATTGGAATAAGGATTTTAAGGATATGACCAAAAATGATGTGGACCGGATGCAGGCCCGTGGTTTATATCAGGGTACCATCTGGCAATATAGATGGTTTGTACCTTATGATTTCAAAGGATTGATCGAACTAGATGGAGGGGAGGAATCTTATCTGGCGAAACTTGATGAATTTTTTGCCCGCGATTTATACAATCATGCCAATGAACCGGATTTACAAGTTCCGTTGATGTATAATGTGACTAAGTCTGGTTATAAATCGCAATATTGGATGCACCAGCTGGCGGCTGATACCGTTATCCAGAATTACTTTAATGACAATAGCCGTGGAATTGGAAGTTACATTGGCAAAATTTACAGAAACCAGCCAAATGCCTATCTGCGCACCATGGACGACGATGCCGGAGCGATGAGCGCCTGGTACGTGTTTGCAGCAAGTGGTTTTTCTCCTGCCTGCGTAGGCTGGCCGGTGTATTATTTAAACGTACCCTTATTTCCATTGCTAACTTACAACCTGCCAGAAGGAAAAACTTTTACTATTGAAACAGAAAATTTTGACCCAAAAAACAAATATATTAAGGCGGTTTTCCTCAACGGAAAGCCTTTCAAAAAGAACTATATTACACAGGAGGACATCAATAAAGGAGGGCGGTTAAAAATAGTGGCCTCAGCCGTTCCGGTTAAAATTTCTGATACCAAAAACTGGATTTCGGATCTCATGAAATAATTTCAAAAATTAACAAAATATGGCAAACTAAATCCCATTATTGCTGTTGTTATAGTATAAATTCAAGATCATGGCACCTTTAAAATTAAGCGAAGAACAACATGCTACATTAAGCAATAGAAACACATTAGAACAAGTGAATGAACAACCTTTAGAACTTCATCCGGAAGCTTATAAAGTAAAAGGCCCATCGCCGGATAAAATGAAGACGGTATCATCCTCTTTAAGGAATTATGCACATGGCCTTTACGGATTGTTGTAAAACGCTTCCCAAAAAACTACACATAACAGATGATATAGGGCAGCAGACTTAAAAAAGGTCTGCTGCTTTTTTATGGAATCAGATTTATCCAAGAAGCTATCGTCATCCTGAATTTATTTCAGGATCTTTAGTAAAAACTACAATAGCCAGTTTATCATCCATTTTTAATTCCAAATTTCTATCTTAAATTAATGAAACAAAGCGCAGGAATACTACTTTTCAGGAGAAAAGATCGGCAGATAGAATTTTTTCTGGTTCATCCTGGTGGACCATTCTTCGCCAAAAAAGATCTTGGCTTTTGGACTGTGCCCAAAGGAGAATTAAATGAAGGTGAAGACGCTTTGATGGCAGCCATTCGCGAATTTAAAGAAGAAATAGGTCAAAGCTTAACTGGCGATTTCATCGAATTAACCCCTATTGTGCAAAAGGGAGGTAAAAAAGTATTATGCTGGGCATTTGAAGCAGACCTTGATCCCTTAACTATTGTTAGCAACACCTTCGAAATAGAATGGCCTCCGCGATCGGGTAAAAAACAAAGTTTTGCAGAAATAGACAAAGCCAATTGGTTTACTTACGCTGATGCCATTACCTACATTAACGAAAGGCAGATTGCTTTACTTGATGAATTAAAATTAAAGTTAAGCCGTTAATTCAAAGTGTAAAATGTTCTTTTCGGCACCGTTGATAATGATCGAGATCTGGTGGTCGCCCAAATGAAATTTACGGGTTGTAATCAGCACAAATTTTTGTTTTCTAATGATGTTTATGGTTGCACCGGCGGGATAAATCCTTTCCGAAATTTTATATACTTTTTTAGTATTCTGCCCATTTTGTTTTTTATAATAAATAGCGTATTCCAGTCTCACTTTTTGTTCAGCAGGATTGCTATTAAAAATAGAAAACGAAAACTCCAGGCTTTCGCCAATGCCGATCTGGGGCGTTAAAATTTTGAAATCTTTCAATAAAATCCCTGCATCATCTAAACCATAATGTTTAAGAATATTGGCATGACCCTGTTTAAGTAATGTACGGCTGCCATGTTTAATAATTGCATCGGTTTCGGCACCTAAACCCGACCATTTTTTAGCCATATTTAAAACCACATGAGGGTGATCTTTTGCAATATCATTTAAGTTGTTGGCAACACTCCGCCTTACATATTCCGATGGATCTGTTTTAAGATTTTCCAATATGGGTAAAATGGATGTCGGGTCTTTTTTTAGAAAAGGAATACCCATGGCCCAGGGTAATCGCGGACGACTGCCTTCGCTGGCAAGTCTTCTTACTTTGAGGCTTTCGTGCAGCGACCATTCTTGCATTCTTAAAATCATCTCATTTTCGTATTTTAAGATAAATGGACGAACGGCAAATTCACAACTTACAAATTGTGTAACGAATTCCAGCGCTTCAACAGAACTTGCTAAATCATCAATACCGTAGGTTTCAATATAATCAGGTAAAAACATATAAGCCAGGCTATCCTCTCCAATGCCTTGTATCCTTAACTGTCCAATGATTTTCTTAATGAGCGTAATGGTTTGAGGGTAATCCTCAGGTAAAAAATCGTGTAATACCCTGGTAGTATGTTTCATTCGCTCTTTCAGTTCTTTAGATTCGAATTCGGGTACAAAAATCTTTTTAATGAATAACCCTTTGTCGAAACCTGGTATGGTAGCTGCCAGCGCCGTGGTTAATCGATCATAAAAAGCAGCTGAATATAAATTTTTAAGCAAAATGGCCATAATTTCGGTAATTATACATGGAGATATGATTTTAATACGCTGCTAATTTACTAAAAAAATTAGTATTTGTGTGGCTTGTTCAGCTAATTATTTAATCTTCTTATTTTTTACATTGCATATAAGAATTTAAGGTTTTTCTTTGGCACATTTGTTTGTTATAAAAATAAGGTAATGAATACAATAAAAATAGGCTGGATCGGATTGGGAAATATGGGAATTCCGATGGCAGCGCAATTGATAAAAGCGGATTATGCCGTTACGGTTTACAACAGGAGCAAGGGTAAGGAAAGTTTGCTGAAAGAAATGGGGGCATCAACTGCTGAAACACCTAAAGCGTTAATTGCTGCTACTGAAGTGGTAATCATTATGGTATCTGATGATGCCGCAGTTGATCAGGTTTTTAATGATAAAGACGGTCTCTTCGGCGCCGATATTTCAAATAAAGTGATCATTAACATGAGTACGGTTTCTCCGGCGATTTCTAAAGAGATGGCTTCTATATGCAAAGAAAAAGGCGGACAGTATTTAGATGCACCGGTTTCAGGAAGTGTGAAACAAGCAGAAACAGGACAGCTGGTGATTATGGCTGGCGGTGATGAAACCGCATTTGAGCAGGTAAAACCAATCTTAGAAAAAATAGGGAAAATGGCTGTGTACTTAGGTGACGCGAGTGCTGGAAATGTCGCAAAATTGGCCATTAACTCGCTATTGGCATTATATACACAGGGTTTGGCCGAAACGGTACTGTTTGCTAACCACCAGGGGATTAAAACTGAAGATCTGCTTAATTTGCTTAATAATGGTGCTATAGCCAATGTTTTTACCAAAATAAAGGGCGATGCCATTATTGCTGATAATTATAAAGCAGCATTCGCCCTTAAACATATTGTAAAAGATTTAAATTTAGCTAAAGACATTGGTTTGGAATCGCCACTGGCCAAGACCGCCTTAGATACTTTTAAGGCCGCTACCGCCAAATTTGGAGAAGAAGATCTGATTGCAGTGATCAAACACATTAAGGAGTAGAGCAATATTTTGAAAATAATACCCATAGGAGATTTTGATGATTTCCTATGGTATCATACCCGTTAATCAGCTTACACGTATTTGACCAGTAAGTACCTTTATTACTTGTTTATTGATAAAGGTAATAATCCGATTAATACTAATAGGTCTCTTTATAAGTTTCATGTATAACGCATAAAATGGGTAGATTAAATCTTTAATCCTCCAAAAGTACTTCCTAATATAATGGCCAGTACAATTAAGGTAATCACAACATAGAGTTTATCTTTTTCCAATATAAAAGCGAACAGCGAGAATATGATCCTTAAAATTGGTGTGATGATTAAAAGTAATACACCAAACTGGATGATGGCCATTGGTTTAAAAGTAAAAAGTCCTTTAAAAATGCCATCAAAGGTGATAAAGTCGTTTTCTTCACCTTTAAAAATGTGGTAATCGGGCCTGCCTTGTGCTCCGTGCTTTACCAAAAAAAGTATGCCGCCCAGTAAAACCACCAAACTTGCGGTAATTACACCAAATCTTAATAGCTTGCCCACAATTTTTTCTACATCACGGTCTTGTATAAGATGGGTTGAGATAATATTCTTCATTTTATTTTAACTTAAAATTTGTGATGATAACCATTGTAAATCATTTCCAGCGCAACAAAAGTGATCGCGATACAGAAAATAATCCTTAAAGTGGAAGGGTTAATTTTGGTTAGTAATTTAGCTCCCGTAAAAGCCCCGCCCAATACGCCAAGCACTACAGGGAATGCAATTCCCGGATCCATGTAACCACGTTGCAGGTAAACTACAGCACTGGCTGCGGCGGTAACACCGATCATGAAATTGCTGGTGGTGGTGCTTACCTTAAAAGGAATTTTCATGGCGGTATCCATGGCCAATACTTTTAATGCACCAGAACCAATTCCCAACAAACCCGACATTACCCCTGCTACCGTCATGATGGAAAAACCGGCACCAACATTTTTAAGTTTATAATCAACCGGGCCTGTTGGTGTGGGGTAGCTGCTATTGAGTTTTAATACATAAGAAAGTTTACTGCCTTCTGTTAAGGCCTGCTGATTTTTTTTTCTTAAGGTCATCGCGGCAGAGAAAAGCAAAACACAGCCAAAAAGAATGGCGATAGTATTGGTGGGCGTATAAATAGCGATTAATGCACCAAGTACCGCTCCTAACGTGGTTGCAATTTCCAAGAACATACCTAAGCGGATGTTGGTAATACCTTCTTTTATATAGGCGCTGGCGGCACCCGATGAATTGGCAATAGAAGCAAGTAATGCAGCACCGATGGCATAACGGATATCTACATGAAAAACAAGTGTAAGCAATGGAATGACGACTACGCCGCCGCCAAGGCCTGTTAACGATCCAATCAGCCCTGCCAGATAAGCGCCAAGGATTAGGATCAGGGTAAAAGTTAAAATGGTCATGATATTAATGATTATTGTTCAAAATGGTGGTGGTTGTAGAAAGGGCTGCATCTGTATTACCTGCTTTTATCGCATTAAACAGTGCCTCATGCAAGTGATGGCTCATGGCAAAATGAGTGACGCCAGATGGTGCGCGTTTAGTAAAAAAATCGCGGATGATTACCGTAAAACTTTCATAAAGATCACTTAGTACATGATTGCCAGATGCGCGGGCAATAGCCAGGTGGAATGCAATATCTGCATTGGCACATTCAGTTCTCGATTCTTTCTCGATGGCCAATTTTCTTTTTTCAAGTGCATCTTTAATCGCTTCCAGATCTGAATCAGTACGGTTTTTAGTAGCCAGACGAACAATTTCCTGTTCGAGCAAAGCCCTGACCTGGTTGATTTCTTTAAAATCAGCACTGCGCAAACGTTGCTCAATAGGTTCTGTAGGGGTGGCATTAACTTTTGTTCCAAAACCTTGCTGTACTGTAAGTATTCCTGATAAGGTAAGTGATTTTATAGCTTCCCGGATGGTAGAGCGGCCAACACCATATAATTCCATTAAGGCTGGTTCTGAAGGGATTTTTTCCTCTACGCTAAATTTGCCTTTTTTAATATCGTTTCTGATTTTGGTGGATACCTGTTCGAAAAGTCTGCTTTCTTTTGCCATAATATGAAATCAACGATACAAACATACGATGTTTAAATTAAACATCAGATGTTTTGTGTCTGGATAATATCATTTTGTTTTTGAAGTGCTAATTAGCTATACTTTGAATATGGTTCACCGTTGGTAATTAATTTCTAGCAAATTAAAGATGAAAAGGGTCGAATTATACAAATACACAAATTTAATCTATATTTAATAATATGACAGTCAGCAATATATATAAATTATTTAAAAATAAATAAACTAATATTTGCATCGTACGAAATTTGTCGTACCTTTAAGATATGAAAGGTATTCAAACTGAAAACAATCTGCCCGAACCAACCAAAGCTGAGCTGGAAATTCTCCAGGTATTATGGGAATTTGGACCATCAACCGTTCGGTTTGTAAACGACAAGCTAAATGAACTAAGAGAGGTGAATTACACCTCAACCTTAAAGCAGATGCAGATTTTAACTGAAAAAGGGATATTAAAACGTGATGAAAGCCAAATGAAACACATTTATATCCCGGTTGAAGCAGAGGAAAAAACCAAAGTACAGTTGTTAGACCGTTTCGTAAACACTTTGTATAAAGGCTCTGCATCGAAATTGATGATGCAACTTTTGGGGAACGAAAAAACATCAAAAAAAGAAATCGAAGAGATTAAGCGGCTATTGAATAACATGGACTAATTAACCAGAACAGAAGCTAAAGAACCACCATAATGGAATTTAAATTAATCAATCTTTTACCCGATAACTGGCTTCTTGCCCTGGGTGCTACCTTGTTCCACTCTTTGTGGATTGGTGTTATTTTAGCCTTGCTAGCTGGTTTGGTGATGTTTACTTCCCGTAAGGCAAGCGCTACGTGGCGTTATAACTTGCTTACGGTATGTTTAGGTTTGTTTGTTGTGGCAATAGGTTTTACTTTTTATCAGGAGCTTCAGCAGTCGGATCACCATACGCAATCGCAGGTTGTTCATCAAACAGGGATTAATTTGCCGAAGGCTATCGCAGATCAACAGGCGGTTACCAATGTACAGCAAGACATGTATTCGGTACTTAATCGCATCCTGTCTTTGTGGAATGCTTATGCCTATCAGATTGTATTGGTTTGGTTCCTGATTATCTGCGGAAAAAGTATCCAATTAATGGTAGGTTTAAATGGTGTATATCATCTGCGTAATTATAAAACCTACGCTGCAGGGAAAAAGTGGGATGAAAAATTAACTGAACTCGTTCAAAAATTGGGTTTAACGCAACAGGTTAAGCTGATGCAATCGGGCATGGCGCAGGTACCTTTGGTAGTAGGTCATTTTAAGCCTTTAATTCTCATTCCTTTGGGTTTACTTAATAGTTTATCTACTGCTGAAGTAGAAGCCATTCTTTCTCATGAACTGGCCCATATTAAACGGAAGGATTATTTGGTGAATATATTGCAAAGTTTCATCGAAATTGTATTTTTCTTTAACCCGGCTGTGCTTTGGGTATCGCAATTAATAAAAACAGAACGCGAGCATTGTTGCGATGATTTGGCCATCGCCTGTGTAAACGATCGCAAAAATTACGTTCAGGCCCTCATTGTATGCCAGGAGTTTAAGCAGCGTGCACCTGCCTATGCCATGGCCATGAGCGGAACTAAAAGCAGCCTGCTACATAGAGCTAGCAGGATGTTATTCAATACCAACTCAACTTTAAACAAAATGGAAAAAACGATATTAACCATCGCCCTGGTATCGGTAGTGATTTGCAGTGCCGCATTTAAAAGTATTGGCCATGCCGAAACAGTTGCCAGAAAAAAAACATCCACTACAGTTGTAACCTTACAGGATACAACCAGGAAAAAAGCCAAGCCTGCCGAAAGAAAATCTGCAGACCAAATGGAAAAAGAGATCAATGCAAAGGTAGACAACGAGCTAAAAAGGATGAATGAAAACCAGCAGCTGCCAGAAACGAAAGAAGATAAAAAGGCCAGACTTGCTGATGAAGAAGCCAGGCAAGCGGACGAAAAAACACGGCAGGACGATGTAAGGCAGGCTCAGGAAGATGCGAAGCAAGCAGAATTGGATCGAAAACAGGCTATTTTTGATGCCAGGCAAGCCGAAAATGATAGGAAACAGGCTATTATTGACGCTAAACAAGCTGTTGAAGATGTAAAAGAATACAAAAATTCGGCTAAAGTGTATAAATCATACGGCTATGAGATGGTACCAGGGGTGCCCCGCCCGCCTAGAACACCTAAAGTACCTAAAACACCAAACGTACCCGGAGTTGTATATGCAGTACCAGCTATACCTGCTGTTCCTGCTATGCCTGCTACACCTGCTACACCTGCTATGCCTCCAATACCACCTGTTTATGGCGGAAATAGCAATACCAAAACCAGTTCGCAGCGAACAGTGACTTCGAAAACAGTAACCAATGGCGATGGACATGATTATACCAATGCAATCAATCAGGAATTGATGAAAGACGGCATCATCAGCAGTACCAATAAACTTTCATACAAACTCAATAAAGATGAGCTGATTGTAAATGGAGTGAAACAAAATACCGAAGTTCAGCAAAAGTATAAAAAGCGGTTTTTGAAGAACGATAAACACTCGCTGATGTATAATTTCCTGATTGAAAATAACTAAAATCAACCGCTAAAAGCTTAATCCAATCAACATCTTATGAAATACAAGCTCATGGCTTTTTTAGCCATATGGATAAATATTGCCTCTACTTTTGCTCAGGTGCAAAGCACTCCGCCCAGAATTTATGGCCATGTATTGGATGCCGAAGGTAAAAATATAGAATTTGCAACAGTCGCTCTACTCAAAGATTCTACATTGGTTAAAACTACTTTTACTGAAAAGGATGGATTATTCAGTTTTGATCAGCTGGGTTATGGGAAATATCTGATTAAAATATCGGTAGTCGGATCGCCCATATACCAAACTGATACATTGGTACTTACTGCAGACCATGCCGTTATTGCGATGCCAGATATTAAAATCAAAACCGGAGCAACCAATTTAAAAGAGGTGAATATTTCAGGACAAAAGGCTTTTGTTGAACGGAAGATTGACCGGACTGTTGTTAATGTGGATGCTTTGATTTCTAATGCAGGTACAACTGCATTGGATGTGCTCAGCAAATCGCCTGGCGTAAATGTGGATCAGAACGGAGTAATTTCGTTGAAAGGCAAAAATGGGGTGACTATTTTTGTTGATGATAAACCGACTTATTTATCGGGTTCGGATCTGGAGAACTATTTGCGTTCCTTGCCTTCCTCATCGCTTGATCAGATTGAACTGATGACCAATCCACCGGCCAAATATGATGCTGCCGGCAATGGCGGTGTAATTAACATCAAAACCAAGAAAACCAAAACCGCCGGGTTTAACGGTGGGGTTAATCTGAGTTTAAACCAGGGCGAATTAAGCCGTTCGAATAATAGTTTCAACTTTAATTACCGAAAAGACAAGGTTAACGTTTTTGGAAACCTGAGCTATAACCTCAATAACAGCTTTACCGATCTTGATCTGAATCGGAAATATAAAAATGCTGATGGTAGTGCCAAATCCTATTTTAATCAAAATTCTTATTTCCGCAGGCATGGCAATACCTTTAACCTGAAAACCGGGCTTGATTATTACGCATCAGAACGCACCACATGGGGTGTAGTACTTACCGGCATGAACAGGATTTCCAAACAGGTGAACAACAATACCAGTAATTTATCTAATGCCTCCATGCAGTTAGATTCGGTAATCAAGGCTGAAAATATCGATCAGATTAAGTACCAGAATGCAGGTGTAAACTTAAATTACAGACATAAATTTAAGCAGACGGGGCGTGAATTAACCTTTGATGCCGATTACCTGCTTTATCGGGATAGAACGGCTCAAACCTATAATAATTTTAGTTATCTGCCAGGCGGCGCTTTAAAATACCAGGATGTCTTACGCGGAAATCTACCGTCAGATATTGATATTTATACGACCAAAATAGATTATTCGCATCCACTGGAAAATAAGTGGAAGCTGGATGCAGGGGTTAAAACCGCTTACACCAACACGGATAATATTGCCGATTACGCTAATACTGCAAATGGAAAAACCAGTGCCGATTACGAAAAGAGCAATCATTTTTTATACAAGGAAAATATTAACGCGATTTACCTGAACATGAGCAGGGAAGGGAAGCGGTTTTCACTCCAAGCCGGCTTGAGGTATGAAAACACGGTTTCTAACGGACATCAATTGGGCAATATAATCAAACCTGATTCCAGTTTTAAAAGAACTTATAATAGTTTGTTCCCAACAGTTTATTTCTCTTATAAGCTTGATACATTAGGGAACAATGAACTTGGGTTGAATTATGGAAGGAGGATTGATCGTCCTTATTATCAGGATCTTAATCCCTTCTTTTCACCATTAGATAAATTTACTTATTATGTTGGTAATCCTTTTTTAAAACCCTCTTTTACACAAAGTATCGAACTTTCTCATACCTACAAAAGTAAGATTACTACAACATTTAGCTACAGTTGGGTGAGAGATGAAGTGAATGAAACCATCGAAATTTTAGATGGTACCTATTATAGCCGGCCAGCCAATGTAGGCAAAACAAGGGTAGCCAATGTTTCGGTGAATGCAGAGATTGACCTTACGAAATGGGCAAAATTAAATGCCTATATGGAGTTTGGCAAAATAATGTCGAAAACAGATTTTTATACCGGTTTTCTAGTGACTAATGGCAGTTATTTTAGAACAAATCCTAATGTTCAGTTTAAAATCAGTCCTACCTGGAATGCAGAACTGAATATGAGCTATCAGAGTAAACTTTCAAACGTTCAGTTTTTACTGGCTTCGGTGCATAATTTTGGCGCAGCAGTGCAAAAAAAGCTTTCGGCAAAAAGTTCCTTGAAATTAACTGCAAATGATATTTTTAGAACCAGGATATACAATGGAATAATTAATAATCTTGCCGCAACAGAAGCCGGATGGAGAAACAGGCAAGATTCAAGAAACTTTGTTTTAAGCTATAGCTATCGTTTTGGGAAAACCTTTTCTTCGCCTGAAAAACACGAATCTTCTGGCGCCGATGCCGAGAAGAACAGGGTGAAGAATTAAAGCTTTAGATCGTTCGTAATTATAAAGGTACAGACTGCCCCCGACTTTCGGGGAAGCAATCTTTGAAAGAAGGCAGAAGCAATCGGTTAAATTCCGCTCTCGCTTTGATCCTGCCTTGGGCCGTGGGGTATGAGGGGGAACTGCAAAGATTTCCGTGCTTTTTCCATGTATTTCCTCCGGTTTTTTGTCATCCTGAGCGTAGTCGAAGGATCTCCTTCCATCATATCCCAGGCCGGATAGCATGGTGCAGACAGCATGGGTAGAATAGCTTGGAGCATATTGCAGGCTAAGGCGCTCGCTATAATACGGCCGTCATTCCCGCGCAGGCGGGAATCTTAATGCGCTAGTTATCCTTTACCCTGAGCTCGGGCTTGCCTCGGATCACCGCCGCCGAGGGGCTCTTACTTTTGGCTTGGCCCAAAAGTAACAAAAACCCAAGGCTTGCATCCTTCCTTGTAAAAAGCTACGGAAATCTAATTTGCGGCAGCATCAAGGCTCTTAGCCCTTGCCTTATTCCACCGCTCCCGCTTTGATCCTGCCTTGGGTTGTGGGGTATGAGGGGAAGTGCAAAGCTTTCCGTGCTTTTTCCGGCGGAAATCTGCTAGGCCGGATAGCAGGGTGTATAAGATAGTTTCTAATATGGTATTTGTTCCATGAATAAATCCGTCATTTCGACCGTAGCGGAGAAATCTTTTAAGTTAGGTTAATAGTGTAGATTCTTTGCCCTTTGCTCTGGCTTGCCTCGGTTAGCTACCGAAGGGCTTTTACCTTTTTCTTGATAAAAAGGTAACCAAACCTGAGCGCAGCGAAAGCATGACTACCGATGAAAACAACAACTAAGAAGGCATAAATCAAGGCTTGCATCGTTTTTTATGTGATAATGTTGTTTTTATCGGTATAAAAGATTGCTGCGCAATTCCTTGTAAAAAGCTACTGAAATCTTAATTGCGGCAGCATCGAGGCTCTTATCCTTTGCTTATCCCACCGCTCCCGCTTTGATCCTGCCTTGGGCTGTGGGTTATGAGGGGAAGTGCAAAGATTTCCGTGCTTTTTCCGGCGGAAATCTGCGAGGCCAGGTAGCATGGTGCATATAGCAAGGTGCGTATCGCGGGGTGCGATAATTTGTTTTTTAGTCCTTTCCCTTTCAGGGGAAAGGTGCCGATAGGCGGATAGGGGTTTAAGGCGATCGCTATAATACGGTCGTCATTCCCGCGCATGCGGGAATCTTAATACGCTTACTTTTCTTTGCCCTTTGCTCGGGCTTGCCTCGGTTAGCCACCGAAGGGCTTTTACCTTTTTCTTGATAAAAAGGTAACCAAAAATCAAGGCTTGCATCCTTCCTTGTAAAAAGCTACGGAAATCTTTATTGCGGCAGCATCGAGGCTCTTAGCCCTTGCTTTATCTCCACCGCTCCCGCTTTGATCCTGCCTTGGGCTGTGGGGATATGAAAGGAAGCGCAAAGCTTTCCGTGCTTTTTCCGGCGGAAATCTGCGAGGCCGGATAGCAGGGTGCAGATAGCAGGATGCATATAGCAAGATGCGTATTGCAGGCTGCGATAATTTGTTTTTTAGTCCTTTCCCTTTCAGGGGAAAGGTGCCGATAGGCGGATAGGGGTTTAAGGCGATCGCTATAATACGGTCGTCATCCGATAGATTCTGTGTTAATTTGCAAATAAAATATTTTATTTTTGTTTCATGGGCGGTCAAGAACTAGCCAGTGTAGCGTGCTGATCCTTTAGGTTTAGTGCGCTACTTTCTTTTAAAACCGAGTATTCTTTTTGATATTCCTGTTTGCTATTATAAATCACATATATCATTTCTAACAGCTTTCTTTGAACTGCTACAAGTGCTTTCATTTTAATTCCATGTTTTGAAACTATCCGAAGATAGATTTCTGTAAAATTTTTATCATGTCTAACCGCTACCAGGGCAGGTAAATACATTGCCTTTCTAAGATGCCTGTTTCCCTTCTTGGATATTCTCGGCTTTCCTTTTACTGATGTTCCCGATTGTTTTTCTTTCACGTTCAAGCCGGCATAGCCTGTAAGCTGCTTTTTGTTTCTGATCAGCTCGAACCCATTTGTTTCAGCCAAAACGATGATAGCGGTAAGTTCCCCAATTCCTGTGATACTACAGATACGTTTTATTTCTCCGGTTAAATTAGCATCACCGTTGACAAGCATTTTCAGATCAGCTTTTATTTCTTTTTCCTGCCTGTTCAACAGTTTAATCCTTTCATATAACCGTTGCAGGCTGCGTTCATTCGGCTCCACTTCAGACTTTTCCGCATGGATCTGGTTCTTTACCGTAACCCGTTCACTTACAATCTGATCGCGCTCTCTTGTGAGTTGTTGGAGCACATGAAAGACTTTCTTGGGCCTGTGCCATTGATCAAGATTTCTTTCCAGCCCAAACTGTGCAATCGCCGCAGAACAGCTTTTATCTGTTATGGTTTTGTCTTCCAGTGTCCGAATGTAATTACTTATTTTATTTGGTAGAACAATCGTTACTTCACGGCCACGGTCATAAAGGTAAAAGGCAAATTTTTGATGATAGACACCGGTAGCTTCCATTACAAAACGAACTTTAAACTCATCACTTGAAAGTTTTTTTGTCCAATCCAATAAGGCTAAAAAACCAGACTCATTGTTTTTGAAAACCTTGTGGGCATAAAGATCAATACTCAGATCATCCAACATCCTGCCGGCGGTAACTACCAACTCATTTTGTGCAACATCTACACCCAGTACTTCCTTCAATATTTTTTTCATCATTTTAAGTTTAATATAAAGTGATGAACCTCCCTTCGTTTTTTCTCCTGGTTGGATATCCTGGATATCATGACATACATAATTCCTTACATTCTGTTCAAACTCTAAGAGATAAAAAGGAAAGAGGTAGTATCTATCGGTCAATATACTTCATGAGTTATTTTGCCATCGGTCTACTCTCGATCCTTTTCACTTTATGCTTACTAAATTAAACATTGTAAACATAGGAGCTATCGGATCCCGCGCAGGCGGGAACCACGGAGTGCTCAGCGAAGCTAATCTTAATGCGCTAGTCATTCTTTACCCTCAGCTCAGCCTTGCCTCAGTTAGCCACCGAAGGGCTCTTTCTTTTCTCTTGATAGAAAAGAAACAAAAGATCAAGGCTTGCATCTTTTCTTGTAAAAACCTACGGAAATCTTGATAGCAGCAGCATCGAGGCTCTTAGCCCTTGCTTTGTTCCACCGCTCTCGCTTTGATCCTGCCTTGGGCTGTGGGTTATGAGGGGAAGTGCAAAGATTTCCGTGCTTTTTCCGGCGAAAATCTGCGAGGCCGGTAGCAGGGTGAATAGCAAGGTGCGTATTGCAAGATGCGATAATTTGTTTTTTAGTCTTTCCCTTTCAGGGGAAAGGCGCTCGCTATAACGAGGTTCAAAGATTTCTCCATTCCGCTGCGCTACAGTCGAAATGACGGTCGATTGTTACTCAAAAAATCTGCGAGGCCGGGTAGCAGGGTGCAGATAGCAGGATGCATATAGCAAGGTGCGTATTGCAGGATGCGATAATTTGTTTTTTAGTTCTTTCCCTTTCAGGGGAAAGGTGCCGATAGGCGGATAGGGGTTCAAGACGCTCGCTATAACGAGGTTCAAAGATTTCTCCATTCCGCTGCGCTACAGTCGAAATGACGGTCGATTGTTACTCAAAAAATCTGCGAGGCCGGATAGCAGGGTGGAGATAGCATTGTACATATAGCAAGTTGCGTATTGCAGGATGCGATAATTTGTTTTTTTAGTTCTTTCCCTTTCAGGGGAAAGGTGCCGATAGGCGGATAGGGGTTCAAGACGCTCGCTATAACGAAGTTCAAAGATTTCTCCATTCCGCTACGCTACAGTCGAAATGACGGCCGATAGTTACTCAAAAAAATCTGTGAGGCCAGATAGCAGGGTGGAGATAGCATTGTGCATATAGCAAGTTGCGTATTGCAGGATGCGATAAAGCAGGAGCGGGGCTGTTTTAACCGAAAAGCTGCTGCAACTGCTTTCCAAAAAAAGATCAAAAGTCTGATTGGAAGACCATATACCGGATAAATCTATAGGTACTTGAAGAGTTGTCAACTTACAGACGAAACGGCTATTGAAAGTTGACGACTCTTTTCTATACAAACTGATTCAATATCAGCACGCCTAGAAGCCCTAAAACAGAAACCAAACTTTCCATCATGGTCCAGGTGCTGAAAGTTTCCTTTAGACTGAGATTAAAATATTCTTTAAACATCCAGAAACCGGTATCGTTTACGTGAGAGAACATTAAACTTCCGGCACCGACAGATAATACCATTAACTCTGGCGATGCGCCGGGACCAATTAAAGGAAGTACCATACCCGAAGCCGTTAATGCAGCCACTGTTGCCGAACCGAGGGTTACCCTAAGTGATGCCGTAATTAACCAGGCGAGCAGTAATGGCGATAAATTTAAATCTCCGGTAAGCTGTTTCACCGTTTCGCCCATGCCACTATCAATCAAAATCTGTTTAAAGGCACCACCGGCGGCAATAATCAGGATAATCATGGCAATGCTTTTCACTCCTTCGGCACATGATTCCATTGCTTTTGTAATGGAAGTTTTTTGGAGTGCCAGCGCAATAATAACCGAAATTAACAGGGCTGCGGTAGGATCGGCCAAAAATATAAATATCGGTTTACCAATATAATCTATCTTAAAACTGCTCCCAACGGTTCCTGCAATGATTAAAAATACCGGCAGCAATGCGGTAATAAAACTTCTTGAGGCAGAAGGAAGATGTTCTTCTTCACTAATGCTAAAGTTGTGGACTGTTGCTGATTGATCCCGTTTGAGAATTAATCTTGGAAAGTAAATTCCGGCAATAACCGCAATGGGTACGCTTAAAGTTAATCCATAAATTAAGGTTTTGCCAATATCGGCATGGAAAATTCCGGCTAAGGCAACAGGACCGGGGTGAGGGGGCAAAAAACCATGTGTAACGGAAAGTGCTGTGGCCATGGGGATGCCAATATATAATTTTGATAACCCTGTTGCCGCTGAAATGGCAAAAACTAAGGGGATTAACACCACGAAACCAGCATTGTAAAATAATGGAATCCCAACCAATAAGCCAGTTAACAGCACAGCCCATTGAATGTTCTTTTTTCCAAAAGCGCCGATCAAAATGAAAACAATCTTTTTTGCCGATCCGCTATCTTCAATCAATTTCCCCATCATGGCGCCAAGGGCCAAAACCATTACCATGCTGCCTAAGGTGCTACCAATTCCATTGCTAATGGAATTCATCACTTTAGTAGCGGGCATTCCTAATAAAAGACCTGTAATAATTGCCACAGCTAGTAAGGCAATCATAGGATTAATCTTTTTTAAGATCAATACGAAAAGCAATAGAATACCGAAAAGCAGGATCAATAATGACATTTGGCTAGAAATATTGGTAAATGTGATTAAATATAGGCTTTTTAACCCCAGCTATTTTTTAACTGTGATGGTTCTTCCGGTAACGAGGTTAAATTCGTAAATGCGGTACAGGCCGTCATCTTTTATTTCTATGCTTTCTACGAGGCCGGTTTTGCTGAAAGTATCAGTAACCATATCTCCGATTTTCACATCCTGAAGAATATCGTTAGGGGTATCGCTGTTTAATCTGATCATAAAAGTAAAAGTATCGATTATTCGCAAAACATGTCAGTTTTTTTAAACCAGTGTGTTAAATTTTGATTCTATATGGTTTCTGGCTTGTTTTTGAAACTCTTCGGGTGTTTGTTGCGTCTGTTTTTTAAAGAAACGGCTGAAGTAGGGCCTGTCTGAAAAACCCAGTTCGTAGGCAATCTCTTTGATGGTTTGCTCACTATGGATAATTTTTCGTTTAGCTTCCAGTATAATGCGGTCGTGAATGATCTGCATGCCAGTTTTGTTTAGTTTTTCTTTTAAAATCTGGTTCAGTCGTTTAGAACTGATTCCGATTTTGCCCGCATAAAAATCAGTATTTCTAACCTGTTGGTAATTGCTTTCGAGCAACATCAAAAATTCATAAACCCTTTTTCGCTGTACATCATGGCTGGTAAATTCGTGTTCTTTAACCTGTATCAGTTTTAATAAAAACACCTTTAACAATGCTTTCGTAATAATAAAGTTGTTGCCTGCTTTCTGGTATTCATCTTCAATTAATCTGTAAATGCTGCTCAGCTCTGCTGCTGTTTCTGTATTGAGCCTCAGGCACGAAAATTCACCCTGAACATTAAAGATCTTGAACAGATCAAGCAAAAATTCTTTTTCTTCCCCTTCCAATACTGATCTTTTAAATGAGATTAATACCCCATTTTTGCCTGCTTTATTTAGCTGATGTACACGGTAAGGCGGAATTAGATAAATCCAATCACCTTTGCTGTCAAATTCAGATTGTTGCAGGGCATGTAAAGGCTCTTCATTTTTAAGCCATACAATTTCAAAGAATTCTTTTCTACCCGGATCGTTGAGGTAGCTGGGCGGGCAATTGCTTAAATCGCGGATGTAAATAATAGCCCTTTCCAGATGCGTGCTTTCTGTTGATAAACTCATGATGGTTAAAGTTAAAAACTTAAATTCTTTGCGATTGGATTAAATGATAATTGTGGTGGACTATTCGGAAAAGGTGCATTAATTATGGCTAATGCATGACTTTATTTTATCAGCGTTTCCAAATTGTCCCATATAAATGGCGGAATGTATAATCTTCGTTTTAGCTGGCTACCATACCTTTGAGCCATTAATGTAAAGCAGAATGGAATCAAAAGAATCAGTAGAAATGATCAATAATGAAGTTTTGACAGATGAGCTGGATAATCAGCAATTGGCCTGGGATCTGCAAATGAACCTGGATAAGATTATAGAAGAGAATACTCAATTGGCTAAAAAAGTACAGTTAGATCAGCTTATTCCTTTTATATACCATATCCAGCATGCGAAACGAGTTTTTATTACAGCTGCAGGCCGTTCGGGTTTTGCGATGCAATCGGCCGCTATGCGTTTGATGCACCTTGGGCTAACCGTATATTATGTTGGCGATACCACCAGTCCGGCCATTGGCACCGGCGATTTATTGATTGCAGAATCGGGTTCCGGAACAACCGGCTCTATTGTGCGGGCTGTAGAAAAAGCAATTGGAGCAGGCGCAAATGTAGTGGGCATTACTACCAATGCAGAATCGGCTTTGGCGAAATTATGCAATCACCTGGTTTTGGTTCCGGCCGCAGAGAAAGAAGATCACAGTAAAAAGGTATCTACCCAATATGCCGGAAGCCTTTTCGAACAATTTCTGCTCCTGCTTAATGATGCCGTTTTTCAGTCACTTTGGAAATTAAGCGGTCAACCTGCAGAAGAACTCTGGAAAAGACACGCCAATCTCGAATAACAATTTAGTTAATTATTATATATCAATACCATCATGGCAAAATTACAAGTAGCAATAGATTTATTAACAACGGAAGAAGCACTGGCATTAGCAGCAAAAGTTGCGCCTTATGTAGATATTATTGAATTGGGAACTCCTTTGATCAAAAATATGGGTTCGACGGTGATTACCGCAATGAAAGCAGCACATCCTGACAAACTGGTATTTGCAGATTTAAAAACTGCTGATGCGGGTGAACTGGAAGCTGATATCGCATTTAAAGCAGGTGCTGATTTAGTAACCGTAATGGGTGCTGCAGGAAATGCAACCATTATTGGAGCCGTTAAAGCTGCAAAAGCGCACGGTAAAGGTGTGGTTGTAGATACAATCGGTTACCCTGACCGGGTTAAAAGAGCACAGGAAGTGACCGCATTAGGTGTAGAATTTGTAGAACTGCACGCTGGTTTAGATGAACAGTGGACGGCTGGTTATTCTATCCAGGTTTTAATTGATGAGGCTGCAAGGGCTGGTGTTCCGGTTTCAATTGCAGGTGGGGTAAATATTGATAACGTTGCTGCTGTTATAAAAGCAGGAGCAATCGTAGCCGTAGCAGGTGCTGCCATTTATGGCGCTGAAGATCCGGCTGCAGCTGCGAAAGCACTTCGCGAGGCAATTGATGCTGCATAGGCCAGGTTCATGAAGTAAAGGTTTTTAACCACAGATGCGCCTAGATAAATACGGATTTTTATAACAGTATTTATCTAGGTGCATTTTTTTTATCTCGCTAAAATCTGGTAAGTTTTGGTTAATTGATATTTAAAATTTGTGTTAATCTTGTTTGGTACAAACCAATAGCAGTATCATCTCACGGAAAAAAGTTACTATGATATAGTTTAGGTTGAATTAACTTTCGGTTCTTAAAATCTTTAATGGTGGCTGGTTCAAAATACTTCTTGTACTTAACACACCTGTAACCACTACGAGCAATACAATTGAACCGAACAACAATAGGGTTGGCACAAGAGGAGGTATAAAGGCCGCATCGAAAGTATAATTAGCCAATGCCCAGCTCCCGCCTATGGCCAGAATTAAACCGGCACCTGCCGCAAAAGCACCTAAAAAAAAATATTCGATCGCATTTATTGCTAAAATCTGCTTTCTGCTTGCACCCATGGTTCGCAATAAAATGCTTTCCTTTATCCGCTGGTTTTTACTGGTTAATACCGAAGATATTAAAACAATCCATCCGGTTACCATGCTAAAGCCAGCCATAAACTGGATTACAAAGCCGATTTTGCTTAACAATTCATCCAGAAGTTTCAAAACCAGGTCTAAATCGATAACCGATACATTCGGAAATTTTTGAACCACTTCTCCCTGAAAACGGGCCGAAACTTCGCCCGATGGCACTCTGGTCATCAATACGTGAAACTGTGGTGCCTCTTCTAGCACTCCGGCAGGAAAAACGACCCTGAAATTGGTCTGCATCCTGCTCCAATTTACTTCCCTTAAACTTCCAACAACTGTAGGGGTCATCATGCCCTGAACGTTAAAAAGGATTTTATCATTCAGGCCAACATGAATAGATTGGGCATAACGCTGATCCAGCGAAATATAAACCGTTTCATTAGGTTTTATTTTTCCGGTCCATTTGCCTGCTGTAATTTTCTCTGCTGCCGTTAAAGTATCCTGGTAAGTCGCTCTAATTTCGTTGCGGTAAGCTCTCCTGTTAGTAGTGTCTGCACTGGCTTTCTTTCCGTTAATCTCCTCAATGCGCATGGTAATTACCGGCACCTGGTTCATTAAAGGTAGTTTAAAAGCTTTGGTTAAACTATCCAATCCTTCCTTCTGCGTGTTCTGGATATCGAACATCACCATGTTGGGCTGGTTATTACCGGATGACAGTGTAACACGACTCATTAATATGCCCTGAACAAAAAACAGGGTGCAGATAAATGCAGTTGATAAACCTATAGAAACGGTAAGCATTAAGGTTTGGTTATTCGGACGATAAAGGTTGGCAAATCCCTGTCGCCATAAATAACCGGATGAGTTGGGCAAAAGCTTTCGCACCAGAAACATCAGGATTTTAGACAGTAAAATCAACAGTAAAAAAGCAACGGCAATACTGGCGGCAAATACCAGTGTCTGCAGCCATGTTTTCATCTGCAAATGGGTAAAAGCCATAATAAAGGCCGCCATCAGCAGATACACTACCCAGATTAGCGGATCTCTTTTTCCGCCTGCTTTTTCGAAAGATATCCGGATGGCATTTAATGGCGAAATTTTTCTAACGGATAAAAGTGAGGGAAGAGCGAAGAGTACCGAGATGATCAGCCCCAACAAAATACCCTGGCCTACGGCAGGCCACGAAACTTGCATGGTAATCTCGATCGGTAGAAAATCTTTTAATACCAATGGAAGCAAAAACTGTATGCCCGTACCTAAAGCTGCCCCTAATACCGCCGCAATTAAACCAATAAAAAATACCTGTATCAGGTATATTAAAAAGGCATGACGGGATTTTAATCCTAAACACCTTAGCGTGGCAATGGCACTTAATTTTTCCTGGATATATACATGGATAGCACTACCTACACCAACACAACCTAGCAGTAAAGCGATAAAACCAGATAAGGCCAGAAAACGGTTTACATCCTTAAACGATCTTCCGGTCTGTTCTTTTCGTGATTCTACGGTATCGGCATCAAAGCCTTCCTGCTCTAATTTGCTATCATTCTTTTTTACCCACTCATCTATTCCGGACGGATCATTGTACCTGAAATAAAATTTGTTATTGATCCGGCTTCCGGTTTTGATCAGGTTGGTTTTGTCGAGTATTTGCAAGGGAATATAAACAGTAGGGGCTATACTGGCACCAATACCGGTTTGACCTGGTGCTTTGGTTAAAGTACCCAATATGTTAAAATTAAGGTCTCCTATTTTTACCGAATCGCCAACTTTTGCGTTAAACTGCAGCATCAGGGTTTGATCAACTAGGGCATTTCTTCCGGTTTGAAAGTTTTTTGCAGCTGCCAGCGGAATGGTTTCTATGGTGCCATAGTAAGGGTAATTTCCCTCCAGAGCTTTCATTTGTACCAAACGGCTGCCCCCACCTTTCTGAAAATAAATCATGGAGGCAAAAGTTTTCTCCTGAGATCGCTCATCGCCAAGCGTATCGAGCATTTTTTGCATGGCTTTGCTTACCCCCTTACGGCTGTCTAAAACCAGATCAGCTCCTGTAAGTTCTTTCGCCTGCGCATCAATATCTTTTTGCAGATTATCTTTAAACGAATAAACGGCAACAAGAGCCGCAATGCCCAAAATGATTGATGAGATGAAAAGAAACAAACGTGCGCGGTTTTTCCGGCTATCGCGCCAGGCCATTTTAAACAGCCAGGAAAACGGAACAGATTGTTTTGGAAGGCTATTGGACATAAGTAGAATTTTCGTCTGAAATGATGATGCCACCTTTAATTTTAATGTTTCTTTCCGTTCTGGCAGCCAACTCAAGGTCATGCGTTACGATGATCAAAGTGGTTCCCGCGTCTTTGTTTAAATCAAAAAGCAATTTGATTACTTTTTCACTGGTTTCGGCATCGAGGTTTCCGGTAGGTTCATCTGCGAAGAGCACGGCGGGTTGGTTCGAAAATGCCCTCGCTAACGAAATGCGCTGCTGTTCTCCGCCAGATAACTGGATAGGATAATGATGCGAACGATCGGCCAGCCCAACTTTATCCAGTAGTTCTAAGGCATGTGAACGGATATTTTTTGCACCTCTTAATTCTAAAGGAACCATTACATTTTCTAAGGCGGTTAAAGTAGGTAGCAACTGAAAATTCTGAAAAATAAACCCTATATATTGATTTCTAACGGCGGCGCGCTGATCTGCGTTTAATTTTTCGAGTGCAATTCCGTTCAGTTCAACTGTTCCGCTGCTGGCCCTGTCCAACCCTGCGCATAAACCTAGCAGGGTAGTTTTTCCGCTCCCCGATGGCCCTGTAATGGCTACCGTTGAACCCGCTGTTATCGAGAAATTAATATGATCCAGAACGGTGAGTTGCCGTCCGGCACTTTGGTAAATTTTGCTTACATTTCGGATGTTCAATATGCTTTCCAATAGCTGAATTTTTAGGGTTTGCGTATAGGTTTTGCCAAACATAACGAGGCACTGCCTGTTAAGATAATTAGATACAGATTAATTAGATATGTTACGAAAACGATTAATGGGGCTATTTGTTTTGAGCCTTGTGGTGATAAGCTGCGGAAACCCGAAAAGTAAAAACAATGCAGATAAAACTTTAGATTCAACTGACCAAAAGCAGGCTGCTGTGACAACGGGGCAAAAGAATATTCTTTTTTTTGGTACCAGTTTAACTGCAGGTTATGGGCTCGACCCAACTGAAGCTTATCCGGCATTGATCCAAAATCGGATTGATTCTTTAAAAATGCCTTATAACGTAATTAACGGTGGTTTAAGTGGCGAAACTTCTGCTGGTGGAAAAGCGCGGATTGACTGGTTACTTAAACAGCGGGTAGATATTTTTGTGCTTGAACTTGGCGCTAATGATGGGCTTAGGGGATTGCCTGTTGCGCAAACCTCTAAAAATCTTCAGGCTATTATCGATCGGGTAAAAGCTAAATACCCGGATGCTAAAATGGTATTGGCGGGTATGCAGGTTCCACCGAATATGGGGGCAAAATATGCTGCCGATTTTAAAAACATGTTTCCTGATCTGGCAAAGAAAAACCAAATGGCCCTGATCCCTTTTTTATTGGATAAAGTTGGAGGCGTTCCAGAATTAAACCAGGCCGATGGGATTCACCCTACAGCAGAAGGGGATAAGATTTTAGCAGAAAATGTTTGGGTGGTGTTGAAGGGTTTGTTGTAGTTTTTAACTGCAAAGGATGCAAAGAGCAAACGCAAAGGGCACTAAGTTGGGTGGATGTTTAAGAATGTTCTGTGGTTTCAGTGTGTTCGTCGAAAAAAAAAGCTGCAAATTATTTAACCAGAGAGGACACGAAGAGAGAGCACGGGGGCACAGAGTTACGAGTTACCGTTTAATTTTTCGCAGTTATATTTAAACTGACTATTTTTGATCCGCAGCCAAAATTATATTTTTAACTATTTTTTGGCTGCGAATGATTTATCTATTCGCTAACTTATAAAAGGAAAAAGGAATTGCTCATCGGAAGAATTGCTGAAAGAAAAATACTCGGAGAAGTACTCGAATCATCTTCATCAGAAATTTTAGCCATCTTTGGCAGACGAAGTTTGGAAAAACCTTTCTCATCCGATCGTTCTTTAAAAAACAACTTATCTTCGAACTTTCGGGCGTTCATCATGCAAATGCTACGGAGCAGCTACTTAATTTTAGCAGATCTTTCCGAAATTTTTCATCAAAATTCTCCTTTAAGTTCGTTAAGATCACTTTCAAAGGCAATTTTTTGTGGATTTTCTTTAAGGTAAAAAATAGAAAAATATTCCTGTCTAACACTATCCAGGTCAAGCAGATCTACAATTTTTCTGATGTTTGCCCGATGCTTTTGATTAAACTGATCAGTAAATTCGAGTTCAAAATCGATCATTGGTTGTTCGTTGATATACGTACCGGTCTGGCTGGCTTTGATCAGGCGGGCAGTAGTCTGCGTACCTTTAAATTTAATCAGAAATAATTGATCAGGTTTGCCTATAAACTTTTTGGCTATAAAAGCGACGAAAGTGCGATAAAGAAGCAGCATAAAAGCACAGGTTAATAAAGGATGGCCAATACCCATAAAACGCCAGCCCATGCCGTTGCTTTCTGCATTATAAGAATAAATATAATACCAAACAACAAGGGAGGCAAAGGCAAGCCAGGCCAGGTTAGTCAGAAATATGGTCATTTTTTTAATGCTTACTTCTGTAGAGGCAAAAATAAAATAAGGAACTTTTTTTACTTCTTTATCGAGCAAAATGCCAACCGTTTTACCCCCTTCGTAACGGCGTTCATAAGGTTTTGAATCATTTACCATGGCTTTTTGCATAACCATGCTACCCGATAGATTTTTAAACTGCAAGGTAAGTTCATAGGTATCGTAAGCAGCGCCTTTTTGATGTATTCTTGTCGATTCAAATATTTTAGCTTCTCGGCGTTCACCAGCGGTTTTAAGTTTTTCTATATTACGTTTGATTGAAAAAGTGCGGACCACCCATTTCTGGTAATAACCTATTAATAATATGCTCCAAAATAGTATGGATATTACAAGTATAGAAAGCGAATACCATGGATTGTCGCTCACTAGGTTAGGTATGCTGTCGTCTTTGGTATTGTAATAGATGAACATAGGGAACGGAATAGCAAAAAACAGCATGTAAATTATCCAGAATATCGAAAGTCCTTTGTTCATGTTTTTAGATTGGCCAGGTTAATGTTTTAATCGTATTTAATAATGATGTTTGATGTTCTTGGCTTACCTGCTTGCATGGATAATTTTTTCAATTTCCGACAAAATCTCTGTTTCAAATGTGGCTTGCCTGATCTGGCTTTTGCGGTTGCTGCCAAAGGGTTGGCTAATGGCAAAGCTTTTGCCATATTTATTCTGTTTGTGTGATAAGGCATAATGCAATAGCCCATCTTCTTGTACATGAAGAATGTATACATCCTCAAAAGCCATAATTTTGCGGGTAAATAACCCAGGGATCTTTTTATATACCTGACCTGTGTACTGGTCGAAAATATAGGTAACGTTAAAATGGAAGATAAAATCATAAAGTGCTGTTAGCACCGATACCAACCCAATGGCCATTACACTCCAGTATGTATCCCGATAGAGGTGAAGCATAGGCGTTACCACAAATATTACTACCGCGAGGAAGCAAAAAAATAAAATTTTGCTTTTATAATCCCGTTCAGGCTGAAAACTGAGTTTTCCATTTTCTATTTTTACATTATATGCTGGCATATCTGTTGGTTTCTAATTTTGTGGCAGGCCCATGATCAAACTAATCTCTTCACTAAGTCGTTGAAGAGGTTTTGTGGTAAATAAGGTTTGTGCCAATAAAATATGCCTGGTTTTATTATCTTTTCTCATGACCATTATCGCCTGAACCATTACGGTGACGAAATAGCTTTTTTGTTTTGCGATAAGAAAATGGTCAAAATCATTAAAGCTATAGTATGCCGGAGCACTGAAGAAAAAGCGCTTACGCTCTATCTCACGGTTTTGACTGTTGAAAGTGATCGTACCTGTGGTACGCAGGATGCACATTAGGCCTATAAAAGCAAATAAAGCTACATAGAAAAATGTCGCCTTACTGTTGCTATACATCAATATGGCTACTATGGCTGCAACACAGCCAACAGCTAGGATATATAATAGTCCCTTTTGTACTTTTAGGTTATAAGTATTTCCTTCTTGTTCAAAATATTTAAATGTTTGCATTTTTTATGGTATCTACATTATGAAATGTGCTTCATCACGATCACATGTGCTTTTTGTTATAACTTGAATTTTAATCTTTGGCTACCGTCAAAAACATGCGGTGATGGCATTTGCCATCACCATTTGCATGACATTTTAAATTTTGAGGCGCATAACTTCAGCTTAGTATTTGCCAACAAATGAAGACTTGTCTTCGAACCATTTACCAATAAATGGAACAGGCTTTAATGCACCATTGGCCGCATTGATGATTCCAATGATCCAAAGAATAATAAATGCATAACCCACAAATCCTAAAAAAAATAAACTGGGTACTATGCCAGCAATGATAGTAAAGGCTATGTTGAAAATAATACTTACAATAGCAAGTCCTAACGATTGTCTTAAGTGATATTTAAGTAAAGTATCAGCTTTATCTTTTCCGACAAAATAAGCGACTAACCAACCAATAAGGGTGATGTAAGAAACGATTGAAAGGGTTTTGTTGTCCATGATTTCTGTTTTTTTAGGTTGAAAATTATTTAGATCAAATTTGAGATAAACTATCTTCATCTAAAAGAATCTGACGCCTACAGAGCATCTACAACGTTTTGAAAAACGTCTACAATACATCTACAAATAATCTTAATATTCTGTATTTCAGTATTTTATTTGTTTTTTGTTTTTCCGATTTTGTCTACAATTATCACCCAAATCAATCTTTATGTTAATTTTACCCTATGAAACATCAACATGCTAAAAAGATATTTCTATTAATTAGCATTTGCACCAGTTATTTTATGACAAGTGCCCAAACTTTATTGGATAGTACTGTACTCAATCAGTTGAGCGATAAAGATAAGCCGGCATTGCTAACGCAACTTGCCGAGCGAAATAGAATTAATGGCGATTATAAAGCAGCGATACGAAAGGCTCAACAGAGCGCAGCTTTAGCTTTAAAATTTAAAAATTTAACAGAGGTTACAAAAGCCTATGCCATACAGGCGAGCATATACGCCACAACCAAAGCTTTTGTTCTATCAAAAAAAGCTAGTGATAGTGCATTGTTTATAGCGCAGCAATCTCGGCAGTCCATCGCAATGGCCTACGCTTATTATGCACAGGCTTTGTTCTATAATGCGATTGATAATTCAGAGCAGATTACCAAATATTGTGGACTTGCGCTAAAGTTGTTGGAAAAAACAGCCGACCCTTACCTTAGCGCCAAAATATATTACCTGCTTTATATGATCAACACCCATTGGGATGATGTTAAAAATGTAAATAAATATGCGAAGGCTGCTACCGAAAATGCCCTAAAAACTACTGATTATAATCTGTTGGGTAATTGTTATACTGCATTATCTGTTGCTGCAGATTATAATTATGCCAGCACTAAAAACCCAGTGTTTCGGGACAGTATCATTTACTATTTAAATAAAGCCCAAAACCTTTATCAGCAATATCCTAAATACGTTGCCCGCAAAACTTATGGTATTGCCTGTATCAATAGCGCAGATTATTACCTGCGTTATTTTTCTGATACGGATGAGGTTGCGAAAGCCAATGCCATCCGCTATGCTGGCTTAGCCAATGAAGTTATGAAAGGTGCCATTAACGGTGAAGAAATCAGGGCAAGTAGTTTGGGGATTTTAAGTGAGTATGCGAAGAGAAATAAAAATTTTGTGATGACTGAAGCCTATCTGCAAGAAGCCTATAGCATATTAAAAACTCAAAAAGTACCTTCCTATTACACTTTAATCAATATTGTAACCGCTCTGGCTAAGGTTTATGAACAACAGGGAAACTATGAAAAGGCCTTGGAATTTCAGAAACGGGTAACCGAATATAATAGCAAATATTTTGATGAAAAACGGACTTTAAATGCTCAAAAATTAGAGGTACAGTACGAGGCCGAAAAAAGAAACAATGAGGTAAAGTTATTAAAGCAGCGCGAACAATATGCTCGACAACAAAAGTATCTCTACATCGGTATTGCTATTGCCTCCATTTTAGGCCTTATATTTATGTTCCGTTCTTACCACTTCAGGTTAAGGTACTCTTTGCAGCGCGAAAAGCAATTGCATTTAGAAAAACAGGACGCCGAACTGCAGATGAAATTCGAAAAAGAAGAGCAGGCCAGATTAAAAGCGGAGCAGCTTTTGCTGGAAAGCCAGCAGCAGCAATTGCAGAAGGAGGTAATGGCCAGTCAGTTACAGCTGGCGCATAAAAAGGAAGTGCTGTTTCAGCTTAAGGAAAAACTTAGTGATAACCAAAAGCTCAACATCAATAAAATCTGGAATGAAGAATTGCTGTTGGATAATGATTTCGAGGAAGCTAAATTCCAGATTCAGCAAGTTCATCCGGAGTTTTTTTCTTTGTTAAATCAAAAAGCGCAGCAGAAGCTTACCCCTCTTGATTTAAAACTCTGTGCCTACCTTCATTTAAAAATGGATACCAAAAAAATTGCGCAGTTGATGCATATTGAAGCCAAAAGTGTACGCATGAGCCGTTACCGGATAAAGCAAAAATTGGGCTTGGGTAAGGATGAAGACCTGAAACTGTTTTTACAGGATATGGGATAGTATGTTCACCTTAATTCAGGTGGTTAACTGAGTTAAACTGTTTTTGTATTTCGGCGAATTTGCTTTCCTTTTTACTAATGAGCTGACGCATTTCCTGTTTTTTATTCAGTAATTGATACTGTTTTGCCATCGCGCTATCGCGCACCTTTACGGTATTTGTTTTATCTTGGCTTAGCTGCTGCAGGACGATTTCCTGTCTGTCTGAAATTTCCACCTGTTTAACTGCATCATAATAGCTAATTGCAGCTTTCTTTAAAGCATTTCCATATTTTATATCATTTATTTCCACCGAGCTTATCTCATTTATTACCGCATTAAAGGCCTGTTCCTTATCATCAATCGCCTGCATGGCGCATTTAAAATTGCCATCGATTAGGCATTGGAGTTTCCTTTCATTAGGCCCGTTTTTACCCACCATTATATTAAATACAGTCCTTTCTGCACGTACAAGGACTGTATTTAGATGAGTTGCTTTTCTTGACTGGCAAGAGGTTAAACCAAAAATGAGTAGTATAAAAAGAATATTTCGCATAGCTTTTTTATTTCCTGTTCAGGTCGGTAATCAATAAAGGGTTATCCTTTTTTAGGTTTTCGATCAATGATTCAACAGCTCCAATGGAGGGATTTTTCTTCAGTTCTTCTACTTCGGTATCGGTAATGCCCACTAACTGAAGGAAACTAAGTTCGCCATGAGGGGTTTCAATTTTTCCCAGTTCCGGATCTAATGCAAATACAAAACCTGTGATCTGCGTATCGGTATTCAGTCTTATTGGTCCATTAGCCGGGATAAAGTGGTTTTCCTCGAACCATTTACCACTCGAAAATACATACCTCGCTAAATTATTCATGACCTGAATGGCCCAGATAGGATCTTTTTCATCGTCCTTAAATGGTGCTAACCTAAAGGTAAATTCAAAACCCCACTTGCTAAATTCTCCGCCGGCTTTTTCTTCATCGTAATAAAGTTCGCTCATGCCATAGCTTACAATGTGCCGATGAAAGCTTTGGTGGTTACTATCATAAATACTGGCACCATCTATTGGGTCTGTTCCGCCAGCTATATAATGGATTCCGCACAATGGTGGATAATGGCGGGCTTCGGTGGTGCCATAAATTTTTTCCAGTTGATCATCTATCGCCTGCCATCCGGGGCTATCATCTGGTTTAAACTGTTGTTTATATTGCTCACTTGTCATGATCAGGTTAATTAAGTTTAAAATGCTTTCAAAGATTCTGCCATTTTACAATGTGAGTTATTACATTTTCACATCTGTACAACTATAACAAACTCAATTAGAGAAATTGAATTTCCTTTCAAATAGGCGTCCGATTAAAGGAACTGGTTTTTCTAAACCATTATTGGCCGTTACAATTCCCAATAGCATCAATATAAATGGGAGTAATAAAATAAGGTAAAATACAAAGCCCAACGACGGAATTATGGCCAGGATAATACTACTTAAGATACTTAAAAGTATAGCGGTAATAATAATGCCCAGCGACTGCCCCAAATGGTAATTGGCCAATGCACTTTTTTCTTTCGATTTTTTAAATTCAAGATAAGAAATAATCCATCCGATGAGCGTAATGTAGGCAACTACTGCAATTGTTTTCTGTTTCATAAGTTTATCATTTAATAAATTGAACAATACAAAGTTATCTGTGCCTTTATGTTCAACCAAGAAATGAGAACCTACACTACGACTACCATTTTATCAAATTCCGTCTACAAGGAGACTACAAAAGCCTTTAAAATCGCTTATTTTCAATTAATTGTTGTAATTCTGTTCTTGTAAATGTTTCTTTTCTATTTTTGATTATGCCGCTACCTCTGAAAAAATTACCCATTATTTTACTTTGTCTTCTACTTTTTTTTAAAAGTGCTGAAGCACAAAAGATCTATATTGATTCGTTAAATCATCTGCTGTCGCAGAATAGCATTTCAAAAGAAGAAAAAGCAAATATATACTGCAGACTAGCGAAGGCTAATTTTGAACAAAATCTTCCGCTTTCCTTTCAACAGGCTAACAAAGCATTGAAAATTGCTGAAGGGTTAAAAGATGGGAAAAGTAAAGCCATCGCCTATGCTACACTGGTACATTTATACGTATGGAAAAAAGACCTTAAAAGCGCTTATTCAAGTTTGGATAGTGCACAACATTATGCTCAAAAAACAAAAAATCCCATTGCATTGGGCTTTGTTTGGTTTAGAAGCGGTTGGTTAGACCTGGTAAATGACGAGAATGATAAATCGGTGCCCAAACTGCTCAAAGCCCTCGATTTTTTTAAAGATCAGCATGCTGATGATTACGAAAGTACCATATATCACTATCTGGCCAGTTTTTATGGCTATGGCAATGATCCATCAAAGCAGCAGAAATATGCCAGATTATGTTACTTAAGTGCGTTGAAAAGCAAACAGGTTGACCTGTTGAATAACGCGTATTTTACCATAGGACAAAGTTATTTCGACCGTTTTAAGGTAGATACATTAAAACGTAATTTGCTCGACTCGGCTTTATTAATGTATAAAAAGTCACTTCTGCTCTCGAAAGATCAGGCGGGCCGTATGCTCACCTATAGCAATACGGCAGCAGCATCTTTAAATACCGCCAACATCTATTTCCAGTATTTTCCGGCATCATATCGCGATAGTGCTGAAAAATATGTTGATATCGCCATGGGAATTGCAGTAAAAACGAATTTACTGGAGGTTTTGTTAAACTGCTATGGATTAAAGAGCGAATATGCATTGCGTGACGGTAATTACGACGAAGCAGAAAAAATACTCCTCACGGGACTGGATAAAATTTCTGGTGTGGTGGTAAAAATGCCGCTAACGCAGGCCAGAATATATCAGGGGCTTGCTAATATTGCCGAAAAAAAGGGTAATCAGCAGGCAGCCTTAAATTATTTAAAGCAGTATTTCAATTATTATAAAAAAGCTTTTGATGAGGAAAAAATAAACAGCACCGTTAGGATAGAGGCGCAGTATCAATCTCAAAAAAAAGAGCAGGAGATTGCCTATTTGCAGCAGCAAACCAAGTATACCAAAAAATTGAACGTTTTTTATATTATTTCGGGATTAACAGGCATTGCCGCATTGCTTTTATTGCTGATGTCTTATAATTATAAGCTCAAAGCATCGATCAGGAAACAGGAGCTGATTGATCAGGAAAAAAAAGCGGTAGAATTGAGGGCGCAGCTCAAAGAGGCAGAAGCTATGCAGCTTCAAACCGAGCAGGTTTTGCTTAAAGAGCGTCAGGAGCGATTAGAGAAGGAAGTATTGGCGGGTAATTTACAGATTGAGGAAAAAAATGAACTGCTGGAGCTGATCACTGAAAAGGTAAATCCTGAAAGCCACCTTTCGCTCGATGAGCAGATTAAACGGATTGTGAATCAGCAGAAAAAGATGGATAAAGTGTTTGAGGAACATAAAACAGATTTTTTTGAAACCAATCCTGCTTTTTTTGAACGCCTGCAAGAAAAAGCGAATCACGCACTTACCCGGCTCGATTTAAAATATTGTTCTTATATGTTGATGGGGTTGAGCAATAAAGAGGTTTCTGTTCGTTTGGGTATCGAGCCCAAAAGTGTCCGTATGAGCCGTTACCGCATTAAACAAAAGTTAGGTTTGGGTAAAGAAGAAGATCTGAATTTGTTTTTACAACAGTTGAGGTAATTATATTTATATCCCACAAATAATTTTCTGTTTTCTGCCGCAAAACTTAGTGCGCTTATAATATTTATAAGTAGCTATCTTTTAGTCTGTTTAAAAAGACTACATTCTTACCGCAAATTATTTTTTAACTAAACAATTATGATCCTAAAAAACGTAAGATTTATCAGGTTAAGTTTTTTGTAAATGACTATTCTGGTTTCTGAACCGCGGTGCGGATGAAGAAGTCTTTATTTCCCCTGGCTTAATGGGTTTATCTGATTATACAAATAAGGGTGATTATACGGTATTTTAATCCACAAAAATTTAGTTACTTCCAGCTATAAATGTCCAATTCCTTCAATGGACATAATTAACCATCTACAAATATAAATTGCTCGAAAAATGATTACACTAAAACTGGAAGAAAGATTAGATGAAGTATGGAAACACTGTCAGCGGGGATTAGTTTATCCTTCGCCATTCGCCATCTTTACAACCTTTTGGGCCAAAACACAGGTTAGCCGCCAACAATTGGCTGCTCTGATGGCTTCTGTAAGGAAAGAAATCAATACCCACCCCGAACTTAAAGACCGTAATACCTCTGTAGTACTAGGTGTTTCTTTTAAAAACTGGGCCGCCATCTGCAATAACGATAAGTTGCCTTTGCCTAAGGGCATGCGCCTCAATTTTCCAACCGCAGCCGATCCTTATACTTCTGATGTTTTTGATGCATCAAAAGGTGTATTTGATGATACTGCGGGCGACCTTTGGTTTCACATCAAGAGCGATAGCAAAAACGCCTGTGAACTGGTGTTAGATCTGATAGTAAATTCACTTAAAGAAATAACCAAACATTATTTTGCTCAGGATGCGGCTTCAAAATCAAACAGTAAGGATGGCAATAAAGGCAAAGTGCTGGGCTGTCGTTTCTCTGAGAACCTCAACAATCCTTCCGATCCAATTACCATTGCCAAACATACCTTAATCGGTGGCGAAGACATGGATCATTTTGGTGGTTCATTTGTATTGGCACAACGTTTTTTGATTAACTGGAACCAGATCAATATGATGACTGAAGATCAGATTGAAGACCTGATCGGACGTAAAACAGACGATACCATTATCCCTGACCGCGATTCGCGAAGTCACATCAAATCGGCAAGATTACAGGATGAACATGGCAATACTACACCAATATTGAGGTTAGGTTTACCGTTTGGCCGTGCCAAACAATCATCTGCAGGTTTCAGGGCGCCGAAATCGGTTACTGTTTCTGATGAAGAAGGCATTTATTTTGCCGGTTTTGCCAAAGAGGCTTCTATTCTTGAGAATATTATGAGCAACCAGATCGGTGGCGATAAGGGATTTATGAACGACCGTTTGTTTAATCACCTTAAATCCGATCTCGGTGGTTTTTTCTACATCCCGAGTATTGAAGATCTTGAGCTGGAGAAACATCCGGATTACAGTAACAATTTTACTTATGTTGATAAAGGTGATTGGTCGAGATTTCCGGGCGTAGATTGGTCGCGTTTAGACCGCCATTACCAGAACGCGTCTGAAAATGGATTGATGTATTACAATCATCAAAATTACCTTTTTACCATGGCCACCGGTATCAACAGGCATAACCAGTATTTTAAGGTACCCAGCAATCGGATATTGAGCTTAATGGAAAATATTTTCTCATTATGGCAGGATAACTGGTACTTTAATCGTAAACAGGAAGAGATTAAAGAAGATCTCCAATATTATATCAATGCTTACCATGGCAGCGATAAACCCGCTGATATCATGAAAGAATCGATCATGATCAGGAAGGGCTGGGCGGTACGCATGAGTCTGCAATTGTTCAGCTCTCCTGAATATGGTTTCCGTGGACGTAAAATCCGCTTTCCTGATGGAAGTTTGCACGCCTATTCGGCCTTTATCGAGTCGAAGGGCGAATGTGTATACGGATCTGACACTTATCGGATTTCTCCGGAGGAAATTATTGTTGGTGCCATGCCAAACCTATCGCTGGGTGAAGGCCGTTATGTAATGAAATATCTTTCTGAAACCGAACGTATGGATGGCTTTTTAAGCAATTTAAGCGAAGCCTCAGGCGTTGGCCACGTGATACCACATTATGAAAAAGCCATACAAAAGGGTTTAAAGCAGATGATGGATGAGGTATTGGCCTACGAGCAAAAGGCAACTACAAAAGAACTTCAGGATTTTTACCGTTCTTCTTATCTTTCTTTGTTAGGTATTACCGAATACATCCTCAATTACGAAAAATTGGCGCGGGAAACTGCCGATAAAATGGCCGAAGGACAGGCCTGGGAAAAAGCCAATCTGCTGGCCATTGCAGCGCGTATGAAAAAACTCGCTACCGATAAACCCGAAACTTTTGTGGAAGCAGTTCAGTTTATATTCACTTTGCATTCCTGCCTGCACTTAAATGGTGAACCTACCGCCATTGGACGAATGGATCAGCTACTGGATCCTTTCTACAAAAAAGGCGATGTTGCAGAAGATGAAGCCCAGGAAATTATTGATGCTTTTTACATTAAACTCGATGAAAAAGTACAACAGAACAGGATTTTTATGGAAGATCATCAGCCTTTTGGTAACCTGGCCATGGGTGGCGCTTCTGGGCCTTACCCACAGGGGGCATCGTTAGGGCAATGGATTCAGCAGATTACCGTAGGTGGAACTGTAGCAGATGGAACGGAAGATTTTGAGCAATCAAAACCGGCTTATAACCATGTTACAAAACTTTTTATCCGCGCATCTGGCAGGCTGCCATTAAATGCACCATGTTTATCTTTGCGTACCCGTAAAGATATTCCTAAAGATATTTTAGAAGAAAGCAGCGCATGCGATCCTTTCGGGTGGCGCACATCCAATATTGCTTAATGATGAAAAAATTATAGAGGGATTGTACCACAGTGGCGATGGTGTAGGTGGAAGCCTTGCGCAGGATAATAAAAAATGGTATTCTAACGTAAGCATGCAATCGGCGCAAAATTATGCCTGCGATGGCTGCTATGAACCCCAATTTCCGGGCGAGAACTGGTTTTCATTAGGTGGTTTTTCTACTCTGCAGCCTTTAGAGTGTGCTTTAAACCAAGGCAGAACTTATTCTTCAGCTGGGCAATCATATCTTTTTGGTCAAAATGTTTCCCTTAATTCGAAACCTGCTGATCAGATCAAAAATTTTGATGAACTGGTTAAAATCTATTTCCAGCATTTTGAACTGTTAAACCGAAAAGCGTTTAATGGTCAGCTAATGGGCTTTGGCGCCAATACCAAATTTTGTCCTTCACCCATACTAAACGTATTGATGGATGATTGTTTAGGTCGTGGGCTCGATTTTTACAGCGGTGGTACCAAATATAATATTTACGGTCCGTGTTATATTTCCCTGAGTTCGGCCATCAACTCTTTATATGCCATTAAAACCATGGTTTTTGATGATAAAAATGCCGTAACCACATTGCCGGAACTGTTGGAATGTTTATGCTGCGATTGGGGTTATAAAATGACCGAACCTTTTATCAGTACTTTGGCGGGCGAATCGCGCATTGCCAGTCGTTCTGATCGCTTTAAACGTTTAAGGGATATTGCCTTAAGTTTGCCCCGTTATGGCCGCGGTCACCACGAAATTGATACTTTTGGTAACACCATTGTCGAAGGTATCGCCAGGATTTCGGTAGAAACCTTTACCAAACCGCTACCACAGATGTACAGTGCTTTACAAAACCTTGCCGCACGTTACGGTACCGAAGAATATCCTTTCGGGATCCAGATCCAGCCAGGGGTGGGTACTTTTGAAAATCATGTAGAAATGGGTGCATGGAACGGTGCCAGTGCCGATGGACGCAGATTGGGCACTGCCGTAGCTTCAGATTTGAGTTCGGCACCAAGTCCGATGGATTTACCAATTGACCACCAATATGCAGGTTTCGAAACCTCGATTGCCGGTTTTGAAGGTAAAGGCACTGATATGATGACCGATGGTGCGCCAACAGATTATAATATCAATGAGAATTATCCTGCCGACAAGATTGTAGCGGTTATGCAACAATTTGCACAAGGTCATTCATCAAACATATTGACCATTACCGTAGCCAGCCCGGATACCTATGGCCAGGCCGTAGGTTCGCCAGAGCAATTCGATCTGTTGCGTGTACGTACAGGCGGTTGGTCTAACTTCTTTACCTCGGTGTTCCCACTTACACAGGATCAGCACCGCAGAAGACCGGTTTCTACGCCTGCCGTTGCTGCGCCTGCAATAGCCGATAAGAGTGGGGGAGATATCAGTAAATGCCCATTCCATCAGCAAATGGCTGTTAATTAATACTGTTTTTACCGACTAAAGTTAGTCTGGAAGATGCAACGTAGAGAGATCAATTAAAGTAGATCTCTCTACTAAATTATCTTTTTAAATTACCTTCTGCGCATCTAAACTAATTTTTGAGATTTTTTGAAGAGTCTATTTGCATTAATGTGTAAGAATAATTAGCTTTCGGCATGAGCGCTACTTTTTACTCACATCATATTGGTTTCAATAAAATTACCAACATCTTAAAAGAAGTTTATCCAAAAGGAATTTTATCCGTAAGTCAGGATGGCGAAAACCAATATGCTGAACTGATTATTAAAGGTGGTTTGTTTCGTGCCGACCAGAAAATCAACATTTCATATCGCGAAAAAGCAAAAATTTCCTACCGTTTTTCTAACGAAGATAATAGTGCATTAGCGGTTAATTTAAATGGACTCTATAATTATGTATCATCTTTACCGGCCGAGAAACCAGAGGTGAAGAATCTGTTGCTCCGTAAAATCGAGACCATTAACTGTGAATATTCATTGTGGCAGGAGGAGGGAGATACCAAAAAACTTAAACCATTGATTGAACGGTTAGCACTATCCTTCGATGCCATAATTTTTACTCAACCGGGTACTTTAATCAGCAGGTCTGATAGCCAGCATTTTGTTGATAAATATTTAAATCTGATTTTGGACGCAGATGGCTGTTCCGAGGTTGAAAAACTAGATGTTCAGATTGAAAGCAAATATTATGATGTTGATCAAAGTGGTGTGTCATCTGAACAGCTTGAACGGAAAGCAGCGAGCGAAGCCTTTCTTGTAGAGAAGAAAATAAAAGTTAACAATTATTTGCCCTGTATTGAATCTGAGGCCGAAATCACCGTCAGAACACCCCAAGAGATTGCTACCCGTGTTTGCATCCTTGCTGTTACCAATTTTGTGGCTTTTGAGGTTATTTCCCCAGAAAGTGCCATTGATTATTTGAAAGAATATAAACTTTGGGATGATACCACCCCAAATGAAAAAGATTTTCTGTTAAACCCAACTCCCGAAAAGCGAATTGCCGAAACATGGAAAAGTGAATGCATCTGGACACTCTTGTGGGCTTTGGATAAGGTAGATGAACTTGGCTTCCCTCAGGAGCTGTGTAATCTTAACGATATTCCTCTTGATGAATACCCGGTAGGTGGAGATAAAGATCCTAATCTTTTTATCCTTGGAGCCAATAAGAGCAAAACGGTAAAAGAACTACTTGATGCCAATGATTTATATTACCGGCTGGATTGGGCTTGCGTAGATGCACGGCTGAATGGTCGGGTTATGGCTACTGTTGAGCCCGGTGTGGTTTATGAGCGGCATTATGCATTAAATTGGCTTATCCGGTATTCAGACGCCGAATGGGATGATGTAACCTGCGATACATAGCTATTTGTTAGGGTTACACGAATTTTAAAGATTTGCATTTCTGCTTTCAGTTACCTACGGTTAACAGCTTCAAGAATACGCCTTAACCGTTCTGCTACAGTGGTATCTCCTTCAATTTTAATTACAGGGCAGTTCAGGCTTTCCAGCCAACTTTCGTGGATTCCGATATTTCTACCTGTAAAAGAACGGTTTTCATATTGCGATGCCCATTCTATAAAATCAAGAAATAACTGTTGCCGTTGCGGGTCGTCATAAATGGCATTTCCATAACGTTCTATTTCTCTTTGCACGAGGCGTTCCATCCTGATTTCCTTTGGCAGGTAAAGGAAAACAGCAAGGTCGAATTGTTGTTTCCATTCCTCGCCCCAGCTTATCAGCGAGCCGCCAACGATATAGCTATCTAATAGACTTAATTCAGCTTTAAGCAACTCATTGCGTAATAAAGGGTCTCTTTTTACGGTGTACGGAACGGCAGATTTTTCCCAGAAAAAGCTATCGGTATCAAAATAAGGGATGTTGAGCTGCACAGATAAAGCGTTGCCCAGAGTGGTAGAGCCTGCACAGGATGCACCAAGGATATGGATTTTCATGATGCAAAGATATTGCAAAATGTTTCATTGAATTTAACATTCATAGCCTATAAATTTTTATCTATAGTCTACATGTCTCTATCTATCTGGCGCAAGGTATATACTTAGTTGGTACAAAGCCTGGCTTGTGCTTTTGTTAAGCTTATTGATTGTTCAATATTGGACTAAAAATAAAATTCCTAAAGATCTTTTGATTACGGGGAATAACCATGCCATTATATCTTCTATTATAAATCCATCTTTATTGAAGCCAAGCAATAGGAAGCCTAGTCTTAACTGCATTTCGTTGAAAATCATTTAAATAGCTGATGCTGCTCACATTTTTAACATGGATTTCTTTCAAAATTTATGCTTAATAAACAGCTCACGATATGAAAAAAATCCTGGTACCCGTTGATTTCTCTCCAACAGCAGAGAATGCAGCAAATTATGCAACTGACCTGGCCTACAATATTGGGGCAAGGTTAGAACTAATCCATGTTTTTCAGCTTCCTATCGTACCACCCTTAGCAACGTCGATGGTTTGGCCATCTGAAGAATACAGCCATATGGAAGACGATGCTAAAAAAGCCCTGGAGAAATTGCTTCATAAGATCGAAAAGAGGTACGAAGCTGCCTATAAGGATTACAGCCTTAAACCAGAAGTGTATTCGAAACTGGTTTATGGCGAAGTGGATGATGAGGTCGGTAAGTATTTTACTGAATGTAAAATGAATCTCGTTGTAATCGGCTTGAACAGTGCAAGTAAGCTCTCCAAAATTCTGGTCGGTAGTAATGCCAGAAAAATGATTGAGCGCGAAATACCGCTTTTGCTCATACCTGGTGGTTATCAGTTTAAGAAACTAAAAAAAATTGCCTTCGCTACCGATTTCAGTCATACCGATATCCCCGTTTTATGTTCACTTGCCGAATTTGCAAAACCTTTTAATGCTGATATACTCATCATGCATACCGGTCATCCAGCATCGGAACCGGCAGGTTATAAACAGAAAACCGAAGATTTTTTAAATCGGGTAGCCGATAGGGTCAACTACAAAAATATCTATCACAGGCATGTAAACAGCGAGCGGGTTAAAGATGGCCTGGACTGGATCGTGGAAAATGGTCAGATCGATATGCTGGTGATGGTACATCGGAAACAAGGATTTTTTTATCGCTTGTTCAATGGTAGCTATACATTAACCATGTCTGATCATATTCAGATCCCGCTCCTGGTTTTACCACCCGAACACCGCATTCCGATGTAAAGCCTTTTGATTTTCTGAAACTTAATTGTGAAATCTATTCTAAACAAAAAAATATGTATCCTAAAACAATGAAAGCCGCGGTTGTCCACCAGTATGGGGGACCACTGGCCATAGAAGAACTGCCAGTCAGACCGCTCAATCAATACGAGGTTCTGGTAAAAGTAATTTCATGCGGTGTATGCCATACCGACCTGCACGCCTGTAACGGGGACTGGCCGGTAAAATCGAAAATGCCGTTGGTACCTGGTCACGAAGCCATCGGTTTGGTAGCCGCAATGGGGCATGATGTTAAAACTGTTAAAGAAGGAGATGTAGTTGGCGTTCCGTGGTTATATAGTGCCTGTGGTTGTTGCGAATTTTGCCTAACAGGTTGGGAAACATTATGCTACGAACAACAAAATGGCGGTTATAGTGTTGATGGTGGGTTCGCAGAATATGTAATCGCCGATTCCAGGTACGTTGCCCATTTTCCTTCGCACGTAAATTTTGCAGAAATGGCGCCGATTATCTGTGCAGGGGTTACCGTTTACAAAGGTTTGAAAGAAACTGAGGTGAAAGCAGGTGAATGGGTTGCTATATCAGGCATTGGCGGATTAGGCCATTTAGGGGTTCAATATGCAAAAGCCATGGGTTTACAGGTTGCTGCGATTGATGTTTCTAACGATAAATTGGATATGGCCAGAAAATTAGGTGCCGACATAGTGGTTAATGCACTTGAACAGGATCCAGGGGAATTCCTTAAAAAACAAACAGGGGGAATGCACGGCGTATTGGTTACTGCAGTATCGCCAATCGCTTTTAGTCAGGGGCTCTCTGCATTGCGGAGAAAAGGTACTTTGTCGCTAAACGGATTACCCCCGGGCAGTTTCGATCTTCCCATATTTGATACCGTATTAAACAGGATCACGATCAGGGGTTCTATTGTAGGTACGAGAAAAGATATGCAGGAAGCTATCGAATTCGCTGTGGATGGCAAGGTAAGGGCGCAGATTAATCATGCAGAACTGGAAGACATCAACGATGTGTTTGAACAGATGAAAATGGGAGAAATAGAGGGCAGGGTTGTTTTAGATATTTCAGGAGGCCTGTAGCAATAATTATTCAACATTAATTTTTCGAAAATGTTAGGGACATTAAAAGAAGAGGATATTGAAAAACTCCTTAAAGAACAATGTATCGGTCGTTTAGGTTGCCATGTACAGGGTATGACTTATATCGTACCCATTAATTATGTGTATAGCAATGGTAAAGTTTATGCCCATTCTGCTCCCGGACAAAAAATCAGGATGATGAGAAGCAACCCACAGGTATGCTTCCAGGCTGATCAGATTCGTGATACCTTTAACTGGAAAAGTGTGGTTTGCTGGGGTAAATTTGAAGAAATCACTGATACTTCAGAAAAACAAAATGTTTTACAGGGGATTATCCATCGGATGATGCCTCTAACCAATACTCCATCTGAACAGCCATCGCATGGTACTGGCAAGGCAGATGCGCATGATGAAGAAATTATTGTGTTCAAAATTGTACTGGATATAAAAACCGGCAGGTTTGAGGTTAATGACAGGAGTAATTGATAAGTTTAAAAGAATATGCTTAGTAGTCGAATTTAGGACAGGATGTTTAAATGAAAAAAGCCCGAAATCTCTCGATTTCAGGCTTTTTTTATGATGCGGAGAGCGAGGGATTCGAACCCCCGGACCTGTTACAGTCAACAGTTTTCAAGACTGCCGCATTCGACCACTCTGCCAGCTCTCCGCTGCAAAAGTAGGAATTTGGCGTTAATCTCCAAACCTTTTCCGATCAAATATTTTAATTAATATTTTAAGCCTTGCTAATCATTTAGTTAGGATGGATAAAAAAATAATAAAGCATCCATAAACAGCCGTTTCACGCCGTTAATCGTCACAATCGGTTACCGTTAACTTTAACTAAACTGCTTCTTTAGGATTAATTTTCTGTCGTTCAACAGATAAATGTCCATTTCCTTCAATGGCGAAACAGATTAATCCGGCCAGTACCGAAATGGAAATCCAGAATTCAGAATAGGGTTTAAAAATTCCACCAGATATATTGATGAAGAATACGGCGCCGATCAGTATCGGTAAGTTTATCAGGCAGAATGTGCGGGTGTACGTACCCAGTGTGATGGCCAAACCGCCGATAATATGTAAAACAATAATAAGGTGCGCCAGCAGGCTGATGCTGATTGCCGTACCAAGAAAAGCACCCCTCATTAAATTACTAAAAGCTTGCATATTGATATAAAAATCAATGCCTTTCCACATTAAAACGAGGCCTAATAAGATTCTGAAAAAATCAAGCCATTTTGGGTGGTGGTGATCGCCCCAGTTTTCGATTTTCTTAAGCATTTTCATAGCTTCTATATTTTGGTTATTACAATTTACACATAATAAATATTAATAACAATACGTAGCTAATGATTTGAAATTGAGGAGACTTTTGCCTATTTGAGAGGGGTATTGACAGAGCGGTCATGATCACCACTAAAATGTATGCGGGAAAAATTACGCGGCCGATTTCTCCGTTGCGCTTCAGCCGAAAATCACGTTGATTTATCCTCTTCTCTTCTCTGCTATTTTACTGTTTACATAGTCAGTAGGCGACAGGCCAAACTGTTTTGCAAAATTCCTTCCAAAATGTGATTGTGAACTATACCCCACCAACTCCGAGATTTCGTAAATTTTCAATAATCCCTCATTTAAAAGCTCGGCAGCTTTTTTCAACCTCGCTAAATTGATCAGTTCATTCGGACTTAAATTGGAAATGGATTTAATTTTCCGGTAAAGCGTTGGCCGGCTCATGTTCATCTTTTCTGCCAAATGCTCCACGTCAAGATCCTGATTGCTGATGTTTTGGTTAATGGTATCCTGTAATTTTTCCAAAAATAGCTCATCTGCCTTAGAATAGGCCATGCTTTTCAGGTGGAGGAGGGGAGAATTGGAGAAATATTCTTTGATCTTGTTTCTGTTTTTAAGCAGACTGGAAATCTGCACCTGTAGGAATTCTGGTGAAAAGGGCTTTTCTACATAGGCATCGGCACCCAGTTCTAACCCTTCGATTTTGGATTGCAGCGAATTTTTTGCAGTCAGCAAGATTACAGGGATATGGCTGAACTCCATGGTCGATTTTACTTTGGCACAAAATTCAAAACCGTCCATTTCGGGCATCATCACATCGCTAACAATGAGTTGGACAATTTCACTTTGTAGTATAGCGAAGGCCTCATTACCGTTTCTGGCTTGTAATACACGATATTTTTCTTCCAGATCATCCGAAATGAAATCAAGGATATCTTCGTTATCGTCAACCAATAACACCACAGCCCTGTCTTCATCAGTATCTTTAATGGTAAACCCAGTTACAATTTCTTCCATTTTCCGTTCAGGTTAAATTCTATCCGTTGATGGATCGGCAGCGCTAATACAAAGATATTAAATCCATCCTCATTAAAATCCAAATAAAGTTCCCCTCTGTGCAGTTGCGCAAGCGATTTTGATATCGATAGGCCTATTCCTGTCCCTGCCTTTACCGCTGTTTCTTTGCCCCTGAAAAAAGGTTCAAATATCTTGTCCTTAATTTCTATAGGAATCCTGTTCCCATCATTTTTAACCTTCACCATAAACTGACCGCCTTCCGGTAACGATAAGTTGATCTCCACAGTACTTCTTCCATATTTAAGCGCATTGCTGACCAGATTGCTGATTATTTTATAAAAAGCTTCAATATCGATATAAGCATGTAGGTTTTGCTCTGGTAAATGAAGGTTATATACAATGTTTTGCTGTTCTGCAGCTGGCTGGAACTGTAGAAATATATCTTTTAGAATTTCAGAAATGTCGGCTTTTACGAAGTTTAATGAAAATTCGCTGGTTTCCGTCTTTCTGAAATTCAATAATTGGTTGGTTAACTTGAGCAATCGATCAGTATTCCGGGCCATAATCCGCAAATTCTTTTCTATCGCAGGTATAGCATTTGCCTGTTTAATCAGTTTCTCCATCGGCCCGATGATCAACGTAAGCGGCGTTCTGATTTCATGAGCAACGTTGGTAAAAAATTCGATCTTGGCCTGGTAAATTTCCTTCTGTTTTTCATGCTCAAAAACTTCCATCTGCCTGCTGTTTTTTACTGCAATTTTCCGATGGTAATTTCGTACCAGGAAGAAAATAATTCCGCCTGTGGCCATCAGGTAAATTAAACAGGCAAGGGGACTGAAGTAAAAAGGAGGATATATTTTAATCAGCAGTTTAGTGTTTTTGGTACTCCAACTGTTACTTCCTTCAACGAGTGCTTTTACCTCAAAAATGTAATTGCCAGGCGCAAGTTTGGTAAAATAAACTTTCCTGTTGGTTTTTAGATATTCCCAGTTTTTATAAAGCCCCGTCATTTTATAAGCATATTCTGTCATTTCGGGCGATAGGTAGCTTAAAGCTGCAAAATCGATGCTGAAGGAGGATTGATTATGATTAAGTTCGACAGTATCGGCATAAACGATGGATTTATTGTCGAGCGGATCTTTCACGTTGAGACCCATTTCTGAACCGTTGATCTGAAATCCGGTCAAAAATACGGGTGGCGCGTACGTTGAAGTCTTTAAATTGGCTGGATTAAAACTGACCAATCCTTTTACACCACCGAAATAGATTTGACCACTTTCATCCTGATAGGCAGAACTGTAATTAAACTGATCGGAAAGTAATCCGTTAGCTTTTGAATAGGTTTTACTTAAGCCCGTAGCCGGATCGAAATGGATAAGCCCCCTGGTACTGCTAATCCAGAACTTGTTTAAGGCATCTTCCTCAATGCGGAACAGGTAATTGCTGGGAAAACCATTTTTTACTCCATAGCGCTTAAACTGATGTTTTTGCCGGTCGAACCTGCAAAGCCCTCCGCCATCTGTAGTTACCCAAATATGCTTTTGGCTATCTTCAAAAATACTATTTACGGAGTTATGGCTTAAACTTTTTGCATCATTCGGGGTATGCCGGTAGTTTACATAACCTGGTTTGGATAAATTAAATTGAAATATACCATCGTTAAAACTGCCCGCCCAAATATTACCCTGGCTATCTTCTATAATCGAATAATAAAAAATAAAAGGAAGCCCTGCAATAGGGTCAAAATCATCTCTTTTACGGTTGTATCGGTAAATGCCATTAATGGTCCCGACCAATATTTCGCCCGATCGTGTTTTACAAAAAGTAACGATAAAATTGGTACGCAAAGCGTTTCCTACACCGGCCTGGTAGTGTTTAATTACCTTTTCTGTTTTCAGGTCTAAAACATCCAATCCATGTTCAAAAGTACCGATCCAGAGTTTGTCGCCATCAACCAGTAAGCCATGGATATTGGAATAAGCAATGCTTCCTGGTTTTCCATCTGGCAAAAAATGTTTAAAGATGCCTGTTTTTACATGGAGCTTATTCAGGCCGGCATCTTCCGTCCCGATCCATAAATTACCTGATCCATCTTTTGTAATTTCCCTTACATCACTTCCGCTGATTGAATTGGCGCCATTTTGCGGAAAGTATTTGGTAAACAATGAAGTATGGCTTGAGTAATAATTTACTCCTCCAAAGTAGGTGCCGGCCCAAACGCCACCTTCACGGTCGATACAAATGGTATAAACCGCATTATCGCTTAAAGAATAATCGTTATTGTACTGCTTTTTGAGGTGGATGATTGCTCCACTTTCGTCATTATAAATGTAAATGCCAGATTCTGTGGCAATCCAAAACTCGTGTGGACCTGTCTTTTTTATGTCTCGGACGAAAATTGGCGTTTTGTCGTCGTTCAACTTCAATATATTTTTTGATGTTAGGGTAACAGGGTTGAAAAGTTTAACTCCTTGATTGGTAGTGCCGACCAATAAATTTCCGTTTTCAGTTTCTGCAATCCTGGATACCCACCCGTATTCAGCTTTGGCATTTTTTCCATTGATGTTGAACTGCTGAAAATTATTTTTTTCGGGAATGTACTTTTCCAGCGTTCCCTTTCCGGTACTGATCCATACACTGCCATCTTTTAGAACGGTAACCAGCGAGGCATCAAATGGTGCATTATGCGCAAATGCCCGTATTTTCCTGGTATGCTTTTGATATAGATAGATTTTGAATGAAGAAAGGATCCACAGATTTCCCTGCTGATCGCTAGCCAGATCGATAATCCGCATCCCTTTAGTCGCCTTAATCATGGCGAAACTTTCCTTTGCAGGATTATATTGGTATACACCATTGTTTGTACCTACCCAAAGGGTCTGTTGCTGATCGTGGTGGAGCGCATAAATCAGATCGTTGCCCAAACTTCCAGGCTGGTCAGGATCGTGGCGGTAGGTTTTAAAAGCATAACCATCAAACCGGTTCAGACCATCTTTTGTGCCAAACCACATAAAACCGTTTCCATCCTGCATGCTGCAAAAGGCCGTATTATTGGAAAGCCCGTTTTCTACCTGGTAATGCCTGAAATAGTAGGGCTGCGCCAAAAGCAGCCTGGCCGAAAATAACAGATACAATAGAATGATGAGTTTTTTCAAGAGATCTTGGTCAGTAGCTTCAAATATATTAAAGAAATGGTTTGCTTTCAGGCTTATTTGAATTTGAGCCGATATGTAGAAAAATTGAGACAGATTTTATTTATGAAAGCTTTAAAGATAGAAACTCATTTTTCTATGGATATGAAACCTGCAAACTGTAAACCGCTAACTGTGAACTGATAACTGCGGACTGATGAAGGATCGGTACTGAACCCTTACAATCCCTAACGCAAAACCCACGGCTTTATAAACCTCTAACTAAACTTGATAAAACGTAAAACCTGTGTGCATCTTTTTTATCTGTAGCTAAGTTATTGCAAAACGTTGCCCTAAGTAAATTATCTGTGTGCATCCTTCTTATCTGTGGTTAATTATATTTCTGTAATCCCTCCAATACAAATCGAGACAAAATGAAGAAAGATTGATACAAATGCGTATCCCTGCGCAAAGCTAAAAACCGAATCTTTGAAAAGAATTAATTGGAACTAAAACCATTTACTTCCAGTAATAACCAAATCTCTAACCAAATATGAAAAGAAGTTTATTCTCCCGTGACGGCTTTTTAAGCCCGGATTGGTACTTGCTTCAAAAGCTATTTTTGAAAAGCAAAATCCGCTCCGCTATTTTAACCTCGATTACCTTACTCTTATTTTCATTTCAGCTTATTGCGCAGGAACAAAGTACCGTGACCGGTACCGTTACCGACGAAAAGGGTGAAACAGTTGTAGGTGCCAGTATTAAAATTAAGGGTACCAGTACGGGGGCAACAACAGATGCTGACGGAAAATTTAAAATTCAGGTGGCAGACAAAAATGCGACCCTGATTTTTATTTATGTAGGTTATGTCAATCAGGAAATCGCCCTTGCAGGGCGTTCGCAGGTTAATGTTAAACTTAAACCCTCCGATAACGATCTTTCAGAAGTGGTGGTAGTGGGCTATAACACACAGAAAAAGGAAGCCATAACGGGGGCCATTTCTTCCATCAGCAGTAAAGACCTGGAAAAAGTACATGGTGGCTCTACCGTGAGTACGGGCCTTGCCGGTAAACTGCCTGGTGTATCGTTCAGGATGCCTGATGGCAGACCGGGGTCAAGTGCCAACATCCAGATCCGTAACATGGGCAACCCCTTATATGTTATAGATGGGATTCAGCAGGATGCGGGTCAGTTTAATAACATTTCTCCCAACGATATTGAAACCATTAGTGTGCTAAAAGATGCTTCGGCCGCTATTTATGGTAGCCGGGCTGCTAACGGGGTAATTTTAGTAACGACCAAGAGGGGTAAAAACAGTACACGTAATACCTTTAGTGTTGATGCATATACCGGATGGCAGAACTGGGTACGTTTCCCTGAAACAACCGATGCTTACCAATGGATGTTAGGAAAGGCTACCGCAGAATTGAATCAGAATGGCAAAACTGATATTACCCAGGCCGAACTGGATAAATGGAAAGCCGGAACAGAATATGGTTACCAGAGCCAGAACTGGAAAGATATCATCATTGCGCCCAATGCCCCACAATCATCCATTAATTTAAGTGCTTCCGGTGGCAGCGACAAAGTAAATTATTATTTTTCGGGCACACACTTAGATCAAAAGGGGGTATATGGAAAGGCCAGGGAGTTCGATTTTAACCGAACCAATATCCAAAGCAATATTGAAGCTAAAATAACCGACCGTTTTAAAGTGGGGATGCTTATTAATGGCCGTATAGAAAGCCGCGACCAGCCGGGTGTACCGGGTGGAGATGATTATTGGGCCGCCCGTTTTGCTTTATTGAGAAACAGGCCAACAGAGCAGGCTTATGCCAATGGCAATCCTGATTATCCGAACGATATTGGGCATAATACCGAACAGTTCGCCGTGCAAAGTAAAGCCTTAAGCGGATACTGGAAATCAGACTGGAGGGTTTTACAAACCAATTTATCAGCCAGTTATGATACGCCCATCAAAGGATTGGAAATTAAAGGTTTGTATTCTTATTATATCGCGGATAACGTAATCAATGGTCATGAGTATACCTACAATGTATATACTTACCATCCTGAAACCGGTATTTATGAAGAAAAAGTAGGAAGCTCTAATCCTTACAGGGAACGCAGGAACGAAAAGATATACACCAATACTTATCAGTTGCAGGCCAACTATAACCGCACTTTTGGCAAACATACTGTTGGTGCTGTTTTAGTAGCAGAGCGTTTAGATCGTTTCAGGACTTATACTTTCCAGCATGCAGTACCACAAACCAATATTTTGCCTGTTTTGCAGTTTGCAGATATGGACGGGCAGGACTTCGCCGATATTCAGGAGGAAGAAGCCCGTATCGGATATGTAGCCAGGTTAAACTATAACTATGACAATAAATATTACCTGGAACTTTCTGGCCGTAGAGATGCCTCGTGGAAGTTTGCACCCGACAGGCGTGTAGGTTATTTCCCTTCCGCATCCATTGGCTGGAGAATTACCCAGGAGAAATTTATGAAGTCGCTTTTAGGTGAAAGTACCATTTTAAATGATCTGAAACTTCGGGCTTCGTATGGCGTACTGGGAGATGATGATCTGGGTATCGATCCTTTTGCCTACATCCCTGGATACCGCTATAACCAGGGTACTGTAATTTTAGATGGAAAGAATATCACCACTTCAAGGGATAAAGGCCCAGTGATCAATAACCTTACCTGGTTTAAGAGCAAAATTACCGATATAGGTCTGGATTTTTCATTATTCAACAGTAAACTTAGCGGAACTGCCGATTATTTCTACAGGAAACGTACCGGTTTAAAACAGGTTAAAAATGATGTGCTGGTACCAATCGAACTGGGCTACCCATTGGCCGCAGAAAACCTGGAAAGCGATGCGCAGTTCGGAGCCGAATTTGCTTTAAATTATAGAGATAAGATCGGCGAATTCAACTACAACGTTGGTGGAAATATCTCCATCAGTCGCAGGAAATTTTTAGATCAGTACAAGCCACGTTATGGCAACTCATGGGACAATTACAGAAATAGCTATAACCAGCGTTATACCGATATTTTTTGGGGATATGAAGTAACGGGACAGTTCCAGAATATTGACGAAATCAATAATTATAAAGTAAACATCGATGGACAGGGAAACCGCTCTTTATTGCCAGGTGATTTAATTTATAAAGATCAAAACGGCGACGGTGTGATTAATGACCTGGATCAAAGACCGATTGGATATACCACAACAGGCCAGCCAAATATCGGTTTTGGTTTCACCATTGGCGGTTCTTACAAAAATTTTGATTTTACAGCAGATTTTTCAGGCGGAGCCATGTACTCCTGGAACCAGAACTGGGAACAGCGCTGGGCATTTCAGAATACGGGTGCTTTATTGCAGAACTTTGCTGATGACAGCTGGCATCGTGCCAATCCATATGACCTGAACAGCGCATGGATCCCCGGGAAATACCCTGCATTGCGCTTTAATGACGGCGGACACAGCAACTACAACAAAAATTCCACTTTCTGGCTGCATAATGTAAGGTATTTACGTGCCCGTACGCTTGAGATAGGCTATACCATACCAAAAAGATGGGCCGAAAAAATCAAGATTCAAAATGCCAGGGTTTATGTAAATGGTTATAACCTGTTTTCTATCGATAACCTGAGCGATTATGGTGTTGACCCCGAAATCGCAGATGATAACGGTTTACAGTATCCTCAGAACAAGTTTTTTAACATCGGACTTAAATTAACGCTGTAACATGAAAAAGACTAATCAGATGAAAAAAATTATATATGCATTTGCTGCCATTGCCTTTTTAAGTTTTGCGCAGTCGTGTAAAAAAGATTCAGCATTCTTAGATAAACAACCTACCAGTACGCTACCTATTGATGCGGTATGGAAAGATCCAAACCTGGTGCTAACTGTTGTTGGCGATCTTTACGATCGGTATCCGGATTACCAGACCATTGAAGCCTGGTGGACTTTCACCGATTTTGACGAGGGTTTTGCTTCGGCTAGTGGCGATTATTTTCGCCATCAGAATTTAGAGTACGGTTATGATGCCTGGAGATATTGGGATATGGGCACTTATGGTTATATCCGCGACTTAAATATGTTTATTAAACGTGGACAGGAATCTACCGCACTAAAAGCAGAAGACCGTGACCGTTTCCTGGCCGAAGCACGTTTTATCAGGGCTGGAGTATATTTCGAAATGGTAAAAAGAATGGGAGGTGTGCCGTTAATCACAACTGTTCTGGATTATGATTATAGTGGCGACCCAAGCTATCTTCAGTTTCCAAGGGCAAAAGAAACCGAAATTTATGATTTTGTAATTGCCGAATTGGAAGCCGTTAAAAATATACTGCCTGATGATGCGACCGTGCAGAGCAGGGCTACAAAAGCCGCTGCATTAGCCATGGAGTCTAGAGCAGCATTATATGCAGGTTCAATTGCCAAATACAGCAACTCGCAGTTAATGTTACCTGGCGGAGAGGTGGGCATATCATCAAGCCTGGCCAGCCGTTATTATACCAAAGCTTTAGCTGCGGCCAAAGAGATTATAGATGGTGGTAAATATTCATTGTACAAAAAGAATCCTAATTTGTCTGAAAATTTTGCCGCCCTATTTACGGATAAAGGCAGCAATCCCGAGGTAATTTTTGCAAAAGATTTTAAATTAAAAACCAATAAGGTTCATGGTTTTACCATTGATAATCAACCACGTTCTTCAGCCGAAGAAGCGCAGGGCGGGCGTTTAAACCCATCCTTAAATCTGGTACAGTCATTCGAAAAACTAGATAATACCTATGCATCCATGGCTTCGGTTGATGGAAATGGTAATCCGGTATACTATAGCAGTATTACCGATATTTTTGCAGGCCGTGATGCACGTTTGGCTGGAACGGTGATTCTTCCGGGAACACAATTTAAAGGCAAAACGGTTGATATCTGGGCGGGTTATCAATTGGCTAATGGAACAATCATTACCGGAGATAATTTCGGGCAGAGCAAAAGTGAGGTATTGCCAGATAATCCGGCATCTGTACAGGTAGTAGGAAGAGATGGCCCTGTTGATGGATTGGAATTCAGTGCACAATCTGGTTTTTATGTCCGCAAGTATCTGGATCCGGCAACAGGGTCAGGACAGATTGGTACCCGTAGTGATGTTTGGTGGATCCGCTACCGTTATGCGGAGGTGTTGTTAAATGCAGCCGAAGCCGCTTTTGAACTAGGCGATCCGACTACAGCTGCAAACTACATGAAACAGGTAAGAGACCGTGCTGGTTTAACTACAGCTTTAACACCGGCACAAATCACTTTCGACCGTATTGTACACGAGCGTAAAGTAGAGCTTGCTTTTGAAGGACATGAACTTTGGGACATGAAGCGCTGGAGACTGGCTGATAAAGTTTGGAATGGCAGTAACATGTCGGCAGCCGATTTTATTAATGCTACAAATATAGGTAGCGCGACACGCACCAGTACGCAGGTATTTGGCTTGTGGCCCTACAAGTATTATAATCCTGGCAATGCCAACCATTTAAAATATATTTTTAAAGTAATCAAACCAAGCCGCGTAACGGCTGCACACCGGTTCCGTATCGGTAATTATTACTCTTCTATCGGGCAGGATGTGCTTAACGGAAACCCGAAAATTATAAGAAACCCTAACCAATAAGCAGATATAGATATGAAAATTAGATTTTATTTCATGATGGGAGCACTTATTGCCGTACTTTTTGCTTCATGTAAAAAAGATAATTATGATGCACCTGAAGCCGATTTTACCGGACGGATCGTGTATAAAGGTGAACCGATTAGTGTTCAGTATGGTCAGGTGAATTTCGAACTCTGGCAGTCGGGCTTTGGTAACTACGCTGCCCTGAACGTGAATGTAAGCCAGGACGGGACCTATTCTGCCAAGTTATTCAACGGAGATTATAAACTTGTTTTTTCACCTAATCAGGGGCCTTTTTTATGGAAAAAGAATGCTGCTGGTAAACAGGATACCATTGCAGTAAATATTAACGGCAATAAAACCATGGATATTGAGGTAATGCCTTACTACATGATCCGCGGGGCGACCCTCACCGCTGCGGCAGGCAAAGTAAATGCTTTTTGCAAGCTCGAAAAAATTATTACCAATGCCGATGCTAAGGACATTGAAAATGTATCGCTTTATATTAACAAAACACAGTTTGTAGATGGTAGCAATAACATTGCTGCCCAGCAGATTAGTGGTGCAGCCATTGCCGATCTTAATAACCTGAACATGAGTGTAACGATTCCAGGCATTACGCCGACTCAAAATTATGTCTTTGCCAGAATAGGCGTTAAGATTGCTGGTGTTGATGATTTAATTTTTACCCCGGTAAGCAAAATAAGTTTTTAAACTTTCAAAAGGAAATATTTATCAGTCCAAAGATAAATCGTCATCTCGACTGTAGCGCAGCGGAATGGAGAGATCTTTTTACCAGATTATAAATCAAATTTAAAAGATTTCTCCACTGCGGTCGAAATGACGATACTTTCTGGACTATTCACATTATTCCTAAAGGTGATGCTTGTAATTATTAACAGATTATATACCAATACCTTATCTTTATTTAAACATTGCCAATGAAATACATTTACGCCTTTTTTTTCTGTTTTTCACTATGTTTCATTAGCGAAAAAATAGTTGCAAAACCGCTAAATGATACCCTATACCTTGCTGATCCAACCATTTTCGTAGATAAAGGCAACTATTACTTGTACGGTACCAGCAGTGACCGGGGATTTTTGGTTTATGTTTCAAAAGATCTCAAAACCTGGAAAAGAAAGGCAGGAAATGATGGTTTTGCTTTAAAAAAGGGCGATGTCTTTGGCAACAAAGGTTTTTGGGCCCCGCAGGTTTTTAAAAGGAAAAATACTTATTACATGGCTTATACTGCTGATGAGCAGATTGCGGTTGCTTTGAGCAAAAGCCCATTAGGCCCGTTCAAACAGGAAACATTAAAAGCCATCTCAGGCACAGGGAAGCAGATCGACCCATTTGTATTTACCGATACAGATGGGAAAAATTACCTCTATCACGTTAAACTTGATCGTGGCAACCGGATTTTCGTAACCGAACTGAAGGCTGACTTTTCGGATATCATCCCGGAAACAGCACAGCCCTGTTTGACAGGAACTGAACCCTGGGAAAATACGGCTAAAACAGATTGGCCGGTAACCGAAGGACCAACAGTTCTTAAAAAGAACAACGTTTACTATCTCTTTTATTCGGCAAACGATTTCCGGAATCCTGATTATGCGGTGGGTTATGCCACTTCAAGCTCACCGAAAGGACCATGGGTAAAATATGCAGGCAATCCGGTCATCAGTAAAAAATTACTGAAAATAAATGGTACCGGGCATGGCGATTTCTTTACCGATAAAAATGGAGCCTTACAGTATGTATTCCATACGCACCATAACAATCAAAAAGTATCGCCAAGGGCTACAGCTATTATCAAAGCTGTTTTTGTAAGCGATAAAAATGGTAGCTACCATCTGCAGATCGATCACAAAAGTTTTCGCTTTTTAATAGAAGGGATAAATTGATTTAGTATAAATATTAGAAAAAAAATAATTTTAAAAGATTACGAAAATGCAGCAGCCTGAAAAAGACAGGCTTTAAGTTTTAAAAATGAATAAATTAAAAATAAAATTATGGTTTGCATTATGCCTTTTAGTGATTGGCGGATTAAATGCACAAACATTTACCAATCCATTGCTGCCATCCGGCGCTGATCCTTATAGTTATTATAAAGATGGTTATTACTATTACACCCATACCACTGGTAACAGGATAGATCTTTGGAAAACCAAAACCTTAGCCGGTTTAAAGGACGCAGAGCGTAAAACCATTTGGAAAGCACCGGCCGAAACCATGTACAGTAAAGAAATCTGGGCGCCTGAAGTGATGTTTTTAAGAGGAAAATGGTATGCCTATTTTGCTGCGGATGATGGAAGAAACGAAAACCACCGCATGTACGTGTTAGAGAATGCTTCGGCCGATCCGATGAAAGGAGAATGGATATTCAAAGGAAAAATTAGCGACCCCACCGATAAATGGGCCATTGACGGCGATGTGATTGATTTTAAAGGCCAGTTGTATATGATTTGGTCGGGATGGGAGGAAGATAAAAATGGTAAACAGGAGATTTTCATTGCCAGGCTTAAAAACCCCTGGACGGTAGACGGGCAACGCATAAAAATTTCTACCCCAAAATTTGACTGGGAAAAAAACGGTGATTTAGGCGGAGGAGAACATGTTGATGTTAACGAAGGTCCGCAGTTTTTGGTACATGGAGGCAAAATCTTCATCATTTATTCGGCCAGTGGTTGCTGGACCGATTTTTATGCACTAGGGATGTTATCTGCTTCTGCAAAAAGTAACCTGCTTGATCCTGCTTCGTGGACAAAATTTACTGAACCTGTTTTTCAGCAGTCGCCAAAAGATGGCGTTTATGCACCAGGGCATAATTCATTTTTAAAATCGCCTGATGGCAAAGAAGACTGGATCCTATATCACGCCAATGATAAACCGGGCCAGGGTTGCGGAGGTTTCCGTTCACCCCGGGCCCAAAAGTTCTCCTGGAATAGCGACGGAACACCAAATTTTGGTACGCCGGTAAAAGCAGGAGCAGGCTTAGCATCGCCATCAAACTAAAACAAAAACTAATCAGATAATACCGATATGAATTTAAAAAACTATGCGCTATTTGCCGCATTAAGCCTGACCGTCAGCATTGGCTTTGCGCAAAAAACAAAAAAAAGCACCGAAGCTGCAAAAGTCTGGCCTGTAGAAAAGGCCAATGCCTGGTACAAAGAACATCAGTGGTTAACAGGTGCAAACTATATTCCTTCCAATGCCATTAACCAGTTAGAAATGTGGCAGGCTGATACCTTTTCGCCCGAACTGATTGATAAGGAACTGGGATGGGCTGAAGGCATCGGCTTTAATACCTTACGTGTTTTCTTGTTCAGCAAAGCCTGGAGCCAGGATCCAGCGGGTTTTAAAAAGAGAATGGATCAGTTTTTAACCATCACTCAAAAACATGGTATTAAACCGATGTTTGTTTTTTTTGATGATTGCTGGAATAAAACTTCGGCTATTGGCAAACAGCCTGCACCAAAAACAGGCATCCATAATTCAGGTTGGTTACAGGATCCCGGCGATCCGGCTTTTAAAGAAGAGGCCAATTTTCCTGAACTTGAAAAATATGTTAAGGATGTGCTAAGCCATTTTGCCCACGATAAAAGGATTTTGCTCTGGGATTTATATAATGAACCTGGTAATAGTGGAAAGCTGGAGGCTTCCATCCCTTTGCTAACTAAAACCATCGGCTGGGCAAGAGCTGTCAATCCTGATCAGCCCATTTCAATCGGACTGTGGAGCTGGGGTTTTGAAAAGCTTAACGAGATACAGCTGGCCAATTCAGATATTGTAACTTACCATAACTACGAGGCACCGGAATGGCACCAAAGAACCATTGATCTGTTAAAAGCCAGCGGTAGGCCATTAATTTGTACCGAATATATGGCAAGGACGCGAAACAGCCGTTTCGCTAACATTTTGCCGATGTTAAAAGAAGAAAATGTTGGTGCAATAAACTGGGGTTTTGCTGCGGGTAAAACCAATACCAAATATGCCTGGGATACACCGCTTGCTGATGGATCTGAACCAATTGAGTGGTTTCACGAAATTTTTCAGCCAGATGGTACGCCATACCGCCAGGACGAAGTTAACCTGATCAAAAAACTGAATAACAAATAAATGCGTGTCAGTCTGAGCGGAGTCGAAGACCTTAGTTAAAATAAAGATATCTATTTTTCTACAGGTTATCATTTGTCGACTTCAATTGAATAGTCGTCCTCTACTGAAGCGCAGTCAGGAGAGATTTATCTAAAAAGATTTCTCGACTGCGTTGCACTTCGCTCGAAATGACGGTAACTCCGGGGATCTTTCACAAGTATTGCCAAACTAGATTTAAACACTCAAATTTAAACAAATGAATAAAAAAGTATCGCTTATTTTATCGCTGCTGGGGCTGTCGCTATCCCTTTCTGCGCAACAGCAAGACAAGTCATGGTTGATGGTAAAAGGAAAAATCTCATCGCCATGGGCACAGGAAGTTAACCCAAAAAATGTATTGCCAGAATATCCACGCCCTCAGCTGGAGCGTATGGGTAACTGGAAAAACCTAAATGGCCTGTGGGATTATGCCATTTCCGAAAAATCGCAGCGCCCGACCATTAACCAGGGGAAAATTTTAGTTCCGTTTGCGGTAGAATCTGCACTTTCCGGTGTGGGCAAAACGGTTGGTAAAGATAGCCTCTTATGGTATAAAACGGTATTCACGCTTCCGGCGAATATGAAAGGAAAAGAAATTCTAATTCATTTTGGAGCGGTTGACTGGAGAAGCACTGTAAGCATCAATGGCAAAGAAGTAGGTAAACATGAAGGTGGTTTTGATCCTTTCAGCTTTAATATTACACCATTTTTGAATAAAAGCGGTAAACAGACCTTAACTGTAGAAGTTTGGGATCCAACTGACGACGGTCCTCAGCCAAGGGGAAAACAGGTGAAAAAACCGGAGGGAATCTGGTATACACCGGTAACGGGTATCTGGCAAACGGTGTGGATCGAAGCAGTTAATAAATCACATATCGGTCACCTTAAAATCACACCCGATATCGACCAGCAAACGGTTTCAGTTACTCCAGCTATAAATGGTTCAGGGGCAGATCAGATTAAGGTTTCGGCCTGGGATGGTGCAACCAAAGTAGCTGAGGAGGTTGCCGACGGTACGGGCGCAATCATTTTAAAAATAGCCAATCCAAAGTTATGGAGTCCAAAAAGTCCCTTCTTATACGATTTAAAGGTAGAGCTGATGGCCAAAAATAAAAAGGTAGATGAGGTGAAAAGTTATTTTGCCATGCGTAAAAGTTCAATGGGCAAAGATCAGAACGGTATTCAGCGCATGTTGTTAAACAATGAATTTGTTTTTCAGTATGGTCCGCTTGATCAGGGCTGGTGGCCTGATGGATTGTATACCGCGCCAACCGATGCTGCCTTGAAATTTGATATAGATAAAACCAAAGAAATGGGTTTTAATATGATCAGAAAGCACATTAAGGTAGAACCGGCCCGTTGGTATTACTATTGCGACAAAGCGGGTATGTTGGTTTGGCAGGATATGCCAAGCGGCGATTTGGGTAACGGTTGGGAAAACCGTCCGGGTGTTTTAGATCATGGCTCGGATCAAAACAGAACTGCCGAATCAAAAGCTTATTACAGAAAAGAATGGAATGCCATTATTGAAGCCCTTTACAATGTGCCGTCAATTGTGGTATGGACACCTTTTAATGAAGCATGGGGCCAGTTTAAAACCGTAGAAATTGCCAGATGGACCAAAGAAAAGGATCCTTCAAGGTTGGTAAATACGGCCAGTGGCGGTAACTTTCATCCGGTAGGCGATATCATCGATCTGCACAATTATCCGCATCCGGCTATGCCGAGTCCTGAGTATTTTGGAAAAGATTATGCCTTGGTATTGGGTGAGTTTGGTGGACTAGGCCTGCCTGTTGATGGCCACGTATGGCAACAAAAGAATAACTGGGGTTATCAGAGTTTTAAAAATAAAACAGATTTGTTTAACAAATACGCCCAGTTTATGAAACGTTTGCAAGAATTAATCCCGCTAGGGCTTTCTGCGGGCGTGTATACCCAAACGACAGATGTTGAAGTAGAAACCAACGGGTTGATGACCTATGATAGAAAAGATATTAAATTCTCAGAAGCACAGATAAAGGCGTTGCACGACAAATTATACCAGGTTAATGTACCAGTGCAGAAATAAACCTTAAAAAATCATCATCTCGACTGACCTGCCCTTCGTTATATTGGCAGCGTCCACTTGTTCGGTCGTCATTGCGCGGAGGAACGACAAAGCAATCTCTCATACTAGTGATTATAGCCGTAAGATTGCTTCGTCAGCTAAAAAAGCCTTCTGGCAATGACGATTTTTGAGTTATGCTGCCTCATCGGCTAATTACCAGGTTTCCCCTGATTATGGATATGTTGCTTTTTACGCCTTTAAAGCCATAGAAAGTATAGGGAAAGGTTTTCCAGCTCCGTCCACCTCACTCCGCTCGAAGGTTGTGAAACCAAGTTTTTTATAAAAACCTACTGCTTGTTCATTCTGCTCATTTACATCTACCATATAAACATGATGTTCTTTTCTAGCAAAATCAATCAGTCTTTTGCCAAATCCTTTTCCTCTTACATCAGGGTGGATAAAAAGCATTTGGATCGATTCACCATTAATGCCTATAAAACCCATCACCTTTTCCTCAAACTCGATAGCATATAACTGTACCTGATCAAAATATTCATTTAAAATCAACGAACGATAGGTGATAATGTCTTTCTCAGAAAGAAAATGGTGTGTGGCCCTTACCGAGCTTTCCCAAACCGCAATCAGTTTTCCATAATCTTTTCCACTGGCAGCTAAAATTCTTGCTTCTTTCATTCCATGTGAATCATTTAATCTCCAATACTTTGGGAAATAGTTTCTAAACGTAAAATTTACTAAAAAGTTTGCTTTCGATGATAAGGTCGTTTGGTTTGTATCCGAAGCTTAGCAAATTGATGTGATTAAGTCGATCGAAAAATATGGCATAGTAAAAGCCTTAAATTTTTACGGTTAAGTTAGTCAGGAATTTTTGTCATGGCATCAACTCCATCTTCCATCATCCACTTTACATCTTCCGTTTTACTTATTCCAGCTCACCACCTTAATTTCATCACCCACACAGATGGTCCCCGTTTGCTGATGCAGTAAATTTTGTCCGAACATGATTTTGTTCCCTATCTTGCGGTAGCTGGCCAGTGTTTTTAAAGGTTCCTGGCCCTTAAAACCCGTTTGCTGGTCTATTGTAATGAGTACGCACCTTGAGCATGGTTTTACAGCCGAAAATAAAACCTCACCAATATAAAAGTCCTTAAAACTATCCTCAACATGAGCCTCACCTCCGGTGAGAACAAAATTTGGCCGAAAACGGTCCATCAGAATGGGATCTGGTAGTTTTCCATTCAATTCATTAAGCGAAGATTGGCCGATGAGCAGGCAAGGGTAACCATCAGCAAAACTCACCACTTCATTATTTTGGGCATAATCCCGATCAACCAGTCTCTTTTCGGTTAATGGCATCTTTACCAATCTAACCTTAAACTTTAGGAAATCAGAAAACCAATTACTTACCATTTTATTTACTTCAATCGCAGTAACCATATCGTTCCAAATCTCAACTGAAATCTGCTCTCCGGTATCTTCATCCATGGAAAAGGATGTACTTAACCCAGGCAATGTCTTATGGGAAACGATTAATTTACCATTACAGATGTTCACTTGTAAAAGGGCCAGTTCTGCATGTTTCCTTTGGGTAATAAACATCCCTTTCTCATCAACAAGCATCCATCTTCTGTCGTATTGTAAGCCTTTTTCTTCAAGTTTGGCTTCCTGTAAACTTAGGCCTCCCAGCGATTTTATAGGATAAATGTTAATTTCGGAAAGGAAAAATTGATTCATGCCTTAAAGATAAAAAACACATTCCGGATTTAGCTGTTTGCCTGAATTGAATTACCTCATGAACGAGACAACGGAAATGAACCAACATATTTATTACAAATGTCCAAACTATTAAACTTAAAAAGCTTGTAATCACTTTTAGTCTATACAGGAGATTTCGGGTTTTGTATTTGATTAAGCGGGCCAGCTCCAGCTAAAAAAACGGAGCTTCCTGATCGAAAGCTCCGTTTGTTCTGCTATTAAGTCTATTGAAAATGCTTTTACCGTAATTCCAATCTATTGTTCATTAAATTAATGGGTCAGCATCCTGATTACGGGTATTTTGATCGGGAAAACTATTACGGTCAAAATGGTGGTGACGATAAAAGTTTGCCCGGTCTATCTCCACAATTTCATCTTCCAGTCGCAGTGCCGCGGGACTGCCTATCACACTGCGGATCTCATTCTCCATTTGAGGGGTAACCTCACCTATGATATATCTTGGCATTGCCCTAAACTGATCATGGTGGATATCAGGTAAAATAACCTCTTTTTTATCTTCACCTAAATTTGCAAGGCCAATAGGGATCAATATCGCCTTTTCCTCCAAATCTTCACCCATGTCAACAAGTTCCACAATGATATAACGAATTGCATTTTGTGCGGGGTCAAACAGGAGATCGCGGACCTTTCCAACTGAATCACCGGCTTCATTTCTTACCGGCCATCCTTTTATGTCGGCCTCGCCATCGCTTAATTGATAATTACTTTTTGAAAGTTCCTCTAAATTACTGTATACAATAGTTCCTGAATCCATAATTGCTTTTGTTTAAGGGGGCTATTCATAAAGTGCCCATTTTTACAACAGGTTTAACCAGCGGATGGTTTTTTAAAACTTATCAGGTAGTTTGTAAAAAAGGGAAACGAACCAAGTATCACAAAGTCGAACTTGTTTATAAGTGTTTGCTGTCTAGTTTTATGTCAGTATGGCCAGGTGTTGAAGTCCGTTAGATACTAATTGGAAAAAACAGTCAGTTATTGTAAAGTTTTACGTTTATTTTGTACAATATTAAAATAGAATCAGAAGCTAATGAATATAACTGAATTTAAAAAGTTATTGGAAAAAGACAGTCCGGATGCCCACCTGTCAGTTCAGCTGCGGGCACTTTGGTACGATGCAAAGGGAGATTGGCATAAGGCCCATGATCAGGTTGATCAGTTAGGCGATTTGGCCTCTGCGCGTATCCATGCATACCTGCATCGCAAAGAAGGGGATACCTGGAATGCGAATTACTGGTATGCTAAAGCTGGAGAGAAATTGCCTGTACTATCACTGGATCAGGAGTGGGAAACGCTGGTTCAGCGTTTTTTAGCGGTATAACCTAAATGAGCTAACCTAATGGCAACGGACATTGGGTTAGCTTTAGAGGTGTACTTAAAATGATATTATCTGCCTGAAGCCGCCCGGTCTTTTTATTTCGCAGGCATTTTAAATGAAGGTGGAAGTGAACTTTCATCCGCTGCCCAAAGCTTATTTGGGTGTTTGCCCATTACCAGCTCTAATTTGCCCCCTTTCATTAAATCATCATGGGTAAACCACGATTTATTCCATACCATACCATTCAGTTTAGCAGATTGAATGTATTTATTTTCTGGAGAATAGTTGATACAGTTCAGCTCAAATGTTTTTTTGTTTCCAAGGTCCAGTTTAACATTGGCAAAAGTTGGGCTGCCAATCACGTACATAGGCAAGCCTGGAGTTATCGGGTAAAAGCCCATCTGCGAAAATACGACAAAAGATGTAAGGCCACCACCATCTTCATCACCAGGAATCCCCATTAAATCATTGCGAAACCACTGGGTTAATAAACTTCTCACCCGTTTTTGTGTTCTCCAGGGCTGTCCGGCATAATTATACAGGTAAGGAATATGCATAGCGGGTTCATTACCCATAGAAAATTGACCAACATTGCCGGTATGGTCAGGTAACTGCGAATAAAAATCAAACCTGCTTTTTCCAAGCGGGGTGTTATACATTTTTTCCAGTTCATCAACAAAAGTCTGTTTACCACCCATCATATTCACCAGATCGCCGATATTGTGCAACACATCCCAACGGTAGAGCCAGCCATTATTTTCATCATAAGTTTCTCTGGCACCAAGTCCGCCGGAAAAACGGTAATCAAGTGGTTTAATAAATTTACCTTCTGCATCCTTAGGGTGAAAAAACCTGGTTTCAGGATTAAAAACGGTGTGGTAGCTGGTGCTTTTATCTAAAAAATGTTTTGCCTCTTCGGTTTTACCTAACTGCTGTGCGATATTGCCCAGGCACCATTCATCATAAACGGTACCCAGGGTTACCGCAATAGGTTGGCGTTTTTCAAATCCATGAACTTCTGCTGCGGTTTCTTTCTCGCCCTCAGGTAAAGCGGGAAAATAGCCCTTATCTTTAAAAAACTGATCTAAAACACCTGCTTTTTTTGATGACCATGGGGCAAGGGTCTTTTCAGTAATTGCTGCTTTACAATACTGGTAGGCTTCTTCAAGATTAAAACTTCTCAAACCCTTGTTATAAGCATCAATTATAGTAGCCACGCCATGGTTGCTGTTCATTCTCCGGCTATCGCCGGTTACTTCCGGAAAAGTTGGCATCCAGTGGTCGTTCATCTGTTGGGCCATTCGCAGATAAGAATTAATCATGTTGCCTTCCATTTTCGGCTCAATAATTACGCGAAGCGGATGTGTTGCGCGGTAGGTATCCCAAATCCAGTCGTCAGTAAAAAATGGCACACCATTATCGTTGTGCACTTTTCCATCGAAGGCGCTAAAATATTTTCCATCTTCAGATAAGCTGATCATCCTTTCGTAGGTGCGGTAAAGGGAGGTATAAAAGATCGTTTTGGCGGTTTCATCTGTACCCGTTACCTGGATTTTTCCAAGCGTGGCATTCCAGATATTTCTGCCCGTCTGCGCCACCTGATCCAGGCTATAATCCTTGATTTCGCGACGTAGATTTTGCTTTGCCTGTTCTACGCTAATAAATGATATACCATAACGTGCCTTAATCTGCCGGGTTTGCGCAGGAAATTTTAAAATCAGATAAGCATCCCGGCCGGAAGTTGACTGTTGGCTTGAATTTAGGTTATCTCCACTGTGCGTACCTGATTCGACAGGTTTTAAATCAGTTTCAAAATAGAGGTAAACCCTGGTATTATTGTCCAGTTTCTGAAACCCACTTACCACATTTTGGCTTACTTTTAATTCGCCGTTTTTGGTGTTTAAAATCAGGTAAGGCGGAATACTTGTTTGCGAAAAATGGAGTGCATATATCCCTGATTGATGAGATGGAGCAAATTGTACATTAATCCCATGATCATCAAGATCTACCTGATAATAATAGGGCTTAATCACCTCATTGTCGTAGCCATAAGAAATAACATGACCCGCCTTTTTGAGGTCGCCCTGAAAAGGACTTAAATTAAAAGCCGAGCTGCCCCGGTGACTGGTAACCACAACTGGCAGACCCTGTATCGTATTACTGGTAAAATTATCACGCTCCGGATAAACCCTTAACAAACTGTTGGGTAAATGAACGGTAGGGTATGTGGGCACAAGTAAATGGCTGATGTTGCCAATATATGGGTTAACATAGTCTACCGGTTGCTTTTTAGTTTGTGCATGCACGAAACTGATGCAGGCTATCAGGGTGAATATTGTACTTAGTACCGGATGTGTATATTTTTTCATGTCAGGGCTTTTAATTAGATGGAACAAAAAGAAACTTTTCAAAAAGCGATATCAGCATTGATGTGGAACCATCCGTATCATTAATCATGTATATCTTTTTAAGATGCCAAATTAGTAAAACGATTTATCAAATCTAATCTAAAGGGCTAGTTTATCAAAAAAAATACAGAAAGAAATCCTTGTATTTTAGCGGGTATATCTTTCCGTCAGCTAAATGGTAAGGCTTGTCCGGCGCTGTATAAACAAAAAGAGCGATGAATAAATTCACCGCTCCCGTTTTATTTAAATTTTATTATTTATTTGGCTAATGATGCAGTTTGAGTTGCACCTACTGGTGAGCTCATTTGTGTTTTCAATGCAGCAAATCTGTCTAAATTAAGTTTTGGTGTGCTGCCCATTACCAGGATATGTTCTTGAGTAGCACCACTTAATTTTAGATCCGCACGATCCTCAATTACTGTATATAAACCTTCGGTATTAGAGTCGATCGCTGCAACAGCATCTCCGTTTAAGAATAATTGAAGATATTTTGAATTTAATTTACCTGAAGTTTTTACCACCGCGTTATCAGATGCCTGTACTCTGAAAATGTTTTTTACAGAAACGGTAATTTTAGCCACATTTCCATCGGCTGAACTGATTTTTAAGGCATGTCCATCCTGGATCACTTTTACTTTACCGGTGTTATCTTCATTATAGCTTACGCTTTCTTTTTCACCTTGAACCAGCGTAATTTCTACATTCCCGCTTACAATAACTTGTTGAATATCTTTAGGCGTTGAAATTTTGATTGGCTGTTTCTCGTGTGCCATTACACTTGTTGAGAAAATTGCAGAAGTTAAAGCGATAGCTGTTAATACTGATTTTGTTAGGGTTTTGATAGAGGTTTTCATAATGCTGTTGTTTATATTTTTATTAATATTTGTTGTTGTTTTGTAGATAAGACGTCGTGGTGTACAAAACGTTGCAGCAGAAAATCCTCAATTATACCAACGTACCTTAATTCTCGACGAACGGGTTTAAAAATCGGGCAAAAAAGTGTTTGTATTTTAATTATTCAATTGTTCAGTTGACAAGGCTGTATTGACTTACATTTCCAGCTTGATGCTAACATGTTAACCTTGAACTCGAATTTTAACGGAACTATTTTCAATGGTCTTCCAACCATAACAATTCGGCATGCCTGATCCTATTGCTGTTGGATTTACTTTACAGATAGGAATAGCGTTTTTAGATTTCCGTTAGTTAATCGTTGTCAGCATCTTTTAGTAATAAAGGACTTTTTATACGTCAAAAATAAGGAGCCGACCTGCGGCTAGCTGTGGCAAGGCCGTGCCATGTGCTATAGGCAATAAGTTGCGTAGCTGATATGGATATACAAAAAATGATTGTTCAAAATAGCAATCTATATTTATGATGCAGGTGATAAATTCATCCGATTATGAAAATCTTCCTGTTGAATGCAATAAATTTTACAGTCCACCCCGTGATGTAACTATTAAAATTTAATCGATAATTTTTCCGAAACAAGAACATTGTTTTTGTAGTATTCAAAAAACCAATTGCCATTTTTTTTGATAACGATGCCGTTTGCATTACCGTTATTTGAAATATAACAATCCTCCACAGAGGTTTTTAGTAAGGTCATTACAATTTTAGGTGTCGCATCGATAAGTTGGTAGCCGTTGCTAATGGCTTGAGCATATAATAACGCTTCTTTTTGTTCTGGCTTGGTGGCCGTAGGCTGATCAATATGTACAGGTGCGGTTTTTGTCTCTATGTTTGTGTTTGCTGTTACTGGCAAGTTGCTGGTTACCATTGTTGGTTGATCGGCTGAGTAACTAAAATCGTTAAAGGTTGTAAAAGCATCTCGCAACGCTAAATTATAAGAAGTGTTATATTCTTTCTCTCTGCTTTTGCCTTCCTTGCTTTTTATCACTACGGCACCTTTACAATCTTTAAGTAGGAGGGTAAGGTTGGTTACAAACATGCTGTTTTTTTCCTGCAGGTCAACAGTAAGGGCTTTGCATCTGTCGGCCGCTATTTCCTGTGGTATTTCGGTATTATCAAAATATACTGTAAAACCTTTTTCCTCAAAAAGTGCTTTGGTGAGGGTGTTTAATCCATATTGATTAACTTGCTTTAAAAAACTGAATTTCTCGGGAACAATGATATATTTATAATTGGCTGTATTAGATTGTGCCTGAACAGCAAAGGAAATGGCTAAAAGGGTAATAAAAAGATAGCTTTTCATAGGTTATTGTAGTCTGGATAAGATTCTGCCTCAATTTATAGATTAACAGGGAGAAAATCAAATTTATCAATCTATAATACTTCATACTCATTGACCGTAGATTACCTGCAAACGAATAAAGTTTATCATCAGCCGTTGCATTAATCGATTCAATTGTTTATTATTATGGCGTTTAACGATCATCATCTGTCTATAACACTGCTTTTTGCGTGTTATAAAACCAAATATTCCAATGAAAATGGAGGAGCGCCAACTCATTAAATTAGCAGGCTGGTTTAGAACCCGGCATGTTTCCTGCCTCAGGGTTTTAGCTGGAGGTTTAGCGTATTTACCTGACCGGATTCCTATTAAATTTACAATATATCTTCCTCTAAGCAGAGAAGACTTTCATTATTCTAAAATCTTTCTTTATTCTGAAATTAAAAACCAATTATAAACTAAATCTGAGCTTATGCTTAACATTAAAACCACAAAATTATTCTGGGCAAGTTGCCTGGCATTACTCGTCACCTCTCTGTCCTTTGGTATCCGCGCCGGGATCATGAACCAGCTGGGGATAGATTTTCAATTAAGTACCGCCGAATTAGGTACGATTACGGCTGCTGCCTTCTGGGGGTTTCCACTGGCTATTGTAGTTGGAGGATTTGTAGTGGATATAATCGGGATGAAACGTTTACTGGTTATGGCATTTGTTTTTCACCTGGCCGGTATTATCCTGACTATTTTTGCCCAGGGCTATTGGAGTCTCTTTTTATCTACCTTGCTCATCGGCATTGCCAATGGTACTGTTGAGGCTGCTTGTAACCCATTGGTTGCCGCTTTATATCCGGAAAATAAAACAACTAAATTAAATCACTTTCACTTATGGTTTCCTGGTGGGATTGTAATCGGCACATTGTTGGTTACGCTATTTGTTCAGCTTGGATTAGGGTGGAAAGTGCAGGTAGCCATGATGATTATCCCTACCTTAATTTATGGGTACCTCTTTTCGAAGCTGGATTTTCCGGTTACCGAAAGGGTATCATCTGGTTATTCCAGTTCAGATATGTATAAAGCAGTACTTTCTCCACTGTTTATCTTCATGTTTATCTGCATGTTTGGTACTGCCATTACAGAGTTATTTACTGGTCAATGGATAGGTTTACTGTTGAAGAACGTAACCGACAATGCCATTTTGTTGCTGACGCTAACAACCGGAATCATGGTAATTGGGCGGGGTTTCGCGGAGCCTGTGGTGCACCGTCTTGCGCCTCAGGGCGTACTGCTTCTATCTGCCATATTTGCGGCAGCAGGGCTTTACATGTTAAGTACCTTTACTGGAAATTCAGTTTTCTTCGCGGCAATCGTTTTTGGAATAGGTGTTTGTTATTTCTGGCCAACCATGATCGGTTTTGTTGCTGAAAATGTTCCTAAATCAGGCGCACTCGGTTTAAACTTGATGGGAGGGGCCGGGATGTTTGCCGTTTCTATTTACACCATGTTCATGGGGAGTTTTTACGATAGCCTGATTGTTAAACATCTGCCTGCAGGTGCCTCATTTGATGCTTACCTAAAAGCACCGGAAAATTCTGAATATGCACTGGCGCTGGCCAATGCCAAAAATCTTGCAGGTCCCGAAATTTTACGAGCCACCTTGATTATACCCATTATATTAATTGTTGCTTTTGGCGGATTGGTGATCTATCTTCGCTCACGGAAAAAAAACAGTGCTGTGGTGGCATAACGAAGTATCGCCTTACGGATTTCTTTCGTAGATAATACTGGCTACAAGTTTATGATGTTTGGTAGATCATAAACTTGTAGCTATTTGAATTTTAATTTTCAATAGCTGTATCACTATCTGATAAATTACAATAACGAACTACCGGGCTGGCATTCATACGGCGCTTTTCCTGATTCAAAAATCCTGGTGTTTTCACTGCCTTCAGTAGTGATCTTATCGCCTGATATCCTGATCCAATTGCCCTCGCGTAGGCCTATTACCCGGATGTTGTTTTGCGTTAAAAATTCCATAATCCTCGTTTCCCTGGTTTCTCCGTTATGCTTTAATTCCGGAATCGGGTCAAGGTAATGGGGGTTGATATTAAAAGGTACCAGGCCCATACATTCAAAAGAAGAAGGATATACAATAGGCATATCGTTGGTTGTTTTCATATTAAGGCCGCCAATGTTACTGCCGGCACTACAACCTAAATAAGGTTTGCCCGATTTGATGTTTTCGCTTAAATGTGTCATTAGTCCCAGGTCATGCAATGTTTTTACGAGCAGAAAGGTATTTCCCCCACCTGTAAAAAAACCTTTCGCTGTGTGGATTGCACTAACAGGGTCATCAAATTCATGCAACCCCTTAACGCTGATATTTAACCTGGAGAAAAAACCGCGCGCGGTGTTTGTATATTCTTCATGCGAAATGCCTCCCGGCCTTGCAAAAGGAATAAATATAATTTCATCTAATCCGGCAAAGAGGCTAATCAGCTCATCTTTCAGGTATTCCAGGTAATTGCCGCCATATAGGGTAGAGGTAGAAGCGAGGATAACGTTCATGTTGTTTTGCTTTATAAAGCAATTATAGGTTTTTTGGTTGAAATAATATCTTTTGATCTGATGGTTAAATTGCCGTTGCAGCATCTCATTGCATTTTTATCATCGCATCTACATCTTCTGGCATCGCTACTTTCATAATGGCAAATTAATACTAATTTTGCGCTCTAATTTTTATAATCATGAGGCTGGCAATAAATGGTTTTGGTAGAATAGGAAGAACATTTTTACGCCTGGCATTGGCCGAAGGCTTTGATGTAGTAGCCATTAACGATCTTGCAGATGCCAGAACAATGGCGCATTTGTTTAAGTATGACAGTGTTCACGGTGTTTTTAAAGGTAACGTTTCGGCTAAAACCGATGCATTGGTGATTAATGACCTTTCCATTCCCGTTTTTGCCATTGAAGCAGCTGATGAACTGCCATGGTCGGCACTGCGTGTTGATTTGGTTATTGATTGTACAGGCAGGAACCTGACGCGGACATCAGCTGAAAAACATATATCCTCAGGTGCAAAACAGGTCTTGATTTCTGCCCCGGCTGCAGAAGATATTCCAATGGTGGTGTTAGGCGTAAACGACGATCATCTTGATCTGACCAGCACGATATTATCAAACGCAAGCTGTACAACCAACAACATTGCCCCAATGATTAAAATTCTGAACGACAACTGGGGCGTGGAGGAAGGTTATATTACAACCATCCATTCTATGACGGGAGATCAGAATCTGCATGATGCCAACCACAAAGACTTGCGCAGGGCAAGAGCAGCTTCATCTTCTATTATCCCCACTACCACGGGGGCAGCAAAAGCCATCACCCATATTTTTCCCGAATTGGATGGCCGTTTAGGTGGCGCGGGAATCAGGGTTCCGGTATTAAATGGATCGTTAACCGATTTTACCTGTTTGTTAAAGAAGAAAACCACCATTGAAGAAATTAATTCAGCTTTTAAATATGCTGCCGAAAATGAATTGAAAGGCCTTATTCAGTACACTACAGATCCGATTGTTTCCATTGATATTATTGATAATCCGCATTCATGCATATTCGATTCGCTGTTGACATCGATTGTTGGCGACCTGGTTAAAGTGGTGGGCTGGTACGATAATGAGTACGGTTATAGCAGTCGTTTGATCGATGTCGTGAAAAAAATCAATATGCTTAATACAAAATAATTTAGGGTTTTTGTGTTGATTTTAATGCCCAATAAACCAGCACTGGCTGAAAAAATAAGCGTAAAAAGCGTTTGCTATCTGTATTAAGCCCGAATGCGCTGCGTTTGTGGGTATATTGAGCTATATTTCCTGGGAAAACGCTAACAAACAGGCCAGCGGCAATTTTGCCAATTAATGCCTGATGTTTTTTGGGCGCTAATACCAAAGCAGTGCCCAGGGCAATTTCAACAAAACCCGAGTACACAACGGTATCGTCTTTCTTTAAAGGTACCCAATCTGGCACCTGTGCCTGGAAAGGTTTACGGGCAAAAGTTAAATGCCCAATGCCGGCGGTTATTAAACCCGCGCCCATTAATACCCTGGCTGCTGTTTTTATGTTTTCTTCTTTCATTGTTTACATCAAATAATAATTCAATTTGCTTTGGCCTGAACTGGTGTATAAGAAAATCTGTTTTTGTAAATGCCCTTAGATAGATTTTTGCCTTAATCAAAAGCTGGTTTTTAAGCTATCCAAAGGCGAAAATTGCTCATTCAGCGCTGACCTTATTAATCAAACAAGTAAATCGGATGTCTGTTTTGCACGATGTGCATTTTATGTTCGCTTCAGCTAAGGCGGTTGATTAGATGGGTTTTATATCAAAATTTTAGCACTTTCTGGCATTATTATTAGCGTGTTTCAATTGCTTTATTAACTTTGCAAACGTTTGCGGTGTATTCAATGGCGATTTCTTTGGGTACATACTAATCATAAAATAAATATGGTCAAATTCATTCTTCCTGAAGAAGTTCTGCCTTTAAGGAGCCTGGTTTTACGCAGCGGCAAACCATTAGAAGCCTGTGTTTTTGAAGGGGACCTGGCCTACGACACCTTTCATCTGGGTTTTTTTAAAGATGGAGAAATAAAATCTATTGCCACATTTATGCGCAATGATTTTTTTTCCGGAGAAGGTGAAGGTTATCAGTTACGTGGGATGGCCACGCATCCGGATGAAGGTGGTAAGGGATACGGTGCAGCACTGGTTACTTTTGCTATCGAATATTTAAAAGAATACAAAACCGATTATTTATGGTGCAATGCCCGCTCAACCGCAGCAGCTTTTTATAAAAAAATCGGCTTCACTACTGATTCGCCTGAGTTCGATATCCCGGGCATCGGTTTCCATTACGAAATGAAATTAAACTTAAATCAAAAATAATTAATCATGAACACCATTGACCAGTTTGACTTTAAAGATAAAAAAGCATTAATCAGGGTAGATTTTAACGTGCCTTTGGATGATGAATTTAAAATTACCGATGATAAAAGGATCAGGGCTGCATTACCTACCATCAGCAAGATTTTAAAAGATGGCGGTGCGGTTATTTTGATGTCTCACTTAGGTCGCCCGAAAGACGGCCCTACCGATAAATATTCTTTAAAACACATCTTATCTGATTTATCTGCGCTTATTGGTGTTGACGTTAAGTTTGCCGACGATTGTATTGGCGAAAGCGCGGTAAAACAGGCAGCTGATTTAAAATCAGGCGAAGTTTTATTATTGGAAAACCTTCGTTTTTACAAAGAAGAAGAAAAAGGTGATGTAGCCTTTGCAGAGAAATTATCAAAATTGGGTGATGTTTATGTTAACGATGCCTTTGGTACTGCACACCGTGCACATGCTTCAACTTCAATTATTGCCCGGTTCTTCCCAAATGCAAAGTACTTTGGTTATTTAATGGCTTCAGAAGTAGAAAATGCAGAGAAAATTTTAAATCATGCCGAAAGGCCTTTCACAGCCATTATGGGTGGTGCTAAAGTATCCGATAAAATTCTTTTGATTGAGAAATTACTGGAGAAAGTTGATAACCTGATTATTGGTGGTGGTATGGCTTATACTTTTGCCAAGGCACAAGGTGGCGAAATCGGTACCTCATTGTTAGAGGCTGATAAGCAGGAACTTTCTTTAGAACTGATCGAAAAAGCGAAAGCAAAAGGGGTAAACCTGATTTTGCCGGTTGATACCGTAATTGCAGATAAATTTGCCAACGATGCTGCTAAACAAGATGTTGCGGCAGGTCATATTCCGGCTGACTGGATGGGCTTAGATATCGGTCCTAAAACGGCTGAACTGTTCCAGGATGTAATTAAAAACTCCAAAACATTATTGTGGAATGGCCCGATGGGTGTTTTCGAAATGGAAAGCTTCCAGGTAGGCACCAAAGCTGTTGCCGATGCGGTAGTAGCTGCAACTAAAGATAATGGTGCATTTTCATTAATCGGCGGTGGCGATTCAGCTGCGGCGATTGCCAAATTCGGAATGGAAGATGAAGTGAGTTATGTTTCTACCGGTGGTGGTGCCTTACTTGAGTATATGGAAGGTAAGGAATTGCCAGGTGTCAAAGCCATTAACGAATAAGAGATAACAACCTTATAAAAGGCCTTGCAGATAATCTTTGCAAGGCCTTTTTGTTTAAACGGCTGAAAATGCAATTCGTATTTAATGTATGGTGCACCATGTAAATTGGGTGTTGAAATCTGGTTGATTTTTGCTATCAATAAGTTATTAAGATGCTCATTTTTAGTATTATTTGGTTTTAGGTGTAAAAAGTGGGCGAACGTGACACTTTTATTTAATTTGTTTTTAACCTGCTTATTATCAGTTATTAATATGTTTTTAATTGTACGGGTGGGTTTGTTGTAGCTATATTTGCTAGCCATTAATGTAACAAAAAAGATGTGGAAAACTTTTTTGTGGTAAAAAGTGGTAAAAAGTGGTAGAACTATTTACTTTTACACTAGATAAAAAGTGTAGATACCACTATGACCCAACTTTTAGGAGAATTTGATTGTAAACTTGACGCTAAGGGACGCCTTATGGTTCCTGCTGCGCTTAAGAAACAATTGCCTGAATCTGAGAAGGAAGGGTTGATCATCAACCGTGGTTTCGAAAAAAACCTGGTTATCTATCCAAGGAAAGTTTGGGATGCTGTTGTGGCCGATCTTTCTAAACTTAATATTTACGATCAGGAAAACCGGGCCTTTGTAAGGGCCTTTACGCGTGGAGCAACCGAGCTTTCGCTTGATGCTGCCGGTCGGGTACTTTTGCCAAAATCGCTGGTTGATTATGCGGGTATCGGTAGTGATCTGGTGCTGGCTTGTCAGTTAGATCGTATTGAAGTTTGGGATAAAAAATCTTACGAAGATATTTTTGATGATGTGCCGGCTAATTTCGCCAGTCTTGCCCAAAAGGTAATGGGTGATAAGAAAGGAGGAGCTGATGGAGAATAATTACCATGTACCTGTGATGTTAAAGCCTTGTATTGATGGCCTGAATATCAGGCCTGACGGGGTTTATGTTGATGTGACCTTTGGTGGTGGTGGTCATTCGAAAGAGATTTTGAAACATCTTGGTCCGAAGGGTAGGCTGATTGCTTTTGATCAGGATCCGGATGCGCAGGCTAATATTCCGGCAGACGATCGTTTTATTTTTATCGACCAGAATTTCGGTTTTATGAAAAATAACCTCCGTTTAAAAGGTTTTAGGCAGGTTGATGGTATACTGGCTGATCTAGGGGTCTCTTCTCATCAGTTTGATGTGCCTGAACGTGGTTTTTCCATCCGTCACAATGCTGATTTGGATATGCGGATGGATCAGCACCGTGATTTAACGGCGGCTGAAATTTTAAATACCTATCCTGAAGACAAGCTTCATAAAATATTTGGAATTTATGGTGAGGTAAAAAATGCAAAATCTTTAGCGCGTGCTATTGTTACTGCCCGTTTAGAACAGTCTTTTACCGATATCAATAGTCTGAAATCTGCTATATCGGCTTATATCCCTAAGGGAAAAGAAAATAAATACCTGGCGCAGGTTTTTCAGGCACTTAGGATAGAGGTAAACGCAGAAATTCAGGTGCTGGAAGATTTTTTACAACAGGCGGCCGATGTGTTAAAGCCGGGCGGTCATTTGGTGGTGATGTCTTATCATTCGTTAGAAGACAGGCCGGTAAAAAACTTTATGGCAAAAGGGAAATTTCAGGGAGAAGTAGAAAAGGATTTCTTTGGAAATCAGCAAAAGCCATTTAATGTAATTACACGTAAAGCGATTGTGGCTACTGATGAGGAGATTGCGCAAAACAATCGTGCCCGCAGTGCTAAACTTAGAATTGCAGAAAAAATATGAACAGGTTTAGAGAGGAGATAGAGGAAGAGGAAGCTGGGCCTGAACCGGAGTTAAAAGAGGTGCCCAAAAAGCCGAAAACTGCTGAAGAGAAGATGGATAGCAATTCCTTCATCAGCAAGCTTTTTAATGATGGATTGGTAAGTAAAGAGGCGGCAACAGATGCTTTGCCTTATTTGTGTTTTCTGGCTTTTTTGGGGATGATTTATATCGCCAATAGCCATTTTGCGGTAAACAATGTTCGCCGTATTGATAAATTAAATAAAGAAGTAAAAGAATTAAGATGGGAGTATAAATCCCTTAAGGCCGACCTGATGTTCAAAAGTAAATTAACAGAGGTTGCTAAAAAGGTAGATACCCTTGGTATAAAAGAACTGATTGAACCACCAAAAAAAATAATTGTTAAAAGCGATGAATATTAGAGCAAACATCTTGCTTCGTGTATATCTGGCATTTGGCTTAATTGTGCTTTTTGCTTTCGCGGTGTTTTTACGCCTTGGTCAGGTGCAGTTTGTACAGGGAAAAAAATGGAAAGCTATGGCAGATAGTCTTTCTACCCGTTATGTAAATGTAGAAGCTACCCGTGGCAACATTTACTCCAATGACGGCAGTTTGCTGGCTACTTCGGTACCGGAATATGAACTGCGTATGGATATGTTTGCCGGCGGTATTGCTGATGATAAAGTATTCAATGAGAAAGTAGATTCGCTGGGTTATAAATTATCGCAGATTTTTCAGGATAAAACTGCAAAAGAATATGCGCGTTACCTGCGTAAGGGCCGTCAGGACAGTGCACGTTATTTATTAATTCATCGTAAAGTAGGTTATGCCGATCTAAAAACGATCAGGACTTTTCCGCTTTATAACATCGGTAAATTTAGTGGTGGCTTAATTGCCGTGCAACAGAATAAACGGATTCTTCCTTTTCAGGCGCTAGCTGCCCGTACCATTGGTTATAAAAACGAAAATGTAGCCAATGGTGTAGGTTTGGAAGGTGCTTATAAAGAATATATTAACGGTGAAACCGGAAAAAGATTGATGCAGCGCATTGCCGGAGGTGTTTATATCCCGGTGAATGAAGAAGCAGAGGTTGCGCCAAAGGATGGTGCTGACATTATCTCGACCATTGATGTGAATATGCAGGATCTGGCACAAAGTGCCTTAGAGAAACAGTTGATTAAATCAAAGGCCGATCATGGTGCAGTAATTGTAATGGAAGTGGCAACGGGCGAAATCCGTGCAGTGGCTAATTTCTCTAAAGTAGAAGAAGGTGTTTATAAAGAGAAATTTAATTACGCCATCGCCGGTAACCAGGATCCGGGTTCTACTTTTAAACTCGCTTCTTACATGGCTTTGCTGGAGGATGAACTGGTTGATACCAATACCATGGTTGGAACGGGTACCTATAAAATCCCGGGGCATACCATTAAAGATTCTCACGGAAGCATCGGTGTGGTAACCGTTAAGAAAGCTTTTGAACAATCATCCAATGCGGCGATTGCCTACCTGATTAACAGTAAATATGGTGCAAATCCGAAAAAGTTTACAGATCATTTGTATGACTGGCACTTGCATGAAAAAATGGGTTTGCAGATTCCGGGTGAAGCCAGGCCCGCAGTAAAAAATCCGGTTACCAATAAAAGTTGGAACAAGAATATGACCTTGCCGCAAATGGCATATGGATATGAAATGCAGTTGACACCATTGAAAATGTTATCGCTTTATAATGCGGTGGCCAATAATGGTAAGATGCTTCAGCCGATTTTTGTAAAAGAGATCAGAAGGTTGGGAAACCCGATTGAGCAGTTTAAAGCCAGGGTGATCAATGAAAAAATTTGTTCTGATGTTACACTGAGCAAGATTAAAAAAATGCTTGAAGGGGTGGTAACTGAGGGCAGCGGAAAGCAGATTGTTTACAATCCGTTATATCCGATTGCTGGTAAAACCGGTACCGCACAGGTGGCTGATGCCAATAAAGGATATAGAGCGAATAAACAGTATCAAGCCTCTTTTGTAGGTTATTTTCCTGCAAATAAGCCAAAATATTCAATGATCGTGGTAATTAATGATCCAAAAGGTGCTTATTATGGCGCATTGGTATCAGGTCCCGTTTTCAGGGAAATTGCCGATCGTATTTATGCCAGCGACATGCAGATGTACAATGATGTGCCTACCCGTTTGGTTGGCAATACCGGGACGCCGCCAACAAAGGCCGGACAAAGCAAAGCAACGCAGAAGGTATATAAAGCTTTCGGATTTAAACCACTTTTTGCTTCAAAATCTGAGTATTACAACATTATAGATACCAGTGCCGGAACAATTTTTCAGGAAAACAGCGAGCGTAAAGGTGTAATGCCAAACGTAACAGGGATGGGGCTGAAAGATGCCTTGTACCTTTTAGGTAATGCAGGTTTAAAAACAAAGGTTTTTGGTGCCGGCAAAGTGATTAGTCAGTCGATAGCTGCCGGTACAAAAGTGGGTAGAGGATTAGGTGTACAGATAGAGTTAAATTAAGGTGGAAGGTTTAGGGTTTAAGGCGTAGGGTTTAGGATGGAAGGTTTAAGGTGTATGCCTTGCTACTTGATACTCACTGCTTGATACTAAAAATAAAAAAAATGCAATTACAAGATTTACTTTACGGTGTAACGATTAAAGAATTGGTTGGTAAAACCGATCGGCAGATCAATGCGCTGAATTTCGATTCGCGTAAGGTAGGTAAAGATGATATCTTTTTTGCGGTGGTAGGTACCCTTGCTGATGGGCACCAGTTTATTGAGCAGACCGTTCAGCAGGGCGCAGGCGTAATTATCTGTGAAAATTTACCGGAAGTCCACGATTTTACGGTGACTTATATCAAGGTTGAAAATACATCGGTTGCCCTGGGGGTTATGGCCGGTAATTATTTTGGAAATCCATCAGCAGATTTAAAACTGATTGGTATTACCGGAACGAACGGAAAAACGACCATTGCGACCATTCTTTTTAAATTATTTAAAGATCTGGGTTATAAAACCGGGCTTTTATCTACGGTAGAGAATTACATCAATGATACGGTAGTGCCCGCTACGCACACTACGCCAAACCCGATTGCCTTAAACCAGCTGTTAAGGGATATGGTAAAGGCAGGCTGCGATTATTGTTTCATGGAAGTAAGTTCGCATGCCGTGTCCCAGCACCGGATAGAAGGATTAACTTTCTCCGGGGGGGTATTTTCGAATTTAACACATGACCATTTAGATTTTCATAAAACTTTTGATGCCTACCTGAAAGCCAAAAAAGCATTTTTTGATATGCTGCCTAAATCGGCATTTGCGCTGACCAATATCGATGATAAAAATGGCATGGTGATGCTGCAGAATACCAAAGCACATAAAAAGACTTATGCGCTGAAGCAGCTGGCAGATTTTAAGGCTAAAATTATCGAAAACCAGTTTAGTGGTTTGCATTTGGATATCGATAACGAAGATGTTTATTTTAAACTGGTAGGCTCTTTCAATGCCTATAACCTATTGGCCGTTTACGGAACTGCGATTTTATTAGAACAGGATAAATTAAGGGTGCTCACGATGTTGAGTCGTTTATCAGGTGCAGAAGGAAGGTTTGATTATATCACTTCGGCTGATAAAATTATTGGTATTGTAGATTATGCGCATACCCCGGATGCCGTTCAGAACGTATTAAGTACCATTGCCAATATCCGTAAAGGAATCGAACAGGTAATTACGGTAATTGGTTGCGGTGGAGATCGTGACAAAACCAAAAGGCCGATTATGGCCCAGGTGGCCTGCGACTGGAGTGATAAGGTGATTCTCACATCTGATAATCCACGTACCGAGGATGCTCAAGCCATTATCCATGATATGGAAGCAGGCGTTTCGCCAACAAATAAGCGTAAAACATTGTCCATTTTAGATAGAAAAGAAGCGATTAAAACAGCCTGTCATTTAGCGAAGCCAGGAGATATTATTCTTGTTGCGGGTAAAGGACATGAGAAATACCAGGAAATTAATGGGGTAAGGAACCATTTTGATGATAAAGAAATTTTACTTGAACAATTAAAACCAATCAGCTAATGTTATATTTATTATTCGAATACCTGCATAAGCATTATGATATACCTGGGTTAAGGTTGTTTCAGTACATCACTTTCCGGGCTTCCATTTCTATCATTTTATCGCTGATCATCACTACGGTATATGGCCGGAGGCTTATTGATTTTTTACATAAAAAACAGGTGGGCGAAACGGTTAGGAATTTAGGCTTGGAAGGCCAGATGCAGAAACAAGGCACTCCAACAATGGGTGGGATCATCATTTTGCTGGGTATTCTTATTCCAACATTACTTTTTGCCAATATTGCCAATATTTATGTCATCCTGATGGTAATTACCACAATTTGGATGGGCGCAATCGGCTTTTTAGATGATTATATCAAAGTATTTAAGAAAAATAAAGAAGGTCTAGCTGGTCGCTTTAAAGTGGTTGGTCAGGTAGGTTTGGGCTTAATTGTTGGCACAACCATGTATTTTCATCCCAATATCGTGGTGAGAGAAACTGTTCAGGATAATGTTAAAAGCACTTCTACGGTTCCGATGGTATTGCGCCAGAAAGGCGAGACATTTTACTATACGCAGGATGTAAAATCGACCAAAACCAACATGCCTTTTTATAAAAACAACGAGTTCGATTATGCCAAGGTATTAAAGTTTTTAGGAGGTGATTATCAGAAATATGCTTTTATCATATTCCTTGTGTTCACCGTATTTATTATTACCGCAGTTTCAAATGGAGCTAATATTACCGACGGTATTGACGGGCTCGCCACGGGTACTTCTGCTGTAATTGGTATTACACTGGGAATTTTGGCTTATGTATCGGGTAATACGATCATGGCCGATTACCTGAATATTATGTATATCCCGAACTCGGCAGAGCTGATGATTTTTGCAGGAGCATTTGTTGGTGCTTGTGTGGGTTTCCTTTGGTACAACTCTTATCCTGCTCAGATTTTTATGGGCGATACCGGAAGTTTGGCCATCGGGGGAATCATAGCCGCTTTTGCGCTGATGATCCGTAAGGAGCTTTTAATCCCGATTTTATGCGGAATATTCCTGGTAGAACTGGTTTCGGTGATTATGCAGGTTTCTTACTTCAAATACACCAAGAAGAAATTTGGAGAAGGCCGCAGGATTTTCCTGATGTCGCCTTTACATCACCACTACCAGAAAAAGGGATATCATGAAGCTAAAATTGTAACCCGTTTCTGGATCATTGGGATCATGCTTGCAATTATGACCATTGTAACATTGAAATTGAGGTAATTCAAGGCGGGAAGGTTTAAGTAGATCAGTAAAAATAAAAAATAAATAAAAGTTTAATAGTAGTGTCTTGATACCTGATACTAATTACTTAATACTAAAATATAAAACAATGAACACGAATAACATCACATCAAGCAATACTAAGTCAGCAATGACCGGGCAGGGCCGTGTGGTTATTCTTGGTGCCGGCGAAAGTGGGGTAGGTGCAGCAAAGCTGGCACAAGCCAAAGGTTTCGAGGTATTCGTTTCGGATTTTGGTATCATAACCGATAAGTACAAAGCTGCATTAGAAAAGCTTGGTGTGCCCTTCGAATCTGAAAAGCATACCGAAGAATTGATTCTGAATGCAACGGAAGTCATTAAAAGTCCTGGTATCCCGTCAACAGTACCTATTGTTAAAAAACTGGTTGCCCGGAGTATTCCGGTAATTTCAGAAATTGAGTTTGCCAAAAGATATACCGATGCCAAAACCATTTGCATTACAGGTTCTAATGGTAAATCAACCACAAGCCTGTTAACCTATCATATCTTAAAAAATGCGGGCTTAAATGTAGGCTTGGCGGGTAACATCGGGCAGAGTTTTGCAGCGCAGGTAGCCACAGAAGACTATGAATATTATGTGCTGGAAATATCGAGTTTTATGCTTGACGATATGTTCGAGTTCAAGGCAGATATTGCTGTTTTATTAAATATTACACCCGATCATTTGGATCGCTACGATTACAAGCTGGAGAATTACGCTGCATCAAAAATGCGCATCATTCAAAACCAGACTGCAAATGACGTTTTCATTTATTGTGCAGATGACGAGGAAAGCCTGAAAGCCATGGCAATTACTAAACCACTTGCCAGAACCTATCCTTTTTCGATTGTTAAACCAGTTGAAAGGGGTGCCTATTTAGAAGAGAATACTTTACACATCCTTACAGAACCTAATAACCAACTAACCATGTCTATTTCAGATTTAGCCTTACAGGGCAAGCACAACATTTACAATTCTATGGCCTCAGGCATTGTGTCGAAAGTTTTAGAATTACGAAATGAGTCCATCCGCGAGAGCATGGGTAATTTCAAGAATATTGAGCACAGGTTAGAGCATGTTGCCAAAATTTCGGGGATCGATTTTATCAACGACAGTAAAGCCACCAATGTAAACTCTACCTGGTATGCTTTAGAAAGTATGACGAGCGATGTAGTGCTGATTATGGGTGGTGTTGATAAAGGAAACGATTACAATATGCTTAAGGATCTGGTTAAAACTAAGGTGAAGGCCATTGTTTGCCTGGGTAAAGACAATAAACGTATTCATGATGCTTTTGAGGATGATGTAGATATTATTGTCAATACTTTTTCTGCAGAAGAAGCTGCACAGATTGCTTTCCATCTGGCTAAACGTGGCGATGCCGTATTGCTATCGCCAGCATGTGCAAGTTTTGATTTGTTTAAAAATTATGAAGACCGCGGTAACCAGTTTAAGGCGGCAGTAAGAGAATTATAATAGGAGACTCAATATATGTTGCAGGCACTACTTAATAAAACAAAAGGAGATAGATGGATCTGGCTGATCATCATCCTGCTTTCGCTTATATCTGTAATGGCAGTGTATAGCGCAACGGGTACTTTGGCTTATAAAAAAGGAGAAGCTGTAGAAAAACTTTTGCTTACCAAACACCTTATTTTCGTTTTGCTGGGCATAGGTATGATTTACATCGCCCACCTGCTTGATTATCGCTATTATGCAGGTATTTCAAAGGTGTTAATGATTGTAACTATTCCTTTGCTGTTTTACACCTTAATTTTTGGTACGAACTTAAACGATGCTTCGAGGTGGGTTAAAATACCGGTAATTGGGTTAACCTTTCAAACTTCCGATTTAGCCAAGCTGGCATTGATTACCTTTTTGGCCCGGATGCTGACCAAAAAACAAGAAAATATTAAAGACGTTAAAGAGTCATTTATACCAATTATGGGGTCGGTTTGTGTGGTTTTTGTTCTAATTGCACTGGCCAATTTATCTACAGCTTTAATGCTTTTTGGTGTAAGTATATTGCTGCTGATTATCGGTAGGATCAGTATTAAACAGATCGCTATTGTTTGTGCAGGAGGTTTTGTGCTGCTATTGTTCGTTTTCTTTTTAGGGCCAAGGCGAAAAACCTACATGTCGCGTATCAATACGTTTATGCATCCTGAAATGCAGCATTCAGATAAAACTTTCCAGGCAGATCAGGCAAAAATTGCCCTGGCTACTGGTGGTGTTTTTGGTAAAGGACCAGGTAATAGTACACAGCGCAATTTCCTGCCACACCCATATTCCGATTTTATTTTCGCCATTATTATTGAAGAATGGGGGACTGTGGGAGGAATTGTTATCATGATACTATACCTGGTGCTTTTATACCGATGTATCAAGATCGTAACCCGGGCGCCCAAGGCTTTTGGTGCGCTGCTGGCCGCCGGATTAAGTTTTAGTCTGACCATTCAGGCCTTTGCAAACATGGCGGTAGCAGTTGGTTTAGGGCCGGTAACCGGGGTTCCATTGCCGTTGGTAAGTATGGGGGGTACCTCTATGATTTTTACCAGTGTGGCTTTTGGTATTATTCTGAGTGTAAGCCGCGACGTAGAAGAAAATGCCAATGCAGCAACAAAAGAAGATAAAGATAAAGTGAAAAATAAAGTAATAATTGGTGAAATACCAGCAATGGCATAGTTGATCGTTATTAAAATGTGTTAAAATAAATTAACCACAGAGAGAACAGAGAGTAAGGCACAGAGAAACACTAAGAAAAATTTGTGATTCAAAAATAAGCTTAATGTTCTCAGTAGTAAAAGTAAACTTAGAGTGCTTTGCGAAAAACTTTGCGTGCTTTGCGGTTAAAATAAAGCTTGGTGCCCTCAGTGTACGCTGTGGTAAAAAACTTAATGTGCTTTGCTGAAAACTTAGTGCACTTTGCGGTTAAGAAAATAGATAAACAATTAAAATGAATAATTCCCCAAAAATTATCATATCAGGTGGTGGCACCGGCGGGCACATTTTTCCCGCCGTAGCCATAGCCAATGCGCTAAAACGTATGGTGCCAACCTGTGAAATCTTATTTGTGGGTGCGATAGGCCGAATGGAAATGGAAAAAGTTCCTGCTGCCGGCTATAAAATTATAGGATTGAATATTAGTGGCATACAACGCGGCTCGATTATCAAAAACCTGGCACTTCCGCTAAAGGTTATTGGTAGCGTGCGGAAAGCCCTGCAGATTATTAATGATTTTAAACCCGATGCAGTAGTAGGCGTTGGTGGTTATGCTTCTGGACCCCTGTTGTATGCATCATCATTAAAAGGAATTCCTTACCTCATACAGGAACAGAATTCTTACGCGGGGGTAACCAATAAGTGGTTAGGTAAAAAGGCTTCGAAAATCTGTGTCGCTTTTGATGAAATGGACCAGTTTTTTCCAGCTGACCGGATTTTAAAAACAGGAAATCCTGTCCGTCAGCAAGTGGTTGATATTAAGGGAAAGCACCATGCAGGAGCTGAACTATTAAAACTAGACCCATTAAAAAAAACCATTATGGTTACCGGTGGAAGTTTAGGCGCAGGAACATTAAATAAGGCAATTGAAAAACACTTGCCAGAAATTATTGCACAAGATGTGCAGGTGATCTGGCAAACCGGTAAGTATTACTATAAAGGGATTATGGAAAGATTGGGCCCCGATTACCACTCAAACGTCCGGATCCTGGAGTTTTTGAATAAAATGGATCTGGCTTATGCCGCCGCCGATGTGATCATCAGCCGTGCCGGAGCAGGGACAATAGCAGAACTTTGTTTGATCAAAAAGCCAGTGATTCTGGTCCCTTCGCCAAATGTTGCTGAAGACCATCAGACCAAAAATGCAATGGCCCTGGTTAAAAATGCAGCTGCAGTACTCATTAACGATCGCTCAGCCGAAGATACTTTGGTAAAAGCGGCACTTGAACTTTTAAATAATAAAGAACAAAGCGAACAGCTGGCAGAAAACATAGGCAAAATGGCATTGCCGGAAGCCGACGAAATAATTGCGAATGAAGTATTGAAATTGATTAATAAAGATGTGAGAAACTAGATGTTGGATATGAGATCAGACTATTTGTCTAGTGTCTCGAATCTCCCATCTCAAATCTAAAAATAATGGAATTAAGTAAAATAAATAGGGTTTTCTTTGTAGGTATCGGTGGTATCGGCATGAGTGCGCTTGCCCGTTATTTTGCTAAACGCGGACAGGTGGTTTGTGGTTATGATAAAACGCAGACCAAACTGACTGAAACCTTAACGCAGGAAGGGATCTTAATTACCTTTCTTGACGAAATTTCTGCATTGCCTAATGAATTTTCAGATCATCAGGATGATACCCTTGTTGTGTATACACCAGCAATTCCAAAAGATTCGAAGATTTTAAATCACTTTATAGAAAGAGGTTTTACACTAAAAAAACGTTCAGAAGTTTTAGGTATCATCAGTAAGGGAATGTTCTGTATTGCTATCGCAGGCACGCATGGTAAAACTACAACTTCATCTATCGTTGCTCATGTTTTAAAAGATACCGGTTACGATTGTACTGCTTTTTTAGGCGGCATAACCAGTAACTACAATAGTAATGTGCTTTTCGGAAAAAACAATGTGGTAGTGGTAGAGGCTGATGAGTACGATCGCTCATTTCTCACCCTTCATCCTGACATAGCTGTGGTTACTTCGATGGATGCCGATCATTTGGATATTTATGGCGATAAAAGCCATCTCGAAGAATCCTTTCGCTTGTTTGCTGGCCAGCTGAAAGCAGAAGGTACACTTTATGCGCATGAAGGATTGCCGCTAGAGGAAAGCATCAGCTATGCAGCAAGTTCAACGGCAGTAGCAAAGGCAGAAAATCTAAGGGTAGAAGGTTCGAAATTTCTTTTTGATTATACCGGTGGTGCCCAAAGCATAAACGATATCAGTTTAATGCTTCCAGGTAAGCACAATGTAGAAAATACAACGGTTGCTATTGCCATTGCCTTACAGTTGGGCATTGATGCTGAAAAGGTAAAACAGGCTGTTGCAAATTTTAAGGGTGTTAAACGCCGCTTTGAATACATTGTAAATAATAGTAATCAGATTTATATTGATGATTATGCACATCATCCGGAAGAACTTAGGGCTTGTTTTGATGCGGTAAGGCAATTATATCCTGATAAAAAGCTAACCGTAATTTTCCAGCCGCACCTGTTCACCAGGACACGGGATTTTGCAGATGAATTTGCAAAAGTTTTGAGTACTGCTGATGAACTGATGCTATTGGAAATTTACCCCGCAAGAGAATTACCAATTGAAGGGATAAATGCACAGTTTTTACTGGATAAAATCACGCTGGCAGATAAACAGGTATGCGGAAAAGATTTTGTAGTCCAGTATGTTAGGGATACAAAACCTGAATTAATTTTAACAGTAGGTGCGGGCGATATAGACACTATTATCGAACCCCTAAAAAATACTTTGAACAATGCTTAAACGGATAAACTGGAGCGCAATTTTTACTGGCTTTGCCTGGCTGATCAGCCTGGCAGGGGTGGTGGTGCTTTTGAGTTTTATCAATGTGAAGAAACAGACGGTTAAATGCAAAGATGTCAAGATTCTGATTCCTGGGGCAGATAATTTCATTGAACGTGAAGAGATTGATGCGATTTTGAAAGAAGATCAGGGTGTGCTGTTAGGCCGTAACCTCGAAAACATCAACATTCATAATATCGAAAAAAAACTGCAGTCTAACCCTTACATTGGTTTTGCGAAGGTATATGTAGATATGGATGGGGTATTGCATATTGAAGTAAAGCAGCGTCAGCCTATCCTTCGCATATTGAACGAAAACGGGCAGGATTTTTACATTGATAACGACGGACTGAAAATGCCTATTTCATCAAACTTTACTGCCAATGTGCTGGTCGCAACAGGACATATTACCGAAATTTTTGGGAGTAGGGTAGATACGTTACGTACACAACTGGCAAGAGATTTATATAAAACTGCGCAGTTTATTAAAAAAGATACGCTCTGGGATTCTCAGATTGAGCAGATTGTAGTTGATCAAAAAAATGATATCGAACTGATACCAAGAGTAGGCAATCAGCGGATTATTCTGGGCAATGCCGATTCGCTTGAAAAGAAAATGACAAACCTGCTGTTGTTTTATAAAAAGGCAATGCCCCAGGTAGGATGGGACACTTATCGGACCATTAACATCAAGTATACCAACCAGATTGTTTGCGAAAGAAGAGATTCGACAGAATTGGCAAAAAAAGCTAAAACAATTTCTGCAGCAGATAGTTTGAGGATACAACGAAGTGTAACCGACTCATTAATCAGAAGTACAATTGTTGCCGCTATGGATGATCGTCCGGAGGCCGATGAACCGAAAAAAACAGAAGTTCGTAAGGTTGAACCAAAAAAGGTTGTAGAAAAAAAACCTGAGCCTAAAAAAGCAGAGCCGAAAAAAACAACACCGGTTAAAACAGCATCAACAAAGCCAGTGGTTACTTCAGCCACAAAACCAAAGGATACGAAATCTGCAGATAAAAAAGAAAAACCGAAGCAAACGGTAACAACATTACCAAAGCCGGCAAAATCAGCGGCTCAATTGAAAAAAGAAATAGAAGCAAGAGAGAAAGAAATCAAAGCCCTAGAAAAACAGTATAAAACTCAGCAAAATTAACAATATGGACAAGGCAAAATTTACCAGTCAGTCGCCAATTGTAGTAGGATTGGATATCGGTACTACAAAAATTTGTGTTATCGTTGGCCGTAGAACGCAGCACGGTAAGATAGAAATTTTAGGAATAGGCAAGGCAGAATCGGCGGGGGTAACGCGTGGGGTGGTTTCTAACATTCAAAAAACAGTACAGGGAATTACTCAGGCTGTTGAAGTGGCAAGCGGACAATCCAATGTAGAGATACAGGTGGTAAATGTGGGTATTGCTGGTCAGCACATTAAAAGCTTACAGCATAGAGGTATTTTAACAAGAAGAGAACTAAACAATGAAATCGGTAAAAAGGATATCGATAAGTTGATTGATGATATGTTTAAGCTGGTAATGCCTCCGGGTGAGGAGATCATTCATGTATTGCCGCAGGAATTTACCATTGATAACGAGCCGGGAATCAAAGATCCGATCGGTATGGCGGGAGTTCGTCTTGAAGCTAACTTCCATATTATTTCTGGTCAGGTTACGGCCGTAAAAAATATCATCAAATGTGTAAATAATGCAGGATTGCAAACCCAGGATTTAATTCTTGAGCCATTGGCTTCATCTGAATCGGTGTTGAGCGAGGAAGAAAAAGAAGCTGGTATTGCATTGGTTGATATTGGTGGTGGTACTACGGATATTGCTATTTTTCACGAAGGTATTATCCGCCACACCGCAGTTATTCCTTTTGGTGGTAACAGTGTTACCGAAGATATTAGAGAAGGTTGTTCTGTAATGCGTAATCAGGCTGAGTTGCTTAAAACGCGTTTTGGTTCGGCATTGGCTGAAGAGAATAAAGAGAACGAAATCATCTGCGTACCAGGTTTACGTGGCCGCGAACCAAAAGAAATTTCGGTTAAAAACCTGGCCTACGTTATCCAGGCACGTATGGAAGAAATTATAGAACACGTATACTACGAGATCAAGTCTTCAGGATATGAGAAAAAACTGATTGGTGGTATTGTGATTACCGGTGGTGGTGCTTTACTAAAACATTTATCTCAGGCTGTTGAATATGTAACGGGTTTAGATTGCCGTATCGGTTACCCGAACGAGCATTTATCTAAATATGAGGATATGCCTAAAGCCATTTACGATGATCTGAAAAGCCCGATGTATGCAACAAGTGTAGGTTTGCTGATCAAAGGAATTCAGAAAGCTGAAGAATTGATGGAAGAAATGAAACAGCCGGGTGTTTTTGTAGAAAAGCCAAAAACTGCCAAAGAAAAAGAAAAACGTGGACCAGGGTTGTTTGATAAATTACTGGCGAAAACAAGAACTTTCATTCAGGATGATATGAATGTGAGCGATGAAGATTACCTGAAAAGCTAATTATTTTTCAACAAAAGAAGAGTTTTCCACATTCTTAACACTTGTGGAAAACGTCTGTTGAAAAAGTGTTAATATTACATGGAGTAATGAACAGAATTTAAAAATTTTTAAACAACTGATTCATAAAGATATGCAGTTCGAAATGTTAAAAGATAAATCTTCAATCATCAAGGTTATTGGTGTTGGAGGTGGTGGCGGCAACGCAGTGAACCATATGTACCTGTCTGGTATTACTGGTGTAGATTTTATTATTTGTAATACCGATGCCCAGGCGCTCGAATCCAGTCCTATACCTAATAAGGTGCAATTGGGTGCTAGCTTAACCGAAGGAATGGGAGCTGGTTCTATTCCTGAAGTTGGTAAAAATTCAGCTATAGAAAATATAGATGATATCAAAGCCATGTTAGGCAATACCACCAAAATGCTTTTCATTACAGCCGGAATGGGCGGTGGTACCGGAACAGGCGCTTCACCAATCATTGCGAAAGCAGCAAAAGAACTTGACATTTTAACTGTTGCCATCATTACTACACCATTTTCTTTCGAAGGAAAAAGACGTAGATTGCAAGCCGATGAGGGAATGGAAGAGTTGAAAAAATATGTAGATTCTTACTTGGTCATCTCTAACGACCGCTTGCGTGAAATATTTGGAAATTTAACCCTGGGTTCTGCCTTTGGCCAGGCCGATGATATCTTAACAACAGCTGCAAAAGGCATCGCAGAAATTATTACGGTTCCGGGATATATCAACGTGGATTTTAAAGATGTGCGTACCGTAATGAAAGATAGCGGTGTAGCCATCATGGGTAGTTTTGCCGCTGAGGGCGACGACCGTGCATTACAGGCTGTAGAAGGTGCTTTGGCTTCTCCATTGTTAAAAGATAATGAAATTGAAGGGGCCCGTTATATTTTATTGAACATCAGTTCTGGTTTGCGTGAGGTAACCATGGATGAGGTTTCGATCATTACCGATTATATTCAGGAAAAAGCCGGTTTATCAGCAGATTTAATTTGGGGTAACTGTACAGATGAATCTTTAGGTGATAAACTTTCTGTAACCATTATTGCAACAGGTTTCCAAACATCTGAAGAACGCGTAAAAGAAGAAAAAAATAAAAAGAAAATATCACTTTTAACACCAGAAGAAGCTCCGCTTATTCGCCCTGTTGAGCCGGTAAACTCTTTCATTCAGCCTAAAGCAGCGCCATCTTATGAGCCTGTTTTAAAAACCAGGGAAGAAGTTTCGCAGGCAGATCTTTTTGGTGGTATGTTCAGCAAATCTGAGCCTCAAAAAGTTCAGGAGCCGGAAAATCATATTGTTCGCCATACTTTAATTGAAGAAGAGCCCCAGGTAGAAGAAGCGAAAGAGACCGGGTTTGAGTTCGAGGTTAAATTGGCTGAAACCAATTTCGTGTTTGAAACACCAGCAGCAAAAGCAGCTCCTATGCCACAGCCTGAACCGGAAATCGAAATGCCGGTTGTTGGCTTAGATGATGACAAGAATGATGAGTCAATGGAAGAGCAATTGAGAAAATCTAAAGAACGTATTTTACGTCTTAAAGATCTGAGCATGAAATTGCGTACAACAAATGGTTTACAGGAGCTTGAAAACGAACCAGCCTATAAACGCAAACAAATGCAATTACAGCAGGTTCAGCATTCTTCTGAATCACAGGTAAGCAGGTTTACATTAAGCAACGATCAGGATGGTGGTACAGAGATCAGACCAAATAATTCTTTTCTGCACGATAACGTTGATTAAAACCAACCAAATATAATTTAAAGCCCCGTTGTAACATCGGGGCTTTTTTGGCATACTATTGGAGCATAAAAACAGGTCTTAATTAGTGCCTAAAAGTTCGCTAAGTTGATTTTAAGACTAATAAAGCTTAAATTCGCAAAATTTATATTAAAAACAGGTAATACATTGGATATATTTGATAAAATCGCAAAGCACATGGGGCCACTTGGCCAACACCAGAAATGGTCTCATGGGTATTTCTCGTTTCCAAAATTAGAGGGAGAAATTGCACCTCACATGCAATTTAAAGGAAAAGAGCATTTGGTTTGGAGCTTAAATAATTATTTAGGCTTAGCCAATCACCCGGAAGTTCGAAAAGCAGATGAAGACGCTGCAGCTCAATATGGTATGGCTTACCCTATGGGCGCCCGTATGATGAGTGGAAATTCTAAATTCCACGAGCAGTTGGAGCAGGAACTAGCCGCCTTTGTTGGTAAGCCAGATGCATTTTTGTTAAATTATGGTTATCAGGGAATGGTATCAATTATCGATACCCTGGTTGATCGTAATGATGTAATTGTTTACGATGCCGAATCACATGCCTGTATTATTGACGGTCTTCGTTTGCATATGGGTAAAAGGTTTGTTTATAAGCACAATGATATTGACAGTGCACGTAAGCAATTAGAGCGTGCTACCAAATTAACGAAAGAATCTGGCGGTGGTATTCTTTTAATTACTGAAGGTGTTTTCGGAATGAGTGGGGCTCAGGGTAAATTAAAAGAGATCGTTGACCTTAAAAATGATTTTGAATTCCGTATCCTGGTTGATGATGCACATGGTTTTGGTACCATGGGTAAAACTGGTGCAGGTACACATGAAGCACAAGATTGCATTGATGGCATAGATGTTTACTTTGGTACATTTGCTAAATCGATGGCAGGTATCGGTGCTTTTGTAGCTTCAACAGAAGAAATTACCAATTTCTTAAGGTACAATATGCGTTCGCAAACTTTTGCCAAAGCCTTACCTATGCCAATGGTAATTGGATTATTAAAACGTTTAGAGTTATTGAAAAGCAAACCAGAACTTAAAGATAAGTTATGGGAAATTGCTACAACTTTACAAAAAGGGCTTCGTGAGCGTGGTTTTGATTTAGGGGTGACCAATTCTGTTGTGACACCGGTTTTCTTAAAGGGTGAATTATCTGATGCTACGGCGATTACCTTCGATTTACGTGAAAATTATAGTATCTTCTGTTCAATCGTAGTGTACCCGGTTATTCCTAAAGGAATGATCGAGTTACGTTTAATCCCAACAGCTGTACATACACTGGAAGATGTTCAACGTACGCTAGACGCTTTCAGCGAGGTTGCTGAAAAGTTAGAAAACGGTTATTATAAAGAGAATCTTTTCGCTACTGCTTAAAATCAATAGAAATTTTACAAAGCCCTTTAAACATGTTTTAAAGGGCTTTTTTTATGTGTTTTTTTTGTAATTGTTTGTTTATCAGCTATTTGTTTGTTTTGTTGCCAAATTCGGTGTTTATAAACCTACCAATTGTGGAAAAAAACGATTTAGGGGGGCATCTTTTTATTCTTCTAAAATTTTTTTATTTCGTTAAACCCTTTAAATTAGATAATTAAATCTAAAACTTTAAAAAACATAGGAGTAATCAAAAAATGAAAAAATTCGAAGAGGTAAAAAGTTTAGTGGCAGCTTTAGAAGCTGATGCAGACAAATTTTATAACAAGGGCAATAGCGCAGCAGGAACCCGTGTACGTAAGGGGATGCAGGATCTTAAAAACCTAGCTCAGGCCATCCGTTTAGAAGTTCAGGAAACTAAAAATAAAGCGTAAGCGATTTTAAAATAGATATTATTCCAGATGGCCTCTTTATGTGAAGAGGCCATTGTTTTTAATAGACAAAATTAGATCATCCCGATTCCCTTATCCTTACCATGAAAAAAATAATTCTACTAGTGTTGCTTGGTTGTACGCAATTGATGTATGCCCAGGAAAATTTAAATTTTGGCCGTCAGAAAGAAATTATATCACCGCAGATGAATACTGATGGTACTGTAACTTTTCGGCTTAAAGCACCAAATGCCAGGAAGGTAGAAATACAGGGGGATTTTTTGGTTTCGAACGGAAACATGCCGCCCACGCAGGAAATGAAATTAGGAACAGATAGTGTTTGGTCATATACATCGGTGGTTTTACCCTCAGAACTTTACAGTTACAGTTTTATTGTTGATGGTTTGAAGATCCGGGATCCAAACAATGTTTATCTGATCAGAGATGTATCATCTGTTGTCAATGTGTTCTTGGTGGGAAATGGCAAGGCAGATTTATATAGGGTTAAAGATGTACCGCATGGAACAGTGGCAAAACGTTGGTATCAATCTGCTGGGCTCAAAACGAGTCGCCGACTTACTGTTTATACACCTTCGGGTTATGAAGCATCAAAAGGACGTTATCCTGTTTTATACCTCTTGCATGGCGTTGGGGGAGATGAAGAAGCCTGGATGCAACTCGGCAGAGCTTCTCAGATTTTAGATAACCTCATCGCTTCCGGTAAGGCCAGGCCGATGATTGTGGTAATGGCCAATGGCCACACCAGTAACACCGCTGCACCGGGAGAATCATCAAAAGGACTCTATAAACCGATTATGATGACGCCCGATGTTTTTAATGGTGATATGGAATCCTATTTTAAAGAAATTATCGATTTTACAGAGAAAAACTATCGTACCGGTAAAGAGCAGCATGATCGGGCCATTGCGGGTTTATCAATGGGAGGATTTCACTCCCTCTATATATCGGCCAATTATCCTAAAACTTTTGGTTATGTTGGTTTATTTTCTCCGGCGATATTGCCGCCGGCCAGTGCAGCAAGTCCTATCTACAAAGATTTGGATCTGAAGCTTGAAGCGCAAAAGAAAAATGGCTACGACTTATATTGGATTGCGATAGGCAAAACGGATTTCTTATATAAAACTGTAAGTGAGTTCAGAAAGAAGCTCGATGGAATCGGCCTCAAATATGATTATAAAGAAAGTGAAGGTGGGCATACCTGGGCTAACTGGAGGGACTACTTATCAGAATTTATACCGATGTTGTTTAAATAATTCCTATCAAAGTAAAAAGGCCTTCAATTTTAAATTTGAAAGCCTTTTTGATTATCTGATTATGCGATTAAACCGTTTGATTTATTTTATCAAGTTCAGCATTAATTGCTTTTTCTAACATTGAAGAAGCTTTAACCAATGGTAACCTAACCGTATCGCCACAAACACCTAAATGTTTTAGTGCCGCTTTTATCCCAGCCGGATTACCTTCTGCAAAAGCCAAACGGGTGAATTCTATTAACGCTAAATGAGCAGGCAGGGCTGTTCTGTAGTCGCCGGCTAAACAAAGGTTTACCATATCAGAAAATTGCTTAGGTAAAGCGTTTCCGATCACTGAAATAATACCTGCAGCACCTAATGCGATCATCGGCAAAGTAACCGGATCATCTCCTGAAATTAAAAGAAAATCTGCAGGCTTGTCTCTCATAATCTGGTTAAATTGATCAAAGCTTCCTGACGCTTCTTTAGTTGCAATAATGTTTTTAAAATCGTGAGCCAGTCTGCATGTGGTTTCCGGACTCATATTACTTCCTGTACGTCCTGGTACATTGTATAAGATTAAATCTAAGGGAGAAATTTCAGCCAAATGTTTATAGTGCTGATAAATGCCTTCCTGAGTAGGTTTGTTGTAATAAGGACTCACGGATAAAATAGCGCTATAACCAGCAGTATCAAATGATTTAATGTCTTCAGCAACAGCTAATGTATCATTTCCGCCAATACCGGCAACCAATGGTAACCTGTTATTGTTAATTTCAGCAGTATAGGCCCACACCTTCTTCTTCTCGTCCTTGGTCATTGTAGCGGTTTCGCCGGTTGTACCTAAAGAAACGAGGTAATCTATCCCTCCTTCTGTCAAATGATTAATCAGGTTTTTTAAGCCATTATAATCAACTGATCCATCTGTGTTGAAAGGCGTAACCAACGCTACACCAGTACCCTGAAATTTGTTCATTATATATTTAATTATTATTCTCCAATCACGAAGCCGCAAAGAACGGAAACGAAGTGTTTTTATTTCGGGTTATAAATAGCCATTTATTACCCGCTTAATTCCATCTTTTATGTTTGCCACCTTAAATTGATTTACAATCTGATAATTTTAGATAGGTAATGGTTTGTGCCGGATGTATCTCATTTAAAGCTTACTGCTTTAATTTCTACCACAATTTTTGCTCTGCTAAAATATCAATCCTGTAATTACAGTTAGTTAATACCCCGGTATATACAGGAAGTTTTAATTGCCGTAAAACCTGCATTACTGCATTTTCCAATTCATAAATCAAACCTTATGGTCAATTTTATTTTATCATTTCCAATAGCTCAGCGTCGCTGATGATGGGAATGTTTAATTTGTTCGCTTTTTCCAATTTAGACGGTCCCATGTTATCGCCTGCTACCAGGTAATTCAATTTCCCTGAAATGCCGCTCAGCATCTTTCCGCCATTGGCTTCAATCATATCTTTGAGCTCATCACGGCTAAAGTTTTCAAAAACGCCCGAAATTACGAATGTTTTTCCAATAAGTCTATCACTGGCCAGCGTAATTATCTTTTCTTCAATTTCAAACCGCAATCCTGCTGATTTTAATAATTCAACCTGCTTTAAGTGCGGTTCTTTTTCAAAATACTCAACAATGCTCTCTGCAATACGTTGCCCGATCTCATCAATGGCAATTAATTCCTCTACCGAAGCCTTAATGAGGTTGTCGATATTTTTTACACCAGCAGCAGTTTTTCTTGCTACAGTTTCACCAACATAACGGATACCCAAGCCAAAAAGCACCTTTTCGAAGGGCATTTCTTTCGATTTTTCAATGCCCTTGAGCATGTTTTCGATTGAACGTTCTCCGAAACGGTCCAAGGTTTTAAGCTGATCTGATTTTTCATGTAGGGTATATAAATCACTAATGTGCCTTACGAGACCATGCCTGTAAAAAGTTTCGATCGTTTCGTCACCGAGTCCATCAATATTCATGGCTTTGCGCGAAATAAAGTGCTGGATTTTTCCAACAATCTGCGGCGGACAGCCTTCGTCATTCGGACAATAATGTACTGCTTCTCCTTCTTTTCTGATCAGTTCCGTTCCGCATTCAGGGCATTTATCCAGGTAGTGTATTTTTGCTGCCCCAGCCAAACGTTTAGCTAAATTTACCTTGATGATTTTCGGGATAATTTCGCCACCTTTTTCAACATAAACGGTATCACCTTCGTGCAGATCCAAACGTTCTATCTCGTTAGCATTATGCAAAGTAGCACGTTTAACGGTAGTTCCGGCCAGCAAAACAGGTTTCAGGTTGGCAACAGGTGTAACCGCTCCGGTTCTGCCCACCTGATAGGTTACTTTTTCCAGAACCGTCTCAACCTCTGCGGCTTTATACTTATATGAAATAGCCCAACGTGGAGATTTGGAAGTGAAACCCAATTCCTGTTGTTGTGCGTAACTGTTTACCTTAATTACAATGCCGTCAATATCATAGCTCAGTTTAAAACGTTCGTTTTCCCAATGATGGATAAAGTCAAGCACGGCATCAATATTTGGGACCAGTTTATTGTGCTCGCAAACATGAAAGCCCCATTCTTTTACAGCATTTAAGCTATCCCAGTGTGTTTTAAATTCATTTTTATCGGTGTACAAGAAGTAGATAAAGCCATCCAAAGGTCTTTTAGCCACTTCCTTGCTGTCCTGCATTTTAATGGTTCCAGAGGCAAAGTTCCGTGGATTGGCGTAAGGGATTTCACCAAGTTCTTCCCGGTAAGCATTTAAGCGTAAAAAAGCCGCTTTGTGCATAAAAATTTCCCCACGGATTTCGAAATGTTCAGGTGCCACCGCTGATTTGATTTGGTGTGGAATAGTATGAATGGTTTTTACATTATTGGTTACGTCATCACCTTGAGTTCCGTCGCCACGGGTAACCGCACGTAAAAGTTTGCCATTTTCGTAAGTAAGGCTGATGGACAGGCCATCAAACTTTAATTCACATACATATTGGAAATTATCGCCAATAGCCTTGCGGATGCGCTCATCAAAATCGCGGAGATCTTGTTCATTATAGGTATTCCCCAAAGACAACATGGGGTATTTGTGTTTTACCGTAACGAAATTTTTGGTGATATCGCCACCAACCCGCTGGGTGGGCGAATTCGGATCCGCCAAATCAGGATTTGCCTGTTCAAGCTCAGCGAGGTGCTTTAATTTTTTATCAAACTCATAATCGCCGATGGTAGGCATAGCCAGCACATAGTAGTTATAATTATGCTGGTTTAATTCGGCCACCAGGGCGTCCATTTCTTCTTTTATTGCAGTTAGCGACATAAGGCAAATATAGAAAAAGGAGTTGCGTGATTAATATTTTAGTTGTAAAAGCTGTAAGTCTACTTTCTTGCTAAAAAGCCCCATGCGTTCAACAAATGGAATAACGAAGCTATTATTTAACCAGCTAATTGATTCTGTATTGGCATAGTAAGAACTTTTGATATCATCTTTTGGGATTAGATTGATCTTGTTGATTGTACCCGATCCTAAATCCATTTCAGCATAAATGGTAGCAACAGAACCTCCATCTGATTGATTGGCCAGGATGCGAAGCGTATTTTGTGTTTGGTCGAATGCTACGTCCGAGCCTTCTCCCATACTACGGCTTAAGTAGGTGCGCGGTAGAAATTGGTGATAAAGCGGTTTCATTTGTGCGTCATATGCATTCATCAATACTGATCCTTCGGATGTAAAGGAGCCATGGCTGCTTGAAACACTGTATTTTGGAGAAATAGTTACCAGAAGTGTATTGTTGTATTCTGAAATATGTCTGATGTTTAAATACTTAATATCGGAAAAATCAAGGTTGTCGAATTTCTTATTGGCTGGTACAAAAGATTTTTGTAGTTCCTTAATATGTGCCTTGTCAAATACTTCCTTAGTTGAGGTAAAGCTTCCATTATTAAAATCGATTCTAGCAATTAAAGTAGCTCGTTCCTTATTGGTATTTTTATAAAATATTCCAATATAACTGATTAATGGCTTTTTACTACTTGCAAAGGTAATTGACGAAACATCATCCTGGTTAATAGCATCAACAGGAATACTCACAGTTTTGAGTGGGCTGGGGTTGCTGCTCAGATAAATAGCCACATTACATTTGCCTTTTGAAGCATCTACCGTACTGATGATAAAGCTCCCGTCATCGCCGCAAGATGCTTTCCAGGTATCGCCATCTGGCATATCCGGTTCCATTTTTTGTATTTGCTCCAGCCTATCATTAAAATCTATTACCGTATAACTTTGAGATTCGTTAAAGTCTTTGTCCATTTTCAGTGCGGTGAAGAAGCCTACAACAGGTAATCCGATGTGAACCTTGCGTTTTAAGCTAGTTAATCTCGTCGCCATCTTAAAATAAGCGCCGTCTTCAGAAAAAAAGAATTCAGGCATTTCTACAAAATCCTTACTTCCATCATAAATGATCTTTTCTGAGATCATTTTTCCCGTTTTTTCCTCTAAAAGATAGGCTTTGAACTGATTGGAAAAACTTTTGAAATAACCGCGATCTGCTGCAGCAATAACCATAATGTTATTTTTAAACTTTCCGATGGCCATTGGAAAACCTGATAGTTCTGTTATCCACTTTTGAGTTAATTTATCATCAACGGTAACTACAGCGAAGTCAGCTTTGGGAACATCAACAATCATGGCAACGGAATTGCCCGATAAATCCACTTTCGAGCCATACCTACTATCATAAGACGCTCTGACATTCCATGTTGGTTTTTTAATAACGTTAATCTGCTGTTGGGTAAAGGCGTTGAACTGCACAAAGATGAGCAGTAAGGAGAACATTAGTTTATTTTTCATTTAAATTATTTGGTTTTTTCCAAATATATCAAAATAATCAAATCAGTTTTTTCTCAATCTCCTCAAAGATCTCCATAAAATCTTTTTGTAAAACCGCTTTGAAAATGCCCAGTTCTAAAGTGAGCAGATTTAACTGCCTTTCACTTAATGTTTCTGGCCAAACACGCATACAGATTCTGTTTAGGGCATAACTGATATTCTCAAGTTTTTGATAACTCAACAGGTATTTACTGCTGATGAATTTTGTTAAAAAACCAAAAAATATTTCCGGATTTTTTAGTTTACAGTGTTCCAGAAAATCGCTTAATGAATCTTTTTTCACCTTTTCAAGCTTATCATAAAAATGGTTTACCTGGATGAGGTTCTGTTCAACCAGTAAATGGTCTAGCAATAACTCCAGGCCTATATGGGCAAGAAAAGATGGGCGCACTGCTGTGTCTTCTACAATCGGCTTAATGAGTTGCTTAAGTGCGGTGGTTTTCTCCAGGAAAAAGGCAGAAGAATGAAAGAGCAGGTCGACCGCTAAATGCCTTTTCCAGCCCAGAAGCAGACTTTCTTCGTCAGGATTGCCTTTAAACAGGAATTCATTTTTCTGTGGATATAAATTTGCTTCTTTTGAAGCATTTTTAATCAGATCAGGTAAAACCGTTCCCATTACCACATAGGCATCATCACTTGTCCGGTCGAAATAATAATGGGATAAAAAGTTCATTTCGCAAGGTAATGTTTTCCGGCAGGCTTGTAAAGAGCAGATAGTAAAATGTTGGTCAGGATACGGTGCTGCAAAAAATCAGTGGCGATAACTCGTTTACAAAACCAACTAATTTGCTTTAAACTAAGCTAAAATTTTATCTTTGCACGCACATTATTAAAGTGTTTGTACAATGACGAATTTTGTTGAAGAGTTAAGATGGCGTGGCATGCTGCATGATATTATGCCGAATACGGAGGAAAAGTTAAACGAAGGTATGACTTCTGGTTATATCGGTTTCGATCCTACTGCAGATTCGTTGCACGTCGGCCACTTAACACAGATCATGACACTGATTCATTTTCAAAATGCCGGGCACAAGCCGTTTGCTTTGGTTGGTGGTGCTACCGGTATGGTGGGCGATCCATCAGGTAAGTCTGATGAACGTAATCTTCAAACACCTGAGATGATTGAGCACAACCTGAAAGGGATGAAAAAGCAATTGGCTAAATTCTTAAAATTTGAAGAATGCGGAAACGGTGCCGTAATGGTGAACAACGCCGATTGGTTTAATGATATGAACCTCTTTACCTTTATCAGGGATGTAGGTAAACACATTACCGTAAACTACATGATGGCGAAAGATAGCGTAAAAAGACGTTTGGAAGGCGATTCAGGCCTGTCTTTTACCGAATTTTGTTACCAATTGATTCAAGGGTACGATTTCTATCACTTGTGGAAAAACGAAAACTGTCTGGTGCAAATGGGCGGATCTGATCAGTGGGGAAACATTGTTACCGGTACAGAGCTGATCAGAAGAAAAGATGGCGGAACTGCTTATGCCATTACTACACAATTAATTAAAAAAGCCGATGGAACTAAGTTTGGTAAAACCGAAAGCGGTGCCGTTTGGCTTGATCCGGAGAAAACTTCTCCATATAAATTCTACCAGTTTTGGTTAAATGCATCAGATGATGATGTGAAAAAATGGATCCGGATTTTTACGCTGAAAAATAAGGAAGAAATAGAAGCCTTGGAAAAGGAACATGATGCGGCGCCACATCTGCGTATTCTTCAAAAGGCTTTGGCCGAAGATATTACGATCAAAACTCACTCTGCTGAAGCTTTGGAAACAGCGATTAAAACATCTGAATTTTTGTTTGGCAACGGATCGTTGGAATTTTTAAAAACATTGACCGAAAATCAGGTATTGGAAATGTTTGAGGGTATTCCACAATTTAATATATCCAAATCTGATTTAGCTGAAGGCATTGATGCAGCCACTTTACTTGCGGAAAAAACCAAGGTATTCCCTTCCAAAGGCGAAACCAAGAAACTGATCCAGGGCGGAGGTGTTTCTGTAAATAAAGAAAAAGTAGCGGATGTAATGCAGGTGTTTGATACAGCAAACCTGATCAATGATAAATTTATCGTGGTACAAAAGGGAAAGAAAAACTATTTTCTTTTAATCGCCGGATAATATTTACAAGCCCAATGAAACTGATCGTAAAAGATCGTTCATTGGGCTTGAATTTAAATTGAAAGACGACTCGCCCTAGAGCGCTTCTGTTAAGACATTTTGCTCTTGAATTAATAACAACGACTAAGACGTTTTTGATTATTAATTGAATACCATCAATCTCAGTATGCCGTTGCTATTTGTAATACAAACCGGGGGGCGGTTAGATCGCTAATTAAATACGTGAAATTTATTTAAACATTTAAAGCATACATAACGTTTAACGGGCAACCATGGCATCAGTGTCTTAAATATAAAAGTCCTGGGTATTCTGTAGGTCTCGGGATTCTTACATTTTTTACAGGGAGGGCAGTTTAAAGCATCAGATAATTCTTTAGGCGATGTCATAATACGAATAGTTGTTTGGGAGCTCAAATTTACCAAATAAAAAGCATTTTGTATTATAAAACTGATAATTTTATTCTTTTAAGGAATATTTATGCGTGTTGAAAGAGTAGATTCTCAAACGGGTTCGTAAAACCATTACCTGTCTGGTAATCTTTAATTTCACTGTCATTTAACAAACAGGTACTTAACGATTTTTTCAATTCTTCATTATCCATTTCCTGCCCGATAAAAACCAGTTCGTTTTTACGGTCTCCAAAATCTTTATCCCATTCAGCATCAATTTCTATTTTGTTTTCCAGGTAGTCCACGTATTGCTCACGCTCACGCTGTTGCATACTTGCCCACCAAACCTCAGCCAGATCGATGCGTAAAGAGCCACCTGCTTGCGAGAAATTAATAGCCTGGTTTGGCATGGCCGCTAAATAGAAAATTCCCTTTGAACGGATAATATTCTGTGGAAATTCCTTGTTAAGATAATGCCATAACCTTTCAGGGTGAAAAGGTTTTTTAGAATGAAATACAGTCGAACTTATCCCGTATTCTTCAGTTTCCGGTTGATGGATTTCTTCCAGTTCTTTTTTCCATCCAGCTCCATCTGATGCTGATTCAAAATCAAATAAACCAGTATTTAAAATTAAAGCCGGGTTTATTTCTCCAAAAAGGGTGTGGTATATTTTAGCCGTTGGGTTAAGTTTTGCAATTAATGCCTTTAATACTTTAAGGTCGGTGTCGCTTACCAGATCGGTTTTATTTAATAAAATTACATTGGCAAACTCAATCTGGTCGGTAAGCAGATTTACAATAGTACGTTTGTCTGCTAAGTCATCAGCCATCTTCCGGTCGGTAAGTTTGTCTGCCGAACCAAAATCCCGATAAAAATTAAAAGCGTCCACAACCGTTACCATCGTATCTAACCGGCTAAATCTGCTGAGGTCTATACCTGAAGCTTCATCAATAAATGAAAACGTTTGCGCTACCGGGATGGGTTCGGATATTCCGGTACTTTCAATCAGCAGGTAATCGAACCGGTTTTCTTTTGCCAATCTTTCTACTTCAATCATCAGGTCTTCGCGCAGGGTGCAGCAGATACAGCCATTGCTCATCTCTACCAGTTTCTCATCCGTTTTAGACAAGGTGTGCTGATTTTTAACCAAAGCGGCGTCAACGTTTACCTCACTCATATCATTTACAATAACGGCTACCTTTAAATCCTGTTTATTTCTCAATATGGCGTTAAGAAGCGTTGTTTTTCCGCTACCTAAAAAACCGTTCAATACGGTTACGGGTAATTTCTTTATCATTTTAATGCAATTATGTTGCAAATATAATATGTATTATTTCAAATGCAACTAAATTGCTTTTATATTTGACCATAAATTTTTATGGAATGAAACAAAGGAGCTACAAAATTAACCTCGACCGGATCGGCATTACAGCCTCAACATTGTGTGCCATACATTGTGCCGCATTGCCGTTTTTAATTAGCGTTTTACCTTTATGGGGAATGGGTTTTTTGGCTAATGAAGCCGTGGAGATTACTATGATTGCATTTTCACTGATCATCGGTATTTGGAGTTTAAGTGCTGCATATCGCAAACAGCATTGCCGCATAACGCCAATTCTGGTATTGATTACCGGCTTTGCCTGTATCGCTTTTGGGCATTTTTCGGGTGTTGAATTGTTAGAACCCGTCTTGATCCCTATTGGTGGCCTTACCGTTGCCGCTGCCCATTACATTAATTTACGAATGCTCAAATCTTGTCCATTGGGGCATCGATAATCAATTATACCAAATGAAATATAAAATCTTCTTTGTTACTGCATTATTCTTTATTTCAGTGTTAAGCCCTGCCTGCAAACATGGCACAAACGATGGGATAGCACTTTACAGGCGTTATGCAATAAAAAATCTGGTTGTTAAAAAAGTGCAAAAAGTAGTTCGCCATGATTAGGATCAGTTCATTAGTGCATGTTTACGATCAGGGGAGGAGTTTGAAGTTTCCGGATTGGGAAATCGGCGATATGGAGCAATGGCTGTTATTAGGTGCATCAGGCAGTGGCAAGAGTACACTTCTTAATATTATTGCCGGTCTTTTAAAGCCGGGACAAGGTGAAGTTTTAATTAACGGGACCGATTTGTATGCTTTGTCTGCACGTGAGCGCGATAGTTTCCGGGGGAAGCATATTGGCATTGTTTTTCAAAAACCACATCTTATCCGTTCTTTAGACATACTCGATAACCTGGAGCTTGCTGCGGTGATGGCCGGTTTGCCGGTAGATCGTGAACGAAACCTTTCGCTTTTAGCTGATCTGGGTATTAGCGAGCTGGCAAAAAATTATCCTGATCAATTAAGTCAGGGCCAGCTGCAAAGGGTTTCGGTAGCACGTGCATTGGTAAATAAACCCGATCTCCTGATCGCTGATGAGCCAACTTCCAGTTTAGATGACGAAAACGCCGGTCAGGTAATCAGAATGTTGGCTATCCAGGCTAAAGATAATGGTGCGGCGCTGCTCATCGCTACCCACGATGCAAGGGTTCGGGATCACTTTACTAAAACCTATCTACTCTAATGAATATCTTTAAAATCAGCGGCAAAAATCTAATCAGGAATAAGTTAACCACCATTCTGAATATTATTTTAGTGGCTTTTGGTGTGGGCATTCTTTCTGTTCTTTTTCTCGCTTCTACACAGATAAACAACAAACTGGAGAAAAATGCAAAGGATATTGATCTGGTTGTGGGCGCAAAAGGAAGTCCGTTGCAATTAATATTAAGCAGTATTTACCATATTGATAACCCAACCGGAAATATTCCAGCCAAAGATGCCTACAAATTGATGCACAATCCCATGGTAAAAAGGGCTGTTCCATTGGCATTAGGTGATAATTATAAGGGTTACCGCATTGTAGGTACCGATACCACTTTCAGCCACCTTTATGGTTTAGCTGTTCAGCAGGGAAATTTCTGGCAAAAAGATTTGGAGGTAACCATCGGCAGTGCAGTGGCTTCTGAATCGAAACTGAAAGTTGGCGATTCGTTTTTCGGAGCGCACGGATTAACGGGCAACGGCGATATCCATAAGCAGCACGCATACCTGGTTAAGGGAATCTTGAAACCAGAGGGTAACATAACTGATAACCTGATTCTTACCAATATTGGCAGTGTGTACAAAATGCATGAAGAGAAGCATGACGAAAACCATAGCCATACAACAACAGAAGATACCAAAGAACTTAGCGATAAACAGATTACAGCATTGTTGATCCAGTATAAATCACCAATGTCAGTAATCGTTTTCCCTCGGATGGTTAACCAGAGTACCAATATGCAGGCAGCCTCTCCGGCAATGGAAAGTGCAAGGCTATTTTCGCTTATCGGGGTTGGAATTGATACCTTAAAATGGTTTGCCATTTTTATTATGGGAGTTGCGGCGCTGAGCATTTTTATCAGCCTTTATAATGCGATGAAAGAACGGAAATACGACCTGGCCATTATGCGTTGTTTAGGTGCATCAAAATTTAAAGTATTTTTTCTGGTCCTGTTTGAAGGAATTCTGGTAACGTTTATCGGTACCTGTTTGGGACTGTTCATCGGGCATGTTGCCCTGGAGGTGATTGGGGCCTGTCAGGGAGCTTCTCAGGCCAGATTAACAGGATTTACTGCTTTCCCTCAAGAAATATACCTGATCTGGACCGGTCTTTTTATCGGCGCTTTGGCTTCGCTTATTCCTGCCATGCAGATTTACAAAGTTGATATAGCGGAAACATTAACGAAAGACCGTTAAATGATGAAGACATTGATTTTTTTAGTTTTCTTATGTTTAGGTTACCAGAAATTGGCTGCGCAGGTTAAGGTACATACCGACATGCGCACGCCAACCTGGAATTTAATCGGGCTGAGGTACGATGCCGAAATTGCGCCCCGTAAATGGGGGAGTGTTTTTCCGCCAGCATTGAAAGCACTAAACAATAAGATAATTGAATTGCCCGGTTACATCATCCCAACAAAGGTCGGATCGAAATTCAGCGAGTTCATGCTCTCCATAGTGCCTATTGCCTCCTGTCCATATTGTGGTTCAGGTGATATTCCGTCAATGGTGCAGGTAAAAATGCTAAATGCGATACCTATTACCGAAAAACCCATTAAACTTAGGGGAATCTTCGTCATCAACGATTCGGGCGATGACAGGAGTGAATTTTTTCTCTTAAACGCAAAACAGTTATAAACCCGATTAGTGATGAAGAAATACATGCTGTTACTCTTTGTTTTAATTTCCAATACTACGTTTGCCCAGGTACCTGTTCATCGTGAAACACGGACCGATACCTGGAATCTTATCGGTCTGAAATACGATAAGCAGGTAAAACCCCTTGTTTGGCAGGCTGTTTTTCCACCCGCACTAAAGGCTATACATAATAAGATAATTGAGCTTCCGGGGTACATTATTCCTACGAAGGTTGGTAATAGCTTTAATGAATTTATGTTTTCTATGGTTCCAGTTGCTTCTTGTCCTTATTGTGGCATGGGCGATATACCCTCAATGATAGAAGTGAAAACTTTAAAACCCATCAACTGGACTGAGACACCCATTACCCTTCGTGGTAAATTTATAATCAATGATTCGGGCGATAGCCGGTCTACGTTTTTCCTTTTAGATGCAGTAAAAAAATGAAGTATTTATATGTTGTTATAATTCTGTTTTTAGTTTGCTCAGCTCAGGCACAAACGAAAAAGCATAACCCGAATGACCAGTTACGCTCTTTAAACTGGGACGTGATTGGCTCGGTAAAGTTTGAACTGACTGATAAGAATGAAATTCTCCCTCTTTTTACAGAAACAATCAGGCGTTTTGAAAACAGGGAATTTGATTTAACCGGTTACCTGATTCCTATAAAAAGCGGACAGAAACAGCAGAAATTTCTTCTGGCCACCTTGCCTGTTAATCAATGTTATTTTTGCGGACAAAATGGTATTCCGGTGATGATTATGATTGAGATGACGAATGCGGTTCCCTATTCTGAAAAACCTATTCACGTACAGGGCATTTTAAAATTAGAAGAAAAGGATGCGAGCAATAAGCCACCAATAACCATCAAAAATGCCAAACTCATTGATTAATTGCTTATTTTTGTATTGCTATGGAAGATAATACTGCACGTTTCGAAAAACTTTTGGTTAAAAACGGACTAAAAAGAACCGCCCCGCGTTTGCAGGTGCTGGAAATTTTGAGTGGGAGGGATTCTGCCACATCTCAACCGTATTTAGAGCAGGTGATGGGAAAGGATGCAGACCGTGTTACCCTTTACCGTGTTTTGCAGGCTTTTGAAGAGAAGGGAATTATCCACAAGGTTTTAGACCAGCAGGGCACGGCCAATTATGCCATTTGTTCGGATGGTTGCAGTGCGCATGAGCATCATGATGAGCATGTGCATTTTAACTGCGATAACTGCCATAAAATTTACTGTTTGGATACCGTTAAAATTCCGGCATTAAAAGTTCCTGCCGGATTTAAGGTAAATCATCTTAATCTGATTGCCACAGGCTTATGCGCCAGTTGCGCTGATAAGGTGAACTAGAATTACTGTACCAAAAGATTACATCCCCTGATATCGGAATGATCAAACCGGCCCAGTACTTCAAAACTTTGATCGGGATTGATTCTGCCCAGGTCCTGAGTGGCAATAAATGAACAGGAATTGATATTGGCCAGGTCGATTACATTGATGCCACCGGTCCTGCCGGTTTCCATTAAGCTTAAAGGATCATTGGTGTCTCGGATCAAAATTTGCATCCAGCTCGGGCAATTGAAAATGCCTTCACCCAAAGAATAAGCCTGAGAAAGCAATTCGGTCATTCCATATTCGCTATGGATATTTTTTACACCAAATCCTTTGGTTAACTGCTCATGAAGCTCTTCGCGTACCATTTCCTTACGTTTTCCCTTCATTCCGCCGGTTTCCATTACGATGAGCTCAGGAAACTCAATATCATATTGTTCTATAAAATCAAGCAACGCATAGGTTACGCCAATTAAAACTGTTTTCTGTTTTTTGATCTTCAGATCGAGCAGCGTTTGTAACAGCTCTTCATGGTTATATAAAAAGTAACCACTTTGCGGATGACCGCTTTTTTCGATCAGGTCGTTTACCATGTAGATTAACGACGAACCCGACCGTTGTTGATAGGAAGGTAACAATGCCAGGAAGCAATAGTCGGTAACGTTACCATAAAACCGGGCAAATGCCTGAAGGTAACTTTGTTCATATAACATAACATCGGTTACATGATGACTGCTTTGGACCATACCCGTTGTACCCGAACTGCTGAAGGTAATTTCAACAGGTTCATTGCTGCTCAGAACAGCATGACTTTTAAAAAAGCTTATGGGTAAAAACGGAATAGCTGAAATGTCGGTTACCAACTCGGCATCAATACCAAGGTGAAAGATATATTCGCGGTAAATATTACAATTTTGGCCCTGTAACTTAAAAATATTTAAAGCAAGGGCATTAAATGCATTACTGTCTTTTACAGAGAAAATCTCGTTAGCGGTTAAATTCACAAGGCAAAAATACAAAGCATTATGCTATTTTCTCGTCAGTTTTTTTAGCCAGCATAGCCATTCTGAACTGATAGCCGCAATAACCACTAATTCCTGCCACCAAGCCACTTAAAATTCCGGTAAGCAATAGCAACGCCCACCATATTTTTATGCCCGTCATTACGGCTACACGGCCGGCAAGTATATTGTCATTAGGCAGGCTTTTAAACAAGGCATAGCCGATCCAAAGCAAAAAAATGGCAAAAAATGATTGCCAAAAGGCTATTTTTCCTGTTTTGCCAATAATACCACAGGTAGCAAAAGAAATGACGATGATGACCCACCACGGGGCAATCATTTGTAAAAGGAAACAAATGATTAATATAACGATGAAAACCATTTTAAACTATTTAGATATTTTTAAACGAGAAATAACTGTGCCCGATTTATCATCAGGATTTTGCATGTAAAACAGATCGTATAATTTGCCCTTTGCCCAGGTATCGATCATATTATCATAAAATTTGCTTCCAGGGTTACCCGACTGTCCACCCGGATAAACACCATGGCCTTTTGGTGTTTTTCCCAGCTCAATCACCATCCGCCAGGAAGGTCCGTTGGTTTCACTCAAAGCGTTAATGGTGCTTTTGGCGCCACCAATCTGTAAAACTTTCGAACCAAATCCTGGTATTTTGGCCAGGTGCGGTACATTGGTCTGTTTTACATTTGCCCAGGCCCAATCTTTGTTTATAGGGCCAAAACGCCTTTCTAAACTATCGCAGCTAAATTTAAAAGCTTCGTTAACCAGATCAGCTAAGGTTTCTTTTTTGGTGGTATTAATATTATCATACCAGGTTGCGTTGGGTTCTTTTAAGATCATCTCTACCGTACGGTCTCTTGAAGGGTAACGCATCGGGATGCCTTTCACTTCAAATTCATCAGCCCAGATATCATACAATAAGCGTTTGGTCCAGATTTCAAATACGCTGGCTGCAATTTCATGGGCATCATAACGTTTGTTCCATTTGCGCAGGTAAGCCAATGCTTCTTTTTGCGTAGCATTTAACTGTTCATTGTTCAGTAAAGGCAATAAAGCTGGAGCCAGGTTCTGTGCCATGATGCTGTAATTATCGGTTTGCATGAGGCGGATACTGTCTAAATTAGCCTTCTTCATTACCGATAAACGGTCGTTAATACGTTTGCCTCGCTCATAGGGTGCAAATTCCCAGTTGATGTAGTATGGATAGGTGGTGTCGGTAGAAGACTGGTTGGCCGAACTCACAAAACCACGCGGCGGATTTTTAACCGTTGGGTTCTGTGCATTTGGGATCCAGCCCTGCCAATCGTAAGCAGGATCGGTACCATCTAGAATAAATTTACCCTGGTCTTTCCATTTTAAAGGGAATTTACCATTTGGCGTAATGGCGATATCATTATCTATACTGGCGAAAACAAAATTCTGTGCAGGAGCGGTATAAAAAGTTAACGCTTTGCGGTAATCGTTATAATTTTTACCCCGGTTAAGGTAATAAAAAGTCATGAGTTCATTTGATTCATCATGTGCGATCCACCTGAGTGCATCGCCAACAGGCACATTGTCGGCCCTGCCATATTTTGGTTTCTGGAAATAAACAACCGGGCCGTGATGGGTGTAGTAAACGGTATCTACTTCATCTTTTCCGCCGCGTACTTTAATGGTTTCCAGTCTTTTGCTGGTAGCGTTCCATTTATTGTTATACCAATATTCATGATGGGTCGAATCCTTAAATTTAATCTGATAAAAATCGAGTACATCAGCAGCAACATTGGTTACTCCCCAGGCTATTTTTTGGTTAAAGCCTATAATTACCCCAGGAGCACCAGGTAAAGAAACCCCATAGGTGTTTACCCCAGGCGCATGTAACTGAATCTGATACCAGATTGATGGAAGTGTTAAATCTAAATGGGGGTCGTTTGCTAAGATCGGATATCCTGATGCAGTTTTTGTACCGGATAACGCCCAGTTATTACTGCCAATACCTTCTACTTTTTGAGCGGTCTTCACTTCGCCGGTTTGTGCCTGCGTGAAGCTTTCTGGCGTTTTAGGTATTGGTAAAGGAGAGAAATTCCATTTCGTGCCAACGGGGATAATGGGATCTTCGCGGAAAGGATAATCCGGAAAAAGATTTTTAGTCACCTCAGGGCCAAATTTTTTGAGGATATTGGTCATGTAAAATTCATCTGAACCCATTGCTAATACGGCCGACATCTGCTTCAGCAACAAAGCACATTTTACAGGTGTCCAGTTTTCGGGTTTAAAATCCAGAATTTTATATTCTATCGGATAATTTGCTTTAGAAAGTGTTTTAATGTAGGCATTAATTCCTTCGGTATAGGCTAAAATCATTTCTTTGGCTTTTGGATCGGCCATCATCCCCTTCAATGAGCGTTCCGCACCATAAACCATGCCCATCCGGCGTTGATACTGGTCTACCTCTATCGCTTTATCGCCCACCACTTCACTAATTCTTCCGGCGGCAAAACGGGTCTGGAAATCCATTTGCCAAAGGCGGTGCATAGCCGTAACGTAACCTTGTGCCAAATAAAGATCGTGATCATTCTGCGCAAAAATATGCGGGATCATGCGATCGTCGAAAACGATTTCAATTTTATCAATCGCTCCTTTTATTTTCGCTTTATGGTTAAACATAAAATGATTGTTCTCCGCATTTTGCCAGAAACCCATAAAAGGGTTTAGAAATTTTAACAATGGAGGCATGTTGCCTAATTTGGTGTTAAATAAAAAAGCTAATGCGATCGGGATTACGATGCAGAACAGGGCTTTAACTTTATTCATAATGGCTAGCTAACAAGTCTTTTGCTAAGATAGGGCAAAATGACGGTTTATGTCTAATGCAAAATACAACAAACTGTATATCAATCAAAATTATAATTTGTTTTGAAAATATTATGCTTACATAATTTGTTTAATTCAAAAAAAGAAATTAAGTTTATATAACTAATAATACAAATAACCAAATTAATAATCGCGTATGAGCAGGATTTTTACACAGATTTTCTATGTGTTCTTATTTGTGTTTGCTGGTAATATGGCGGCACGGGCACAGGGTATTACGGTAAGCGGAACCGTAAAAGACAAGCAGACTAAAGAAGGATTGGCTGGAGTTAGTTTAACCATTAGGGGCCAGTCAGGCGGGACGGCATCTACAGCCAACGGAACTTTCAGTTTTAGTACAACGGCAAAATTACCTTTTACTTTAGTGGCATCTTATGTAGGTTATGGTACGGTTGAGCAGCAAATTACAGGGAGTACTTCAGGTATTAATCTCGAAATGGAAACCGCAATTGTATTGGGCGGGGATGTGGTGGTTTCTGCTTCGCGTACACCGGAACGTATTTTAGAATCGCCGGTTTCTATCGAACGGATGAGTGCAGCCACAATCAGGGAGATCGCTGCGCCGTCGTTTTACGATGCCTTGAACAATATGAAAGGGGTAGAGAGCAGCATGCAGAGTTTAACTTTCAAGTCGATCAATACCCGCGGTTTTAATTCAAATGGTAATACGCGCTTTAACCAATATATAGATGGAATGGATAACCAGGCTCCCGGATTAAATTTCTCGGTAGGTAACATTGTGGGTATTACCGAACTTGATGTGGATAATGTGGAACTTTTGCCAGGAGCTTCATCTGCACTTTACGGAGCAGGCGGCATCAGCGGTACCTTATTAATGACTTCAAAAGATCCTTTCAAATATCCTGGCGCTAGTTTTCAATACAAAACCGGTGTTAACCATGTTAATGATAATAACAGTACGGTACAGCCTTTCAATCAATTGGATGTACGCATGGCAAAATCATGGAACAATAAATTTGGGGTAAAAGCTGCGTTTTCATTTCTTCAGGCCAAAGACTGGTTTGGAAATAACTATTCAAATTTCGACAGGATTGCCAGGACCGCTAAAGCTGGCGACCGCAACAGCGACACCAATTACGATGGGATAAATGTTTATGGAGATGAGGTAAGTCAGAATATGCGAAATGTGGCGCTAAGCGTTCAAAATGCCACCATTTCAGGAATTAATGCAGGTTCGGGTGGTTTAATCCCTAACATCAAAGCGGCTATGGACGGCGCTTTCGGGGCAACTATTCCAAATGCGACGCAACAGGCTGGTTTTCTTGCCGGTCTGCCTGCAGCATTACGTCCGGCAGTACAAAATTATCTGCCCTTTTATGTAGGCTTAAAGGCTAACTTAATTCCTGATCAAAATGTATCAAGAACGGGCTATAATGAAGAAAATCTTGTTGATTATGGCACTAAATCACTAAAAGCTTCCGGGGCATTATATTACAATATCAGCAATACAGTGCAGGCAGTAGCGCAAGCCAATTGGGGTACAGGAACTTCAGTTTATACCGGCTCTGATCGTTACTCTTTACGTAATTTTAATATTGGCCAGTATAAACTGGAAATAAAGGGTGAAGATTTCTTCGTTAAAGCATATACTACTCAGGAGCGCTCTGGCGATTCTTATATTTCATCTATTTTAGGCAGTTATATTAATGAACTTTCAAAACCATCTACCACATGGTTTCCACAATATATCGGCAATTATGTAGGTGCCAGGGCTGTCGGACAAAGTGATGCAGCCGCACATGCTTTAGCCAGAACTGCCGCTAACCAGGGCCGTTTTGAGCCAGGTTCGCCTCAGTTTAATCAGGCAAAAGATAAGATTATGAATACCACCATCAGTGCTTCTGATCCATCCAAAGGCATTTATGGTGCTAAATTCGATGATAAATCCAATTTATACCACTACGAAGGAATGTACAACTTTACCAATCTTTTTGATAATGTGGTAGAATTTCAGGTTGGTGCCTCTTACCGTCTTTATGATTTAAATTCGGCAGGAACCATTTTCAATGACTTAATTAATTCCATTGACATTAAAGAATATGGTGCATTTGGACAGATCGGTAAAAAGTTCTTTAACGACAAGGTTAAATTTACCTTTGCCGGCCGTTATGATAAAAGCCAGAACTTTGAAGGCCGTTTTACACCAAGAGTAACCGGAGTATTTACGGTTGCCAAAAATAACAACATCAGGGTTTCCTATCAAACCGGTTATCGTAACCCAACTACGCAAAACCAATATATAGATCTATCTGTTGGTGGTGGTTCGCAGCGCTTAATTGGTGGTTTGCCAGAAATTATTTTCGACAAATACCACTTAGATACCAACAAACCCTATACTGATGTGAGCTACCGCGCATTTCTGGCATCGGCTGCGGCTACAGGAACGCCAAATCCGGCGCTTTTGCAACAATATAATTTTGACGCCAAAGGTGTACGTCCTGAAAGTGTACAATCTTATGAGTTAGGCTATAAAGGTTTGATCTTGCCTAATTTATTGATTGATGCTTATGGTTATTACAATATTTATAAAGATTTTATCACAGCTGTCGACGTTTATCAGAATGTAAACGGAAGTTTTGTGAAATTCGGTGTTCCAGTTAATGCCGAAGGAGAAGTGACTTCTTACGGCGCTGCTTTAGGTCTTGATTACCTGGTAGGCAAATGGAACATGAGCGGTAACGTTTCTTACAACCAGATCGGGGATTTGCCGGTTAACTACATTAACGATTTCAATACGCCGAAAATACGTTATAATCTGGGCCTGGGCAATAAAGAGATCATTAAAAATTTTGGTTTCAATGTTGCTTACCGGTGGCAAGATCAATTCTATTGGAATTCATCTTTTGCTTCTGGTCAGGTACCTGCATACAGTTCTCTGGATGCCCAGGTCAGCTTAAGGATTCCTTCGGTGCAATCAGTTGTTAAATTGGGTTGTTCTAACGTGTTGAATAAATATTATATCACTTCTTATGGCAACCCTATGGCAGGTGCAATCTACTATGTTGGGTTGACTTTTAATCCATAATTAACTTATTGATTTTTAAGCCCGCTGTATACCAACTCAGCGGGCTTTTTTGTTTAAAATCCAATGAATTTGAGTTTATTAGATCTCTTTCTCATAAATTCAAAATTATATGCAATCGGATATAATTTTGCTTTTTATCTAATTTTTATATCCGATCGAATATAGTTTTAGTTGATTTGTTACTTTTTATATCCGATCGCATATATTTTTAACTAAAATTATTATTTTTATATTCGATAGCATATAATATGAAAACAATAAGGACTTTTATAAAAGCGAAACGGAAAGAATTGGGTTTAACCCAGGAAGATTTAGCTTTAAATGCAGGTGTCGGATTAAATTTCGTTCGAAATTTAGAGCAGGGTAAGAAAACCCTTCGATTAGATAAGGTAAATGATGTTTTAGCCTTGTTTGGGAAGGAGGTTGGTATTGTTAACCATACTGATGAAAATGATTAGAAAAGCAAAAATATATTACCAAAATCAGTTGGCCGGACATCTTTCAGAAACAGATGATGGATACGCATTTCAATATGATCTGGAGTATTTGAAAAGCGAAAATGCTTTTGCAATTAGCCTGACATTACCTCTTGCTGAGCATCAATACCGTAATAAAGTATTATTCCCTTTTTTTGATGGACTGATACCGGAAGGCTGGTTGTTGGATATTGGTGAAAAATATTGGAAACTTAATCCGAATGATCGCTTCGAGTTATTGATAAATTTATGTAGAGATACAATTGGAGCGGTTTCCGTGTATCCAATGGAGGAAGAAGAAAATGGCTAATTGTTTGTTTTGCTATCAAGCACTTGAAACAGGGGAATATCATGTGGCCTGCTCAAAAAAGTTTTTTGGAACAGCAGAAGTGCCAAAATTAGAATTGGATAAGGAAAAGTTAAGACAATTGGCGCAATTTACTGTAAATGAAAGATTGGCAGTTACAGGAGTTCAGCCTAAAATATCATTGAGTTTAACAGGAGAGAAGGCTAACAAAAGGTTAACTTTAGTTGGGTTGTGGGGCGATTTCATATTGAAGCCACAATCAACAGATTTAAAATTTATGCCAGAAGTAGAAGATCTGACAATGCACCTGGCCAAGCTTTTTAAAATTGAAACTGCTCAACATGCTTTAATTAAAACTTCAACAAATGAACTTGCTTATATAACAAAAAGATTTGACCGTGTTGAGGATAGGAAAGTTCATGTAGAAGATTTGTGCCAGCTTTCTGAATTATTAACTGAACAAAAATATAAAAGCTCCTATGAACGTGTAGGAAAGGTCATTAAACATTACGCATCAAACTCAGGACTAGATGTAGTTAAATTTTTTCGATTGGTTCTATTTTCATTTTTAACAGGAAATAATGATATGCATCTTAAAAATTTTTCCCTTTTGCATACTGATCGAGGAATTCTTTTTTCGCCAGCTTATGATTTGCTGAATGTTAATTTGATTTACCCAAAAGATCAGGAAGATTTAGCCTTGACATTAGGGGGCAGAAAGCAGAAAATAAAAAAGGCTGACTTTGATCAATTTACGGTCAGTTTAGGGATTTCAAATAAGGTTAGGGACAACATCTACAAGGAATTCTCAAAGCAATTTGACAATGTTCGGGACTTGATTGAAAGGAGCTTTTTAACAGAAGAATATAAACAGGGTTATTCGAAAATATTTCAAAATAAGATGAGGCAAATAAACCTGCTCATCCATCAATGATACCATAAACTATGTTTCTTAGTGTAAATAATACACTTTACTAAACAGGCCTTGAAAAAAAGCTTGATCCCTTTTAATAAAATATTTGTATTATAGTACTTTCTTAAACGAATCCCGGTTTAGGGACTGTTTGTTAGATTATAGATACAAAAGGATGGAAGCGCAAAACGATAAAAGCAACGAAACAAATGATTTGATTGATAAGGAGCAGGAAATACAGCACCTGAACAATCCGGTAGATATATCTGTAAAGCCAATTGTTAAACAATACCTTGGTGAAGTAAAAAAAGTTAAGAAAGAAGGTAATCGTTTTTATTTCTCTGACGGTGATGCGAGGGTAGAAATACGGGTGGTAAGTGATGAGATGATTAGGGTCCGCCTGGCGCCCCATGGTGTCTTTTTAGATGATTTTTCTTACGCAGTACCCGAAGTAGATCAAAAGGTTTCGGTATTTAAAATGCAGGAACATGATGATCATTATACAATTTCTACCCATTCTGTAACCTGCAAAATAGAAAAAGCCAATTTCCATATTTCTTTCCATGATAATATTACCAATGTGATGATGGTTGATGAAGCCAACTCGATGCATTGGGAAGAAAATGTAGATTTTGGTGGTTATTATATCTATGCAACAAAAAAATGCCATCCGGAGGAAAATTTCTTCGGTTTGGGTGATAAATCGGGTAATTTCAACCTTCGTGGCCGTCGTTTCGAAAACTGGAATACCGATGCTTATTCTTATGGCTGGAACCAGGATCCGCTGTACCGTACCATACCATTCTATATTGGTTTGCATAACCAGGCTGCATACGGTATCTTCTTCGATAATACTTTTAAATCATATTTCGATTTCGGATCTGAAGATGTAAATAAAACCAGTTTCTGGGCCGATGGTGGTGAATTGCAGTATTACTATATTCACGGACCACATATCATGGATGTAGTTAAACGTTATGCTACCTTGACAGGTACGCATCCAATGCCACCAAAATGGACTTTGGGCTATCAGCAATGCCGCTGGAGCTACTATCCTGAAACTAAAGTTAAAGAAATCGCCAGGCAGTTTCGGGAACGTAAAATTCCTTGTGACGCCATTTACCTGGATATCGATTACATGGATGGCTACCGCTGTTTCACCTGGAATAAAAAGTACTTTCCGGATCCGCAGAGAATGATTAAGGAACTTTCTGACGATGGTTTCAAAACCGTGGTGATGATTGATCCGGGGATCAAAGTTGATGATGATTACTGGGTGTTCAAAGAAGGTAAAGAAAAAAGGTTTTTCTGCCGCCGCAGCGATGATTATTATATGGAAGGGCATGTTTGGCCCGGCCGTTGCCAGTTTCCTGATTTTACCAACCCAAAGGTGCGTATCTGGTGGGGCAATTTATACAAAGAACTGGTAGATATGGGCGTTGCAGGTTTCTGGAACGACATGAATGAGCCTGCAGTATTTGGCTCGGGTACCTTCCCGAACGATGTACGCCACAATTACGATGGCTATCGCGGCTCTCACCGCAAAGCACACAATGTTTATGGTATGCAGATGGTTCGTTCTACTTACGAAGGGCTTAAAAAACTCATGCGCAATAAACGCCCCTTTACCATTACAAGGGCTGGCTATTCGGGCATGCAGCGTTACGCAAGTGTGTGGACTGGCGATAATATTGCAACCTGGGAACACCTAAAGATCGGAAACATCCAATGTCAGCGTTTATCGGTGTCGGGTGTGCCTTTCTGCGGAACGGACATCGGTGGATTTAGCGGTGAGCCTGATGGCGAATTGTTTACCCGATGGATTCAGCTGGGTACTTTCTCACCGTTTATGCGTGCGCACTCTGCTGGTGATACTGCCGAGCGGGAGCCCTGGAGCTTTGGTGAGTTTTTTGAAAACATTAACCGCAAATTTATTGAGTTAAGGTACCGTTTAATGCCTTATCTATATTCAGTATTCTGGGAGCACCACCGTTATGGCTTTCCTATTTTAAGGCCATTGGTTATGCTTGAGCAGGAAAACATCAGCAACAGCTTCCGTCAGGATGAGTTTTGCTATGGCGATAAACTTTTGATCTGTCCCGTTTTGGAGCAGGGAGCCATCTCGCGTAAAGTTTACCTGCCTAAAGGCACCTGGTATAATTTCTGGACCAATGAGACTTTAGAAGGCGGTAACGAATATACCGTTGATGCCAAGATAGACAGCATGCCAATGTTTGTGCGTGCAGGTTCTGCTTTACCAGAATATCCGGTAATGCAATATGTAGATGAAAAATCGATTACAGAGGTAATTTTGAATATCTATCATAGTGATTATGAAGTGAATTCATATATGTACGAGGACCATGGAGACACCTTCGCATATGAACAGGATATTTACCTCGAAAAAAAGTTTACCGTAAAAGGCGATACACAAGCCATAAAGATAAATCAACGTATTGAAGGCTTGTATACGCCGAATTATGAGTTTTATGTATGTAATGTTATTGGCGTAAAATTCCAGGTGAGAAAAATTATTATCGATAATAAAGAAGTCACTGATTTTTATACGGATGATAAGCAAGTACTGCATTTCAAATGCAATAAAAATTTCTCTGAGATACAGATTTTAAGTCTGTAAATCTTTTAGCCCCAAATGTTGTTTAGCATTTGGGGCTAAATTTATCTAGCCAAAAAACAGCTATGCCATCAGCAAAAAAAGTTACTGCAAAAAAAGCAGTTTTAGCCAAAACCGATCACACAAAAGCGGTTTGGGTACACAGTTTATTTACCGATTACGATATTGATCTTTTTCTGGTTGGAAAGCATTTCAGGCTTTATGAGAAAATGGGTTCTCACCTCATTTCGGTTAATGGTACCGCAGGGGTTTATTTTTCGGTATGGGCGCCTAATGCTACTGCTGTAAGCGTTGTGGGTAACTTTAACAGTTGGACCAATACCTCACATGGCCTGAACAAAAGGTGGGATAAGTCAGGTATTTGGGAAGGTTTTATTCCAGGTATAGCAAAGGGTGAAGTTTATAAATATTTTGTAAAAGGCTTTGATGAATCTGAACATTTAAAAGGCGATCCTTATGCGCGCAGGTGGGAACATCCGCCGCAAACCGCTTCTATTGTTTGGGACACCGATTATACATGGAAAGACAAGAGCTGGTTAAATAAGAGGGCAAAGCTGAATGCTTTAGACCAACCGATATCGGTATATGAAATACATTTAGGCTCATGGGAGCGCGATCCGGATAATCCGGAACGTGTTTTAACCTGCAGGGAAGTGGCTGGCAGGCTAGTGCCTTATGTAAAGGAGATGGGTTTTACGCATGTAGAACTAATGCCTGTAATGGAGTTTCCGTTTTTCCCAAGCTGGGGCTACCAGATAACCGGGTATTTTGGGGCAAGCTCACGCTACGGCTCTCCACAGGATTTAATGTACCTTATCGATGCATTGCATAAAGCCAATATTGCGGTAATATTGGATTGGGTACCTTCTCATTTTCCTGGTGATAGACATGGTTTATATGAGTTTGATGGCACCCATCTTTACGAACATGCTGACATGCGCAAAGGATTCCATCCGGACTGGAAATCATATATTTTTAATTACGACAGGAATGAGGTAAGATCGTTTCTGATCAGCAATGCCATATTCTGGCTGGATCAGTATCATGCCGACGGATTAAGAGTGGATGCGGTGGCTTCGATGTTGTATTTTACTTTTTCCCGGGAGGAAGGAGAATCCGCAACCAATGAATATGGTGGAAGTGAAAACCTGGGAGCAATACAGTTTTTGCAAGATCTGAACATTGCTGTTTATGGAAATTTTGAAGGCGTGCAAACTATTGCAGAAGAAAGCAGTACTTACCCTGGTGTTACACATCCGGTACATGCTGGTGGATTGGGTTTTGGTATGAAATGGATGATGGGTTGGATGAACGATACTTTAAAGTATTTCAAGGTAGATACATTAAATAGAAAACACCATCATAATCAGTTGAGTTTTAGCATGACTTACGCATTTACCGAAAACTTTATGCTTCCGTTTTCACACGATGAAGTGGTGCATGGTAAGTCGCCGATGCTTTATAAAATGCCTGGTGATGATTGGCAGAAGTTCGCCAACTTAAGGGCACTTTATGGTTATATGTTTACACATCCCGGAGCAAAACTGTTATTTATGGGTAATGAGTTTGCTCAAACCAAAGAGTGGAATTTTACACAATCATTGGATTGGCATTTATTACAGTATGCTCCCCATAAAGGCATGCAGGAAACAGTTAAAGCCTTAAATTTTTTATACCGCAAAGAGCCTGCATTATATCATTTCAACTTTAGTTATGAAGGTTTTCAATGGATTGATGCCGATAATGCAAACGAATCTGTATTTGTGTATATGCGCAAAGGACCGAAAGCTAAAGATACTTTGATTATTGCAATAAATTTAACCCCGGTGGTTCGGGAAAATTATCGGATTGGCGTGCCGTTTAAAACGAAATGGAAAGAGATTTTTAATACTGATAATATTAGCTTTTATGGTGGCGGTATCAACAACAGAGGAGATATTGTTCCCGATCTGAAAGACTATAATGGGCAAAAATATTCAATTGTTGTCGATTTACCACCCTTAGCGGTAGTGATTTTTAAAAGTAAATAAGGTACTACCTGCTTTATCCTTCCAAACCTTGTAATTCGGTTTGGAAGGATAACCAATTACTTTAAATAAGAAAAGCTTCCCATTGCTGGAAAGCTTTCTTAAACTCCGGACTGGAAGCTTCCAGAGTGGGTGCAAAGATACAATAAACACCGTCTCTTGCAATATTATTTTTTAAATACCAAGAAGCAAAGATATTGCTATCATAATCTCCTATATATAGATTAAAATGTCTAATTTTTTCTTATTCTGGTACCCCATTAATCGGTTTGATGCCAGATGATATAAAGCACTCATCAAAGCCACTTCGCCCACAAAATGTGCCTGCTATGATAAATGCAGCGCTAAGTGCTATAAAGTAACCCGATACGGATAATCCTGATATAAGCTGATCAATTGGATGGCATGAAACCAAAGCGTTTGATATGGAGATCAAATTTCTTTTGCAGAAAGCAAATACAGCATTACCTTAAGGTTCCTGTTTTTCGATGATGGTATCAGCTGGTCACGCTCTTACTTTTTGATAAATGATAATGAATAAAGTGAACGGATAATGTAGCGTTTGTCAGTAGTATGTTTGTACTGGCAAACAGACAAAATTATTTTTCACATTATTTCAAACTCACATTGAAAAGGCGCTCTTGTCAATTTTTCTTGGTATTTCTGTTGTTTTTTATGCCTGCGTATTTATATGCACAGTGTGAAAATACGGGGCGCACATACGCAAACTTTCAGGGGGGCTACCTTGATGGATTGAGTGTTTTAGGTGGAAGTTTATACGGTAACATCGCCAATGCTTCAAATGCTGTAAATGGGCAAGTTAAAGATGCATCAACCTTATCAGTTCCAATTGGAGTACTCGCGCTTACAGGTTCTGCCACACAATTTCTGGAATTTACCAATGATGGTACCAATGCTGGTAAACGCACAATTGCTGCAAATACGACAGTAACAGTTAAACTAGCGCTACCCAAAGAACTTCTCGGGCTCCTGAGCAATTTTGAAATTGGAAGTTTTACGGATCTACATCCTGTTTCAGCAAGTAAGCCTTTGGTAGGTTATGGATATGATTCTGGATATGATGCAACAAAGAACCCGATTTATACAGCTGCAAATATTGCCGGGGTGATTGGCGGGGCAGGAGAGATGGAAATTACGGTTACCCCTACACAAGCTTTCAACGGGATATATATTAAGATTGTGGGTGCGGTAGCTTCTACAGCTTTATCAATAAAAATTTTCCATGCGTATATTTTGGAACCCAATACAGGTTCAGTCAATTGTGATGAGGCAATTGATGTATTATCGGGAGTGAAACCAACTTCTCTAGGTGGTATTGCAAATCTAACAGGAAGTGTTACTAACCCTTTCAATGCCATTGATGCTGATCTAAATAGCTTTGCACTGATCGATGTGGGTACTTCCGTACTCAATCAGGTATATCTTACAGCTGTATTCAATAAACCCTCGCAACCAGCAGATTCGGTTAGTATTATACTTGAAAATCCTGGTGGTGGACTGTTGGATCTCAGTCTTTTAACAGGTTTTACCATACAGCCTTATCTGAATGGAGTTAAAGCCGGGTCAGCATTTGCAAACACAAGTACGTTTTTAGACCTTAAATTACTTCCTGGATCAAGCAGTAAATATAGCTTAAAGTTTGCGGTAGCTAATGTTTACGATCGCCTTGAGATTTCGATGGGCGGACTTACTGGCGCTTTCAGCCGTTTAAGGATATATGATATTAAGCGTAAGCTGGTAAAGCCGCGCACATTGGCCGATCCTTCATTTACAGACGAAAAAATGGTTTGTCAGGGGCAAACGGCAACATTTGCTATTCTAAATGCACAAACCTGCACCGAATACAAATGGTACGATGCTGAAACAGGGGGTAATTTGATACATACCGGCCTAACTTTCGCTCCGCCAAATACGCTTACACCAGGCGATTATAACTATTATGTTCAGGCAAACAGAACCTATTGCGTTACCTCCGTTTCTGAACGTTTAAGGGTAAAATTCAAGGTGAATGCGTTGCCTGTGGTCACCGTACTAAGCACGATAATCTGTAGTGGTTCTTCTGCTACACTTTCAGTTACGGCACCTGATGCGGGTTACACTTATAATTGGTATTCTTCGTCCTCTGGCGTTACGCCATTTTATACGGGTACTACATACACTACACCCCTTTTAACTGCAAGTACTATTTATTATGTAGAAGCGGTTAATACAGCAACAGGATGTAAAAATGCCGGTGGCGCTCAAGCTGTAGAAGTCAAAGTAAAACAATATGCCCCTGTCCCCGCAATAAGTGGTGCAACTGTTATGTGCGCAGGAACAAGTACAACATTTACAAATGTTTATCCAAATGGAGTTTGGAGTACAACTGATGCTGGAACGGCAACGATAGATGCCACCGGTAAGGTTACTGCAATAGCTGCTGGTAATGCCGTAATAAGTTATACCGTTGCTGAAGATGCGACTTATTGTGCCAAAAAAGTAGATTTCCCATTAGCTGTAAATCCCCGGCCCAATTTAACATTGGGTTCGGAAATAAGTATTTGTGAAGGATTAACCGCAACCAAAATTACTTACTTCAATGCCATTTCTAACCCCATAAATTATAGTGTTTCTTGGGCCGGTAATTTATTGCCTGCCGTCTTAAATCAGGCTTTACCGGCAAATGAAATTACCATTAACATACCACCAACTACTCCTGTTGCAGTGTACCAGGGAGTTTTAACCATTAAAAATGAAAATGGCTGTGAGCGCGCTATCCCTTTTAGTTTGAGGGTTAAGCTGGTGCCACATAAACCAACAGTATCCATTAACTAAAAAGAAAATAAATTATTCACTCAAACCATTTAAAATTATGACAAAAAGAACTAAAAAACGTAACCTGAAAATCTTTGTATTTTTAATTTGCTTATTGCCGGTAAGTGCTCTTGCACAAAGCCCAAGTGTATATCTGTGCGGAACGAATACCGTGAAATTGAATCCTGCTTTCCCTGGGTATACACCAGCTAACGGCGATAGAATTGTATGGACGGTTGACGGAACTGCGGAAGCTCCGGTAGTCTATAACGGTTCAAATGCTTTCTATCAGATTGCTGCCGGCCTGGCTGTCGGAAGCCATACGTATTCGGTTCAGGTTATACCGGCTGATGGAAATCTTTGTCCCAGCGATGCCTCTGATAATACCGTTGTGGAAAAATTGCCTGCACCTGTTATCGCTGTAGCAGCGCCTGGAAGTACTTATTGTACCGACCAAACAGCGACTACTGTAATTACAGCAAGCAAGGATGCTTCAATAACACTACCGGCCGGGGTAACCATGACCTATACCTGGTCAGCAACGCTAGGCGGTACCGCGGTAACCGATATTAGCACTTTGGGTACAGCATCTGGTTCAGGAGATACTTTTACGCTTAAAGCTGGCGTGGCTCCGGGTGATTATGTTTTCGCTGCTGTTGGAAGTTATGCTACTGGTACTGTTCCGATTGTAGATGCAGCAACTTGTACGGCAACTGCAAGTAAAGCCATAACCGTTACTGCTAAACCAGGTAAAGCAACAATTTCTGTAGCACCATAGGTATTACTGTTGAGTTGTTTTCATTATCGTGATGTTTAACAGAATTGGAATAATTGCGTTCAGTGTGCCGCTGCTTTATGCAACGGCATGCTTTGCGCAATCGCCTGATCTAAACAGATTGAACCTTAAACCAGGTGCTACTGTTAAACTCAGGGCCAATGGTACAGGTGCTGCATCTTATCAATGGTTTAGAAATGGAGAAGCTATTCTAGGTGCTACTTTGCAAGATTATGTGGTCAATGCAGCCGGAAAATACACCGTTATCACCTTTAGTTCAGGTGGATGTAGTTCAGACCGATCTGAAGAGATGGAAGTGGTTATGGAACCAAGGGTTTTAGCCGATGTTTCCATTATTAAAAGATCTGAAAGCAGGCAGGTAATGAATACGGAAGTATTTAAATACAATCTATCGGTTCGCAATAACGGACTGGGCATGGCGACTAACCTGCAGGTTAAAGACGAGCTTCCGGAAAATCTAATCTTTGTTAGTGTTGATCCTGCTATTATTGGTGCCGTTAATTATAATCAGCAAACCAAAACGTTATTCTGGACTATACCATCTCTTGCTAATGGCAGTTTTGTTGAGCTGATCATTAATGTAAGGTCAGTTAAACCTGGTAAAGTGATTAATCGTGCTTCGGTTACCATTAATGAAACCGATCCTGATCTATCAAACAACGTATCTATAGATAATAAGGACGTTATCGGACTTAAAATCCCAAATGTATTTACACCAAATGGTGATGGAAAGAATGAAACCTTTTTTATTGAGGGTTTGGACCTTTATAACGAAAATCAGCTTACCATTATTAACCGCTGGGGAAGCACAGTTTATGAAAAGAAGGGATATCTAAACGATTGGACTGCAGATGGTTTGACAGATGGGACTTATTTTTATGTGATTAGGGTGAAAACTGCAAATACGCAATGGCAGGAATTTAAAGGTTACGTAACCGTAATGAGATAAATGAAAGTTAAAAGGTGAGGATATGAAAAAGATATTTTTAACAATATTGTTTAATTTGCTTTGTCTCTGTCTGTTCGCGCAGCAGAATGCCCAGTTTGGACAATACATGTTCAATGGTCTTTACATCAATCCGGCTTATGCCGGCTATAAAGAAGAACTTTATATGCAGGCCTTTGTCCGGGCGCAATGGGCAGGTATTCAGGGTGCACCACAAACGCTTTCTTTATCTGTAGATGCTGCGGTTAAAGAAGAAAGTTTAGGGTTGGGTTTATTGGTGTCCAAAGATAAAATCGGCGCGCAGAATTCCCTGAATTTATCAGGTAATTTTGCATACCGGATTAAACTGGACCGTATTGCAACCAATATCCTGGCATTTGGTGTTGGCATTGGCGTAGTACAAATGGGATTGAACGGTAGTTTATTGAATCCTACAGAAACCGGCGATAACCGGATTCCAACCGGATATGAAAGCAGAACTGTACCAGATATCAGGGCAGGGGTGCATTATTCGAACCAGAAATTATTTGTGGGCTTCTCTGCCAATAACCTGCTTACGCAGTATCTTCCAGTTTTTAGGAATAATAATCTCCTTAGTATTGCCGCGAAGCCACATTTTTACTTAACGGCCGGCATGGTATTTCCCATGGATAACGACTTTACGTTCAAACCCACTTTTTTAATTAAAGACGATTTAAACGGGCCAACCTCATTGGATCTGAATGCTTTTTTATTGATCAGGGAAAAGTTTTGGTTAGGTGCTGCGTATCGAACCTCTGTAAAACTTTATCCTAAACCGGCATTGTCAAATGACTTGCGTGCAAGAAGTGCCGTTGGACTGATTACCGAATTCTTTGTCCGCAACAACCTCAGGATTGGTTACGGTTACGATTATAGTTTAAATAAGCTGGGTAACTATGATTATGGCTCTCACGAGATATCTATTGGTTATTACTTGCAAACAGCAAAAAGCAGAAAGCCAAAGTGTTATTTTTGATGCCCTGGTTTTTACAATATCAGTGTCTATAGTCGTTTACATCGCTGAGCATATAGGATAAGCCGCCTGTTTATTCTGAAGAAATATCAGGGAGTCAATCTTCATGACTTTATTTTCGGAAGCCATACGCTTCTTACTCCATTCGGTTGTTTGATTTTGTTCCCTTGCATAAACAAACAGAATGTCGATGTGTTATTATTCCATATCAAATTACTCATGCAACCGTTATATAAAAGAAATACCCATCAAGAAGTAAATGTTGGCGGTAACGCTGATTTATCGGATGATCAATTCTTTTTTACGACACTACAGCCCTATGACGGTGCTGCATTCAAAGCGCTCTATCAGAAATATTCTGCCGCTATTTATGGGAATATTATCAGGCATGTAGATAATGAAGAAAAAGCTAAACTAATTTTACAGCAAACATTTTGTGAAGTTTGGGAAGCTTTTCCGCAATTTGATCAAACTAAATTCAGAATTTTTACCTGGATAAATCAATTTGCCCTTCAAGCTATCAAGAAGTTTACGCTTTAAAAAGCGGTTTATAATCTGTAACATTTTTATATTCCATTCGAAATTGCTATAATTAAGGGTCTAAAGTCTAACCCAATTTGTATGCTCGAATCTCAAAAGGTGTTTTTGGTAAACGCTGTGTTAAACTATTTCAGCCAGTTGTCTCCGATATCATCAGAATTTATCCAGGAAATAGAAAAAAATGTGGAGCCGCTTCTTATTAAGAAGAATAAACACATTCTATCGCCTATTGATAATAATAATTGCGTTTTTTTTGTGGTATCAGGCTTAGTGAGAGGGTTTATTAGAGAAGGCAATAAAGAAATTACCACCTGGATTAGCGCAGGCAATGAATTTGTTGGTGCTATTCAGCATCCGGGTGCTCCTCCCAAACCTTCTATTGAATATATACAGGCCTTGGCTAAATCAGAATTAGTTGCAATTCCATACCTATTAATTGATGAGCTTTATTCAAATTATCCTGAAACAAACATCATATGGCGAAAAATACTCCAATTCCAGTACCATGCAGCTTCAGAACGATCAATGCTGGCACGTATCCCGTCTGCCGAAAGGCGTTACGAGAAATTTATGGAGCTAAATTCTGTTGATGCATCCAGGGTTCCTTTGCGCTGTATGGCTACTTACTTAGGTATGCGCCTCGAAACGTTGAGCAGAATACGGAGTAAAATGGTTAGGCAGGTAGTATAATAGATCTAGTTGCAGAAAAATACAACGCAGATGGAATTAGCATTAATTTTTAAAAATAATTGATCAAAAATACATTTCTTCATCAAATCTTAATCTTTCTACCGTAATATTGTAGGCATAAGGGGTGAGAGCCTTATACAACTTCATAAGTTGAGAGCGTTAATTTAGATAAGGATGTAGCCAACTGGTTACATCCTTTTTTCTTGGCTAGGGTATTTGGGGCGTATACGTTATTTCAATCACTTGTTTCCGGTAATAACATGTGTTATTTATATTGTCAGGTCCCTTAAGTTAAAGGCTTTTTCGGCGGGAAACCGAATCCGTTGATGTAGTGGCCAATTGATCAGTATTGATGGCTACTTCCATATCCTGCGAAGCGAATCTGGATCGAACTCACTGAATAAAGGGTGAAATAAAATGGAAAGGAATTTTATGCTAATCCGTAATGGGTAAGCTTTCTTGTTTTGGCAGGGAAATAAAAAAGGAACTACCTAAATTTTTACCGGCGCTGCTTGCCCATACTTTACCGCCATGCAGTTGCACCAGTGTTTTAACGATATATAACCCAATGCCGTTAGAGCGTTCTTTTGCAGTCGGTACCGATGAGAGCTTGGCAAATTTCGTAAACAACTTGGAAATGTCTTCTCTGGTCAGGCCTAAGCCGTTGTCTTTAAATTCGAATATAATACTATTGGCTTCCTCGCTGCAGATAATCTCTATGGTTGCTCCTTCATGCGAATATTTAATTGCATTACTTAATAGGTTATTTAAAACGTCATTTATACGTTCCTGATCTACCTGGATATAGCCATCAGTTTGGCAGCTGATTTTAAGCGTTTGCTGTTTTTCTTTCAATGTAGAATCAAAAGTTGCAGCCGCTGCATTGATCAGGTTGATTACTTCGACTGTTTCGAATCTGAGATCTATGGCAGCATTCTCATTTTTAGCTTCATTCAGCAGATTGTTCATCGTTTGCTCGATGTTCCGGCCGGTTTGCTCAATTTTTTTACCTAGTGATACAAGTTTTTCCTGAGAGAGCAAGCCTTTATCTAAAAGTTGTCCGTAAGCAATCAGCGATGTGGCCGGGTTTTTCATGTCGTGTGCCAGTCTGTGCAAACGGTCATCGTAAGCGCGTACCGAAATGCGGTTAATGAGTCGCGATTCCAATTTTTCCAGGGTGATCCTGGCCAGCCATTTCAGTACCAACAGTTGGTCTTGTTCAATGTCATGCCTTGGCTTTTCGTCTATTACGCTTACGGTTCCAATTATAAAGCCTTCCATCGTAATTATTGGTGCGGCAGCATAAAATCTGATTCCATTGTCCATTTTAACGTAAGCGTTATTGCTGATTTCAGGATAGGAATGGGTGTCCTCAATTAGGGTAATCTCCGCCGTTTGTGACGCCACTACGCATAAGCTATCTTCTTTTTCAATAACTGAGACCGGTATGGGGCTGGTATTTGCCTTAAAATATATTTTTGCTTCATCAATAAATGAAATAAATGATCCCGATGCTTTAAAAGTAGTCTTCGCTATTTCTGCAATCAGATCAAAGAGAAGTTCCGGAGGCGAATCAATAATATCATACCGCCTAAGTTTGTTTAGACGCTGTAATTCATATTCTGTTATGTTATCTGAGGGTTTGCTAAACTTACTCATGAATGGAGGTTGTTTTAAAATTGCCAGATGGTCAAGGTTTCTAACAAATATAAACCAAAGAAGTTTTATTCTGTAATTTAGCTTAGCCAGATCAGGAATGTTTTAAATGGTTAATCGTAATCGTAAATATTTAGGTTGAGGTAAAAGGAGAGGAAGCATTTTATTTATTTTGAAGCAATTGTAATGTTGAGTCGTTCCTTAATGATTTGGCTTGATGAGGTGTGATTAAACGGGGGCATAAATCAAAACTCCGTATAAAAGAAAAGAGATACTCCATCCAGACGTATCTCTTTTTTCTAACCAAATATAAACCTGTTATGAGCCAGGCTTTGTCTTTAACTTTCTTTCTAAATCTGAGTTTATCCGGAAAGTGATTTATCTATTTCTATTAATAACAAACATCGTTCCGTTTATTATGATACAAATATAGTAAAAAAAATGATAGTGTAAAAAATACACTAAGAAAATTTTAAGTATTTTTTTTGTCATTTTTTATTTCCTGTTCTTTTTTCAGAAGATTTCCGGAATTAAAATCATGATACAACAAAGATAACGTAAAAATGTGTTAATAAATTGTTAAATAAGTTCAAATTGGCTGTTTTGTTTTTGAATTTTATGTCTTTTTTGCTTTAAAACAAATTTTAAGCATGTTATTAAAGTGTATTTTTGCTTTTTTAGGTTAATTAGTGAAATAATAAGCTGCGTTTTTTTGCTAATTAAATTTTTTTGTATGTTTTCAGGGTGCACTTTTACTGGTGAAACTTATTTTCAAAATAAAAAGGCAACATTATTTAATTAATGTTGCCTTTTATGATGTTGAAATTGCTTAAAGCAATTTTTTTGTTATAAACTAGCGTAGTATTCTACAAATTTAGCTAGTGCAGAAGAGTAACCCCATTCGTTATCGTACCAAGATACCACTTTAACGAAGTTATCATTTAATGAAATACCAGCTTTAGCATCAAAAATCGAAGCGTGGTCATCGCCAATAAAGTCAGAAGAAACAACTTCGTCTTCAGTATAAGCCAATACACCTTTTAATTCACCTTCAGAAGCTGCTTTCATAGCGGCTTTAATTTGCTCGTAAGTCGCTGGTTTTTCTAAACGCGCAGTTAAATCTACTACTGAAACATCAGCAACAGGAACGCGGAAAGACATACCTGTTAATTTACCTTTTAACTCAGGTAATACCATGCCTACTGCTTTAGCAGCACCGGTAGAAGAAGGGATGATGTTAGAAAAACCACCACGTCCACCTCTCCAGTCTTTAGCAGAAGGACCATCAACTGTTTTTTGAGTTGCTGTTACCGCATGGATCGTACTCATTAAACCTTCAACAATACCAAAGTTATCGTTTAAAACTTTAGCAATTGGTGCTAAACAGTTTGTAGTACAAGATGCGTTAGAAACAATCGTTTGATCTGCAGTTAATTTATCGTGGTTAACACCCATTACATAAGTAGGGATGTCGCTATCTTTAGCTGGAGCTGAGAAAACTACTTTTTTAGCACCTGCAGCAATGTGTTTTTCAGCGTCAACGCGGGTTAAGAATAAACCTGTTGATTCGATTACAACTTCAACACCTACAGCATCCCATTTTAAATCAGCAGGATTTCTTTCTGCAGTTACGCGGATGGTTTTACCGTTAACAACTAAGTTGCCGTCAACAACATCAATAGTACCATCAAATTTGCCGTGTGTAGTATCATATTTTAACATGTATGCCATATAATCAGGCTCGATCAAATCGTTAATCGCTACAATATCCAATCCTCTTTTTAATGCGGCTCTGAAAACCAGTCTGCCAATACGGCCAAAGCCGTTTATTCCAATTTTGCTCATTGTTTGTTAATTAATGTAATGTTTTAATAAATTTTGTATTGGTTCTTTAATGATGCTTTTAATGTTTAGGTCATACTTGCTGGCCGCCAACCTTAACCGGTCTTCGAGTTCGGCAGCTACCTTGCCTACAATATGCAGTTCACTATCTTTATGTTTCAGCCATGTAGGTAAAATATATATATCGAAATATTTTTCAAACCCCTCATCAATCAATTTACAGATATACTCATGTTTACTGTTATGGGTAATAAAATCGAAAAACGAAGTCAGAAATATATTGGCCTGCGGCTTATTATAAATACGTTCTAATATCTGAGGACGATCCAGATTGTAGGTCAGTGTAAATTTTGCTTCAATATCCTTTGGCATTTTCTTGCTTAAAAATTCTTTCAGGAGTATTTTTCCGAAATAATTTGATGAGCCTTCATCTCCCAGGATATAGCCTAAGCCAAAATTGTTGTTCAGTGGTTTTTTTCCATCGAAATAGGCGCAATGTGCACCGCTGCCCAGCATGCCAACAATACCCGGCTGATTATAACAGGCGGCTTTAGCTGCACCGAATAAATCATTTTCGACTACAATTTTACTGTATCTGAAAAATGACGCCAGGGTTTTGGCCAGTACTTCTTTTCTATCTGATGATGATGCCCCGGCTGCAAAAAAATAGATCTTTTTGATATTTTCTGCATGGTTAACGAGGACGACCTTTTTATTTAGTATCTGTAAAATTGTTTTCGGATCAACAAAGCAGGGGTTTAAACCTGTAGTATTGCAATGGGCTACTACCTGTCCATTTCGGGTTATTTTCCAAAATGCTGTTTTCGATCCGCTATAAACAACTGCTACCATATTATATTGAAAGTACCTCTGTCATTTCCATTAAATCGGGTTCGAGTTTAAAAGAATGAGCCGTTAACGCCTCTCTTATGCTGGTTAATTTTATCTCGTTTCCTTTTAAACCTACCATTTGCTCCGTTTCGCCTGCAATTAACGCATTTACTGCCGCAAAACCTAAACGACTGCCCAAAATTCTGTCGAAACTGCTAGGGCTTCCGCCTCTTTGAAGGTGACCAAGAATGGTTACTTTGGTGTCGTAATGATCAAAGGTTTCTTTTACTTTTTTGGCAATATCGTAAGCGCCGCCCTGTTTATGGCCTTCAGCTACGATGACAATGCTCGATGATTTTTTTGTTGCCGCACCTACAGCCAGTTTATCAATTAATTCATGAACACTGGTTTCTCTTTCCGGCAATAATACCGCTTCGGCACCACTTGCAATCGAACTTCTTAGGGCAATACAGCCAGAATCACGGCCCATTACCTCTATAAAAAATAAACGGTCGTGTGCATCGGCAGTATCCCTGATTTTATCAATGGCTTCAATTACGGTATTAATAGCAGTATCATAACCCAACGTAAAGTCAGATCCTACTAAATCGTTATCAATTGTTCCCGGTATACCAATTACCTTAACCCCAAAAGTTTCTGAAAAACGTTTAGCTCCGGTAAATGTCCCGTCTCCACCAATAACCACCAGGCCATCAATGTCATTTTTCTTTAAATTGTTGTAGGCAATTTGCTGGCCTTCGTCTGTTTTAAATTCTAAACAGCGCGCAGTTTTTAAAATCGTACCACCCAGGTGTAAAATATTACTTACAGAACGGGCATCCATTGGTTTTATGTTGTCGGTTATTAAACCCTGGTAACCTTGCATTACCCCAAACATGTTAATGCCGTGGTAAATTCCGGTACGAACAACAGCTCTGATTGCTGCATTCATCCCAGGGGCATCGCCTCCAGAAGTTAGTACAGCTATATTTTTTATATTTGGCTTCATCTTTATAATACGAATATAGTGTGTATTTTTTACACTAAGTAATTTATTTTATTTTTTTTACTTAATATTGAAAGTTATACCTTTATCTGCTTAAAATAACTAATTTTTACTTTGGAACAAATTTTACCTCATTTAGATTCCGTATTCTCGATAGATTGCGTTTTGTTCGGATTTGATGGTAAGGAATTAAAAATCCTGCTAATCGAAAGGAATGAAGAACCGTTTAAAGATTGGTGGGCATTGCCCGGTAATATTGTTGGTCCTGATGAAAGTTTAGATCAATCAGCCTCCAGGATTTTGTATGAACTTACCGGTTTGCGTGGTATTTATATGGAGCAGTATTATGCTTTTGGTGATCCGAACAGGCACCCGCAAGGGCGGGTAATCACTTTGGCCTACTATGCCTTGATCCGTTTGGGCGGAGACAAGGAATTACGCCCGATCAGCACTTATGCCAAGCGGGCCAATTGGCTGCCGATTACCGATCTGCCTAAATTGGCTTTTGATCACCAGAAAATTTACGATAAAGGATTAGAAAAAATAAAACGGCGGATCAAACACCAACCTATTGCGTTTGAACTCTTGCCAGAGAAATTCACCTTAACACAATTGCAGCACGTTTACGAACTGGTGCTGGGTAAAAAACTTGATAAAAGGAATTTTAGAAAGAAAATTGTAAGCTTTGGTGTGCTCAAAGAACTTGATGAAAAACAAAAAGGAGTTTCCTATCGCGCAGCTACCCTATATCGTTTTGATAAGCGGAAATATGCAAAACTTTTTGGCAAGGAGATTTCGTTCTAGCGGGTTAAGATTTGAGGGGTTAGATTTGAGAGTTTAGATTTGAGATTTGAGATTTGAGATGTGAGGTGGAAGGGTGTCAAAAGATAAAAACGAAAGCAGCATCGTCTGTTATAAACAAAAAAATCCCGGTTTGAAATTCAAACCGGGATTTTTTTGCTTGTATAATATGTTTTATACGAATCTGGACTAAAGACTCCAGACTTAGGACTAAAGACTAAGCCTTAGGTGCCAACTCTAAGTGGTAATGTACCAGGTCATCTATAGGCGAACGGATAATTTTGCCTACACCCATTTCGTAACGGTCGGCTACAATACTTAAAATATCGCGGAAACTATAACCTACAGAACCCACACAGTTTAATTTGTGGTCTTTATAGTTTGGATAGTGGATAACCAAAGCTTCAAAAAATGCGGTAAATGCATAATCGATCGTGCTGAAAGCATAATCTTCATAGTTATCTTTAAAATCGTATAAAAATTTACTAAAGCTTGCGCAGAAACGGTTCGGCAACGGCTTATTGTAAATATTATCGAAAATATCTTCGTTGGTTAAGGCATAATTATCATAAAAAGCTTCACGTAATCCTTTTGGCATATATCCTTTCATGTAATCGCTTAAAATGCGTTTACCAATATAAGAACCACTACCCTCATCGCCAAGGAAATAACCCAGGGAATCGATGTTCATGGTAATTTCAGTACCATCGTAAAGGCATGAATTTGTACCTGTGCCTAAAATAGCGGCAAATCCCGGCTCATTTCCAAGCAATGCTCTGCAGGAAGCAAGTAAATCATGGCCCACAAAGATATTTGCATTGGTGAAAATCTGTTGCATGGCATCGGATACTATCTTAACATTTGCAGGTGTAGAACAACCGGCACCGTAGTAATAAACCGCTGTCAATTTTTCTCTTTCCAAGTGGTCTGGAAGAGTCTCATTCAAAGACTTTACAATGTACTCTCCTTTTGAAAAATATGGATTGTAACCTTCGGTGTTAAAGTAAATTTTTCTGCCGGCCTCGTTAATCAAACACCAATTTGTTTTGGTAGATCCGCCGTCTGCAATTACTATCATTTTTATTTATTTTTGGTTTTAGCACGATAAAAGTATAAAAAGTCTTATATTTTGTATCCTTTTTTTTAATAAATTTTTAACAATTTGTTGTTACTGAAAATTAAGTGTGTAAAAAATACACTATATAAGGCGTTTAATCGCCGAAAAACCTTAAAATTATACCAGAAAGGGCAGTGGTCTTTTTTTTAACGTCAACAATATTTTACAAGAAAATAGCCAGATGAACAAGCGATTTTTAGATTTTAGGAGTGATACGGTGACCAGGCCAACTGCCGGAATGTTGGATGCCATGATGAATGCAAAAGTAGGCGATGACGTTTTTGGTGAAGATGAAACGGTGCAGGCTTTGGAGACAAAATTGGCCTCAATTTTTAATATGGAAGCCGGGCTTTTCTGCCCGTCCGGAACGATGACCAACCAGATTGCCATCAAGTGTTTTACACAGCCTATGGACGAGGTCATTTGTGATCAGACTGCACATGTTTACCGCTATGAAATCGGAGGCATTGCTTTTCACTCTGGCGCATCGGTCAGGCTACTTCACGGTGAACGTGGAATCCTGACACCGGAGCTGATCGAGCCTGAAATTAATGAAGACAATATCCATTATCCTACATCCAGTTTGGTTGTTTTAGAAAATACAGTAAATAAAGGTGGAGGAAGTTGTTATACCTTATCGCAAATTGCACCCATTCATCACCTCTGTAACATAAAAGGATTAAAGCTACATTTGGATGGTGCCCGTGTTTTTAATGCACTCATGGCTACCGGCGATCAGGCCAGCGAATACGGTAAATATTTTGACGGGATTTCAGTTTGTTTATCTAAAGGACTCGGTGCACCAGTGGGTTCGGTATTGTTAGGTACTAAACAAATGATCCATAAAGCGCGAAAAATCAGAAAGGCTTTTGGTGGGGGCATGCGCCAGGCAGGTTTTTTAGCGGCAGCAGGTATTTATGCACTCGATCATCACGTAACACGGTTAAAGGAGGATCATGCACATGCGCAAGCCTTGGCCAATGCACTGGCCGGCGCAAAATATGTAAAATCAGTAATGCCTGTTGAAACCAATATCGTTATTTTTGAAGTCGGAAAGGGATCGGCAGAGAAGGTTGTACACCAATTAAAGGAAAAAGGGTTGTATTGCAATACCACCAGCGCCAGTACCATCCGTTTGGTAACTCACCTTGATCTAACTCCGGAAATGATTGATCAGGCAATTGAAATAATATTACATTTGTCTTAGATAGAGTCCTAAGTTGCAAGTATTCAGTCCTGAGTCAATATGTCTAATGAAATGCTAACCAAAATGCCCGAAAACTCCAAACTTCAAACCCCAATCTCCAAACTTCTAATCGCTAACCGTGGCGAAATCGCTTTGCGGATTATGCGTTCGGCAAAGGAAATGGGAGTTAAAACAGTAGCTGTTTATTCTGAAGCAGACCGGAATGCGCTGCATGTGCGTTATGCCGATGAGGCCGTATGTATTGGCCCTGCGCCCTCTAACCAGAGTTATTTGGTGGGGGAAAAGATTATAGACGCCTGTAAGCTAACAGGCGCTGAGGCCATCCACCCGGGTTATGGGTTTTTATCAGAAAATGCCAGTTTTGCACAAATGGTTGCTGATGCCGGCCTTATTCTGGTTGGTCCTTCGCCACAGGCTATGGAAACCATGGGCAATAAATTAGCTGCAAAAGCCGCAGCATTAAAATATAATATCCCGATGGTTCCCGGAACGGAAGAGGCCGTTCAGGATGTAGATGAGGCAAAGCAACGGGCCATTGAAGTTGGTTTTCCGATCTTAATCAAAGCAGCTGCAGGAGGAGGTGGTAAGGGAATGCGCATTGTGGAGCGGGCTGAAGATTTTGAAGAACAGATGCAACTTGCCGTAAGCGAAGCTACTTCGGCATTTGGCGATGGCGCAGTTTTTATCGAACGTTATGTTACCTCTCCGAGGCATATTGAAATACAGGTTTTAGGCGATAGCCATGGTAATATCGTTCATTTATTTGAGCGTGAGTGTTCTATACAGCGCCGACACCAGAAGGTAGTAGAAGAAGCCCCCTCATCTGTGTTAACTGAAGAAATCAGGCAAAAAATGGGGCAATGTGCGGTAGATGTTGCGCGTTCTGTAAATTATACCGGAGCGGGTACAGTCGAATTTATTCTTGATGAAAACCTCGACTTCTTTTTCCTCGAAATGAATACCCGCTTGCAGGTAGAACATCCGGTAACCGAGCTGATCACAGGCATAGATCTGGTAAAAGAGCAGATCAAAATTGCTTCAGGAGAAAAATTGAGTTTTAGTCAGGATGACTTACAAATCAGTGGACACGCCATCGAACTGAGGGTTTATGCTGAAGATCCGGCCAATAATTTCCTTCCTGATATCGGAACTTTGCAAACTTATAATACCCCCAAAGGTAACGGGGTAAGGGTAGATGATGGCTTTGAACAGGGAATGGAAATCCCTATTTATTATGATCCGATGATTGCCAAACTGGTTACTTACGGCAAAGATAGAGGAGAAGCAATAGAGCGGATGATTAGGGCTATTGAAGAATATGATATTACCGGGATAGAGACTACTTTGGGTTTTGGTAAATTTGTAATGCAACACGAGGCTTTCAGAACAGGTAATTTTGACACACACTTTGTAGGTAAATACTTTAAAGCAGAAAGTTTAAAAAAGCAGGATGAAACAGAAGCACTGATTGCCGCTGTAATTGCTGCAAAACTGTTTGCTGAAAAAGAAGTGGGGTTAGGAGGTACTGCAGTTAAAAATAGCTCCGATTGGAGAAAAAATAGATTAAAATATTAAAACATAGAGAAGTCCGGATGAGACCGTCATGCTGAACTTGTTTCAGCATCTTTCGCGGTAATAAATACACGCATGCGTGGGAATGACGGATTTTAAATAAATTATAAAATGTTCACAGGAATTATAGAAACACTTGGCGAGGTTACTGCCATTAAAAACGATCATACCAATATCCACTTTACCATATCATCGGCAATTAGCCATGAACTGAAAATTGACCAGAGCGTAGCCCATAACGGGGTATGTTTAACCGTTGTGGCTTTACATGATGGAACGCATACGGTTACCGCAATTGATGAAACCCTTAACAAAACCAATTTAGGTGGTTTGAAAGTGGGTAGTAAAGTGAACCTTGAGCGTTGTATGCAGATGAATGCCCGCTTAGATGGCCATATTGTGCAGGGCCACGTAGACCAGACTGCGGTTTGTGTGAAACGCGAAGAACTTGACGGCAGCTGGGAGTACCGTTTTAAATATGATGCCGGCGCCGGAAATGTAACTGTAGAAAAAGGTTCAGCCTGTGTAAACGGGATCAGCTTAACTGTTGTAAATTCAGCTGATGACGAATTTTCAGTATTTATCATCCCTTATACTTTCGAACATACCAATTTACAGGAAGTTTATGTAGGCGATACGGTAAATTTGGAGTTTGATATTATCGGCAAGTATGTGGCCAGGTTGATGAATCGGTAAGTTATTTATTTTAATTTTCTAAAATTTGTTCAGTCAATTTATTGACGTTGTGCCGGCGTTTATTTTCATAACAGTGCAGGATGGTTAGTTTAAAAATATTGTTGATTATCGCATTGTTAAGATCGAAAATTAACGCTAACCAATATGAACAAAAACTTATTTGTACCCTTTACCAGTCTTGTCTTGTTGTTTTTATTTACAACGGATACCTTCAGTCAGAAAGTTTCGGTAAAAGATTTAACGGTAGAGCATTTAGTTAATCCTTTAAGTGTTGATCATCCGAAACCCAGATTCAGCTGGAAAATAATTTCGGACATCAAAAATACCAAACAGCGTAAGTACGAAATCAAGCTGGGTAAAACGGCCACCATTGGTAAAGTTTTATGGAAAGCAAGGGTAAGCAGTGAGCAGTCTGTGCTGGTTGCCTATGACGGCCCAAAACTGTCATCGAAAACCAGATATTACTGGCAGGTTAGGGTAAAAGATAATCACGGAAACACATCCGCATGGTCGCCGGTGCAATATTTTCAAACCGGTTTAAAACCTGAAGATTGGCAGGCGAAATGGATTTCGGTAGCCGGAAAAGATACTTCGTTAGCGAGTCCATTGTTCAGAAAAGAAATTAACCTTAAAAAACGGGTAAAATCTGCATTGGTTTATATTACCGCCAAAGGCTTATATGAGGCGAGTATTAACGGCAATCGGATTGGTAATGCGTATTTTGCCCCAGGCTGGACCAGTTATAAAGATCATATTCAATATCAGGTTTATGATGTTAAACAATCGCTGAAGACAGGTGGCAATGTAATTGGTGTTTCGCTGGGCGATGGCTGGTACAAAGGGCGTATCGGATTTAATCATCAGAAGCAATTTTATGGCGACACCAGGGCTTTGTTAATGCAGCTCGAAGTAGAATTTGCTGATGGGAGCAAAGAAACCATCGTAACAGATAATACCTGGAAAACAAGTTACGGACCCATATTGGCCGCTAATATTTATGATGGTGAAACTTATGACGCCCGTTTGGAACGCCAAGGCTGGAATAATACAGGTTTTAAAGAAGACCTGAACTGGAAGCCGGTACAGGAATTAGCCTTTGGTCCTGAAAAACTGGTTGGAATGAGCGGACCACAGGTAACCAAACACGAAGAATTTAAAGCCTTAAAAATATTTAAAACACCGAAAGGTGAAACTGTTGTTGATTTTGGTCAGAATTTAGTGGGCTGGGTATTGCTGAAAGCGAAAGGCCCGGCGGGGACAAAAATCTCCATCAGCCATGCTGAAGTATTAACCAAAGAAGGGAATTTTTATACAACTAACCTGAGAACAGCAAGGCAACAGCATAATTATATCTTAAAGGGCGGAACTGAGCAGACATTCGAACCGCATTTTTCCTTCCAGGGCTTTAGGTATGTTAAAGTAGATGGATACCCAGGCGAACTGAGATTAGAAGACCTTACTGCTTTAGCGGTGTATTCAGACATGAAAACCACTGGAAAATTCAGCACATCCAATCCTTTGCTGAACCAGTTGCAGCACAACATTACCTGGGGGCAGAAAGGGAATTTTGTTGATGTGCCAACAGATTGTCCGCAGAGAGACGAACGTTTAGGCTGGACCGGCGATGCCCAGGCGTTTGCTTTAACCGCTGCGTATAATATGAATGTATCGGGCTTTTTTACCAAATGGCTAAAAGATGTTGCCGCAGATCAGCTCCCCAATGGTAGTGTTCCTTTTGTGATACCAAATGTATTGACACAGAATGATGCAGGTTCTGCCGGATGGGCCGATGTAGCCACCATTGTTCCATGGGATATGTATTTATCATATGGCGATAAAGGAATACTGGAAACACAGTACAACAGCATGAAAAAATGGGTAGATTATATTTCTTCAGTAGCAAAAAATAACCTCTGGAATACGGGCTTCCACTTTGGCGATTGGTTATTTTACCGGCCTAATGATGATAACGATGGTCGTGCAGCTGTGACTGATAAGTATATGATAGCCCAAACATTTTATGCACATTCAACCCAGTTGCTGATTAATGCTGCAAAGGTATTAGGTAAAACGGAAGATGTAGTGAAGTACCAGGCACTTTTAGATCAGGTTAAAGCAGCTTACCTCAAAGAAAATATGACACCAAGCGGCAAATTGGTTTCTGCTACGCAAACAGCATATGTTTTAGCATTGCAATTCGATATGCTGCCCGAAAACTTACGTGCACAGGCTGCGCAAAGATTGGTGGATAATGTAAAAGATTACGGCAACCACCTCACCACGGGTTTTTTAGGCACCCCATACCTGTGCCATGTACTGAGCCGTTTTGGGCATGAAGACGTAGCTTATGACTTATTGCTGCAGGAAAGTTATCCTTCCTGGTTATATCCGGTTAAAATGGGAGCTACTACCATATGGGAACGTTGGGATGGTATTAAACCGGATGGCTCGTTTCAAACCGCAGATATGAATTCTTTCAACCATTATGCTTACGGCGCCATTGGCGATTGGATGTATAAAAACATAGCAGGCATCAATCCGGTTGTTACAAAGCCTGGTTATAAAGATATTTTGATTGCACCCAGACCTGGAGGTAAATTAACCAGTGCCTCAGCAGCGCTGGAAACGGTGTATGGAACGATAAAATCTTCCTGGACTTTAACTGATGGAACCTTTAAGCTGGACGTAACAGTTCCCGCCAATGCCTCCGCAACCGTTGTACTGCCTGGTGCCCTAAAAAGAGAAGAGATCGGCTCCGGGACTTACCATTTTGAAAGTAAATATTAATCGCTAATATTGCAGCTTTGTAAGGAGACATCGTGAATATTTTTTTACAGGAAGTCGTCATTCCCAACTTGATTGGGAATCCGAATGCATTTGCTTTAAGATTCCCGTCTGCGCGGGAATGACGATTTAGGTAACGATGATAAGGCCTTTATCAGATGCTAAAAAAATAAATGTACAGTAAAGAAGAGTCGGCCCGTTTACGTCAACAGTTTTGGATCAGTTTTGGGCAATACATGAAGCCTGTGCCATCAGCGAGCGGTTCGACAGTAAACTGGACCAACTATAAAACCGGTGTGAAGAACATCTTCTTTAAGATGGATGTTGATGGCAAAAAAGCCTTCATCAGCATTCAGCTTTCTCATCCTGATCCCGATATCAGGCATCTTATTTTCGAGCAGTTTGAAGAATTTAAACGTTTATTTACCAACACATTGAACGAGGAATGGGAATGGATTAAAGACGCAACCGATGATTTCGGTAAAACGGTATCTAAGATTTCCATCAGCCTCGCTGGGGTGAGCATCTTTAATCAGCAACATTGGCCAACATTAATTTCCTTTTTTAAACCACGAATAATCGCCCTGGACGAATTTTGGGATAACGTAAAACCTGTTTTCGAAGATCTGGTTTAATTGGTCAGTTTGAGTTGTTCAATCCTGCTTTTTGAAAATTTAATCTCTTCTTTATCATCCGTTGGACTGGGCTTGCTTTTTATATAAAGATTATAGTATTTGAGCGCATTTTTGCCTTGTTTTAAGCTGGTGTCATAGAATACGGCCAGGCGATAATACAATGTGGGAGTAGCTTTAAATTGCAACCCTTTTTTATAAGCCGCGCCTGCCAGCGCCAATTGTTTATTTTCTTCATAAACCAATCCTAATAAGGCATAATAACTGGAGGTATTGGGCGAGATGCCTGCATCGATGGTTTTCTGAGAATAAAGTGCTGACTGGTGATAATCTTTTAAAGCGCGGTAACTTAATGATGTGTAGTATAAGGTAGCTTCGTTCTCCATCTTCATCTCTTCCAGCTGTTTAAAAAGCGTTATCGCTTTTTGATACTTTTTGGTATAGTAATAGGCTTTTGCGGTGTCCTTTATTACTCCTGCATCTGCATTATCTTTCAATAATTTCTCACCTGATGCAATCACTTCACCATATTTTTTCAGCTGGTTGGCAATAGGCAGTTTTGCTCTTTGAAGTACCAGGTTATCACTATCACCAGTAATGGCAATATTGAGTACCTGATAAGCTTTTTCGTATTGCTGATAGCTGGTATGCATTTCAGCAAGGTCAGCGGCAACATCGCCTTCCAGTGGATTAATAAAGTTAGCTTTTAAAAGGTAGTTGAGTTTGAGCGAGTCATCTTGCGGAGAATTGTACAGATTGGCCAATAGTTTATATACATTGAAATTACTGCTGTCTATCTTTACAATTTCGCCATAATACAGTTTGGCTTTTTCGGTATTGCCTCTTTTAGTATTAATGTTACCAAGACTAAAAAGAACGGATAGGTTCTGGGGCTGTAAGGTATTGGCCTTGCTATAAAATTTTTCTGCTTCTGCATTATTACCAGCCATTAAAAAACAATAACCCATTTGGCTTAGGATTTTAAAATCATTTACTTCATCTCCATAAGTATTTTTTAGGTACTGCGCTGCATCTGCATAGCGTTGGTTTTGATAAAGGTCGAAGAGCTTCTCCTTATCTACCGTTTTTGCATCCTGTGCATAACTTGTTAAAGCTAAGATGAATAAGACTAATAGCGTAAATGGGTTTTTCATAACTGATGATTTTAAACTAAATTATTAGTTATTTTTGTTAGTTCCAAATCGGCGAGTAAAAAATCGAGAAATAAAACAAAAACTATACAAAGGGGTTTATAAGGAATAGTTTAACTAAAATAAGAACCTATGAATACTTTAAAGAAGTTTGAATTAATGGAGAAGATCGTGCGTGAATTGGAAGATTTGCAAAATTCTAAGCAGGCACTTATTCAGAAAATTGCGAAGATTGAAGTAGATAATATTGAATTAGGCGATAGCCGTCTGGAAAAAGATTTGCCAGAAATTCATCAAAACTTAGCTGATAACTTAGATACTATTTCGGGAATTTTAGATTATTTTGCAGGTAAAACCCAAAACTTTGGTGATAAAAATAATATTGATTCTTTAAAAGAACAGGAAGCCATTAACAATGCCACCAGCTAAATTTAATTGTATATGAAATTTTTATCATTAACTGTTGCCTTTTTACTGGTTGGCTTATTTGCCAGCGCACAGGTACTGCCATCGTTCCAGCTGGGTGTTAAAGCTGGTGCAAATTTTTCGAAATTTGATAGTGAAAACACTTTTAACAGCAACAACCGTACTGGTTTTTATGGCGGCCTTTGGGCCAGGGTAGGTGCTGCAGGCGTTTATTTTCAACCTGAGCTTTACCTGTCAGGAAAAAAAGCAGATTTGGTAAGTGATGCAACAGGAGAGGTAAACAAAGTGCGCTTTACCAGCTTAGATGTGCCTTTATTGGTAGGTACAAAGTTTGGTGCAGCTGGTGTAGGACTTCGTTTGAACACGGGCCCCATGTTCTCGCTGATATTAGATGAAAACCAAAGCTTTGGTCAGGCGGCAGGAAATGTTTTCCGTGCCGACTTTAAAAATCAGGCCCTGGCCTGGCAATTTGGAGCAGGTTTAGATCTTAAAAAGCTGAGTTTTGATGCCCGTTACGAGTTGGGACTTTCTAAAATTAATAAGGCTGGTTATCCAGGTACTAAACTGAATTTATTTACAATTGGTTTAGGTTATAGAATTTTATAAAAAATCAATCTAAAAAATGGAAGGTGTTTATTTCTAATAAACACCTTTTTTATGCCTGATACTTTTTTCTTCGATCCCCAATGGAAGCCCATATCAGTTTCATGGAATAATTTGCTTTTTTAAAATAGTTGTTTATATTTGTATCGTAAGCGATATAATCGTTTGCGATTAAAATTAAAAAGATAATATGAAAACGTTATATGAAACAAGCGCTACGGTAACCGGCGGACGTAATGGAAAAATAACAAGTGAAAATGGAGTTCTGGAACTTGAAGTGAGAGTGCCAAAAGAGCTGGGTGGTAATGGCGGGGAATATACCAATCCAGAACAGCTTTTTGCGGCGGGTTATGCCGGTTGCTTTGATAGTGCATTAAACTTAGTGATGCATCAGGATAAGGTTAAACCTGAAGAACCGTCTTCAGTAAAAGCAAATGTATCGCTGCATCCTGATGAAAAAGGTGGCTTCAAATTAGGCGTTTCGTTGCAAGTGCGGATTCCGGGAATAGAAACTACACAGGCTCAACAATTGGTAGATAAAGCGCATGCAATATGTCCGTACTCTAATGCAACGCGTGGTAATATTGATGTTAAACTGGAAGTGATTTAATTATTGACTCCAGCATGGAACAAGTGTTAGGTGGAGTGTCATTCCAACTACAGTGTTCCAAAGCAAATTTTTTAACCTGAGCTCGATTAATAATCTGTTCTGAAGATGTTTATGGGCGTTTTTATTTGCTGGTCGTCACCCTGAATTTATTTCAGGGTCTATCTCGTATAAAAGATGCTGAAATAAATTCAACATAACGATATCGTCATTATAAACATTTAAAAATAGACTATTTATATTAAGCAAATAATCGAACTCAGGTTTTTAGGATGAGAGAAAATGATTTACTTAGCTGAAGATTTTATTGTAAAGGAAATAGGTGATGGAAATAGATGAGTCTTTAAAACTGGAGAATCAGTTGTGTTTTCCGCTTTATGCTGCCTCGAGGTTAGTAACCAAATGTTACCAGCCTGTGCTGGATACCTTAGGTATAACCTATCCGCAATACCTGGTTTTAATTGTATTGTGGGAAAATGATGCTGTTAACTTAAGCTTGCTCTCAGAGAAATTAATGCTGCAATCGAATACTTTAACCCCATTGCTTAAGCGGATGCAGGAAACTGGTCTTGTATCGCGTGTCAGATCTTTAAAGGATGAGAGAAGCATCGTTATATCGCTCACAGAAAAGGGAATAGCGTTGAAAGAAAAAGCACCAGCTTTACGCGCTCAACTTGGAGAGCAGTTGGGGATTAGCTTAGAAGAAAGTATTCAACTCAAAAGCCTGCTTGATAAACTGATTCAAAATCTGGTTGTATAACGGTATTTAATGTTCCTTTTTCAATCCAACCTCGGTCAGCTCATAGGCGAAAGACCCATTTTTTGGTACAATAGGGGTGGCGCGTCCAACACTTAATGCTTTTATAAATGAAGCCCCAAAATAGAATATCAGGGAAGAGTAGAATACAAAAAGCATAATAACAATAATCGATCCCGCCGACCCGTAAATATTACTGATGTTGCTTAGCGGCAATAAAATCCTTAAGATATACTTTCCGGCGGTGAACAGGCATCCGGTTAACAAGCCTCCTGAGATAGCCGCCCGCCAGGTAGGTCTACCATTGGTTAAATACCTGAAAAGGATGGTAAACCAGGTAGTTACGATAATTACAAAAACCAATTGATTAATAATTGAGGTTAAAATTAATCCAAAAGATGGCGCTCCATTTTTAAGAAAAGCACCTATGTAGGCCTGCACACTATCAGCCAACAGACCTATAAAAAATAATATTCCGGCCAACAAAATAATGGTAACGGATATGGCTCTCGATTTAAGGGTATTAATAATTCCCTTTTTATCTTTCTGACCAATGTTCCAGATCTGTTCCAGGGAGTTTTTGATCACATTAAATAATGTGGTGGCTACAAAAAGAAAAAATATAAAACTAAACAAGGTAACATACCAGGCCTGATCAATCCCCCGGATATTTCTAAGGGTGTTTCGGATCTGTAATATGCTTTCATTGTCCAGAATATTCGCCAAACGTTCAAAAAGGTGTGTAGCCAGTAACCTCCTATCGGTAAACATGCCGAAAAGCCTGATCAGGATAATCAATATTGGGGGTAAAGCAAAATTGGTGAAAAATGCAGTCGCGCCGGCCAATCGCAAGGGATCATTCTGCTGAAATAAATTAAATGCTTTTCTTATGGTAGAGAAAAAAAACTTCAGATCTAGTATCATCAATGGCATTGCTCCTGCGTTAAACTCAAAAGGCCGAAAATAGTAAAAATACTTTATTCAGCCTTTTTATCATTGTAAAGATTCTAGTTGGTTTTAGTGAAAACCATTAGCGTTTTATCACCATTTAACAACTGTAGCTTATCATCAGCTATTTTGGCGTTATTCACCTGGTTAAGGGCATGTAAGTAAGCACGTTCAGCAGCTTCTGTTTCCTGGCAGAACATTTTTGTGCTAAAAACATTTTTAACGTTTATTTTATGATCAGTAATCTCGCCTTGTCCACCATAACTGTTGCAAAATGATTTTCCGCTAAATTTAAGGCTGTCTGCAAAGTTGAGTGTTGCCTTTGCGTTTGAAGGCAAAGTTAATCCTGGCAGCGAGATTAATTCCCATTTGGTATTGGTGAATTTTGCCGGATCTAATTTTTCTTTGCAAGAACTCAGTAATAAGATCAAAATGCCACAGTAAATAAGGTTTTTCATAACAAAAAGTTTATATCATTTACTTTTTATCATCAAAAACTAAACCAATAAAAGTTAAAATCATCTTTTAATCAAGCTAGGCTGATTTTCAATTTTCATCCAGAGGTGTTTTGTACCATCATAATCAAAAACAGATACGCGCCTTAAACCAACTTTTTCGAGCACATGGATAGATCCCAGGTTATTAATGTCTGCAATACCAATAATCTCATTCAATTTTAGTTCAGTAAATCCATAGTCTATCACGGCCATTGCTGTTTCTGTGGCATAGCCCTTTCCCCAAAACCGTTTGCTAAACCGATAGCCCAGATCGTAATAATTGATATGGTTGTTTGTAGTTTCCGTAATAAGTTTTAAGCCCGACCACCCTAGAAAATTACCCGATGTTTTTTCGATAACAGCCCATCTTCCAATACCATTTTCTACATATTGTTTTCTGATAAACTCAATTTCGGCTATACTTTGCTCAATTGACGTTACGGGTTTATTACCCAGATACCGGTGAACGTCAGGGTCGCTGTTCAATTCAAACATACCTTCAGCATCGGCAGGCATGAGTTCGCGTAAAATTAAACGTTCGGTTTCGGCAAAAATCTTCATACTGTAGATCTCAATTGATCAAAATTAACATAAAGTTATTTAAGTTTTAATATGATAAGATTTAATATGGAAGAGGGATGATGGAATAGATCTGCGTTAATTTGCTAAATCCGCGTGGTATATGTGTGTGATGGTCACGCGGATTTAAAATGAAGAGAGCAGACGGTAGCAGTCGTCTAAACCGCCTGGGTTTTCACCGTGTTGATTGGCTTTTTTCTCAGTATTAACGCGGCTACCAGTGAAGTCAGTACCCCGACAGGCAATATTTCCATATAGGTAAAGAGTACAACCATAACCGGATTTTTATACATTTCCTGATTAAAAGCCAATTCTTTGCTCAATTTTGCTAATTCTGATGCCGATGCACCATTAGTTTTGGCTTCCCTTAATGCTTGAGCAACATATTTATCCATAAAATCAGGCATAAATAAATAATAGTCAACAAGCCAAACAACAACGTATATAGTTGAGGCTATTAAACTGATCAGCGCACCTATTTTAAACGCTTTGCCGAAAGTAATCAACCCCTCGTTGTACTTATCCCGGTAGTTTTTGATTCCAACAAAAATAAAAGAGAAAGCCAACAACATCGAAGCATAACCGATGAGCATGCTGTGCTCCAGGTTAGGGTCGTTATAACATCTCATCATCGAGAGTACCATTAACACCGATACAATTACGCCTGCAATTAATCCGAATACCGTTACATTTTTTTTCATGTTTCAATTATTATGGGTTTATGCCACAAAATTGGTCCAAATAGTTGTTTTCGCCTTCATACTTTAGGGTGATTTTCAAATCAACATAATTTTTCATGCCAAAGTATTAACGCGATTGCGGGATAAGGCCGAGTTTTTTAGCTATTTCTATAGCCTGGGTTCTGCGTTTTACTTCTAGTTTTCCAAAAAGCCTGGCATTATGTGTTTTAATGGTATTCAATGAAACAAACAGCCGCTCTGCTATTTCCTGATTGCTCAATCCCTCCGACATCAATTGTAAAACTTCCAGTTCTCTTTTACTGATATTTAGCCTGATTATTTCTTTTTCATTAATTACAAATGTTTCCGATTTTTCATACAAGGCTTCTTTTTCAATCAGAATGGTTTTAGGTTTTGTTAATTTTAACGCCAGCCAAATGCCTAAGCCTGTAAAAATAACCGCAATAGCGCCTGCATAGATCTCAAAGGCATGATTGATCACGATAAACCTAAGCTCCAACCATTTTAATAAACAGAGCATTATAGCCAAAAATAACCCATATAGTATGACGCTTTTATTTTTGGTTAGAAAATTTGTTGAGCCGCGCATTGGTTAATAATCGTTTATCTAAAGTAGGAAATTTAGTTTTAATTAGGCAGGTGAAAGTGTGTTAGATTAAAGAGGAGGATGGAAGAAGTGATCAGGATAATATATTAATCTGCAGTGTTTTATGAAATTGGTGGGATACTGACAGCCATTTGCTCCTCATATCATGTTATTTTTTTATCCTAACACCATATCCTACTTAGCCGCTGGAAGGTCTGACAACAATTACAATACCAAGCCAGTAGTTGAACCAGGTAATTTTCTGGTGATTTTGTAATAGAAAGCAATAAAGGTTTTAAATTAGCGCAAAATATAAATAGCTAAACCATGAAAATTACGCTTTATGCACTCTTATTATCCGTTGTTTTATTCGGCTGCGGAGGAAATTCTGAAAAAACCTTTAAAGCACGCGCATTTGCGGCAAGTGATGATTTTAATGTCTTCCCGAAATCAAAAACAGACATATTAACCATCGTAAAAACTGATTCCGGAAAACTAGCCACTGACGATCGTTTCAGCATCAAATCTAAAGATACAGCTATCATTATAGATGATGCGCCAAACGCTGAAGTAAAGAAATTTAAGGTTGCATCTTTTATCAATACGCAAAGAACAGCGGTATTGGTTCAGAGTGATAATGGAAAGGATAAAATGAATTCTTTTTATATCATTTATTTAAATGGCGGAAAAACAGACGTGGTGAGCCTGGACAAGCCATCAAAAGGTGCTGAAGATAAAAAATATACAAAAGGCCTGGAAGAATTAACCAGAAGCAATTGGTTGGTGAACAACGATTTTTTTATCACTACCATTAATTCAAGGGTTTACCCGATCAAGCGTCAAAAAGAGGATGAACGCATCCAGGGTAAATTCTTTATGTACTCGAGCGATAAAACAACGTTGGTGTTTTTAACTGCTAATTCTCTGTACCAGGTAAATACAGCAACTGGTGAAACTTTTAATCTGCCTTTGCCAGCAGCGTTGACAAACCAACCTGAAACCCTTGTTGGCAATATCCAGAGAGATTATACCTGGGTGAAAAATTCTAACGGAACATCGTTTTTAAAGAAAAATGCCGATGATGACCGTATTGTAGATATTAGTGAGTTCAAACGGTAAGATTTTATAGATTATTAACAATTATTGTAAATGTAGCTTTAACTCCAATCAAAAAATTGTTAGTGTGGCCTTTTGAACGATTTTTCCACTGAAACAAAAAACCTTTGTTATACACTTGCTATTGATCAATCTATAATAAAAATAGTCATTGCGAGGAGGAACGACGAAGCAATCTCTATCATAGAGATTGCTTCTCTTATTATATATCAATCTTTTTGCTGTGAGTTTTTGTTTTTTACAGGCTAATTGTCATGCTGATCAGATAGCTGTCAGATTCATTTTACAAGCAGTGCTTCCGTTTTCAATTGCCTCATAGCTACTACCTGGTCAGCATATTTTCTATATAACGGCGCCCTGAAATAAATTCAGGGCGACATTCAGAAAATAAAAAGTAAAAAAAAACTCAAGATCAGATGATTAATTCAAGTGAGGTTGTATTCCTAAACCACCATTGTTCTAAAAGTGAGGTTTATCCTCGGCTTATATACCTTCTTGCTTGTCGGTAATCTGTGTAGCCATTTCGTCTGCGTTTCATCCTTCATCACCAGTAAACTTCCGTTTTCTAAAAACAGGGTCACCTTTTCTTTAGTGGTTTTGTGTTTAAATAGAAATCTTCGCTCTGCACCAAAACTTAGTGATGCAATGGCAGAATCTTTTGCCAGGGCCTTTTCGTCATCACTATGGTAAGCCATGCCTTCATCGCCGTTATGGTATAAATTAAGTAAGCATGAGTTAAATGTTGTGCCGGCTTGTTCTTCTGAAATCTTTTTCAATTGCAGTAATTCCTTTGTCCATGGTAAGGCGGTTTTCGATTTATTGGAGTAGGTGTAAGAATACGCCTCATCTCCGTACCAGGCTACTTTCCGTTTGGTAACGATGTGTTTGCCCATAATAAAGGCTTCGTCGTTTTTCCACTCAATCGTTTTCATCAGCACATCAAAATAATGATCCGCTTCTGATTGCTGGAATAATTTGCCGTAATAATTTACTGTTCCGTCATGCGGGAGCAGGTTTTGGCTACGATCTGGTGTGCTGTTAAATAAATCCATTGTTTATAGGCTGTTTTTAGGCAATGTCCGCAGGGGCGATAGCCGTGCTGAAATGCTTCTTCTTTAGAACGAAAAAAAACACGGTTTTCTTTTTTCATCCGCTTTCCCGAACTGCATTTAAGCAGTCCGTAAATTTTCAATCGGGCATTTCCACCGAAGCAGATTTCTCTGTTTTTGAATTTTTTTTTAAATTCTTCAGTTGAAATATTGATGTGTTTAATCATACCGTTTGGTTATTGGTTTTAGCGGCTTCCCAACCAATCATGGCTGTTTTTCGGTTCACTCCCCAGTGATAGCCGCCCAATGCACCGCTTGATTGTATTACCCGGTGGCAGGGAATGAGAAAAGCCACCGGATTATCGCCAATGGCAGTGCCCACCGCTCTTGATGCCTTTGGGTTTTCCAGTTGTTTCGCAATCTTACCATAAGTTGCTAATTTGCCCATTGGGATCTTTAATAAAGCCTCCCAAACTTTTAACTGGAAGTCGGATCCTTTTAAATGCAATTTAATCTTTTGTAATTTACTCCAGTCGTGACCAAAAATCGATAAAGCATTTTGCTGTTCCTTGTCCATTATCTGTTGATACTGAGCAGCAGGAAATTGGCGTTGCAAATTCATCAAAGCCATGTTTTCATCATCATAAAAGGCAATATGGCAGATTCCTTTTGAAGTACTGGCTACAATAATGTTCCCAAATGGACTTTCTGCAAAGCTGTAATTGATGATAAGGTTTTCGCCGCCGTTCTTATATTCGCCTGGTGTCATTCCTTCAATGTTTACAAAAAGATCGTGTAGCCTGCTGGTTCCCGACAAGCCGGTTGCTAATGCGGTATCGAATAAACTTTCTTTTTCTTTCAACATTTCTTTAGCGTAACCAATGCTGATATATTGCAGAAAACGTTTTGGGGTAGTGCCTGCCCACTCGCTAAATAATCTTTGGAAATGAAAAGGGCTTAAGTTTACTTTTTCTGCAATTTCTTCTAAACCGGGCTGTGTTTTGAAATTCGTTTTGATATAACTGATGGCCTCAGCTATGCGGTTAAAATTGATTTTTTCCTGTACTTTCATGGTCTTGAATAATTCACATCCAAAGTAGTTGTTAAAGAAAAGGCAAACTACCCGAAACTTGCTAAGTTTAACCAGATCTGATAACGTGTTTATTTTATTTCGTCACCAATTAGTTTCCCTGCTTTTGCAAGGTCGGTGCTTCCATTCATATCGATCTGAAGGAAATAAGTCACTTGCCACTTTTGGGTTTTCGCGGCCTGTTTATTTGCTGCTATATCCCAGGGTGCATAAACCCTGATCCCCCTTTTACCTGCTATTCCGTTTGCAGCGATTATTTTATGGTGTACCAAAATTGCTTTTGGAAAAATAAATTGTCCGGATCGTTCAGCATCATTAACAGATATGACCAATAAATCAAATTCATCCTGATCAGTAAAGGGAGTCGTAATTCCAGCTTCATTCCTCTTCCAAATGCTTACAAATCGACCCGTTTTGGTTGGGGTGACTTTAGCAGTCCGGTGTTTGATTTTCAGGGCGTTTAATGTAAAAGTACAGGCGTTGTATTCCCGACCTTCATCCTCGATCTGCAAGTTATACATTTGATAACCCATCGGACTGTAAACTAAATCCAATGCAGTTTGTAATACAGATGAAATACGACCGGTGAGATTTTTTATCAGCATATTGGACTTATCAACTGGGAAAGAATTTATTGTTCGTCAATAATAGATTGCCCTTTCGATTGATCTCCTGATGTCCATTGCCAGGTTTCATGAAGTCTGATTTTGCCATTGGCCAATAGCTCAGGTTTTGAGCTACAGGTTCCAGTCATTAATTCGCCTTCCTGGTTTATTTGGTGATAGCGCATTTCGATGTTTCCTTCATGGTCTACCAAGCCAAGCAAATGGCCATAAACAATTTTTCCACCCTCGTATTCGGCGGTCAGGATATTTCCCCTTTGTTTATATTTGAAGATGGTTTCATTTGATGTTTCGCTATTTTCTGTAGTGTTTACAGGTTTAAAAAGCTTGTCATTATAATTGATCATAAGTCGATAAAACTAATCATCTCCGGTCGAATAAAAAAATACATAAGCTCTCACCCGTCGCGCTAATTCTTAGTGAAAATTAAATATTTCATACGGACTTAACCCAGGCTTTCTTCTCTTTTTACCAGGAGGTAGCTATCTTCATTTAGGGCTAAATAACCATATTCATAACAGAAGGTATAGGTATTGCCGTTTTGGGTTTCGTAACTGGAGGTATGGAATTCAAACTTAAAGCCAGCCGAAACAAGCTTTTTACCGGAAACCTTTGTTTTACCATTTGGATTTAGCGTAGCGAGAATAGCACGATTCTTTTTGAGTATATTATTTACCCGTTTAATCACGAGGTTATCCTCAGTATTTAAGCGATTGTTGTAATTGCTGCGGCAAGAATCATCGCAATATTTTTTATCAGCCCTGCCTCTTATCGGGCTTCCGCAGTCTAAGCATAAACGTTCCATAATAATTGCTTTTTTTATTATGGGATGATGACCTAATTTATAAAATAAAATAGTGAATAAAAAATAAATAGCTTTAATGATGCTTAAAGGTATATTATCCGTTTATAAACGTTTATAAACGGCTATAAATGTTTACCATCCGACTAATTTTTGACGCTGTTTGCAATTTTGTCCTGTCGGTTGTCGAGGTGATGACTGTTCGTTAAACATTTAGAAACTTAAATTTAAAAATTATGGAAAGTGCAGTTAACAAAGTAGTATTAAGCGGATTTGCAGGAGCAGATGCAGAGGTTAAAAATTTTGGAAGTCAAAAATTAGCTAAGGTTAATCTGGCAATAAACGAAAACTACAGAAATTCATCCGGAGAGGAAGTAAAAAGAGTACAATGGTTTAATTTAATTTTTTGGAATGCGAAAGCCGAACTTGCCGAAGCGCAGGTTAAAAAGGGGACGGCTTTAACCATTGAAGGTAGATTGCAAACCAATAGTTATGATGGGGCAGACGGGAAGAAACGCTATGCAATCGAAATCGTTGTCGGCGATGTCGTGATTAAGGAAAAAGAAAAGAAAGAAATGTTTTAGTTTATAGCAAAATCGCATCATATAGACAGATCATTTATATGATGCGATTTAGCAATTACAATTTAACAGCAAGGCCTGTATAAAAATTAATGCCTGGGGCTGTGTTAAAATATCTTCCGTTTGCCGCGTTTAAATCGTTGCCTAAACTGTATTGTACATTCAGCAGGTTATTTACTCCTGCAAAAAGAACTAAACGGATTTTGTTTATCTTTAAATTTCTGACACCAAATTTGCCTTCAACCAAATGATATCTGTTCGCAAAGACGGTATTGGCATCATTCAAAGGGATTGAAGAGGTATAATTATGTTGCACAAAAAGGTAAATTGCTTTTGGAAAGTCAAATTCTAAACTATTGATTAAGACGTTTTCTGGAACTCCTGTAAGTTTATTGCCATCAAAAACATTCATACCACTTGTAAAATTTTCGAATCTAAAATGGTTATAAGTGTAATTAGCTCTCCATTGTAAGCCGGTTAAAAATGATGGGTTATTTCTGATTATCCAAATGGCAGTTTCCAGTTCAAATCCTTGTTGCCTGGTTCCGCCGGCATTGGTAAAGTATTCCGTGTCGTTTTGATTTAACCTTCTGACAATAGCATCTTTCAAATGATAAGTGAATAGGTTAGCACTGGTGTAAAAGCGGTTGTTTTTGGCTTTATAACGTAAACCCAATTCATAGTTCCAGCCAAGCTCGGCCTGCAGGTCATTATTGATATTATTATCTGACGCCCTTACTTCCGCAATAGTTGGTGGCGAATAGCCCTTACTGACCGAAGCCCTGGCCGAAAAATCAGAAGTGATCAGATAAGATACTGCTGCCTTTGGCATAAACTGGGCATTGAATTTTCTTTGCTTAGTGGCCACAACATTCGGAAAATAACTCTCGTAATGGTATCTGTAAAAGTTTAAACTCGACGCAAGTTCGATCAGAAGTTTGTTATTAATATCGAAATTTAACCTCAGATAAGCAAAATCCTGTCCTGCCTTTAACTGATCAGAAGCTTGTAGAGCAGTAGCTTCTCCGCCATTATTATTAAAGTTTTTGATCTGGCTTTTAGTACCTGAACTTTCTAACCCGATCTGTGCATTAAGCCTTATGTTTTCTTTAACCTGTGCATAATCCAGAAATGTCCTTAAACCGAGTGTACTTTCATAGCGTTTTTCATAATTGGTAATAAAAGGATTTTTAAAGTCGGTATAAGAAGTAAATAAAGCAATTACGTGTTTTAAGCGTTTGCTGATCTGATAAGAGTTGGATATTCCCCCAAAAATGGTTTTGTTGTAGATAGCAGCTTGCTGCGAAAGGGCGCCAGGTAAAGTAGCGGTTGCCGGACGTGCCAGTCTAGGATTTTGATCTAACTGCGAAGCCGTTAATCCTCCTGGTGTCTGGTACGTTAAATCGCTATAAAAAGCAAAAGCCTTTAAACTCCCCGCATTGCTATAATCCCATTGCTGCAAGGTTTGAAAATATTTTCTGTCCATTGCACTGTTTTGCCGATAGCCATCACTTCGCTGATAGCCTTCATTAACACTAAAGCTGTATTTTTTATACTGCTGCCTGATTGATGCATTTTGATGGAAGAGGCCATAAGAACCACCAGTGGCAGACACATTTATCTCATTGTTGTTGATGGTAAAAGGATTAATTAAAATGGCGCCACCGGTATTTGCTCCAAAGATATTGGCTTCCGGACCCTTATAAATTTCCATTGTACCTATTGCGGAAGCATCTAGTAAATTCAAGTAAGTATTTCCTCCTGCATCAGTTAATGGAAAATCATCAATATAAATTTTTACATTTCTTATGCCGAAAGGGGAGCGAAGTAAACTGCCCCGAAGTGACAGGCGATAGCTCCCTGGTGAGCGTTCCTCCATGCGTACTCCTGGTACGGTGTTTAACATACTCACTAATGAGCTGTTCGGTTGATTTTTTATCAAACTGCTATCTATCAGGTTTACAGCTGATACTGATCTGAGTAAAGTTTGGTGGTTATAATAGCCTTTTACGGTAACTTCTTCGAGTTTTTTGATCGAATCGGGTTTGATGTGCTGCGCTAAGGCAGTAGAAAAGAATAGGGTAAACAGTAAGGTAAAGTTCGATTTCAAATTGGGAAAAGTTAGTGTTAAGCCACAGATTAGCGAATAAATTTACTGCATATTCTGATAATCTGTGGCTAATTTTAAATTATTTTGCAGCTACTTTCCAAATTACACCGCTCACATCGTCTGCCACCAATAAAGCACCGTCAGGCGTTAAGGTAATGCCAACCGGACGGCCATAAACTTCTGCCTTTTCCTCATCAGCAATAAAACCGGTTAAAAAATCTTCCGGTTTTCCAATTGGTTTTCCATTTTTAAAAGGTACGAAAGCTACTTTATATCCAGAAATAGCCGATCGGTTCCATGAACCATGCTGGCCTATAAACGCACCTCCCTGATATTTCTGCGGGAATTTTTTGTCTTTATAGAAAGCCAGCCCTAATGATGCCGTATGTGCACCAACCGCCACATCCGGAGCAATTGCTTTTTTAACCATTTCCGGGTTCTGTCCTTTTAAGCGGGGATCTTCATTCTGACCATAATAGGAATATGGCCAACCGTAAAATGCACCTTGTTTAACACTTGTGATGTAATCTGGAACGAGATCGTCGCCTAATCCATCGCGTTCGTTGACCGCTGTCCACAGCATATTTGTTTCTGGTGCCCAGTCTATCCCGACAGGATTCCGCAAACCGCTGGCATAAATCTTTTCACCGGTTCCATCAGGATTAATTTCTAAGATATTGGCCCTTCTTACCTCATTTTCCATTCCATTTTCACCGATGTTGCTGCCCGATCCGACAGTTACATAAATCTTGCTTTTATCTGCATTGGCAATCAGATTCCTTGTCCAGTGGTTATTATAACCACCAGCAGGAAGGCTCAAAATCTTTTTACCTGTGGCAGTTATTTTGGTATCGCCTTGTTTATAAGGATATTGCCAGATGCCATCGGTATTAGCGACATAAAATGAATTGCCAATAATCAGCATGCCGAAAGGCTGGTTCAGGCCATTTAAAAAAGTGGTCACCATTTCGGGTTTACCATCCTTATTTTCATCACGATAGAGAAGGATGGTATTGGCGCTTTTTCCTGGTACTTCTGACTTTGCTTTGCCCGTTACCTTATTGGCCACCGCTTCGACAGTACTTCTCTCTGAGTTGGAAAGTGCTACCAATACATCGCCATTTGGTGTGATGTAGGTGTTGCGTGGGCTTTTAATGTTGGCTGCAAATTTCGTAACCACAAAGCCTTCAGGCGCAACAGGTGTTTTCCCGTCAGGCCAGCCAATTACTTTGCTGAATTTGTTTTTGGCCGCATTGGTATCTGGTGCAGGCAAATCTACCGCTCCGATTTTGGTAGTTACCGTAGTATCTTCTCCTTGTTTTTGCGAATTCGAATTGGATTGACATCCAAACAGGAAGGCAGTAGAAAGTACTGATGCGTAAAAAATCTTATTTTTCATGTTAACCGGTTTTTGATTAAGGTTTTTATCTTAAAAAGATAACATCGAAAAAGGAGAGAAGTTTTTAGCGCAAGCATAATTGCCCAAGGCTTAAATAATAAAAGGAAAGCACCCGAGAGCACCTTCCTGGAGAGCGCATATTATTTTCCCTGTTAATAACGGCAGGAAAGTACCTTTATGGCATACATTTAAATTGAAATCGTTGTTTGGTGTACAAGAACGGACAACAAAAAGGCGTTATTTTTAGCTTAAGGTATTAAACATTAGGTTCCGGTTATTCATTTGAAAGCGATTATAAAAACTAAATTACGAACATTAACCTAATGTTTTAGTTAAATTTTGTTAAATTCAAGGTTGATTTTTTTTAGCCTTATCTAACCAAATTTTCCTGTAATTTTTGCTCAATATCTTTGGCATTTAAAATCAGCGCAGAAAATTGCGGATCTGATTTCACCAGTAGAAATTTTCCGTTTGGAAGGATAATAGCTGAAGTTCCGCAGGTAGTAACCTCTTTAAATAATAATTTTCTAAGGAAGCCCGAATCAGTTTCAATTTCTAAACCCTTCGATTTAATCGGGCTGAAACTTTCTCCCGGTTCCCGGTATTGGTAAATAGCAACTTTTGGCCTGGCCTCCGCTTTTTCCTGAATGTTTTTTTGAAAGGCCCACCTCACATTGTTCAGGAATTCTGCGTTTTGGTAGCTAAGGTCATTCCAGCAAACGTCTTTATTGAAATCGTATTTAATAATGATGGTATCTTTTAGACTGAGCCTTTCGTTTTGTTTTAAGAAAGTATGCAGCGAATCGATTTGTGTTTCAGATAATGTACCCGCCTGATAACGTTTACTTTCGTCAACATACAATTTCGGAGAACAGGCGTATATAAAGATGGAGAGTAGAAGAAGGCTAAATAATGGTGATCTGATTTTAGTAAGATTTTTCATTTGTGTGAGCATTATATTGTCGGATAAATTTAGAACTAAAAATTTATCCGACAATATCTTTCAGTAGAAATTTTAAACCTTGCTAGGCGCAGCGAAACGCCCGCCTGTGCAGGCGGGGATAAATTCAGCTTTATAGATTTCCCGACTACGTTGCTCTCCGCTCGAGACGGCGTCTATGGGAGTAATCTTTACAATTTTAAGTCGTTTATATTTTTATGAAATAAATTTAAACCCGAAATGATGACTGCGGGATTAACTTAACCTTTCAAAATCTTCGCTTTCTCTGCATCAAATTCTTCCTGTGATAAAATTCCGGCATCTAATAATTCTTTTAAATCCAATAAGGCTTGCTTTTTAGTTGCTATATCGTTTTTCGGAACTTCAACAACATTTTCTGCAGATTTTATATTTGAAGCCTGAACGTATGGATTAGCGGCAGGACCGTATTTTAAAAGGAGCTCCGTAATTTCATTAAAGCCTTTAATATTCGAATAATCAATGGCTTTTTGCTCTTTCACATTTACAATAGATGGATCCGCAGATTTTTCGAGCAAAAACTTAACGGCATCTTTTTTACCATTTGCTGCGGCATAATGTAGTGCTGTGTTCCCGCTTTCATCCTGAATATTTACGTTTGCACCTTTCTCTATCAGCAGCTTTAACATGCTCAAATGTCCACTTTTCGCGGCTACATGTAACATGCTTTCGCCTCCGTAATTGTAATTGTTATCAAAAGAGAAACTGGCCGAAATGGATATGTTGTTAGCTGTTTCTACCCACTCCAGATACGAATACATGGAATCATCGTTGCCAGAAATAGGCTTGGAGTAATTTACATCCACACCATTGGCCAAAAATAAATCAACAATCTCTTTTTGATTATTGGCACAGGCATACCAGATCGGCGACAAGCCATTTTTTGAAGATACAAAAACATCTGAACCTTTTTCAACCAATGTTTTGGTTAACATCCGGTTAGCATCGTAACAGGCCAGCAAAAGTGCTGATTCACCAGCATGGTTAACGTGGTTGATGTTGGCGCCCTTATCAATTAATAGCTCAACCATTGGCACATTTTTAGATTTAACCGCAAAAACCAGTGGCGAATCGCCATTTTTATTGGTGGTATTAATATTGGCACCAAAATCCAATAATTTTTGTACAACTTCTTTGTTTCTCCAGGCCGATGCGATAAGCAGGGGCGTTTCTGCCTCGTTATTTTCATTGTCAACATCCAGGCCCTTATCAAGCAACTTTTCTAAAACTTCAATCTGTCCGTTTTGGGCAGTTAAATGCAATAAACTATTTCCTTTAAGGTCTTTAATGTCAACCCTTGCTCCTTTATCTAATAGGTACAGCGCGGTTTGTTTCTGTTTTTGCAGGCAGGCAAAATAAAAAGGTGTTTCCCCGTCGTGGTCTTCGTAATCTAAATCTGCACCGCGTTCGATTAAAATTTTTACCAGATCTAAGTAGCCATGATGTGCAGCGTAATGCAATGCAGTTCGGCCTTTCTCATCCGTATAACCTACTTCTACTTCATTATTGGTCAATAAAAGTTCGGCGATTTTCCGTTTGCCGCTTTCGCAGGCAATAATAAATGACATCGACATATTAAGATTGTTTCATGAGTAGTTCAACAGTTTTTATTTTCAGGTTATCATCCGATGCCAGCATTAAAGCTGTTTGATCCTTATCATTGCTCAGGTTGGTATCAGCGCCATTTTCGATCAGGAGTTTCACTTTCCGGTAAGTTTCTTTTGCTTTTTCAGGCTCATAGTTTACATTATATGCGCAAACTTTGTGCAGCAAGGTATAACCCTTGTCATCAGTTCTGTTAATATCTACCTGTCCGCTTTCTAAAACGGCCTCCAAAATACCGGCTTTTTTCTCGGCGATTACATCTAAAGGAATTTTATCTGCACCATACCAGGCACTGGGTTGATATAAATCGGCACCATCATTTAACAGTTTTTTAAGGAAGCTGATTCCGCTTTCACTTTCCGACATCATACGAACATATTCAAACAACAGTGTTTCTCCTTTTTTATTTACCTGATCAAATGCCGGAGCGTCAAAATTGCGAAGGGTATCGTACATGTTTTCGCTTTGGGCATGTGCTACAGCATAGAAGAATGCCGAATTACCATCGCGGTCGGTATGGTTCGGATCTGCACCCTTTTCGAGCAAGTATTCGATTAAATTTTTCTTGTTAAACTTTATTGCAATAATTAAAGGGGTTTCCTGTACAATATTACCTTCATTGATATCAACACCATCATTAATAAGGATGTCGATATATCCTTTTAATAAATCAGTAGTTTGTTCATCGTTCAGGTTATACCGGCGCAAATTGCTTTTTACTACCTGGTGGATATAGTTTTCTTCTGCATTGTTTTTAAAATTTACATTGCATCCGGCGTCGATACAGGCTTTGATTACACCTAAATCAACACCATTTTCTAAAAGATAACCCAATAAGGTTTTTGCATTCACTTCATCGTTCAGGTTATCGAAATGGCCAATAAATTCGTTGAAGAAACTGATATCTTCCTCATCATTGCCGAGATTGCGGACAATACTCTGGAAAATGCTTTTATCAAAATTGTCGAATTCATAAATGTCGGTTTCGATGGTTTTATCTTTCACCATCATATTCAGGATTTCGTACTGTTTCTCTTTAATAAGGTTATCGAAAATGGATGACTTCTGATAGTCCTGCAGGTTTTTGGAGAGTTTTTCGCCGTTTTGCATGAAGCTTTTGGCTTCGTCAAATTTCCGGGCATTTAATAGTTGATCTAAGGTCGTTTCGCTCATTTCAATTAAAATATTTAAAATAGATAGTTACTGGCAGTTTCTGCTACAAAAGTTTAGCCAAAGAATTTGAGCAATTTAAAATAATTGAGAATGTTGCAGTAAATCAGAATGATAAAGAATTGATGTTAGTTGCTTTTTTGGAAAGCAATTGCAGCATTCCATAGGTTAATATCTTCCTGCTCTACCTTCTGCCATGAAAAATGGCATTCGTTCGATCAGGTTTAGCCTGGTTGTTTTTCTGCTGCTATGCCAGATTTCCGTGCCAGAGACCTAAGTTTATAGCCCTGATCGGAGCGGGCATCCCGGCTTTTCGCCGGGATAAAGCGGAGAGCAGGAATAACATTAAAAAATGCGAATGACCCTGCGCTCCAAATACCGGCCATCTTAAATTTATGATTCCTGTTTTTAGAAAAGCAATTGTAGTATTCCATTTGTTATTTTCTTCCTGCTCTACCTCCTGCCATGAAAAATGGCATTCGTTCGATCAGGTTTAGCCTGGTTGTTTTTCTGCTACTATGCCGATTTTCCGTAGCACAAACCAAAGTTTCTAGCCCTGATCGGAGCGGGCATCCCGGCTTTTCGCCGGAATAAAGCGGAGCGCAGGAATAACATTAAAAAATGCGAATGACCCTGCGCTCCAAAAAAAGATATCATCTTTTTACATCTTTTTACGCTATAGTGGATTATGGATTTTTAATAAATGAATTGCACATCCAAACCATAAATAACATTACTGTGTTCCTTAATTCATTCGATTATTTTATCTTTAGGCGATTTTAAAAAGATTGGTTTGCAATGCAATAAACCGATCGAATAATTAAACTTAATAAGCAAAATCAATATAACATGTCAAATACATCAAAAATTATCTACACCAAAACCGATGAGGCGCCAATGCTGGCAACCTACTCACTTTTACCTATCGTACAAGCTTTCACTGCGTCAGCGGGTATTGATGTAGAAACCAGAGATATTTCTTTAGCAGGAAGAATTTTGGCCAACTTTCCGGAGTATTTAAAAGACGATCAAAAAATTGGTGATGCACTGGCAGAGCTTGGTACTTTAGCAACCACGCCAGAAGCAAACATTATCAAATTACCAAATATTTCTGCTTCTATCCCACAACTGGTAGGTGCAATAACCGAACTTCAGTCGCAGGGCTTTGCTCTTCCAAATTATCCTGATAATGCACAAAGCGATGAAGAAAAAGCAATAAAAGCTAAATATGCCAAAGTTTTAGGATCGGCTGTAAACCCGGTTTTACGTGAAGGTAACTCCGATCGCAGAGCGCCTAAAGCGGTTAAAAATTACGCTAAACAAAACCCGCACTCCATGGGTAAATGGTCTGCAGATTCGAAAACCAGAGTAGCCAGCATGACTGAAGGCGATTTCTATGGTTCAGAAAAGTCGACTACTGTTGCTGAAGCAAGTCAGTTTAAAATAGAATTTGTGGCTGCTGATGGTACTGTAACCGAATTAAAAGGTTTATCGCCATTAAAAGCAGGAGAAGTGATTGATAGCTCGGCATTGAGCTTATCTGCTTTGAAAACTTTTGTAGCTAAAGAAATTGCTGAAGCCAAGGCCGCTGGTGTTTTATTATCTGCACACTTAAAGGCAACCATGATGAAGGTTTCTGATCCTATCATTTTCGGAGCCATTGTTGAGGTTTATTTTGCAGATGTTTTTGCCAAATATGCCGATCTTTTTAAAGAATTAAATATTGATACCCGCAACGGTTTAGGTGATGTGTATGCAAAAATTGCAGGCAACCCAAAACAGGCTGAAGTAGAAGCTGCATTAGCGCAGGCTATTGAAAATGGTCCCGCTTTGGCTATGGTTAATTCTGATAAAGGAATTACGAATTTACATGTGCCAAGTGATGTGATTGTTGATGCTTCTATGCCGGCAATGATCCGTACTTCTGGACAAATGTGGAATGCGGCAGGTAAACTTCAGGATACTATCGCTTTGATTCCAGATCGTTGTTATGCCGGTGTTTATACCGCAACCATCGATGACTGTAAAGCCCATGGCGCTTTCGATGTAACCACGATTGGTTCGGTACCAAATGTTGGTTTAATGGCACAGAAAGCTGAAGAATACGGTTCGCACGATAAAACTTTCCAGGCTACCGGCGCAGGAACTATCCGTGTTACTGATGCTGATGGTAAGGTATTTTTTGATCAGAAAGTAGAAAAGGGCGATATCTTCCGCATGTGCCAAACTAAGGATGCGCCAATCCAGGATTGGGTAAAATTAGCCGTAAACAGGGCGCGTTTGTCAGAAACGCCGGCAGTTTTCTGGTTAGATGAGCAAAGAGCACACGACAGAGAGATTATCGCTAAAGTAAATACTTATTTAAAAGATCACGATACCACAGGTTTAGATATTCGCATTTTAGCTCCGATCGAAGCTACTAAATTTACTTTGGAGCGTATCCGCAAAGGTTTAGATACCATTTCGGTTACCGGTAACGTACTGCGTGATTATCTGACAGATTTATTCCCGATTTTAGAATTAGGAACGTCTGCTAAAATGTTATCTATCGTTCCTTTGATGAACGGTGGCGGTTTGTTCGAAACCGGTGCCGGTGGTTCTGCGCCAAAACATATTGAGCAGTTTATTGAGGAAGGTTATTTGCGTTGGGATTCGTTAGGCGAGTTTCTGGCGCTTCAGGCTTCTTTAGAGCATTTATCGCAAACCCAAAATAACGCAAAAGCGCAGGTTTTGGCCGATGCTTTAGATGAGGCTAATGCTAAATTTTTGGCAACTGATAAATCACCTGGTAGAAAATTAGGTACCATCGATAACCGTGGTTCTCATTTCTATTTGGCATTATATTGGGCCGAAGCTTTGGCGGCACAAAGTAAAGATGCTGATTTACAAGCTAGATTTGCCCCATTGGCAAAAGCTTTGTTAGAAAATGAAGCAAAAATTAATGAAGAACTGATTGGTGCACAGGGTAAACCTCAAAACATTGGCGGTTACTATAACTCTGATGATGAATTAGCCAGCAAAGCGATGCGTCCAAGTGAAACATTAAATACGGCTTTGGCAAGTTTGTAAACCCAATTGTCAGCTTAACAGGCTTCCAGCATGGAAGTTGGCAACTCTTGAAATATTTAGCGTCCTGATGTAAAAATCGGGACGCTTTTTTGTGAGTTGTCAACTTTAATATGCCTTTTGTATGGAAGTTGACAACTCTTTTATATTGTTTCTTCCTGCGAGGCATCAACCGATAGAATAATGAGTTGGTTTTATCTCATACGTTCTTGAGCTTCGATTTGTTCATCATACCAAAATTTTTGAGTTGTATAGTCAAGGGGCCAATCTTGTTGAGCCTTGGCTTTTATTGAATTATTTTCGATAGTTAACATATATTCATAAGCATTAATTTGCTCATTAATCCAAAATTCCTGTGTGGTATAATCATCAGGCCAATCTTTTCTCGCTTTTGCCTTTAATTTTTGGATAATTTCTTCTTTTGCTACGTCAATCACGTCCTTTTCTGTATTTTTAACTGTTTCAGCTTTTATAGAAGGATTTGGTTGTTCTTTTTCAACTCTATTTTGAGTTTCCGTTTGGGGTTTAGCTTTATCACCTAAATTTGATAATACAATTGACGATATTATTATAGTTATTCCAATTTTCCATACTTTAGATATAGATGAGTTTTTCCATAAGGCATAAAGGCCCACAGGGAAAAAGATTATACATAAAATTATTGTTAACCAGGTTTTTTCGTACCAGGGATTTGAATTGCCGGGACGTGTAAAGTTTGGATTTAACTTTGTCTGGAAATCATCTGTTTGAAAAGACAATAAATTTGTTTCATATATTTTTGGTTGATTTTCAGATGATAATATTCTGGAGGTACTTGAAAGAATATTTTCAATGTTTTTCCTGTTTTTCCCCATGTCGAATGCTCCACCAAACATAATCCCTGTTTTAGGCGATGAGGTTATTTGAACTTTGGTTCTGTTTTCTGCAATCTCACTTAGTTGTATGGGTATATTTTCGCCCCAACTGTATAAGCTAACTCCTGCCTTTACCATAAACCGACCTTGTAGTTTATCTGCGTTTTCGATCTGTAATCCTTTAATTGTTGGAACTGCAATTAACATTGCTTCAAAAACTTTGTCTTTCGACATTGGAAATTCACTTTCCCCATTGTGATCTAAAAATGCCATAGTTTGTTTTTTGTTATTATATTCAAAACTATATACTTGATAATGATATATTTTACGGTTTTCCTTAGCAAAGGGCAGGTCTGGTTTAGCAGAAATGTGATAGATATTGTTTTTATAAAATATAAAATTGTTATTGCTCTCTGAAATCATCTATACAGATCCCTCCATTTCGCTGTGCTCCAGTCGGGATGACGACCGATGGGTAACAATTATTAGAGAAATAAAACGTGATTAAGATATATCAATCTCTATTAGTTAACCGACTTATAAATCGCATTTTCCATGCGTGAGGGATAGCAACGGAAAGCCCACAGCCATGAGGAACGAATGGCGAGGACTTGTAGTGTATAGCCCGACCCTTGCGCAGCTTGGGGCACGCCCAAATAATAACAGAATTTACGGTTAAAGAAAAACCATATCTATACCGCTTTGTTATACAGTATAAATTAAAGTAAACTTATATCATGGAAATTAACGAAAATAAAGGATCGCAGGATAAAATACATAGCACCACAGAAAATAGCGAAATTAATAAAGAGAATCTTGCTTATGATGAAACTAAGCAGAGTTTTGAACTCGATGTAAAGGGAACAGATAAAGAATACGATCATCCGATGGGATATGAAACGGTTGCAGCAGGTGCCAGAGATGATGATTCTACCTATGATGAGGCTAACCCTTATGTTGGCGATGAGTATGCGCGAAATGAGGAAATTGCTGAAGATAATTTAGAGGAACTCGGCATGCACGTAGATAATGGGGAAAGTGTAAAACTTAGTCCTGAAGATGAAATTCTTGCCCGTACACCAGAAGATAACCGTGACGATTTAGATGAAGAAGGTTATCCGGTTAATGATGCTGAGCAATAATTAACAGTATACAGTTTACAGTGGGCATCTTAAGGTTAAGTTTATCTAAAAGCTACCCACTGTAAACTGAAAATTGCCCACTGTAAACTGACTAAGGGTTAATGTCTAAATTAAATCTCCGGCGTAATTCGTCCAGCTTAGGATTTTTGTTTACCAGATAATCATATTTCTCCCGATTACCATAAAGCCTGTTTTCTATTTTACGTTCTACCAGTTTATAGGTAACCTCTATACCAAAGTTCCGGAGTTCGTTCCGTAAAAAATTTAAAAGCTCAACAGATTCCTGTTGCACAAGATGTTCCTGCGTTTTACTCTCTACCGAGATCTCAATCAGTTCGGGGTTTAGCAGGGTAGGGGCAAAATTGTTTAAAATGGTAAAAAGGTTAATTTTATCAGCAGCTTTAAGTTTTTGTGTATATATGCTCCAGATTTCCAGTAGGCGGTCATAGCTAAAAACCTCGCGGGCTTCACCGGTTGCTTTTTTTGGTCCTTTATCTTCTTCCTCCTGCGCAATGCGGTCGAAATCGTTTAAAGACGGAATTAGCATGCCCGTTGCTTTAGCCTTTGGGATATTGATGCTAATGGACGTTGCAGATGGAGGAGGAACACTCATCCGCGCGCTTTCTTTCGCTTTTTCTTCTAATGGGGCGGCGGGCTGAACCGGGATGTTAACGGTTGGTGTTGGTACTAAAACTATCTTTTCGCTTTCAGCTTTCAGTTTTGGGTTTTCGGCTGTTTCAGCTACGACATTAGTTTTTTTTTTATCCTGATCTGCGTCAGTTGCTGTGTTACTAGTGTTTAAAGGCTGTTGTGCTAGATTGACGACCGATCGGATATGGCACATTTTAATGAGTGCCAACTCTACCTGTAAACGCTGATTTTTAGAGTTCTTATAATTTAAATCGCAGGTATTGGCTAAATTCAATGCGGTTAACAGAAATGATAATTCGGTTTGCCTGCACTGCTCAAGATATTTTTGTTTAATATTTTCGCTAACTTCTAACAATTTAACGGTAGCGGCATCTTTACCTACTAATAAATTACGGAAGTGGCTGGCCAAACCATTGATGAAGTTGTTGCCATCAAAACCATTGTTCAGAATTTCATCGAACAAAAGCAGTGTCTGACTCACTTCTGCTGCGGTTAAATAGGAGGTAAGCTTGAAAAAATAGTCGTAATCTAAAATATTGAGGTTGTCAATTACCGCCTTATAGGTAATGTTCTTGTTTGCATAACTGGCAATCTGATCGAACATGGAAAGGGCATCACGTAATCCTCCATCTGCTTTTTGCGCAATAATGTGTAAACCATCGCTCTCGAAAGCAATATTTTCACGCTGAGCTATTTTTGACAGGTGATTTGCAATGTCTTCTACCTGGATACGGTTGAAATCAAAAATCTGACAACGCGATAAAATAGTTGGCAGGATTTTATGTTTTTCGGTTGTAGCCAGGATAAAAATAGCATAAGATGGTGGCTCTTCCAAAGTTTTCAGAAAGGCATTAAATGCACTTTGCGATAACATGTGAACCTCATCAATGATATAGATTTTGTATTTTCCCGCTTGTGGCGGTATTCTAACCTGCTCAATTAAACTACGGATATCATCAACAGAGTTGTTGGAGGCTGCATCTAATTCGTGTACATTAAATGAATGTCCGTTCTGGAAAGATTGGCAATTGTCACATTGGCCACAAGCTTCCATATCGGCTGTAGGGTTGGTACAGTTGATGGTTTTCGCGAGGATCCGTGCGCAGGTAGTTTTACCGACTCCGCGTGGTCCGCAAAATAAAAATGCCTGGGCAAGCTGGTTGTTTTTAATGGCATTTTTTAACGTGCCGGTAATATGCTGCTGACCAACAACGGTTTCGAAGGTGGCTGGGCGGTATTTACGGGCAGAAACGATAAAATTTTCCATCGGCACGAAAATAGGAAAAATTTAGGTGTTGTGAGATTGAAAAGTTGGAATGTGGAAAAGTTGAAATATTGAAATAGTTTATCAAAGATTACGTAACATTTAATAAGAGATTTTATCTAACCGTAAAGTTTTATATATGAGAATATTAATTTTTATTAGCGCGATAGTATTATCTTTTTCAGGCACTTCGAAGGCACAGGTTGATACTGTAAATGCACAAAACCATAAACTGGTCATGAGCAATCTGAAAGAGGGAAAAAACAGTTATTTGGTTTATATGACCGATTCTCTTGAAACAAAACGGACTGTCGGAGATATATGGGAAAGGACAACCACCTTTACAAAAAGGGATAAAAATGAAGTTGTGGAATTTGGTTGGAAATGGCTTCACAACGATTCTCTTTTCGCTACAATAACAAATATATGCGACCGTAAAACAATGTCTCCGATTTATCATTATGCCAATTATAAACGCAGGGGTATTTTGGCATATGATTATAAAAATGGCTTGATGCAGCCATCTGACACCGTAAAAAACAATGAGGCAACAAAAAGAGGTTCTGTTAAACTGGATATACCGGTTATTTCATGGGAGCTGGATTTGGAAACCTATGCCTTATTGCCAATTAAAAAAGTTGGTCAGCAGTTTGATATTTCCTTTTTCGATACCAACGAAAAGGCAGCCACCTACCATCGTTATGAAGTGGTCGGTAAAGATGATCTGAAATTGAATGCAGATTTAACAGCTAAATGCTGGCTGCTAAAAATTAATTATAGCCCGGATAGTTATGCCGTTTTCTGGCTAACCGAGAAATCAAAAGAGGTAATTAAAATGAAGGAATATTATAAAGGTAGCTATCGTATAAAAGTGAAGCAGTATTAATTATGCAGGTTATAAAACTGTTTATGGCTTGCTTCAAATGCATTAAAGTTGCCATAAGTGGTGCTATCTATTTTTACATATCATATCTTTCTGCAGTTATTTAATGATGTTTTTAACTGCGGTGAAAAATCGCTACCCTTCATGATAACAGCCTCATGTTTGGCCGGCATGTAGAATTAGGTTGATGATGATGGTGCATTATACTATTTTTTATGGTTTTTTTTTAAATGTTCCCATAATGGTTGATTTTAACAGGAACCGTAATGTTTGGCCGGTTTCAAAAATCTCGTTGCAGAACAGACGCCCATAAGTAATTAGTTTCTCTATTTTCTTATGGGCATTGTCATTTATTTTTGAAATTAATAAGTTTGTTCTCTACATATTGAGCATAAAAGCGATGCGCAGATAGTAATTATTATAGCTGGTAGCAGGAATTTATTCATCTCGCTATCTGCTTTTTTACAAGTATTTTTCCAATAGTTTTTTGACTTCTCCGTTATCCATAAATTTCAAAGCTGGGTTTACCACTTTACCTTCTTTATTGATCAATACCTGGTGCGGAATACCTGTAACTTTAAACTTATCAGCTAAATAACGCCATTCATCGCTTTTTAACCGATAATGCTGCCCTTTTATGGTAGGTACTAGATTTTGGTAGGTAGTTAAAGGGGAGCTTTCGTTAGTGATGTAAACAAATACCACATTCCTGTCTTTCATTTCTTCTTTTAAAGGTCTTATTTGAGCAATTCCATTAAGACAAGGGCCACACCAGGTTGCCCAAAAGTCAATTAAAATAACGTTGCCTTTATGTTTGCTAACAATAGTATCTAAAATTTTATCTGCTTCTACTTTTGGCGTTTCATTTACAAAATAACCCCCATTTTGTTTATTGGCGATAATCTGTTTTTGGGTCTCATTGTTTTTGAGCTTAATATAATCTTTTATAAATTGATTCCTGATATCTGATAGGGCGTAATCCAGATTGTCGTCCTGAATTGGAGAGAGTTCATCAACAATCGGCTCTGAAATATCCTGTGCCCTCATGATATCAAACAAAATCCCTTTGCTGATATTAAATGCTGAATCGATTTTTTTGAAGTAAAAGTCTGAAGCGTATTTATTGTTAAAGATTTTTATAAAATCACCACGTTTTTCGAGCCAGGCATCTTGTGTGGATTTATCCACGCTGTCTATATTTAACGAAAGTCCATCTGCTGAAATGAATTTTTCGAAAGATTTATCCAGATCGGTAAGTGTAATATTATTTTCTCTTAGCACACGAAACATCGCAGCATAATTATATGTATAGCTATAGCTTTCAGGTTTAATTCCCGGTAAAAATTTAAATCGGTTAATAAAAGTGTTGTAATCTGCACTGATTACTGAAAGTTCATCATTAATGATTTTCTTGTTGAAAAAATTATAGTAATCATTTGGGTATTTTTCGACCGCTTTTTTATTTTCTTTATCAGCTGATTCGTAATTCCAGTTATACTCAATGATATGGTTGGCATAGCTGCAGATGATATTTATTTTTTTGATCTGGTAAGCTTTCTCCGAAAGCATTCCCAATTGACGGATGGAATCTAACTTAGTAAGTTCAGTTTTTTGAAGGTTTAGTAAATAAGTTTTGTAATCGTTAGGTTTCATATTAACGATCTTCTTTTTCATATCATCGTAATTGAATAAATCAATTTTATTTAACAGGCTAAGATCTTCATTTAATTGCGCCAAAGGACCTTCATATATGAGTTCTTCATCGCCTAAAATGATAAACAAAGGTTTACCCGGTTCAAGGTAAATGTCGTTTACATTGAAGAGTCCTGACCTAAGAAAAACGGTTTCTGGATGATAGATTCCTACTTTAGTGGTGAAGTAACCGTTTGGCTGTATATTTATGATCTGATTTTCCTGTCCTCCCGTAATAATATTATCTATAGATAACATCATGGTTTTGATGCCTAGTTTGGGGCTGTAGTTTTTAATGTAACCACTAAAAGTTGCACTATCATTTTTAAAGATTGGAAGCTTATAAGTTTCTTTGCTGATCGTTCGTTTGCAATCAACTTGTTTTTTGCTCAGTTGGATGGTTTTATGATCAGCATTAAGGTTAATCCTCTCGTTTTTTAACTCATTAACCAAAAGTTGTCTGGTTTCTTTTCCATTAGCAATCAATATCGCCGTATTTGCAGTGTTTGTTTTAACGATATTTTTATACGACCAAACCTTGTTTTTGTAAACTACCTCTTTATTGAAAAATGCAATTTCGAGATCACCGGTGAGTTTATTAAACCAGCTTGAATACATAAACTTTGGAAGTAAAGTTCTGCTTTCCTGCAGGGCGATATCGTAAATTTTCCACGCATTATCGCCCGCTTCTCCATAATCAATGCTTGTTGCCTTTGCACTTACTTTTGGGAAAATAAGCTGATAAGATACTATGCCTGTTTTTGGCATAAAATATTGTGCTAATGGTATGCCAACCGTTTTTTTAATATAATGTTTAGTCGAACTGATATTGTCCTGTATGTAGGTGTCTTTTGGTATTCTAATCCACTGGCCAGCAGGGTAAGTGGTGGTAAACCATACTACGGTAGCGGTATCTGATATTACTATTTTTTTGATGTTCAGATTTTTTGCGGTGCTATTAAATCCAACAGAGGGATTGTTGATTGTTTTTTGAGCATGGAGGCTAAATGTAACTATGGACAGAAAAAAGGCCAGTGCGATTTTTTGATGGAGAGAACTGTTTTTCATTGCTTTAGATCGAAAAACAAGTATAACTAAAAAAACGGCTATTGCCTGTTAAATTCTGTTAAATAAGCAGTATGAATTATTTAATTACAGATTTCAATTCATTTCTGTATTCCGAAGCGCTTTTGCCCGTAAACTCTTTAAATAATTTATTAAAATGGCTAAAGTTATTGAATCCGCTTTCGTAAGAAATATTGGCAATGCTGGTCTGCTTTTCTGCCAAAAGTTTAGAGGCATGCACCACACGGTATTCGTTTACGAAATGGGTGAATGTTTTCTTCGTAATCTTTTTAAAATAACGGCAAAAGGATGGAACGGTCATGCTCGACATTTCGGCAACATACTGTAAACTGATCTGCTCCTGAAAATGATCTTTTACAAAATTAAAAATCATATTAATACGGTCGTTATCCTGCACCTGCATTTCCATCGAAAAACCATCGGCGTTTAATATTTTATAATCTTTAGCCAGTTCAAGTGCTTTTAAGACACTCAATAAGGTTAAAAGTCGCTCGAAAGGTAACTGCTCGTCCATCATTTCTATCCGGTGGCCAACTGCCAGCATGGTTTCCCTGCCAAAAGCTATTCCCGCCTTTGCTTTATCAAACAGGTCTTGTATGCCTCTGATTTCCTGCAGCCCCAAAAAAATACTGCCCAAAAAATCGGGTTTCATCTGGATGACGGTTTCGTTTTTGTTTCCTGTATTGGTGTCGGTGAAGCCGCAATGGGGCAGGTTGCTGCCAATTAAAATCAGGTCGCCTTCGGTATAATAGGAAACGTGACTTCCGATCTGTCTTTTTCCGGCACCGCCATTAACAAACACCATTTCAATTTCAGGATGGTAATGCCAGAGATGCGCCATGTTATTAGCATTCTCCATATATTTTGAATAATAAAATGAACTTCCGAAAGAAGGTTCAACAACCTCAAAGCTTGGCTTCATATTTTGCTGGATTACGTTTCTAAAATAAATAAAAAATATGCTTTATTATAGGTTTTGTTAAAATAACAGGTAATGGAGGGTAATATAGCATAGATATTGGAAAATATGCAATCACCTATCTTTCAACTGCCTCCGTACCTTAGTGGTGTCATATAATGATTAACTCTTTAAAAATATTGGTTATGAAAAAGTTCTTAAAAATCGGTTTAATAGCAGCGTTAATTTTTACTGCTACGGGTGTACACGCTAACGATGGTGATTTTACATTGAAGATAAAAGGTGAAAAGGAAAAATTCATCCGTTTCTCTGTAGATAAAGCAGAAAATATCAATTTATCATTAATTGATGCATACGATGAGGTTTTGTTTGAAGAAAGTATCCATGCTCCGGCGGCATCCAGCAAAATCTATGACCTGAATGAACTTCCCGATGGAAAGTATACGTTAAAGGCAGAATCGGATGTAAAGGTTGCTAAATATAATATTGTGATTAAAAATGGTGAAGCAATTGTTTCTGAGCCAAAGATATCTAACGTATTTAAACCTGTTTATACCAAAAAAGATCAGGTCATTACGCTTAATCTTGAAAACCTGGAAAACAATCCGGTAGAAGTTAGCGTGTATAACGAATACAATGATGTGGTTTATAATGAGGTGTTCAAGGATAAATCGCAACTGGTAAAAAAATTCAATATCAGCAAAACTGATTCTAAAGAATTAACCTTTGTGGTTAAATACAATGATGACAGTTTTGTAAAAACGATAGAAACGTATTAAAATCTTTACAGCTAATTGATCCAGGGAGATTGTCGGATAGACGAACTCCCTTTTTTATGGAAGATGGGTATGTGAGATGGATGATGTTGCAAGACTGCCATCGATAGATGAAATCTGATTACCTTTATGTAAGATGGGGTATTTAAGATGGATGATGTTGCAAGGCTGCTTTCGATGGATAAAATCTGATTACCTTTATGTAAGATGGGGTATGTAAGATGGATGATGTCGCAAGACTGCTTTCGATGGATAAAATGATTACCTTTATGTAAGATGGGGTATGTAAGATGGATGATGTTGCAAGACTCCTGTCGATAGATAAAAATCTGATTACCTTTATGTAAAATGGGCATGTAAGATGTTATGCGACTTTTTTTATTTTCATTTTCTTCTCTCAATTCGCTTTCCATCTTCCATTTTCCGTCTTCCCTTAACCATTTTCCTTCATCCATTTTCTTTCATCCGTTTTACCTCAATGTTTTTCAGGATATAAAATCCAATTAATCATTTGATTTTAAGAAATATATTATTACTTTTGCATCCCCGTAATATACCTCGGGATTAAAAAATTAAAAACATAATTATAACAATGAATCAGTACGAAACTGTTATCGTTCTAACCCCGTTGTTATCTGAAGAGGCTGCGAAAGAGGCATTAGCTAAATTCAAAGCAGTTCTAACTGATAACGGAGCCGAAATTATCCAGGAAGATAATTGGGGTTTGAGAAAATTAGCGTATCCAATTGCAAAAAAATCAAATGGATTCTTCAACTTAACTGAATACAAAGCTTCAGGAGATTTGATCGCAAAATTAGAGCTTGAATTAAAACGCGATGAGCGTGTGTTACGTTTCTTAACTATCCGTTTAGACAAACACGCTGTTGCTTACAATGAGAAAAAGCGTAGTGGTGCTTTTAACAAAAAAACTAAGGAGGTTGCAGCGTAATGGCAAGAGAACAAATACAATACGTAACTGCCCCTAAAGTAGAGGATAACCGTAAAAAATATTGCCGTTTCAAGAAAAACGGAATTAAATACATCGATTACAAGGATGCAAACTTCTTGTTGAAATTTATTAACGATCAAGGTAAATTGTTACCACGCCGTTTAACCGGTACTTCGTTAAAATTCCAACGTAAAGTGGCTCAGGCTGTTAAACGTGCCCGTCATATCGGTTTGTTACCTTTCGTTGCTGATCAATTAAAATAGGAGGCTAGAGATATGGAAATTATTTTAAAACAAGATATTAAAGGCCTTGGTGAGAAAGATGATGTAGTTACAGTAAAGCCAGGTTTTGGCCGTAACTATTTAATCCCTCAAGGATTTGCTGCATTAGCTACTTCTTCTGCTAAAAAAGTATTGGCAGAAAACTTAAAGCAAGCTGCTTTTAAACAAGATAAAATTAAGAAAGATGCTGAAGGTGTTGCTGAGCGTTTAGCTGAGGTTAAACTTTCAATCGGTGCCAAAGCAGGCGAAAGCGGAAAAATCTTCGGAGCGGTTAACACCATCCAGATTGCTGAAGCATTAAAAGCCCAAGGCTTTGATGTAGATCGTCGCCGTATTACTTTCGAAACTGAACCTAAGTTTGTTGGCGAATATGTTGCTAACTTAAACTTACACAAAGAAGTTAAAGTTCAGGTTCCTTTTGAAGTAATCGCTGAATAAGCATTCTTTAATCAATAAAAAAGGCCTCTTGATCAAATCAAGAGGCCTTTTTTATTGGATGTAAGAGGTAAGAATGTAAGATGGATGATGGTGAAGATTAATTTAGCCATAATTACTGATCTATTAAGTTTTATTCAATAAATTGTTTAAACTTAACTACATTTTCCATCACACATCATCCTTCCTTTTTACCCTTTCGGTGTAGTAGGTCTGATTTCCACCTTGCTGGGCAGCGTTCTTGCCGGCATGGCCAATAAATCAACAATCAGTTTCCCCATATCCTCTGGCTGGATTTTCCAGGCATCGTTTTCACTGTCAGGCTGATGATCATTAAAGTGGCTCGCAACCGATCCAGGCATAATGGTACTTACCTTAACACCATACTTTCTTAAATCAAGCATCACTGATTGGGTAAAGCCTGTTAAGCCGAATTTACTGGCATTATAAGCAGATCCTCCTGCAAAAAAGTTTGTGCCTGCCAGGCTCGAAATGGTAAATATATGGCCCCTGGTCTTTTTAAGCTCTTCAACTGAAGCTTTGATACTATAGAAAACACCCGTTAAATTAGTATCAATCGTTTCTTTCCACAAATTAATGTCTAATTCGTCAACCGGTGCAAAATGACCAATACCAGCATTGGCAATCAGTACATCTAATTGTCCCCATTTTTCGAGTATCAGATCTACAGCATCCTGCTGAGATTTAAAATCTACAACATCTGCTTCAATAGCCAATACATCTCCATGTGTTACCAATTGAGATGCAGCCTGATTTGCGCTGGCAATCGTTCTGCTTGTAATGGCTACCTTATAGCCTTCTTTTAAAAGTGATTCGGCAATGCCGAAACCAATTCCTTTGCTTCCGCCTGTAATTAATGCAACTTTCATGTTGTTGTAACGTATGATATTGAAAAATGTTTACTTAGATTTTTTCATATTGTGGTGAGGAAGTTCCATGATCTGGATATCTTTAAAATCTACAGGCTGACCTTCGCTCTGTAGAGCAATAAAACCAGATTGAAGTGCTTTGCCATCTATTTTAATTTTGGGGTCGTAACGGTTAGCCACCTCTCCACCAATTTGGGGTTTGCTATATTGTAACACCGTATCGCCATTGATGATGTGCGTAACCAGCGAATCGCCAAGCACAATCAGTTCAGCAGATACCCACTGGTCGCCATCGTATGTTTTTGATTTAGAATCCAGGCAATGGCCATCATACAATTTACCTTTATAAAAAATATCGGTACCTGGCGAACACATATTTCCTGTCGGGCGCGGCCTACCGTCGCTCAAACCACCTAAAAACTGCATTTCAATCGAAATTGGCCAGTCTTGTTCCTTAGGCATTGTTTTCGGATCCTGCGAATGGAACATTAAACCGCTATTACGTAGCGTATAACTGGGTGCCCCTTTTTGCAACTCACCTACAAAACGGTACTTTAACTTTAAATGGTAATAGGAGAAAGGCGTTTTGTAGTAAAGATGGCCAAACTGATCATTGAAATCACCGTATTGGTCGTACCGCACCTGTATTATACCATCAACCACCCTAAAAGTATTTCCAAAATTTACATTGTAATCGTGGTGGTGGATTTTAACATTCCAGTCTTTAATGTCTTTTCCATTAAAAAGTGTTACCCACTTTTCAGGTTTGTTATTGGTGTTTTTAATGGTGCTGCAGCCCCAAAAACAAAGGGCAAGCAATAGGTAGCTTGGTATTTTCATTTATATAATTATTGGTGGTTCTGCTATCTGGTTTTTGTGGTTTAGTGAATCGAGAATGGTTAATTCACAGTCACGTGACTAAAATACATAAACAAACTTATTTATCGGTTATAAGTTAAGTCTGGTATAAAATAATTGCTGTCATGTGCCTTTGGTGATGATTATTATCGTTATAATTAAGACTATTATTGACAATGTCATTTCCGTCTCTTTAGTTACCTTTGTACCCATGGCAAAAACACGGGCAACCAAGACCAAAGGCAAAGCAAAACATCCCCTGCTCAAGAGGATTACTAACGTGGCTACAAAAGTATTTATATATTTTTTATTGGTTTCTGTATTTTGGGTCATTGCCCTTCGCTTCATCAACCCGCCTATTACCCTTTTAATGGTACTGCGGAATATTGAGCGTAAAGCAGATGGAAAACCTTTTAAGACAGAAAAAAATGGGTAAAATTTGATGATATTTCTGATAACATGAAAAGGGCTGCCGTTTCTGCAGAAGATCAGCTTTTTTTAACCCATATCGGTTTTGATATGAAAGCCATTGAAAAAGCTTTTGCGAGTAATGCTAAAGGGAAGAAGATAAAAGGTGGAAGTACCATTTCGCAGCAAACTGCTAAAAATGTTTTTCTTTGGCCTGGCCGATCGTGGATCAGAAAAGGTTTTGAAGCTTATTTTACGTTATTGATAGAACTGTTCTGGAGCAAAGAGCGAATATTAGAAGTTTACCTGAACGTTATTGAAATGGGCGACGGGATTTATGGTGCCGAAGCTGCCGCCCGGGAGTATTATGGCAAATCGTGCACAAAATTAACCAAAAAACAAGCTGCTTTAATTGCTTCCTGTTTTCCAAACCCCAGAAGATGGACGCCTCAAAATGCAACTCCATACATCAGGCACCGTCAATACCTGATTTTAAGAAATATGAACAGGTTGGGACCGCTTGATTTTTAGTCTGAAGTCTAAAGTCCTGAGTCTTCAGTCCATTTTTCGACTTAGGACTTGAGACTATGGACTAACACTAGTCATGATCTTTGTTCCACCTGATTTTTATTCCGCCTTTTTCGTCGTCAATGGCTTTCAGGTGCAACACGATGCCACGCATACGGGCTTCTCTTCTTTCTGATCTGGTTAGGTTTTCATCTCCCTTTGGATTTCTGAGTGGAATGTCCATCTGAACATTTGTACCGGTACCCAAAGCATAAATACCCTTTACATTAAAGTTTAAAGCACTGGAGTTGATCTGCATCGGACTGATTTCTACCTTATCGCCACGGATATTAAGGGTTCCATCAAGATTTTTGATCTCCACGTTTGACAGGTTTCTGTTGGCAAAAGCAAATTTACCTACCTTAACCATCGGCTCGAAATTAACCAGGGCAGCGTTGTTCAGGTTAAATACCACTTTACCATTGATTGATCGCGGAAGAATTTTTCCTGCGTGCGATATTCTTCCCGAAATGTTAACCAACGATGATAAGTAACCTTTTAAATTTTTATTGGTAATGGTATTTTGACCGAAGTTATCAAACGAATAGAAAAAATCTTTCACGCTTACATGGCTGATCTTTGAGTTGACCTTAAAACTATTTGATGCTGCTTCCTGCATAATATTTCCATTTAGGGATAACTGACCTCCTGCATGCATTACACTGATTTTGTTAAAGAATATGCCTCCGCCACGTAGCGAAATGTTGGCGTCAAGATTTTTGGCCAGAAAATGATCATAAATGGCTTTATCTACCGTTAAGCGGATATCCATTTTAGAAAGTTCCAGCACATTGCTTAGTTCTTTCGAAACAACTTGTTTATTGCTGCCCGATTTTTTCTTAGCCGTTCTCGGACCTAAGAAAGGTAAAAACTCTTTTAGGTAAAGCTGCGGGCTCGACATTTTTAAGTTCACCAATATTTTTTCAGGTGCTGTGTAGTATAGGTTGGCAAAATTGGCGATACTACAGCTCACATTCAACTCACTTTTGCCCAGTTGAAAATGCCCATTTTGTATGGATAAATCATTTTGGTTAAAATCGATATTTAAAGCGCTCTTTACTAAATGAAGTTTTCTTGGGATATAAACGATATCGGCGTCTGCAATTCGTATTTTACCGGAAACCACCGGTTTGGTGAACCTGAAATTATCAATATCGGCTTTGCAATAAAGCCTTAAGTCGGCTGTTCCGCTTTTAAAATCGAAGTCGTTCGTACCCAATGAATGGTTTAAGTTCGTTAGTGGAAATTGCGAGGTAACCAATCCGGTTGCAATAGGGCGGGAGAGATTGTTAACTGTAAACGTATCGATCTTAAGCGGTGCATTAAAATATTTTGCCGTAAGCCTGTGAAATTTGATGGACGAGTTTTCATCGCCAATAATGCCGCCAACGGTATCGCGGTTGGTGAATGAACCATCGAAATTACACGCCGTTAGTTTACCCGCCGGGATGGAAACCACATTATCCCTCACGGTTATGCCTACATTGATCAAAGGATCTCCATATTTTCCTGATCCGTCATCAACAATATTTCCGCGGATATTGATCGGTTTTTCAATTCCAAATTTTAGCAGTTTGGAAGAAATGTTGGGTGATAAGAGTAAAGCAACGTCTCTGAAGAGGATATCATCAACAGCAATGCTAATGGCAAAAGCAGATTTTGCGAGTTCTATTTTGGCGCCAATTTTAAAAGGGTGACCACCAATGTTAAGGATTTCGGGACTCAGGATTATCGCATCCAGATCTCTGCTATAATGTGCATTTAAAGTGCCTTCCAGGGTTTTATCTTTCAAAAAGCTACCTTTTCGGGTATTAAAGGCAAAACTGTTTACTTTGGTTATTAACTTAATGTTACTTGTCCAGCCGCTATCCGGATATTCCATCCTGCCCTTAATCTGATCAATATTAAAATTAAACAGCTTAAATCTTTTCTTATTATCTAAAACCAAACTCACCTTGTTAAAATCAATTTTTTTCAACTCAAGTGCTGAAGATTTCGTTGACGATTTTTTATCTGTTTTAGGTTTGCTTTTAAAGATACTGGTATTGCTATAGCCTGTTGAATCAGTATAGATGTAAATGGAAGCATTGTTAATGGAAATCTGTCTGATATTGATGTTGCCTGTAATAAGGGAGAGTATGTTTAAAGATACATCAATATCCTGTGCCTTTAACAGGTCGTGTTTGTGCTGCGCCCACAGGCTATCCCTTAACAAAACGCCATTCAAAGAAACAGAAACCCCCGGAAAGCTTTTCAAAAGCGTAGGCTCCATGCTGCTGGCGGTAATCTGTCCGTTTAAGTTTTTATTTAATTGCGAGAGGATAGAAGCCAATACTTCTTTTTTATTTCTGCTGATGTAAAAAGCACCCGCCAGCCAGGTTAATATAATCAGTACAACTAAAACCGATACAATTTTTAAAGAGATTTTAAGCCAGCGCTTCATAAACAAGATTTGATTAAACCAATATAATGTTTTTTGCCAGCTAATTGTTTGGCTAACATAAAAATAGCTGTAATAGTAACAGCTATTATCAATCAGTTAGCCCAGAAGAGATTCCAGATCCGGGTGGTATTGTGATGTGAGGAAATGAGTGATCTTGAAATCGGCCAAACGGTGTTTATAAAAGGGGTCTTCCATCAGGATTTTCTTTAATTCAGCCTCATCTTTGGCAAGTGCCAAAATGATTCCACCGGTTCGCGGAACCTTTCTGCCCGAGGCCACAAAAACGTTCTGTTTATAATATTTTTTAAGGTACCGAACATGTGCCCCCATATGCTCATCCAGTTCTTCTAAAGGAACAATATATTTCAGATCAACAATAAACATAATACTTATAACAAATGCGCAAAAACGGTAGAATGCCAGCTGTTTTTAAAGGGAACTTCCCACTTCGTTTCCAGCTCGGCCAGGTTTTGTACCATATTGTTGAATACGGTAGTTTCTGGCGTAACCTGTTTAATATTTACCAAAGTTTCAAAGTCCTCTTTGTTGTTTACCACTACCTCTCCATTTACTTTATAGGCAATATTGAAGCGGTTAAAAAGATCCACATGGTATTCCTGTTCAATTTCTTTCATTAACCGAACAGAGCTATCAATAGAGCAGCCGGTAACGCCAGCCCTACGCTCATCAACGATCAGAATGATAAAAAAGCCATAGCGTATTTCTGCCTTGGCTAATAACTCATTTCCATGTGCTTTCCACTGGTTAGTAAAGGCGGTTAGCTTGTTTAAGATCTCAGTTTCTTCGCCTGAAGTAAATTTGCGATCGCTTTGGTATATCCAAACTCTTGATTGTGGAGAAAAACTCATATACAAATTTACGATTTTAATTAAATTGCTGTGTTAAAAACGCTAGCCCGATGAAAAAGTTTACATGCTGCTTGAAAATATCCCTTATTTCGGCTTCTTGTCTGTTTTTATGCTCTTTTTCTGACCCCGAATCCATGGAGCAATGTGCCAGCTATCTTCAAAAAACCTTTACCGACCACTACGATAGCGGCCAGGAAAGTGACCGGATAAAACGCTACGAATTAAATGTTACCAACAACGGCTTTTGCAGGTACAAGCGATATTTTAATAACGGTAAAACGGAGTATTTCGCATTTAAGCTGTCGAAATTTAAAGATATGGACTATTATGGCACAACCACCGCAGGAAAATTATATATCCATACCAGGGGTGATGATGTGATTGTGCAGACTTATAAAGACAGGGGAGGTGATGTAGACTCGATGGCGACACAGATTATTATTCCATTAAAAAATATTGAAGCCGAAGATTTAAACCTGATCCGCGATAACCTGAATAAAATTAATGCAGCGGTTTCGATTCTTCAGAAGCCATAGGTAAAGAATTAATATTGGTGATATTACAATTGCTTTGAAAGAATAAACATGAGTTAAATGGCGATGTAAAGATTTTTGATTGTTTTTGGAGCGCAGTGTCATTCGCTTTTTTTAAGTTATTCCTGCTCTACGCTTTATCCCGGCGAAAAGCCGGGATGCCCGCTCCGATCAGGGCTATGAACTTGGGCCTGTTGTACGGAAAACCAACATAGTAGCAAAAAATGAGTAAATTAAACCTGATCGAACGGATGCCATTTTTCATGGCAGGAGGTAGAGCAGGAAGAAATTAGCCTATGGATAACTGCAATTGCTTTCCTGAAAAGTAAGGAAGCACTAAACCTCTTGTTGGTCAAAAATTAATAAATAAAAATTAGAATTGTTGATCGTTTTTTGGAGCGCAATGTCATTCGCTTTTTTTAAAGTTATTCCTGCTCTCCGCTTTATCCCGATGAAGGATCCTACCGTGTGGACACAAATATTTTTAGTTTTGTAGATGTTATTATCAAATGGGTATAGAGATTGTTTTCCAGACAAGCGTTTAAATAACCGTTGTGTCGAGGTTATAAATAATTTGTTTACCAAAGGTGTCCATTCCATACGCCAACTGTCCGATAGCCTTTCACAGGCAAAAGGTTTTTATAGATTCCTGAAGAATGAGCGGGTTGAAGAAGATAGCATCATTTCCGATATATCCTCCCGTTGTGGAGTAAGTTGCAAGGGAAAAACAGTCTTATGCATCCAGGATAGTACAGAAATCAATATGTACAAACATAGAAACCGATTGCAAAAAGATGGTAGTTTAGGTACTACCAATGCAAAATTCCAAGGTTTGGGCTATTTACTCCATCCATCCCTGGTTGTGGATGCCCAAAGCTGTGTTCCCTATGGCTTTTCCTATATCAAAATTTGGAATAGGCCCGAGGTTCGGGTCAATAAACATGTGCGTAAATACAGCACGCTTCCCATACAGGAAAAGGAGTCATATAAATGGATAGAATCGTCCAAGAAGAGCAAAGAGGCTTTGAAAGAAGCTGAATCCATCATTATTGTACAGGATAGGGAAGGCGATATTTATGAACAGTTTTCCTGCATACCCGATGAAAGAACGGATTTGCTGGTGCGGGCAAGCACCAACCGTACCCTTACGGATAAAACAAAGCTTTTCGACGTGTTTGATGGTCACCCTGCCCAGGGCAGTTATCAGATTAAGGTTGAGGGCGATAAGAGAAAGAAGAGATCTACCCGAATAGCCGATATAGAAGTAAGGTATAAAGAGGTTGAGATCAAAAGAACCGGCACAAGTTCAAAAGAAAGCCCCGATACGGTTAAGCTATTCTATATCGAGGCAAAGGAGAAAGTATCAAAAGGCTGCAACAACCCTGTTTGTTGGAGGATCTTAACGACAATACCTTTAGAAAATATTGATATGGCGTTATGTTGTATAGAGTGGTACAGCTGGCGTTGGACTATAGAAGAAGTTTTTAGGATATTAAAAAAAGAAGGATTCAATATTGAGGCCAGCGAACTCGAATATGGTCAGAGTATTAGGAAATTAAGCCTTCTAATGTTGGATGTGATACTAAAGCTTTTTATGATGCAGCTCTCATATGCTGTTCCAGAGGAAGAAGGCCTCTGTGCCGAAAGCTGCTTTTCCAAACAGGAACAGGAGTGCAGCGAAGATCTTATCAAAATATTGGAGGGAAAAACTGAAAAACAAAAAAATCTATATAAAAAGCAGAGCCTAAAAAGACATGTTTGGACAATAGCCAGACTGGGGGGCTGGAAAGGCTATGCAAGCGAAAGACCGCCTGGAATAACAACATTATGGATTGGTCTACAAAAATTCGCTGAAATAAATATTGGATGGAGAATCAAAAATATCCCTGAAACTTAGCAAAAGATGTGTCAACACGGTAGGATGAAGGATCGGGGGATGCCCGCTCCGATCAGGGCTATGAACTTGGGCCTGTTGTACGGAAAACCAACATAGTAGCAAAAAATGAGTAAATTAAACCTGATCGAACGGATGCCATTTTTCATGGCAGGAGTAGAGCGGGAAGAAATTAGCCTATGGAGAACTGCAATTGCTTTCCTGGAAATAAAGCAGCAGGGGATAATTTTAAGATAATTGTTTGTTTTAGGAGCGCAGTCTCGCTGGGCGTCATTCTTCGCGAAGGCGGGTATCTTAAAACATTTGCATTAAGATTACTCATTAATTTTTTGTTTTGAATTAGTGCTAATGAGTATTAAAAGGGTACAAATCGGGGTAGGAATGACAAAACCTAACCCCTGGGATGACAATTACGCTAATGATACAGCTTCGTTACGTAGGTTCAACAATGGTTAAAGTCCGTTTGCCCTTGCCGTAATCTCCGCAATATCCAATACCTTCACTTCCTGTTCTTTATCTTTTAATTTAACACCATCACTTAGCATCGTCATACAGAATGGACATCCTGCGGCAATAACCTGTGGCCCGGTTTCTAAAGCCTCGTCAATACGTTCTACGTTGATGTCTTTATTTCCCTTTTCTGGTTCTTTAAACATCTGGGCACCGCCGGCACCGCAACATAACCCATTGCTTTTGCAGCGTTTCATTTCTACCAGCTGCGCATCAAGTACCTCTAAAGCTTTTCTGGGCGCTTCGTAAATTCCATTCCCCCGGCCTAGGTAACATGGATCGTGGTAAGTAATTTTTTTGCCTTTGAAACTTTCACCACCTTCGGCTTTCAGTTTGCCCTCGTTAATCAAATCCTGTATCAATTGCGTATGGTGGATCACTTCGTAAGCGCCACCTAAACCCGGATATTCGTTTTTAATGGTGTTGAAGCAATGCGGGCAGCCTGTAACAATTTTTTTGACGTTATAAGCATTCAATACCTCAATATTGGCAATGGCCTGCATTTGGAAAAGAAATTCATTACCAGCCCTTTTAGCGGGATCACCGGTACAACTCTCTTCTGTTCCTAAAACCGCATATTTAATGCCTACATGATGTAAGATCTTACAAATGTCGCGGGTAATTTTCTGCGCTCTTTCATCATAACTTCCGGCACAGCCTACCCAAAATAATATTTCCGGTTCTTCACCTGCGGCCATTAACTCGGCCATAGTAGGGACTTTAAATTCCATTTGTCTATTATCTAGTATCAAGTATGAAGTATCGGGTATCAAGACTTCATGTAATTATTTAATTTTTGCTAACTGAAAACTGCCAATTGCGAATTGCTAACTGAAAACCGCTAACTCTCTTGCGCCCAGTTAAAACGATCAGCAGGGGAGTATTTCCAAGGGGCCTGGTTATTCTCAATGTTGCCCAGCATCGCATTAATACTGCCTGGTGCCTGCGATTCTTCCATCACAGCAAAACGGCGGAGCTCCATAATAATCTGTAAGGGATCAATATTTACCGGACAGGCTTCAACACAGGCATTGCAGCTGGTGCAGGCCCAGATTTCTTCCCTGCTGATGTAATCGTCCAATAAGGATTTTCCGTCCTGGTGTTCTGCACCGTGTTTATCAATGTTCTGGCCCACTTCGGTGATCCGGTCGCGGGTATCCATCATAATTTTTCTTGGCGATAAAAGTTTGCCCGTAATATTTGCAGGACATACCGAAGTACATCTTCCACATTCAGTGCAGGTATAGGCATTCATCAGGTTTACCCAACTTAAATCAGTTACGTCTTTTGCACCGAATTTACCTGCTTCTGTTTCTGCCGGTACAAAAGAAGGATCTAGCATTGCTTTTACCTCATTGGTAACCGAAGCCATATTGGTAAACTCCCCCTTAGGTTCCAGATTGGAAAAATAGGTGTTTGGAAAGGCAAAAAGAATATGGAAATGTTTTGAATAGGGCAGGTAATTTAGAAAGGCCAGGATACCTATAATGTGAAACCACCAACAGCTGCGTTCTATCATGACCAGGGCACTTTCTGATGCTGGTAAAATATTCATTAAATACTGGCTTACCGGAAATGCACCAGCAGTAACATAATGGCTGGCGCCCATAAGCTGGAGTTTTGCGTCTGCTGCATTCATGAACAGGAAAGCACTCATTAATAAAATTTCGGTGATGAGGATATAGTTGGCATCAGATTTTGGCCAGCTTTTCATCTCTACGCCACTAAAGCGTTTGATTTTCAGAATATTCCTGCGTACCAGAAAAATAGCACAGGAAACCCAAACGGTAAAGGCCAGGATTTCGAAAGACCCGATCAGAAAATTATATACACCGCCCAAACCGTTAAAAATACGATGAGTGCCGAATAACCCGTCAATCATGATCTCCAATACTTCGATGTTGATAATGACGAAGCCGATGTAAACAAAAAAATGTAGAAAGGCAGGGATAGGGCGAACAACCATTTTAGACTGCCCAAAAGCCACCCGAAGCATGGTTAATAATCTTTTTTGCGGTTGATCTTGTCGATTTACCGGTTTGCCAAGGCGGATATTGCGAATTATTTTACGCAGGTTAACTGTAAACAGCGCAATTGCTGCAAGTGTAAGTACTAGAAAAATGATCTGTGCTACCATGCAATATTAGATTGTAATGCTAAAATAGGATATTAATCCAAATAAATTACTATGCATGCATAAAAAAAAGGCAAAAAATTTTTGTTTGTATTCATTCTAAGCAGAGATGATCTTATAGATTTTGAAAAATTGAAAATTAATTAATTGATAATCAGCTTTACAGTTAAATAATGGAAAAAAAATTTTGCTTTTGAAAAAAGAACACTACATTTGCAATCCCAAACGGATGGTGCCATAGCTCAGTCGGTAGAGCAAAGGACTGAAAATCCTTGTGTCCCTGGTTCGAATCCAGGTGGCACCACTTCCAAAAGCCTTTCAGAAATGAGAGGCTTTTTTGGTTTTTGACGGTTTTTGAAATACGAAATACATATTCCCTGGCACAAAGAATTTTACATAAATGAATAAAAATATTTGTAATATATCTTTCTGCTTATCAAAAAGTTGACGTTTTATCTTTGCGTTTGTATAAAAAAAACTGAAATCCTTTTTTGGATTTGAGAAAAAGAACACTACATTTGCAATCCCAAACGGATGGTGCCATAGCTCAGTCGGTAGAGCAAAGGACTGAAAATCCTTGTGTCCCTGGTTCGAATCCAGGTGGCACCACTTCCAAAAGCCTTTCAGTAATGAAAGGCTTTTTTGGTTTTAATATGTTTCTGTAAATCTTATCGCCCGGCTATTTCTTTTACTTTTGCTAAAGCTTTTGGCCATGTTTCCTGAAAAAATTCTACCCATTCTTCAACCATATCCATATCGATCAGTAGTTCAGTTTCGCCATTTTTTTCGTTCAAGGTATAATTTTCGAAAGCTTCGCCCCAATTGTGCAATGCTTCTTTACCATCTCTGATTTCGCCAATATGTTTGATAGACAGGTGTTGATTGGGTATGTTTTCGTGGATCACCGCAAGCATCCCATTTCCTTTGCCATCTCCAAAAATGGCCCGGCTTCCTTTTTTCCAGTCGGTTTCCACTTGCGATCCTTCAGCAAATACAGCGGTCCATTCGGGGTAAGTTTTTAAACCAAAAAGTACCTCCCAAACTTTCTCTCTCGGAGCATTAATCGTGATTTTAAATTGAGTTTTTCTCATAAGTTGAAGTTTAAGTTTTGTGATTCTTTACTAAATTTAATTAAGAATGTATTCAGTATGGTTGACTATTAATTTGTTAGCTCAAATCTGCAACTAAACGGCCTGATTATAGCGGTGCAAAGGCGACAATTTAGGGGGCATAAGGGATAACTTCTTGGTACCTCTTTAAAATATCTTTCTAAATTTAATAATTATCGTTGTGGAAAGTAATTTAATCGGTAGATTTACGTAGTTCATCAATAGCTGGGCATGAGTACACAATATTCTGCATGGGAAGGAGTTGTGGATAGATAAAAGTTTATTTTGGAACAACCCTAACATTGCCCAATACGTATATTGAACATTATACCACGATAACTTCTATGAGAAATAAGCAATTCCTTCATCTGGCCGCATTAAGCTTTTTAAGCTTTATAGCCATAAGTGGCTGCAAAAAAAGCAGTACGGTGCCTGAAGAGCCTGAAACACCCCCTGTTGTCACAACACCTAGCGGAACGCGGGATGAACTGACCAAAGATTCTATATTTTTATACGGTAAGGAACTTTATTACTGGAATACTTCGCTACCAACCTATGAGGTATTTAATCCAAGGAGATTCAGTTCGAATGAGGCTGAACTATATGCTTTGACGCAGTATTCCGTAGATCCGTCGACAGGCAAACCATATGAATATGTAAGCAATTCTGGTGAACCCAAATATTCATTTTTCGATTATACGGCAGCCACAACAGGCAAAACAGGGGCGCTTAAAGCCGATGTAAATGGCTCGGCAAATGATTATGGTTTTTCTGTTCAGTATAATTATGATAGCACTACAGATTTAAGGGTAAAATACGTATATCCAAACTCGTCAGCGGCATTGCAGGGTTTAACACGGGGTTGTAGGATAACCAGCGTAAACGGAAGAACCGATCTGACCTATCCAGGTGCGGTTAATTTTTTAAACAATGCTATTTTCGGTGCAAACGCTACGGTTACTTTAGCATTTAATGATTTAGCCGGCAATCCGAAAACAGCTGTTGTAACAAGCGGTATATACACGGTTAATCCGATATTGTTTACAAATGTTTATACGGTTGGTACAAAGAAGGTGGGCTACATTGTATTTAATAGTTTTACAAATAATGCCTCTTCAGCCATAAATGCGGTTTTTTCTAATTTTGCCACGCAGGGCGTAAGCGAAGTAGTTGTTGATTTACGCTATAATGGCGGTGGTTATGTTTCTACAGCTATTGAAATGATCAATCTGATGGCGCCAGTAGGAGAAAACGGTAATACGATGTTTACTTCTTATTATAATAACTATTTGCAAAACATTACTACTGCCCAGCGCAAAGCCTCAGTTCTGGCGCACCAACCCCTGTTGGATGATGCAGGTAAATTGCAGACTTTTACCACGGGGGTAAACGGAAAATATGCTACCTATGCTGATTTAAATTACTCGCCAACAGCTGCAGACAATGTTGAAAAATTTGCAAAATCGGGTAGTTTAACATTGAATAGAATTTACTTCATCGTAACGGGCGCTACTGCATCGGCCAGCGAACTCACCATTAACAGCTTAAAACCAGTAATGGATGTAAAGTTAATCGGGAGAACAACTTATGGTAAACCAGTGGGCTTCTTTCCCATCAGGATAGACAAAGTAGATATGTATATCCCAGAATTTGAAACCAAAAATAAACTGGGTGAAGGTGGCTATTATAGTGGTCTTACGGCTGATAAAGAATCGCCGGAGGATTTAAGTAAGGCATGGGGCGATGAAACCGAGACTTTGCTGAATTACGCTTTGACTTATGCGAAGAACGGCAATTTTGTGATTACGGCGAAAAAGACATCCAGTTTAAGTACAATCACTACAGCAGTACCCAAATTGTCAATAGCTCAATTAAGGGAGTTGGATGAAAAACTGGATCCAAATGGCTTTAAAGGAATGGTTATGACACCTCACAAGAAATTTTAATGAAGCTTTAATAAAAATGCCCGCTTGACTAAATATGTTAAGCGGGCATTTTTTGTTTAAGATCATATTTATAACAGTATTTTACTGCTGATATCTTTGTTAATGGTAATATAGCCCGGGTATTTAACAGGTGTACTGCCCAGCATAAAAGTCGGTCGTATTTTAATAGTTAACAAGCCTAATTTTTCATCTTTTGATGATGATCCTTTTTGAGCCGCCTTTATGATGTCGTTAAAAACATTCCCATTAGAAATCAATCCGTAGATATTACTCATCAACTGTACCGGAAGAGTAACGGTTTGACCTTGTGCAATGCTCACATTTTGATTAACAATGCCTTCTGCCAGATCGGTATTATTAACCAGTATTTTATATTCAAACTGGTTGATGGCTGCTAAATTGCCTGACGGGTTGGTTATTTCCAAATTCAGGTTTGCTTTTAGAGGAATGTCTTTTCTTAACAAGCCTAAGGCCACCCCTGGTAAGCTGGTTAGGCTGAAGCTTTGCTGATCCATTAATTTTTTTACGTCTGTTCCTGCTATTGTTACCTGCTTTACTCCGGTAATTTTATAGGTACAGTCTTCCAGGGCTTTTATCTGTTGTGCCTGCCTGTTTATTCCGCAGCCAAAAATGCTTATGGTCAACAAGAAAAGCAATACTTTATTTTTCATATCATTCATAACGGCAAAATACTAAAACTATTTCAGCCACAATATGGGTTTAACCAAAATTAACTTAAGCGCTTGGGGTAGTGGTTTCAATGTCATCGCGTTTTTCCTCATCGTCTGTTTTACTTTTTTCAACCGGTTTTTCCGTCATGTCTGCTTTTTCAGCCTGATCAGCTGGTTTTGCTCTTTCGTCAACTTCATCTTCTCTGGTTTTTTGCTCTTGTTCGTTTGGTTGAACCTTTTCCTTTTCAGTTGAAGGCGTAACGGTTTCTATTTCCAGTTGTACATCATCTGTTGGTTTCGGATGATCACTGTTTGGCGTCATTGCTTTTTTATTTTCCATGGGATAAATCTGTTTTATAGTTATAATGGAATTCAATAGTATTTTGTTTGCTTTTATTTTAAAACAACTGGTCGTTTGTTAATTTTGCACAAAATGATAAGATATGGCCATAACCATTAGGAAGATAACACCAGCAGATAATATTGCTACAGCTTCAATGATCAGAACGGTGTTAAGGGAATTTAAAGTAGACAGGCCAGGCACTGTTTATACCGATCCGACAACCGACGAATTGTCCACACTTTTTGAGCAACCTAAATCGGCTTACTGGCTTGCGGAAGAAGACGGAGCTATTATTGGTGGCTGCGGCATTTATCCAACAGATGGCCTGCCGGATGGCTGTGTTGAACTCGTAAAATTTTATGCCCTTCCAGCTTCACGTGGCAAAGGCATCGGTAGGATGCTGATGGAAAAGAGCATAGAATCTGCTCAGCAATTTGGTTATAATGAGATTTATCTGGAGTCTTTTCCGGAACTAGCCAAAGCCATCACCATGTACGAAAAGGCTGGGTTTAAAAAACTCGCAGGTCCGATGGGTAATTCTGGCCACTATGCCTGTAATATTTGGATGTTACTGGTTTTGTAGCTGGTTTACTGTTGGAAATGGTTAATCGGTTAATAGCATAAATGAATAAATTCACCTCCATTAACCGATTAACGCTTTATCTTCTTTTTTAATTTTTGCCAACCCTGTTTTCTTCTTCGCTGGTTCCGGTTTGTCTTTTGCGGGCGGTTTTGATTTTCATATTTCCGAATTTATAAGTGAAACTTAGGTTCACCCTCCGACTTTCCCATTCATTTTGCCAGTAGGTTTTAATGTTGTTGTACTCGAGGTTTGCCCTGAATTTACTAGTGTTAAAAATATCGTTTACTTTTAGTGCCAGTGTGGCATTTTTATTCCAGAATAATTTTTTAACACCGATATTGAGCTGATAACTTTCTAAGTTACGAAAAAGACCATTAACCGATGGGGAATCGTAAAAGGCATAGGTGGTTAAGCTATAGTTTTTAGGTAAAGTAATGGTATTATCCATAACCACCGACCAGTTCCAGGAGAAAGCATTAAATCCGTTACCTTGTACAGCTGATTCGGTTCGGTTAAATCCCGCCGAAACTTCGGTACTGTTGTTCCACCATTTGGTTATATCGAAAGGATTCCCCGTTGCCATGTAAAAGTTTGTGGTACGGTTCAGGTTTTCTGGTCTGGAAATGCTTTCTTTCGTAATATCGTTCTGATAAACCACCTCCGATATCGAACCATTGTTAACCGAATAACTTAAAGTCAATATCCTGAAGTTTTTAATGGAATAATTCAATTCGAAACTATTTGCGTAAGAGGGCTGTAGTAACGGATTTCCCTGTAGGGCAGTATAGGGATCGGAATAAAATGTAAACGGATTTAAGCTGCTGTATGATGGTCTGTTAATACTCTTACGGTATGCAGCTGTTATCAGGTTGTTTGAGTCGAGTTTTAGGGATACAAAAACTGTTGGAAAAAGCTTCCAGTATTTTCGGTTGATCAGGGTATTGGTACCGGAAGAACTGCCATTGCCTAAAGTCTGTTCTGCACGTAAACCGGCTTTGATCTGTAGGTTTTTAAAATTTTGATCAAGGGAAAGATAACCTGCATTAATGTTTTCGTTGTAAGAAAAGGCGTTGGTTCTGCGGGGATCGGTGATCCAGCCAGCGGTTTTGAGCGAATCGAAACGAACATCGCTCTGCGATTCTACCCAGCTGCTTTTCCAGCCGGTTTCCATTTTTAATGTTTTTGAAAAATTTAGGCTATAGTCGGCCTTGATCGAATAGATAGAAACGTTTCCCATCCCTTTGTTACGCAAATCGATTGGATTGTCGATCAGCTGTTCATTTGCATCAAGATAATTATTGGTAAAAGTTTCGTTTTTGGTGTTATCGAACCTCACATAATCAGCATCAAAGCCTAATTCTCCGCCAAGTGTATCCGTTTTAAAACGGTAGTTCAGGTTAAATGCATGGTTTTTTTCGGTATTGCTTTGTGGGTTGAACATTGATGTACTGCCCATTTTTGCACCTACAGCATTATAATTTACCGAATTGCTATTAACCTTTGTTTCCTCAGGAGCCGTGAAGCCTTTTACCATCAGCCCTAATGTATGTTTCCCGTTGATGAAATAATCGGCACCGGTAGAATAATTTAAGCTGTTGGTTACCGGATGCCAAAAATTAAGCTGATTATACTGTTCATCGCCTATGGTTCTGTTTAACGTTAGCCTGTTATAGGAGTTATAATGTCCGGCGTCTAGGCGCAGATAAGTACTTACCTTGCCGATATTGTAATTCAGGTTGGTACCTCCAAAAACTTTTTCATAACGCCCATAACCACCGCCCAGATTCATGTTTCCGTTAAATCCCTGCATTTTATTTCTTTTCAGTTTGATATTAATGATGCCTGCTGTACCCGCGGCATCAAAAGAAGATGGGGGATTAGAAATTAATTCTAATTTGCTTAATACAGATCCGGGCAATGATTTTAGGTAAGTGGTCAGTTCCAGGCCCGTCATATAACTCATCTTACCATCAATCATTATAATAATGCCTTTTTTACCTTTAAGTACGATGTTATCGTCTTTATCCAGTTTTACGCCTGGCGACCTGCTGATTACTTCCAATGCATTATCGCCAGCGGTATTCATCTGTTCTACATTTACAATCACCCGGTCTGCCTTTTGGTCAATTACGGGCATTTTTGATATAATATTTACTTCTTTCAGGTTTTGAGTTTCATCTGCCAGTACAATTAATGGGACTTTTACGGCCATATCTTTTACTTCAAATGGTGCAGACAGGGCTTTTCTATAACCCATCATTAAAGCTTTAATAAGATATCTGCCTGGTTTAACATTACTAAATTCGTATAAACCTTGCTGGTTGGTAACCTGTAAAGTCACCGGAGAAGAATCGGGTAACTGGATTAAGGCTACTGAAGCATAATCAAGGGCTTTATTTCTTTTATCGGTAATGGTTCCTGATACCTTAGTGTTTTGAGCAAGAGTAGTTTGAAAATTGAAAATAAATAGGACAAGAAGTAGAGATTTAAAAAAGAGGTTCATCATTGTGTTTGTTTTATATTGATGATTCAAAGATGATGTGCTGGTGAGTTGTTTGAAATTATATAATCCCAACCCTTTAAAATATTATCCCAATCCATTTTTAGGGAATAAATGGCATTCATCCTTAATTTACCCGGGTTGGGATAATTATTTGCACGTTTGGAATAAGAAAATAGGCAGTTAAAAAAGCTTTGTCTAGTTTTAGTGCATGAAAACAATCAAAATCATTTCCATTCACATAGTTTGCTGGGTACTTGTTTTGGGATATTTTTACGGCGGAGCAATTATAAAAGGAATTACCTTAAGGCAATCGGCATTCAATATATCCATGAATTTTATCCAGTTGATAGAATTCTATATCTGTTATCTGTGGATTTATCCTAAATATTTAAAAAGAACAAATTACCCCAGATAATTGGTGGTATTTTATTTACCATAGCCGTTTTTATATCACTTCGGTATTTAATAGAGGAGATTCTCTATCGAAAATGGTTTGGTTTTCATAATTATGATGATGGCGTAACGGCATGGAACTATATATCTGATAATATTTATTGGAGTTTAGCTTTTATTGTGGTGCCAGCTGCGGTATATGGAATTGAACAGAGCTTTAAATCGGAGCAGGTTAACCGCAAATTGAAGGAAGAAGTGGTTAAGGCGGAACTTTCCTTTTTGAAGTCGCAGATCAATCCACATTTTCTGTACAATACTTTAAATTATGTTTATTCGCTGGCTATTCCTGTTTCCAACAAGCTGGCCAATGCTGTTTTGCGTTTGTCAGACCTGATGCGTTACACCTTGAACGACAGCCCGGATGGTAAAGTAGGTTTAGATAAAGAAGTTGAGTATTTGGAGAGTTATGTGGCGTTGTTCAGGATGCGTTTTGAACCCAATTTTTATGTCGATTTTATTGCAGATGGCATCGCTGATCAAAAAATAGCTTCGCTGATATTGATCCCGTTTGTTGAAAATGCTTTTAAGCATGGCGTGGTTAATGATGCGGTGCAACCAGTACGCATTAGGTTGAAGGTGCAACAAAAAAGACTAAGTTTTGAAGTGAGCAATAAGATCAGCCATGCGCAGAAAGACCACTCAAGCGGTGTAGGTATGGTAAATATCCACCGTAGGTTAGATCTGATTTATCCCGATAAGCATGAGTTGTTAATTTCAAACAACGGCAATACTTACAAAAGTACTTTGATCTTAAATCTCTGATGTATAATTTGTATCATTGAAAACTATTCTAATGTTAATTCATGCTAATCGCTAACCGCTAAACCCTAACCCATGATCCGTTGCCTTGCCGTTGATGATGAATCATATGCTTCAGATATTATTGCTAGCTTTATCAGCAAAACCCCATTTTTAGATTTGGTTGGAACCACTACCAATGCTTTTGAAGCACTTAATCTCGTTCAGGAGGGTAAGGTAGACATTGTTTTCTTAGATATACAGATGCCAGAGTTAACAGGGATCCAGTTTTTGAAGATCTGTGGTGGTAAATGCAAAGTGATTTTAACCACGGCCTACCCCGAGTACGCTTTAGAGGGGTTTGAACTTGATGTGGTAGATTATCTGCTTAAGCCGATTTCCTATGAACGTTTTTATAAGGCTGCTACGAAAGCACAACAGATTTTAATGCCTGTAATGCCTGCTCAGCAGGAAACTGCTTTAAAGCCGGTAACCCAGGGGAATGATTTTGTTTTTATCAAGGGGGATACTAAAAACAAGTTTATTAAGGTTAATTATGAAGATATTCTTTATATAGAGGGTTTAAAAAACTACGTTTCGGTTTATACCGCTACTCAACGGGTTGTCACTTACCAGGCACTGCGCGAGCTGGAAACCGAACTGCCTCAGCCACCCTTTTACCGTATCCATAAATCATATATCATTTCTCTTGAAAAAATCAAGATGATAGACGGCAATACAGTTTATATCAACGATCAGGCTATCCCCATTGGTGAAACTTATAAAGAAGAATTTTTTAAAGTGGTGAGGGAAGGGAAGAAGTAGGGTAGTTTGGTTAATTGTATAAATCGGTTAACTGGTTAATTGAGGAATTTAAATATTGTTGAATTGTTAAGATTCATCTTTCAATTAACCAGTTTGAACAATTAACCGATTAACCATTCTGAACAGATTTCAGTTGGCAATTTGTAGTTAATCGCTAAGCAATGCAATAATTGAACAATCTTTTAGCAATTCATAATTGCAGTTGGCCAATTTAAACAGTTAGCCGGTTAACCAACCTGTGTATAAATTCTCCCCAATATTTCTTTGGTTTTTTTTAAGTTTGCTGCATAAAGATCAAATCAATCACCATCATGCAAGAAACCAATTCGCTAAATCAGGTTGCAGAATTTCACACTACGTTTAAACATCCCATTTTGGAAAATCCGATAATTCCTTCAAAGCAGCGGGCAAATTTGCGTATTTCGCTTTTAGCAGAAGAACTGAAAGAATTGCAGGAAGCGGTAGAAAATGACGATCTGGTAGAGGTTGCCGATGCCCTTTGCGATTTGCAATATGTTTTGGCAGGTGCCATCCACGAATTTGGTTTGGGTGGAAAATTTAAAACTTTGTTTGACGAAGTTCACCGTTCTAATATGAGCAAAGCTTGTAAAACAGTAGAAGAGGCTGAGCAAACCATCCGGTTTTATTTAGAAAAAGATGGGACCGAATCTTATTATAAAGAAGTAGATGGACTGTTCCTTGTGTTCAGAAAATCTGATGACAAGACTTTGAAATCGATTAATTATTCGCCAGCTGATTTAAAATCACATTTGGTTTAACTACAGATTAGTTACCATTGAAAAGGCTAAAACAAATCGTAAATGAGCTTAAACTAACACAGGCCGGGCCTGATGCTGCTTTAATGCGCGAGTTTATTTTTTACTCGCCTAAAATGCCTTTACGCATGCATCAGGAACAACTTATTGCCGAATCAAAACAATTTAGCCTTCAGGTTTTTGATACCTATTTTACCAAAGCCAACCTAATCGTTAACTGTTTTAGCTGGTGAAATGGAAAACGCAAAGTGTTACTAACACATGGCTGGGCCTCCAAAGCCTTAGATTTTTATGAGCTGATTATTGAACTCCGAAAAATCGAAGACCTGGAAATTATTGCCTTTGATGCTCCTGGTAACGGGAGTTCAATTTCAGAGTTTTCCAACCTGATGTTATATGCAGATTCGGTAAAAGCGATTTCTTTAAACTATGCGCAGCCTGATGTTCTTATCGGGCATTCGCTTGGTGGTATGGCTAATGTAATTGCTTTACAGGAATTAGAGATAACTCCTGAATTGCTCGTTAGCATTGCACCATTGATCAGGTTGAAAGAGAACTTTGAACAGAGCTTACATTCGGTAAACGTAGTTGCAAAAGATCAGGAGATTTTTTTTAGCAACTTTGCGAAAGAATTTCCAGTTCCGGCTGAATACTTTAACCTAACAGAACTTTATCAGCCAGGTGTTGATTTAACACACTTGCTGGCTTATGATCCAGCCGATCATATATCAACCCATCAGTTTCTTAAAGAGTTCTTAGATAAAAATCCTGCAGTAAACGCTAAATCATTTGAAGAGGTAGGACATTATAAAATCCTCAGATCGGTTGACGTGATTGAAGCTATTGTGGAGAGAATTAATAAATAAACGTCAATTTGACTGAAGCGTAGCGGAATGGAGAAATCTCTTAATGCCAAAACAATCATCTGCGCTTATCTTCTTCAATTCGTTAATAACTATAACACCATTTTGGCCCGCAGATTTAGGTAATCAACGCAGACCAAAATCTTCATTTAATTGGAAAGTGCACTAAGGTTATTTTTTTACTAACTATTGCTTCCAACCTCTGTCTTCGGACTTATCTAATTCCATCGTCCATCCTATATCTTCCATCCTACATCTTCCATCATCATTATACATCTTCCATATTATTTCTCATCCATAACAGTGCATAACAGTTAAAGCTGGTGTATATCCTATTTTTAGAGCAACCAAATATACAATCAGCACATGCAGGCAATTTTAGGTGTAATTTTTCATTTTTTCGGCGGGTTTGCCTCCGGAAGTTTTTATATCCCTTACAAAAAAGTCAGAGGCTGGGCATGGGAAAGTTACTGGATTGTCGGCGGAATTTTCTCCTGGTTAATCGTTCCTCCATTGGCTGCTTTTCTAACCATCCCAAATTTTACGGCAATTATTGCCGGCACTAACGGAAGCATTTTATGGCTGACCTATTTTTTTGGCGTGCTTTGGGGCATTGGTGGCCTAACCTATGGTTTAGGCGTTCGTTATCTTGGCGTGTCGTTGGGCAGTAGCATCATTCTTGGACTATGTATGGTCCTGGGCTCTATTTTACCTTCCATCTATTTTGATTTTTTTCCAGAGGAAGGTAAAGATACTTTTACGATGTTTTTGCATACCGATTGGGGGCGTATGGTACTGTTAGGACTTTTAGTGTGCATAGTTGGAATCGTCATTTGCGGTAAAGCAGGTGTGATGAAAGAGAAAGAGATAAAATCTGTTGTTGCTGATCCGCATGGTATGGAGGTTAAAGCCGAATACAAATTCGGTCTGGGCTTACTTGTAGGAATTGTTTCGGGTATTTTAAGTGCTTGCTTCAACTTTGGTATCGAAGCGGGAAAACCAATGGCTGATGCAGCCAACTCGATTTGGAAAGCGGCAAATCCTGCTGAAAACGGTAATTTTTTATTTCAGAATAATGTTACTTATGTGGTTGTGCTTTGGGGCGGTTTAACCACCAATTTTATCTGGTGTATGGTGCTAAACGCCAGGAATAAAACTTTTGGCGATTACACCAATGCAAAGAGTCCGCTGCTTAAAAACTATGTTCTTTCCGCACTGGCAGGTACCACCTGGTTTTTGCAGTTTTTTTTCTATGGTATGGGCGAAAGCAAAATGGGTAACGGAGCCAGTTCATGGATATTGCATATGGCCTTTATTATTTTAATTGCGAATGTTTGGGGACTGATATTAAAAGAGTGGAAAGGTGTATCTCGTAAAACACTGATAACGATTTTGGCTGGTATTTTAACCATCATCATTTCGGTGTTTATTGTGGGTTATGGTAATTCAATAAAAAATTAAAATTTAAACAAAAATATAAGAATGTCAATCAATACGAAAAGTTATAAACACGTAAGTTATCTGTGGGATGAAGAGGAAGCCGCGAAACTGGCTGGCGATGAAGTTGCCCTCTTGATATATCGCTCTAATTTATTGGGTGCAGATTTACGTCTAACCAACTATGGTGGCGGGAATACCTCATGTAAGCTATTGGAAAAGGATCCACTTACCGGTTTAGAAACAGAAGTAATGTGGGTTAAAGGTTCGGGAGGAGATTTAGGTACCTTAAAGAAAAACGGGCTTGCAGCATTATATGTTGATCGTTTACGTAGCCTGAAAAATATTTACCGCGGTGTAGAACATGAAGATGAAATGGTTGAACTATTTAACCACTGCATTTTCGATTTGAGTTCTAAAGCACCATCAATAGATACACCTTTGCATGGTTTTCTGCCATTTGCGCACATCGATCACCTGCATCCAGATGCGGCCATTGCTATTGCGGCTGCTAAAGATGGTAAACGCATTACTCAGGAATTGTTTAATGGTACGATTGGCTGGGTAGAGTGGAAAAAACCGGGTTTCGAACTGGGCTTGCAGTTAAAGCAGTGTTTAGACGAAAATCCGGGTATCCGTGGTATTATGCTGGGATCGCATGGTTTGTTTACCTGGGGTAATACGGCTTACGAAAGTTACCTGAATACCCTGGAAGTAATCGAAATCTGTTCAGAGTACCTCCATCAGAATTATGGCAAAAAAGGGCCTGTTTTCGGTGGACAGAAAATAGAAAGCGCTGAAGCCGGTAAACGTAAAAAACAAGCGGCTGCAATAGCACCTGTACTAAGGGGGCTGTGTTCTTCAAAACAGCACATGGTTGGTCATTTTACTGATGATACCCGAGTTTTAGAATTCATTAATTCTAATGATTTGGAACGTTTGGCACCAATGGGTACGAGCTGTCCTGATCACTTTTTACGTACTAAAATAAGCCCCCTGGTTTTAGATTTAGCCAGCGATGCCGATTTATCAGATATTAAGGCATTGAAAGTTAGCTTGACACCTTCTTTTGAAGCTTACAGGGCGATGTACACTGATTATTATGAAAGCTGTAAGCATCCAAACAGTCCGGCTATTCGCGATACCAACCCGGTGGTAATTTTATATCCGGGTATTGGGATGTTTACTTTCTCGAAGGATAAACAAACGGCGAGGGTTGCGGCAGAATTTTACATCAACGCCATAAACGTAATGAAAGGGGCTGAGGCCATTTCGGCATATACATCTTTGCCGCACCAGGAAGCTTTTAATATCGAATACTGGTTACTGGAAGAGGCAAAATTACAGCGTATGCCCAAACCTAAACCGCTTACCGGTAAAATTGCACTAATTACAGGTAGCGCCGGAGGTATTGGTAAAGCGATTGCTAAAAAGTTTGTGGCAGAAGGTGGCGTAGTGATTTTAAATGATATGAATGCCGAGCGTCTGGAAGAAGCGGGTAGGGAATTTGAAGGCCTGTATGGTAAAGATTCGTACAGTACTGTTATTTTAAACGTAACCAGTGACGCCGCTATTAAAAATGCATTTGATGCCGTTGCACTGGCATTTGGGGGGGTAGATATTGTGGTAAATAATGCAGGATTATCCATTTCTAAAACCATTGCCGATCACACTGAAAAAGATTGGGATTTATTATATGATGTTTTGGTAAAAGGCCAGTTTTTTGTAACCCAGGCTGCAACAAATACGATGCAAAAGCAGGATATTGGTGGCGATATCATTAATATTGTAAGTAAGAATGCTTTGGTAAGTGGACCAAATAATGCAGGTTATGGCAGTGCAAAAGCTGCACAGTTACATTTAAGCAGACTAAACGCGGCTGAACTAGGTGCCGATAATATCCGCGTAAATGTGGTTAACCCTGATGCCGTGATTAGCGATAGCAATATATGGGCTGGTGGCTGGGCCGAAGGCCGTGCAAAAGCTTATGGCGTTACGGTTGAAGAACTGCCGGCTTATTATGCAAAACGTACCTTATTAAACCAGATCATATTACCGGATGATATTGCCAATGCCTGTTTCGCTTTTGTAGGTGGTTTGTTGCAAAAATCAACCGGAAATGTTTTAAATGTTGATGGCGGTGTGGCCATGGCATTTGTGCGGTAATATTTAATTACCAGGTCTGTGTCCCTATAAACCGAAACTTAATAAAAATGGTGGTCTGTGAGGACACAGACCTCGCCGGTAGAGAATATCGTTTAGTGTCTCACCGACCGAAAAAGAAGTAATCCCTTTGTAAAAACGGGATGAGCGAGAATGGCGATTGCATCGTCCCAATAATTAACCTGAAAAAAACTAAATACCCTCATGAATATTGAGCAGAACCAAATAGAAAAACATAACGATTCTCTTTTAACAACGCATCAACGCAAATTTGCTTTTTTACAAGAAGAATGGGAGCATGTTGATCTCGAAAGCGTAATCCAAAAACTGGTCGATTTTCAGATTGCCATTCCAAGCTGGGCATTAGGTACAGGTGGAACACGCTTCGGCCGTTTTGCCATTGCCGGTGGTGAGCCGCGTAATATCGAAGAAAAAATTGAAGATGTGGGACTGCTACATGCGCTGAATGGTTCAAGTGGTGCTATTTCACTTCATATTCCTTGGGATATTCCACAAAATGCAGAACAATTAAGGCAACTGGCTTCAGGTTATGGCCTTAAGTTCGATGCCATGAATTCGAACACCTTTCAAGATCAGGCCGGTTCAGCACATAGTTACAAATTTGGTTCACTGCAAAATATAAATAAAGATGTCCGTAAGCAGGCCATTGAACACAATATTGAAGTAATTAAGCACGGTATTGCGCTCGGTTCTGAGGCATTAACCGTATGGCTTGCAGATGGATCTTGTTTCCCTGGTCAGCTTAATTTTCGCAGGGCTTTTGAGAATACATTAGAGAGCCTACAAGAAATTTATTCAGCTTTGCCTGAGGATTGGAAAATGTTTGTAGAGTACAAGGCTTTTGAGCCTAACTTTTATTCAACAACAGTTGGTGATTGGGGTCAATCGTTATTATATGCCAGCAAGCTGGGTAAAAAAGCTTACACGCTTGTTGATTTGGGTCACCATCTGCCTAATGCCAACATTGAGCAGATTGTTGCTTTATTGTTGATGGAAGGAAAATTAGGTGGTTTCCATTTCAACGATTCTAAATATGGTGATGATGACCTGACTGCCGGAAGCATTAAACCTTACCAGTTGTTCTTGATTTTTAACGAACTGGTAGAAGGTATGGATGCAAAAGGCATGAACCATGCAAGAGATTTAGGATGGATGATCGATGCTTCGCACAATGTCAAAGATCCATTAGAAGATTTATTACAATCAGTTGAAGCCATTATGATTGCCTATGCGCAAGCGCTATTGGTTGATAGAAAAGCATTAAGCGAAGCACAGCAGAATAACGATGTAGCCAAAGCACAGGAAATTTTGCAAAATACTTTCCGTAGCGATTTAAGGGCATTAGTGGCTGAAGCCAGGTTAAGAGCAGGTGCAGCTTTATCGCCAATTGGTTTATACCGTTATTTGAATGTACGCAATACTTTGGTAAATCACCGTGGTAAAACTACTGCTACCGGTTTATAAAAAGAGATAGAAATGCCTAAACCTGTTATTGCGATATTTGACGTTGGGAAAACGAATAAAAAACTCTTTCTGATCGATGAAAATTACCAGATCGTTTACGAGCGTTCTGCGCGTTTTGTAGAAACTGTTGATGAAGATGGAGAACCATGCGAGAATCTCGAGAGCCTGCGTTCTTCCGTCTACGATTCCTTGCATCAGGTTTTGCAGTTAAAAGAGTTTGATGTTAAGGCCGTTAATTTTTCTACCTATGGGGCCAGTTTTGTCTACCTTGATGAAAATGCTGAACCGTTGACCCCACTTTATAACTACTTAAAATCGTACCCCGAAGCACTTAAAAATTCTTTCTATGTAAAATATGGAGGTGAAGAGAAGGTTTCGTTGGAAACCGCCTCGCCGGTTTTAGGTAGCTTAAATTCCGGTATGCAATTGTACCGATTGAAAAATGAAAAGCCCGAAATATTTAACAGAGTGAAGTGGGCTTTACACCTGCCTCAGTATTTAAGTTATTTGATTACAGGCAAGGCTGTAGCCGATATCACCAGCATTGGTTGCCATACCCAGCTTTGGGATTTTAATAAAAACCAATACCACGAGTGGGTTTCTGCAGAAGAGATTGATGGTAAGTTCGGGACCTTTGCGCCTGCCGATTCGAGTCTGAAAACTGATTTTGAAGGAAAAAGTATTGAGGTTGGAGTAGGCCTGCACGACAGTTCTGCAGCATTGATCCCTTATCTGGCCAATTTTAACGCGCCGTTTGTACTTATCTCAACCGGTACCTGGTGCATCAGTTTAAACCCTTTTAACCAGGAACCTTTAACTGCCGAAGAGCTTAAACAGGATTGCCTGTGTTACATGCATTTTAAAGGTAAGGCAATTAAGGCCTCGCGAATTTTTGCTGGTTACGAGCATGAGGTTCAGCTTAAGCGCATTGCCGGGCATTTCGATCGTGCGGCTTATTTGTTCAAACATTTGAAGTTTAATCCTGCCGTTATTTTGAAACTGGCCAATAAAATTCCTGAAAACTCAGTCGAACAGCAAGAGTTTTCCGCAAATTCCGCGTTTCCGGCTCGTGATCTCAGCCTCTTCCAAACTGCAGAGGAAGCCTATCACCAACTGATTTTCGACCTTATCAAACAGCAGGTTTATTCGTTAAAACTTGTTTTAAATGCTGGGGTGAAAAGAGTTTTTGTAGATGGTGGCTTCGGTAAAAATGCTATATATATGCATCTTCTGGCTATCGCTATCCCCGAAATTGAGGTTTATGCCTCTTCCGTTTCGCAAGCTACGGCAATAGGTACAGCTTTAGCAATAAATGATGCATGGAACAAAAATCCTGCTCCAACGGATATGATCCAGTTAAAATATTATTCGGCGATACAGCGTACGACACATGTTTAGGAATTTACTTATCTTAGAATTTGCAACATCCATACCGCCATTTTGAAGCCAGAAGATTTAATCCCCTACCTTAATGTTGACGAATATTCGTCAACCCCAAAATATAAGCAACTAACCAATGCCATTTTTGCCGCCATTGAAAGTGGTAAATTGCTTAAAAATAGTTTGTTGCCCTCTATAAATGAATTGAGTTTTAGCCTGGAAATATCAAGAGATACTGCTGAAAAAGGTTACCGTAACCTGAAGAAACTTGGCGTAGTAGATTCTGTACCTGGCAAGGGTTATTTTATTGTCAATACCGATTTTTCCCGTAAATTAAAGGTTTGTCTGCTTTTTAATAAACTCAGCACACACAAAAAGATTATTTACGATTCTTTTACCAGAACCCTGGGTGAGCGCGCTGCCGTTGATTTTTATATCTACAACAATGATTTTGTCCTGTTTAAAAAAATGATCGTGGCCAAACGTGATGATTATTCACACTTCGTAATCATTCCGCATTTTTTGGAGGGAGGAGAAAATGCGCACGAAATTATCAATACCATACCAAAAGAAAAACTCGTTATCCTTGATAAACTGTTACCTGGTGTAACGGGCGATTATGCTGCGGCCTATGAAAATTTCGCTCTGGATATTTATGCAGCTTTAGAACAGGCTTTAGACCGCCTTTCGCATTACCGCACCTTGAAAATTATTTTTCCAAAAAACAGTTATTTCCCGCACGAAATACTCACCGGTTTTTACCGGTTTTGCCAGCAGTATGCTTTTGATCATAAAGTAATTCATAACATCAAAGACGAGGAAATTAGTCCAGGTGATGTATATATTAACCTAATGGAAGATGATCTGGTGACACTGATTGAACGCTTAATTGCACAGCAACTCAGAATCGGGAAAGATGTTGGGGTAATTTCCTATAATGAAACACCTTTAAAGAAGATCATACTGGATGGTATTACCACCATTTCGACTGATTTTAGCGAGCTCGGTGTCCAGGCTGCTGAGTTTGTATTAAGCGGTAAGACTGAAAGGGTAGAGGTTCCTTTCTATCTGAACCTACGCAAATCGTTGTAACATAGCCAAAATTCTTTAACATAGTACATTAAACTGAAAAAGTTGGAAGTTGTTACCTAATTAGGTAACTTTGTTTTAGCATAATTTGGGTAATGAAAGAAGGATTTATCAGGGATATTCTCTATTTCGAAGCGTATTATTTGGATTTTTATGAAAAGCTAAAGCCGAATGTAAAGAAGAAATTTAACTGGACCTTGCAATTAATTGCTACGCTTGAAAAAATCCCCGAAAAATATTTTAAGCATATTACTGGATCTACGGGGCTTTTTGAAATTAGGGTTGAAGTTGGTTCTGATATATACAGGGTGTTCAGTTTTTTTGATAAGGGTCAACTGATCATCCTGGTAAATGGATTTCAGAAGAAAAGTCCAAAAACGCCAAAAGGTGAGATCGAATTAGCAGAGAAACTTAAAAAGAAATATTTCGATGGAAAAGAAAAAGAATAAATTGACATCATTTGCTGATCATCTAGACAGCGAATATGGTAAGCGCGGTACTGAAAGTAGAGAAAATTATGAACAAGAATTCGAAAGTTTTAAACTTGGCGCAATGCTACAGGAGCTCCGAAAGGAAAAAGGTATGACACAGGAGCAACTCGCTGAAAAATGTGGTACTACAAAAACCTATATTTCAAGAATTGAGAATAACGCAAGCGACATTAGACTTTCCACTTTAATGAGAATTATCAAAGTTGGTTTAGGTGGACATTTGGATCTCAGCGTGAGTTTATAAAGTCAATTATCCTATTTTAGTTTAATGAGTGAACAGGTAACAGCGCATCCGGTAGCAGAACAAAATCCTTATGATTATATCTTAAAGGATTTCAACCTGAAGAATCTGAGCCAGATTGTGATCCTTAAACATTTGAGTGGAGTGGTCCATACCGATGTTAAAGGCTTTTATCAGCTTCATCCGGAACAGATTGAGATTGATTTTGCCGCCTTTAGCGATGAGGCTTCTGGACTACCTTTTCCGATTGTCCAGGTTCAGCAAAATGAAAATACTGTAAAACTCTCCTGCAGATGTACTACACCTAAGCATAAGCTCTGCGAGCACCAGGCGAGGGTTTTGTATAACATCCTTCAAAGGCAGGAGCTGCTCATTTTTTTCGACAGTAACCTGCGGCAACAAAAGCTTGCCAAAATCGCAATCGATTACGGACTAGAAAAAGAAGCGAATCTTGATCTCCTATTCAATCTCCGTTATGAAAACGGTCAGGTTGCCATCAGGCCAAAAATGGACTCACTTCAGCCTTTCAACAAAGAAGTTCAGCAAAATCTACAGGAACTTTTATTGCCGGTAAGTAAATACAAGGCAAAAGTCCCGATCAAAAACGATTCCGATAAAATGATTCTGGTTTTTGGTCAGCATCGCTATTATAATAATTTAACTGTAGAATTATTCGAAGCCAACACCACCAAAAGCGGTAAGGTTAAAAATCCTCTTAAAGGAATTAATCCGACCGATTTGCTGTTCAAAACCAGTGATCTTGACCAGTTAAAGTTTTATAGTGGTATAACCACTTTTCAGCAGCATTATAATCAAGAACAAAGCGAGGTAGAAATTGAAGCTTTGAAATCGATTGTGAAAAATCCACTAAAGATTCCTTTTTATCTACAGAATGGTAAGCAGTCCGGGACGATTCAGGCCAATACCATCAGCGCAGTTGAGGCATATCTGCTGGATGTGGATTTACATCTTTCGGTGAACCAACGTGATGATTATTACGAAATTACAGGCAGGTTAATTATTGAGGGAAAATCATACGAGTTGGATAGCCTGGTATTGGTTCACCAGTATTTTGTAAAACTACACCATCAACTTTATTTAATTGGCAGACTAGATTTTTTGCGGGTAATCGGTTTTTTCAAAAAACAGAGTAACAGGCTTATCCTGCACAAAACGAAATATCTGGAGTTTCAAAAAATTATTCTGGTGCCTTTAGAAGGAAGTATCCGCGTGGATTATTCTTATTTAAAGCCCGCCACCAAAAATCAGATTGAAGAAAAAGGTTTTGATCTCGAAAACGAACAATTGATTTACCTTTCGGAATCTGAAGATTATATTCTCCTTACACCGGTAATGCGTTATGGAAACCTGGAGATTCCCGTACGCTCTAAAAAGCAGATTCAGGCACAGGATAAATTAGGGAATCTATTTACCTTGCAACGTGATGAAGCGGCTGAGCTTCAGTTTGTTGGTAACGTTTTGAAGCAGCATCCGTATTTCTACGAGCAGGAAACCAATGATTCTTTTTATCTGCACCGCAAACGTTTTATGGAAGAAACCTGGTTCCTTAACGCTTTTGAAGAATGGAGGAATAAAGGCATTCATATTTTAGGGTTCAATCAACTCAAAAACAATAAACTGAGTGAATTTAAGGCTAAAATTAATATTGAGGTGTTAAGCGGAACAGATTGGTTCGAAACCAAGGTAAAAGTGAAGTTTGGCAAAAAACAGGTGGCACTTAAATACCTCCATAAATCGATCAGAAACAAAAGTAAGTTTGTAACACTTGATGACGGAACCCAAGGCATACTGCCACAAGAATGGATAGAGAAATTTGCAGCTTATTTCAGCGCAGGTGAAGTAACGGAAGATGCCATTCTCACACCAAAAATTAAGTTTGCTTCAATAAATGAGCTTTACGAGGATGCCTTGTTGGATGGGGAAGTTAAAAATGAATTAATACTATATAAGCAGAAATTTGAAGGAAGCAATTCCATCCAGGAGGTTGAGGTGCCGAAAGGTTTAGCCGCAAGCTTACGTCATTACCAGAAAGATGGTTTAAACTGGCTCAACTTTTTAGATGACTTTCACTTTGGTGCCTGTTTGGCCGATGATATGGGATTGGGTAAAACCATTCAGGTTTTGGCTTTCATTTTATCACAGCGTGAAAAAGTTAAACACAATACCAATCTGGTGGTCGTACCCGCCTCTCTGATATTTAATTGGAAAGCAGAAGTAAAGAAGTTTGCACCATCCATAAAAGTGAAAACCATTTATGCTGGCGAAAGGACGAAAACCACGGACACTTTTGATGATTATGAAATTATTTTAACCTCATACGGAACTTTGCTTTCTGATATCCGTTTCCTAAAGGATTATCGCTTTAATTATATCTTTTTGGATGAATCGCAACTGATCAAGAACCCGGATTCGCAGCGTTATAAAGCGGTTAGGATGTTGCAATCCCGTAATAAAGTGGTAATGACGGGAACGCCGATCGAGAATAATACCTTTGATTTATACGGGCAATTGTCATTTGCCTGCCCGGGTTTGTTTGGAAGTAAACAACAGTTTGCCGATTTATATTCTACCCCGATCGATCAGTTTAAAGATAGTAAAAGAGCAGAGGAACTCCAGAAAAAAATAAGGCCGTTTATTCTGCGCAGAACGAAAGAACAGGTTGCGAAAGAGCTTCCGGATAAAACTGAAATTGTGCTGTATTGCGAAATGGGTGAAGAGCAGCGCGAAGTATATGAAGCCAATAAAAAGGAAATCCAGGATTACATTTTGGGTAAACAGGAAGATGAACTGCCTAAAAGTTCGATGCATGTATTGAAAAGCATCACCACCTTAAGGCAGATCTGCAATTCGGCCGCTTTACTGGCCGACGGAAAATCTTATGTACAGGCTTCCTCAAAAATTGATGTGCTGATGGAACAGATCGAAAGTAAGGCCGGAAGACATAAAATTCTTGTTTTTTCTCAGTTTGTAACCATGCTCGATCTGATTAAAAAACAATTGGAAAATAAAGGGATCAGGTATGAATACCTTACCGGACAAACGCGAAAAAGAGCTGAAGCGGTTGCCTCTTTTCAGGAAAATGCAGATATTCCGGTTTTTCTGATCAGTTTAAAAGCCGGTGGTACCGGGCTGAATCTAACTGAAGCCGATTATGTTTATCTGGTTGACCCCTGGTGGAACCCTGCAGTAGAAAACCAGGCTATCGATAGAGCATACCGGATAGGCCAGCATAAAAATGTTATGGCCGTACGTTTAATCTGTCCTGATACTATTGAAGAAAAGATCATGAAACTTCAGGCGACTAAAAAGGATTTGGTTAAGAATCTGATCCAAACAGAGGGTAGTTTCTTTAAAAATTTAACTAAAAAAGATCTTTTGGGCTTGTTGAGTTAATCATGGGATTCGTCATTGCGAGAAGGCCATTTCGGCCGACGAAGCAATCTTTACAGCGCATACATAGCTAGCAGGACAGATTGCCTCGTCGTTCCTCCTCGCAATGACGTATAAATGTATTTTCAAATCCAAATTTCAAATTCATACCCCAAAAACTCGGGCACATTTTTACTTTCCACAATCTTCCAGTTTTTCTTTTCGGCAATAAATTCAGGGATAGCTAAGCCCGATGTTTTGGCCGCCTCCACATAGAAATTCATTTTTGCAGGATGGTTTGGAGAGCAGGCATTGTATGTTTGCCCGAATGCCTGTTTTTCCAAAAGTTTTACCGCAATGCCTGCAGCATCAGCCTGATGAATCAGGTTTACCGGAGCCAAACCATTTGGAATATCGGTTTTTCCGGCGAAAAATCTTCCGGGATTACGGTCTGGGCCAATTAAGCCTGCAAAACGGATGATTGTGCCTTTTTCAAGAAGTAACTCCTTAAATAACATTTCGGCAGCTAAAACAACCTTTCCTGAATCCGTATCCGGAATGGTTTCGCTGTTTTCATTTACTATTTTATTGTCATCAGCATAAACACTGGTCGAACTGATCAATACCACATGTTTTGTTTTTTTTTCCGCTGCGGCCAGAATAGAATTGATCTTATTTGGATAGTCAATTAGTTCAGCAGAGTTACGCTTCGGCGGAATACAGATAAACAGCACATCAGCTTCAAAGAAAGTAGCATTGGCAACAACCGATTCTGCCGTAAAATTAACGATAAAGGGTTTTATCTGCTCCGCTTGAAGGATTGCTAATTTCTCCTGACTGGTGGTAGAACCTTTAACGGTATAATTTAATCCGATCAGTTTTTTGGCTAAGGCCAGGCCAAACCAGCCGCATCCCAAAATCGATACGGTTTTAATATTGCTATCCTTTATAATATCTTGAATCATTTGCGCTAAAGATAGGCAGTTAGCGTTATAATTAGCACCTACTTACATTAATTCTGTTTTTTATACATTGTTTTTGATAGTTTTAAAATCCCATCATCATAAGGAGTAGGCTTAAAGTTAAAGGCCTTTTCAAATTTGGTAGAATCGAAATGATAATCGTGATCATACTGGTAATACATTTCTACAGTACCCGCAACTACTTTTTTAAATAAACCGACCAGGCGTAACATTAGTTTGTTAATGGCTAAATATTGAGGTTTGGTTTCATAAATCTTGGCGGCCATTTCTATAAAAGCTTTCCCTTTCATAGGAGCGGCAGTGGGCAGGTGCCAGATCTGGTTGCCCGAATCAGGAGTTTGTCCCAACAGGAATAAAGCTTTTGCTGCATCTTCAATATAGGTAAAACTGTGTAGGGTATCTGGGTTTCCGATCCATTGCGCTTTTTCTTTTTTGGCAAACTTATCAAGTACCATCATATCGAAAAAACTGTTCATGGAATCTGCTCCATAAAAATCTGCAGCACGGGCAATGGTGACGTTTATTTGTCCCATTTTAGCTTCGCTCATTAATTGTTCAGCTACCTTTGCCCTAACTTCTCCTTTTAAACTGCATGGACGGTAGGGCGTATCTTCTGTCATAGGGCCATCTACCAGGCCATACATATAAACATTATCAAAAAAAATTAACCTTGCTCCGGTGTGTTTAGTTAAGTTAATTACATTTTTAATAATAACCGGCCATTGTTGTTGCCATATTTTGATGTCATAAACCAGACCAGCGCACAGGTAGATTACTTTCGAACCTTCGGCTGCAGCGAAAAGTTCTGCTTCATTTAATAAATCAGCCTTAACCCAGCTTACTTTTGAGTTGTTTGTGGCTACTGGTTTTCGGCTAACTAGCCTAATGGTTTCGTTAGCATGGATTAATTCTTTAGTAACTGCGTTTGCGATTGGTCCGCCGGCGCCAAGTATCGTATGCATATCTTTGTTTTTTGATTGGTTCAAAGTTATGCGACCTAGAACGACGAAAACGTTAACAAAAGATAAGGATTCTGGATTATTCAGGATTGAGAACTTCTATAGCTCATTTGCTAAAAAAGTTGTCCGCGCCTTTATTGCAAAAGTGTTCTTTTACGGATACGGGAAAGTGAGACAGGCGTGATACCCAAAAAGTTGGCAATAAAATGTTGTGGGATACGCTGAAAAATGTCTTTCGCTGTTTTTTCGAGTATAATGTAACGCTCTTCTGGTGTTTGCGTAATAAAGGCGGTTACGCGGTCTTCGTAACAGCAGATGTAATATTCAGCAATTAAACGACCAAAACGCTCCATTTTTAAAGCCAATAGCGGGTGATTTAACATTTGCTGAAGATTTTGATAGGAGATCATAACCAATGCTGTTTCTTCAAGTGCCTGAATGTAGTTGGTGTTGGGTGTGCGTTTCAGGAAACTTTTATAAGCACTCATCCACTCATTTTCAAAGCTAAAATATCCGGTAATTTCCTGCCCATCTTTAATATGGTAGTAACGAACGGCGCCACGGGTAATAAAGCACATGTAGTCGCATACTTTTCCTTCAACTGCAAAATGTTCTTTTTTGCCTAAGCTGGAAAAACTAAGGTACGGAGTAAAAACTTCCCATTCTGTATCGTTAAACGTTACAAATTGGGCAATACCTTTTCTAAATGCTTCCAGTTGAGCTTGTTTATCCATATCGGTAATTAACTGGCTTAAAGATACGGATTAATCAATTATGGCTAACCTTTGTCCAGATTATAACAGGCCCTGCAGCGTGGCTCGTAACTTTCCTTTTCGCCTAATAAAACTGTAGCTTCATCAGCAACTGTGCGGTAACTATATAGTGCAGGGTTACCACAGCAAACACAAACCGCATTTACTTTGGTTACATGTTCGGCAATGGCCATTAAAGCAGGCATGGGACCAAAAGGCTTCCCGGTAAAATCCATATCCAGGCCGGCAACAATAACCCGTATGCCTTTAAGGGCCAGTTTGTTGCAAACCTCAGGCAATTCATTATCAAAAAACTGTGCTTCATCTATACCCACCACCTGGGTATTGGTACCCAATAATAAAATGGCCGAAGCACTATCTACGGGAGTAGAGTTGATCGAATTTAAATCGTGCGAAACCACAGCTGTTTCATGGTATCGGGTATCGGTACGGGGTTTAAAAATTTCGACATTGAGTTTAGCAATCTGTGCCCGCTTTAGCCTCCTGATCAGTTCTTCCGTTTTACCAGAAAACATAGAGCCACACACTACTTCTATACTTCCTGAAAATTCGCCCCTTCTCCTAAAATTTTGTTCGCTAAATAACATGCTGCTTTTTATTTCCCTTAGTCGGTTCTATAATTTTTAAACCGAACAAATATGAGAATTATGCATGATTTTTGGCTACTTAGTTACCAACATGATTGATTAAAATTTTAATTGTTTCCGCAATAAAGATCTGAAATTCTTTTGGGTGAAGTTGGATCAAATTTTAATAATGCTTTTTAAAGAAAAAGGAAATAATGATAAATGCAATAAGGGGTGTAGTAAGTATCCCCAATAGTATGGAGCCGCCAAAACCAAACCAGGTATCTCTTCCATACCTACCCAACGCGTATAAGATAGCGACAGTTATTAAAATAAGTAATATTTCTATTATACCCATAAGCCAAATATAATTATTCATCATTATCGTTAATCATTGGCAAACAATAAAAGATATTATTGGGTTTGTGATATATAATGACCTATTTTAGCAAAAAAGATGTTTATTAAAGGTACTGAAACATCCCCACGCAAGGATACCAGAGATAAAATAAATATGAAAATTATATCTTATTTTTGAACACATAGTTACCAACATAAATCGACTAAAAATTCGTTTTAATTTTATGATGAACCAACAGGATATTTTCAGAAAGATCGGTAGTATTTTAACAGAGTTGAATGAGCAATACCAGTTTTTAGCTCAAAACCCTCAACAATTAAATGAATTGGAACTGGAACTTTTTCTGGCCAATGCCCATTTCCTTTCTGATCATGTCAACATCGTCAAAAAATTAAATGCCACAATCGAAAATAAGCCCACTGAAAATGTAAAGCATACCTTATTGGCCGAACAAAATACCATTGTATTGCCAGAACCTGAAAAAAGTTATGCAAAAGAAGATGAGTCTTTCGATCCGCAGGAGCTGGAAGAAGTGGTAACGGCACAGGAAGAGGAGGAACGGATTGATGTAAAACCTGAGCAGGAAGTGCTTGATGATGAAATGATTGAAGAGGAAAAGGCTGCCTCACTTTTGAGTAAGGATTTTTTTAAGCCTGACCAGGACGACCATACTTTCGAATTTGTGCTGAATACACATCATAAAAATGATCAGTTTGATTATGAGGCAAATCCGGTTGCGCATGGATCTGTTGACGAAATTTTTGATCGCCCGCTAAGCATGGAAGAAGCAGAAATTTTGGCACGTAAAAAGATTATTCATGATAAGGAAGCTACCTTAGGGGTTCAAGAGGAGCCATTGCAAACTGAAGAAGATGAAATTGGTCCTGAGCCTTTTTTAATTCCGCATGAAGAAGCAGCCGCTGAAACAATTGCTAAAGAGGAGCCCATCGCGACTGAAAAGGTGGAAGAGCCTGTTGGGGCCGTTAAAGCAGAAGAACCCATTACGGTAGCGACTACCCAGCCAATTGACGCACTAAAGGATGTAAAACTGGATGATCCAATTATTTCGCCTCCGGTGGAAAAGGAGCGCCCCATATTCACACCTGAAGCTGTTCCTGTAAAACCTGTTCTGCAACCTGAAGTGATTAAGCCAGCACCAAGTTTAAACGATTTGCTTGCCAAAACAAACGCAAAAAGCAATGAGCCTGTTAAAGCGCCAATTGCCGATTTAAAACAGGCTATTAATTTAAATGAGAAGTTACTTTTTATTAAAGATCTTTTTAACGGTTACAACTTGGCCTATTCGGAAGTCATTGATATCATTAACAAAATGAGCAGTTTCGAAGCCGCAGATAGTTACCTGCAACATAATTATGCAGCCAAAAATAACTGGGCCAATAAACAGGCAACGGTTGATCAGTTTTACGAACTGTTAAATAGGAGGTTTAGTAAGTAAAGCGTTAAGCATTAGGTGTTTAGCGGAGGGCGTTTAGGGTAAATTTATAATCGTACTATTAAAAAAAGTCGTCATTTTGACTGAAGCGTAGCGAAATGGAGAAATCTAAATCAAAAGCGCTTTTCAAGATAGATTTCTCGACTGCGTTGCACTCCGCTCGAAATGACGTATTTTAATAAGGGTACTTACGAGTAGGTGTGTTGACTACGGACTCTAGACTAAAGACTTCAGACTAAATAAATCCCATCCGGTTAGAATCCAGTTTCAAAAATATAAACAAGAGGATGGTAAAACTCCATAATGAGGAACCGCCATAGCTGATAAAAGGTAAGGGAATCCCGATTACGGGAATGATTCCGATGGTCATTCCGATGTTGATGAATACGTGGAAAAAAAGGATACAGGCCACACTGTAGCCATAAACCCTTGAGAAAGTAGATCGCTGCCTTTCTGCAAGATTGATCAACCTGAGCAATAAAAACATATACAAGCCGATTACAACCGAACAACCCACAAAGCCCCATTCCTCACCAATGGTAGAAAATATAAAGTCGGTACTCTGCGCAGGTACATAACCATATTTGGTCTGTGTACCCTGTAAAAAACCGCGTCCCGTTACCTGACCGGAGCCAATGGCAATCTGCGATTGGATGACGTTATAACCGGCACCCTTATTGTCGGCTTTAAGGCCTAACATGAGCTCAATCCGGCTACGCTGATGCGGTGCTAGAACCTTTTCATAAGCAATTTTAACTACAAATAAATAGGCGATTGCAATAACGGTGACCAATACGGTCGAAATAATAATCTTCTGTTTCCGCCTGTTATTATAGATAAAAAGTCCGCCGATTGTGGTTAGGATAAGAATTAAGATGTAAGTTGGTACCAGGAAATCAGCTATAAATAGTACAATCATGCCTAGAAAGATCAACAGGAAATAACCCGATAATCCCTCCCGGTATAATGGGAACATAAAGGCCAGGAAAACCAGAGCAGACCCTGTATCGGGCTGTAGCATAATCAGTAAAAGCGGAGCCAATACAATTAAACCGGCGATAACGATTGATTTTATATCCCTGAATTTTGGATTAAATGTGCTCACATACCTGGCTAAAAGTAAGGCTGTACCAAACTTGGCGAATTCTGAAGGCTGCAGCCTGAAAGAGCCTATTGGGATCCAGGCCTGGTTTCCACCTACATTTCGCCCTACAAAAAGTACCACAACGAGTAAAAATAAAGTGGTTCCGTAAATGAATGGTGCAAATACATTAAACAACCTGCCGTCAAACAATAAGATTGATAGACCTAATATTAAGCTGGTAATAACAAAAATTAACTGTTTTCCATAACTGCTTCCAAAATCGAAGCCCGTTGCTTTATCTGGATTGTAGATAGAAGCATAAACATTGATAAAACCAACTGCACACAAGGCAATATAGATTAAAACAGTAATCCAATCTACATTAAAAAAGAAACGGTTTCCCTGTTGTTGCATCTTATTTAGGGGTTACAGGTTTATGGTTTATATCGGGTTGATTAACCTTTAGCTTATTAGCAACGGTTTGTTTAAGTAAGGCCGGTTCTACTTTGAGGCTGTCTTTAACTTTTTTTAGTGAATCGGCCCTTTTCAGTTTTAAACTATCCAATCTGGTCGGTTTAAACTTTTTTGTCTTATCAATTAAAGCAGGTAAAAGATTGGTTTCTGCGAATGCTTTTACCGTATAGCCATTGGCACGTGGCTTAATGCTATCGGTTAGATATTTTTCAACAATGAAACTTGATATCGGTGCCGCATAAGAGCCTCCATAGCCGCCATTTTCTACAATTACGGCTATGGCAATTTTAGGATTGTTCATAGGCGCGAAACCAATAAAAACAGAATGATTTTTACCATGTGGGTTTTGCACGGTTCCGGTTTTACCGCACATCAGAATGTTGGGAATCTGCGATTCTTTTGCTGTTCCCCAAGGACTGTTCACCGCATCCCGCATGCCATCAATTACGATAGGGAAGTATTTTTCATCTACACCCACATAATTTTTAACCACATACTCTTTTTTTACTACATTTTTATCACCTATGCCTTTAATCAAATGCGGTTTTAGATAATAACCACGGTTGGCGATAGCGGCCATTACATTGGCCATTTGTAATGGGGTAGAGGTAATCTCACCCTGACCAATGGCCTGCGAAATTACAGTGGTATATCCCAGCGTTTGCCATAAATCTTATCGTAATGATCGGCCTGATAGAATATACCCTTTTTTTCAAAAGGCATATCGATACCTAATTTCTGGCCAAAACCCCATTTAGAAATCTGCTCATGCCATTTCGCGTAGGTTTGACGCTGGTTTTTCATGCCGTTTTTAGTAATGATGTTCTGAAAAACATGGCAGAAATAGGTGTTGCAGGAGCGGGCAATACCACGTTGCATGTTAATGGTACCATCAACGTGTTCGCATTTTACTTTATGGTTTCCGGCCATGTAATAACCCGGGCAGAAAAAAGTCGTATTTGGATCAATTGCGCCATCTTGCAGGGCAACCAGTGCGTCAACCGGTTTAAATGATGAGCCAGGAGAATACTGTCCGGCAATAGGCCTTACAATCTGCGGGCGGTAGGGGTTTGCAATCAGGCTCATGTAGTTTTTTCCCCAATCTTTACCCACTAACTGGTTAGGGTCATAACCCGGGCTGCTCACAAATGCCAGAATTTCTCCTGTTGAAGGCTCAATGGCCACAATAGCCCCTACCTTATTTTTCATTAATTCTTCGCCAAGGCGTTGGATCCTGATGTCTAATGAAGAAATTAATCGGTCACCTGAAACAGCATTTATATCATATTTACCATTGGCATAACTCCCTTGAGCAACATTTTTAGCATCGTACAGTGTATTGATTACGCCTTTCTCACCTCTCAAAAAATCTTCATATGAGCGTTCCAGTCCACTTTTTCCAATAAAATCGCCCGGTTTATAATAACCTTCTGATTTTTCAATATCATCCGGACTCACTTCTTTAACATAGCCAAAAAGCTGTCCGGCAATGCTATCAGGATAATGCCTGATGGTTCGATCCTGCGTTCTGAAACCCGGAAAACGGTACATGATTTCCTGTAAACGGGCATAACTCTGTACCGAAATCTGCCTTTCAAAAAATGTAGACTGGTAAGGGGATTGCGCTTTTGCTTTTTTTAACTTTTTACGAACATCCTCTATGGTAATTTCTAAAGCGTTGGCCAGTCCGAGGGTATCAAAAGGTTTAACCTCGTTTGGGATCACCATTAAATCGTAAACAGGTTCATTCTGCACAATTACTTTCATGTTCCGATCGAGGATCGCACCGCGGGCAGGGTATTTGTAAATTTTACGGAGTACGTTACTCTCGGCAGAGCTAAAGGCTTTATCGCTAATAATCTGGATATAGAATAGCTTTCCCAATAAAATCAGGGCGACTACAATAAATAATCCCTGAACGATATATTTTCGATTAAATAACTGATCCATTTAGCGTGGTGTTCTTTTATAGAATATAAACTCTACCAGAAAAATAATAAGCAGTGTAAAGATACAACTTAAGCCGCATCTCATTAAGGTATAACCAATTTCGGTGAGCCTAAATGTTTCCAGAAAAAACAACACCAGGTGGTGTGCTGCAACGCAAAGAAAAGCATAAAGAGAAAACCACTGGAAACCCATATAACTTAAGGATGGCTCCGGGTCGTCAATAGCATCGCGGTTTAAACTGATGGAAATAAAAGAAATCCTTACAAACGCCAAAACTACGCAAGCTGTGGCATGTACGCCCATGGTGTCGTAAAAGGCATCAAGTGCCAATCCGGTTGCAAAGGCCAGTACGTACAATAAAATATTAGGGATGCCAAATGGAAGCAGAAGTAAAAACAGTACGTAGATGAAAGGAGTGGAGAGATCGTAAAAACCCATATTCTTGAGCAGAAAAATCTGCACAAAAAGCAGTAAAAACCACCTGATCACATTTACAATTATGATTCTACTATTCATTCGGTTTAGCCATGCTTTCTAAAGCTTTTTGCTCATCAGCTCTTTTATCTTTAACTACATATACATATTGCAACGTGCTAAAGTCAGTAAACAAATTTAATTCTGCCGATAAAAAATTATCATTTGTGGCCACATTCGCCTTGCTGATTTTTCCAACCAGGACCCCTGCAGGAAAAGAGCCATAACCGGAAGTAACAACAGTATCGCCAACGTACATTTTAATATGGTTGGGTACCTCTTTTACAAATGCCTTTTTAATATCGAAATTCCCGTCGCCCCAAACCAATGAGCCGAGTGCATGGTTCTTTTTCAGGGTGACACTGATCTTGGTATCTTTATGCAGTAAAGACTGAATGGTAGCCAAATGTGCGGAAACATCACGGATAAAACCAACTACTCCACGTTGAGGTGCAATAACGGCCATACCACTTTTAATTCCATCATCCGTGCCTTTGTTAATCGTCATGATGTTATTGCGCAAAGTAACCGAGTTTTTTACCACTTTGGCTGCCAGATAAGTATATTGTTGATTGGTTACCGTATCCACCACTTTAACATCTTTGGCTGTATCTACGGTAGTTAATCCCAGTAACTGACTTTTAAGTTTAGCGTTTTCTGCGGCCAGACTATCGTTAACCATTCCCAGGTTTAAATACCGTTTAAAAACATTTAACCTTTCATACGCCGTACCCACGATCTCATTGCTAGAGTTTAGGGTTACGCTCCGCTGATAAGCATTGTTTTTAACCGTGAGATAGATGCCAACGAAGAAAAAAATGATAAACAAGAAAAATGCGTTGTATCTGCTGATGAAAATCCAAAGGTTACGCATTTGAGTTTGGAGTTAAAAGTTCGGAGTTGGGAGTTAATCGTTTGGTGTATGAGTGGAAACTCCAAGCTCACAACCCCAAACTCCAAACTGAATGTTATTGCATTAAAAATTTATATCCGCCAATGTTTTTAAGGGCAATGCCGGTGCCGCGCACTACTGCCCGAAGTGGATCTTCTGCAACGTGAACAGGTAATTTTGTTTTGGCAGCAACACGCTTATCCAAACCTCTAAGCAATGCACCACCACCGGTTAAATAAATACCTGTTTGGTAAATATCTGCTGAAAGCTCAGGAGGGGTAATTTCTAAAGCTTTTAAAATCGCTTCTTCAATTTTAGAGATTGATTTATCTAAACAGTGTGCAATTTCAGTGTAAGAAACAGTAATCTGCTTTGGTACACCCGTCATTAAATCGCGGCCCTGAACGGCGAAATCAGCAGGGGCATCCTGTAATTCAGGTAAAGCTGCACCAACTTCAATTTTAATTTTTTCAGCGGTACGGTCTCCAATCATGATATTGTGCTGACGGCGGATATAATTTACGATATCCGAATCGAAGTTATCTCCCGCAACGCGGATAGACTGATCGCAAACAATACCTGATAAAGCAATAACTGCAATTTCGGTAGTACCGCCACCTATGTCAATAATCATGTTACCCATTGGCTCTTCCACATCAATCCCGATACCTACGGCAGCGGCCATTGGTTCGTGGATCAAATAAACTTCTTTTGCACCGGCAATTTCGGCAGAATCGCGCACGGCACGTTTTTCTACTTCAGTAATACCAGATGGAATACAGATTACCATACGCAAAGAAGGAAACATCCAGCCTTTACCGCCGTTAAGCATCCGGATCATTCCCTTAATCATCGCTTCAGCAGCATTAAAATCGGCAATTACGCCATCTTTTAATGGACGGACAGTTTTAATATTATCGTGGGTTTTTCCCTCCATTTGCATAGCCTGGCGGCCAATTGCAATAACTTTATTTGTAGTACGATCGAAAGCAACAATAGATGGCTCATCTACCACTACTTTGTCGTTATGTATAATCAGGGTATTCGCGGTGCCTAAATCAATGGCAACTTCTTGCGTAAACCAGTTAAATAATCCCATGTATAAGGTATGTTTTCTTTATTTGATCAAATCTATACTATTCCTAATGTAAAAATAGGATTTTTATTGTTTTAAGTTTTATTTTCTCCTGTTATTAAATTGTTTTTAAGGCAATTAAAATATTGGGAAAATAAAGCTCATCATTTTTAGTTTCGGATTCTTGTGAAGGTAAGGTATGGATATATAACCTTTCGCCTTCAAAGCCTTAACCTTCTACCTTTCTTAGTGTTTAAAGTGTCTTACCCCAGTGGTTACCATTGCGATACCTTTTTCGTTTGCTTTTGCAACAGAATCTGCATCTTTGATTGATCCACCTGGTTGCAGAACAGCTGTAATTCCGGCATCGGCAGCAATCTCCACACAGTCTGGGAAAGGGAAGAAAGCATCAGAAGCCATTGCAGCACCTTTAACGCTGAAACCGAAAGAAGCCGCTTTTTCAATCGCCTGTCTTAAGGCATCAACACGCGAAGTCTGGCCCACACCACTTGCAATTAACACATCATCCTTAACCAAAACAATGGTATTCGATTTGGTGTGTTTTACAATTTTGTTGGCAAAGAATAAGTCTTTCAGTTCCTGTTCGGTTGGCGCCTTATCGGTAACCGTTGTCATTTGCTCCGGACCTTCGATAATTAAATCTTTATCCTGCTCAATCACACCGTTTAATAAGGTTTTAAATTGTTTTTTGCTCAATTCAACCTCATTGCGCTGTAAAATAACACGGTTTTTCTTTTTGCTGAACAGCTCTACTGCTTCTGCCTGATAAGAAGGCGCAATCAATACCTCAAAAAACAGGTTATTGATTTCTTCTGCGGTTTCAAGGTCAACTTCAACGTTGGTAATCAGTACCCCACCGAAAGCCGAAACCGGATCACAGGCTAAAGCGTCAATCCATGCTTGTTTAACCGTTGGACGTGAGGCAATACCACAGGCATTGGTGTGTTTCAAAATGGCAAAAGTTGGGTCATCAAATTCGTCGATTAAAGCAACAGCTGCATCTACATCAACCAAATTATTATAAGAAAGTTCTTTGCCGTTAAGTTTGGTAAACATGGCATCTAAATCGCCATAAAATACACCACCTTGATGGGGGTTTTCGCCATAACGTAAAGTTTTGGCTTCCGTAACACTCTGTTTAAAAACATCAAGTGGCTCTTCGGTATTAAAATAATTGAAAATGGCAGTATCGTAATGAGAAGAAGTATGGAATGCTTTTTTAGCATATGCCTTACGCTGTGCTAAAGTGGTTTCGCCATTCTGTTCTGCCAATTGAGCTTCTAAAGTAGGATAGTCATTTTTTGATGCGATAATCACCACATCATTGAAATTTTTTGCTGCGGCACGGATCAGTGAAATACCACCTATGTCTATTTTCTCGATAATTTCTTCAGGTGTTCCACCTGCTTTTACAGTTTCTTCAAATGGATATAAGTCAACAATAACCAGGTCAATTTCAGGAATTTCATATTCAGCAATCTGCTCCTGGTCGCCAGTTAACGCCCTACGGTTTAAGATTCCGCCAAATACTTTTGGGTGTAAGGTTTTAACACGTCCGCCTAAAATAGATGGATAACCGGTTAAATCTTCAACCGCCGTAACAGGAAGGTTTAAATCTTTGATGAATTGTTCTGTTCCGCCCGTAGAAAATAATTGTACCCCTTGTGCGGCCAACAATTTTACCAATGGCTCTAAACCATCTTTATAATATACTGAGATTAAAGCGTTTTTGATTTTAATGGATTGACTCATTCTACTGAAAATTTTGAGCCGCAAAGGTAGTAAAATCGGATGGTTTTTTTATTATGTTGGATAGGCAAAAAAACAATAAGGTTTGCCACGGCTGTTTCGGTTTTGTTTAAGGTCGAGTTGATACTAGCTACTTCAAAACACAGAGAAAGAAACTGATAGATCAAATGTTTAAAGGATTACGGTAAACCTTTGAGTTAGATCTATTTTAATAATTGGGAATAGCGGGGCTGTATAGACTTTTTACTAAGAAAAATTAATAAATAGATTGTAGGGTTTTATTATTCTAAAATTAAGGTTTTCCATAGCCTTATTTTTAGTCGAAATGTTCCATTCGATTGATTAATGCTCATTTCTGCCAAATGATAAACTAATCGATAGGTCATTGGGTTTGAGGCGAAAGTATATAAAAAGTATGGCAGTGGTTTTCAAGCTAATCTATATTGAACAGTATTTACCTTTACAAAAATATTTCAGTATATTTTTATCATGCCAAAAAAAGATACTATATTTGTGCTAATAGTACTCGCCACGCTACCCGTCAGAACAGCGTCCCAGGGCGGGTCTTTTGCTTTTTATGGCGTTTTCATTCTTTCAAAATGAACTCCCTGGTTCGGTTTTAAAAGCGTTTTTTAACGGGTTTCTATTTTTGTTGTAAAACTATCTCTCCATGATTTATAATAAAAAAACATTTACCATTGAGGAGCACATTGCACAACTTAAAGAAAGGGGATTGGTCATCGCAGACCATGCTCTAGCTACCCATTACCTGTCGCATGTAAGTTATTATCGTTTAGCAGGCTATTGGTGGCCCATGCAATTGGATAAAGAACAGCATATATTTAAACCAAATAGTAAATTTGAAGATGTTATTCACCTTTATAATTTTGATAGGGAACTACGGATTTTAATTTTTGACGCGATCGAAAAGATTGAGATTAGTTTACGTACAAAGTTAATTTACCACTTGTCTCATGAATTTGATCCCTGGTGGTTCCAAAACATAGATATATTTAAAGATAGCGGCGCTCTTGTAGAAACACTTGCCAGTTTGAAAGAGGAAATAGACCGATCGAAAGACATTTTCATCAAAGAACATAAAAAGAAATATAAAGAAGATTTAAGGTTTCCTCCAGCCTGGAAATCTTTAGAAATGACCAGTTTCGGTTAACTTTCTAAACTGTATGGCAATCTTAAAAATACTGTCGAATCAAAAGATGTTATTGCCGAAGAATTAGGAGCCGTAAACCATACTTACCTTCCCAGTTGGTTACAATCTATTGCACAAATAAGAAATTACTGTGCACATCACAGTAGATTATGGAATAAAAATCTTCCTGGAACTCCTAAAATATTGTCTAAGCCTCCTTTTCGTTGGCTGATTGATGTTCCAACAGATACACAAAAGTTGTACCTTCATTTATGTATTATCAGGTACATGCTTAATATCATAGCGCCAGAAAATTCATTTGCGCTAAAAATGAAAGAATTATTAATCAAATACCCATCGGTAGATCCAAATGCATTAGGCTTTAAGGCAGATTGGAAAAACGAAGCACTTTGGAATTAAATTGCTAAACAAAGCGAGCAAATGTTAGAAGAACAGTTAATTGCCAATCTGCAGAAGTTTGGTTGCGGTTATATTATCATCTTTTTATCTGATCAAAATTTCTACGCTAACTTTGGTATCCCAGTAACTTTCTGATTTGGTATAAAAACCGTTCTATTAACCTTAAATCCTGGGTTACAATTTCTGCATTGCCCTTTAATTCTTTGTCAAAAGTAAGGGTTTTATTATACGAGGTGGTTAAACCTTTTGGTAAGTTCACGTCTACATAGTAGTTTCCTTTTTCATCTGGGGTGAAAGAAATGTTCTGCACGCTGCCTTCTAAAATCCCATATTCCTGAAAACGGTAATTGTCCAGTTTGATCAGCACTTTTTCGCCCCGTGCTATTTTACCTGAGTTGGTGGCTGGAACAAGTAGCCTTCCAATGAGCGCCTTTTTATTATCCGGAAGAATGGTTAATATGGCATCGCCCCGTTTTAAAAACTGATTTTCGCCCCAGAACTGCTGGAAACTTGCGATACCATCTGTTGATGAAGTGATTAAATAATTTTGCTGCCATTGCCTCAACGATTTTTTTAATTGTTCAAATAACTGTAAGGTTTGTAAAGCAAAATTACTCTTGTCTTTCTCATGATTGATGTTTATTCCACTTCTGGTTTTATTAAGGTTTGCAATGGCTTCTTGTGTTTGTGATAGGGAAATTTCTATGTTTTGTATGCTTTGTTCGGCCTGTATAAATTTAATTTTTTCATTTTCGAATTCGGCGGTAGAGATTACTTTTTGATTAACAAGCTGCAACGTTCGCTGATAATTTTTCTTAATCAGTTCAAATTTGGCCAGCTCCAGTTTTTTTTGATTTTTTAGCGCAAGTTCCCTGCTTCTGTTGGCTGTAATATTTTGCTCGGTCGCTTTGTTTTCTGGTTCGTAGGGTTTAAGTGATGCAAATAACTTTTCGTCCTGGAATGCCTTTTCGAAACTGTTATAATCGCTCTGGAGCTCGCCCAATTTAAATGTTGATACCTTATTTACCGGAAAAGACGCCATCTGGGCCGGAGGTGTTGAGTCGATTATTTTGCTGAGTTGCAAAATGTCTTCATAGTTTGCAGTCGATTGCAGCACCATTAAAACCTGGTTTTTATGAACCCGTTCGTGATCTTTGATCAAAATTTTTTCCAGTTTAGAATCTATTCTCGCTTCAAGCTTTTCTGGCGGGTTTTGTGAGGTTATTACAATGGTAGCAGGTACAAATTCCGGGTATTTGATGAAGTAACTCATCAGCAAAATCATGAAAAGAATACCCAGTATGACCGCATTGCCCCAGCGGAACATCCAATGTGGAGGGGCTGATAATACATCCTGAACAGCTTCAGAACGGAGCTGTATCTCATCTAGTTTATCTTTTTTAGTTTCCAAGTTCGAGCTGATTTTTGATTAATCGGTAATATTCACCTTTTTTTGCCACCAGTTGATGGTGGTTGCCTTCCTCTACCACTATCCCTTTATCCAGCACAATAATCTTATCGGCATGTTTAACCGTTGATAGCCGGTGTGCAATAACTACCGCAGTTTTTCCCTTAAAGAACTGCGCTAAATTTTCGATAATGATTTTTTCGTTGTTGGCATCCAATGCACTCGTCGCTTCATCAAAAAAGATATAATCGGGGCTTTTGTAAACTGCCCGGGCAATAAATAATCTTTGTTTTTGGCCACCGCTCATGCCAATACCTTCGTTGCCTATTTTAGTGTTGTAGCTTAAGGGTAAATCTTCAATAAACTCCTTGATATTGGCTATCTCGACCGCTTTTCTCAGGTTTTGCTTATCGATCATATCTTCGCCAATGGCTATATTATTGGCAATGGTATCATTGAACACATAACTTTCCTGCATCACTACGCCGCAGTGCTTTCGCCAATGGCTGGGCGATATACTTTTGAGGTCTGCTCCGCCAATCTGAACATCACCTTTCTCCGGATCGTAAAATTTGGTAAGCAGTTTTAATAGCGTGGTTTTGCCGCTGCCGCTGGTGCCCACAATTGCAGTGGTTTTTTGATAGGGGATAACCAGGTTCAAATCCTGGAAAATGAATGTATCTGAGCCAACATATCTAAAGGATACCTTATTTAGTGTAATGTCTTTTTGTGGGATTTCTGTAATATATTGCTCATCAGTACTTTCTTCGTCTTTTTTATCATGAATTTCACCAAGTCTTTCCAAAGATATTTTGGCATCCTGAGTCTGTTTGATAAAATCGATCAATTGTAACAAGGGGCTATTTAATTGACCGATAATGTATTGCACAGAAAGCATCATACCTAGTGTGAGATTTCCATCCAGTACGAGTTTTGCCGAAAGAAAACTCACTAAAATATCTTTAATCTGGTTGATAAAACCACCACCAACAGATTGCCACTGCTCTAAGGAAAGGGCCTTTATTCTAATTTTAAACAACTTTACCTGTAAAAATTCCCATCCCCATCTTTTTTGCTTCTCCGCATTATGCATTTTTATTTCCTGCATGCCGTTAATAAGCTCAATTACTGTGCTCTGCTCTTGCGAAACCTGTGAGAACATTTTGTAGTCCAGTTCTTTTCTTTTTTTGAGAAAAAAGGTAATCCATGCCACATATAGGATAGCGCCGATTAAATAAACTGCAAAGAGGCGATAATCATACATTAACAATACAATGCTGAAAATGATCAGGTTAACCATAGAAAACAGTGTGCTTAGCGAAGAGCTTGTCAGCAATTGTTCTATCCTATGGTGATCGTTGATGCGCTGCATAATGTCTCCCGTCATTCTGGTATCAAAGAAACTGATGGGAAGTTTCATTAACTTGATGAAGAAATCGGAAACGATAGAGATATTTATTCTGGTAGAAAGATGCAGTAAGATCCAGCTACGGATAATATCAATGCCCATTTTACCTATAAAGAGCATTACCTGTGCCAGCAAAACCAGGTAAATAAAATTGATATCCTGATTTTGTATTCCCACATCTACCACACTTTGGGTAAGAAAAGGAAAAATCAGCGATAGCAAACTTCCGGCAAGTAAGCCAAAGGCAAGCTGTATAACGAGCGATTTATACTTTAACAGATATCTGGATAGAAAAGCGAAACTTGTCTTCTTTTCTTCATCTTCAAAGTCATCCTGATAGAATGAGGGGCTTGTTTCCAGAACAAGTGCAATGCCTTCCTCGGTCTCGTCGTTTGCATTTTCACCAATCCAATGTTTAATAAATTCCTCTCTTTTATAAGTAATTAAGCCATAGCTAGGGTCTGAAATATAAACTTTTTCGGCTTTGTCAATTTTATAAACCACCACATAATGATTTTTGTTCCAGTGTACAATGCATGGTAGAGGCGCATCTGCAACCAGGGTTTTAAAATCTATTTTAACCCCTAAAGTTCTAAAACCTAAATTTTCGGCTGCATTGCTAAGCCCCTGAAGGCCGCTACCTTCTCTGGTTGTTTCGGTAAGTGTTCTCAGATGCTGAAGCGGAATACTTTTATTATAGTTTTTAGCTATAATACGTAAACAAGTAGGGCCACAGTCTTTTGCATCGGGTTGTTTATAAAAAGGGAATTTTTTAGGCATCGTAGTTTAATTGCTGCATGCTGTAACTTTGTATTGCTTTTTGCTTAAGCGGATTTAAGCTCCATTCTTCCCACTGGCTGGTATAGGGGTTGTAACCACATTTTAAGGGTTTTGAAATGTCTAAGCCATCATTATTTTTATGGGTTTGCTCTGTAAAAGCTCTGCAATCTGTACAGATGTTTCGAAACTCGCAGTCTTTGCAAATCTGAATTCCGGACTTGGTTAGGTTCCAGTATTTTTTAAAATCTTCATGGAGGATTGCTTCTTCTAAAGTGGTCGTGTTGATGTTTCCGAAGCTATTGCACATTGCAGGACAGTTTTTAATATTGCCATTTATATCAATACCTATTTTTTTATGAAGGCAAGAATTATGGTTAAGGGCTTCTAAAACCTTCAGCATGTTTGTTTCAAAGTATTTTAGATCTACTTTTCCGCAAGAATTTATTTTTAAATATTGATCGGTAAAAACCAGGTTGAATTTAAAAGTATCTGTAACTTCGAAAGCAGCATTATCACACTTATGGAATATCAGGCTGTAGATTCTTAAACATTTTTCATCCAGTTTTTTTACGAAATCATCAGTTACGTCCTCATGGTACAACGAAAAAATTTCTATGCTTTCTAAGCACGAGTCGTTAAATGTGTCTTCTAGTGTCAAAAAATCCATCAATGAAAGTTTGCTTTCACAATAGATTACCAAATGTCTTATTCCTAAATTTTCAATAGATTGCACCAACTGTGGCGAAAACATTAAATCAGCAGTTTCGATAAATATATTAGAGATGGTGCTGCTGTCGCTAAAGCCCGTTTGTAATGGTGGAAAGTTTTCGTCCCAACTGTTTTCAGTAATAAAACCGTACTCTTTTTCTACTAAAAAGTCTAGGTATTCCTGTAGCATTTCTTTTGATTCCTGATCATAAAGGGCAAATACTTCTTCAATGGAATTCGATTTTAACTCTTCAATTATATTATTCAATTCTAAAGACTGCAACTCAGAATAGTTACGTTGTAAATCAGAAATTAAGATTCTGTTAACGCCTTTTGTGATCAGGATATCGCTAAATAAGTTGAAGTACCTCATAATAACCTGCTAATGGGCTTATATGGTTTTACCAGCATAAGGAAATTGGTTTGATACCGCTTGCACGGAGCATAAAGCACATCATTACCTTTTTGACTATTTTTTTTACCCCTATATTCATCTACAAATTTGAATGTTAGTGGAAGCTTATTTTTATCTTCTATTTTATATCTCATAAATATTCGGCTATAGCTTTCTCTGCGCCATAATTACACATGGAGCTGACTCCTAAAAATTGACCAACGGTGTTAACCTCCAAAAAATAAAATTTCTCTTCACTTTTTATGAAATCTATTGAGCCACAGTTTATATCCAGTAACTCCATTAATTGACGGGTTTTCCCTTCAATTTCTATAGGAAGATTGTATCTCACGTTTCGGTTGGGTTTTTCAAGATTGTACTTTCTGAAATCGGTTTTGGTTCGCTCATCATTTTGAGAAATTATTGCCGTGGAAAAAAATCTTCCGTTCAGGTAAAAGCTTCTGATTTCGAAATCCTTTTCAATTTTTTCCTGAAAAAAGGTAATAAAAAAGCTATCTTCTTCCTGGTGATCGATAACATGCGTATACATAATGCTTTCCCCATAATTCTGGTAAGCGTCAATCGTTATATTTCCGGTCAATGGCTTTATTATTGTTTTATCCAAAACCACATCACACGTATTCTCCGCAAGGTAATATTCGGGAACATCCAGCCCTGTTTTTTTTGCCTGCTCTAATACATACAGCTTGTTTACAGCGCTATTGCTTTGCTTATTAATGTGCTTTTTGGATTCAAGTGTTTTGATTACATAGTCATGCAGCCAATGTTGGTGCTCCTGCATGTGAATGTTTACCGAATGATTGTCGTAGTGGAAATTTTTAAATTTTAACCCCCCTCTTCTGTACCATACACTACTGATTTCATCGAGGTAAAAACAGTTCCTATCGCTTTCTATATAAATCCTTTTCTCTTTGGTTTTGATCTCAAAAATTTCGTCTTCCTGTACCCGGATAAATTTTTTACCCATTGCCAAAAGCCATTTGATCACTTCATTGGTGGTGGTCTCCTGTTTCTTGGATATAATTAAAATCATCTTTATTTAATTGGCCAGTGAATGATTTTGATAGGGCGCCCCGTTAAGAAGGCAGCCCATATCTTTTCATAGGGTTTGATTAGATGTAACTTCTGCAGAAGTGATGGCAGAAATTACATTTAAACAATTTTAGTAGTTGTGAACAGGTTCACCAGGTGCAAGACGACGGATTTCCCTGTAAATATATCCACCTGTACCATTCGGTCCCTCATAGTGATCATACTCTATACATCCTTCACCCACAAATACATTGGATTGAATAGAGGTGTAGCCTCCCATTGCTCTTCCGCCGTTGGTTGAAGATAAATCAGTAAGTTTTTTGTTTTCAAGTGAAGAAAAGTCTTTCTTCATTCCTTTTAAGTTTTTCATTTTACTAGTTTTTATTGTGAGCAGAATCCAAAATCCTGTTCTGCAGATTTTGTATATTTTCCTTTTAAACCCCAGTCGTTTATAAATGACACGAGTGAAGGCTCAACTTAAATTTGCTTAGTTAGCGCCGTTCCAGTTTCCTATGTCAGAACTTGGGGCTGAAACAGCAGATTGACATGTTCTTCCGATATACTTGCCGCCATTGCTTTCGTAAGCGTCATATTCCACAGTTTCACTTGGGTATTGGCCCGGACAGGCAACGTTTGATCTGATAAGATACAAACCACCTTGTACTGTGCTTAAATCTTGGAGTCTTTTGTTTTCCAAAGAAGAAAGGCTCTTCTGCATTCCTTTTAAGTTTTTCATTTTATACAGTTTTATTGATTAGGTAAACCCGCCATCTCACCCTGGCGTTTGGGCTTTTGTATATAGGCTTTATTACTATGATTTGTACGTCTACAAAAAAATATATACATAGCCTATTTCATTTTGTGATTTGGAAGCAAGCACGCGTTATTGCTTAACCACATTTAAACTTCCCTAAAAAGGAACACCGATACAAGAGGGAATTGATATATGGTAGAGTTGAACTTACATTCGTTAATGTTTTAAATAAAAGCGCTAAACATTAAAGAGGTTGTGTTTCCGATTTTTAATTGGATTAGTTGATCGGGGTAACTGAATCCATTATCGAAACCCCGCTTTAAAATTTTTCAGTTCTCAGCGAGATTTTTTGATTGTTTAAATAGCAGATTGCATCGTTCATGCTTATCTACTCTTTTATAGAAGATGCATTAGGATTTGCCGGAAAGAAAGACTTGCTTAGTTTTAAATGCGATTGGTCACTAATCGTCTTTTAAGACGACAAACAAAAAAGCAATTGTTGCCTGTTGCTGGCACTTATAAATTATAAATTTGAGTATAATTCGGTAAAAAAGCGGATGATCAATAAGACAGGGTAGCTGCCCGGATGTAGGAAACATCTTGCGACCAATTAATGATGTATCACATTTAAAAACTGTGTTAATTCGGATCTTTTACCAGTACTGTGTTAATGCTTTAACAACTTAACTATTTGCTGATTTTTTTGACAATGCTTTCCACCACGCGCGGATAATGCAGGTGCTCCAGTTGCTGTCCCTTAAATTTTATCATTTCCAGACTGTCGTTTTTGTCTATCCGGTAGCGGGCCTGGTGAATGTATTCGCCTTCATCGTAATTTTCGTTAACATAATGAATGGTTATCCCGCCTTCAGTTTCGCCAGCAGCCATTACCGCCTGGTGAACATGGTCGCCGTACATGCCCTTTCCGCCAAATTTAGGAAGGATTGCAGGGTGGATATTCACAATTCTGCCTGGATAAGCATGGATCAGGTTTTTAGGAATCAGCCAAAGGAAACCTGCCAGCACGATAAAATCAATTTCAAGATTTTTCAGCAGGTCTACTACCTCATCGGTTTGGTAGAACTCATTTCGATCGAAGATATGGGTGGGGATTTCGAAATTATCAGCTCTTTGCAATACATATGCATCGGCATTGTTGGTTAATACCAAAGATATTTCTATTTCATTGCTCCGCTTAAAATGCTCCATCAGCTTTTGGGCATTAGAGCCGGAACCTGATGCAAAGATGGCTATTCTCTTTTTCACTCAAAATCGTTTTGCCCAAAAATAGTATTTTTAAGACTGTTTTCTCTATGTAAAAGAATTTTTATTCAATCAGGTTAAAGTATTATTAATGAATAATTTTAACTTATTTTTGCTGTTCGAAAACAGGGTTTGGTTTTAATGAAAAAAAAGTTAAAAGTGTTTTGTGATTTAAAAACATTAATCCTATATTTGCAACCCGAATTATAGGAAACGAATAAGAAAAATAAAAGGCTAAATAGAAATGGCAAATCATAAATCTTCATTAAAAAGAATTAGAGCAAACGCAACAAAACGTTTACGTAACAGATATCAGGCAAAAACTACGCGTACTTTCATTAAAAGATTACGTGCTGCAGAAGATAAAAAATCTGCATCGGATTTATTGCCTAAAGTAATCTCTATGTTAGATCGTTTAGCTAAAAAGAACATCATTCACAAAAATAAAGCGGCAAATAACAAATCAAAATTAACGAAATTCGTTAACGGTTTAAAATAAGCCATTTTTTTACGATATTAGGAAGGCATCCCAACGATAAGTTAGGATGCCTTTTTTTATCTTCAAAAATGGAAAACTACGAACAGAAGCTAGGTATAAAGTTATGGGCTGAAGAAGATCGGCCCCGTGAAAAACTTTTGTTGCATGGCAGAAGACATTTAACAGATGCTGAACTCATCGCCATTTTAATTGGCTCCGGTAATAAAAACGAAACCGCTGTTGATTTAAGTAAAAGAATTTTATCTTTTTACGATAACAATTTAACCAAGTTGGGTAAGGCTTCCATTCTGGAACTTTCGAGGTTTAAAGGAATCGGAGAAGCCAAAGCATTAACGATTATTGCTGCTTTAGAGCTTGGCTTGCGAAGGAAAGAAACCACAGAGGAAGTGATTACGCATGTAACGACCTCTAACGATGTATATAAATATTTGCATCAAACCTTTGCCAATCTCAATCATGAAGAATTCTGGATATTACTGTTAAATAGGTCCAACCGCGTGATCGGTAAATTCTTGATCAGCAAAGGCGGACAGGCTGGTACGGTAGCCGATCCGAAAATTATTTTTAAAACGGCTTTAGAAAACAATGCGGCTAATATTGTGTTGGCACATAATCACCCCTCCGGAAATTTAAAGCCCAGCGAGAGTGATGATAAATTGACCAGAGATATGGTCGCTTCAGGTAATTTGTTGAGTTTGTATGTGGTCGATCACCTGATTTTTGCCAATAACCGCTATTATAGTTACAGAGACGAAGATTTAATTTAAAAGATATTTGGATGTTAAGCTGCAATTAAAGTTAAAATAGTATAATAGCGGCTCAGAAATAGGTGGTACAATTCACCTTATTAATTAAACAGTGAAATTACATTTTATGAATGCTTTAAAAATCATCCCTATTTTTCTTTTATTAACCATTGCGGCTTTTGCTCAGAAAAAAGGCGTTCCAATTAATCTCATTACCTATAATATCCGCTTAAATGTTGCATCAGATGGAATCAATGCCTGGCCAAACCGAAAAGACAATGTCAAAGCACTGGTTAAGTTTCACGATGCCGATATCCTTTGCGTACAGGAAGCCCTGCCTGAACAATTTGATGCCCTGCTGGAAAATTCCAATTTTGATGTAGTGGGTGTTGGGCGCGATGACGGCAAAAGAAAAGGAGAATTTTCGGCAGTTTATTTTAATAAAGACCGTTTCAGTAAAAAAGATGGTGGTACATTCTGGTTATCGGAAACGCCTGATGTGCCTTCAAAAGGGTGGGATGCTGCACTCAACCGCGTGTGTAGCTGGGTGAAACTTTACGATAAGCTGAATAAAAAGGAATTTATCGTTTTCAATACCCATTACGATCATATTGGGGTGAAAGCGAGAATTGAATCAGCTAAATTGTTGAAACAAAAGATACAGCAGATTGCACCAAATTTACCGGTTATTTTTACGGGTGATTTAAACGTGACGCCAGAAACAGAAGCCATTGCAACCATAAAATCTTTTCTCATTGATGCAAAAGACGTTTCTGTAGAGCCTCCATATGGGCCAACTGGTACCTTTAATGGTTTTCATTTCGATAGCGACCTGAAAGACAGGATCGATTATGTTTTCGTAAACAAAGGTTTTAAAGTGCAAAAGTTTGCCGTGTTAACAGATAGTAAGGATAAAAGGTATTATTCAGATCATTTACCCGTTTTTTGCCGGTTATTCTTTTAATAGATGCTGTTAAAATCTGTATCACCATTTCCTTTTCAATTCGGGCTTTTTGGTCATCAATACCATTATCATTACATTTTCGAAACCCTCGCTTTTATCATCGGCGTGAGGTTATATTACCGTTATAAAAAAGGAATTGCAGATCCGATATCTGACGAAAACAGATTATGGATTATGTTAGGGGCCATGCTTGGTGCCTTGGTTGGCTCGCGGGTAGTGGCCGTGCTGGAAACGCCAGAAGTAGTCAATCATCTTACGTTTTCGGTTCTTTATCAAAGTAAAACCATTGTTGGCGGTTTGCTTGGCGGCTTATTTGGCGTTGAGCTGATTAAAAAGATCATTGGAGTAAATATCGCCTCGGGAGATGTATATGTAGTCCCGATTTTAGTTGCATTGATTATAGGACGGATCGGTTGCTTTTCAATGGGAATCGATGAACCGACCTATGGTATTCCTACCCGCTTTTTTATGGGGATGGATCTTGGTGACGGTATACCCAGACATCCGATCATGCTCTATGAAATGATCTATCTGGTACTTTTGATTTTTCTTTTTAATGGTTTGAAACATAAAGAATTGATTAACGGCGACCGTTTTAAATTATTTATGGTGCTTTATTTCTTATTTAGGTTTTTGATAGAGTTTATAAAGCCTTACCATTCGTTATTTTTAAATTTAAGCAGCATTCATTGGTCTGCATTGTTTATTTTTATTTATTATTATAGATTCATTTTTAGAATTTCTAAAAGAATCTTACCTAACCTGTAACATGATGGCCAATACCAGAGATTACATATATTACGATTATACCAAAAGCCTTTGTCCTGAATGTTTACAGCTTTGCGATGCGAAAATTGTTTTTCAAGATGGTAAGGTGTTTATGCTGAAAAATTGCAGGAAACATGGTGATAGTAAAGTGATGATTGCTGATGATGTTGAATATTATAAACAGATCAGGAATTACAATAAACAGTCTGAAATGCCACTTAAGTTTAATACCAAAGTGCATTACGGTTGCCCTTACGATTGTGGTTTGTGTACCGATCATGAACAGCATTCGTGTTTAACGGTAATAGAGGTTACTGATCGTTGCAACCTGGCCTGTCCAACCTGTTATGCCATGTCGTCACCAAATTATGGCAGGCACCGAACTTTGGCAGAAATAGAGCGGATGATGGATGTGGTAGTGGCCAACGAAGGCGAACCTGATGTGGTTCAGCTCTCAGGCGGAGAACCAACCGTGCACCCTGAGTTTTTTAAGATTTTAGATCTCGCCAAAACCAAACCTATAAAACATTTAATGGTGAACACCAACGGTATCAGGATTGCCAAGGATATTAATTTTGTAGAGAAGCTGGCTACTTATATGCCCGATTTCGAAATTTACCTGCAGTTTGATAGTTTTAATGCAGATGTATTGACGAGGCTAAGAGGCGAAGACCTTACTGAGGTAAGGAAAAAAGCCATTGATCATTTAAATCAGTTTAATGTATCGACCACCTTGGTTGTTACTTTGCAAAAAGGACTAAACGATCATGAAATTGGCGATATTTTAGATTATGCGCTCAAACAGAAATGTGTACGTGGGGTTACTTTCCAACCGACCCAGGTTGCCGGAAGAAACGATGATTATAATGATCAGCAGGGAAGGATTACCTTAACCGAGGTGCGCAGAAAGATTTATGAGCAATATCCAACCTTCACCCCGCAGGATTTGATTCCCGTACCCTGCAATCCTGATGCATTATGTATGGCTTATGCTTTAAAAATCGGCGATGAAGTCATCCCGATGACACACCTGATCAACCCTGAAGATTTGCTCAATAATTCAAAAAATACCATCGTGTTCGAACATGATGAAAAATTGAAAGAACATATGCTCAACTTGTTTAGCACAGGTGTTTCGGTCGATTGTGCCGAAGACACTTTTGGCGAATTGATGTGCTGCCTGCCAAGAGTAAAATCAGATAGTTTGAGTTACGATAATTTATTTCGGATCATTATCATGAATTTTATGGATCCGCTTGATTTTGATGTGCGGGCTGTGAAAAAATCTTGCGTCCACATTGTAAGCGATAAATATAAAATGGTGCCTTTCGAGACTATGAATATTTTTTACCGCGATAATAAAATAGATCTGATCAGGGAAAAATTAAATATGAATTAATATGGATGGTTTATTCGGACTATTTGTGATTTACATTCTTACTGCGATTGTACTTTTTGTAGTGGGGATCATTCAGATTATCATTAAATCTTCCAGGAACGAACCGGTGAAACCCGGATTGAAACTGCTTATTATTTCGGTAATAATGGCTGTAATCGGTTTTGGTGCTTGTGCCGTATTGCTTTTTAACAGTTAATATCAAAATAAGCGCATGGGAATTTTTATTATATATTGGGTAATTGCGGTGGTGTTGTTTGTAATTGGCATCGCGCAGATTATCATGAAAGCTGTAAGAAATCAGCCCATTAAACCTGGACTTCAGTTAGTTATCGCTTCGGTTATTATGCTGGTAATAGGAGCAGGGGCATGTGCGGTCATTCTATCCAATCTGAAAATCGGCCATTAGTTACTTTTTGGTGTGTTTGCACCATTTTTAGGTTTTGTTATGTCTCATATCCCACATCTCCAGTTCACATCTCATATCTCACGTCTCCAGTCTCAAATCTCAATAATTAACTTCCTCCTTTGACCTTTAAATAATATCTTTGCGTTTTAATAAAATTGATCATCATCCGGGCTTGTCCCGATACTTGATACTCATTACTTGATTCTCTAAAATGAAAATATCATATAACTGGTTAAAGCAATTCGTACAAATTGAAAAAACACCTCAGGAGCTTTCTTTAATTCTTACCAATGTAGGTTTGGAGGTAGAAAGTGTAGAAAAAGTGCAGCCTGTTGTGGGCGGTTTAGAGGGCTTGGTTATTGGCGAAGTATTAACCTGTATTCAGCATCCCAATGCCGATCGGTTACGTATTACCACTGTAAATGTTGGTGGTAAAGAAAATCTTCAGATTGTTTGCGGTGCGCCAAATGTAGGCGCCGGCCAAAAAGTGGTGGTAGCTACCGTGGGTACTACGGTATATCCCTTAGAGGGAGAACCTTTTAAGATAAAAGAATCAAAAATCAGAGGAGAACTTTCGCAGGGAATGATCTGTGCCGAAGATGAAATCGGTTTGGGTAAATCACATGATGGGATTATGATCCTGGCTGAAGATACCGAAGTTGGTATCCGTGCAAAAGATCATTTTAAAATGGATGACGATTTTGTGTTCGAAATCGGATTAACACCTAACCGTGCCGATGCGGCTTCGCATTTGGGCGTGGCGAGAGATGTTGCTGCTTATTTCAGGAGTGAGTATGAAATGCCCGATATTTCTGCATTCAAAACGGACAACGAAAATCTGGTTATTCCGGTTGAAGTAGAAGATTTGGCCGCTTGCCCGCGTTACAGTAGCGTTACCATTTCGGGCGTTACCGTGGCAGAATCGCCTGACTGGTTAAAAGACAAATTAAAGGTAATTGGTGTACGTCCGATTAATAATGTGGTAGATGTTACCAATTATGTGCTTCATGGTTTGGGGCAACCATTACATGCATTTGATGCTGATAAAATTACCGGTGGAAAAGTAATCGTTAAAAAAGCGGAAGAAGGAACTCCTTTTGTAACGCTTGATGATGTGGAGCGAAAGTTGAGTGCAGATGATCTGATGATCTGCAATGCTGAAGCACCAATGTGCATTGCAGGGGTGTTTGGTGGCAAATCTTCTGGTGTAGATACGAGTACCAAAAATATTTTCCTCGAAAGTGCTTACTTCAATTCTGTTTCTGTGCGTAAAACGTCGAAAAGACATGGTTTAAAAACCGATGCCTCTTTCCGGTATGAGCGTGGTACTGATCCTGAGATTACGGTTACCGCATTAAAATATGCAGCCATGTTGATTAAAGAACTGGCTGGCGGCGAAATTTCCTCTCCGGTTGCTGATATTTATCCAAACCACATCAAGCCCTTTGAGTTTGAGGTAAGTTATACCAATATCAATAAACTGATCGGTGCAAATATCCCATCTGCCGAAATCAAACACATCATAACTGCGTTAGGTATTTCCGCTACCAATACCGCTGAGGATACTTTGGCTTTAAGGGTGCCATCATTTAAAGTAGACGTAACCCGCGAATGCGACATTACAGAAGAAGTGCTGCGTATTTACGGTTATAACAATGTTGAAATTCCTTCAAAGGTAAACGCATCACTTTCTTACAGTGTTAAGCCTGAAAAGGAAAATACTCATAATGTAATTGCAGATATGCTTACCGCGAATGGTTATGCCGAGATTATGTGCAACTCGTTAACCAAATCGGCCTATTCGAAAAATCTAGACGAAGCCGTATTTATTTTAAATCCGTTAAGCAGTGATCTAAATGTAATGCGCCAGAATTTACTGATGCCGGCGCTGGAAAGTGTAGCATACAATCAAAACCGGAAGAACTCGGATGTGAAGTTTTATGAATTTGGTAAAACCTATCATTTGATTAACGAAAAGTATGTTGAGCGGCCAAGGTTGTTATTGTTAATTGCTGGTGCCAAGCAAAGTGAGCAATGGAACCACCAGGCTAAACCGGCAACTTTTTATAATTTAAAATCAGCTGTTGATGCAGTTGTATCACGTTTGGGGATTGCCAGTTATCAGTCGGATGTTTTAAACGATGAAAACTTTGCTTATGGAATTAAATATTTCCGTGGAGATAAAACTTTGGTAAGTTTCGGTGCTGTTTCAAAAGCTGATCGTAAAGTAGCTGATGTGAATACTGAAGTATTTTATGCGGATTTTGATTGGGCTGTTTTGTTGGATATTGTAAGGAAAAATAAAATCGTGCACAAAGATGTTGCTAAATATCCGCAGGTACGTCGTGATCTTTCCTTATTAATTGACCAAAATGTAACTTTCGATACCTTAAAGGGGATTGCCTTTAAAACGGATAAAAAGCTGATTAAGGAAGTGGGGGTATTTGATGTGTATGTTGGTGATAAATTACCGGAAGGGAAAAAATCTTATGCGCTGAATTTCATCTTGCAGGATGAGGAACAAACCCTGACCGATAAGCAGATTGAGCATACCATGCAGAAGCTTATTACGAATTTAACGGCACAAGCTGGTGCAGAAATTAGGAAATAAAATATAAATTCGTATTTTTAGAAATAAATTCATGGCTTCTGTTGCAGATCAATTAGATAAAGTATTACAAAAAACGGCTCGGGTAATTGAGTTATGTAATGCGCTACAGGAAGAAAATGATTTATTAAAGCTTGAAAACCAATCGTTAAAGGTAGCACTTGATACAGCGAAAGAAAAAAATGTAGAACTTGATGAAAAATTGAGAGTTACAAAATTGGCTAAAAGTATCGAGGGGACAAGTGAAAAATCGCTTGACATTAAACAAAAAATTAACGATTTTGTGCGGGAGATTGATAAAAGTATTGCATTATTAAAAAAATAGTGATGCAAGGAAATCAGAAACTAAGCTAACAAATGGGAGAAATCTCGATTAAAATAACCATTTCCGACCGTATTTACCCATTAAAGGTGAACATGGAAGAGGAAGAAATTGTGAGACGGGCAGCGAAAATGATCAATGAGCGCATAAAAGATTACCAGGATAATTATGCGGTTAGAGATAAGCAAGACCTTCTTTCTATGGCCGTATTGCATTATGCAACAGCCGTGTTAAGAACAGAAAACAAAGTACAGAGCCAGGATACTGCTGTTGCCGATAAAGTTGAAGAATTGGATGTTTTACTCAGTAATTTCTTTGCAAAATAAGGTTCGTTCTTTCGGCATTTCATTACGCTGACCTGTTCAGCGCTTAAATGATGCCAATATTTAGCATAAAAACATAGCCGCGGCTGGTTTTTGAGTTTCAAATTTTATAAAACTTAACACTTCAATATCTATAGGGTTAAGAGGGCGTATTTCATTTGCTATTGCACCTGAAAATGGCTTAAACCCTAATTATGCTTAGTTGAGGTTTAAAATGTATGAGACTTTAAAAATTAGTTGCGGTTTTTTTTTACATAAAAAATAAAATGGAAATAGTTGAAATATTAGGATACGTATTTGCCGTGATAGCGGGTATAGCTATCGGAGTAGTAATAGGAAGATTTCTCCTGCGTAACTTGCTTAAACAGCAGGAAATTGCCGCACAGAACAAAGTGAAAAAGATTTTAAAAGATGCGGAAAACAATGCAGAAATTTTAAAAAAGAATAAACTTTTAGAAGCAAAAGAGAAATTTCTACAGTTAAAAGCCGAGCACGAACAAGAAGTTAGTGCCAGAAACAATACCATTAACCAGCGCGAAAATACCATTAAGCAAAAAGAGCAATCGGTAAATCAGCGCATGGAAAATTTTAATAGAAAAGAGCAGGAACTCGAAAAGCATAAAATTAACCTCGAAAAACAGACTGAACTTGCGGTTAAAAAGCAGGAAGAAGTAGAGGTACTCAAAAACCAGCATCTAAAGCAATTGGAAACCATTGCCGGCCTTTCTGCCGAAGAAGCCAAAGAACAATTGGTAGAAAATCTGAAACAAGAAGCCCGCACCCAGGCCATGATGCAGGTGAAGGATATTGTGGATGAAGCCAAATTAACGGCGAGCAAAGAAGCTAAAAAAGTAGTTATTCAAACCATCCAGCGTACTGCTACAGAGGCGGCAATTGAAAATTCTGTATCTATTTTCCACATCGAGAGTGACGAGATCAAAGGTCGCGTTATTGGTAGAGAAGGTAGAAATATCCGTGCTTTGGAAGCAGCAACCGGTATCGAAATTATTGTAGACGATACGCCGGAAGCCATCATTTTATCAGGTTTCGATCCGGTAAGGAGAGAGATAGCCCGTTTGGCTTTACACCGTTTGGTAACAGATGGTCGTATCCACCCGGCTCGTATTGAAGAAATTGTAGCCAAAACCAAAAAACAGATCGAAGATGAGATTGTAGAGATCGGAGAGCGTACCGTAATCGATTTGGGTATTCACGGCTTGCATCCTGAACTGATCCGCATGGTTGGACGTATGCGTTACCGTTCATCTTATGGGCAAAACTTATTACATCACTCACGTGAAGTAGCTAATTTCTGTGCTACCATGGCCGCAGAATTAGGTCTGAACGCTAAAATGGCTAAACGTGCAGGTTTATTACATGATATTGGTAAAGTGCCTGATGACAATCCTGAATTGCCACACGCCATTTTAGGTATGCAACTGGCCGAAAAATATAAAGAACACCCTGAAATTTGTAATGCCATTGGTGCCCACCACGATGAAATTGAGATGACTTCAATGATTTCACCAATTGTACAGGCTTGTGATGCCATTTCTGGCGCCCGTCCGGGTGCACGCCGTGAGGTAGTGGAAAGTTATATTAAACGCCTTAAGGATTTAGAAGAGTTGGCTCTTTCTTATCCGGGTGTTGAGAAGACTTTCGCCATTCAGGCCGGTAGAGAACTACGTGTAATTGTAGAAAGCGAGCGCATTACCGATGCACAGGCTGAATTGTTAGCTGCTGATATTTCTACCCGTATCCAAACAGAAATGACCTATCCGGGACAAATTAAGGTTACTGTAATCAGGGAAACCCGTTCTGTAGCCTTTGCGAAGTAATATTTTTAAGACCTTATAGGTTTCAAAACCTATAAGGTCTATGAATTAAACAAAATATAAAGCGATGGATATTCCATCGCTTTTTTTATTTTTACATAATGAGCAAGCAAACCATTAAAATTGAACCTAAGAGACCTGTTGATGTACTTTTTGACAAGTACGCCGAAAGTCATCAAAATCCGACTAACAAACTGGTACACTGGATCTGTGTTCCATTAATTGTATTTAGCTTATTGGGTTTGGTATGGCAGATTCCTTTTCCGCATTTGGGATTTCTGGGCAGCTATAATGGCTTCTTTAACTGGGCTTCCTTTCTACTGGCCTTTAGCCTGTATTATTATTTTACATTGTCTCCGGTACTGTTTTTCATGATGATCTGGGTGGTGGGAATAATGAGTTACGTTATCGTCAAAATTGAACAGGCTGTAGGTTTAGGGACCGGAACCGCTTATGTCATTTATGCTGCAATATTTGTAGTGGCCTGGGTTGGTCAGTTTATCGGGCATAAAATAGAGGGAAAAAAACCATCATTCTTAGATGATGTTAAATTCTTACTAATTGGTCCGATTTGGTTACTGCACTTTATTTGCAAAAAAACAGGCATCCGTTACTGATCAAAAATACTTGTTAATATTTAATTAACTTTAAAGTAAAACAATCTTAATTAACATCTAACTTACAGTTAACACTGTGGTAATAATTTTGCCCTTATCAAATAAAGGCAAATTGGACTTACTAAACTCTTTTAAAAGGGCGGCACTTACTGTGTTCGCGCTAACGATCAGCATACTTTCGTATGCACAGACCGGAAAAATTTCTGGAACAGTTACCGATAAAAAAACAGGCGAAACCCTAATTGGTGTAACCGTTAAAATTAAAGGTACAACTAAGGGTACTTCAACAGGTGCTGATGGTAAATATATTATTCCTGCACTACAAGATGGTAAATTTGTAATAGAAGCTTCTTATGTAGGATATGCTACGAAAGAAGTACCAGCAGTAGAGGTAACCGGAGGTATAACTACTACTTTGAACCTGGCACTTGAAGAATCAAATTCCCAGAAATTGGCTGATGTGCAGGTTAAAGGTCAGGCGAGCAGAGAATCTGAAACCGCATTGCTTTCGCTTCAAAAAAATGCTGTCGAAATTAAACAGGGTATTGGTATTCAGGAGTTATCAAGAAAAGGTGTTAGTGATGTGGAGGAGGGCCTGACCAAAATTACAGGTATTACCAAGGTTGACGGACGTGGTTTATTCGTGCGCGGTTTGGAAGATCGCTACAATAATTTACTAATTAATGGTTTGGCAGTTCCATCGAATAACCCTTTTAAAAAAATTATTCCACTAGATCTTTTCCCAACGGATATTGTAAGTGTTTTGGAAACTTACAAAACCTTTAACGCAGGTTTGTATGGCGATTTCGCTGGTGGAACATTCAATATTGTAACGGCTAAAGGTGAAAAAGCCGTAACTAAAATAAATATTGGTACGAGTTTTCTCTCTAACAGCAGCTTTAAAAAATTTTTAAGGCCAGAAGGAGAGACTTCAATTGGAGATTACTTCGGTTTTACAGGTAGCGGTCGCGATTTGCCAAAAGTTTTTGGTAAAAGACCTTCCTCTTACACCATGACAGCTGATGAGGCTAATTCGAAATTTGGTTCAGGCTTTAATGTAGAAGAAGGAAAGGCACCTTTGAATACCAATATTGGGATATTGCACACGCAGAAATTTCGGTTCGAGAACAATCGTTATTTACAGTATCTGGTGTCTGTTAATACTGATAATAATTTTCAAATCAGAGAAGGTGTAGATCGTTTCTTCAATACTGTACAGGGTATTTACGATAATAACTTGTATACTACTAAATATAGGTTTTCTACCAACTCATCTTTGTTAGGGGCGGTTAACTATGTTACAAATAGGTTAAACCTGAATTTAAATGCCTTTTATTTAAAAGGAACAGAAACTATGATCCAAGATCAGTTGGGTTATACCAATAGTCAGGCTACTGCCAATAACTCATTTATCCGCTTAAATCAATTGCAAAAAACCGATTTCTTTACTGGACAATTATTTGCCAACTACAAAATAACCGAAGATGATAAGCATAGTGTAAGGGCAGGAGCATCTTATTCAAAAACAGGTTATGAGCTTCCAGACAGAAAATCGTTTAAAGGTGCAATGCTTGATAAAAACACCACATCAATCAGTTATACTGGTAACAGTATTACCAGGCAGTATATGGATTTCGATGGCGATTTCTTTGGATCTGGTTTATTGGAATACAACTGGAAGTTTGGAAATAGCGATATCGCAAAAGCCCATAAACTTACAGTAGGTTATAATGGCTCTTTCAATAAAATCGAATCTAATTTCAGGTTTTTGGTATCACAGAACTTAGCTTCAAACAACGCTACTTTCAATACCAACAAACCCGATCCTACGTTGGCAGAACAGATTGCTAATGGTGGTTTTACTTATTATGAAGGTACAGGTGCAACCTATATTGCCCGCATGCAAGAGAGCGTTAACGCTGGTTATGCAGATTTATCACTGGTGTTGAGCGATAAAATCAATATTAATGGTGGGCTAAGGGTAGAGCAATCGGAAAGGGTTACAAGATTTAGAAACCAAGGTACTTTTGATGATCCTTTTTTAAAGGTAACTAAAAACAGAACTGACATTTTACCAGCTTTAAACTTTAAATATTCAGTTACGGAAAAAACCAACTTAAGGTTATCACTTTCTAAAACCTTAACCAAGCCAGTTATCATGGAAGCTTTCCCTTTGGAGTTTGTGAATCCCGATGGAACTATTGAAAATGGTAACCCTAACGTAGTAAATAGCGAAAACTATAATTTAGATGTGAAATATGAGTTTTTTCCATCAAATACTGAAATGTTTGCTATTACTGGATTTGCTAAGTATTTGAAAAATCCTATTGAACGCTTATTTATACAATCAGCAGGAAGTGGCGGTTTGGCTATTACCTATGATAACTCTAAGAAAGCTATTTTATATGGTGCTGAATTGGAGTTCTTACTACAGCTTTCGAGATTCAGCGAATCACTCTCTAACTTTTCATTGGGTTTCAATACCTCATTAATGTATACGAAAACAACTATTGATAAGGTAAGAAATAGCGCAGAAACTGCGGCAATCGGTAACGACAATACCCGCAAGCTTCAAGGAGCATCTCCATGGTTGATCAATGCCGATATCAAACACGAAAGTAATTTCAGTAAAAACTGGAAAAGTACGTTCACTTTAGCGTACAATATTTATGGCGAACGTATTTATGCAGTAGGTACCAATGGTTTAGATAACTATTACGAAAAGCCTTTTGGAAAGCTGGATTTGATCTGGAGCAACAAAATCGCTGGTAAATGGGACTTGAAATTTGGCGTAGAAAATATCTTAAATCCTACATACAGAATCAATTTAGGCGAAAAAAGTGTAGTTAAAATATACGAGAACGACTTAACCGTTAAAGATTATAAAAGAGGGATTGGAGTGTCATTAGGTCTTGGCTATACATTCTAATCAATACCCAAGTTTAATCCCCGGTTAATGCAATGTTAAACCTGGGTTAATATATTCAAAACATAGGAAAACTAAATTTACAATTCAAAGGAAAATTAAAAAAGAGTTCAAATGAAAAAATTACTTTATGCAATTGCGGTATCAGCTACCATTTTTACAGGCTGTTCAAAAGATGAGGATGAGGAAACTCCTACAAAAGTTCCGGTAGTAGGTGAGATTTCAGGTGATATTACGGCTAATAGAACATTGGCTTTTGGTAATTACACATTAAAAGGCATTGTTAAAATCCAGTCGGGTGTTACCCTAACTATCGAAGCTGGTTCTACTTTTACTGCTGATAAATCTGATGGTGATGATGGTTTAGTAGTTTTAAACGGTGGTAAGTTAATTGCTAATGGTACTGCCGATAACCCGATTGTTTTAACAGAAAAATCAAAAGTGGGTGGTTCTTGGAATGGCATTATCATGTATGGTGATGCTCCGATTGTAAACTCATCTACTGCTCCTGCTCCACAAACTTCAACATCTGAAGATGGTTTATCATTAACATACGGTGGCTCTAATCCCACCCATAACGGTGGTTCATTAAAATATGTAAGGGTAGAATATGCAGGCCGTGTAATTACCACCAACTCTAAAGAACAAAACGGTTTCTCTTTCTATTCAGTAGGTAGCGGAACAGTTTTGGAAAACCTGGTTTCTTATAAAGGAAATGATGATGGTTTTGAATTCTATGGCGGTACTGTAAGTGCTAAAAACTTAATTTCATATGGTAATGCTGATGATTCTTTCGATTGGCAAGATGGCTGGAGAGGTCAAGATAACACAAACTGGTTTGCTTATCAAACAGGCGTGGGTAACTATGGTATGGAAATAGAAGCTAAAGGTGTAAATAATTCTTTTTGGCCAGTAGTAAAAAATATCACCTTAAAAAGAGCGGCTGGTACGACTACCGAAGCACAAAGTGAAATCCAGTTAGATGCTTTCCAATTTAAAGCACAAGGAAACGGTGATTATAGCAACATTGTAATTGATGGATATGGCAGCCAAACTACACCAACCGCTTTTAATGGTGGTGCCGTTCAAATCCGTGATTTGGTAACTTATAACGATCAGGTATTAACTGGTAAAATTAAATTAACAAATGTTAAGGTTACCAACACTCCTATTTTATTTATCAATGGTGTATCTACTGTTAATGTAACTGCAGCTAGTTTTGGTACCAATTGGACAACTTCAACCACAGCAACCGGTGCTTCTTTAACCAAAGGAAAATGGGCTACTGTAGATGGTGTAGATTTGTTAGCAAATTTATAGTATTATTTTTTCTGAAACAGCAGAAAAAAAGGGTACCCATCATAAATGGGTGCCCTTTTTTCGTTCATACAAAGCCTATATTAAATAATGATCCATTGTGTCGAGCCCGTGTATTTAATTGAATTTCAATCTTGAGATTTTTCTAATGGGCTAATAAGCTTTAATTTATAGCCTTTCTTTAGCTTTTTCGAAGTAGATAATGACATGTTACTACTTATTTATATGACTCTTCTGTACTATAATATTAATGATTTGATGATGATAGCTTAATAGTCAATGTATTATATTGGATTATAAAAAAGCTATGAAAAAAACATCTATTTTTAGCGCATTCTCAAGGACAATGTGCTTAGCATTTTTACTGCTAACATTAAGCATCTATTCATGTAAAAAATCTGAATCCCCTGTTATCACTACTGATAGCAAAGCTGAAGTTGCATCGGCTACAATTGCAAAAATCAAAGAAATGGGTTTGAGCACCGATGGTATTAAAGAATCTGGCGATTATTATATCGTGGAGGGCGACATCCTGATTTCTAAAGTATCTCTATCTTCTTCCAAAACTACTGTAAGGCCGCAGAACACCGGAGGGAAGATATCGCAGGCTAACACCAATAATTTGATTCAAGGAAATTTAACGAATGTAATTATTACTACCGAAGATTACGATACCCGGTGGTTTTATGCCATAAGGGATGCTGTAACAGCCTGGAATTCTATTGGCAATTGCCGCATCAATCTGATTCATTCGTATAGCCAGTTTTATCCACCTTACGCGAGCTCAGTTACGCCGAACATCACGGTTAAAAAACAAAATTTAGGTACAGGTGCATTCGGGCAAGGTCAATTTCCAACCAGTTCAGGTACACCTGGGGCAACGCTTCTGGTAAACCCTTATACCAATAATGTGAACAGTAATGGGCAAGATAATGGTATTCCGAGGAGCCATGCTCAAGATGTGTATATGTTAGTACATGAAATTGGCCACTGCCTTGGTTTAAGGCATACCGACTGGGCAGCTGAAGGTACGGGTGGAAGTGCAGTTGGTGCAAACCCAATACCCGGCACACCCAATAACGGAGCACCTTCTAACGATCCTAATTCGGTAATGAATTCAGGCCGTTTAGGAACTTCAAATAACTGGTCAGCATTTTCTTCTTATGATGTAATCGCTGCACAGTATTTATATCCACCGGTAACTACACCTTTTGTGAGTACTTTTAAAAATTTAATCAATGGCTTGTCTTCAGTAAGTACCGGCAGTACGGTGATCAGTACCGCTGGGGCTATGTATGATGGCGGCTATTACGAATGGAGAATGCTTAACCAAAGTTTAGCTGTTGTACTGCCTACAAGTAGCTTCTCCAATGCTGCGCAGCAAGAATGGAGTTATAGCACACCCGGAACCTATTACTTAGAATGCCGCTTGGTTGGACTAGAATGTGCGGGAGAATGGGCCAGACAAACCATCACCTTCAATTAAAAGCAAAAAAGAGTCCTGCTAATAACTAACAGGACTCTTTTGTAATCTATTTTAATTCCGCCTCTTCTTTTTCGGTCACTTTTGCTTTTTTGGTAACGGTTTTTACTACTGATGATTTTGTTGGCTTTTCTTTAACGGCTGGTGCAGCTTGTTCTTCTTCCTTGATAAACGGCACAATAGAATCATCTACAGCAGGAATAGTTACCTTTTTAGCAAGTTGTTTGGCAAACTTCTCAATTACTTTGTCGATTTTTTTTGCTTTGCCATATTGATTAACTAATTCATTAAATGCAAAGGTTAATTTCGATTCTAATTCTTTACGTAGCTTTTTATTGGTCGAATGATTTTTCGACTTGGATTTATTCTTTTTCATCTACTTATGGGTTTTTACAAAAGTAGAAAAACAGAAAGTTAAGTTAATATTATGATTATGTTAACACTCAGATAGCTGCTTAACATACAAAATATTTGTCATAACTTAGGTTAAATTGCATAGACTGGTATTTAATCGAACAAATATGAATTATCCAATAGTAATAGGCGTTGCAGTTCTGGTCATTATTTTAATTATTTATCTGGTCGTCAGAAACCAAAAAGACAAAAAGGAGTTTGAGGAGGAGGTAATCCAATCAGAACTTCCCGCGGAGAAAGACGATAAAGAAAATAATTAAAAAGCATTTCCTGGTGCTACTTCACCACCTAAATCCAATGTATTTTGAAAGGCCTCCAGGTAGCCCAACAAATGGCGTTCTGCATTGGCATAAGAGGTAAATGTGGAAGCCGGTACATTGGCTTCCTGTCCGCTGGTATTTTTAAAGTGCGAACTGACCTGAAATGTAAAGGTTTTGTCGTCATTAATTGGAGATAGAATCCTGGCCTTTACCGGATAGCCGTGAATTTCGACAAAGAATTCCTTAATAACAGTATAGATGATGGCGGCCATGTGTTTTTTCAGATTAACCCTTAAAAATACGGTAAATAAAGTGTTAATATACTTCTTATCGATAAGATAACATCATCTTAACTTATGGTTAACCTTAGCTTAACCTGTCCGGTCTTTCATTTGTTGCCAGGCTCATAAGCATATACCACCTCATACTTCAGGTTTTTCAGGTTGGTGGCAATTTGCCCTATTTTTAAGTTTTGTGCCTGAGGGGTAGGTTCACAATAAGAATATTTTTTGCCCTTATAAGTAACTGCTTCACCCACTGGTTTGTCAAACTGTACCGCAATGGTTAAATGTTTGGGGTATAGTAATGCAATCATTGGCAGGTTATATATTTCCTTTACCAGGTAAAAGAATAATGCGGCCCGGTCGTCGCAGTCGCTATATGTACTCAATAAGGTTTGTTCCGGAGAAAAGCGTTTTTCCTTACCATAGTTTTCATTGTCATCTTCATATAGAAAGCCATAACGTGTAAATCTCATCAGGTAATCCACACCTTTTTTCTGATCCATGTTTTTCAGATTTTCTTTCAGTGTAGGAATAAGAGAACTGTACGTTTCTCTGCTCAGCGGGATATTGAAATAACTCTCAAAATCAACTACCGGATAATTTTTAAAAATGGTCTGTACATCCTGATTAACTTTAAGTTTAAAATGATGTATTTTCTGTCGGTAGCTAAATTCAATGTCTTTTTCCTCGTAACTTTCAGGCTTAAAATCGGGCATTCTGGTTACCTTATAGGAAAATGGATTCTTGGCTTCTGGTATTGATATCTTTATCGGTTTGTAAGCATCGGCCTGTTTAAATAGTTTGCCGTAATCATGGTAGTTCAGGCATGTAAACTTTTGCCCGTCAATCATAAAAAACGGAATATCGCTGATGTCTTCTTCGTTTCTTACATAGAAAATGACCTGCTCGTTGCCTACCGCCAACCTTGCATCGTAGCCGCATTTACTTAGTAAAAACCATTTATATAATGTATATCCAAAATAGTTGTTGGCTTTGGGACTAATCTGTTCTGCTGTTTTGCGGATCAGTTGATAATAGATCCAGTCGTTTAAATTAAATTTTTTCTGGTAGGTTTCTAAAGATGAGATAAGGGAAGCGTATCGTCCGGAAGAGATCTGATGATAAAAGTTCGAAACTGCTGAAGTTGTTGCCGTTTGAGGTATGGGAAAAACTATTGTGGAATCGACATTGAAATTAAAAGTCTCTTCATAAAAATCGAAAGCGTAATGTTGTCCCTTTGAGCTGATGGCATTTGTCATCAGGCCAGCGAACAAAATAGTCCTCAAAATGTAGATGTAAATTCCTCTTTTCAAACCGCGCCATATTTGGTTACATTAAATTTACTTATTATTAATATAAAATCAACAATTTCTTTATGTGAACAATTGCGGCATTGCTTAATATAGTGTTAATATTAAGATTTAAATTAAGAAACTTGAAATCGCTGCTTTGTAGAGTATTATAGCGTTATAATTTTAGTCTGTATGGCATTAATAAATTATTACAAACTTGATGATAGTAAAAATTCATGATTTGATATTCGCTAAAATACACCAGTACGTGGAACTGATTTATTTACTTATCGCAATTAAATTTATAAGTGCATTTCCAGATTGGGATAAAGAGGTTGAAATCTCTATGACTAATGGTAGCTGAGGTTGTGGCTATCTGATTATATTTAATACATTTCGTTGGATATAATAATTCAACTCTATGGCTGTCGTGTTGCTTTTCAAGCACCTAATGACGAGTACAATGCTGGTGATCTTCGACTACTTTTAAATATTATCATTGCTGAATAAAATTAATAGCCCCGTTGCTTTTTATTGAGATCTGCGATGAATCTATTAGTGGCAACAAGGGCAATACTTAATGATGGCACAAGCACCTGAACCAATTGAATATCATACATATATAGTGCTTGACGAGTTACCAAAAAGTTTATCCCAATTGCTATAGAAATATATTGGATTGATACAAGTAAATAGATTAATAGATTTTTAACACTTGGGGCAAAACGCTCAAATAGGTTATCTGCTGATTCTGCTGGTGTCTTTGCTAAATGATAGTTGAAATATATTAAGCCAAAATAAAGCATCCCTTGAATACTCAAGCCCAATCGTTCTATGTTAAAGGTTTTATCAACAAGAAGCTGTATTATACTAAAGAGTGGAATAAATATCATGTTGAATGTGATATTCATTATTGGAAACAGTAAAGTAAAAAAGATTAATGATGATGTACTTTTTTTTTCTTGATACATTTTAGAGAGTTAATAAGAAATTCCAATCTACAAAAAAGTTGTATTCAAATGTAAACAGCTCATGTTTCGTAATAAATAGTGACAAAATCGTTAAATTTTAAATAACATTCAAAATTTTATCAGCAATAAACTTTAATTGATCCTGAAAGGCTGTTTTTTGATATTAAGAACGCAGATTTAATAATGTTTACTTGATGTTGTCTTAATATAGAAGGTTCATCTTTGTGGCATAAATATTTGGTTAGTATTTATAAAGTTTAGGTTAGTTGATAATAAAAAACCCAGATGGATGTCTGGGTTTTTTATTGCCTTAAATTATAGGTTTTTGCCGAGTTTTTCCAAAATTTCTGCTGGAATACTGTGGGTATCAACCACTAAGAAACCATCTAAACAATCAGAAAACTTAGGGTCGATATTGAATGAGATAATCTTTGCATTCAGGTTCATGTACTGCCTCAACAATACCGGGATTTTAATGTGCGTGTTTTCGATGTCTCCGATGATGCTGTCCAGATCTTTAAAAGATTCGCTGCTGTCAACCAGGGTATCGGTAGAAATAGGCAATAAATCGGCTTTAAATTTGTTTCGCGGTTTAACGTATTTGGCCATTTCGTAATCGAAATGGTTCTTAGTGATGTAATCTACAATTAAAGCCTTGCTGAATTTCGAGAAATTATTACTGATACTTACAGGACCGAACATATAGCGGTACTGTGGATTATCGATCAGGTATTTTAAAATCCCTTTCCATAACAGGAATAGCGGAAGTGGTTTACCCTGGTATTCTTTCCTGATCCATGATCTGCCCAATTCAATACCCTGTCTCAACATCGGGTAGAACTGATCTTTCATTTTAAAGAGTTCAGAAAGGTAAAAACCACGGCGTCCCATGCTTTCTAAAATCTCATCACCTTTTCCAATCCGGTAAGCACCTACAATATTTTCTAAATCTTTATCCCATATAAATAAATGGTTATAGTAGATATCGTAATTATCCAGATCGATTTTTTTATTGGTACCCTCGCCAACCTCACGGAAAGTGATTTCGCGTAAGCGGCCGATTTCCCTTAAAATATTCGGTATTTTTAGAGTTGGGACAATGTATACCTCATAATTTTTCTCCGTCCAAACCCTGAAATCTTCCAGAGCTGCCACCTCATTTTTAATCAGGAGCCTCGAGGTTTCTTCAATTACCTCCGCAGGTTTCTTTTTAATTTTAAACAGGTTTAACGGGTTAAAGAGTTTTTTCTCTGTATCTAAACCAATACCAAGCGCATAGGTACGGGCCCTTAAAAAGTCCATCAGCTTATTGCTGCTGTTCATGTGCGAAATTTCAGAAACGGCTATTGGCTTACCAATCCGGACCTTGATGGTTCGTCCATGTTTGTTTAAAAATTCTGAAGGTAGTTTTGCCGTGCGCAGGGTAGGGTGTATAAAGCTCAAAATATTAAAGAAAACGCCATTATTACCATGGAAATAAATCGGTACAACGGGTACTTTAGCTTTAGCAATCAGTTTTCCAACAACAGGGTGCCACATCCTGTCGGTTACCTGCTGCGCATCTAATTTAAAAGTAGATACTTCTCCGGCAGGGAAAATTCCAATCGGTGTTCCATTTCTGAGCAAGTCAAAAGTAGTTTTTAATCCGCTGATGCTGGAAGAATGCTGCACATTTTCGAAAGGATTAACCGCCACAAAAAATTCATCCAGGTTTGGTATTTTTTTCAGAATAAAATTGACCATTACCTTGGCATCTGGCCTAACCGTACACAATAGTTTAACCAGGGCCAAACCTTCTACACCGCCATAAGGGTGATTTGCAATAGCTATAAAAGGTCCTGTTTTCGGGATACTATTTAAGTCATCATCGTCGAATTCTATAGAAACACCAATGGTTTCCAATATCTTGTCTACAAATTCTAAGCCTTTAAAGTGTTGATTTTGAGCAAATACATCATTAATGTCGTTCAGTTTCATGATCTCCATCATCAAACCTGCTAAACCTGGCACACCTAGCTTATCTATCTTTGTTGCTTTCGCAAACTCAGATGTAGTTATGATTTTCATATAATTCTTAGATTGTTGATAGGCAAAACCTATGCAGTTTTGCAATTCCAAAAATAAGATTTATATTTATAATCCACATGTCATATCGCATCAATGAGAATTTGGTTTAACAAAAATTTTGGTGTTAGCAAAAGTGAATTCAACGGGCTGTTGTTTCTGGTCTTTATTATTATTGTGATTAAGGCTATCCCGATTTTGTATACCCGTTTCCAGCCGGTTTCGAAGGATGATCCTGATCTTTTGGCGCAGATTCAACAGATTAGTATAACAGACAAGGCGTATGATCATGTTGTTCGCGATAGGATTGAAGCTTCCAGCTATAAGAAAACAGGCAGACTTTTTAAATTTAACCCCAACACTTTAAATAAGGAAGGTTGGGAAACTTTAGGCTTATCGGCAAAACAGGCCCAATCGGTTGTAAACTATACGGCTAAGGGTGGCAGATTTTACAAACCCGAAGATCTTCAGAAAATGTATACCATTTCGCCGGAAATGTATAAAAAGATATTGCCTTATGCTCATATACCCGAGTCAACTAAGGTGTACAAAAATGATCAGCTTTCTGAAAGAAAAGAATATGTTAAAAAAGCTTTTGTAATTGTTGATATTAATACGGCAGATTCTACGCAATTGGATGAGATTAAAGGTATAGGCGAAACTTTTGCACGTAGAATTATTAAATATAGGGAGCGTTTGGGTGGTTTTTATAAGAAAGAGCAGCTTCTTGAAGTTTATGGCTTAGACTCCGTTAAGTATGCGGAGATTAAAGATCAGATTAAAATTGGCGACACACCGCTAAAAACAATCAATGTCAATACGGCAGGTTTTAATGATTTAAAGCGTAGTCCATATCTGAGTTTCAAGCAGATTAATGCCATTATTCAATATCGCAGGCAGCATGGCCATTATACAGGTGTAGCTGATTTAAAAAAGATCATTTTATTAAATCAGGAAGTGATCGATAAGATCACGCCTTATATTTCTTTCTAGAAAGAATATTAATTTTTGATTTTGGAAAGCAAAACCTGTATTCCATAGCCAAGGTTCTTCCTGCTCTTCGCTTTACTCCGTTGCACTCCGTGTTCGCTGCGATCAGGTTTAGATACGCAGGACAGTGCTGCAAGCCTTTGCACATAATTAAAGCAGCTTATTTCTGCACCCTGCAACCGCCAATCTGATTACTGGCTGTACTCTTAAATCCAATGGAAAGCGTGCACGCAGTAAAGCGGACAGTGGGACTGCGTGATCCTGAATGCTTCCAACTTGCTTTCCTAAAAAAAGCGTATTTAAGAGTTCTGTTGTTTTGGAAAGCAAAACCTGTATTCCATAGTCAGGTTTCTTCCTGCTCTTCGCTTTACTCCGTTGCACTTCGTGTTCGCTGCGATCAGGTTTAGTTACGCAGGACAGTGCTGCAAGCCTTTGCGCATAACTAAAGGCAGGTTGTTTCTGCACCCAAATCTGATTACTGGCCTTCCCACCTAAACCCAATGGAAGCGGGCACGCAGTAAAGCGGACAGTGGGACTGCGTGATCCTAATGCTTCTAAACCTGCTTTCCTAAAAAAATACGTTTAAGTATTTTAAGCTGTTAATCTTTTATCCGTATTCAAATGAAGCTATTTTCCAAAACATTCGGTTACCGTTTTAAAAAAAACATAAAAAACTTTCCTCCTTAATTTTCGATGTTTAAAATTAACCTGGAAACTTATTGAACCGAATACCATTTCATTCTGTAATGGCACAAATATTTAATGGTAACTAACTATCAAATAATTGTTTATAATTGCCTCAACTAACTATAAAAATATATATTTAATGAGCGTAAGCTTCGATTTTTCAGAAACAGAAACTCAGCAAAGTGTAAAGGCCATGGTCCGCGATTTTGCAGAGAAAAACATCCGTCCGCATATCATGGAATGGGATGAAGCACAGCATTTTCCTATAGATTTGTTTAAGCAGCTTGGAGCATTAGGGTTGATGGGTGTTTTGGTTCCCGAAGAATATGGCGGCTCAGGATTAGGCTATCAGGAATATGTTGACATCATTGTAGAAGTAGCCCGGGTTTGTGGTTCAATCGGTTTGTCGTTAGCAGCACATAACTCTTTATGTACGGGGCATATCCTCGCATTTGCCAGCGAAGAACAGAAACAGAAATGGCTTCCTAAACTGGCTACAGCTGAATGGATCGGTGCGTGGGGATTAACTGAGGCCAATACCGGTTCGGATGCTTTAAGAATGATGACTACTGCTGTTGAAGATGGCGATGATTACATCATAAACGGTGCAAAAAACTGGATTACCCATGGCAAAAGCGGCGATATTACAGTAGTGATGGTAAGAACTGGAGAACAGGGGAGCTCTAAAGGAATTTCGGCCATTGTGGTAGAACGTGGTACGCCGGGTTTTACCGCTGGAAAAAAGGAAAATAAACTGGGAATGCGGGCGTCAGAAACCACGGAGATGATTTTTGATAATTGCCGGGTACCAAAGGCCAATCTGTTGGGCAATGTTGGCGAAGGTTTTAAACAGGCCATGAAGGTTTTGGATGGCGGAAGGATTTCTATAGCTGCATTGGCTTTAGGAATTGCAAAGGGGGCTTTTGATGCTGCAGTGGCTTATTCAAAACAACGGCAGCAATTTGGCCAACCCATCTCCAGTTTCCAGGCCATTAGTTTCAAGCTTGCAGATATGGCAACAGAGATTGAAGCTGCGGAACTATTGATCCGCCAGGCCGCTGATTTAAAAAACAGGCATTTACCTATGACAAAAGAATCGGCTATGGCAAAATATTTTGCTTCAGAGGTTTCGGTAAAGGTAGCTACAGATGCCGTTCAGATATTTGGTGGCTATGGTTATACCAAAGATTTTCCGGTAGAGAAATTTTATCGTGATAGTAAATTATGTACAATAGGCGAGGGCACATCAGAAATACAAAAGATTGTAATTGCCCGCGAAATATTGACTTAAGATAAAAGCAGAAAGCTTAAAGACCAAAGCAAATTGATGCATTTGTAAGGAAACAACAAACCAAATATTTTATGAGTAATCCGGACGGTTTAACTACCTCCGGATTTTTTTTGCTGAAAATTTTAAAACCTCCCGTCCAGATGTAATGTTTAACTAAAGACTAAAGGAATTAATAATTTTCAGTTGGCAACTGGCAGTTACCAATGACCAAATGGCTACTGAACTAATGAACTATAAAATGGCAAAATATTCAGAAAAAGCTGGTGAGAAAGTAGAAAAAACCATGCACGAAATGAAAGAGGGTAAGCTTAAAAGCGGATCAGGTAAAAAAGTGACTTCCAAAAAGCAGGCAATTGCTATCGGATTATCGGAAGCCAGAAAAGCAGGAGCCAAGGTGCCTAAAAAAGGTTAGGAGGTGGAAGGTTTATGGTATAAGGTTAAAACTAAACGTCAAAATAATAATTTCCCCTAAACCCTAAACCCTAAACCCTAAACCCTAAACCGCTTATTGCGGTATATCCTTCGAAGTTAAAATGCTATCAACTACGTAAACACTAAATCCGCGCCATGGCAGGGAGTGTTTGTATTCTTTGTAGTGTAATTCGAAAAACCTGCCACTATTGGCCATCATTTTTTCAGCAATTTCCTTGTTGGCAATAGAAAATTCGAATTCGTTGTTCTGCAGTGTTCCTGTTTGTCGCGATTTTATGCCACTCTGGATTAATTTGCCTTCATAGGTTTTAAAAACGTAGCCTTTTTTCACCACATAGTTTAATTCGCCTGCTTTAACACCTTCACCAAAGACAAAGAAATACCTATAGTAACAAATTGCTATTAATATAATAACCACGATAACGGCGATAATCGAGCCTACTTTTTTACCTGTTGTCATAAAGTATAATGTATATATAAATGTAGGTAAACAATAGTTTAGTTTAATCAATGATTTAAATAATATTTCTTTTTATAAAATCTTTCTCATTTTCAATATTTTGCTTACATTTGCAGCCCCGATAATACGGGAAAATTTAAAAACCACGAGAGGAGGTATTTCAGCGTTATGATCATTATCAACATTAAAGACGGCGAATCATTAGATAAAGCCCTTAAACGTTTCAAGAAAAAGTTTGAAAAAACTGGTGTATTGAGAGAATTACGTAGCCGCCAGGCATACGAGAAAAAATCCGTTGCACGCCGTACTGAAATTAAACATGCTGTTTACATTCAGAATATGAATCAAGATACAACTGCATAGTTGTTTAAGATATAATATATTAGAGTCTCCCGATTTAACATCGGGAGACTTTTTTGTTTTTGGGGTCATTTAAAACTTTACAATAAACAATTAATTAATGATTTCTTTATATCAAAACAATTTGTAACTTCATATCAATGCCCCATAAAAGATATTGAATGTTGCTAAAAAGTTTTATTACCTATTTAACTCACGAGAAGCGCTATTCTCAGCACACTGTCACATCTTATCAAACCGATTTAGATCAGTTTGACGAATTTGTTAAAGCATTGGAACTTGATTTTTCTGAAGTAAAACATACTCACCTGCGCAGTTACCTGGTGGAGCTGATGGAAAAGGAAAATTCAGAAAATACCATCAACAGAAAAATTTCTGCTTTAAGAAGTTTTTACAAGTTTTTGCACCGCTCAGGAAAAATCGATCAAAATCCCAGCCTTTTAATTAAAGCACCTAAAATACCGAAAAGACTACCTGTGTTTGTAGACGCCCGGAAAATGGACCAACTGTTGGATTCTGAGCGTTATTTCGATGAAAGTTTCCCTTCTGTCCGCGATCATTTGGTTATCGAACTGCTTTTCGGAACGGGTATACGTTTAACCGAACTATTGCAGTTAAAAGATACTGATATTGATCTTTATTCAGGAACGATAAAGGTATTGGGCAAAAGGAACAAGGAAAGAATAGTGCCTATAAATAAACAGCTTATCAATCAGGTAAATACCTATATTGAATTAAAAAAGTTGCAAAACTTTAATAACAATTCACTAATATTAATCGTTACCAATGCAGGTGCAGCGGCATATCCGAAATTAATATACCGCATTGTTACCTCATACCTAAACCATGTATCAACCAATGAAAAGAAAAGCCCCCACGTGTTGCGGCACAGCTATGCAACCAGCCTGTTAAATGCAGGCGCAGATTTAAATGCTATTAAGGAACTCCTGGGCCATTCCAGTTTAGCGGCTACCCAGGTTTACACCCACAATTCGATCGAAAGATTAAAAACAATTTATAAACAAGCCCATCCAAAGGCATAAAAAAAGGAGGAAAAATGAAAATCGGAGTTCAATCAATCCACTTCAATGCAGATAGTAAGTTGTTAGATTTTATACAGAAAAAAGCAAATAAGCTTGATCAGTTTTTTGACCAGATCATTAGCGGAGAAGTGTATTTAAAGTTAGAGAACGTAGAGGACGAGGCGAATAAGATCAGTGAGATAAAACTCATTGTACCCGGAGGCACCCTCTTCGCGAAGGAACAATGTAAATCATTTGAAGAAGCCACCGATCTGGCCATCGAGTCGTTAAGAAAGCAGATTACTAAACATAAAGATAAAACGCGTGCAAAATTAAGTGAGCATAAGGCAATTTTAAGTGAGATTGAAGCTACTGATTATTAGTAAATCTCCTAAGTATGATTAACAGAGCGGCGCAGTTTAATGCGTCGCTTTTTTTGTTTAGTTTTTATAGTTTTCGTCATGCTGAACTTGTCTCACTATCTTTTCTGCCAGATAGACCCTGAAATAAATCAGATAACCTAAGTTCGTTTATCCGCTAAATATAAATGCTTATTTCTAAATGTTTGTATTAATGAGATCGTCATGCTGAATTTATTTCAGCATCTTTCTTGTTAAACCGTCTTACTATCAAGACCCTGAAACAAGTTCAGGGTGACGACCATCATGCAATGCGCCTAATAATCCAAATTAAAGCAATATTAATCGAATTGAGGTGGGTAGCTATCAGATTAGGGTGATGATAATTTAAGGAAACAGGAGGCTATTCATACAAGTTCTATGGATCTAATTTAATTTTCCAAGTTCCCTCGCCGTCGAAAAACAGTCTTCGACGCATAAATTTTAACCTTTATTTGGCTTAATTTTATTTTTTATTCACCGCTAATAATTGTGATTACAGTTTATAACCTTGTCAAGGTTGAAAATGGCCATAAAAAAAATGAAAAAAATATTCAATTTTAAGAGATTGATTATGAAGCTTCTTCAGGTAGATGACGGGCTTTGATCTGAATAACTTCATTATTTTTTTTCAAAATTATTTTGAAGTGAAATATAAGTGTGTATATTTGCATTCCCTTTCGGAAACGGTGTTAGGCCAGGAAGAAAAGGATAGTTCTGTGAAAAGATAAAAGTTTTAAAAAAACACGTTAATAGTATGAAAAATGAAGATTTTTCGTATCATTGCAGAAAATTTAAAGCCTCCTTAGCTCAGCTGGTAGAGCAACTGACTTGTAATCAGTAGGTCATTGGTTCGATTCCGATAGGAGGCTCTTTTTATGTTAAAGTGTTAGCATTTTAAAGTAAAAAACGGGGAGATACCAGAGCGGCCAAATGGGACAGACTGTAACTCTGTTGTCGTAAGACTTCGAAGGTTCGAATCCTTCTCTCCCCACACTTTAAATGAATGACCAAATGTTTTAATGGCAGAATAAATCTCTCATTCTTTCATTCAATCAATCACTAGTTTTAAAAGCGGAAGTAGCTCAGTTGGTAGAGCGATAGCCTTCCAAGCTATAGGTCGCGAGTTCGAACCTCGTCTTCCGCTCTAAAAATAAAGTGAGCAGTTAATGGTTGTCAGTTTGGTGGTTTTGCTAAAACTGAATGCTGAAACTAGAAACTAAAAAGCCGAAGTAGCTCAGCGGTAGAGCACTTCCTTGGTAAGGAAGAGGTCGTGGGTTCAAGTCCCATCTTTGGCTCAAGGATAATAAAGCTTTGTTAAATCTGTTTAATATGCAGGGTAGACAAGGTTTTTTGTGTTGCATTGCATCAAAACAATTAATAAAAATAATAAAAAGTTAACCTACTAATTAGTTATAAATAAAATGGCAAAAGAAAAATTTGACCGCAGTAAACCGCACTTAAACATCGGTACAATCGGTCACGTGGATCACGGTAAAACAACTTTAACAGCGGCTATTACAAAAGTTTTAGCTGATGCTGGTTTAACTGAGGCACGTTCATTCGATTCAATTGACTCTGCTCCAGAGGAAAAAGAAAGAGGTATTACAATCAATACAGCTCACGTTGAGTATTCAACAGCTAACCGTCACTATGCACACGTTGACTGTCCAGGTCACGCGGATTACGTGAAAAACATGGTTACTGGTGCTGCTCAGATGGACGGTGCAATTATCGTTGTTGCTGCTACTGATGGTCCAATGCCACAAACTCGTGAGCACATCCTATTAGCTCGTCAGGTTGGTGTTCCTTCATTGGTTGTATTCATGAATAAAGTGGATATGGTTGATGATCCTGAATTATTAGAATTAGTAGAAATGGAAGTTCGTGAATTATTATCATTCTACGAATTCCCAGGTGATGATATTCCTGTAATCCAAGGTTCTGCACTAGGTGGATTAAACGGAGATGCTAAATGGGTTGGAAAAATCATGGAATTAATGGATGCTGTAGATAGCTACATTCCAATTCCTCCACGTTTAACTGATCTTCCTTTCTTAATGCCTGTTGAAGACGTATTCTCAATCACTGGTCGTGGTACTGTTGCTACTGGTCGTATTGAGCGTGGTGTAATCAACTCTGGAGATCCGGTTGAGATCTTAGGTATGGGTGCTGAGAACTTAAAATCTACAGTAACTGGTGTCGAGATGTTCCGTAAAATCTTAGATTACGGTGAAGCTGGTGATAACGTAGGTTTATTGTTACGTGGTATTGAGAAAACTGATATCCGTCGTGGTATGGTAATCTGTAAACCAGGTTCAGTAACTCCTCACACTGATTTCAAAGCTGAGATCTATGTATTATCAAAAGCTGAAGGTGGTCGTCACACTCCATTCTTCAACAAATATCGTCCTCAATTCTATTTCCGTACTACAGACGTAACTGGTGAGATCTCACTAGCTGAAGGAACTGAAATGGTTATGCCAGGTGATAACGTTACAATCACTGTTAAATTAATTAACGCGATTGCAATGGAAAAAGGTCTACGTTTCGCTATCCGTGAAGGTGGTAGAACAGTAGGTGCTGGTCAGGTAACTGAAATCTTAGCTTAATTTTAAGCTACAACAATACAAAAGAGAGCTGGTTAAGGCTAGCTCTCTTTTAAATACACGGGAATAGTTCAACGGTAGAATAGAGGTCTCCAAAACCTTTGATCAGGGTTCGAATCCTTGTTCCCGTGCTTAATATTGATTGAGTACAAGAATGAGTGAATGATTGAATTTGAAGCTTCGTTTCAAGTAATATCATCCACTCATTTACTCATTCATTCATTCAATAATTTGATATGGCTAAAGTAGTTGAGTTTATAAAAGAATCGTACGATGAAATGACCCAAAAGGTTACCTGGCCTACCTGGGGCGAACTGCAAAGTTCTGCAATTCTCGTATTGGTGGCTTCTTTAATTATTGCATTGGTTATTTTTGCAATGGATAAAGGATCGACATTTGTGTTAGATACTTTTTATAAATCACTTTCTAATTAATATTTACTAATGAGCGATCTAAAGTGGTACGTTGTAAGGGCGGTTAGCGGTAAGGAAAAGAAAGTAAAACAGTACATTGATGCTGAGATCAGCCGTTTAGGTTTCTCTCATTTGGTTCCCCAGGTTTTAATACCGATGGAAAAATATTACCAGATGAAAGATGGTAAAAAAATTGCTAAAGAACGTAACTTTTATCCGGGTTATGTTTTAATCGAAGCGACATTGGATGGAGAATTAGAACATATCATTAAAGGGATAAACAGTGTAATTGGTTTCTTAGGCGATAAAGCCGGTAATCCAATCCCAATGCGCCAGGCAGAAGTTAACCGTATTTTAGGTGTGGTTGATGAGATGAGCGAGCAGGGCGAAACGATGAATGTTCCTTACTACGTTGGCGAAGGCATCAAAGTAATGGACGGACCTTTCAATGGTTTCTCCGGTATTATTGAAGAGGTAAACGAAGAGAAGAAAAAACTAAAAGTAATGGTTAAAATCTTCGGTCGTAAAACACCACTGGAACTTAACTACATGCAGGTAGAAAAAGAATAATAAAAATATTAAACATTAAAAGCTCCGGATTACCGGGGCTTTTTTTATGATCATGAATTTGCTGAGGTTATGTTGTAATAAGTAATAAATTTTAGTATTTGTTCGTTAAACATATAATAATCGAACTCAGATACTGGTTCTGAATAAAAACTACAATAAATTAATTTATTAATACTATTGTTTTACTGTAAGTTAATCCATATCTTTGCAGTCCTTTAAGTTTTATAGGAACTCTAAGGAATTAAATGTTACATGCTTCCAATATTTAACATTGAGTTTTAAATAAACAAAAAACACAAAATGGCAAAAGAAGTCAGTGCAATGATCAAATTACAGATCAAAGGCGGAGCGGCAAATCCATCGCCACCAGTAGGACCTGCATTAGGTGCTAAAGGGGTGAACATTATGGAGTTTTGCAAACAGTACAACGCTCGTACCCAAGATAAAGCAGGTAAAGTATTGCCAGTTGTAATTACTGTTTATGCTGATAAGTCATTCGATTTCATCATCAAAACCCCTCCGGTAGCTATTCAGTTAAAAGATGCTACTAAATTACAGAGTGGTTCTGCTGAGCCTAACCGTAAAAAAGTTGGGTCGGTGACCTGGGACCAGATTAAAGTTATTGCTGAGGATAAAATGCCTGATTTAAATGCATTTACAATCGAATCAGCAATGAGTATGGTTGCTGGAACAGCACGCAGTATGGGAATCACCGTTTCTGGTGACGCACCCTGGAACAATTAATTAAAAAACAGTTTACAACAGTGGCGAAATTAACTAAAAATCAAAAAAAGGCACATGCTAAAATAGAAGCTGGTAAAGCTTATACTTTGAAGGATGCTGCTGCTTTGGTAAAAGAAATCACTACTACTAAATTCGATGCTTCAGTTGATATTGATGTATCTTTAGGTGTAGATCCGCGTAAAGCCAATCAAATGGTACGTGGTATTGCTACTTTACCACACGGAACAGGTAAAACTGTACGTGTTTTAGCTTTGGTAACTCCTGATAAGGAAGAAGAAGCAAAAGCAGCTGGCGCAGACTTCGTAGGTTTAGACGAGTATGTAGCTAAAATTGAAGGTGGTTGGACCGATGTAGACATTATTATCACTACACCAGCTTGTATGGCTAAGGTAGGTAAATTGGGCCGTGTTTTAGGTCCAAGGAACTTAATGCCTAACCCAAAATCAGGAACAGTAACTAACGAAGTTGGTAAAGCTGTAACAGAGGTTAAAGCAGGTAAAATTGATTTTAAAGTAGACAAAACGGGTATCATACACGCCTCGATAGGAAAAGTATCATTCCCAGCAGACAAAATTTATGAGAACGCACTTGAGATTATTCAAGTAATTTCTAAATTAAAACCATCTGCTGCAAAAGGAACTTATTTTAAGAGCATTCACGTGTCTTCAACAATGAGTCCTGGGATTGCAATTGAAACAAAATCAGTAGCGGGGATCTAATCATGAACAGAGAAGAAAAAAACGAAGTAGTTTTAGAACTACAAGGACAAATGCAGGAATTTGGCAATTTTTATATTGCTGATACTTCCAGCCTTTCTGTTGAGCAGATCAATAACATCCGTCGCAAATGTTTTGAAGGCGATATCGTGATGAAGGTTGCTAAAAATTCTTTAATCCGTAAAGCGATTGAAGGTTTAGATGGCGATGCTTCTGAGATATACGAAGCGCTTAAAGGTTCATCATCATTATTATTCTCAAAAACAGCTAATGCTCCGGCTAAGTTGATTAAAGCTTTGAGAAAAACATCTGATAAACCAGTGCTTAAAGCAGCGTTCATAGATTCATCAGTATATGTTGGCGATGACCAATTGAATAACTTAGTAAGCTTGAAATCAAGAGAAGAGCTTATCGGAGATATCGTTGGATTATTACAATCACCAGCTAAAAATGTTCTATCTGCGCTTCAATCAGGCGGTAGCAAAATTGCAGGAATTGTTAAAACTCTTCAGGAAAGAGAAGGTTAACGGACACCTTAAGTTCGCAAATTAAACACAATTATTTTTACGTAAATTTTTAAAATCTTAATAAAATGGCAGATTTAAAAGCGTTTGCTGAGCAATTGGTAAACTTAACAGTTAAAGAAGTTAATGAATTAGCTCAAATCTTAAAAGATGAGTATGGTATTGAGCCTGCAGCTGCTGCTGTAGTTGCTGGTCCTGCTGCTGGTGGTGATGCACCTGCTGCTGCTGCAGAAAAAACATCTTTTGATGTAATCTTAAAAGAAGCTGGTGGTCAGAAATTAGCAGTTGTAAAACTTGTTAAAGACTTAACTGGTTTAGGTTTGAAAGAAGCTAAAGACTTAGTAGACGGTGCACCAAAAGAATTAAAAGCTGGTGTTGCTAAAGACGAAGCAGAAGCTCTTAAAAAACAATTAGAAGAAGCTGGAGCAGTAGTTGAGATTAAGTAATCACTTAACTTAGCTAAGCTAAAAATGTATTAGACACCGACTGAAAATGTCGGTGTCTTTACCTGTTTATAAACACCTCATTTTGTTTGGTTAATGAGCCTGTTTGAAATTCGAACCAAACAAATAGTTTATTCTTAAACTAAAATCTTTTAGTCCATTGGCAAAGACAGTCGAACAAAGAGTAAATTTTGCAACAAGTAAGCACATTATAGACTATCCGGATTTTCTGGATGTGCAATTGCAATCATTCAGAGAATTTTTCCAGATAGATACCACATCAGACGATCGCTCTAGCGAAGGTTTGTTCAAAGTGTTTGCTGAAAACTTTCCAATAACAGATTCAAGAAATATCTTCGTATTAGAGTTTCTTGATTATTTTGTTGATCCGCCACGTTACGATATACACGAGTGTATTGAGCGTGGATTAACCTACAATGTTCCATTAAAAGCAAAGCTTAAGCTTTCTTGTAATGATGTAGAACATGAAGATTTTGAAACCATTATCCAGGATGTGTACTTAGGTACAATCCCGTATATGACACCAAAAGGTACATTTGTAATCAACGGTGCAGAACGTGTTATCGTTTCGCAATTACACCGTTCTCCGGGCGTGTTCTTCGGCCAAAGCCGTCACACTAACGGAACCAAATTGTACTCTGCACGTGTAATCCCTTTCAAAGGTTCATGGATCGAGTTCGCAACAGACGTTAATAACGTGATGTATGCTTATATCGATCGTAAGAAAAAATTCCCGGTTACCACTTTATTACGTGCTATCGGTTACGATTCTGATAAAGATATCTTGGAACTTTTTGATCTTGCTGACGAAGTAAAAGTTAGTAAATCAGGTTTAAAGAAATACATCGGTCGTAAACTGGCGGCAAGGGTATTGAAAAAATGGGTAGAAGATTTTGTTGATGAAGATACTGGTGAGGTAGTTTCTATCGACCGTAATGAAGTGATTCTCGAAAGAGAAACCGTTTTAGAAGACGAACACATTGATATGGTTATCGAAGCTGGCGTAAAAAGCATCATCTTATCAAAAGAAGATGGCGCAAGTCAGGCTGATTATACCATTATATATAATACCTTACAAAAGGATACCTCAAATTCAGAAAAAGAGGCTGTAGAAAACATCTATCGTGCTTTGCGTAACGCAGAACCACCTGATGAGGAAACAGCCCGCGGTATCATTGATCGTTTATTCTTTTCAGATAAACGTTACGATTTAGGAGATGTTGGTCGTTACCGCATTAACCGTAAATTGAAGATGAATACCCCTGATGAGGTTAAAGTATTAACAAAAGCAGATATCATTGCGATTGTAAAATACCTGATCAAGTTGATCAACTCTAAAGAAGAGGTGGATGATATCGATCACTTATCTAACCGTCGTGTACGTACGGTAGGTGAGCAGTTGTACGCACAATTTGGTGTGGGTTTAGCCCGTATGGCCAGAACCATCCGTGAGCGTATGAACATTCGCGATAACGAGGTGTTTACACCAACTGATTTGATTAATGCACGTACGTTATCATCAGTAATCAACTCTTTCTTTGGTACCAATCAGTTATCTCAGTTCATGGATCAAACCAATCCATTGGCAGAGATTACGCACAAACGCCGTTTATCGGCTTTAGGTCCAGGTGGTTTATCACGTGAGCGTGCGGGTTTCGAGGTACGTGACGTTCACTATACCCACTATGGTCGTTTATGTACGATTGAAACACCAGAGGGACCGAATATTGGTTTGATTTCATCACTTTGTGTGCATGCAAAAATCAATAATTTAGGTTTCATTGAAACACCATACAAACGTGTTGAAGATGGTAAAGTAGTTGTAGATTCAGACGTTATTTATTTATCTGCAGAAGATGAAGATGGTAAAACCATTGCACAGGCTAATGCAGAGTATGATGATAATGGTAACTTTACTACACCACGTGTTAAAGCCCGTTACGAGGGTGACTTCCCGATTATTGAGCCTGAGAAATTAGACTTAATGGACGTTGCACCTAACCAGATTACTTCAATTGCTGCTTCGTTAATTCCCTTCCTGGAACATGATGATGCGAACAGGGCGTTGATGGGATCAAACATGCAACGTCAGGCCGTGCCATTGTTACGTCCTGAAGCACCGATTGTGGGTACAGGTTTGGAAGGTCGCGTTGCACGTGACTCAAGAACTTTGATCAATGCAGAAGGTGACGGTGTTGTAGAGTACGTTGATGCCAACGAAATTACCATTAAATATGAGCGTAACGAAGATGATCGTTTAGTTTCATTTGAAGGTGATAGCAAAACTTACCGTTTAATTAAATTCAAAAAAACAAACCAAAATACTTGTATCAACTTAAAACCAATCGTTAAGAAGGGTCAGAAAGTAACTAAAGGACAAGTGCTTTGTGAAGGTTATGCTACTGAAAATGGTGAATTGGCCTTAGGAAGAAACTTAAAAGTGGCGTTCATGCCATGGCAGGGTTTCAACTTTGAGGATGCGATTGTAATCAACGAGCGTATTGTTCGTGATGACGTTTTCACTTCATTGCATATTGAAGAGTTTGAATTGGAAGTACGTGATACTAAACGTGGAGAGGAGGAATTGACACCTGATATCCCGAACGTTTCTGAAGAGGCTACTAAAGACCTTGATGAAAACGGTATTATCCGTATTGGTGCTGATGTAAAAGAAGGCGATATTTTAATTGGTAAAATTACACCTAAAGGAGAGTCTGATCCTTCACCGGAAGAGAAATTGCTACGCGCAATTTTTGGTGATAAAGCAGGTGATGTTAAAGATGCATCTTTAAAAACTCCTCCTTCTATCCAGGGTGTGGTAATTGATACCAAATTATTCAGCCGTGCTAAGAAAACTACAAAAGCTGAAGAAAAATCAGCGATTGAGAAATTAGACAAGGCATATAATAATATCACTGAGAAGCTAAAGGCAGAATTAGTTGACAAATTATTCGCTATCGTAAATGGAAAAACATCACAAGGTGTATACAACATTTACAAAGAATTGTTAGTTGCTAAAGGTGCTAAGTTTACGCAGAAAATTTTAGCCGAGCTTAATTACGAGCACATTAGCCCTAACAAGTGGACTACTGATGATGATAAAAATGAGCTGATTAAAATGTTGCTTCACAACTACGGTATCCGTGTTAACGAAGAGCTGGGTGCTTACAAACGCGATAAATTCGCGATCAGTGTAGGTGATGAGCTTCCTTCAGGAATCGTACAGATGGCAAAAGTTTATGTGGCTAAAAAACGTAAATTAAAAGTAGGTGATAAAATGGCAGGTCGCCACGGTAACAAAGGTATTGTTGCACGTATTGTACGTGATGAAGATATGCCTTTCTTAGCTGATGGTAGCCCGGTTGATATCGTGTTGAACCCGCTGGGTGTACCTTCACGTATGAACCTTGGCCAGATCTATGAAACCGTATTGGCATGGGCCGGTAAAGAATTGGGTGTTAAATTTGCCACTCCGATTTTTGATGGTGCTACGCACGATGAGGTGGAAGAGTGGATTGCTAAAGCGGGTGTTCCTGCTTCAGGAAAAACCTACTTGTACAATGGTTTAACAGGTGAGCGTTTCGATCAGACTACAACTGTAGGTATTATCTACATGTTGAAATTAGGTCACATGGTTGATGATAAGATGCACGCCCGTTCAATCGGACCATACTCATTAATTACACAACAGCCATTGGGTGGTAAAGCCCAGTTCGGTGGTCAGCGTTTTGGTGAGATGGAGGTTTGGGCATTAGAGGCATTCGGTGCAGCTAACATTCTTCAGGAGATCTTAACCGTTAAATCGGATGATGTAATCGGAAGAGCCAAAACTTACGAAGCCATTGTTAAAGGTGAAAACCTACCAACGCCAGGTGTACCAGAATCGTTTAACGTGTTGGTACATGAGTTACGCGGATTAGGTTTAGATATTACATTAGATTAATTAAGGTAGAGGGTTAAAAGGTAGAAGGTTGAGGGTTCAAACGCCCTCCGCCTTCCGCCTTACGCCTTTCGCCTTTAACCTTACATAAGTATGTCTTACAAAAAGGATAATAAATTAAAAAGCAATTTCACATCCATCACAATTAGCTTATCGTCTCCGGAAATTATTTTGGAACGTTCAAGCGGTGAGGTGTTGAAACCAGAAACCATTAACTACCGTACTTACAAACCTGAGCGTGATGGTTTGTTCTGTGAGCGTATTTTTGGTCCGGTAAAAGATTACGAATGTCATTGCGGTAAATACAAACGGATCCGTTACAAAGGGATTGTTTGTGATCGTTGTGGTGTTGAAGTAACAGAAAAGAAGGTACGTCGTGAGCGTATGGGACACATCGCTTTGGTGGTTCCTGTTGCGCACATCTGGTATTTCCGTTCTTTACCAAATAAAATCGGTTATTTATTAGGTTTACCTACTAAAAAATTAGATTTAATTATCTATTACGAGCGTTACGTAGTTATCCAATCAGGCTTAATGGCTGAAGAAGGTATCAACTATATGGACTTCTTAACTGAAGAAGAATATTTAGATATCTTAGATAAATTACCTAAAGAAAACCAATATTTAGATGATAAAGATCCTAATAAATTCATCGCCAAAATGGGTGCTGAAGCATTAGAAGATTTATTAAAACGTATTGATTTAGATACTTTATCTTATGACTTACGTCACCAGGCTGCTAACGAAACTTCTCAACAACGTAAAAATGAGGCTTTAAAACGTCTTCAGGTTGTTGAAGCTTTCCGTGGTGCCAATACACGTATCGAGAATCGCCCTGAATGGATGATTGTTAAAATCGTTCCGGTTATTCCACCAGAATTACGTCCTTTGGTTCCATTAGAAGGTGGCCGTTTCGCTACTTCAGATTTAAATGATTTATACCGTCGTGTAATTATCCGTAACAACCGTTTAAAACGTTTGATCGAGATTAAAGCACCAGAGGTAATTTTACGTAACGAAAAACGGATGTTACAGGAAGCTGTAGATTCGTTATTCGATAACTCACGTAAAGTTAACGCGGTAAAAACTGAAGGTAACCGTGCTTTGAAATCACTTTCTGATATTTTGAAAGGTAAACAAGGTCGTTTCCGTCAGAACTTATTAGGTAAACGTGTGGATTATTCAGCTCGTTCGGTAATTGTTGTAGGGCCTAGCCTTAAATTACACGAGTGCGGTATTCCTAAAGATATGGCTGCTGAGCTTTACAAACCGTTCATTATCCGTAAGATGATTGAGCGTGGTGTGGTAAAAACAGTTAAATCTGCTAAGAAAATCGTTGATAGAAAAGATCCATTGGTTTGGGATATCTTGGAAAATGTATTAAAAGGTCACCCGGTATTATTAAACCGTGCACCTACGCTACACAGACTAGGTATTCAGGCTTTCCAGCCAAAATTAATCGAAGGAAAAGCGATCCAGTTACACCCATTAGTTTGTACCGCATTCAACGCCGATTTTGACGGTGACCAGATGGCTGTGCACTTACCATTAGGTAACGCAGCAATTTTGGAAGCCCAGGTGTTAATGTTGGCTGCTCACAACATCTTAAACCCTGCAAACGGTACGCCGATTACAGTACCATCACAGGATATGGTTTTAGGCCTTTATTATATTACTAAAGGCCGTAGAACGGATGAAACCAGAGTGGTTAAAGGACAGGATTCTGCTTTCTATTCTCCAGAAGAGGTTATTATTGCTTATAACGAGAAAGAATTAGACTTGCATGCATTTATCAAAGTAAGGGTAAATGTTAAACAAGCCGATGGTTCTATCGTTAATAAATTAACTGAAACTACTGTAGGTAGGGTATTGTTCAACCAGATGGTTCCTGAAGAGGTTGGTTATATCAATGAGTTATTAACCAAAAAATCTTTAAGAGATATTATTGGTGAAGTAGTGAAAATGACTGGTATGGCCCGTGCTTCACAATTCCTGGATGATATCAAAGAATTAGGTTTCAAAATGGCATTCCAGGGAGGTTTATCGTTCAACTTACAAGACGTAAACATTCCGGTTGAAAAACATACTTTATTAGAACAGGCAGCAGCTGAAGTTGAAGAGGTAAGAAACAACTATAACATGGGTTTCATTACCAACAACGAGCGTTACAACCAGATTATCGATATCTGGACCCGTATCAACAACAGGTTAACTACTTTCGTTATGACTCAGTTATCTTCAGATAACCAAGGTTTTAACTCGGTTTACATGATGCTTGATTCTGGTGCACGTGGATCTAAAGAGCAGATTCGTCAGCTTTGCGGAATGCGTGGTTTGATGGCTAAACCTCAAAAATCAGGTTCAGGTGGCGATATCATCGAAAACCCGATCTTATCAAACTTTAAAGAAGGTTTATCGGTATTAGAGTACTTTATCTCTACTCACGGTGCACGTAAAGGTTTGGCGGATACGGCGTTAAAAACGGCGGATGCGGGTTACTTAACCCGTCGTTTACATGATGTGGCACAGGATATGATTGTTAACGATGATGATTGCGGTACTTTAAGAGGTATGTACACAACCGCATTAAAAGATAACGAAGATATTGTTGAGCCATTATATGAGCGTATTTTAGGCCGTACATCATTACATGATGTGTACAATCCTTTAAATGGCGAGTTATTGGTAGCTGCTGGTCAGGATATTGATGAGGATGTAGCTAAAGCGATTGAAGAGTCGCCGCTTGAAGGGATCGAAATCCGTTCGGTGTTAACCTGCGAGTCTAAACGTGGTGTTTGTGCATTATGTTATGGACGTAACTTAGCATCTGGTAAACGCGTTCAAAGAGGTGAGGCAGTTGGTGTAATTGCAGCACAATCAATCGGTGAGCCGGGTACACAGTTAACACTTCGTACTTTCCACGTGGGTGGTACTGCATCAAACATTGCTGCAGAATCAAATATCGTAGCTAAGTTTGATGGTGTAATCGAATTCGAAAACATCCGTACTGTGGATACACAAACAGAAGATGGTACCGTACAGGTAGTATTGGGTCGTTCAGGTGAGTTTAGAATTGTTGAGCCAGGAAGCGGTCGCGTGATCGTAACCAACAACATCCCTTACGGAGCTTTCTTATTTGTTAAAGAAGGTGATAAAGTAACCAAAGGCGACAAAATTTGTTCATGGGATCCGTACAACGCGGTTATCCTTTCTGAATTTGCCGGTAAAGCACAATTCGATGCCATTATTGATGGTGTAACTTACCGTGAGGAATCTGATGAACAAACTGGTCACAGAGAAAAAGTAATTATTGATACCCGTGATAAAACGAAAAACCCTTCTATTCAAATCGTTGACAAGAAAGGTGAGTTTATCAAAGGTTATAACATTCCGGTAGGTGCGCACGTTTCAGTTGATGAAGGTGAAGCGATCCAAACCGGTCAGATTATTGCTAAAATCCCACGTGCAACTGGTAAAACCAGGGATATTACAGGTGGTTTACCTCGTGTAACAGAATTATTTGAAGCCCGTAACCCATCTAACCCAGCTGTAGTAACTGAGATTGATGGTGTGGTAACTTTAGGTGGTGTTAAACGTGGTAACCGCGAGATTACCATCGAATCTAAAGATGGTGAAGTTAAAAAATACCTTGTTCCATTGTCGAAACACATCCTTGTACAGGATAACGACTTTGTGAAAGCAGGTATGCCATTATCAGATGGTTCAATTTCTCCTGCTGATATCCTTGCTATTAAAGGGCCTGCTGCCGTTCAGGAATACTTAGTAAATGGTATCCAGGAGGTTTACCGTTTACAAGGTGTGAAAATTAACGATAAACACTTCGAGGTGATTGTTCACCAGATGATGCAGAAAGTTCACATCGAAGATCCTGGAGATACTATTTTCTTGGAAAACAATGCAGTAGACCGTTGGGACTTCTCAGAAGAAAACGATGCCATGTACGACAAGAAAGTTGTTGAAGATGCAGGTGATTCAACCGAATTCAAACCAGGTCAGATTGTATCGTTACGTAAATTAAGAGACGAAAATTCTCAATTGAAACGTAAAGATTTGAGACAGATCACAGTTAGAGATGCAAGACCAGCAACTGCAAGTTCTATCTTACAGGGTATTACCCGGGCATCATTAGGTACTAAATCGTTCATTTCTGCGGCTTCGTTCCAGGAAACTACGAAAGTATTAAATGAGGCAGCTATTGCAGGTAAACGCGATAATATGTTAGGCTTGAAAGAGAATGTGATCGTTGGTCACTTAATCCCTTCAGGTACTGGTGTACGTGGTTACGAAAGAATCATCGTTGGTTCACAAGAAGAATACGATAAATTATTAGCTTCGAAACAAGAAGAAGTAGAAGCTTAATATTTTTTGATATTTTGTTTTAAAACTCCCTCCATATTGAGGGAGTTTTTTGTTTGGAATAGATTTTGTAACTTTAGTTGTATTAGTGATAATTTATGATGTCAGGTTTTTAGCACCAATACCTAATTCGATCGTCATGCTGAACTTGTTTCAGCATCTTTTCACCAAGTAGACCCTGAAATAAATTCAGGGTGACGATTTAGGAAGAACAAAAATAATTGAACTCAGTCAGTAAATAAGAATAAACACAATAGAGTTATGCCTGAATTGGATAACAAGAAAGAGATTTTAGCAACAAAAGAAGATATTGGCAATACTAAGGAAGCACTGGCTAATGCCAAAGCTGAAATTATTAAGTGGATGTTTATTTTTTGGATCGGTCAGATTGCAGCTACGGTAGGTATAATATTAACTTACCTGAAAAAATAAAAGTTAAAAGTTTCGATGATTTTCTTTAATATTATATTCTAAATTCCGCCATTAAGCAGCGGAATTTTTTATTTTTGAATCATTATGGAAGAACAACAAAACGAGAATCAATTAAACATAGAGTTATCAGAAGAGATTGCTGAAGGGATTTTTTCTAACCTGGCTATTATTACCCATTCTAATACCGAATTTGTATTGGATTTTATCCGCGTAATGCCGGGTATTCCGAAAGCAAAGGTAAAGTCGAGAATTATTTTAACTCCGGAGCACGCAAAACGCTTATTATCAGCATTGGAAGATAATATACAAAAATTCGAAGCCGTAAACGGACGTATTAAGACTCAGGAAGAACCGCCTTTTCCGATGGGTTTTGGTGGACCGACTGCCCAAGCCTAGAACCCTCAAAATTCTTACACACAAATATTTGCTTACTATGTTAGCATAGTATATATTTGTATATAACCATTTATAAATGAAAAAAATTTTATTGAGCGTATTACTTTCTGCTCCACTATGGGTTTTGGGGCAGGGTTTCCAGGTTAATTTACAAGGTCAGAAGCAAATAGGTATGGCGGGTGCAGGTTCTGCATTGGCTTTGGATGAAGCTTCTGTATTTTATAATCCGGGTGCGGTATCTTTCTTAGAGAAAAACTCAGTTTCAGCAGGAGTAAACCCATTATTATTTAAATCAGCGTTTCAACAAACAGGCTCAAACGTTACGGAGAATGTTAAAAATAAAATTGCGCCTCCATTCGAATTTTACGCGGTTTGGGGTCCAAAATCAAATAAATGGAAACTGGGTTTGGGCGTTTATACGCCATTCGGAGGTTTGGTTGACTGGGGAAATGACTGGTCTGGCAGATATGCACTAACCTCATTAAATTTAAAAGCTATTTATTTCCAACCTACTTTAAGTATCAAGATTACGGACCGTATTGGTATTGGTGCAGGTTTTGTGTATAATCATGGTGATGTGAATCTTCAAAGAGCGCTTCCGGTAAATTTTCCTGATGGGCGCTCCGGACATGCTACTTTAGAGGGAACCGGAAAAGGTTATGGTTGGAATGCAGGTTTATATATTAAGACCCTAAGCAATATTTCATTTGCGCTTGTTCACAAATCAAAAGTAGTTACGAAATTAGATAATGGTACTGCTGAATTTGATGTGCCAGGTTCATTAAGGTCTTCGTTCCCAGCAGGAAATACATTCAATGCGGAATTACCTTTACCGTCAACCACAAGCCTGGGTATAGGCATTCCATTATCACAAAGTACTACATTGGCATTTGATGCCAGTTGGGTGCAATGGCATATTTATCAGGATTTATCATTTGATTATGCGACCAATACTCCAGCACTTGCGGATACCAAATCGGCTCGTAATTATCGGGATGGTTCTTCTTTCAAACTGGGTATTAATCACCAGGCATCAGAAAAATTAGCTTTACGAGCTGGTGTTGGTTATGCGCTTTCACCTGTACAGGATGGCTATGTAACACCTGAAGCACCAGATGCTGATCGTTATATTTTAAGTGCTGGTTTAGGTTATACACCTACCAGCCATTTCGAAGTTAATGCATCGTTCTTTTTTGAAGATGTTAAATCACGTAAGCAAAAGAACATAGAAACAGGCCTGGATGGTACTTTTAAAACATTGGTTTATGCGCCAGGTATTTCATTAACTTATAAATGGTAGGAGAATTTAAGATGAAAAAATATATATTAAATAGTTTCATTGCTGCTGCCATTCTTTTCACAGCAGCCTGCAAACCTGAGATTGAAACACCTGCGGGCACGACGGCAGGACAAGCGAATTTCAGCAAATACATTGCTGTTGGTAACTCTTTAACATCAGGTTATGCTGATGGTGGATTGTACCTTGAAGGACAAAAAGTAGCCTATCCAAACTTAATTGCAGCGAAGATGTCTTCAGTAGGGGGAGGAGCTTTTACTTCTCCATTTTTCAATGAAGATCGTTTAAATGGCTCGGGTTATATCTCTTTAACAGCTTTGGTAAATGGAACCCCAACTTTAACTCCTGTAACAGATAAATTAGCAATAAGGGATGCTGCAAAGCATTTGGATAAGTACAGTGGTGAAATCCAAAATTTAGGTATTCCCGGCATGCGTGTCGATTTATCTTTCGATCCAACACTTACTTTTAGCGCTGCAAATCCTTTTTTTGAGCGTTTATTAACGGATGCCCAAGTTGGTAAAACCAATTATTTTCAATATATCCAGGGGAGAAACCATACCTTTTTCTCTATCTGGTTGGGAAATAACGATGTATTGGGTTATGCTTTAAATGGTGCGGTAACCGTTGCTGGTGATCCGACCACCGTATTAACAGATAAAGTAACCTTTTCATCATTATATGCTAATTTATTAAATGCCTTAACCGCTGGTGGTCAGAAAGGAATAGTAGCCACTATTCCTGATGTAACAGCTATTCCTTACTTCAATACTGTTAAGCCTTCTCTGCTGCTCGCTGCAGCAAAGGCTTCTAATCCTGCTGCTCAGGCCGTATTTATTCAAACGGGTACTGGCGCGGTAAGGGTAGCAACGGATGAAGATTTAATTCGTTTACCCTTTCAATCGGCTGGTTTATTTGGTCAGGGTACTATTCCTTATGGTTTACACCCGTTAAATCCTATCGCAAACAACTGGGTATTGGATAAAGATGAGGTAATTAAGGTAAAAGATTATGTAAACAGCTATAACAGCAGCATAAAATCTATCGCAACAAGCAAAGGTTTAGCTATAGCAGATACCTATGCTTATTTTAATCAGGTAAAAGCTGGTGTAGTAGTACAAGGTATTGGTATCAATGCTGCTTTTATTTCAGGTGGTGCTTTCTCTTTAGATGGAATTCATTTAACCCCTCGTGGAAATGCAGTAATTGCGAATGTATTTATCGATGCCATTAATGCAAAATATGGCTCTACTATTCCGACGGTTGATGTTACACAATACAGAGGAGTAAAATTTCCTGACACAAAGTAAGGTTTAAGTTTAAAAAAAGGGGAGCATAGTTTTGTATGCTCCCCTTTTTATTTACAGGGTTATTTTATTCTCTGCAAAGTCGATAATTTGTTTACTTTGGTCAGGTTCAAACCAAGTCACTTCTTCGTCTCTTCTAAACCAGGTAAGCTGGCGTTTGGCAAAGCGCCGGGTATTTTGTTTAATGGCAGCAACGGCATCCTCAAGGGCAATTTTGCCGTCCAGGTAATCGAACAGCTCACTATAACCTACCGTATTTAAAGCATTGTATTTTCTAAATGGGATGAGCAATTTTACTTCCTCTACTAAGCCATCAGCCATCATCTGATCAACTCTTCTGTTAATCCGATCATAAAGAAAAGCGCGATCGGTATTTAATCCAATCTTGATGATACTAAACGGTCTTTCCTTTTTGGTTGCCGAAAGCATTGAAGAAAGCTTTTGACCTGTTGATAAATATACTTCCAAACCTCTGATCATTCTTTGTGGATTTTGCTGATCTACTTTGGCAAAGTATTCAGGATCCACTTCGGCCAGTTGATTTTGGATAACACTTAAACCTTCTTCTTCGAATTGTTTATTTAATTTTTCCCTGATCGATAAATCGATATCGGGCATGTCATCTAAACCATTTATCAATGCATTTACATATAACCCTGAGCCTCCAACCATAATCGCTACATCATGTTTCCTGAAAATTTCATCCAGCTTCTTTAGCCCTTCAACTTCAAAATCGCCGGTACTGAATAATTGCGATACTGAATGTGAATCAATAAAATGATGCTTTGCCGCTGCTAATTCAGCTGCACTGGGTTTTGCGGTTCCTATTGCCATTTCCCTAAAAAACTGCCGCGAATCTGCAGAGATAATTTCTGTGCCGAAATGTTGAGCCAGTTGAATAGCCAAAGCCGTTTTGCCTATGGCAGTAGGGCCAACTACGGATATTAAAGTTTTTGTTTTCGGGGCTTGAGGCATGAAGATTGGTATAAAATAAAAGCTGCCAAATTTAAATATTTGGCAGCTTTTTGCATTTATTATTTTGTTGCTAATTAATAGTCATCTTTATGGCTATCATCTTCGAACTGATCGTCATCAGAAAATTCATCTCCAAATTCGTCGTCTTCACTCTCTTCATCTTCTTCCCGTTCTTCCTCGTTAATACCCATATCGCCCATGGCTTCTAATTCGTCGGTATCTTCAGGTACAAAGTTCATTTCGTTTAAGAAATCAAATTCACCTGCAGTCGCAGCAGCTCCCGGGGATCAACAGCCTGCGGACTATTCTGCTCCATAATTTTTGGTGCTTCACCAACGCTTTTGGCTAAAAATGGATATTCGATATTCGGATCGGCGTCAAGTATGATTTTTACAAGCTCTACGTGGAAATCGTAGGGGCGGTCGAAATTATAGATATAGTAAAACTTTTGATGTGGATCTTCAATGAAACCGCTCAATTTGGAATTTTCCATTAAAACTACACGGTCTTTTTTTCGTTCGTTTGGTAAATAGGCAATTTCATCGCCTTTTAGCCAATTATCGGTACTTACATAAAAAGATGAAGGCTTTTCGGCATTATAACCTGTCGATCTGTGGATAGCTTTATGCAGATCTTCAAATGTTTGGTTTGATTTAATGTCGATCTCTCTCACAACATCATCAAAATCTTCGAAAGTAATTCTAAATTTATAAATAGCCATTATTTTATTTTGGAATCGTAAAAATAAAGTTAATTTATAACTGCCGCAAGCATGGAGCGTCTTAAAAGACACCGTATTTAGATTGTTACGGCAATCAAATTATTTATTAACAGGATATAATCCCATTTGTTTTGCCTGATTAAGCATAAAATTAAACGCTTCCTGATAATCATTTGTAATCTCACCTTCCAATATGGCCTCACGAATGGCGTTTTTAATCAGGCCGACTTCTTTGCCTGCATCAAGGCCAAAAGTTTCCATGATGTCGTTGCCGGTAATTGGTGGTTGCCAGTTTCTGATTTTATCACGTTCTTCAACATCCCTGAGCTTTTGCTTTACCAGTTCAAAGTTGTTTCGGTATTTTGTTTTCTTATATTCGTTTTTGGTGGTCACATCGGCATTGCAGAGCAACATCAGACTTTCAATTTCTTCTCCGGCATCAAAAAGCAATCGCCTTACAGCAGAATCTGTAACCGTTTCCTGTGCAAGCACAATTGGGCGTAAATGAAGTTGCACCAGTTTTTGCACATACTTCATCTTTTCGTTTAAAGGAAGTTTCAGCTGTGCGAAAATTTTCGGAACCATGCGCGCACCCCTGTCTTCATGGCCGTGGAATGTCCAGCCGTGGCCTTCTTCAAAACGTTTGGTAGCCGGTTTGGCAATATCATGTAAAATAGCCGCCCAACGTAGCCATAAATCATCCGTATCCGCGCATATGTTATCCAATACCTCAAGTGTATGATAAAAGTTGTCTTTATGCCCCTTTCCTTTAATAATTTCCACGCCATGAAGTTGTGCCATCTGGGGGAAAATGATATGCAATAATCCGGTATCGAAAAGATATTTAAAGCCTACAGATGGCTTTTTGGAAAGAATGATTTTATTCATCTCATCCGTAATCCGCTCTTTTGATACAATACTAATGCGCTGTTTTTGTGTTTTTATGGCATGTAGCGCAGTCTGATCAATATCAAAATTAAGTTGTGAAGCGAAACGTATGGCCCGCATCATGCGCAAAGGATCGTCAGAAAAGGTTATTTCCGGGTCGAGTGGTGTACGGATCAGCTTATTTTCGAGATCTTTAATGCCCTCAAAAGGATCCAGTAATTCACCAAAACGATCAGCATTTAAATTAATTGCCAAAGCATTGATGGTGAAATCTCTGCGGAGCTGGTCGTCTGCTAAAGTACCATCTTCAACAATAGGTTTGCGCGAATCAGAACGATAAGATTCTTTCCGGGCGCCCACAAACTCGATTTCTAAATCCTGAAATTTGATGTTTGCCGTACCGAAATTTTTAAAAACAGCCACCTTGGTGTTCAGTTTTCTACCTACAGCTTCAGCATAGGCTATTCCGCTGCCTACAACAACCACATCAATATCTTTTGAAGGGCGATTTAAAAATAAATCGCGAACAAAGCCACCGATTACATATGCTTCGGTTTGGTGCTTATCGGCAATTTGTGATAAGGTTTTAAATATTGGATGTTGTAGGTGTTGCTGCATAAAAATGATTTCGTCATGCTGATCCGATAGCTGGCTATTGGATTTATTTCAGCATCTATTAAAAAATAACCTGGTGACGAATTACTTAATGATGCGAAATTAATAAAAACTATTGAGGCTTACTTCCTGATAAACTCAAACTGTCCACCTGGAGAAAGTTTCATGATGGTTGATGGCTTTTTGCTGGTCCGGTTTTCCTGTTCAAAATCTACTACATAATCAACAGCATTGATGATTTCAGGATCAATGTCATCGAAGAATTTTGGCGAAGGCTGCCCGCTTAAATTTGCTGAGGTAGATACGATGGGTTTTCTAAAACGCTGGATCAATGGGGTACAAAAATCGTGTTTAACAATTCTGATGCCTACGCTGCCATCGGCATTAATTACATTTTTAGCCAAGTTTTTGGCATTCGAAAAAACAACGGTAAGTGGGTTTTCTGCATATTCGATCAGATCATACGCCACGTCGGGTATTTCGGCAACATAACTCTGCAGTTTACTGTCAATATCCAATAAGACGATTAAGCTCTTTTCGGCCGGCCGGTTTTTTATTTTCAGTACTTTATCTACCGCTTCCGGATTGGTGGCATCGCAACCTATTCCCCAAATGGTATCGGTAGGATAGAGGATTACCCCGCCCGATTTTAATACTTCTAAAGCTTTGTTAATCTCATCTTTTAACATTCTGCAAAGTTAATCGATAAAGCTTAAGTTAAGTAACGTACTCATAAAAGAATTTTAGCATTATATATTCTTTATTCTATTGACTGATACGCTCGGATCAATAAATCAATTTCTAATCACTGGTTATTAAATGAAGTACATTTTACAATAGGAATGTTTATCCTTAATGATTCAACGATTTCCTCTGGCGCCATATGTTCCTATCTGGCACTTATCATACTGATAAAGTGATGTTATGATCGTAACATATTCTTTATCGTTCATTTAGCTGGACTGATGTGTTTTACGGCAATAAACCCGTATTTTAGTAATAGGTTATTAAATAAAACATAAAATGAAACACACACTTAAATGGGGTATGCTGTTTACTATTGTAATGGCATTTACCGGTTGTATTTCTGTGCTTACGGCATCAGATTACGACAAAAAGATCGATTTTTCGAAGTTGAAATCCTTTGCTTATTATGAAAAAGGCATTGAACATTTGGAATTAAACAACCTGGACAAGCCCAGGATGTTAGATGCCATCGAAGCCACTATGGCAAAAAAAGGGTTTGGCAAAGCTGGCCGACCGGATTTTTTGGTTAATGTAGTAGTTTTAAGCAGCATTAATGCAAGGGCAGATTGGGGTTATAGCGGAGGTGGTTATCAATGGGATGCAGCCTCATTGTCGTATCAATGGAGAGATTCGCAATTCGGACCGCTTAACAGCAACAAACCATATCAAACGGGGACTATTATCATTGATTTTTTGAATCCGGAAACCAAGGCAATTATGTGGCACGGGGTAGGGTCAGGCTTTAATTTGGATGATTATAACGATAGAGAAAACAGGATAAATCTTGCTGTTAAACAGATCTTGTCACAATATCCTCCAATTTATTGATCTGATCCATTTAATCCAATTGTAAAATATTTAGTCTGAGTGATATAAGGTCAAAACATAATCAAATAGAAATCGTTTTATAGATAAAAATCTGATTGTAAAAAAATGTTAAATGATTTTATTTGGTTTGCAAGATCGTTATATTTATGTCAGGTTATTTATACAAGAAACGCACAAAATGAAAACAGCACAAAAATTATTAATGCTTTTTACAGTGGTATTGGCATTAGCAGGATGTACAACACTCCGTACCGCATCAGATTATGATAAAGATGTTGATTTAAGGTGTTATAAAACTTACAATTTTTACGATAAAGGTATCGCCAGGATTAAGCTCAACAATTTAGATAAGCGCAGGTTGATGGCGGCGGTTGAATCTGAAATGAATGCGAAAGGCTTTACAAAATCGGATCGTCCGGATATGCTGGTTAATCTTGTAGTGGTTGCCCGCGAAAAAACCGATGTATATGGCCCGGGTTACTACGGTGGCTGGGGATGGGGCTGGCGCGGCGGTTGGGGAAATCCTTTCTGGGGCGGCGGTACCTATGTGAACCAGTATATTGATGGTACCATTATTATCGATTTTCTGGATCCGGCAAAAAAGATTCTATTCTGGCACGGACAAGGATCAGGTTTTAACCTTGATAACTTTAATAAAAGAGAACAACGTTTGTATACTGGCGTGAAAGAAATCTTAGCACAATATCCATCGAACGGTGTAACTGCAAAATAAGCAGTAGAAATTAACGATAACAAGAGGGCTGTTGAATTTTAAATAATTCCAGCCCTTTTGCCTTTGTACAGTCAGTTCCAACTTAAACCTGACATTCGCGGAAAGCCCGGAATCCGATCCTTCATCGGATGAGGACTTGTAGCATTGGCAGGACTAACGTTTATAGTAGCAGTATCCTTGCTTTTCGAATATAAAAGCCAAATTTCTGTAATTAACCTAAATTACGGCACATTACACGTTATAACAAGGGAATGTTGGCATAAAGGAATAGCCTTTTAAAGAGACAGATAGCAATACATCAGTTGCTCCGTAACTACAGAACTATTGAATTTTTGAACAAATTCCAACCCCTTTTCTTTCATTTCTTTTTGAAGTTGAGGATTTTCTATAATCTGATTAATGGCTTTTGCTAATCCTGTTGCATCATTTGGCGAAACATACAGACTATTGGGACCACCCGCTTCTTCCAGGCATGAGCCTGTTGCCGCAACAACTGGAACACCAGAGTAAAGAGCCTCAATAATTGGGATACCAAAACCTTCGTAAAAAGAAGGGTAAACAAAAACGTTGGCCATTTGGTAAATGCCAGGCAGGTCGGTAAAAGGAATGTTTTTTAAAAATAAGATGCGGTTTTTCAGACCGAGCTTTTCTATTTCTTTCTCAACGCTGTTGAAATAGGCAGTTTGTTTCCCTATCACTACCAATTTATATTCTTCATCAACTTCTTTTAAAGCCTGGACAACCAGTTTTAGATTTTTACGCTCTTCAATGGTGCCAACATTCAGCAGATATTTATCAGGTAGTTTATAGGTTGCCTTAATCTTGCTTAATTTTTCTTTTGGGAACGCTGTTTTAAAACTATCATCGCAGCTCTGGTAAATGACTTCAATCTTTTCAGGGTTAATCCCGTACAGATTGATAATATCTTCCTTTGTTTTTTCGCTGATGGCGATAATTTTATTGGCACGTTTGCAAGCCGATTTACTTTTCCATTCGTATAATTTCCGGTCGATCAATTTATAATACTGTGGATAGCGAAGGAAAATTAAATCATGTATGGTTACAATTGATTTAATTCTGGTATGTTGTATGGCTAACGGAATTTCATGACTAAGGCCATGAAAAATCTGGCATTTGTCTTGGGTTAAATCTTTTAGAATATTTAACATCCTCCATAAAAAAGGCCCGCTTTTAGGAAGCCTTAATTTGATGTTTTCCTTTTCAAAAAAAGCATCTATCTGTCTGGCGGATTTTACTTTTGGTGCATAAACCAAATACTCGTGTTCAGGAAACTGATCCGCCAGATGCTTAATTAAAGAACGGCTGTAATTACCAAGTCCGGTTAAGTTATTGGCAGCACGCTTGCCGTCAAACCCTATTTTAAGCTTAAAGTTTAAAGCCGAAAGACCAAAGCTTGATTGATCAAGTTCAGTACTATCGGCCTTTTGATTTTTAGTTTCGCTTTCAGCTTTCACCTTTTTGCTTTCAGCTTAAACCGCTACATTATTTTCTCTCAACGCATCGTTAAGTGAAGTTTTCTTATCTGTACTTTCTTTGCGTTTACCGATAATTAAAGCACAGGGAACCTGAAATTCGCCAGCTGGGAATTTTTTAGTATAACTTCCTGGTATTACCACTGAACGAGCCGGAACAATACCTTTATATTCAACAGGGGTTGGACCGGTAACATCAATAATTTTGGTCGATGCTGTTAAAACCACATTGGCACCAAGAACGGCTTCTCTTTCTACTTTAACACCTTCTACTACAATAGCCCTTGAACCTAAAAAGGCATCATCTTCGATAATAACCGGAGCTGCTTGTACAGGCTCTAAAACACCACCAATACCCACACCACCACTTAAATGTACACGTTTACCAATTTGTGCGCAAGAACCCACTGTAGCCCAGGTATCAACCATGGTGCCTTCGTCAACATAAGCGCCAATATTTACATACGATGGCATCATGATTACACCTTTTGCCAAAAACGAACCATAACGTGCGCTTGCCATAGGCACCACACGAACACCAGTTGTTTTGTAATCGGTTTTTAATTCCATTTTATCATGGTAAACAAACGGACCGCTTTTAATTTCCTTCATTTCGCGGATCGGGAAATATAAAATTACTGCCTTTTTTACCCATTCATTAATGCCCCAAGAGTTTAAAACTGGTTCAGCTACACGGATTTCGCCCTTATCTAAACCTTGAATTACCGTTTCAATGGCTTCGCAATAGTTGCTATATTGTAAAAGTGTTCTGTCTTCCCAAGCGGCTTCAATTAATTTCTTTAAATCTGAATACATGATGTTTTTTAATTTTACGCAAAATAAATCAATTTTTGTTTATTAAAGGGTTTATTGTATAAATTGTTTTGTTCCTAGGTTAAAGGTTAATTGTTTCAATCGGTTAACTGTTGAAAGCCGTATCTACAATTAACCGATCAACCAGTTTATACAGTTAACCTAATTACGTATTTTTGTATTTTTATGACAGAGACAGAAAAACTTAGGATAGATAAATATTTATGGGCAATCAGGCTGTTTAAAACAAGGAGCCTGGCTACCGATGCCTGTAAAGCGGGTAGGGTGAAACTCAAGGGGCAGAATATTAAACCCTCGGCTATTGTGAAAGTTGGCGACGTTTACCAGGTTTCAAAAGGCATTGAGAAAAAAATTATAGAGGTGGTTGAACTCTCGTATAACAGAACAGATTCGCCAACCGCCTTAACCAAATATAAAGATCTTACTCCGCCAGAAGAAACGCATGCTTTTAAATCAGCTTTTCATGCACCAACACTTAAACGCGATCGGGGAACAGGACGTCCAACTAAGAAAGACAGAAGGGAAACAGATGATTTATTGGATGGGATGTTTGATGAAGAGTAGTTAGTTTCCGGTTTTAAGTTTACGGTTTTCAGTTTCTTCTGAACTGGAAATTGCGTACTGCAAACTGAAATACCTCATTCTGTAACTCATCATTGCTGTCTTACCTAATTTCTCAATTAATTTATAATTGGCAATGGCGCCAACTGCTGCACCTACAAAAGGGAGCATCTGGGCCAGTTTAGCCAGATCGATGTAATCGCGATACTGTTGCTGAAAAGTGAGCCAGTCAAATTCATCAATATTGGTCGGCAATAAATGCGCTTGATCATCCCAGGACAGCATTTTGCTGAAAACATGCTGACTTTCTTCTTTACTTGAAAAGGCCAGTTGAAAGATGTGTAGAATATATAAACGTTCGCGGTAATCTTTAACATCATATCCGTAAACTGCCGCTATATCGAAAAGCATTTTCATTTTGATGCCCAATAATAACGGGAAATCAGCCAGGCTCATTAAAAAACCACCCGCACCTGTAATTCCACCTTCTGCAGCCCCTGTTTTTTTATAATTTTCGATCTTTTGCCTAATTAATGCCTCTCGGTGCATCAAAGTCAAATCGGTAATGGGTTTCGAAGTGGTAAAGGTAGAACCAAAAAGTACCGCCTTAACCATTTGTTTTATGGCTGAGGTTATGGCATCATGAACCTTATCGGGTATATAGCTGTTTATTTTCTTTTGAACTTTATCAGTCACCTTGTTTAATAGTGAAGGTTGTTGCAAAGTTTTAAACTTCCAGAAATCCAGTTCACTCTTTATTTTTTGTTCGTAGGTCATGATTATGTTCATACAATAATTATTCCTTAAAATTTAACAAAAAATAACTAGGAATAATGGTGATTAAACTATATATTTAGTTTACCTAATTAAAACCTAATCCTTTCATTATGAAAACCTTAAAATTGTTCTGTTTACTGGTGTTGGCTGCGGGAGCGGTTAATGCTCAAGGGGTGAAATTTTCTGCTGTTCAACCAGCTGCAGGGAGTATCGTTAAATTTACCTACGATCCAAAAGGAACTAACCTGGAAAACCTGGCCGATGTAAAATGTACCGGTTATACTTTTTTTAGTACAACTAATCCAAAAAGTAAGAAAGTTGAACTGGTAAAAGAAGGGACGGTTTACAAAGGGGAGATTTCAACTCCGGATAGCGTTACTGTGGTTGGGCTTTCCTTTTCTGTTGGCGACCAGAAAGATGAAGCACCGGCCGGTTACGTCATTGAATTTACCAAGGGTGGAAAAGTACCTGCTGAGGCGTATCTTAACGAAGCCTTTTTATATGGATTAGCCGGAAATTATTATCTGGGACTTACCATTGATCCTGAAAAGGCAGTATCATTATACAATCAGGCACTTGCGCTAAAGCCAGGGTTGAAAAAGAAAAACCTGCAGCAATACCTTTCGCTCGAGTATAAAGCAGATAAAGATAAGGGAACAAAGCTCATCAACGAGAACATTTCGGCATTGTCTAAACTAAAAGAACCTAAAGAAGAAGATTTAAGCACTGTTATCGGACTGTATTCGCTGCTGAAGAAAAAAACACAGGCCGATTCAGTTAAAGGGATTTTGCTCAAGAAATATCCAACCGGGAATTATGCCTGGAATGATGGAATGAATGCACTTTACGGTACAAAAGATTTTGCTGTGCAAATAAAGAAAGCGGAAGAACTGATCGCAGGATTTAAACTCGATCAAAACAAAAAGGCTGATGTGGGCAAACTAAATGCTGTTTATGGCATGATGGCAAATAGCGCGGTAAAAGCCAAAGATCTGGATAAGTTTCAATATTATGCGGGTAAAGTAACTGATAAAATGACAAGGGCAAGTCTCTATAATAATTTTGCCTGGCCAGCTGCCGAAAAAAAGGAAAATATAGATTTAGCCTTAAAGCTTTCCAGGCAATCGCTCGATCTTTTAGAAGCATCAAGAAGTGATGAGCTGCCAAAATATTACAATACTAAAGAAGATTATCTCAAATATTTAGATGGTGCTTATGGCATGTATGCCGATACCTATGCATTATTGCTTTATCATCAGGGCAAATTTAAGGAAGCATTGGCTGCACAGGAAAAAGCTTTACCGATGTATGCTAGTGTTCCGCCAGATGTTTCTGAGCGTTATGTTACCTACCTGATTAAAGATGGGCAGAACAATAAAGCCTATACAGAGGCAGAAAAACTCATCAGAGATGGTAAAGCAACCGATTCGTTAAAAGCTGATTTTAAAAGGCTTTACGCCACTTTAAAGAAAGAAGATACTTACGAAACGTATATCGCCAGTCTGGAAAAAGAAGCTTTAGAAAAAGAAAGAGCGGAGTGGACCAAAAAAATGATCAATATCCCTGCACCCGCATTTTCACTGATGAATTTAAAAGGTGAAAAGGTTAGCCTGGCCAGCTTAAAAGGTAAAATAGTGATTTTGGATTACTGGGCAACCTGGTGTGGCCCCTGTGTAGCTTCTTTTCCCGGTATGCAAAAAGCCATGGCGAAATATTCAGCCAACCCCAATGTGGCATTCCTGTTTGTAAACACCTGGCAAAATGAGGATAACAGGGAGAAAGTGGTTACCGATTTTATTGCTGAAAAGAAATACAATTTTAATGTGCTTTACGATACCAAAAACGCTAAAGATCCCTCAAAATTCGATGTTGTAAGTGCTTATAAGGTGGATGGAATCCCTACTAAATTTGTGATAGACGGCGATGGTAACATCAGGTTTAAAGCCGTGGGTTTCTCAGGAACGGATGATGGTGTAGTGAAAGAGATAGATGTTATGGTGGGGTTGTTGGCTTCTAAAGAATCGGGTAAATAAACTTCAGTTTACAATCAAAGGTGCTGAGTGATCGGCACCTTTCGTAGTTTAATAATTAATCCGCATCTGCGATGTTTCCCATAGCTTAAATGCCGACAACGCTTCATCACGCATCAACTGGATTACAGGCAGGCTTCTGTTTTCCATTGGTTTGTCAAGTTCATCATAAATGAATTTGTCGCTAAAACCAATATGCTCAGCATCTGATTTGGTATTTGCGTAATATATGGTATCAATTTTTGCCCAGTAAATAGCCCCCAAACACATCGGACAAGGCTCGCAGCTGGTGTAGATTACACATCCACTTAAATCGAAAGTATTTAATTCGGTACAGGCCAGTCTGATGGCCGAAACCTCTGCATGTGCCGTCGGATCGTTGGTTAAAGTAACCTTGTTAGCTGATTTAGCAATGAGTTGTCCATCTTTTACCACTACCGCGCCAAATGGTCCGCCAATGCACTCGCTTACATTTTGTACCGATAGGTCGATGGCCATCTGCATGTATTCCTGATGTTGTTTTTCCATATTTATTTTATTTGGGTAAATGGTTTCGGTGCTGATTTTCAATGTAACACAAAAAAAATGCCCCGATTTTGTCGGGGCATCCAGTTTTCAATGTCTTTTGGTTTATTTTTTACTGTATTCTGCATTTAAGCCTTTAATTACTTCTGAAGTCACATCTAAACTTTCATCGGCAAATAAGATGGCACTGTTACCTTTTGAGTAAGTTAAAACCATTTTATAACCTTTTTCTTTAGCATAACCTTTCAGATAATCAGCTACTTTATCGTAAAGTTTTTCATTTTCGGCAGCCTGCTCATTCTGTAAAGCGCCACCAGCGTTTTGTTGGTAAGTTTGAAGCTCTTGTTGTTTACGTGCCAAACGTTCTTCAGTACTTTTGCGTTGATCGGCTGATAATGTTTGTGCCGATTGCTGGTATTGTGCTACCTCTCTCTGAAAAGCCTGACCTTTTGCCTGGATATCTGCCTGAGCACTTTTGCTTTTCCCTTCAAATTTTACTTTAAGATCTTTGAAGTATTCATATTTTGTAAGTAACGAGTCGGAGTTTACAAACACAATTTTCTCAGTTGCAGAAACCGGTGCAGTAGTACCCTCTGTTTTTTTAGGTTCAGTAGTTTTAGTGTCTTTGTTCTGACATGCAGAGAAAGCAGTTATCAAAGTTGCAGTTGCAAGTAAACCAAAGGTTTTAAAGGTTCTTCTTTCCATTCTTGTTTAATAAATTTTAGCAAACTTATATAAATTAGTTTTGATATGCAATTTAAAGAAAAGCCTATTGTCATCGAAAGGTGTTTTACGTTTGGCGCGGAGCATCAAGCGTTAATTTTACGCGTTGCTAAGCACCTTGCCGGCCGCTCAAACCAGATAGCGATGATTTGAAAAGCAATACCTTTTTTTCAAACGGTTGTTTGCCCTGCTGTCCGCTTTATTGCATGCCCGCTTCCATCAGGTTTAGGTGGCGCAGCATATGCTGCTATTGGGGTTGTATGTTGCGTGGCAAATTGGCAATAGCAAATAATCCTAAGGAAAGAAAACACCAATTGAATATTTACGAATCGCCCCTAACGGGACGTTCTTTCTCAAAATGAAGCTTCTGATATTGGGGATGATGCCCGAAAGAAAAATAAATGTTCTTTAGCGGCTGTAAGCCCAAACGGAATGGGGTAAAACCGGGGTCAGTAGAAGTAGAGAGACAAGCTTGCTGGTAATACAGGATTTACATTTCAAATCCTTGTTAACTCAATGGAAGAGGCTTTTGCATCAATCTCTTAACAGCCCAAAAATTATCCACATATTAGTTTAAGTGGCAAAATTTCCGTATTTTTGATACTTATTGTTTTTAATTAAAATATGAGCGAAGAACAGGATTTAAAGTCAAATTATTCGGCAGATAATATACAGGTTTTAGAAGGTTTGGAAGCGGTGCGTAAGCGCCCTTCGATGTATATAGGTGATACTGGTGTAAAGGGTTTGCACCACTTGGTTTATGAGGTTGTAGATAACTCTATTGATGAGGCTTTAGCCGGTCATGCAGATACCATTGACGTTCGCATTTTAGAAGGCAACTCCATCAGGGTTGAAGATAATGGACGTGGTATTCCGACAGGAATTAATAAAAAAGAAAATAAATCGGCGCTTGAAATCGTAATGACGGTTTTGCACGCAGGTGGTAAATTTGATAAAGATACCTACAAAGTATCCGGAGGTTTGCATGGTGTAGGGGTAAGTTGTGTTAATGCCTTGTCTACAGATTTAAAAGCAGAAGTACACCGCGAAGGTAAAATCTGGATGCAAGAGTATAAAATTGGTGTTCCGCAGTATGATGTTAAAGAAGTTGGAAATACAGACAAACGTGGTACGATTGTAACATTTACTCCTGATCCTACCATTTTTACCCAAACTACCGAATACAAATATGATACTTTGGCTGGCCGTTTGCGCGAGTTATCTTTTCTAAATAAAGGTATTAAATTAACGTTAACTGATGAACGTGAGCAACTGGAGGATGGTACTTTCTTTTCAGAAACTTTCCATTCTGAAGGTGGTTTAAAAGAGTTTGTAGCTTTTTTGGATGATACCCGTACCTCTATTCTGGCCGAGCCTATTTATATCGAAGGAATTAAAAATGGTGTTCCTGTTGAGCTGGCATTCCAGTATAATGACAGTTATGCAGAGAATGTTCACTCTTACGTAAATAACATTAATACCCACGAAGGCGGTACGCATATTGCCGGTTTCCGTAGGGGATTAACCCGTACTTTAAAAACCTATGCTGATAAGGAAGGTTTATTAAAGAACGTAAAAATGGAAATCACCGGTGATGACTTTAGGGAAGGTTTAACCGCAGTAGTTTCGGTAAAAGTACAGGAGCCACAATTTGAAGGACAGACCAAAACCAAACTCGGAAACAGTGAGGTGATGGGATCGGTTGATGTTGCGGTAGGAGAGGCTTTAGGTAATTATCTGGAAGAGAACCCTAAAGAAGCCAAAATGATTATCAACAAGGTAATCTTGGCGGCTACTGCACGTGCTGCAGCCCGTAAAGCACGAGAAATGGTGCAACGTAAAAGCGTAATGGGCGGTTCGGGCTTGCCTGGTAAATTAGCCGATTGCTCGGATAGCGATCCCGAAAGATGTGAAATTTTCCTGGTTGAGGGAGATTCTGCGGGTGGTACTGCTAAACAAGGTCGTGATCGTAATATTCAAGCGATTTTACCTTTAAAAGGTAAGATTCTGAATGTGGAGAAAGCAATGGAGCATAAGATCTATGAAAACGACGAAATCAAAAATATGTTTACCGCTATTGGGGTAAGTATTGGTACACCAGAGGATAATAAAGCTTTAAATTTAACCAAACTCCGTTACCATAAAATTGTAATCATGACGGATGCTGATATCGACGGGTCGCACATTACCACGTTGATTTTAACATTCTTCTATCGTTATATGCGTGCCCTGATTGAGGCAGGATATGTTTACATTGCATCTCCACCACTTTATCAGGTTAAAAAAGGTAAAGATTTTGAATATTGCTGGAATGATGCACAACGTGATGCCGCTGTACAGCGTTTAAAAGGTGCAGGTAAAGAAGATAGCGTGCACATACAACGTTATAAAGGTTTGGGTGAAATGAACGCTGAGCAACTTTGGGATACCACCCTAAATCCTGCTACACGTACCTTAATGCAGGCCACCATCGAAAGTGCAGCGGAATGCGATCATACTTTCTCGATGTTAATGGGCGATGAAGTTGCACCACGCAGGGATTTTATTGAGCGTAATGCGAAATATGCAAAAATTGATGCTTAATCCTTAGATTCCTTCAGGGGACTTTAATATACAAACCCTCTTCAAGCGAAAACTTGGGAGGGTTTTTTTCTTAGCGGGGTTATCGGTGGCGTCAGTTGTTTTCAACATAGTAGTGTAAAAGGATATTAGCTAAAACTGCAGCAAATTTTCTTATCAATTAAGTGTGTATCAGATAATGCCTGATTACAGCGCAAAAAAACAAAGCCATTCAAAAAAAATGAATGGCTTTTGTATTATACAACTATCGCAAATGGCCATACTTTATCCAAAGAAAAACCATTGCGCTTAACTAACCATCTCAGCAAAGAGATTTATTTTAGGCTTCCTGGGGTGATTTACAAAATGTAATATGATCCCACCTGGGCCAATTCGGTTTGAGGTTTATCCTCATAAATTTTATTGTCATCTAACATCTGGCAAAGATCTCGTTCAATGGTTCTACAGATGGTCGTAGTTGGTGTATCTGTCGGTTTATTCTCAAAAGGATCCTGAAGATGAACAGCCATTTTTTCAACCAGTAAAAAGAAGGCAGCAATGGCCACTACTAATGGAACTTCCATGTAACCAAAGTATTCCAGCAATCCGAAAGGTAACAAGACTATGAATAAATGGATAGACATGTTGATATACTTGCTATAAGTAACCGGGAAAACGGTGTTTTTAATTCTTTCGGATCCGCCCATATGGTTACATAAACCGGTTATGGTTTTGTCTATTTCTATCTGTTGATATTTATTGATCCAGCCTTCCTGCAGTGCTCTTTTTAAAGCCATGGCATGCAACTCTAAAATGCTGGCCGTTACATTTTTGCGTTTCTTGATGAATTCAAATTCTTCAACCGAAAGGTATTCTTCTAAACCTTTTCGAGGATTAAAACCTCTCAATGCCTGACTTAAGGCATAACACCAGGCAATTTGCCGTTTTACAAAGCTTGCCTTGAACTCCTCAATTTCGTCTATTCCATAGGGATTTTCAACGAATGACAAGATCTGGCGCGACACGGTTCTCGAATCATTAACTATTGCGCCCCAAAGAATCCTTGCTTCCCACCACCTGTCATAAGCCTGGTTAGAACGAAATGCCAATAAAAGCGAAATGATTGTTCCTAGTAAAGCAGGTACTGCAACAGGAATGGAAATACGGGTAACATGAAGGTTCTCATATAATATCACAATACCTATAGAGTAACCGATAACAAACAGAAGCTCTTTTTTGATCTTTCCAAATATATAAGTGAGCGGAATATTATTTCGTAATAGCATAATATAAAGTTTAATGGTTGGTAACTAAGAATTTGCTTCCTGCAGCTGCGTTTCGTGTATTTTTGTATCGATTAAATTTTCGTTGGCATGAACGGTTAAAGTATTTAGTAAAATTACTTCACAGCCTGCCCGTTCTGTTAATATTTTAGGGTCGATGCTATATTTATTGATTGGCGTAAAATTGTATCCCTTTAAGTAGGCAATGCATTCTACATCAAAAGCTTCGATGAAATTTTTAAAAGCCGCTACTGTACTTCCGTAGAAATATTCAATCCCAATGGTATTGATCTGAGTAGGATATTTTCCCTTGGCCTGATTGATTTGCTGATAAAATTCGTCGCTGACGTTTTCATAATCGCGGCTGCGGCGACTCAACATTAACATATCAGTTATGGAATCAGACAATTTAAAGGCATGTACGAAAATGATGTTTAATATTTCGTTTTGTTGATGTTGAACAAGTGCATCAATAATTTTTATACTTTCTACTTTGAAGTCGGTTGGAATTAATACTGTTTTCATCTCTTTATCTTGTTTAAATGAATTGAAATATTATTTATACAAGTTTAACCGCATATTATTATAGCGAAATAAGAGCGAGATTAAAACGAGATTAGAATGCACTCCTTTTTAGAATAGTTAATTAGTGCGTTAGCCATGCTCATCTATGCAGAAGTCTAAAGCATAGTTTAAAGTAATTGACGAATTGTTATGTAGTTGATAATTATTAAGGCCGATTTACAATTAACCAGTTTAAACGAGGTAAACAATCAACCTGACACAGGTAACAATACTTTGATTTCCGTACCAACGCCTTCCTGCGATTTGATGGCAATACTCCCCCTGTGTAAACGGATAATATTTAACGAAAGTGGCAACCCAACTCCATAACCTTTAAAATCATTGGTGTTTGAAGCCCGGTAGAAAGGTTCAAATATATGCTGGATATCGGTTTGTGGGATGCCAATACCCCGATCGGTTATCGAGATCGAAAGCATATTGACGTTACTTTCTATACTAATGCTTACCAATTTTTCATTAGAATATTTGCAGGCATTATTTACAATATTACTGATGGCCAGTTTCATCAGGTTTTTATTTACCCGCAACGAAAGCAATTCATCATCATCGGGAAGTTTACTAAAATCGATTTCTATTTTACTGTTCGGATGAACCTGGTTTACCGAATCTTTAATTTCCCATAACAATTCATCCATTCGTACTTCTTCCCAGGGCTGGTTTTTTCCATTGAAACCCGATTGTGCCAGGCCTAATAAACTGGTTAAAATATGCTCCAGCCGTTCTGCTTCATTCTTGATTTTTGATAATGCTTTTTCCTGTTTGTCCGCATCCTTAATGTTTTTCATAGCCAGCTCAACCTCTCCGCTAATGATGGTTAAAGGTGTTCTCAGCTCATGTGAGGCATTGCTGATAAAATTATTTTGCGTCTCGAAAGCCGTTTCCAAACGGTTGAGCATATTATTAAAGGTTTGCGCCAGTTGCGACATTTCATCATTACCTTTTTTAACATCCAGCCTTAGGTGCAAATTTTCGGCCTTTATTCTTTTTACACTTTTAATGATATTTCGCAGGGGCATCAACATGTAATTGGAAAATTTCCAGCCTACCACAAATGATAATATGACCGAAAGAAAAAAGCCAATAATTAAAATTCTTTGCAGGTCTTTTAACTCGCGGAAACCGACAGGATCATTTGCAGAAACAATGACAATATATCCTCCATTCGGATTTTTAAAATATTTGCCGGCATAAAAGTGGTTTTCCGTGCGATAGCGGGCTACGTAACCTGCATTTATCCGGTTATAAAAACTTGCTGGCAATTCGCGATCCAGTTTATTGGTTGGTTTTCCTGCTTGAATGATGTATTCCTTTTCAGAAGGCAACCGCTCCAGGTATCTGTTGCGCATTTTAGCATAAACCTTATTGTTGTCGTCTTTGTAAAGTTTAATCTGGGCAGCAATATTAACCCTTGCTTCCAGGCGTTTGTAAAAATCTTCAAAGGCAAATTCGTTAGAAAAATACCAAACAAAACCACTTAATAAGGAAATAATAACTGCCGATAAAATGGCAAAAAGTAAAGTGATTTTCTTGGCGATCTCCATCTATTTTTCTTTCAATATATAACCTAAACCTACCGCAGTATGGATCAGCTTTTGATCAGCATTCTTATCTATTTTTTTACGAAGGTAGTTAACATAAACATCAACTACATTGGTGCCCAGGTTAAAATCGATATCCCACACGTTTTCCAGAATATCTATCCGGGATAAAATTTTGGATTTGTTTTTAGCCATATACTCCAGTAGCCGATACTCTGTTGCCGTAAGAATGATTTCCTGTTGGTTTCGCTTTACGGTTTTTGCGCTTAAATTTAGCTGCAGGTCGCCTACAGCAATAATCTGATCTTGCGAAACCACACCATGGTATCGCCTCAGCAGCATTCTGATCCTTGCAAAAAGTTCAGCAAATTTAAATGGTTTGATCAAATAATCATCTGCGCCATTATCCAGTCCGTTTACCACATTTTCGGTAGTACCTAAGGCTGTAAGCATGATAATGGGCGTATTGGGTTTTTGCTCTTTAATGATCTTGCAGAGTTCCAGGCCATTTATTCCAGGTAGCATAATATCAAGGATAATCAGATCAAACTGATTATCCAAAGCCATCTGTTTCCCGATTAAACCATCAGGAGAAATACTTACGGTGAATCCCTCGTCTGTTAAGCCCCTCGAAATTACAGATACAACACTTGGTTCATCTTCTACAAGTAATAAATTCATTTGATGGAAAAGTAATCTAAAAAACAGGAAATTACAAAATATTAATTGATGGTTAGACCACTTTTGATACTTTTTTAACCCAAAGCAGGGATAATTGTTTGGTTGGTGTTTCAAAGAATAAAAAAAGGCTCTCTTCGAGAGCCTGGAAATATTACTTGCTTTTTTAACCAAAAAGATCATGAAGTTAAGGCACAGAGAATGCAAAGTTTCCAGGGCGCACGTCCTAGACTGGAGCAAAGCGGAATGAAGAGATCTTTGAAGCACAATAGGGGCTTCGACTTCGTTACCGTTGACAGATTTAAACAAGAAAGGGTCGTCATTGCGAAGCACGAAGCAATCTTAATACGCCCGCTGGTGGCTATCGTTGTAAGATTGCTTCGTCGGCTGAAAAAGCCTTCCCGCAATTACGGACGCTAGCAGCTCACCATTTGGCAAAAAAAACTGCCATTTTATATTGATTTTAAACAATAAATTATCTCTCAGAATGACAATGCAATTAAATCTCCTTCTCTGATTTCTCTTTGAGGGATTTCAATCCATCTTCAAAATCTTTACCGATCATTTTATCCATAAATAAGCAAAACCATTTGTTGATGATGCCTTTGCTATCTCCACTCATGGTCCAGGTTACTTTATTTCCATTTTCAGCTTTTTCGATGTCAAAGCGGGTGTTTGCTATGCTTTCCATGGGTTTGATGAATTTTAATTCCATATCGACCATTTTATTTGCCTCTGCTTTATTGATCAGCATTTGTCCGGTACCACTTTTTTCACCATTCCATTGGTACAGGTGACCCGGCTGAGCAGCTGTACCGGTAATGGTAATCTTCGCTTTTGGATCCATTTTAGACCATGCATTCCATTTGTAAAATTCATGATAATCGGCAATGTTTTTATAAATAATACTGTCTGGAGCAAGAATGGTTATAGTCCGATTAACGGAATAGCTTTTTGGAAGAAAGAAACTACCTCCAATAATGATTACTGCCAGTACGGCGATAATGCCTAAAAAGATTTTGAGAAATTTCATAACATAAATTTAGTTTGGTTAACTAAATTTATAAAGAAAGTAGTTGAAATCAAAGCGGATTGAACTAAACAATCTTGATCTTCGATAAGGGGGCATTGATTTTAAAGTGCATTAAATCAGCAATGGATTGGGCTTTTTGTTTAATCAGTTCTGCATTAGGTCCCGTAAACAAATCGTCTACGTTTTGGAAAAAGAGATTTTTCCATATCTCAAATTGTTCCTGCTGCAATGGCGTTTGTTTATTCAGTGCAAAATGGCTTAGCATCGGATTTCCCTTATAAATGGCTTTACCGAAAAGTATACTTTCCCAAAAATCGTACATTTTCGGTAGGTGGTGTGTCCAATCCACCCTGGCAACATCGGTAAATATCGGGCCTATATGCGGATTTATCGCAACATTTTCGTAAAAAGTATCCACTAAAACGATAATATCTGCTCTATTATCAATATCCTTTTTCATGGTTTAATGATTTTAAATTTAAGAAACCCATTGTAATCAATATCAGGAATTTAATGGCTTCGGCAATGATATATAAGATATGATGGTAACTTCTTACCGGGGCATGACCAGCCAAAACCAGTTTTGCCCTTTCATCAAGTAATGGCAATAACCAAAAGGTATCGATCATCAACAGGATGGTAACCGAAAAAAGTAAAATACTGCTGATGTTTTTTAACGGTGCCGGCAAGGAGCAGGCTAAAATCACCATAAGTAATATAACCTCTATTTTATTGAGTGCCTGAAAAACCAACTGCCCGATACCTAAACCAAGCGGGATGGTAATTCCTGGCGCCTGAAATTTTAGCGGGGCTTCCAAAAAGCTAATTCCACTAATTAATCCGGCCCAAAAAATAATACAAAAGATTGCGATTAACTTCTTCATTAAGGTCAAATATCACTTAAAATGGCTTTGTTAAAAATGATCGGTGTCATAAAGAAAAATTATCTTTATCTATAAAGCCTCAGCATCATTTTCTGGTAATTAATCACAGCCTTATACTGCATTAAGATATCTCCGCCAATAATCCCCATAATAGGCGGGTGACCAAACTGCTGGTAAGTTTCGCTTACCGACTGCAGATCAAAAGCCACTGTTTCATAATTATAGATCTTTAAGGTGCCGATTTTTAATTGAGGAAGAGTAGCCTGTATGGTAGTGGTGGTGGTAAAAAGTGTAGCAGCATTAATTTCATCAGAAACCTGAAGTGTTTCTGATATATGTTTTTCGATCAATGATTTATCGAAAACACTCCGTGAAGCGCCGGTATCTAAAACGGCGAGGTGTTTTTCCTTAAAAACAATAACTTCCACTAAAAGGTGGAAGCCATCGTCTTGTAAGTTTATTATTTTTATTGGAATGGAAATGGCTTTCATAACAAATGTTTAGAAGCCTAAATTAGGCTAATTAACCTAAAAACCATGTCAGGTAAGGGTTATTTGTTTTTGATCAGGTCTTTTACAAATTCCATTTCTGTATCATATCCGCTTAAGTACTCTTCAATTGTTGGCTGCACTTCGTTATCGGGCATTACACCGCGACCAAATGGAATATTGTTTTGTTTTTCTTTAACAACAAATTTAATGAGTGGGATCCGGCCGGTTAATTTGGAATTAGGTAAGGTATAATTGATGAAAAAACCACTGGTATTGCCATAATAACCTCCGCCTGTTTCTTCACCTATAAAACTTGCGTGGGTATAATTTTTTGCTAAAGCAGCAAATTCTGATCCTCCGGAAAAAGATAAACCGCTGATGAGTATATACAAATCGCCTTTGAAACGGTTGGTTTGGGGTGTATCACTTTTGTATTTCCCGGGAAGATCCAGGTAACGCCCGTCGTTGCTGCGATAAAATTCAGCTTTTAACTCCTTTTCAAAATCATCCTGCGATTCTTTATTCCGGTAATCGGTATAATCTAAAAAAGAATAGGTAAAGGACGGAATTTCAGCATATTGGTATTTTGGATATTCTTTGTCGACCAGATACGACATTAAGTGGTCTTCCATGGCCTGTGCACCGCCTTCATTTTTCCTGATGTCAATAATTAAATGCTTTATTTTATGATGAGCAATGTCTTGAAAACCCCTGGCCAAGAATTCTTTAAAACCCTTTCTGCCACCTGTATAATCGTTGGTTGAAAATGTATTTACTGTTAGTGTAGCCGTGCTGAGCAGTGTGTCGATCTTTAATGCAGCGGGTTCTTTATAGCGGTAATTAGGGATAGATTGGATTTCTTTAGAAACAAATTTTCCGTATTGTTTAAAACTTAATGCTGGTACTCCATTATAATGAACCTTATCGTTGGTTTTTGGGTTAATCAGTTCGATATCGAAAACATTCGGTTGCTGTTCAAAAAAACGCAGGTAATATTTAGAGAACGCTGTTTCTATCCAACGGTATTTGCTTGTGGTATTATAGCCGTCTGCCGGCTCTATTTTTAGAAATTGCGTCATGATGCTATCGATACTATTTCCATTGATTTTCGAAAGTAACATTCCCTTGGTTTTGTAATGATCAAGATCGTTCAGGACATAAACCTTTTTATCCAGGATTTTTACCAGAAATGGAAAGTACTTGCCATGTTGCCTGATGTAATTACCCGTTTCTTCGGACGTCTGGATTGCACAATGGCCCTCTTTGGTGTAGGTAACCACCGGCGCAACGATCTGATAAAAATCCAAAGCACTCATTCGATCTTTTATCTTACTTTTTTGTGCCTTGCATAGGCTGTCGAACTGCTTATAGGTATTATACCACAGGCCAATATTTGTTTCAATGAAAGCATTTTTAAGGATGTCGAAATCCTGTTCGAGGGCTTTTGAACTCAGTTTTTTTAATTTCTTTGGCGGGCTTTGTATGATGACTGAATAGTTACCCTCTTTCGCATTGCTGCTTTCGGACAGTGGTTTAACCGTAAGGATAAAATAACCGCTACTATCAGGCGAATAAATGATTTTTTCGCTGCCGAACCGGCCATTGGGAGAATCTATATCCTGTATGGTTTTCCCGTTATGGTCTTTTAATCCTACTGTAACATCTATTCCTTTTTGTTCAACAGTGATTGAGTAGTAAAGATCTTTTATTAACCGGAAACTAAATGAAGTTTCTTCGCCCTGCTTGATGTTTAAATCGGCTGTAGTTTTGTCTATTTTAATCGGAATGGGGTTATGGCCCACTTGTGCACGCACCGAGAAACCGAAAAATAAAATAATAAGGATGGTAAAGCTATCTTTTTTCATTTTTTGTGAGATATGATAGCAAAAATAAGGCTTACATGCCGGGATCTGTTGTACGATATTGCAATTGGGTTAAGCCCTTTTATATTCAGAAGGTGTTACACCGGTAAATCTTTTGAAATGCCTTGATAGGTGTGCCACATCATAAAAACCTGTTTTAATGGCAACCTCCATCAAATCTGTTTCTTTAGTGAGCAGCTTTTTGCAATTTTCTATCCGCTGTAAAAGGATATAATTATTTGGCGTTAAACCAGTCTCGTGTTTAAATAGACGCAGAAATTTGTATTTATCTAATCCGAAGCGTTTTGCAGTATCTGTTAATGAAAATTTTTCTGAAAGGTTTTCGCTGATAAAATCCTGAAACAACACCGTTTTCTGATCACTAAAATACATACTGGAGGCATAACGGGAAACCAGTTGTTCTAAAACAGATAGTAACGCTTTTTCTAGATTAAGCGCCGGATGGTTAAAGTGTTCTGACAAATAATGTAAGCGGTTAACCAGATTATGATCATAAATGATTTTATCCTCAAAAAAAACATCATGGCCTTTGTTTAAGGTTTTAAGCACGTCTGGAGCAACGTAAAACGTAAAAAAAGAATTGCCTAGCTTATTATCGCAGGGGGTTGCATGTACTTCGTTTGGGTTGGTGATTGAAATTGTACCGATCGGTGCCTGTAAAAATTTATCGTTGAGTTTAGTATAAAAAGTCTGATTTAAAATCAGCGTAATATTAAAATTATTGTGCGTGTGAAAGGGGAAATCAATGGTGTGTTTTTTAGCATTTAACAACTCCAGACCATCTAAAATCGGGATTTTATGGTAGGTACTGATGTTATGCGTCTCAGCTACTATTTTATCTATACCTTTGATATTCAATGGTTAAAGATTCTTTTGATATTTTGAAAAATAATCTTTATCTCTCGACTGGAGCAATGCAGGATGCCTCCTTGTGCGGACAGGCCTGTCAGTACAGCCGAGGAGAAATCTATCTTGACTAAAAGACCCTGAAACAAGTTCAGGGTGACGATATCATTAAAGATAGATGGTTAAACCAACTTCATTTCTGCCAGTACGCTGTTCATGTTCCTCACTGCATTAGCACTTTTATTAAATGCCACCTGTTCATCTTCTGTTAATTTAAAATCGACGATTTTTTCCCAACCATTGCGACCGATTATTACCGGTACACCTAAACAAATATCTTGTTGTCCGTATTCTCCCTCCAGGGAAACGCAGCAGGTAAATAGTTTTTTTTCATCGCGTAAAATGGCTTCAACCAATGCTGCACCTGCCGCACCCGGAGCATACCAGGCTGATGTTCCGATTAAACCAGTTAAAGTAGCGCCGCCAACCATGGTATCTGCCGCCACCTGATCAAGCTTAGCTTTATCCAATAAATGGCTTACTGGTAAACTTTGGTAAGTAGCTAAACGGGTCAATGGAATCATCGTGGTATCGCCATGGCCACCAATTACAAACCCTTGTAAATCATTAGGGCTGCAATTTAAAGCTTGTGATAAATAAAATTTGAAGCGTGCGCTATCTAACGTTCCACCCATACCAATAATACGGTTTTTCGGCAGTCCTAAAGATTTTAACGCAAGATAGGTCATCGTATCCATAGGGTTACTGATCACGATGAAGATGGCTTCAGAAGAGAATTTTAAAATATTTTCGGCAACACCTTTCACAATACCTGCATTAATGCCAATCAGTTCTTCGCGGGTCATCCCCGGTTTACGTGGCAAACCCGAAGTAATTACCACTACATCAGAACCTGCGGTTTTGCTATAATCATTCGTTACCCCTGTAATTTTGGTATCGAAGCCCAAAAGGGTTGCAGTTTGCATCATGTCGATTGCCTTACCTTCGGCAAAACCTTCTTTAATATCCAATAATACAAGTTCGTTCGCCAATTCTTTGCGGGCAATATGATCTGCACAAGTGGCACCAACTGCGCCTGCGCCAACAACGGTTACTTTCATATATTTATATTTTTTGGTTCGCTTTCGTTAAATACCTATCGAAGGTATAAATAAATATAAGGTTAAAAAATGCTTTTCAAAACTTTATAATTTAATCGGGGTTTAATTAATCGTTACTAATCAGCAATTTTTGTGCTAATAAATATGGAAAACAAGCCAATCTCAAATATCGATTATAAAGCCTTCGAGGGAAAATGGTATTCTTTATATTCTATACCAACCTTATTGGATAAACATTGGAAACAGACTACTGAGACCTATACCTTAATAGATAATGATCATTTTGATGTATATACCACTTACCATAAGGATGGGAAACCTGAAGAAAAATCGATCACTTCAAAGCTATTTTTCGACAAGGAAAAAGCCGATGGAGATATGAAAGCCCAGTTTTTATGGCCTTTTAAAATTGGCTACTGGATTATAGAGCTGGCTGATGATTACAGTTATGTCGTGGTAGGGCATCCGGATGAAAAATATCTCTTTATTATGGCTCGTGAGCCCAAAATGGAAGCCGATTTATTGGTGCATATTATTGAAAGATGCAGGCAGAAAGGGTATGAAGTAAGTGAGCTGGTAAGCCAGGAGCATTTTTGATAAGTTCGCAATTGGCGGTTTTCAGTGTGTGCTGGCTCCAAAAAAGGTTTGTAATTCTGAGGGATAATTTATGATATAAAAATCAATATAAATGACAGTAGAATTTAATGGAAATAAATCTCGCAGAGGTATCGTCATTGCGAGGAGGAACGACGAAGCAATCTTACAACTATCGCTGGTAGCTAGCGCTTTAAGATTGCTTCGTGCCTCGCAATGACGATCTTTCTATTGGGCTGTCAATGGTCGCAGCCAAGAATTTTGTCATTGTTCTAAGTGCTATAGATTATCCATTTGTTATGGAAAGCAAGTGCAGAAGCGTTTGGGTTTATGCAGTCCCGCCATTCGCTGTAGGCCTGATGAAGAATCAGGCGCTGCCGCTGCTGTCGGGTTTAGGTGGCGCCGACTGTGCTACTATCTTTGGTAATAACCCAATTGTAGTGAACATTTCCATATCTCTATCGGAATAAAATATGTGGGCAGGGCCAGAAACAGGCTATAAAAATTGAATCATTCATTTCCGAAAAAAAAGTAAATATTTAACTGAATAATTTGTTTCTAAAAACGATAGAATTGTTTTGATATGGATGCACCCGTTTGGAAATGTGGATAAGCGTTTTTCTATTTTAAACCTTGCAGGTTTTAAAAATCTGTAAGGTTTGTCGAAAGATTTTGTTGATAAAATCCTCAAGCCGTGGTTCGTGTCTTCACGAACCAAACCGTTTGCTCTTGACCATCGAAGCACTTACCTAGTTTGTAAACCTGATAGGAGCGAACACGTAGTGCAACGAAGTAAAGCGGATAGCAGGGCTTAATCACCCTATGGAAAACTGACCGTTCATTTCCAAAAAAAAGAAATCTTCTTCGCTAAATATCCTGGTTCCACCTTAACTAAGGCCGACGACTTTTCATGCGCCTCGGTTCTTGTCATTTCAAATCCAAACTCAGTTTGACTGTCATATTTTGTTGATAAAATCCTGACAACTTCAACCCTCAAAATCCTTATTTTTGAAGAACCGTTATTGTTTTACAACGGTTAATTCTTTGCCGCACAATATGTACTTAATTTTTGATACTGAAACCACGGGGCTGCCCCGCAATTACAATGCACCTATTACCGATACAGATAACTGGCCGCGTTGTATACAGATTGCCTGGCAGCTGCACGATGAGATGGGGAGATTGGTTGAACATCAGGATTATCTGGTAAAACCAGAAGGATTTAATATCCCATATGATGCAGAACGGATCCATGGGATCTCTACGGAACTGGCAACGGAACAAGGTATAGGTTTCGACGAAATGTTGGCCAGGTTTAATGAGGTTTTAAACAAAGCCAAATTTATTGTTGGGCAAAATGTCGGTTTCGATGTGAATATTATGGGCTGCGAGTTTCACCGCTTTGGTGTGGCTAACCGCCTGGCAGAAATGCCCGTTTTAGATACCTGTACCGAAGTTACCGCACAACTTTTGCAATTGCCCGGAGGTAGGGGCGGTAAATTTAAATTGCCAACCTTGACAGAATTACATTCTTATTTGTTTGGTGAACCCTTTAATGAAGCCCACAATGCTACCGCCGACGTTGAAGCGACCACGCGTTGTTTTCTGGAACTGATAAAAAGAGAGGTGTTCAAAAAAGAAGAACTGCTTGTTGATGTAGAATATTTTCCACGCTTTAGGGAAGTAAACCCAGGCTTAATTCAGGGCATAGGATTAAAGCATATTAATTTAAAGGCTGCATCTGATGAAATCCGTAAACGCCAGCAAAAAACCGAAGGCAGTGGAATTTCTAAACAGGAACTTGCCGATAATAAACAAGAACTTGCCGCTGCAACATTTGTGCATTTGCATAACCATACGCAGTTTTCGGTATTACAGAGTACCATCAGCATTCCTGATCTGGTAAAGGCCGCTGCCGCACAAAAAATGCCCGCTGTAGCCATGACCGATCATGCAAACATGATGGGGGCTTTCCATTTTGTAAACAACGTACTTAATCACAATAAAGCAGCCGAAGCCAAAAATGCTGCGGCAATAGAAGCCGGCGAACGTCCTACCGAGGTGGTAATGACACCGATAGTAGGGGTGGAATTTTTCGTATGCGCAAACCATTTAGACCGTACCGCAAAAGATAATGGCTACCAGATGGTATTGCTGGCGAAAAACAAAAATGGCTATCACAACCTCGCCAAAATGTCGTCGATTGCCTATACAAAGGGCTTCTATTATGTGCCCCGTATCGACAGACAGATTATAGAGCAGTATAAGGAAGATATCATTGTTTTATCCGGTAACCTGGGCGGTGAGATTTCCAGCAAGATCTTAAACATGGGCGAAAGCCAGGCGGAAGAAGCGCTGATCTGGTGGAAGGAAATGTTTGGCGATGATTTCTATCTCGAAGTGATGCGCCACAACCAGGAAGATGAAGACCGTGTTAATGAAACATTAATTGCTTTTGCCCGCAAACATGCCGTTAAACTGGTGGCAACCAACAATACTTATTATGTAAATAAAAAAGATGCCAATGCGCACGATATTTTACTTTGTGTAAAAGATGGTGAAAAGCAGGCTACACCAATAGGCCGTGGCCGTGGTTATCGCTACGGTTTACCTAACCAGGAGTATTATTTCAAATCGGCTGATGAAATGAAGGCACTTTTTGCTGATCTGCCCGAAGCGATTTTGAACATTCAGGATATTCTGAACAAAATTGAAACCTATAAACTGGCGCGTGAGGTACTGTTACCTAAATTTGATATTCCTGAAGAATTTTTGGTGGCTGAAGATGAAGTTGATGGTGGTAAACGTGGTGAGAATAAATTTTTAAGGCATTTAACTTACGAAGGTGCAAAACGTCGCTATGGAACCTTAACTGACGATGTAATTGAACGTCTGGATTTTGAATTGGCCACGATTGAAAAAACCGGCTATCCGGGTTATTTTTTGATTGTACAGGATTTTATCGCAGAGGCGCGCAATCTCGATGTATCGGTTGGGCCCGGCAGGGGATCTGCTGCCGGTTCAGCGGTGGCTTATTGCCTGGGGATTACCAATATCGATCCGATCAAATACGACCTCCTTTTTGAGCGTTTCTTAAATCCCGACCGTGTATCCATGCCCGATATCGATATCGACTTTGACGATGAGGGGCGTGGACGTGTAATGGATTATGTAATTAATAAATATGGTGCCAACCAGGTAGCGCAGATTATTACTTATGGTACCATGGCGGCCAAATCGTCTATCCGCGATACAGCGCGTGTATTGGATTTGCCCCTGTTTGAGGCCGATAAAATTGCCAAGCTGATCCCGAATATGAAGCTGGCTAAAATATTTAACCTCGACGAGAAAAGCTTAAAAGATGCTTTACGTCCTGATGAATATGAGAAAGTTGTAGAACTGAAAAACCTGGGCAGCCAGAAAGATTTAAGTGCCGAAACCATCCAACAGGCACAGGTTTTAGAGGGATCGTTGCGTAATACAGGTATCCATGCCTGTGGTGTGATTATTACCCCGAGCGACATTACCAATTTTGTTCCCGTATCGGTAGCCAAAGATTCAGATTTATATGTTACCCAGTTTGATAACTCGGTTGTAGAAAGCGCCGGTTTATTAAAAATGGACTTCCTGGGGCTAAAAACCTTAACCCTGATTAAAGATACCGTGAAACTGGTTAAGAAAAGACATGGTATTGATCTCAATCCCGATAATTTCCCGATTGATGATGTGATGACCTACGAACTTTTCCAGCGCGGTGAAACCATTGGTATTTTCCAGTACGAGAGTCCGGGTATGCAGAAATACATGAAAGAGCTTAAACCAACGGTTTTTGACGACTTAATTGCCATGAACGCTTTGTACCGCCCGGGACCAATGGAGTATATTCCGAGTTTTGTTCGCCGTAAAAATGGCGAGGAAGAAATTAAATACGATCTGGATGCCTGTGAAGAATATTTAAAGGAAACTTACGGAATTACTGTTTACCAGGAGCAGGTAATGCTTTTATCGCAAAAACTGGCTGGCTTTACCAAAGGTGAGGCCGACGTTTTGCGTAAAGCCATGGGTAAGAAACAAAAAGACGTGTTGGATAAAATGAAACCTAAGTTTGTAAAACAAGCTTCGGAAAAAGGCCATGATGCTACCGTTTTAGAAAAAATCTGGAAAGATTGGGAAGCATTTGCATCTTACGCCTTCAATAAATCGCACTCTACCTGTTACGCATGGATTGCTTATCAAACGGCCTATTTGAAAGCACATTATCCTGCCGAATATATGGCTGCGGTATTATCCAATAACATGAGTGATATTAAGCAGGTGGCTTTCTTTATGGAAGAGTGCCGTCAGATGAGTGTGACTGTTTTAGGTCCGGACGTAAATGAATCTGATCTTAAATTTTCGGTTAATGCCAAAGGAGAAGTACGTTTCGGGATGTCGGCAGTAAAAGGAGTGGGCGAGAAAGCGGTAGAGAGTATCATCGAAGAACGCACGGCCAACGGACCTTATGCCAGCGTGTACGATTTTGCCAAGCGTTCCAACACGCGTATTGTAAATAAAAAAGCTTACGAGAGTTTTGTATATAGCGGTGCTTTTGATGCCTTTGGCGGGCATAGGGCACAGTATTTTTATATTGGCCCGAATGATAAAATGAATGGCATTGAAAAGATTATTAAATATGCCAATGATTTTCAGAACAATGAAAGCACTTCGCAGGCTTCACTCTTTGGTGGCTCAAAGGCCGATCTGATTTTAGAGCCAAGTTTACCTGTCTCACCCGAGTGGGCTTTAATGGACCGGTTGAAATATGAAAAAGATGCAATCGGGATTTTCCTTTCCGGTCACCCCTTGGATAACTATAAACTCGAACTTGATAAATTCTGTACCAATAGTGTCCGGCAGCTCAGTATCATCAATAAGGTACGGATGGGCGATAGCAACGAGGAGGTTTTGGCCGAATTTGAAAAACTAAAAAACCGCGAGCTTTGTGTAGGCGGCCTGGTGGTAACGGCATCGCAGCGGATTACCAAAACCGGTAAACCTTTCGGAACTTTTGTTTTCGAAGATTATGATGATGCCTGCGAAATGGCCTTGTTTGGTGAAGATTTTTTAAAGTTCAAATCATTTTTAACCGAAGGATATTTCTTACAGATCAGGGGTAGGGTAGGCGAGCGCTTCGGAAAAGCAGGCGATTGGGAATTTAAAATCACGGCAATTAACCTGATGTCTGAACTGCGCGATAAATTAGCAAAGAGTTTAACAATCCAGGTGCCTATTGAGCGGGTTAACGATCAGTTAATGAGAGAAATTGAGGCCATATTAGCAGACAATAAGGCAAATTCGGAGCAGCAAAACTGCCAACTCAATTTTGCTGTTTTTGATAGTGAAAAGCAGATTATGCTTGATTTACCTTCTAAAAATTTAAAAATTAACCCCAACAACAAGTTCTTAGAACAATTAATGGGTATGAATGTTGTAAATTATAAATTGAACTAGCGTTCTGCGTTTGGCGTTTGGCGTTTTTGGATGAGCTTTACGCTCGTCGCTAGCCGCTAAGCGCTCTCCATATTTACCAAAATAATGTCAAATTGGCATTACAGAATTGGTGGCATTATAATTGAATACATATATTTGAACATAAAAAAAATAATTATGGCATTAGAAATCACAGATGCAAACTTCGAGGAGCTTGTATTAAAATCAGATAAACCCGTATTAGTAGATTTTTGGGCAGAATGGTGTGGCCCTTGTCGCATGGTTGGTCCAGTTGTAGAAGAGATCGCTAAAGAATATGATGGCAAAGCGGTAGTTGGAAAAGTAAACGTTGATAACAATCCACAAATTTCAATGCAGTTTGGTATCCGCAACATCCCGGCTTTATTATACTTTAAAGGTGGTGAAGTGGTAGACAAACAAGTTGGTGCTGTTCCAAAATCAGTGTTGGCAGAAAAATTGAACAAGCAACTTGCTTAGTTTAAGCTTAAAGCAAAAAGATCAGCCTAAGGGCTTGTAACATATTTAAAACCCAGGTTCATAACAAGAATTTGGGTTTTTTAATGCAAACATAATTTTGTTTCTTTAATCAAAAAAACTAACAATCATGTGTAATCACTTATTTAATAATAAAACTTTATCGATTTTATTAGCTGGTTTAGCTTTAAACTGTGCTAATATTGCTTGTGTATCGGCCCAAAGTCCGGTTGAAACTAACCCGCCATCTGCAGATTATAAACCAGCCTTTACCGGGCAGACCCGTATTGCAGGTGTAAAAACCAAAACTCCTTTGGATATTACGGTAATCAATGAGAAACTGGAGAATCCCTGGGCTATTTCGGTACTTCCTGATGGCCGATTTTTAATTACCCAGAAACAGGGAACCATGGTTATTTTAAATGCCTACGGGGAACTGAGCAAAAAGATTACAGGTTTACCAAAAGTAGATCCATCTGGTCAGGGTGGTTTATTGGATGTAACTTTAGATCCTAACTTCGCTAAAAACAGGATGGTTTACTGGGCTTATTCAGAGCCACAGGATAAAGGCGTATTATTGGCCATTGCGAAAGGTAAATTGGCGGCAAGTGAAACTGCGATAGAAAACCAAGCCGTTATTTACCGTGCTACACCAGCTTATTCTGGTAAACTTCAGTACGGATCAAGAATTGTTTTTGATAAAAATGGAAATTTATTTGTAAGTACAGGCGAACGTTCCGGCAACGACATCAGGATACAGGCACAATATTTAAATTCTTCATTAGGCAAAATTTTGCATCTTACTCCTGAAGGAAAAGCTGTGGCAAATGGCCCGTTTGCCGGTAAAGCCGATGCCCGACCTGAAATTTATGCTTATGGCCTTCGCAATCCGGATGGCTTGGCTATCAATCCACAAACCGGGGATTTATGGGAAGCAGAATTTGGGCCTAAAGGTGGTGATGAAGTAAACATCATTAAGCCAGGCAAAAATTACGGTTGGCCAATTATTACTTACGGAACAGAATACAGCGGTAAAAAAGTGGGGGATGGCATTCAGCAAAAAGAAGGGATGGAGCAGCCCGTTTATTATTGGAATCCGAGTATCTCGCCGGGTTGTATCGCTTTTTATAACAGCAACAGCATAGCTGAGTGGAAAGGAAATTTATTTGTTGGAGGTTTAGGCGGTTCGCATATTATCCGATTGGTGATAAAAAATGATAAAATTGTAGGCGAGGAAAGATTACTGGAAGGTAAAGGCGAACGTTTCAGAGATATGGTAGAAAAAGATGGAGCACTTTATTCTGTAACCGATAACGGACATTTGTATAAGATAGCGAAGAAGTAATTAATTTTAATTTTTGTTATTCAGACCTCACAGGTTTCAAAAACCTGTGAGGTCTTTTTATTATATTTCAAAACTTGAAGGCTTTGCTTTTAGCCTTCAAATAAATCTATTTGTTTTAGGAAATGGAGGCACGGTTTTTCATGGTGGCTTGCTGTCCCGCTTACAGTCCTCTCCTGACGGATTGTTGGTATCCGGCTATTCCGCTGAATCCGGTTTATTTACCAAGGGAAATGGCCATCAGGCCCCACTTAGATCCGATCTTCGGGTGATGCCGTTTTCCTATCGGCAGATGTTGAATGCATACGCTCACTAATTATTATTCTTTAAAGATTGGATTGCTAAAGATTTGAGGCGCCGAGAATTTTGACTATTTTAAGTGTATAAATTTTACCGCCTACTTTTGGTAATCAAAGATTTAACAATGAAAAATTATTTAAAATGGCTTGTGCTATTAATAGCCATGATCTGCAGCAGCCACAATACTTTTGCAGGTGACAAAACTCCAACTAACAATACGATAGATAGCGTAGCCGCAATCAAAAAAATCAAGTCGGATTTTGCGCTAATTAATAAACAACTCAAGTTTTTTAGGAAAAGAACCAGAGATGCTTTCGGGATGTCGGCAGAAGGTGGTGTGGTAACTGGCTATTATAATAAAGGTGCGCTTAAAAAAATACATTGTGTTTTTTATGGTGAAACAGGAAAGACTGAGGCAGATTACTATTTAAACAATAAAAACTTATTTTTTTTATATAAAAAGGAAACGGTATACGATAAGCCGATTTCTTTAAAAGGGTTTAAAATTAAAAATAGTACGGAATACCGGTATTATTTGTCTGGAGGTAAAGTGATTAAAAAAATCATAAAGCCCAATACCTCTTTACTATTATCATATTCACAAATAGAAGCTGATTTAGAGCAAATTATGGCTCTCTTAGATGAAAAATAGGTGTATTTATATTTGGGTCTTTTTATTATATTCTAAAAAGGGGAACAGGTAACAAGTTATTGTCAAAACGGAGCTGAAGTGCGCACTTTAGCTTTTGTGCTTCTATTAAACTTTGGTACATTTACAGAATTGCTCCGATTGCCCTACCATCGCCATTACCCGAAATGTTTATTGCAATAATGAATTATTGGCTAAAAAAGCTATCTAGACTTTACCGCTACTTTTCTTTTTGCCCTGCTACTTGACACCCAAAAGACGGATAATCATGAGGCTATTCGTCTTGGTAGTCCTTAAATAAAATTTAAAATGTTTATCGAATATTTTTCCTAATTCGGCTTAATGACGATTGTGTAACTCCCAAATAGGAAGCCAAATAAGAAAGCGGAATACGATTGGCAAGCTGCGGGTATTTTTCCATAAACGCCAGGTAACGCGTTGTAGCATCTTCTGAAACCAATGGACTTCTTCTCTCTATTTTTTGTATTAATGATTTTTTGACAATTTTATTGACAATACTCTCCCAACCGACAATGGTATTGGCAATTTCTTCCCAATTTTGTTTAGAAAACACAATTAGTTTGCAGTCCGTAACGGCTTGCACATAGCCTGAAGAGGGAATCTTGTTATCAAAACTGTCCAGATCTACTACAAAATTGTTTTCGTCTATAAAATAACTGGTAATTTCTTCGCCTTTATTGTTGTAATAACAAACCCGAAGAATGCCGTCCAAAATGAACCCAACTTGTTTTGCTATTTTGCCTGCTTCTGAAAAATAGCCTTCTTTGCGAAGTGCTAATTCTGTTGACTTGCTTGTGATGAAGTCCATTTGCTGTTTGTTCAAATTTCCGAATTGCAATAAATAATTGATCAATGTTTCCATAGTTTTATTTCATTTGGCTCATTATCATTTTGTCAAACATTTTATCGGACAGAATTTTCTTGAAAAATAACATCATTTTCGCTCCCGAAGCCCCAACATACCTTGTTTTCGGATTATTTGCTTCAATGCCTCGTTTGATAAGTCTAGCAATTACAATTGGGTCGGCAGCATCTTTTTCTAGTGCTGCATACATATTGATTACGCCTTTTGCCAAAGAGCTATATGCAGTATCGCCCGAGACTTTTGACATATATTCAGTTCCAAGTCCCGTCATTTCTGATTTTGTGCCGCCCGGCTCAATGACTATTACGTCAATTCCGAACGACTTTACTTCTTTACGAAGCGCATCACTCAATCCTTCAATAGCAAATTTGCTTGCGTGATACCATACGCCCATTGGCAGCGTTACTTTTCCGCCAACCGATGAAATGTTTACAATTTTACCGTAATTGTTTTTTCGCATATTGGGCAATACCAATTGTATTAAACGTGCCACACCAAAAACGTTGACTTCCAACTGATATTTTGCATCAGATATTGGCATATCTTCCAACGCACCGTAATATCCTGACCCCGCATTGTTAATTAAAATGTCAATGCTTCCTGCTTCTTTCAAAATTTGTTCAACACAAGCAACAAGGCTTTCTTCTTTGGTAATGTCCAAAGAAATTGGTTTTATCCCGTGTGTTTTTAAGTCTTGCATTCTCTCTATTCTGCGTGCTGCACCGTAAACGTTGTAGCCGTTTTGTGCCAAATAAATTGCTGTTGCTTTACCTATTCCCGATGAGGCACCTGTAACTAATACTGTTTTCATTTCTTTTGTTTTTAATTTAACAGTGAAGGTCGCCCGTTTTAAAATTAAACTATTTGTCATTTGGCAAATAGTGTCGTTACAAATGTTGGGTTGTATTGTAAGCCTGTTCCTGTTTCCGATTTTCCTTTTTCTCACAAGAATAAACCCATAACGACAATAACCCGAATATAATCAGTGCATAAGCAATTCTTTAAAAGGGTTTAAAATTAAAAATACTACAGAAGCCCGGTATTATTTGTCTGGAAGTAAAGTGATTAAAACAATCATAAAGCCCAATACCTCTTTACTATTATCATGTTCAGAAATGAAAGCTGAGCTAGAGCAAATTATGGCTCTCTTAGATGAAAAATAGGTGTATTTATATTTGGGTCTTTTTTATTATATTCTAAAAACTCGAAGGCTTGCTTTCAGCCTTCAAATAAATCTATTTGTTTTCGGAGATGGAGGGGCGTTTTTTCATGGTGGCTTGCTGTTCCGTTTTCCATTTTATTCCGATGAAGGATCGGAATGTTCATTGTAATCGGGTTGAATTACCAAAGATAGTAGCACAGTCGGCGCCACTTAAACCCGACCGTAGCGAGATGCCGGTTTTTTCAATCGGCAGAAGCGGGGGCGGGGCTGCATGGTCGGCTAAGTAACGCAATTGCTTTCCAAGTCACTCATAACAATATTAATGCGCCCAAAGCTGTGCTCGTTAACTGAATATCGTTTTGCCGTCAAAATCTGATCGGTTTTTACGAGTATTTTCTAAATCTTTCATTAGCTTTACGATATGCAGGCTGTAAACTACGAGAACGAAACTAGCTATGGTAATTTAGAATTGCTCGCGCAGCAAGTGGTAGAGGGTTTTATTACAGGTTTGCATAAAAGCCCTTTTCATGGTTTCTCGGTTGAGTTTGCCGAACACCGTCAGTACAATAATGGTGATAACGTTAAGAATATAGATTGGAAATTATACGCCAAAACCGACAAACTTTACAGCAAACGTTTCGAAGAAGAAACGAATTTGCGTTGTCAGTTTGTGATTGATGTTTCCTCGTCCATGTACTTTCCCGAGCCTAAAAACAATAAATTGATATTTTCTATACAGGCTGCAGCATCGCTAATGTACCTGTTGAAGAAACAACGTGATGCTTTCGGGCTTAGCTTGTTTGCCGATGAGATATTGTTCAATTCTCCTGCAAAATCGACCACAGTACATCAGAAGTATTTATTTACCCAATTGGAAGAGCTGCTACAGAAACCAAAGGTAAACGCAAAGACCAATCTAAGTGAGGCACTGCACCAGGTAGCAGAACTGATCCACAAACGTTCCCTGGTGATTATCTTTAGCGATCTGTTCACTACCCAAATAAGTACAGATAAAACTGATCAGTTTTTCGATGCCCTGCAACACCTGAAATTCAACAAACATGAGGTGGTGGTTTTTAACGTGGTTGATAAAAGAAAAGAGGTCAATTTCAATTTTGAAAACCGTCCGTACCAGTTTATTGATATGGAAACCGGAGAGATGATTAAAGTACATGCCAATCAGGTAAAGGAGAATTATATAACAGCAGTTTCTACTTATCGACAAGAGATTGCGCTGAAATGTGCTCAATATAAAATCGATTTAATCGATGCCGATATGAATGAGGGTTTTTACCCGATTCTTCAGTCTTATCTAATCAAACGGCAAAAATTAGGTTGATTTTTGTTACAAAACAAGAAGGCATTAGTACTGTTTTATTCATGATTTAAATTTTAAGCTTCGTAATATGTTACAAAAAGGCGATACTGCACCAGATTTCGAATTAAATGCCACCCCCGACCAAAAAATAAAACTCAAGGATTTTAAGGGTAAAAATGTTATCCTGGCTTTTTATCCTGCAGATTGGAGTCCGGTATGCAGCGACCAGATGGCACTTTATAACGAAATGCTAAAGTATTTTAATAAATATGACGCACAGATTTTTGGAGTTTCTGTAGACAGTGTATGGTGCCACTTAGCCTTTGCAGAAAATAGAAAACTTCATTTTCCGTTACTGGCTGATTTTGAACCGAAGGGCGCGGTTTCTAAAGCTTATGGCGTATATGATGATCAAGTTGGCGAAAGTAAAAGGGCACTGTTTGTGATTGATAAAGAAGGTAAAATTGCATGGAGCTATTTATCACCCGTAGCCGTTAATCCTGGTGCGGATGGTATTTTGGATGCATTGGAAGAATTAAGCAAGAAATAAAAGCGATGAGTACATTAAAACCTGAAATAAGCAATCTGGATCATACTCAAGGGGATGATACGGCAAGTATTACCATTGTGGAGTTTGGCGATTATCAGTGTCCGTATTGCGGTGATGCCTACCCGATTATGAAAGAAATTGAGGAGACTTTTGGCCATCAGATCAGATTTGTTTTTCGCCACTTTCCTTTAGCAAATGCACACGAGTTCGCATTTCCGGCTGCTGTAGCTGCAGAAGCGGCTGGATTACAAGGCAAGTTTTGGGAGATGCACGATGCACTTTATGAAAATCAATACCGCCTAAATGTTGAGCTGTTTGACGAATTGGCAGAAACGATTGGTTTAGACTTGGAGCAGTTTCAGCGAGACAGTGCTTCAGAAGAGATTAAACAAAAAATAGAAGATGATTTTGATAGCGGCGTACGAAGTGGCGTAAACGGAACGCCTTCATTTTATGTTAACGGAACCAAGTTTGACGGCGGTGCAACCGATTTGTACCAGATGCTTAAAGAAAGTGCGGGGTGATTTAGAGAACTCCGGTTTTTAAAGTTGACCTCTCTTTTTCAGAGATGAATCTCTTTCTTTTTCAAAAAACAGCTTGGGCATATCTGATTTTTGCCCTTGTAATGCAATTAATATCAGTGAAATCAGCATGAGTAGGTGGCTTAGTCCACTTTTTATAAAAATTAGATAGCAGAAATTTACTTAGGCTCGATTAATATTTATTCGTATTAACTTCTGGTCTTAATGAGGTCGCCATGCTGAACTTGTTTTACAAGTGGAAATAGTATTTTCAATTGCCTTGTAGCTACTTCGTGGTCAGCATCTTTTTGTTAGATAGACCCTGAAATAAATTACCATCGGTGAACTCGCGAGGCTCGGTTCAGGGTGACGAATACTGTTAAAAAGATCTATAAAAAACCTTCAGATATTTCATAATTCTAAATGGAGCATTATTGAATAATTTAACAAAAAAACCTCATGTATTTTGCAATACATGAGGTATCAGATAAGGGTAACCGGAAAACTAAAAAACTAATTATGAGTTTTTAGAATTTAACAAAATTGAAATCGCTTCGTGTTTTGTTATTTCAAAGGTGCACTTCATTTATGAAGTTTTAGTGAAGAAACTTCATTCAGCTGTTGTTGCTTACAGATGTTACCATCGATCTAAAGTCTTTTCAGGGTCAGATTGGTTCTTTTTGCTTTTAGCCTAAAACAATCCACCAGCTTCTACTATTTATTAGGTATATCAAATCCATCATTAAAAAGTATTTTCATGGGTAAAAATGTTGCAGAACAACTGGTAGACATGCTGGTTGAGGTTGGCGTAAAAAGAGTTTACGCCGTTACCGGAGACAGTTTGAATTATTTCAACGACGCTGTAAGAAGAAATGGCAAGATAAAGTGGATCCACGTACGCAATGAAGAAGTGGGGGCTTTTGCTGCCGCCGCCGAGGCCGAACTTGACGGAATCGCGTGTTGTGCGGGTAGCTGTGGTCCCGGTCATGTACACTTAATTAACGGTCTTTATGATGCACACCGAAGTCATGTTCCGGTTATTGCCATAGCATCAACCATTCCAACAGGCGAATTTGGAATGGACTTTTTCCAGGAAACGAATACCATAAAATTATTTGACGATTGTAGTTACTATAACCAGATAGCCACCACTGCCGAGCAGGTGCCCAGGATGTTTCAAACGGCTGTTCAGCATGCCATTCATAAAAAAGGCGTTGCCGTTTTTGGCTTGCCCGGCGATGTGGCACAACTGGATGCGGTGGAAAGTGTAACTTCTATGCAACTATTCAACAATAAACCGATGATCCGTCCATCTGATCAGGAGTTGAGAGATTTATCAGACCTGCTTAATGGTGAAAAGAAAATTATGATTTATTGCGGTATCGGTGCAGCCGAAGCACATGATGAAGTAGTAGCATTAGCAGCCAAATTAAAGGCACCGGTGGGATTTTCTTTCAGAGGGAAAATGGGTATACAATACAATAATCCTTATGAAGTGGGGATGACAGGTCTTTTAGGACAGCCATCAGGGTACCATGCCATGCACGATGCTGATGTAGTGCTTTTATTGGGAACAGATTTTCCCTATGTTAATTTTATGCCGGTTAAGAACAAAATTGTGCAGATTGATGAAAAGCCTGAACGATTGGGCAGAAGGGCTAAACTGACCATGGGTTTATGTGGAAACATCAGTGATTCCATAAAAGCTTTATTACCAATCATCTCCGAGAAAAAAGACGATAGTTTCCTGCAATCTCAATTAGAATTCTATCAGAAGGTTAAGGAAAGGCAGCAGGTTTATGTTAAAGATCAGGGTGAGGAAAATAAAATCCAGCCCGAATTTGTAGCCGAAACGATAAACCGTTTAGCGGCTGATGATGCCATTTTTACTGTTGATACCGGTATGTGCTGCGTTTGGGGAGCACGTTTTATTGATGGAACAGGCAAACGTAAAATGCTGGGTTCCTTCAACCATGGCTCTATGGCGAATGCCATGCCAATGGCCATTGGTGCTGCATTGGCACATCCTGAACAACAGGTCATTGCCATGTGTGGTGATGGCGGCTTATCCATGCTCTTAGGCGATCTGGCTACTATCAAACAATATAACCTGCCTGTAAAACTGATTGTTTTTAACAATATGGCCCTGGGAATGGTGAAACTGGAGATGGAGGTTGATGGTTTGCCAGATAATGAAACTGATATGGTTAATCCAGACTTTGCATTGGTAGCACAGGCTATGGGATTTAAAGGAATGAGCGTAACCAAACCCGAAGAAGTGGAAACTGCAATTAGTTATGCGCTGAATGAAAACGGGCCTGTTTTGTTAAATATCATGACCAATCCGAATGCTTTGGCAATGCCACCAAAAATAGAATGGGAGCAAATAAAAGGCATGACAGAATCGATGGCGAAATTAATGCTGGGTGGGAAAATGAGTGAGGTTCTGGATACGATAAAATCGAATTACAAGCATTTGGGAGAGGTGTTATAGTGATAATTAGCCGTCATCTCGACTGAAGCAAAGCGAAATGGAGAGATTTATATGAGCAGATCTCTCGACTACGTTGCACTCCGCTCGAGATGACGGAATTACTATTACACTATAAATTACCCCTTAATTCCTGCTCGCGCTCCAACGATTCGAATAGTGCTTTAAAATTACCTGCGCCAAAGCTTTGTGCACCTTTACGTTGAATAATCTCGAAGAAAAGGGTAGGGCGGTCTTCAACCGGTTTAGTAAAAATCTGCAATAGGTAACCTTCCTCATCACAATCGACTAAAATGCCCAGACTCTCTAATAAAGATATTTCTTCGTCAATTTTGCCTACACGCTGCGGCATCATGTCGTAATAAGCTTCTGGTGGCGCACTTAAAAATTCAACACCACGTGATTTTAGTTCTTTAACTGTTTTAACGATGTCTTTTGTAGCTACGGCAATATGCTGAACGCCTTCTCCTTCATAGTATTGCAGGTATTCTTCAATCTGCGATTTCTTTTTACCTTCTGCCGGCTCATTGATCGGGAATTTCGAATATCCATTCCCGTTGCTCATCACTTTACTCATCAAGGCAGAATATTCTGTATTGATCTGCTTATCATCAAAAGAAAGAATATTTACAAAGCCCATCACATCCTCATACCATTGTACGGCTTCGTTCATGCGGTTCCAACCCACATTTCCTACACAATGATCAATATATAACAGGCCGGTATCTGTGGGTTGATAATCGCTTTCCCATACACGGTAACCTGGCATAAAAGTGCCATTATAATTTTTGCGCTCAATAAACATGTGTACCGTTTCGCCGTATGTATAAATGCCGCTCATTTTCACCTCACCATGTTCATCTGTTAAGGTTTTTGGCTCCATGTAAGGTTTGGCACCACGTTTTGTGGTTTCTTCGAAAGCACTATAAGCATCATCAACCCAAAGCGCCAGTACTTTTACACCATCTCCGTGCTTTTTTACATGTTCTGATATTGGATGATCTGATTTTAGTGCTGTGGTTAAGATCAGCCTGATTTTACCCTGTTGCAATACATAAGATGCACGATCGCGTACGCCTGTTTCTGGCCCTGCATAGGCTAAGCTTTGAAAACCAAATGCGGTTTTATAATAGTGAGCGGCCTGTTTGGCGTTACCCACGTAAAATTCGATATAATCTGTTCCGTTAATAGGCAGAAAATCTGGTGCTTTTGATATTTTTTCTGCGAATGTTTGTGTTTCCATTTGTTTATTATTTAAGTCCGATGTCGGAGGTCCGAAGTCGGATATGATATGTTGTTGTTAAATGTTATAAGGTTGAATGTTGTAAAGTTTAAATGTTGGATAATTGCTCACCATTTATTCCCTTTGCACTTTATCCTCGGTCTATGTTCCTCCTGAATATTTCTATGCATTTTATCTTCGGAATTTGGTCTTATCCCGACTTCTGACTATTTAAATGAACTCTATCTTCGGTTTCCAGACTTCCGACTGAAGACTAAGGACTCAAGACTCCTGGCTATCCTTCCTGCCAGCTTTTATGATAGCTTTCATCTTCAATATCCAAGGCTTCCTGCGTAAGCATTAAAGGCTTAAAAGGATCGATCATTACCGCCAGCTCATCGGTTTTTTCCTTTCCGATTGATTTTTCCACTGTACCCGGATGTGGCCCATGCGGGATACCGCCCGGGTGTAGCGTAATCTGTCCTTTAACCACGCTTTTGCGGCTCATAAAATCACCATCAACGTAATAAAGCACTTCATCACTATCTACATTGCTATGGTTGTAAGGCGCAGGAATCGAATCAGGATGGTAATCGTATTTACGTGGAACAAAAGAGCAAACCACAAAATTGTGCCCTTCGAAAGTTTGATGGACCGGAGGTGGCTGGTGTAACCGGCCTGTAATCGGTTCAAAATCGTGTATAGAAAAAGCATAGGGATAATGATAACCATCCCAGCCTACATAATCAAAAGGATGTGTGCCATACGTATAAGGATATATTAAGCCCTGCTTTTTAATGAGTACTTTAAAATCACCATACTCATCATGTGTCTGCAGGTTTTCTGGCAGTCTCAAATCGCGTTCACAATAAGGCGCATGCTCCATTAACTGCCCATATTGATTTAAATATCTTTTTGGCGGCCTTAGCGGACTAAAACTTTCTACAATGAACAACCTGTTTTGTTCCGCATCAAATTCCATCTGATAAATAGTGCCCCTGGGGATAATCAGATAATCGCCATAAGCGAATTTAATTTCTCCGAATCCTGTTTTCAGTTTTCCGGAACCTTCGTGTACGAAAATCATCTCATCGGCCTGACTATTTTTATAAAAATAATCGGTCATTGACTTTCTTGGCGCAGCCAGAACGATATGCAGATCACTATTTACCAGAACAGCTTTTCTGCTTTGTAGAAAATCATCTTCCGGTTTAATGTTAAAACCGATTAAACTGGTGTGTTTCAAGTGCTTTTCGCGCGCTATTTTTGGCTCAACACTATATGGCTCGCCTAAGTGTTTTACAATGGTTGGCGGATGGCAATGATAAACCAATGAATATAAACTGGAAAAACCCTCGGTTGATACCAGTTCTTCGGCATAAAGATTCCCATCAGGCTTACGAAAAACCGTGTGACGTTTAGCTGGAATCTGCCCCATTTTATGATAAACAGGCATAATTAAATGATGTTATGGTTAGAAAGAAAAATCCTAATAATTGAACAATTAAAACGGCAATGCGTTTCAAATAAAAAGAAAGGTAGATGAAAGTTACAGTGAATACTGAGCCATGATCAGCTTGGATAGCATACTGTAGCGACGGGCTGCAATGGCGTCGTTTACCAAATTAATATGTAATGCTTTTAAGATCATGGTTTTAATGGTACCAAGGTAAGTATTTTATTTAAAAGTTAAAATTTTAATTATCTTTAGTTACATCTTCACAAGAATACCTTATTAAAATAATCACGCTTAAGTTTTATTTTGAATGGGCTAATTGCTTAGCTTTACCGCGTATTTAACCAAATCATATATGAAATTAGTATCTTATAAAACCGAAGACAGGGAGCATCTGGGCATATTTATCGAGGGGCATATTTATAATTTAAATAGCTGCGATAAATTGCTTCCGGATAATATGAATATGTTCTTACAAGGTGGCGAAGTGTTAATGGAAAGAGCAAAAAGGATAGATGACCAGATAAAAGAGGGTAGTTTAGCCGCTAAAGAAGAAATTTTTTACGAGATTTTAGCACCTGTTCCGCATCCTACCAGTTGCCGTGATGGTTACGCTTTCAGGCAGCATGTTGCTGCGGCACGCAGAAACAGAAAAGTAGATATGATTCCTCAATTTGATGAGTATCCGATCTTTTATTTTACCAATCATAATGCTATTCAGGGAACAGGTGAAATTGAATGCATGCCAGATCATTTTGACAAGCTGGATTTCGAGCTGGAACTCGCCGTTGTTATTGGTAAAAAAGGTAGAAACATTAAAGCTGCCGAAGCAGATGAATATATTGCAGGTTACATGGTAATGAACGATATGAGTGCCCGTACTTTGCAAATGGAAGAGATGTTGTTGAATTTAGGCCCTGCAAAAGGAAAAGATTTTTCTACCGTAATTGGTCCATGGCTGGTAACACCAGATGAATTGCTGCAGTATAAAGTTGCACCTAAAGAAGGACATGTGGGTAACGCTTACGACCTTAAAATGACCTGCAGGGTAAACGGCATTGAGGTATCAAAAGGAAACGCTGCCGATATGGACTGGACTTTTGCCGAAATTATAGAGCGTTGTGCCTACGGTGTAGATATTCTGCCCGGAGATGTAATTGGTTCAGGAACAGTTGGGACAGGTTGTTTCCTGGAGTTAAACGGTACCGGTTTACTTAACGATCCGAATTATAAAGTGCAATGGCTGCAGCCGGGTGATGTGGTAGAGATGGAGATAACGGGTTTGGGTGCATTAACCAATACGATTACAAAGGCCGATACAGATTTTTCTATCCTGGCTTTGAAGAAAAAGTAAAATAAACAGAATAACAGTTTAATGAAAGGATCGTCATCTCGACTGAAGCGTAGCGCAACGGAGAGATCTTCCTAGAGATAGATTTCTCGACTTCGTTGCACTTCGCTCGAAATGACGGACACTCTTTATTGTAATCTCAGTTTTTAACCTTTTATCAACATTTAACAAAATACTCTTGCTAACTTTAAATATATCCGATTTAACCCCGGTAGAACTACAAAACTACCTGCAATATGCTATCGCCCCGCGGCCGATCTGCTTTGCCTCTACTATTGATGCTGAAGGAAATATAAATTTAAGCCCTTTCAGTTTCTTTAATATGTTCAGCACCAATCCACCGATCTGTATTTTTTCGCCATCAAGGAGAGTGCGCGATAATACCACTAAACATAGCCTGGAAAATGTTCTGGAGGTTAAAGAATGCGTGATCAATATTGTAAATTACGATATGGTGCAGCAGATGAGTTTGGCCAGTACTGAATATGCCAAAGGCGTAAATGAGTTTGAGAAGGCGGGATTTACGATGTTAAAATCTGATCTGGTTCGGCCACCAAGAGTTGCAGAAGCGCCAGTGCAGTTTGAGTGTGTGGTGAATGAAGTGATTGCTTTAGGTGATCACCACGGTGCCGGAAACCTCGTACTGGCTGAAATAAAAGTGATTCATATTAATGAGGCGGTTTTAGATGAAAATGGCAAAATAGATCAGCATAAAATGGACCTCGTTGCCCGTTTGGGTGGCGATTGGTATTGCCGGGTAACCAGTGATAATTTGTTTAAGGTGGCTAAACCTTTAGCTAAACTGGGTATTGGTGTAGACCGTTTACCACAAGCAGTCCGTTTTTCGAAAGTATTAACCGGAAACGATTTGGGTATGCTCGGCAACGTGGAGCAATTACCAACTGATGAAGAAATTGATCTGATCAGCACAAATCCGGGAGTAAAAGAAATACTCGATGCTACTATTGGCGACAGCACCAACCGCGAAAGGGAATTGCATGAACTGGCGAAGAAATTTCTGCATACGGGGGATGTGGATCTTGCTTTAAAGGTTGTTTTGCTGTAGATTTATGAACTAAATTTTCGGCTATGCATACCAGTGTTCAAGTAGATCAATACATTATCAATTCGGCAGAATTTGCTATTCCTATTTTAGATCATTTAAGGAATCTGGTACATAAAGCTGATGCGCGGATTGAAGAAAAAATTAAATGGGGGATGCCGTTCTTTGATTATAAAGGTACGGTTTGCCACATGGCTTCCTTCAAACATCATTGCGCCTTTGGTTTCTGGAAAGGAGCTTTAATAAATGATGAGTACGGTATTTTTAAAGAACGGTCTGAATCCATGGGCTTACTGGGCAAAATAAAATCTTTTGACGACCTGCCTTCAGATGAAATCCTGATCGCTTACATTCAGCAGGCTATTCAATTAAATGAGGATAATATAAAGCGGCCTTCAAAACCAAAATCTACAGAGAAAAAAGAAATTATTATACCGCAATATTTTATGGAGGCTTTACAAGAAGATCCCACAGCGTTAGCGGTATTCCAGAATTTTAGTCCTTCCAATAAAAAAGATTATATATTATGGCTTGAAGAAGCCAAAACCGAAGCGACCAGATTAAAAAGATTGGAAACCACTTTAGCATGGCTTGCAGAGGGCAAGACAAGAATGTGGAAGTATAAAAAGTAATTAAAGGATACTTACAATTTTCATGAAACGATCTTTATAATGGCCGTTCAGATCGGTAATGGTTACCTGATGTGCTTTACCCGAGGAAGCATGGATAAATTTGATCCCGTTCTCGTCAATCGAATAAACAATCCCTACGTGACCGATCCTTCTTATTCTTGAATTAGTGCCGGTAAAAATCAGCACATCGCCCACTTTTGCATTTTCTAAACTGGTTTCCTTACCCGCATAGCTAAACTCTCTGGAAGAACGTGGAACTTTGAAACCGAAATTACTAAATACATAACTCACGAAGCCGGAACAATCAAAACCAACTTTTGGGTTGCTTGTGGCATAACGATAGGGTATACCCAGCATACTTTTGGCAAAATCGATAAGCGTAGTCGAATTTGTGGAAGAACTTTTCTCTGTTACCGTAGTATTTTTTGGAAGACTGGCCACTAATTTCTTTACCAGTTCCTGGTACTGTGCGGGTAAGATTGTTTGGGCTTTTCCTGCTGTGGCAGACAAAATGAAAAACAAAATCGGGACTATTATTTTCTTCATATGTTGGAACCAAAGATATGAAAAATATATAAAGTGCATTAAAATGTTGAAAACCAGTTAAAACAAAAAAGTCCGGTTGCATTAACCCGGACTTAAATTAAATATTTAGCTTCGATTAAATATTTGGGAACATGGTTTGAGCTTTGTCGCCAATTAAAGGAATTGGTTTCTTTTCTCCCTGGATGGCGGCAATTAATCCGATTATCCACAATACGAAAAGTCCGATCTGAACGATACGCAGAATATAATAACTGCCTCCAAAGCCTGTTGAAAAAATTAATGGAATTAACAGTAGACTTAATGCCCAGCTCAATACGGTTGACACCAGATGGAACAACAGTGTTTGTTTTAAATGGTACCTGCTTAGTTCAGTCTGGTTGTCTTTATACATGGCAAAATAGGCAATTAACCAGCCAATAAACCAAAAGTAGCTTACTATTGCCGCATTCTTGCCGCTATCTGCTGTTTTAAAAGGAGAATTTGTTTCCATAGGTTTTTTAGTTTTTCGATATTGCAAATTACTAAAAAATATAAGATTACGGTGTGGTAACTGCTACAGGTAAAATTTTTCCATTAAAAAATTTATGCCCGGTTTTGGCAAAATCAGCAACATATTTTCCCATTTCAAAAGCCATCACAGGGCTTTGGTATCCGGGAAAAGCTGCTTCCAGCATTTCTGTCTGTGCAGATCCCAGGGCAAGGCAATTCACTTTGATTCCGGTTTCTGCCAATTCAAAAGCCAGACATTCTGTTAGGGTGTGTAAGGCTGCCTTACTAGCTGAATATGCTGAAAGTCCGGGGAATTTAACACTCCCTTGAAAACCACCCATACTGCCAATGTTTACAATGTGGCTTCCACTTTGCATTAAAGGCAAAATATTTTGTATCATTCTGAAATGGGAAATCACATTGCTCTGTAACATCTCGCCCAGATCAATTTCCGTAGTTTCTAAAAACGGTTTGTTGATTAGAGCTCCTGCATTGTTGATCAGGATATCTACCGTGCCTAAACGCTCTTTCAAAAAAGGAATCAGTGCGGCATAGTCATCGTTTACAATGTCAAACTCTACCGGTAAAAGGGTACAGTCGGGATTAATGCCGCGGGCAATCTCCAGCAGTTTACGCAGCTTATCTGCCGAACGGGCAATAGCAACAATCTTGTTTTCTTTCTGTAAGCTAAACTCTAAAGCGGTTTCGAAACCGATTCCGCTGCTGGCACCTGTAATTATAATGTTCATTAAGAAATGTTAAAAATTGTTGTAAAGTTAAAAGGTTCTTTGTCATAGTCCTCGTTTGTAACGAGGATTATTGAAACTGGCGATTTTATCGCCAATTAGTAATTAAAAAATACTTTTTAAATGGTGTTAATCACATTACCTGTGATTTTTACTTCATGCTTATCATAAAAGAATTGCTATAAATCAATCTTCCACAAGCAGCTGACTTACCGGATTTTTAATCACATGTAAACCATCATTGATTAATTTGGTGTGATCTGGTTCTTTACCGGCCTTAATTTCAAGGTAGACCTGGATTTCCTTTTCCAGCTGAGGATAAATCTCTTTATGGTAAATAATCTCCAGAATTTCCAGTGCGCAAAGCCAGTCTTGCCTGTGGCTTGTTTTTAGTTTAAAGAAGATTTCGCCAAGCTGATCCAGGTTTTCACCACTTTCCCTAATCGCCCTGACTGCCCGGTATAAACCATGCAGTTTTAGCGTTTTATCATCATAAGTAATATGATGCGTTTTTTCTTTACTGATTAAGGTAATCTCTTCATAAGCATCTTTATCTGCAGCGCCATTAAAAACAGATACGATTTTTTCCCCAACAGCCATGTCGTAAGTACCCCATTCTGGTTTAAATAATATATTTCCGTTACTTTCGGTAACCGTACAATCGTCAAAGGCAATTAAAAGGAGCTTATTGTTTTCTATAATCATATCTTTAACCGTACCCCTTACGCTGATGCCGCTTTCAAATGTTAATGCGGTTTTCTCACCTTTGATGATGTTCAGTGATTGTAGTTCCGGTAGACTGTAATCCTCTAATGGTTTTTCTGATCCCCTCAAACGGCCAACAGGTGATGAAAAGCCATCTGCGTGGTAATCTTTTCCATGTCCGGTAAGTTGTTTATTACTAAAGGCCAGTGAAGATGGTCCTGTAGTTTTAATAAAGGTTACTTCATCATTAGGGTTAATGCCCATATCGGTAAAAATCCCACTAACCTGTAAGCCGGAACTGTAAACAGCAGTGGCTACATTTTTACAGGCAATGGCTTTCATTATACTTTCAGCGCCACCTTTTCTAAAGGCCATGGTATTGGCAAAGGTTTCCAAAACATCAATCAGGTTTTGAAATGTTTCCGTTACAAAAAGCTGCGGTTGCGGCTTGGTAATATCGTAAGCATAGTTAACCGTATCAATATTGTACCAAAGTTTTTTTACATCATTTTTCATGCAGGTTGCACTTTCTCCAATAGATGAAAGTAAGCCGGCACCATAAATTTTCGGGTTTTCTAAAGTGCCAATCAAGCCATATTCAACTGTCCACCAGTGTAAGCGGCCCAGTAATGCCATTTCAGAGGGCTCGCCCATATTTTCGCTAATATAGCGCAGTTCCTTTTCTGCCCGGGCAATCTGTAATTCATCCGCATCTACCGCTTCTTTCAGAATGGATAATTTTCTGATGGCCTCGTAAAGCTCAAAATCTTTTGCCGAAAACATGGCTTTTGCACCAATAGAACCAAAATAACTTAAATAATTGTTGTAATCGGTATCGGCGATAATGGGTGCATGGCCGGCACTTTCGTGTATAATATCTGGTGCCGGGGTGTATTCGATGTGGTTAATCTGGCGGATATCGGCAGCAATTACCAATACCCGATAGGCCTGGTATTCCATAAAAGCTGCGGGTGGAATAAATCCATCAACCGTTACGGCACCCCAGCCAATCTTACCCAGATTATCATTCATCGTTTGCAGATCAGGAATGTATTCGATGCTCAAACCGGCTCGTTGTAAGCCTTTTATATAAGGGTAATAAGCTACATTTTTAAGATAACTATAATTTTGGCGCATTACGTACCGCCATACGGCCTGGTCTACAGGTGTGTATTTCTCGTAATTTTGTGCAACAATAAACTGCTTTAAGTGATTGGGCAATTTAGCTACCTGCGCATTATTAAAATCATTAAAATGGCTCATGCTTTGTTTATGAAATAAGTTGGTCGGCAGCTAAGTTAGGATGTTGTTTTTATCTTAACAAGAAAGCAGCTGCATAAATTAACAGGTTAAGGTAATAAAGGTTTTCTGGTGACTAAAATGAGGGATTGATGATTTGGAAAGGTGCTGTAGCGTTTTATCTGGAAGCTCCGGCCGGGCTGTTCGCTATATCTCCAATGAAACCTGTGAAACAACCAAGTACTCCAAAAAAAGACAAAAAATAGTGCTTAAATCGGAAGATGTCGCTTCCATCCCGTTTATTTACAGGTGCTTATGCATATGAAACCGGGTTTCTCTGCGATTAGCTATAAAACGAAAATAGCCGTACTATCATGCCTACCTAAACCCGACTGGTGCATAAAGCCCGGAGCGAGGCACGAGTGAGGACTTGAAGCGAAGGCGGGACTGAAGAAACCCAAATGCTTGTGCAACTGCTTTTCAAAAAGAGTAAATAGATTGATGATTTGGAAAGGTGCTATAGTAATTTATCGGTAGGCTCCGGCCGGGCTGTTCACAATATCCCCGATGAAAAAATCGGAGGATGTCGCTTCCATCCCGTTTAGTTACGAAGGCCTGTGCTTATCCCCTGAGCTTTATTTTTTGGCAACATTAATTCCGTGCTTTCTGCGCTTCCGTGGCCAATAATTGCTGCGGTTGATTAATCCTGCTTGCCTGTTTTATCTCCGATTTTCTTCACACTGAAAGTGAAATAATGTTGATACAGGTAACTGAAAAGAGCCATTGATACTGAAACAAGTATTCTTGATAAAATGGATAAAGTTGGATAATCTCTTAAAAGTTCCAATAAAAATTTCAGAAAAACATAAGTGGCCAGTATATTGATAAACTGAAGATTCAAAAACCTGAAAAGCTGCACCCTTCCTTTTAATTCGCTATGTGTAAATATAACGTATTTGTTGAGCAAAAAGCTGGTTGGAATGGCAACAACGTAGTCTATTAATAATGAGGCAGTTTCTCTTTGAAGCACAAATGTCCCAAAATTTACTTCCTCTGTTTTAAAAATAACAAAATAGGCAAAATAATAACTCAGGATACCCAGTAGCAAGGTGCCGCCGCCAGTGGCCATATACCTGAAATTATGGAGGGAAATAAACTTTTTAAAAGGGGGGTAAAAAAAATCAATTATGGCTAAAATTGCTTTGCGCATTACTTAAATTATTCGTTATTATTTTTAGGCGCAATTTACAATTAAATTTTTATTGCCCGGGTAAAAGATCATTGATGTGTTACTCCTCCTCAACATCAGCAGAGGGTAGGGCCACAAAATCAATTACTGCACACCATGTGTAAGACGGATGGGGCTGGATACTTATACCAACAGTATTTAGTTTGTATTTCTGATCGATCAGGGTGAACCGGTGACCAAGGGAAGGTACGCCACAATCCAACAATAAATGACATACTATGTCCAAACTGTTTGAGAAACCAAAGTCGATATTTTCGCTCATGGCTTTGTTTGGGAAATATTTGGATATACGCTTCGAAAACCGATCCCCGTTGCTGCTTTCATGTGTGCTGAGGTTGTTTCGGTTAAGATCCTGCGCATGACTACGGCTCAAATCAGTCAATTTACCGTTGGGGTAAAATACCGGTAGATTTTTTATGCCCTTCAAGTGCTTTAATAAAGAGGTATAATAACTGTTGTTGCGGGCAATCCGCAGTTGGTTGAAATTTCTATATTGCTTTACCTTAGCGTTATAGTTGTTAATGTAATCTTCTAAAAAAGTACAATAAAACTTTTCGCCATCAATGCGGATCAGGTTCATATACATCACTACATTTTTTTCCTCGTTAGTTAAATAATTAGCATTTACTGCGGTATTGGCCCTTCGGAACTCGGCATCTGTCCACTTTTGGGCATTTACGCCGGTAACGAAGAATAAGGATAAAAGAATAGGTAAAATTATTTTACGCATCAGATGGTTTTCATGAATAACGCCGTTTGATGCAGATTATTTTCTGATGAGGGATTTGAAGCAATGTTCGGCCTTTACAAGCTATATCGAAAAAATAACCACCAAGACACCAGTTCACAAAAGTTAATTTCTGTGTGGTCTTTTTGCCTCGGTGGTTAAAAATAGCGAAAAGTCTATAAAAACATACCGCCTGATGCTTCAATACGCTGGGCGTTAATCCATCTTGCCTCTTCGGTACATAGAAATGCAACTACACCCCCAATATCATCTGGCAAGCCCACACGGCCTAAAGCAGTGTTGGCGGCGATTGCGGCATTAATCTGATCATTGTCCCGTACCATTCCACCACCAAAATCAGTTTCAATTGCACCAGGAGCCACAACGTTCGATCTGATTCCTCTTGCACCTAACTCTTTGGCCTGGTATCTGGTTAAGGTTTCTATCGCACCTTTCATAGCAGCATAAGCGGCATAGCCCGGGGTTGCAAAACGAGCCAGTCCCGATGAAATATTAATGATTCCACTGCCATCATTTAATAAGGGCAAGGCTTTCTGGGTTAAAAAGAAAGCGCCTTTGTAATGGATATTTACCAGGGCATCAAATTGTTCCTCCGTAGTATCAGCAAATGAAGCGTGGATGCCAATCCCTGCATTATTGATCAGGAAGTCGAATTTTTCGGCATTGAAGACAGATTTTAATACACTTTTAGCCTCACTGAAAAAAGCGTCAAAAGTTTTGGCATCGCCAACATTTAACTGAATTGCTGCTGCCGGTACACCCAGTGCTTTAATTTCGTTTACGGTAGCATCTGCTTCCTCTTTTTTAGATTGATAGGTTAAAATTACACCGATTCCTTTTAAGGCGATTTTTATGGCTGCGTTTTTTCCCAATCCACGGCTACCGCCGGTTACCAGGGCAATTTTATTTTGTGTTTCCATTTTCTTTTTATTTGTTAACAAAATTAGATGGAAATCGGCTGCAAAAATGGTGACAGCTTAAGTAAAAATGGTGACTGTTTAAGTTTTATGTGGTGGCGATTTCCTTACTGGTAGCTAAAGATTCGAAATAAGCCTCGCGATACTGTTTTGGCGTCTGGCCAGCGAAGTGTTTAAAAAATTTGGTAAAGTTAGATGGATCGTAAGTTAATATCCTGGCAATTTCGGCAATAGGCATGCTTACATGATGTAACATCGATTTGGATATTTCCATTAAGCGCTCTTCGAAAAAATAACAGGGCGAGTGCCCGGTAGCGGCTTTTATGGTATTGCTTAAATGTGTAGGGTGAACATGAATAAGCTCAGCAAAATCTCTTACCTCAAACATTTCTGTGGCACGGCCAGATACAATGTCGTCAAGGTGTTTGTCTAATTCTTTTAAATAATCTGCCGCAATTTCATGTCGACGGGCAAAAAACTTCTGTGGAATTTTCATATCAATGCTGTTGATCGCTAAACAAATATATCATTCCTTTAAGTGATTTATTCAATATTGGTGTAAGTAGAATGAATTTAGTCAACTGCTAATAAAAAGGTATAGAGCTTTTTCACATGTTTTTCCCGCTCGTATAATAGTTATAAACAGCTCAACCAGTTTACTTCGAATAAAAAAAGTCGCAGGGGTAAAACCTGCGACTGAATAAAATGATCGTCATCTCGACCGAAGCATCGCGGAGTGGAGAGATCTATTCAATGCAGATCTAGCTTCGCGGCGTACTTACTTGGTTCTCGGCTTTGTTGAACTCCGTTTTATATGACGAATTTATACTTTTAAGCCAACAATGCCTTCCAGCTGGTTGCTTTACCAATAATACCAGTTAAATCGGCAATGGCTACACGTTCCTGCTCCATGCTATCGCGGTGGCGAATCGTAACCGTATTGTCTTCTAAACTCTGGTGGTCAACTGTGATACAGAAAGGCGTACCTACTGCATCCTGACGGCGGTAACGTTTACCAATGGCATCTTTCTCTTCGTAAATACAGTTGAAATCGAATTTCAGTTCATCCATAATTTCGCGTGCTTTTTCCGGTAAACCGTCTTTTTTGGTCAATGGGAAAATAGCTACTTTGTATGGTGCCAAAGCAGGGTGTAAACGCAATAAAGTACGGCTGTCTTGCTTATCTTCAGTGCTTAAATCCTGCTCTTCAAACGCATTGATCATCGTTAACAAGAACATACGGTCTAAACCGATAGACGTTTCGATTACATATGGGATATAATTGCCGTAAGGTTTACCATCTTCATTTAAATCATTATCGAAATACTGCATTTTTTTGCCGGAGTATTCCTGGTGCTGCTTCAAATCGAAATCTGTACGACTGTGGATACCCTCAACTTCTTTAAACCCGAATGGGAATTCGAATTCAATATCGGTAGCGGCATTGGCATAGTGCGCCAGTTTAACGTGGTCGTGGTAACGGTATTTTTCTGGGTTTACGCCTAAAGCCTTATGCCATTTTAAACGTGCTTCTTTCCAGTATTCGAACCATTTTTTGTCTTCACCCGGGCGAACAAAAAACTGCATTTCCATTTGTTCAAACTCACGCATACGCATAATAAACTGGCGGGCAATTACCTCATTTCTGAAAGCTTTACCAATCTGCGCAATACCGAAAGGAATTTTCATCCTGCCTGACTTCTGAACATTCAAAAAGTTTACAAAAATTCCCTGGGCGGTTTCCGGACGAAGATAAACCTCATCACTGCCTTCGGCCATAGCACCAAATTGGGTGCTGAACATCAGGTTAAACTGACGCACGTCGGTCCAGTTTGAAGTTTTAGAAATCGGGCAGATTACTTTATAGTTTACGATTAGATCTTTTAACTGTGCTAGGTTTTCAGATTTAAGTGCAAGGTTCATTTCTACTTCAAGCGCCAAACCCTTTCTAACAAATCTCCAGCTGGCCTCATCAACAAATGGATATTTTGTATTATCTAAAATCGTTTCTTCATCTTTAAAACCAGGGATCCAGGCAGCTTGTCCTTCGTCACTTAAACCCAATATCTCCTGTTGAAACGATTCAAATTTGGCTTTGTTTTCCGCACTGAAGCTGGCTAATTCCGAATATAGTTCATCAATTTTGTTTTCCAGTAACTGATCGGCGCGGTAACGTTTTTTCGAATCTTTATTGTCAATCATCGGATCGTTAAAGCCGTCCACGTGTCCGCTGGCCTTCCAAACCTTTGGGTGCATAAAAATTGCAGAGTCAATCCCTACAATGTTCTCGTGCATTTGCACCATGGCTTTCCACCAATAGGTTTTTATGTTGTTTTTTAACTCGGCACCCAATTGGCCGTAATCATAAACAGCACTTAAGCCATCATATATTTCGCTGCTCTGAAATACGAAACCGTATTCTTTAGCATGTGATATTACATTTTTAAATTGTTCGTCGTTATTCTTTTGAGCCATAATGCAGCAAAGATAATAAAAAGGCGGAGGGTTTAAAGGTATAAGGTTGAAGGTTTTTGATCCAACGCAAAGGCAATGCTATCGTTGTGTTGGTTTAATCACTATCAGAATTCTTCCCGCATCTTTTTAAAGAATCAGATGCTTGGCCAATCAGCTCATATTTTCTTAAATCATTTATATGGTTTAGGCATTTTGAAAAGCAGGGTCAGTGCTAATGGGTTTCAGATGCCCTGTTTTCTGCTTTATTTCTGTTGATGAAAAATCGGGATCGTGTCCGCTGCAATCAGGTTTAGATGGCCAATTTGTGGCCATAATTTTTTAAATATTAATTACAAAAGGATAGTTATCATCAAATGCAATGCTAATTTTATCAATGGGTTAGAGGGTAATCCAATTAACCGATTTCAACAATTAACCCATTAACCCTTTAATAGCTATTCATTTAACCCAGTAGATATTTAACATGCTATTTTACCGCTTCTATCTTTCATTTTTTCCTACTTTTGAATCATGAAATTCCATCATTTGTTATTACTGGTTATTGTTATACTGTTTACCTCATGCACGCCAAAGGAGAAAAAGCATCACTATATTAAATTCAATACCATTACGGAGTTATATCAATTATTGAAGTGGACGCCAGAGAACCGTTTTCCGCTAATTAGCGCGCACCGCGGAGGGCCAATGCCAGGTTATCCCGAAAACTGCATCGAAACATTCGATAATGCCACTACTTATAATCCGGTCGTAATCGAATTTGATATTGCTTACAGTAAAGATTCCGTAATGGTGATTATGCACGATGATCTGCTCGACCGTACTTCTACAGGGAAAGGGCCGATTGGCAGTTATACTCATGAAGAGCTGAAAGCCTTTAACCTTAAAGATAATGAAGGCAAAGAAACAAAATTTAAAATTCCCACTTTAGATAGCGTACTCAGCTGGAGCAAAGGAAAAGTGCTCTTGACTATTGATTTGAAAAAAGGCGTTTCTTATGCAAAAGTGATTGAAAAAGTTAGGCAGTATAAAGCGGAAAGTAACTCCATTATCATCACCTACACAGCAGATCAGGCAAAGGAGGTGCATCAGTTGGCGCCAGAATTAATGATTTCGGCATCTGTTCAGAAAAAAGCAGAATTGAAACGGTTAAATGGACTGGGGATCCCGAATAACCGCATTGTAGCTTTTGTCGGTGTTTCCGCACCAGACAAAGAATTATATCAATACTTACACAATAAAGGCATTACTACTATTTTAGGTACCATGGGTAATATTGATAAAAGTGCCATAGCCAGTCCGGTAAAAAATATTTATTATCATTTGGTTAATAATGGTGCAGATATATTATCTGGCGATAATTTGCCGCAGGCAGCAGAAGAGCTGGATAAGTTCAGGTATAATAAAAAGTTAAGTTCAGCGCATATTAATTAGTTTGTTCGTCATTATAAGATTGCTTTGTCGTTCCTCCCGCAATGACGATATTTCTTAATTTAACTTCAATAACTTGTAGAAAATTTGATTTTAAACATGCAAAATGAGTATTTCAGTTAAAAATCTTTCTAAACATTACGATAAGCAAAAAGCAGTAGATGCGATTAGTTTTGAAGCTAGGCCGGGACGTATTCTTGGCTTTTTAGGACCAAATGGCGCTGGTAAATCGACCACGATGCGTATGCTTACCGGTTATCTGGAACCTACATCAGGCGAGGCTGAAATTGCTGGTAAAAGCATTTTTTCTGATGCCATTGAAGCCAAGAAGCACATTGGCTACCTTCCTGAAAATACGCCTCTTTATCCCGATATGTATGTAAAGGAATTTTTAAGTTTTGTTGGACAGACCTATAAAATTGTCAATTTACCTGCCCGGATTGATGAAGTTGTTAAAATGGTGGGGTTAACGCCAGAGCAGCATAAAAAGATAGGGATGTTATCGAAAGGGTATCGCCAAAGGGTAGGCCTGGCCCAGGCGATCATCCATAACCCGTCGGTTCTAATTTTAGATGAACCTACTTCCGGATTAGATCCTAACCAGCTTGTGGATATCAGGCAGCTTATCAAAACGCTTGGTACAGCTAAAACGGTTGTGATTTCTACCCACATTATGCAAGAGGTTGAAGCCATTTGTGATGATATTATTATTATGAACAAAGGTAAAATGGTAGCAAACGATTCGTTAGAGGGACTTAAAAAAATGCACCAACAACAATCATTAGAAGATATTTTCAGAAAACTTACCGCTTAAATTCATGCGTAGCATCAACATCATAACCATACTTATTGGCTTTTTATTCTTAAGCCCATCATTTTTAAAGGCTCAAAATAACGCCAGCATTGGTATTGCGGCAGAAATTGGTTTACCATCAGGCAATTTCTCTAACCTATCCGGTATTGGCCTGGGCGTTTCGGTAAAAGCTGATCTGCCGGTTGCAGAAAATCTCGCAGTAACATTAAATGCAGGTTTTATGAATTTCTTTGGCAAAAGAAATCAATTGTTTAATGTACAGGATTTAACCTATATTCCTGCAAAAGCCGGATTAAAATATCAGTTGAGCGAAAGCTTTTATGCAGAAGGTCAACTGGGTGCCGCACTGCCTTTAAATAACGAACAAAAAAAACTGTTCATTTGGTCGCCTGGCATTGGTAACCAGTTTAAATTATCAGGAGGTAATAAACTCGATCTTGGCATCAGATACGAAGGCTGGACGGGTAAAAGCGATATTTTTGGCCTTAGTAAAACCAATACCAAAGGGTTTGTAGGCATTAGGTTTGCCTATTTATTTAGCATCTAAGTAAAGTTGAGCGATGTTGCCCCGGATAGCCTAACGAAAAAATATTTCTTAACTTCGGTATTTAAATTTAACTATGTACGCAGTTTTTAAACGCGAGTTATTCAGTTTTTTAAGTTCGATGGTGGCTTACATCACCATTGGCATTTTTCTGTTGGTTTCTGGCCTGTTACTTTGGTTTTTTCCTGATACTTCGATACTCGATTATGGTTATGCCGAACTCGATGGCTTTTTTAGTTTAGTGCCTTATCTTTTTATGTTTCTCATTCCGGCCATTACGATGCGCGCTTTTGCTGAAGAAAGGAAAGAGGGCACTTTTGAACTTTTAATTACCCGCCCCATCCACATTTGGCAGATCGTTGTGGCAAAATATTTAGCGAGCCTGGTTTTGGTGTTATTTGCCCTGATCCCAACCTTAATTTATTATTATAGTATTTCAAAGCTGGGTTTTCCTGAAGGAAATATCGATTCGGGATCGGTTATTGGCTCATACATTGGCCTGTTTTTATTAGGCGCTGCCTTTACATCAATGGGGATTTTCTCCTCTGCATTAACTAAAAATCAGGTTATTGCCTTTGTAATCAGCGCGGCCTTATGTGCATTCGCTTTTTTAGGCTTTGATTATAGCAGTCAGCTGGCTGCATTTCAAAGTATCGGGAATATCATTAGGAATTTAGGGATCAATCAACATTATACTTCGATAAGCCGTGGTGTTTTAGATACCAGGGATCTGATTTACTTTATTACGTTTTCCGTTCTGTTTTTATTAATCACTAAATTGATGATAGGAGGGAAAAGGTAATGAAACTAAAGCATAAATGGGGTAACTTCATCATCGTTATAGCGGCATTGATCATTTTAATTGTAGGTCAATACGCTTTTTATCGTTTTGATTTTACGGCCGATAAACGTTTCACACTAAGCGAAAAAACAAAAGCCTTGCTGGAGGATAACGAAAAGCCGGTAATGATTACCGTTTTTTTAGCCGGAGAACTGCCACCCGCGTTTAAGCGTCTCCAGGCTGCAGTTTCTGATATCTTATCTGACTATCAAGCCTATGCCAAAAAAGACGTAAAGGTGGTTTTTGTCGACCCCTTAGCCGGTCTTAACCAGGCCGATCAGGATACGGTGATCAATAATTTGTATGAAAGAGGCATAGAAGCCACCAATTTAAGTGTTAAAACAGAAAGTGGCTTAACGCAGAAGCTTGTATTTCCGATGGCCATGATGGAAAGCGGAGGTAAGGAATTCCCGATTAAACTTTTCCAGAATTTAGATACCCGGGGGAATTATGAAGACAATATCAACCGTGCGATTGAAAATCTGGAATATATATTTACTTCAGGTTTAAAAAAGGTGATATTGGGTGATAACCCCAGGATTGGGTTCTCTGAGTCAAATGGTGAGCTTTCTGATCTGCAGCTGGCAGATGCGATCCATACCCTGTCAAACAGTTATTTGGTGGGCCGTATCGATTTAAATAGTATCGACAAAGCAGGACTGGATAAATTGAAAATGCTCATCATAGCCAAGCCCAGGAAACCTTTTACTGAAGCGGAGAAATACAAAATCAACTATTTTGTAATGAATGGCGGGCGGGTGTTGTGGAGTATCGATCAGGTAAATGCCGAACTGGATAGTTTGCGTGGTAAAAGCGGGCAAATGGCCATTAATAACAACCTTAACCTGGACGATATGCTATTTATGTATGGCTCAAGGGTTAATTATAATATCATAGCTGATCCTGCGAACAGTGCCGAAATTCCGGTCTCAACGGGAGTGGTAGGTGGACAAAACCAGATGCAGCTGGTTCCATGGATTTATTACCCGATTTTATTGCCCGATACGGCTGAAAGTGTGGTGAAGAAGCTGGATGGAGTAAAATCTGAATTTCCGAGCACGGTAGATACGATCGGAGTTAAAGGAGTAAAGAAATCGTACATTTTAAGTACTTCTCCTTATAACAAAGTATTTAATGTGCCGAAGCTGTTCAGCTTGCAAATGTTAAGCGAGCAGTTGGATCCACGTTCTTTTCAAAGTAAACCACAGCATGTTGGTTTGATGTTGGAAGGTAATTTTCCGTCTGTTTTTGCCGGGCGCCCCTTACCCGCAACGATTAAGCAACCCTATACCTCAGCCAGTGTAGGAAAACCCGCTAAAATGATTGTGATAGGCGACGGCGATATCTTTAAAAACCAGGTATCTGAACAGAACGGATCACCCTTCCCCCTGGGTTTTGACCGATATTCGCAGCGCACCTTTGGTAATAAAGCCTTGTTACTTAACATCGTTGATTATTTTACGGATAATGATAACTTAATTGCGCTGCGGAATAAAGAAGTAAAAATCAGATTACTGGATAAAGCCAAAATTAAGCTTGAAAAAACGAAATGGCAATTTATAAATGTTCTGGCGCCATTGCTATTGTTAATATTCTTTGCGATTTTTCAACATTATTACCGCAAATACAAGTACGCTAAATAATTTTTATATTTTTGAAGAATACTAAATAATATCATGAGATTTATTGTATCCACATCAACGCTGTTAAAACACTTACAAACCGTAAATGGTGCATCAAGCAGCAGTACGGTTTTGCCTATATTAGAAAATTTTCTCTTCGAAATTAAAGATGGAAACTTAACGATCTCTGCTACCGATCTGCAAACCAGTATGACAACCGCTTTGGCTGTAGAATCAAAGGAAGAAGGTAAAGTAGCCGTTCCGTCTAAAATTTTATTAGATACGTTAAAAACGTTACCAGATCAACCGATTGCATTTAATATTGATGATAGTACCTTTGCCATTGAGATCAGTGCGGGTGATGGTAAATATAAATTAAGTGGTGAAAATGGCGATGACTTTCCGAAGATTCCCGTAGTTGAAAATGCATCTTCTGTAAATTTACCCGCATCGGTTTTAACCGAAGCCATTACCAAAACTATTTTTGCGGTAAGTAACGATGAGCTGCGCCCGGCAATGACAGGGGTATTTTGTCAGCTGTCTCCTCAGCACATCACTTTTGTGGCCACCGATGCACATAAACTGGTAAGATACCGCCGTATGGATAGCAAAGCTGATAAAGCCACCTCATTTATTCTTCCCAAAAAAGCTTTAACACTTTTGAAAGCTGCCTTGCCTTCAACTGATATAAATGTATCAGTAGATTATAATGCTACAAGTGCTTTCTTCAAGTTCGAAAATATAAACTTAGTGTGTCGTTTAATAGACGAGCGCTATCCAGATTATGAGGCAGTTATTCCAACCAATAATCCTAATAAACTGGTTATTGACAGGGGCTTGTTTTTAAATACGCTCCGTAGGGTTGTAATTTTTGCCAACAAAACGACGCATCAGGTAAGGTTAAAAATCAGCGGAAGCGAATTAAATATTTCTTCCGAGGATTTGGATTTTGCGAACGAGGCACATGAACGCTTAAGTTGCCAATATGATGGTGAAGACCTTGAAATTGGCTTTAATGCCCGTTTTCTAATTGAAATGTTGAGCAATTTAAGTGGTGATGAGGTTACTTTAGAACTTTCTACTCCGAACAGGGCAGGGCTTTTAATTCCGCAAACCAATGACGAAAATGAAGACGTTCTAATGTTGGTAATGCCGGTGATGCTGAATAACAGTTATTAAAAAAAAACTAGTTTATTAGTTTTAATAAGGAAATGGCTTGGTTTTTGACCGAGCCATTTTTGTTTTATATCAACCAACCAAAACCAATGAAAATCTATAACCAACGCTCTACAGTATTGATTTTGCTCATTGCTGTTTGCAGCATAAGTCTATCATCATGCAAAAAGGATAATCCGGCTGAAGTAGCAAAGGGGCAAGCCAAGTTAAAAATGGTTAATGCTTCGACTGCCGATGTTCATCAGGATTTCTATCTCGATAATGAAAAACTCACCACTTCGGCTCTGGCTTTTGGTGAAACCAGTGATTATGTGAAAATTCCTTCAGGTAATAGAAGTGTTTCTTACACGGGAACGAATAGTACGGCTACAGATACTTCGCTAAACTTTACGCCATCTATTACCTATACTGCTTTTTTGGTTACCAATAAAAAAGGTGAACTGGAAATTGTCAATTATGAAGATAACCTGAGCAATACAGAATCAACCAAAGCAAAGATTAAATTAATAAATCTTACCCCTGCTTTTGCCACAGGGATAAATGTGACGGTACAGGGCGGCACACAATTTGTTAATGGCCTGGCTTTTAAAGAAGCATCGAATTATTTTACGGTTGATCCTGAAGTAAACCTGAGGTATTCAGTGGTTGGTTCAGGCAGTATCAAAACCATTGATGCCAAAAGCCTGGAGGCAGGGAAAATTTATACCATTTGGTTTAGTGGTGCTGCCGCTGCAACTTTGACGGCACATATCATTACCGATAATTAATTTCGCAGTTTTTGCGCTTTCTGCTATCTTTACGTTTTAGTAGCATTGGTAATTTATATGAAAAATACAGTATTGTTTTCCAGAATATTCTTTCTTGTGGTGTGCGTCTTTTTAATTAGCTCCTGCATCAAAAACAATAATTTCATTAAAGGTGATGCTAAAATCCGCTTTTTTCAGGCAGCTTCTACCGATACCACTCAAAATTTTTATTTAAACGGCAGGCAGATCGGCGCTTCTGTAGCTTATAATAGCAATACAAGTTATGTAGTTATACCTGGCGATTCTATTATTAATATCACAAGCAAAAATATTGGAACTGGCGTAGATGCGGCATCTCTGACAGAACAAAAATTTAAAATCGGTCAAAATTATTCGGTTTTTTATCTGAAAGAAGCAATTGATAAGCCTGCAAAGTTGAAAGTTTATCAGGATGATGTAAAGCCCGACCTGGATTCCGCTAAGCTGACATTTTTAAATCTGGGTTATACACTAGGTTCTAAAGTAGTAATTACAGATAGTACAAATACAGCTAAACCAATTGAATCGTTACTTGGCTATGGTGAAACCAAAACTTTTAAGGTAAAGGTTAATAAGGTAATGAAGTATGCGTTTAAGTTAGCTAACCCCACCGCAACAAATCCACCGCCTTCGGTAACCCGTCTAGATTCGCTTACGATTAATAGGGGAAGGGTTTATCTGATTTTATTTGATGGTGATAAAAAGGGAGAACTTAAAAATCGCATCATTTCGGCAAACTAATTATTTATTAAAATTTAAAGCATATTATTCTTTTACTATGCTTACTTTTGCCCAAAATCAAATAAATTGGAATTACTACAGCAGCTTTTAGATTTTATTCTCCACATTGATGTTCATTTGGCACAGATTGTTAACGAATATCGTACCTGGACTTATCTTATTTTATTCCTGATCATTTTTGCCGAAACCGGTTTTGTGGTAACTCCATTCCTTCCTGGTGATTCTTTGCTTTTTGCCATGGGTGCTTTAATTGCGGGCGAACATGAAACAGGTTTAAATATCTGGATTATGCTCCTGATATTAATTGTAGCTGCGATTCTAGGAAATACCGTTAATTATAAATTAGGAAGCGTTTTGGGGGCGGGAGTATTTAAAGAAAAAAACAAAATTTTAAAACTCAAATATTACCATCAATCTCACGAATTTTTCGAAAAACATGGCGGTAAAGCCATTATGCTGAGCCGTTTTTTACCAATTTTCAGGACAATTGCTCCTTTTGTTGCCGGTATAGCTAAAATGCCTTTCGGCCGCTTTACCTATTACAATATTATTGGTGGGGTTGCCTGGATTTTTGCCCTGTTAATCGGTGGTTATCTGTTGGGACAGATTCCGGCAATTAAAAATAACTTCGAATTGGTTATCATCTTTATTGCGGTAGTTACATTTGTTCCTGCCATTTGGGCTGCTATCAGAAGTCGCTTACAGCCTAAAAAGGTGGAAAAAATGATTGAAGGAGAGGAGCCGAACGCTTAACTAAAGTTCTCTTCCGATCAGTATTCCTTTTTGATATTGCTTCTCAATCTCTTTTTCTGCGCTTTGTTCATCAGGCAATAGTTCGGTTTTGATCAGGTTTTTAAGTACTGGCTGTCCGGCATCTACCCAGGCAGAGTACCAAAACGAACCTGTGGTTAATATGGAAGCACGCATTTGTTTTTCGACCATATTGTTCATCTTATTGTGATAGGCTTTTGCATATTCTCTGGAGTATTGTTTAAGTACGGTATGGTTTCGTTCTGAAAAGCTATACTTTTCGCTAGCGGGAAATGATGCATTTAAAGTTGCTTCAAAGCTAAGTACCGTATCAACCAAACCATGGGTATGTTTAAGTACTTTCCAGATTTCCTGCAATGGGTTTTCGATATAATGAGCCCGGCCTACCACAAAATTGTATTGAGTTGAAAATAATTCGGGCAAACGGCTTTCCCAAAAGGCATGGATGCCTACCTGGTTGGTGAGTTGCCCGTTATGGTTGGCGGTAGTGTGTAAGGGTACATGTGCATCGGCAATGTAATGCCCCAGATCTGCAGAATATTTTAGGATTTTTATCGAGTCACGCGTTTTGAAGGCTTTAACTAAACCATAATAGCTTCGCTGTATCTGCCATGGAACGATACCATCAGTATTCAGCTTTTTCAGTCCGTATTTAGCCAGGGCATCATCCCACTTTTCCGGAATGCTATCAATGTTTTGTTCATAGTTCTCCACATCAAGGTAATGCCGTGGCGCTTCCAGGGTATCCGCATATCTGCGTTTGTCGGCATCAACGGCATGTTCGGTAATGTATTTAATATTCTTTTTATAGAAACCGATCATTTCTGCCGGTAAAGTAAAGACAGCAAGGTTGTTTATCCTTTGGTGTGCAAAGAAGCCCCAGGAGGTACAAAGAAATATAGGGATGATTAACGCGGCTAAAATCGTTAATCTTTTCATACTCAAATATAAAAAAAAGAATTTAATTTGTTTTTTATGTTATCAAAATAGATATCAGCTATATTATTTGAAATAGGCTTTTAAACATTAAGATTCTTGAAAAAGAAATGGCTTTCCGAGATTGAATACGAATATTTAAGGATTTCCACGTCGCATTACATGAATAATATACCTCCATTCATCATCTATCAAGGTATCTTTCGCTGTTGATTTTAGTGGCAAATTTTCCGGAGCATTCCAAACAAGGCTTTCGTAAATATCAGAATTGTTTTTCTCATCAAAACTATGTCCCACAGACATCTCAATCATTCCGTTTCTGTTTATGCTAAAACCGGTAATTTTACCTCTTTTTATAGCATAAAAAGCACTATCGAGTTTAGGTAAAATAAATTCAGGGACATTATTGAAGTTAATCTCTTTTTGGATAAAATGGTTTTCCTTCTCATCATCATGTAAAAAGGCAAACTCTTCAATCTCTTCGGGGTGATCAACTTGAGCTTTCCTAAAATTAATGATTGTATCCATGTGTTCAACCACAAGATTGTTTAGTTTTTTGTATGCAGTTAAGTCATTAATTACAGCCTGATCAAAATTGGCTTGTTGCATTATTTCAATCTGTTTGGTTTTGCTTTTACATGAAGCAAAACCAAACACCAGAATAGTTAGGGATACGATTAACTTATTTTTGATTTTCATTTGGGAGGGTTACTTTTAGATCTGTATTTAATGATCAATTATGTTTAAAATTATCAATTTAAGTTAATAAATAAAATCGGGAAAAATGTGTTAAGATTTGTAATTGGGGGCTACTAGTTGTATCTACTGGATAAATTAGCTCCCCTCCTTATCAAGGAGGGGTTGGGGGTGGTTATTTGTTTTTGAAATGCTTTCTAATCTCTTCACAAACCAGCTCTTCAGATTCAAAAACGTCAATATTGTCAAACCGGATCATCCTAATTCCTTTGCTCTCTAAAAAATCAGTTCTTTCCTTGTCATATATTTCCGCTGAATAATCATCATGACTGCTTCCATCAACTTCAATAGCTAATTTTTCAGAGGGGCAGTAAAAATCTAAAATATAATTTCCAACACTATGTTGTCTCCTGAATTTTCTGCCGTCAAGTTTTGAGTTTTGGAGGTACCTCCACATGGTCGCCTCAGCTGGGGTGAGGTTATTTCTCAATTCCCTTCTTTTTTCTTTTAGATACTTGAGATTATGGATTACCATAGTTCAATATAAATATTTTTAAATTAATTTTATTCAGTTTACCACCCCTTACCCCTCCTAAAATAGGAGGGGATTAGGAACTGCTTTGGCCAAATTGGTTGGGAGTGTTAAGGTTTGTAGTTGGAGGGACTGGCTATGTTTCTGTATGATGAAGTAGTTCTTCTCTCGGTTAACATTATTTGCCAGGTGGCTGTATTAATTTTTTAACTGTTTCGAAATTTATTTTATTCAGTTTACCACCCCTTACCCCTCCTAAAATAGGAGGGGAGTAGGAACTGCTTTGGCCAAATTGGTTGGGAATGTTAAGGTTTGTAGTTGGGAGACACTGGCTATGTTTCTGTATGATGAATTAGTTATTTTCTTGATCAGATGTATGTACTGTTTAATTTTTGGTATGCATTTTCTGTATGTAATTTACTGGGTGAGTCAGCTCCCCTCCTTGATAAGGAGGGGCCGGGGGTGGTCAAAGTAAGTTTAGAGTGCTTAAGTTTGTAATCAGTAGGCGCTGGCTATATTTTTATTAGATGAAGTAGTTCTTCTCTCGGTTAACATTATTTTCCAGGTGGCTGTATTAATTTTTTAACTGTTCGAAATTTATTTTATTCAGTTTACCACCCCTTACACCTCCTAAAATAGAAGGTGAGTAGGAATTGCTTTGGCCAAATTGGTTGGGAATGTTAAGGTTTGTAGTTGGGAGACACTGGCTATGTTTCTGTATGATGAATTAGTTATTTTCTTGATCAGATGTATGTACTGTTTAATTTTTGGTATGCATTTTCTGTATGTAATTTACTGGGTGAGTCAGCTCCCCTCCTTATCAAGGAGGGGCTGGGGGGGTATTTGTTTTTAAAATGGCTTCTAATCGCTTCACAAACCAGCTCTTCAGATTCGACTTTAATCACGTAAAGTAAGTTTAAGTGCTTTGATTTTTAAGCAGAATGCAGTTTCCACTGCTGCAAAATTGACATTAGCTCGGCCTTTTTAATGTCTAGCACATCCGCATCTATCCATAATAAATATGGTTTTGAACTGAACATATCATTGAGGTATGAGATTAAGGAAACATAATCTTTAATTGCTGTGGTTTTGTATTGAGCAGGGTTACTTACATTTACTAAAATTGAATTGGTTCTGTAAAAGCCTGTATGAAAATCTTCAATTTCGTTCCATGGAATGCTTACAGTTTGTACAAGTGTAAAATTTATTAATCCCTCCTTACTCAGCTTTAAAGCTACCTCTCCCTTTATCGACTTTTTTAACTGTAAAATTCGTTCAGAAAGAATAACTAAAAGCAGAATTATGCCTGCAAGGCATATTATTTTAGCTGGCAAATAAGTGTGAAAAAGTAAAAATATAGAAGCCCCTAAACCTAGCACACATAAAAGAATACTAATGATGATATTGCTTTTTTTAAAACTAATTTCAGCAGTATCTTTCATTTTTAATCTGCTAAGTTTAGTGAGGATATTCTACTGCTAATCATCAGCTTTATCTGTTCAGCGCTTTTCTCACTTCCGGGGCAATTTTTGTCCCAAAAATTTCTATTGACTTCATCATTGCGTTATGAGATGGTCCGCCAACATCCATATGTGCAGAGAAACGGGTTAAACCAAAGGTTTCTTCCATGGCGAGAATTTTATCTACCGATTCATTTGCATCGCCAATAATTAGCGCTCCGCTACTGCCTCGGCCGCCATCAAACTGTTTGCGTTGGTAAGGTGCCCAACCACGCGACCGGCCAATGCGGTTCATCTGTGCTGAATAAAGCGGGTAATAATAATCTGCAATTTCATTACTGTTTTCGCCAAATAGCGAATGCATATGCACGCCCACTTCAAACTTGTTCATATCATGCCCATAGGCCTGATAAACTTTTTTGTAATAATCAAAAAGTGGTTTAAACTGTATGGGCTGGCCTCCGATAATGGCAAACATTACGGGTAGTCCCAATCTGCCGGCACGTTCTACTGATTCTGGCGTTCCACCAACGGCTACCCAAATCTTTAAATTGTTATTTACCGCTCTTGGTAAAACTTCCTGGTTATTCAATTCTGGCCTGAATTTACCTTTCCAGCTGATTTTAGGTTCCTTGTTTATTTTAAGAAGCAATTCGAGCTTTTCTTCATAAAGTTCATCATAATCTTGCAGGTTATAGCCGAATAGCGGAAAAGATTCAATAAAACTTCCACGACCAGCCATTAATTCGGCTCTTCCGTTTGAAATTAAATCGATGGTTGCAAAGTTTTGGTATAATTTAACCGGATCAGATGAACTCAAAACGGAAACGGCACTGCTTAATTTGATATTTTTGGTTACCGTAGCTGCAGCGGCGAGTATAATTTCTGGACTGGATACTGCATAATCAGGGCGATGATGTTCGCCAATGCCGTAGAAATCCAAACCAACTTCGTCCATTAGTTTTATTTCTGCTATAATTTCCTGAAGCCTTTGCTGTGCGGGTTGAATTTCTCCTTTGGCATTGATCTGCAAATCGCCAAACATTCCGATACCTAATTCCATATTGTTAAATAATTTTAACAAAAGTAAGGTGTTTGTGTTTGTCGCTTTTTGATGTATGGTAAGAAAAAAGTTGAATTGAATATTAAACGGTCAATTTGCCCAAAGCATTTAAAATGGTTTCGAGCTCTTGATTGGGATAATCAAAATTTGTGGATTCTATCTTAAATTTTTTTCCATTTTCCAAAACGATATTGAGGTAAGAATAGCTTCTGCGTCCAAACGACTCTTCAAATGCTTTTATAAGCTTAACTTCACTCCATTTAAAGGTTCCCTGGTTTAGTAAGGTGATTTCATTCTCATCCGCAATAATGGCGTATTCATCCTGCCTGGCGATTAGGTTTTTAAAGTAGAAAATAAAGAATATAGTTAATATGGACATTGAAATTATAGCTGATTGAACATAACTCAGATCAAACATAAATATTGGTGCAACAAAGAACAATGGAAAAATGCTGAAGATATAAATCATCATAAATATGTTTCCATTATCTTTAACTTTGATCGATTTAACCATATCCAACAATATTTATTGCAACTTCAAAGAACTCAATCCACTATAAACTTCATCAATTACTTTGCTTGTTTTCAAAAAATCCAGGATTCCATCGTGTGAGAATCTTCGCAGGTTTAAGCCATTAAGGAACATAAGATCAATATCAACTTATACCCAAAAAGATTCTGAAACGAGTTCAGAATGACGTATCGAAATTGCCAACTGCTAATTAAAAACTGAAAACTGCCAACCGCGAGCTGAAAACTACTCTATCTTCTTGCCTTTCATCGCGGTGGAAATAGCAGCATCCATTACACGCTCGGCAAAAGGACGGGTAAATTCATTCAGTTCATCTGCTTTTTTAAGGATTGTATCCTTATCCTGAGTGGTCAAAGCCGTTTTAAGCGCTTCGATATGTGTTTTCGTTTCAGCTATTTCTGCTTCGGTTAAATGCTCCGCATGTTTTTCGATGAAGCGCTCAGCTGTATACTGCAATTGCTCACCCTCACTTCTGGCTTCAATCAACATCCTTTGCTGTACATCGCTTTGTGCGTGCTCAATGCTGTCTAAAAGCATTTTCTCAACGGTGTCGTCACTTAAGCCGTAGCTTGGCGTTATTTCAATCTCTTGTTTTACACCAGAACGTAATTCAATTGCCTGTACGGTTAAAATTCCATCTGCGTTAAGAAGGAAATTGATATTTACTTTAGGTAAACCTGCGGGCATAGCCGGAATTCCCTTTAAATCGAACTCAGCAAGTTTACGGTTTTCTTTAACCAGATCGCGTTCGCCCTGGTAAACGGAAATTTTCATGTTTACCTGGCCATCAACTGAAGTGGTATACTGCCTGCCAGCTTTGGTTGGCACTTTGCTATTGCGTGCAATAATGACATCCATTAACCCACCCATGGTTTCGATACCTAAAGAAAGCGGGGTTACATCAAGCAGTAAGATATCTGAGCGGTTTCCGGCCAATACATCAGCCTGGATGGCCGCACCCAAGGCTACTACTTCATCGGGGTTAATGTCATCCTGAGGTTTTTTGCCGAAGAAATTTTCGACTGCCTGTTTTACATAGGGTGTACGGGTAGAACCTCCTACTAAAATTACTTCATCTATATCGGTAGCAGACAAATCTGCATCTTTTAATGCATTTTTACAGGCTGTAATCGTTTCCTCTACTTTCGCAGCAATCAATTGCTCAAAAGTTTGCTTATCAAGTGTACACCAGATTTCGCCTACCTGTTCATTATATAAATTTTGGTTCGATAATGCTTTTTTTGCTGCCTCGGCCTGTAGCCTTAGTGTTTGCATCAAAATGTTATTCTGAGCCAGCGCCGTTACATCAAGTTTATTCTGGGCGAGCCAGTAATCTAAAATGGCCCGGTCAAAATCATCGCCGCCCAAATAGGTATTTCCGTTGGTAGCCAACACTTCAAAAATACCGTTTTGAATCTGCAGGATGGAAACATCAAAAGTACCTCCTCCTAAATCGTAAACGGCAATAGTTTTCTGCTGTGTAGGGTCTAAACCAATCCCATAAGCCAAGCTGGCCGCAGTGGGTTCGTTAACAATGCGCATCACATCTAAACCTGCCAGTTTTCCGGCATCGCGGGTGGCCTGGCGCTGGCTATCGTTAAAATAAGCCGGAACAGTGATTACAGCCCTGTTCACTGGTGTTTTTAGCGCATGTTCGGCCCTGGCTTTTAGCTCTTTTAATATTTCGGCAGATAATTCAATCGGGGTATAGAAACGGTTTCCGGCCTGAATTTTTACCAATGCATCGGTATCATCATCAATAATTTTGTAAGAAAAAGTAGCGGCGTGATCGGCTACATCTTTATACGAACGTCCTAGTAGTCTTTTAACAGAAAATATGGTGTTAGAAGGGTCAGTGGTTAAAAATTCCTTTGCCTCGTTACCTACAACGGCTTCGTTCTGATTATTGAAATAAACTACTGATGGCACCAATACGCCCTTGCCCGAATCGTTAATCACCTGAGGATTTTTATCAGGGTTAATAAACGCAACCAAACTGTTGGTGGTACCTAAATCTATTCCGACGATAATTTCTTCCTTTTGAAACGAACCTGTAGCAAGGTTAATCGATATTTTTGCCATAGCCGCAAATTTACAATATTGTTCCTAGGTTTCAGAACCTGAATGTTTTTTAAAAGTCAATAGTTTTTTAGTCAGGAGTTTGGAGACGAAGTCGGAAGGCTAGGCGTGTTATTGGTTGGGAGTTCGGAGTTTTCAGTTGTGAATTGAGGTTTTGTACCGTTATATCTATGGACCTCTGACCTTTAACTTCCGGGCCTAGCTGTGTTTACCATTTAAGAACATAAAAGGATTTAAAATGTCAATATTTTCAGTTGCTATATCATTGGACCTCCGACTTCCAGACTTCCAACTTATTTATTTTTCTCTTCAATCCAAAGGCTCATGTACTTTGTACTTTGAAGGGTATGGTGGTTTAAAATCTGGCCAATGAAGTTGTTTTGGCGGTGTTTCGTTAAGGACAATAAAAGTTCGGTTATTTTCAACAGAAAAGCATCCGTAAAAGCAGTGGAGGCATAACGTTGGTTGATAATTTGGATGCCATGTTGCTGTGCAGACTGCCATTCGGATTGGCGCTGGTACAGTTGAGCAGCCTGCCCGGCAAAAGCAGTTAAATCATCTTCAATAATGCCATTCCATGGTAGATTGCCTTTCATTGCTTCGGCGCCAATAGTTGTGGTAACGGATGGCGTACCGGTTAACATGGCATCAATAAATTTGCCTTTAACCCCAGCACCAAACTGGATCGGTGCAAGCAAAATTTTGTGTTTTGCAATAGTTTCCTTTGCGTTTGCGGCTCTACCTCTAATGAAAAAACGTTCTGCTTTATTTTCGAGCTGCCATACCTTTTGTGTAGGATAGGCTCCGTAAATGTTCAAGCTGGCTTCGGGCAGTTTTTTCCGAAGCAAAGGCCATACTTTGGTTTTTAAGGTTTGCACGGTGTGCCAGTTGGGCTCATGTAGAAAATTTCCAATGAAAACAAAATCGGCCCTGTCTGCAAATGGAATCCATTTTCGGGTCATGTCTGCAGTAATTTGCTGCTCCAAAAAAGGCAGATAATACAGTAAGCCCGGATCAATTTTAAACTTTTCCTGGAGCAGCTTTATCTCCGCTTCCGAAATAATCAAAGACAGATCACAGCGGAGGATGGCTGCAATTTCGCGTTTGGCAATATCTGAAAACAGGTTTATTATTTCCTGCTTTTTGGTGCTTTGTTGTCGGGCCTGCCGTAAAAAATGAAGGTCTTCGGTATCTAAAATGTGCAAGGCACCCGGGCATTCCTGCTGTACGCGCCAGCCGTATTGTTCTTCAATCATAAAACGATCGAACAGCACAATATCAGGGTTAAGCGCTTTTAAAATAGTATTGAAGCTTTCGTCGTTTAACTTAATTTCCTGTTCAGTAACTGTTGTATGGCTAAAATCATAACTGAATTCGCTTTTTGATGCTGCCGAAGCAAAAGTGACCTGATAGCCATTAGCCAGAAATAAATCAACCAATTGGACCATTCTTGTGCCTGCTGCCGACGATCCGGGTTCGGGCCAAACCATTCCAATAATTAATAATTTCTTTGTGGTCATGATTTAATTTTCTGCAAAATAAATGGTTTTTAGCTCACAATTTTAAAACCGTGCCGATTATTTCTAATTTTGCAGCTCAATTACAAAGCATCGGATGTTAGGATTAAAATTATTGACAGACCCGCGTTGGGCAAATATTGCGGAATCGAATTTAGAAGAGATTTTATCTGACCATGCCTGGTGCGAACAAAAAGCCGCGAGTAATGCCATTACATTAATTACACAAAATTCAGAGCATCAGGAACTGGTTGATGAGTTAACGGCTATTGCCATTGAAGAAATGCAGCACTTTCAAATGGTGATCAATATCATTAAAGAACGTGGCTATACGTTAAGCCGCGAACGTAAAGATGATTATGTAGGCAGACTGGTGAAATTCAGTAAAAAAGACGGCAGCCGTAACCAGGCTTTTATCGACAGGCTTTTCTTTGCGGCCATGATTGAAGCCCGAAGTTGCGAACGTTTCCGCGTACTTTCTTTAAACATTCAGGATAAAGAACTGGCCAAGTTTTACCATGAATTGATGGTTTCGGAAGCAGGCCATTACACCACATTCTTAAACTTTGCCCGTAAATATAGTACCGATGTAGATGTGGATAAACGCTGGAAAGAGTGGCTTGATTTTGAAGGCGAACTGATTCAGAGTTTTGGTACAAGGGAGGCGATACACGGCTAGATCAGTTTTCAGTTGGTAGTTAAACAATTTTCAATTGGCTATGCTTAATGTTAACTACTCATTTTCAGTTTTAGAGTGGGCTATATTAAACAGACAACTGTTATTTATAACCGCTAACTGAATTTTATAAATAAAAATGGAATGCCTTTTACCGCTCAATCTTCCGACTTTCGGACCTCAGACTTTCTGACTTATAAATATTCCATAACCAAATTACAATGTCCTGATAGCTATCAATGCCTTTCTGCTGGTTATTCAATTTTAAGAAACGATCGAAAGCGGCGTCCATATAACCGAACATATCACCGTTGTATTTGCGCCAGAATTCTTTTTCTGTCTTAAAATCGGCTAAAACCTGCGGCAAGAGCCTATCATGTAATATTTTGTAGTCATCTGCCGATTTCATTCTGATTTCGAAAAGAATATACCTGAGCATTTCATAATTGGCTGAATACTGGTAATTCAAATCAGGGCTATTGCTTGCCGTTAGGTAGCCTAAAAGATTGGCTTCATCTTCGTAAGCAATACCAAGCTGGTGAGCAATTTCATGGCAGGAAACGTAAGGTTTAACAAAATCAGGCAAGTTCATGTTCATATTGGCTTCACCTGAAAGGGGGGCATAATAACCCTCTATGCCAATTTTACTGATTATCCAAGAATTTAAAACGGCCTTTAAACAAGGATTATTATACCTGAATACCTTGTTTCTTTTCGTCATAATTGAATACGCTGCTGCAGATTTAGATTCGAGCTCATTAATTGTGTAAGCAGGCAATTTAACTTGCATCAATTTTAAGCTGTTGGTTTTATCAACGAAATAATTGCCCAGAACGACCAGTTCTTTAGCATTATACTTTTCGTTGCCAATTCCCAATTCTTCGCTTATGCTTGGCCGGCTATAGTTTAAACCCCAAACTATTTTGAAAACGATATAAAGTATTAAACAAAAGTTTGAAATCTGTAAGGAAATAATAATTATATCGCGTTTTTTTAAGGATTGACGCCTTTTGTAAAATCTAATAATTTTATACAGTATAAAGCCAATAAGTAAAATATAAATTAGGTCGCCGATAGCAAAAGGGAAAATACCTGATATAAACCTTAAAGCTGAAGAGATGTAAGGATAAAAACCTGTTGAGAAATATTTTTGGACAAGGGAAGGGAAGAAGCCGAAAGCGTACATCAGGACAGCTAAACCCAGAAGTACCGTTGATTTAATAATTATAGATTTAGTCATAACTTTCTGAAACGGTCTTATGGCAGAAGTAAATTAAGACTTCTTTAGTTAGTGGTACCACTCTTAGTCATCTTTAAGTCTTCAATATGTTCAAAGTGCTTATGGTTAAGCGTATCGAAATGTACATCATGGGCAATAGCGGTAGCTGCAATAAACAGGTCTGCTTTATCAATACTTTTGCGATGTCTTTTGAGTTTGTTTTGTATTTCTACAGCCATCAAAGCGGTTTCACTATTGAATGGGAATACAATAAAGTTTGATAGCATGGCTTTCCAGAAATTTATTTGCTCACCTTTTGCACCTGTGTAAATTTCGAATTCAGTTATGGTAGAAATGCATAAGATTATTGATTGCTGAGACAAAACATATAATCTTGTTTTTGATTTATCCTTTTTTCTGAAATAGTCAATTAAAATAGATGTATCAACCATTATTACTTGGTTCGCCATTCATTTAATGATTTTCTTGTTTCTTCGATCTTTTGAATTTGCGTATCAGAAAAAACAGGTCCATTTAGAAGTAAATCTGAAAATTTTATGCCATATTTTACAGTAGGTTCCTCAGCAATAGCTATCGAATTATTTTTTTTATTCTTGCTTTTTAAGCTCGCAACAAAGTTTATCACCTCCTGCTTCATGTTAGCAGGAAGGGCTGAAATTTCAGAAAATAACTGTGCATCCGTCATTGCAAATTTGTTAATCTAAACAAATATAACAAATCTATCTGGTAAATGTTAAACGCTTGCCAATCTGGTCGGTAGTGAATTTGCCTTTAACATAAGCGAGGTTACCAGATACAAAAGTGTGCGTAATACTGGCTTTAAAAGTATCGCCATCAAAAGGGCTCCAGCCGCATTTGTAGAAATTATTCAGTTTGGTTACTTTCCAGGGATCATTCAGGTCAACCAGCACCAAATCAGCCCAGTAACCTTCACGGATAAAGCCCCGCTTTTCGATATCAAAGCAAATGGCCAGGCTGTGCGCCGTTTTTTCGACAATTTTTTCTAAAGAGATCTTACCCTGTAAATGCATTTCCAATAAAGCCGGTAAAGCATGTTGTACCAACGGGCCACCCGAAGGGGCCTGCGCATAAGCCTGTTGCTTCTCAGCCAAAGTGTGCGGAGCATGATCAGTAGCAATAACATCGATGTGATCATTCAAAACACCAGCTAAAACTCCTTTCTGATCATCTTCGGTTTTTACTGCAGGATTCCATTTGATGAAATTTCCTTTTGAAGCATAATCTTTATCATTAAACCAAAGGTGGTGAACGCAGGCTTCGGCGGTAATTTTTTTATCTTTTAATGGAATGGTATTGTCGAATAACGCAATTTCTTTAGCGGTCGAAATATGAAGGATGTGTAAACGTGTTTGGTAGCGTTTAGCCAGCTCTACGGCCAGCGAAGACGATTTATAGCAGGCTTCTGCACTACGGATCAACGGGTGCATGTCAATGGTTAAGTCATCACCGTACTTGGCTTTATACTCCGCTAAGTTATGACGGATAGTTGCCTCATCCTCACAGTGTGTTGCCACCAATATCGGTGCTTTGCTAAAGATGTTTTCTAATGTTTTTTCATTATCAACCAGCATATTCCCGGTAGATGAACCCATGAAAACCTTAATTCCGCAAACATTTTTCGGATCGGTTTTTAAAACCTCCTCAATATTATCGTTACTGGCGCCCATGTAAAAAGAATAATTGGCCAGAGAAGTTTGCGCGGCAATGTTATATTTATCTGCAAGCAATTCCTGCGTTAAGGTATTGGGTACGGTGTTGGGCATTTCCATAAAAGAAGTAATCCCTCCGGCAACGGCAGCCATGCTTTCGGTAAAAATATCGGCTTTGTGCGTAAGTCCAGGCTCGCGGAAATGCACCTGGTCATCAATCATACCTGGCAAAAGATACTGACCTTCGGCATTAATTTCCTGTGCACCGGGCGCAGCAAGATTCTGTCCGATTTTATCGATCAATCCATCTTTAATTAAAACATCGGCTACAATTTTTTGTCCTTCATTTACAATGGTGGCAGCCTTTATCAGGTAAGTATTCATGGTTTCAAAGGTAAAAATAGATTTGAGAAGTTAAATAGGAGATTTGAGAAATTAGGACAGGTTTATATGTCAACACGGTTAATAAACTAACCTCCTTATCTTTTAGATCTGCGCTTTCAGTCAGGTTTGATTTAAACCTTCTGCCTTACACCTTCAAACCCTCAACCTTAATCACTATCTTTGTACGCTATGGCGAAACCGTTCGAAGAATTTAAGTTAAACAGGCAGATTTTAAATGCTGTGGCCGATGCGGGTTACCTCGTTGCAACGCCGATACAGGAAAAAGCAATTGCACCTATATTGTCCGGTCAGGATATTTTTGGTATTGCCGAAACCGGAACCGGAAAAACTGCTGCGTTCGTGTTGCCGATTTTAATGCAGCTTAAATATGCGCAGGGTGAAAATATACGTGCTTTAATCCTATCGCCAACCCGCGAACTGGCTATGCAGATTGAAGAACAGGTAAAACTGTTTTCTACTTATACCGATCTGCGTTCATTAGTAATTTTTGGTGGTATAGGCCCTAAAACACAAAAAGAACAATTGGCAAAAGGTGTAGATATTCTGATCGCTACGCCTGGCCGTTTCCTTGAGTTATACCTGGCCGGCGATATCAATACGCAAAGCTTAAAATTTCTGGTGCTGGATGAGGCCGATAAAATGATGGACATGGGTTTTATTGGCTCTATACATCGCATTTTGGAAGTTGTACCGCGAAAGCGCCAAAATTTACTGTTTTCGGCAACCATGAGCGATTTGGTTCAAAAAATTGCCGGCGATTTCCTGAAAAATCCAACTGTTGTCGAAACGGCACAACAGGCAACTCCTGCAGCTAATGTAAGCCAAACCCTGTATGATGTTCCGAATTTTAAAACGAAATTGAATTTATTGCAACATTTACTGAAGAATGATGAGGCATTTACACGTTTAATCATTTTCTGTAAAACCAAAACAGTTGCCGATAATATTTTTAGTTTTATTGAACGTAAATATGGTGCTGATCATGTTCGTGTAATCCACGCCAATAAAGGTCAAAATACCAGAATCAATTCCATCAATAGCTTTAAAGAAGGAAATGTAAGGTTTCTGGTCGCCACAGATGTAGCCAGTAGGGGGATTGATGTAAGTGATGTAAGTCATGTGATCAATTTTGATGTACCCATTATCATTGAGGATTATGTACACCGTATTGGCCGTACCGGCAGGGCTTTTGCCAAGGGCGACGCCATAACTTTTGCTACCGAAGGCGAAAAATACTACGTACGTAAAATTGAAAAGCTCATCCGCCAGTCCATACCGGTTGCAGCCATCCCGCAGGGGGTTTTTATAGAGGAAACCTCCTATGAAGAGCGCCAGCAGATCGCAAAAGAGATTGATCTGCAGAAACGCAAGGAAGATCCTGACTTTAAGGGGGCTTTCCATGAAAAGAAAAACGCAAAAGCCATAGAACAGAAGGCCAGGGATAAGGCTAAGGCAAAGGCGGGTAAGGCAGTTAAAAGTTTTAAAAAGGGTAAACGTTTTGATAAGAAAAAGTAATGATTAAACTTCGCGTTACGCCATTAAACATTGTTGGTGCAATTGGCTTAGGTTTAATGGTTACTGGTTTTTTTTCTGAAAAAAGTACGGCACCAGGGGAGATTAACTTCAGTGGCTTTTATTTGCTTATTCTGGGGTGCCTGGTTTTGGTTACTTTCGTTACAGATCTTATCTTTCGCTTTACTTTAAAAGATATTAAACGGATCTGGATGGTAGAACTGTTATTCATAGTTATTGCGGCAATATTGATGTTAATATTACAAAAACTAGTATAATATCAAAGCAAAGTATTTGGTAAAATCATCATCTTTGCCCCGAATAAAATACCGGTAAATTGGTGAATTCCGTTTATCGGTGAAACCCATTTTGAAAATATGAAAAAAGCAGAAATAAAATTAACCGTTGAGTTAGATGAAGGTAACAATCCGGAGAACATACTTTGGGAAAGTACAGATTCAGGAAATGCTGATAAAGTGCCTGCAAAGGCTTTGTTTTTATCCGTTTGGGATCATAATTATAAAAATACGTTAAAAATAGATCTTTGGACAAAAGACATGCCTGTAGATGAGATGAAGCGTTTTTTTTATGAAACCCTGCAAACCATGGGCGATAGTTTTTTGAAGGCAACAGGCGAAACGCTGATTGTAGAAGACTTGCGCGACTATTGCGCCCACTTTGCTGATAAGATGGGTATTATTGAAGGACAGTAGGCTGGTTATTGGTTTTTTGGTCATTGGTCATTGGTTTTTTGGTCATTGGTCATTGGTCATTGAAAAATTGCCATGCAAGCTAGTAATCAATCATTGCCTTATTTCGTAAACCTTTCAATTATTAAAATTAAATTAATCATCTTAAAACTATGTTAGTATTAAATAAATTCATGGCTTGGTTAGGCATTTTGTTATGCGTTATTGCTGGTTTCTGCCCAATGTTGAAAGTGCCAATCAAGGGTAATTGGAACTTATATCAATCTGATGCACGTTTATTTTTGATCACATATGCCATCATCGCTATTTCGGTGTTATTCCTTTTTATCAGAAAAGTTGGGGCATTCCGGTTTTTGAGTTTCATCATGGCTATCTGGTATATTTTAGCCGTTATTGCTGTTTATTTTACCGCTCATAATTATACTAAATATGGTTTTGCGAATAAACTGATCGGCAAAGTGGTCCATTTCCAGTGGGGATGGATTGTACTTTTAGTAGGTGTTATATTGATGCTCTTCAGTGTTAAACGTGGAGAAAAAATAACAGCTTAGGTTTTTTAATGCAATTGCGATGTTAATTTAGCTACATCGTATCCTTTAGCTTTGCACCTGGCCACAATTTCATCGTGGGTTTTCTTCGGCATTTCCGGATTACGGCCCATGATGAATAAAAATCGATGATCGGGATGACCTACTACCACATAGGAATAATCATCTGCAAGCTCGATAATCCAATAGTCTACCTTGATCGGCCAGATAAATTGCACCTGTAATGCTCCTTTACTACCGTTTTCTGATGGGAACATCTTCGATGTTCTGGAATAAACCTTTTCATCCCCAGGCTTTTTGTAAGTGGTTACAACGTTATAATAGCCATTTTGATTTAAGGTATAATTTGTAGTAGTCTCCCTGCTGCCTTTATCAAAAATCGTAGGGATAGAATATAATGAATACCATGTTCCTGCATATTTTTTTAAGTCTAATTTGGCTATAGGGACATTTTTTTCTATAGGTAAAAGGGCGAAAAGAATAAAGAGTATGGAGCAGATTGTTTTCATCTCAACAGGGTTTGTTTTGATTTACGAAAGCACCCGGAAAACAGATTGTCAGAATTTATTTTTCGCTTTCCAGATAAAACCATCCAACACATAATGCGTAGCCTGTGGTAATGCCAATAATGGAACTATGAGGGAAAGCAGTTCGCTACTGCCAATTTGCGGTAAAGTAGAAAATGGTTTAAATACAGACAGGTGTTCTCTCCAAACTAGTCCATCCCACAACCCTTCTTCTAAATAAGCCAAAGATATCAGAATGATCAGAAAGTAACATATTCCCCATTTCGTAAAGCTGAGCGTCATAATCTTAGATTTAATAGTGGTTTTGTTTATTTTTATCTTTTCAAAAAACCAGATCAAGGCCATGTATGGAATACCGTGCGAAATTACATTAAGTGTGGTGAAGGCCATGTCGCCATTAAAATAAACAATACCAAAATACCAAGACAGGAATGTGCCGATTACAATTAAATTTCGCGGGATATTCATCCATTTTCGCTTGATTGTAGTCAGTAGCTCTTTAACAAGGTAGATTGCAATGATGGCCATATATACAATCTCCGAACCTTTTAAGCAATGCATCATTTTTAAATGAAAAAAAGTCGCCTTCTATAAACCAATTGAAATTTCTTGCCGTGCTAAGATGCCAGAATAGTAGTGGGTACAAGGTTGCGGTATAAATGGCTACTTTATCGACGAGTCGCTCAACAGGGGAAACCTTTTCATTGCGGGAATATAAACGCATAAATCCGTATTGTTGCCTGATGAAATGATAAACGGCCAGATAGGCCAGAATTCTCCAAAACCATAGGCCATCAAAGCGGTAAATTATTACGCCTACGATATAACAGGATAGGGGTATGGCAGTGAGTAAAGCATATTGTTTTTTAAAATTAACAGGGTTAAAATAGGTGCGGTACAAAGTGCTGTAGACATGGGCAACATCAATAAAAACAATTAAAAATACCCAATAGGTTATAGGAATTCCTTCGGTATTTTGAAATTGTGATGGAAAAAGGAACACCAGCAGCAAAGAAACAAACGAAGGTGACAGGATGAAAACAGTATCGCTAACCCGCGAATTTAACCATGGCTGATTTTGATTATGATGTGGCATTTATTACTTGTTTTGCGGCGTTGATGCCTTGATGAAAAGCTTCTTCAAAAATTGAAACTCCACTTAAATCGCTATGGGCAAAGAAAATTTTATTATCGATGGGCAACTTTGCTTTTTCCAGATTTTTACTCCAGATAAAATCTTTAGCAGGAGTGATCATACCATGCCCCCATACCCAAAAATCGATAGTCTCAATGGCTTTGGTAATTCCCGGATGTATCACTTCCAGTTCTGGAATAACGATATCAAGCCACTGTTCGTAATTTCTGGAATATGCGGCTAAACGGGCAATTGCAGGTTCAAAATCGCAGAGTGGGAGATAATAGGTAATTACCTTTTTATCTTCTGAAAGATTTAAATGTTGTTGCGCAGCATTTACGTAGCCAACAGATGGGGTATTGTAGGCCACATTATCCCAGCAAAGGCTTACTCCTTTCGATTCCGGTAATTCGTTGGTAGTAATATTTGCAATGAGCCATGGAGAATAATTAAAAGCTTTGTAATCAATATTGCGGTTAAAATTTTCCAGCAAGCGGTTGTTTACAAACTGTGGAGCACATAAAATAATTTTTTCAACCTCAATATTTTCGGTAAGCTGCGTTTTCGTATTCCATACCGTTACTAAAGTATTGCCATTGCTTATCGGTTTTAATTCGTAACACAGGTTTGAGGTTTTTATATGCGCTTTGAGCTGTTGAGCAAGCTTTTTCATGATCCAGCCATTGCCTTCTGGCCATGTTAAAATCGCATTTTGCGCTGCATTTGCTGCCATGCCTCTGCGTGATGCAAAATAATGTAGGCCGGCCCAAGCCGATACATGACTGATTTTTTGACCATAATCATCTTTACAGGCATAATTTAAATACCACAGCAGATATTTGGAACGGTACCCCTTTTCTTTCAGATAAGCCTCAAAAGTTATTTTATCCAGTTTTCTGTAGTTTTCATCAGTAGAAGAAGAATTTAAAGGTATATTGAATAGAAATTTACCATCGTTACCCCTGGTGTTTTTTAGCTGATCTGCCTCTGCTAAAAAACGCCTGATTTCCTTTTTATCGACAACGGGTACACCAAAATCCGGAATTAAACCTTCCTGCCATGCGCCGTTTATTAATAACCTTTCTTCAGGATCAAAAGTTAAATAGTAATCGTTGTAGTAGGGTAACTGCCCCTCAAAATGCGTGATCACATCAATTTCCTTTAAAAAATCAATCAATAAAGCATCGTCGTTATTGGCTATGGTGATATAATGTGCACCTAAGGGATATGAAGCTATTTTGTTGCTTCCGAAATAGGAGTTGCCGCCGATGTGTTTTTCGAGCTCCAGAATTTCGAAATCAGTTTCGCCATTCTTTTTTAGCCATCTTCCGGCCGATAGTCCTGAAATACCGCTGCCAACAATCAGCGTTTTTACTTTTCTTGTATTCTTTGCCGAAGGTAGTTTAAGCTTATCACGTAACAGATGACCTGCGTTGGCGTCAGGGCCCTGCAAAGCACCCTGGATGTTATATTTAGCCGACCTGATTTTTTTGTAGCAGCTATTTAGAAAAATGCCGCCCGTAATTAATCCGATCCTCAATAAAAAAGAGCGACGCTTCAGATAGGCCGAGAACTCATCCTTATAAAACATTTGCCCACTCATCTTCAAAATACTTAACCAGAATCTGGTTATTAAGCTTATTTACTTCAGTTTCTACCTTACCCATATCTTTCGGAAAATAGAGCATTAAATCTAAGCTTTCTTTGGAAATAAATCTTAGGTCTGGCAAGTATTGTAGCGGCTTTTTATATAAATTATCAGGCTCTGTAGCCATAATATAGCCCCATTCGCCAAATGAAGGCACATAATTATGATAAGGGATGGTTTTCAAACCCACACTTTCCAAAGTTTTGTTTACCGTCCAAAAAGACTTTGGTGCAACGAAGGGCGAGGTAGACTGGACTACGATTAAGCCTTTTGGAGCAAGGATGCCTTTAACCAGTTTATAAAATGCATTGGTGTAGAGTTTCCCAACAGCATAATTAGATGGGTCGGGAAAATCGATCACGATAAAATCAAACTTCTTGCGTTGCGCTTTCACCCAACTAAATGCATCAGCATTAATCACTTTAACCTTTGGCGATAGAAGTGCATTTTTATTGAGTCCCAGCAAAATTTTGTTCGACTGAAAGAGGCGTGTCATTCCCTTATCTAAATCAACGAGGGTTACAGAATCCACATTTGGATATCTTAAAATCTCTCTAACAGCCAGTCCATCCCCACCTCCCATTACCAAAACTTGTTTTGCAAAAGGTAATGCCTGTAATCCGGGATGTACCAAAGCTTCATGATAGCGGTATTCATCGTCAGAGCTAAACTGAAGGTTTCCGTTTAGGAAAAGCCTAATAACCTTATTTTTTTTGGTCAGGATAATGCGCTGGTAAGGTGTACTTTTCGAGTAAATAATGGTATCACTATAGGTTTGACTTTCTGAGAAACTCGTTATTTTGTCGGCATAGATAAAACCTGCAAGTAAAGCGATCATACTGATAAAAGAACCGCCTTGCAGGTATTTTGCAGCCTTAATCTCTCTTTTAAAGCTCAGGCAGACAATCAATGCTACAGCAACATTGAGCATTCCAAACAAATAGGCAGTTTTTACTAAGCCCAGATGTGGAATGAGCAGCAATGGGAAAATTAAAGAAGCCAGTAATGCACCAATATAATCAAAAGTAAAAACTTTAGAGACCAGGTCTTTAAAGTCATACCGATCTTTGAGGATGCGCATCAGTAAAGGGATTTCTAAACCTACAAGAATACCGGTTAAGCTTACAAAGCCATACAGCACAATCCTGAAGGAGGCAATGCTCTCGAAAACCAGGAATAAAACAGTTGAACTAAAACCGCCGACCAATCCAACCAGAATTTCAATCTGTATAAACCAGGAAAGGATATTTTTGTTAAAATATTTAGAAACCCAGGATCCTATACCCATCGAAAATAGGTAAACTCCAATTATGGTAGAAAACTGTGTTACCGAATCTCCAAGCAGGTAGCTGGCCAGTGTGCCTGCTATTAACTCGTAAATTAAGCCACAAGTTGCTACAACAAAAACTGAAATCAATAAAAGTGCTGGTAACTTTTTGTTCATGCTAGCTGTGAATGGCTGAACTTATAATAATCGCGATAGCAATAATAAAGGCTGCAAAAACAATGGCTAAGGCTAAATTTTGTTTTTCCAGAATTTCTTTCCAGAGGTTTTCGGGCGTAATTTTCTCGATAACCCAAAAGGCGATAAAAAGAACAACAATACCCAATATAGAGTAAACCAAAGATGCAATAATGTACTTGATGTTGATTAATTCGTTTAAGCTCATAATTTTTTATTTATGGTAAAATCTGTTTACATGGCCGCCATGGCTTTTGTTTTCATTGAACTCGGTGTTTTTTTCTACTTTGTCTTGGTAATAGGCATGCCCGTGGAGGCCACTATAGCCATAAAAACCCAAAATAATGAGTAGCAGAATGAGGTAATATTTAATTGGTTTTAAATCCATTTAATCTGCTTTTACAAAAGGTGAAAAATCACTGTTATCCCATCTTCTTTTTTCATAATTCCGCATCAGATACCAGCAAATTGCCGGGAATAGGCAAAGTATCATTATTGTAATCAATGTATTGCGCAGCATGCTTACGTTTGCAGTTGCCCTGATAAACAAGTTATTTCGGTATGTATCCCCGGATGACGGATATACATTTAAGTGGTACTTGCCTTTGGGTATATCGGATAGAAGAATCGATTCTTCGGTTGAGCCTTCCTGCCAGCTTTCGCCATCTTCTATGCCATGGTAATATTCTATTCCCTTGCTTACTTCCCAGGTTTGGTTATTAGCCTCATTGACCAATACAATGGTCGTTTCCAGCCAGTTGTTGTCAACACCAGAAGCAATGTCAAATTCAATATTTGATGATTCATCTTCCATAACAAATGAAGGTGTGATGAAGGGTTTGAAAGCATCGGCACCCGCCTTGGCATCGTATGTAATTAAAAAATTATCATTTATTAATTCCTTTTCTGGTTTTACTACGCTAAAGAGCACATGCAAAAGTAAGACTACAATTGTGGCAATACAAGTTGCTTTTAAAGAGGATATCCATCGGTCATAAGCTTGAGATGGCTGGTTGGCGCCTATACCAATCTGTTCCGGAAGACTACTTTTATCAAGATTGAATGCGGTAGCAATTTCATCGCTGCTAAGGTATTCGCCAATGTAGTAATCAGTATGGTGTTTAGGTTTATTCATCACCTCCTTTACAATCATAAATGGTGGCGCAATATATTCGGTAGCTTTGACCCGCTCATTAACAACATCCCAATCCACTTCGCCAAGCATAGCCGTTACTATGGGGCTGTATTTGTTAAAAAGTTTGTATTCAATGTCTTTATAATTGACATTTTGACCGCAGTTGGTAGGCTGTTTGTAATCAGGCAGAAACTCCTTACCTGCAATAAAATTCCAATGGCCGTTAAATTCGGATAAAGTAACGTAGCCTTTTTCAAGGCTGTTTAAAATATACTCCCGCCAGGCATAAATCGTATTCGATTCCTTTTTTTCTAAATAGGCGATAACCTGAAAGTCAGTACCATGTATGTTTGCCGTTGAACCCAGTTTCAATACAATAACCTTTTCTGGCTGATTTAATTTTTTATTTAACCTGCATTCTACCCGGTTAACAATATGTAAATAGGAATAACATGAAGAACAAGCGATGTACTCACTCTTAGCTGAATCGTAAAGAACAATATTTTGTTTGCATACTGAGCAGGGAATTGTTTTTGATTTGAAAAATGATTGAGCCGGTTTTTTCATTAACGTACAATTTCAGTCTTCTGTATCTCTTCGCCTTCAAAAAAGTGAAGTACGGCTTCATAGATCTCCCTAACTTTTTGGGTATTGTCTTTCTTGTAATTAGATAAAAAAATGTCGAAAGTAGCCAGTTTAAATTCTGGCCAGGTATGGATGGATAAATGAGATTCTGTTAGGCAGATAACGGCTGTAAAACCTCCATTGGGAAAGTTATGGTAAACTTCGCCAACTTTTTCAAGGTTTTTTTGGTTAATTAGCTGGTTAAAAATAGCTTTACAAGCCTGATAAGAACAAAGTTGTTCAGCTTTTTTAGAAGAAAATTCAGCTAAAATGTGTAATCCAGGGGTATAGGTCATTGAGCGTTTGGTATCTTTCAAAATTAAAAAAGTATTTTCAAAGTACGTATTAGAAATCAAATTTAAATACTAGTATTCAGCTATAAAATAATCCTCAACACTATCTTCCAGCGGAATATAAATTCTTTCCCATTCATCGCCATCCACAACTTCCCAGGTATGGCCTTCTCCGGCGGTATCATTGGCAATGAGTATAATCCCCGGCTCAATGATAAAGGTTTCGCCATTGCTCACGGTGAAACGGAGTTTCCCTTTTAGAGTAATTACATATTGACGGCGCGGTGCGGGGTGTGGGATGCGCTCTAAACTAGATACATCTGTTTGGGCGAAAAAGTAATTGGCATTGATGTGCTGGCGGATAGGGACTTTGCCAATTTCGAAAGCACATTTGTCGCCTTCAATATTAATTAAACGGATCGCTTTAAGGTAATTTTTTGGTGTTACGGCTTGATCTCTATTCATCTTCAAAAATATGGATTAAAATTTTAATTCAGTCTGTCCTCTCCAGGCAATTTCGCGTTCGTGCTGCAGTAACCATTGTTTACGCCATAAACCGCCGGCATAACCCACCAGCTTGCCATTACTGCCAATAACCCTATGGCAAGGCACAACAATGGCGATATTGTTTTTTCCGTTTGCGGCAGCAATAGCCCGTATCGCTAATGGATGGTGGGCAGAAAATTTAGCATACGAAATGGTTTCGCCAAAAGGTATGGCTAATAAATTCCGCCAAACCTCCTGCTGAAATTCGGTGCCATTTTGTTTAATTGGAAAATTGAATTGCTGTAACCTGCCATTAAAATAATCACCTAATTGTTGAGCAACTATTAGTGTGAGCGGATTTTCAGTAAGTCCTGTAATATCTGTTTCAGCAAAAGTTACGGCGTGTACAAACTCATCATCGGCAAGGATGGTAATCTGGCCAATAGGTGATGCAATAACGGATGCGTTTTTCATGTCTTAGCTTTCTTTCACAGGTTGTACCGCTTAATATATATCATAAATAAGTTTTTTTCAAAATTATCTGCCTTTTGGGTTATTTTATGGCTTGTTAGTCATAAATGACATGGCGCGTTTTTAATGGTTATCAACTTAACATTTAACTTTCCTTTACTTTTCATGAAATAAAATATTGTTGCGCGGTCAGCGCTGTTTCATGCCGATTGGCGGTTGAAAAAGCATTTTTGTGCTCAATGTTTACATTTTAAGCTAAAAATAGGTTATTGGTGTGCAAAATCTCCTGAAGTATAGAGGTGATCTGATGCTGATTTCGAACCGGCATTTTCGATAAAGTCTTTGATTTCCCTGATGGTTTCGTCGGGCGCACTGATGTGTGGGAAATGCCCGGTAGCTTTCATTACAACCAGGAAATTGTCAGGCGTATTTTTGTGAATGTATTCTCCAACTGATTTTGGGGTTATTTCATCATCTGTACATTGCAGCGTTAGGCTTGGTACTTCGAGGTTTTTCAATTGGTCTCTGTAATCGGCTTTAAAGGTTGCCATTGCAAAAGCAAGGGCCACACTTGGCTCAGTGGCTTCAAAACATTCCTGTAAAAAATCACATAGTTCAGGTTTACAAAGGCTGTCCATCACTCGTGGCACCAATTGTTTACTCCAGGCTACATAATCCTGGGCGATGTGGGTAAAGATGGTTTCTATATCTCCGGTGTTAAATCCGCCGATATAATCACCATCGTTTAAATATCTTGGTGATGGACCGATAAAAACCAGTTTTTTAAATACATCCGGAAGCTGCAGGGCGGCAATCATGCCAATCATGCTGCTAACCGAATGTCCAATAAATATAATATTCTTGAGGTCAAGTACCTGTATGATGTCAATTATATCACAGGCATATCCTTCTAATGTAGCATATTTCTTTTGGTTGTATTGGCTAAGGTCCGAATCACCAGTGCCTACGTAATCAAATAAGATCACTTTGTAATTTCCCAGGAAAGCATCTGTAATATATTTCCATGAATTTTGCGCACAGCCGAAGCCATGAGCAAACAGAAGTACCTGGCTGCCTTCGCCAAGTATTTTTACATTATTTCTGATGAGTATTGGATGCAAAGTGTTTGATTTTAAAATTCCTCATTAAGTTATGGAATGTAACGGTTTTTTTATGGAAAAATAAAAAATGAACAAAATGCACTGGGGTAAGCTGTTGGCAGGCATTCAAACGTTCTTTTTAATGTTCCTGAAATTGATAAAAAATTCCCGGGCGCTAAATGATTTGTTTCAATCATAACCTAATTGGCAATTCTTTTTTATATCTTCGTTTTATAAATGTCTTTAAGACGTTTATTTTAACCAAATTTTATAAATACTGCTTTTGGACGGTATAATCCGCTAGCCAATGGTTTACTAAACCTTTAATTTTATGAGCAATCAATTATACCAGGCCGTTTTTTATCCTGGGTTTAATCATCAATAGAAGGCACGTAAAACAGATTATTTTATCGCCAAAGGTTATTAACGGTCTACCAAAACTTTACCCACTACGATCAATCATCTTTGTTATGAAGAAGTTTTTAAAAATGAAAAAAATAATTACCGCCGTTTTGTTATCCGCTTTATGCGGAACTGTTTTTGGGCAAACTGTCTTGCAGCCATTTAGTTTAACGGAAGTCCGCCTGCTTGATGGGCCTTTTAAACAGGCACAGGAAACTGATAAAAAGTATATGCTATCGCTGGATGCAGATCGGCTTTTGGCGCCCTATTTAAGAGAAGCAGGGTTAAAACCTAAAGCTGAATCCTACGGTAATTGGGAAAACACAGGTTTAGACGGGCATATCGGCGGACATTACCTATCGGCCCTTTCGTTGATGTATGCTGCTACCGGCGATGCAAAGGTGAAGGAGCGGATAGATTATATGATTACCGAGTTGGACAAATGCCAGCGTCAAAATGGTGATGGTTATCTTGCCGGAATCCCCGGAGGTAAGGAAATCTGGAAAGAGATTAAAGCCGGTAACATCAGATCATCCAGTTTTTCGCTCAATGGAAAATGGGTACCCTTGTACAATATTCATAAAATTTATGCAGGCCTGTACGATGCCTATGCAGTTGCCGGCAATGCAAAAGCGAAGCAAATGCTGATCAAATTAACAGATTGGTGCGTAGATCTGGTTTCCAATTTGTCCGATCAACAGGTACAGGAATTATTAAAGAGCGAACATGGTGGATTAAATGAAGCTTTTGCCCATGTTTATGCAATAACAGGCGATAAAAAGTATCTTCAATTGGCCAAACGGTTTTCAGATCAATCTCTTCTCAATCCACTTTTAAAAAATACCGATGCCTTAAATGGCTTACATGCCAATACACAGATTCCGAAAGTAATTGGTTTTGAGCAGATTGCGCTGTTGGATAAAAATCCGGCCTGGGCTGATGCCGCTGCTTTCTTTTGGAAAACAGTAGTCGATCGCAGAACAGTAGCCATCGGAGGAAATAGCGTTAGAGAGCATTTTCATCCTGCAAATGATTTTTCTTCGATGACAGAATCGCGGGAGGGACCTGAAACCTGCAATTCTTACAACATGTTGAAGTTGACTAAGCAACTGTTTCTTGCAGATCCTTCAAACACTTATCTCGATTATTATGAACGTACACTGTATAATCATATTCTTTCATCGCAAAGGCCGGAAGGTGGTTTTGTATATTTTACGCCGATGCGTCCAGGGCATTACCGTACCTATTCGAATCCGCAGGAAAGTTTCTGGTGCTGTGTAGGTTCGGGATTGGAAAACCATGGCAAATATGGGGAACTGATTTATGCACACCGTGCGAATGATGTATTTGTGAATCTTTTTATCCCTTCAACCCTAAACTGGAAAGAAAAAGGTATTCAGCTTACACAGCAAACGCTTTTTCCAGATGCAGAGAAAACAACGATCAAACTTCAGCTAAAGCAAAAACAGCGTTTTGCCTTACATTTCCGTCAGCCTTCCTGGGTAGGACAAGGGAAATTGGTTGTAATGGTAAACGGAAAAAAGGCAATGGCTAAAAGTGAAGCAAATGGTTATGCCAGTATCGATCGCACCTGGAGTACGGGCGATGTAGTTGATATAGCCTTACCGATGCGTACCTCAACAGAATTTATGCCTGATGGTTCTGATTGGGTTGCCTTTCTGCGTGGACCAATTGTACTTGCTGCAGAGATGGATACTTTGAATCAACCTAATTTAACCGCTGATGGCAGCCGGATGGGACATATTGCCTCCGGTGCTTTATTGCCGATTAGTGATGCGCCCCTGGTTACCGGGCCGAAAAATACGCTTGCTGATGAAATTACGCTGACCGATAAAAAAACTTTAACCTTTAGTGCCCGTAATGCGGTCTATCAGCCCAGATACAAATCCTTAAAATTGGTTCCTTTTTACACCCTTGCCGAAAAGCGTTATGTCGTTTACTTTCCTTACAGCAGTGAACAGGCTTTGCCGGAACGTGCAAAGGCGATTAAACTGGCCGAAGAAGAAAAGATGAAGATTGAACAGCAAACAGTTGATCTGGTTAATCCTGGTGAACAACAACCAGAATCTGATCATAATTTTAAAGGTGAACAAACGGATAACGGAACCTACCAGGAAAGGCATTTTAGAAATGGGAAAGCATGGTTTAGTTATATGCTTAAAAACAAAGATTTATCTGGAAATAAGCTGAGTTTAACTTATTTTGGAAAAGAAAAGGATAAAAGCTTCGCTATCCTGATCAATGGAGTTAAAATTGAAAATGTAAAGTTAGATGGAAGTAAGGGAGCTGTTTTTTACACCCAGCAATATCAGATTCCAAAAGCGCTATTGAAAGCAGACTTAGAAGTGAAATTTGTTGCCGATCAGGGATCAGCGATTGCCAATATTTATGAAGTCAGGTTGGTGAAGTAAATTTTCACTCCCGTGGTCTGTGCCCTCACAGACCACGGATTAAGATTAAATCTAATTCTTACAATTTGATCTAAAGATCTCTCTACTTCGCATTGCTCGGTCGGACGACATTCTTGTTCCATGTTCTGTATCCTCACAGACCACTGGCATTTTCAAATGCGATTGTTCATCCTGAGCACTAATTTGTTATATAAAATAAATATGAGTGACAGGATTTAAAGGAATAAATTACCTCCAATGATCGTCATTGCAATAATGGTTTTTCTTTAACTTGTTCCATGGTCTGTGTCCTCACAGACCACGGATCAGATCAGATCTAATCTTATAATCTGATCCAAAGACCTCTCCACTTCGCATTGCTCCGGTCGAGAGTACGACATTCTTGTTCCATGTTCTGTATCCTCACAGACCACTGGCATTTTCAAATGCGATTTTTCATCCTGAGCACTAATTTGTTATATAAAATAAATATGAGTGACAGGATTTAAAGAAATAAATTAACTCCAATGATCGTAATTGCAATAATGGTTTTTCTTTTAAATTCAGTGAATGGTAACTTTTTTCAGGATCTATGAGGAAGGTTTTTGAAGCGAATTGCACCAACGATAAAATCTTCTGTCGTAGCTAATCAGAAAGCTGCACCGTAAAATAAGTTCAGCATGGTGCTTGATGGAGATTTATCTTAATGGTCTGTGCGGACACAGACCATGGAATGTTGATTTAAATGGTATGTACTATTCCGTGGTTTGTGTCCTCGCAGCTCACTAGCGCTATTTAAATGCAATCGTCCTCCTGAACATGGTTCAGGATCTTGTTGGAGAAATTTTATACTGCTTTAGCCTTATTTATTGCCTTAATAAGACTTCCAGTTCTTTTTCTTTAATGGTTAATATGGTGCCATGCCTTAAGCCTTTTGGCAGGGAGATCTGGTCTGAAACATCAGTCCAGTTTTTTAAATCTGCAGATTCTATCGCCCCATATTTATGGTCGACGTACTTATCGAAATACACCAACCACTTATCGCCGATTTTTAAGGTGGTTGGGCCTTCAGCCCAGTAATTGCCGGTAATCGGATTTCCTGCTTGGCTATACGGACCGGTCAACTGATCGGCATACGCTATTTTAATGTTTTTTTGGACAGGTTGGCGGGTTTCATCTTTTAAAAACATGATAAACCTTTTACCATCTTTTACTATAGTGGCATCAATTACGTTAAATCCCGGATCGTAAAGCAACTTGGTCTCCGAATAAGTTTTGAAATCTTTTGTCGTAACGTAATAAATTCTGTGGTTATATCCGTTTTCCTCCGTTGAGGCCGTTTCATTAAACTTATTTTTAATGGTTGTAGCCCAATAAATCATATAGGTTTTGGTCGCGCTATCATAGGTGATTTCAGGAGCCCAGGTATTTCTGGCACCATCTTCTTTACGCATTACAGGTATAAACTGTTGTTCGCTCCAGCTAATGAGGTCTTTCGAACTGGCATAACCAATTCCTTTATCATTCCAGCTCACCGTCCAGACCATATGGAATAGGCCGTCGGCGCCTCGTATAATACAAGGATCTCTCATCAGCTTATCTTGGCTTACTGTTGGGGTTAAGAATGATTGATCATTCTTCAGTGCTGTCCATTTGTAGGCATCGTTACTATAAGCAAGGTGCAAGCCATCCTGGCCATTATCTTTAAAATAAGCAAAAAGGTATGGCCCTTTTTCAGATTGCGCCTCAGCATTTAAACATGCTGATATCAACCATACAAAAAGGCATCCTAGTTTTTTCATGATTTTTAATTTATTTAACAACGATCGCATGCCGTTCAAAAACTTCACTTCAGGCAGAAAATTTGATCTTTCTTATAAAATTATTTCAATTCCAGAACCACAACAGATTGCGCCGGTAACTCTACTTTTAGTGAATTACCCGATTTTTTGGCGCCTGTAAATTTAGCATTATGTACTTTGTTCAAATCGTTAAAAGTGTTTACGTCAGTAAGTTTAGCAGAGGTTAAAATCTGCCCGGTAACCGAATTCCATTTCAAACCATCTAACACCGTACTGATTGCAATTTTTTTATTTGGATCTAAATTAACCAACGAAATATGGATCGCGCCGCTGGCATCCTGCGAAGCAGAAACATTCAGCGCTGGTATTTTTTGGTCTCCTACTACATAATCAGGGCTGGTAAAAGCAATTGGTAAATATTTGGCATCCTGGTGTACCTTGTAAAGATCAAAAACATGATAAGTAGGGGTGAGGATCATTTTATCTTTCTCGGTTAAGATTAAAGCCTGTAGAACATTCACAGTTTGGGCCAGATTAGCCATTTTAACACGATCAGAATGGTTATTGAAGATATTTAAGGTAGTGCCTGCAATTAAAGCATCGCGTAAACTATTCTGTTGATACAGGAAACCAGGATTGGTTCCGGGCTCCACATCAGTCCATATTCCCCATTCATCAACCACCAAAGCAACTTTCTTTTTAGGATCGTATTTATCCATTATTGCAGCGTGCTTGCTTACCAGTTCTCCCATGTGCAGGCAATTTTTCATGGTCGAAAAGTATTGAGCTTCATCAAACTTAGTGGCAGACCCTTTTGCGTTCCAATTTCCGGTTGGAAGCGTATAATAATGCAAGGTTAATCCCCACATTTGGTCGCCAATATTTTTCATACAGGTTTCAGTCCAGTTATAATCTCCCGCATTAGCGCCACTGGCAATTCTTTTTAACGGAGCGCCCGGATAATTGCGGGCATAGGTGGCATATCTACGGTACAAATCAGAATAATAGGCCGGTGTCATGTTGCCTCCACATCCCCAGCTTTCGTTACCAACCCCCCAAAACGAAACTTTCCATGGTTTTTCTCTTCCATTTTGGCTGCGGATGGCTGTCATCGGGCTTACGCCGTCAAAATTTAGGTATTCAACCCATTTAGCCATTTCCTCAACGGTTCCGCTGCCCACATTCCCGGCAATATACGGTTCACAATCAAGCATCTGGCAAAGGTCTAAAAACTCGTGTGTACCAAAGCTATTGTCTTCAGTTACGCCGCCCCAGTTGGTGTTGACCATTTTCGGGCGCTGGTTTCTGGGACCAATGCCATCTCTCCAGTGGTATTCATCAGCAAAACAACCACCGGGCCAGCGCAGGTTCGGAACTTTTATTTTTTTTAATGCCTCTACAATGTCTAATCTTATTCTACCTTTATTTGGAATGGTCGAATTTTCATCTACCCAAAAACCATCGTAAATACAACGGCCCAGATGTTCTGAAAAATGGCCATAAATGTGTTTGCTCACTACTTGGTCGCCTGCAGGTTTAATGGTGAGCTGGGTTTCGTTTTGGGCTTGTGCTAAAATAGAACTACAGAATAAAGCCGCAGATAATACAAATTTTTTCATGTTGATCTCGTTAAATCTATGTGGTAAATGGAATTTTGATGACGTTAAAAGAATAAGGTTTTAACGAAATATTTAATTTCTTGCCTTTTAGGTTAATCGTGCTTTTTTTCGGACTTACCGCTTCAGGATTTTCGAATGAGTTAACCTGTTTAAGGTTGCTGTTTGCTATTTCCTCATTGGTGCCCTTGCTTTTTAATTTCAATTTTCCTTCAAGGTCGAAATCGATCTGCTGCGGTTGATTAGCGTTATTGGCAATTTTAATGATGAGTTCTTTTTTTACCTGATCGGTTACGGCAGAAGCGTAAAGTCCATCCTGTCCGATAATGTTTTTATTATCAAGTGTAATCGAAACCACATCCGTTCCCTTGTTGGTAGAAAACTGTTTCTGAACATAATAATCTGGTGTGCCATACGATTTTAAATTATCTACCCAGATCATATCCGGCGCCCATTGCCAGGCGTCGATATTCGCAAAAAGTGGTGCGTATGAAGCCATCTGAACCACATCGGCATTACGTTCCAGGCCGGTCATTAACGAAGCCGAAGCCAATGCACTTTCCCAATTATTTCTATTGCTGCCTTCAATTTTACTATCGGCGTGCACCGCATATTCACCCACAAAAACTTTCGAGCCGTTGCGCGGGTAATTGTCATACCGGCCTGCATTTTTTAAGAACCAATCAGCCGGACGGTAATAATGTTCATCTATAAAATCAGCATGATTATTTCTTAATGTGGTGTTAAGCAGGTTAAAACGGTCGCCTTCCGGATCCGTTCCGGAGCTGTTAATGATTTTAAAATCAGGGTATTTTGCTTTGATGGCTTTGGTAAAAATTGCAAGTCTTTCTAAATACTGCGGACCCCAGTTCTCATTTCCCACACCCATCATTTTTAGGTTAAAGGGTTTTGGATGACCTAAATCAGCACGCATTTTGCCCCATTTGGTTGTTACATCGCCATTGGCAAATTCAATCAGGTCTAAAGCATCCTGTACATAAGGATCCAGTTCATCAAGCGAAGCAACTTCAGCAGAGTTGAACTGGCAGGCCATACCGCAATTTAATATCGGCAGGGCATCTGAGCCGATATCTTCAGCCAGTTGGAAATACTCAAAAAAGCCCAGGCCAAAACTTTGAAAATAATCTGGTGCGGCACGGTAAGGAAACTCGGTATTCCAGCGGTTGATAATCAGCTGTCTGTTTTCAATCGGGCCAATGGTTTTTTTCCACTGGTAACGGTTTGCCAGGTCGGTGCCTTCTACGATACAGCCGCCCGGAAAGCGGATAAAACCAGGTTTCATATCGGCCAATAACTGCACCATATCTGCCCTTAATCCCTGCGGACGGTTTTTCCAGGTATCGCCTGGGAAAAGACTGATCATATCCACGTCAATATTTCCATTTCCCTGAAACAGAATGGAAAATTTAGCTTTAGGATCGGCTTCAGTAGCGATAAAACTTGCTGATTGTTTTTTCCAGTCGTTTCCTGTTTGATCAGGAGTCAAAGTGCCTTGTCCGATGATTTTATTGTTCGCATCTTTTAACATCAGTACCAGTTTAACCCCTGGAGTTAACTGGCGGTACATCAATGAAAAATCATAACGCAATCCTTTTTTAACGCCGATACCTTTAAATCCTTCGTTTATAAGTTCAAAATCGTCAGTTTGTTTTTTTACCTGTAAATATCTGGGGTTGGCGGTATTTACCTCTTTGCGGTTTACCACCAATATTTCTCCTTCCTTTGGATTTTTACGCTGGATGCTCCAGCCCATCAGCGGTTTTGTAAATTCGAAAGAGCGGTTTTTAATCAGTTCGGCATAAATACCACCGTCGGCACCAAAGTTAATATCCTCAAAAAACACACCCCACATATTAGGTTGCACTTTAGCAATAGGCTGGTCTGTTTTAACTTTAATTACTTTTGCAGTTTGTGCCTGCGCTGTTGTTGTGTATCCAGCTCCGATGGCAGCGTAAGCTATACATGCAGAGAAAATACTTTTTATTGGGTAATTTAATTTCATACGGTTTTATATCTGGAAGATTCTAAAAGTAAAAGTAAAATATTTAACATAATAAACGTTATATGTACATTTATTTTTTTCTTCTGTTGGTGTTTTATTTATTAATTCTACAATCGGCGCATTGAAGAATATAATTTAAACAGCAAAAACTGATATGGTAAAAGCATTTAATTTTTTTATCAGGTATGGGAACACAAAAAGTTAAATTCTGCCAATCAGGTGAGCTTATCATGTGGAGTATTCCTGATTTGGTTCTTGTTTGGTATTTGGAAATGAGCATACAGTAGTTCTTGGCGGTCTGCAGCCCCGCTTTCCATTACAAGTCCTCGCTACGCTCCGGGCTTTCCATTGCATCCAATAGCCATCGGATCGGGTTCAGGAACAAAGGTTTTTTGCATATTCCAGCTTAAAAAATGAATAATATTTTTGCCATATAGCCCCGCTTGCAGCGATACCCCGCAGCAACGAGGTACGAGGCAGCGAAGCGTATAGCGGAAAACGGGAAGAAATTTAGTGTTTTGCATTAACCCTGCGCTCCCTATAATAAAAATACTTTTACGATAATCAATTGTATTCGCGAAGCACGAAATGGAATATTTAAAGTGATCTGTGAAAACATAGAGCACGTGATCAGGAAGAATCTTATTTGCAGATTTAGCTACAGCATTACGATTCCCAGTCATGCTGGGAATGACGGATTTTATTCTCCAGTTTTTAACAATTTGAACTACAACTTCAAATAATCCGGCATTTCTTCTACAAAGTTAAAGCTGCCTTTCTCCAGATCCATTTTGGCGTAAACATGCTGCAGACCATTGGTTAACACGATCCATTTCGCCTGATGTATCGAATTGTACCGCGAGGCCTGATCAAAAACCGATGGGGTAATTTTTACTTTTGGTGCCTTACATTCAATCAGCATCAGTTTTTCGCCGGCAGTATTGTAGACTAAAATATCGCTTCGCTTTTGCAGTTGGTTTAAGATCAAACCACCTTCAATCTGGATCAAAGTACGCGGAAATTTCTTTTCCAGGATCAAACTTTGAATAAAATGCTGACGCACCCATTCCTCGGGTGTAAGCACCAGGTGTTTCTTCCTCAACTCATCGAAAATAAAAACCACATCATCTTTTTTGGTTATTTTAAATGGATAAGGTGGCAGGTTAAGCGGAGTAGGAGTGAACATTTCAGTTGGCAGTTTTCGGTTTGCAGTTTTCAGTTGGCAGTTCGCAATTGTCAGTTTGCAATTAACAATACAACAATTTATCAATTTGAAGCCTCAAAGTTAATTAATTCTGAATGATGCTAAAGCAGTCTCCTGCTTAATGTCTCAAATCTCGTGTCTCAAATCTCATATCTACTTTTTCAAATCCAGTCTCAAATCTCACATCTAACCTCTCACATCTCTTAATTTAAAAACATTTACCAAATCCTTAAACCTAAATTGTAATTTTACAGGCAATGACTGCTGCCGAAATTATTAAAGATATCAAAGCCCGAAAGTTCAAACCTGTGTATTTATTGCATGGTGAAGAATCTTACTATATCGATCAAATAACGGATTATATTGAAGATAAGCTGCTGAACGATGCCGAAAAAGGCTTCAACCAAACGGTTTTGTACGGGAAAGATACCGATATGGCAACGGTTTTGGGAGCTGCAAAGCGTTATCCCATGATGTCTGAGTATCAGGTCGTAATTGTTAAAGAAGCGCAGGATTTAAAGTGGGGTAAGGAAGACAGTTCTAAAGAGGGCGAATTCGTACTCAATTATTTTGAAAAACCACTACCGAGTACCATTTTAGTGCTGGCTTATAAATATGCCAATTTCGATAAGCGTAAAAAAATCTACAAAGCCATCAATAAAAGCGGACTGATTTTTCAGTCTGATCCTGTTCGCGATTATAAACTGGTACCCTGGATTGAAGAATTTGTTAAAGAGAAAGGGTATAAGATCGATCAGCAGGCATCGGCGCTAATGGCTGAGTATTTAGGTACAGATCTTTCCAAAATTGCCAACGAGATCGAAAAGCTGATGCTCAATGTTTCGAAGGAAGTAACCATCAATACCGATCTGGTTCAGAAAAACATCGGCATTAGTAAAGAATATAATGTTTTCGAATTACAGAAAGCCCTGGCCATCCGCGATGTGTTAAAATGTAATAAAATCATCAATTACTTCGCCAGCAATCCTAAAGCAAACCCAACTGTAATGGTTTTGGCCAATTTAGGTGGTTATTTTACCAAGCTCCTCAAATATCATTATATCCCCAATAAAGCCGATGCGGCATCCGCGTTGGGCGTGCCTCCGTTTTTTATCAAAGATTATGAGGTAGCAGCAAGAAATTACAATACAGGGAAAGTTTTCCAGGTAATCAGCTTACTTCGCGAATACGATTTAAAAAGCAAAGGCTTGGATAGTACCGGGAATGTTGATGATGGTGAACTCTTAAAAGAACTGGTGTTTAAGATTGTTCATTAATTAAACTTTCAAAAATTACAGCGCATCTTTCTGCCCTCAATCCTGGTAATTGACCTTGCTTTTTCGGCTAAATGTGAAATGATGAGCTTGTCCTCACATAAAAGCAAAACAAACGGATCAGTAGGTTAAATCTATACGTTTAGTAAAAGGTTTTATTATTCTACCACCTGATTATGCTATCGTTTGTCTGATTAAAATTTAACTTTATCTGGTTGTAAATTAACTAATTGTATGCTTTATGGGCGATTGTTTTTGTAAACTGATCTGCTAATGATATATTTGTTATGCAACCGATTGTTTTGTTGTACTTTAACCAAATCAAAATTATGATCTACAAACGAGTGATGTGCTGCCTGGCACTCTTGACCAGCTGCGCAGCTTATTCTATGGCCCAAAACGCCAACCCTTATATCATCAATGCAACAACTAAACCATATTTATTGCGAAGCTTCCTGATGTTTGAAGGCAAAAAACGTACTCACGTGATTTCTGTAGGTACTCCAGAAAAGGTAAACTATGCTTACGATTTAAAACAGGGCGCTTTGCTGGAAGTATGGCGTGGAGATTTTATAGATGCCAGAGAAATGTGGGAAGATAGGGGAGAACCTCAACTGGCTAAACCTCTGGGTACCGTTTTACCACTTTCTGCGGCACCGACTCTTGCGATATTGGCAGATAAAGACGCGGCCTGGCCAGATTCCATCGCATTTGACGATCTGCAAACCCAGGGTTATGTTTTAGATAAAAGCAAAATGCCTGCATTTTTATATACGGCTAACGGTGCCGATATAACTGATAAAATAGCCGTTTTAGATGGCGGCGCAGGACTTAGCCGCACCATTAGCATTAGCAATGGCAAGCAGCCGCTTTATTGTCGTATTGCGGCTGGGGCAAATATAGAATCGCATAAAAACAACAGTTATGTGGTTGGCGATAAAGCTTATACCATCAAAGTAGCTGATGGTGCAAAAGCTTTCATCAGGAAAACCCAAAGTGGCAAAGAACTGCTGGTACAACTGGCCAATACTGCCGATTCGTTAACCTATTCCATCACCTGGTAATCAAAACATGAAAAAATCAACATACTTATTGTCTCTTTTGTTGCTGGGCACTGGTCTGGTGACGTTAAAAGCACAAACACAACCACAAACAGAAAAACAGATTTATCCCATCGTAACCGTTCCCATTCCAAAAGAAATTGCACTTGAAGTGGGTGGAATGACTTTCTTACCTAACGATGAGCTGGTAGTAGCTACCCGTAAAGGTGAAGTTTGGATGATCACCAATCCGTATATGAAAGACGGACAACAGCCCAAATATCGTTTATTTGCGCATGGCATGCACGAAATATTGGGCTTAAATTACATCAAAGGAGATATTTACCTTACCCAACGCGCTGAAATTACGAGGCTACGCGATCTGGATGGTGATGGCGAAGCCGATGAATACCGCACCATGTATTCCTGGCCTTTATCGGGCAATTACCACGAATATGCTTATGGTCCGATATTGGATAAAGATGGCAACATGGTGGTTACATTGAACCTGGGTTGGATCGGTTACGGCGCCAGTTTATCTAAATGGCATGGCTGGATGCTCAAATTTACACCCGATTTTAAGTTAAAACCTTTTGCAGCCGGTTTCCGCTCGCCTGCAGCAATGGCGCTGAATAACGACGGAGAAATATTTTATGCCGAAAATCAGGGCGACTGGGTAGGCTCGGGCAGCATTACCCACGTAGAAGAAGGCGATTTTGTAGGTAATCCTGCCGGCTTAATATGGTCAAATGAGCCTGGCTCACCAGTTAAGCTTCACAAAAAGGATATTCCTGATACCGGAAAACCTGAATTCGAGGTGGCCAAAAGAGTACCTGGGCTTAAAACACCTTCGGTATGGATTCCGCATTCTATTATGGGTAACTCCACATCGGGTATTCTTAACTATACCAATAATGGGAATATGGGGCCTTTTAAAGGGCAGCTTTTTGTGGGCGACCAATCGCAGAGTAATATCAACAGGGTATTTTTAGAGAAAGTTAAAGGCGTGTATCAAGGTGTGGTATTTCCATTCCGCCGGGGATTTTCTTCAGGGATCCTCCGGATGAACTGGGGATCGGACGGCAGTATGCTGGTGGGGATGACTTCAAGAGGATGGTCATCGACAGGCAAAGCCGAGTACGGGCTGCAGCGTTTAACCTGGTCGGGTATTATGCCATTCGAGGTGCAAACGGTAAAGGCCCAGCCCGATGGTTTCGAACTGGAGTTTACCATGCCGGTTGATGAAAAAACTGCGCGCGATGCCGGTGCTTATCAACTTTCTACTTTTATTTATAAATACCACCACATTTATGGTAGTCCGGTAATTAATCAATCGGCACGTAGCATCAAAGCGATAGTGGTTTCTCCTGATCATAAAAAGGTACGGTTGGTGTTGGATAGTTTGAAAGAGGGGTATATCCACGAAATCAAAATGGAAGGATTGCGGGCTGAAAATGGCAGTATTCCTTTGTTGCACAATTACGGATATTATACAGTGAAAAAAATTCCGGATGGCGAAAAGCTGGCACTAACTGCAGAAAATAAACCTACAGGCAATGCACAGGCAGCACACCATATGGAAGGGATGGAGCATCACCAAATGGGCAATATACCTGCAGCGGGTGGCGCAGTTAAAGGCAATACCGATGTGACAAAACACGTTACGCAACAGCCCGAAGCCTGGACTAAGGGACCTGAAGAAACCATTATACTGGGTACCAAGCCAGGTTTGAAATTCGACCTCACCAATATTACTCTTAAGGCTGGTACCAAAGTAAAACTAACCTTTAAAAATGTGGATGATATGTTGCACAATTTCGTGCTCACTATGCCAGCATCGGGTAATGCAGTAGGAGAAATGGCTTTGAAAATGGGCCTTGATGGTGAAAAGTCTGATTTTGTTCCGGCAACACCTAAGGTATTGGTTTATACGTCTTTGTTACAGCCCGGAAAATCGGATACGATTTATTTTATTGTGCCTAACAAACCTGGTGTATATCCTTTTATTTGTACCTATCCGGGCCATTATATGGTGATGAAAGGGCAGATTAAGGTGGTGAAATAATATTCGGGTTTAACCAATTTAATTTTAAGCAGATTGGGTGCTGATTTAGCGCTTAATCTGCTTTTTTAAGTTCTCCAATTATCGCTTTGGCACTAAGCCCCCTCGAGAGATTGTCATTGTAAGAAGTCTTTTTCAGCCAACGGCCTGTCCCTACTTTCGGGCAAGCAATCTTTACAGCAAGTATCACCATTGTAATTCTACATTAGCAAGAAAGATTGCTTCGTCGTTCCTCCTTGCAATGACGACTTTTTTCGAGTCTGTCGCAACTATTGACGTTATTTTATAATTAATTGTTAATGAGTAGATTTTAGTATCATGCATTTCCGTATAGCTAGGCCATAGCACCGTATCACCGTTCTACTTAAAACCGGCCTAATAAATTTTTCGGGCTGCACTGTTCTAGCCATAACACTGTCTTTGAAAGAAAACGGCGAAGCCCTCATGAATGCAGCTGAAAGTTATAAACAACAAATGAATAAATTTTCAGCCGGCATTTTATTAATGGTTGTTGTCTATTGTTTTATTTGTATTAATGAGCTCGGCAATGCCTCGGTTTTGTTACTTTTTGATGTCAAAAAGTAAGAGCCTTTCGGCGGCGGCGAGCCGAGTCAAGACTGAGCTGTATGGCATAAAAAATCTGTTACGTCATTTATATTGATTTTTATAAAATAAATTATCCCATTCTGTTCGTAGAGTTAAGTATAGCATCTCCTACGGATACAAGAATAAAATTGAGTTTAACATTCAACTAAAACGAGTCACAGACTCTTTCTATTATTAATATGTAGAGCCCTTCGGAACGCTATGGACAGACACGAACAATTGCATTTATGATGCCCATACCTACAATTACGAAGCTCTTTTTTTGCCCGCTTCACCATAATTTTTTATATTAGGTTAATCAAAAGCGATGATAACCCAAATCAATCTGTCTGATTAAAAATCTCCAGGAAAAATATTCCAAAGTCCACCTTTACGCCACCTTTACCCCACGTTTTAGCCACCTTTCGCCCAGGCTTGCCTTACACCTGCCTGCACACTGCTTAACCCTTGCTTTGGTTGAGTGATACCGCTGTTGGAGATCAGGTAGATCAAAGATTTGACTCGCTTTAGATCGGCAGGTTAATAATAACCGAATAAAAGGTAAAGTGGAAGTTATCTTAAAGTATTGTTGATGTATAATTGTGTCGGAGCGGCTCCATTGAAGAAACAATAAGGGCGGTCCGGATTTTTTTTATCCTGCTCTGTGTAGCATTAGGCATAGCATTTCTATGTATATAAGAATAAAATTAAGTTTATAAACTTAATTAAAATGAGTAACAGACTTTTCTATCATTAATCCGTAGCGCTCTTCGGAGCGCTACGGACATACAGGAAATGGTCTCGAAATATCGTCATTTCGACCGCAGTGGAGAAATCTTTTGAAATAGTTTAAGGATTTATTGCAATTCCAGTTCAAAGATTTCTCTCCCGAACGTTCGGGACTGCGCTTCAGTCGAAATGACGGTAATTTTGTAAATCTTTCATTGACAGCTTTAGTCGAACGAATCTTCTTGCGATTTATCCCTCAACTTAATGATATTGGGCTTCCACCAGGATGTAAATTTAACCAGTTCAACTATTTTTTCTGGCCTGATACGATGATAAAAGGTCTGGTGATCTCCTTTCCGGTTTGATCAATAATCGTTTCTGTCATCGTCTTGACTTCAATATTTACAAATCCCGATTTTTTGAAAAATGTTTTTACTTCGTCAACTTCGTAAAATGTAAAGTCGAGCTGTGTCCAGGGTAGGTGGACGCCAAAGTTTTTTTCAACAAAGGCAAGATTCAGTTTTCCGCCTGATTTTAGTACGCGGTAGCTTTCAGATAAGTATTTTAAAGGATCCGGCCAGAAATATATGATATTGGCTGTAAAACACCAATCGAAGGAATTATCCTGTAAATCGAGTTCATTATCCGTTATTTTAGCAAACTCTACATTGTTGCCATCGGTTTTATAAGCGGAAAAGACATTTTTTATTCCAGCATCTGAGAAATAAGTTCCAGTGTAAGTGATATTTTTTGCTTTCTGCAATAGATACGATAGGTGTTCGGTATCTGCAGGACCGATTTCCAATATGTTTTCTTCCTTTTTTAAAGGTAAATCCTGTAAAAGTTTAAAAATTAGCGTGTTTTTAGGTGGGAGAACATCAATTTTTTCATCAAGCGTTAAGGTAATCGGGTCTTCTTGCTCTTCCATAATATCATAATTAATCTCTTGCGGTGCATTTCGCAATTCGGGCAAAATTGAAAAATACCTGCTTCATGCTTTTACACAAAAAGGATTTTCTTTTACAAAAAACCGAAATGTGGATAATCCCAGCATGTTATCTCGGCTTTTTTTGTAATTATTGCGCTTATGGGAATCAATGTTGGTAAGAATTATGGTGCCTGGAAAAACGTAGGGGGTAGTTTTGATGATCTTCGTGTTCAGAACGGATTGGTTACAAAAAAAAAGAATAAATACAGTTTTTCTAAGCGAAGCCGAATTTATACAGATCAATATTCCGGGTATTTACATGGTGTACGGCGATATCATGTTTAAACAGCAGCAGATGTACTTTAGCCCAACCAATGAAGTACCTGATATGATTAAGATGCGCTTTACGCTGTCTGGCAGTGGTACTATTTTTAACCGCATTAACAAGCAAGAGTACATCTTTAATTCCAACCAACAAAATATTATTTACATGCCTGAGCTGGATGGGATAGGCCAATATGATACCGGCCAATGTTATCGCTTTTTTGAGGTTCATTTTGCTAAAGAAAAGTTTTTGCAACTGGCAGAGCACTCTACCAAAGCATTACAGGTTTTGGCGGATCATATTGATACCGGATATTACATGCAGCTAGGCGACCATAACCTGCCTATTTCATGGCCTATGCAGCAATGCATCAGAGATATTCTTGATTGTGATTATCCTGAAGGATTGAAGCATCTGTTTATCGAGTCGAAATGTATTGAGTTACTGGTACTCCAGGCCGAAGCTTTTGAACGGAGCATTCGCCAAAAGCAGCCAGCGGCTTTATCTTCTAATTATGATCGGGAATGCATTTATCAGGCCAGAGATTACCTGATCCAGAATATCCACCAGCCACCATCGGTTGCAGAACTGGCTAAAATATGCGGCATTAACGAATTTAGAAAGAAGTTTGCAGTAACGCCGGGTAGGCTGAGGGGTTAAGACTGGAATTCGTTAATACGATATAGTGCGGATTTCCAATCTAGTGAAAGTCTTAGCGCGTGGCCTCGAGCATTGGCCTCAATTGTGTTAAAAAAAGATTCTTGATTAATTACATCATTCAAAGCATAAGTCATCCAGCCCGCTAGCCTAGACGCTAAGATTTGCGCTAATACGAGCGTAAATTTCAAACCAGATTTTTTAGGGGTCAAGTTTTCACTTCTTAATCTGATTCAAATCTCAGCGCCCAAGCCAAAAGTTAAGAACCAATTAGTTTTAAAGAAGACGCTCAATTAATTGCTTTATCAAAAGCGCTTCCTTTGCAAAACGGACATTTGAGGAGGCAAAACTAACCTGTAATCAAGGGTTAACTTTGTTCCAATTGATAATAGCATTTGGCTTGTTTTGAGCCGTAGGGGTTACATAAAAACCTAAGAAACAGAATAAGAATAGATATTTCAATCTTCCAAACTAGCAATTTGGTTATTAAAATAATGCGATTTTATTTTCGGGCCAATTTTAGCTAAACATATCTCAATTTCTCTTCACCGCAATACATTCTATTTCTACCACTGCATTTCTGGGTAAAGAGGTCACTTCAATTGTACTCCGGGCTGGAAAATGCTTATCAAAATAACGTCCGTATATTTTATTAACGATCTCAAACTGTTTCATATCTGTAATGAAAATGGTTGTCTTCGTTATATGATCAAAATCAGAGTGATTGTTCTCAAGGATAGCTTTTAAGTTTTCGAAAATCTGTACCGTTTGTTCTTCAATAGCAGACTTTAAACTGTTTGTTTTCGGATCCAGACCTAATTGACCTGATACAAATATCAAATTCCCATAACGTGTTGAATGATTATAAGGTCCTACCGGTTTCGGTAAATTAGAATGATTTACAGTAACGATTTCTTTTTTTATACCACACGAAACCAGTGTTACACAAAGCAGAAAGAAAGCAATTTTATTCATTTTGGTTTATTTTAAAATAAAGAAGGTTGCCTTTTTAAAGCAACCTTCCTGTAGTTTTTTTCTTATTTTTTAATGAAGTTCAGCAGTTCGGTATTAAATTTTTCCAGTTCCTCAATGAAGAGTGCATGGCCACTTTTTTCGAATGGTACCAAGGTTGCATTTTTAAGCATCGCTTTCATTTGTTCAGCAAGATCATAAGAACAGATTTTGTCTAGTTTACCATGGAGGATAAGTGTAGGTAGTGTGATTTTTTTCAAATCACCGCGCAGATCAGTATCACGCAAAGTTTTAAGTCCTTCAGCCATTGCGTAAGGGGAAGCCTGAGCTTGAATAGTGCCTAACCAGGCACCAAGCCCCGGAGATACGCTGTTTTCATTGGCCGGAAAAATTTTACCAAAGGTATCAAATAGTGCCGGGCGGTTGGTGTTATTAAGGTTAATTAGTCCGTCAACATCCTGTTTTGTCCAAAAACCATAGTTAAAGTCTGCACGTTTTGTCCAGATAGGTGCAGCAGCTCCGAACAGTGCCATTTTAGAAACGTGGGCTGCATTGTATTTGGCCACATAGTGGATAACTGTTGCACCACCCATGGAGAAGCCCCCTATAGTTGCATTTTCGATGTTCAGTTTATCCAGAACTACTTTGATGTCATCTGCAAAAACATCATAATTATATTTTCCTGCAGGTTTATCCGAAAGTCCAAACCCTCTCAAGGTGATACCGATTACACGGAATCCTTTTTGTATAAAATCGGCATATTGGTATTCGTACATGGCATCACTTAAAGGCCAGCCGTGAATTAGAACGATGGGCTGTCCCTCTCCAAGGTCGGTTACATGGAGCCGAACATTTTTCTCTACTTCTATATATTCTTCCCGGCCTAATGATGCCGGAGTTCTTTTGGTTTGTGAAAATGCTGCGCCAGAAATTATTGTGGTAAAGAATGTGATTGCTAAAATTAAATTTTTCATGATTGCTAATATTATATTGTTGTTATTTTTTGTATTACAAAGTTGGGGTAATCCGGAAAGCACTACAATGGATGGCTTTCGCTTTGAACTGCATTTTTTACCCCGGTATTTTTATGCGTTAATGAAAGCTAAAATGTCTTCATTGATGACTTCTGCATTAACAGTTGGCATGCCGTGCGAGAAACCCGGATAAATGATCAGCTTGCCATTTTTCAAAAGTTCTGCTGCTTTAACGGCGGTTGTGCGGTAAGGAACAATTTGGTCGTCGTCTCCATGTAGTACCAGTACTGGCATTTCCACACTTTTTAGATCCTCCGTAAAATCTGTCTCCGAAAATACTTTTATACAATCGTACTGTGCTTTTATGCCTCCCATCATTCCCTGTCTCCACCAATTGTCTTGTATTCCTTTTTTTACGATAGCATTTTCTCTGTTGTAGCCGTAAAATGGTATGGTTAAATCCTGATAGAATTGCTGTCTGTTGTGAAGTGTATTATGTCTGATATCGTCGAACACTGCCAGAGGAACGCCTTCAGGGTTATTTTCATCAGCAATCATGTAAGGTGTAATGGCACTGATCAAAACCACTTTGGCAACCCGGTCTTTACCATATTTTGCGGCGTATCTTATTGCTTCACCACCACCGGTAGAGTGGCCGATGTGAATGGCATCTTTAAGATCCAGGAATTCAACCAATTCTGCTACGTTAGCTGCGTAAGTGTCCATGTCGTTGCCTTTATATGTCTGGGTAGATCTTCCGTGTCCTCTTCTGTCGTGGGCAATTACCCTAAATCCTTTTTCCAGGAAAAACATCATTTGTGCGTCCCAATCGTCTGAAGATAGTGGCCATCCATGGTGAAAGAAAATTGGCTGTCCTGTTCCTAAATCTTTGAAATAAATTTCTGTTCCGTCTTTTACTGTGAATTTGTTCATGTCTTTATTATTTAATTGTTATCGTTGTTTTGATAGTACAAAGTTGCCCCAATTTTACGCCCTCCACAATGGATGGTTTCCGCTTTGAATTGCACTTTTTTCTCCTTTGAGAGGGTAGATGTTATTTTTTGGATCTGTTTGGTTGTTTTACCAGTCGCTGAATGTGTTTTAAACAAAAAAAGCACAATCTGCAGATTGCGCTTTTTTAATCGTGGAGTAACCGAATCTTTTAGAACTGTTTTCTGAAAGTGATAGGCGAGAGGCCGGTATTTTTAGTGAAAAAACGAATAAAATAAGCGTCGTCTTCGTAGTTCAGGGTGTAAGCAATCTCTTTCACTGACATTGTAGTATGGGCTAAGAGGCGCTTACTCTCCAGGATAATTCGGTTTTTAATAATTTCGTTTGGGGTTTCTTTACTTAACAGGCCTATTTTTTTACTTAAATTCTTTGGCGTAATGCAAAGCAGGTCTGCATAATCTGCAACAGTATGTAGCGTTTTATAATGCACCTCTACAAGTTTGCTGAATTTTCTCAAAAATTGTACGTCAGCGTGTTGTTCTTTTTCCGTTAACTGATGCTGCTGTTTCCAAATTCGTGTTGATTTCAGAATAATCATCTTTAAGAGTATTCTTAACATTTCTTCAGTGCTGGAATCTTCATTTTCCATTTCAGACTGGATGTCTTTAATCAGTTTTTGAATATCATTCGACTGCTCTGCGTTTAAATTAATAAAGGGTATTTCAAATACATTATTATATAAAATACCATCACAGGCAACTTCCTGGTCGTGAATTTCTATACAGTAAAAATCTATGTTAAAATGCAGCAGCTGACCACCGATAGTTTCACAAGGTTTTAAAATAACATTGGGGTTAATGAATAATAAGGCATCTGTTTTCATTTCTATTTCCTGAAAATCAACCTGGATAATTGCTTTTTGAGGAATAAACAAGATTTTGATGTGTTCATGTATCAGGTTTAGGGAATCGCTTTGCATTGATGCTTTACTGAACGCTATATTGCCAAATTGTTTGTATGAAAATTCTTTTATCATTTTAGAAGTTGAAGAAAATTTTTGTTTTTATTCCGTTATAAAATTAAGATATAAAATGCAGCACAGAATTTATTTTTTGCGGCTTCAGCTTAAGGCTAATTCAGATTTTGGTTTGAATACAAAAGCTGCCGGCTAAAACTGCTGCTCTGATCTGCCTGGCTGGATGTTGCAAATTCTATAACAAAACAATGGGTAACCTTAACTTAAATTGTTAAGATTACCCATCCCATTAATTTGCCAATTTCTAAAATTACACCTGGTAGGTTCTAAGCAAGGCTGCTTATTCCTTAAATACAGGTAGTGGCTTACTTTCTTAACAATATCAGTAACAAGTCCGGAGGCTTCACTTTTACTCCCGCGCTGTCCGTAGCGTTAAGCATAGCGTTTCTAAGGATACAAGAATAAAATTGAGTTTAAAAACTCAATTAAAACGAGTCACAGATTCTTTGCAATTATTAATTCGTAGAACTCTACGGGCAAAAACGTAATGTTCTAGACGTAAGATTTGTAAAATGTTCCTTAATTGATTTTAGTAATTTCACTTTTTAGTATCATGGGGCTAAAATTTGATGTCGCCTTTATCTTATAAGTATTTCCACTGTAACTAATTATATTAACCGTGATTAGGGCATTTTGAGGCGTATTAGGAAATTTTTTAAAGTTATTAGTTTCAGGCTTTAAGGTGTAAGAGCAATTGCTAATCCATTTAATGTTGTAGGAAGTCGGAACGGTAGCATTATCGTAATATTCATATTGATGGTTTGCGTTGCGTTTTATTATTAACAACTTCCCGTTATAAATCATTTTAAACTTTCCCTGTTTGAATTTTAGACAGTCAGAGGTTTATCCTTTAACTCTATTGAAAAAGAACAATACAGCTATTGTGAGAATGAGGTATTTCAGCTTCAACATATTGATGATCTAGATGTAAAGCAAATATATAATATTATTAAATGTATACAATTTGCCCCGGTATCCGTAGCGTTAAGCATAGCGTCTTTAAGTATACAATAATAAATTGAGTGTATAAACTCAACTAAAACGAGTCACAGATTCTTTGCGATTATTAATCCGTAGAGCCCTTCGGAATTCTACGGGCAGATTAGGTGTTATACCATTCTAGCGCAAGTCTCAGTGTGCATAGCCTCGGGTATTGGCTTGATTTGTGATTATTTAGGATTGCTTTGATTTTGATTTGTAGTCTCCAAAAATTTCCTGATCATAATCATAACCAGTTTCTCCGGGAAACTTGCCATCTAAATCGGGAAAAATGATTTGAACTGATTTGAAGTAGCCGTTTTCATACAGCCTTAACGTACTCAAGATTTTTTTATCTAAGGATTCATTTTTTACCGGAATAATATATACAGTAAAACGATCAATCAGATTATCTAATTTTTCATTCAAAGGTATTTTCTGGTTCCTGAATGCCTGGGCATAGTTGGTTATCAGCGTATTGGTTAACCCATTTGGTAGGCCGGAAACAAAAGCTTCTGGTATCCCAAAACTTTTATATAGTCCGCTTGAATAACCATAAGGAGTAACCTCTTGTTCTTCGGGAATATAGGTGATATGATAGCCATGTGTTTCAATATTGTTGTCTACATTCTCAAAGTATAATTTTTTTTCCTCTTCTCTCATTTATAAGGTTTTATTGCTATTCAAAGTGATAAGGGTAGTTGATTTCTTTCAGATCAGTTTCAAGTTGTTGCCAATCTTCCAGTTCCTCAACAATTGATAAAACCATTTCGCATTTGCAAACACTGTTCATTGGTATCCCATTCCGAATTGAATGAATAATAGCGGTACTGCCATTCCTGACAGATTATTGCGTCTAAAACTGAAATGGCTTTACAAATAGCTTCGAGTGTTTTTCTGTCTGGTAGTAAACTGAGATTTTTTGTTGAGATCATTTGTGCAGTTTTATGGTTTTAGTATTGCGATAAATGAGACGTGATGTTTTATTTTTAGGTATTTAAACTGCTTTTTTTATACTCATCGATTATGAGCCATTTCACTTCGTGATCATTGCTGTATTTAAGTTTTTCAGATCCACAAATGCTACAAGCCCAGGCTGCATATCTAAAAGGTCTTTTTAATTGGAACTTATTCCTCGTACTGGAGTATTAAGCTTTTTGCATCGTTCACAATAACACTTACTTCTTAATTCTTGTGGAATTTTTAAATCTTCTATTATGGTAAAAATCCTGAACTGTTCAAAGATAAAGTCGTTTGCATTTTCAATAGTTAGCCCTGGGTTAAATATTGTCTTATTCTCGTACTTCAAGTAATCTAAATCCTCATTTATTTCGTAAAAGGCCATGTATTTACTGTTATATCCGCTTGCCGAAACTATTTTATTCATTTGCTGAAAGGCATATTCAATACTGATCTTTTTATCTATTGCGCTATTGGCAATTGCCAGTGCATATTTTTCAAGCAATTCCTCTTCGGTTTTTTCAACATTGATTTTTAAATCTTCAATACTTTTCCAAAAATAATATTCCCGTTCTGCTGTAGAATCAAAGTCTAAGCCTGCAAGGATAAGTAAATTCTCGGTTTCGTAACCCAACTCTAAAACATTAACTGCCCATGTTACCAGTTTCTTGCTATCAAATTGAGATAAGGCTCTGTCTGCTAAAACTTCAATGGTTAGTTAGTCGGTTGTCATTAGAGAGGGTTAGGAATAATTTTACTTTTTTTGAATAGATTCTAATCAAAGTTTAGCATTACAAACTATTTCGGTAATTTTTTAGTACCCCCGCTAGCCTAGAAAATAATTATTTGCTAGTAATGACTAGTAAGGGAGTAAGATCCAAATCAGATTTGATTCCTTTATCTTTAAAATCAATAGGCGAATTCGAGTCTGTTTTTTACATGTTTACTTTCTTCCAGCCTTAATTTTTGATTGGTGATGATATCATGTTCCTTATCTTTTTGTAAAACTTTAAACCAGCTGATTGCAGGAATCATGCCTCCTGAATGTAATTCGAGTCTGATCACAAATTCATCTTTGGGCTTTCGGTGATTGTTAATATACTGGCTGAGTACAGCAGGGGTAACATCGACCTCGATAGCGAACTGTTTGTCTTTTTTATCTTGTCTGTTAACGTATTCATTTAGAAAATAACCGAAGTTAAATGCTTTATGATATTGGTTGCTACTGATATAGTCTTCAAGCTGGAACTTAAGCTGTAGCAGTCTATTGTACATTTTTTCATTCTCACTTTTGTTCTCGAACTGTTTTCTCCTGTTTATCCAAAAGTCCTTTTCCGCATCTTTTTCCTGAGCATTTTGTAGTTCTTCTGAAGGGAATATATAGGCATCTGCAAGTTCCTGATCGGTAAATTTTGAAAACGCTAACTCCTGGATTTCTTTTCTGTTCTTGTTAGTTTTCATAATATTCCTTTATCAATTTTATCGAATTTGTTCCTTCTGTTACCAGATATAGTTTAGTTGACTGTAATCCATATCTTTTAATATAATGGGTTTCCAGTTTAGTTTTAGGTTTGAGGCATACAAAGCCGTCATAACCCAATTTAAAAGATTCTCTACAGGCATAGGAAATCAGGCAACCTGCAATCCTGCTATAAATTTTGTCAGGACCTACATTTTCATACGACGAGGCGAGAAGTCTGATTTCTAATGCGTAATCGCCCGGTCTTTGTGCTATTGATAACATGCCTATTGGTTCTGCGGAATCTTCTAACGTTAGTTTGTAAACACTAAAGTTCTTCTCTTTGTTCCAGTTGAAAGCAAACCGTTTTGTTTTATTGATCTGCGCAATCTCGGCCGCATCAATTCGACTGACGATTACAGTATGTTTTTTACCTGTGCTTTCATTGATTACATACATCGTTATTTCAAATATATAAAAGTTTACTTAAAATGTAAACTTTTTGATGTAATTATTCGTTCTACCGCAAGTCTTAGCGCTCGTTGCCTACGCATTGGCCTGACTTGTGCTTTGGCAGAATTATCATGACTACCAATGATAGCAAAGGTCACTGAATCCTGCTAGCTGTTACAATATTGTTAATACCGATCTCGGTATAATGTTTAACTTTAGCCATGAATGAAAATGAGATTAAGCCACAGCTGCTTTGGGATTTATATCAGATTTCTACAAATAGTGCGCGTGAACTGCTTATCGCGCACGGCTTCCGTTTTCTTAAACGATTAGAAAACTTAACGCTTTATCAGTCGCATGGTGAGGCTTTTACTTTAACTGAAGAAGGTGGTGTTGTAACCAATGTGAAATACAAAATGAGGGACGAAGCAGCATATTACACCTGTATTAAATACGCAAAGGAAGCTTTAAACTTCGAAACCATATTTGAAAAACATGAGCCATCAGCATATATCCAACGTCTTGATGATGAAAAATGCACGCTGGTAGGTATGATGATTCAAGGGGAGGGCAATTATCAATCGTTTGGAATTACGTTGCTTGACAAACTTCCACTTCCCAATCCTGAAAATAGAGTTGAGGTCATTTTGCAGCCACCGCCAGGACCCTCATTTTAGCGCAAGTCTTAGCGTCATTGCCTCAAGCATTGGCCTGACTTGTGCTATGTCAGTAGCTTAAAGGATTATTCATCAAAAGCACAAGTCATCCGGCCCGCTTGCCTTTATACTAAGACTCACGCTATTAAATGAAAATATTTAACCACAGATAAAAATGATAGACACAGCTATAAAAATCCGTGTTTATCTATGTCTAGCTGTGGTTAAAAACCTTAACCACCCCGCCCTTTAGGCACCCCTCCTTAAAAAGGAGGGGAGTGGCCCCTCATAGCTGAATAAGGTAAAGGGCCAGTTAAACTTTGTATCTATCGGTTGGTGTCTCGCCTACCGAAATTAAGTGATATAACTGCTCTGTGTTATTTACGTTTTCTCGTTAAAAAATAGATTATTAGGCTGATTACAATAATAGTTGCCAAAATTTCCCACGATGTGATTCGAATATTAAACATAAAGTCGCCAAATCCTAGGATGGCAGGTACAGTATAAAAGCTACTTTTCATTTTGATCTCATAATAATTCATTACCTTATGTTTATACCGGCTTGACGTTATTCCTTCTAATGCTTCATGCGGTTCGCTGTAATTATAATCTTCCATCCATTCATCAGCTAGTACCTGTACCTGATTTGTGTCATTAAATAAGTAAGCATCTGGTATGTTTTTCCGCAAGGGTTGCTCATGTGTAGTTCGTTCTAAGATCTGAATTACCCGTACGGCTGGTATAGTATAGGCTGCTTTTATGGTGATAGCTTCCCGGTTGATAGTCATGATAATATTCAATGTTCGGAACCTTCTTTTGTTCACTGGTATATCACATATAACGTCCATTAACCAGGTATCTCCAGCCTGCACAGGCACGATCAGTACACTTTAACCCTTTAGGGTACGCGTCTCCAGGCTTTTCTACGACGATTCATGTCTGATAACAGATTTGTATCATTCTAAATCCTCTGGTTTATAATCGCATTCCGCTTGCATACCTAAATCATAAAGCCGCTTAAGTATTGCTTTGTCTTTACCGCAGTACCTAATACTTGAAATACATGATACTAGCATTGCATTAATTGCCCGGTCTAATTCGTCAACAGTAGTCGGTTGTTTCTTAAAATAGCAGTGTCCATATTCATTTTTAGAATGCTCTATTAAATCTGGTGCTTCTGCTTCGGGTGCACCACAGGTAATACAAACTTCATTCTCTACATAAAAATCTCCAGCGGAATTTTCAGGATACCTTTCTGGTAACGGCATATTTTTATCTTTTGTCTTTGTTGAAAATATCTTTTTCAGGAATTCCATTTAATATTATGATTTTGTCACTACCAAAACTTCCACCAAGGCTTATTATCGTCATTTATTTCTTGCCGTTGCGCTTTATATTGTTCGAGTTCATTTTTCATTTCTTCGTTGTAAGCCAGCTGTTTAACCGTGTAGTTAAGTTTGGTTTTACCTTCTAAATCGATTCCTAATCGGTTAGCCAGGTTTAAAATGTCATCAGCAAAGATATCCGAGTTAATGTTTAAACCATTTTCTTGTTCCAAAGGAGAGTTTAAATTATCAGTTATTTCTCCGCTGTAGCAAAGAAGAGTCTTTTTATAGTATCATGATATACCGCAAATCCAAATGAGTTTGAAGTAGTCTGGATCAGGAAGGTAATAATTTCGGTATCCAATATTCTTGAAAGCTGTAATAAAGCTGCTTCATCAACGGTATCCACCATTTCTGGGTCGTTAATAATGGTCCAGCCGTTATCTGTCCATATTCCCCTGATTGCGGTATCGTTATTGGTAAATTCAAAATAATTGTCGTACAAATAACTATTAAATTCCTGCCAGTTGTTAAACTGTTTATCTTGTGAGGTATCGAGATATTTAAAAGCGGCAAAGATTTCGTCTGCTCTGTTGAGGAAATTGCCCTTAATGGCAATGAAGCTATTGGTCATGTAATGAGTATTATTAAATATTAATCTTCAATCCATTGATTTAAATCGTCAACAGGTTCTGGCAATCTACCTTCTAACCACTGCATTAATGTGTCCGGTTTAAATTCTTTATCCTCATTTTCTATTACCCATGATAGGTAATCAGTTGGTGCACCGTTTAAATATGGCGCAGGTGATACAGGATAAAATTTGCTTGGAAGCCTTTCATTTATAGAGAGAAAATTGATTACGCAACCAAGTTCTTGAACTGCATGCCAGGCAAGGTTATGATGGATATATATAGAGAACTTGACCCACCAATTATCATCATTATCTGATCCACATGAAACTGGTGTTTGAACAGATGGTATGCGAGTTAGGTAATCAATCAGGGTTTTGAATGATCTGTCATCCATAGTATGTAGCGATTAATTTAATTGCTAATATAAGCACTGCAATAATACATCTTGTACTTTTTGTTTTAAATCCGACAGCAAGAATTTGCAGCTACATTTTCAGACCACCAAAAAAATAATTTCTAATTTTAGGTGATAGACTCACGCTAGCAATAAAATAATTTAACCACAGATAAAAATGATGCACACAGATACCAATCCGTGTTTATCTGTGCGCATCTGTGGTTAAAAACCATAACACTCCGCCCTTTGGCCCCCTCTATCCGTAAAATTAAGCATAGCGTCTCCTATGGATACAAGAATAAAATTGAGTTTATAACTCAAGTAAAACGCTATAGACAGATATGGCGTCCTTTTCGACCGTAGTGGAGAAATCTTTAGCATAGTTTAAAGATTTCTCACCGCCTGTACGGGTAGGCCTGTCTGCACAGGCGGGCATTTCTATGCGCTTCAGCCGAAAGGACGACAGCATTGATTGATTTTGCCAATGATAGTGTGGTCGAATGGTATTAATTTTCGATTTGTTTAGCTTAAGGGTCTTCGACTACGCTCAGACTGACAAACATCTTCATTCTGGCGCGGGGCTTAGCGCCTGTTGCCTCGAGGAGCTATTAATGAAAATAATTTAACCACAGATAAAAATGATACACACAGCTATAAAAATCCGTGTTTATCCGTGTGCATCTGTGGTTAAAAACGATAACCACCCCGCCCTTCGGGCACCCCTCCTTAAAAAGGAGGGGAGTTGCCCCTCAAAGCTGCATAGGCTAAATTGCCAGTTAAAATTTCAACCTAATACTTACGTTAATAATGGTTCTGAACATATCTCAAAGATCCTGAAACAAGTTCAGGATGACGAATCCATGTTTTATCTATCATTTGGTGTCTCACCGACCGAAATTAAGTGATATAACTACTATTAACCACCCCGCCCTTCGGGCACCCCTCCTTAAAAAGGAGGGGAGTGGCCCCTCATAGCTGCATAAGCTAATGGCCAGTTAAAATCAGAATGTTTATAGTGCGGCTACTAAATAAATCGTTTCATCACCTGTTTTATGCTCGAAGGAATTACGTCAGGCATCGCAAGCAGCCAACCAATCAAAAATCATTTTATAGGCTGCGGTAATTTCGGCAGAAAAGTTGAGGTTTGCACCCTCAAAATCTTCTTCCTGAAAAATGTAAGCATTTAAGCCATAGTATAACAGTTCTGAAAGGTGTTCTACATCGAAATGGCCAACGGCTAACAATTGATCAGCCTGGTTTTGGGCATATTGTTGAAAGGCATCATCATTGGCCAAAGGTTTTGCTTTGCTCAATAGCTTGATGATGTTGTTTACATCGTAAAGGGTGTTGGCAATGGTAATGGGTTTGTGTTTGCCTGAACGTGGGTCGGGGCCGGTACAGGCGCTGAGCATTTCGGTAAGGAGTTGATTTACATCCGATAAACCAATCATATCGAAATAGGCTTCAATCAGTTTCCTGAATTCGGTTACAGCTGCTACCTCATTTGGGAGCTGTGTGTCTGGGTTTTTACAATTGTCGTTTAGCATAACATTGATAAAAAAGATCCTGAGACGCTGCTAAACGACAATTAACTCTTTACAGAGAAAATATAGATGCGGGACTACCGCTCGTCTCAGGAATATTGTTAAAATTGAATTGCTTACTTAATTGCTTCTCTTGTTAAGATTAGTAAAATATGTTAATTATCATTTAGCATAGGCAAGATAGCTACAATATATCAATCTACAAAATCTTTTTGCTCAAATAACGCATAAATGAGGGCTGTTTCATACTTGCAGTCGACAGTTCAAACTTTGCAATCGATAGTTCAGATGTTGCGGTCGACAGTTCCAACGTTGCAGTCGTTAGTTCCAACGTTGCAGTCGACAGTTCCAACGTTGCAGTCGACAGTTCAAACGTTGCGGTCGCTAGTTCAGACTTTGCAGTCGGTAGTTCAAACGTTGCAATCGATAGTTCAGATGTTGCGGTCGACAGTTCAGACGTTGCGGTCAATAGTTCAGACGTTGCGGTCAATAGTTCAGAGGTTACGGTCGATAGTTCAGACTTTGCAGTCGACAGTTCAGAGGTGTAGTCGATCGTCAGTTAGTCATTGTACTACCATGAGCTTATTCCTTGATATTGATAAATTTCATTTCTCCCTGTTTTTGTATCCTTAACTTTTACAGTTTTTTGGGTCGTACTGTTATGATGTATTTCTTTTATCAAACTATTGCTCCGTTTGGTTTGTTAGCTTTTTGTTTATTTTATTTATTTCGTTTATTTCGTTTGTGTTTTTTGTTTAACTTCGTAGAAAATTGCAGCATGATTTCAAATGATCAAATACGCCGTCCTTCCAAAACAGAGCAGAAGATGGCCATAGAGTCTTTACCAGCTTTATCATCCATACTCTCCAACATCCATTCTGAACAGACGGAGATTGAGATTGAAGAGACGGGCGAACGCATTAAGATACCTGCCAGGGCTTTGGTATTTCTTGGCGATATTTTAAAGGCTATGGGTGAAGGTAAGCCTGTTTCTATAGTTCCAATGGCAACAGAGGTAACTACCCAAAAGGCAGCCGAGATATTGGGGTGTTCAAGACCATATTTAGTAAAATTACTGGAAGAGGGGGCTATTGAGTTCATCAAGGTAGGAAAGCACCGTAGGATTAAATTCGAGGATGTTTTGGCTTACAGGGAAAAAATGAAGGTGCAGCAGAAGAATAATATTATCGACATTATGGGCGCTGATGAGGAACTTGGAATGTATGATTCATAGTGTAAGGTTTAAGGCAGTACTTTGATTTAAACTAACCAACTATCAGATTAAGTCGTGACTATTAAAATTTAATCGATTAACATACTATCACTATTCGACTTAATTATATAGTATGTATACTCCTCTTGACCCTTATACCATCTATATTGGGTTTGCTTAAATCTTAAGCTGGCTAGCATCCCATGTAATGCTTCTTGTGTTTGCTTGATGTTAGCATTTGCGGCAAAGTAACCACCAGTAAATATCAGTATTGAATTACTTTTACCACTGATAGTTACATCGATATCAAGTTCCCAGAGTTGATCTTTTGTAAGTTTGTAGTATGCTCTTCTAATCTTGGGGAAATTCTTCAATTGTGAGGCTATACATTTGTTTTTTAGTTGCCTTGTAAGCATTAAAGTTTCTTTATCTGAACTTAGATTACCATCTCTTACAAGCTGTGCATAGATCTTAAATATTGATAAAGCAGTATTAATCCCTTGTAAAGATGTAAGATCAACGTTAGATATATCATCACCTCGATTTAAATCTTTAATAGCATTACTTATTTTAACTTTTAAAATGTCAGATTCGTCGAACTGAGTCTTTATTAAAGGCTTTTTACCATTTATTGATTTGGGTTCAGACGGTTTATAGATTTGCTCGTGATATTCGGTTAAATTCTTTGTGTGTATCCACCCTATGTAGGTTTTTGTTAGCCAATCAGGTGCTACCACATTGACTTTAGACCAATTGCCTTTGGTTTCAACGACAGATAATTTATATATGGTATCCAATAGGCAATATTCATTGTGAATGGGCGATGAATTTATACTGTCAATTACTTTAGGTGCAGATTCTTCTGGCAAGCTTAAAATAAACGAAGCTTTATCAACAGAATAGAACTTACCTTTAGTTTGGAAGCTAGGTTGATCTTTTCTTTTGTTTTCTTTTATTGAATCAGGATTTCCACAACCGCTTATGATAAATGCAATTAGTGCAGTTAAAATGTAATACTTCCTGGGAATGCTTATAATCGTAATATTAGAGTAAGTTAATTAGATGTATTGAGGCTAAGATAGATAGTATTTCAAATATAATAATATGGGAAACAGTAAATGTCCTTATTCTAGTGCAAGTGCTAGCACTTATAGCCTTTAGCATAGGTCTAACTCGTGCTGGGGCAGTATTTAAAAAAATTAATAATGACAGAACACAGCACAACTCATCTAGTTCGTAAGCCAGGAGAATAAGACTTCACTATTATGGGTTTCACGTTTAATTACAACTAATTTAACTCTAAAATGTGTTTCCAGATAGGCCCTGTAATTAGAGAAAAGATTAATGATGCAACAAAGAAACCAATTCCAATTATATATCTTGTCCTCTTCTCTAATTTATAGAGTAGAATAGAGGTAAATGTTCCGATCAGAGATAAAAAATAACCGATCATGTTAACTTTACTAAGTAACTTATAAAATTTAGTATCATTACTGTCAGCAGTATAATGAGCACTGATAGAAAATTTTTGCGGTTCTTCTGCTGGTATTGATATGACATCTCTTATCAAATAAAAGATGCCACTGGTTTCAAAAATAAATTGCAGCAGCTCAATGGCACATATTGTTACAGCTACAAAATAAATCACTTTTAAACTTTTCATGGTATGTTGAATGATATGCTAAGCAGTTATATAAGGAATACCATAATCATTTCTTTGTTGCTTTAGTTATCGCCGAAAAGTTCATCATTTTCTTTTTCCATTGCCACCCAACCTAACCAATAATCAACTCCCGTTTTTCCCGCTCCTGTTGGGTCAATATGAAAAAAATCAGGAATAATTTCAAAGTTCTTCCTGGATTTTAACTCTTGGATATAATGCGTGAAACATTCTAAAAGCTTAGGAAAGGAAGAAAAAATAATTTCACTTAATCCTTCTAGATCCCCACCATACTCATGATCATAAACTCTAATTGGATATTCATTATTCTCCACTTCATACCTACCATCAAATACCAATGGACCAGCATCGTTACCTTCATCACCAAAAGGATATAGTTTAGCCGCAATAAGATCTTTAGCTAAAGAATAATCCATATTATCAATAATCTGCTGAAGCGGTTCGGTTGGAGACGAAGTAGGTAATCCCATCAGCTGACACGAACAATCAAGAAAAAAGTATTGCTTATGCCATTCTAAAAAGCTTTTAGGAAATTTTACATCGAACCTACTTTCTAATTTAAGGTAATCGATATCATTTAATGTGCCTTTTAACGGTTGCCATGTATACCAGCCTTCTTCATCAACTGGACTAGCCATCATATTTTTTGGAGTTTTTTCTTCAACATATACAGCGCTAGAGTTGCTATATTTAAAATAAGCAATGAAAAAATTATTTATTATTTTATTCATGATGTATACTTATTACAATGTTTAGTTTTTTGTTAGGCTATTTGTTCTATGATTCGTTACACTCTAGGGTGAGTCTTAGCGTCCATCGCCTATACATTGGACTGATTGAGTTGGTAGTTTTTAAAGATTAATAATGAAAGCAGAAGTCACCCAATCCACTAGCCTAGATGCGAAGATTAGCGCTAGTAGTGAGATTAAATTTTAACAAACGTAATCTAATTTAATTTGATTGGTCTGAAGGAGTCGAGATCATTGATTTTTTTAATTTTTTCTTAAGATCCAAATACCATTGCTCATTTTCAAATTCATAAAATTTTCTTCGGCCACCCACTTCAGAATATTCTTTAATAATTTTCCATACCTCATCTCTCTTTACCAGCTGGTACTCATAAAAGATATCAGGCCCATGATTTAGCATTAATAAAGAAACGGAGTCCTTACGTTGTTGCATTTTTAGAATACTTATCCTAGTTCTGGAATCATATGGAGCATTAGGGCCAAAGTTTAACATCTTGGAACGGGATATATCGCTTATAAAAAGAATATTAAAATATTTACTTTTCTTAGGCCATGCTTTATTATAATATTTATTTTTTAGTAAAAAAATACTATCTGCGTTCGAACGCCTATTTTCCTTTACAAACAGCTTGCTATCAAATACTGATTGAAAAATTTTGTGGTATCTTCTCCAGTTAAAGCCTTCTGTTTTCCATTATATTTACATGATAATAGAAATATAAGAGAGATATAAATTGTTATGTTTGAAGCTCTCATCATTTGCTTTTTGCTCTGATCCCATTCTGGTGCAAGTCTCAGCGCTTATTGCCTTAAGCCTTGGCCTGACTTGTGCTTAAGCAGTAAAAATTATTATCAAAGCAAAAGTCATCCCCGACCGCTAGCCTGGACACTAAGACTTGCGCTAGTGATAGGATATCAATCTTTTTCTATTATTTCAATAATCGGAACTTGATCAGTAATCACATTAACTAATATATTTTGCGCATATACACAATAATGCCTGATTTTTTTTAATGCTATTCCTTCGAAGAAAATTTTAAGATCAGTCCAGCTATGTAAGTATTCCATATATTTGGAATTGATTAACTCCTTTAATATAATTGATTTAAAATCAGAAGAATACAATACACCCTCTTTTTTTTCATCAGGAAGATTTTCTTGGATTAGCATATAAGACTGAATATTTTCAAATGAAAATTTGTAAATAGTATTTTGATTTCTGTAATGCTCCAAAGAAACAACGAGGGTTTCTGTTATCAAGGGAAATTCTATATTTACAATTCCAAAATCGCCTCCATTAGTTTTTTCAGTAAACTTACGGAATATGTCTTCTTGCAATTCTTTTATTGATACAATCATAATGCTATTAATTAATTATTAAATCTAAACCTCCCAATATCTTTGCCATTTCTAAAGTAGTAAATAGTTGGCTTCTCTGTCGAAGAGGCCGCAGGATTAGAAATGTACCTGTTCTGCCCAACTTCAAGCTTGAATTTTCCATTACCTATATCTTGCCACGCAGCGTTATACTTCTGACTGATCATGTCTCTATACTGAGCTATTGTTCTATTTTCAATTGTAACGCTTACTTTTACTGTATTCCTAATGCTTGTTGATGTCCATTTAATTGGGTCATTTTCTGGGTTTACTGTAATTTTTACGGGATTATTAGTTGGTACACTATTTAAATTTGTAGCTGTAGCTACAAAAACATGGCCTAAATATAAATAATACATTGGGTTAGAAAACGCTTCTTTGTAAGACTCCACTACACCTTCCCAGTAATCACCGGCGGACATTTGTATCTGTGAGTAGCTGGGTTTCCCGTTTACGTAGAATAAATTTGCTGCAGATTTGTATAATGTATAATTTATTTTAAAGGTGTTAAGCGCATCTGCACGAATTAGATATTCTATACCTAAACCTGACTTTCTAAATGCAGAATAAAAAACCAACTTATTCTGAGAATTGTAATGAGGGCATAACGTATACTCCCCAATTTGAAAATTATTAGGTTTTGAATACATTGACGAATTTAATAGCTTACTGCTCTTATAACACGCTATCATGTAAAGCTGGATAGGGTCTTCTGTTATATTGTTGCTTAAGTTTTGGATTAAGTTATCAAATTCAGCCTCTGTAAAAAAATTTGATATACCTGAAATGCTGTAATCATTAGCAGACAAAAAATTAGTTCCATCATTTTCAATTTGGATATTTTCAGATACCAAGTCAGATGAGCCATTTAGAAATACGTTTTTAAAACTTGGGTATATGTTTTGATACTCTTTCAAATACCCCACAGACCAATGAATGAAATTAGTGTTATCTATTGATAAGCCATTGTTTATCAGGTATTTTGTTAATTCGGTAACCGCTAGTCCATTTAATGGATTGTTAACAAAGTTTTGTTCCGCCACATCAAGATCGAGATGATTCATTAAGTATTGTTGCGGAGTTTGGGTGGTAGTGATTACCGGTGGGCCAGATGTTTCATCACAATCTGTTTGGGCAGCAACCATAAGCCTGGTGCCTCTTTCAAACGATATACCGCCCGGACCTACCGGCTGTGGGGTACCATCACATGGATTGTAGGTGCCGGGAGTGTAGGGAGTAGTACTGCCCCCACCGCCACCACCACCTCCACCTCCTGATGGAAAATTCGGCATTGCACAATTTATCACGGTATTTTTATCAACCCTGTACCCTGGAAGATAATCTAACATCCCCATAGTTAAGCCACCATCGTTCTCCCAAGCACAATGGCCTGGCATATCGCCTGTAGAACATGGATAGGCAACTACCGTAAATACATCATAAAACTCACACTCACCCGGAGCGAGACTAATGATATTGCGATTTCCTGAATTTCCACTCACGGTGGCGAGCAACTTATCTTTCAATCCTCCATTATGGCTAGCTAATTCAGCCGTGTTCAATCTGTCATTCAGGGAAATATCATCCAAATATATTTTGTTGAATACGATGGTACCTTTAAACTTAGTTTTTAACTTTTCCCGCCAGTTGTCTAACCATTCTTTTTCAGGATAATAAGTAGATAAAAAGGCAGTGGTTTTGTTTTCGATTACCTGTATAGTCAGATTCTGGAATGCGGTTGCCCTGGATGTTTGAGGTTTAATCGCAATTACATAACTTATCGTATCGCCAAGGGTAAGTTTTTTTACACTATCCATCTCCAGATCAAGATTTCCTGGTAAGGCCTGGGTGCTCATAACTTTTGATTTTTGGCCAGATAATACTGATTTTAAACTTCCAGTTGAGTTGAGGTTTATCGCATTTACGAATTGAGAATAGGAAATGGAACGAATTTTATCGGTGGAGTTATTTTCAGTTTTTTTGGGTAGTAAAAGGTCTTTTTTACAACTTTGTGCCAGTAACAGGCATATTAGGATTAGGCAAACCATGGCTTTACCCTTAGAGAATGTTAATTTGTGCATTGTTAATTCAGATTAAAATTGAGGCGAATTCCGTAAAGATATAGCAATATAATTAGTAGACATAATTCTTAATTTTATACTCGTTAAGCGCACTTAGTCAAAGAACCTTTTTAAAAAGAGAAAATGATTGAGTGTATAACAATTAGATTTTACTAAACTATAAATTTAATTTTAGTCTTCGATATGGGAAACCATAATTACACATAAGTAAGTATCTCATTTTATCTAGTTATCGCTTATCTCTCCAACCTGTTTCCTAATCCATTCCGTTTTCTTAGTTTTGAGCGTAAAATAATTGAAATAAATACAAAGTAGCATGAACCATTGGTTAGTAAAATCAGAGCCTTTTAAATACAGTTGGGAAAAATTTAATGAAGATGGCCGTACCTTTTGGGATGGTGTGCGTAATTACCAGGCCCGTAATAACCTCAAAGCCATGAAAAAAGGCGATTTGGTGCTTTTTTATCACAGTAACGAGGGTAAAAATGTAGTGGGTATTGCCAAAGTAGTGAAAGAATTTTACCAGGACCCTACCACTGATGATACGAATTGGGTAGTGGTTGATTTATCGCCTGTAGAAAGCCTGAAAAACCCGGTTTCTTTAGAGCAGATTAAAGCTGAGCCCAGTTTAGCTGATATTTCGTTAATCAGGCAGGGGCGTTTATCGGTAATGCCGCTTAAGGCTACTGAATTTGATAAGATATTGGAAATGAGCGCTGATTAGTTTGGAGTTGGGAGTTTGGAGTTGAGAGTTTTCCTGTTGAGCGCCTAATGCTATGCGGTTAAGTTTGGAGTTGGGAGTTTGGAGTTGAGAGTTTTCCTGTTGAGGGCCTAATACTACGCGGTAAAGTTGAGAGCTTGGAGTTGAGAGTTTTCATGCCGAGCGCCTAATGCTATGCGGTTAAGTTTGGAGTTGGGAGCTTGGAGTTGGGAGTTTTCATGCTGAGCGCCTAATGCTACGTTTTAAAGTTGTCAGTTGGCAGTTTACAGTTTTCAGGTGGGATTTTTCAGTATGCAGTTGGAAATTCTCAGTTTTTATGAATAGTTTTATCTACAATTAAATCCTCCAAATGAAGTTCAAAATTATTGCAACATTCCTAATGTTGGTCGCTTGTTTATTCGTGAGCGAAAGCAAGTCGCAGGGGATTAAGCCCTACATTGCCATTGTAAAAACGAAAGCCGATGTTGTAAAAGGGGTGCTATATAAAGTAGATTCTGCCAGCGTAGTAATGATTGTTGAGGGGAGTCCGGTTACTTTACCAGTGGACGAGATTAAGACGATTAAAATCAGAACCCCAAAAAAGGAAGCGAGTATTATTCAGTTTTTGAAATATGATCCCTGGAATGCCGATAATTATGAAAAACGGGCAGACGGCGCTATCGTTCGGAAATGGGGCGAAAAAGATCCGACCCCAGGCGAAGAGGTAGGCGGACATGTGGTTGCAACCGTAGTCAATATTACCGGTAACATCATCGCTGCACCTATACAGGCCATTAACCCGAGTATTGCAAACTATAAAATTAATGGCGATGCAGCAAAGTATGCACAGCACAAAACTGATCTTGATTATTTCTCGGTTTACTATCAGCAAAATACCAACCTCACTACCGAACTACAGAAAATAAAAGCAATTTCGGCTTCATTTAAACCTTAGAAGTTTCTTCAGGTTTATTTTTACTTAAGGTAATACCCAAAGTCATTACCAGGCTGGTGCCTAACACCACCAAAAACAGGAAGGAAGGGCCAACCTCTGCAATTTTTAGCGATTTAGGCAGGTTAAAGTAAAGTAAAATACTAATCAAACCGCGGGGTGCAATATAACCGATAGGGCTGAGTGCGCCATTTTTAAATACCTTTAAAAAGAAAAACCGAACGGCGAAAATGGTTAGCAAAATGAAAAAGCCATTGGCCAGCACAGGCTTATCGTTCAGCTCGCTAATGTTCATGGTAAAACCAAAAATAACAAAGAAAAACGTTCTTAAAATAAAGGCACTTTCGGCAGAGAGCTGATAGAGTTGCGATAAATCTGCAGAAAGGTTTTTATACAGAAATACACCCCTGAACCAGGCATTCCGGATGGTATCGGCATTGTTCAAAAATAATCCGGTGCTCAAAATTAACACCAGTGACGATAAATGGTACGACTGCCCGATGGCATAAACCAGGATGAGTATCGAAATAATGAGGAAGAATTTAATATGGTGTACCAGTTTCCCCATTACATAAAGCAGTACTACGCAGGCAATGGCCGATAATAAAATAATTAAAAAAGTACTTAAGCCTAAGCCTATAAAGGCCGATGTGGTAATGGAGTGGTTGGTAATGGCAAAGTTGAAAATGATAATGCCGAGGATATCGGAAAAGGAAGATTCATAAATGACAAATTCCCGGTCTTGTTTCCCCAGTGCAGCGGCAGAAGGTATGGCAATGGCCGAACTGATTACGCTAAAAGGAATGGCATTGGATATACAGGTGTATAAATCTTTATGCGTAATCTGGTAAATAATGAGCGTAATGATGGATGTTGTGGCGAGTAAAATGGTTAATGCAGAGAAGAAAGCACTTTTGATGACTTTATTTTTTTCGCGATCGTACTTCAGTTCCAGCGAACCTTCAAAAACAATGAGGATTAAACCAACAGTACCGAGTGTGGGTAAAATGGAGAGGAAATTAAAGGTTTGTATTTTAAGGTAATCGACCAGGAAACGGAGGCCAATGCCCAGTAACAATAGCAATAAAACCGATGGTACTTTGGTTTTACTGGCCACTAAATCAAACAGATAAGAGAAAATAACTAATCCGCTTAAAATAATAAGTATGGTGTAGGTTGTCATATTTTTCAGCGTAAGGTAAACACTAAAGTAAAACAATCAAACCAAGCTGAAAGGAATTTGTTGAAAAAAATTATGCTTTAAAGAAAAGTGCCTTGAGTTCGCTGGCCTCATCAGGACTCATTTTTCCGCCTAAAACCAAACGCAACTGCCGGCGACGCAGGGCGCCATCAAATAAATCTATTTCTTCGGGCGTTTCCGGTATGAGTTCGGGTACTGGAATGGTACGTGCGCTCTGATCAACGGCAACAAAGGTATAATAGGCTTCGTTACTTTTCTGACGTGCGCCACTTGGAATATTCTCTGCCCAAACATCTAAACGCACCTCAACCGAGGTATTAAAAGCCCGGGTTACTTTGGCTTCGATGGTAATGACATCTCCTAGTTTAATGGGCTGTTTAAAAGAAACATTATCAACCGAAGCGGTAACCACAATCCGGTTGCAGTGTTTTTGAGCTGAAATTGCCGCTGCAATATCCATCCAGTGGAGCAAACGCCCACCCATCAGGTTATTTAAGGTATTGGTATCATTGGGTAATACCAATTCGTTCATGATGGTAAAACTTTCTCTGGCAAATTTCTTTTTTAAACTCATTTGTGTGCAAAAGTAGTTAAAATGTTATTAGAAATAGATTCTGGCGCATGGAAATCGCTTTTAACTTTTCTCTGTGAATTCTTGCTCTATCTGCGCATGCCTAAGCGTTATGTTTGCCACGGAAGCACGAAAAACACGGAAAAATTTTAATCTCCCCGTGATTGCTGTGTTTCCGTGGCTATAGTTAACAAAGATTGCTTCACTCCAACGCAAGGCCCTTTCTTCAGTTCGCAATGACGAAATTATGTTTCCGCAGCTCAAATAGATTTTCGCATACTGGATTTATGTTTCCTTGCTAATTTGTGTAATTATCCGACCTCGTTGATTCATATTTGGGATTAGTTTTTAGCGTCATGCTAGGCTTGCCTTAAACAACCACAGCCTGGAGCGAAGAACGCCGTCAATCCCAAGTGGTGGGGAAATCAAAAAACAGGTGTACAAAAGAAAAGACTGCACTACCAAGCCTTAAACGCAGTGGTTTTGTGTTCATGAATTACAATTAAAATTGTTTCGGAAAATTAGAACACAAAACGAAGCGCCACTGTTTTTTGATGTGAGTGGGGCTGTTTGAGCCACCTTGCTGGATTGACAAAGCGCTTTGGGTACTTTGGCGCGACAAAGTACCATGCCTCCGCGGCATAGAGCGGTGAAAAATATTTAGATTCAATTATTTTGACTTCTACATTTATGTGCGAAATCGGCGGAGGGTTGGCAATAAGAAGCAAGCTGTTTAGTAATTCATGTTAAAAAGATTGCTTCACTCCAACGCAATGCCCTTTCTTCAGTTCACAATGACGAAATTATGTTTCCGCAGATCAAATAGATTTTCGCAGACCGGATTTATGTTTCCTTGCTAATTTGTGTAATTATCCGACCTCGTTGATTCATATTTGGGATTAGTTTTTAGCGTCATGCTAGGCTTGCCTTAAACAACCACAGCCTGGAGCGAAGAACGCCGTCAATCCCAAGTGGTAGGAAATCAAAAAGCGGTTGCACAAAAGAAAAGACAGCAATACCAAGCCTTAAACTCAGTGGTTTTGTGTTTATAGGTGATATTTAAAATTCTTCTGAAATTTGAACACAAAACGAAGCGCCGCTGTTTTTTGATGTGCGAGGGCTGTGCGGGCCACCTTGCTGGATTGACAAAGCGCTTTGGGTACTTTGGCGCGACAAAGTACCATGCCACCGCGGCATAGAGCGGGAAAAATATATATATTCAATTATTTTGATTTCTACATTTATTTTCGAAATCGGCGGAGGGTTAGCAATACGAAGCAAGCTGTTTAGTAATTAATGTTAAAAAGATTGCTTCACTCCAACGCAATGCCCTTTCTTCAGTTCGCAATGACGAGATTATGTTTCCGCAGATTTAATAGATTTTCGCAGATTGACTGTTTTGTATCTGCTGTGATATGCGAAATCAGAGGGAAATAGAGTAGGGCATTATAAAAAAACAATTCATCTCCTATCATGTTATCTTTACAAAAATCCTGATTAATGCAAAATCAAACGCTTATCCAATTTTTCCATTGGTATTATAACGAAGAACAAAATTTGTGGACTAAAGTAGCTACGGAAGCGGGTCACCTAAAAGAAATTGGTATAACTGCGCTGTGGTTACCGCCGGCTTATAAATCGAACAATGCTACCTATGATGTGGGTTACTCCGTTTACGATCTTTTTGATTTGGGAGAATTTGATCAGAAAGGAAGTGTAAATACCAAATATGGTTCGAAAGAGGAGTACATCAAAGCGATTGACGCCTTACATGAGCATGGAATTGGCGCCCTGGCCGATGTGGTATTTAACCACAAAGCAGGGGGCGATGAACTGGAGAAAATAGCGGTGAAAACGGTAAATCCTGAAGATAGAAATGAATTTACCAGCGACGTTTTCGAAATAGAAGCCTGGACAAAATTTACTTTCCCAGGCCGACAAGGCAAATATTCTCAATTTATATGGAATCATGAATGTTTTAGCGGGGTAGATTGGGCGGAGGACATTAAACAAACGGCTATTTATTCGATCCAAAACCATTTAGGTGAAGGTTTTGAAGAAGTTCCCTCTACTGAATTTGGCAATTACGACTACCTGATGTACAACGATATCGATTTTCGTAACCGGGCCGTAGTTGAAGAATTAAAATATTGGGGAGAGTGGATCGTAGAGACCACGAAAGTGGATGGCTTCAGGTTAGATGCGGTTAAACACATTAACCCTGATTTTATTGTAGAGTGGATTGATCATCTGAATCAAAAATATAACCGCGAGTTTTTTATTGTGGCTGAGGATTGGAATGTGGTGGATGTAGTGGGACAATTGAACTATATTGAAATTACCGGCGGGCGGACACAAATATTCGATTCGTTGTTACACCATAATTTTTTCCTGGCGAGTAAGGAAGAAGATTTTGATATGCGGACGATTTTCGATGGAACGCTCGTACAGGTAAAACCTGATCTGGCGGTAACCTTTGTAGATAATCATGATTCGCAACCTTTACAGGCACTCGAATCTTATGTCGATTTTTGGTTCAGGCCTTTAGCCTATGCCATGATACTATTACGTATGCAGGGGATTCCGTGTCTGTTCTTCCCTGATCTTTATGGGGGCATTTATGATGATAAAGACAGGGAGGGGGATGAAGTGCATGTGGAACTGGTGGCGATCCCTGCGGTAGAAACCATGAGTAAAATCCGTGCAGCCTTAGCTTATGGCGAGCAACGTGATTATTTTGACCATGGCGTTTGTGTAGGCTGGACCCGTGCCGGTGATGAAGAACATGAAAATAGCGGTTTAGCGGTATTGATGAGTACAGGAGAGGAAGGTTTTAAAGAAATGGAAATTGGTAAACACTTTGCCGGTAAAACCTTTGTTGATGCCTTGGGCTATCGCCAGCAGGAAGTGATTATTGACGAAAATGGCTGGGCAGAGTTTCATTGCAATGCGGGGAGTGTTTCGGTGTGGGTGTTGAAGGTAGGGTAGAAGAGGTGTGTGTGGTCTGTGGGGACACAGACCACGGCGTGGAATCGTCATTTCGACCGTAGTGGAGAAATCTTTAAACATAGTTTAGCAAATTAAAAGATCTCTCCATTTCGCTGCGCTTCAGTCGAGGGACGATCACTCTATCGAAGTCTGTCTGGACTTGCTACCTTTAACTCTGATTTATTTTGTCAGATTTAAATGGCGTGAGTCGTCATTGCGAGAAGGCTCTTTCAGCCGACGAAGCAATCTTTATAGAAAGGATTACCAGCATGAAAGATTGCTTCGTCGTTTCTCCTCGCAATGACGATTTTTACTATGGTATTTTCTAACTAACTACAAAAAATTATCCTCAGTCCGGTACGCTGAAATAACCGCCAGTTCACCCTCTTTTCCACCTTTTGAATTACCGTGTTCCATACCCATTACACCTTTGTAACCTTTGCTATGCAGGTGTTTAAACAGATTTTTATAATTGATTTCGCCGGTTGTAGGTTCTTTCCGCCCCGGATTATCGCCGATCTGGATGTAGGCGATTTCGTCCCAGCAACGGTCGATGGTTTTAATTAGGTCGCCTTCGGTGCGTTGCATGTGGTAAATATCATAAAGGATTTTACACGAAGGACTATTCACCGCTTTACAAACGGCGTAAGTTTCATTTGTTTTTTGCAGGAAAAGCTCGGGGGTATCGCTCAGGGTTTCCAACACCATAATTAAACCGTGGGGTTCAAAAATTTCAGCACCTGCACGCATGGCATCAATTACATTGGCGAACTGATTTCCATAAGGCATGTTGCGCTCATAAAAGCCAGGCACTACGGTAAGCCATTTGGCATTACAGCGTTTGGCCGCTTCTACTGATTTTTTGCAGGTTTCGACAAATTTATCTTTAAACTCCTTTTTGCCTGTGGTTAAAGAAGTTTTCCAGTTATCGCCACCATCTACCACGAAAACACCCATGCGCATGCCTAGTTTTGCCAGCAAATTACCAATTTTTTCCTGTTCTTCAACAGAGCGGCCCAGGTAACCATTATCTTCAATAGAGCGGAAACCTTTATCGTACATAAACTGGATCTGATCTAAAAAACTCTTGCCTGCATGATTTTGGAACATGCCCTGGTGCGGTGCATAATCGAGGTTGAAAGTTTTATCGCTTAATGTATCATTTGTTTTTTCGGCAGCAAAAGTATTGGTCAATCCTGCTCCTGTTGTTATTGCACCTGCAGTTAACAGGCTATTTCTTATAAACTCACTTCTTTTCATCGGTTTAGTTTTAACAGATATTAGTGTGTAATTAATTTTTTGAATCCTGTAGTTAGCGTATCAGCTACTGTACCATCTTTTCGGTGGTATACAAAATAAGCTTCGAGGTTTTTTCTGCTTTCTACAAATGCCATGGCATCTTTAAGGTGCATCGCCATTAAGGCATTGTCATATCCATCGGCTGTAATGGCATCATTAGCATAAACGGTAACGCTGATCATTTCATTATCTAAAGGGTAGCCTGTTTTAGGATCAATCAGGTGGGAGATTTTTTTCTTTCCACTTTGGTGAAATTTCCGGTAGTTGCCAGAGGTGGTAATGGCACCAGCATTTATCGCGGCGATATGCCTGATTACCGGGGTTCCATCTTTATCCGGCCCTTCAATGCCAATTTTCATGGTTTCTCCACTGGGTTTAGGTCCTGAAATCCGGATTTCGCCGCCCAATTCAGCTACGTACTGTTTAATTCCCTTTTTTTCGAGATAGGCTGCGATTAAATCGACACTATAACCTTGTGCAATTCCATTTAAATCGATCTGTATACAGGGTTTTAGTTTGCTTAACAAACCATCCTTCAGTTTTAGGTTTTTCATGCCTACACAGTTAAGGATCGATTTGATAACCGTCGGATCTGTTTCTTTTGTAGCTTCTTTCGGCCCAAAACCCCAGGCTTCTACCAAAGGTGCTACGGTAATATCAAAAATACCTCTTGTATCCTGATTGATCTCGAAACTTCTTTCCAGCACGTCGTTCATGAAACGATCGGTTTTAATTGCTTTTTCGGCTGCGTTAAATTGATTTATCAAAGATCCCTTTTTGTAAAGCGACATCGATAAATCAATTTCGTTTAATAAACTATCTATGCCCGATTTAGTGGCTACACTATCAGTGGCATAATACATGATGGTATAATCGGTTCCCTGTGCAAAACCATTGATTTTATACTGCTTCAACTCTTTTTTCAGGGAGAAAGCCAATATCAATGGTAAAATAAAAAGCAAAAACCTATAGTGCATCATTTAGTTTTAGATCACCTTGGTTTGTCCGGGCATGGCGATAGGGTATAGTCCTTTTTCATCAGGCATCAGTTTTGGATTAGCATCCCATGCAAAACGCTCAGGCATTAAACTGATGTTCGAAGCTAAAGCCTCATCCCATTTGATCGTCTGGCCAGAGTACGTAGCATAACGACCGATAATTGATGAGAATGTGCTGGTTGCTGCATAATCCACATTACTGAATCTGTATTCTCCTTTAGAAACCGCATCGAAAAGTTCATCATGTTCGGTTTGGTATGGATTTGCGTTTCCTTTGGTATTGTGGTTATACAATTCTTTGCCACTATAATCTTTCATAATGGCCTGGTTGCTGCCTGAAAGGTAAATTTTGCCTTTTGTACCTTGAAAAGTTTCATCCACACGGTTACTAATGCCTTCAAAATGCCTGCATTGACTATTGATTACTGCACCATCGGCATAGGTTAATTCGATAGAGTGGTTATCATAAATCTCTCCATAGTCTTTTCCTGTTCTCCAGGCGCGGCTACCTGTTCCCTGTACCGAAACCGGATGTCCGTTTTTAATCCAGTTGGCAATATCGATATTATGTACGTGTTGCTCCACAATATGATCGCCGCATAACCAGTTGAAATAATACCAGTTTCTCATTTGGTATTCCATTTCGGTCTGGTTTGCTGTACGCGGACGTACCCAAACGCCACCGCTGTTCCAATATACCTGGCCCGACATGATATCGCCAATGGCACCATCGTTAATGCGTTTCATCGATTCGCGATAGTTGGTCTGGTAGCGGCGTTGTAAGCCTACTACCACATTTAATTTTTTCTTCTTCGCTTCTTCGGCTGCGGCTAATACCTTTCTAATGCCTGGTGCATCTACGGCAACAGGTTTTTCCATGAAAATTTGTTTATTCTGCTTAACCGCTTCTTCGAAATGGATAGGGCGGAAGCCAGGAGGCGTGGTTAACAGCACTACATCGGCTAATGGAATGGCTTTTAAATAAGCGTCGAAGCCTACAAACTGGCGTTCTTTCGGAACATCCATTTTTGCTGCAAATTTCGAACTTAAGGACTGGTAACTGCTATCTAAGCGATCCTGAAAAGCATCGGCCATGGCCACCAGTTTTAGATTAAATTTAGTGCTTAGCGCCTGGAAAGCTGCTCCGGTACCCCGATCGCCACAGCCTATTAAGGCGATTTTAATCGTGTCTGATCCCGAGGCATATGCACCGGCCAGTGGAATACTACTTAGCATGGCCCCGCCTGCCAGCATGGCGGTTGCTTTTAAAAAATCGCGACGATCTTGTTGGTTGATTGGTTTTTTCATGTGTTTAGTTTTTTATTTTGGTTAGATAGTGTAGGGTTAAAAGTCTTTTATAGGTTGTTTGTTATAATAGGCATCTATATCAGCTTTTGAGGGTGTTTTTACCGGGCGTACCAGGCGCATCCCAACAAAAGGTGCTTCAGGGAACCACCAATTGCTTTTTGGAATCTGTGGATCTAATTGTTTCCATGATGGATCAGAAGCTAATCTGGCTGTTGAAGTTAAATTGTTTGCTGTTTCATCGTAAGAGCCACCTCGAACTACATTTGGATAAAGTTTATCGGGTATTGCTACCGGATTTTCTACCATTTTATCTTTGCTTTTACTGTAGAAATCAGGAAGGTATTGATCGTAGGTCCATTCGCTCACATTTCCGTACATATCAAATAATCCCCATGGGTTTGGCTTTTTCTGCCCTACCTGGTGTGTTTTGTTATCGCTATTGTCTTTATACCAGGCATAATCGCCCAGTTTCGAAGCATCGTTACCAAAAGAATAATTGCTTTCTGTTCCCGCTTTACAGGCATATTCCCATTCTGCTTCTGTTGGCAAACGATAAAAAACACCTGTACGCATATAAAGCCATTTACAAAACTGGATGGCGTTATATTGGGTCATGGCTACCGCAGGCTGGTTCGCTTTACCCATACCAAAAGTCATATCGAGATAAGGTTTTGTAGGCCTGGTAACGGCATCCACTTCAGCTGGAATGGCGCTTGTGCTGGCTTGTTTTTCGTAATCGCGGTAGAGGAAAGGTTCAAAAATATCCCAGGTTACTTCATGTTTCCCCATCCAGAAAGCATCAAGTTTAACCTCATGAACGGGTTGCTCATCTGGTTTCCCTGTATTACTGCCCATTTTAAATTTACCTGCCGGTATAGCCTGCATATCGAATTTTAATTTGGTTCCATTGATGGATTGTGTGTACGATTCGTTGGTGGTTTGTGCTAAAATCTGCGCGCAAGGATAGATGATTAATGCTACGGCAATTAACTTTTTAAACATAATTATTGGTTAGATATGCTTGATTTTGCTAGTGTTTATCTGGTAACTTTCTGAAACACTAAAGTAAATAACCACATTTAAAACAAAGAAATTTTATGTAACAATAAAGGTAGGTATAGTTATTTAAAGGTCAATTTGACAATTAAAAGCAATGTCAATTCTGAGGGAATTTTATATAAAAATCAATGACAGGAGAATTTAAATGAATAGTATCGTCCTTTCGACTGAAGCTCACCGATTTTTCATCGGTAGCGCAATGGAGAAATCTTTTAAATTTGATTCAATAATCTGGTTTAAAAGATCTCTCCACTTCGCGTCGCTCCGGTCGAGATGACGATTATTCTATTAGAATCTGTCAACAGTAACTTGTTTTAGGATCTAATTGGCGATCATTTTTAAGTCGATCTTAACCATAATTATTTATTAAGCATATTGGTGAAAGGTCTTTTACCATATAAGGAATATAAGGTCATTTAATCTTCTAAAGATTACTTTTCCCAAATGGGACCGTGCCTTACCTTCTGTCTGAAATTTTATTGCTTAAATTGGTAAAACCAACCAGCGTATCCCAACGTGCGCCCGGGCGTCTGTAATAAACAAAAATCTGATAACTGTTTTCGGTCTGGAAGAATGCGCCCTCGAAAGGTTTGGTTTCCATTACTTTGGTATCCTGATTATACCAGGCATACTCATAATCATAAAGGCCTTGTTTAAGGATCACATTGCCATAAAACTGTTTCCGGTTTGCGTCATAAATCAATTTATTTTCATCGTTCATGGTGTAATTGTTAAACCGGCCAACTACATAAGCATCACCATTAAGGCTGGGTGTAGCTGCATTTAAGGTGAACAAAACATTCATATACTCTGATTCTGTTTTATCGTCGCGCCCGTCGGTATTGCGGATAAAAAAGTTTCCGTTTTCATCAAACTGGTTGGCAAAAGCTCCAACTGTTCGGGGTGCGTCCTGAAAAAGTATCACATTTACGGATGAGTTATCTCGGTAAATATCTTTTATGTTATCTGCTTTGTAGCGTAAACTTCTGGTGTCAAACTTTCTAAACTCATTATCACCCCAAAAATCGTTGGTATTAAGGTCGTTATAAACCAGTTGGTTTGGCCTAACAAATGCTGGTTTCGTATTAACCTGAATGGTATTGGCATTAAAATTCTGCATTACCACCGCTTTGATGTCCTGATAAGGATTAGGAATCGCGAAGGTATGATTAATGGTAAAATTGATTTTTTGTTTGTAGTTCCGGTTTTCCACCTGCATGGAATTGGTTACTTCTCCCGCTACGGCGACCTGACTATCGAGGATGTAAAAGCGCTGCGAAATAACCGGTTTGTTTTTATCACCATCTAAATAAACTTTTAACACATAATTTCCACCAATTTTAGGCTGGATTTGGGTATTGGGTAAGCTGATTTCGTAATGGGTGTATTTTCTTGCCGTGTTAGATGAATAGCGGTAATTGATGATGCGGTCGTCGTTAAAACTTTCTAAATAATCAATGCTTGAGATTTTAGAAGTTTCCCATTCTGCCGTACAATGCTCAATGGTATACCAGTAGTTTTGGGTGCCGGCAAGTAAATCATCGAAAGAAAAAGTGATGGTTTCTGACGAATTGAGCATGATTACCGGTAAGTTCTGCTCTTTATTGCTGTTGTAGCAAAGTACAGTTTTAATATTGGGGAGATAAATTTTGTTCTCGTTTGTAAACTTGCTATCGTTTTGCGCAAAGGCGGATATAGAGATGAAAAATAAAACCGTAAATAATATTTTCTGCATGGCTAAAAGTAAAGTTTTATCGGGAAGTGACAAAATGGTGTTATGGATGGTTGCCGCGGAAACACTGATTAACACGGAAGTTTTTTGATGCGTCGGTAGAGGGATTTTATCGTGGTGTCAGATATTACTATCTGACACAAGCTTATTTTCAGTCTGCACATAAATTCTATTTCTAAGAATTTACTTAAGGTCAGATGGTAACATCTGACTGCACATTAATAGGTTGCAGATGCTTCGTGCCTCAGCATGACAGAAAAAAACGCTCTCCGTGATTTTGTGCTTCCGTGGCAAAAAATCAAAAAGAAAGCCGTCCCGATTTTATATCAGAACGGCGTATATCTAAATAAATCTGTGTTTAAAACTAACCTTCCAGCTCCATAATCTCAGCAGCCAATGTTTCCCATTTATTTTGGCTGTTATCTAAATCTTGTTTAGTGGCCAGATAACGTTTGTTGGCTTCAGCCAGTTTTTCTGCATTGCCATAAACATTTTCATTCGCCAGTTCTGCTTCAATGCTTTTTACGTTTTGCTCCAGTTCGGTAATCAGTTTTTCTGTTTTTTGCAGTTCGTCATTCAGTTTTTTTAACTGGTTGGCCGTGTTGGGTGTAATTGGTTTTGGCTGTTCTTTTTGTTTTTCAGGCATTTTAACCGGAATAGGTTTAGCTGCCGGAATTACCCTTTTGCTGTTCCATTCTTCGTATTCGGCATAAGTACCCGGATATTGTTTAATTTTTCCGTTTTCGATAAACCAGATTTTATTGGCTACATTATCTAAGAAATACCGATCGTGGGATACGGTAATGAAAGTACCTTCAAATTGTTGTAAGGCCTGGATCAGGATATTTACCGATTGGATATCCAGGTGGTTGGTTGGCTCATCCAGAATCAGGAAATTTGAATCTGTAGTTAAAGATTTAGCCAGGGCCACACGTGATTTTTCTCCTCCGGAAAGCACTTTGATCTTTTTGAAAACATCATCACCTGTAAATAAGAAACATCCTAAAATACTGCGCAATTCGGTATCGGTATGTTTTGGTGCAAATGCCTGTAACTCTTCCAAAATAGAGTTCTCCAAATGCAGCGACTCCAGCTGGTGCTGTGCGAAGAAAGTGGTGGTTACATTATGACCGGTTTCGCAGAGACCTTCAAATTTTTCGGTTTCGGCAATCATTCTCAATAAAGTAGATTTACCTTTTCCGTTTGCACCGATCAGGGCAATTTTATCACCTTTTTCGATTACTCCTTCTGCATCATCTAAAATATGCACATTTGGATAACTTTTATGGGCATGCTCTATCCTTACCACATGTCTGCCCGATGGTTTGGAGAATTTGAAAGCAAAATTTACAGTTGGGTTGTCATCATCCACATCATCAATACGCTCCATCCTGTCTAAAGCTTTCATGCGTGATTGGGCCATTTTAGCCTTGCTCGCTTTTGCTTTAAAACGCTCAATTAAACGTTCTTCCTGTTTAATTTTGGCCTGTTGATTCTTAAATTCTCCTTTTTGGATTTCGCCACGCAAAGCTTTTTCTTCAACATAGAAGCTGTAGTTGCCTGCGTAAACGGTTAACTTACCTTTACGCGATTCGACCGTACGGTTTACAATTTTATCTAAGAAATACCTGTCGTGTGATACAATTACAATGGCACCTTCAAAACTCATTAAATAGTTTTCAAGCCATTTAATGGAAGGTAAATCCATGTGGTTGGTGGGCTCATCCAGTAATAAGATATCAGGCGTTTGCAGTAATATTTTGGCCAGCATTACCCGCATCCGCCAACCTCCTGAAAAGGTATTTAGCGGACGTAACTGGTCTGCTGTACTGAAACCTAGACCAGCTAAAATTTCGTTTGCCCTATATTCGATGTTATAACCATCTAAAGCTTCAAACTCCTGCTGTTTATCACTTAATTTAAATAAAACCTCTTCGCTATAATCCGTTTCGATTTTTTTAAGCAGTTCTTCAATTTCATCATGCAATTGGTTTTGGCGCTCAAAAGCTTCCATGGCCACGTGCAAAATGCTATGGTGCGATTCGTAAGAAAGTAAATCCTGGTTTAAGTAGCCAATTTTCAGGTCTTTAGACATGGAAACCGTACCTGAACTTGGTGCGTACTCGCCTACAATTATTTTTAAAAGTGTTGATTTTCCTGTTCCATTGGCACCAATTAAACCAGCTCTGTCGCCAGGTTTGATGTGCCAGTTTGCGTCATCGTATAAGGCCCTTGAGCCAATCAGGAAAGTTAAATTATTTATTGAAATCATTTCGGCTGCAAAAGTACGAATTTTAAAGGCTTTTTTCAGGTAGAAAGTCAAATAGGGAAAACTGTTATTCTGATCAATATCAGTGACAGAAGAATCCTAGCGAAATGATAAGCCGCGAAAAGTCGTCGTTTCGAACGCAGTGGAGAAATCTTTTTACATAGTTCAAAGATTTCTCTCCCGAACGTTCGGGACTGCGCTACAGCCGAAATGACGGAGATTTTAAAATCAGTCAGCGGTAGGGAAGTGAAGAGGCATTTGTTGTGGAATTGAAAAATAAATTTTGATTTCTATAAAACCTTCTTACCTTTGTACTGTAATAAAAATAATTACAGATGAGCACAAGCAGGTTTCCGATTGCCTTACACATTTTAACCTTATTAAATGAGGCGAAAGGCAATGTGGTGAGTTCGGCATACCTGGCAGGTAGCATCAATGTCAACCCTGTTTTAGTACGTAAAGAAATTATGAATCTGCGTAAACATGGTTTTGTGGAGAGTAAAGAAGGTAAGGGGGGAGGCTCATTTCTGGCTAAAAATGCCAAAGATATTAATCTGGGCGAAGTTTATCAGTCGGTTAGAAGTGGCAATATGTTGTTGGGGCAGCATAAAAATGAACCGAATCCTAAATGTCCGGTCGGCAGGCAGATTAACCAACATTTAGATACGCTGTACAGCGCTGCAGAGCATGCGCTGATCGCAAATTTATCAAAACAGACATTGGCAGATTTTGCGGCCAGGTTTGAATAATTTTTTTTGCATATAACTGTAATAAAAAACATTACAATTTGTAATAATACATAAACTAAAAATTAAATAACATGAAAGTAGCATTAATAGGCGCCTCCGGATTTGTAGGCAAAGCGATTTTAAACGAACTGGTAAGTCGTGGAAATGAAGTGATTGCCATTGCCCGCGATACCGCAAAAATTGAAAGTAACAATGAAAAAGTAAGTAAGACCGCAGTCGATGTTTTGGATACTGAAAAGTTAGCAGCAGTTTTAGCTGGTGCAGATGCCGTAGTAAGTGCTTTTAACGCGGGCTGGACCAACCCAAATTTATACAACGATACTTTAGCAGGTGCTAATGCCATTCAGGCGGCAGTTAAATTATCAGGTGTTAAACGTTATATTTTTATAGGTGGGGCAGGTACCTTGCAGATCGATGGTCACCAGATTGTAGACGGACCGGATTTTCCTGCCGAAATCAAGCCAGGCGCAACCGCAGTAAGGGATTATTTTAACACGCTGAAACAGGAGAAAGAACTGGATTGGTTATTTTTTAGTCCGGCAATTGAGATGCATCCAGGCATTACTACTGGCCGTACCGGGAAATATCGTTTAGGTAAAACCAGTCCGGTTTTTAATGAAGAAGGCCGTTCAATTTTATCCGTAGAAGATTTGGCGATTGTAATTGCTGATGAGCTGGAAAATAACGCGCACCACCAGGAGCAGTTTACGGCAGCATACTAGGTAGTTCATTAGTCATTAGTTCATTGGTCATTGGTTGATGCACAAGTTCGCTAGGAATGATGGTTAACTGGTTAATGGTTTGATCGTTCATGGTTGATTGCCCAATGTTATTGATAAGTGCTCGTATTTATGTTATAGTCAATAACGCGCTGGGTTATAGCTATTGGCTATCAAACCATCAACTATGAACTATTGCCGGGACTAATGAACGAATGGCTATTGAACCAATTAACCTTTTTTCCATATTTACCTATAAGTTCTTATCTTCGTGGCATGTATCGCCTTATTAAACCAATATTCTTCAAATTTGACCCTGAAAACGTACATTATTTTGTAGTCAAACGGTTAAAATGGTTTAATGATAATTTTCCGCTGGGCAAAACCATTATCCGTAGCAGTTTTGATGTACATATCAAAGGTCTGGAACGGGAAGTTTTTGGCATAAAATTTAGAAATCCTGTTGGTTTGGCTGCCGGATTTGATAAAAATGGCGAATACGTAGAGCCACTTAGTAATCTGGGCTTTGGATTTATCGAAGTAGGTACGGTAACACCAATGCCACAGCCTGGAAACGATAAACCCCGGATGTTCCGCCTGCCTAATGATGAAGCCTTAATTAACCGGATGGGCTTTAACAATAAGGGGGTTGATGTAATGGCAGAACGTTTGCGTCTGCTAAAAGATAAACACCCTGATATTGTTGTGGGTGGAAATATCGGTAAAAATAAGGCAACTCCAAATGAAGATGCGGTAAGCGATTACATTAAATGTTTCGACCGTCTGTTTGATGTGGTAGATTATTTTGTGGTGAATGTAAGTTCGCCTAATACGCCAGGCTTACGCGAACTACAGGAAAAAGAGCCTCTTAAGAAAATTCTGAATACCTTACAGGAGCGCAACCGAAAAAATGATATTTCTCGTCCGATTTTATTGAAAATTGCACCTGATTTAACGGATGCGCAATTAGATGATATCATCGAGATCGTTGCAGAGACTAAAATAGCAGGTATTATTGCCACCAATACCACCATCAGCAGAGAGAACCTGGCTACGGAGCAGCATTTAAAAGCCGAAACAGGCGGATTGAGTGGGAAACCAGTTAAAGAACGCTCTACTGAGGTGATCCGCTTTCTTTCAGAAAAATCAAATAAAGCTTTCCCGATTATTGGGGTAGGCGGTATACATTCGGCAAAAGATGCACAAGAGAAACTGGATGCGGGCGCCAGTCTGATTCAGTTATATACTGGCTTTATTTACGAAGGGCCAGGATTGATTAAAAGTATCTGTAAAGCGCTGGTTTAGTTGTAATTCGGCTTTGTCTCTCCTCGCAGGATCGTCATTGCGAGAAGGCTTTTTCAGCCGACGAAGCAATCTTTAAAGTAATATTTTCCGGTATAAGATTGCTTCGTCGTTTCTCCTTATAATGACGATCAATCTAAAGAAAGCTTTCAATGATTCATTTTGTAGTGTACGCTAGTATGATGTCCTAATTACGCAGTTTGTTATTCTGCTTGGTAATTTACGGTTACAAAAGTTATGATTGATAGATAATTTTTTATTAAGTGATATCGCTAAGAAAACGTCATTCCCAACTTGATTGGGAATCACGAAGTGCTCATGAATGCCATTGAATAAAAAAATACTTATGAATAATCTTAATGTAAGCGCTTTAAGATTAGCTTCGCTGAGCACTTCGTGGTTTCGGCCTGCGCCTACCGTGTGGACACAATTAATCATAATCTTTTCTGCCGCTCTATGCCGCGGTGGCATGGTACTTTGGAGCTCCAAAGTACCCAAAGCGTTATGTCAATCCAGCAGTCAGCCTTTTGCACGATCCCATACGCATCAAAAAAACAGCGGCACTTCGTTTTGTGTTCAATTTTTTTTTATAAAAATTAAATCATCGTTATGAACACAAAACCACTGCGTTTCAGGTTTGTTAGTGCCAATTTACCTGGGACTACAACTGTTTTTTTGATTTCCCCTGGCTCTTGGGATTGACAGCGTCCTTAGTCAAAATCTGTGCTTTATTAAAGTTGCCTAGCAAACTGCCTAAACTATTCTTAAAAGACGTGTCCACACGATAAGCCTACGCGGGAATGACGACCGGGCTAGTAGATGCTGTGACTGATAGCCTGTCGAAGGCCTTTAGCCATAAACAAAAAAAGCATCATTTGATCAGAAGGATGCTAGGAGATTAATGACTATTATTTTCTGAACTTTAACCTTCTTTCAAGAGATTTTATCTTCTGGTTTTGTTCCGTGATTTTTTTATTAAGGTTAATGATATAAAGCGTCATTTCTTCCGTTTTTTGCAATAGTTTCATTTGAAATTCTTTCATTTCCAATCCATTATCAATCATATCTTTTTCTGAGGCAATTTCAGGAAGATGTTGTTTGGTAGTAACAAACTTTTCAAGTTCATCAAGTTGCATTAATTTGTAATTTTTGTTAAAAACAAAATCGCAGCCTTGACTGATACAGACTTTTACTTCTTTTGCCCTGATTGTTCCGCTTACATCTAGCCTAACGGTAGGATTATCAATACCTATACCTACATTTCCATCTCCACGTACGATAAATTGAGTACTATTACCAGCTCCAATATCCCTGATTTTAAAGAAGGAACTCCTTGCAGCATTTTGAGATGTTCCAAAAGATTGCACGTCAATATTTAATGCATTAATCTGATCTGCACTGCTTGGCGTATTTATTGTTGCCTTCAAGCAATTTAATGCTTTTGCATTGAAATCCGCGTCAGTATTGTTTAGATTTCCAGAATGCCAAATCCTGTTCCAGCTTTTCCACGAATAAGACCATCTTCCAAAATAAAGTTCGTTCGTTGCAATAGGGTTTGTAATACTTACATAGTTATTTGCGTCATAGCCAAAATTTAATCCATGGTAGTACGAAACTCCAAATGTATTATTTGCCGGATTAGCTGCAAACCATTGGCCGTTAACCGTTGCGAATGCGTTTAGGTTAGTTTCTACATTATCTTTAGAAAATTGAGCATTTACGACGAGTGCTTTAAATAGGATAATAACTAAAATTGATAAGCGTTTTTTAGTTTTCATGTTTAAATAATTTGTTTTAAAAATAAAATATAAGATATAAAAAAGCATCCTTTGATCAGAAGGATGCTTTAAATTTTTTAGAAGAATTTCTAAAAACTATTTTGCCAAAGCAGCTAAAACAGCATTGTTTTTAGCTAATTGATCGTTTTTAGGTTGTGCAGAGCGGCTTCCTAACTCAATGTTAGTTGCTCTTTTTAAAAATGCTACCTCTTGGTGAGCTGTATTTTTATTTCTTCTGTCTTTTCTTTTTAATCTGGTAACTGCCATGGTAATAACCTTTTAATTATTTTATTTGTACAAATGGAGGTCGAGAGCGGATTCGAACCGCTGTAGAAGGTTTTGCAGACCTCTGCCTAGCCACTCGGCCACTCGACCTTAAATTCAAGGCTGCAAAAATAGCAATTATTAGTTAGCGCGCAAACATTATTTCAATAATTATCTAATTTAATTGCGAACTCGCACTAATTCAGCACAAAAGATTGCTGCACTTACGGCTACGTTTAATGATTCTGCTGCTCCAACTCTTGGAATAGTGACCGGCTTATTTATTTTTTTGATCACCTCTGCCGATATGCCCTTTCCTTCATTACCTAAAATCACCAGTCCTTCCGTTCCCCATTGCGTTTTGTAAATCGATTCGCCATCTAATAATGCGCCAAATACAGGAATGGTATTTTTATCCAGCAATGCCGGTAAATCTGCTTCATGGATAGTGATCCGCGCCAGGGAGCCCATGGTGGCCTGTACCGTTTTTGGATTGTATATTTCGACACAGTCTGCAGAACAGATGATGTTTTTAAAACCAAACCAATCTGCCGTACGGATAATGGTGCCCATATTGCCTGGATCCTGAACGCCATCCAGCACCAACGTAAACTGATTTTTTATTGCATTCAGTTCCAGTTTGCTGTTTTTGGGGATGTGAACAAGCGCCAAAAAGCCCTGTGGGGTTTGCAGCGTACTAATCTTCTCTAATTCGGCGTTCTTTACTTCAAATAAGTTTATATTTGCAGGCAATTTGGGTAACAAATGATATTGCTCGCTGTTATAAAATATAGTGTGGATCTGGTAGCTTGACTGGAAAAATTCCTGTAAGGATTTTATACCTTCAACAATAAACAAACCATGTTCTTTACGATATTTTTTTTGATGTAACGATTTTATAAAACTAATCTGTGATTTTGAAAGCATACCAAAACTCAATATATATTAAACTGAAAAGCACTGCAATATTACTATTTATTATTGTTTTAATTCAGGCCTGCTCATCAACTAAGTACATTGCAGACTATCAGTCGATAGTGAAAAAGGTAACTATCGATAGTGTGGATGCTAAATTTGAAGAACAGGCTTACAATTATGTGCAGAAAGATATCAGACCTGCTTCTAAGCTAAGTATCCAGGTACCATTATACAACCTGTTTAATACTAAAGATGGCCGGTATAAAACGAGCGATATCAAACCCTTTGGTACGCCACCCGCCATTCTGGATAGTACGCTGGTCGAGATTTCGAGAACACAGATACAGAAGTTTTTAAAAAGCAAGGGCTATCGCCGGGCCGATGTAAAGGCGGCGATAAAGGTTGCAGATAAAAAAGCCGAAATTGTGTTCACGGCAAAACCAGGACCTGCTTATTTTTTAGATAAAATTTCCGATTCGATATCCAATGCGAACATTAAAAACCTTTACGAATCGAATAAAGCGAAAATAAGCCATCTGCACACCGGAATGCAGTACGATGAAGATTCTTTAACGTACGAAAGGGAACAGATTTACCGCATCATGAAAGAAAACGGTTATTTCTATTTCTTAAGACCCTATGTTAATTTCGATGTTTATGGTGCCGAACCTACGTCAAAAACCAATAAAATTGACCTGAACCTGAATGTAACCAACCCTAACAACGGCGAACATAAGCAGTTCAATATTGGATATACCCACATGATTATTGCGCCTAACCCGGATGGCTTCCCGGATTCTGTGCGTTACAAGCTCAATAAAGATACCATTAACGGTATCATTTTTACCGATTTTTCCAAGCGCTACCGCAGAAACCCCATTGTAAGGTATGATTTTCTGAAACAGGGCGATCTTTATGATATAAGAAATGAAAACCTTACTTACGATCGGTTATATGAACTCAATATTTTTAAAAATGTAAAAATCGATTATTACAGGAGGGATAGTACTTCAAACAAAATAAATACGGTAATCCAGCTTATTCCACAAAAGGTGATGAGTAACCGCGTGGAAGGGGAGGTGCCTTTTAATGGCGGTACGGTAGGTTTTACCATCGGAAATACGTATACCAATAACAATATTTTCAGAGGGGCCGAAAGATTTGAACTTCAGGTAAAAGGTGGTTTGCAATCAAGGATTGGCAACGGTGCCAAACCCTTTAGCGATATTTATCAGCGTGATTTTTCCATCAGTTCGAGTATTACCGTTCCAAGATTGCTTATTCCTTTCTATAATCCGGTTTTAGGAGGGAACGGCATGCCGCACACTACTTTTTCGAGCAGTTATATTTATGCGTTACAGAAAGATGTATCGGTTAGAAGGATTTTTATCAACTCCGTCACTTACGATTGGTTTGAAACCAAATCTAAATTACATTCATTTACGCCCTTAAATTTTGAATACCGTTTTGGCTATTTAGACCCTAATGTTGATCAGCAAACCGTATTGAACAACCTTTATTATTCCACATTGTTAGGTCGTAAAGATTTAACACTGGGCATGAAATATACCTATACCCTAAATGCAAATAAATTAAATGAATACCGGTCTTTTGTTTATTTACGGGCCGGAATGGACATCGCAGGAAATATGTTGCAGGGAATATCCGGATTGATCGGGAAAAAAGGTGATCCTGCAAACAACAATCCAGCAAGAATACTGGGCCTGCCATTTAACCAATACATGCGCCCTGAAGTTGATTTGAGGTGGTATAAACATTTAGGCGGTGATCGGCAGTTTATTGCGCGTTTAAATGCAGGTGTAGCTTATGCTTATGGAAATTCAGTATTAACCGGTATACCTTTTGAAAAGCAGTTTTTTGCTGGTGGATCAAGCGGCATAAGAGCCTGGCAGGCGAGAACCATCGGGCCCGGTAACTATGATAGAGGTCTTTTACGGAGTGATACGCTAAGGAGGGCATTTTTTGGGCTCGACCAACTCGGAACCATGCGGATTGAAACCAATTTTGAATACCGTTTTACCGTTGCGAAGAAGTTTCTAGGTGCGACTTTAAAAGGTGCTGCATTTGTTGATATCGGTAATGTATGGAACCTGAGGAAGGGCGAGTCAATTCTTGTTGCCAACCCTTCACTTGACGAGCAAACCATATTTAGATTGAGTAAATTGGCGCAACAGTTAGCCGTTGGTACAGGTGTAGGGCTGAGATATGATGTGCAATATTTTGTTTTCAGGTTTGATGTAGGATTAAAACTCAAAGATCCCCAGTTCGCAGGTTCTGATCAATGGGTCATCGGCAAGTTTTTATCCGGAGCAAGGGATTTTAAAAATACTTATAACGCCACGCATGGGCCTGATACCTATCGTTTTATACAATACAATTTTGGTATCGGAATGCCGTTTTAATTAATCAAATAGCGTTAAAGTTTTGGGTTTTGTATCGGGATCTTTAAAAGGCAATTCTTTAAAGGGTTGCCATCGTTTATCCACGTGCTTATAAACAGAAAAAGATGAAACCTCAAATTCGCGTTTAAATTTACGGTCTTTAAATTCCGCGCAGATCTGTTTGAAAACGGGTTTTATATCCCTGAAGGCCAAAGTTAAATGTGGATTGAATTTTTCTTTTTTTCCGATCAGTTTTAAAGGTTGTAAGGCTTTGGTTATCTGTTTTTCCAGCAACATCAATCCTTCATTTTGTTCAACATCTAAATAAAAGGTATGTTCGGGGAAGGAGTTAAAATTTTGGAGCACCTGTGTAAATCGCTGGTTAAAGGAGGCATCTGTTAGCGCTTTGAAAAAACGCTCGTCTGCATCATATCCTGAAAGTTTTACCGGAGGATATAAAGTAATGTGTGCCGGACGCTTTAATGATTCACGCACATTAAATTTATCTGCAATGTAGGTTCTGATCTCATTTATGTCGTCTGCAATAGAGACTGGCGGAATTAAACACACTAAAAATAGATTTTCCATAGAAACAAATTTACTAAAAATTTTAGCAAATAGTGAATGTTTTTATAAATGTTTATTAGCGCTTAAATAACCAATTCCATAGTCTGTGTCCTCACAGATTACTTAAGTTTTTAGCCACGGAAACACGGATTGGCACGGAGAAATTCGATAGCATAACAAACTCAAGTTTAATAAACCAGACCGACAGCGTTACCCCGATTTTATTGGAATTTAATTATAGAACATTTATCGGGGTTAAGCAAAGGGCGGGGCTAGCGAAAACGAAGTGTCACAGGTATTGCTGTTCTATAAAAGATGGAGATTGTATTAGACCTTTTGTAATAAGCAATGAAGTTAATCGTTAAAAGCGATTTGCTATTTTCACACTCGTTGGAAACGAGCGTGAGCATGAGTTCAGTGTTTTTATTACCACCATGGTTCTTGTCTTCACGAGCCATCTTATTTTGAAAAAACTGACCTTGATTATTTACAACCTAATTGAATGCCCAATCTTTTTACTAGCTAATTATTGCTTTTGTGTCAGATGGTAACATCAGACATCACGAATATTGCTTTTGTGTCAGTTGGTAACAATCTGACGCCACAAATGATTTTTGCCGCGGAAACACGGATTAGGACGGAGAAATTTTTATATCAATAATTTGATTCTCATGCTATGGTCCGTGTCTGCACAACCCTTTTTTTATTTCGTTAACTGACCCGTGTTAACTAAACCCGACCGGCAGCGTTACCCCGGTTTAAGCGGAATTTAATTTATCCAAGATTTACCGGGGTTAAGCAAAGGGCGGGACTAGCGGAACCGAAGCACCACAGGTACTGCTTTTCTAAAAAAATAGAAACTTTTGTGATAAACAATAATGTTAATCGTTAAAAGCGATTTGCTATTTTCAGACTCGTTGAAAGGAGCATGAGCATGAGTTTGTGATGATTGTAACTGTTTTTTTGTCAGTTGGTAACAACTGACATCACAAATAAAAAACTAAAGTCCAATGCCGTGGTCTTTATGATCACTGATCAATAGATTTTACCGAAAGGTAATCTCTTTTTGAGCTTGTGATGGTTATGACTGTTTTTTGTGCCAGATGGAAACATCAGGAACCACAGATCATCAGACCAGATTCTTCAAGCCGTCAAAAATACTTTCGAAAAAAGTAGAAAGATTTAATCCGTTACTATGGTTGAAATATACAAATACCAGGAGTACGATTACCACAAATATGATAAGTTTACGGAAGGCGAAAGCGATAATAATCAATGCGATAGGGATGATGAATAACCATAAACTATTGATGGTGTAAGGACTTAGATCGGTATCTTTTTTATAAACATACACGAGCTTGCTATGTGTACCGGCGTCGTTTTGGTGTTTGATATAAACAAAAGTAGATTTATCGATCGGTAAAGGCAGCACCGCTATGCCATCATTAAATTTTAATACCTGGGTAAAGCCACTTACACTAAAGGTATAGGTTCCGTTAATATTCTCGTTGGGGTTGTTCAAAGAATCGGCTGCTATGATGGCCAGTTTACTGTTTTTTAGCAAATTCTCTTTTACCAGAAAATTATTGATTGATGCGTTTTGTGCAAAGCCGAAAAGGCCGTTTATACACAGCAAAAACAAGAGTACGATTCGTTTCATTCGATAGAACGTTTATTGTAAATTAAATAACCGATATGCAATAATACGCCATTTCTTTTAATAGCATCATTATATAAATTATAACTTAGGCTAACCGGGCCAAGAGGTGAGTGATAAACCAGACCAGCGGTACCTGCATAACGTAATTTCGTAATGGCCTTTGCATAACTGATGTCCTGGAAATTATTCAGCTCAAATTCTTTATGCGGTAAAAATAAATAACCCTCTAATCTAACATCAAGGTTTTTTTTAACGTTATAAATGTTTTTTATTCCGCCAGCGGCATAGGTGGTCGCCCTAAATTTATCCAGGAACAGCGAGCGGCTATCTTGCAGCGGGTAAAAGGCCGGAGCGGTTAAAAGCGTTGCGTAATAGTTGCTAAATAAGGGCTGATTCGAAATTACACCTTCAACAATGTAACCCAGCGTATATTTGTTGAGGTGTAAAAAATAGTTCTCCTGCGTAAGCTTAATACTGGCCCAATGGCGTAGCTGGCTACTGCCCGGGATTTTCACAAAACCAGGGGTATTCCGGAAAATGTTACCGGGATTATAATTTTCGCGACCGGTCGTGTAATTAAAACTTAACGAAAAGCTTTGGCCATTGGTGGCGTATTGTTTTCTGTTCAGCGAATTCTTTTCCAGGTTTAATGAGCCCCTGAAGCCATTAAATATAGTTTGATCTAAGAAATCGCCTACTGCAAAGGTATTATTTGGACTGTACCGGTCATTATTGTTGATAAAGTTAGCATGGAGCACAATTTTGGTATTGTAATTTAATGGCATTCCCATCATCAGATCGATCTTCCGGTCTGACTGTTCGATATAAATGGGGCGTGGGTTTTCAATAAAAATCTGACTGGTATTATAAAAATTCCAGTGATTATAGGTTAGCTCTGCAGCAAGAAACAGGGGGAGCCTGGTAGGATAATCTACCCGGCCATTTACCTGTACCGATTCGTAAAAACGACCGGAGTAAAAACTGGTTCCGAAAGTGTAGGATTTGCGGTTGAGGTAATTGTATTGCGCACCTAAAAAAACATTACTGATGGGCCTGGTTGAAATATTGCCACCCAACTCGAGCTTAAAACTCTTTTTGGGCTGTGCCACTACTTCAAAAGTATAGCTGTCTGTTGCAGCCTGATAAGAAATTTTGGGATATACCGTTTCAAAAGTTTGGTCGGCAACAAGTTTGTAATACCCACGTTTAACATCTTGCAGGTTAAAAGTAGTTTTATCGCTTTTGAAAAGCCTTTCTACATATCTTTTTTGCTGGTTGTTTACGCCGGTTACGATGATACTACTGAATCTGAGATCTGGTTTTTTCGAATTGAATTTTTCCCTTTTCTGCGTCAGTTCTTCATCGCTCACCCTTCTGCTGATCAAAGCTTTAATCCTTGGCATATCAGCCATGGTGGCATCATATCCTTTTTTGATCAGCTCTGCTACCGGAGCGAAGTTGGTTACGCTGTAAGTGGCTAAATCTGGCTGGATATATACACCGTTTTTACCGATCATGGTAGAGTCTGATTTAGATAAGAACATGTATACCAGAAAGCGGTTCATTAAACGATCGTCGATGTTTTTCGGATATTCGTTATAGGTTTTGGAAGAAACATTGGCCCCAATCATATAATCGGGCTTAAAATCTCTTTCCATTACGTCTGCCGGGAAATTATTGTAAAGGCCACCGTCAAAAACATACTTGCCGTCTAATTTAATTGGCCTGTAGATAATGGGTACTGTCATGGTGGCCCTTACGGCTTCAGCCAAACTTCCTTTACTTACCGTGATGCTTTTTTGCGAAAGCACATCGGCAACCATACAGCGATAGGGAACAAACAGGTTATCGAAATTGTCTTTGGAAACGGCTGAGGCCTGTGAAAAAAGCTCCAGAAAAGCAAAATTTAGGGGAATATCATTAATCAGATTGGAACGGAAGCTAAAATGAAAACCCGTATCAATAGCCACTTTTGCGGTAAGCATGGAGGCATTGGGTGCATTTTTCTGGAAATAATACGTATAATCACTTGTGTACCGTCCGTTTACCCAGTTCTGAAAGTCGTTACTCAGGGCTATTTCCTCAATCTGTTTTGGACTATAGCCAGCCGCATACATGGCGCCAACGATCCCACCCATAGAGGTGCCGGTAATGTAATCGATTGGAATGTGGTTTTCTTCAAGGGCCTTTAGCGTACCAATGTGCGACAATCCTTTAGCACCACCGCCACTAAATACGAGGCCTACCTTTTGCGCCTGCAATTGGCTACAACACAGAACGAACAGGATCAGCAAATATCTTTTAAAAGTTACCACCCCTAAAAATAAGTGTTTTTCTTTTAAAATCAGTTCAATATGAAAATGTTATAAGTTAAAAATGTAGCAAAACTTACCCACACAATGTATGGGATAAAAAGTATTCCGGCCCATTTATTGATTTTATAAAAAGTGATGGCATTAATAACGATCACCAGTAACAGTAAAATGATTTCTGCCAGCGCAAAACCTATTTCATGCAGATAAAAGAAAATGAACGACCAGGCGAGATTTAAAATCAGCTGGATCAGGTAAATGGCAACTGTACGTGGAAAATGAACAATTTTATCGCGTCTTACCCAGACGAGGTAGGCCGCAATACCTATTAAGATATAAAGGCTGGTCCAAACCGGTGCAAAAAGCCAATCTGGCGGATTAAACGATGGTTTATTTAATGTTGGGTACCAGGTTTTGACCGATTGAGCAGTAGCCCATCCGCCCAAGGCGCCAACACCCAGTGTGATGGCAATATTAATAATAAAAGCCAGCGGTTTGAATTTCATGCGATAAATTTGAGCTTAAATACGGATAAAACCAAAATATTTTCATTATCTGCCTATACCGGGTACTACGGGTAAACTCTCATTAACATCATTTCCAACACTCTGAACGGCGAATAAATAATTGTCTTTACTGTAGGGCAATCTTAATTCAGTAGCGGAAGTGAAAAATTTCTTTTCCCAGACAGCGCTGCTGGTTTCGCGCATTAATACATAATAGCCTTTTACCGTACCATTAAGGGGGGCTTTCCAGTATAAAAAAGTCGAGTTGCTCAGGTTTTTAACGTCAACCTTTACTTCGGTTGGGCTTGAAGGGGCTTTGGCCAGATTGGCTAAAACAGCAATATTTACACCTGTGTTTTTGCGTAGATATTCAAAATCCATAAATTCCTGCAGATCGCCATACCGCACACCATTTTCTGTTCTCAGGTCTTGATGCTGGTGATCGAAGTTCTCGTTCATTTCGGTGATGCGTACGGCTGTAAAACCATTTTCTACGAATGGGGTATGGTCTCCACCACGTAGAAACCGGTCGTTTCTGTAAATTAATTTAACTTCTAACTGATCTACATAACGCTCGCCTATTTCTTTAACATAACGTGCCAACTGACGGCTTTTACCATCGTTCTCTAAACCAAACTGGCGGATACTTTTGGCATTTTTATCAAGATCGAAACTGGGTAAACCCTCACTAAAAACACGCAGCCTGGTATTATCAATAATTTGTGTTTCGCTACTATTGTTACTGCCAATCATATCATTGTTCAGCATAGCATCTACATTCCAGTTTTCTTTTTTAGCTTTCGCTGCCATAAAACCAGAACCCAGTAGAGATTGTTCTTCGCCGCTTACGGCTACAAATATGATGGTTGCCGGAAATTTATACTGACTCATAATTCGTGCAGCCTCTATTACGCCTGCTACTCCGCTGCCGTCATCGTTAGCGCCCGGCGCATCGCTGGTTCTGTTCATCACATCCGTAACACGGCTATCCAGGTGTCCGCTTACTACATAAACCCGTTTATCGTTGGTATCCGTGCCTTTTAATATGGCTACGGCATTACCTAAAAATGTAGGCTGATCTACTCTTTTACCGTCAGGTTTTAGGGTAATGGTATCCAGGTACGCAGTAAGCCTGCCATCACTTTGCTTCGCCAACTGGTTAAATTTACTCAGCACCCAATTTCTTGCGGCTCCAATTCCTTTTGTTTTACTTTTAATGTCGCTAAGCGTATTTCTGGTTCCGAAAGAAACCATTTTACTGATATAAGATTTTAGCGAATCGGGATTTACAGCCTTAACCATTTTATCTATATCCTGATTTCGGTTAACCACAACCTGGGCCTGTAGCGATAAACTAATGGCAATAAAAGTAAGTAGGGTATAGGCTTTTTTCATTTGAGGAGGCTTTTTTGGAAACTGATGACTTTATTTATAACGAAGATATTAAATGATTGCCGGAATGTGAATGGCTAAAAATTAAAGGCATGTAACAATTCGGCGTAAAAAGCCCTTTGAAAATGAATCAAAGGGCGTTAACTTATACAAAGTGATGATTTTTCATCTGAGATATGCTATGTATTGTAGATCAGTAATATCAATTATATTCTTTTTTGTCGTATTGAATAACAATTGTGTCCAGATTTAAATACCCTTCTGGATCTGTAGTTATGTTGCCAATTATTTTGGGGATGTTGTAAACATCGATCATTGTTGAGTTATAATCTGATGATAAAACGATAATAACTACTTTCACCTGCACACCCTTATAACCTTTAGAAACTATCTCCGAATCATCCAGTTTAGCGATCTTCGTTTTGTCAAGAAATACAGCATCGATAAGAGGATTATTGATATTTACATCCGAATTAATTTTGCCAGCTATTTTGTTTAGCGCCACTGCTATGGTAAAACTATAAACCGCTGTTGAGTCTTTAAGTTTATTGAATGCGATACTGTTATCAATAATTTTACTAAAACTGGAAATATCTGCTTTACTTTCCTGTGCATGTAATGAACCGACCCCAAGGAATATCGCCAAAAAAAAATGTAAGTATTGATTGTGCAGCGGTTTTCCTTTTTGGTTGACGATACATTGCGTACTGTTCAGATTTACAACTTGGTTTTATCATTAATGGCATCACTCCCAAGCAAATGGACAGCAGAATTGCTTAGGCTAATTCTCATCATTTTATGTTCTGATTAACGAAGGATACAATTTACATTATATGCGCAAGTTATTAATTAAACCATCAAAAAATAAAGCTTTTTATTTTCAAAAAAGTAGCATTTGGACATACAAAAAGGCCCTTTGAAACGAATCAAAATGGCCTTTACTCAATTTCGATATTACTTTGTAACAGCTGATGTTAGGTCGTGTGTCCGGCTCCAATTGCCAAAAGCTTTTTTTGCTGAAGATTTAGCTGTATCTAAATCAATATCGCCTGCAATAGTCAGAAATGTTTTTTCAGGAGAGATCTGTTTATAAAAGTTTTTAACATCGGCCAGTGTTAAGGCGTTGATCGAATTTTCATTTACCGTTTGATCATAATCATAATCCTGTGCCTTAATACTGGTCATTAATTTAGCTTTAGCGATATTAAAAGTTTTTTGATCAATGGTAGCGTTTTGGATCAAGGTAGCCATCTGTATCAGGTCTTTCTCCAGGTCAGTATTTAACGTAGCCAGCTTACCACTGTTGTCTTTAAAACTGATGTTCGGACTTTTACTTGCATTTTCATTTAGCACGGCATTTAATAGCTCAACTATACCATCTTTTTTAGTGTCAAATGCTTTGATATCCAAGGTGAAACTGGAATAAGCCTTCGGCGATTTATTATTTTCTGAAATAATAATGTTCATGCCATTCTTAAGTTTGTAACCCACCGGCTCTTTAAAAGTCTGTGCTTCGACTGTAAAAACGGAAAGGAGAGCAACAGTAGAAAGTACAATTGTTTTGATTTTGTTCATTTTATTTTTTATTGATAATAAGGATAATCGTCAGTAGATCTTTTGGCATGACAAATCATTGATTTTTCAATGCATTGAGCATAAATGGTGAGATTTACAAGAACTGGCCTATATACGTTGCTACATCCGCAATGGATTTTGGCAAACGGATATTTTATTCATTTCGTTCATTATGCTATTCTGAATTATTTGCGCCGCATTAATCATAATATTTCAGGTAGCGACCTTTAAGGTCCATAGTTAGCAACAAGTTGATTCGCCTTTAGAAACTGGTTGACAAAGACGAAATATCAAGAGGACGGGAGGAGTCGGGCTACTATAGCGCGTACTGTGCATCCCTGTTATTGGATAATGTAATATTAACAATAGGTTGTTTTTCCAAAGGCAGGAGGATTGCCTGGTTCATTCAAACAAAATTACAACAATACAACAATTTAGGCGCGCAATATTTATCAATAAAAGTATCTTTGCGGCTATGCAATTGGCCAAAGAGGTTAAATATTTAATTCACAAGGAAGTATTGTTAGAGTGGCGCTCCAAATATACCATTAACGGTGTATTGCTTTATGTGGTCTCTACCATTTTTACATGTTACCTCTCTTTTGTTAGCCTTGGCGATAAATTAACCTGGAACGCACTCTTTTGGATCATTATGCTTTTTGCCTCGATTAATGGCGTATCGAAAAGTTTTTTACAGGAAACCAAAGGTCAGCAGTTATATAGTTATGTATTGGCCAGTCCGGCTGCAGTGTTAATATCCAAAACGGTGTACAATACAATACTGATGTTGGTGCTTACTACTATTGCTTTAGGTTTTTATACTTTGGTTTTTGATTCTTTTACGCCGCCCGATTTATTGCTGTATTATGTAGCTGTATTATTGGGTAGTATCAGTTTTTCTACTGTATTTACCATGGTTTCGGCCATAGCGAGCAAAGCGGGTAATGGTGGGATGCTGATGGCTATTTTAAGCTTTCCGATCATTATCCCGGTATTGATTCTGCTAATTAAACTGGCTAAAAATGCGGTTGATGGTCTGCCATGGGAGAATAGTTACGATGAAATATCGATGTTGCTGGTGGTAAATGTACTTGTGGTGGCAACCTCTTTACTGTTATTTCCTTACCTTTGGAGGGATTAATATGGAAGATGGGAAATGGAAGATGGAACAAAGAAACATTAACTAATTCAATCATTTAAAATTCGATAATTAAATATAAATATGCATAAAACTTGGTGGAAAATTTTAGGTTCGGTTTTGGTAATTTATACGGCAATTGCAGGTTTATTACTTCACGTACCGCGTTTACCAATATTAAATGAAACGATTAGAAATCTGTATTTTCATGTGCCCATGTGGTTTTCGATGATTGTACTTTTTTCGATCTCAGTCTTTTATAGTATAAAATCGTTGAGTACGAAAAGTGAAATTGATGATATGAAGGCTGTAGAGAGTGTAAATGCAGGAATTATTTTTGGTCTTTTGGGTTTGGTTACCGGCGCCATCTGGGCTAAATATTGCTGGGGAGAATTTTGGAGCTTTGACCCCAAACAAAATTTTGCCGCTATTTCTGTTTTATTATACTTTGCCTATCTCATTCTCCGGAATGCAATTGACGAAGAACAAAAAAGAGCAAAGATTTCTGCCATTTACAATATTTTTGCCTTTCCGATGATGGTGGTCTTGCTTTTTGTTTTACCCCGGCTAAAAGATTCCTTACATCCGGGCAATGGCGGTAACCCTGGTTTTAACAGTTACGATTTGGATAGTCGCATGCGCATGGTGTTTTACCCTGCCTGTTTGGGCTGGATCCTGATTGGCTATTGGGTATATACCATCCGCTTCAGAATACGTACTATTGAGAACAAACAACAACATAACTAAAATGAAGAAAATATTTTTCTCCCTGATATTAATGATGGCTACTATGCAGTTATTTGCACAAGATAATGGCGTAGAAATGGCCGATAGTCTTCGTAGCAATGGAAAAATTTACGTGGTGGTTATCTGCATCGTAATTATTCTGGTAGGTTTGCTCGCATACCTTTTCTCCATCGATAGAAGATTAAAGAAAATCGAAAAAGAAAACCACATCAGTGATAAATAAAGGATCGTAATTGCGATAGTCCGGATAATTTTTTAAAGGGGATCAATATCAGTTGATCTCCTTTTTTATGTCTTGTTTTTTGGCCTGAAATTATGATATTGATAATTTCAGCTGTTTTTTTGTTTATTGATTAATCAGTATCGTAAAAAAACAGACCTGTGGATATTTTTTTTATAATTTTTTTTCGTCAGATTAAGCAGCGAAAAAACCTATTAAATTAGTCGTTTTATTCCTGTCGAAGGATGGGTATATAGCTGTTTAAACCTATTTAAATGTTGTTTTTGAACAGATCTGCATCATCGGTATAACGCCTTTTACATGCGCTATATAGGGTGGTGTTAGCTGTACACTAAGTATTTTTGCATTTGGATATGTGCATTTTTTTTAGGCAATTTTGCACCGAAAACTTATTCAATATAAAAAATAAATAATGGCTAATCTAGCAGACGAGAACAAGTTCTTTGCAGATGTTTGTAAGAACTTTGACAGTGCGGCTCAATTTACCAATCATCCCGAAGGTTTATTGAACCAGATTAAAACATGTAATAGTGTATATCGTTTCCAGTTCCCCATCCGCCGTGGAAATGGTTTTGAAGTAATTGATGCCTGGCGCGTAGAACACTCTCACCACATGAGCCCTACCAAAGGGGGGATCCGTTACAGTGAAATGGTAAACGAAGATGAGGTTATGGCGCTGGCTGCCCTGATGACTTACAAATGTGCTATTGTTAACGTTCCATTTGGCGGTGCAAAAGGCGGTATTAAAATCAACACCAAACAATACAGTGTTGCCGAACTCGAAACCATTACCCGTCGTTATACAACTGAATTAATTAAGAAAAACTTCATTGGTCCCGGCATTGATGTTCCTGCTCCTGATTATGGATCTGGAGAACGCGAAATGAGCTGGATTGCCGATACTTATATGACCATGAATCCTGGTCAGCTCGATGCTTTGGGCTGCGTTACCGGTAAGCCGATCGCTTTGCACGGTATCCGTGGTCGTAAAGAAGCTACCGGACGTGGTGTAGCTTATGCCGTACGTGAGTGTGTTGAAGTTGCAGAAGATATGGCTAAGTTAGGCTTTAAAGCCGGTTTGGGCGATAAAAGGGTAATTGTTCAGGGATTAGGTAACGTGGGTTATCACTCTGCTAAATTCTTGTCTGAATTTGGAGCAACCATAGTTGGCCTTTGTGAATTTGAAGGTGCGATTTACAATCCTGATGGATTAAACGTTGATGAGGTTTTTGCACACCGTAAAAACACAGGTTCAATTTTAGATTTTCCAGGTGCCACCAGCTTTAAAAATTCAATGGAAGGTTTAGAGCAGGACTGCGATATCATTGTTCCTGCAGCTTTAGAAAACCAATTTACAGAACTTAATATCCGCAACATTAAAGCGAAAATTATTGCAGAAGGTGCTAACGGACCAACTACACCAGAAGCTGAAGCCATTTTTACCGAAATGGGTGGTATCATCATTCCTGATATGTATTGCAATGCGGGCGGTGTTACGGTTTCTTATTTCGAATGGTTGAAAAACCTTTCTCACGTGGCTTTTGGTCGTATGGAGAACCGCTATGCAGCTAACTCAAATGCGAATCTGATCAATACTTTAGAAAACCTGACCGGTAAAACCATTCTTCCTGAACACCGTTTGATGATTGTTAAAGGCGCATCTGAAATGGAACTGGTTAATTCTGGTTTAGAAGATACGATGATCCATTCGTACCACGAAATCCGCGAAACGTTGATGACCAAACCGGGTACCAAAACATTAAGAACGGCTGCTTTCGTTAATTCGATTGATAAAATTGCGGTTTCTTACATGAATTTAGGTGTTTGGCCATAAGGGCGCAAAGCTGAAAGACTAAAGCTTAAAGCGAAAATCCCTGCAGATGTAACATTTGCAGGGATTTTTTGTTACTTGCCAGTTTTGTTTACTGTTCTTTAACAACCAGACGTTTTCTATTTATTCGGCTTTTAAAACAAGCACTAAGAGATAATACTCAACTCTTCTAAATCCAGCCTCCATTCTTCTTTCCTGATCACTTCGTCATCGTATTTTTTGTTGCGTTTTAAATGATGTAACTCATCGCGCTGAATTTGAATTAAGGCAAGCACGATTTCCCGGTAAGCTTTTAAATCTTCTTTATCAATTTCGCCTCTTCTATAAGCGTGGATATTATCCCTTTTTTCTTTTAAAGCGTGTTGTAACTCTGCTTTTAGGTTAACCATTAACTCATTGTGGGTGCATTGGTGCTGATAATCGGCATTTAATTTATCTAAGGAAAGATCAATCAATTTTAGTTTAATCTGATTTGTCTGCTCCTGTTCCGTTAATTTGCTCTTAGGATCCGGAATTTTAAGCCATTTGATTACCAGGGGAAGGGTAAGTCCCTGCAAAACCAACGTAATGAAAATGACCACAAAAGTGATGAATAAAATCAGGTTCCTTAAAGGGAAAGCCACCGAATCAGAAATCATAACCGGAATGGAAAGTGCCGCGGCTAAAGATACCACGCCTCTCATCCCCGCGTAAATGATCACTACATATGAATGCCAGGTCATATCCCGATAACGTATTCGTGTTTTTTTATTAAAGAGCAGTGTAATCTGAGCGGTTGAAACCAACCATACCATGCGGACAAAAAGTGCCAGTATACTAATCCCGAATCCGTAACCGATAGCTTTGGTTATCGGATAATCAGGCCCTAAGCCGTTTACAATATCCGGTAGGGCCAGGCCAATTAATATAAATACAACACCGTTGAGCATAAATATTAATGATGACCATACGTTAACCGTTTTTATTCTGGAACTTGAGGTTAAGATGATATGTGATTGACTGGAGAGTAACAAACCTCCTGATACAACTGCCATTACGCCAGACGCTTCAAAATGCTCGGCAGTGATGTACATAAAGTAAGGTGTAAGTAAGGTCAGTACGGTATCAATATTATCGGTTGTTGGTAACCAACGGTGGATCACATAAAAAATGCCACCAACAGCAAGACCGATTAAAATACCAAGGCCAGCAACAGTAACGAAGCTTACCGCTGCATCCTGCATTACAAATGTGCCGCTAACTATAGTAGCTAATGCGAATTTAAACACAATCAAACTGGAAGCATCATTTACCAAACTCTCTCCTTCCAGTAAAGTACTTACCACCTTTGGAATCTTCATGCCTTTTAATACCGCTGCTGCGGCAACGGCATCTGGCGGCGAAACAATGCCCCCCAATAAAAAACCCAACGCCAGGGTAAAACCAGGTATAAATATTACAGATGCATAAGCAACAGCCACCGAGGTAATAAAAACCAAACCCACGGCCATTAAAAATATACCACCCTTAAATTCCCAAAAGTCTTTCCATGAGGTAAACCAGGCAGCTTCATAAAGTAAAGGCGGTAAAAAAAGCAGGAAAACAAGATCGGGATCAATTTTGATATGTGGAATACCCGGAATAAAGCCAATAAGTAAGCCGGCCAATACCAAAAAAATAGGATAGGAGATTTTGATCTTCTGGCCAACCATTACCAACAGGGTTACGCCTAAAAGTAAAACCAAAATAAGAATCAAATTATCATGAAGCATTTAACATGTTTTTAGGTGATCAACTTACGAATATACCAACGTTTGATTAAGAAAATAAAGAACAGATACAACAGCGTATATTTATGCTTTTATTTCGGGAGTGATTTTACTTGCGTGCCGGAATATCAACAGATAAATTAAAATTTAAAGAGCTGTTGAAGCCATTTTTAAACATTTTTAAAAGTTGAATGAGGGCATTGGCATCCTTGTTTAAAAATAAAAGTTCCGATTCAAGTTTAATTTTGTCTTTCCCTGCGCTTTTTGCTTTAATCTCCAACTGACTAAAAGTACCCAGTTTGTCTGCAATCAATGGTATTGATGTTTGTTTAATTAACTTTTTGAAATCTACTTTAAAATAAAAGAAATCAGCAGATGATACCCTTTTTGAATCAGGCTTAGCATCCTTAACGGTAGTGAATAAAACGTTGCCCTTACCGCCTTTAAAATAAACCTGGTACAATGGAATCATTAAACTGCTAATCTTTCCGGTAGATTGATCCAGCGCACCCAGCGATTTCAGATAATTGCCTACTGCCTGATCATCGGCACTCAGATTCACGTTAACCGAAGGAATCTTATGGTCTTGAAGTATTTTTTTTTCTACCTGCTCAAAGTTTTCATTGTATTCGTAGCCTACGATGGTATCTACCTGTGTAATGGTTTTTGTCCATTCAAAATCCATATAATCTTTGTAAAACCTGAAAAAACTATCCTTTGATAGTAACGAGGGATTTACGGTTTGATTTTTTTTAATTAAATCCGGTTTGATTTTTCCGTTTAACCATATACCCACTGTACTTTCGGGATTTAACTTCCGATGCCTGGGTTGTACAGCAGGCTCTATCCATTTATTCCCGAATTCACCGCTGAAATCAATTTTTCCATCTGTAAAATTAATCCTGCTTAAATTTTCTGCATTTTGAAAAGAGAGGTGATCGGAAAGACTGGTCATTTGTGCAAACTTGCTATCACTAATTTTAACCATGTTTTTCTGATCCTGGATCTCGTACAGTAGGTTTTTTACCGGCTCCTTCGCCATGGTGAATGCGAAGCTTACAGTTGTTTTGTTAAACAGGACACAAAATGTTGAGTCTGCAGATTGAAAAAAATGGGCATCCTTTTTTAACAATGTAAGCTTTTTCCGAATAAAAGTATCAAATGCCAAACTATCGGCTATTTCTAAACGGGTGTAAAAAGTATTTACAGCTTTTCCTTTTAAGGTGTATAGGTAAATGTTTGCGGGGATTTTTAAGCCTGTATTTAAATCATTAATTTTTTCTCTGATCCCTTTCTTGTCCGTTCCGGAATATTGACTGGGATGTTTCAGGTAACTAACAGCCAGGGTCTTGTATAGTTCATCTACATTTATTTTTAATAAAGTCTGGGTAGTAACAGGAATTAATATTTTACCGGCCTGGATTTGCCTGTATTTAAACAAGCCAAAATAAAAAACAAGCAGCAATAGAATTATCGCTGCTGTTATTTTTAAAAATTTCTTCATGAGAATGGTTAACTGTATAATTGGTTAACTGTGGCGTAGCCAACCGGAAATTATTAACTGGCCATTGCCAACTGAAAACTGCCAACTAGAAACTGCTAACTGCCAATCTAAAAACTGCCAACTGAATTACTTAGCTGCATTTTCAATTAACGAGAATAAATACTTCAAAGCATTTTCGTGGCCGTTCGGAATTTCTGCACTGATATCTGCTGATACCAGCTTCCCTTTGATCGGGTTAGATTTCATGTATACATTGCCCATTTTTTCCAGGATGCTGTTGAATTTCTTCGCCGTTTCGTCTCCACCCATTTCAGAAGCAGGCACTTTTCCCACTAGGTTTTTAGCATTAAATAAAAAGCTGAAATTGTTTTTGCTCAATAGTTGCTTATGCATTTTACTTAATTTATAACTGCCGTATTGATTGTTTTGAATGCCCTGCATTTCGGTTAAAGAATTGCCAAAAAACACGATACCATCTTTAATTTGTAAATAAACATCGATCGGACTTTTCTTTTCCATTAGTTTATAAATGTTGCCCTCAGCTGTTACGAAATTTTTGTTTATACCGTATTTAATCAGTTTATTGATCAATCTGGTATCATCAGATGAGAACATGAAAAGGAAATCAGGTAACACTTCATTTTTGGTTTTTGTTACTTCTTTTTGTTTGTAATCGTCGTCATACTCGTAAGCGGTATAAGTAACTTCCTTTGTATTTAATCCATTGATTACAAATAATGCGTCGCCCTTGATTACTTTGCTTACGGCTTCTTCGTCTAGCAATAGCGAAATCAGATCGGCACCCAGGTTCATTTCTTCGTCCATTTTAGCCCCCATAAAAGAACCATAGGTTTGTTTCAATAATTTGGGGAATTCCTCCAGGTATGCTTTGGTATCTATTGAATAGCTCATAAAACCAAGTGCTTTCTCGCTGTTCACATATTTCAGAAATTTTTTGTTTAACTTTCTGTTCAGGATTTTTTTGTAGGAATCTGCCTGTTCCTGTGATAGTTCTAAGCCTGTGGAGATGCGAAAGCTTTTGTTGTCCATAAAAAGTTTTGCATTCAGGCTGCCGTAACCTTTCATCAAACCTGCTTTACCATAAGTACCAAAACCCGGCGCGATTATATTGTATGCATCTTGAAGGCTTGAAACCCAAAGTTCTGCAATAGCTTTGTTATCTAAACTTGCTGCGTACGATTTATTGTTTTCGATAGATTGATAATTTCCATTGAAAATTTGATCAGCCTGAGCGGTCATCCAAACTAGAGCGAGCCTTTTTTTCTTGGCATCCTGTTCTGCACGTTCTTGCTGATACGTATCATATTGTGCATCAATATTAACTTTGGCGGTTGCAGTAGAATCAACAACTTCTTCGCTGGGATCTGCTTCCATTTCAAACTCGACGTTCTGCGTCCATGTTACTTTCTTTGGTTTAACAGCTTTTTTCTTTCCTGTTTTTTTCTTTATGCTTCTTTTTTTTGATGTTTTGCCAGGAGACGCTTTTTTCTGAACTCTTGCTTTTTGAATAATTGGGGGAGCAGCTACCTCTACCATCGGTTCGGCCGTGGTGGTGTAAACAGTATCTGACACAACAACACTACTATCTGCAATGGCTACATCATCATAATTGTTCTGAAACCTGATTTCTTTTATTCCATAACGTGCAGATTTAGTAGAATCGGAAAAAAAAGAACTGTTAATGCTGCCTGCTACAAAATAGAGCATGTCGTTATTCCATTTAAGTATGCTCGTGCTATCGGGCAAAACCATTGTACGGATATCACCCTGTTGGGTAAATTTTTTCTCTTTGTTTTGAATCAGGCTTTCAAATTTCCTGGCGTCCTTTATCGGGATCAGAAAACAGTTGTAGGTAATACTATCGCTTAACTGGTTAAAGTAATACATGTTTTTCTCCACGTTAATTCCAAAATCTTCTATGCTGGTAAAATTTTGATCAAGTGATTTTGATGTTTCGGTCAGCAATTTCCTGCCCAGGAAAGATTCATTAAAATCCTTAACAAACATGAGCTTAAAAACATTATCGCCTTTAATGGTAGCCACAGTGAAAGCATTTAAAGGGATTTTTTTAACCAGATCTTGTGCCCGGGTCACATTAAACGATAAAAAAAGGAAGATAGCAATTAGAATTTTTTTCATTTAGATAGATTTTAGAGATAAGCCCCGTGCATTGTCCGTTCGACAAAATACAGGGGTAAGTTTATTTAGAAAGTTGGATAGTATTGGATACGTTAACTTTTCCATTTATTAAATCAGTAATGCTGCTTTTTAACATGACTGCTTTTTTAGATTTAGATACATTTGATGCCGGATTGCTGCTATTTGTTACAGCCGACTCGAAACGATAGATGCTGGTGTAGGTGGCACCGTTAAAAACAGATTTGTCTTTTGCTTTTAACTTATTGAATGCTGTTTTGGCATTGCCGATGGCCTGGTATTTACGGCTAAAGGTTTTGCTGGCCTTATTATATAGGTAAGATGAAGTATTGGTTGCCTTTATTTTTTGCCGCGCCAGAATGTTTTTGGTGATGTTGTTGATATTGGAAACATCTTTGAAAGAGAAACTAACGGTTGCAATGTAATTATTAAAATCGCTTGTGCTTTTTACATTGGAAATACCTTCCGATTTTTTTAAATAAGCCACAGCTTCGTTTAGTTCCTGCTGTATTTTTTGTTTACTGGGTACTTTGTAACCCTGTACACTATCTAACAACATGACCGAAGCCACTTTGGTTTTACTTTGACTTAGGTTGATAGTCAGCACAACATCTCCGGTTCCATCGTTTTTTATCGAAATCTCTTCAATTACCTCAAAGCACGAGCTTAAAAGCGGTATTAAAACAATAAAGAACAAAAGTTTATAAAACTGTTTCAAGTTCATATTAATCCGGTTAATGTTTTACGGTAAAATGCGCAAAGAAATGGTTATCTGAAAGGCCAAACTTAATAATTTCGATACAAACTTTTAAATGATTTCAAATATTCGTTTAGATTGATTATAAATACCTGGTCCGGAAAAAATATTTAGTCTCAAAAATCAGCTGATTGTCAATATAAAGACAAGAAAAATGTAAAAGAATGCTGGCTAAGCCTATTTTTCTATCTTTGTTGCCAGTTTTTACAACCAGTATAACCATGAAAAAAAGTGCCATCATTGGATTGATTACCATCGCAATTTCTGTAGGAATTTTATTTAGCTTAAATGCGAATACTGATACCTATTCTAATTTTAAACAGGCAGCCCTTTCTGAAAAAGAAGAGCACGTGATGGGCTATTGGGTAAAATCGATGGGTACGCATTATGATGCAGTACAGGATGCGAACCGCTTTTCTTTCCATATGAAAGATGAAAAAGGAGAGGTGAGGGAGGTTATTTACGCAGGTACCAAACCGCAGGATTTCGAAAAATCAGAAAAATTGGTGCTTATCGGTAAAATGGATAAGGACAAATTCTACGCTTCAAAAATTTTAATGAAATGCCCTTCTAAGTATAATGATAATCTGGTAGAGATTAATAAAGATGGCAAAGTAGACACTGTAGGTAAGTACGGCGAGAAAAAATATAACTAATTTTAATGGATATTCAATTTGTAGGCGAACACCTGTTACCAGGTAAAATCGGACAGTTTTTTATTGTACTGGCTTTTAGTGCATCATTACTATCAACTATATCGTACTTTTTTGCCAGTCGCGATAAAAACTTAACAGAAAAATCCTGGCGTAACTTAGGCCGGATAGGATATCTGATTAATTTTGCCAGTATTATCTGCATCGGTGCCGTGTTATTCTACCTGGTACTTGGTCATTATTTTGAATACTATTATGTTCAATCCCATTCTTCGAAACAACTTCCGGTATACTATATCATATCTGCCTTTTGGGAAGGGCAGGAAGGTAGTTTTTGGCTTTGGGCTTTCTGGCAATCCTTTTTAGGTACATTATTGATCTGGAAGGCTAAATCATGGGAAAGCCCTGTGATGACCGTTGTTGCTTTCTCTCAGGTTTTTTTAACCTCTATGCTTTTAGGTGTAGAGATTTTTGGCGAGCGCATCGGAAGTTCTCCATTTATCCTGTTAAGAGATGCATTAGATTTAAAAGCACAGGCACCTGTAGTTTTTGCAAATCCTGAAAATTATAAAAACTACCTGAAGTTCATTACCGATGGTAAAGGGTTAAATCCATTGTTGCAGAATTATTGGATGGTGATTCACCCGCCAACCTTGTTTTTAGGTTTTGCAAGCATGGTTGTTCCTTTTGCTTACGGGATTGCAGCTTTGTGGCAAAAAAGATATAAAGAATGGATCAAGCCTGCTATGCCATGGACGCTTTTTGCGGTGATGGTTTTAGGAACAGGTATTATCATGGGCTCTTTCTGGGCTTATGAAGCGCTAAACTTTGGTGGTTTCTGGGCTTGGGATCCTGTTGAAAATGCTTCATTGATTCCGTGGTTAACCTTAATTGGTGCAGTACACGTGATGATTGCGTATAAAAATACCGGGCATGCCTATTTTACTGCAATTGCTTTGGTATTCCTAAGTTTTTTATTGGTATTGTACGCGTCTTTTTTAACCCGAAGCGGAATTTTAGGAGATACTTCAGTTCACTCATTTACCGATATGGGGATGTTTGGCCATTTGGTGTTATACAATGTGGTTTTCGCGGTTTTAGCTGTTGCTTTGATTATCAAGCGTTGGAAAGAATTGCCGATCACGACCAAGGATGAGGAAACCTATTCGCGCGAATTCTGGATGTTTATTGGTGCTTTAGTGGTAACCATTGCTTGTATTCAGGTTATTTTTTCTACTTCAGTTCCGGTATTTAACAAGGCCTTTGGCACTAATTTTACACCGCCTGTTGATGCTGTTAAATATTATAATCAGTGGCAGGCACCTTTCGCAATGGTGATTACCCTGATTTCGGGTTTTTCTCAGTATTTAAAATACAAGAGAACCGATCCGCGCAAATTTTATAGCAGTCTGGTATCTGTAATTGTTTTTTCTATCGTATTAACAGCAGGTTTAGTGTATGTGACTGAAATTTACACCAATACCATGTACATCCTGATTACTTTCAGCTGTTTATTTGCGGTGCTTTCAAATGCTGGCGTATTGTATCAGGCCTTTGGTGGCAAGGCAAAGTTAGCAGGCTCGGCGATTGCGCATATCGGTTTTGCTTTCCTGATTTTGGGTGCTTTAATTTCTGCCGCTACCAATAAACCTTTATCTATTAATGCCAATAATTTTATTCCGGTTAAGGATTTTGAAAAAACAGAAAAGCCTGGAGAGAATATCATGTTGTATAAAAATGAGCCTAAAAAAATGGGCAAGTACACGGTAACTTATGTTAGCGATACTACTCAGGCTCCAAATACTTTTTATACGCTTAACTTTAAGGTTGTAGATAAAGACGGTAAGATTAAGGAAGATTTTAATTTGCACCCTCATACTCAGGATAATGAAAAAATGGGTCTAATCGCTTCTCCTGATACCAAACATTATCTTACCTATGATGTGTACACGCACATTACCAGTGCAGCTGTTAAACAAACTGCTCATGAAGATCATGAAGGACATTCTGATGATGAGAATTACAAAGCACCACGTATTGTTAAGGTTTCGGTAGGGGATACCATTCATACCTCCAGTGGAGTGGTTACGGTTAAAGATTTGGATAGAAAACCAACAGCCAAAGATTTAGCACTTGCACAAGGCGATTATGCTGTTGGTTTACCTTTAGAAATTAATGCTGCAGGAAAAATTTATAACACAGAGCCTATTTTCTTAATTAAAGGCAACAATACTTTTGATTTTGCACGTAAGATAGATGAATTAGATCTTAAATTCCGTTTCTCGAATGTATTACCAGATGAGAAAAAAGTAGAGCTCCAAATTTTTGAGAAACCACAACAGGCTAAAGACTGGGTAGTTTTCAAAGCCATAGAATTTCCTTTTATCAATTTATACTGGGCCGGAACCATTGTAATGGTGGTAGGTTTCTTGCTTTCAATTTTCAGAAGGAGAAAAGAGGCCAAAACTGTATAAACCATGAAGATCGTTTTATTGGGGTCGGGTAATGTTGCCACAAACCTGGCAAAAGCACTTAAAGCAAATGGTGAAGATGTAATACAGGTGTACAGCCCGAATTTAGACCATGCAAGATCATTGGCTGATTTAATAGGGGCTGTTGGCATAAACGATCTCACGGAACTTGAACAACAGGCTGATTTGTATGTCATCTCGGTAAAGGATGATGCGATTGAAAGCGTTGCAAAATCATTGAAACATGTTACGGGCTTGGTGGTGCATACCTCTGGTACTACCGATATCGATATTTTATCATCACAAGTTCAGCACGCCGGCGTTTTTTATCCGCTGCAAACTTTCTCAAAAGATAGAGAAGTTTTATTTGAAAACGTTCCGCTTTGTATTGAAGCAAACGGCGAAAAGCAATTCATGATTTTAAAAAATCTCGCAGCTAAAATGAGTCGGGAGGTGTATGAGTTAAATGGAGAGAAGCGGAAAGTATTGCACCTTGCGGCGGTTTTTGCCTGTAATTTCCCTAATCACCTGTACGCCCTCGCCAATAAAATTTTAAGCCGGAATGAGTTGGACTTCGAAATCATCAGGCCACTGATTGCAGAAACAGCCAATAAGGTAATGAGCAACCTGCCGGGAGATGTGCAAACCGGGCCAGCAATCAGAGCTGACGAAAGTACATTAAATAAGCATTTGAGCATGTTAACTGATATGCCCGAATTGCAGAACATTTATCAAACATTGAGCAATAGCATAAAATTAACGCTGAAATAGCATAATTACGGCTTTTGCTTATTACTTTTGCAAAATAATTATGAGCATTTTTAAACTGAAAATAAATTTTGAAGAAGCAGATCACGAATCTATTGAATTACCAATAGCCGCAGGAGAATCTGTTTTAGATGTTTGCCTTGATAATGGGATCGAATTACAGCACAACTGCGGAGGCGTTTGCGGTTGCAGTACCTGCCATGTGTATGTAACTAAGGGAATGGATAATATCGAAGAGATTTCTGATAAGGAAGAAGACTTTATTGATAGGGCTGTTCGTCCGAAAATTACTTCGCGTTTAGGTTGCCAGTGTGTGGTAATCAACGGCGATATTGAAGTAACCATTCCAGATCAGTCTGGTTTTATGGGACACTAGTTTTAGTCCTGAGTCCAAAGTCCTTAGTCGGTAGTCGATTAGCCAATTTAAACAGTTAACCGATTAACCAATTTCAACAATTAACCAACAAAACAAGATGAATAACGATAAATTTGCTTTACCTTTTTACTGGAATGATTATGAAGACATTGCCATGTCTTTATATGAGAAATTCGGTGATGATTTTACAGAAGCCAGGATCTACCGCGTTCGCTTTACCGAACTTTTAGAATGGGTTTTATCTTTGCCTAATTTTAAAGGAACCCGTGAAGAAAGCAACGAAGGCCATTTGGAGCAAATTCAATCTGCCTGGGTTTACGAATGGAGAGATAACCAGTAATTTAGTTTGGAGTAAAGAGTTTGGAGTCTAGAGCCCCATTCTACTCTTAACTCCAAGCCCCAAACTCCCAGCTAAATATGTTTCTTCAGAAATTAAAAGAAATCACCACTTTCATTTTTGACGTCGATGGTGTGCTTACAAATGGATCAGTTCAGGTTACTGATAGCGGTCAATCTTTACGCACTTTTAACATTAAAGATGGTTATGCCCTGCAGCTGGCCGTTAAAAAGGGCTATAATGTTTGCATTATATCTGGTGGCGATGGTATCGCCATGGGAAAGCGTTTCTTAAATCTGGGTATCACCGATGTTTTCCTGGGCACAGGAGATAAGGTAGCCGTTTTTAATCAATATCTTCAGGACAAGAATATCACTTCAGGGGAAGTGCTTTACATGGGCGACGATATTCCTGATTTAAAAGTGATGAAACTGGTAGGCCTTCCAACCTGTCCAGCCGATGCTGTGGAAGAAATAAAAGCAATATCCACATTCATTTCTCCTTACAAAGGCGGCAAAACTGCTGTGCGTGATATTATCGAGAAGGTAATGAAAGTGCAGGGCAGATGGTACGACGAAAACCCAAATGCTGCCGATTCAGGAAAATAGATTGATCAACCATTGTTAACTTCAATTTGATCATTACAAAGGTAGAATGACGCTGCCGTTATAAATCTCTACATCCAAAATTTGCAATACATCACATTATAAACGAAATTTGTTTAATTAATTTAATCAATCGATTGATTAAATTGTGTTTTAAAAACATAATTTTTATGATATGAGTAATTACCTTGTACCTGTCGATTTTTCCAAAACAGCCGATCATGCTGCGAAATATGCAGCGAGATTAAGTTTCGCAATGGCGAACGCTAAAATTATACTGCTTAATGCTTATTATGTTTCGACATACGAAAGCATCCTGCCGACCCCGGATTTAATTGTCACCACAGACGAAAATATTGCTGATGAAACGACACGCAGGCTTGAAGCGCTTGAAAAACTGAAGTTAGAAATGTTGGAGATTAATACAGATGCGGAAATTGAGGTTTCTTTAACGAGGGAAACCATATTGAGATCAATCATCAATCGGGTTAATAAGGAAGAAATAGATTTGATTATTATTGGCAGCAATGGAAAAAAAGCCAAAGATGAGAGTGATATAGGTTCTAATGCCATTAAAATCTCCAAATCCAGCCCTGTGCCGGTTTTGGTCGTACCGCCTAAAGCCGATTATCATTCTATCCGTAAAGCTGTTTTAGCCTGCGATTTTAAAAAAGTTAAAGAAGTAATGCCTGTACAGTCGCTAAAAAATATTTTAAGCAAACACGCCCTAAAACTTCTGGTACTTAATATCAACTCTGGCCAAGCTATTGACTTGCAGGAAGAACATATTTTACATGAAATGTTAAAAGATTTTTCACCGGATTACCATTACGCCGATCATCCGGATACCATTAAAGGAATTATAAAATTTGCAAAAAGCGAAGAAGCGCAGTTGATCATTGCACTTCCAAAGAAATATAGTTTTTTTGAAAGCCTGTTGCACGAAAGTGTATCACAGAAGTTAACTATTAAATCGCACGTACCCGTGTTGTTGTTAAAAGACTAACTTTTTTGCAACAGCTAAGTTACATGGTGTCTTTAAACTTTCATTTTCTTATCCACTCCAATTAACTCAATTTGAACCAAAAATAACAAAAGAACAAAATGAAAAAATTAATGATGATTTGCGGACTAATGCTAGGTATAGCGGGTTTCGCTAATGCACAACAAGGTGGTGGGCCAGGTAGAATGATGATGAAACCTGAAGAAAGGGTAAAACTGATGGATGAAAAGTTAAAGTTATCTGATGATCAGAAAACGAAACTCACTGCTGTTTTTACCGAGCAGGCCGAAACCATGAAAAAAATGCGCGAAGAAATGCAGGGTGGTGGCGATCGGGATGCAATGAGAGAGAAAATGCAAAAAATGCGTGCTGATAATGATGCAAAAGTAAATGCAGTATTAACTGATGATCAGAAAAAGACTTACGAAGCCTGGCAAAAAGAACAACGTGCTGAAATGGAAAAACGTAGGCAAGGTGGTGGAAATAACTAATCCTGGTAAAATATCAAATAAGAAAAGCGGCTTTATGTCGCTTTTCTTATTTTAGCAGAAAAATAAAATATGCCAGTTCAGTTTCCGCCAATCATTTTAGCCTCTAAATCGCCCCGCAGGCAAGAACTTTTAACACTTATGGGCTTAAATTTTAAAGTTGAACTGAAAGATGTGGACGAAAGCTATCCCGGTGATTTAAGCCCGGCAGAGATTGCGGTTTATATTGCTGAAAAAAAAGCAAAAGCCTTTACAGCTGATGGCGAAATCGTGATCACTGCTGATACCATTGTGGCCTTAAACGGTGAAATTTTGGGTAAACCAGCGGATAGGAAACATGCACAGGAAATGTTAACTAAGCTATCGGGCAGTAAACACGAGGTTTTTACCGGGGTAACGCTTGCCAGGGAAGGCCAGATCCATTCATTTTATGATCGTACCATAGTTTACTGCAGGGCCGTTACAGCCGCAGAAATTGATTTCTATATCGATCATTATAAACCTTTTGATAAGGCGGGTAGCTATGGCGTACAAGATTGGTGGGGTATTGTCGTAGTGGAACGCATAGAAGGCTCGTATACAAATGTAATGGGCTTGCCAACAGAAAAGCTTTATAATGAACTCCTGAAGTTTATTTAAAAAGCCTTTGTGGAATACTCCTGAAAGTTTCATCATCTATGAAATTAGGAGGATGAAAAACAAAATTATCGAAGTTACCATACCAGAAGCCTGTACAGAAAACTGGGATGAAATGGGTCAATGCGAAGGCTTTAGATTCTGTAAAGCCTGTAGCAAAAATGTAATTGATTTTTCTGGTTACACCAATACCGAAATCATCAATGTATTGGCAAATGCAGGCTCTGCTGTCTGTGGTCGCATGAGCCAAAGCCAGTTAAACCAGCTCAACTATCGTTTAACCATTGTTCCAACAAAAAATAGAAACTGGATGAAATACCTGTGTGTATTGGCTATTGGTGCAAGTGTTTTAAATCATAACGCAGAGGCAGCAATAGTAGTAAAACCTGTTGAGCTTTTTAGGACAGCTTACAATCCACAAAAAGAAAAAGCCGAAGAGCCGGTAATTTTGAGAAAAGTTTACGGATTTATGTTTTCGAGTCATAACAATGTTCCGATTGCGGGTTTAAAACTTAGGTTGAAAGGCACAAACCTTACCGCAGTAACCGACAAAAACGGGCGTTATGAATTTAAAATAAATGACAATTTATACTGGAAATATAATGAACTAATTGCTGAAGGAAGCGAATACCTGGTAACATTTAACTTAGATTATAAAGTTGTTAAGCAAAAGGATTATTATCCATATAAAGCAGAATTTACCATTTTAGGCAAGATTGCTGTATCCTACAAATAGCTTGATATCAGTTAAAATATGATTGAAAAAGGTATAAATATAAATTGCGCTCTTATTGTTAATGGTCTATAATTAAATTATAGATCATTTTTTACATCATGCTGGCAAGAATCCCCATTTTTAAATCATAGGAAGAGAGTTTTAGCCGGCTTATTTTAGCTCTGCCCAATACATAATTCGTAATTAAGGCCGCTATAACGATCATATCAACCCTTAATGGAATGATACCTGGCATTTCTACGCGCTGCTGGTGTGTAGAGTTGATCAGCTTTAATGAAACATCAATATAATTATCATAGTTAAACAGGTACGTTTTTAACTGCTCAACGGTGATATTTTGGTGATGCTTTCCGGAAACCAATTCGGCAAATGTTTCAAATGCACCGGCTGAGCCAATTAACATTTGTGGTTTATATTTTTCGCAGATTGCGAAAAGATCTGTCAGTTGTTGCTGGATGTGAAAAAGGATGTGCTGTTTATCTGTATCGGAAAGAGGATCAGAATTAAAGAATTTTTGCATTAACCTTGCTGCACCGATGTTATAACTTTTCTTCCAGATTAATTTTTCGCTGTCGCACAGAATAAACTCCACACTGCCGCCACCAATATCCATAATTAATGATGGCTCCTGTATAGCACCGCTCAGTTTTACGCCTTGATAAATCAGTTCAGCCTCCTCATCACCGCTAATTATTTCGATCTTTATTCCGGCCTGTTCTTTTACGGCATTAACAAAATCTTTCCCGTTTTCAGCGCTCCTGACGGCTGATGTTGCCGTTGCCCTCACCAAATCAACCTGATAGTTAATAATGGTTTTGCTGAAATCTTTAAGGCAATCAATTCCCCTTTTAAACGCTGCCGGAATGATCGTGTTATCGTTGATTCTCCCTTCTCCTAATTTGACAGGTACATTGGTTTTATATAAAATTTCTGGCTGCTCTTCTGCCGTTTCAGCAATGAGTAGGTGGAAGGTATTGGTTCCAAGATCGATAACGGCAACACGCATATTTTTTGTTTTATTTTTTGGAAAGCAGTTACAGTAATGCTTCGGTCCTGATAGTCCTGCTATCCGTTAAATTTCGTTAATGTTCGTGCTAAATTAAGGTTTAGTAAAGCGAAATACCACTACTATCAGGTTTATTTTACGTGGGTTTGTGGGTTTCAGGCAAAAATAGCCGGGCACCTTCTAAATTGCTGCTTTATTCATATGATCGAAGGAGCCAAATAGTAACATCTAACTCCACAAACAGGCCTATTTCACTAAGTCTTGCAATTGTTTTGCATTATGCAATGCCCCAAAACCCCAGGTATTGTTAAAATAAACAAATACTTCATTACCATCATTAATCTGATTTTTGAATTCCTTAATTGTGTTCAGATCATATTCAGATTTGTACAATACCGGTTTTCCGTGAAAACGGTAATAAATAGTGTCTGTATTCTGGATTGTCTCGTCTGGCAGGGCAGAAGGATAACTCTGTCCGCTAAAGGTAATATTGTTTTTTGCTAATTTTTGATAAATTTCTTCATCAAACCAACTGATGTGACGAAATTCTACCACATTTTTAAAATCGGTTTTTAAATTTTCAATTAATAAATTTAACCGTTCCACATTGTAATCAAACTTTGGTGGAAACTGAAAGAGTACACAGCCTAATTTTTGCTTTAGTCCGGCTTGAACCGTCTCGTAAAAATCAATTAAGAGTTGTTGGCATTCATGAAGCTGTTTGTAATGTGTAATTATTCTCGGGACCTTAATCGTAAATAAAAACTCATCCGGACTTTCCTCGTACCACTTACTGAACGATTTTTGAGTGGGCATTTTGTAAAAAGTGGAATTAATTTCTATGGTGTTAAAATGCGAACAATAGTATTTAAACCAATCTTTTTGTGCCAGGCCTTTTGGATAAAAAACCTCTTTCCATTCACGGTAATAAAAACCTGAACAACCAATTCTCCATTTCATATGTAGAAAACAGGCTTTAGAGAGAAAGGTTTATAAGCCGTTAGATATAGCCATAAAAAGGGCAGAACTGATACCAATATAAGCAGATAGTTTTAAATAAATATTGTTTTTTTTACCTGTAAAACCTAAAGTAAGATTGATAAGGAAGTAAAATACAGATACTGTAAATAGTCCTACAGTAGGATTGTGCTGACCTTTCTGATACGTAAATTTTTCTGATGGTGCATCAAGAAAAACCATACCGGCTAAGGGTAAAAGCCATCCAACAACAAAAATTATAAATAGTGTCCAGGCAATGGGATGCTTTTTAAAGGCTTTGCAAAATTCTTCCATATTCATTAATACCCTCTTGCCGTTTTAGTAACCTTAATCGTAATCAATTTAAATAATTGGAAGACAGCAACAAGATATCAAAATCATAAAACTCTTGATTTTTTACAGCTTTTTGGTTTAAAAATTGCTTTGATCGGGGATCAGATTTATGAAAACAATTTATACAATGAAAACGATCTTAAAATTAACAGCGCTTGCGCTTACCCTTTCTTTTACGGCCTGTAAAAATGATAAGAAAAAAGACGATAATGCTAAAACTGCTTACGCCGAAGCAGATGAAAAAGATGTAAATGCCATTATTGAATATAATAATGTAATGGTAAGTTTTACCGATAAAAACAACGATTACATCAAACGTATCGAAAATAACATCGTTAAAATTGAAAAAGGGCTGCAAAATCCAGGCGATCATTTTGCTTTCATTGGTTTAATCCAGCCTTTTTCGATACCAACAATTAGCAGCAACAAGCTAAAGCCTGATACTCCCCCTAATGCGCTAAATAAAGATGATCAGAAATTTTTTAAGGAAAATGTAACCGCGATGACCAGTTTATTGGATAAGATCAAAGAAACTTACAAATCTTTAGATGAATACATCAAGGCAGAAGACTGGAAGGATGATAAAGGGACTAAGGGAAAGACCTTGGTAGATTCTATTTACAGCATGGGTAAAAAGTACTATACATATGATGATTTGGTTTTGGCCAAGCTAAACCTGATCGGAGATGATGCAGAGCGGGTAATTTTAAAAACGCATCCCTTAAAGGAATATATATATGCGCTGAAGGACGACCGTAGTGCGACCGCTGCGTTTACCAAATTAATGGCAGGCACTAAAAATTATAAATCCATAGAGGCCAGGGCTAAAGCCGCTTATCAGGCCCTTGAGGAACAGCATCAAAAACATGCTGCTATGGCTGCACCAGATGCAACAAAATATCCTGGGAAGGATGGCTATTTTAAAAATTTTAATGAACGATTAAATGACTATTTAATTGCTGCACGAAAAATGATGCGCGATGCTTCCGCTTCTGGTCAGCTAACTGATTACAATATCGAAGAATTGGTTCGCCACCAGGATAATATGCGTTCTGCTTACAACAATTTTGTGGATTAGCTTTTAAAAAAGATTGGGTAATAAATCCTGCTTCCTGATAACTTTGTTATGTTATCGCTAGATTACACTGAGCTTGAAGAAAAATTTAAAACTCTTAAAAATGAAGTTAAAGCAAGCTACGAATGATAAACTCAGATAGGATGGTCGTCCTCTCGATCGGGCAATGCGGAGTGGAGAGATCTTTGTACTGAGTTATCCAACGAATTTAAAAGCTTTTGCTTCGCAGCGTGTTCCAGCTTACAATAAAACTTTTAGAAATAATTTAAAAACAAAAAAGCCGATGCTAAAAACATCGGCTTCTCCATTATATTGGATTAATTACTCAAAGTATTCTTTCATTCTTTCGAAAAAGCTCTTATCATTTTTACCTGGCTGAGGCTTAAAGTTTGGCGATTCGCGTAATTTCTCCAGAACATTTCGTTCATCGCTGCTTAAAGCTTTTGGTGTCCAGATGTTGATATGGATAATCTCATCGCCTCTATGGTAAGAATTAACTTCTGGTAAACCTTTGCCTTTTAAACGCAATAATTTTCCGCTTTGGGTACCAGGGTCGATTTTAATTTTGGCTTTACCATCAATGGTTGGTACTTCGATGCTCATACCTAAAGCAGCATCAACAAAACTTAAATGCAAATCGTAAACTACGTTATTACCTTCGCGTTTTAAGGTTTCGTGTGGAATTTCTTCAATTAAGATAATTAAATCTCCCGGAATGCCACCATTTGGTGCCGCATTTCCTTTGCCGCTCATGCTCAGTTGCATACCTTCACTTACACCCGCAGGGATATTGATGGTAATGGTTTCTTCGCCTCTTACAACACCGTCGCCATGGCATACATTACATTTGGCAGTAATTTGCTGGCCGCTTCCGTTACAGGTAGGGCAGGTAGATGCAGTTTGCATCTGACCTAAAATGGTATTGGTTACCCTGCGTACCTGGCCGCTGCCACCGCAGGTGCCACAGGTACTTACAGACGATTTATCTTTTGCTCCGGAACCGTCGCAGGTTTTACAAACGATCAGTTTATTAACCTTGATTTTCTTTTCTGCACCATGGGCAATTTCTTCAAGCGTTAATTTAACTTTGATGCGCAGGTTAGAACCTTTAGCTACTCTACGTCCGCCACGTTGCTGGCCACCGCCGCCGCCACCAAAAAAGCTCTCGAATGGGTTATGGCCACCAAAAATATCTCCAAAATTACTGAAGATATCATCCATGTTCATGTTTCCACCGCCGTAACCGCCCGAGGCACTGCTGCCTACACCGGCATGGCCAAACTGATCGTAACGCTGTTTTTTTTCAGGGCTGCTTAACACTTCGTATGCTTCTGCAGCTTCTTTAAATTTATCCTCAGCAGCTTTATCTCCCGGGTTTTTATCCGGGTGATATTTGATCGCCATTTTACGGTAAGCCTTCTTAATCTCGTCAGCACCTGCGCTTTTGGTTAAGCCCAATACGTCGTAATAATCTCTTTTACTCATCTTTTTTTATAAAATGATTGAATGATTGAGTGATGGAATGAAAGAATATCAATTCAATCATTCAAATTCGGTCATTCAATAATTATTTTTATGCTCCAACTACTACTTTCGCGAAGCGGATCACATTATCATTTAAGGTATATCCTTTTTCAACTTCGTCTATAACTTTACCCTTTAAATCTTCAGTAGGGGCAGGGATATTGGTAATAGCTTCGTGGAAATCCGTGTTAAAAGGCTGGTTAATGCTTTCTACATCTTTTAAGCCTTTCTGTGCTAAAGTACTTTTCAATTTATTGTTCACCAACAAAATACCCTCTTTAACAGGAGCCACTTCCGTAGCGCTTTCCATTGCCTTTAATGCGCGGTCAAAATCATCTAAAATAGGTAAAAGCGAAACAATTACATCCTTACCGGCAGTTTGTAACAACTCTACACGCTCTTTTTGTGTACGGCGTTTGTAATTGTCGAATTCTGCATATAAACGCAGGTATTTATCGTTAAGCTGTTGAACCTCCGCCTGCAATTTCTCTTCGGCGGTTAATTCCGGTGCTTGCTCAGTCTCATTTGCGGTGGCATCAGTATTTTCTACGTTTTCCGTAGCATTTTCTGATGTGTTTTCAGGATTCATTATATTTTCTTCTTTATCGTTATTTTTCTTCTTATTAAACATAATATAAGGCTGAATTTTTTTGTGTTAATCTCAACTATTTTGCCATAAACGTAAATCAGCCAAGCTGTCAGATTTATGGATGATTATCTGAACAGATTGGCTGATTAGCTGACGGATGTCAGAATTTTTATGCTATTTGTGCATCTTCATGTACTATGCCATTTTCGCATTTGATGATGCGTGAAGGAAAAGTGCGGATGATGTGGTAATCATGTGTGGCCATTAAAACTGCCGTTCCGGCCTGACTGATCTGTTTTAAAAGCGTCACGATTTCTTCGGAAGTTTCTGGATCTAAGTTCCCCGTTGGCTCATCTGCAAGGATAATTTCCGGATCGTTAAGCAAAGCCCTTGCAATTACAATACGCTGCTGTTCACCACCAGAAATTTCGTGTGGCATTTTTTTGATCTTAGAACGCAGGCCTACTTTGTCCAAAACATCTTTAATACGCTCGCTAATCAACTTTTCGTCTTTCCAGCCGGTTGCTTTAAGTACAAACTCAAGGTTTTTTTCTATAGTCCGGTCGGTAAGTAACTGAAAATCCTGAAAAACAACCCCTAACTTACGACGTAAAAATGGTACCTGGCTTTCTTTAAGGTTTTTAAGATCAAACCCCGCGATATTGCCATCGCCATTACCAATATGCAAATCGCCGTATAATATTTTAAGCAGGCTGCTCTTTCCAGAACCTGTTTGGCCGATCAGGAATACAAATTCATCTTTTTCGATGTGTAAATTTACATTGGAGAGGACTAAATGTTTTTGTTGAAAAACATCAACATTACTTAAATGAATTACTGAGTTGCCTGCCATATTATATTTCTAATTTTGCAATCTGCCCGAAAGGCAAATCTTTAACCATTTCCATAATGTATTCTTGCTTGTCGCCAAGTCCCAGTTTTTCCAGCGATTTATCAGGTCTGTCTACCCTAAAATAAGCTAAAAGTGTAAACTTGTCATCTCTTAGCTGTACGTAATCCGGAATTTTGGCTATGCCTTTGACTTTTACGATATACATTGTGCCCAAAAATAGCATTTCCAAATGATAAGCGGAAGTTTGAATCCTTTTTTATCTGACTAACATAAGCCACCCTGTGTAGGTTTGAAATTTTTCATTTAAATAAACCGAATAATAATACACCGCAGGCGGAAGGTCTTTTCCGTTCATTTTGCCATCCCATGGTTTAAAAGGGCCGGTACTTTGGTACACCACGCTGCCGTAGCGGTTAGTAATTTTAATTTTGGGGTTTGGAAATAATGCCGCTGCCGGGATATTCCAGGTATCGTTTACGTTGTCGCCATTTGGAGAAAAAGTATTTGGAATAACTACTTGTGGATAAACGGTTATATTTACCTCGTCGCTACTGCTGCTACAGCCTGATTTGGAAGTGGCCTGTAAGGTATAGGTGATATTGCGTGGTGGCGTGGCAATTGGATTCAGTTTAGTAGGGTCGTCCAGATAGCTGGCAGGTGTCCATGTATAAGTGACATCGCCTGATACTTTCCCATTTAAGGTTATTTTTTGTCCGCTTACGATTTCTTGGTCAGCACCAGCATCTGTCGTCGCATTTTTATTGACCTTTACCGTGATTTGTGCGGTTTTGGAACATGCACCTTGACTAACAGTTACTGTATAGGTAGTAGTTTCGGTCGGGGCAGCAATGGGATTGGCGCTTTTGCGATCTGAAAGACCATTTGCCGGCGACCAAAGATACGCCGTTCCACCTGATGCACTTAATTGCACTGATTTACCTTCACAAATGCTAATTTCCTGAACATTTGTGCCAATCGATATCGGGTCATTGACCTGTACATGGGTTATTGCATTTAATGAACAGCCATTTGTAGTGACGGTAACGATGTATTCACCTTCCATGGCTTTAGTTGCATTGATGATTGTTGGGTTTTGGGCTGTAGAGTTATAACCGTTTGGCCCTCTCCAGTTATAGCTTGTTCCTCCAGATGCCTGTAACTGAATATTGTTGCCTACGCAGAATGGGCCAGAATTATTAGCTTCTGCAAGGGGTAAGGGAGTTACGTTTACGGTGATGGGGTCTGAAACTGCTCTGCAGTTAACTTTGTCTATATTACCGTTAATGGCCGTAATTAAACGATATAGATAAGTACCTTTAGGCTGGTTTAAAAAGTTGATGGTTGCCTGCTTTGTTGTCGCCCCAATGATATCAACCCAACCGCTACCTTTGTTTTCCTGCCATTGATAAACCGGATTGATATACTCCGGCAAAATATCAGCGTTTACTATAAAGCTTTGGGTGTTTCCCTCGCACATATTTAGTGATGTATCATCCAGGTTAAAAAAAGGTGTGATGTAAGGACCACAGGCCTGTACCGTAATGTCATCCAAAGCAAAATCGTTACCGCTGTCGGTAGAGGTATCATTAACGAGTTGCAGGGTCACAGTAGAGTTGTTTCCGTTGCTAAAATCAAGCGTGTATTGGTGCCACGTCCCATCTGCTGTTACATTGCCGGTTGATGTATTGCCAAGGAAGTTACCATTGGGGTCAATCACCTTTAAAATCATCTTTGGAGGTGGGGCATTTGCTGCTGCTGAGTTGGTGTTCAGTACCCAGATCGATAAACGCAAAATTGTATTTGGGCAAAGATTGTCCATTTTCTGTTCGAAAAAAACAGTAGGGGTCGAAATGCCATCTATCAAAAGCATTAAGCCATTGCTATCTCCGGTATGGTCTGTATGGTGCTGCCAGTAAATGGGGTAGGGATTGTCAGGTGTAGCAGGCGTTTTAACTAAGCCCGACTGGTTTGGTGCTAAAGCTCTTGGGTTTTGCCCCGGAGGCCCCTTAAAAGTGGTAAAGGTAGTTGCACCCGGAGCATATTGTGCTAAGGGACCATACCAGTTATCCGCATTGTTGCCCTGCCCAAAAGTCTGGTTAATTAAAGGTTGTCCGAAAGTGCCGGTACATACCTGCGCCCTAACAAAATTCGCAAAGATCACGATATAAAGAAAGGATAGCGCTTTTATTAAAGGATACATTGGCTACGTCAAGTCAACACGCTAATATCCAAATAAAAAAAGTGTAATCCAATTGCTTATGGCAATCAATTTAGCGAGTTTAAAAAACTGATGGTATTTACATTATCCGCATAATCCCAAAGTTTTGGGTGCTGGCTTTGGCCAAAATCAAAACTCATAATGTTTATTGGCGATTTGGTAACCACACACTGAATATCTGCTGTTTTATCATTCAGTTTATTTTCTACGTCTTTCAGGTTTTCGTATTCTTCATAGTAAAGTACAGCCAGTGGCGAAGCTAAACTCTGATCTTCTTTTAACAGCAAAAAACCATTATCAAAATGTTTGGCAGCATTTACCAGATAAATGGATTTATTGTAATCGTAATTATTCTGATATTTGAAATGGTTAATAATGGGCTGAAAACTTTCTATGCCCTCGTAGAAATTAGCAATCTCATATCCTTTTGGAAGATACAGCTTGGAAACATTTCTGCAGCCCAGTCCAAAATAATCAAAAATATCGTTTCCCAGGCTTTGGATTTCCTCTTTAGTTTCTGTACCATCTAAAACTGCTACACTATTTCTGTTTTTCCGTATGATATTGGGCACTTTACTAAAATAATAGTCAAAATACCTGGATGAATTATTACTTCCGGTAGCAATTACAGCATCGAAATCTTTTAAGCGTTCCACGTATTCAATGTGATCTGCAAAAGCCGGTTCAATATTGATCAATTCAGCAAGAACAGTTTTAATCAATTGATCATCTGAAGACGAAAGTTTGATTAAGGCTATGTTCCCTGTCGCTAAAACGCATAAAACATCATGTAGGCCCACCAAAGGAATGTTTCCTGCTAAGATCAAACCAATCTTTTTTGGAGATGTATTGAATTGAATTGATTTGAACCAAAGAAGCAAATCGGTCTCATTTAACATTTCTGCAAATGATAGGATAGACTTTTTAATATTTTCTTCAGTGAACCATGCATTAGCGTTTCCGGCACTATAAAGTATATTTCCTAGTATGTCAGCAGGGCTTGTAAGCTTTTGGCCGAGTTTACCGAATGCAATTATTGCTTTTTCTTGAGTTAATGCTGACATATTTAGAATTATTATTAATGGATTATATCTTATATTTGCAGGCGCAAAGGTAAACTAAGCAAAAGAATTAGACGAAAACATGGCAATTAAAATAACAGATGAGTGTATAAATTGTGGGGCATGTGAACCAGAATGTCCAAATAACGCGATTTACGATGCCGGAACTGCATGGCGTTTTTCTGATGGTACGAATTTAGAAGGTATCATTGATTTTGGTAATCAAAAAATTGAAGCTGATGCTGCTCAGGAGGCAGTTTCAGATGAGGTATATTATATCGTATCCGATAAGTGTACTGAGTGTAAAGGTTTTCATGATGAGCCACAATGTGCGGCAGTATGCCCGGTTGATTGTTGTGTAGATGATGAGGATATCCGCGAAACAGAAGAAGAATTATTGGCTAAGAAAGCCTGGTTGCACCAGGAAGGATAGTCTTGACCAGATATTAAGAAGGAAGTCTCGCTTAAGGTGAGACTTTTTTTTATTTATGAAGTTTTGGTTTGATGCTACAGGCCCCACTGGTTTGCCAGTCATCTTGACTGTAGCCCAGTCCCGACATTAAGTCCTACCGTGTGGACACAAATATTTTTAGTTTTGTAGATGTTATTATCAAATGGGTATAGAGATTGTTTTCCAGACAAGCGTTTAAATAACCGTTGTGTCGAGGTTATAAATAATTTGTTTACCAAAGGTGTCCATTCCATACGCCAACTGTCCGATAGCCTTTCACAGGCAAAAGGTTTTTATAGATTCCTGAAGAATGAGCGGGTTGAAGAAGATAGCATCATTTCCGATATATCCTCCCGTTGTGGAGTAAGTTGCAAGGGAAAAACAGTCTTATGCATCCAGGATAGTACAGAAATCAATATGTACAAACATAGAAACCGATTGCAAAAAGATGGTAGTTTAGGTACTACCAATGCAAAATTCCAAGGTTTGGGCTATTTACTCCATCCATCCCTGGTTGTGGATGCCCAAAGCTGTGTTCCCTATGGCTTTTCCTATATCAAAATTTGGAATAGGCCCGAGGTTCGGGTCAATAAACATGTGCGTAAATACAGCACGCTTCCCATACAGGAAAAGGAGTCATATAAATGGATAGAATCGTCCAAGAAGAGCAAAGAGGCTTTGAAAGAAGCTGAATCCATCATTATTGTACAGGATAGGGAAGGCGATATTTATGAACAGTTTTCCTGCATACCCGATGAAAGAACGGATTTGCTGGTGCGGGCAAGCACCAACCGTACCCTTACGGATAAAACAAAGCTTTTCGACGTGTTTGATGGTCACCCTGCCCAGGGCAGTTATCAGATTAAGGTTGAGGGCGATAAGAGAAAGAAGAGATCTACCCGAATAGCCGATATAGAAGTAAGGTATAAAGAGGTTGAGATCAAAAGAACCGGCACAAGTTCAAAAGAAAGCCCCGATACGGTTAAGCTATTCTATATCGAGGCAAAGGAGAAAGTATCAAAAGGCTGCAACAACCCTGTTTGTTGGAGGATCTTAACGACAATACCTTTAGAAAATATTGATATGGCGTTATGTTGTATAGAGTGGTACAGCTGGCGTTGGACTATAGAAGAAGTTTTTAGGATATTAAAAAAAGAAGGATTCAATATTGAGGCCAGCGAACTCGAATATGGTCAGAGTATTAGGAAATTAAGCCTTCTAATGTTGGATGTGATACTAAAGCTTTTTATGATGCAGCTCTCATATGCTGTTCCAGAGGAAGAAGGCCTCTGTGCCGAAAGCTGCTTTTCCAAACAGGAACAGGAGTGCAGCGAAGATCTTATCAAAATATTGGAGGGAAAAACTGAAAAACAAAAAAATCTATATAAAAAGCAGAGCCTAAAAAGACATGTTTGGACAATAGCCAGACTGGGGGGCTGGAAAGGCTATGCAAGCGAAAGACCGCCTGGAATAACAACATTATGGATTGGTCTACAAAAATTCGCTGAAATAAATATTGGATGGAGAATCAAAAATATCCCTGAAACTTAGCAAAAGATGTGTCAACACGGTAGGACATTAAGTCGGGAAAGGGATCTTTGAACCAAATTATTAAACGCTAGTTTAAAAGATTTCTCCATTGCAGTCGAAACGATATTTCGAGAAGATTCTAAATCTTTATAGCCCTGTAATTTATTTTTTTGTAAACTAAATTTTTCTTAATGAAGACAATTGTTTAGGTTAAACCAATTAATCAACATCGCTCTTATTAGGAATAATCAAAACCGGGCAGGCAGATTTTCTCGCTACGTGTTCGGCCACGCTTCCCATTAAAAAGTGGTATAAACCAGTTCGGCCATAAGTGCCTATCACGATTAAATCCGATCCCCATTCGTCTGATTGTTGGATGATACCATGTGCAGCGGTATCAATAACGCTTAGGTAAGTGGTAGCTATCCCGTTTCCGTATTTAGTCTCCATTTCTTTTAGTAAAATGTGGCTGTTTTCTTCGCTGTTATCATAAGTTTCCAGGAAAACAGGGGCCAGCGTTAGGTCTGCATTCACATTGGCTGGTACAGGCTCAATAATGTTAACCAATGCTACTTCCGCCCCAAATTTTTCAGCCATATCGTAACCGGCTTTTGCCGCTTTTTCTGAGCAGGTACTATTATCAACAGCAATTAATATTTTTTTAAAATTCATGGCGGGCTTATTTAAAAATGAACACCATAAAAATAACAAATTTGTATGGAAAATGTTAGGTAATAGCGGTAATTTATTAGTTTTACATCGTTTCACGAGCAGATTATATGGAAAATCAATATGGTATTTGTAGAGTAGCAGTAGCCCCTTTAAGAGCAGATGCATCAGACCGAGCAGAAATTGTTTCACAATTGTTATTTGGTGATCATGTTGAAATTATCCAGAAAGAAGAACGTTGGTGGCTGATTCAGAATGGCTATGATGGTTATGAGGGCTGGATGGATTTCAGGCAGCTGGCCGCCATTAACCAGGACCAGTTTGCGGAAATGCAAGATTGTCATTTGTTGGCGCCTTTAAGTTTCAATAATGTGTTAACCGCCGATGATGGCAGTTTATATCATTTAAGTCCGGCAAGTAATCTCCCCTTTGTAAAAGATGGATATTGTTATGCCGGAGAACAAAGGTTTAAACTGAATTTTGAACCATACGATAACCGTACTGTGAATTTTACGGATAAAGTAACCGAAACAGCCAAATTTTTTCAGAACATCCCCTACTTATGGGGCGGAAGGCATTTATTTGGCTTAGATTGCTCAGGTTTTACGCAAACCGTTTTTAAAATGTTGGGTGTAAAGTTAAACCGGGATGCTGCTCAGCAGGCCGAACAAGGTGAACTGGTTGGTTTTCTCGCCGAGTGTAAGCCAGGTGATGTTGCGTTTTTCGATAATGAAGAAGGCCGGATTACACATGTTGGTATTATGTTGAGTCCAAGTGAGATCATCCATTCCTCTGCAAAGGTTAAAATTGATCCAATTGATGATCAGGGGATTTTTAATAAAGAACTGGGAAAATATTCTCATAAATTGAGAATTATTAAACGTTTTGTGGAATAATGTATTTAGCAATCTTCTCAAACTTATGAGTTGATTTTCGATCTAAGGATTTAAATTTAATTTTTATGTGTTTTAATTAGTTTTGGGCTACTTTTCCTAATGTGATCGTCATGCTGAACTTGTTTCAGCATCTTTTCTATGAGTTAGACCCTGAAATATATTCAGGGTGACGACAACACTTAATTAATAACATAAATACATCTTAACCTACTCCATTTCCCAAACCATTATTTGTCGGTCATCACCTGTAGAAATGAGGTGTTTACCATCATGGCTCCAAATAATTTTATTGATAGAATGGGTATGGCCTATACCCACTTTTTCCAGGCTTAATATTTTATAGAGTTTAAAATTCTCTGCATCCCAAAGTTTAATGCTTTTATCCTGGCTGCATGTTGCAAAATAGGGTAGAGAAGGGTGGAAAGCAATATCATAAATGGTAAACATATGTGCCGGTACGGTTTCCCTTAACTCGTAATTTGGTATATCCCATATCTTTAATTGTGCATCCCGGCTCCCTGAAATCAGGTATTTACCTGTTGGGTGATAGGCCAAAGACGTAACCGGAAGTTTATGTCCTTCGAGATTTTGCTTCAGGCTATAATCTTGGAGATTATAAATTTTAATCAGTTGGTCTTTACAGCCAAATGCAATTTCCGTTTCGTCAGGAGACAAGGCAATGGTTCTTACAGTGTCGTAAGCTGCCTGAAAGCGGTAAATTTCCTTAAAATCATTTAACGACCAAACCGCTACGGTTCCATCTTCGCCAGTGGTTAAAAGCTCATTTTTACTTTTTACCGTTTGTATATCGAAAATAGGTTTGATATGTGCATTAACCCTTACAATTACCTTTTGTTCTTTCAGGTCGTACACACTAAAAGCACCACTTCTTTCGCCAACAAATAATTGATCGTTATGGTAATGCAGACAATAAACAGAGCTTTGTACGGGCATTTTAACCTTAACAAAAGCCATTTCCGCTAACGACCATTCTACAATACCTTTGTCGTTACCCGCACTAAAAAATAATTCATCCTGATCCGAGTGGGCAAGGGCATAAACAGGGTTTTGGTGGCCAGGAAGTGTTTTGATGTGTTTGAGCATTTTCTTGAGGTTTAGGGCTTAAGGCTTAGGGTATAGGGTTTAAACTTCTAGTACCTTAAACCTCTTTACTTAAACCTTATTTATGCCTTTAAATAAGTATCAGTTAATTTGCAAAAATCTTTGGAAAATTTATTCCTTCACCAAATTCATCAACTTTTATTTCATTTAATCGGTTAAAAATTCTTGCTGAATCAGAAACAGAGATTGGTAGCGCAGTACTGAATACTTCTGTTGGTAATTTCTCATCAGTATAATCTTGGAAAATAAAGCTTACACCCTCGCTTCCTTTATTCTGTAATTTACTAATAGAATAATATTTAGCTGTTTTAAGTTTAGCTGTCCAAAATCCATAACTGTGCTGATAGGATATATGAGTTGTACTGATGATATAAAATTCTTCTCCAAAAGTATTCCAAATTAAATATTTGCCAAGTGTAAAAAAATATGCAATCGGTAGGAGGAATGGAAAAATGTTTGGCTTTTCTTCTTGCAGGCCAAAAGCAAACCAGAATAGTCCAGTGATAGCAGATGTATTGAAAAGAAATAAAAATATTTTAAAATAGTAGTTTGTAGGTATTTTACTCCTTACAAATATATTTAATTCATCAAAATTAATACTCGTTTTCAATTTAATCTAATAAATAATTACTATTGAAAAACTTCAAATAGAAAGTCACCAATTTGAGTTCTCAATAAATATAATATAGAAATTATTAATATGGTTAATAGATATGATTTTGCCCGTTGGAAGTTTAATTTCTTCAAATTTATCAACGTAAGAATCGCGCAGAGTAGAATAGTTAAAATTAACGCTGCCCATTCTGTAATAAACATATTAAAAGGTAGACTAGCGATTCTATCAGATTCTGCGCTTTCTCCTAAAGCCATCCAAAATATAATTGGAATAATTAATTCGTAAAGTAAAGAACATATTAAAAATGCAGAGATAAAAATAGCTGAAAAATGCCAGCCTAAAATTCTCGACTTTATTACCTCGCTAATTTTATCCTGTATTTTCAAAGCTTTTTAGTTCTGGTTCAAAATCAATCCTCAATATCTAAAACCTTACACCCTCAACCTTCCTGCCTTCTACCTTATTTATGCCTTTTCTCTAAATTTTTTGCGATGTCTTGAATCGACAGTCCTTTTTCTTTCAATAAAAATAAGAGGTGGAAAACAAGATCTGAAGCTTCTCCGATAAGTTCTTCTTCCGATTCTGCCAATGCGGCAATTACCGTTTCTACACCTTCTTCGCCAACCTTTTGAGCAATTTTATTTAAACCTTTGTTGCGCATTTTGTTGATGTAAGAACCTTCAACCGGATTTTCATAACGATCATTAATGATGTTTTCGAGCTCGAAAATGAAATTCTGGTTGAAATCTGTTTTGAAGCAGCTGCGGTTACCGGTATGACAAGTTGGGCCAACAGGATCTGCCTTAATCAGGATGGTATCATCATCGCAATCCACAAAAAGCTCCTTCACATAAAGGAAGTTATTGCTGGTTTCGCCTTTTGTCCAAAGACGGTTTTTGGAACGTGAAAAGAAAGTTACTTTACCCTCAGCCTGGGTTTTTTCCAAAGCCTCGGCATTCATATAACCCAGCATCAAAACTTCTAAAGTTTTGTGATCCTGAATAATTACAGGTAGTAAGCCTGCAGTTTTATCCCAATCAAGGGAATTAATATCAATTGTCATTTTATTTTTTTATTTCGGAAAAAGCAGACTCATTGGCATGGACTGCTGACCCCGGACTTATTTATATCCTTACCGGAATTTGGTTTCTTTTCAATTCATGTTTCAAATCAGGAATCAGGATTTCACCATAATGAAATACGGAAGCGGCCAATGCGGCATCAACATTTGCTTTCTGGAATACTTCAGTAAAATGATCCATGTTGCCGGCACCGCCCGAAGCGATGATCGGGATATTAATCATTTGGTTTACTTTACCTAATAATCCACAATCAAAGCCCGCCTTGGTGCCATCGTGGTCCATTGAGGTTAATAAAATCTCACCAGCGCCTAAATCTTCAGCCTGTTTAATCCAATTTTCGGTTTCTAGTTCGGTAATTAACCTTCCTCCATTTAAATGAACCATATTTTTGCCGCCTACGTGTTTAGTATCAACGGCCAAAACCACAAACTGTACACCGAAGGCTCTGGCCAGTTCTTCAATCAGTTTAGGATTGCGTACGGCTGCAGAATTAATACTGATTTTATCGGCACCTGCATTTAAAAGTGCATCAGCATCTGCAATTTCGGTGATCCCACCACCAATGGTAAAAGGGATGTTTAGCTGCCTAGCCACCGATTTAACCATTTCGATCATGGTTTTGCGACGCTCGTGTGTTGCGGTAATATCGAGGAAAACCAATTCGTCCGCCCCTTGTTGCGCATACTGCGCAGCCAGTTCAACCGGGTCCCCTGCATCGCGTAAATCAACAAAGTTTACGCCTTTTACCGTACGGCCGTCTTTAACGTCTAAACAGGGGATTATTCTTTTACTTAGCATTTGTTTTGGTTTCCGTCATTTTAAGATGGAAGCAATCTTAATGCACAACCAAGCTATAGTTGTAGGATTGCTTCGTACCTCGCAATGACGAGTATTATTATCTTTTTACTAATCCGATTATTGTGAGCACCATTCCAATTAAGAAAACAGGGATACAGAATAGAAATGAATATTCTCCAGTTATAGACATTAATTCAGTAAAATCGCCTCTATAAGTGAACATATGCGCGCCCCATAAAAACATCCCTATTCCTAACAAAGTGATAACTACACCGGCAATAAATGTTTTTTTTGACTCCAACTGATTTTAAATTGAACTTAGCGCCTTCAAATTCCACTCTTTAATTTCTTCAATAGTAATCCTGTCTTCGTAAATGGCTTTTCCAACTACTACACTTCTAATTGGATATTTAGCCAGTTCGTAAATATCGTCCATTGAACTTACACCACCCGAAGCAATTAATTTGATCATTGGTGAGTGTTCCAGTAATTTTTGATATAATTCAATCGCTGCGCCACCTAATTTCCCGTCTTTACTGATATCGGTACATAAGAAGCGGAAAAATCCCAGCGAAAGGCATTTATCTACGTAATCCATTAGCTTAATAGGTGAACTTTCCATCCAGCCCGAGTACTTAATCACTTCGTCTAAAACGTCAATTGCAATAACAATGCGGTTGGCATAATCGTCTTTTTTAGCAAAAGCCTCGCTCAACTGTGGCAAGAAATCAGGGTTGGTAATGGCTTGTGTACCTACAATTACCCGATGGATCCCGGCATCAAGCAAGTTAGTCACCTGTTCAATGGTTCTGATACCACCACCATACTGCACCTTCATGTCGGTTTTTTTGATGATCTCAAAAAGTGCTTTTTGATTGCTAAAATCACCTTTAGCTCCGTTTAAGTCAATAATATGGATAAAATCTGTACCATTAGAGCGGTATTTTTCTATCATTTCGGGAATGGAAACATCATATTCCGTTTTCTGGTTGTAATCTCCTTCACGCAGACGGACCACTTTTCCATCCAAGATATCAATAGCAGGTATTATGTACATTTTATAAGCTTAAGTTTGAAAAATTTTTTAATACTAGTTCGCCGGCTTTTCCCGATTTTTCGGGATGAAATTGAACGCCGTAAAAATTATCTTTTTGTACCGCTGCCGAAAACTTTAAACCATAATCAGCAGATGCGATATCAAAAGTAGGGTTATATTCAATAAAGTACGAATGCACGAAGTAAAATTGTGTATTATCTTCAACACCTTCAAATAAAGAATTGCTTTTTGGGCTCACCGCATTCCAGCCCATGTGCGGGATTTTGATATTCAACGACTTATCGAATTTTTTGGTTTTAACCGGAACGATATTTAAAAGCGCGGCATCGCCCTCTTCAGAATGTTCGGTAATAAGCTGCATGCCCACACAGATGCCCAGTACTGGTTTGGTTAGCTTTTTTATGGCTTCAACCAGGCCGGTACTCTTTAATTTTTCCATGGCCGCACCCGCATGGCCAACACCCGGGATGATGATGTGGCTGTATTTTTCGAGGTCATTTTTTGTATTTACCATGCCATAGGTTACATTTAAGCGATCTAATGCTGCGGTAAGGGAGAAAATATTGCCTGCTCCGTAGTTTATAATTCCAACCATAATTTAATAATTAACATTCTTTTTTTATAGGTTTGAAAATGAAAGTCAGTTTTTCATCGGGCCTGTAGTCCCGCTATCGCTTATAGTCCTCGCTACGCTGCGGGCTATTCCGCTCTATCGGGTTTATTTAACAGCGGATGGGCGTTACCCTCCGCCTTAAACCTTTCAGCCTTCCACCTTTCAGCCTTCCACTTCTCTTACAACATTCCTTTGGTACTCGGCAATACCATTTTCTCTGCATCACGTTTTATAGCCATTTTAATGGCTTTTGCAAATGCTTTAAAAATGGCTTCAATTTTATGGTGCTCGTTATCACCTTCCGCTTTTATATTTAGATTGCATTTTGCAGCGTCACTAAACGACTTAAAGAAATGATAAAACATCTCTGTTGGCATATCACCCACTTTTTCGCGTTTAAATTCAGCATCCCAAACGATCCAGTTTCTTCCACCAAAATCAATGGCTACCTGTGCCAGGCAATCGTCCATTGGTAAGCAAAAACCATACCTCTCAATGCCGAGTTTATTTCCAAGTCCTTTAGCAAAGGCTTCTCCCAGTGCAATACCGGTATCTTCTATCGTATGGTGTTCATCAATATGCAAATCGCCTTTAGCCATTACTTCTAAATCAACACTGCCGTGTCTGGCGATCTGATCAAGCATGTGATCGAAAAAGTTTAAACCGGTTTCGATTTTGGCTTTCCCGGTTCCGTCCAGATCAAGCTTGATGGTGATGTCGGTTTCATTGGTTTTGCGCTCATGATGGATTTTTCTGCTCCCTGCTTTAAGCAGGTTATAGATATCTTCCCATTTTTTGGTTTCCAGAATGATAACATCTAGGAGTGTTTCATGCTTATCCAGCGCTTCTGTAGAGCCTAATGCATCATTCTGGCGAAGAAAAATGGCTTTTGCACCTAAATTTTTGGCCAAAACTACATCATTCAAACGGTCGCCGATAACGAAAGAGTTTTTCAGGTCGTAATCTTCGCTAAAATATTTTGTCAATAAAGCGGTGCCCGGTTTACGGGTAGGAGCATTGTCTTTTGCGAAAGTTCTATCAATTACAACCTCGCTGAAATGTACCCCTTCGCCTTCAAAAGTCTCCAGCATAAAATTATGGATAGGCCAGAAATTTTCTTCCGGATTTGAAAGTGTACCCAATCCATCCTGGTTGGTAACCATTACGAGTTCGTAATCCAGTTCGGCTGCAATTTTCGATAGATAATATAACGAACGTGGATAAAACTTAAGCTTTGCAAAACTATCTACCTGTTCATCATCTGGCTCGATATTTAAAGTGCCATCCCTATCTATAAATAATACCTTTTTCATTTTAGAAATTTTCTAGAACAGTTAATAGTTTGTCGTTTTCTTCTTTTGTACCCACAGTGATCCTTAAACAACCTTCGCATAAAGTTACTTTAGAACGGTCGCGTACGATGATGCCTTGCTCTACTAAAGTATCATAAATTTTTAGCGCATCTGTAACTTCTGTGAGAATAAAATTTGCATCAGAAGGGTATACTTTTTTTACAATATTTATTGCACTTAATGCCTTGCTTAAACGATCTCTTTCTGCAACAGATTCTTTAATCCATTCATTCACTTGTGCAATATTTTTTATCGCCTCAAATGCTAAATCCTGAGTGGCCTGGTTGATGTTATAAGGTGGCTTAATTTTGTTCAAAACATCAATCACTTTTGTGGAAGAAAAGGCCATGCCTAAACGTAATGCGGCGAGTCCCCAGGCCTTCGAAAAAGTTTGCAAAACCACAAGGTTTGCGTACTCAGTTAACTCCTGAATAAAGGTCTTCTGACGGGCATAATTAATGTACGCTTCATCCACTACAACGATGCCGTTAAAGTTGGCTAAAATGGTTTCAATATCTTCCCGGTTTATCGAATTTCCGGTTGGATTATTTGGCGAGCAAATGAAGATTATTTTTGTGTTTTTATCGATCGTTTCTGCGATCTTTTCCAGGTCTAACTGGAAGTCTGGAAGCAGGCTTACTTTGCGTATTTCTACATCATTTATGTTGGCCGAAACTTCATACATTCCGTAAGTTGGAGGCAGCACAATTACATTGTCTTTTCCGGGATTACAGAAAGCGCGGAATAACAAATCTATTGCTTCATCACTGCCATTTCCTAAAAAAGTATTCTCAATAGGCACGCCCTTTATTTTACTGATGGCATCTTTCAGGTCCAGCTGTAAAGGATCTGGATAGCGGTTATAATTGGCGGGCAGCGGTGAGCCATAACTGTTCTCGTTGGCATCTAAAAAAACAGATGCCTGACCTTTAAATTCGTCCCTTGCAGTAGAGTAGGGGCGAAGGTTTTTTATATTTTCTCTTACTAAATCGTTAATGTCCATTATTTGAGGTAAAAGGTAAAAGGTAAAAGGTAAAAGGGCTTGGCGAGTAGCCTAAAGCTTTATACGTTATACTTTTTACAGATTTATTGAAATGACTTAATCTTATTTTCGGTTTTATTCTATACTATTTATTTTCTGACTGCAGACTTCGGTCTTCCGACCCAACACCTAATCTTATACTCACCGCGTTTCTATGCGCCTCCAAACCCTCTGCTGCTGCAAGGATCTCTACTGTTTTGCCAATATTGTTTAAGCCTTCCTGAGATAAATGCTGAAAAGTGATTTTTTTCAAAAATGCATCTGTTGATACGCCTGAATAAGCCTTTGCAAAGCCACTGGTGGGTAAGGTATGGTTGGTTCCCGAAGCATAATCGCCCACACTTTCTGGCGTAAGATTGCCTAAAAAAACAGATCCTGCATTGACAATCAGGGGGATAATACTTTCAAAGTTTTCCGTGGCCAATATTAAGTGCTCTGGTGCATATTCATTTGAAAATAACATCGCTTCATCAAGATTTTTAGTTAAAACAGCATAAGAATTAGCAATGGCCTTGGCTGCTATCTCTTTTCTGGGAAGAATATTAATCTGACTTTCAATTTCTTTTAATGTTTCAGCTATGATTTGATTAGAGGTAGATACCAAAATAGCCTGGCTATCAGTTCCATGTTCTGCCTGTGCAAGTAGGTCAGCAGCAATAAATGACGGATTGGCAGTCTCATCTGCAATGACCAGTACCTCCGATGGTCCGGCAGGCATATCAATAGCCACTTTATTTTGAACCATGGTTTTGGCTGTGGTTACGTAACGGTTGCCAGGGCCAAAGATCTTGTATACCTGTGGCACACTTTCCGTTCCAAAAGCCATAGCTGCTACAGCCTGTGCGCCTCCAATCAGAAATAATTTTTCGATCCCCAATAACACTGCGCAGTAAGCCAGGTAACAATTTGTTTTACCATCACTTTGCGGCGGAGAGCATACGACGATTTCTTTACAGCCTGCGATAAGCGCTGGTGTTGCCAGCATTAAAAAAGTGCTTGGTAATACCGCAGTTCCCCCCGGAATATACAATCCGACCTTTTCAATTGCCCTGCTTTCGCGCCAGCAAACTACGCCTGGCATGGTCTCTACTTTATCTTCTTTTTTTAACTGAGACAAGTGAAAATTTTTAATGTTTTCATACGCCGTATCAATCGCTTTTTTTGCTTCATCAGGGATAGTTGCTGCAATAGCTTTTAACTCCTCTCCATCTAGAAAAAGTTTTTCCAGTTCCACCTTATCAAAGGTTTTGGCAAAATCAAAAAGGGCTTTGTCGCCATCCGTTTTTACTGATTTTACAATGTCGGTAACACGACTTTCCACCAATTTATCATCCTCAATCTGTCTGGAACACAATTCTTCAATTTTTGATTTAGATAAATCTTTATAATTATAGATTTTCAATGATTTATATTTTTAAATTAACTAATAGTTAATATGAAATTTTAAAAATTTATCTGATTATTTTCTCAATAGGCATCACTAAAATACCTTCGGCTCCGGCAGCTTTTAAACTGTTTATTTTATCCCAGAAATCTTCTTCTGCAATTACCGAATGTACGGCTACCCAGTTAGGTTCGAAGAGTGGAACTACCGTAGGACTTTTTACGCCGGGCAACAGATCAACTACTTTTTGAAGGTTATCTTTCGATACATTCAGTACTACATATTTGTTTGATTTTGCACTAAGTACAGAGCGGATGCGTTGCAATAATTCTGCTACCTCCGGATTGTCGGCGATAGATTTATTTCCGATTAAAACAGCTTCAGATTGCATGACATCAGCGAAAGGTTTTAAGCCATTACTTTTTAATGTTCCACCTGTTGAAACGATATCGAAAATGGCATCACTTAATCCTAAACCCGGACCAATTTCTACCGATCCTGAAATGGTTCTGATATCAGATTGTATCCCTTTTTCCCGTAGAAATTTTTCGAGAATTACCGGATAAGAAGTTGCGATGGCCTTGCCGTTTAACTCTTCCAATTGTTGGATGTTGCTGGTGGCCTGAACGGCGATTTTTAAGGTGCATTTTCCAAAACCTAATTTTTGAAGATAGTCTACCTCGGCTTTGGTTTCTACAATCACATTTTCCCCCACTATACCTAAATCGGCAATGCCGTCCTGTACGTATTCCGGAATATCATCGTCACGCAGGAAAAGAATTTCTAAAGGAAAATTGGTAACAGTTGAGATGAGTGAACTTTTGTAGTTTTCGAAAGATAAACCACAATTTTTAAGTATTTCTACAGATTTTTCGTTTAACCTACCCGATTTTTGGATAGCAATTTTAAGTGTTTTCAAAGTATTGAATATAGAGTGAACAAGAAATTATTTTACGGAAAAAAGTTTTGAAGTACAAAACAAACATATCATATCGCCTATCGGCGATGGTGTAAATGTAAGTGATGGTTCAAAGTTAAGTTCATAAATTATTTCTGCCAGTATCAATACGTTAGCTGATAAGCGCTGGCAAATATAGTGTTTGATTTGTGAAAACAAAAAATAATGGCACTTAATTTGCCATTATGCTGTTTTTATTATCATTAATCGTTAATTTATATTAAAATTTTACGCTTTTGAAAAAGTTTCACCTTCTTATTCTGCCATTTATTTTATTTATATCTGCTTGTGGGTGGTTTAAAAGCCCGCCCGAGATTGGGCAAGTGCTATCTGAACATTTCAAGAATAAAATCTATAAAGATTTTGATACTGTAGCTTACGATAGTGTATTTGTGAAAACAATGGACAGTCTTTCAGGTAAATTCGTAAATCCCAAAGCCATAAAAGCGTTTTATAAGAATAATAATACTCAGCCTAAACTGGTTACACAATTCTACACTAATGGCCAGTTAGACTCACTGGTGAGTTATTTAGATCAAAGCACGGTACATGGCTTTAATCCAAAAATCTTTAAGGGTGATGAAATTAAAGGTTTATTGATTGTGTTAACGGCCAATAAGTTTAAGAAGGTAGAGGAAAGTTATCCTATAATTGCTAAACTGGAACTTCTGTCTGCAAATGCTTATCTAAATTATAACAATTATCTAAAATATGGAGTCGTAAATCCGCGGACCATTTTTTCGCGTTATTACATTAAAGTGAAGCGTCCGGATAGCTTGGGTATGATTAATCTTTTAAAGGGCAAAAGCCTTATAGATACCCTAAGATCCGTTCAGCCAAAGTCGGCTCAATATAAGGCTTTACAAGCTGCTTATTTAAATACAGATTCGGAAAGTGAAAAGCGGATTTTATTGTTGAATATGGAACGTTTCCGCTGGAAAATGCCGGAGACAGGAGACAACTATGTACAGGTAAATATTCCTGATTTTAGGTTGACCTGGTTTGATAAAAAAGATACCTTAATTACGATGAAAGTATGTGTGGGCGGCAAGCGTGAAAATGGTTACGAAGAGAAGCTTAAAGCCTTTGCGAAATCACGTAATTTAGATGACAAACCGAAGAATCATGAGACACCATTATTGTTCAGTAAAATCAACTCTATCCAGGCCAATCCGGTGTGGAATATTCCGGTAAGTATTGCTCAGAGTGAGATCTATTGGATGGCCAGAAAAGACCCTTATTATTTATCGAACAGTAACATCAAAGTTTACTATAAAGATAGGCTTATTGGTGAGCCTGATACCATCAACTGGAGCAGGTATTCACGAGATAAATTACCTTTTAAATTTAAGCAGGGATCCGGTGGTGGAAATGCCCTGGGAAAGTTTAAATTTATCTTCGATAATAGCTCAAGTATTTACCTGCACGATACCAATAACAAGAACGGATTTAACTTAACCAATAGGGCCATCAGTCATGGTTGTGTACGCATCGAAAAGCCACTTGAATTTGCTGAACTTTTGGTGAAAGATCCATACACTTATGATAAACTTAGGGCAGAGGTTGATCTGCCACCAGTAGATAGTACGCATATAAAATGGTATAAAAAACGTATGGCCCAAAAGGCAGATACCACCAAAGCTTTTCAATTAAAACCCGCCTGGTTCGGACCAAAGAAACCAGTTCCTTTATTGATTACTTATATTACGGCCTGGTCTCAGAATAATCAGATTGAATACCGTCCCGATGTTTATGGTATGGACGATAAACTTTGGGCGGCAATGAAGAAGTTTAGGTAAGAAATTAAGTATAGCATTCGGTCTTTTACCTGAAAAGCACTAATTTTGTGTTGTTTTTACACAAATTAAGGGATGATCGATCAAAACATTAAAATTGCCGTTGATGCCATTGTATTCGGCTATGAAAAGGGAACACTCTATGTGTTGGCCGTTCAACAGCGCTTTGGTAAACTCGCCGACCGGTGGGTATTGCCCGGTGGATTTATTTTGAATGACGAACCTTTAATAAATGCAGTGGAACGTGAGCTTAGGGAAGAAGCAGGGATAACAGTGAATTATCTGGAGCAATTAGCAACATTCGGCGACAACGTTAAGCGCGACGAACGTTTCAGGGTGATTTCTGTAGCCTATTTTGCCTTGGTAAATCCTAAGAATTTTGTACTCAAGGCTGATACCGATGCCAAAGATGCCAAATGGTTTGATGTAGCGCAGTTGCCAGTATTGGGATATGATCATAATGAAATGGTTAAACTTGCTCACCAACGTTTAAAAAGTAAATTGACTTATCAGCCTATCGGATTCGACCTCCTGGACCAGGAGTTTCTGTTCTCCGACCTCGAAAATTTATATTGCTCTATTTTGGAGCGGGATATAGACAGGAGAAATTTCAGAAAAAAAATATTAAGCTTTGGGATTGTTACGGAAACCGATAAAGTGGTCAAAATAGGGTCTAGTGGACGTCCAGGAAAACTTTTCACTTTTGATAAAGCAAAATATAATCAGCTTTTAAAAGAAAATTTTCAGTTTGATATTAGGTTTGCGTAAAATAAACACAAATTATTTTTTGTATTCTAATAATGATTTTTATATTTGTGTAAATAATACGCAAATATATGTTAAATCTTCATCCAAGTTTTACTCCGCTAGGCGAAAATAACTTAATCGAGCACAAATCTTTCTTATTTGCAGGTGGCGAGCCACATGTAAAAATTTCAAATAATTTTGATGTAACCAAACCTGTTACCATCACACATCGAATAAATTCCTTTAATGATTTAGGTCTGATCTGCATTACCGTTGATGCCTTGAAAAGAATGGGCGTAAAGGAAATTAATCTTTTCATTCCATATTTTCCGGCGGCGAGGCAAGATCGGGTAATGGTTCCCGGAGAGCCTTTATCGGTAAAAGTTTATGCTGATATGATTAATGCAATGGCGTTGGCAAGTGTTACCATTTTCGATCCGCATAGCGAAGTGACTCCGGCATTGCTGAATAACTGTGTGACCATTTCTAATCATGAATTTATAAAACAGGTGATTGGGAAAATTGGGAATGAGGTAAAGCTGATTTCCCCTGATGGAGGGGCTTTGAAGAAAATTTATAAAGTTTCTGAATTTTTAGGCGGGACAGAAGTAGTAGAATGCTCCAAAAGCCGCGACGTAAAAACTGGAAAACTTTCTGGTTTTAAAGTATATAGCGAAGATCTGGCCGGGGCAGATTGTTTAATTGTAGACGATATCTGCGATGGTGGCGGAACCTTTATCGGTTTGGCAGAGGCACTAAAGGCTAAAAACGCAGGAAAATTATATCTGGCGATCAGTCATGGCATATTCAGTAAAGGCTTTGAGGTGTTTGATCCATACTTTGAGCAGATTTTTACAACAGATTCGATCAAAGATGTTGATCATGCCGGCGTAACGCAGATAAAATTAATGGATATTTTATAGAATAATATGAGAACGGTACTACCTCCAGAGATTATTTCGCCGTATGATGTGTCGGTATTTCTTGCCGGAACCATTGATATGGGACATTCGGTTGATTGGCAACAAGAATTTATTCATCAGGCAAATAGGGAAAAAACTTTGGATGATGTAGTCGTTTTCAATCCACGAAGAAAATTCTGGGATCACAGCTGGACACAGTCGATCGAAAATATATGGTTCAGCGGGCAGGTAAACTGGGAACTGGATGCGATGGAAAGTGCTGATGTGATTTTGTTATTCCTTAAAGCAAATTCCAAATCACCCATTTCGATGATGGAGTTAGGTCTGTTTGCCGACTCGGGAAAGCTGATGGTTTGCTGTGAGGAAGGGTTTTGGAGAAAGGGTAATATCGATATCGTTTGTAAGCGGAAAGGAATCGATCAGTACGATACCTTCGATAAACTTAGTGCTGCTGTAGTGGCAAGGCTTAAAAATTTGGTAGAAAGTAAATAAAAGCGAAAAAGATGAAAGACATGATTATTCATAGCGCAATTTTCGGACTGGTAGTTGGAGATGCTTTAGGAGTGCCGGTAGAATTTAAAACCAGGGCATATTTAAAACGGAACCCGGTTATGGATATGATGGGCTACGGTACGCATCGTCAGCCCGCAGGCACCTGGAGCGACGATAGCTCGCTTGCGCTTTGCCTTGCTGAAAGTCTGTGTGGTGGTTATAATCTGGATGATATCTCACAAAAATTTCTTCAATGGTTTAATGCTGAAATCTGGACGTCTCATGGAAAAGTTTTTGATATCGGAATTGCTACAACAGCGGCAATTAATATGATAAAACATGGGGCCGATCCTGTTTTATGTGGCGGAGCAGCTGAAACAGATAATGGAAATGGATCATTAATGCGGATTTTACCCTTATTGTTTTATCTGCAGGATGAAAAAGACCTGAAGATTGTTTTTAAATACGTAAAAGAAGTTTCATCTATCACTCATGCACATTTTCGTTCCGTTTTTGCCTGCTTTATCTACATCATTTATGGTTTGGAGCTATTAAAAGGAATTGAAAAACGCGAAGCTTACACCAATATGCAGCTCAAGCTTAAAGATTTTATTTCAGATCATGATTTTGAACAACAGGAAATTGATTTGTTTAAAAGGGTTTTGGCAGACGATATTTCAACTGTTGGTGAAAATGATATTTATTCTTCAGGATATGTTTTGCATAGCCTGGAAGCGGGTTTGTGGTCTATCCTAACAACCGGATCTTATGAAGATGCTGTTCTAAAAGCGGTTAACCTGGGCGAGGATACCGATACAACAGGCGCAATTACCGGTGGTTTAGCTGGTTTAATCTATGGTTTTGAATGTATTCCAAAAAATTGGATCGACTCCATTGCAAAGAAAGCCGAAATTGAAAAACTTTGCGAAAAAATGAATACTGTACTGAGGAACGTAAGTGAGGAATTTTAAGTAAAAGTTGATGATCATAGAATTAGTTAAAGCGGATATAACCACAATTAAAGCCGATGCCATTGTTAATGCAGCGAACAGTTCGTTATTAGGTGGTGGTGGAGTTGATGGCGCTATCCACAGAAAAGGCGGCAAAGCGATTTTAGATGCATGTATGGCCATCAGAAATAAACAAGGGAAGTGCGACACTGGCAATGCGGTAATTACAACTGCAGGTAATTTACCTGCAAAATATGTGATCCATACCGTTGGGCCGGTTTGGAATGGTGAAAGTGAAAGAAATAATGAACTGCTTGCAGCATGTTACCGAAACAGTTTGATGCTTGCAGTAGAAAATGACATAAAGGTGATCGCTTTTCCTAACATCAGCACCGGGATTTATCATTTCCCGAAAGATAAAGCAGCAGAAATTGCCATTAGAACGGTAAATAATTTTGCTCAAAATGAAAAAATAGAAAAGGTAATCTTCGTTTGTTTTGACGATGAGAATTACTTAATCTATGAAGAGAAACTCAATCGCATTAATCAGTGAGACGAGTCATTAATAGTATAACAGAATGAAAATCAAACTAAAAAAATATAAAGATCAAATATTAGAATGGCCACAGTCAGGATGCCATATTATGGCTCAGTATGACGATGAAAAAATCATAGTTTACCAGGCTTACCGAAAAGAAATAGCTGAATTTGCAATCAAAAACCAATATTTTGGAGGAAAGTTCAGTTTTAGCAGAATGACCTGGATAAAACCCAATTTTTTATGGATGATGTATAGAAGTGGTTGGGGAACAAAAGAAGGTCAGGAAGTGACATTGGCTATACACCTTAAAATTTCAGCATTTTGCAATTATCTCCAAAATGGAGTTTACACCTCATATGATCAATCCAAAAATATTTCTCATGAAGAATGGAGAGATGAAATCGAAAATTCCAATATTAGGTTACAGTGGGATCCAGATCACGATCCTTGTGGCTCAAAACAAGAAAGAAGGGCCATCCAGATCGGATTAAGGGATAATTTTATCAGGTCTTTTGCGACAGATGATATTTTATTGATTGAAGATATTAGTGAGTTTGTGAAAGAACAATATCGGTTTGTTCAAAATGGAACACTGGACAACTTAATTACTCCCTCTGAGAAACCTCTCATTTTTAACGATGAAATGTTAAACCGGAAGTTGAAAATTACAAAGGGATAAACACATGGATAATAAGATAACAAAAGGCATCAGTAAGTCGTTAAGTTACATTTTGAGGCATTCACCGGAAACCATAAAGCTCAAGCTGGATGAAAATGGCTGGGCTGAGGTGGATGAACTGATTGCCAGATTTGACCTTTATGATTTAAAATTAGATTTTGAACTGCTTGAATATGTTGTAGAGCATAACGATAAAAAAAGGTTTGCATTTAACGCAGATAAAACCAAAATAAGGGCAAATCAAGGGCATTCCATTTCAATAGCGCTGGGCCTTGATGAGGGGGAACCGCCAGCATACCTATATCATGGCACAGTTGAAAAATTCCTGCCTGATATTAAAGCGCAGGGATTGCAGAAAATGAGCAGACAGCACGTGCATTTAAGTGCCGATAAAGAAACCGCCATTAAAGTAGGAGGCAGGAGAGGAAAGCCGATTATCCTCATTATTAACAGTAAAGCAATGAACAAAGCAGGATATAAATTTTATTTATCAGCCAACAACGTATGGCTTACAGCTGTTGTACCTGCTGAATATATCACATTTTAACATGGGCAGGACATTGGTAATAGGGGATATTCATGGCGGATTAAAAGGCCTGATCCAGTTATTCGAACGTGCAGACGTTTCAAACGAAGATAAGCTCATCTTTCTGGGAGACTATGTGGATGGCTGGAGTGAATCCGCACAGGTAATTGATCATTTGATCCGCCTGGACGAAAGTCATCAATGCATCTTTATCAAAGGCAACCATGATGCCTGGTGTATAGACTGGCTCGAAAAAGGCATTGTAGATGAGGTTTGGTTTGTGCATGGAGGTAAATTAACCATGGAGAGCTATCGCAATTTATCTGATGGTGCGAAGAAAGAACACTTAAATTTCTTTAAGCGAATGAAAGATTATCATGTAGATGGGCAGAACAACCTTTTTATCCATGCAGGTTTTTCTTCCATGCACGGACCAGAAAAAGAGCGCTATTCATCAAATTATTCGTGGGACAGAACGCTTTGGGAAATGGCCCTGGCCATGGATAACCGGATTAAAAAAGATGCAGCAATTTATCCGAAACGTTTATTGTTGTACCACGAAATCTACATTGGCCATACGCCAACGCTTTATTATAACACAAATTTGCCCATGCAGGGTTGTAATGTTTGGAATATTGATACCGGTGCAGCATTTACCGGAAAATTAAGCTGTTTAGATATCGAAACTAAACAATTTTGGCAAAGTGATACACTACAAAGCCTGTATCCAAACGAAAAAGGAAGAAATAAATAAGATCAAAATACATCAAACCATGAATCCATTATTATTAACAGATGGTTATAAAGTTGACCACCGAAGACAGTACCCTGAAAATACCACATTGGTTTATTCTAACTGGACACCTAGAAAAAGCAGGCTCGAAAACGTAAATCATGTTGTACTTTTTGGCTTGCAATATTTTATTAAAAAATACATTATCGAAGATTTTGACCGAAATTTCTTCAAACGGCCAAAAGACGAAATTTTAGGTAAGTATGCGCGTAGAATCAATAATTACCTTGGCGAAAACCTGGTAGGCACGCAGCACATTGCCGATTTGCACGATCTGGGTTATATTCCTATGGTTTTTAAATCACTTCCGGAAGGGGCTGAAGTACCTTTGCGCGTACCGATGTTTACGATGTACAATACCAAACCTGAATTCTTCTGGCTGACCAATTATTTTGAAACTTTACTATCAGCTGTGGTGTGGTTACCATGTAATTCGGCCACCATTGCCAAACAATACCGTAGCATTTTAGATCAATATGCAACAGAAACTTCATCCGTTCCTGAATTTGTAGATTGGCAAGGTCACGATTTTTCTATGCGCGGTATGGGTGGAATAGAAGCGGCAGTAACCTCAGCAGCTGGTCACTTGTTAAGTTTTACAGGTACAGATACCATTCCGGCGATCGATTTTTTGGAAGAATATTATAAAGCAGATTCAGATCAGGAATTGATCGGCGGCTCTGTAGCGGCTACAGAACATTCGGTGATGTGTATGGGTACGAATACCGGAGAACTCGAAACTTTTAAAAGATTGATTTTAGAAGTTTATCCAAAAGGAATAGTTTCCATCGTTTCTGATACCTGGGATTTGTGGAAAGTGTTAACAGAATACCTGCCTGTATTGAAAGATGATATTGTTGCCCGACCTGGTAAGGTGGTTATCAGGCCTGATTCTGGTGATCCTGTTGATATTATCTGTGGAAATCCGGACGGCAAAAATGAAAACGAAAAAAAAGGTGTAATCGAACTGCTTTGGAATGTTTTTGGCGGAAAAACTAATGATAAGGGCTTTAAAGAACTCGTGCCTCAAATTGGTGCGATTTATGGCGATAGCATTACCACTGAGCGGGCTACACAGATCTGTGAGCGTTTAAAAGCCAAAGGTTTTGCATCTACCAATGTAGTGTTTGGCATCGGATCTTTTACTTACCAATATAATACACGCGATACTTTTGGTTTCGCTATGAAAGCCACCTACGGCGAAGTAGATGGTGTTGGTCGTGAAATATTTAAAGATCCCATTACCGATGATGGTACCAAAAAATCAGCAAAAGGTTTATTACAGATTTTTAAAAATGCCCAGGGAGAGTATGAACTAAAAGATCAGTGTACCTGGAAAGAAGAAGCGCAGGGTGAATTAAAAGAAGTTTTCAGAGATGGCAAACTGTTAATTGATTATTCTCTTGCCGAAATTAGAGAAAGGCTAAAGAATAGTTAACTTCGCCAAGTTTTTGAGGCTGTATCAATACTATAAAACTTTCACGCTGAGTCTGTCGAAGGACAATAATAAAGGGTTTCGACAGGCTCAGCATGAAATATTAGTTGTTAGCTGCACCTCATTCAATGAAAGACATCAAAGAAATGCAGGAAACACCTATTTTTAACCATCAGGCTGATATCGTAAATAGTGCCATCAGGTTTATGAACGCATGGTTTAAACAATCAAAGGCGATTACAATGGAACTGAACGGTTTTTTTATCCTGCCTGGAAATAAAATTATTGGCAAAGATGTGATCATTGGGCGTTTGAAAGGTATTTTCGGACAATCAGACGAATATGTTGGGGGGCGTTATGATATTATTGATGTTAATTTCGAATTATTTGATGAGGTTAAAGGCATGGGCTTTGTGGAGGGCATTGCGGGTTACCGGGATGTGATTCAAAAACAATCTAAAATTATAAGCGGACCTTTTAAATTGTATTTTGCATTAAGCAATGGCCAATGGAAAATTGTAAATATCGAATTTCCCGGGTTTAGTTATTAGGTTGAAAAGTTGAGAATATTTTTATTCCACCAAACTTCATCTTAAGGGATAGTTTATCCCATAAACTCTCGTAAGTGCCGTCATTTCGAGCGGAGTGCAACGCAGTCGAGAACCACGAAGTGCTCAGCGAAGCTAAATCTATCTCGCTAGATCTCTCCATTCCGCGGTGCTCCAGTCTAGATGACGCAACTTAATAATTAAGGAGGAATATTATCCCCAATTCCATATTTTTTCTATCTTTGGTTTTTAATGAATTTCCTTTATCCGGGCTTTCTTTTTGCACTACTATCGGTTGCCATTCCGGTTATCATTCATTTATTCAATTTCAGGAAATTTAAAAAGGTTTATTTCTCTAATGTTCAGCTTTTAAAAGAAGTAGAGCAGCAAAATTCATCAAAAGAAAAACTTAAAAACCTGCTTATTCTTGCATCGCGGATTTTAGCGATCATCTTTTTAGTGCTCGCATTTTCCCAGCCTTACATTCCTGCTCACAACCAAAAAGCTACGGCATTAAACAATATAGTTAGTATTTACATCGATAACTCTTACAGTATGGAAGCCGTTAATAAAGACGGCAGTTTATTGGACGAGGCAAAACGTAGGGCAAAAGAACTGGTTAAAGGTTTCGGAGTGAACGACCGGTTTCAGTTATTAACAAACGATTTCGAAGGGAAACACCAGCGTTTGTTAAATGAAGAAGCATTTTTAAAAGCACTGGATGAGGTGAAAATCTCGGCAGCGAGCCGCAATCTCCAGCAGATTTTAAACCGTCAGGAAAATTTTTTATCAGGCGCTGAAAATAAATACAGCTTCTTAATCTCCGATTTTCAAAAAAATATCCTATCCACCAAAAAACTCGAAACCAAAACGGATATTCAATATTCATTTTTAAAATTGAATGCGAATACCTTAGCCAATGTTGCGGTAGATAGCGTTTGGACACTTTCACCAAATCATCAGCCAGGTGCAAATGAACGTTTAGTAGTACAGCTAAAAAATTATTCGGAAGAAGATGCAAAAAATATTCCCTTAAAACTAAGCCTTAACAACCAGCAAAAAGGATTGGGTTCAGTAACCATTCCTGCGGGTAAAACAGTGAAAGATACCCTGAATTTCTCTGGACTTAATGCTGGGTGGCAAAAAGGTGTAGTGAGTATTAAAGATTTTCCCGTAACCTTTGATGATACCCTTTCATTCAGCTTTAAAGTGGATAAAAGTTTCCCGGTTTTAAGTATTAACGGGCCTGATGCGGGTAATTATATCAAAGCCTTATTTGCAGCTGACGGATATTACAAATTGGCTGAAAATGCAGAAAGCAACATCAACTATAGCAATTTTACCAATTATGGCTTAATTGTATTGAATGGGTTGAAAAATCCTTCCAGCGGACTGGCACAACAGCTAAGAACCTATCTCAAAGCAGGGGGTACAGTTGTGCTTTTTCCAGATCTGGATGCCGATATCCAAACTTATAATTCATTTTTAAGTGGATTGTCGCTTCCCACCATTCAGGGGCTAAATACTACCCCAAGTAGAGTTGATCAGATTGATCTTCAAAATCCAATTTTCAAGACTGTTTTTGAAGAAATTCCTAAAAATCTGGATTTGCCAACGGTTTCACGTTATTATTCTTTTGTGGAGAAAAACACATCTAATAAAGAAGATATCATGTCATTGGAGGGTAGAAGAACTTTTTTTGCTAAATATGGGATAGGGAATGGGCAGATTTATTTGTCGGCCACCGGTTTGAATGCCAATGATGGAAATCTGGCACGTCATCCGGTTTTTGTACCGTTAATTTATCGCTTAGCCCTAAGTGGGGGGAATGAAATACCACTCTATTATCATATTGGTAATGATAATACATTAGCCAGTAAAAAAATTGCGATAGGCAAAAACCAGAGTTTAAAAATTACGGCCGATCATTTCGAAGCCATACCTGAGATACGACAGGTAGATGGAAAAACATTGATCTATATCGCCGATCAGGTTAAAAATGCAGGCTTTTATAACTTGAAACTTGCTGATTCGCTGCTTGCTGTTTATAGTTTTAACAATGGCCGGACCGAATCTGATTTACATTACCTAAGCAAAACAGAATTGGAGCAATTAGCCGGTAAAAGTAACCTGAAAATATTTGATACCGATAAGGATGCTGTTAAATTAATTTCCGGTGGCAATAAAATCGGACAAACTTTATGGAAACTTTGTCTAATTTTGTCGCTGATTTTTATTGCATCAGAAATTTTGCTCATCCGATTTTTTAATAACACAAAGAAAACAATATGAATCTCCTGGTTAAAAATGTAACCATTGCCGATCCGCAAAGTAAATTCAATAGTCAACAATGCGATGTAAGAGTAGAAAATGGTAAGATCACGAACATAGGTAAATTATCTGCCGATAAAAATGAAACCGTTTTCGATGCTCAGGGTGCTTTTTTAACACCAGGGTTTTTCGATTTAAATTGTGCCGCAGGAGATCCGGGTTTTGAAACGAAGGAAGATCTTGATACGTTAACACAAACGGCGAAAGCTGGCGGATTTACAGGATTGGCCTTGTTACCGCAAACCAATCCGGTTGTACAGTCGAAATCTCAGGTCGAATATATCGTTAATAAGGCCAAAAATAATCTGGTTGACGTTCTTCCTGTGGGGGCCATCAGCCAAAACCGGGAGGCAAAAGAATTGGCTGAACTTTTCGATATGCAACAGGCGGGTGCTGTAGCTTTCTCTGATGGCGATAAAGCCCTGCAAGACGACGGCTTTATGAGCAGAGCCTTACAATATGCCAAAGGTTTTGATGCATTGTTAATGGTTTATCCCGAAAATAAATCAATTGCAGGTAAATCGCAGATCAACGAAAGTAAAAATTCAGTGCTGCTGGGGATGAAAGGTTTGCCGGCATTGGCCGAGGAAATGCACATTGCACGCGATATTTTTTTAGCAGGCTATAACGAGACCAAAATCCATATCAGCAATATTTCAACCGCAGGTGCAGTTGCTTTAATCCGTAAGGCAAAAAAAGATGGTGTTCAGGTTTCATGCGATGTAACGGCGCATCACCTCGTATTTACAGAAGAACTTTTAAGCGATTTTGACAGCAATTATAAGGTTAAACCACCCTTGCGTGGAAAAGCTGATGTAAAGGCATTAATTGCAGGTTTAAAAGACGGAACCATTGATGCAATTACTTCCCAGCACCGCCCGGAGGAAATAGAATTTAAAAATGTAGAGTTCGAAATTGCCCATTACGGTATTGTGGCCTTACAAACGGTGTTGCCGTTGTTGTTAAAAGCCGGATTGGATATCGCTTTAATTGCCGAAAAATTAGCCATTAATCCGCGCAAATTGTTAAATTTAACAGTTCCGGTAATTGAAGAAGGGGCGTCAGCTAACTTCACGGTTTTCAATGCAAGCGAAAAATGGCTGTATAATGCAGACAGTAATTATTCAAAATCGGCGAATAGTCCGCTGTTGGGTAGCGAGCTTACGGGTAAGGTAAAGCTGGTTTGTAACAATGATCAATACTGGGAGAGTTAAGGTTGAAGTTTAGAGAGTTGAGGGCAGAAAGTTTTTAATGATCTCTCAAAAGATATAGTAAAAAAAATATTGGTAAATTAACAGGTTATAAGGACTTAGACTGAAGCAAGAAATGATAATTTTGTTGTTCATGTCATACAATCTTATCATCCTAAAATCTTAATCATGGATAATAGAGTAAAAAAAGCATTGAGTGCTTCAATTAATAAATATGCTGAGATTTCGGCAATCAATGTTGAAGGTTTTGAAACAGAATTATTGTCTGCTTTTGAACTGGATGTTAACTTTTTAGATAAGGCTAACGCTTTTGATGCTGTTTTTGATTCGCATCCAAAATTTGAAGAGCTGAGAGAAGTATTTTTCGATTTACTGATGGTAAATTTCTTCAGCAGCGACGTGCAAAAACTGGAAGATGATTATTTGGAAAGCGATGAATGGGCCAATATTGAAGAGGAAACCATTGACAGGGGAACCGAACTTTTAAATCTCTTGTTATATATTAAAGAGTGCAAGGATGAAGATTTGGATCCTGAACTGGGTGATTTCCTGAAAGAATTTTTGTTGGTAGAAGACGATGAATTTCAGGATGAGTTTGAGATTTACGAAGAGCTGATCAGCAACCAGCAACTGGCCGAAAGCAGTGTAGAAGAGATCTGTAAAACGGCTGCAAAATTAAATATCAGCGAAGAAATGCAGGAATTGTTCGTGCCTTTTATGGTTTTCTTCCTGGATGTTGAAGGCAGTAAGGAAACTGAAAAAGAATTAATTCAATTTAGCCGTAACAAAGCTTTCGACGCTGCATCTTATACATTGATCACAACAATCAATAACTAAAAAATTAAAAAAAATGGACAAGAGTGCTCTTATTTCCAAATTAGCTTTAAAAAATGGATTAATGTTGGCTGCGGTTTCAATCGTATTATCACTAACCCTGCATTTTATCGATCCCGTTTTAATTTACACCAGTTTTATGGCGCAAATATTAATATTTGTTTTATTTATCGTTTTATTGGTAGTAGTAGGGATTAACATTCGTAAAGAAATTGGTGGTTTTTGGACATTTGGAGAAGCTTTCAAAGCTTTTTTGATTGTTTCGTTAATTTTGGCATTAACGGCTACCCTTTACAACGTAGTACTCATGAAATTTATTGATCCAGATCTTCCGGCGAAGGCTGCAGATGCGATTGAAACTGCGCAAAGAGCGATGATGGAGAAATTTGGAATGGCCAGCGAACAAATTGATGAAGCGATGGCCAAAGCCGGCAATATGCAGGAAAAACTTGAGCCTACCTTTAAAAATATATTTACCAGTTTTGGCGTTTCACTTGCGTTATATGGTGTGCTTTCGCTCATACTTGCTGCTATTTTGAAAAGAAAAGAACCAGTTACCTTTAACTCGTTTCCCAAAGAAGGCTAATTTTTGTACAAAATTTTCAACGTGCAGGTTTTATCATTTAATTTGATGAAATTTGCACGTTTTAATTTAACAAACCTCGCAGGTTCCGAAACCTGTGAGGTTTATGCTTAAAAATGGATATATCAATTGTAGTACCCTTGTTTAATGAAGATGAATCCTTGCCGGAATTAACGGCCTGGATTGATAAAGTGATGATCGCCAATAATTTCAGCTATGAAATTATACTTGTTGACGATGGTAGCACCGATAGATCCTGGGCTGTAATTGAAGATTTGAGACTTCAAAACCCTGCCATAAAAGGCATTAAATTTAGGCGCAATTACGGTAAATCTGCCGCTTTAAATGTCGGTTTCGAAGCTACACAGGGTGATGTGGTAATTACCATGGATGCAGACCTGCAGGATAGTCCTGATGAAATTCCGGAGTTGTACCGACGTATTAAAGAAGAGAAACTGGACCTGATTTCAGGCTGGAAAAAGAAACGCTACGATCCAGTTACGAAAACCATTCCCACGAAACTCTTTAACGCGGCTACCCGTAAAATGAGCGGTATCGAACTGAACGATTTTAACTGTGGCTTAAAGGCTTATCGTAGTGATGTAATCAAAACCATCGAAGTATATGGCGAAATGCACCGCTATATTCCCGTTATTGCCAAATGGGCCGGCTTTGGTAAAATAGCTGAGCAGGTGGTAGAACACCGTGCACGTAAATATGGCACAACCAAATTTGGTTTCAGCAGGTTTATCAATGGCTTCTTAGATTTACTTTCTATTTTCTTTGTGGGTAAATTCGGCAAGCGACCAATGCACTTTTTTGGGTCGTTGGGAGTTTTAAGTTTTCTTATTGGTACTTTTATGGCACTATGGATGATCGGTGAAAAACTCTATCACCTTGCCGCACATATTCCTTACAAAAGAGAAATTACTGATCAACCGTTATTTTATATTGCGTTGGTTGCTATTATTGTAGGCTCGCAAATGTTCTTGACAGGTTTTGTGGCCGAACTGGTAACCCGTAACGCACCAGAAAGAAACCAGTATTTGATAGAAAAGGAATTAAGGTAGAGGGTTAGAATGCGGAAGGTTTTATCCGCTCAAACCCTCAACCTTTAAACCCTCAAGCTTCAACCTCCAAAAAATGTTTTTCTCCATCATCATCCCCCTTTACAATCGTCCGCAGGAAATTGACGAACTTTTATACACTTTAACTAAACAGACTTATTTACAGTTTGAGGTTTTGGTAATTGAGGATGGCTCTAAAAACGATGCGAAGGAAATCGTTGCTTCTTATGCAGATCGACTGGATGTTAAATACTATTTCAAGGAGAATGCGGGACAGGGTTTTGCCCGTAATTTTGGCTTTGAAAGAGCTAAAGGCGATTACTTTGTTATTTTTGACTCTGACATTCTGGTTCCGGCCAATTACTTAGAGATTGTTAAAAATTATCTGTACGAGCATCATTTAGACGCCTATGGTGGCCCGGATGCAGCGCATGACAGTTTTACACCTGTACAGAAAGCAATCAGTTACGCCATGACATCGCCTTTCACCACCGGTGGCATCCGTGGAAACAAACAGCATGTAGGGCAGTTCCATCCCCGCAGTTTTAACATGGGCGTTTCCCGTCAGGCCTGGGAAAAAGTAGGCGGGTTTATTTTAACGCGTTTAGGCGAAGATATTGAATACAGTATCCGCATACATGAGAACGGTTTTAAGATTTGTTTGATTCCCGATGCAAAGGTTTATCATAAGCGCCGCACCAGCTTTAGCCAGTTTTATAAACAACTGCATTTTTTTGGCAGGGCCAGGATTAATATATATAAACATTTTCCAAAAGAGTTAAAGCTCGTTCATTTTTTTCCTGCCTTTTTTACATTGGGATTTGGTTTCACTATTTTGTGTAACTTTATATATCCTCCATTGGCATATGTTTGTAACTTCTTCTTATTGATTTACTTTATGTTGATATTTTTTCATTCATGGTCTGTAAATAAATCGTTAAAAGTTGCATTTTTGAGCATTATATCCTCATTTATCCAATTAACTGCTTATGGTTTAGGGTTTATACAGGATTTATTTAAACGTGTGGTATTCAAATAACATGATCAATTATTTAAAAGAAAGTACTTTTGCCGTTAATGATGTGATGCAAAAAGCCTGGGGCATCACCAGAAAACACTATTTCTCTATTGCTACTTTATGTTTTTTGATGTTTATTACCGCCAGTGCATCAAGTTTAATGGCCTTTTTTATTAAAGATGTGAGCAAAGCTTTAAGCGTGATCATGGTGATTATTTTCGTTCTGCTTTATTTTACCATAAATCTCTCATTGTTTAAGTACATCTTTCATTTAATGGATGATGAGGAAACCGATGTGAAGATTGTTGATACACTCCCAACCAGACAGCAGATTATCAGGTTTCTGATCGCTACACTTTATTTTGTAGGCTGTATCCTTGGTGTTTATCTGGTTGTCATTCTGGTCGCTTTTCCATTTATTTATACCGGGATTAATTTATCGATCGTTAAAAATGTAGCCATCTCGGTAGGGATTATTGCCATTTTCATTACCTGGTTAAGGATTTCATTTTTTCCGTTTTTTATTATCGATAAAGGTGCAACACCATTCGATTCTATCAAATTAAGTTTGGCTACCACGAAAGGAAATTTCACTAAGATATTATTGCTATTGGTTGTTTTGGGTGGTGGATATTTAATTTACCTGTTATTAAATTACCTGCAATGGCCTTTAATTGCCTTTATTGTAAATATTTTAAGTTCATTCATTATTGTTCCACTATCAAGTGTGGCCTTAACCGTTGCATACCGTAAAATTTCAAGCGAGTATAAAGGCGATGAGCATCCGGATATTTTACATAATATAGTTTAACCCCAACCCCTGAAGGGGGGTAAATCAGATTAAATTTATGGAAAGAGAACGGAACGGTAGAAAGGAAAAGTCTTCTTCAGGAGGCTGGGGATTAAAAGCAGCGTTAAGTAAACCCTTTGCGGCATTTGCAGTCTGGCAGATCAACAAATGGAAATATAATGCCGTTAATGCTCAAAATGATATATTAAAGCGGCTGGTTAAAGTCGCCGAAAATACAGCTTTCGGGAAAGATCATCATTTTAATGATATCAAAACCTATGCTGACTTTAAAAACCATGTGCCGATTCATGATTACGAAGGTTTAAAGCCTTATGTAGACCGTGTTGTGGCCGGAGAGGCTGATGTGCTTTGGAAAGGTAAACCACTTTATTTTGCTAAAACATCAGGTACTACATCAGGTGTCAAATATATTCCGCTTTCTAAAGAATCGATGCCTGAGCATATCAAAGCTGCTCGAAATGCCATTTTAACTTATATCAACGAAACGGGAAAGGCTGATTTTGTAAACGGAAAGATGATCTTTTTACAAGGGAGTCCGGTGTTGAATGTAAAAAATGGAATTAATGTAGGTCGTTTATCCGGCATTGTGGCCCACCACGTACCAGCTTATCTGCAAAAGAACCGGTTGCCTTCTTATGAGACCAATATCATTGAAGATTGGGAACAAAAGGTAGATGCCATTGTGGAGGAAACCATCAATGAAAACATGACTTTGATTTCAGGCATTCCGCCCTGGGTACAAATGTATTTCGATAAGCTTTCGGAAAAATCCGGAGGAAAGAGAATTGCCGAAATATTCAGGAATTTCAGTCTCTTTATTTATGGTGGTGTAAATTTTGAACCTTACCGGGCAAAAATTGAGCAGAGTATCGGTAGGAAAATTGATGCCATCGAAACCTATCCGGCTTCAGAAGGATTCATCGCTTATCAGGATTCGCAGAAAGATAAAGGTTTATTGTTATTGGCTGATGCTGGTATTTTTTACGAATTTGTACCAACTGATGAATATTACAATGATCATCCAACACGGTTATCACTTGGTGAAGTTGAACTGGATACCAATTATGCATTAATTTTAAATACCAATGCAGGATTATGGGGCTACAGTATTGGTGACACCGTTAAGTTTGTTTCTAAAAACCCTTACAAAATTGTGGTGACAGGGCGGATTAAACATTTTATTTCTGCTTTTGGCGAACATGTAATAGGAGAAGAGGTAGAACAGGCTATTTTAAGCGTAGCGAATGAAGAGCAGGTAGAAATTACAGAATTTACAGTAGCGCCACATGTTAATCCGGAAGAAGGGCAATTGCCTTATCACGAATGGTTTGTGGAATTTTCAACTGCACCAAAAGACCTGGCTTCCTTTAGCAAAAAGGTGGATGAGGCTTTGCAAAAGAAAAATATTTATTACTTTGACCTCATTGAAGGAAATATATTGCAGCCGTTGATTATACGTACTTTGCAAAAAGATGCCTTTGTAAACTATATGAAAAGTGAGGGAAAATTAGGCGGACAAAATAAAGTACCGCGGTTGAGTAATGACAGGAAGTTGGCGGAAGGGTTGGAGCGGTATATTGTTTAAAGAATCCGTCATTGCGAGGAGGAATGACGAAGCAATCCTCTACCGCCTCGGTTCGTGTCCTCACGAAACGAAATGCGAATAATGGTTTGTGAGGACACAAACCATGGCGGGAATAAATAAAGCTTAATTGATTTAAGCAAAACGGTATTAAATAATTTGAAAGAATAATTGATCGCCTCGGTTCGTGTCCTCACGAGACGAAATGCGAATAATGGTTTGTGAGGACGCAAACCATGGCGGGAATAAAATAAAGCTTAATTGATTTAAGCAAAACGGTATTAAATAATTGAAAAGAATAACTAATCGCCTCGGTTCGTGTCCTCACGAAACGAAATGCGAATAATGGTTCGTGAGGACACGAACCATGGCGAGATAAATAAAGCTTAATTAAGCAAACGATATTAAAAAGATTTGAAAAGAATAACCATATTAGGTTCTACAGGGAGCATAGGTACACAAGCTTTGGAAGTGGTCAGGGATCATCCTGGAGTTTTTAAAGTAGTGGTGTTATCTGCACTGAAGAATTCTTTATTGCTCATTCAGCAAGCAAAGGAATTTAAGCCTGCAGTTGTTGTAATTTGTGATGAAAGCAAGTACAACGAAGTTAAAGAGGCTTTGCATGGCCTTGATATAAAAGTTTTGGCAGGCGAAGCCGCCTTGTCCGAAGTTGCGGCTTATCCGGATAGCGATGTTGTGCTTACGGCGTTAATGGGGTCGGTAGGGCTTAAACCTACTATTGCAGCTATAACCGCGGGAAAAAATATCGCGCTTGCAAATAAAGAAACCCTGGTGGTCGCAGGCGAACTGATTACCCAACTCGCAGCTCAACACCATGTTAAAATTTTACCGGTTGATTCGGAACATTCGGCCATATTTCAATGTTTGGTGGGGGAGGAACAAAATGAAATTGAGAAGATTTATTTAACCGCATCCGGAGGGCCATTTTTAGGTAAAACAAAGGGTTTTTTATCAACTGTAAAAAAAGAGCAGGCCTTAAAACATCCCAACTGGGTAATGGGTGCAAAAATTACCATCGATTCTGCCTCGTTAATGAACAAAGGTTTGGAGGTAATTGAAGCTAAATGGCTGTTTAATCTCGAGGTAGATCAAGTTGATGTAATTGTTCATCCTCAATCAATTATTCACTCAATCGTTCAGTTTACCGATGGTTCTATGAAAGCCCAGATGGGCGTTCCTGATATGAAACTGCCGATCCAGTACGCATTAAATTATCCCGATAGGCTAAAAAACAATTTTAAGCGTTTTAATTTCTTAGATTATCCGACTTTCAGCTTTGAAAAGGCAGATATGGAAACATTCAGGAATCTGAACCTGGCATTTGCTTCCTTAAAAAAGGGAGGGAACATGCCCTGTATTTTAAATGCGGCGAACGAAATTGTGGTCGCGGCATTTTTGGAAGATAAAATCGGTTTCCTCCAGATGAGTGATGTAATTGAACAGTGTATGGAAGAAATCGGTTTTATAGAGAAACCACAATTGAACGATTTTTTAGAAACTGACAAACATAGCCGTATCTTAGCCGGCAGATTAGTAACAAAAAGTAAAGTTTAACATCTAACATAAAAATTTTATAAGCGAATATGAACGGATTGATTATGGCGGGGCAACTGCTGCTTGGATTGTCTTTATTGGTAATATTACACGAATTAGGACATTTCTTGGCAGCCAGAGCATTTGGTATTAAAGTAGAAAAGTTTTATTTATTTTTTGATGCATGGGGTTTCAAACTTTTCAGTTTCAAAAAAGGTGATGTTGAATATGGGGTGGGGTGGTTGCCACTTGGCGGATATGTGAAGATTGCGGGGATGATTGATGAGAGTATGGATACCGAACAGATGGCCCAGCCTGCACAACCTTGGGAGTTTCGCTCTAAACCAGCTTGGCAGCGTTTAATCGTAATGCTTGGGGGGATTATCGTAAACGTAATTGTAGGTATTTTTATCTTTTGGATGTTAACCTTCAACATCGGGCAAAATTATACGGTCAACAGTAAACTCAATGATGGTATTTCTGTAGGCACAATTGGTAAGGAAATCGGTTTGAAAAACGGAGATAAGATTTTAGCCATCAATGGCAATAAACTCATCCGCTTTGAAGACGCGATATCAAGCAAAGTATTGTTTGATGGGGCACAATTAACTATTTTAAGAGATAATAAAACCCTTTATATCTCCGTGCCGGATACCATTCTAAATAAAATATCTAAAAATGATAAAGAAAATTTTATCTCTCCAAGGTATACCATGGAGCGTGTGGAAAAGGTAAGTGCACCTGATGAGAAAGCAGATAAGCCATCATTTTTTGATAATTTATTTGGAAAAAAATTCGAGAAGCCTGTATATCCGGCATATGCTGCTGGTATTAAACCAGGTGATAGTATTTTAGCTGTGAATGGAAAACCAATCACTTTTTTTGATCAGTTTAAAGAAGAAGTCTCTGCGAATAAGTTAAAACCCATTACGGTTAAAGCCTTGCGCAAAGGAAAAGAAATCACTTTCAATCTTAAAGTAAGTAAAGAGGGTACAATCGGAATTATTCCTAACCTGAAAATGCCTGAAACTGCACATGTAGATTTTGGCTTTATAGAATCGCTTCCGGTAGGCGCTAACATGGCCTGGAGTACATTCGTAGACAATGCCAAAGGTATCGGAAAAATGATTACCGGTAAATTGAGTGCACGTAACATCAGCAGCCCGATCGGTATTGCAAAGGTTTATGGCAGCACTTTCGACTGGGTTAAATTCTGGACGCTGACAGGATTGATCTCTATGGCTTTGGCATTTATGAATTTACTGCCTATCCCAGGCTTAGATGGTGGACATGTGGTGTTTCTTTTGATCGAAATGGTACAGCGTAAGCCTGTAAGCGAAAAGGTGCTTGAAAGGGCTCAGATTGTGGGTTTCGTTATCCTGATCTGTTTAATGGTATTTGCCTTTGGTAATGATATTTTAAAATCTTTCGGTAAGTAAAAGCAAATTGATATTATTGCCGCAGATGCGCAGATCTGATTAGTCTGTACATCTGCGGCTTTTTAATTTTAACATACCTCATGAGTGTAGCAGCATCAGATATTAATTATTTCGATTTTTACGAATTACCAATTCAATTTTATCCGGATCAAAATATAGTAAAAGCAAAGTTTTATGCTTTGAGCAAACAGTTTCATCCTGATTTTTATGCCAATGAAAGCGAAGAAAAGCAGCAGGAAGTACTGGGATTATCTACATTGAACAACAAGGCTTACCAAACGCTAAGCAATGCTAAGAAACGCTTAAAATACGTATTGGAATTGAAGGGTATCGTAGCAGCTGATGAATCCTATCAACTGCCGCAATCTTTTCTAATGGAAATGATGGATATTAATGAGGCTTTAATGGATTTGGAATTTGAGCCAGATGCAGAAAAGCGCACACAGGTAAAACTTGATGTTGAGACGATAGAAAAAGATTTAACTAATGAGCTACAAGCGCTCACGAAGCAGTTCGACAGCAATCCAAAAGAAGCTGATGCGCTGTTGCCTGCTATCAAAGATAATTTCTACCGGCAAAAATACATTGACAGGATCAGGGAGAAATTGGCTTGATGATAACGAGTCAAAAGTCCGGGGTCTGGGGTCCGAAGTCCGAAGATATGTTGTAATAACCAGATGACGGACTCGGTGTTCTCTGTGCCTTCACTTAATGTGCTCGGTGGTAAAAAGATGGGATTGGTCTGAAAGTCCGGGGTCCGGAGTAGGAAGTCCGAAGATATGTCGTAATAACCAGATGACGGACTCAGTGTTCTCTGTGCCTTCACTTAATGTGCTCGGTGGTAAAAGATGGGGTTGGTCTGAGAAGTCCGGGGTCTGGGGTCCGAAGTCCGAAGATATGTCGTAATAACCAGATGACGGACTCAGTGTTCTCTGTGCCTTCACTTAATGTGCTCGGTGGTAAAAGATGGGGTTGGTCTGAGAAGTCCGGGGTCGGGGGTCCGGAGTCCGAAGATATGTTGTAATAACCAGATGAAGCGCTCAGTATTCTCTGTGCCTTCACTTAATGTGCTCTGTGGTAAAAGATGGGTTTGGTCTGAAAAGTCCGGGGTCTGGGGTCCGATTTCCGAAGATTTGGTGTAATAACCGAGAAATGCGCTCGGTGTTTTTTGTGCTTTAACTCTTTGACCCCTGTGGTTAATATACAATTGATACTCAACCGAGTCTCGGTAAGGTGATCGTCTAAACCCTAAACCTTCTACCTTAAAACCCTCTACCTCATAAAACACTCTATTGTAAAATCATTTTTTACTTTTTGTTAGAAAAAAGCTTTGTTTTATTTTCGGAACAAACAATCAGATCAATGAACAGTTCCCTTTCTATTTTTCGTAAAGTAGCCGTAGCAGAAGGAATATCATACCTGCTTTTATTATTTGTAGCCATGCCTTTAAAATACTTTGCTAACCTTCCCTTATATGTTAAGTATACCGGATGGGTTCACGGCTTGTTATTCGTATTATATGCAGCTACATTGGTTTTGGCCTGGCAGGAGCAAAAATGGAAGTTTGGTAAAGCAACCCTAATTTTTTTGGCTTCCTTGCTACCGTTTGCCCCGTTTATTGTAGATCGTAAGCTGAAAGACGAACGGCCGGAAAATGTAAATAGCATAAAGTAAAATAGTTATAGATTAATTGAAAATATTTTTTGGATTTTAACTTTCAATTTCTACATTTGCAACCCCGTCCAACACGAATGCCCGGATGGCGGAATTGGTAGACGCGCTGGTCTCAAACACCTGTGGGAAACCGTGCCGGTTCGACTCCGGCTCCGGGTACAAAGCCGGAAAGAGAGTTTTTCGAAACATTCTTTCCGGTTTTTTTTATACCATAAATTCTTGTTTATAAGGTGTGTGTGTCAGGCCGGCTGGGCTCAAGCAAAAAAATGCAGATTAATTTTAGGCATAAATTTTAGATCATCGGAATAGGAAGAGTTTCACATTTCTTACGCCTCTGCACAACTTGATCTCGCATTGAAGATTCAGTATGATAACCCTGCAAACGGCCTCAGCTAATTTTTTTAACCTGAACCAGATTGCCGGTTTTAATTGTATCTGAAAAGAACCTACCGCGACGATCTCTCCACTTTTGTGAATCTTATTAACTGGTGGGTAAAGCCCTTGATATCAAATCATTAATTATAATGACTTAAGTAATACATTTTTTTGTTCAAGTGATAAATTTGAGATGACATACCTTTTGCCTTAGGCGGCTAAACGACATTTCAATAGAAAATATGATGAAAAATGCCCAGGCGCTGCAAAGCAGTTAGTGTTTTTGGTTTGAGCGATATCCAGGTAATGGCTTCCCGGGAGAAGTACGGCACAAACGTCTTGTCCTACAAAAAGGAAAATGCCTTCCTCAATGCCCTCAAAAAAATTATAAAGGAGCCAATGGTGATCTTGTTGCTGGCTGCGGCCCTGATTTATTTTCTTACAGGAAAAACCGGCGACGGTATTTTTCTTTCTCTTGCCGTAATAATTGTTGCTGCCATCTCCCTCTATCAGGATTCGCGGAGCCGAAACGCTTTGGAAAAATTAAAAGATTTTTCGCAGCCCAAATGCAGCGTGATCAGAAACGGGATGTTGATGGATATAAACTCAGGAGATCTTGTCATAGGGGATTATCTGATGGTTGAGGAAGGAAAATCAATAACGGCTGACGCAGTAATTGTTCATTCCAATGATTTCTCTGTCAATGAAAGCGTGCTCACCGGCGAGTCGCTGGCTGTTTATAAAGACAGTTCTTCAGACGAGAATTTAATCTTTCACGGAACCACTGTTGCAAGCGGTCTTGCTATTGCCACCGTACAGGCTATAGGAAATAAGACCCGCCTGGGCATAATCGGGAAAAGCCTGGAGTCGATAAAAGAAGAAAAAACACCGCTTGAACTGCAGATAAACAATTTTGTTAAAAAAATGGTAATGGTTGGCGGTATGGTATTCCTCGCCGTGTGGCTAATAAACTACCTCCGCTTTCCACATATTCTCGACAGCCTGATCAAGGCACTGACCCTAGCAATGAGCATTTTGCCGGAAGAAATCCATGTAGCATTTACAACCTTTATGGCACTGGGTGCCTGGCGCATGATGAAAATGGGGATTGTCGTCAAACAAATGAAAACCGTTGAGACCCTTGGCAGTGCTTCAGTAATCTGTACCGATAAAACCGGAACCCTGACCGAGAACAGGATGAGCCTGACAAAAATATATGCCCTGCAGACCAATCAAATCTGTGATGTTGAAGGTCATGTTTTCGATTCGGCCACTCAGGAAATCTTAACCCTGGGTATGCGGGCCAGTGAACCTATACCCTTCGATCCAATGGATGTTGCCCTGCATGATGCCTACCTTAAAAATTCATCAGAAGACGAGCGCCATGCCTTCCATATGATTCATGAGTATCCGCTGGGAGGGAAGCCCCCTATGATGACACACCTGTTTGAAAACTCCCATGGCCAGCGGATTATCTCAGCCAAAGGGGCTCCAGAGGCACTTATGATGGTAAGTCATCTTAGCGAATTTCAAAAGCAAAACATCAATGAAGCGATTTTTTCGTTGGCCAAAGAGGGGTATCGCGTTTTGGCAGTAGGACAGGCAAGTTTTGAAGGGGATAATTTTCCAAAAAACCAGCAGGAATATGAGTTCTCATTTAAGGGACTCCTGGCTTTCTATGATCCACCTAAGAAAAATATCAGCGCTGTACTGGATGCCTTTTATGCCGCAGGTATCGCTGTTAAGATTATCACCGGAGACAATGCACAAACTACTGGTGCCATCGCAAGGCAGATCGGCTTTAGGGGTGCTGAAGATTGTATAGGCGGCGATGAGCTGATGCCGCTATCTTTAACCCAGCTTGGAAAAAAGGTCAAATCTGTAAATATTTTTACCCGGATGTTTCCTGAGGCCAAGCTAAAGATCATCAATGCAATCAAAAACAATAAAGAAATAGTAGCCATGACCGGTGACGGGGTGAATGACGGACCTGCATTGAAAGCTGCTCATATCGACATCGCTATGGGCAAAAAAGGAACTGAAATTGCTAAGCAGGCCGCTTCATTGATATTGCTTGAGGACGATTTATCCAAGATGGTTGATGCGGTGGCGATGGGCAGGCGCATTTATACCAATTTGAAAAAGGCCATACAATATATTATATCCATTCATATTCCCATTGTATTAACCGTGTTTATACCGCTGGCCATGGGCTGGATTTATCCTAATATTTTCTCACCTGTTCATATCATTTTCTTAGAGCTGATTATGGGGCCAACCTGTTCGATCATCTATGAGAATGAGCCGATCGAGAAAAATACAATGCTGCAGCAACCAAGACCGCTGACTTCAACCTTCTTTAATTGGAAAGAATTATCTATGAGTATCATTCAGGGATTGGTTATTACCGCAGGGACACTTGCAGCATATCAGTATGCGATTAATGACGGAGCGGATGAGCTAATCACACGCACCATGTTGTTCAGCTGCCTGATATCCGCAAATATATCGCTCACGCTGGTCAACCGCTCTTTTTTTTACTCGCTTTTTACTACCATAAGGTACAAGAATAATCTTGTTCCCATCATGATAGGCATTACCGTTGTCATTTCAGGTGCGTTGATCTACTTGCCTCCCTTGTCATCATTTTTTGAATTTCAGTCCCTTAGTTTAGTTAGACTCTTGATTAGCATTGTCTTGGGATTTGTTTCTGTCGCGTGGTTTGAACTTGTCAAATGGAGAAACAGGGCATATCAGCAATCAAAATAGAAAGCTTCGGTTAAAACCTTCCGGAACTCCCATCATGCCTGTTGCTTGTAGGATGAGAAAAAAAACGATGAGCAGGAGCTTGGGTGTTTAGCAGACTTTTTGAAGGTAATCAGCTATATCGGTACTGAATCTGCTCTGCTGATCGAAAACATATTTATATATGATCGATATCATCGCCGGAAAAAAGGAAAATTCTGAACTTAGGTGCATAACATGGTGGTGCAGTTGCCCGGCCAGCGAAAAATTGATAAATATCCGGATCATGAAAACAATACTTGCTTTGACCGATTTTTCAGAATCTGCTGAAAATGCGTCACGCTATGCATACGAACTTGCAAAAAGGGTTAAGGCTCACCTGATGCTTTGTAATGCCATCACCGTTCCGCTTTCACAGCCCATCCCCGGCGGAATGGTTTGGCCAATGGATTATGATTCGGTCATCAGCACGAGCAAAAGAGCGCTGAAAGACTTTGCCCATCTGATCGTTGATTCAAACGGTCTTCCAGATAAAGCCTTTCCCAAAGTTTCTGTAAAAGTAAAGGTTGGCGACATCTCTGATCTCGTGCGGGAAGCCGTTCTAACCACCAAAGTTAATCTGGCCGTGATGGGGCTTTCCGGTGCCGGAGATATGCGGAGGTTTTTTCTGGGTAGCAGTACCAGGGACATGATAGACGCGGCGCAGCTACCCCTGATGCTTATACCTAAAACTGTAAAATTCAATCCCTTTACCAAAATCGCGTTCGCAACCGATTTGAGTACCGCGGACTTTGAGGCCATCCAGTCCCTGGCAGTGCTGGCATCAGCATCCAATGCAGAGTTGCTTCTCGTCCATGTTGTAGAGAATGGGATGGGGCCCGAGAGAACAGGAAAGATCAATGACTTTATTGCCCGGCTGAAGACAGACATCAACTACGATAAGATATATTATAAAAATGTATACAATAAGGATGTTGAGGGTGGACTGGAATGGCTCAGTGAACACGGGCAAATAGATTGCCTTTCTATGATCCATCGTCCGCATGATTTTCTCGACGGGGTGCTGAAGGGTAGCCATAGCCAAAAAATGGCCAGGCTTACCGAACTCCCGCTGCTCGTATTTCCCCAGGGCCATAAGGATGTTGTTTCCTAAGAATCTCCAGACAAAATATATCCAAAATGATCCTAAAACGATGAAAGTCGCTGTGATCCATGGTTTGTGATCATCCCCAGCGTATTGAGTGGGTAAAGGTCAAAAAAACAAAAGGATCCTTCGCTAAACGCATGTCGATTTGTTATCTCTCATAAATGATTATGGTTTATGCAACAAAATTCAATCAATTAAAATGTCAGGTTTTTCGTTCAAAGTTTCCCAGTCAGGATATTTTTGATACGAAATACTTAACATGGGTTGGGTATTATTTTATAAACCCTTTGGCTTTCAAATCATCAACGATAGGCTAAATAAGCATTAAAAACGCTTTTAACATCTTACGTAGGCCTTAAACGGAGCAAAGCTTTGCCTGATCCATCCTTTTTGTAGTATCAAAATTATGAAGAATTCAATAAACTTTACCAGTACTAAATAATAGTTGGTCTTTTTTTGATAATACATTCATTTCGTAAATTCATAGCTTTTAACTATCTATGTCATTCATTAAGTTATTAATGGAAGGAGAGGAGAGTAAAACACTTAATATCGACCAATTCGAAATGATGTTTCGCAGAAACCATCAGTTTCTATGTGCTGTGGCTATGGAATACGTTCATGATCAGTTTACAGCGGAAGATATGGTGCAGGACTTTTTCCTTGACTTCTGGCAGAGGCGCCATACCATTCAGTTCACCACAAGTTTCGAAGCCTACGCACGAAGAGCTGTAAAATATAAATGTATCGATTTCCTGCGTAAAAGTGCTGTAAATGAAAAGAGGAATTCGATGTTGGACACGTTAGATCAGGAGCAAGAAGATATTAATGAGACAGAATATAGCGAAATCAGGCATCAGCGTTACCTGAAAATTGTCCAATTGGTTCAAAAACTTCCGGAAAGCAGGCAAAATATTTTTATCATGCATGCGGTAGACAAAATGACCTATGTAGAAATTGCAAAAAAGCAAAATATTTCTGTAAATACGGTTAAAACACAATTAAGCAGAGCTTATTCTGCGCTTCGCAGTCATATAGTTCTAGTTTGCATTACTTTTACCCTTTTTCAGGGAGTATTTAAATTTATTTTAGAGAAAAAATAAAAATTTATCCATTGGCTGTCACCCATTTTCAATACATCTACGACAGTGTTGTAATATGGATAAGAAATTCAGCAATTTTACTCCCGACTGGGACAAGCTTTTAGATAAACTAGAAGCTGATGAGCAGTTATCAAATTCCCTGAGTGCCGATGAACAATTACTTCTGGCAGAACTTCGCACCATCAGGAATGCATCTGCTGACGCACTGAAAGCTTATTCTCTTTTTGATACCGATAAAAAATGGGCTGAACTAAGGGCTCAGATCGAGCCAACAGCGGCTGTACGGCGTAAGGTTGGTGTGCGTAGACTTTGGTTCAGCATCGCAGCTGCCGCAGTGCTGTTTATTATAGCCATTGGTTTTATTTATAACCGCTATCAGCAGGAGCCGCAGCCACCAAAGCTGGTCAATATGATCAAAAACGATATTGCACCTGGCAAAAATGCTGCTACCCTCACCTTAGATAACGGCAAACAAATTATCTTATCTGCTGCTAATAATGGTAATCTGGCTCAGGAAGCAGGAATTGTGATCAGTAAAACTGCAGATGGGCAGCTCATTTACACCGCAACAGGTGCTAAAACAGCTGCAGGTACACACATTCATACCTTGTCGACTGCCAGGGGTGAAACTTATCGCCTGCGTTTGCCAGATCAAAGTGAAGTATGGCTGAATTCATCGTCCTCTATCAAGTTCCCCGCATCATTTGCATCGGCGAAATCGCGTAAAGTGGAACTTACGGGTGAAGCTTATTTTCAGATTGCAAAAGATAAAGTACATCCCTTTATTGTAAAAACCAACCTTCAGGAGGTACAGGTACTGGGCACACATTTCAATGTGAACAGTTACGCTGATCATCGCAAAGCAGTAACTACGCTTATTGAAGGAAGCGTACGGGTGTCCAATCGTTCACGACAGACAAAAACCATTAAACCTGGAGAACAATCGACAGTACAGGACGGGCAAGACATTGCCGTTGCGCCTGCCGACATTAAAAATGTAATGGCCTGGAAAAATGGTTATTTCCGTTTCAGAAATGAGTCGATTGAAGAGGTGATGGCAAAGATCAGCCGTTGGTACGATATCGATGTGGTATATGCCGGGAAAGTATCGGGTGAGCTATTCAATGGTAACATTTCGCTTCATAAAAATATAAGCGAAGTGCTGAATATGCTTAGCTATTCAAATGATGTTAAATTTAAAGTTGAAGGAAGGAGGGTAACCGTTATACAATAGAAATATACACAATCTAATCTATCGGAAATTCAAATTCGTCCCCCCGGGACCACAAGGGGCTGCGATGCAGAATAAATTTAAATACCAGTCCGACGCCAATCGAACTGGTAATAAAAGTCCGGTAATTAACCAAACAGTTAACTAACCGCTAAAAGCCGCGAACTCGAAATACAAGGCTTTAAGCAACAACCAAACTTATCAAATGTACCAAATTTGCACTAAACCAGTGCGCTTTCTTAGCGCGCAACACAAACTATGGAGAGTTATGAAGCTAACCACTTTACTCATACTTGCTTTTATCATGCAGGTAAGTGCGGCCACCTACGCACAAAAAATTACCCTTTCGGCCAAAAACGCCGGACTATTTACCATTTTTGATCAGATCAGCGACCAGACAGGATACGATTTTGTGATCACGAATTCTGTGTTAAAGGGTTCTAAAAAAGTTACGATAGACGTTAAAAATGCTGAACTGAACGACGTTCTTGATCAGATATTCAAAGACCAATCGCTGGAATTTACGATTACCAACAAATCAGTACTTGTAAAAAAGAAAGCGCCTGCATTATTCGAAAAAATTATTAATCATTTTCAGGCGATTGATGTTACCGGTAGGGTGCTCAACGAAAAAAATATGCCTCTTCCCGGCGCTATTGTAAGTGTAAAGGGATTGAAAAAACAGGTAGTAACCAATAGTGATGGTGAGTTCAAACTGGAGAATGTGGATGAAGATGCTGTACTTGTAGTTACGTTTTTAGGTTATCAAACCAGGGAGATCAAGGCCTCGCAGAATCTTGGTAATATCATACTCAACATTCAACCCAGTCAGCTAGATGAAGTAACCGTTTCAACAGGTTATCAAACGCTTTCAAGAGAACGCGTTACCGGATCATTTTCGAAGGTATCATCCAAGCAGCTGGATCAACAGCGTCTAAGTAGTATGCAGTCGCTACTGGAAGGCAGGGTACCAGGTTACAACAATGGCCTGATCAGAGGAACAACTTCAATGAACAACCAACTGGTACAGCCTTTATATGTAATCGATGGCTTCCCTATAGAAAACCTGAAGCTCGATGCCAACAATAATGTAGCTCAAGGCATACCGGGACTAAACCTGGAAGATATTGAAAGCATTACGGTACTTAAAGATGCTGCTGCGGCATCTATCTATGGAGCACGTGCTTCCAATGGTGTTATCGTTATTGTAACCAAGAAAGCAAAAATGGGCAAGCCTCAAATCTCTGCCTCGAGTACATTCACTGTATCACCTTACAGGTTATATACCGATAACCTGACGAGTTCGTCAGACATCGTAGAACTGGAGAAAGAATGGGCGGCGAATAACCCGAATTTACGGGGTGCAAATGCTGCTAATTATGCGGCCAACCTATTGCAAAATATGGCCTATCCGAGCCAGGGTATTAATGCTATTCTGAAAAATGCCGCTGGTACGCTATCACAAGCAGATCTCAACAGCAGATTAGCACAACTGGCATCCAGTGGATACCAGTATTATGATGATGTAGAAAATTACAGTAAGCGTAATCCCTTTTATCAGCAATATAACCTGAGTGCCGGCAGTGCAACCGAAAAAAATGCTTTATATTCATCTGTCACTTACCGTAACAATAAAACACAGGATAAATTTGCAGGTGATGAATCCGTTGGTGTTAATATCAACAACACCACCCAGATCACCAAGTGGCTGAGCATGGAACTGAGTACCTTCTTGTCTTACGTTGAGGGTAATACCCAGCCTTATAATACCTTATCACCGGGATATGCCTATTTACCTTACGACCGTTTGGTGAATGCCGATGGAAGCAACTTTACTTCTACTGCAGCGTCACGTTTATCTGCCAATACCATGGCACTGATCAATAATAACCGGCTGTACAATATGGACATTACGCCATTGGATGAACAGGCAATGAACCTTGGCAAAACAAAGAACTTTACTAGCAGGTCGTTTGTCCGCCTGGGTGCAAAAATAACCGATTGGTTATCTTACAAATCGAGTTTTCAATATGAGTATGCAACCAGCAGGCTCGATCAGCTGTATGATAAAAATTCCTATTTTGTTCGCAGTAAGGTAAATAGTTTTGCTTCTGGTAATCCTGTAGCTGGCGGAACCGCAATCTTCAATCTTCCCTATGGGAATATCAATTACAAAGAAAATCAGTTCAATAATGCATATAACTTCCGCCAGCAGTTAAACGTTGACAAAACTTTTGGGGAGAAACATAGCTTTACCGCTATTTTAGGTTCTGAGATCAGGAACAGAAAAATTGAATATTATAATCAGTCGCTTTACAATTATAATCCAAATACATTAACCTACAGCTTAGTCAACCAGCCTTTATTGGGCAGCTACCCCGGTAATATTCTCGGAGGGGGAAATTTTACTGCAAGAGATGCAGCCTTTAATAGGGTCAATATAGAGCGTTTTGTCTCTTTCTACAGTAATGTTGGCTATGCCTATGATGAAAAGTATCTCTTTACAAGTAGTATCCGATGGGATAAGTCAAACCTCTGGGGTACCAGTTCAAAATATCAGCATACACCCATCTGGTCATTTGGCGCAGGCTGGAATATCAACAAGGAATCTTTCTTTAATGCAGACTGGGTAGACCGGTTGAAATTACGTGCTTCACATGGTATCGGCGGCAATGTTTACACTAATAGTGCACCATTTACCACTTTTAATTTTAACCCTAACTACAATGTAGGAGGCTTGCAGGCAACAGTAGGCAGCAGACCAAATCCAATGTTATCATGGGAAAAAACAACAACCACCAATGGCGGTTTGGACTTTGCTGTATTGAATAACCGTTTGTCGGGTTCAGTAGATTATTATCGTAAAAGAGGTACCGATTTACTTGCCAATACGCAGGGCGTGCCCACAGAGGGATTTGGTTACTCAACCTATGTGATCAATAACGGAAAGATGCTGAATAATGGTATTGAAGTGAATCTGTCTGGCGATATTATACGCGCTAAAGATTTGAACTGGAACTTAAGTGTACAGTATGCTTATAACAAGAATAAAGTTACCTACGTGAATGTCGAGGCTCCTTTCTATATTCTTCAGCTTGATTATCCGCAATCATTTCCGCGTATCGGAAATCCATACAATGCCATTTACAGTTATCAATGGGCTGGTTTGAGTGATAAAGGATTGCCACAGGTTTATAATGAAAAAGGAGAGAAGGTGTTGGCTTCGCCAACTACGCTACAATCTATTGTGTACAGCGGAACGACTGTTCCAAAATACAGTGGATCATTTAACAGTACGCTGGATTATAAAAACTTTACTTTATCTTTTCTATTGACTTTCGAGGGCGGTCATAAAATGAGGAATACATTTTTACCTACACTCGGAGCCGGCTATAATAGTGCACTTAACGGCTATGTAACGCAAATTAGTACCGTAAACAAAGATATTGTAAACCGGTGGAGAAATCCTGGTGATGAGCTAACAACCAATGTACCTAAAGTGGTTTTTGCTGAAGATCCTGCATATAACAGCCAAAGTGCCAGTATGTATGGTTATGCTGATATCAATGTGATTGATGCGAGTAATATGCGTTTAAGAAATATTTCACTTGCATATAAAGTACCGCAACTGGTGGCTAAAAAGGCAGGGATGAGCAATATACGTTTCCAGTTTAATGTGGAGAATGCATTTACACTGGCCAAATCTCAAACGGCGAAATACCTGCTTAATGGATACAGCATGCCGAATTATGTATTGGGAGCTTATCTGACTTTCTAAAAACCGTTTATACTGCACCAGCAGTAAAAGAACATTTAAAGATATAAGTGATGAAAAAAATACTTTTAAACACCATAAAATTAGCCGCTATCGCTTCAGTACTGAGCCTTAGCAGCTGCAATAAATTTATTGATATACTTCCTGTAGGGTACGGACAGATTCCTACCGCACTATCAGATTATGAAGCCCTGTTGCGCGATGAATATGGCAACCACCGCACAGATATTACCCAGGCTGTACTTTTGCTGAACGACAAGTTTGAAACCAGCGGCAACCTGAATTACTATCCCCTGTACAAGGCAAACTATAACTGGAATGAATCGGCGGATCGAATTGCATTAAACAATGCCGATGAAGGTACCTATTACAACATGTACACCGGAATAAACACCAGCAACCTGATTATCGAAAAGGCAGCCGGTACTACCGGTGGTACCGATGCACAGAAAGCTGAACTGATTGCTCAGGCGAAAGTGCTGAGGGCGTTTGATTATGATATCCTCGCCAATTATTACGCAGATACTTATGAAGAAGCAAATGCAGGCACCAAATTATCGGTGCCGCTGATCCTCAGTGCTGATATTGGCGCTCCTTATACGCAGGTATCGATTAAAGAGTTATATGATTTTATGTTAAAGGATATCAATGAGGCCATTCCAGCTTTGGGTGCCACCAGTGCAACAATACTTCATCCTAACCTCGGATCAGCAAATGCGTTGAAAGCCAGGATACTTTTACAAATGGGAAGATATGCAGAAGCTTTGGCTGCCGCGAACGAAGCGTTGAAGTACAATGATAAACTGTTCGATTGGACAACTTTTTATAATACTTACAAAACGCAGATAGAGGCAGTTAATGTATATTCAAATGCGCCTTCGCCAATGGGCTTTAATTATGTGGAGAATTATTATTTCCGTCATGGTTCATCTAGTAATGCGGGCCGGGAACAGTCGATCCGCGTGGACCGTGCAACCCGTTTTGAACAGGGAGATGCAAGGTTTGCTTCACGCTGGAAACTCCGGACAGTTGGTGCAGATACTTATTATACCAGCATTACCACCGGATATTTCAACATGGGTGGACTAACCACCACTGAAGTTTACCTGATTAAAGCAGAATGTCAGGCACGTCTCAATGATGTTCCAGGTGCAATGTCTACCCTGAACATGGTGAGGGTAAAAAGAATCTTTGCTGCAAATTATGCACCGCTAAGTGCAGCTAACACTATTGAAGCGGTAAAACTCATTCAGCGGACCAAAAGAAACGAACTTATTTTAGGCATTACACCATTTGCTGATACACGTCGCCTGAATAAAGATGCTAATTATGCTGTTACGCTGAGCAAAACGGAAGGTGGCCAAGCCTTAACGCTTACTCCTAATTCACGTATGTGGACGATGCCATTTCCACAGGGTGCCTCAAAAAATCCGGGTAATGGCACCATCAAACAGAATGTAGATAAGTAAAGAAATACCAAGTTAAAAGCGATATAACATGAACATTTTATTTAAAACCGTATTCACCCTTGTACCTGCGACGCTGATGTGTTGTGGAGGCCCGCTATTTGCACAGAACGGGAAATATGTAATCACCGGTAAGCTGCCTGCCGCTAATGAAAAGGTATATCTTGGTCACGAAGCTGGCGACAAATATGTCATCACAGATTCAACCAAAGTTATTAATGGCAGTTTTATGTTTAGAGGAGCGGTTAAACAACCGGGCTTTTATAAACTGGAAAGCAAACACCTTAAAAACCCAATCGTTTTTATATTAGAAAACGCGGCCATCAATGTGTCTAAACCTGATAGTGTATCGCCCGTGGTGATTAGTGGTTCTCCTGCGCACGATGTGTATATGAATTTTTATAATGGCCCATGGAAAACAATCACTGCCAAAGCCGGAGGTATCTACGGAAGACTTGATCAGGCTGAGAAAGCTGGCAAAATGGATACCGCCACCCGTGCAGGCTTAGACAGAGAATTTAGAGCCCTGGATACTTTGAATATCGCAACTGTGAAGCAATACGTTTCCAGGAATCCAAGCTCAGCCGGATCGGCAGGTATCATCTATGATCGCTTCATCAGTTATCCGAATTTCCCGGTAGCTGAAGAATTATATGGGATGCTCACGAAAGAAGCACGGCAATCAGATATTGGCGAACAAATTAGCACCGCAATAAAAACGAATGCGAAAACGGCCAAAGGGAAAGTTGCTCCGGCAATTGCCATGCCTGATAAAGATGGTAAAATTGTGAAGCTTTCTGATTTTAGAGGGAAATATGTACTCGTTGATTTCTGGGCGAGCTGGTGTGGCCCCTGCAGGAGAGAAAATCCAAATGTAGTGGCCGCTTATAAAAAATATCATGACAAAGGCTTTGAAATTTTGGGCGTATCCCTCGATTCTAAAAAAGATGCCTGGTTGAAAGCCATTGCAGCTGATGGCCTCACCTGGACGCATGTTTCAGATCTACAGGCTTGGTCTAACGCAGCCGTGAAGGAATATGGCGTAAAAGCGGTACCAGCAAGCTTTCTGCTTGATCCCGAAGGTAAGGTGGTAGGTAAAGATTTGAGAGGAGAGGAACTGAACAAAACCCTGGCTGGTATTTTCAAATAATAATTACACAAACGCCAGTTTATAAATAGCTGCGGCCCCGGGCTTGCAGCTATTTTTATTTGAAATGAGGTGAATTTTGTTTGCTACATTACAATTTAGAAACCACCGCGAATTATAATATAAAATGTGAGCTCACAATTTTTAAAATTGCCAATCTCAACTGGAATGAACTGGCTAGGAAGTTAGTCAAAACTTAATCTAACAGTTACCAGAAGTCACTGATCTTTTTAAAACCGTATTGATCGATCATTTATTTAGCCATCATCACATTAGCACGATATCATGATAGGAGCCTATCATTCCCAGGCATGTCTTTTTTCCAAATTATATTAGCCTTCTTAGATTATTCTGAACTTTCATGTATCGGTTTCATAATTTCATGGCTACTGAATGTATATATGTTCTTTGCGATTCGATCCATCTGCAAAGTGTCGCCCTTTTTAGGTCTGATCACCAGTCTGGTTGGCTCAATGCTTTTCTCTTCGTTTTACTTCTAAATTTTTATACCTCTCTACCAATGCACTAAATTTTTCTGATATCGAATGATATTGTTCCTCATCAAAATCTTCTAAATAAATTTTCTTGAATTGCATTTTCGCTTTAATGGTCGGGATTTTATGATGATTCGTTTAGTCCGCTATCTGCAAAAACAACCAACTACTTTCCTGAATTTTGCATCGTCTTTTGGTAAAATTCAAAAATAGTACTTCTGGAATGCATTTTTTTTAGAATAAGATATCAATAGAAACAGGTAATCATATTTTATGGATTCTGAAATATCTAAAGCATCTATTTCCAGTTAAGCAATTCTATAGCGGGATAAGCTACCTGATAAACGGGACGATTTCTCCAAATGGAGTGCTGGTTAAACTTCCATAAAGAGACAACAGAAATAATATACCGATTACCAAAAGAAATAAGGGTTTGTATCTAAATTCTTTTTCTTTTTTTACTGTGTATCTGTAATAAAGATAGGTGCTTGTCAGATAAATTGTTGTGAAAACCAACATCATGTAAGTAACAGTCATAATTGTATTAGCTTAAGTTTTTGATGATATTAGATTAAATTTAAAAATCAATTTTTTATGATTTTTATGCTAACTGACATTCGTTGAATATCGTTCATTATTCGTAGGGAACTGAGCTAAATCCGTTTATGCAGGTGCTGTTCAACGCCCCCAAGACAGTTAATGCTCAACAAAAGCGGAGCGGATGATCGTTGGTAATCACGATTAAAATATTTAAAATTTGGAACAATTAATTTAACGTCGGATACCTGACAACTTCTATATCCAGAAATTAGCCACGCAAATGGAATTAAACTGTAAATAAAGGGATTCGCACGTGCTTTAATGCCAATTTTAGCCAGCTTAGGTCAATCAGGTAATCCATAGCGGGACTGCAACTACCATAAATGCCGGAGTTTTAAGGTTTAACTTAGTTTCCCACTTTATTGAAAGCATTGCTCATGATCTTACCTGGGTCGCTATCTTTGAATAATACCATTGGTATTTTGTAGTTTTTGGTATCAGTGGTGCTTGACATATCCTCCTTCATGGTGTTAATATCGGTTTGGGTGTAAGTGCCTTTCAACAAATCAATTTTCTGTTCTGTATGCCCTCCGGCACCCATACTAAAAGCACTAACCTGTGTTAAAATTAAATCTTTGTTGATGTATTGATAAGTACTTTCAATGCTGCCTGCCGGACCGGTTGCCTGCATAGAAATCACCAGTTTTCCACTATCAATCTTAATATTTTCGTAGTCGTAGATGGAGTAACCATTTTCACGGTATTTAGGCTCCACTGCCGAGAACGATTGATCATAGCGTTTATATTTTTCACCTTGTTTAAAAAGTACTAAAGTAGGGCGAAGTGCCGTGCTATCCTGCTGGCTTATGAGTACGATAACTGCATCTTTCAGTCCATCGTTGTTCAGGTCGCCTGTGGCTTCTAAATCTATTTTATAGTTGGCCGGAACAAAATCGTTAATGGTATTACCCGTACCGGGAAAAAAAGGATCTGCACTTGTGGAGTCAGCTTGTTGAGAAAGTTCCGGTTGATTTTTTACAGTATCTGCAACCATTTTTTCCGCTTGCTGTTTTTTATTTTGGCAAGCGATAATTGTTAATGAAATATTAAAAAAGAGTACAAATTTTTGAAGCGGTTTTATCATGATATTTTGATTACTTATGGAGATGTTCTCATTTAAATGTTTACTGATTACGAGGCTTTAAGAGAAATGCTTTATTGTTGCAACACTTTCCTTTTAAAAGCGATGTTTAATATATTTAATCATACTTACTGAAAATTAAATTAGGTTTTTTTTAAAAATGCAGAGGCTTCCACCTTTTCAAATTCTTTCTTACCCTCATCCCATAAATAAGCTTTGTAATAAACTTTTTTGTCTTCCGGATTTTCTTTGCAAATCCCGGCGATAAAAAGCCTGCTTGTTAGGTTGCCGATTGCTCTATCCTCTGCAAAAAGACATGAATTCTCTTCACCCAGCGGCAGGTCGTAGATTTTTCCATCTCTTACATCAATCATAAACCCCATGATACAACTCGCGCCGCAGCCAAATACAGAAACCACATAGTATCCTGCAAAGCTGATTTCGTTGGTTTGGTAAGCTTCCGTAATTCTGGTTTTAAAATCTTTAGCATTGGGGTAGCTTGCCCAGTCTATAGGCGCATATTGGGTTACTTTTGCAGCATCTACATGATATCGTTCGAAATCAACGTGATCATGATCATCAAGCCGGACATCTTCGGGCTTTTCCTTTGGCAGCTGAACTGAAGGTAATGAAGGGGTAGGCGTATCAACGATGACCATTGCTGTACTATCTGCAGGACCAACTTCCACGGCTTCGTTATTACTCTTGGTTACATTGTTACAGGCGTATGTCGTTGCCAAAATACCCAGAAACAGGCAATTGATCAGTTTTGTCATTTTCATAAAAGTTAATGCGGTTTGGATCTAACCAGCAATGTCGATTCTCTTAAATTTTAGGTATTTGCCATCAATAACTGCAAAGCTGTAAATAATATTGTATTCACCTTCGCTTACAGCATTGCCTTCTTCATCTTTGGCATTGTTGGTATAAGCTAAATTTAAACTCAACACCTTACTGGTCTTATTATACTCGGCAATCAGTTGATATTTCGTTTCATTTGTTGTAACTTCTGGCGTCTCATTATAACTTGTTTGGTATAGCTGATCAGCATTAATTTTCAGTAATGTTTTAACAAAATCTGCATTAAAAATTCTGCTATAATATTGTTCCAGGTCTTGTTCGTAAAATAGGCCGGGATTTTCGAATTTGTTTTTTCTTTCCTTTATTTCAGCTTCGGTCAAATTGCATAAACTCCAGATGGAGGCACCATCATCTGCAACCGGGAAATCAAAATATGTTTTGAGCTTTTTGAGATCTTTTGAATAAATGGTTTCTCTAAAATTCTTAAAATCATCTGACCAATCCTTAACTTCGACATCATTTTTTGCTTGAGGTATAAGAATAGTGTCTTTTGCCGCCGTTTGAGAGGTTGATTGGTCTTTTGCCTTTTTTTGCGAGTTATTGCAGGCTGATAATAAAATAAATGCGAGAATTAGATGTATAGGTTTCATAGTAGCGTTTTCAATTTGTTTGTATAGGTTAACGCTAAAAGCTTATAATGGTTTTGACGTAAAGGTGTTGCGGTGGAAAAATTTGCTGCCAGAACCCGGATTGAGCAGAATAGTGCAGACAGTTAGAAATATTAAGTATATTTAATGCCGAATCAGCTATGCAGGAACTTAAAAATTTGATACGTTCCAACGTTTGGTTGGAAGAAGAGGACCTTAATAAGATATTAGGGTGTTTTAATCTGAAAACGTTACAAAAGAGTCAGCTGCTGCTAAAACGTGGCCAGATCGCTTCACACTATTATTTTTTAAACGAAGGAGCACTTCGCTTTTTCTATAACGATGAACAGGAGCTTACTGCCTGGATCGTTCAGCCTGGCGAGTTTTTTGCTGAAATTTCCAGCCTTAATCCAGGGTTACCTTCACGCTTTAATATAGAGGCGGTTGTAGATACTGAACTTTACTGTATCCATAAGAACGATATGGATTCGCTTTACAAACAGATTCCGGCCTGGCAGGAATTTGGACGAAAACTCTGGGAAGGTATGTGTGTGCGTATGATCAGTGAGATCATTAGTTTCCAGACCATGACTGTAGAGGAACGTTACCTGGCATTTCTACAAAAGCCCGGCTTCATGCAATTTATTTCTGTAAAGCAACTGGCTTCTTACCTTGGCATAACACCAAACGCCCTAAGTCGCATCCGTAAAAATCTTCGATAATTGCATTATCTACCAAATGGTAGTTCTATTGACTTTCTATGGGCCTAGCTTTGTGAACTCAATAAGAAAGAACAATGAACAATATTATTTTAGTTGCCGGTGCTACCGGCGATCTGGGAAGCAGGTTATGCAAACACTTACTCAAAAATGGCGCTAGTGTAAGGGCTTTGGTAAGAGAACAAAGTAATCAGCAGAAAGTGAATGAACTGCACGAATCAGGAGTAGAGGTTATAGCGGTTCACTTTGCTGATGAAAAGGGACTGGTGTCGGCCTGTAAAGGTGTTTCCTGCGTAGTGTCGGTACTTGCAGGCTTGCGTGATGTGATTGTAACCGCACAAAGCCAGTTGCTTCATGCTGCCGTAAAAGCGGGCGTTCCCCGTTTTATTCCATCCGATTTTTGTACAGATTTTACTCAGCTACAGTTTGGCGAAAACAGGAATTTTGATCTGCGTAGGGAGTTCCAATCCGTGCTTGAAACCAGTAACATCCGGGCTACCTCGGTATTCAACGGTGCTTTTGCCTATGTTTTGCAGTATAACATCCCACTTTTGGATACCAAAGCGAAGACCATTACCTACTATTCCGGAAAAGCTGATTGGCAGATCGACTTCACCACTATAGAAGATACGGCAGCTTTTACGGCATACGCTGCATTGGATGATAATGCGCCGCGATTTCTCCGCATTGCAGGCTTCCGGTTTAGCCCGAACGAATTGGAAGCGCTGACCGGACGTGTTTTTGGTGAACATTTCAAACTAAAAGAACAAGGCACACTGGAGCAATTCTCGGCTTACATCCAAAAGTTGCGGACAGAAAATCCTGATGGGGAAAATCAGCTATACCCGCAATGGCAGCAGATGCAATATCTCTACAGCATGTTTGCGGCACATCATCATATGCTTGATAATGATCGGTATTCTGGTGTAAGCTGGCAAACCGCAGAAACAACACTTAACGAAATAAATAACAACAAAATAGCGTAATATGGAACAGGTATATAGTGATGAGCAGCTCATAAAACATTGGCCGGGCTTTACCAGCCATGTAATGGAAGTGAACGGAACACAACTGCACTTTGTAGATGGCGGCGGCGAAGGTCAGGTATTGATCTGCCTGCCCGGCTGGCCGCAAACCTGGTATTCTTATCGTTCTGTTGCGCTGCCTTTGGCTGATCACTTCAGGGTTATCGTAGTCGATATTCGTGGTATGGGCAGTTCGGCAACACCGGCATCAGGTTATGACAAAAAAACAATGGCTACTGATGTGTACGAGCTGATGCGCTTATTGGGTATTGGTAGGGCGTATGTTATGGGCCATGATATAGGCGGTATGGTGGCCTGCAGCCTGGCGCATAATTATCCGGAAGTGGTAGAACGCCTGATCCTTGCAGATGGTCTGCATCCTAATGAAGGAATGATGCAAATGAAACTGATGCCGCCTCCTGAAACTTTTGGCGAAAAAATAGATCACCAACAACCTTACACCTGGTGGATGAGTTTTAATCAAGTTAAAGAACTGCCTGAGAAATTGCTGGATGGCCGCTACCGCTACCTGCTCGACTGGCTTTTCGATTACGTGATGGTTGACAGTTCGAAAATGCCTGATTTTGATAGGGAGGTATATGCATACGTTTATAACCAGCCGGCGCGTATACGCGCTTCTAATGGCTGGTACCAGGCTTTTAACCAGGATATAGCCGATGCCAAAAATTATTCGAAGTTAAAGATGCCGGTTTTAGGTATTTCCAGCAATGTTTCGTACGGTTTTTATCAGTATACTTTACCAACGATAGCCGAAAATTATCAACTGCTTAACCTGGAGAACACCGGTCACTATATGTTTGAAGAGAATTCTTCAGGCGTTTGTGAAGCCATCATGGCGTATTTAACAAATAGCAAAGAAGATAACGACTGAATTGCTCCAATAGTAAGTTTTTAACTATTTATTAATCATTTTTTTATAAAAAAAAAGAGGCTGTATCATCTTTGTAAGTTCACATCTATTTCGTTACGTTGAACTTCCAGAAACTTCGGGGAGGCTACCGTTGACAAAATCCGCCACGGATATCGATATCCGTGGTTCCTAATCAAGTCGTGAATGACGATCTTAGTGATATTACATAATCAGGATTTATTTGTCAATCATATATTCTGCGATACAGCCTCTTCTTACCAACTCATAGATTTACATTTGAGGCTTTAAAGAATCGCTTTTTGCGTTATTGCGAGTCAATCTTCATTAGCAGGTCAATTTTGCACAGGTAATGCAGGAATTAACCGGTTATTTTCAGTGATTTAACATATCCATCAGCTAATTGAAAATGATATTTCAAAATAACCGGACTACCCGGAAAGTTTCCTGAAGTTTTCGCTAACAGGATGTTTGCTTCTTCGTCATATCCTACCGGCTCAATAGTAGCGTGATATTCTTTGTTTGCTTTATCAATCCAGCTTTCAATTTCTGCTTTTCCGTTATGGGTTTTGCCTTCATCAAATACTTCTGCATTTTCAGTAAAACAATTGGTGTACGCAGCACTGTCAAATTCGTTTTGTGCTTTTACTAATTCGGAGATCATTTTTGGTAAATTCATCGTATTATATTTTTAAGAGTTTTAAATTGTTGGTACTGTACCGCCGTCTATTATAAATTCGGTTCCTGTTAAATAGCTGGCTCTTGGCGAAACCAGAAAGCCGACCAGTTCAGCTATTTCTTCAGGTTCGGCAGGTCTGCCGAAAGGTATGCCACCCAGGGCATCCATTACACTTTGCTGCGCTTCTGCTAGGGTACTATTTGCATTTCTTGCAATTTCACCCAGCCATGCCTCCGATGCTGCTGTATTGATCCAGCCTGGCGAAACGGTTAGCACCCGGACACCCTTAGGGGCAACTTCGTTCGATAAACTTTTACTATAATTTCTCAATGCTGCTTTTGCGGCGGCATAGGGCAAAGTAGAATCATACAGAGGCAATTTACCCTGTATGGATGCAATGTGAATAATGACACCGCTTTTCCTGTCGATCATTTGTGGCAAAAATCCCCTGTCCAACCGTACCGGCGCAAGCAAATTAGCTTGTAAATTTGATTCCCAATCTTCATCTTTCAATACAGAAAAACCACCGGCCGGTGTTGATGAACCACCAAGGTTATTTACCAAAATATCCAGTCTGCCATATTTAGAATGTACTTCGCTGACTACTTTTTGTGTTCCTTCTGCTGTGCTCAGATCGGAAGCAATAAAATGCATATTGCTGTTTTCTTTTTCAGGTGCATTTCTGGCGCTAATAATCACTGTCGCTCCGGCTTGTAGTAGTCTTTCGGCAATTGCTTTTCCGGCTCCTTTTGTTCCACCGGTTACAAGGACCGTTTTACCCTGAAGTTCATTATTGTAATTAAATTGATTTTCCATTTTTCAGATTCTTTGATGCAAATTTCGCAAGTATCACTTTTTCAGGCAATAACGGAAAACCGAATTGCATAGGGATAATTTTTTCCCCTATTGCACGATTTGGTACATTGCACTAAATTTGTATATGCACGAAAGAAAAATACCTTTGAATTTGAACTGTGGCCTCGACCTGATCGGCGAAGTCCTTTACGGCAAATGGAAAATCCGTTTGCTGTGGTTTATCCATCAGGGGCATTTGAGGCCAAGCCAATTACAGCGTAAAATTCCGGATGCTTCAAGGCGCGTTTTAAATATCCAGTTGAAAGAACTTGAAGATCATGAGCTGGTGACAAAGAAAATTTATGCTCAGGTACCGCCAAAAGTTGAATATTCCCTTACAGATTTTGGTAAAACCTTAGTTCCGGTAATTTCTGCATTAGGATTTTGGGGCGATGAACATGAAAACAGGCTGAGAAGGGTAATTTTAAAAAGAATGGAATCCTCACAAAACCTTTCAGAATATGCTGCGCTGCCATAAGGATCATGAAAAACAAAATAAAGAAGGCTTATCCCATAATTCAATTCCATTAACAATAACATTGGATTTTTAACCTTTCATATATTGACTCCTGATGTATTTGAAGGAAAAAGCCATCGGGTTATCGGTTCCTCCTGTTCTTAGCTATCTTCTATTCTTCCTCAAACTACATATTTTCACTGTACTGATGTACCTTCAAAATGTATCCAAGGCCGTATACATTTTCAATACTCACCTGGTTAGATGCCCGGAAAAGCCGGCGCAGTCTTGAAATGAATACTTCCAGACTTTTTCCATTGAAATAGTCATCATTTCCCCATAAGGATAAAAGCAGGTCCTTTTTTTTAACCACCTGGTTAATATTGCCTGCCAGCTGATCCAATACCTCTGATTCTCTTACCGTGAGGGAAATTTCTTTACCATCGGGCATCAAAACCAATAACTGATCCTTTTGGTACCTGATATCTCCCAGGTTGATATAGTCAGATTTTACAGCAGCTGGTGCTTTTGGATCAGGGGAAAATTTATTGATGATATTTGCGATTCTCAGTACCAGTTCTTCAATTTCAAACGGCTTTGATATATAATCAATGGCGCCAATTTTAAGCCCCCTGAGCCGGTCTTGTTTTTCGCTGTGTGCCGTTAGGAAAAAGAAAGGTTGGCTGGCGTTAATTTTCACTAGTTCAGCAGCCAGTTCAAAACCGTTAATGTCAGGTAGCTGTACGTCAACAATCACCAGCTTGTTGTTAAACGGGTTTGCAGCATAATAAGCTAACGCTTCTGTAGCAGTATTAAACCATAATACGCTAAAGCCACGTAATTTCAGGTATGCTGTGATGACGTTGCCCAGATCCGCTTCATCTTCAATTATTATGATATCATAAGGCATAGGATTGCAGTTTAGTTGATGTTAATCTGATTTACAGGTATGTGTACCAGAAATTCGGTTCCTTGTTCAGGTGTTGTTTTTATACTGATTTTCCAACCGTGGATATCAAGGCATTGTTTTACATAATACAAGCCAAGCCCCAGGCCTGAAACGGTATTGTCTTTAACTCCACGGAAGAATTTATCGAATATTTTTTCTTTCATATCCGCTTCAATTCCCTTTCCATTATCTTTAATATGCAGGGTATAGCCATCCTTGTTTTTTGTGATAAAGATCATTGTTATTTTAACGTCGCTTTGATTGTGTTTAAAGGCATTGTCAATGATATTCTGCAGCATGGTGGTAAACACAAAAGGATCTAGCATCACCAGTATTTCCGAATCGTAAGGATCAAATGTCAGCCTGTCTGGTGCCTGTATTTTTATTTTATAGTCGTTTACCAGCGTTAGCACAATATAGTTGAGATCTGTTTCTTCTAAATTGATATGGTTGTTCATTTCCGATACTCCAAGCATTTGGTTGATGTGGGAGTGAAGTCTCCTGGCTTGTCTCTCCACAATATTTACAAGTGTATTTACACGATTCCGGTCGCTGAGTACCTCATTTTCATGCAGGCTTTTACTCGCCAGCAGAATGGTGGTAATGGGGGTGTTGAATTCGTGTTTGATACTGTTTAGGAAATCGGATTTAATATCCGTTTCTTTTTTCTGCCGCATCCAGTTGATATAGGTGTAATAATTGATGCCTACGATAATCAAGATGCAAAGTGCCACCAGCAAAAACGTAGGCAACATCTGATACGCCACTTTGAGTGTGCGGCCAGGCTGGTCAACAAAAAGGTTAAAGGTTACCCTGTAATTGTAAACCAGGTTACCACTGACAGAAAGATTGGTAATTCTGTTCTGCATCGTCGGATGAGTTAATGTGCCATCTATAATGATACCGAACGGTGTCTTTTGGTCTGCTTTAAAACTGGTAGGGGTATGGTTGTTAAATATGGTGAGGTCTCCGATTTTGGTATCGAAGTTGATGTCTATCTGCTGAAAGGTAAGCAGGTATTGTAAGTTGCTGTCCAGGCCATTTCTTTTTACTATCGATTGGAAAACACTGTCCATCGTACTTTCCTTTTGAAGCTTCTTCAATAAGCTGTTGCTAACGCTTTGCGAAAGTTTAGTAAATTCATTCCGGTTACTGAGGTAAGCATTTTTAAGTGCAGGCATATTTTTAATGAGGATGGAATCGATAATCTTTCCTCCGCCCTTATAAACTTTATCTTCAGCTATACTGCGTCCGTATTCATCATTAATCAGTGTTTTTTCCTTTAAACTATAGTCTCTGTCTCTGAGTACGTAGGAGTTATAGGTTAACCTGAATTGCACAAGAAGCAATATCAGAAAGCTAACCAATACAACTGCCTTATATATCCGATCTTTCATTTTATTCTTTAAAAATAGCCCTATTATTCCATAAATGACATATCGTTAAGCTTTTGTTAGGTTTCTGTTACGTTTTTGTTCGGCAAATTGTTGCGGGGTGGGATGTAGCTTTGACAATGGATCTGGATGACCGTTTAAATCAGGTTATCAAACCATCTAACTCGGGTAAATAGATGCGTGAAGCCTATTATTCGAAAAATTCACAATAACAATTAAACTAAAAAAAAGGAAAAATGACCTTTAGAAGGATTTTATCATCATCACTTATCGTTTCAGCTGTAATAGCGAAGAACCCGGTCAGGGCACAGCAAAAATCAGCCAGCAAACCCCTGGCAGAGCTGCAACAAGATTTCGTTGACCTCGGATTGGGCATGTTTATTCACTACGGTATGCCAACGTTTATGGATCAGGATTGGTCTGATCCGGATGCAGATCTTTCCCTGTTCCAATCGCCAAAACTTGATGCCGATCAATGGGCTAAAGCTGCAAAATCTGCTAATATGACCTATGGTTGCCTTACCACCAAACACCACAGTGGTTTTCCGATCTGGAATACCAAAACAACGGCTTACAACGTCATGAATACACCATTAAAGCGCGATGTGGTAAAAGAATATGCAGATGCTTTCCGAAAAAATGGCTTAAAGGTAATGTTGTATTATTCTATACTGGATACCCACCATGGCATCCGCCCAAATCAGATTACACCCGAAAATGTGAAAATGATTAAAGATCAGATTACCGAACTATTGACCAATTATGGTGAGGTCACCGCCCTGATTATTGATGGATGGGATGCGCCATGGTCGAGGATTTCTTATGATCAGGTACCTTTTGAAGATATTTATTACCTGATTAAATCGTTACAGCCAAATTGCCTGGTCATGGATCTGAACGCGGCCAAATATCCTGCTCAAGCGCTATTTTATACCGATATCAAATCTTATGAACAGGGGGCGGGACAGTTTATTTCAAAAGAAAACAATAAACTTCCGGCGTTGGCCTGTCTTCCGCTGCAAGCCAACTGGTTCTGGAAAACATCTTTCCCTACCACTGCGGTAAAGAACGTACCCGAACTGGTGAACAAATTCATTATCCCGTATAACGGTGCATACTGCAATTTTATTCTGAATGTAGCACCTGGTAAAAATGGTTTAATAGATGATAATGCTTTAACTGCCTTGAAGGAAATGGGGCAACTCTATAAAAAACCTACTGGTATTCCACGTATTCCACCGCATGCTGCTCCGATTATCTCCAGTAATATGGCTAAACATATAAAAAGCAATAGCAGCTGGAGTGACGATATGAACATCATGGATTTTGCCAACGATGATAATTTTGGCTCCAGTTGGTCATCCAATTATACGGTTAAATCGCCTTGGTATGAGTTAAATTTTGAGAAGGCAGTGCCATGTAACATGGTGGTGCTTACCGCTGGAAATAACCAAAAAGCATCCTATCATTTACAATACTATGCAAATGGTCGATGGAATACACTAACCGCAAATAATGAAGGAGAAAAAAAAGTTGCCATTTTCCGGTTCGAGCGGATCTGGTGCGAAAAAATCAAAGTTACCATTACCGATTTCGACAGTCCGCCTGCTATTGCTGAACTAGGCGTATTTAACGAAAGAAAATAAAATGTGCTTAGCCGGATTGGATGTGGTCCGGCTAGGCTTTTAATACGCTAATGGACAATTTTGATACTAAGCTATCCGATACTGTTTCAGGTAGGTTTTCAAGATCTGTCTCGCCTGGTGGATATGGGTTTTTACTGTTCCTAAAGGAATACCCCGCTCTTCAGCAATTTCTTCATATTTATACCCCTCAAAATACCGCTGGAACGGAATCCGGTACTGTTCAGGCAAACTCTTCAATGCTTTTTGGATATCATCCATCACAAACTTTCCTTCAGAAGAAATTTTGGTTGAACTTTTGAGCAGGTTAGGACTTGATAAATCTTCATCCCTGCTAATCACTGAATGCCTTTTCTGAGCCTTACGGTAGTCGTTGATAAAGGTATTCCGCATAATTACATAAAGCCAGCCACGTAAATTGGTGCCTTTATCAAACTTTGCGCAAAATCGAATTCCTTTAATCAGTGTATCCTGCACCAGGTCTTTCGCATCATCTTCATCTTGGGTAAACCGCATCGCATGGGAGAGGAGGGCAATAGCATGCCCATCAGCCGCCCTGCTGAATTCATTTTGATTCATAGTTTTTCAATTAGGTAGATAGGTTATTAAAGAACAGGCTGAATTAAATTATGTTTTGATTAATCTTGAGCAGCATAATAAGCCATAGCAGAATAACAGACCTGTTATAGATCTAAGCATCTGCTTTAGGTATGGCCAGACGGCTTAATGGAACTTTTTTTGTAAAATAAAATGGCGAGCCATAATCATTCAGGTGAATTTAATTCTGTTAACATCTATGTGATTGTTACATTTAAAAATAAATTTGAAGAACATAACAAAACTATTATTGTAGCATACAGGTTTTCTTAATTAAGGCTGCTTACAAACAAAAAATTATTTAAGATGAATGATTGTTTAAAAATATCTTCAATAAATTTGAAGGTTCTTTCAAATGGATTTAATTCCTAATCACTATGATAAAGTCAGCTCATCTGCCTGATCTCTTCACGCTTCAATCCATTTTTGAAGGTATTCAGGATGCCATATATTGTCATGACCTCGAATTTAGAATAACCAACTGGAACCCTGCGGCAGAACGTATGTTTGGCTATAACGCAACAGAGATATTAGGACAGTCTATTTTTCTGCTGATTCCGGATGACAGGCATGCAGAGAAGATAAAGCTGATGCAGGAAATTTTAAATGATACACGTATCAGCCATTTCAGAACCGTCCGGCTTGACTGTTCGGGTAAGAAAATACCTGTTTCCTTAAGCTTTTCGCCGATCAAAAATCAGGATGGGAAAATTATTGGTACGTCGCAAATTGCACACGATATCTCCTTCGAACACCAGGCAGAAGAAAAACAATCCATGCTTGCTGCCATTATAGAAAGTTCTGAAGATGCCATTATCAGTAAAACGCTTGATGGGATCATTACAACCTGGAATAAGGGAGCAGAGCATATTTTTGGTTACACTGAAGAAGAAGCCGTTGGGCAACCGATCAGCATACTTCTCCCTGCCGACCGTTTGAGTGAAGAAGAAGCCATCATTGCAAGCCTGCGGCGGGGTGAGCGGGTAGGCCATATACAGACCATCAGAAAAACAAAAGATGGACGCTTATTAAATATTTCACTCGCAGTATCTCCTATCAAAAACCGCGATGGCGTGGTTATTGGGGCATCGAAGGTTGCCCGGAATATTACCTCTCAAAAGGAATCTGAAAGGTTAATTGCCAAGCACATAGAGCGTTTGGAGCTGTTGAATGTAGTGGGCAGGAGCATCAATGGATCTTTGGATCTTCAGCAGATATTACAGCAGGTAACTGATTCGACAACAAAACTTACAGGTGCAGCCTTTGGGGCATTTTTTTATAATCAGGTTAACCAGAAAGACGAATCTTATTGGTTATATACGCTATCGGGTGTTCCTAAAGAGGCTTTTGCTAACTTTCCGATGCCACGTAACACCACTCTATTTCATCCGACCTTTAGCGGTGCGGGCGTAGTACGATCAGATGATGTTACCCTGGATTCCCGCTACGGCAAAAACGGACCCTTTTTTGGAAAACCATCAGGTCATTTACCAGTGGTGAGTTATCTGGCTGTTCCGGTTAAAACCAAATCAGGCGAAGTCATTGGCGGGTTGTTTTTCGGTCATCAAGATAGGGCCGTTTTTAAAGAAGAACATGAGGAACTGGTGTTAACAGTAGCTTCACAAGCGGCTATTGCCATAGAAAATTCCAGGCTTTTTAAAGAGGTACAGGAACTAAGCGCCAAAAAAGACGAATTTATTGCAATGGCTTCCCATGAATTAAAAACACCAATGACCTCTCTTTTCGGCTTTTTGCAGCTGGCCAACCGTCATGTAGTTGAAGGTGTTTCGAAAAATCTGATTGAAAAGTCGATCAAGCAACTGCAGAAAATGATCGTTTTGGTTACCGATCTTTTTGACGTTTCCAAGATCCAGGCCGGAAAATTACAATTGAACATGGAATGTCTCAACCTGGGCCTACTGGTTCAGGAAATCAAAGAATCTTTTTTACAAGCCCATCCGGACCATAACTTAACTATCGAAATCCTCGAAGAAAGTTTTGTTCATGCTGATCGCATGCGTCTTGAACAGGTACTTACCAATTTATTGAACAATGCAGTTAAATACGCACCTGAACAAAAAACAATTGAATTAAAGGTGCTGCATGTGGATAAAGTGGTACATACATCGGTTAAAGATTTTGGTCCGGGGATTAGCGAAGAAAACCAACGGCACATATTTGGCCAGTTTTATCAGGCTAAGGAAAATAGAGATAGCTCATCAGGGCTGGGCTTAGGGCTTTTTATATCAAAAGATATTATTGAAAGGCATGGTGGCCAAATCTGGGTAGAAAGCAAGCCTGGTAACGGCGCTACCTTTAATTTTTCTTTGCCATTGGCATAAAAATTCAGGCTTGCAGCAGCTGTCCATGGGATTTACTGGATAAAAAATGAGATGGCAATAGAAACGCTAAACCAACATCACGGCGGCAACCATATAGCTAAATGCCTTTTGATAGGCACCCCTGCCGTTGATCAGGTTTTTAACTCTTGTTTGTTGAAATGTTACAAAGTAAACCCAACCGTATAAACCTGTTTCTTATAGGTACTGGGCGACATGCCCGTAAGTTTTTTAAAAGATTTTGAAAAGTAGGAGAGGTTGTCAAAACCGGTTTGTGTTGCAATTTCTGAATAGGCAAGCCGGCTGGTAGCCAATAAATACTGCGCACGTTCGATCCTTTTTTCGAGAATATAACTAACAGGGCGTTGCCCGGTAAAAGTTTTGAATAAACGGGAGAAGTAATCGGGATGCTGATTAATACGTGAAGCTAAACTGGTGACAGATAGTTCCTGGTGCAGATTGACGAGTATGTAACCCACTGTTTCCACGATCTTCGCGGGCCCATGCCGTTCTTCCGGTTTGCGTTGTAATTGTGGTTGGAGCAAGCGTCCCATCAACTGAAGTAGTATTCCCTGCGTTTCCAGGTAGCTGGCTAAACCCTGCATGTTGTTCAGCTCCTGATATTCTTTATAGTAAATGTTTTTCTCATAAATTTTCGGATCATCAGACCGGTTAATACCACGGCCCGGATTTATTTCTAGCAATCGTTTAAAAAGGTCAATATCCATCTGCTTTGCCTTCACTTTCGAAGCATTACGGCTTCGTGCAAAAAGAGAACTCCCATCTACAGACTCTTCAAAAAACTGCACAAAATACTGGCTTAAATATCCGTCGCAATGTAAATTACAAAGGGTAAAACTGGGTATAATATACAGGTATCCAGGTTCAAGTTTTAAAGAACCCGACTGGTCGGATATCTCACCGCTTCCTTCGTCTATATAATAAATCCGGAAATAAGGACTGATGACGTTTAGGTAATTCCATTTTTCCGATAATTTCACATAATCTACATTGAGTAGTGAAAAGGTATTCTGAAGTACTCGCTTAATCATTTTTAAATGTCGGATTTTTACAATAAATAGTCTAATTTATTTAAAAATAGACCGGATAACATGTTTATTTTTGAAAATAGTAACCAGATATAAAAATCGTTATTACACAAATGAGAAAAAAAATATCCATAGGCATTATTGCAATTTCCATGTTGCTAAATGCACAGGCTCAGCAAAAAAACACCAGCCCTGAGCAGGGTAAATTCAAACCTACAGACGAATCTTTAAAGCAGTATCAATACCCCGAGTGGTTCCGTGATGCTAAATTTGGTATCTGGTCGCACTGGGGGCCTCAGGCAGTTCCCCGTCAGGGCGATTGGTATGCCCGGGGCATGTATCTGCAAGGCAATGATCAGAACAAATATCATGTAGCACATTACGGACCACCATCAAAATTTGGTTATAAAGATATTATTCCACTCTGGAAGGCAGAAAAATGGAACCCTGAACAATTGATGGCCCTTTATAAAAAAGCGGGTGCAAAATATTTTGTGAGTATGGGTTCACACCATGATATGTTTTTCTTGTGGGACTCGAAAATCCATAGATGGAATTCCGTTAAAATGGGCCCAAAAAAGGATGTAGTTGGCCTTTGGCAAAAAGCAGCAAAAAAAGAAGGCCTCCGTTTTGGGGTTTCTGAACACCTGGCTGCAAGTTTCAACTGGTTCCAACCCAGCCATGGAGCCGATAAAACCGGACCGTTTGCCGGGATTCCGTATGATGGACATGATCCACAATATTCAGATCTGTACCATTTGCCAGCTGATTCAAGCAACATTAAAGAATGGCTGACCAATAATCCGGCATGGCATAAAAAATGGTTAACCTACGTAACTGAACTGATTGATAATTATCATCCCGATCTGCTTTATTCTGATAGCAAAGTGCCTTTTGAAGAATATGGCCGTAAAATGGTGGCGCATTACTACAACCAGGACCTGGCTAAAAATAAAGGTAAACTTGAAGCGGTTTATACCCCTAAAGAACCTTCTGAAGGTAAATGGGCGCAGGATGTGGAGCGTGGTGTGCTCGATTCGATCAGTCCTTTCCCTTGGCAAACCGATACTTCAATTGGCGATTGGTACTACCGGACAGGCCAACGTTACAAAAGTACAAATGAAATTGCCCAGCTATTGATTGATGTGGTTAGTAAAAACGGAAACCTGCTGATTAATGTGGTGCAAACCCCTGAGGGCGATTTAGAACCTGATGTAATTAAAATTGTAACGGAGTTAGGCGAATGGACCAAAACTTATGGAGAAGGAATTTACGCCACAAGGCCCTGGAAAGTGTATGGAGAGGGACCATCTACTATCAAATCGAACCAGAAAAAAGGAGATTTTGGCGGATTGGCCGATACACGTGATTACCAAGCTACGGATATCCGATATACCACAAAAGGGGGTAACCTTTTTGCGTTTTGCATGAGCATGCCTGAAACAGAGATCAAAATGGAATTATTAGGAAAAAATTCTAAATATCTTGAAAAACCGATTCGTTCGGTTACCCTTCTGGGCAGTAAGGAAAAACTGGACTGCACACAAACCGATGGTGCACTGCTGATCAAAAAGCCTAAGAATTACCCTGCCTGGGCGGTTACAGGATTTAAAATAGAATTTAAAAAATAAAAATGTACTCAATCTTCTTTGATGGAAAATAAGCGCTCCACGCTGGCGGTAATATTAATTACCTCACTGTTTTTTTTATGGGGATTTGCCCATAATCTTGACCCTATATTAATTCCGCATTTAAAACGTTCATTTACGCTAACCACGGTACAGGCTACGCTTGTAGACTCGGCGGTTTTTATCGCCTATTTTGTAATGGCGTTGCCGGCAGGTATCATCATGAAAAAATACGGCTATAAAAGTGGGATAATAATTGGCCTTTTGATATTTTCAGTAGGCTGTTATTTGTTTTTGCCTGCGGCCCAGGTACAATCCTACAATTTCTTCCTGGCTGCACTTTTATTATTGCATGCGGACTCACTATTCTGGAAACAGCAGCAAACCCCTATATTACCTTGGTTGGAAAACCGGAAACCTCTACTTTCAGACTAAATCTTGCCCAGTCTTTTAACGGGCTTGCGGCTTCACTTGCACCAATCATTGGCGGTAAACTGATCTTGGTAGAGGGCGTATCAGATAGCGCGCTTGCAAAAATGGATCTGGCTACTCAAAAATCGGTACTGGCATCAGAAGCTACCTCTGTACAGGGACCATATTTTGTGTTGGGGACCATATTGGTTATTTTGGCTGCTGTATTTTATTTTATCAAATTACCCGATATCAGAACAAATAATGAAGGGACGGCTAAACAAAGTTTTTGGCAGGTTTTTAAACATAAACATTTATCGTGGGCAATAGCTTCGCAGTTTTTTTATGTTGGCGCACAGGTATCTGTATTTAGCTTGTTTATTCTTTATGCAACCAAATCAGCGGGTATTACAGATAAAGAGGCAACTTATTACTTAGGTGTTTGTGGTTTTGCATTTCTGACCGGACGTTTTTTTACTACTTTCCTGACGCGCTTTTTTAAGGCCCAATATTTATTGGTTACCTATGCCTTTATCAGTGCATTGCTTTGTTTTGTTGCCATCATGGCTTCTGGCATCACAACGGTGTATGCCGTTATTGGCATTTGTTTTTTTATGTCGGTGATGTTTCCTACTATTTTCTCTCTGGGCATTAAAGACCTTAAAGAGGATACCGAACTGGGAAGTAGTTTGATTATTATGTCAATTGTGGGTGGCGCAATATTACCACGTTTTTTTGGATATTTGAGTGACGGAACGGGAAATATCCAGAATGGATATTATGTGCCCCTGGTTTGTTTTGTTGTGATTATGCTATTTGGCTTAATGGGGCAAAAAACAACAAGAAAAGACATTATTAATCAACCGAATGAAATTTTATAATTAAAAATGAAAAGATACTGTTTAGCCCTAGATCTGGTAGACGATGAAAAACTGATCGCAGAATATGAAGCGTACCATGTTAATGGATGGCCTGAAATTAAACGTAGCATCATCGACTCGGGCATACTGGATATGCAAATTTACCGTGTTTCCAACCGCCTGTTTATGATTATGGAAACAGAAGATGATTTTAGCTTCGACAAAAAGGCACTGATGGATGCCTCCAACCCGAAGGTAGAGGAATGGGAAAAGCTGATGTGGAAATACCAACAGGCATTGCCATTTGCAAAGCCCGGAGAAAAGTGGGTACTAATGAAAAATATATTTCAGTTAAATGCTTAACGAAAATAAACAGCAAGAGCCGGTACTAAATTTGCCTCCGGTTGTTTTCGGAACCAGTAGTTTGGGAAATCTTTATCAGGCAATAGATTATAATGTTAAACGGGAAGTTGTAAAAGCCTGTGTAGACTCATCAAAACCAGTTGCCTTTTTTGATACGGCAGGTAAATATGGGGCAGGTCTCGCATTAGAATCGCTGGGGAAATGCTTGGCGGATTTGAAGGTAGATCCTCAACAGGTAGTCATTAGCAATAAGCTGGGCTGGTACAGAACACCGCTTTTAACTCCCGAACCTACATTTGAGCCCGGTATCTGGAAGGATATTGAACATGATGCGGTACAGATGATCAGCTACGATGGGATATTAAAGTGTTTTGAGCAAGGTAACGAGCTTCTGGGCCGTTACAAGGCACAGATGGTGTCGGTACACGATCCCGACGAATATCTTATTGCAAGCGAAGGTGAGGAAGATTATAAAGAACGTTATCAACGGATTCTTGATGCTTACATGGCTTTGGCTGAACTAAAATCTGCCGGCTTAGTTTCTTCCATCGGGGTAGGTGCAAAAGATTGGAAAATTATTCAGGCTATTGCGGCAGATGTTGATCTTGACTGGGTGATGATTGCCAACAGCTTAACCATCAAATCGCATCCCCCTGATCTGATCGCATTTATAGAAGAGCTAGACCAGAAAAATATTAAAGTAATTAACTCGGCCATATTTAATGGCGGCTTTTTAACCGGCGGAGATTTTTATAATTACCAGCCGGTTGATGGCAATACTTTGACGGGGAAAGCGCTTTTGGCCTGGAGGGATAAGTTTTATCAGGTTTGTAAAACGTTTGACGTACTTCCTGCTGAGGCCTGTTTTAGTTTTTCTGCAGGTTTTCCCGGCGTAAAAAGCATTGCTTTAAATACCACACGGCCTGAAAAGGTGGCTGTTAATGCTGCGATGGCCCAAAAAGAAATTCCTGCCGGGTTTTGGCAGGAAATGAAAACACAGGGATTAATTGAATTTTTATAATAAGGATGAAAGCATTAGTTTGTAATACACCAGGAGAATTTACCTATATCAATAAAGAAATGCCATCAGTTGAAGACGGGATGGTATTGCTCAAAATGAGGAGACTGGGAATTTGTGGCACCGATTACCACGCATTTGAAGGTACACAGCCATTTTTCGAATATCCAAGAATCCTCGGCCACGAAATTGCTGCCGAGGTAGTAGAGGCTGGGGCAGGAGCAAACTTTAAAACCGGAGATCTGGTTACCATTAGTCCATATTTTTATTGTGGAAAGTGCATTGCATGCCGAAGCGGCAGAACCAATTGTTGTGTAAATATTAAAGTTTTCGGGGTTCATATAGATGGCGCCATGCAAGAGTATATCACGGTTCCTGCAACTGCAATTGTTAGTGGGGAAGGATTAACTGTAGATGAACTTGCGCTGATAGAGCCATTGGCCATAGGAGCGCATGGCGTTGGCCTGGCGCAGTTGAACAAAGGCGACACCGTGGTGATACTCGGCGCCGGACCTATCGGTTTGGGGACTATTGCCTTTGCCAAAATAAGTGGAGCTGAGGTTATCGTTATTGATGTAAATGATAACAGGTTATCTTTTTGCAGCGAGCGTTTCGGTATCACACACACCATAAATCCATTAAAAACCGATGCTGTAGAGCAATTATCAAAAATTACCGATGGAGAAATGGCGAAAGTGGTAATTGATTGTACCGGAAACTTAAATGCCATTAACAATGCGTTCAAATTTTTGGCACATACCGGTAAATTTATCATGATAGGCCTTCAGAAAGGTACGATTGAAGTGGTACATCCTGAGTTTCATAAGCGTGAAGCGGTACTGATGAGCAGTAGAAATGCCTTGCCGCATGATTTTGCCTATGTGATTGATTGCATTAGAAAAGGGCTGGTTAAACCGATAGATTTTATCACCCATAATGTACCATTTACGAAAGTAAAAGAAAAGTTTAATCATTTGCTGCAGGCCAATGAATCGCTGATCAAGGCATTGATCAGTTTTGACGAATAACGTCAGGTATTTAATTTGAAAAGAAATTCCAGTAATTAAAGAGCAGGACTAGTTTTGTATATCAAATCTAGTCCTGTTTTTTTATAATATGATATCGTTTTCTTATCACCGTTTTCTGTTTAACCCTTAATTTCAAGCTTATATCCCTTAGCGCGGACCACAGTAATATTGATGTTTGGATCAGGTGCCAGTTTTTTTCTCAGTTTTGATATAAACATATCCAGGCTACGGCCAACAATAATCCCTTCATCTTCCCATATTTCTTTTTGCAGCCGGCTTCTCTCTATGGTTTCGTTAGGAGACTGGGCGAAGATGAGCAGTAATCTTGTTTCCGTACCAGTTAACGCTATTGTGTCTTCATTTAGGGTGAGCTTACGGTTTTTAGCATCAAACAGAACTGAACTTAAAGTTATCAGGTCATTATGTTCATCATCATTGGGTAAAGCCTTTCTGGGTTTAACCGATCTAAAGAAAATAAAGCCAACAAAAGCTAAAAATGGCAGGCTACCGAGCAGATACCCATTCTTTTTGGTGATTATGCCTGTAGGTTTCAGTTGAATGTTGATCATATATTGTGCTTTTGGTTGTTTTCTTCCTATGCAGGCTATAATTTCATCTTTTTTGTTGTGGGCTATTGCGTAGCCATAAACAGTGCTTGAATCGTTAATATTCAATACTTTAACCACGTAGTCATCTGTCATTGGATCATTTGCTAGCAAACGTTTAGTCGTATTCACCAGGGTGATGGGGTTGAAACTAAATTCATGCTCAAACTGAATTTGATATTCATTTTTCGCAACCTTTTTTATCGGAAGCACCCTGGATATACTATCGCCCGATTGTAAAAGTAGTTCATCTCCGATGCGACGAAATAAAACCTCTCTTCTTGAAAGATGAAAATCATCATTATCCGAAATACTGAAAGCCGCAAAAATCATGATGAAAGATAAAAGCAATAATGCCCCAAAGAGGTACATGCCTTTACCCGTGAAGAGGTTTTGACTAAGTTGCATAATGTCAATGTTTTATTTACAAAGTTTACATTTTTATTTACAATCCTGCTTCTTCAGACGGATAAATATCAAAGTAAGTTTGTTTCATTAATTTTTAAAAAGATATGGAAAATAAACAAAAAGCCTTAAACAAATCTGATTTATCAGCAGATAGATCGATGATGATCAAACCTGCAAAAAAAAGGAACAAAATGATGTATGTTTTGATTTTGCCGCTGGTGGTGGTAAGCGGATTAGTATTTGCTAACCGTGAAATTAAAAATGAGAGCAAAATGCTAAGCTCAAAACCCCTTTCTGCTGCTCAAAGTGATGCCGAGAAGAAAAAATGGGTGGTTAGCCCTGATGGTATTAAATTTAAGAAATGGGAATCGTCACCTACAGGAAAAAATGTACATGTCAGTGCTGCTAAGATAAGAAAAGATATAAATGAATTTACAGATATGGAAGCCGTGGTAACGGCATTAACGCTTCCGCCCGGATCAAGATTGGGGTTCGGTGTAATGGCCCGCATTAATGGTGCCGATTACATTGTAAATTTTGAGGCAGAAAAGTCTCAACTTGCACCATTGTATAGCTTAAAGATTAACGATAAGATCATGGTCAGAAGCCGTAATATGTCATACGCACCTAAGTATTCATATCCAATAGTATCTGCTGAATATGTAGAACGGGATAATAAGGTAATTTTTAAACGTTTACCCCGCAAAGGTGGTTGCTAAGCAAATTAATAACGTCGTAAATTTAATGAGGCTATTATAGCCTGTTATAAGGTTGATAACAAGTTATGCCTTCAAGAAGAAAATGGAAAGGAAGTATCTAAACTTTCTTCCATTTTCTTACTCATAAGTTTTATCGATCAAAAACGAGATGGCATTTTCAATTTCCGATCGTCCATCTGCACTTTTAAGGTTCAATCCACAAAATGTACAATCGTTCGTGGTGGCGTAAATGTCAAGGTAGTAAATTCCGGAAATCAGCAAGGCAATAATGGCACGGTATCTTTTGGCATTTTTATCGAAATGAGGATCAGTAATGCCTTCAAATAAGCGCGCTCCGTTTTCTTCGCGATCGTTCGCCAGTTTTTTTAAGGATCTACGGTTGTCTAATAATCCCCAAAGTAGAATTTTCTGGATATTTTTATTCTTGAAAACATAATCGAATTGAGAGAGAAGCATGTCTTTAGAAAATTTTTTTCCTCCGTCCTTTATCACAGCTCCACCCGATTCATCTTTTACATTGCTCCAAAAATCCTGTGATCGGATGTATTCATCAATCAGACCGTCCTTCCCACCAAAATAGTTATAGATTAATTTTTTGTCCAAACCTGCAGTACGTGCAATATCATTGACCTTTAGGCCTGAAAAACCTTTGGTATGCAGTATTTTTTCTACCGCATATAAAAATTTCTGTTTGCTTTTTTCTTTGTTCCTAAAAGGTTTGGCTTCTGTTTCCTCTTCCATATCATTTAAATAACCAACGGGAAAATTACATAATCATTTTAAATATTTTTATCACCAATTGGTGATATGTTGTATATTTGTCTAGTCGGGGCGATTGGCAAAAGAATGACGAAGCGCTCTGCAAGACCCAAACTACATTAATCTGAGCAAACGATATGAAAAAGGAAACTTCCATTTCGGCAATACCTGTAGAAGAATTGTATAAAAAGAAAAAAAGTTTGCAGGGTGCACTGCTTGGGCTTGGCCTGGTATTGCTCGTTGCTACTGCAATTATCATCTATCTGGCCTTTTCATCTAACATGCCCAAAGTACTGATGATCGTTCCGTTTTGCAGTTCGCTAACATTATTGCCAGCTTTTATCAGCTTGTCGCAGATTAATACTGAACTTAAAAACAGAAACGCCAAATCATAGCCAGCCATGTCAACAGATTGCCTGAATTGTGGCGCTCCGGTGATGCAGAATTACTGTGCAAACTGTGGGCAAAAGTCTACTACACATCGTTATTCCATTAAACACTTTATTGAACATGATTTTATTCATGGGGTTTGGCATGTAGACAAAGGCATTTTATTTACCCTGAAAAGCCTGTTCACCCGGCCGGGGCACAGTGTCCGCGAATACATTCAGGGCAAAAGGGTTCCTTATTTTAGTTTTATTACGCTCATCCTGCTCATTCTGACGGTATCAGGTCTCATAGCGCCCTATGCACATGGCAATATGTCCGATCTGATGCCTAAGAGTGGCAAAGCAATGATGAACGATCTCGAGAAATTTATTTCTCATTATCCCAAACTAGTACTCATTATCACGATTCCTGTTTATTCGTGCTTCAGTTTAATCTGGTTTCGAAAAGCGAAGCTTAACTTCTCAGAACACCTGGTTTTAAACTCGTACCGCGTAATTGTGGAAATGATTATCGGTCTGCTTGTTTCTGTCCTGACCATATTCTATCATAATACCCAGGTGCTGTTATTTCTATACTTCGGTGTATTAAGCTTTTTAGGTCTTTTCTATAGCATTTGGTTTTATTATCAGTTTTTTTCGGCCTTTAACTATCGTAAAATCGCTTTGATTTTAAGAAGCATCCTCGTTCCGGTATCGTACAGTTTACTTGCCCTTCTACTTGGCATTGTTTACGCTGTCATTGCAAAACGTTGATTTTAACAGGCGAATACCGTTGAATAAGGAGTTTTATATTTCATTTACTAATAAAATAGGTGCTTAATTCGATTTTTTTGGCCCGGATCTGGCGTTGCGTGGTATAAAAAAAAATTGATTAGGTGTGCAAATGTATCGAACCAGGTTTTGCAGGCAGACAAAAATATTGTGGTTATTGTGGGACGCGCTGCTGTGATGGAAGATTTTATCAGAAATAATTTAATCAGGATTGGTTTTGTGTACACACATATTCTTTGGACCAAGTTGAAACCTATCTTTTTCTTTGCTTGGATACCACTTTTAAAACAGACAGATTATTATGAAACATTACTCTTCGTTCAGAATGAAAGTAAGATCTGTTGGCTGCTGATATTTAAACAGCGTAGCGGAGTGACAAAAGCACGGTAGAAATCTCGTTTTTCGGAATACATTTTGCTAAATTAAAAGTGATGATTAATGTTAGTCCCGAAACAAAACAACAAGCCTTATTATTCCTCGCAAGGGATCAGAAAGTGGCAGCTGTCAAAATAATTAACGATCAGAGTAAATGCGGTTTAAAAGAAGCTAAAGATTATGTAGATGCCTTAGAAGGCGGGGTACAGCAACCAATAACCAATCTCGGAAATCTGGACGCTGAGCTATTGACTATTTTAAATCAGGGCAATAAACTAAACGCCATTAAGCATTATAAGGATGCCACAGGTTCGGGGTTGGCAGAAAGTAAAGATTATGTGGAAAAGTTGATCCGCTCTGAGGTTATCGGCAATGTGATGCCGCGAAGCAGGGATACGGAGATCAAAGATATCATTTCTGACCATGTAGGAGATAATCAAAATCCCATTCAAAAATTTTTGATAAAACTATTGATTGTTGTTATGGCTTCAGCAGCTTTAACTTATATTCTGTTTAATATGTAGTAAAAAGTGATGCAATATTTCTGATAGAATTAAAATGCGTGAATTAAAATCATTAATTTGATTTCACACACAAATAAATCTTTAGAATATGAAAATTACATTGGATTCCAAATCCCTTTTATTGGGATTTTTTGGCGCTGGCATTATGTTTACCGCCATCAGTTTTAAAAATAGTCAGGATCAAACGGGCGGAAGGTACCGTACGGAAGTAAATGCCACTAACATGGTTGTGATCCTGGATAGCGAGACCGGAAATTACATCATTGCACCAGAGATAAAGGACTTCGGTAAAGTACAATGGGTAAAGGGTGAGTTTAATAAGACTTTTGATACTGCGATTGATAATAGAAAGGAACCGAAATAACAAAAGGAGTATTTTTATACCATTGTGTATCCTGTTTTAAATTGTTATCCTGAGCGCAACGAAGGATCTTTCAAGTGTAAATTTACTACCTTATAGAAGGATTCTTCACTGCGTTCAGAATAACAGCAGGGCGCCTTCGTGTAAAGGATGCGTACGAAAAGCATAGCTGTTCAAGCGCAGATTCCAATGCCATTTCTCAATTGTTGTACTGAGCAGAATGAAGGAGCTTTTAAAGTTAGTCTATATCTCTCAGCGATAAAGCTACCCCAGCTTCCTGCCGGTATTAATTACGTTAACGCCATTAAAACGTGTGGTTGCGCTACCATGCGAAACGGCGCTTACCTGCCCTGGCTGACCTTTACCATCTGAAAATGTCCCACCCAGGCGATAATCGTTTTTGTCGCAGCGCTGTACGCATGAATTCCAGAATTCCTGGGTATTGGCCTGATAGGCCGCGTCTTTTAACATGCCAACAATTTTGCCTTCTTTAATTTCATAAGCCAGCTGTGCGCTAAACTGAAAATTATAACGCTGCTGGTCTATAGAGTAAGAGTTCCGGCCAAACATATAAATACCTTTTTCTACATTTTTAACCATGTCGGCTGCACTTAATGCCGTATTTCCAGGCGCCAATGATACGTTGGGCATCCGCTGAAACTGGATGCTGTCCCAACTGTCGGCATAACAACAACCTTGCGATTCTTTTAGTCCTAAAATATGCGCCTGATCGCGGATGGTTTGATAATTTACCAAAATTCCATCTTTAATGATGTCCCATTTACCACATTTTACGCCCTCATCATCATAGCCTACTGCACCTAACGACCCTGGTTCCAGTTTGTCGCCGATGATATTCACTTCTTTACTGCCGAAGTTGAATTTTTTTGATTCCCACTTATCCAATGTCAGGAAACTGGTTCCGGCATAATTGGCTTCATAACCTAAAACGCGATCGAGTTCTGTGGGATGGCCGACAGATTCATGTATGGTTAGAAAGAGGTGTGACGGATCTAAAACCAGGTCGTATTTACCTGGTGCTATGGGTTTCGCTTTTAATTTCTCGTTAACATGTACTGCAGCTTCGCGCACATCTTCTAGCATATCGTACCGTTTTTTGTATATGGTAACCGGCCCGCCTTTTATCTTTTCTTCATCTTTGGGCTTCAGATACTCGAAACCCATACCCATTGGTGCGCTTAAAGCATTTCTGGTTTCGAACTTGCCGCTGGCAGAATCTGTTTTGGTCAGGGTAAAGGTTGGCCATATCCTGTGGATATCCTGATCGATGTAAGATCCGTCAGTAGAGGCAAAATATTTTTGTTCATTGACCATGAAGAGATTGGAGCTGATATATTTAGCGCCACCTTTCATGGCCTCGCTATTTACATTTAAAAGGAGATCAACTTTGTCGGCAATGGGCACTTCAAAGGCATTGATTTCAATGGGTGTTTTCCAGCTTACCTCGCCAAAACCCTTTTGCGCGGCTAGTCTTACAGGTTCTTCCATTAATCTGGCATTTCCTTTGGCTATGGCCACGGCAGCTTCAGCAGCCTTGGCAATGCTGTTGTCGTCCATGTTGTTTGTTGCGGCAAAACCCCAGCTTCCGTTTGCAATCACGCGAACACCTAACCCGTAGGATTCAGAATTGGAAATGTTCTCCACCCGGGTTTCCCTGGTAGCCACAACCTGGTTCAAATATCTTCCTATACGAACATCAGCATAAGTGGCACCTTTGCTTTTGGCTGCATTGAGCGCAACATCGGCCATTTTTTTCTTTAAAGCAACATCAACAGGCGTTAAAGATTCTTCAACAGAAATCATTTTGCCGAAGGCCGGGATATTTGGCATCATACTGGCGGTAAGGCCAACACCCGTCATGTACAGGAAATCTCTTCTTCTCAATTTTTGGATTATTTATTAATAAAAAAAGGGGTGTCATCTCGACTGAAGCTGCCAATTTTTCATCGGTTGTGGAATGGAGAAATCTATTAAGTTGATTCAACTATTAGATCTCTCCGTTCCGTTGCACTTCAGTCGAGGACGATTTAACTTATGCCCTTCGACTCCGCTCAGGGTGACCTTCTGAGGGAATGGTGGTTGTTAAAAAGGTATTATTCTTAAAAAATATCGTCATTTCGACTGGAGCTGCCGATTTTTCATCGGTAGCGAAATGGAGAAATCTATTTAAAGAAATTTACTGTTATAGATCTCTCCGTTCCGTTGCACTTCAGTCGAGATGATTTAACTTATGCCCTTCGACTCCGCTCAGGGTGACCTTCTGAGGGAATGGTGGTTGTTAAATAGGTATTATTCTTAAAAAATATCGTCATTTCGACTGTAGCTGCCAATTTTTCCTCGGTTGTGGAATGGAGAAATCTATTTAAAGAGATTTACTGTTATAGATCTCTCCGTTCCGTTGCACTTCAGTCGAGGACGATTTAACTTATGCCTTTCGACTCCGCTCAGGGTGACCTTCTGAGGGAATGGTGGTTGTTAAATAGGTATTATTCTTAAAAAATATCGTCATTTCGACTGTAGCTGCCGATTTTTCATCGGTAGCGAAACGGAGAAATCTATTTAAAGAGATTTTCTGTTATAGATCTCTCCATTCCGTTGCACTTCAGTCGAGGACGACACTACTTAAACCGCGTCTGATAATGAAGTGAATGTAAAATCCCTGATTTTCATCGGTGGGATCAATCCGCTTCCTGTTCTCACCGGCTTGCCCAAAGCTTCTACATTGTTCAGCATAATAACAGGACTTTCGTTGAACCTGAAATTCTTGATCGGGAATTTGATCTCGCCATTTTCAATGTAAAAAGTACCATCACGGGTTAATCCGGTCAATAATAAGGTTTGCGGGTCTACTGATCGGATATACCAGAAGCGTGTTACCAATATCCCTTTTTCCGTGCTCTTGATTAAATCTTCCAATGATTGATTGCCGCCTTCAATGATCATGCTGCGGCTAAAAGGAAGTGGTTTGACATTTTTTTGCGCGGCCCAGTATCTCGAATAAGACAGGTTTTTCACCACTCCTTTTTCTACCCATTGCGTTCTGGTTACCGGCAAACCTTCTCCGGTAAATGTAGCAGATGGAATTTCAGCATTCATCGGGTCAGAATAGATATTCACATTTTCGGAGAATAATTGTTCGCCTAAACGTGTACCGCCGCCTTTTTTGCTCATAAAACTCCGGCCTTCATCAGCACTGCGGGCATCAAAGCCCCTAAACATATTGCCAATAATATCGCTGGCAGCAAGCGGCTCTAAAATTACAGTATACTTGCCTGGCTCAATGGCTTTTGCCCCTGCCGAGCCATTGGCTTTGCTTGCCGCAATTTTACTGAGTGCAAGGGTATCCATTTTATCCAGATCATTAAAATCCTGCTCTACATAACCAGAACCTGTTCCCTGTTTGTTTCTTACTGTAACAGAAAAGGAAACATTTGTCCCTTTATTATAAGCAAACAAACCTTTCGAGTTCATAATGGCATTGAAACGGGTAGCATTTTCAAGGAAACCAGCAGCATCCAGGTTCGCAGCTTTAGATACGCTCAAACTTTTACCTACCATTTCAGCCCGGGTATCTGGGGTAATAGCAGCTGTTTTATCATTATAGGTATTCGATTCTGCAAAGGTTTGTGGACCTAGGGGTGGCATAAATTCGGGATTCTCTGGCGCCAGCATGGCCAGCTCTTCTGCTCTCTTTATTACTTTTTGCAAAGAGGCATCATCGAATTCATTGATAGTGGCAGAACCGGTTTTCTTTCCAAAAGTGGAACTTACGCCTAAGCTCATGGTACTGATCTGGCCTGCGGTAGAAACGGCATTACGGGCATAACGGATGTTACCTCCATCAGCGCCGGTTAAACTTACCTCACAAAAATCGGCTTTCGAATAACCGATGACTTTTTTTAATATCGCTTGGGCTTCTTCTTTACTTAATATGGCCATAATTATATTTTTCTTGCTGTATTGATAACATTAACTCCATTAAACCTGGTGGTGGCGCTGCCATGCGAAACAGCACTGCTTTGAGAAGGCTGGCCTTTTCCATCGTTAAACGAGCCACCCAAACGGTAATCACTTTCATCGCAAATGGCATTACAAGAGTTCCAGAATTCTTGTGTATTGGCCTGATAGGCCACATCATTAAGCATACCTACAATTTTGCCTTGCTTAATTTCATAGAAAATCTGTCCGCCAAACTGAAAATTATAACGTTGCTGATCAATAGAGAAACTTCCATCGCCGATGATGTAAATGCCTTTTTCAACATTTTTGATCATCTCATCCACACTTAGTTTTTCTTTGCCCGGCTGTAGTGAAACATTTGGCATACGCTGAAACTGAACATCATCCCAGCCTTGTGAGTAACAGCAGCCGTTCGACTCGGTTAAACCGATAATATGTGCCTGATCGCGGATGGCCTGGTAACTGACCAAAATGCCGTCTTTGATCAGATCCCATTTTTTGCATTTTACACCTTCATCATCATAGCCTACAGCACCTAACGATCCAACCTGCGTTTTATCGGCTACAATGTTTACTTTATCGCTGCCAAATTTGAATTTTTTCGATTCCCATTTATCTAATGTCAGGAAACTCGTTCCGGCATAATTGGCTTCATAACCTAAAACGCGGTCTAATTCTGTCGGATGTCCAACCGATTCATGAATGGTTAACCATAGGTGCGAAGGATCTAAAACCAGGTCGTATTTGCCTGGTTCAACGGATTTTGCTTTTACTTTTTCTGTAGCTACACGGGCTGCTTCCTTTACATCTTCGAGCATATCGTAACGGCCTTTATAGCGTGTAACAATACCGGTAACTTTATCTTCAGGTCGCGCGTGCATGTATTCGTAACCCTTGCCAGAAGGAGCACTTAATGCGTTACGGGTTTTAAATTTACCCGATTCACGGTCGACTTTGGTGACGTTAAAAGTGGGATAAATGCGGTGCACGTCCTGATCGATGTAAGAACCATCGGTAGAAGCGAAGTATTTTTGCTCATTAACCGCGAAAATGACGGAATTTACAAAATTGGCGCCGTTTTGCATGGCCACATCATTAACATTTAAAAGCAGGTCTACCTTTTCTTTTACAGGCACTTCAAAGGCATTAATTTCGATGGGGGTTTTCCAGCTTACCTCTCCATAACCTTTTTGGGGCGCCAGTTGAACCGGTTCACCCTGTATTTTGGCATTGGCTTTTGCAACCGCAACTGCTTGTTCCGCTGCTTTGGCAATGGCATCTTTAGTTACATTGTTTGTAGCGGCAAAACCCCAGCAACCATTAACCAATACACGGATGCCCACGCCATACGATTCAGTATTGGCTACACCCTGAACCCGTTTTTCACGCGTGGCCACAAATTGATTAAGATAACGCCCGATGCGGATATCAGCATAACTTGCACCTTTTGATTTTGCTGCATTTAGTGCAACATCTGCCAGTTCTTTTTTAATTTTTACATCTACTCCGTCTAAGGCCTGTAAAGGGTCTATCGGAGTTCCGAAAGCAGAAAGGTCGGGCAGAAGCAGCGCACCCATACCCATTCCGGATAAATAGAGGAAGTCTTTTCGTTTCAATTGGTCGAGTTTAGTTAGTTTACGATTTCAATATAGCCAATTGTGTGGCTAAAAATGGAAATTTGATTATAACATTTTAGTTTCAAAAGCAGAATGGGGGGAGATTTTATAGGGAAAGTGCTTTTAATTACAGATAGGGCAGATCCTTCACTCCGTTTGGCGGCTGAACAAATTATTAACCAGCCAAAATCCTGGCTTCGTACCATAAAAAGGCAGCAGCCAGTAAAAAACCGATAAAAAACCACCAAATCGAAACCTCTTCTTCTAAAACGACATCTGCTACTTTGCTTTTAGTTTCTGTTGTGTTCAGGTTTTTTATAAACTGATGTGTTTCATCCAGCTTTTGCTGGTTTTTGAGCGCTTGCCAATCGGTTTTTTTATAAATGTATATGGGCTCAACATTTTGATTTACTTCCAGATAAGTCCAGCCCGGTTTTTGAGGCCAGTAAAAAGCATCCCACTGGAAAGGAAGCACCATGTTTTGCCGTGGACTGAGTAAAATGCTATCGATTTTTAATGTTGGTACCTGGCCGGATGCTGCCAAATCTGCAATTATCTTCATCTTTTGATTAATTGCAGGGAATTGAGGAAAAATGTCGATGGTTAGCACATTATTTCTTTTTCTTGCCGCGCTGGCTAAAAGTGCTGACCAATAGGCGGCATAATCATTTTTTTTTCCTGAAAGTAACCAGTGGAAGGTAGACGAGAGTGTAGAGGCCAGTACTTTGCCATAACCGTCGATATTACTGTCGACCAGTGTTTTTCCACTGGCATCTACAATAAGAGGCTTATCTGTATATTCAGGCTTTAAAAATAATCCTTGTTCAATTGGTAAGGCAGTAAGTTTAGAATTATCTTCAGTAAGTTTTAAATTGAGCAGTTTCCCTTTCAGGGCGGATGATTCAAATCTGCTAAACCTGCTGCCAAGTGTTGTTGAAGCTTTTAAATTAGCCACCCTGATCAATAAACCCAGTCCGTTTTTAACCGCAAGCGCTATTGATGATCTTTCCTCAGGACTGATAGCAGCTAATTCTTCTTCATCAATAATCAGGATGTCGAATTTTTTTAAGGATGAGCTATTGATCCTTGTCAGGTTCAAACTATCAAGATTGAGAAAATCGAAGGCATATTTGTTTTTACTGATCTGACTTCTGAAAGCTACAGGATACTGATTTTGATAGAGCCAGTTTTTTAGAAATTTATACTCAAAATCTGGAAAAGAGGCCATGATCAATACTTTCATTGGTGTTTCATCACCAACTTGCATCGGAACCGGTTCTTTTGCCAGTGTATCGGTTTTCTGCAAACTAACCAGTTCATAAACAGCTTTTTCAGTGTGTTTTGGCGTAGTTTTAAAGGAAAAGGTTTTACTCGATTTTGCATCGATTTCGATTGAATCTACGGTTTTGCCTAAGCCTTTGAGCAAAAGTTTAACTGGCTCCATTCCTGAGTTCTGGTAAGTACCCTGAACCTGCCATACTTCGGTTGTTTTTAATTTGCCAGGCCAGTTGGCAGCGATGATTCCGGTGGGATTTGCAGCAGGATGGAAGCTGACCCGGTACCCTTTTAGTCGCGCTAATTCGGCTTTGTTTAACCCATAGCCATAAAGTTTCAGTTTCCGGATATTTGGATTTGATTTTAGGAAATAAGGAAGATCTGGAATGGTTATAACATTTGTGTTTTTCAGGTTCGCGGAGGAAAGTGCGTATTTCTTCCCCTTTAGGTTGGTAGTCGAATCCGGATGAGTGCCTTGGGTGATTAAAATAACTTCGTCTGTATTTTGTGGCCTGCTCGTTTTGTACCTGATGGGTACAATTAAAAGCACAAAACAGCTTACCGCAATAATGTTAGCCAAAATCCGCCAGATCAATCTTGCTTTATTAAACCTGTGTGCCTCTTTATAAAGTAAAAAAGCCAGTAAACACAGCCCAGTCAGTATAGCGATATATTTAAATTCCATAGCTATCGGTCTGTTTTATTGAGGTTTTTAAAATAGCTCTGATACAGAGCCGAGGCTGCACCGGCATTTTGCATCTGTGGTTTTGCACCTTCGGGACCGATCATTTTTTGTATGGCTCGTTGCACCAGGTCTATATCATTAATTATCAATTTATTGCCTGTGCTTAACTTCCTTAAACTGCTAAGTGCAGTTAAATAAGTAGCAGGATGATCTGCTGAGGCGCCAATCAGGTATTTTTCTGTTTGATTAATTAAGAACTCATCTTGTTCAGTAAATTTCCTGCCTGTTTTTCTGCTTTCCAACCTTGCAAGTGCTATCTTGAGCGTGGCAATTCTCTTTTCCTTTTGCTCAAATGTCATTTTTTGCACGGGCTGGGTAATTTTATCCAGTTCACCACTTAAACGTTTTTCGGGTTTCAACGCTGCCGTTTTTACGGTTGTTTTGGCCACATAAGCGCGTGATTTCTGTTGGAGATCTTTCAGTAACCTGAGCGCTTTATATTCATAAGGCAAAGCTTCTTGTGGCTTATAAGTTCTCAAGCGCAGTTCAGCATTCCACATTTCAGTTAAAACAGCTTTTAATTGTGCTTTTATTTCAGGTTCAAAAAAGGTAGCGTCTTCTGCAATATCATGTTTATGGGCGTATTTGTCCATAATGCTGGTTACATCACCAAATTTTTCACCCTCAGCCTTGTGTTCCGTATGGCCATCGTGATCGTCATGGTCGCCACCAATTTCAGTTTCGTTTTCTTCGCCCAAAAACTGCCCGTAACGCAGGCGCAAAAGCTTTTGGTCAATACCTATTTCATTACTTTTGTTTTTAAAAGTTTGTACATGTATCGATGATTTTTCTTTCAATAATTTTTCGGTATCAATAATGATCTGCCTTTCGCTTCTGAAATATTCAGGAACCAGGTTAACACCATTTGTCATTCCAGCTAAACTCATTAATTCAGTAGTGTCTACAATGGAAACGAAATACACATCCGACCGGCTCGATTGGCCATGGTTGTCCATTGCTTTGATAAAAAAGTAAAGTTCATCGCCTGGTTTCATGCCCAGGTTTTTCAAATCAATCAATTTTTCCAGTGCGATAGTCTTCCTATTGCCAAAATTGGTGTCAAATGATATTTTTTTCTCAGTAAAACTCACACCCTCACCTTTGCCGCTGGCCATGGTAGCCGATATAAAAGCGTCGTTAATGCCATAATCATCAGTAAGCAATACTTTTAGATTGATTTTTTGTGGCTGACCAATGTCGATAGTGGTGTGCTGTTTTGGTTGGGTAATTTTGATCGTAACCGCCAGGTCTGGAATCGCTTCAACCTGGTAGAGATCTGATTTTTTACCATCAAGATCCAGCTGATAAAAACCAGATTTGCTGATGGTTTTGCTGACAGTCCATCGTGTATGTGCCTTGTTCAAAGCCTTTAATGGAATAATTTCAGTATTGTTAAAAACAAGGCTCAACTTTTTGATGCCAATGTTTGTTTCTATTTTCCAATCTATCCGGGCACCGGTCTCGGCCGTAATGGTAAACTGCTTTTGATTCCTTTCTCCTTTTCCGGTGTAAGGTGGCGGAATAACGGTGGCGCTGAAATCGGAGATTTCTGCGGGTATATTTTCTTTGATCGGCAGAATTTGATTCGCCTTTTCGCGGTCTTTTAAAGAATCATTATGGCGTAATGGGATCTGAGTAATTGCAAAACTGATCAGTAAGCCTGCTAAAAGGATGAGCAAGCCAGCATATAATTTCTTTAAAGGTTCTTTTGGCTGCACTAATTTAGGAATGATGTTTTCGATTTTGCTGCGTTGCAATTGTTGCAGTAGGGATAATTCAGAATCGTTTTGCAGCAGCAGATCAGCGCTTTCTTCCAGCTCGGGATATCGGTTATTCAGAAAACGCGTGATATCCTGATCGGTGGTTCTCCAAATCGGTTTGATGTACAATAAGATGCCGAGCACAACAGGAAAAATAATCGCAAAAAACCATGGAGAATAATGCAGCGGGTAAACGCAAATAAAAGATAAAACCAAAGCAGTAGCCAGGGCAATAGAAACCATGCCAATCAGATAAAAGCTAATCCATTTTATCCTTAAATTAGTGATCCAATTTCTACCTTCAGTGTTTAACATCGGCTGGTTTTTTTCTGAATGATAAAATCCGTTCGGTAATAAAGATCAATAAGGCAACTGCCCAGAATAAAGGTTGAAGCAGCATATTCTGAGTGTTTTTTGACTTGGATCGGATGTCGCCGGGTTGAAAGTCAACGGTTCGCCTGGCAGATAGGCGTCGCTGATCGGCAGCGTTGTTTTCAAAGCCAAATTCTGCGGTGTTGTCTGTACTGATTACCATTGGCATTAACGCTTTTACAAACAAACCATCCCAAACCAAATCATTCCACTGCGGATTAAACCGACTGTAAAAGTGGAAAATATGTAAATTTTTGGTTTTTTCTTCTGTTAAAATAGCATTTCCAAAACCATCCGTCCATATTTTTTCAGCGCTATCCGACGAGGTTATTCTTTTACTCAATTTAATATGGCGGCCATCCAGTTTGATAAAGGAAGGCTCTTCAATTATTTTCCCGTTTTCATATTGAAATAAGGTTCCATTTGTTTTAATGGAAGATTTAAAATTTGCAGCTACAGCATCAGCTGATAGCCAAAAACCGATGTCAGCTTTTTCTGCGGGCGGATTGATGACGATTTTCCGGTTGGTAAAACTGCCAATTGCCTTTAAGGCTGCAATAACATATTTTCCATCTGGAGTTCCGGGAGCCTGATGTATGGCAATTTTTATAGGTGCTTCGTCTCCTGAATGTAAATCCTGGTAGGTGGTATTGGATGGATTCGATTTTGCTTCATATTTCTTCCCGGCATATCCGGCAATCCAGCTCCTTATGGTATCGGTTTGATTTAATGGGATCCAGTTCAATTGGTAATGAAGGATTGGTAATTCATCTCCAAAACGGGTCAAGCGCCGATCGGCGAAGAGATAAACGCTCGCACCTGCAGGGATAAACTGATTGGCAGCATGAAGTAAATCATTATAGTCAATATTGTTGAATTTTTCAGATTGATGTTCAGCAGTGTCTTTTAACGTTAATGCTTTAAAACCTACATTAAAATCGTGGATTTCATAACCCTTGTTGAGCAGTGAATCGATTGTGTTTTTATTTGATTTGAAAACCTCTTTAAAAGTAGCGCTATCAAGCAAAATCCATCCGGTTTCCTTTTCAGTCGGGATTATTTTTTTCAAATACGGCTTTGCAAGCGAAAAAGCCAATATTCCCAAGAGCAAACAGCGAAGTAAGAATAATAACCAATCGTTGATTTTAAAGCTTTTAGCGCTCGCCTTCGAACTTTCACCAAGCAGTGCTATGCTACCAATTTTAAGCGTTTTGCCTTGTTTAACATTCCACAGGTGTATAATGAGCGGAACAATTAGTCCGGCCAGTGCCAATAAACCTATGGGAGATAGAAAATGCAATGTTTAAATTCTTAGTTTACTTCTTTGTTTTAAAAAATCTCTTAAAGCCTCATCTAAAGGTTCGTGGGTAGAAATGGTGCGGTAAAAAATTCTTCTGTCGAGCATTTTAGCTCTGGTTTCGGCTAAATAAGTTGCAAGTTTGCTCTTATAGCGCTGTCTTGCTTTTTCCTGGTCAATCTGAATCGTTTCGCCCGTTTCCAGGTCTTCAAAAGTGCTATAGCCTTTAAAATCAAGCTCAAGTTCATTCCTGGCTAACACATGAAAAACTACAATTTCGTGCCGAAGTGTATTTAAGGTGTCCAGCAATTTAAAAATCTCATCATTAGTTTGATAAAGATCGGTCACAAAAATGAGCAATTCGCGTTTTTGAGTGCTGGCAAATAATTCGGTGTAATGAATGGGTTTGGTAAAGTGGCCTTCAGCTTTAATCTGCTCCAGCTGATAAAACAACCTGGCCAAATGTTGGTAATTCTGCTTCGCCGCCATAGCATAGATGCCCGCACTTTTCAATACGTATAAGCCAACGGCGTCGCCCTGTAAACTGGCCAGGAAGGCTAAAGAAGCCGTGAGATAACGGGCATAATCTATTTTACTAAAATCGCCATCACTATGGCTCATCGAGGCGCTTGCATCTATTAATATACGCAAGGCAATATTAGTTTCCACTTCCGATTCGCGAATATAATAGCGATCTGACCGGGCAAACATTTTCCAGTCGAGCGAGCGCAAATCATCGCCGGGCTGATAACTTCTATATTGGCTAAACTCCAACCCTGCACCTTTTACGGTACTTTTGTTAATGCCATTCATAAAACCATCAATCGTCATTTTTGCCGATAAGGATAGGTCTTTAATGGCCATCAATATTTTAGGATCGAGCAGTTTACTCATTAAATATTGGCTTTTGGTTTCGAAATGGCCTTGATCAGTTCTTCGGTTACCTTGTCTGATGAAACATTTTCAGCTTCTGCTTTAAAGTTCATTAATACCCTATGACGCAGTACAGGATAAGCCATCGTTTGTAAATCTTCCAAAATCACTGCATACCGGCCTTTAAATAATGCTCTTGCCTTCGCAGTTAAAATTAAGGCTTGCCCGGCACGCGGACCTGCTCCCCAGCGTACCCATTCCTTTACAAAATTTACCGTCGTGGTGTCAGGGCGGGTAGCACGGATCATTTCGCTGACATAAGTAATCAGGTCATCGCTAATGCTTACTTCACGGGTAATGGCCTGAAGTTCTTTGATTTCTTCTGCACCGATAACCGGATTGATTGTGGCCTTTTTGCTACCTGTGGTGCTGCTTAAAATCTGTGTTTCTTCTGCTGCGGTAGGGTAGCCAATCTTGATGTATAACAGGAAACGGTCTAACTGTGCTTCAGGTAGTGGATAAGTACCGGCCTGTTCAATAGGGTTTTGGGTAGCGAGGATAAAAAATGGGCGATCTAAAGGGTAAGTTTGTCCGCCATAGGTTACTTCAAATTCCTGCATGGCCTCTAATAAAGCCGATTGGGTTTTTGGCGGAGTCCTGTTTACCTCATCAGCCAGAATAATATTGGCAAATAATGGCCCTTTATTAAATTTGAAGAACCGTTTTCCGGTAACATGGTCTTCTTCCAGGATCTCGGTGCCCACAATATCAGTCGGCATTAAATCGGGCGTAAATTGTATTCTCCTAAACGAAAGAGCCAGCGCTTCCGATAGGGTTCTTACCATCAAAGTTTTCGCCAAACCCGGTACACCTTCAAGTAAACAGTGGCCGCCTGCCATCAAGGCAATCAGGATTTCTTCAATAATTACATCCTGACCAACAATTACTTTCTGTATTTCGCTTTTTAACAGGGAGATCTTATCGATCAATATTTTTAGGTTGTTTTCTGAACGCTCCAAAATGGTTGATTTTTTTAATACAATGATATTGTGCTTCAATATAGCTCATATTGATACATAGTTTTAAACTTGTGAAAAGAATATCAAAAAATTTACAAGATAATTTAGGCAGAAAGCGCAAATAATGAAAAATGAAGGTAATTTTAGGCTGTGCGAAGAGCTAAATTTACATTTGCGAGGTTAAAATATAATTCAGGCGACTGGGATACGGATCAGCGCATGCCATCTAATCTATTAAATTCGCTGTTGGAGTATACCACCATTCCATTAGATGAGGAAGAGAAAATTGTTGAATTGAGCAGTCGCGATGTGTTTAAATATCCCTTTTGTTATTTAAGCGGGCATAAGCTGGTTCAGTTTACACAGCAGGAAGCCCTAAATTTTAAAACTTATGTACACAACGGGGGCTTCGTTTTTGTTGACGATTGCAACCACGATATTGATGGCTTGTTTGCCCGCTCATTTGAAACGCAGATGGGTAACCTTTTTGGACCTCAGGCTTTAAAGAAAATCCCCAATAACCATGGTATTTACAATGCTTTCTTCAAGTTTGAAAAGGGACCGCCAACAACATCTTTTGAGCTGAATGGCTGGGGTGATGATCTGGTACATGATTACCTGAAGGCCATTACCATTAACAACAGGATAGGCGTATTGTATAGTAATAAAGATTATGGTTGCGAGTGGGATTATGATTTCAGGAACAAACGTTTTTTAGCTGAAGACAATACGAAGTTCGGGGTAAATATCATTCTGTACGCTATGGGTATTAATAGTTAGTGCTTGACAGTTTCCAAAGTTTAAATAGCCGGTAATATCCATGCGGATTTCCATAAAGAATGCATAACTGTTGTCATTACGAACGCAGTGAAGAACCCGGAGGCTCTGCGAAGCAAATCTTTTAAAGGATAATAATTCAATAAAAGTTCCTTAGTTGCACTCAGGATCACATTTCAGAAACAGTGTTTGATTCCAGGTTCGCTGTTTTTTGTGTTGTCAAATGTTAACATCTGACAGGTTTAGATCATTCATTAATTAGAGCTTGGAAGCAGCAGATTTCTGTGCTGCCAGATGTTACCATCTGTCAGGTGATATGTCTTTACATGTTTCCAAAACACCCCGTCCTGCGGACACCCCTCTGGGAGAGGGGAATGGATATGCGGATACCATATGCTCCCACGCTTAACCAATGGCAAATAATCTAAAGGCAAATAAACTACAATGCATACGCGGTTTCAGCTTTTGATTGATTCAGTACTAAAAAACTCTGTATGTTACCTACATAAGCCAGAGAACCGATATTCTCCCTCAGGAAATGGTTATAAGAAACCATATCGGGCATAGCTACTTTAAGCATAAAATCAAAATGCCCGGTAAGATGATAACATTCCATCACCTCGGGATATTTATCCATCTCCATCTTGAATGCTTTCACAATATCTTCCGAATGCATGGTAAGTTGAATATGCGGAAAAGCGATAAAATGTGACCTCAATTTATCAATTTCTACCAGGGCAACTGTTGATTTAATATAACCATTTGTTCGCAGTTTTTTAATTCGTTCTACAATATGGGTCATGCTTTTCCTGAGCTTTCCGGAAACTTCTTTATAGGTTAATAGTCCATCACGTTGTAAAAGGTTAAGGATTTCGATATCTGTCTGGTCAACTTTTGGAGGTTGCATGTTAATACTTAGTGTATATTTTTTTATTTTTGTTGCTTTTGTAAAGCTTAAAAATAGTTAAATTAAGTTGTACTTAATTGTTTTTTGATATTTATTTAAAAAATTACTTAGTGTATTTTTTACAATAATATTAAGGATTTCGGAGGATCAGTAAAAATTATATTCTGTTCGTTTATCCAATGAACAGGTGAAACCAAATTTTAGCATGTAGAGGGTTGGGTAAAAAATAATTTTTACCAAAAAAACAGGTTATTGCCGTATAATGTGCTTAACTACTGATCTTTACAATGTAATTGATCCTAACCGAATATTCTTCTTTTATGTACAAAAAACACAACTTTGGTGCCGGCCCATGTATATTGCCGCCATCTGTAATGGAACAAGCTGCCAGGGCCGTAATCAATTGGCGGGGGATGGGTTTATCTATCCTGGAAGTTTCCCATCGGTCGCCGGAATTTGAAGATGTAGTACTTAAAACCCAGCTTTTGGTTCGCGAGTTATTGGCTGTTCCCGATCACTATTCGATACTGTTTTTACAGGGCGGGGCCAGTACGCAATTTGCTATGGTTGCGATGAATTTTTTGGACAAAGGAAAAAAAGCGGCTTATCTGGATACGGGGTATTTTGCACAAAAAGCCATTAAAGAAGCACGTTTGTTTGGTGAAGTAGAGGTGTTCGCTTCTTCTGGAGATAAAGATTATACCTATATCCCGGTTGATTTTAATTACGATAAGCAAGTGGCATACCTGCACTGCACGTCAAATAATACCATTGAGGGGACTGAAATGTTTGATTTCCCAAAAGGAGGTGCACCGCTCATATGCGATATGTCATCCGATATTTTTTCAAGAGAAATCAACATCACCGATTTTGATCTCATTTATGCAGGTGCCCAAAAAAATATGGGTCCTGCCGGTATGACATTAATTATCGCAAAAAATGAGTTTATCAACCAGGCAAAAAAAGAAACCCCTTCCATGATGGATTACCGGATCTTCCGAGATAATATGAGCATGTACAATACCCCGCCGGTTTTTTCGATATATGTAGCCATGCTTAATTTATTGTGGCTTAAAGATCAGGGTGGTGTAAGTGGAATTGAACAAAAAAATATAGCAAAGGCAAAATTGTTGTATGCTGAAATAGACCGAAACCCACTATTTCACGGAACCGCCGATGTTGAACATCGATCGCGGATGAACGTTACTTTTTTGGCGGTTAATAAAGAAGTGGAAGCCGGTTTCTTAAAATTTGCTGCAGACCAGGGAATTGTGGGCATAAAAGGTTATAGAACCGTTGGCGGATTTAGGGCTTCGCTTTACAATGCACTTCCGCTATCAAGTGTTGAAATATTGGTGGAAGCTATGGCCACTTTTGAAAAAGAATATAGCGGGAAGATAGCGCTTGAACTCGAATAATCTATTAAAGATGATAAAAATCGCTCCATTAAAAGCACTACAGCCTGGTAAAGACCTGTTTGAACTATTGATTACCAATCAGGCAAACGATAAATTGCATAAAAATGAACAGCCGTCATTTGAAGACCTGCTCAATCTTTTCGGATGTGCTTTAAATGATCTGCCTGCAATTTATATTTATGAGTTCAGTGGTGAAAACGGTGTGATGAGGGGAATTTGGGCGGCAATTGATCTTAGTCTGACACCAGAAAACACCATTAAAAGGCATGAAGAAACCTTATCATCAAAAGTAGCGTCGATTATGGTCGATCGGAAAGGTAAGTCCATTCAGAAATCTCCGATTTTATTGGTACATAAAAAAGATAAAACCTTAGATGCGCTGATCGATTTTGTGGTGCGTACCAGAAAACCTTTGGAAAATGAATGGTCGCAAATGGGGCATTTCCTTTATCAGGTATCGGAAGACGAGCTGATTGAACAATTTGTTGAGAAATTTAAAAATGTTAACTCGCTTTATCTGGCCGATGGGCATCACCGTTTGGAAGCTGCCTTTGCTTTGCAGCAAAGCAGGCCTCAGCAGATCAGTTCGCTATTGGTTTCTGCTGACATGATTTCCATTAGTGCCTTTCACAGAATGATTGCAGGTACAGATACTTCTTGCTCCTCGTTTATGGAAAAACTGAAAACACATTATTATATCTCCAAAATTCCAAATAATAGACCTTACAAGCCCGATCGGAAAAATAGGATAGGTCTCTTTTTTAAAGGAGAGTGGTATCAATTGGATCTAAATGGCGTCTCTGCTTTGTCTGCAATGCCCGATACGGTGATTTTACAGGATTACATTCTTGCTCCTGTGCTGGGTATTCATAAGCCCAAGGATGACGAGAGGCTGATTTGTTTCCCGGATTGCAAATGGGTGCAATTTCTTGCTGAACTAGAAGGCGATGAAAACGCAATTGGTTTTTCACTTTTTCCAATGACCGCCGATGCATTTATAACGGTGGCAGAAAAGGGCGGATTTTTACCGCCCAAATCTACCTGGATAGCACCAAAGGTTCCGCAGGGCTTGATGGCCTGTAGTTCTTCAGCTATAGAGGCAAAAGTCGAACAGTTAAAGATAAATTAATGGTTAAACTTATACGATAAACAATATGTCAGATCTCGACTTGGAAAATATAGCGCAGGTAGGTGCTACTTTTCTGATCATTACATTCTTTTTAGTGGCTTTTTTGAAAAAGCATCTTAAAGTTAACAAGAGAAAAAATGATACAGAGCAAGATTACATGCATTGGCTCTGACCTATTTTAGCACTTCAATCGCGGCGAGTATTTTTGTTTTTTACATCAGTTTAGCTTGATGGAGAATCGGTTTTAGGATTAAAAGTATGTTTATGCGCTCATCATTGCAGTTTTGTTATCGTTAAATTTTATACTTTTGGTTGATTACAATTAACCTGATATATTTATGAAAATGCTTTTTAGGGCTTGCATACTTTCCATTTTAATTTTTTCTGCTATCAAGGCAAGTGCACAAACAGTTACTCTAGATTATTTTTTCAATCGTGAAACCCGTAAAGATAAGGACGGTAAAGAGGTTCGGTTTCACTATCTGTGGGGTGAGCAGGCGATGAGTGGTTTTTCTATTTTAGGCAGTATATTTAAAAAGGAAGGATTTAAGTTGGATTCGCTTGAAACTGCACCAACTGCAGCCAGGTTAAAAGGAAGCGAAGTATATTTAATTGTAGATCCCGACCGGCCTAAGGAAAATCCGAAACCAAATTATATTCAGGCTTCAGATATTGCCGAAATTGCTGCCTGGGTAAAACAGGGAGGTGTATTGGTTATGTTTGCCAATGATAGTGCCAACGTAGAATTGCCGCATTTTAATAAATTGGCAGAGGTGTTTGGCATGCACTTTACCAATGACATGCAAAATCATGTTATTGATGACAATCATTTTGAGGATGGCGCTATTGTTATCAAAAATAACCCGGTGTTTAAAACGGCGCAAAAAATATTTATGAAAGATATTTGCGCTATTGAAACCAAAGGCGCTGCTAAGCCAGTATTAAAAAATAAAGCCGGTGCAACGGTTATTGCCCATGCTAAATATGGTAAGGGTAATGTGGTGGCCATTGCCGATCCGTGGTTGTACGACGAATACGTTAATGGCCGTTTGCCAAAAGAGATGGATTTTGAAAATGATAAGGCTGCTGTAGATCTGGTAAGGTGGTTAAAAATGCTTGCGCGGAAATAGCTACAGCTTATCCAGTTTAAAATAGCCTAAATGAATTTCATCATCAGGTAAATTTCCTGATGATGGTTTGATCTCGATACGGTATTTTTGTTTCGATTCATCGCTTAAAATGTCTTCAATTTTATAAATATCGTCTACATCAATGCCATATTTTTCGTCGATATGAGAATTGGCGCCTTTTATCGAATTGGTTTTAAAAAATACCGTTTTCTTTGCTTCCTGTATGGCTTTGGCCCTTTCATCATGTACCGATAGTACAATATGATGCTGCTCATATAACTGATTAGTTAGATAGCCGCCAAGGTTAATAAAGAACAATTTGTGGAGCGAGGGTAAGGTATGCACGTCACGTAACCCGATGCTGATTTCATAATCATCCACCTTATTCACTTCCCTCCAGCCATCAATATGCAGGCTGGTGCCCGTCCCCGGCCAAAAAGCCTTAATCTCGGGCACCAGATCTTTTAGCGAATGGGCAATGCCGAAGAAATAGTCGTGCTGTTCGACATTTCGTTTCGGGGCTTTTGAGCCCAGTAAAATCATATATAGTTTTAATTCGTTCATTGGTGTATTAATTCATTAATGCCTTCCGGCAATCTATCATTCAAAATTCAATCTGTTAATAAAACTCACCTTTTTTAACAGAGTTAAGCTAAATAGGTTCTTAAATTTTAGGATTTTCTTCATTTCTAACCACAGCGCGCATCGAGCAGGCACGCAGGACAAGATTTGAAGAGAGACTTTAACTGTATTTTCTTCATCTTTACCGTAGCCCTGAATGTTGAGGAGAGAGATCTATCATAGCAGGTTAAAAATTTTCCATTGCTGTCTAAAGGACGTCCTAATTTCAGAACCTAAATCTCCGGACCTCTGAACCCTGACTTGTTAACTTATTAACAAACAATCCAAACAATTTTCTTTTTTTTAGATTGTATCTGTTACAAATGGATACGAAAACTGCAAAAAAGAAAATTGCCATCATTGGTGGCGGCCCGAGCGGCTTGTTCATGTATAAAAGATTAATTGAATCTGAAGTTCCCAATTTCGAAATAGAAATATTCGAACGCAAAGGCTACTTGGGGGCGGGTATGCCTTATAGTGCTGAAGGGGCAAATGTAGAACACATTACCAACGTATCCGACAATGAAATTCCGATTATATTCAACTCTATTGAAGATTGGGTAAAAATTGCACCAAAAGAGATTTTAAAAAAGTTTGATATCGATGAGGACAAATTTAACGAATACAAGGTATTGCCAAGATTGTTTTTTGGTGAATATCTTTCTGCCCAGTTTAACTTATTAAAAGAAGTTGCAGAAAATAAAGGTATTAAAACTGATGTACACTTAAATTGTGTGGTTGATGATATTGTTGATGTTTCTGAAGATCAGCAGGTTGTGGTGAGCATTAAAGGACAAAATAAAATTCGTTTCGATCTTGTAATTATTTGTACTGGTCATAATTGGCCTCAAAAATATGAAGGAAAAATTCCTGGTTATTTCGATTCGCCATATCCACCAAAAAAGATTGCATTAGAAGTGAACCACACCGTAGGTATTATGGGTTCATCATTAACTGCCATTGATGCCTTAAGAACCCTGGCGCGGCAAAACGGAAAGTTTACAACTAACGAAGATGGTACCTATTCTTACCAGTTAGCCAGCGAAGGTTTTAAAATCGTAATGCACTCACGCAGTGGGTTATTGCCAGCGGTGAGGTTCCATCTGGAAGATTCCCATTTGGGCAAAGAAGAGACGCTGAGTAAGGCCGAAATTCAGGAAAGCATTAAAGAAAATGGAGGTTTTTTGCCATTGGATTATGTATTTGAAAAGAATTTTAAACAAATGTTCGTTGAAAAAGATCCTGTTTTTTATAAAAAGATCAAAGACATGAACCTTGAGGAGTTTGTAGGTGCCATGATGGATTATCGTGAAAAAATGGAACCATTCGATCTGTTTAAGAAAGAATATGAAGAAGCAGAAAAATCCATTGAGAAAAGGAAATCCATCTACTGGAAAGAAGCACTCGCCATTTTAAGCTTCGCCATGAATTACCCTGCAAAATACCTTTCGGCAGAAGATATGGAACGCCTGCAAAAAGTTTTGATGCCACTCATTTCTATTGTAATTGCATTTGTTCCCCAAAGTTCGTGCAGAGAGCTTTTGGCCCTTCATGATGCGGGCGTATTAAGCATTGTTGCCGTTGGCGATCAGGCAGAGGTAGAGCCTTTAACAACTGGCGGAGCAGATTATCATTACAAGGTTGATGGTAAAAAGGTAACCGTCCATTTCGATACCTTTATCGACTGTATTGGCCAGCCACATCTTTCTTTTGACGATTTTCCTTTTAAAAGCTTAATCAGCAATAAGACTATTAGTCCGGCGACACTAAAATTCAAAACTGCCGAAATAGGGGAAGAAGAAATGAAACACAATGATTTAGTAACCAAAAAGGGCGATGATTATCTTTTGACTGTTCCCGGTATTACCATCAATGATCATTTTCAGGTGGTTGATGAGGCTGGTGAGGCGAATGAAAGAATTTATATCATGGCCGTTCCATACATCGGTGGTTATAATCCGGATTATTCAGGAATCGATTTTTGTGAAGCCGCTTCTGAAGCGGTATTGGATCGTATCTTAAGCTAGAGTTTTATTTTTAGGTGGAAGTAACTTGTTATTTACGCGGTAAAATTTACAAAGAAATCTGAAGTAGACCGTTCACAATATCTTTATTTAACATATTCCTTCATAAACTTTTGGGGATTGTAAAACCGTTCGTTCAGTTGTAGCTTATTAAAGGTTAACCAGCTGGCACAGCCATAATCATCAAATTTTTTCCTGATTTCTAAATGGAGGTGGTGATAATCGCCTCCATACTTTTTACTTTCCTGCGGTGTAAATAACCTGGCCAGTTTGGTATTCTGATCCACCTGCTGACCATTGCTTACATAAATCTCTTTCAGGTGTTTATAAGAAGTGAACATCGTTTGGCCATTAGGCAGTTTATGTTTGACCACTACGGTACGTTGGTTTTCCCCTAAATGTACAGAACAAACTACTCCGTTGGCCATGGCATAAACACCAACAAGTTTACTTTTTGGTTGAGCAGGATTGATATCAATAGCCGTGTGAATATGGCCTTTAACATAACTGTCGCGGTGATCGCCAAAAATGCTGATGATTTTAATGTTGATTGTCTTTTTACGGTTAGCTACATCAAAGGGTAAAAACCATTGATCTGCAGTTTTTGCAGGAGCGACATTGGTGTAATAAGGCTTCCAGCGGTCGCGGTCTTTCTCAATGGTTGGCGTTTCAAATAATAGCATTGATAAAAAAATAAATAATAATGTTTTCATGCCATGAGGTAATTTAAAGCAAGATAACGATTTTAATAGATAAACTATCTTTGTAGTTAAAATAATATTATGGTTATTTCAACTAAAGCGCAGTAAAACGAAGAAATCGGTCTGAACAGATTTAACTTCAAGGGCTTTTGGGTTTTTAATTGTTTTGCAATCCACTCAAACTGGGCGATCCATATTATTTTTATGGCCGATATTAATCTGGAAAAGAGAAGGTTTATTTGATTTCATCAATCGCTCGATTTACCCAAAGTCAGATGGCAACGTCTGACTGCACCTTCAAATGAATTCCTTGGTTGGTGTCTCACCGACCGATCAAGATGTTTATTCCGAGTGGTCTGTGGGGACACAGACCACGGCGTTTGCGTTCGTTATTCCCAACTTGATTGGGAATCGTAATACTTTAGCTGGACTTGTTACTTGCATAAGATTCCCGCCTGCGCGGGAATGACGATTGCGTAGACAACAAATCCCCCATCCCGGGGCATTTGTTGTTTATTTTTTCTTCAACTCTATCACCGTAATCTCTGGCCAGATCCCGATCCGGCCTGAAAAACCCAGAAAACCAAAACCCCTGTTTACGTTTAAAAACCTGCCATTTTCGGTCTTAATGCCTGCCCAGTGTTTGTAACGGTATTTCACCGGACTCCATTTGATCCCGAAAGCTTCTATGCCAAACTGCATGCCATGGGTGTGCCCGGCAAGGGATAAGTTAATTTTAGACGGATAATTTTTTACCTGTGCATCCCAGTGCGAAGGATCGTGCGAGAGCAAAATCTTGAAATCGGTAACACTGGTATTCTGTAAGGCCTTATTCAGATCACCACGTTCTCCAAAACCAATTCCCCAGTTTTCTATTCCAGCTAATATGATTTTTTCGCCGTTCTTATGCAGTTCTACATGTTCATCCAGTAAAAGTTTAAAGCCAAGTTCATTGTGGTACGCTTTTAATCGGTTCAGGTTCTGTATTTTATCTGCTTCTGTTGGCCACTTGATATAATCGCCATAATCGTGATTTCCTAAAACAGAAAACTGTCCGAATGGTGCTTTAATCTGCGAAAAATGGCCTATGTAAGGTACAATTTCTGATGCGGCATTATTGACCAGATCGCCGGTGAAAACAAACAGATCACTTTTTTGCGCATTAATCATATCAATCCCTTTTTGAACGGCTTTTGGATTGGTAAAACTTCCCGCATGTACATCAGAAATTTGCGTTAACGTAAAGCCATCAAAACTTACAGGCAGATCATCAAAGTATAAAGTATGTTTAATTACGCGGTAAGCATATTTTCCCTGGGTAATGCCATAAGCAAACAGGGCAATGGTTAAACAGAACATTATAAAAGCAAAATCTACCCAGTAGTTGTTTCTGGCAGCGATATGAAATCCACCTGATTCAAAACTAATAGCAACTGCCATCAATAATCGGAAAACATCGCCGAGCAGCAGAAAAAAGGCGAATACAATTTCTGCAGCGAAAACAATCAGGAAAGTGTGGCTGACGATCTGGAAAAACTTATTGATGCCCTGAATCCGCATTTGCTGAATGGCAAAAAATAAGGCAAAAGTTAAACCGGTAATAAATACCCAGAAAATGGGGCTTAATAAGCTGGATTGACTGATTGCACCCAGGCCAGATAAAACATAAGCGTTAAGGGCAAAAAATATAATTGCAACAATGATGAGCGGCAATAGATTGAGTTTTCTTTTCATGATTAAATCTGCAATTCAGAATGGTGCGCAAAAGTAGATTTTAAACGCTGATAATTGACTTTCTGTTTAATGATGAAGTTATTTTTACGCCCGTTTGATTAAAGCAATGATCATTATTCTGCATTATATTTATCAATATGATAGCAGGAGGAATTAAAATCAACTTCCTGTTGCATATTTTATAATTTACTTTCTTTTATTAGCTTTGTACAAATATGCTATCCAAAAAGACAAAATATGCCATAAAAGCGCTTGTGGCGTTGGGCAAAAATTTAGATAAACCACCCATGCAGATTTCGAAAATTGCAGAGGAGGAGCATATCCCTAAAAAGTTTTTGGAGCAGATTCTGCTCGATTTGCGTAACGCAGGCTTTCTATATAGTAAAAAAGGTGCCGGAGGCGGTTATAGCCTCAACAAAAAACCTGAAGAAATCTTTTTGGTACATGTAATGCGTGTAACCGATGGGCCGATCGCCATGGTTCCCTGTGCGAGTTTAAACTTTTACCACAAATGTGATGAGTGTGTAGATGAGAAAACGTGCGGAATCAGAAGTGCTTTTATTGATGTTAGAGATGCTACGCTCAAGGTTTTAACCGAAACCAGCATTGCAGATGTAATCGGCCGCGAGGATAATCTAAAAATCGGTATCGTTAATTTATAGTCTTTTACTTAACCCAATCCGTCATCTTGAGGGCTAATTTATTTTATAAAAATCAATATGATTGACGGAATTATTTAATGGAAATAAGCCTCAGGGAGGATCGTCATTATTGAGTTTGGTTTTTTTGGAAATAAAAGTTTAGTTTTTACAGGATTTTTTAACAGAGATGGTAGTACCATCCTGATTTTGATAATGATTATTAAATTAAGATCAGTACCGAAGATTTAACGAATGGGATTAATACATTTTAATTTTTTAACCCGTTCAAAGTCGCTTAAATTGCGAGTATAAACTTCAAGGTTATGTACTAAAGCGGTAGCGGCGATAATACTATCACCAAGTTTAAGATTGTACTTTTTCCGAATTTCAACAGCCCTGTCAAATATGTCTTGACCAGGAAGGATGATTGGTATATATTTAAAAATATCAGTAAAGTATTTTTCTTCCTCTGTCTTCAATGCATGATAACCGAGTACTTCAACACGGGATATTTCCGAAACAAAACAGGAGTCGTCAATAATTAACTCCCTCAGGTATTCGTACTCATTTGAATAAGAATAAATAATTACATTACTATCTAAAAGAAAAGCCATACCTATAAAAAAGGTAATTCACGATCGGAACGTTGATTTTGTTGCCATTCAGATGCATCGTCAAAAGACGAAGATGTTGAAGCTTTAAAATTAAGAATACGGTTTTTGAGATTAACCTTAACTGAATTATTAGAAACAATATTTTTCTTCTCAATAACTACATTTAATTTGTTAGCTAACGCGATAATCTTCGCCAGGCTTTCTTCGTTATTTGATTTTAAAATGAGCTCCATGCTGAGATATAAATATTATGATAATGAGATACAAACAAAAATACTAAAATAAAGTTTTAGTATATAAAATAGATGTAAAAACGTTTGTTCTTAGCCGCCTTTCCTACACAGATTATTGTATAATATGAATTCCTAATTTTCAATAGGGCATGAGCAAAAGACCAACTTCGGAAGTCTGTTCCAGGTAAGTGGTGATTCCGCGTTAGGGATTGTAAGGGTTCAGTGCCGATTCTTCATCGGTACCGGAGCGAAGCGGAGCCCTGTAAAGCCCGACCTTTGCGCAGCTTAGAGAACGCCCAAATCAGGTACCAATTGGCAGTTAGCAATTTGTAGTTTTCAGTTACCCCAATTTAAGAATTTAATTTACAGATTTCTCCATTTCGCTGCGCTCCAGTCGAAATGACGTTCTTCTATGTAAATTTTTTTATAATAAATTACTACTATTCCTATATACTTTATATATTTGGCATATAAATTTCAGTTTTATGCCTGAAAAGTTAACTGCTGTACAGATGATGTGCTGTTGCAAAACGCAATAATTGGAACCTACAGATCACTTTTAGTATAAAACATGGAATGCTTCCCGGTGAAAGGGAGGCATTTTTAGAATTAGCTAACAACACATATGCAAAGTTTCAGAACAGAACTCGAAAATCCGATTGTCGAGCAGGACATTATCGATTTGGAGAATAAGATTAAAGCTTTCAGGGATGGAACCATTCACGACGAAAAGTTTAGAAGCCTGCGTTTGGCCCGTGGTGTTTACGGACAAAGGCAGCCGGGTGTGCAGATGGTGCGTATTAAGTTGCCGTTTGGTAAGGTAACTTTTAAACAGTTATTGCGTATTGCTGATATTGCCGATGAGTACGGAAGTGGTAACCTGCACTTAACTACCCGTCAGGATATCCAGATCCACTATGTAAGTTTAGACCGCACACCAGAACTTTGGGCAAAGCTCGAACAGGATGATATTACCCTTCGCGAAGCCTGCGGAAATACGGTGCGCAATGTAACCGCTTCTCCAAATGCTGGAATAGATGCAGAGGAGCCTTTTGATGTTTCACCTTATGCTCAGGCAGTATTTGCCTACTTTTTACGTAATCCCATCTGTCAGGAAATGGGCCGTAAGATTAAAATTTCTTTTTCATCCAGCGATAGGGACACCGCATTCAGCTACATTCATGATTTAGGTTTTATTCCTAAAATAAATGAAAAAGGCGAACGTGGCTTTAAGGTTTTATTTGCCGGTGGTTTAGGAGCACAACCTTTTCTGGCCAATGCCGTTCACGAATTTTTACCTGAAGATCAGTTAATCCCTTTTACTGAGTCTGTTCTTCGCGTTTTTGACCGTTATGGCGAGCGTAACAATCGCAATAAAGCACGCTTAAAATATCTGGTTCAAAAACTGGGTCTGGAAGAGGTTTTGCGTTTGGTTGCTGAAGAACGCACCGCCAACAAAGTAAAAACCTTTAAAATTGATGTTAATGCCGTTCAACAACCACTCTTGCCTTTAGAACAAGAATACCCTTCGGTAGAGATACTGAATGAGGCCCATTATAAACACTGGTTAGCTACCAATGTAATTGAACAAAAGCAAGCAGGGTTTTATGGTGTTTATGTAAAAGTTCAGGTAGGAGATATCAAAACAGATAAAGCAAGGGCGTTTGTTGATGCCATCAGGTTATATGTGGCTGATGAAATCAGGATTACCCAAAACCAGGGCTTATTGTTGAAATTTGTACGGAAAGAAGCTTTGCCTTCTTTATACACCGCTTTAAATAAAATTGGTTTTACGACAGCCGGTTTTGATAGTTTGGCCGATATTACGACTTGTCCAGGTACTGATACCTGTAACTTGGGTATTTCCAACTCGATGACACTTGCTGAAGTTTTGGAAGAGGTCATTTATACCGATTTCCCCGAGTTTATTTACGAAAAAAACATCAAGATCAAAATCAGCGGCTGTATGAACTCTTGCGGTCAGCATGGTTTAGCTGAAATCGGTTTCCACGGAAGCTCGGTAAAAGCCGAAGGAAAAGTGGTTCCTGCCGTTCAGGTGATGCTTGGTGGAGGTACTGTAGGTAACGGCGTAGGCCGCGTGGCAGAACGGGTAATTAAAGTGCCCTCAAAAAGGGCAACAAGTGTTTTACACTATGTTTTAAATGATTTTAAGGCCAATAACCTGGCTGATGAAAACTTCCATCAATATTATGATCGTAAAGGTAAAGACCATTTTTATCAGTTGTTGAAGCCATTGGCCGATTTAACCAACCTTAAAACAGAGGAGTTTGTAGACTGGGGGCATGTGGAAGAATTTGTAACAGCCATTGGTGTAGGCGAGTGTGCTGGTGTAGTAATTGATCTCGTAGCTACCTTATTATTAGAGGCTGATGAAAAATTTGAATGGGCAAAGCAAAACTTAAAAAAAGGTGCTTATGCAGATTCTATTTACCATACCTACAGCACTTTTGTAAGTGCTGCAAAATCGCTGTTGTTGGATAAAGGAGTAAATAGTAGCACACAGGTTGGGGTAATTCGCGAATTTGATAGCCACTATGTAGAAACCGGCGAATTTAATTTGCCTACCAATTTCTCAGATCTGGTTTTACAGATCAATAAAAATGAACCAACAGCCGATTTTGCAAAGAAATATTTTGAAGAAGCCAATCAGTTTTTAAATCAGATAAAAGAGAAAAGAGCGGTATTGGCTAAATGAGACTTGAGATAATAGATCTGAGATTTGAGAACTGTAGTCGCCGAAAGCTATGCGCATGACAACTCTCCATCCAGTCGTTCAAAATAATTAAAAAGAAACATGGTTAATCAAAATATAGAATCAAGAATTACGCTTTTAGGTGCAGGCCCAGGCGACCCGGATTTATTAACCTTAAAAGGTGTTAAAGCATTGCAAACTGCTGATGTGGTATTGTATGATGCTTTAACCAACGAGGCATTATTGGAGCATGCTCCGGCAGCCGCCATTAAGGTATATGTAGGGAAACGTTCTGGGGAGCATTCCTACCCGCAGGATACCATCAATAAATTAATGATCGATTATGCTCTAAACTACGGTCATGTAGTGCGTTTAAAAGGTGGCGATCCGTTTGTTTTTGGCAGGGGATATGAGGAATTGGACTATGCTGCATCGTATAGCATTCCGGTTAGTGTTATTCCGGGTATTTCAAGCTCGATCGGCGTACCTGGCCTACAACAGATCCCGGTTACGCACCGCGGTATGAGCGAAAGTTTTTGGGTCATCACCGGAACGACGACTTCCGGAGAAGTATCTGCTGATATTTACCAGGCAGCACAATCAAAAGCTACGGTACTGGTACTGATGGGACTCAAAAAACTAGCTAAAATTGTAGAGATCTTTAAAGCTGCAGACAAGCAAAATTTACCAGCTGCAGTAGTGCAGAATGGATCTGCAGAAGATGAAAAATTGGTTATCGGCGTGGTTGAAACCATAGAAAGTTTGGTGCTACAAGAAAATATTAAAGCACCTGCATTATTAATTTTTGGAGAAGTTGTATCATTACATCCGTCATTTAAAAAATTAATTAAACAATATGCAAGTATTGCCTAACCAATCTGATAGTGCAGCGTCTTTTTCTGAAGAAGAAAAAGGTAACCAGCTTTTTCCGGTTTTTGTAAAGCTGAATAAGCTGCGTACATTATTAATTGGTGCAGGCAATATCGGGTTGGAGAAGTTAACGGCAATTGTAAATAATAGCAACAGCGCTACCATTACCATCGTAGCAGAGCAGGTATCGCCAGAGGTTTATGCACTTGTTGCAAATTATCCGCTGATAAAAGTTAAACAAAAAACTTTTGATGTAACTGATTTAAATGATATTGATATCGTTTTTGCTGCGACCAATAATTATATTTTAAATGACGAAATCAGAAAGGCAACGCATGAGCGTGGTTTGCTGATCAATGTGGCCGATAAGCCAGAATTATGCGACTTTTACCTGGGGTCAATCGTTCAAAAAGGCGATTTGAAGATTGCCATTTCTACAAATGGAAAATCGCCAACCATTGCCAAACGTTTAAAACAGATTTTAAATGAAGGTTTACCTGCAGAGCTGGATGAAACGCTGCAGAATATGAGTGCTTTGCGCCAAACGTTAAATGGCGATTTTTCAGCAAAGGTTAAAAAACTGAATAAGGTTACCCAAAGTTTAATTAATCCGAAAAAAAGCTTTGCCGAGCAGAATATCAAATGGTTAATCTGGGTAGCATCGGTTTTACTCATTGTCGCTATCGGATTTTCTCTGTGGAATACCGAGCCGGAATTCCAGCATTTTTTAATCAATATCGATCCTTTGTTTTATTGGTTTTTAGGTGCCGGATTTGTATTCGCATTAATAGATGGTGCCATTGGGATGTCGTATGGTGTGACCACCGCATCATTCTCGCTTGCCATGGGTTTGCCTCCCGCATCCGCAAGTATGGCCATCCATATTTCTGAGGTAATGAGTAACGGAATTGCAGGATGGATGCATTACCGGATGGGGAATGTAAACTGGAAATTATTTAAAATTTTAATCCTTCCTGCCATCATCGGAGCCGTTTTAGGCGCTTACATCCTTTCTTCATTAGAACACTACAGCAGTTATGTTAAACCGGTTGTTGCGGTTTATACACTTTTTCTGGGAGCTGTTATTCTAATGAAAGCATTTAACATCAAAAGGAAAAAAGCGGATCAGAAAATCAAAAAAATTGGTTTATTGGGTTTTGTAGGAGGTTTTATAGATGCAGCCTTTGGTGGCGGATGGGGATCGATTGTATTATCCAGTTTAATTGCAGGCGGCAGGCATCCCTTGTTTTCTTTGGGCACGGTAAAAATCAGCCGCTTTTTTATCGCCACGTTGAGTTCGCTTACCTTTTTTACCATGTTAGGTGGCAAACACTGGGAGGCCGTTGTGGGTTTAATTATCGGTAGCGCAATCGCATCGCCAATAGCCGCAAAAGTATCAAACAAAATCTCGGCAAAAACCATTATGGTTGCCGTGGGGATTATTGTAATGATCGTAAGCTTAAGGAGCGTAATCATGTTTATTTTAAAATTAATATAGTGATGGGGAACTTAGAGGAGATAAAAGCAGCACTGGAAGGCTTAAGTACAGTAGATAAACTGAAATTTTTGGCAACTGAATACGCCGGGCGTATTATATTTTCAACCAGTTTTGGCTGGGAAGACCAGGCAATTACCCATTTAATTTTTGCCAACAATATTCCGATCAAGGTTTTTACTTTAGAAACCGGACGTTTATTTCCGGAAACCTATTATGTTTGGAACCGTACCTTAGAAATTTACAACAAACCCATTCATGCCTATTATCCACAGAATGGACTCTTAGAGGATATGGTCAATACAAAAGGACCTAACAGTTTTTACGAATCGGTAGAGAATAGAAAAGAGTGCTGTTACATCCGTAAAATCGAACCCTTAAAAAGAGCATTAAAAGGTAATGATATCTGGATAACAGGGATCAGGGCCGATCAAAGTGCCAACCGCGAGGATATGCATGATTTGGAATGGGACGAAGGAAACCAATTGATCAAATTTCACCCTATTTTCGATTGGACTTTGGATGATGTAAAAACCTATATTAAAGAGAATAACATTGTGTACAATACTTTGCATGATAAGGGTTTTCCTAGTATAGGATGCGCACCCTGTACACGAGCAGTTCAGCCCGGCGAAGATTTCAGGGCCGGTAGATGGTGGTGGGAAGACCAGAGCAAAAAAGAATGCGGTTTACATGCCGCTGGCTGATGGAAGAAGTAAAATGGTAGATATGGAATGGAATTTAAACCTTCCAACTTTTCAAACCTTCCGACAATTAACAACAACAAATATAACTTTGAGTGTTTGGAACATTCAATATTTAAACATTCCAACAATTGAAATGAGTACATATAATTTTGATTATTTAGATGAGCTGGAGGCCGAAGCCATTCACATCTTACGTGAAGTTGCAGGTCAGTTTGAGAAACCAGCCCTTTTGTTTTCAGGGGGGAAAGATTCGATTACTTTGGTTCGTTTGGCAGAAAAAGCTTTCCGTCCTGGTAAATTTCCTTTTCCGCTGGTACACATAGACACCGGTCATAATTTCGAAGAAACCATCACCTACCGTGATCAAATGATAGAAAGGATTGGTGAGAAACTTATTATTGGCTCTGTTCAGGAATCTATAGACCAGGGTAAAGTAGTAGAACAGACCGGTAAAAATGCCAGTAGAAATGCATTGCAAACCGTAACCTTGCTCGATACCATTGCCAAATACCAGTTCGATGCCTGTATTGGCGGTGCACGTAGAGATGAAGAAAAAGCCAGGGCAAAGGAGCGTATTTTCTCTGTCCGCGATGAGTTCGGACAGTGGGATCCCAAACGCCAGCGTCCCGAACTCTGGAACATTTACAACGGTAAAATCCATAAAGGCGAAAACATCCGCGTATTTCCGATCAGTAACTGGACAGAATTAGACGTCTGGAATTATATCCGCAGGGAGAAAATAGAACTTCCGAGCATTTATTTTTCGCACGAACGAGAGGTAATTACCAGGAATGGCCAGCTGATGGCCGCTTCGCCTTTTTTAAATATGGATGAAGAAGATGTGGTAGAACGTAAACAGGTTCGTTTCCGTACGGTTGGCGATATGTCTTGCACCGCTGCAGTAGAATCAGATGCATTTTTGATCGACGATATTATTTCAGAAATCAGTGCCTCAAAAATTTCAGAGCGTGGTGCCCGTTTAGACGACAAGGTTTCTGAAGCAGCAATGGAAGACAGAAAAAAGGGAGGGTATTTTTAAGGAGTATCAAGTCTTTGGTATCAAGTATCAGGACAGATTTACTAAACGTTTCTAAATAAACTAAGCATGAGGATGAAAGAATAGCTTAAATTGGTCTTGATACATGATACTTTTATCTTAATACTTTAACTAAGTATGAGTATGAAAGTGATAGACTGAACTGGTCTTGATACTTGATACTTTTATCTTAATACATTAACAACATGAACATATTAAAATTTTTCACAGCAGGCAGCGTAGATGATGGTAAAAGTACCTTAATTGGCCGTTTGTTATACGATACAGATTCTATTTTGGCTGATCAGTTAGAAGCTTTGCAGCGCTCCAACCGCAAAAATGACGATGGGACAATAGACTTGGCTATTTTAACTGATGGTTTAAGGGCAGAACGTGAGCAGGGTATTACCATTGATGTAGCCTATAAATATTTTCAGACAGAAAAACGTAAATTTATCATTGCAGATACCCCGGGCCATATTCAGTATACCAGAAATATGGTTACCGGAGCTTCTACTGCTAACTTAGCCATCATCTTAATTGATGCCCGTAACGGTGTGGTAGAGCAGACTATCCGTCATTCGTATATTGTTTCTTTACTGGGCATTAAGCATGTGGTGGTTTGCATCAACAAGATGGATATGGTGGATTATAGTGAAACCGTGTATAGTGCCATTGTTGAAAAATACAAAGTTTTGGCGCAGCAATTAAAGTTGGCTGACGTAACCTATATTCCCGTGAGCGCATTAAAAGGCGATAATGTAGTACAAACATCAGAAAATATGCAATGGTATGAAGGTGAAAGTTTGTTGCATTTTCTGGAAAAGGTAGATACCGACCACTTAGATCAATCTCAACTGGCGCGGATGCCCGTACAATGGGTAGTTCGTCCGCAAACAGCAGAGCTGCATGATTACCGGGGTTATGCTGGGCGTGTGTTAAGCGGAACTTTCAAATTAAATGATAAAGTTACGGTCCTTCCTTCAGGAGCAGGTTCTGTTGTAGAGAAGATTGAGTTTTTTGATGAAGAACTTGACGCTGCACACGCTGGTCAATCGGTTATCATTCACTTAAAAGACGATGTCGACATTAGTCGTGGTGATACCATTGTAAATGCATCGGCTTTGCCACAGGAAACAAAACTTATTGAGGCCGATCTTTGCTGGATGGATACGCGTGCCCTTGATACTTCCATCATGTATAATATTCAACATAATAGCAAGGTTACCAAATGTAAAATCAGCGAAATTCTACATAAAGTAGATATCAATACTTTAGAAAAGCATGCTGCAGAAGAATTTAAACTGAATGATATTGGCCGTGTAATTGTGAAAACCGCTGATGCGCTGGCTTTTGATTTATATGATGATAACCGGGCAAATGGTTCTGCTATTTTAGTTGATACCCGGACCAATTTAACCGTTGGCGCACTCATGTTCAGGGCGGCAGTGGAGTAGGCGGTAAGATGGAAGATGGAAAATTTGAAATAGCCGATAAGCAATTTTCAATGATCAATAATGGGTAGTGTTGTAGGATACGGTTAAAATTTTGATATTCTTAACGCATTAATGATGGAAGAATGGACGATGTGAATTTGAGATGGAAAATAAAAATTAATAAATCGCTAATTCAGTTACTGATCCTAAAATCTCGTAATCCAGAAAACCTTAGCGTGGAGAACCACAGCCAAATATAATAATGAAAGCTTTAGATTATTCTAATGCGAAAGCAATTTCAGCGGGGCACCAAATGGTTGCCCCGTTTTTCTTTACAGGTTTTTTGTATATTTAACTTATGGAAACGATTCAGATTTTTCATCTCGTTATTACAATATAAACGGAAACCCAAATTCCAAAACATGAAAAAAAATCTCTTGTATTTCGCTTTAGCGGCTATGCCCTTCGTTTTTGCCTGTAACCAATCACAGAAAAAGACTGATGCAGCAAAAAAAGATTCGGTAGTCAATCAAACCTGTTATGCCGCTTCCTTCGAAAAAGACAGTGCTGCTATGATTGTAAAAACAATGGCATCTGGCAAAATAACCGGTTCACTTTTGGTAAAATATGCTGACAAGCCTGAAAATAACGGCAAAATAAGTGGAAAATTTAACGGCGATACTTTACTGGTTGATTATCGGTTTAATACAGGTAAAGATACCACAAAGGCATTTACCAACCCACTGGCTTTTTTAAAGAAAGATGGTAAACTCATTATGGGAGTTGCACAGATTGAAACCACGCTGGGAAGATCCTATTTTGTAAAAGGAAAGCCCATTAATTACGAAGCCGGGAAATTTACTTTTTCAGAGGTGGATTGTAAATAAACGCTTGACCCTACATCCTGAGGGATAATTTAGTTTGTCATTGCTAAAATGCTTTTCAGCCAACAACCTGTTCCGATTATTGGCGAAGCAATCTTATAAAAATCGCTATTATCGGGTGCCTTAAATTAGCTTCGCTGAGCACCTCGTGGTTCCCGCATGCGCGAGATCTGATTGCTCACTACTGGTCTTAGCGTCTCGCTAAGACCTAATGTATCGATTATAGTTTATGTTTGCCACGGATGCACAGAAAGCACGGAGATTTTTTCGCTTGTTAAGCTCCATTTTGAGGTACTATCATTTCGAATGATAGTTAAAAGATCGGGTGGTAGCGATACATATATCCTTCAATTTGTTCTGAACGACAGTTATAAATTTATTTTAAAATAAATTACTACAATTTCTATAGACTTTATATATTTGTATTGTTAATAAATGTACAACAAGCTTAAATGATCTGTTATGATTTTGAATAAAGTAGAAAAAGCGAACATTGAACCAAAAATTACATTAATAGGTGCTGGTCCTGGTGACCCGGATTTATTTAGTTTAAAAGGGGTTAAGGCATTAAAAACAGCTGATGTTGTTTTGTATGATGCAAATGTAAACGAAGCTTTATTGTGTCATGCACCAGATGGTATTCCTAAAGTTTATGTTGGCAAACGTTCTGATGATGAATCATTTTCTCAGGATGCAGTAAACAGGCTCATCATTGATTATGCTTTAAATTATGGTCATGTTGTACGTTTAAAAAGCGGCGACCCGTTTTTCTTTGCAAAAGGATATGAAGAAATAGATGCAGCAGAATCTTATAGTATCCCTACTGAAATCATTCCTGGGATTTCGAGTGCCACAGGTGCGCCAAGTTTGCAAAAAATCCCTATGATTTATAAGGACATGAGCGAAAGTTTTTGGGCAGTAACCGGAACCAATTCTAAAGGTGAAATTTCGGAGGATTTGTACATAGCTGCAAAAACGAAAGCTACGATAGTTGTTTTAAACGGCATTGAAAAAGTAAAAGAGATTGCAGCTATTTTTCAGGCAGAAAGTAAAAATCTGTTGCCAGTTGCCGTTATCCAAAATGGTTCCACACCTGACGAAAAAATTGTGGTAGGTATAGTTGACACCATTGCTGAGATCGTGGAAGATAAAAGAATAACGGCCCCGGCGCTATTGGTTTTTGGCGATGTGGTTTCATTACACCCTCAATTTCAACCCATCCGCGATTTCTACGAAATTATCGCTGAAGAGTACTAGATATTTTTAAGAAATATATTTGTTTTGTTGTTAAAACCGCTTATGGATTTAAGCGGTTTTTTTATGTATTGCATTTTCATATTATAGGTGGCTTTACCCTCAAATTATTTCAGGATCTCTGGCGTAAATAGATGTTGGGAAAAATCTCTGCGTTTATCTGCGAGATTAGCGGGAAATGATTAGCGGTTTGTTCCCGCAGAATTAAAAAGATCACCGCTGAAAAGTCTAATTTTCCATACGTGGCGTCATATGAACTTTTTTCAGGGGCTGTTTAAGTGAATAGCTGTTTAAAAAATCTTTGCGTTTATCTGCGAGATCAGCGGGAAATGATTAGCGGTTTTTCCCGCAGATTTAAAAAGATCACCGCTGAAAAATTTAATTTTCCATACATGGCGTCACCCAGAACTTGTTTCAAGGTCTTTGAGGTAAATAGCTGCTTGGAAAAATCTCCGCGTTTATTCGCAAAATCAGCAGGAAATGATTAACGGTTCGTTCCCGCAGATTTAAAAAGATAACCGCAAATCTAATCTCCGATACGTGGCGTCATCCGAACTTTTTTCGGGGGCTGTTTAAGTGAATAGCTGTTTGAAAAAATCTCTGCGTTTATCTGCGAGATCAGCAGCGGGAAATGATTAGCGGTTTTTTCCCGCAGAATTAAAAAGATCACCGCTGAAAAGTCTAAATTAAAACCATGCGAACAGGGAGTAAGATCGCGTCGTTCCGCATTCCAGGAGACGACAAGTTCCTCTCGAAAACTCAACAGAAAATTGTTCCCAATACCACATTTCCAGCGTTTGACGGGAAACCAACTTTGTTTATAAGCCTGATTGTAGCGGTAAGCCCGGAACGCAGTGAGGACTTATAGCGGAAAGCAGGGCTGCAGGCCGCCACAGAAAACAGAACATTCACTTTCAAAAAAACACAGAAGTAAATTTATATGAATTAGATCTCTCCGTTACGCTTTGCTCCAGTCGAGATGACGATATTTGATAGAATAATCAACTAAAAATATAATTTTCATTATTTGCAAAACTCAAAACAATTAGTAACTTACTTCAGTTATCTACTGCAAATATTTGATGGAAATTATACATATAAGTGCCGAGTGTTACCCAGTTGCAAAGGTTGGTGGTTTAGCCGATGTAGTAGGGGCCTTACCAAAATACCAGAATAAACTAGGCCATATTGCCAAAGTGGTTGTGCCTGCTTACGATACCAAATTTATCCGCGAAAGTGAATTTGAGGTCACTTATGATGCCTGGGCAAATTACGGGAATAACCACTTTCAGTACCGTATTTTAAAAGAAAAAACCAATAAACTGGGTTTCGACTTATATATTGTTCATATACAGGGTTTAACAGACCGTCCAAATGTATACGGATATAACGATGATACGGAAAGATTTGTTGCTTTTCAGATTGCTGCGCTCGATTGGATGGTGCAATGGGAGCATCGCCCGGACATCCTCCATTGTCATGATCACCATACAGGATTGATTCCTTTTATGGTTTCAAATTGTATAAAATATAAGCCGATAAGCATTGTGCCTACGGTGCTAACCATTCATAACGCCCAATATCAGGGCCAGTTTGGATGGGATAAATTGTACTATTTACCGGCATTCGATTTATGGAAGGGTGGTTTACTGGGTTGGGATGATGCCATAAATCCCCTTGCTTCTGCTATTAAATGTGCCTGGAAGGTAACTACGGTATCGCCAACTTACCTGGAAGAAATGATGGGCAATGCGCGCGGACTGGAAAGTTTGTTACGACAGGAACGTTGGAAATCAGTTGGGATATTAAATGGAATTGATAACGAAGTATGGAATCCTGAAACAGACCCCATGCTGAATAAGGGTTATACTATAAAAACTGTAGAAGCTGGGAAATTGGCAAACAAAAAAGCACTTTGCGATGTTTTTCAATTAGATTCATCTAAGCCCCTGTTTACTTTTATAGGAAGATTGGTTGACGAAAAAGGTGCCGATATTTTACCGGACATTTTTTATACCGCTTTGCAACAGCATGGCGACAACATCAATATTTTGGTTTTAGGCTCGGGAGACAGTTGGGTGGAAGGAAGGTTAAACCAGTTGAAGGATTTCTTTGGAGGCAGATACAATGCTTATATCGGTTATAATGAACAGGTTTCGCATCAAATATATGCAGGTGCGGATTTTCTGATCATGCCGTCAAGAGTGGAGCCTTGTGGACTGAACCAGCTTTATGCCTTACGATACGGAACAGTTCCGATTGTGCGTAGGGTTGGAGGGCTGAGAGATACCGTGATCGATATTGGCGACAATGGTTTCGGGATCTGCCATGACCAAACGAGTATTTGGGATGTTACACATTCTATTAACCGCGCAGTTGGATTTTACAATGATAAAAAAGCCTTTAAAGCTGTAAGAAAAACCATGATGAAAATTGATCATTCATGGGATAGGGCAGCCTTGAATTATATAGAATTATACCAAAATTTAAAATAAGCTTAAGCATGACTGACAAAGTTTTAGGCGTTATCCTTGGCGGTGGCCAGGGCTCTAGATTATCGCCACTAACACAAACACGTTCTAAACCGGCAGTTCCGATAGCTGGTAAATACCGTTTGGTAGACATTCCAATCTCGAACTGCCTCAATTCGGGTATCCACCGTATGTTTGTGTTAACCCAGTTTAATTCGGCATCCCTAAACAAACACATTAAAAATACCTATCATTTTAGTCACTTCAGTACGGCTTTTGTTGATATTTTAGCTGCCGAGCAAACGGTGCAAAATTCTGGCTGGTTCCAGGGTACTGCAGATGCTGTCCGTCAGTGTATGCATCACATCGTTTCTCATGAATTTGATTATATTTTAATCCTTTCGGGTGATCAACTTTACCAGATGGATTTTAAAGATATGATTGAGAAACATATCGAAGCTGCTGCAGAAATTACCATTGCTACCATTCCGGTAACGGCCAAAGACGCAACTGATTTTGGTATTTTAAAGGCTGATGAGGAAAACATGATTACTTCTTTCATCGAGAAACCTAAAACCGGATTAGAGGATTGGGTTTCTGACACGGGTGAAGAAATGCAATCAGAAGGGCGCAACTTTCTGGCCTCGATGGGGATCTACGTTTTTAACCGCGATTACCTGATCAATATCTTAAACGAAAACGAAGAGGAAAAGGATTTTGGTAAAGAAATTTTGCCTAGAGCTATTAGGGAAAGCAGGGTTTTAAGCTTCCAATATGAGGGTTATTGGACCGATATCGGTAACATTTCATCTTTCTTTGAAGCCAATTTAGGACTGACAGATGAAATACCGAAGTTTAATATGTTCGATAGCAACCATGCTATTTTTACCAGGGCAAGGATGTTGCCACCTTCGAAAATTTCGGGTACCACTTTAGATAAAACCATTATTGCTGAAGGCTGTATTATTCAGGCCAGCAAGGTAGAACATGCTGTTTTGGGGATCAGGTCGAGAATAGGAAAGGATACGGTAATTACCAATGCCTATATAATGGGTAGCGACAGGTACCAGACTTTAGAAGAGATACAGGAAGAAAACAGTAAGGGAAATTCTTTGATTGGAATAGGCGATCGTTGCTTCATCAATAACGCCATCATTGATAAAAATTGTCGTATAGGCAACGATGTTAAAATTAATGGCGGCGATCATTTGGAAGATGGCGATTTTGAGCTTTATGCTGTAAAAGATGGTATAGTGGTAATTAAAAAAGGCGCTGTTGTACCAAGTGGTACAGTGATTTAAGATATACTGTCATTCTGAGCGAAGCGAAGAATCTTTCAAGACCTTACAGATTTCAAAAATCTGTGAGGTCTTTTCAGTTTATTCCAGCGAAAAACCCTGGATATATAAGGTCTTTTTCTCTTTCTACCCAACATTTTCCCGGTAAGCTTGTTAGTAAATAAACAAAAAATAGTTTATGACCGATCATCAACACCTTTATCAAACAGGAATTATAGGGAATTGCGCTTTCATTGCTCACGTAAATAAAAATACTGATATATCCTGGCTTTGCTGGCCACGTTTTGATAGCCCTTTTGTATTTGGCAGTTTATTGGATGAAAAAAAAGGAGGTGAATTTTCGATTTTGCCACAGGGCGAATTTACTTCTCATCAATATTACATCGAGAATACCAATGTTCTAAGAACGGAGATTACCGCCGAAGACGGAAAATACAGGATTACCGATTTTGCACCCCGTTTTCATTTATACGATCGCTATTTTAAACCACTGATGTTTATCAGAAAAATTGAGCCTTTGGAAGGTAACCCGCGCATTACCATTAAGTGTGAGCCGGTTTGCGATTATGGAAAAGGTAAAATGAGATCAAGCAGGGGAAGCAATCACATCGACTATTTGGGCTGTGATGAAAATATACGCTTAAGTACCAATGTATCACTTACCTATATTTTCGACGAGAAAGCATTTGTGCTGAACGAGCCAAAGTATTTGGTGATGACTTATGGACAAAATTTAGAAGCACCGATCGTTAGTACGGCCGAGAATTTTTTAAGGGAAACCATTTCTTATTGGCGTTTATGGATCAAACATTCATCAATAGCAGGTTTTTACCAGCCATTTGTAATCCGTTCGGCCCTCGTTCTGAAAATCCACCAATATGAAGACACAGGCGCCATTATAGCCGCAAGTACCACCAGTTTGCCCGAATCACCAGGTAGCACAAGAAACTGGGATTATCGCTATTGCTGGCTTCGCGATTCGCACTATGTGCTCACATCCTTAAACCATATCGGACATTTTGAAGAAATGGAACGGTATTTTAATTACCTGTCCGATATTTCGCGTGCTGAAGATGTGCGTTACCAGCCTTTATATGGTATTGCGGGCGAAAGACAAATTACTGAACGCACTCTTGATCATCTGGATGGTTATAACGGAGAACAGCCCATTAGGATCGGAAATCAGGCATACGAACACATTCAGAATGATATTTATGGGCAGGTTTTGATTTCTATGCTGCCACTTTATACCGACCACCGTTTTGTTTTTTCGGAACGGGGTGATTCAGTAAAGTGGATTGAAAGTGTACTTTCTAAAATTGAACGTACCATTGATGAAAAGGATGCCGGAATATGGGAATTCAGAAACATTGCCAATGTACATTGTTATAGTAACCTTTTCCAATGGGCAGGCGCACAGGCTGCTTTAAAAATGGCTAAAACCATTGGTAATGAAGATTTCGAACGACGTGCAAATCTGCTGATTGAGAAAGCTTCAGCACATATTGAAGCCTGCTACGATCCGGAAAGAAAAGTGTATACCAATGCTGTAGGAAGTCCGCATTTGGATGCCAGCACACTACAGCTGATTATGATGAATTATCTTGATCCCGCTTCTGACCGGGCAAAGGACCATTTAATTGCTTTAGAAAAGGAACTCAAAACTGAAGATGGACTTTTTTACCGATACCTGCATGCTGATGATTTCGGTAAACCCAAAACTACATTTTTAATCTGCGCATTTTGGTATGTAGAAGCTTTGGCCTGTGTTGGCCGTACTGACGAAGCAATAAAGGAGTTTGAAAATATCATTAAATACTGTAACCACCTGCTATTGTTTAGCGAAGATGTTGACGCCAAAACAGGTAGTCAATGGGGTAACTTCCCGCAGGCTTATAGTCATGTAGGTTTGATGAACGCCGCTTACCGCATTGCGATTAAGCTGGACAGGCCGATATTTTTGTAAAATTATAGATTAAGCTTTGACAACTATGATATGTAAAATATATATTTGACGTTGTCAAAGCTATTTTCAAAAAGGTCTGTGGTGACACAGACTTGGCTTAGGGGCGGGAGCGATCTTTCCTGTAAAAAAGACCCTGAAACAAGTTCATGTTGACGTTGCAGAGAGATTTAATGGATAGGATAAAATTCAATAGAAAGCATCGCCATCTCTACTGAAATGCAGAGGAATGGAAAGATTTATCTGAAGATATCTCTCTAATAGATTTAGCTTCGCTGAGCCTTCGGGTTCTCGACTGCGTTTCACTCCGCTCGAAAAGACGATATATTTCATAAGAAATAGGTGTGTTAGGACACACACCTTCGTATTGGATTAATAGATTTGGGCAAAAAATCTGCGAAAATCATATTGAATCTGAGGGATTTCTTTAAGATTATAGTTGAAAAAAGGTCTGTGGGGACACAGACCTTGGCATTAAAATTATAGGTGAAAAAGAGATCTTTCCTATAAAAAGACCCTGAAACAAGTTCAGGGTGACGTTGCAGAGAGATTTAATGGATAGGATAAAATTCAATAGAAAGCATCGTCATCTCTACTAAAACGCAGAGGAATGGAGAGATCTATCTGAAAATATTTCTTTAATAGATTTCTCGACTGCGTTCCGCTACGCTCGAAAAGACGATATATTTCATAAGAAATAGGTCTGTTAGGACACAGACCTTCGTATTGGATTAATAGATTTGAGCGAAAAATCTGCGAAATCATATTGAATCTGCGGGATTCTTTAAAATTTAGTTGAAAAAAGGCCTTTGGGGACACAGACCCTGGCTTTGGGTCGGGAGAGGTCTTTCCTGTAAAAAAGACCCTGAAACAAGTTCAGGGTGACGTTGCAGAGAGACTTAATGGATAGGATAAAATTCAATAGAAAGCATCACCATCTCTACTAACATGCCGAGGAATGGAGAGATCTATTTGAAAATATCTCTCTAGTAGATTTCTCGACTGCGTTCCGCTACGCTCGAAAAGACGACATCTTTCGTAAGAAATAGGTCTGTTAGGACACACACCTTCGTATTGGATTAATAGATTTGGGCGAAAAATCTGCGAAAATCATATTGAATCTGCGGGATTTCTTTAAAATTATAGTTGAAAAAAAGGTCTGTGGGGACACAGACCTTGGCATTATGGTATTTAACTAACTATACATTTATTAACCCCGTTCTATAAACTCTTCTTTTACCAAACTCCAAAGTAACTTTCTTACCTCTTTAAAATCATTTAAGTAATATTTTGCTTCTGAAATATTATTGCCAACTTTTATGGTAAAAGCATCATCTGGCAGTACTTTGAAAATGTCCTCATCAGTATGGTCATCGCCTAATGCCAGAATGAAATCAGGGTTTTTATCATATAACCAGTTTAAAGCAGCTTTTCCTTTATTAACTTCTATATTTTTAAACTCGATTACTTTGTTCCCTGGCATTAACTGCAATCCTTTATCAGCAGCCAGAATTTTCATGTGGCTTACGATTTCATTGGCCCGTAAATCACCTAATCCATCTTCTGCTTTTCGATAGTGCCATACCATTGAATAGCTTTTTTCTTCAATGAACGATCCGGGAGTACGGTCGGTGTAGGTTTCTAATAAAGCCTTTATTTCCTGTTTCCATTGGTCGGTAAGCAGGGGCAGACTGTTCCACTTATCTCCATACGATTTTTGCCATGCGCCATGTTCAGCAATCAGATCTACCTTTAAATGCCCAAACCACTGCTCCAGCGTTTCATGTCGCCTTCCGCTGATAATCACCACTTTATTGGCATGATCAAGGGTCAGGTTTTCGATCAGATCATAAAGTTCATCGTCAGGAGAGGCATCATCAATGTTCCCGGTAAAATCTACCAGTGTGCCATCATAATCTAAAAATAGAACCCTATCGGTTGTTGTTGCATATTTAGCAGCAATTACTTCATTAATCGAATTGACTGCGTGTTTAGTTAATAATGATTTTTGAGAATCTTTCACTTCGTTTAATCTTAAAATAAAATTGTTAACCCAATGTTTAACGTTAAATTTTTCCACTATAGCCCGCATGGCTTTCATGCGTTGCTGTTGTTCTTCCAAAGGCATTTTTAATGCAGTTACGATGGCTTCCATAATGTCGCCTATATTATTGGGATTAACAATTACAGCATCAGTTAATTCTTTGGAAGCACCTGCCATTTCGCTTAAAATCAATACACCATCTTCGTGGTTCCGGCTAGCTACATATTCTTTACTTACCAGATTCATCCCATCGCGCATCGGCGTTACCAGGCAAATGTCGGCAGTTGAATAAAGTGCAGAGAGTACTTCAATGGGGAAAGAGCGATAAAAATAATTTACTGGAATCCAGTTTATGGAGCGGTACCTCGCATTTAAATTTCCAACAAACTGGTCAATCTGGTCTCTTAACTCGCTATATTGTGGTACGGTATCCCTTGAAGGGACTACAATCATGAAAAGTTCTATTTTACCAATATATTCGGGGTGCTCCTGAAGTAGTAATTCCATGGCTTTCAACCTTTCGAGTATACCTTTACTGTAATCTAACCGGTCGATAGAAAGGATTACTTTCATCTCTTCTTTACCAGTCCTGAAATAATCAATTTCTTTTTTTACTTTTTCAGTGACAGGTAGATCAGAAAATTTATCGAAATCAATTCCCATTGGAAAAGCTTCTATCACAATTTGTCTTTCGTGACTATTAAGTACGTTTGATGATGAATTTACGGGTAGCAAACGTGTGGCGGTGCTGATAAAATGGCGTACATCATCGTAAGTATGGAAACCAATTAGATCGGCACCAATCAGGCCATTTAATAATTCTTCCCGCCAGGGGATGAGCCTGAAAATTTCGTATGACGGAAAGGGAATATGCTGAAAAAAACCGATGGTAGCGTTCGGGAGTTTCTCTCTTAAAATACCTGGCAACAGCAGCAATTGATAGTCTTGAATCCAGATTTTATCCTTTCGATCCAGTACATGCATGGCACTTTTGGCAAATTTCTCATTTACCGATCGGTAGCAATCCCAATAACTTTGTTCATAATTTGCGTAGGTAACCAGGTAATGAAATACAGGCCATAACACTTCATTTGAAAAGCCTTCGTAATATAAATTAATTTCGTTTTGGGTAAGAAAAACCGGATAGAGGTTTAGTTCGGCAAGTTTTTGCGTAACTTCTTCCTGACGTTCTTCCGGAACCTCAATTCCGGGCCATCCGATCCAAATGGAGTTGCCTGATTTATATACATCGCCAAGGCCGGTGGCAAGGCCGCCCTCGCTGGGAATAAACGTGTATTCGTTGTTTTCTTCAATGATTTTAACGGGTAGTCTGTTCGATATTATAACTGTCTTCATGCTTTTATTCGATGTATCTATATCTTAAAAGCATTATCATTCTTATTTTGTTTGAATTTTTAGGTCAAAAAAACATTCAGATGATTAAACGTAGTTAAATACCAATGAAAAAGTTGTACCACTTTCGGGAGTAGAAATAACTTCGATACTGCCTCTGTGCATTTTCATGATGTTTCGGCTGATGGTTAATCCTATACCCGATCCATTTTTCCTGGTGGTATAAAATGGAACGAATATTTTTTCAAGATCATCAGCGTCTATACCTTTTCCATTATCACTAACATCGATATATAGCTTGGTGTTTTCTAAACGGTAATTTACATTGATATGAGGCATATCCTTATTTTCGACCGCATAAATACTGTTGGTAATCAGGTTGATTAATACCTGTTCTATCAATTTCAGATCCAGCTGAATGGTGATTTTTGATGAAGTCTGTTCTACATCCAGCACCACATTTTTAACTTTAGCAAATGGCTGCATCAGTACCTTAATGTGCTTTAATATTTCTCCAATGGTATGCGGCTCAAGGTTTGGTGTAGGCAGTTCGGCAATTAAACGGTAATCTTTTACGAAATCCAGTAAACCGGATGAGCGCCTTTGGATCGTATGAAGTGCTGTTTTAAGGTCTTCCATTTCATCTTCAGTTAAGTCCTTTTTATCGGTTACCATTTTGTTGATAGTATCTGATAAGGAGCTGATAGGCGTGATGGAATTTAAAATTTCATGCGAAATAACACCGACTAACCTGTTCCAGGCTTCAGTTTCTTTTTGCTCAATTTCATCTTTAATGTTCTGAAAACTAATGATGATATAGTTCTTCCCGTAAAGGTTTAAAGGAATCACTTCAGTAGATAACTGGGTTAGTTTATCCTGAATCTTAAGTTCCAGAAACCTTTTTCCACCTGTTGAAATCTGCTCTATTTCTGCTCCGAACGCTGGCAAATGCTCTTTTAACCGATGCCAGTATTTATAGGCGGGCACACCTAAAAGGTTAGAAGCAGCCTGATTGAAAAATGCAATCTCGTTATCTTTTTCTGCTGTTGTATTGCTCACCACGATTACCCCAACCGGAACCTGCTCTAAAATGGTTTTGATCAGCTGAAACATGGCTTCCTGTTCCAGTTTAATCTGTTTGTGAACCTGTAAAATATCAGTAAACGATTCGTATAGCTCCGGGAAACTGCCTCTGGTTGTTTTGTTTCTGAAGTTTAAGGTATGATCTCTCGTTTTTACGGCCAAAATGAAACGGTTAATATCCGACCGGATCTGATTGATATAGTAATAAAGGGAAATAATGGTACCCAATAAAATCAGTGCAACGCCTGTAATGGTAAACCAGAGTTCGGTGTTTTTAATGAGATAAAATAAAAGATAACCCAGCAGATTGATGGTCAGCAGGCGGAATATTAAACGGAAGGTAAAGCGTTGATAGAACATATTTTTAAAGCTAAAAGCTTAAAGGCGAAAGACTAAAGCTTTAAACTTTGGTCTTTTAGCTTTTAGCTTAGATTCCAAATTTTTCAATTCTTCTGTAAAGTGCTGCGCGGGTTAAGCCTAATTCTGCTGCTGCTTTTGATATGTTTCCTTTGTGTTTATCAATGGCCTTCTGCACCATCATTTTCTCCATATCTTCCAGAGCCATTTCATCTGGTAGTGTGTTGTTCTGTGCGTAACGTTGCGGACTTAGCTGCAGATCATCTTCGGTAATATCAGCTCCATCGCTCATAATAACGGCTCTTTCCAACACGTGCTGTAATTCGCGTACATTGCCTGGCCATTGGTACTTTAATAGTGCTTCCTGCGCCTTATTGCTTATTTTTTGCAAATTTTTATGGTATTTGGCACTAAAGACCTGCAAAAAGTGATTGGCCAAAAGTAAAATATCTTCGCCACGTTTACGTAATGCCGGTAATAAAAGTTCTACTGTATTAATGCGAAACAATAAATCCTGCCTGAATGTATTTTTTGCGACCATTTCGTTCAATGGCATATTGGTTGCCGTAATGAGGCGTACATTTACTTTACGCTCTTTGCTTTCGCCCAAACGGGTAACCGTTCGGTTTTGCAAAACACTTAATAATTTGGCCTGAAGTGGTAGTGTTAAATTTCCAATCTCATCTAAAAAAATCGTCCCCCCATCAGCTAGTTCAAAGCGGCCCGGTTTATCTTCTTTGGCATCGGTAAAAGCACCTTTAGCATAACCAAATAATTCACTTTCAAATAGATTTTCGTTTAGGGCACCTAAATCCACATGCATAAATACCTGGTTTTTCCGGTGTGAATTTCCGTGGATCTCATAGGCGAACACCTGTTTTCCGGTTCCGTTTTCACCCAGGATCAGCACATTTGCATCAGTAGGGGCAACTTTTAATAGCGTGTGCTGTAATTGCCTTATTTCAGTAGCCTGACCAACAATATTCTCAAATCCTCTTGTAAGATCTTTTTGAAGCGATGTGTGTATCTTTTCAAGCTTTTTAACCTTTTTGGTCGATTCTCGAAGTTTTGATGCCGATGAAATGGTGGCAAACAGCTTTTCATTTTCCCAAGGCTTAAGGATGAAATCGGTAGCACCTTTTTTTATTGCTTTTACTGCAAGTTCAACATTACCAAAGGCAGTCATTAGTATCACCACATAATCTTTATCAATAGATAAAATATGTTCTAACCAATAAAGGCCTTCTCGGCCATCACTGGCGCCTTTTTGATAGTTCATATCCAGCAAAATGATATCAATTTCGTTTTTGCTCAATAAAACGTTAATTTCTTTGGGCGATTTACATGTAATTACCTGCTTTACCTGTTGCTTTAAAAACAAACGGGCACTTAGCAGGATATCATCATCATCGTCAATAATTAAAACAGTGGCGTCTAACATAACCTTGCCTCTTCCAAGTTAGTATTTCTTATTTTTTGCTAATGTTATCCCATCGATAAGGTGCTGAAAGGATGGGACAAATTTAATAAAACTGTCCGCTCCCGCACATTAACTGTCCGATAACGAACATGTCAAAAATAAAATAATTAATTAATATCTGGTAATCAGTGTTTTAAGTATGATTTGATGTTTTGGCACAAGCTTGGTTACTAGCAGACCAAACAGTAAACCAAACAATGGACAAGAAAATAGAGAAGAAGAGATTTAGCACTAAAACCCTGTTAATAATAGGTGGCGCAGTTGCTTTTGTAGCAATTGTAATTTATGGCTATACTTTGTCACTCAAAAAAGTTTATAGTGCCGATGCAGATAAGTTGACCATCAGTAAAGTAGAATACGGTGATTTTGAAGATGTAGTGCTGTTAAACGCCAGTGTAGTCCCCTTAACCTCGGTAATTGTAAGTTCATCAGAAGGAGGAACAGTTGCGGAAATTTTTACTGAAAATGGCGCATCCGTAGTGAAAGGTACACCACTGTTACGTATTGCAAATTCGAATGCCATGTTGGGGTATACCTCGCAACAGACAGCTGCTACCGAACAAATTAATCAACTACGTAAATCGAGGTTGGATTTAGAACAAAATCAAAGAATCCTGAATCAGGATGTATTGGATGTGGAGAATAATTTACGTACTGCAACCCGCCAGTATCGATTGGACAGTGCACTTTTTGCCAAAAAGGTAATTACACTCCAGGAATTTAATAAATCTAACCAGGATTACGAATATTACCAGGGTAAATTGAAAATCGTTCGCCAGGCGATTAAACAGGAAAATCAGAGCCGTAAGATGCAACTGGCCCAGATTGACCAATCGATGGGGCAAATGAACGAAAGTTTGGAGATGATCCGCAAGAACATTGAAAATATGACCATTAAAGCGCCGGTTTCCGGTAAACTTTCTTCATACGATCCGGTAATTGGTAAATCTTATAATGCCAACGAAATGATCGGAAAGATTGATGTGTTACAAGGTTACAAACTGCAGGCAGGGGTTGATGAGTATTACATCAACCGTGTAAAGGAAGGACAAACCGCCAACTGTGAATTTAATGGTAAAACTTATAATTTAACCGTAAGCAAAGTAATTCCTGAGGTTACAGCGGGTCAGTTCCAGGTAGAAATGGTTTTTAAAGGTCCGGCACCTGAAGGTTTGCGACGTGGATTATCTTTACAAACAAAGTTAACTTTGTCTGATAATAGTAAATCATTGCTCCTTGCCCAGGGACAGTTTTTTCAGAGCACAGGTGGCTCGTGGGTTTTTTTAGTAAAGAATGGAAAAGCAACTAAGAAAAACGTTAAAATCGGGCGAAAAAACTATCTGTATTATGAAATATTGGATGGTTTGCAGAAAGGCGACGAAGTAATTACTTCATCTTACGATCAGTTTAATGAATACGACCAAGTGGAGATTAGTAAGTAGGGCGTTTGGAGTTTGGCGTTTGGCGTTTGGCGTTTGGAGTTTGGCGTTTGGAGTTTGGCGTTTGGCGTTTGGAGTTTGGAGTTTGGAGTTTGGAGTTTGGAGTTTGGAGTTTGGAGTTTGGAGTTTGGAGTTTGGAGTTTGGAGTTTTTTAAAAAAATGGGTTTAAAGTTAAACAAAAAATATAATCAGGTCTTGATACTTGCTACTAAATACTTGCTACTAGACACTTGCTACTCAATACCTGATACTAAATACTTGATACTAGAATTATGATTAAAATAGAAAATCTGGAAAAAGTTTACAAAACAGAAGAAGTAGAAACGACTGCACTCAATGGCATCAATCTCCATGTAGCAACAGGAGAGTTTGTTTCCATTATGGGGCCATCAGGCTGTGGGAAATCTACTTTGTTGAATGTAATGGGTTTATTGGATAAGCCCGAAAGCGGAAGCTACAAATTTATTGATACAGAGCTTTTAACCCTCAACGACAGGGAGCGCTCAAATTTCCGAAAGAGAAACATGGGTTTCGTTTTCCAGAATTTCAATTTGATCGATGAATTAACCGTTTTTGAGAACATTGAATTGCCCTTAATTTATAACAAGGTTCCTGCCGGAGAGCGTAAGAAACTGGTAAACGAAATCATCGAGCGAATGAATATTGTAAACCGTAGCGGGCATTTTCCACAACAGTTATCCGGCGGACAACAGCAAAGGGTAGCGGTAGCAAGGGCCTTGGTTACCAAGCCGAAATTGGTTTTGGCCGATGAGCCTACCGGAAACCTGGATAGCTCACATGGTAACGAAGTAATGGAGTTGCTGTGCGAACTGAACGAAACCGGAACCACCATCGTAATGGTAACCCACTCCAGCCACGATGCCAGTTTCTCTAACCGGATCATTAACCTGAAAGATGGTCATGTGATTTCGGAAAAAATAAATAAAAGTAGAAACGAAGAACTGATATAGAGGTTTGAGGTAAAAGGTTTAAACCGTAGGGCTTAGGCCAACTTAAACCTTCAGTCCTAAACCTTACACCTAAAAAAAAGATTTTAGTTTAGTTAATGATAGCCGCCCAATAATCTTCCCGGATGGGAAGATCTGGGATTGGCAAATAAGGTAAAAGGTTCATAGGTAGAAGGCGTATGGTTTATGCGCTGAAACCTTCCAACCTTTAGCCTTCCAACTTTCAACCTTAGCAATATGTTCAAATTAAACCTGAAAATAGCCTTACGGAACCTTTGGAAAAACAAGGGTTTCTCTCTGATCAATATCGGTGGCTTAGCCATTGGCTTGGCCAGTTGCATGGTTTTGTTACTTTATGTGGCTTACGAGTGGAGTTACGATAAGCAATTCTCCAATCATGATAAAACTTATGTAGTTTATCAAAACATGAAGGCAAGCGGTAAAACTTTTAGCTGGGCCTGGACACCCAATGTGATGGCTAAAGAAGTGCAGGAAAAAATCCCTGGTGTTAAATATGCCGCTCACACTACTTATCCGAGAAAACAGCTCGTTACTGTTGGCGACAATAAAATAAATAGTAGTGCCATCTTTGCTGACCAAAATTTCATTAAAATACTGGACTACAAATTTCTAGAGGGAAGCCCCGTTCAGGTTTTGAAAGATGTAAACACCATTATCCTCACCAAATCTTTTGCAAAAAAGTTATTTGGAAATGAAGATCCTATTAATAAAATGGTAAAGCTTGAAAATCAGGATGTATTAAAGGTAGAAGCCGTAATAGAAGATGTGCCTGCCAACAATAGCCTGGCTTTTGAGTGCATTATGCCTTGGGCACTGTTCGAAAAACGGGAAAGCTGGATAAAGAAGGGCAATTGGGGCAATAATATGTGCCTAACGCTTGTCCAGTTAAAGGATAACAACTTTTTCAGCGCTGCAAATAATTTGATGCATGATATCTATAAACGCAACCAGAAAGATAACATGTCTGAAGCATTATTACATCCATTAAACAAATGGCATCTGTATGATGATTTTGTAAACGGCAAATCGGTAGGTGGTAAAATAGATCAGCTTAGGATATTTTTATTGCTGGCCTTTTGCATTTTGTTGATCGCCTGTGTAAATTTTATGAACTTATCTACGGCACGCTCAGAGCGCAGGGCAAAAGAAGTTGGCGTTCGTAAAGCAATAGGGTCAACGCGCAAAGCACTGATCAATCAGTTTTTTTTAGAATCCTTGCTTCTCACTTTTATCGCAACCGTCTTAGCTTTTATCTTAATTGAGGTTAGTTTGCCATATTTTAATAGCCTGTTAGATATTAAACTAACAATAGACTATCATAATGGCCTGTTTTGGTTAACCTTATTGGGATTAATGATTTTGACAGGATTGGTTGCCGGCAGTTATCCGGCGCTTTATCTAAGTTCTTTCGAGCCTATAAAAGTTTTAAAAGGGTTCACCCTTAAAACAGATTCATCCGCTGCGGTAAGGAAAGTATTAGTGGTGGGCCAATTCGTTTTTGCTGCAGCTTTAATTGTTTGCACAGCGGTCATTTATCAGCAGCTCAATTATGTTAAGAACAAACCCATTGGTTATGACAAATCCAATTTGATTCAAATTGCTGTAGTAGGAAAAATAACTGATCCTGTTAAATTGGACTTGCTTAAAACCCAACTGTTAGCATCGGGCGCTGTAAGCAATGTTACCTCTTTCAGTACAGACTTTACTGAAGGAGGAGACAATACTACGGCTGTATACTGGGAAGGTAAAAATCCTAATGAGGCTATTTCTTTCAACCATAGGGCAATAGGATATGATTTTGTTGAAACGATTGGCACTAAAATGATCAGCGGCAGGGAGTTCTCCATGAAATTTCCTAATGATACCAATAGCGTATTGTTAAATGAAGCAGCCGTGAAAATGATGGGATTGAAAAATCCGGTGGGCAAGGTAATCACTTTCTGGGGTAGAAAACTAACTACTGTTGGTGTTGTAAAAGATTTTGTGGTAGAAAGTGCTTATCAAAGAGTAGCCCCGATGATTTTTAGGGCTAATACAAATGGCGACGCGAAGGTACTTATAGCAAGGTTAAGTCCAAATCAGAACATCAGCTCTTCTCTGGCCAAGATTGATGATCTGGTACAACAAATCGAGCCAAATTATCCTGTAAACCGAAAATTTGTGAACGAATCTTTTGAAGAGAAATTTAAAAATGAAAAATTATTGGGTTCACTTTCAAACTGGTTTGGTGGTTTTGCCATTTTCATTTCTTGTTTAGGCTTATTGGGTCTGGCGCTTTTTATAGCCGAACAACGCAAAAAGGAAATCAGTATCCGGAAGGTTTTAGGTGCGAGTACCGGCAATATCCTGGTGTTGCTGAATAAAGACTTTATAAAGCTGGTAGCCATTGCCAATATGATTGCCTTTCCTTTAGCTTACATCATCATCAATAAATGGCTATCTGCTTTTGATTATCGTGTGGCTATTTCGTTTCTACCCTTTCTGCTCGCCATCGTCATCTCTGTTTTAATTGCAGTGTTAACGGTCAGTTTGCAATCGGTAAAAGTGGCAAAGGCCAATCCTATTGATGCACTTAAATATGAATAATGGAGAGAAGGCGAAAGGTTTTAAGGTAGAAGGCTAAAGTGTCCAAAACCTTACAACCTGCAACCTTTCAACTTTTAAACTTAAAAAGATGTTTAGACTCAATCTAAAAATAGCCTTACGCAACCTTTGGCGCAACAAAGGCTTCACGCTGATCAATCTGGGCGGGTTGGCCATTGGTTTGGCCAGCTGCATGATTTTATTATTGTATGTAGCCTACGAATATGGTTATGATAAGCAGTTTACCGATTATGATAAAACTTATGTGCTTTACAATAACCAAAAAACCGCTTCTGAAACCTTTAGCTTTATGGCCTTCCCAGGTCAGTTGAGAGATGAAATCAAAGAAAAAGTTCCTGGTGTGGCCAAGGTAAGCCGTTTATCTTATGCTGAACCGATGCTTTTATCCTACAATCAGAACAACCTTAAAATGAACGCCGTTTTCGGCGATCCGGATCTTCTTAAGATGTTCGATTATAGGGTGTTGAAAGGTAATCCAAATACTTTTTTGAACAGTTTAGATGGGGTAATTCTGACAGAGACACTGGCTAAAAACCTTTTTGGTAATGAAGATCCGCTTAACAAGGTAGTTAAACTGGATAACAAGGAGAGTTTGAAAGTAGAAGGCGTTATTGCTGATCGCCCTAAAAATTCGACATTGGGACAAGATTATATCATGTCCTGGAGATTGTACGAAAAATTAAATCCATGGACTAAAGACAGTGGCTGGGGAAACAATTATTGTATGTTGTTTGTGCAACTTCAGGATAATTCCTTTTTTGCTCGTGCCAATAACCAGATGAAAGGCATGATCAAGGCCCACGATAAAGCAATTAATGGCGAACCTTTTATGCATCCTTTATCTAAATGGCATTTATACGATAAATTTGAAAATGGGAAAAATGTAGGCGGAAAGATTGATCAGTTGAAGATTTTTTTCCTTTTGGCTTTCTGCATCCTGCTAATTGCCTGCGTTAATTTCATGAACCTTTCTACCGCCAAATCAGAAAAGCGGGCACGCGAAGTTGGTGTGCGTAAAGCTATCGGCTCTTCGAGAAATAACCTGGTAGGCCAGTTTATGTTCGAATCAGTTTTATTAACCACCTTAAGTATGCTTGTAGCTTTTGTTTTAATTGAGGTAAGCCTGCCATATTTTAACAATTTATTGGGCATTACCCTGGGGATAGATTATAAAGATTATAAATTTTGGTCGGTATTTTTAGGTTTAACCTTGTTAACTGCAGTAATTGCCGGCAGTTACCCTGCTTTTTACCTTTCTTCTTTCGATCCGGTTAAAGTTTTAAAAGGATTCAAAATTTCTGGGGGATCTTCATTGTCCATCCGTAAATTCCTGGTTATTTTTCAGTTTGTATTTGCAGCATGTTTAATCGTTTGTACTGCAGTGATTTATCAACAGTTAAATTACATTAAAAATAAACCTATTGGTTACAATAAGGCAAACCTAATACAGATTTCTACAGAAGGCGAGTTCTCTAAAAAAGAAAAACGCGAAATCCTAAAAGATGAATTGCTTAAATCGGGAGCCATAACTGCCTTTACAGAGTACAGTTTGTCGTTAACCAGCGGAGGTAACAATACTTATGGAATCAACTGGCCGGGTAAAAACCAAAAAGATAAAATCCTGGTCAACTTTAGGTTTACCAACCTCGACCTTACCAAAACTACTGGTATGGAAATTTTAAAGGGAAGAGACTTTTCTAAAGATTTTGTAGATACCGCTAATGTATTGGTTAATGAGGCATTGGTTAAGGTGATGGGAATGAAAGATCCTGTCGGTAAAATGATTGAATGGGGGCAGCCAGTAAGGATCATTGGAGTGGTTAAAGATTATGTAATGGAATCTCCGTATCAGAAAGCAATTCCTTTACTTATTGCGCAAAATCCTGATAATGTTACTACCATTATTATGAGATTAAATGATAAAAACAACATCACCTCATCTGTTAACCAGATTAGCGAAACAGCGAAGAGACTAAATCCTGCTTATCCGGCCACGATAAGGTTTGTTGATGACAACTTTGAATTAAAATTCAAAAATGAAAAACTGTTGGGAACACTTTCTAACTGGTTTGGAGGTTTTGCTATTTTTATTTCTTGCCTGGGTTTATTGGGTCTGGCTTTATTTATGGCCGAGCAGCGCAAAAAGGAAATTAGTATCCGTAAAGTATTGGGTGCCAGTACGGCAAATATCCTCACTTTATTGAATAAAGACTTTGTCAAACTGGTTGCCATCGCCAACCTGATTGCATTTCCGTTAGCTTATATCGTTATCAATAAATGGCTTTCAGCTTATGAATATCGTGTTTCAATTTCCCCTTTGCCGTTTATCATCGCCATCGGATTATCGGTATTGATAGCCATTTTAACGGTTAGCGTACAATCGTTAAAAGTGGCCAAGGCAAATCCTGTTGATGCTTTGAAATATGAATAAAGGTCGGAAGTAAGAGGGCAAGAAGGTAGAAAGCTAAAGCGTCCTAAACCTTCCAACCTTTAAACTTTCAATCTTCAACCTAAAAAATATGTTCAAATTAAATCTAAAGATCGCGTTGCGGAACCTATGGAGAAATAAAGGGATTGCGGCCATTAATATTGGCGGGTTGGCCATTGCTTTAGCTGCATTTATTTTGGTAACGCTCTATTTTACCTATGAAACCAGTTTCGATAAGGAAAATCCTAATTACGAGAATATTTATGTTGTTGGAATAACATACCCGGAATTTAAAACCAATTATGTTGCGGCCCCTTTTGCTGAAGCAATCAGGCAAAATTTTCCAGAAGTTGTGTCGGCAGGTGTGATAAAAGATAGTGCTTTTGAACTGACAATTAAAAAAGGAAAAAATACGCTGTTTACTAAAAAAATTCTACAGGTAAGTTATGATGCCGCCAAAATTCTAAATATCCAGCCCGCTAATGGTCTCATAAAACCAGCAGGAGAGACAGAACGACTTACTTATCTGAGCACTGAAAGCATGAAAACGCTTTTTCCGAATAAACAGGACGATGAACCAGAAATGGTTGGTTTTGGAGCAAGCACTTCTGGAATAACTGGAGTGATTAATGGATCTATAAAAAATAACCTGCATTCCAACTTCAATTTTGATGGTGTTAGTATTGGTAATGAACTTGGCAAGAATGATCATTATAACATGAATGATTACACCATCTATTTACAGGTAAAACCTGCAACAGATGTTGAAAATCTTGAACGAAAAATTACCGGTTTATACCGTACTGAATTGTTGAAGGACAAAAGCGAGGAAAAGTCAATAAAAGAAATAAATGGTATCTCTACTTTTTTAGACCCATTGGCTAACCAGCATTTAAAGCCAAAAGCGGGTAATGACGCGCCTTATAAAATACTAATAGCAATTTCTGTTTTGGGTGTTTTGATTTTGGTGATTGCCTGTATCAACTTCACTAATTTGAGTATAGCACAAGCAGGTAAGCGCGCTAAAGAGGTCGGTATAAAAAAAGTTATGGGTGCTTATCGTTTGCAGTTAACCAAACAGTTCCTGGTAGAGATCTTGATGCAATGTTTAGTCGCCATTATTTTAGCCTTAATTATCGCAGAATTAGCTTTGCCTGAATTCAACAGCCTGTTTCAGGTTCACTTATCTATCTGGGATACTGCGAATGGTTTATTCTGGAAAATACCTCTTATTTTAGCATTAATTAACTTTTGCGCAGGTATTTATCCGGCAATTGTTTTGTCAGGTTTTAAGCCATCGCTCGTACTTAAAGGCAATTTCTCTACCAGTAAACAAAGTTATTGGCTACGTAATGCTTTGCTGGTTTTCCAATTTAGTATGGCAGTTATTTTCATTATTGGCTTATTCATTATCAATTCGCAATTAAAATACATGCGGAGCGAAGATTTAGGCTTTACGGCCAATCAGGTGATTTATATTAAAAACCTAACATTATTTAATAATCCGGCCAAATTTGGTTCAGGTAATTTCGAATCTGTCAGGCAAAAAATACTAAAAGTTCCAGGTATCAAATCAGCAACGGTAAGTACATTTATTCCTGGCGGCCCAAATGGAATAAACAGCTATACTGCAAATGGTATAAAAGCCAATATTGATTTTGTTAATGTAGAGTTTGATTATTTTGAAACTTTGGATATTAAGTTAAAAGCAGGGCGCTTTTTCTCAAGCAAATTTAAAACTGACACGATAAATTCGGCAATTGTAAATGAAAGTGCAGTTGCCAGGTATCGTATTAAAAATCCTGTTGGACAAATAATCAGGGGCTGCGATATCGATTATAAAATAGTTGGTGTAATCAAAGATTTTAAAACGCAAGGTTTTGAAAATGTAATTCAACCCACAATCTATACGATTAAAGATCCTTGCGGAAGCTTTAAAACAGAAATATTGCTCAAGATCGAACAAAATAAAATGGCCGATGCACTAGCTACATTAAAAGCGCAATGGCCTGAAATTAATAAACTTGATGGAGAAGATTTTCGCTATGCCTTTCTCGACGAACTTTACGGTAAGCTGTTCAAAAAGCAGGAACAATTGCAGTCGGTATTTTTCACTGCTGCTGTACTCACTATTTTTATTGCATTACTGGGTTTATATGCATTTGCCAAATACATTACCAATGGGCGCTTAAAAGAAATTGCCGTGCGTAAAATTTTGGGTGCAACTGATGTGCAGTTGCTTAAACTGATCAATAGTTCATTTTTTTACCTGGTCGTTGTTGCAAACATCGTTTCCTGGCCAATTGCCTATGTGGTTACCAATATGTGGCTCAAGACCTTTGCTTACCGGATCGATTTTCCTGTTTTGCCATTTGTAACCACCACATTGATAACGATTTTATTAACCATTATAACTGTAAGTATACAGGCCAAAAAAGCAGTAAATGCCAATCCTGTTGATGCTTTGAAATATGAATAACGAACTGCGATAGGCGTTTGGTGTTTAGCGGGATTCACCGCTAACCGCACAGCGCTTTACGCTAAACCTGACAAATATGTTCAAATTAAACTTAAAAATCGCCTTACGCAACCTCTGGAAGAATAAAACTTCTTCCTTTATCAACGTAGTTGGTTTAGCTATTGGTCTTGCAGCCTGTTTAATGTTGCTCCTGTATGTTACTTACGAATGGAACTTTGATAAGCAGGCTAAAAACTGGCGGAATGTATATGTTGCCATGACTAATGTTCCTGGAGATGGTAATAAAATTGCCGCAACTTTTAATGGTACTACCACTGCTCTCGGTCCATTATTAAAAGCGCATTTACCAGAGGTGAAATATGTTGCCCGCATGGATTATGGCAAAAAAAGTTTAATTGCTAACGGACAAAACAGCTATAAAAAGGATTCAAAATTTGCTGAACCTGACCTGCTTAAAATGTATGATTATCAGTTTATTTCAGGTGATCCGAAAACCGCGTTAAAGAATCCGCTTTCTGCGATCTTAACGGAAAGTACAGCAAAAACTTTGTTTGGAACAACCGATGTTTTAAACAAAGTTGTCCGTTATCAGGATAGGGAAAATTTAACCATTACAGGTGTAATCAAAGATTTGCCAGAAAACAGTTCTAATCGTTTTGATTTCTTAATGCCCTGGTCGTTCTATGAAATTCTTGATCGCGATGTTAAAGATTTAAACTGGAATAATTACAGTTTCGTAACGATGGTATTGTTAGATCAGAATGCAGATATTGATTTGGTAAATCGTAAAGTTGATGCTTTGGTGAAAGCAAATGCGCCACAAAATGCACAATCACAACCACATTTTCTGTATCAAGCCAGCAAACTGCACTTGTTCGGGAAGTTTGAAAATGGCAAACCCATAGGTGGCGATATTGAGCAGATTTACCTCTTTATTGGTTTAGCATTTGGGATTTTACTGATTGCCTGTATCAATTTTATGAACATGGCTACGGCAAAATCGGAGAAAAGAGCAAAGGAAGTCGGTATTAAGAAAACCATTGGGGCAAACCGCTCGTCACTAATTCTTCAGTTTTTAACCGAATCGATGGTTCTTACATCCATTGCGGTTGTACTCGCCATTGCTTTACTTGAACTTTCGCTTCCGGCATTTAATCGATTACTGAACTTCAATATTGGCATTTCTTATTTTAGAGTGACGAGTTGGCTTGGGATATTGGGAATTGTATCAGCCACGGGGCTAATAGCAGGTAGTTATCCGGCTTTTTATCTCTCATCCTTTAATCCAATCCAAACCTTAAAAAGAAAAATAAATGCCAAAGGATTTCTAAATATCAGTTTAAGGCAGGTTTTGGTGATCGGTCAATTCTGTTTCGCTATTATACTCATTATTGCAACGTTAGTTATCTATCGCCAGATTCAATACATCAAAAATAAGCCCGTGGGCTTTGATGTTAATGCGCTGGTCGAAATGCCCCAGGAGGGAGAATTGAAAACCAAATTCGATTTATTTAAAACTCAATTGCTAAAAGCAGGAGCTGTTACGTCAATGTATCAATCATCTGTTAGTCTTTCTCATCATGGCCGAAATTTTATGGATATAAAATGGGATGGAATGACTAAGCCTGAAAATACAGTTATGTTCAACCAAGTGGCTACATCATACGACTTTATTAAGACCAACGGCATTAAATTATTGGCGGGAAGAGATTTTTCAGAACGTTTTGCCTCAGATACCAGCGCAATTATGGTTAGTGCATCGGCTGTGAAAGTATTTGGCTACAAAAATCCGATCGGTAAAAAAGTAACGCTTTTCGGTACAAACGCTCACATTATTGGCGTGTTTGATGATTACGTATGGGATTCTCCATACAAATCGAACAATCCACAAGTTGTTTTCATTAATTTAAAGCAAACCGGTACCATCACCATGCGTCTCAATAATGCAAATAGTTTGCAGCGTAATATCGAAACCATTAATAGAATTACAAAAGCATTTAACCCGGCTTACCCAACTGAGATCTCATTTGTAAACTCACTGTATCAGGAAAAATATAAGTCAGAACAAATATTGGGAATATTATCTAACCTCTTTGGTGGATTGGCCATTTTTGTTTCCTGCCTGGGATTGTTTGGCCTTGTTGCCTATAGTTCTGAACAACGTACCAAGGAATTTGGTGTAAGGAAGGTTTTAGGCGCATCTGTAGCCAATTTAATGCAGTTGCTATCCCTGTCTTTCCTAAAGATGATCGCCGTAGCCATCGTAATTGCGATACCAATCGGTTATTTGTCTATGGTAAAATGGTTAAATAATTTTGAATATCATACAGAATTTAGCTGGTGGATTATGCCGCTAGCTGCTATTGGAACTTTGATGATGGCATTAATTACGGTGAGCTTTCAGGCTTATAAAACGGCGAAAGCTAACCCTGTTGATGCACTTAAATACGAATAATGAACTGCGATAGGCGTTTGGCGTTTGGCGGAGATTTAACGCTGATCGCCAAACGCTTTACGCTAAACCCAACTCTTATGTTCAAATTAAATCTAAAAATCGCCTTACGCAACCTTTGGAAAAACAAGGGCTTTACATTAATCAATGTTGGTGGTCTGGCCATTGGCATGGCTTGTTGTTTAATGTTGCTGCTGTATGTTAATTATGAATGGAGTTTCGATAAACATTATGAAAAAGCAGATAAGGTTTATTTCGCAGCCTTAAACCTCAAATTTAATGGCAAACTGTCCACAACCATGGCGGTTCCAAATAAACTAGCTAAAGCCGGTGTTTCAGAACTGCCAGGCATTAAAAGTGCAGCCCGCATATCGATGAATAACGGAGAAAAGTTGTTCAGCCATAATCAGCATCATTTTAAACTTTCAGGGATGAGTGTTGATCCGGATTTTTTAAGGATCCTTGATCACAAATTTATCTATGGAGATCCAAATACGGCTTTAAGCGAGCCGCATAACATATTGATTAGCAAATCTACCGCCAATAAGCTATTTGGGGATGAAAACCCGATCGGACAAAGTATCAAATATGACAACAGAATCAGTTTAAAAGTTACTGCCGTTATCGAAGACCTTCCAAAAAATCAGAGTATGCAATACGATATATTGCAGCCATGGGCTTTTTTTGAACAGGAAAATCCGGCAGAAAAAGAAAATAGTTGGGGTGCCATTACCTGTTTAACATTGTTCCAGCTAAAAGATAATGCCGATTTAGCAGCTACCAACACAGCGATTAAAAACTTCATCGTAAATAAAGAACCCGATCTAAAAGAAATGACCTATCAGCTATTTCTTTTTCCTTTGACTAAATTTCATTTATACGATAACTTCCAGAACGGGAAATCGGCTGGTGGTAAAATAGATCAATTAAGGTTATTTGTTTTTCTGGCCATTTGCGTATTACTTATTGCCTGCATCAATTACATGAACTTGTCTACGGCCAAATCAGAGAAGCGGGCCAGAGAGGTTGGTGTACGCAAAGCATTGGGTTCAACCCGCAATACCATTATGGGACAGTTTATGATCGAATCGCTATTGTTATCATTTATAGCGATGGCCATTGCTTTTATTACGCTCGAAATTTCCTTGCCTTATTTCAATAATCTGCTTAATATTTCCATTAAGATTGATTACAGTTCTTACCCCTTTTGGCTGCTGTTGCTTTCAATGGTATTGATTACAGGTTTACTTGCCGGAAGTTATCCCGCATTTTATCTTTCATCTTTTATCCCGGTAAAAGTGCTTAAAGGTTTTAAAGGTTCAACGGGTTCATTATCTATCCGCAAAACTTTGGTAGTGTTACAGTTTAGTCTTTCCATCTGCATGATTATTTCTGCCATTGTAATTTATAAGCAGATACAATACATGCGTGATAAACCACTTGGGTTTGATGTTGCTGCACTTGCTCAGATCGATTTGGAAGGTGTGTTAAAAAATCCCGGTAAACTGGAAGTATTCAAGAACGAGCTTAAACGTGCTGGCGCAATCGAATCAGCTACAGAATATGCCAGCTCTTTTACAAATAGTGGAAACATTACAAGTGATATTTCTTGGCCAGATAAACCTAAAAACGATGTTTCTATCGTTAGTTATAGAAGTACAGGTTTTAATTTTGCCAATACAGCAGGTATTAAAATCGTTGCAGGAAGAGATTTCTCGTCAAAATTTCCTGCGGATACGACGACCTCTTTGTTGCTAAATCAGGAAGCCGTTAAGTTAATGAAATTGAAAAATCCTGTTGGAGCAGTTATTACCTGGGGCGATAATCCACCGTTAACAGTGGTCGGTGTTGTACAGGATTTCTTTAACGAATCTTTAGGAGCCAGAGTTTCACCAACCGTTTACTATTATAATGCGAATAAAAGCGAGACACTTCTACTCAGGCTGAATACCAGGCAATCATTAACAGCTTCGCTTGAAGCTATTAAACAGGTCAGTCAACGTTTAAATCCGGCATATCCGGCAGAAATAAGATTGGTAAGCGATGGTATGGCTGAAAAAATAAAAAGTGAAAAGCTTTTAAGTGTACTCTCTAATATCTTCGGAGGTTTTGCCATTTTTATTTCATGCCTCGGTTTGTTAGGGCTGGCGCTCTATATGGCCGAACAGCGCAGTAAGGAAATTAGCATCCGTAAAGTGTTGGGCGCCAATCTTTCAGATATTTTAATTCTGCTGAACAAAGATTTTATGAAACTGGTGGTTATTGCGAATCTGATTGCTATCCCGGTAGCTTACATCCTCGTAGCTAAATGGCTTGAAAAATATGATTACAAAATTTCGATAAATCCCTGGCCTTTTTTGCTGGCACTTTTAACATCGATACTGATTGCTTTGATTACAGTAAGCCTGCAAACGTTTAAAGTCGCCAAAGCCAATGCCGTTGATGCACTTAAATACGAATGAGGCAGAAGGTTTGGAGGTTGAGGGCGTAAGGTGAAAGCGCCCAGACCTTAAACCCTACATCCTAAACCTTAAACCATATGTTCAAACTTAATCTTAAAATCGCCTGGCGAAATCTTTGGAAAAACAAGGGTTATACATTGATTAATATCCTTGGCCTGTCTATAGGAATGGCAAGCTGTATCCTGATTTTCATTTTTATCCGTTTTCAGCTCAGTTTCGATGAATGTTATAAAAATGAGGATCGGATTTATCGGGTAGTTACCAACTGGAAATACAGCGCCTACGAAGATTTTTCTTCAGGAGTACCCGTACCTTTTGCTGCGGCTGCCCGAAATGAAATTGCTGGATTTGAAACAGTGGGTTCAATTGTAAAAAGAAACGCCTTTCTACAGATAAACGATGCTAACGGAAAAGAGAGAATGAAAAGCCAGGAGGCTGTATATTATGCGCAACCCGATTTTTTTAATGTCTTAAGTGATATCAAGTGGATCTACAGTGCGCCGGAACTTGCCCTGGCAGAACCCAATACTGTAGTGCTGTCAGTACAATACGCTGAAAAGTTTTTTGGTAGCGTAAAAGATGCGATTGGAAAAAACATCAGGCTTGGCGAAAAAATTAACCTGAAAGTAGCTGGCATTATTCAGGATATGCCACAAAACAGCAGTTTCCCTTTAGAAATTGTGATTAGTTACGAAACCTACAAAGGTCGGTTCAATAATAACTGGGATTCAGTCAACTCCGCCTTTTGTAGTTATGTCCTGCTAAAAGAAGGTCTGAAACCTGAAGATTTGCAACAATCAATAGCCAATTTTAATAAAAAATATTATCCGGTTGATAAAATAGCGGGTAATCAAGAAAACAAATTACAGGCATTAAGAGCTATTCATTTCAGCGCTAAATACGATAATTTCGCAAATGCATCTATCAACCGTAGTCAGATTTATGGGCTGGCTATAATTGGTCTGTTCCTGATCATTACTGCTTGTATTAATTTCATTAATTTAAGTACTGCGCAGTCAGTAACCCGATCAAAAGAGGTAGGCGTTCGTAAAGTAATGGGCAGCAAACGCAGCCAACTGATCTCTCAGTTCTTAACCGAAACTTTTGTAGTCAGTTTAGTCGCTTTACTTATTGCGTGTGTAATTACTGAACTGGCCATACCGCCCATGCAGCATCTTTTCAAGGGCAGGATCGAATTCAGCCTTTTTGGTCATCCATCAATCTTTGCATTTATGGTAATACTGGTTCTATTCATTGCTTTTCTTGCAGGATTTTATCCGGCACTTGTTATTTCCGGTTTTAAACCTGCCCTGGCTATAAAAAATAAAATAGCATTGAATAAACGAGGGTTGAGCCTTCGGAAAATTTTAGTTGTAGCCCAGTTTGCAATTACCATAGTGCTTATCGTCGGAACTTTGGTAGTGATGAGGCAGATGCAGTTTGTGCAGCAAAAATCACTGGGATTTAATCCGGATGCCGTTGCTATGGTTGGTATCCCTAATGACAGTTTAAGTAAAATCAAATACAACACGTTTAAAGAGCGGATAAGCAAACTTCCGGGTGTTGAAGCTATTAGTTTTTGCCAGTCGCCGCCATTATCGGGTAACATCAACTCCAGCGATTTTACCTACAATGGTGTCAAAAACAAGGATTTCGAATTAAGGAATATTCGGGCAGACGAAAATTTCTTTAAGGTTTTTGATTTGAAATTAATTGCCGGAAAATTATATCATAAGGGTGATACCGCAAATGCCTGTGTGGTTAATGAAACCTTCCTAAAGAAAATGTCGATTACAAACCCTCAGGAGGCAATAGGAAAAGTAATTTATGCGAGTGGGAATACCGTGCGTATTGCAGGTGTGGTAAAGGATTTTAACGACCAGTCATTACGAGAGCAGATTTCGGCACTTGCCATTTTTCCCGGAAAAAATGATTATTGGAATGTGGCGGTGAAAATAGATAGCAAACAAATTGCCGCTACAATGAAAGAGATCGATAAAATATGGAACAGTACTTTTCCTAATGGGGTTTTCGATTCAGCTTTTGTAAATGAAACCATCAACAGTTACTATGAAAGTGAACAGATTATGGGGGTGTTGTTTAAAATATTTGCCGGTGTGATTATTTTCATTTCATTTATCGGTTTATTTGGATTAATATCATTTGTGGCCACGCAAAGAACTAAAGAAGTTGCCATACGGAAGGTTCTGGGAGCCTCAACGCTTGAACTTGTAAAAATGCTGAATGGTTCTTTTCTCGTTATGGTCTTCGTTGCCAACATCGTGGCATGGCCCCTTGCTTATCTTTTTGTTTCGAAATGGTTAGCCGGTTTTGCCTATCGAATTGATGTCAGTATCTGGCCATTTGCATTGGCTATGGCCATATCAATGGCAATTACGCTGGTCACGGTCAGTATCCGCTCATATAAAGCGGCCTCGGCAAATACTATTGATGTACTTAAATATGAATAATGGCGGGAAGGACGAAGGTATTAGGGTAGAAGGTTCAACCGTCTGAACCCTCAACCTTCAACCTTCCAACCCTCAACCTTACAACTATGTTCAGACTTAACCTCAAAATCGCTTTACGCAATCTTTGGAAAAACAAGGTATATGCCACCATAAATACTGTTGGCCTGGCCCTTGGACTAACTGCTTTTGTACTCATGATTTTGTATATCAATCATGAAGAAAGTTACGATAAATGGTCTCCAGATTTAAAAAATGTCTACCAGATTAGGGAAAAACATGATTTTTTTACCCCTGATAATAAGGAGCACTGGAATGAGGTTTCAAACAGCCGCATCGCAAATTTGATCAGGACGAAATTACCACAGGCAGTTGCAGTAACTAAAGTAGATAACGACTGGAGTTTTGGCAGTGGTTATTCGGTTAAAACAGACAACGCCGATCCTGTTATGGTGAATAAGATCAAAGATTCGGATAGCAGCTTTTTTAAGGTTTTCGATTATCAGTTTGTTCAGGGTAGTGCCGACCAAGCCCTTGAAAACAAGAATACAATTGTTTTGAAAGAGGATCTGGCCTTGAAGCTTTTCGGTACGACAAGAGCCCTGGGTAAAACAATAAAAATCATACGCTGGAGGGATGATAAAGGCGATTTATTTACGGTCACCGGTATAGTCAGTGAGCCTAAAACGCCACAAAGTGTTCATTTTAGCGCCATTATGAGAACCGGAAATAAAGATAGAGACCCTGATGAACCAACCAATAACAATTACTGCCTGATGTTCACTAAACTGAATAAAGCCAGCGACACGTTGGTATTGAACCAGACTTTACAGAAGTTATATGTCGATTTCAGGAAAAACTTATTGAAAGGGCAGGAGGAGGATTATGAAGATATGCAAAAACCTAAAAAGTTGCCGGGCTTAAAAGTCATCCCGTTAGCAACTGTGCATTCCAATCCGCCGTATACCCTGAGCTGGTTCGAAAAGTTAAAACCTGTAATGGCCATATCGGCATTTTTACTCCTGGTTTCGATCATTAATTTTATCAATCTGGCCACGGCACAATCTGTGCAGCGGGCCAAGGAAGTAGGGGTAAAAAAGGTACTGGGTTCTTATAAAAGCCAATTGACCGCTCAGTTTTTGGTTGAATCCGGGTTGCAGAGCCTGATTTCGCTTTTTCTCTGTATTGTTTTAATTGAAATGGTTTTGCCAGCTTTTAACCAGCAGTTTAATGTGGCTTTAAGTTTTTGGCACAATGCCAGGTTATTGGTCCTGATTGCCCAGCTGGTAGGCCTGTTTGTGTTTGTAACCTTACTTGCAGGTTTATACCCGGCCTGGGTTTTATCTAATTATAATCCTGTAGCTGTTTTAAAAGGCAATTACGAAAACGGTTTGCGAGGTGTAGTTCTTCGTAACGTATTGGTTGTCTTTCAGTTTGTTATTTCGGTAACGTTCATCATATCCATTGGTGTAATGGAAATGCAGTCCCGGTTTATGAGTAGCAAGGATTTAGGCTTTGAACGGGGAAATCTTATCAATATAAAGACTAATTATGAAGATAACTTTGCCGAAAGGCTCAAGAAAATACCAGGTGTCCAGTATGTAGCAACGACTACTCAGGTATTAGGCAATAGTTTTAATGTGCCTGAAGAAATTAAATACAAGGGTAAACCCATAAAGTTAAATACCGTTACCGTTACGATGGACGCACTGCCGGCGCTTGGTGTGAAAGTACTGCAAGGCCGGATTTTTTCCAGGGAATATAAAAGCGATACGGTTAATACTGTAGTTTTAAACGAAGCAGCGGCAAATTTATTCGGAAAAAATTTAATCGGGCAGACCTATCAAAAAACCGATTGGGAAGGTAAGAACAATATTTTCCAGGTAGTTGGCATTATTAAAAACTATCATAACGAAGGCTTTGATAAAGCAGTTTTGCCAACGGTTTATAAGGTAACCAGACTTGGAGGTACTTCAAATACAAACAATTTACTGGTGCGTTTCAATACGGCTCAACATAAAGAGATCATCAGAAAAATTGAAAAGGAGTGGAGAATGCTGTATCCGAACTTTCCAATAGAGTACAATTCTCTTGACGATGCTTTTTCGAAAGTCCTCGAAGAGAATAGGCGGTTTATGAACATGATTGTATTGTTCAGCCTGGTTTCTGTCTCCCTGTCATTACTCGGTTTATTTGCACTTTCTACATTCGTGGCTAAGCGGAAAACCAAGGAGATTGCCGTAAGAAAAGTGCTTGGGGCATCAAACATGCAGATTGTAAGCTTGCTCAACAAATCCTTTCTGATTCTTGTGGTTGTGGCAAATTTAGTCAGCTGGCCTGTTGCTTATATTATTATAAAAAAATGGCTTGAAGGCTTTGCTTATCGGATAGAAGTGCCCTTTATACCTTTTGCCGCTGCTACGTTAATTTCAGTAATTATAGCCATCCTTACGGTAAGTATACAGGCACGAAAAGCCGCTGTAACCGACCCGGTAAACGCACTTAAATATGAATAACACCCGCGCATAGCGTTTGGTGTTTAGGTAGATTTTTCACCCACCGCAAACGCATTGCGCTCAACACTAAAAATATGAATAACGGCCTAAGGTTTTAAGGTAGTGAAGTAAGATTAATACGCCTAAACCCCATGCCCTAAGCCTTAAACCTTAAAATATGATACAACTTACCAATATCGAAAAATACTACGCCAGTAAAGGCGTTAAAAATTATGTGTTACGCTTAGTAACCACTACCATTAATCAAGGCGAATTCGTTTCTGTTATGGGGCCATCCGGTGCCGGAAAATCTACCTTGCTTAACATTATCGGCATGTTAGAAGAGCCCACTTATGGTAATTATTACTTCATGGGCGAAGATGTAACCAGTTTAAATGAACGTAAACGAATTGAGCTCTACCGAAACCATATCGGTTTCGTGTTTCAGGCTTACCATTTAATTGATGAGATGACGGTTTACGAAAATATTGAGGCGCCACTTTTATATAAAAAGGTGGGTAGCGCCGAACGCGCCAGCAGGATAGCCGATCTGCTCGACAGGTTTAATATCGTGGCTAAAAAAGATTTATTCCCAAATCAATTGTCGGGCGGTCAGCAGCAGTTGGTGGGGATAGCACGGGCCCTGGCTGCGCAGCCTTCCATTATTCTGGCTGATGAGCCTACAGGAAATTTACAGTCGGCCCAGGCTGAAGAAATTATGAGCCTGTTTAAAAAGCTCAATGAAGAGGAGGGGATTACCATTATACAAGTTACCCATTCGGAAAAAAATGCTCAGTATGGAAACCGTATATTGCACATTGCAGATGGCCTTATAAAAGAAGATATCAAGGTTAAAGCTTAACATATTTCTAATGGAAACAATCCTTTTTAACTGTGGTTAATTACCTTTGCGCTATGCAAAAAACGTTTACCGATCAGATGGGGCGGGCGGTGACCATTAATTTTCCACCCAAAAGGATTGTTTCTGTGGTGCCCTCTCAAACGGAGTTGTTGTTCGATCTTGGCCTTGATACGGAAATTATCGGTTTAACCAAATTCTGTATCCATCCGATAGAAAAATTTGCGGAGCGTACCAAGGTGGGCGGTACCAAAAAGCTGAATATTGATCTGATTAAGGATTTAGAGCCAGATCTCATTATCGGCAACAAAGAAGAAAACACACAGTCCGATATCGAAGAATTAGCCGAATATTTTCCGGTATGGATGAGCGACATCTTTACTTTGGATGATGCCATGAAAACCATAGCGCAAATAGGCGAGCTGGTAAACCGGCAGCCAGAAGCCAGTTACCTTAACCATTTAATATCAGCGGGATTTAATGACCTGAAAACACTTGCGCTTCAAAATAAAATTGATAAAAAGGTGGCCTATCTTATCTGGCGGAAGCCTTATATGGCTGCGGGAAAAAATACATTTATTGATGATGTTTTGTTAAGCAATGGTATGATGAACATCATCCATCAGGATCGCTATCCCGAAATAACGCTTGAGGAACTGAAAACTTCGAACTGTGAACTGATTCTGCTTTCATCAGAACCTTATCCTTTTAGCGAAAAACACATAAAAGAAATAAATGAGGCCATTCCAAATACCAAAGTAATGTTGGTTGACGGCGAAATGTTCAGTTGGTATGGAAGCCGATTGGTTAAAGCAGTTCAATACTTTTTTGAATTCCAGAAGCAAATTATTGATCGTTAGACGCAATTTTTTATCATTTGTAGCATATCTTTAATTTCGATCGTTATCATAATAAGTGTTATTTAATAATCAATATTGGTAAAAACATAATCATATGAAAAAGATATTAGTATTAGCCTTATTTGTAGCGGCAATTTCTGGTTGCAGTTCAGTTAAAAATGGAGAAAAAACCAGTACGGTTACCGCAAGTGGAACAATAGAAAAGCTAGGGATCACTACTTTTCAATATGGTACGCATTTATTAAAAGCTGACCATAAAACTTATGCTTTGAAAAGTGGAACCATAAACCTGGATTCGTATTTAGATAAAAAGGTTACCATTAAAGGAAAAAAGGTTGCCGGTTATCCTGTCGACGGTGGTCCGGAACTGGTTGATGTAACGCTGGTAAGATTTTAATTAAATGGAATTGTAAGGTATTAAGCTGGTTTGCCTGATGCTTTCCTTGGTTTGTGTATCACGCATCTTCCGGATCAAATTTTTATAATTAATAAAAGTTTGATTATTCAATTAAGTTTCTATCTTTGCAGTCCTTAAAACATCCTATCTGCGGAAGTGGCGTAATTGGTAGCCGCACCAGACTTAGGATCTGGCGCTTCACGGCGTGGGGGTTCGAGTCCCTTCTTCCGCACCATATATAAACCGTTCTGATATCCAGGGCGGTTTTTTTGTGATTAATGGTCATGTAGTCGACGACCTATCTATAATGATAATCGATTAAAAGAGATACCCATCGACTCCGTTCACGGTGACACCAATTTTATATTTTTTATAAGTCAGGGATATGTTTCGGTTTTGTTCAGAGGAACGTTTGGTGTTTTAAAGATTAAAGGAAGTTCTGTAGTCGCTCATTTTTAAATTCCTCTCGCCGGTATCTTCGCCTGCTGAAATAGATGTTGAAATCGGGGACAAAGCCGTTTAATAAGTACACGGACTTGTGGGAAATGCATTCGACCGTAAAATTTTCTCCTTAAAAATTAATGAGTTAGCATTTATTTTAAAGAATACGCACTAAAATATGGGTGATACCTTTTGATTATCCAATCTTGTTTCTATCTTTGCAGTCCTTACAACATCCTAACTGCGGAAGTGGCGTAATTGGTAGCCGCACCAGACTTAGGATCTGGCGCTTCACGGCGTGGGGGTTCGAGTCCCTTCTTCCGCACAACAAGATAAAGGCCGTTCCGATGTTTACATCGGAACGGTTTTGTTTTTAAAAAACATTGATTAATAAAAATTGATGTACTGTTTCGGTTGTGTCGATATATGGTTTTATCATATCTCAATGCCCCGATCTGAAGCACATCTTAATATATCTCAGAAAAAATGAATATTACACAGGAAAAAACCGGCAACTTAAATGCTGTTGTAAAAATCAAGATCGCACCTGCTGATTACACTGGAAAAGTAGATAAAGCTATTAAAGATCAAGCTAAAAAAGCACAATTACCTGGTTTCCGTAAAGGAATGGTTCCTGCTGCCCACATTAAAAAAATGTACGGCAAAAGTATCTTAGTAGAAGAGGTAAACAACTTGTTGAACGATACCTTATCTAACTATATCGCTGAGCAAAAATTGGAAATTTTAGGTCAGCCACTCCCTAAAATGGACAATGAACGTGAATTCAAATGGGATAATACTGATGATTTCGAGTTTGATTATGAATTAGGTTTAGCTCCGGCTTTCGACGTAAATATTTCATCTAAAGATAAGTTTACCGAATACGTGATTAAAGCTGATCAGGAAACATTAGAAAGCCGTATCAAAAATATCCGTCGTAGTTACGGTAAAATGACCAATCCTGAGGTTTCAGCTGATGGTGACGTGCTTTACGCCGAATTGACCCAGGTGGCTGAAGATGGTAACGCTGTTGAAGGTGGTATTACCAGTACAGGAAGTGTTCGTTTAGATCAAATCAAAGATGAAAATATCCTTAAATCGCTAATTGGTTTAAAGAAAGACAATGAAGTAACCATCGATATCCAAAAAGCTTTCGAAGATGCTGCTGTAATTGCAAAAGCTTTAAACATTTCAGAAGAAGAAGCTGCTGCGCTAAAAGCGGACTTTAAACTTCATGTTAAAAACGTTAACCGTTTAGAAGAGTCTGATTTAAACCAGGAGTTCTTCGATAAATTATTTGGTGAAGGTACGGTAACTGACGAAGCTGGTTTCAGGGCAAAAATTACCGAAGAAGTAGAGAGCATGTTTAAACAAGATGCTGAGCGTAAATTATCTAATGATATTTATGAAGCATTATTAGCTAAACACGCATTTGAATTGCCTGATGAATTCTTACGTCGCTGGTTAAAAGCTACAAACGAAAAACTAACGGATGAGGAATTAGCTGAGGGTTATGATGATTTCGCTAAAAATCTGAAATGGACGTTGATCGAAAATAAAATCATCAAGGATAATAGCATTGAAATCAAGTATGAGGATGTTGTTCAGGCAGCTAAAGCTAAATTGGATGCACAATTCAGAATGTATAGTCCAAGTCCGCTTCCTGAAGATCAATTGGCTCAATATGCTGTTCAGTTTTTACAGGAAAAAGAAAATGCAAACCGTGTTTTTGAAGAAGTAAAAGCATTAAAAACTTTCGAACAAATTAAATCTGTTGTTACTTTAGAACAAAAAGATATTGATTACGATAAGTTTGTCGCGTTGGTAGAGAAAAAATAAAAGCGGTTGGCGAGTAGCGCTAAGCGTTATTATAATGCCTGGGGCGTTTTGTAAATTGTTGTGCTATTGCTATATTTAATTATGGCACAATTTAAATTTCAATCGCTCGAAATTTGGCAGTTATCAATTGTATTGACCGATAAATTATTGGATATAGCTGACCGATTGGCAGTTGATAAAAGGTATAGATTTGCAGAGCAGCTCAATGGGGCTGCTCTTAGCATATCTAATAATATCGCGGAAGGGTCTGGATCAGTTTCAAATAAGGAATTTGCTCATTATCTGAATATTGCACATCGTTCTACATTTGAGAATGCAAATATTTTAGTAGTTTTAGAACGGAGAAAATATATTTCTGACATAGAGTTGAATGATTATCTTGAAGAATTAGATAAATTGGCACGGAAATTAACCAACTTCAGAAAATATTTATTAAAGTAACTAGCGTTTTAGGCGGGCTTAACGCTCACCGCAAAACGCCAAACACTATAATCATGAACATAGACTCACAAGAATTCAGAAAATTTGCCGTTAAACATCAGGGAATTGGCGGTTTACACGTAGATAAATTTATTGCACAGGCTAATCTGAACCCTCAGAACATGACGCCGTATATTATTGAAGAACGCCAGCTGAATGTGGCCCAGATGGATGTTTTTTCAAGGCTGATGATGGATCGCATTATCTTTTTAGGCGATGCAATTTATGATCAGAATGCAAATATCATTCAGGCGCAGTTATTGTTTTTACAATCAACAGATGCCGATAGGGACATCCAGATTTACATTAACTCTCCAGGCGGCTCGGTGTATGCCGGTTTAGGTATTTACGACACCATGCAGTATATACAGCCGGACGTAGCAACAATCTGTACCGGTATGGCCGCATCAATGGGCGCTGTTTTATTGGTAGCCGGCGCCAAAGGTAAACGTGCTGCGTTGCCTCACTCAAGAGTAATGATTCACCAGCCATCAGGCGGTGCACAAGGTGTGGCATCTGATATGGAGATCAACTTAAGAGAGATGTTGAAATTGAAAAAAGAATTATACGATATTATTTCAGAGCACTCTGGCCAGACCTATGATTGGGTAGAGAAAGCTTCAGATCGCGATTACTGGATGACAGCTGATGAGGCTAAAGGATTTGGTATGGTTGATGAAGTATTATCGAGAAACGCAAAAAAAGATGGCGAAACAAAATAAAGAATCCCGTTGCTCATTCTGTCATTCTGGCAAGCATGAAACGTTGATGTTGATTGAAGGTATGGATGCATTTATCTGCGATAAATGCGTTACCCAGGCCAATCAGTTGCTTGCACAGGAATTAGGTACTAAAGGCACGAAAAATATTCAGGAGGTAATTAATTTACTAAAGCCTCTTGAAATTAAACAACATCTTGATCAGTATGTTATCGGTCAGGATGATGCAAAAAAAGTATTGTCTGTTGCAGTTTACAACCACTATAAACGCCTGAATCAAAAGGTAGATAAAGACGAGATCGAGATTGAGAAGTCGAATATCATGCTGGTGGGCGAAACAGGTACCGGAAAAACCTTACTGGCTAAAACCATTGCGAAAATTTTGCATGTGCCATTTTGTATCTGTGATGCTACGGTTTTAACTGAAGCGGGCTATGTTGGTGAAGACGTTGAGAGTATCCTCACCCGATTGCTTCAGGCAGCAGACTACGATGTAACCGCCGCCGAACGCGGTATTGTATATATAGATGAGGTAGATAAGGTAGCGCGTAAAAGCGATAATCCTTCTATTACGCGGGATGTATCAGGCGAAGGTGTGCAACAGGCCTTACTGAAAATTTTAGAAGGTACGGTGGTAAACGTTCCGCCTCAGGGCGGACGTAAGCATCCGGATCAGAAAATGATCCCGGTAAACACCAATAATATTTTATTTATCTGTGGTGGCGCATTTGACGGTATTGAGCGTAAAATTGCCAACCGTTTACGTACCCAGGCAGTAGGTTATAAAGTAAAGAAAGATGAGATGGTATTAGATCTTAAAAATCTTTATAAGTATATTACACCTCAGGATTTAAAATCATTTGGATTAATTCCGGAATTAATTGGCCGTATACCAGTTCTTTCTCACTTAAATCCATTGGATAAAGAATCGTTAAGAAATATTTTAACAGCGCCTAAAAATTCACTCATCAAACAGTATGTGAAGCTTTTTGCTTACGAAGATGTGAAGTTGGTTTTTGAAGATGAAGTTTTGGATTTCATTGTAGATAAAGCGATGGAATACAAATTGGGTGCACGAGGTTTAAGATCAATCTGCGAAGCGATTATGTTGGACGCGATGTTTGATACGCCAACACAGACTGACGTGAAGGAATTGCACATCAATCTCGATTACGCGATAGAAAAATTTGAAAAAGCCGACTTTAAAAAGTTGCAGGCCGCATAAAATTCAAATCCTCTCGCGAAAGCGGGAGGATTTTTTGTAATACGCTTAACGCATGGCGCAGAGCGCTAAACTAATTGTTATGAATGAAGAAAAAGATGTAAAAAAAGACGAGGAGATTGTCGAGAAATCAAAAAAAATAAAAGAAGTTGAAAGTCCGGTTAAATCAGGATTAAAATCAAAAGAGGAGATTGTTAAAAACTGGTTGCCACGTTACACAGGCAGGCCGTTAGATCAATTTGGTGATTATATCCTGTTAACCAATTTCAGTAAATATGTAAGCATGTTTTCCGAATGGAATGATAATGCGCCGATTATGGGCTTAGATAAGCCGATGCAAAGTGTTACCGCAAATGGTATTACAATTATCAACTTTGGTATGGGAAGTCCATTAGCTGCAACCATGATGGATTTGCTAACGGCCATTAAACCTAAAGCAGTGCTTTTTCTGGGTAAATGTGGTGGATTGAAAAAGAAAAACCAGTTGGGTGATTTAATTTTACCTATTGCTGCCATTAGGGGAGAAGGTACCTCAAATGATTATCTGCCTGCAGAAGTACCTGCCTTGCCAGCTTTCGCGCTGCAGAAGGCAATTTCTACAACAATACGTGACCATGGCAGGGATTACTGGACCGGGACCTGTTATACCACCAACCGCAGGGTTTGGGAGCATGACAAAGAGTTTAAAAAGTATTTGAAAACATTGCGTGCAATGGCAGTGGATATGGAAACAGCAACGATTTTTACCACAGCCTTTGCGAATAAAATTCCAGCCGGCGCTTTGCTTCTGGTTTCTGATCAACCGATGATTCCTGAAGGCGTTAAAACTGCAGAAAGCGATAGCACCGTAACCGAAAGGTATGTGGAAACCCATTTACGTATTGGCATCGATTCATTAAAGCAGTTGATCAATAATGGATTAACGGTTAAACACCTGTTGTTTTAAGAGGAAGAAGTTGTCACCCTGAACTTGTTTCAGGGGCTTTAATTTCAATAGGAATATTGGAACTTTCTGAGTACTATCAGATCAGTATGAACTATATCCCGAAGTTTAAGCTGTGAATCCGGATAAGTAACCATGTGTGATCAGATCATCTGCATTATTGATGGTATAATTACATTTGTTATGCAGCAATACCACCCTGTCAGAAATATCCAAGATAGACTGGTAGTAATGATCGGTAATAATAAAGCCTTTTTTTGCTTTTTCTTTATTGATATGCTTTTTTAATTCTTCTATCCATAATGGAGATAATTGCGAGAATGGCTCATCAAGAAGTATATATTCCGTATCGCTGTATATCATTAACAAACATTCCATAAATCTTCGCTCTCCGCCAGATAAATTATAGAATTTTGCACTCAAATGATTGGTCACAAAGTCAATTTGCTTTAATTCAGCTTTTTGCTTTTTGCAAAAAGTATCAACAGCCTGCAAAACACTGATCTGGTCTGGGATAAAATTATCTTGCGGTAAATACGAAAGATTCTTAGACTGGTAACCTTTATGATATACTTTATTATTGATGTTAAGGTGTTTGAAATTTGCTTTTACGCTCCCAAAAATGATTTGTAGCAAAGTGGATTTACCTGATCCGTTTCTGCCCAGCAAACCGACTACTTCACCGATTTTACAGTTTAAGTAAACGCTGCTTAATACTTCGCGGTCTGCAAAAAATTGATTAACACTGTCGATAGAAAGTTCCTGCATATTGATGATACCACTAAGATTCCAATAAAAAAAATTAAATCATATAAAACCAGGTTAAGCATGATTTTTCTAAATCCTATGCCCTGATTTTTGAAAAAGTAGGCTGTGGATTGATAAAACATAAAGTATATACCTGCAGAAAATGACCAGCCGATAAGTTTGATGAATATGGCGAAAGAATAAATGCCAGGTTGCGAGAAACCATTTAAAATGAAGAATACCGCAGTTAAAAGACTAACCAGTATATTCCATAAAAAGATGGGTTTGTATACAGTTATGGATTTTTTGAGCAAAGTAATCGACATGATTTAAAGATATAAAATCATAACGATAAATTTAGTTGCGTATAATAGAAAAGATTTGCCGGACGTAGCATCTTTCCTATTATTGGTTGACAAGCCTGTTAAATAAAAAAAAAGACCGGCATTTGCCAGTCTTTTAATATTTCTTTGAATCTAAACTACTATCCTAAATAAGATTTTAAGATTTTGCTTCTTGAAGTATGACGTAAGCGTTGTAGCGCTTTATCTTTAATCTGGCGAACACGCTCACGTGTTAAATTAAATTTCTCGCCAATTTCCTCTAACGAAAGTGGGTGGTTAGAACCCAAACCGAAGAATAAAACGATAATTTCTCTTTCCCTTTCGGTTAAAGTAGATAAAGAACGTTTAATTTCTTCCGATAAAGATTCGTTGATCAATGAGCTATCTGTATTTGGTTCATGGTTTTCCAATACATCCAATAATGTATTTTCTTCACCTTGAACAAACGGGGCATCCATAGATACGTGACGGCCTGAATTGCTTAAAGTATCTGAGATTTTATCAACCGTAGTTTCTAAAATATCTGCCAATTCTTCCGGAGAAGGCTCACGTTCATATTCTTGCTCGAGCTTAGAAAAAGCTTTGCTGATTTTACTTAACGAACCTACCTGATTTAAAGGCAAACGTACAATACGGCTTTGCTCAGCAATAGCCTGCAAAATAGATTGACGGATCCACCAAACCGCATAAGAAATAAATTTGAAACCTTTAGTCTCATCAAAACGTTTTGCCGCTTTAATTAAGCCTAAATTGCCCTCATTAATTAAATCGCCTAAAGTTAAACCCTGGTTTTGATATTGTTTTGCAACAGACACAACGAAACGCAAGTTGGTTTTGGTTAACCGCTCTAATGCAGCCTGATCGCCCTCACGAATCTTCCTTGCTAAAATTACTTCCTCTTCTGCCGTTATTAAATCTACTTTACCAATTTCGTGCAGGTATTTGTCTAACGACTGACTTTCACGGTTGGTAATGGATTGCGTTATCTTGAGTTGTCTCATTTATACGTTTTGTGTGCTCTTTTAATTATTGAAGTGTGCAAAGTTACGAAATTGTATTGCAATTTGAAAGGATAAAATGCTGAAAATGTTACCGTTTGCACACGTTTTTTCTACTTTTACTTACAACAAAAATCATTCCAATAAAGTTTTTGGTGTATTTTGGCGTTCTGATGTGTGTATAATTGTTTTTTAATAATTATTTATTGTAAATCAATAAAAATATTTTGATTAGTAATAATTTTATTTTATTCTTGTACAGTAAATTTTAAATAAATATGACCTTTCTGTTTCTACTAACGAAACAGAGAAATACAAAAAAGGTATTCTTTACTGACTAAAGTCAACATGATTTTATTTCAGTGAGGTAAACATTATACAGAAGGCAAAAAACTGACCATTTTACACATTTTATGAACAAGCTTATAAAGATTTTTAGGTACTCCGGATTTTGTTTGATTTTTATCGCACTCACGTCGATAGCCAATCATTTAATTGATGCTGTGGATCATTATCATGCAGGAACGCTTTCGATTAACTTAGTTGAAAATAACGTAGTGCAGGAAGTAAAAACTATTGGGAAGGCCAGGTTTACCAATAGCCATATCGGTTCATATGCGTTTAAACCAACGTTAAAGCAGGCTATTATTTTATCGGGCGCGGGGATTGATGGCCTTGGTTCTCATGCCGCTTTTTATCTCATCCTGGGAAGTATAATACTTTTTATTGCTTACAAACGCCCAGAATGGCTCGAAAACTTAACCGAAGTTAAATTGTGGCAATGGGTAGGTGCGGGCATTATTTTATTTTTTAGCCTAAAATTTGTTTCTTTTTGGGCCATGAAAGGGTATGTTGAGGATTTGACTGGTAAGGCATTTAAATATCAGCCTATAATAGCTGAAAATATCAATTTGGGCGTAATTTCGCTCATCGCTATACTTAGCGTAATTTACGAGTTGCTTTCGTATTCCAGGAGCCTTAAACAGGAAAATGATTTAACCATTTAGGTTAAATGAAAACATTTTAATTTTATTTACTCAAATGCCTATTATTATAAATTTAGATGTGATGCTCGCCCGTCGCAAAATGTCGCTTACCGAGTTAAGCGAGCGGGTGGGGATAACGATGTCTAACTTATCTATTTTGAAAACAGGCAAGGCAAAGGCCATCCGCCTGGAGACTTTGGAAGCCATTTGTGCAGTTTTAGATTGTCAGCCTGGTGATATTCTTGAATTCCGTGCTGAATAAACCTTATAGGTTTTTAAAACCTGTAAGGTTTGGTGTTACAAAGAATCAGCTGCCCTGGTTACGTAAACCTGATAGGACGGAAAGCCCGGAGTGCACCGAGGACTTGGAGGGATAGCAGGGTTTTCGGAGCCGAAATGTACAGGACCTTGCTTTCCAAAAAAAATATTGACCAACTAAGGCGACTTGGTCAATTGAAATGAAATTGACTGAGTCGAGTTTCGTTTCACCATGAACCGAAACTAAAGTAGATTATTAGCATACGATACCCCTTCCTGCGGACGCACCTCTGATAGCGGGGAATAAAAAAACCTTCCAGTTTGCACTGAAAGGTTTTAAATATGTATTGCTTTAAGCTTTAGTCTTTCAACTTTAGCTTATGCTTTTTCAGCCAAAACTTTGGTTACTAAATCGGCTGCTTCTTTTAAAGCAATCGCTGAATAAACCTGTAAGCCAGACTCATCAATTAATTTTTTAGCTTCTTCGGCATTTGTACCTTGTAAACGGCAGATAATTGGCACAGGGATATTTCCAATTTCTTTGTATGCATCGATAACACCCTGAGCAACACGGTCGCAACGTACAATACCACCAAAAATGTTGATCAGGATCGCTTTAACGTTAGGATCTTTCAAAATAATATTAAAAGCCGCTTTAACTGTTTGTGCATTTGCAGTTCCGCCTACGTCAAGGAAGTTAGCTGGCTCACCACCCGCCAATTTGATAATATCCATGGTAGCCATTGCCAAACCTGCACCGTTCACCATACAGCCTACGTTACCATCAAGGTTAACGAAGTTCAGGTTGCTCGCACTGGCTTCAACTTCCATTGGATCTTCTTCTGTAACATCACGCATCGCAGCATAATCAGGGTGACGGAATAAACCGTTCTCATCCAGATTCACTTTGGCATCTACCGCGATTACTTTATCATCAGAAGTTTTTAATACCGGGTTGATTTCGAACATGGAAGAATCCGTTGCTTCGTAAGCTTTGTATAAAGCAGTAACGAATTTTACCATTTCTTTAAAAGCATTACCGCTAACACCTAAGTTAAAGGCAATTTTACGTGCCTGGAAACCTTGTAAGCCAACTTTAGGATCGATTTCTTCTTTGAAGATTAAATGTGGCGTGTGCTCGGCAACTTCTTCAATATCCATACCGCCTTCGGTACTGTACATGATGATATTACGGCCTTTCGCACGATCTAACAATACAGAGATATAGAATTCTTTTGTTTCAGAAGCACCTGGATAATAAACATCCTGCGCCACTAAAACTTTGTTCACTTTTTTACCTTCTGGTCCGGTTTGAGGAGTTACCAATTGCATGCCGATGATATCGGTAGCACGTTGTTTAACTTCTTCAAGGTTTTTGGCCAATTTAACACCACCACCTTTACCGCGGCCACCAGCGTGGATTTGCGCTTTAATTACAACCCAATCAGAGTTGTAATCGGTTTTCAGTTGCTTAGCGGCCTCAACAGCTTGTTCAGGAGTATCGGCAACTATTCCTTCTTGAACGTTAACACCGAAACTTTTTAATATTTGTTTACCCTGGTATTCGTGAATATTCATCTGTTTATATTTTTGTCTTTATCTGTCAGATGGAGCCTTTTACTATAAAGATGGTTACTTTAACAGCATCGGGTTCATTTGCTACAAAATTTGCCCAAAGCTACAATTTCACAGCCTTTAAACAAATAGAATTTGCCGATTTTTTAAGAAAATGAACGTTTTATGTTAAACGGGAAATTGGTGTTTGTCATGTACGCTGGTTTATGGTATCCGGCTGATTTGGCAGATATTCTTTATTTGAAAGTGATGGGGCAGTTTCTGATGGCGGCCGGTAGCCCTGCTTTCCGCTATAAGTCCTCACTACGTTCCGGGCTTACCGCTGCAATCAGGCTTAAAAACAATGTTTGTTAATACCAAACGCAACAAAATATATCCTCTGCATTAACCATCTTAAATCTGCCCGAACGAAACGTTAATGGCATCGGTTAACTTCCTGCAAACCGCGTTCCGAAGATCCCAACGGCCAATTCTGCCCAGACGAGGAATAAGGCTATCAATATGACAATGAGGACTATTGTTCTTAACGTGCCACTTTTCAAGTTTCTGATGACAAGCTCCAGGGCCAATCCCGTGCTGAATAATAAGGCGCCGGCTACCAGAAAATCGGATAAATCCCACTTTACTTCAGTTGTAAATTGCATGGCGATCAGCGGAATGCTTAAAATTAATATTACAACGCCAAATATAATGGCGATACGTGTTGATGGTGACTTAAATGCTGACTGTAGATTTTTCATAATTTCTAAGGTTTAATATACGATTAATTAATTTTTAATTCCCCCGATGCGTTCGCATCAGGGTAAAAATTTCCAACTTAGGTTGGAGACGTGGAGCGGTTAATTATACAGGATTTTTAAAATAATGGGCTTGTTAGTAACTGGGCTAAAAAATCTTTAATCCAGTAAGTTGAGCTATCCGTTCACATATTGATACAGTTAGCTGGTATGTGTTTCATTAATTGTTAAATCAAAAATTTTATTGATAGCCACGTTCAGTGCAAACCATGCTAATGCGAAGAGTGCTAATATCATTACAACACTTTTGTCCAATCTATTCATCTTATTTTTTATTTAGATCAAAATATTTCGCTGTATTCCAATCCTGCAAATTCCATGATAACCAGCTTTCCTGATGATAACGCTCTTTAAAATAACCGATCCGTTGATCCAGTTTTCTCATTAAAGCTTCTTCTGGCTGGTCTACTTTGGCAATTTCCGAATCGTTATTGTTTGAGGGATGTATTTTTGACCGGTTTTTATCTAAAATAGGCAAGGTCTTTTCTGATAAAGAAGTGAGGTAGTAAGGATCGATAGAAACGGTGTCGACGTGATTGAGGTTGTATTTAACGATTAGAACATCCCAATTGATAAAGGTAAAGGCCAACAGCAGGACAAACCATACATTTCCGTTTACTTTGAAGAGATAGAATATGGTTTTATGTTTAGCTACTTTGCAATAAACCGTTGCCAAACCAATAATGCAAAGGGTGGCGAATACTAAAACACCGATTCTTTTATGGGTTAAACCATGAAATTCGATATAGTAACCATCACGGATGAATACGGATATGATCAGGATAAAATTCTGAACCATCCAGGCATAGGCCAATGCCCTCAACGTTTTACTTTTTGGGTAAAAATTTAAATTTCCCCTGAAATAGTATAAGATTACTGCCATAGCCATTACAATGCTAAAGATCAATGAATTTGTGCCCTGGTGCAGTTCACCTGAGAAATTGCCCGTAGGTTCGTAGCCAAACCAAAGTGTGGTAATGTCAATGGTGTTTAGCATTAGCAAGAGCAGGTTAAGCGCAGCGAATGAAATGACACCAACGATATACTCTGTTTTTAATGCCATTTTCCGTGTTAACAGGTTGCCTGTAAATGTTTTTGCGATATTATACCATATTGTTTTCTGTCCCAGGCTTCTTCTGATCCGGTGCAATTGTTCTTTACATTTCAGCTCTGCTTTTTCAAGGCTTTTATCAAAGAAAGCAAGTAGTAAACCTCCTGTTAAAACCAATCCAAAACATAAATGCATAATGCGTTCAAAACTCAGGTCTTTAAAAAAGAAGTGTAGTAATTGATCTAAAAAGTCGCCAATGTGAGTTAAGATGGTTTCTGCATAATGTGCAAAAACATGATTTGCAGCTGCATAAAGGCATGAAAATAGGATTACAATGATAACTGGTACGAAGATATATTTAATCAGCGTGAAAAAGGGTTTAAGGCTCACATTGCCCATACTGATTTGGCTTAGTTGTTTTATGGCATTAAATGGCACGGTGACCATCTGAAGAATGGCCGCTAAAAAAGCAGTAAAAATGGTCCTGATTTGTTGTTGATGACCAAAGCCAATAAATAGCAATAAACTGATGTAATAAGTCACCAATGATAAATCAGAATTGTTAATAACCACTAATATCGCTGCCAGCAGGTGTGCCAAGCCGTAAATTTTTAGTTTGGTGCTTTTAATCACATCCGGATTAATAAAAGTGATTGCCAGCAGATATATACTGTAAATAAGCAGATTGAGCGCAAGTCTTTCTTTCCAAAAAAGAAAAGTAAACAGCAGGCCGCCCAGTAGGGTAGAGAGGAGTAATAAGTTGGATTTTGTTTTCATTTTGTTTAAGGTTTATAAATTGAAATGGCTTAGGATGAAAATGTACAGGAGTACTAAAGGAATATTTAATAGCGTGCAGATGACCGTAACTATGGAGTTTCTCCAATAAGACTTATTGAAAATAAGCTCTACTAAAATTATCGCTCGCACGAAGACGTTTAAAATCGCAGCTCCAATTGTAAAAACAGCCCCCGCTATCATTAAAAAAAGAGAGTTTGATATTAAATAGATTACAAATATCAATGTTCCAACAAGCGCAGAATAGTAAGCTATTTTTTTGCCTAAGTAATTCATTTGAGGTTCAGGTATTTCTTTCATTTTAATGTTTTAAAAGTGCTTTGAAATTCAAAGTTAAAGTTCGAAAAAAATAGCTTACAGCTTCCTGATCATTTTTTCGAGCGCATCTAAATGCGCCTTAAAAGCTTGCCTGCCCAATTCGGTGATGGAGTAGGTAGTACTCGTTTTACGCCCAATAAAACCTTTGTGTACCTTGATAAATTCAGCCTGTTCTAATGTGTTCAGGTGTGAAGCTAAATTGCCATCTGTCAATTCGAGCATTTGTTTTAAGTCGTTAAAGCCAATTTCATTGTTTACCACCAGCATAGACATAACGCCCAGCCTGATCCGGCTATCGAATATTTTATTTAAATCTGCTATCGGGTTTTTCATCGTTACTGACCTCGCTCATATTTAAAATACATTAAAAGACCATAAACAATGTGTAGTATGCCGAAGCCCAAAGCCCAGAAAATTAATCCATAACCAACATAAAACATACAGATCAATCCTAATATCACCTCGCAAAAGCCTAAATAACGGATATCACTGTAGGTAAACTTACTGGCGTTAATCAAGGCTAAACCATAAAAAATGAGGCAGCTCGGCGCGATAATGCTATAGGTATTTGGGTGGTTAATTAATAAAGCTATGATAAATAATCCTCCGGTAAACAAAGGAATAAATAAGTTGATTAAAAGTGATTTAGAGGTTTTATCCCAGATTGGGAGATTGTTTTTCTGACTTTTTCTGTAGGTAAATAAAACACCGCCAGCCAAAGCAATTATCAAAACAAAGAGCCCTAGTTTGATCAGGTTAAATTCGAGATCCATTTCCCCATCCACGCCATAACCATAACCTCTTTTATTAATGAATTTGTTGATTTCATCATTTGCAAAATAAGCACCAATTAACGCTATCGCACCTGCGAAAACACCTGATAGACCACTCAAAGAAATAAATCTTGATGACCTGTCCATCATATTTCTGATATCTTTTAAGGTACTTAGTTGTTCTTCCGGGCTTTTCATTTTTAAAAGTGCTTTGTTTTTCAAAGTTATATAGAAAATTGAGATTTGCAAATCTTTTTTTTCCTTCGGGGGGATTGCACAGATAAATGGATTACACAGATTTAAATTTTTAACTGTTAGGATTGGTTTCTGATTTTTGCTATGCCTTCAGCTTTGTGCCTTGGCCGTAATTATCCCACTTTAGTTTTTTTCTTTTGTGCTTTGGCCTTTCTGCTTTCTGCTTTGGTCTTTCCGCTTTAGTCTTTCCTCTTTCTGCTTTAGTCATTAGTCTTTCTGCTTTGGTCTTTCCGCTTTTTTATTAAATTTGAACCATGCTAAAAGCCACTGGAATTAGAAAATCGTACGGAAATCTGCACATTTTAAAGGGAGTAAATTTTGAAGTGCAAAAAGGAGAGATTGTAAGTATAATTGGGCCATCTGGTGCCGGGAAAAGTACTTTGTTACATATTCTCGGTACATTGGATAGGCCTGACGAGGGATCTGTAGAATTAAAAGGTACGGTTATAAATAAACTGAATGGCGATTTGTTGAGTAATTTCCGAAATCAGAATATAGGTTTTGTATTTCAATTCCACCATTTGTTGCCAGAGTTTAGTGCCATTGAAAATATCTGTATTCCAGCGTTTATCGCTAAAACGAGCAAAAAGCAGGCTGAAAATAGGGCTTTTGAACTTTTAGATCTGTTCGGACTTAAGGATAGGGCGCACCATAAGCCCAATCAGTTGTCTGGCGGTGAACAACAACGCGTGTCCATAGCACGGGCATTGATCAATAGTCCCTCAATTATATTGGCTGATGAGCCCTCGGGAAATTTAGACTCGGAAAATGCAGCAGGATTGCACCAATTGTTTGTGAGTTTGCGTGATAATTTCCATCAAACGTTTGTAATCGTTACGCACAACGAACACCTGGCCAAAACCAGCGATCGGGTGGTGAGTATGAAGGATGGATTGATCGTATAAGATTATAATTATTCTTTCATTCAGTTATTCACTAACTCAGTCATTCACCAATTTATTCATTCAATCATTAAATTTTGAAAATACTTATTACAGGCGGCAATCATTCAAAAGCTTTAAAGCTGATGAAAGCCTTTCCTACCCATTTTGTTTTATTGGCCGATTATGGTGATGTACCGGGTATGGTAACTGAAAACTATGCGTTTTCATCTTTGGGACTGCTCAATAAAGATAGCATAGCGCATATTTTATTAAATTTTTGCATTACTGAGGGGATTGATAGTATTATTCCGCTACATCAATTTGAGGTTGAGCCGGTTGCTAAGTCGGCTGTACTTTTTGGTGAGTATGGCATTCAGGTTTTATTGCCTGATGCGAGTTTAATAGCTGGTTATATAGCTAACGAACAAACTACTTTTCAAAATTTTGCGGTCTTTGTAAAGGGAGAATGCATATTTGCGAGCGGAAAGGAAATTTTTGTCAGCACTGATGAAAAATTAAACGGGGTGTTCGGCTACAATGTTGCTGATGATGAACTGAAACTTTTTACTATTTAATATGGATGCAAGCGAATACATTAAAGATAAGCAGCTGGTAATTTTTGAGCTCGATGATGTGTTATTTCCGGAGAAAGATTATTTGCTACAGGTTTATTATCTTTTTTCACAATTTATAGAGTATACCGAGCAAAAAAACGCACAGCCCATTCTGGAGTTTATGCGTAACGAATACGAAAACATTGGTACTGAAAATCTTTTTCAGAAAACAGCTAACCAGTTTGGCATTGATACCAAATATGAATATAACTTCAACCTCCTGCATCAGAATGCCCGTTTGCCCTTAAAGCTTTTGCTTTATAAAAATATGCTAGAATTTATGCAGGCGCTGGTGGTAGACCGTAAAAAAATTGTAATTGTAACAACTGGCAATCCTGAGCAACAGCTTAATAAAATTAAGCAGACCGAATGGAATGGACTAGAGCAATATCTTACCGTGTACTTTGTTGAGGAACTGGGGCAGCCAAAAGCGGAAATTTTTCAGAACATATTAAGCGACAACAATTTATTAGCCAGCCAGGCGTTAGTTGTTGGTGCAAATAAATTTGATGAGCAACAATCCAAATCAATTAATTTGCAGTATATTGTATCATTAGAAATTTACAAATAATATGCTTAGAAAGTTTATTTCACAGAACACCTTTTTCTGTGCTTTGATTATTTTGCTTGGGTTTACAGCATCCTGTAAAAAAGCGAATAATAACCCTGATAGCAATATTAATGGGGAATCAAATCTTTTGCAGACACCAACAAGCGATAGATCACTACTAACCAGAGATTCGATTTTTTTATATGCTAAACAAACCTATTTCTGGAATGTTGGCATGCCTAATTACGATACCTTTAATCCAAGGCAATATAGCTCAAACAATGCAATTATTGCAGCAATTAAGGCTTTGCCAAGCACCGGCGGAAAAGATAAATATTCATTTATTGATGATGGATCTGTAGCCAGTCAGCTTGGTGGGGTGGGGGGTGATTATGGCTTTTCTGCAAATTTCGACGCAACTGACCTTTTGCGGGTTAAATATGTATATCCAGGCTCTCCTGCCGATTTAAAAGGTTTAAAACGTGGTTATCAGTTAGTTAAGGTTAATGGAGGCGGAACTTCCAGATCAAGCAGTACTGATATTGCCAATCTGAATGCTTCTATATTTGGCGACAATCCTTCAATTTCATTAACCTTTGTTAAACCAGGTGGTGGCACACAGGATATTGTTATCAACCGCGCCAGTTATAATATCAATCCTGTTTTATTTACCAATACCTATACTATAGGTGCAAAAAAAGTGGGCTATATTGTATTTAATAGTTTTACCACCAATGCTGCTGCTGCTTTGGACGCTGCTTTTTCGAAATTTACTACAGATGGTATTACCGAATTGGTAGTTGATTTGAGGTACAATGGCGGAGGTTCTGTGGCTACTTCCGAATTGTTTACCAACTTAATTGCGCCGCCAGCGCAAAACGGTAAAGTGATGTATACTACTTACTGGACACAAACCATGCAGGACAATCAGGCCACTATTCTTCAAAACCAGAAGTTCTATGCCAAAGGTAATGATGGTGTAACGCGGATGTATTCTTATTTTGATTATTCTTATAAACCGACGGCTGCAGCCGGCAACCAGGAAATTTTCGCCAAGCGCGGAGCTTTAAACGGGTTAACGCGCGTTTATTTTCTGGTTACCAGTGGCACGGCTTCTGCCAGTGAGTTATTAATCAATAACTTAAAGCCAGTAGTGGATGTTAAATTAATCGGTAAAACCACTTATGGCAAACCTGTAGGTTTCTTTTCCATTCGAATTGATAAAAACGATTTATATATTCCGCAGTTTCAAACCAAAAACCAGTTAAATCAGGGCGATTATTTTATGGGAATGAACGTTGATAAAGATGTTGCAGATGACCTGACCAAAGATTTCGGTGACCCATCAGAAAAAATGCTCGCGCAGGCTTTGTATTATTCTGCCAACAATAACTTCTCTGCACTGGCTAAAGATAATGTAATTAGCAGTACTTCGGGTGTAGGTAGACAACAAATAGATGCAGCGAACGAAAAACTCGATCATGAGTTTAAAGGAATGGTCGAAACCAGAAAACTGAGGTTTAAATAATTGATAATATTTTGTACCAAAATGGCCGGTTTTGTATTCCAAATCTGGCCATTTTTATATATTTATTACAATATCTGATCAAATAAGTATTGCATTTTTTTAAAAAAATTAATAAGCTTGTTTAACATTAATCGTTAAAGAGATCCATGCCGATAGAAATTGTAGAAAAGGAACACATTAGTTATTTAAATATCATCAATGCAAAAGAAGATCATTCCCAGGAACTGAAAACCAAGCTTGCTGAAGCGCAAAGATTGGGTAATGAATTTAAATCAAAAGCCGTTATCACTTTTAATACGACTATTGGACCAAAACGTGTTGATACTACCGTTTGGGCAGTCACAGAAAAATACATACAGCTCAAAAACAATATTCATATTCCATTAAAAAGTTTAATAGATATAGATTTTTAAGCTTGCTTTAAGGAAATAAAATCATCCCGAATTTATTTAACCTTATTAGATGATGAGCACGCTACATAAAATTGCCTTAACTTTTATTAAGTCTATTGGCCCGGTAACGGCAAAAAACCTGCTGGCTTACTGTGGAAACGCCGAAAATGTATTTTCTGCAAGTAAAAAGCAGCTTCTGCAGATTCCGGGCATTGGAGAAAAAACAATTGAAGCCATTCGTGGTAGCGATGCGCTGACGAGGGCCAGGCAAGAATTGGATTTTGTTGAAAAGCATGGAATAGAAGTATTGTTTTTTTCTGACGAAAAATATCCTAAAAGGCTAAAGAATTGCATCGATTCACCCATACTGCTTTATGCCAAAGGTACAGTTGATTTCAACCAGCAACGGATCATCAGCGTTGTTGGAACCCGTAATGCAACAAATTATGGTAAAAACCTATGCAAAGAACTATGCGAAGTTTTATCGCCATACAATGTTTTAATCGTGAGCGGACTGGCATACGGTATTGATGTAACCACGCACAAAGAATGTCTGGCCCATCATATCCCAACCGTTGGCGTACTTGGCCATGGCTTAGATCGGATGTATCCAAAAATCCATAAAGCGGTGGCTCAAAAGATGGTTCTGAATGGAGGTCTGCTCACCGAATTTCCAATCCTAACCAATCCCGACCGTCCTAATTTTCCGCAAAGAAACCGTATTATTGCGGGTATTGCAGATGCTACGGTTGTAGTTGAAGCATCCATTAAAGGAGGTGCATTAATTACTGCAGAAATAGCAAATTCTTATAATAAAGATGTATATGCTTTTCCAGGTAGAACGAACGATGTGTTTTCGGAAGGATGTAATTTTCTAATTAAGACCAATAGGGCCGGATTAATTAATAATGCCAACGACCTGATCTATTACCTTGGCTGGGATGAAGAATTGAAGGCCAAACAGCATGTCAAGCAAACTACCCTGCAATTAAGTCTTACCGCTAATGAGCAGGGGGTTGTAGATGCTTTACAAAATGGTCAACTTTCCATAGATGAACTTTCCCTTCAGTTAAATATTCAGCAAAGTAAACTGGCTATTGTTATCCTTACCCTGGAGATGCAGGGCATTATTGTTTCTTTGCCCGGGAAAATTTATAAACTGGCATAAAACGATATCCTCGCGGTAAAACCTATTATTTGTTAAAAGTTGAATGTTGAGACCTAATTTTTAATTTAGAAATAACCTCCTTTTAGAAGCTGGGACGAACAATTAAATCGCATTTTACCCAATAATCAATCTATAATGTCTATAATAATTATAGATTATGAAATTAAATTCCTTTAAAATTAAATTTTAAAAATTATGTTTTGAATAAAATATAGTTTATAAAATACTTGATGCCTTTTCTTAATTTTGTGACATGTGGTACAATAATATTCTAGAAACCATCGGTAATACACCTCTGGTTAAATTAAACACGATAACAAAGGGAGTTCCGGGAACAATTCTGGCAAAAATCGAAACGACTAATCCGGGCAATTCGATTAAAGACCGTATGGCGGTTAAAATGATTGAAGATGCCGAGAAAAGCGGGAAGTTAAAACCAGGCGGAACTATTATAGAAGGTACATCAGGAAATACCGGGATGGGCCTTGCCATGGCGGCCATTATTAAAGGTTATAAATGTATCTTTACCACAACAGATAAACAATCGAAAGAAAAAGTAGATGCCTTACGTGCCTTTGGTGCCGAGGTAATTGTTTGTCCTACAAATGTTGATCCTGAAGATCCCCGTTCATATTATTCTGTTTCCTCACGTTTGGAACGCGAGGTTCCAAATTCCTGGAAACCTAATCAGTATGATAATTTAGCCAATTCACAGGCTCATTATGAACAGACTGGTCCCGAAATATGGGAACAGACAGAAGGTAAAATTACGCACCTGGTGGTTGGCGTAGGTACAGGTGGAACCATTTCCGGAACAGGGAAATATCTGAAAGAAAAGAATCCGAATATTAAAATCTGGGGAATTGATACCTATGGCTCAGTTTTTAAAAAGTATAAGGAAACGGGTATTTTTGACAAGGATGAAATCTATCCCTACATCACTGAAGGCATTGGCGAAGATTTCCTTCCTGCAAATGTAAATTTTGACGTGATTGACCTGTTTGAAAAGGTTACAGATAAAGATGCTGCGTTAATGACCCGTGATATTGCACGCAAAGAAGGAATTTTTGTAGGTAACTCTGCCGGCGCTGCAATTGGGGGCTTAATCCAGTTAAAAGATCAACTAAAGCCGGAAGATGTAGTGGTGGTTATTTTCCATGACCACGGTAGCCGTTACATGGGTAAAATGTATAATGAAGACTGGTTGCGTGAACGCGGATTTTTACAGGACGAAAAACTAACGGCAAAATCAATTTTGTCTAAAAAAGAAAGTACAGAGATTGTAACCCTTGATGCACAAAAATCTGTGCTTGAAGCCATAAATACCATTAAATCAATGAATATATCTCAAATTCCGGTAACCCAACAGGGAATGATTGTAGGTAAAGTTGCTGAAAGTGATATTTTAAGTGCCTTGTTGGAAAATCCGGGATTGAAATCGGCGCCGATTTCAGAAATTATGACCGCTACTTTTCCTTTTGTAGACCTGAATACTTCTATTGATAAAATTTCTTCACTGATCAATAAAGAAAATTCAGCAGTTCTGGTGGAAGATGAATCTGGAAAGATCGAAATTATCACCCAGTATGATATTATTAATGCGATATCAGGATAAGGGGATGTAAGATGGAAAATATAGGATGGATGATGTAAGATAGAAAGTTTCGGTACTTAACTCTTTAATTTACCGTCATTTCGAGCGGAGTGTAACGCAGTCGAGAAATCTGTCTCGAGAATAGATCTCTCTCCCGAACGTTCGGGACTGCGCTTCAGTCGAGATGACGCTACGTTTTTAACTCTTTCAGTGGGTAACGATGAGCAAGGCAGTTCCTACGATCGTCATCCTGAACTTGTTTCAGGATCTTTATAAGCTAAAGTTCGATATAATATTTCTTCTTGATAGCTTATATCGGCTTTTTGATCAAGTGGCGGTCACCCTGAACCGAGCCTTAGCGAGCTCACCGAAGGTAATTAATTTCAGGGTCTTAATGTTAAGAATAATAGATGCTGAAATAAATTCAGCATGACGATTCTAATTATAAGGTAACCATAAAAAACGTCCGGATAATTATTACCCGGACGTTTTAGTATATGCTATTTTGGCTTTAAGCTTTAGTCTTTCTGCTTTAAGCTTAATGGCTCGGCGCATCGGCATTTACTCGTTTAATCTGAGCGCCTAAAGCACGCAAACGGGTGTCGATATCCTGGTAACCCCGCTCAATCTGTTCGATGTTATAAATGGTCGATTTACCCTCTGCAGATAAAGCTGCAATCAGCAAGGAAACTCCTGCTCTGATGTCCGGAGAAGTCATGCTGATCCCACGGAGTTTGTATTTTTTATCGATACCATTAACCGTAGCACGGTGCGGATCGCAAAGGATAATCTGTGCGCCCATATCAATCAGTTTATCCACGAAGAATAAGCGGCTTTCAAACATTTTCTGATGAATCAGCACGTTCCCTTTTGCCTGCGTAGCTACAACCAACACAATACTCAATAAATCAGGGGTAAAACCCGGCCATGGAGAATCGGCGATGGTTAAGATAGAGCCATCAATAAAAGTGTCAATTTCGTAATGTTTTTGAGATGGTATGTAAATATCATCACCACGGCGCTCTAATTTAATACCCAGTTTTTTGAAAACCTCTGGTATCACGCCAAGTTCATCGTAACAAACATCTTTAATGGTAATTTCCGATTCTGTCATCGCTGCCATACCAATAAAAGAACCAATTTCGATCATATCGGGCAGCATTCTATGCTCGGTTCCACCTAAAACCTTTACACCTTCAATGGTTAGTAAATTAGAACCAATGCCCGAAATTTTTGCACCCATGCGGTTTAGCATTTTGCAAAGCTGTTGTAAATACGGTTCGCAGGCTGCATTGTAAATGGTAGTGGTACCTTTAGCCAGAACTGCCGCCATAACAATGTTTGCCGTTCCGGTTACCGATGCTTCATCTAACAGAATGTAGGCACCTTGTAAATTGGTGGCATCTACATTAAAGAAAGCCTTTTTGCTATCGTAAACAAATTTTGCGCCCAGTTTTTCGAAACCGATAAAGTGGGTGTCCAACCTTCTGCGACCGATCTTATCGCCGCCTGGTTTGGGGATAGCAGCCTTGCCAAAACGAGCCAATAATGGTCCTACAATCATGATCGAACCACGTAAGCCACCGCCTTTGGCTTTAAAAGTATCAGATTCAAAGAAATTTAAATCGATATTTTTAGCCTCAAAGGAATAGGTATCTTTATTAATGCGTTCAACAATAACGCCCAAATCGCCAAGTAATTCAATCAGTTTGTTTACGTCTTTAATATCAGGAATATTGCTGATGGTTACTTTTTGTTCGGTCAGCAATACTGCAGATAAAATCTGTAAAGCTTCGTTTTTGGCACCTTGTGGAGTGATTTCGCCTTTTAATTTAATTCCGCCGGTTATCTCAAATGCGTTCATATATTTTGTAGTAATTAGTATCAAGTAGTAAGTATTAAGGTCAGGTAGACATTTAACCTTCCGCCTTTTCACCTTCTCACTTTTACCGTTTCTTAATATTTGGGTTTATTGTTGTTGCGTTGACGGTTATTATTGTTATTGTTGTTCTGGCGGTTTTTACCGTTATTGTTATTATTGTTGTTTCTTCCCCGGTTATTGTTATTATTATTTTGACGTGGATTTTGCGCTCTAAACTCCACTTTTGCCAAATTAACGCCTTCATCTAATGATAACAGTCCGCCAGAAAGATATTTTAGATCTTTAATAATGGTATCATCACTCACGTTATCCTTATTCCAGGTAACATAAGCCATTTTCATAAAATTTGCAATGCTTTGAACCATTGCCTTCTTAATTTCTGGATTTTCCTCGCGCATGGCTTTTTCGATTAGATTCTCAACCGTTTTACCATAATGTTTGTAGGTAATTCTTTGTTGAGGATAGGCCAGAGGAGCTGGTTTAATATAGGCATTTTCGATTAATGGCTTTGGATATGGGCTATCTACATCTATCTGGTAACCAGAGATAATGTGCAGGTGATCCCAAAGCTTATGTTTAAAATCGGCAACATCACGCAGATGTGGTTGCAAGAACCCCATCAGGTCGATCACTGCCTGGGCATATTTATTACGTTCTTCTATGGTGGGCAATTCGCAGATATACTTCACCATGTTTTGTACGTTGCGGCCATATTCAGATAAAATTAAATGGCTACGCGTAGTATTATAGTCAAAATTCATGTACAGATAAATTAATGGGTAAATTTTCCGGCGATACGAATTATGAAATAACCAGAGGAGTTTAGGTTATGAATTCACCGAAATGTCTATTGCCGGACTTTCGTTTTATATCTTCAAAGTTAGTAAAATTATTTGATTCGTGTTATTCTTATCTAAATTGGGATCTTTTAGTTTATTTTTTGGAAATGTTCGTTCATAGTTCTTGGCTTGTTCAGCCCCGTTATCCGCTATAGTCCTGATGAAGGATCAGGAGCTGCCGCTACTACCGGGTTTATTAAACCAGGTGTTTTGCTCGTCTGAGAAACCTGGCCAGCTTGTCTATCGTCCTCGTTTGTAACGATGAAGGAAGAGAATGGCAATTTTATTGCCTTAATGCTACCAACCGCATAGCGAATGCGGATCTCGCTGATCCTCGTTTTAAATGAGGAATATTTGTGATAAGTGCCTTAAACCTCATCACTATTTTTCGGGTAATCAAAAAACACCAGTTTTCCGGTTCCTTTACTTACCATTTGCCATGAGTCAAAAGGAAAAGAAATTAATACCATACCTGCAGTTGGAATGTTATAAATATCGGCATCGCATAACTCGTTCGCAAAATCTGTAAAACCAGGATTATGACCAAACATCACGATATGATCCGCGCCATTATTCAAACGATTAACTACCTGAAGTAAAGCTGTGGTGTTCGCCTCGTAAATAGATTCTTCGAACTGAATGTGGTCTATATTGTAGGCTTCTGCAAAATATTTAGCGGTAGATTTGGCTCTTTTTGCCGGGCTGCTCACCATCAGGTCGACGTTAAAACCGCGTTTAATTAATCTTTCGGCCATTTCTGGTGCATTTTCTTTGCCGCGTTTGTTCAATGGGCGATCGAAATCACGTAAATTTGTATTTCCCCAATCCGATTTACCGTGGCGGACGAGAAGTAATTGTTTAGCCATTTAATTTCTCTTTGATTTTGTTAACAATGGTTTCAGGCTTAATTAAGTCCATACAGTTTTCAACACCGCAAAGGCAGGGTTTGTTTCCATAAATAGAGTTTGGCCTTGCGGGATGATCGATCTGGATGCAATCATTTTCTAGCTGTCCATATCCTAAAAAACCAGCGTGAGGATGGGTTGGCCCCCAGATAGATATGACAGGTATACCGACAAGTGACGCCATATGCATGCCAGAGGAGTCCATGCTTAACATTAAATCTAAGTTGGAGATAATGGCAAGTTCTTCCGTTAAATTAAAGTTTCCAATTAAATTATAAGTGTTCTGATACGTTTTGGCCCATTTTTCGGCAATGTCCTGCTCTGATTTACCACCTCCAAATATAAAAAGCTCATAACCTGATTGGCTTAATAAGGCAATTACTACTTCCATTTTTTCAAACGAATATACTTTATAGATATGCTGTGCAAAAGGAGAGATGCCGATTTTTTTTGTGGTTTGATCGCTAAACAATGCTTTTGCCTTTTCGGGTAAAGCCTGTGCTGACTTGTTGATTCTGTGACTGAGTTTAATGCTAAAACCTAATTCGCGGAAAACATCGGCATAACGCTCAACAGTTTGTCTGAGCGGCTTAAATATCTTTTTATTGGCACGGGTTAAGGCTTTTTTCTCCGCTCTTCCTTTATCTATGCGTTTAATTTTTGTCCCTGTTAAACGAAAAAAAGTAGAAATTGCCCTGCTTCTTAAATTATCATGTAAATCGGCTATAGCATCTGGCTTGTAGCGGCGGAGCTCCTGATAAAGTTGAAATAGTCCACTTATCCCTTTATGGATGTTTTTTGGTTGGATAGGATGGAAAAGCAAATTGGGAATATGTTCAAAAAAAGGTTTAAAAGCTGGTCGGCTAACCATAATGAGCTCAACCGCAGGATTCTGCGCTCTAAATTCTTGTAAAACAGATGCCACCATGGCTACGTCACCCATTGCTGAAAAACGTAAAACGATTATTTTTTGGGTTGTTGACATGTTTTTCAAGTAGGTCGTCATTGCGAGAAGGCTTTTTCAGCCGACGAAGCAATCTTAAAACGATCGCTACTAGCGTGCGCATTAAGATTGCTTCGTGCCTCGCAATGACGATTTGAACTATTATGCTTTATTATACAACACCGGATTTAAACTCGGGTCGTTATACATTTTCATTTGTTTATACACTTTCATGTATTTTTTGCCAGCTTCGATATCTGCGAGTAACTCATCAATACTGGTCGAAAGGTCTGCTTTTTGAGCTAGAAGTACATTGAGTTTAGTTTGGCATTGCGCACGGTGTTCAGCAGATGCGCTTTCGCGTTCAGCTTCTTCCTGCATATGGTAAATTTTCAGGGCCAAAATAGAAAGCCTGTCTATTGCCCATGCCGGACTCTCCGTATTGATTTTTGCATCTGGCAAAGGCGTAATCCCTTGATATAGGTTTAAGAAATAGCCATCAATAAACTCTACCATATCGGTACGTACCTGGTTTTGGGCGTCAATGCGTCTCTTCCAGCTCAAACCATCAACAGGATCAATCTGTGGATTGCGCACTACATCTTCCATGTGCCACTGAGCGGTATCAATCCAGTTTTTGATATAAAAAAGATGCTCTAAAGTTTCGGCATCGTAAGGGTTTTCAACCGGATGGTCAATATCATCAAATTTGTGATAGTCTGTAATAACCTGATTAAATATGCGGTTGGCAATTTCACTGATCATGGGGCAAAGATATTAAAAGATTTCTTATGGTTTAAATACGAAGATTTGGGGAACATACAGTTTTTTCCTGACGGGATGATTACACAGATTAGGAGATTCCACCGATGTTTTTGAAGATATTTTAAACAAGCTTTCTTGAGTTCTGTTAAACCCTAAACCCTAAACCCTAAACCCTAAACCCTAAACCCTAAACCCTAAACCCTAAACCCTAAACCTTCTTACTATTAAAGTATGCAGTAATCTCCTCTAAGGTGAAAGCATTCAAACATTTGTCGGCGCTTAAACCGCCTTTGCGGGCTACTGAAATACCGTAATGCATGTCATGAAAACCTTCGGTACGGTGGGCATCGGGATTTACAGACAGTAATACACCTTTTTCAAGCGCATAGCGGTGCCAGCGCCAATCTAAATCTAAACGTAAGGGATTGGCATTGATTTCGATTACTACGCTATTGGCCGCACAGGCGTCGATAATTTTTTTATAATCAATAGGGTAGCCGGCCCTGCTCAATAACAAACGTCCGGTGGGATGTCCTAAGATAGTGGTATAGGGGTTTTCAATTGCTTTTAATAAACGGGCAGTTGCTTTGGCTTCATCCATACGGAGGTTACTGTGCACAGAAGCTACCACAAAATCGAATGTTTTAAGGATGTCATCTGAATAATCGAGCGATCCATCGCTTAAAATATCACTTTCAATCCCTTTGAAAATTTTAAATGGAGCAAGTTTTTTATTTAATCCATCAATTTCCTGGTGTTGCGCAAAAACACGCTGTTCGTTTAATCCTTTCGCATAAACTGCGGTTTTAGAGTGGTCACAGATACCGAGATATTGCAGGTTTAAATTATCCTTACAATACAGCGCCATTTGCTCTAGTGTATGCACACCATCGCTCCAGGTAGAGTGGTTATGCAAACTACCCTTCAAATCCTCATATTGGATTAATGCTGGAAGTTTATTTGCTTTAGCCAGTTCAATTTCATTGAAATCTTCACGTAGCTCGGGCTCGATAAAAGCTAATCCAGCCTTACTGTAAATCTCTTCTTCATTTACGAAAGGGCCGTTGCCTGCTAAAGCCAGTACTTTTTCAACGTGTTCTTTATTTCCGGTTAAGGCAAACCATTCTAAATAAAAGGCTGATCTTTCCGTCACATAGATTTTGATCCTGAGTCCGGCCTCAGTGGTCCAAATGTAAGATTGCTCCGCTTCAATCAGAGAAAGTTGTTCAAACGAAGGTAAATTTTGCTTAATGGCGTCAATATGTTCTGTACCAATCACCATTTCGAGTTCATCAATGATCTCACATGCACGGCGGTACTGACCAGCAAAGCCTAAAAGTGCAGCATGGTCAATTTTTTCGGCCCAACCTGCAAGTTGTGTAAACAAGGTTTTAGCAAATCCTTCTACCTGTGCATATAAAAATCTGCCGTTGGCAGCCAGTTTAAATTCAATGGCATTTTTAATTTCTTCCTGCGTTTTTAAACCAAAACCCTTGGCTTCAATCAATCGGTTTTCATTGCAGGCGTAATATAGTTCACCGATATTTTCAATTCCCAGCGTACGCCAGATGATGAATATTTTTTTTGGTCCGATGCCTTTTATACCCAGCATTTCTACCACACCTTCGGGTGTTCTTTGGAGTATTTCATTAAGCTCTTGTAGTTCTCCGGTTTGAAGAAGTTCTATGATTTTAGAAGCCAACCCTTTACCTATACCATCTATTTTATCCAGTTCATCCAGAGGTTTGTCTTTTAAGGCAAAAGGCAGTTTATCTACCTTAAAGTAAGCATTGGCCACTGATTTTATCTTGAAGGGATTTTCTTCATGCAGTTCCATGAGCTGCGATAAGAGGCGTAAGGTGCGGGCGATGGTCTTGTTTTCCATAAAGGGTAAAATTAGGAAATAATGCCTCAAATTTTGATCATGCTGATCAGTTTCTAAACACAATTTTATTAAAGCGTTGTTTTACACTCATGAAATTTACAAAAACTGTCCTCTTAGGACTAAGCATAAGTATCCTTGCTTGTCAATCTGAAAGGAAAACTGATGAAAATAAACCAGATTCGTTAACAGGCACTACTTCTGTTTCCGCACAAGCGGTTGATGAATGGTTCCTGGTTGTCGCAGGTCATTCAATAGGAGAGATAAGTCTTGGCGAAGATATGCAGCAGGTAAGCGCAAAACTTGGAAGACCTGATTTTAGCGATGCAGCCATGGGCAAAGCCTGGGGAATTTGGTACAGCAGCGATTCAACAGCCAACGGAAAGAATGAGGTGGCTATTTATTCTTCTTACCGGGATACCAGTATGCAGGTGAAAGATGTAAAGCAGATCAGGATCACTTCAAATGAATTTAAAACAAGGGATGGTCTAGCTACCGGCGTTAGTTTGGAGGACACTAAGCTGAAAATCCAGGGTATCAACAAACTTTACGCTTATCTGAATGAAAAAAAAGATACGGTAGTTGTTTATGATGCGAAAAAAGAGGGGATCGGTTTTGAGTTTTTAAAAGGGAAAAGCATTGCCTTAACTGTACATCCGGCAAATATTGCGCTTAACCAAACTTATCTGACCTTGCACCCGGAATGGAAACTGATTAATTAGGGATAAAGTAAAATGTAAAATGGAATAGGGGGTAGTTCCGTCTTCCATTTTACATCCTCCGTCTTACATCATCTTCATCTTATATTATCTTATGACCGCTTCAAACGGCATCCTGGCCTGTATTCCGGAGCTTGCCATCACTTTTTTCATCTGTTGGTAAAGCATATAATTATCGCCCAGTTCCTGTTTGGTATAATAGGTTTTAATCTTGTCTGTACCTTCATCCAATAACGATTTCCATGGGTCTATTACATCCGGATATTCTACTACCTTATAATTCTTTAGTTTTGCTTTTTTGGCAGCGGCCTTAATTGCATCTTTAAAACCTCCGATTCTATCAGCCAATCCAATTTGAACGGCATCTGTACCAATCCAAACGTGTCCACCGCCAATACTGTCGATATAGGCTTTACTTTTCTTTCTACCATCGGCCACACGACTTACAAAACCACTATAAACCCTGTTCAGTTCATTTTGAATAATAAATCTTTCGCCTTCAGTCATCGGGCGGTTAGTGGCCATGATATCTGCATATTTACCCGTCTTCACACCATCAAATGTAATGCCCAGTTTGTTGGTCATTAAATTTTGGAAATTTGGAATAATGCCAAACACCCCTATCGAACCGGTAATGGTATTCGGCTGTACAAAAATGCTGTCGGCAGCGCAACCAATATAATAACCACCTGAAGCGGCCACATCGCCGAAAGATGCAATAACCGGTTTTTCTTTTCTGGTTAACACAACCTCTCTCCATATGACGTCAGAAGCTAAAGCACTGCCTCCGGGTGAGTTGATGCGGAGTACAACTGCTTTAATATCATCATCTAAACGTGCCTTCCTGATTGCCCTGGAAATGCGCTCCGAGCCGATCTGGTTGTCAGAACCTTCGCCGCCATTAATTTCACCATTGGCGTAAATTACCGCAACTTTGTCTTTACCTTCTCCGGTATCGCTATTATTCTTCGCATAATCGTTAATCGAAACAGAACGGATATTCTCTCCTCTGGTTCTGCCGGATAATCCTTTTAATTCCTCTAAAATCTGATCTTTATATTTTAAAGCATCGATCATTTTAAAGTTTACTGCATCTTGCGGCTGTCGTATTTTGTAATTATCAGCGATGTTATACAGGCTATCTTTCTGGATATTTCTGCTTTCGGCAATATCACTTAAGAATGTGTTATATAATCCACCAACATAAGCCGTTACCTGCTTACGGTTGTAATCGCTCATTTTATCTAAAATAAAAGGCTCAACTGCACTTTTGTAGTTTCCAACACGAATCACCTGCATTTCTACACCAACTTTTTCTAATGTGCCTTTAAAAAAAGTAAGTTCTGAGCTGAAACCTTTAAATTCTAATGCGCCCTCAGGATTTAAATATACTTTATCAGCAACTGAAGCCAAATAATAGGCTCCCTGAGTATATACTTCGCTATAAGCGATGATTTTTTTATGCGATTTTTTAAAATCAATCAGTGCATTTCTAACCTCGCGTAAAGTAGCAAAACCTGCATTCGGACTGCTTACATTCAGGTAGATACATTTAATATTATCGTCTGTTTTGGCTTTTTGCAACGCCTTTAGGAAGTCGTTCAGGCCTATCGCATCTTTTTCATCACCACCAACAATTGGCAGGTTACCAAATGTTTTTTTTGGCGTACGTTCTGTAATGGCTTGATCTAGATTCAGAAATAGTACTGAATTGTTAGAAACCGTAATGGTTTTGTCAGTATCAATAGAAGATACTAATCCCACTACAACGATGAAGCAGATTACAAAAACGATTATGATTGATAAGAAAAAGCCCAACATGGAGGCAAATAAATACTTAAAGAATTCTCTCATTTAAATTTTAATTTTGTGCTGTAAAGATATAAAAATACATGATGCTTAATCAAGCTTTAGAGTACCATACGGCTTATTTGTTACTAGGTGGGAATTTAGGCGATAGAGTGGCAAATCTGAAAAAAGCCATTGAACTGTTGACTGATAAAGTGGGCGGGGTTTTATCTGTCTCTTCCCTTTATGAAACGGCTGCCTGGGGCAAAACCGACCAACCGGCATTTTTAAACCAGGCTGTTGCTTTGCAAACCCGTTTAAGTGCTTTGGAAGTTTTGGATCTTGCATTAAATATTGAGCAGGAGCTGGGGAGGGTGAGGAAAGATAAATGGGGGGAGCGTTTAATTGATATTGATCTTATCCTTTTTGGAGATCAGGTGATCAACATTCCCGATAAACTTCAGGTGCCTCATCCGCATATGCAGCATAGAAAATTTGTAATGGAACCTTTGGCTGAGATTGCCCCTGATGTTTTGCATCCTGTGCTTGGAGAAACCATGTTGTCGATCTGCCGAAATATAAGCGATCCGCTTGAGGTTAAAAAGTTTTAATTGGTCAAGAATATAGCTAAATCATTCAGCCAATCCTTTACTTAAGGGAAAGACTAAATCTTCTGATCTGGTGTTGTTCCTTTAAAATGAAGAAAAGATAAAGCAATATACAGTACCAGTACAAAAGGTATCGCCGCAAATTGTAGAAATGCAATTAATATGGCCGAGAGGATGAGGAAAATAAATTTGATTTTATTTTTCGCCCAACTCAAATTGCTGAATTTTAAAGAGAATATTTTTATTTCGCTTACCAGTAAAAAGCTGGTGATCGCCGTAATAGCAATCAGCAAAATGCTGGAGGAAATAATCTGTGGATAATCATGCGCAATAAAAGGCAGCGAACAGATGAATAAGGTATTCATTGGCGTATTTAAGCCAATGAAATCTTCCGTTTGCCGGCTATCGTTGTTGAATTTTGCCAATCTGATTGCAGAGAAAACTGTGATGATAAAGCCCAGGTAGGGAAGGTATTCAGAAGAATAGTCACTTGCTTTTAGTAAATGAAACATAATCACCCCAGGTAAAAAGCCAAAACTCACCATATCCGCCAAAGAATCCAGATCTTTCCCTATGGCCGATTTAACATTTAATAAACGGGCAACCATACCATCAAAAAAATCAAATATTCCGGATAAAATAACGAAATAAGCTGTGGTTTCTAAATGACCTTTAAATGCAAAAACGATCCCGATGCAGCCAGAAAAAAGATTTGCACAGGTAATCGCATTAGGAAGATTTTTTTTTAACATGGGGTTAGGCGCTAAGCGCATGGGGTTTGAAACGCATTACTCCAAACCCCAAACGCCAAACTTATTTAGCTGTTCATCGAAATTAAGAACTCTTCGTTACTTTTTGTTCCTTTTATTTGAGATTGAACAAATTCCATTGCTTCCTGGCTGTTCATGTCAGCAAGGTGGTTACGTAAAATCCACACGCGCTGTAACGTATCTCTGTCGTGCAATAAATCATCGCGACGGGTACTTGATGCTGTAATATCGATAGCCGGGAAAATACGTTTGTTAGATAATTTACGATCTAACTGAAGTTCCATGTTACCGGTTCCTTTAAATTCTTCGAAAATTACCTCATCCATTTTAGAACCGGTATCGGTTAATGCGGTAGCTAAAATGGTTAATGAACCACCGTTTTCGATGTTACGTGCCGCACCAAAGAAACGTTTTGGTTTGTGCAGGGCGTTAGCATCAACACCACCTGATAATATTTTACCAGATGCAGGTGCTGTAGTGTTATATGCTCTGGCTAAACGGGTAATCGAATCTAATAGAATAACTACATCATGTCCGCTTTCTACCAAACGTTTCGATTTCTCTAAAACAATGTTGGCAATTTTAACATGTCGTTCAGCTGGCTCATCAAAGGTTGAGGCAATTACCTCCGCTCTTACACTGCGAGCCATATCAGTCACCTCTTCCGGACGCTCATCTATTAGTAAGATAATTAAATAAACTTCCGGATGGTTTTTGGCAATGGCGTTGGCCACCTCTTTCAATAAATTGGTTTTACCTGTTTTAGGCTGTGCCACAATTAAACCACGCTGTCCTTTACCAATTGGCGTAAATAAATCCATAATACGGGTAGAATAGTTGTTCGTATCCGTAAACAGGTTTAATCTTTCTGTTGGGAAAAGTGGTGTTAAATAATCAAAAGGAACGCGGTCACGTACTTCAGCAGGGATCCTGCCATTAATGGTTTCTACACGAACCAACGGGAAATATTTTTCTCCTTCTTTAGGCGGACGGATGCTACCTTTTACGGTATCACCGGTTTTTAATCCAAAGAGCTTGATTTGAGACTGTGATACATAAATATCATCAGGAGAAGTTAAATAGTTGTAATCTGCCGAGCGTAAGAAACCATATCCATCAGGCATAATTTCCAGAACACCTTCGTTTGTGATGACGTTATCGAAATCCAGGTTAGAGTAACTGTTTTCGTTTTTATGATGATTGCCACCGCCGGGTTGCTTTTGCTGGCGGTTTTCATCACGTTGTGGCTTTTCCTGTTTTTCTTTAGGCTCTTGTTTTTGCTTTGGTGCTACCGGAAGTACTTCTGCACTTTCCTCTATCAAAGCCGAAATCGGTTTTACACTTTCTTCACTATCATTGGTTCTGTCGGGCTGCTTCTCATGCTGAGGCTCGTCAAACAAAGTAACCGCATCTCTTCTTTTTTCAACTGGTGCTGCGGATTCAGTTTTTGTTAACCTTGTTCTTTTTTTAACCGGCTTTTCATCTTTAGCGAGAGGCTTCTCATCTGTAGTAGCGGCTTTTTCAGCGATTACCGAAGAAGCTGCTGTTGCTGCTGCGGCAACTTTCGGTGCTTTTGCGGCTTTGGTTTTAGGTGCACGTGTGGCTGTAACAGGTTCAGTTTCACTATAAGGATCTGCACCTGATTTAGCAGCATTTATAATTTCTTGCTGGTGTAAAAGTACTTCAACAAGGTCGATTTTTCTTAGGGAGTCGGCACCTTCAATGCCATAGCTTTTTGCCAGCTCACGTAATTCTGTTGTGAGCTTATCATTTAATTCTGTTTTACTAAACATTCTAAATATATATGTTTCAAGAAATTTTTCATTTGTTTATAACGGATGTTTTCTGTTATAAATTTGCACAGGCTTAAAAAATATTTGTGTTAGCGCAAGCCCGGCTTTCATTGTGCATAAGTTCTTAAGGCTATAAAACATTAATTGAGGTCACTAGAGATAGTGCTCAAATTGTTTCATAATTGTTTACAAGCTGAATAAAAAGCAATATTTGCTTTTAAAAAATGGTAACAAAAAACAAGTCTTGATAAATTTTTCTGGGATATTCAGATAAACGATTGAGAAATTATGGTGCAATTGTATGTATTTGAAACGTAATCTGCAAGCAAAAGTTTAAAATGTTTATAAAAATAATTAATGTGAACATTATTTTGTCGCTCGGAAAACTTAAAAATCTTCATATTTGCAGCAAATAAGCACATATATGACCAAGCAACAACTCTTCGAGCAGATACAAAACAAACGTTCTTTTTTATGTGTAGGACTAGATTCTTCGCTAGATAAGATACCACAACACTTGTTAAGGTACGAAAATCCAATTCTGGAATTTAATAAGCAGATTATCGATGCTACGAAAGATTTGTGTGTCGCTTATAAACCAAACACCGCTTTTTATGAGTGTTATGGTAAAAAAGGCTGGGAAACTTTAACTGAAACCTGGAAATATATACCAAACGATATTTTTTCTATTGCAGATGCTAAACGTGGCGATATTGGCAACACCTCTGCCATGTATGCGGAAACATTTTTTAATGAGGCATCATCTGAGATGAGTTTCGATTCGGTTACTGTTGCGCCGTATATGGGGAGCGATTCGGTAAGTCCGTTTTTAAATTTTAAAGATAAATGGGTAATTCTACTGGCTTTAACTTCAAATGCAGGGCATGCCGATTTTCAATTGCAGGAAGTTGGAGAAGACAGGCTGTTTGAAAAAGTGATTAAAATCTCACAAACCTGGGCTACAGATGAGCAGATGATGTATGTAGTTGGTGCTACGCGCGGTGCGGCATTTGGTGATGTACGCAAACTTGCCCCGGATCATTTCCTTTTGGTGCCCGGAGTTGGTGCACAAGGTGGAGATTTAGGTGAAGTGTGTAAGTATGGATTAAATTCTCAATGTGGATTATTGATCAATTCATCAAGGGGAATTATCTATGCCAGCCAGGGTGAAGACTTTGCCGAAAAGGCAAGAGAAGAGGCCTTAAAACTGCAACAGGAAATGGAGCAGATTTTGGTTAAGGCGGGGCTGGTGTAAGGAAACTGAATATCGCTTGTTACTTGAGAAATATTTATCGTATACAATTCAGTATTAAGAGCCTGTTTAAAATTAAGTGAAATTTATTTCGTATGTCAGTCTGAGCCTAGTTGAAGACAATCTTTTTATAGTTAAGAGAAGCACTTCGACAGGCTACCATTGACGTTATTTTGCAATGATTTATTAATGAGCGACATGTAGAATCTATGCATTTCCGCATAGCTAGGTTGTAGCACCATATCTCCGTTCGGCTTAAATCCGGCCTAACAAATTTTTCGGGCTCCACTGACCAAGCCATCCCACTGGCTTTGAAAGAAAAATTTTCAGCCGGTGTTTTATTAATAGTTTTTCATGGTTTTCATTTGTATTAATGAGCTCGGCAATGCCTCGGTTTTGTTTCTTTTTGATATCAAAAAGAAAGAGCCCTTCGGCGGCGGCGAGCCGAGGCAAGACCGCGAGCAGGATAAGAGAAGACAATTTTACGTCACTCGTATTGATTTTAAACAATTTAATTATCCCTCAGTGTGACAAACCAGAAGAAGTAATGTAATAGACTTTAAACAGGCTCTAATAATATATAATTGATTATTTTGCCTATAGCTCATTCTTTTTCTTTACGAAAAAATCCTTATATTTAATTGTTTAGACCTGGCTTATGACTAACCCTTTCGATAATATGGACTTTAAGTCATTACTAGAGCATATAAAAAAACTTTCAGCTGCCGAAAAAAAGGAACTGATACAGGTTTTAAGTCAAGACCAACTTCCAGTGGTTAATGAAGAGCAGATAGCTTATGTTAAGACGTCGGTTAAGGATACCTCTTTTGATGAAAAGTGGAAAGAAAGTATATCGTCTTCTGAATTTAAAGCAGCAGCCATTCGGCATATTAATGCCTTGCCTTGGAAATAGTGGTACGCTTCCATCCCTCGGTTTTACTTTATCTTAACGAATTGGTTGATGTGCTTTTTTATGAAAACTATTTCAGTATCCGCGAAAGTGCTATAGATTATGTAACCAGACTGATTGATACCGTTGAAAGCAAAATCGCCAAAGCGCAATATCACATTGCTCCAAAGGTTATTGCACACCGGGGCAGTTGGTTCATCCATTTTAATATCAGTCAGAAAACAACCTGGTATTTTCTATTTGAAAAAAGTGGGAACCATTATTTGATTACTTATGTTTTTAACAATTATTCCAAAGAAGCCCAAAATTTAAACTTATAAGTTAGTTATAGCCAGATAAATTCATTATCTTCAAGGATGAATTTTCCAGAAGATTTTCTTCATTATGTATGGCAGTTCAGGTCGTTTGATTATAACGGACTGCAGACCTGCGATGGTGAAAAACTGGAAATCATCAATACCGGATTGCTTAATCTAAATGCGGGGCCGGATTTTAATCACGCCAAAATTAAGATAGGTGAAACCACCTGGGCCGGAAATGTAGAAATTCATTTAAAATCGTCAGATTGGTTAAAGCACAACCACCAGGTTAATCCCGCATATGAAAATGTAATTTTACATGTTGTTTACCAGCATGATGCCGAAATAACCCGGATGGATGGAACCATTTTGCCTGTTCTGGAACTTAAAGACCGAATTTCTGCTGATCTGATCAGAAGATACGAAAACCTTTTCCTCACCTTAACAGATTTTCCCTGCATTGCCCAGATTGGGAGAGTAGACGAGTTGATTATAGATTCCTTTTTATCGAGAACATTGGTTGAACGTTTTGAGCAGAAAACAAGTGCGGTTACAGAGACCTTAAACGAACTAAATGGGAATTGGGATGAGACATTCTACCGTTTTATGGCGCGTAATTTCGGATTCAAGATAAATGCCTTGCCTTTTGAACTTTTTGCCAAAGCAGTTCCGCAGCAAATTTATGGCCGGCATAAAAACAATCCGCACCAAATAGAAGCATTGGTTTTTGGCGCAGCAGGGTTTTTAAACGATCATTTTGAAGAAGCTTATCCACAAAAGTTGAAAGCAGAGTTTCAGTTTCTCCAAAAGAAATACAATATTAAACCCATTGATGTTTCAATGTGGAAGTTTATGCGCATGCGCCCACAGAATTTTCCAACCATACGTTTGGCACAATTTGCTGCATTAATTACCAAAGCCAATCATCTTTTTTCTAAGGTTATGGAAATAAAGCAGGTGGCTGAGTTGCATACCTTATTTGAAAATCTGCCTGTAAACGAGTACTGGAAAACGCACTACCATTTTAAAAAGGTAGCATCTTCAGTAAATATTCAGATAGGAAAGGCATCAGTAGATAATATTCTTTTAAATACTGTGGCCTTGTTTCTATTTGCTTATGGAAAACATACCGCAACACCATATTTTATCAACAGGGCGATAAAACTGTTGGAAAGCTTGCCTGCTGAACAAAATGCTATCACAGATAAATTTACCGGGGCTGGAGTGAAGATCGCAAACGCATTTGCCTCTCAAGGAATTTTGCAGCTAAAAAAGCGGTATTGCGATGAGAAAAAATGCTTATCCTGCGGCATTGGAATTAAAATTTTGAAACAGGCCTAAGCTGTTTCCCGTTTTTGCAAAACTTTATACATTAAATTTTGTTTTTGTATTATGGAATTTCCACACGAACTAAAAGAATTATATCCTGATCAGATTATCGAGGTAAGGGGGAATGCTGATGCCTTAACAATTATTTTAAATAAGGATGTTGATATGCATCGGTTTAAAGCAGAGTTGATTAAAAGGTTTTCAGGACTGGAAGAGCAACAAACGCTTTTTATCAAACACCAAGATAAACAGGATTTTGAAAAACTGATTTTGGAATAAATGCTTTAATTTTGCGATTGTGCTTAATCAATTAATTTTGCTAAATTAGAATGAGTAAGCAAATAATAGCTCGTGTTTTGGAGCGTTCTTACTTAGTGCCGAATGATAAGATTTTAAAATAAGCTTAAAATGTTCCAGAGAATTGTGACTTATTTTGAACAGCAGAGTTTTGGTGTTTCTACGTATTTGGCTAATAAGCTAAATATGAGTACTGCAAAAGTCCGCCTGTTTTTTATCTACTCGTCATTTTTGGCGGTAGGTTTTCCCATATTATTCTATTTTTTAGCCGCTGTGGTGCTTGATATCAGAACATATATGAAAAGAATGCGATTGCGGATCTGGGAATAATTCAGTTTTCGGTTGGCAGTGTTCAATTTGCAGTTGACAGTCGTCATTATCCAGTTGTCAGGACTAGAGACTTACGACTTTAGACTCAGGACTCTCTAATCATCGTCTCTTAAAATTTCTGCAATTTCATTAAAGCCTTTTTCCGCAGCTAGATCAGCAGGTTTTTTTCCGCCTTCCATCCGTAGAGAAACTTCAGCACCATGTTCCAATAATAAAATAATTAATTCAATGTTTCCCAGTTGAGCAGCTGTGTGTAAAGGAGCTACGCCCGCTTTCTGACAAACATTTGGGTATGCGCCGGCATCCAGAAGCATTTTAGTGATATTGAAATTGTTGGTTGCAACTGCCGAGTGGATGGGAAATACGTTAAAGCCATTTTTGGATGCCAGATTAACATCAGCCCCTTTTAAAACAAGAAAACGGGCCAATTCCTCATGTCCGAAGTAGCAGGCTAAACCAAGCGGGGTAAAGCCATCTTTGGAAAATTCATTGATACTGGCAGGGTTTTGAAAAATCAAGAGGGTAGCCACATCAAATTTTCCGATAGCGCAAGCTTCAAATAGGGTTAATTGATCTACAAATTCGGCAATCAGATCAGCTATTTCTCTTTTTTTATAATAGCAGGCCAATAGAAGTGGTGAAATGTGATGAGAAGTATCCACATTTGCCAGTTTTGGGTTTTCAAGCAGAATTTCTTTTACTGCGTGAAAATTTCCAGCTTCAATTTGTTCCTCAAGTTGCGCTATACTCATCATAATGTTTTAAAAATCGCTTTAAATTAAGAAAAATTGGGAACTTTAAAGTTTAATGGCTAAATATATATCGTGCAACGCAATATGCCAAAAGCTTCTGCAAATAAAAGGTACTTAAAATCGTTAGAGAGCGCCTGATTGCGACGAAAGACGGAACTAAACCCTCACTTCCCCTGGCACGGTATTAAAGAAAATGCTGAATTTCTAGATTTCAGCAAGCTGTATATAATATGAAATTTAACAGTTAGCGATCAGATCAGTATGATAGCTGCGCTTTTATTGAGTTCTTTTCGCGATTGCATAAGAACTTTGGAAATAAAAAAAGACGAAGTTTAATTCGTCTTGTTAGTTATGTGAAATCACGGAAATCTTGTAATCAATTACTATCCCAAAATCTCTTTCAGTTTTTCGGTTTGGTGGTCAGCCAGTTTTTGAAGTGGGCCTGATGCCAGCATTTTCATCATCATATTTAAATCAGCTGAAATGATGTGTTTTGCTGTAGTGGTTCCGTTTCCGTTATCTGCTAACGTCCATTTTAATTCTACATCAAAAGGCGCTTTTTCGCTCGGAATTGCTGTTATTTCCTGATTCTCTATTCTGTTCGAAATTTTAATGGCCAATTTTGCCATATTTTGAATGGTAAACCGTGCATCATCTTCGGTTGATTCCCAGTTATAGATGTTTTCTGGCATCAACTGCTGGTGGTTGTTCATATTGGATAGAAAAGTATAAACCTCAGCAACCGGTTTATTAACTTCTACTGTGCTATCGATAACAGTCATTGTATAATTGTATAAAATTGTTTTTATTCCGAATTAAGAGCCTGAACTTAGAGCCTGTCCTTTTCCCCATTCTGAAGGATTCAGGCGCCATTTCCCCAATAACTCCATGTCGCTTTTGGCAATGATACTGTGTTCGGCAGCATAATCGATCAATGCGCCATAGTTTGATAAAGTTAAGTAACGGCATTTCGCAGCCGCAAAATTTTCGTCGGCTTTTTCGAAACCATAGGTGAAAATTGCCGCTAAGCCAGCTACTGATAATCCGGCTGCTCTAAGCGCTTCAACAGCCTGTAAACTGCTTTTTCCGGTTGAAATTAAATCTTCGATAACCACCACACGTTGACCTTCAACCACTTCACCTTCGATTAAACTTCCTGTACCATGTTCTTTGGCTTTCGCTCTCACATAGATAAATGGTAAACCCAGTTCCTGAGCAACTAACACGCCTTGAGGGATTCCGGCAGTTGCAACACCTGCAATAACATCTACTGAGCCAAATTCTTCTTGTATGGCTTGAGCAAGTTTTTGCCTGATGTAAGTCCTAACCTGAGGATGGGAAAGGGTAATTCTGTTGTCGCAATAAATTGGCGATTTCCAACCAGATGCCCATGTGAAAGGGTTATTTGGTTGTAATTTGATTGCCTTTATCTGTAATAAAAATTCCGCTACTTTTAATTCAATATCACTTTTATTATACATGGCTCAAAATTACAGATTTATTTGTGTTTGTCATAACGTTTATTAAAACCCCATTATTTTGCGTTTGGGATAAGAAAATGTCAGAATCCGGATTTGATTCAGACATTTCAACAATACAAATATTGGAAATTTTGATGGATGCTAAAAGCGCTTTATTGTCACTTGCTGTAAATCAGTTGGATAAAGAATAGTTTGTTTGAAAAAAGGATTATAAATAACTAACGATCTGCTGAAGGCGTTGGAAAGGTTGACAATTGATCGTTCGGCCATCTTCATATTGATTTATTAAACGGTTACCGAGTATACGGATATCCCGTTTGATTCGAATTTGTTTACCTCAGGGCCGTTATAATTGGTGACTATAATATCTACAATTGATAGATCATTAAATTTCAAATACGAAGTTTTTCCTATTTTACTGGCATCACAGAGCATATATGTGCAACTGGTTTGTGCTGCCATTGCCAAAGTATTATTAGCTTCGTGCTCACTACCGGCATACAATCCTTCGGCGGTAATGCCATCTACACCTAAAAAGGCTTTAGAAGCATGGTATCTGGAAATATGTTCGAGTGCCATAGTGCCATGAACAGCTTGTCTGTTTACGTCAACTTCACCTCCAATCAGGTTTATAGTTACTGCACTGTGCTGCAATTCATTTACGACCGGTAGCGAATTGGTAATTACCTTAATGTTTTTGTTTTTAATAAACTGGCATAATCTAAAGGCTGTACTGCCACAATCAATAAATATAACATCTCCATCAATAATATCTGCTGCCGCCCTTTTGCAGATTGCATCTTTTGCCTTGAAATTAACCTCGGCTTTAGTGGCAAATGAAACCGGTTTTATCACATCACTTATTTTCATGGCCCCTCCATGTGTACGGTAGAGCAGTCCCTTCGCAGCCATGCTGTTCAGGTCACGCCTTACCGTTACTTCAGAAACACCAATATAATTAGCTGACTGGCGAATGTCAACTTCGCCATATGTTTCTAAAAGTTCCAGAATTTTATGTGCTCTTTTTTGAAATGTCATATATAATGATTTAATTCGGTCAAATTTAATCATAATTAATCAAAAATGATCATCATGAAAAATATTAATATTCTGGATACTCAAATTCTATCTGATAACTGGTATACCCTCAAAAAAGTCATTTTCAAAACGATCGACAGTAATGGTACCACGTCTATTTTGGAACGCGAAGCTTATGATCGGGGAAACGGTGCAACCATTTTATTATATAATAAAGAAAATCAAACGGTTGTACTCACGCGTCAGTTCAGGTTACCGACTTTTATTAATGGAAATGATACCGGTTACCTGATTGAGTGCTGCGCCGGATTATTGGATCAGGATAATGCGGAAGATTGTATCAGAAGGGAAACGGAAGAAGAAACCGGTTTCAGGATTGATCAGGTAGAAAAAGTTTTCGAGGCTTATATGTCTCCCGGCTCAGTTACAGAACTACTATATTTTTTTGTTGCGGCTTACGCAAGTGATATGAAATTGCACGATGGAGGGGGATTGCAGGAAGAAAATGAAGATATAGAAGTGCTGGAATTGCCTTTCGAAAAGGCACTTAACATGATGAAATCTGGTGAGATAAGGGATGGAAAAACAATTATGCTGCTGCAGTATGCACAGTTAAAGGGGTTGATGTTGTAGCTGATTGTTTGAATTTTGTAATGATTAATTTGATTTGCGTAATTATCTATAACAAATAGCTGTTTACATTTGTTACCCCTAATTAATTTAAATTTTTATGATAGCAACAAAAGGATATGCGGCACAAAATGCCGAAACGGATCTTGCACCCTGGAATTTTGAACGTCGGGACGTAGGACCTCATGATGTTCAGTTCGAAATACTTTTCTGCGGGGTTTGCCATTCAGATCTGCACCAGATCAGAAATGACTGGTTTGAGGGAATATTTCCTATGGTTCCTGGTCACGAGATAGTAGGTCGCGTAGTGAAGGTTGGAGATCACGTGAAGAAATTTAAAGTAGGAGATCTGGCCGGAACAGGCTGTATGGTCGATTCATGTCAGGTTTGCGAAAACTGTAAGCAGGATTTGGAACAATATTGTTTGGAGGGCAATACGCAAACTTATAATAATTTAGCGAGAGATGGTAAAACACCAACTTATGGTGGATATTCGGATACAATTGTAGTGAGAGAAGAATTTGTACTTCATGTGTCCGATAAATTAAATCTGGCCGCTGTAGCACCTTTGTTATGTGCAGGTATTACCACTTATTCTCCGCTAAAACACTGGAAAGTAGGTAAAGGGCATAAACTGGCTGTATTAGGCTTAGGTGGTTTGGGCCATATGGCGGTGAAGTTTGGCGTAGCTTTTGGGGCTGAGGTTACCGTATTAAGTACTTCACCCAAAAAAGAAGAGGATGCCAAAAAACTTGGTGCCCATCACTTCGTTGTAACCACCGATGCTGAACAGGTTAAAGCAGCAAGAGGTACTTTCGACTTTATATTGGATACGGTTTCAGCAGAACATGATTTCAACATGTACCTTTCGTTATTAAGCACAAATGGCGTACATATTTGTGTGGGTGTTCCACCTAAACCGGCGGAAATTGCAGCTTTCAGCTTAATCGGAGGTAGAAAAAGCCTTGCTGGATCTGGTATTGGCGGTATTGCCGAAACTCAGGAAATGTTAGATTTCTGTGCAGAGCATAATATCGTTTCGGAGATTGAAATCATCGATATGAAAGATATTCACCATGCCTACGAGCGTATGGAAAAAGGTGATGTACGCTATCGTTTCGTGATTGATATGGCTACACTATAGGTCGAACCCATCAGATCAAACTGATGATTGGGGTTCAGCGATAGCGATATTTCTGAATCCCTTTCTTTTAAAGAATAACTAATAATTTAAAGCATCTCCGTTTTTCTTTACAAATTCGGCTAGCGAGATATGATGCGCTGATTCTATTTCAGCTAGCTTTCTTTTGTTTTCAATTAACAGGTTATCTAATGTCTTCAGCGAATCTTTAAGATAGGTTATCGATAAGACATATGAAATCCTGTTCCTGATTTTATCGGCAAGAAATAGTTCAATCAATATCAGGCAGATTATAAAAATATAGTGATTGAAAATAATATTATTGGAACTCTTCGAGAAAGTAGGAGAACCAGCCAAACCGAAAAATAAATCTATAATTAGCGGAATACCGATGATAGCAAGGAGTGAAAGCGACCTTACTTTTAAAGTAATTCCTTTTTCAGCAATTTTAATTTGTTCTTTAAAGGCTGAAAACTTGCCTTTGAGCGGGGTTTCCCTGTTTCTCTCTTGTTCTTCTAGTTTTTGAAGCGCCTTACCATGCTCAATATCGATTTTCCTCACTTCCTCCACAATATAGGTTTCAGCATTATTCAGCTTTTCCTGGTCTGCTATAATAGATTCCTGTTCGGCAATAATTTTGTCCATGACCAGAAGATCTTCCGGAATGCCATGTCTGAGTTTTTGTTCGGCCGCAACAATCCGGTTATCAAGTTGTTTAAATTGTTTTTTCAGTTCAGCGATTTCTTCGTTGAAATGCTCTTTTTTCGAGGTGTAACTACTTTCGAGGCTGTTAAGCGCTGAAATATATTCAAAATCTGTAAGCAGCTGTTCATTGGTCGCAAAACGCTGGTACAACCCATTTAATCTGTTAAAGAGTTCGTCAGTTGATTTTTCCGGATTAGAAAGATCATTTCGGTATATTTCCAGATCTGTTTCTGATAATAAAGGTATGGACATGGCAGATTAAAAAGTTAAAATTATAAAAAAAACGTTATCGCCGGGAAATTATTAACCGTTGTTCCTACCTGAATGTTCTTCCAGATGACAATTATCATTAGTTTTTACAAATAAAATACCTGGTAAATAAGCGTTTAAGATTATTTTTAATTAATCGCTGTTTTTTTTTCTGCACTTTAATAAATTGTTATATATTTGTAGCAAGCAAGGGGTGAGAGCCTTGCATCAATCTTTGATTGAGAGCGTTAATTTAGATAAGGTTACAACATTAATTGTTGTAACCTTTTTTTATATCCTATAAATAACTCAGCAATTTTTTTACTTTAGGGCAAGCAAATATATTGCTGTATTAAAAAATCCTTTGATAGGTTAGAAGAAATACCGATTTTGCCATAGGGCCATTTACGCCTCCATTTTAATATGCTTTAAACTACATGCCAAGAAACTATAGAATTTACATCAACGATAATACTTTGTTTATCTCGGACTTTTTGCCTGAGCAAAAGGAAAAAATTCAACAGCTGGAATTTCAGGATTTCAATCTTGAAACATTCTATAAAAAATTGAAAAACGGATCTAAAAAGAGCTATATATTCTTGACAAAAAATCCTCAGGAAACTTTTAAAAAATTAAAGAAAGATTGCGCCGTTATAAAAGCTGCCGGCGGTTTGGTAGAAAGTGCAAATGGCAATTATCTTTTTATTTTCAGGAACAAAAAATGGGATCTGCCAAAAGGAAAGCTGGAAGACGGTGAAAAAATGAAGGAAGCTGCTGTGCGCGAGGTAGAAGAGGAGTGTGGAATCAGGGTTTTTAAACGGGAAGAAAAGCTTTGTAAAACTTACCACGTTTATCCGATGGGCAATAAAATGGTAATCAAGAAAACTAACTGGTACAAAATGAAAGTTAAAGGCGAGCCTAAATTGGTTCCGCAAAAAGAAGAAGGCATCGATGAAGCTGTCTGGTTAAATAAAAAACAGATTTCACCTGTTGTTCAGAATACTTTTCCATCTATTATGGATGTGTTAAGGGCAGGTAAAATATTATAGCGCTCGTTTGAAGCGAAATGTTCAATTCTCGCAGGAGAACGCTACTAAATAGATTGTCGACCGCGTTGCATTCGGTAGGAACAGATCCGTTGAGGTAGGTATGGCTTAAGATATAGCTGATCAGTCACTAATATTTTACGCACACTGATACAAATCCCCGTTCTATGCGGTTAGTTATTCCCTCTGGAAAAGGAGAACGATATAACTTAGATGAACCTGGATTTAAATCTGTGTTTATCCGTATAGATCTGTGGTTAATAACTATAAAAATGCCAATGCTTCTTTGGGTACAAATGGACTAACATCGCCATGATTTCTTAAAATATCGCGGACAATTGTCGAACTGATGGCAGAGTATTCCGGTTTACTTAACAATAAGATGGTTTCTACTTCAGGCATCATGGTTTGATTAATCTGCGCAATAGCCCGTTCATATTCGAAATCAGCAGCTGAGCGGATTCCGCGCACCATATGGGTGGCATTTATTTTCCGGCAGAAATCTACAGTTAAACCTTCATAAGTTTGGATTTCGATGTTCTGATAACCGCTAAAAACGGTCTGTAGGATCTGAAGACGCTGTTCAGCACTTAAAAAATTCTGTTTAGAACTGTTAAGTCCAATGCCTACTATAATTTTATCAAAAAGTGGAGTGGCCCGTTGTAAAATATTGACGTGGGCAATCGTGATCGGATCAAATGAGCCTGGAAATAGCGCTATCTTCATGATTCAAATATAGGTATAATAGTTAAAAGCGGAATAGTTTAGCGCTGAGGGTTTAGCGGTTAGCGTGGTGTATATAACAGGTGTAAAACACAGTATGGAAACAGGTGAAGCAGTAATAAATACATTATCTAAGCTGGCGGAAGAAAAAAAAGGCAAGGCTAAAGGTATGGAGATGAGAAAAAACTAAGGGAGAATAAGGGGAATTGAAGAAAAAAGGTTGAGGATATAAAAGGGGTTTGGAAATGAAAGGGGGGAAGATAATTGGGGTGTTTCAGTCCCGCTCTCTGCTAAACTCGGATGAAAAAGCCTTCGTACCGCTGACGATCGGGTTTATAAACAAATGTGAGTCCCTGTGGGGGGCCTTCTCCAGAACCGTAATTCTCACTGGGAAGCGCGGATTAATTGAATAAGTCAATTACCAATAATCAACTAATAATAATTAGCAAACCAATCTTTAACTTTTAGTTGGCAGCAGATTGAACCAATAAACCACTTACCAATTACCAATGACCAATTATCAATAAACTAATGACCAACAAACCACTGACTAATTACCAATGACTAATGACCAATAAACCAATGACTAATGACCAATAAAATTTAACTTGTAGTTGGTAGCAAATTGAACCAATAACAAATACAAATAAACCAATGACTAATGACTAACGAACCAATAACAAATAACAAATAAACCACTGACTAATGACCAATAAACCATTACCAATGACCAACAAACCAATGACCAATCTAACTAAACTCAAAAAAGCTGAAGGAAGAATTGCCGTATTTTCTCGTTTCGGTATAACCCGGCTGGCTGTTCAGTTTCATATTACTTTGGTGTTCTACAATTAATAAACCATTGGGCTTTAGCAACTGTTGGGCTTCAACCATTACCGGAATCTGCGGAATATTAGGCATGTTGTAGGGTGGGTCGGCAAAGATCAGGTCGTAACTGCCGGTCATTTGTTTCAATAATTTAAAAACATCCCCCTTACGTACATCAATCTGATCAAACTGGTATTGTTTAGCTGTATTTTTTACCCAGTTTACGCAGCCGTAATCCATATCAACCGCTAAAATACTTTCTGCGCCACGTGAAGCAAACTCAAAAGTTAAATTTCCGGTGCCGCAAAATAAATCCAATACAGCACAGGTTTCGAAATCGTATTTATTGTTTAGGATATTGAAGAGTGCTTCTTTGGCCATATCCGTTGTGGGGCGTACCGGTAAATTTGCAGGGGGCTGCAAACGGATTCCCTTTAATTTGCCACCAATTATCCGCATAAATCTAAAGCAAGAAGGCCGCTGAAATAGTGTTTAGGCATGTCTGCCAGTAACTCGCTATTTTGTTTACCAGCGGGAAGAAAGAAATAAAGTTGGTTAAAGTATTTTAATAAACAGGTGTAGTGCTCATCATCTTCGTTAATGATACCTTGTAAGTAAACCGGGATAGTGTCATTAAGGCCCAATTGTTCGATCATCAGTAATAGAAAATAATTAAATTCTTCAGCATTTTCTGATTCGTAGTGGTTTTGAAAAATGACCTTCTTATCTTTCAAATAGAGTACATTAAACGATACTGCCGTAAAATCGACTAATAAAGATTCGTCTGCAAGGTGATCAAATAAAACCATTAATGGTTCGGATTGCGGATAAAGATCGGTTTGTTCTGGCAGATTTGCTTTTAAATCCTCATCTAGACAAAAAACAGTGTTAAAACCCAGCTTTTCGTTGCGTTTAGTGTAAACTTTAGCGTCAGAGCCCAAGTATTGCGCATAAACAGCCAGATTTTCTCTGTCAAACCATTCATCAGGTATAAAAATAAAGTTTGATGTATGGATAGCAGCCTTAACGGCTCCATAATTTAAAGAAAGATAATGGTCGGTTTCAAAGGCGGTTTTAAGGTCTTTTTCAAGATCTTTGCATCCCTGTGTATCAAAAATGAGATGAATCTCTTTAGTATCCTGGTTAACCACGGCATAAGAAAAGCTATCATTTGTTATTTTCAATAATAAATGGCAGTTTACAGATGTGTCAGCTTTGAAATTTGGGTCAGCCAATAAGAGACTATTGTTACGCATTGAAACAAAAATAGACTTTTTTGAGGATTAAAGGTAAAATGAGGTTAAATTTTTGATATTACCACAGAATTATTGGCTGATAGTTTACAAGGTAGCTTGCTACTTTGTTTTTTTACCACAGATAAAAAGGATAAACACAGATTGCTTGTGTAAACTAACTTAATAAATAAACTGATATTCATTAGCCACGAAAACAAAGAAGGCATAGAAATAATTCTTTAACACGTTGATCACTATTTGCACAGGGGATAAATTAATTCATGAGACTTGTTCTACAGCCTAAGTTTGCCTAATAAATGAATTTAAAGGCAAGAATATACAATAACTTTGTATTTAACCCTTTTTTGATTTGCAATTAAAAGTATATCAATAATATCTGTGTTTATCAGTGAAAATCTGTGGTAAAGAGATTGTGTTTTTTTACCAAAATCAAACTTTTAGGTTATTCAAAAATCGGAAAATTCGGCTTAAATTCGGAACATGAGTTATAAGCCTACCTATAAAGCGGCAAACACCATTGCGGCAACAATAGAAGAACATTTTGTCAAACTGCATAAGAATGCAATTGCGCAAGGCGAAATAGATTTGGCTACTCAACCAGATCAAAAAAATATTGAAGCGATCATTGATGTGGCTTTTTGGAGCAGTTTACGTAAGGAGGAGGGGCATTCGCCCAGGATTTCGATTGCTTTTTTACCTCCTGAGCAAACCTCAAAACCATTGCGTTTTGCTAAAAAATTATCCTTAAATGCAAATAATTTAACCAAAATAGCCCCTGGAATTGAGCGTTCGGGAATACATCTGGGTGTGTGGGAGGAAGACGGTGAGCTTTATATCTGGGGTACAACCCTTAATATTCCTAACTTTTGTTTTGTAGTAGATGTTTCTGAGCCCGGCTTAATTGTGATCAAGCACCGCAGGATTTATGGTATTGGTAAATTTACCAATGTGGCTGTGTTAAAGGGCGAACAGATCCGAATCGTTGATGATAGGAGCTGTAACAATAGAGATTGTCCGCCTATTTTGCAAGCCTTACTGGATTTAACTGTATTGGCAAGCTGGAACGACCCGATCAATATTTTAATTCAGTTTTCGGTTTCTATGCGGGCGCACGGCAGGGGCGGAGCTTTGTTAATTGTGCCTAAGGGTGATGTAAAATGGGAGGAATCCATTATTCACCCTATCCAGTATCTGGTTGAACCTCCATTCTGTGGATTATCCAACCTGGCAAAGCAAAATGGTAACCAAAGCGAGATTTTCTCGCAAGGGGCTGTGCGCCGCGAGGTGGAACATTTAGCTGGTTTAACCGCGGTTGACGGCGCAACGATTATCAACGAAGAATTCGAACTGATTGCATTTGGGGCCAAAATAGGCCGCGCAAAGGGAAAACCTACTGTAGAACAGATTGCTTTTTCGGAGCCGATTGTTGGTGGAGAAGATACAATTCTTTATCCAGGGCAACTTGGCGGCACCCGCCATTTTTCTGTTGCCCAGTTTGTAAACGATCAGCCTCAGTCTATTGGTCTGGTAGCCTCTCAGGATGGCCATTTTACCATTTTCAGCTACAGCAAAAAACAAAACATGGTAATGGCTCATCGTATTGAAACGCTACTTTTGTAATAGCAGAAAGCATAGGGCATAGCGCGATTGCAATTACTTGGAAAGGTAGCTTACTGCTAATCGGATGCTGTAGTCCGTCTTTCCGTTAAGTTCCCGATCACACTTTTGCTAAAAAACAAATGACTATTGAGATCGGGAGATATCGCTTCAATACGGTTTAGTTAAATAGGGCTGTGCTGGAAACCTCAATTACTGTTTCATGTACACTAAGCAGTTAACCGATTAACCGTTTAAACAATTAACCATTAGAGATGATCTACGACAAAAGCCAGCTTATCGCTTCAGCATACGAACATCAGCCGACCAAGGAGCAAATGCTGTTTTGCCAAAGGATGTCGGCATTTTTGCAACAGGACGATGAGTACCGCTGTTTTGTACTGAAAGGTTATGCCGGTACGGGTAAAACCACCTCGGTAGCAGCTTTGGTAAAGGTGTTAAGGCAGTTTAACCTGCGAAGCGAACTGCTTGCCCCAACCGGAAGGGCGGCAAAAGTAATGAGTCAATATTCATTTCGTAAAGCTTTAACCATACATAAAAGGATTTATAGAAAACGCTCAGCAGCATCGCCGGAGATGCAGTTTCAGCTGGCGCCGAACCTCTCCGAAAATACGCTGTTTATTATCGATGAAGCTTCGATGATCGCTGATGAATTTAATGAGACTGGCTCTTCGATATTACGTGATCTGCTGGAGTTTGTGTACAATACCAAAAACTGTTTTCTGCTTTTTGTGGGTGATACCGCTCAATTGCCTCCGGTAGGAAGTTTAGACAGCCCGGCACTAAACGAACAATACTTAAAAGATAAATTCGCCTTAACGGTTTCATCGGTGGAGTTAAAGGAAGTGGTTCGTCAGGGTAAGAAGTCGGGTATTCTGGCCAATGCCACCATGCTGCGGAACCAGATTGCCAAAAACCCTGAACATCCGTTACCTAAATTCCTGACCAAAAACTACACCGATATTTACAACATGGCTGGTGCACGATTGGTAGAAGGCCTGGAGTATGCTTACCGGAAATTTGGTATGGAAAATACCCTGGTGGTTTGCCGTTCCAATAAATCAGCCAATGTGTATAACCAACAGATCAGGGCAAGGTTATTATACCGTGAAGAAGAATTAACTGGCGGTGACCAGATTATGGTGGTGCGGAATAATTATTTCTGGCTGCCTGAAAACGAAGATACTGCCTTTATTGCCAATGGCGACATGGCCAAAGTGATTCGTGTAAGGGGAGAAGAAGAACGTTATGGTTTCCGTTTTGCTGATGCCACTTTAGAGTTTATGGATTTTCCGGCCGCGGGTCAGATTAGTTGTAAGGTGATGTTGGATACTTTGAATTTAGAAAGTGCAAATCTGCCTTACGAACAGAATAAAAAGCTTTTTGATGGCCTTAATGAAGATTACGAACATATTGCCAATAAGCGGCAGAGAATGTTGGCAATTAAAGCTGATCCCTTCTATAATGCACTCCAGATCAAGTTTGCTTATGCGGTAACCTGCCATAAAGCACAGGGCGGCCAGTGGGATGCTGTTTTTGCCGATCAGGGTTACCTTACAGAAGAAATGATCGATGTTGATTTTTTACGTTGGTTGTATACCGCTGTAACCCGGGCAAAAAAAGAGTTATATTTAGTCAATTTTGCGCCACAGCTTTTCGCGAAAACGGCACAGGAGGATTATTTTTAACACCTGATTACATAGATTTAAGGATTGCAAGGATCTACTTTCCTTTACCTGTAACATATTAACCGGTTATATTATGAAATTTGCCTTTAGCCTTAAAAATAAGCTAAAAACTGCTTTTTTGCTTTTCTGTATTATGTGCTGCACCTTGATGATCCGTTTTTTGGAAGATAAAAGTGTAGAAAAAATCAATGACTCTTTCATTTCGATGTATAACGACAGGCTTGTTCCGGCTACAGACTTATATTTCATTGCTGAAAATCTATATTATAAAAATGCCATCCTGCAGGAACTGTTGCTTGGAAACGATGCTGCCGAAGGTTTAACAATGCTTGTAAATATGAATAACCATAACCGGAAAATTGATTCAGTAATTAATAAATACGAACTTACTTTTTTGGTAAAACAGGAAAAAAACTATTTAAATGAGTTCAAAAAGGCGTTACTTGTTCAGCAGCGTATAGAAGCCAAAATGTTGAATATAGCCAGTGCAGAAGAAGGAAGGTCAATTTACGAATCGACAGGAAAAAAAGCAGTGAATCAAACGTTGGTCAAGCTATCAGCACTGATTAAAATACAGTCTAAGGTGGGTAATGAACTGATTAAAGGTTCAAGGATTTTTGTTTCGGGGACGAAAGTTTATTCCACATTGCAGGTTATTTTGGCTATTGTGATCGGAATTATGATTGTCAACATCGTTTCGGCTTCCAACATGGTTAAGATTACAAACGATAAATTCAATCTGAATTAGATTCGTCTTTCGGTAGTTGTGACACCAACCGATAAAAAAAAGCTCTGCTGGTTCGTGTCGCACCAACCAGCAGAAAATAAGGTTATTCAGCGTCTTCGTCTGACAGCAATCTGATCGAGTCGTCGGAAAGCAGAATCAAACGTTCTTTGTACAAGGAGCCAATCGTTTTTTTGAATGCACTTTTACTGATCTGAAAACGGTGGTAAATATCTTCAGGGGAGCTTTTGTCGCCCAGTTCAATCACACCGCCACTTTTTTTAAGTTCTTTCAGAATCATCTCTTTCGAATCAAGAATATGGCCGTATCCGCTAGGTTGCAAGGTTAAATCAATTTTACCTTCTACGCGGATTTTCTTGATCCAGCCTTTACGCATGTCGCCCGGTTGGATATTATCGAAAACTTCATTATTGTACAGTAAACCAATGTAAGTATTGTTGATGATGGCATTGTAACCAAGATCGGTTTCTTCGGTAATCAATAAACTCACTTCATCACCTTCTTCAAAATCAAAACCATCTTCTTCAACAAAATCATACAATTTAGATGAAGCCAAAAGGCGATCGTTATTTTCATCTAAATAAAGGTAAACCACATACTTGTAGCCTTTTTGCATAGGCCTTTTTTGTTCGCGTTTAGGTACATACACGTCTTTATCGATTCCAAGATCCATAAAAACCCCGTCCTCGCCATCAGAAACTACCTTTAAAAAGGCAAAATCGCCAACTTCAGCATAGGCCTTCTGAGTAGTGGCAGTTAAGCGGCCATCTTTTTGTATAAATACAAAAACATTAATGTTATCACCAATTTCTACTCCGTTCGGAACGTATTGGTAGGGGAGCACGACCAGTTTATCACCGTCCGTTAAGTTTAATCCGGCTTCTGTTTTACTTAAAATCCTTAACTCGTTGTATTTTCCTATTTCAATCATTTGTTTTGGGTTTAACCATTTTCTCCAATGGCTTTTATTGCAAAGGTAGTAATGTTTAGTGGTAAATGGGTTTTAAATCATAAGTAAACAACCTGGTTTGTTCGTTTATAAATATCTTTCTTCTTTAATATCTTTCTTACAAACGATGTCAATTAATTCGGCTAAATTTGGAAACTACAAATTAAGGTATCTTCATTGATATGAGAAAAACCAAAGAAGCCAAAAAACCAGGTATTTTCAGTCTACTTGGAAATTATAAAGGCTTAATTTTTATGCTGATCCTGTTTGCGTTGCTCAGTAACGGCATCAACCTACTTTTACCGAAGATTATTGCCCATGGTATTGATGCTTACACCCATAAAACTTTCAACCTGCAATCCATTCTGCTTCAGTTTTCGCTGGCCATAGCCTTTGTTTTTATTTTTACTTATTTACAGAGCATTGTGCAAACCTATGCTTCTGAACGGGTGGCCAGAGATTTGAGGACAAAGTTGTCTGATCAGATTTCGCGACAAAGCCATGCTTACATTATTCAGGCTAACCCCTCAAAACTGCTGACCAACCTCACAGCTGATGCCGATTCGATCAAAATGTTTGTTTCGCAGGCTATCGTATCCATTTGTTCATCTATTTTTTTAATTGTCGGGGCAAGTATTCTACTGCTTACAATCAATTGGAAACTGGCGCTCTGTGTAATTGCCATCGTACCAATTATTGGAGGGGCATTTTTCTATGTGTTGAGCAAAGTTAAGGTGCTTTTTAAAAAGAGCAGGGAAGTAATCGATTGGCTCAATAAAGTGATTAGCGAAAGCATTATGGGGTCAGCTTTAATTCGCATCATCAATTCGCAGATGCTGGAATACAACAAGTTTTTGGATGCAAATGCAAAAGCGAGGGATTTGGGCATATCCATCCTCCGGATGTTTGCAGCTTTAATTCCGGTTATTGTTTTTACAGCCAATTTATCTGGTTTATGCATTTTGGTACTGGGTGGTCATTTCGTCATTACTGATTCGATGACATTGGGAGAGTTTGCTGCTTTTAACAGCTACCTTACGCTCATCGTATTTCCCATTTTGGTAATCGGTTTTATGAGTAATGTTATTGCACAGGCTACAGCATCTTACCAGAGGATTGAAAATGTGCTCAATGCTGCGGAAATTATCCATCCCGGAACGTTAAGCATTTCTTTAAAAGGCGATTTGGAGGCGAAAAATATCAGCTTAAGCTTTGGCCAAAAACCAGTTTTGAAATCAATTTCTTTCACTGCCCAGGCAGGCTCAAGAACAGCTATAATTGGTCCTACAGCCGCTGGGAAAACACAACTCCTTTATATTTTGACAGGTTTGATCGATGCTGATGCCGGATCTGTATTATACGATGGGCAGGAGATTCAACAATACAAACAGGAAGATTTCCATAAACAGGTTGGTTTTGTATTTCAGGATAGCATTATGTTTAACATGAGCATCAGGGAGAATATTGCCTTTAGTGATACGGTTACAGACGAGTGGCTGGCTAAAGCCATTGCTACTGCAGAATTGAAAGATTTTGTAAATGCCTTGCCCGATCAGCTAAATACAATTGTGTCGGAGCGGGGAAATAGCCTTTCCGGCGGACAAAAACAACGGATTATGCTGGCCAGGGCCTTAGCAGTGAATCCGAAGATCCTGTTGCTGGATGATTTCACCGCCCGGGTTGATACCCATACAGAGAAAAAGATCCTAGAGAATATCCAGCAAAATTATCCAGGTTTAACTTTAATTTCCATTACCCAAAAAATAGCTTCTGTTGAACATTATGATAAAGTGATCTTGCTGATGCAAGGCGAAATTATTGCGGAAGGAACCCATCAGGAGTTGTTAAAAAGCAGTCCTGAATATGTTCAGATTTACAATTCACAACAGAGCACCAGTAATTATGAACTACAATCTTAACGAGCTTAATAGCGGGCGGGAAAAGCAATCTACATATAAAGCGCTGAAAAGCCTGCTAAAACTCATTTCTACCGAGCATAAAAACCTTTGGCTGGCACTGATCGCTATTTTGGTGAACTCAGGATTATTGCTTTTGGGTCCGTTACTGGTAGGTCATACCATCGATACCTATGTCCGTACCAAACAATTTCATGGTGTTCTGATTTTTGGCGGAGTACTATTGGTGATGTATATGATTGCTATGGTTACGGGTTACACGCAAACAAGATTAATGGGCGGGGTAGGGCAGCGAATGTTATACACCTTGAGAAATGCCATTTTTAATAAATTACAGGAGTTACCGGTTTCTTTTTTTAACCAGAATAAGGTTGGAGACCTCATTTCGAGGGTAAATAACGACACTGACAAACTGAATCAGTTTTTTTCACAATCTTTAATGCAGTTTATCGGCAGTATCGTTACCATGATCGGAGCCGGCATTTTCCTCCTTTCCATTAACGTTGAATTGGGTGCCGCTACGCTTGCGCCCGCCGTAATTATTGTGCTTTTTACGGTGGCTTTATCGCCCTGGGTAAAAGCCAAAAATGCTAAAAATTTAAAAAGCGTTGGCGGCATGAGTGCCGAGATACAGGAAAGTCTGAACAATTTTAAAGTTATTATTGCCTTTAACCGCAGGGATTATTTTAGGAAACGTTTTAACGAAGCCAATACCAAGAATTATAAAACGGCTATCAATGCGGGTTTAGCCAACAATACTTTTGTGCCTGTTTACGGTCTGTTATCCAGCATTGCGCAATTAATTACTTTGCTATTTGGTATTCATTTAATTGCGAAGGGCCATTTTACCTTGGGGTTATTGGTGAGTTATATCTCTTATACCACCAATTTTTATAATCCGTTAAGGCAATTGGCCGCGCTTTGGACCAGTTTTCAGGTGGCTATGGCCAGCTGGGATAGAATTTCGCAGATTTTATCCTTGGAAAGCAATTTAAAACAACTGGCATTGAATGAGACAGCTACTTCAACTGCATTGATAGAATTCAAGAACGTTCACTTTTCTTATGATGACAGTAAAGAAATCTTGCATAATATCAATTTAAGGTTTGAGAAAGGAAAAACCTATGCCTTAATTGGGCCAACCGGCGGCGGAAAAACGACAACAGCTTCACTCATTTCCCGTTTATACGATCCTACCAAAGGAACGGTTTTGTTAAATGGTAAAGATATCAGGTCGTTTTCTGCAGCAGAAAGAACACAAAAAATAGGTTTTATATTGCAGGAGCCATTTTTGTTTACCGGAACGGTGAAAGAGAATATTTTATATGGCAACAGTCAGTATAAATCGGTTACAGATGCTGAACTGCAAAAAATAATTGAAGAAGCAAACCTGAATGCGCTATTAGCCATATTTGATGAAGGATTGAGTACACAGATTACTTCAGGATCAGACAGTATCAGTTTAGGACAGAAACAGTTGATTGCCTTTATGCGTGCGGTGCTTAGAAATCCTGAATTGTTGATTCTTGATGAAGCTACAGCCAACATTGATACCATAACCGAACAACTTTTGGGCAGTATTTTAAATAAACTTTCTAAAGAAACTACATTGGTGATTATTGCACACCGCCTGAATACCATTGAAAATGCCGATGAAATCTATTTTGTAAACGAAGGTGAAGTGCAGAAGGCCGGGACGCTGGATGATGCATTAAATATGTTACTCAAAGGGAAGCGGGTAAGTTGATATATTTACTGAAACAGACCTCGCAGGTTTTTAAAACCTGTGAGGTCTGATCAAACAATTAAAAAACACAAATGAAAAAATATTTTCTCTTTATGGCCTGTTCGGCCCTAAGCTTGGCTTGCTTTGCACAAAGTGCTGAACAAAACCTGTTTGTTCAGGATAGTTTAAAGTTGATTTCTTCACAGTTTAAGTTTACAGAAGGTGCATCGGTTGATAAACAGGGAAACGTTTTTTTTACAGACCAACCGAACGACAAAATCTGGAAATACGATATTCATGGTAAGCTGAGCCTGTATATGGATAAATCAGGAAGGGCAAATGGTACTTATTTTGATCAGAAGGGCAACTTAATTGTGTGCGCTGACGAAAATAACGAGATCTGGTCTATTGATCAAAACAAGAACATAAAGGTACTCTTCAGTGAGTATGAAGGTAAAAAAGTAAATGGTCCGAATGATATCTGGCTGGATAAGAAAGGTGGGATATATTTTACCGATCCTTATTATCAGCGAGATTATTGGACGCGGAAATCGCCCGAAATTAAAGGCCAAAAGGTCTATTATATCCCCAAAGGAAAAAAAGAGGCAATTGTAGTTGCAGATGATGTGATTAAACCTAATGGAATTGTAGGTACTCCTGATGGGAAATTTTTATATGTGGCCGATATGGAGGCAAATAAAACATACCGTTACCGTATTGGTGCCGATGCCAGATTAACAGATAAACAACTCATTCTTAACCAGCATTCTGACGGGATGACTTTGGACAATAAAGGGAATATTTATGTAACAGGAAAGGGAGTAAATATTTACAAACCTACAGGCGAAAAAATCGCCCATATAGATGTGCCTGAGGAGTGGTGCGGTAACATTTGTTTTGGCGGGAAAAATAAAAATATACTTTTCATCACGGCTTCAAAATCGCTTTATACCATCCCGATGAATACAAGAGGGGTTGAGTAGTTTTTTTATTTTCAGTAAATTTTGAAAGTTTAATATTTTTGTTTTATGTTTGGTATTATAAAATATTAAATAATGAAAGCATCTGTAGATAAAGAATTTTTAGGTTTTCTGGTTCCCAATATTTTAATTATTAGCATTATCGGAATAAACAGATTTGTACTCCAGCCTGGAAGTGGGGGTATTTTAGTTTTTTCTGAATTCATTATCCTTCCGATATTGATGGGGATATTAGCCGCATGGTATTGGCGTGATTTGAAATTCAGCAGTAAAAAGCTGATCTGGAATTCTATATTGAACGGCTTTTTTGCTATTGTACTGAGTTTTTTCTTTCTTGGTGAAGGAACCATCTGCCTGCTTATTGTGTCGCCACTCATTTTTGCTTTTGTTACCACGGGTACTTTTATTGGAAAGGTTATGTTTAAAAAGAACAAACAAACATTAAACATAAGCTTTGTTTCATTGCTTTTTGCCGTTTTTGTTGTCGATTCGATATCAGATCATCATTATGAAAATATGGTTTCTGATGAGGTGATTATTAAGGCCAGGCCTGAAAAAATCTGGAAACATGTGGTTGCTTTTGATAAAATCAATAAACCAAACAACTACTGGCTTTTTAAAGTAGGGATGCCAAGTCCTATGCAAACAACAGTTTCCGGATACAAAAATGGTGCGGGCCGCAAATGTATTTTTAGCAATGGCTATACTTTCGACGAAAAGATAGTAACCTACGAAGAAAATAAAAACTTAACTTTTGATATTGTCAACCAACCTAAAGATCCTGAAATAATGGTGCATATTGATATTGAACGCGGGCAGTTTTTATTATATAATAATGGTGATGGAACCACAACTTTGATTGGAAATAGCTGGTATAAACTGCACGTTTTTCCAACCTGGTATTACGATTTATGGGCCGAAAGCATTACCAGAAATGTACATTTAAGGGTAATGGAACATATTAAAACCCTTAGCGAACAATAATGTTCCGGTTTATCGTTTATCGGCTCAATTTCCTCAAAGGCATACCACTGTTTGCACTGATTTATGATAGCTGTTTAAAAATTGCAATGTTGCTGGTTGCGCCCGAAAGACTAGCCTGGTTTGACGAAATTGAAAACGAGGTACTAAGTTGGGACGGAACACACGTGAGCTTGCATAAATTTGGAGGAATGCAGTTTAATTACGGACAAAAAGAGATCGGTCATTTACACAGTAATGGGCTGCTGGATATTTTATTCACCAGGCAGGTTAAGCAAAAGTTACTTGCTTCAGGAAAGGCAGAAGTGCATCATGTTTTTAAAAAATCTGGCTGGATCAGTTTTTATATTGCAACTGAACAAGACCTGATAAACGCAAAGTATTTATTGAATGAGGCTTATCGAAGCAGGGTTTAGCTACCTTTAATAAGCTCAAAATATAATGCCATTTTTTTCTGTTCAGTTTATTCAGACGCCAAAAATATAAATTACAATAATTAGCTTTGAAATTCCTACTTATAGGGATAGACGACTATGAAAAAGCCCTCTCAGGATTGAAGGGCTTTTTTATTTACTCCAATCCTGGAAAAATATGATCTTATACTGCTGCATTTTATTTTATAGATACTGCTATCATTAATGTACGCAAAGGATACAGCCGTTTCTTACCTTAACGAGCATCGATGTTAACACTTTATCGGGCAGGTAATTGTATTAGAATTCCCCCGCCAGTGTGGTACTGAAATGGATGTAAGATGTCGTTATCCCAAGCACTATGGCGATTGTATGTTAGGTAGTTTTTTTGCTAAGCAATAATGTTCTCTCCTAAGCAGCAATAACACTATGGAGAAGTGTTCTCCATGAATAGGACTCTTGTCGCTTGAGCAAATTTTAATAATTTTAATTGATTGTATAGGTACTGTTACAATTAATCTAATTTGGAATATTTTTTTAAATTAGCATATATTAAAAAACCTGATAAGCTTATGGAAAATCTAAAGGAAGAAACCAAAATCAAGGCTTTTCTTAACAGGATAAAAGCAGAGTGGCCGGGAGTGGTAGAACGCTTTGAGTTTAAAACTGGCAGTGTGATTTATGTTCATTTAAAAGAAGGCATATCGAGCATGGATTTTCTGGGTAAACTTTCCAGACAGGTTGAACGTTTTGTGGATTTCAGTAAGCCGATTATCTTATACCATATTGAAAGTGATGGCATGAACTTAAGATCGCATCCTATCAACTGGTACTCGACGCTTAGGTAGGGAAGATCAATTGTCGATGTCTTACTTATATTGAGATGTTTGTTATAATTTTAGTTTTTTGAATCTTTTTACAGATAAAACGTAATTTTATTTGCCAGTAATTTTGGTTTTTGGGTTTTAATCCTATTTTTGATTTTTAATTTAAAACATCCAGTATAATGAAAAACGGAACAGTAAAATTTTTTAACTCAGAAAAAGGCTTTGGCTTTATCAAAGAAGAAGGCGGATCTGAGATTTTTGTGCATGCATCAGGCCTGATTGATGAAATCAGAGAAAATGATACAGTTGAATATGATGTTCAAGAAGGCAAAAAAGGCCTTAATGCAGTGAAAGTAAGAGTTGTTTAATTCTTCCCCCAAAAGATTTTGAGCAGGATTTAGTCCTGCTTTTTTTTTGCCTCGAATTTTTTTTGCTTAATGAAAATTTAATCACCAGCAGTACTGAATAAAAAGATGAAAAATTTCCTGCTCATTTCTAGTGGGTTACTGATCCGGGTGTTTTTTATACACAATCCTGATTATCGTTTCTTAATCGGGATTTTTATTTTTGCCAATGCCGGAGCAATTCGGCCAGAACCAACAAATTAAATATTTTTGCAACTTTCTATTTTTCAATTCAGGAACCTGCTAACTGCAGCAAACCCCTTGATGGAGGCAGCTTTATGGCCGCTGCGCAATTTGTTATGGCTCTTAATTTTGCTCACGAATTTGAGCTTTTAAGTTTATCGGCTATTAACAACCGGCCTGGTGTTGCCAAAAAGGGTGGATTGGTATTTGTGCGTAATGGCAAACTTAAAATGCATCCCGGAATTTATGATCATTTGGCATTGATCTCAATATCATCTATCTGTGCAGGAAGTATTTATAACCACGGTCTTGATAAAATGGCTTCAGAAATTATAAATCTTCCTTACAGTGAAGGCTTTTTAAGCTTAACAGGTGCAGAAGAAGATTATATGGCATTTAAACGATTGTGCAGCCCGATATCGCGATTTTTTTTGCTGCACACTAAAAAAGTACAATGGTCTGCAATCTTATCCGTTTTTCGGTTTTTAATGATGGATGGTATTTGGGATGTAGTTAGTTTTGTTGCAGATAAACTTCGCCATTCTGACACAGATATATTCGCTTGTACACAACTTTTAGAAAGTATGCAAAAACAGGAATGGTATGTCGACTTCAATCAGTCTCTTCATGATTTTCATGCTTCGCGTTATCCTTTAAGTAAAGTTGGCTTAGCGGCAGAATTGCCTGAAACGGCTTAACTTATTTCAGGTAATTCTCTAATAAAGCGTTTATATCCTCTCCCACAGCTCTACTGCCCATATTATTGAGTTTCTGTTGCGAAGAATTATGCTTTTCGATATAAGTAGCCTCTGTTTTATTAAATTTAAGATAACCCTGTTCAAAATAGCGTTCTTCAATTTCAGTAGATGAATCCATTGACCTAAACCATAATTTAATTAGTGATCCTGTAATTTTATCAAAGTAGAGCCAATGGTAAGTCGCCTCTGCATCTGCATTTTCAGGCAGGCCAAGACGCTGAATTTCGAGGATAGTGGTATCAGAATTTTGGAAAAAGTATAAAATCTTATATTTAGGCGACATGGCGCAAAAATAGAACATAAATTTGATCACAAAAAAGATTTTTGCGGTTTAAATTTAATATTGTCAATAGTGATATTGGTCTAGGATCCTGACCATGGAACTACGAATTAATCTGATTAAATCTATTGTTTTGAAGATTAGAAATATGGCTAATGGTTTAAAGATTCTTCACTGCGTTCAGAATGACATCAGGTTAATATCAATGTTTCTCGCCTTTAATTACCTTGAATAAATGCAAAACCTGTGGGAAGAGTGCATCCATACTTTCTTCAGCGCCGCTTTTAGAGCCTGGGAAAGTAAGCACTAAAGTTTTTCCGATAAAACCGGCTACACCACGCGAAAGCATGGCATAGGGCATACGCTCCTGACCATAATGCCTGGCGGTTTCCATAATCCCATCAATATTCCTGTCGATTAGCGGTGCAATGGCCTCCGGAGTTACGTCGCGTGGTGAAAGGCCTGTTCCGCCTGTAAAAATGATTAAGTTATAGCCAACTTCACTTAATTCGCTTGCTTTATTTCCGATTACATCGATTTCATCCGGAACGATTTCATATTTCCCGGTATGGATGCCCCATTGTTCCAAGCGCGAGATAATGGCTTTTCCTGCAGTATCCTGTGCCTTATTTTCAAAAATAGAATCAGAACAGACTACAACGGCAGCTTTGATTTCAGGGAATTTGGCATTTTTAAATTCTGATTTTCCACCTGCTTTTTTTAGTAAGCGGATATTTTCTATCTCAACACCTTTGTCAATCGGTTTTAACATATCATATATCGTTAAGGCGGCAACTGATGCACCGTGCATTGCCTCAACTTCTACGCCTGTTTTGTAAATGGTGTGTACTTCAACATTAATAATGATGGATAAACCTTCAATTTCATAACTAATAGCCGTATATTCAATCGGAAGCGGGTGACAATCCGGAATAACATCGCTCGTTTTTTTTACGCCGAATAAACCTGCTGCCCGGGCAAATTCAAATACATCGCCTTTTGGTATCTTGCGCTGTTCAACGGCATCAATGGTTTCCTGTTTCGATACTTTCACAGTAGCAGTTGCAACGGCAATTCTTAAGGTATTGGATTTTTTTGTGATGTTTACCATGTTAAATATTTTCTTTCCACTGGTGGGTTTCGTCTTCGAATATTTCTTTACCCCAGATTGGTAATTCTACTTTTAACCGATCTACCACGTCACTACAGGCTAATATTGCGGGCTTGCGGTGAACTGAAGAGGTAAAAACAAAAAGGCAGATTTCGCCTGCTTTAACGGTGCCTAAACTATGGTAAATATGCATGCAGCTGAGCGGATATTTTTCAAAAATTTCTTCCCTGATCTGATGCATTTTTTCAAGCGCCAATTCCTCATATGCAGTATATGTTATCGCCGCAACAAATTTGCCGTCAATTTCGTCTTTTCTCACCTGGCCCATAAAAATACTGTGTCCGCCAATAGCGGTTTTACTATTATGTTTGGCAATGCTATCTGCTATAAAAGCGGGTGCTATCGGGCCATTAACAAATATGTTTTTTATCTTTTTTTTGCTCATGTTAAGATTTGAGAAAATGGTCTCTCCATTTGATGATGCCACCTTTTAAACTATAAATCTTTTTGCTATCGCCATATTTTTCTTGCATGGCCTCTGCTGCAGCTACGCTTCTAACGCCATGTTGGCAAATTAACACCACATTTTTTTGATAAAATTCCTTGCCTATAAAGGCACCAAATTCCGACATCGGTACCTGTGTAAAGATTTGTTTATCCAATACCGGTACTTCATGTCTTTCGCGAACATCAATTAATATTGTCGATTCCGATTGCTGAAGTTTCACCAGTTCGTCGGCATCAATTTCTATATAGCCTTGCGGCCCTTCGCTCGTATCCTGATAATCCATATTTAAAAATTCATCAACGGTTTTGGGGATGACATAACCGTCACCATGAGTAATGCTGATGGTATACTGTTCTTGTGTAAGTAAATTATAATTTAATATTCTGTTGGTCAAAGGTAATCCGATTTTAGCGATCAGTTTAATGGTTTCTGCGGCAGCCATTGTTCCTAAAATACCTGGTAGAACACCTATAATACCATTTTCAGAACAATTAGGCACTTCATCTTTATCTGGCGGAACAGGAAAAAGATCACGGTAATTGGTGCCGGGGGTTAACTGGTCAGGAACATTAAATATGGCCAACTGGCCTTCGAAACCTGATACTGCGGCAAATATGAGCGGTTTATTTAATAGGGCGCAGGCGTCGTTAATCAGGTATCTCGATTCAAAATTGTCTGTACCGTCCAATATGTAATCATATCTGGATAAAATATCGAGGGTATTATTTTTCTGTAAACGGATGGGGTGACGGATAATCCCGATCTGGGGATTCATTTCTTGTAGTCGCTTTGCCGCTACCTCTACCTTTAGCTTCCCAATATCGGCAGTAGTAAAAAGAATCTGCCGATGTAAATTGGATAATGAAATGGCATCATCATCAATAATACCGATATGGCCGATGCCGGCAGCAGCCAGGTATTGCAATGCCGGGCAGCCCAGGCCACCGGCGCCAATAACGAGAACTTTTGCTCTTAAAAGCTTTTGCTGTGCTTCCTCCCCAAATCCTTTAAGGATAATCTGTCTGTTGTATCGCGCTGCACCCATATTGTTTAACCACCAGAAAAAGGTGGCATGATGGCTATTGTAGCCTGGTTTGTAATTTCAGTATTGTGTTGAACAATGTTTTTGTTCAGGGCTAGTTTGTATTTTAAGTTTTTCAAGGCTGGAAACCGATTTTCGAGGTATTTGCTAAAAGCATCGGTGTCAGTAATGCCATCTACTTCAATTTTTTGATTATTGATGAATTCGGTAATCTGTCCAAAACTGATGATTTCAATTTCCATGCTGCTAATTTACTCTTAAGATGCTACTTTTATGTACTATGAGGGGCTGAAAATTGTCATTCTTTGCAAATAACGGATTTATAAGTATTTAAATTGCCTGCGGTGCGAGTTAATGAACTGATAAATCTCTTTTCGATCAACAATTAATTATTTTGTATCATTTGCATCAAATATAAATAATAAAAACCCATTGAGTAATTATGCCTGTGTAAAGAGCAGTTTGTACGCAGCTAATGCAAGTACAAAGGCCAATACATTTCTTAAAACGGTTTGCGGAAATTTTAAGGCACCAAAATAAGCGCCGCAAATCCCTCCGGCAAAGGCTACCGCAACATAAGCGAGCATGTGGATGTTAAATTCGAATCCCTTAATAAGCTGGCCGCCTAAACCAGCAAGCGAATTAACAAAAATAAATGCTGCACTAATGGCTGCGGTCTGTTTTTGATCGGTCCACTTTAACAGCAACAGGATTGGTGAAAGGATTATTCCACCCCCAATACCAATCATGCCCGAAAGTAAGCCGATAATGCCTCCTATAGTGAGCGATAGTGAAATATTTGATGGCTTGAAATCTTTAGGGTCGGTATTTTTAAAAAAGAAAAAACGGATAACCGGAATCAGTAGGAGCAATCCCAAAATTTTCTTATAAACAGCACTTTGGATAACCATCATGCCACCAACAAACGAAAGTGGGATAGAGGCCAGTGCAAAAGGCCAAAAGGTTTTCCATTTAAAATGACCACCACGGTAAAACTGGATAAATGAGGTGGAAGAAACAAACAGGTTGAGCAGCAATGCCGTGGGTTTCATGATGGATGGTGAAATGGCAAAAATAGCCATAAGCGCTAAATAGCCGCTTGCTCCACCATGCCCAACCGACGCATACAAAAAAGCCACTACAAAAAGTAAACAGTAAAATAGCATGAAGCTTTCTTGCATAGTTTAGGCCGGTAAAATCAATACGTTTAGGATTTCATTTTCTGTAAAATACGCCTTTGTTTCATCAAGGCATATAAGGCAATTGGCCTGCGCAAAGGAGCTTAACCGATAAGATTCCTGTGCATGGAGCGGAGTAACCATTCCGTTTTCATATTTGCCTTTCAGGAAATGTGTTAACCCTGAAGGTTTAGCATAGGCATGTGTAAGCCGGGCCTGAACTTCAATTATACTGTTGCTTTTAAGGGATAAAGCTTTGACGGCCGGTAATACATAATTATAATAGCAACTGAGTACAGATGATGGGTTTCCGGGAAGTCCGAATATGAGTTTTTGATCCTTTGTGCCAAAAAACAAAGGTTTGCCGGGTTTCTGTTTTACTTTGTGGAAAATCTGTTTGATGCCGCAATATGAGGCGGCTTCGATGACGAAATCATAATCGCCAACACTTACGCCGCCTGTAAGCAGCACAACATCGCAGTCTGCCACTGCAGTTTGTAATACTTTCTTAAGGATTTCGAGGTCATCATCGGCTTCGAAAACTGCAATCTGTTCAATCCCTTCCTGTTGTAAAGCAGCACATAGTGAATAGGAATTTGATTCATATACCTGTCCAAATTCGAGAACTTTCCCCGGATGTTGTAATTCTTTTCCTGTTACAATTATAGAAATCTTTGGCATGGGATAAACACTAACTTCGTTAATACCGATGCCTGCGAGAAAGCCGATAGCCGCTGGGCTAAGCAAATCTCCTTTTTCCATTGCCAATGCACCGGTTTTAATTTCAGAGCCCTTTTCCCGGACATTTGCGCCTGGTTTTAAATTTGGGTCATTTAAAGTGATATTTCCATCCCTCCTCGTAATTTTTTCCTGCATCACTACCGTATCGGCGCCTGTAGGCAACGGAGCGCCTGTAAATATTCTACCTGTTTCGCCATTTCGGATGGCGATTTCGGTTGCCGCTCCGGCAGCCATTTCCCCAATTATGCGGAGTTCTTGTTGATGATCTTCAAACTTTAATGCATAGCCATCCATTGATGATTGCTTAAACGCCGGAATATCATATTTAGCATAAACATTGGCTGCAAGAATATGTCCTGACGCGTTCGCCAGATCAACTGAAATGGGATTTAATGTGGTGGAGTGTTGAGAGATAAGGTTTTTTGCTTCTTTAACGCTAATCATGAAAATGTTATCCTCCAATGGTAATCATACTTCTGTTTTGAATGGTCGTTGCATCAATTTTTTTGAAATCGCTTACCATTTGTCCGCCCAATGCTTCCTTTTTGCTCCAAATAGCCGATTGAATTAACGGAATTACATCTTCGTTTTTTCGCAATGCAGTTAACAGATCGGTTTCGTTATCCGAGAAAAGGCAGTTTTTCAGTTTCCCATCCGCTGTTAGGCGCATGCGGTTACAGCTACTGCAAAAAGGATGAGTCATGGTGCTGATCACGGCAAAAGAACCCTCATGGCCGGGAATCATAAAGCTTTTGGCCGTATCGTGGGCATCTCCTTTAACAGGTAATACCGAAAAATCCTGTTCTATCACAGTCAGTATTTCATCCAAAGAAAACATCTGGTTACTTGTCCATTTATTACCACTAAAAGGCATAAACTCGATAAACCTGACCTGGATCGGATTAAATTTGGTCCAACCGATGAAATCGTTGATTTCATTATCGTTGAGTCCTTTCATCACCACCATATTTACTTTTACCTTGATTTTATGCTGTAAAAGCAGTTCAATATTGCTGCGTACCTGATGAAAGACATCCCGTCTTGTAATCATAAAAAACTTTTCAGGTTGTAAGGTATCCAGACTGATATTAACGGTTTTAATCCCTGCTGCCTTTAGTACAGGCAACATTTCTGCAATGCGGGTGCCGTTTGTGGTCATCACCAGTTCAACCGGAAGTTTACCCATCGCCGCAATAATTTGGGCTGCATCTTTTCTCACCAAAGGTTCGCCACCGGTAAGCCTGATTTTTTTTACCCCATTGGCCACGAAAATCTCCGCCAGTTTGATGATCTCGTCTGTCTGCATTAATCGTGAGGCAGGCGTAAAATCGTATTCTTCTTCAGGCATGCAATAAAAACAGCGAAAATTGCAGTTATCGGTGAGCGATATCCGCAGGTAGTTGTGTACTCTTCCAAAAGAATCTGTTATCATCGCCGGCTAATTAAATGGTTATAATCTGTTTCTGTATCAATATCAATTCCCCCTCGCTCAAAAACCACTGTTTCCAGATCTTCTGAATATTGTTTTAATATATTTTTTGCTCCTTCTGCGCCTTTGAGCAATAAAAGCGCTTCAAAGTAATCTTTTTTAAAAAGGACAGGTGTGCCTATTGTTTCGTTATATGAACTGGCAATAATCTTTTTGCCTGTTTCTTTTTGCTTTGCGATTAAGTTATTAAAGTTACGCTTTTTTATAAAAGCCTGATCGGCCACAGCAATAATAATACTTTCTATTTCGCTATTATTTTTGACGATCGTTGACAGGCCTGCAACAATACTTGAGCCCATTCCTTCTTCCCAGCTTTGATTTATAACCACGTTAATCCCGTTATGCCTGTGCTGGTCAGCTATTTCTTGTGCGTATGCGCCTAAAACAACAATAACAGGTTTGCAGTCTGTTGCTAAAGCCTCATTAATTACCGTTTGCAGGAGTGTTTTTCCATTGTAATCCAATAGCTGTTTGGGTTTCCCCAAACGTGAGGAACTGCCGGCTGCCAATATGATGATGCCCGTTCTCAATGCCTGGTTACATTTTATCGTAAACGTGGATCGGTTTCTTCTTCTCTTTTAAAAACATGGCCGAAGCACCTGAAAAAACAGATTTAATCTCTGCGAGGATAGAAATGGCTATTTCTTCTGCAGTTTCTGCGCCAATATCCAGTCCGATTGGACCATGTACCCGAGTTTCGTTTTCAGGTGTTGCTAAATCCAGTTCATCCAGCATCCTGAGCAACTTTTTCTTTGGGCCTAAGGTACCAATGTATGTTGCTTTTGTATCCAACAGATATTTAAGTAGATCAAGGTCATAATTGTAATTATGTGTCATTAATACGAAAGCGGTTTGCCCGTCTATCTGAATATGAGACAGTATATTTTCCGGTTTACTTACCAAAATTCTGATCGCATTTGGAAAACGTTGAGGCGTAGCATGGGTTGATCTGCCATCGATTACGGTTACTTCCCAACCCAACAGATAGGCCATTTCAGCAAGAGGTTGTGCGTCATTACCCGCACCGGCTATTATTAATGAAATAGGTGGTTTTATAAATTCCAAAAAGACATCAGTTTGCAGATCATTATGTTCATAAACCTTAAATGCTGAAGTTTTATTTTCAAAAACCTCTTCGATATCTCCGATTACCTTATCGCTTATTGAAGTTGGAATTTTAGAAAGAACAGGTTCATTTCTAAAAAGCATTCCGGTGCCCAATTGAAACCTATCTCCCAGCGAAAAAAAAGTTGCCAGTACGGCACTTTCCCTTTTGCTTTGCAAGGCCGTTAAAATAGCGATTGGATTCAATTCATCCACCTCTGTAACAGGCTCGAACAGGATATGGATAATACCATTACAGCCCAGCTGAACGCCAAATTTGGCATCATCTTCATCAGTCGTATCATAAGTAACAAGCTTGTTTTCCTGTTGTACTATTGCCGAAAGCGCTTTGCGCAGTGCGTCGCCCTCAAGGCAACCGCCGCTAATGGCTCCAGTTAACTGGCCATCCTCGGTAACGAGCATCCTTGCACCCGGCCTGCGGTAAGCAGAGCCTTCTACTTTAACTACCGTTGCGAGCGCAGCGCTTTTTCCTTCCTTGATCGCTTTTTGATACGCTTTTATAATATCGGTAATTTCTTTCATAAGGGATTGATGCCGTGGAAACGGCAAATTAATGATAATCTATTACAAATGGTTAAATGTAAAAGGAAAGATATAATACTTAAAGTGGTGGTTGGGAAACTGTGCAGTCAGATGTTACCATCTAACTGATTGAATAAAGTGTTCTTATATATGTGCAGTCAGATGTTACCATCTAACTGATTGAATAAAGTGTTCTTATATATGTGCAGTCAGATGTTACCATCTGACTGATGAATAAAGTGTTCTTATTTTGAATGACGTGGTTAAAAAGGCGCTGAATGAAAAATCTCCAGGTTGATACAATGCAATCCAATGCTGTTAAAAAGTTCGGTGATTTCTTTAGTCCAATCTTTTGGTGAATCTACCCGAAGGATTTTGTCGGCATCCCACAAATCAATGTTCCACTTAATTTCTTTGAAATGGCTGTTCAGTAGTGGGCTGATGGTGTTTAACTCGCTATCAGTCGATACATTTGTTTTGAAAACGGCTATCATATAGATAAGTTTTTAGGTTTGTTATTGGCAGTAGACGTACAACTTTAGAAATTACTTTAAATCGGGTGGATTTTTTTTAATTTTTTATTCGGCTCATTTAATTAAGCTCATTTTCTAAAAACATAAAATAATTTGTAAGGACATTTGATTTCATGCGACTAACCAATTAAGCAGTATATTTATAATGAGATAATACGAGAACATGCTAAACAAAACGGACCAGGAATTTGGAGAAAAGTGCCTTCATTCAGACCCAATAAGCTGGGTAGAAAAATATGCTGATTACCTGTATGGCTTTGCCATGTCGAGAATAAGAGATGAAGAGGTGGCTAAAGATTTAGTTCAGGACACCTTTTTGGCAGCTCTGCAGAGATTAGACGGTTTTGAAGGCAATAGTCAGGAGAAAACATGGCTAACAGCTATTCTTAAAAACAAAATAGCCGATTTTTATCGAAAACGTTCAGGTAATAGTGTAAAAGATTTAAGAGAAATGGATGTTGAAGGTGAACTGAAGGATTTTTTTGATGCTGAATCAGGGCATTGGACCGAAAAAGATTATCCGCGGGCATTTGGTTTGGAGATGTATAACCCTTTGATGATGAAAGAACTAGGATTTGTATTGAATAAATGTTTGGCTAAACTTCCAGGGTTATGGTTTTCAGTGTTTTCAATGAAACACATGGACGATCTTGCTTCGGAGCAGATTTGTAACGAATTGAAGCTTACAAATGCTAATTTTTGGGTGATCATGCACCGCACCAAACTTAACCTGAGGGCCTGCCTTCAAAAAAACTGGAACTGATATGAAGAGCGCGCTAAGGAATATAATTTATAACTGTAAACAGGCCACTTTTCTGATCGAAAAAAGAATTGCTGAAAAAATTACTGCTGCCGAAACACTACAATTGCATGTACATTTGAAAGGTTGTTCGGTATGCAAAATTTACCAGCGGCAGAGTATATTGATTAACAAGGTGTTTTCAGACTTTGAAAACAGTGATGTTAAACTTGATGAAACCTTTAAAAAAACATTAAAGGATAAGATTGAAAAAGAAATCAATAAAAATTAATTTTCGCTGTAAGGTTAATGCTGCTCGTTCGACTAAGAGCTAAAACATAAAGACAAAATGAAAAGAATTATCTTATTTACAGCTTTAGCTGTTGTTTTAACATTGCAAACAAAGGCACAGCAAGGTTTAAAAGCGGGAGATAAAGCTCCTGTGTTCACCGGAGTGGATCAAAACGGCAACACAGTAACTTTGAAAAATGCCCTTAAAGCGCACCGCAATGTGGTATTGTTTTTCTACCGTGGTCAGTGGTGTCCCTACTGCAATAAACACATTAAAGAACTTCAGGACTCCTTAAACTTGTTAACTGAGAAAGATGCTTATGTTATCGGTGTTACACCCGAAACAAAAGAAAACATTGATAAAACCATAAAAAAAACAAGCGCAGGCTTTTCTATCCTTCAGGATAAGGATGATGAGATTATGAAAGCCTATCAGGTTAACTTTATGATGGATGAAGCAACCTTTACCAAATACAAGGGCTATGGAATAAATTTAGAAGAAAACAACGGAAATACCCGGCATACGCTGCCAGTACCGGCAACTTATATTATTGATCGTACAGGTAAAATTAAGTATGTACATTTCGATCCTAACTATCAAAAAAGGGCTTCGGTAAAACTTTTGCTTTCCAAACTTTAGGCCGATTTCATAGTAAGTTCCCTCCAAAAGGGTTGCAGCTAATAAGCGAAGTGGTTATTATTTGAGTTCTTACAGCTGTTTTAATATTTAATATCGGTTGATAAGAATTATCTGAATCAATAAATGTTAATACAGTAAAGCGGATTAAAATCGTATGGTATCAGATGTATTCGCTTTACTTCCTGGTAAAATCATCCATTAATTTCATGGTAACCCATGCATCTTCACCGCTACATGGATTTTGACCTTTGCCTAAAAAGTAATCAACTACTTTCTCAATCATGGGTTGTTGCACATGTTTTAAAGGCTCAAATACATATTCTTCGGTTTTTTGGTTGGTTGTAGCCGTAAATTTGTTGCCAAACACTGGAAAACTGATCTGACCGCGCGAGCCGTATATGATGCAACTATCGGCCTGATCTTGTGCCGCTACTGAGAAACACCAGTTGCCACTGAAAACCACCCCGTTTTCAAAAAGTATATTGCCCAGAACCAGATCATCTACTTCAGCATCTTCCTGTTGCCTTGCCGCCATGCCGCTGGCATTTTTTACAGGACCGAAATAGTAAGTCATGAGGTCTAGCTGATGTGGTGCCAGATCATGAAATAAACCACCGCCAGAAATGGCTGGGTTAATCCGCCAGTTGTCAGCACTTTTTGCAATAAGCGAGGTGTTCGGCGATTGGAGCATTTTTAATCGGACTAAACGGATATCGCCAATGACCTGTTCGGCCAATAGTTCTTTGATTTTTAAGAACATGGGTTGAGCCCGCCGGTAATGGGCAACGCAAAGCTTCACATTTAATTTATGCGCTGCATCCGTCATGCGTTGAGCAGATGCAGCATCTAAGGTCATTGGTTTTTCTACGTATACAGGCTTTCCGGCGTTTAAGGCTTCAATCGTGTAAGCCTCGTGTTGCAAGGGTGGGGTAGCAATATAAATCGCATTAACCTCCGGATCCCTGATCAGCTGGATGGCATCATCATACCATTTAGCCACTTGATGCCGTTTGGCATAGTCAGCAGCTTTGGCACCATCCCGACGCATTACTGCAACTAATTTTGAATTTTTCACCTGATTAAAAGCAGGTCCGCTTTTAATCTCGGTCACATCTCCACAGCCGATAATACCCCATCTGATTTCTTCCATTATATTTGATTTAAAAGATTGAATTTAGAAATATTTTCCTGCCCAATCGACTGAAAGACAGTTTTGTAAAAAAAAAAGGGATTCACAACGAGCGTGATCCCTAATCAACTAACCAAACAAATCTATTCCGGAAACCACCCCGGAATCAATCTATAAACGGGATAACAAGGGGATTGTTTTAAAAGATTGTCTTTTTTTTTATTTTTCAAAAAGGGAAAAAATACGGTTGGTTAATCTGGAATTCGTCTCGCTTTTTTTAGCTTTGTGTTATGCAAAATCTGTCAGAAAAGCTTCAAATCGATCTTATAGAACTTAAGGCAAAGTATGCCTTTATTATGGAGGAGCTTGAAGTGACATTTGCAGATGCTTACTTAATGAAATTGCAAGCTAAACAACGGTTGGCGGAGCAGATGATGATTGAGATGGAACGAATCCTAACCGGAGAAACCGGAGCAAATGAAAACTAAGGTAAGGTAGATCATCCAGAATTTAAAGACTAAAGAAGTAAACCTTCTATTTATGGGCTCAAGCAACATTAAATTATACTCTTTTTTAATATTAAGTGTTTGTTTTTTAGGTGCTTGCTCACCTAAGATCAATCAGCAGGTTGAATCAGAGCGCAATAAGGTATTGCGTGTCATGTCTTACAATATCCACCATTGCAATCCGCCATCAAAAGCGAAAGAAGGTGTTATCGATGTTGATGCCATTATCAAAGCGATTGCACAGCAAAAACCAGATTTCGTAGCCTTGCAAGAGGTAGATGTGAATACCAAAAGATCGGGAAATATTAACCAGGCTGTTTTATTGGCGACAAAATTGAAGATGAATTTTTATTTTGGTAAAGCAATTGACCATGATGGGGGCGACTATGGTGTGGCCATTTTATCACGCTTTCCTTTATCTGCGCAACAGACTTTTATGCTGCCTAAAAATAACGATGCCAAGGCAGAGCAAAGGATTTTGGCTATTGCAACGGCAGAAATTGCCAAAGGGGTATTTATCCGTTTTGCTTCTACCCATCTTGATGCACAGCGTTCTGAAGAGAACCGGATTCTTCAGGCTAAGGAGCTTAACCGGTTAACGGCAAAAGAAACCTTACCGCTAATCCTTGCAGGTGATTTAAATGCCGATCCAGGTTCCGAAAGCATCAGGATATTTGATGCCAATTTTACCAGAACCTGTAGTAATTGTAGTTTTACCATTCCATCGATCAATCCAAGGAAAACAATTGATCATATCGGGTTTAAAACCGGAAATCCAATTAAAGTGGTTTCCCACGAGGTTGTTCCTGAACGTTATGCCTCAGATCACCTGCCTGTCGTTGCAGTACTGCAACTGGAAAAATAACTGTTACTATTTCTGATTCACGCTATCTCTTTATTAAAGCAGGTGGAATGTTAAATGTTGGTTTTTTGTCTGCATCTTTAAAGTCCACTTCCATAAAGTAACGCTTTTGTTTCAAAATGTAATGGTCTATAAACCATAAGATATCAGGTAAGTTCTCAGTCATCGGAGAACCCGCTATTTCGTGTCCCATATCCTGCACATACTGGAAATAATACGGATAGTGATTCTTTTTAAAGGATTTAGCAAGATATTTAGAGCCAAAAAAGCCCCTGTTAAGTAATCTCACTTTGTTATAGGGCACAAGTTTATCGGCCGTGCCGTGGAAAAACATCGTTGGTGCCGGCGGTATAGCATATTTTGGTGCGCCTTGATAACTTAATATGGCTCCTGCAAAAGAGATTACGCCTTTATATTGAAAATTTACCGGTAATTTGGTTGATAATGCTGTAGCATTCCGTTTGTTATAATCGGCGTGCAGTGCCGTGATCGCGCCCGCGCTTGAGCCCGACAGGATAATCATTGCAGTATCAATACCAAGTTCTTTCGCATTTTTGATGAGATAGGCTGTTGCGGCAAAAACATCAGTTGTGGCCGTTTCGATTGCGGCTTTTAAATTAGAAGTATTAAACGGACTTGGAAATTTCTTTCCCTTAAGGCCTAATCGATAATCAACTGAAACCACTTTATATTGATTGGCTATTAACGTGTTGAAGTACTGGTCAAATAATTTGCTATCTCTGCGTCCCATTACAAAACCACCGCCAAAAATAAAAAGTACTGTTGGCTTAGTGTCTGTTATTTTTCCACGGTAATAGATATCTAACTTCAGTGTGCCGGAATCGGTTTGAGAAAATGTTTTAGTTTCTACATGATCTTTTTTATCCTGAAGTACAATCTGTCCAGTTGAAGATAAAGAGCTGAATAGGATTACAATGAAGAGCGAGCTGAATAGATATACTTTGTTATTGGGCATCATGTTTTTAGGGAAAAAGGTTCGTTGTAAGCTATCTGATCGACTTTAGTTCATTTTGCTAATTTATTTCATTTTCAGTTCAGGTGCAATTAGATTTAAACGTTATTTGTTAGCTATAATTACGGAGGCATTATTTTTTATAGCCATTTAACTTAAACAATAAAATATTTTTGCATACGGCTCCATTTCTGAAAATAGGGAGAATGATTGGTAGTGAACAACTCTGAAATTGGGATTTAATAAAGTTGATGCTGTTTTCGTCGTAAAGATTAGAGGGTATAATATAATATGCATTGTCGCCAGCAGCCAATTTTGGCTTGCTTGGGTTAGACCAGTAATACTGATGAAGATCGAATATTTCTCCTAGGCCATAAGTATGCAAACCAGTTTTCCTGCAGACATAAAAATCTAAATGGGCAGCAGGAAACCACTTTGTGATCACAATGGTGTGAACTTTTTTATTCTTTTCTAATGGTTTATCCAGGCGATAAATAGAATCAATTATCTTTCCTGTTTCTTTCCAGCCGTATAAATCTAATGTGGGGTCGCCGGCGCCCAAACTGATGGCGCCTGTTTGTGTTGAAAATGTACCCTTGTAAAAATTAATAGTGAAGAGACCTGCACTTACCACTAACAGGAAAAACAGTATGCTTGCACCAATAATCGTTTTTATTTTTTTATCGTTAAAAGATTCAAGTTTCAATGCAGAAAGAAATATTAAACAACTATATGCCGGGCCAGACCAATGTGGCAGGGTATCTCTGAAAATGGAAAGAAAAATAAGCGTAACAATAAGTGGTAGTGAGCAAAATAATAAAAGTTTGATTTCGCTCTTAAGGAAAAGATTTTTGGTTTTGATGAAACTCAAAACAGCCACCCAGGCCAGAAAAAAAATAATGGGATTGTTGTAGAATAGTTGTCCGCCAATTTCTCTGGCAAAAGCTAGTGGGTTGATGCCGGCATGGAATAAACTAACCCGGTTGCTGTGGTAGGTATAGGTAATAAAATGATGCCGGATATTCCAGATGATTAGAGGAGATACTATCATCAAACTAATCAGTGCAGATATATAGATGCCCTTTTGTACCAATAGTTTTCTATCGCTAAACAGCACAAACAGCATTATGCCCACCCATAAGTAAACACCATGGATCTTACACATCATGCAAAGTCCTGCCGCTAAGCCAAACCAGCACCAGAGGCTTAAAGTAGGTAAACCTTGCCTGGTGGATCTGGTTATTTTAAGCAATAAAAAGATACTCCACAGCCAGAAAACCATTTGCGGACTATCGGGCAAAATAAATGTTCCAGCAATGATGCTGCAATAAAAAGACGAAGAATAAAGTAAAGCGGCAAACCAGCCGACACGGTTATTTCGTAGGAGTTTTCCCGTTTTAAATACGATTACAGTGCCTATAGTAGAGGATATTATGGCGCCAAGCCGAACCGCCAATTCGCTGTGGATGGATAAGTTTACCGTTGTTGTCCTGATCAACCAGGCTACAAATGGAGGATGATCAAAATAATTCCACTCCAGATTTAAAGCGTATGTCCAATAATATACTTCATCATTTCCAAGCGTTGTTGCTGAGGCTATAATCAGTTTGATTACAGCCATTGCCGCTATAAATAGCCATAATTTAACGGGTATTTCTTTCACTTAGATAGGAATTGACTGATTGGCGATTTTAAACTGTTTATATCTTTTGTTTAGCTTAGCCGATCTGAAAAGCTTAAGGTCGTATACCTGGTAATAGCCCGCAATTGCGCATGTGATACCGGTTACTGCACCAAAAATTACATCAATAAGAAAATGTTGCGCCAGGTATATACGTGAATAACCGATTGAAAAGGCAAAAAACAGGCAATAAAAAGAGATTTTCTTTTTCTTGAAAATTAAAACCAACACTGTGGCTAATGCAAAAGCAGATGCGGTATGCCCTGAAGGAAAAGAATTTTGATTATGCATGCTTACGCCCTCTACAAAATGAGTATAATGAAATAATGTCTGCTCAAAAAAATATTTAGGCCGTGGCATGTGAAATATTCTTTTGGCGATCTGAATAATCAAGCCCGAGTAAATATAAGCAAGGGCAACGGTCATTGCTTTTTTCTTTTTTCGAAGTGCAAGCAGAATGGCTGCTACAAGGATACTGATTAAGCCATCTCCAAGATTGGTGAAATACCTGAAAAAAGTATCGAGCCATATTGGGTGAAACCGGTTTAAAATAATGAATCCATCTGTTTTGGAAAAGCTAAAATTAAAAATAAGTGCCAACAGCAGTATTGATATCGCAGTAAAGAAATAATACCGGAGTTTGGTCAGTCTTTTCGTGGTACGCATCAGTTGTTCTTTACACAAAAATATCAGGCATACGTCATCTCAAGGTTAAGCGATTATCATGTTTACATCAGCAGAAATTTGTTTAATTATCGACTTTGCCTGGAATACTCCGGTTTTCGATGTAGAGGCGCCGATTTGAATGTAATACCAGACTAACATTTTTTAATAAGTTAATATGGATATAGTGATAACTTAAAACACATTACGTTGCTTTGCGGCCATAGAACTAAATTAATTATGCAAAACAATCAGGTAAAAATTAGTCCCGATTTACAACGGTTTATTGATAAGTTTGAACCTAGCAAATTTAAACTCATGCCAAGTGGTATCGAGATTAGAGGGATAAACGATATACACCGAAACATCACTCAGGCGAAAGAAATTATAGCAAGATTAAATCTTCGGCTAACTGTTTCACACAATGCCGAAATGCTTAGTTATAGAGGATTTGAAGTAAATAACTTTTGAACCAAAATTAATTTTAGTTCCGCTAAATTTGCTTTTGGGATGTCATTTGTGCAATCTTCCAGATACATTAAAAGGGATCAATTTAGGCAATACTGTCAACCTTCTAGGCTTTAGTTCAGTAGAATAGTTGGTGTAGCGGTAACATTTTTCCGGCTCTTCACTGCGTTCAGATTAAAAGAAGTTGAAAATACTGATTGGTTGTTGACTCACAATTTTCATCTCTGCATTACCCCCAGCAAATTTTTTCTCTAATGGCTGCAATAAACCTGTGTAGCCGCTTTTTAAGAATGGTTCCGTTCTATAGATCTTGATCTAAATATAAATTTCATTAAGGTATTTTGGCTTATAACTGTTGCGATATCTACTTTTTTTATTATCCCATTTAAGGATAATTTATTAAATTGCCTTTATCTAATTTAAACCGATCTTGATGAAAAACTCCGTCTCATGTATCATCGTTGACGATGATCCAACTGCCATTAATATTTTGCAAGATTATATTGTAGAAATGCCAAGATTGAAGATAAACCGAATCTTTACTAAACCAGTAGAGGCACTTAGCGAAATCAGTATTGAAAGCAATAGGCAGTTAATTTTTTTGGATATTGATATGCCTGCACTGTCGGGTCTACAGCTTGCCGATAACCTTAAGCACAAATCGCACAATATTATTTTTACCACATCCTATCCGGAATTTGCACTGGATGCATTTAAAGTTAGGGCAAAACATTACCTGTTAAAACCTTTTAATATGGGGGATTTTGCCGTAGTTGTTAATGAAGTGCTTTCGGAATGTTATGATGCACAGCATATTGCAAAAGAAAATGAAGGTGCATTTTTCTTGCGTACAAACGGCGAGCGTGGCAGATTAACCAAAGTACTTAAGAAAGACATCATCTATCTGCAGGGATCTAATAATCATGTACATATTTATACTCCGACAAATGATTATTCGGTGTATATGACCATTAAGGAGATGGAAGAAAAACTTCAGGAGAATGGACACTTCTATCGTGTCCACAAATCATATATTATCAATACCGCCTATGTAAAGGAGATCAATGGGCACAAAATCGACCTTGGAAAGTACGAAGTGCTTATGACCCCACAATACAAAGAGGCATTTATGGGGTTTATTGAAGACCAAACCCTGGTCTCAAAACGTTTAAGGGACCAACATTTGTAAATCTGATTGGCTTGTTAATGTTGTAATTGCCGTAATCGTACTGGTTGTTGGATCACTCTTTGAAAAGCGCATACCTGCAGCTTTTTGTGAACGGAAAACAAATGCAGTTTTCCGGGTCGATTTTAAGTCTATTATTGTTTTCATAGACGAAAATTAGCTCCGCCAAAACTGCGAAAAGACTACATTACGCTAAGCAGTTGTTGACTGTTGTGAAACCGATTTTTAACAAAAAAAATGAAAAACTGGCTGAAAAATTATCGCTGGCACCTTATATCTTGGGCCACCTTCATTCTTTATGAATATATATTGGTTTCGTTAATTCTTAAAATAAGTTCGCCGATATTAAATTATTGCATTCATTACATTATTAATATTGTACTTTTCTATGTTCATGCAGAATTGGTATTAGCCAGAAATCTGAGACTTAAAAGGCCTGCTTATTTAAGCATCATTATATTTACGTCAATTGAAATTTTGTTGCACACCATTATTGCTTACTTTGCAGATCGTTTTCTTTCAAAAACAACAATAATTTCTTTTGATAACCTAACCGCTGTAAACTGGAAATATTTATCCGTAACAACATGGCGGGGAATCTATTTCTTATTGTTCTCTACTGCTTATTATTTTATTAAAAGTTATATCCAACAAAAACAGCGGACAGTAGAACTGGAAAAAGAAGCAATTGAAGAGATGTTGAAGCAAAAGCAAATGACACTTGAACTTGCAAATGCTAAAAATGCTTACCTGAAAGCACAAATAAATCCACATTTTTTGTTTAATACCTTAACCTATATTCACAATAGCACACATAAAAGCGAACCCCGCGCTGCAGAAGCAGTCCGGTATCTTTCTAAGCTGATGCGCTACGCCTTGGAATGCGAACACGGTCCGGAAATTATGCCGCTTGAAGCGGAAATCCATCAAGTTGAAAACCTCCTGCGACTTTGCAGAATAAAACAGCCTGACTTATTTATAGATTTTGTTTATGATGATAAAATCATAGCTGTGGAGGTTATTCCATTACTCTTGCTTAGCCTGACGGAAAATATGGTTAAACATGGAAACCTGAGCCAGCCTGAAGATACCGGAAAAATTATTGTAAAATTGAAGGATGGTATCTTTAGCATCCAGACCAGTAACCTGATTAACACAGGCTTGAATGATACCGGCTTTCATACCGGGCTTGAAAATATCAGGCAAAGGTTATTTCATACGTATGCAGAAAAAGCATCGCTCTGTGCCAGGGTGAAAGGTAAGTATTTTGAAGTATTGATAACCATTAGCTTATAGGGAGCAATCTGAAATTCTATAACACGTTTATTTCCTAAATTTTAAATGTAAACCCATCAAATAATCTTTGCAGTTTTCCTCGTCGACCGAAAAGTGAATACCTTTTAGCGATTTATCATTGCTCACTATGATAAATCGCTGGTAGATGACATCATCCTTTACATTTTTCCATCATCGATCCGTACCGGTATCATTTTATCTGCTTTTTTGCGATACGACCAATAAAATACGATCGGATAAACAAATAGATTAAATAATGTATTGGTAATCAATCCGCCAATTACCACAATGGCCAATGGCTTTGAAGCTTCTGAACCGATCCCGGTAGAAAGTGCTGCAGGCATTAACCCTATAGCGGCCATTAAAGCCGTCATCAGCACCGGTCTGAACCTGCTGGCAATTCCATCACGCATGGCATCGGTAAAAGTCCAGTGCGGATGGTATTTCAGCTCTGCAATATTGGTTTTGAAACGGGTAATAAGAATTACACCATTTTGCACGCAGATCCCAAATAATGCAATAAAACCAATTCCGGCCGAGATGTTAAAGTTTACACCAGCGGCCAACAATGCTAATATGCCACCAATCATGGCAAACGGAACGTTATTCAATACCAGTAAGGCATCTTTAATATTGCCGAAAAGTACAAAGAGAATAAAAAATATAAGCAATAAACTTACTGGTACAGCCTCTGATAATCTGGCAATAGCCCTTTGCTGGTTTTCAAAATCGCCGGCCCACTCCAGCTTATAACCTTGCGGCAATTTGATTTTGGCATTTACTTTCTGTTGTGCTTCTGCAATTACGCTTCCCATATCCCTGCCGCGGATCGAGAATTTGATGGCGCCGTACCGTTTATGTTTATCACGGTAAATCATACTTGGACCCGTAATCTTACTAATGCTTGATATTTCGCCTAATTGAACATTAGAACCTGATAGGGTAGGAATGCGTAATTTGCTGATCGAACTTTCATCATTTCTAAAATCTTCAGGATAGCGGATAATGAGGTCGAATTTGCGTTCACCTTCGTAAATCTGTGTAGCAGCTTTACCGCCAATGGCCATTTCGATTACTGCATTGGCATCTGCTGTGCTTACGCCATACAAGGCCATTTTTTTCTGATCAAGGTTAATCTGCAGTTCGGGCTGACCAAGATTTCTTAAAATACCCAAATCTTCAATACCCTCAACTGTTTTTAAAATATTTTCTATTTTTTCCTCTTCCTGTTCAATATATTCAAAGTTCTCGCCAAATAATTTCACCACAATGGATCCCTTTACGCCTGAAACCGCTTCTTCTACATTATCTGAAATGGGTTGCGAAAAATTGAGGCTGATGCCCGGAAAGCTTTTTAATTTTTCCTGCATGCGTTCAATCAGCTGTTCTTTGCTTTGCTTGCGTTTCCATTCTTTCCGTGGATAGATGTCAACATGAAATTCCATATTGTAAAAACCCGTTGCATCTGTTCCGTCGTTCGGACGGCCAGTTTGCGACATTACCTGTTTTACTTCCTCAAAACTTAAAAAGATCTTCCTCATTTCGTTTGAAAGTTTTTTGGTTTCATCCAGCGAAATACTCAAAGGTCCGGTTGCACGGACATAAATGGAACCTTCATCTAAACTGGGAAGAAATTCGGTACCCAAAAATTTAAAACTGAACGCACCTGATAGCAGTACAATAATAGAGATGCTAAAAACAAGTTTCTTTTTTTTGAAGCAGCTATCGTAAAATTTGAGGGTTGCTTTGGTAATCCACTCTAAAAAGATATTGTGTTTCTCTTTTACATTTTTTTTCAAAAGTACGCTGGCCATAGCAGGTACCAGGGTAAAGGTCAAAATTAGCGCACCCAATAAGGCAAAACTCAAGGTCCATGCCAATGGCGAGAACATTTTACCTTCAACTTTTTCGAAAGTAAAAATGGGTAGCAAACCTGTAATAATGATCAGTTTAGCAAATAAAATACCCTTTCCGTTTTCGAGACTGGCTTTTTTTATAAAACCGAGTTTGCTCATTTTGTTGAACTTTTCCATGCCCAGTTTTTTTGCCTTTGCATCCAATACGACGAAGATTCCTTCAACCATCACCACGGCACCGTCTATAATAATCCCGAAGTCGATAGCACCCATGGATAGCAGATTGGCCGGCATACCTTTTAATTTGAGACAGATAAAAGCAAAAAGCAAGGCCAATGGAATAATAATCGAAACGATTAAGGTGGTGCGCCAATCGGCCATGAAAAGAAATACAATCAGGGTAACAAATAAAATCCCTTCCATCATGTTGCCCATTACCGTGTGCACGGAGTAATTAACCAGGTCTTCGCGGTCGTAAAACGGTTTGATTTTTACATCATCAGGCAAAACAGTGCTGTTGATGGTATTGATCTTTTCTTTTAACCTTGCAATGACCTCGCTGGGGTTGCCGCCTTTTCTCATAACGATGATGCCTTCTACTACATCGGGATCCCTGTCGCGCCCAACCTGACCCAATCTGGGCAGAGCTGATTCAGCCACTTCGGCAATGGTTTTGACATAGATTGGGGTGCCGTTAATGTTGTCAACCACTACGTTTCTGATTTCGTCGATATTGTTAAGCACGCCGATTCCCCTTACCACATAGGCTTGTCCGCTCTGTACAATCACGTCACCACCTACATTAATATTACTTTTAGATACTGCTTCGAACAGTTCTGTTGCACTTACACCATATTGAATGGCCTTCTGCGGATCGACCGTGATCTGGTAGGTTTTAACCTCTCCACCAAAACTAACAACATCGGCAATGCCTGAAACAGATAAGAGTTCGCGTTGGACAACCCAATCTTGTAAGGTCTTTAATTCTCTGACCGACTTTGTATCACTTGTTAAAGTATAACGGAAAATCTCGCCGGTTGGCCCATAGGGTGGCTGTACTTCAGGTTGGATACCTTCAGGCAGATCGGCTTCATCAAGATGGTTGTTTACCTGGACCCGGGCTTCAGCGTAATCTACATCGTCTTCGAAACTTACCTTTACGATGGATAAACCAAATAATGAGGAAGACCGGATACTCGTCCGCTTTTCGGTAGGGTTCATGGCAATTTCCAGCGGTCTGCTCACAAATTTTTCTACTTCCTCGGCGCTACGGCCCGGCCATTGGGTAATAATGGTAATATTCGTATTGGTTACATCGGGAAAGGCGTCTATTGTGGTATGTTTGAAGCTTAAATAACCTCCAACGATTAAGATGAATGTGGCAAAAAAGATGAAATATTTATTTTTCAGTGCAAAGCCGATAATGCTTTTTATGAATTTATTCATTTTTGAAATCTAGGGTGATAAAAAGAAATTATTGTGTTTTTAAGCTTTCGAATAAGAAAACCTGTTTGGATGCAATAATGCGGTCGCCGGCCTGTACTCCTTTGCTGATATAGATTTTATCGGCGGTTTTACGCCCTATTTCGATCTCCTGGATTTTTACTTTATGATCCTGCCCCAGAACGAGCACATAATTTTTGTTTTCGTCGAAAATTACGGCCCTTGAGTTTAAAACCGGGAGATCAATAGATGAATTAGCCGAAACCTTTACCGTTCCAAGCATACCAGGTTTGAGCAAAAAGCCTGGATTTGGGATCACCACCCTTGCATTCATTACTTTGCTGTCCTGGTCAACCTGGTTGTATAATTTCTCTATTTTTCCTTTAAAAACTTTATTTGGGTAGGATAGGGTTGATAAACTTACCTCATCACCTGCCTTAACACGCGAAATATCCGACTCGTAAATATTGATCATGGCCCAAACGTTGGAGAGATCGGCAATGGTAAACAGGCTTTTATCATTGTCGCCACGCAACTGCATGTTCTGCGTAACATTTTTTTCGATCACAAAACCGCTAATCGGCGATTTAATTGCATACAATCCTGTACTGCTACCTCCATTGAGTTTTAATACAGAACTGGCTCTTTTTGCTTCTGCTTTTTTGATCTGATAGTCATTTTTTGCTTCTTCAAGTTCTTTTGCTGATGATAAACCACTTTGGAAAAGTTGTTCGGCTTGTTTTACTGCTCTTTCTGCATTTTTAAGTTCGGCATTTGCCGCAATAACTTCTTTATCAAAACCTGCCATTTCAGAACTGGTGAGCGTAGCCAGTGTTTGTCCGCGCGAAACCTGATCGCCTAACCTTACCCCCACGCGGTTTACAGTTCCACTTACCATGGGAAAAAGTTCTGATCTGCGCTCCTCATTTGCGGTGATTTTGGCCGAAAACATGAGTTCGGTTTTACCGTTAGCCTGTTGTACAGTATCGATTAATAATCGGTTGATCAAAGAATCTGTAATGGAAAATTTATCATTTGGTGCAGCCGTTTTATGTTCGCCACAGGCAAAGAATAAACTGGTTGCAGCAATGAGTACGGTGTGTTTATAGCGATTTTGCATGAAATTTATTTAAAAAATATTAGAACCAGTTACATAATTGAGTTCAGCTCGTGTACTCATTCTTTCGGATTGGAGTTTATTGAGCTGAAGCGTATTTTCTTTATAGGCATCATAGAGATCCAAAAATTCGATCAGGCTGATGTTACGTGCCTTAAAATTTTTGATCAGGCCTGAAATCAGTGTATTAAAATCGGTACCAAAGGCAGGATCAATCTCTGCATATAATTTTTCGTTGCGTAAAGCAGTTTTATAGCTGTTAAATACTTCATTCTCCAACAGAGCTTCTTGCTTTTTAATATTTACATCTGCGGCAGTAATGCCAATCTGTGCTTTTTTAATTTCGCCCTGGTTTCTGGAGAAAAGCGGAATGGGAATTTTAATGCCTAAACCAGTGTATTTTTCAGGATAATTTCCTTTGAGATCGTAGCTCAGCCCAATTTCTATATCGGGAATGGCCATTGCTTTTTGCAGCTTTAAATTACGTTCGTTATAAAGCAGGTTGGTTTTGGCCAGTTTAAGGTCAGCGCGGTTTGCCCTGGCCGAATCAAGTAAGGCCTGATAGGGAATTTTATCTACAGTGGGCGATTTGAGCATTGCTTCATCTAAAACCAAAGTGATTGAGGTTGCAGCATTAATGCCACAGAGCAACTTCAAATCTTTGTAGTAATCTTCAAGTTCATTCATTAGCCCTGCCTGTTCTGCTTTGAGGTTGATCACTAATGATTTTATCCTGATTACATCCTTCGCCGCAACGTTCCCCGTTTTTAACTGAAGATCATAAGCTTTCGCGAGCTGCGCTGTAGAACTGATTTGTTCCTGATATACTTTAACAGATTGTGCAGCAAAATAAGATTTGTAAAAGGTGTTAACGAGTTCAAACTTTAAGGTTCTGATCAGGTCAAAATACTCGTATTCGGCCATTTTAACCCCGGTTTGGGCCAGCTTGATATTCTTATTGCGTTTGCCAGCAAGTTTAAACAGCTGAAAAATAGATCCGGAATATTGACCGTGGGCATACGAGGTTTGCAGGAATTTTTTGGTGTCCTTATTGTAAAAAAGATTTTCGTATTCCAGTGTGGGATTTTCAAAAAGTTTAGCCGTGATGATTTCTGCTTTTGCCTGATCAATTTCATAATTGCTGGCCAATAACTCGAAATTATTCCTCAAAAAAAGGCTTTCCGCCTGGTTTAAGTTTAAGCTTAATGTATCGCGCTGTGCGAAAGCCGTAGCGGCTGTTAATGCCCAAAAAAGAATGAGCCATGAAAATACCCTTATCATATCTGCAAAGCTATCTTTGCCAGATTAAAAGCGGATTAAATCGGCCTTAAAAGGGGATTAAAGTTGCGGACCTGTTTGTGCTCGTTTCCAAACGAGTGCAAGAATAGTGATACGGTTTCATCGTTTGTAAACGATATGTTATTTAACGCTCGTTAGAAACGATCGTTAGCGGGATTCGAAATGAGCGTGAGCGAAACCGTAAATGTGCAGCTACCCTGATCTGGATTTTTAATGGTGATCTCGCCTTTAAGCAAATCGATAATTTTTTTAGACATATAAAGCCCCATACCTTCGCCATGCTGGCCATGTTCTTTTGCACGGGTATAAAAAGGGTTAAAGATATCTGCCTGATCATCAACTGAAATTCCCTGTCCACGATCTATGATGTGGATAAAAACATGATTTTTACGGGTTTCGACCTGGATATTTACTTCTTGGTTATCGGAAAATTTAAAAGCATTTGAAATGATATTGTCCAGGGCAATTTGTAACAAAGTGGCATTGGCCAGTATTTCAGGTTTGGTATTAATGGGCTTTTGATAGGCAATGTTAAGGTCAAGACCTTTCTGCATTTTCCATTCGGTTTGGATTTTAGCAAGCAGATCATCAAGTTTGATCGGAGCAAGTTGAGAATTGATCAGATCAAGATCCATTTTTGCCAGGGCCACCAAACCTGTAATGATGTGTTCCATTTTTTCTGCATCTTCAAGCATCGAAATAATCACTTTTTGATAAGCGGCCTGATCTCTTTCTTTTGATAGGGCAAGTTCAGCGTTCATCATAATCCGCGTAACGGGCGTTCGAAGTTCATGTGAAGCATTGGCTACAAAGGTTTTCTGCAGTATAAAAGCCTGTTCGAGTTCTTCCATTAAATGATTAAAGCTCTGTGCAATGAGATTAATCTCGTCCTTATTGTGATGTTCTTCTACTCTAAATTGCATGTTTTGAGCGCTGGCCTGTTTTACTTCGAGCATAAATTTTTGCAGCGGTTTCAGCATCTTCTGGGCAATCCACCTGCTCAATAATAATACGATAAGCGAGATAAGGATAAAGATAAAAATCATGATCTTCAACAACTTGTCGAGCCTGTTGTGTGAGCCCTGGTCGTCGGCCGAAGCGAGGATAACGAAGTCGCCCTGGTTATCCTTATAATAAATACCAACTACCTGTCGCTGACCGTCGGTATATTTTAAACGGCCTTTCCGCCGTACCTGATCAATGGTTGCAGGGGTCCAATATTGGGCCGTATCGCCGATAAAAGTAGCCCTGTTCTTTTGATCATAAATGCGAATTACTTCGCTGTTCAATTTTTGAAGGTATTTGTGGCGTACTGTATTTAATGCATCTCTACTGATTTCATCTGCTTCGAGGTACAGTTTAGCTGTTACCATGGTGCGGTCGGTAAGGCGTTCGAAGAAATCGGCCTCTAAAAATTTCATAAAGGTGAAATATACTGTGCAAAGCACGGCGAAGAGCATTGAAGTGCTGATCAGCGTAAAATATAGTGCTATCCGGTCCTTTATTTTCATCTATTTTAGGATGTATCCCATATTAATTTTGGTATGGATGAGTTTGCGTTCAAAACCCTTTTCGATTTTTTTTCGCAGAAAATTAATGTATACATCAATTACATTGGTACCGGTTTCGAAACTGATGTCCCACGCTTGCTCGGCTATAAATTGTCTTGAGAGCAAACGGTTGGGGTTGCGCATAAAAAGTTCGAGCAGGATAAATTCTTTGGCGCTTAATTCGATCGGTTTACCCGCACGGCTTACCTCTTTGCTGTAGCGATCAAGTACGAGGTCTTCAAAATATAATTTATGGTCTGTTTTATTTTCAACAGGTGGCTGTCTGCGTAATAGGGCTGCAACCCTGGCCAAAAATTCTTTCAGGTGAAAGGGTTTGACGAGATAATCATCGGCACCGGCCTCTAAACCGGTAACTTTATCATCAATAGTGCCCATTGCCGTAAGCATGAGGATTGGTGTGTGTAAAGCATTTTCTCTGAGGTGTTTACAAAGCTGGATGCCATTTAAGCCAGGCATCATTACATCGATAATCAACAGATTAAAGCTTTCCCTTAAAAAAATGTCCAGCGCGTCAATTCCATTGGCTACGGTAAGTACCTGATAATTATTTTCTTCGAGTGCCGACTTCAAAAGTTCAGCAATTTTAGGGTCGTCTTCAGCTATTCCGATCTTTAGCATTTAACAAAAGTAACCATCTCATCTTAAAAAGGGATTAAAATAGGGGTTTTTCCGTTACCTTAGGGATTGAAATTAATCTCATCCTCTCATAATGGATAATTAGGTTGCATAGGATTGCGGTTATATTGGATGCTATCGTTCATTGTCTCACCAACCGAAACGAAACTATATTAAAATAGCTATATTTTTATGTTCGAAAAATTTGACCAGACCAATTATCATCAACTTTGTGATTTGTTAGGTGGCCATCATCCGGATTTGCAACTGATTTTGGATCGATATGGTTATCCCCCCTTTTGGTCGCGTCCAAATACTTTCGAATCGTTAGTGCATATTATTCTTGAACAACAGGTTTCTCTGGCTTCGGCATTGGCCGCAATGAATAAACTAAAAGAAAAAATTGATGAGGTTACTCCTGCAGGGGTGTTATTGCTTACTGATCAGGAATTAAGAGAGTGTTATTTTAGCAGGCAAAAAACGGCATATGTTCGCCATTTGGCCGAAAATATTGTTAGCGGGACATTGTCTTTGAGTGAAATGGAGAAAATGGACGACCTAACCGTAAGAAACCGGCTTAAAAGGATTAATGGGATTGGCGATTGGACCGTAGATATTTACCTGATTTTTATGCTGCACCATCAGGATATTTTCCCGATAGGAGATCTGGCTGCCGTAAACTCGTTAAAGAAAGTAAAAAGCTTGTCAGCAGGAGTGGGTAAAGAGGAAGTGTTATTGGTGGCAGAGCAATTTAAACCTTATCGCACTATTGCCACCATGCTGTTGTGGCATGCGTATTTAATGGAGAGGAAGCAGAAATAAATCCACCTTGCTGGTTTATAGCGCCCGGATTTTAACCACATGGTATGTGTATTCATCAACATGTTCATTTAATTATTCTTCAGTTACAGTATAAATATTCAAAACCAATAGATCAGGAAGAGGGTGTAACATAACGTTGTTCCTTAAAAAAACGTTAAAGCTCATTCAGGATAAATTTTCTCTTTAAGATTTGTTAATAATAAGGGAATATGGAGCTGGTAGCTTTGCTACGAAAAAAGCAGCATCCCTTGAGCGAAACTTTACTTTCATCTTTACAGCGCGGAAGCCATCAGGCTATGGAGGAAATCTACCAGGCATATTGGTCAGATATTTTTGATGCTGCGCTCAAAAAGACGGGTGATGAAGCGCTTGCGCAGGATATTACCCAGGAAATTTTTATCTCACTTTGGGAAAATCATAAAACGATTAACCTCTCCTCCAGTTTGGGGGCTTACCTGCATGGCGCTGTAAAATATAAGGTAATCAACTATTTCAGATCAGGTAACCTCAAAGCGCAGCATCAAACAGCGCTTAGTGCTTTAATGGATGAAAAAGAGACGATTGCTGCCGATGATAAGCTCCTTTTAAAGGAGCTTCATCTTGAAGTGGATTCTGCCATTGCATTGCTGCCTGAAAAAATGCAAATGGTTTTCTCAATGAGCAGAAAACAAGATAAATCGATAAAAGAAATTGCTTCAGAACTGGATATTTCGGTTCAGACTGTAAAAAATCAGCTCTCCGCTGCTTTAAAATTGCTCAAGAAAAGCCTGTCTTACATCATATTAATTACTGTATTGATTGGCTTAACATAAAGTTAATTTACTGATAACATTTTTGGTTAGTACCATTCTGCTTTTCAACTGACATGTATTTAAATGACAGAAGAACAGGCAAAGGAACTGCTGCAAAAATATCTCGATGAGCAGGCAAGTCCGCAAGAGCAAAAAAAGGTTGAAGAGTGGTATGCCACATTCCAGGTAAAAGATGTGGTTGTACCTGCCGACCGTAAAGCTGCAATAGGTGCGCAAATGTTTGCCCAACTTCAGGTTGCTATGCGCAGGAAGTTAACAATTGGCAGCGTACTTAAACTCCGATCTTTTATCAGGGTTGCCGCCGCCGTACTCTTGATGGTTACAGTGGGGGTTGTTATTTGGAAACTGAATAGTGAAATACCGTCTGAAAATCAGATAACCGTAATTAACAGCGCTACGCAGCAGAAACGAATTATCTTGCCTGATGGTTCGGTTGTATTATTAGGCCCTTCGGCAAAACTCTGCTATCCTAAAACATTTGCTTCAAACAGCCGCCAAATCGAACTTGAAGAGGGTGAGGCATTTTTCGATATTACCCATCAGGAGAAAAGACCATTCACCGTACATACAAGTGCTGGTGTAAACATTAGCGTTTTGGGTACCTCTTTTAAAATAAAATCTTATCAGGCCAGTAAGCAGCTTGAGGTTGCCGTGGTTACGGGTAAAGTTGCGGTCAGCAATCCAAAAGGCAACCTGGGTACGCTGGTTAAGGACGAATCTTTAACTTATGATAAAAATAACGGTCGTACTGCCATCCGCAAAAGTAAAACATCTGCTGTTATCAAATTTGCTTTTGATGGAGCAACGCTTGATCAGGTGGTTACTAAACTCCAATATGTATACAGCATTAAAATTTTATTAAACGATAGCGCTCTAGGCAAACTTAAAACAACTGCATCTTTTAGCAGCACGCAATCACCGGAGGAGATTCTGGATATTCTCTGCAGTCTGCACCACCTCAGGTTCAATGCATCAAAAAATCATAAATCATTTAAAATATACAGATGAGATAAGGATATGATATAGAATTATGTACGGTTACTGGTAAGACCAAGAGCCGCAATCTCTCTTTCTGGCAACAAAGCCAGCATAAATAAAGCTTTACAAAAACAAAATCAAACAAATTAAGCAATGAAAACAACCTCCGCCAAGCGGACACCAGCTCTTTATAAGATCATGAAATACTCATGTTTAACATTTACAATTCTCTGCATTTTTTGTAGCTCAATCCTCGCTTCGGCAGGTATGGCACAGAAACTAGAGAAAACCAGAGTTAGACTTACTATAGGTAAAGGCCGCAAGATGACCGAGATCATCAAAGAAATCGAATCACGTACCGGACTCAGTTTTGTGTATAATCCAGATCAGCTGCAACAAAAAAACATGTTGGTAAGCGGCGATTTTACCAGCGAGCCTGTAAGGTCGCTTTTAGACAGACTTGGTTTGCAGGTGCTGGAAAAAGGCGGATATGTGATCTTAAACAACGCCGTAATGAATAAACCAGACCGGATAATTACAGGAATAGTAAGAGATACAACAGGTTTGGCACTTCCGGGCGTATCTGTAAAAGTATTAGGCACACAAAGTGGTACCATCACCGATGGAAACGGTGCTTATCGCATTGCGGTTGGTGCTGATGCAGTGCTTTCATTTTCGATGATCGGTTACCAGACCAGGGAAGCAAAGGTAGGCGAAGAACAGGTAATTAATATGGTTTTGACAGAAGAACGCTCAACACTTGCTGATGTTGTAGTTGTGGGTTACGGTACGCAGAAAAAAGAAACCTTAACCGGGGCAATTAGTATTGTTGGGTTGGATAAACTTTCTTCACGTTCATTAAACAGTGTTGGTGAGGTATTGGCCGGAAAATCACCCGGTGTGATTGTGACCAATGAGGGCGGCGACCCAACATCTGCACCGCGTATCAATATCCGCGGATCGGGTGGTATTAATGGAGAAAATGTACTGTATGTAATTGATGGTTCTATATTTTCGGGTACGCCACAGCTTAATCCTAATGATATCGAATCAATTTCAGTCTTAAAAGACGGATCTGCTGCCATTTACGGCGCAAGGGCTTCGGGCGGTGTGGTATTAATTACCACCAAAAAAGGCAAAAGCGGAAAAATGCAGATCAGTTTTGACGCTAAATTGGGCCAACAAAGCGCATGGAAAAAGCTGGAACCTTTAAATGCGCAACAACGCGCACAGGTGGCAGCTACGGCCGCAAAAAATGGCGGTAGCAATCTATTACCCGCTTTTGATCCGGCAAAGTATCCTGACGGGCAGATTACCCGCACCAACTGGATGGATGAGGTTTTTAGAACTGGATTATTACAGGATTACAATGCAGCGATAAACGGCGGTAGCGAAAAGTCTAACTATTACCTCAGTTTTAATTACCGTAATGCTGAAGGGATTGTGTTAAATACCAAAACCAAACGTTACAACTTCAGGATCAATACCGAACACGAAGTTACCGATTGGCTAAAAGTGGGCGAAAACCTGTCGTACAGCAGCACCAACGGCAATGGTGCCAATACCAGCAGCGATTATACCGGTGCTTTACTTTCAGCCATTTATTATCCTACAAATGCTACACCTTACAATGCCGACGGTAGTTTTGCGGGTTTGCCGGGGCCTTATGCCGGCGATTATGGTGATATTGTTAATCCTGTTGCCGATTTAATGCGTATTGATATCAACAATCCTGTAAATGTGTTGGTAATTAATCCTTATGCTAATATTAAATTGGCCAAAGGTTTAACTTTCAGGTCTAATTTAAGCATTACCAAAACAGACGCTGCCTTTAAAAGCTTTACACCTAAAAGACCTGAAGTAGGAAAGCCGGTATTGAGCAATAGTTTAGTGGAACGCAGTAACCGTAACAGCGATTTACTAACAGAGCAAGTGTTAAACTATAAAGGTACTTTTGGTAATCATCAAATTGATCTTACAGGAGGGTATTCATTTCAAAAAACACAGCTCCGCAGTTTATATTCATCAGGGTCTGGTTTTGACGATGAATCAGTACAATATAGATATCTAATGAATGCCACGGTTATACAGCCTTCTTCGAGCGGTTATAATGCACAGGCGCTTTCGTCACTGTTTTTAAGGGCAAACTACAACTATCGCGAAAAATACCTGTTCTCGTTAATCGGTCGCCGTGATGGATCATCTTTGCTCTCTAAAAATAACAGAACCAGAAATTATGGTTCGGCTTCGGTTGGATGGGTAATGAGCAAAGAAGATTTTCTTAAAGATGTAAATTGGTTAAATGAACTGAAATTAAGAGGTAGCTATGGTTTTCTTGGTAATTTAGGAACACTTACCTCTGATGCGGTTAATCCATTATTAATGCCGACACAAAGTTATTTCGGACAAACACCAACTTTACAAAATGGTTATGTTCAAACGGTTTTGGCCAATCCTAACATAGCATGGGCAGAATCTAAACAAACCAATTTTGGTGTTGATGTAGCGGTATTGGGACGTTTCAATCTTACTGGAGATTATTTTATCAAAGAAATAGATAAAATGATCCTGACCAGGACATTACCTGGAACGGCAGGTTTAAATACGCAGATCATTAACGCAGGTAAGGTAAGAGATAAAGGCATTGAACTAGGATTAACTTATAACAGCGATAAAAATGCAGCCTTCACTTACTCGGTAAACGCAACTTTAACGAAAGTAAATAACAAAATAGAAGAACTTATACCGGGTATAGAAAACCAGGTGGTGTCCACCAATTTCCGTAACGAGGTTGCACCGTTGACCAATAGGGTTGGACAGGCACTCTACAGTTATTATGTGTTAAAAACCGATGGTATTTTTCAAAGTCAGGCAGAAGCCGATAACTATAAAAATGCTAAAGGACAAAAAATTCAGCCGAATGCGAAAGCAGGTGATTTTAAATTTGTGGATATCAACGGCGATGGGTCAATTGATAGCAAAGACCGGTATTTTGCAGGCAGTGCCTATCCTGATTTCTCTTACGGATTGAGTTTCAATGCAAGTTATAAAAATTTCGATTTCAATATTTTTGCTCAGGGTGTTCAGGGTAATAAGTTGTTTAATGCGGTAAAACGTACTACTTATAGTGCTTCCGGACCTTCCTATAACAAACTGGTTGGTATTTTGGATGCCTGGTCGCCGGAGAATCCGGGTGGCAAAGTGCCGATTATTTCAACCAGCGATGCCAACGGAAACTTTGCAGCTTCTGATTTTTATGTAGAAGATGGCTCTTATCTGCGTATCCGCAACGTAACCTTAGGTTATAGCCTGCCAAAATCAATCGCTAACAAGTTAAAAACAGGCGGTGTCAGGATTTATGCTACGGCAAACAATCTTTTCACCATTACTAAATATTCAGGCTTCGATCCCGAAATCGGAATGGACAACAACGGAGTGGATGTTGGCCGTTATCCTCAAGCCAGAAGTTTTATCCTGGGTTTAAGCGTAAATTTATAATCACAACAACAATGAAAAAGAATTTAAAATATATGGCATTTGCCGCCCTTGCTGTTTTCTCTTCATGCACAAAACAGCTTGATATTACACCGGAAGGTTCTCCATCGGCGCAGAATTTCTGGAAAACTAAAGAAGACGCCCTGAAAGCCGAAGGCGGAATGTATGAACTCTACAATGCAGAGGATTTTTACGGTCGCGGGATGTTCTGGTTTATCAATGCCAGTGATGATATGGTTACCGGCCGTAACAAGCCAGAGGCCGATAACATCAAAAACTTTAACCGTACATATGTAGGCGGTGGTTATACCGAAACGCAGTGGAGTATGCGTTATGCCATTATCAAACGTGCCAACGATATCATCACCAATGTGCCCAATATCAATATGGATGAAAGTTTGAAGAAGCAGATTATTGGTGATGCTTATTTTAATGCAGGTTTGGTCTATTTTCAGCTGGCTGCAAACTACGGAAACGATAAAGCAGGTGTGCCGATTGTGAAACCCGAAACCGACGCATCGCAGGCAATTCCCCGCGCCAGCAATGTAAATGAAAACTATGATTATATTATTTCGCTTCTTTTAAAAGCGGCTGACAATCTTCCATTTTTTTCGGCAATGAAACCCGCTGATTATGGTAAAGCACATAAAACCGCAGCATGGGCTTATTTATCTAAGGTATATCTATTCAAAAAAGATTATGCCAATGCCGCTAAATATGCAGATATGGTGATTAACTCCGGGCAGCATGATTTAATCAGTACAGGTTTTGCAGATGTTTTTAAAGCTTCAAATAACTGGTCTAAAGAGTATATCTGGTCGGTAGTATGTACACCTAGCGGAGGCGGAACAGGCTGGGGAAGCAAACTCCCTGGAGTAATGTTAACGAATAAAGCCTGGGGGATTTATAACGGATGGGGCTATTACCTGCCAACCAAAGAACTTTACGATTCATACGAAGCTGGCGATCAACGCAGGGAAGCAACTATTTTAAAACCTGGTGATAAATTTATGTTTTTTGGCGCAGAACGCACCTTTACTAAAGATGGAGGAGCAACTTCAAATTACCAGTTTAAAAAGTACATGGAGCCATTTTCTTATGCCAACCCGATCCCAACCCATGTTAACCCCAACGGAGATAATGGAACAACTGATTTAAATGTACCCTTAATGCGTTATGCAGAAGTATTGCTGATTAAAGCAGAAGCTGCCATTAACCTGAGCGGTGCGGGCGCGGGCGATACCGAACTGAACAAAATCAGGCTGCGGGCAGGTTTAGGTGCTAAAACAGGAATGACTATGGATGACCTTAAACGCGAACGTAGAAATGAGCTTGCCGGAGAATGGGCAGATCGTCACCGCGATTTAGTGAGATGGGGCGATGCCCAGGCTACATATGCCAAACCTTTGCATGATTATGATGGCAGTGTGATTTGGCCGGCAAGAACTTTCAATCCACAGGTACACGATGTTTGGGCCGTACCACAAAGAGAAATTGATAACAGTGCGGGTGTAATTAAACAAAACCCAGGATGGTAAAAAAAATAGCGATAAACTTTGCGGCAATGGTCTTTGTGCTGGGGCTGCAAAGTGCATCTGCCCAGGTGAAGCTAAACGCGAACCATGGGCATAGCCACAATGATTATAAGCAGGATATTCCGCTTCTCACTGCATATTATGCCGAAATGGGATCCATTGAGGCCGACGTTTTTTTAAAAGATGGCGAATTATATGTCGCACATGAAGCTTCAGAAATTAAGCCGGGTTTTACACTTAAAAAAATATATCTTGATCCGCTGGCCCGGTTTTTTAAAGCAAAAGGAAATCACCCTTACAGCAATGCGGCCTTAAAATTGCAATTGGTGGTTGATGTAAAAGAAGATTACCAGGATGTACTCCCCGTATTGCTGAAGGAGCTGGAAGGTTATGCCGAAGTATTTGATCCAAAAAAGAATGCTAATGCCATTAAAGTGGTAATTAGTGGCGATATGCCTGCTCCGGCCGATTTTAAAAATTATGATGAAAAATTATCTTTTGATGGCAGACCAACAACCATTTATACCGATGCACAATTAGGCCGGGTTGCGATGATCAGCGATGATTTGAAAAATCATACCATATGGAATGGAAAGGGCAACCCGACCAAAACCGATGAATTGAAAATTAGGTCTACAATAGAACAAGCACATCAGAAAGGCAAACCTTTCCGGTTCTGGGCTTCACAGGATAGTCCAAATACCTGGATTGTACTAGAAAGGTTAGGCGCTGATTGGATTAATACCGATAAACCAACCAAACTGAAAGATTTTTATCTGAATCAGGATAAATTGAGTTATACCAATCCAAAGCCGTATACCACCTACACACCCACCTACAAAACCGACGGGCAGAACAAGGCGCCAAAAAAAGTCATTTTGTTAATCGGTGATGGTATGGGACTGGCTGCCATTCACGCGGGTTTGATTGCCAATCATGGTGATTTGAACATGGCAAAATTCCATTACATCGGCTTTTCTGAAACCGCTGCTGCCGATGCCGGAAACACCGATTCGGCCGCGGGTGGGAGTGCCATGGCCATAGGTTATAAAACCAATAACCGTTACATTGGAATGGGACCTGATAATCAGAATAAAACCAATTTGGTAGATACCCTATCTGCTTTCGGTATCAAAAGTGGTGTCATCACCGCAGGCGACCTGACTGATGCCACGCCAGCGGTATTTTACGCGCATCAGCTCGACCGATCCTACAATGGAGCAATTGCGAATGATCTGTTGACCAGCAAGGCCGAAGTTTTAGTTGGTTCTAACCGCAAAGCTTTCGAGCAAAATAAAAACAGCAGGCTTTTGGCTGAGTTAAAAGCTAAAGGTTTTCACTTAACCAATAATCTAAGTGATTTTGAAAAGCAGTATGAAGGTAAACAATTGGTTTTGCTGGATGATTCTGCCACCAGACCGGTTATAAAAGGCCGTGGCGATATGCTTAAAAATTCCTTATCACACACCCTGCAGATTTTATCGAAAAACAAACCTGGTTTCTTTATCATGACTGAAGGTGCGCAGATTGATTACGGTGGTCATAGCAACGATCTGCCTTATCTGGTTACCGAATTTCACGACTTCGACCGTACCGTTGCCGAGGCACTGCGCTTTGCTGATCAGGACGGCGAAACATTGGTTATTGTAACTGCCGACCATGAAACAGGTGGACTAACACTTTTAGATGGCGATGCCTATAAAGGAATGGTGAGGGGCGAATTTAGTACCAACGATCATACGGGGATCATGGTTCCGGTTTTCGCTTATGGCCCTGGTGCACAAAATTTCAGCAGTGTTTATCCCAATAATCAAATTTTTCATAAAATTATTCAAGCCTTTCATCTGGTAAAAGCTAAATAAGTAAAAAAATATCCCTATAGCGGTGTCTGTACCTACTACAGCGCCGCTTTTTCTTAATCTAGCGTCATATTACAATACTCGTTTTAAATAATAAAAAACTGATGGAAAGAAGATCTGCACTCAAAAGTATCGGTGGCCTTTTTTTGCTGCCAGCATTGTCGAGAGTTTCGTTAACCACTGAGAAAAAGCCTGTTTTAAGGCTTGCACATCTTACAGATGTACACCTGAAGAACCAGTTTAATGCACCGGCAAGATTTGCCAGATGTTTGCACCATTTACAGGCACAATTGCCAAAAGTAGATCTGATTTTAAATGGTGGAGATATTGTTTTCGATATGAACAAAGAAAATATTGGTGCCATTAATGGCCAATGGAAACTGGTACAGGAAACCATGAAAAACGAATGTAGCATCCCTGTAAGTTATTGTTTGGGTAACCACGATATCTGGTGGAACGAAGATAGCAAAGGCGAAGTTTTTTACGGGAAGAAATACGCTATGGATAAATTGCAGTTGGTCAAACCTTATTACCGCCTGATACAGAACGGATGGAAAATCATTGTGCTGGATAGCACCCATTTAGATATAGACAATACCTGGTATATTGGTAAACTTGGTGATGAGCAATTCAACTGGTTAAAAAACGAATTGGAAAATACCGGTGAAACCATGCCGGTGATGGTGATGTCCCATATTCCAATCCTTACTGCATTATTGATGATAGAAGATAATGTTGTGAACAAATGGACGATGTTGGGCGGAGATATGCATACCGATACCGCCAAAATTATTCATCTTTTTTACTCGCATCCCAATGTAAGATTGTGTTTAAGCGGTCATTTGCACATGCGCGATAAAGTGGTCTACAACAATGTAACCTATATCTGTAATGGTGCGGTATCTGGTGCCTGGTGGGAGGGGAACAGAAGAGAAACTGCACCTGGCTACGGAATAATCGATTTATATGCTGATGGTAGCTTTGAGGAACAATATATAGAGTATTGATGAATGAATTTAACCTGCTGTGCAACGCGATGTACCGGCTATTAAATAGTTGGTATTTTTTTTGAACGCTTTTTGAAAATGCATAAAACAAAAAAATCGTCTGATTAATACTTAAACAGTTACCGTAATTTTACCCTTTTTATGTCTTTCTATATGGATTCGGATTAAGATATGTTAAGTTTGGTGTAACCTATCTAAATTTGCTTATGTATTATAGTTGTGCAATTGTTGACGATGAACAGCACGCCATAGATGTACTTCTTGATTATATTGAAGACACACATTTTTTAAAATTAGCTGATGCCTTTGATAATCCTGTTGACGCATTAAAAACAATTAGTGCGGGCGACCAAATCGACTTTCTTTTTTTGGACATTGATATGGATGGGATGAAAGGTACTGAACTATCTCAGCATCTCCGCTCCAAAGCGAGGTTCGTAATCTACGCTTCCTCTCACCTGGAAAATGAAGTAAGGAGAATAGATTCTAATTTTGAATGTTATCTCGGCAAGCCGATTTCAATGAAGCGTTTTACCGGTACAATTGATAAACTGTTACGACTTAATAATTTGCCGATAAGCAATTGATATCGCTATGATCCAACTTACCTACCTCTTTGAACAGGAACTTTCAGCAGCTATACCCTATCAACTGATGCGCGCAGGTATGACAGATCCTTGGTTGGTTATATCCGGATGTAAGGTATTAGGTATTATTGATGAAGTTGGAGGAAACTGGACACAGATTGTAGGTGAAGATATTCCCCCTGTGGTTATTGAAAAGATGGGTGATTTAATAGATACACAGCAGTTTAGCTGGTTACCCGATTTAATCAAAAAACAATGGCCAAGGTATGTGCTTGATGTGATTGTAGAAAATTTGCAGCGTTATGAAATAATCTGCCATAAAGAGGCTTGTACCAAAAGTTTTAAACAACGTTTTACATTGGGCATCCATGCATTGGCCGAGCGGGAATCGGCCCTTGTTTTTAACATACGCTGCTTTCAGAAATCAGATTCTTACCAGATAATCAAAGCTCCGGCAATAGACCGGTATGTTTAGCCTCTTAGGATATGTTCACCTGAAGACCTGAATTCGATCATTATTGAATTAAAATACGGTTTCATAAACCTTCCATACCTGACCATTCTTCAGGCTGAAACTTGTTTTTACAGGTAGAAATAATATTTATAATGACTTGTAATTACTTCGTAGTTAGCGTCTTTTTAACAGGAACGATGCTGAAATGAATTACTATCGCTGAGCTTGCCTAGGCTCGGTTTATTGTATACCTTTCCGCTGCAGGTCAGCGTTTAATGGTTCCTTAATCGAAAAACTTTTACAAGCTGCAGAGAAGCAGTAATCAAACGCTTTATCCGTTCAGCTAATATAATATTCTTATTGAACCTGATTTCAACCAAAAATAAGCGAAACATCGGTTGTATTAATACTGGTTTATTTTAAGATGTCGGTGTAATATTTAAATTTGGCCCAATAAAACAATTCTCAGATGACCTTTGCAGAAAAATTACAGGCCCTGCGCCAATTAATGTTCGCTAAAAAAGTAGATGCCTATATTGTTACCGCTGCAGATCCGCACATTAGTGAGTACTTACCTGCACATTACAAGGCCATTCCCTTCGCCTGTGGATTTACAGGCTCTGCCGGCACGCTGGTTATTACTCAGGATTTTGCCGGTTTGTGGACTGATTCGAGATATTTTACACAGGCCGAAGCACAATTGACTGGTACTGGTTACGAACTGGTAAGACTAAAAGTGCCGCACACTCCTGAGTATATCAGTTGGTTATGCGAGATGCTGCCAAGAGGAGCAAAGGTAGGTTTTAATTACGAACTCATCACAGTGGCATTGGCCCAGGAGTTACAGCATAATTTAGCTCAGAATGAAATAGATACAATCCATGTTGATTTTATTAGCGACATCTGGCAGGATAGGGTAGGGCTGCCTGTAGAAAATGCTTTTTTAATCAATGAGGAAGCTGCAGGACTTAGCATTTCAGCTAAAATTAATGAGGTGAGGACAGTTTTAAGCATAAATAAAGCAGATTATCATTTAATTTCATCACTTGATGATATTGCCTGGTTGTTTAATTTACGCGGGCAAGACGTAGATTATAATCCGGTAACTTTAAGTTTTGCTTTAATAACACCGGAAGGGGTTAAACTATTTATAGACAAACAAAAGCTATCACAAGCGGATATCCAGACATTAAATCAGCAAGGTGTAGCACTGCATCCCTATACTGAAGTGGCTACAGCACTGAAAGAACTACCAGAAGATATCCGGATTTTTATTGATCCAAAACGTACCTGTTTCGGCTTATCTGAATGTTTGCCAAAAGGTGGTAAAATCATTTCAGGTATTAATCCGAGCACAAATTTAAAAAGTTTAAAGAACGATACCGAAATTAAGCATATCCGGAAAGCAATGTTGCATGACGGTGTAGCTTTGACGAGGTTCTTTAAATGGATGGAAGAGCGTTTAGGTAAGGAACAGATTACAGAATGGTCTGCGGCAGAAAAACTGGCTTCATTCAGGGCAGAACAAGAATCTTTCGTAGGTTTGAGTTTTAATACCATAGCGGGTTACAATGCAAACGGTGCATTGCCACACTATAGCGTAACAGCAGAAAGCGATCAGGAAATTTTAGGTGATGGTTTGTTTCTTGTCGATTCAGGAGGTCAATATTTATACGGCACAACCGATATTACCAGGGTAATGCCCATTGGTAGATGTTCTGCAACCCAGGCCGATGATTATACTTTAGTGCTAAAAGGGCTAATAGAAGGTTCTAAACTAATTTTTCCGGAAGGTACCAAAGGTTATCAGATCGATTCGATCTGTAGAAAACCGCTGTGGGAACATGCTATAAATTTTGGGCATGGAACCGGACATGGAATAGGCTTTTTTCTGAATGTACATGAAGGTCCTCAGAATATTAGTCCGGCTAATGTAGACGTAGTTTTTAAACCAGGCATGGTAACCTCCATTGAACCTGGTATTTATCGCCCGGGAAAATACGGCGTACGTATTGAAAACCTTATTTTATGTGTACCTGGCAGCAGTAGTGAATTTGGTCACTTTCTCACTTTCGAAACCTTAACCTTGTGTTTTATCGATACCACTATTATCAATAAAACGCTTTTATCGGCAGATCAGATCGAGTGGCTAAATCAATACAACCAGATGGTGTTCCAAAAGCTAGAACCCATGCTGTTAGAGGTAGAAGCCAACTGGTTGAAAGGTAAATGTCAGCCTGTTTAATCTAATATAAATAACGGTCGTAAATTCGCACGGTCGGAACCTCAATTTACAAACCGTACCAATGCATTATCATTCCCAATCAGGTTGGGAATGGTGATGCGGTGAGTAAATGTGCTTTTCACGCCAATGTTTTCGAATTAGCTGATCTCTTAGGCTATCATCGTTGCTGAGATGGTCTTTTCAGCAGCCTATGCAATCCACTCATGTATTATCTGCGTTTTCTGCGTAATCTGCAGGAAATTAAATGGAGTTTAATATAATCTTTGTCAGTCTGAGCTTATCGAGGATCCTTCCACTTAGTGATCAGTTTTTTAATGTTCTTATATCCCTTATGTGGTCAATATTTTGACCTAGGAAAGCAATTCATGCTATTTACCATCTGATCTGCCATTCACTTATCTTAGCAGGCTGAACTTGCTATAAATACACCAATTCTTTACCGATTTTGCGCTATTTTAAGATTTCGGTGCATGCTTTACTTTTAAATTTTACTTTTGGTTAACTAAATTCACAAAATCTGCGTTTCGTCATGATTATTGAGCCAATAAAAAATAAATATTTATTCTTAAACACTTTAAAAGCAATATTTTGCTTCGTTTTATTTTTAGTGAATATTGAGGTTGTCCAGGCCCAGTCGCCCTGGCTTGCCTTAGGGAAAAGGCCTTCCACTTTAGGTTTGGAAAATGGTTTTTCATCTTATAATGCCGGGGCGTTTAATTTAAAGCTCGTTAAATCATCTCAAACTGTAGCAGGTCTCCAGCCAAAATTGGTTAAAGATTTCGATTTTGTACCCGGCGATAGTTTAAAAGTGCGGAGTTCAGATGGTTTGTACCACTTGGGCGATATCAATTTAAAATTACGCTATACCGGCGAAGAAGGCTGGAAGAGCTACAGCACTGCGGCAAAACGGAGTCCTGTAAAAAGCATTCAGGTAGGTAAAAATGCCCTTGCTGCTGCTGATCTTGCAGCGACACTTCCTGCTGATATTCCATTACAGGTGAAACGGACCTGGGAAATGGTTAATGGGAAACTTGTATTGCGTTTCGAACTTAAAAACAAAACGGATCGAAACGTTGAAATTGGTGCATTGGGAATACCAATGATTTTTGACAATATTTTAGAAGGGCGTACACTGGAACAGACCCATGCCAAGAATGTATTTTATGATCCGTACATTGGAAAAGATGCCGGTTATTTACAGGTTACCCGCTTGAGCGGACATGCACCTTCTTTACTGGTTGCCCCATTAGGGCATACACCATTTGAAGCTTACAATCCACTTAACGACGACCGTACGCCAAGAGGAATTGCTTTTGAAGGTTTTTACGAATGGATGGTGTATAGTAAAGCCTATGCTGAAAACGAGTGGAAAAATGCCGAGCAATGGAACACCCCAACTTCAACAATTTTAAAACCAGGCGAAAACAGGAGTTACGCCCTTCAGTTTATTCTTTCGGGTACCGCGAAAGATATCGAGAATAAACTGATTGAAAACAAGAGACCGGTAGCCATATCTGTTCCGGGTTATGTGCTAGCCAGAGATGTTGAAGGGAAACTCTTTATAAATTACCCCAAAAAGATAAAAGCTATTCAGGTTCAGCCCGAAAATGCCTTAAGAGTTGTGGTATCAGGCTCAACCAAAAACGGTTGGAAAAGTTATTCGGTAAAGGGGAATACATGGGGAAGGGCAAGGTTATCCATTACTTATGAAGATGGCTTGGAACAAACCATAAACTACAAAGTGATTGATCCTGAAAGCAGTGTGATTGCAAGTTATGGTAATTTTTTAACTACCAGGCAGTGGTTTAACCAGCCGGATCCTGTTTTTAACAGAACTCCTTCGGTGATTACCTACGACAATGAAAAGCAACAGCAGGTAGTGCAGGATAACCGGGCATGGATTTCTGGTTTAAGCGATGAGGGAGGTGCAGGTTCGTGGTTAGGCGCCATCATGAAACAATTGGTACAGCCCAAAAAGGAAGAAGTAGATAAACTAAAACAATTTGTAGATAGCGTCATGTTTGGCAGGTTACAGCTTAAAAGCGGCCCCCAAAAATATGGTGTAAAAAAGAGCTTGTTTTACTATGCACCAGATTCACTTCCTAAGGGTACTTATGATGCAAACATTAACTTTAAAGTATGGTCTGCATGGCCAAAAAAAGAGGCTGATAACCTCGGCCGATCTTACAATTACCCGCATGTTGCAGCAGCCCACTGGGTGATGTACCGTTTGGCACGTAATTATAGAGGCCTTATAGCAGAGCAGAGCTGGAAACAACATCTTATTGATGCTGCCGAAACAGGAATGGCTATGGTTAATATTGCACCTTACTATTCAGAATTTGGCCAGATGGAAGGTACGGTATTCTATCTCATCTTAAACGACCTCAAAAATGAGGGATTAACCGCAGAAGCTACCCGGTTAGAAAATGAAATGAAAAAACGGGCTAACCACTGGCGCTCGTTGCAATATCCATTTGGTAGTGAAATGCCTTGGGATTCTACAGGTCAAGAAGAAGTTTACGTATGGTCGAGTTATTTTGGCTACCAGGATAAAGCAAATGTAACGCTTGATGCCATCCTGGCCTATATGCCTGTATTGCCGCACTGGGCGTACAATGGTAATGCCCGTAGGTACTGGGATTTTCTTTATGGTGGTAAACTTTCGCGTATCGAAAGGATGATCCATCATTACGGTTCAGCACTTAACGCCATTCCCGTTTTAATGGATTACCGTAAAAACCCTGGCGATTTCTATCTTTTACGAGCAGGTTATGGCGGCCTGTTGGGCGGCATTTCTAACATTACCCAGGAAGGTTTTGCGCCAGCAGCATTCCATGCTTATCCGTCAACTTTGAAAAATGACGGGATTACGGGCGATTATGGCTCAGGTTTTTTTGGTTACGCGGTTAATACTTCCTCTTACATTTTAAATCATCCAGAATTCGGATGGTTAGCTTTTGGTGGCAATCTGAATAAAACTGGCAATACGGTCAATGTTAAATTGACTACGGCAGCAAAATCATCAGTTTACATTGCGCCAGCAGGGCTTTGGATCAGTCTTGATGCCGGAACCATTGATGAAGTAAATTATAATACGATAAATGGTGAAATCCGGCTAAAACTTGCTAAAGCGGGTGAATATACGGCTAACGCCTTACTGCGGTTATCGCAACCTGCAAAAGTTAAAGGAACTGGTGTTTATTCAGTAAAAACTAAAAGCACAGAGAAAAGGGGAGGGTATGAATTCCCGCTTGCAAAAGATCAAACGACCGAAGTCATTCTTCAAAAATAATCAACCATCATCTTCAACCATCTATCCGTGCTATCCGTAGCGTTTTGAAAGGCGCTACGGATGACGGAATAAAATAGAGTCTCCGACTTGTTCTTTCGCTATTGAGTTTAAAACTCAATGCCATTCATTAATCCGTAGTGACGCTGCGCTTAACACTACGGACAGGATTGATTTATCAGGTCTATCCGTAGCATTCTGAAAGGCTCTACGGATTAAAGAATGGAATAGAGTCTCTGACTCGTTGTTTCGCTATTGAATTTAAAATCAAAACCGTTCATCAATCCGTAGTGATGCTGCGCTTAACACTACGTACAGGATTGATTTATCAGGTCTATCTGTAGAGTCCTGAAAGGCGCTACGGATGATGGAATAAAATAGAGTCTCCGACTCGTTCTTTCGCTATTGAGTTTAAAACTCAACACGGGTTCATCAATCCGTAGTGACGCTGCGCTTAACACTACGGACAGGATTGATTTATCAGGTCTATCCGTAGCGTTCTGAAAGGCTCTATGGATTAAAGAATGGAATAGAGTCTCTGACTCGTTTTTTCGCCATTGATTTTAAAACTCAACACTGTTCATCAATCCGTAGTGACGCTGCACTTAACACTACGGACAGGATTGATTTATCATGTCTATCCGTAGAGTTCTGAAAGGCGCTACGGATTAAAGAATGGAATAGAGTCTCTGACTCGTTGTTTCGCCATTGAGTTTAAAACTCAACACCATTCATTAATCCGTAGTGACGCTGCGCTTAACATTACGGACAGGACTGGACAGGATTGATTTATCATGTCTATCCGTAGAGTTCTGAAAGGCGCTACGGATTAAAGAATGGAATAGAGTCTCTGACTCGTTTTTTCGCCATTGATTTTAAAACTCAACACTGTTCATCAATCCGTAGTGACGCTGCGCTTAACACTACGGACAGGATTGATTTATCATGTCTATCCGTAGAGTTCTGAAAGGCTCTACGGATTAAAGAATGGAATAGAGTCTCTGACTCGTTGTTTCGCCATTGAGTTTAAAACTCAACACCATTCATTAATCCGTAGTGACGCTGCGCTTAACACTACGGACAGGATTGATTTATCATGTCTATCCGTAGAGTTCTGAAAGGCTCTACGGATTAAAGAATGGAATAGAGTCTCCGACTCGTTGTTTCGCCATTGAGTTTAAAAATCAACACCATTCATTAATCCGTAGTGATGCTGCGCTTAACACTACGGAATTGAGATAAAGATTACATAATAAGAAAATCTAATTATGATTTATTTGAATAAGATAATGAGCAGTTTGAAGTTTCTATATGATAAATAGATTTAATACATCTTATTATATAAATTGATAATCAAATTGATAAAATTATTATAATACCTTTTTTAAAATGATATGCTGATGAAAAATTGTTAAAATAATAAGTAATACTTTAAATGAAATATGTCAATATTTTAAATTACAATTATTTATACATAAATTTTTTAAATGGCAAGCATGATAGAGTATACGGCTTGATTTTTAGCTGATTCTTCATTTCTATTTCGTCAAAATGAAATTTATTGTGACTTTTACGGCGGATTAATAGCTTATAATTTGCAGATACACCCCATATTTTAGCCATTGCAATTAATTGTTATTGAATAAAATTAGCTTTTGGGATATTTGCTTAACTGAAAAAATATGTTTGAAAAGAAAGTTTACCTCGAAAGAAGAGCAGCATTAAAATCAAAAATAAATTCGGGAATATTACTCTTTTTGGGTAATGAAGATAGCCCGATGAATTATAAGGACAATACCTATCATTTTAGGCAGGATAGTACCTTTTTATATTATTTTGGTATCAACGATCCATCCTTAGGCGCCATTATTGACCTGGATGAGGAGGAGACGATTCTTTTCGGTGACGAGATGGGCATTGATGATATTGTATGGATGGGCAGGCAGAAAACACTTGAAGAAAAAAGCCTGGATGCTGGCCTAACCAAAGTATTGCCCTATGCACAGCTAAACACTTATCTGAAACAATATTTAGAAAAAAAACGTGAGATTCATTTCTTACCACCTTACCGATCTGCGAATAAAATTAAATTGGCCAGCTGGCTCAACCTGTCTATTGATCAACTTAAAGAAAAAGCTTCAATTGGTTTTATTAAGGCGGTAGTAGCACAACGGTCAGTTAAATCTGTTGAAGAAGTTGAAGAATTGGATCGTGCTGCGGCAATATCTGCCGATATTCATTTAATGGTGATGCAGCAGGCTAAACCTGGTATGTATGAACGCGAACTTGCCGCTAAAATTCAAGGTGCTGCATTAGCTTCGGGCGGAAATCTGGCCTATCCTGTTATTTTAACCGTTCGCGGAGAGATTTTGCATAACCATTACCATGGCAATCAGCTCAGGGAAGGGCAACTGGTATTAAACGATTCCGGTGTAGAAACCGCTTTAGGTTATGCTGGCGATCTTACACGTACTTTTCCTGTAGGTAAGAAATTTACCGCTGAGCAAAAAGATGTTTATGATATTGTATTGAATGCTTATACGCATGGCAAAAATATGCTGGCCCCGGGCGTGAGGTATTTAGATGTACATTTGGCTTCTTGCAAAATGCTGGCGCAGGGTTTAAAGGATATTGGCCTGATGAAGGGTAATATAGAAGATGCGGTACAGGCCGGTGCGCATGCCATGTTCTTCCAATGTGGAACCGGACATATGATGGGCTTAGATGTACATGATATGGAAGATTTAGGTGAGCAGTATGTGGGTTATACAGATGAGCTGACCAAAAATACTACCCAGTTTGGCTTAAAATCGTTAAGATTAGGCAAAGCGCTGGAAAAAGGATATGTGTTAACGGTAGAACCAGGTGTGTATATTATTCCGGAACTGATCGATCGTTGGAAAGCCGCTAATCAGTTTGCCGAATTTATTAACTACGATAAATTAGAGCAATTTAGAAACTTTACTGGCATCAGGGTTGAAGATGATTTTCTGATTACAGAAAATGGAAGCCGTATGCTGGGGAAATATTTGGCCATAACTACTGAAGAAATAGAATCGGTTAGAAGCGAAGCTTATTAGGATAGGCGGCTAGTTGAATAAAAGATTTTTTTTGTTTTGGAGCGCAGGGTCATTCGTTTTTCTTAAAGGAGGTTCCTGCCATCCACTTTATTCCGATGAAGGATCGGAATGCCCGCTCCTGTCAGGGCTAAAAACAAGGCTGATGCAAGGGATAGAAACGGGGTGTTTAGCACAAACCCGGGTTAACAAAACCTGATAAAACGGATGCTCCCGATTTAAGTAACTTGCTTTGGTTGCTTTACGGTGTGCTTGCTTGTTGCACAGGTTTCATCGGAGCAGGAGGGATAGCAGGACTGGTGGAACCAATGAAAAACCGCAATTGCTTTTCAAACTGATATTTATGCGCTGATAATAAGAAAATGTATTAAAATAACAGCAGTTTTGTTTTGGAGAGCAGGGTCATTCGTTTTTTTTTAAAGGAGGTTCCTGCCATCCGCTTTATTCCGATGAAGGATCGGAATGCCACTCCTGTCCGGACCAAAAACATTAGGCTGATGCACGGAATAGAAACGGGGTGTTTAGCACAAACCCAGGTTAACTAAACCTGATAGAATGGATGCTCCTGATTCTTCATCGGAGCAGGAGGGATAGCAGGGCTGCCGTAACCGATGAAAAGCTGAAAGTGCTTTTCAAATTAAGCATACGCTATTGCAACATGATAACCAGCAAAAAAATATGAAAAAAATAATCTCCTTAAACCTAGTTTTCTTAACGTTGAGTACCCTGCTATTTGCGCAGTCACCAACAAAAGTTTATACTTTAGCCGACACCCTGAGGGGCAGCCTGAATGCCGAACGGACCTGGTGGGATGTACAGCGTTACGAACTGGCTGTTAAGCCAGATTACAATGATAAAAGCATCATGGGTTCAAATAAGATCGTTTATAAAGTAGTGCATCAAAATAATGGCAACACCCGCATGCAGATCGATTTGCAGGAACCCTTAATTATTGATAGCATTTTATATAATGGTGGTTCAAAGTTAAAATTCGAACATGTGGGCAGTGTGTGGTATGTACATGTACCTGCACAAAAGTTATCTGCTTTGAATAATGTCCATATTTTTTACCATGGAAAGGTACATCAGGCCAAAAGAGCACCCTGGGATGGTGGTTTTATTTTCACTACCGACTCGCTTTCGCGGCCGTGGATGACAGTGGCCTGCCAGGGCTTAGGTGCTTCGGTTTGGTATCCGAATAAAGATCATCAAAGTGACGAACCGAATTTAGGTGCTTCTTTAACCATGACCGTTCCGGATACGTTGATCGCGGTGGGTAATGGCCGCCTGGTATTTAAGAAAGATAATCACGATGGTACCGCTACCTATCAGTACAACGTTAAAAATCCGATCAGCAATTATTGCATTATTCCTTACATTGGCAAATACGTAAATTTTAAGGAGAAATATGCCGGAGAAAAGGGCGCACTTGATGTGAACTATTGGGTACTGGATTATAATTACCCCAAAGCGAAAAACTACATGCACGATCAGGTACATAAAATGATGAAAAGCATGGAGTACTGGTTCGGGCCTTATCCTTTTTATGAAGATGGTTATCAGTTGATCGATGCTTCACATACGGGTATGGAACATCAATCGGCCGTTTCTTATGGCAACGGTTATAAATTTGGCTATAGAGGTAAAGATATGTCGGGTAATGGTTGGGGTTTAAAGTGGGATTTCATCATCATTCATGAAAGTGGGCACGAATGGTTTGGCAACAACATTACCACTAATGACCTGGCCGATATGTGGGTGCATGAAAGTTTCACCAACTACAGCGAAACACTTTTTGTAGATTATACCTTTGGCACTAACGCTGGAAACGAGTATAATTTCGGTATTAGAAAAGGTATCAGAAATGATAGCCCCATTATTCCTCCTTATGGCGTAAATGCACAAGGCAGCGGCGATATGTATCCAAAAGGAGGCAATATGCTGCATTCCATCAGGCACAGTTTAAATAACGACCAGCTTTTTAGATCTATATTGCGGGGGCTAAACCAAACTTTTTATCATCAAACGGTAACTACTGCACAGATTGAAAATTATATTTCTAAAAAAGCAGGTTATAATTTTTCAAAAGTTTTTGATCAGTATCTTCGTACCAAGCAGATTCCGGTATTCGAATATTACCTTAAAGATGGCAAGGCGTTTTACCGGTATAGCAATTGTGTTAAGGGTTTTAACCTGCCTTTAAGTCTGAAAAAAGAAGGCATTACAACATTAAAAATTATACCTTCGCAAAACTGGCAGCAGGTTACGCTGGCCAAAGGGCAGGATGCACTTTTTACAACATCGGGTATCGAATTTATGTATTACCTTCAGGTGAAAAATACAAAATAAATATCTTCTGATAGAATAGGCAACAGGTGTTTTTCTATTCAGCTGATTTAGAGGAGGTGTTGCGCAATAGGATAACTTTTTTATTCATCTCTCGTTCTTTTTATTAATGAATTTTGCTTTTCAATACCAGATTTATCTGGTTGAAGTGGCGCATTTACGACCATTATCGGTTAAAATCTAACAATATTGCTGCCTGGTGATTTCCTAACTTTGAACATCAGTTAGACGCATTGATTGTGGATCAATGATGAGCTAATATTTGCCTATGGATCCTGGCTTTTTGGGAATTGGCGAGATGAATTTTGAAAATATTTATTAAAACATAACATTAAAATGAGTATCAAATGGACTGGGGTTTTCCCGGCTGTAACCACTAAATTTACAGCAAACGATGAGTTAGATTTTCCTGCGTTCGATTTAAATATCGAAGCGCAATTAGAAGCAGGTGCTGAAGGAATTATATTAGGTGGATCGCTAGGCGAAGCCAGTGTACTAACGGATGAAGAAAAGTTTGGTTTGTTATCACATACCTTAACAGTGGTAAATGGTCGCGTTCCGGTTTTATTGAATATTGCAGAATCAACTACAAAAAAAGCAATCGAAGTAGCTAAAAAAGCAGAATCACTTGGTGCGCAAGGTTTAATGTTGTTGCCGCCAATGCGCTATAATGCTGCTCCGGATGAAACGTTAGCCTTTTTTGGTGCTGTTGCAGAAAGCACCAGTCTGCCGATCATGATTTATAACAATCCTGTTGATTATAAAATCGAAGTAACTTTGGACATGTTCGAGGTTTTAACCAAATACGACAACATCCAGGCCATCAAAGAATCAACAAGAGATGTATCAAACGTAACCAGATTGATCAACCGTTTTGGCGACCGTTTTAAAATCTTTACCGGAGTAGATCCTTTAGCAATGGAAAGTATTGTAATGGGTGCACATGGATGGGTTGCAGGTTTGGTTGATGCTTTCCCTAGAGAAACCGTTGCTATTTTCAGGTTGGTTAAAGAAAATCGCATTGCCGAAGCATTAAAAATTTACCGTTGGTTTTTACCTGTGCTTGAGTTGGATATTCATGCAAAATTGGTACAATACATTAAATTAGCGGAGGTGGCAACCGGATTGGGAACTGAAGCGGTTCGTGCCCCGCGTTTACCATTAAGTGGCGCAGAAAGAGAGAAAGTATTGAAAATTATTAATGATGCATTAGCTGTTCGTCCGGAATTACCTGCAGGTAGTTGGGGCAAATAGTTTAAAAATCAAATATGAACGGAAAAAATATTGTAGCCGGTACTTATATTGAAGTTAATGAAAAAAGCCTTAAAGCTGTTAATCCCGCAACGGGATTAACGCTTGATGGCGAATTTTTCAAAGCTAACGAGAAACTGGTTGATGATGCCTTAACAGCAGCAACAGCTGCTTTTCAAAGCTACAGAAACTTAAACAAAGATCTTAAAGCCGCATTTTTAAATGCCATTGCAGATGAAATTGCCAATCTTGGTGAAGAACTGGTAAACAGGGCTTCAGCAGAAAGTGGTTTGCCTTTAGCCCGTTTACAGGGCGAATTGGGCAGAACTACGGGTCAATTAAGGTTATTTGCCAGTTTGGTTGCAGAAGGCTCTTGGGTTGATGCCATTATTGATACGGCATTACCTGACAGACAGCCTTTACCAAGACCAGATATCAGGCGAATGCTCATTCCCATCGGACCAGTAGTGGTTTTTGGTGCAAGCAACTTTCCGCTTGCTTTTTCTGTTGCAGGCGGCGATACCGCATCGGCACTGGCCTCTGGCTGTCCGGTGGTGGTTAAAGCGCATCCCGCACATTATGGAACCAGTGCTTTGGTAGGTGGTGCCATTATTAAAGCAGCAGAAAAAACGGGAATGCCTAAAGGTGTTTTCTCTTTGTTATATGATGATGGTTACGCTGTTGGTGCTGGGCTGGTTCAACATCCCTTAACCAAAGCCGTAACGTTTACCGGTTCGTTTAAAGGCGGTATGGCCTTAATTAACCTTGCCCAACAACGCGAACAACCAATTCCGGTTTTTGCAGAAATGGGCAGTATTAACCCGGTAATTTTTCTTCCGTTAGCCATAGAAAACCAGGCAGAAGAACTGGCTAAAAAATATGCTGCATCCATTACCTTGGGAGCAGGTCAGTTTTGTACCAATCCCGGGTTATTGTTAGCCGTACAATCGCCTGCACTCGAAAACTTTAAGACTGCTTTAAAAGAAGCCATTTCAACCGTTCCATCGGCAACTATGCTTACCGAAGGTATTGCCCATAATTATGGCAAACTTTCTGCTGAGGTTGTAAATGAAGATGGTGTTGTGCTTTTATCGGCATCAATGGTGAAAAATACGGAACTTCAAAATCAATCAGAAGCGAAAATAGCTCAGGTAAGTGCTGCCGATTTTATTAAAAATCCAAAACTACGTGAAGAAATTTTCGGACCATATTCTCTGTTGGTTGTTGCCCGGGATCATGCTGAACTGGAGCAGGCCGTTGAAGTATTAGAGGGTCAGCTTACCGTTACCTTAATGGCCGAAAAACAGGAGCTTAAGGATTACCAGGCTTTGGTAAACAAGTTAACTGATAAAACCGGAAGAATTATACTGAATGGTGTGCCTACAGGTGTAGAAGTTTGTGCCGCCATGCAACATGGTGGTCCATTCCCTGCAACCAACGATAGTCGTTTTACTTCTGTAGGCTCTACCGCTATCAATCGTTTTGTCAGACCTTTGGCTTATCAGGATTGGGAGCAGGAATTATTGCCGGATGAATTGAAAGATGGCAACCCGCTGGGTATTTTCAGAACGGTCAATCAACAATTAACGAAATCTCATGAGTAAAACTTTTTTTTGTGTAGATGCACATACCTGTGGAAATCCGGTTAGGTTAGTGGCAGGTGGAGGGCCTCAGCTTACCGGCTCGAACATGAGCGAAAAGCGCCAGCATTTTCTACAAGAATTTGACTGGATCAGGAAAGGCCTGATGTTCGAACCACGCGGGCATGATATGATGTCGGGTAGTATTCTCTATCCACCTCATGATCCGGCTAATGATGTAGCGGTACTTTTTATCGAGACTAGTGGCTGTCTGCCAATGTGTGGGCATGGTACCATCGGTACCATTACCATTGCTATTGAAGAAGGGCTCATCCAACCGAAAATACCAGGGCAGATCAGAATGGAAGCGCCAGCAGGATTGGTATTGATCGAGTACAAGCAGGAAGGAAAAAAAGTAAAGTCTGTTAAGCTGAAAAATGTAGCTTCTTATCTCGCTGCAGAAAATCTTCAGGTTGAATGTCCTGATTTGGGTACGCTTACTTTTGACGTAGCTTACGGAGGAAATTTCTATGCCATCGTCGATCCGCAGGAGAATTTTCCGGGATTAGAAAATTACAGTGCTTCGCAGTTGATTAGCTGGAGCCAGATCATCAGAAAACGCATCAATGAACTTTACAGCTTTGTTCATCCACAAGATCCAACAATAAACGGCTGTAGCCATATATTATGGACGGGAAAAACTATTGATCCTACATCAACAGCCAGAAATGCTGTTTTTTATGGTGATAAAGCCATTGATCGTTCGCCATGCGGAACCGGTACTTCCGCCCGTTTGGCACAGTGGTTTGCCAAAGGAAAGCTAAAGCAGGGAGAGGATTTTATCCATGAGAGTTTTATTGGCAGTAAGTTTATCGGAAAAGTAGAAGAAGTTGTTGATCTAAACGGAATTCAGGCCATTATACCAAGTGTAGAAGGCTGGGCAAAAGTTTACGGCTACAATACCATCAAAATAGATCCCGAAGATGATCCATATGCATATGGGTTTCAGGTGATCTAAAAGTAAAAAAGAAATATCAGCAGAATAAGTTAAAAGCATGTCGAAAGTATTAATTATAGGTGGTGGAATAGTAGGTCTGACGTCAGCATATTATTTGCAGAAAAGGGGCTACGAAGTAACAATTTTGGATAAGGGAGATATTACCGACAACTGCTCATTTGGTAATGCAGGGATGATTGTGCCGAGCCATTTTGTTCCTCTGGCAGCGCCGGGGATGATACAGCAGGGGATCCGCTGGATGTTCGATAGCAAAAGCCCATTTTATGTGCGCCCTTCATTAAACGCAAACCTCGTTAGCTGGGGCTTGAAATTTATGAAACATGCCACAGCAAAACATGTAAGCCAGGCGGCTGTACCATTACGTGATTTATCTTTGCTGAGCAAAAAACTATATGAGGGCCTGGCTAAAGAGCCGGAGTTCGATTTCGAATTAACCAAAAACGGCATTCTGGCATTTTACAAAACAGAAAAAGCTGCTGAAGAGGAGGCGCATTTAGCTGCACGTGCAATAGAGCTTGGCCTGGATATGGCCGTACTTACTGCCGATGAATGCCGTGCTTTACAGCCAGATTTAAAATTAGATGTTTTGGGAGCAGTACACTATCGTTGTGATGCCCATCTTTACCCGACAAAATTAATGGACGCTCTGCTCAAATATCTAATAAAGAATGGCGTTAATATACAGCGTAACAAAGAAGTTGATAAAATTGAAACATCAGGAAATCGCATTACGAAGGTTTTTGCGGGTAATACCTCCTGGGAAGCAGATGAATATATTTTAGCGACTGGTTCGTGGTCGCCTGCAGTGGCCAAAATGGCCGATGTTAAAATATCTTTAATGCCAGGTAAGGGGTATTCATTTATGGAACCCGAACCTCGGCAACGTGTAACTATCCCGGCATTGTTATGTGAAGCCAGGGTAGCTATCACACCAATGAACGGTCAGATCAGGTACGGCGGAACAATGGAATTAGATAAGATCAATACCCGCATTAATATGCAACGGGTTAAAGGGATTGTTGAATCCGTTCCGGCATATTTTCCAGATTTAAAACCGGCAGTTCCTGCAGAAAAAGATATCTGGTATGGTTTCCGTCCCTCATCACCTGATGGTTTGCCATACATCGGCAGATGCAAAAAAAGAGAAAACCTGATCATTGCTACCGGCCACGGCATGATGGGCTTAAGCTTAGGACCTGCAACAGGTTTGTTGGTTAGTCAGATTGTTTCAGGCATCGCAACTGATATAAATATTGAACCTTACGCATTGGTTCGATAATTTTTAGATTTAAGTTAGTCGGTTTAAGTTAGTCGGGATTTGTAATCCCGACTTCAACTTTTCAGTCCTATAATAATAGATTACTCTGTTGGTCGGGATTTGTAATCCCGACGCTGTTCGTTCTTTTATGGATTCTAAATCCATAGTTCGTTGGGTCCGGATTACAAATCCAGACCAGCTTTTGTTAGCCGGGATTTTCCGTTAGTCGGGATTTATAATCCCGACACCTTTTCAACAACTGCGTTTCGGTTTCCCATCCGGATCAACGCATTGCTAAGCAATTGGTTTTCTTTTGAGCTCCTGCTATAAGATGATTTATAGTCCTTTAACTACGTTAATAGTAATTAATGAGTGGTCAGTTTGTTGATAAAATCCGTCATATTTTATCAAATTATAGCAGTATTTTAACCTTGTCTGAGTTTTATTGGGTTATTTGAGTTAATATTTATATATTCAATTCATAATAACCAACCAAACCAAACTAACTGGATTATGAAAGTATTACCTTTTACCATGCTTGTTCCTGATGACAAAAGTGTGATATCGGAACAAATCGAATCTCCCTATTTTTATCAATACCTGCATCGCCACGATGAATGGCAGATCACGTATATAGAAAAAGGTGAGGGGACATTAATTGCTGGAAATGATATGCATGCCTTCCGGTCTGGAGATGTTTTTTTAATTGGAGCCAAACTTCCGCATCTGTTTAAAAGTAATCCCGAGTATTTCGCCATCGACAGTAATAAAACCATTAAAGCATGTTCTATTTACTTTAATCCGAATGGCATATTAGCTGCTTTGTTTAATCTCCCTGAAATGAAGCTGGCCAGTGCTTTTTTAGCTAAAAACAAGCATGGTTTCAAAGTTCCGGCTGCATTTACCAAAAACATAGTAGGTAAAATGCTGAATGTGCACCAGGCAGCAGGGGTTGATGTATTGTTTAACTTCCTGAAAATGGTTAACAGCCTTCAGGATTTGAATGAGAATGTAGAACCTTTATGCTCCGATATGTATTCTTCCAACGTAACCGAAAATGAAGGTATGCGTTTAAGTAAGATCATTAATTTCATCACCGAAAACTATAACAGTCAAATTTCATTAGAAGATGTAGCCAATGCGGCGTTTATGACGCCTCAGGCTTTCTGCAGGTATTTCAAAAAACATACCGGTCATACTTTTGTGTCATTTTTAAATGAAGTAAGAATCAATGATGCCTGCAAAAGTCTGATATCGGGAGAAAAAGCGGATTGCATTTCAGGCGTAGCCTATAAAGCTGGTTTTAATAGCATTACCAATTTTAACAGGGTGTTTAAAAGTATTATCGGCCAATCACCAAGAGCATATATTGATACCTATAACAATGTAAGCAGGGTGAACTACATCGGCGCTTAAACAACTGCTTTTTTAATATAATGTAACCATTTTTTACAAATGGAGGCAATGCTATTGCCTGTTTTAACCAAACCACATGCAAAATAAACTAAACCTTTTTGCCCTTTTGTTATTGGTGTGCCTGTTCTCGGGCCCTTTTGCATGGGCTCAAACTTTAAATGAAAGTTTGTACGAACAAACCAGCGAAATGGGTACGCTGATTGTAGGTTACCAAAAGGATGTTGATGCCATTAACGATTTCTACTATCCTTACTCAGCAGGTGTAACTTATTCTTATCCAATGGCTACTTTTAAAAGTCCGGCCCAAAGGAAACGCCTGCAGGATATTAATCACGATTACCTAAACAAGCTAAAAGCTGCACAATTTGAAAATTTCAGCATTTATGGCAAGGTGGATTATATTCTGCTTAAAAAACAGATCGAATCGTCGGTTTGGCTTTTAAGTAGAGAAGAAACAGATTATAATGCCTTATCAAAGTATTTTACCTTTGCCGACGCCATTTACGCACTCGAAAACCTAAGAAGAAGAGGTACTTATCAGGATGGTGCACTGCTGGCCGCCGGGATAGAAAAAATTGCGAAACAAGTTGATTCCCTAAATCTGAATTTCAAAAAAGGAGCACTTAAACCCGATCAGCTTAAAATGGCAAAAGCCATCAGTTTGAGTTTGAAACATCGGTTAAAGGGCTTTTACCAATTTTATATGGATTATGAGCCGGGTTTTACCTGGTGGGTGCCTAAACCTTACGAGAAATTAGACCTTGCCTTAGCCAATTACGCCAAACTTTTTGATGATGTTGATGCCATTCCTGCTGTAAAATCAAGTAAACCGGAAATTAAAGGAAATCCTATTGGACGAGAAGAACTCATCAGGCAGTTAAATGCTGAGCTTATTCCCTATACACCTGAAGAACTGATTAAGCTTGCCGAAAAGGAATTTAAGTTTTGCGATGAAGAGCTTTTAAAAGCATCAGCCGCTATGGGTTATGGCAATGACTGGAAAAAGGCACAGGAAAAAATCAAAAATAGCTATGTGCCATTGGGCAGGCAGCCGGAATTGATTGTAAAATTACAGGATGACGCCCTCAATTTTATCAAAGCCAATAATCTGATCAATATTCCGGCACTTGCAGAAGAAACCTGGGGTATGGTGATGATGTCTGCCGAAAGACAATTGGTGAATCCATTTTTCACAGGTGGGCGCGAAATCAGCATTTCCTATCCAACCAATACGATGGAGGAAGACGATAAGTTAATGAGTATGCGTGGTAACAATCCTTATTTTTCGAGAGGTACGGTGCAGCATGAACTTTTACCAGGTCACCATTACCAGTATTTTATGAATAGCAGATATAAAAGCTATCGCGATCCTTTTCAAACCCCTTTTAGCATAGAGGGCTGGCCTTTATACTGGGAACTTTTGCTTTACGATAAAGGTTTTGCCAAAACACCTGAGGAAAAAATGGGTATGCTTTTCTGGCGGATGCACCGTTGTGCCAGGATTCTGTTTTCGCTGAACTTTCACCTGGGCAGGTGGACCCCTCAGCAGTGTGTGGATTTTCTGGTAGACCGTGTAGGGCACGAACGTGCCAATGCAGAAGGTGAGGTTCGCCGATCTTTCAAAGGCGATTATAGCCCTTTATACCAGGTAGCCTACCTTACCGGCGGTCTTCAGCTCTTTGCGCTGAAAAAAGAGCTTGTAGATAGTGGCAAAATGAGCTTTAAGGATTTTCATGATGCCGTGATAAAACAAAACTTAATCCCTGTCGAAATGATCAGGGCTACTTTAACCAATCAGCCTTTAACCCGCGACTTTAAAACCTCATGGTATTTTTACGATCAGCTTAAGTAAATAAAATCAACAACCAACCTTCGAACCACCAAGCAAACACAACATGACTGAAAAAGAAACCACACAATTTAAACCCTCGCTTAAGCTGATGGATGCAACGATGCTTGTAGCCGGAAGTATGATCGGCTCGGGTATTTTTATTGTAAGTGCAGATATTACCCGAAATGTAGGCAGCTCTGGCTGGCTATTAGTGGTTTGGCTGATTACAGGCTTTATGACGCTAACGGCTGCATTGAGTTATGGTGAATTAAGTGCCATGTTCCCAAAAGCGGGAGGACAGTATATTTATTTAAAGGAAGCGTACAACCCGCTGATCAGTTTTTTATATGGCTGGAGTTTTTTCACGGTTATCCAAACCGCAACGATTGCCGCCGTAGGTGTTGCATTTGCCAAATTTACTGCTTATCTCATACCTGCGTTGAGTGAAGATTTAGTTGCTGTCGATTTAGGTTTTTTTACCATTTCACCCGCACAACTGTTGGCCATTGGCGTAATTATTTTGCTCACCTATATCAACAATAGGGGGGTAAATGGGGGTAAAGTTATCCAAACAACTTTCACGGTGGCTAAATTGTTAAGTTTATTTGGTCTGATCGCTTTTGGACTTTTCTTTCTGGATAAGGGAATCTGGAAAACCAATTGGGAAAATATGTGGGTTTTAGGACCGTTATCTGCTGACGGAAGTATTGGTTCTTACACCACTTTCGCGGCTTTCGGTGCCATCGCTGCAGCGATGGTGGGTTCAATATTCAGCAGCGATTCCTGGCATAATGTGACCTTTATCGCCGGCGAAATTAAAAATCCTGCACGCAATATCGGTTTAAGTTTAGCTTTAGGAACCATTATCGTAACCGTACTCTACCTCCTCACCAACGTAATGTACACCGGGGTGCTTTCATTGCAAGATATTGCCCATGCAGATAAAGATCGGGTAGCTGTTTCAGCCGCCAACCATATTTTCGGTACAGCCGGTACTATCATTATTGCTTTAATGATTATGGTTTCAACCTTTGGTTGTAATAATGGTTTAATTATGGCTGGTGCAAGGGTATATTATTCCATGGCCAAAGATGGACTTTTCTTTAAAAAAGTGGGTACACTCAATAAAAATGCAGTCCCGGGATTTGGATTATGGATACAATGCATTTTTGCCTGTTTATGGTGCATTAGCGGAAAATACAGCGACCTGCTCGATATGATTTCTTTTGTGGTGGTCATGTTTTACATGCTTACCATTTTCGGAATCTTTATCCTCCGTAAAAAACGCCCTGAGGCAAACAGGCCTTACAAAGCCTTTGGTTACCCGGTGCTGCCAATCGTTTATATCCTAATGGGACTTGCCTTTTGCATACTGCTGATCATTTTTAAACCCAAATTTACCTGGCCAGGATTAATCATCACTTTAATGGGAATCCCGGTTTATTATCTGATTAGAGGAGGTATCGTACGTCAGGAATTGAAAACCAAAGATCCGGTTGATGTAAAGGGTTAAAATATTAATGATATTCATCAAAATTCAAAAAAGACCTGCAAAATAGCAATCCTATATTTACCACAAAAAATCTGTAATGAGCATTTACGCGACCGTTAAAAAATCAATAGCCTTTACTTTATTAAGTTTTGTTTCCGTTCAGTTGCTTGCACAGCAAACCAAGTTGCAACCTTATCAGCCTAATGCTGCTGAAGTAGCAGCTGCTTACCAGTTATCGTTAAGAATGGATACTACATTACGTAATATTCCAACCAACAATGAAATTACCCCCTTCTGGAAAAAAGATGGTACTGCATTCTGGTATAAGAAGAATCTTCCTGATAGAACATGGGAATATTATTATGTAGATGCGGCAACAGGTAAGCGCCAGGTTGCATTTGATCATAATAAACTGGTACAAAATATAGAAAAGCTTACCGGTAAAAAACAGAACCCGCTAAAAATTCAGCTTGGAGAGCTATATTTTGCCGACCAGGGTACTGCAAAACTAAAAATAGCCGATAAATGGTATGAGTTAAACCTGAGCAATAATAATTTAACCAATACCACCGATAGTAATATTTATCGGTACAATGCCAGGCGGCCTTTACAACAACGCAGATCGCGCTGGCAGGGAAACCGAGAAATCAAAAAATCGCCTGATGGCAAAAGCGAAATCCTGATCCGTGGTGGCAATCTGTTTGTAATTGATCTGGCTACAAAGGCAGAAACCCAATTAAGTACTGATGGTAGTGCCGATAAACCTTATGGTGAATTTGCCTGGTCGCCTGATAGCAAAAACATAGTTGCCTATAAAATCGATCCGAAAGAAATTAAAAATGTATATTATGTTTTAAGTTCTGTTCCGGGTACCACACGTGGTGAGTTAAAAACGAGAGAATATGCACAGCCTGGTGATGACTTTACTGCTTATCAGCCCTATGTTTTTAACGTAGCGAAGAAAACGGCCATCAAGGTTGATGCAGACCCGATTGATTTCTTTGGTGCTCCAGAACTGCATTGGCGCAATAATAACAGCAGATATTATACTTATGAGAAAGTAGATCGTGGCCACCAGCGTTTCAGGGTAATCGAAGTAGATGTTTTAACAGGAAAAACCAGAAACATCATCGATGAAAAGACCAAGACCTTCATTTATGAAAGTCGCATTTATACCAGATACCTGCCCAAAACAAATGAAATATTGTGGACAAGCGAGCAGGATGGCTGGCAACATCTTTATCTGGTAAATGCCTTAACCGGAAAGCAGCAGTTAATTACAAAAGGAAATTATGTGGTTAGGGACATTGATAGTGTAGATATTGTAAAACGTCAGGTATGGTTCAGGGCAAATGGCATGCATGCTGGTGAAGATCCTTACTTTATCCATTACTACAGAATCGGGTTTGATGGTAAAGGACTGGTAAACCTCACACCAGAAAAAGGCAACCATAGCCTCAGCTTCTCGCCTGATCGAAAATATTATATTGATACTTACTCTCAGGTAAATGTACCACCGGTTAGCGAATTAAGGCTTACTGAAAGCACCAAAAAGGTAAGTGAAATAGAACATGGAAAAACAGATGCCTATTTAGCTACAGGGGTTAAACTGCCAGAAGTATTCGTTGCCAAAGGAAGAGATGGCAAAACCGATATATGGGGAATTGTTTGCTTCCCTTCAAAAATGGATCCTAACAAAACATACCCTGTTATCGAAAATATTTATGCAGGTCCTCACGATAGTTTTGTGCCAAAAAGTTTCTTGCCGGCCAGTGAAATGCAGAGCATAGCCGAATTAGGTTTTATCGTGGTGCAGATTGACGGAATGGGTACGGCCAACCGCTCTAAAGCTTTTCATGATGTATGCTGGAAAAACATAGCCGACTCCGGATTTCCTGACCGGATATTATGGATGAAGGCCATGGCGCTTAAGTATCCAAATGCGGATATTTCTAAAGTAGGGATTTATGGTACTTCGGCGGGTGGACAAAGCTCTACTGGTGCACTGTTGTCACATCCTGAGTTTTATAAAGCTGCAGTTTCAGCCTGTGGCTGTCACGATAACCGTATTGATAAACAATGGTGGAACGAACAATGGATGGGCTATCCGGTAGGGCCGCATTATGGCGAACAATCTAATATTACCAACGCGGCTAAATTACAGGGGGATCTATTTTTAATTGTGGGTGAAGCAGATGAAAATGTACCACCAGAATCGACCTATAGACTGGCCGATGCACTGATTAAAGCAAATAAAAATTTTGATATTTTGAGCATTCCAGGCATGGGACACAGCGATGGAGGTGTTTATGGACGTAGACGTAAGCGTGATTTCTTTGTAAAACATTTACTCAATGCCGAAGCGCCAAATCCGAATATTTCAAAGTAGGGTTGGTTTGTTGGTCATTGGTTTGTTGGTTCATTAGTCATTAGTCATTAGTCATTGGTTCACTGGTCATTGGTTAAATAGCAACTGCAAATTGTAAACTGATAACTGCAAACTGAAATAAGCATTTTATTGGAAGGAAAAGATAAAAATGGAAAATTAATAAAGTTTTACCCGAAAACTTTATTAATTTTCCATCTTAACAATCAATCCTAATATGTTGTCCAAAATGAAAATATCTTGTCTGTTTTTATTTTTACTGTTATCCAGTGCATTTGCGGCTAATGCCTCAATAGATTTCTATCAGATCAAAATTTACCACCTCAAAACCGATGCCCAGGAAAAGACAGTAGACGATTATTTGCAAAAGGCATATTTGCCTGCATTACATCGCAATGGAATAGCGAAGGTGGGTGTGTTTAAGCCAATAGTAAGCGATCAGACCGGAGTTACCGAAAAACTCATTTATGTATTTATTCCACTAAAATCGCTTAATGGAATTTTGGAACTGGATAAAAAACTGTCAAAAGACAAACAATATGCTGTTGATGGTAAAGCCTATCTCGATGCGATTTACACCGATGCTCCTTTTGAGCGTCTGGAATCTATTGTATTAAAAGCTTTTGAAGATGCACCTCATTTTATGCTGCCCAATCTAAAATCGCCAATGAAAGAACGGGTTTATGAATTAAGAAGCTACGAAGCACCCACGGAGAAATATTTTCAGAACAAAGTGCAAATGTTTAACAAAGGCGACGAGATTGGTTTATTTAAAAGGTTAAATTTTAATGCGGTATTTTATGGGGAAGTAATTGCCGGAAGCCGCATGCCTAACCTCATGTATTTAACCACTTTTGAAAACAAAGCCGATAGAGATGCACACTGGAAAGCCTTCTCAGCAGATGATTATTGGAAAAAACTATCGGCTATGCCAGAGTATCAGCATAATGTTTCTAAAAACGATACCAAATTTGTTTATCCAACAGACTATTCTGATTTATAAAAAAGGCAAAAGCTTAAAGACTAAAGCTGAATGGTAAAGTAAATGCCATGTAAATCTGTGTTTCCGCGGCAAACAATGCTACCTGTAAAGATCCTGAAACGATTCTAAATGGTTGATACATTATAGGATTGAATCTTTATCTCAATTTCTTTAGCACGGTCGTCACCCTGAATTTATTTCAGGGTCTTTCATGTTGAAATGATTACGGACGAATTGAGTATTACGATTGCTTAAATTGAACAAGAAAATCTTAAATTTTTAACTCCATGTTTCCGTGGCAAAACAATGCTACCTGTAAAGATCCTGAAACAAGTTCAGGAGGACGATTGCATTGTGATGATTGCATGGGCTTTGGCTTGAAATCTTAGCTTTCTTCACTCCGTGCAATACTGTGTTTCCGTGGCAAAACATGCTAACTGTAAAGAGCCTGAAACAAGTTCAGGAGGGCGATTGCATGAAGACAATTGCAGAAACAGAACCGTAAACTCTCAGTTTTATTCACTCCGTGCAATGCTGTGTTTCTGTGGCAAAAAATGATGCAATTGGAAAGATTCTGAAAGAAGTTGTCACTTCGAGCTTCCTATAAATATTCGATCGTCATTCGGCCTGAGCAGCGCGGAGTGAAGAGATTTCAATAAATCATCCTTCAGGATGACGATTTCGGGGGGGTGGAATGTATGGATTGAACCATACCTCGGCAAATTGTATCTTTACACCCGCAAACCGATTTTTAGCTACTGGTTTGCCTTTTTAATGATGAAATTTATCAAAGCATTTGGTTTTACCCTGCAATGCGTGCTGTTTTTTAGCAGCATCGAAGCACAGGTAAAGGATCAAACGGCTATTCCGGAACATTATGTACTTAAAACATACGGTATTAATGACGGTCTCCCCTCTAAAAATACCACTGTTGCACTAAAAGATAAAAGAGGTTTTGTCTGGATCGGTACAGAAAACGGACTCTGTAAATTTGATGGTTATTCTTTCAAAATTTATGTAAACATCGCTGGAGATAGCACTTCTTTAACCAATAACTACGTCAATGCAATGGTAGAGGATAGCCATGGCGTGTTTTGGGTGGGTACCATGAACGGCTTAAACAGGTTCGATCCCGTTACCGAGAAATTTGAACGTTTTTACCATAAAGAAAACAGTAAAACGTCCCTCAGTAATAACAAGATCTGGTCTCTGCTGATCGATAAAACAAACAAATTATGGGTAGGTACCGATGATGGGTTTAATCTTTACAACAGCAAATCAAAAACATTTAAGGTTTATCAGCCCGATCCCAAAAACGCTTATGCCATTAAAGGAAAATCGGTGAATGCCATTGCCGAAGACGCCTCTGGCAATTTATGGCTCGGCAACTGGAGCAATGGGCTGAATAAGTTCGATCAAAAAACAAAGCGGTTTACCAATTATATGCAAAAGGAAATCGCTGATCAAAAAAATCCAAATGACATCTGGACGCTTTGCATCGACAATGAGGGCATGATCTGGATCGGGTGTTATTGGAAAGGCGATCTGTTCCGTTTTGATCCTGAAAAGGAGATGTTTACCACTTACAATAGCGGTAATACAGGTAATGCTGCTGTGTTTAACGTTTTGAGTTTAAGTGCCGGAAAAGTACTGGTAGGCGGAAGTGCAGGAATATTTTGGGTAAATACGAAACTCAATAAATGGGATAAAATAGATAAACTCGAATTTTTTGCCAATGGAAGCTTTTACCGCGATAAAACCGGCATGATCTGGCTATGTGGTAAAAATGGTCTTAGTAAAATTGATTTTAACCAGTACAAGTTTAATTTCACCTCACTTCCTTTCGGACAGGCAGACATCAAATCAATCATTAGCAATGAGGGCAATTTTTGGCTGGGTAGCAACAAAGGCCTATATAAATATAACCCGGATAACCGCTCCATTACCAGACTTTCTCACAATAACAACTTAAACAGTTTATCCAGTAACGATATTATTAAGCTGTCTGTTGACTTGAAAGGTGATTTATGGGTAATGAGCGAGAACGGGTTTGACCGTTATAACGAAAAAGAGAACAAGTTTCTACATCACCACCATCGTTCTGCACTGGGTATCTTTTTCAATGAAGATGTTTTTAGGGATCTGATAGAAGTAAACGATGGCGAATATTATTTAGCTACGGATGCCGGCTTAAAAATCTATAACGATAAAACCAAAGCTTATACGCATTACTATAACGATCCCAAAAATTTAAGCTCATTGAGTAACAACCATTTAAACTGCCTTTTAAAAGATGCGCAGGGGAATATCTGGATAGGAACCTACGGCAGTGGCTTAAGCCGTTTTAACCCTAAAACCAAAAAGTTTACGAATTACAGGATTGATAATTCAAAAAAAGGCGGCATTAGCAATAATATTGTAATTCGTCTTTATCAGGATTCGCATCAAAATATTTGGATCTGCACCCGGGATGGATTGAATAAATATGTAGCCAAAACAAATACTTTCGAGGTATATTCAAAACAAAATGGTTTTGCCAGCAATGTTTTTACCGACCTGGTAGAAGATAACAATGGCAAATTATGGGTAACTACCGAGCAAGGTATTTCGCTTTTCGATCCAGTATCCAAAACGGTTAAAAATTATGATGAAAAGGACGGCGTTTACGCCAACGAGGCCATTTGCAAAAATGCTAAAGGAGAAATTTATGTGGCAGGTAACAAAGGCATCGTTTATTTTAACCCACAACAACTCAAATATAATAAAGAAGCGCCTGCGGTTTACTTTTCTGATTTTTCGATTTTTAACAAACTGATTCTCCCTGGCGATGATTCCCCTTTAAAATCGCCTGTTTACATGACGAAAAGTATTACCCTGCCTTACGATCAGAGTGTGCTTTCTTTCGGTTTTGTGGCCCTGAACTATACACTGTCAGAAAAAAATCAATATGCTTATTTTCTGGAAGGTTTTGATAAAAAATGGAATTATAGCGGTAGTGAACATAAAGTAACCTATACCAACTTAAATCCCGGTAAATATACCTTAAGGATCAGGGCATCAAACAATGATGGCATTTGGAATATGAACGGAAATTCGCTCCAGATCATCATTACGCCACCTTGGTACCGCACCTGGTGGGCTTTTTGTTTATATGGTTTGGCTTTCTTTGGTATGGTGTACGCTTATCTTAAATATCGCGAGCACCAATCTGATTTAAAATTTCAGATTAAACTGGCCCACATAGAAAGCGAAAAAGAAAAGGAGCTGAGCGAGAAGAAACTATCTTTCTTTACCAATGTATCGCACGAGTTCCGCACACCGCTTACCTTAATTATCAATCCGGTTAAAGAACTTTTGTACAAAAATGACAATAACGTTGATACTACCGATTTAAATATTGTATACCGGAATGCCAAGCGGCTGTTAAGTTTGGTTGATCAGCTATTGTTGTTTAGGAAGGCAGATACTTATGGCGAAAAGTTAAAGGTAGCACCGATAAATCTGGTAAATCTGTGTAAAGAGGTATTTCTTTGTTTTATACACCAGGCCCGGTCAAAAAATATAACGCTTGAGTTTAGCTGTACCGATGAGATGATTGCTTTTTATGCTGACCGCGAAAAAATGGAAATCGTGTTCTTTAACCTGCTTTCAAATGCAATAAAATTTACGCCAGAAGGCGGGACGGTGAAGATGATGGTAGATAACAGCAAGGAAAATGTAATCATTAGTGTTGAAGATTCCGGCTGTGGTATTGTAGAAGTAGCCGGAGAAAAACTGTACGAGAAGTTTTATCAGGATCCCGGTAATAAATCAGCCAAAGGCGGTTTTGGTATAGGTTTATACCTGGCTAAAACTTTTGTTGAAATGCATGGAGGCACCATAAACTACACCAGCGCTGAAAATAAGGGAACTACCTTTAATATTGCTTTATTACGTGGTTTAAGTCATTTTAAAAATGCTGTTATATTGGAGGAGGCGTTAGTGGATACCGAATCTTCGTTGTTCAAAGAATTGATAGAGGATGAGATCAGTGCCAACAAAGTTGTAGAGGCTGCCGAGGGGCAGGTAATCGAAAACCAGCTCACCATTGATTCAAAAAGCATGCTTATTATTGATGATAATCTGGAGATCAGAGAGTACCTTAAACAGGTTTTTAAAATGGATTACCATCTTTATGAAGCCAGTAATGGAGAAAAAGGTTATGAAATGACGAAAGAGCTGTTACCTGATATTGTGATTTGCGATGTAATGATGGACGGCATGACGGGCATAGAACTTTGCAGCAAAATAAAAGAAGATGTTTCCATTTCTCATATCCCGATTATTTTACTTACGGCCATTTCTGCACCGGAAGTTAAACTTAAAGGCATAGAAGGTGGGGCCGACGATTACATCAGTAAACCTTTTGATAAGGATTTTTTAAAAGCAAGGGTGGCCAGTATATTAAAAAGTAAAAACGCACTGCAAAAGTACTTTTATAATGAAATTACACTCAACTCCAACCATATTAAAATCTCTGCAGAATATAAGGAGTTTTTAGATAACTGTATCCGCATTGTAGAAGAGCACCTTACCGATCCTGATTTTAATATCGATACCTTATCAGCCTTATTGGGGATGTCGAGATCTAATTTATACCGTAAAATTAAATCCATTTCAGGTCAGTCTGCCAATGGCTTTATCCGTTTCATCAGGTTAAGGAAAGCGGCCGAAATTTTTATCAATACTGATAAAACCATTCAGGAAACTTCATACCTGGTAGGCATTACCGATCCCAAATATTTTAGAGAGCAGTTTTATAAATTGTTTAATATAAATCCATCACAGTACATTAAAAAATTCAGGAAGCCATTTTCTAATCATATCCAGGTAAACACAACAGGTAAAAAAAGCAAACCATAACTATATTTACTCCCTGTTTCTAAAAACATGCCTTAAAACCTCATTTAAGCTCATTTTCGGTCTGTTTACCCCTTAAATTTGGATTGTTTGTACCCTTTTTATGTGGTTTGTTAGCACTACTTTAGCCCCTTATAAAGCAGTTCTATCACTATAAAATCTGATAACAACATCCTGTTTATCTAAGTATAGATCTGATCTGCTAACCAAATATTAATGTGCAAACCAAATGAGAAAAAAAAATCTGAAGGAATTTTCGCCTTTAAAATGCTTTAAAATTAAAGCACTGGCTTTTCTATTTATCTTATCAATTAGTTTACCTGTAGCCGCCTCTTCCTTTGCTATATCGGCAGAAAAAATGAAACTGGCACGCGAGATTGTGGTAACGGGTACTGTTACAAGTGACGGAGTGCCATTTCCGGGAGTAGCAGTTAAGATTAAGGGAACTGAAAAAACAGTTCAAACCGATGCAAAAGGTAAATATAGCATTAGTGTAGCATCCACAACTGATGTATTGGTTTTTTCTTACGTGGGTTACACCAGTCAGGAACAAACCGTTGGCGATAGAACAACCATTAATGTTCAGCTGAGTACCGATACGAAAACATTGAACGAATTAGTGGTGGTGGGTTACGGAACCCAGAAGAAAGCAACCCTTACCGGATCAATATCGCAGGTAAAAGGAGCCGACCTGGTGAAAAGTCCGCAACCCAACTTATCCAATTCGTTAGCTGGCCGTTTTTCCGGCGTAGTGATCAACAACAGAAGTGGCGAACCTGGTTATGACGGTTCAAACATCACCATCAGGGGCCTGGCTACCACAGGGAGTAATAATGTATTAATCGTTGTAGATGGAATCCCCGGACAGATTGGTGGACTGGAACGTTTAGATCCTAATGATATTGAAAGTGTTTCGGTACTAAAAGATGCCTCTGCAGCTATTTATGGTAACAGAGCGGCCAACGGTGTTATTTTAGTAACCACCAAAAAAGGTAAAACCGGCAAACCAACTATTAATTATAGTTTTAACCAGGGTTTTAGCTCACCAACAAGGTTACCCAAAATGGCAGATGCCGCTACTTATGCGCAGATCATGAACGAAATCAATTTTGATTCTAATCCTTCAGGCGGACTTAATCAGTCTTACACGGCAGATCAGATCGAAAAATTCCGTAACGGCTCCGATCCTTTGTTGTACCCTAATACCGATTGGATCGACCAAACATTGAAAAAAACAGCTTTACAGAGCCAGCACAGCCTTTCTGTTAATGGCGGTAGCGAAGATGTTAAATACTATGTTTCATTAGGTACAATTAACCAGAATGGGATTTATAAAAACGGTGCAACCAAGTACAACCAATATAATTTCCGCACAAATGTAGATGCTAACGTATCCAAATACCTAAAATTGGGTTTATCGGTATCGGGCAGACAAGAAAACCGTGTGTTTCCTCAGGTTGGAGCCGGCGATATTTTTAGGTCTATTTACAGGGCAAAACCAATTGTAGCCGCATATTATCCAAACGGTTTACCAACAACTGGTATAGAAAATTCCAATCCTGCGGTACAGGTTACTGATATCGGTGGAACCAGTAAATCACCTACACAGGTTTTAAATGGTATTTTAAGAGCTACTTTTATTATTCCAGGTGTAGAAGGACTTTCTGTTGATGGTTTTTTCTCGGCTGATAAATCGAATGTATTTACCAAAAGTTTCAATAAACCCTATCTGTTATACCAATACGATGCTACATCTCAAACTTATAATAGTGTAATTACGGGTGGCAATAACCAAAGAGCTACCCTGACTGAAAGCCAGAAAAACGAGTCGTTGCTTACTTCAAACATCAAGCTGAATTATGCACGTCGTTTTAACCTTCACGATATTAATGCATTTGTAGGTTATGAGCAAAGCGAAAACCATTTAGAATATTTCGATGCACAACGTTTTAACTTTCTGTCTACCAATTTGCCCGAACTTTCACAAGGGGGTGCTGCCGCTACCGATTATCTAAACTCTGGTTATAGCACCAACTATAACCGCAAGAGTGTAATTAGCCGTTTAGCCTATAGTTATGATGATAAATACCTCTTTGAAGGCCAGTTGCGTGTTGATGGATCATCCATTTTTCCTCAAGGCAAGCAATATGGTTATTTCCCTTCTGCATCTGTGGGATGGGTAATGTCAAAAGAAAATTGGTTCAGCGATAACGTTAAGTTTGTAGACAATTTAAAAATCCGTGCCTCATACGGTGCCTTAGGTAATGATAACGTAAATGGTTTCCAGTATTTTGATAATTATGTATTGGTTGGAAACGGCTTTGTGGCTAGAGATGCAAGTAATACACTAACCATACAGCCTGGTGTAAACCTGGTTAAACTGGCAAATCCAAACATTACCTGGGAGGTAGCCAAAAAGCTTGATATTGGTATTAATGCCACGGTGTTTAAGAACTTTAGTATTGAGGCCATTTATTTCCAGCAAAAAAGATCTGATATCTTAACTACCCGTAATGCATCAGTACCAGGTTCTTCAGGTATCGTAAATCCATTTGATGATAAAAGCGTGAACTATACGCCATTAGTACCTTCAGAAAATATCGGAAAAGTGAATAATGCTGGTTTTGAAGCAACTTTAGGTTATAACCATAACGGCGAAAGTTTCAGATGGAATGCATCAGGTAACTTCACTTATGCTAAAAGTAAAGTGATTTTTATTGATGAAGCCAGCGGAACATTAGATTATCAGCGCCAGACCGGAAGACCGTTAAATGCCGGCCTGCTTTACAATGCCATCGGTATATTCAGAACACAGCAGGAGTTAGATGCTTATCCGCATGTTAGCGGGGCCAAAGTTGGTGATCTTAAATACCTGGATTACAATAATGATGGTAAAATTACTGCCGATGACCAAACCAGAACGCCATATAGCAACATCCCTCAAATTACTTACGGATTTACACTTGGTGCTTCTTATAAAAACTTTGATTTATCAGTGGTATTAGCCGGACAAACCCAGGTAAGTCAGTACGTTTTGCCAGAAGCGGGTAGTGTAGGTAACTTTTACAGCAGTTGGGCCGATAACAGGTTTGGTGCCGCAAACCCGAACGGAACCTATCCAAGGGTAACCGACCGTGCATCTAATGCCATCAGCGGTGGGCAGTTTAATAATACCTTTTGGTTAAATGATGCCTCATTCTTAAGGCTTAAAAACGTAGAGCTTGCCTATAACATCAAAGCCAGTTTCTTAGATCGCATCAACGTTTCTGGAGTAAGGGTTTATGCCAGTGCCTTTAACTTATTCACCATTTCTAAAGTGAAAGATTACGATCCGGAGGGAACCAGCGGTAGCGGCCAGTTTTATCCACAGCAACGCATTATTAACCTTGGCGCCAACATTAAATTTTAATCATCATGACAAACAAATCACTATATATAACACTTTTAGGCCTATCCCTTGTTTCAGGGGCTATGGTGGGCTGCAAAAAAGATTTTTTAAATGTAGAACCAACAGATCGGATTTCTACAACTGCTATAGAAACAGATACGGCTGTTCTAGAAGCCTATGTAACCAATCGTTATATCGGCACCAGATTACAGGATAAAGAAGCTGACGGATCGGCTCCGGGTTTTGGCAGAGGTTTTGAATATAGCATGTGGAGTTCTTTTACCGATGAATCTGTTTACAATAATGATGATGCGACCTGGTTGATCCAGAGAGGGCAGCTGGCACCTGAAAATTTAGGAAGCGCCGGCGTATATTGGGGAAGAAGTTATCGCGGTATCAGAGAATGTAATTACGCGCTATCAGTACTGTCCAAAATTTCAATGAGTGCAACACATAAAAAACAATTGATAGCTGAGATTAAATTCATCAGAGCGTTTCGTTATCAGGATTTGATCCGTAATTATGGCGGCATTGTTCTAATGGGCGATAAAGTAACCAATCTCACTGATAATTTGCAAGATCCGGCATTGTTTCAACGTGCTTCGATTAAAGAATCTATAGATTATGTGGCCGCTCAACTCGATCAGGCTGCTGCAGATTTACCTTTAGATAATAGCGGCAGCTGGTTAATTGGTAGAGCTACTAAAGGTGCGGCATTGGCACTTAAGTCGCGTTTACTGTTGTATGCTGCAAGTCCGTTGTATAATGCAGGTACCTGGCAGGCAGCTGTTACGGCAGCCCAGGCGGTGATCTCTTTAAATAAATATGGAATATATACCGGGGGATACGCAAACTTGTTTTTAACTGACCAGAGTAATGAAGTTATTTTTGCAAGGTTGTTTACCAAAAATGCCAACCATACCCATTTGGAAATTGCAAACGGGCCTAATGGTTATGGCGGTTGGGGCGGAAATTTACCAATGCAGAACCTGGTAGATGATTACGAAATGGCCAACGGTAAACCGATAACCGATCCCACCTCTGGTTATGATAGCAACGAACCGTATAAAGGTCGTGATCCACGTTTTGCAGCTACCATTTTGTATAATGGCGCAGCCTACCGTGAGCGTAACGTAGAAACCTTTGTACCGGGAGGAAGAGACAGTAAAGATGGAAATGACAACTGGAATACCAGTAAAACCGGATATTACCTTAAAAAATTCATGAATGATGCCTATCCATTACAAAATCCATGGGGCAATGCAGGTTTTCAACCATGGATTTATTTTAGATATGCAGAAATTTTGCTTAACTATGCTGAAGCTGCAAATGAAGCTTATGGACCTGATGCTGTTCCTTCGGGATCTACCATGTCTGCAAGAGATGCTGTAAACATGGTGAGGGCCAGGCCAGGCGTTAATATGCCTGCATTGGCAATCGGACTTACACAGACACAAATGCGCGATGCGGTACGCTATGAGCGTAGGGTAGAACTTGCTTTCGAAGAACATCGTTTTTATGATGTAAGGAGGTGGAAAATTGCTGATGTAACCGAAAACAAACCTGCCGGCGGCGTGACGATTACCAAAACAAATAACGGTTTTACTTATACGCCTAAAGTTGCGTTAGACGGACGCAAGTTCGAAACCAAACACTATTGGTTACCAATACCAAGAGCCGAAATTTTAGCATCAGGTGGTAAATTGCAGCAAAACCCAGGTTACTAATAAATAGAAATTAATTGTTTACATGTTAAAGTCATCCTCCAATCTAAACCGTTTTTTTATCTGTCTGGCCTTATTTTTATATGGTAGCGTAACGCTTGCACAAGAAACGCCTCTAAAAATAGAAATAGATCCTGCCATCACATTCCAAACCATAGAGGGTTTTGGCGCTTCTGATGCATGGACTTGTCAGTTCGCAGGTTTATGGCCCGCAGAAAAAAAGGATAGGATGGCCGATTTGCTTTTTAGCACCCAAACTACAAAAGTGGGGCAACCACTTGGTATTGGGCTTAACATGTGGCGTTTCAGTATTGGAGGCGGTAGTGCCGCCCAAGGTAAGGCAAGCGATATTGGCGACGAATGGCGTCGTCAATACGCTTTTCTGCAGCCTGATGGTACTTATGACTGGAACGCAATGCCCGGTCAAACCTGGTTTTTAAAAGCAGCCCAAAATCGTGGCGTAAAGCAGTTTATCGGCTTCGTAAACAGTCCGCACGTACTATTTACCAAAAATGGCAAAGCCTATTCTACAGATGGAAACTGCAACCTGGATTTTGATAAACTTCCGCAGTTTGCCGATTACCTGGTTAGAACCATTAAAGGAATAGAGAAAACAACCGGAATAGAACTCAACTACCTTAGCCCTGCAAACGAGCCGCAATGGAAATGGAATGAACATAATCAGGAAGGCTGTCCGTACAACAATACCGAACTTGCTCAACTTTACCGGGGTGTTAATGATGCATTGGTTAAGAATCAGATGAAAACCAAAATACAGATAGGAGAGGCCGGTCAGCTTGATTATTTATATAATAACGGAAATAGTGCGAAGGGAAACCAGGTACAGCAGTTCTTTAATCCGGCATCTCCCAATTATGTTGGCAACTTTTCAAATATAGATCAATCCATTTCTGCTCACAGTTATTTTACCACCAGTCCGGAAGAAAAGTTTATTGGTGTCCGTAGGAAAACAGCCGAAGCCGTAGCTCAAATAAAAGGGTTAAGGTATTGGATGTCTGAATATTGCGTACTTGGTGATGAGGTGCTTAAAGGCGAAAAACGTGATCTGGGTATGGTTACAGCACTTTTTATCGCCAGGCTGATCCACCATGACCTTGTGATATCTAACGCAACCTCATGGCAATGGTGGTTGGGCGTATCCACCGGCGATTATAAGGATGGTTTGGTTTATATCGATAAAAATAAAACAGATGGACAGGTTTATGATAGTAAACTGCTGTGGGCCCTGGGTAACTATAGCCGTTTTATTAGCCCTGGAAGTAAGCGGCTTCAGGTTAAAACCCTGGGGGCAGATTTGCCTCAGGTTAATGTATCATCCTATCAGCAAAATAAAAAGATCGTAACCGTAGTGGTTAACCCTACAGAAAACGATCTTGAACTGAACATGGAGGTAAAGGGAAGTAAGCAAAGTGCTGTACAAACCTATGTTACATCAGATCAATACAATTTGTCGCCCTATAAACAATATCAGGATACCAAACAGGTGCGTATTCCTGCTAAGTCTGTTACCACTGTAATCAGTAATTAACCTGATTAATTTGAAATTATAACGTTACTCATTTCATAAATCCATAACATTTGGTTTGTGCTGTAAAGCATTTTATAAAATGATATGGGAAAACTATGCTTTTGATTTTTTAAATAATACCTTTTTTGATGAAACCTACCTTAAAACACCTATGGATTAAAGTAATTTTAATTACTTGTTTTGCCAGCTTTGGTGCATTTGCGCAAAGTAAGCATACTTTTAAACTGGCAGACTCGGTTTTTCTGCTTGATAACAAACCCTTTCAGATTATTTCGGGAGAAATGCATTATCCCCGGATACCGAGAGAAGCCTGGCGCGATAGAATGAAAATGGCCAAAGCCATGGGCTTAAATACCATTGGTACTTATGTATTCTGGAACGTACACGAGCCGCAGAAAGATCATTTTGATTTTTCTGGGAATAATGATATTACCGAATTTGTTCGTATTGCAAAAGAAGAAGGTTTATGGGTATTGCTTCGCCCGAGTCCGTATGTATGTGCCGAATGGGAATTTGGCGGTTATCCGTATTGGTTGCAGAACATTAAAGGTTTACAGGTAAGGAGCAAAGAAGCACAATATTTAAAAGAGTACAAGGAATATATTACCGAAATTGGTAAACGTTTAGCGCCTTTGCAGGTTAACCATGGGGGCAACATCTTAATGGTGCAGGTAGAAAACGAATATGGTTCTTATGGAAACGATAAAGAATACCTGAAAATTAATGAGCAGCTGTTTAAAGATGCCGGTTTTGATGGTGTACTTTCCACCTGCGATCCGGTTCCTGCGTTAGAAGGCGGACACCTGGCTGGTTTACTTCCGGGCGTTAACGGGATCGATAATCCTGATCAGATCAGGGCACTGATCAACAAGTATAACAAAGGCAAAGGCCCTTATTTTGTGCCAGAATGGTATCCGGCCTGGTTCGATTGGTGGGGCACCAAACACCATGAGGTAGATCCAGAAACATATGCCAATAAATTAGATACTGCGCTTAAAGGAGGCATTTCCATCAATATGTATATGTTTCATGGTGGTACAACCCGGGGTTTTATGAATGGCGCAAACTATAACGATTCAACTGCTTACGAACCGCAGATCAGCAGTTATGATTACGACGCGCCTTTAGATGAAGCGGGCAATGCGACACCAAAATTTATGCTTTTCCGCGAAGTAATCAAAAGGAATTTGCCGGCGAACCGGGTACTTCCCGAAGTGCCAGCGGCTAAACCTGCTGCGGCATTGCCAGCCATTAAATTTACCAAATCTACCGATATCTTTAACCTGATCGGTAAACAAAAGTTAAGTGAACAACCATTAACTTTCGAAGCACTTAACCAACCCTATGGTTTTGTGCTGTACAGCAGTACCATAAAAGGTGGACGTAAAGGCGTAATCAAAATTAACGAACTGCGCGATTATGGCCTGGTATACATCAATAAAAAACTGGTTGGTGTTTTAGACAGGAGGCTTTATCAGGATAGTTTGGCCGTTAATCTTCCTGCCGGTAATGTACAATTGGATATTTTGGTTGAAAACCTGGGAAGGATCAACTTTGGTCCTTACCTGCTTAAAAACAATAAGGGGATTACCAAAAATGTAACTTTTAATGGTAAGGAGATTAAATCGTGGAAAATGTATCCTTTACCTTTTGATAAAATAGACGCCCAAAAAATACAAGCTAAAGTAAGCAGCCCATCGGCAGCGGCCCTTAAATCAGCCAGCTTTAATTTAACCAAAGTTGCCGATACGTATCTGGATATGCGCCAGTGGGGCAAAGGACTGGTTTGGGTTAACGGACATAACTTAGGTAAATATTGGGGCATTGGTCCGCAACAAACCATTTACCTGCCAGCAGAGTGGCTGAAAAAAGGGAAAAATGAGATTGTGGTTTTTGAATTGCTTAAACCAAAGCAAAATACTTTAACCAGCCTGGATAAGCCTGTTTTAAATGAGTTGAAAAGTAAATAATAGTCAGATTTTTTAAAGATTACAAAAGCCATTACGTTTAAATGAAAGCGTAATGGCTTTTTTAGTTTAATCTTGAATGTTAAGCTGGATTTGAATTAATATCACCTCTCATAGCTTAAATCGGCGTTTTATCAGGATCCGTCACCCTGAACCGAGCCTTAGCGAGCTCACCGATGGTAATTTATTTCAGATTCTCACTGCGTTTAGAATGGCGGTTAATATTTTTTGGCGCTGACCATTAAGGCTTGTTCCTGAGTCTGCTCAATGTTTCCAGCCTCATACCCACAAAGGAAGCGATATACTTTAATGGAATACGGTTAATGAGGTGCGGATAAGAAACCAGGAACCTTTGGTAGCGTTTTAACGCCGTCGGAAGCCTGCAGATATACGCCCTTTCAGAGGCGCCCTGAAAATAAATCTGCGTCATCTTTCTGCCCACATAATTTGCGATGGGGAAATTTTCATAAAGCATTTTCGACATTTCATGCGGAATGGCAATCGCAAATACCGGATCTATCGTTTCAATATATTCATCAGAGGCTTCATTCTCCCATAAATTTCTGATGGTTCCTGCCAGTTCGTTTTCAGCAGCAATCCAGGTGGTAATTTTTTTATTTCCCATTTTAAGGTAGCCGTGCACTGCTCCTTGTAAAATCAGAAAAATGTAACGGTTGCGTTTTAGTGGTGATGCAATATGTTTGTTTTTGGCAAAATGCACAGGAAATGTATCGCGGTTAATAATGTCTTCCATCTCTGGAGTAAGCGGATGGTAAGAACTAAAGACAGAAATAATTGGTGAAAAACCCCCAAGTGTAGCCCATTTATCTTCACCATAAATATTTTCAATATTCATTAAAAATCAAGTATGTATTAAAGAGTGAAAATAAGTAAGGAAATAAAAAAATCAATAACATTATTTACAACAAATAGGAATTTCAATCATAAATGCACACAGCGCTAAAAAATATGAAGGTTACTTATTCTTAAATTATGATGTTTGTACAAGGTTTTTAAGTAGAAAGAAAGATATTTTTTATCAAACCTTGTTCATTTGGGGTTAAATATTTTCGAACAGTGATTTTTCTTTGTCCTTGTTCAACCAAATGATTTCTAAATATTTAACCCTGTTTTGTGATGTCAGTGTTAACTTTCTGTTAAATATTTTGCATTTACCTTTTGCAAGATTGAATTTAATTCCTAACTTCGCAGCCTCGAAAGGGAGAAAATGATTCCGTAGCTCAGCTGGTAGAGCATTACACTTTTAATGTAGTGGTCCTGGGTTCGAATCCCAGCGGGATCACAGAGAATAGTATCAAAACTACGTAAAAGCTTGCAAATCAAATGATTGCAAGCTTTTTTGTTTTAGTGGAAAAACTAGAATACTCACCGATTCTCATGCCTGAAACGTGTGTCAATCGAATTCATTCCGGAAACTCATTGCCCCCACAATCACCCCTGTTTGCCTGGGTAGACAATAGATGCCTTGTTACCGAACTTATATTTTATGCTCCTTTTCCTTGAAAATACATTGAACATCAGGCTCATGAAGGGAATAAATTTTGTGCCCGTCACTCTTTTTCTGGGCTAGAAACCCTCTTAAACAGCTCTATCTCTGTGAGGTATGTTGAATCTGCCGGAAGCTTTCTTCAGTTCCCGCACGAGCCTGCCCAACAGTCTTCATTTTCTTATCCGCTTTGCGTGCATTGCCTTTGTTTTCGGATGGTTACGGAAACGTTGATCAAGGCCCAGCTTTTTTAAAATGAATGTGTAGCGCTGCCGCTACCAAGCTTTAGCGATGGAACAACATTTGGAATGATCTTTCTATGTCATTATAATTATGAAAAGACAACATTACAATACTTACTTTCTGATTTTATTAACAAGGGTCGTATATTTTTCTCAAAAATGTCGATTAAATCATCATCTAAGTGTAACACCTCGATAGCATCATTTACATACCTTTCTAAGGTAAACTCCGTTCCTATTAAGTTATTCACCTTTTGTATCTTCCTTCTAAAATGGAACCAACATGGCATATTATGATAGTTCAAAGTGGAAATCTCTTGTGTATACTGTGGGATTTCGTAAAAGGGAGACTGATGATATTTTAGTATATCGCCTGATAATATATAATGGTCTCCTATACCATTTATTTTCTCATCTCCAACAACCATTAATATATTATTATGGACAAAGCTATTTATCCCCCATAAACCAGATCGGTATCCCCTATTTGGAGTTGACAACATATTTGCCTCAATATCTGCAAATTGGAAAAACAAAGATTCTTCAATGTAAACCTGGTCACAATCGATTTTGCAAATCGTTCCACCAATCTTTTTACATATATCCATTCCAAAATTATAGTAAGCTGCAAGAGAATTATTTATGTCGAAATCTCCTATTTTGTAAATACTGTGTAAAGCCGGGTAAACATGATAGGGATATCTTTCAACAATGATATTGTTCCTTCCTTTACAATACTTTTCAATTAGCTGCAAAGATGAATCTGTTATATCAGAATAGATAATCACAATGTCGGTAAAAACATTTTCAATTGACATGAGGCAAGCAATGATTGTTGATTCTTCATTCCAGCAACGAAGAAGTGCAGTTCTTCTCATAGTCTACAAATTTTCCTGAATGTTAATCCTGGAAATGATCTGATCACCATGATCAAGGGACTTTACTCGATATTCTTCAAAATGATCAGGATTTCCAGAATTGGCACTCGTTTTGTATGTTTCAAAAGAATCTCCCCAATTGTAAATCAGTGTTGATTTTCCATCAATGTCAATAAAGATATCATCTCTTTCAAGTAGCGGGCGAAGCCATTTTAGATGCTGGTCAGTAGTAGTTGTTGAAAATCCAGTAAGCTTGATGAATTCTGCCTTAACAAATATGGAAGGCTCAAAAGTATTTTGAGCCTTTTCAAGCCCATCAGAACTCCTAAAGTAAGAAAAGGCAGGCTTGTACGCTGTTTTCCCTCCTTTCAAGAGGCCTCCTATTCCTTCCGTTAAATGATCTTCCAAAAACAGATCGTCGTCGTCCCAAAACGTTATAACATCTGTATCTTTTGGAATATGTTTGATAGCATCATTATAAATAGCACCAAGGCTTGAATATGGTAGGTTAGTTATAGAATCAATATGACAATTTATTAACGATACTTGGGTTCTATCTACATTAATATCTAATTCCTGTGTAATAGGTGAATTCTGATAAATTACAAGATGTTTGTTTTCGTAGTCTTGGTCCAGAAATAAGGAAAGACTTCTTTCAGAACAACGATGACGACCACAAGTCGCCATAATAGCAGTGATTTTTAGAGAGTTGTACATAATTATTTAGATAGTTTTTTTGAAATATTATTTTGCCAATATATTTATTAGTGATTAATAATACATACTTATCTTAGAACTGGTTAATTAAATGTATGTTAAAGTTAAAATATGGCAAATCTTAATGGTCTATTGTTAATACATTGCAATAATTAATTATAACTTATTGTAAAGTTTTATTAATATGCTCTCAAAAAAACTTCAGAACCAAGACAATAGCCCTTTTGCCACCGGCAGAACATTCTTAAAAATTTTAGGGGTATCAGTTCCTGACGACACACTTAAAAAAAGTCTAGAAAACCATCCCGACTTTCCAAGTCTATTCAGCCTTAAAGATGTGTTGTTAAGTTATGGGGTAAAATCTGCTGCTGTCCAGATAGAGGGATTCAATCTTTCGGATTTTCAAACTCCTTTTATATGTGCCATAAAAAAAAACGAATGGGAATCAACAGGTTTCACCTTAATTAAGAGTATTGACAATGAAATCGTCACATTTTACAATACGGTAAAATTAAACTGGGAGGATGTTGCACTTAACATTTTCAAAGAATGGCACACAGGTATTGTATTGCTAGCTGAAAAGAGCGAGTCAAGCAATGATAAAATAAAGGGAAGAAAAGGAGTATATGAAATAATCCAAAAAGAACTTGTAAAAAAATCATGGTTACTATTTCTTGCTCCAATTTTATTTACACTGTTCTACAGTTTAGAGCACTCTAATTCTTCCCTTTCTTGGTATGGAACCACATCATTGATTTTGAACACGTGCGGTCTAGCATTGTCTGTTTTACTGCTTTGGCATGAGATTGATAGTCATAATCCTTTTTTAAAACGCCTTTGTTCAAATGGTCAAAAAAATGATTGTGGCTCGGTGTTGGAGTCAAAAGGCGCGAAAGTATTTGGTATTAGTTGGTCTGCTATCGGATTTAGTTACTTTTTAACCAATACTTTATCTCACATTTTCTTTGGATTATCACAGGGTCATTATTTAATTATTTGGGCGTCAACATCCATTATTATCTCCCCATTCATAGCATATTCATTGATATATCAATGGAGAGTGGTAAGACAATGGTGTGTGTTTTGTTTAGGTGTTCAAGGTATACTATTAACTCTTTTAATTTCAGGCATTTGCTACATAAAAATGGTAAATGATCCGTTTAAAAACATCAATTACTACACGGTCTTCGTCCAAGCAACTTTTTTTACATTGTTGATTATAGCAACTGTTTCATTTTTATCTATTATTAAAAAGGCAAAAGAAAGTGAGCAATATCGGTCGAAGTGGCAACGCTTGAAATCCAATCCAGAAATCTTCAAAGCTCTGTTAGAAAGACAGCAAAAAGTTACAGTTTCAACGGATGGTGTAGGAGTTGTTATAGGGAATCAAAATGCACTCCATGAGATAATAATGGTAAGCAATCCATATTGTGCTCCTTGTTCTATAGCGCATAAAGAGATTTGCGATATTTTGAGTAAGAACGACAACATGAGATTAAGGATAATTTTTTCGCTCTCCCTTGATGAAAAGGATTTTCGTTCCCCGCCAGTTAGACACATCTTGGCTATTGATATCCTTGGCGACAAGGAAATAACAAAAAAGGCAATTGATGATTGGTACTCAGTAGTTTATGAAGACCTTAATGCTTTTAAAAAAGCATATCCACTAAGAACAGATCATGTAATGCTAGAAGAGAGAATAAAAACGATGTACAACTGGTGCAATATGATGAACGTACGTCAGACTCCTACTATATACTTTGATGGCTTTTTATTACCAGATAATTATGCAATAAGTGAATTAGTAAATTTCGTCTAAGAATCAATTACTAAAAATATCTTGAACAAGGTTTAGCGATACCATAATTGCTCGCTGATGTGATCTAGCGGTAAACGATCATTTTAATATAAATAAATTAACAATGAAAAAAATTAGCTTAAAAGACTTAGTTCGATCGGAAATTGAACCACTTTCCCGTGAACAGCTAAAAAATGTTATGGGCGGCATGATCAGTGCCGTTACCACAACCACAGCAAGGCCTGCTGCAACAACAGCAACGGGAGGAGATGATTGTTCCTATCGTTGTAATTGTCAGAACGGAACTTCTGTAAATATTGATTGTAAGGGAATGACTACCGCACAAATTATTGCTCTTTGTGTGCGGATGTGTGGTGTTCCAGACTAACTGAATGAAACGAGTGTAAGTTATTTTTAGTTTACACTCGTATGTCTAATGATACATTTCGAAGTAATTTAAATATGGAATGTAAATTATTATATTGATTATTTCCAATGATTGTTTACTTAAATAAAATTTAAATGAAATATATAGCTATTCTAATATTATCACTAATAGTTCATTTCTCATTTGCACAAGATAAAAGACAATATAATTTTGATTATCAGATTATATACCAGATGACTTATCAAACTGACAGCAACAATATCAAAAGCATAAAAAAAGAATATCTGGAACTACTTACAAATGACAAAGTATCCTTATTCAGGTCCATTAAAGCCGGAAGGGTAGATTCGGCAATGTACAGTGAACTAAATAAAGGAAATATGCTTGGTCCCCCTGCGTCATTTATTATGGAAAATTATTCTACAATAACATACAAAATACTTAAGGAAAAAACTGACAATAAGATTTTGACCTTCGATCAGCCAGGAAATGAAATGACTTCAGCATTTTATGTTGAAGCTTTAAACGAATTAAATTGGGTAATAGAAAATGATACGGTTACAATAAATGGACTAAAATGTCAAAGAGCGGATTTAAATTTCGGAAATAGAAACTGGACCGCTTGGTTTGCTCCAGAAGTTCCAATTACTGATGGTCCTTATAAATTCGCTGGTCTGCCAGGCCTAATAGTTAAAGTAGCTGATAAACAAAAATATTGGAGTTTTGACATGCTCAGCTTAAATAAGATCAAAAAAGATGTAGTTATTAATTTTGATCCCAAAATGACACCTGTATATATGAAAAAAAATGAATTCTTTAAGTCCAAAAGAAACTATACAGATAATAGTCTACAGATGGATGAAGCATCAGGAATTATCAAGGGCTTTGGCAGTTCCCGGGATAGAGAGATAATACAGAAGAACCTTAAAGAGAGGGCATTAAAAGACAATAATTGGATTGAACTATATAAAACCAATTAAAATGCGATTTTGGTTTATAATAGTTTTGTTGTTTTTCTTAGTTATAAATACTAAAGGGCAATCTGTTGTTACAGGAAAAATTGAGGATAATTTTTCTAAGGGAGTTGCGAGTGTGAGTGTAACATACAGAAGCATTGGAGGTTCGGTAGTCTTGGGATATGTAATGAGTAAGGAAGATGGGTCTTTCCTTTTGAATGTAAAAAACTTTGCGTATGACAGTTTGGAACTTTCATTCTCTCACCTTTCATACATAAAAAAAAATATAAAAATCCCTAATAAAAGCGCAGTATATTCTATCAAACTAGAAGACAACACAAAGACCTTAGATGAGATCAAAATTTCTTCTCCACCGATTTTTAAATCTGGAGATACCATAAATTATAATGTATTGGAATTTACTTCTAAGCAAGACCGAGTGATAGCGGATATTATCAAAAAACTCCCAGGGGTAGAAATGCAAGGCAATCTAATTTTATACCAAGGTAAACCTATACAAAAATATATGGTTGACAATTTGGATTTAATGGGTAGCAGGTACGGGATGATTAATAACAATTTGCCTGCGGACGCGGTTAAAAGTGTACAAATCGTTGAAAATGATCAACCTATAAAGGTCTTAAAATCATTAATGCCATCGGACAGGGCATCGTTAAACATCCAACTTAAAAAATTTTTGACAACAGGCTCTGGCAAGGTAGGCGTAGGTTATCAACCAGCAATGTGGGAGGTAAATCTAACTCCAATGACATTTGATAAGAATTTTCAAATGCTTAATTCTTTTCAGAGCAATAATAGTGGGAATGATGCTTCTATACAGTTGGGTACTTTATCTTTAGGCAATGGATCCGGTATTTTGGATTTATCCGATCCACCAAGAGACCCTAGCCCATCTTATTTTGGTTTAGCCGATGTATCTAGTCCGGACTTTGATCAAAGGAAATGGTTAGATAATCGTATTTTTCTATACAGTTCAAATGTGCTCAAAAAATTTGGAAATGGCTTAGAGGTTAAGGGTAATTTATCCTACTACAATAATCTGAATAAAAGAGATGGTTATAGCGTAACCTCAATTTTCACTCCGGAGGCTGGAGTGAACTATATAGAAACCATAAGCAATAAATATAAAACCAACGATTTAGCCGCGGGCGTAAATATTTATAAAAATGAGAATAATATCTTTCTAAACAACACTCTAAAAGTCAACCGTAAATGGGACGACGCGCTCGGCCAACTTATGTTAAACAGAGATCAGGCGATCGCCCAAAACAATAACTTTGATGATTTTGGTATTTTAAATAAATTCTCTTTTGCAAGATTTTTTGGTAAACAGCTTATATCTATCAATTCTTTGATAGACTATGCAACATCGCCACAAAAATTGTACATCTCGCCAGGAAGATTTGAAGGTATTTTTAATAGTGGTATGCCATTTAATGCACTGACCCAACAGATTCAGTCCAGCAATTTTAAAAGCCAGAACAGCATTAGTCTCACTCATTCATTCAAAAACCTAATAATTAGTCCAGAAATAGGAATTAATTACCAAGGCAATAAATTACGCACACAAATATTGACTGACATAAAAGGACATATAAACCAATTGGAAGACGGCTACGTTAATGATTTGAATACTACACAAACAACATTTTACCTGAACCTAACTACAAATTATGATATTGCTAAATGGAAATTTAAAATTTCCACGCCTTACAATTTCAACATTTTCAGCGTTCAACAATTTAATGATATAATAATAGATAATCAAATAAGAGATACATTTGGTCCGAGTCTATCAGTTAGATATATGTTAAGTTCTAAAACAGAACTAAGTGCTAGCGGAACATATTCAAACCAGTTTGGGGGACTATCAAATTTTAATAGTGCTTACATATTGAGTTCTTACAGGGATATACAAAAATCCAACGGGAAGCTTCAAGAAAGCAAAAATCTGGGATCCGGTCTCTCTCTCAGTTATAGAAACCCTGTAAAATCAATGTTTGCCAGTCTTTCATACAACTACTCCAAAGGTAAAAAAGACTATATATTTAGAACTGACATAGATTCAAACGGATTAAGTACGGTTGAACTTGATAATAGAGACAATGAGCAGCGTTCTCACACGTTTAACGCTCGTGCCAGCACTTATTTCTCAGCTATAAAAACAGTATTAAAAATTAATGCGAATGTTCAGCTTTCGCAAAACGACTATTTGCTAAATAATCTTTTCATCAAACAGAATGGACAATTTTATGGTGCTGGATTAGAACTAAACAACAATTCATCACAGTTGCTTACGTTTAGATATGCGACAAATTTCAATAAATCAATAAGTACGCTTAAGAAACAATATGAGAACAAAATCGTAACCAATAATCATTTTTTAGATGTAAACTTCTACCCTTTCGAAAGACATAGCATATCACTTCTTAATTCTTATTATATAACAAATATTAAAAGTCAAAAAAACCAGATGTTTATAGATCTGGACTACCGTTGGACTATACCTAAATGGAAAACAGATATCGAGTTTAACCTTATCAATCTGTTAAACAATAATAGTTATATCCAACAGTATAATACGGAGTATTCCATAGTTGAAAGTTATTTTCAGTTAAGACCAAGACGGTTTATGATCTCCACGAAGTTCAAGTTTTAAACTATAAGACATTGAGTGGAACTAAATCATAACGCAATTAGTTCCTTTATCAAAATTATTATTTACAGAATTTAAACGAAATATGATCTATTTATCTGCTCAGCCTGACGATTTATATTTTACATGGCAACTAGAAATACAAATTCGAAATTTTCACTCGCTGGGAATTAAAAAAGAGCAAATACATGTTTTGTTTGCATATAACGCTGTTATTGGATTGAATCCACTGGTGAATAAGTTTTTATTAGATAACGATCATTTAGCGAAAATATACTGCTACCCAGATACCAGATTGCGCAAAAAATATCCATCCTCAGTAAGACCTAATATTATCAATCAGCATTATAAAAGGTTTCCCGAACTCTTAAACAACGTTGTTTTCTACCACGATTCAGATATATTGTTGAGTAGAATTCCCAATATAGCTAATCTTCACAATAACAACGTCTGCTATGTTTCTGATACCCATGACTATTTGGACAGTGGATATATAAAGAATAATGGATCTGAAGAGTTGTTAATTGACATGGCTAACATTGTAGGTTTGGATCCGAGTGAAATAGAAAAGAATGATGATAATACCGGTGGGGCACAATACATTCTAAAAGGTTTAAATGAGGATTTTTGGAGAAAAGTTGAGGAAGACAGCGAGGATTTATATGTGGTGATGCAGTCATTTAACATAAAAAAATGGGAAAAGAGGTATCCTGAAAGGAAGGGATTTAGAAGCAAGAACCCAGGAATCCAGGCTTGGTGTGCGGATATGTGGGCTTTATTATGGAACCTATGGTACATTAAAATGCCTGTTGAAATACATGATGAAATGATATTTTCCTGGCCGGATGATCAACTGAGTTCTTGGGAAAAAAATTCGATTTTACATTATTCAGGGAGTCAAACAAATGAGAATATTTTATTTAAAAAGACAACTTATACAAATTATGCGCCTTGGTATGATCATCAGCTTCTAGAATCATCCTTCGATAACTGCTGCAAACCAATTGTCGACGCGATAATATCAAGAAAACAAGAATTAGAAAATTACCGAATTGATCTTTCAGATGTCTGTTTTATAGTAGAGCTAAAGGATACTGGGGATGATAAATTGCGATTTGCATCAGCTATTCAGAATTACTTATCAAAATATTTTTATTGTCAAATAAAAATATACATAGAGGAACCTTATAAAGATTTCCCCTATGTGGGCCAGGAAATTTTAACAAGTGAAAACTGGATAAATAAACTATACAATTTAGATACTTTAATTTTTTTCTGTTTACCAGCCATATCGGTTATTGATAAAGTAAAAATTTTATCTATAGTTGAGATGTTCAGATACTCAAGCGAGCAAACCTATTCTTTAACTCCGAACAATATTTATCAAATTGATCAAATATTTTCTGAGGCTTTTTCTAAAACTCTAGACATTGATGTTTTAACAATGAACTCTGGGAAATTTCAAAGAAAAAAAATCGATGAAAATCAGATTATAATTTTTAAAAAAACCGTCATTGATAATTTCCGCTTCAAGGGGGCACACAGTCACCCTTTAAGAAATAATTCCATAAACAACGCATTGAAAAATAATGACATACAGCAAGAATTAGAAATATTTACACTAAAATCTTAATTACATGCTCACAAACACTGACAAAAATTCTGACATAAGTTTAAATGGTGGTTTAGGAGGAGAAGCCTTTTTAAATTTGATTAAGGGTAAAAAAAACGGAAACCAAATTTTGCAAATGCATGGTGAGTTAGCGTTGGATAGCGTCGGGCACGAGCTTCAAAATTACAGTGATTTTTCATTTGCAAATGGGATTGTGGGCATCGGCTGGATGATTGAATTTTGTGCTCAAAATAATTTAATCAATATAGATAGTGATAAAATACTAGAAGATGTTGATGATAAAATCTATCAGTTTACCCTGTTATCAATATCAAAAAACGTCCCAAACGTCACCGAAATATTAGATCTAATTACGTATTATGAACTAAGATTGTTAAAAAAAAATTCAAGTGCTCATTACTACCGGCGATTTACGCATCTCGAGTGTCTTATTTTGTTAATTGAAACTGCAAAAAAAAAAATAAAAGTCGACACTTTTTTAAAGAACAGTGGTACAAAGTATTTTAATGAGGTTGTTCTTACTCTTTTAAAATTTAGTCATTTAACATATAATGGCATCAGCGACACGCTTTTTGAAGAAGAATTGTATGGAGGGGTCGAATTCTTCATCACCCATTTTGAACTGGTCTATTCACTTTATCAAAAAAACTCGACAGACGCTTCAGAAATAACTAAACTTTACATGTTACTGTGCATGACTGCCAGACAATACAACAATCGGTACTGGGTAATTGAGATGGAATCATTCTATAATAAATTAAGAGAAGACTTTTCATCAATTATTAATACTGATTTTGATTTCTATACAAGAGTAACAATGATGGAATTAATTTATGATGAACCATTAATAAATGAAAATTTATTCAACTCAATTACGGGCAATCAGGAGCATATAGAATTACTTACTTTCTATTTAAGCAATTATAGGCCTTTCTCTCTCAGCTTGATTTAGAGTTTATATATAGAAGGCCTAGCAAAAACTTTTAACCATTCAGAAAACAGTAATATAATATGAGTAATACATTAAAGAAGAAATTTCCTTTTTTTAAGCAACAGGATCAAATGGATTGTGGCGCTAGCTGTTTACGAATGATTATTAAATATTACGGGCAAAATATTTCAATAAATAAGATCCGGAGATTGAGTCAATCGACCAGAGCCGGAGTGAATATGCTTGGGATAAGTGAGGCTGCAGAGAAAATGGGGTTCCGATCAAATGGGGTCAGATTGCAAATCGAACAGTTAAGGGAGATACAGCTGCCCTGTATACTGCACTGGAATCAGAATCATTTCGTGGTGTTATATGCAATAAAGGACCAAAATTACTTTATTGCTGATCCGAATTATGGCCTTGTTACAATGAATGAGAAAGAATTCGCAAAATGTTGGTTTGCACAAAAGGAGTTACATAAGGGATTATCCCTTATACTAAGTCCAACGCCTAACTTTTACGAGCTGGAAAATGAAAAACCAAAGCATTCACTGGAATGGAGCAAAATATTTCAATATTTTTTTGTTTATAAAAAGCTTTTTTTACAACTTTTCCTTGGTCTTCTTTTAGGCACTATAGTCCAGTTATTAGCTCCTTTTTTAACACAATCTATAGTAGATATTGGCATTAATACAAAAAATATAAATTTCATCAATACGATTTTAATCGCGCAGCTGATGCTTTTTATTGGCCAAACAAGTGTTTCTTTTATCCGTTCATGGATTATGCTACACATCAGCACAAGGGTAAATATATCAATTCTGACTGACATGCTTATAAAAATTATGAGATTGCCAATGTCATTTTTCGATCTTAAGACGGATGGTGATATCATGCAAAGGATGTCAGATCAACAAAGAGTAGAATCATTTCTAACTGGTTCTTCCATAAATACACTATTTTCCATGGTAAATTTCTTGGTATTCGGTAGTGTACTAATTATCTATAGTAAAACTATATTCTTTGTATTTCTAGTTTCTACAATCTTAGATGTGCTATGGATTTGGTTTTTCATGAAATATAGGAGAGAATTAGACTACAGGCTTTTTAATATTTCTTCAGAGAATCAAACCTACATGGTTGAACTCATTCACAGTGTTAGGGATATTAAGTTGAGCAATTCTGAAAAGCAAAAAAGATGGGTCTGGGAAAAACTGCAGGCTAAAATGTTTAAATTCAATATTAAAAACCTTACAGTTTCACAATATCAACAAATTGGTTCAATTGCTATAAGTCAGGTTCAGGCGATATTAATCTCTTATTTAAGCGCTAAAGCTGTTATTGCTAATGAAATTACCTTTGGGAGTATGATGGCAATTCAATATTTAGTAGGCATGGTGGGGGGACCAGTTCAACAGTTGTTGGGCTTTATGCAATCTTACCAAAGTGCTAAAATTGGTCTGGAAAGGATTAATGAAATTTACGAGACAGAAGACGAAGAATCACCTGAAAAAGAATACTTCAACGAACTCCCAAAAAATAAAACGATTGAGATTAAAGACTTGAACTTTACTTATTTTGGTGCTGGTAATGAACCTGTTTTTGAAAATTTAAATCTTAGTTTTCCAGAAGGAAAAACGACGGCAATTGTAGGAATGAGCGGGAGCGGCAAAACGACCCTTTTAAAATTATTGATGAGATATTATAAATTAGATAAGGGAGAAATATTGGTCGGTGGTAAAAATCTTGATCAGATGGAGTACCAAATCTGGCGTGAGTCCTGCGGCATCGTTATGCAGGAAGGTTTTGTTTTTTCTGACACCATTGAGAATAATATTGCCATTGGGGACGAATTTCCAGAAAAGCAGAGGATTGATGAAGCCATAAGAATTGCTAATCTTGAAGACTTTATATTGGAACAGCCTTTCGGGATCAACACAAAAATCGGTGCTGCTGGAAAAGGGATCAGTCAAGGACAAAAACAGCGCCTATTGATTGCGCGTGCTGTTTATAAGAATCCACAGTTTATTTTACTTGATGAGGCAACTAACTCTCTAGATGCTAATAATGAAAAGATAATAATTGATAATCTGAATTCATTTTTAAAAAATAGGACAGTTGTAATTGTTGCTCATCGGTTAAGTACAGTCTGTAATGCAGATAACATAATTGTGTTAGAAAAAGGCAAGATTGTCGAACAGGGTACTCACCAAGAACTGACGGATAAGAAGGGCAACTATTTTACTTTGGTAAAAAATCAACTGGAACTTGGCAATTAGGATTATCAGTCAAAAATGTAATGAATAAAGAAAACGAAAATTACGGAAAACTGCATAGTGAGGACTTACAAGATATTATTTCTACGCCTCCCTCTTGGCTTCTGAAAAGAGGAATAGGATTTGTATTTCTTACTTTTTTAATCCTTTTGATTATTTCCATTGTTATAAGTTATCCTAATATAGTAAACACTACGCTGACCATAAACGCAGCTAACCACCCAACTGCAATAAAAAACGTTAGTGCGGGTATTATCGTTAAAATTTTTAAAAAGGATGGAACAGAGGTTAAGAAAAATGAAATTTTGGCTTTTATAGAAAGTAATATAGATCCTTACGAAGCTCTATCTGTTGAAAGCAAACTTGTTGAGATACTCCAGCCAAGTGAAGACTTACCTAAAGTAATCCTGCCAGTACTTTCGAATCTTGGGCCACTCCAAAAAACTTACGGACAGTTTTATTCATCCTATAAGAGTTATATCAAGATTAATGTTTCTGACCAATCTGAAGATAAACGTAAACAACAACAAGAAGCTATTTTGCGATTAGCAGCTGGTCTATCAGAACAGATAGACATCTGGAAGAAAAAAAATATTTTGACTGCGCCCATTCCTGGATTAGTTTATTATTCAGGCATGGCAGAGCTGAACCAATATATCGAGCCCAATACAAACGTCTTTTTTGTCTCTCCAAAAAATGGATTTTTTTTTGGTACGATGAGCATTTCACAGGAAAATATCGGTAAAGTTAAAATTGGACAAGAGGTTCACATACGATTAAAAAGCTATCCCTATGAAGAATATGGGTTCATATATGGTAAAATTACTGGAATTAGCCAATTTCCCCAGAATAATGTCTTTATATCTAGAGTTGAGATTTCGAAAAAACATAAAAATCCTATAATTAAACTTAAACATGGCATGATCGCCGATGCTGAAATTTTGACTGATAATTACTCCGTAATGGAAAGGATTTGGTTAAATATCAAGCGAAGTATTTTATCTAAATAAACTTGGTGCTTCCTTTAAATATCGCGTCAAGAACTTATTATCAAGTAGTAGATTGAAAAAGAGAATCTATGGTGGAGCAATTTTATTTCTAAGCAGCTTTTTAAATTTTTCATGATACTAATCCGGGACTAAAACATCATATGCTACAGATAGCGCGCACAGTTATTAACCGGAAAGTGGACTTTTAATGATGCCTGCTGGGTAACCTCGCGGCAGATGCTAAAAACGGGGCAAAATCGGTTCATTTGAGAACAGGTTCTATCGATGAATTCCGATCTTGCCGTTGCTAAAATGTTATATGTGCCGCACGCCAATACGGAAATGATGCAAATTCAACACGGCAACTTTTTGCTTTTACCGATGGTGTAAAGACGTATACACAGCTTGGTCCGGATATGAGCGAAACCAGTACCACGCTAGTAACCGATTCATTTAAAGTGACGACTACAGGAAAAGTGCGCTTTCAGACTAAGGAGGCTGGTACGACGCAGATTAATATCGACGATATTATATTTAAAGGAACAGGCGACCCGGGCATCACCGTCGGCTCATCGGAAACTGATCCAACCGACATCGGCAACGCCACTAACTCGATACCCGGCCATGTAACACCTGAAGCGGGTGCTGATGCACCTCCCGTAGGCGGCGATAATTCAAATTTATTATTTGGTAATCCATCAGGATTTCTGAAATAATATTGAATAGCGAAAAGTTGAAGGTGTCTCTGAACAGAATGATACACGATTTTGCCATATTTTTTCGAATTCCCTACAAACCACCCGAATCCATAATGAGTTTCTTTTCCGTCGCTGGTTTTTACAGAATTAAATACCAGTTCTTTATCTTTTGAAGATATTAACTGATCGCCATAAAGTGCGCTGTCCCATTTTAATAGATCCGCCGTTGTAGAATTTACTGTCCCGTCGCCCACAATTCCATCCAGATAATAAGTATAAAATTTTTTTCCAAAACTATCGGGTAGCACTTGGCGATCTAAACTATCTATAACATAGCCAAGCGCATAATTCTTTATTTCTTTTGGTTCAAATCTGCTCCTGTAGACAAACGTATTTTTCATTTTTAATGGTTGAAAAATGTTTTCACTTAAAAATTTTCCAAAGGTCTTCTTTGATATTCTTTCTATTATCAAAGCTAATAGAGTGTAACCTGTATCGCTGTACTCGTATTTTTCGCCTGGTTGAAAAATAACTTTTGGTCTGTATTTAGCGAAGACATTAACAATATCCTGATTGGTAGCAATTTTTGTTTTATCCCATTTTTCTTCAAAAATCTCCAAATAATCTGGAAGGCCGCCAGTGTGATTAAGCAGATTTCTTATGCTGATATTTCCGTAGAAACCCAATTCGGGGATATATTTTAAAATTTTATCGTCATAGTTAAGTTTCCGCGTTTTTCCAACAAAACAATTCCCATGGCCGTAAATTGTTTGGAAACAGAGGCCAGCTCAAATATGGTTTGGTTATTGATTTTTTGCCCGGTTTTCTCGTTAGCAAAGCCATAACTTTTTTCAAATAGGATTTTCCCTTTATCTGCAATCAGCACATTTCCATTGAACATTTTCTGCTCAAAAAGAGCATTAAATAAGCTGTCAAGCTGCTTATATGGTACGGATTGACCAAATGTGAGATTACATAACAACAGTCCAATGGTTATCAGTAAAAATGTTCTTCTCATAGCATCTTCTTTAAAATTGCCGCTAATAAAGCATTTACTGCCGAATGGCGGGATCTGACGTTTTTTAGTCTAGTAAATATACAAATTTTGATAGAAGCACATTCTCATCAAATAGTTGGCATGATCAACTTTGTTCTTTTGAAGCTGATTTCATTGCAGATTTTATTCATCCGTCTTAACCTGCTTCGCAACTAATTTTAAATCTTTTATTTCTAAAATATTTTTGTTGTATCCGAGTATCAGTATTCGAATTAATGCAGTTAAGATTTCTTCATAGGTTAACGTTTTATTTGGAAAAACAAAAGGGTAGATCAACCTCAGTCCCTTATAAATCAACCTGACGTTTTTTTGTGCTTTCAATGGCATAATAAAACCTGGCCTGAAGCTGTAAATGGCTTTAAAACTCAACTCATTTAATGCATTTTCTGTTTTTCCTTTTATTCTTGCCCACATTATTTTTCCATTTTCCGAACTATCTGCATAAACTCCAGATAAGTAGAAAAAAACCATATTTGGATTAAGACGCGCAAGTTCCTTTGCAAACATCATTGTGGTATAAAAAGTGAAGTGTTTGTATTGCTGTTCACCCATACCAAACGAACTTATTCCTGCACAATAAAAACAGCCATCGTAGCCAGTCAGTAGATTGCTATACGCGGTTAGATTTGTAAAATCTTTTACAATCAGTTCAGAAAGTTTAGGGTGCTTTAATGGAGAAGCCCTTCTATTTACCATCAATACCCCGGTAATATTTGGATTCTCGAGAGCGTACATCAAAACGCCTTCGCCAATCATTCCTGTGGCGCCTGTTACTATTATTTTCATTTCTATTACTTGCTTATCAGCGTTCAATCATTTTCCAAAACATCAGGAATGTATCTGCAATGATCTTTTGTTGTCCTTTTTTGGTGAATTTATTTGAAGCCAGGTATTGGTTAACACCAAATACCTGGTTACTGATCAAAGCATATAATAATTTCACATCAATATTAACCACTTGTTGCTCCTCAATAGCCTCAGCAAAAAGTTGTAATACGGGGGCTGTCTGCGCCGAAATTTCATCAGCACCAATTCTTTTCAGATAGGGCGAATTGGAGAACTGCGCCAGAAATGAAAATTCAGTGGGATTATGGAGCGACCATTTAAGCGATTCTTCATAATACGCTTTGATGGCATCCTTTTTTGATTTAACATCAGCCAGTGCAACATTTATACTTTCTGCTGCTTGCGCTTTTAATTTTAAATAAAGTGAAATGATGAGCTCATCTTTGGTCGGGAAAAAATAAAACAAAGTACCGGTTGCTATACCGGCTTCTTTTGCAATTTTACTTGTTGGCGTATCATTAAATCCCTGTGATACAAATAATTCCAATGCGGTTTGAAGTAACTTTTCTCTTTTATCCATGCGAAGGTAATTTTTGGAAAGCAATCGGAGCGTATCATATACCCCGATCACATTCCTGGTGTTACTGACTAATTAATTTACATCCATCGGGCCACAGAATAATTCATTGACCATAATGGTATCCAAATATTCGTAAAGCCTGCTGATTAAGCCATCCTCAAAGGTTAAAAGCAACATCACATCATTTTCGTAAATACGGCCATCCTTTCGCTTTCCACGGATATGAACATGAAGCGCTGCCCGCTCTTCGTCTGCCGTAATAGATTGGAGTGTCATTTTCATTCCCTGTGGGAATCGCTCTGCTACGATGCTCCATAATTTGACCTGATTTTCTACAGATTGTACACCTCCAAACGGCCACGACCCCTCACCACTTAACCAATAGACACATTGAGGCGTTTTTAAATTATTCATTTCATCGAAGTTTCCAGCAACCATTGCATTGAAATATCTTGCTGCTATTTCCTTTGTTATCATACTTTATTTTTAGTGACTGTTTAGTCAGTCAAAACAAATTTACGATAATTTATTTGTCGGCAAGATCTCTATATGGTTTATTAATAAAAACCGAAATCGATTCCCGTCATTATGATGCTTAGCAAAATTGCTTTTAAAACCTGTGCAAAATTAATTGGCTATGGAAAAACAGCAATCAAGAGGGGAGAAGTAGAGTTGTTCTGTGTTTTTCGTGTTTCCGGGCAATGCTCAGGCATGCGCAGTAAGAAAAAATATGATCAAGAAAAGTTAAAAGAGATTTCTCTGTGATTATGCCTTACAAAATAGGAGCGGGCATCGTAATCGTTTTTTTTACGTTATTTTTGTTAAAAATCCTCAAATATGGAGTTCAATCCCAATAATCCGGTCATCAAACTTTTAATGAAAGGCATGCACCTTAGTGAAACAGGCCATGTGGAAGAAGCTGATAAAACATTTTTGCAGGCCTGGAATGAAGCAACAGACGATTTTGAAAAGTCTATCTCTGCCTGGTACATCGCGAGGCTGAAAACCGCTATTTATGGTAGAATTGAGTGGTATGGAATTGCATTGGAACATGCATTGAAGTCTGAAAATGATTCGGTTAAAGGTTCCTTTTTAACACTCTTGTATTCGGCTATTGCTGAAAATTATAAAATGCTTGGCGATTTAGAAAATGCAGAGAGGTATGATGGTTTAGCATTAGCATCCATAAGCCAACCCATTGATGAAGGACCTTTTTATCATGGAACAAGGGCCGATTTACAAGTTGGTGATTTTTTAACCGCAGGCTGCACTTCCAACTATCAGTCGGAACTGGTGATGAATCACATTTACTTTACGGCATTGGTTAACGGCGCCGGACTTGCTGCTGCGCTGGCTCGTGGCGAAGGTGCTGAACGGGTTTACATCGTTGAACCCACGGGCGATTTTGAGGACGATCCGAATGTGACCAACAAAAAGTTTCCGGGTAATTTAACGCGTTCTTACCGTACCCGGGCACCCTTGAAAATTACTGGTGAGGTAACAGAATGGTTAAAACAAACGCCTGAACAAATACAGCAATGGCGCGAGAAGTTAGCCAATAATAAAGGAGAAATTATTAATTGATAACTAAAGGGATACCAATATCAGGGCTACATGCTAATCCGTAGAGTACCGCAGGGCTCTACGGATTACCAAATAGAAAAGAGTCTATGACTCGCTTATATCTGAGTTTATAAGTTCCTTAATATCCGTAGGAGACGCTATGCTTAACGCTAACGTACAGAGGGGAGTGATTCGGTGAGTAAGGCAAACCGGTTAATTCAATTATTTTTTTTGAAACTTTTCAATATCTGCGCTGATCGACTTTCCCTCAGCGCTATTTCTTAACCTTGGAGATAGCATTGCTAGCATCGCTTGGGGAGTGTTTCCGAATACTTGTTTAATTTTTTCGATGGGGATTACCTTCAGAAATTTAGGTACAGACTTTAAATTATCCACGCCCACTGGTGAATCTGGATATTTTTTAATGAACTCCGCTAGCTTCAATTGTTTCGCCTTTCCATTCCCATCCAGCTTTTTCACCTGCTTATTCAATTGCCCCTTCCCCGATATTGTAAGATAATTCATCTCTTGTTCTTTGAGGATATTCAGATCCACATCTTCAAGTATAATAACTTTTAACTTTGGGGTTCCGCCAGGTATCCAAGTCTTATTGCGTAGATTTTTTTCAATATCCTCTACCTTGATGTCACCACGGGTATCTAAAAATATTAAACCCCAACGCAGTAGTTTTTTCTCAAGATCAACGGCAGATGAGAATTTAAAACTACCGTTTATTAATGGCACTTTCATAAAAAGATCTTTGTCGCCTTTGCTGTAAAGATAGGCGTACTTCGACCCATTAGGTTCTTTTACTTTGCCCTGGATGTCAAATTTGATCTGCTCAGCGAATAACCCGGTACTGCTTAAGAGCATACATAAAAAAAATAAAGTTCTCATAATGTTACTACTAATATAAAAGCGAATATAAACTAATTATTTAGTTTTGTTGATTCTTTTGGGAAAATGTGTAAGGAAGTTTCGCATTGACACTGTTACACCGTTTTCTAAATAAGATGTATGCGCTGATTCTAGGTCAGGATTAAGCAGTTTGCTCTCGTTAATCAGAGACTCTTTGATCTGGATCTCGGAAGGTTGATTTTAATAGTTCCAAAGAAAGACGGTTCACTTCGGTCTATGCAATTATTCATACCACTGACAGGATATGAAAAGATTAATGATTGTATCCGTTCTGTAATTCAAGAGAAAAAAGTAAAAGACTTTTTTCTTGAAAAAGATAATATTTAATGTTTTCCTGCCTGGCCTAAAAGTTCCACAGGGCTCTACGGATTAGCAATAAAAAGAGTCTATAACTCGCTTTTATCTGAGTTTATAAGTTCCTTAATATCCGTAGGAGACGCTATGCTTAACGCTAACGGATAGAGCGGGCATTTTTTAAAAAATAATTAAGCAGGGCTATTTGGCATATAACTGGAGTAAGTTTAACTTTTTGGTGGCTAACCAAAACAATAGTACAGAAACCGATAAATAAGGATAAGCAAGGAAAAAAACGCTGATTAAAACATCTTTGTGTGAATATGAACTCCATGAAGCTACCCTGGAGTCGAAGATACTGATATTGACCAAATAAGATAGCATAAAAAAAGATATCGAACTGATGACATATCTTATTTTGATGCTCAACTTAAACATGTTGAGCAACCACGCTACAGGAAATATAAATATAATCAATAAACTAGTCATCAATATTTCCGTATAAAAAATACAATTTAGGCATATTGCGGATAGCTCTTTTGCATAGGTGTGCATACTAAGGTAACATTGCAGAAAACACAGTACATATGCAATAACAAAAAAATAAATGGTTTTTCTAGATTTCATATCTCACAGCCTTATTTCCTACAAAGCTATCACCTGCAATTTTAATATCAGCAAATCTTAACAGTATTTTTATTTTTCTGTCTAGCTTTAAGCTTATCCAAAAATACTGCCTTTTATGGTAGGTTCCTATCAATATTCGTTTAAGCGGTATGGTTCAAAGAATGTGAATTGATTTATTGCCTTTAACAAGTTAGTCATAATGGCAAGCCCCTACCTTGTCTTAAAGTTCCATAGGGCTCTACGGATTAGCAATAGAAAAGAGTCTATGACTCGCTTTTATTAGCGTTTATAAGGTCCTTAATATCCGTGGAGACGCTATGCTTAACGCTAACGGACAAAGGGATGACCAACAAAAAGTTTCCTGGTAATTTAACGCGTTCTTACCGTACCCAGGCACCGTTAAAAATTACCGGGGAGGTGACAGAGTGGTTAAAACAAACGCCTGAACAAATACAGCAATGGCGTGAGAAGTTAGCCAATAATAAAGGAGAAATTATTAATTGATAGTGTTAATTTATCAAGGAGCAAGTGTTCAAAGATCATTGAGGTTTTGCTTCCGCTACCCATAATCATATCTAAATGTCCAATATTCACCCTTATAGACGTAGATTTTATTGTCGTCTGCAAATTTATCCTCTAATAATGAGTCGATTTCTTCATTTTTATAGTTGTAGCGTCGCTTGTTTAAAAAGCCTGCAGATCTTATCGTAGGATGGTCAAGGATTGGCTGAAGATTTCCATCTAAAATATTGGTATTAACGAAACGGAAATCAATAAGCTCTGGAAAGTTGCTTAAAAAGTTGAGATTATCGATGTCTCCGCATTCATTTAAGCACAAAACTTTAATTTTTTTGAGGGAAAGAAATTCTTCGGTAGGTACAAACTTCTTACTTCGGTTAATATGTAAAAATTCTAAGGAGTCTTTTAAGGCTCTCAAGCCGGTATCGCTTGCCAGTTTGGTACAATAATGTAGCTCAAGTCTTTTTAAGTTGCTAAATTTATCAATTCCAATAAAGTTTTTGATATTAGCTAAGTTCAATTCAAGGTATAATAACTTATCAGATTCAGTAAGGTTTCCAAATGAGTTTAGTTTTTCTTTTAAATGCCAGATAATTGCGTATTCGGAATTAGAAAGATTATTATTCGCAATCCATGTATGAGGTTCTTTAAAATTCTTTTTAAATATTGTATCCTGTTCTAACTGTTCCCACCAGATGCTATTGAATCTCCAATCCATTTTTCCTTTCTATATAAGATAAGCTTATTTTGTATCTATATTATTTAATATCGTTATTGTCAGACTATACAGAATATCAGTATTCCAATCTTCTATATAGCTAAACGATTTGTGCTCCTTGGCTGGATCATCAGCACAGTGAATAACCTATGCCTTTCCGTAGAGTTCCGAAGGGCTCTACGGATTAGCAAATAGAAAAGAGTCTATGACTCGCTTTTATTAGCGTTTAAAAAGCAACCACAATGACGATCTATTGGGTGATCACTTTAATTGCTCGTTCCAGCACCTCGTCTTTTCCATCTTTTATACCTTTTATAGTTGGCCTTACCACAATGTCAGGAACGATACCCACACGTTGTGTTTCCTTTCCGTTTGGATAGTAAATGCCAATGCCGGAGATCATGGTTCTAAGTCCACCAGGTAAAAAGATAGTCGAAACATTGCCGTCGGCGCCAGCTGTTGTACTTCCAACTATAGTTGTATTTTTTACCGCACGGAACGCCATTGCCGTATATTCTGCCTGGCTTTGCGAATTCTCATTGACAAGTATAACCAGCTTCCCCTTATATTTGTTATGGTCGCCGGGAATTTTATCCCCTTCCAGAAAAACAAATTCTCCAGGATTGTCTGGATTTCCTGTTGAGAACTTTGCAAATGAAGTCGGCTCAGTTAGGAAATAAGAACCAAGGGAAAATGGAACAAATGTATTGGGATAGTTACGGATGTCGATGATAATACCTTTTGTTTCTTTAAGAGTCTTTTTTATTTCCGGAATGTCTTCTTGTTTAATATTGGCAAGCGTAATATAGCCAATATTTCCTGGCAATAACTTATAACATTTTTGGCTGCTATTTACCTTATACCAATGGTACATGCGTAAATTCTTCCGCTCATAGGTTGGCGCGTTAACTTGTCGTTTCTGGCCGTCAGCGAGGTAATTTAAGGAAATCGTATTGTTTGGGCTACGTAGAAGGTCTATAGACATATCTCTAAGCCTGGCCGCGCTATTAGAGGCCGGATAATAAGGTTTTAAACTATCGATCAACGAATTAATTGTCTTACCATTAACATGTGTGATTACATCACCGATTTTCACTTTAGACAATTCTGAAAATTCTGGATTAAAGTAATCGGCAACCACCAGTTGGTTCTCCACAAATTCTGCTTTAAAAGCTGCAAATTTCGTTCCTCTTAGCGCAGTACTTTTTTCCCGTCCTCCCCATAAGTTTGCGTGGGTATCGTTAACTTCTCCAATCAGCTGTACGGATACAAGTTCATATGAGAGTTTGTCATCGGCATTCAGGAACTTTGGGATATACTCCTTCAGTACGGTATCCCATTTTTTATCGGTAATGTGCCTGTATGGAAAAAAATAATTGATCATGTTCCAGTAACGATAGAGCGATAACAACCTAAAGCCGGCATCTGGATTGGTCAATGCTGAATAAGGATTTTCATTGGAGAAGTTCGGATTTCCTACACCAGGTTCAAGTGAGATATAGTAGTTCTTGCCTTGGTTTCTATTATTGTAAAGATCATTAAGTTGATTTTTTAAGTTGGCTGATATACCTGTGTTACTGATCCAGGATAAATCGGGTTTTAATACAGCATTGCCTGGGGCGGCTTTGCAGGTTTTACACACCGGCAGTACACCATAATTTTTAATCCAGTTGGTAAGAAGGTTATCTCGTTGTTGTTTGTTTTGTACTTTTATGTAATCTGGCAGGAACCTAAAAAGTTCATAGTCCCAGTTATATTTGCCTTTTGCAATTTCTGGATGATGATACTTTATAAATCCCCAAACTTTTCCCAAAAGCTCAAGGTTATGAATTAAATCTTGATTTAGTGGAGGAAAAGTAACTTTCGAACCATCATCAAAAGCTTTATCAGCTTGGGCAGCAAATATTTCTTTCTGGAAGGTCTTTATTTTTGGATCGCCCAGGTCCATTCCATCGATTGTTATCTTTAGATCGTCCAGCCACATTTTTCCTTTGCCTACCAATAAACCACCGAGAACTATTTGTTTGGTTTCTTTTAGGTTAAGTGGCAGATTTATTTCAAAAGGAGCCCAGTCGGCAGTTCCTGTAACACCTCTGTTAGACATATTATCAAAACCGATCTGTGGATCTATACGAATCCATAAACCAGCATATCCTTCACTTACGTTCTCTGTTTTTATGAAACCAGATAAGCGAATAGATGTGCCTTCATAGTTGGCGGGAAGGGTTATCGACAGCGCTCCAAAATTCTTTTTGCTACCAGTATGCTCTATAACAGCAGAAAATTTTCCGCTTTTCTTGTGCACTGAATCTACGTAAAATTTGTATGCTGCATCTCCAAATGTTGTCCATTGTGAAGGGAAGCCGTTTCGGTGCTGTTCGAAATCTAGGTTTAGTGTTTGTGTCACCTTGGGTTGTGCACAAGCATTCTGTACAAATGAAAATGCCAGCAGTATCGCAATGGTTAGTTTACTTGGTTTTGAAAGCATTAAGTTTTTTAATTAGAGTTTTATACGCCTTTGGAAGACATTAAATTAGTATAAATGGTAAAGTAACTTAGGGTTATTCTTAAATAGTTGAAAAATCAAATAATTCCCTTGGATCTACTTTCAAAAACTTAGCATAAACTGAAACATGGCTAATACTGGTATTCACCTGCCCAAGTTCTGTTCTGGCAATCTGGCTCTGTGATACTTCGGTAAGCAAAGAGAGCTGTTCTTGAGATAGTCCACGGTTTTCACGTACCTGCTTCAGCTTTTGGCCAAATTTTTTTATAAAATCTTCGTCTTTTAGATACTTCACAAACCAAATAGACACCTTTAAAACAAAATAATTAATAGCAAATTTGCTATTAAAAATAATTTAACTTAAATTAGCTTTATGAGAAAATAAAGGAACAAAAAGTAATATTGCAGTTCTATCATCGGTAAAGGAATTGCTAACAAGCCTCGCAACTAAATCTGACAGTTTATTCCCGCGAGAGTAAGTTGAGCAACCAAAACCCTATATTTGCTATAGGGTTGGTGCTCGCTTATGTCTTTTGTGGGAGCCCTTTCGAAAGAAAGGGTGGCTTTGTCAGAGCCAAGTTACATTAGACTAAGTGGGTTGCCAACCCTATTGTAATCATGGCATCCACTTATTGAGGCTTATTTAATGTTAAACTTAAATGAGATCAATATGGAACCAAAATTATCAACAGAAGCCGAACACGCTGGCCATTTCAGGGCGTTTATCTATCAGCTCGCCCAAAAGTTCAAACCGTTACAGATCTTCAGCTTTTTGCAGAATAGTTATAACTATCACTCACAAGGCTGTTTTAACGATAATCAAAATCATTTTAAATGTGATTATTGCTTATTGGTCATTACCGAAACGGCAACCCGAATAGATTACGAAATGCAGGATTTTGCCAATGCCTTTTATCAGTATGGAACGATAACTGTGATTGGTCATAGCAGGCAATCGGTTATGGAGGCGGTACAGCAAAACAGCCGGTTTTTTATCAGCGTGCTTAGCTATGGGAAACTGCTTTATAGTAAGGATGGACTATTAGATAGCCAGCCGATACCTCTATTTATACCGACAATGGGCGTAATTAAGGCATTCAAACATTATGAACATCGTATACCGTTGGCTGATGGCTTTTTGATGTGCGCATCACAATGTTTAGAGAAGGAACAGTTTGGGATTTGTGCCTTTATGCTCCATCAGGCGGTAGAACAAACTTGTATCTGTCTGTTGAGGGTCCATATCGCTTACCGTTCGGAGTTTCATAACCTTTACCGCCTGCTCCGTTTGTGTACCTGCTTTTCTGAAAAGCCTTTTCAACTTTTCCTGTCCACTCCCAAAGACGAAAGGCTGTTTGATATTATGGCAAAAAGTTATTCTGGTTCGCGTTATAAAGATGATTTTACGGTTTCCCGGCAAGATGCGGAGTCTCTTTATCAACGGGTGGCTTCTTTTATCTTGTTGGCCAATACGATGTGCGAGGAGAAAATAGACTTGCTCGCTAAGTCGGCATCAGATGATGCAGCCTTAAAAAACACCGATCATGTACAGATCGAAAAAATTTTACAGACCAATAATTAAGGCGATGAAGAAGCAGGCAAAAAACACAACAGATAACCGGATCGTTTATCTTAACCATGATGAAACAGTGGATCCGATAAAAGTAATACATGAGTTTTTCAGCCACGCATGGTTGCCCGATCATTTGAAAATGCTGAAACGCTGGCGAAACGATGTAGCGTTTGAATCTGAAGAACCAAAAAAATGTAGCCCAGCCTTCCTTGTTTACCATTACGAACTAACCATAAAGTTGATCGAAGCCGCCTGGCTCTTAAAAGGCCGAAAGCTTGGCCGGCTTGATTTCAATGACAAACAGGAGAGGGAATCCGCAAAATATTACATCAAAACGGAAAAGAAGAAGCTAAGAAACTATCCTGAAAATCTGAGCATTCGCGAGATCGTGAAGCCTTCATCTGTACTCGAGAAAATGTTCAGGATCTATCAACTGGATGGCTACAAAAAAATCCTGCACACCTGGCTTCATGATGCGCTCAATACCTCCTTCATGGAAGAAAGACTGTCTAAATTTGAAGTGATTACCGTTTACGAGCAGTTGGTTAAACTGTTCGAGGCTACGTGGCTGATCAGGGAGCGGGTAAAGGATGGTGGTTGAAAATTTAAATTGTATTGTAGAATATCAGTATGTATGTGTCTTGGGGCTAAATATAGTCAAAAGGTGATTGACCTGGTAAGTCACACGTTCTAGATAGCTCTTAAATGATAAAAACTGAATAAAATTCATATCCTACACCAAGCACTGTTCTAAATCATCCTTCCATGCAATAAAACCTTTCAGTTCCTCAGTATAATCATGCAATACACGGCTAAAATTAACAGGAGCTGATTCCAAAAATACTGCACGCCCTTCGTTACGTATTTTCAGAAGATCATTATGAATCTCAAGGAGTGAGGCTTTAAGCGCCCCTATATCTTTTGGAATATGCCAGATGTAAGTCGCTTCGTCTGTATCCAAGGTTTCCATAATGATATGATATTGTTCTATTCCCCCGATAAGAAAAACAAATGCGAATGGACTAATGACAAATCTCAGTTTTAAGATATTGCCACAATGCTGTTCAGCGAGATATTGGAGATGTAGCTTATGCCTATAATTACCTTTGGACAGAACATCCTGAAGCAATTCTTCTCCAGAATCGTATAATGTATTGGGATCACTGGTATTTAATTGGGATACTTTATCGCCCTTGCCTAACAGGTTTGATTTCATTAAAATATTCTTTTCGGCAAAGCGGAAACGAACACTATCTACAACTTCACTGTTTAATTGTTGTAGGTCTTGAGAGGTTGCGGATTTGGCTACAATACCTCCATTTTCAATGATGATACAGATAGCTGCGGCTATCGATTTCTTTTTTAGAAACTTTTCAAAATATGGCTTCAATACTTCAAATTCGGGGCGGATGTGGATGTTTTCTATATCGAATGATATTTCATGTCCAACTTCACTGATAGGAATACGAAACCCGATACTACCGTATAGAAAATCAAGCGATTCGATGGTTATTTTAATATTCCGTTCTATCACCTGATCAGCTAAAATGCTTTTTAAGTTATTTGTTTGTTCTATTGGCTCATCCTCTTCAATCGGGTCGTCAAATAATGTTCGGTGTTTGATCAACTTTTTGTAATAAACATTTCGTTTCAAAAACATGGCATTCAGATAGTCTATCTTGATATCACGGTAATCATAAATGATGGGGGTTAACTCAGAACGCTGTACCCGACCGATATACTGGATCAGTTTGCCTTCAAAGGAAAATGGATAGACCAGAAACAGACATTGGGCATTATGAAGATCGGAACCCTCACCAAAATACTGCCCAGTGGTAATGAGCATTTGATAGTTTCCATCCTTTAACATTTTCCATTTGGTATTACGGCTAGCTTCAGAATCATCACCACTCAAAGTAACCGTCTCACAGGATTGCTTTAAATATTGTTGCAATGTTTCTATATGTTCTTTTCTTTCTGTAAGGATTACGATTTTTTTTCCTGTATTTAGTTGAAATGCTAAGTCTTTTAAAATGAGTTTATTCCTATCTGCATCATGAACCAATATATTTGATAACGTTTCAAAGCGATCTGTTTTCGCATTAAAAGGAACATCTAGTGCTGTGTTCCTAATGATGATTTCTGGCTGTTTTGAAATCCCTAAATCAGCAGATTTCAGTTCGGAAATTATTTCGCCCAGATGGATAAAAATCAGTCTGTCATCACTGTTCTTTCTGAAAGGAGTTGCAGTTAGCCCGTATAGATAATAAGAATGAAAATGCGAGATGGCATCCTTAAAAGTTTCGGCAACAATATGATGGCATTCGTCAACGATGATGGTTCCAAAAGCTTGAACCAACTTTACTGCATCAGGTTTTTGCAGTTCTTTCGCAAGACTTTGTACCATGGCAATCGTAACCTGTTTTCCAATTGTTGCCTTTCCTTGCCCAATCTTACCGATTTCCTGTTTGGGGATCCTTAGAAATGCTTCTATCCTTTCAGCCCATTGATCGGTCAATTGTCTACGATGAACCACTATCAACGCTGGCTGCCGTTTATCCGCAATAATTTTTAGCGCCACCACAGTTTTACCAGAACCAGGCGACGCAACGATTACGCCAATACCCTTTTTAGCAGCAGCTTCTACAGCTGGAAGTTGATAGTCTTTCAGGGAGGCATTAAAAGAAAATCCTATTGCGGGCAGTAATTTACGATTGTCGTTTAGCAGATACGGGATATTATGCTGAATACAATGTGTAACCAACTTCCTGATAAAACCTTTAGGGATAATGGCACGTCCGTTTATTTCCTCAATGAACCTGAAATATCTCTTGATACCAAACGTACTTCGTCCACTGTTCTTTTTAATGATGAAATCCGCATTGAAGAAGTTGAGCTCCTCTTTTAGAAAACGGGTTAATGCGGGACTTATCTCGTTGCTCTTTATTTCGATTGCATTTGAAAGGGAGATATTAAGCGTTCCTGATGCGGTGGCTTCTTCTACTTTTGAATTGGTTAATGAAAAAAATATTTTATCCAGTTGGATGGTAGAGATCCGCTTAATATTTTCGAGAAACTGCCACTGGTCAACATATGGTAAGGTCGTATTGACATCTATAAAACAGCTATTACCTGCTTCCATTGCTGTTTTATGAAAGGGCATGGCGATCAGATTTCCAAATCCCTTTCCCGAAAGCCTATCCTGATTTGGAAATAATCTGTCGAAGCTTGAATTTTTATCAAAGGCAGAAACCACACCTGATTTTTCGAGGAGCGCAAGGACAATACTTCGACTCTTAAAAGCCGGATAAGCTCTGTCAAAAAAAATCCAAACATGACCGCCATTTCCAGAACGAGAGCGCTCCAAATAAGCTGGAATTTTGTAGTCGTCACATAATTTGATGAAACTTCTGCAATCGTCCAACCAGCTATTCTTATCAAAATCTGCTGCAATTAGCCAAGAACTATTATCCTGTAATAGTGGATATAAACCAATCAGCTGCTTTCCTTCAAGGTGTCTCTGAACTTGATCATTGGTTAGTGAAAGATATGTTACAGGTTCTGAACTTGGAGAACCGGAAGGTTTTTTATAAATTCTATTGAAATAAGGATCATATAACTTTGCAGGCATATAGCCACTTTTGGCTCCCTTTGTCCAATGAATGGCAAAAATATCTTCACGACCCCGAAATAGAGATTGGTATAATAATATTCTGGCTTCTTGTGACGAGTGACTCAATCTTTTAAAAGTGTTTTTTTATTCAGTTTCTCTATTCAACTGGTCTTCGATTACTTTTCTCAATTCTTCTTTGTTGGGTAAATATAACTGGTATTTTTGTACAAATAATTGTGAAGATACATTATGCATAGCATACTGTATTACCAATTCGTCTTTTTCTTTGGCTAAAACAATTCCTATAGGCGGGTTATCACTTTCGGTATTTTCTTCATTTTCAAAATAGCCCAAATACATATTCATTTGCCCTACATCCTGGTAATTGGCTTCTTCTCTTTTTAAGTCTATTAACACAAAGCATTTTAATATACGATGATAAAAAACCAAGTCTACATAGTGGTTTCGGTTACCTAGTGTAATCCGATATTGTCTACCAATAAATGCAAAGCCTTTGCCTAGTTCTAATAAAAAACTTTGCAGATGAGTAATTAATCGTTGCTCTAAATCAGTTTCAGATAAGTGGTAAGGCTCGGCTATTTTAAGAAATTCAAATACATAAATATCTTTTAAGATATCGGTTGGCTGTGCTACTATTTGCCCTTGATGTGCTAGTTTTAAAATGCCTTCTTTATCTTTTGATGACGCCAAACGAAGGTATAATGAGCTGTTTTTTTGACGAATCAACTCGGTTGTACTCCAGTTCTCTAATACGGCTTGTTGCTGGTAAAAACTACGTTCTAATGGATCGTTTATTTTTACTAGTTCGCAAGGATGTGTCCAAGTCAATTTGTGAGGAAGCTCCTCACAAATTGGAAAACACAAATAAACCAACCGCATATAATTAAGGTTACTACGACTAAAACCTTTTCCATGAAGCTTATTTAGATCTTTTGATAAATTCTCTAATAAGGCCTTGCCATAGGTGGCCTTAGCTTTACCACCCTGCTCAAACTCTACTATGTGTTGCCCTATTTGCCAATATGTAGTTAATAATTGGTTATTTACAGCCCTTAATGCTATTACCTTGCCATTGGTATAAGTAGTAGAAATGATTGCTATTAAGCTGCTATATGCGGTATATATGGTTTCCATTATAAATTATTAACTTCCGTTATTCCGTAGCATTTTAAAATTTGTATAGCGTGTTCGCTTGTGTTTTAAAGAAATTCTACAGAACGACAGGCATTAAAATTGAGAAAGTTTTGATGTGGTAGCGTTGAGTCAGCATTATATACACTCTATTACGATTCATCTACACAAAGGTAGTAGATTTGAGATGAAAATACTATTCGATTTCTTGGCGTAACTTACCTATTTCCTTATGTTAGTATCATATCAATTGCAACTAAATCATACAGATAAAAGGGGAGCGATTCGGTGAATCTTATTTTAAAACTCTTCTAGATAGTCTTTAGTTACCGGAAAAAACTGAACGAAGTTCACCTTCCAGCGGAATCACACCAAAAACCATCAAAACGAATAAAACTCTTCAATTCTCACTTTAACTGATCCAATATCAATATCCCAATAATTCCAATAACAGAGACCAGCGTTTCCATCAGCGACCAGGATAAAAATGTTTGTTTAATTGATAATCCTAAATACTCTTTAAACAGCCAAAAAGAGGAGTCGTTTACGTGAGAACAAAACAGGCTGCCTGAGCCGACGGCGAGTACCATTAAATTGGGGTCGGCACCATGCGGCCCAATCAGCGGAAAAACGATGCCGGCAGCGGTGAGGCCAGCTACGGTAGCCGAACCCAGGCAAAGCCTCAACACCGCGGTAATTAACCAGGCCAGTAACAAAGGCGGCAGCGTTAAGCCTTGCAAAATGGCGGCAAGGCTGTGGCTTACGCCGGTTTCTACAAATACCTGTTTTAAAATACCTGCGCTACCGATGATGAAGAGGATCATGGCGATATCTTTTGCCGCCTCAACATAGATGGTCATAATGTCGGTTAGCTTTTTGCCTAACCTCATCCCAAGGGTGTAAGTGGCAATGCAAATGGTTAATATCATGGCAATGGTTGGATCGCCGATAAACCTGGCAACATTCACCATAGCGATATGGTCACTACATAGCCTGGCGATCAGGGTGGTGCCTAAAATGATCAGTACCGGTAACAATGCGGAGATTACACTATTGGTAATCCCAGGCAATTCATGATTGGGTAAATCATTGGCCTGTAGCGTAACCGTTGGTTTAGATTGCATTTTGATTAATGCTTTTGCAAAAACAGGGCCTGCAATTATGATAGCCGGTACAGCCACGATTAAACCATAAATAAAGGTCTTCACCAGATCTGCATGAAACTGGCTTACCAAAGCCATGGGCGACGGATGCGGTGGTAAAAAACCATGCATTACAGATAGCGAGGCCAGCATGGGTAAGCCCACATACACCAGTGGTAACCTATAGTTATAGGCTACTGAAAAAATAATGGGTATGAGCAATACAAAGCCAACATTGTAAAATAAGGGGATGCCTACTATAAAACCGGTTAAAGACATGGCCCAGGTGATGTATCTATAGCCGAAGGTGTTTTTTAATACCGTGGCTATTTTTTGCGCGGCACCACTAAAGGCAACGAGTTTGCCAAGCATGGCCCCCAAAACAATGATGACGGACAAAGACCCTAAGGTATCGCCCAATCCTTTATTAACCGTTTGCGGGATACGTGTGGCGGGCATACCTAATAGTAAAGCGGCCGTTACCGATACGATTAAAAATGCGAGGAAAGTATTCACCTTTGCCCAGGCAATTAAGAGTACCAGCATTACGATACAGCCCAAAAGAATCAGTACATCCATGTTGCGTTAGTGGGAATCTCTGGTTACGGTTGATCCTGACCCGCCTACTAAAAAATCCAGATCGGCGCCTTTATCGGCCTGTTGCACATGTTTAATGTATAAGTTTGCATAACCACGTGCGGCTAGGGGAGGAGGCTGTACCCAATTACTTCGCCTGATGGCCAATTCTTCGTCACTCACTTCAAGGTGGATCCGTTTGTTGGCTACATCCAGTTCTATCATGTCTCCGTTTTCTACCAAGGCTAAATTGCCGCCAATGGCCGACTCTGGCGATACGTGCAGTACAACTGTGCCATAAGCGGTGCCACTCATTCTGCCGTCAGAGATCCTGACCATATCGGTTATGCCCCTATCAAGTAACTTTTTTGGTAAGGTCATGTTACCCACTTCGGGCATACCCGGATAACCAACCGGACCAACCGTTTGTAAAACCATTACACAGGTTTCGTCGATATCCAGGTCAGGGTCATCTATTCTGGCATGGTAATCTTCAATATCTTTAAATACAACGGCCCGGCCCCGGTGCTGCATTAATGCAGGCGTTGCTGCAGATGGCTTGATCACGGCTCCATTAATAGCTAAATTACCTTTTAATACGGTGATTCCGGCTTCGGGAATAATGGGCTGCTCAAATTCATAAATCACTTCCTTATTGTAATTGATGCCTCCGTTACCAATATTTTCTGCGTGCGTTTTCCCACTTACCGTCAGGGTATCCATTTTTAGCACCGATTGCATTTGTTTTAAAACAGCAGGTATACCACCGGCATAGTAAAAATCTTCCATCAAAAATTTACCTGAGGGCATCAGATTAACAAGAAGGGGCATTTTGCTGCCAATATCATCAAAATCATCTAAGTTGAGCGGTACACCCATACGCCCCGCAATAGCGGTGAGGTGGATAATAAAGTTGGAGGAACCGCCCACGGCAGCATTTACCTTAATGGCGTTTTCAAAAGCGTCGCGTGTGAGTATTTTAGAAATTTTCAAGTCTTCTTTAACCATTTCAACTATTCTCCTGCCTGATAGCTGAGCAAGCCGTTTGCGCCGGGAATCAACCGCAGGGATAGAGGCACCGCCAGAGAGGCTCATACCCAGGGCTTCTACCATGCAGGCCATAGTGGAAGCGGTTCCCATCGTCATACAATGGCCCGGACTGCGCGACATGCAGCTTTCTACTTCTGCATATTCATCATAAGTAATTTCGCCTCTTTTTAGTTCCTCTGTCAGCTTCCATACACTGGTTCCGGAGCCAATGTCCTGGCCATGGTATTTTCCGTTCAACATCGGCCCGCCTGGCACTACAATGGTCGGTAAATCTACACTCGCTGCACCCATTAGGGTAGAAGGGGTGGTTTTGTCGCAGCCCGTTAATAATACCACACCGTCAATAGGGTTGCCTCTGATGGATTCTTCGGCATCCATACTGGCGAGGTTGCGGAACAACATGGCAGTGGGTTTTAAAAGCGTTTCACCTAATGACATGATCGGGAATTCCAACGGAAAGCCTCCAGACTCTAATACCCCGCGACGAACACTGTCTGCAATATCGCGAAGGTGGGCATTGCAGGGCGTCAGTTCAGACCAGGTGTTACAGATCCCTATTACCGGCCTGCCGTCAAACATGTCTTCGGGCATGCCCTGGTTTTTCATCCAGCTGCGGTAGATGAGGCCCATTTTATCTTTTTTTCCAAACCAGGTTGAACTTCTATATGGTTTCATATCCAGATTATACTATGTGCGTTATTTTATCTTCTTATTCAGGTTTTGGCTGTCAGACACGTGTTAAACTAATCGTTTTATGTGCGCTGGCAATGGCTGGCAGCCTGCCGTTTGTTTGCCCGTTTTAATCAGGCAACCACATTGATCAGCGAACCAATCTCCGCAATGGTTATTTTTACCGTATCTCCGCTTTGTAAAGTGAAATCATCGGCGGGGATAATGCCTGTACCGGTCATCAAATACGTTCCATGAGGGAAATCCAGTTCCCGAAACAGGTAATCTACCAATTCGGTATGCTTACGTTTCATCTGGTTAATGGAGATTTCTTCCTTAAAAATAACAGCAGCAGCTCTGGTGATTTCGATGCTGATACGGGTATCCGGATCTATGGGTTTCTCTGCCACCAAAAGGCAGGGACCTAAAGCGGCAGCGCCATTGTATGATTTTGCCTGTGGCAAATAAAGCGGATTTTCGCCCTCAATATCTCTTGACGATACATCATTACCGATGGTATAACCTTCTATAGTGCCTGCTGAGCAAATAAATAAGGTCAGTTCGGGTTCAGGCACATTCCATTTAGAATCTGCCCGGATGCGTATATTCTCTCCGGTACCCACCGTACGGTAAGCTGGTGATTTAAAAAAAAGTTCGGGCCGGTCTGCATCATATACCCTGGCATAAAAATCGCCGCCCTTTGCATCTTTTGATTCTTCTATCCTGGCTTCCCGGCTCCGGAAATAAGTTACGCCAGATGCCCATACTTCCTGGTTACCGATGGGGGTTAAAATAGCAGTATGGGTGAGTGCTTGTAAATCTTCGTCAGGCTCAAGGTATTGCAACTCGCTACTTATTGCGGTAAAGAGATCGCTCCTGTTCACAAATGTGTCCCAGTTGTTTTCTTTGCTTAAGAAATATTGGTTATGTTGGTTGATGATAATCCCGCTCGAGGTATTATAGATTCTCATAATAATTATTTGGTTTAGTTGTTGGATAGTAAATTAGATTTGAAACTAATTTACGTATCCAGGCGGTAAATACTGAAGCAAATAAGTGCTTTTAAAACACATTTGCAGCATAATGTTAATATAATACAATAAAATGCTGCGATAGTAAAGTTACGGGTTGGCGTGAGCTGATTGGGTGAATCTGATCGTTATTAATTAACGTGAGTTTTGGGCCTTAATTTCGACATTGCGTATTGGAAAAGAGGATATGTGTAGGCGTGCAGCAATCTTTGAACTATGTAAAAAGATTTCTCCGCTGCGGTCGAAAGGACGATCCATCCATATCTGTCATCAGTGATCCAATGTTTTTTACTAAAAAACTGACCTCTACCATTGAAGTTATTTTATAATTAATTATTTATTAGTGTATTGGGGCATTATGCATTTCCATCTAGCAAGGCCCTGGCAATGTATCTCCGTTCTACTTAAATCCGGCCTAACAAATTTTTCGGGTTCCACTGACCAAGCCTTACCACTGACTTTGAAAGAAAAATTTTCAGCCGGCATTTTTTGTTACTTTTTGATGCCAAAAAGTAAGAGCCCTTCGGCGGCGGTGAGCTGAGGCAAGACTGCGCGGAGGAAAAAAACGTCACTAATATTTATTTATAAAATAAATTGTCCCCAGGGTGAAGGCTATTAGTTAAAAATATCTTTAGTAGGCTTTTGAAGGATTAAAATCTAACTGAAGCTACTCGGCAAATTTCTTCTCTTCCGTTTTAAGATAATTGGACCGGTAATCCATCGGATTTTTTTTCGTTAGTGCTTTAAACTGATGATAAAAGTGGGAGATATTGTTGTAACCACAGGCATAGCCAACCTCAGTCATGTTAAATTCCTCTTCTACCAGCAGTCTGCAGGCATTTCCAATTCTCACTTCCATTAAAAACTGGATATATGTTTTTTTGGTCTTGGATTTAAAGTACCTGCAAAAAGAGTGTTTTCCCATATTAATCAGGGCAGCTACCTCTTCTAATGCCACTTTTTGGTGGTAGTTATTAAAAGTGTATTCGAAAATGGTATTGATGCGGCTCTGGTCGATGCTGTTTACTTCCAGGTTAAAACCGTTTGATGATATAATTTCATATTCTTTCGTAGCCGCTATGATTTCTAAAGCAGATAACAAACTGATCAATTTACGGGCTGGCGATTCGTTAAGCATCTCTTCCGCTATTTTACCAACTTTTCGTTTAGTTACCCCTTTTAAACGCAAACCCAGCTTGCTGGTATTTAACAGTTTAACAATCGGACTGATTTCAGGAAGATTCAAAAATTTATCTCCCCAGGTATTGTTCTGAAAAAGAACCACGATGGTTTCTCCAACTTTTTCGGTATCGTTTTCGATGTATTCCTGTTCGCAACGGAAAGTATGTGGCAGGTTTGAGCCAAATAAAAATACGTCGCCACTTTTAAAAGGACCCACGTAGTCGCCAATCAGGCAGGTGCCATAGCTTCTTTTAACCACTAGTAATTCGCACTCGGGATGATAATGCCAGGCGCTTAATATTGCATGTCCGATATCCTTGTGAATATTAAAAGAATGCTCCGGGTTTGGAGTAGTCTTTTTTAAAGTAGCCTTCATGTTTATGTTTGGTTAATTATAAACCTGAGTTCGATGATTAATATGACCTTTTGGCCACTTAAATCAGCTTTCTGATCTAAAGCGGTCGTCACCTGATCCGGTAGCTGTCGGATTTATTTCAGGGGCTTTCCTGCCAGTAAGATGCTGATTCCGAACCTTCCGGACAGCATGACGAATTGGTCTGTACAAAGGTGTTTATAAAACCGTTTTCATTAAATAATCATCGGGTTCAGGTAATAACATGAAATTAAAAAATATGTACGATATAAATGCATATCTATTTGCTATTGTTAGTTGGTTATATTAACAACGCCGGGTTTTACTATTGCCTCGATGAATTGATTTTATATTGTCTTTTTAGTGCAAGTTATTGATTTACAATTGTTTTTATTTGGTTTTGATGAGGCGCCAAAAAATTCAGAAAAACCGATCTATGTTAATATGTTACAATTTTTTGCTGTAATACTGAAATTGCTTTTCATTTAAGTTGTCTTTATTTGCTTCAGTAACATAACTGTTTCAAACCAAATATAAAGCAAAGCAATGTCTCTATTCTTGCCTGTTTACTTTAAGTCAGGCATTTGACCAGGCACGTTAGCCTTAAACGGTTAGAACAGCGACTAAACCAACTAACCAATATTCTGATATGAGATAAACTTACTTAAAATCCCAACCGCGGCACCTTGCTGCTCAAACTGCTTATGTTTTGAACTGATTACAGCGCGTCTTCAGCAGAGATTTAAGCGGTTTATTAAAAAACCAATTCTAACCAAACTATAACGATGAAAAAAAAATTACTTCCACTGGTATTTACCTGCACGGTATTTATGTTATTCCTACTGTTCGAGCCCACATTTGCATCTGCCGTTGGGCCAGGCACTGCAGTTTTTAGTAAAACGGTAACAGGTAAAAAGTTAAAAATTGCCTTTATAGGAATTACAGGTAAAGTTACCGATGAACAGGGTGTGGCTTTACCCGGCGTAAGCGTGGCTGAAAAGGGAACAAGGAACGCTGTTGTAACCAATTCATCCGGCGGCTATGCCATAAATGTGGCCAATAACAATGCGGTATTGGTGTTCACATCTGTTGGTTATAAGCCCGTAGAAATATCGGTAAATGCAAAAACTGTAATTAATGTATCTCTGGTAGCGATTACAAATGCCTTGAATGAGGTTGTGGTAACCGCACTCGGCATCAAACGGGAAGCCAAAAGCTTAGGTTATTCTGCCCAGAAAGCTGATGTACAGGCGTTACAAACCAACCGTACAACTAACCTGGCCAATGCGCTTGAAGGCCGGGTGGCCGGATTGGACGTATCGCCACCTGCCGCCGGGCCGGGCGGAAGCACCAAGATCCGTTTGCGTGGACAATCTTCCTTTACTGCAGATAATTCGCCGCTCATCGTAATCAATGGCTTGCCAATGTCGCAGGGTGCCAGCAGCAGTAATGGTTACACACAAAATGTAGATCAGGGAGATAACCTGCAAGGCATCAATCAGGATGATATCGAATCGATGACTGTGCTGAAAGGATCTACTGCTGCGGCTTTATACGGTTCGCGTGCGGTTAACGGAGCGATCATTATTACCACAAAAGCAGGATCTAAAAATACCGGGATCGGAATCGAGTTCAATTCAAATTTTACAGTAAACCAGGCACTGGATTTTACAGATTTCCAATATGAATACGGGCAGGGAGAGAACAATATTCGGCCATCATCACAGGGTACTGCGCAAAGTTCTGGTGCCTGGAGCTTTGGTGTGCCATTTGATAATGTTCCTACCTATCAGTTCGATGGCGTTCAGCGTCCGTATGCACCGGTTAAAGACCGGATAAAGGCCTTTTTTAGGCTTGCGCCATCATGGAGCAATACCGTTGCCATTTCCGGTGGTAATGATAAAGGAAGTTTCCGGGTTTCCCTTTCTAATCAGGATGCCCAGGGGATTGTGCCAAACAACGATTTCCACAAAAAGATTTTTAACGTAGGCATCAATTATAAACTTACCGATAAATTATCTGCACAGTTTTATGTGAACTACGATCACCAGTTTAATAACAATCCGCCACTTGTAGGCGTGCAGGGCAATTCAATTCCTACATCAATTTACAGGTTGGCCAACTCCATATCTTTTGATGTACTCAAGGCAGGCGCAATAGATGCCAACGGAAACGAAACACCTACTTCGAGGTTTGCTACCATTACCAACCCATACTGGATTTTGGCTAACCAATTTCAGAGACAAACGAAAGATCATTTGTTGGGTACGGCTGTGGTGCGCTACCAGTTTTTCGATTGGCTGTATTTGCAGGGCAGGGCAAATACCGACCTTTTGCAAACCACCTATGAATCAAACACACCTACGGGTACCCTGGCGGTATCGGCTGCACCTGCAGGATTGTATAACGGGAGCTATGGAATAAGTACAACCAATACACGCCAGAATAACTTCGACTTCTTGCTGGGTGGCGGACACAAGTGGAAAGACTTTTCATTTAATGCCACAGTGGGTGGTAATAACTTTCCGTTAATTACTTCTACCTTTAACGAGTCGGTAACCAACTTTTACATCAGGGGTTTATACACCATTGGAAACGGTGTTACGGCAAATTCAAGCTATAATTTGTCTAAGCAGACCGTTAATTCATTGTATGGTACTGCAGAATTTTCATACAAAGATTTATTCTACTTAAATGTTACCGGCCGTACTGACTGGTATTCAGTACTCTCCAGAGATATCGATCATTATTTCTATCCTTCCATTAGCGGAAGTTTCGTTTTTTCGGAATTGCTTCCCAATGCGAAATGGTTAAATTTTGGAAAGTTGAGGGTTGCAGTAGCAGAAACAGGAAGTGCCCAGGGTGTTGGTCCCTACAATGCCTTAACATTTGCCCTTGCTCAAAATTCGTTTAACGGGCTTCCGTTAGGAAGCATAAACGGTACCGCCTCGCCCAACACCCAGATTAAACCCTTTGGCGTAAATGAAAAAGAAATAGGCCTCGAGTTACACCTATTCAATAACAGGGTGAACCTGGATGTAGCTGCCTATGATAAAAAAACAACGAACCAGGCGGTTCCGATCAGCCTTTCTGCAGCGAGCGGATACAGCTCCACGCTGGTTAACTTAGGTGGGCTTGAAAACAGGGGATTAGAATTTAACCTGGAATTAATACCGGTACAAAACAACAAATTTACCTGGAAAACGGCTTTTAACTCTGCTTTCAATTCTTCAAAGGTATTATCATTAGCGAATAACCAGTCTCAGCTGGTGGTGGGCAGCCCCGAATTTTTTGGCTCTATTGTAGATGTAGTCGGTTTGCCGCTCAACCAGATCAGGGGCGCAACTTACAAACGGGATGCCGCAGGAAATATCCTGTTATCAGGAGGCAAACCCATAGCAAGCGCTACACCGGTTAATTTTGGTAGCGGCCTGCCCAAAGCAACCGGCGGATGGCTAAATACGTTGAACTACAAAGGTTTTACCTTTATTGCCCATATCGATTATAAAGCGGGAGGTAAACTGCTTTCCAGTACCAGTTTAAATTTACTAAGAGAAGGTTTATCAAAAGAGTCTTTACCCGGCCGGGTTGGTGGGGTAATTTTTCCAGGTGTAAATGCCACTGATGGGTTACCTAATACCACCGCTGTAAATGCAGAAGATTTTTATGCCAGTTATCGTTCAACAAATATCTTAGATCCATTTATTTACAGCTCGAGCTTTGTGAAGTTAAGAAACCTTTCTTTAGGGTATGACTTATCCAGATTTATCAATAAAAAATACGTAAAAAGTATGGTGCTTTCTGCGGTATGCCATAATGTACTGATCATTAAAAAATATACCCCAAACATAGATCCGGAAGCGATAGCCTCCAGCGGTGATAACCTCACCGGCTATGAGCAGGCATCGCTACCTACAACACGTACTTACGGATTTAACCTCAATATAAAATTCTAATCCTATATAAAACATGAAAAATTTAATTAGAATTATAGCCATCATCACCGTTGTTTCGATAATTTCCGGTTGCAACAAAGGCTTTGATAAACTGAATATCAATCCAAATAATCCAACAGAACTCGACGCATCATTTTTATTTACAAGCGCACAATTCGGAACACATGGGGCCACTCTGGAAACTGAACCAACCATTGTGCAGCAATTTGTAAATCCGTTTTCAGGAATCACCTCAGCATTTAATTTTAACCAGGTAAACCAAACCTATACGGTGCAAAAATGGAATGCAGAATACACCGGTACAAATACGGGCGCAACAAGTTCTTCAGGCCCTGTTCAATTACTTGTTCAGATATTGAGCCAGCTTAAAGGAAATGCCGCAAGAACAAATTTATATAACGAAGCGAGGATCTGGAAAGCGTATCAATTTATGATGTTGGTAGATACCTACGGAAATGTACCTTATAGCGAAGCCGGACAAGCCTATTTATCAAATGTGCTTACCCCTAAATACGATAATCAGGCAGCGATTTATACTGATCTGATTAAGGAAGTTACGGAGGCAACTGCAGCACTCGACCCTGCAAAGGATATTGTTAAGGCTGATGTATTTTATGGTGGGAACATCGCCCAATGGAAAAAATTGGGTTACTCTTTGTTACTTCGCCTGGGCATGCGGTATAGTAAAATAGATCCGGGAAAAGCGCAAACGATTGTACAGGCCGCGGTAGCGGGTGGTGTAATGACCTCAAATGCCGACAACTGTTATCTGAAATACAATACCACTTATGTAAATCCGGTAAGCCAGAGCATTACTGCGATAGCGAATACCTATTATTTGGCGGCTCCATTTGTAGATCAGCTAAAAAACAGTGGTGATCCAAGATTGAAGTTTATAGCCGGTAAATATGCAAATCCATTGGCTGCGCCTACCACCGTGCCGGATACCACATCGGCAAACCAGTTCGGATTGCCGATAGGATATAGCAGTGCAACTTTACCAACCGCGCCTGGATTTAGAGGTGCCAACGGATCGGGCTTTAATTATTCGCAGGTTAATTATAGTATTTTTGGTAGTTTAACTGCTCCGCAATTTTTTATTACCTACGCGCAAACGCAATTCCTTTTGGCAGAGGCTGCTTTCAGAGGCTGGATAACCGGTGGCAGTACAGCCGATGTGTATTATGCCAATGGCATACGGGGTGCAATGGACCAATGGACAACCTACAACCCGGCGGCAATTATCCCCCTGGCTACGCAAAATGCATTTATTAATCATCCCATTAATGCTTATAATCAGGCAAATGCACTCAACCTCATCAATACGCAATATTGGATAGCTTCATGGGGCAATGGGGCCGAAGCATTTGCCAACTTCAGGAGAAGTGGTTTTCCGGCCTTATCACCCAATACCATCCCGGGGCAAAGCATAACCGGAGGTTTTGTCCGCCGTTTTGTTTACCCAACGCTTGAGCTTTCTGCCAACTTAACCAATTACCAGGCAGCCGTTGCAGACAATGGCGGACCAGATAATATGGACACACGCATATTTTGGGATAAATAGAAATTGTCTGGGTTGCTTTTTCATAAGCTACATAGCAAAATCGATCCTGTAACCAGTTTGCAGGATCGATTTTCGTTTTTGGAGGGTTGTGGTACCCGGTTAAATAATGAAGATACAACTGATTTTGTGGGAATGCTTGTGGCTTTAAACTACATTAACTTAAGCGATAACTGATTCCTATATACACAATCTGTATATATGATCAATTTTAAAAGAGGAAATTTAATTGACATCCTTCAAAAAACTGGCCATTGTAAAGCAGGGAAATTCGGCAGTTATTGATACTTAAAACAAATAATTGCGATGAAAAGGACCGTATTTCGCTGTGTTTAAAAAGATATGCAAAACAGCAAGAGCCTGCCTCAGAAATGATTTGTTATTTTGAGACAGGCTTTTTTGTATAAGTGTTAGTAAGAAACTAATGTCGTTACACTGGAAGGAGCGAGATTAATTCCAAAACTACTACCGGTTACAGCGAAACTGTTTGTACTAAGGTTAGCTGAACTGGTTGTAAAATACCGGTTGAAACCAGAAACGGTTATGCCACTGAAATTAAAGCTTTGATAAGTGGTCGCTGCATTTTGGTTGATGATCACAACAACTAATTTTGTTCCGCTTTTATATGCAGTAACATATACACCTGTTGAAGGATTTTCTGAACAGGCTATTTTATTAAAACCCGGGCGTACATATCTGGCGTATTGAGCCATAACGTAACCAACTTTTTGAATATTCCCGCTTTCACTGATTGGGCCGTAACTTCTTCTGATGTACCACCAAACATAGGCACTCCATCCCGAATTCATACAGTCGTGTATTTCCTTGGCAGCGGTCATGGCATTTGACCAGTCATCTCCACTGATACTGGAGTTAGTATAGTGTTCTGTCATCCATACCGGTTTGCCAATGTTGCCCAGGTTATAAGGGGTCTTACCATATATATGTCCGCAAACGAAGCTTGTTTTAGATTTCGCTGTGGCATTGCTAAGGTAAGTGTTGATGTAGGTTTGGTTCATCTGGAAAGGTTCAGGCGCCATAATCGTAGCACCACAATTGCTTCCCTGAGCAGCAACAAAGTCTGCTACTTCCGAAGCAGTAAGTTCCATAGATTCATAATTAACTTTGTAATCTGGTTCATTTGTAGGACTAATGGCCGCAAGCCCGCCTACAGCCGTATTAAATGCACTTAAATGTGCAGCATAATTTGCGTAAGATGTGGTTTTTATTTTGCCACCTACAATACTCCCATTGGTCTTCATCGATGCAGGCGCTGACCAGGCGGAGGCAATTGCTGAGCCACCGAACGACTTGCAGGCATCTATGGTTGCTTTTTCAGCAGCAAATTCTGAACTGGAATTAGGAACCCGAACCCGGACTATGCTGAGTCCGATGCCACTTGCAGGCGAGAATGCGGTATTTCTTTGGGCGCTCGTCAGGTCGCCGGTCCAGGCCACAATATTTGCTCCGCCAAAACCCTTGATCGTTTGTTGTATCGTACCCGCGTCAATTGTTGCAGTTGCTAAAAGATCAGCATTGGCCGTTTGTGCTTTCTTGGCAATCATTTCAGAACTGAATTCAGGCTCGGTCTGGTTTTTAGCACAGCCAGCCAGCAATAGCATTGCAATAGCTACTTTAAATAGATTTTTTTTCATGGTGATGTGTAATTTAAATATTTGGTTATGTGGTGTTTACCACCAGAACTAATTTAACTGAATTAAGGAGCCGGAAATGTAACGGATGTTTATAATTGAGCTATAAATGTTGAATAAAAATCTGCCTGCAGCATAAAAAATGATATTGGATATGTGTAAATTGGGATTATGCAATAATTAATTTGCTAGTTACAATATGACAATGCCGCTACGAACCAAAATCGTAGTTTTACAAAATGGATGGTCTGGAACAAATAACAGAATTTAAGTCTTCGCCCGAACTTGTTGAAAAACTATATCAGCATAGCATACTCAAAACCTATCAGGCCGGCAGCATTATTGTAAATGATAATGCCCATATCCGTTCTATTCCGATTGTGACCAAAGGGACAATGAAAGTAATCAGAACAGAAGAAGATGGCCGGGAACTTTTATTGTATTACATCAAAGCGGGCGAAAGCTGCATTATGTCCTTTTTGGGTGGCTTGCACAACGAAACCAGCAAAGTGAAGGCAGAGGTAGAAGAATACGCGGAAATTCTTTTTTTGCCGATCGACAAAGTTTCGCTCTTCATCAAAGAATATCCACAATGGCTGGATTACATCTTTCGTTTATATCACAAACGTTTTGAAGAACTATTGGAAATTGTGAATGCCATCTCCTTTAAAAAAGTAGATGAACGTTTATTGAATTTGCTTAAAAAGAAAGCTGAGCTTACATCATCTAAAACCATTCAGATTACCCATGAACAATTAGCCAATGAACTGGGTACGGCCCGTGTGGTGGTTTCCAGACTATTGAAACAACTGGAAGAAGATGGGATTGTTCAGCTGGGGAGGAATAAAATATCCCTTATGTAACTAAAGTAGCTGTATTTGTTTTTGAGTTGGTGCAACTTTGCTGTATCAATCCCCAAAACAATGTATATAGCAGGTTACATCGCTTCAATTTTCATCGGTATCTCCTTAGGTTTAATCGGGGGCGGCGGAAGTATTCTTACCGTTCCTGTTTTAGTTTATTTGTTTGGTGTTGATGCTGCTCTGGCAACCACTTATTCACTTTTCATTGTAGGCACAACAAGTGTAATGGGCTCCTTTTCCTATTTTAAAAAGGGGTTGGTCAATATAAAAATGGCAGCCGTGTTTGGTGTTCCATCTATCATTTCTGTTTTTCTTACACGAGCCTATATCATGCCGGTTATTCCCGCCCAAATTTTTAGTGCCGGAAGTTTTACCCTCACCAAAAGTATTTTTTTGATGTTGATTTTTGCCGTACTGATGGTTGTCGCTTCATACAGCATGATTAAAAAAGGCCGACAAGCAGGTGAGGATACACTGCAGAAACAGAAGTTTAACTATCCTTTAGTTTTTTCAATAGGTATTCTTGTAGGTATAATTACAGGTTTTATCGGTGCAGGTGGTGGCTTTTTAATTATTCCTGTATTGGCTAATTTGCTGAAACTTCCTATGAAAGCAGCTGTTGGAACGTCACTCCTGATCATTTCCACAAATTCTTTGGTAGGTTTTGTATTTTCACTTGCCCACACCGCTGTTCATTGGCATTTCTTGTTAACCATAACTTTTATCGCCATTGCCGGTATTCTGATCGGCAGTTTTCTATCTGCAAAAATTGAAGGTAAAAAGCTCAAACCCGCTTTCGGTTGGTTTGTGCTGGTAATGGGCATTTATATCATCATCAAAGAAACATGGTTAAAATAATGGGTAGCTCAATAAAAGGTCAATCAGATCATTAGGTAACAAAATAATTAATCATTAAAAATAAGTATTATGTTTTTTCAACACGTATTTGATAAAAGTTTAGCGCAAGGCAGTTATGTAATAGGCTGTCAGGCTACGGGCGAAGCCATCGTGATAGATGCTAAAAGAGATATAGATGTGTACCTGGAAATTGCCAGCCAGAATAATCTTCGTATTACACATATCGCCGAAACCCACATACACGCAGATTTTCTTTGTGGCTCAAGAGAACTGAGTGCCGTTACAGGGGCAGGCATGTATCTTTCTGATGAGGGAGGAGAGGACTGGCAGTACCAGTTTCCGCATATCGGGCTCAAAGATGGCGATCTGATCAGGGTAGGGAATCTGACTTTAGCGGTTTTGCATACGCCCGGCCATACCCCCGAAAGCATTAGTTTTTTGCTGACTGACCATCCGGCAACCGACAAACCGGTGATGGTATTTACAGGTGATTTTGTATTTGTAGGCGATATTGGCCGTCCTGATTTGCTGGAAAAAGCAGCAGGGCTGATCGGCACAAAAGAAGCAGGCGCTAAACAAATGTTCCAGTCGTTGAAAAAGTTTGCTGCATTGCCCGAATATCTACAGGTTTGGTCCGCTCATGGAGCAGGTTCGGCATGCGGAAAGGCTTTGGGCGCAGTACACAGTTCAACCGTAGGTTACGAGAAAATCCGCAACTGGGCATTTCAACATGATGATGACGAAAAAGCATTTACAGATCTTCTGTTAGCAGGCCAGCCAGAACCGCCTAAATATTTTGCGATGATGAAACATTTGAATAAGGTTAATCGTCCATTATTGATAGAAGTACCCAAACATCAGAAACTATCCGGTTCAGCGTTCTTAAAAGCTTATCGCAACGGATTGAAAGTTATAGATGCAAGAGATAAGATAAATTTTGCCAAAGGTTTTATTCCGGGCAGCCTGAACATTCAGGGCAATAATTCTTTTTCAACGTGGGCGGGTTGGCTGCTTAATTATCAGGAACAGTTTGTATTGGTTTGTGATGATTACCAAATAGAAGACCTGACCCGAAAATTAATGCGTATTGGTCTGGATAACGTTCACGGTTACATTTCGGATGTGGACGATTTGGGGATTGCGCTGCAGGCTGCTGATGTGATCTCCATTAACGAGTTTAAAACATACATCAACAATGAAGATGTTCAGATTATAGATGTACGGGGTGTGAGCGAATATGAGGCCGGCCATATTGAAGGGGCGAATCATGTTTTTGTGGGAACCCTTCCCGATCATCTGGATCAAATCAGTAAAGATAAACAAGTAATTATTCACTGTCAGGGGGGAGACCGTTCGGCAATAGCTTATTCTATACTCGCAGGAAATGGTTTCAAAAATGTGAAGAATTTTTCGGGAGGTATGAATGCCTGGCTGGCTTCTGAAGGTAAAACAATTGCCTCTGAATCCGATTAATAATTCAGCTTTAAATGGCCACTGTAAAATATTTTTAATTCAGAGTCGTTATGCTGATCCGATAGCAATCGGATCAGCATAACGACTAGATCGAAATCAATCGCTTTAAAGCACTATTTTTAACAAATAATTACCGAATTCAGGTTAATAATTAATAATTTAAAAAATGATAGAATTTATAAAACATCCCTGGGCATGGTATGTAGCGGGTCCGTTAATTGGTTTAACCGTTCCTGCATTGTTGATTGTCGGAAATAAATCATTCGGCATCAGTTCATCACTACGGCACCTTTGTGCGATGTGTATACCGTCCAATATTCCCTTTTTCAAATACGATTGGAAAAAAGAAATGTGGAATTTATTTTTTGTTTTCGGTATTTTTCTGGGCGGAGCAATAGCTGTTAACCTTTTGGGTAATCCTAATCCTGTTGAAGTCAATCCGAAACTGGCTACCGAACTTACAGGTTACGGCATAACACACTACAATAATCTGGTACCTGAAGATATCTTTAACTGGCACTCGCTGCTTACCCTGAAAGGTTTTATATTCATGATAATTGGCGGTTTTTTGGTTGGTTTTGGAACAAGGTACGCGGGTGGTTGTACAAGCGGACATGCCATTATGGGCTTATCCAACCTACAATTGCCATCATTGATTGCTACCATCTGTTTTATGGTTGGCGGTTTCATTATGGCTAATTTTATTTTACCTCTTATTCTATCACTCTAAAACCGTAAAAAAAATGCAAAATCGTAGCAATACCGAAAGGGAATTAAAACCTTTTGAGTCTGATAAAATATGTGTAAATAAGAGTCCTTTGCAGCAAAACTGGCGTCACAATTTAAAATACCTGATTATCGGGATTTTCTTCGGCATCATATTCGTAAAATCAGAAGTGGTTAGCTGGTTTCGAATACAGGAAATGTTTCGGCTACAGTCGTTTCACATGTACGGAATAATTGGTAGCGCCATTCTAGTAGGCATGGTTTCCATCTGGCTGATCAAGAAGTTCAATATCAGAACCATTTCCGGCGAACCAATTACCATTGCGCCCAAAACATTCAATAAAGGTCAGATTTATGGGGGTTTGATTTTTGGCTTCGGCTGGGCCATTACAGGAGCCTGTCCGGGTCCGTTGTTTGCACAAATCGGAGCTGGTGCAACTGTTATTAGCGTTACACTTTTAAGTGCGATTGCAGGCACCTGGGTTTACGGACATTTCAGAGATAAACTTCCTCATTAAATATGGAAAGCAGGTTGCCAATAAAAATGTGGTTAGCAATAGGGATAGAGATTTTTACTGCCCAAACTTTACTGGCACAGCAACCAATGGAATTGTATTTTCAATTTTATTAAAACCTTCAATATTTTTCCCGAAAATAGTTGACTTAGTCAACTATTTTATTAGGTTAGCATCAAGCTTTTACAATCATATATTAAAGGAGTGGATAAATCAACAATAATAAGCAGTATGCGTGCCTTTAACCGTTACTACACCAATCTGATAGGAGTGTTGGATAAGGACTATCTTGAAACGCAATATAGCTTAACGGAGGCAAGGATATTATTTGAAATATCGCTGGGTAAAAAAAATGCCTCAGAAATTATTGATGCCATGCGAATTGATAAGAGTTATTTAAGCCGGGTATTAAACAAGTTTGAAAAAAATAAACTGATCATTAAATCGAAATCAGAAAAAGACTCCAGGGCAAGTCGGATATGTTTAACTGATAAAGGAATGAGGGATTTAAATGCTTTAAACGAACTGGCAGACCAACAACTTGATGCATTGTTGAAAAATTTATCAGCCACAGAGCGCAAACAACTTGCCCTGCATATGAATTCGATAATCGAAATTCTTGATCAAAAATCTGTGGGCCAGAAAAGTGAACAGGACATTATCAAAGACTAAAAATACTTGAACAGATGACCATACGGCCAGCCACATTTCAAGACATTCCGGAACTGAAAAAACTTTTAGACAATTCCGTGCGGGGTTTGAGCAAAGATTATTACACCACAAGCCAGATTGACAGCGCCCTTAAATATATCTTTGGGATAGATACCCAACTGATTGACGATGGAAGCTATTATGTTGTTGAGTTAGATGGAACTATTGCCGGCTGCGGTGGCTGGAGCAGGCGAAAAACTTTGTATGGGGGCGATCAGCACAAAGAACTGCACGATACTTTGCTCGATCCTACAAAGGAGCCTGCCAGAATCAGGGCTTTTTTTGTTCACCCGGATTATGCAAGAAGAGGAATTGGCCGTAAAATCATAGAACTTTGCGAGAACGAAGCTAAAAAACACGGATTTTCCAGTCTGACACTCGGAGCCACACTACCAGGTGTACCGCTTTATAAAGCAATGGGCTTTAAAGAAATGGAGCAGATTGTTGAGCCGCTATTGGATGGCGAAAAACTGGAGCTGGTAGGTATGATTAAAAATATCTGATTTAAGCATGAAAGGATTTTCCTGTAATGCCCGAAGCTACGCATCACCTGAGGTTGATCAATACATTTGGCTCAAAAGATTTGTGGAATAAGAAACCAAAATCTGTATCGCGATGCTTGAGCAGAAAACGGAACCTTTTTCGGGGCGATAATTTGGAACGAATAAACAGATGGACCGATGCTTCCGGGCCGACAACATATTAATTTTAAACGATAAATTTGCCGCAAGGCCCGCAATGAACGAAGTTTAAAGTCCTACGCCTGCTGGTTTTGTTTTACCTCAAACATTGAATTTCATCCAATCTCCATGATTAAGGACAATCAGTAACAATTGAAAAAGGTAGCCTTCTCTAATCCTGAAACTTATTTTTGTAAGCTTCTTCGAAATATAGTCGTAGTGAAGATATGCGCCCGGTATCAATGCGGTTGATATAGCGTTGGAACATCTGTTCGGAACTGTGCCCGGTTGCTTCCATTAACAAAGAAGTGGGTATTTTGCCGTAAAAATTAGTTGCAAAGCTCCGTCGGCCGATGTGGCTGGTAACGGCTTTCCATTTAGGGATCATGCCCGTAATAACCCTGAAACCTGTTCTTTTACCAATGCTGATCTGTGTATCGAAACCCGCCTGACGAACGATCTCTTTGATCTGCTGGTTATATTTTTCAGGGGAAATCTTTTGCGGGAAGTTACCATTGTTGTTCAGCTTGATAACCTGTACCGCTGGATGAAGAGGAAGTATCACATTGCGCAACGTCTTCTTTTGTACAAAAGATATACATTCCATGCCCTCCACGTCCTGTATTTTGGAAGTGCTAAACTCCATAAAATCCGATACCCTTTGGCCCGTATAGCAGCTGATGATCAGCCAGTCTCTTGCCGCTTGTAAGTTTTTTGGCAGTTCCATTCGTTTGATTTTGACGAGTTCATCTTCGGTAAGGGTTACAAAAGGCCTTTGCTTTCGCTCCTTTGGCAGTTCCAGTTCATATGCAAAGGTGCGTATTCCACGTTTTTCAAGGTGATTAAGTACAGTTTTAATAAAATTTACGGTACGGTATGTTGTACTGGTGGCAAAAGCCTCGCGTTTGCAGTAGTTAAGAAACTCCTTAACAAAAGATCCGTTAACCTCACTGATCATCAGGTGCCGCATCAGGTGGCCTTCAAAACGCTCTAGCAGGTTGTAAAAGACTAAATATCGCCTGTGCGTAGATTTACAGATCAGGTGTGATCTGGCAGCGATATAGTTTTCCATATGCCACAACAGGCTTTCTTCGGGGCATCTGGCATTTTCCGTTTTCGCAGCTTCGCGGATGTTCTTTGAAAGCACTCTGAGGGAGATTTTATCGAAATTCCAGGATATCGACTCCAGGTAGCCGGCTATTTTAATGCGTAACCTGTTCAGGCCATGATTAAGCTTTTTACAGCGCTTCAGGTAAATATTATGAGGTCGCTGCTGCTGCTGGTCCCACAATTCTTTAGCAATACGGAAGGGAGTTTGTAACTGATGCAATTGTCCGATGGAATTATGTAGCTCCAAAAGCACAACGCTTGAGTTGGGTTTATCCAATAAATTAAACGAGATGGTGATCATGGAAAGATATGTTGCTAATTTTCAAGCAAATTAGTAAGAAAATTGGTCTTTTCCAGACTACTGTTTGATACGCAAATATAAAAAAAAGTTAAACTAAACAAAAGCTAAAACCCTCTGTTTTAAATAAAACAGGTTTTTTCAACAAAAATGTTTCATTTCAAAAAAAGCATCCTGGTGGTGCTTTTTTCCATTTAAACAAGCTGGTAACCAATTGTAAAAATATTAATACTAGTCTGGAAAAGACTAAGATTATACGCTTCAAAAATGGAACATAGACCAGTTAGCAATTTAGCAAAAATAAGGTTCGCCATAGCGGACGATTCTGAAATTCAGCATTTTTTTATTGATGCTTTTGCGAAGCGGGTTGGCGGGTTTGATCTGGTGTTTTCAGCACTTAACGGTGCAGATCTTTTAGATGGACTGGGTCAATTAGAGTGTCTTCCTCAGCTATGTATTCTCGATCTTCATATGCCTGTGATGGACGGCATTGAATCTGCCAGACAACTTAGGGAACGTTATCCTTCTATTATTCTGTTCGGTTGCACCGCAAGTGAAGATCCCGGAGAGATTGTGTGCATGCTCGAAAATGGGGTCCGGAAGGTGTATGCTAAGAAACATGCCGAACAAATATTCTGGGATTTCCGTCATCAAACAGGCATATCTACACCACAATCAAACAGCTTTTACCAACGCAAATGTTTTAAATGATGCGGGGTTAAGTTCCGATTCAAGGTTAAAATCGATCCTTGAGAATCTCTGATGTTAAAAAATAAAAAGAGCATGGATATAAAAAAAATAATCGTATGGGGAGGTGTTTGGCTAAGTGCCCTTATTTGGTTCCGGTTTTTAATCTATTTGATCGCTAAATATATCTTCTAAGTCATATGCATATCAAAAATCAAAATTTAAAATGCCCCTGGTGTAAAAAAACGGGCGAATGCGAAAGAACACATCGACCCGCTGCCGTAAAACTGTTCCTCCCGTTTATCAAGGCCCGGTTCATCTGCCTGCACTGTCTCCGGAAATTCAGTGTCATGAAAAATGCCAGATAATACCTGGTATATCGGAATCTACCTGTAATGCATACCCTTTGTATTCTTTCGATAAAGATTTTAGTGGCTAAGCTGCATAAGGCGACAATCTGATATTATTGCTTTAGATGTATAAATTGCTGAATGTGAGCGATATGGATAAATGGCAGATGCTTTAAAATAGTATCAACCTTCTCAATTCTCTTCAGGTACATTTAATACATCAGGCCATGTGCAGCCTTTCCCCGAAAATTCGTTCGGGGAATACCATCAATACCTTCCGGTAACGTTTTAAATTCCGGGAATGTATGTTTTGCTCAAAAGTCAAAATAAAACTTTAGCCGGTTTTTAAAGTCACCTGTTCCGGCAGGCACTAACAATTATTGCTCATTTATTCGAAAAAACAGATCATTAAAATCAAAGCCTGTATAATAATTACAGATTTTTTACCATATTGATTTTCTATTACGGCTGCTAATTTCAATCTTGCATAGCAAATTGAATTTCAGCATAATATCTGCCACATTTTTTTCAATTTTTACAGGATGTTAAGACACCTCGGTGAAAAAAGAAGTTTCAGCCATAACTTACGTTTGGCCGTTTTGTTATGCCTTAATGCAGGTTTTGTTAATGCTGCCGGTTTTATTGCTTTTGCCGTGTTAACCACTAACGTAACTGGTCATGCCGCATTACTGGCTGTAAACCTGGCTAAAATGGATCTGCGTGCTGCAGGGGTGGTAACACTCTGGCTCACCCTTTTTCTTTTTGGTGCATTTGCTTCCAGTTGGTATATCGGACGGATCGGCCGTAACCGTCCATTTGCTTATACGGTACCCATATTATTTATCATTGCAGTTATGCTATTCGTGGCACTGGCTGGTGGCAGCTATAACCATTCACTGTCTGAAACGGAATATTTGGCTGGCAGCCTCCTGCTTGCCATGGGTATGCAAAATGCGCTTGTTTCCGTGGTGTCGGGCGCTGTTGTTCGTACTACGCATCTCACTGGTATGTTTACAGATTTAGGCATCGACCTGTCTGTTGCTGTATTGTCGCGAAAAAATCTGAACAATGTATTGAAAAGCCGCATATTGCTTAAACTGGTGATTATCGTTTCTTTCTTAACAGGAGGGGTGATAGGAGGAGTTGCCTACCTGCATATTGGTTTTCACGCTTTTTTTGTTCCGGTAGGATTTCTATTGGTCGCGTTGTTTTACGATTACTTCCGCATACGAATTAAAAGGGCAATTGTTCACCAGCTGCACAAAAGCTAAACCGGCTCTCCAGGTAACCAGCTTCATCAACTAAAACCTGGTATTCCAGGTTTTGATCTGCTATCAATCGTTCCCAAAGTGCGCCCCTCAAGTGGCAATGATATCGCATTAACCCCATTCAAGATCAGCCAGCCGATACTGATGAACACGTGATTAATGCTACTTTTTAGCTTCAAAGCCGTACAAACCATTTTGGTATAGGTACGATGCCATTTGATAATTGGATATCGCTTCATCAATCAATCTCGGGTTTGCCGGTATGGCTACAGCACCGCCATTGGTAAAGTCGGGCCTGTAGGTAGCCACCTTTTTTTGCGGATTTAAAATAACCAGGGTTTTGTTTTTGATATAGCCCAAACTCTGGTAGGTGCTGATAAAAGCCCGTTCATCACTATCCTTCATTTTAAACACATCCTGGCCAAAAAACTTACTGGTGTAACTGAAATTCAGATAACCCAGAATAGTAGGGCCAATATCAATCTGTGCGGTAAGTTTTTCGAATTTGCCTGGCGCGATATGTCCTGGACTGTAAAAGATCATTGGAATATGGTATTTATCAACCGGTAACTCTACTTTGCCCGCACTTGATGCACAATGGTCGGCAACAATAACGAATAAGGTATTAGAAAACCAGGGTTTCTGTTTTGCTTCGCGTATAAACTTACCTATAGCATAATCAGTATATTTAACTGCACCTTCTCTGCCGGTGTGCGATGGAATATCGATCCTGCCTTCAGGGTAAGTGTAGGGACGGTGGTTAGAAACCGTCATAATATGCGCGAAAAAAGGTTTTTTATTTTGATAGTCGTGATCCAGTTCACGTAACGAAAGCGTAAACAAATCTTCATCGGCTACCCCCCAGATGTTTGAGTAATGGATTTCTGAATCCTGAAGAGCACTTCTATCCGTTACCTGGTAGCCATTATTGGAAAAAAACTCGTTCATGTTATCAAAATACCCGTAACCCCCATAAATAAACCTGCTGTTGTAGCCTTTAGAACGAAATATATTACCTAAGGTAAACAGGTTTTTATTATCAGGGCGCTTTACTATGGATTGGCCCGGTGTAGGTGGAATACAAAGCGAAAGGGCCTCTAAGCCGCGTACCGTGCGCGTGCCTGATGCATAAAGATCGCTAAAAAGCAAACCCTCTTTGGCAAGTGAATCAAGTTGTGGCGTAATATGCTGTGTATTGCCAAATGCACCCAAGAACTCAGCACTCAAGCTCTCTACACTGATTAATACCACATTCATTTTATTTTCAGTACCGGTGCCGCTAATGGCTCTGGAAGTATTTTTAAATTCTCCTCCTACAGTTGAGTCTTGCTGAAGTAAATTGCGCAAAATGCTTTCTGCTTTTTTGAGCGGCAGCGTTTTATAGAACGTATTAAAATCTAGCTGATTATTCCAAAAAGCAAATCCAAAATCATACATCCCATTGCCCGAAAGTTCATTTACATACTGGTTCTTGCTCAGGTATTTCAATTTATGGCTTACACCAAAATAGGTGAGTACCGGTAAACACAGCAAAACCAGGGCTGTTGCGCTGCGTTTGGCAAAACCTGTTTTATGATAGGTTGAGGCAGTTATTGGTTTCCTCAACCCGTAAACAACCAATAAGGCAACCACAACCAAACCTACCATAATGCTGTTTATCGGGTACGATTGGCGGATATTTCCAATTACTTCTGTAGTGTAAACCAGGTAATCTACCGCTATAAAATTGTAGCGGACCGAAAACTCTTCCCAAAAGAACCATTCTGAAATGGCATTGAAAATAAGTGTGAAAACCACAAAGAAAAAGTAAATAAACAATAATGACCGGTTGAATTTGCCGGAATACCATTTAGAAGGCAGTATCCAAAGGTAAATGACGATCGGAATGATGGCGAATGATGCCGCTGCAAGGTCGTAAAATAAGCCAATGAACAGAATTTTAAGGAGATTAAGTATAGACCAGTCAACAGCAGATGCACTATAAATCAATAAGGCGATTCTGGTGAGGAACGAAATGCTGCATAATAACGCAGTAACTAGAAAGACTGGTCCGAATCTGTGCTGTAACAGCTTATTTGTTTTTTCTTTAATGCTCATAATTAACGGTGGATCCAAAACAGGAGTTACCCGGCAAATTTTAATAATCTGGCCAAGATACTTTCCAATTCTGAAGAAATCCTGAAGGTTTGGTCAGGTTAAAGATATTATTAAAGTAATTTATTTAATAATTTGTTGCGCTTGTTTTCATAATCAGTTAATTTTTGATGTGGAAGGCTCACTTTTATATCACACAATCGAAAAGGATCAGGTTAAATCCAAAAGAACATTTACATTAATGATCTTTGATCTGGGCTTCACTACCATGATTGGCGGATGCGCTACAACTGAAAATATCTGACCCCAAAAAAGTCCTTTCATCGTTACTTCAGAATTTCTCCATAATTCGGTTATAGTTTTGGTTAAAAGTTAAATGATGAAAAGTTTTTTAATAACGTTATTGATGATAAGTGGTTTAGCTCAGGCCTATGCGATATCCAATATTCAGCCTATTCAAAGTATAGATTCGCTTAGTATTGTTCCTGCAGATTCGGTAGGACGATGGTATGCCGGTAATCCCGTACCTAAGAAAAAATTTATGCCGGCAGCGTTTGTTGTACCTGTTTTATTTGCTGGCTATGGTTTCGCGGCCGTTTATGATCATGGTCCATTAAAACAACTCGATGTAAGTACCAGGGCCGAATTACAGGAAGATCATCCGTTATTTGCGGCACATGTTGATGATTATATGCAGTTTGCGCCTGCTGCTGCGGTTTATGCGTTAAATTTATCAGGGATAAAAGGTAAACATAATTTATTTGATGCTTCCATGTTATATGTAACCTCTGCTGCTATTATGGGCGTTTCTACCCATTTTGTGAAACAGGGCGTTGGTAGAGAAAGGCCTGACGGATCGGGGTTCAACTCTTTTCCTTCAGGGCATACGGCTTCTGCATTTATGGCGGCAGAATTTCTGCACCAGGAATATAAAGATGTTAACCCATGGATTGGTTATGCAGGTTATTTTGTAGCCACGGCCACCGGAACATTAAGGATGTATAACAATAAACATTGGTTTAGCGATGTGGTTGCTGGCGCCGGATTCGGGATTGCTGCTACCAAGATATCGTATTTGGTGTATCCTTATATGAAAAGACTTTTTACCACCAAAAAAGAAGGAAATTTTACTTTCATGCCCTTTCATCAACAGGGGAGTACGGGTTTAATGCTTTCGGGCAGATTTTGATGCCATCAGGTAATAAATCTGCCCAAATCAAAATTAGTCAATCGTTTGCGTTGTTATTGGCCTTGTAATCCTCAGGAGCTTGTCTTACTTTTAACAAATACTGATCAGCATTGGGAAAAACACTTGCACACCTGTTAGAGGAGTTTGCTTAATCGATCAGTTCAATTTAAACCTAAACCATAAATAAAAACACCAATGGAACGTAGAGAATTTATCAAAAATGGCGCATTTACGGCTGCGGGCTTAACCATCCTGCCAACCGGAAGTTTATTCGCATCATCAGACAGTGCAAAAGTAAGATTAGGTTATATCGGGGTAGGGGCACGTGGGATGAGCCATATTTCTGAAGGCGCCCTGAGAGATGATGTTGAAATTGTTGCCATTTGTGATACGCAGGAAAGTTCACTTAAAATCTGTCGAAATTTCATAGCTAAAAAGGGCAGGCCTGCGGCAACAGAATATACCGGAGGCTTAGACGCTTATAAAAAACTTTTAGACCGTAAAGATATTGATGCCGTAATTATTGCAACACCCTGGCAGTTCCACCGCGATCAGTCGGTTGATGCCATGAAAGCAGGTAAATATGTAGGCTGTGAAGTAATTGCCGGTTTAACGGTAGAAGATCATTGGGATATTGTAAATACCTCTGAAAAAACAGGCATGCCTTACATGACTTTGGAAAACGTTTGCTATCGCCGAGATGTAATGGCGGCTTTAAATATGGTTAGGCAGGGGCTTTTTGGCGAACTGTTACACCTGGAGGGTGGTTATCAGCATAATTTAAGAAACGTACTATTTAATAATGGTAAGGATTATTATGGCGGTGGGGTAGAGTTTGGGCCAAAAGCGTTGAGCGAGGCACAATGGCGTACGCAGTTTAATATCGATCAGGATGGCGATTTATATCCAACCCATGGAGCGGGTCCTATCATGCAATATGCCAATATTAACAGAGGAAATCGCTTTACCAGTTTAGTATCGTTCAGTTCTAAAGCCAGGGGATTGGCCGCTTACGTAGAAGAAATGTCGCCCGGCCATGCCAATGCCAAAATCAATTATAAAAACGGCGATGTAACCACTACCATGATCAATTGTGCAAATGGAGAAACCGTTTTGTTGAGTCATGATACACACTTGCCCCGTCCGTATTCGCTCGGTTTCAGGGTGCAGGGGACCAAAGGGATTTGGATGGATGTTAACAAATCGGTTTATATTGATCATAAATCAAAAAAAGACGACGTATGGGACCCCGCCCAGGAATGGTTTGCCAGGTACGATCATCCGCTGTGGAAAAAATACGAAGCAGAAGCCGTTGGCGCAGGTCACGGCGGCATGGATTGGTTTGTATTCAATGCATTTATCCAGGCAGTAAAACAGAAAAAACAAACACCTATTGATGTATACGATTCAGTAACTATGAGTGTGATTAGCCCACTTTCTACAAAATCGTTAAAAGAGGGTAATATGCCGCAGAAATTCCCTGATTTTACCAAAGGAAAATGGAAAGACCGAAAAAATACCTTTGCTTTAGACGACAGCGGTTTTTAGCATCGGTTGTAGTATTGGCTTTGGTATACCAGATTGGCTTTGGTATACCAGCCATACCTCAATAATCAACCTGTTTGCATATTTAGCATTGGTTTTTGTAAATAATTTTTCATTTAAATAGTCTTATGCTTCAGGCAGTTTTAAGTGCTTACGGACTTCACGCAGAAAGCTGTAAAATTGAACCTTTCGGCTCGGGGTTAATCAACCATACCTGGAAAGTTTGCCAAGAAGGTTTTGCCTATATTTTACAAGAGGTAAATACAACGGTTTTTCCTAAGCCTGAGTATATTGCCCATAATATCAGGGCGATAAAAGAATATCTGGATCAAACCGCTCCCGATTATTTATTTGTTGCCCCAATCAATGCCTCAAACGGTGATGATTTTGTAGTGGTAAATGATCGTTTTTACAGGCTTTTTCCCTTTATAGCACATTCCTGTACGATTGATTCTGTACAACGTCCGGAACAAGCCTATCAAGCCGCCAAACAGTTTGGTCAGTTCAGCAGGATGCTTCATGCCTTCAAAGCTCAACAATTAAAACCTACTATCGAAGATTTTCATAACCTTCCCTTACGTGTAACGCAGTTTAAAAACGCGCTAGCGCAAACCAGTAGTGAAAGGATGATCAAGGCAGGCTTCGCGATAGAAGAAATCATCAGGTATTACGATATAGAAGCGCAGTATACCCAAATGGTAAAAAGCAGTGAACTGCATTTGCGGGTGGTGCATCATGATACCAAAATAAGCAATGTTTTGCTACAGTCCGAAACGGGGGTAGGTTTAGGTGTAATTGATCTGGATACGGTAATGCCGGGATACTTTATCAGCGATGTGGGGGATATGATGCGTACCTATCTTTCAGAAGCCAATGAAGAAGAACACGATTTTAATAAAATCGCCATTAGAAATGATGTTTTTGCTGCAATTTATAAGGGCTACGTGGAAGAAATGAACCAGGTTTTAACTTCGGCTGAAAAACAGTTCTTTATCTATTCAGGCAAATTTATGATTTATATGCAGGCTGTAAGGTTCATCACCGATTTCTTGAACGGTGATATTTACTATAAAACAAATTATCCTGAGCAGAATTTGGTAAGGGGCTTAAATCAGATCGATTTATTAAACAAGTACGTGGCCAGACAGCAGGAATTTGGAGAAATAATAAGCGAAATTGATCAAAATAAGGAAATAGTTCTAAAATAATATTAAAATGATCGGTGCAATTTGAGGTGGTATGTTGAGATGTATGGGTTTGCTTTATAGCGTTTTACGGGTGATTTATTCTTCGTTGGAACAGTTCTCCGTATCTTTTTATTTATCATGCGCAAACGTTTGATCAGTCATGGAAGGTCGGGAGATAAGATTGCAGGTGTTTGTGCTGAAGCCGTTAGTATCCAAACCCCATCTGATAGCTAAAGGTCTTTCTTTCCTGTAAGTTTTTACTCCCCTCCTTACCAAGGAGGGGTGGCCGCAGGGCGGGGTGGTTGGTTAGTTTGTTATAAACAAGTTATTTAATGCTTTAGTGTCGTGATGCTGTTTAAAAAGCTATTTCTTTCCTGTAAGTTTTCACTCCCCTCCTTATCCAGGAGGGGTGCCCGTAGGGCGGGGTGGTTGATCAGCTCGTTATAAATAAGCTAGCTTAACACTTAAATTTGATGACGTTTGTTTTAATCAATTTAGGTTTTTTGGAAATGAACGGTTATATGCTTTTCGCTTAGTGTAGTCCTGCTGTACGCTGTAGCCCTCATGCTTCGGGGCTGCCGCTGCCATCAGGTTTAATTACCTGGGCTGGTACTGCTTCGGGTCTCTGAATTCCGGAACCAGTTTACTCCCCTCCTTATCCAGGAGGTGTGTCCGCAGGGCGGGGTGGTTGATCAGTTCGTTATAAATAAGTTGGCTTAACACTTAAATTTTGTGACGTTGGTTTAATCAATTTAGGTTTTTTGGAAATGAACGGTTATATGCGTTTCGCTTAGTGCTGTCCTGCTGTACGCTGTAGCCCTCATGCTTCGGGGCTGCCGCTTCCATCAGGTTTAATTACCTGGGCCGGTGCTGCTTCGGGTTTCTGAATTCCGGAACCATTTTACTCCCCTCCTTACCAAGGAGGGGTGCCCGCAGGGCGGGGTGGTTGATCAGTTCGTTATAAAGAACTTGTTTAATGCTTTAGTGTCGTGATGCTGTTTAAAAAGCTATTTCTTTCCTTTAGGTTTTTACTCCCCTCCTTATCAAGGAGGGGTGCCCGTAGGGCGGGGTGGTTGGTTAGTTTGTTATAAAGAAGTTATTTAATGCTTTAGTGTCGTGATACTGTTTAAAAAACTATTTCTTTCCTGTAGGTTTTTACTCCCCTCCTTATGAAGGTGGGGTGCCCGTAGGGTGGGGTGGTTGATCAGTTCGTTATAAATAAGTTGGCTTAACACTTAAATTTTGTGACGTTGGTTTAATCAATTTAGGTTTTTTGGAAATGAACGGTTATATGCGTTTCGCTTAGTGCTGTCCTGCTGTACGCTGTAGCCCTCATGCTTCGGGGCTGCCGCTTCCATCAGGTTTAATTACCTGGGCCGGTGCTGCTTCGGGTTTCTGAATTCCGGAACCATTTTACTCCCCTCCTTACCAAGGGGGGGTGCCCGCAGGGCGGGGTGGTTGATCAGTTTGATGTAAAGCGGTGGGTTTTGCGTTAGGGATTGTAAGGGTTTAGTACCGATCCTTTATCTTTACCGGAGCGCAGCGCAGCCCTGAAAAGCCCGACCCCATCCCGATTTTTTCATCGGGATGGGGGAACGCCCATATTATTTACCAGTTGGCAATCTGTAGTTTACAGTTCATAGTTTGTCGTATTCAATTTCAGCTAGCCAAAATTTATTCTTCCTTTGCTTTCCCCTTTTTTCTTGATTTTAATGCCTGTGTTAACAGAAACTCGATCTGCCCGTTTGTACTTCTAAACTCATCGGCGGCCCAGTTTTCCACTTCTTTTAATAAAGCAGGACTAATTCTTAATACAAACGCTTTTTTATCTTTCTCCGCCATTCTTATTGTATTGCTTGTATATGATACCTTGTTTTTAAGTTGATCAGGAATAATTCCATTTCATCAATTCTATTTGAGCTGAACAGCAGTTTTTTGCCGTTTTTAAATTCCAGCTGCAAGCCCCTGTCTTTGTCGTTTAAGATATAGGCTTTATCATCAAATTTAAACCAAAGCCTGATTTTAACGCCATAGCCGCCATAATCACCAAATGCATCATATTTCGTTATGTGGGCTTTCGCTATTTCATCCCATTTAAGGTGTTTTAATCTGGCTTTGAAGGGAAAGTAACGGTAATAAATCCCTTCTTCGTTGATCCGCAGTGTTAAAACATTTTGCTGGATGAGGTAAATAATGGCAAAAGGTAAAATTACGGCCCAAAGGGGTGCAAAATAAACAGCTTTTAAATCTGTAAAACTCATGCCTCCTTTGTCAAAAAGTACGATGCATAATACAATGATGGCATCAACACCTACGAGGAGGTATAGCCACCACAATTTTAAATGCTGTTGCTCCTCAAATTCCATTTACCTAATTATATAAAGTGCCGGTGTTTACCACAGGTTGCACATGGCGGTCGCCGCAAAGTACAACCAGTAAATTGCTTACCATAGCTGCCTTACGCTCTTCATCCAGTTCTACAATTCCTTTTTGCGATAATTTTTCCAATGCCATTTCTACCATGCCCACTGCACCTTCAACAATTAATTTACGCGCGGCAATAACTGCTGTAGCCTGCTGACGCTGTAACATGGCGCTGGCAATTTCAGGTGCATAAGCCAGATGCGATATCCTGGCCTCCAAAACCTCAATGCCTGCGCGCGATAAACGCTCATTCAGTTCACTCTCCAAAAGCTCACTTACTTTTTCGGCACCATCTTTTAAGGTGATGCTCGTTTCTTCTCCTTCAGCATGATCATAAGGAAAGATATTGGCCAGGTGCCTTACGGCAGCTTCGCTCTGGATGTTGACATATTGCATGTAATTTTCGACAGAGAAAACGGCTTTAGCCGTTTCGTTTACTTTCCAGACAACAACGGCCGCAATTTCTATCGGATTACCAAGTTTATCGTTCACCTTCAATTGCTGCCCGTTTAAATTGTTTGCTTTTAACGATACCCGCCTTTTTGCCGTTAAAGGATTTACCCAGAAAAAGCCGTCAGCTTTTACCGTGCCCATGTATTTTCCAAACAGGGTGAGTACCATGGATTGGTTGGGGTTGATGATTAAGAAGCCCGGAAAAAGTAGAAATACATCTACGGCCAATAGTACACCTCCCCAAAGAAAAATTCCGGAAACAAAACAGAAAATGGAAGCGCCCAATAATGCTAAGCTTAGTGCGAAAGTTAAATAGCCAGATGGCGGATTGATAATTTTTTCTTGATACATAATTGATATTAATTTGATATCATAAAGTAAAATATAAAATCTGGTAATTGCAAACAAAACGCACAAAATGTATATTAGATAAAAATGTTATTTTTGACAATACTATAAATACATCGCTTTGGCCAAAATCAAAAGAAATTCGCATAAGATCCTTTACCGTAAATATTCATCAAACCTGAAATATGTGATGATGATATTTACCGTTTTCATTATTACGCTATTCCTGCCCAAACAGCCCCGGTTTAGATATGAGTTTGAAAAAAATGCAGTATGGAAAAACAAAGATCTGATTTCGCCTTTCAGTTTTGCTATTTTAAAAACCAATCCGCAGGTTAGTGCAGATAAAAAGAACGCTTTAAAAGATATTCTGCCCGTTTATCAGCTGGACAGGAGTGTTACGGAAAATGCATTGGAAGAGTTTGCGAATGAATTTGATGTGAAGTGGAGGTCGAAACAGCTTAGCGAGAAAGAGCGGGATACTTATAAAACTGCGGCCTACAAATTATTGCAGCGCATTTACCAGAAAGGTATTATTGGTCTGAATGTGAAACACCAGGCGGGCGGTAAAAACTATGATTTTTCACTGGTTGAAAACAATGTGGCGCAGGAAAAAAATACACAGGATGTTTTTACTGCTGAATCGGCCCTGAATTTTTTTAAAGATAATTTTAAGGCGCCCAATCAGGTTATGGGCGACCTGGTGGCAAACCTGGCCATTGATCACATTACCCCAAATATCATATTTGATGAACGGTTGACGCAAACCATCCAGGATAATACGGTGAACAACATTTCCACTACCAAAGGGATGGTGCAAAAGGGGGAGCTTATTGTTGCCAAGAACGATGTGATTGATGAAGAAATTTATCAGAAACTGGAATCTTATAAAGCTACTTACGATGCACAAACCAAAACCATTGGCAGCAGGGCACTGGTTTACTTAGGTCAGGTAGTGTTGGTTGGCTTTATTGTAACCATATTAATGTCGTTCCTTTTTCTTTTCCGGAAAGATATTTTTGCCGATAACCGCCAGCTTTCCTTAATCCTTATTGTCACCACAGGAATGCTGCTGGCTTTAACCTGGGCCATTAAGATGGAGATCCCAAGTTTGTACTATATTCCCTTTTGTGTGGTGCCGATTATCATCAGGATCCTGTTCGATACCCGTTTGGCACTTTACCTTCACATGCTGGTGATTTTAATTGCCGGCTTCTTTGTCGCCAATAGTTTCGAATTTGTTTTCTACCAGGTTACTGCGGGTATGGTGGCTATATTCAGCATCAAAAACTTTGTAAAGCGCGAGCGGTTTCTGGTTTCGGCCTTATTTATTCTGCTGGCCTATTTTGTATCTTTTATAGGCATTGCCTTACTCCGCGAAGGTTCTTTCCGCGAAATCGAATGGGTAAATTTTGTGCCTTTTGTTTTTAGTGTATTGTTATCGCTCCTGGCTTATCCTTTAATTTACCTGTTTGAGCGTATTTTCGGCATCACTTCGGATGTAGCGCTGATCGAACTCACCAATACCAATAATAAACTGTTAAGGGAACTGGCTTTTAAGGCACCTGGAACCTTTCAGCATTCGTTGCAGGTGGCTAACCTTGCTGAGGCAGCAATATTTAAAATTGGTGGTAATTCTGTGCTGGTTAGGGCAGGGGCCTTATATCACGATATTGGTAAGGTAGACAATCCACAATATTTTATCGAAAATCAGAATACCGCTGTGAGTCCGCATGATAAATTACCTTATGAGCAAAGTGCGCAGATCATCATTCAGCATGTGCACAAGGGGATTGAAATTTTAAGAAGGAACCAGATTCCTGAAGCCATTATTGATTTTATCAGAACACATCATGGAAATACCCGGGTGGATTATTTTTATCAGTCATTTTTGAAAAATACACCCGAAAAATTTGTCGACGAAAACATTTTCCGCTATCCCGGCCCTATACCTTTTAGCAAGGAAACGGGGGTATTAATGCTTGCCGATTCGGTGGAAGCAGCCTCAAGAAGTCTGAAAAATCCCGATGCGCAGAACATAAACGATATCGTTGAGCGCATCATCAACTATAAATTGGAGCAAAATCAGCTGGATGACTGCGATTTGACGTTAAAAGATATTGAGACTATCAAATTGATATTCAAGACAATGCTGATGAGCATCTATCATGTGCGGATAGATTATCAACAAAATTTGTAATTTTTTTTTGTTCGATAACTTGTTTTACTATATTTGCAGACCTCAAAACAACGCCGGTAGGGCGGAAAAAGGAGGTTGAAAGGTGAGGTGCCTGAGAGGCCGAAAGGAACAGTTTGCTAAACTGTCGTACTGGTAACGGTACCGCGGGTTCGAATCCCGCCCTCACCGCTGAAATAAAAAAAAAGTTGGTAAATAAATGGAAAAACCCAATAAAATCCATATCTTTGCCAACCCTTAGAAATAAGGTTAAAAAAGATCGATACCAAAGTTCGGGATGTAGCGTAGCCCGGTATCGCGCCACATTTGGGATGTGGAGGTCGTAGGTTCGAATCCTGCCATCCCGACTAAAAGTTCAATCCACTTTACAACAGGATTAAAAAAAGATCGATACCAAAGTTCGGGATGTAGCGTAGCCCGGTATCGCGCCACATTTGGGATGTGGAGGTCGTAGGTTCGAATCCTGCCATCCCGACACAAAAACGAGAAGCCTTTAGATCGCAAGATTTAAAGGCTTTTTGCTTATATTCATACTTTCCCCTAAAAACCATAAATTTCAACCATAATTTCTCAATAAATTCCTTTCGTAGCTTAATTTTGCTAAGTTAGTAAAACTAATAATCCCTATGCCGTTAAAAAAGGTTCAACTTCATGAAACCACTGCGCCCGAATGGAATGCCTTTAAGGGAGGGGATTGGAATGCCTACAGGCAGTTGTACAATATTCATTTTAAGGCGCTTAATAATTACGGATATAAATTTACCAGGGATGTGAGTCTGATCGAGGATGCGGTACACGATTTATTTGTAAATTTATGGGCGAAGCGCGAACAATTAGGCAACCCCATTTCGGTAAAAAACTACCTCTACAAATCGCTGCGGAACTTATTGCTCAGGAAGATGGACGCTCAGCAGCGTTTCGTGGCAATAGACTCAGCTGAAGATTATCCATTTAACTTTGAAGTATCATTTGATACCGTTTTTATGGAAGATGAGTCGAAGAAGGAACTTCAGCGCAAGTTAAAGGAGGCGATCCAAACCCTTTCGTCCAGGCAACAGGAAATTATCTATTTGAGATTTTACGAAGGCCTGAGCTACGAAGCGGCTGCAGATATTATGAACCTGAATATTACCTCCACCTATAAACTGCTTTATAAGGCCATTGGTAAACTTCAGGAGCGGGTTAAGCTGGTTGATTTAATGATGATGTTAGCTATTATCGGGTCAAAAAGAGCACTTTTAGAAATAAATTAATTTTTTTTCAAAAATGTAGGGATAATTTAGGATGGTCCATGTATATAGGGATATATAATTGCTGATATATGGATTTTTCTAAATTTATAAACTACACTTTTGAAGATTTTCTGAACGATGATGCTTTTTTGGCATTTGTTGTGGAGCAAAATGCTTCAGATGTATTGGCCTGGGAAAAATTTAGAGCGGCACATCCATATAAAAGCAGAATTGCCCTCGCTGCTTTTGATACCATTTCGGCTTACCGCCAGCAAAAAGTTTTCAGTAATGAGCAGGCACAGCAATCGCTTTTTGAAAAAATTTCTGTCAGTATAACAGCAGGAGAGCCAAAAATCAAAAAACTTTCTTTTTCACCTTTCTTTAAGGTAGCCGCAGTTTTTGCAGTAGTCCTTTTATCTGCAGTACTCTACTTCACGATGTGGAATAAAGATGCAGTTAAAACTGATTATGGCATAATCAAAACCATCACCCTGCCGGATGGGTCGGAAGTGACATTAAATGGGAATTCAAAAATCAGTTACGCTGCCAATTTTAATGATGGTCCAAGGGAAGTGTGGATTGATGGTGAGGCTTTATTTAAGGTGAAGCACATCAACATCGATACGAACCACATCCAGCCGGATGAAAAATTTATAGTGCATTGCGGAGACCTGAACATCGAAGTATTAGGAACCACCTTTAATGTAAAAAGCAGGCATGAAAAAACCAGTATAGGTTTATTAACGGGAAAGATCAGGGTAGATTATGACGATATCAATAAAAAGCGGATGCAGTTTGTGATGAAGCCCGGTGATTTGGTAAAACATGCTGATGAAAGTAATCTTGTTCACCAGAAAATGCTTAATCCGCAACATTTAACCGCCTGGATCAATCGTCAGCTCGTATTTCAGAATGCCAGTCTGGAAGAGATGATCGGTGTATTACAGGATGATCTGGGCTATGAAGTTGTGTTAGACGATAAAAAAATAAACGAACTTAAGGTTGAAGGCGAAATTAATGTCGGCAGCGTTAAAGAATTGCTTCAGATTTTATCGACTACCTTACACCTCAATATTAAAACAAACAATAAGAAAATAACCATAACCAAATAGTTTGGAGAAGATTTAAGCGCTTGAATCTGACCTAAGCTATAATTAACCACAACAATTAACCAACAACAACTAAACTAAACAGGATTATGAGAATACTCTACCTTAGGAGGGTAGCTGGACACAGCTGTCTTACTTTGATGTTCTGTGCGTGTACATTATTTTGTTCCGCCCAGCTCCTGGCCCGCAATGTGGCACATGTAAATGGCATAAAAGCGCAAAGCCTTAGCGATAATAAACTATCGCTTAAAACCGCCTTACAACTGATCAAAACCAGATTTGATATTAAAATAGCGTATAAAGCAGGTATTCTGGAAAATAAAGATAGTAACCTGACTGAAACACAGCTGATGGCCTTTGGCGATGCCAAAACAGCTTTAACCTTTGCTTTAAACGGATCTTCACTGGATTTTAACAAGATCAGCGAGTCGCAGTATATCATTATTAATACGCAGGCCGGAAACGCAGCTGATATAATTAAGGGTACCATTTTTTCAGCAAGTGATAACCTGCCGTTGATAGGAGCTACCGTATATATCAAAGGTACTAAAACCGGTGCTTCGACCGATGCGCAGGGGCAATTCAGCATCACCATTCCGAACGAACTGGCTGGGAAACCCATCGTATTAAGCATTGCGTCTGTAGGCTACGAAACGCTTGAATTTCCGGTAAATGATTTTAAAACACCGATAAGCATAAAACTGAAGGAAAGTGCCAGCAGCTTAAATGATGTGGTGGTAACTGCCCTGGGTATAAAACGTGATAGCAAAGCTTTAGGCTATGCCGTTACAGAAGTTAAAGGATCTGAATTTACACAGGCCCGCGAAAATAACGTAGCTAATGCTTTAACAGGTAAAATTGCAGGGGTTAATGCTACGGGTTTATCCACCGGTCCTGGTGGATCCAGCCGGGTAATCATCCGTGGTAACGGTTCATTTAATGGCAACAACCAGCCGCTTTATGTAGTTAACGGAATGCCTATTGATAACAGCGTACCGGGTGGCGCAGCAACTACGAATGGATTAGCTACCAATGTGGATAGGGGTGATGGAATTTCAAGTATCAATCCTGATGATATTGAGAGTATTACTGTATTAAAGGGTGGTACCGCTGCCGCCCTATATGGTTCGCGTGCCAGTAATGGGGTAATTTTAATCACGACGAAAAAGGGAGTTAAACAAAAAGGTATCGGCGTAGAGTATAACACCACCTTTACCATTGAGAATGCCATTAATGATAATGATTACCAGTATGAATACGGACAGGGGCTTGGTGGGGTTAAACCCATGACGAAGAACGATGCGATAGCCACTGGTCGTTTATCGTTTGGGGCGAAGATAGATGGTTCTGATTATGTGGCCGCAGATGGATTAACCCATCCATACAGCGCGGTGAAAGATAATATCAAAAATTTCTATTCTACAGGAACAAATTTTACCAATACCATTGCATTTTCCGGTGGTACAGATGGTATTATTTACCGCTTATCTTTGTCAGATCTGGATAGTAAAGGGATTATTTCCAGTACCAGATTTAAAAGACAGACCGCTAACCTGAACATTAATGCAAAGATTACCGATAAAATAAAGGTAGAAGGTTTAGCACAATATAACCTGGAAAAGGGTTTCGGCAGAACACTGGCAGGCGATGCATTGGGTAATCCAAACTGGACACCCTATGAAGTGGCCAATACGGTAGATGTGCGTTGGCTTGCTCCGGGTTACGATGCCGCCGGAAACCAAACGCCATGGAACGACGCCGGTATTGCCACCAACGGATATTTTGTAATCAATAAATACCAGCAAAATGATGTAAAAAACAGGTTCATCGGCCAGGGTTCTATTACCTATGATATTGTGAAGAATTTCCAGTTAAAAGGGGTAATCAGCCGCGATTTTTATAACTATAATTATGTTAATATTTTGCCTACCGGAGATATTTACATCCCGAAAGGCCAGTATTCGGGCATTAAATCGGATGTTTCTGAAACCAACTCGCTGATTACCGGAAATTATAAAAACCGGATCGCCGATAAAATAGGCATTTCGATATTGGGCGGAGCCAACAGCCGCCGGTTTGAAAATAAACAGTTAAATATGGATGGAAATACCTTTACTATCCCTTTTTTCTACAGTTATAAAAACCTGGCCACTTCGAGCACGATTCCTACCTACCAAAGAATCAGGACAAATTCGGTTTTCGGATCTGCCGATGTGGATTACAAAAGTATTTTGTTTTTAACCTATACCGCACGTAACGATTGGTTTTCTACCTTAAGTCCGGATAATAACAGTATCTTATATCAAAGTGTTGGCGGTAGTTTTGTCGTATCTGATGCTGTCCAGTTGCCATCATCTATCGATATATTAAGAGTCCGCGCATCATGGGCTGAAGTAGGAGGTGGTGCTGCCGATCCATACAGAATTAATTTAAGTTATAGTAATGTACCAAGTTCAGGGCAACCACTTCAAAATGTAACCACGAACGACATTACCAACCCGAATCTGAAACCTTATACCTCTACCACTTACGAGGCCGGTGTAGAATTAAAAATGTTTAAGGGCCGTTTGGGATTGGATTTTACGGCCTACAGTCGCAAAACAACCGATGATATCCTCAATGCAGCCATCTCGTCTACTTCAGGCTATAATAATGCCGTACTAAACGTGGGCGAACTGAGCAACAAAGGTATAGAGTTCCTCTTAACAGGTACTCCGGTGCAAGGCAATAAGTTCGGCTGGAATATCAGCTATAATGTAGCATACAATAAAAGTGAAGTGTTAAAACTGGTAGAAGGAACCACAACTTTTGAAATGGCACGTACCGTAGGCAACTGGGGTTATATTAACCAAACCGTTGGCAGTGCTTACGGAACCATTGTAGGAACGCGTATGCTCAGGAACGAAGCAGGCCAGATTGTTTATAATTCAACAACAAAACGGCCGGTTGCCACAGGTTTACAAGAACTTGGAAATGGGGTAGCACCGCTTACAATGGGCTTAACCCAGGATTTTAGATTTGGTAATTTTAACCTGAATTTTCTGATCGATGGTAAATTCGGAAATAAGGTGTTATCCATCAAAGAAGTTTATGCCACCCGTTTAGGATTATTAAAGAGTACCTTACCTGGACGAGAAAACGGATTGACCATCTCGGGGGTAGACCAGGCAGGAAACCCTTATTCTGCATTAATTCCCGTAAGCGATCTGCGGGCTTATTATAACGATATGCGTAATTATTCAGAATTATTTGTACATGACGGCAGCTTTATCAAACTTCGCCAGGCCATTTTATCTTACAATATTCCGGTTAAAAAACTCGATTTTCTTAAAATACAGTCGGCCAGTATCTCATTTGTTGCCCGTAATATCCTAACCTTCTATAAAAAGACCGATAATTTCGATCCTGAATCGAGTTTTACAAATGGTAATGCCCAGGGTTTCGAATCAATCGGATTGCCGCGTACACGTACTTTCGGTTTAAACCTGATGGTTAAATTTTAATACTTGAAAGATGAAAAAACTAATCAACAAATATAAATCTGCTGTTTGCATCGCGTTAACCAGCACCCTTTTAGCTTCATGTACAAAAGATTTTCAGGAAATTAATACCGATCCTGAATCTTCAACCACTATTCAGCCTGCTTATGTTTTTACTAAAGCACAATACGATGGTGCCAAAAATAACCTGATTCTGCTGCTGGGTACCATGCAGTATACCACCAGTTTTAATGATGTGGCTGGTTTCGGATCAAAATATGTTTCCAGTCAAAGCCAACAATCTATGGCCCAGTTCAGCAATGCTTACTACCAGGAAATTAATGAGCTGGCCCTGGTGATCAATGCAGTGAAAAACGATCCTGAACAGGTAAATTTATTAGCCTCGGCACGGATCTGGAGAGCTTACTGTTTCAGCCGCATTACCGATTTGTACGGCGATATTCCATATACCGGGGCCGCCCAGGGTTATACCAATTCGAACTATAAGCCCGCCTACGATCCGCAAAGAAGTATCTATTTAGACATGCTGAAGGAACTGGACGAATCGGCATCAGGTTTAAATGCTGCTAAAGCTACCTTTGGTCAGGCTGATTTGATTTATGCGGGTAATACCGTTAAGTGGAAAAAATTTGCTTACTCCTTAATGCTCCGTCTGGGCATGCGTTTAACTAAGGTTGATGCCGCATTGGCCGAAACCTGGGTGAAAAAAGCAATAGCCGGAGGTGTGATTACCGATGATGCCGATATTGCTAAAATCAATTACATGAGCGCTGGTCAGGATATCAATAAAAATCCCATTGCCTTAAGTTTATACAACAGCGATTACATCAAAGCTGATGGTAACAGCAATCCCGAAGGCGGAAAATACCAGAATACCTTCATCACGTATATGAAAAACAATAAAGACCCGCGTTTAGGGATTCTTTCTGTGGTATACGTAAACGGTGTTGCCGATACTTCTATGGCGATACAAAAGGGCATGCCTGCTACGCTAAGCGCAAAACCTACCGATTTTGTAACTTATTCAGAACCCAATCAGAAAACCGTACTGGCCCTGGGTGGAGCGAAACTAATTTACACCACAGCCGAAACCAATTTCCTGCTGGCAGAAGCCGTTTTACGTGGATGGTATACTGGTGGCACAGCCACTACACTGTACGAATCAGGGATCCGCGCCGCCATGAAACAGTGGGCAATTATTGCTCCGTCAGACGGGATCATCAGCGATTTGCAGATCAATACCTATATCAAATACCATCCGCTTAATACCACTGGAACTTTTGATGCACAAATGCAGCAGATTTATACAGAATATTGGCTGGCGGCATTCCCTGATGCACAGGAAGCTTTCGCCAGTTACCGGAGAACAGGTTACCCGGCTTTGGTACCCGTAAATTATGTTGGAAATGCTACAGGTGGCCGGATTTTCAGAAGGATGTTATATCCACTCTCTGAGCAAAACTTAAACCGTGCATCGCTTGATGCGGCTATTGCCCGTCAGGGAGCCGATGATTTCATGACCCGCATCTGGTGGGACAAATTATAATATGCTAATCACATCCGGCAGGGTACTTTAAGCTTTGCCGGATGAAATAAACGATCCGAAGAATGATATACCGAATACTATTAGTCTGTTTGCTTTTTACCGGTACAGTTTCTGCGCAACGCAATGATGTAGTGGAAGATGAAACTTCCAGTAATTACAACTTAAACAAACCTGAACGTGAGGAATGGTTACGCAACACCGGAGCGGGTTTATTTATCGATTTCAATGTGGATGCACAGCTGGGTGTGGTGATCAGTCACTCTTTGGTCGGCGCTTCTGATGATTACACGGACCGTTATTTTAGCGAGCTCCCAAAAACATTTGATCCCTCCTCATTTAATCCTAAAGAAATTGCCGAACTGGCCAAACTGGCCGGTATGAAATACATTGTTTTTACCACCAAGCACCATGCCGGCTTTTGTTTCTGGGATACCAAAACCACAGACTTTAAAATTACCAATACACCATATAAAAAAGACCTGCTGAAAGAATTTGTAAAAGCTACTCGTGAGGCTGGACTCGATGTGGGTTTTTACTTTTCGCCGGAAGATTTTAATTTCCTTTATAAACACAAAATTCCCATCAGCAGAAATATCACCAGCCTGGATGAAGCGACCAAAAAGGAATATGCAGCATATAACCGTAAACAAACGGAAGAGCTGATGCAGAATTATGGTAAGGTAGATGTATTGTTTATTGATGGCGACCCGAAAGAGGCTGTCAAAGAAACTGCGTGGAAAATGCAGCCTGATATCTTGATTACGCGAGGTGCCATTTTAACGCCTGAGCAGACGTTGCCGGGGGCTAAAATTACCCAACCATGGTTATCGCCGATTACCATAGGCACAGCCTGGCAGTACCAGCCTACTAATGAGCGATATAAATCAGGTTCGCAATTAATTGAGCTGTTGATCGAGGCCCGCGCCAAAGGTGGTTCATTGCTGCTCAATGTGGGACCAAAAGCAAATGGCGCCTTGCCCAACGAGCAGGAGGATCGTTTACGTGAAATGGGAGCGTGGTATTTTATCAACCACGAATCGATGGATCACGTGCGCAGCTGGGTAGTGAGCAAAGAGCAAAATATTTATTTCACCCAAAAAGCGCCTGGAACTTTGTTTGCCATTGTGATGGATGCCAAAAACTGGAAAGAGGGCGAACGCAAAACTTTTCTGTTAAAATCTGCCAGGGCTACTGCGAATACAAAAATCAGTGTGCTGGGGCAAAATGGTAAGATTATTGAATACAAACCCGATTTGGATGTATCATCGCGATTCAAGCAAACGGCCAATGGACTGGAGCTTTCTGTAGTAAAAGCACAACGTATTTACGACGATCACCGCTGGCCAAATCCTGTTGTAATTAAGCTGGAAAATGTGGAACCGGTATTTACCGAAGCGGCAATGGTACAGAGTGGTGATTACAAAGTTGCTGCAGGTGTTGCTACACTAAATGGCAAAGTGCTTAACCATGCTAAAATCAAACCCGAACGGGCAAGGTTTTACTACCGCCCATATCTGGGGCAGGTGGAAACACTGTATGCAGAAGCATGGAAAATGAGTCCTTGGGTAAATATCAAGGCCGATGGAACTTTTAGCGGAACGGTAAAATTACCTAAAGGTGCTTACGAATATAAAGCCATTGTAGAACAGCAAAGTGTAATAATAGAAGGAGAAAATAAAGTTTTAAACTTACCTTAGGGAATGCTAAAAGGTTTTATGACGACGTGTTTCCTGAATCGAGCGCTTTCAGATCGGGTAAAATGGCTCGCCTTGCTCTTTGCATTGGGCATTCAGTTTTTCTCGGGTAACATATTGGCGCAGGGGTATAGCGGATCGGGGATTATTCCTAAACCTACCCTTGAACTGAAGCGTTCGGGAAGTTTTGCGATACAAAAAACAACCAGGTTGCATATTTCCGGTTCTGATCATTTAAGCACTGCATTTTTTGATCAATACCTCAAAGATTTATCGGGTTTTACACTTTTGCGAAGCAATAGGCCAGTGCCCAAAGGAATCAATCTCATGGTTGATACCCATCTGAAGTTAAAATCAGAAGGTTACTTGCTTGATGTTTCTCAAAATGGCATAACCATTAAAGCCATTGATGAAAAAGGACTGTTTTATGGTTTGCAATCGCTGGTGCAGCTCATCAGGAAAAAAAATAAGATAATTGCGGTACCGGCGTACCACATTCAGGATGAGCCACGTTTCGCTTATCGCGGTATACATCTGGACGTGGCCCGACATTTATTTAGCGTTCAATCGATAAAAAAATGGCTAGATCTGCTGGCGTTTTACAAGATCAACACCTTCCATTGGCATTTAACCGACGACCAGGGTTGGCGGATAGAGATTAAAAAGTATCCCTTGTTGCAAAGTGTTTCCGCTTATCGGGATGAGACGCTAATCGGGCATAAAAGGGCTGATCCGCACCGTTTTGATGGAAAAAGATATGGTGGTTACTATACACAGGAAGAAGTAAAAGACATTGTGGCCTATGCCAGCGCACGCCGGATTACCACCATCCCCGAAATTGAAATGCCAGGACATGCACAGGCCGTACTGGCGGCCTATCCACAGCTGGGTTGTACCGGCGGACCTTACCAAACGGCAACCTATTGGGGCGTATTTGAAGATGTTTTCTGTGCAGGGAACGAAGAGACTTTTCACTTTCTTGAAGATGTGCTGGATGAAGTCATTCCCTTGTTTCCTTCAGCGTATATCCACATCGGTGGCGATGAATGTCCGAAAAACCGCTGGCACAATTGCCCTAAATGTCAGAAAAGAATTAAAGCGGAGCAGCTTAAAGACGAGCACGAACTGCAGGCTTATTTTATTGCCAGGATTGAGCGCTACCTGAATGCAAAAGGTAAAAAGATTATCGGCTGGGATGAGATTTTAGAAGGTGGGTTGGCGCCCGATGCCACGGTGATGAGCTGGCGGGGCCTGGAAGGCGGCATTGCTGCGGCCAGGTTAAAACACGACGTCATCATGACACCTGAAAAATTTCTTTATCTGGATTACTATCAATCACTCAATAAAACGGAACAAACCGCTGCGGGCGGCTATCTGCCATTAAAAAAGGTATATGATTATGAACCCATGCCAGCTGAACTGAATCCAGAAGAACAACAATATATCAAAGGTGTTCAGGCAAATGTTTGGAGTGAATACCTGAGCGATGCTTCTAAAGCAGAGTACATGATCTTTCCCCGTGTAATAGCCCTTGCAGAAACCGCATGGTCGCGTAAAGAAAACAAGCTTTATGCTGATTTCCTTGCCCGGTTAATGGCAAATAGACGATTTTTAAAAAAGCTGAATTATTCCACCGCTTTTTATGATATTACCGGCGCAAGCGTAAATGATGCAAAAGCTTTTGCATTAAATACCGATTTGTCAAACGACGAAATCCGTTATACGCTAAATGATAAAAAGCCTGATCTGGGTAGCACAAAATATTCAAGCCCTATTCCAATTACACAATCTGTAAGGATAAAAGCCCAGCTTTTTAGGGCAGGCAAGCCGGTAGGGAACATGTTTGAACAGGTTATCGTTAAAAGTATGGCAGCCGGTAAAAAAGTAACACTTACCCACAGCGGACAGGGCAACTATAATATCGATGCCCAGCGTTTAACCAACGGTATCCGGGGATCGTATTTATACAACAACGGAGAGTGGCTGGGGCTTAGCAGCGGCGATTTTGAAGCCGTAGTTGATTTGGGCGAAGAAAAAACAATAAGTGAAGTGGGCATCAATACCTTAAATTACCAGTGGCAGAAAATGCATCCGCCTAAATTACTTTTAATAGAAGTTTCAACTGATCAGCAGGTTTACACTGAAGTATCAAGGCAAACCATTTTCAGTGTAGAGGGCATCAATATGGCCCTGCACAAAATTAACCCCGCGAAAGCCCGGTACGTACGGATTAAAGCCAGTAATATTGGAATTATACCCGACGGTTTTTACGGCGCAGGAACAAAAGCCTGGCTAATGTTAGATGAGATTATCGTAAATTAAATGACTATACTAATCGTTCTGCTTTGCATCGCACTACTCATTGTACTGATCTCGGTTTTCAAGATCAATGCTTTCATCTCTTTTTTATTGGTATCATTTATGGCCGGTTTAGCGCTGGGTTTACCTCCCGCAAAAATCCCCGCCAGTATAGAAAAGGGGATGGGCGACGTACTGGGTTCGCTGGCCGTCATCATTACCGCAGGTGCGATGTTAGGTAAACTGGTGGCCGAAAGCGGTGCTGCGCAAAAGATTGCCCAGGTAAGTATGCAGGTGTTCGGACAAAAGTATATTCAATGGGCCATGGTACTCACCGGATTTCTGATTGGTATTCCGCTTTACTATGGTATTGGTTTCGTATTGATGGTACCCCTGATTTTCTCAGTGGTTTACCGCTACAAATTACCAGCTTTATATATTGGCCTGCCCATGCTTGCCGCATTATCGGTTACCCATGGTTTTTTACCTCCGCATCCATCGCCGGCAGCTTTGGTGGTGCAATTTAAGGCAGATATGGGCTTAACATTGTTATATGGCCTGGCTGTTTCTATCCCGGCAATCGTTATCGGCGGCCCCATATTTTCGCAGACATTAAAAAATATTATCGCAGTACCCATCGCTTCATTCAGCGCCGCTGAACGCGCTGAGCACGACCTGCCCAGTGGCTTTAAAAGTTTTTTCACCGCTTTACTCCCGGTAATATTACTGGCTGCTGCATCTTTCCTTCCACTCTTACTGGGCCAGGATTCATCCATTTTGCCTTACATTTTGTTTGCCGGCCAGCCTGCTGTGGTAATGCTGATTGTACTGATCGCAGCCACCTGGTTATTAGGTTTGTCGCAGGGTAAAAAGATGACCGAAATTATGGGTATTTATGGTGAGGCAGTAAAAGACATTGCTTTGATTTTACTGATTATTGCCGGATCTGGTGCTTTGAAGCAAATTTTAACCGAGAGCGGTGTGAGTAACCAAATTGCGGCTTACCTCCAGCACGTTGAGCTGGAGCCATTATTCCTGGCCTGGCTGATCGCGGCTTTGATCCGCTTTTGTGTAGGCTCTGCAACGGTTGCAGGTTTAACCACTGCCGGTATCATTGTACCCTTAATGGAGCAGACACATACCAATCCAAACCTGATGGTGCTTGCAGTAGGCGCCGGGAGCCTCATGTTCTCGCACGTTAATGATGCAGGATTCTGGATGTTTAAAGAATATTTTGGTTTAAGTTTAAAAGATACCTTTAAATCGTGGGCATTAATGGAGTCAATAGTTGGCATTGTTGGTCTGCTTGGCATACTTTTGCTTCACCTGATTATCGCTTAATTATAACACATATATAAAATGGAAAATTTAACTCCCGACGAACGCTTCGAACAATTAAAACTAAACCTTCCACCTGCGCCCGCGCCATTAGGCGTGTATAAACCTTGCCTGGTTGATGGAAAATATCTTTATCTGAGTGGCCACGGACCGGTACAGGATGATAAATCACTTATTATTGGCCGGATCGGATCAGATTTAAATCAGGAAGAAGGCAAACTTGCTGCTTTACAGGTAGGCTTAACCATGTTATCGACAATCAAAGCCAATTTAGGCAGTTTGAACAAAGTTAAACGGGTAATTAAAGTATTGGGCATGGTGAACTGTACGCCCGAATTTGAGAAACATCCTTTCATCATTAACGGATGCAGCGAGCTTTTCGCAAAAGTATGGGGCGAAGAAAACGGGATTGGTGTACGCAGTGCGGTAGGTTTCGGCTCATTGCCTGATAATATCCCGGTTGAGATTGAGGCCTTATTCGAACTGTTTTAAGATGGAACAAAAGCAAGCCTGGTATCTGCTGCCTGATGAAGCGCGTATTGAAACGCCTTCGCTTATTTTTTATGAGGAACGTTTGCAAGCGAATATCAGTTTACTGAAAAGTATGATTGACCGCATAGACCGGTTAAGGCCTCATGTAAAAACCTATAAGTGCAGGGAAATTACCAGGCTGCTGTTATCGGCCGGCATCAAAAAATTTAAATGCGCTAACATTGCAGAGGCAGAGATGCTGGCGATGGATCAGGCACCTGATGTTTTGCTGGCTTATCAGCCGGTGGCCGAGAATATCAGCCGCTTTTTTAAACTTAAAAAACAATATCCTGATACGGTTTTCAGCTGCCTGGTAGATCACCCGGCTATAGCCGAACAGCTTTCAGTAATGGCAATTAAAGAGAATGTAAAAGTTGATGTTTACATCGATTTGAATGTAGGCATGAACAGAACCGGCCTATTACCCCATCAGGCCTTCGGCTTAGTGCAGAGCCTGCAGCATTTTACCGGTTTAGCGGTTAAGGGTTTGCACGCTTATGATGGTCACATTCATGATGCGGCTATGGACGTTAGGATGGAGAAATCGGCGCCTGTTATTAAACAGTTGTTTGATCTGCGCGAACAGCTTGAGGCGCACTTAGGATATGAGATTACCGTTGTAGCCGGCGGTACACCTACCTTTCCGGTCTACGCCTCGCAAACCGGTTTTGAATGTAGTCCTGGTACTTTTATCCTTTGGGATAAGGGTTATCAGGATGCTTACCCGGAACAGGCTTTTTATACTGCCGCATTGGTGGCCAGCAGGGTAGTTTCCCTTCCAAATGATGGATGGCTCTGTACTGATCTCGGGCACAAAGCGGTGGCGGCAGAAAAGGAGCTGAAAAATCGTGTATTTTTCATCAATGCCCCACTTCTTGAAGTTCAAAGCCAGAGTGAAGAACATCTGGTATTGCGCAACCCTACGCCCAAAACCTATTTGCCCGGCGATATGCTGTACGGATTACCTTATCATGTTTGCCCAACTGTTGCCCTCCATGAAAAGGCCATTTGCCTGAAGGCAGATCGATCTTTGGAGTACTGGGAAATCATTTCCCGAAAAAGAAAAATTACCATTTAAAGAATTAGTATGTTTACGATAGACGCCCATTTGGATTTAAGCATGAACGCTTTGGAATGGAACCGTGATTTAACACAGGAGGTTTCAGCCATTAATCAGCGTGAAGCGGGTTTGACCGACAAGCCGGACCGGGCCCTGGCAACCGTATCGCTGTCCGAGCTGCGTAGAGGAAATATTGGTCTGGTAGTGGCCACGCAGATTGCAAGATATGTGGCGCCTGATAACCGGTTGCCTGGCTGGCATTCTCCGGAGCAAGCCTGGGCGCAAACCCAGGGACAGCTGGCCTGGTACAAGGCCATTGAAGATGCCGGTGAAATGTTTCAGGTGAATGACCTCGAAACACTGGAAAAACACATCGCTTTATGGCAAAATGATCAGCCTGCAGCTGAAAAGCCTGTAGGCTATATCCTCAGTCTGGAAGGTGCAGATTCATTTGTTACGCCCCGGCATCTCGAACGGGCATGGCAGAACGGTTTACGTGCGGTTGGCCCCGCACATTATGGCCCCGGCCGCTATGCACAGGGAACGGATGCAACAGGTAAAATGACTGCGTTGGGGCACGAGCTGTTAAAAGAAATGGAACGGTTAAACGTCATCTTAGACGCTACGCATTTATGTGATGATAGCTTTTGGGATGCTTTGAGCCGTTTTAACGGACATGTTTGGGCTTCGCATAATAATTGCCGCAGTTTGGTAAACCATAACCGCCAGTACAGCGATGAGCAGATTAAAGCACTTATTGATCGCGGTGCCGTAATTGGTGCTGCGCTCGATGCCTGGATGATGGTGCCTAACTGGCAACGTGGTGTTTCACAGCCTAAGGAAATGAACTGTAACCTCGAGGTGATGATCGATCATATTGACCACATTTGCCAGCTTGCAGGTAATGCATTGCATGTGGGCATCGGTTCAGATCTGGATGGTGCCTTTGGCAAAGAACAGTGTCCTTACGACCTCGAAACCATTGCCGATTTACAAAAAGTACCTGATTTATTTATAAAAAGAGGATATACCGATACGGATGTCGAAAACCTGATGAATGGAAACTGGTTACGTTTTTTGAGGAAGGCCTGGGCATAATTTGAATGGATATGATTAAAAGAATACAATTTGCTATAGGTTTGGGGCTGGCATTTTCAATTTCGCATCTCCCGGTTTTCGCACAAAATAAAAGCACGCTTCCTTTATACAAAAATGCAAAAGCACCTGTAGAAAGCCGGATTAAAGATCTGCTTTCGCGGATGACGGTTGAAGAAAAAGTCGGACAGATTTCCATGCCATTGGGCTGGCCGATGTATAATAAAAACGGTAATGAAGTTGAGGTAAGTGAGGCCTTTAAAAAATCATTAAAGGAGTCGTATACCGGGATGTTGTGGGCTACACTGCGGGCAGATCCCTGGACCAAAAAGACGCTGGCAAATGGATTGAATCCTGAACTGGCCGCAAAAGCTACAAATGCCATTCAGAAATATGCGGTTGAAAATACGCGTTTAGGTATTCCCATATTAATTTCTGAAGAAGCACCGCACGGCCACATGGCTATTGGTACAACCGTTTTCCCTACTTCAATAGGACAGAGCAGCACCTTTAATCCGGAGTTGATTGAAAAAATGGCCAGGGCAATTGCTGAGGAGACACGCGTACAGGGCGGTCATGTTGGCTATGGACCAGTGCTTGACCTGGCACGAGAACCCAGGTGGTCGAGGGTGGAAGAAACTTATGGGGAAGACCATGTACTGATTAGCAGAATGGGCGAAGCAATGGTGAGAGGGATGCAGGGAAAATCGATTAATAGCGGAGTAAATGTAGTGGCCACCTTGAAACACCTGGCTGCCTATGGTGCACCGGAGGGCGGACACAACGGAAGCAGCATCAACCTGGGATTGCGCACTTTACATCAGTTTTACCTTCCACAGTTTAAAGCCGCAGTTAAGGCAGGGGTTTTATCGGTGATGACTTCGTACAATTCTATTGATGGCATTCCCTGTTCCTCAAATGAAATGCTGCTTAAAGATATACTGATTAAAGATTGGGGTTTTAAGGGCTTTGTGGTTTCTGATCTGAACAGCATTTCGGGATTAAAATCGAATCATCATGTCGCTAGAACAGCGGCTGAGGCTGCTGCAATGGCTATTAACGCCGGTTTAGATGCCGATTTAAGCGGAATAGGTTATGGAAAAGCTTTACTTGATGCCATAAAACAGGGTAAAGTTTCCATCAAAGTATTGGATAGCGCCGTAAGTAAGGTACTGCGGATAAAATTTCGGATGGGTTTATTTGAAAACCCTTATGTTGATCCGCAGGTGGCTAAACAAAAAGTGAGAAATGAAGAAAAAATTGGCCTGGCGCGTGAGGTGGCGCGGGAATCCATTATCTTATTAAAAAATCAGAACCAGCTGCTTCCACTCAGTAAAAAATTAAAAAGTATTGCCGTTATAGGCCCAAATGCCGATAATGTTTACAACCAGTTGGGCGATTATACAGCGCCGCAGGCAGCAGGTAATGTAATTACTGTTTTACAGGGGATTAAAAACAAACTGGGTGAAACAACCCAGATCAATTATGTAAAAGGATGTGCCATCCGCGATACGCTTTCAAGTGAGATTGAAAATGCGGTTATGGCAGCGAAAAAATCTGACGCGGTGGTAATGGTATTGGGCGGTTCCAGCGCACGTGATTTTAAAACGGAATACATTGAAACCGGTGCGGCTAAAGTGAATGCAAAAGTAGAGGCCCTTAGCGATATGGAAAGTGGAGAAGGATATGACCGGGCTACACTTGATTTAATGGGCGACCAGTTGAAGTTACTAAAAGCGGTGATGAAAACAGGAAAACCTGTTGTACTGGTATTAATTAAAGGAAGACCTTTAAACTTAAACTGGGCTGCCGAAAATGTACCGGCTATTCTAGATGCCTGGTATCCGGGGCAGGAAGGTGGTAATGCAATTGCCGATGTACTTTTTGGCGATTATAACCCAGCGGGAAGGTTAAGCATTTCAGTTCCAAAATCTGTTGGACAGCTACCGGTTTATTATAATGCGCGTTATCCGGAGAAACATGATTATATAGAAATGGATGCTAAGCCTTTATATCCTTTTGGCTATGGGTTAAGTTATACCACTTTTGCTTATCAGAATCTTAAGATAGCGACTAATCCCGGTCAAAAAACAGTAAACGTTAAAATAGATTTGAAAAATATAGGATCAGCCGATGGTGAGGAAGTGGTACAACTTTATCTGCGACATCATCAATCATCAGTGGTAATGCCTGTTAAACAGCTTCTCAAGTTTAAAAGGGTGGCTTTGAAGAGCGGGGAACAAAAGACGATTGCTTTTAGCATCAATCCATCAGATCTTGAAATTTATAACCAGAAGATGCAATGGGAAGTTGAAGCGGGAACTTATCATTTAATGGTAGGCAGTTCATCAGATGATATACAGCTTGAAAAGGATTTTGTAGTTCATCATTCGGCTATACTGCGTTAGTATTTCAAAATCTTGAAAAAAAATAACCGCTGACAAGCAGTTGTCATAAAGCTTCCTGAAATTTGTCTGAAATAAATTAAAAGACAAATGATTAATCTCGTTTCAATCAGGATCATCACTGAAGATGTTAGTAAAATGTTGAAGTTTTATGAGCAGATCACTCAGATAAAGGGTATTCGCTTTACGGAAGATTTTGCAGAGCTGCAAACTGCCTATGTAACACTCGCAATTGGAAGCACCAGAACTTTACAGTTTTTCGGGGGAACCGAAGTTGCCAAAGCAGCCAAAAACCGCTCGGCCATTATCGAATTCATTACAGATGATGTAGACCGGATTTATCAGGAACAATCCGGGTTTCTGGCTACATATTTAGTTCAGGAACCCACAACTATGCCCTGGGGAAACCGTTCGCTTTTGTTCCGTGACCCTGATGGAAATCTCGTTAATTTTTTTACCCCGGTTAGTACGGAAGCCATCAGGAAATTTGAGGCTAAGCTTTAGGTTCACGATATTGCTGAAAAATTTCCAGCTGCTAAGTTCTGCCATTTGGAATTTTCATGTAAAAATCGTCATCTCGACCGAAGCAAAGCGAAGTGGAGAGATCTATCCTGCAAGAAAGACCCTGAAACGGGTTCAGGGTGACGATATTGCTGAAAAATTTCCAGCTGAGTTCTGCCATTTGGAATTTTCATGTCGAAATCGTCATCCCGACTGAAACCTAGTGTAACGGAGAGATCTGTCCTGCAAGAAAGGCCCTGAAACAAGTTCAGGATGACGATATTGCGGATTGATTTCAAGCTGTTAAGTTGTGCCATCTGGAATTTTCATGTAGAAATCGTCATCCCGACCGAAGCAAAGCGAAGTGGAGAGATCTATCCTGCAAGAAAGACCCTGAAACAAATTCAGGATGGCGATATTGCAGATTGATTTACACAGGCCAAGGTCTGCCATTTGGAATTTTCATGTAAGAATCGTCATCTCGACTGAAACGTAGTGTAACGGAGAGATCTGTCCTGCAAGAAAGACCCTGAAACAAATTCAGGATGGCGATATTGCAGATTGATTTACACAGGCCAAGGTCTGCCATTTGGAATTTTCATGTAAGAATCGTCATCTCGACTGAAACGTAGTGTAACGGAGAGATCTATCCTGCAAGAAAGACCCTGGAACAAGTTCAGGGTGACGATATTGCAGATTGATTTCCAGATGCTAAGTTGTGCCATCTGGAATTTTCATGTAAGAATCGTCATCCCGACTGAAACGCATTTTAAAAGAGAAGTTTATTCTGCGAGAAAGATCCTGATACGGGTTCAGCGTAAGTAAAATTTAAGTTCCCCGTTGCAGACTCAGCCCGTATTCCCATCAATATTCCCATTCTCCAGATGAGCAATGCGAAATATCTCCTTTGAAATAATGGCAATGTTTTCTTTTAGTTCATCCAGGTTACAATTTTTAGTGCCAATAAGAATGGGCAGTTCCATTATTTCTTCCATAAATTCTATTTTTAATGAACATCCCGGCGCATCTTCTGCGCTACCTTTTAGCTGGGAGAAAATCTCACTGGCTTCTTTTTTGTCTCTGCCAAGAGAAAACTGGCCATAGGTAATTTTTCCGGCCGGACCCTGAAGGCTGATGTTGATCGTAAAACGGGTTTCCATCGCTAAATTTTTGGTGTTTTTTAAAATGGACGAAAAGAAGACATCATCAAATAAAAAGTGCCGCTAAATGCGGCAACTGGGAAATTATTGTATTTCGATCTGTCTCGAAACTGCCTTTGCTTCTTCCTTTTTTGGAATGTTGAGATGGAGTATACCATCTGTATAAGCGGCCTGAATCCGTTCAACATCAGCGCTATCCGGAAGGGTAAATGCTCTGGTAAATGCAGCGTAACTATATTCCCTTCTATTATAGGTTTTACCGTCATTATTGTTTTCGGTATGCTTTGCGGTAGATATGGTTAGCATATCCTTCTCAATAGATACTTTGAAATCTTCTTTCTTTAAGCCTGGAGCAGCCAGTTCAATGTGGTACTCTTCATTCGTTTCAGAAATGTTAACAGCTGGTACGCTGCTTAAGCGACGATCTGTAAAAAAAGTATCACCTAATACGGATTCGAAGATGTCATTAAAGCCTGGCAATAATGAACTGTTCTTTTTTTCTGGATTGAATTTAACCAATGTCATAGTTTTTTCTCCTTTTAATGTTTTAATAATAAATGGACTATAAATCAATTAATTTATCAATTTAACCTTCGTTTAAGGTTACACTTCATGTTAATCAAGTGCTGTGCCAAGGCCATTCTGACCGATATGACCGCATTTTTTCTGAAAAATTTTCATAAAAAATGAAAATTTTTCAGTGCCATAGCTGAAAATTTTTCAGTTTTGAAACCTGGTTTTATAGCTGCCGGCGTATAAGAATTTAAGACCGTCCTGGCTGTTATAAATGGATAGACTTTGCTAACCGATCCTTTTCCAGGAAATAGTAATCCGCTCATCAGCGGCTACGAAGTATTCTAAATCCTCCATTTTATTTTTTACGGTTGCAGATTTTCCCGGAACGATGGTAAATCTCAGCTTCGGATTTACTTTGCCCGTAATCTTGAACCTTGCCATAGTGCTGTGGTGGCCCTGCAATGAAAAGGTAATTTTTCCTTTACTTTTTCTGATGCCATGCATCGGCGCGTCGCAGAATATCAAAAAAGACTCATCTTCAATCCTGATGTATTGACGGGGCAATATACCGAAAGCATTACCCGCTCCATATACTTCCTGCCCAACAGTGCCATTCTGTTCCGTTCCGTCGTGCAAATCTTCCAGTGCAATCCAAAGATTCCGGTCTACTTCCCCCATTTTTACTTCATCAGAGAGCATTTCAGCAGGAAGCATCGGTGGGTAATAGTAAGCGGCTCTGTTAATCAAAAACCGGATGTATTCAGCACATAATAACCTCACACTTTCAGGTATTTCAACACCATGCGCATGGTTGAGGTAATCATGAAAGGCACAAAAAACTTCCTGTTCTTCATAAACTGCCGTGTAAGGTGCATCTGTAAGCGGAAAGAGGGCAAAAAAGGTTGGAAAGTGTTTTCCAAATCCATAATTACATTCCCATAACTGCACATTCTGGAAAATTGAAGCGAGACAAGTGTAACTGAGTTCGAGATATTTTTGTTTTTTTGTTATCTTATAAAGTCTTAATAATGCGCCTGCAGAGAATGCGGTATTATTTGCCTGGTACATGAGTTTAAACCCGATTTTAGTCAGCTTATTTGCAGCCCGCTCTGCTTCCAGAAGATATTTTTTGTTTCCGGTAAGCTCATGGGCTTGCAGCATCACGTGTGCGTAAAGCCCCGGAACATCCTTTTCTCCACCCTCACCAGCTTTTGTTTCGGCCTTAATAATTTCAAGCGTATCCATTTTGTAAAATACAGGCCAATCATAACGGAATTTTTTTGCAACCTTAATCACGAAACCCAGCGAATCAAGGAATAGGCTTTCTGCAACCTTATCACCCTTGAGGGCCAATCTGGAGAGGTTAAGCATAGGATGGTGAAGGTACCATGAGTCCATAACCATAGGCATTTTTTGTTCTTCATCTCCTTTCAGCTTTGATTCAGCCGCAGGGTGCCAACGCAGCAGGGTCTTCAGTTTCTGATCATAAAACGACGGCAGGCCTTCCTTTATCGTTTTTATTACTTCAAGGCTTTTGCCGCTCCACGCTACATAATCTACCAGTGGTAAAAGAACAGCAAGCTGGACCATTATTTCGGGCGGGGTTTCGTAATCACTTACATAAGCATTGAAATAACGGTGGCCATCAAGTTGTGACCAGCATCCCGGGCTTTCGATCAGATCTTTCATCCCTTTATCCAGTATTTCCGGCCAGTTTTGATAACTTGTTTCTGGTTTTTCAAATCGGGTATAAATGGAAGCAAGCATATCCAGGTAATCCCTGCTGATATTATCTGTACTCTTTTTATATTCTTTAAAGCACACCAATGCATCGCTGAGCTGTATTTCTGCTCCTTTTGCAAGCTCCCGGATAGGTGAGGGTGGAAGTGCAAGCCCGATTTCTGGTACGTCACCGCCAACTACCTCCCTGAGAGAAGTTCCCGTTTGCTCTGCATACGGAGATAAACTGCTGAGGTTCTGGAAATATAACATTCTTAAAGAACGTTCAGGGAAGTCCATGTAAAGAAGTCCTGTCCGGTTGCCCACCTGACTATGCCTGATCTCACCCATATCCTTTTGAGGGCATAAAAGATCGCCAATGGTGAGAATGTCTCTTGGCCAGAACGGGACAGTTATCGCCTGGTTAAGTGTTAATGAACTGCTGTATTTCAATATCGGGAATTCAGCATCCTCAAACGAAATATCGATTTTAAAATCTCCTATTGCCGATGATGCCGTAAAATGAATTTTGTTTGTTGATTTTCTGATTTTCAGGTTTTCCAGATTTCCGCCGGGAGAAAAGCAGGTACGAAAAAATATTGGCTCATAATTTTTCTTTTTAAGCTTTACCCATAACGAATCTCCTGTATCAATTATGGTAAAGCTAAATTTTTGAATGGTAATTTGGTCATGTTCAGTATGCTTGTCCCTGAAACTGTCCAGGGCATTAATGGCCCAGGGAGATATGCCTTTCATAGATTTAAGGTTAATGTTTGTAATCCCGAATGCGATAGCTTAGTTTGTCGTCATCCTGATCCGAAAAATAAATGGCGTTAGTATAACATTCACGCATATCCAAAGAATTTAAAAATTCAAGGTATTTCCACTTCTCCGGGTCAATATCAGGTAAAACAAGATGAGTAAGTCAATGGTTTTAACCTCCGGTATACGATTTCCTTTAACAGGCCTCAAATCCCCGCGTCGGCCAATCAGCCTTGAATGCGATAACTGAACCGATAAAGGTTTAATAAAATATTAGTTTATAGAGTTCGCTATACTGTTCAGTCCGCTAAGCCGATGATCTTGATGCCGCATGTGCTGAACAGGCATAGTTAATTGTTAAAAAATGTTAAAATATTTTGAAAAAAAATCAACTTTTTTTTGTTTTGGAGCCCTAATCAGATAACAAAATCAGAAAACATTTTTTAAAGCAATTATTAATATTTTGGTTTAGATTATGTCAGTACAACTACTATTCGATCCCTTGCGAAAGGGCTTATTTCGCACACTCTTATTATTAACATTTTTTGCTGCAACGAAAACCGTTGATGCGCAAACCCAGGATCCCCAGAAGGGAGCGTCCGGATTTTCTGCCAAGCTGGTCAATATCGAATCTGCTGTTAATGAGCCGTTTCGTTTTTCAGCCTCGCTACACAACGGAACAGCTAGCCCACAGGTTTATGAACTCAGGTCGGAATTGCCTGCAGGATGGCAGATTAGCTATCGTGTAGAGGGTAGCCAGGTTACTTCTGTGAATTTAGCGGGAGGCCAAACCCGCGAGATAGCCATCGAAATTACTGCACCAGCAAATGCCGCCGCCCGGAAATATCTCATTCCCATCAAGGCCGCATCATCTTCGCTAACCTTGCCGTTACAACTGGAAGCTGTAGTGAAGGGGTCTTATGGTGCCAGCTTAAGTACGCCGAGCGGAAGACTAAGTGAGGAGCTTACTGCCGGTTCTCATAAGGATATTGAACTTGAATTACAAAATACTGGCACCTTGCCGCTATCCTCATTAAGTATCTCTTCTCAACTGCCCACCGGATGGGAAGCAACTTTTTCTCCAAGCCAGATTGAAAAGCTGGATGGTGGTAAGAAGGTAACGATTAAAGTGACGTTAAAAGTACCGGATAAAACAATTGCCGGCGACTATAGTGCCACTTTTACGCTTGGAGGGAATAATGCCAATGCGCAGGCCGCCTTTAGGATCTTTGTTAAAACCTCTGTACTGTCTGGCTGGATTGGAATACTCATCATCGTACTGGCAGTTGCAGCAGTATATGTGCTCATCCGTAAATACGGTCGTCGGTAACCACTTTTTCGAGAACCTTAAAACCTTCAACCAGAAAGATGGAAGCCATCATAGATTTAAAGAACCTATGCAAAAGTTATGGTTCTTATGTTGCCGTTGATCAGCTTAACCTGAAGATTCCGCATGGCGAAATATTTGGCTTACTGGGCCCAAACGGTGCAGGTAAGACCACCAGTATACTCATGATGCTTGGCCTGACGGAGCCAGATAGCGGTTCGGCCATTATTTGCGGTCATAACGCCACAAGAGATCCGATTAAAGTTAAACGGGTGGTAGGTTATATGCCTGATAATCTGGGATTTTACCCTCAGCTAACAGGGCTTGAAAACCTGGTGTTTATGGCAAGGCTTAATGGACTGGCCGAAACGGGAATAAAGGAAAATGCCCGCAAAATTTTGGAATTGGTGGGGCTGAAAGCTGCTTCAGATAAGCCTGCTTCCAGTTATTCACGTGGTATGAAACAACGGTTGGGCCTGGCCGAAGTACTGATCAAAAAACCGAAACTGATCATTTTGGACGAGCCTACTTTAGGCCTGGACCCCAGTGGGGTAAAAGAATTTCTTGAACTGATCAAATCTCTTCAGCGGGAACAAGGTTTGACGGTGTTGCTTTCGTCGCACCATCTTCACCATGTTCAGCAGGTTTGTGATAGGGTAGGTATATTCGTGGATGGAAAGTTGCTTGCTACCGGCGATTTACCCACACTTTCCCACCAGCTCTTTGGAAACACAGGAGTAGAAACCAGCATTCATTTAACCGAAGAACTGGCGGATCCTGCAATATGGAAAGCTGAATTCAGCACTTTTCCGGAGATTAATGGATTGATCGTTAATGATAGGATTCTGCAATTTAATACCACTCAGGATATCACCCCAAAAATTGTTCGAAGGCTGGTTGAACTGGGTGCAAATATCCAGGCCATAAGCCACAAACAATATGGACTGGATGAGATCTACGCGAAATATTTTGAAAAAAATACAAATTTAACCCCAAAGCATGAAAGCGCTTAGCGAAAGCCATTATTGGGCAACAAACAAAAAAAAATCAAAGGAAACTGACCAGCTCAGTCCCTTTAAAGTGCTGGTAAGAAAAGAAGTTTCAGATCACGTGCACAGCTGGCGTTTTATCCTGCTGCTTGCCTTGGTGTTGCTCACCTTCTTTGCCTCTATGTATATTTCCATGTCCAACATTCGGGCATCATTTAATAATGTCAATGATCCTGACCATGCATTTTTATACCTTAAACTGCTCAGTGCAACCGATGGATCGATGCCGCCTTTTCATATCCTGATGAGTTTTTTAGCACCACTGCTTGGCATCACGATGGGCTTTGATGCCATTAATTCGGAACAGAACAGCGGCTCCTTAACCAGGTTGTTGGCACAGCCTGTATACCGCGACAATATCCTTCTTGCGAAATTTTACAGCGCAATGCTGATCATCTCAACATTATTTATTTCCCTTACATTGCTGATGATTGGTGGAGGACTTTTCTTTACCGGGGTAAGGATTGAATCTCAGGAGTTCCTGAGAATTATTGGTTTTTCCGTACTAACAATTGTTTATGTAGGCTTTTATTTAAGCCTGTCTATCATGCTATCGGTTGCTTTTCGCCATGCGTCTACTTCAGCCTTAACCGCACTGGGGATTTGGTTGTTTTTTACCGTATTTTACCCGATTCTGGTTAATCTGGCAATCAGGGCTTTTTTGCCTGATGCAGCTTATTTAACGCAAGGCGAAAAATTGGCCTATAATGAATTGATTATGGATATTATGCGTGTTGCGCCCGGCCAGTTGTATAGTGATGGTGCAACCACCATGCTGATGCCATCCATCAGAAGCCTTGGCCCAATGAGTATGGAACAGCTTTCTGGTGCTATTCCTTCGCCGCTTCCTTTACGGGAGAGCCTGATCATTGTGTGGCCACAACTTACCGGACTTTTGGCAGGCAGCATTGCTTTTTTTGCCCTTTCCTATTATCTTTTCATGCGTAGAGAGATCAGAAGTTAATAATCGACTTTGTGCTAGCCAGATAAAGATAAAGGGTGCCTTTTACAGAAAAGAAAGGCAAACCCATTTAAACCGGTTGTTTAATTATCAGATCAGCTCGAGACCTGCAGAAATTAAGGTATCCTGACCAGAAGTGTATAGCGTTTCAAGGCAGGGGCTTCGACGTTGTTCCAGGGTGTTTCAATACGTCCGAAGCCCTTGCCTGGCCATATGAGCCTTAAATCAACATGACAAGGTACGTTCAAAATAGATGATATGGTTATCAAAGATACCTTGGTAAGGATTTCCCTCAGCCTGGAAACCATTGGCTATCAGAAATCGCTGACTGCTGGGTGTTGCTGTGGTAGAAAAGATAATGCCCTGGTGATTACTGATTTTTTGGAGTAACATCCGTTTTAATGTACTACTGATTCCTTTCTTACGGACCGATTCGATGGTGAATGAATAACCCATTTCTAAAAAGGGTTTTTCTGTTGCTGGAGTAATCCCTGCTTTTTTATGTACCTCCTGAAGATAAGACAGGCCAGGCCGTTTAATGGCTGAAATGCCAGCCAATTTTTTGCCATGATAGCAAAATGCGAGAAACGCCGCGTTAAAGATTTTTGCAGGTAAATCAATGGTCGAAACCTTATTTCCCATTTTTAGCAGTAAATAGAAGTGATGGAGCTGAAGCATCGTACAATCGCAGGGCCTTTTGATTTCAAAATGGCAGTTGCTGAGAAAATTCAGCTGATCATACTGGTATTGATGAAATACCAGGTCAGTAGATATATTTTGGTCCATCAGATAAAGTTAGGTTAAGATAAATTTGCCGCTTAAAACGGATTATTTTTTCCCGATGCTTAACGATGTACGTAAAGGACCTGGTAAGGCAAGCATTTCACATACTTTATCGTTCCAATCGATCAGCGCATCCTCCGGCGAGGTGCCGAGACCGGAAACATCGTGTTCTCCTTCAAAAGATAATACGGCATAAAAACAATCACCATCCTGATATACGGAGGGCCTAAACTGCGTTACAAAGGTGGGTAACCTGTATCTGTTATAATCAAAATCGACCAGTTTACCTGGGATATTTCGAACCTGCTGTTTCATAACCTGGTATTTTACTAAAACATTAATGTTTACCGGTTTTTGATGGTAAACGAGCGTATAGATAAATTAAGTAAGCAATGTTGCCTTAAGGTTATCAGGTTGTTTTTTGTTTGTTAAATGTTGGCAGGAGTAATGATCAGAAAAGATAAATTTTCGGCCGCATTAATCTTTTTGGCATCTGTACAGTCGAATGTAGTTAATATGGCACTAACAATGAATCTTGGAAAGAAAAAATCAGATGCATCAGATAAAACCGGCGAAGAACCGGAAAAAAATAACTTTCCTGTATCCATGATAATTTTTATCCTTGTACTTAGCGCCCTGCTAATGACCCTGGTCTTATTTAAAGTTTAATATAAATGTTGATTGGAATAGATAACTGAGTCTCTATTAAGATGAATTTAGATGATCTAGCGCTTAATGGGTTCGTCTTGAAGGTAAAAGATCAATTCTCCGCCATGAACCAAAGATTTATGTGTAATTTGGTTTTTGGTTAAACTTTTCCCGTTTAAAGTGATTTTAGAACTGTAAATAGATTTTTTACCTTTTCTAATAGTGGTTATGGTTAATTTTTTACCATTGGTTAAAGAGATTACCGCTTGTTTAAACAAAGGACTGGTAAGTTGGTAATTTCCGGAAACAGGATCTACCGGATAAAAACCCAGCGCAGCAAATACATACCATGCAGACATTTGTCCGGCATCATCATTACCACTTAAACCGCCGGAACCTTCACTGTATTCTTCTGCTAAAATGCGCGATACCTGCAGCTGGGTTTTCCATGGAGAATGGGTGTAATTATACAAAAAAGGAGTCTGATGGCCAGGTTCGTTGCCATGCCAATACTCCTTTTTAGCAAACAGCGAATCGAGTTTGTTTTCCAGTTTTTTTTCTCCGCCCATCAGCTTAATCAGTCCGGGTATGTCGTGCGGAACGTAAAAGGTGTATTGCCTTGGGGTTCCCTCTGTAATATAGGGTTCGCGGTGATCGGGATAAAAAGGTGTGTACCAGTTGCCATCGGCAAACCTGCCCTTCACCATTCCTTCCTGTTGATCGAATACGTTTTTGTAATTTAGAGCCCTTTTCTTCAGTTGTTTATAATCTGATTCTTTACCCAGATCTTTCGCTACAGTAGCCAAAGCATAATCATCATAGGCATACTCAAGCGTTCTGCTCACTTGTTCTCTTTTATGAAAGGCATCCGGAATACTATCCTCCATCGGGATATAACCATATTTAAGGTAACTGTTAATGCCCCTGCGACCTTTGCCGTTAAGATACTGAGCCGAGTCGGGCATTTGAAATGCATTTTGGCGCATCAATCTGTAGGCTTCTTTTACATCGTAACCCCTGATCCCCTTGTTATATGCTGAGGCCAGAAAAGCGGTAGCGTGGTCGCCAATCATAGCTGCAGTATAATTATTCCAGCAGGGAAAAATAGGCAGCCAACCGCCTTGTTGCCCTTTTAGCACCAATGAATTTGCAAAATCATTAGCCAGATCGGGTTTTAAAAGTTCTACAAGTGGCAATTGGGCCCGGTAAATATCCCACATCGAAAAATCATCGTAGTAATTACCCTGTTTTAATCTTTTTTTGGTGTAATTGCCTGCAAATTGTGGATATCCACCATCCACATCGTTAAATAATCGGGGGTGCTGTTGTGCATGGTAAAGTGCAGTGTAGAAAATACGCTTATTTTTTTCACTGGCATCACTAACCTTAATCTGGCCAAGCGATCGCTCCCAAACCTGATTGGTTTCAGACACAATCGTTGCTAAACCAGCACTATTCATTTCGGTTTCGAGGTTAAGTTTTGCTGCCGCTATACTGGTAAAGGAGGTACCGGCGTAAATACTAATGCTTTCTCCTTTTTGTAGCTTAAAGCCCAGATAGGCACCCAGGTCTTTCTGGTTTTCGACGGATTGATCTGCGGAGACACTGGCACCACTAAACACACCACTTGTTGTAAAAACTTTGCTGATGCGGATAAAAAAATAGCCGCTAAAGCCAGCAGGCTGTCCCCATCCCTGGTAAATGCGATGCACAGGATTGTAGCCCGAAATTTCACCTTTCTGGCGGTCAATTTTGATATAACCTTTGGCCTGGTCGCTGTTTGGAGTAATTAACAAGTAAACACTATCTGTCTTTAAGGCGGTAACTTTGATTAGGCCACAACGCAAGGTCGCGGTAGCCTCAGCAAGCAGTTTATAGCCTGGTAAACTGGTTTTATAATAGGAGGGTGTAGCAACCTCACCGGTATGGGTATAATCTGCAGCATAATCTGTAACGCTGGTTCTCAGTTTTCCGGAGATGGGCATGATGGTAAAGCTGCCATAATCTTGTGTACACGAGCCGCTGATCCAGTGACTGGCCCTGATGCCATAAAATTTTTTATTGTTATAGTAATAGGGAGCCAGGCATTTTTTTTCAGAAAGCTGGGTTTGCGGGGTCCACTGCGTCATGCTAAAAGGTGGTGCTACTGCGGGTATGGTATTGGCCAGCCTTTCTGTTTTATCTTCTATATGCTGACTGGCAAGTGTGGTACTGGCGGAAGTGCCTGAAAATGGCTGCACATATTTGATAAATGTGTTGCTTTGTGCATGCCCCTGAATGATTAATCCATATAAAAAACAAAATACTAATAATAAAACCCTAAGAAACAGTTTGTTATTTGCGTTTTTTTGCATTTTGTTTTTTATATGGATATGGGATTTATTTATTAAACTTAAATATGGTTATTATAGCTTTATTTATGGTTTCTTAGGCTGATGGGCTTCGCCAATAACTTACGATATTTTTTATGCAAATCAGTTGCAGTATTAACTGGATTTCCCACTGGATTTAAGGCATAATCTTTTCTTTGATTTACCCATTTCCATTCCCATTTGCTTACCTCATCGTTAAATTTAGTCATGTCGAGCTCGGTTTTATTTGTAATAGACGCTTCCAGTCTGCTGAAAAACATTTCCCATCTTGGTTTATAAAAATCATTCATTAGCCCGCTCCACTGTCTGCATGCATACTCGTTTAGGGGATTTTTGGCATCACCCCACAAAGTAATTAAATCCTTTGCATTCATTTCATATAAGGCTCTTTCCTCTTCACTGGTACCCTGTTTACGGGCATCATTTACCCATGGACCAAGCATGAAATCTTTCCGCGTAGCCAGCAATTTGTCCATGTCTCCGATCAAAGTGATAAACTCTTTACGCGCTGTTTGAAAAGCTTTTAGGTTTTTACTTCGGTAAGCTTCCACCACTTTTCTCTGTAACGGAAGTGCATAATTGGCCAGTACCTGTCTGGTCACATCAACAAGGTCATATTGATAACCATCACTTTGTCTGCAATCTGCTGCTGCGTTAATCAGTTCATCCCAGGCAGGCAGTAAATCGCGTTCGTGATAGTTTAATGTCGTTCTGGCCCAGCGAGTCATAGAATCCAGTGTTGGCCGGCCTTGTATAATAGACTCCGCACCATCTCTCACATACTGATCAGTTGGTACACTATAAACCGTTTTTCTAAGTATTTTCCAGGCTTTTAAAGCGTTTGCATTTCTTTTTCCGTAACGGTTAAAAACGTATTGAGGTAACCATGTTTCAAGATCGATTGGTGTAGAACGCCAAACGTTTTCCATCATCAACTCGTACATTACCGGATTTTGTTCTATGCCTTCCATAGTCAGCCCTATACCATTCATTTTGCCGCTTTTCGGATCTTTTAGCGCCTGTGCGGGTGCTGTGGCTACCACATCCATTCTTCCAAATAAATTGGTGTTCCCGCCAAAGTTGTTCAGCATATTCCAAATCCATGGCTTCCCATAAAAACCTTCTGTACGTTTCCAAACAGGTTCAATTTCTGTAGCTAAATCTAATAAAATCATCCTGTCATTCGGAACAGCCTTTAACAGCGCTTCGGTTTGTGCCTCTTTCCAGAATTTTCTGTCGCTGTAAAACAACCAGCCTTGCATCACCCAAATGGCTTTAGGATCAGCCTGCGACATGCCATCATAAATCCTGGCGCTTAACTTACTCAAAAACTCCGGTTCCGAAGAGGGTGGTTCGTTTTCATTAAAGGTATCTGCAGAATACAGATGGTCTGTGCCAAGCATTTCAGTTTGCTTTTGTAAAAACTTCTTTCCGATCTCAGCAAACATTGGATCTTCCGAATCAAGTATATAAGTATCTGCAAAACCATTGGTCCAGTTTGTGGCTTTTAGTTTAGCATTCGGAAATTTGTTTTTAAATGCTGCGGGTACGTGTCCGGTAAAGGCCGGAAGTACAGGTTTCATGCCAAGTGCTCGTTCACGGTTCAAAATCTTCTTTTGCAATTCGAAATGGCTTTTCATCCAGCTTATTGGAAGCGGACCACCCCAGCCGTCAATATTACCCATCCAAAACCACGAGAAATAAGCCGGTCCGGTGAAAAAACCTTTAAGTTCATCGTCTGAAAAGCCCATTTCTTTGTATAAAAGGTACCAGGTATATTCTTCGCCGGTAATGGCAAGGGGCATGTTAATACCATGTAATGCCATCCAGTCAATCTCTTTTTCCCAACGCGCCCAGTCCCACCAGCTCATGCTGTAATTAAACGTACAATAATTTAGATAATACCGATATTCGTATGGCGTTTCTTTCCTGACTTTTTTTTCAGGCTTAGGCAAGGTTTGTGGAACATTGAGGTTAGTGCCGTTCCAGGTAATCTGGCAGTGTGCATAGTCGGTTAAATATTGATAAAAAGCCGAAGCCAGAGCAACACCATTGTTTCCGCGAAGAATGATTTTATTGTTTTTGGATTCTATCTCGAAAACATCTTTCCCTTTAACAGCAGGAAGACTTTCTGTGGAGAAAGATTTTGCATATCTTGGCAATACCCGTTCTATGAGTTGGTTTGAAGTATTTAAAAAATCCTGCGCAAGTGCCCGGTTAATAAACAAGGAAACAAGTACAACTGAAAAGTATAATTTTAATTTCATATCAAATTTTTAAGAACCACTTTTTATCGTAGAAGAACTTCAATAAAAACAGTTGAATCAATAACACACCCGTCCATAAAGCGGCTTCGTGCCATAGGGCCGGGATGAGTTTTATTAAACCACCAAATAAGAAAGCAGACGATGATTCAAAGTTGAAAAGTCCGTGTGCACAAACATAAATTAGAATACTGTTGGTTCCAAACCATATAAACGGAATACTCCATCTGGAATAGGAGCAGATATCAATAATGTAATAAAACAGGGCGAAGAGTATTATACTCCAGCCTCCTGCAAATAAAACGAACGAGCTGGTCCACATGGTTTTATTGATGGGGAAGACGAAGCTCCATAACAAACCAAGTCCAATGCTCAGCAATCCGCTGCCAGCTAAAGCAGCAACTTTCTGGTTGGGTGTAAAGTTAAATCTGGTCGATTTGATGAAAGCTCCGGTAAAAATGCCCAGCATTGCCGAACAAATGGCGGGTATTGTGCTTAGTAAGCCTTCAGGATCGTAAATGATTCGATGAAGTTTACCAGGCAGACATAGCCTGTCAAAATAAGCAGAAAGGTTTCCTTCCGGCGTAAAAACCCCATGCCCGAAATGCGGAACAGGCACAGATGCCATCAACAGATAATATCCTGTAAGGATTGCCACAAACCAAACAATCATTCCTCTGATAGAACAATTTAAATAAATGATCGCTGCAAAAAATGTAGCTAAAGCTATCCGACCCAATACGCTTGCAAAGCGGGTATTGTCATATCCGTTAAATTTTAATAGTCCATTTACAACAAAACCCAAAATGATGAGTATCAGCGTTCTCTTGATTAGCGGAAAATATATTTTTAGTGATGAATGCCTGTTTTTTTCTCTTTCAGCAAAATATTTTTGATAGGAGTAAGGCATGGATACTCCGGAAATAAATATGAACAAAGGGAAGATCAGATCATAAAACGTAAAACCGTTCCATGGAGAATGGTGCAGCTGATTGCTGATTCCAATAAAAAATTTTTCAAAGAAAGATAAGCTGTCATTTGTAGAAATGGTCCAGTCTGTAGGATTTCTTTTTAAAGCATGCTCGTTCATGATCCCAGTGGCAAGGCCATGGAATATCCCTTCACCACTCACAATCCAAAACATGTCGAAACCCCGTAAAGCATCCAGAGAAATTAATCTTTTGGGCTTTTCTACCTTTTCGTCAATGTTTTTTGTTTCAATAGCTGTCATGAAAGTGTTACTTCTTGATTAAAGTGTTATAAATAACATCACCTTCATCGTTAATTACCTGCACGCGTAACTGGTCTTTATTTACTGAAAATAACATAAAGCCATATTCTGATGCAACCATTTGTGCTTCCGGTATGAGTTTAACAGGTGTCTTCTCTGATGCACCTCCGGAAATGAAATGATGGGTTTTACCTGCTGGCTTAAGATATTGTAAACTGTGTTCGTGGCCGGTTAAATAAACATCAACACCGTATTGATCAAGTATGGGTTTCAATGTGCTTCTGATCGCTTTGGTATCATAACCATCTGTACGGCTACCGCCTGTAAACATGGGGTGATGACCTACAACAATTTTCCACTTAATTGACGGATCTTGATCAGCAAGGGTTTTAACCAACCATTTTTTTTGGCCTGTGGTGTCTTGCCCTTTAACGTTTGGACCATACTCTGCGTTTTTATAAAACTCAGGTATGAGCGGATTTGTATCAATAAATGCGATCAACACCTGATTATTTACATCTCCGTTGATGGGAAACTTCTTTGAATAATAACGGGCCGGCATTTTCCATCTTCTGCTTATTTTCGAATATTCTACCTGCGCATTAGGATTGGATTTGTAATCATGGTTTCCTAAAACTACATACCAATCCCATTGTAAAGAAAAGTCAGTATAGATATCTTCATAAGAATATTTAAATGATGGATCTTGGGGACTGATTACACCACTAGGGTAGAAGTTATCGCCAGTAGAAATGATAAACTGTGCTTTAACATCAGCGGCGGTAATGCCCATTTGTTTTGCAACCGGTTTCTGATGGTCAGCGCCATTTCGTCCCCAATCGCCTAATGCCAGAAACTGCAATGCGCCGGGGTCTTTGACTAAGGTTTTACTGGCAGCAACGGCTTCAGCCGGGTTTTTAGTAATGATTTGGGCATAGAGCGTACTGACAGAGAGAAGCGGAATAAAAAAAAGTAGTCGTTTGATCATCATTTTGAATGTAGTTGCAAAGAAAGACAATGAAGTGTTAAAATAAAAATTTCTCCAGACGGATCGTCTGGAGAAATTTTACCTAAAGCTGGATTTAATTATAGCCCGGGTTTTGTTTCAATTTTGGATTGAGAATCAGCGCCGAGGCCGGAATAGGCATCAATCGATGGAAAAGTTGCGCATCTGTTTTAAAACCCCATGTTCCTTCATATTTTCCAAAGCGAATCATATCGTTGCGGTGCCAGCATTCCCAGGCCATTTCTCTGCAGCGTTCTTTATATAAATCTTCTAAAGTAACTGAAGTCCATGCTGGTGAAGTGGTACGCACTGCTCTTAATTGATTCACTAATGATAATGCCGTTTGACCTTGCGTAGGTGTAGCTCCGCGAAGGATCGCTTCTGCTTTCATCAATAAAATATCTGAGTATCTGAAAACCGGCACGTCATTGTTTTGATTTCTGCTTGATGAGGTACTATCGCAATAAAATTTATTGTTTCTGTAGCCCATGTTCCAGGCAATTTCATCGTTTCCGGCGTCAAAAGGTCTTGATGCATCTCTCAGGGTAACATTTGGCGTAATATCTACCTGATAGGTGAGTGCTGCAGAACCATCAGAGCCTGAATAAAATTGATCGTATCCTTTTTTGGTAGTTGCGACTGTTACGGGCGAGCCATCATAATAAGTCTGCAACCCTTTGATCCATTGTGCATTCCTTTTATCATTAGGATCATTGAAATTTGCATAATACTCCGGCAAAGTACTCATTGGTGCACTTGGCGTAAATTTTAAGCTATATTTTTTCTGTAAAGAACGCGGTAGAGAGTAACGGGAATAAATCATGGTACCATTACTGAAACCCGGATCGAAAGGAATGGCAAAAATAAATTCCTTGATTTGTGGTCCGTTATCAATGAAGAACATCTTTCTGTAATCGCTTTCCAAACTATAAGGAGATCCTGAGGCACCAATAATCGCATCGCATGCCGCTACCGCATCGTTATAACGTTGAGTCCCGGTATATACTTCGGCATTTAAGTACATTTTAGCCAAAATTGCATAGGCCGTATATTTATTTGGGCGGCCATAGGTTGCTGCTCCTGTAGCACTGCTTAAGTTCGGCAATACCTCTTTAAGTTCGGCTTCAATAAAGTTAAAAACTTCCAGGCGCGATTTGGTTTCTGGCGGCGTTGTTTGTCCGAAAGTGGTTACAATAGGTATATTTCCCCATAAGTCCATCATCATAAAAAATGCCAGGGCCCTGGTTGCCCGTACTTCGGCTACGGCTACTGTTTTTCCCGGTGATTCTGGTGCATCTTTCAGTAAAAACAAGCTCTGGTTGGCTTTACTGATGGTTGCAGAAAGCCATCCCCAACCGCTACCCACATGTCCGTTGTCTTTATTCCAGGTGTGTTTATGGTGGTTTTCAAATACCCCTCCATCATACCAGTTTCCACCACGTGCCGGCATAATGGCTTCATCAGTACTCAACGACTGCATAAAGAAGTAATCGGTACTCCAGTTTTGGCGCAGTTGTACATATACCTGACCAGTTAGCTGTATGAAGTGTTGGTCTGTTTGAGGAAATGTTTCAGGAGTTAGCTGTGTTTCCACTTTTAAATCCAGTTTATGGCAGGAAGTTAATACGCATAGCGATAAAGCTGTTCCTGCAATATATTTGATAAGATTTTTCATCTTCTTAATTTTTAATTAAATGATACGTTTAAACCAAATAAGAAAGTTCTGGTTTTAGGATAAAAGTTATTGGTATCTACACCCGGAGCAGTACCACCCTGGTTAATCTCAGGATCTATTCCTTTGTAACCAGTAATCACAAACAGGTTATTTGCTGTGGTATATAACCGAAGAGAACTTATACCAGGGATAAGCCCCTTTTTGAACGTGTAGCCAAGTGTAGCATTATCTAAACGCAGGTAACTCGCATTCTCCAAGAATCTGCTCGAATATTTATAGGAGTTGAAATCAGCTACTGATTCATTTTCAACTTCTACCGGTATATTGGTAAACTGTGCAGTACTCGGGCGGAATAAATCTGCACGGGTAACGTTCATGATTTTAACACCCACTACTGCTCTCATAAATACGCTCAAATCAAAATTCTTGTATCTCACATTGTTTGTCCAACCTAACAAAGCTTTCGGTTGTGCATTACCAAGAATATAATAATCGGTTTTATTAAGCAATCCCTGTGTTTTAATATTACCAGCAGCATCATAATATTGCGATACGCCATTGGCATCTTTACCAGCATATTTAAAGGTGAAAAAAGTACCAATCGGCTCTCCTGGTTTAAGTATTTGCAATGTTGCACCACTCTGTCCGGCTCCATCAGGAGAAACCGTAAGGCGGTCTTCGATATTAAATCTGCTGTCATCTGACAAGCTGATCACTTTATTGCGGTTATGTGCCAGGTTGAACCCGGTTGTCCATGTAAAATTGTCGGTGCTTACTGGCGTACCGTTTAAAACCAATTCGATACCTTTATTGCTCAAACTACCAACGTTCGCCGTATAGGCACCCGCTGGATATAGATTGTTATCTACGCCAAATGTCAGAATCAAATCGGTTGTTTTTTTATCGTACAGGTCAACAGAACCCGATAATCTGCCGTTGAAAAGTCCGAAATCTAAACCGATATTGGTTGTAGCAGTTTTTTCCCATCTTAAATCAGGGTTTTCATTTTGGATGGCGCCATAAGCACCTTCTCTTGGCGAACCGTTATAATAAAACTGCCCAACCTGACCATAAATAAGTTTAGTAGTTAACGGGGCAAAGCCAAGTGAGTTACCCGCTATACCATAACTACCTCTTAATTTAAGGGTTTTGATTACGCCAACGTTTTTAAAGAAGTTTTCCTGATCAATGTTCCAGGCTGCACCTACAGATGGGAAATAGCCCCATTTTTCATTGGTACCAAATACATTTGATCCGTCTCTTCTGATTGATCCCTGTAAAAGGTATTTATTTTTGTAGTTATAATTTACCCTCGCAAAATCAGAGATCATCAGAATTTCCTGATACGTTACGCCTGGATTAAAATCAACCCTGAAGTCGGTTACCGCATAAGGGTTTCCCAAACTTAAGTTGTTGTAGCTAACCTGGTTAATCGGAAAATTGGTAGAGGTAGCCTGAAAGCCATCATTATTTAATGATTGCTGATAAGAATAACCCACCACGGCATTGATATCATGATCGCCAAATTTTTTGTTCCAGGTTAAATAGGTTTCAACAATTTTATTGGTGTTTTGATAAGCATTTCTTACGGCCAGACCATCTTTACCCACTAAGGTTACGAAGCTTGGTGTTGCTGGTGGCTCAGGCGTATTGCGCACATTGTTGTATCTGGAAGTATAAATGCTGTTGTAAAATGCACCGTAAACATTTTGGCTATTCTGATAGGAAGCAGAAACATCATAAGAGAAACCGAATGGTAATTTCAGGTTAACGGTTAAATTACCTAAGATATTTTTATTCTTCAGATTTTCTGTACCGTTTTCAAGCATCGAAACCGGATTGTAGTAGCTGGTTTGAATAAGGTTATCAAAATAAGACCCGTCCGGGTTTTTTACCGGCGATGTTGGCAGATAAGTGAGCATTTGCGACAATACCGTATTGCGATAAGGAACCAGGTTAGCATTACTTACCGAGTTGCTGATGTTCAATCCAATCTTCAACTTATCGTTTAAAGCTTTTTGTTCAATGCCAATACGACCGATAAATCTGTTTAAGTCGCTTGTTTTTATAATACCATCTTGCTTGAAATAGTTTAAGCTTGCATTATAGGTCGTTTTTTCAGTTCCTCCGCTAAGCGATACATTATGGTTGTATGACAAGGCATCGGTACGTTGTACCTCATTCTGCCAGTTGGTGTTGGCACCTTTATCATTGGCTGGCGTAAGGGCAGTATTGGTTTTCGCTAAAAATGCCTTTAATTGATCAGCATCCATCATGTCGTATCGATTCGATACATTTTCTACACCAAAGTAGCCATTATAGCTAATTTGTGTTGCGCCTGCTACTCCTCGTTTAGTAGTAACCATAATTACGCCATTCGCCGCCCTGTTACCATAAATTGATGCAGCAGCAGCATCTTTTAACACATCAATGGAAGCAATGTCATCTGGTGCTAAAATCGAAATATCGGCACCAACAACACCATCAATTACAAAGAGCGGCGATTGCGCACCATCACGTAAGGTAGAGGCACCACGCATGATGATGGCTGCGTTACGGTTTGGATCACCACTTCTGGTAATATTTAATCCAGGTACCTTTCCTTGCAGCATCTGGCCTACATCACTAATGGCTCCTTTATTCAGATCTTCACCTTTAACCGTAGAAATGGAACTGGTTAATGCTTTTCTCGAGCTTTTTCCGTAACCTACAACCACTACATCCGTAAGTGATGAAGCTGCTTCACTAATAACCACCTGGTAGGTAGAGGCATTGGTTACGGTAAGTTCTTTTGTTTGATAGCCTAAAAAGCTAAAGAGGATTTTATCGCCTGTTTTTGCGGTGATGCTAAATGAACCACCAGCGCCTGTTGAGGTAACTTTTGTTGTGCCCTTTACCGTTACAGAGGCCCCTACAATAGGCAGTTTGGCATCGTCAATTAAATTTCCAGAAATTTTTCGGTCAGTTTGCGCATAAGCAGTGTTGAACGCCTGGCTGAGGAGTAAAAGCAGCATAAACAGGCCGCTATACTTTAAGCGTGTACAGTTAAATCTCATAATTTTTGTAAAATTAGATTCATAAATTGTTTATTTGGTTATCAATGTTTGGAGATAGAATTTAAAATTTAATAGTGGCTGGCAAATACTTCGCCACCAATGCTTTGTAATAAGGTTCCAGTTCTGCCCAGCTTTTTTGATTGGGGTTTTTAGAATATAAATCGTACGGGTTAAACAGGTTAACCCACTTGAACATTTCATGGTCTTTTTCATTCATCAGGTGTTCGTAGGCATGCTCCCGGTGTTGCGAATAAAAAGAGTGGTAACGGAGCATGTATAATCCTGGTTCAGGCAGGTAGGGTTTCATCATGTGGTATACATATTCATCATGGCCCCATGACATGTCTACATTATCCAGTCCACAATTTTGGGTATAAACCCCTAATTTGGTCTGGTAAATTTCATTTTTGTAATCAGGATTCTCACTAAAAAATTCCGGATAAACAATTTTATCAGAATAAGCACAACCTACCGGGAAAGTATCGCCCACAACAGCCCATTGCGGTTCTCCGAATAAACAAAGTACTTTACCCATATCGTGGATTAAACCAACCAAAACCATCCAGTCCGGGTGGCCATCGTTCCTGATGGCTTCAGATGTTTGCAACAAGTGCTGCATCTGGTCTAAATCCGTATCAGGGTCAGAGTCATCCACCAGCTTGTTTAAAAAATCGAAGGCACTCCAGATCGGCATCTCTTTTTTATCAAACTTTAAGTAATCGGCTTTTTTCTGTTTTACAAAATCGTAGGTTTGATAGGTATGGTTAAGCCTGTAAAATTCTTTTACACTATCCTTTTCCGTTTCTTCGTAATTTCTAAACTGCTCTTCTTTTTTGTCAGCATTGATATTTTTCGGATCTGGATAGCGGGTCAGGATATCCTCTTCCCATTGATCAAGATTTTGCAACGGACTTTGATTATCCTTTGAAGATGCGCTCTGGTTTCTCATAAGGTTAGAAATTTATTTTTACGAAAATTTTGTTGGTTGTTGGGTTAAAGTTGAGTTTTTGCAAGCTGAAAATTTTATGTTTGGCCAACTTTATTTACTTAAACGATTACGTAAAATCTTATTTCAAACGTTTGATATTTTTGCAAGTATCTAAAAATCAAATGTTTATTATATTTTTGTTTGCCTATAGCGCAAGCATGCTTTTTTGAAGCATTTAGCGAAAAGCAAAAAAGAAAAAATGGACTTGATCGTGTGATTATTTTATATTTGCGTTTGTAGCCGGCGTATTTATTCATAAAAAAAATATCAGGTTGCTTAACCAGCAAACTTTTAAAAATCTACTTCAATGGTTGTATCGTATAATCAATGAGGTTATTGTTTTTAAGGTGCTGCTGGTAAAGAAAGGTGAGCGCTGCCGTCGCGATTTTATCGATAATGGTTATGCAAGCCTTAAAAACTAACAAAACAAATTAAAAACATGGCGGAAGCAGTTAATATTAAGCGGTTGGCTCAGGAGTTGAACATTTCTATCGCAACCGTTTCTAAGGCCCTCAACGACAGCTATGAAATTAGTTTAAAAACCAAAAACAGGGTATGGGATTTAGCCAGAGAACTGAATTATACCCCAAATCCGGCGGCGAGTAACCTCCGCAGTAATAAAACCAAAACTATCGCAGTAGTAATACCCTTTGTAGCCAATAATTTCTTCTCCCTATCGATCATGGGAATCGAAGAAATTGCAAGGCAGTATGGTTATCATGTGCTTATTTATCAAACCCATGAAAATATAGAGGCTGAAAAAGCATTTACCAATAGCTTGCTGAACGGAAGGGTAGATGGCATTCTGACATCTGTATCGAGCAGTGAAGATAATCGTGAATATTATGCCAATCTGGTCAAGAAAATTCCTTTGGTATTTTTCGATCGGGTTTACGAAGACCTGGATGCAGTTAAAGTAACTACTGATGATTACGAAATCGCTTATCAGGCCACTGAACATCTGATCGATTGTGGCTGTACCAAAATTGCCTATTTATTTGGCCTCGAAAACCTTCCGGCAGGCAAGGCAAGGTTTGCAGGGTATCTTGATGCCCTGAAAGCACACGGCATAGCGCCTTCAGCCGAACTTGTTGTCAACTATCTGGATGGAGAAGCACTTAACCTCGAACAAATAAAGAAATTGCTTGAAAAGTTCCAACCCGATGCACTCTTTTCATCAATTGAAGAATTTATTATTCCTGCTTATTGCGCCTGTAGAGAAGTAGGTTTGCAGATGCCGGATGATATTAAAATACTCAGTTTTTCTAATCTGAGTACAGCAAAGCTTTTAAGTCCTTCGCTTACCACCATTTCACAGCCTGCTTTTGAAATTGGGCGTGAAGCAGCGAAATGCCTCTTCAAAATCCTCCACAAAAAACAATTGGATGATGAACAGAATATTATCCTGAAATCGGTACTCATCAAGCGCGAATCTACGGGCTGTTAGCCGTGTGGTTTTAAATCGTTAAAGCCTGTAACGCGAAAACGTTTACGTAATTAAATAATTCAATAAAACATCCAACATTGGGATTTTTTCTGATTTTTAAAAAAAACCAAATGTAAAATATCCTTATGAACCACCTGTCTGCATTCGACTATGTTATTTTTTTAATGTATTTTATATTAGTGTCTGCATATGGTTTTTGGGTGTACCGGAGCAAGAAAAAAAAGCGTACCGATACCAAAGATTATTTCCTTGCAGAAGGTTCGCTCACCTGGTGGGCTATCGGGGCATCTATTATCGCCTCTAATATTTCTGCTGAGCATTTTATCGGTATGTCGGGTTCGGGTTTTGCCATGGGGCTGGCCATTGCAAGTTACGAATGGATGGCTGCCGCCACGCTTATCATCGTGGCCATATTCTTTTTACCCATTTACATCAAGAACAAGATTTATACCATGCCACAGTTTCTATCTAACCGTTATAATAAAACGGTAAGTACGCTGATGGCGGTTTTCTGGTTATTGGTTTATGTATTTGTAAACTTAACTTCGATATTCTTTCTTGGGGCCATTGCCATTGAAACCATTACAGGGATTCCGTTTAATGTGTGTATCGTTTTTCTGGCGATTTTTTCTGCCATTATTACGCTGGGCGGCATGAAGGTAATTGGTTATACCGATGTAATACAGGTTTTTGTTTTAGTGGCAGGCGGACTGATTACCTGTTATATGGCGCTTAAACTGGTGGCTGAAAAACTGGATGCACCGAGTGTTCTGGCTTCGCTTCCGCTGTTGCGCAGCGAAGCGTCTGATCATTTTCATATGATATTTGCCAGGGGAGATAAATTTTACAACGAATTGCCCGGGATAGCGGTACTGGTGGGTGGTTTGTGGATCAATAACTTAAATTATTGGGGCTGTAACCAGTATATTGTTCAAAGGGCTTTGGGTGCGGATTTAAAAACCGGGCGTAGCGGACTAATATTTGCGGCGTTTCTAAAATTACTTATCCCGGTAATTGTGGTAATTCCGGGCATTGCAGCCTATGTATTGTATCAGCGGGGATATTTCCAGGCAGAAATGCTTGATGCAGCCGGGACGGTTAAGCCCGATCATGCCTATCCGGTACTGATGAATTTATTGCCGGCAGGAATAAAAGGCCTCGCCTTTGCCGCGCTCACCGCTGCTATTGTAGCCTCGTTAGCAGGTAAATGTAATAGTATTGCCACTATTTTTACGCTTGATATCTACAAGAAGTTTATTCAACCGGAAGCCTCAGAAACACGGATGGTTTCAGTTGGCCGCTGGTCGGTGGTTGTTGCTTCGTTAATTGCCATTGTTATTGCCCCTGCCTTGCGGAGTTTCGATCAGGTTTATCAGTTTATTCAGGAATATGTTGGTTTCATTTCACCAGGGGTTTTTGCCATTTTTTTACTCGGCTTTTTCTGGAAAAGAACCACTTCCCGCGCAGCGCTTACCGCTTCTTTATTAACGATCCCATTATCTACTTTTTTTAAATTTCTACCTACTTTAACCCGTGGTACTATCGAACCGATCCCTTTCTTAAACAGAATGTCGTGGGTATTTCTGATTATAATTGCGGTAATGGTAATCATAACTTTAGCCGATCCGAAAAGTAAAAATAACCCGAAAGGGCTTGAAATTGATAGCAGTATGTTTAAGGTTACACCGGCATTTACCATTGCCTCAGTAATTATCTGTGGTATACTTGCAGCACTTTATACTGTTTTTTGGTAATTGGAACAATTAAATACCCAAAATATTTTTTATAACGATTTGAAAATGAAGATTAGACCTTTACTGTTTTTTGCACTGCTGATTTCTTTCAGTGGGATGGCCCAGAATAAATTATATAATATTAAGAATTATGGTGCAGTGGGCGATGGCAAAACCAATGATGCCGCTGCTATCCAAAAAGCCATTAATGCCTGTTCGGCGGCAGGAGGCGGCCAGGTTATTGTACCTGCCGGAAATGTGTTTTTAGCAGGTCCTTTTAATCTGAAATCTTTTGTTGAATTAAGGGTAGAAGGCGGGGCAAAAATCTTAGCCAGCCCTGATGAAAAATTATATACTCAAAGTGCTTTTAGGGAGAATAAGGGCGAAGGCACCATTTGGATAGGTGGAGAAAAGCTGGAACAGGTAAGCATTACCGGAACAGGGGTAATTGATGGGAATGGAATTTCGTTTATGGGGGAGGAATTAAGTGACTCGTATGTTTTAAAACCTTTTAATATTGTAGATCCGAGGCCGCATTTGCTTACACTAACGGGTTGTAATAAACTGAATATAGATGGGGTAACTTTTCAAAATTCTGCTTACTGGACGGTTCATTTGGTGGGCTGTAATGATGTTTCCATATCAAATATCACATTGCTGAACAGCATAAAAATCCGTAATAGTGATGGTATTGACCTGGATCACAGTAAAAATGTACGGATTACCAATTGTTTCATAGAATCAGGTGATGACTGCATCTGTTTAAAAAACAGGCGCGAGTTTGAAGAATATGGTGCGTGCGAAAACATTGTGATTAGCAACTGTACCATGACCTCCAGCTCGTGTGCCATCAAAATAGGTTCTGAAAATATGGACCGGATCAGTAATGTACTCATCAATAATTGTAATATCAGAAAGAGCAACCGAGGTATTGGAATTCAGAATCGTGACGAGGGAACCGTGGACAATGTGGTTTTTTCAAACCTGTTTATCGAGTCGAAATTGTTTTCAGATGTATGGTGGGGCAAGGCAGAACCGATTTATATCACTGCTTATCCAAGAGCAACGAGCAATAATAAAGACGCTGGCTGGCGTTTACCAAAGGGCCAGACCAAAGGTAAGGTGGGTGCGGTTAAGAATATTTATTTTAGTAACATCAGGTGTACAGGAGAAAGCGGTGTTTACATCAGCGGCGAAAGCCCGGATAAAATTTCCGAAATCTATTTTGACCAGGTGAGTGTTTATCTCGATAAAACAACTAATGAAGCAGGGGAGTATATGATCGCAGACCCAGCAATGTTGAAGGACTGGTTAAAAGTGCGGTTGCAGGATTTTATTTCGAAAATACAGGATACATCAGTTTGCAGAACAGTAATGTAGTTTGGGGTAAAAATAAACCAGCCTATGCAGGTAAGGCCCTGGAAAAAAAGAATGTAACTAAGCTTAAAACAGTTAATTTTAGCGAAACCACCGTTGAGAAGTAAGAGATTTTAATACTTTGGTTGCGCTTTAACGAACCAGGTACTGCTGTTTAAAGTGTAGATTGATCTGTTATTGGCTGCTCGTTATCCATGGCAATTTCAATCAATGCGTTATTGATTTCGCCGATGGTTTTAACACTGAAAACATGCCTCCCGGTTAACCACCGCTTGATTTCATCGGGATTAATATCCAATATGGAAGCCAGGTCGTTTTCTGTTGAACCCTTTGCAGCAAGCATTGTTATGGTTTTTTTGGCAACAGCAAGGTTTAACTGCGTTAATTTTTCAATCGCAGGATTTCCGGTTTCTTGCAGCCAGATCGAAACAAAATCATTTTCTTCCATTTTATTCTTTACTTAAAACGTCAGCTTACTTTAGCAGCAGCTGGTTGTTTGGGCGACAAATTTAGCGATTAAGCCAGTTAAAGCAAATCAGAATGAAAAGAATAGTCTAACTTTACAGAAAGTTCAAGTCAAATCAATTTAAAAATGGCATCAGATCAGAAATTTGTGGATTTTATAATCGATCAGGTCGGTTATGCAGGGCAGATTACCTGTAAAAAAATGTTTGGTGAATATGGCTTGTATTTTGATGATAAATTGTTTGCACTCGTATGTGATAACAAATTATTTGTTAAACCAACGCAATCGGGAAAGGCCTATATCAGTGATGTAGTAGAAGCGCCGCCTTATCCGGGCGCAAAAAATCAATTTCTAATTGAAGAGCAGCTGGAAGACCGCGATTGGTTGCAAAAACTCGTAGCTATCACGGTTGCTGAACTGCCTGAACCCAAACCTAGAAAAAAGAAATAAGGAGATGAATGCAGGACTGAAAAAATGTTTTTATACTTATTTTTTATGAACGGCTAGCCAAAAAACTATTTGTGTAAATTAAGAATTTGCATTTCTGGTTCAGAACCGGCAGAAATTTCACCTAACGGCGCTATGCCACAAGCTGCCCATATAAATTTAAAAATATTAAGGAATTCGCATTGGATGTCCCTGTCAGATTGTATTTCGTTTTCCATATTATACCGCTTTAATCTGATTATCAAACAAAAAATGGCTGGTTTTCTTTGCACTAAAATAAAGCTTTAATGTAAATATACTGTTCTGTAAAGGTTAAGGATATATTGTCTTTTTTAGCGGCCATTACTTATATAATCAAGGTGATGGAGAAAACCCTTCACCTGTCCTTAAACGCAAATACAACGAAAAAAAAGACGTTATTTCATGCTTTAAAAAATAAAAAACATCATTCATCTAGTGCTTTTTGGTTGAAATCAAGGTGTTTACAGTAAGTAAACCGATTTAAAATATAGTTTAAAATCCTGTATTTCTGTTTCTAAATACAATTTTTCCTGCCTAAACCTGAAGTTCAACTTCATTATAACTTCATAAAACTGTATTTATTTCGCTATCGAATTAAATCATTGCGTAACCATCATTTATTGAAATCAAAAAAGCATCTATAAACCGGTTGTGGAATGCTTTTCATAAATAAATGGTTGCCCGCGGAAACTAATTAGAGAAAAAATAAATCAGATTAAAACCACTCCAAAAAAATGAAAAGAGTTCTCATGTGCTTAGGCTTGTTTACTTTGCTTTACGCAACAAGTTGCACCTCGAAGAAAGAAGAAAAAGAAGAAGTAGCCACTTACGCGGTGACTTCCCCCGTACGAATGGACACCTCCTTTACCAAAGAATATGTTTCGCAGATCAAATCTGTTCGGAATATCGAAGTTAGGGCCCAGGAAAAGGGTTATCTCCAAAATATTTATGTAGATGAAGGCCAGCATGTAAAAGCAGGCCAGTTGTTGTTTAAAATTATGCCTAAAGCAGCGCAATCTGAATTGTTAAAGGCACAGGCAGAAACCAAATCGGCTCAAATCGAACTGGAAAACACCAAATTACTTTCAGATAAAAATATCGTTTCCAAAAATGAGCTGGCCATGGCCAAAGCAAAGCTGCAATCGGCAAACGCCGAAACTTCTCTGGCGAAATTCCACCTGTCTAATACCGAAATCAGGGCACCTTTCGATGGTACGATCGATCGTATCCCTTTAAAATTGGGAAGTTTGGTTGATGAGGGGGCTTTATTAACCAGCCTGTCAGACAATAGCCAGGTTTTTGCATATTTCAATGTGTCAGAACCTGAATATTTAAACTACCAGAGTGCTGCGAAAGCAAAAGGTCAGCAAGAAGTGAGTTTGTTATTGGCAAACGGCGAATTTCTAAAGGCAAAAGGTAAAGTAGAAGTTATTGAAAGCGAGTTTGATAACGAAACCGGAAATATTGCTTTCAGGGCCAGGTTCAACAACAGCGATAACCTGCTTAGAAATGGTGAGACAGGTAAAGTACACATGGTTGTACCGCTAAAAAATGCCATCATTATCCCGCAAAAAGCCACTTACAATATCCAGGACAAAACCTATGTTTTTGTAGTGGATAAAAATAATAAGGTACACTCTAGGGTAATTACCATTGCGGGCGATCTTCCTGATTTATACATCGTGGGCGATGGCATTACCGTTGAAGATAAAATTCTGCTTGAAGGCGTACAAAAGGTTAAGGACGATGATAAAATTGCCTTTAAATTTCAGCAACCTCAGGAAGTATTGAAACAATTGAGATTGAAAACAGAATAATCTAAACCCTCTATACTTAATTTATGTTTAGTAAATTCATACAAAGGCCAGTCCTTTCTATCGTAATATCACTGGTTATTGTGTTTTTAGGGGTGCTGGCCATTAGCTACCTGCCTGTTACACAGTTTCCAACCATATCTCCTCCCAAAGTGAACATCACTGCAGAATACCCGGGAGCGAATAATGAACTTTTAATTAAATCTGTCGTTATTCCGCTTGAGCGTGCGCTTAACGGTGTACCGGGCATGAAATACATTGCATCTGATGCCGGTAATGACGGTGAAGCTTCGATACAGGTGGTATTTAATTTAGGTACCGATCCCAATCAGGCTTCGCTTAACGTACAGAACCGTGTGGCTGCTGTAACCAACAAGCTCCCTCCCCTGGTTATCCGCGAGGGCGTAAAAATTACCCGCGAAGAGCCAAACATGCTGATGTATATCAACTTATACAGTAAAGATCCTAAAATGAATCAGAACTTTCTGTATAACTATGCCGATATCAACCTGCTTTCAGAACTTAAACGGGTAGATGGTGTAGGTTTTGCCGATATTTTGGGTGATAGGGATTATGCGATGCGGATCTGGTTAAAACCCGACCGTATGCAGGCTTATAAAATCTCGGTTGACGAAGTGATGAAAGCGCTTGATGAGCAAAGTTTAGAAGCTTCGCCTGGTAAAACAGGAGAGAGTTCAGGTAAACGTTCGCAGGCTTTCGAATATGTACTCAAATATTCAGGTCGTTTTAATACCAAAGAAGGCTACGAAAATATCGTGGTAAGGGCTACTCCTGATGGCGAGTTGCTCCGCTTAAAAGATATTGCCGATGTAGATTTTAGTGCTTCTGCTTATAACTTGTATTCAACCTTAAATGGAAAAGCATCCGCTGCAATTGTTTTAAAACAATCATACGGCAGTAATGCCAGTCAGGTGATTAAAGATGTGAAGGCCAAAATGGCCGAAATCAAATCGGCATCCTTTCCAAAAGGTTTAGATTACGAGATCAGTTACGACGTTTCCAAATTCCTCGATGCATCTATCGAAAAGGTTATCCATACACTGGTAGAGGCCTTTATCCTGGTAGGTTTAGTGGTATTCTTATTTCTTGGCGACTGGCGGTCAACCCTTATTCCGGCTATTGCTGTACCGGTATCGTTGATCGGAACATTTGTATTTATGCAGTTCTTTGGTATTACACTTAACCTGATTACCTTGTTTGCATTGGTACTCGCCATTGGGGTGGTAGTAGATGATGCCATTGTGGTAATTGAGGCGGTGCATGCCAAGATGGAGCATGACAGGCACCTTTCGGTGTTAAAAGCTACACAACAGGCCATGAAAGAGATCGGGGGTGCCATTATTGCCATTACCTTCTTAATGGCCTCGGTATTTATCCCGGTAGCGTTTATGTCTGGACCGGTGGGTATTTTCTATCGCCAGTTTTCCATTACCATGGCAACGGCCATTATCCTTTCAGGTATTGTAGCGTTAACACTTACACCTGCGTTGTGTGCCATTATGCTTAAAAATAATCATGGTACGGCAAAAAAGAAAACCTTAATTGATCGTTTTCTGGATGGCTTTAACCGGGGTTTTGGTAAATTATCAGGCAAATACGAATTTGTATTGAGCAGGGTGGTAAGCCGTAGGTTGTTAACCTTCGGGGTATTGGTAGCCTTTTGTTTCGGTGTTTGGGCATTAAGCGGAAGCGTGCCTTCAGGCTTTATTCCTAACGAAGACCAGGGAATGGTTTACGCCATTATCCAAACCCCTCCGGGATCGACTTTGGAACGTACCGATCAGATTGCAGAGAAACTGCAGAAAATGTGCGAAGATATTGACGGTGTTAAATCGGTTTCCTCTCTGGCCGGATACGAAATCCTGACCGAAGGTACAGGATCTAACTCAGGTACCTGTTTAATTAACCTTAAAGATTGGAGTGAGCGTAAACATTCTGCACAGGAGATTATTGAAGAATTGGATGAGAAGTCAAAATCTATACCAGGCGCAACTATCGAATTTTTCCAGCCACCGGCAGTACCGGGTTATGGTGCTGCAGGCGGTTTCGAACTTCGCTTGCTGGATAAAGCAGGTAGCGGCGATTATAAGAAAATGGAAACCGTGGGCAATGATTTTGTGCGCGAGCTGAACAAACGCAAAGAGCTATCATCTGTATTTACTTTCTATAGTGCCAGTTTCCCTCAATATATGCTGGATGTGGATAACGATATTGCACAGCAAAAAGGCGTAAGTATTGATAACGCGATGAATACGCTATCCACCTTTGTCGGCAGTAACTACGAAACCAGCTTTATTAAATATGATCGCCAATATAAGGTAATTGTACAGGCTTTACCTCAATACAGGGCTTTACCAGAAGATATTTTAAAACTTTCGGTTAAAAACAGCCGCGATGAAATGGTACCTTTCTCGGCCTTTATTAAAATGCGCCGGGTTTATGGTCTGTCTGAAATTACGCGTCACAATATGTACAACGCCTCTGAGATCAGCGGACAGGCCGCACCGGGTTACAGTTCAGGTGAAGCCATCAAAGCCATTACCGAAGTAGCACAGAAAACCTTACCAAGGGGATTTGGTATCGATTGGGCAGGTATCTCTAAAGATGAGGTATCAAGAGGTAACGAAGCCATTTACATCTTCCTGATTTGTTTAGGTTTCGTTTACCTGGTATTGGCTGCACAATATGAAAGTTTCATCCTGCCGCTTTCCGTAATCCTTTCTTTACCTGCTGGTATTTTTGGTGCATTCCTGTTCCTTAAGTTATTGGGTTTGGAAAACAATATCTACGCCCAGGTAGCCATGGTCATGTTAATTGGTTTACTTGGTAAAAATGCGGTATTGATTGTGGAATTTGCCACACAGCGCCAAAGCCAGGGGGCAAGCGTGCTTAAGGCGGCAATGGAAGGGGCAAGCGTGCGTTTCCGTCCGATTTTAATGACTTCGTTCGCCTTTATTGCCGGTCTGATTCCGTTGATGATTGCCACCGGTCCGGGTAAAATAGGTAACCGCACCATTGGTTCTGCCGCTGCCGGCGGTATGCTTTTCGGTACCATTTTCGGGGTAATCGTGATCCCTGGCTTATATTATATATTCGGATCAATTGCAGCAAAACACAAGCTGATCAAAATTGAGGAAGAACATCCGTTAACTGAAGAAATTGAGAATAATGTTTAAGAATAAATTATATAAATGCCTTGGACTGGTGTTGATATGCGCTGCATATACCGCCTGTAAGCTGCCAGAAGTAGCCCAGCGTGCCGAAAATAAAAATACCCCTGTGAGCTTTAACGGCTCGCAGGATACTCTGAGTTCTGCCAGTATACAATGGCGTAACTTTTTTACCGATCCCAATCTGATCAACCTGATTGATACGGCACTGAAGAATAACCAGGAGCTGAATATTACCCTTCAGGACATTGAAATAGCCAAAAATGAAATAAAGGCCAGAAAGGGCGAACTTTTGCCGAATGTAACCTATGGTGTAGGAGCAGGGTTGGATAAAGTTGGCCGTTATACCAGTTCAGGTGCGGGCGATGCTTCTACAGAAATTACACCCGGTAAACGTGTTCCGGAAGTATTGCCTGATTATCGTTTCGGTTTACAAGCTAATTGGGAAGCCGATATCTGGCATAAACTGCGTAATTCTAAAAAAGCAGCCATTAATCATTACCTGTCTACGATAGAAGGTAAGAACTTTGTAATCACCAATTTAATTGCTGAAGTCGCAAATTCATACTATGAATTGCTGGCATCTGATAATCAGTTGGAAACCGTGAGAAAAAATATCGAACTTCAAAGCAATGCACTGGAGTTGATGAAAATTCAAAAGCAAGCCACAAGGGTAAACGAACTGGCTGTACGCAAATTTGAAGCAGAAGTATTGAGTTCTAAAAGTTTGGAATTTGATATTCAACAGGATATTATTGAAAACGAGAACAAAATTAATTTTCTGTTAGGCCGTTTCCCTCAGCCCATTATCAGGGATAAGTCAAGCTTTACCGATCTGGTGCCGGCAACCGTACATACGGGCTTACCAGCGCAATTGCTGGCCAATCGCCCTGATATTAAACAGGCAGAGTATGAGCTTGCAGCGGCTAAATTGGATGTAAAAGTGGCTAAGGCCCAGTTTTATCCATCATTGGGAATTTCTGCGGCTATCGGTTATCAGGCTTTTAATCCTTCTTACTTACTGAGAACACCAGAATCCCTGATTTATTCGCTGGCAGGAGATCTGGCCGGACCGCTGATCAATAGAAACGCCATCAAGGCAGAATACGCTTCTGCAAATGCAAAACAATTGCAAGCTGTTTTTGATTATGAAAAAGCCATTTTAAACGGTTACATTGAAGTAGCCAACCAGATGTCGAAAATCAGCAACCTGCAAAAAAGCTACGATCTCAAATCCAAACAGGTTACCGCCCTTACACAATCCATCGATATTTCGAACGATTTGTTTAAAGCGGCACGAGCTGATTATTTTGAAGTATTGATGACCCAGCGTGATGCTTTGCAATCAAAATTGGAGCTGATTGAAACCAAAAAACAACAATTAAATGCTGTAGTAGATATTTACCAGGCACTTGGCGGCGGCTGGAAATAGGAAGCAACAGCATGGAAAGCCATAAAGCATAGTAAAGTAATCCTTATATTCTGTAAGGCTGTTCCTCAATCCGGAGCAGCCTTTTTCTTTTCTGGCCTTAGCTTCTCTTTCTGGTCTTAGCGTCCCGCTAACACCTTTTTTACTATCAGTGGTGTCAGATGTTACCATCTGACACGTATTAGTTTAGTTAATACGTCAGTTCCTCATTTTTTTATCATAAAGTTCTCTTTTTCCGGTCTTAGCGTCCCGCTAAGACCCTTTTTACCGTCAGTGGTGTCAGATGTTACCATCTGACACGTATTAACCTGAACTCGATAATTATTATTTAATTAAATACTGTCTTGTAGACGATCCATCCATGACCGATTCGTTATGCTGAAGGAAGGGAGCCTATCTCAAAATAACAGATTAAATAATAGCAATAGAATTAAATTCGGCGATGTCGTCTTGCTCAGCTTGATCCGATCGCTATCGGATGGGCATCTTAATGCTCTGGTATGGACTTATTTAGTTGCCGTTCTATCTCATTAAGATTAGCTTCGCTGAGCACTTCGTGGTTCCCGTTTTCACGAGAATAACGCCCTTTCAAAATATTATTCTGCCAAAAATCTCCAAAACCATTTCTGAAACAGCCTCGACATCAGTGGTGTCAGATGTTACCATCTGACACGTATTAGTTTAGTTAATACGTCAGTTCCTCATTTTTTTATCATTACCAGTGGTGTCAGATGTTACCATCTGACACATATTAGTTTAGTGAGTACATCAGTTCCTCATTTATTTATCATAAAATTCGTTTGGAAAACAATGCGATTTACCTGTGGTTATCTTTATCGTAGAATTTATCATTATATCTGAAATAAAATGGGAAAAACAACATTTAAATTTGGCGGGTTAGAGGTTAACCGTTTAGGTTATGGCGCCATGCAGTTAACGGGTAACGGTGTTTTTGGCGAAGTGGCAGACCGCGAAAATGCAATAACCGTTTTGCGCGAAGCAGTAGCAAATGGCGTTAATTTTATCGATACAGCAGAAGCTTACGGGCCGAAGTTTAATGAATCGCTTATTGCAGATGCCTTATCACCTTTTCAAAAAGACCTTTTTATTGCTACCAAAGGTGGCTTCGACCGCCCAGGCCCTAATAAATGGGTACCTAATGGAACACCTGAAAAAATCAGACAGGATATTGAAGGCAGTTTGCAACGCTTAAAAGTAGATTCAATCGACTTATGGCAACTGCATCGCATTGATCCGAATATTGAGGTTGCCAAAATCCTGGCTCCGGTGGCCGAAGCGGTTAAGGAAGGTAAAATAAAACATGTGGGTTTATCAGAAGTAACCATTGATCAGATTAAGCAGGTTCAGGATATTCTTCCCGTAGTTTCTGTTCAAAATTTATACAACCTTGGCAACAGGCAATGGGAGCGGGTTTTAGATTTTACGGCAGAACAAGGTCTGGCCTTTATCCCATGGTTCCCTTTAGCTTCTGGTCCGCATAAATTAGCAGATAAAATCAAAGCGATTGCCGAAAAACATAAAGCCACTACTGCTCAGATTGCTCTGGCCTGGTTGTTAAAAAGATCATCAAATATCCTTTTAATTCCCGGAACAAAATCTGTAGAACATTTAAAAGAAAACTTAAAAGCTGCAGAAATTGAATTGACTCAGGAAGAATTTGAAAGTTTGGCAAATTAACATTGTCATTCTGAGCGCAGCGACGAATCTTTTTTACCTTGTTAGAATGATTTGGTCTTGGCGTCTTGATCTTTTCCGTGGTGTCTGCTGTTACCAGCTGACACTGATAAAACCCTTTCATTTGTAAAAAAGCCATGACGCAAGCACTTAAATTATTAATATTCTTTTCTGGTCTTAGCGTCTCGCTAAGACCTTTTTTATTAAAATGTTGCTTTCTGAGGAACAATTTATGATATAGAGATCAACCTAAGCGACAGGTTTTTTGCATCATATTTTTTCCGTGGTGTCTGCTGTTACCAGCTGACACTGATAAAGCCTTTTCATTTGTAAATAAGCCATGACGCAAGCACTTAAATTACCAATATTCGCATTTAAGTGTGATATTTAGGCATGAAACAAATCATCCTGACCGCTGGCATGCTATTGTCTATTATTTTTCAAAAAACCATGGCACAAAATAAAACCGAAAACACACCCGCTATTTTAAATCACATCGCTGTTTATGTGTCAGATCTGGGCAAAGCCACTACTTTTTACCAAAGTGTATTCAACCTTAAAATAATTCCTGAACCTTTTAAAGATAATCGGCATACCTGGTTTACCTTAGGGCCTGCCGGACAGCTTCACCTGATACAGGGTGCAAAAGGCAATGAAACTTTCGACAAAAATGGACACTTATGTTTCAGCGTTCCATCAATTGATGATTTTGTAAAAAAACTAAACGCCAAAAACATCAGCTTTGAAGATTGGGCCGGAAAAGAAAAAGGCATTACGCTTCGCGTTGATGGTGTAAAACAGATTTATTTTAAAGATCCGGATGGCCATTGGCTGGAAGTAAACGACGACAAATAATTTCCTGAAATACTTCAGAACTTTTTACTATACGATCTATGTTCATCTTATCCTGCTAGCTTATGAAATTTAAATACTTTTATGCACTACTACTAATCGTTGGGTTAAGCTCAGCAGTTCAGGCACAGCAAGAAAAAGCTGAAGCAGACTTTAAATCGGTAATGGATAAATATAGTGCAGTTGGGGCTTCAGTGGCTGTGGTAAAAGATGGCCGGATAATTTATAACCACTCTTTCGGTTTAAAGGATTTGGAGCATGAGGCCCCATTAAACAACCAGGATATTTTCAGAATTGCTTCCATTTCCAAGTCTTTTTCAGCAACTGCCATCATGCAGCTGGTAGAGGCAGGTAAAATTTCGCTCGATGATGATTTCGGAGAGCTGGTGGGTTTTAAAGTCAGGAACCCAAAATTTCCCGATCAGAAAATTACCTTAAAAATGGCATTATCACATACTTCCGGTTTAAACGATTCGCAAGGATATTTAAATTTCGATTTGATCAATCCTGATAAAAATCCAGACTGGGCCAAATGTTATAACGATTATGCCCCTGGAAGCAAATTTGATTATTGTAACCTTAACTTTAATATGATTGGTGCTGTTATCGAAAAAATATCTGGTGAACGTTTTGATAACTATATAAAACAACATATCATAAAGCCGTTGGATCTTTATGCAGGGTATTGTGTTGATTCTTTAGATAGTACACGTTTTGTAAAACTGTATGAATACCATCCTGATAGTAAAAGTTATACACTGTCATCAAATGCTTATGCGCCGAGGCGAACCGAGATTGCCAATTATGTAATGGGCTACACCACACCTATTTTTTCGCCAACCGGCGGAATGAAAATTTCTGCTCATGATTTGGCCAGATATATGATCATGCACATGAACTACGGAACATCAGATGGCGTGAAAATAATATACAGAAAAAGTGCGAAAATAATGCAAACGGCGCTAAGTGCTGATGAGGGCTATGGTTTAGCCATCATGACTGCAGATGATTTGATACCGGGAGTTAAGCTAAAAGGGCATACCGGCTCAGCCTATGGTTTACACAGTACGATGTTTTTTAATCCTAAACATAAATTTGGATTTGTGATCATTACCAATGGAATAAATGCGACTTATACAGACGGATTACCCGACTTTAGCCGTGCCGCTATAAACAGCCTGTACCAATCGTTCTTTAATCACCTAAAGTAAGTTAGACAATCCATTTTTATGAAAAAATACCGATAACGTTCTGATGCCGGCATTTGGATGGCTTAAGTTATTACCTTTAATTTTCCGGTTTAAAACACCTTTAACTGCTGGAAGATCAATCAGGTGCGTATATTCGGTAATGGTTTGCTCAACCGCTACCGTATTTTTGCTTTCATTCTTGTTATTCATATATCGGTTATTGATTTACAAAACGTTGATAGGTACTTCCTGATTTAATTTTTTCCATCATGAAATGTTCCTTCAGTTTTGAAAACTCCATGCTGTGTAATGCTTTTACGGCTGATTTAAGCTTTTCAGTACTGATGCCTAATCTTGCAGCCCAGTAATTGCGATCCTGCTCATCTGCGATTTCGATAAATTCTTTCCTGGCATTCATCGAATTAACTTGATATTCCATGTCTATAAATTTTGGTTAGTAATCATCTATTTAAACAGGCAGAATTCCATTTGGTTTTAAAGTTTTGTCAGTAAATTCTCAGAAATATCGTATAAATAACAGGTTCTGTTTAAATTATAGGTTAAAGCACGTGTTTACACCGAAAAGTCAGATTTTATTGCATCATTACCCGTATAGTAATTTTTTTTCGCATTTAACCCACATCACTTTCATTCATAAAACATTAGGTTTTGTCGATTTTCGTTTTTATAATTGTATTGTAATATATTTTTTACAAATGCTAAATTATTTTCTAGCCAGCAATCAAAGTTTGCCTTCAGGTCGTAAGTTCTATCAAGACAATCGTTTTGTATTGTTTATCTGGGTGCTGATTACCCTTATTTTTGTAATAGATTCCTGGATAACAAACCGTTACAACAATTATCTGATTTTCGAAAATACATTCAGAAACCTACTGCATGAGCGATCACTCTATGCAAATTATCCGGCTTACCATGATGATTCCAATCATTATGGCCCTGTTTTTAGTGTGTTGATTGCCCCATTTGCCATTTTTCATAACTGGATAGGATTATTGTTATGGAACCTGTTTAATTGCTTCTTCCTTTTTAAGGCCGTGCAAACCTTGCCCTTAACTGAAGATCAAAAAATAGCTGTAGGTTATATCGCTATTCCCTGTTTAATAGAATCGATGCTCAATCAGCAGTTTAATGCCGGTGCGGGGGCATTAATGATATTAAGTTATACCCTGCTCAATAAAGATAAAGGAATATGGTCTGCACTTTGCATTGTACTGGGTACCTTTATTAAATTGTACGGCATTGTGGGGCTGGTTTTTTTCTTTTTTTCTAAAAATAAGCTCTCTTTTGTGTTGTGGTTGCTTTTATGGTCGGTGGTTATATTTTTATTACCGATGCTTATCGCTTCACCAGGTTATGTGCTGCACAGTTATGTAGATTGGAAAAACTCTTTAATGAGTAAAAATATGGTAAACGTACTGGGAGGGGGGATTGATATTTCCATTATGGGTTTCTTCAGAGCACTTTTAAATGAAAAGAATATACCGAACTTTCTATTGCTGAGCCTTGGTGCTTTATTATTCAGTTTGCCTTTTATAAACCTGTCGCGTTTCAAAAAAAGCCGCTTCCAGTTAATGATCCTGTCATCGGTTTTGATTTTTCCGGTATTGTTTAGCACAGGTGCAGAAGACTGCACTTTTATCATTCCCATTATCGGGGTAGGTGTATGGTATGTGAAAGAAAAGCATGAGGTGATGAAAAGGATACTACTACCCATTTTATTGTTAATTACCTGTAATTTCCCGCTGTTGTTATTCCCGGTGTTCGCAAAATCGCATCCGTTATCACTGGCAATCATCAGCTTTCCTTATTTTCTGGTTTGGTTGAGGATTATTTACAGTGCAACCTATAATAGTTTCTGGTATGCAGAAGAAACAGAACCTGAAATGGTTACTGCGTTAGCAGATTAAATTTTAAATGTTTGTTTTTTTTAGGTTTTAACAGCTGTTTGTACAAACGGAGGTTAAAACCTTTTTTGTTATGGGGCTGTTTTATAATCATCTAATCAAGAACAGTTATGGATGATAAACAAAAAACAGGTAACCCTGATCGCGAAAGGATCAATGTTAATGAAGGTTATGAGCTGGATTATTGGTCTAACAAATTTGGTGTGAGCAAAGATAAACTCAAGGCCGCCGTAGAAACAGTGGGTACCGCTGCCAGTGCAGTTGAAGATTATTTGAAAAAGTAAAACATTAATTCTATGAGTCTGAAAAAGTATGTTTCCAAACGCGATTTCTCCAAAACTACCGAACCGAAATCGGGTAAAAGCAGCGATCGGAATAAATTACATTTCGTCATTCAAAAACACGATGCTTCGAGGTTGCATTACGATTTCAGACTCGAAATGGAAGGCGTTTTAAAAAGCTGGGCGGTACCAAAGGGTCCTTCAACCGATCCTAAAATTAAACGCCTGGCTATGATGGTAGAAGATCACCCTTATGATTATAAAGATTTTGAGGGCATTATACCAGAGGGCGAATATGGCGGGGGAACCGTTATTGTATGGGATGAAGGTACGTATGAGCCGATAGAAGCCATTAAAGGCAAAAAAGCACAGGAGAAACATTTGCTGGGTCAGTTAAATGATGGTTCTTTAAAAATCAGGCTGAATGGAGAAAAACTTCAAGGCGAATTTGCACTTGTTAAAACAAATGGCATGGGCGAAAATGGCTGGTTATTGATCAAACATAAAGACGACTACGCTTCAACGAAAGATATTACCAAAGAAGATAAATCTGTGCTGTCTGGTAAAACGATCGAAAAGATGGAAAAAACATCAGATAAAGTTTGGAAAGCGGGAAAAGAGCAGGATTTGAAAACGGAAAAAAAAAGCCCGAAACCAAAGGTAAAGAAAGAAACTAAATCCGTTGGTGATGAAGTTACCGTAGATGTTAAAAGCATTCTGAAAAAAGCGCCGAAAACTGCTATCCCCACAGGAATAAAGCCCATGCTGGCCACGCTGGTTAACGAACCGTTTGATGACCCTGACTGGCAGTACGAGGTAAAATGGGATGGTTACCGTGCCATGGCCTTTCTTAACAAAGGTAAGGTAGACCTGTTATCCAGAAATAATAAATCCTTTAATGAAAAATTTTATTCCATTTACGATCTGCTTTCAGACTGGAAACTGAATGCAGTTCTTGACGGCGAAATTTTGGTGTTAAATGATAAGGGCATATCTAATTTTGGTTCATTGCAGAACTGGAGAAGCGAGGCAGATGGCGAACTTGTTTTTTATGTGTTTGATATCCTGTGGTATGAAGGGAAGAACCTGATGGAGCTGCCACTTTATCAGCGCCAGGCCATATTAAACGAGGTTTTACCCACAAACGATGACCGGATACGTTTAGGAAAAGTTTTTAAAGCAAGCGGCGTTGATTTTTTTGATGCGGCCGAAAGGATGGGCTTAGAGGGAATCATCGCAAAAAAAACAGACAGCACCTATAGCACAAATTACAGATCTAAAGAGTGGCTTAAAATTAAGGTACATAAAAGGCAGGAAGTGGTTATTGCAGGTTTTACCAAAAATGCCGATACCAGCAAATCTTTCAGTTCTTTGCTACTGGGCGTTTACGAACAGGGAAAACTGCAGTATGTAGGCAAAGTGGGGACTGGATTTTCAGACAAGCTCCAAAAATCCATGATGGAGCAGTTTAAGCCGATTATTGTAGATCAGAGTCCTTTCGAAAGTATTCCTGATGTAAATAAACCCTCGCGTTTCAGGCCCAATCCGCCAAAGGCAAAAGCCACCTGGTTAAAACCCGAACTGGTATGCGAAGTTGCTTTTGCTGAAGTAACAGATGATGGGGTTTTCCGTCATCCTTCCTTTCAGGGCATGCGCGAAGATAAAAAAGCCAAAGAAGTGGTCAGGGAGGTAGAAATGCCAACCGAAAAAGTAGTGGAAGATGCAGAGACCCAAAACCCACATGCAAAAGCAATTAAAGCACCCGAAGGCAAAGTACCGAAAACCTTGTTAAACCCAAAGGATGAAACCCAGGTAAGGAAAATTAAAGGGCATGAACTTAAATTTACCAACCTGAGTAAAATATACTGGCCCGAAGATAAGGTGACGAAAAGAGATATGTTTAATTATTATTACCAGGTTGCTGAATATATTTTGCCTTATCTGAAAGACCGTCCGCAGTCGCTCAACCGTTTCCCTGGGGGCATACATGGCAAAAGTTTTTACCAGAAAGATGTAAAGGGGAAAGCACCTGACTGGGCCAAAACCTTCCCTTATGAAAATGGTGACGGTGAAAAAAAGGAATACCTGGTTGGAACAGATGAAGCTTCTTTGCTTTGGATGGCCAGTTTAGGCTGTATTGAGATGAATCCCTGGTTTAGCAGGGTACAAAGCCCCGATCATCCCGATTATTGCGTAATTGATTTAGACCCCGATAAACAATCTTTCGATCAGGTAGTGGAAACCGCATTGGAAACCAAAAAGGTACTGGACGCGATTGATGTACCCAGTTATTGCAAAACATCAGGCTCAACCGGGATACATATTTATATTCCGTTAAATGCAAAATACAGTTACGATCAAAGCCAGATGTTTGCCAAAATAGTGGTGAACCTGGTACACCAGCAAATACCCGAATATACTTCCCTGGAGCGGATGATCAGTGCCAGAAAAGGCAAAATGTATCTCGATTTTTTACAGAACAGGCCAGGGGCAACCATTGCCGGGCCTTATTCTTTACGTCCGAAAATTGGTGCAACGGTATCAATGCCATTACATTGGGATGAAGTTAAGCCAGGTTTGAAAATGAAAGATTTTAATATTTTTAACGCCATTGATCGACTAAAGGTTGAAGGAGATCTTTTTAAAGGCGTTTTAGGCAAAGGAATAGATTTGATCAAGGCGGTAGAGAAAGCTAAAAGTGTTTTTGGATAAGCGTAGCTTCTTTAATGCTTTCCTTTATATTTGGTAAAAAATTTAAAGATGATCGCACACCACGTTTTATTCTGGCTAAAAGCCGATACCACCGATGAGCAGAAAGCTGCTTTTCGCAACAGCTTACAAACATTAGAAAATATTGAAGTAGTAAAAACTTTTCATGTCGGTGTACCGGCACCCATTGAGCGTGCTGTTGTAGATACCACTTACACCTTCAGCCTGCTGATATTATTTGAAGACCTGGCAGCACATGATATTTACCAGGTTCACCCATTACATAAAGCTTTCCTGGATGAGTTCAGGATTTACTTTGAAAAGGTTGTGATTTACGACGCAGCATAAACCCCGTCGAGCTGTACTATAGGTTAGATACAAAACTAATCTGACAGGTTTACCGCTCAAGGTAAGTAACCGAAGTGCCGTTAAAATATTAAAACGGCACTTTCATAAATTAATGGTGATGATTATGTAGGTTATGGCTTTTTCACCCTCAGGGCCACATATCAATAATATCTGTATCGTATTTGCTTATTGCAGTCTAATCGCCAGGCTTTAAAATGTGTTTCAAAAACTCAAAAAAAGCCAGATTTTTTCTAACCCATGTTCTGAATAATATGAGAAGTATGAAATCCAGTTACCCAATTTTTTTAATCGGCCTGATTTTTACCATATGCTGTAGTTTCATGCCGGATAAGCAAGATTATCCCCGTTTAGGTATCGTATCTGGTTTAGCACAGGATAGTTTAGCTTATGCTTCAGGTTTTAAAATGATCGGCGAATCAGTTCCGAAATTGCTTTCGCCTCAGTTAACAGATGAGCAGTTCAACGCTAATCTCGAAAAAATCAAGGCAGCAAAATGTAAAGTGTTAAGTTGTAATCTTTTCTTTCCATCAAATATTAAAATTGCCGGACCTGATGTAGATGAAGCAAAAGTTTTAAAATATACCGAAACGGTGCTTTCAAGAGCCGGGCGGGCAGGGGTTAAGTTTATTGTTTTAGGAAGCTCGGGTGCCAGGAGTATTCCTGCAGGTTACAATATGGTGAAGGCAAAAACAGATTTTATTGGTTTATGTAAAAAGCTGGCCCAAATTGCAGGCAGATATGAGGTTACAATTTTGTTAGAAAACCTGGAAACTACCGAAACAAACTTCATTACCTCGTTAAAATCGGCAGCTGAGGTGGTAAAAAAAGTTAACCACCCAAATTTCAGGTTAAATGCTGATATATTTCATATGATGCGTGAGGGCGAGGCTCCAGATGAAATTATCAAGGCCGGTAAATGGATTGGATTTGCAGAAGTTGCTGAAAAAGAAAAAAGGTCGCTGCCTGGTGTAATGGGCGATGATTTTAAACCTTATTTAAAGGCTTTGCACCAGATAAAATATAAAGGATTTATTTTTATCGAAGGCAACATCAAAAATGCAGCTGCTGAAATACCACTTGCTTTTACATATCTTTCAGCACAGATTGCAGCCGTATATGCAGAGCCTAAACCTTGATGATTGACCCAGATTTATTCTTTAAGCTGACTGATGGCCATACGATGCAATGCAGATTAAACAACCGGAAGAAGCCAGCGCCTGGACTGTTTTAAAGTTTACAACCATAATGTTGAACCAGATTTTTGTAAAGCAGCTTCACCGGAAGAATGAAAGCTCCAGTTACAAGGCTATTTAGCAACGATAGTTGGTTTTCGTTAACATGCTGGTATGGCCGTTAATTGTATTTAATAAACTCTTGAATAATTAAACAGTAATAGCCTGTTCAGCTTTCATAAGTTTTGGGGCCATGTTTAGTGCTGATAAAGAAATACTGATGTTTACCTGATAAAAACCTTCTTCATCAATTCCGGCGGTCATTTCGGCATCCTGATGGTAGGCATAGTTTAAACGGTTACGGATATTATCCATACCGGAGCCGAAGCCTACTTTACTTTTTACCAATCTGGGTAAATTACGGCTTTCGATGTGTAGTTTACCATCAATAGTATACACGGCTATACTGGCCTTATTTTCTACATCGCTTAGGTTTCCATGTTTAAACATATTTTCCAGAATGGTGAGCAAAACCAGTGGAATCAGCTTAATTTCATCAAGATCAGGTCCGCTGGCCATTTCAATATAAATTGCGCCCTGTGTAATGTGATGCAAACCAATCAGGTTTTCGCACTGTGAAATTTCCTCACTTAAATATACAAAACCTTCATTATGTTGAGTATTGGCGGCAAAACGCATCATATCAGAAAGGTAGAGCATTACTTTCGCATCCTCCGGAGAGTAGGTGCTCAGCTTTTGGTGTACAAACTCAAAGGTATTAAAAAGCAAATGCGGGTTAATCTGCGCTTTCATAAAAGCGTTTTTAGACATGGCCAATTCCTTTTCCATTTTCTCTTTCTCAAGAAGCATCTGAAAACGCTGTTTTTCAATACGGTATCTTTCCGTCCGCTCACTGATAAACTGCTTTAAAAAATAGTAACCTGTAGAAAAAAGCAGAAAAAAAGAAGATCTCCATAATAGCGTCAGTAAACGTGTTTCTGCCGGTGGTGCTGCAATGGAGATGAAATTGGTGTATTTTCTTAAAAAGATATCGAGATAAAAAACAAAACCAACATACAAAGCGAGTTCAAAAATCACAGCCAAAGGGATTTTAAATATCGCATGCCTTGTTGAACTGGTTGCTTTTTCGAGTAACCAAACATGAAAATAAAACAGACAGATGTTTACGATATAATGGATTACATAATTACCTAATGTTCCAAAAACTCCTGATATCAACCCAACAATAATGGATTCCCAAAAGATAAAAGAGGCCCAGGCAATCAAATGTACCCGATATCGATAAGCCCAGTTGTAGATCATATTCGGAGTCTGTTTTAATCTATCCATCACGAGATTTTTACCATTCATGTAACAACTAAAGTTATAGGGTGCCGCCGCCGCTAGTTTTCGAAAAAAAACAATTATGAAAACTAAAAAGCTTAACAAACGGACCCTGTTTGTATTCAAAAAAAATTATATTAACAATACGCAGGCAGTAACCACCCATTCCGAACCAACAACAACATCAGCCACCAGTACCATTAGCTCCGGCGTCATCTATTAGCAAAAACAATTTCAGTAGCCGTCATTTCTTGCGGCTACTGATAATTAACCTTTCGGAAATAAAACTTTTAAATTCATGGTGATAAATGTCTCCAACGGTAAAGCTAATGTGGTTATTCATGGTAATCCTGTTGCCATCTATATGCAAAATTTTATCAATGGCCACAATATAACCACGGTGTAACTGTATAAAACCTTTTTTAATGCTAAGCTGTTCACGAACATCTTTTAAGCTTAAGTAAGCAATAATTACTTTGCTTACGGTATGTAATTTAATATAATTGTGAAAGCTTTCAAAAGCGATAATATCCTCATATTTCACCATTACCGCACGGTGTTCTTCTTCCTTATTTTTAACCAGAAAATAGTCTTCATTGGCTCCGCCCGTCATTTCATGCCCAAAAAGCCTGGTAATGGTTGTTGCAAATTTAGCATAGCTATATGGTTTAAGCAAATACGCATCTCCGGCAGCCTCAAAGGCATCAAAAGCATATTGCTGATGAGAAGTGGTAAAGATGAGTTTTCTGGTTCTGAAGCGGATAGCTTTGGCCAGTTCGAGCCCTGAAATCTGGGGCATTTCCACATCCATAAAAATTACATCAACTGTTTCTGAGCTGGCTAACTCTCTTAAAGCAGTAATGGGATCTGTAAATTGCTGCACTAGCCGCATGTTTGGTGTATCTTCTATATATTTTTGTAGCCCTGCTAAGGAACTGTACTGGTCATCTATGGCTATGCACTTAATCATCTTCAAAATATCTGGTTCTCTTATAACGAAATTACGCCTTTTTGTAACGAAAAACGTACTATCTGTACGCAATAATTTAAAGTTTCTCCCTTGTTTATTAATTTAACTAAAATATTTGTCAATTAAGTTCAATTGATGCGGGCAATAGCCATAATCCATAAAATACTCTACAATAATGGTGTTTATAGTAACTAATTGATTTGCTATCAATATAATAAGTTTAATCAACTTAAGAGCGCCTGCGCATCTGTTTTGTTACCAGAATATACAAACTCCTACAGTGCTGTAACGGGTAATGTCTGATTCAGTTTTTTGTTTTTTGCATCAGATCCTCTTGTGCTATTGCTGGTTGTGTTGGCTAAGCGTCATAAGTATTCATTTAAGGCAGACTTGGTTTTATTAAGGATATTTTTGCAATACAGATTTATCTTTTTAGTTTATGGCTGATCACTTATTGAAAAATATACCTTATTCCGTTCTCGATCTTGCAACCGTTTTAGACGGCTTTACGGCTACAGATACTTTTAAAACCAGTTTAGATTTAGCAAAACAGTCTGAAGCTTTGGGTTATACGCGTTACTGGTTTGCCGAACACCATAACATGGCCGGCGTGGCCAGTTCGGCCCCGGTGGTATTGATTGGTTATATTGCGGGTAATACCACCCGCATACGGGTAGGCTCCGGAGGCATTATGCTGCCTAACCACGCGCCCCTAGTAGTTGCCGAACAATTTGGAACATTGGCGTCGTTATATCCTCACCGCATTGACCTTGGTTTGGGCAGGGCGCCCGGCACCGATCAGGTTACGGCAATGGCCATCCGTGGCGAAAATTTTAATGCCGTTCATAGTTTCCCGAGAGATATTGAAAAATTACAGCAATTCTTTTCTGCCGGTAATAACCGGGCGGGGGTAAGAGCCATACCTGGCGAAGGATTGGATATTCCGATCTGGATTTTGGGTTCAAGTACCGATAGCGCCCGTTTGGCAGCAGAAAAAGGACTTCCGTATGCTTTTGCCAGTCATTTTGCCCCAACTTATTTTGAACAGGCCGTTTCCATTTACAAGAATAATTTTAAACCGTCACCGTTTTTGAGCGAGCCTTATGTAATGGCTTGTGTAAATGTGGTTGCTGCAGATACCGATGAGGAGGCAGAACGTTTATCGAGTTCGGTAAAAAGGATGTTTCTTGGCGTAATCACCGGCAAAAGAGAAATGCTCAAACCAGCGGTTGATGATATCAATATGTATTGGGACCGTATGGAAAAGGAAGCGGTTGAGCAGATGTTGTACTACTCTTTTATTGGCAGCGCCAAAACCATTCAGGAAAATTTAACAGCTTTTGTGGCAAAGTATGGTGTAAATGAGATCATGAGTACCTCGCATATTTACGATCATCAGGCAAAGTTGCGTTCGAATGAAATTTTTGCAGGGTTGTTTAAAGGTTAAGAGAATATTTTAAATGATGAGGGGAACTCCTGCCTCATTTAGGAGGGGTGGGGGTGGTAGCGGAGAAATCTTTTCAGTTAGGTTAATAGTACATTCTTTGCCATGGCTCGGGCTTGCCTCGGTTAGCCACCGAAGGGCTCTTACTTTTGGCTTGGCCCAAAAGTAACAAAAACCCAAGGCTTGCATCCTTCCTTGTAAAAAGCTACGGAAATCTTGATAGCGGCAGCATCGAGGCTCTTAGCCCTGGCTTTGTCCCACCGCTCTCGCTTTGATCCTGCCTTGGGCTGGGGGGTATGAGGGGAACTGCGAAGCTTTCCGTGCTTTTTCCGGCGGAAATCTGCGAGGCCGGGCAGCAGGGTGCAGATAGCAGGGTGCAGATGGACTTCCCATTTTGCTGTCATCCTGAGGGATAATTTATGATATAAAAATCAATATAAATGACGTTAACTTTATGTAGAGTTTAAGGGAGATAAGCAGCATAACAGTCGCCTTAATAGTGCATTAGCCTGTTCCTGAGCTTTGTTTTAGCGTATAATAGTAATCAATATTGGTGAGTCATTTGATATCCCGCATGGTAGTAATATCCTTATCTGAAATACGTTAAGCTTATCTTCTTATTTAAAAAGCTCTGTTATTTGAAATGAGTGTTTTAAACAAAATTTATCCCAATAGTGCAGGCATTGATATTGGGAGTGAAAAGGTTTATGTTTCTGTAGAAAACCAGACAGTAAGGAATTTCCGCACTTTTACTTCTTGTTATAGGGAATTGAGTGCCTATCTAAAAGAATGTTCAATAACCCATGTTGCTATGGAAGCTACGGGAGTTTATTGGATTACCCTTTATGATGTTTTAGAGTCTGATGGTTTTGAGGTTACGCTGGTAAACCCTGCTGACAGCAAGAACCTTCCGGGCAGAAAGACCGATGTTCAAGACTGTCAGTGGATTCAACAGCTCTTTAGCTACGGGCTACTGCGCAAAAGCTTTGTTCCTGAAGACATTGTAAGAAAACTGAGGGTTTATACCCGGATGCGGGAAGATAAGCTACAGATGGCCTCTTCCCACGTTCAGCATATGCAGAAAGCCCTAACCCTGATGAATATAAGGTTGCCAGAAGTGCTTTCACAAACCCATGGTGCCAGTGGAATGGCAATGATACAGGCTATCCTTGCAGGAGAACGGAAACCTGAAAAACTTTTGGCATGCTGTACCCCATCCTTAATCAAGAACAAGGGAACAGATATTTTGCTCGCTCTTGAAGGCAACTACAAAGAAGAATACCTTTTCGAACTTCAGCAGGCCTTCGATGGATATATGTTTTATATTGATCAGGTTTCCAAATGTGATATAGAAACAGGAAAAGTTCTTCAGGATTATAATAATTCTTCCAATAAAGATTACAAAGACAGGCATCCAGTCAAACCAATCCGCCATAACAAGCCAAATATTGATCAGCTACACCAATTATTATTAGGAATTCATGGAGCAAACCCGACCACCTTACCAGGTTTAACAGATTACAGTTTAATGAGGCTTACGGCTGAACTTGGTAACAATATTAAACAGTGGCCTTCAATAAAAAACTTTGTTTCCTGGTTGGGACTGGCTCCAGGTAAGCATCAGTCAGGAAAGATGAATAAAAGAAGTAAGAAAAAACCTGCAACCAGAGCGGGACAAATATTTAAACAGGCAGCCCAATCTATATTGTTAAGCAAACAGCCAGGGCTGGGAGCATTTGCCAGAAGACTTAAAGCAAAAAAAGGTTCTGGCATAGCTATAAAAGCTACGGCAAGAAAATTAGCAGAACTTTATTATAGAATATTTGATAAAGGGATGAATTATGTTGAACAGGGAGTAAAGAGATATCAAGAAAAGTTAAAAGAACAACAGATAATTTTCCTCCAAAAAAAAGCAGGTGAACTTAATTTGCAAGTTGTTGAAAATTAAACCATTATACAAATACGTCAATGGTAGGTACGAAGGATCTTTTAATTGCAGGTTATCGCGAAATCCGTCATTTCGACCGTAGTGGAGAAATCATTTAAGTTAGGTTAATAGTGTACATTTTTGCCCTTGGCTCGGGCTTGCCTCGGCTCACCGCCACCGAGGGGCTCTTACTTTTTTCAGTGTTTGTATATGTTTTTATCTGTCTTCAAGCTTGCTTCGCAGGTTTCTTGATAAAAAGGTAACCAACCTGAGCGCAGCGAAAGCATGCCTGCCCTAAAAAACAACAACAGAAAAGGCATAACTGAAAGGCTTGCATCGTTTTTTATGAGATAATGTTGTTTTTATCGGTATGAAAGATTGCTGCGCAATTACTTGTAAAAAGCTACGGAAATCTTTATTGTGGCAGCATCGAGGCTCTTAGCCCTGGCTTTGTCCCACCGCTCCCGCTTTGATCCTGCCTTGGGCTGTGGGTTATGAAGGGGTAACTGCAAAGCTTTCCGTGCTTTTTTCCGGCGGAAATCTGCGAGGCCAGTTAGCGGGGTGCAGATCGCATGGAGCAGAGGGAATCTTCTTACTCTGTCATCCTGAGCGTAGTCGAAGGACTCCATCATATCCTAAGCCGGTTAGCAGGGTGCAGATCGCATGTGTACTAGAAAGAAATACATTATTTATAATAAAATAAACTCGTCATTGCGAGGAGGCTTTTTCAGCCGACGAAGCAATCTTTACAGCCGGGATCACTAGCAGGAAAGATTGCTTCGTCGTTCCTCCTCGCAATGACGACCCTTTTTTGTTAAAATCTTTCATCAATTTCAAACTTTACAGTCGACAGTTTCAACGTTGCAGTCGATAGTTCAGACTTTGCAGTCGATAGTTCAGACTTTACAGTCGGTAGTTCAAACTTTACAGTCGACAGTTAAGACTTTGCAGTCGATAGTTCAGGTTTTGCAGTCGTTAGTTCAGACTTTACAGTAGATAGTTCAGACTTTGCAGTCGGCAGTTCAGACTTTGCAGTCGATAGTTCAAACGTTGCAGTCGATAGTTCAGACTTTACAGCCGGTAGTTCAGACGTTGCAGTCGCTAGTTCAGACTTTGCAGTCGATAGTTCAAACGTTGCAGTCGATAGTTCAGACTTTACGGTCGATAGTTCAAACGTTGCAGTCAATAGTTCAGACTTTGCAGTCGATAGTTCAGAGGTTGCAGTCGATAGTTCAGACGTTGCGATCGACAGTTCAGACGTTGCGGTCGGTAGTTCAGAGGTTGCGGTTGATAGTTCAGAGGTTGCGGTCGATAGTTTAGACGTTACGGTCGGTAGTTCAAACGTTGCGGTCGTTAGTTCAGAGGTTGCGGTCGATAGTTCAGACGTTGCGGTTGATAGTTCAGACGTTGCGGTCGACAGTTCAAACGTTGCGGTCGACAGTTCAGACGTTGCGGTCGGCAGTTCAGACGTTGCGGTCGATAGTTCAGACGTTGCGGTCGATAGTTCAGAGGTTGCGGTCGGTAGTTCAGACGTTGCAGTCGGTAGTTCAGAGGTTGCAGTCGATAGTTCAGACGTTGCAGTCGGTAGTTCAGACTTTGCAGCAGGTAGTTTAGCGGTATCAGGAGATAGTTGAGGCGATGCAATGCGCCATTTTACCGCTAAGCATTGCCTGAAAGAGAAACAGCAACCCGTTTTGCGCTTGTTAAATGGAAATAGGGAAATAAATTAGGGATGATTTTTTAGGGTATTATCGGGTTGTTAGTTTAGCGTTCGGAACAGAATACCCGAAATCTGTTTGTATTGGGGGCTGGTTGAGCCAAAAACAGATCTCACATAGTTTTTCACATCCTGCGCCAGGGCAACAATACCAGTTTCTGCATCGTACAGTGCGTTATTGCGGTTAATGCGGAGGGTGCTCAACTGCGTGGTTTTGGCTACCACATCGCGGTTTTTCTGCAATAAATCGTTATATAAAGTGGTGAGGCTGGCTAGCTGCAAATCTATCTCGTTAGGGGCATACTGCGGTATGGTGGCTAAGAGTTTAATCTGCTTATCTAACGTATCGAGCAGGTTGTCGTAACTCTGTTGCGAGGCCGAAACCTGGTTAACCACCGTTCCGCTGGCGGCCAGGTTATTTTTTTCTTCGGGGGTGAGTTTGGCCGTTGCCCTTTGCCCCTGTATTTTGCGGTGGTGGCTTACGGCATTATCCAATACCTGTTGGGCTACACTGTTGGCCTTAACGGCGCTCAGCACGCGGGTACTCAATTTTTTTAAGGGGGCAAAAGCCAGATCGCGCAGGGCTATGGCATTGCTGTTTTTAGCGGCCGCATCGTGCACCTGCTCGTTAATGGTTTTGGCTGCGGTGGCTTTTTCGGTTAAACTGCTTAACTGGATGTTGGCATTGCTGGGGTTGTACACCGCGCCATAACCGGTTACATAACTCAACAAGGTTTCGAAATTGGCTACGTTTTTGGCGTGGCCGGTTTCATTCGTTTTAGACATAACTTGTAGTTTTAAAAAGTAAATAAATTAGATTAATTGGCATTAAGTTAATATTATTTTCTTTACAACTAAAAGGAGTGGAGAGATTTTTTTTAAAAGAATGGGGGAAACCGTAAGGAGAAGTGGCGTAAATAGAAGAAGTTTGATCAAAGAAGTATCTGGTAAACTATTATAAAGACCATAAGATATTTTATACGATAAATGAGTAGTTTGAAAAAAGTTAGCTGAAATCTAAATTATAATTATAATTTTTGATCAATCTCAAAATTAAATTAACGTAATACCAATGTATCATCCCCAATTTGCCACTTCCTTATCAAAGGAATGGATTTATCTTGTTTCTCAACGGTCATATACAAGCAAACAAACTCAATTTTTTGAAAGAAAATTTCTTTACAAAAAGGAACTCGAACTTTAATTATTTGTGTTGATTAATACGCTGTGTTAGATGAAAAATAAATTTATAGAAAATGAGCTTTGGTACCTAAGTATCTCCGGCGCTTTCCAACGTAATTCTGTTTATGCTAAAAATATTGATGATAAAAGCGGAAAGAAAAAGGAAGCTTTTAAAGTGAAGCTTAGAGCAAATGTTATCGAAATAATAAAAAGGTATGAAGTATTTGTTTCAGATGAAGATCATGTAGATAATATTTTAGAAATTATTGCATTCAATAAAGATGAGATACTTACAAACGGCAAACTAACTTTTGGTACAGCACAAAAATTATTAAATCTATACCTAAAATATATATGGTGTACGGATCGGTTAGCGCATATGCCACCGCATTGCCCAGTTGATAGTGTTATACTAAAAAAATCTAAACAATATAAATCTAGAAGATGGACACAATTGAATTGTAAGGATGACTATATGCTCTGTATTACTGATTTAAGGGAACAAGCGAGTTACGACAATTTACATTTAGCTGAGTGGGAATTAGCTGTATTTAATAATAGGTAGAAATAAAATAATTTAAATGAATATAGACTACCGCGAATTCCAAAATCTGTTTGGACAGGTAAATTCGCTCATCTCGAAATATAAAAAGGTTAATGAATTAACAGGAGAACATTTTAATGTGTTTAGGATACTTAAGTTGGAATCATCTGAAGTTCGTATGCACTCCGCATTCATAGCGGAACTCCTTAACCCGAAAGGGAGCCATGGACAAAAAGATGTTTTTTTGAAGCTTTTTATAAAAGCATTCTGCTTTAAAGGGGCGGATATTGATACCGCGAATTGTAATGTAGAAATAGAAAAGCATGCTGGCTTTATTAACGACGACAGGACTGAAGGAGGTAGGATTGATATCTTTATTAGCGACGGGCGTAATAACCATATTATCGTTGAAAATAAAATTTATGCCGGCGATCAGCAGAACCAGCTAACCCGATACCACAAACATTCTGAGCATGCTGATATTTTATACCTCACTTTAAATGGTAACCAACCAAATGAAAATAGTTATGGTACATTAGTAGATGGAGAACATTTTAAATGCATTTCATATAAAAGTAATATCCTTAATTGGTTAGAAGATTGTAGAAAAGAATGTGCTATACTCCCCATTATCCGCGAATCGATATCGCAATACATTAATTTAATTAAATATTTAACCAACCAAACGCTTAACCATACCATGCAAGAGGAACTTTCAGAAATTATTAAAAATAACTTAGAAGCATCTATTTCTATAGCTGCTAATATTGACAAGGCACTCGATAAAGTTTCTTTGGAATTTGGAAAAGATCTGGAACTGGAGTTTAGCAACAGAAATCTTAATTGTTTTTACCGTGTTGATTTTAAGCAACGCTATACAGGGTTCTGGATTTCTAAACCAGAGTGGAAATTCATGAATATTGGCTTTCAATTTCAGTCGTACGATAAAGATATGATTTACGGTTTTTGTTGTAAGGAGCATCCAAATGAACACCCAATACCAGATGCCTTAAAAAAGCAACTTAAGGCATTACCACTTAATAGTAAAAGAAATAACGACTGGTGGCCTTGGTTTAATGAAATGGATCCATCTTTTAAAAACTGGCATGATTTCAAAACCTGGGAAAAAGTGATTGATGGAAGAATGAAGAAAATGATTGTAGAAAAAACAGAATTCTTGCTGAATTTAGCTGAAGGAATATCGCTTTAATGTTTCGAGCAATGTAATTTTAATAGGGATATTTCCCAAATCAACACTATATTCTTAAATTGGGCATCATTAGCCTTATGACCGAAGAAATAACAGCAGCATTAATTAAATTTAGAGATGAGCGCGATTGGGCGCAGTTTCATAATCCTAAAGATTTGGCACTTGCCTTAAATATTGAAGCAGCAGAGTTACTCGAGTTATTTTTATGGAAAAATGCCGAGGATGCCAATGTTGAGAAGATAAAAGAAGAACTTGCTGATGTTTTCTCTTATGCGCTATTATTGGCTGAAAAATATAACCTGGATGTGAAACAAATCATCCTGGATAAAATTAAAATTAACGATAGCAAATATCCTGTAGATAAGGCAAAAGGGACTGCTAAAAAATATGACGAGCTATAAATATGGCATTCGAACTTTCTATAGATGTTTCCGAATTTCACGATTTTAATAAACAAGGCTTAATTAAGATTCAGCAAAACCCCTGGGTAAGAAACCAGTGGCCAGTTGTTTATTTTATCAGGAATGATGCTAAAGCAGAAGCTTACGTAGGTGAGTCAACCAATGCTGCCAGCCGCATTGCTAACCATTTGGCTAATCCGGTAAAAGCCTCCATATTTAATCAGATTTCGATAATCGGATGTGATAAGTTTAATAAATCGGTAACGCTTGATATTGAATCGAACCTGATCAGATATATTTCTTCGGAGGGTACCTACAAATTAAAAAATGGAAATGATGGCTTAATTGTTCGTAATTATTACCAACGGGAACTTTATAAAGATTTATTTAAGGAAGTTTGGAAAAAACTGATCGATAAAAAAATCATAAGCAAATCTTTAAAGGAAGTAGAGAATTCGGATTTATTTAAATATTCGCCCTATACCTCGCTAAATAAAGATCAGTATGCTTCGGTACTTGATATCCTCACCAATCTTGATAAATATGATAGTACCCGCATTTTCATCAAAGGGAGTGCAGGTACAGGAAAGACAGTTTTAGCAACCTATTTAATTAAGCTTTTGGCTACCGATATCACTAATGCCAGTGTTGATGAATTTAATGAGGACGAAATCAGAGAAGTAAACTATATAAAAAGTTTTCAGCTTAAATATCCGAATGCAAAAATAGGATTGGTTATAGCCATGTCGTCCCTAAGAAAAACTTTACAACGTGTATTTAGTCAAGTACCAGGCTTAAAATCATCAATGGTAATCGGCCCATCCGATACCTTTAAAAGTAACGAGAAGTACGACCTGCTTATAGTAGATGAGGCGCATCGTTTGCGCCAATATAAAAACATAGGCTGGAGAGGTACATTCAAGAAAAATAATCAAAAGCTTGGTTTAGACAATTCGGGAAATGAACTGGATTGGATAATGGCCAATAGCAAAAACCAGATTTTCTTTTATGATAAGGCCCAATCCGTAAAACCATCTGATATTCCTGAAACTTTTTTTTCGAGGCTATTAGATGATCAAAAAACGATAAAGCTAGAGCTGCATTCGCAAATGCGTGTAATGGGTGGCAATGATTACATCCAATTTGTTGATGATTTAATGAATGTAAAACTTGATAAGAAAGCAGTTTATCAGTCATCAGATTATCAATTGCTCTACTTCGATTCGTTAGCAGAACTTTACCGCGAACTGGGTAAAAAAGAGCAGGAACATGGCCTGTGTAGAATGGTTGCAGGTTATAGTTGGCCATATAAATCAGAAGATGATAAAACAGCAATTGATATAGAGCTTGATGGTTTATCTTTTCAATGGAACCAGGTAACCACAGATTGGGTTAATTCTCCAAATGCTTTTAAAGAAATTGGTTGTATACATACAACACAGGGTTACGATTTAAATTATACGGGGTTAATTTTCGGGAAAGAGATTGATTATAATATTGGAACAGGCAAAATTGAAGTAAACCGTGATGAGTACTTTGATGGTTACGGTAAAATTGGAGTTGATGATGACGAAGATTTAAAAGAATTTCTTGTCAATATTTACAAAACGGTATTTTATCGCGGCATAAGAGGGAGTTTTATTTATGCATGCAACCCTAATCTGGCAGCTTACCTTAAAAAGCATATTCCATTATTTGAAAAGGAACCGGCTTTAAAAATAATACCATTTGAAAAAGTAAAACCCTATGAAAATGCTGTACCCTTATTAGATATTAGGGCTGCTGCAGGTAATTTTAGCGATTTACAAATCCATTCAGATTTTGAATGGGTAGAATTACCGTTCAATATTATACCCAAAAAGGATTATTTCGTTTGTAGGGTGGTAGGTGAGTCGATGAATAAGTGGATCCCAAATGGTGCTTATTGCCTGTTTAGGCAAGATGGTGGTGGCAGTAGAAACGGTAAAATTGTTTTGGTTCAAAGCACCGCTATTCAGGATGCTGATTTTGGTTCTGGTTATACTGTGAAAGAATACCACAGCAAAAAGGTAGTAACAGATGAGGGTTGGCAGCACAATGCAATCAGTTTAAAGCCTTTATCTGATGATTTATCTTACGAAGCAATCGAATTAGCCGAAGATGAATTGACTGATTTTAAAGTTGTAGGGGTATTTGAACGGGTGTTAGCTTAAAAAATAATTTTCAATACGAATTTTCTTCCAATACGGGAACCCGTAATTTTTATGTCTCATGGCCATGTATCTTGGTTGCATGAAAAGATTTTACTATATCCTATTTTTAAGTATTAGTATCCTGGCCTGTAGCAAACAAAATGAAGTTGGGGCAGATACTGAAACTTATACGCCATGCGGTACCTATAAATCGGGCCAAAAATTATATCAGGGCTCTAAGGGTGGTTGTTTTTATTACAATAGTAATGATAATAAAACATATGTTGAGAGAAGCGAGTGTAAGTGTTAGTGCCTCGCTATATTTTTTAGATTTTATATCAGGCATAAATTCATTTATAATAGGGCTTAGATTCATTTAAGATCTTTAATGACAATGTATTGGATTTAATGATTAGAAATATCTTTATCATAAAGTGAAATTTAATTGTAGATTTAGGGAATAACACTCTCAATGTCAATACAGGATTCTAAACAAAAAGCTGATCAGCTTAGAAAAGCAAAACAATTCGAAGAAGCATTGTTCATCTATCAAAAGCTTTCGGAGGATGAAAAATCTGCATGGAATAGCTTTTTCGTTGCACTATGCTTAAGGCAACCAATCAATTGGATGATTGTCGAAAATTTCATCAATTTATTTTCCAATATGCAAACTATGAAGACTGAACGACTTTGGTAGATTATAAACAATGCATAAAGGATTAGGATTATCACTATTTCTTAGATGCAGGTAAAAAGATTTTAATGCAATTGTTAGGATGCGAAACCAGTTATTATGTAAGGTAAATAAAATATTTGACTCATTTTATTTTGCAGTATTTTTCAATAAACTTAGATTTTTATCTATTTCATATTAAATTTAAATAAAGGCTTGATGTCATACTTCTCAAAACAATACGAAAAATTATCATACCCTATTTCAGAAAATGGTAGTAAAGGTTTCCGCAATGCACAAATCGGCGCACTGCATTCAATTTCTGGTCATTTCACATTGCATGATAAAGAGCCAGCAATAGTAGTTATGCCTACAGGAACAGGTAAAACAGGTGTACTAATGGCCTCTGCTTTTGCCCTAAGGGCAAAAAGAGTTCTTATTATTACCCCAAGTAAATTAGTTCGAGAGCAAATAGCAAACGGATTTGCCTCGTTAAACTTACTTACAGGTAATGGTATATTACCCGAAGTTATTGCAAAGCCAAAGGTAAAAGAACTTAAGAATAAAATTGACACACAAGAGAAGTGGGAGGAACTAGAACAATACGATGTTGTTGTAGCTACTACATTTGGATTACCCGTACACTTATGGAGTGTAAATCCATCAATGGAATTGTTTGATTTATTGCTAATTGATGAAGCACATCATAGCCCAGCACAAACTTGGAACAATCTCATTCAGTATTTTAAGCCTGCCAAGAAGGTTATGTTTACCGCGACGCCCTTTAGAAGAGATAAAAAGGAAATAAAAGGAAAGTTTATCTATAATTATCCAATTTCGAAAGCATTTAGTGACGGAATATTTGGCACTATTGATTTCATTCCCGCCATCCCTTATTTAGAAGAATCACACGATTTAACTTTGGCTAAGTTGGCTGAAAAAACATTTAATAGCGATAAGGCTAATGGATTCAAGCATAACATAATGGTTAGAACAAATACTAAGGTGCATGCTAAGCAATTATTGGGGGTTTATGAAAAGAACACTAAACTTAAATTAAAACAGGTTGACAGTACGCAGACTGAAAAGCAAGTAACTGAAGCGATTTCTAGATTAGCTGATGGTACGTTGGACGGCATAATTTGTGTAGACATGTTAGGGGAAGGATTTGACTTTCCCAATTTGAAAATTGGAGTTATTCATGAACCGCATCAGTCATTAGCTATTACACTTCAATTTATTGGACGATTCGCGAGAACAAATGCTAAAAATATTGGTGCAGCAAAATTTATCGCTATACCTAATGAAGTTAATTTTCTCAAATTAGAACTTTATGCGGAAGGTGCTATTTGGAAAGATATTATTCACGAAATAAGTGAAAGAACTATTGAAAGTGAAATAGAAGTTCGCGAAACTTTTGAAGTGTTTGAAGATATGCCAGTTGATTTTGAGGATGATCGAGATGTATCACTTTATTCGCTGAAGCCTGGATTTCATGTGAAAATATATGATGTAAATAAATCAATAAATATAAAACAACTTCTAACAATACCCGATAACAATGTCGACAAATACTTTGTAAGTACAGAACTCAACGTTGCAGTGTTCCTTACTAAGGAAGTTAAAAAGCCCAGATGGTTAACTACTGATGAATTAGTTAATGTTAATTTTAATCTTTTTATTGTTTACTACGATAGAGATAATAATTTAATGTACATCAACTCAACCAGGAAGACGGTAGACACCTACAAACAGATCGCATCTCAATATTTAGGTGAGAATCCAAGGCAACTATCTACAGAATTTGTACATCGCGTTATATCAGGTTTGAGTAGCCCAGAAGTTTTTAATCTAGGATTAAGAAATAAAAATGCGGTTAATAATGCAGAGTCATACTTAATGAAAACTGGTTCACATGTTCAAAATGCCTTAAAATCAAATGAATTAAATTTGTACGAGGGGGGCATATGTTTTTGAGGGGCCAAGAAAACAGTGAATTTAAAACTATTGGATATAGTAGTTCTAGCAAAGTATGGAGTAATTACTCAGCAAAAATTACAGAGTTTTTAGCTTGGTGCGATGTGCTTTCGGTCAAAATAAATAGCACTGATGAGATAAGGACTTATACTGAGATTGATAGGATTAACTTTAGAAAAGTGGTAGATAAAATCCCTTTAAATCCGATTTTTGCAGTATGGCCTTCAGAGTTCTTCAAAAATAATCTACAATATTATTTTGAATCAGGGACGACTAAAATTGAAGGTAGCATTATTGATCTTGACATCAAGATCAATAGTGGCACTAATAATAAAATAGAATTTGAAGTCACAAGCCAATTTCTTTCGCAAAAGATGACTTTTGATCTAGATCATTTCTTTAAGAATAGTGGGGCGGACATTTTATGGCTAATTGATCAAGAATCAGGGGAAATGGTTACGCTTGCTGACTACTTAAATGAGTTTCCATTATTATTTTATTTCCAAGATTTTACTTCACTAAGACTTAATGAAGTTAGTTCAAGAGTGGCCAGAGAGTATGCATTAATTAACCCTGATAAAATTGAAACTATCGATTGGTCTGATACTGATATTACAGCAGAATTTGATGGAAACAAAGCGGGCAAGAAACATATTCATGAAAAGTTAGAAGAAGTATTGAACTTGAGAGCACCACAAATACTTATTTATGATCACGGGTCTGGTGAAACTGCGGATTATGTGTTGTTTTGCGAAAAGACAGATATTATTGAAGTAGAATTATACCACTGCAAGGGTGCAGGGGGAGCAAAACCTGGAAGTCGTGTTGGAGATTTCTATGAGGTGTGTGGACAGTCAGTTAAATCTAGTATGTACACTAATGTAAATGCCTTAAAGAAGAAGCTTAAATGGAGGCTAAATAGCGTTACAACATCTAAATTTATTATAGGGGACATGACGACTTTAAATAATTTATATTCAAAAAACAAAATGTTTCAATTCAAAATCTTTGCAGTTCAGCCTGGTCTATCCAAGGTTGATATTGATTCTAAGATAAATGAATTATTATCAGCAACTGAAAGCTATATTGAACAGGGAGATCAACTGAAATTTAGAATTTTGTGTTCTGCCTAACACTAGAACGGCAATCTAAATTTCATTAGAAGTTAATCTTATGGCCCTAAAATAATGTTCTTAATTACCATTGTAGCGTAACATTTGAAACATAAAAAGAGTAGGGAAATCAAACATTGGAATACTCAGTACAAATAATTATTAAGACCAATAAGTATTTAATGATTATGAGTGTAAAATCTTCCTAATAGATCTAATCGTTATTGCCGAAAAGCATCATTTTTATTATGAACTTTTCCTTGTTCAGACAAAGCCCAATCATCTCTGGCTTTTAATTTTTATCGCTATTTGTCTATTTATTTTGCAATATCTTCACTTTCTCTCGTTCGCTTATTTACCCAAAGCCGGGATCGTTCTTCTTTAGAAAGAACTATTTTTTTTGTTTTCTACTTTTAGCTGCTAATGCTTCTTGCTCTGCAATGGTGTTTAGTTTAACTCCTTTATAAATCGTCTTGGCCATATCGCCAGGCTCAACATCTAATGCAAGCGCTATCAAGTATAGTTCTTCTCCAGAAAGCTTAGTGCTTGCGTCATTACTTAGCAGGCTTAAGCGAGATTCAGTAATACCCGTCTTTCTGTAAATTTCTGCCTTGTTAGCAGATTTCAAAATTAAGTATTTGCCAAGTTCTGTAAGCTCCGACTTCTTTTTCACGTTAATTGTTTTTTGATAAACTTACCAAGTGAAAGTTTTACTTAATAATTTTCGTACTTTTCATTTGATTATTTAAAGAATACTTTAGAATATCTAAACTTTTATTATTATATTCGTGAATAAATTAGGTATTAATAAAGAGTCTCGGCTACCAAATTCTCACAATAAACAGCCAACGAGACAATAGATTAATGCCTATGGTGATATTTTGCGTAATTTAGTGCGCACTATAGCATCATGGGCTCTATTGTAATTCCGTTGGCAAGGCCGTGAGAAGCCCGGTAGATGGTATTTAGAGCCCAGCTATAGTGTTTCTTCATACCACAAGACTCGTAAAATCATACGAGTATGAAAGCTAAATCCATTACCATTGCAGGGAAACCGCTTTCGCGGTTTTATCAACTGCCTTTAGAAAAGGGGAGCAGGGTGTTAAGGTTAGCGGTGCTGGAGCAGATCGCTAGCGATCCGATAGTTATCGGATGGCATAGCGCATTTAGCGTAGGTAAAAAGCCTGAGCCCTTGGCCATCACATCGCTTTCTTTTGATCAGGGTTTGTTAACCGTTCATGTTAAATTGGAAGGAGAGGAGGCAAGGGTTTATATCGCGGTAGAATACGATTGCCTGCTGGTGAGCTGTAGTGTTGATACGGATGAAAGCTACCTTGGGCGTTATGCTTACCTTACTTTGCGGGCCATGATGCGGAACGGTTACTGCGATTTCCAGCAATATTACTGGCCGGCATGTTTTGCTTTGGGCAACAAGCGGTCGAGCTATGTAGATGTGGTGAAGAAACCTGGTGGTTTAGCCATTACGTTGAAGAAAAAGTTTAGCGGTTTGTTCAGGCCTGGTGATGACTTGCCGGATGTTACAGAACGCGCGGTAGTACCACGTGAAAGGTTGTTGAATAAACCGGTTACGGCGCGTTTGGCCCCGGTTAACATTGGCTATTGTTTCGCCAATACCGATCTGCTGAATTTCCACAGCAACCATTACCCTTTTTTAATTCCTTATGTTTTTGCGGCCACGGCCTACCTTAAAACGGTTAAATCTTTTAAACGGTTCGTGCTGAATCCGCATGATGTGGATGGCATTAGCCTCTCGCCACAACAGGAGGAGCTGAACAGCATTTGCTTCGCCATGAAAGAGATCGCTGCCATACGCTTTAACGCCAATGCCCACCTGCCAGAAAAGATAGCCGAAACCCATAAACTTAACGATGCTAACCAGCTGGCGCTTTTAAAATTGTGGAACAAGGCTTTACCGCTATTGATGCAACAACGTTTTACACACTACTTTTATACTTATGGCCTGCGCAATGTTACGGGCAAACCGGTAATGCGGGATATGAAACTGGTTGAATTTGCTATGGAGGTGCCTGTTTTAAGTTTCGTGTTAAAGGATGAGGGGGATTATTATGAACTGGAACTGAAGATTAAGGTAAAAGGGAAGTTGCTGCATCTGAATACGGATCAGCCCGGGCTGTTTTTGGTTTGTGATCGGGTTAAACCGTATTTATGGTATTTGCTTGAGGCGGAAATGGATTATAAACTGGTTTGGTTTTTTAGCAGGGTAAATTTTAAGGTGCAGGTGATTAAAGGGTATTATAGGGAGTTTTTTGAGGGGTTTGTAGAGGGGGTGGAGAAGTGGTATGAGGTGAAGAGGGGGTAAAGTTTTTCCGCTCTATGCCGCGGGGCATGGTACTTTGTCGCGCCAAAGTACCCAAAGCGCTTCGTCAATCCAGCAATGGGCCTTTTGCGCATAGTCCTAGCACATCAAAAAAACAGCGGCACTTTGTTTTGCTCGTTAGGGGTGATTGAAAGGTATTTGCAAACATGAAACACAAAACTCACTGCGTTTGAGGTTTGGTAGTGCTGGTTGTGCTGATCTGCACCTGTTTTTTTGATTCAGCTGGCCCTTGGGATTGACGGGCGTACTTCGGTAAGGGTTGTGGGGATGGTTAAAGGTGGTTGGCAAAGCGCCTTAAAGGATTACTACGAATGCGTGAGGATTAAAAAGAGTTATTTAAGCTAAATTTCTTATCGCTCTATGCCGCGGGGCATGGTACTTTGTCGCGCCAAAGTATCCAAAGCGCTTCGTCAATCCGGCAATGGGCCTTTTGCGCATAGCCACCACACATCAAAAAAACAGCGGCACTATGTTTTGCTTGTTAGGGGTGATTGAAAGGTATTTGCAAACATGAAGCACAAAACTCACTGCGTTTGAGGTTTGGTAGTGCTGGTTGTACTGATCTGCACCTGTTTTTTTGATTCAGCTGGCCCTTGGGATTGACGGGCGTACTTCGGTAAGGGTTGTGGGGATGGTTAAAGGTGGTTGGCAAAGCGCCTTAAAGGATTACTACGAATGCGTGAGGATTAAAAAGAGTTATTTAAGCTAAATTTCTTATCGCTCTATGCCGCGGGGCATGGTACTTTGTCGCGCCAAAGTACCCAAAGCGCTTCGTCAATCCGGCAATGGGCCTTTTGCGCATAGCCACCACACATCAAAAAAACAGCGGCACTATGTTTTGCTTGTTAGGGGTGATTGAAAGGTATTTGCAAACATGAAGCACAAAACTCACTGCGTTTGAGGTTTGGTAGTGCTGGTTGTGCTGATCTGCACCTGTTTTTTTGATTTATCTGGCCCTTGGGATTGACGGGCGTGCTTCGGTAAGGGTTGTGGGGATGGTGAAAGGTGGTTGGCAAAGCGCCTTAAAGGATTACTACGAATGCGTGAGGATTAAAAAGAGTTATTTAAGCTAAATTTCTTATCGCTCTATGCCGCGGGGCATGGTACTTTGTCGCGCCAAAGTACCCAAAGCGCTTCGTCAATCCAGCAATGGGCCTTTTGCGCATAGTCCTAGCACATCAAAAAAACAGCGGCACTTTGTTTTGCTCGTTAGGGGTGATTGAAAGGTATTTGCAAACATGAAACACAAAACTCACTGCGTTTGAGGTTTGGTAGTGCTGGTTGTGCTGATCTGCACCTGTTTTTTTGATTTATCTGGCCCTTGGGATTGACGGGCGTACTTCGGTAAGGGTTGTGGGGTTGGTGAAAGGTGGTTGGCAAAGTGCTTAAAGGATTACGAGGAACGCGTGAGGATTAAAAAGAGTTATATAAGCTAAATTTTTTATCGCTCTATGCCGCGGGGCATGGTACTTTGTCGCGCCAAAGTACCCAAAGCGCTTCGTCAATCCGGCAATGGGCCTTTTACGCATAGCCCTAGCACATCAAAAAAACAGCGGCACTTTGTTTAATCAGGTATGTTGGTTAGTTTTTTTGGTCTGATTGAGCCCTTCGGGGTTTGTGTCGGGTTGTGGTTAGTGAAAGTTAGTAGATTCCCCGCGACACAAAACTCACTGCGTTTGAGGTTTGGTAGTGCTGGTTGTACTGATCTGCACCTGTTTTTTTGATTTATCTGGCCCTTGGGATTGACGGTCGTACTTCGGTTAAGGTTTTGGGATTTTGAAAGGCAGTTTGCAAAGCGCCTAAATGATGTTTAAGGTCTTTGGATTTGTACTGCTGCAGCTGTTATTCCACCGCTCTCGCTTTGATCCTGCCTTGGGATATATGGATATGAAAGGAAGTGCAAAGATTTCCGTGCTTTTTCCGGCGAAAATCTGCGAGGCCAGATAGCATGGTGCAGAAATGACATTCATGTACCGATTCTCGTGAACTCTGAGGAGAACTCCCCTCCTGATTTAGGAGGGGCGGGGGTGGTAAATAGTCGTTGTTCCATCAATAAATCCGTCATTCCCGCGCAGGCGGGAACCACGTAGTGCTCAGCGAAGCTAATCTTAATGCAATCGCTATTTTCTTTTCCCTGGCTCGGGGCTTGCCTCGGCTCACCGCCGCCGAGGGGCTCTTTCTTTTCTCTTGGCCCAAAAGAAACAAACCTGAGCGCAGCGAAAGCATGCCTGCCGTTAAAAACAACAAACAAAAAGGCATAACTGAAAGGCTTGCATCGTTTTTTATGTGATCATATTGTTTTATCGGTATAAAGGATTGCTGTGCAATTCTTGTAAAAAGCTACGAAAATCTTATTTGCGGCAGCATCGAGGCTCTTAGGCTTGGCTTTGTCCCACCGCTCTCGCTTTGATCCTGCCTTGGGCTGTGGGGTTATGAGGGGAAGTGCAAAGCTTTCCGTGCTTTTTCCGGCGAAAATCTGCGAGGCCGGGTAGCAGGGAGCAGATAGCAAGGTTGCGTATTGCAGGATGTGATAATTTGTTTTTTAGTCCTTTCCCTTTGAGGGGAAAGGTGCCGATAGGCGGATAGGGGTTTAAAGGCGCTCGCTATAACGTGGTTCAAAGATTTCTCCATTTCGCTGCGCTACAGTCGAAAGGACGACCGATTGTTACTCAGAAAAATCTGCGAGGCCGGGTAGCATGGTGCCGATAGCACGGAGCAGATGGACTTCCTGTTTTCTGTCATCCTGAGCGTAGTCGAAGGATCTCCTTCCATCATATCCTAGGCCGGATAGCATGGTGCAGATCGCATTGCGCATATCGCAAGGTGCGTATTGCAGGATGCGATAATTTGTTTTTTAGTCCTTTCCCTTTCAGGGGAAAGGTGCCGATAGGCGGATAGGGTTACGAGCCTCTGTGTTCTCTGTGACTTACTCCATGCCCTCTGTGGTTAAAAAAAGCCACAGACTGAAAAAAATCTGCGGCTTTTGTCTTGTTGCATTAAGATCCCCGCATGCGCGAGATCCGATAGTAATCGGATGACGAATGCTGTTTTACATCATTATGGTTTCTTGCTAATATTTAAACGGATATTGACTTCAAAATCGCCATCGGTATAACCGCTAATGGCTGAAGTAGCCGTATTGTAGTAGGCCATAAAATACAGGGTCGATTTGTAATTCATCCCGAAACCAAAGGTAGCATTCTGCGTATTGTGGTACATGGCCATTACGTATAACTTATCGTTGGCGAAGTTTGCGTTTAAACCGGCATCCCATAAGTTTTCGTAATTTTTGATGCCCCTGAACACGCCTTTAGGCTCAAGGCTGATGCCGTTAATGCCCGACCCGAGCATAAACTTATAGCCTACTGCCGAATAAAAGGTGGGTTTGTTGGCATAGTTTAAATCATCTTTCCTGAAAACAGAACGCATATTGGGCACGGCACCCTCAACAGTTAATCCTTTTGAGGTATAAGAGATCCCGAAATCGCCATCCAGATAATAACCCCTATCGTTAAAACGGGCGATGGATGGATCGTTAATATCGCTGTTTCTTATACTGTTCAAATCGAGTTTATCCTGACTGGCACCAAAAGAGATCCCGAAATTTAATTTCTGATCGTCGCTGTTTAGCGGCAGGTGATAGGCAAAGGTACCCACAGCCTTGGTGCGCTGGATGCCGCCCGATTTCTCGTTGTAGATGTTTACGCCCCAACCCAATTTATTTACCTGCTGATCGAGGGTTACGCTTTGGGTAATGGGTGCGCCCGGAATGTTAGACCATTGCTTGCGGAAACTGCCGTTGATGTTAAAACCTTCGTTAATGCCCGCCATTGATGGGTTTACGAGGTAACGGTTCTGAAAATACTGTGCATTGAGTGGAAGGATCTGTGCTTGTACAGATCCTAAAAATAATGTGCCTGCAGCAAATAGAAACGTTACGCGACGCATTTGCTTTATGTTTTTGGTAATTGCTCTCATGTCTGTAATTAGTCTCTAATGATGTTGATGTAACCTTTAAATGTACCGATGCCGTTGCCTAAATCGATGATGTAATAATAGGTTCCTTCGTTTAAGGGGCTACCGTTTATGGTTCCGTCCCAATCGTTGGCATAGGTATGTTTGGTGTATAATATCCTTCCGGCCTTATCGAAAATCTTTAAGGTGTTGTTTGGATAGTAATCGATGTTCTTCACGATAAATTTATCGTTGTAACCATCGCCATTAGGGGTAATTACGGTACTGGCTTCGAGTTTATAATCTTCTACTACGGTAATGGCAATGTTTTGATCGTTTGCACAACCGCTCGCATTGGTTACGGTAACGCGGTAAGTACCGCTCTGTTTCGGGCGGATGGTTAGGGCTGCGGTGTTCTGTCCACTCACGATATCTGCGCCTGTCCAGCTGTACTGCCCACCGCCTGTAGCGGTTAAAACAAGCGCTTCACCTTTAGAAATGGATAAACCTTTATTGCTGCTGATGGAAACTACCGGTAAAGCATTTACGGTGATGGTAGCCGACCCGGTTTGGGTTTGGCCGCAGTTGGCATCTTTTACATTGACCAAATTATAGGTAAATGCCCCGGCTATATTGGTAGGTGCCGATACGGTTACCGATGCACTTGCTGCGGTAGTGCTTATTGTTTGGCTCGCCCCGCCGTTAATGTTGTAGGTAAAGGTATAAGGTGCCGTTCCGTTTGCGCCGGTAAAGGTGATGGTTTGAGGCGCACCATTTAAACAAACGGCAGCTGTGCCGGTAATGCTGGCGGTAGCGGTTGAGGTTACGGTTAATTTAAAAGTTTTAGTGGTTTTATCCACTCCTCCAAAATCTGTTCCGCCATTATCCATTACGGTAACCGTAATATTGGCCACTCCACTTACATTGTTTTTTAAGTGGTAAGTAATGGTTCCTTTATCGGCACCGTTTGCGGCTACGCTTAATACATCAAACAGGTTGGCATTATCTGAAGTTACGGAAAGGGTAGTGTTCTGCGTATTTTCTGGGCCGGCAGAAATTCCGGTTAAAGCAATCGTCTGGTTGGCTGCTGTGTAACAAACAGCCTGATCGGCCACGGCATTAATCGTTGGCGTACCATTACCAAATAAATACCTGGTTCTGATCGGGTAATGATCGGTTGTGGTAGAACTGTAGTTGGTTACCAGGTTTTTAACGCCATCCAAAACCTCGGCCGAAGCCGGAATATAGTTGAGATTGAGGCTTTTGCTAATGATTACGTTATCGATTACGGTATTAAAGCCGGCTGTAGATTGTTTTCCGGCTAAGCTTAAAGGCAGGGTAACCGGGAAATAATTGGCTGCATCCTGTGTAAAATCGACATACGAAGTGCCGGTACCTGCAGGCATTGGGGCAATGGTTTTATCGGCATCGAGTACATCGTTAAAATCGCCCAGGATGATGATTTTTTTGCCCGCAAGGTTGGCATCCAGCCAATCTTTTAATTGTTTGTTCCCTGCTTTCCTGCGATTGTAAGAATCAATCTGATCGGCAGTGGTTCCGGTATTGGCCTTGGCATGAATCTCGACGAAATAAACCGTATCCAGTTTATTGTTGATCTTCACCTGGGCCTGCATCATATAAGGGAAACGGCCTGAAGACCAGTTTTTGTAAGGTGTACCATCGGCACTGGTTGAAGGTACGGCCGGGTTGTAGGTGTCTCTTAAAATACCGAGGGTAGAAATGGGTTTAATCAGATCGGTACGGTACATAAAGGCCAGTTTCTGTGCCAATGGATAATCGGCATCGGCTTTATTATCGGCATATGACCCAAACTCGCTGAATACCACATTGTAGCCGGCAGGTAAAACGGTATTTTTAAACAAAGTGGTATCTACCACCTCTGCAAAGCCGTAAATATCTGCATTGAGGTTATTTACAACCGTTTTTACATTGGCCGCCTGTAAGGCATCGTTTGATGGATCTTGTGCCGGGCTGCCAAACCATTCGATGTTCCAGTTGACCACTTCAAGGGTATTGGAAACATCGAAGGTGTTTCCGCTTAAGGCTACGGTTTTATTTGCCGAACCGGAAGTGGCAATAGTTACATTACCGGTATAACTGGTATTTGCCGCGGTTGGCGAAAATTTAACATAAACAGTTGGCGAAGTATTGTTGATATCGGCTTTTGGATAGGAGATGGTATTGCTATAGGTTCCGGTACTGGTTTTAGACAGTGTGAAGTTGGCCGGAGCAGTTAAGGTAACATCGCCCGTTAAGTTCCCTGCAGAAAAACCAAAGCTATTTGCTGCTGAAGTGGTATTGGCCGCCTGGAAGCCGAAACTGATGCTCGATGGCGACGTAGTAATGTCGACCGCAGGTGGCGTGTTCGAATCGGTTACCGCAAAATCATCAACTGTCCAGCGGCTGGCTGATGAAGTGGTAGAATTATATACAATAGCTATATAAACTGGTGTAGCCTTATAGGCTGATAAATCGATGTTATCTGATTTGGTCCATTTATCGGAACCGGTTTCAGGGAATTTACCATCCAGATTGGTCCACGTGGCCAGTGCGGGATTACCTGAACCCGTATAATTGGTCGATATTTTTAACTGCAGTTTATCTCCTGCGAAAGCAGATCTTGTCCAGAAGGATAAAATGGCGTAATTGAATGATGAAATATTTAATGCCGGAGAGATTAACCAGTCTTCGTTAAGGATGTTCCCGCCCGAGTAACCATTAATCTGCACGGCATTGCCTGCACTGCCCGCACCAGTTGGGTCGGAAGCATCGTGACCAAAAGTTGTGGTACAGCCCCAGGTTTGCGGACCGGTTACGCTGTACTGGTAAAAACCATCTGATAAGGCTGCACTGCCCACCGTAGTACAGTTTTCGAAATTGAAAGCCGTTTGGTTAGGATCAATAGCCGGACCACTTAAAGCCAGTGAAACTGAGGTGGCACCTGCGCTGGCATGTAAAATAGCCCCGTTTGCGTTACCCACTGCTGTTGGACTGAATTTTACATAAACCGTTTGGTTGGTGGCTAAATCTGCAACGGTATAGCTAAGGGTGTTGGCAAACGTAGTATTATCTTTCGAAATGGAAAAAGGACCAGTTACCGTAAGCGTAGTATTGTTGGTTAAATTACCTGCTGATAAAACATAAGTTTTGGCTGCAGAAGTGGTATTAATGGCCTGGTTACTGAAAGCCAATGTTTTTGGCGTAACTACCAAATATGGACCTGACGTCGACACCGGTTCTGTTACCGAGCTGTTTTGTGGATTCGGTGTTCTGACAATAAAATCAGCAGCATTTTGATCACTATCATAGCCGTTACCGGCAAATTCTTCTGTACCACCCGTACCCATGGTGGTGGCATCTGATGTGGCGCTTGCTTTTCTTTCTATAGAAGAGGTATTGCTTGGTGCCGGTGCAGGGGCGGTGCCTTCAAAGCCGTTGGCTGTAACACCAAAACCTACCAGATCGATAACTGTTGCGCCTGTTGGTAAACTACCGGTTTGTGCGGTAATGCTATTGCTTAATAGTACTTTACCTGCGGTACCACTCATGGTAATGGTGCCGATTTTATCAGGTGTTGGCAGATTGGTGGTGCCGCCTGTACCTGCCGATTGCTGAATGAGGTAAAATCCTTTTGGTGCAATGGAACCAGATAATGTTGTTACCGTCCAGTTGCCTGTACCTGTTGCGCTGGCATACTGCACGCTCCAGCCTGTTAAATCAACAGCACTAAGTGTTGGATTGTATAACTCGATAAAGTCGTTTTTATAAACTGCACCCGAGTTGCCACCGCCACCATAAACTTCAGAAATAACCACATGGTTAGCACCTGTTGGCTCTTTTACTGATGAGTTTTGAGGATTAGGGGAAGTAACAACAAAATCAGTACTGTTGTTATCGGTATCGTAGCCGTTACCGTTAAATTCTTCTGCACCTCCAACCGCTAAAGTAGCCGCTGTAGATGTGGCGCTTGCCTTACGTTCAATAGAAGTGGTATTAGAAATTACAGGTGTAGGTGCGGTTTCGAAACCTGTAGCCGGGCCAAAACCTACTTTATCTACCACAGCTGCGGTTGATGGATTGGCACCTGTTAAAAGCACGTTCGAATTGCTTAATATTACTTTTCCGGTTGTACCAGATAAGGTTAACGTTCCGATGGCATCTGGTGTAGGCAAATTAACCGTTCCGCCCGCACCAATAGCCTCCTGAACTAAATAGAAACTTTTTGCCGGGATACTGCCGGTTAAATCTGTTCTGGCCCAGGTACCTGTACCGGTAGCGTTTAAATACTGTACACTCCATCCGGTTAAATCAACTGCGATATTGCCCGGGTTGTACAATTCGATAAAGTCGTTTTTGTAGGTTGCACCGGTGTTGCCGCCACCTCCATACACTTCTGAGATTACGATATGTGTGGCTGCTGCAGGCGGTGTTGTGCCTACGCCTGCCGTAGTGATGTTTTGTGTACTTGCGCCATTACTTGAGATACTGATATTGCCTGATTCAGGGCCTGTAGTTGTAGGGCTGAAGCGTACGGAAACTGTTTTGCTTGTGGCTAGTTCAGCCACGGTATACACTAAAGAAGTGCTATAGGTTACATTATCTTTTGAAAGATAAAAAGATGCCGTGGTGGTTACATTAACCACATCAGTTAATCCCGATGCACTCAAATTAAAAGTTTGTGCGGTAGAATTGGAACCTGTATTTTGAGAGCCAAAATCGAAAGCCGTTTGGTTTACCGTTAAAATGCTTGATAGTCCGTTTCCGCTTACGGCAACGTTAACAGGGCTTGCGCCGGTGCTGGTATTGGTAATGGTACCGCTGGCATTGCCTGCAGCTGTTGGACTAAAACGTACATAAACCAATGGCGAGGCCGCAACCTCGGCGGTAGTATAACTGATGGCGTTGCTGAACGTAACATTGTCTTTTGAGACAGAGAAGGGTGCCGTAGCATTTACTGAAACGTTTGCAGTAAGATTGGCGCCACCTAAAGTATAACTTTGTGCGGTAGACTTTGAGTTGATATTCTGATCGCCGAAAACCAATGCGGTATTAGATGCCGATAAAACCGGTGTAGCGGTAGTGCTGCCATTTGGTGTAATGCTAAAATCGTCGATCGCGTAAATACCGTCGCTTCCTAAATCGTCGGTGTCTGTCCAGCGGATATAAAGTGTGGCGCCATTTACCCATGTAATGCTGGTGATGCTTCCCGAAATAGCTGTTTGGTTGGCAGGAAGGTTTCCGTCAACACCAGCTGCAGCAGTCGTAGTGGTTAACTTTTCGTTAAGATCCATGCCTGTAAGCGGCAACCATGTGGCCGAAGCATCGGCAATGCTGGTGGCGTTAAAGCTGTATTCGAAGTTTAATTTTTCGTTTACGGTAGCGTTTGAACCGGTTCTCCACTGTTCCATTACACCCGATAAATCGATTGAAGTTACGGTAGCGCCTGTGTTATTCTGGAAGCCGGCACCAAATCTGGGTACCAACGCGCCAGAGGCCAAACTCCCTAAAGAGCGATCGGCCGCTCCGGCAGTACCCACATTGTATGCCGCACCGCTGTTTGATGAAGTGCTGTAAACCACTAGTGGTAAGGCCGAACCAACGGTTGCGGTATTTGTACCGCTGGCTTTAACGGCGCTCCATCCGGCAACGGTTGAAGTCCCGGTAGATGTCATACCGTCAAAATTTTCTGATTTAGCTGTGTTTATTGCCGTTAATGAAACCTGGGCAGATAAATAGTTAACAAAAACCAGAAGAAATAAAATAAACAGTAAAGGTTTTTTCATAGAATAAATTATTGTTTACAACAAATGTATATGCAATTGCCTTATTATCAGATTAATTTAATGTTAATTCGAAAAAATGTGGAAAAATAAATGTAATGTGGGGTAATTTTATGGTTGTGTAAACGTTATTGTGATTTTTAAATAATATAGTAATGTTTAGTGGAGAGATCCTTGGCCTTTTCATAAACACTGTTCGTCATTCCCGCGCAGGCGGGAATCTTAATGCATTAGCCCTTTGCTCGGGCTTGCCTCGGCTCACCGCCGCCGAGGGGCTCTTACCTTTTTCTTGATAAAAAGGTAACCAAAAATCAAGGCTTGGATCTGATGTCGGATAAATTCGTCAAAGCTTTGAGGTCGCCAGCACAAGCCCCGATGAAGAATCGGGGAGGGCGTGCTGCCTCTGGGCAGTGGTAGTTCGAAAGGAGGTACAAAAGCTTTAACGTTTTCTCCTTCCATCATATCCTAGGCCGGATAGCAGGGTGCAGATAGCGAGGTGCATAAAAATATTCATGTATTGATTCTTATGAAACTATGAGGGGAACTCCCCTCCTGATTTAGGAGGGGCGGGGGTGGTCAATAGAACTGATTTAAAAGATCCTTCGCTGCGCTTAGGATGACAGCAAAAAAACGCAGTTCTTCCGATCCACGGCTTTTCGTTTTAACATCAATCTAAATTTGCTTTAAAATCTGTTAGACGTTGCATTAAGATCCCCGCCTGCGCGAGGATGACGGATCATTCTTTAAAATTAAAGGGGAACTCCCCTCCTGCAGGAGGGGCTGGGGAGGTTTTGCCCCTGGCTCGGGCCTGCTCGGCTCACCGCCGCCGAGGGGCTCTTTCTTTTGGCTTGGCCCAAAAGAAACAAAAACCCAAGGCTAGCATCCTTTCTTGTAAAAAGCTACGGAAATCTTGATAGCGGCAGCATCCAGGCTCTTAGCCCTTGCTTTATTCCTTCGCGCTCGCTTTGATCCTGCCTTGGACTGTGGGGATATGAAAGGAAGTGCAAAGATTTCCGTGCTTTTTCCGGCGAAAATCTGCGAGGCCGGTTAGCAGGGTGCAGATCGCATGGTGCATAAAAATATTCATGTATTGATCCTTGTGAACTATGAGGGGAACTCCCCTCCTGATTTAGGAGGGGTGGGGGTGGTTATGAGGAGAATTCTATTTCAGTCCTTTCCCTTTAAATGGAAAGGTGCCGATAGGCGGATAGGGATTTAAGGCGTTCGCTACAATACGGTTGTCATTACCACGCAGTGCTCGGCGAAGCCAATCTTAAAGCGGTTGCTATTTTCTAGCCCATAGCTCAGGCTTGCCTCGGCTCACCGCCGCCGAGGGGCTCTTTCTTTTCTCTTAATAGAAAAGAAACAAACCTGAGCGCAGCGAAAGCATGCCTGCCGTTAAAAACAACAAACACAAAGGCATAACTGAAAGGCTAGCATCCTTTCTTGTAAAAGGCTACGGAAATCTTGATAGCGGCAGCATCGAGGCTCTTAGCCCCTGCTTTATTCCTTCGCGCTCGCTTTGATCCTGCCTTGGGCTGTGGGGATATGAGAGGAGGTGCAAAGCTTTCCGTGCTTTTTCCGGCGAAACTCTGCGAGGCCGGGTAGCAGGGTGCAGGTAGCGTGGAGTAGAGGGAATTCTTCTCTAGCTGTCATCTGAGGTACGAAGGATCTTTTAATTGCAGGTTATCGCGAAAAATACGTCATTTCGACCGTAGCGGAGAAATCTTTTAAATTAGGTTAATAGTGTACATTTTTGCCCATGGCTCGGGCTTGCCTCGGCTACCGATGAAAAATCGATACAGGTCCACCGCCGCCGATGGGCTCTTACCTTTTTCTTGATAGAAAGGTAACCAACCTGAGCGCAGCGAAAGCATGCCTGCCGTTAAAAACAACAAACACAAAGGCATAACTGAAAGGCTTGCATCTGTTTTTTATAAGATCATGTTGTTTTTATCGGTATAAAAGATTGCTACGCAATTCTTGTAAAAAGCTACGGAAATCTTGATAGCGGCAGCATCGAGGCTCTTAGCCCTTGCTTTTTTCCATCGCGCTCGCTTTGATCCTGCCTTGGGTTGTGGGAGTATGAAAGGAGGTGCAAAGCTTTCCGTGCTTTTTCCTGCGAAAATCTGCGAGGCCGGTTAGGATGGTGCAAAGAAAGGCATCCTTAGACTAGTCCCTATGTAACTATGAGTGGACACCATGTATCGTCATCTCGACCGCAGTGGAGAGATCTTTGGAATTGCATTGAAACTATGAGGGAAGCTCCTTTCATTAAGGCAGGATAGCAGGGTACAGATCACATGGAGCATATTGCAGGATACACTAATATGTGACTTATAGGTTGCCAACTTTGTTATTAAGCCTGATTGAAACGGAAAGCCCGGAGCGAGGCACGAGTGAGGACTTGAAGTGTAAAGCAGGGCAGGAGGCCGCCATATGGAACCGAATCGTTCACTTTCAAGAAAAGCAAACCAATTTATCTTTTTTATTGTACCGGAAAGCTTTTACAAATACTCTTCAATATTTCCCTTACCCTCACGAATGATTTCAAATTCACCTGTGGTGCAATCGATTACGGTAGAAGCTTCATTATCGCCATAACCACCGTCGATAACCAGATCAACCAGATCTTCATATTTTTCATGTATCAATTCAGGATCGGTAGAATACTCGATCACATCATCATCATCCTTTATTGAAGTCGAGAGGATAGGATTCCCCAGTTCTTTTGCAATGCAACGGGCAATGTTATTATCAGGCACCCGTATACCCACCGTTTTTTTATTGGAACTCAACAGTTTGGGTACATTGTTATTGGCATTGAAAATAAAGGTAAAAGGACCTGGAAGTGCTTTCTTTAATACCCTGAAAGTAGTATTGTCAATTGGTTTAATATAATCAGAAATGTGTTTTAAATCGTGACAGATAAACGAAAAATTTGCCTTTTCTGGTTTTATTCCACGTATCCTGCAGATTTTCTCGATCGCTTTCGGATTGGTGATATCGCAGCCCAAACCATATATCGTATCGGTTGGATAGATAATCAGGCCTCCTTTTTTTAGTACCTCAACAACCTGTTCTATAGCCCTTTGGTTGGGGTTTTCCGGATAAATCTTAATAAGCATAGCGTAAAAATAACAATTTAGTTGTGTCAGTTGTTTAATAATCTTAATCTTTATATTTACAAAACATACGCTAATCTGATTTTATGAGAAAAGCTTTCGTAGCGATTGCCGCATTTTTAATCGCCCTGACCATTATGCTGGGGCTTTACCATCCTTTTTTATGGTGGACATTCATTTTTACAGGTCCTTTTGTACTGCTTGGTATTTATGATTTATACCAGCCTAAACACAGTATCGTTAGGAATTACCCCGTATTTGGGCGTTTAAGGTATTTTATGGAAGAGTTGAGGCCTAAAGTGTACCAGTATTTTGTAGAAAGTGATACCAATGGTACACCTTATAACCGGTTAAACCGTTCGTTGATTTACCAGCGTGCCAAAACTGATAACGATACAATTCCATTCGGTACACAGTTAAATGTGTACGAAAACGGTTATGAGTGGTTAAGCCATAGCATTGCCGCTATTTCGCACCATGAGCTGAATTTAGATCCGCGCGTTACCGTGGGTGGCCCGGATTGTAAGAAACCTTATTCTGCCAGTATTTATAATATTTCGGCCATGAGCTTTGGTTCATTAAGTCAGAATGCTATTCTGGCATTAAATGGTGGTGCCAAACTGGGTAACTTTGCGCACAACACGGGCGAAGGCGGGATCAGTGATTACCACCGCCAGCCGGGTGGCGATTTAATCTGGCAGATTGGTACAGGTTATTTCGGTTGCCGTAATGCGGATGGTACTTTTAATTACGACGCTTATGCCGAACGTGCACAGGCTGATCAGGTGAAAATGATTGAGATTAAACTTTCACAAGGGGCAAAGCCTGGTCATGGGGGGATGCTGCCGGCTAAAAAGGTAACACCAGAAGTGGCCAGGATCCGTTTAGTGCCCGAAGGTAAAGATGTATTGTCGCCACCGGCGCATTCGGCATTTAATACACCTATCGGTTTATTGGAGTTTGTGAAAAAATTGCGTGATTTATCGGGCGGCAAACCCGTGGGGTTTAAATTGTGTATTGGCCGTAAAAGCGAATTTTATGCCATTTGTAAAGCCATGGTAGAAACCGGGATTTATCCAGATTTTATTACCGTTGATGGGGGCGAGGGTGGAACAGGTGCTGCACCACAGGAGTTCTCGAACTCGGTAGGTATGCCATTGCGTGAAGGGGTTGCCTTTGTGTATGATGTTTTAAATGGTTTTGACCTGAAAAAACACATTAAAATTATTGCTTCGGGTAAAGTGGCCACCGGTTTCGATCTGGTTAAGAATATTGCCCTGGGTGCTGATATGTGTAATGCCGCACGCGGAATGATGTTTGCTTTGGGCTGTATCCAGGCTTTGGAGTGTAACAGCAATACCTGCCCAACAGGGGTGGCTACGCAGGATCCGAGTTTAATGAAAGGTTTGGTGGTAGAAGATAAAACCGTTCGTGTTAAAAACTTCCATAACCTGACGGTGGCCAGCGCGGTAGAATTGCTTGGGGCTGCGGGTTTACGGGAAACGCATCAGTTAACGCGGGCCTATATCAACAGAAGGGTGAGTCCGAGTGTGATGCAGAGTTATTTAGAAACCTTTCCGTATATCCCGGCGGGTAGTTTATTGCAAACCCCGTATCCAACCCGTTACGAATTAGGCATGGCGCTAAGTACTTCAAAAAGTTTTGCCCCAACCGATTATAAAGTATCTGCAGTAGATTATTCGCATGCCAATCCGTACGGAGATACCGTACATGAGGATGGAAGATAGTATTTTCGAAGTCTTTTTAGATTAAAAAAGAGGTCACGGTTTTCAAAAACATGACCTCTTTGTTCTTTTTGGCTATTTTTTAGAAAAGCAGGTGCAGTAACATCTAGGTTAGCTCAGCCCTGCTTTTTGCTCCAAGTCCGCACTCGTACCTCGCTTGCGGGCTTTCGCGCCATCCGATGGTTATCGGATCAGGTTTAGGTGGCCAAAACAGGGAAAGAATCAATGTTAAAATCACCAAACGTTCCTACGGAACGAAAACGAGGCTGTCTCAAAAAGGCAGCCTCTTTTGTTTGGATAAAAAGTACACTTTTTGTCGGTTAATCTTGCTTTATTGAATTGAATTTCAGATATTTATATATAAATAATTGAGATTTATGGCTGTCCAAAAACCTGTTTTCAAGCCTTATTACCAGGGCCAGATCATGGCTATTCCGCCCACGCTTGATGAGCTCGTGGCGAAAGGCCATCCTGTCCGGATTGTAGACGACGTCATCAACCGGATCAATATCCAGGGGCTTTTAAATGCTTACAAGATTAAGGGTGCTTCAAGCTATCATCCACAAATGCTGTTGAAGGTTCTGGTATATGGCTATCTAAGCAATGTATACAGCAGCAGAAAGCTGGAGGTGGCCTGCAGGGAGAACATCAACTTTATGTGGCTGAGCGGGATGAGCTATCCCGACCACAATACCATCAACCGTTTCCGTGGCGCCCGCCTTAAGGAAAGCCTTCGCAGCGTATTCGAGGAGGTGGTAAAACTGTTGGCTGCCGAAGGCCTGTTGAGCATTGAAGAAGTTTATACCGACGGCACCAAGATAGAGGCCAATGCCAATAAATACACTTTTGTATGGAAAAAGGCCATCCAGACCAATAAGGAAAAGATGAAGAAAGCCCTGGGTGAAATCTGGCAATATGCCCAGAGCGTTGCCAAGATGGAAGACGGCTTGCCCGAACCACCGGATTTTACCGATATTGATACCCAAAAGGTACAGCAGACGGTGGATACGCTCAATGCGGTATTGTCAGAAAAACCCGGTCTGGACAAAAAGGTCAAAGCGAAGCTGAAATATGTAACCAGGGAATATCCGGAAAAGATGGCAGAATATGAACGTAAAGAAGAAATACTGGGGAACCGGAACAGCTTTAGCAAAACCGATGAGGATGCGACCTTCATGCGCATGAAGGAAGACCACATGCGCAACGGACAGCTCAAACCAGGTTACAACGTACAGATATCAACCTCCAACCAGTTCATCGTAAACTATACCATTCACCCCAATCCCACTGATACCACCACTTTAAAGGAACATCTTGAACAGCATGAGGCCAGTTTTGGCAGAACCCTGAAAACCCTTACCGCAGATGCAGGCTACGGAAGCGAGGAGAATTATGAGCTGTTGGAAGCGAACGGGATTGAAGCCTATGTAAAATATGGCATGTTCGATAAAGAGCAGAGTGAAGCCCACAACAAAAAAAAACCATTTGCCCGGGACAGGTTATTCTACAATCAGGAGCAGGACTGTTATATATGTCCGATGGGCCAAAAAATGCATTATATCGGAGACAGCACGAGAAAAACAAGTACCGGTTTTGAGCAGACCAGCAAAAGGTACCAGGCAAAGAACTGCGTTGCCTGCCCACTCAACGGTGCCTGCCACAAATCCCAGGGAGATAGGATCATAGAGGTCAACGAGAACCTAAAGCGGCATAAAGCAAAAGCATACCGGCTACTCAACAGTGACAAGGGAATCGGGAAACGAAAGCAGAGGTGTCATGATGTAGAACCAGTCTTCGGGAATATTAAGCAGAACCACGGGTTCCGCCGCTTCATGCTCCGGGGCAAGGAAAAAGTGGCAATAGAATGGGGATTACTGGCAATCGCACAGAATATCAGAAAAAAAGCAGCATAAAAGGCTCGCTTTTGATGTTTTTTAACAAATTGATAGCTCAATAAACATTTCTAGCCAGCAATGAACAAATAACACACAGAATTATTTAAACACAAAAAAAAGCTGTCTCGTGTATTTTGAGACAGCCTCTACCGATGAATCGTCCCGCTGGGACGGCTTTGAAATAAATTTTTCCAAAGGTATATTATTGAGGTATGCATAAATGTTCTTTACTTTGAGAAGGTATTTTTATTGAATAAAAATCAATTTAAATGACAGTGAGGTTTCGGAAACAAATCTCCCCGAGAGATCGTCATTGCGAGAAGGCTTTTTCAGCCGACGAAGCAATCTTTGTAGCAAGGACCACTAACAGCATAGATTACTTTCTTGAAACTTCCGGATTCTACTTCGCAATAACGACCTTTTTGAAGTCTGTCAATGGTAGTTCAGTTCAAGATCTTTATGGTAAGGTAAATACTGAAACAAGTGCAATATGATTGAATTCACTACCTCTTATTGCAATCAAAATAATGCATTAATAAAAAAGAAGTCAAGTTTTTAAAACTTAACTTCTTTGATAATAGCCTATTTGTTCTTCCCTAAACCCTAAACCCTAAACCCTAAACCCTAAACCCTAAAACTCTGCGTTTTTCGGGAATCTTGGGAAAGCAATTACGTCGCGGATGTTGGTCATTCCGGTTACGAACAATACCAAACGTTCAAAGCCTAAACCGAAACCCGCGTGTGGTGCGGACCCGAAACGACGGGTATCTAAGTACCACCACAATTCATCCTGCGGAATATTTAAAGCTTCCATGCGTTGCGTTAAGCGGTCTAAACGCTCTTCACGTTGCGATCCGCCGATCATTTCGCCAATGCCAGGGAATAAGATATCCATTGCGGCAACCGTTTGTCTGCCTTCGGCATCCGGTTCATTCTGGCGCATGTAGAAAGATTTAATATCGGCAGGATAATCGGTTAAGATTACCGGTTTTTTAAAGTGTTTTTCTACCAGGTAACGTTCGTGCTCGCTTTGTAAATCAGCTCCCCACTCATCAATCAGGTATTTAAACTGTTTCTTCTGGTTTGGTTTAGAGGATTTTAAAATCCTGATGGCTTCTGTATAGGTTAAACGTTCAAAATCATTTGCCAGGCAGAAATCAAGTTTTTCTAGTAAACCCAATTCACTGCGCTCGTTTTGCGGTTTTTGTTTATCTTCTTCAGCTAAACGGTTATTTAAAAATTCTAATTCCTCTTTGCAGTGATCCAAAGCATATTTTATGACATACTTCATCATGTCTTCTGCAAGCTGCATATTGTCTTCTAGGTCGGCAAAAGCAAATTCGGGCTCAATCATCCAGAATTCGGCCAAATGGCGTGTGGTATTTGAGTTTTCGGCCCTGAAAGTCGGACCAAACGTATAAATTTTACCAAAAGCCATGGCAGCCAATTCGCCCTCTAACTGACCTGATACGGTTAAGTTGGTGGCGCGGGCAAAGAAATCCTGCGAGAAATCTACTTTGCCATCTTCAGTACGGGCGGGCTATCGAAATCAAGAGTGGTTACTTTAAACATTTCGCCTGCGCCTTCGGCATCACTGGCTGTAATTACCGGCGTGTGCATGTACACAAAGCCACGTTCGTTGTAAAACTGGTGGATGGCAAAAGCCAAAGCATGGCGCACCTTAAAAACGGCATTGAAGGTGTTGGTGCGGAAACGCAGGTGTGCAATTTCACGTAAAAACTCTAAACTGTGTTTTTTAGGCTGTAAAGGAAATTTTTCAGGATCGCTATCGCCAAGGATTTCTACATTGGTGGCTTTAATCTCAACCGTTTGACCTTTACCAAGCGATTCGATCAATTTGCCTGTTGCAGAAATGGCTGCGCCGGTTGTGATTCTTTTCAAGAGCTCATCAGGTAGATTATTAAAATCGATCACTACCTGGATATTGCCCATGCAAGATCCATCATTTAAGGCAATAAACTGATTATTACGGAAAGTTCTTACCCATCCCATAACCGTTACTTCTGTGTCAAATGCTGTCGACTTTAATAAATCTTTAATTTGCTGTCTCTTAATCATATTGTTATTTGTGAAAGGCGCAAATTTAGAAAAAAAACTGGTATCGGTTAGCGGTTTGCGGTTTTCGGTTTGCAGTTTTTTTAAAGTGATTTGATATCTTCCTTAAATGTTTTTTTTCTGACAGCTTGTTAATATTGTGATGTTATCTGGTGACTTCATCGGTTTTTGATGAGATGGCCTCATAAACTTTGTAAGTTATTATTCTTTTTGACTTTATTTCCTGGATAATTCATTATTATGGAGTGTTTAAATTTAATTATCCGATTAATTTCTGTTTTTTATTGTTGAAATATTGTTCTTATGTGTTAATTTTTAGATTATATTTCATTTTTATAGGCGTAAATATCTTTTTATTAAGTTTTTGTTGGATTATTTTTTAATTTTTTAATAAAAACACTTGTTTTTGTGATTGAATTTTGTACTTTTGTAATGCTCGTTAATTATTATTATATATTTGGTTTAAAAAAAGCGCTGGCAACGGCGCTTTTTTTATAAAAACTTCAAGACTTATTCATAATCAACATAAACCAAACAACCTAAAACCAAGAAAGCTCCGGAAAACCGGGGCTTTTCTTTTTTATTGGATTATCATCCCGGCGGAAAATAGGTGAAATGGGGGCTCAAGGAAAAGTCGTCATTGCGAGAAGGCTTTTTCAGCCGATGAAGCAACCTTATAACTATGGATTTTAGCGATCGTTGTAAGATTGCTTCGTCGTTCCTCCTCGCAATGACGATCCTTCACAGGGATTCTAAGTGCAAAAAAAAAGCTACCCTTTTCAGGATAGCTCTTCAATATATGTTTTGTTGTTGTTATTCTTCTGAGTAAGAAATTTTGTTCACGTGTTTATCAATTTCCCATCTTCCGGTACCTTCTTCGCCAATTACCTCGAACAATTCTAAGGCCCTGCGTGCTTTGTATTCTTCTTCACGTTGCTCTTTCAGGAACCAGTTCAAAAATTCCATAGTTACGAAATCCTGTTCTTTGTGGCATCTGGCTGCAATGTTTTTGAAACTTTGGGTAATTGCGATTTCTGCCTCCAAAGCATCTTCAAAAACTTCCCTGAAACTTGCGAATTCTGTTTTGATTCCGATAACTTCCGGCGAGATGGCGTTTCCACCCATATCCAATACATATTTGAATAATTTAAGCTGGTGGACCCTTTCTTCTTCAGATTGCTTTAGAAAATAATCTGCTGAATAATCGAAGCCATTTTGATCGCACCAGGATGACATGGATAAATATAGTGATGAAGAGTGAGCTTCTTTTTTGATTTGCTGATTTAATAATGTTTCGATATCCTGAGATATTAAACATTTGATACGCATTAGATCTTTCATGTTTCTGTACTTTAATAACAATACAAATGTAAACCGAATTTGTTCTGGATACGAATTTATTTACAATATGAAATTAGTCTAAATTGCTGATAATTAATTATTTGTAATCAGTTTAAATAAGGAGGGTGGGTGATGTAAGATGTAAAATGGAGGATGGAAAATGGATGGATAACGCCAAACGGATAGGGGTTGAGGATCAGTGGGATAATGATTGGTTTTCAGTTGGCAGTTTCCAGTTTCCAGTTGGCAGTTTGCAATTTTCAGTTGACAGTTTCCAGTTGTCAGTTTTCGGTTACCAGTTTTCAGTTTCCTGTGCAATCGTCATCCTGAGGGATAATTTATGATATAAAAATCAATATGATTGACGTTTTTTCCTTCGCACAATTCTTGCCTCGGCTCACCGCCGCCGAAGGGCTCTTACTTTTTGGCATCAAAAAGTAACAAAAAGTGCCGGCTGAAAATTTTTCTTTCAAAGCCAGTGTTATGGCTAGAGCAGTGCAGTCCGAAAAATTTATTAGGCTGGTTTTAAGTAGAACGGTGATACGGTGCTATGGCCTAGCTATACGGAAATGCATGATGCCGCATTCTGCTCATTAATAGGTAATTACAAAATAACGTCAATGGTAGTTGGTCTCAGGATCTTTTCAGACAGATACTTAAATAAGTTCAGTATGGCGGATTGAGTTGATTTGTAACTTCTATGTTAGCAGTTTTCAGTTGGCAGTTTTCATGTAATAGTCATCCTGAGTTTATCTTAGGATCTTGTTAGATAGATACTGAAACAAGTTTACTATGACGTATTGAGTTGCCAATGGTCAATGAACCAACAATAAACTAGTAAACCAATCTGTAAAGGCAGTCGCTAATGATATGGTTAAGCTTAAACATGGTAAAGGTGCCTTGCAGTAAATCTTTTAACGCAATGATTTCGAGGGCACTTAATAAATAGATATGTTCGCAGCCGTTAAAGGTAACCAATTCAAAATCTGCTTTTTGAGTATTTAAAAGGAGTGCTTCAACATCAATCTGTTCTACAACAGCTTTTAATTTTTGAAGCGTAAGGCAATTGTAGCGTGCAAACTTTCCCCCAAAATCTACATAGAAGCAATTTAACTTATCTGACTGATAAATTGATCCATGGGTATTTGAGAATACGTTAACGAGCTGATTAATATCTACACAAGCTTTTTCCATCGGTTACAAAAATTGACATTATTTAGATTAAATACAAATAAATTGTGAAAAAAAGTTTAGCGTTTGGCGGATGGCGTTTAGGTATGGTGGGAAGGAAGGAAGGAAGGAAGGAAGGAAGGCGGTTTTAATACTTGAGAAAAGTCGTCATGATAAGCGGGTTTTCAGCCTGCGAAACAATTCTACTACGATCGCTAGGCGCGTACACTTAAAAATTGCTTCGTTGCACGAAAACGGCGATTTCTGATGTAATTTACTTTTTGCTATTTAACCTTAAATACCATATGGTGGTAGCTGCCGCCCATAAACTCCTTTTCATTTTGGATTTTAAAGCCCATTTGCTGGTAGAGCTTCAAGGCCCGCGCATTATTTTGCTCAACTAATAGGCCAATCGTTTGATGCCCCGATTGTTTTCCCCAGGCCAGGCCTGCTTTAATTAATTGTTTGCCTATGCCTTTGCCCTGGGCACTGGCATTTACACTGATGCTGTCGAGATAAAACTCTCCACTTTGAGTCTCTGCATCCAGGTGATTATCCGTTATATCAGGCTGACCCAGATAAATTAAAAATGGCTTTCTGAGTTCAAGTAGCTTTGCTCCATCATAAGCAGTTAATGAGCCGAGTACTTTATCGGCTTCTTCAAAAACCAAGGTGTTTTCGTAGCTGTACTGATTGCCTGATTGTTGAAAAAAATGTTCAAAGATGCGGTTAATGGTGCTCTGATCCTGAGTTTGGGTTAGCTTTGGCGCAAGCTCAGCCATGGCTTGAAGTAAAAGCGGTACCACTTGCGTTGCATCTTCTGGTTTGGCGCGCCTGATCATTAAATGTCACTTAAGTTAAAGGTTTCTGCTACGCGTATTCCTTTTTCGGTACGTTGTAAGGTGCAGCACTCGTTAATGGGATCGTGCTCCAGGAATAGGATATAATTGTTTTCTACCGCTTCTTCCAAAAAGGCTTGTTTTTCAGTTAATGTTTTTAAAGGAAACATATCGTATGCCATTACATAGGGCAGGGGCAGATGACCTACCGAAGGTAATAAATCAGCCATATATACAATAGTTTTGCCCTTGTAGCTTATTTTTGGCAGCATCATGGCGTCGGTATGGCCGTAAGCAAAACTAATGTTGATGTCCTTTTGCCATTCTATATTTTCCCGTTCAACAACGAAGTTAAGCTGTCCGCCTTCCTGTATGGGTAAGATGTTTTCTTTTAAAAATGAGGCTTTTTCCCTTGCGTTGGGTTCAACTGCCCATTTCCAGTGCTTTTCGTTGCTCCAATATCTGGCATTTTTAAAAGCTGGTATCAATTTTTCACCTGCTCTTATAATTGCCCCGCCAACATGGTCAAAGTGAAGGTGGGTAAGGAAAACATCGGTAATATCTGTTGTTCCGAAACCCAACTGTGTCAGTGATTTTTCCAGGGAATCGTTTCCATGCAGGTAATAATGGCTAAAAAATTTCTCGTCCTGTTTATTTCCGATCCCGGTATCAACTAAAATCAGTTGATTGCCTTCTTCTATCAGTAAGCAGCGCATGGCCCAGGTGCAAAGATTGTTTGCATCAGCAGGATTGGTTTTTTGCCAGATGGCTTTAGGTACGACACCGAACATGGCGCCACCATCTAACTTAAATAAACCAGTATTTATGGTGTGAAGTTTCATTTTTTTAGTATCAAGTATTTAGTACCGGGTATCAAGATGCTATTGGTAAATATCAAGATCGGATTGGCTAAAAATAAGAAAACCCTTTAGGATTAACTAAAGGGTTTTTATATATTTCGACTGAAGACTTCGGACTATAGACTCCGGACTTCAGACTTTAGACTATAAGTGGATCACTTCTCCGTAGGCATCAGCAGCAGCTTCCATAATGGCTTCGCTCATGGTTGGGTGAGGGTGAACAGATTTGATCATTTCGTGTCCGGTAGTTTCCAGTTTGCGTGCTACCACAATTTCGGCAATCATTTCGGTAACGTTGGCACCAATCATGTGCGCGCCTAATAACTCTCCGTATTTGGCGTCGAAAATTAATTTGATAAAACCATCTTTGGCACCTGCAGCACTGGCCTTGCCTGATGCCGAAAACGGAAATTTACCGATTTTCAGTTCATAACCTGCTGCCTTAGCTGCTTTTTCGGTATATCCTACTGAAGCAATTTCAGGGGTGCAATAAGTACATCCAGGGATATTGTTGTAATCTAACGGTTCCACATGCTGACCAGCAATTTTCTCTACGCAGATAATGCCTTCTGCAGAAGCTACGTGTGCTAAAGCTTGTCCGCCAACTACGTCACCAATCGCATAATAACCTTTTACCGAAGTATTGTAAAACTCATCGGTAACGATTTTGCCTTTTTCGGTTTTGATACCTACTTCTTCCAGGCCGATATTTTCGATATTGGCTACAATCCCAGCTGCCGAAAGCACGATATCAGCTTCGATGGTTTGCATGCCTGAAGCTGTTTTAACCGAAACTTTGCATCCTGCCCCGCTGGTATCAACAGATTCCACACTTGCCGAGGTCATTACATCGATACCGGTTTTCTTTAAGCTACGTAGCAATTGTTTTGAAACGTCTTCGTCTTCCACAGGAACCACGTTTTCCATAAACTCCACAATGGTTACTTTAGTGCCCATGGTAGCATAGAAATAAGCAAACTCTACACCGATGGCGCCAGAACCTACCACTACCATGCTTTTTGGTAATTCAGGGAGTACCATGGCTTGGCGGTAACCGATAATTTTTTTGCCATCCTGTTTCAGGTTAGGTAATTCTCTTGAACGGGCACCTGTAGCAATGATGATATTTTTTGCATTCAGTTCTTTTTGAGAACCATCAGCTCCTCTAACTTCTAATTTGTTTCCTGGTTTTACTTTACCAGTTCCCATAATCACGTCAATTTTATTTTTTTTCATTAAAAATTGAACGCCTTTACTCATGCCATCGGCCACACCACGGCTGCGTTTTACCACAGCAGCAAAATCTGCAGTAGCACCTGCAGTAGTAATTCCGTAATCAGCAGCATGATTAATATATTCGAAAACCTGAGCACTTTTCAAAAGCGCTTTAGTAGGGATACAGCCCCAGTTTAAACAAATACCACCTAATGATTCACGCTCAACAATGGCTACTTTTAGTCCCAATTGAGAAGCTCTGATTGCAGCTACATAACCACCAGGGCCGCTGCCTAAAACAATAACGTCGTAATTCATCTGTTTTTTCTATTTTGTTATTTATCCTTCAGACGGGAGTTTGCCGGGATATAATGGATATTAATTTGGCCTGTGCTTCCGATCCGTTTAAAGATATTTGTTTCTTAATGTTCAGTTTTTATAATGTGTATAGTTAAGAGGTCTGTTTCAACTTGATAATCGGGCTTTAAACTTTAACATTGCCAAAAATTGAATGAGGGTACTCCGTTAACCATCGTCCAAAACTAAAAAAAAAATGTCAATTGACTAAGCCAATATTCAGATAGTAGTTAAAATTTACAATGGTTGAATATTGTTAGCCTCATTCTCTTTAAAAACGAAAGACATAATCGCCCTGATTTACAAAATTATATTTGGGTAGTTGAATAAAAAGTTGAATAATAGCCATGTTATTGCTTAAAAAATAATTGTTGGTATGTATTATTAGAAAAATACCAATGTTAATTTAATTTTTATGTCGAAATATTAAGCAACTATTGGTTTTGTTGTTAAAAATTTAGTTTTCCAATCAATATATTGATAAACTGAAAGTTGTAATGGCTATCATATATGTTAAATGTTGAAAAATTATGACCGACTTAATAATTATTTAACATTGAATGTTAAAATCTGTTAAATTTTATTAGGACATTTGCAGCTATAAAATCCCTTTGAATTATCATTAATAACAAAAAACATTTAAAAATCAAAGTATGAAGAAATCTTTACTTTTAAGATTAGTACTGGTTATTGTTGCATTTGTAGGTATTGCTTTTGGTGCAAACGCACAGGTGACTACATCATCAATGACCGGAACAATTAAAGATGCCAAAGGCGCCCTGCCTGGTGCAAGTGTTAAAGCAACACATACCCCAACCGGGACTGTTTATACTGTGTCAACTAATAATGATGGCAGATTCAGCATGGCAAACATGAGAGTTGGTGGGCCTTACACAGTGGAAATTAGTTTTGTTGGTTACAACCCAGAGAAAATTACTGGAATTCAATTGAAGTTGGGTGAGCCATTTGCGTTAAACTTAGTGTTAAGCGATAATAGTAACGTTTTGCAGGAAGTTAATGTATCTGGTAAAAAAGATCCTCTTTTAAATAGTAAAAGAACTGGTGCCGCTACAACAGTATCAAAAGAGCAAATTCAAAATTTACCAAGTTTAAGTAGAAGCATTAATGATTTCACAAGACTTACGCCGCAAGCAAATGGAAACTCTTTTGCAGGTTCTAATAGTAAATATAATAGCTTGACTATTGACGGTGCAGTTAATAATGACGTTTTTGGATTAACAAGTTCTGGTCTACCTGGTGGACAGGCTAATACACAGCCAATCTCATTAGATGCAATTCAAGAGATTCAAGTTGTATTAGCGCCGTACGATATTACTTACGGTAATTTTACTGGAGGTGGTATTAATGCCGTTACAAGATCAGGTTCTAATACTGTAGAAGGTTCAGCATGGTTTTATGGTAGAAATGAAAAGTTAGTAGGTAAAAGTTTCTTAGGTGAAAAGGCGACAAGTTTTTATAACACGAATTATGGTTTGAGAGTAGGTGCTCCTATTATTAAAGATAAGTTGTTTTTATTTGTAACGGGTGAGCAGACAAGAATTAAAACTCCAACATTGAATAATGCCGGCGATGCTGTATCGGTAATCAGCACTGCGGATGCGCAAACTTTGGCTAACTACGTTAGTTCAAAATATGGTTATGATATAGGTTCGGCTGCAGAAATTCCAGCCAAGACTCAAAGTGATAAAATCTTTGCACGTTTAGATTGGAATATTAGTAGTAAACATCAATTAACATTACGCCATAATTACATCAAAGCATTTGATGATAATATTAGTAGAAGTTCTACAGCATTTCGTTTTGAAAATAATGCTTATAAATTTAACAATAACCAAAACGTAAGTGTGTTGGAGCTAAGGTCTCAGTTTAATTCAAACCTTTCTAATAATTTAATTATAGGTTATTCTAGAGTTAGAGATAGCCGTCAAACCGCAGGATCACTATTTCCTCAGGTTGAGATTCAGAACTGGGGAGGAATTTCTGGTAGAACCGTTACATTTGGATCTGAAAGAAGTTCAACTAAAAATGAGTTAGACCAAGATATCGTTGAATTTACTGATAATTTGAAGTTGCTGGTTGGAAATCACACTTTCACATTGGGAACACACAATGAGTTTTTTAAATTCAGAAACTTATTTGTAAGTAATTATAACGGAAGATATCGTTTTACCTCTTTACAGAATTTCTATGATAATAAACCTAATAATATTGATATTACTTATCCTGCTGTAGCTGGTACTTTACCTGCAGCTCAATTTAAGGCAGCTCAATTAGGTTTCTATTTTCAAGATGAGATTCAGGTTGATCAAAGTTTTAGAATGACTGCGGGCTTACGTGTTGATGTTCCTATTTTTAACGATAAGCCAGCAAATAATGCAGCTGTTGCTGCATCTTTCCCTGGCTTTGGCACTAGTAATATTCCAAGTGGCCAGGTATTGGTTTCGCCACGTATTGGATTTAATTGGGATCTAACAGGAAATCGTTCAATTCAACTAAGAGGTGGTTCTGGACTATTCACAGGAAGAGTACCATTTGTATGGATGTCTAACCAATATGGAAATACGGGCTTGGATTATAAAACAATTTCATTGTCTAGTGCTACTGCGAATAATACTGGATTCCAGCCTGACGTTACAAAGCAATCAACCGTTGGAACAGCAGGAAATACCTATGCTGTTAACTTGATGAGTCCTAATTTTAGATTACCGCAAGTATTTCGGAGTAATTTAGCTTTAGATATGAAATTGCCTGCGGGTGTTGTAGCAACTTTAGAAGGAATTTATAGTAAAACTGTAAATAATATATTATATAAAGATATAAATGTTAAACCGTCTACAACTTCTTTAAATCCAATCATATCAGGTGGTGCTGACACACGTCCTTTCTATGGTTCAAAAGTTAGTAGTACTTATACGGGAGCGTACTTGCTTGATAACACTAGTAAAGGAGATTCTTATAGCTTGACAGCTCAATTGCAAAAATCTTTTGATAATGGATTATTCGCAAGTACTGCATACACATATGGTAAATCTAAAGATGTTAACTCAGGTGCAAGCAGTGTTGCACTTTCAAACTGGGAATTTGTTCAAGTTGTTCGAAATGCAAATGATCCAGAATTAGTTTATTCGAATTTTGATATCCGTCACAGAATAATTGGTACTTTAGGATATACTTTAAATTATGGTAAAAATAAAGCAAGTGGAACAACGGTATCTTTGTTTTATGTAGGTAATTCAGGTTCACCTTTTACCTATCTTTATAATGGAGATTTAAATGGTGACGGAGCATTTTCAAATGATTTATTGTATGTGCCTCGTAACCAGTCTGAAATAAGAATAATAAATAATTTAACTGTAGGTACAGGAACAGCAGCAAGAGTTTATACACCTGCTCAGCAATGGGCTGCTTTAGATGCATTTATTAATAATGATCCTTACTTAAGTAAATTAAGAGGTCAATACACACAAAGAAATGGAGCGAGATTACCTTGGCAACATCAGTTTGATTTCAGAATTATGCAAGATATCGGTACAATGATCGGTTCAAGTAAAAACCGTCTGCAACTGTCTTTCGATATCATTAACGTAGGTAATTTATTAAATAAAAATTGGGGAAGGCAATACTTTATTACTAACCAAGCTTATCAGCTAATTAGCTATAGCAGCTCAAATAATGGAAGTTTTACTTTCTCACCTGAAACTCCTTCAAATATTTTGTCAGAATCATTTTCTTCAAGATGGCAAGGACAAGTTGGTGTTAGGTATTTGTTTAACTAATGCATAAAAGATTATAAAAGATAAGCCCCGATCAAACGATCGGGGCTTTTTTTATTGCTAATAATTGGTCTGGATAGAGGGTTATAAATCTACAGTATATTGTTTACGTTAGTGCAAAGTTCGCCATATATATTCCAATAATACCTACGGAAAAGACTTTTATTCGGTATGCCTATAAAAACTTATGATATCATTATAATATGAGACGTGAAAGAAGATCACAAAGTTTTATCTCTTGAATGATAGTTTTAAGTAGTATTGCCTGTAATAATAATTATCTAATTTAATATAACAATTTCTTAATAGTAAATCTGTATTTTTAGAATGGAAAACAAAAAACATGATGAATGCACACTCTCTTTGAAATATTCTTTTCGCCGATTAGATTATCGTCTGCTTTAAGCAGTTTCTCTCACCAGATCTAATTAAACTCTATAAAACTAACTTTCGTGCTTTTCCATAAGAACTTTATTGTTTTACCATTTAACATCAATTAATATGAATTAATTTTTTAAACAGTTAAACATGAAAAAGATCTATCACGCCCTTGCAGCGCTCGTTATTTTGATCAGCGCTTGTAAAAAAGAAACTTCCGTGCAGCAGGAAAAATCTCAAAACACTCGAGGAAAAGTTATTACCTATCATTTGAAGAATGGTGGACAGGTTACCGTTCAAATTAACAGTAGAGGAGAATATGTTGTTGGAGGAGATGTAATTTTATCCAAAGACCAAATTGCTTATTTAGAATTTAATAAGGTTGGTAATAATAAGGTTGCAACAACAGAAAGCACATTTACAGCTGATTTTCAAAAACTGTGGCCAGGTGGTATTGTTTACTATGTCATCAATGATGCCACACATAGTTCAGATATTTTAAATGCGATGAGCGATTGGGAGGCTAGCACGCCAATACATTTTGTACAGCGCACAAACCAAGCTAATTATGTGAATTTTCAAGGAGCTCCATCCAATGGAGGAGGAGATTCACAATTAGGTATGGTGGGTGGACAGCAACTCATTAGATTATCCACTGGTGCAGATAAATCTACGGTTATTCATGAAATTGGTCATGCCGTGGGATTAATGCATGAACAAACCAGAACTGACCGCGATCAATATATTAACATTGATTTCAATAACATTAATAATGATTGGATAGATCAATACAAAACCTATGATGTACTTGGAAAGTCTGGATCTCAGATAGGAACATTTGATTATAATTCCGTAATGTTATATCCTTCAAGTGTGTCTGAAGCTAGAGTCGGCTCAAATACAGCGCCACAAATGACCAGAAAAGATGGCTCCACGTGGGGTTACAATAGTTTTCTTTCACAAGGAGATATAGAAGGGGTTAATGCTTTATATAAGCTTATATATTGTAAGGTAAGCACCTCCCGAGGTGAGATTTATCAAATGGACGATTGGAATGAATCTTATGATGATAATGTAAATATTGAATTTTTTAGTGACCCATCATTAAGCACCCCCTTACCTTTACCGAGAAATGTTATTATCCGAGTTTCTTATGTTAAAGTAAGTTATCCGATCTCCGAACAAGCAGTTACCAATTATATGTATTATGATGTTGAAATTCCTCAAGGATATAATAGCTATAGTGCTGGTATGGAAAACCGTATACACTATAATGGAAATATGGGAATACAGGCCGGAAGTTACACTATGGGTTTAACCTCTATTGGCATTATGAATGCCTTTAGCTCCGTATCTTACCATTAAATATTTGTAACTGATACTGAGATTAACGACATCCAAATTGTCCCAGCTGAAAGGTTGGGGCTTTTTTGATAAACCTAAAACCATTTCCTCCTGAATGCGATTTTATAGTTAGCCTAGTTATTCAAAACTAATTTATAAACGATGAGTGGTTCAAGACAAACCCATAACCATGCCACCATTAAAAGCATGGGCAGAGAAACATGACGATGTACCTGCTGTAATTGCAGATACAGCCAAAAAAAGTGAAGGAAATGTTTTAAGGATACATTTTCCTAAACATATCGATAGCAAATCCGATTTAAAAGAAACAGATTGGGATACTTTCTTCAAAACTTTTTATGAACATAAGCTCGATTTTCTTTATCAGGAAAAAAAAGCTAACGGTGAAGAAAGTACCTTTCATAAATTTGTAGCAAAGATTAAAAAACAAAAGAGGCTGTCTCAAAAAGGCAGCCTCTTTTGTTTGGATAAAAAGTACACTTTTTGTCGGTTAATCTTGCTTTATTGAATTGAATTTCAGATATTTATATATAAATAATTGAGATTTATGGCTGTCCAAAAACCTGTTTTCAAGCCTTATTACCAGGGCCAGATCATGGCTATTCCGCCCACGCTTGATGAGCTCGTGGCGAAAGGCCATCCTGTCCGGATTGTAGACGACGTCATCAACCGGATCAATATCCAGGGGCTTTTAAATGCTTACAAGATTAAGGGTGCTTCAAGCTATCATCCACAAATGCTGTTGAAGGTTCTGGTATATGGCTATCTAAGCAATGTATACAGCAGCAGAAAGCTGGAGGTGGCCTGCAGGGAGAACATCAACTTTATGTGGCTGAGCGGGATGAGCTATCCCGACCACAATACCATCAACCGTTTCCGTGGCGCCCGCCTTAAGGAAAGCCTTCGCAGCGTATTCGAGGAGGTGGTAAAACTGTTGGCTGCCGAAGGCCTGTTGAGCATTGAAGAAGTTTATACCGACGGCACCAAGATAGAGGCCAATGCCAATAAATACACTTTTGTATGGAAAAAGGCCATCCAGACCAATAAGGAAAAGATGAAGAAAGCCCTGGGTGAAATCTGGCAATATGCCCAGAGCGTTGCCAAGATGGAAGACGGCTTGCCCGAACCACCGGATTTTACCGATATTGATACCCAAAAGGTACAGCAGACGGTGGATACGCTCAATGCGGTATTGTCAGAAAAACCCGGTCTGGACAAAAAGGTCAAAGCGAAGCTGAAATATGTAACCAGGGAATATCCGGAAAAGATGGCAGAATATGAACGTAAAGAAGAAATACTGGGGAACCGGAACAGCTTTAGCAAAACCGATGAGGATGCGACCTTCATGCGCATGAAGGAAGACCACATGCGCAACGGACAGCTCAAACCAGGTTACAACGTACAGATATCAACCTCCAACCAGTTCATCGTAAACTATACCATTCACCCCAATCCCACTGATACCACCACTTTAAAGGAACATCTTGAACAGCATGAGGCCAGTTTTGGCAGAACCCTGAAAACCCTTACCGCAGATGCAGGCTACGGAAGCGAGGAGAATTATGAGCTGTTGGAAGCGAACGGGATTGAAGCCTATGTAAAATATGGCATGTTCGATAAAGAGCAGAGTGAAGCCCACAACAAAAAAAAACCATTTGCCCGGGACAGGTTATTCTACAATCAGGAGCAGGACTGTTATATATGTCCGATGGGCCAAAAAATGCATTATATCGGAGACAGCACGAGAAAAACAAGTACCGGTTTTGAGCAGACCAGCAAAAGGTACCAGGCAAAGAACTGCGTTGCCTGCCCACTCAACGGTGCCTGCCACAAATCCCAGGGAGATAGGATCATAGAGGTCAACGAGAACCTAAAGCGGCATAAAGCAAAAGCATACCGGCTACTCAACAGTGACAAGGGAATCGGGAAACGAAAGCAGAGGTGTCATGATGTAGAACCAGTCTTCGGGAATATTAAGCAGAACCACGGGTTCCGCCGCTTCATGCTCCGGGGCAAGGAAAAAGTGGCAATAGAATGGGGATTACTGGCAATCGCACAGAATATCAGAAAAAAAGCAGCATAAAAGGCTCGCTTTTGATGTTTTTTAACAAATTGATAGCTCAATAAACATTTCTAGCCAGCAATGAACAAATAACACACAGAATTATTTAAACACAAAAAAAAGCTGTCTCGTGTATTTTGAGACAGCCTCTTTTGTTTTTAATAATAAAACGTTCCAATTAGGGCGTATATTTTTTATTTCGCTGGTTCAGTTTTACCATTATGGCAGGTGATACAGGCGATTTTTGCAATAGTGTTGCCTTCTTTCATAGCCTCATGAAAATATTTTTTATTGATTTTAGCGGTCATACGCATCATCTCCCGGGCAGTTTCCTTTTCAGGTTTTTCATCACTGGCAAAATCAAGCTTTCTGGGATTGTCTTTCATCGGCGCGTGGCAATGGCTGCATCGCACGCCTAAGGCAAGCTTAAAATCGTCCATTACTTTATCCAGTTCTTCCTTGCTGATATTTTTGGGCAATACCTTTAAATTCTTTGCTTTTGGTTCCGGTTCGGGTTTAGGCATAAAAGCGCTCAGGCTTAATATAAGGCAAGCCATTAGGCCCATTACGATGGTCTTTTTATAATTCATGTTCTGTTGATTGGTAGAACTAATATAAATCTTTTTATGATACAGATATGACTTTTGCAGATTGTAATGGATTTATTGCATTATTGATGTTTCAGTGATCGTCATCCGATTATTATCGGAGCCGCTCAGGTGGGAAGCACGATTGCTCAGCGAAGCTAATCATCATGATGTGATGGACTCAGAGGCAATGATTTCCAATTGACTTTTCAACGCTTCAATATATCCCGATCATATAACAATTGAATCAAGTTGGGGACAACGGATAATCGATGGAAATGAAGTCCTCAGCCCAGGGATGAGAACCAAAAAAAGCCCTAAACGATGTGTTCAGGGCTATGATTGATGGAATAATTTAAAGTTTAATTGTAAACAAATGTTCCTTTTTCGCTATCAATGGTTACCTGCTTTTGGTTACCTTTTTCTACACGGCCAATAATTCTGGCATCGATATTAAAACTTTTTGAAATTTCGATCAGGCTATCTGCAATTTCCTGTGGAACATAAAGCTCCATTCTGTGCCCCATATTAAACACTTTGTACATTTCTTTCCAATCGGTACCTGATTGTTCCTGGATCAGCTTAAACAGCGGAGGAACAGGGAATAAATTGTCTTTTATAACATGGATATCGTTATTAACGAAATGGAGTACCTTGGTTTGGGCACCACCACTGCAATGTACAATACCATTAATCTGATTGCGGTGTTTCTCTAAAATCTGCTTAATCACTGGCGCATAGGTACGGGTAGGCGAAAGTACCAGTTTGCCAACGGTTATTTTACCATGACCTTCAATTTCAATTTCATCGGTTAGTTTTTTACCTCCTGAAAAAACCAGGTCAAATGGCACTGCCGGATCGAAACTTTCAGGGTAGGTATTGGCGATTGATTTTTCGAAAACATCATGACGGGCAGAAGTTAAGCCATTTGAACCCATACCGCCATTATACTCGGTTTCGTAAGTCGCTTGCCCCGAAGAGGCTAAGGCTACAATGACATCACCAGGTTTAATATTGTCGTTGCTGATAATTTCTTCACGTTTTAAACGACAGGTCACGGTAGAATCGACAATAATGGTACGAACCAAATCGCCCACATCGGCTGTTTCACCACCTGTTGAGTAAATGGTAATGCCCTGTTCACGTAAATCGGACAGAATCTCTTCCGTACCGTTAATTACGGCGGCAATTACCTCACCGGGAATGAGGTTTTTATTACGCCCGATGGTTGACGACAAGAGGATGTTATCGGTAGCACCTACGCAGATCAGGTCATCAATGTTCATAATGATGGCATCCTGTGCAATTCCTTTCCAAACCGAAATATCGCCGGTTTCTTTCCAGTACACATAAGCTAACGATGACTTGGTACCTGCGCCATCAGCATGCATGATGTTGCAGTATGCCTCATCACCACCTAAAATATCGGGAATGATTTTGCAGAATGCTTTTGGGGAAATTCCTTTATCGATGTTTTTGATGGCATTGTGCACATCTTCTTTTGAGGCAGAAACGCCACGTTGATTGTACCTGTTATCACTCATGTTGCCGCAAAGATAGTTGTTTAAGGTGGAAGGTAAAAGGGGAGAAGATAGAAAGTCTGAAGTCCGGAGTCAGAAGTCCGGAGTTGATAGATCGAATATCGGTATGGAGTAGAGGTTTAATTTTTTTAGGGTTGGTTTAAATATATAATTTGAAGATGTTTTGGAAGTGAGCGGTCGTTTTTCATGGCGGCCTGCAGCCCCGCTTTTCCTCCTGCCGTTTTAAAATTTTGGAGGGTATAAAAATGTTTTGATAAAAACGGCATCCGTACAATCGGGCTTATGATACTAAGTTTGGTTCGTTGTGGCAGGATTTTTCTTTGCACCGCCTGTTGTTAAATAAACCTGATCCGATGGCCATCGGATGAATGGATGCTGTTAAGGATGAATTTGAGAAGTTGAAAGATTCTACAGCAGGAAGGAAAGCAGGACTATCTGAACCGATGAGCAGGGGTATTGCTTTCCAAAAAAAACTTTTGCCTTTTATAATTATACGTTTTAGATCCTGAAACAAGTTCAGGATGACAAGACGAGGGAGGATGCTATTTTATCATTTCCTAAATCTTTAACCACCTTAAGGATTTAATGACATATAAGTTAATGGATATATGTATAGCGATCGTTGTAAGATTGCTTCATCGTTCCTCTTCGCAATGACGAATTTATGAAACGAAAAAGGGCGTAAAGTTAAACCTTACGCCCTCTGATTTAAACCTTAAGGCTTAAAATCTATTTCATGAATAATAATTCTCTGAATTTTGGTAAAGGCCAAACGCTATCATCAACAATTTGCTCTAGCTTATCAGCGTGGTAGCGGATGGTATCGAAGTAAGATTTAACTTTCTCATCGTAAGCAATCGCTTTTTCACGGGTATCTTCCAGTTTGTTGGTTACTTTACGTTCTTCTAACATCGCATCGATATTGGTTTTAACGATATCCAGGTGCTCAGATAGTTTTTTAACAATTTCTAAAGAAGACTTACTGTCTATACCCAATTCTTTTAATCCTTTAACGTTTTCAATTAATGAATTTTGGTAAGCAATTACAGCAGGGATGATAGACGTATTGGCTACTTCGCCCATTACTCGTGCTTCGATCTGTAATTTTTTGTAGAAGTTTTCCAACATGATTTCATGACGGGCATGAATCTCACGCGAGCTGTAAATACCGGTTGTTGCAAATAACTCAGCCGATTTTTCAGTTAAATAAGCATCTAACGCTTTTGGTGTGGTTTTGATGTTTGATAAACCGCGTGCAGCAGCTTCATCTTCCCACTCCTGGCTATAACCATTACCTTCGAAACGGATTGATTTAGATTCTTTGATGTATTTTTTGATCACCGTTAACAAGGCGATGTCTTTTTTATCACCTTTTTTGATCAATTTATCTACTTCAGCTTTGAATTTAATCAACTGCTCAGCCATAATCGCGTTTAAGATCGTCATCGGAGCAGAAGAGTTTGCAGAAGAACCTACCGCTCTTAACTCGAATTTGTTACCTGTAAAGGCGAAAGGAGAGGTACGGTTACGATCAGTATTGTCCAATAAAATCTGAGGGATTTTAGGGATACCTAACCAAAGTGCATTATCTTCTTTAATTTTTTTGCTGATACGTGAGTGCTCGATCTCATCTAATACATCGTTCAATTGTGAACCTAAGAAGATCGAGATGATTGCCGGTGGCGCTTCGTTTGCACCTAAACGGTGGTCGTTGCTTACCGATGCAATACTTGCACGTAATAAATCTGCATGCTCGCTCACTGCTTTAATGGTATTCACAAAGAAAGCAAGGAACATTAAGTTGTTTTTCGGCGTTTTACCTGGTGCCAATAGGTTTTTACCGGTATCGGTAATTAACGACCAATTGTTGTGTTTACCTGATCCGTTGATGCCTGCATATGGTTTTTCGTGTAATAAAACACGGAAGTGGTGACGACGGGCAACTTTTTCCATCAAATCCATCAACAATTGGTTGTGGTCGATTGCTAAGTTGATTTCTTCATAAATCGGTGCACACTCGAATTGAGAAGGAGCAACCTCATTGTGACGGGTTTTTAAAGGAATACCTAATTTCAGGGCTTCGTTTTCGAAATCTACCATGAAAGTGAATACACGCTCAGGGATTGAACCGAAGTAATGATCTTCTAATTGCTGACCTTTGGCAGACATGTGTCCGAATAATGCACGGCCGGTTAACAATAAATCAGGGCGGGCGTTAAACAACGACTCATCAACAAGGAAATATTCCTGCTCAATACCCAAAGAAGCATTTACTTTGGTGATGCTTTTATCGAAGTATTGGCAAACATCAACAGCAGCTTTATCTAAAGCAGCTAAGGCTTTTAATAAAGGTGCTTTATAATCTAAGGCTTCGCCTGTATAAGATACGAAAACGGTAGGAATACAAAGGGTTTTACCGGCTTTGCTTTCCATAATGAAGGCTGGAGATGAAGGATCCCAAGCGGTATAACCACGGGCTTCGAAAGTGTTACGGATACCACCGTTAGGGAAACTAGATGCATCCGGTTCTTGCTGAACTAAAGCGCTGCCTGAAAATTTTTCAATTGCACCTTCACCGCTAGGCTCAAAAAACGAATCATGTTTCTCGGCTGTAGTACCGGTTAAAGGCTGGAACCAGTGTGTATAGTGGGTTGCTCCGGCAGCCATTGCCCATGATTTCATGGCAGTAGCAATCTGGTTTGCGTCGTCTGCATTAATTAACTCACCTTGATTGATAGATGAAATTAATTTCTCATACACGTCTTTAGATAAGAAATCTCTCATTTTTTTCTTATCAAATACATTAGCGCCAAAAAAGTCAGAAATTTTAGCAGAAGGAGATTTAACTTCAGGCGAAATTCTGTTTTGAGCCTCTTTTAATGCGATGGTTCTTAAGCTTTTCATTAATTCGTTATGTTTTTTGTCAAAAATAGCATATTTTATCAATTCAAGTAAAATAATCACAAAAATTATATCAGTTTTATTGAAAATGAAATAAAAAAATGTTTTTCAGGTGAGAAATTTCATTTTTTGTAACGAAAATAGATTTTTCGGATGTTTTATGGAATCGAAGATTTTGTTGCATCATGCTATAAAAATAAAAGCTATGTTCAACTCTTCAATTAACGTATACAAGACCGAGTGGCTTGATCTTGTATTTGCAGACCGCAACAAAAACTATGGTGCTTACGATTTAAGATCCAAATCATCGTCGATTATGACGAGGGTACTTTTCGTATCAGGCAGTTTATTTGTACTGGCCTGTTTTTCGCCTTTGATTTATAACAGGTTTTTCCCTAAAGAAGATGTAGTGGTAGAAAAGGCAAAGGTTATTGATTTAACTCAGGTGATTCACCAAATGAAACCGAAAACGCCTGAACCGGAGAAAAAGGTTGAACCTGCAAAAGCCGATCTGGTTAAAGTCAAAACCATTGCACTTCCATCACAGGTAGTTGTGGTGAATAAAGTGGATCTTCCTGATCCGCCCACCATTAAAGAGATTGAGCAGGCCGTGATCAGCGATAAAACGCAAGATGGTATTGTTGCACCTAATTTGGTCATCAGCGATAATAAAGGCAGTGGCGATGGTACAGGTACAGCCAAGGATGGAGAAGGTACCGGCGATCCAAATGCGATTATAGATGCTATAGGAGTTGATGAATATCCGGAGTTTAACGGCGGTGCCAAAGCCTGGTCTAAATATATGGAGCGTAACTTAAGATATCCGTATCAGGCACAGGAAGATGGTATTCAAGGTAAGGTATTTGTAAGCTTTGTGGTAGAGAGAGATGGTTCCGTTACAGATGTTAAGGTGCTAAGGAGACTCGGTTACGGTTGTGATGAAGAAGCTATTAAAGTGATCAAAAAATCTCCACTCTGGAAACCTGGCAAAAACAAAGGTGTTCCGGTGCGGGTGAGGTACAATATGGCCATTAATTTTCAGATTTCTAATTAAAATTGCTAGCTAAACCATGAAAAAGTACACGTTAATCTGGATGATCTTATGTTTGATTTCGGTACACTTAAGTGCCAAACCTTTATTGTCCGCTGATCATATTAAAACAGAGAGCATTAAACAGGCCAATGCCGATATTAAAAATGGCAAGATCAAATTCCTGATTCAGGGTGGGATTGTATCCACACGTAAAGGCCAGGAGTTGTTTGAGCAAAAATATGGTGTAGTCTATCAGGATTTGGGTTGTGTAGGACCTTCGGCCATCAGGATTGAAGATTATAATAAAGTAGTCGCTTCTTTTATGGATAAAAAATATGGGAAAGCCTGGAGAAAAGAAGTGAGGAAGGATGTGCAGGGGATATGATGGGGATGGATGATGTAGGATGGTAGATGGACGATGTAAGAAGATGGATGATGTGGGATGGAAAATGGATGAAGGTTATCTTTCGACCTTACCTGTGCCATCTTACATTATTCCTTAACAACGTTATTGTTTTGAGGTAGATGTAGGTTTAGTTGAACGGTTCGGGCATTGCTCAGACCGTTTTTTTTGTTAGATGTGATACCCTGAGGGATAATTTATTGTATAAAAAATCAATATGATTGACAGTAGCATCTAATTGAAATAAACCTCCGAGGATCGTCATTGCGAGAAGGCTTTTTCAGCCGACGAAGCAATCTTTATAACAAGGATCATTGGGATGAAAGATTGCTTCGTCGTTCCTCCTTATAATGACGTTCATTTAAGTTGTTAATTATCAGGCTACTTTTTGAATGATGTATCCCATATTTGCTTCGTCCTTTAATAGTCTAGCTATCCTTTTAGCCTCGCGAATCTCCAAATTCTGTTGTATCTTTTTGGGATCAAAAGCTTCCTTTTTGAGCACCATGTTATAAAAGATTATAGCTAATTTCCTAGCTATAGCTTTTATCGCTTTAGCTGCCCCTTTTGTTGCGGCCAGTTTTCGATATTGCTGCCCAATTGGCCCTTTGTTTTGCCACAAACTATTTGCGGCAAGGCGAAAGGCCTGGGTGGCGGGATTATTGGTGCTCCGTTTCTCGTTGCCTATTTTCCTGCCTCCTGATATTTTAGGCCGGGGGGATAGATTCAGCCAGCTTGCAAAGTGTGATGCCGTGGGCCATTTTCTCATATCGTTCCCCGTTACTGATAGAATGGCCAGCAAACCAATTTCATCCAGGCCGTCCACAGCGGTAAGGTCTACACCAAATATGCTTTCCAGGTAATCGCTGAGGTTGAAATGGTATTCGTTCTTGCGGGCTTTAACTCTTTTATCACCTATAACCGCTAGTGCTTTATCCGGATCAGAAACAGGAACCAGTTTTTGCAGTGTAGCCTCAATATAATATTCATACTCCAGCATCTGGCTTTTGTGGAAATCATAGGCTTTCATCATACTTGCAAGAATATGGATATGGTGTTCCTGATAATCACCTTCCAGTGAACTCATCAGGTCTTCAGGGCTTGCTTTTAAACGGTTCAGGCCGACAAGACTTAACAGAGTTTCAGGCTTGCTCACCCCAGAAATGATAGCCCGCAATATTTTCATTCCAGCAACGCCCTCGATATCACTGATCAGGTGCTGGAACTTTATGTTCATCAGGGTAAGGGTTTTTTGGATGCGGTTTAGTGTATCGCTTTTCAGATCCTGACAGGTTTTTCTTTCATGCACATAGCGCCGTAGCTGTCGATATAGCTCATTGGCAATATGTGAACTGCGGATTAAGCCGTGAGCGAGCAACTGATGCAGCCATTGCGCATCGTTGATATCAGTTTTCTGAGCGCTTACATTCCTGTAGTGGCTTGGATTGGCCATCAGAACCTGAATGCCATGGGATTCCAATATACAGTAAAGTGTTTTCCAATATTCGCCGGTTGCTTCCATTACTACCTGCTCAACCCCTTCCCCTTGAAGTAGTTCTGAGAGTTCCACAAGGCTCTGGGTAAAACTGTTGAACTCCCGAACATGAATCATATCATTACGGTCGGTATAAGATACAACCATAAGCATACTGCCAACGTCAATACCAGCAGATCTTGGGTACAGTAAGCCAAACCGTTCCATTTTCAGACCTTCTCTGCTGGAGAATTCCTTTTTCTTTTTGATTTTACTAACTTTGCTCATCTTATTTCTAATAAGTAAGCAGGGCAAGCTCTGAAGTTCTATAAATGTTTAAGCTTAAAAGCGTGGTAAACTTCCATCAGGGAGAGTTCCCAACAATATTTATTTCAAAGAACTACAGTCCCAAACTCGCAATCAGGCTCTCTCTTCAAAGGCTCCAGGTTAGGTACGGGGTATGTAGCTTACCCTGCTATTTCTCACAAAATTAAAACTTAATCCGATTAGAAATAAAACAAAACGTCATCCCCATTTTTTTCAAGGTGAAGCCATGATGATGACTCGCAATAACGAATTTTTTAGAAAGTCTGTCAATGGTAACTTGTTTCAGGGGCTGTTAATAAATTTTAATTTAGTTATGGAGAGTTGTCAACTTTCTTGCGGCTATGCTATTAAGTTGACAACTCTATGGGTTACGATAAAAAAAATGGATGATGGTTTTAATTCCATCATCCATTTTACCTCTTCCATTTAATACTATCCTTTGTTTTCAATCCACTTCCTGGCATTCACAAAGGCCTCCATCCATGGTGAAACATCGTCTTTACGGCCTGCAGGATAATTTGCCCAGTGCCATTGGAACAATGAACGTTCAATGTGTGGCATCATCACCAGGTGACGGCCGGTTTCATCGCATAACATGGCGGTGTTGTAATCGGAACCGTTCGGATTGGCCGGATAAGTTTCGTAAGCATATTTGGCTACAATTTTGTACTGATCTTCTGTGTATGGTAAAGAGAATCTTCCTTCACCATGCGATACCCAAACCCCTAAAGTGCTGCCGGCAAGGCTCGATAGCATTACCGAATTGTTTTCCTGCAGGGTTAACGAAGTGAAAATACTTTCGTGTTTGCCGCTTTTGTTGTGCAACATTTTAGGTTTATCGGTATGGTCTTTATTAATCAAGCCCAGCTCAATAAACAATTGACAGCCGTTACAGATTCCCACAGATAAGGTGTCAGGACGGGCAAAGAATTTCTCTAAAGCAATTCTCGCTTTCTCATTATATAAAAATGCACCTGCCCAGCCTTTCGCCGATCCTAAAACATCAGAGTTAGAGAAACCGCCCACCGCACCGATAAACTGGATATCTTCTAAAGTTTCCCGGCCGGTAATTAAATCGGTCATGTGAACATCTTTTACATCAAAACCGGCTAAATACATGGCGTTTGCCAGTTCGCGCTCAGAATTACTTCCTTTTTCGCGGATAATAGCGGCTTTTGGTCTTGGCTTCGTTTCGTCGATTACCGGTTTTTTACCATCAAAAGTAAGCGGGAAACTGTAATTTAAAACATGGTTTTTATAATTATCGTAGCGCGCTTTGGCTAAGCAGTTGCCGGTTTGTCTGCTGTCTAACAAGTATGAAGTTTTAAACCAGACATCGCGTAAATGGTCGATATCAAAACTAAAGCTATCACCAGCATTTTTAACTTCCAGTTTGGCCGTAGTGTTTACTGTACCAATTTTGTGGAAAGCAACGCCATTTTCGGTTAAGGTAGCCTCTGCAGCAACATCAGCCTGGAAAACAACGGCAATATTCTCGGCAAAAAGCAATTTAGTGCTATCCTGCTCGGCTAAAGCTGATAAATCGAGTTGGGCGCCTAAGTCACGGTCGGCAAAACACATTTCCAACAGCGTTGTAATTAAACCACCGCTGCCAACATCGTGTCCGGCCTGGATTTGACCTGCCTTAATTAATTGTTGTAAGGTATTGAATGCGTTTTTAAATTTCGCTGCATCTTTTACGTCAGGTGTTTCGGTACCTACTTTGTTTAAAATCTGTGCGAAAGATGAACCGCCCAGCTTATAGCTGTCGGTAGACAGGTTGATGTAGTAAATGGCGCCACCATCTTTTTGTAATACTGGTTCAACCACTTTAGTAATATCATCACAGTTGGCACCTGCAGAAATAATCACCGTTCCTGGTGCAATTACATCACCATTGGCATATTTCTGTTTCATCGATAAGGAATCTTTTCCGGTTGGAATGTTGATGCCCAAATCGATTGCAAAATCAGAACAGGCTTTTACAGCTGAATATAATCTGGCATCTTCACCTTCGTTTTTACAGGCCCACATCCAGTTGGCAGAAAGCGAAACGCTTTTCAAACCCTCTTTTAAAGGTGCCCAAACAATATTTGAAAGTGATTCGGCGATGGCGTTGCGGCTACCTGCAGCCGGATCGATCAGTGCTGAGATAGGTGAGTGGCCAACTGAAGTGGCAATACCTTCTTTCCCCTGAAAGTCTAAAGCCATTACACCGCAGTTGTTTAACGGCAATTGCAACGGACCGGCGCACTGCTGCTTGGCTACGCGTCCACCCACACAGCGGTCAACTTTATTGGTTAACCAATCTTTAGCAGCAACGGCTTCTAACTGAAGCACCTGTTCTAAATAAGTATTTAATTCGCTGTTGTTATAGGTGATGGCTTCGTATTTACGGTCAACTGTACTGTCTTCCATTACAATTTTAGGCGAGCTGCCAAACATGGCAGCCAGTTCTAAATCCATCGGCTTTAAACCTGTAGTGGCCGATTTAAAAGTGAAACGGTGGTCGCCTGTAACTTTACCAACGGTATACATCGGTGAACGCTCGCGATCGGCAATTTTTTGAAGGGTTTCGATATGTTCGTTACCGATTACCAATCCCATTCTTTCCTGCGATTCGTTACCGATAATTTCTTTGGCCGAAAGGGTAGGATCGCCCACCGGAAGTTTATCCAGGTTAATCAAACCACCGGTTTCTTCAACCAGTTCTGATAAACAGTTCAGGTGGCCACCTGCACCATGATCGTGGATGGAAATGATCGGGTTATGATCGCTCTCTACCAAACCACGAACGGCATTGGCCGCACGTTTTTGCATTTCCGGGTTTGACCTCTGAATGGCATTTAATTCGATGCCGCTGCCGTGCTGACCAGTATCAGCAGATGAAACTGCTGCGCCACCCATTCCAATTCTATAATTTTCGCCACCTAAGATTACGATATTATCGCCCTCCTGTGGTTTAAGTTTTTGCGCCTGACTGGCTTTGCCATAACCAATACCGCCCGCAAGCATAATTACTTTATCAAAACCAAGGGTACGGTTATCTTCTTCGTGTTCGAAAGTTAAAACCGATCCGGTAATGAGCGGCTGGCCAAATTTATTTCCAAAATCGGTAGCACCGTTTGAGGCTTTGATCAGGATATCCATTGGCGTTTGGTACAACCATTGCCTTTCTTCTACACCTTGTTCCCATGGGCGGTTTTCTTCTAAACGGGAAAGCGCGGTCATGTAAACTGCCGTTCCGGCCAAAGGTAAAGAACCCTGTCCACCTGCTAAGCGGTCTCTGATTTCGCCTCCTGAACCCGTTGCGGCACCGTTAAAAGGCTCTACAGTGGTTGGAAAATTATGTGTTTCTGCTTTTAAAGAGATTACGGAATCAAAATCGCTTAAAGTGTAAAAATCAGGCTGATCGGCACGTTTAGGTGCAAACTGTTGTACTTTTGGCCCTTTAATAAAAGCAACATTGTCTTTATAGGCCGAAACGATATCGTTCGGGTTTTCTTCAGAAGTTTTGCGGATCAGTTTAAACAAAGAGGTAGGCTGCTCTACTCCATCAATTACAAATTTTCCGTTAAAAATTTTGTGGCGGCAGTGTTCTGAGTTCACCTGTGAAAAGCCAAATACTTCCGAATCGGTTAAGGGCCTTTCTAATTTTTGTGCTAATGTATTTAAATAATCAACTTCTTCGTCGCTTAAAGAAAGACCTTCCTGTTTATTATAGGCAGCAATATCGGTAATTTCTAAAATGGGTTCAGGCTTGATGTTGATGGTATAAATATCCTGGTCAATGTTATCGTATTTTTGAGAAAGCATCGGATCGTAATCGGCAAAGGTTTCGTCAACCTTTTTAAATTCTTCGATCCTGATTACGCCCTGCATGTCCATATTCTGGGTAATTTCTACCGCGTTGGTACTCCATGGCGTAATCATAGCTGCCCGTGGCCCAACAAAAAAGCCTTTTAGGGCTGTTTCCTGTGAGATCTTGGCGCCGCCAAATAACCATTCGAGTTTAGTAATATCAGTAGTAGAAAGCGCTTTGTCTGTTTGCAAAACAAAAACCGTCTGCGATTGCCCTTCGACAGGCTCAGGATGACTAGAGAAGAAATGAATCATGCTTTTTTTTTGAAGTCGCAAATTTAGCGTTTTTAAATTTAATGAGTGAAGGAATGAGGGATTGAATGATAGAATTTTGAACGATTTTAAAATAATGGACGAATGATTGAGTTTTGAATTCGAGAATGCAGAACTTTGCAAATCATTTAATCATACACTCATTCTTAAATTCAATCATTACTTATGCTACGAATCCACCACATTGCTATTATCTGTTCTGATTACGAAAGATCGAAAGATTTTTATGTGAATAAACTCGGTTTTACGGTGTTGGCCGAAGTGTACCGGGCAGACCGGAAATCATACAAGCTGGATCTGGCGGTAAATGGTGTTTATCAGATCGAGCTTTTCTCTTTCGAAAATCCACCGGCAAGGCCGTCGCGGCCCGAGGCTCAGGGTTTGCGGCACCTGGCTTTCGAAGTAAAAGATATTCAGCAGGAGATTGACAGGTTAAATAAACATGGAATTATCACTGAGCCGATCCGGATTGATGAATTTACGGATAAGCGCTTTACTTTTTTTGCCGATCCGGATGGTTTGCCACTGGAATTGTACGAGGTTTAGGATGAGTATTTTTAGGTTTAAGCAATTTGAGGTCGATCAGACCGGCTGCGCCATGAAGATCAATACGGATGGCGTTTTAATCGGGGCCATGGCCAATCACCAGAATCCTAAAAGGATACTGGATATTGGAACAGGTACGGGGGTAATTGCCTTGATGCTGGCACAACGTTTTCCTGATGCACACATACATGCGGTTGAAATCGATGAGCAAGCGGCGAAAACTGCTGAACGGAATTTTAAACAATCGCCATTCAGTCATCGTTTAACGGTCAGTAATACAGCAATTGAATACTATAATTCGCCTGATAGATTTGATCTTATTGTGTCTAATCCACCTTTTTTTGTAAATGACCTTAAGAATGAAGAGGTGCGGAAAGGGATTGCCAGGCATGCTGCGGAAGGTTTTTTTAGCATGCTGGTGGCAAAGATCAGTGAATTGTTGACGGATGAGGGACAGGTCTGGCTGATTCTTCCCATAAAACAGGCTGAAGATGTGGTTATGCAGGCCGGATATTACGGAATGGAGCTGATGAAAAGCATATATATCCATTCCGACCGATCAAAGGCCGCTTTCAGGCAAATGATATGCCTGGGGAAAAATAGAACGGTACTACAGGAAAGTGATTTCTATCTTTATGAAGACTTAAAGGTGCATACGGCTGAATATAAAATACTGCTTAAAGATTTCTTTTTGGCTTACTAAGAAAATAGAATTTACATGTTTTCTGATATAATCTCATTATCATTTGTAATTTAGGTGGTGTAATCTCATCCAACTTAAAATGAAACGTATCTTAAATGTTTTGCTATTATGCTTCTTGGTATTGTCGTCACTGGCTCAATCAAAAAATCAAAAAAATGATGATCCTTTAGCGGGGATCGACACGTTATTTAACCGAATATTAAAAGATCAGGTTGCTGCAGGTTTCTCGGTAGCGGTTGTTAAAGGAGATGACATTATTTACAGTAAAGGTTTTGGCTACCGCGATGTGGAAAATAAAAAACCGGTTACGCCGAATACACTTTTTGCAATTGGTTCGAGCAGTAAAGCTTTTACGGGTTCTTTGTTGGGTTTACTCAGAAAAGAAGGAAAACTGACGTTTGAAGATAAGGCCGTAAGTTTGCTGCCACAACTACATTTTTATAGTGAAGAAATGGATAGCCAGATTATTCTGCGCGACCTCATGGCACATAGAACCGGATTGTCGAGATACGATTTTTCGTGGCTTTTGTTTAATACAGCCAATAGAGATAGCATTATTGCGCGGGTAAAATACATGAAGCCCAGTGCTGCTGTACGCGAAAAATGGTTTTATAATAATTTTATGTACCTCGCTCAGGGAATGATTGTAGAGCGATTGACAGGTAAAACCTGGGAACAGAATATAAAAGAAAAGTTCTTTATTCCATTAGAAATGAACCGCTCTAATACAGATATCAAAGCTTTTAAGGAAGATAGCGATGCTTCCTTACCTTACACAGTTGCGAAGGGGAGTGAGATTAAAAAGGTAGATTACTATAATATTAATGGGATGGGGCCGGCGGGTAGCATTAACAGCAGTGCAAACGATATGGCCAATTGGTTAAAGGTGTGGGTTAGTGGAGGTGTTTTTAAGAAAAAGGAGATACTGCCTACTGATTATGTCCGAGAGGCTGCAAGTTCTCAGATGGTAATGTCAGCCGATTTGCCTGCCGAGCATAACGACATTTTTCTAGCCAATTATGGTTTAGGTTGGATGATTGGGTCGTATAGGGGGCATTATATGGTAGAGCATGGTGGAAATATTAATGGTTTTTCGGCAAATGTTGCTTTTCTTCCATCTGATCAGTTGGGGATAGTGGTGTTAAGTAATCAAAACGGTTCGCAGGTTCCGGCAGTTGTACGCAATTCTATTGTGGATAGATTGCTTAACCTTAAAACAATCGATTGGAATGGAGAAGCCATGAAAAAGATAAAGGCCAACATGCAGGTTAATAAGGGCACTAAGAGTACACCTATATTAAACACGATTCCTTCGCATCCACTAAAAGACTACGTTGGTTCATTTGATAACCCGGCTTATGGCACAATTAAGGTTTGGCAAGAGAAAAATGAGCTATATACCCTATTAAGTGATGAAAAAGTGTTGCTTAAACATATGCATTACGATGTTTTTGATCCAAAATCTATTGATAAAAACGGAGTAGTGGATACCGTACAGAGTAATCTGATGTTTAACTTTTCGGGTGGGGTAGACGGTAAAATACAAGGTATAGGCATTTTTTTAGATGGCAGCGATAAGCCTGTGATGTTTGATTTTAAGCCGGAAGCAAAAATACTATCGCTTAAAGAACTTCAAAAATATACCGGTGAATATGCTTTAGGTCAAATCACGGTGAAAGTCTATTTAAAAGGGAATACGTTGATGGTACATGTGCCTGGGCAGCAAGAATATGAAACGATAGCTACTGAAGCGGATACATTTAACCTAAAGGCACTTAAAGGGTTTAGTGTTAAGTTTGATGTTGCTGCAGATAAGCAGGTAAATGCAGTGTCTTTTATACAGCCGAACGGCATATTTAAGGCTATGAAGGAAGAATAATCACGTTATAACCTCCTTGAAAAGGTTGAAAAATAAAAATAGTTTGAAAAAAATAGGATTAATTTCGGATACCCATGGTTTTTTAGACGATGCAGTTTTTAAGCATTTTGAAAGTGTGGACGAAATCTGGCATGCCGGCGATTTTGGTCAGGATGTAGCTGCACCTCTAGCCGCCTTTAAGCCTTTGCGTGGAGTATTTGGAAATATTGATGATGTGGTAATCAGAAATGACTTCCCAGAGAAAAATCGATTTAGCTGTGAAGGGGTGGATGTATGGATGACGCATATTGGAGGATATCCGGGTAAATACTCTTCCTGTGTAAAGCCTGAAATATACACTAACCCTCCAAAATTATTTATTACCGGGCACTCGCATATTTTGAAAGTGATGTTCGATGAAAAGCTGAAATGTTTGCATATAAACCCCGGTGCAGCGGGGAAACATGGCTGGCATAAAGTGCGAACCCTGATCAGATTTTGCATTACTGACGAAAATATTCATACCTTAGAGGTTATAGAATTATCGGGTAGATAATGTAAAATATACACTAAGCATGGTTTGTGGCGTTAAAACACTAGGACAATTTATTATAGAAAAACAGGCAGATTTTCCCTATGCCAAAGGCGAGCTGTCAAGGCTGCTGAGAGACATTGGTATCGCAGCCAAAATTGTTAACCGCGAAATTAACAAGGCAGGTTTGGTCGACATCCTGGGTGATGTGGGAACCACTAATATTCAGGGCGAAGAACAGAAAAAACTGGATGTGTATGCTGATGAACAATTTATCGCCGCTTTAACCAGTGGCGGGGAATGTTGCATTGTTGCTACTGAAGAGGAAGATGAAATTATCCATATCGACTCACCGGTTTCTCAAAATGCAAAATACATTGTATGTATCGATCCTTTGGATGGTTCTTCAAATACCGATGTAAATGTTGCGGTAGGTACGATTTTTTCTATTTACAGGAGGAAATCTTTTGAAGGCAGGGCCAGTTTAGCCGATGTGCTGCAGAAAGGTACAGAGCAGGTGGCTGCTGGTTATGTCATTTATGGCTCTTCTACCATGCTTGTTTATACTACAGGTAAAGGAGTGAATGGTTTTACGCTCGATCCATCAATAGGTGAGTTTTGTCTTTCGCATCCGCAGATGAAAATACCTGAAAACGGCTATATGTATTCTGTAAACGAGGGTAATTATGTGCATTTTCCGGATGGGGTAAAGAAATACATTAAATATTGCCAGGTAGAGGATGAAGCCACAAAACGGCCTTACACTTCGCGTTATATCGGATCTATGGTTGGTGATATTCACCGCAATTTGATTAAAGGCGGCATTTATATTTACCCCACCACTTCACGCTCGCCAAATGGTAAGTTAAGGTTATTATATGAGTGTAACCCAATGGCCTTTATTATTGAGCAGGCTGGGGGCAAGGCCAGTACCGGTTTCGAACGGATACTGGATATTAATCCGACTGAATTACATCAACGCGTGCCGATTTTTATCGGCTCCAAAAATATGGTAGAAAAAGCGGAAGAAATGATGCTGTTGTATACGGCAAAATCAACCGCTAGCGAGAATGATGTAGATGCTAAACTGGAAGATCTGAATGTAATTGGCGGGTTGGATTAAAGTAAGGTAGCTTTATTTCTTTCTGCTTCGAAAATACTGTCTATAGCCAGGTTTGCTTTATCTTGAGAAGCAAATACGGCCAGCCGGTCGCAACGTTCATTTTCAGGGTGGGCGTTGTGACCTTTAATCCAAACGAATTTAACTTTATGGAGCTTATACAGCTCAAGGAACCTTAACCAGAGGTCTTTGTTTTTTTTGTCTTTAAAACCTTTGCTCACCCAGCCGAAAACCCATTTTTTCTCCACGGCATCAACCACATATTTAGAATCGGAATAAACGGTTGCCTCCTGGTTTAAGCTTTTTAATGCTTCTAATCCTTTGATTACAGCTAATAATTCCATTCGGTTATTGGTGGTCATCCTGAAGCCGCCACTTAATTCCTTATAGTGTTGCCCTGCTCTTAAAATGGTACCCCAACCGCCTGGTCCGGGGTTTCCGCTAGCTGCTCCGTCTGTATAAATTTCGATCATAAACGTGGTAAAGTTATGTTTTTAGGTTTAAAATCGCCTATTTTATCTGTTGCTGAAATTTTTTTTCAAATTCAAATAATTGAATGTTAAGGAATTAAAAATTTCTTGTAAAAACATTTAAAAAAATATTTGCAGGGAATGTGAAAAGTCGTACTTTTGTGACATCAAAAAAACACGGTGGCTGTAGCTCAGTTGGTTAGAGTATTGGTTTGTGGTGCCGAGGGTCGTGGGTTCGAGCCCCATCAGCCACCCGAAAGCCCTTTAAGATATCTTAAAGGGCTTTTTTGTTTTTAGGTGATTTTGAAATCATTTATTACAGGCAACAGAGGGATCAAGGATCAAGCGGAATTCTTGGGGGGTATCATTTCAAGCATATATTTTCGATAATCTGAATAAGAAGAATTTAATATCTCTACCCCTCCGGATGTTGCTCTAAAAGCTTTGATCTTTGCATTGAAAGATTCTGCAGAGGCATTCGTGGATCTGTTAATAAAAAAATTTAGGATATACAGATAATGCGATTGAATTGATCTGGCAACAGTCCTAAAGGAATCAATACCGCATTCTAGCATTCCAGTTTTATGGTTTTATAATCGTTTTCATCAATATCACCTAGCGACAATAGCTCTCTTGCCTGTGTAAGCTTATTGTTGTTTTCTGTAAGCTGTTTGGCCTGATAGGTTTTATATTCCTTGTTCTTCAAGGTATCGCTGGCGTATTCATCCAAAATCACCATTTTGAATAGCTCGGCAGTTTTTGCATTTAGGCTATAGTCATCCAAAAATTTAACAAACTGTTTATTAACATCTTCTGCTTTATACCTGCATTCACATTTAGAAGAGCAGTTCTGGAAAGAACAGAATAACACCGGAGAGCAGTAGGTTGAGGAGAAGACCAAGTCATCAACATTGACCTCGCGAATGATCGTGCAGGCCTTCCATTCAGGATTCACTTTGGATGGCGTTGAGCAGTTCATGGGTAGCCAAGAACTTCTTCTGGCATCCAAGTTTAATTCATCTGAAAGCAAACTGATATCGCACATTAATGAAACTAGTTGTTTTACTACTAATTTGATCGTGGCCTTAGACTAAATGATAGAGATATGTAACTCATTTTGAACACAAAAAAAGCGCTTTGAACAAATACAGACACTATTAGTCATGGAGTTTTGTACTTCACATTTCAATTAAAGAATATGAAATACGAAAATTCTAGGAAATATAAGGGGGAAATTTCTGAAGTTATTAACAAGAGCAAAATTCTGCCCAAGATTTGCCCATACCAATATCCGTTTATAGAAGTTTCATCCGTAACGTCTAAATTTATTACCGCTCTCCATTCGTAGCCATCTATCAGATCTTTCCAAGAGATATCCATTATCCTTTGGTCAAGAATGGCTTCAAGCTAACCGAAAAATGAATCTTGAAGTTTGTCCCTGAAATTTAATTAATACCAAACAAAGATTTTGAAAAGCTTTGTCAAAAATATATATATATGTTATATTTAAACGTTTTAGTTGACGCTTATGTACAGATGTGTGATTATTGATGATGAACCGCACGCCATTGAAGGATTAAAGAGTTATTTTTTAAAAATGCCTGCACTGGAATTGGTAGCTACCTATACCGATCCTGTAAAAGCATTAAAAGAAATTACCGATGAAGAACGGTTGGATCTGATTTTATTGGATATAGATATGCCCGAAATTTCGGGGATCGAACTGGCAAAAATAATCAGGAATAATACCGAAAGATTGATTTTTACCACTGCCCATACAAAATATGGCTTTGAGGCTTTTGAAGTGCGGGCAAATGATTACCTGCTTAAGCCTTTTTCGCTCGCGAAATTTATGGATGTAATCCAGCGGTTGTTTTCGTTTAAGAATGAAATTTTCTCCTTTGAGCAGGGTAACCAAAAGGATGTGCAGCAGGATTTTTTCTTTGTGAAGAGCAGCGACGATAACCTGCGTCTGGTTAAGGTCAGATTTAAGGATGTTGTATCTGCCGAAAGCAAATCAAATTATGTGCAGCTTCATACCATTTCGGGCAAAAGGATATTAACATATATGTCTTTAAGCGAAATGTCGAAGAATCTCGGCAGTGAGCGTGGTTTTATCCAGTTTCAACGCAGCTTTATATTGAACAGAAACCTGATTGATTCTATTGATGGAAATGTAGTAACTATGGATGGCGGACAAAAAGTAACCATTGGCGATTATTACAGGAAACACTTCCACAAATTTGTAGACGATCATTTAATAAAGGCCAAACGAAAGGTTTAGGGATTTTAGTTTGGCCCGGGTATTAAATTCATCTCCAACCAGTAACTGTTAAGCTGGTAGTAAGCGTGGTAACATCTGTACTTAAGCCGTCTTTCCCTTTTTTCTGACCAAATGTGAAAATTGTTTTTACTTTGATTTTGTTGGTTTGCTGTTTCATAAATCGTTTTTTTTAGAAACTTATGTATTGCTTTTTTACCTGAAAAAAAAATTATGTAAACAGGCTTAAATTCTATTTATACCGCTCTTTATTCATGATTAAGATTATTAAAAAATGCATTAAAAAATATTGGATACACCTGTTGGCATGGGGTGTTTTTATAGCTTATGAAACCGTACTTATTGGGTTAATTTATGGCGTTTTTGGCAATCTGTTAACTTATTGCCTCCACTATGCAATTGTTATTTCTTATTTCTATACCGTTTGTTTCATCGGTTTGCCCTGGGCCACAAGGTTTAAAAACCAAACTTTCTACCGTATACCGTTAATTTTTACTGTTCTTTTCTGCATCTATCTTTTTTTTAACCTTGGTGCCGATATGTTATTGATTCGCTATCATATTATTACCCACAAAGTTTCTGTTGCACTAAACCGCGATTATGTTCTTAGTACCCTATACCGTTACATTTATTTCAGTGGCTTTGCTTCGGCCTATTACTTTATCAGAACTTATTTTTTTGAAAAAAAACGGAGCAACGAACTCGAAGAACAACGACTTCTTGCCATCATTAACGAAGAGCGCATGGCAGATATGCTTTCAAAATCGCACAATGATTTTCTGCGTGCTCAGATTAATCCACATTTTTTATTCAATACACTCAGTTACGTATACAATAACATTAAAATAAATCCGGAAGATGCCGGAGAAGCTGTTATTGTACTTTCTGATATCATGAGGTTTGCAATAGATTCGGGCGTTGATGATATGGTCATTATTAAAGATGAAATGGCACAGGTAGAAAAACTGGTTTATCTGTATCAGCTCCGTAAGAACCAATCTATTTTTATCGATCTGTATTTTTCTGCCGAAACTATGCATCTGCGGATGATCCCGCTGGTTTTGCTCACGCTGATGGAAAACATGTTTAAGCATGGCAATTTATGCGTGGAAGAGAAGCCCGCGCTTATGGCTGTATTTGCTGAGGATAACCTGTTATTTATCCAAACATCAAATTTAGTAAGTTACACCATCGAAAAAATTGGAACCAATAGCGGCATGAAAAATATCGAAAGCAGGTTAAGGACTGCATTTGGTGAAAATTTGAAATTTACCTACGGTTTGGAGGGTGAAGATCTATTTAGGGTAGATATCGTTATCCCATTGGGCAGATAATTATACGGTCTATCCCACTGATCATCAATAGTTGCCATTATCAGTTAATATTAGATAATCCGGAAAGAAATGATTTGAGGTTATTTTTGTAGGATCGGCTTACCGTAACCACCAGCCCTTTTTTTAATTCAATGTTATCGCCGTTAATTTTTTCGATCTGTTTTGCCGATATGATGAAAGATTTGTTTATGCGTTTAAAATTTTTGAAAAGATTGAGCTTCTCTTCGATTTTTGCCATAGTATAATATGGCATTACCACTTTGGTTAGGGTATGGATTTTAATATAGTTTGAAGCCCCTTCTATCGCAATTATTTCGTCAAGATAAACCTTTAGCATTTCACCTTTTGCGCTCAGCCTGATCATGATGTAAGGATGGCTTTCGCCAATTTTATTGACCAGGTTATTTACTATTGTTTCGAACTTGTTGAAATTGAATGGCTTGGTTAAAAATTGTTTGGCATTTACATTATAACCATCAACGGCATACTTGGTATGTGCGCTTACAACAACAAGCGAACTTACATTTTTCTTTATAATATCAGACAGTGCAATTCCGGAAAGACCCGGCATTTCAACATCTGTAAAAAGAATATCGATCAGCTCATTTTTTTTAATAATATCATTTACAGCCTCATTGGGATCGCTGTACGATTTTTTTAAAGTCAAAAAAGGAATTTTATCTATGTACTGCTCCATTTGCTGGAGTACAGATAAGTCATCGTCTATTATAACACAGGAAAGTACCATCAAAAAGTTTAAAGGATTTTAGTTTAAGCTAACATTACAAATATATTCTTTCGATATTATAACAGTATCAGCCAGCTGATGCATTTCGCATAATAATTCGTGCAGGTTACATAATAGAAATTTTTTTTTCTAAAATAATGTCAAGATTAGCATTGTCGATATCGGCACTGAACAGATCAAATAACCAAATCTATGAAAAACACTGCATTGAAATTTATGATGGCGGCACTTATAATGGCCACACTTACTACAAACATCCATTATGCAATTTTGGGTTACGGCCTTGGCGATAAAAATAACCCGGGCAATGTAATGGCCCAGGATTCAACAGGTTCTAACGGAAGCAGTAACGGAGGAAACAGCAATGATGACAATTCCAATCCCAATAGCTCCAGTCAGCTTTTCTCTCAGGAACAACTTGTTGATTGTTTTATTCCCGGAAATCCATCTCATAAAGGTACTTATATCAGGTGTGTAGTGGGATGGGCAATTTGTATACCAACAAACTGTACCGTTAATTGACAGTTTTATACGCCATTAGTTAGATACCCCAATTCTTTAATGTCTTAATGCGCCTATTGGCGAACCGTTTGTGCAAAAGATATAAATAATTGCTGTTGTGTTTTAGGCCTGTGGATGCTTAAAGGCAGTTTCACGATAAAATTTTTCTTAACGCTCATGAAATTTAATAAACGCTGTATTGTTTTAATACTTCTTTTGCAGCCTTTTTTTTTCTTTCTGCCCATCAAGGCCCAGGTGAAAAACAAATTCACTCTTTTCGAAAGCATTGATATGGCAAGAAAAAACTCACTTGATACGAAGATTTCTACCTATGCAAAACAATCATCGTATTGGGATTTCGCGGCTTATAAAGCTGGGTTTCTGCCAAAGTTTTCGTTAAGAGGGGTATTGCCCAATTATTTCAGGAGTATTAATATTTTAACGCTTCCTAACGGAAAGAACGATTTTATCAGCCAAAATGTAGCAAATTCAAGTTTAAGTTTAAACCTATCTCAAAATGTAGGGTTTACCGGTGGAAATCTCGCGGTTTCCAGTTCGCTCCAGCGTTTAGATAACTTTGGGAATAACCACTATAAATCTTATACCTCGGTACCGCTTTCTGTAAGTTATACCCAATCTAATGTGTTTTATAATGAACTGAAGTGGCGGAGGAAAATTGAACCTTTAAAATTGGAGGAATCAAAAAGGGCATTTTTTGAAAGTATAGAAAATATTTCCTATTCAACAACAGAGAAGTTTTTTGCCTTGCTCAAGGCCGATATCCAACTCAAACTCGATCAGCAGAATCTTAAAAATATAGATACGCTGCTAAAAATATCAAAGTCGCGCTTTGAGATTGGGACCATTAACCTCAACGAACTTTTACAGGCACAGGTTAGTCATTTAAATGCCCGAAAAGGATTGTCGGCATCGGTGTTACACCGGGAGGTTGCGCTACAAACATTTTCAAGGTACCTAAATGCACAATTGGAAAAAGGAACGGAGCTGGAACTGCCAGAGGATATGCATTTTTTTGCGGTAGAACTTGACAGGGCCATTACGATGACTAAGGATAACCGGAAATATTACTATGAATTTAAAAGGAGAAAACTAGAGGCCCAGCAGGAAATACAGCGTACAAAATCGTTAACCGGCCCTTCTTTTAGTATTAATGCGAATATCGGCCTTACCCAAAGTGATCAGCATCTTGGAGCTGCCTATAACGATCTTTTACGTAACCAGGCTGTGGGGATCAGTTTTTATTTTCCTTTAATGGATTGGGGCGTGAATAAATCAAACAGGAAAAGGGCCGAAGCAAACCTTTATCTTGAAGAAAATAGGATCAGCCAGCAGGAAATGACTATGGAACAGGATGTTTCCTATCAGGTAATGCGGTGGCAGCTTCAGAAAGAACTGATCCAGATAGCTAAAGAAACAAGGGATTTAGCAACAAGGCGCTATAATGTGGCCTTTCAAAAATATACCATAGGGAGTTTAAATTTTACCGATTTCAATAATGCTTTGCTTGATAAGGATAGGGCTACCAACGAATATGTTGATACCCTTCAGGGGTATTGGTTGCTTTATTACTCCATCAGAATGTTAACACTCTTTGATTTTGAAGGGAACAATAACCTCGCTTTAGATGAACAGGGTGGTGGGAATATATAAAGATCATAATATGAAAATCGGACGTAACTTATTTATCCTGGCAATTACAGCAATATTCTTCCAGAACTGTAACAATGGAACCCAGGAGCAAACTGTAAACAATCATACAAGGGATGAAAAAGACAGGCGTGTTCTGGTGGAAGTTTCGAAAGTTGGGTTTGGAGATTTCAGTGAGGAACTGTTGAGTGACGGGAAAATTATTGCAAATGAAAAAGTAGCACTTTCTTTTCAATCATCGGGTAAACTCGTTCAGTTATCAGTAAAAAATGGCGATCGCGTGGTAAAAGGACAGGTAATTGGCAGGCTCGATCCTACAGAGTTAAAAATGCAGCTGGTAAGGGCAAATGAAAATATGGATAAGGCAATGATTGAACTGGACGACCGCCTGATCGATTATGGTTACCGTTTGCGCGATTCATCGGGTATTCCGAATGGAATTATGAAAATGGCCAAGATCAGAAGCGGCTTTTTAAATGCCAGGTACGAACTGGCGAATATAAAATATTCATTGCAACGTTCGGTACTCATTGCTCCTTTTACCGGAAGAATCGCAAATCTGGCCATTAATCCGAATGGTACCATAGATGCCTACCAGAAACTTTGCGATCTGTTTAACGATTCGATGATGAGCGTTGAGTTCTCGGTGCTCGAAACCGAACTTGGAATTGTACATGTGGGCAATAAGATAGATGTTGTTGCATACGGTAATGAGCTGTTATACAGGGGTAATGTTTCGGAAATTAATCCTGTTATCGATAATAGTGGGTTTATCAGGGTTAAGGCTATACTGCAAAATACAGATGGTTCGCTGATTGATGGCATGGCCACAAAAATCATTGTGAAAAAAACATCATCCAATACATTGTTCATCCCAAAAGAGGCTATTGTTCAAAGGCAGAACAGGAGCGTGGTATTTACCTGCGTAAATGGCCGCGCCGTGTGGAATTACGTTAAGCGCGGTAAAGAAAATACCAGGTATGTATCTATTGAATCCGGACTTAAGCCCGGAGATCAGGTAATTGTTGGCAATAACCTAAAGCTTGCCGATAATACAGCTGTAAAGGTACAGAAGTTATTAACCGATAATCAAGCAACCTTATAGTATGAGTAGAGACCGTGCCTTTTCTATTTTAATACTTTTCGCAACGCTCTCCATTTTTGGTGCGGTATCAGGATTTTATGTATTGTATGGCCGGGATAATGCGTACAATGACGGACAAATTAATATCACTTTTCGTTATAGCGGTGCCCTTCCTGAAGTTGTAGAAGATCAGGTTACCCGCAAAATAGAAGGTTTGTTGGCTACAGTAAGCGGACTTCAGGAAATCAGATCCGTTTCGGGCAGGGGATTTGGTTATCTGAAGGCAAAGGTAACCGACCCGGAAAAACTAATGCAAAAACGTTTCGAAATCTCCACACTGATGGGCCAGCTTTATCCAGGCTTTCCAAAAAAAGTATCATATCCGGTAACCAGTGTAGATCGAAGCGATAAAAGCAAACTCCCTTTATTAAGTTATGTAATACCAGTTAACGGGTTCGATAATATAGAAGAATTTATCAAATGCAATATACAGCAACCTCTGCTTGCTTTAAAGGGAATCAGTCAGGTAAATATAATAGGGGCATCAAAAAAAAACATAGAGGTAGGATATAGAAGGAATGATCTCGAAAAACTATCGCTCACCACAGGGGTGCTGGCAAATAATCTTGCCAATGCAGAGGAAGGGTTAGGGAAAGTGCCAGACAGAACGGCGGGTGGTCAGGTGTTTTATAGAAACCTGATTGTTAAAAAAGAAGAAAATAATGTCCAGAATCTGTCTGATTTTCCGATTGGGATTAGCAATGGCCAAATCATTCCGCTACATCAGGTGGCCAGTGTGCGCATAAATCAATCGGATGATGAAAATATTTTGAGGATAGACGGTAAACAGGTTAGGATCGTAGAAATTGTTGCAGACCAAAAATACCACGTTCTTTTTACCTGGATGAGGATAAAACAGCTCGTTTCGGTTCTTCAAAATAAGATGCCAAAAGGTATATCTCTTTTACTGCAATATGATGAGGTTGCCAAAAAAAATACCGGATTGTGGCGCGCAATTATCCAGGTATTAATGGCTATTGCAATTGTACTGTTAACTGTTTTTGTGGTATTTAAACGCTTTAATCCCATACTGCTAACTTTTTTATTTATTACAGGGGCACTTTCTATTTCTTTTTTGGTATACCGGTTATTGGGGCTCAAACTTGATGAATATGCATATACGGGTATTGTTATCTCTGTTGGGATGATGATGACCAACTGTATGGCAGTGCTTATCTCGAACCTACGTGGCAAAATAAAAAATACATCATCAGGCACATTGGCAATTAATTTTGCCACAATTGCAGCCCTGTCGATAATTATTTTGCCCAACAGTGGTTTCGGTAACACCTACCATGGCTTTGCAATTGTGATTATGACAAGCTGTGTGATATCTACAATATTGGCAGTAATATTAATGCCTGCACTAATCGCTTATATCAAAGTTGAACATTCCTACTCATTGAAACGTAAAAAAGCCATAAGTCATTTAGGCTTTATAAATCTGTACCGGCACTTTGTTTTACATCTGCTCCGCTTTAGAATATTAATCCTTTTTGCTACTGTATTATTATTTGGACTGCCGTTTTTCTTACTGCCGGAAAAGATAAACAGCGACGAAGGTTTTGCGAAATTTTACAACAGGCTAACGGCAGTACCGCAATATAGAGAACACATAAAGCCCTTTATTGATATTGCGCTGGGGGGCACCCTGAGACTTTTTTGGCTACAGAGCAATAAGGATATACAAAGTGATGAAGAAACAAGCGAAACCAGAATCGGGATTAATATCGAGATAGCTAAAGGATATGCTTTTTCGGAGATAAAAGAAGTGGTAACTGATTGGGAAGATTATCTGTCGGCTTTTAAGGAGATACGGACTTTTCAATCAAGGATTGTTGACGCTGAGCATGCACAAATGGTAATCTATTTTGATAAATCTTCAGACAGTACAGGCTTTCCGATGATGTTTAAAAAGAAGCTGGAGCTTAAGGCGGATGAAAATGGCCTGGCCGAATTTGCCATCTATGGCGTAGGAGAAGGCTTTAGCACTGAAGTGAAAACAGAAAAAACGAACTATGCCATTAATTTAAGCGGGTATAATTATGAAAAAATGATGCTGTTTGCAGCACGGGTAGAGGATGAGCTTAAGGAAAATGAAAGGGTAAACCGGATTTTCTTTGATCAGGATATGCTATCCGAACGCAACGATTCGAGGCTGGATTATGTAATGAGCCCCATTAAACCAAAAAACGAAATTATAGGTTTGAGCGCTGCCAGGTTATCCAGAATGTTATATGATAACTATGGTGATGCTGAAACTACCATACCATATCAGTCGCAACTTATACAGTTGAGAGATGTGGAAGAAAAACCACATTTATGGGATCTCCAGCATCAGAACTTAAAAAGTGGCAGCTTCGGTTTAAGAATAGGGCAGGTTATGGTACTTCAGCGGTCAAAATCATTGTCTGAAATCAATAGGCTCAACCAACAGTACAGGGTGGTTGTTAATTATAATTTCATTGGCGATGCCTATCTCGGAAAAAAGGTTTCTGATCAGATTATCGAAAAAATAAGCAGGCAGCTTCCATTGGGCTATAGCATTAACGATGGACAGACAGATGGTTTAAAGCAGATAACCAGAAACAGGCTATTATCCTTTATTTACATCGTTATCATTATATTTTTTGCCTGCGCAATTATTTTTAACAGTTTACGGAATGCGTTATCGGTTATTGTTTTTATCCCGCTCTCATTAATAGGTTTTTTTACATCTGCCTATGTATTTAACTGCCCCTTGCACGATGGGGGAATTTTACCACTTATTCTGTTAAGCAGCATGGTAGTGAGGGCAGCTGTACTTTTGGTCAATCATTTCAGTATCCGTAAAAGCAGTGTTTTTAGACCGGTTAATCATTATGTAAAAGTGGTATACCGAAATTTACTGCTTATCTCGCTGAGCATTGTATCATTGATATTCTCCTTGTTACCAACCGTTTTTATGCAGGCCAAAGACATTAGGAACGGGGTCAACTGGAGCATAATAAGCGGTCTGGTTATTTCCGTACCAGCTATTCTGGTTTTATTGCCACTAACCCTGTTAAAACCTGCTAAAAGGTCAACTGTCCAGTTTATAACCAAATCCGGCAGCCATGATTAATTTCATTATTAAGAAGCCTGTAAGCGTGATAATGATTTTTACCGCGCTGGTTATTTTGGGGCTTATTGCGGTGAATAAAATTGCCAAAACCCCTCTTCCCAACATACAGATACCGGAAATAACTGTTCAGATAAACAGCCAAACGGTTTCAGCAAAATCACTGCAGAACAATGTGATCGGTTTATTATCTAACCGCTTCTCTCAGCTTTATGGACTCAAAAATCTAAATAGCGAAAGCCGCGATGGCTATGCTGTTCTGAAATTGCAGTTTGATTTTAAAACAGATCTGGATCTAACTTTTATTGAAGTTAATGAAAAGATAGACCAGGTAATGGATCAGCTGCCAAAAGGTGTACAAAGGCCTAAAGCTATTAAAACTGATGCGGCAAACATCCCCGTTTTTCATTTGGAAATTGCATTAAAGGATAAAAGTAACAAGGTAGAAGGACGGGATTTTGAAAGCCTCTCTACTTTCGCAGATCAGGTAATTAAAAGAAGGTTTGAGCAGTTGCCCGAGGTGGCATTTGTAGATGTAACCGGTTTATCGGGCAGAGAGTTGTTTGTAGAACCGGATTACCCGTTGATGAAAATTACAGGGCTGAACAACGGAGACCTGATCTCTGCCATACAGCAGCAGAATATGGATTTTGGTGGAATTGATGTGCTGCAGGATATGCAAACCCTCCATATCCAGGTAGAAGGGCAGCGGCCACTTACCCTAGATGATGTTTCTTCTATTGTTGTGGTAAAGAACGGCAGGCAGTTTAAACTCTCCGATCTGGCAAAAATAGGCTTGAGGAGTAAAGAAAGCAAAGGCTTATTCCTTTCGGATGGCAGACGTGCAATTGATCTTGCCATAATCAAACAGCCAACAGCCAATCTCGACGACCTGAAGGAAAATATCGACCAATTGTTAAGGTCGGTGCGCTCAGATTATCCGGATATTACTTTTCGCCAGAGCCAGGATCAGACCGCACTGCTTAAATACGCTCTTTCTACCCTTAAGCAAGATCTGATGATCGGTAGTATACTTGCCCTAACCATGATATTCTGCTTTCTCAGAAATTGGCGTTCGGCAGTTTTGGTAATCATTACAATACCTACATCACTCCTGATTACCATTTTACTGTTCAGTGTTTTTGGCCTTACCATTAATATTGTTTCGCTATCCGGCCTGGTTTTGGGTGTAGGGCTAATGATCGATAATTCAATAATCGTGATCGAGAACATTAGTCAGCAATACCTGGAGACCCCGGATTTTGAAGAAGCATGCGCACAGGGAACAGCCGGAATTTTCCGGCCACTGATTTCCTCGGTGTTAACCACTTGCTCGGTTTTTGTTCCACTCGTTTTTTTAAGTGGGATTGCAGGGGCATTGTTTTTTGATCAGGCAATGGCCATTACCCTGGGGCTTTTTACCTCTTTGCTGGTTTCGGTAACACTTTTGCCTACATTATACCTGCTGGTTAACAAAAAGAAATCTACCCCATGGGCAGTTAGATCTGATACAATAACCAAACTTCTTTCTGTTTTAAGCTTCGATTTTTTCGAACGCCTTTACAACAAAGGATTTCATTGGGTATTTGCCAATAAAGTTTTTTCTGTAGTCATTGTATGTCTGTTGATTGCAGCCAATGCGCTTTTCTTCAGTTTGTTAAAAAAGGAACATCTCCCATCCTTTAACCGCTTAGAGCTCTCGGCCCATATCGATTGGAATGACAACACCGGCATCGCAGAAAATTCTTCGAGGGTAAAAGATCTAATTGGTCATATCGCACAGCTGATTGATCAGTACAGTGCCAGTATAGGTGAAGAGCAGTATGTTATGAATCATTTTGCTAAACCTGGCAGTACAGAGGCCGAATTATACATGAAATTCGCTAGCCAGCGTATGGCTGATACTGCTAAAGCGATGATTTATAGTTACCTGAATAAAAAATTTCCGTCATCTACGTTAACCATCAGCTATCCTAAAAATATTGTTGAGCAAGTTTTTGGTAGGGATCAAAAGTCGTTGGTGCTTAAAATAAGGTCTCGCGAAGAAAGTATCCAGCTTAACGATAAATTGAAGGATCTGGGCCAAAAACTATCGGTGATATTTAAAAAAGCTCAGATAACTACACCGAAAAAAAATAAAAATTATGTGCTTTATGCCGACCCGTCTGTATTGCTAAGGTACGCTTTGAGCCTGGAGGATATCCAGAACTACCTGCTCGAATACTTCAAAGGGCAGGATATTGGCTACCTATCAGAGGGGAATGCCCAAACAACAATCAGTTTAAAACATAAGCCCGAATTTTTTAATAATGTGGTCTCGCATATGGTACTCACCAACAGAAATGGGGTTGCAGTGCCAATCGGTAAACTGCTGCGGCTTACCACAATCGAAGCATACAAAAGCATATCATCAGATATGGGCGGCACCTTTATACCCATTGGGATAGAGAGCAGCGAAGAAGCTGGCATACTCGGTTATCTTAAAAACCATCTCAATGGAACAGATTACAGTATAGAGGGCAGTTATTTCGAAAACCGGGAGCTCATTGCCGAAATGAGCTGGGTTATAGCCGTGTCGGTATTGCTTTTATACTTTATTCTGGCTTCCCAGTTTCAATCGCTTATTCAGCCTGTTATTGTGCTGTTAGAACTTCCTATAAGTATGAGCGGTGCATTAATTATGCTGTTCTGCTTCCGCTCGTCGGTTAACCTGATCTCTCTGATTGGCCTGGTTGTAATGTGCGGAATTATTATAAACGATTCTATCATAAAACTTGATACCATTAACCAGTTAAGGAAAACGGGTAAATACGATTTAATGGAATGTATCCACCTGGCGGGTACAAAAAGGCTTAAATCTATTGTTATGACCTCCTTAACAACAATATTATCTGTAGTGCCATTTATGTTCGGAAGTGATATCGGTTCGATGTTACAACGGCCACTTTCACTTGCATTAATAGGAGGGATGATTATCGGAACCCCGGTTAGCCTTTATTTTATACCATTGGTTTACTGGTTTTATTATAAGAATGAGCCTTTTAAAGCATTATCCCAAAGTAAAAACATTAACATTTAAAAACAGTTGATATGACAGAACTTACTACAACATCAAAGAAAATCTTTCACAACCTGTCAACCGATTTTCTTAATCCCTGGAAAGATCAGATCCAATCGCTGGTACTGTTTATTGTACCCTTTATCGTACTGCAGCAAAGCTTGCACAATAGTTTTCAGGTATACTGGGACGATCATTGGGTACTTTTTAATACGTATACATCAGATGGATTAACCATAGCAAACTTAAAGGCTATATTTTCGCAGTTTTACAATGGACAGTACTCTCCTTTAAACCAGCTTTATTATACCATTATTTATTCCCTTTTTGGTTATAAGCCTTTTTATTTTCACTTTTCTGCCCTACTTATCCATCTGGTTAATGTTCAGTTGGTTTACAGGCTGGTTAAAAGCCTGCTCGGTTTTGTAAAGCATTTAACTACCGCGCAAATTAGCCAACAGGCATTTTTTGTGTCGCTTATATTTGGTATCCACCCTTTTCTTATCGAACCTGTTGCCTGGATATCGGCTTCAAAGATTCTTATTTATGCTTCTTTCTATATAGGGGCGTGCCTATGCTATTTAAATTATATCCGGTCAAAAAAAATCAGCCATCTTTTTGGGAGTGCGCTATTTTTCCTACTTTCTTTCGGTGCAAAAGAACAGGCAGTTGCATTTTCCCTAACTTTATTCACTTTTGATTATCTGGCCGGACGGAATTTTAAGGATAAGCAGCTGTGGATTGAAAAAATTCCATTTCTTCTGCTTTCGCTCGTACTTGGACTGGTAACCATCATGTCTCAGGCCGATAACGGGGAAGGATTGATTTCGATGCAGAAAAAATATCCATTTTATCAAACGCTCATTTTTGCCTGCTATTGCTTATTTGAGTATTTTGTTAAATGCTTGATTCCTATTAGGTTATTGTATGTGTATCCTTTTCCGAACGAAATTGGAAAACCACTACCCAATTTCTTTTATTTCTATCCCACGGTTTTACTGCTGTTAACCGCTATCGGTGCAAAATTGATAAAAGACCGCTTTTATATTTTCTGCCTGCTCTTCTTTATTGTAAATATCTTATTAACCATCCATATTATCCCCATTTCAAGGTTTTCAATTATATCCGACCGCTACGTTTACATCTCCTCGATAGGGGCGTTTATGATTATTGTTGGACTCTTATTTTCAATAAATACCATTGGGAAAAAGTTTCAGATGATGTTGCTGATCGGCTATGTAGTGCTGTTAAGTGCCTATTCTACCCAAAGGATCAAAGTTTGGTACAATAGCGATTCGTTAAAAAAGGAACTCAAACAGCTGATCAGGAACAGACCGATGGATTACCAGAAAAAAACAAACAATTAATATGATTTATAACCTACTTAAAATGCAGCACTGGTGACTTAGTACCGGCAAACTAAAAATTATTTAATCAATAAATTTAAAAAACTAAAAAAAACAGAAAATGAAAAAGAAATTTTTAAAACTCGCAGGAATCGGAATTCTTACTTTGGCACTAGCTGCAAACGTTCAATACGCATTTAACGGATATGGTTTGGGAGCAAATAACTTTGGCTTTGCAGCAGCAGCGAGAGATTTTACCAATACCGGTAGCGGCGGCAGCGATGATAGCAACAGCAACAGTTCAAACAGCAGTGCCGGTGTATTAACCGACGAGAAAGTTGTTGATTGTGTACTTCCTGTTGGCGGGGGTTCTTCTTCGAGCACTGGAGGTAGTGTAACAATAGTTGATGGTATCCCTGTTGGTTCAGTTTCTAACAGTACTTCTACAACTAACCCTAACGGTTACATTAAAGGTAAAAAAACAGCATGCGAATGGGCCTGGGCTGTTTGTACCTCTGTAGAATGTATTCCAAACAAGTAACATTAACAACGGAGAGCTTTTGCTCTCCGCTGTTTTACCAATAAAAATATAATATGAACAACAGATTTTTACTGACGATTTTAGGCTTTGCAGCCTTATTGGGTACATCGTGCTCCGATATGTCGAAAATAAACAAGAGAAGTAACCTCAATAATGCACTTGTAAAAAACCAGCTTGTTGATGATAAGGCCGCTTCGCCGGAGATTATCCATGTCGATTTGGAAAAGAAAAGTGCAAGGGCCTCCGAACTTCTGGATATCTCGGCGGTAACCTACCTCGATAATTCACAGCTTTTGGGTAAGGCCGATAAGGTAATATACAGTACCGATCGCTTATACGTGCTGGATAAAAAGTTATCCGAAAGTGTTTTTTGCTACGATCTTAAGGGAAAACTTGTATTCAAATTATCGGATAAGGGAAAAGCCCCACGCGAATTTCAGGGCTTATACGATATTACGGTAGATAATCAGAACGGAAATCTTCTGGTATATGATGGCAGAAAGATATTGTATTACAATAAAGACGGCGCTTTTATCAAAGAGAAACGTTATGATGTATTTGGGAAAAATATTGCCTGCCTGCATAACGGAGACCTTATTTTTTCGACCGGAAATACCGCATGGAACAACGATTTAATGTATAATCTCATCACGGTTGATACCACCCTAAAAATTACAAGTAAAAACTTTAAACTCGAAGAAAAAGACCTTAAGAATAGCTGGTCTCCATGGTTTTACATGCAACAGCGCAACGAAGAGGTTTATTACACCGATTATTTTAACGATACAACCTTTAAAATCAGCAATAAAAAAATATCACCACAGTTTGTGATGGATTATGGTAAATATAAGGTGCCAAACGGATTAAAACAACAGATTGCAACCGGGCAGATGGAGCGTGATGAGCATTACATTTATGGCAGGGTAGTAAGCTGGCAAAATGCCACAACTTTCTTCAATTTCGGCTCCGGCTTGAACGGTTTTGTGTCTTCTTACTACGATAAGCGTAAGAAAAAGGTAAGGTCTTATTTTACCATCGTTGATGATTTATTCTTTAATGCTTTAAATCCGGTTCCGGTTGGTGTTAACGGCGATCAGATGGTGTACAGTATTGATCCGGCCATGTTGCATGATCTTTATGATGTTCTGAGGAGAAATGATCCGGCTAAACTTGCCGATTTATCAAAAAGGCCAAAAAATCAGGTAATGATGGATATCATCAAAAATACAAAAGTAGATTCGAACCCCATTTTAATATCTGCAAATATTAAAGAAAGCTTTTATGAATAAGTTATTACTTGGGTTAATATTGCTTATTTCTGCCTGTGCCCAAAAACAGGAGAAAAGGGTAGCTGATCCATTAAAAGATGCCAGCGAGAAAGATCGCGCAGCAATTGAAACTGTGATCAGGTACAAAGAAGGGCTGAGAAACAAATATGAGGGCCAGGAAATAAAGAAGGGGGTGAAGATTTTCGATGTAGAGAAAAAAGAGCCGGCAAAACTCGACGAAATAGCTAAAGATAGCCCCATTCTTGTTCTGCGGTTTTCAGAAATGGAATGCTCTATCTGTACCGATACGGTACTCAGGATGATCCGTAGCTCGGGTATAAATAAAAAAAAAGTTATGCTTTTGTGCGATATACCATCAAATGTCAAAAACATCCGGATTTTCAGGGAAAAATTTGGGTTTGAAGGGAAAATATACCGGCTTGATAGTGATTTGTTAGCCGGAAATGAGCTTAAGAAACTCGGTTTTCCGTTCATGTTTATTGCAGATGGCCAATCAAAATTAAACCAGGTGTTTTTCCCGGAGCGATATGCAGAAACCAAAACAAGGGCTTACCTCAAATCTATTAAGGAAAAATTAAACTGAACATAATGGAAAATATGATTAACCAAAGACTTAAATGGTTTGTTTACTTTGTATCGGCGGTTTGTTTTATAATCGCCGCATTTAAAAGCACCGGCTACTATCATTTTGATGAACACTATCAGATTATAGAGTTTGCACTTTTAAAGTTGGGAAAAACCAGGCCCGAAGATCTTGCGTGGGAGTACGCTGCCAAAATCAGATCCACGTTTCAACCTACTTTGGTTTACTTATTATTTGGAGGGTTAAAATATGCAGGTGTTAGTTCGCCCTATACATTGGCCCTTATCCTTAGGCTGATTACCGGCGCCTGCTATTTTACGTCGGTTTATTTCTTTATTGGTGCAAGTAGTCATTATTTTAAAGCAAATATGCACCTGTTTTATATCGGTATATCCTACATGTTCTGGTTTATACCTTTTATTAATGTGCATTTTTCTTCAGAGATTTTTGCAGGGATTTTCTTTTTGGCAGCATTATCGGTTTCTATTAACCCAAAACTTAAAACCAATACCGATTATCTGCTTATCGGTTTTTTTTTGGCAATATCGTTTCTGTGCCGTTTCCAAACCGCCCTGCTTTCGGTAGGCCTTATAGGTTATCTTATTTTTATAGAAAAAACACACAGAAAATGTTTGATAATGCTTATTGGAACTGGCCTCGCTGTTTTATTGATCGGGTTTATGATCGATTGCTGGTTTTATGGCGAAGTGGTTTTCACGCCTTATCAATACTATTATTACAACATTGTAAAAAAAGTTGCTGCGGCTTTCGGAATTGCTCCATGGTATTATTATTTTACTTATGTATTCAGGAGTGCGTCCTATCCCTTAGGTTTCGTTATTTTAGCTGCACTTATTTATACTATCTGTTCTGCTAAATACCATATTTTTTCGTTTGTTTTAATTCCCTTTTTGCTTGTACATTGTATAATAGAGCATAAGGAGGGAAGATTTCTCTTTCCCATAATAAGTTTGGTGCCTTTTATGGTTACGGCCCTGATACAATCTGTAACAGAAAGTCTTCCACGTTTAAAGCTGGCCCGAATGGTTTTCTATCTTTTTGGTTTCCTTTTGGTTGGAATAAACATATTAATGCTGCTCCTGTGCACATTTAAACCTGCAGGCCCCGGCAGGCAGGAATTAACCGCCTTTATAGAAAAATATTATCAGAATAAGCCATTAACCATTTATTTTAATTATCGCAATAACCCATACGATCCCCTGGACGTTCCCGAAAAGTTTTACGGACGTGGCAATGTAAAATTTCAGGTGCTCACAGATATATGCCAGATGGAGGATTTAAATTTTGAGAACAGGGGAAGAACCGTTCTGTTCTGCACAAATACCTACAACCTAGACTTAAGTATCTGCAAGGATCTGTTAAAACTGAAAAAATTTAAACAGGTAGCCTCTGGTGTTCCTCCATGGATTGAAAAATGGAAAATCTATTATCCTGGTCCAGATGCAGACTGCACTTTAGTGCTTTACGAAAATAAGTTTTATCCCTAATCTAATTAGAAATGAAATCAAAATCTAAGAACCACTTTTTTATCATCAAAATGATCCGCTTTGGCACAGTAGGCTTTTCAGGTCTTCTACTCGATTTTTCGGTTACCTATGTTCTTAAGGATACATTTTTTGTCAATCCCTATCTATCCAGCGCAATTGGCTTTATTGTAGCTGCAACCAGCAATTATTTTCTTAACCGGATATGGACTTTTGAAAGTGCAAACAAAAATATCATTCCACAATTTATCAGTTTTTTCTCGATTGCAGTTTTAGGATTGGTTTTGAATAGTTTTTGCATTATGTTGTTTACGCACCTGGATATCCAGTTTTACTATAGCAAAGCTTTGGCGGTTTTCGTAGTCTTTTTTTGGAATTTCGCGGCAAATTTCTTTTTAACCTTTAAAGAAAGAAAAAAACTTGCACATCTAAAATTGGCTAAACCTAATGTTCATAAATCAATTTAAACCCCTTGTTGTTTCCCGAGGGATCCAATTCGATCTTCATCTGCCTGGAAGGGAATGCTTGCCAGGGTGCGATCAGGTGGTAGAATAAAATTGGCTGTTCGATAAAGTAACGGTCTTTGGGATAGTTAATCCTGCCAATCCTGTTTTTTATCAGAAAATCTATAATTGGTGCTTTAGAATAAAAATGTGCAGATTGTTCTTTCTGTCCCTGTCCAACAGGGATTTCTACGGTGGCTAGATGGGGCCTGTTTAAATCAAAGCTTTTAAATATTGCTATATTTAACAGCATTCCGGAAACAAACAGTACCGGCCAAAATAAAATCTGCCTGCCAGGGTGCTTAGAAAGGTGGCAGGCCATATATATAGCGATTAAAATATAAATGGCTAGGTAATAACGGTAAGAGGTGCTTTGGGTATATAGGGGCAGCAGGGCTGCATAAACAACTATTGTATAGGCCAACGCAGGGTAACGGCCTGATTTAAAGATATCTAGATATAAAAAATAAATGATGCCCGCTGCCATAAAGCAACCGCAGAAGGATAGTCCGATCCTTAAGAAATAACTGGTATCTATGGCATAAAGGTAAGCGATAACCCTGTAACCGGTTAAAACATCAAAAAAAGAATGTCCGTGGAATATAACAAAGCTGGCTCCGGCGGTAATAAGAAAGAAATGTTTTAAGTAGCGGAAATCAGGGAAAGGGAAATTTATTTCTTTAATGCTGAATTTCAGTATAAACGCTGTTTGCAGGTAAATGATAATTGGGAAAAAAAAAGCCCCGATTATACCGGATATACGGTTTTCTGAAAAGTAGTACATGCCGATAAAAAGAAACGACTGGTTAAAAATACTGCTTAGAAAAAGAAAAAGTTCTTTTTTGTAGGTTATTTTTTTATTCACTACCGATACAAAAATTAGGGCTATTGTACCCGCAAGAGAAATACATGAAAAAAGGATATGGTTATATGATCCCAATAAACTAAAGATTAGAAATAGCCAGATCGCAAGCCTGTTCTTTTTCTCTGGATGCCTGGCAATACTGAAAACAGATGCCGCCATAATCGAAATAAAAAATAGGGTAAATGTATTTACTTCCCAGGCAATACGTGGTGCACTGATCAATAAGGCAGATTGTAACATGATGAGCAGAAAACTGATTGCACTACTCCCCGAAATTTTCCAAAATGTGGCTAATAAAATAACCAGGCCGGCCAGATTGAAGAAAATTCCACATATCCTCAGCGAAACAACATTAATCCCGAAGAGTTTGAAACTGATAAGAGTGCTCAATGGCTGAAGTATTCCCGTGTAATTATTCATGCCGTGAACTTTATCTATACCAACATAAAGATAATAATACGCCTTGAGGCCACTCCACGCTTCATCACCATGTAAACCCGGAAAATCAGACAGCTTATAAGTCCAGCAGAATACCAGTAATATCAACAAACCACACATGCACAGCCCATAAATAAGCAGGTTTTTGCCGGTTTGGTATTTTTCGTTGAAAAGGGAATTAATTGTTTCTGTTATGTCTGATCTATTCATTGGAGCGTTATTTTTTTGTTCTAAAATATGAAAAAATCAATGATTTTTCTCTGGTAAATCATTTTTCTTTTATATATTTAGCTATTTATACATCAATTTATGAGACTCCATCTGATCAGGTTTTTTTTAAGCTTTATACTTACCGCAACTTTAATAAATCAGGGAAAATCCGCTGCACAGGCTGATGAGCCAAAAGGTTTTGTGATAAAAGGAAATGTTAAAAATGCCGACGGAGATTTTTGGGAATTTTTAATTACTGATTTTATAAAAGCAAAACATCTGGTAGGTGTGCCCATTGATAAGAATGGCAATTTTATTAAGGAAATAGCCATTTCTGCTCCGCAGGATCTATATCTTTCGCTAAACCATCAGGGGATACCGGTTTTCGCTGTTCCCGGCGATACATTAATCATCAACTGGGATGCGGCGAAGTTTAATGAAACCTTTCGGATAACTGCAGTTTCATCAGTACCCTCTCGTCAGGATGAAATAGATCTTGTTTTAAAACTGTACCAATCATATTGGTCCAAAACTCTGGATATGTTTAAAATTGTACAGAACAGGGAAATAGCAGGTGATGAAAAAATGCAGCAGGTGCAGGCCTTATTCAATAAATACTGTTCAGTGATTAACCAGAACCCCAAAAGTAAATACGTAGCCAAGGTGCTTGCAGATCAATACTATTTCTTTTTGCTGAGGTTTGTTGAAAAGATCAATGCACAGGAAAGGAATAAAAATGCAAACCAGTTTAAGCAGTATAGGCTAAATCTTGATAGCCTGAACGATGCCGCATTAAAATATGGCTGTAGGGAAGATCTGCTCAATGAAAATGTTTTTGCTTTTTCGCCAAACTACAGGAGCTATATCGAAAATCAAGTTCGGTCCAATAACCCCTTCAGTGAGGTTAGTCTTGCTAACCAAGGGCCGGCAAATAAAGAGTATAACTTTACCCTGGGCAATGGCTATGCCGGGCTCTCGGGTTTGTATCTTTCAAACATTATCATGGATTGGTACCTCACCAATTCGATCATTACAGGCTATTCTGATTATGGTTACGAAAATTCTGAGAAAGCATATCAAAAATTTAAAGATGATATTCTTTCCAGATCATATCGCGATACCCTTGAACGTTTCCATGATAAAATACAGCGTTTACGTTCGGGAACGCAGGCTCCGGTTTTTACACTTAAGAATACTGATGGAAAAAACGTATCGTTAAGTGATTTTAAAGGTAAGGTTGTTTATATTGGTTTTTGGGGTATCTACTGTAATCCCTGCATCAACGAAATCAATCAATATGCAGAAAAGATACATCAAAAATATAATGACGTTGTTTTTATAAATATCTGCGTGGATGCAGATGAACAGTCTTGGCAAAAAAAACTCAAAAGTTTAAAATTAAATGGCATAAATCTTTTAGCGAAAGGGTGGACAAAAAATCCTGTTTGTCAGGCTTATAACGTGTCTAGTATTCCTCATCATGTATTGATTGACAAAAATGTAAAACTTATTGACAATGTTGCGCCTGATCTTGGCAGTCTAATGGATGATAATAATGTACTTGATCAATTGCTAAAGATGTAATATACATCATGCCAAAGGAGAGTTTTAGTACAAAAAAACAAAGCCATTTTAAGAGGACTTATTTAATATCGTTGCTCGTATTTTAATTGCTGTAGAGGGCACAAAAACTTATTACTTAGATCTCGACCGAATTTCAAAAGAGGCTGGGTGAACTTCCAACAATACTTAAGCCCTCATTTGTTACTGGAATAAATGAGCTGATAACGATCTTCAAAGGGATATTTGAAATTGTTTCTGATTAAATACCCATTAATATTGATGGCGAGATCTTTTTTAGTTGGAGGCCGGAATAGGGAATTAATTAAGGGTCTAGTGGATCGAAGAATAATTAATGAAATCAACATACCAGGTCTTAATATAAAGCTGGTTACGCTTTTTACCCAAAATGAATGGTGATGGTGTCTCCGGCACGATAAACTCTCCATTTCTAATCACTCACAATCAGGAGCATACTAATCGAATTCATTTCGAACTGCCAAATTTGAGAGACTTTCTGTGTATTCCGGTCCATGCAAGTGGCTGGGTAAGGGAAAATAGGTTAATCTTCGAAAATACAGCCTAGTTGGTCAAGATAGACAAGGTTTAAAATTATGGTGAAATCAAGCAGGATCTTGAGCAAACTGGTGGATATGCTTTGTCCATTACTGGTGTATTACAACTCAAAAACTCTAAAATTGGAGTTGAGGATATGCAAAAAATGATATAAGCTATCGGTTTGTTTTCACCTTCTTAAATGGAAGATGAACTTTTCCCCGTTTAATACAAGGCTGGGCTGGTCCACTGCTTCCTGGACCGATTTCTCTTCAAGACATGTTGACCGGTATAAGTCTGTAGGCTAGTGGTTACCACAAGCTGGGCATAATGGGATTAATGCGATGTGGCACGCGTTTATAAGCCTAATGAAGGATTCGGACAGTCAGGAATGCGTTGATTGCCTGTTGCACTGGTATGTTGAAGCGAACAACAATAGGATTTAGCAAGGAGCTATTGTATTGCCGCAAAATGCTTTTGAGTTACTGTTCAACTGGCAGATGATCGAGCAGCGCAACCTGTACACAGCGGCTCAAGGAAAGGCAACCAATACTGCAGAGGAAATCAGAATTCTGATACAGGACGGAAATATTCCGCTAGATATTCCTGATAAATAAAACAGTTGAAAACAATTGCGCACTGAGGAGATCAAATTTCGGGATTTTCCTGAACTGTTTACTTTTATCCGTAACTCGATTACAAACGCGAACCATACTAAGCGAATTAAATTTGCAAAGCACCTTCTTTGGCTATACATCATATCAAAGATGTTGGTATATGTTATCTTGAACTATTACTTTTAAAACTCTTTAATACTGTGGTAAATACGTCAGCCGGATCTCATCAAATATGTTTGTAGGTGGAAATGAAGAAATAGTTCCCTGGCATAAAGTCGAAGATTAGGTTGTGAGATAAGATTTTGGGATTGGCTGGTACAATTGCCTTCCGGAGCGCGTTGTTACTACTAGAACTACTTTTCGAAAAACCCTACTGTAAAAGAGAAGTTCTAGTAGATAGACTCAAGATATTAAGAGTAACGCTTCAAAATATTTAAGTGGGTTAGAAAATTGGAATTCTAAAATCAAAAAATCTGAAAGGAATACTATACATGAATATTGAACTATTTGAACTTTTGAAAAGGTAACAATATATTATTGATTGCTTTCCTCTAAAATTTTTGAAAAACCGCCTATTTCCATCAATTCGTCTACAAAATGGTTCGAATTACGCACCGTTACTGACCCCGAGTTTTAAAAGCAGTTCTGAAAAGAGCTGCTTTTTTTGTTTAAGGGGATTTTTTGTGGAGTAGGATAAAAAAACAGATAGCTTTGTTTTTTACTATTTTCATTTCACATGCCTTCTACCTAACCTCTTTGCTCAAGTTATTTTTAAGTTTGAGTCCAGTCATTGATTTGGAATTTTTGATGAACTCAATCAATAACTTTTTATGAGAAGCTGATTAGGTGAAACACCATATTTCTTTTTGAAAATAAATGAAAAATGAGAAAGGTCTTCAAAACCGACCTCCAGATAAATTTCCGTCGGCTTTTTCTTTTTTTCAACCAGATGGTAATAAGCCAGCTCCAATCTTTTGTCGGTTAACCATTTTTGGGGAGTAGTGTGGAACAGCTTCTTGAAGTCCCTGTTAAAGGTTGATAGGCTACGGCCTGTTAGATAGCCCAATTTTTCCAGAGACATGTTGAACATAAAGTTGCGCTGCATAAAATCAATCAGATCGATCTTGCCGGGTACATCAAAATTGGCCAGGACGCTATCTACGCTAGGTTCAATCAGCCTTAGAATATTGATGGCCTCTTCGATTTTAAGGTTGGCCAGACTTTCTGGGAATTCACTTTTTATATCAAAATAGGGTATTAGTGATGCCAGGCAACTTTCCAAAAGCGGGTGGTTACTGAACCGATATATTTTCTGCAGGGGAGGTGTTTTCTTTTTAGGCTCGGTTTTTTCATAGAATTTCTTCAATCTTTCTGTGGACAGATGCATGACCACGGTCTTATGTGGCAATCCGTTTTTCGGATAGTTGATGATCGTGGCAAGTTCGTTCCTTGGGATCAGAAAAATATCGCCTGTTTTGAAACTGAAGGTAGATTCTGCCTGTATGATTTTTGTTTCCCCGGAAATAAACCATACCAGCATGTGATCATCAAACATCAGGTCGGATTTGAACAGTTTGTCTTCGTAGCTGGAGAGCTTGATGTCATTTGTCAGATATTTAGAGATATGTTCCATTGTGATAAAGTTATTGGTTTTTGATTAGATTCCATTAGATACACTGGCCGCCGTCGATCAGGTACTCAGAACCTGTGATGAAAGTGGTCTAACTACTGGCTAGGAAGGCAATCAGTTTGGCCACTTCTTCCGCTTTACCAAACCCAGACAATGGAATGGTACTGATCATTTACTCTTCAAGGGATTGGTTCAACCCGATCTTATTCATGATCTTCCACATGACCAGGGCCAACGGCATTGACCCTGATCTTACGTCCGTAAAGTTTCTGTGCCGTGATTTTCATGACCACATTCAAGGCCGCTCTACTTGCTGGTGATGATCAACTGTGCGCCGTTTGCTTTTAGCTGTTTGGCAGTGGCATAGCCTATACCGCTGTTAACGCCAGTAATCTTGGCGGTTTTTTCCTTTTAAGTTTTTCACGGCTTAGTTCAGGTTAAATTTTATACCGGTCATTTCCTCGGTCAGATTCCACAGTTTTTTAGCACTGTTTTCGTCCAGCGAATATTCCATTACGCCACTTTGATGCGGTTTAGCAACTGTCTGTATGGCGGGATCTTCCGGTATCAGTTCGGCGATATCCGTATCTTCGCAGTACACGCCGCCGATGTTATTGAGCAGCGGACTGGTAGCAGCCCAAACGGATGTTGCCGCACCCTGTGGAATGTTTTTCAGGCTGGCCAGGATGTCCGGACGTATGTTCCCAGTTTCATCAAAAAAGCCCATCTGTTTGAACAGTTCCATATCAGCATCCCTGGCCAGTTCTGTTCCGGCGATTGATCCGGGGTGCAGGGAGTATGCTCTTACCTGATGCGCTTTTGCGCGATTATCAAGTTCTAATGCAAATAGATTGCTCGCTGTTTTTGATTGTCCGTATCCAATAAGTGTTTGGTATTCCCTATGCTGGAAGTTTGGATCTTCGAAATTAAAGGGCGCCATGTGGTGTCCAAGAGAGGAAACATTTACAACACGTGCGCCATTGGCATTTTTTAGCGCTGGCCATAATCTTGCCACCAGGTGAAACTGTCCAAAGTAATTGGTGGATAGCTGGGATTCGAAACCACGGCTGTCCCTTTGTAACGGCACCCACATGATCCCAGCATTGTTGATGAGTATATGCAGTGGTCTGCCTGATGCCAGAAATTTATCGGCGAACGCATCTATGGTTTCGGGCTTGCCAAGATCCATTGTCTCAATTTCCACGTTTGTAATATCTTGGAGGTTTTTCCTTGCCTTTTCGATGTCTCTTGCCGGTACAATTACGGTTGCACCTGCTGCGGCCAGTACTTTTGTGGTCTCAAGACCGATGCCAGCATTACCACCGGTGACGATGGCGATCATACCTGTAAGATCTATTCCTTTGATGACTTCTGTTGCAGTTGAGCTAGCGCTAAAACCTGAACCCAATGGGTGTTGTAACGCGCCTTGATAGTTGTTCTTTTCCATTTTGTTTTGATTAAATGTGATAAGACAAATGTAGGAGGTTGATTAAAGGTGAATTTTGTTTGGCGTGTCAATTTGCTTTGTTTAGAAAGTCATATCTTTTGTTATCGGTGTTAGGTTAGCAAAATTTATGAACATAAACTGGCTTGTTTTTTTCTAAAATTTTCAAAAAAAGCAGCCTATTTCCATCAGTTTGTTAATGAAATGTTTTGAAATACGTAGCGACATTGACCCGAAAGAGGCTGCCTTTTTGATACAGCCTAAGCGTCTATAATTCCTAACCAGGCGATTAATAACCCTTTTCCCTGAATTGGCTACGAAATGCTTCGATTTGACTACGTCAGGGAATCCATGGTTGTTGACCTTTGTACTATATCAAATTTTAAATCATTAAAAAATGAAACAGTCAAAAACACCAATTATCAGTTTTAGTCCGGTTGTATTACCAGTTGCGGGCCGTTACGTAGACCTTGAAATGAAAGTTTCTGCTCCCGCCAGCGGAAACAACCTGCCCGTGATTCTTATTTCCCATGGGCATGGACCTTCTAACTTTCTTTCATCGTACAAAGGGTATGGACCTATGGCAGATTTTTTTGCGGATAAAGGATTTGTAGTTATCCAACCTACCCATCAAAATTCCAAAGCACTCGGGCTTTCCCCGTCCCTTCCCGAAGCACCCTTGTTTTGGAGTTCGAGGCCAGCGGACATGAAGTTTATTCTTGATCACTTGGAGGAAATACTTTCTACAGTACCAGGGTTAACAGAAAGGGTTGATAAGGCAAGAGTTGCCGTAGTTGGCCATTCGATGGGCGGGCAAACAGTAGCGATGCTTTCTGGCATGGAAGTAACTGATCCTGCAACAGGTAAGATTGTTAATGCGGCAGAGCCAAGATTAAAAGCTCGCGTGCTCATTGGTGCGTCTGGCGGGCCAGAAGGATTTAACGGAGCCGCCAGGCAGCTTTATCCGGTATTGGCTGCCGGCAATTTCAGCACTATGACCTTGCCGGCACTTATTGTGAACGGGGACAAGGACGTAAACCCCATGTTCTCTGATGTGGACAACTGGCGTGCAGATGCATACTATCAAAGCTCTGGTCCAAAAGATCTGTTGACGGTATTTGGCGCAGAACACATCTTTGGTGGCATATCAGGATATGATGCCCGTGAAACAAGCGATGAAAATCCAGAGCGCGTTGCTTTTGTATGTGAAAGCATTCTTGCCTATATTCGTAGTGCATTCGATCCGAACAATACAAGTTGGGAAGATGCAAAGAAAGCTCTTAACGGGGCAGGTGCGCTGGGCAGCATTGAAAGTAAGTTATAAATCAGGCAGTATGAAGAATGAGCTATCTAACCACAGATTTGATTCTTTATCAAGATTGCATATGGCGCTGGATATGCCGGCACCTATGCATCCGTTGGTAAGTTTAATAAATAATGCTGAGGGAACTATTCCACTGGAAAGGCTTCCCAGTCCGCATATTTTAAGTTTTTACAAAATCTCCTATAAGATGAACTTTCAGGGAAAGTTCAAATATGGGCAGCATTACTATGATTTTGATGAGGGGGGAATGTTTTTTGTTTCACCTAACCAGATCACAGGACAACATGCACCTTTAAGCGATCAGTCTGGTTATACGTTACTTTTCCATCCAGATCTTTTACTTGGCTACGAGCTCGCCAGGAAGATCAAAGAATATGGATTTTTTTCCTATGCTATCCATGAAGCGCTGCACTTATCTGAAAAAGAAAAAATCACAATTATTTCTGTTTTTCAAAGTATCGAAGAAGAATTGAAAAGCAAGATCGATAACTTCAGTCAGGACGTTGTTATCTCCCAGATAGAACTACTGCTAAATTATTCAAATCGATTCTACAGCAGGCAATTCATCACCCGTAGAGCAGTAAGCAGCGATCTCCTTCAAAAGGTAGAAGACATTTTACAGGTTTACTTCCGGTCGGCAAATCCCCAAAAGCAGGGGCTTCCTACTGTACAATTTCTCTCCTCGCAATTAAACGTCAGCTCCAGTTATTTAAGTGATATGCTGCGGTTACATACGGGACAAAATGCACAACAGCACATCCACAACCATCTGATCGAAAAAGCGAAAGAACAGTTATCGACAACTCCGGCTTCAATAAACGAGATTGCCTATGAATTAGGTTTTGAGCACCCGCAATCCTTTAGTAAACTTTTTAAGCTTAAAACCAGTGTCTCGCCCCTGGATTTCAGACGTTCTTTCAATTGACTTAGTTCAAAACACAATTGCCTCATTTTGTTGAGACTTGCTGTTCTTTTTTCTAATGTTTAAGGAATTTTTTATGTAGTTTAACCATATTTGAATGCGCTAATTAAATCAGTACTCTTCTAAAATTTTCGAAAATCACGATTTCAATTAATTCCTCCACAAAATGTTTCGAATTACTCACCGCTACTGAGCCAGAGTTTCAAAGCAGTTCTGAAAAAAGCTGTTTTTTTTGTTTTTAGGTATTTTTAGATCAATGCCTAGCGCGGCCTTTCTTCTGATCTGGCCGTTCAACAATTTTTCTATTCGACTTGTTTAGTTCATATGGACATCGCTTTTGAAAACTATTACTCGGGTACCAGCGGGCTGTTGTTGCCCGTTCCCAATAAATTGCACTACCCCAAAGAATTTCAGGAGAAGAGCAGGCTGTGCTATTACGCATCGCTGATGGATTCTATCGAGATCAATTCTTCCTTTTATAAAATACCGCAGGCTTCCACGATGAAAAAATGGGCGGCTGATGTGCCTGAGAAATTTCGGTTCACTTTTAAGCTTTTTAAGGAGGTGACCCACAATAAGGACCTGGCCTTTGATCCCGAGATTGTATCCAGATTCTTTTCAGTTATTTCGCATGTGGAGGATAAAAAGGCCTGTCTTTTGGTGCAGTTCCCCCCGAGCATCAGGATTGCTCATTTTGCGCAGTTGCGCTTTCTCATGTCGGTGCTTAGAACTCATGATCCTTTTTTTGAATGGAAGATCGCTTTGGAATTTCGGCATCCTTCTTTATATATAGATGAGGTGTATGAACTTTTGGAAGAGTTTGGGCTTGGTATGGTGATACATGATAAGTCGCCTGCCAGTTCTCCGGTAAGGGAAAGCCATCCCGGTTTTATCTACCTCAGGTTTCATGGTCCGGGAGGAAACTACAGGGGAAGTTATGCAGACGACGTACTGTACGAGTATGCAAGTTATGTGACCGAGTGGCTTTCAGAAGGCAAAAAGGTATTCGTTTATTTCAATAATACGATGGGAGAGGCACATGCCAACCTGAATATGCTGCGCCAGATCGTTAGGGATACCTATTAGTATCTGCTGAAAGGTAGGTCTAAACTTTTTGGGCATGAACAATGTTTCAATCCTGCACATCGATCAGTAAGTTCGGTTAGCAATATAAAAATGGGTGTGTTTAATTAAAAAAAATGTTATGGCTGAACTACCAGATTTAGAAGTGTTTGCGCAGATCCTTTCACGTCGGTTCAAGGGTAAAACCCTAAAGGAATTGGAAGTAAAAGTGACAAAAAAGCTAAACGTTACTGCTGCACAGCTCAAGGCCAGGCTCGAAGGTAAAAAGCTTTCGAATGTTTTACGCTATGGAAAAACTTTGCACTTTCATTTCGGTAAGGAAATTCTACAGGTTCATCTGATGCTTAGGGGCGAACTGGAGGCGATGCATAGCGGTTCGGAGCTGCCAAAATACGCCATACTTGCTTTTCAATTTTCATGTGGTGAGGGCTTTGCCTTAGTAGATAGCTTGCGTGCGGCAACACCTACCTTAAATCCCGACGCTACTAAGGCACCAGATGCGCTTGAAATGGATGAAGATTATTTTACCGGGGTGCTGTTCAAGAGCAAGAAAATGGTTAAGGAGTTGCTGATGGACCAGAAGAAGATACGGGGCATTGGTAATTCATATGCAGATGAGATCCTGTGGGATGCCAGAGTATCTCCGTTTTCGATCAGCTCGGCCATACCGGAAAAAATAGTCAAAAAATTGTTCCATAGTTTGAAGTCTGTTTTGAAAGAAGCCATTACAGCTATCGCAAAAGAGAACGGAGATGAGCTTCGTGGTGAGCTGCGCGACTTGATGAAAGTACATGGGGCAAAGCTGAAAAAATCTCCTTCCGGAGCAGTCGTGAAGTCAGAAAAGATCGGCGGAAGGACCAGTTATTATACCGATGAACAGCAATTATATTCCTAAAAAGCAATCGTGAGTATTACCGGACAAATCTTGCTTTCAATTATGGTGGCATTTGAATTTGTTATCCCAGCCGTTTTTTCCAGACTGCCTTCATTGACTTATAAATCGGATGGGCCTCTGCTAATTTATAGGTGGCGTAAAATATTGCTGCGGATTTAGCTTTCTCTGCCGAACCAGTGCCCCGCTCAAGTGGCGTATAATCCTTGTTTTTATCGTATTTCTTTCCGCCTTTATAATTGGCGTATCGCCTGGCGCGGGTATAACCCATCTGCAGGTATTTTCTTGCCATGTCTGCCCCAACAAAATTATTTTCTTGTATATAGTTAAGGAACATTTTAAATATCTTTTCACTGCTATCTTTTGCGAGTTCTGGCGTCCGAAACCTCCAGAACTGGCCAATCTCAGATTTATAAGGCTCGCAGATCAGAACACCCTGTTCGCCTTTGCCAATCCTGTATTTTTCGGGATTATTTCTATAATTGATATCTTTTTTCCAAGGATATTTTTGGTTGTCAAAATCAAGGTAAGTTGGCTTTCCTGTTACTGGCATAGCTAAGCAACATATCCGCTTATAGTTATGTTTTTATTCCTGTGAAATTACGATAAAGACAGCTACTGGATAATCAATGATAACAAGAAGAATTAGGAGATCATTCAAACTTAAGGGGCTATTATCCACCAGCGATGGCAGAAAAAAATAATTTAGGGTACGAAAGAAGCATTTTGAACAAATCCGGACATTTAAGCTATTAAAAAATCAGCTTTAAATAATTGTTGGTTTAGGGCTATTAAGTCCTATTCATATCGGACTGATCTTATTGCTTTTTGTTAAGCCTGGGTTTGGTAGCGGCGTTTTGCTTAGGCTTTTTCGTCGCAGCAATTGTGCTTTTTGATGATTTGCTTACAGGCTTTTTTGACGAAGTTTTCTTCTTTCGGGCATTTTTGACCCGGTATTCAAGTAAGTAGAGCCTGGTCTGCCATTTTTCGATGGTGGTATCTATGTTTTTTGGAAAGCCTGTTGATTCTAACAGACCAAGTACATGCGCCAGCTCACGTGTGCTCTCTGCTTTGGCCTTGTTTTCTTTCATCCAGTCTTGTTGTTTGGTTTCGTAGGCTTTCCGGTATTCGGCTATGGCCTTTCGAATGAGTTTGACCTCATCCTCTTTTGATTTACCTTTGCGCAACAATACCATCTGCCTGTTCCATGCATGCGAATTGGTGGGATCTGTCCGCGAAGCTTGCTGGTAGCGTTTTAATGCGGCAGCGCTATCGCCCGCTCTTTCCAGTTCGAGCCCAGCATCAAACTGCTCCTTTGACTGTATTTGTTTTCGTCTAGACATAACTGATTTGGGAACAATTAGCCAGGGCTATTGTTTGATAAAGTCAGTAGCGGTTATGACTACACGATGACCCTCGGGAAATGAGCGTAATGCTAACTTTGAATTTATCAATTAATGGAATGAAGAAAATCGGATTTTTATCTTTCGGGCATTGGTCCGAACATCCCTCATACCAGGCGCGTACCGCCAGTGATACTCTGCTGCAGTCTATCGATTTGGCCGTTGCGGCCGAAGAGATCGGGCTCGACGGTGCGTATTTCAGGGTACACCATTTTGCGAGGCAATTGGCATCGCCCTTTCCGCTGCTTTCGGCAATTGGTGCAAAAACTTCAAAGATCGAAATCGGAACGGGGGTTATCGATATGCGCTATGAAAACCCTTTATATATGGTTGAGGATGCGGGTGCGGCCGACCTGATCTCTGGTGGGAGGTTACAACTGGGCATCAGCCGGGGTTCGCCCGAGCAGGTGGTTGAAGGCTGGCGGCATTTCGGTTTTTCGCCAAAGGACGGCGAGAGCGATGCGGATATGGGCAGGCAAAAGGCTTTGGAGTTTCTGGAAAGACTGAATGGCGAAGGTTTTGCAAGGCCGAATCCAAATCCAATGTTTCCCAATCCTCCGGGACTGTTAAGGTTAGAACCCTATTCCGAGGGGCTGCGCGAACGCATCTGGTGGGGGGCTGCTTCTAATGCCACTGCGGTGTGGGCGGCAGAGCAGGGCATGTACCTGCAGAGTTCTACATTGAAGTTTGATGAAAATGGCAAGCCCTTCAGCGTTCAGCAGGCTGAGCAGATCAGGTTGTATAAGGAAGCCTGGAAAAAGGCTGGACATGATCGCGAGCCAAGGGTGTCTGTCAGCCGTTCTATATTTGCGCTGATGAACGATCAGGACAGGTATTATTTCGGACAGCAGGGGAAGGCGGCAGATAGTTTTGGTTATATCGAGCCCACTCAACGGGCAGTTTTTGGCAGGGGATATGCCGCTGAGCCCGATCAGCTGATAAAGGAACTGGCTGCAGACGAGGCAATACAGGAAGCAGATACGGTATTATTGACCATTCCAAACACGCTGGGTGTAGATTACAATATTCATATTTTATCTGCCATTTTGGAGCATGTTGCGCCAGGACTTGGTTGGAGATAGCCGAAATCGATTTTTTTTAAATCACAGCAAACATATTCGCGATAATCGTGTTTATATACAGAGAGCGTTAATTTAGATAAGCGGGAAGAGCCTTTGGTTTTTTCCGCTTTCTTGTTTCTGTATGATATACAAAAGATTTAAGGAGTCAAATTTTTGGAGATAATGATGCCATCAAAGGTGGAGCAATTAATTTAAATTAAACGATGACAGGCTTCCCTATGGAAGTTGTATATATGGCCGGCCTGCCTTATGCGGTTACATCGAAAAGCAGTAATATCTTTATGCCTCTGAGTAACCGGAATCTTTGGGGAAATCAGGCTGATTTCTGCCATGCATCTGCTTTTGCTTATTTTTTAAAAGGTAATGCGCATTAAAAACAATAACCGATAGGAATATAATACTGTAGGCCGCCATTTGTAAGGGACTGATAGGCTCAAGATATACCAGAGCTGCTATAGCAAATGCAATAATGGGATTGATGTTAAGCAACATGCCCACTGTTGATGAATTCAACCCCTTTAAGGCATACAAATTCAGAAATAATGGAATTACCGTAAAGCCAAGTGCTATCACTTCTATCAGTACCCAAAATGTCGTCGTGCCAGGTATACGCCCGCTGTAGGCAGGGTAAAAGGGAAGCAGCAGCAAGGCAGAAAGTACAATATGAAAAGTGAGGGTGATGAACTTATCAAACCCAACATTTTTACGCTGGCTTACCAGGTACGCGGCATAACTGCCCCCAATAATGATACCATAAACCATATCCATAATATTGGCATAGGATAGGAGTAAACATCCAATTATACTCAATGCAACAGCCGCCCATTGTATTTTATTGAGCTTCTCGTGCAAAAGCCAGTAAGCAAGCAATGTCGTAATAATCGGGCACACAAGATAGGCAAGTGAGGTGGCCTTAATGCTTACGTGGTTGAGCACGTAAATAAATGAGAACCAGTTGATATTTAAAAGAATACTTCCACCTACATTCAGTAAAAGCATATTTCGTTTTTGTTTAGCAGGTAAGGCTTTAATATCTGAGAAAGCTTTAAGCAAATCGGCACGCTTAAATAAGGCGGTAATGAAAACCATTAATATGGCGCAGCTAAAAATGCGGTAAAATAAAATATCTACCGAAGCATATCCGCTCAGCGGTTTTAAAACTAAGCTAAAAAAGCCCCAGGTCGCATACGCGAATATAGCAGCAAGGTAATATTTTGCGGTTTTCAATTTGCCAGAATGTTGATCTTATAATATCCATAAACATGTAAAGCACATTTATGACATGAAATACAAATTAACATATATTTATTGATCTTTTAACTGCCTATTGTATCATACCCGACGTTCGGCTTTACGGGACTTGCCATCCCAGCAGATGCAGATGATGCCCCTGCAAGCATTATACAAAAATATATTAAGTTGGTTTGGTACTAACTGATCATTTTTTTAAGATCTACCGTTCGCTCAACCTGCTCAACAAGGAATTGATACGCTGGAAGCACTGGAAGAAATGAGCTACCGGTTTGTTGTTGACAGTTGGATAAGCTTGCGGGAAATCTTAACAGACTGGTCGCACAATTCATCAGATACCCGGCAGATTTGAAGTAATGTCAATAAGGAGCAACAGTGGACCGGGAAGGCGGCAGCTCTGTTAAAAACATACACTGAAAGGATTCTCAACAGATTGGTAGAAAATCAAAACTTTCAACGCTGTTATACGTTAACAAACGCAGATACTACTATCGCCATCGAAAATCGATCGCTGTGACCGTATTGGAATCACTTAAAATCGATACCGATGGAAAAACACATACTCATCATTGAAGATGATCAAGAAATCAGTGAATTATTTCAAATGATCTTTGAAACGGTAGGTTATCATACTACTGTACTAAACATTGCACCTAATCCCGAATTTATCGATAAGGGAGGCTTTCATTTGATTGTAATGGATATCAGGCTCATCGGATCACGATATAATGGTAATGAATTATGCAGATTGTTCAAATCGAGCTATCCTAACAATAAAACACCTGTTTTATTGATGTCGGCTGAGTCTAACGGAGATATTTTAGCGCAGGAATGCGGAGCAGACGGCTTTATGGGTAAACCTTTTGATGTTGATAATCTGCTGACACGTGCTTTTGAAATGATGGCTTAGCGTTTATGGTTTTACAACGAGTTATGATCGCCCTGTAAAACCGGTCTTTTATTGAGCCAATCAGTTACCTGAAGGTCAACGTTAAGAAACATCGCAGCATCATTTCTTTATACAGATCAATACAATAAAATTAATCAAGATATATCATTTCACATACACCGCTGTGGAAATTCACATTATTTATGTTAATTTTGCTAAAAATATTCGCAAAGAGATCGTATGAGTTCGAAACTTCCTAACGCTGATCAAACATTTAATATCTCTGACGAGCATCTTGATATTGCACTTGAACAGGTTTCCATGGGTTTTTGGAGAGTCAACCTGGTTAACAGCAACTTTATGGCCTGCACCCCGCAGTGCAAAAAGAATTTTGGCTGGGATCCGTCCAAAGCATTTAGTTATGCTGACATGCTAAGTTGTATACTTCCTGAAGATCTGCCGGAAATGCAGGCCAAGGTTTCAGCTGCGATAGAACATCAACAGCTTTACAAGGCTCAGTACCGGGTAAAACATCCGGATGGCAGTATTCACTGGATAGACGCAAATGGTAAAGTGTTGTACAAAAACGGCATCCCCTATGAACTATTGGGAATAACGCTGGACATTACCGAAAAGAAAGATTTAGAAGTACTGCGTGATGAACTTTTGAATGTGGCCATGCATGAACTGAAAACGCCACTGTCGGCTGTAATAGCATCCTTACAATTGCTTGAGCGGATGTTGCAGCCGCGGAGTGAGGAAAAAGCCCTGAATATTGTAACCAGGGCGCTGGGATCAACCGAAAGGATTAATCGTCTTTTAGGCGAGATGGCCTTACCGGTAAATGCAAAGTTAAAAGAAATCAGCCTGGCAAAAACGACGTTTGATATTCGCAGACTTGCCGATGAGATTGCAGACAATGCCAGGGTTATTCATGCCCATGCGAAGATCGAAGTGCGGGCAGATGCGGGTGAAATTTTGGTACATGGCGATCGTCATCGGATTGCCCAGGTCATCACCAATCTGATCAACAATGGAATCAAGTATTCTGAAAATGATCCAAATCTCGAAATTACCATTACATCAGATCATGATCAGGTCAACTTCAGCGTCAGGGATTATGGAATCGGGATAGCGCCGGGAGATCGTAAGAAAATATTTCAAAAATTTTACAGGGCCAATACGAAGTTGCAGGTGGATGGCCTGGGAATAGGATTGTATCTGTGTGCAGAGGTGATTCTTCGCCATGGGGGCAGCATTCAGGTTGCAGATATCGAGCAGACGGGCACAACGGTTATATTCTCTATACCAACAGGCAATATTTAACAGCACTTTTAGGGCTGTCTACCTTATTATAATATCCTTGAAAGATAGCCAACTAAATTTCACATTTCAGGAGATAGGTAAGTTAACGTAAACACTAATACAACTGAACATCACGAGCGGAACTCGTACTGAACTTAGCATGAGTTAATATTTGACATTTACTTTGCTTTCTCTTCATGATTGTTTTCGAACATGATTGATCTCTAATGATTAAAGGATAAGCAGATCAGTTCTCGACTTATTACTGATCAAACTCAAAATCCATTTCTTTTCCGGATATAAGGTTATACACTACATTCCCATTTTTAATAATATAAAAAATATCCATCTGCCCTCGTTTATACCGGATATACGCAACAAGGTTTTTGTTTTGTCCATCGAAAGAATTAGTACCCCCTCCATCTTTTTTATTTGGCAGATCTAAATCGCGGTAAACATAAACGGAATAGAAATCATAGTCTGGTAAAATCGCAGAATCGATTTTCCTGCTGACTTTATCCCCAAGCAGTGCATAGGTTGATTTTTTATAGAAAAAGTTTCCCCTGATATAAAAATAGTCAATGCGATTGTTATTCGTTCCTGATTTAAATTGTTGAACATCTGGACTTAAGGGCTTGAGTTTAAAATCTTGTTGTTTACGGTTGTTGCAGGCAGTGAGTACCAAAAGTAAAATAATCAAATGTTTCATGGTCCGTTTAATTCGTTATTGGTCTTTACAATCCTGCCCTGGTCTCAGGTAATATTACTGAACAATATCTTTCTCTTGTAAACCTTTATCTCCGGTTTTAAAAATGAGGATTGACGCGTTATTGATGACAGAGCAAGCTTTACAGCTTATCGAAATTTTAAATCATATTCACTTTTGTCCAAAAAGACAAGCGGATTATCGGTCTCAATCATTTCTTTAATGGCCATCTTTTTATCGGCAGACTTGTGATAAAAAGATTCCGCTATTTTATATCCGATCCTATAGCCCAGATCGCCAGGCCTGTTCTTGCTACTTGCCGCATTGAATAACCAATTCTGGAGATTTTTGGTGCAGAGTTCGCTCTTCATTTCCTGCCACAGTTCCTTTTCGTGTGCAGTTGCATACAGCGAAGCGCGGCTACCGGTTTCCTGGTTTCTCTTCATAATCAACACCTCAGAAATAAAACTGGCAACACCCTCTTTAATCACATTCTCAAGTAAAACACACTCACAGGCTGTCGGATTCATTTTTCGCTGTTGGGTATGGATATATTCGTGGGCAATGGTCTCCCTTACAAAATTTAAAACGTCTGCCTGATCTGATCGTGCTAATATATCTGATCTTAAATTTTCATTGGTGATTTCTGAAACATCACAATTCTTATCCCCTGCGATCATCTCCAGCCCTATTAAAACATAATTGTTGGAAATGGTCCCTCCAGAAGACATTGGTCCGATAGTGATGGCTATCCTGGCCTCCTTTCCATTGGGATATAGCGAACGGGTCTGCCTGATGATATCCGATAAGCGTTCCGAATCTGAAAATAACAGGGTGTTTTGACGTACGCTTTCATAAAACTTTTTATATTTTTTAATCCTGTCAGTATAAAATTCGGGCGAAAAATACCTGACTTTTGCAAATTCCTTCAAACCGTTTGTAGCCCGATCAAGATATTTACTTTGAATAATATTAACGCTGTCGCTATAGGTTTTAGCAGCTTTTAAGGCATCGAATGCTTCCCAGAAGTGCTTGATGTCAATAGTTGAAACATCTTTTGCATTTTCGGGTTCAAGGGCTTTAGCAATTTTTCTTCTCCGCTCCAGCACACTTTTACTTAGCCGGGCCAAATTCATACTGATCACCCCATCTGGTGAAGGTTTTGGAGAGACTGATTTGATGTTGATTTTATAAAGTCCGCCTTTTTCGGGTTCATACTCCAATTTGTCGGTTCCTTTATTTCCGTCGGCAAGATCTGTTGATAAGATTTTTTCACCAGCTTCATCATAGAGATTAATTTCAATATCAATATTTTCCTGATAAACCTTAATCAGATAAACTTCACCCTTCTTAAGCTGTACATTATAGTTTAATTCATTTTTGCCACTAAATGCAGTCTTTTTATCATTCTGCTTAAAATCAATAAAATTCTGAGCATAGGAAACAGCGTGCAGTAAAATAAATAGAACGGTAAATAATTTAAACATATTTTTATTTTAATAGACACTTTAAAATGTATATCGTTGCAATATTTTAAAAATTACCCGTAGAAATTACTTCGGTAATATGCTTCATCGTTCAATTTAAAATTTATTTATTTTAACATTAATTAAATAATTTACTCTGCTGAGTTCAGCTATAAATTACTTTTTCAATATTATAAATAAAATGATTTATTTATATAAATTACGCAAAACTGATCTTCTACAATTCACTTAAACTCCCTGAAAATGCCGTCGAAATTTAATGCAGCCCTTATTTTTTCTCTCCTGTTCAATTTAGTGCATTCAGTAACTTTTTCACAGATTATACTTCCTTTTGAATTATATGATAATAAAAGTATTATGATCAAACTGCCCGCATTGAACGGCAAGGATTCGTTAACTTTCTTTTTTGATACAGGTGCCTCGACCATTTTACTCGATAGCCATGTAGCCGAAAAATTTAATATTAAGGCAGATCTTCACCAGGAGATCCGCGGGGCAGGGGGCATTAAGATGTACCGCTATACTATGGGACAAAAAATTTTTCTAAATGAATCAGTAAGTATTGATCATTTAAATTTTGTTCTTGATGATCTTTCCAGACTTAATGCAACGGTTGGTAGAAAGTTTGATGGTATTATTGGGAATGATATCCTGAGCAATTATTTAACTGTCGTAAATATTACAAAAAGACAAATATTGCTGTATCCTTTTAAAACACAATTGAACACGGCTGATTATAAGGCCATAGAATTTGTTCTGGATGATGGAATACCTATCCCACGTTTTGGCATTGATGTACATTTATTGAATGGGGAAAAGCTTTCCGGAGATATATTGTTTGATAGTGGCGCGGGCCTGGCACTGCTTTTTAATACCCCTTTCCAGCAACAACATGATTTATTAACAAAAATAGGCAAAACTGTTTCAAGTACGCAGAACAGTTTAACCACCAAAAGTACCACTACACTTGCAGCCATTGCTTCTCTTTCTATTGGTCCATATATTTTCAAAGGGAAACTGCCTGTAAGTATATCGTCAGACGGGGAGGGGGTGAGTGCTTCTAAAAAGTACCTGGGTATATTGGGCAGCCAGATTATACACCGTTTTGATTTTATTTTGGACTATAGTGCCAGAAAACTCTACCTGAAACCAAATTTTTTATATCAACAGGATTTTACTACCGCTGTTGCGCCGTTTAAAATTATTCTGCAGGGAGGGAAGGTGATGATAGACGAAATCATAGAGCAATCTGCAGCCTACCGTTGCGGCCTTCGGAAGGGCCAGGTAATTACTGCAATCAATAAATTGGAATCCAAAAATTTAAAGGAATATCGGAAAATGCTGTTGGATGAAAATAAAGAGCTTGAAGTAAACTATATTGACAATGACAGGCAAGCCAAAAAATGCGTATTTAAGATAGAGAAATTATTATAAAGATTCTTATCCGAATGAGTTCCAGATGAAGATATCGGATTGAGCGCAAATTTTGCTGCTATCTGTTATGCAAAGGTTATCCGCTCTATCCGGCATGGCCCCCAATAAGCCAGCTACCGGAAACTTTACCGCTGGTTTGGATAAGATTCCAGGTCATTGCCGAAATAAGATGTGAGGTTATGCTGAAAATGCTTCCGCGATAAAGGTTTTCGAAAAGGCAGGCTTGTCTTAAAACTTTCAGCCGGTTTCAATGGTTGTAACACCATGCAGATTTTATCCTCAACCGCTGCGCATGGGTCAGCAACAAAATTATATCCCTATCAGCAGTATGCGATAGAAACCCTGTTTGAAAAAATGCAGTCAGGCACTGAGCAGCTACGTTTGCTCTTCCAGTTGCCTACAGGCGGCGGTAAAACGGTTATCTTTTCTGAAATTGCCAATCGTTTTATAAACCAATACGGAAAAAAGGTGATTGTGCTTACACACCGGCAAGAGTTATGCAAACAGACTTCGCTTGCCATGAAAAATGCTGGTGTTTTTAATAAAGTAGTCGATAGCAAAGTTAAACGGATAGCCAAAAAAGATTATTATCACTGTTATGTAGCCATGGTCGAAACCCTTAAACACCGGATCGATGATGGTCTGATTGATACTAAAGGGGTAGGTCTCGTAATTGTTGATGAGGCCCATCACAATTCCTTCCATAAACTGCTTAAAAAATTTCCGTTCGCCAGGATAATAGGGGTTACAGCCACACCTTTTTCGGCAGATGCAGCGCTGCCGATGAAGAGCTTTTACACTGAGCTGGTGCTTGGAGAGCAGATCAATTCGCTGATCGAAAAGGGATTTCTGGCAAAACCAAAGAGTTTTGCTTATGAAGTAGAACTCAACACGCTGAACAGGGGTATACATGGCGATTTCACGGTGAGCAGCTCTGATGAGCTATATTCATCGAAAGTAATGCTCGATCTTCTGGTTCATGCCTACGGGGAACATGCCCTTGGGAAAAAGACGTTAATTTTCAACAACGGCATATTTACCTCCCGGAAGGTATTGGAAGTTTTTGAGCAGGCAGGTTATCCCATCCGACATTTGGATAACCATACCGAAAATGCAGAAAGGATTGAAATATTAAAATGGTTTAAAAAGACAAAAGGTGCGATATTAACATCGGTATCTATATTAACTACTGGTTTTGACGAACCGTCTGTGCAGTCGGTTATCCTGAACCGTGCTACCACCTCACTTACGCTTTATCACCAGATGATCGGCAGGGGAGCAAGACGTTTGTCCGGTAAAAAGACTTTTAATATTATCGACTTGGGCAATAATGCAGAAAGGTTTGGAGAATGGGATGCTCCGGTGGATTGGCAGCATGTATTCGAAAACCCCGAAATCTATCACCAGATCCTGGCAAAAGCCAGCGACGATATCCATCAGATGCCTGCCGAAATGAGAAACAGGTTTCCCAATAGTACGGAGATTGCATTCGACGTGCTTGCCGCCTATCAAGCCGCCATGGATAAAGGGGAAAAATCAAAAACCGTGCTCCGCAATTCCATCAGGCAACATGCGTTGATGTGCACAGACAATGCTGACACGGTGAGCAAGGCATTTGAATTGGTAACCGAACTCAAGAAAGAAATCGACTGGAGGATAAAACAATACGCCAAATGCCTGGGTTCGGTAACCAAAAACTATATCAAATGGTTGGGCAGCGACTACCGGAGCCGTTTGCATGGCCTGATCGAGAAAATAATGTCGAGGCGGGCGGCAATGCGCACAGCGGTTTAGTCTGTACATGATTAAATGTTTTAAACGATGAAAATTATCATTGCTTGTTTGTTTTTAAGTCTACCCGGCCTAACATTTGGCCAAACAGGCAAATGCTACAAGGGCACCATCAATCACAAAATAAAAGTCACCTTCTATTTGGAAGGATTAAATGAAGTGTTTATTAATGGTAAACATGCGCTGTGTTCATGATGATGTTGCACACAGAAAGGCTGTTTGTACATGCCTGCCCTTTTACTCGGACGACTGTTGTTGAAATAAGCTCAATTTGGCTTGTTGCTGTTCGTAACAGGCTTGATTTAGCCTAAATGAGGTCAAAATTATTGCTGTCGCTTTAAAGCGTTAAGTTTTAAGTATGGATTTGTCTAAAAAACGAAGCCCCGGCTTTTCAAATCCGGGGCTTCCTATTTATATTTTCGCAAGTAGTTGTTCCGCTGGTCCCTGATGGATGTCGTTAGGCTGTTTCACCACAATTTTCCCAGGTTTCTTTTTCTTAAACTTCCGGCCATACCATACCAGGAATCCGGTAATCGGTAAACTGGCGCCGATGAGTGAGGCCAGAAAGGCCAGCACTTTGCCAGGGAAGCCTAAAATACTGCCTACATGGATATCGTAATTCATCTTTCTCAGTTTCTGTCCAAAAGAGGCTTGCGCATAAGTTATAGAATAGGCATCTTCCCGCTTCAATTCGTTCAGGCTATGCTGGTCAAACGTGTAACCTTGGCTATTGTAAAACTGTCCTGTATTTGGGTACACGGTAATGTTGATGGCAGCCTTTGCATCTGTTGTATCTGCAAAATTATAATAGAATCCCATAGATTTAGGGTGTCGTGTGATCACCTGCTTCCAGGCCATGTCCATCGCTTTTTCCGGTGTATAGCCTTTTCCTTTTAGCGTAGAGTCTGAATCCAGGCGTTTATATTCTGCCAGCTTATCGCCGCCGGAAGTGACCCAATAGATGCCCTCACTATACCATTTAATGCCGTATACCATTCCGGTAAGGGCTATGGCCAGCAGAAACAACAAAGCATAAAAGCCGAGTACGTTGTGCAGGTCGAGGTTTACCCTTTTAAAAGAGGCACCCCATTTGATTTTAAAACTTTTATCACGCGTGGACTGATTCCATTTTTTAGGATACCACCAGATCAGCCCGGTAATCAGCAAGACAACGAAAATCAGGGTACCATAGTTCACAATTGGCCGACCTATTTTAGCAGGCATCCACAGAAAACGGTGTCCGTTTAAAATAAACCTGAAGAAATCCGATTCGCCGGGTTTATGCACTTCGGTACTGATCACTTCGCCCGTATAAGGGTTCACTTTCAGGATGGTATTGCCCGTACGGCGATCTTTCTGACCAGCATTGGCGGCCCTCAAATTTAAGTTAATGGCCCTGCCTTGCTGGTAATTGGCGTATGAAGGCACTTTCTCCGGGTAAAGCTTCGCGGCAATCTGCATCAGTTCAGATGGTTTAACCACGGGCTTATCCTGCCAGGCTACTTTTGTTTCCGGTTCCAGCAGCCCGTTAATTTCTTCATTAAACACCCAGATACAACCGGTGAGGCACACGATGAGTACAATGATGCCAGATATTAAACCTAACCACAAGTGCAGCCAATTGTTGATGCGCTTTAAAAGCGTGTCTTTTTGCTTTTTCTTTCCTTGATTTCGTGTCTTGCTCATAGTGCCTGTTTATTGGTCGGATATAGGTTATTTAAACCGGTAGGTAATACTTAATCTTGCATTGCGTGGAACCTCATAGATATAGGTATAGTACGATACGGATGTTGCCGTTTCGGTAGCCAGTTTGGTATATGATCCCTGCGTCAGCAGCCTGCGGTCCAACAGATTATTCACTAACGCGGCAATCGTTATTTTACCCTTTTCGTATGAAACGCCTGCATCAAAACGATAATAGGCAGGTAACATTAATGGAACCGAAGTAGATCCGGCATAACGATCCAATTGGATCTGGTATCCCGCACTCAATCCAAAACCGTTCAACAAAGCGCCTTGCTTCTGGTAGCGGTAAGACAACCAGCCATTGGTAATGTGTTTGGCAGAGTTAGGGGTATGCCTGCCTACCAGTTCTGGTTTAGCATCTTCACTTACGGTGGCATCTGTTAGCGCATAATTTAATACCACGTTTAATCCAGGGGTAATTTCTCCATTGATATCCAGTTCAATACCTTTCGATATGATACCACCTAATTGAATCTGGGCATTTGGATTCATCGCCAGGTGTGCCGGATCAAGATCGGCAGTTAACACATTTTTCTTCTTGATGCGGAAGGCAGCTGCGGTTACGTTCCATTTACCATCAAAGAAATCTTTTTTAAGGCCAAGTTCGATATTATTGCCACGGATCGGTTTGAAAGGGATTCCGGCATAATCCTGACCAGCAACAGGCAGAAAACTTTGGTCGTATAAAGTATAGGCACTAAAATCTTTTGCAAGGGTTACGCTCAAACCGGCCCTTGGGCTAAAAACATTATCAGATAGCTGTGTGAGATTAGTTTTACCCACGGTTACGGCATGTGTAAAACGGCCGGCTAAGGTTAAACGAACCCGTCCATCCAGCATGCGGAGCTCATCTTGCAGGTAGGCACCGGTATAGGTCAGATTAGTGGCATATACATTTGATCCCGAACGGTTCTGAATACTGCGCGAACGATCGAAGACAGGAATCTTGTCAAAAGGAATACCATAAACCGGGTTATAAATATTAAAGGTAGCATTGTTTGCCAACTGCAGATCAGGCTCCTGTTTGCTGGAAAAATCGCCCCAGGTTTTCAGGTTGCCCATATCAAGCCCTGCCAAAATACGGTGTACAATGGGGCCGGTAGTCAGGTCGCCCATCAGGCTTACCTGGATATTTTTATTAATGGCCAGTTCTTCGCTGATGTTCAGGTAGCGGCGCATATCGCCATTGGCTGCTATTTTGGATGGCCAGGGGGTACCGCCATCTAAACCATAACGCAGATAGGCCGCCTGGGCATTAATCTTCCAGTCATTATTTAAACGGTGGCTCACATAAACAGTGGCATTGTGGTCATAAAGTTTTGCAGGATCAAGCGCCGGATCGCCAAGAAAGAAACTCGGGTCTGTATCACCAAATCCTTTTGGCGAAAAACCGTAAGAACCTAACGCCTGTGCTTCCACATGCTGCGTCGTATATTCAGCAGTGATCAAGGTATTGCTATCAACCTGGTAGCTAATTACGGGAGCAATAATGTATTTATCCGTGTAGTTGTATTTGTTGTAACTATCTTTGGTTTGTGCGGCCACATTCAGGCGGAACAGTAAACGGCCGTCTCGGCTTAACTTACCGTCCAAATCGGCAGCTACGCGGCCGAGGTTGTAACCTCCGCCGGCCACGCTTACCGAACTGCGGTTTTGACCGGTAGGCTTCTTGGTTACCACATTATAAATACCTCCAGGTTCGCCGTTAGCCATCATAAAACCAGAAGGACCTTTTACAAATTCGATGCGATCGATAGTTGCTTCATCGTCAGCTAATGGTCCCCAGGGCATTTTTTGGTTCATACCGTTCCGGAAGGCCGGAATACTGGTGCCACGCATGAAAATATTGGCATATTGGGCATCCCAATGACCTACCCGTAAGGTACCGCTCACATTTCTGGTTACCCCATCAACAATATCAAATACCTGTTGGTCTGCCATTATTTTGCTGGTCACAACCTGGATATTCTGCGGTACCTCAATCAGCGGAGATTGTAAGCGCAGTGAAGGGGATACTTTATCTACTTTATATCTTTTTTTGTTCGTACTGATTTGTACCTCGTCTAATTCGGAACGGTTTTCTTTCAAAGAGAAATCCGCAATCACGGTACCACGTGCGGAAACCTGTATCTCTTTTTCCTTTGGATACAGGCCAACCGCCGAAACGACCAGGGTATAATTACCAACCGGCACACGCCTGATCTGGTAAAAGCCATCCTCGTCAGTTACCGAGCCATAACGGGTGCCTTTCAACACCACGCTGACATTGGCAGCCACACTACCATCGGCAGTAGTGATCCTTCCTCTTACCACACCGGTTTGTTCATCATTGCGGTTTTCAGCAAGGCTATCTGTAGGATTTACGCAATATCCTGTCAGTGGATTACCAGAACTGGCATGAGCTGCAAATATTCCGGTGCAGCACATCCCTAAGAATAAAATTTTCTTAAATTGCATTTACTTTTAATTAGATGTTAAAGGTATCCGGGTTAAAATCCGGTAATGCCACACGGAGTTCAGGTCCGCTGTGGCATTTTTTTTGCAAAGGTATATTTATTTAGAATAAATCCAAATAGATTTGACGTTTAGGACTAAATCGTTTAAGTCCGCTTTATAGTTTTCCCATGCCTGACAATATCGGTATGGATTGATGGTAGCAACCCGTGAGTAAAAACCTTCAGTTTCGTCTGGTCTCTTTAATGGATTATCCTAAAACTTAATTTTAATAATTAATCATATTTTTAAAAGACATAGGTGTACCCATAAGCGCCAGCGTTAAAAAAGGCGCATATTGATTACTTTGTACAAAACTGAACCATTTCCGTACAAAACTGAACCCCTCTTTATGCACAAGTAGCTAGTTTTGGAATCTCCAAATATGACAGCTATAAATTATGAGATCGGCAGGCGGGGTTTTCTGCAGCGTTTCGGTAATCTCCGACCGCAGGTGATATTGATGCCATTTTTTGCAAAGATTAAAAGCAATTTAACAGTGAGACTTTATATTTTTTCACTGCTGCTTTTGCTTTTGGTGGCCTGTTTGCCTTGCGCTGCCCAGGATGGTTGCTACAGTCGCCTGGACCAAGATACCCTGACGATCGGCAATCAATTTATTGAGCGTAAGTTTCTTTGGAACAAGGGAAATGTGATTACGCATAGCTTAAGCGACAAAAAAGGCCTAAAAGTTTGGCTTAACAAGCTTAAGAGTCCCGATTTTTACATTCAAGCTGGCAATGCACCTCGAAACGGGCATTATGAAGTGTTGACAAGGAAAGAAGATGCCATTCACATCGCCGAACAGCAAACCATTATTTCTTTTTCTATAGGTAAGCTTGATATCAGGCGGGTTTACCGGATTAATGCTCAAAGCGCTTCAATCGCCTGCGAAACCTATCTAAGAGGGCAGCTAGCCGGTATAGCAGGAGGACAAGTCATCAATGCTGCTGATCAAAAAAATATTGAATTTACAGAGGACATGAAGGTGAATGGTTATACCGCCATTTTAGATCAGTTAAAGCTAGACGGTTTCCATTGGCAGATTAAGGCGGTCGAATTTTTTGATGTAACCGACTGGAATAACAATCTTGTACAGGAGAATAAGTTTATTCCCTACAGAAAAAAAAGTTACCGGGGCAACCTGCTTTTTGCACACAACCAGGAAAAAGATGCCGGTTTTTTCTTCTTAAAGGAAGCCCCGGGGGCTGCTACGCAGCTTGCTTACGGCGGTCAGGATTTTACCACTGAATTTGGACATTTTACCATAAACGGATTGGGACTCAATGCAAGCGATGTTCGTCAGGATGAGTGGCGAAAAGCTTATACGGTGGTGTTAGGCGTTTACAGCGGCCAGGAGTTTAACCAACTACAGGCCTTACGTGGCTATCAGAAAACCATCCGTAAAAATGAGCCACAGCGAGACGAAATGGTGATGATGAATACCTGGGGTGATCGGAGCCAGGATGCTAAAGTGAATGAAAAGTTTAGCCTGCTGGAACTGGACGCTGCAGCCAAATTGGGTATCACCCATTTTCAGATCGATGACGGATGGCAGCAAGGGAAAAGTCCAAATTCTGCATTGGCCAAAGGATCTTTTAAAAACATTTGGGACAACCCCAATTATTGGAAACCTGATGCGGCAAAATATCCGAATGGACTAGGTCCGATTGTAAAAAGAGGTAAAGCACTGGGTATAGAAGTTTGCTTATGGTTTAATCCCAGTATTCAGCATGACTATGCAGACTGGGAGAAAGATGCTTCAGCAATGGCCGAACTGTACCGGCTGTACGGAATCAGGACATTTAAAATTGATGGACTCTCCATTCCCAACAAACAATCAGAAATTAATCTAACCAAAATGTTTAATAAGGTGTTGAGCGAAACAGAGAACCAGGCTGTTTTTAATCTCGATGCTACTGCGGGTCGCAGGGGCGGTTATCATCTTTTTACTGATTATGGCAATATTTTTTTGGAGAACCGCTATACCGACTGGCAAAACTACTATCCTTACTGGACACTTCGCAACTTATGGCAACTTTCTAAATATGTACCGCCAGAGAAGTTGCAGATCGAATTTCTAAACAAATGGAGAAATGCAGATAAGTATGGCAGCGATCCATTCGCGCCATCCAGCTATAATTTCGAATATCTATTTGCCATTACCATGGCCGCTCAGCCACTGGCCTGGTTTGAAGGCACGGGTTTGCCCAAAGAAGCCTTGCAACTGGGCGCATCAATTGCGAAGTATAAAAAGGTGCAGCACGATTTTCATCAGGGAACCATTTTACCGATTGGTGAGGAACCTTCGGGCAAATCATGGACGGGTTTTCAGTCGATTCATCAAGACAGGGGATATTTTATCGTGTTCAGGGAAAATACACCTGAAGGAACAGGCATACTGGAAACCTGGTTACCCGAAAAAGTTAAAATACAATTAAAGCCGCTGCTGGGTAACGGGAAGCCGGTGATTCAAACCACTGGTAGAAAAGGTGCTTTGAAAGTAACATTGCCTGCTGTAAATGATTTCGTGATGTACAGCTATACCATTTTAAAATAAACCAATGAAAAACATATTAAATCTTTTCCTTTTAACGTTCCTAAGCATTCCGGCAATCGCCCAAAAGAGGCTTGGTCTCAATTCTCCCAACGGGCGGTTGCAGGTGGATGTAAGCATTACCGATAGTATTCGTTTTCAGCTGGCGCATGATGAAGAAATTGTTCTGAATTCTGGTGCCATAGCCATGAAACTTGGCAATGGAAAAACCTTCGGCATCAAATCTCATTTGAAACAAAGCAAAACCATTACCGTTAAACAGGAAATCCCTGCCTATTTTTATAAAAGAAACCGTATCAATGATGAATATGCAGAATTGACGCTGGAATTTAAGGAAGATTACAAACTGATTTTTCGACTTTACAATGAAGGCATGGCTTACCGTTTTGTATCTACGGCTAAGCAGGATTTTATTGTGAATGAAGAACTGGCTGCTTTCCAATTCCAAAAAGATTACAAGGCCTACATTCCATATGTAAAAACTAAAGAGAAGACCATTGAGGGCCAATATTTCAATTCGTTTGAAAATACTTACACCTACAGCTCTTTGAGTAAAATGGATAAGCTGAAGCTTGCTTTTTCTCCTTTGGTGGTAGAACTGGATCACGGTAAAAAAGTGTGTCTGGCCGAAGCTGATCTGCAAAGCTACCCGGGTATGTTTCTTTTTAATCCTACCGGAAGAACTGCTCTCGAAGCCAACTTTGCACCTTATCCAAAATCTATCGTGCAGGGCGGACATAACCAGCTGCAGCAAATCGTCACCGCGCGCCAGCCTTATCTTGCTAAAAGTAAGGCAAAAACAAAATTTCCCTGGCGTATAGCCATTGTCTCCACCAGCGATAAAAATTTAGCTGACAATGATATGGTTTACAAACTGGCCGAGCCCAGCCGGTTAAAGGATATTTCATGGATAAAACCAGGCAAAGTAGCCTGGGAATGGTGGAATAATTGGGGACTGAGCAAGGTAGACTTTGTTTCAGGTGTGAATACAGAAACCTATAAGGCCTATATCGACTTTGCTGCCAAAAATAAAATTGAATATGTGATCCTGGACGAAGGCTGGGCAGTAAATCTGAAGGCGAGTTTATTTGACGTTGTACCGGAAATCAATCTGAAAGAACTGGTTGCCTATGGGAAAACCAAAAATGTAGATATTATTCTCTGGGCAGGATATTATGCCTTTGCGCGGGATCTCGAGGAGGCTTGTAAGCATTATTCCCAGCTCGGCATAAAAGGTTTTAAGATCGATTTCATGGACCGCGATGATCAGGAAATGGTTGATTTTCATTACCGGGCGGCAGAAACGGCAGCAAAATATAAGTTGATGGTTGATTTTCACGGTACCTATAAACCTACCGGGCTAAACCGTACTTTTCCGAATGTAATTAATTATGAAGCTGTGAACGGTCTGGAACAGATGAAATGGACCGGGCCAGAGATGGATATGGTTACCTATGATGTAACGATGCCTTTTATCAGGATGATTGCCGGCCCGGTAGATTACACGCAGGGTGCCATGCGTAATGCTACTAAAAGTAGCCATAGGGGAATAAATGATGAACCCATGAGTCAGGGAACCCGCTGCAGGCAACTGGCAGAATATGTGGTTTTTGAATCGCCTTTAAATATGCTTTGCGATAGTCCGGACAATTATGCGAAGGAGCAGGAATGTACCGATTTCATCAGCGCTATTCCTACGGTTTGGGACCGTACCATTGTACTTAATGGTGAGATTGGGCAATACATTACCACTGCCCGCCAAAAAGGCAACACCTGGTACCTGGGCGCTTTAACCAATTGGGAGGCACGCAAACTTGATCTTGACCTCAGCTTTCTCGGTAGCGGAGACTATGCTGCAGAAATTTACCAGGATGGAGTTAACGCCAATAAAATCGCCTCTGACTACAAAAAGCAGCGGATGGAGATTCCGTCCGATCGAAAATTATCCATTAACATGGCGCAGGGCGGTGGTTTCGCGATTAAGATTTTTAAAAAACAAACACCGTGATTTTTATGAAAGCAAGCAGAACCATTTTTAATTTGCTATTACTGTTGTGTTGCTTTTTCTTTAAGCTTTCGGCGCAGGAGACCCTGGTTAATGTATACGGCAGAACAACGCAATCCCTTAACGGTAAATGGGAAGCAATTATAGACCAATACGATCAGGGAAGGAAAAACAAAATATACCTCAATAAAAAACCAGCCGGAAAGACAGATTTTTACGAATATGCCTTTGATGGTGGTTTAAAACTGAATGTGCCTTCAGACTGGAACAGTCAATTACCCGAACTCAAATATTATGAAGGTACGGTTTGGTACGCCAGGCATTTTGATGCACCCAAAACACATCGGGAAAGGTTATTTATTTACTTTGCTGCAGTAAGTTATCGTTGTAAGGTTTACTTGAATGGAAAGGAAATTGCCGAACATGAAGGTGGTTTTACACCTTTTCAGGTGGAGATAACAGGTCTGGTGAAACCATCAGACAACTTTTTAGCCCTGGAGGTAAACAATACCCGAACTGCTGATGCCATTCCCGCCAAATCATTCGATTGGTGGAATTATGGTGGCATCACCCGCGATGTGATGCTGGTATCGACTCCGAAAATTTTTATTCAGGATTATTTTATTCAATTGGATAAAAATCATCCGGATCAGATTAATGTGAAGGTTAAAGTTGTTGATAAACAAAAAAATGTAGCGGTAAAAGTCGAGATTCCCGAACTGAATATCAGGCAAAACCTCGTTACCGATGATCAGGGGATTGCGAGCATTTCAATGGCCAATTTAAAAAAAATACAGCGCTGGTCGCCGGCATCACCCAAACTGTACCAGGTGTTGGTATCTACAAAAGAAGATCGGGCAGCAGAATGGATTGGCTTTAGAAACCTGGCGGTAAAAGGAACACAGATATACCTGAATGAGGAGCCGGTCTTTCTAAAATCGATCAGTTTTCACGAGGAAATTCCACAACGCAAAGGTAGAGCTTTCTCTGAGGCAGATGCCATGATGCTTTTGTCTGAAGCGAAAGCTTTGGGCTGCAATATGATCCGTTTGGCACATTATCCTCAAAATGAATATACGGTACGTGCAGCTGAAAAAATGGGTTTTTTGTTGTGGGAGGAGACACCAATCTGGCAAGGGATTGATTTTGAAAACCAGGAAACCAAAAAGAAAGCCGGAAAGATGATTAGCGAAATGGTGATGAGGGATAAAAACCGATGCGCCATCTCTTTCTGGGGTATGGCCAATGAAACCCAGCCATCTGCTGCGCGGAATGAATTTCTTAAATACCTGATCAAATGCACGAAAGATATCGATAGTACCCGTTTAATTACGGCTGCATTTGATCTGGTTCGGTTTAATCCGGATAAACAACGTTTCGTAATGGACGACCCTTTTATAAATGAAATAGATGTGGTAGCCATTAATAAATATATGGGCTGGTATCATCCCTGGCCGGTTGCGCCAAAAAAGGCCATTTGGGATGTGGCCAGCAACAAACCGCTGATCATTTCAGAATTTGGTGCTGAGGCTTTGTACGGTAAAACCGGTGACGCTGATGTAGCAAGTTCATGGAGCGAAGACTACCAGGCCCAGCTTTACAAGGATAACCTGGAAATGTTTAAAAATATTCCGAATCTCAATGGCATTTCGCCCTGGGTATTGTTTGATTTTCGGTCGCCATTTCGCTTTCACCCCACTTATCAGGATGGCTGGAACAGAAAAGGACTGGTTTCTGATCAGGGGTTTCGTAAAAAAGCCTGGTATGTTATTGCAGATTATTATAAAAACATCAAATAGAGTTTATGAGGAGATATTTTTTAGCGCTGTTGTTAACGGGGTTATTATGGAACAACCTTGCACATGCGCAAAATTTTAAAACCGTTGTTGATCAAGCCCTGGATTTTGCTGAACGGCAAAGCCTGTTAATGGCCAGGAAATATGAGCATCAACCAGGCGTATTACCGCGTTCGTTCGAAGCAGGGAAAAGCACCATATCTGATTCGCGCTGGTGGTGTAGCGGATTTTTTCCCGGTTCGCTATGGTATGTTTATGAGCATAGTAAAAATCCAGCGCTGTTAGCGTTTGCTAAATTGTATACGGCCAGGGTAGAACGTGAAAAATTCACCACCGATAACCACGATGTAGGTTTTATGCTGTATTGTAGTTTTGGCAACGGCTTACGTTTAACCAACGATACATCTTACAAGGCAGTTTTGCTGAAGGGCGCACAATCGCTGGCTACCCGCTATGATCCTAAAGTTGGTCTCATCAGGTCATGGGACCATAATAAAGCCATCTGGCAATATCCGGTTATTATTGATAATATCATGAATCTGGAATTGTTGTTATGGGCCAGCAAGCAATCAGTAAATGAGCAACTGAAAAAAATAGTGCTTTCGCATGCCGATAAAACGATGGAGCATCATTTCAGGCCCGATTTCAGCTCTTATCATGTGGTTTCATATAACCGGCAGACTGGTCTGCCACATAAAAAGCAAACCCACCAGGGATATGCTGATGATTCTGCATGGAGCCGTGGACAAGCCTGGGGCCTTTACGGTTATACTTATCTCTATCGCGAAACTAGAGAAAAACGCTACCTGGATCAGGCGATGCATATCGCTGATTTTCTGATCAATCATCCTAAAATGCCCAAAGACTTTATTCCTTACTGGGATTACGATGTTCCTGTACAGACTAATACGCCAAGAGATGCTTCAGCTGCCTGTATTATGGCTTCTGCATTAACCGAATTAAGCGATTTTGTAGATGCCGATACTAAAAAGAAATATATGGAAGTGGTAGAAAAGCAAATCCGGACACTCGCTTCTGATGAATACACGGCAAAGTTGGGCGAAAACGGAAATTTTATCCTGATGCACAGCACCGGAGCATTTCCCTTTAAATCAGAAGTAGATGTGCCCTTAACCTACGCAGATTATTATTATGTGGAGGCGCTGAGTCGTTTGAAGAAGAGATTGTAGGATGGGATAGTCGTCATTGCAAGAAGGCTTTTCAGCCGACGAAGCAATCTTTATAGTAAAAATCATTAGCCTGATAGATTGCTTCGTCGTTCCTCCTCGCAATGACGATTTTTAAGGATGCTGGCAATGATAGTTTCCCGGAGTTTGTGGCCAAGTAGTCAAGGTACTTGTTTCAAACGGCTTACAAGACGTTTGGATACTTCGTCAAGTTTAATACAAGCTAATCTTCAACGTAACAAATCCGAAAGGAATTACAATTTATGATATACACAGTTAACCGTGGCGATGATAACACTTATTTTAGCTGCATCCCTTCGCTATTGATATCTGTCAGCTGAAAATGGAAAGAAATTGATAGATGGGAAATTTAAACGATCATTAGAAAACCAAAAAGAATACCTGCGTATGCATTTCGACCTTAAGGATATACGGAAAATCTTCTGTTTGCTGCTTTTTTTTCAGCCTTTTTGCTGAAAAGTGCCGCTGCAATTGATATTTCCAGGTATCGGTTCCATGTCATGCCCGAAACATCATATTACAGTGGTATTCAGAGCATCACCAAAGATAGCTTGGGACGCATGTGGTATACTGGTCCGGATGCTGTTTTTATGTATGACGGGAACAGTTTTTATCAGTTAAATGACCTGGCCTCGAAGAGCAATCCAAAGGTGAAATGGGCTTACGGTTCTTTGGTGACCGATAAAAAGGGCGGATTATTTTTGGGCACTAATCATGGTTTATTGAAGTTTAACTATGGGCAATTTAATTTTGAACTGGTTCTGCCTGGAAAAATCCGCTCTATATGTCTCCATAATGATGGCAATTTATACATGCTCTCTGGCGACAGTTTATATATATCTGGCCTGGAGAAAAAGGTTTTTAAGAAAATCAAACTTCCTACCAACAGGTATTTTGACAGTGTGATCAGCCTGAAAGGAAATATTTATCTCTCTCAGGAGAATTTACTTTACAGATTTGATACCAGAACGGCGCACTTTTCAGTTTTTACCAATTTGGGTCAAACCTCCTTTGTGGTGAATGATGCTGTAGCCTATGGGGGCGACTATTATTTTCTTACCCAGCGGGGTGGTATTTTCGTGACCGACGCCAATGGGGTAATCAAAAAAAACATTCCGGTTACAGGACCGGGTTTCCAGACCACGATTGCCAAAAAAATCTTTATCGATCAGGTGGGCATTATGTGGGTAGCCACACAAGCCGGACTGCTGCTTTATGATCCGCAAACACAGACCAGCAAGCTGCTCAAAATGAATCCGAACGATGCTTTTTCATTGCCCAATAACTCGATATGGACCATTTACGGAGACCCTGACCAGGGGGCATGGATTGGCACTTATGGTGGCAAAATTGCTTATTGTTCACTTTATGATGCTTATGTCCGTTATTTCACCACCAGCCCGGGCGGGCTCAACCATCCCATCGTAAGTGGTTTTCAGGAAGACGATATGGGCAATGTATGGATTGCTACAGAGGGCGGTGGACTCAACTATTGGAACCGGAAGGATGACAGCTTCCGCCATTTTACCAAGGCCGAAGCCAATTCCATCAACTCCAACATGGTTAAGCGCTTAAAATTTGATTCCGATCGAAAAAAACTGTTTATTTCCTCTTTCAATGGAGGTATTTCTGCCTATGAAATAGCGACAAAGCGTTTTAGTAACCTCAACATCCTTTTACCCGGAAGCCGGCAGCCTTTAACCGTGTATGATTTTGTACGGGATGCCGGGGGAACCTGGTGGATGACCGATCCGGATAAAAACTTTTTCCACCGCAAAAAAAACGAGGCAACAGAAACGGAGATGGTTAAATTAATCGCTGCAAACGGAAATGCACTGGATGTAGAGATTGAGGCCATTTCGATCGATCAGCAGCAACAGCTTCGTCTGGTTACTCATCAAGGGCTTTATATTGCAGATCCTAATACGCTTAAAGTGCTGCGTCACTATGTCATCAAAGATGGTCCTTACGCGGTGAATCACCTGGGTTGCTACTATGAAGCATCAAATGGAGACCTCTGGTTGGGTACTTCGGGAAGAGGTGTAAATCTTTTAAAGAAAGACGGACGCTATCTTAACTTTAACAGTACCAATGGCTTTTCTCCTAAAATTGTTTTTGGTATTCTGGAAGACGATATTTCCGGAAATATCTGGTTTAGCACAAACGATGGGCTGTACTTTTTTGAGCAGAAAGCGCAGAAGTTTGAAAAAGCCAGATTTTATAAAGCAAATAGTTGCGGTTCTTTCTATCTAAGGTCGGCCTATAAGACCAAAAAAGGAGAACTGTTATTTGGGGGGACCAACGGATTTGTACTTTTTGATCCGCAATACCTCAATAAAAACATTCAGAAACCGAGGGTATTTTTTACCAGCTTATTAGTTAATAATCAACTGGTAAACAATGTAACGCAAGATTCACCTTTAAGCAAAGATATTTCCACATTAAGCAATCACGATGATGAAAAAATCAAACTTTCCAGTCACCAGTCTAATATAGAAATCCGTTTTTCGTCAAACAGCTATTTATCGGCAGATAAAAATCAGTTTTCTTATCGCATGCTTGGCTTAAACGATAAATGGATGAAGCTGAATCCTAATCAACAAGCTGTTCAGTTCTTTAATTTACCAGGCGGAGATTATGTTTTTGAGATCAAGGCCTCCAACAATGACGGGCTTTGGGGCGACGAAATTTCAAGGCTTTATTTCCATGTCAACCCGCCGTTTTTCCTCTCCTGGTGGGCTTACTCCATTTACACTTTAATTGTGCTGGGCCTCTTATTCTTCATCATGCGGTATTATACCAATAAAAAGGTCTTTAAGGAACGATTGGCTTTAGAAGCAATTAAAGAACAGAACATGCGGGATTTGAACCAGGCGAGAACCGATTTTTTTACCAATATTTCGCACGATCTTAAAACTCCGCTTACCCTGGTGCTCGAACCATTGAAGCAGTTAAAAGAAACCGTTCAGAAAAATGACCATGCAGCGGGCTATATGCAATTAATTGAGAAAAATGTGGCGCGCATACAGCGTTCAATTAGTCAGTTACTTCGTTTTCGGGAAATAGAAAGCCAGAAAATAACCCTAAATCCACAGCTTGGCGATTTCGTCAGTTTTGTACACGATGTTTTTGGTCTTTTTGAACTCTATGCAAACAAAAAAGAAATAGAAACCAATTTTACTGCTCATGCAGACCATTTGTTTGTGGCTTTCGATTATGATATTATTGAAAAAATCCTGACCAATCTTTTCTCTAATGCCTTAAAGTACACCTCTGGTAAAGGCTATGTAGGCGTAAGGATTTATCAATCTACAGCCGAGGAACAGTCGAGGTTAGCTATTGAGCCGGATCTCCTTGAAAGAGAATACATATCTGTTGAAGTGTTAAATACCAGTATAGGCTTTTCGGAAGAGCAGATTGCTACACTATTTACCTCCTTTAACCGCTTGTCATCTTATCGCCCTACTTTTGAAGAAAGTTCGGGTCTTGGCCTGGCCATTGTAAAAGAACTGGTTGATGCCATTGGGGGAAAAATCTGGATGGTAAATAAAACCAATAAAGTTTCATTTACGATGATGCTCCCGCTTAAAAAAGAAGCAGGATCTGGCGATATGCAGTCGAACGTGTACGATTATACCATCTCCGAAATTGATGAAATCCTTTTAGGAGCCGAAGAACCTGATCTATCTCCAAAGCATGCCAGGAAATCGACCAGTATTTTGTTGATCGACGATGATCCTAATTTGCGGAACTACCTGGAACGCCGCTTGTCTGAAAAATACAATGTCTATCTGGCCAGCGATGGTCATGAGGGTATTGTTAAAGCTGAAAAAATATACCCTCAACTCATTATTACCGACCTGATGATGCCAAACACCAATGGATTTGAGGTATGTAACCACTTGCGGCAGAACTTTAAAACCAGCCACATACCCATCATCATGATTTCGGGTATGGGTGATGTAAACCAGAATAAAACCAAAGCGCTTGAACATGGCGCAACCGTTTTTATTGATAAACCTTTTGAAGTGGAATACCTGGTTCAGCAGATGGATACCATTTTGAAAAACCAGCAGGAAATGAGGGAAATGTACAGCAAGCGGCTGGTCGTAGATCCGGCTAAAGTAACTATTACTTCAATGGATGAGGAATTGCTGGTTAAGGCCATGAAGTTTATTGAGCAGCATATGGCCAATCCCAATTACTCTGTAGATGATTTTGTTTCGGATATGAATACCGGAAGAACAATCCTGTATCAAAAGATCAATGACATTGTTGGCATGTCGATCAAAGAATTTATTCTAAACATCCGGCTTAAAAGAAGTGCCTACTTATTGGAACATGCAGATTTGACCGTGGCAGAAGTGGCTTATCAAACCGGATTCAACAACGCCAAGTATTTTAGTGTATGCTTTAAAAAACAATTTGAAACCAGTCCGTCTGAATATAAAAAACGCTTTAGTACAGAGAATAATGCCGTTTAAGAAATTATTGCCGAGCATGCAGACAATTACACTGTTAAAGCACTCTCATTAACCAAATAAAACCTATGAAGCACTTGAAATTTTTTCTTATTATTTTATCTACAACCACGCTATTATGCACACTGCAGGGTCAGGAAGCTTTTGCGCAACATCGGCTAAAGGGGATGCATCCGCAACAGCAGATCGATTTTGTTAAAAAACAGCTCAAAGCCAGAAAAGAACCTTATTTATCAGCCTATAAGGCATTGCTGATTAAAGCAGATTCGGCTTTGCTGGTCACGCAACATGCGGTAGAAGATTTCAGTATTCCGGGTTTTTATGTTGACAAGGAAACCCACCGCCGAACTTCACGGGCACTTCAGGTAGATGGTTTTTCGGCATATAGCTGTGCCTTAGCTTATCAGCTGAGTGGAAAAATAAAATATGCAGACAAAGCCGTTTACTTTCTGAATGCCTGGGCAGCGGTCAATAAAAAATATTCTCAGCTGGATGGTTCACTGGTGATGTCGTATTCTGGTACTGCCTTGATGATCAGTGCCGATTTGCTCAAAGATTATAAAAGATGGCAGCCTAAAGAGGTAACACAATTTCAATGGTGGACTAAAAATGTATTTCGTGCTGCAGCAAACAGCATCCGGTACCGGAACAACAATTCTGGCGATTGGTCTCGTTTGGCTTCTATCCTGGCAGACACCTACCTGGAAGACCGGGAAGATATGCAGCAAAACATAACCTTAATCAAAAAAGACCTTTTCGATAAAATTGCTCCGGATGGACATTTGGTGGAGGAAGTAAAACGACAGGGAAAAGGCATTTGGTATACCTATTTTTCTCTGGCACCGCTTACCGCATCCAGCTGGATCATTTATAATCAGACAGGTGAGAATCTCTTTGAAGCATCGCGCGATGGGGCATCATTCAAAAAAGCACTTGATTATCTTTTTTACTACAATCAACACCCCGAAGAATGGAAATTTTTTAAAAATCCGGATACGGGTAGTGTGCATACTATAACAGGTTTCTGGCCGGCCAACTTACTGGAAGCGATGAATGGCATTTATCCTTCGCCGCAATTTGATGATTATCTTGCACCATATCGCCCCATTATGTATACCACACACGATTATGCCTGGACATTTCCAACCCTTATGCCCTTACGATTAAACGGATACCAATAAATTATTCCCCATGAAAAAATATCTAATTAAATTATTATTGCCGGCCTGTGCCTTATGCATCAGCTTATCGGGAGTAGCCCAACAATCAAAAAATCCTAAGCCCCCAGCGCTCCATTCAGGGGGTTACAAACTGGTATGGGCCGAAGAATTTAATAATAACGGCGCACCTGATCCGGCTAACTGGACTTACGAACTCGGATTTGAACGCAATGAAGAATACCAATGGTACCAAAAGGAAAATGCAAGGTGTGAAAACGGCAAACTAATTCTGGAGGCCAAAAGAGAAAAAAAGGCAAACCCCGATTTTAAGGAAGGAAACAGCGACTGGAGAAAGCATAGGCGGGAAGCGGATTACACTTCAGCCAGCATCAAAACCCAGGGGTTACATAGCTGGCTTTATGGCCGGTTTGTTATGCGCGGTAAAATAGATATCCGGGACGGCATCTGGCCAGCCTGGTGGACGCTGGGAACAAAAGGATTCTGGCCTGCAACCGGTGAAATCGATATGATGGAATATTACCGGAAAAAACTGCTCGCCAATATTGCCTTTATGGATGCAAACCGAAAAGATGCCTGGTTTAGTACAGAGAAAAATATCGATTCCCTTGGCGGTCAGGCATGGGCAGATCGCTTTCATATCTGGCGAATGGATTGGGATGAAAACAGCATCGCACTTTATGTAGATAACCAGCTTTTAAATAAAGTGTCATTAGACCGGTTGGTCAACCAGGATGGTACCAATATCAATCCTTTTAAACAACCGCATTATATGCTGCTCGATTTGGCGATAGGGGGTAAACAAGGTGGAGATCCTTCTCAAACCACCTTCCCGGCCAGGTTTGAAGTGGATTATATAAGGGTTTATCAAAAATAATCAATTAAGAAATGAAAAATATGAATTTAAAACGACTGCTTCTGATCCTGGTATTTAGCTGTTACGGCGGATTTAGTGCTTTTTCAGGTGAAACACCTTTAAAAACTGATTCTATTCTGGAAACCGCAAACATTTTTAAAACGATGCAGCGGGTGGCAGACTGGCAATTAAATACCTGGAAGAACAAAGGGTTTAATCATAGAAAAGCAGATTGGACCAATGGTGCCTGCTATACCGGTATTTTTGCTTTCGGCAACCTGCGGGGCAACGAACGCTACTTGCAGACGCTGGTTGATATTGGAAATGATTTGGGCTGGAATACCGGACATTTGCGCTTTTATGCAGATGATTATTGTATAGGACAAACTTATGCGCAGCTTTACAGCAAATTTAAGCAGAAAAAGATGATTGCTCCTTTTATTTTACAGGCCGATAGTATCATCAGCCAGCCACACGACGAACCTTTGAACTGGAAAAATAATATCCAGAAAAGGGAGTGGGCCTGGTGCGATGCCCTCTTTATGGGGCCGCCTTCGCTTGCTTATTTAAGTACGGCTACCCGAGATGAAAAGTATCTTAATACAGCTGTTAAATTGTGGTGGAAGACAACCGGATTTTTATATGACCCTTCGGAGAAGCTATTTTTCAGAGATGAGAGTTTCTTTAATAAAAGAGAGAAAAACGGGCAAAAAATATTCTGGTCAAGAGGCAATGGATGGGTATTGGCCGGCCTGGTAAGGGTGTTGGAGAATATGCCAAAAAATCATCCGGATAGAAATAAAATGATTCAGCTTTATAAGGATATGGTATCCAGAGTAGCAGGATTACAGCAGCCGGACGGCAGCTGGCATGCTTCGTTATTGGATCCTGCAAGTTTTCCGGTTAAAGAGATGAGCGGGACCGGCTTTTTTTGCTATGCCATTGCCTGGGGTTTAAATCACGGTGTTTTGAAAAAACAACAATATCTTCCTGTGGTCGAAAAGTCATGGAAAGCCATGGTTTCTGCCGTACATGAAGATGGGATGCTGGGTTATGTACAACCCATTGGCGCAAGTCCGGATGCCGTAAATGCCGGTAGTACTGAGGTGTATGGCGTTGGTGCATTTTTGCTGGCGGGAACACAATTGTATGAATATATGAAGAAGGTAAAATAGACGATTATGATTATTAATATGAAACTACAGTTCTCGACTTTAACTAAGTTGAGCATGTCTTCCCTTTTGCTGGTTTGCCTGGCCGCAAATGTTTTTGCGCAAAGCCGGCAAGATACCTTACGTTTATTTATTATAGGGAACAGTTTTTCTCAAAATGCATCTGCCTTTTTGCCGCAACTGGCAAAAGAAGGCGGAAAAACGCTCATTATAGGGCGCGCAGAACTTGGTGGACATTCACTTGAGCAGCATTGGAGTTATGTAGAAAAAGCAGAAGCCAATGCTGATGACCCCAAGGGAAAACCTTACGGCGGGAAATCATTAAAAATGTTGTTGGGGCAAGGAAAATGGGACATGGTTACGATTCAGCAGTATTCTTATCTTTCGGCAGACTCCTCAACCTACTATCCCTATGCCAGTAAACTTATTGCTTATGTGAAAGCATTGCAACCCCATGTGCGTATTGTTATCCATCAAACCTGGGCTTACCGTACCGATGCAAAAAAATTTGGGCGTATAGCCGAAGGTAAAACTGCGATGAACCAGCGGGAAATGTGGCAGAAATCACGGGCGGCTTATCATCTCCTGGCTAAGCGGATCAATGCTCCGATTTTACCGGTAGGTGATGCTTTCCAAATTGTAGCCAATGACAGGAAATATGGTTTTAAGCCTGATCTTTCATTTAATTATGAGCATCCGACAGCCCCAAGTCTGCCTGATCAAACCCATTCGATCAATGTGGGGTACTATTGGAATAAAAAAGAGCTCGTATTCGATCCGAACCATGCCAATGATGCGGGGAAATACCTTGGCGGATTAATCTGGTATGGGATGTTGTTTAATGATTCGGTTAAATATATCAAATTTAAGCCTGAAAATGTTTCTGAAGAATTTGCGCAGTATCTTCGTAAAGTGGCAGCTGAAATCATCGCAAAAACGAATCGATAAAATAATTGCAGATACTAAACTTTAGTCCGCTTGGGTTATTTTGATTTGTAAAACACAAACTTTCTAAAAATAAACTGCAAATATTACTCCTGCGTACAAAAACAAACCATTTCCGTACAAAAGTGAACCCTCCAAAGCAGATAAGCATATAGATTTGTGTTAACCAAATAATAAACCTAAATATTATGACAACCTATTTCTTAACTATTCCCCTTGTTGAAATTGAGGAAAACACAAAATCTGAATTACGGGCGATACTATTAAAGATGCTTTTCAACCTGATTGGCATTTCCTGACCCGAGGTTTAGCATAAAAGCTGGAATCAACCCTTTTAATGCTTTTCCATCTCCATTTTTAATTCGGCGATAAACCTGCACCCTTTTGGGGAATTGATGAGGACGCATCTGCGTGTCCTGGAGATTTGTATTGCGCAAAAAAGCAGAAATATTAAAAAAAGATAATTCTAACCATATCCAAGATAGATGATAAAAAACATAAACCTAAGGTCCAAAGGCTGGCTTCTTTTGGTTGCTGCATTTTGGTGTAAGGCCCAGGCATTGCCGGCCAGGCCCATAAAAATTGCCGTCAGCTTCGTTGCTAAACGCCCTGCAATGCGGTTTCAGGAAATAACCGGAACCGTTAAAGATGAGAAAAACCAGCCTATTCCAGGTGCAACCATCAGAATAAAGGGTACCACTACGGGTGTCCAGACCGATCTGGATGGAAAATATAAAATCAATGTTAATCCTGGGCAGGTACTTGTGTTTTCAACCATTGGGTTCGAAAGCAAAGAAGTTACCATAGGGGCTGCTGGTGTAATCAACATCACGCTGGTTTCCGCAAGCAGTTCGCTAAGTGAAGTAGTGGTGAATGGTTATTCTACACAAAGAAGATCAGCCGTTACTGCTGCCATCAGTACCGTTTCGGGCCAGGATTTATTGAAGGCGCCGGTAACGAATGTGAACAATGCTTTGGCAGGTCGCGTGCCGGGTCTTGTGGTGCAGCAAACTTCCGGACGTCCGGGAATTAACGGTGCTGCTTTGTATATCCGCGGACAGGTTTCGCCCTCAGCTACAGCGCTTATCATTGTGGATGGTGTGGAAAGGACCTCTTTCGGTGATATTGATCCCAATGAAATTGAAAGCATAAACATACTGAAAGATGCCTCATCTACCGCGCTATATGGTTTGAAAGGTGCTAACGGCGTGTTTGTAGTGACTACCAAAAAGGGAGTGGAGGGGCCGGCAAGGGTCACATTTTCGGGTAATCTGGGCATCATCAGTGCAACCTCTCGTCCTGAAATTCTTGGCGCTTATGAAAGTGCTATGCTGTTAAGTGAGGGGCAACGCAACGTGGGTGAATCCAGAACCTTTACCGATGAGGATTTAGCGATTTTTAAGGCCGGAAACGGTAATCCATTACTTTATCCGGATGTGCAATGGTACGATGAACTGGTTAAAGACCATTGGATGCAGAACCAGCAAAACCTCACGATATCAGGTGGCAGTGAAAAGGTAAAATACTTTACCTCATTTAGCCATATGCGCGAAGAAGGAAATTTTAAGGAATTTAAAACACCATTGGATTATTCAACTTCCCCGAGCTACAGCCGTTACAATTTCAGGGCCAGGGTAGGCATAGACCTCACCAAAACCACCAATTTTGAGGTGAACCTTGCCGGCAGGAACGAACACCGTTATAGTCCGGCGGGTATGAGCGAATACAATGATCCTGCAGGGGTAGTGAGTAACGGTATTGAAGGACTTGTGGGCCGGGCTTTGAAAATGCCTTCATGGGCAGCTCCGTTCTTTAAGGAATACATCAACTCCGATGATCCCCGGATTATTGCCCTGGATGGAAACTATAACCATATCGTAAATTATGGATTGGGCGGGGTAAATGCTTTCAATCCTTACGCCTTACTCACTTATGGTGGATATGCCTTTACCGATAACAATATTGCCGAATCGATTTTCACCGTAAAGCAAAAACTTGATTTCTTAACACAGGGCCTGAGTTTTAAGGCCCAGTTTGGCTACGATGCCACCCAATTATCAGGAAAGTTGCAGCGTGGAAGTATCGGCTATCTGGAACTCAACAGGGCCACTTTGGCATTAACACCCGTGGGTGGTACCTATAATGATTTTTTTGGGGCGCCTGCCTATTCAAGAAGTGGTTTTACCAAAACGAATCTGCAGTTGTTTTTAACCTATGGCAGATCGTTTGGCAAGCATAACATCAGTGCCAATCTAATCGGTCAGCGCGAACTACAGGGCTCAGCTGCGGCTGCCGCGCCTTATGCCAACCAGGGAATCATTTCGGAGGCTACTTATAACTATGGAAATAAATACTTTCTAACAGCCAGTGCAACCTACAATGGTTCAGAGAATTATGCCAAGGGTTATCGCTACGGATTTTTTCCGGCAGCAACCTTAGGTTATAATCTGGCCAATGAGGAATGGATGAAAAAATTTACCTGGATCAGCATGTTTAAAATCAGAGGTTCGATTGGAAGGGTAGGGATTCCAAGTCCCGGTACAAGCCGTTTCTATTATCAGAACAGGTTTGGCGCCGGATCAAACGTGGTATTTGGAAATCCGAACAGTAACTTTAGCGCGCCTACCTATACCCAGTTACAATATGGCAATCCGTTTATCACCTTTGAGGTGTCTTTAAAACGAAATATCGGACTTGATCTTTCTTTATTCAAGGATAAACTGAACATCACTGCTGACCTTTTTGATGATGAGCGTTCGGATATTTTAACCACCCGTTCGGCAACCAGTTTTGCAACTTATGGTGCCACCGTGCCAAGTACCAATTATGGTGTCAATTACAACCACGGATATGAATTATCAGCAACTTACCGGGATAAGATCAAGGACTTTACCTATTCCTTTACGGCCAACCTGAGTTATGCCAGAAATGAGCGCAGGGTATTGGATGAAGCACCTGGTCTTGCCGAAAATCTGCGGGTGTCGGGCAAGCCGATCGGTACCTATTTTGGATACCATGTACTCGGTTTTTATGCAGATCAACAGGATATTGATAGCAGTCCCTTGAACAAAATTACAGCCTATCCTTCTATACCCGGCGATTTTAAATATCAGGATGTTAACGGCGACGGAATCATTAATAACCAGGATGTAATCGCCATCGGGCATCCTAATATTCCGGAATACAATGCCAGTCTGAATATGCAATTTGGGTATAAGGGATTTCAATTATCGGCACTTTTTAATGGGGTAACGAATGTGAGTTCAAACGTGGTGTTTCAAAGTGGCGGCCTTAACCAGTATTACGCACCAATGTTAAACAGATGGACGCCTGGCAATACCAATGCCAGCTGGCCGGTAATCCGTCCGGGCCTGAATGCAAATCCCAATGAAAGCTTAAACGACTTTATACTGCAAGACGCTTCTTACATCAAATTACGAAATGTGCAGTTCAGTTACAGTTTGCCTAAAAAATGGGTCAATAGAATTCGCCTGAATGGCCTTACCGTATTCGTTAGCGGCCAGAACTTAATCACCTGGACAAATTTTTATGGTATCGATCCTGAAAACAGCTTATCGGGAAATGCCTATGCCTCTTCTATTGCCACTATTCCCACCACCAAGGTTTTCAATTTTGGCCTCAATTTATCACTCTAATCAAAGGTTACCATCATGAAAAAAATCATATATCTTTTGTTTTCATTTATGCTCTGCATTGCTTATTCCTGCAAAAAGGATTTTTTACAGCGTGATGTGGGCATCCAGAGCGACCTTGAAGAGGTTTTTAAAGACCCCTTAACGGCTTCCCGCTTTGGCGATTTTACCTATACTTTTTCTATTTCGGATTATGGCCGCCTGAGCGGATATAAAGGAATGACCTCACAATTTACAGATGAGTCTATTGCCAATAATGGTCAGATAGAGGTGGCGGCAATGAACAGTGGCCAATTTCTGGATCCGGGAGCTTCTGATGTGACAGGCATTTACGCTCAAATGTACCGTGGAATCAGAAATGCAAACCTGATGCTGGCCAATATGGATAAAGTTCCCTGGACCGATCTTTATAATCCTAATTATATCAAGGGTGAGCAACTATATCTCCGCGCTTACTTCTATTTCGAGTTGTTAAGGCGTTTTGGAGGGGTCGTGATATTAACCCAGCCACAAGATTTTACAGAAGCTTCTACAGATCTTCCGCGCAGCAGTTATGCAGAAACCTTTGCATTGATTTTAAGTGATCTGGAACAGGCCCTTACGCTGTTGCCACTAACCAATGCCGACTGGCCCAATCCGGCAGCACAATCTAACCGGGCTACGGGGGCTGCGGTTATGGCACTTAAAGCAAGAGCCCTGCTCTTCGATGCCAGTCCGTTAAATAATCCGGAAAATGATTTGGCGAAATGGAAAAAAGCCACAGAGGCATCAAAGGCAATTATGGACCTGAACAAATTTTCACTGGAGCCCAATTACGCCAATGTGCTTACGGTAGCAAACTCTAACGAATACATCCGGATCTGGCCCCGTGGCGGCCGTGGATTTATTGGGACTTATCTGAGCGATTTTTTGATTCCTACAAGTTATGGAGGTGCACAATCTAACCTTTCACCTGTTCAGAATCATGTTGATCTGTACGAAATGGCCAATGGCAAACCCATTACCGACGCCACCTCAGGATACAATCCTCAAAATCCTTACCTCAACAGAGATCCGCGGTTTTATGTAAACATCCTTTATAACAATGCAACCTGGCAGGGACGGGCGGTGCAAACCTGGCAATCTGAACCCAATGCCCAGGGTATTATTACCTATGGAACCGATATCAGCACGGCAACTTCAATAACCAAAACCAGTTACTACCTGAAAAGGCTATGGCCGGAGGCTTCACGTTCGGGCTCAACCGCATCAGCATTACTGAATTATGTTTTTTACAGATATGCAGAAGTCCTGATCAATTATGCAGAAGCTTTAAATGAAGAATCAGGGCCAAGCGCAGAAGTATACAATGCGGTAAATGCCATTCGCCTGCGCGCTAAAATGCCGGTTTTACCAGCTGGTCTCAGCCAGGCTGAAATGCGCGAACGCATCAGAAACGAAAGGGCCATCGAGTTCGCTTTCGAAGATATGCGCTGGTGGGATATCCTTCGCTGGAAAAAAGGGACTGAAATTGTGGCCCAGCCAATGAAGGCCATGAAAGTGGTTAAAAATGCTAATGGCTCTTTCAGCTATAGTGTGATCGAATTGCCTGCATTTAAAAAGGTATTTAATAACAATATGTATTTATATCCTATTCCCCGGGCAGAAATGAATAAGACCAGTGGTGCATTGAAACAGAATCCGGGATGGTAGTGATTGGGTTGTACATCAATTTTAAAAGTTAAGAAATGACAAGATATATTAAATGTTCGGGCGTTATGCTGTGCATCATCAGCTATCTGCTTACCTGCACAGCCTTTGCACAGACTAACGGTAAGCAGGATACCATCAGGGTTAGGAAAGCTAACTACACAGACTCGACAGATAAATTAATAGAAATTCCGTTTGCTACACGCAGCCGGGAAGAATTGAATTATGCCCAGAGCTCGCTGCGCTATAATCAGCTTACCCAAGTACCGATCAGTAACCTTTCTGGTTTACTAGCGGGGAGGTTAAGTGGCTTTTTATTCAGGTGGACAGGTAATCAGCCGGGCGGTGGAAACGTGTCCTATCAAATCCGTGGAAAATCATCGTATGCGCAAGGCGCTACGCCAGCTTTTCTGGTTGATGGAATTGAACGTGATTTCGAAGATATGGATATCAGCGAAATAGAAAGTGTAACCGTATTAAAAGATGCTGCTGGTTTAAACTGGTATGGCCTAAATGGAGGTAATGGCGCAATTTTGGTCACCACAAAAAGAGGTAAAATAGGAGAGAACCTGATTTCTTTTGATGCTCAGGGCGGTTTTCAATCTGCCGGTAACCTCATCAAACCCTTAAATTCGTATGATTTTGCTACTTTATACAATCGGGGCTTAACCAATGTGGGGCAGGTACCGGCCTATAATGATGCAGCGCTTGACGGTTATAAAAACCATACCAACCCCTACCTCTATCCGGACAATAACTACTTAGAACGCTTTCTGGGCAAAAGAGCAGCTACACAAAGGTACGCGCTTACCTTTAGCGGAGGGAGCAACAGGGTACGTTATTTCAGTTCTGTGAGTTACTTTAACCAGCAAGGCCTTTTGAAGGAAACGGAAACGCCCAATTACGATTCTAATTATGGCTATAAACGTTATAATTTCCGCATCAATTTAGATTACGATGTAACCAAAACACTTACACTTACGTTGTTGGCAGGCGTAAGGAGTGAAGTGCGTAATGATGTTGGCGATGGCACCAGCACGGTTTTAAGTAACCTGTATAATTTGCCCCCAAACGCCTTTCCAATTTTAAATGCAGATGGATCTTACGGCGGAACCTCCCTCTTTCAAAGTAATCCCCTGGGCCAGTTACAGTCTACAGGATTTTCAAGAACCACCACCAATATTTTGCTCGCCAGCATCATGGCCGATCAGAAAATGGATTTTATCACCAAAGGCCTTTCGGCTAACCTTTTCTTTTCTTATGATGGTTATGGTAATTATGGCGACGGGTTATCTCAGAATTATGCAGTTTTCAATCAAACCGTCACGCCTGTACAAACTTATCGTACGCCGGCAGTTATTGCTTACCGTACTGCAGCTTTCCAAACCAATACCAAAAACAATGAACTCTGGTTTGGCTTAGATTACAACAGAACCTTTGCTACAGATCATCAGGTAAAGGCAAATGTAAGGGCGCAACAATATGTAAGCGCTGCGGTAGACCGTTTGGATTACCGTTCACGGATGATTGTAGGGCGGGCAGATTACAGTTTTAAGCAACGTTACCAGTTGGGATTTACAGGAAGTTACTCCGGATCTGAAAACTATGCGCCTGGAAGACGTTTTGGCTTTTTTCCGGCAGTATCAGCCGGCTGGTTAATATCCAAAGAAGATTTCATGAAAGATGCTTCCGTAATCAGTTACCTGAAACTGCGCGGATCTTATGGTCGCTCGGGTAATATCGGCCCAACTTATGATGCCAATGGCAATGTGGTCAGACTGCCATACCGTACGCTCTTTACCAGAGATGCAGGGCCATTTCTGGGGTCTACTTTTTCTACGTCAACCACGGCCAGGCTGGTAAGCCCTGCAGGTAACCCCTTAACCACCTGGGAAAAAATTGACCGCTTGAACCTGGGTACAGACGTAGATTTTTTTAAAGGCGCACTTTCCTTCTCTGTTGATTATTTTGATGAAAAACGAACGGATATCCTTGGTCCTGCAAACTTACCTGGGATCCTTGGGATAGCTATTGCGCAGGTAAATTCAGGCAAGGTAAGCAGTAAAGGATTCGATGCCAGCGGAACTTTCCATAAAAAAATTGGTGAAGTGCAAATCAGTACCAACGCCAACTTTACCTATGCTAAAAATATCATTTTGGAAAGAACGGAAAACGTACTCCCTAACCAGTCTACTATAGGCCGGTATGTGAATGGCGGAAATTATTACATCGCTGAAGGTATTTTTCAGAGCCAGGCAGAGATTAATACCAGTCCGAAGCAAACCCTTTCGAGCCTTGTGGTGCCCGGCGATTTGAAATACAGGGATGTGAACAATGATAACGTCATCGATGCCAACGATGCCATTTCCAGCGACTATACCGATATTCCGAAAATATATTATGGCTTCGGTTTTAATATCCGATATAAACAGTTTGATTTAGGCGCACAGTTCCAGGGCGTTGCTGGCAGAACTGTGGATGTCTCTGACATTGTATATGCAGGTCCGAATGGCTTGAATCAGCTCAGTTTAGATAGCTGGACTCCGGCCACAGCGGCCACGGCAAAATATCCCCGTATCGCAATATCAGACAATGGGAACAACACGGCCAACTCCACCTTTTGGTTGTATTCAGGGAATTTTTTAAAACTCAGGTCTGCTGAAATTGGATACAGTACGCCACAAAGCCTTAACCAGCGCTTACGTTTTAAAGGCGCGAGGATCTTTGTAAGTGGTAATAATATTTTCTCAATTTCCAAACTCGGAGAACTGGGTATTGATCCCGAAACCCCCAATGCAGGTCGTTTTTCGTCTTACCCTTACGTAAAAACCTTTGCGGTAGGCTTAACTGTTAAATTTTAACTCAAAATGAGTATGAAAAAGAAAATATATGTAATGCAAATGGTACTGGCGGTTTTGCTAATGAGCTTTACTGCCTGCAAGGATGAATTTTTTGAACCCTCGTACAGTGAGGGGCCTGTTAATGAAGACGCGATCTGGAATACCGACAGACGTGTGCGGGAGTATTTAAACAACGGTTATAATTACATGCTTGCCCGATACAATGTTGATGGCTCAGGAGCCTTAATGGCCAGCGGAAGTGATGAAGCAGTTAACTCAAACTTAAACAGCAATGTAAACATTTTTAATAATGGTAACTGGAGCAGTTTAAGGACTTTTGATGAGCAATATACCAATCTTTATAACGGTTTATGGGTAGTCAATACTTTCCTGGAGCGATCGCCCACAGCAGTGATTTTTCCCGCAAGCGATCTTCGCGGACTAAGGGGAGAAGCTTTTTTTCTGAGGGGCTTATTACATTATGAGTTGTTTAAAAGATATGGGGGCATTGTTCTTGCCACCCGGTCCTTTTCACCGGTAGAAGACCTGAATATTCCACGCAATTCAGTTGATGATGTAGTCAGACAGATTGTTAAGGATTGCGACTCAGCTATCAGCCAGATTCCGGCAGCCTCCACAAAAGATTGGGATGCGGCCAATTACGGACGTGCCACAAAAGCTGCGGGAATGGCGCTGAAAGCCAAAACCCTGCTGGTTTATGCAAGCCCTTTATACAACACCGGCAATGATCTGCAACGCTGGCAGAATGCGGCCAATGCAGCAAAGGATTTAATCGACTTAAATAAACACAGCCTGTTAAGTACGGCTTCATTTCCAAACTTATGGGATTACACCAATACAGCAACCTCTTATAATAACGAGGTGATCTTCGCTACGCCAGCAAGCAATACGAATGCCATTGAAGCCAATAATGCACCCATTAGCTTTACCGGTGGGTTGGGCAGAACAAACCCTACCCAGAATTTAGTTGATGCTTTTGAAATGACCAATGGCAAAACCATAACCGACCCTACATCAGGCTATGATCCACAAAATCCTTATGCAAACAGAGATCCGCGTTTAAACCAGTTTATTGTAGTTAATGGCGCAAATTTTAAAACAGGAAGCTTAACACGAGCCGTAGAGACTTATGAAGGTGGACGTGATAACGTTCCTTCTAATGTAAACAGTACAAAATCTGGTTATTACCTGCGCAAATTTTTAAGTGGTAACGCTACTTACAACATTACGGGTACAACGAGCGTAAGAAGGCCCTGGGTATTGTTTCGTTATGCAGAAATTTTACTGATCTATGCAGAAGCGCTGAACGAATTTGGAGGTCCGAATGCGGAGGTTTACAATGCGATAAATGCGGTACGTAACCGTGCCGGAATGCCTGCACTTGCCGGGTTAACACAATCGCAAATGCGCGACAGGATTAAAAATGAACGGAGAGTGGAATTATGTTTTGAAGAACAACGGTTTTTTGATGTGCGCCGGTGGAAGGATGGGGAAAGTAATTTTAACGGACCGGTTAGGGGAATGAAAATTACCAAGGTAGGCACTGCGTTAACCTATAACCCATTTGTAATTGAAAACAGAACCTTTACCAGTAAAAATTATTGGTATCCTTTTCAGCAATCTGAAATTAATAAGGCCAGTAAACTTATTCAAAACCCAGGGTATTGATGATGTTGAACAGAATCAAATTTCCGGCTAATCAAGGCAATTGGCGCATCAATAATTGGATGAAAAAAGCATTGGGCTGCTTTATTGCTCCGGTGTTTTTATCGGCTGGAGTGTATGCGCAGAAAACAGATCGGTTTATGGGAGAAATCGTTAACTATGACGAAAGTACAGTTCCAGCCTATACTTTACCTGATATACTGGTTACCGCAAAGGGCAAAAAGATTAAAAACGTCGCCATGTGGGAAAAGCAGCGCAGACCAGAACTTTTAGCCCTGTTTGAAGAACACATTTACGGAAAAACACCAGACGGTTTTGATAGTTTGAAATTTGTGGTGGCCAATGAAAAAGCTGATGCTATGGATGGAAAAGCCCATTTGAAAGAAATAACAATTACAGCGTGGAATGATGGTCGTTCAGTATCGTTTCCTGTTATACTCTTTATTCCCAATAAGCGGATAAAACCTGCTCCGGTGTTTTTACTGATTAACAACCGCAGTAGCAGGAATACAGATCCGGCGAGGATTGAAAAGAGTACTTTCTGGCCAGCCGAAATGGTCATAGACAGCGGTTACGCCATAGCGGCTTTCCATCATTCAGATGTAGCGCCTGATCGGAAGGATAGTTATCAGAACGGTGTATTAAAACAGTTGTTTCCTGCAGAGCTGGAAAAAGATAATGGCATGAAAGCCATTGGCGTGTGGGCCTGGGCAGCAAGCAGGGTAATGGATTACTTTAAAACGGATAAAGATATCGACTTTAACAAGGTTGCGCTGGTAGGGCATTCAAGGGGTGGTAAAACCGCCTTATGGTCTGCAGCCCAGGATCAACGCTTCGCCATGGTGTTTAGCAGTTGCTCAGGAAGTACCGGTGCAGCGCTGGCCAGGCGTAAATATGGAGAAACCATCAGCCTGATCAATAAACAGTTTGGTTACTGGTTCAACAACAATTACAAAAAATATAGCAATGATGTAAACAGCTTACCTGTAGATCAGCACATGCTCATCGGTTTGATTGCACCGAGGCCAGTGTATACTACGAACGCTACGGAGGATCGCTGGGCAGACCCTTATGGTTCTTATTTATCATTGGTACATGCCAAACCTGTTTACGATTTATATGGCAGGAAAGTGACGCTTTCTAACAATATGCCCGATGTGAACAGACCCATTATCCATTCGGCTATAGGTTACCATTTCAGGGAAGGAAAACACGACCTCAATGTTTATGATTGGACAAATTTTATCCGCTTTGCCAATTACCATTTTAATCGATAAGGTTTACGCTTAACTTCCTTTTTATAAAGGATTGGCATTTGTCCTCAATTCCTACAGAGAAAAAAAGTTTAGTGTAAAGAAAATTTAGTCTCAGGTTCAAAATAGGTACCGAATTAATAGCAAAACCTCTAATCTAAAATTTAATATTTATTACTATGAAAAAACTCATTTTTGGGTGGACAGGAAAGGTAACGCTGCTTGCTCTTCTGGGGCTGCATTCGCTTTCCTGTTCCAAAATGGTGGAAGAAAACCTTTCACAAACTTTTGATAAGGGACCACAAAAATTGGCTGTTATTGCCAATAATGTGCTGATTAACCCGGTTTATAATAGTACTTCGGTGTTACGGAATCCATTAAATGGATGGGTAATGTATGGCAAACGAGATGCCACCGAAACGTACTGGGACAGTCAGTTTTTCGTGCCAGAACTGGGTGCCAATGTAAAGGCGATAGATTATGCCTCAGCCTGTTACATCCGGACCAGCTGGCGATCACTTAATCCAAGTCCGGGCGTTTATGCCTGGAGAGACCCCAACTCGCAGATCGGTAAACTCATTAACGGTGTTAAAACCAGAGGTTTGCCCATTGCATTCCGGATTGTGGTAGACGGGCGCGACCAGGGAGAAAATACCCCTGCCTTTGTATTCACGGCGGGTGCTCAATATTGGTTATCAAATCCTGCAGTACCAGCACAGAAAACGCCCTTTCCCCAAGATCCGATTTTCAGGCAATATTACGCCACATTTATTGAGGAGCTTGCCAAAGACTTTAACGATCCGGTTCGCACCTCTTTTATTGATGCCTATGGTTTAGGTAAATGGGGCGAAGCCCATAATACCGTGTATGCCGCTCCAGGAGTATTAACAGCCGCACAAACAGAAACCGTAAAGGAAGAGGTACTGGACTGGATCATGGCACTCTACAACAGAACCTTCACCAAAGTACCGCTGGTGATCAATTACCACCGGTTAATAGGCCATCCTACGAGCTGGGGTGCAGCCAACCCGAATAGCAACCAGTTACTGGTGAAAGCGATAAATCAAGGGTATAGCCTGCGGCATGATGCTTTTGCCATGACTGATTATTACCAAAGCTGGGAGAAAAACTTTGCAGCCACCTGGAAACATAAACGACCGATTATTATGGAGGGGGGATGGATTGTGACCGGCACACACCGCTATTGGATCGATTCAAGCGGCCAATATCGCGAAGGGCATCCTGAAGATGTAAGAAAGGCTGAATTTGAAAGATCGGCAGAAGCGGCTGTAAATATGATGGATTTTAGGGTTGGCGAAGTGGCTTCCTGGTTTCAAACCAGTTTTCCGTTGGTACAGCGCTTTAATGCTGAAGGAGGCTACCGGCTGTATCCTGATCAGGTATCTTTACCAAATGAAATTGCCAACGGGGCCACCGCTACAATAGGCCATCGCTGGAGAAATATGGGTTGGGGTTACTGCCCCAACAACATTCCACAGTGGAATTATAAATATAAAGTGGCTTTTGCCATTCTGGATACCGCTGGTGTGGTTAAAAAACTTTTTATAGATGAAAATGGTGAACCTTCTAAGTGGCTGAAAGATAACCCTATGAGTTACAATTTTACCACAACCGCAATTAATTTGCCGGCTGGCAATTATAAATGGGGGGTGGCCATCATCGATAAAACGAATGCCAACAAGCCTGGTATTGCGCTTGCCGTAACCGGAACTTTTACAAACGGTTGGCTGGAATTGGGCAATTTGCAAATACAGTCCGAACCTCCCATTGGTCAGACGGTTAAACTAAAAGGTTCTAATAACATGTTTGTTTCCGGCGAAAACGGTGAAGTAGCCATGAGGTGCAACCGGGCGAGTGCCTCTGACTGGGAAAGCTTTACCATTGTTGATGCTGGTGGAGGAAAAATCGCCCTGAAAAGCATGAACAAATATGTATCTTCAGAAAATGGCGCTACAACCGGGATCACCTGCACCCGCACAAGCATTAGCGATTGGGAAAAATTTGACTGGGTGGTAAACGCAAATGGAAAAATCTCCCTTAAAGGGAATAATGGTAAATACATTTCTTCAGAAAACGGCCAATCGGCAATGAAATGCAACAGGGCTACTATTTCTGGCTGGGAAATGTTTTCACTGGAATAATTGCTGATGGAAAATTTTTAAGCATATTAAAGTTTTAAGATAATGGGTTGCTCTTGATGGGGCAGCCCTAATTTTTTTGGGAGTTTGAAAAATGGCCTGTTTAAATAAATTCGTTCACAAAATAGTTAGAATTACCACTGCCATTAATCCGTAATTGGTTAGGAGGTTTTGTAGTTTTTTACTTTATAGTTTATTGATTGTCAAATATAAACGTTGGGATGTTTCCCTCGTTAACGCGATTCGATGTTGTCGGCTTTGAAAATTGAATTTTTGGGAATGCCGAACCAATCAGTCCCAGCTTATCATTAATGGCCGATTTGTTGAAAATTGGAAATAATCGGGTTAATGTGAAAATCGCATCATTTAGAACTGGCTATACTGTGCTATCATATATTTCTTTTTCGTGATTTCCGCTAATTTTGCCTCTGCTCTTAAGAGATTTCTCTTCGCATTCCGGTTTTAGGGTTTTATAATCGTTTCCATCAATATCACCCAACAATAACAGTTACCCAACTGTAAGCTTATTATTATCGGTTAGCTGTTTGGTCAGGCAGATCATAACCTTCAGAAAAAATTGTATTTCTATCATCATCAGTACACAGCCCTTATCCGTTCGATAACAGGCAAAACGTTCGATATCGGGCATTTTTATATTTATATAAAATTATAAATATTTGATTATTAATGTTTTAATATTGGCATTCCGCTTGTAAAAGCTTTTCCAAAAAATGTTTAAATGGACAAACTCATTGAAGAAGAAGTTTTAGCTAAAAACAAGAAAAAAAATTACTTGCTGGTTTCTATCATCCTTATTTTGCTGGTAGCCAGTATCTGGTTTGTACGGTTTTATTTTAAAGCTGCACTTACGGAAGCCAATATCACGACGGCAAAAGTGGAGACCGGAATAATCGAAAATACGATTAATGCCACCGGTGAGGTGCTACCTGAATTCGAAGAAGTGTTAACCAGCCCTATAAGTGCATCGATAAAAAATGTTTTGATGGATGCCGGAAAAAAAGTGAATAAAGGGCAATCTATTCTATTGCTGGATAAATCAGTAAGCCAAACCGATTATGGAAAGCTGCAATTTCAGATGGAGTCCAAACAAAATGAAATTAGTAAGCTAAAGCTTGATTTAGAAAAAAGTTTTTTTGATGTTAAATCAAGCAACGCCATAAAACAGTTGCGGATCAGTAACCTTAAAGATGCTGTTTCATCGGCGAAACGATTACTTAAAGCCGGTGGGGGAACCAAAGAGGATGTGGAGCGGGCCGAGCTCGATCTGAAGGTGGCCGAACTGGAGAAGCTACAGCTCGAAAATGAAATTAAAAGTAAGCAGCAAACCATGAAAATCGAAATCAGGGAGGCTGAAATTGCACTGGCCATTCAAAAAAATGATTTGGATGCATTGAAACGGAAACTTGATCTGGCCGATGTAACGGCAACCAGGCCCGGGGTAATTACCTGGATAAATAAAAATATCGGCTCCAGTGTACACGAAGGCGATGCCTTGGTACGTATAGCCGATTTAAGCGGCTTTAAAGTTGCAGGTAGCATGTCTGATAATCTACTGGATAAAATCCACAATAACATGGCTGCTATCATCAGAATTGGTGATACGCAACTAAGAGGTTCAGTTGTAAATATCTCACCGGCAGTAACCAATGCCACCGTATCGTTTGATATCCAGTTGAATCAAAAAGACAGTAAAGTATTAAGGCCCAATCAAAAAGTTGATGTTTTTTTGGTTACTGATACCCGAAATGGTGTTTTAAGGGTGGCGAACGGGCCAGCTTTTAACGGTTCAAATTTACAGGAGATCTTTGTATTGAAAAACGGTATAGCCGAGAAGCGCACGGTGAAAACAGGTTTAAGCAACTTTGATTATGTTGAAATTTTAAGTGGGTTAAAAGCAGGAGACGAAATCATTACTTCGGATATGGCTGATTTCAAAAACTCGGAAAAAGTAACAATAAGCCGTTAAGATGATGAAGAAAATTGTACTTATTGGATTAGCTATTTTATTTAGCTCAATACATGCAGTATTCGCGGTTACCGATACGCTTAAGCTTAACCTGCTGCAGGTAGTTGAAATGGCCAGGGCCAATTCTATTGCGGCCAAACAGGCAGCAACGGTTAAAGAGACGAAATACTGGGAGTGGCGTACTTTCAAATCAAATTACCAGCCACAGTTGGCTTTAGAGGGTATTTTACCCGGCTATACCAAAACTTATACCCAGGTACAGCAACCCAACGGAAGCATTCTTTTCCAGCCCGTACATTATGATAATTCCTCACTGACACTAAATTTTAGTCAAAGTATTGCCGCAACTGGCGGCACCATTTATGGAACTACCCAACTGCAGCGGTTTGATGATTTTGACAGAAAAAGTGTGCTTTATAATGGTATTCCTTACGGAGTTGGTTACACACAACCGCTATTACAGTTTAACAGTTTAAAATGGGACAAGAAAATTGAACCTTTAAAATACAGTGAGAGTAAACAGGTTTTTATAGAAACACAGGAGAAAATATCAATTACCGTTACCGAATATTTTTTCGATTTACTGCTGGCGCAGGTTAACCTCGATATTGCTGAATTAAATTATGCGAACACCAAAAGGATCCTGAGTATTGCCAATACTAAATTTGAATTGGGCAAGATTTCAAAAAATGAGATTCTCCAACTTCAGCTGGAGGTACTTAATGCCCAAAAAGCCGTTGGAACGGCTAAGAGAGATGTAGAGGTGGCCACACTGAACCTTCGCAGTTACACGGGCATTGAGGGCGACGACAGGATAAAATTGGATATGCCGCAGGCCGTTGCTCAAATGACTGTGGCTACTGAAAAAGTTTTGGCCGAAGCCTTTGCAAACCGTTCGGATGCGATTGGTTTTGCCCGCCGGTTGGCAGAAGCCAGAAGAGACGTGGCCAAAGCAAAGGGGGAAAATGGCCTTAAGGCTACATTAAGGGCAAATCTGGGTTTCTCCAATGCCGGCTTGAGTGCTTTTGATGTTTACCGGAATCCGAAAAATCAGCAAACCGTTGAACTACAGTTGTCTATTCCGGTTATGGATTGGGGCAGGTCTAAATCAAGAACAAAAACAGCACAAGCAAATGAGCAACTGGTAACTTATGCTGTTGAGCAGGATAAGCAAACTTTTAAACAGCAGATCGTAACGCAGGTAACGCTTTTTAATATGATGAAAGAACAGACCAAGCTTACAGATACGGCTGCAAAAATTGCCGCAGAAAAATATAAGATAGCCAGCGAACGCTATGTTTTAGGCAACCTGAGCATTACCGATTTAAGTATTGCTTTCCAGGAAAATGATGCGGCGAAACGCGATTACGTTTCTTCGCTCCGCGATTTTTGGGGTGCTTATTATCAGCTTCGCTATCTTTCTCTTTACGATTTTGAAAAAAACATTAAAATAACTTATTAATAAATCTTAATTACTAATTATACATGATGATACGCTTAAAAAATATTGAAAAAGTTTACCGGACGGCTACTGTGGAAACCCTAGCAATAAACGGTATTAACCTCGACATTGCAAAGGGAGAATTTCTTTCTATTATGGGGCCATCGGGCTGCGGAAAAAGTACTTTGCTGAACATTATGGGCTTGCTAGATGAGCCATCGAAGGGAGATATCAAAATAGATGACCAGGACATTCGCAGTTTTTCTGATAAAAAACTGGCCCATTTCAGAAATGAGAAGCTTGGATTTATTTTTCAGAGTTACCACCTGATCAATGATCTGCAGGTGTTGGATAATGTAGAACTACCTTTATTGTACCGCGATTCATCTGCTAAGGAAAGAAAGGCCCTGGCTACTGAAGCACTGGAAAAAGTTGGCCTCAGCAACCGTTTAAAACATTTCCCTACGCAGCTTTCGGGCGGGCAACGTCAGCGTGTTGCCATTGCCAGGGCTATTGTTGGCCGCCCTCAGATTATCCTTGCGGATGAGCCAACAGGAAACCTTGATAGCGCGATGGGAAATGAGATCATGAATATCCTCATCAATCTGAACAAAAATGAAGGTACAACAATCGTGATGGTTACACATGACGAAAGCATGGCGCAAAAAACACACAGATTGGTTCGTCTTTTTGATGGTTCACAGGTTCAATAATTTCAGCTATGTTAAAAAATTATTTCAAAATTGCTATAGCTGTTTTAAAAAGAAGGAAATTTTTCACTTTCATCAGCTTATTTGGCATCAGCCTTACACTAACCATCTTAATGGTAGCCACTGCACTTGCAGATAAAATGTTTAATCCGGGATATCCTGATTACAATCAACATCGTTCGCTTTATGTTGAACGTATAGAAATAAAAAATACCAAGGAAGGTTGGGTGAATATGAGCAACCTGTCGTTTTATTTCTTTGAACATTATGTTTCGAGGTTGAAAACGGTTTATAAAATGGCTATTTCATCGGATCAGAGATCGTCTAATGCTTATTTGAACAATAAAAAGCTGGTAATAGGTTACAAATACACCAATGCAGATTACTGGAATGTTTTATCGTACCGGTTTTTGGAAGGTAAACCTTATGGTGAAAGGGAAATTAAAAGTGCAGAACGTGTTGCCGTGATTTCTAAAAAAACAAAAGAAGCTTATTTCGGTGATCAAAAATCGGTAATTGGCCAATACATTTCTGCAGATAACATTAACTACCGGGTAATTGGAGTGGTTGATAATGTTTCAGGTGCTGTACGCAATTTTGCCGGCGATATGTATCTGCCTTATACGCTTGCAAAAGATATTAAAGATACAAGATTAATGGGGTCATATAATGCCGTGCTTTTAGGCCGTACAGAAACTGATGTGCCCAGGATGAAAAAGGAGTTTACCCAAATGGTTGATAAACTGCCAATCCCGCCAGATTTTAATAAGATTTATTGCAATGCAGATGGATTTAAAACCAGTGTTGCCCGTAGAATAGCAGGAGATTCGACCAGTAACGGGATCACAAAAGTAATCACCGTAGGCGGAATTTTTGTACTCCTGTTTTTATTGCTGCCAACCATGAATTTAGTGAATATCAATATTACCCGGATCATGGAGCGCTCATCAGAAATTGGCGTACGCAAGGCTTTTGGAGCTTCATCAAAAACACTGGTTTACCAGTTTATTGTAGAGAACCTGATTCTCACTTTTATTGGAGGCATTATAGGGGTCTTTTTATCCCTGCTGGTCATTTACCTCATCAACGAATCAGATTACATATCAAGCTTTAATCTCACCATGAATTTAACGGTATTATTTTTTAGTATGATTACCTGTTTTTGCTTTGGATTGATCTCAGGCGTATACCCGGCATGGAGAATGTCGAAATTAAATATTGTTAAAGCATTAAAGGCTTAATGCCTCAAAATAAAATATATGTATAAACATCTGTTTAAATTAATATGGAACAAAAGGAGACAAAACTTCCTTTTTCTGTCTGAAATTCTGATTTCCTTTCTAGTTGTGTTTGCTGTTTTTTCTTATTTAACTTATTACTATAAGAATTACATCAAGCCACTTGGCTTTGATTATAATAGGGTTTGGTCAGTTAGCTATAATGGTGACCGGTTATCGAAAAATGCTGATTCGCTTGGTATTTTTTATACCAATCTGAACAAAGCACTGCAAGCAATGCCTGAAATTGAAGCGGTAAGTTTTTCTAGCTCAAATTATCCCTATTCATCCAGTTTTATAAGTACCGGATTAACGCAAGGAGGAAAGAAATTCAATAACATTAGCGATTTTAATGTGGGAAATGATTATCAAAAAGTTTGGAGTGTTAAACTCGTTGACGGGAGATGGTTTACTCCGGAAGACCTGATCAGCAAAAATAAAGGAATTGTTATTAACGAAACCTTTAGCAGAGAGCTGTTCGGAACCGCAAAGGCTGCTGGAAAGCTGATTGGCGATTTTGATGATAAAAATAAATTCAAAATCATAGGTGTTGTTAACGATTTTAAGGCAAATGGTGATTTCTTGCCTGCAAACAATGTTATGTTTAGTCAGTTGGATACAACAAATTTGAAGTGGGCGAGTACCCTTTTAATAAAGGTACGGGAAACTGCCGGTGCCAGTTTTGAAAGCAAGCTATATAAGTTTATGGCCACAACGATGCGCAGTGCAGTCGAAATTCAGCATGTTGATGAAATGCGCAATGCCAAAAACAAGGAAACCATTATCCCGATGTTATTGTTCATCATCGTTGCGGGTTTCCTGATTATTAATGTTGCCCTTGGTCTTTTCGGCGTGTTATGGTATAACATTAATAAACGCAAAGGCGAAATTGGCCTGAGGCGGGCAATTGGTGCAAGCGGCGTTTCCGTGTCAACTCAAATGGTACTCGAATCGTTAATCTTAGCTACAATATCTGTTCTGATCGGCTGTTTCTTTGCTGTTCAGTTTCCGCTGTTAAACGTGTTTGATATTGCATCTGGCGTTTACATTATTGCCATTTTACTCTCTGTTTTATTTATTTATACATTGGTTATCGCATGCTCCTTATATCCGGGCAGGCAAGCTGCTGCAATTCATCCGGCCGTTGCACTGCATGAAGACTAAATGGTTAACTTCGTATATGATTTTAGTAGTTGATGATGATATTGCCGTTAGAACTTCCATTTCACTTCTCTTAAAAGGGGCGGGCTACGAGGTTATTCCTGTTGATAACGCTGTGCAGGCTTTTGAGGTGGTAAAAACCCAAAAGCCTGCACTTGTGGTACTGGATTTAAATTTTTCTATTGATACCTCGGGAGAAGAAGGCATGAGTTTGCTGAAAAAAATCAGAACTGTTGATGCTGGTGTTCCGATTATCTTAATTACCGGCTGGGCAAGTATAGAACTTGCTGTGCAGGGGATGAAATTCGGCGCAAACGATTTTATTAATAAACCATGGAATAACGAACACCTGCTGCAGTCGGTAGCTACCTTATTAGAAATTAATGGTAAAAAACCGCGCTCCCGAAGCAGAAAGGAACTGGATAAGAAATATAATTTTAAACAGATCATAGGTGAAGACCCAATCTTGCTGAATATTCTGGAAACCATTGGTCGCGTAGCTTCAACCAATGCATCAATATTGATTACAGGCGAAAGCGGAACGGGTAAGGAGCTGATAGCAGAGGCCATTCACGAAAACAGCAACCGCTCGGGCAAGCCTTTTGTAAAAGTTAACCTGGGCGGAATTTCATCTTCGTTATTTGAGAGCGAAATGTTTGGCCATGTTCGCGGAGCTTTTACTGATGCCCGTTTCGATAGGACGGGCAGGTTTGAAATGGCGAATAAAGGAACCATTTTCCTGGATGAGATAGGCGATCTGGAAGCAGCAGGTCAGGTGAAGTTATTAAGGGTTTTACAAGACCGTACGTATGAAGTTTTAGGCAGCAGCCGAACTAAAACAGTTGATGCCAGGGTAGTTTGTGCAACAAACAAAAATTTAAACGAAAGGGTAGCGTCAGGCTTGTTCAGGGAGGATTTGTTGTACCGTATTAACCTGATCACTATTCATCTACCTGCGTTAAGGGAAAGACCATCTGATATTCCTTTACTGGTTAACTTCTTTATCAATAATCTGAAAGAAATTTACGGTAGGGAAGCGTTATCAATAGCACCCGGTGTCTTACGCTGGTTACAGCAACTGCCTTTGCCCGGTAACATCCGCCAGCTTAAAAACCTGGTTGAGCGAACGGTACTGATTAGCAGTACAAATGAATTAACGATTGATGATTTTCAATCACAGTTAAATTTGTCACCATTAAAAAGCGATAAAGTCAGATTGCCCGGAGTAGGTACCATGACTTTAGATCAGATGGAGGCAGAAATGGTTAAGCAGGCCATGAATTTCCATAAAAACAGAATTACAAAAGCCGCGGCATCATTGGGGATTACCAGGAATGCCCTTTATCGCCGTTTGGAAAAATATCAAATTCCATTTCATGAAACTGAAGACTAAGTATATTCTGTTTATCGTTATTCTTCACCTCATCTGCCTGGTGATGAGCTATTTCATTTTTGAGAAAAACAAACTCGTATTTATGCTGGCAGAGGCATTTGTACTGGTTTCTGTTGTTATATCAATCAGCCTTTATAAGCAGCTAGTCAGTCCGCTTACCTATTTAAAACAAGGCATTGCAGCCATAAAGGACCGGGATTTTAATGTTAAATTTTTATTGACCGGAAAAAAAGAGGTAGATGAGCTTGTGGATGTCTATAACCGCATGATTGACGAATTGAGAACTGAGCGAACAAAGCAGGAAGAACAGCATTTTTTTCTCGAAAAGCTCATTCAGACTTCCCCAACGGGAATTATTATTCTTGACTATGATGGGCAGTTAAAGCAGATTAATCCAAAAGCGTTGGAAATTACAAAAGCGAATCCTGATATGCTCGAAAATCAGATCCAAGGTATGAAAACCGGAACATCAAAAATGCTCCGTACAGATGGATTGCATACCTACAAAATTCAAAAGTCGAGATTTATGGACAGGGGTTTTGAGCGGATTTTTATCATGATGGAGGAAGTAACGGCAGAAATTTTTGCAGCCGAAAAAAGTGTTTACAGTAAGGTGATCAGGATGATGGCGCATGAGGTGAACAATACAGTTGGTCCCGTAAATTCAATTATTAATACGGCATTGGCGCAAGATAATTTATGGTTGGAAGAGGAAGAGCAGCTATTAAAAAATGCCATGAAAATTGCTGTTGAGCGTAATCAGAATTTAAATGTATTTATGCGGAATTTTGCCGATCTGGTTAAACTTCCGGCAGCGAACAGAAAGAAAACAGATCTGGTAGAACTCCTCAAATCGGTATCAGCATTAATGTATTTCGCTGCAAACGAAAAAGAAATCAGGTTTGAACTGGACTTACCAACCTCATCATATTTTATTGTCGCCGATGTTGAACAAATGGAACAGGCCCTGATAAACATTCTTAAAAATTCAATTCAAGCGATAGAAAATAACGGCGTTATCCAAATAGAACTAAATTCTGCTAAACACCAGCTCAATATTTACGACAATGGGATAGGTATTTCTGAGGAAAATGCAGCAACTTTTTAGTCCATTTTTCAGTACGAAAAAAGATGGACAAGGGATTGGGCTAACCCTGGTTAGAGAAATACTGCTCAACCACGGTTTCGATTTTTCTTTGAAAACGGTCAGGCCGATTACCGTATTTACCATTCAACTGGTTGGATAATTATATCCAAAAATAATTAAATTCCCCCCGAATAGGTTTTGCTGATTCCTAAATGAAAAATAGCCAGGCTACATAAGTATGTAGAAAGATAAATAAAGTTATTGCAGCCATTAACAAATCGCGTGCTTTGAGCAGGCCTATATAAACCTTAACTGGTCCTGGCGTCTCGCTAAGACGGAAATATAACATCCATCTGTCCGAAGTCTTGTATGTTGGAAGCGATCATGAGGTGACTACGGTTTACAATAAGTCAGTGAGGCTGCCACGCTCCTGAATAATTCTGTACAATTCCGGCCAGATATTTTCCGCCGCGATCTCGTATCCTTCTTTAAGCGGGTGAACACCATCGTACATATTCAATGCCCGTATGCCTGCTACATTTTTTAAAAATGACGGTACCAGCGAAAGGCCGTTTTTTTCAGCCAGTGCCGGAAATAAACTAGCATAATCACTTTGATGCCAGCTGGTTGCCCAGCCTGGTAATTCGATGCCCAACAAGAGTATGGATGCCGACGGACAGCTAGTTTTAACTTTGTTGATGATGAGCTGCAGGTTGGATCGGATCAGCACAGAACTAATGCCGCGCAGAAAGTCATTGGCGCCAAGTTCAAGTACAAAAATCGCTGGGTTTTCATTCAGGACCTGGCCAAGTCTGGATAGGGCAGAAGCCGTAGTATCACCGCTTAGGCCTGCGTTAATTACAGTGTATTTTAGTCCGAGCTCTTTTAGTTTTGCATTGATGAGGGCTGGGATGGATTCAGAGAAAGGGTCTTTAAGACCGTATCCTGCCACCAGGCTATCGCCAAAAAAAACAATTTTGTTCTCCATTTACCATTTCCTTTTGATGAGTAATGCACCGAGTAATAGCCCAGCCCCCAGAGCCACATACTTACGGTGCGCTTTTGGTTTTCCGGGGATTCCCCATCCCCCATGTACCGAATTACCATAGGCTACCGGACTGAAAATATTACCATTTGTTGGGGCAATGGTTTTGGCATGTTTAAGGTAGGTACGGATTACGCTTCCGGCTATGGCAGTGGTCAGGCTTGGGAACAGGTTACGGGATAAGCGCATCAAAATGGAGAAACTGCCCACCATTTTTTCAGATCTGGGATTGAGCGAAAGTTTGAATACCTCATTGGCCAGGCGGTTAGGTTCATAAACTACCGGGCCGGGTTTGAGCACTTTGCCGGTATAATTGGCCGCATGCTGTATGCCGGGCGTATCAAGAAAGCCGGGAAAGGCATCACAGACATGGATATTTGGATATTCCCTCAGTTCAGATTTTAATGATGCGGAAAAGCCGCGAAGCCCGAACTTAGCTGCAGAATAACCCGCACCAAAAGGTACAGGCAGGAACCCGCCGATGGAGATATTGTTGATCAGGATTCCGAATCCCTGTTTTTTAAAATAGGGCATAACAGCGTGGGCACCATGCATATAACCTAAAAGATTGGTTTTGATTACCTGCTCACTGACCTCCATGGGTGTCTGGTCGAAACTGCCAATAGCAAGTACACCTGCATTATTAATCCATACATCAATACCTGTACCGATCTTTACTGCTGTTGCCGCCAGGTTGAGCACCTGGTGATAATCAGCGGTATCGCAGGCGACGCATTCTGTCGCACTACCAGCATTTTCACATTCAACAGCGAGGTCTTTTAACGCATCGATATTCCTCGCAGCAATCACCACCCGATCGCCATTTGCCGCAAAAGCCAGGGCGATGGCCCGCCCTGCACCGCTGGATGCGCCGGTAACAACTACGGTTCTGATGTTTGCTTTTATGTTTTGATCCTGTTCCATATCTACCAAAACCGCCTTTAAAAGGTGAATGTTTGCGTAGACCTCATTTTGTTGCGAAGTTTTTTGATATTATCCTTCTCGCGGGTAATACTTAAGTTAGTTGGAAATGGTTGGTTTGAATGTACTTCTTTCGTTTTTCTGCATATATATTCCATAGCTTATAACTTGCTGATACCTGGCTAAGTAAATAATTCCGGTTTGACAAGATTTTAAATGGTTAAGATGAATAGTATATTGATTGTAGTTTTAAAATTACATACTTACATTTAAGTATTTTTAATTTATGTATGATTAATCATTTTTAAATACTCCTTAAAATTATAGATTTACTTATTCGCAAAAGCTTTTCATCATATTTAGTGCTGATCCAGATCGCAGATAGATGTCCTTTATGCCAGTTGCAAAAGCTTTAGTTTGTGTAGTGAGTGGTAATATTTACATTTTCAATTTATAAATTCTCAAATTCATGGAAAATCCATCTCTTGATGCTTATCAACAGGTCTTTGGACTTGCGTGCATCGCTAACCGGGCCGGGGGCTACCACGGTACCGGTACCGATTTACAGCTGCAATTGCAGTATGAATTATCTTTTTACTTAAATGGTGTTCCGCCTGTTGAGGTAATGGGGCAAACCAAACCTTCTGTAGCCGATAAATCGGTGACTTCGACACTTGGCGACTGGAAATTGGTATGGGGACCCGCACTCATTGAGGAGACGGATCAAAATGGAAAACCTACTGGTGTTGCTGATAATGCCTTATTTGTTGCGCATTGCGATGCGGTTGCTTACCCAGGTGGCCCGACTTTGCCAACTTACGTAGTAGCCATAGCAGCAACTAATCCGGCTTCGCTTTACGACTGGGAAACCGAGGATTTTTCGGTAGATCAAGTGGTAAACTGGAAAAATTACAATCCGGCACAGTTTTCGCCATCGGCTTATAATGGAACTGATCCCTATATCTCCAATGGAACTGCAACAGGTATTAAAATAGTGCTCGGACTCATTAGTCCCTCCAATGCAGCATCTCCTGATACCACACTTGAGGCCTTTATTGCGAGTTTGAATCCCGACCGGAAAAGCGCAATCGTATTTTGTGGACATAGTCTGGCAGGTGCACTTTCACCAACGCTTGCCCTTTATTTGAAGGAGCAGAACAAGCTAAATGCATTTGATATTTCATTGGTTTACCCTACAGCCGGACCTACACCCGGAGAGAGCGCATTTGCCAGTTTGTTCAATAGTACATTTCCTCCGCTTCCTCAGGGATGGGTTGCACAGACGGGTGATTACCAGAGCTGGAATACAATGCACTGGAATACATTAGATGTTGTGCCACACGCCTGGCAGGAAGCAGACTTGCAGCAGATTGCCGAAATCTATGGTCAGTCAACCAATTTTCTGACAAAAGAAACGCTTAACACACTTCAACGACTGCTGATTAAAAGGGCCGCAACATCAGGAGCAACCTATACCAGAATACAGAACCAATCTCTGCCCGGAACGCTTCAACATTCAGATCGATCCACAGCAAAGATCAGTACCCCGCCCAAGACTATGAAAGATTATATTAGTCAGCTCATCCTCCAGCACGTTAATCTTTATTCGGGTATACCGGCATACCAGGACAGTCCAGCTGTAAAAGGCCTCATTCTGCCACAGCCTTTGCCACAGCCGGTGTATAAACACGATAAAAAGCTGGTTCCTGGTGTCAAAGCTGTCACAGAGTTAGAAATGATTATTAGGATTATGGAGCAGATTCTGGCCTGGATAGCATCTTATGCTGCTTCAGTGGATGGGGCACGGGTTAAAGAGGAACAAAAAAATGGTAATAAAAAATAAAAATCAGAAAACGGATTAAATAGCTCCTTACTAATGAACACAGATCATCACCATACAAATGCTTGCACCTGCGGTTGCAAAAACCCAATAGTTGAAATTTTAAAACATAAGCTTTTCAGCAAGGAACATATTGAAAAGCTAACTGCTCATCTTCCCAAAAGTAAGCCTGTTGCAGCCTCACCTAAAGCGATTCTCTATTCGGGAGGAACGATCAGGCCTATGATAAATGGGCAGGCAGACATTGTCGAATCGATCGGTATTGCTCAAGGCAATGTTGTTGCATGTGGTACCTATACGAAAGTAAAGGAGGCCATGGATGCCAAATACAAAGATAATTATCAGCATATTGTACTGGATAAGGCCCATACCCTGATCCCCGGAATGTTTGAACCCCATGTTCATACCGTCTTTTCAGGTATGATGGCTTCATGGGTGGATGTAGGTCCTTTTGAAGGCCAGGATCTGAAGAAAGTTTACACTAAGGAGTGGATATCAGCGACATTGTCTTCCGCTCTTGAGACTTCATCAGACACCGTGTTACTGGCTACCGGACTCGATCCTGCACTTATTCAGCCGCAAAGCGGAAAAAACTTTTCGCAGATTGATAATGTGTTTCTTGACAACGTGAGCAAAGATAAACCGATCATTATCATGAGTGCATCAGGGCATACCATCTATGCCAATTCAGCAGCCCTACGTCAAATTTACAATAAGCAGCAAGGGGAGCCTGCAATGCATGATTATAACAGCGCTGATGATTACATTGCCAAAACGCATGGATTACTGGAAGAGGAGGCCATGATGATGCCAGCGGTAAATACCTTTGAGGAAGCAATTGCGTCAAAATCGCTTAACATCATCGCCAATATGGATGCATTCTTCCGGCAGGCTAACTCGAGAGGGGTAACCTCGATGTACGATGCACTAATCAACCAGATGTATATGCCCTATCTTGAAAAATATCTCGGGGCACGACAGTTATCGGTGCGTTTGGGTGGTGCCCTGTACTGCGAAACATTGGATGCAGCAAAGGCTTTGATACCATACAGGCAGCCGAGTCATTATCTGGATATGTATTATGGCCATGTTAAAATTGTATCTGATGGTTCTAATCAGGGATTGACCGGATACCAGTCTGAACCATATGCTGTGATACTTGAAAAAGATCACCCATGTGGTATATTCAACTTTTCAGATACAGAAACCTATCAGACGCTGGTTGACAAGGTGATATTGGAAAAAGGCTGGCCCATTATGATTCATGCTAATGGAAATCAAGCCATAACGGATACCATTGCAGCCTTCCGAAAGGCATTGGCGAAATATAAGGGACCTGAACTGCGAAACCGGATTGAGCATTGTTCCCTGCTCGAGCAAAATAGTATAGATGAAATGGAAAAATGGAAGATTTCGCCCAGCTTTTTGATTGGACACGTGGGTTACTGGGGTTATGTATTTGAGAAAGTAATATTCGAAGGACAACATTTGCCGGAAAATAATGCACCTAAGGTATTTTCTCTTGACCGTTGTGCATCTGCGGCCAAAAAGCTGCGCATCTCCCTCCATAGCGACCATACCGTTACCCCACTTGGACCTTTAAGGATGATGGAACAATCCATTACCCGGGTAATGGAGGCGAACGAAAATAAATGGCCGTTAAATGTGCTAAATACCGAAGAACAACTGTCCAATGAACAGGCGCTTAAAGCGGTAACCTATGATGCCGCATGGCAATGTTATGCCGATAGCTGGGCGGGAAGCCTGGAGGAAGGAAAATTTGCAGATTTTGTAATCCTGGAAAAGGATCCGGTTACAATGTCGCGTAAAGATTGTAGCATGAACATGCGAAATATCAAAGTGCTTGAAACCTGGCTTGGCGGGGTAAAGGTGTATACCCACAGCTAAGCTTTATTGCTTTGATGATTAAGCAGGCTGTTTTCAGTCTTTGGTTATAAAAAGCAATCTGAGCAGCGTATTTGTTGTTCTAATCCTGGATGAGGCTGTATCATCAACATCAAATTCATCCTGATCTTGTTGAATTTTTGGACAGGTAGTCAGATAACCTCTCCAATATTATGTTGGGCTTACACGGCTCAACACGGGAATCAGGTGTGAAATTACAGTTGGTGATATGGCTTTTTGAACAAGCACCGGTAAAAATTTTTCGGAGATACTGATCGCTCATTAATTGTCGTAATTATGTCTGAAATTTCCGATGATTTTCTTCGTAGCAAGTGCATAGCGTTTAGTTATTTAGGTTTGAAAACTGTCTGTTATAAAATAAATTCAGTATGTATTGATCAAATTCAAAACAATCGTACCATTTAAGAGGTATATGCACTACTAAATTTATTTAAAATGGAAAATCATACGATGTTGCAGTACTTTGAATGGTACTATCCCAATGATGGCAGCCTTTGGAAAAAGGTACAACAAGATGCTGCTAAATTAAAGGAAATGGGCATAGATTCCATTTGGTTGCCTCCCGCACATAAAGGTATGGATGGCAAAGATTCAACTGGTTATGATTCTTACGATTTATATGACCTTGGCGAATTTGACCAAAAAGGAAGCATTGCCACTAAATATGGAACAAAAGACGAATATATTCAGGCGATCAAGGCTGCGCAGGAGGCTGGTATAAATGTTTATGTAGATATCGTGCTGAACCATCTTGGCGGTGCAGATGACCACGAGCCGGTGACCGTGCGTAAGGTAAACCCTGAAAACAGAAATGAATTTATCTCAGAACCTTTTGAGATTGATGCTTATACCAAATTTACTTATCCGGGACGCGGAGGGAAATATTCTGAATTTAAATGGGATTTTCAATGTTTTACCGGTGTAGATTACGATGCCCGTACCCAGGAGTCAGCGGTGTATAGTATTCAAAACCAATATGGAGCAGGATGGGAAGATGTGCTTGATACTGAAAACGGAAATTATGATTACCTGATGCTTACCGATATCGATTTTAGGAATCCTGCTGTAAGGGAAGAACTTAAACGATGGGGGATGTGGTTTTATCAAACTGCAGGTTTTGATGGGCTACGTCTGGATGCGATTAAACATATGCCTGCTGATTTCTACAATGAATGGTTAGACTATCTTAGGGCTGAAACAGGCAAAGAACTCTTTACGGTGGGCGAATATTGGTCACCATATGATCCGCAGGCCATGCTGGATTATATTGATGCTACCGAAGGCCGTATGTCGCTTTTCGATGCCAGCCTTCAGGCTAATTTCTCCCGCGCCAGTAAGGAAGGCGAACAATACGACCTGAGCACCATATTAGATGGATCACTGGTTTCAGTAAGACCAGAGTTAGCGGTAACACTGGTTGAAAACCATGATACTCAACCACTCCAATCGCTCGAACAAACGGTAGAGCCATGGTTCAGGGCACATGCTTATGCAATCATTTTACTCCGGGAAGCAGGTTATCCTTGCGTTTTTTATGCAGATGTATACGGATCGGCCTATACAGACAAAGGGAACGATGGAAAAGACCATGAGGTAACCATGGCAGCGCTCCCTCAGCTGGAAGCATTGCTACAATTGAGAAAAGCATTTGCCTATGGTTTTCAACGTGATTATTTTGATCATCCAAGTTGCATTGGCTGGACACGCTCAGGGGATGAGGAACACCAGGGTTCGGGCCTTGCGGTAGTTTTATCAAACGGTGAGGCGGGAAATAAACGTATGGAAATGGGTGCTGAGTTTGCAGGCAAGATTTTCAGCGATTATCTGGGGCATTGCGATAGAGAAGTTACCATAGGCGAGGATGGATGGGCAGAATTTTTCTGTGAAGCAGGCTCGGTTTCGGTTTATACCTTGAAAGCGGATTGATAAATATTCAGCCATCGGATTCGAAACAGAAATCATCTGAACATAGGTCATATCTCTTATTGATTTAAGACGTAATAATAGATTATAGCATATAATGGTTTACTCCCCTCCTTATTAAGGAGGGGTGCCCGTAGGGCGGGTGGTTATATTCTGCTTTAGCGCAGCTGATCATCTGGTAAACTGTAATCTATTGATTGTTAACTGCAACATTACGAAGCAATTATAGCGATCCGTCTTTAACTTTGTCTTCCAGCATTTGGCCCCCCGCACGCCATTGCTCAAATGCTTTTATGGCTTCTCCGGGCATAATCCTTTCAAATGCTATTGGCTGTTTTTCTATCGGTTCCTTTAAGGCGTCTAAAATAAATTGATCACCAAAGCCTGCCCATTCCGCATCTGTTCTGGTATTTCCATAGTATACCTGCTTAATATTAGACCAGTATATGGCACTTAAGCACATGGGGCAAGGTTCTGCACTGGTATAAATCGTACAGCCTGACAGGTCGGCTTTGCCGATTTTTTTTGCTGCCTGCCTGATTGCATTTATTTCCGCATGGGCCGTCGGGTCACAGTCCTGCGTTACTGAATTTGCTTCAGCACTTAGGATCTTACCGTCGCGGACAATTAAAGCCCCAAACGGTCCGCCATTTAACGTCCGCAGATTCTGCTCTGATAATGCAATGGCTTTTGCCATAAACTTTTCATGTATTTCCATGCTAAAACAACATTGATTTTGGCTATTGGTTTTGACCATCAACCCGAAACTATTTAAAGTTCCTGGCTGGAGGGAATACTGTTCCATCTGCCTGCTCTCTTTTTTGTGTACGTTTGTTTTCTGTGGGGTAAGGTACGCGTTCGTCTGACCTCGAAAGCGTTAATAAAGGCAGTTCTTCATGCCCCGTATCAGTAAGTCCTTTCAACAGCCTGGTCAGATCAAAACAGCGTTTAACAATAACATGCACCACTTCATCCTCACGCTGCAGTTTTCCTTCTACCATCAGAAGCCTTGCGCCCAGTATCTCCTTTCGGTACTTTTCAAAAAGATGTTGAAAAACAACCAGGTTCGCTACCCCTGTTTCATCTTCAACAGTAATAAAACAGACTCCGCCGGCAGTTCCAGGACGCTGGCGTACCAGCACCAGCCCTGCAACTTTTACCAATCTGCCATCCCAGGATGCTGCTGCCTCTTTGGTAGAAAGGATTTTAAGCAAACTGAGCTTTTCGCGCACAAAACTTACGGGATGTGCTTTGAGCGACAGCGCCGTAGTGGCATAATCGTGTACAACATGTTCAGAATCACGCATCAGCGGCAGTGATAACTGTGGTTCTTTTTCACTTTCAGAGGCTTGTTTTTCGAATATGCCAACCGGGCGGTCTGCCAGTGCTGAAACTTCCCAAAGTGCCTGCCGCCTGACCATTCCCAGTGAGCGGAAAGCATCAGCATCAGCCAAAATTTCCAGCGCGTGTTGTGATACGCCGGCATCCATAAGCTCATGTATCATTTTATAGGAAGCCGCCCTTCCTTTAACAAGTAATTCCATTTCTTCCAGGGCAATCCCCTTGATCTGGCGAAAGCCCAAGCGAATGGCATGATATTTTCCGGTTTTTTCCTCCAGTATATTGTCCCAGGCCGAATGGTTAACATCTATCGCAAGCACCTGCACGCCATGGTTCCTGGCATCAATTACAATCTGTGCCGGTTGATAAAAGCCCATTGGCATACTGTTGAGCAATGCTGCCGCAAAAACATCGGGATAGTAACATTTCAGCCAGCACGATACATATACCAGGAGCGCAAAGCTCGCGGCATGGCTTTCGGGGAAACCGTAACTTCCAAAACCCTCCAGCTGTTTGAAGATACGTTTGGCAAAATCTTCACTATAGCCGCGTTCCAACATCCCATCAATGAGTTTTTTTTCAAACTGGTTGACCAGCCCCTTAAATTTGAAAGTGGCCATGCTGCGCCTTAAAGCATCTGCCTCAGCCGGAGAGAAACCCGCCGCTACTATGGCAATTTTCATCGCCTGCTCCTGGAACAATGGCACACCTTTCGTCCTGCATAATATTTCTTCCAGTTCGTGCGAAGGGTATTCAACAGCTTCTTCATTATTCCTTCTCCTTAGATAGGGGTGCACCATATCTCCCTGAATGGGCCCCGGACGTACAATGGCCACTTCGATTACCAGGTCGTAAAAACATTTTGGGCGTAAACGTGGCAGCATCGACTGCTGTGCCCGGCTTTCGATCTGAAAAACGCCAATGGTATCTGCATTGCTGATCATCTCATATACCTTTGGATCTTCCTCTTCATTGATATTGGCCAATGTTAAATCAAGGTCGTAATGTTTTTTAGCCAGTTCAAATCCTTTCCGGATACAGGTGAGCATACCCAAACCCAGCACATCAATTTTTAGAAAACCCAATGCATCGATATCATCTTTGTTCCATTCTATATTGGTGCGGTCTGCCATACGGGCATTTATAATGGGGCAGAGGTCGGTCAGTTTTCCCTGGGTAATCACAAATCCACCCGTATGCTGGCCCAGCTGGCGGGGAAAACCCATCATTTGCCCGGTAAGTTGCAATACCTTTTTTAATAGCGGATCCTTTGGGTTGAGTCCGGCTTCCAGTATCCGCGCCTCTTCAAACCATTCGTCGGTAAATTCCCAGATTGCCCCTGATAACTTAGCCACGGTGTCTACCGAAAGTCCCATGGCCTTACCCACATCGCGTATTGCACCTTTTTGATGCTGCTGGGTTACAGTAGCAACAATGGCCGCCCGGTCGCGGCCATATTTCTGATAAATATACTGGATCACCTCTTCCCTGCGTTCATGTTCAAAATCCACATCAATATCCGGCGGCTCATTTCTGGCTGAAGAGATAAAACGCTCAAAAAGAAGGTCAAATTTAGTGGGGTTGACCGAAGTAATGCCCAGGCAGTAGCATACCGTAGAATTGGCTGCAGAGCCGCGCCCCTGGCATAAAATTCCTTTTGAACGCGCAAACCTGACAATATCATATACAGTAAGAAAATAGGAAGCATAGTTCATTTCTTCCATAAATTTAAGTTCATACCGAATGTTGGCCGTAATTTTTTCCGGGATTTCTTCTCCAAACATCTCTCTGGCACCTTTCCAGGAAAGATAGCTGAGTTCCTCCTGTGGCGATCTCCCATCGGTAGTAATTTCTTCCGGATACACATATTCTAAACTGTCCAGTGAAAACCGGCAGGACTCAGCCAATAAGATGCTGTTTTTTATGGCTTGCGGATACTGCCTAAAGAGCCTGATCATTTCTGCCTGATCCTTTAAATGCCGTTCTGCATTCTGGTGGAGTAAAAATCCGGCGTTCTGAACCGTGCATTTTTCGCGCGTACAGGTGAGTATATCCTGCAGTTCACGCCGGTCCGGATGATGGTAATGTACATCGTTTGTGGCAATAAGCGGAATATCCAGCACCTGCGATAACTGGTTTAGCCTGAACAGTTTTTTGTGGTCAGCTCCGGTATAACCCATTGTTGCAGCTAAAAACAGATTATTGCCGAATTTTTTTCTGAAATCTGACAGTTGAGCTTTAAAGTTCTCCTGGTAATCAAAAATGGAGTTCATTTCATCTGGGGGAATTACAATAAACTTTATACCCTCGCTATATTCAAACACATCAGCCTGATAAAGGTGGCAACTGCCTTTTTCTGCCCTGCTATTGCCCAGGCTAAGCAAAGCAGAAAGGCGGCAATACGCGGCCTTGTCTGTTGGATAAGCCAATATTGATGGCCCATCCAGGAGGTCGAGCCTGCAGGCAGGTATCAGTTCGATCGCGTGGTTTCTCGCCGCTACATGTGCACGCACAATCCCTGCCAGGGTATTGCGATCGGTAATGGCCAGCTTGCGATAACCCATAACTGCCGCCTGATCGATCAATTCTTCCGGGTGTGAAGCGCCCCTGAGGAAACTAAAATTACTCGTTACCTGAAGTTCTATATATTCCATTTCACTAAGCAAAAAAACCGTGTATAAACCATTGAGAGGGTTTCTCCGGACTATAATGACCTGATCTGAAAAGCCAGTAGCGTTTTCCCTCTGCATCTTCCAATTGATAGTAATCCCGATGCTCACCCTTTTCCAGCCACCATTCACGTTCAATGCGTTCCGGCCCGTCTGCTTTTTTTACCTGATGGGTAACGCCCTGATAGCGAAACAGCATGGGTGGATAATCGGGGATAGGGGCAGTAACCTGTACAGGCTCTGGTACTTTAAGTAGCTGTACCGGGCGCAAGCGGTCAGTGCGCCAGGGTAAAGAAAGTGGCTCGGTAATGGAATCCACCTTTTTGATGGATCGCTCCGGCCAGTGATGAGGCTGTGGCAGATAGCGTTGAATGACCTGGGCACCCAGTTTTCCGGCCAGCCTATCCAAAAGTTCAATGACCTTTTGGTTGCTCATACTTTTTTCTGTCATCCATAAAGATTCCTGACCTGGATCCAGCCGGTCAAACCTAACCGCATCCATAGTGAAAAGTTCAATACCCATTTTGGGCTCAATCTTATCGATCTGGAGTGAAAACAGCTTGAAAAGATGGCTCGTATTGATACTTGGGCTATTGGTACCAATTTGGGTTTTAATTACCTGGCCATCTATCCGGTAGCTTTGCAACAGGGCCGAACGGAGACCCATTCCATCACTTTGCAGTTTGGTGCAAAGCTGAAAAAGCAGTTTTTCGATGGCGATTTCAATCCCTTTCCGTGTTCTGATCGGCTCCATACTGGCCAATCTTTCGCTATAAACTTCAGGAACAGTAATCGGTAAAAAAAAATCTTCTTTTTGTCCCAATACCTGCTCAATTCTTTCCATACTGTCTTCGCCGATCCTTCTGCGCAATACTGATCGGGGCATAGAAATAAAACTGCCGATGGTCTTTAACCCAAGCTTGATCAATTTTTGGCTGGCTATGGGCGAAATGCGGAGCGCCATTGGCGGCAGAGGCAGAAGCGCATTCAGCTCTTCACCACTTTTAATGATGGGGGAAACCCTTCCATAACGCGATACGGCCCATGCAGTACCCATAGTATCTGAAATCGAAGCCCTGACCTGATAGCCTATCCCACTTAAGCGGTTAACGATTTCGCTGAGATATGCCTTTTCACCTCCCCACAGATGAGCACAGCCGCTGATATCTAAAATCAGGCCCTGATCTTCCTCTAAAGCCACCAAAGGTGTGTAACGGATGCACCACCTGCCAAGTGCGGTTAGTAATTTTTTGGATTTATGGCATTGGTTTTCGATGACTTCCAAATCGGGTACGATCGCCCTGGCATCCGCCAGCGGCATTCCCAGGTGGATACCGAGCGAAGCCGCTTCTTTACTGGCAGCGGTAATCACCATTCGGTTACCGGCCTTATCTGAAAAAACAAGCGGCAAGTCCTTCAAAGCTGGCCGCTTGATGCGGATCCAGTCGGTAAGCAGGGTAGAAAACCATATAGACATATACCTTTTCTGCATCATACCGCTTTCCTGATTTTCAGATCGTTAAAAGGTACCTGTTTTACTGGTTTAAAAACTCCGGCTGCATATTCGATCATCCAGTTGCCCGGTATTCCGTTTTTAACCTTCAGCAGTTCAACTTGCCACCTGGCGAAGCCTAGTCCGGGTAATCCATCAATGGCCCCGCTTGGCATGGCAGATATGCGCCACCTGGCGGCCGCCAGGGTAGAACTGAGTTTTTCTGCATTTTTTCGGATTACAAAAGCGGTAACCCTGCTTTTTTCGGTTACCAGTTGGAGTCTTCTGCTCTGCGCAAAACTGATCTCATCCAGTTCAGTTACTACTGCAGTGAGGCTTTCGCACTTTAATGCTTCCTCACTTGCCCATAATACATCCCTTTCGTTTTGCAGGTCAATAAAAATGATGCGTTCTGGCGATAGGCCAAAAGTGATGAGTGAAGGAGGGAAGATTTTGCGTTGCGCACTGATCCACAGGCAAAGACCACCTTTTTTCATCAGGGTAGAAAGCAGAACAGAAATAAAGCCACCACTTGCCGCTGCATCTTCCAGGTTTGTCGCTAAAAATTCATGCAGGGCAGCCAATGGAAATGCATTACCCGGGAAAGCATTGGAAATTATGCCCAGTCCAAAGTCTATCCCATGAGCATTTCTTTCAGGTTTAAAGCCCTGAAGATTCAGGATCTGTTCCTGAAGTTTGCCTATAATATCCTTTTTAACAGCCGCCATATCCTTTTGCGAGAGCAAAGAAAATAATTTCGATATCACCCTTGCAAAAATAATACTAAAAATATTAGTATTATTAAATTGTGAACAAAAATATTAAATTATGGTTTTAAGTAATTTCATTGAACTTTTTATAATTTAAAAATGTTGATAAATACTAATTTATTTAGTAAAAATATTTATATTTGATCTTTAAAAAATAGAAAAAGGATCTTTTTTATGACGGAGTTGGAATATTTTTTTGAGGATGAAAGTGGAATATCATTAGTTTATCAATTGATCCGTTTTGGGGTTAGAGAACCCTGGAAGATCGTGCTGGATGGTAAACTGATTGGCAGTATGCAAAAATGGCAAGGTACCTGGAAGCTTCAAAATTGTGATGAACTTAGCAAGGATCTTCTGATTGGTCTTACCGGTCATATTGATGCACAGTATTTTAACTATCTTCCTCATGAAATCTGTTCGCGTTGGCCGAATCTGGTCGAAAAAGTGGTGTTAAGGTCTGATGCTGCCTATATGATCATCTGCAAAGAAGGTATTAACTTTAAAAGCTTTCAAGGCATATTTTCAAAGTTTGTGCCAGGTTTGCTCAAAGATGAATGGTCGGTGAACTTTCAGGTATTCAACCATGATTTTTCGGATGATTTTTCATTGCTTGCAAAGCCACTGGTTTATAAAAAAGAATCATTTGGATGGGAAGAGGTGAACAGGTAATGGAACAATTGAGTTTTTTTGCTCCTGGCGGGCAATCTGCCGGACTACCGAGAGATGTGCTCGAATACCACGCAGGTTTTATCGATCAGGATCAAAGCGATCTGTTGCTTAAAACCTTTATTCAGAACACGCCCTGGCAGCAAAGGCTTGTAAAAATGTACGACCGGGAAGTACTTACACCCAGGCTTACCGCCTGGTATGGAGATATTGAGGACATTGACTATGGAGTTCTAGGCAAGTCTGCACCAATGGAATGGACAACCCCACTTTTGGAACTTAAAAGATGGGTGGAACCCATTGCCGGAATTACCTTTAATAGTGTATTGCTCAATTATTATCGTAACGGCAATGATTCGGTGGCCTGGCATAGTGATAAGGAAACAGTAATGGGATCGCATCCGGTTATCGCCTCTGTTTCCTTTGGCGCTGTACGCAGTTTTGATATCCGGAAAAAAGAAAATCACCGGGAAAAATATGCCGTCAGGTTGGAACACGGGTCTCTTTTAATTATGAAAGGTGATTTGCAGGCAAGATGGGAACACCGGATTGCCAAGACCGCTCAACCTATTGGGCCTAGGGTAAACCTGACTTTTAGGCGAATCATTAATCCATCTGTGTGATACATGATATCGGTAGTTAAGTTTAAAATTAAACAACCAAATTTGTAGGTGAGATGTTATTGCCTATATATTTACAGGCACTTAATATTGTGCCTGGGTAAGATAATTTAAAAATACCGAACGTTATATCATCAAAACAGACCAATTTAGCCATGCCGCAACATTTACCATCAAAAAATATAGAGGCTACAAAACGTGTGCTGCCAATGATATTGGCTACCGCTATTTTTATGCAAATGCTCGATTCGACGATACTCAATACATCGCTTCCGGCTATTGCGAAAGATCTTCATCAATCTCCCTTGAATATGCAAAATGCCATTATCGGTTATGTATTAACACTCGCAGTGTTTATGCCGGTAAGTGGTTTTTTATCTGATAAGTTTGGAACCAAGAGGGTTTTTATTCTATCATTGGTGCTTTTCAGCGCAGGATCTCTGTTTTGTTCGCTCTCCGGAAACCTCACTCAACTGGTCATGTCAAGAATCATACAGGGGGTGGGGGAAGTCTGATGACACCGGTTGGTAAATTAGCCTTGGTTAAGAGTTTTCAAAAAAAAGATTTATTGAAAGCGATGAATTTTGCAATTATACCAGCGCTCATTGGCCCCGTTTTAGGCCCGCTTGTTGGAGGGTATATGGTAGACTACCTGTCATGGCACTGGATATTTTTGATTAATATACCAATGGGGGTTTTGGGTATTGTGCTTAGCCTGCGGTACATGCCCGATTATCGATCTGATGTGATTGATTTTGACTTGCGTGGTTTTCTGATATTTGCTGCAGCATCATTATTGCTCTCTATTGCGCTGGAACTCCTGGGAGACGAGGTTTACACTACGCCCGCCCTGGCTATTTTATCACTTGGTGTATTGATGCTTTATTTTTATTACCGGCATGCCGTAACAGACAATAATCCTATTTTTCCACTGAACCTGTTTCAGGTGAGAACATTTAGGGTGGGTATACTCGGTAACCTTGCCACACGTTTGGGTATCAGTGCTATACCTTTATTATTGCCCATGATGATTCAGATTGCTTACGGCCAATCTGCAGTAGTTTCTGGCTGGATCATCGCCCCTATGGCACTAACCGCTATTCTTGCAAAATCGCAGGTCATTAAAATCCTGAACAGGTTTGGTTACCGAACCACATTAATGGCCAATACTTTTATCATTGGCTGTCTGATCTGTACAATGGCGATACCCGCCATCAGTTCATCTATTTACTACTATGTGCCCATCATCGTGATGATGGGCTTTTTTAACTCCATTCAATTTACAGCCATGAACACCATTTCAATTGCTGATCTGCGTGAGTATCATACCAGTAGTGGCAATTCTTTAATCTCCGTTAATCAGCAGCTGGCAATCGGCTTTGGTGTTGCCTTCGGGCTGATTATTTTAAAAATATTTCAGGGAGATGTAAAACTCATCCATGATGATATCCATAATGCATTCAGGTATACCTTTCTTGTAGTAGGTGCCCTGACTATACTATCAGGCCTTGTATTTAGGCGCTTACATTTTAAGGATGGTGAAAATTTAAAATGATTGCAATAAGCGAATTTGCTGCGGTTTAAATGCTTTCTGGCTTGGCGTTTAGCTAAGAGGTAAATGTTAACCCTGATAGTGAATTCTGGTGATCAACCATAGAGCTAGTCTATGATCTGTACTTAAAAAAATATTATCCAGACTCACTTCGTGCAAGCGCTTTCATTAACTATACCTTAATGCTATTAATAAAAGGCTGCTGAAATGATCAGTCGCTAAATACCTAGTATTGAGTATTTTATTGGAGCGTTTATCTGTTTAAATTTAAGTATCTGTTAATATCTGGTCAAAAACCCATAATCATAAAAAAAACACAAATATGATGCTCTCAAACACAGGAACTGTTTCACTAATATTATATGCCGCCTTAATTGGTATTGCCATAATCGGCCTGATCATCGCCGTTAAAAACCTTAAAGATAAAACAATCGAATTGGAACGGCTTGATAGGATGATCGATCTTTTTAAATATACTATTGTTTCGATTGCCATAGCCACCGTTACGCTAATTATCACCGATCTTTTTAAGGAAAGGGAGCAGGATGTAAAAGAACTCGAGTATTTTGACAAATATGCCCAAGATGTGAAAAAAGTTGATGGGTTGGAGGAAAGATTTCAGTTATCCAGATATTTAATGATTGTTGCACCAAATGGTGAACTCAAAAAATCATGGAAAGAGTATTATGATACGCTAAAAATTGAGCATGCCAACTATCTTATTTTAAAAGAAAAGAGCAAAGCGTTGGATACCATTATAAATCCGACGCCTGCACAGAAGATAGAGAAAGCAAAAGTCAATGAGCTTATAGAACAAAAGGAGTCACCTTTGGTGTCTGTTTCTACATCGCTTATACTACCAAGGGCATATCTGCACATTAGCAGTGAAGATCAGCGTGGACAGGCAAATGTACTTCAGACAGTATTGCAAAATGAGAATTTTCAGGTTCCAGGTATCGAAAATATTGGAAAAAGGGGTGACCGATACATACCCGCGAAAACCGAAATTAGGTATTATCGGGCAGAAGAATTCTCTGAAGCATTGCGTCTGTTCAATATTGTTCGCAGTCAATTTCCGAACCTGACTATGAGCCCCGCACCAGTGAAAATTCCGGGGAATGGCAGAGGAACCAGACCTGGTCATTTTGAGGTCTGGCTATCAAAGTAAAAAAACAAAAAGTTGATTTAATTAACAATAGCAGCATTTTTTTAATAATTAACCGCCAATTAAACATAAAATACATTATGGTCTATACCGTTTCAGCTGGTTACACACTCAGTAAAATTGCTTTAAAGTTTAATGTTCCATTAAGCACCATACTTAATCTGAACCAGATTCAGCGTCCCGATCAGCTATTTATCAATCAGATTATTCAGATTCCAAATGTGCAGGAAATTCCGGAAGATGCCAGCTTTAGCCTTCCAACCCCGGCTTCAATGCTGATTAATCGAGCAAAATCTGTTATCAATTCATAAATTGCGTATAAATTAGGGAGCGGTGGTATGCTCCAAAAGATACCTTCCTTCCAGGGATGGCTTATGTGATTGCAGTGGCTTCATCAGTTGGGTGATCGGTCTATCCCGAAAAACCCAGATTCGCTTATAAAACCTTGGGTGGAGGTTGGAGCTCAGATTCAATAATTCAATCAACAGTATTAAAGAATTATAAATTCATAATAATTGAAATGAAAACACTAAAAAATGATGTTACTTCGGTCGATAAGCTTAAAGAAGACAATAATGAATTGGTTTTCTCCTACCTTACATTGCGTAATTTAATTGGCTTCGGTGGCGTGTCACTACCAATTGCCCTGGCCATTTTCCCCAGCCGTGATTCAGAATATTATGGCTTTGAACCCTCTATCAGTGATTATTTTTACACTGATAGAGGCGACATTCTGGTGGTTATCCTTTGTGTACTGGGCGCATTTTTAATCACTTATTCCGGTTACAACTGGAAAGAACGTCTGCTTACTTTTATTGCAGGGATTGGCAGCATAGGTGTTGCCTTTGTACCTACCATGCAGCGGTGCAAAGACTGTCTTAACAGTGTTCATACCAATAGCGGAGGTATTTTTCCCAAACTTGCCGGCACTGCCGTTCACTTTATATTTGCGGCAACTTTTCTGTTTGTACTGGCTATTCTTTCACTGGTATTTTTTACCAAAGGCAGAAAAGAAAATTGTTTTAATACCGATGGAACACTAAGCCAGAAAGGTAAACGGAATATTGTTTTCAAGATTTGCGGCTGGATCATTATTGCTTGTCTGGCTATTTTAGGCCTGTACTTTATATGCAAACCCGACCTGAAAGGCTTTCCGGTAATCTACGTATTTGAATCCATTGCCGTAGAAGCGTTCGGGCTGTCCTGGCTAACAAAAGGTCAGACACTTTGGTCCGACGGTGAACATTATTTACTTAAAGGCCTCAAAGGTTTAACCGCTAAGAAATAAACCGACAGATGTATGCGTATCACCAGTTAAGCAGAAAAAGGATAGTTATTCAGCAAATAATCTCATCAAACAGATAACCTGAATACTTACTAAGCGTTGGTTTTTTGCTGCTTAACCATAATTTTCAATATATATAATGCTTTTAAACTTGTACTTACGCTGTTTTTTTTGATCTGATTGTAAAGGTAAAGGCGCTGCCGATGTATGGGGTTGATTGGACGCTGATCTCACCGCCTAATTTCTCTACTAAAAGTTTTACTGTAGCAAGGCCAATCCCCGTTCCACTCTGTGCAAAACGGTCTGAAGTGTTCAGGGTAACATTTCTTTGGAAGATACGCTCCAGCTCTTCTTTTCTAATGCCTATCCCATTATCGCGAACGGTAATGTTGGCCAGGTCGTCAATAACAACGCAATCTATCTGAATCTGGCAGGTCTGTTTATCATTGTAACGCACAGAGTTGGTTAATAGGTTAATCATAATCTGCTGCAGTGCGATGGCTGAAGTGCTGATCTCAATTTTGGTTTCCGGGTAACTGATCTGTACATTTTCAGGAATGCTGAGCATCGATACCGTTTTGCGGAAGAAGCTACCAAGTTCAATGGTTTCATGCTGTGCTGTCAGAATTTCTGGCCTAATGGAGTAGTCTAGCATGTCGTTAATAAGTTTCCTAAGGGCTTTTATACCATTCAGGCATACCAATGCTAAGTTATGGCCTTTTTTATCGCCGCTATTTTCAAGGTGTCTGGTTAATAATTCGGCACTCATTGAAATGGTAGTCAATGGATTTTTGATATCGTGGGCGGCAGTTGTGGCAAACTGCTGCATAAACTGATTGGTCTCAGCAAGGCGTCTGTTCGTTTCACAAAGCAGCAGCAGTTTTTTTCTCAGTTCCATCTGGGCAATCACCTGTTTTCCCAGTACCTTGAGCGACCAGATCTGCTGCTCATCGAGCTTTCTTGGAACAGTATCTATTACACAAAGCGAACCTAGCGCCATTCCTTCCGGTGTCAGTAGTGAAATTCCGGCATAGAATGCGATGTTCGGATCGCCGGTAACCAAAGGGTTTTCTGCAAACCGCTGGTCTTCCCTGGCATTGCTAACTACCATCACCCCAGTTGGATCAATAATGGTGTGTGCACAAAAAGCATGCGCTCTTGGGGTCTGTTGAACATCAATGCCTAATTTACTCTTAAACCACTGTCGAGAGCTATCTAACAGGGTAATCAGCGCAATGGGCGTTCCACAGATTTGTGAAGCCATTTTTGTCAGCTCATCGAAATCTTCTTCAGGCAGGCTATCCATAATCTGATAAGAATCAAGTGCCTGTAGCCGCTGCTTTTCGTTCTGGGGAAGTATTGCTATATTATTCAAATTATATTAATTGTAGCGTTAATTTTATCTAGGTTTAGCTTCTTGTTGCTTTGAGCTTTCCGCTCTTTTGATATTGCTGTGTTTTGATGTTCTCCCACATGATCAGCTTATCTTCGATTCTTGAAAACACACGGATATCTCCATCTTGTGAAACCACAATACCTAAGCTGCCAGGGTGCTCCCAGCAATAGGCGATCATGGAGCGGTGTCTTGTACCAAAGTGTTTCGGGTCTGTGAGTAGCAGTGATTTAGCAGTTGCAGTGGCCGTAGTAGAAATGTAGATTTTTCTTGGCATTTTTTTAGAACGGATCACACCTCCAAATCCCCTTGCCACCATATCCTGGCCAAATAACACGACGCCGTCAACACAGCTTTGAGAGGCGATGAAACTTACCGAACCCTTAATTTCGTTGGCCACCTCTGTTTTGGCATGCAGGGCAATAGTTTCCTGTTCGTAAAGTAATTTAGTGACCGTTTGCTTGCCTGAAGCCAAGCGCTGGTCGATTCTGTTTTCTGTAATATAGCTATTGATGGCCTGCTTTAGGTAGCCGCTGATGGCCAGCAGCAATCTTTTATAATTTACTGCGTATTTGATGTCAACATCGCTGCTATCTTCTGAGATCAGTACTGCCCCGCCATGATGGTAGTTTTGGATTTTTAGCAATAACCTCGATAGGGTCTGGGTCCATATACTGTCTACAAATTCCTCCCAGTCTGCAAAATCTTCCCCGGGGTGCGATTCGGCGAGGAAATTTTTGATTTCAGCCCTGATGGCACCGGCATTTTTCCTGATAATTTTAGATACTGGTCCGATGGTAAATACGTCCAGGTAGCGGGTAACCAGTACATTTTGTTTTAAGGTGGCCAGCAGTTCATAGTCGAACATGACCTTAAGCGTGGCAATATCGTCTATAAATACCTGAAATAGCCCAGGCTGTTCAGACCCTGATTCAGATTCATAGTTCAGAAAACTCTGGTAGTGCATGGCCTGATCGATCATTCCCCAGATAAATAGTTTTCCATCCTGATCATAATAAACGGCAAGAGAGGTGCCAGATGGGTCGGCTGCCTTTGAGAGCTTGGCCAGCGACCTGATATCAAGTGGAATGCGTTGAGCAAATTCTACGCAACTCCATCGTTCGGAAACAATTTTTCTTGGGGGAGCCGGATCTGGGTTGGCAGGATCAATGAGCGTTACGGCTACTTTGGTCAGCTCACCTTCTTCTGTTCTCATCGAGGTGTAAAAAAGGCACTCGAAAAGTTCTTCGAGAACAGTTAAGGGAGGAGTAGCCAGTGCCAGTCTGCTGTGATTCAGCTTGGTATGGATATGCGCCGCAAGGTCCGTTGTTTTTGATTTTTCCTCAATCATTGCCTGATAGCGCTCGTTATGTGGTTGAATTTAGGGTATACAACAGCAAATGGATGTAATGTGTTTTTTTTCTGACACTTTTTTTTAATGTTATTGATTTTGCGGTGTGCTTTTCTGGTTCAGCCTTATAGAGGCAATAAAATTCGATTATTAACTTTCAAACCAATCTTTCAGGCTTTGAACTGGAAATATGCCATCATGCGGGGTAATTTTCTGTTTTTGATATAAAATCTAAACAGGTGCAGATGTAATTGCTATTCTGCTTTGAGCAAATAGTGGCATCTAAAGAGATTCTTTTTATGTGGTTTATTCTGACAACAATTTAACTGCTTTCCTTTATCTTTGCCGCTAATTTAATATTCCCGATTTGTGATCAATGTAAATAATATCTCCGTATCATTTGGCGGAACCACCCTTTTTAGCGATGTAACCTTTTCCATAAACGAGAACGACAAAATCGCCCTTATGGGTAAAAATGGCGCAGGCAAGTCGACCATACTAAAAATAATTGCTGATGTAGCCAAGCCTACTTCAGGTAGCGTAACCGGTCCGAAAGAAGCTGTAATTGCCTATTTGCCACAGCATTTACTCACCCAGGATCATGTTACTGTTTTTGAGGAAACCATGAAAGCCTTTGCGGAGGTAAACCAGATGCAGAAAGAGCTTGATGAACTGAATGAACAGCTGACGATCCGTACTGATTACGAAAGTGATGATTACATGAAGCTGATCGAGCGCGTATCAGAATTAAGTGAGAAATTTTATTCAATTGAAGAAACTAATTACGACGCTGAAGTAGAAAAAGTATTAAAAGGTTTGGGTTTTGAACGTAAAGACTTTGGCCGCCAAACCGCTGAGTTTTCGGGTGGATGGCGTATGCGCATTGAGTTAGCCAAGATTTTATTGAAAAAACCTGATTTGATTCTATTGGATGAGCCTACCAACCACATGGATATCGAAAGTATTCAATGGCTGGAAGATTTCCTGATCAATTCGGCAAAAGCCGTTATGGTGATTTCACATGATCGTACTTTTGTAGATAACATCACCAACCGTACTATTGAAGTCACGATGGGAAGGATTTACGATTATAAAGCAAAATACAGCCATTATCTACAGCTGCGTGCTGATCGTCGTATCCATCAATTGAAGGCTTACGAAGAACAACAGCGTTTTATTGCTGATAACCAGGAATTTATTGACCGTTTTAGGGGAACTTATTCTAAAACATTACAAGTGCAATCTCGCGTGAAAATGCTTGAGAAACTGGAAATAATCGAAATTGATGAAGTAGATACATCGGCGTTAAGGCTAAAGTTTCCACCGTCTCCACGTTCGGGTCAGTATCCGGTAATGGTAGAGGAGCTTACCAAAACTTATGGAGATCATGTGGTTTTCGAAAAAGCATCTATGGTAATTGAGCGCGGAGAAAAAGTGGCATTTGTAGGTAAAAACGGTGAAGGTAAATCAACCATGATCAAAGCCATTATGGGGGAAATTGATTTTGAAGGTAGCTTAAAAGTGGGTCACAATGCTAAAATTGGTTATTTTGCGCAAAACCAGGCCGCTTTACTTGATGAGAACCTCACCGTGTTTGAAACCATTGATCAAATTCCATTGAGCGACGGATCCATTAAAATCAAGGACCTGTTAGGTGCCTTTATGTTCAGTGGCGATGATACCACCAAAAAAGTTAAAGTACTTTCTGGTGGTGAGAAAACGCGTTTAGCAATGATTAAACTGTTGTTAGAGCCTGTTAATGTATTGATACTGGATGAGCCTACCAACCATTTGGATATGAAAACCAAAGATATTATTAAAGACGCACTGAAGGATTTTGATGGTACTTTAATTTTGGTATCGCACGATCGCGATTTCCTTGACGGATTGGTGCAAAAAGTATTTGAATTTGGCAATAAACGTGTTCGTGAACATTTTGAAGATATCAAAGGATTTTTAGCCTATAAAAAAATGAATAGCCTGAAGGAAATTGAACAGAGTTAAATAATCCTAATCACTTTGAATTCGTCACATTGAGCTTAGCCTTTGTTTGGCTTATCGGGGTAGCTAAATGTTACTAATGCATTCAGATAAATTCTTTTTACTATTTGGTCCGATACTTCAGGAAACCGGCATTGTGGCATATTCTTCAAAAAAAAACGTCATTCCCGCGTGTGCGAGAATTTTAAAGCGCTTAGCTTAAGATTCCCAATCAAGTTGGAATGACGATTTATCCAAAGATAATATCTTCTTAATTTTATCTGTCAAAAAATGATTGCAATGTATTTAATATCAGTATGTTAGCTGTTTTTTAACATGCGTTTAACTTAAAGCGCAAGCGCAGCAATTTGTTCGTCAGCTGTTTCTACGCGCCTAACATCTGTTTTAACTGACACAAAACCATTTATGGTTAAATTAGGCGTTTTACCCATAACCAAAGCGTGGTGGTTAGTATTGCCTTTTAGTTTTAACGTACTGTTATCCAGAATTTCAGTATATAATCCCTCACTACTGGTATTAATATCTGCAATGGCATTGTCCTTAAGGATAACCTGGAGAAATTTCGTGCTGAGCTTCACTTCGGTTTTCAGTACTGCATTTTGGCTGGCCTCAATGCGGTAGATATCATTTACATAAATAATAAGTTTACACTTTTCTGTATCGGAGTTGGTAAGGCGCAATACCTCACCTTGTTGAATAACTTTTACAGTTCCTTTATTATCATCTGCATAAGATACACCAACTCTTGGTTGCTGAACCAACATCACTTCTATATTTCCATTTATCACAATCCTTCTGAAGTTTTGGATCTTAAGAAAAGTAGTTTTGCTTTTTTCTGCCGCACATAAATTATTTGGGTAGGTAGCTGTTAAAGTCATTGTTGTACATACCATAGCGATGAGCGATTTAATTGAAGTTTTCATTGTCTGTTTATTAAATTATATGTTAAACTTTTCGGTTAAGGTGGTCAATTCATGGAATCAATCTCCACCAGTATTATTCTGCGGCATACTTAACTAAGCTGATGCCAGAATAGAAATAACGCTTTAACAGCCATCTGAGGTGGTTTTTTGCTTATTCTTAGTTTAGGCCTGTTCATTTCCGGACAGTAAATGTGCGGCAGCGAACAGTGTACTTATGAAATCAACCGGCAAAAAAATACAATGAAAATTTGCAGCTAGCGTAGCAGATTAGCGGAATATAATTTGCGCTGGTACGGACCAGTCGTTTATCCATGTAGGTTTTGGGCTTTATTTAATTTTGATGGCTTTAACAAAGGCGCGTAGGAGAGGGAAGCATATTTGTACTTACTGATAAGGATGTTTAGCCCGAGGCTGGATGATCGAAATCAGGTCAATGCTATCAATTAATGCTCAATTGCAATATTGAAGGTTGGCGGTTCAAAGTGATCAAACAGAAGTGATCTGAGAATTATGCAAAGGTTTTCGTTGAAAATCATCGCAATGATGGAATTTAATATGTCCTACAGCTTTTGTGTCTTTTTTGAGCAAAATTATGGACAACGCCGTAAAAAAATCATTGATTAACTTCTTCAGGAAATTGTGAATAGACGAATTTATAATCTATCAGAATGGATTAACGATAAAAGCATAAAAAAAGGTCTCGATTCTCATCGCGACCTTTCACTATATATACTATGAAAAATGCACCATTTTAAAGCGCTTCAGAAACCACCTCGGTAACTTCCGGCACCATTCTTTGCAATAAGTTCTGAATGCCTGATTTAAGTGTAATGGTAGAAGATGGACAACCACTGCAAGATCCACGTAATTCTACAGTTACTACACCTTCATCAAAAGATTTGTATGTAATGGCACCACCATCCTGTTCAACAGCAGGGCGTACATAATCGTGTAAAATCTGTTGAATTTTAATTTCAGTTTCTGTACCTTCAAATGTCGGCGTTTCTTCTGCAGCTGCTTCTTTAATTTTTAATTCAGATTCTACAGCACCTTTAACAAATTCTTTTAAGATCGCCTCAATATCTGCCCATTCTGCATCATCTGTTTTGGTGATGGTAACAAAATTACTGGCGAAAAAGACGCCAGAAACAAAGTTGAACTTAAACAACTCTTTAGCAAAAGGCGAATGTTCAGCACTCTCTTTAGTCGCAAAATCCTCACTGCCGTTTATTAACAGTTTGTTTACCATAAATTTCATGGTAGCCGGATTCGGAGTCTGTTCTGTATATACGTTAATCGTCATGTCTTATCTATTTGAATAAACAAAATTAACAATTACTCCTAAATAAAACCTTTATCGGCTGTCTGCTTAACGTCAATTTAATTTAACTAAAAAACGCCGGTATAATTAAAAGGAGATATGGTTCTTAATTGTGCTTTTATATCTTCTGCAACATTTAAACCTTCAATAAATTCGGCAATACTTGCCGCATTGATTTTAGCATTTGTTCTGGTTAATTCTTTCAGGGCTTCGTAAGGGTTAGGATAGTTTTCTCTTCTTAAAACAGTTTGAATAGCCTCTGCCACAACTGCCCAGTTTTCATCTAAATCTGCATGTAAAGCCATTTCGTTTAACAAAATCTTATTTAATCCACGCAAAGTAGCTTGAATGGCAATTAATGTATGTCCGAAAGGAACGCCAATATTCCTCAAAACAGTAGAGTCTGTTAAATCTCTTTGCAAGCGTGAAATCGGTAGTTTGGCAGCAAAGAATTCGAAAAGTGCGTTTGCAATCCCAGCGTTTCCTTCTGCGTTTTCAAAATCAATCGGGTTAACCTTATGTGGCATTGCTGATGAACCGATCTCTCCGGCTTTGATCTTCTGTTTGAAATAGTTTTTTGAAATATAAGTCCAGACATCTCTGTCCAAATCGATAATAATGTTATTGATTCGTTTCAAGGCATCACATTGTGCGGCAAACTGATCATAGTGCTCAATCTGCGTAGTGTGTTGTGCACGTGATAAACCTAATGTCTCATTCACGAATTGGTTTGAAAAATCAACCCAGTTTACTTGAGGGTAGGCAATGTGGTGTGCATTGAAATTGCCGGTTGCCCCACCGAATTTGGCACTATTAGGGATACTTTTTAAACTATCTACCTGGATGGTCAAACGCTCAGCAAAAACCAAAAACTCTTTTCCTAATTTAGTAGGTGAGGCTGGCTGACCGTGTGTATGCGCCAACATCGGAATATCTTTCCATTCTGTTGCCAGTGCAGTTATTTTTTCGATTAAAGCATCAATAGCCGGATAATAACACTCATTTAAGGCCAGTTTGATGGAATAGGGAATAGCAGTATTATTGATATCCTGAGAGGTTAAACCAAAATGGATAAACTCTTTATAGTTTTGAAGAGATAAAGCATCAAATTTATTTTTGATAAAATATTCTACTGCTTTAACGTCATGATTGGTTACTTTTTCAGTTTCCTTAATTTCTAAAGCGTCAGCTTCTGAAAAATTTTCATGGATTTTGCGTAATTCAACATAAAGATTTCTATCAAAATTCTCCAAGCCAGGCAAGTTGATTTCGCAAAGCGCGATAAAATATTCGATTTCTACAAAAACCCGGTATTTAATTAAGGCCTCTTCAGAAAAGTAAGCGGCTAAACCTTCTGTAGTTTTTCTGTAACGGCCATCAACAGGTGAAATAGCTTGTAGTGATGTTAAATTCATTATGCGGATTATATTTTTGCCGCAAATTTACTACAATTGATGGATTTTAAGGCCTTGATCGCTAAAATAAAAAGAGGTTGTGTTGTAAGCTGTAGCTCCAACCCTAACATATATCATGTTTAGCTTTGTTCATACTGAGCTTGACGAAGCATCAAAACTTCAAAACATGCTGAAAGGCTTCGACAAGCTCAGGGTGAAAATTTAATGCCAGCAACTACTTTTTAGTCGTGTCAGCTTTTACAGTGTCTTTAACGGTTGTATCTTTTACAGTTGTATCTTTAACTTTAGTATCTACAACTGTCGAGTCAACTTTAGACGAATCTGTTCCGCCATCTTTTTTTTCTGATTTACAAGCTGCAACAGATAAGGATAAAGCTAATGCTAAAAAGCTCATTTTGAATACATTTTTCATTTTTTTGTCTGGTTTGGTTTTAAAAATTAATTAATTACAAGTTAATGCCGGAATATTCAAAAAGTAACCCGGTTTATTAATAAAAAAAGGTCTCAATTTTAATAATTGAGACCTTTTATTTCAGTTAATTGATGGAAATTAGTGTTTTACTTCGGTTTTTTCGGTTGTGGCCTTAACAGAAGTATCTTTTACGGTAGAATCTTTTACTACTGTGTCAACTTTAGTTGTGTCTGTAACAATTGTCGACGAATCTGTAACTGTTGTATCAGCGCCATCCGCTTTTTTACCCGACTCGCCACAAGCAGCTACAGTTAGTGATAAAGCCATGGCTAAAAAGCCTAATTTGAATGCATTTTTCATCTTGGTATATGTTTTAGGGTTAATATATACCATTAATACTAAAAATTTAAAAAGGTAACCGATATTTGACGTGGAAAAATAAAAAAGCCCTTGAAAAATGAATTTCAAAGGCTTTTTTTATGAGTAAGTTAGACTAGTGTTTAACTTCAGTTTTTTCTGTAGTAGTTTTTACAGTTGTATCTTTTACTGTAGAATCTTTAACTGTAGTATCTTTAGCTGTAGTATCAGTGATTACAGTTGAAGAATCAGTAGCTGTAGTATCAGCACCTTCTGCTTTTTTCTCTGAGTTACAAGCAACAACTGATAAAGATAAAGCTAAAGCTAAGAAGCCTAATTTGAATGCATTTTTCATTTTGAATATTTTTTAAGTAATTAATTTACCTGTTAATACCGAAGATTTAAAAAGGTAACCCAAAAAAATAAAAAAAAAGTAAAAAAAATAAAAAAGCGCCTTAAAGTTGACTTCAAGGCGCTTTTTTATATGATAAAGTTAGACTAGTGTTTAACTTCAGTTTTTTCTGTAGTAGTTTTTACAGTTGTATCTTTTACTGTAGAATCTTTTACTGAAGTATCTTTTGCAGTAGTATCAGTTACGATAGTAGAAGAATCAGTTAAAGTAGTATCAGCACCTTCAGCTTTTTTCTCTGAGTTACAAGCAACAACTGATAAAGATAAAGCTAAAGCTAAAAAGCCTAATTTGAATGCATTTTTCATTTTTGAATTTTTTTAGTAATTAATTTCTTGTTAATGCCGCAAAGGTAAAAAGGTAACCCGAAAATTTACAGAAAAGTTAAAATATTTTTTTAGCCAGAATTTGGGTTACCGTTTGCCTGATGTTTGTATTAAGCAATTATAGTGGCTATAAATATTTTTTTGTCTAATATTGGGTTACTATTTACAGAAAAATGTATTAACTAGTGAATAACAGTTTAAAGGGTTCAGTTCCAACAGATAGAGAGGTTATTTTAGGTATCCTAAATAACTCAGAAGATATACTTAACAAGTTATATAAAGCGTATTATGCAATGGTTTTGCAGTTTATTCTGAATAACAACGGTGATGAAGATGATGCAAAAGATGTATACCAGGAAGGTATAATAATCTTATATAACAAAATTAAGACTGGTAATTTTGAGCTGAGCAGCAAATTGAAAACATATATTTATTCAGTTTGCAGGCGTATCTGGTTAAAAAAACTTAGTCTGAATAGTAAAAAAACCGGAAGTATTACTGATTATGAGGATGTTTTTGCTGTAGAGGAAGATGTAGAAAACCATGAAGAGAAAGATGCTTCATTTATGAAAATGCAATCAGCACTTAATCATCTGGGCGAACCTTGTAAAACCATTATTCAGGATTTTTATATCCACAATTTATCCATGCAGGATATCTGCGAAAAATTCGGTTACACCAATGCCGATAATGCAAAAACGCAGAAATACAAATGCCTGCAGCGGTTAAAGAAAATATTTTTTCAACCATAATTTGAAATGAGAAACGATTTGGAGTTAGATGCAATTATTGAAGATTATCTGTTAGGTAAACTTAATGCACAGGAAATGGAAGCTTTTGAAAAGTTACGTCTTAGCGATGCTACAGTAGATCATAAAGTGGTTTCGCATAAGTTCTTTTTAGCTTCTATGGATACATTTGCAGAACAGTTGCGTTTAAAAGAACAGTTAAATCATATCCATTCAGAAATTGATGTGGAAGGTTTGGCCGCTACACTGAGGCCGCATCCCTCACGCGTGGTTCAACTATGGCGGAAACATAAATCTGCCATTGCAGTTGCCGCATCTTTTGTTGTACTTTCTCTGGTTTCCATTTACTCCATTCAGCATAGTACTCAACAGGCCGAGCGCTACAGGCAGTTAAGTAACCGGGTAAATAATGCCATTAAAACACAAAATAGCTTAATCAGAAATATCAAGCACAGCAGCGCAACTGCGGATAAACCAAATAGTCAAAATAGTTTTGGCGGTACTGGCTTTGCCATTTCTACAAATGGTTACATTTTAACCAACCTGCATATTATTAATGGTGCCGATTCTTTATATGTACAAAACAGTAAAGGAGAGTCATTTAAAGTAAAATCTGTTTACACAGATCCTCAAAATGATATTGCCATTCTTAAAATAAGCGACAAACATTTCAGTAACTTATCTTCTATTCCATATACCATCAAAAGAAATACCAGTAACATTGGTGAAATTGTTTACACCTTAGGTTATCCGAAAGATGATGCCGTACTTGGCGAAGGTTACGTAAGTTCTAAAAATGGTTTTGTAGGGGATACCACCCAATATCAGGTAGCCATTTCGGTTAATCCGGGTAATAGTGGGGGGCCGGTTTTGGATAATAACGGAAATTTGGTCGGTATCATAAGCGGCAAGCCAGATCAGACAGAAGGTGCAGCCTTTGCCATAAAATCAAAATATATCCTGGAGGCCATGAGGGCTATCCCTCAGGATTCGCTGGGCACAAATAAACTTTCAGCCAATAAAAAAAGCTTGCTTTCTGGTTTAAAACGTACCAAGCAGATTGAAAAAATACAAGATTATGTATTTATGATCAAAGCATATTAAGACAATACCCCAAACAAATTAATACTTTTAGGCCCTGTAGATTATTTCTTCAGGGCTTTTTGTTGGATTTGTAATTTGGAAGTCTAAAATTAATATAAAATCTATGTATTTACTATGGTATTGTTTAGATTTGTGTTAGTCAAAAATTAAATTAATAAGATCATGAGTATAAGATTAGGCGATACCGCACCAAATTTTAAAGCCGATACCTCTATTGGCGAAATAGATTTTTACGAGTATTTAGGCGATAGCTGGGGCGTACTGTTTTCACATCCTGCTGATTATACACCGGTTTGCACTACTGAATTAGGTAGAACGGCTGCATTGAAAGATGAGTTTGAAAAAAGAAATGTTAAAGTTTTAGCCCTGAGTGTAGATTCTGCCGATTCGCATAAAGGATGGATAAATGATATCAACGAAACTCAAAATACCTCTGTAGAGTTTCCAATTATCGCCGATCCGGATAAAACTGTTGCCAATCTATATGACATGATCCACCCGAATGCTTCTGAAACATTAACGGTAAGGTCATTGTTCGTCATCAGTCCCGATAAGAAAGTAAAATTAATCATTACTTATCCGGCATCAACCGGACGTAATTTTAATGAAGTATTGCGTGTAATTGATTCTTTGCAGCTTACCGCAAATTACAGCGTGGCTACTCCGGCTGATTGGAAAGATGGGGAAGACGTAATTGTGGTAAACAGCATTAAAACAGAAGATATTCCGGCTAAATTTCCGAAAGGACACCAGGTTATTAAACCTTATTTACGTACAACACCTCAGCCAAATAAATAATTTATTTTCTAAACGCAACATTCTTGTTGAACAGGCCAAAATGACTTGTGTTATATGAGTAAGTTATTATATTTGATAGTTTTGTTTCAATATTAATGCTTTAAACTGGTTGTTTTATTTGAATTAATACGCAATTGTTTAAATTAAATGCTGATCAAGGCGTAAAAGGTTTATTTATTTATACAATTTTTATTTTTTTTATGGCAACCGGAAGAGTTAAATGGTTTAATACGGAAAAAGGCTTTGGATTTATTGTGCAAGAAGACAATAAAGACTTATTTGTGCATTTTAAAGATGTTTTAGGCGGAATTGAAAGTTTGAAAGAAAACGACAAAGTAGAATTTGAAGTAGCCGAAGGCAGAAAAGGTTTACAGGCTGTAAATGTGAAAAAAGTTTAAACAAGATAACAGATTTATCCAGACTACAAAAAGCTTTTCAGGAGAAAGGCTTTTTGTGTTTATAACCTGTTGTCACGTCGAGCTCACTCAAAAATAGCACAAAATAGAGAAACCATAAGTTGTAATGATTACACGCAGGTGGGCCTGGTGAATAGATAATTTAACGTGAGTCGTGCGGCTTTATTTAGTTGGGAGCCCCTGCTGGGTTAACTATAAGTGGACAAGTTGATGATCCTGAATTTAATCCATTAAGTCATCCCGGTTCAGGTTGACAGCTGCTGTAAATCGGAGGAGAGTCAGGAATGCCTCATTGATACCGAATAATACTGAATCACACAGGCAAACTATTTTGCGGTGGTAAATTCGATCAGATATGGTTTAAGTGGTATTCCATTCTCATTGCGGAAACCGCTCCCTACAATTAGCTGGTATTTGTGATTGGGTTTTAAAACGACATCAAATGAAGCAGAATATCCGTCAGCAGAAAAGCCTTTAAATTCTTTTATCTTTAATATATGTGTTTCTCCCAGCGGTCCAAGTTCAAAATTCCGGTGCCGTTTATCCATTTTATCAGCAAATTTGATCGTAATCTGGGATAAACCAGAATCAACTTTTTTGCTTCCGTTTTTAAACTCTTTAATGCCCGCAACAGTCGGCCTGCTTTTATCGTATTGCCGGTAAAATTTTGATACCGGTTTTTCAAAATAACCAGAGCGATCAACAAAATGATGTAAAGCCGATGGATTATTGTAATCGAGCCTAATCATTTCACTTATGGCCAGATTTTTATCTTTAGCATTTTGATAATATTTTTTGCAGATTTCATATCCTACATAATAGCCCAGATCGCGCATTTTGAATTCATTATCGGAATTGCTGTATAACCAGAATCCACTATCTTCAAAAAACATTTGTTTGGCAAATACGCTTCTTATTTTTTCAAAATTCTGTGATCCAAACTGAATAGCTGGCGTTGTTGATGGTTTACCGGTAACCGTAACTGCCAAAAATTCTGCTACGCCTTCAATAACGCATTGAGAAAGGAGATTATAGCCAATAGTGCTCTTCTGCTGGGTATGTACATATTCATGCACATTTAAGAATACGGTTGAGCGGATCGGGTTGCTGCTAAAAAAAGTTTTTAGGTGTGATAGCGCTTTCGGGAATTCAGAAGATACAGTATGTGCATCAGCGAGCGCAAGTTCGCTTCCTATTAAAACGTTCCCATCCAATGTTGTCCCGTTGGTACGTAGGGCCCCAATAGTAAAATAAATACGGGCAGGTTTAAGCTTTTTGTAAATCCCGGCCAATTTATCAATTTCTTTGGCGATACTGTCTGCAAATTCATCTGCGCGTTGGGTATTAGCCCTTACTGAATGCCAGAATAGTGGATAATTGTGGATCGCATCAACATAAGATTTAGCAGTATATCCTCTTGCTTTCATAATAGACTTCAGGCCATCAGTACCGCGTTTAATAAACAGATCATTAATGTAGCCTACCTGTAAAGTGCTATCGCTGGTCTCCTTAATCTTATCATAAGCTGTCCAAAAATTTTTAATGTCAGAGGTGATGATTCGTTGATGTATGTCCTGGCTATTTGCTTTTAAAAACAACAATGATAGCAGTAATAATAATATAGATGGTCTCAAATGATCTAACATTTTAATAATACAATAAAAGTTTGAAATAAACATAAGCAACTATAAGTAAACGGTAGCAACCGGTATTAAGTTAAAAACTATGGCAGATCATTTATAACATTTAATAAAGATGAATAGTTAATGATAAAAGTCTTTGCTGGTTACCTTTCCCTTGCGTTTCCAAAATCTACAATTTGTTTTTCTTTAGGTAATTCATTATGGTGCACCTCATCGAAACCATTTTGGTAGCCCAGCTGGTAATGGTCAATGATGTAAGGAATACCTTCACCATCAAGGAGCTTTGCAGAAGTAGTCACCTCAAAGTGCAGATGTGGCTCGCGCGCATCTCCGGAATTACCGATGTTGCCCAATAATTGACCTTTGCGTACACGATCGCCCTTTTTAACATGCAAGCTGCCTGGCTGCATGTGCATATAGTGGGCATAGTGTCCGTCGCCAAGATCAATTACGATATTGTTACCGGGCAGTTTTTCAAAGGTGAGTGGCACTGCCGGGTGGAAGGCTTTTCCATGACCCGGAATGTTATCAGGTAATCCATCTGTAGCAGAGATGATTGTGCCATCGGCCACTGCAAAGATTTTTTCTCCGTAACAGAAATACGAACGTACACTTGCCGCATCACCAGAAAAAGATACGCTGTCTTTGACCTTTTTCCAGTCAATGGCGAAACGCCTTGAATTTATGGTGTGTCCGCTAAGAATGATGTTCCCCCGTCGGTGATGATTATCAATACTGTTGCCAGGGCCATCGGCTGCAATCCAATCCGAACCCGATACAGGAGGTTTAAGCGTTTGGATTTTAGTAGTATGTGTGTTTATTGCCGCTCCATCTAAAGAGTCAGCTGAGGTAATGATCCGGTGTACGATATTATTGGGAAATCCTGTCTTGTTAGTCGTTTTTGCCTCTATGTATACGACCGCACTGTGCCCGGCTTCAATATTTAAGGCGTCTTTTAGATTGTTGTTGCCCAAAATTTTCACCATAGTTTTGAGTTCAAGCGAATCAAAAGATAGGAGTGGGGTGTTGCCGCTCCGGTCTCCGTTAAGCAGTTCCATCCTTTTTAAATGAATGGGTGAAGCACCGAAGTTTGTGAGATAAAGCTCATAGATCAGATAAAAATTTGATCCGTTTGGAAAAGCAGTAGGGCCAAATGGTACACGCATTTCCAATTGAAGCGGAAATGAAAACGGTTTCGATTTGTTCTTCGCTGGTACATCCTGTGCAGTTGAACGACTCAAAAAAACAAAGCAGAATAGCAAAATTAAATAGGATAAACGTAGGCCTTTACTTTTCATTCGATAAATATTTTCCTGTTAGATGTAACTAAACGTGTCGCGGTTACACTTTTAAGATAAATGATTTTAATATTAACCTGAACTCGATAATTATTTAATTAAAATACTGCCTTATAAACGACCCATCCCTGGCCGATTCGTCATGCTGAACTTGTTTTACAAGTAGAAATAATATTTTCAATGGCCTTGTAGCTACTCCGTGGTCAGCATCTTTTTAGCAGGAAAGACCCTGAAATGAATTCAGTTTGACGGCCTCTTAATCAAATAACCGATATAAGCTAACGAGAGACAATATTAATAATCAAACTCAGGTTATTAAGTGATTTCTTATTAAAATCATTTATGTTTTAATTATTGTTTTTTCCTGAAGGCGGTTCCTATCACTTTGCCATACTCCAGCATTTCGAGTTTTATCTCCTGGTCAGGTAATTGCGTAAACCTAAGCATGCCATCTGCGCCACCTTGCCTGATGCCCTGAAATTCGTTCTCAGCAATGGGGAAAAAACGCATATCCCATTTAATCCGGTTGGTGTTATGGACCAGGTGGCCATCTAAGTAAGTAATCAGCTGTTCTTCCCCATCATCCTTGCTGATGTAAGTCCCCTCATATTGTGCGATCTGCGGGGCTGATAAGGTGATTTTTTTAGGATATTCTATCTCGATTTTGCGATTATCCAAAATCTGGTTAATGGTCTCAAAGGGGTAAGCACCCATTTTAAAATTCTGGAGGGTAATAATGGTTCTGTCTTTACCTGCCTTATGATAAATAAAAGAAGCATAACCATCCCAGCTACCTGTATGGCCAAATGAAAGGTTGTTTTTCCCTCCGGAAAGTTCAAGTCCGAAACCATAAGGGATGTTTTTTCCTTTTGAGGTTTTTGTCACCTCAGTCATCAGTTCAAATTCGCTGGGAGTAAGAAAGGTATTTGATTTTAATGCATTCAACCATTTATACAGGTCGAGGATAGTAGAATTGACTTTGGCGCTACCTACAATGCCATCCAGGTAATACACTACACTATCTCCGTAATCCGGGTTTTCGGACGTAATTTTATCAAATGACTTGCGCTTCCAAACATAGCCGGTAGCATAATTCTTTATCTTTTTAGGATTTTGTCTTCTGTTATATACGAATGTAGATTTCATCTTTAGTGGCCTGAAAATGTTGTCCCTCAGGTAATCGGCGTAAGTTTTGCCAGAAATGCGTTCAATGATGCTGGCCATAAGCGCATAGTTGGTATTATTGTACCGGTGCATGCTGCCTGGTTTAAAACTCAAAGTATCTTTCCGGGCTGCATAGAATCCGATCAGATCTTTATTGGAGGCAATTTTGCTGTGGTCCCATCCTTTGGCCATGTCTCCAATATATTCAGGAAGGCCACTGGTATGCCTAAGCAGATCATATATTGTAACATTTTGCCATCTGCCCAGTTCGGGAATGTATTTGGTCACCGGATCATCATATTCCAGCAGGCCTTGCCGGTGCAGCAGTACAATGGCTGTAGCCGTAAACTGTTTTGAGCAAGATCCCAGTTCGTAAATGGTATTTTCATTTGTTTGATACCTGGATAAAGTATCGCGAAAACCATAACCTTTTGCCAGCAATATCTTACCTTTCTCGGCTATTAATACAGAGCCGTTAAACTGATTTTGATTGTACATGAAGGTAAACACGCTATCGAGCTTGTCACGAAAAGTCTTCTGGGCAAAAATGTTGGTGTAGGTAAGCAATAGCAGAGCAATAATTCCGGTTTTATTCATAGATGTTAAGGTATTTAAGAATAAGACACCAGATTTATAGGCGCGTTGCATCTCAGCATGAATTTTTACATTCCTGTATCAGCCAATCAATCAGGTATTCAAACTTGTTTATTTAGTTAGTCAATGACGGCTGTGGGATAACGGAGGTTTCCCGCAGCTTTTTTTATTAAAAAGGTTATCATTATTACTTCCATCAGATCAAACCGATTATTTCGTTTCTTGCAGATTTAAATATAATGTTGAACCAGATTTTACCGCTATTTTTGTAATTTGTAGTCATGATCACCGATCACTTTGCAGATGCAACTAATTTTTTAGCTTTTGTCTCGTCACTTTCCCCTCTCGAAAGCGAAGCAAACGAAAGTATGCGATCAAAACTTTATCAAAAGAAATATCGTAAAGGAGAGCTGATCCTCGAAACCGGAACGGTATGTAAGCGGATCTGTTTTATAGACAGCGGCTTGGTTAAAACTTTCTTTTATACCGATACCCGGGAATTTATTATGCGCTTTTTCGCAGAAGGAAGTATGTTTACGGTTCTTGACAGTTTTTTAGCTCAACGGCCTTCTGCCTATGCTGTACAAGCGCTTGAAGATACCGAGATTACCTGTCTCAATTACGATGACCTGGAAATGCTTTGCAAGCGGTATCATTCCATGGAAACCTTTTACCGGAAACTTCTCGCAATTGCTGCGGTAAATATGATGGAAAGAATTGGCGGTACCCTTGAAGAAAAAGCTCAGATCGCTTACCATAAATTTCTTCAAGCACACGGATCACTTTTGCAACGCATCAGTCTGGCCGATCTGGCTTCTTATCTCGGTATTACACAGGTATCGTTAAGCAGAATCAGGGCTATGAAATAGTTTTTATCATATGATAAATGCAGGGGCGTGACAGGGTTGTACTTTCGGGTTAAAATTCATCTATTATGAAAAATCCGTTATCATCTTCCCGAAAGTTAAGCTTTATGGCAGCCTGTACTTTTACGGTTGTAGCACCCATTATAGGATACCTTGCTATCGGGCTTCCGCCTGTTATCATTGTAGGAGGCTCAGCACTTATTGGCCTGTGCTGCTGGTATTTTACCTACCTGAAAAAGCCGGTAGAACCCAACATTATTCTACCGCTTTTTATCCTTACCGTTGCTGCTTTACAGATTCACATTGTTGAGGAATACCTCATGGGCTTTGCGCCGGCCATGAGCAGGCTATTTGGTATTCCGTGGAGCGAAAGGAGTTTTTTGATGGTGTTTGCGCTAATCGGTCCGGTTATTTATACGCTTACTTCACTTGGGCTGTATTATAAAGTACCGATTGCCGGATTTGTAGCCTGGTTTATATTTATCGGTCCGGGTGTAGCAGAATTTACCCATTTTATTTTTCCGCTGATTGCCCCTGAATTGCTTCCAAATGATCCGCATTCATTGACAGCATCAATTAAAGGTACCACAATCCCGATGATGTCCAATTTTTATGTTAAAACCACGGGGCAGTATTACTTTCCGGGCATGTGGACCGCAATTCTTCCGATGATTCCGGGTTGCCTGGCCATTTACCGTTTACTGATCAGGAAAACGCAATGATTTAAAATCAGCAATATCCGAGACTTCCCGGTTAGGCTCAAAAGTAGCTGAAACTGGTTTTGGAAATTGGATACATTATCGCTTTCTTATTTAGATTTAAACTTCATCCTCCCAGATAACGTGTGCAATTTTCCATTCGCCTGCCTCTTTCATAAAATGAAAGAACTTATGCCCGCGGCCCTCAAAATAAACGCCGTTTAGCATTCCTTGTTTACGGTATTTTGAATACCGCTGTGCGATATTTCCGATAATCCTGGTTTCTTCATCTGTTTCGAATTCTGTGAATTGTTGTAATGTACCATCTGTTAATATTTTTCTTCTTGGCTCAATAAAAGATTCCAGCCCGTAAACATCTGCATGGATAGCAGATTTTCTGATGATGCTTGCAGAAGTAGTGCATAGCTGATAAACCGGTTCAAAATCAGGTTCATTCAAAGTATTATCAAATAGTTTAAAAAACGAACGGGTAATTTTACCGATCTGTATCTCATCTGTGCTTAAAGCATATTGCAACATCGTTTTTCCTGCAATGTCCACCTGGCGCTCATAGTTAAATTTCAATTTTTCCAGTAGCTTTACTGAGCGGCTGTTTCGAACTGTTGTAATGGCCAGTATTTTATTTGTCAGAATCGAATCCGGAAGCATATCGAGTACGGCGCTTGTAGCTTCATAGGCATATCCGACTCCTGTATGGCCCGGTAAAAAAGCAAAACCAATATCATAATATTCCAGATCGTCTCTTTTAATAAGTGTGATAATTCCCAGCGGCAGATCATTTGCCTTCAGTTTAACTATCCAATATTTGACTGAGGGATTAGCTATGATCTTTTCAACATAGGCCAGCGCATCTTCATCTGTCTTTATCTTCCTGTCGCCAATAAATTCCAGCCAGCCTGCAGAATTAACCAGCTGAAAGATAAACGAATGGTCATGTGTCTCCAGTTCACGCAATATCAGCCTGTCTGTTAAAATTTCTTTTTTGATCATGATAAGTCTCTTAATATAAATATAGGTTATTAATTTTTAATCAATTATAAATAACAGGCTGTGGGTTTAAGCAACCTGGAATTTACGCATATTATTCATTTTACTGAACTATTTCTGTCCGACGCTGTTGTTATTTAAACTAAAATCATTGTTATGGCAGACCCTAAAGAAAAGAAATTGCAACCACAGGAGGAAAATGTGGAGCAGCAGGATAAAACCGACCAGGATTCAAACTGGAACGAACACCAGCGTGTTGATGAAGAAGGAAATGAACTAGAACCTGATGATATTAAATAAGACTTTTATGAAGAAGATATTGATGGTATTAACATCACATAGCGGGATGGAAAATACTGATGGAAAAACAGGTGTTTGGTTGGGTGAGTTTACAGGTCCCTATTATGAGTTTATAGATGCAGGTTATCAGGTAACTTTAGCCAGTCCGAAAGGAGGGAGGCCTCCTGTAGATCCTATGAGTGAATTAACTGAACATGTAACCGGCGCTAACCGTAGGTACAATGACGATGAGGCAGCGAAAGCGGCCTTTTCACACACCCAGGTTTTAGATCAGATCAGGTCTAATGATTACGATGCGGTTTTCTATCCCGGTGGCCATGGTCCAATATGGGATCTTGCAAAAGACAATAACAGCGGAATTTTAATCCTGGATTTCCTGGATGCTGGTAAACCGGTCGCTGCAGTATGTCATGGACCAGCGGCATTGATCAGTGCTGAAGTGCAACGTCCGGGTTTTTTAAAGGGAAAAATCATCTCTGCTTTCAGTAATGCCGAGGAAACTTTGGTGGGCCGAAGTGGTAATGTACCCTATCTGCTTCAAACCAGGCTGGAAGAGTTCGGTGCAGCGGTAAAAACAGCGCTTGTGCCATTTTTATCCCATGTGGAAAAGGATGGTTTACTCATTACCGGTCAAAATCCCTTGTCAGCTGGTCCGGTGGCGAAGGCACTTATCGATATGTTAAATCAGACCGAAAAGGCGAATAATTAGTTGAATTATATCAGTTTATATTCTGCGTAACATGCAGTCCGAACCGTTAATAAGGTTAGGTTCGCTTTCGGCTTAATCTGATTAGGTTAATAACACCGCTATCTGATGATGGCGGTGTTAACATCATCATTTTAAATGGGGTAACACCGAGACATCCTGCATTTTCACTCCCTTTTATTTCAAATGTTTTCATCATTTCCAAAAATCTGTATGAGTTTACGGATAGATTCTTTGCCGGGTGAAGCAAAATCCTTAATGCCTTCTACGGTCTCCCCGCAGATAGGCAAAGCTCTTGCAAACATCGATTTTTCATAAGCCATTAATGCGTCTTCAATATTTTGATACGCGCCGTTGGTCAGGCAATCGCTGAGGTCAAGCGCATCCAGCATCGCCAGATTCACACCCTCGCCGTTTGGCGGCATCAGATGAGCGGCATCTCCCAAAACCGTAATGTTTGGTCTGGTTTGCCAACGTAGTGTTAACGGATGATAATGGAGTGGACGGTAAGTGAAGTGTGTACAGGCGCTAAACATTGTATGAAATGCCGGATGCCAGCCATCATAAAAATTATCGAGATAATCACATACTTCCCTCGGAATACGGAAATCTATACCACTAATTTTTTCCCAGTTTTCCGGGTACATAGACGCTGCATAGAAGGTCAGGCCGCCGTCGCCCCTTGGCTGTACCATCAGCATCTTTCCCTGTCCTGCTGCCATAAGGCTTCCATTGTTGATCATGGAGTACAGTTCAGAACAAGCTGTTCGGGGGGCATCAATCTCTCCCTGAATGATGCTGGCGCCCGAATACACTGAATGGATATCTGTTAGGTATTCCCTGACGCCGGAGCGATGCCCGTCACAGCCGATAACCAGATCCGAGCTGGCATGAGTGGCATTTTTGAATTGCATTTCCCATCGCCCGTCCCTGAGAGACAGGTGAATCAGCTGACTGTCCCAAACCATCGTACCCGGTAGTAACGAATCGATCAGGATATCCCTAAGGGCACCCCTGTCAATTTCGGGACGAAAATGTTCGTCGCCGAACGTATATCGGCCACTTTGAAAATAATCATCTACTAATACATTCGCATTTTCATCTACTAACCTGAAGCTGTCTGCCCCGCGCATATATCGGGCCTTAAATGCATCCATCAGTCCCGCTGCTTCAAGCACTTTCAGTCCTGAATGATAGTGCAGGTCCACAATTGCACCCTGTACGCGTGCCTTTTGATTAAGATCTCTTTCATACACTTTCACGCGAGCACCTTTAAGCTGTAATAATCGCGCAAGGGCGAGTCCGCCAGGTCCTCCACCAACAATTGCGATATCGAGTCCGTTTATCAAATTTATTTTTTTTAAAGTTTCCATATGGCTTGTTTAACAGCACAAAGGAACGTCATGGAATGCGTTTAAAGAATGTCTATAAGGCGTAAGTATAGGACTATCCGCGGTTTTTATTCCGGAAGTATAACGGTTTTGATCCGGTTACTTTTACAAACAACCTTATGAAATAGGAATAATCATCATAACCAAGTTCATTTGCGATCTCTTTTACTGATTTGTCTGAATGATAAAGAAGCCTTTTAGCTTCCAGCATTACGCGTTGTTGGATATTGTTTGAAAGCGATTGACCTGTAGCAGTCTTTATACATTCATTGAGATATGAAACAGAGATGTTCAGGAAATCTGCATACAATGCCGGACGCTTTACGGTTTTGTAACGAAGGTCTAATTCCTTTCTGAAGGCTCTGGCTACGATATTAAACCTGGTGCGGTTTTCAGTGAGGCTGGATTGGGCCTGATATAGTGAACTGGTGAGTGCGGCCAGGCTATTAATGCTCTCTATCAATGTGGAACGATATAAGTTTTCGTCAGGTTTTGTGTAAAGGGTATGAGATAGACCAGCCACCTGCAAAAAAATGGCAAGTGTTTCATTGCTCAGTGATAAAACACTTGCCGGCATCAGCTCGTTTAACATCCTTAGGTTCTCAGGATGGAGGTTTTCCTCCGCGATAATCCAGGTACTGAGTTCGGCTTTTTCAAATGCGATGAGTCGGTGAACCTGACTCGGATGGAGGTAGATGATTGCAGGAGCCTGAATGCTGTAGATTTGAAAATCTATCTCAATATTGGTGATTCCTTTTTCCTGCAATATAAAGGTATAGCCATCATCACGATGGGGCCTGCTAACCTGCTCATTGTCAGGGAACCCATCAAAGTGTTTTCTTAACATCATGATGCCACGGCTGGTGCCATTTGGTAAAACGTTAACCGGGATGTGTTGTGCTCTTTTTGCCATAGCCAGAATAAAACAAAGATATTAGAAATTTAGATCAAAAGCTTTATGCTGGCATTGTTGATCAGTATAGGTAAATGTTGTGGAATCCATCGGGTGAAGTTATTTTTTAGGTGTATTGATGCAACCAATCTGATTGGTTTATCATCTCGTTAATATGGAAATAACAATACATCTTTTCAAAAAACTATATTTCACGTTACTAGCGCTGTTTATCTTCATTAATGCAAACGCACAATACATATTAACCGGTGTTGTAAAAGATTCCAACCAGCAACCCGTTCCGCATTGCTCAATAGGTATTAAAAATAGTAAAGTCGGTACTGTAGCCAATGTCGACGGTATGTTTAAACTGGTTATCCCGGATAGCTTATCACAAAGTCCTGTAATCTTCAGCGCCGTTGGTTTTAATGACCGGCAAGTTGGGCGTTCAGAATTCAAACCCGGGATGTTGGTTACCCTTAAAGAAAAGGTTTTTGATATGGCTGAAGTGGTTATAAAAGGGAACAAAATGAAGGAGCAGCTTATAGGGCAGCGATCCAGACCGATGATAACTTTTTCCAGAATGTTTGACAAAAATGTTCCAAGTATTGAACAGGGAAATATTTTTGAGATCTATAATCAGACTGTACTTAAAGCTTATAACTTTTACATTATCCCCAGCTCAAAATACGCTTCTATTACCTTAAAGTTTAATTTATATGCGGTAAAAAATAATTTACCAGACAGCAATCTTTTAAGAAAACTTATTACCTATCGGACTACTTCTGTAGGCTGGCAAAAAATAGATCTTGCACCATATCATCTGAATTTTGAAGGTTTGGATCAGATTGCCGTAACCCTGCAGCTTGTTGATTATGTGCCAGACAGTAGTGGAAATTTTATTTTTGGGGTTTCAGCAAAAAAGACCCTGGCTAAGGATCTTCTTTTCCGATATCAAAAACAGGGAAACTGGGAAACAAGTGCGGGAACGTTTATTGCTAATCTGGATATCCGATACCAGAAAGGAGGGGAAAACCTAAAGCGGCAGGAAAATTCATTGGCTGATAACAGTCCGGATATTGCGATGTTAGCAGATTACTATCAGCACAAGCAGGAATCCATTAAAAGCGGCTACGGAAGGAATAAGAGAGGTAGTTATATTGATCTTGGTGATGCAAGAATTTACACTGAACAGTATGGTAAAGGAGAACCGTTGATACTTTTACATGGAAATAATGGAAGCATAGCAGATTTTTATCGTCAAATACCCTTTTTTGCAAAGCACTTCAGGGTTATCGCCATTGATACCAGAAGCCAGGGAAGGAGTACTGATTTATCTGAAGAGCCATATAGTTATGACAAATTTGCTAACGATTTATACAAAGTACTTACCGCGTTGGATTTGAAAAAAGTGAATATCATTGGCTGGAGCGACGGAGGGAATACCGCAGTAAGTTTTAATCTGGCACATCCGGATATGGTCAGCAAAATTGTAACCATAGGTGCCAACCTTTATCCGTCTGGTGTTTCAGACAGTTTGATGGCCTCTTTTAAACATCAGTTACTGGCGAAAGTCCCAGGCCAAAACCTCAGATTGATTCAGCTAATGTTGGCGGAACCTAATATGACTCCTGAACAATTGCAGCAAATCGAAAATCCTGTATTAGTTGTTGCTGGCAGTAACGATGTAATTAAAGCCGAGCATACTAAGCTCATTGCAGCCAGTATTGCTAAATCCCAGCTGGAAATCGTGCCGAATGCCACACATTATGTGCCATTTGAGCGACCAGATTACTTGAACAGACTTATTCTTAACTTTTTAGCTCCTCCGTTCAAAAAGGATAAGTAATATCAATTGATTGATCATTAAAATGCAGTTATTGGCTTTTGTATTTTGTTTTCATGTACAAAGAAGCACAATTAGGTATAGAGGAGAACTATAGGAAACGAGTGTTAAAACCCAATACTCTGATATGGCAAAAACAACATCTTCATTATCAAATTACGCAGGTTTACCAGGCTTTTTTTTCCGCTACCTGAACAACAACAGGGATCACGCCGGGCAGTTCGCTAAAAATCCGATGGTGCAGATTATTATCGGGCAGGAAAACGTTTACAGTGGTAACTATTAAGTCCATTCTTCACAGGATTAACGAATTTAAATGAAAATAATTTGAACAAAGGCCATTTTAGCCTTGTTGCTTTAAGCAAACATCAAAATATTTTACCATGAAAAATGAACAAAATACAACATTAAAGAATCCGTTGGAGCAATATCCTAAACCTCCCTTTCAGCGCCAGCCACAGCAACCTCCCGGGCTGGCCAGTAAAATGAGCCCTCAACCAGATCATGGTGAGGAAAGTTACCGTGGTTCGGGCAGGTTGAAGGGCAGAAAAGCTTTAATCACAGGCGGAGATTCTGGTATTGGCCGGGCAGCAGCCATAGCCTATGCACGTGAAGGTGCTGATGTGGTAATCAATTACCTGCCTGAAGAGCAGACTGATGCCGATGAAGTAGTTCAGCTTATTACCGATGCCGGGCAAAAAGCATACGCTATCCCTGGTGATATTACCAACAGCGAATTTTGCAAGCAATTGGTCAATGACGCGGTAGAAAAACTGGGCGGTCTGGATATATTGGTAAATAATGCTGGTAAACAACAGGCGGTTGACTCACTTTCTGAATTAAGTGAAGAGCAATTTGATGCCACGATGAAAACCAATATTTATGCTCCGTTCTGGATTACCAAAGCTGCATTACCACATTTAAAACCTGGATCGGTGATTATATCAACCAGTTCAGTACAGGCATACGACCCTTCAGAAAACCTCTTTGACTATGCACAGACAAAAGCAGCCAATGTGGCTTTCGTAAAATCTTTATCAAAACAACTTGGCCCTAAAGGCATTCGTGTAAATGGCGTGGCACCGGGCCCCGTATGGACTCCGCTGCAAACCAGTGGCGGCCAACCACAGGATGCAATTGAAAAGTTTGGCGAACAAACGCCTTTAGCGCGGCCAGGCCAGCCAGCAGAGTTGGCATCAATTTATGTGCAATTGGCAGATGATAGCGCAAGTTACGCAACCGGACAGATTTACGGTGCCGCTGGTGGAAGCGGGCATCCTTAATAGATCAACGCGCATCCTGAGGGATAAATTATTGCATAAACATTAATGTAAGCGATATGATCGTCATCTCTACCGCAGTGGAGAGATCTTTTAATTTGATTTCGGTCACTTAATCCAAAGATCTTTCCACTTCGCGTTGCTACGGAGATGACGATTCTTTTGTTGGGGCCGTCAATGGTCGCTTGGAGCAATTTTTAAAATGTTTTAAGAGGTTTTGATATTTTGTTAAGCTTGGCCTCGCTCAGCCTGAACAATTTAAGTTACAACCTTATTTTCTCCCAAATACATTTTATCAGAAGTGGAATGCCGCACTTTTGTAAACGTCGTAATCTTAATTTCTTAAAAAAATAAATCGTTAATTAACAGGTGATTATATGCTTTGTAAAAACAATTTGGCGAAAAACCAATTATATGAGCATGAACAATAAACAAGTACCTAAACTTTTGAGAAGCCTATTGATGCTTTTACCATGTTTGATACTAATGGAGGCCTGTAACAAGCCTAAATCAAAAACTGGTGCCGAACTAACCAAAATTACTGGCATTAAATTATACAAAGACCTTGATGCTGAGGTGTTGAGCGATAAATTGAAAGCGGCGTTAAGCAAAAGAGGGAAATCGATGTCGAACCCAAAATTTACGGAGCAAATTTATGAGCAGGCAGATTACCAACCGGTTTTAATAGCTAAATTTCTTCCCGACAGTGGATTAAAAAATGCAGCGAAAAAGATTAGTGCGGCAGAAGAACACGGTCTTTCGGCTGAAAACTTCCAGGCCGCTAAATTAAACGCCGCGTTAGAGAAAATTTACTCCAAAACAGAGGTAAATACGATTGATAAAGCTTATGATGCGGTTATTGATCTCGAATTGATTGCAAGTGGCGCTATTACCGATTATACGGCGGCTATGCAATACGGAATAGTAAGCCCCAGAAAAATATTTGCACAATTTTACACCAAGGTACTCAGACCAGATTCCATTTCGTTTAAAAAGCCATATCAAACCAGTAACATCACAGCTTTTTTAGATAGTATCCAACCCAAATCTGAAGCCTATAGAATGCTACAGACTGCGCTGAGTCAAAAAATTACCGCTCCTGGTCATTCTGCTGAAGAAACGAAGCGAATTATAAAAGTAAATATGGAACGCCTGAGATGGCACACTGCCAAACAGGAAGATAAATATGTATGGGTAAATATCCCGGCTTTTGAACTTCAGGTAATGGAAAAACAAAAACCGGTTTTAAGCATGAAAGTATGTGTGGGGGAAGGTCGCAATACCGGACAGTCAACCCCTTTAACTGAATATGATGAAAATGACCTGAAAAAAGACCGGGCATTTAATCGGGAAACTCCTCAACTGAAAAGTATGATCCATAGTGTGCAGGTTAATCCGGTTTGGAATATCCCTGAAAGTATAGCCAGTAATGAAATTGTGAAGTATGCCTCTCAAGACCGTTATTATTTAAGCAACAAAAATATTGATGTTTTTTATAAAGGAAAAAAGGTTGAGGATACGGAGACTATCGACTGGTCTGCACCTGATGTAGGAAAAACCTATACCTTCAAGCAGCAGCCGGGCGCCGACAATTCGTTGGGTAAAATCAAATTCCTTTTTAATAACCAAAGCAGTGTCTACCTGCATGATACACCAGCCCAAGCTGCCTTTAACCTGGCTGTGAGGGCGGTAAGCCATGGTTGTGTCAGGCTGGAAAAACCTCTGGAACTTGCCAGGGTGCTTTTTGGCCCAGGCGGAAAATTCGATAAAATTAAAGAAGGTATGCAAAGCAAAGATCCAAAAGCCGAAAACATTTCTCTTACCAAACAGGTTGCGGTATACCTGGTCTACTTTACCTGCTGGAAAGATTCAAGTAGCGGTAAGCTGATGTTTGCCAACGATATTTATGGTCAGGATGCTGTACTTTATACGCACTTGAATAAGGCTTAGTCCATGTGGAACTGGCCCTCATCAGTATTATTGTTCAGGGCTGGTAGCGCAGCCAGTGCGGCCTGCTTCTCGTCCAGGTAACGGGAAGCATATTTTTCTGCACTTTTATTGATGAAAAGCACGCTTCCTTCGCCCATTGCACTGATCAATTGATCGGATAGTTTAGGATTCACCGCCGGACAACCCTGGCTGCGTCCTAAACGCCCTAAAGCCTCAATGGTACCCTGGCTTACATATGGTGCACCGTGAATAACAATGGAACGCATCCTCGCATTATCATTATAGCCCGCATCCATACCATCTAAGCGAAGCGATCTTCCATGGGCGCCTACGTATTCTTCACCGGTAACGTAAAAGCCGATACTGCTGCTATACGAATCGTTTTGGTTGGAAAATGTTACCGTTTCATCTTCACCACTGCGCTGCCCATGTGCCACCCAGGTATTTAATACAATTTGCTTTTTACTTAAGTCTAACACATAAAGCCTTTTTCTGGTGCTTTTTTGATCAAAATCGGCAATACTTAAAAGTGCATGCTCAGACAATCTACCAGCTTCCTTAAGGTTATAATATCCTGTAAGTGCTTTTTCAAAAACAGGGTAGGTCAAACCAGAATCCTTTAAATGAACCTGGTTATAAAGTGATTTTACATACGCAGCATAACTCGGTTTAATTGGGGTTGAAACCCTGGCAACAGTTTTTAGATGCCCTGTTTTTTTACCACTCGTAGCCAATAAGAAAAAGCTTAATGATAAAATGATGCAGAAGATGCCCAGAATATATTTTCTCATAGATAACTAGTTGAAATGATTTAAGTAGGGCTTTTTTGCTATAGGCTGTTTGGATTTGATATGTAACAAATATACGACATTGGTAAGCGATTTGCCAAAATAAGCAAAATGCTGACAATCATATGATGATGATAAAAATCGGTCCGGTGTTTTAAAATACTTCCTGTCTATTATTTAAATAATGTTTACGACCAGATTCTGCTAAACTTTTTGACCTTCGTAACGGTTAACTATAATATGGATATCTCACTGGTTACGATCGTTAAAAACCGACGTACTGCACTCGTTAATATGGTTCGTGGATTGGAACGCTGCACACCAAAACCCGCTGAACTCGTGGTTATACATATGAATGAGGAACCCTATCAAATGCCATCCTCAACTTTTCCTGTCAAACAGCAAGTGGTGAACAGTGTGCATCAACTACCGCTGGCAGCGGCAAGAAATGCTGCGGTTTCACTAGCATCTTGTGATCAGGTAATATTTCTCGATGCTGACTGTATCCCGGCACCAGATTTTCTTTCTCTTTATATTGAAGCTTTTTCCAGCGCTGATTCACTTATTTCCGGTCGTGTTCGTTATTTAACCGCTAAGGCGATGGAAAAAAATGACCTTTTCGAACGTCTGATGGAATATAGCATAGCAGATCCCATACGTGAAAATATTGATCAATATCCTTATGAACTTTTTTGGTCGCTTAATTTTGGCTGTAGGAAAACCACTTTTAAGGAAATTGGCGGATTTGATGAGCTTTTTATCGGTTATGGGGCAGAAGATACCGACTTCGCTTTTTCCGCTAAAGCAAAAGCAATACCGATGATTACTATAAGCGCAACAGCCTTCCATCAATATCATCCAAGTTACGACCCTCCAATGAACCATCTTCTAGACATCATCAGCAATGCAAAGGCTTTTCGGGAAAAATGGGGTCTCTGGCCTATGGAAGGCTGGCTAAGCAAGTTTGAACGCGCGGGATTAATCAAATGGTCTAAAGATAGTCTTGAATTAAAGCGCATGCCTTCAGCCCCGGAAATTGAAACTGCGCTTAAATTAACTTAGTTGTGCTGAAAAACAGCGCGGTGAGTATGCATTAAATAGGCTGCAGCACGTTCAGCTGCATCACTGCTGATTAATCCATTCCAGTTGGGGCAACTGGCTAACGAGTTTTCAAGTATTTCTTCCCAATCAACCTGGAATATTTCAGAAGCGGGGATGTGTACTGCGAGTGCCAGGCCTTCGATAATACGTGCTTTTTCTTCCTGTTCTTTAAACGGACGTTCTTCGGATATGGCAATGAAACGTTTGTTGAGCGAAGCACATTCCATCACCGTGTTATGGCCGGCATTGCCTATTACTAGGCAGCAGTTTGCCAAAACAGTGCGGGGATCTTCCAGTTTTCCGTAGAAATGTAAATTATCGATGTTTTTCGAACTGTGGATATTGCCTACAATATGGAATATCCATTGCGGGCATTGAACAGACAGATGTTCCAAAAAATGGTTGTTTATACTTGTGCCACCACTTCCGATCAGTACGGCTACATTCCGTTTGCTGGCATCAGACAAATCTGCACTTGGTGCAAACCGGCTAAGCCCGCCAGTGTAAAAGGTTTTGTTGCTGATCCATTCCGGCACCTGGCCAGACATCCGCTCATCAAACGGGGCTAATAATCCAATCGCATTGCGGTAGCAGATTTGATGTGGTAAATCATCTCGCAGGCCATGCTGCCTCACCACGATTGTGGGTATGCCGCAGAGCTTCGACAGCATAGCCACTTCAACCGAAACATCTACAATAAACAGCAAATTGGGGTTACTGGCCAAAAAGCTGGTGATTGTGTTTACCCGTTGCAGTTGTCCGTTAACATTTAGCGGTGCATAATGCAGCCCGACCGGGCTTTGATCCACAACGTCAAGATCCTGATCGCCAGGCGTATCCATCGGCAGGGAAATGAGCTTTATGTTATTAGGAATCAGTGATCTATACTGTTCAAGCCTGCTTCCCAAAAAAGTGATGTGACAATTTTTAAGTGCAGAGGCAATCGCCAGGCACCGCATCAAATGGCCTGATCCATGGTGATGGACGTAAAAAGCGATTTCCATATCAGGCTACGCTTTTTACGGTCTCTGTTAACAATATTTCGTAAGCATCGATCATCCGTTCGATATCCAGGTTTTCTTCTGCCTGGCGTCGGCAGGTTGCCCGATCCATATCAACAGCCTTGGTTATGCAGTTTGCCAGTTCTTCAGGATCGTTACTGCTCGTTAAACAACCCGTTCCGGCAGTTACCAGATAGGGAAGCGCCCCACGCGAGATCCCCGCTACGGGTGTACCGCAGGCAAGGCTTTCGGCCACAACAAGACCAAATGGTTCATCCCAGCAAGGAGTAATGAGCGCGCATCTGGCATTCCCTATTAATTCATTAAGTGTTTCATGGCTGCAGTTTCCGAGCAGTTCCACACCCTCACCAAGCAGCGGCTCAACATAAGTCTGAAAATAATGTGTATCAGCAATACTGCCGGCCAGTTTAATTGGATATCCTGCCATTTTTGCGGCTTGTATAGCAATGTGTGTGCCTTTATCAGGATGGATCCTTCCAAACCAGACCACGTAATTTCCAGTGGGTTCTGCATAAAACTTCCATAGTGAAATATCCACGCCATTACAAATCACCTCACAATGATTAAGAAAAGGCTGCCATGCAAGTGCATTGGGTTTAGAAACACTCACGTAACGTATTCGTCCTGTTTTACGTTCTTGTAACATGGCCCGCTTCATTTCAAAAATAGGAGGCGTATGTAGTACGGTAACCATTGGCGTGGTTGTGATGGTAGACATGGTAAGCGGAACATAATTAAGGCTGTTGTTGAAGATCACATCATGTTTGCGGCCGTCTATATCCTGCATCAGTTCCAGATAAGCATGGTGTGTAGATATAAAATCTTCACTAAGTTCATGAGCCCTGAACCTGCTCAGCGTTTCCCTGTCGTAATCCACATCGGTAAGTATCACATTAACATTGAGGTCAGGATCGCTCAGTTCGCTTGCATATAAGGTAACCGTATGTCCCCTGGCAATGAGTCTTTTGGTAATTTCGTAAGTGAAAGCCTCCAGTCCGCCCATATATGGCTTGCGGATGGGATGTTTTAGATGTGCTATTATTCCGATATTCATTTGGATTTTTAAAGTTGCTACAATAAGAACTTGATAAAACGCTGAAAGTTTTGAGTAATTCTAAAGCCGAATGCTTATTCTGTGGATTTGTATATTTTAAATCTCGATAATGTATCTGCAACATGTTGTTTTACCGTTTACTGGTCTGGTGCTGGCATTCTTCAAAACCAATTATAGATGGCTTGCGTTTTAGTGGTGATGCAAGGAAAGAAAGAAATAGCAGAACGCATATTGGCTGTGGCTGAACAGCGGGGGGCTGATAAAAGCACCTGCCCATCAGAAATTGCCAGAATGCTCTTCCCCGGTCGCTGGCGGGAACAAATGGCGGCCGTTATGGAGGTGGCGATAGACCTTTGCAATAATGGAAAAATTTCAATTACCCAGAAAGGTAAGGAAGTAGATGTTAAAAAGATTAAGGGACCTGTCCGAATTAAACAAGTGGTGGGCTGAACCTTTTCCTGATTGAGATATCAGGCTTCTCTCTAAACCAATCCAATAATTTTGCAGGATTGGTAATCACCAGCCTGACTTGAATAAATGAGTGTCTTTTATGCGGAGGTTTAATTGTTTCTAAATTCATAAAACCAAATGGCATCCAAATGGTTATATTGATACACATGGGAACGATGATGAAAAAGAAAATAATGGTTTTAGAGGACGATCGTGATATCAGGGAGATCATAGGATTGTTATTGGATGAAGAGAATTATGAGGTTAAATTATATCCTGATATACGGAGCTTTAGAAAAGATTTGCTTTTTACTGATCCGAGCCTGGTGATTTTGGATGTTCGCCTTCCTGACGGAAATGGCCACGACTTGTGCCGGGAGGTAAAAAATGATCAGCGTACACTTGGTGTTCCGGTGCTGATGATGTCTGCACATTGCTCTGTAGCAGACGTTAATAGAAAATGCCATCCAGACGATTTTATTGCGAAACCTTTCAGTATCGATGATTTTGTAGCCAGAGTGAATGCTGTCGTAAACTAAACATTTATAATAGCTTGAACAGATGAATTGGCTATTGATCGGATCATAATAAAGCTATTGATAAGGCTTCGAACCGGAGTTTATTATCGGCAGCATATAACTGATACCTGTGAAGTTCAGCCCGTTTTACTTTTAGGCTCATTTTTTCTCTATTACGGAACAGGTTGATTTTTGACCTGAAAATTTACCAGGGACGTATTTAAGATCGTATATTTGAGTGATAGATCTGGTCTTGATCTCGGGTTAAAATATCGGATCCACCGGCCAGGGACGGATAAGCAGTACAACAATAACCTATGCCTTGAGGAATGATACCATTAATCATTGACCATATCAAGCAAATCGAACATGGCTTCAAGCACATTATCGATGCGGGCGACCAGATTTTGGCAAATCAGGATGAATCGCATCTAGACCTTGCGCTTCAGTTTTTAGCCGATGATAGTTATCAGGTAAGGATGCTGGCCACCTATATTTTAGGGATACTCTCGCCAACCCACCCGGAAGCACTTTTGCTCCTTGAAACACGCGTGGCAGATGATCAAAACTGGCGGGTACAGGAAATGCTGGCAAAAGCTTTCGACCAATATTGCAAAGTTATAGGTTACGGAAAAAGTATTCCTGTGATTAAAAAATGGCTTTCAGCGCTTAACCCCAATATAAAAAGAGCAGTGACTGAAGGACTCCGCATCTGGACGGGCCGTCCTTACTTTAAAGATTATCCGCAAATTGCCATTGAGCTGATCGGTACAAACAAATCTGATGACAGCGAATATTTGAGGAAGTCAGTAGGCAATGCCCTTCGCGATATCAGCAAGAAGCATAAGCAAGCCGTTTTGGATGAAGTTTCGAAATGGGATTTGACAGATAAAAAAACTGCATTTACCTACCGGCTTGTTATGGGAAAATAAAGTATCAAACTTAATAAAGCCTGTCTTTGGGTTTATCATAATCTTATAATGATATTGTATTAATTGTTAAGATTGGACGATAGTCAAAACGTTTAAAATGCGTTGCCCAGTTATTCTTTCTAAAAATAAGGTCATTTTCACCTGGTCTTTTAACGTAATCCTTACTTTTGCAGCAAATGGTTGTGTGATTTAAATATAAATGGAAAGCAAATTTTCTGAAAGTACGCAGGTTACAGTGGTCTCCACTTTTTCTCAACTGATGGATACGGTTTTTAAGGGCGATCTGAATGCCGTATGCTGGCAGCGAGACCTATCAGGCGATTTTAAAGAAATTGTATCTAAACTCGAACTAAAGACAAATCTCACGGAAATTTCGATGGATGATCTCCGGGCGCTCAACCTTTCAGAGCCAGGAAATACTGCGAGAACGCAGATCTTGCACGATTTTGAACGCTTAACAGACGCTGGTGCATCACCTTCGTTAAATTTAATTAAAAGTTACGAGCGTGACGAAGAATTCGATTTCATATCAACAGATGTATATTCTTTTCATGTAGATCGTTCGCCTGTTGGTACTGATACTTTTTTATGTACTTATTATGGGGCTGTGAGTGAAATCTTACCTAATGATCAAGCTGAACAAAAAGTGCGGGTGCCGGAAATCAGACAAAAGCTTAGCGAATTGCACGAGGGTTCAGAGGAAGAATTTGAAAGTTTTTTGACAGAGCATTATTTTGACCTGCATTACCAGGCTAAAACAGGTGCAAGGCCTGTAAAATTGGAAGTAGGTCATTTGTGGAGACTGGCCGTAGCTCATCCTGATCAACAATGTTTACCCTGTATCCACCGGGCACCGCTGGAAAAAGAAGGAGAGTGCAGGTTGTTGCTCATCTGCTAATTGGTTAGCTTAAGTTTCACAAATAATTCGAATATATTTGAAGGATGTTCAACAGCGTTATCTTTTTGCCTGTTATTGTTCTGGCGGGTATGGCTTACAGTATCTTAGCTAAAAAACTTACCGTTATAGCGGCGTTTGCCGGAGCTATACTGGCTTGCTTGATTTATTTTGCGGCTGGTTACACCGGCCTGGCGATGATGACCACGTTTTTTATTTTGGGTTCTGCTGCCACTTCATGGCAGCGAAATAAAAAACAGATTTCTGCTACGATAACCGAAACCAGGAATGGCCGTACGGCACTCCAGGTATTGGCTAATGCCGGGGTTTCCGGTATAGCGGCTGTAGTGATGTTGTTTTATCCTTCGCTGAACTATTTAATGCTTACGGCAATGGCGGCCGCTTTTGCCTCAGCCACATCAGATACCTTATCATCTGAACTGGGGATGCTTTATGGAAGGCGTTTCTTTAATGTGATGTCTTTCAGACCTGACCGCTGTGGAAACGATGGGGTAATCAGTTTAGAAGGAACATTGATCGGTGTGGCAGGCAGTATTATTATAGCAGCTATTGAGGCGCTTGGATCTGGATGGAATATGAATTTTTATTTGATCATTATTGCCGGCACGGCGGGAAACCTGACTGATTCTATTTTGGGTGCTGTGCTGGAGCGTAGAGGCATAATTGGCAATAATATGGTTAATTTTTTAAATACATTAACAGCAGCCTTGCTGGTTATGGTGATGAAAATAATTTTCGGTTAGAGATATTATTATCCAAATGCATATGGTGAAAATCGATGAAGTGATGTGCTATCATTTATGTGTCGTTTTCAGGCTAAAATGTATTAAAAAACCTTGAATATCAGTGTTTTTACGCCTTTCTTCATTAATTTGTAAAATCCCTCGTTTATCCGGTTGAAAGTTTGTTTTAGCTGATTTTATAATAAGCTTTTTTGTGATATTTAAGTATTGTTTAGTTCTTATAAGATCATGAAAAAAATCATTTTTGTTTCAGTGCTGGCAGCCTGTGGATTTTCAGGTTACGGCCAAACCTATCAACCGATTACCAGTAAAAATAAAACCTACCTGGAAACATTGAAAGGAGTAAGTTACACCTATAAACAGGGCGTTGTTACCCTGAAGAATAATGGCAAGTATGCGCTGGGTACAGTGAGTATTAAGGCCTCATCAAAAGTAGACAGCAGCCTGTTTGGGATCGCGCTATTTGAAGATGGTATTGACAAAGGAGAGACCGTTAAAGCCGATGTTTACTTTACGACAGGCCTGGGTAAAAATGTACATGAAATGCCGTTAAATCAGATTGATCAAAAGAACCTGCTGTTATCTTTTGATAAGGCAACCCGGGCTGCGAAATAAGTGTTGAGATTCTTCAATTTTTTATAATCAGAACTGACCATGAGTATCGATCACGATTAAGTATCAAACGCACTTAACAGATGATAAATATTTAACACTGGATTAATAATCGATATCTAGTTTTGCAGTATAAATATTTGGTTAGTATTTATAAGTTTAGGTTAGTTGATAAGAAAAGCCCGGATGGATATCAGGGCTTTTTATATATTAAACTTTACGCTAAACGTCTTATTGACCTAATCATTTTGGTCAAGTGTGAGTAGTCAGGTGCCAGCTATGATGATAGTTAGAACTGATTGCAGTATTTATTTCACACCGGTTACCATGTAAATACTTTGGCCAACTGCGCCTTCATAACCAAATACCAGTTTGTATTCGTAAAAATTTTCGATTTCACTTTTAAACGAATCAAAAGAAGGTGTTTCTTTGGAGGCATATTTAGGATCCCATTGAAACTTACTTCCGATTTTTAAAGTCGCTTTATTACCGTTATTTGCATGGTTGTTGATTAACTGAACAGGGGTGATGATGTTTTCCATATCTTAATTTTATTGATCTTCTCTATAAATTAACGACTGGCCAGCCCGATTGTTTCCACCTTAATGTAACAATCATGAAAACGTATGGGTGCCTATCGAGTTAAATCAACAGAAGAATAAAAAATGAAATTCTTCGGGTTTTCATATCGAACCAGCATTTATATAAAATGGTATAAGAATACCACGTCGCCTACGTAAGCCGGTTTAGGCTGGTCTTTAATCACAAGCGTAGCCTGGATGGTTACTTTAGTAATTCCTCTTAAATTGCTGATGCACATAAGTTTAGCTTTTAACTGTACTTCATTATCCACTAAAACAGCCTGGCCAAATTTGAAGCGTTCAATACCATAATTGATTTCCATTTTAATATTGCGCACATCGGCAATCTGTTTCCATAAATAGGGGATTAAGGACAGGGTTAAGTAGCCATGTGCAATCGTTGCCTTAAATGGCCCTTCATTTTTAGCCCGTTCGGTATCAGTGTGAATCCATTGATGATCTAAAGTCGCATCCGCAAATTTATTGATCTGCTCCTGGTCTATAGTGTGCCACTGTGAAATGCCTAGTTCTTTACCCAGATAGGATTCGTACTCCTCGAAATTATTGATCACCAACATATATTTTAGTTAAAAAGTTTGTATTGTTTTAAATTCTTAGGCACAACAATCCTTTAGCTGTTTAGTTTCAATTACTTTTCTATGACCAATCACCTGTGATAACACGATGTTTGCTACGATACCGGGACAAGAACATTTAAATAGGGGTTTCTTGGATAGGAATAGGCCAGGAAAGGATATGTTCTTACAGACTTCCCTTCAGCAATCAATAATTTAAAAGCACAAGTCAGGCTTTGACTTAAGCTTAGCACACTAACACTTCCCCTAGATAGCGATAAAATTCAAAATGATATTATATGTTGACTAAATATTTTATTTGATATATTTAAATTAAAATTTAGATTTGTCTAAAATTATATTTAGATAAATCGTTTTTTATGAGATTGCTATCCATTTGTTTTTGCTGTTTATTGATATCGCTAAATGCTATTGCCCAAAATGCGACAGTTAAAGGCATAGTTACATCAAATGGCGAAGTTCTGGAAAATATCACCATTAAAGTTTCAGGTAGTAAAAGTTCAACAAAATCAAACCATACAGGAAGTTATGTATTAAGAGAAGTTCCTTACGGTATTTGTGATCTGGTGTTTTCTGGCATTGGTTATCAGACTCAAACAGTCAGGGTAAGCTTGAAAGCAGATACTGTTACGGTTAATGCCGATTTGTTAAGCCTGGCTGCCAACTTAAACGATGTAGTCATTACCGGGGTAAACCGGGCCACACAACTACGGAAAAGCCCGGTACCCATTGCTGTACTTTCCAGAAAAACAATGGACCAAAACGTAAATACCAATTTAATAGATGCTATTGTGAAAGGCGTGCCGGGTATTACAGCAGTTACTACCGGCCCAAACGTTTCTAAACCATTTATCAGGGGCTTAGGCTATAATCGCGTGCTAACTTTGTATGATGGTTTGAGGCAGGAGGGACAGCAGTGGGGCGACGAACATGGAATTGAAGTAGATGAATACGCCATTACCAGGGTAGAGGTGGTAAAAGGTCCGGCCAGTTTAACCTATGGGTCCGATGCTTTAGCTGGTGTAATTAATATGATCCCCTACACGCCTGGTTTTGAAAACGGGAAGTTAAAAGGCGATTTTACCGCAAATTATCAAAGCAATAACGGAATGATTGGTTCATCAGTAGGGCTGGCTTACGTCAGAAATGATTGGAAATATACCTTTAGGGCTACGGGAAAAACGGCACATAATTACCGGAATAAGATTGATGGATTGGTGTATGGAACCGCTTTTAGAGAGTACAATCTATCTGCCAGTGCCAGGTTAGATAAAAGCTGGGGTTTCTCTAAAACAGCCGTTACCTATTACGATAATGTAATGGAAATTCCCGACGGCAGTAGAGATTCTTTATCAAGAAGATTTACCAGGCAGGTGTTGGATGACGGAGACGATATCAAAAACAGGCCTGTTGTGGCAAAACACCATCTGAATACCTATGTCATTAACCCTTTACATCAACACATTCAACACTTCCGTTTTTATAACACGAGTCAGTTCAAATTCGGAACCAGTGATTTAAATGTATTGGTTGGCGGCCAACAGAGTGTAAGAAGAGAATATAATCATCCTACAAGGCCAAATCAGCCCGGGCTTTACGTGGTACTAAACACTTTTAATTATGATCTTAAGTACAACCTGCCCGGTTTTGCAGGTATAGAAAGTACTGTTGGACTAAATGGCATGTACCAGGTTAACAAGAGTAAGGACGCTACCGATTTTCCAATCCCGGATTATAACTTCTTTGATATTGGTGCATTCTATTTTGCAAAAAAATCAATGGGTAAGGTAGATGTTTCAGGAGGAATCAGGATCGACAGGAGAAACATCAATTGGGATGATTTCTATGTGGGTACTAACATGCTAACGGGTTTTGATAAACGGGTAAGTGCTGGCGACCTAACTGGAAAACTGCAATTTCCATCTTTTACTAAAAATTATTATGGTTTATCTGGAAGTCTGGGCTTAACTTACAACATTTCAGAAAGGTTTTTGGTTAAGGCCAACATTGCCAGGGGTTACCGGGCTCCAAACATTACAGAAATCGGTTCCAACGGACTGGATCCGGGTGCGCACATTGTATATTTAGGGAACAGGACATTTAAACCAGAATTTAACCTTCAGCAAGATCTTGGTATGATCGCCTATTTAAAAGATGCCGATATCAGCCTGGAACTGTTTAATAACCAGATCCAAAACTACATTTATCAATCACGCTTAACCGATGCCAATGAGAATCCGGTGGTTATTGTTCCGGGAAACCTCACTTATCAATACCAGCAATCAAAAGCCAGGTTATACGGTGCGGAAATTTCTATCAATCTGCATCCCAACGCTTTAAAATGGCTGAGTTTTAATAATAGTTTAGCTTATACCATAGGATTGAATCAAAACCGGGAACTATTGGATCAGTATGATGATGAGGCCAGATACCTACCTTTTATTCCGCCTTTGCAGGTGAGGACGGAAATCAAGGCAACCGCTCAAAAACCTATAGGCATTTTTGATAAACCTTATATCAAAATAGATGCTGCCCTCTTCGCCGATCAGGACAAATTTTATGCGCTTGACAATACAGAAAGCTTTACGGCAGGCTATACCTTAATTAACGGCGGGATCGGATCAACGCTGATAACAAAAAAAGGAAAAACCATCTGCGATATATTTCTTCAGGCCGATAATATTTTTAATGTGGCTTATCAGTCTAATTTAAACCGATTGAAGTATTTTGAATATTATAACCGATCACCCAATGGCCGGTCGGGGATTTACAATATGGGCAGGAATTTAAGTTTTAAAGTGATAATTCCACTTTAAGAGTTAAAAAAAATGCTTTTGCCTCAGATCAATAGATTTACCGCATTTCTTTTATCAGTCATTGCGAGGAGGAACGACGAAGCAATCTTTTTAATTGAAGATATGTTATATGAAATGAGCGTTTGCGGTCCTTGGAGGCCCGCCAGTCCCGCTTTTCATTTCAAGTCCTCTCCCGATTGAAAAAATCGGGATGCGGGCTTTACATTGCAATCGGGTTTAAGAACAAAGGTTTCTGCGCCCCTGCAGCCTTGCAAATGAAATACTGCATTAGCCACTTAGCCCCGGTTGCAGCGATACCCTGCAGTAACGAGGTTACGAGGCAGCAAAGCGTATAAGCGGAAAACGGGAGGATGCTTATTGTTTTGTACAAGCGTTGCGCTACAGTTTTGTAAATGTATTTTAAATATCAGTTTATATCAATAATTATATGGGGTATTAACCGTTTTATTTGGACGACTGTACCCTATTTACCTATCTTTATCTTGAAGCATCAAACATTAAAAACAGCTACATTATGGAAGCCTCATTGAGCGAGCAGCGACTAAATTTTTTAAGACAATCAACTGGCAAAGTTATTACAGGTTCGCCTTCTAACTTTATGAACTGGCTGGCGCCAGTTTTAATTAAAGCAGAATATGGGATTTTGGTGTGCCAATATACGATCCGAAAAGAAATGACCAATCCATATCAGATTTTGCATGGCGGTGTAACCGCAGGTATTATTGATGATCTGATTGGTGCAACGGTTTTTACGATGGGATTAAACGATCGGTATACCACTGTAAATAATTACATCGACTATTTTGCAACAGCAAGTGAGGGCGACGAAGTGGTTGCAGAAACGTCAATCGTGAAAAGAGGACGTACGATTCTAAATCTGCAATGTGAACTATCTTTGCCTTCAAAAAAACGGTTGATTGCGAAAGGTTATTCGAACATGTTAAACATAGGTTAAATTAAGTTACAACGCTTAAGAATAAGTTGTTAATTCCTTTATATTAACAAAACATTCTCATCTAGATTTTGTTGTAAATTAACCTAAAATATAATGAGCCATGTTAGAAAATTATTCCACTCTGCAATTTAACGTGAGAGGCAAAATTTTTAAGGGATTTTGCATGCGTATTCAAGATGATTTTCATGAAACTTATGCTGTAATTTTAGACGGTTACCATTCTTTCTGTATCTGGTTAGATAATAAGTCGGAAAAATGGTGTGCTTCGAAAAATGCGGTGATTGATCCAGACGCGATTAATGAAATTATCAATAGAATATCTCCCAAACTCCCTGCTAGTATTGCATAATAAACATTTGAGGCATAACGCTTCTGTTTATTTTAAGATATTAACATCCCTGTCAGATGAATTCTGGCAGGGATTTTTTTTAGTATTTTCCTATGTTGTCATGCTGAATGCAATGAAGAAGCTTTATCAAAGCTAAACCTGAAAGCTATAATCCGATAGCGAAGCCAATGTTGGATGTCGTCGACAGGTAATAATTCGGTCCCGTAAACTATGACTTTGGCACCAATTCACCAATGACTAATGACCAATTCACTAATGACCAATGACCAATGAACAATTCACCAATGAAGAATCGCTAATAACCAATTCACCCAAACTAAGCAAAAAACATGTAACTGAGTGCAATTGCCGTACAAACGCCAACCAGATCAGCCAGTAACATCGAGCCTATGGCATAACGCGTATTTTTTATTCCAACAGCGCCAAAGTAAACTGCTACCACATAAAAGGTCGTATCTGAAGCGCCCTGAAAAACTCCCGAAAGCTTACTGGCAAATGAATCAGGTCCGCTTGAAATCATTGTACTCACCATCATACCGCGGGCCGCACCACCACTTAGCGGCCTGATTAAGGCTGTAGGCAGGGCGTCGACAAATTTGGTGTCGGCTCCAAAGAATACGAACAAACTTTTAATCCCACTCATCACCACATCAAAAGTTCCGCTTGTCCTCAGCATGCTTACGGCTACCAAAATACCCACCAGGTAAGGGATAATTTTCAGTGCCGTTTCAAATCCACCCTTAGCGCCATCAATAAAAGCATCAAAAACATCTATTTTTTTATACAGGGCACCCAATACAATCAATAAAAAAATCAGTAAAATTATACCTCCGCTCAATAAGCCGGAAAATGATTTTATACTTTCTGCATTTAACTTGCTTACATACCAAACCAGCAAACCTATTATAGCTGATATACCAAGTACCCAGGTAATGATAACGGGTTGAAGTAAATTTATTTTCTGCCTAAAAGATACAATAAGCATTGCAGCCATGGTACCTACAAAGGTTACAATTAAACAGGGGATAAAAATATCGGTAGGGTCTTGCGCATTTTGGGTAGACCTGATGGCAATTACACTGACCGGAATTAAACATAAACCGGCGGCGTGCAGGCATAAAAACATAATCTGTGAGTTGCTGGCCACTTCCTTATTGGGATTCAGCTCCTGCAAACTTTCCATGGCCTTTATACCGAACGGTGTGGCTGCATTATCTAAGCCTAACAAATTGGCAGAGAAATTCATGATCATATGACCCATAGAAGGGTGTCCTTTCGGAATCTCAGGAAAAAGTTTCGAAAAAAAAGGACCTATAATTCTGGATAGCAAACGGATACCACCTGCTTTTTCTGCAATGCTCATTAAGCCCATAAATAAAGCTAATGTTCCTACTAGTTTAATGCAAAGGTCTACCGCAATCCAGCAGGTTTCGATAATGCCATCTAATTTTAAAGGATTTAAAGGGTCGGATGATTTGCCGATTACCATCCAGTTAAATATATCGCTGTGTCCGAAGAAGAAACACTTAATACTTGCCACAACAATAGCTATAATAATAAATGCCGACCAGATTCTGCTTAATGCCATTAGGATTGTTTAGTTTTATTTGATGCGTGAAAATAGTTTTTTTAAGCTGAAATTCATAAGAATCGTTGTTCTATTTACGATCTTCATGCTGAAGTTGTTTCCAGCATCTTTCCCGCTGAATAGACCCTGAAATAAATCCGATAGGAGTTATTTCAGGGTGACGATCGCAAGTATACATCAGACTAATCCATCATACCTCTAAACAGAAAATCCATGGCAAATAATAAATATACTATCAACCATGGACTTCGGTCTTCTAATCTAGGATTAACTACGGTTTATCATCTGTTAACTCAAAACCCCATGTTTTTCCTTTTTCGGTAGCCGGAATTCCAATTGTCATCCAGGCCGGAGCTTTGGTGCCTTTTAAATAATAATCGAAAAACTGTTGTTCACGGATCTGAATATCTTTCCGGTTCTGGCGTTGAACCAGGTTATGCGCTTCACCATTATAGTTTAGCATCCAAACCGGTTTACCTAAACGGCGCAGGGCGGTGAACATTTCGATGCCCTGGTACCATGGCACTGCACCATCTGCATCATTAGCCATAATTACAACCGGGGTATTTACCTTTGGTAGCATAAACAATGGAGAATTTTCGATATATAACTCTGGTTTTTCCCAAAGGGTTGCACCAATGCGACTTTGTGTTTTTTCATACTGGAACTGACGGTTCATACCGGTTTCCCAACGGATACCACCATAAGCAGAAGTCATGTTCACTACAGGTGCACCTGCCCAGGCAGCCGCATACATATCGTTTTGCGTAATAAGGTAAGCCACCTGGTAACCGCCCCAGCTTTGACCTTGAATACCAATTTTGCTGCCATCTACCCAACTGTTTTTCTTCAGGCTTTCTACACCTGAATTGATGAACTCAACTGCCGATTTTCCCGGGTGTCCGGTTTCATAACTGATATCTGGTGCAAACACCAGGTAGCCGTTACTTACAAAGTAGGAAATATTTAAGCGGGATGGGGTAGGTGCTGGTGCTTGGTAGGTGTATAAACCATCCGTTAATTTTTCGTAGAAATAAGCAATCATCGGATATTTTTTATTTGGATCGAAATTTTCCGGTTTGTACAAAATCCCTTCAGCTTTATAACCTTTCGGTGTAGTCCACTTCACCAATTCTGCAGTACCCCAATTGTAGTTTTTTTGTTGCGGATTGGTATTACTCAATTTGGTTTCAGTTTTGAAATCAGTAGTGATGTAAACATTTGGCGATTCTACATAATTGGCTTTATCGTAGATGTAAACATCAGCATCTTTAGCTTTTGTGAGGCCGGAATACTTAAATTTTGCCATTACAACTGGTTCGGGTGCTTTAGCAGTGCCTACGTTAGTGCGGTAAAAGCCGTTTTCTTTGGTCAGATTATTAAAGGCAGATAACCAAACCAATTCATTTGCTTTAACAAACTTACTGGCATTTCTTTCTGTTCTGTCTGTCCGTACGTTCTCGTAACGGAAGGTGATGTTGTTTGCTCTTCCAAAGCCTGCAGTGATATTTTTCGGTGCCGATTTTCCATCTGGCGAAAACGACCATATATCATATTTATCATTAATCAGGACCGCTTTATCGCCCTCGGTCCAGGTGGCTAAACCATAGGCAGAAGGAAGGTCTGGTACATCGTTTTCTTCATCAACAAACTTTTCAGTTAGGCCTGCGGTTAAAACGGTAACCTTTCCGCTGGCTACCTGATAAGTGTTCCAGATGCCTAGTTTCCGATCGAAGTAAAGGATATAATTCCCCCCGGGTGATGCCAAAGCGTAACCGTTAAGGTTTTCGATGATTTTCTTTCTCTGGCCGTTTTTGGTGTCAACCAGGTAGTAATCTTTTGAAGTTGAACCGCTCCATTGCGATTCGATCCGCCTGCCATAATCGGTAGAAGCCAAAACCTGCGCTGCATCACCTTCAGCGATGATACTGGCATCAGGTAGTTTTATATCGGTTAGCGGAATTACTTTTGGATCACTGCTGTAAACATCAATAACCGATAAATAACTTTTTTTGCTGTCCCTTTCTGCATTTTTAAGCTGCATCGGTTGCAAATAATCATCTTTATAATTCCACACATCAACTTTAGCCACTTCAAAATCTACTATTGTGGTGTCTTTTGGTTTTTTAACAGGCGATATACCAAAATATAACTTCTTCCCATCTTTGCTAAAAGCAATTTTGCCATCACCATTAACCGACCATTTCGCTGGTAGTCCGGGCATATCAAAATCAACCAGGATCTGCGCCGTGTCAAGTGTTAACGAGCTATAATAAATATTGTAGTCTTTTATTTCCTTTTTTTCCGGACTTTGTTCACCTACAAATGCCACGTGTTCGCTTTCTTCATCAAAAGTGAAATTCTTAAAACTTCCTTTACCTTTAATCAGCGTTTTTAAAGTGCCTTTTTCAGTGTTGAGCAAGAATACGCCCTGTGGAGCCGTTTTGTCTTTTTTAGATCCACTGCAGGCAAAAACCAATTGTTTGCCATCTTTGCTGAAGTAGTAATCAGTAACATACTTAAAGGTCTTGTCAGTTCCTGTTATAAGGTTTTTTACCACCAGATCTGTTCCTTCTTCGGTTTTACCTTTTCCGGCAGGCTCATCATCAGCAAAATCAGTTTCGCCATCTTTTTTTTCAACAGGTTTCATGGCTTTTTGCGCGGTATCAGGTTTTTCAGTTAAATAGGCCAATACACCAGTGCCTTCTTCCGGGAATTTGAAAGATTTTACCCTGGGTACTTTTGTTACCGCATTATTGGTAAGGTTGGCAATCCCTAATGAATCTTTTGGTAATTCGTCTGACTTTTTCTTTTTGATTTTGGCCTGACGCAGCTCTTTATTTAGCGGACGGATGTTGAAAGCCGCAAATTTAGAATCATTGCTAAATTGCGCATTCATCCCTCTGGGAACATTTATTTTGATATTTGTTTTAATATTGGCAAGGTATAACTGCGCATCTCCTTCCTGCTGTAAGATGCTGTACATCGCCCATTGGCCATTATTTGATAATTGCTTTGTGCCTATTGATTCCCAGGTATCATACACCGAATGATCCAAAGGTTTCTTTTGTGCGTAGGCAAAGCTGACAACGAAAAACAGAATAACAGTTAGTCTCTTTTGCATTTTAAATTAATTAGTTTGTTGATTTAATCTTCTAAAATTGGAAAATTTTAGCTTATTCGGAAACTTGTATATCAAATATTACAATTTAAAGCATTATTTGGAAAGGCAGAGGTTAAAGGGGAGAAGATTAGGCGGTGTGGGCACAAGCGCCTAATGCCATGCACCATCGCTCAGCCCAAAACAGAAATCCCCGGTTACTTAAAAGTAACCGGGGATTTCTGTTTGGAATAAAACAAGATTATTTCTTGGTTTGTTGTTGTTGCTGCTGACGCATATAGTCATCTAAACGCTGTTGGAATTTAGATTTTTTCTTTTTCTCATCAACCGGTCTGGCTTTGTTCTGCTGGATTAAAGCATGGATTTTTTCATCGTCAACCATTTTGCGGATCAGGAACTGCTGTCCGAAAGTCATTAAGTTGGCTAAGAAATAATAATAGTTTAATCCGGCTGGATAGCTGTTTAATACGCCTAAGAAAATGATTGGCATGATGTAACCGATATATTTCATCTGGCCCGTAGCACCAGAAACCTGGTTGTTGAAATACGTCATGATCAGCGTTGATACCGTCATCAATACACACATTAAGCTTAAGTGATCACCAATGAAAGGGATTTTTACGCCAAATTTGATAAACTCATCATAGGTTGATAAATCTTTCATCCAAAGGAAACTCTCACCTCTTAACTCAAACAGGTTAGGGAAAAAGAAGAAAAACGCCATTACCAAAGGCAACTGTAGTACCATTGGCAAACAACCGCCAAGTGGGTTTACACCTGCTTTTTTGTACAGTTTTAAATACTCCTGCTGAACCAATGTTGGGTTATCTTCACCTACTTTAGCTTTAATTTCGTCCATTTCTGGTTTCAATACCCTCATTTTAGCCATTGAAAGGTATGACTTGTAGGTAAGCGGCGATAAGGCCACTTTTAACAAAATAGTCAGTACCAGGATGATTAAACCGTAGTTCCAGCCAAAGCTGTTTAAGAAATTGAATACCGGTAATACAATAAAGCGGTTAATGTATTTTAAAGGCCAGTAACCCATATCAACCTGCTGTTCCAGATCGTATCCCTGTGCTTTTAGCGCAGAGAATTTGTTGGTACCAAAATAAAACTCCATTTCATAAACCTGGTTTGCACTATGCGTATATGGCAGTTGCATATTGGCATCGTAGAATTTTACCTGGCCCGGAGCGGTTGGAATTTTAACCTCCAAACTTCCTTTTTCGAAAGCTTGTTTGGCTATTAATGATGCCGAGAAAAAGTGCTGTTTGAAAGAGAACCACTGGATTTTACCTTTTGATAATTCTTCTTTTTCATCTTTAGAAACACTTAAATGGTTTACATCGCCATCTAAATATTTATAATATGGTGCAGAATAACGGTGTTCGCTTTCGATGGATTTTTCTTGTTGCAGTAAAGTAGTCTGCCAGTTTAAACCGATGCTATTGCCAGCAATTACCTGCTGCAAACCAACCAGATTAATGTTAAAAGCAACTTTGTTACTTAATGCTTTTAAATCATAAACATACTCTACATAAGCATTTGCACCATAATTGGCGCGCATGGTAACCGTACTGCCGGTTTTAGTTGGTGTAAAGTATAAATCGTTAGTATTGATTACCTTAGCGGCAGCGTTAAGATTTAAACCAAATTTATTCTGGTTACCATCAAATAAAATAACCGGTTTGCCGGTAAAGGTTTTTTGTCCTTTAACTTCAACTGAGGTAATTTTACCACCTTTATTACTTAAAGTAATTAATAAATTTTCGTTTTCCAGCACAGTATTGGCTTCCGTGCCGTTTAAGGCCGTACCAAAAGGACCTTTTAATGCTGCAGAATCTACCGCAGGGTTAGTCAGTGCAGCTGTTTTAGTGGTGTCTTTTTGTGCAGGTGCAATACCGGCTTTTTTCAAAGAATCTAAACGCTCTGTTTCTTTGGCTTTTTTTATTTCGGCCTCGTTCGGCTTCAAAAAGTAGAATGATCCTGCCAAAATGATCATAATCAGGAACAGTCCTGTAAAGGTATTTCTATCCATTATTTATGTATGTACTGCTTTTAATTCGTTTTCTTTTTTGCAAACTCCATTGCAGCGGCGACAAATTTAACAAAAAGTGGGTGAGGATTAGCAACTGTTGATTTTAATTCTGGGTGAAACTGTCCGCCAACGAAAAACGGATGGTTTTTAAGCTCTACAATTTCAACTAAATTGGTTTGTGGATTGATGCCGGATGCCGTCATACCCGCATCTTCATACTGCTTTAAGTAAGCATTATTAAATTCGTAACGGTGACGATGGCGCTCATTGATATGTGACTTGCCGTAAATAGAATAAGCTTTTGTACCTTTTTTGATATCGCAAGGGTATGAGCCTAAACGCATGGTACCACCTTTATTGGTTACTTTTTTCTGCTCTTCCATCATATTGATAACCGGATTTGCTGAATTTTCTTCTATTTCGGTAGTATGCGCATCTTTCAAGCCTAAAACATTACGTCCAAATTCGATAACGGCACATTGCATACCTAAACAGATTCCAAAGAAAGGCACATTATTTTCACGAACGTATTTTATGGCATCGATTTTACCTTCTATACCACGGCTACCAAAACCAGGCGCCACTAAAACGCCTTGTAAATGACCCAGTTTTTCTTTTACGTTATCAGGGAAAATACCCTCAGAGTGAATATATTCTACCCTGACTTTACATTCATTTTTCGAACCTGCGTGTACAAAAGATTCGATAATTGATTTGTATGCATCCGGTAGCTCTACATATTTACCAATCAAGCCGATTTTTACTTCAGCAGTCGGATTTTTTAAACGGCCAAGGAAATCTTTCCAGCTTTCCATATCCGGATCGTTTTTTGTCGGCAGTTTTAATTTCGATAAAACCGTTTTATCCAGTTGTTCTTTTAACATCAGTAAAGGCACATCGTAAATGGTAGATGCATCCATTGATTCGATTACGGCATTGATGTTAACGTTACAGAACAAGGCTATTTTTTTTCTCAGGTCAGCACTCAAATGGTGTTCGGTACGGCAAACCAAAATATCTGGTTGTATACCATACTCCAGTAATGCTTTAACAGAGTGTTGTGTTGGCTTTGTTTTTAACTCACCTGCAGCAGCCAGATAAGGAACCAGAGTTAAGTGGATTACAATGGCATTGCTACTGCCTTCTTCCCATTTAAACTGACGAACAGCTTCGATAAATGGCAAAGATTCGATATCACCAACTGTACCACCTAACTCAGTAATCACAATATCGTATTCGCCACTTTCGCCCAGAATACGCATGTTGCGTTTTATTTCATCGGTAATATGTGGAACAACCTGTACCGTTTTGCCCAGGTATTCACCTTTGCGTTCTTTACTGATTACATTTTGGTAGATGCGGCCGGTAGTGATGTTATTGGCCTGTGAAGTCGGAACGTTAAGAAAACGTTCGTAATGACCAAGATCCAGATCGGTTTCGGCACCATCTTCTGTCACAAAGCATTCGCCATGTTCGTATGGATTCAATGTTCCTGGATCGATATTAATGTACGGATCGAATTTCTGAATGGTTACACGGTAGCCACGTGCCTGTAAAAGTTTAGCTAAAGATGCGGAAATGATGCCCTTACCTAAAGAGGAAGTTACACCGCCCGTAACAAAAATATACTTTGTCATGATTGATAATTTGTGATATCAAGCAGGCTTTTGAGGCCTGCTTAATTGTTTTTGTACGGGATACAAAGGTAAGAAAAAAAAATACGGCTTTTAGGCTGTGATTAGAATATTTTTTGTAGCTATTATCTGTTTGATATTGAAAGTTTTAACAAAAAAAATGCTGATTTAAAGAAATAATGAATAAAGTTCCTTTTTAATATCTTCTATCTTTCTCGGGTTCTTTTTATCATCATAACGGGTATAAAGATCAATCAATTTTTTTAAATCTTTTTCCGAATCGGTTTTCTTTCCTTTTGTTGGCGGACTGATGTTTAAGATCGGGACGTTTTTCGCTTCTATCCTGGTGGCAAACCAGGTGGTATTGTAACGTGGTATGGCTAAACCCAATATCATTCCGGGTAAACCGGTAAAGCCTTCCGGGCCGCCTTTTAATAAAATTTCATCCGTATAAAAGGCCACTACGGTAATCGTATCATTGATCTTCGCGATAGCTTTTCTGCATTCATAACCGGCAATGTTACGCAGGTCGTGCATAATTTTCCACTTCAGACCCGGGATGGTATCCTTCAGGATAAAATCATCGCCCATAATACTTTTTTTCTTCACACGTTTGCTTTTCGCCAAATCTGTAAACAGTTCATCCGTATTGTCAGAACTGAAGAAGAAGGCATTATCGCCTAAACTCTCCTTTGGTTTAGCCCGGTAAACCGAGGTGCTGTCATTGAAACTGTATTCCCAGTTGGTGGTGCGGTATTTACCCATTTTCTCTCTGGCCTCATCAGTCAGCCACTGGTTATTGGCTAGTTGCTCTTTAATGTTCACCTTTTTCTCAAAAGTAATTTTCGCACTTCTGATGAATACTGTTTGTGCATGAACCATCTGCAGACCTAAAATTAGATTGAAGATCAGCCAGAACGTAGCTAAATTATTTCTTTTCATTTTTAACAAAATTGCCGTTTAAATTATAAACCACACCTATCAATACATATCTTGGAATAAAGCTGTTAGTGCTTTCTCCTATACTGTTCCCGTTTACATAACGGTTATAGCCAACCCTTTGGCCCAGGATATCGGAAATTGAAGCCCTGATCTCCATTTCTTCAGCCTTTAGCATCCTTTTAGAAAGATAGGCATTCCATATAGCAATGTTTACCGGGCGGGCAAATGATGCATTGGCCGGTTGGTAAGATAAGGATACGGAAGTATTGAATTCCGTACTATAGGGTAGATTGATGTTCCCTGAAATCTCATGATCATGACGGAAGTTCTTCCCATCATTAACCGTGCCGATGGTAGAACGGCTTTTGGAGAAATTTAGGGAAACATTGTATTCCAGGCTAAACTTATCATGATAGATACTGATCCGTGGTCTTAAGGACATGCTGCTCCGGCTGGTTTTATTTAATTCTTTATTCAGGATAGAAACGTCCTGGTTATAGTTATAATTGAAACCCAGATTCGTATTCAGGTGGATCTTGCTGAAACTTTTCCCGATACTACCGCCCGCATAGAGGCTCTTTCCTCCATTCAGGTTGACAAAAGTGGTCACAGTTTTGTTAGATTGATCAACTGTGGTGCTGGAAGCTACCGCATTTTGCACAAAATTATAACCCAGATAACTGTAGGCAAAAATTTCAGATTTCTGCTGATAGGTATTGATGTTGAGGTTGAAGTTATTGTTGAATGATGGCCTAAGGTTAGGGTTGCCGATTAATGTGTATAAAGGACTATTCACCTGCCTTAATGGTTGCAGCTGCTCAATATCAGGCTGATTGGTGCTCCCGTTATAACCGGCGGAGATGCTGCCGCTCCGGCCCAGTTTATAACTCAGGCTCGTTTCGGGTGCCCAGTTGATATAGGAGCGGTTCACCTGGCGGTTCCTGTCTACATCGTCCAGGTGGAAAGTGGTTTGAATGGCCTGTGTTCCGCCGCGTAGCGTAAACTTTTTGCCCTTGTACTGCAATACCGCATTCCCGACATTGGAAAAGTTATTGAATTCGAAAAAATTACTTAATGAATCGATTTTCTGGTTACCCAGATCGCGGTTGTAGGTGTACTTCTTGCTGCTGGAGCGGATGGTTTTAAAACTATATCCTGCCTGTAACGAGAGCCTTTTGCTCAGGGGCTCGGTATAAGAAATCCGCGAGGCCAGTGAAGTTTTGCTCGATTGGTCGTCATTCAGGTAGTTTCGGCGATCCGGAGTCAGCATCACACCCGTAGAATCAAAAAGATTTGTCTGGTTCAGGCTATTCCGTTCATTGTTATTCCGGTTGTTTTCCGGCTGTAGGTCTACCGTTAAAATCCGCCCTTTGGTTTTAAATTTCTTCACATAGCCGATATTACCGTTAAAGGCTTCACTTTTGCCGTTAGAATCCCCATTTTCGCTGTTGCTATTTACCATAATGCCCCGTCCGTTTTTCGTTTCGCTGTTGCTGAAACTGCCGGACGAACTGCGTTGCTGGCGTGCCCCGAAAGAAATCTTCAGGTTCGATAGCGAATCGAGCTTGAACTCTGTACTTCCACGCAAGCTTTGCCCTGTCGTGCGGTTTTCTTCCCGGCTTGCGCCCTGACTTAAAAAGGTGGTGCCATTTGGAATCAGCGATTCATTACGACTGGTGCTTTCGTTAAATGAACTGTTATCCGCTCCTTTGAAGTTCAGTTTCATACCCAGCTTATTGTCCTTCCATTTATTGGAAAAATGCGCACCATAAGTTGTAATATTCGGAATACCGCCCCCAGGCCTGAAATCATCATCATCATTGTTGCCATAGCTGATCATAACAGAACTGCCATCATCACCAACCTCGATCACATCATATTCATCACCCTTCAGGCGGCTCATGGCATTGTTGGTTTTAGATTCAGTACTGATGTTGTTGTTGAAACCAAAAGCGGCCACTTTCAATTTCTCCTTATAAACTCCCGCCATCGCACCTAAGTTGCGGTATTTATTCAGGTCGCTGCTCGCTTCCGTTGTACTGATATAGCCATTTTTAGCATTCTCCTTCAGTTTCACGTTGATCACCTTTTCTTTTGAATCTTCTTCCTTAATGCCCGTCAGCTCCTCGTTTTTACTCTTTTTATCATATACTTCCACTTCGTTTACTGCATTGGCTTTTAGGTATTTCTGCGCGAGAAGCGGATCATCACCAAAAAATTCTTCCCCATCTACCAGCAAGGTATTTACATCCTTACCACCGGCTTTGATGGCACCGTTTTTATCTACCTCAATTCCAGGTAACCGCCTCAACAGATCCTGTAAGTTGGCATGTGGTTTTACGGCAAAACTATCAGCCTGGTACGTTATCGTATCGCCTTTCATCCTGATGGCTTGTTTTTGTGCCTTAATCGTTACTTCATTCAAAAGGGTGGCTTTATTATCCATTGCAATTGTACCCAGGTTAAATTTTGATGAATCTGACAATTGGATATCTCTGATATAGTCGGCCATTTTAGGGTAGGTGATGACCAAGGTGTAATTGCCTTTTTTTAGGTTGGCCAGTTCAAACTCGCCGTTTCCTTTGGCTCTGGCATCCCTGACCAGAACAGAATCCTTGCTGTTAATGAGCAGTATTGAACTGTTTGAAAGATTTCTTTTTTCTACAGTGTCGACTACAACACCTTTAATGTTGGCTTTTTGAGCTAAGGCAGGAAGAAATAGTGCCGAAAGTATAAATACGGTGAGGAGATTTTTGAGCATGTACAGAGAAAACGTTGATAAATAGTTGTTTGGCTATGGTGCGTGAAAATACAACTATTTGATTAGTTTAGCTAAAATACTTGCAATATTTTTTTTAGGGTTGAGTTTGACGGTTTACGACATTGGTTTTTATTTTCGAATCAATTTTCTGATCAATACAATCTGCCCCAGATGGTAATAACTGTGTTCTATAACAGCTTCTATATTTCGCAGATAGGTACTGTACTTTTCATCTACAAATACCTCATCCAATTTTTCGTCAGGCATTTTTTCCACTTCATCAGCAAAGGCGGCCGCATTGGCCAGCAATTTCTTAACCAGTTGTTTCCATTCAGCTTCAGCATGGATAGGGGGCAGGTCGAAACTATATTGATCTTTAATTTCCAGAAGACCGCCGTTAAATACATTTAGAATGCCTGATAAATAATAATTGATATGATAAGTTAAGGCAGCAATCGTATTTAAGTCACCTACCTGCCGAACGGCATGTTCCCAATTAATGCTTTGTAATTGATCTTTATAATTGGTATTGGCTATCCAATAACCGCTTATGAAAATTTCTCTTAATCGATTTGCAATAAATTCAGGCCTTTTCATTTCTAAATTTCTGAGCTTAGATACCAGCTAGCAGCAATTATAGTAAACCTTTACCTTCTGCTCTTTCTCGCTCCAGGCGATGTAAATGTTGTTTTCTTTTCCTAAACGATATTTAAAGCCATTTAGGCCTGATTTTTTTAACTCTTCATAAAGGGCTTTATCTGGAGTATACTTATCGGCTTTATCATCCGGCATAACGGCAGGCTCAAGAAAATTTTCATCACTAAAAAAATCATCGGCGATGGTTTTTAAGAAAACAATCTGGTCTTTCTCCTTTGAAAGATCAATATTTGGATCTGTGCTACCCAATAATTCAGTGCCTTTGATTTTGGTATTGTAAATTTCTTTTCCGTCAGCATTTTTGATCGTAAAATTCAATACCATTTCCTCTGGTTTTCTGCCGGTTAGTTCTATTTTAAAGGTATCGAGTGTTTTTAAATCGGAAAACGATTTGGCTACGCTTTGATTGATATTTTTGAATTCGACGGCACCTGATTCTTTGCCCTGTTTAGATTGACAGGCAGAAAATACAATGAAGCAGCAAACCATAAAGATCGGTAGTTTTCTCATGTTCCTAAAATACAAATTTTAAGTTTATTACAATTCAGGCTATTTAAAATAATATCCGGAAGTGAATAATTGTATCGGTATTTCCAATAATTATTTAAATTTGCGTAACTGGTTACGTAATTAATTATTTTTATGGGATTTTTTGATGAAATAGGTAAAGTAGCGATCGGAAGCAGATTAAGAATGTTGACCGATAAAGTGACTGAAGATGCTGCACAGATTTATAAATTGTATCATATTGATATGCAGCCCAAATGGTTTCCGGTATTTTACGCGTTGACCAGAGAGCGGGAAAAAACGATTACCGAACTGGCCAAAGCCATTGGCCATTCTCACCCTTCGGTTAGTAAAATCATCAGTGAAATGCTTAAAAAAGATTATGTTAAAGAAAATAAGGACGAAACTGATAGACGTAGAAATGTGATAAGTCTTTCTAAAAAAGGAATGAAAATTTCAGCAGCACTAGAGGATCAGCTTATAGATGTGAATGCGGCAATTGAAGAAATATCTGCACAAGCACAACACAAACTTTGGGAAGCAATAGGAGAGTGGGAATTTTTATTGGAACAAAAAAGCTTGTTAAGAAGGGTTACGGAAAAGAAAAAAGAACGCGATGGTGGTAAAGTTGAAATTATAGATTACAAACCTGAACACCATGAGGTTTTCAGGTTATTAAATGTAGAATGGATTTCGAAGTATTTTACCATGGAAGAATCTGATTATAAAGCTCTGGATGATCCTCAGGGCTACATATTAGATAAAAGGAGGTTTTATATTGGTTGCGCTTTATGGAGGTGAAGCCTTAGGCGCTTGTGCGCTAATTAAGATGAATGACGGAGAATATGATTTCGAACTGGCTAAAATGGCCGTATCGCCAAAAGCCCAGGGAAAAAATGTAGGATTTCTATTGGCAAAGGCAATTATCGAAAAAGCAAAATCATTAGGTGCAGCTAAAATCTACCTGGAAAGCAACACCATTCTAAAACCGGCCATCAATCTTTACCATAAACTGGGTTTCCAAAAGGTACCAGGTAAGCCTACGCCATACGCGAGATGTAATATACAGATGGAACTTAATTTGAATTAGTTTCATGCTATACTGAATTCATTTCAGTATCGTAATTGTATAAAACCCTGGAATAAATTTAGTGTGACGAAATTTTTAGATGCTGTAATAGTTAGGGTAACTTCAAAGCTTTCAATAACTTATTCAATTTTAGTAAATCCTCTGGTGTATCTATTGCAACGGTTTCTAAATCAGTTGCTTTTGTCTGGATATAAAATCCATTTTCAATCCAGCGTAATTGCTCCAGGCTTTCGGCAATCTCTAAAGAAGAAGGCGGTAATTGGGTGATGGCTTTTAAGGCTTCGGTACGGTAGCCATAAATACCGATATGTTTATAAAATTGGTGCTTTTCAGCCCATACACCTGGTTCGCCATTTCTGATAAAAGGAATCGGGCTACGGCTAAAATACATGGCCCGGCCGTTTACGTCAATTACCACTTTCGGACTGTTCGGGTTATAAATGCTTTCCTGGCTTTGAATCGGTTTAATTAAAGTGGCCAAATCTACCTTGTCTGCTACAAAACAGCTGGCCAGTAAATCAATTTGTGCCGGCTCTATAAAAGGTTCATCGCCCTGAATATTAATAACAATATCAAAACCAGGCATTTTTTCAATTACTTCAGCACACCTGTCGGTTCCGCTTTGGTGGTGAGAAGCAGTAAATGCAAATTCTCCACCAAACCTCGTTACTTCATCCGCAATCCGCTCATCATCAGTAGCGACAATCACTTTTGATAAACTTTTTGCTTTCAAAGCCTGTTCGTATACCCGCTGGATCATTGTTTTTCCGGCTATATCAACCAATGGTTTTCCCGGAAAGCGGGTAGAGGCATAACGGGCAGGAATAATGCCTATCGCTTGTAGGTTTATGTCTGTCATATGCTATGCTGATAGAACTGGTAAAAAACAAAAGTAAAAATCAATCCGATAATGATGTAAGAAAGGGGATGGACAACATTAAGCGTCCAGCTCAATATTTTTACACGTTTGGGAACAATTAATCTATGGTCGTTTTTGTTGAAATAGAAAACTCGCCGTTTCCAGTTTTCCGCATTTTCTTCTTCAATATTTTTTTTCATAATTCTCGCACTTACTAATTCCCTTAATTCCCAAATATGGGAAAATAAAGTTAAAATAAGTCTTTAACTTCAGCTTATGTAAATTGATTACGGTAGCTAAAATCTTAAAGATTATTGTCGAAATATAATGTGAAATGCTAAATTGATAATTTGCGGATTTTACAAGTTTCCTTATATGGGAAAACTTAAAATAACCCGTTGATCTCTGCTTCAATCGACTGGATTACCGTACCTAAATCTTCCGGATTGTTGGTAAAGTCTAATTTATCTTTATCCAAAATCAGTAATTTACCCAATTTATATCCTTTAATCCAGGCTTCGTATTTTTCGTTCAGTTTAGACAGGTAGTCAATCCGGATACTCGCTTCGTACTCACGTCCACGGCGTTGTATATTGTTGACTAACGTAGGTACCGATGCACGCAGATATACCAGTAAATCTGGCGGTTTAATAAATGAAGTAATATTATCGAAAATAGCCCTGTAATTTTCATGGTCGCGGGTAGTCATTAAAGCCATGTCGTGCAGGTTTTCTGCAAAAATATAGGCATCCTCATAAATGGTTCTGTCCTGTATTACATTGCGTTTGTTAACCTCAATATCAGTGATCTGCTGAAAACGGCTGTTCAGGAAATAAATCTGAAGATTAAAACTCCAGCGTTTCATGTCGCTGTAAAAATCTTCCAGGTAAGGGTTATTGTCCACGGCTTCGTACAAAGCTTCCCATCCATAATTCTTGGCCAATAAGCCTGTCAAGGTCGTTTTACCGGCACCTATATTTCCTACAATTGCTATGTGCATCTTCTTTTGCGTTTTGCGGTGAGCGTTTAGCGATAGTCGGTTATAACGCCAACCGCATATCGCTTACCGCAATATTAATTAAAAACTTTTAAACCCGATTAAACTGCGAACCTCTCTGATGGTTTTCTGCGCGCTTTCACGGGCCTTCAAAGCACCATGTTTGGCTACCTGCCTTAAATAAGCATCATCTTTGGCGATATCCTGGATACGCTCACGCATCGGTGCAGTAGCCAATATCATATCTTCTGCCAGTTGTTTTTTGAAATCGCCGTAACGGATCTGCATTTTGCTATATAAATCTTCGAAATGTGCAAGTGTATCAGCACTCGATACCACTTTCATTAAATCAAAAAGATTCTGGATCGGCTCAGGTTTTGGCTGGTTTTCTTCTGTCGGGCCACCATCGCTAACCGCACGCATCACTTTTTTACGGATGGTTTCAGGATCATCAGAAAGGTAAACAGCATTGGCTTCGCCCTCCGATTTGCCCATTTTTCCTTTTCCATCTAAGCCCGGTACCTTAACCAGGTTATCTGTATAGCTAAAAGCATAAGGCTCAGGGAAGTATTCCGTGTGGTATAACCTGTTGAAACGGTTCCCGAAAGTACGGGCCATTTCCAAATGTTGTTCCTGATCTTTCCCAACCGGTACTTTGGTAGCCTTGTGGATTAAAATATCGGCCGCCATTAATACCGGATAGGTTAATAAACCTGCGTTTACATTATCGGGATTGGCACGAACCTTATCTTTAAATGAAGTGCTGCGTTCCAATTCACCCATATAAGCATTCATATTCAGGTATAAATAAAGCTCTGCAACTTCAGGTACATCACTCTGTATATATATGGTGCTAGTTTCCGGATCTATCCCACTGGCCAGGTATTCAACCAAAACATGTTTAATGTTCCCGTGCAGATCTGCCGGAGTAGGGTGTGTAGTTAAGGAATGTAAATCGGCGATAAAAAAGTAGCAGTTGTAGTCGTTCTGCATTTGAACAAAGTTTTTAACTGCACCATAATAATTACCCAAATGTAATTTTCCTGTTGAGCGAATACCGCTCACCACTGTTTCTTTCATAATGGCACGAAATTAAAAATAAAATGCAAGCAATCCACAAATCGGCTCGATTTCATCCCAAGATTTTTTTCAAGACATGATTTATTCATTTAATGAAGACCGTAAATCAACAATAGTGCAGAGATCTGACCATATTTTGTTTCGCATTAGCTCCAAATTCAGAAATACGCTAATCTGCTCGCTCTTTTGTAGAAAGCATATACCGTTGATTCATCGTTTAACTGTTAAAACAAACTGGGTGAATTAGGTGGAGCTTGGTTCGCCATTACCGGAATCTTTAAATCTGTCCCTACTGCTTTGTTCAGTTTCTCTGTAAAATAAGCGGAAAATAGTGGAGAGGAAAGTTCAACATTTTGATGGACGAAAAAATATAGGTTTTCTAAACCTTGCGCTTTCCAGTCCACAATTCTTTCAATCCAGTCATCTAAACGTTTTTTATCAATTTTATCGTCGTTGGCACCTACAAAACGGATAAAAGCTGTCGGCGTGGTTAACCGCATGTGCAGCATATCTCTTCGTCCTGAAGTATCAACAATGATGTTGGCTATTCCGTTATCTTCAAAAAGTTTAGCAAATTCATTCGCGATGGCCGGGTTGGTAAACCACTCCGTATTTCTGACCTCAACACCCAAAGGAATAACCTTTGGAAATTCGTTGATCACAATTTTTAACCTTTCAAAATCTTTGGGTTTAAAGTTATCGTGCAATTGAAGAAAAGCCAGGCCCAGTTTATCTTCGAAATTACTGATGGCATCGCAATATTGCGCTACCGGCTCTTTAACGTTGATTAGTCTTTTAAAGTGACTGATGGTATTGGTCAGTTTCGGAAAAAACTTAAAATCTGCAGGTGTTTTTTGTGTCCAGGTAATGACCTGTTCGCTGGTTGGCATGCCATAAAAGGTGGCATTAAGCTCAATTGAGTTAAATTGAGTAGCATAATAGGTAAGCTCGTCTTTTGTTCCCTTTGGGTAAAAGCCCTTTAAATCAGCCTTGTTCCATTTTGCACAACCTACATAAGCCTTAAAAGATTGATTAGGTTTATTTTTGGCTAAAATTGCCGCTGTTTCAGGCGCATCAGCCGGAAGGGTATAATCTATTATTGAAGGATCTTCTACTTTACCGAATTGCATTTCTTAAGGTTTTAGGTGTTGGGTAAAAGGGTTAAGGCAAAAAAATACCTTAGCTTATTCAACTAAGGTATTTATTGTAAAAATACGAAACTTGTGCTTCGCTTTAGTTTATTGTGGAAAGTTTCTGTTGAGCAATTTCCAAACTCTTAACTCTAAACTTCGAACTGATAACTGAACTAGTAACCTAATATCTTCAGTACCTGCTTACTGTTCTGTTCTTCGCCAAAAACTTCAAAGTTGAAACTCTCGTCGCGGTTTCTACGGATCAGTACATGTTTCGGACTTGGTAACAAGCAATGGTGTATACCGCCATATCCGCTCAATACTTCCTGATACGCACCGGTATGGAAGAATCCTAAATATTGTACTTTGCGGGTTTTAGGCATAAATACACTGTTCATATGGGCTTCCTGGTTGTAATAATCCTGTCCATCGCAGGTAATACCACCTAGGTTAACACGTTCGTATTCTGCATCCCAATTATTAATCGGTAGCAGGATATATTTTTGGTTCAACGCCCAAACATCAGGCAGGTTGGTGATAAAAGAACCATCCAGCATTAACCAGCGCTCGCGGTCGTTTTGTTGTTTACGACCCAAAACCTTGTACAGAATTCCGGAAGCTTCAGCAACCGTATATTTACCAAATTCGGTAATAATATCTGGTTCCATTACTTCGTGGATGGCACAGATTTCTTTAATCCTTTTTACAATTTCGTTTACCATATATTCGTAATCGAAATCAAAAACCAACGAATCTTTGAACGGCATACCGCCACCAATGTCGAGCGTATCTAAATCAGGATTGATTTTTTTAAATTTGCAGTAAAGGGTCACATATTTTTCCAATTCGTTCCAGTAATATGGCGAATCAGTAATACCCGAATTGATGAAGAAGTGTAAAAGCTTTACCCGGAAATTTGGATTATGTACGATTTTATTATTGTAAAAATCAATTACATCTTCCATGCGTACGCCTAAACGCGAAGTGTAAAACTGCGAATCGGGTTGTTCTTCAGCAGCAATACGGATACCCAGGTTACAAGGGGTATCGATATCTACCTCGTCATCAAAAAGGTTAAATTCCTCTTTGTTGTCTAAAACCGGGATAATATTGGTGTAACCATCATGCAGCATATCAATGATATACTGTTTGTATTGGTAGGTTTTAAACCCGTTGCAGATAATCGTGGTATCTTTAGTTAAGGCACCTTTTTTTTCCAGTGCATCAACCATAGGCATATCAAAAGCAGAAGAAGTTTCGAGGTGAATATTGTTCTTTAAAGCTTCTTCTACAATATGTCTGAAATGCGAGCTTTTAGTACAATAACAGTATTTGTAATCGCCGCGGTAGTTGTTTTTTAAAATGGCAGTCTGGAAAAGAATCTTCGCCTGCTGAATTTTCTTACTTACCATGGGTAAGTATGTGAAACGTAGGGGAGTACCGTAAGTTTCAATCATTTCCATCAGGTTTAAATCCTGAAAATATAATTCATCATCTATCACATCAAAGCCTTCCTGCGGAAAGCCAACGCTTAGATCGAGAAATTCTGAGTAACTCTGCATTTACTTTTAAATAATTTTTGCAAAAATGTAATTTTAAATCGAGAATTAAACGCTATTAAAAATATTTTTACTGTGAGGAAACGCTTAGTTTAATTACAAAATTTTAATATAAAATGTTTTTAAAATAATATGTGATTGGTTTTTTAATTAAGTTATTGTAATTCAATTATTTATTTCATTTTAGTTGCTTCTTGTTTTTAGGAAAGCAGGTTCCTGTTCTTATAGGTTTGGGTTGGCCCTGCTCTCCACTTTACTCGTTGCACTCGTGCCCGTTCCGATCAGGTTTAGGTAACAAAGACTGTAATACTATTTAGGGGTTCATAGTGAGGTTGCTTTTATGCGAATAATTTTCCGTGTATTTCGACTTCCGTGGCAAAAACAACAAGTACCACGATTTAGAATATGGTAAAATGATGCAATGGTTTTGCTGTTATGCACGCGTTTGAAACGCGCGCAAGCAACTATCTGGTCTTAGCCTCTCGCTAAGACTCTCTTTAGATTAAAAGAGATTAATATTTAACAATAATTTGAAAAGCAGGTTCCTGTGTTTTATAGGTTTGGGTTGGCCCTGCACTCCACTTTACTCGTTGCACTCGTGTCCGTTCCGATCAGGTTTAAGGTGGCAAATACCGTGCAGCTATTTATGGTTTTATAGCAAGGTACTTTATGGGAAAGTTTTCCGTGAGTTCTAAGCTTCTGTGGCAAAAATAAATGGTTTGTGAAAATACGAATCCCGGCGTATAAAATTGATAATGAGGTTTCTAACGATACAATCGTTAAGCTATTCAGGCACGCGTTTGAAACGCGCGCAAGCGAACGATCTGGTCTTAGCCTCTCGCTAAGACTCTCTTTAGATTAAAAGAGATTAATATTTAACAATAATTTGAAAAGCAGTTTCCTGTTTTTATAGGTTTGGGTTGGTCCTGCTCTCCACTTTACTCGTTGCACTCTTGCCCGTTCCGATCAGGTTTAAGATGGCAAATACCGTGCAGCTATTTATGGTTTTATAGCAAGGTGCTTTAAAGTGAAAGTTTTCCGTGTGTTCTGAGCTTCCGTGGCAAAAAATGGTCTTTGCAGACACGAACTATGGTTTATGTAAATGATAATGAGGTTTAAACGATAAAATCGTTAGGTTATTAGGCACGCGTTTGAAACGCGCGCCAGCTAGATAATTATCCTTTTCTTAAATATTTGGTCAAAATCACAATGGTTTGGCCTTCTACTTTACCTTCAATTTGTTCGGTATTATCGTGTACTAATCGGATGTTCTTGACTACAGTACCTAGTTTAGCACTCAGTGTAGAACCTTTAACATCAAGCGTTTTAACTAAAACTACGGTATCGCCTTCAAATAAACGGGTTCCATTACTGTCCTGATGAAACTCTACTGTTCCTTCCTGCTCGTGGTCGCCGGTTTTTTTAGCCCATTCCAAAGTTTCATCGTCCAGGTATAAAATGTCCAGACTGTCTGCAGCCCAACCTTCATTTCTTAAACGACTTAACATGCGCCAGGCCACTACCTGAACAGGCGGAAATTCAGACCACATGGTTTCTGTTAAAATTTTCCAGTGATCAGTATTAAGCTGTTCATTTTTTTCAATCTGGTCTAAACAGTTTTTACAAACTAAAATGCTATTATCGCTGTTCGCATTGCTGGTAGGAGGTACTTCATAAACCGATAAGTTGTTTTCAGCGGTGCATAACTCACATTTATTTCCTGAACGGGTTTGCAATTCTTGTAGTAAAGACATGGATATTTAAATTTTTCGCGAAAGTAATAAAACTAATTGGAATAATTTGATAGCAAGGCGTATTCTCTTCGGTTGGCTTTCCGTATGTTCTGAGCTTCCGTGACAAAAAAATAAAGTGGTTCGTGCAGAAACGAACCACGGCTAAAAATTTCTTCCCAAAAGTTCAGTACTGTGCTACAGTTGAAATGACGGACGGTATTTACTTAACCGGCAAATGTATTTCTGCCAGCATACATCTTGCGCTGCCACCTCCATTTTTTTCAATGGTATAAAGTGGTGCATAAATGATGCGGCTGTACTGTTCCAATGCGTTAATCTGTTCGTCGTTTAAAGATAAATACGCCTGCTCTGACATTACCAGCAAACTTTCGCCGGCCGCATTGGAAACTTGTAGCATGTTACCTGCAAATTTGTTCAGCTGTTCCAGACTGATTTCGATAATTTCTTTACCGCTACCTTTTAAACTGATGCTCACCTGCATACGTTCTTCAGCATTTCTGATCGAATCAAGACAAATTACTGCGAAACGATCTCCAATACACATCATCACGTTGGTGTGGTAAATTGGGAAATTATCGCCATCTACCGCCTGAAAAACCACAGGCTCGTAACCGATAAGCATGCAAAAGTTATTTAAAACCTCTTCATCAGTACGTACGCTTAAACAAGCATAGGCAATTTTATTGGTGCGATCCAGCACCATGCTGCCTGTTCCTTCTAAAAAGGCATACTGCATTTCATAAAAACTCAGGTCGCTTACATGGTTTACCTCAAATCTGGTTTTCAGACTTTCAAGTATTTCCTTCCTGCGCTCTAAACGGCGGTTTTCAGAAAACATGGGATATAGATAAACCGAGCCATCTTCGTGAAAAGATACCCAGTTGTTCGGGAAAATCGAGTCGGGGGTTTCTGGTTGCAGGGTATCATCAACTACAGTAACATCAACATCATTTTTCCTTAACAGTTCAACAAAACCATCAAACTCTTTTAAGGCTTCTGTTTGTACATCGATTTCGGTAGAGGCAACCTGGAACTTATTATTTCCTGCCGTTTGCTCGTTGAATTTAAAATCAACCGGGCGGATCATGAGAATATGGTTGGTGGTTTGCATATATGGGAGAGGTAAAAGGTTTAGGGTTTAAGGTATAGGGGTTAGGGTGCAGGGTTTAAGGTGTAGGGTTTAGATAGATAACCTTAAGCCTTTTACCTTACACCTTCTTACGCCTCAAATATCGTCTCTTAAAATAGGTAAACTCATACAATGGAAACCTCCTCGGGCACGCGATAGTTCTGCTGATGGCATTAAAATCAACGTATCGGTTATGGTTTCGGTATTTACCTTGCCACTTTCCAGGTCCTGGATTAAATCTTTTACATCAACCACGTCAAAACCTGCCGCTTTGAAGGCTTCAACAGTTTTATCGTTCCTGTCGTAACCTAAAACAACACCTTCTTTAATGGCCAACAGGTTGCACGAATCGGTCCATTGCTCTCTTGAATCGTAAGGGAAGGTATTGTTTCCGCTATAAATAATTTTAGTCGGTTCCGTACTCTTTAAATCATTCTGGCTAATGTCGTTCAGCAAGGCTTCTACATGCTCGAAATGCTTTGGTTCCTGCTGGTTGGCTTTGGTAAACTGAATGGCAGTTGTGGCTTCGAGTTTTTCGGGCTCTTTTAAGAAATTGATCGGCTCGTAAGGATTATATTTCGGCGAGTGCGCAATCGAGTTTAGGATCACCCAGGTATTGCGTTTAACTTGGGTGAAAACAGTGTCCAGGTGCATATAGTCGCGTTTATTCGGTATTTTGACTACCGTTACCTTTTCTACCACATTTTGATCAAATAAGAGTTTAATGGCTTCATTGGCACCATGTTCTGATGTTCTTTCGCTACACCCGATTAACACGTGGTTAGGACTAACCATCATCACATCTCCGCCCTCAAGCGTGGTGCTGAAAGCAGGCTCATCACCAGGGCGTAAAAAGTGCATGGTAACATCCGGAATTTCGAGGATGTTGTTGCGGTAACCTTCAAATAATGAGTGGTTAAAAAAGATATAGCGCATTAAAAGCGTTTCGCGTACACGTGCTTTTTTTGCTGGCTTATTTAAGAGAATATGGTTATTGATCGTGGTGCCCACATCACGGGTAAAAATGAGGTTTGGAATTGGCGCAAAGATCATCGTATCGTTGGCCAGGGTGCCTGAAATAAAAATCTCTGCCAGTTCTTTAGCCGGGGTTTGAGTAAGTTCGATCTGAACTTTATAAGTACAGCCCTCAATGGCACAAACTGCGGCTACCAGTTTCTTTCTGATGGATTCATCCTCCAGCATCTCGCTCAATAAATTCTGTATTTCGATTACTGCTGTCGAGTTGTGAAATTCAGGATGATTGGGCTTATAGAAATTTCGGTTGGCCTCTTCTGAATCAATTTCAGCCAGTTTGCCCTTTATCTTATCCGGATCTAAAAAGTACATCAACAGTTTGATGTAATAGTCATATTCACCCTTACGGATGGTGTCTAAATGAACAATATCTTCGAAAAGCCAGTCTTGCGCTTTAGATGGTACCACTTTGCCCAAACCGCTATCCGGGCTATGAATTAACAATTTGCGTAACCTGCCGATTTCGGTGTTTACATTCACTTTAAAGTTTAGATTCTGCTCGCTCATAAATAAATTAGTTGTTACAAAGCTATCAGAAAAAATCAGATATGAGAATGGAGATGATAGATTTGAGTTAGGATATGACATTCTTTTATAGTCAGTAAGTTGGGTGTCAGAGATCAGAAGTTTTGATGCCATAAAAAAAAACATTCCTATTTTTTACAGCAAAGAACCAATATCAATCAACCTTATTGTAGCGGCAGCTCCCGGTTTTTTCAACCGGGACTATAGCGGAAAGAAGGACTATCGGCGCTACAGGCACTACAGCACCTTTCCAGGCATATAGGAGCTTAAAAACCTTCCAGCTTAAACCTTTCACCTTCCACCTTTTTTACATATTTTTACGCCATGAATTTTATTATTACCGAGACACAGAAAGCCATTTTGGAGCTTTATAAAGAAGAAATAGCTGAAAGTGTAATCAATATACAGGAAACCCGTAAAGAATTTGAAGGTCAGGCTACAATCGTAGTTTTTCCGATCACGAAAATCTCTAAAAAATCGCCTGAGCAAACTGCAACCGAAATTGGTGAATATTTAGTTGCCCACGTAGAAGAGATCACTAAATTTAATGTAGTTAAAGGCTTTTTAAACCTCAGCATTGCTGAAAGTTATTTCTTGAAGCAGTTTAACGAAGAAATTTTGGCGCCTGATTTCGGTATTTTTCCCTCAAACGGAAAAAAGGTAATGGTAGAATATTCATCGCCAAATACCAACAAACCACTTCATTTGGGCCACGTGCGTAATAATTTATTAGGTTATTCTGTTTCCGAATTGCTTAAAGCTTATGGCTATGATGTGGTAAAAGTAAACCTGGTTAACGACCGCGGTATCCACATTTGCAAATCGATGCTGGCCTGGCAAAAATGGGGTAATGGCGAAACCCCGGAAAGTACGGGCGAAAAGGGGGACCATTTGGTTGGCCGATACTACGTCATATTTGATAAAGAATATAAAAAAGAGATTGATGCTTTAAAAGCAGCGGGGCAAACGGAAGAAGAGGCCAAGAAAAATGCACCATTAATAAAAGAAGCTCAACAAATGCTTTTAAAATGGGAGCAGGGTGATGACGAAGTGGTTTCGCTTTGGAAAACGATGAACGAATGGGTATACGCAGGTTTTAATATTACCTATAAAAACCTGGGTGTAGATTTTGATAAGTTCTATTACGAAAGCAATACCTATCTTTTAGGAAAAGGTACGGTTGACGAAGGACTGGCCAAAGGTGTTTTCTTTAAAAAAGAAGATGGTTCAGTTTGGATTGATTTGACCGCAGATGGCTTAGACCAGAAACTGGTATTGCGTGCAGATGGCACTTCCGTTTACATTACCCAGGATTTAGGTACTGCCGAAATGAAACACGACGATTTCAATATGGATGAGTCGATTTATGTGGTGGGTAACGAGCAGGATTACCATTTTAAAGTGTTATTCCTCATTTTAGAGAAACTGGGCAAAAGCTGGGCGAAAGGTTTATATCACCTGTCGTACGGGATGGTAGATTTGCCTAACGGAAAGATGAAAAGCCGTGAAGGAACTGTTGTGGATGCCGATGAACTGATTGACAGCATGATTACCACTGCGCGGGAGAAAACAGAAGAATTGGGTAAAACCAACGATTTCCCTCAGGAAGATAAAGATGAACTTTATAAAAACATTGGCTTGGGTGCTTTAAAATATTTCTTGTTAAAAGTAGAGCCTAAAAAACGTTTATTGTTCAATCCGGCAGAGAGTATCGATTTTCAAGGCAATACCGGTCCGTTTATTCAGTATACCCACGCCAGGATCAAATCATTGTTAAGTAAATCTGACTACAAGTTTGGTGTTGGGAGTTTGGCATTTGGCGGGATTAGCGATGTGGAATTGGAAATGATTCTACAATTGGCCAAATACCCTGCAGAGATCGAAATTGCGGCTAAAGCTTTTAGTCCGGCGAGTTTAGCCAACTATTTATATGAACTGGCCAAGCTGTTCAACAAATTTTATCACGAGGTACCACCAATTGTGAAAACAGAGGAAGGTGACTTAAAACAATTCCGCTTAAATCTTTGTAAAAAAACGGCTGATATTATTTATGCAGGCATGCTCATTTTAGGAATTACTTCTCCGGAAAGAATGTAAAATGGTAGATGGAAGAGTTTTGATGGATGATGTAGAATGTAGGATGGATGAGGCGTTGATGAGAACAGTATGGCAATTGAACTGGTTTTACTTTGTTTGGTGATTCTTGTTAACAGATTGATAAATACTATTAAAAATGGCGGGGGTTGTAAACTTCCGCCATTTCGCTTATCTAATTTAGGTTTAATGTCAGCTGTTTCTGATCTGGTTATCTGATACAGACGCTACGATCAATAATATTGTATAATCGATCCTTTGAAAATCACATTTTCTCCATTTGCAATTTTGGTAAAAACCAAAAACTGATTCTGATCGGCTTTAATTTTATATTTCCTGACCAAATCTTCGGGTTTTGCAGGATAGTTGCGTACAATGACGTTACCTTTTAACCTGGTATCTTTTTTCAGTTCGGCGGTGTTCAGTATGGCTTCAATTTTAAAAATGCGGCCGGGAAAATCTGTTTTTATACTATAAGCACTAAACAGCTGCGTTTGAGGATGTAATTTTAAGAGTCCGTAGGTTGCGCCAATTAAATTAAAAGCGCCCGATTTTAATAAGGCAGCATCAGGCTCGTACAGGTATTCGCCAATGTTCAAACGGTCTGTAAAATGCACTGAAGCATTTGATGATGATCTGTAAAAGGAAAAATCCTTTTCAATCTCATTATTTAAGGTTACTGCCTTGATTTTTATATCGTTATTGTAACCTTTATCTATTACCCATAAAAGTTCTTTGCACTCGTTTCTTACGCTTACGATATGGATTTCGCTTACGTGTCTCAACGCTGATAATCCGGCAGAAATATCGAGTAACGGGGCAGTTTTTATGATTATTCGTGAAGATTTTTCCAGTAATAGGTCAAGATTGCTTACCACATCGGGCGTGCAATCTTTGAGCATAAAAACTTTGCCTTTTTCAGCTCTTCGCGCAGGATCAACATAGATGGTATCAAAACATGCATCGTTATCTTTGATATAAGCAATGCCGTCTTCTGCCTGAAATTCTATATTCATTGCATGTAAAGCCTGTGCATTATGCTGTGCTATTGCAGATAGTTCAGGATTGATTTCGCAGTGCGTTACGGTTTTTACCTTTTGTGAAAAGTAATAACTGTCTATTCCGAAGCCTCCGGTAATATCAATCAACGTATCACCGTTAGCCAGTTTTGATTTGTATGCTGCAGTAACTTCAGAAGAGGTTTGTTCGATGGATAGTACCGGCGGATAATAAATCTTTTCGGTTTTAAACCAGGAAGGTAATTTCTTTTCTGATTTCTTTTTTGCGGTAATTTGTGTAGCTAACTCTGCAGGGCTTATGCCTTCAAACGGACTTTTTGCTAAAGCAATCTGGTTTACATCAGCGTTTAAATTTGCATTGATGTAATCTTGTACGGCTTGAGCTAAAAGTTTATTGTTCATTGTTTATAACAGTATCAAGTAATAGGTAGCGCGTAGCAAGTATTAAGGGGAGTATCCGATCTGATTCTTAATACTAATTACTTGCTACTATTTTTATTCTTCATCACCATCTGGCAGGTGTGCCGACTCTTTACTTCCAACAAAATATCTTTGTCAATGCTTACACGATCAATGGTTTGCTGATTGTAATAACGGATGGTTACCAGTTCAAGTCCTTTGTTATATTTTACGGTAAACTCTTCCGACAGATCTTTGATCAGTTTTTCGATCTGTACCGGATGATCATCAATACTCACTGAAAAACTAATGGCCGAGTTAAGCATCGTATTAATTTTGATCTTATGTGTATGGAATAGCTCGAAAATATTGCTCAGGTTTTCTTCAATAATAAAAGAATAGTCTTTTGGGAAAATAGAAATCAGCGCCTGGTTTACCTTAAAGATAAAAGATGGAACAGGCAATGGATTATTTTCTTTGGTAATGGCTGTTCCTGAACCTTCCGGCTGGATAAAGGACCTCACGAAAAGTGGAATACCCTTGTTTTGAAGGGGTTTTATGGTTTTTGGGTGAATTACTGTTGCGCCATAGTAAGTAAGTTCTATCGCATCATGATAAGAAAGTTGTGCAATCAATTCCGTTTCATCAAACCACTTCGGATCTGCATTTAATACCCCCGGAACATCCTTCCAGATGGTTAAGGCCGCGGCATCTAAACAGGAAGCAAATATTGCTGCCGAATAATCAGAGCCTTCGCGACCCAGTGTTGTGGTATAATTTTCACTCGTTCCGCCAATAAACCCTTGTGTTACAATGATATTGTCTGTTAATAATGGTTTTAGGTCTTTATGTATGATTTGGTTGGTCTTAACCCAGTCAACTTTACCTTCTTTATACGTATTATCCGTCTGGATATAGTTGCGCGCATCTGCCCAAAGGGTTTTATTGCCCGTTTCATTTAACCAGGCCGCTACAATTTTAGTAGAAACGATCTCGCCGATAGATACAATCTGATCGTAGATATAATCGGCATTATGATCTGGCTCATCCTCAATCAACCATTCTATCTCAACAAAGGTGTTGGCTACATCATCATAAACAGGGTGGTGTTGTCCCTGAAAAAGTTCATCGATAATGCTGAAATGGAAATGTTTTATTTCTTCAAAAATGGCATGTGCTTCGTCATTTTGCGACAGGTATGCATAGGTAAGATCTTCCAATCTGTTGGTGATTTTGCCCATGGCCGAAATAACGATCAGCAGATTTCCTTTTTTATAATCGTGTACAATATTGGCCAGGTTTTTTACACCTGCTGCATCTTTTACCGAGGCACCTCCAAACTTAAAAATATCCATATTAAAATGCCTTGATCTGTTCTTTAGATAGCGATGCGTTGATCCATCCACTTTCCAACTGTGCTTTATATTTATGATAGAAATTTATTGCAGGTTCGTTCCAATCTAACACTTGCCAAACCATGCCGCTATAGTTGCCGTTTTTTGCCTCTTCTATTACTTTTTCAAATAATATCTTGCCTAATCCCTTTCCTCTGAATTCTTCCGTAACGATAAAATCTTCAAGATATAACCTGCATCCTTTCCAGGTAGAATAGCGTGTGTAATATAATGCGAATCCGACGATGGTATGATCAACCTCAGCTACATAAGCTTTCCATACCGGATTCTTACCGAAACCGGCATCTATGAAATGATCTAAAGTAACGGTAACTTCCTCAGGAGCCCGCTCATAAACAGCCAGTTCATTAATGAGCTCTAATATTCTCGGACAATCTTGTGCTGTTGCAAATCTGATGTTAAACTCCATATTAATTTGCCGAAATATCTGTTTTAAAATGTTTGATTATCCTTTTTCCGAAAATACTGCTGCCGATGCGCACCATCGTACTTCCTTCTTCAATGGCGATTTTATAATCGGCACTCATTCCGGTTGATATTTCTTTAAAAGCTTCATCTTTACGGAAAAAACTTACTTTAATGCCATCAAAAAACACTTTCAATTCGTTAAACTCTGTTGCAATCTGTTTTTCGTTCTTTGTATTGGTGGCAATTCCCATTAAACCTACAATACGGATGTTTTTCAATTCGGCTAACTCTTCAGCGCGTAACAGTTCGATTACTTCGTCAAAACCAAGTCCGAATTTGGTATCTTCATCAGCAATATAAACCTGTAATAAGCAATCAATGATGCGTTTGTTTTTGGCCGCTTGTTTGTTGATTTCCTGCAGCAATTTAAGGCTGTCAACACCATGGATAAGTTTAACAAAAGGAGCGATATATTTTACCTTATTGCTCTGTAAATGACCAATCAAATGCCATTCAATATCTTTCGGAAGCTGCGCCTCTTTTTCAACCATTTCCTGTACGTGGTTTTCTCCAAAAATGCGTTGTCCGGCGTTGTATGCTTCTAAAATTGATGCTATCGGTTGTGTCTTCGACACTGCAATGAGTTTAATCCCCTCTGATTCAACTTCGCTTTTATATTGTTTAAGATTATCAGCTATGCTCATTTATAACTATTTTTGGTAAAATTAATAACCTTGCCGCAATTTGGGCAAAAAATAATACTTAAATTAAGGATGAAGAGATTAATATGGGTTTTAATGACAGCTATATTATGGTTTGGCTGTAAGCCAGGCATACCTGATGACATTATCAAACCTGATAAAATGGAAAAGATTTTATATGATATGCACATTGTAGACGGATATCTTTCCAGCATTTATGTAGTAGACTCGGCAAAGAAAGTTGCCGCTGCTTATTACAAGGGGATTTACAAAAAATTCGGAACAGATTCTGCCCAGTATAATAAAAGTTTACTCTGGTATAATACCAACCCTGTTGAATTGGAAACCGTGTATAAAAACGTACAGAAAATGTTGGCTAAACAAAAAAAAGGAACAGAGTTAGCCGATTTAATGATCAGAAAAAAACAGTTTAAAACTGATTCGTTGGTGATAGCAAAGAAATTTAAGGCCGATTCTCTTGCGATCAGAAAAAAAATGAAACCAGATTCTTTATCAAAGGTTAAAGCGGTGGCAGCAATTGCCAAAAAGAAAAAAGAGGCCGATTCACTCATTAATATAAAAAAAGCCGGAGTGGTAAGTACATTGCCCACACCAGTTGCAGTACAATAATATGTTATATCCCGATAATTGTTTAGAACGTTTAGGTTTTGTAGAAATCAGGCAACTGATCAGCAAACATTGTTTGAGTCCGATGGGCCAGGCAATGGTGGAAAAGATGCAGGTGATGAACCGTTTTGATCAAATTGATAAATTCTTACGTCAAACCAAGGAGTTTAAGAGCATCCTGCAAAATCAGGAGCCTCTACAGATCAATACCTTTTTTGATATTAAATCGCTGGTTGAAAAAATCAGGGTTGAAGGCACGTACCTTTTAGAAGAGGAGTGGTTTCAGGTATACACTTCATTGCAGACTGTTTTTTCTGTACTCCGTTTTTTTGAAGAACGTGCAGAAGTATACCCTACACTTGAAGCTTTATTTGAACACCTCCCGATTGAAAAAAACATTCTCCGGAAAATAGAAACCGTAATCGATGCAAAAGGAAAGATTAAACCCAACGCATCAAAAGATTTGCAGGAAATTACTTCGGCCATTTCGAAGGCCGAACAGGATGTGCGCAAGCGAATGGATGCTATTTATAAGCAGGCTATAGCCAATAATTGGGTTGCCGACGGTAGTTTGACCATTCGTGATGGAAGGATGTGTATTCCGGTTTTAGCAGAAAATAAGCGCAAGCTGAAAGGCTTTGTGCATGATGAATCGGCAACCGGGCAAACGGTTTATATTGAACCTGAAGAAGTTTTTACATTAAATAATAAACTGCGCGATTTAGAATTTGATAAACGCCGTGAAATTATTAAGATTTTAATTGCCTTAACGGATGATCTGCGGCCTTATTCGCCATTATTGCTTTCGTACCATGGTTTCTTAACCAAACTGGATTTTGTACGGGCAAAAGCATTATTTGCGATGGATATTGAAGCCGAAATGCCGGGTCTCTTAAAAGAGCCTAAAACCAGGCTGATTAACGCAAGGCACCCTTTGCTATCCATCTCATTTGCTGCTGAAAAGAAAACGGTTACCCCTTTGAATATTCATATTGATGCTGAAACCCGTGTGGTGCTGGTTTCGGGGCCAAATGCCGGTGGTAAATCGGTTTGTATGAAAACGGTTGGCCTTTTACAGATTATGTTGCAAACTGGTCTGTTAATTCCGGTTGACGCCAATAGCGAAGTAGGGATTTTTGAGAATATTTTTGCAGATATCGGCGATGATCAGTCCATTGAAAGCGATTTAAGTACTTATAGCGCACATTTAAAGAAAATGCGCTATTTCGTAGAACATGCCTCGCCGAAAACAATGGTGTTGATTGATGAATTTGGTACGGGTACCGATCCGCAATTTGGCGGACCAATGGCTGAGGCTGTTTTGGAAGTGTTAAATAATAAAAAGGTTCGGGGAGTAATCACCACGCATTATTCTAATTTAAAGCTGTTTGCAGGTAATACAGCAGGCTTGGAAAATGCCTCCATGCTTTTTGATAATGCCAAAATGAAACCATTGTATGTCCTCGAAATGGGTAAGCCAGGCAGTTCTTATGCATTTGAAATTGCACAGAACATCGGTTTGCCTAAGGAGGTTATTGAGCTTGCGAAAGAGAAGACCGGTTCAAACCAGAATAGGATAGATACGATGCTTGTTGATCTGGAGCGTGAAAAGAAAAATGTTTATGATGCCAAAGTAAGTTTGGCCAACCAGCAGAATAAAGCAAAAAATCTAGTTGCTGAAAATGAAAAGTTAAAAAGCTTTTTAGAGGAAAATAGAAAGGTATTGATTAGGGAGGCCAAACAAGAGGCCCAGAATATCATAAAAAATGCCAATAAACTGGTTGAAAATACGATTGCCGAGATCAAGGAAAAGCAAGCTGATAAAGAAGTAACTAAAGAACTCCGCCAGAATTTACAAAAAGAACTGGTTAAAAATACACTGCCAAAAGAACGCCCTAAACCTGTGCCTGTAGTAGTTGGCGGTGAAATTGAAATCGGTGATTTGGTGAAATTTAACGATAGTGAAACCATTGGACAGGTGCTGGAAATAAACCGCAATGAACTGGTGTTGGCTATTGGCGATTTACGGTCGACGGTTAAAAAGAACCGTGTACAAAAAGTAAGCAACCGCGAAGCTAAAAAAGTAATTCAAAGTAGCGCCAATTCTTTCGCCGGGCGGATGAATGATGCGGTTTCTGGCTTCAGGGCAGAACTGGATCTTCGTGGAAAACGCACCGAAGATGCGTTATTCGAAGTAGAAAAGTATCTAGACAAAGCAATTATGCTTGGTTTTCCTTCTATTAAACTAATACATGGAAAGGGCGACGGAATTTTAAGGAAAATGATCAGGGAATATTTACGTAAGTATAGCCAGGTAAACCGGATGGAAGATGAGCATGCCGACAGGGGTGGTGATGGCATTACCTATGTGTATTTGAATTAGTTTATAGCGGTGTCGGATGTTACCATCCGACACTGGGAAAAAAACTGTTTGCCAGTCTCTTTCTAAAATTACTGTAGTATTCTCTTGTTAATAATTGTGGTGCTGGATGTTACCATCCGGCACTATTTTTTTTTGAAATCTGTCAGATGGCAACATCTGACAGCACTTACAGAAAAACTAAAACTTTTATAGCCGTAACTGTTTTAATAGTGGTAATGGTGGTGTTGGATGTTTCTATCCGACACTGGTAAAAATTCTGTTTGCCAGTCTCTTTCTAAAATTATTGTAGTATTCTCTTGTCAATTTGGCCTGTTAGATAATTGTGGTGCTGGATGTTACCATCCGATACTGGGAAAAAACCTGTTTGCCAATCTCTTTCTAAAATTACTGTAGTATTCTCTTGTCAATTTAGCCTGTTAGATAATTGTGGTGCTGGATGTTACCATCCGGCACTATTTTTTTTGAAATCTGTCAGATGGAAACATCTGACAGCAATAGTGGTGTCGGATGGTAACATCCGACACTGAGAAAAATCCTGTTTGCCAATCTCTTTCTAAATTACTGTCATATTCGCTCTTCAATTTAGCCTGTCAGATGGAGACACCTGACGGCACACAAAACTTTATAGCCGTAACTGTGTTGTTTTTAAAATGTTACGCTATGAAAAAAGTATTACTCTGCCTTTTTGTGGTATTGCTTACCGCAACTTGCAAGAAAACGGACAATGGTAATGAAGATCAAGGTAACCTGCCGGATGCAGAATTAAAATCGAAGGTAATTGTATCAGGACTGAACCTGCCCTGGGAAATGGTATATGGTCCCGATAATTTTATCTGGTTTACGGAAAAGGCAGGTAAAATCAGCCGGTTAAATCCTGTTACAGGCCAGGTAACAGCTTTGCTAACCATAACCGAAGTACGCACCAATGGAGAAGGTGGTTTGCTTGGAATGACATTGCATCCCGATTTTGCAAGCAATCCTTTTGTTTATGTAATTTATGGTTATGGAAGTACCTATAGTGCTAAAGTAGTGCGCTATACCTATGCCGGTGGAAATTTAACGAGTCCAAAGGTTTTACTGGATCAGATTCCTGCTGCTTCTATCCATAACGGTTCCCGCTTGTTGATCAGCGGAGGTAAACTGTATATCAGTACGGGTGACGCTGCTGATACTAATCTTCCCCAAAACATTAATTCTTTAGCAGGTAAAATTTTAAGAATAAATTTAGATGGCTCTATTCCCGCCGATAATCCTTATCCAAATAATCCGGTTTGGTCTTTAGGCCACAGAAATCCGCAGGGACTGACCCAGGTAGGTAATAAAATTTTCTCTTCTGAACATGGACCTGATTCTGATGACGAAATTAATGTTATTGAAAAAGGAAGAAATTACGGATGGCCCAATATAAAGGGATTCTGTAACGAAAGCGGAGAGCAGTCTTTTTGCAGCTCTAATAACGTAGCAGAACCGTTAATCAATTGGACACCAACTATTGCGCCAAGTGGTTTAACCTATTATAATAACAACTATATCCCGCAGTTTAAAAATTCTTTATTGTTGGCGGTACTAAAGGGCACAAAATTAATGCAATTGAAATTAGATGATGCGCAGGCTAAAATTATTGAAACTAAAGATTTTTACGTTAACACCTATGGCAGGGTAAGGGCTGTTTGTCAATCACCGGAAGGAAAACTCTATATCTGCACCAGTAATGGAAGTGATGATAAGATTGTAGAAATAGCGAAATAAACCTATTTCTTTTTGTTGCCGGGACACTTCTTACAACGTTTACCTTTTTTAAATTTTTCGCAACATTTTTTATGCTCAGCAGTACAACTGAAAATGAAGCCCATTCCCTTTTGAAATTCAGGGTCGGTGGGCAATATGAATGTATTTTCTTCTCTCTCGTCAATCATTTCACCACAAAGTTAAGGGTTATTTAGATTAATTCCAATCAATTTGCATTCCTGATTGATTTAAAATTTTTAAATGCTACATTTTTGATGGCAATTTGTAATTTAGCGAACTAACCAAAAATTCATAAAATGATAAATAAAGTGGTATCTGGTGCTGAAGAGGCTATCAAAGATATATCAGATGGTACAACCCTTATGCTCGGTGGTTTCGGGCTTTGTGGGATTCCGGAAAATTGTATTCAGGCGCTGGTAAACAAGCAGGTAAAAAACCTCACTTGTATTTCTAACAATGCTGGTGTTGATGATTTTGGTATTGGTTTGATGCTGAAACAACGGCAGGTTAAAAAAATGATTTCATCTTATGTAGGCGAAAATGCGGAATTTGAACGTCAATTGTTGAGTGGCGAACTAGAGGTAGAGCTTATTCCACAAGGCACTTTGGCTACCCGCTGCCTGGCTGCAGGATACGGGATGCCCGCAATTTTTACTCCTGCAGGTGTAGGCACAGAAGTGGCAGAAGGTAAGGAAGTCCGTAATTTTGATGGCAAGGATTATTTAATGGAATATGCATTTGATGCGGATTTTGCTATTGTAAAAGCCTGGAAAGGAGATACCGCAGGGAATCTGATCTTTAGGTCTACCAGCAGAAATTTCAATCCGGTAATGGCTATGGCAGGTAAGATTACCATCGCTGAGGTGGAAGAACTGGTAGAAGCAGGTGAGTTGGATCCTGATTATATTCATACCCCTGGCATTTATGTACATCGCATTTTTCAGGGTAGAGATTATGAGAAAAGAATTGAACAACGAACTGTAAGAACAAAATCGTAGTGAAAAAAATCATTGCAATTGAAGAAATCGGCATGTTTCTGCTGGCAGTATTTGCCTTTTCAAAGCTATCCTTTCAATGGTGGGTATTTCCGGCACTATTACTTGTCCCAGATTTAAGCATGTTGGGGTATCTGGCAGGTTCAAAAGTAGGGGCGTGGTGTTATAATTTATTTCACCATAAAGCAATTGCAATTCTAACTTTCCTGATCGGATTTTATTATAAGGTGCCGGCATTGCAGTTATCGGGCATCATATTGTTTGCTCATTCCAGTATGGATAGGGCGCTGGGCTATGGTTTAAAATATAGCGATGCATTTAATCACACACATTTAGGCTTAATCGGAAAAAATAAATAATGGCATTTTCAAAAGAAGAGATCGCACAGCGCATCGCTAAAGAAATAAAAGACGGTTACTATGTTAACCTGGGCATCGGCATACCTACGCTGGTGGCCAATTATATTCCAAAGGGAATTAACGTCGTATTGCAATCAGAAAACGGCTTATTGGGTATGGGACCGTTCCCTTTTGAAGGGGAAGAAGATGCCGATTTAATTAATGCGGGAAAACAAACCATTACTACCTTGCCGGGGTCGTCTATTTTTGATTCGGCCATGAGTTTCGGGATGATCCGCGCACAAAAAGTAGATTTGACCATTTTAGGTGCCATGGAAGTATCAGAAAATGGAGATATCGCCAATTGGAAAATTCCGGGTAAAATGGTGAAGGGAATGGGGGGAGCAATGGATTTAGTGGCATCAGCCAAAAATATTATTGTAGCCATGCAGCATATTAATAAGGCCGGAGAAAGCAAGTTGTTGCCAAAGTGTACTTTGCCTTTAACCGGGGTAAAATGTATCAAAAAAATTGTAACTGAACTGGCTGTGCTGGATATTTTACCTGAAGGTGGTTTTAAACTTTTAGAGCGTGCACCAGGGGTAAGTATCGAGTTTATACAACAATCTACAGCTGGAAGATTAATCGTGGAGGGCGAAATCCCTGAAATGAGACTGGATTAATTAGTGGTTGGGTAGACACAAGCTACGGCGATTATGATTTCCATTTTGTTTAGGTGGGACCGGCCGAAACGCTTTCAATTATATCACAGCAAGTTTTCGACTCCGCTCAGGCTGACAAAAACTATAATAATCAAAAAGGAGTCAGGCTCTTAAACCTGACTCCTTTTTGATTTACTGTATATCAACCAGAACGCTATTCCTTAAATTATTTGAAATATCTTCTGTGATGGCAATGATTTCATCGGGTTCGTTGGTATTGTTCATCACTACCTTATTGCACTCGTCCCGGTAAGGTAATAGGTATTCTTTATAAGCCGGCACCACGTGGTTATGCCATTTGTAAAGTACATCATCTTCAGGGTAACCACGTTCCAAACCATCACGTTTAATACGGCGGTCTAAAGCAATATGCTCATCTGCATCAACAAAAATAGTATGATCCAATAATGCTGCAATTTCTTTAAAGTGAAGAATAAAAAGACCCTCTACAATAATGATAGGGGCTGATTTGATTTCCAGGATTTTAACAACAGCCAGTGGATTGTTGAAGTTGTATTCCTTTTTATAAACCACTTCGCCGTTGATCAGCTGTTTAATGTCTTTTAAAAACTGTTCGCTATCAATGGTTGAGGGTAGATCAAAATTGTACAATTTGTTTTCTTCCTGTGTCATATCGCCAGCCGGAATGTAATAATCATCCTGCGATACAAGGGTTACTTCATCCTGTTTAAAATGATGGAGAAAGCAGTTTAAGAAAAATGTTTTGCCCGATCCGCTGCCACCGGCAATACCAATTATAAATGGTTTTTTGTTTACAATCATTGAGCACTATAGGTTAAATTGCAGAAAAAACGTTTGTCTAAAGCTCCCAACGAATCGGCTACTGCTTTAGTCATCACAATAATAACATCTTTTGTAGATTCGTTTTCTGTAAATTTACCAACAACTTTTGCAAAGGTAGTACGGTTGGTCATGGGGTTGGTAATCTTAATTACCCTTCCTACAGGTGCTGTGCGGTGTAAAACCAACATTTTCGTTCCGTCTAAATCCTGGTCTGCAATCCATACTGCAGTTCCTTTTTCTTCAATCTGGCTTAAGCCGTATACGCTCGGGTCGCGGCGGAGTTTAGGATCTTTAACCATGGTGCTGTCTGGCTCATTTTCCTGTTCTTCTTTTGATAAATCATTTACCGATCTTGGCTGTGGCGGCTTAGGAATAATCAGTTTCTGATCAACTTTGATATTATTGTCCTCCAATTTATTTGCCGTTCTGATCTGATAGGCAGTCAGGTTATATTTTTTAGCAATGGAAAAAATGTTTTCACCAGTAGCTACGGTGTGGATAAAACTTTCTTCCTTGCTGGCCGCAGGAACTTCTTTTGTTGCTGTTGTTTCAGCCTGTTTTTCTTTTGGTACCTGAACATCTGTAATAATTCCTCCAGGTACCTTCAAAACCTGTCCGATGGTAATGGCATTATCAGTAAGATTGTTCATTTTCCTGAGTTGGTAGGCCGTAACGCCATACTGCTTGGCAATGGTAAAAATCGTTTCGTTTCTTAAAACGGTATGGGTGCCAGCTGCATCGGTAGGTTTGCTTTCCTGTACCGGTTTCTCATCAGCAGTCGCTACTACTTTATTTTCATCAATATTTTTAGTGGCGGGAATTTTAAGCTTCTGCCCAATCCGGAGGTTATTGCCTGACAAATTGTTGGCCCTTTTTATTTCTTCAACGGTAGTGCCATATTTCTCCGCAATTTTTCCTAAAAACTCTTTTGCCGCAACGGTGTGTTCAATCATGGTTTGATCGGACGGAGGCGTATTACTTACCGTTGATGCTGTATTGGTTGTTGCAGGCTGGCTCACTGGCGGCTCGGCTTCCGTAACCTGCGTTCCGTTTTTTGCCGGTATTTTTAAAACCTGCCCAATACTTAAATTGTTGCTTTTTAACTGATTTAATGCCTTAATCTCATTGATGGTGGTGCCATATTTTTCGGCCAGCATGTTCAGGTTTTCTTTCGGCTTAATAGTGTGTTCAATTACGTTGCCGGTTGTTGCAGAAGTTGTTTCCGTATTCGATGATCCGCTAGCCGTAAAAGGAATATTGGTAGGTACTTTGATAATCGCCCCAACCTGCAGATATTTATTGTTGTTAAAAGCCATAATATCCTTCGGAGATACATTGTATCTTCTCCCGATAGAATAATAGGTGTCTTTTGCTACAGTCTGGTGAACGATGAGTTTTTTTCCATTATTGTTTTCTACACCGATAGAGTCTCTCGCTGTATTGGCCTTTGCATTTGCAATATTTAAGGCAAATAATACAACAGCAGATAAATATATTTTATGCATTTATTTCTATATAAATTTCTAAATCAAGGAGCGCAATTATACGAATAATATTGCTAAACATCTTAAGTTGAACGGTTGACTTGCGATTAATAACAGGATGATTTTAATCTTTCAATAATGTTATGTTATTCATTTACAAATATTTGTAATATCTTCGTTTTGCTATTTATTAGCTATTAAACGATTGAATAAATAACGTATTGTTCAAAAGACAAAATTGAGCAAACTTTTATAAATTCCGTTTGTTACGTTCACATCAAAAACAATATAAATCATAATAAAATGGACGCGAAAGAAATAAGCTTGAATGAAAAAGAAGTTAAACCAGTTGTAGATCTGTTAAACGATTATCTGGCTAATTACCATATTCATTATCAAAAATTAAGAGGCTGCCACTGGAACATTAAAGGGCAGAATTTTTTTACGCTTCATGTAAAATTCGAAGAATTATATTCCAATGCGCAGTTGACTATTGATGAGATTGCGGAACGTGTATTAACATTAGGTAAGCCACCTCACAGTCGCTTTGCCGATTACATTAAGGAATCCAAAATCAAGGAAGTGGATACCATTGGCATGAAAGATTTAGATATGGTTGAAGCCATTTTAGACGATATGGCCACACTGATCGAGTTGGAACGTGAAGTAATGGAAGCATCTGAACAGGCGGGTGACGACGGAACCAACGACATGGTAAACAAGTTTATGCAGTTTAAAGAGAAAAATACCTGGATGTTACGTTCTTTCGCTGGTAAGAGATAGTATTACAAATAGTAGGTTATTGGCCTTATATAAGTAGATTTATTGTAAAATATGCTTATATAAGGCTTTTTTGTTTTATAGAAAGTCTAAATATTTATCTTTGAACATGGCATACAAAAGTTTAGCAGCATGTGTTTCAGATCTCGAAAAGCATGGTCATTTGATCAGGATAAAAGAAGAAGTAGATCCTTATTTGGAAATGGCCTCGATCCATTTACGGGTTTACGAAAATAAAGGTCCGGCTATTCTATTTGAAAAAGTGAAAGGAAGCCCTTTTCCTGCCGTTTCCAATTTATTTGGAACTTTAGAGAGATCAAAGTTCATTTTCAGAGATACCTTACCCAAAGTGCAACAGTTGGTTGCCTTGAGGAACGACCCCATGAAGGCATTAAAAAATCCTTTCAAATATGTCGGTTCTGCAATGTCAGCTTTATCTGCACTGCCGCTAAAAACACCATCTGCTAAAAGTAAGTTTCTGAAAACCAGCATCAGTCAGTTACCACAGATTGTGAACTGGCCTATGGATGGCGGACCTTTTGTTACCATGCCGCAGGTATATACTGAAGACATAGAAAAGCCTGGCGTAATGAATGCCAATTTAGGTATGTACCGGATCCAGCTGGCTGGAAACGATTATATTCATGATAAGGAAATTGGTTTACACTATCAGATTCATAGGGGCATAGGCGTGCATCAATCGAAAGCCAATGCGCTGGGGCAACCCTTAAAGGTGAGTATTTTTGTTGGTGGCCCGCCATCACATCCGCTGGCTGCTGTAATGCCTTTGCCAGAGGGATTGTCTGAAATGACTTTTGCCGGCGCACTTGGCAACAGGCGCTTCCGTTATTTTTATGATGATGAGGGTTTTTGCATTTCTGCAGATGCTGATTTCATCATCACAGGAACCGTTTATCCCAATGAAAATAAGCCGGAGGGGCCTTTTGGAGATCATTTGGGATATTATAGTTTAACGCATCCGTTTCCTTTAATGAAAGTACACAACGTGTACCATAAAAAAGATGCCATATGGTCATTTACGGTGGTTGGTCGTCCGCCGCAGGAGGATACCAGCTTTGGCGCACTAATTCATGAGATTACAGGTTCGGCCATTCCGCAGGAAATACACGGTTTAAAAGAAGTACATGCAGTAGATGCGGCAGGTGTACATCCCTTGCTTTTTGCCATAGGTAGTGAGCGTTACACACCTTACTTAAAAGAGAGAAGGCCGCAGGAGATTTTAACCATAGCAAATCATATTTTAGGTAAAAACCAGTTGAGCCTGGCTAAATATCTTTTTATTGCAGCTCAGGAAGATGATCAGCATTTAAGTACGCACCATATCGATGATTTTATAAAACACGTACTGGAACGGGTAGATTTTAGCAGGGACATCCATTTTTATACCAATACCACCATTGATACACTTGATTACAGTGGCGACGGATTAAATAGTGGATCGAAGGTTGTTATTGCTGCAGCAGGGGAAAAAAAACGTGGACTGTGGGATAAAATTCCTGAAGGACTAAGGCTGAGTGATGATTTTAATCAATCTCAAATAGCGATGCCAGGGGTTTTAGTCCTGCAAGGCAATAAGTATAAAAATGCGGAGAAAACGGCTGCTGAAATGGCTATGTTAAACATGGCACTAATGAATCAGGATTTATCGGGCCTACCATTAATTATTCTGGCTGATGACGCATCGTTTACCGCTGCAACGGTTAATAATTTTGTTTGGGTAACTTTTACAAGAAGCAACCCTGCAGCAGATATTTACGGCATTAACGATTTTACCATTAATAAACACTGGGGCTGTAAAGGACCATTGGTCATTGACGCACGAAAAAAGCCCCACCACGCTCCAGAATTGATTAAAGATGCAGTGGTTGAGGCTAAAATAGATGAGATGGGTAAAGAGGGTGGAAGGTTATTTGGAATGATATAACCTGAAAATCCTACTAATTATGCGAGTATAAGGCCTGGTTTTAAGAGTTGTTTATTACAATTGATGTAATAAAATAAAAATTAAATACCACAAAAATTGGCTGCACCTTTTAAAATCATTGTTGCAAGAAAACCTACAACCAAAGTGAGGATCATCGGATTGATTGCACCTATCCCGATTGTAGCCGCTATTGCTGATAATGCAACAGTTAATATTTTTTTCAATCCCGCTTCTTCGTCAATCAGTTTTTGTATCTCAGCATAGATTTTACAAAGAATTTTTTTTATCTGGCTTGCCGTTTTATTTTTGCCCAGCCATTCAAGGAACCTTCGAAATGGATTCCACATTTCATAACCAATATTTGATGAATATGATACGCTCATCATATTTGCAACCATATCCAAATTTGGTTTGTCGTCTAAATCTTTATCAATTTCCCAGTTAATGTTGCTTCGCATATATCCTACCGGATCTTTTGAGTCAACAGTTGCCTTTAACTGTTCTGATAATGCATCTAAGTCAAATTTTTGATTTAATTCTCCAAGTGAACTCATTTTTTAATTCTTTTAATTATAGTGCCTACTCTTTTTGGTTTTCAGCTTCCCCATTAAACCAATTGCTCATTCAAAACTACCATGGAAATTGTATCCAAATCAAGCGTGAAACCGCTCGAATTTGTACGCGTGAAAAGCGCAATGTCCTACCGTAAAATCGCGGTATTTTAAAATAAATAGAAGAGGTTTAAAGAATGTGATACTTAGTTTAAATGCGTTACAATTTGATTTTTAAGGCTTTGAAATGCTGTTTGCCTGAGTGAGGTATGGTTGGAGAATTTTCAATTTCAAATTTTCATCGTGTATATTTAAGTGTAAATTATTTATAAACCTCAAACTAAATTAAAAGCTATGGAACCATTACCAAAAACATTTGTTACCAAACAGGAAAGTAATTATCGAGAACTATGGTTTAATTATTACAAGTATCCAATACTGAATGTCATTACATCTTTGCAGGAAGGTGAACAGGAAACCAGAAAGATTGATTTTGTGAATATAGATGCAGCAATTGATTTTTTTAACAAGTTAACCAAAGGGATTGAGGAGAATGATGGCGTGAGAGTATATTTTGCCTCTCCATCAAGAGATGGAAATGTATATAAAGATAAATGTGGCTTACTTACACTCATTTTTGTCAAAACTAATGGCGTAAATCATCTTGATGATAAAACTTATTACGCTTTCAATGGAAAAACCTTCGATAAGATTGAGGAGGATCAAGCCAGACTTTGGGTTCATAATTATCAAAATATAAAACGTAACATTCTTTTTGAAACCCTATCAGACAATGACCGAACTAATTTTATCCATGAAACAAAGCACGTGTGGTTTAGTTCGGAGCAGATGATACAAACTCGTGATGAAATGATATACCAAAAAGGTAAGGCGGGAAGTATGGTAACTGGCTTCGGTATCCGTTTTGTATCATACACGAACCTGGCCTATTCTTTTCCTAAACGGGTATCAGGCGCAGAAGATAGAAGACAGCGTCTAACAATCGGTTTTACCTTTATGAACAAGAACAGGGATATTGGTATTGAAGATATTGATAGTGAAGAGTTTAATTATAGGTATGAGTTAACTAAAGATAAATTTATGGGTGATACCTTCGACACCGGAGATCCCTCTCCACCGCCATCAACCGATGATAAAGCTGCACTTGATGTTTAAGATAAATTAGTAAATACTTATTTTAGATATATATTTAAATTTTATGTATCTCAAATATCTATATCTTATCTCGCTGGGGGTATCCGCCATCACAGGTATTTACCAAATGAACAAAATAACAAGGCAACTCAAAACGGTTGCTTTGTTATGCACTTATACTTTTCTGCTGGAATTGAGTGTGTTTTTATTCAGGCAAAATTTTGGTTATCACGGAAATATATTACCCCAGTATAATTTTTTTATTCTGGTCGAATTTATGTTCTATGCTTATTTCTTCAAGCAGATTGTCAAAAATACCTACGTGCTAAAAGCAATAAAACTATTCTTGTTTATATTCCCGTTGCTCTGGTATATATTTAGTTTTTATTGCTTTAATATATTGCAGTGGAGTAGCTATTCTTTTGTGTTTGGCGGAACAATTATTATTTTTTTTGCGCTTATCTACTGCTACGAGAAATTAACATCAAACGAAACAACTTCACTTTTAAACGAAGGTGAATTCTGGGTGGCTATCGGCCTGATTGTGTATTACACCTGCGTTGTACCCTATATGGGAATGTTCCATTATTTAACCGCAAATTATGAGCAGCTAGCGGTTAAACTGAAAAAATTAAATCTAATCACCAATATCATCATGTATTTACTGTTTGCTTACGCTTTTTTATGCAAAATGATCAAGACAGAGAAGTACTCTTCGTAATTATTCCCAGCATCATTATTTTTTTCGCACTAAGTAGTGCGATTGTTTTCTTTATGCTCTATTTTCAGAAAAAGAAATTTCAGTATGCAAAAGAAAAAGGAGAAATGGAAAAACAGTACAGCGAACAGTTGTTGCAATCGCGTTTGGAAATGCAGGAGCAGACATTTGATACCATAAGCCAGGAAATACATGATAATGTTGGACAGTTACTTAGCTTGGCTAAACTGCAGTTAAGTTTGCTGGAAAAAAAAGAAGTAAGCGATAAAGTTTTGGTCACCGAGATTAAAGGGAATGTGGGCAATGCGCTAAACGATTTACGTGATATTGCGAAAAGTTTGAGTACGAGCCGCATCCAGGAGTTAAGCCTGGTGCAGGCCATTGAGCAGGAGCTGCAACGCATAAGCAGAGCAGGGGCAATTGTAAGCAAAGTTGAGGTAACCGGTAAGGAGCAGCACATTACCGAACAGAAGAAAATAATCACTTTCAGGATTATACAGGAGAGTTTGCAAAATATTTTAAAGCATGCCCATGCCACCAAAATAGAGGTCGGGTTTGATTTTGCAGAACAGCTAAACATCACTATTGCAGATAACGGTATTGGTTTTAGCACCGTTGAAAAAGCCAAAATTGATACCGGATTGGGTCTTTTGAATATTGTCAAGCGTGCTAAATTGATTATGGGAGAAGCGACAATCGACAGTGTGATTAATAATGGAACAAAAATTACCTTAACTATACCTTATGTCTGACCAGATTAAACAGATAGCCTTGGTTGATGATCATGTATTATTTAGAAAAGGATTGGCCGCATTGATCAGCTATTTTCAAGACTATAATATCTTATTTGAGGCCGCCAACGGCCAGGATTTTATCAGACAGTTAGAAATATATGGTTTACCAGACATTGCGTTGTTAGATATCAATATGCCTGAAATGGATGGCTACAGCACGGCTTCATGGTTGCAAAGAAATCATCCCGAGGTAAATATACTTGCGTTAAGTACAATGGATGCCGAAACGGCCATCATTAAGATGATTACCAATGGTGCTAAAGGTTATGTGCTGAAAGATGCTGAACCTGAAGAACTTAAAATGGCTTTTGATGAGGTATTAAGCAAAGGCTATTTTTACAATGATCTGGTTACCCGAAAGGTCATGCAATCGTTGAGTGCTTTGTCACCTGGTTCAAAGCTATCCGGTTTTGTAAAATTAACTGAACGGGAGATGGAATTTTTAAAATACACCTGTACTGAAAAGACTTATAATGAAATTGCAGCCGAGATGTTTGTGAGTCCGCGTACCATTGATGGGTATAGGAATTCACTTTGTGAAAAACTGCAGCTCAAAAGCCGTACAGGATTGGCTTTGTATGCGGTAAAGCATGGAATAGTTAAAATTTAGAAAGAGTGATATGTTGCATAGTAAAGCAAAACAATTTAAATATTTGTGTGCTAATTATCTTCACCAATTATAGCAATCAAGTTTACCAATTTGGATTTATTTGAATAATTAAAATAAAAAGCTGATTTTTAAGCATACTAATATTATGCTTTTAAAACCTTGGCTAATTCTTTTTTTATCAGTGTTGTTTCATGTGTCAGCAAAGGCACAAAATCATCAACTCGATAGTGTAGCTATAAACCTCGATCACTATGGTTTAAATAATCTGCAATCTAACCTGTTTGTACATTTTGATAAGAATGTATATACCAATAATGATCAGGTATGGTTTACGGCTTACCTGCTTAAAGCAGTAGCCGATATGGATGCGTACCATACGCTTTACTTGTCTCTTATTAACAACAGGGACAGTAGTGTAGTATCTCAAAAAAAATTTTTAATAGATAAAGGTATTTGCTATGGTGCATTTAACCTTCCCGATTCATTACAGGGTGGAGATTATCGATTCGTAGCTCATACAAACGTCATGTTAAATGGAAATCCCGATGCCGAATTTATTCAACTGGTCACCATCAAATCTACTACAGTTAACCCCTTAATAGAAAAGGTGTCTGTTTTCAAACCTTTTGATGAACGTACTGGTAATGGTACTGTTTTATTGAAAGTTTTAACTAGCGAAAACCGCTTTGTAGAAGATGCTCTGATTAAATATCAGATCGGACGCGATAAACAGCTTTTAAAGTCTGCGGTAGGCAAAAGCAGTGTTATTGGAGAATTAATGATCGATTATCCTGCTGATAAAATTACAGCAGAAAACAACCTGCTGAGTATCTTTATTAAAAAAGGAAATGTTACACGTTATGTAAAATTTGAGCTCCCGGTTATGAACAGCCCAAAGTATCGGGTTAGTTTCTATCCGGAAGGTGGCTATTTGTTTAATAAGTTGAATACAAAAGTTGGCTTTGAGATAAAAGATATGGCAGGAGCAGGAGTAAAGGCAAGAGGAGTGTTGTACGAGGATGATACCGCTATTGATACCATTTCCAGTAGCTCAATGGGAATTGGTGCTTTTGATCTGATGCCTAAACCAACTCGCCGTTATAGGGTCAAATTGCTTGCAGATGGACAGCAGGCTATTTCCTACCCTTTACCAGTTATCTTAAATAAAGGTGTGGCTTTAAGCATGCCGTTTGCCATTAGTAATGATGAAGTTAAAATACAACTCGAAGCTAATTTCAATACCAAGGTACACGTCCTGGTGCATAATTTTTCAGCTGTTTTTTTGCAAACTACCTGCGCGTTAAATCCGGGTAAAATACAACCGATCAGGTTCAATTTAGATTCAGTGTCAGTGGGCTTACATACCATAACTGTTTTAGACCGTAATTACAAGCCTTTGGCAGAGCGGATTTTCTTCGCACATTATGATCAGATTAATCAGGTTAGGGTTATACCCGAAAAAAATGAATATAAAACACGTGAGCAGGTAAATCTAAAATTAAAAATAACCGATAAGAATAACAAAACTTTAAATGGGCTGGTTTCGATTGCTTGTGTACAGGCAAACCGGTTATTATCGGCTAACAATACAACCATTGTCGATGCTTATTATTTAAACAATAAGCTTACCGATTTCCCAAACAATAGCTTTGGATTAAAATATGCTGACAAAGACTATCTGAATAATGTTTTGTTGGTCAAAAGCTGGCGGAAGTATAAATGGCCGGAAGTTGAGTTTCGTGATACAGGAAGTGCCATGTCGCTATCAAGCTTGGATTACAATGGAAGTATTACAAGAAAAAAAAAGCCCTTAGTAAAGCCAATGAGTTTAAGTACGATAGCAGGTACCAACATGAACTTTTTAGACACCGATAGTGGCGGTCACTTTAGCATTCCTTTTTCCAACCTGCTTACCAGCGAAGACAAGCCAACTGTGTGGTTAAGTATGATTACCGCTGAACCTGAAAATTACGAACTTAAAATTAGCGAGCCACAAAAAGATATTAAAACTTATCTACGGCAACAGTCCTTTGTTCAACCCGTAAGTAAAACTGAAGTCGCTGATGAAAGTAGCTATAGCATTACCCCAACTGCTGGGCTTAAACTAAAAGATGTAGTCATAACTAAAGTTAAAGATAACAGTACCAGCTTTGGCAAGAGAGGGGCTAACAGATGTGGCGACTATGTGTGTATGTACAATATTTTAAACTGTCCTAATCATTTAGGTTATTATAATGTTACTGAGCCCGTTAAAGGAAAAAAATATTTAGATGTGGTAACGGGTATCTCTTTTGTTTACAAGGGGTGTACGGATGATGAATCCAAATCGAATCTGCTGATATTAAAAGGAATTAGCCTGCCAAAAGAATTTTATACATCTGATATCAATAACAAAAACGAACCAATCAATTTTTCAACCGTGTATTGGAATTATCAGGTAATGATTAACGGTGAAACACCTGTCAGCTTTAACACAGGCGATTTAACCGGGGCATTTAAAATTGTTGTACAGGGCGTGACCGATGGGGGCGTGGTATATGGGGAACAAGAGATTTTGGTGAAGAGTAAATAAAAACGGCTTCAGTTTTTAAGCTGAAGCCGTTTTTATATCGTGTTGTTAAACTTAAAACCTTACTCCAAAAGTCAGGAATACATTATTTCTATTGCTTTTAACATCAGCAACCGGTTCGCTATAATCATCTAACAAGTAAGGGCTTGAGTTGAAGTTTGTTTTATAGTTCTGGTATGCAAGATCGAAATAATAATTATCTATACGGTAACCTAATCCACCCGTGTAGTATTGGGCTTGATAAAATTTATTATCGCCACCTTTAATGCCATTTCCATTTACACCGTAACCTGCACGTAAACTGAATTCGTTGGTAACTTTTACTTCAGCACCCACTCTATAATTCACAGCTTCTTTATACGATGCTTTAATAAATGCATTATTATCGTTAATGGTTGCACGGTCAGATCCGTTCGCATCAGAGAAACGCATAGTAGAATAATCTACATAATCCACATCAGCTGATATTAAGGCAGTACCTGCAATAACATAACTGATACCAGCTGAAGCTTTAAGTGGTGTACGTAAGTTATACGTGAATGCATAATATTGAGTTGGATTGTTAGATTTGGTTGGTCCGGTATTCGCATTTCCTGCAGTAGTAGCTTGCAAAGTCTCACTGGTATTATCTTCAATGTTCATCCAGGTTGGGGTCTGGAAATTTAAACCGATCCTTAATTCGCTAACCGGTCTGAAAATAGCACCTAATTTAAGATTGAACCCACCGCCTTTTGTTTCCTGGTTCCTGAAATGGTTAAGGGTGTAATTTTCGTTCCCGTTATAGGTAGGAGGGGTGTCTCCGTCGTTATAGGAGTTAACAATACCTGACTCAGTAAATGCCGCGTCGCTGGTGTACCTTACATTAACAAAACTTGCTGTAGCGCCAATGTATACCTTATTGCCAAAATTAAGTGCACCGGCCACGTTAAATTCTGAAGTCGAACCTAACCTCGATTCGTTCCAGTTCTGTTGGAAACTGGCATTATTATAAGGCTCGGCAGAATATCGGTTTGGATAAGTAGGGGTGTTTTTATTAATCAGGAAACTGTTGTAGGCATCACCAGCAATGCTGTTTGATACACCGGAATTATTGGCCTGATCTACGTAAGAATCCCTGATGGAGCTATTGGTATTTAAACCATTGTAATTGATGTTATTCAAAAAATCATTGTTGCGGGTATAGCTTAAGCCAAATACCGTACTTACTAAACCTTTATCTACAGCAGCTCCTTTCATTTTAGCTGCGGGGCTGTAAAAAACCACGCCAATATTATTCAGATTTATCTGGTTCTTGTTGGCTTTCGTGTTGTTTCCAAGATAAGCACTGTTATTAGAAACTGAATTAAATTCGGGTGTGATGCTAAATTCCGATTTGGTAAATAAGCCTAATCCGGCAGGGTTGGCATTAATAGAACCGATGTCGCCACCAACGCCGATTTGCGCGCCGCCCATTCCCTTAAAACGGGCAGAGCTACCATAATTGGTTTGAGAGAAACGGAATGCATCAGGTGCATAACTTTGGGCATATGTTGTTCCCATAGCAGCTACTGTAGCTACTAGAGAAGCCAGGATTATTTTTTTCATTTGTGTGTTTAGATTTTATAATTAACCTCTTCCAGCTCTTGATGGTCTTGAGCCACCACCGCCTCCACCACCAGTAGAGCCGCCACCGCCGCCGCCGCCATATGATGATGGTGGAGGAGAATAAGTTGGTCTGCTTTCGGTTCTTGCAGGAGGGGTATAACCTTCATTTCTGGTAGGTCTGCCACTTTGTGAACCTTGTTGAGGTGAATAATTACTGTTTCTGGTTGGTCTGCCGCTTTGCATGCCGTCATTTTGGCTATAGCTACCCTGGTTCCTGGTAGGCCTACCGGCATTGTTGTTTGGTGCGTAAGATACGCCTCCGTTCTGATTCACGATACCACTTCTGCTTGGCCTGCCTAAGTTACCACCATTTCCGTTGCCATATCTAGGGGTACCTCTGTCATTACTTCCTGGCCTTGGTCTGAAATTGTTGTTGGTATATACACCGCCGCCATAATATCCGCCGCCGATACCCCAGCCTCCGCCGTAGTATCCACCGCCCCAGCCAAAACGGTCATAATAGGAGTAAGGTCCCCAGGCGTTCCATGCCCAAGGGTTATTCCAGCCGTAACCATAGTTGCCATAATAGAAAGGGTTGTTCCAGATACTGCCCCAGCCCCAGCCGCCACCAAAGCCCCAGCCGCCTAAACCATAACCGCTGTTCCAGCCCAAACCAAAACCTAAATAGTTGGAAGGGCCATAACTGTTGCCATAATAGTAGTTATCGAAATAGGGGTCATAATAGCCCTGAAAGCTGTATCCGTTATGAAAACGGTTGATCCTGGAAGCATAATCCATGTCGTAATATGGATTGCTTGTTCCATAATACTCATCATATTCTTCCTGACCGTTGTTTTGATTCTGCGCCTGTTGATTTTGAGCAGGAAGAACAACTTCCACCTCTCTGGCTTTCGCTACAGAATTATAAACATCATCAACCGGCTTTGTTTGAGCCAATTTGGATGTTGAGCATGAGGCCACCATCCCAGCGGTGGCAATCATGACAATGGGTAAAAATTTAATTGGTTTCATTGTGTTTATATTTAGTTGTGTGCGTTTACTTATGTAATAAACAAATCAAAAGTAAAGAATTATTGCCTATTTTTTTGGCCGAAAAACAGCTGTAAAATATTTGAGGTTGTTGTTAATCGTTTGTAGGCATAAATTTATAAATTTGCCATTAATTTTACACATTTTAACGTACAAATTACGTTCCAAATACATAAGATGAGCAAAGAAATTACAAGTAGAGAAACAGATTATTCCCAGTGGTATAATGATATCGTATTGAAAGCCGACCTTGCAGAGCATTCTGCGGTGCGTGGCTGCATGGTTATAAAGCCCAATGGTTACGCCATATGGGAAAAAATGCAGGCCATACTCGATAAGATGTTTAAAGATACCGGGCATCAGAATGCTTATTTTCCATTATTCATCCCAAAGTCATTTTTTTCAAAGGAAGCCTCTCACGTAGAGGGATTTGCGACAGAATGTGCTGTTGTCACACATTACCGGCTTAAAAATGACGGTAATGGCAATATCATTGTAGACGAAACTGCCAAATTGGAAGAAGAATTAATCGTCAGGCCAACTTCAGAAACCATTATCTGGAATACCTATAAGGGGTGGATCCAGTCATACCGCGATTTACCCATACTCATTAACCAATGGGCCAATGTAGTAAGGTGGGAGATGCGTACAAGGCTGTTTCTGCGTACGGCTGAATTTTTATGGCAGGAAGGACATACAGCCCACGCCACTGCAGAAGAGGCGATTGAAGAAACCGAACGTATGTTGCATATCTATGCCGATTTTGCAGAAAACTGGTTAGCCGTTCCGGTAATCAGGGGACGTAAATCTCCGAATGAGCGTTTTGCCGGTGCGCTGGATACCTATTGCATTGAAGCACTGATGCAGGATGGTAAAGCGCTGCAGGCGGGTACCTCGCACTTTTTAGGACAGAATTTTGCAAAAGCTTTTGATGTTAAATTTACAGGCAAAGATGGAAAATTAGACCATGTATGGGCTACATCATGGGGCGTTTCTACCCGTTTAATGGGTGCATTGATTATGGCCCATAGTGATGACTCAGGTCTGGTTATTCCACCGAAACTGGCACCGGTACAGGTAGTTATTGTTCCCATTTACAAAAATGATGAAGATCTGGTCAAAATCTCAGCATACGTTAACGAATTAAGTTTGCGTTTAAAAGGTATGGGCATTTCGGTTAAATATGACGACCGTGATACCCAACGCCCGGGCTTTAAATTTGCAGATTACGAAATGAAAGGCGTGCCGGTGCGCATCGCGATTGGCGGCCGTGACCTGGAAAATAAAACGGTAGAAATTGCGCGCAGAGATACCAAAGTTAAACAAACAGTACCGCAGGAAGGCCTGGATATCTATGTAGCCAAATTATTGGAAGATATTCAGCAGAGTATGTTCAACAAGGCATTGGCTTATCGCGATGAACACATCACCGAAGCGAACAGCTACGAAGAGTTTCAGGAACTGCTGGATACCAAAGCCGGTTTTATTTCGGCACATTGGGACGGAACGCCGGAAACGGAACAAAAAATTAAGGAAGAAACTAAAGCAACTATACGTTGTATTCCGTTAAATAATAAACTGGAAGATGGCGTTTGTATTTATTCAGGAAAGCCGTCTACCCAAAGGGTATTGTTTGCAAGAGCATATTAGGTAGATTTTAAATGTGAGATATAAGATTTGAGAGAAAACAAATCTTGTATCTCACATCTATTGTCTCAAATCTCAAAACTAGAAAAAAATGAAATTCGCAACTAAAGCCATACATGCCGGGCAAGAGCCTGATCCAACTACTGGTGCCGTAATGACACCCATATATCAAACCTCCACCTATTGGCAAAAATCTCCCGGAGATAACAAGGGCTACGAGTATTCAAGAGGAACAAACCCTACCCGTAAGGCTTTGGAAGATTGTTTGGCTGCATTAGAGAATGCCAAATATGGCCTAGCCTTTTCCAGCGGGATGGGCGCTACTGATGCGGTATTAAAATTATTGCAACCGGGCGATGAAGTGATTACCGGAAATGATCTTTATGGTGGCTCATACCGTATTTTCACTAAAATATATAGCAAATATGGCATCAAATTCCATTTTCTGGATCTTTCCAGGCCAGAAAATATGTTGCCTTACATTAATGATAAAACAAAGCTGGTTTGGATAGAAACACCAACCAATCCAACCATGCAGATTATTGATATTGAAGGGGTAGCAAAAATTACCAAGGAGAAAAACCTTATATTAACTGTCGACAATACCTTTGCATCGCCATATCTGCAAAACCCCATCGATCTCGGTGCCGACATTGTGATGCATTCGGTAACCAAATATATCGGTGGCCACTCTGATGTGGTAATGGGGGCTCTGGTAACCAATAATGAGCAATTGTATAAAGAGCTGTGGTTTATTTACAATGCCTGCGGTGCAACACCAGGTCCGCAAGATGCCTTTTTGGTTTTAAGGGGCATCAAAACGCTTCATCTCCGGATGAGGGCACATTGCGAAAACGGGGAGCGTATTGCACATTATCTAAATACACATCCAAAGGTTGATAAAATCTATTGGCCGGGTTTCGAAGATCATCCTAACCATGCGGTGGCTAAAAAACAGATGCGGGGCTTTGGGGGCATGATTTCGATTACGTTGAAAAATGCTGATCTGGAAGAAACCTTCCGGATTTCATCTAACTTTAAGGTATTTACACTTGCCGAATCTTTAGGCGGGGTAGAATCTTTAATCAATCACCCGGCTACCATGACGCATGGTTCCATTCCAAAAGAAGAAAGGGAGAAAGTTGGTGTAACAGATAATCTGCTGCGTTTAAGCGTAGGGGTAGAAGATATTGATGATCTTTTGGAAGATCTGGAACGCGCATTGGCTTAAAATTCTATCGGGCATTATGGTTATCATTTGCCCGGTTTTTTATTTTTTGTAAAGCAGCTGCCGTGCTAAGGTTTTGTTCGTCCGTCTTTACACTACATCTTTTTTCCGAAGTGGCGGCTTTATCAAAATCTCCAAAACAAAAAAGGATACCGTTTCAACCCGGTTTAGTTAGCTGCTGATGTGCTGCTGTTTTCGTAAAAAATAATTACCCATATGCAATTTCTGGAGCTAGAGAATTTTCTTGATCGCAAAGCCGAGCAGTACAATCATCCTGATTTTATCGCAAACGATCCGGTTTGCATTCCGCATCTTTTTGATAAAAAACAGGATATCGAAATTGCTGGTTTTTTTGCTGCGGTTCTGGCCTGGGGTCAACGGAAAACCATCATCAGTAAATGCCGCGATCTGCTTAACCGGATGGACAATGCCCCATACGATTTTGTGCTGAACCATAACGACAATGATTTAAAACGGCTGCTTCACTTTAAGCACCGTACCTTTAACGACACAGATCTTCTTTATTTTATTTCGTTCTTCAATATGCATTACAGCCGGTTTGATAGTTTGGAACAGGCTTTTCTACCTAAACAAGCAGTATTTCCTGACGCCTGTATCGAGGTAGCTGAAGTGGTAAGCTATGCCGCTCCCGAGGTTTGTTTAGCCGGGCAGCTCCAGGTTTCCATTGAGCAAAGCCTCAATTATTTCAGGCAGTATTTTTTTTCGCTTGATGATTTTCCGCACCGTACCAAAAAGCATATCTCTTCACCACAGCAAAAATCAACCTGCAAGCGTTTAAATATGTTTTTAAGGTGGATGGTCAGGGCCGATCATAACGGCGTTGATTTCGGGATCTGGGACAGGCTGAAGCCTAAAGATCTGATTTGCCCTTGCGATGTGCATGTAGATAGGGTAGGGCGGTTGTTAGGTCTCATTAACCGAAAGCAAACCGATTGGTTAACAGCGGTAGAGTTAACTGCCCGGTTAAAGGAATTCGACCCCCTAGATCCGGTGAAGTACGACTTTGCACTATTTGGCCTTGGGGTAGAGAAAACGTTTTAATGTCATTTTGAGTGATAAGTGATTAAAAACTTCTTTTTTAAAATCAATGTGCTTATTATTACAGGGCAAATTTCTTTAAAAGGAGAAATTTGTCTATCCGAACCCTAATGCTATGATTGCAGTTAATTTATCTGATGAGGACAAGTGGAAAAAATACAACAATTCTTCGCCACTGATCGATATTTTCAAGAAGTTTCATCCATTAAATGATGAAATTGAAAGACGCATCAATAAGCATACGTTTCCAGTCAGCTATAGAAAGAACAAATACGTCATTTCACCGGTTGACCGCAATAAATATCTATTTTTGATCGTGAAAGGCGTTGTCAGGGGATTTATCAAAGACGGAAGTACTGAAATTACCACCTGGATTGCGAAAGAAAACGAAGTAGTGGGTACCATACGCAATTTATGGTTAGAAAGCGAATCAGATGAATATTTACAGGCATTGGAAGATGTTGATTTGATTGCCATTCCGCACGTTCTGTCAGAACACCTGTACGAGAACTTTACCGAAGCGAATATTGTGGGCAGGAAGATGATGGAGTTGTATTACCGATCGGCAGAAGAACGGGCCTATCTCTGCAGAATTTCTTCTGCTGAAAAACGATACCAACGCTTCCTGGTTTCTTTTCCCGATCTTATTAACCGGGTTTCACTAAAATACATTGCTTCTTTCCTCGCCATCAGGCTGGAAACGCTGAGCCGTATCCGTGCCAGGATCTGATCATTTTTAATGAGTTTTCTTTGCTTCTGTATTTCATGTATTGGCGTTTACCAGTATGTAGTATTAATAACACCCTGAAATATTTAGTTGACTTTTGTCAATAAAATATTTTTTATACACGCCCTCAAATTCAGGTACGTTTTTTTTTAATATGTATTATTGGGTATACATTAGTGGCCGTTACTGTTTAAAATGTTTTCCATTATATGCGTCAGTAACCAATACTGATATTTTATTTTTCTCCTCAATCCAAAGCTGTTTTTTAAGTCTGTGATGGTTGTTATCTGTTTATTAACCAGTAGGTTATTTCCTTCCTTTCATCCGTCTTACATCAAAATCATATGGGGGCTGCTCATGCGCCATGGCAGTGTTAAACTGCTGAAAAGGTAGTGGTAGCAGCCATCAACAGGCAGGTGTTTAGGCCCTGGGTTAGAATGGTGTACACAGGAAATTCATTGATTGTTCAGCTACATATTTTAAGTTTTTAACAAAAAAGTTGAATTGTGTATAATAATATTTACAATTTTTAACAAAAAATTCACTACAATTGTATGGAAAAAGTAACTTTTTGCTAACTTGCAGAATATCCTTAATTATACATGAAAACAAAAAATGCCGTAAGTACTTTTACTGTACTCATCGCCGATGATCACGAAATTATCCGTCGTGGTTTAAAAGGCTTAATATCAGACTTTTGGCCTGGTGTTGAAATCATTCACGCCGCTACAATGGAGCAGGCGCTGGTAGAAACCGAAAAATTACCGAGCTTAATCATCATTGATGTGAATTTGCCGGGTGGTAACAACCTCAAGGTAATCGATCAGCTTAAGGTGGTTCAGCCCAATGCAAAAATTCTGGTATTCTCTTCATTAAATGAAAACATTTATGCTGTACCTTATTTAAAATCAGGTGCATCTGGTTATCTAACCAAAAATGCTGAAGAGTCAGAAATTGTAACGGCAATCACTACGATTTTAGCCGGTAGCCGTTACTCCAGCAGAAATGTTAAAGAAAATATGTTTAACAGCATATTGGGTAACGATGCCGATAATCCTTTCACCAAACTATCCGGCCGTGAACTGGAAGTAGCAGAACTTTTAACAAAAGGCATTGGTGTACTGGAAATTTCCAATCAGTTAAACCTTCAAATGGGTACTGTAAGTACGTATAAACTTAGGCTTTTTCAAAAGCTTAAAATCAAAAGCATCATCGAACTGGCCGAGAAGATGAGTATTTACGAAAGATAAAAAGAGTGTTACACTCTTTTTATCTTTTAATTTTCTTTGTTTTTGTTTACTGCGCCAGGTCCACCATCGCCTGATTCATTAGGTGTTGAACCCGCCTGGCCAAATTTTTCTGATGCGCCTTCGCCATTCTGATCAAAGGAAGCCTTACCTTTTGAGCTTCCTTTTTCATTTTGCGCTTTTTCAGCTGCTTTTTTATTGTCTTTAGTTTCCATAGTCATCGTGTTGATTGTTAAGTTAACAGTTTAAAATAACACAAAGTTTTATTTTTATCACCAAAGCGGCAGGCCGGCAAATGATTGTTGTGGCGTTTGGCTTATCGCTATCGTAAAATTTAAGCCGCTATCAATGCGGGGAGTACAGACCCGGGCCAAAGGCACGGGCAAATTTTCGCGGTCCATATCCGTTTCCCATTCGGCAGTTCGCTTAACAAGCCAGGTGCGCTGCATCCTAACCTGCACACCATCAGTTCCATTCATTGCCGCAATACATCATGGTTTGCATCATTTTTAGTGGAGGTGTAAACTATTTCGTTAATTGTCAGCTAAATTTGTTAGTATTTATTCGCAACCCCTGGCGCTATAATTTTTAAATAAGCTAAAAATATTAGTAATTTTGATTTCAATCACCCTTATCATTAAAAAATGGATCAAAACAGGCAGATTATTCATATGGATCAGGATGCATTTTTTGTATCTGTAGAAATCAGAAAAAATCCCGGGTTATCCGGTAAGCCGGTAATTATCGGTGGCGGCGGCGACAGAGGGGTAGTTGCTTCCTGTAGTTACGAGGCGCGAAAATATGGCATACATTCTGCAATGCCGGGCAGGACGGCTAAATTATTATGCCCCCAGGCCATATTTTTAAAAGGCGATATGGAAGAATATTCCAAAGCCTCGCATGAGATTACCGAGATAATTGCCGATCAGGTTCCGCTTTTTGAAAAGGCCAGTATTGATGAGCATTATATCGATATGACCGGTATGGACCGCTTCTTTGGCTGCATGAAATTCGCATCTGCACTCCGGCAAACCATTATGAAAGAGCTGCACCTGCCTATTTCCTTTGGCCTGTCGATCAATAAAACCGTAGCTAAAATCGCCACGAACGAATCGAAGCCTGATGGCGAAAGGCAGGTCAGTTTTCCTGAGTTGCGTCCCTTTCTCGATCCTTTGGCTATCCATAAAATTCCGGGCATTGGCCATGCCACCTATAAAAAACTGAGCGAAATGGGGGTTCGCGATATCCGCACACTTACGCAGATCCCGCAACAGCTGATGTTTAAAATTTTGGGGCAGCATGGCTTAAGCTTATGGCAAAAGGCAAACGGGATCGATCTTTCGCCCGTGGTGCCTTACCGCGAAAGAAAATCTATCGGCACACAGGCCACTTTTGAAAGCGATACCATGGATATGGCTAAATTAAAAGCCATTATAACCGGTATGGTCAGTGGGTTAACCTTCCAGCTGCGCAACCAGCAAAAACTCACTGCCTGCATTACCGTAACCGTGCGTTATACCAATTTCGAAACCGTTACCCAACAGGAGCGGATCCCTTATACCTCGCTTGATTCATTTCTGATCAGCAAAGCCCATCGCCTCTTCGAAAAAGTATATGCAAAACGGATGCTGCTGCGCCTGGTAGGCGTAAAACTTTCTCACTTGGTAAGTGGTTACGAACAGATTGGCCTGTATAACGTTGCTGAAGAGGAGTATAGCCTTTGCCAGGCCATGGATAGGGTGCGCAACAGTTATGGTGCCGAAGCAGTGGTAAAGGCCTGTATTGTTACCCAGCCACCCCGCGATGAACAAGGGAAAGTGATCAAATACAACCCGCGTAAAAATAAAAAACTGATCGAAAATGCCGGCGAAACAGAACAGGCGCCTGAAATCAGAAAGCGGTCAAAAATCAGAAGTTTTATGAGGGAGAAGGGAACAACAGGCACCAAATCATACGAGTAATTATGTTTTTAAATGTGCATTCTTCTTATAGCCTTAAATATGGTACACAAAGCATTAGTCAGCTTATTGCTGCCGCACGGCATCTGGGTATTCACCAAATGGTGCTTACTGATATCAATAACTCAGGCGGGGCGGTTGAGTTTATCCGCGAGTGTTACAAACAGGGCATTGCCAAAGAGGCCGATGATATACACAAAGGTAATATCCCTTATCAGATCAAGCCGGTAGCCGGTATCGAATTCCGCGGCGATAATGGTTTACGCTATGTGGGCATTGCCAAAAATAAGGAAGGCATGCGCGAGCTCAATACATTTTTAAGCCACCATCATATCAATCACCTTCCGCTTCCTGAAGCGCCGCCGGCAATGGAAAATGTGTATATCGTTTACCCCTTTTATAAAACGTTCGATAAAACGTTAAAAGCAAACGAATATGTTGGCATCCGTGCAAAACAACTCAATCATTTGTATCAACATCCGCTTTTAAAGCAAAAAGACAAGCTGCTGGTATGGCATCCCGTTACCGTAAGTGATAAAGTTACCTATCGTTTGCATGAGTATTTACGGGCCATTGCACTCAATACCCTTTTAAGCAAGGTTCCTGACGACGAAAAATGTGATCCCGATGAATTTCTCATTCCCGAGGCCGAACTTACCCAGCGGTTTGAGCAGTATCCTTTTATTGTTCAGAATACCCAAAAGCTGATCAACAGCTGCGATTTAAGCGCCTATTTTGAAGATAGTACCGTACCCAGCTCAAAAAACAGGTTTCATTATACCAAAACAGGGGTAGAGGGCGATAAAAAAATGCTCCGCCGGCTGGCCACATTAGGGCTTAAATACCGTTATGGCGAATACCACCAGGAGGCCCTTAAACGGCTGGAAAAAGAACTTCGCATCATCGAACTTAAAAACTTCTGCGCTTATTTCCTCATCACGTTTGATATTGTAAGGTATGCCATCAATAAATGTGGTTTTTACCACGTGGGCCGCGGCTCGGGCGCCAACAGTATGGTTGCCTATTGCTTGCGCATTACCGATGTAGATCCCATTGATCTCGATCTGTATTTCGAACGTTTCCTGCATGAGAAACGAACCAGTCCGCCCGATTTTGATATCGATTTCTCCTGGGATGAGCGGGAGACCATTCAGAAATATATTTTTAAACGTTATCCAAAATGGCATGTTGCGTTTTTGGGTACCATGAGCACTTTTAAAGACCGTGCAGTAATCAGGGAAATTGGTAAGGTTTTGGGGTTGCCTAAAGCAGAAATAGATGGTTTTACCGATCCTGCCAAAGAACGCGAAAATCCGTCGGATGCAACTTACCAGAAGTTGCTGGCTGTACACCGGTACCTCAAGAGTATGCCCAATCAACGTTCTATCCATGCCGGCGGGATTTTGATTTCCCAGGAGCCAATTACCTATTATACCGCGTTAGATATGCCCCCAAAAGGTTTCCCTACGGTGCAATGGGATATGTATGAGGCTGAAGCCATCGGTTATGAAAAGTTCGATATTTTAAGCCAGCGGGGTATCGGGCACATCCGCGAGGCGGTGCAGCTCATTAAACAGAATAAAAATAAAGACATCGATATCCACGATTTCAAAAGCTTTAAAAAAGACCAGAAAGTAAATGCAATCCTTAAGGAAGGGCAGCCCATCGGTTGTTTTTACATCGAATCGCCGGCCATGCGGCAATTGCTCAAAAAACTCAAATGTGATAATTACCTTACCCTCGTGGCCGCCAGTTCCATCATCCGCCCGGGCGTGGCCAGTTCAGGTATGATGAAATCGTATATAGAACGTTACCATGCCCCCGAAAAAGTGGTGTACCTGTGCGATGTGATGAAACAGCAGCTCAGCGAAACCTATGGCGTAATGGTGTACCAGGAAGATGTGATCAAAGTATGCCATTATTTTGCGGGTTTAAATCTGGCTGATGCCGATATCCTGCGTAAAGCCATGAGCGGAAAGTACCGCTCAAAACTGGCTTTTGATGAACTGGTCAATAAATTTTTTGCCTCAGCCAGAAAACAGGGCCATTCAGAAGCGCTTATTACCGAAGTTTGGCGGCAAATCTCCTCTTTTGCCGGTTACAGTTTTTCAAAAGCACATTCGGCCTCCTTTGCTGTTGAAAGTTACCAGAGCCTTTACCTTAAAACCTATTACCCTATGGAGTTTATGGTAGCGGTACTGAATAATTATGGTGGTTTTTACAGCCGCTGGGTTTACGTGTACGAACTGCAGAAAACAGGTGCCAAAGTGCACCTGCCCTGCGTTAACCATAGCGATGAGGTGGTCAATATCAGGGGGGAGGATGTCTACCTCGGCTTTATCGGCATTCAGGGGCTGGAAGAAAAAGTTATTAAAATCATTCCGCAAGAGCGTGCCGCAAATGGTCCGTATCTCCATCTCGAAGATTTTGTAAAGCGGACCTGTATCTCACTGGAACAGGCCATTATCCTCATCAGGCTTGGTGCCCTGCGCTTTACCGGCAAAGATCGTAAAACCCTGCTCTGGGATGTACATCAATACCTGGGTTTTAAACAGAAAAAAGTAAACCATGCCGAACTGTTTAAACTCAGTTATAAAACCTATCAGCTCCCGGCACTGGCAGATTCTGATCTCGAAAATGCCTATACAGAGTTAGAGCTGTTGGGTTATCCGCTCAACTATAACATGTTCGATTTTCTAAAAACACCCTTCCGCGGGGAGGTGATGGCGGCCGATCTGCCCCGGTACCTCGGCCAAACGGTACGGATGGTGGGGAATTATGTATGCGAAAAAACCGTACATACCGTTAAAAATAACAAAATGTGGTTCGGTACCTTTTTAGATGCCAGGGGCGATTTTTTTGATACCACCCATTTCCCCAACACCAGTCCGCAATATCCTTTTAAAGGGAAAGGCTGTTACCTCATTTTAGGCAAAGTGGTAGAGGATTTCGGTTTTCAGAGCATAGAGGTGCTCAGGTTTGCCAAATTAGCGATTCAGCTAAATCCGGTTGCTATTCATTAACAAACAGGTGAGGGGATGGGGCTGAAAATAAAACCATCCAATGGCGTTTTTTATTGTCGCTGTAAAGGTTTCGCCATAAGTTTCCAACCGGAAGTTTATCTAAACGATCTTTTTAAGGTAATTATCATGGTTAAAGGGGAGTGGGGTATGTTAAACTGATTTTGGTAACCCCTGCATAATTGCCCTTTTTCAGTTACTGCTTTTAACCCATCAGCTACCCTCGCCCTAAAAAAATTAACCGCTTGTTGCTTGTGGCTTAAAATTTGATACCATGATCATTATGGAAAACCGCAATAAACCCACAAAGAAAATTTTAACACCTGCTGTTATACACGATGATTTACCCGAGCTAAAAAAACCGGGGCACGGGCAGCAAGTTCCAGATCATCATGCTGATACCTTACCCGAAAATCCCGAAAGAAATTACCACCACGAAGAATTAAAGAGCGTCAGTTCCGGTCACAAAAAAATCAGGCAGGCTGATGATGATGTTTGGAATGGGGAAGATGCTTAGTTTTGGGTGTAAATTATAGGTTTACAGACCCGGGCGATCATTGTAATCAATCCCGCTTAGTAATCATTATGGTACCAATACAGCAGGTGCTTCATTTACTTACGCTACATCCGGTCGGCCAGCTATTCATCACTTTGTAAACTTCCCTCCAGGTATCGCATGTTCAATACCAGTTGCAAGGAAATCTTATTGATTTAAATGCTGTCCGCGCCTAAAGCGCATAAAGAAAATAATTAATACTGATAAATAAGGAAGCGCAAAGAGTACGCCTGGCCACGGCTCGTCCCACATCAATAATAAGGCGAGTAATACCAGTATAAATGGCAGTAGAAAAAAGCTTAAGCCACTCATTAGCGGGCTAATCTTCACCGTATTATTGAGGTTAAACAATATTGGCAGGGTGCCAAAAGCCAGGCAGATATTGAAACCGACTGCAATGCCATAAGGTAAGTTGATAAAATCAGCGTCTGCTGTACCCATTACCTTCATCGTCTGCAAAATAAATACCCCAAGCAAACTTAGTACTGTAGAGATCAGCAAACAATACAGTATCATCATCAGGTATTTCATCATATTGTGCACTAACTTTAATTAGATTTAACAGACCGTTTTAGTAATTGTTTTAGGCGGCTCGGATGGTCAATAACATTAGAAAAGGCTTACGCTAGTTGTGTTTAAAGTTCACCGGTTCAGTTAACCAGCCTGTTAATCAGGTTTGCATGTTAGAGAATAACTTTTAGGTGACCATACTCATACCATGATCTACGAAGTCAATACCATTGCAAACTATGATCAGGCCATTATCCCATATCTGCACTTACCGGTTGGCACTGATTTGGAGCGTATAGACGGAACAAGTGAGTTCAGTGATGATATCGGATAGCCATCATTGCCTATCCAAAACTAAAACCATCCCGTTAAAAGAAAGAAATAGGTTGCAATCCGGATATTCAGAAGTAATGGTATGTGGTACCTGTATAACCCGTCAAACCAAACGTTTCGATTTATAATTAATTAAATCATTTTAAACCGGTGCGCAAAATTCCGAATAGAAGTAGCATATCTAAAAATAAAAATGGCTCTCAGATTTGATCTGAAAGCCATCTTAAGTACCCCGGAAGGGATTCGAACCCCTGACCCACGGTTTAGAAAACCGTTGCTCTATCCAACTGAGCTACCGAGGCCCATTTTTTTAATGAGCTGCAAATATAGAAGTTCTGTTTAATATGTAAAAATATATTTTAAACTATTTAGGGTACACTTTTGCTATTTTAAATAAGTGTTTAAAAAAGAAGCAATTAAAATTAAAGCTTCAGGTTATCAAATCCGTTTTAAATAGCAAAAAGGGCCAATTATCTGGCCATATTCATCAATAATAGCAGGTAGAGGATACTTTTTACTCGCTATTGCCTCACTCATTATAAAAATAAACTTCCTAACCTTACGGTTTCCCTTATCGTTCTGTGGTTTGTTTACCTTAATTTCGATCTGATACTTTAGTAGTGAAGGAAGAATTTACGTGGGTAGATAATTATTTGGGAAATTTGTTTCTGAATTTGAATTGATTAAATTGCATCAATCAATAACGCCTCATCATGAAAGAACCAAATAAACAAGCTCTAATATAATTCGATAAGCAGCTTTACTAAAGCATTGCATTATCTGCATGGCTAATATTGGCTATGTTTTTTATTCTAAGTTTTATAGAATAAATGTTGAGTATTAAATCCCTATTATTATGAAATTCCTCCATACCGCAGACTGGCACATTGGCCAGCTGTTTCACGAATACGACCGCAGCTATGACCATCAGCAGTTTCTGAACTGGCTGATTGATACCTTGCTGGCAGAAAACATTGAAGTCTTGCTGATCAGTGGTGATATTTTCGACAGCTCCAATCCTTCGGCGGCCTCGGTGAGGATGTTTTACCGTTTCCTGAATGAAGCGACCAGAGCCGTACCTCATCTGCAAATTATCATTACGGCGGGAAACCATGACTCTGCAGCACGTTTGGAAGCACCCAAACCTTTACTGGAATCGTCAAATGTACATATTATCGGTTTGGTAGAAAAAGACGTTGACGGAAATATAGATTACGAAAAACTACTGATTAAAATTCCCGATGCTACCGGAGCTGTTAAGGCTTTTTGCCTGGCCATACCGTTCTTGCGGATGGGCGATTATCCTGCCATTGCCGATTGCGCCAATCCTTATACCGAAGGCGTCGCCGCTTTATATCAGGAAGCCTTTGCGTATGCCCAACAATACAGCACGGAAGACCAGACTATTATTGCCATGGGACACCTGCATACCCAGCAGGCAGAGATTACCGATCTGGATAAAACCGAAAGGCTGATCATGGGCGGTGTGGAATGTATTTCAGCGAGTGCTTTTCATCCCGATATCAAATATGTCGCTTTGGGACACATCCACAAAGCGCAGAAAATAGGCGGAAAGGAACACATCCGTTATTGTGGCAGTCCTTTGCCGATGTCCTTTTCAGAAATTCATTATAAACATCAGGTCATTGTTTTTGATTTGGATCAAGAAATCAGTAATTTGAAGGCGATTGAAATTCCGGTATTTGTACCGCTGCAACGGGTTCCGAATCAGCATCAGCCTTTGCATGAAGTCATTGCCCAGTTGGAGCAATTGCCAGATTCGGTTGCAGGCATGGATAACCTCCCTTATCTGCAGGTGCGTGTGTTGCTTGATGGGCCTGAGCCTGCTTTACGCCATAAAATAGAAACCGCCCTGGCTGGTAAAGCGGTACGATTAGCTAAAATTGATGCCCAGTATCCGGCCGCTGCCGCAGCAACACCCGAACTCATCACCGCTGAAAAGCTGAATGAACTGCAGCCCATTGATGTTTTCGGTAAAGCCTACCAAGCCAGATACCAGAGCGAAGTGCCACAGGAAATCATGCAATTGTTCCAACAGGTAGCGCAGGAAGTCAACCAAAACGCCGGATGAGATGAAGATATTAGCCATACGCATCAAAAATTTAGCTTCGCTGGAAGGCACTACTGAAATTGATTTCACGGCAGAACCCTTATGTTCGGCGGGCATCTTTGCCATTACCGGCGCTACGGGAGCCGGAAAATCGACCATACTGGATGCGTTGTGCCTTGCCTTATATGGCAAAACACCGCGGTATCTGCAAGCAAGGGAAACAGGTGTGGAAATCAAAGATGTTCAGGGCAGCACTCTGAGTCAGGGCGATATACGTGGCATTCTGCGTGATGGAACCGCTGATGGATTTGCAGAGGTGGACTTCAGGGGAATCGACGGACAGAACTACCGGGCAACCTGGAGTGTTCGACGGGCCAGAAACCGGGCCGACGGAAGCATGCAGTCGGATTCCGTGACCTTAAAAAACATCTCCAATCAGGTTGATCTTCCAGGAAGAAAAGCCGAAACCTACAGCGAAATTGCAAGGTTGGTCGGCTTAAATTTCGAACAGTTTACCCGTTCAGTATTGCTGGCACAGGGTGATTTTACCGCTTTTATGAAAGCTAATCGGGATGAGAAATCTTCCCTACTTGAAAAGCTGACCGGAACCCATATCTACTCCGAGATTTCCAAGAAGATCTACGAAAAATATAAAGCAGAAGAAGTGCTGCTGCGTGACCTTCAGTTGCAAAAAGAAGGCATTCTAACGTTGAGCGATGAAGAACTACAAACGCTGGCCGCAGATCAGGAGCTTTTGGAGAGGCAGATCACAGACCTGGATAAAGAAATCGAAAGGTTAAACGCAGGAATCAGCTGGTATGAGCAGCTCGCCAAATACAGTCAGGGCCATGATGAAGCCATCCTGATGGTACAGCAGGCAACGGAAAACAAAGATTCCGCCTTACCAAGAAGCAGGCACTTGCGCATGGCCGAACAGGCACAGCAGACCCGAAGCTGGGCAGACGCTTTAGTGCAGTCACAGGAACAACATACCGTTAAAACAACAGTGCTGGCAACGGTAAAGGAAACCCTGATTTCCTTACAGCAACAAAAAGAAAGTCTTGAAAAGCAGCTTCAACAGGCAGAGCATCAACTTTCCTTTCAAAACAAGAACCTTACCGATGCGCTGCCGCTATTGGAGGAGGCCCGCAAACTGGATACCCTGCTGGGAGAGAAAAAACAACAGGTCGACCGACTGCAAGAAGAGGCTGAAAAAGCAGCCGGGCTGAACCGGCAACATAAGGATATCTTAAAAGGAAAACAGCAAGCCTTCACCGATGTTGTTTCCCAGATTGAAAGCATTACGCAATGGCAAACCGAACAGGCAGCCCGAAAACCGATTGCCGAAAACAAAGACCTTATCCTTTCCAAACTGGAAGATGCCCAAAAACTGTTGAAGAACCAAAAAGCTTCTTCCGAAAAATTAGTGGAGTTAAAGGATAAAATCCAGGCGGCTGAAGTGCAACAGAAAACCCTTGCGGACAGCTGGAAAAATCAGCTTCAACTGCTGGACGAAAATCGGAAAACGTATGATTCAAAGTCCGAAGCGTTACGCTCTATTCCGATGGAACGCTTAACCCTCGATAAAACAGAAACCGATCAAAAAGTAGAAGAAACCGTCAGAGCACAGGCGCAGTGGCAGCTTTTGCATTATGCACAGACCGAATGGGAACACTTATGGCAGAAGCAGGTACAGGAACAAGCCGATCATCAGGCAAAACAAGAACTTTTACAACAACTCAAACAAGAACTCCCCTTAGCGAAAGCGGAAAGCAATACCGCAGACCAAATCTTGCAACAAGCCCGTCTCGCATCGGCTGAAAATGTTGAGACACTTAGGGAAGCTTTGGTGGAAGATAAACCCTGTCCGGTATGTGGCAGCACCCATCATCCCTATGCCATACAAAATCCGCAACTGGAAAAAGTGTTGGCCCAATTGGAAAAATCCAGCCAGGAGAAAACGCAATACCATCTCAGCCTCCACAGCCGTCATGATGCGCTGGAACAGGAATGCACAATCCTACAGCAAAATATTCAGCGGCGAAAGGAAGAAATACATGCTAAAGAATCAGCCTTGGCAACCCAAAAGCAAACCTGGGAACAATCTGATATCGCCAAAAATAGTTTGAATATTCCCGATTCCGAAAAATCGGACTGGATCGCAGCGCAATTACAAACCCTTAAAACCAAACAAGCCGATCTCTCTGCCCAGTTACAAGCCTATGCCGGGCAGAAGCAGGAACTGGAAGCCGCAAAAACCGGGATCGACCAACTGAAAGAAAATACCGACACGCTTGCCGGACAGCTGAAAGACCTTCAAAATAGCTTATCGCTTTATGACGAGCAGCAAAGCCAGGCTAAACGTGAACAAGAACTGGCTACCGCCCATCTGGGTGAAATTGAACAGCTTCTTGCACCACACTTTACAACATCCGGCTGGATGAACAACTGGAAAGCAGCCCCGGAAACCTTTGTGGAAAACATCACTGTCTTTGCTCAACAATGGCAAACCCAGGCCGAAAAGCTGGAAGTCCATACCCGGGAAAAAGCCGCTCTCGAAGCCACGCTGAAAGAACTGGAAAACCAGGCCAAAACGCTGGAAACGGAAGCCAATAGTAAAATCGAAATCCACCGTACGCAACAGCAATCGTACGTGGATCTTACTAAACAACGTAAAAACCTATTTGATGGTCAGTCCGCTGATGAAACGGAACTTCAGTTCAAACAGGCGGTTACTAAAGCACAGGAAGATGTAGCGCTACTGAAAACCAAACAGCAACATTTGGCTATCGAACAGACCAAAATCCTCACCCAGCAGGAGGAACTCACGAATGCCCTAACCACATTGGAGAGCGGCATTCAGCAAACTTCCCGCCAATTGCAGGACTGGCTGAACGATTATAATCAAAAGAACGGTCAATCGCTCAATCTGGAAGACCTTCACCAATTACTCGCTTTAGGAAATGACTGGATCGAAAACGAACGGGCGGCATTGCAGGCCATTGATGAGGAACTGACCAGAGCCAACAGCATCCTGACCGAACGGAAAAAGGCTTTAGACAGTCATCAGCAAAACGGTAACGGGGAAATACCGCTTGAAGAACTGATGATCTTGCAGACGACTGCCCGATCAGAAGTGGAAGAAAAGAAGCACAAAAAAGGGAAAACAGTTTCCGCTTGCAGCAGGACGAAGCCCACAAAAACAAGATAGGTGATCTGTTGAGGCGTATTTCGGCACAGGCTACCGTTACCGAAAACTGGGCCAAGCTCAACGATATTATCGGTTCGGCTGACGGGAAGAAATTCCGGCAGATTGCGCAGGAATATACGCTGGATGTACTATTGGGGTATGCCAATATCCATTTACAGGCCCTCACCAGCCGCTACCGGATCGAACGCATTCCGGCATCTCTCGGTTTGCAGGTGGTGGATCAGGACATGGGCGACGAAGTGCGTACCGTGTATTCGCTTTCGGGTGGAGAATCTTTCCTCGTGTCGCTGGCTTTGGCTTTGGGCCTTGCCTCCCTGTCGTCCAGCCGTATGAAAGTGGAATCTTTATTTATCGATGAAGGTTTCGGCTCGCTGGATCCCAACACCCTCAATATTGCTATGGATGCCCTCGAACGCCTCCACAACCAGGGCCGTAAAGTCGGCGTGATCTCCCACGTGCAGGAAATGACCGAACGGATCCCGGTACAGATTAAGGTGAGCAAGCAGCAGAGCGGGAGGAGTAAGGTGGAGGTGATGGGAGTTTAACTATAAAAATTATGTGATTATGAAAATAAAAATTTTAAAAAAGGAAATTCTTTTTATTACTATTCAATATATGTATTGAAAACTAGAAGTTTACCACATATGGTTTAAAATGTATTCCAAACCAATTTCATTATATAATCTATTAAGTTGACTTACATATTTACAAATTAATAAACTCTAATCTATGTTCATATCAAAACTCTCTATCAGAAATTTTAGGAATTTCAAAAATATTAATTTGAATTTTCAAAAGGGTGTAAACACCGTGATTGGTGAAAATGGATCAGGTAAAACTAATATCCTTCATGCTATCAGATTGTTGATAGATGAAAATCTACCTAGAAACATCAAGCTTTATGAGTCTGATTTTAATCGTTGCTTGAACCCATGGAAAGGACATTGGATAATTATTCAAATTGAATTTTCTGATTTGGATGTAAGTGAAGAAGCTCAAGCAATCGCTGTGCATAAAGCCGGAACAATGGATGAGTATGATTCTACTAAGGGAACTTACTCTCTCATATTCCGGCCAAGAGAAAATAAAAGAAAGGAACTATACGAATGTTCTCAGAATTTAGTAGGATCAAAAGTTGAACTTCAAGAAATAATTGATTCAATCACCCTGAATGATTACGAATTAACGTTTAGAGGACGAGGGAATACTGATTTTTCTATTGAAGACAATTATCTCAAATATGTTGGAGATTTTGATAAGATAGAATTTCCAAATCCAGATGATGAATTGGAAGATATATATGGTATTCGTTTATATGGATTTTCAATTCCAAACGAACTCTCTTGTACATTTATAAAGGCTCTAAGAGATGTAGAAGCAGATCTCCGTTCCTATAAAGATAGTCCTCTATTAAGTTTATTAAGAGGTAAAGAAAAAAGTATTGATGTCGCTAAAAAAGATAGTATAATAACTAAGGTAGTAGAGTTGAATAATGAGATAAGTGAATTAGAAGAAGTAAAAAACATTTCAAGTGGCATTGCTAAAAGTGTTAAACAAGCTGTTGGAGAAACGTATGCGCCTAATATCGAAATAAAATCGGAAGTACCATCAGAAATAGAACGTCTATTGCAATCATTAAAACTATGGGTTGGAGATCCGGATGAGCCTGATTATAAAGGCAGAGTTAGCGAATTAAGCTTAGGCGGTGCGAATCTTATTTATCTATCCTTGAAATTATTGGAATACGAAAAAGTAAAAGCATTAGATAAGATTGCTAATTTCTTAATGATAGAAGAACCGGAAGCACATATACATACCCATATTCAAAAAACACTATTTGATAAACTTCATAGTCATAACACACAGGTAATAATCACTACGCATTCAACAAATATTTCGTCGGTAAGTAAGATTAGTTCTGTGAATATATTAAGTCGGTCTAATAAACAAGCTTTAGTATTTAGTCCGTCTAGTGGATTGGAACCATCACAAATTACAGCACTTGAAAGATATTTGGATGCTGTAAGAACTAATTTATTATTCGCTAAAGGAGTGGCATTAGTAGAAGGTGACGCTGAACAAATTTTGATACCTATATTATTTAAAAAGGTATTCGGTCTTTCACTTGATGAAATTGGAGTAAGTCTAATTAATATAGGAAGTACAGGATTCCAGAATATTGCCACCTTATTTCATAACGAACGAGTAAGAAAGAATTGTGCAATTATTACGGATCTCGACAAATCAATTCTTTATCTTCCGGAAGATGAAAATACTGACAATACAGAGGAACGAGCTTGCAGAAATTCTCAAAAATCAGGCGCCAACAGAAAAAAATTATTGGATGAATTTGGTAATGATAATGAATGGGTTAACGCATTTTATGGAGAATATACATTTGAGGTGGAATTTATTAAATCTGGAAATTCATTTGAAGTCACTCAATTAGTAAACGATAATTACAAACGAGATGCTGATAAAAAAAGAATAAACGACTTATTAAATAAAAAAGAGGTTAGTTTATATGGGAGAGAAATTTTGAGATTAGCAAACTCATTTGGTAAAGGTTGGTTTGCATTAATGCTAGAAGATCATATTGATCATTTAACATATATCCCATCATACATTCTTAAAGCTGTTGCGTTTGCTAGCCCCCACATTACGAATCAAATTTTATTCAACATTGCTAAATATAGACTAAAGTCATTAATAGATAGAAGAACTCAAGGGGATGAAGCTGATTATTCAGGTTTACTTCAAGAACTTGAATTATATGAAAATATTGGTGAAGCAATAGAGTTTTACATAAATAAACTGCCTGAAGATCAATTAAGTAAGTTTGTTAAATTCCAAAAATCATGAAATATGTTGGATAATTTAAATGATCAGCAAAGAGATGCGGTGCTTGCGTCTGGGCATGTTTTATTGACTGCTTGCCCTGGTAGTGGTAAAACTAGAGTTTTAGCCTATAAAGTTGCATACGAATTAGATAAAATAACGAAGAGTAAAAAGACTATCGTTGCCTTAACTTTTACTAATAGGGCTGCTGAAGAAATCAAAAAGAGACTTTTAAAAATGGATTTTATTCCAGAAAAATTATGGGCAGGAACCATTCACTCTTTCTGTCTGGAATGGATACTTCGGCCATACGCAAGTTATATAGATGAAATTAAGAATGGATTTGTAATTGCCGATGAATATAAGTCCGAAGAACTACTTTCTTCATTAAAAGAAGATTATGGCTTTGAATGGTGGGAAAGAATTACCACAAGAAGAAATACAGATGGAACATTTGCTGAGCCTAATGTGAAATATCATGATCTTTTGGAAGAGTATCATGATATTTTGATAAGCGAAAAATTAATTGATTTTGATTTGATACTTTATTATGCGTATAAAGTTTTGGATGAATATCCGAAAATTGGAAAGACGCTAAATAATTTATTCCATTTGATCGCAGTAGATGAATATCAAGATACTCAGGAATTGCAATATGCAATCTTATCAAAAATAATTGATGTTTATGATAGCAAAACGTTATTATTTATGGTTGGTGATAAAGATCAGGCTATTTATGGTTCTCTCGGAGGTGTTGCAAAGTCTGTAGAGGCTATAAGTACTCAGTTTGGAAATATAGTTATTTCAGAGTTGGAATTATCTGGAAATTATAGAAGTTCACAAAGAGTTATTGATTATTATAGAAACTATCAAAGTGCAGGGATTAATATAGAATCATTAAGTGAATATGCAGACGAACATGGTTTAATTACTTTTAATAAAAATCTCGATAAAGACGGCTTAGATGAATATATTGCAGGAATCATTCAACAAAATCTTGATAATGGGGTTCCTGAAAATGAAATTTGTGTTTTAGCCCCGCAATGGTGGTTAGTTATACCTATGGGCCGAAAACTAAAAACACTTTTACCAAATGTAAATTTTGATGCTATTGGACTATCCCCATTGTTAAAAAATAAAGAGAATGTTTGGTTTAAGGTTGCAAGATTATTTTTAGTTTCTCCATCTCCTAAAACATATTTCATGAGAGGACGTTGGTCAATTGAATTAATAAATGAACTTGAGAGTCTGGGAATAGAAATTTTAGCTGATAGAGAAAGAAAATCAAAGGCTCTATTAAAACTTATTAATTCAATTTCATCTGAAAAAGAAGATGGATTAGAATACCTAGAAGAATGTTTTGAGTCATTATTGAATTTACTAGATGTAAAAATTGAAAGATCACCTACTTTAAAATTACATTGGGAATATTTTTTCGAAAGTTCTAAAAAGCGTTTGGAAAAACCAGAATTTAACTACGCAAAAGATATCACAAGTTTTAAAAGATTATTTAGCCATACATTAGGTGTAGTTATAAATACCTGTCATGGTATTAAAGGCGAAGAGTTTCATACTGTTATAGCATTTGGTTTGTTACATGGATATATTCCTAACTGGAATGAGTTAGATGCTGTTAATGCTTCAAAAAAACTTCTCTACGTTATTTGCTCCCGGTCTAAAAAACATCTCCATTTAATTGCTGAAGAAGGGAGAAAGACGAAAGGTGGACGTCCTTATTCGATTACAGGCCATCTTCAGGATATTATCTATTCTTATGATTAGGTGTGAGAATTTATACATCACAGGTTTTTATAACTAAAAAAATAAGTATTAACCATTATCTCTAACCAATTAAAATAAAATTCCTATATTTATGACGCGATACACGTTGGAGCTAATCCGACAAATTTTCTTATTAACAACATAGCTCAGGCGATCCGGTGTAAGTCCGGCCTATCTTCGGTTTCCGACGTGTGTCGCAGCGACCTGGGCGTTTATTTTTTTCAACTATGCGACACACGAAAAAAACAACAAAAGTAATCCAGGAGTTACAACCGAACAAAATCTGTAAATGCGGAGCCTGTGAACCCCGAAAACCAAAACTTCCCAACGGAATGAGAAGGTTAAAAATTCAACCGAAGTGTAGAGATTATACTTGGAACAAGTCAATTGTTCCGCAAATCATGTTACAAGGAAAATGGTTGGAGCAAATCGGTTTCGAATGCCATTCACATGTAATCATTACTACCTTACAGGGTAAGTTGGTCATTGAGATTGACAAAGAATAAAATCCAGTAGCCTATCGGCAACATCGTTGGTAGGCTGCTTTAAAATGGTTGATAAACCATTTGCCGACAAATCCAATAGTTACAACCATCTGAAACAACAATGAGAAATCCAAAAAAAAACAGCTGACGACCTGATCTGGATAAAAGGATTGATACAGCAATGTAATGCTAAAAATTGTTAAATTCGTAATAGAGAATATGTGAGTAGAACAATTACGACAACGGTCGTCTAAAGCGAAAACACTTTTTTATTATCTTTGTATTAATAAATAACGACAGAAAATGAAAACAGCAGATATAAATATCAACTTGATAGACAGTTACTTTACCTTGCTGAAAAGTTTAAGTCCAGACAATAAGTTGGAACTGATCGCCCGACTGTCAAAATCAATGAAAACGACAAAAAAGAAAGAAAAAGAAATTTCTTTGGATGCGTTATATGGCTCCTGGGAATCTGACCAAACCGCCGATGAATTGGTTGCAGAACTTAAAGCAGCAAGAAACTTTACCAGAAAAAGAGAAGAGTTGTGAAAAAATACTTGCTCGACACCAATATATGCATTTATTTCATCAAAGGAAAGTTTGATCTGCACAAAAAAATAAAAGCTATAGGCGAAGAAAACTGCTTTGTGTCTGAAGTTACCGTAGCAGAACTTAAATTTGGTGTTGAAAACAGCATTCACAAAGAAAATAATCGTAAAAACACAGAAGCATTTATAGCAAAGTTTATCATTCTTCCCATCTTTCCTGTTCTCGACATTTATGCAAAAGAAAAAGCCCGACTGAGAACCAAAGGCCGCATGTTAGACGATTTTGATTTGCTGATCGGAACAACAGCTGTTTTCAATAACCTGACCCTGGTAACAAAAAACGTAAGCGATTTTGACCGACTTGACGGAATTGTTATTGAAGATTGGACAACTTAATCATAACCTAGCAGATGTTAAGGTATATTGCCAAAAAATGAGCTGAGCGGTTTTGATTGAGCATTTTGCAAAGTTTAACCCTGATCATGCTATTGAAGTTTTGATCTGGAAATCTCCTCTTTACGTGAGCGGAGCATTAAAAAAGATATGGAACAAAATTAAAAAGCTCTTTTAAAACTTTCAAAGGGAGATAGAAGAGCTTTACCACATAATTTCTATCTTAACCATGAACTACGAAAAAGCGCTCTCCCTCTACAAAAACGACAAAACCCTCCAGCTCCTCCGGGCGGAACATTTCCCGTTACTGGTGAGCTTTTTCCATTTGGTTTTCAAACAGCAGGACAGGATTTGGTACCTGCAAAGCGAATTGCAAAGCATCCTGGGCGATTACCTCTTTTCCCTCCAAAGGCAAGGCATTGAAGATTACCAGAAAGCACCGGTAGATTATTTACAGAAATGGGCCGAGCAGGGTTATCTGCGCCGCTATTACGAAAGGGCCGACGAACCCGTGTACGAACTTTCGCCGGCGACGGAAAATGCACTCAAATGGCTCGAAGACCTGAACAAACAACAATTTGTAGGTACCCACAGTCGCCTCATCCAGTTTTTCCGTTTGCTCCAGCAGATCGTGAACACTACCTCCGGACCTTACGAACGCATCCAGCAGCTGCAGGAAGAGCGCCGGAAGATTGACGAAGAAATCGAACAGATCCGCTTGGGAAATTTCGAGCAACCTTCCGATACCCAGCTCAAGGAAAATTACTTTCTGGCCGAAGAAACTGCCAAGCGTTTACTGTCGGATTTCCGGCAGGTGGAAGAAAATTTCAGGGAACTCGATACCCAGACCCGCCAGACCATTATCAAAAGCAGCCTGGCCAAAGCCGATCTGCTCGACAATGTCTTTCAGCAGCAGGATTTTTTGTGGAACACCGATCAGGGCAAAAGTTTTAAAGCGTTCTGGGAGTTTCTCATGAGCGAGCAGATGCAGGAAGAACTCGAAGAATTGCTGGATAAGATCAATGCCATCCCCGCGATTGTCGAAATCAAAAAAGAACAAACCGTAGATAGGATCAAAACCAACCTTGTGGATGCCGGAGACAAGGTAAACCGGAGCAACGACGGACTGATTGAACAGCTTCGGAAATTTGTAGAGCAAAAGAACCTTTCCGAAAGCCGGCACATCCTGCAAAGTATCGAACAGATTGAAAGCCTGCTGCTCGAACATAAAGAATCGCTTGATCAGCAAGCCGTGTGGATGGAAATCAATGACGTTTTCAAACCTTCCTTTACCATGGATCGACCGCTTTTTACCCCGCCGGTGAAAGTGGCCTTTGCAGCCACGGAAATTGCTGACGGCGTGGCCTCGGCGGATACCGACCTGCTGTTTGAACAGTTTTATGTCGACATAGAACTTCTCCGCAACAACGTAAAAACTCTGCTGAAAAACCGTTCGCAGGTAGCGCTTTCGGATCTGCTCTATCAGTATAAGCCTACCAAAGGCGTTGCCGAAATATTAGGCTACATGCAGATCGCCACCAACGAAGAAAAACATGTCGTCAACCGTGAACAATCTGAATACCACATCATTGAAAACCAAAGCACCGGAAAAACCTATCGCATGCAAACCCCGGTCATCATCTTTAACCGATAAACATGGAATACCGCTACTCCACCAGCCTCATTGCCTTATTGAAAGGAATCGTTTACAGCCACCAGAAAGAAACCTGGGAAAACCTGCTGCAGTACGAAGCCGATGTGAAGAAATATTTTATCCCGATCGGACTGGAACTCTTCCTGGACAAGAGCGAAGGTTACGCCTTTCTCCGCCAGAAAGAATGGGAAGACGATGAAAAGCCCCTGCCGAGAATGGCCGATAAACGATCGCTCAATTTTATGACCTCTTTAGTCTGTATCGTCCTGAGAAAGTTTTTACTGGAACACGATGCACAGGGCGGCTCGGTACGTTCCATCATCAGCGAACAGGAGATCATTAACCGGGTGAAAGTATTTTTACCTAACGCTAATGACGAAGCCAAACAACAGGAAAAAATCAATACCGCTATTAATAAAGTGGTCGACATTGGTTTCCTGAGAAAGCTGGAAGACCATGAAAAAAACTATGAAATACACCGCATCATCAAAGGTTTTGTAAACGCCGATGTGATTGACGAAACCTTACAGAAGTTCCGGAATTATGCCGCTGAAAAAAATACCAACGATTAATTTTGAAAAAAATGAAAGCCAACATACAATCTCATAATCCACCATTGTTCCATGCCGTGGCTCAAATTATAGAGGCGGCCAGAACGGCAACCTACCGCAGTACCAATAGCATTTTGCTTAAAATGTATTGGGAGATCGGCCAATTAATTGTTGAAGATGAACAACAGGGAAAAAGTAGAGCGGCCTATGGAAGAAACGTACTGAAGAAGCTGGCTGAACAATTGACAATTGCGTTCGGCAAAGGCTTCAATGAACGTAACCTAAACAACATGAGGGCGTTTTTCCAGGCTTTCCAAATTTGGAACGCAGTGCGTACCGAATTGAGCTGGACACATTACAGGATAATCAGCAGGGTTGAAAATCAAAAACTCAGGCTGCAATATGTCGACTATGCCATTGAAGGTAATTGGAATACCCGGACACTCCAACGTAATATCGACAGTCAGTATTTAGGCCGCTTATTGAAAACATCCGATAAACCGGCAAAGGAACCGCAAAAGGCAGATCATTTTATCAAAGACCCTTATATTTTTGAATTTTTAGGTTTATCAACCGATCCTAAACAAAATGAACTGCAGATTGAAACCGCACTGATCACACATCTGCAAAAGTTTCTGATGGAGCTGGGGAAAGGTTTCGCCTTTGTAGCCAGACAGCAGCATATCGTAACTGACACTTCAGATTTTTTTATTGATCTTGTTTTTTATAATTACTACCTGAAGTGTTTTGTACTGATTGATTTGAAAACCAATAAATTATCTCACGAAGCCATCGGCCAGATGGATATGTATGTACGCATGTACAACGACCTGAAAAAAGGAGCCGACGATAACCCTACCGTTGGCATCATCCTTTGCACCGAAAAAGATGAAACCATCGTTAAATACTCGGTATTGGCAGAAAATGAGAAACTTTTTGCCAGCAAATACCGGCTTTACCTGCCGGATGAAGAGGAACTGAAACAACTGATAGAAGCCGATCAGGTACGTATAGAACTGGATAGGGAAAATCAGACTAAACAATAAGCACCGTTATGGAAGAACTATTTGATACCCATCCGGAAGACTTCAGCCTGTCCGGCTACCGCCTGCAATACCTCGAAGTGCTTAACTGGGGAACCTTTAACCAGGTGCGCTGGCAGATCCAGCCTAACGGACAAAATGCCCTGCTGACAGGCGATATCGGTTCAGGGAAATCCACTCTTGTAGACGCTCTGACCTGCCTGCTCGTCCCGCACCATAAAATCATCTTCAATAAAGCCGCCGGTGCCGAGGGGAAAGAGCGCAACCTGCTGAGCTACGTGCGAGGAGAATTTAAAAAAGAAAAGGAAGAAATCACCAAAACGGCGAAGAAGGTTTACCTGCGTCCGGAAGATCATACCTATTCCGTTATTATCGGGAATTTTTACAACCAGGGTTATAACGAACACATTTGTCTGGCCCAGTTTTTCTGGATCGGCAAAGAGGGAAAAGTAGAAAAACTGCTCATCATCGGAACAATCCCTTTAACCATTAAAGACCATTTCCAGCATTTCGGCGATATCAATGAGCTGCGGAAGAACCTCCGCAACACACCAGGTGTACAATTGTTCAACGATAATTTCTCGCAATACAGCGAGCATTTCCGCCGGCTTTTCGGCATGAACAGCGATAAAGCGATCGATTTGTTTTATCAGACCGTTTCCATGAAATCCGTCAGCAGCCTGACCGATTTTGTCCGCGAACAGATGCTGGAAAAAACCGATGTCAAAGAACAGATTGATGCCCTGCTCAAACGCTTCGACGACCTTAACAAAGCCCACGCCGCTGTAGTAAACACCCGCGAACAATATCAAATCCTGAAACCATTGGCCGAAGCCAGTGAAAATTACGACAAGGTTAGTCGGGAAATTGAAGACATAGAGGCCATGCTGGAAGTCATGCCGGTATGGTTTGCGGAAAAGAAATGGGAACTGTTGGAACAGGCGATCGATGAAACCCGCTACGAACTCGCAAAAGCAGAACAACAGCAACGCACCATTACACAGGAGCTGGAAGCCTGGGAAGAACGCCGGCAAACAATTATACAGGACATCGCCAATAATGGCGGAACACGAATTGAACAGATTGCCACAGAGATCAGGCGGCACGAGCAGGACAAAGAAACCAAGCAAAAGGAATTTGATGATTATGATCGTCTCGCTTTACAGACTGGGTTGGCAAGCATAAAGCACGAAAAAGACTTTCAGAACAACATTAGTCGGGCCAATGAATTGATTGAAAACTGCGGCCGTTTAGAAGAAGAATTAAGAGAGCAGCGGGACAATCAGGTGACTGACCTGCGAAAACAGGAAGCGGAATATCACGCAGAGCGAAAAGAACTGCAATCGCTCAAAGAACGTAAAACACAGATCCCGGCCTGGCTGGTGGCTTTTCGGTCGCAACTCTGTGCTGATTTAAGGATTGACGAGGAAGATTTGCCTTTCGCGGGGGAATTGCTGAAAGTGAATGAACAGGAAGGCCAATGGGAAGGCGCTATCGAAAAACTGCTCCGTGATGCCGGCATCAGCTTACTCGTTCCCGGAAAGCATTACCGGAGCGTAAGCCATTATGTCAACAACAATCCGTTAAAAGGTGCTGATGGAAGGGGTATCAAACTAACCTATTTGGAAGCGGACTTGAATGGCAGTAGCCGAATCCTTAAAGAATTGGATGAAGACAGCATAACATACAAAATAGACATCAAACCTGAAACGCCCTTTTACGATTGGCTGGAAAATTACCTGCAACGCAGCTTTGGCGATTATATTTGCACCGATGTGGATGGTTTACAACATGTTCCTTTCGGTATCACCCGGCAAGGGCTGATCAAGAGTGGTCGCATCCGCCATACCAAAGACGACCGCAAACGCATTGATGACCGACGAAATTATGTATTGGGCTGGAGCAATGCCGAAAAAATAAAAGTACTGGAAAGTTCGGTCGATAAGTTGGAACGTACGATTCATGAATTAAAAACCACGCTAAAGGATATTGAAGAGAAAGGACAAAAAAACAGCGAACAGAAACAACTGCTGGGGTTTTTGCTTTACGTAAAAGATTTTTCCCGCATTAACTGGCAGTATCATGTTTCCAAAATCTATGAACTGGAACAGGAACGCAATCAATTGCTGAATAACAATGATAAGCTTGCCGAGCTGCAACGCAACAAAAGTGAAGTGGATCAGCAGATTTCGGATGGAAAGTCTCGACAAAACCAACTCACGGAAGACATTGGCGGTTTTAAAACAAAAATTCAGGGTTATCAGGAGCAGCAGGGACATGCATTGCACCAAACACAACAGCTAGCACCTCATCTGAAAGAAAAGTGGTATCCGCTGATTGACGAAAAACTGAATAATGTAAAAGTCAACCTCAGGGGCATAGAAAATCGGCAGGAAGAATTCCGCAAGCAATTTCAGGGTGAAAACGGCGAATTGAAAAAGCTTCGCTTACGCCAGGCCGGTTACCGCACCCATATTGAAAAAAGGATGCGTGAAATCAAGGAACATTCCCGGGCCGAATATAGTGAAGTTACCGACAGCATCGATGCCCGTGCAGAATACATTAAAAAGTTCAGACAGCTGGAATCTGAAGATCTGAAACGGCATGAAGAGCGCTTCAAGGAGGAACTGAATAAAAACGTGATCAACAGCATTGCCGTGTTCGACAGCCAATTGCAGAAACACGAAAAAGACATCAAACAGAAAATCCGGATCATTAACGAACACCTTTCGGAAATTGTGTATAATGCCGTGCAGGATACCTACATCACCATTTTAATGGATGCCACCCCTAATAAAGAAGTACGGCTTTTCAGGGAAGAATTGAAAAAATGCTATATCCATTCCTTTAGCAGCCACAATGATTTATACACCGAGGAAAAATACGAACAGGTGAAAAGGATCTTGGACCGCTTTGCCAGCATGGAAAATGCAGACCGCGACTGGACCTCAACCGTTACGGATGTGCGCCAGTGGTTTGAGTTTAACGCCAGCGAACGTTACCGCTCAGATGGTACGGAAAAAGAATTTTATGAAGGTTCAGGCGGAAAAAGCGGCGGACAGAAGGAGAAACTGGCCTACACCATCCTGGCCAGTGCTTTGGCCTATCAGTTTGGGTTGCAGTTCGGAGAGCGAAAAAGCAAAAGTTTCCGTTTCGTAGTGATTGATGAAGCCTTCGGCAGAGGCAGCGACGAAAGTACCCGTTACGGACTGGAGTTGTTTAAAAAATTGAATCTCCAACTGCTGATCGTTACGCCACTGCAGAAAATCCATGTGATAGAAGGACATGTCAATTCCTTTCACTTTGTGAGCAACCGCGAAGGCAACAACTCGCAGGTAAGTAATTTCACCAAAGAAGAATATGAGAGCGAACGCGATAAACATAACGGAATTTTCAATAACACACCCGAAATATGATCAGTCCGGCAGAAATTAAAAAACAGGCATTGAAATGGTGGAAGCCCTTGTTGCAAAGCCATATTATGGAAGAATCCTTTTTCCCGAAGATAATAGACCGTATCGGGAAAGTAAAATCGGGACATATTACCGAACGGTTTGAAGTCCTGCAAAAGGAAATAGAAGAATTATACCGCCATTCGAAAAATCAAACCGGTAAAGGCTACCTCGTGCAGACCGCCGGTAGGAATTTCAGGCGGACAGGCAGCCATGATTTGCCGGATAGCGTAGTTTTTGAAACGATTGATGATTATCTCTATGTTATTGGCTGTGCAAAGGAATGGCGACTATTTATAGCCAATTATAACACCATTATCGATACTATTCCAGGATTGAAAGACTGGACCTTGAACAATTGCTTATGGTTAACAAAAGGAGAAATCAGCTGGAATGATGTGCTGAAGGTTTGCCGATATTTTATAGAGACACCCCGGCCCAATCTTTACCTGCGGCAGCTGCCCATCGAGATCCATACCAAATTTATTGAAGAAAACAATGCGTTGATTCAATCCTTACTCGATTTCCTGATTCCCGATCATGTGCGTTCAGCCCAACAAAAGCGTTTCGCCGAACGGTTCTTTTTGCGGTACGATGAGCCATTGGTCAGGCTCCGCTTTCTGGATGAAAACCCACATCCGGATTTCAAGTTCAGGGATATCAGCATTCCACTATCTGATTTCGAAGCCCTTGAACTTCCGGTGGAAAATATCCTGATTGCCGAAAATAAAATGAATTTTTTAACCTTACCGCTATTAGAATCCACCGTTGCCATATGGAACGGCGGCGGCTTTAATATTGCTTACCTGAAAAATGCGCTTTGGCTTTCAGACAAAAAAGTCCTGTACTGGGGCGATATTGATGAACATGGCTTTCAGATCCTGCATCAGCTACGCTCGTACCATCCGCATGCCCAAAGCGTTATGATGGACCGGACGACTTTTGAAACTTTCCAAAACTACGCCGTAAGCGGCGCCAGAAACCAATCCCAAAATCTCAACCTCCTAACCAAAGAGGAGAACGATCTTTTCCAGTATTTAAAGACTTTGGAAAAAAACAGGCTGGAGCAGGAGAAAATTCCGCAGGTGTATGTGGATGGGTGTCTAAAGAACGTGATGGAAATAGAAAGTAATTGACTTTTTTGGATTAATAATCATCCGAATTTTCACCCGTTTTTAAAATAGACATTTTTTTTGATCCCGACCATGATTTTAGATTTTAGTTGGCCGTTTTGATGCAGAATTTTTGATCCAGAATATCCGAAAGGGAAACCGTAATTTATCATGTTTGATCCTGATTAATTTTGAGCCCGGAGCCTTAAAAGGCTTAAATAATTTAAGGTAATGATATATGTTTAAAAAAGTACTGATTGCAGAAGACGAAGATTTTATGAATGTCGCATTGAGGATGGCATTGGAAGACCTGGGCATTGTACAGGATAACCGCGATTATGTAGTGAACTGCGATTATGCCTATAGCCGGGTAAAAAAGGCCATCAGTGAAGCTAATCCCTATCAGTTGCTTATTGCTGAGTTATCTTTTAAGGGTGATACTGAAAGAAGGGAAATTTCTTCCGGCTGGGAATTGATCCAGGCGGTTAAGGAAATACAGCCGGCAATCAAAGTGATGGTTTTTTCGGCAGATGACCGTAAAAACATTGCCGACCGGCTTTTTAAAGAGTACCAGATTGATGCCTATGTGCATAAATCTTTTGGCGCAGTTAATGCTTTTAAAACAGCAATAAAAGCCGTTAACGATGGTCAGAAATATTGCTCAGCCAATCTTCGCCGCTATCCGGGTGATGAAATTTTAGCTGAACTGACCGGAGAAGAAAAACTTATTTTAAAACTCACCACCGAAGGGGTAAAGCAAAAATCGATAGCAGCCTATTTCAAAAAAAAGGGAATGGCCTCCTCCAGCCTGAGCCATATCGAGAAAAAACTTAAAGCCCTTCGGGAGAAATTAAATATCCCAACGACATTTTTGCTGGCCTGGCATTGCAAAGAAAGGGGCATTGTATGAATCTTTGCGACTTTTAAATCATGTGAAGTCGAAAAATTATGGTCCGCCTCAAAGTAAAATGCACCTAATGCTGATTTTATTCATGATTACCCCTCGTAAATGTTTCTAATTAAGATAAAAGCTATTTGTGCTGTAGTGCTTATTGCTTAATTTTTCAATATAAAATTTATCCGGAAGAAGCTTTAAATGTCTTCAATAAAATGATTTTAATAAGGTGTATTACCTTTTTTTAATCTCAAAATAACATGTCGAATTTGAGGTAACAAGAGTAAAATAATAATTACGAAAAACACACCCGTAAGCATCAGATCATAATAATCTCTTGTGGCACGAGCCAATATTTGACGGCCTAGCATTTGATTAAAATAGCCTGTAGATAATGCTTTTGAAGTATAGATATCGCTACCTGCATGGAGATATTGATTTTGAATATTGAGCAGGGTGGCTGGCCATTGCGGATTGGTTTCTGTGAGGGTTTCCCGGATTTTTTCCCGAACTGCTGATTTTGCAAATAATTGAAGTTCGTTATTCAGTGCCAGACTGGCTGTAAACCCTGTAAACCTGGCCAATATGCCTACAAGCGATGCATTAATGGCAATTTTGGGAGGTGCTGATGAAGCGGTGAATGAAACAATAGGCACAAATAATACGCCGGTTGCTACACCATAAATAAACATAGGTAGGATAAAATCAATGGTTTCGCCCTGAACAGAAACAAATAATATCATATAAGCATAATAAATTGCCATTATGCCAAAGCCAACAATAATTATCCTGATTAAGTTGTAACCCATCAGGATAAACCTGGAAGTAACGAACATACTCAGTACGGTCCCTAAAATTACAGCCGTCCAGATAGGAATGGTGCTCAGTGGGTCATTTCCTAAAATTACTTCAAGGTAGCCGTAGGCAAGTCCGGTGCTTCCTTTAAAAATATAAAATGTAAAAAGTAGTACCAGCCCGGTTACAAAATTCTTTGCCTTGAAAATCTGTAAGTTGATTAATGGCCGTTTAAGCTTCAATGCCCTGTTGATGAAAACTGAAAGAATAAGAAGATCAGCTACACTGAGCGTGGTGATTAACGAACTGCCGTACCATCCTAATTGTCGCCCGTATACCAGGATGTATCCCATGATTAAGATAAAAGATACATAGAACAGATAACCTGGCCAATCTACCTGATAAAGCGGAATCTTTTTGCTAAACCGCGCTTCACTATTCATGGTGAGCAATACCGCAATTGTTAGCATGAGGATTAGGATCATCAATCCGTAGGATAACCAGTTAAAATCAAAAAAATAAATGACCACGCTGGTAAAAACAGAATAAAAGGGAACGGCAATCTGTATGCTGCCATACAGCAGGCTAAAAGCAATTACACGGGCGCGTACAGAAGGTAATCTTGGGAAAATAAGCTGTAAAACAATCCCTGACATCAATGCACAGGTAATTCCCTGAAAAAACTGGCAAACCACAAACAATGTCCAGTCTTTGAAGTAAAAACAGATCACAGCACATATTGCATTTACGGCAAGGGCGATCAGTAAATATTTCCTTGGTGCAACATATTTTACGATCCGGAAATCAAGTGCCAGGAAAGCAACGGTAGAACCATAAATCACAACCATGCCATATTGCACATCGGTAGGCTGTATCCCATAAAAACCCATTGCTGCAACCGGACTGCCATAAAAAGCGAAGCTAAACAGACAGGTCATCAGAATGGCAGATATGACGGATCTTGCCACCCATTCTGACACCCGCGATTTGAAAATTGATATTTTGTGTGCTTGCATCATTAATCTTTTAAAACGTAAACACTGGCATTCATTCCGGCAGAGAGTTTTGCTGATTTTTCAGGCGCATCAGTCAGTTTAATCCTTACAGGGATACGGTGGATGATTTTGACAAAATTACCGGTAGCATTATCTGGTGGAAGTAGGGAATAACGTGAACCAGTGGTTGGCGAAAGTGATTCGATGGTACCACTGAATTTTTCATTTGGAAAAGCATCAACCTCAATGGCTACTGCTTGCCCGGTTTTGAAGTTGCTGATCTGTGTTTCTTTAAAATTTGCAACTACCCATTTTTCCTCAGCTTTGTTTAGCAAAAAAGCCAATGTTTGCCCGGGTTGTATCAGTTGACCTTCCTGAATGGTTTTTTTACCAATTTGTCCATCAAAAGGTGCAGTGACAACTGTATATCGAATGTCCAGCTCCTGTCTTTTAAGAAGTGTTTCTTTGATTTTTATCTCTGCCTGTATAGCATGATGCTGCGCTTTAAAATCGTGAAGTTTAGATTGTGCTACGTGTAAAGATGCTTTGGCCTGATCATAATCTGACTGTGCAATGGATAAAGAAGTACTGATGTTATCAAATTTTTGTTGTGTGGCAGATTCATCTGCCAGTAGGTTTTTATAACGGTTAAATTCTTTTTGCTGTTGGTTCAATCTAGCCTGAGCCCCTGCCAATTGTGCTTTTATAACCTCCATACTTTTAAGCTGCGTTTCTTCGTTGGCAGCCAATATGGGTAATTTGGCGTGTGCACTCATGAGTTCTGCTGATGCAGCATCTTTTTTCAGTCCATACTCGTCCGGCTCAATAACTACAAGTGTATCGCCTTTTTTAACGAGCTGATTGTCCTTGTAATATATTTTGCTGATATAGCCACCCACTTTTGCGTTTATCGGTGAGAGATAAGCATCTACCTGTGCATCAGTGGTCTGCTCATAGCGATATCCCTTTAAGAAATAGGTAGCCACCCAAATTATCATCCCTGTGAATAATGTAATTCCCAGCCATTTGGTAAGGCTTACCACCATTTTATCTGTTTTATTTTTGTTCATTATATTTTGATTAAAGAATGCCTGCGATTGCCAATAGTTTGATATGGGTTACTTTTACGTTTGTTTGTGCCGTTGTCAGGTTGAATTTTGCTTCCAGTAAAGCGTTTTCTGCTTCCAAAAGATCGGTGAGGAGTGATTCCTGATTTAAGTAGCTACTCCTGATGACACGAAGGGCTTCAGTGGTTCTGATGATGTTTTGTTCTGCTGTTTCCACGCGCTCCCAGGCCTGTTGTTGCTGTAAATAAGCTTCTTTTACCTGAAGGGAGATTTCATCCTTCTTTATTTCTGCTTTTTCTTTAGCCTGGTTGCTGATAACCCGGGCATGGGCAATGGTATGTTTGCTTTTGTACAGATGATCAATAGCATACTGTACTTTAATGCCTGTCTGACCAAATCCCCACAAGTCATTCGAATACGGATAGAAGGAAATCTGCGGGTAAGTATAATTGTAACTGGAGTATAAGGCCACTTTGGGCAATAGGGTAGCTTTCACTTGCTTTACGTTGAGTTCGCTCCATTTGATATCACTATTGACTATCTTGTATTCAGGAGATTTGTTGAAAGCAATGTTTACATAATCATTGTAGCCACCATCTGCAATGGCGTTTAATTCTATTGCATCTTCGTATCTGATGGCCAGCGCAGTATCATTTTTACGTCCCATCAGAATATTGAGGCTTTGTTTAGCTATTTCGATCTTTTTGCCAACATCGGAAAGACTAAGTTGCAGTTGAGACAATTTTACGGAGGTTCTTAGTACATCACTCTTGAGCACCGTACCGTTTTTATGCAGACTTTCTATCCATCTCAATTGCTTTTGTTCTGCTTCAATTTCTGCATTAAGAAAATGATAGAAATGCAAAAATTTATAGAGATCAAAATAAGCAACTGCTAGATGATATTTTACGCTATGCTTTTGCAGATCCAGTTCATATTGTTTCCGTGTCTCTTCTTCCTTTTTTAGGGTGATGTTCCTTTTATCCTGGCCACCACTGGATAGGTTAAAGTTCAGGTGGTAACCTGCTCCGTATCCATAGCCTTTTACGGGCACATCCTGTGGTGAAGAGAATAATCCATTGTCGTAAATCAGAAATTTGGAATTAAGTTTTACGTCTCCACCAACCGAAAGACCCGGGAGCAAACGGTCTTTGGCTTCCAATATTTCTATTTTACTTTGCTGATAATTTAGGTCAGCTAGTTTCAGCTGCCGGTTATTCGTTTCAGCCACTTTCCATATTTCTTCCAAACTCAAAGCCTGGACTTTTTCTGTATGCTGGGCGTAAACAGAGGATGTAGATAACAGCAACAGCAGGCCCAAAATCGGAGCTGTTTTATATTGTTTCATTGGTTTTGTTTTTATAAATGATTGGTTTCTTTCTTTTTTCCAGCCATTGTTTCAGCAGCTTTTTCAACTCATCAAAAGCATAGCTTAAATCTATCATTGACATGAAGGGACCTGAATAGGTAGAATGCGGCAAGGAGATGCTGCCTTTATCGTTTTCATCATCTTTATAAGGTAATTGATGTTCTGGTTTTTTGGCTTGCGATTGCGCCTTAAAATCTTTTTCAGGCTTTATGATGCGATGTTCCATAATGATTTTTCTAATGTTAACACAGCAAAATTACCCAACACCTTAGGCTATTATTATATATAATTAGCCTAATATTTGTTATATTCGGCCATATGAAAATTCTGAGTGAATTAATCAAGTTGGTAGATCAAAACCCTGATTCCATCGTGGTGATGAGACAACAGACGGAACAGCGTTTGCCTGCTCACCAGCATAATAAGACTCAATTGTTATTGGTTTATGGCGGGATTGCTTATTTGCAGACAGCCGAAAAGGATTTTTATATTCCGTCAAATCATTACATCTGGATACCCAAAAATTATCCTCACAACCTGATGTTTAATACACAGGATCTGTACATTGTCAATATATACTTCCCTGAAAAAAAAGCAGTAGGTTTTTATGACGAACTTGGCATTTATCCGGTGAGTAAGCTTCTTGCAGAAATGCTTTCATTTAGTGAGAGATGGCAAGGCGACTATTTTAAAGGGTCATGGGAATTTGAATTTTTAATAACGCTTAAGGGCGTATTATCAAAGGAAAATCTTAAAAAATTCTCCATCCAGCTTCCTACTACAGACGATAAACGGCTCAATGCCCTTATCGAAAGCTTTAGAAACCGGTTAAATGAAAACTTAAGTTTAGCTATTATTGCCCGGCAATCGGGAATGAGTGTGCGTAGCCTGACCAGATTATTTCAAACGAAATTGCATATTACTTTTGTTCAATACTTAAAGATGCTGCGGATTATCCGGGCGATGGAACTGATAAAAGATACAGATTTGAACATGACGGAGATTGCCTATGAAATTGGCTATTCGAATATTGCAGCGTTTAGCAATAATTTTCAGCAACTGACCAATATGAGACCGACTGAATTTAAAACCAAATAAGAAGTACGGCTATGGTTTTTCTGGCTATAACCAACCCCTAAAATAGCTAATGGTAATTTTTATTGGTGTGATCTAAAATTAAGTGGCCTGTTGGCAGCCGGCAGGTAATGTTATGCAACATTATCCTGAAATGGAGTAATACTGATTTCGATCATCAGCTTTTCAAAAAAGAAATAGAAACCAAACGTATTCCTGATTTTCTTAGGTTCGCTTTCAAATGATAAGTTGGCTTCTGTCTTTAACTTTTCATAGATCTCCCAAACGGCTAGCTCATTTTTCTGATAAAATCCGATGTGGAAATTGTCAGGATATGCAGGGACATTTTCCTTATGGTTTAATTCCTGTCCCCAAATAACCAGGGCGAAATGATTGCCGTTTTCCAGAACTGCCATTTTGCTGTTCCGATTGACAATTAAACTAAAACCTAAATGTTTTATAAATAGATTTATAGCATTATTTACGTTTTTTACGACGATGTTGATGTGGTTCAGATCCATTTTATTCGTGTTTTAATTACAGAACAAAATTACTTTTCCGGCATCAGGCTCAATTGGATAAATCGGTCGTTTTCGTTTTTATTTAAGATAAACGGTTTTACCCCGGCAAACTTTTTCACTTCCCTTATAAAATGCGACTGGTCTGCATAACCGAGTTGCGGGTAAAAATCACCGTTTTTCAATTGCTTCAGCGAATTTGAGAACCGGATGATATTAAGATATGACTTCAAGGTTATTCCAAACCATTTATTAAAATAACGGTTCATCTGTCTGCTGCTCCAGTAAATTTTTTCTTGCAGCGCTTTTACCGTAATTTCTCCTCTGGCTGCATAAATTGATTCGAACAACTTGATTTTCCTGTCGTCAATATCTTCCTGCAACAGAGAAGAAACGATATTGACGGCTTTTTGTTGAAAGGTTTGAAAGTCGTCCAGGTCATCCTTTGAAAATCCCCAATAATCAGCAGGTAGTATCTTTCTTGTATTTTGCAGCTCAGCAAAAGATGCTTTAAAAACATATTCGGCTGCAATGGGATAAAAGCTGATGGCAAACATAGTGGATTGTGGAAAGGGCGGTTTAACCACCGGCTCAGAACAAATACCTGAAATAAATAGCTCAAAGTTTCCATTTCTATCTGCGAAAAGAAATAAATCTATTTTCCCATCCGGAACAACAATACCTGCATTTTCTTCGTCAGAGTGGTTTTTTTACCATCCAGATGCTTTCTACAAAGGGTTGCAGCGTTTCATCGGGTTTCAGGCAGATGTATGCTAATTTATTTCTATGCGAGCTCATCTATGATCATTCGAATACAAAGCTATGAATTTAGCGGCTTGCCACATCTTTGTTGAGTTCAATTTCGTTCATGGTCGTTTGCGGCGTTAATGCAGCAAGCAGCACTATTGTTAATGGCTTTAAATTTTTCATCCTGCAAAAAGAAACCTGATTTTATTAAAAAAGATGAACTCCCCTCCGAAACACAGGGTGTGCCAACTCACTGGTATTCGTTTTTTTCTAGAAAGGGATGAGCTAATGCGAAATAATTTATAACATTTAGTAGTTTCGCCCCCGATGAAGATTTTCTATGTGATGCTGCTGAGCTTATGCTCAACGAGTCTTTTTGCGCAAGTTTTAAAGGGTAAGATAAGCACTACCGGCGATTTCCCTTTAGCAGATGTTTACCTGCAGAACCTGCGGAGTAAAAAGCATGCACATACTAATGAGGCTGGTTTTTTTCTGATGAAAGATGTAAGAAGGGGCGATTCCATCCGGGTAACGTTGCTGGGTTATTCACCTGTGACAACAGTTGTAGACGGATTTGTAATGGATATCAGTTTATCACCCGCTAATTTCCAGCTAAATGAAGTGGTTGTATCGGAAGGTATAAACCACCTCTCGTCTGTAGCGGCTGTGGATCTCGCTACAAGCCCGGTAAATTCTTCGCAGGAACTTTTAAGAAAAGTACCCGGCCTCTTTATCGGCCAGCATGCCGGCGGGGGAAAGGCAGAACAACTTTTTCTTCGTGGCTTCGACCTGGATCATGGAACAGATATCAACATTTCTGTAGACGGTATGCCGGTAAACATGGTCAGTCATGCACACGGGCAGGGTTATGCAGACCTGCATTTCCTGATTCCTGAACTGGTGGAAAAGATTGATTTTGATAAAGGCCCCTATCATGCAGATAAGGGTAACCTGGCTACCGCCGGCTACGTCGCATTCCAGACCAAGGACAGATTAGATCACAGCTCCCTTACGCTCGAGGGCGGAAAGTTTAATACCTTTAAGGGACTTGGATTGATCAATCTGGTAAATGATGCCAAACAGGCGGCCTATGTGGCCGGGAGTTACATGAAAACCGATGGTCCTTTTGAGGCTAGCCAGGATTTTAAAAGGCTCAACCTGATGGGAAAATATACCCGGTTGTTCAATAACCTCGATAAGCTTTCGTTTTCAGTAATGCACTTTAATAGTTCATGGCTCGCCTCCGGCCAGATTCCACAACGTGCGGTAGATGAAGGACTCATTTCCCGGTTTGGGGCTATTGATGCCAATGAGGGTGGAAAAACCAGCCGCAGTAATCTCAATCTGCAGTATGATCAATTCATTAATGAAAGCACCTCGCTCAAATCCAGTGCCTTTTATAGCCGTTATGATTTCGGGCTTTACAGCAATTTTACTTTTTTTCTTAATGATCCGGTGAACGGAGACCAGATTAAACAGCAAGAGGGCAGGAACATATACGGGCTGCAATCGGTATTGAGTAAGAAATACAGTTCATCAGCTGCGGACTACGGCATGCAGTTCGGTACCGGCTTAAGGGCAGACCAGGTTAAAGATATTGAGCTTTCCCATACGCTAAACCGGCGCACTACCCTTGAACAGGTTCAGTTTGGCGATGTTTCTGAAATTAATGCTTATGCCTTTTTGAATACAGAGATTGATATGGGTAAACTCCTGATCAATCCTGCCGTGCGCCTGGATTATTTTAACTTTAAGTATATTGATCATTTGAATGGTAATTTTGCTGCGCGTACAGGAAAGGCTACGCTAAGTCCTAAGCTGAATTTTCTGTATAACCAGAGTAAAGACCTACAGTTCTTTTTGAAAATGGGGAAGGGATTTCATAGCAATGATTCGCGCGTGGTGATAGCAAAGAAGACTCAGGAAATCCTGCCGGCTGCTTATGGAGCTGACCTTGGGGCAAGCTGGAAACCGGCACCACGTTTGATACTAAACGCAGCCCTATGGTATCTCTACCTGCAACAGGAATTTGTATATGTTGGTGATGAAGGGGTAATTGAGCCCAGTGGAAGAACATCAAGGAAGGGAATTGATTTTGGACTGCGCTACCAGTTAAACAATTGGTTTTTCTTAAATGGCGATATGACCTACAACCACGGAAGGGCACTGGATGAGCCGGAAGGGGCAAATTACATTCCCCTGGCGCCACCTTTTACCTTTACCGGGGGCTGAGCATGAAAGACCTGAATAACTTCTCCGGAAGCATTAAGGCCCGCTATCTTGCCTCACGTCCGGCTAACGGCGATAACTCAATTATTGCAAAGGGTTATTTTATTACCGATGCCAATGTGAACTATACCTTGAAGCGTTTTACTTTTGGCATTATTACCGAAAACATTTTTAACAGGGCATGGAATGAAACGCAGTTTGCAACCGAATCGAGGTTGCAGAATGAGCCCCTGCCAGTTGAGGAGATTCATTTTACGCCGGGAACGCCTTTCAGTATCAGAGCTACTGTATCGCTCAAGTTCTGATAGATGACCAGAGCAAAAAGTTGTACGGAAAGAAGAAAAAGCAGGAACCCGCCAACCGTAAAATCCAGCATCAGGAAAGGCTGCAAGCAAATACCGCTGGCAAGGCCATCAACAACACCACAGTTAGATTATTAAATAAAAATGAAGGAAACCTGCTGAGTCCCCTGGTGCAGCCCGGTGTTGAACGCTGGCACAGGGTTTATTTTGCTGTAAACATAAGGCCCGGAGATATCAATTGAGCCGGTTAACGCTGGCGCAACAAAATATTCCTGAACTAAAGGGATAAACGACTCAATCCAGCAAATTTTCACCTCAAAATTGTTTTTTGTAGGGGCTTTGTGGTAATTTATATCAGGGAAATCGCTTTTAACTTTTTCTCTTTTAGTTTCCAGCTCTTTCTGCGCATGCCTAAGCGTTATGTTTGCCACGAAGGCAAGAAAAACACAGAAAAATTTAATCTACTCCGTGATTTCTGCGTTTCTGTGGCTAATTCATTTTTGCACATTTTTTAAAAGCAATATCCCTATAATTTATCTGTTTTATTTCGTTTTCGGGCTTGTTTATCCTTATCTTTGCGGCGAAATGTTGAACAGGTTTGTTGCCATATCTTTATTATTTGCACTGATCGGATCCAATTTTTCGCGTTTTTTTATCTATGCCGGTTTCGAAGTAAACCAGAAGTATATAACAGAGAAACTATGCGAGAACAGGAACCGCCCGTGGATGCACTGTAATGGGAAATGTTTTCTGATGAAGAAATTAAAGCAGGCCGAGGAAAAGGAGAAAAAACAGGAAAGGGAAAACCAGCGTAGCCATTACATGGAAGCGTTGCCTACTGCTGCCTCGTCCTTTACCTTTAAACGCTCAACTGTTAAAATGATCTATCCGGAACGACCAGTGCTTGGTACCATGCACCGTGCATTTTCTATATTCCAGCCGCCAAAAGCCTTAAGTCTTCAGGCTTAAACCCATTTGTTTTATCTTTTTTTGCCGGATGCATTCAGGAATTTTCTGATTGCCTCGCATTCGTATAATTCTAATCCATCGTTGCCACTTTTTTTGGCTAGCGCTGACGTTTAGGCCTGTATTTTATTTTCGGGATCATCTCCCTCAAAATCCAAATTACAAACCCATACCTTAATGGCATGCGATAGGTATGCCCCAACGAATTATATTTAAAAAAATGAAAAAATTTTTAACGATCATATTATTAGCTACAGTTTTATTTGCTTCATGTTCAAAAGATGAGCTGGTTACCGTTGCTGATGGTGCTGGAAAAACTACCGTTACTTTCGATGCTACATTCAATGGCAGTGATTTTGCATTGAACAAAGACTTCACCCTGGGAACCAAAACCTTTAATTTTACAAAGTTCAGATACTGGGTCAGCAACGTAGTGCTGGTAAATGCAGCAGGCGACGAAGTAAAGGTTCCAGGATCTTATTATTTATTGGAAGAAACAGGTGTTATAAACCTTGTAGGGGTAAACAACGATAATGCCGGAACCATCTATCCGGCAACAAAACGCGAAGACGTAGTGCTGAAAGAAATTCCTGCTGGTGATTATAAAGCCATTAAGTTCGGCGTTGGTGTAGACCAGAAATATAACGATAATATGAGCCTTCAGTCGGGTGAGCTTTCTCAGTTGAACGGGATGACCAACGTATCGTGGATGTGGCTGACGAGCTATATCTTTACCTCGGCTACAGGAACCGTTAAAGAAGGCACTGCCAGCAAAACGCTTAAGGTAGAAACAGGCTTAAACGCCAATTATAAAACGGTGGCATTGAATCTTCCACAAAGCATTAAAATCGGTTCTTCAAAATCAGCAAATATTGTTATTAACGTAGACCTTTCAAAAGCATTTGACGGCATTGATGTGATAACTACACCAACTGTCGGCGCATCGCAGGCTGCTGTAATGAGCGCTGTAGCCGCCAATTACGGTGGTAAAGTTTTTTCAGTTAAGTCTGCAAACTAACTGGCATGAACGGCAAATATGCAGTCCTGCATCTTTCTGCCTTGATGCTGCTATCGGGCACGGTGATATCCTGTAAAAAGGATAACCGCCCGGTTGAAAATTTCCCGGCACCGACACCAGCCAGACTGGAAGTGCCGGGTAATTTGCCGAAGGTAGCAGACGATGCGGACAATCCGCTTAGTGCTGAAGGAATTGAGCTGGGGAGGATCTTATTTTATGACGCAAGATTATCAGGAAACAACAAACTGTCCTGTGCATCATGCCACAGGCAGGATATTGCCTTTTCTGATGCAACCGCATTAACCAGTATCGGGGTGTCGGCTAAGCCCCTTCACCGCCATACACCAACACTGTTTAACCTGGCATGGGCAAAAAGCGGCCTTTTTTGGGACGGTGGCTCAAAGAATCTCGAATCGCAGGCTTTAGGGCCATTGACCAGCGAGGATGAAATGCACCAGGATCTTTATGAGCTGGAAAGGGAACTTAAAGCGGTACCGGATTACGTTAAAAGGTTTAAACTGGTGTTTAACAGGGAAATCACCTCAACGGATGTACTCAAGGCATTGGCACAGTTTCAAAGGACACTGATTTCTGCTGGCTCAAGGTACGACCTTTACATCAGGAAAGTGCCTGGCGCGACATTGAGCAGCCAGGAACTACAGGGACTTGCGCTGGTAAATGCAAAATGCGGGAGCTGCCACCAAGGTGAACTTTTTACCGACTACAGCTATCACAACAACGGCATTGATGCTGCTTTTCCAGCCGACCTGGAAGGAATTTACCAGGGAAGGTACCGCGTGAGCTTTGATTTGGCTGATATGGGCAAATTCAAAACCCCTTCATTAAGGAACGTGATGCTCACCGCTCCGTATATGCATGATGGACGATTCAGTAACCTGGACCAGGTTTTAGATCACTATCGTTCGGGAATCACCTATTCAGCAACTGTAGATCGGGCCCTGTATCAAAATAATGGCAATTTGGGTATTCCGATCTCGCAGGCAGAAAAAGCGGCCATAAAAGCTTTCCTATCCGCCCTTACGGATGATGCTTTCACAAAAAATAAAAAATTCAGTAATCCTAATTAATGTATGATGGAAAAATTTAATAGAAAATATAATCAGTTAATTTTGCTCCTGGCCTGTTTTTCAATACTGGCCTCCTGTAAAAAGGGTGATGAACCCGCTCCGGAATTTGTGGAGACCAATCTGGCACCTTTTTCAGTAGAGTTTGATAACATCATCGGCGACCGCACGCTTACCTTCAATAATACCGCTGCGCCCTATACCAACGCAGCCGGCGAAAAGTTTACCGTTTCCATGCTGCAGTATTTCATCAGCAACATTAAGGTGGCTACCGCAGATGGAAAAGAATACGCAGTAAAACAGGATAGCAGTTATTTTCTGATCAGATCATCAGACAAAGCTACCCGTTTTGCAAAAGTACGTGTGCCTGAGGGCGATTATACCAGGCTGACTTTTACTCTAGGTGTAGATAGCCTGAGAAGTACCATGGGTATTGATAAGCGTACAGGAGTACTTGACCCGGCAGCAAATGGCGATCATGATAGCGGGGGCATGTACTGGGGCTGGAACTCCGGGTACATATTTTTCAGGTTTGAAGGCAATTCCGGGGTGATCTCGGATGACGCAAATGGTGATCCCACCGGAAAGAAACAATTCAAATACCACATCGGCGGCTTTGGTGGTTATGCTGCGCCGACCATCAACAATATCAAAACCATCACTGTTGATCTGACCACTGCAGGTATTGCCAAAGTGAGAAAGGACAGGCAGAGTAACGTTCACCTTTTTGTAGATGCGATGAAGGTATTTAACGGGCCTGATGGCTTTAGTATCGCCGCTCATCCCAATGTGATGTTCAGCGATTATAGCGTAAACATTGCAAAAAACCTGACCACGATGTTCAGACACGACCACACCGAAAACTAGGCATGATGAATAAAAAACAGATATTGATTATTTTTTCGCTATGCCTTTTTGTTTACGCCTGCAAGAAGAGCGATATGGTGCAAGAGCAGGTGGAGGCCTTTCTGGGATTTCAGCAACCGGCCAATTTTCCGGAGCCCGTTTACAAGCTTTCTGCCAATCCGGTAACCAAGGCAGGCTTTGAGCTTGGGCGAAGCCTTTTTTATGAAGCCAGGCTTTCCAGAAACAATACGGTAAGCTGCGGCTCCTGCCATATCCAGTCTTCTGCTTTTACGCAGCACGGGCATGACGTGAGCCATGGCATAGATGACCGCCTGGGTACCCGGAACTCTCCGCCAATTATGAACCTGGCCTGGAACAAGGCTTTTATGTGGGGCGGAGGCATTTTTGACCTCGACCTGCAGCCTGTTGCGCCCATCACCAACCATGAAGAAATGGATGAAAGCGTTGAGAATGTGATGGCGAAGCTGCGCCTGCTTCCAAAGTATACTACCCTGTTCAAAAACGCTTTTGGCACGGAGGAAATCACCACTGCAAAGATGATGAAAGCACTATCGCAGTTTATGGTGATGTGCATCAGCAGCAATTCTAAATACGATAAAGTGATGAGAAAGGAAGCGGGTGTATCCTTTACCACCCAGGAGCAGCAAGGTTATCTGCTGTTTAAAGAGAAATGTGCTTCTTGCCACAGCGAGCCTTTGTTCACCGACGGATCTTTTCACAATAACGGGCTCTCTCTGAGTCCTATTAACGACCAGGGATTATATACCGCTACGCTGATCGCAACAGACAGGTACAAGTTCAAGGTACCATCACTCCGAAACCTGAAATATACAGCGCCTTACATGCATGATGGCAGGTTTTTAACGCTTGACGGCGTACTGGAACATTATCATTCGCAGGTGCAGGACCTGCCAAACCTGGATCCTATCCTAAAGAATGGCGCCAGGCTGGGCATTGCCCTAAGTGATGATGACAAGGGTAAACTCCTGGCATTTTTAGGCACACTAAACGATGAGACTTTTATAAACAACCCGGCCCTGGCCGAACAATAACACTTTAGCATGAGCATAAAAAAAACATTGATATGGGTTTTTCTGATGGCACTTGGCTTTCCGTCCCTGGCCTGCGATATCTGCGGCTGTGGGGTAGGAAGTTACTATATCGGGATCCTGCCCGAATATAACAAGCGGTTTTTAGGACTGCGCTATCAGTACAAATCCCTGCACACCCACCTTGGGCCGCAAGGGGAGCGCACGCCGCTGACCGCAGACGAGACCTACCAGAGCGCCGAGCTTTGGGGCGGATGGAACTTTGGAAAGAAGTTCCGCGTTTTAGCATTTGTTCCTTATAACTTCAACCAGCGTAAAAGCCAGGAAGCAAATGGTACAAAGAACGGAATGGGTGATATTGCGGTGATGGGCTATTATAACCTGTTCAACCATACTGGTACCCTGGGCGAAAAACTACTTGTCCAGTCGCTTTGGGTGGGTGCTGGGATTAAGGTGCCTACCGGGAAATATGAACCTGCCGAGCGCCTGGCCGTTCAGGAATCGCCCAACAACTTCCAGCTGGGTACCGCAAGTACCGATTTTACAGTAAATGCGGCTTATGATATCCGCTATAACGACCTTGGACTGAACCTGAATGCCAACTATAAAATAAATACCGAAAACCAATATGCATACCGTTACGGCAATAAGTTTACCGCAAACGCGCTGGTGTACTATAAGTTCCGCATCGCCCATAGCGTAACGGTAGCGCCAAACGCTGGGCTACTCTATGAGACTGCGGACAAGGATGTGGAGAACAAAAAATATATGGTCGACGTGTCTGGCGGCTATTCGCTTTCAGCAGTTGCAGGCCTGGAGGTTGCCATGAAAGGACTTTCGATAGGCGCCAATTACCAGAACATCAGATCGCAGGACCTGGCGGGCGGAAGGGCATATGCCGGAAACCGCCTGATGGTACACATGAGTATTCCGTTTTAAATACACAGTCTAAAATTCAAGTTATGGATATTAAAAATTTAATCAAAAAAAGTTTAGGTGCCTTAGGCGCATTTGCCTTCTGTGCAGCAATGACCATTGGCTGTAAAAGTGAACCCGATTATAAAACCGTACGGCAGGAGGTGATGGATCTTCATGATAAGGTAATGGGAGACGGGGAAAAGGCAGTGAAAAACAGAATGGTACTGGATACCCTTTCCAAAGTAAGGTTAAAGGAGCTTAAGCAGGCAAAGCCTGATCTTGATACCACGGAGGAAAAAAATAAAATCAGTTTATTGATTGCAAAGCTGAACAAGGCAGATGATAACATGATGGACTGGATGCATGATTTCCAGCCAGATATTGAGGGAAAGAGTAATGGAGAGGCGGTGAAGTATTTTCAGGGTGAGATGATCAGGATTAAAAAGCTTGATGGTGAATACAAAAAGGCACTGGATGAATCGGATGCTTACCTGGAAAAGTTTAACCTGAAACCTGCTTCAGCAGCGGCTGAACATGACCACAGTAAACATTAATTTAAAAAGCGGAGCGATGAAAAAGGAAACTTTAAAGTGCCTGCTGCTGCTTGCAGTGGTAGCCATAATCTGCTCGTGCGGGCAAACCGCGCGCAGATTGCCGCTGATACCGGATGGGGTGAAGCAGACCATGGTAGATGGAAAACCCGTGATTGATACGGTTTACAAAACCATATCGGATTTTGGCTTTTTAAACCAGGATAGCATCATGGTGACCAATAAAGATTTTGACGGCAAAATCTATGTGGCGGATTTCTTTTTTACTTCCTGCCCAACCATTTGCCCCATCATGCACCGCAACCTTTTAAAAGTATATGAAAAATATAAGGGCAATCCGGAGGTGATGTTCTTATCCCACACGATTGATTACCGTTATGATATTCCATCGAGACTGAAGGCCTACCGTAGCAGGCTTGGGGCAGCAGGTAAACAATGGCAGTTTGTGTGGGGAACTAAGGACCTTGTTTACGCCATGGCCCAAAAGGATTACCTGGTTTCGGTCAACGAAGACAAGGCCGCTCCGGGAGGTTATGTGCACCAGGGTTATCTGGTGCTGATCGATAAGCACCGGAGGGTGCGCGAAGCGTATGATGGAACGAAGCAAGATCAGGTAGAAAAGCTTATGGCAGACATGGATATTCTTTTGAAAGAAAAATAACAATCGAAGCCTGAACAAAAAAAATAAAAAACATGAAAAAAATAATATACCTGCCAGGGGTGGTCCTGTTGCTGAGTATGGCTGCCGCAAAGGCAAATGAAAAGATGATGGTGGTAACGCTGCAAACAGACACGCTGAAAAAGGATGCCACCGATCCGGTGTGCAAAATGAAAGTGAAAGCGGGCAATACGAGAACAGCCATATATCAAAAAACGGTTTACGGATTTTGCTCGGAAGGCTGCAAAAATAAATTTGTAGCAGAACCCAAAAAATATATCGGAAAATAAATAATGAAAAAATATTTGTCATCACCCTTGGTATGATCCTGTTTTCCCTCAACCTCAGGTCGCAGGATAACTTTGATCAATGGCCGGCATCGGGGCATTTTCATGCCATCATTTCACAGAGCTTTCACCCGGCAGCATCAGGAAACCGCGCTCCGGTAAAAAAGCGCGCTGGTGAGCTCCCGGAAAGTGCAGTATTGCTGCACAAATGCGTCATCCCGGCCGAATTTTCGGGGCCTGGAATCATCCCCGCTATCCACAAGCGCTGCCTGGAAAGTGCAGCGCCGGATAAACTCGTTAAGCGTAAGGTTGAGGGTGAATTGATTTAGCCGGGCTTAAACAGGTGCATGACCGTTTACATACCATTGTTGGGATTTGTAGCGACAAAAAGATTAAATGAAAAGAATAGTGATTACAGGCTTATGTTTTTTAGCCTTAACGGTTGGGGTAAGTGCCCAGCAAAAAACAAAGTTAAAAAAGGACACCGTGAGCGCTGCACCAGATACATCGGCAAAGGTACTCGATGAAGTTAGGATCAGCTCGCGCTATTACCGCAGGTATAACCTCAACAAATCTTCAGCTGCGCTGAAGCTGAGTACCCCGCTGTTGCAGCTGCCGCAGAACATTCAGGAAATTGATCAGCGCCTCATTGAAGACCAGCAGGCCACCACCATTAATGAAAGCGTAACGCGAAACGTGAGCGGGGCACTGCGAAACAACAACGCAGACCTGTACAATTCTTCGGTATTTATGCGCGGGGCGCAGATTACCCCGATGCGTAACGGCCTGGACCTATCCATGATCTATGCAGGGCCCAGCGCTGAAGATGCAGCCATTATTGGCCGCGTAGAATTTATTAAAGGTCCATCGAGTTATATCAATGGTTTATTCGACCCTGCCGGATCTTATAACGTGCTCACTAAGCAGCCTACCGGTACCGGGAACCGTGAGGTAAGTTTTACTACGGGAAGCTTTAACCTGTACCGCCTCAGCGCAGATTTGGATGGAAATCTTGATAAAAGTGGAAAATGGCAGTACCGTTTAAATGCTGCCGGGCAAAAGTCCAGGTCCTTCCAGAAGTATAATTTCAATGATAAGGTGGTGGTAAATCCGGTCATCAGGTACAATATAAACGATCATTCTTATATTTCTGCTGAGTATCTTTTCCAGGACCAGCGTTACCAGCAGTATTTTGCTACCGTTTTCGCCCCCAATGGATTTGCAAGTTTGCCGGCAGATTTTACCATAAACGATCCGAATAAGGCGCCGTTTAAATCCATCGAGCACAATGGCTTTTTAAGCTACCACCACTCTTTTAACAAAAACTGGCATTTGACAATCAATACTGCCTATGCCAGGGACCACCTGGAAGGTACTTACTTCTTTGTTTCGCGTTACAATGCGGCCCAGCCCAACCTGATTATGCGCAGGGCAACTTACGAGCGCTTGAATACCGGTGTAATGGCCATCCAGCCCTACATCAGTGGTGAGTTTTCTACCGGTAGTGTCCGCCACCAGTTGCTGGGTGGGGTAGATGTTAACCGTAAAAAGTTCATCTCCTATTCCGGATCTGGTGATCCGACCGCCAACCAAACCCTTTATCCGCTTGATGCCAACCATCCCGTTTACGGCATTTCTTTTGATGCCAACGTGAGAGCGGGCTCATTATCAGCTATCGCGACTGATCAACAATCCATCTCTTATCAGGCTGCTTATGTGCAGGACGAACTTGGGCTGTTTGAAAATAAATTAAGGATGACTTTGGGAGCAAGGCTAACTTTTAGCAAAACCGGCGTACAAAAAAGCCCGACAAAAACCAGTTTGGGCGAGACTAACAATACGGCCTTTACGCCAAAATTGGGATTGAGCTATTCGCTGAGGTCTGATTTTTCGGTATATGCACTCTATGACCAGACCTTTACCCCGCAGAGCGGCGTAAATACAACCAGCGGCGAAGCATTTAAGCCATTAAGGGGCGAAAATATGGAAGCAGGCCTTAAAAAAGACTGGATGGGCGGAAAATGGAATACAACAGTGTCCATTTACAGGATTACCCGCGATAATGTTAAAGTGACTGATCCTTCCACCAATATCCAGACGCAGCTCGGCCAAACCACCTCAAAAGGGATAGAGTTTGACCTTAAGGGGGAGATTGTTAAAGGCCTTAATGCAGTAATCAATTATGCCTATACCGACAGTCACATTTCGAAAGATGAAAATCCGGCCAGGCTGGGACTCACCACGCCTTTTACGGTAAAGCATATCCAGAATACCTGGCTGCATTACCTGTTGCCGGTTGAGAAAGTGCGGGGCTTATCCATATCAGCAGGCTACCAGCTACAGGTGGGTAGGGCAGGCCGCTATGAACTTCAAAAACTATCCCTTGCCCCGGTGTTCAGGTTAGATGGTGGCATAGGCTGGTCGCAAGGCCACTTCAGCGTAAACGGAATGGTAAACAATATCCTGAACAGGTTTAATTACGGAAGCGCCTGGATTACACCATCTTCAGCAACCATTGGCGCCTATGCCTATGTACCTTATCCACCAAGGGAATTTAGGTTAAATATTGGCTATAAATTTTAATATTTAGGAAAGTGATGGATTGGAAGAAACGTTTAACAAAGATATCCTTTAAGCTCCACGGATGGCTAGGCCTTGCAGCAGGCATATTCTTTTTGCTTTATGGAATGAGCGGTTCGCTGCTGGTTTTCAGGCATGAGCTTGAGCGCTATTTCAATCCTGAGCTCCACCGTCTGGTCCCCGCAGCAAAAAAGCTTCCTGCCGATGAGCTTTACCGGATGGTGCTGCATAGCCATCCAAACCTTAAAAAACTCGTCCTGCACGATTTTCCAAGAGACAGGTATGACAGTTATGAGTTTATGCTTTACAAAAGGCAGCAAAAAGTATCTGATAACTACCTGTATTATGTTTTCGTAAATCCCTACAATGGAAAGATCCTCAGAGAAGGCGGTTATGATCAGTTTTCGCCATCCTTTCTGCGCTGGGTTTATACGCTTCACTATAGCCTGCAACTGGGTATTCCGGGAATGCTGATCAGCGGGATACTCGGTCTGGTGATGCTGCTATCGCTTATTACAGGCACGGTAATTTACCGCAAACATTTCTGGAAAGCCTTGCGCTTCAGGGCAGGACTGAACTTTAAAAGTTATCGAACGGGCATCTCCTCCCTGCACCGCATTATCGGCGTTTGGGCATTGCTGTTTAATATCATACTGTTTTTTACCGGCTTCTGGATGCTTAGGGAGTATTTCAGCCCTGCCATGTGGGTGCTTCCAAAGCAGCAGGCAAACTATGAAGTCCCTGCAAATATCGATCACCTGGTGGCCCTGGCCTGTAAAACTATTCCAGGCTTTGTTCCAATTGCGGTAAATATTCCAACGGTAAAAGGTACTGACATTTTATTGCGTGGCCAAATGCCCCAAACCAGCAATGTGCTGCTGAAGGGCAAGGCCAGCGGCATTACCTTCGATGCGCAGACCGGCGAAATGAAAGATAAAAAGGTAATTGATGAGCAGGGGCTATCTGAACGGCTTGAGCATATGGCTTACGAACTTCATGCGGGTGCTTTTGGCGGTGATATCTTAAAATGGATATATGTGCTGTTTGGCCTCACACCGGGTTTCTTATCCATAAGCGGGGCACTGCTTTGGCTAAAACGAAAAAAAAGATAGGCCATGAAATTTATTAAATTTTGGGTTTAGCCTGGTAAAAACCAATTCTTATTATCATTAGCTAAACATGCGCTAAAATAAAAGCACATCTACGCTCAACGTTCCCAATTGGAACAGTAACCACGTCATATCCCAATGCTGTATAAGTTTCTTTCATTTTCTCATAGGTAAAAACTGCTTCATCCCAGCTTTGCTTTCGTTCCGTATCGGTTTCATAAATTTCTTCCCATGGTGGCAGGATAAAAACCTTTTTATTGTAAACCGTAGCTTTTATCGTTTCATAACATTTTTCAGTTACGGGTATCTTTTCCATTTTCATGTAGCACAAAGTATCAGGCAGGCCACGATCAAAAAAAGCAATTCTATCAGGATGCATATCAACAATTTGATGATAAGCTTTTAGCGATTCTTTGAACATCAATTCGGCATACCGCTGTTTATTTTTCCACGGCACACCGTCGCCGTTGTGATCAACCTGATCTTTGATAATTGCCCGGGCAGATTCAGTAGCAATTGTAAAACCTTTATTTGCTAAACCATTAATCAATGTAGTTTTACCTACACCCGGACCGCCTGTGATGATAAAAAGATCCGTTTTATCAGTATTCAGTTTGTTATTCATATCATTGATGTTTTTAAATGGGAATAAGAGGACATCATTTGGAATTTCATGATCATACCATTCTTGCAAATCAGTTTGATAGCTTAATGATGCTTCATCACATGGATGGTAACCATTTATGGGAAAAGAGTACTTATCCGGTTATCGGGCCGTGTTTATTTTGACAACCTGATCTTTTTCCTGTAAGCTTTTTTGATTTCGATCAGTATCACAGCGTTGGCGCCTTTTGCACCGTAAATGGCTGTAGCCGCTGCATTTTATTACGCCTTAATCATTAACGATATAGTAAATGCCGTTAACCATTGCAACGCCACAGGTAGTTTTAAAAGCATTACGTGTGCTTTCCGGGGTGTGGGTTCCCCATATATTCCACATCAGGCCCTGGTTATTGCGGATAGACCAAGCCTGTGCTGCATTGGCATCAAGCCAGGGCCCGTAATTACTTGCTGTACCCGTATTTTTTAACCAGTTCAATCTGCTGATGCGAAAGTACTGGCTAAAATGACAAAATTAAGGACTAAGCCCGGCTATCAGTTTTAAAATGTTCTCTGCGCCAGGCTTAAATAGCGGTTCGGCCCGGGTTTACGGTTTTAAAATTTTTGAAACAGCAATGGCATCACCATCTGTATCAATATTGTAAAGCTGTACAATGCCTTGATCGGTGGTAGCCTGCCCGAAAATATTTTGCTGTTGCTGGGCGTTTACGGCATTTTCAAATATAATCCCGGTAGCATTTGCCGCCGTCTTGTAAACATTTCCCAATGCGATTGCTGGTGCTTCCGCTGCAACTTTTACATTAGCCTGCGTAACAGCGTCTGTAACTTGTTCATTAATGCATGTCGACTGGATTCTTGCTGCCGATTGGTTTTCTGCCTGATTCATGAGGTTGTCTTTTAGTTTGATATAAAGTTAAGAAATAGCGGGTTAAAAAAAACTTTTTAAAGTTTAATCCCTTTTCTGCTTTCTGGTTATTCCGAAATCTGTATGGCAGAATATGCCCGGATCAGGGAACAGCTTATTCAAACGTTTGGCAAACCTAACCAGGCTGATGAAAAACCCAAATCAGTTCCTTTTGAAGGGCAAAGCTACCTCAGCCAGAAAACACTTTGTTAAACTGATGCGGTGCACACTGAGCTGAGCATGATATTTGGGGCCGGTACCTATCGGATCAGGTTAACCCTCTACTGGAAAAAATAGCCTTGTATTGTATCCGGGCCACTGAAGGAGATCAGTATATTTGATTACAAAAAACATCAAATATTATGACAGCTAATTCAATTTATCAGTTAGTGAACAACATTGACCCTTCCGTTAACGGTTTTGTGCATGTATTAGGCTATTATACACCAGGTGACCATGGTGGTGGTGACTTCTTTTGGGATAGCACGGCAAATGAAGATGTGGATGGAGGGAGAATAATCAAATCAGCATTTCCAGGAGTTACAGTTGGCAGATGGAAAAGACGGTACACTGGTGAACTAAACGTGAAATGGTTTGGGGCGAAAGGTGATGGTTCTAATGATTCAGTTTATTTTCAAAATGCTATAAAAACAGGATTAAATATATTTATTCCTGAAGGGAAATATGCGGTATCAGGCCTGGTTTTGCAGGGAAACCAGGCGTTTTTTGGTGAAAGTACGCTCTCTGAACTTCAGGCTTTTGAGACAGATAAACCAATACTTACAATGGGCGAATTTAGCAGAGTGAAAGAACTTTCTTTTTATTCTCCTACATATGTTGCTGATCCAAATTTCTGTGCTATCAAAGTCAATAACCACGGGTATAGTGTTATTATTGAAAATTTAAGAATAACTGGTGGGTTTACCAACGCGGTTAATTGTATCAATTCAAATAATGTAAGCATATTCAATTGTTTCATAAGCGGGATGGTTGAATCACAGATTGTAATCAGCAAAGGCACACATAATGTCATTGAGAACAATACCATGGAAAAATGTGGAGGTAATTCTTTTATAAGATTGATTAATGCTGCAACCGTCATTATCAAAAACAACTACATTGGTGGTAGTGATACGGATCGTCCTTCAGCTCAGGGTATTTATGCTGAATCGAATGATCCTGATTACCATTTTGCTGTGTTAATCGTAGACTCGAATGATATAGATAACATAGGCGGGCAAGCTGTGGCAGTTGTAGGTTATTATTCAGTCAGAATAAAAAGTAATTGGTTCTCTGCAGGTAGAACAGTTGGGGTAAGTGCTGTTTACCTGAATAGTTGCGCACGTATAGATTTTAACGGAAACGACATTTATACAAGTGGTTATATGGGATTGCAAATGGCCGACTGTGAAGTGGGATCAATAACCAATAATCAAATCGAGCAATGTAAGGATACAGGCATTTTTATGTTGCGCTGCAAAGAATTCTGCATACAAAGCAATCAAATAGGATCGCTTACCCCTAAAGATCCTAATGGAGGGTATGACATGAAAGTTGGCCTTTCAGAAAATCAGGGGGATTATAATATCATTAGTAATAATATTTTCAAAGGCAACACGACGACCAACTTGTATTATGAGGGTGCTCACAATGTCGTAAATAGCAATATTTCTATGTAAACAAGAAAAAGAAAACTGTCTCCATACTGAGGCAGCTTCTTTTTTTATGATATGAACTTTTGTAATTCATGTTCATACTTCGAGTTGATCACGCCTCATCCATTTACATTTAAGGGTAAAATATATGTATTGATTGACGGTGGTACTTTTTCGACAGGCAGTTTACTCGCTGCGAATTTAAAAGCCCTGAAAAATGTAACATTTGTTGGTGAAGAAACAGGTGGCAGTAAAAACGTATGGACGGCTTTGACGCTCAAAAGCCTTAGCCTGCCTACGAGTAAGCTGTTGCTCCGTTATGGAACGCTTCCCGCTTTTTTTGGTGACATTACCCGTATTGACGGCAGAGGTCTGATGCCGGATGTTGAGATTACTTACCAGATTGAAGATGGGCTGGCTGCCAGAGATTTGGAATTGAATTGGGCGTTGAAGGATATGGAGAAAAACATCAGCGGGCGATAGGTTGAAACGTGATCCACATTTCTAAACCGGCCGGTATATGCTGATAAATTTTTCATGTTTTAAATATCCAAAAAAGGTTTCTGTTATTTGCCTTTCCGGAAGACTACCTGGATTCTTTCGTTATTAAGGCAAAATTGCTAATGATTTTCTTCCTGCATCCGGTATCCCTCTTCCAGCCTTATGATCCGAATGCTACTTTGGGTTCAATTTAACTGAATAAGCCTGCATCTGCACTTCGGCTAAACTTTCCGTTTCGGTTAAATATTTCCCCGATTCTGTTTACTCCGTGGCCGCCGGTTGATGCAACTTTGTCCTTATAAAATCAGAACAATGAAAATCGTATTAACAGGTTCTTTAGGGAACATCGGAAAACCACTCACTACATTACTGGTAACTGCCGGACACCAGGTTACGGTAATCAGCAGCAAAGAAGAAAGAACTGCTGAAATTAAGAAATTGGGTGCCAGTGCAGCCATCGGAAGCATTCAGGATGCGGAATTTTTAAAGGAGACATTCAGAGTGGCCGATGCCGTATATCTGATGGAAGCCTGGGAAGGCATCGGAAGCGTTTTTGATCAGGAGATCGATTTTTTGGCTGAATTTAAGAAAATTGCCCGTCAGTACGTTAAGGCCGTTCAGGATTCAGGAATTAAAAAAGTCATCCATTTAAGCAGTATTGGGGCGCATTCGGCGGCCGGAACCGGCAGCCTCCTGGTTCATCACCATGTGGAGCAGATTTTACAGACGCTTCCGGAAGCGGTTTTCATCAAGTTCATGCGTCCGGTCGGATTCTTCAGCAACATCTACCGTTGGCTGCCGACGATACAGTTGCAGGGGAAAATCATTCAAAGCTACGGCGGCGGACGAAAGGAACCATGGGTTTCGCCCTATGATATTGCAGCCACGATTGCAGAAGAGATGGAAAAGCCCTTCCGCGGAAGAACGGTCCACTATATTGCCAGCGATGAGGTGTCTCCTGATGAAATTGCCGCCGCACTGGGACAATCCATTGGCAGGGATTTGAAGTGGGAAATCATCCCCGCTGAACAATTGCTGGATCAGATGCTTTCTGCCGGCATTAACGAATGGATTGTCAAAGGGCTGGTGGCCATGCAGCAGGCCCAGGGAGACGGCAGCTTATATGAAGATTTTTATGCACACCAGCCGGAATTCGGACAGGTGAAATTAAAGGATTTCGCCAAGGAATTCGCCGGGGTATTTAACAAAAATAAAATAATTGGTTATGAAAACAGCATTGATTACAGGCGCCAACAAAGGTGTAGGACTTGAAACCGCCAGACAGCTTTTAGAGAACGGTTATTTTGTCTTCATCGGAAGCCGGAATATGGAAAACGGGGAATCGGCGGTACGGCAGTTTCAGAAAGAGGGCTTTGAAAATATAAAAGCGGTGCAGTTGGATGTCACCGACCTGAATTCGGTGGAAGAAGCAAGAGCAGAGATCGGAAAGCAAACGGAGGTTCTGGATGTGCTCATCAATAATGCAGGCATTAACGGCGGGATGCCGCAGGCTGCCCTGGAAGCTCCGGTTGAAGCTTTTGATAAGGTGATGGATACCAATCTTTACGGCGTGATCAGGGTAACCCAGGCATTTATGGACCTTCTCCGGAAATCAGCGGCACCCAGAATTGTGAATGTTTCCTCCAGCGGCTGTTCCCTCACACTGCATTCTGATCCGGACTGGATGTATTACAGCCACAAGGCAGCTGTTTATACCGCTTCAAAGGCAGCCATGAACATGTATACCATCAACCTGGCCTATGAGCTCAGGGATACCGCCTTCAGGGTAAATGCCGTTTGCCCGGGCTTCGTGGCAACGGATTTCAATAACCACCGCGGTACCGGAACGGCAGCGCAGGGAGGTAAACGGATTGCCCGATACGCCATGATCGGAGCGGAGGGGCCTTCCGGAAAATTCATCAGTGAAGAATATAATCCTGAAAACGGAGAGACCCCCTGGTAATTAATTCGCTATTTTTGAGACACCAACCCCAGAAATGAAATCATCTTCCGGCTGCGGGTTTTAAATTTTAAAAGATGAAAAGCAAACCCCACAACCTGCATAACTTCCGTTCACTGTCCGAGTTCCATAAAATGTTCGGGTTACCGAAGCCCGAACACCCGCTGGTGAGTTTTATCCGGCTGGAAGACATGAGCTTGCCCGATGAGGCCTTACCGGATTACCTGGTGCTGGATTTTTATAAAATCGCCTACAAGGATACGATGGGGAGGGCCAGGTACGGCCAGCACCATTACGATTTTGGCGAGGGCGGACTGGTGTTCACCGCTCCCGGCCAGCGCTTTGAAAAACCTGTTGCCAATAAAGGAAAAGGATGCCTTATTTTACTCCATCCCGATTTTTTCCTTTCCTATCCTCTGGCAAAGAAAATCAGGCAGTACGGGTTTTTCTCTTACGCGGCAGATGAAGCGCTGCACGTTTCGGAAAAAGAAAAAAGAACCCTGTTTTCGGTCTTCGATATTATTGATGAGGAACTCCAGGCAAGGACCGATGATTTCAGCCAGGAGGTGGTGATCTCGCAGATCGAACTGCTCCTCAATTACTGCAGCCGCTATTACAAGCGGCAGTTTATGACGGATAAGGCAGCGAATGACCACCTGATCGGAAAGTTTGAGAAGGTGCTGGATTTTTATTTCCGGGATGAAGCGCAGTTGGAAAACGGTTTGCCTTCCGTACAGCACGTAGCCGACCGGTTAAATGTCTCGGCCGGTTACCTGAGTGATATGCTTCGTTCCTTAACAGGCCTTAATACCCAGCAGCACATTCACCACCGTTTTATCGAAACGGCAAAAGAGATTTTGTCCACCACTGATGTTTCGGTCTCGGAAATCGCCTACCGGATGGGATTCGAATATCCGCAGTCCTTCACCAGACTGTTTAAAAGCAAAACCGGCCGGACGCCTCTGGAATTCAGGCAGGCTTTCAATTGAAATCAAATATCGTATTAAAGAAAGATATAGCTGCGATCAGCACCCAGGCAGTTCAGCTAAAAAGTTGCAAAGGGCGTCCCATTGGAAGAACCTATAGAGATTTATTAAAGTAAAGCTTTTTTAAGAGGATCTGTAAGTGGACTAAATCTGTTGAATAATTTTGCATAACCCGCTCATTAACATCTTCTTGAGCCTTGCCTGGTAAATGGCAGGAAAAAGTCTTTCTACTGTGTCCGGGGTGACGCTGCTCTGCGATTTGTTCCTTAAATGAATGCGACTTTAGCACTGGCCGTCCATAAAGCTAAACCGCTGTCCTCATGGCTGTACAGGATTGCCAAAACTTTTCTGCTATTGGGATGTTAAGCGGTAGATCGCATAACAATGAGGTGGTTACGGATAGGCAACATCATGTGCAGCATCAGCGAAGAGCTTGCCGTTTCCATCGCATGGTAAAGCAAAACTTTATATTTTTAGCACGCATTCATGGTTAATCTTTTTTTAAACCTCTTCTTCGCCTTTAGTACAGTTACTAATCCTTTAAACCCTGTTGATCAGGCTGTTAAACCTTTAACCGCTGCAACGGCGCCGCCCCGTTTTGAAGGGACCTGGAAATATGTAGTGATGGGCGAGCAGGGGGTACCCGAATCGCAGTTTACGCTGACTTTACACCAGGAGGGGAACCGGGTAAAAGGACAATACTGTGCCATTGCCCAAAGTGGGGGGAAAACGGATTGTGACCCAGACGTCATCTATAATCTGACCGGCACCATCCAAAAAGGAAAGCTGATCGGGAAATTTTACAGCTTTTTTGGTATGCCAAAAGACAAAGGAAGTTTTGAACTTTCTTTTTTGCCGGGGCAGCGTTTACAGTGGACAGTGACCCATCCAACCAAAAGCGTATACTACGCACCTGAACACTGTGTTTTGAAACCGGTAAAGCAGCCCTGAGCTTCTATTTTTAAAATTTGAAACTTATTAACGATTCTTAGGATTTAATAAACTGATTGCCAGTTTAATGGCTTTTTGCCTGATGATTTGTTAATACTTTATGCCATGCAGCAGGCAAACAAAACCTCACTGCCCGGGTTTGCTATGGTAAAATCATCATACTATGAGTAAAATGACACAAACATCTGATATTGAAAAATTCATTGAAAAATTTGAACCATCCAAGTTTAAACGCCTGGCCAGGGGGATAGAGGTTCGCGGAATAAAAGATCTGAACAAAAGCATTGTGTATGCCAATGAAGTGATTGAAAAGCTGAAGCTAAAACTTTCAGTTGCGCACAGCGCAGAAATGGCCATGTACGGCAGTTTCGAAGTGGTATACCAGAATGCCGGTTAAAAATGGATTTTAGGGTTTTTAGCCTGATCGGTACCAGGAAAACGTTTGTCGGGAAATGGACAGGCGTTTTTCGTTTTTAATGGAAAAGGAGTGAAAACCATCCCGACCGGTTAAAACCACCAGCTTGTTTTTACTGTTGTAGAAACATGGAAACACCGGTACCCGGATTTTTGATCTATCCTGATTTTATCAGCGAAGCGCTGGAACAACAACTAATAGCTGAAATAGATGCGCAACCCTGGATGGTGGATTACGCCAGGCGGCTGCAGTACTATGGTTTCCGCAATGAGCTGGAATCACCCTACGCGCTTATTGGCATTCCGCTGCCCATCCCGCCCGCCATTAGCGAAGTTGCGCGGAAAATATTTACCGAAAAAAATCTGGAGCATGCCCCCGATCAGGTGATCATTAACGAATACCAGCCGGGTGAAGGCATCAGGCCCCATAAAGACCGCAATTATTATGAAAACCAGATCTGTGGCCTCAACCTGGCAAGCGGCTGCATGATGCGCTTTACCAAGGTAAAAGACGGGGAGGTGGTTGATATCGAAATACCAGCACGATCGCTGTACATCATGCAGGATGATGCCCGTAAAAAATGGAACCATGGCATTCCGCCAAGAAAAAAAGACCTGATAAATGGCATGATCAGACACCGGGGGCGAAGACTGTCCATTACCTACCGCAAGGTAAAGCCATCAAAGGTGCAACAGATGAATCCAGAGGGCAGGGTGGCCGCTATCCTGCGCGAAAAATTTAAGCTGACGATTGTCGGAGGCTAGATTTACCCTATCCCTACCAGCAATTGCTTTGCTGAACATTGGATAAGGGCAATGAATTTTTTGATGACCTCAGGAGCAATAAACTATATTAAATCCACATCAAATTCATGTTGCCAGGGCCCGCCCAGGTAAGAAAAAACCTGAATGGCCTCAATGCCCACGTTAAAACTTTCGAAATTGCTCTTCAGCGCATCAAACAGGAGCCTGGCCGTTTCAGGGTTTACCTTATTCTGGATGGTCACATGTGGCCGGTAACCCTGCCGGTCCTGCGCGCTGAGCGTCGCGTAAAAGTGTTTGGCGAGTAGCTGGTGCAACTGTTTTATTTCAGCACATTCCACCCGGTAGGCCACCCCGCGCCCCAGTGTCATCAGCCCCGTTGCTTTGGCTACGAAACGGGGAAAGCGGAAGGCTTTAAGAAAGGATCTGGTTTCTTCGGTGTTGGGCAGATAGTGAAATACCATCAGGTGTGCCTCCAGAAAATTCCGTTCCGGCGGAAAATAAGCCCTGCGTTTGACATCAAAAAATGCCTGGCTTTTTTCATCCATTTTTAGGGTTACAATTAAGGGATTGCTCATGTATGATCGGGTAATGAATCAAGGAAACGCCCTCAGGCATCAATGCATTTTACTTTTTTTTAGTTGTAAATGTAAACGGGCGATGGTATGGCCTTAAAACAACAGCTGAACAAAAAGGTGTACAGGATTGTTTGTTTAAATGAAAAGCCTGACGCCTTTTGATAAACTTTTTGTGCCGTTTGGATGTTAAAGTTAGCAAACAGCATAACAATGCAGTTATGGATAAATTTAGCTTAATGGCCCTTACCACTCATACCCTATACCCTGAACAAACATGGGCACCGGGTAACCACTATTACCGGCATCATTTTCTGGAAAGCATCCCTGCGCGCAATGAAGGCGACCGGGACATGACATTCATTGTGCGGGACGGCACCGATTTATTGCTTTTTGCACAGTCGGCAGCGCGCTTTTGGAAATCTGCAGGTAACTGCCCCTACGCTTTTAAAGGAACGGTGCGTACCCGAAAGGGGAACTGTTTTGCCACATTTGATTATTTGGCAGAAAATGATACTGACGTGAATTGGGTGACAAAACGTTAAACCTGACCGATACAATTTGATTTTGATATCTATCCTATGTACAAATAAAATGCCTGCAATTCCCTTATTACAAGAGGTTACAAACGTGATCAATATGGTGATAACAATTAGCTTATGTTGATGAGGATAAAAACATTAAAACTGATAATGGCTTTGGTCCTGACGAGCGTTGGTGTTAAGGCCCAGCCTTTTTTGCTTAAATCGGGCGCGGAAGCCAAGCCCTTTTTGATGAACATTTATTATGGTACGGGCGGAAAGGGTGCTTATGTAAAATACCTTGGGCAGCAGGGCGTAATTCCCCTTCGGCTAAAAAGCCGGAAGACACAGGGAGAAGCCCCGGCAGTACAGCTTACTTATGTTTGGGATGAAGTATTGGACGGAAAAGTGACCGGAACCTACCAGTTAAGTGAGCAGGCCAATCAAGTTTCAGCTGCATGGTACATACGCAACAAAGACCAAAAGCGATTTAAACTGGAGCAGGTGAAGAACCCGGAAGCGGATGCGGAAAAGGCAGGTTACCTGTTGCATGGAGCGCTCATATCTTTTTCGAAAGGGATGGATGACCGGTTAACGTTCCGCTATCCGGGTAAACTTACAAAAACAGCACGGTTACCCGGTTTTGACAGTCCGGACCCACAACGTAAAGGAACTATAGCCGATTATAATTTTGACGGTTATGACGATGTGGCATTTTCCATTCCGGATGCCGGGATGGGGGTATACCGCACTTTTACCATTTATTTGTACAACCCCGTATCAAAGCGTTTTGAGCGACTTGCTGAACCTCAGGATCCGCGCGCTAAATGTACCGGATTTTGTGATGTAACCTTAGATCAGAAAAATAAACGGTTTATTACCGCCTGTAGGGGTGGGGCAAGCTGGTGGACTAATGTATATCAATATCAATCCCGAAATCGACTCGTTTGGCTAAGCTCCCGAAAAGCAGCAAACTAAACACTGTTGATTAGGGGCCATCTCGCTGATCAAAACCGATTAGAGCTTGAATTGGATTACTTAGTTTAAAGGCGTTAAAAAAAGCCTGATCAGGATACACCCCATTAACATGGAATGAGGCTTAATTTTTTCAGGCCGGCCCGGAAATAAAACCGGACCATCGTACGAGGGTGAGGGCAAGCGGATGGTTGAGGAGGTTTAATTTACTTCATCAGGTGATTTATGACCTGGTAACCGGTTCTTTAATTCAAATCATCTATAAATAGCTGATAAACAGGTTGGAAATTCATCATTTATAAAGCGATCAGTTAGCTAAGGCAATTTGTTCTAATTCCAGTACCTTTCTGAACATGGGATCGTTTTTTAACAAAAAGTTTTTCCCGAATATATCTTTGCTTATTGTTCTTAGATGCAGATTTTCAATGGGATAGGATACCGGGTATTCTACATGGTTCTGGAAAACATCCTCAAGCTTTTTGATGCCGGTAAAATCGACCTGCGGTTCTACCCTGAAAATAAATTTGCTGTAGGGCAGCATTTTGATGAGTACATCGGCCTGCAGTCCGCCCAACAGATCTGGTGTTTCGCCAATGCTGATCAATTGTTTGGCATTTTGCGCCAAACTGGAAAGATTACTGGCCGAAGAGTAAATAAATTTATCCTGGAGGATATAAATCTTTCCGTTAAAGGGAAACCTGGCAAGATCTGGCGTTACAAAATTAAAAGATTGTTTGATGAAATACATTTCCTGCGATTTGAATTGAGGTACGCCGGGATTAAAGGTTTTGTTATTGCTGTTGATGACGGAATCGCGGTTGAGGTGATATTTTTTCCGGGTTTCGGAACTGAAGTTCCGGCCGACCACAACGTCCTTCTTCAAGGTATCGCTCAGCAGTTTCTTTAAAAAAATATTATAGGTTTGGTCTGAGCCGCCGCCGTTGCCCCTGATATCGATGACCACGCTGTTTACAGGGTGCCGGGCAAAAATAGCCTCCATGCGCCGTTTAATCATATCGCCCAGTTCCGTGCGCATGGCCGGGAGTTTGGCATAAAATATACCTTCCTGTTCAAAGTAATGGGTTACCACCGTATCGGTCTGGCTGAAATAACCATAGTGGTTTAGCTTTTTGGCCAGGTAGGTTACGGAGTCGTTTTTGTGGATGTTCAGCTGATGCCGCCTGCATTGCTTATCCACAAAAGTCATTCTTAAAGTATCCTGCTTATAGATTTCGGCCGGCCAGTAGAAATTTTCGTCATAAACCCGGTTATTTACCCTATCCCAGCGCAACGGAGCATAAAGTTGGGTAAGGGTGGACACAAACTCATGGATATTTTTGCCATTGCAGCGAATCAGTTCCATGCCGGCAGGGTAGGCTTTACCTTTGTAGCTGAACGGCATTAAATTATAGTACGATCCTGAAGTGTAGATCAGGTTAAGATCTGCCTTTGAATAAAAACTTTCTTTGAGGTATTTGACGTACTTATACATATTTTGAGTGGATGCACTATCAAAGGATACAAGGCCGCCCGGGATCCAGTATTTCTTTGCAATATCCAGCAGGACCGTATTCAGCTGACTTGTATGCCCGTCTTGTGCGGCATTAAGTGTCTTTTTAATGATATGTAAATACGCTTCCATAGTGGTTTTTGGACCGATCTGTTTTCTTAAGCGGGCGGCGTGCCGGCTGAAATCGATTCCCCTTACTTCTTTGTTAAAATAGATGACCGGACTTACCTGTCTGATATAGGAAACCAGCGTATCGTGCTCGGCGCGCATTTGCTGCTCCGTTAACTGCGGTAAAGCATCAGAAGATGGAGCGGGGTTTGGGTATTGCTTTTGTTTTAAAGCACAGGAAGTAGCCAGACAAAAGGCCAGCAGGATGAACAGGTATCGCATATCAGATGATTTTCCACAAAGGAAAAGCATTAGTGGCAAAAGAAATTGTAAAAATCATTCACCTTGCTTTTCCTGGTAAATCCAGGTAAGGGATTGTTGCTGTACAGATACCATATTCAGCAGTTTCTTGGGCGAATAACCGGTAAAAGTTTTAAAATCTCTTATAAAATGCGCCTGATCATAGTAATGGTGGCGTAGCGCAACCGTTGTAAGCGGATTTGGTGTAGTGGTCAGGTCGTGTAATGCTTGCCTGAACCTAATGATTTTGAGGTATTTCTGTGGGTTTTGACCCAAACCGGTTTTAAAAAGCCTGAAGAGTGTGGTATCGCTGACTCCAAGTTTTTGACAGAGCATTTCTACACTTATATTTTGGCGATGTGGCTGCGCAAGCGACAAATGGTAAAGGGCTTCGCTGATTTTTGCAATGCGGTGTTCTTCCAGCTGATGCAATAACAAAGCTTCAAGCCGACCGGCTTGCCTGGCAGGATCGGTTTCGCCGAACAGCTGTTCAAGAAAATAGGGCTCTTTGGGTTGAAAAAGTTGTTCAAATACCTGGCCGGCATGGTCAATTTCATCAAAGTTGAGCCGGGTAAAGGCTTTTAAGGCAGCTGGATGGAAAATCACACAGATCTGATCCAGTTCCTGTTGGATATCTACCCGGAAAGGCATGTGATGAAAGCCATAGATGCGGCTGGTAAATTCCTCCCGGCCTGCCCGGATAACACAATGGTTCAGTTTTTCGTGACGCTGGTGGTTGACCTGGTTGTGCCGGTAAATGGCCAGGCACAAATTGTTATTGGGAAAAGTAGTATACTGAACAGGTAGCTGATCTTTTTTACGGAGGAATAAAAAATATTCTACATATTGCTTTAATACCGGGTTCTCGGGTTTTAGGATGGTGGTTTTGAGCAGGCTTTTCTCCATATTTTTGCTGGCATTCGGTATAAATCGTGCGCGAAGCAGATTTAAGGGGCTAAATTATGGATTAAAACTGAATACGAAGTAAAGATATGCTGCAGTACTAGGTGAATAGCGATCCTGTTTCTCCTATCAATAAACGGCAGCAGGTTTTACGGTTTTACCGCGCCGGGTTTTGGCTTTCGTAAATAAATTGTAAGCACAAACACGGCAAATCCAAAAAGCCTGGCCGGATAGCAGGATGAAAAAACTGAGGCTGGTAAAACAGCCGGTTTAAAATTTTGACTTTCTCAACCAGTGCGTTTCGGTTAAAATTGTTCCTGATCTGGTATAGCTGTTCCCGATCTCCATCCCTGAAACGGAATACATCCCGGGTAAGTGTTACCGGATTGATGGAAGATTCGACCTGATATCTTTTTAACAACAAGTCTAGTTTTTGAAAAGCATGAAGTAAAGAATCCTGTGGTAATTGATAAAGGAGCTGGTAGCGGTTTATGGCGCTTTGCCGCTGCTGTATTGCAATACCTTCTACCTCAACCGGGCTGATTAATGTTTTGTTTTCGAGAAAGACACAGATGCTGTCGTCAAACCTCGGGTTGACTGCAGCCCCTCTGAATACGATTTCGGTACTATCCTTGCGCACGGTTTTGGATAGGATTCTTTTCTGGAATCCCTGCTGATCGAGACCCGGCAACTCAACGGGAATGTTGGTGGCGCTTTTTAGTTTATTGTAAGCTGAGGTAAGCATTTTCAAAGTATCGATGCTGTAGTAGGCCGATTCCAGGCTGTAATATGCTTTGTTTGCCGGATCATAAAAAACAGTATCCCTCACTTCCATTACCGGGTAGGGCTTAGGATACAAAATATTGGTTACATTGAACAAGGTTTCTGAATTGTAGTGCGAGCCAGGGTATAAAAAGGGATTTAAGACGTTTAACAGCCTTTTATCTGCATTGAAAGTTTTTGCCGGTAACTCCTGTTTAAGTTTAGCGTTCATGCCAAAGTTATAATTCATGAAGAAGCTTAAGGATAAAAACACGATGAACAGCAGTATAGCCCCGATTTTGATCAGATTTAGTCCGCTATACCTTTCTCTGGCATGATTCCGGATCAGCAGAATGAGCACAGTCAATAAAAATAAACCGCTGATAAAAAAGTGAGAAATGGATACATCATCGTAAAACTTGAAACGGTAAAATTCCGTGTAAATGTAGATCTTACCGATCCCCACAAACCTAAAATAACCGTAAATAAAATAGGCGAGGTGTATGAAGCCCAGCACGATAATCGATTTGATAAAAAATAACTTCAATGTTTTGTTGATCATGATATTGAAATGATTCTTTTGAAATAACACTTTTTCCGGCAATGGTAACTAACAATTCAGTTGATTAAATGTTACAGATGAACAGAAAAATAATTAAATCTATAGGTCATTATTGGTTAAACCCATTTAACATTAGGCAGTATGAGTTACGATATTTCCCTTTACCGGATTGAAACCAAAGCAAAACAGCAGGCCATACCTGATGAAGGCTTTTTTGAAAACACTGAAAATCTGGTTCCCTTTACAGCAGCGCAGTTTGAAGCGTTGAAAGAAAGATTATTGAGCTATGGCTATATGCTATCGGATGAAAACAGTTATGGATTGCATTTTAATCATCCGGACGAAGATTACGGAACGGCTTTATTAACCAAAGCAGCGGTTTACTTTACCGCGGGCTGGAATAAAGATTCGATTTTCGAAGTCGGCATTACCGTTTCGGAATTTACAGACTCTGGTGAATATGCAAAATACGATGTGCAGCAGGGTGAATGGGAAACCTGGGAATAACCGGGGTGGGTAAATACAGGAGGCGAAATTGTTCGGTATTTTAGCATATCGTTAATGCACAAACTTAAATCTATAGCAACACCAATGGCGCCGGATTAAGAATCTTTCATGTTTTTCGCCGCATTGGTAGAAATTATAAATTGTAATGCCATCCCGGCAATTTGTCGTTATATTTGCGGCAGAGATGAAAAGCGAGCAGATACAGGAAACTTTCGGAGATATTGATATTTATTTATTCGATCAGCTACTAAAAGGTACTTACAATGAGTGCAAAACCGTTTTGGATGCCGGATGCGGAACAGGGCGAAACCTGCTGTACTTTTTAAAAAGTGGTGCACAGGTTTATGGAGTAGATCGGGATCCTGAAGCGATAATACAGCTTAAAATAGCGGCAAGTGTTTTTCCTCACATCAATCCGGAAGAAAACTTTAGCATTGCTCCTGTAGAACAATTGCCTTTTGAAAATGAAAGTTTTGATCTGGTGATCAGTTCGGCCGTACTGCACTTTGCCATGAACCAGGAACATTTTGAAGCAATGTTAACTTCCATGTGGCGTGTACTTAAACCAGGCGGGTATTTTTTCTGCCGCCTGGCTTCAGAGATCGGTATCGAATCACTGGTCCGTTTTATCGGGAATGGCAGGTATATGCTTCCTGACGGATCAGAACGCTTTCTTGTTAACCAGGAGATGCTGGTGAGGCTTACGAAAAACCTTGGCGGGCAACTTCACGAACCGATTAAAACAACCAACGTACAAAACAGCAGGGCCATGACCACCTGGTGTGTACGGAAATCATAGCCCGGTTTAAACAGCCTGCAGCGCCGATCAGTAGTATGATTTTCCTTTACGGATTGAAATACCGGATCCGGACATGATTGATCGGGAAAGTGTACTGGCTCAGATTCAGGCCCATTAAATTTCCCTGTTAGTTGACTTTAACCAACTCAACCCTTCGATTTTTTGCCTTGTTCTCTTCAGAATCATTGGCCACCAGAGGGCGCTCAGCCCCGAAGCCCCTGGCCGAGAGGCGCGACTTTGCGATATGAAGCTTTACCAGCGCGGCCAATACGGCATTGGCCCGATCAGCCGACAGTTTTTTGTTGTGGGCGGCCTCACCAGTATTATCAGTATGCCCTTCGATGCTGATTTTCAGGTTTTGATCTTTGTTTAGGGCTTCGGCAATTTGATTTACGGTTTCTGCACCAGCAGTTGTGATGCCGGATTGATCGGTATCGAAATGAATATACAGAATAGACTTTCCACGGTGAGCAAGATCCTTTATAATCGAGTCAGCGGTGATTTTGCCAATGGTTTGGGTAAGTGCTTTTTGTTGCAGGATATTCAGCTTTGCGCCAAGATTTGTAGCTGAATACTGCACCAGGATATTCCCTTGTTCTTTACTTCGGATGGCATAAACATTAATTTGGTCTCCATCATAGCCAATGTCTCCTTCGTCACCTTTATTCGGATCTTGTTTATGGTAACGTTCATATTCCTCACTTGTAATGGTTCCGGAGTAAACTTTAACGGCGCCAACGGATTTAAGGTAATTATCTACGCTGCTTTCAAAATAGTGCTGAGAGAATTTTGTTCCCTCCTGACCGATGATGTTAGCCTTGTATAATTTGCCTTCAAAGCCTTTCATCACCCCGTTAATGGGGAAGAAGCAAATGTCGAAATCATTCAGCAGGGGTTTGTTCATTTCTGCTAGTCCTTTGGGCAAAGTGAAAAACGGAAATACGCCGAGATCGGCCCTGGTATAAGGTATGGTTTCGAAGCTAAATGCTGGTGTAGTGTCTGGTTTAACCTGTTGCCGGGCTGCTTGTTCCTCCTGTTGAGCAGCCTGTACATTATTTTCTTTCGGCTTTTGTTTACAGGAAATAACAATAGCGGCCAGTGCGAATAAAAATCCAATTTTTTTCATCGGTACATGAATTTTAGTTAAGGGTAAAATGTCAACTTACAAAATTGCCTTTGTGGTGTAAAAAGGGATTTAATTTCCCGATTTGACCAAAAATGCTGTAGCGAATTTAGCTGTAAAAGTTAAACATCGTTACAAATCCACACCGGTATCTTCCCTTAATACTGAAAAATACCGGAATACCAGTAGAAAAAAATACCGCAATTAAACCATTTTTTACCCAATGATTTCCTGCACTTATTATGCAACATGATAATATCCAAAATCGTTTTCAGAAGGTAAAATTTGAATTAGTTGATTGCAGTTCCAGCGCATGACCTTTTAACTGATTCAATGCATTGCGTAACCGTTGTGACAAACATTTTATAGAAATGGATGTTAGTGGTTAAAAATAATTTATGAAAAAAGAGATACAGAAAACATTGCTTTTTTTAACCCTGCTGCTTAGCACGGCATTGATGGTTTCATCTTGTAAGAAAAATGGTGCAGGGGAGGAGCAGCCGGAAACTGCCGCCACGCTAAAGCGCAAAGTGTTGGGTAAATGGGAATTATCTAAAGGCTTAATTACCTACTACGGCGCCAATGGCCAGGTGATTAACCAGGAAGATTTATCAGGAACTAAACCTGCTCCGGTTTGGGATTTCAGGGATAATGATATCCTTTACCAGAATGACGGCGGCAGGGAAAGGACATTTGCTTACCAGGTAGCTATTGATGCGAACGGTAAATCAAAACTGATTATTGACACGGATTATGATTTCAATGTGAACGTTGTTGATCAAAGCAATATGAAACTGTTTCTGGAACGCAAGTTGTCAGATGACCAGGAGGGCACGATTAGAAGGGAAACAATGGAAATAGAATTTAAAAAACTGTAGCTGATCTTTCTTGATCGCCTGAAAATATACACGAGCGGAGTTTGCAACAACCACTGGTTTTGTGAATTTAGGAGGGGTGGATTGAAAATTAAAAACATTGCCTGCCAGCGGCTGTTCTCCATCTGTATGCTTTAAAAAATCAATAAAATTAAAAACCTATGAAATTCGTAAAAACAACATCCGCAAATGGCGAAGAAATTAACCTGCACTATCAAGATCTGGGTACGGGTACACCGGTAATCCTGATCCACGGCTGGCCACTCGATCACCAGATGTGGGACTATCAGTCTACCGCGCTTACCGATGCCGGATTCAGGGTAATCAGCTATGACAGAAGAGGCTTTGGTAAATCAGACAAACCACTAACGGGTTACGATTATGATACACTGGCTGATGATTTAAAGGCACTGGTTGATGAGCTTGGCCTGGAAAACGCGGTACTGGCCGGATTTTCAATGGGTGGCGGAGAAGTGGTGCGCTACTTTAGCAAACATGGTGGTAAAGGCATTTCGAAAGCCATTTTAATCAGTTCTATCGCGCCCTTTATGCTACAAACGCCCGACAATCCGGATGGCGTGCCGCAGGAGAAAATAGATGAGATTACAGCAGGGCTTATTGATGACCGCCCCGGCTTTTTAGGCACTTTTTCCAAACAGTTTTATGGGCAGGGACTACTTAATAAACCAGTAAGCAGCGAAAGGCTGGCCACTGACCTGAACATTGCAATGCAGGCCACCTTAAAGTCGACCCTGTCTTCGGCAGCAGCATTTTCTTCTACAGATTTGAGGGCCGAAATGTCGTCGATACAGGTACCTACACTGATCATCCATGGAGATGAAGACCAGACCGTGCCAATTAAAGCCACCGGCGAGCAGGCTGCTAGGCTTTTGCCTCATGCAGAATATCTGGTTTATGAGGGCGAGCCGCATGGCCTTTTTATTACTGCAAAAGACCGGTTGAATGCAGATCTGATTGATTTTATACGTAAGTAACCTTTCTTTAAATCAGGCAGGAACCAAACCGCCCTGCCTGAACAATTTACTGCTCAATGAAAAGATGGTAACGGATGTACCGCTAACGGTTTAATCTAACATCTTCAGCCCATTATTTACCGGCAGCATCAGAATGATGGTTTGCATGCTATTCTATAGCAGCCGACTATTGGTGAAGGCGGTTTACAAAAGCGATAAGCTGATTGTTTTAAGCCCGGAACAGGCCATTGCAGCGGCTGGCCAGGCTTAGCTATAAATAGCCGTCTGGTTCAAGATAACCGCTGCTGGCAGGTTGCCGGGCAATTAAATCCTGAAAATTCAGATTGCGACTTTATTTTTTCGCCGTTTTGGGGGCCAGGGTAAGAAACATCCTTTTACCTTCGAGTTTTGGCAATAGTTCAACCTTGCCTACTTCTTCCAGGCCTTGCGCAAATCGCAGCAATAAAATTTCGCCCTGGTCTTTATATACAATTGAACGGCCTTTAAAGTGAACAAAGGCACGTACTTTTTCGCCACTTTCGAGAAAGGAAACGGCGTGTTTAAGTTTAAATTGAAAATCGTGATCGTCAGTATTCGGGCCGAAACGGATATCTTTGATGATGGTCTGTTTGGCTTTACTTTTAATCTCCTTTTGTTTCTTTTTCTGTTCGTAAAGAAATTTACTGTAGTCGATGATCCGGCAAACGGGTGGGATGGCTTTCGGTGAGATTTCAACCAGATCCAGATCCAGTTCTTTAGCCATTTGGAGTGCCTGTGTGAGCGGGTAAATGTTGGTTTCAACATTGTCGCCCGTTAAACGCACCTCTGGTGCGGTAATCAGCTCATTTATTTTATGTTCTGCTTCTTTTTTTCTGAAGGGCAAGCGTGGCCCCCTGTAAAATCCTGCTTTTTTTAATGCCAAATTTGAAAAGTTTTAGTGAAAAATTCTGTTAACGGAGCAGTTAATCTGGACAATAATGGTAATATAGCCTTTTTAGCGGAGCTAAGCAAGCTGATAGCGAAATCATGACGCTGTAAGTACTTTTGTATTTCCGCTGCAGAACCAGCCAGAGGATGTGGGTAGAATCCTGACTCAGCAGTTGCGTCTTTTTAGCTGGTCGTCTCTTCGGTCATCACCTTGTCTTCAATCCTCATCGCTTCGAAGGTAATGAGCATAAAACCTGAGATCAGCAGCACAAGGGCTAAAAACTGCAATAGTTTTTCTGTACTCTTGGTGTTTACCATCCTGTCTGCGCAGGTAAACCCGTTGATTCCGGTTAGTTTTCTGCGTTTGTTTTTTCGCCAGATGGCGAAGATGAAAATAAATGCCCCGAAAATTAGCGCTAAAATGCCACTGATAAAGGGCATTGTGGTGAAATTAAAGGTTTCTTGTGTTTCTATCATATAAAACAGACGAATAGAAAGCTAAAAAGTTTAAAAAAATATATTTTTTGCTGTTAAACCAGACTTCATGTGAGGGCTTTCTGATATGCCATTTGGCATCTTCTGCGCTTTCCTGCCACATTTATTGAGCGGAATGGATGGTAACTGGTTTACACCGGAAGGCTGGTTCTGGCGCTCCCTACTGGTTTGAACTTGTTTAGCTATATACGATAGGCGTTTGATGCAATAATCAGGAACGGGCTGAAGCAAAATACTTATAGGTTTTAAGATTTATTTCGTTTGATCCAAACATATTTATGCGCACCCTGTTGTATTTAGAAATTATATTTAACTATGGAAAATACAGAAAAAACAGTTGAAATCTTAAACGACCTTATTCAGATCAACAATGATAGAGCAGATGGTTTTGATAAAGCAGCAGCCGATTTAAAAGAGGAAAACATTGATTTAAAGGCAACTTTTGAAAAACTATCATCTGATAGCCGCGACAACGTGATAGAACTGGCCGGGCTGGTAGGCAGAAATGCTGAAACTCCTGACACTGGAAATACTATTTTAGGAACTTTGCACAGGGCATGGATTGATATTAAAGCAACCTTTGGTGGTGATGACAGACACAGTATCCTGGCGGAGTGTGAACGCGGTGAAGATGCGATTAAAAAAGCATACCGTGATGCACTTGCAGAAAATGAGCTTGGAGAAAATGTTAGATCGGTATTGTTAAAACAGCAGGAAGGCATTAATACCAGCCATGATGCAATCAAAGCATTGCGTGATGCCCACGCTTAAGCGATTGAATTTTTTAAAGATAAAAGCCGTCAAAATTAAATTGATGGCTTTTTTTGTATTGGTACCAAATGTAAAAAGAATGGTTAGCCTTTATGGCAACAGGTATCATCCTCATTTGTTCGAACCTAAAAGTAAGATGCAGCTGCATCACGGCAGACTGGATGGAACGGTGAAATAAAGTAAGAGGCTGGTGCTGCCCCTCAGCTTTTTACGAACATCAGCCGATCTCTGGCGTATTGTTGTTTGAACGCCTTGCTGGGAAACGATAGCCTGTAAATCCGTATTCCGTTGATATGCGAATTTTTTGAGTATATGGTATCCATAAGGATTACCTGATCTGCAATAAGCAGAATGTCGAGCCCGGTTGATTTAGTGAGGTAAATGATGGTGTGCTGGTCCAGGTTTTTTGGCGACTGGTTTAGAAAGCTGTTTTTTGCCGATATTACCAGGGGAAGCGCTGCATTACCATAGTGTTTTAAGGCGCCGGCGATGGCATAATCATTAGTTAAAATTACGCTGGCTTTGCCGAATGTACCCGGTTGCCGGCTAACTGCTGCTACTCTGGTGGTCAGGTGTTCCCAATCTGTCATGTCGGCAAAAAACTGTGGCATTTTACCATAAGAGCCATCCTCATAACGAAGCGGTCGGGAAAAACCGGTTAGCCTGACCATTTCAGACAGGTAAAATTGATTACCGTTAACAGAAAATATAGGAATAACTACCGGAAGGCTGAGCAGTGCAAAAACATAAAGCATACCGGTAAACGTGACTTGATAAGCGGTTTTAAAGTGATTTAACATGCGCTCCCAGCAATATCCACCGTTAGCAAATAGCAGGGGGAAGAGTCCCAGTCCGTAATAGAGCTTGCCCTTTAATACGGATAGTACTGCAATTACCATTAAAGATGCGATGCCCAGAAATAAGTATTCTTTGCTTTTAGGGTTGGTGATCAGAAAAATCAGGCCTGCAGACCATACCGCTACCGATGCGCCGTGAAAGAAAAACAGTTGCAGCAGGTAATCGCTGAGGTCAACGTCAAAGTTCGTCTTCGCTACTTCGGCTGTGAATTTAAAAATAGGAAAGCCTTGTTCTATTTGCCAGGCGATATGTGGTGCTAAAATCAACAGGAAAACAAGGGCAGGTGGCAATAGCTTTTTCCAGTGGGGAACATGGGTTCGCTGCCCGCAAATTAACCAGGCAGTGAGTGCTGAAAAGACCAATAACAGGATGCTGTACTTGTTTAGTATGCCGAATGCCAATGCCACTGCCATAAGCCATAAGAAAGGAGTTTTACGGCTTTTATGGTAGGCGATGAGGGCGAAGGATAGGAGGGCCCAGAAGAACTCATCAAATACAGCCGGTTGCAGGAGATAGGAAGTTGCTAAAAATGCCGGCGAACAAATGATTGCGGAGCAAGCGATGGTGATGGCCAAACGTTTTCCGCCCAGGAAGTAAGTCATATAGCCCGTGATTACGACGGTTGCAGCGGAGAAAAGGCAAGGCAGGATTCGGTAGCCGGTTAAAGATGAACCGAAAAGCAGATTGGATACATGCGCGATCCAGGTTACAAATGGTGATATATCAGGGAAACCCCATTGCCATTCCTTTCCGAGTTCAACGTAATAAATTTCATCAGCATGATAGCCATATCCTTTTAAGGCAATTAAATGGATCAACAATTTTAAGATTCCGAAGAATATAATCAAGAGATGAGGTCTCCAGATGCTGCGGACTAAATCCTGGCTACTGGAAATATTAACCATTGAAGAGGGGAAATTGGGTAGCGTATTGATTTCGATGCTGCAGATTCATATCTATTATAACAGCAAAGGGGTAAATTGGTTTAAAAAGGATGTAATTCAGGTATGAATATTCAGATTTGGACTATTTCAGCGCAAAGCAACACAGGTTGTACATGGTTGCTTATGCGTAAAACTTTTGTGCAGACTGTAAAGTAAGTAATCCGGGCTATTCTCCCATTTCTGGTAAAGCCTGTATAAATTTTAAGATTGCTGTGCTGCTATTATTCGAATAATGTTTGGATTACGTGAATACCAAATCTTGTATAGCTGGGTATCATGATGAGTAAAATCACACACATTGCTGTGTAAGGGATTTTGGTAAATTGGATAACTATAGGTCAGAAATAAAAAACGAGCCTGTTTCAACATAACAGGTTTAGCGCTGGCCAAAGCATAAATTTGCGGGTATCGTTATGTTCAGCTTGCCAGGACATCTTCATGATTTGGCAGGGACATATATGGTTTGAGATTACAGCTGCAGTCCGTTCATTTTACCAAAAATCAGCTGAGAACTAAACGATGTCGTTAAAAAAAATATTTTATAATATTGAATAAATACATTAAGTTAGTATTAAATCTACAAAATCAATATTATGAAAAACACAAAACTATCTATGCTGTTATTGGCGGGATCGCTGTTACTTGCTCAGGCCTGTAAAAAAACGAGTAACGATGAATTAAATGTTTCGGTAGAAAAAAAAGCTTCGGAAATAAGACAGGGCTATTATTTGGGATCGTTGATCAGTTATGAACGAATTGACGGTAAAAATATCTTCAACGGCGATATGGTCATTCCGGATGAACAAATCACTACAAAACTGCCGGAAGTGACAACTGAAGGACACGGACCAGCCGGGGCATACAAGTGGCCAAACCATAAAGTTTCCTATCGGTTTGCGGCCGGATTTACCACTGCGCAGACCAATACTATATTAACCGCCATGGCCGACTGGACTGCAAAATCGGGGATTATATTTGAAGCCGTAACTTCCGGCTACTACCTGACGATACAGCCTGGCAGTGTAAATAATTGTACGGTAGGTTATGTTAGCGGTGCCACGATGAATCTTTCCAATCCGGAAGCTAAAGGTATTGTTGTTCATGAGTTAGGCCATGCTATCGGGTTACACCACGAGCAGCTACGTGCAGACCGTGACTCCTATATTTTAGTAAAATGGGACAATATAAGTGCGTCAGCTCAATCGGGTTATAATAAACTTACAGGTATGAATTATGGAGGGACGACATTTGATATCAGTTCCATTATGCTTTATGGATCATACAATGGATATGGTGCAATAAACAGCAGTCTTCCAACCACGACCAGGTTAGACGGTTCTACCTGGATTGATAATTCATGGAGTGGTACAAAATCACCATCCACCAAAGATGCCAGCTGGGTAAAAACTATTTATGGGATTTAGTATCCGATTTTTGCCAATTGCTTAAACCGATGTTAAAATGTCGCATGACATTAATTACGCGGGAAATGAAAAACGGGAACCTATCCTAAGATAGTTTCCCGTTTAATCTAAATTAACGCTCTCAAATATATAAGCGTAATTTTTTGCTATTTATTGTGCCTGGTGAAAAAAAATTGTCAGGTTTTATCAGCGGAATAAAAAAAATCTTTAAGCTTAGCGAATGACATCATTTTTTCACCCTGGCCAAATACCTTTTGTTGCCAGGATGATAAGCTGATAATGTGTTTAACTGTGTCCGGCAGCTGCAATATATTCGGGATCCACAGGTGGAGCCGTATCAGTTGGCGTATTTTCAAGGTAAGACTGTTCCAGTTCACCTAGTAAATTTTTAAGCGTACTGATCCTGGTGATCACCTCATCCTTTTGTGCTGCACTGTGCTCCGGGGCACCATCCATGGCATTTATGGTGTCTATAGCGTAATCCATAAACCCTTTTGCATTTTCAGATAATGTTAAGTTTTCCATAGTAGTAACTGTTGGTCTGCATTTGGTGCAGGCGCTACTATAAGACAAATTTTTTGCGGTTTGGTTTGGACGATACTCAAAATGCCTGTTCTTTGGCGTGTATTCCTGTTTTAAGAGGTCCTTTTTTGTGTGGCCTGGTTTGTAAATGGCCCCTAAACAGTTACGGGCATCAAAAGGTACGAGGGAAAACAGGCTTTAATCCATTGCCGGCTCAGTTTTCGCCCTGCCCGTTGGCTGGCTTTCATAGGCGCCGTTTCTGTAATCCTGCTGAAAGGCGCCGTAATCTGCACATACCAGGGCGGCCTGTTCGGTGGCAATATTAAGGATTTGTTGCTGCCACCCTGCCTTGATGGCAAAAGCTTTCAACTCATCTTTTGTAGCAGACCCATCCATGCCCGAACTCCTGAGTTGCGAGGATGCGGTAAGCATGCCCATATCATCAATTACCTGGTAAAGTTTACGGTATTCTTCTTTGATGAGTTTAAACTTCAGGGTGTCTTTTACGGGCTGTAATTCCTGAACAACGTAGTCTTCGCCTTTGAACGTTGCAGTAGAAAGCAGTGACGCCGAAACATGTTGCATGCGTTTCTGCACGGAAACAATGCGCTGGGCCTCATTTTCCCATGTGGGTTGCTGAATGTCCAGATAAGGGGAGAGAGAGGATGGGTAGGCTTGTTTCATATCAATGAGCAGGTAGCGGTCTTTTTTGCGTATGCTTTTAAGCAGAAAGAGGTAGCGTTTTTGTCCCAGGCTTCCTGTTCCGGCAAGGCGGTAAACAACATCTTTCACCCGGTAGTTATATGGGCTATCGTTGTTGTGCGACAACCAGTTTTCCATGTGGTTGATTAATTCGGCTTTTAATTCTTTTTTTAGTTTAAAGTGCCGCTCATCGCTGGTATCCAGCAGCAGTTTCCGCCCTTTTTTTAACGTCCTTTTCTGCAATAGCTCGTCTGCAGAACTCCGTTCCGCACGTTTTAGAAAATCACCGGTAATGCCTTTGGATGTTCTGGGATCCAGGTCCATGGCTTTTCCACCAATCAGGGTGGTACCATAGCTTTTCAGGAATAGGGCAGCCATATTCATGGCTTGTTCCCCATCGATCTCCAGGGTTTGGAAAGCAATAAAAATGCTGGTCACCAGACGCACTACTTCCCATAGTACCGGTGCCTTTACCGCTTCATCGAAATCGTTGAGATCAAAGTATACCAGTTTGTTATCCCCTTTATAACTGCCAAAATTTTCGAGGTGCAGGTCGCCGCTGATCCAGCCAACTGGCGATTTGGGCATTGCTTTTAGTTCAGCAATCCTTTCGTAGAAAAGATGGCAGGTACCGCGGTAGAACCTGAATGCATTTTCGAGCATTGCGCTGTATTTAAGCCGGGTGATTGAGGGCAATCGGTTTTTGTTGAATGCTTTTATTTTATCTGAACGTGCTGACATATATTTATCACTTATAGCTAGTACAAACTGATGGGCATAATGGTTTTGGCTTTGTGCTCAGCGTTGTAGCCGGCAAGGCATTTTTTAACTTTCATTTGCGGTGTTAGCGGCAGTGGCCATCATTTATTGGCCTTTTGCAGCCGTTATTGAATTTTTGGTGACCGTTAATGATAAACCGGTTATTTCATCTGATTTCTGAGAAATAAATGTTTGACATCTCTTATAAAAATCAGTATTTTTATTCAAATTTAAACTCGTAACGAAATAACGCCTCTCTAATGTTCAAAGATCCCTTTTCTTTTTATGGCAGAATCCGCCGTACGGAATTTGCCTTAACCCACATCTTTTATTTTATTGTTCATTTTTTTGTGCTGATTGTGGAGAATAATAAGTCAGTTGGCAGCTGGATTGAATTTACAAAATTATTGCCAATCTATTTGTTGATGTCGCAGGGTGCTAAACGCTGCCATGACTTAGGTAAATCAGGCTGGTGGCAATTGGTACCTTTTTACATGCTGATGATGTTTTTTTTGCCCGGCGATTATGGTCCCAATGAGTACGGTGATCATCCAAAATGCGAAGGTAATGAGCGTTATGATGCATTTGGATATGACTTTAAAACCGGCAAAACGATTGCGGCAGGGGAGCATGATCAAGTGTGAGCTTTTCAGGAATAAAACAAGACCAAAATCAATACGATAAATAAACCCAATCATTTAAAATAAAACGTTCGACCCATAAAAAACATGAAGTTTCCAAAAACGATATCCATTTTACTGTTATTTACCCTTTTTGGCACTACGCTTCCGGCTCGGGAGGTTGCAAAGCCTGATCCAATTGCCATTGTTAAAAATTGCATAGCAGCGATGGGTGGTGAATCTTTTCTCCGTAGTATTACCACTTTGTACAGTAATATGAAAACAGAAATGGAAGGCAGAGCGGTAAATTACATCACAAAAGAACTGTTGCCAAATAAGGGTAGTTTTAAGATTGTATACAAAGAAAACAACTCGAGGGGGTGTAATAGATTGGCGATACCTGAGATGATGTCACGAAGAATATCGCCATATTGGTTGTGAGAAAACAAAGGCTAATACTATGTTCCTTTAAAAAGCCGTCCCTATAAAAAGTTATTATATATAGAAAATATACTGTTCTATATAGCAAATTTGATAGATTTTAATAAAAATAATAAATATGAATAATTATTTATTGTTAACCTCAAAATAAAAAAGAAATGAAAAAAGTGTTATTAACCACCGTACTGTTTTTCTCAATCATGGCAGCGTCTTTCGCTAAAACAAGGTACACTTTTCACACCACTTGTGGCACTACTGTGCAAATCATCAGTGATCAGAATTGGAGTGACGCTACATTAACTTCAATGATGAATTCTATCAATGAGGCTGACTGTAATGAAACACCGGACTCGGTAGAAATTACCCGTTAATTTACCTATGTTTCTTCATGGCTTCGTTGCCATGAAGAAATTTACTTTTTCTTAAATTAATGATCATATTGTAATTATTTGAGGTATCAGTTACCTTGAAAGAAATCTAAATCAATGTTGAAACCATTTTTTTTTGGCTTTTTCATCCTCTTAATAGCTAAAATATCTCTAGCTCAATCTAAAGATAATGATAAGTTTGAATGGAGCGCTCAATATAAGTTCTACTTCAAATCAGATAGTCTGCAGGCTCAACAAAAGTCTGAATACATGTTACTGATGTTTAATCAGCGAATTTCAGGTTTTAGGTCTGTATCCAGATTTCTTCTTGATAGTATTAGAAAGACAAGTAATTATAAGGATAGGCCTCAAAATGAGCGTATTGCCATTGGAATGAAATATCCTTCCAATTTTGAAGAGTATATTGTTACAGATCTTAACAAAGAACAGGTTACCGTTACTACTGTTGCTAATTTAAGTGTACCAACCAGTCCTCAATATACAGAGACTATATTGCCTAAATGGCAAATCAAAAACCAGACAAAAAGAATCAATAACATTTCTTGCACAAGGGCGGAGACTGTTTTGTTTGGACGCAAATGGATTGCCTGGTATGCTAATGATTATACTTTTCCCTTCGGACCATATAAATTTTACGGTTTGCCAGGATTAATCATAGAAATAGCCGATGCTACTGGTAGCTATCGATATGAACTTGTAAAGTTTAAAAAAGAGCAAATTACCTATCCCCGGGTTCCAATGGATAATGTGCTAAAAGTTAGCAAAGCGAAGTGTTTGGAGTTGTACCGTACAGGTAAATATACAACAGCAATGTTCAAAAACGTTCAAATTGAAGGACGGGGTCCAGAGTATTTCAAGCGCATGCAGGATGGCATGGACAAGAAGCGTATGAGGGATAACAATCCTATAGAATTACTGCCTTAACCTCTGGGAATTCAATAGCGCAATGTTGAGATGTACCCTTTTTCTGCTCATATTTCTATTATCATTTTTAGCTAGAAGTCAAACTGTCCTTTCGGGAAAGTTACTTTCACCGAGCGGAGAACCTATTGCTTACGGATCAGTCAGCGTAATAGTACCTACTGACAGTACAGTGATTTCATTCGTATTAAGCGATTCAGAAGGTAGGTTCAGACTTTCTTTTGTTTCGAAAGCTAAGAAACTGCAATTGGCCGTAAAAGCAATGAATTATGAAACCTTTTATCAATCGATTGAAAACCGAACTCAACAGTTAAATTTTAATTTACGGCAAAAGGTAATTGAACTTGCTGAAGTTGACGTTAGGAAACCACCGATTGTGAAGAAAGGAGATACGCTAAGTTATGATTTAAATTCCTTTGCAAGCTTACAGGACCGTACTCTGGGAGATGTTCTTAAAAAAGTACCCGGTATAGAAGTGAGCGCTAATGGCCAGATCAGGTATCAGGGATTGGCAATTAATAAATTTTATATTGAAGGAAAGGATCTTATGGCTGGCAACTACGGAATTATAACGAATTCGCTACCAAATATTGATATCGATAAATTAGAAATACTTCCAAACCATCAACCCATCAGACTTCTAAAGGATAAACTGTATTCGCCGCGTGCTGCCATTAATATCAAACTAAAGAAAAATGTAACCACAACGGGAAGAGGGGAAATAGGTGCCGGATTAAGTCCGCTCGCTTGGCAAACTAAGCTCACACCGATGTTGTTTAGCAAAAAATATCAATCTTTATTAAACTACAAATCAAACAATACTGGTGAAGATATAACTAAAGAGATGAATAATCTAGGTGTCATGGATGTTTCGGAAGGTATAACTAAAGAGGCCACCGATAATAAGTGGATTAGCATATCTCAACCTACTTTTCCAACCATAGCCCAGGAGCGGTATCTGTTTAACAGGACACATGCCGCATCGGCTAATCTGTTGTTCAACCTGACAAAAAAAATGGAGTTAAGTGGAAATGTAAGTTATCTGAACGATAGAATTGAGCAGGAGGGAGGGCAAGAAACGATTATCAAACAATTTGATTCCTACGGCAATCAGCAAAGCATGATCTCATATGGGCGTTCTAGCTTAACCCGACTGGGTAAACAACAGATAAACGCAAGGCTCATTCTGACACAAAACACTGATAGCAATTTTTTAAAGAACATTTTGTTTTTCAAACATGACAGATCTAATGATACTGGAAACATTCGGTTTGGTAAATCTTCGATTGAACAGTATCTTAACTCCCCTGAATATGCTTTGCAAAATTCTCTGAGTGCAATTATCCCGATTGGAACCGAGCAGAGATATTCAGTCAGTTTACAATCTTATATCAATTTTTCCAACGCAAGGCAGCAGTATCAGGTTTCTCCTTTAACGTCGTTGTATTTCCCTGATATGTCTTTCGTAAGGTCTGATTTGATAGTTCAGGATCTATATCTAAGAAAAAGCGAGACAAAAAATACCTTGTCGTCCTCACTTTCTTTCAATGATATTACCTTAACACCAAAGTTCGGTTTACAAGCTGACCGGAGTTCGCTACGTTCAGGGATTTCGGATATAAACGCTACTCAAACATCGGCAGATAAATACGTCAACAACATCGTTTATAACGTTTTTACGTCATTTGCATCTATCGACATCAATTACAACGGAAAAAAACTTAAAATTCTTACGGCATTTCCAGCTAAACTTAATAATATCACTGCACTTTCCAGACAATATGAATTTCGTAAGGATCTGCATGTCAACACTTTTGAGCCTAGTCTGCAATCGGAATATCGGCTCTCTAATAGATATAAGATCGTTGCTACAGCAGCAGTTAGTAATGATTTTGCAACGCTGGAAACCCTCTATCCCGGTTATATATTAAGCGGATTGGACCTGAATGCTTACGGCTCCGACATTTCAAGAACCAAAATACAAAATTTAGGAACCAATCTTGTTTATGAGAATGTAATCGACAATACATCCTTCAACATAGGTTATAGCTACTCAAGTAAGCTGGGAAATGTTATTTTTAACAGAAAAGTTTATGAGAATGGACAACAGGTTCTTGAGGCTCTTAATATGGAGAATCCACAGCACTTTACCAATTATCAAATAACGCTGGGCAAATTCTTTTCCGAACAAAAAATCAATACCTTATTTACTTATCTCATTAGCAATGGGAATACGAATAGTTACGTCAACGACAACTTTCTCCATAGCCATAGCCATGCTCAATCCATCAGTTTGAAACTAAACTATAACAAATTAAAGTGGCTCAATATAGACTATTATGCAATAGCATCTTTCAATCGTGTGAGAAATAATTTTAATATAACGAGGATTAATTCTTTCTCGCAAAAGTCTCAATTATTTATTTCTCCGTTTTTGAACCATAATCTGGATGTAAGCTTTGATCAGTTCAAGTATAGTTTTTTAGGTAACACCTTCATAAATTCTTTTTTAGATGTTGGGTATCGATTTTCATGGGCTAAAAGAAAAATAGATTTTGATTTGAAGTGGGCAAATATCCTAAATGCGAATAGTTATAGGCAATTGATAGTAAATGAAAATCAAACAACTGAAGATGTATTTAAACTCCGTCCATCTCAATTAGTATTCGCAGTAAAGTTTAACTTTAGGTAAGGTTTGAAATATTTAATGCAGGGATATCGGGGGCATTAGTGTCATCTGACAAATGATTTCTTTTAATTCCCGGAACAATTAAGATTAAAATAAAAACATCGTTCAGGACCGAGTATTTTAATGAAACCTGTGTTCCATATTTATATTCGAGACGCTTTTTTATATTGTCTAAACCCGATTTACCAGAATGAATATTGATGTTTTTTGTCTGCATATTCCTTGTGGTAATAGTTAAAGTGTCGTTTTTATATAAAAAATTGACAACAGCCTGTTGCTGTGGATCTGAAAATTCTCCATGCTTGATCATATTTTCAGCCAGGGTCAATAATACGAGAGGGATGAATGGAAGTGAAACGATTTCCGGAGAATAATTTAACCGTATTAATGTTTTGGTATTTCGTAATTGATATAATGAAAATAGTGTTTCGACATGTTTGATCTCTGCTCCCAAGGGGATAACTTCGCCCATATGATCCGAATCGATTGCGAAACGCATTATTCTGGAAAGATGGATAACAGCATCGGAAGCTAACTGCACATTATGCTCCATCGTATGGTATATAAAATCGAGGGTATTGAAGAGGAAATGGGGGGCTATCTGCGCTTTTAACATGGAATTGTGGGATCTTACAAGTTCCTGCTCGGTTTTTTGCTGTTTGATAATGTTGTGCAGATGGAGCTTCTTTAATTGTTCTTTTTCGCGTTTTTCTACCTGTGTTTTTTTAAAAACAAAATAGCCTATTGAAAAAAACATAAAATATATGCCACGGTAGATATTCTTCAAGATAAACTGCTGATCTAAAAGATATGGACGCCTAACCGTAATTACATTGATGTAGATCAGCAATAAATTGGTCACGTAGTGAAAAAAAACATAAGCGGCCAGACTGAGCAATATTATTAAAGGTAACCTCCAAAACGCTTGCAGATTTTTCCTGAACGACCAGGGTAAGCCCAGGTCAGAAAAACCATAAAAAAAAACGATTATCACAATATAGTGAAAAAGATAGGTAACCGGATTTTCAAAAATATCAAATATTAAGCCTACAATTAGCGTTTCGTATATTATAAAAACAGACCAAACAATAAAATGGATGGAGCTTCGCTTTAATTTGTCTAAAATCTTTTTCATGCAATTTCTGCTTTCTATGTAGGTTAACATCCATTAAATGTAACATTATTTTTTACTGAAAATATACAAACTAAGTTGCGAAAAAAATACATAAACATGCAACAAGTAAAGACAAAACTCAAGGCCAGAACCATTTTTATTTTCAAAAAATCAAACAGCCCGATTTATTCAGGCTATGCAGAAACAGAACCTACAACTACGTTGGTTACCACTGCCCAGACGCACATCTTTAAAAAGTAATAAGGCAAAGAGGAGAATTTACCTCCTCTTTGTTTTTATTAATTTTTCAGAAACAAACGATAGAAAATCCTTTTTATAATAATCGCCTACAGTCATTTCACAACCATTAACCATTTTAATTGAATTGCCAGATATATAATCGATATGTTCTTCTGCAAGAATGAAACTTCTCTGGAATTTTAAAAAACCCGGATGGTGAGCGAAGATATCTGAAACCTCCGATAAGGTCATATAAGTGAGTATTTTCCGTTTTAAAGTATGGATCATTACATAATTCATTTTACTTTCCACTGCCACAACATCGGAGAATTTTATATTAAGCATTTTGTACCTGTCTTCTTTACTTTTGACCAGAAATGATGTGTTTTTCTTTAATGAGTTGCATTTCTGAGCATCCAAAGAAAATATTTTGTTCATTGAGGTTATAAATTCTCCTAATGTAAAAGGTTTCAAAAGATAGTCATCAGCTTCAATTTTAAAGGCTTCATATCCGTACTGAGTATGTGCTGTGGTGAAGACTATTCTTTTGGTTTTATTCCTTAGTATTTTGGAAAGTTCAATACCATTGATATTAGGCATATTGATGTCTAATAGCACAAGATCAATACAATCAATAGACTCGAAATATTTTAAAGCTGTTAAAGGGTTAGTAAACGAAGCAGCTAAAATCAACCGTTCGAAGCTGCTTAAATATTTTTTTAAACCCTCAATTGCATGGGGCTCATCATCAACGATTACGCATCGGTACATATAGGAGGAAAATTAGATTACCCTAAATTATACTTTTAGCTTTTTCGCGTCAAGCGATAGAACAGTGTTTTACTTCAATGAGGTATTATACATTGGAGGAACTTTCAGTCATACCGAAGGCATGCTCAACCTCAATAAATCAGTAGAGTGCAGTCTGTAATTTATCCTAAATTAGCAGTGCTTACGGCGTATGATCAGAAGCAGGTTAGTATTACAGAATTTAAACGATTAATATCTGCAATTGGCCGGCAGTCTACTTATGGGTATCTGTTTTGATTTTGTTTTTGGATCTGATCAGATTCTTATTTATGAAATCGGCAAAACTTTTCTTGTAATATTCGCGAACGGTAATGAATAATCCATTTTTCATCTTAATGGTATTTCCATCTATATAATCTATAAAATTATATGATATGATATAACTTCGATGAAACTGTAGAAATCCTGTTGCTGGACTTAATACTTTAACCATTTCACCCAACGACATGTACGTGGTTACTTTTGTGCTTGATGTGTGTATACTTACATAATTGAGCTGGCTTTCCACAGCAATTACGTCAGAATATTTAATAGCAACTATTCGATTTCCATCGTCCTTGTTTTTAACGAGAAATGTAGAACTGCTATTGGATATATGATCTGTTGGTTTTAAAAGCGCTTTGTTAATAGCGATCATAAACTCGCCAAGCGTATAAGGTTTTAACAGATAATCGTCCGCATCAGCCTTGAAGGCTTCATAACCATATTTGGTATGTCCTGTGGTAAAAATAAGCTTTCTAGTTTTTGCCCGTATTGATTTCGACAGCTCAATTCCAGAGATATTGGGCATATCAATATCCATAAGAATCAAATCAATATCTTTAAATGTCTCAATTTCAGTTAGTGCTGCATAAGGATCGCTATATGCAGCTACCAGATCGATATTTGGTAGGGATTCCAAATACTTTTTCACCCCAGCAATGGCATGTAGCTCATCGTCAATTATGATACATTTATACATTCTTCACGGTTTGCGGATTATAAAATCTGAGTATTAAATTTAGTAGCTACATAATATTAACTAAAAACCAAGTGTAATGCCTAATTTAAAGAAAAGTTCACTACAAAGCAACATGAGTGTACTGTTTTTAGATGTAAAGTGATTCTATATCCACAATTTCAGTTTTCAATGTAATGATCCAATTTGAGTGTTTTCAAGGAAAGATTTTGGTATCCATAACTCTTTCAGACCTAACAGGTATCATTTATAAGATTTTCAAGGCCCGAAAAGCACTTTTAGACTAGATCACACAGAACAAGTATCCCTTTTTTTAGTGGATTTAAAGCGCCTATACAGTGCGTTGATTATCTAGAAGACAGATGACAAAAACCTTAAAACAAAGTTTAATTAACCAGTTTTTATGATTTTGAGCAATCAGTCTAATTAGTGTCTTTTTGCACGTTTACTTCCGATACAAAACTTGGTAAAAATATTCTCCAGCAAATCATCAGTAGTTACGGTACCGGTAATTTCACCAAGGTAATGCAGAGCGCTTACCTGTACAGGAAGCATCAGGATTTTTAAACAGAAGAAGATCGTATGGGTTTGGGAAACGCATCTCGGTTATTAAGTTCAGGTTTCAAATTTGCCTTTTTTATTTGCTTACCAGGTCCTTTTTAACAATATCAAAAAAAAAATCCCGATAGGAGTTTCCAATTGGAATCTCATGCAAATCCATGTAAACCGTATTGTTATCAAAATAATCAATATTTCTTTTATTAATGACATAAGATTTGCTTACTCTTATGAAAATGTCCTGAGGCAATTGACCTTGTATGGTTTTGATATTCATCGCGGCGATGATTTTTTGCGATTTCGTATGTAAGATAACATAATCTTTTAGTCCTTCGATATACAGAACATCAGCAAAGGAAACCTTCATAACCTTTTTTTCGGACCTTATGAAAAAATATTCCAGATTAATCTGGTCAACACTTGCAGAAGCCCTTTTTAAAAGATTTTGATAAACAATTGCTTTCTCCACAGCTTTTTTGAATCGTTCAGTTTTAATGGGCTTCAGCAGATAGTCCACAGCATTAAGCTCATAACTCTCCACCGCATAACTGTAAAAGGCTGTGGTGAAGATGATCTGAATGGTATCAGTAATCATTCGGGCAAAAGAAATGCCATCTACACCCGGCATTTGAATATCTAAAAAAATAAGATCAATTTTATTAGTCTTGATATAGGTCAGGGCAGTGTCTGAATGAGAAAACTCGGCTTTAAATTGGAGCTCTGGGAGTTGCACTATCAGCTTCTTCATCGCTTCCCTGGCTAGGGGCTCATCATCAATAACGATACAGTTCATAATTTAATAGATAATTCAACAGTATACGTTTTTTTGTTTTCAAAGATATTGAGCTGATGATTTATTCCGGAAATAAGATCGAGACGCCGCTTGATATTTACCAGTCCCAAACCGCCCGATTGATTGGTGCGGATTAAATGTAATGGTTTTGAATTGATACACCTGAAATTTACCCAGCCATCCTTATATTCAAAATAAACATTTACATAGGAGGGATTATCACCATCATGACTATGTTTGATGGCATTTTCAACAAAGGTAATAAACAAAAATGAGGGAACCTGAACGCCATTCAACAAACCTTCTTTTGATATAATAAAATCAAAATGATCCCTTCGGATGATTTCCAGATTTAAGCAGTCAGTTAAAAAATTGATTTCTGAAGTGAGCAGCACCTCAGGTCTTGAACTGTCGTACAACTGATAACGCAGTAAATCATGTAAACTGATTAATACCTTTGAGGCTTTTTGAGGATCTTTATCAATGAGCACATTTGCATTATTCAACATATTAAATAAGAAATGCGTATTGATCTGATTTTTGACCTGTTCTGATTCAGATCTGATGTTGATTTTGCTAAGTTCGGTGATTTCACTGGAATGTTGAATCCATCTCTGGAAAAATTTTATAGCTGATGATGCCAGTACAAAAATAAGTGCAAAAGTAAAATACAATTTGGGCTTTGGATCATATAACCTCTTTGAAGGATCTTCAAGCACAATATTAGGTATTAGTAAAGTTGCTAAATCAACGATCAGGCTGAAAAATACCAGCATGATAAAGATTTTGATGAGATAAATTAACAGATTCTTATTTAATAAGTAAATCGGTACGAGCCAGTACATATTTAAATATGCCTGTATAAAAATAGTAACGGAAATGCCAAATCTAAAATAGGTGGCATAAGGCTCAATATCACCCGGACTCTGACAATTGCTCAAGAAAATAAGCCAGTAGAGGGTCCAGATGCTGAGGTGTCGATGGTTACGGTACTTGCTGTGTGTAAATAAATCTAATCTATAGGAGATCTGTTCTAAATGTTTTTGGTTGCTCGTTAACATATTTTTGTTTACTGCATAAAAGTATTACTAAAATGGATATGATTCGTATTTTTTATATCAACAGCGTCACTACTTCTATCAAACTGCAATTTTCAACTATTTTATTTGTGTTAAAAAATTTGGTATATCTATTTAGTGGCTTAATATAATAACTGGGCAACTTGGTATAATAATCAAATTCATGAGCTATCTGAGGGCTAGATTTGTTGGAAAATAATCCACATACTCTCATTTGCTTTGAAAATATCATACATCTTCTTCAGTTTGCTGACGTTGGAAACTTTAGATGTTTTTGCTCAAAAAGCAGGAATCATTATCCGATCAGTTCGGTACGAAAACCCCCACGGGCCATTATGCATATTAACCATCGAAGTGATTGATTCTTTGATTGGCGCCATTTCAGATTCGACCTGAACATTCAAAAAAGCAGTTAAGCCGTTAACTTATCAGCTGTGTACAAACTTATATGGTATAGGAGATCAGGCAAATACAATACATGGCTGATCATTCGCAAATGATGAATGAGAACTTCAGTCCGCAATTAAACCAGTCAGTTGGTGTAATGAGGTTCGGCACGGGGAAACCTATCATTGCTACAAATTTGGCAGCGCCATTTAACATGCAGGAACTAATTACAGATCAGATACAGGTAATCCGGCAGAAACTTGAAGTTTCCAGAGTCATCCATACACTTCTCGGAATCGGAGAATAATGCTTTTGAAGAACGAAATGAGGTGATCTCCGCTGGTATTGGAACCAGTAGTACTGGAATTGATTTCTTGATTTGAAACATTTTAGACTTATTTCAACAGGGTAGGGGCATTAGACCCAGGCAGCTTAGAGAGGAGAAAAATAAAAGCTGACAACAGTAAAATGGATGGAGTTAAACTAAAATTATTTAACCCGTTTCACGAAAAATAAACTTTTTGATTGAATGCTTTTTGGATAACAAAACATACTGATTCTATTGTTAGGGCTTATTCAATCTATTGTACCACAGTCATTCAAAATACCAGGGAACAGCTGTCGCTGACCTTAAAACTATTAAATTATTAAATAAAGAATATGAAAAAACAACTACTAATTCTGCTGGGTATTTCAGTGTTCGCATTGAATTTAAATGCTCAACAAAAAATAAAAGATGGCACCCTTACAGGAGGAAATCTTGCAAATAAAGATGCATTACTGGAATTGGAAAGTAACAACAAAGGTTTACTCCATGTTAGGGTATCGCTTATTGAAACCATCAATCCATCGCCGCTAACAGCCCATGTTGCTGGGATGATGGTTTATAATATAGCAACCAGTAAAGATGTGGTACCTGGGATTTATTACAATGACGGAACAAAATGGGTAAAAAATTCAAAAGGAGATACCGGTGCACAAGGGCCTGTTGGTTTAACTGGTGCTACCGGACCAAAGGGTGATAAAGGGGATACCGGTGCACAGGGGCCTATCGGTTTAACCGGTGCTACCGGGCCAAAAGGTGATGCTGGTGCCAAAGGTGATAAGGGAGATACCGGTGTACAAGGGCCTATTGGCTTAACTGGTGCTGCCGGGCCAAAGGGTGATAAAGGCGACACTGGTGCACAGGGACCTACTGGTTTAACTGGTACTACCGGGCCAAAGGGTGATAAAGGAGACACTGGAGCACAGGGACCTACTGGTTTAACCGGTGCTACAGGGCCAAAAGGTGATGCTGGTACCAAAGGTGATACCGGGCCTCAAGGGATTGCCGGAGTAAATGGTATTAATGGAACTGATGGCGCAAAGGGAGATAAGGGCGACACCGGCGTACAGGGACCTATTGGCTTAACCGGGGCCACCGGACCAAAAGGTGATGCCGGTGCCAAAGGTGATAAGGGAGATACTGGTGAACAAGGGCCCCAAGGGATTGCCGGACCAAAAGGAGATAAGGGCGATGCAGGTGATAAAGGCGACACCGGAGCACAGGGTCCTATTGGCTTAACCGGAGCTACCGGACCAAAAGGTGATGCTGGTGCCAAAGGTGATAAAGGAGATACCGGGCCTCAAGGTATTGCCGGAGTAAATGGTATTAATGGCGCTGACGGCGCAAAGGGAGATAAGGGCGACACCGGCGCACAGGGACCTACTGGTTTAACCGGTGCTACAGGACCAAAAGGTGATGCTGGTGCTACCGGGCCAAAGGGTGATAAAGGAGATACTGGAGCACAAGGACCTATTGGTTTAACCGGAGCTGCCGGACCAAAGGGTGATAAAGGAGACACTGGTGCACAGGGACCTATGGGCTTAACCGGTGCTACCGGACCAAAAGGTGATAAAGGAGATACCGGGCCTCAAGGGGTTGCCGGAGTAAATGGTGTTAATGGAACTGATGGCGCAAAGGGAGATAAGGGCGACACTGGAGCACAGGGACCTATTGGTTTAACTGGTGCTACCGGGCCAAAGGGAGATAAGGGCGACACCGGAGCACAGGGTCCTATTGGCTTAACCGGAGCTACCGGACCAAAGGGTGATGCCGGTGCCAAAGGTGATAAGGGAGATACTGGTGAACAAGGGCCCCAAGGGATTGCCGGACCAAAAGGAGATAAGGGTGATGCAGGTGATAAAGGTGACACCGGTGCGCAGGGACCTATTGGTTTAACCGGTGCGCAGGGACCTATTGGTTTAACCGGAGCACAGGGACCTATTGGTTTAACCGGTGCTACCGGGCCAAAAGGTGATGCTGGTGCCAAAGGTGATAAAGGAGATACCGGGCCTCAAGGGATTGCCGGAGTAAATGGTATTAATGGAACTGATGGCGCAAAGGGCGATAAAGGCGACACCGGAGCACAAGGTCCTATTGGCTTAAACGGAGCTACCGGACCAAAGGGTGATGCAGGTGATAAAGGCGACACCGGTGCACAGGGACCTATTGGTTTAACCGGAGCTGCCGGACCAAAGGGTGATAAAGGAGATACCGGGCCTCAAGGGGTTGCCGGAGTAAATGGTGTTAATGGAACTGATGGCGCAAAGGGTGATAAAGGCGACACCGGAGCACAGGGCCCTGTTGGTTTAACCGGTGCTACCGGACCAAAAGGAGATGCCGGTGCCAAAGGTGATAAGGGAGATACTGGTGAACAAGGGCCCCAAGGGATTGCCGGACCAAAAGGAGATAAGGGTGATGCAGGTGATAAAGGCGACACCGGCGCACAGGGGCCTGTTGGTTTAACCGGTGCTACCGGGCCAAAAGGAGATCCTGGTACAAATGGTCAGGGTGGCGTTTCAAAGGCAGGTGCAAATATTAATATTACCGGTACAGGTACACCTGAAGATCCTTATATCATTAATAATACTGTTGTTGATACAGACAACCAGTCTATTACAGATTTTAGTTTGGATAATACAACCAAAATATTAACGCTGATCTTAGAACGTGGAAATACTAAAACAGTAGATCTTACAGTATTAGCTGCAAATACAGCTGATAACGGTTTAACTAAAACAGGGACGAATACACAGTTGGGGGGTATCTTGGCTAAACCGACAATCATTACAACCGGTGGTACAACGATTCCATCAAATACCTTAGCAATCACAGGTTTACAACCAGGAAATGACATGGATAAAATCGTTGTAGCCGACGCTAATTCTGGCGTTTTAAAAACAATAAATGTAGCACCAGCTAGATTCTTTTATGCGCCAACAGTTGTACTTCCAACCGTAGATAACGGGAATCTGCCAGTAGGGATAACTTATGATGCAGCCAATAATGGATTTACAGTTGATCTATACGCAATTTACAATAATCAATTTGGAATGACCGATAACACAAGTAGTATTAAAAGTCCAGGTGCCACAACATTGCCTATTATTAGTGCTAGTGGATTAGAATATTTTGTAACCTATTTTGATAAATCGGTATTTACTAACGTTGCGCTTACAGATTCCGGGGTGATGAGTTATAAAGTGGTAACAGCTCCAATAGTCACTGAAAAAACTTATATGAACATTGTATTTAAAGTTAAATAATATGCTTTATGCAATTAATAAGTGATGTTATAGAAAATTAAATACAATTAGTATATGAACTACAGGTTTTCAACAATATTAATATTGATATTGTTTCTAAGTTTTAAAAATGCAGAGGCGGCTAGTTATTATTGGGTAGGAGGTAGTGGAGATTGGTCGCAGATTAGTCATTGGCGTACATCTTCTGGTGGTGCATTAATACCTTCGGTTATTCCTGGACCAACCGACAACGTTTTCTTTGATTCAAATTCTGGCTTTACGGCTACAAATAGAAGCATTACATTAAATATTACTGGCAACTGCCATAACATTACCTTTTCGGGAGGTGGAGTGGCGCCGGCTTTTACGCAGATAGGGCAACAAACGTTAAATATTTATGGTTCAAGTGAGTGGCAGGCAGGTATGCGGGCAATAGATATCACCAATATCTATTATCGCCACAGCAATGAAGATAAAACCATAAAGAGCAACGGCGTTATAACAGGGAATATAAACAACAGTGCGTCATTTGTACAGTTTGAGGAAGAGAAATCGATTAGTTTGCTGGATGTTTTTTCGGTTGTCGGTTTAAACCATACCGCAGGTGCTTGGAATACAAATGGATATACGGTTAACATTCGTCAATCTTTTACATCCAATAGTGGTACAAAGCCTCGCATAATCAACTTGGGAAGTTCCCAATTGTATTTAAATAATAGTACATCTAGTTTTATTACAAACTCTTCTTTAGTAACCTTAAATGCAGGTACTTCACATATTCATTTTACAATTTTTTCTAACAGTAGTAGCACAGGTTTACTTGGCTTCGCCGGGCAAACGTATTATGATGTAACTTTTGAGGGGGTATTAGGTAAAATTTCTGCAACAACCGGTTTATTAAAGCTGAATAAGGTTGAGTTTAAAAATGATGGATTAATTAATGGTGATAATGAATATAAAACGCTGATATTCGCTCCCACTAAAACATACACACTGCAGTCTGGTAAAAAACAAACCATTACTACGCTGTTTGATTCAAACACACCACAATGTGGAGGATGGACTACCATAGCATCGAGTACTCCCGGTACACAATCAAATATTGTTGCGGCTTCCGGCGTTACTATTAGTGTTTCCGGAGCTATCATAAAAGATACTAATGTTTCTGGCGGTGCCAACTTTACAGCAGCCAACTCCGTAGATAATGGGAACAATACAGGTTGGAATTTTCCGCCATATGTTGGGAAAGACCTATACTGGGTAGGCGGTAGTGGCAACTGGAACGATAAATCTCATTGGAGCCAGAATAGTGGCGGCATAGGTGGTTATTGCGTACCAGGTCCTGCAGATAATACCTTTTTTAATGCAGCATCCGGCTTTACATCAAGTGGAAAAACGGTATCAGTAGATAATATTTCTTACACACACAACATTACCTTTTCAGGAAGTGGATTGGCGCCGTCTTTTACGCAGATAGGGCAACAAACGTTAAATATTTATGGTTCAAGTGAGTGGCAGGCAGGTATGCCGGCAATAGATATTACCAATATCTATTATCGCCACAGCAATGAAGATAAAACCATAAAGAGCAACGGCGTTACAACAGGAAATATAAACAACAGTGCGTCATTTGTACAGTTTGAGGAAGAGAAATCGATTAGTTTGCTGGATGATTTTTCGGTTGCCGGTTTAAACCATACCGCAGGTACTTGGAATACAAATGGATATACGGTTAACATTCGTCAATCTTTTACATCCAATAGTGGTACAAAGCCTCGCGTAATCAACTTGGGAAGTTCCCAATTGTATTTAAATAATAGTACATCTAATTTTATTACAAACTCTTCTTTAGTAACCTTAAATGCCGGTACTTCACATATTCATTTTACAATTTTTTCTAACAGTAGTAGCACAGGTTTACTTGGCTTCGCCGGGCAAACGTATTATGATGTAACTTTTGAGGGGGTATTAGGTAAAATTTCTGCAACAACCGGTTTATTAAAGCTGAATAAGGTTGAGTTTAAAAATGATGGATTAGTTAATGGTGATAATGAATATAAAAAGCTGATATTCGCTCCCACTAAAACATACACACTGCAGTCTGGTAAAAAACAAACCATTACTACGCTGTTTGATTCAAACACACCACAATGTGGAGGATGGACTACCATATCATCGAGTACTCCCGGTACACAATCAAATATTGTTGCGGCTTCCGGCGTTACTATTAGTGTTTCCGGCGCTATCATAAAAGATACTAATGTTTCTGGCGGTGCCAACTTTACAGCAGCCAACTCCGTAGATAATGGGAACAATACAGGTTGGAATTTTCCGCCATATGTTGGGAAAGACCTATACTGGGTAGGCGGTAGTGGCAACTGGAACGATAAATCTCATTGGAGCCAGAATAGTGGCGGCATAGGTGGTTATTGCGTACCAGGTCCTGCAGATAATACCTTTTTTAATGCAGCATCCGGCTTTACATCAAGTGGAAAAACGGTATCAGTAGATAATATTTCTTACACACACAACATTACCTTTTCAGGAAGTGGATTGGCGCCGTCTTTTACGCAGATAGGGCAACAGACGTTAAATATTTATGGTTCAAGTGAGTGGCAGGCAGGTATGCCGGCAATAGATATTACCAATATCTATTATCGCCACAGCAATGAAGATAAAACCATAAAGAGCAACGGCGTTATAACAGGGAATGTAAACAATAGTGTTTCATTTGTACAGTTTGAGGAAGAGAAATCGATTAGTTTGCTGGATGATTTTTCGGTTGCCGGTTTAAACCATACCGCAGGTACTTGGAATACAAATGGATATACGGTTAACATTCGTCAATCATTTACATCCAATAATGGTACAAAACCTCGCGTAATCAACTTGGGAAGTTCCCAATTGTATTTAACAGGCGGTTCGTCTAATTTTATTACAAACTCTTCCTTAGTAAACTTAAATTCAGGTACTTCACATATTCATTTTACAGCTTTTTCCAATAATAATAGCACAGGTTTGCTTGGCTTCGCCGGGCAAACGTATTATGATGTAACTTTTGAGGGAGTATTAGGTAGAATTTCTGCAACAACCGGTTTATTAAAACTGAATAAGGTGGAGTTTAAAAATACTGGTGTTGTTAGTGGTGACAATGAATATAAAACGCTGATATTCGCTCCTACTAGAACATATACATTGCAGTCTGGTAAAACACAAACTGTAGAATCGTTATTTTTAGGCGGTACACCATGTGGAGTAACGTTTGTTGAAAGTAGTATAGCGGGTGATCGTGCCAATGTAAATGTAACTGGTACCACTACCGATTTTAATTTTGCTAACTTAAAAAGCATTAACGCAAGTGGTAAATCCCTCCACTTTGGCGAGCAGAGTACGATTGCCAATCAAAATAACAATAATATCAACTATGCCCCCTATAATCCAGGTGCTTTTGCAGGTTTAGGTAATGATTGGTTATGCAATAGCATTAATCTTTCAAATCCAAGCACTTATATTATTAGCTCTGCAGCATTTTATGGTAATGCAAATACTACTTACAAGTGGTACAAAACTGCAGGTAACGGTGCTGATGCAAGCAAGGTAATAGCAACCACTGCAAATTTAGATATCAGCACAACCGGATATGGTACTTATAAAATCGAAGTTACCTATTCTGATGGCACAACAGTAACTTGTTTTAGAGATGATGAAATTAACATTAACAAGAATACTGATGCACCCACAGCAAATGCTATCGTTTGTAAAAAAGCGATCAACACATTAGCCGACGTTGTAGTAACTAATATTGCCGGAAGCACAGTTAAATGGTATGCCAGTATTAATAGTACAACAGAAATTCCTACCAGTACAGTAATCATGAATGGGCAAACCTATTATGTTAGTCAATCATTTAACAATTGCGAAAGTGATAAAACCAGTGTGACATTGAGCGTAAAACCATGCTTTGCTGGTGATGGTACTTACATCAATTCTAACCTCAGATTTAGGGTTGGTAAATAGTTAGAACTATACCCCTCTGATGTAAGTATTGAGAATTTAAAGTAGTGATAAAAATATGAGTATGAGAACAATATTAATAGCCGCGCTTACCCTGGGGATTACCTCCGGCGCCTTTGCCCAAACGGGTTCAGGGAGCATGACGGTTGATGACAGTCAGGTTATCATAGCCAGTGGTACCACGGAGCAACGCTTTAGCGAGGGAACCTATTTTGGGCCGAAGGCAAACTGGCAAATTGATGGTGTACTGGAAATATATAGCAAAAATGTATGGATTGCGCCTGGTGCCACGTTTTCCGGCTCAGGAAAGATTGTGATTTATAATCCAGGTACTAACCCTTTTTATCCAGGTATGGCCGCCGGCCCCACCAATATTGATGGGAACAACGGTAACTTTATCAACCTGATTATTGAGCACCGCAATGCAGAGAACATTATGCTTGCCAATGTTTCCGATCCGGGTTACAATACGGCTAATCCCTCAGGTGCTTTATCGGCAGCGCTGAACATTGGCCGTACTTTAGATTTAGCGGTAGACCGTGCAGATATTATCCTGAACGGACATAACCTGGCTTTTAACAGTTCGGGTAAAATTGCGGGCTACAGTAAATCCAGGATGGTGGTTACGGGCAACAGCATTGCCGGCCATGTGATAAAAGATTATGCAGGCAGCGATGGTTTTGTTTTCCCTGTAGGTATTGACGAAGGAGATTATACGCCAGCTACCTTAACTCCCGGCAGTGCAGGCAAATTGTTTGTTAGCGTTCAGGATTATGCTGGCGCAAACCGGGCGGTAAAAAATCCGACGTTGGGCATGGACCGTACCTGGCACATTTATGGTTCCCCATCCCTTACCGCAAACCTGGTTTTGCAGCACAACAGCAATACCAACGGCAGTTTGTTTAAAGATGGGAATGCCGCCATTGCCCGTTATTTAAGCGGTGATAACTGGGACATTTTGAAAGGAACTAATCCTGGTGTTGGTATCCATACACGCAACAATGTAGCTCTTGCTACAGATATAGCAGCAAATGGCGGTTACTTTACCAAGCTGGCTGTTTCGGGCTCTGCCTTGTTCATCCCCAATTTATTTACACCAAACGGCGATGGTACGAACGAAACCTTCGAGATCCGTGGATTGGAACTATTTGCGGAGAATGACCTGGTTATCGTTAACCGCTGGGGCAACCAGGTTTATAAAGCAACCGGCTACCAGAACAACTGGACTGGCGAAGGCTTGAATGAGGGTACTTATTTTTATGTGCTTCGGGTAAAGGAATCAGCAGGGGCAGCGTGGCAGGTGTTTAAAGGCTACATCACTTTGATCAGGGCATTTAAGAAATAGGATTAAGTATTGGATGCTGAATGGTTAAACAAGCAGAACAGATTTTAACTGGTTCCCCATTCAGCTTGCCCCATAATTAAGATAAAAATGAAAAAGATATTCATACTAACAATACTAACTTTCAGCATAATTTTTGCGAAAGCACAACAGGATGCTCAGTTTAGTCAGTACATGTTTAACGGGATCTACATTAACCCGGCGTATGCGGGTTATAAAGAGCAGTTAAACCTTCACGCGTTTTACCGTAACCAATGGACGGGTATTGTGGGTTCTCCCACCACCATGTCTATCGCGGTAGATGCGATTGCAAACAACGGCAATGTTGGTTTGGCCTTACAGATTTCGAGTGACCGGATCGGATCGCAGCGCAACCTGTCGGCCTATGCAAACTACGCTTACCGTATCCCGATGAATGCAGACGGCTCCTCGAGGTTGGCCTTTGGTGTGGGTGTCGGAGCATTGCAACTGGGGATTGACGGATCGATGTTAAATCCGAACGATTTTGAGGTGAACCAGCCTGTAGGTATCCAGAGTACAATAGTACCTGATGCGCGTGCCGGTGTTTACTTTTCCAACAACCGCTTTTACGCAGGTTTTTCAGCAGATAACCTGGTTTCGCAGTACATCGATATTGACCGTTATGCTTTTATTGCCCAACCCAAACCACACTATTATTTAACTGCAGGCATGTTGCTGCCGCTTAATGAGGATCTACAGTTAAAGCCTTCATTTTTACTAAAGGACGACCGTGGAGGACCTACAAGCTTCGATGTTAATGCTTTCTTTATTATTGCAGATAAAGTATGGCTGGGTGGTTCTTACCGTACGGGCGTAAAGCTTTATGATAAGAAATATCTTCAGAAAGATTTGAGCAATTTAAATTCAGGCGTGGCGGCGGCACAGTTTTTTGCAAGCAGTAATTTAAGGATTGGTTATGCCTACGATTTTTCTATCGGACCTTTACAGGGGTATAGTGGTGGTACCCACGAGATTTCGGTTGGTTATTTCTTCAATAAGAAAAGCATCCGGTTAATGACACCAAGGTATTTCTAGATAAACGCTACAACAATAAGAATAATAAATTAATGAACTTATGAGGATAAAAGTATTGATTATCTGTGCTTTGATGCTGTGCTGTTTTCAGGACAGTGTTAAAGCACAATATGTATTAAATGAAGCTGATAAAGAGTTTGAGCAATATAATTACGAGAAAGCAATTGATCTTTACGAGCAGGCCTATAAGAAAAAGGCAACGCTGCATGCTGCCCAAAGGTTAGCGGCCTGTTATCAATACCAGCGCAATTATAAGCAAACCGAAAGTTGGTATGCAATCGCTGCAGGGATGGAAAAAAGCCCGTCGGAAAACACTTTATTGTACGCCAAAGCACTGCAAAATAATTCAAAATACAGCGAAGCCAGGATTCAGTTTAATAAGTATGCAGATTTAAATAAAAATCTTGACCCGTCATTAAAAAATATGTGGTTGCGTTCCTGCGATTCGGCGATGTACTGGATGAAGGAACCGAAATCCGTTATCATCAATAATGAAAAAGCGTTAAACAGCCCACAATCAGACTGGGGTGCAGTGATGCAAAAAGGAATGATCGTATTCTCCTCAGACAGAGGTTTAACAAGTAAAGATGAACAAAGCGGGAATAAGCCATTTTTAAAATTCGATGGTTTGAAAGCAACTGCTAAAAAAATATACGGCTGGACAGGGAATCATTACCTGAGGCTTTACACCAAAACCGGTTCAGATAGTATTGCCTTATTCCCAATCGAAGCAGGAACAGAATACCACGTTGGTCCGGCAAGCTTTACCCAAAAGGGGGATGAAATGTATTTCACGCTTACGCGGATTCCGGAGAAATTAGATTATACAAAAGTTAAAATCTTAAATGGAAAGCTGGCTACGGTTAACATCGAAATTTATAACAGCAAAAAGGATGCTTCAGGAAAATGGACTAAGCCGGTTGCTTTTAAATACAATATGGCAAATGAATATTCGGTAGGCGATCCCTTTATCAGTGCAGATGGAAAAATTTTATATTTTAGTTCAAATATGCCAGGTGGTAAAGGTGGTACCGATCTATATGTTTGCCATAAAACAGATGCCGGAGATTGGGGTTTACCAGTTAATTTAACAGAAATTAATACGGAGGGTAATGAACGAAGCCCATCTTTTGATGGTAACCATAATTTTTATTTTAGTAGTGATGGACGTATAGGGATGGGCGGCCTGGATATTTTTAGCGCCAGGCTACTTGGAGGAAAGATATCTGAACCTCAGAATATGGGTTACCCGGTTAATTCTCCTCAAGACGACTTTACGTTCAATTTAAGTACGGCCACAACAGGGTTTTTGTCCTCTAACCGTATTGATGGTTTAGGAGAAGATGATATTTACAGCTTCAGCCAACAATTAATGCTGAATTTTAAATTGACCGGGATTGTTTATAATAAAACAACAGGACAGCCACTAGGCAATGCCATTGTTACCCTAAATAAAACCAGTGGTTCTGCATTAAAGGTAGAAACGGATAGTAATGGTAGATTCAAATTTAATCTTGAAAAGGAAGCTTACTATCTTTTAACAGGAGAAAAGACCAGTTTTAGAAGCGACGGAAAGTCTTTAACGACGGTAGGCCTTACTGTGTCGACAGAGATTAAAAAAGATTTATACCTGGTGGCGATTGAAATCAATAAGGCGATTAAACTGGAAAACATTTATTATGATTTCGACAAATCGAATATCCGCGCTGATGCCGCGATTGAACTTGATAAGCTGGTTAAAATAATGACAGATAATCCAACGATCTGGATTGAATTGGGTTCACATACTGATAGTCGTGGAAATGATGCCTATAACCTTGCTTTATCACAAAGAAGGGCAGATGCTGCAGTACAATATATTGTAGATAAAGGAATCAGTAAAAACAGGATTACGGCAGTTGGTTACGGAGAAACCAGATTGTTAAATCAATGTGCAAACGGAGTAAAGTGTACTCCTGCTGAGCATCAGTTAAACAGAAGAACAGAGTTTACGATTGTTAAGAAATAAAATAAAAGATTGCTAGAGAATAAAGAGAGAGCAATTTCATAGAATAACGAAATTGCGTTACTGAACGCCTGGCAGGTTGTTCAGTAACCTCTCATTTTACAGAAACTTAAGCTAAGCGGGAGATTAAATCCCAAAAGAGTGGTGGTAAAGTTTTTTGTTTAAAGTATTGTAAATGATATATTTAATCTTCGTGTAGTGGTTGGAATCGACGGTTATTTTAGGGGTTACTTTCCGATACAAAAAGTAAAGTGTATTGTAAATCAATAAGTTGTCATCAACATTACCAAAAATGTAACTAAAAATAGTTGACTAAAAGTAATTATAGGTTAAAATGAATAATCTCTCAGAACTTATAGAGCAAGTTTGGAGGAAAGATAATTTATGAAAGATGAACACGACACCATCATAAATTTAGCATCTTCAAATTTGATTTCAACATCATCCTCTAAAATAGCATGTCTTATCCCTCCTGCATCACTTGTATAACCATAAAGCGCCGTAAATGCTGTTTTAAGTGATGTATGTAATCCATACTTCTTTTCAAGAATTGCTAGGGCTTTACCTAGTGTTACTTTTTCTTCACCTATCAGGATTCTACAATATGCCTCTAATGCAGATATACATTCTTTAATAGAATTTCTATAATCTGGTGAAGACCTATCAGAAAGCATATTTAAAGCAGTTTTTAAATGTATATTAACTGAACTTCTTGTATCAGTAATTTCAATTGCTTGATTTATTTCTGATATTTCCTCTTCCGAATTTATTTGAACAATATTTTTATCTAAAATTCTGTAAGCTGAAACTTCAATTCTCAATGCATCATTGATGTTTTCAATGAATGCCCCACTGAATTTAAGATCATTTTTTTGTACTAGATATTCTATAAAATCATATACTTCATGCCATTCTGAGGCATCAAACCAACTCTTAATGTATTTCTTTATAAGATGATCATCGAGTCCAAATCTGGTTTTAGGGATTTCATCTAATGGTAAATTAAAGAAATCTTTCCATAAAGCATTATAAAACCATTTTCTTGAAGAACTACCAATGTCTTTGAATTCGATATTTTCTAGAGCAGAGTAGAAAATATTCCATAATCTAGTTTTCAAATCATCATCAATATTCTCTACCTGAAAAATGTTTTTGACTGGTTTTTTGCCTATCCTTTGAGAAAAACGCATTATCTAAATTTTATAAAATTATATCTACTTACTAGATTAAAATAGTAATTTGTGCATCTTCATAATTATCTATCTCTACGGAACAAATTTTCAAAAATCCTTCAGCAGATTTGAGAATGTTCTATTACTTTCCGATACAAAACTTGGTAAAAATATTCTCCAGCAAATCATCGGTAGTTACGGTACCGGTAATTTCACCAAGGTAATGCAGGGCCTGTTTAATATCCATCGCTAAAAAATCAGAGGTTACCGGATTATCGACATTCGCCAAAACCCTTTGCAGTGCCTGTTCGGTTTGTTTTAAAGCTTCTACATGGCGGATATTGGTGACCAAAGTTTCGCTGGTATTGATATGGTGCAGGTTAACCTGTTCCAGCAAGGTGGTTTTGAGTTCATCAATACCCTGTTTCTCTTTAGCCGTAGTAAAAACAACATTTAAAGTTTGTAAAGCTTTACGCTGCATATCGCTAAGGAGTTCGGCTTTATTGACCAGGATTAAATAGGGGATGCCCAATTGCGTTAAACCGCGGATCTGCTCTTCAATTTCGGCAATGCTTTGAGTAGCATCGGCCATATAAATGATCAGTTTGGCCTGTTTCATTTTCTCCAGCGTACGTTCTACACCCAAAGCTTCAATAATATCGGCCGTATCACGTATTCCCGCCGTATCGATAAAACGGAAAACTACCCCGCCAATGGTTAGTTCATCTTCAATCGTATCGCGTGTGGTACCGGCAATATCTGAAACAATGGCACGTTCTTCATTTAAAAGGGCATTTAATAAGGTAGATTTACCTACATTGGGTTTACCCGCAATAACAATGGGCACGCCGTTTTTGATCACATTTCCCATTTCAAAAGATGAAATTAGGCGTTGCAAAACGTAATTGATTTTGTTTACCAGGCTTTTAAGCTGTTCGCGGTTGGCAAATTCTACATCTTCCTCAGCAAAATCGAGTTCGAGCTCAATCATCGAAGCAAAATGGATCAGCTGTTCGCGCAGGCCTTTTAATTCGTTGGCGAAACCGCCGCGCATCTGCTGCATGGCCACATCATGCGATGCCCTTGAGTTGGAGGCAATTAAATCGGCGACTGCTTCTGCCTGACTCAGGTCGAAAGCGCCATTTAAAAAGGCACGTAAGGTAAATTCACCCGGTTTGGCTGCCCGGGCACCTTTGCTGATCAGCAGATTAATAATCTGTTGGATAATGTAGTTAGACCCATGGCAGGAAATTTCGACTACATTTTCTTTTGTGTAAGATTTTGGGGCAACAAACAAACCTGTCACCACCTCATCCACAATATGATCGCCATCTTTAACCAGGCCAAAATGTAAAGTATGCGAGGCCTGCTTTTCTAAATCTTTTCCGGCAAATACGGCATTGGTCAATGAAATAGCCTCCGGACCGGATAAACGGATTACGCCGATGGCGCCGGAACCTGAAGGAGTAGATAAAGCAATAATGGTATCTTGATTGTTCATATCGGGTATTAAAAGCTGCAAAAATAAGGCTAATCTATGGGGATATGGTGTACAGGAAGTAATTTTTTTAACTAGGGTTAACTGCTTAATTGGTTAACCGGTTAATTGTCTCGCAACTCCACGCTCCCAACTTTAAAATAATTCTCGCCGCCAAACGCTAAACCCCACACGCAAAGCAATTATTCAAAACATTTCAAACCGGACGGTGTTTAAATCTCAAATCAGAATAAGCTTTTTATGACGAATAAATTACCCCTAACCGTAAAACGATCAATAGAATTACTGGGCCTGATGGCCATTGCAGCGGTGATGGTGATCGGACGAGACATCATCATGCCGATATTGATGGCTTTTTTCATCAGCATTATGCTGCTGCCCGTATACCGCTTTTTAAAAAGAAAAAAAGTGCCGGAATCGTTAGCCATCATTTTACCCATTTTACTGGTGGCCCTGTTTGTGGCTTTAATTATTTGGTTTTTCTCCAACCAGATTGGAATTTTGGTTAAAGATTTTCCGCAGATAAAGGCCAATGTAACACAACATATCAATTCGTTAAGCGATTGGATCAGTCGCATTACCCATTACAATGATAAACAGCAAAAAGCGTTTATTCAGGCCAAAAGCGATGACCTGATGAACATGGGGACATCAATGGCAGGTGGTGCTGCTGTTACCCTGAGTGGTATATTCGTGTTTATCGGTTTGTTGCCTATTTATATCTACCTGATGCTTTTTTATAAAGACATTATTTTGCGTTTTATCTTTATGTGGTTTAAAGCGGATGACCACCCGAAAGTTAAAGAAGCCATTTATGAAACCGAATCGATTATTAAAAGTTATCTGATCGGACTGTTAATTCAGATTACCTATATGACCATTTTATTGGGGGGGATATTGATGTTAATCGGTATTAAACATGCCCTGCTAATCGGGGTAATTTTCGCGATATTAAACCTGATCCCTTATGTGGGTGCCTTAATCGGTAACGTGATCGGTGTACTGTTAACGCTTACTTCATCGCAGGAGTTATGGCCGGTACTTACCGTTTTAGGTGTAATTGCTTTTGTTCAGTTTCTGGATAATAATATCCTGATGCCGCGTATTGTAGGCTCGAAGGTGAAGATAAATGCTTTATTTGCAATTATCGGGGTATTTATAGGCGGCAGTATAGCGGGGATTTCCGGGATGTTCCTGGCCTTGCCTATTGTGGCCGTGCTTAAAATTATATTCGATCGTACCGAATCATTTAAACAATGGGGTGTATTGCTTGGCGACGAGCGCCCGGCCAGAAGTCCGATGACTTTTCCTATTTTCAGAAAGAAAAAACCGGTGGCTACCAAATCGGGAACCGAAAAAGAATAGTTTCTAAATCACAGATTTTAAAGAAACAAATAAACGCAAGGATTCTGATAATCGTCAGAGTTCCTTGCGTTTTCTGCTATATTAATAATAAGAAGTGTTTAGGTTGCTGTTTTGCTTTTCTGCGGCCTCAATAGGTGCATAATTGGAAAGGATAAGTGCCTCGCCTTTTTTAACACAAACGTCGTGTTCAAAATGTACAGACATACTTCCGTCTGCCGTCCTGATCGTCCAGCCATCTTCATCCAGAAAAACATCTTTTTTTCCCATATTGATCATCGGTTCAATGGCCATCACCAGATTTTCCCTTAAAAGTAAGCCAGTGCCTCTTCTGCCATAGTTCGGCACCTGCGGATCTTCGTGCATCTCTTTGCCCAAACCGTGGCCAACCAGGTCTCTTACCACGCCATATCCCTGCTTTTCGTTATGGCTTTGAATGGCTGCACTGATATCGCCGATGCGTTTGCCCACAACGGCTTCCTTAATCCCCAGAAAAAGCGACTCTTTGGTCGTTTTTACCAGGTTTAGTATTTCAGGTGATACTTCGCCTATGATGAAAGTATAAGCGTGATCGCCGTGAAAACCGTTTTTAATCGTGCCAACATCTACTGAAATAATATCACCATCTTTCAATTCATCCTTGCTAGGGAAACCATGTACCACTACATCATTTACCGAGGTAATAATATGAAAAGGAAAGCCATTGTAATTGTAAAAGGATGGAACAGCACCATTATCCATAATAAATTCGTTGGCTAACCGGTCTATTTCGAGGGTGGTGATGCCAGGCTTTAATATTTTAGCTACTTCTGCAAGGGTATCGCTCACCAATAGTGCGCTAATCTGCATCAGTTCTACTTCTTCGTTGGTTTTATATAAAATCATTGCTGCAAATTTAACAAAAGAAGCTGAAAGCGTGCTATTTTTATCTTCGTATACCTTATGGTCGGGTAAACTGCAAGCTCCTATAACCACTCCTGATATTCATTGCTAAAAAATATACTTCTTTACCTAAAACCAGGATCTGTGAACTATATACTGAAAGCATTGGCGTTTAGCTATAAGTTTGCCGGAATATTTGAGTGCGTTTTAATAATTTGGTTCCAAAATCTTGCTTCTTATTCTGCTCATGGTTTCTCCACGTACCCCCAGGTAACTGGCCAGGTAACGCTGTGGTATTCGGTCGATATCGAGGCCACTCTCCTGAAGTTTTCGGTATCTGCCGGTAGCTTTGGGAATGCGCGACAGTATTGCGCGCTCTGAGGCCGCATAATGATGCCGTTCCATCAGCTTTCTACCGATCAGGTTCGTCTCAGGATAGTTATTGTACAGGAAATCCATTAAAGTGTATGGAATGCAGATGAGCTTGCAGTCTTCAAGGGCCTGAAGATATTCTATAGAAGGACCAGACTGCTGGTCGGGATGACGTATAGCGCTTATTAATTCATTCCCTAAACTGAACCAGGTACTGATATCTTTTTTACCATCGCGAACAAAACCACGTACAACCCCGCTTATCAAAAAATATAGAGAAGCATTACTATCCAGTGGAGAAAGAATATATTTATTTTTCTTTACATGGATAAGCTTGCAGGATCTTTCATGTTGGGCTTTGATCACATTGGATAAAGGACAAAATTGCTCAAGATAATTAAAGAGGGGACGTAAATAAGATGTTGAGTGGTGCATATGAAACTAATATTGATTACAGAATATTATAGTACCAGCATATTCAATTGAAATGATATACACCTGTAATATTCCGGAATCAAAGGTATCCTGTTTATGGTCTACACTCACGAATGAGGTGTTTTGTCATCTCTAACGATACGATAGTTAGACTACAAAATGGTTATTTGACGGGTTAATAACTCATTTCCTGTGCAAAATAGGCAGTTGGCATTAATCCTGTTTCCTTTTTAAATGCATTATAAAAAGTGGCGTGGCTTTTAAAGCCAGCTTCTGATGCCATGGCTTCGATGGTTATTTTATCTGATTTTAGGGGATATTGTTTCAAAAAATGATCAATCCGGTAACCGTTTATCCAATCGCGGAAATTTTTGCCGATGTGTTTGTTGATTACAAAAGAACAGTGATGGATCGGCAGGTTAAGTTTTGCCGCCAGGTCCATAATCTGAAAATCGTGAAGGAGGTAGAGCTGCTCCCTTTCCATTATTTCTTTCATGGCGAGGGCATAGTCTGCCAACTGCTCATCTAAAAGGTTAAACTTTTTAGCTTTTGAAGGGCTAGGTATCAGATTTTCTGTTTTTAAAGGAACTAGTAGGTCATCAGTGCTGTTTTCCCCGGCTTCAGGCTTTTTAGTCCAGTTAACCGCCACCAGCAAATAGCCATAAAAAATATAAGGCTTGTGAAGCGTATACCACAAAATAAGCAGCAGGGCCAAACAGTTTAATACGATAAAATAGGTATTAACATACGGTATATTCAGGTATTTTAACATAAAGGGCGCCAGACCAAACACCTGAAAAAAAGTTCCGATCCTTAGAAAAAAGATGATCCATTTTCTGCCTTCGCTATCGAAGAACTGTTGAGGTTTGTTTTTGAGGCGGATGACCGCAATCCAACTGGCACATAAATAACAAATGACCATTAATGGCCGAAATATATAATGGAAGTATGGCGGAAAAAGCCCCGTTTTTACATTTAAAAAGAAGTATCCTTTCTGGGCTAACTGTGTTCCCACCAAATTCCAATCAGGCATAACGGAAAGATGCCAGGGGATAACATGGATAACGGCCAGTAAAGCTGGTATAAAATGAAGCCATTCCATTTTTTGTAACCGTTTACGGTGCTGAAGAAAGCCTGTAACATATAAATAAAAACAAGCTGGGGCAGCATAATAAAACGGTGTAAACGTTTGATGGAAGATGGCCAAAGCCTCGGGTTGACCAGCTTTGAAAAGCAACGAGGTGAAGATCTGTCCGAAACGTGCGAAAAATACAAGGGAAAGCAATAGGTTTAAAAACCTATTCCCCTTTTTCGCAAAAAAGAGATGTATGGAGAAGGTGAGTAGTAATAAACAAGTGGTGCAAATGAGAAGATTTAACGACTGCATATTTCCAACCAAGATAAGACATAATTACAAAATTAAATGGCTCGATTTTAATTTTTTTGACGACAACAGGCACTACGCATAAAGCGTTAAAAATGAGGAAGCTTTTGTGTGTTGCGGCAGCTATTTTTGTTACCATACTTCGTTACTGCACTGTTTTTTTGAGGTAGTTTGTAATAATGATGTAGCAAAAACGTTAGTTTAACTTATAAAAACAATAGTTTTGCGGCCCGTTTATTGCTAGCGGAAAGTGATATTATTTAACTAATGGATGTAGATCATCCCTACAAAAGAAAATTATGGACAAATTTAAAAAAGTGCAAGATTTAATCTCTTCAGTTGAAGCAGACGTAACCAAATTTTATGATGGCGGTAATGCAGCTGCTGGTACACGTGTACGTAAAGCCATGCAAGACTTAAAAGTTCTGGCCCAGGAAATCAGAGCTGAAGTAACCGATAAAAAAAACAGTGCAAAATAATTTACCGCTTAAAAGAGAGGTTATATCATAAAAGTGATGAAGTTTTATGATATAACTCCTTCTTCCTGATCTCGTTATTCGTGCCCTGCACGTTATGTGATACGAAAACCTTATTTGCTTCGTTTGCTGGTTACCAGTTTATCAGCAAAAAAATCACGGAAATCATTATAGTACAGATCGCCAACGGTAAAGCTGGTTTGGTTAGAAAGTGTGATCCTTGTACCTTCAACATGTGAGATATGATTGATGGAAATAATATAACCTCTGTGCAATTGAATAAAGCCTTTTTCTATATTTAGCTGCTCTTTAACATCTTTCAGGCTTAAATAAGCAATAATCACTTTTTCTGTTGTATGGATTTTGATGTAGTTGTGAAAACTTTCAAAAGCGATAATGTCTGCATATCGTACTAAAACAGCTTTATGTGCTTCAGATTTATTCTTGACGAAGAAGTAGGATTCCTGCGCAAAATCTTCTATCTCCTCTCCAAAAACACGGTTTAGCGTTAAGGCAAATTTAGCATAGCCGTAAGGTTTAAGCAGATAAGCATCTGCCTCTGCTTCGAAAGCTTCATAGGCATATTCCGCATGCGAGGTAGTAAAGATCAGTTTTCGGGTTTTGGAGCGGATTGCTTTAGAAAGTTCAATGCCTGAAAGCTGTGGCATTTCAATGTCCATAAATATTACATCTACGAGATCGATATTTTTGAGTTCGCTCAAAGCTGCCATCGGATCGGTGTAGCTAGCCAGGAGTTCCATATTTGGCGTATCTGCTATATATTTTTCAAGACCCAATATCGAGTTTTGCTGGTCATCAATGGCTATACACCTAATCATTTGTTAAACTCCTTTTGCATATATAACGAAATTACACCTTTTCGCTCTGAAAATAGAAAATTTATCCTGTATTACCTTGAATTTTCTTCTTTAGATGTAATTTATATGATGAAAATTACATTATAGTATGTCAGAGACCCTTTTAAATTTCGTAATTAACAGAATTCATAACTGCATTATCCATAAAAATTGAAGGGAGTAGATGAAAGCCAGTTTAATTGATATTTATTTGATTTGTTCGAAAGGCGGCAACATAAATGGTATGAAATACCGGTAGAAATGGCGGGGTATTTTGATAAGCAACCGTGGATTCGATTACCAATTTCACCTATCCATAACGAAAATACACCGATCTATGTAAGTTAGTGCTAAAAATGAGTGCAGAATGCGATCTTAGTTTAACCTAAAGAAAAATGCCTCAATTTTATGTATCATTTTCATCTTGAGATTGATCACCATACTAACATCTACCTATTAACTCATCAGATTTAAATTATCTCTCTTTCCTATCTAAATCAGCGCTCTTTTTTAGATAGGAATTTTTTATCCTTCAGGCCTTTTGCCGAAATTCATTGTACATCTGTTAATACGAATAATAGAATGGCTGTTTTACACAGATGTTATTTTAATATCCTGCTGAGTCCATCTTTCTATATCTTATTAAAAGACCCCTAAATAAACGCCCTTAGGTAATTTTTTCCACGTTCATTTCAGGTTGGCACCCTTTAAGCCAAAGGCCCGTTCAGCACGCTGTAAGGCCAATGAATAAACGATTACCTGACAGTTGAGCATTGTTTTCTCAAATAGCTGATCATTAATAATCATCCTTATTTAGAATTAATATAAATAATAATATTATATTTGTCTGGTAAGTGATTAAATGATAACCGACCTGAAATGATTGTAAAGGCAAGACTAGCACATCAAAAAGATTTTCTGTTTAGCGAAGAAATTCCAGATCGGTATGTGCCTGATCATCGATTGTCAGAAAAATCAATAGCCATTAAGGATGCTCCTGTAGCCATCAAAAACTATCAGCTATCTACAAATGGCCTGTTCCTGGTGCACGCCGAGATGAAATTTGATGGTCCGGCCCGCATCCTCACTGAAGTAGAAGGAGAGGCCATCACCTGTCAGTTTATCTTTAGCCGCAAAAATACTTCGGGAATAGGTAATCCATCAGCTAAATATGGATTGAGCAGACATAACATCAGATATATCCCCTCGGCAAAAGAAGCTTATGATGTGAAACCGGATGCAGAGTTTGTATATTTTTTGATTGTTCTTTCTAAAGATTATTACCTCCGTCTGGTTGATCTGTATTCTCCCTTACATGAACAGTTTGTACAGGAAATGGAAAAAGGAATATCAACCTCTTTTGCGGACCAGGATCTTTTTATGACACCCGAAATGTACAGGGCGATTGATGCCATTATTACCTGCAGGCAGGACGGAGAATTGAAACGTTTGTTTACTGATGCACGCATTACCGAGCTGATTATGTATCAGCTGGAGCAATTTAGTCAGCACCTGCAGGGCGGCAGGGAACCGCTGCTTGATCGCGATATTCCAAAGCTGGAAGAAGCCCGGGAAATTCTGGAGCGCGATTATATCAATCCGCCAACCCATAAGCAACTTTCAAAGATGATATTGCTGAACGAATTTAAATTGAGAACGGGCTTTAAAAAATATTTTGGCAGTACCATTTACGATTTTGTAACCCGCCTGAGGATGGAGGAAGCCAAAAGGTTGATTTTAGAGGAAGGAAAAAACATGTACGAAGTAGGCGTAAATATCGGTTTTAAACATCAAGCCAGTTTCACCAATGCTTTTAAAAAGTATTATGGGATTTTACCTAGCGATTTGCGGCTCTGATTCGATAAGCTGGGCCCCGTATTCTTACTTTTTGTACCGTTAATACCAATGGCCTGGCTTAGTTTTTATGAAAGTAATAGTGGATGCAGAAATGTCGTTTTCAAAATGTTGCTATCAGGATAGCACGATTGGCCAAATGAATAATTAGATTGTCGCCAATTCATCGATACTGGTATTTGCCAAATTATAAATGGGCTGCCCTGCAGCTTGCAGGTTAGAATTGAACTTTGCGGCATCAAGTTTAATTTCTTTAGGTACGATAACTGTTTTTAAACTGCTTTGGTCTGTATATGCCTGGGCGTGAATGCCGAATGCCGTATAAATGTGCTGCGGTGTAAGCACCTGCGCAGGGGTGCCATCCCACCATTTGCGGCCATCTTTTAAAATGATCAGCCGGCTGGCATATTGGGCAGCAAGGTTAACATCGTGCAGTACCACAATAATCATATAACCTTTTTTAGCCATCGCAGCAGCGATAGACAGGGTTTGATGCTGAAACTGCAAGTCCATATTGTTGGTCGGCTCATCTAACAGCAATACAGCATCCGGGTTATCCCACAGTTGAGTCAAAACCCTGGCCAGGTGTACCCTTTGCTGCTCGCCGCCTGAAAGGCTAAGCATCGAGCGGTCTGCAAAATCAAGCAATCCGCAAAGTTCCATCGTTTCTGATACTGCAGTCTCGTCGTTTTTTGCAGATGGTAGGCCTTTAAAGCCATACCTCCCCATCATTACTACTTCTTTCACGCTAAAAGCCATGGTAACCGGGTTGTGCTGTTGCAGGTACGCCCTTTTGGTGGCCAGTATCTTTCGCTTATAATCCCGAAGATCATCTCCATACAGCATAATGCGCCCGCTATCGGGCTTCCGCTCACCAGAAAGTAAGCGCATCAGGGTAGACTTTCCGGCACCGTTCGAGCCTAAAAGCGCAACCATTTCGCCCGGCCTGATGCTAAACGATATGTCTTTTAAGAGGAGCCTCTTGTTCAGTTTATAGGTAATGGATTCTACTCGAAGCATAAACCGGTAATTAATTAACTAATTTCTTTTTGTCTTTAATGAGGATGTATAGGAAAACGGGACTACCCATCAGGGCAGTAACCACGCCTATTGGCAATTCGATAGGCTGTACGATTAATCTCGAAACCAGATCCGCCACGGTGAGTACCAACGCGCCCATCAATGCTGAAACCGGAAGTACAAAACGGTGGTCTACACCGCCAATTAAACGTGTAAGGTGGGGGATAAGTAAACCGATAAATCCGATAATGCCCGAAACGGCAACCGAAGCACCTACGGCCATGGTGGCCATTACCACGACCAGGATTTTGATGCGGTGGGGGTTCAGGCCGATCAGCTCAACCTGGTTTTCGCCAATGGCAAACAAATTTAAACCTTTGGCTAAAAACGGGAGGCCAAACACGGCAATACCTACGAAAGGAAACAAACAACCTACATTTTGCCAGGTGGCACCGCCCAGGCTACCCATCATCCAGAAAGTAATACTCCTCAGCTTCTGCTCATCGGCCAGGTAGGTAACCAATCCGGTTAATGCACCTGCCATGGCATTAATTGCAATACCGGCCAGCAACATGGTCGGAACATTGGCCTGTCCGTTAACCTTCGAAAGGTTGTACACCAGCATAGCCGTAATTCCTGCGCCGGCAAAAGAACCAAAAGCCAATAGATAATAACCTAAAAGCTGGCTTAAACCAGAAAATAAAAAGGTTTCAAAAGCAATAATCAGTACTGCCATCAAAGATGCACCTGCAGATATACCCACCAGGCCCGGCTCAGCCAGTGGATTCCTGAATATACCCTGGATGGCTGCCCCTGAAACGCCCAGTGCAGCACCAACCAATATACCCAACAAGGTGCGTGGTAACCTGATCATCATAATTACGCTTTGGTTGATGCCATGACCGGTATTTCCAAACAGCGTAAATCCCAGGTTGTGGGTCAGCGTGTCGATCACTTCTTTTATCGGAATGCGCATGGCGCCTGAAGCAAGCGAAAAACAGATGGAAACCAGTAAGCCTGCGCTGAGTAATGTATATATTGATAACCGTCTCATTGGAAAATCTGGCTGTTTAGGGCTTTAATGGCTTCAGGTAAACGATTGCTAAAATTGATGAGCAATGGACCATTCATCTCCACAATCCTTTTGTTTTTTCCGGCGTTGGTATAAGCTACACCAGGGAAATTTAAAAAAGATTCCTTTCCACCTAAACTCTTTAAACCAAAATCAAACATCAGAATCACATCTGGATTGCTTCTAATCAGCGCCTCTGTGGTGTAAGGTTTAAAATCGCTAAACTCCTGTATCGCATTTTTACCACCGGCCAGTTTAATGAGGGCGTCTATACTGCTCCCTTTTCCGGCCACATTCATGGTGCCTACACCGCGCGCATAAATAAATAGCACTTTCGGCACCTTGATGCCCTTTTTTAACTGACTCAATGTATTACGGATTCGCAATGTGGTTTGCTGTGCAAGTTGTTCACCCCGGGCTTTATCGCCAATGGCTGCCCCAACCTGCCTGATGAATTTGGTTGCACCATCAACCGAAAATTCCTGGCGGACGGGAATTACGCGGATGCCTAAGGATTTAAACTGGTAGAGGTTTTCTTTTGAAAAATCCCCTTCGGGAACCAGCACAAGATCTGGCCGATAGGCCATAATGGCTTCAACAGAAAATGATCTGTTCCTGCTTACTTTCGGCAACCTGTTAATTTCTTCGGGCCATACGCTGGTCACGTCTGTTGCCACCAAATACTTGCCATACCCTAAAGCATATACGGTTTCGCTAATGGCGCTGCTTAAAGTAATGATACGCTTGGCCTGCGCCTTAACTGATTGCAGACCAATTGAGAAATAAATGATGAGAATTGTGGCGTAATATTTTTTCATGCTTAAACCTGCTACTTGATGAGACAAAAAAAGTATTTAATTAGTCTAAATACAAGTATTTCAAATTGAAACTGAGTAAAACTGAATTAAACATTTTTGAAAAAAAAAGTAAAGGATTTTTGCGATTAAGTAATTGGTATTAAGGTGTTTGTCTGTTATTTTATTGAGGTTTTTCTGTCGATTTGAGCAAAAGAGGGATGGAAAAAATACGTTTTGAACAAAATAAAATACGGATTGCACAAATTAAAATACGGATTGCACAAACCAATTCTGACGCTTAATTGGGATGTTTGCAGTGTTCTTATTTAGAATGATTAAAAATAATAACGCTGATGAAAAATAAAGTATATCCCTATAAGGTTAGCAAGAATACGCTTGCGGTAGGCCTGTTGCTTTTAACAGGGGCTTTTGCTTCCTGCAAGAAAGATGAAATAGACCAAAATAATATTTTACAGGATGGTAAAAGCATCGTGATTACCGATCTGGCTGGCGATACGCAGGCGGCAATGGGTAGTGGGACTCCCGGTAAAGCAGTCCGGCCTTTTCATACTTTTCTTTTCCGATTGAGGGATCAGAAACAGATCTGGATCCGGAATGCAGCTGATACATTACAATGGTTAAAAACAAAAGATTGGGATTTAGCTTTTACAGGGCCATACAACAGTGAGGTTTATGTAAACGATAAAGCTTATCCATATAACCCTGGTTTTGGCGGAATGGCTAATAGTGCTGTGATCATGTTAGAGAAAAGCTATGATACAGTAGTCCAGGCGCCAACTGATGAGGCTTTTGATACCAGCGATTTAACTAAAATTGGTTGGGCTTCATCATCCAGTTCCAACGGGTGGTTTTTTTACAGCCTCAATACACATATTATGCAGGCCATTCCCAACCGTACCTACGCCATCAGGCTGCCCGATGGCAAATATGCCAAACTCCAGTTAATTAATGCCTATAAGGGCAATCCGCCAAGTGTTACCGATTTAAACTGGCCTGCACCTTATTATACCTTCAGGTATTACGTGCAGCAGGATGGAAGCAAAAATTTACAGACCAGATAGAGAAGATGAATACAGTGATTAACATAAATAAAAATACGCTTAAATGGGCTTCAGCCTGTTTAATATGGGGTTCACTTTTTACCGGTTGCAAGAAAGAAGCAATCGTTTCGCCTGGGCCGGAAAAAGAACTGCCAACCCATACCGAAGGCGGTACACCGTATTATAAACTGCAGCGGATAGAAAATTTAGCCGTAGAAACGGATGATGCGAATCCAACGGTAGCGCCAACTGCTGTTTTGTTCAGTTTAGAAACCAGGGCCGTTGTTCCTTTATTGTATGCCAAAACCAACCGTTGGGATATTGGCTTTAATGGACTTTACAACAGTTTTTTAAGTAGCAATAATGGTCAGTCTTCAAATAGTTTAGGCGCAGGAAGTACAGGTACGGGGGCGATTGCCGTATTGCAAAAGCCTTTTGAGGAGGTTACCGATGTGCCGGCAGATGCTACATTAAGCATCAGTAAAAGCATTGGTACAGACGATGAAGGTGATTTTGGTGAAGGAACGGGATGGTACCTATATGATTTTGGCGGTACCAGGAGAGGGGACGGAAGTTACAACAAACAGCATGTTGCTTATGCTATGCCCGAGAAACGTACCATTGTTGTCCGTACAGCCAAAGGCGATTATGCGAAGATCAAAATGATCAGCTGCTATAAGGATGCCTTTACTGCAGATAAATGGTTTAGAAACACGCCACACATGTATTTCACTTTCGAATTTGTAATGGTGCCAAAGGGAAGTACAAAATTCGAAATTAAATAAACACACACGCCATCAATATCCATATTAAAATGAAGAATAAACTAATGCAATTGCTTTGTATCGCATTAACCGTTGCCACGCTTGCTGCCTGCAAAAAAACAATAGGTCTGGAGCCCATCCCTGCAAATAAAATCACCGAGTTTAAAGTTGCCGTATCCGACGGAGATATTTTCGGTGCCATTGATGACACCGACAAAACGATAACGCTCTATTTACCCTATTACTACGAACTGGACGTGATAGAGCCGGTTATCAAACTTTCGGCAGGGGCTAAGTTGAGTGAAACGCCTGCTCCGGTGGCGGTTTTGGATGCCCAAAAAACATATACCGTCATTGCAGCCGATCAAAGTACTTCTACCTACAAACTGATCATTAAACTTAATCAGATTTCTCCGTTGGCACTCACCGAACTATCCACAGTCACCAACACCTATACAATGGCAATTGGCACGTATGATGTACGGGTACAAGGTAATTTTAATATCGCTGATGTTAAAAAGATCAAGGCCTACCTGGTAGATAAAACCAATAAGGAATATGAGTTGGCGCCTAGTTCGGCATTGGGTACACCAGGCGTATCGGTAGCCATGATCGGTGCTGTTAAAACTTATACTTATGGTTATTTACAGGTTCCGCAAACTCTGGATACCGGAACTTATAAGGTGAGGGTAAAAGTACAGGCCTTAACTGCAGAAATGAAATATCCGGTAAAAGTTGTTTATGGCAGGCCTGGAATTAATTACGGACCGGTTACCGTTAAACAGGGAGAGACGTTCAAGATCAATTCTTCGCAGACGATATTACATGATTTCAAAGAATTTTATATCATGGTAAACGGACAGAAAACGTTATTGCCCATTGTTTCTTACACCCGTAACGAAGCTACGATCCGTGTTCCTGATACCGTGCCGCCAGGCGTGTATACACCAACGGCAGCTTTTGGGACGTGGCCATTGCTTAGCCTGAACTGGGCAGTTACTGTTACGGCCAAATAACATCCATTTACCATTATCCACTTGAAAAACGATTGGGGAGATTATTCCCATTTACATAACAAAAATCATAAATCTAAAAAAAATGAAAATGAAATTTTTAAAACTAACGTTCGCTGTTGCAACTTTAGCCATATTAGGAACTGCCTGTAAAAAAGATGCCGTTCAACCCGATAACAAACTTGCTTTACAAAATACAACTGCTACGCTGGCTGTAGGTGCTACGGAAGCGGGTGTGGTCACCAATTCATCAACTTCACCTACTACATGGACTCCGGTTGGATACGATTTACTGAACAATGTGGTGGCAAGTACCGGCAACCAGGTTAATTTCGACAGCAACTTTAACGGAAACATTACCATTGCAGGTACCAATAACCTGGGTTATTATGATTCTCCATCAGTAACCAATGTTAGCGGCATTACTTTAGCTGATGTTTCTTCCGTTACGTTGGGTGCAATAACTACTTTGGGCAACAATACCAGTACAACTGTGGGCTGGTACAATTACAACAGGGTTACCCGTACCATTACACCTGTGGCGCAAAGATATGCTGTAGTAGGTAACGGTTCAACAATTGCCGGTTCTACCAGGCTTTATGTGGTTCAGCTTGATGGGGTAACCACCTCTGGTACCTATAATACCACCGTTGATTTCCATACTAAGCGATTAAAATAAGGAATAAATCAATCAGGGGAAATCCTTGATTGAATAGAAAAAGGGACGAAAACACGACTTATCGTCCCTAAAAATCATAAATAAACCCAAATAAGGGAATAATCCCAAATCGTTTTAAAAATATTAGCCTTGGCTTAGACCATATCTGCGGGTCTTAAAAAATGCAAATCTAATAATTATTGATTATGAATACAATATATAAACGCTTCTCTGTCAGTTCATATTATCTTTTAATTTTATGCCTGTTCAGCATATTCGGTGCGTGCAAAAAGGAATATGAAGATTATCCTTACGCCGACATTGTGAGTTTTACGGTAAAAGATGCCAATGGAGAACCCGTTAAAGCCGTAATCGATGAAAAAAAACTGATTATATACTGGCCGTCGGGGCAGCCTGTACCAGATCACATTACGCCTAATATTGTGGTATCCGAAAGGGCAAGTATAAGTCCGGCTTCAGGCCAGCGTGTGGCTTTTGAGGAAACGACTAAGTTTGTGGTGACGGCACAAAACGGCACGACCAAAGCGTACCTGATCAAAAAGGTGATCAATCAACCATTGCTCAAAATAAATATTTCATCAGGTGTTTTGGTTTATAACACTAAAAACTTTGTAAACAGAGGTAGCAATATTAATGTTACCGGCGATAATATTATTGCCGATAAAGAACAAACCAAAGCTTTTTTAGTAAATATTGCCAACAATACGGAAAGAGAAGTTGCAATTGCAACAATAACACCAATCGCACTCAGCGTAACGGTCGATAATACTGTGCCAGATGGTATTTATCAACTGAAGATTGTATCAGGGCTGAGAAGTGTGGTTTTAGAACGTTCATTCGGTGTTGCTAATGGCCGTCCAACCATTACACCTGTAGAATTAAGTGCCATAAAACTCACGTTAAAACTCGGGGAGGAGTTTGTGCTTACTGGTGCAAACAGGATTGAACTAATCAATAAATTTTCTATCCGCAATGTTGCCAATAAACAAATTTACGACTTGATGATCAAGGAAACCAAAACAGGTCAGTTAACCTTAAAGGTGCCGGAACACCTGCCTGTTGGTCAGTATGATCTATTTATCTATGATTATCCGGCAGGAGAATATTATGCTGCAGGTAGAATATCAGATTATTTTGACGACGCGATTACCATTACTAACTAGCTGTAATGCAACGTTACATTAAGTTATATATTACGCTACTCCCGCTGATGCTGATAGCAGCTTCTGCCTGTAAAAAGCCAAATGTTGCTGTTGATGAGGCCGATGAGATTATTTCGCCTACAACAGGTACGCGAAGCCAGCTGACGCTCGATTCTATCTTTTTATACGCTAAGCAGGTATACTTATGGAACGATGTACTGCCTGGTTATGCCGAATTTAACCCAAGGCAAAAATATGCAGGGGTCGGTTCTGACATCACCACTTTCAGGAAAGAACTATTTGATATATCGCAGCTTAAAATAAACCCGGCTACTGGTCAACCTTACGAGTTGCCCGTATATTTCGAAAATCCAAAATATTCCAATCTTCAGGTGGGGAAAAATATTCCCGGCAGTACTGCCGGCGTTACAAAGCCAAACACGGCTGTGCTTGCCAGTACAATAATTGCCAATGCCAATGCAACGGTGGCTTACCTGGCTTTGGCTTCGTTTCCTTCACTAAATAATAGTAAAGCAGCTTTGGACCAGGTGTTTTCTGAATTTGCAGCAGCCAATCCAAAAGTTATGGTAATTGATCTCCGAAGCAACGGTGGCGGTTATCTGGAAACTGCAGAATATGTAGCTGATTTAATTGTACCAGCCAGTTTGAATGGTAAAGTGATGTACAGTGAGGTATTTAACCCATCCATGCAGAACGGCAGCGCAAAAATACTGAAACACCAACCTTATTTGGATGCGAATGGAAAAACAACCATTTACAGCGGCCGCATGGCTACGATGGCTGATGTAGATTATACTATAGCGGGCAATACGTATAAGTTTAATAAAAAGGGAAATTTACAGACTATCCAGGCTGTTTATTTTATTGTTTCGGGCAATACTGCATCGGCCAGCGAAATGCTGATCAGCAGTTTAAAACCTTATTTTGAGGTCAAACTGATTGGAGAGAAAACCTATGGCAAGCCCGTTGGCTTTTTCGGCATCAACATCGATCAATACAGTGTGTACCTGAGCAGTTTTTTGATTCAAAATGCCAATGGCTGGTCAGATTATTTTACAGGCATGCCACCGGACGTTGCTGTGAAGGGTACAGATAATCCTGTTTTGGGTGACCCGGCTGAAAGTTGTTTAAGTGCGGCCTTGCAACTGATTAATCGGACAACAAAACAATCGATAAACCTAACGGGCACAACAGCTAAAATGATTACAGTTAAAAATGATCTTTCGCAACCTGTTGCAAAAGAAAGTATTATGTTCGAAAACAGGTTAAGGTTAAGAAAACAATAAGGTAAGGCAAAAAAAGCTTAGCCACAATAAATATGCTTAAACTATACGCTATTATATTTTTTCTTCTGTTTTGCCAGTTTAAATTGGCCGCACAGGATGATGGAATTTTAAAAGGCACCGTTACCGACAATAAAGGTAATTCTTTAGCTGGTGCAACCGTACGCCTCGAACCGGATGGACATAACACCGAGACAAACGAGCAGGGAAATTTCAGTTTCACGAAGCTATTTATCGGTAATTACCTGATGACGGTAAGCATGGTTGGCAAAGCAAGTTACCAGGCCAATATTAAAATTACCAAAGCTGTTAATCACCTGATGATTAAACTATCAGATGAAGAGCAAGAACTTAACGAGGTGGCCGTATCTGAAAATCGTGTTGCTCCTGACCATCTGCTGAAACTGGAACGCAGTGCCATGCCGGTTACAGTAATCAGCAGGCGCACCATCGAACTAATGGGCAGCCGAAGATTGGATGAGGTATTAAAAGAGCAAACAGGCATTGCCATTGTAAACAACATTGGCGGCGGCGCCCGTTCGGTTGGGGTGCAGATGCAGGGCTTTAGTAGCGAATATGTGATGATATTAATTGACGGACAGCCTATGGTTGGTCGCAACAGCGGAAATTTTGATTTATCCAGGATCAGCGTTTCCAATATCGAAAGGATTGAGATCGTTAAAGGTGCCTCGTCTTGTCTCTTTGGCAGCGAGGCCCTTGGCGGGGCGATCAACATTGTTACCCGCTATGGTGCGCTACAGCCGCAGGCATTGATTGCAGCCAGTTACGGAAGTTTAAATATAACTGATATAACCCTGGAGGGCGAAACACCATTTGCATCGCAACGGGGCTCGGCCAACCTGTCTGCAAATTATTACCGTACCGATGGTTTTAATACCAATCCAAAGTACATCCGGCAGGGAACCACAGCACCGCCTTATGATAATTATGCTTTGCAAGGGAGGGTGAGGTACCGTCTAACTCCAGGCAGTACGCTGGCGTTTAGCGCCAGGTATGGCTTAAGGAAATCGTTTATGTCTAAAGATTTTGGTTTGGGCATTATCTCCGGCGACAGTCAGGACGAGCAGGATTTAAATCTTTCAGCCACTTTCGATCATCATTTCCGGTCAGGGTTGCGCAGCATAAGTCGTTATTATTATACCAATTTCCGATCAGATCAAAGCGTAGATTGGCAGCAAACGCATAGTGGCATTACCAAAGATGTTTTTGTGCAGAACCTACATCGTTTTGAACAGCAGTTTGCCTATGGCGTGAATAATGATCTTAAATTTACAGGTGGTTTGGGGGGAAGCGTCGAAACGATGAACGATTTTTCACTAACTAATCCGGGTTCGGTCAACAACGCTTTTGCTTTTTTACAGGGCGATTGGCAACTGAACAGGAACCTTGGATGGGTTGCAGGACTACGCTACGATTTAACCAATGCTTATGGCAGTAAGCTGAACCCCAGTTTAGGCCTGCAATATAAGATTATACCGACATTAACGTTGAAGACGGGCGCCGGTACAGGATTTAAAGCGCCGGATTTTAAATCAAGATACCTGGTGTTTTATAATCCGGCGGCCAATTATCTGGTAATAGGCAATGAAGTGCTGAGGCAAACATTAAACAACTTAGATAAGCAGGGACAGATCAGTGAGATCAGGAGTTTTCTGCTTAACCAGCTCGATCAGAACTTGCAGGCAGAACGAAGTACATCCTTAAACCTGAGTCTGGAATGGAAACCTAAAGACAATATCAAGTTGGAGGCAGGTGTTTTTCAACATAGTTTACGGAATCAGATCAACAGTATACAGGTAGCAACCGGTACCGGAAATCGTAATATCTTTACCTATCAAAACCTGCCAAAGGCTGTGAATAAGGGAGTAGATTTGTCTTTTGCCGTTAGTCTGGTTAAAAATCTGGAGCTGAGTGCAGGTTACCAGTACCTGATTGCCAGAGACCTCAGCGTAATCGACAGCATTAAAGCAGGCCATTACCCATACAACCAGAACATCCATGATCCGGCAACCGGAAATTCTTATGCACCAAAACCTGCTGATTATTGGGGGATCGAGAACCGATCGCGGCACATGGCCAACTTCAAAGCATTTTATAACTACCGCCCCTGGGATACCGGTTTAAATATCCGTATCAATTATAGGGGTAAATATCCATTTGGGGATCTTAATGGAAACCAGTTTATCGACCGTTATGATACCTTCGTAAATGGCTTTTGGATGCTCAATGCGGCTTTTGAAAAGAAGCTTATGAAACAACATTTAAGCATCAGGCTTACCGTAGATAATATTTTAAATTATACCGATCCGCTTATGCCGGGGCAGCCCGGACGAATTGTACTGGCAGGATTAACCTATCGTTTATATAAAGATTAATTATTCAATTACCATTAATTACAGCACATGTTAAGTACCAATATTAAAGAGGCTACCAAAGTTGCACATCAGAACTTAGAGAAACAGGTTGTTTTGAAGTTAAGAGCCATCAGGAACAATGTAGATTATGCGGATCTCCTGAAACATTTTTATGCTTATTTCAGCCATATTGAAAAAACCATCAAACCATATATTACCGAATCCGTCCTGCCTGATTATGCGCAGCGTAGAAATTCGGAGTATATCAAAGCTGATATTTTGGAACTTGGTAGCGATATCTCCGGGCTACCTTATACAACGGTACCAAAAATCGAAAACACGGTGCAGGCATTAGGCGCTTTATATGTACTGGAAGGTTCGATCATGGGGGGAAGCATCATTGTAAAAATGCTCGAAAAAGGAGGGGTTAACCAGGGCGTTTCTTTCTTTTCCGGCTATGGTGAAGCTACAGGAATGATGTGGGGCAATTTTATTGCTGTTTTAAATGCGCATGCCAAAACTGAACAAGAAGAAGAACAGGCCATCAACGCTGCAAATGAAACCTTTAAACATTTTGCCTATGTTTTCGAAAAAGAAAAGGCCGATACGGTTGAATCTAAAGTGATGAAATAGCCCTGAAGAAAATTGATTCTCCCATTTACAGTAGTTGAATAATAATCTTTTAAAAGCACTAATGATGGGAGCGCAAGGCCTTTATATGTAGGGGAGTGTGTTCCCGTCTTTTGCTTTTACGCTTCGCTGCCTCGTACCTCGTTGCTGCAGGGTAATGCTGCAGCCGGGGCTAAGTGGCCTCGGCTGCGTTTTATATTAAAGTTGGAAGGGTGAATAAACTTGCTCCTAAACCCAAGAAGCAGTATCCTGATTTTAAATCGGATTCATTTAGTGCCTGTCCCAAAATAGGGAGATGCCATGTAAAAAAATGAAAACAAAAGCTAATTAGAGCGATAACAGCCAGCGTGATACGATGAAACCGATTGTATTGTACTATCTTTGTGTTGATCTCTATGGGTGTTTACCGTTCATATTCTGACAGCGAATTGGCATACTTGTTAACTCAGGGTGATGAGCTTGCCTTTACCGAAATTTACAACCGCTTTTATGGATTACTTTTTATCCATGCCAGCAGGCGTTTAAATGATGAAGAAGAAGCGAAAGATGTTTTGCACCAGTTGTTCGAGTCGCTTTGGGTTAAACGTATGCAGGTAGCGCCTGATGGTAACCTCTCAGCTTATTTGTACACCGCAGTACGTAACCGTGTGCTGGATGTATTTGCACATCAAAAAGTAGAAAACAGATACGTTGATTCTTTGCAGGATTATATCGATCAGGATCATGTGCTGACCGATTATATGGTGCGTGAAAAACAGATGGCTAGGTTAATAGAACAGGAAATTGATGCTTTGCCGCCCAAAATGCGCGAGATTTTTATTCTGAGCCGTAAAGAAAATAAATCTCATAAAGAAATTGCCCTGGAATTAGGTCTTTCTGAATTAACGGTTAAAACACAGGTTAAAAAAGCACTTCGGATTCTTAAATCGAGATTAGGACTGGTTATTTATGTGGCTTTTTTATTTAAAAATTATCACTAATGTTCTTTTAGTATAATTAATCCATACCTTTTTTTGTTTAATTGAGGCTGCCAAGAAATTATTTTTAAAAAAAAATAATTTACTGATACCCCCAGGCCTATACCTTAGCCGTATATACATTAATCAGACCAAACAAATCTTTTTCAATGGAAAAAAATGCTAGAAAGCTTTTAGATAAGTACATTTCAGGTAATTGTACGCCGGAGGAGATGACTGTAGTGGAAGATTGGTATCAACAATTACCATTTGAAAAAAATGTACCCCAACATTCCCTTATAGCAGCAAGCAAAAAGGAAGTTTGGAACCGCTTAAACCGTGGCCGAAAATCATTAAAATTGGTTACTGTTAAATGGGTTGCAGTCGCTGCAAGCATCATTTTATGCTTTAGCGTTGGGTTATATTTTGTTACGCGGCATAATGCTGCTCCTTTAACGGCAAAGACCGAATTGAAAAATATACTTCCAGGTGGAAACAAAGCGGTGCTTACGCTGGCAGACGGAACTGTTGTTAACCTGGATGACGCTAAAAACGGTCAGATTGCGGATCAGAGTGGCATTGTGATCAGGAAAGCAAAAAACGGTCAGCTCGAATACAGCATTAAAGAAATCCCGAATGCAACGGTAACCGGATCGAATATGATTGCTACACCACGCGGGGGAACATATCAGGTAAATCTTCTTGACGGAACGAAAGTTTGGTTGAACGCAGCCACAACATTAAAATATCCCTATGCTTTTGCAAAAAATGAAAGACTGGTGGAGTTAAATGGCGAAGCCTATTTCGAGGTTTCAAAGGATCGTGCACGTCCTTTCAGGGTAAAAACAGCGGCACAAACGGTTGAAGTTTTAGGTACGCATTTTAATATCAACGCTTATAGAGATGAAACTGTTGTAAAAACTACGCTGTTAGAAGGCGCCGTAAAAGTGAGTACACCATCGGGTTCGGTAAATCTACACCCGGGCGAGCAATCGCTATTAAATGCAACCGGTGCCAGGTTATCGCTGAATGAGCAGGTAGATATAGATAAAGAAATGGCCTGGAAAAATAATGTTTTCGCTTTCGATAACGACGATCTGCAGAGCATTATGCGCCAGATTTCACGTTGGTATAATGTAGATGTAGTTTATCAGGGCAAAATTACATCGGAAAAGTATGTAGGAGAAATACCAAGAAACAGCAACCTGGCGGAGGTTTTTCAAATATTGGAACTTAACCACGTTCATATTGATGTTAGAGGCAAGGTGCTTACCATAACAGGAAATTAAATAAGAATGGCTTTTCTTTAAACAGCCACAAAAATCAACCAACCAATTTACAAACTAACTAAACTTTATGATGAAAAAACTACCAGAAATTTAAACGGAATACCTTAAAAAAAACCGAAAGCGCAGCAACGCTTCCGGTAGAAATTTGGACAAGCAGCTTGCTTCGAAACCCAGCTGCTATTTTTTAACCTCATTCATAACAAAGGTATGAAATTAACTACCCTTTACAACCCCGTGTGCGACATGCGGAGGGTAAAGACTAAAATTTTATTGGTCATGAAATTGACTGCAATCTTACTATTGGTAGGTGCCTTACATTTGTCGGCAGCCACCTATTCGCAAACAGTAACGCTCTCTCGAAGAAAAACCTCGCTTAAACAGGTTTTTAAAGAGATCAAAAAGCAAACAGGCTATTTTTTCTTTTATAAGGGGCAATTGCTGCAGGATAAACCTGATGTAACGGTTGAGTTTAATAACACATCACTCACCGATGCACTGAATGCTTCTTTAAAAGATCAAAATCTGAGTTTTAACATTGTTAACAAAACCATCGTAATCAGCCCGAAAGAAAATTTACCGGTTGTTGCAACGCGGGTTGCAGTAAAAATCGAGGTAAGGGGTGTGGTTGCTGATAAGGCTACTGGCGAAACCCTTCCCGGCGTTAATGTTTCGGTTAAAAACGGTGCCAGTGTAGGCATCACGAATGAAAAAGGTGAATTCAAAGTCAATGTTGATGATGAAAGCATTTTGGTCTTTAGTTATGTAGGCTATGAGTTATTTGAAACCAAGGTTTCAGGTACTAAAACGTTAAACGTTAAGCTTACTTCGAAGATGACCCAGATGAACGATGTGGTGGTTACCGGTTATCAAACCATTAAAAAGGACAACTACACCGGTAATGCAGTAACCATATCCGGAGAACAGTTGAGAAGGGTAAATCCACAGAATTTGCTGCAAAGTATCGGCACATTCGATCCTTCCTTTAAACTGATCGACAATAACCTCGCAGGTTCAAACCCCAACCGGATTCCTTCCATTAATGTGAGGGGAGCTTCTGCGCTGCCCAGCGGTGACGGGCAGGTGCTGAGAAGAGATGATATTCTTGGAACGGCGAACATGCCGGTTTTTATGCTGGATGGCTATGAAGTGAGCGTGCAAAAAGTATTTGATCTGGACGTGAACCGGATTGCATCAGTTACCTCATTAAAAGATGCGGCTGCAACGGCAATTTACGGTTCGCGCGCGGCCAATGGTGTAATTGTAATTACCACTAAAACGCCACTGGAGGGTAAACTGCGTGTAGAATATAACTACGAACTGAATCTTACTGCGGCAGACCTGACCGATTACCAGGTTTTAAATGCGGCTGAAAAACTGGATTACGAAGTTTTGGCCGGATTATATAGCTCTTCTAAACAACAGCTGCCTCAAGATCAGCTGGATGAAATTTATTACCATAAAAAAGCCAATGTTGTTGGTGGGGTAAATAGTTACTGGTTGTCACAACCGTTGCGTAACACCGTAGGCCATAAACATGCGATCAACCTGGACGGCGGTTCGCAGGCATTTCGCTACAATGTAAACCTTCGCTATCAAAACAGGCCTGGAGCGATGAAAGGCTCTGAAAGAGATCAGTATTCGGGTGGAATGAGTTTTCAATACAATGTAAAAAAACTTCAGTTCAGAAATGAATTATCCGTAACACAAGTGGGTGCTACAGAATCTCCCTATGGCGATTTTTCCAATTATGTAAGGATGAATCCTTATTATCCCTTAAAAGATGCCAATGGTATGGCCATGAGGATTTCGGACGTATACGAAAAGCAGGACAGATCAAAAGAATATGTATTTAACCCGTTGTTCGATGCCAGTTTGAGCAGTTTCAATAAATCCAAATACACCGAAATTATTGATAACCTTTCTGCCGATTTAGAAGTGGCAAAAGACCTGAGGTTGAGAGCGCAAATGAGTTTAACTACACGAGCGAATTCTGATGATATCTTCACCTCGCCGCAAGCCAATAAATATTACCTGTATACCACCGATAAAATTGATGAAAAAGGGGAGTATACCAACAGGGAAATGAAAGAAACCTATTGGGACAGTAACATCAGGTTAACCTGGTTAAAACAGATCGGTGGAAATTATTTTAATGCCCTGGTGGGTGTGAATGCCCGTACAGAATTGCGCGATCAAAAAGAATTCACGGCTGTAGGCTTTGCCAACGATCGTTTTACCAGCATTGGCTTTGCCAAAGGTTATGCTGAAGATGGAAAACCACAGAGCAGGCTGGAAAAGGCCCGTTTATTCGGTTCGTTTTTTACAGTAAACTACTCCTACAAAAACCGCTATCTGATGGACGGGACCGTTCGTATTGATGGTTCGTCAAAATTTGGTGTAAATAATAAACTCGCTCCGTTCTGGTCGTTCGGATTAGGCTGGAACGTACATCAGGAAGAATTTCTGAAGAATAACCCAGTAATCAGCCAGCTGAGGATAAAGGCATCTACAGGGCTAACCGGTTCGGTAGAATTTGATCCTTATTTATCCAAAACCATCTATAAGTATAACACCGGAAACTGGTATTCATCAGGCATAGGCGCCAATGTAAACAGTTATGGTAATGAAAATCTGGGCTGGCAAAAAACCAGGATGACGGATATCGGTGTTGACATTGGCTTGTTTAAAGACCGCGTAATGATTTTGCCTAGGATATATAAAAAGTTTACCAAAGATATTCTGGCCGATATTACATTGCCACCGTCAACAGGGTTTTTGTCTTATAAAGAAAACCTTGGCGACATGGAGAACAAAGGCGCTGAGCTGGGTATAAACGTTGAGGCGGTAAGAAGCAAAGAGTGGTCGGTAAACCTGAATGCCAATATGGTTACCAATAGGAATAAGGTGGTCAGAATCTCAAACGCTTTAAAGAAATACAACGATAGGGCAGATGAACTGCAATCGTTAAAGCCGGGTGACGGAGGTTACCGTGGGATTCCATTGCTTCGGTTTAGTGAAGGGCAGCCATTTAATGCCATTTATGGGGTACGCTCATTAGGCATTGATCCGGAGAATGGACGGGAATTATACATCAAAAAAGATGGTACGTTGACGTACGATTATGATAAAAGAGATTATGTGGTAATTGGCGATCCTAACCCGAAAGTAAGCGGCTACTTTGGCGGAACCGTTAACTACAGGAGGTTTAGCCTGTATGTGCAGTTCCAAACGTTTTTTGGAGGCGATAAATATAACCTCACCCTGGTAGAACGTGTTGAAAATGCCGACCCAAGATATAATGTAGATAAAAGGGTGTTTGAAGAAAAATGGAAGCAGCCCGGCGACTTATCTTTTTATAAGAACATAGCAGATAACGGCGAAACAGATGTCAGCTCAAGATTCATACAACCTGATAACCTGATCAACCTGCAGTCAGTTAACCTTTCTTATGATATGAATAAAAAAATCGCATCCAAATTGTCGATGTCGAGCCTGATGTTCCAGGTAACCGCAAATGATGTGCTGCGTTGGTCATCGGTAAAGGAAGAAAGAGGGATTAACTATCCATTTACCCGGAGTTTAACCTTCTCTATCAGAGCAGCTTTCTAAGCGATATTAATTAACGGATTTAAAATATAAAAATATGAAGATTAGATTGTTGATCTGCCTCATCGTAATAGCAGGATTAGCGAGTTCCTGCAAAAAATGGCTGGAAGTTGAGCCGGAATCAGAAATCGCGGCACCCATTTTATTCAGTACCGAAAGTGGTTTTATGGAAGCCATAAACGGCGTATACAACCGCAGTACCGAATCAGATTTGTATGGCAAGGAACTTACCTTTGGTACAACCGAAGTACTTGCACAAAATTTTTCGATGCGTGATGATGGTCAGGATTACAGGCAAACCTCGCTGTACAACTATAAACATGGCGAATTTATTAAACGGAAGGACAAAATTTGGGCTGGTTTATACAATGCAATTGTAAACTGTAACCTGATTCTGGAAAATGTGGATGCAAAAAAGAACATTTTTAGCGGCAGTAATTATGCCATTGTAAAAGGAGAGGCGCTCGCATTACGCGCTTATCTGCACTTCGACTTATTACGTCTTTTTGCTCCTTCTTACCTTAGAAATCCCACCGCTAAAGGCATTCCGTATGCAAATAAATATACCAAAGAGATTACGCCAGTTTCAACTGTATCAGAAACGATCGATCTCATTATTAAAGATCTGGAGCAGGCTAAACAATTGTTAACGGCCGATCCGATTCGCAGTGCCGGATATATTGTAAACTATCCTTTAGTTACGGATACACTCAAAAATACGGAAGAGCGCAACCCAAGTCTGTTTTTACAGAACAGAAGGCACCGTTTAAATTATTTTGCCGTATGTGGTACGCTTGCCCGGGTATATCTTTATAAAAATGATAAAGCTAAAGCCTTACAGAATGCAAAAGACGTAATTGACTCCAAAAAATTCCCCTGGACGGCAAAGAGTGATTTTGAGGCATTCGAAGATTCCAAAAAAGACCGGATTCTTTACAAAGAACTTGTTTTCGGATGGTATATACCGGGCGCTGCAAAAGAAATCAAAGACAATTGGTTTCAAAGTGGTACAAGGGGCTTTTACCTTATTGAAGATGCTGCGGATTATATTTATGAAAAGGCTACCGCTGGCGCAAGCGACTCGCGTTATAAATATTGGTTGTCTGCTACCTCGAACCAATCATCACGATCTTATGATATTGTTAAATACCGTCGAAATCCGCTAAGCGCTGAAGCAAATGCAAACCTACATTATTTAATGGCTCCTGCCATCAGGCTTAGTGAAATGTATTATATCGCCGCCGAATGTTCATATGCAGGTAATCCAGCCGAGGCTGTAAATTACCTTAAGCAGGTTCGCGAAGCCAGACAGATTGGCGATCCTTTATCCATCAATAGTGAAGAAGACCTATTAAAAGAACTGCTTAAAGATGCACGTAAGGAATGGTTGGCAGAAGGCCAGTTGTTTTACATGTATAAAAGGCTAAATAGAGGTATTGTTGGCCAGACCGGGGTAATCATTCCGGCTTCCGATAACATTTTTGTACTTCCTCTCCCTAACGATGAGGTGGTTTATGGAGGAAGGTAAAACAATTTGAATTTTTATTAATCGAAAATTATGAAAATATACATATTAATATTCGCAATCATTTGTCTGGCTTCCTGCAAAAAAGCAGAAGAAATGCGTTTCGATCATAGCGCAAATGTGTACTTCGATATTTACAACGGAGATAAAGACAGCATCGTAAGAACATTTGCCTATAACCCTACACTGGCGCAGGATACCGTATGGCTGCCGGTACGCTTATCTGGCATCAGAACCAATGCAGATCGCAAATTCAGTGCGCGCGTAGAGGCCGATTCTTCTACCGCTACGCCGGGCTTACATTATGAGGCTTTGAAACCGCAATATTCTATTCTTCCGAATAAAGGAATAGGTTATATTCCGGTGGTGATTTATAATAAAGACCGGCAACTGGAAAACAGATCGGTTTCAATACTGATCAAACTAACCGGAACGCCGGATCTGGGTATCGAAAACCCTTACTTAATCAGGGCAAAAGTAGTATTCTCATCCAAATTGGAAAAACCAGGCTGGTGGGATACCTGGCCGTTACCCCCTTACTCAAGAACCAAACACGAATTGTTTATTCTGGTAACTGCGCAGACTTCTCTTACTACCGATGGACTTGATGCCCCGAAAAACCTGTATTATATCGGTTTATTGACCACCATGTTAAACAATCCATTTAACTGGGTAGCTAAAAATGCCACCAAAGGTTATGTTATCGAAGAAGTGACCCCAGGCGATACCAATAGCTATTACTTCTACAATAAGAGCAATCCGGCTAAAAAAACGCTTTTAAGAAAAAACATGCAGAACGGTAAATATTATTTTATAGATGAAAATGGCAATGAGGTTATTTAATTCGAAGAACATGAACATTAAAAAATTAATCATACTCATCATTGGTGTACTGTCTATGGCCGCATGTCATAAAGACCTGGGCAATTACGATATCGATATGCCGATAGCGCCTGAAGTGGCCAACCTCGATTCTGTTTACACTGCTAATGTTGGCGACAGTTTAATTATCAAACCCAAAATAGAAGGTGTTGATGCAGCAAATGTAGAGCTTCAATGGAGAATTAGCGTAATTGAGGGGAATGATGTTTTATATACCGGCCCTGCGTTAAGGATCATTTTCGGTTTGCAGGCCAAAAGGTATCCTGCCCGCCTTACGGTTTACAACAAAGCAAACGGGATGAAGTATTTCCATAAATTTTACATTGACGGGGGAACTGAATTTGCCAAAGGCACAACGGTATTAAGCATTGAAAATGGAATCACTCAGTTTTCGTTTGTAAAACCAGATGGTAGTGTACAGGCGCGTTTGTACCGTGCCATGCAAGGGAAAGATTTGCCACCAAACCCTACCAATTTGTTCCTGCTAAGGAATACATTTACCGGTGGTACTTTGTTAGGTTATTGGATCATTACCAAAAACGGCGGCATCAGGCTGGAGCCTAATACCATGCAGGAGGATCCTAAATATCCAAATACGTTAAAGGATAATTTCTTTACGCCACCAGATGGTTTGGAAGTGGGTTCACTGATCTCTCATCCGCAAGGGGTAATGATGGGTGTTGTAAACGGCAAATTTTTTGGCGGTACCACCAGTACCTGGGATCAGGCAGCCACTTACGGTATGTTCGGTTTACCTGCTGATGGTGATTATGAACTTGCTCCATCTTTTGTGATGAGTTTCACGCAGTCAGCCACTTATTTTATCGGATTTGACCGCAATAGAAAACAATTTGTGCGGATCAATCTGTATGGCGCCCCTGTATATTTTGGTACCCAATATTCAGTAACTACCAGTGTTTTTGATCCGCTGAATGTGGGGATGGACCTGGTTCATTTGGAGCAACTGAACAACGCTGATTGTTTTGCTTATTGCAAAGGAACAGATGGTAAAATCTATGAACTCAAGTTTAACGTCCAGTTTAACGGGCCATTTACCTTTACCCCGCAACATAAGCGCTTATTTGTACGCCAGGACCTGATTAATGAAAACACCAAATGGAGTGGCGCCAAAAATGGCGTTATCTACATGGCCAATGGCAGCAAAGTTTATCGATATAATCCTGTAAACGAAGAGTTAAGGGAACTGGTGACCAGTTTTACCGGAAAAACAATTTCGATGTTAAAACTTAGCGAAGATGAAGAAAGCTTAATGGTAGGAACAGAAGAAACCGTTACTTTTTTGAATATAGCAACAGGAATGAACGGCGCATTCATTAAAAAGATTGAAGGTATTCCAGGCGCTCCTGTAGATATCGCAATTAGAAAATAACCTTTGTCCTTGAGGATGTTTTATAATATAGCATTGTCATCCTGAGTAATTTATTATATAAATAAATATGATTGACGGGTAAATTTAAATGAATAGTATCGTCATTTCGACTGAAGCTAACCGATTTTCATCGGTAGCGTAACGGAGAAATCTTTTAAATTTGATTAAATAATCTGTTCCAAAGATCTCTCCACTTCGCGTTGCTCCGGTCGAGATGACGGCTACTCTATTGGATTTCTGTCAATGTTATGTTGTCGAAGGAAATGTTTAAATGTATTTCTAGGCATTTCTATACCTCGTCAAACTCAGTACAGGCTAAGCTCAAACTAACACTTTCAATTGATTAAAATTAACAATACAACCTAACAGAATTATAAAAAAAATACAAATGAAAAATATAAAAATAATTTTATTAGCCCTTTTATGCCCAGCTTTGAGCTGGGCGCAAACGCCAAACTTTAGTTTAACCGGCAAAATAGGAACGCTCGGTGCACCGGCAAAAGCCTATATCGATTACATGGATAATGGTGTCAGTCATGAAGATTCTGTGGCGCTGGTTAACGGAAGTTTCAAATTTTCCGGACATATTTCAGGCAATGCCTATGCCCGCATGGCCCTGGATCATACTGGTGCGGGTAAAAACAAGGCCGTTTATACGGGTGATGTAATTTACTTTTACTTTGGGAAAGAGCAGGTTACCATTAGTTCAAAAGACTCTTTAGATAATGCTGTTTTTACGGGTTCAAAGGTATACCAGGAATACGATGCCTATAATAAAGCCATTGGCGGTACCATTATGGCCCTTACCAAAGCGGTTAATATCGATTTTAACAGAGGAACGCCCGAGCAGCAGAAAGATACCGCCTATATGAAAGCGGTAGATCTTCGTTTCAGAAAAAATATTCAGAACAGAACCGACAAACAGTTTCAATTTGCTAAAGAACATCCGACTTCCTATTTCGCGTTGGTGGCACTTTCAGAAGCAGCAGGAAGCAAGGTAGATGTAGCCAAAGTTCAACCGATTTTTAATGCATTAAACAAAGAATACCGGGAAACTGATATGGGTAAAGAATTGGCACAGCGCATTGCCGCAAGTGGCATCACTGCTATCGGAAATCCAGCACCTCTTTTTACCCAGAACAATGTGGTTGGCAAGCCCGTTTCGTTGGCCAGTTTTAAAGGAAAAGTGGTATTGGTTGAATTCTGGGCAAGCTGGTGCAGTCCATGCAGGGCAGAAAATCCGAACCTGGTGAAGCAATATCAAACTTATAAAGATAAGGGCTTTGAGATTATTTCGGTTTCATTGGATCATGTGAAAGAGAATTGGCTGGAAGCGATAGAAAAAGACGGTTTAGACTGGATCCACGTCTCTGACCTGAAAGGCTGGAACAACGAAGTGGGCCGTTTGTATGGCGTACGTGCAGTACCTGCCAGTTTTCTGGTAGATGCACAGGGCAAGATTATCGGAAATGGTCTTCGTGGCGAACCGTTAAACAAAAAGCTTGCTGAAATTTTCAACTAAGCCACCGCCCAAAATCATAAAAAATAATGAATAACTATCTAATGGCCATAACAGCAACCTTCGGGTTGCTGTTTAGCCTAAACGTTACTGCCCAAAAGAAGCAGGTATCGAAATTTCAGTGTACCATTACCCGGGCAGTTAAAAAAGCATACCCGGCCAGCGTGCGGATGTGGGGTTTTGATGTACAGCAGAACCAAAGAACAAGTGCACAGTTTAGTGGCGTGGTAGTAAGTGCAGACGGTTACATCCTGACAGCTGCACACACCATTTTGCCAGGTAAAAATTATAAAGTTTTTTTTCCGTCTGGAAAGGAATGCATCGCAATAGCACTGGGTAAAATAGAGGATAAAAAAAGCCCGGGGATTCCCGATGTCGGTCTGATGAAAATTACCGATAAAGGTACCTATCCGTTTGCGGAGATGGGATATTCGGCTAGTTTAATCAAAAATGAACCTTGCATTAGTATTTCTTACCCCGAAAGCCTGAACCAGGCCCTGCCAACCTTAAGATTGGGCCATGTTGCAGAAGTGAAAAATGAATATGGTTTTATCCGCTCAACCTGCAAAATGGAACCGGGTGATTCCGGCGGACCTTTGTTTGATTATCATGGCCGCGTAATCGGGCTGCACAGCGCCATTGATGTTTCAGAAGATATGAATTTCGAAATTCCTGTTGATCTCTATCGCCGTTATTGGACAGCCCTGAAAAACGAAACGCTTTACACTTCTTTTCCTGAAGAAACGAATTTTGTTGAAGTCGATTCTTTGTCTCCGCAACTGCAGAAAGAAAGCAGACAAAAAGCCTTACATCCTGATTTTGGTATTCCGAAACTTATAAATGCCTGTTTCCTTATTACAAGCATACTTAAGGGACAACAGCAGCAGATTGATGGCTGTTTGTTAAATGTTAAAACAGCAGGCGGCATTAAAAAACAGTTTTTGCTGAGTAAAAATACGATGGCTGGCGAAGAGGCAAAATTTGAGGTGAATGGAACCAGAATTCCCATTCAGGTCATTGGAAAAGATCAGGAAAATGATTTGGTCTTATTTGCGCTTGAACAGCATATAAACGGAGGAATTGATTTGAATCTTGCCAATGCAGATACCCTTAAAATAGAAATGGGTAAACTGCTTTATAGTATGACTCCCGCTAGCAAGGTAATGCGCAGTGTTTTAGGTAGTAAGCTGTTTAGCTTACCAAAAATAAATAGTCAGCCTTATTTAGGGGCCATGGTGGTATACAATTCTAGTCCTGTACAGTTTTCCTTAATTAAAGAAGGTAGCCCGGCAGAAAGAGCAGGGATAAAAGTTGGCGATGAACTCATCAGCATTAATGGAAAAATGATTAGAAAAGCGAATGAATTTGCGCCCGAAATCTTAAAATATTGGGCAGGTGACGAAGTTACCTTCGAATGGGAGCATGCATCTGGTAAAATGAGCAAAGCATTCAAGCTTGACGGAAGGGGACAATCCCTTTCCAATCACCCGGCAGACAAATTTGAAGGAGGTAAATCGGAGCGAAGAGACGGTTTCAATGCTATTTTTACACATGATGCCGCTATTCAAGCCAGCGATTGTGGATCGCCTGTTTTTGATTGGGAAGGTCATTTTTACGGAATCAATATTGCCAGGTTCAGCCGCACGACTACAGTTGTGGTTCCAAAGAAAACAATTATTGATTTTGTTTTAAAGCATGTGAGATAGCCTGTATTAAATTAACTGAAAACTGTCATCCTGAGGGATAATTTATGATATAAAAATCAATATGATTGACGTTTTTTCCTTCGCACAATTCTTGCCTCGGCTCACCGCCGCCGAAGGGCTCTTACTTTTTGGCATCAAAAAGTAACAAAAAATGCCGGCTGAAAATTTTTCTTTCAAAGCCAGTGTTATGGCTAGAACAGTGCAGTCCGAAAAATTTATTAGGCCGGTTTTAAGTAGAACGGTGATACGGTGCTATGGCCTAGCTATACGGAAATGCATGATGCCGCATTCTGCTCATTAATAGGTAATTACAAAATAACGTCAATGGTAGCCTGTCGAAGGACCTTCATTTAAATTTTTCTATTGGGCGGTGTCTCACCAACCAAAGACTAAATCATACATTTTTTGGAGCGCAGGGCCATTCGCGACGATTAAAGATTGTTCCCGTGCTTCGCTATATCCTTTCGCTGCGCTTCAGGGATGCCGCTTCGCCCGGGGCTAAAAACGCGGTTATTGCTAAGAACAAACCAACAAAGTAGGAAACGTTGTTTTGTTTCCTGTACAGACCTTTGTTAAATAAACCTTTTTGTAGCGGCTATCCTTTTTGTTTTTGTTGCAGCGGTTTTTTTATTATAGAGCTATGCTCACAAAAAGATAGAAGCGGAAAGAAGGACTGCAGGTACCGAAAAGTACTACACCCGCTTTCCAAAAACGAAACGTCACGCCTTTTTACGTTAAAGATTCTTCACTGCGTTCAGAATGACAGCTAAGGAATAATTTAAGAATTTCTATTGGCCGGTGTCTCACCGACCAATGTTTAAATAGAAATAATCATACATTTTTTGGAGCGCAGGGCCATTCGCGACGATTAAAGATTGTTCCCGTGCTTCGCTATATCCCCTCGCTGCGCTTCAGGTATGCCGCTTCGCCCGGGGCTAAAGACACGGTTAGTGCTAAGGAACAAAGCAATAAAGTATGAAACGTTATTTTATTCCCTGTAAAGACCTTTGTTCAATAAACCTTATTGTAGCGGCTATCCTTTTTGCTGCAGCGGTTTTTTATTATAGAGGTATGCTCACAAAAAGATAGAAGCGAAAAGAAGGACTGCCGCAACCAAAAGACACTACAACTGCTTTCCAAAAAATGATCAAAATCTCAAAAATCGTTCTGAGTAAAGGATCGCCGAAGAAATCTTTCAAGCTAGTGGCTATCCTTATTAAAAAGATTGCTTCGTCGGCTGAAAAAGCCTTCTCGCAATGACGATCATTCTATTAATTTTTATTGGTCGGTGTCTCACCGACCAATGTTAATATTTTATATTAAAAGATTCTTCACTTCGTCCAGAATGGCATATAGTGAGTGAGTTATGATGCTTATTTCTTCAACAGCGCATCAATTTCAATATTGAATTCTTTCACAAATTCATCATAAAATTTACCAGTAGCCGGGCCGTTGAAACCGGTATGGATTTGGGCCACATTTCCCTGTTTATCGATTATAATGGTGGTTGGGAAAGATAAAAAAGAATCAAGTGCAGGCAATGATTCAGATACTGCCTGTTTATCGGCTGTTCCGGCCAAAACCTGATCGTATTCGATACCAAATCGTTCACGGAAACGGCCCATTACTTTTTTGGCATATTCAGGTTCAGTAGAACGCTCGTAATGCAAACCGATAATTTCTACGCCGCGGTTTTTATTCTTTTTATACCATGGCGCCATAAAAGTAGCTTCATCAACGCAGTTAGGACACCAGCTTCCGGTAATGGTTAAAATCACTACTTTGTTTTTGTATTTTTCATCCTTTAACGAAATCTTTTTACCATTTACATCAGGGAAACTGAAATCGAGTGTTTTGTATCCTTTTTTCAGGTAGGTGAGTTGATAAGGATCAGGCAGGGCTGCATCTTTATTTTTGTTCCCGCTAAAAGGCTGGCTGCCTCTTGCGCTTAAAACCTCGCCCTTTAAAGTACCATCTGCACCGAAAGTTCCTTTGTAGTAAGCAGGAGAGGAGCCGATGAAACTCGAAAGTTGAAATCCATTCCCCTCTACAATACCTTCAAGATAGCGAGAATCACCGGTTACACGGAGAAAAGTTCCGGTTAGTTTGTTTCCTGTTTGTTTAAACAGGCCTACTGTTTTTTCTTCTTTGCCATTTGGAGCGGTAAAAATTACATCATAGCTTCCTGAATAGTCGGCTGATGCAGGTCTGTCTGCTTTAAAACGATAGTTTTTGCGTTCGGCATCAATGATTAATGGTTTTCCGGATTTATCCTGTTTGCGTAAAGCTCCTGTTAACCGGTCGCCATCTATTGCAAATGCCAGTTCGTTATCAAACTGATCCAGTTTAACAAAAATTGAATCGGCTGTTTGTTTGACCACACCACCTTCAAAACTTTCTTCCGCATTGCGGAAATACAATTTCTGCTGACCACTTTTTTCATTGATCTCAAAATTGAAAGGGATTTCAAGTCCCTCCTTTACTTTCGCCACACCGCGCCAGTTGCCCAGCGCAACGAATGCCTTTGTTTTTTTTTCTTTGGCCTTTGCCTGTTGGTTATTGGCTAAAACTGCCTGATCCTGAGCAAAGGTTATGGAGGTTGATATGGCCAGTGCGGCAGTTAATAAGGATTTTATATTCATTGGGATGTATGTTAATCTACTAATTTAGTCGACAAATATACGGATGGAATAGTCAAAGAAAAAATATTTTAATAAATATCTATAAAAACTATAGGATAAATGGAATTAATTATACCTTTGCCCCAGTTATTTTAAAATACTTATCAAGAAAGGCGGAGGGAATGGCCCTGTGAAGCCTTAGCAACCATCTAATTTTTAGAAATGGTGCTAATTCCATCCCGGATGAATCTGGGGTAGTTAAGTCAGTTGTTTGCATAATCCTTATCTAACATATACGGAGCACTTCTGATTTAAGGGGTGCTTTTTTGTTGCCTCAATGCTTTCTTGAAAGTGAAATATGTATTAAACAAAATCATTCAAATGGAAAAAAACAGACGAGCTACATCACTTTTTGTAAACCTTTCTGCTAACTTACGAATGCGCCAGTCCTGTTAGGATGGTTCCATTTTAACAGGCGTTTTTGATCTAACCATTCCATTTTATTTTTTAATAAAAGACGGTGATTCACCGTTAGGAATCGTTTTGCCCAAATTTTATCTATTAACTAATTATTAAACATATACATGATCAGACTTTTAAAATCAATAGCATTTATTTTACTGCTCTTTGCTGTACAACCGGGATTTGCTCAAAATACCGCTATAACCGGAACAGTAAAATCAGCAGATGGAGAAACACTGCCTGGTGTTTCCATATTCGTCAAAGAAACCAAACAAACCACCATTTCTGATGCCAAAGGTGCTTTTTCGATAAATGCACCTGAAAAGGGCACATTAGTATTTTCATACATAGGTTTTAAAACCCAGGAAATACAGATCAGTAAAAACGGGCCAGTTTCAGTTATTCTTCAATCGAGCGATAATGCGTTAGATGAAGTGGTGGTTACAGCTTTAGGCATTTCCAGAGAGAAAAAATCACTCGGTTATGCTGTTCAGGAGTTAAAAGGGCAGGATTTGTCTGAAGCTAAAGAGTCCAATCTGGTCAATGCACTGGCCGGAAAAATCGCGGGTGTAAGGGTAACCAATAGTCAGGGGAGCATGGGCTCATCCCGTGTGGTCATCAGAGGGGAAACCTCTATAGCTGGAAATAACCAGCCCTTATTTGTGGTTGATGGAATTCCTGTAGATAATTCGCAGTTAAATTCTGCAGGTGCAAGGGATTATGCAAATGCCATCTCAGATATCAATCCGCAAGATATAGAAACAATCAGTGTATTAAAAGGGCCAAATGCGGCTGCACTATACGGTTCGAGGGCTGCCGCAGGGGTAATTCTTATCAAAACTAAAACTGGTAAATCGAAAAAAGGATTGGGCATTGAGGTTAACTCCAATGCCGTACTGGAAACTTTGCTTACTCTGCCGGTTTATCAAAATGCTTTTGGACAGGGATCGGAAGGTAAATTCAGTTACGTGGATGGTGCTGGTAAAGGCATTAATGATGGGGTAGATGAGAGCTGGGGACCAAAAATGGATGGCAGATTAATTCCACAGTTTTTTTCAAAAGGAGTGGCGGTTCCATTTGTAGCCCACCCAGATAATGTACGCGATTTTTTTCAGACAGGATATTCGTTAAATAACGGAGTTTCTGTAGCAGATGCAGGGGAAAAATATGATTACCGGATCTCTTACAATAACTTGAAACAAGTAGGTATTGTGCCTAATTCCGGGCAAGGTAAAAATTCATTTGTATTAAATACTTCACTGAAGATAACGCCAAAACTGACTTTAACGGCCAATGCGAATTACAGCAAGCTGAGTTCTGATAATTTGCCCGGTACAGGCGGTTCAAGATCAACCAGTACCATGTTGCAATTTACCTGGTTTGGCCGTCAGGTAGATATTAACCAGCTGAAAAACTATCTGGATGAAAATGGAAAAACATTTAACTGGAACAATAGCTATTACAGCAATCCATATTGGGTAGCTTATGAAAATACCGTGTCGCAAAACCGTAACCGGATTATTGGGAGTTTAGCGCTTAATTATAAAATTATCGATGGACTTGATTTCAATTTCAGAACTGGAACGGATTACTACAATGACAGGCGTAAGGTTAGAATCGCCTATGGTACCAATGGAACACCTTTTGGTTCTTATACCGAAAGTGCCTTTACCGTAAACGAAAATAACACCGACGCAACATTAAACTTCAATAAACAATTAAATGAAGATTTTAGCTTAGAATTATTGGGAGGTGGCAATATCCGTAGGCAGTACATCGAGCAAAACGACCAGAGTGCGCCTAAACTGGCCATTGCAGGACTTTACAACCTGAAAAACTCTCGCGATCCCCTGGTTTCATCCAATAATTTATCGCGCTTAAAATCGTATAGTGTTTATGCTTCCGGACAGATCGGCTTCAGAAATTACCTTTTTGCCAACATCACGGCGCGTAATGACTGGTCTTCTACTTTGCCTGCACAAAACAGATCATATTTTTATCCTTCATTTAATGGCAGCTTTGTAGCAACAGAGGCTTTTGATATCAAAAGTGAAGCCCTTAACTATTTAAAAATACGCGGAGGATGGTCTAAGGTAGGGAAAGATGCAGATCCTTACCGCTTAATTAATACCTATGTGTTTAGTGCGCCGTTTTATGGTAATCCTCAACTCACTACTGGTTCTATTGACCTAAACCCGAACTTAAAGCCTGAAACAACTACTGCTACAGAATTAGGGCTGGAAGCAGTTTTCTTGAATAAAAGATTACGTTTTGATTTCAGTGCTTACAATACCAATAGTTACAACCAGATTTTAGCTGCTGATGTAAGCCAGAGTACCGGTTTTAGCTCTAAATTGCTCAATGCCGGTAAGATCAACAACAAAGGGATTGAAGCACAATTAGGCATCACCCCTGTTAAAAAAGCCTTTACCTGGGATGTAGATTTCAATTTTGCGGCAAACAGAAGCAGGGTAATTGAACTCGATGCTGAAAAACTGCTGACCAATTATGTGGTGGCCACAAATTCGGCCCAGGTAATTGCAACGGTAGGTCAGCCTTATGGATCGTTGTTCGGGACAGCTTTTTTGAGAGATGGCAATGGCAACATCATTGTTAACGCTACGGGCGCACCTGCCACCAATCCAACCAAGCAGGTGTTGGGCAAATATACGCCGGATTGGATTGGGGGCGTTTACAATACTTTTAGTTATAAAGGCATCAGTTTAGGTGTATTGGTTGATGCCAGTTTTGGCGGTTCTATTTACAATGGAACTTACGCCACAGGAACTTATACCGGCGTTTTGGCTTCCACACTTCCGGGAAGGGCAGCTGAATATGGCGGTATTTCCTATTACTATCCCGGTAACGATAAAGCCAATGGAACAGTGAGGGTAACTGGAACCGCCCCTGCAGGCGTTACGGTGTATGATGATGGGATTATTTTTGATGGCGTAACGGCTGATGGCAAACGCAACGAGAAGATATTACCTGCTCAGCAGTATTACAAAACCTTTAGAAATATAGATGAAGCAAATATTTTCGATGCGTCTTATGTAAAACTCCGTGAGGTGAAATTAAGCTATAACCTGCCTGCCAAATGGCTGCGTCCGTTAAGTTTACAAGGCGTTTCGGTATCGCTTGTTGGCCGTAACCTGTGGATTATCCATCGCAATACGGTTGATATCGACCCGGAAGTGGCCTTTAATACTGGTAATGGTCAGGGTTTAGAGAGCTTATCCAATCCAAGCACCCGCAGTTATGGTATCAACCTCAATGTTAAATTTTAAAATATTTCCATCATGAAAAATAAAAAACTATATATACTGGCCATTTTGGCAATTGCCTTTGTATCATGCAAAAAAGAGCTGGATGAGGTGAATATTAACCCCAATGCACCAGAAATTGCGCAGCCAGATTATCTGCTCACAGGAACTACCAAGGCAACAGCAGATACCTATTGGGGCGTAACCAATAACATGAATTCCAGTTTGCTGTTTGCGCAGCAATGGGCCAAGGTACAGTATACAGAAGAAGACCGTTTTATTTACTCAAATAGTAGTTTTACCGCACTATGGTCAACAGGTTATGTCCAAAGTATTGCCGGTTTTAATAAAATTATCGAATTGGGAGATGCACAGGGAAATTCGAACTATAAAGGTGTTGCACTTGTCTTAAGATCATGGACATTTCTATTGCTTACGGATGCTTATGGCGATGTTCCCTACTCGCAGGCAGGGAAAATAAAACAGTTTGTTACCCCGGTTTATGATAAGCAAAAGGATGTTTATTATGGTATTTTAAGCGATTTGAAATCGGCGCAAGCGGCTCTAGACCCTGCAGGAAAGGTGATTGCCGGTGATGTGATTTATAGCAACAATATTGCCAGGTGGAAAAAGTTTGCCAATTCATTGAGGCTTCGTATCGCCTTGCGTATTGCAGATAGAGATCCATCTAAAGCCAAACAGGTAATTGATGAAATACAGGCAGAAGGCGGTGCTTACATCAGCAGCAATTCAGAAAATGCCATATTTAAATATGATGTATCGCCTCAGCAGAACCCGGTAGCCGCTTCATTCGAAACCAGAAATGATTACCGGATCAGTAAAACCATTGTTGATAAACTTTTTTCACTGAACGACCCAAGGTTACCCGTTTATGCCAGTAAAACGGAAAACGTTACGCCGCAGGTTTATGTGGGGATTCCAAATGGTTCTACCAACTCTGAAGCAAGTGCAATAGGTTTGGCAAATTCTTCAAAACCTGGTGCTTACTTTTTAGATGCCAAGGCTCCGGCGGTAATTTTTAGTTATGCAGAATTGCTTTTTGATAGGGCAGAGGCAGCAGCAAGAGGTTTCACTGCCGAAGATGCTGAAGATTTATACAAGCAGGCCATCAGGGCATCTTTTTTACAGTATAATATTGGTGGCACTGTAGTTGAAGATTACATCAGGCAATCTGGAGTAGTTTATAATGCTACCAATTATAAAAAATCAATCGGGGAGCAAAAATGGATAGCATTATTTGGTCAGGGATTAGAAGCCTGGGCAGAGCAGAGGAGGTTAGATTATCCACAGTTAACGGCTTCTGTAAATACGGTGTTGAATGGTAAAATTCCTGTACGTTTTATCTATCCCGGAACAGAGCAATCGTTAAACGGGCAGAATTATAAAAATGCGGTAAGCAGTCAGGGAGCAGACTTATTAACCACCAAACTTTGGTTTGATGCTTTTTAATCCCAAAATCTCACCCGATCTGTGGTGTCGGATTTTACCATCTGACACTAAAACAAAAAAGTCCCGGTTTTGAATCGGGACTTTTTTATTGATCAGAGAAATAAATATTTAGCCTCTTCGGGCTCCTTATTTTTCTCAGGTATTCATCTCGCCAAATCTTCGGCGGCGTTACTTACCCTGCTTTTCAGGTCTTCTGTATAACCTTTTGCTTTGTCGGCCCACTGTGGTGTACGATCTAATAATTCGTCAACGATTGATTGTCCGGTAATTGGATCTTTTTTCGTGATATATTTTACGCCTGCATATACTGCTGCGCCAATGATGGCTGTTCTTAAAATTCCCATGTTCTTTTCAGTTTTTTAAAATAACATTTTGACATCGTTAAAAGTTTTAGCCAATGCTAAATAACTGTTGTTTAAGTGCTGCCGGATGTTACCATGTGGCAGATCACTGATGCTTAAATAATTTCTTTCGGTGAAGCAGTTACAATAACAATAAAGTAGAAAGGGCGATCATTCTTAAATTTTTATCAATTATCTCCATTAAATTTATATATTTCGGGCAAATTAACTGCGTATAAATCGATTAAACCTAATATCGTTACATGAATAAGGAAAAGCTGTTCAATGAAATTAAAGAATTGAGCATCATAAATTCTTTCTCGAAACACGAACAGCTTGTGCAGGGAATTATCAATAGCCTTAATCATAAATTAATTACCAAAGGCGATATGTTGCCTTCGGTTAATGAGATGATGCGCGAAACCGGCTTTGCCAAAGAAACCATTGGTAAAGCGTATAAAGAGCTGATTAACCGGGGGATTTTAGAGTCTAAAAATAGGATGGGCTATTTTGTAGCCACTGATGATACCGAACAGCACCTTAAAGTATGTTTACTGATTTACGCTTTTGATACCTTTCAGGAGACTTTTTACCAAAATTTCCGTAATCATTTAGGCGATAACATCCAGGTTGATGTATATTTCCACCATAATAATTTTAATGTTTTCGAATCGATCATCAACAGCAATAAGGGGCAATACGGCTTATATGTAATTGCACCAATAGAAAGTAAAGAGGCTAAAGATGTACTGGAGCAGTTGCCAAAAGAAAAACTGTTGATCGTTGACCGTTATGTAAAACTGAAAGGTGAATATTCCTACATTGTTCAGGAATTTGAAAAGGCTTCTTACAATGCTTTTTTGGAACTGGCACCAAGAATTAAGGAATTTTCAGAATTTGTTTTCTTTTTTAAACCTTCATCTGCCGAACCCAGCGAAGTATTGACTTCTTTTAAGCGCTTTATTAAGGAATTTAACATTAACGGGGTGGTTAAAAACAGTTACGAGGCCGGGAGTATCGCACCCGATAAGGTTTATTTTACCATACACAACCTCGAACTTTGGGAAATGTTAAAGGATACCAAGGTAAAAGGGCTAAAAGTAGGCAGGGATCTGGGGATCCTTTCACACAATGATGATAATGTTAAAGAGATCATTTTTGATGGGATTACCACCTTTTCTATAGATTTTGCACACATGGGCCGCCTGGCTGCCGAATTTGTACTCAGCCTGAAGCCCATTAAGCATGTAATGGAGAATAAACTGATCAGAAGGAATTCACTTTAATACCATTCCGTGGGAACCTTAGCCATTATCAGTTTTATTTTGTTCACGGTACTGGCCGCCATGATTTCTTACTTCAAAACCCGGAAGGCGCAGCGGTCAACCGTCAATGGTTTTTTCTTTGCCAACCGAACCAACGGCTTCATTATTATTGGTGCTTCATTGTTTTTCAGCAACATCAGCGCCAATCAGTTTATCGGCGAAAACGAATCGGTTTACATCAATAACATGTCGGTAATTGGCTGGGGGATTTCATCTATTCTGGCTATGATTATTGTTTCAGAATTTTTCATTCCCATTTATTTTAAAACCGGTATCCGCACCATTCCCGATTTTCTGGAGAAACGTTACGATAAACAGACCAAAACACTCGTTTCGGTGATTTTTCTTTTTAGTTATATCATTAACCTGCTGCCCTCGGTACTTTATGGTGGTGCAGTTGCCTTTAGCAACCTGATCGATCTTTCCCGTTTTCACCTTTCTTATTGGGAGAGTATCTGGATATTTGTATGGATAATGGGATTAATCGGTTCCGTTTATACCATTGTGGGTGGTTTTAAGGCCATTACCATTTCAGATACGGTGTTGAGTGCAGGCTTGTTGGTACTCATAATCGCGTTGCCATATTACGGATTACGTTACCTTGGGAAAGGCGATTTTTTCAACGGACTTTCAACGGTGCTTTCTACCAAAAAAGAACACCTCAATGCTATTGGCAGTAATCAGGATGCTGTTCCTTTTTCTACGCTATTTACCGGCATGCTCATTGTAAATCTTTATTACTGGGGCATGGAGCAGTATATTATTCAGCAGGTACTGGCGGCCAAAAGTTTAGCGGAGGGCCAGAAAGGAATTGCATTAACCTGCTTTGCCAAATTACTCTGCCCCTTGCTGATCAATATTCCCGGTTTAATTGCGGTTCATTTATATCCGGTTTTAACCAATACCAACCAGGTATTTCCCTTATTGATTAAGGATGTATTGCCACCTGTTTTAATGGGCTTATCAGCCTGTGTGCTTTTTGGTGCGGCCATTACCACCTTTAATGCAGGCCTGAACAGTTCAAGTACCTTGTTTTTGCTTAATTTATATAAGCCCTTTATGGAGAGAAAGGGCCGGGTGTTAACTGACAAAAGTTTACTGCGGACCGGACGCCTGTTCCAGATTTCGGTATCATTGTTTGCTGTGTTTTTTGCGCCATTTATTATTTTTTCCAGACATGGTTTTTATGAGTATTTGCAGAAAATCAGTGCTATTTTTAGCCTGCCGATTTTTACCATCATCTTTATTGGTTTTATTACAAAAAAGATGCCGCCCGTTGCCGCAAAAATCGGGATGATTTTCTTTATTTGCTGTTATGTAATGAGCGAGTGGGTGTTTTCTATCCATCTGCATTATCTTCACACCCTGGCCATCATATTTATCATTACGGTTTTATTGATGCTGGGCATTTCGAAATTATACCCTAATCAAAATGCCTACCATTTGGTCCTTGACCATAAAATTGAGATTATTCCCTGGCAGAATAGATACTATTATCATATGATACTCATTTTTATGATGGCACTTGTCTTTTTAATTTTCTCTCGTTATCTGCTTGCTTAGCGCTGTATTTCAGTTGCTTATATATTTTTGTTGTACCATTTGGATTGTTAAATATTTTGTTTTATAATTGCATTCCAAAATACTAGGATAGTATAGGATAGTATAGTTGGTCTAGGGCCATTTAATCCTTATTGTTCTTTAAAATGGAAATGAACAACATTAAACCATTCCTGTAGCTGAACTAGTTTTAATTAACCAAATAATCCTAAAATATGAGAAATTTTACCATTTATTGTGTAGCAATGCAAACCCTTCTTTCGGTAGTTAAAGCATGGCCGGCAGGTTTACATGATCTTGTGCAGGCATAATTCCTGCCGATCAACATCTATCTACAATTTTTTAATTCATCATTTAAAAGCTGATTAGCAAATGAAGCAATTATTTTTGTTTTACGGGCACCTTTCGGTGTCTGGCAGGGTAAGAAACGCATTGGTAACGATAGGTTCGCTGCTTGTATTTTTACTGATTTTATGGCCCGAGAAGGGATATTCCCAGGCTGTAAGGAAAACCATTACGGGTAAGGTTACCGATACATTAGGGGCGGGGCTGCCCGGCGTAACCGTGGCCGTAGTGAATAAGGTTAATGTAGGTACACAGACCGATAATAACGGAAAGTTTGTGCTTGATGTAGCCTCCGGCGAGGTACTTCGGTTTTCTTATGTAGGTTACAGGGAACAAAGGATAACTGTTGGTACGGCCAATGTAATCAACGTCAGGTTAACCGAAGAAAATATGCTGTCTGAAGAGGTCGTGATTACTGCTTTGGGGCAAAAACAGCGTAAAGAAGCTTTAGTAGGTTCAGTTACCACGGTAAAAGTGGGCAACCTTAAAATACCTTCCAGCAATTTAACCAATGCGCTTTCTGGTCAGATAGCAGGTGTAATTGGTTATCAGCGCAGCGGTCAACCCGGACAGGATAACTCACAGTTCTTCATCCGTGGGGTAACAACCTTCGGTTATAAACAGGATCCCCTTATCCTGATCGATAATGTTGAGTTAACCAGTTCTGATCTTGCACGTTTACAGGTTGATGATATCGAAAGTTTTTCTATCCTTAAAGATGCCAGTGCTACAGCTTTGTATGGCGCCAGGGGAGCAAATGGCGTTATTTTGGTCGCTACCAAATCTGGTAAAGAAGGTAAGGCTAAAATCAGTTTCCGATTGGAAAATTCTTCATCGCAATCGACCCAGAACCTGGAACTTGCTGATCCGATCACCTATATGAAACTTTTCAATGAAGCTTCTATTGGTAGGGGAATGGATCCTAAATTTACACCTAACCAGATTATCAATACACAGGCTACAATTAATAAAAGCCCTGGTTATAATGAATATGTTTATCCTGCGGTTGATTGGTTAGGACTTTTGTTCAAAAAGCGGACCAACACACAGCGTGCCAATATGAGCGTAAGCGGCGGTGGTGGTGTGGCCAGATATTACATTGCAGGTTCTTACAACCTGGATAATGGTGTGCTTAACCAGGATGACCGGAACAATAACGACAATAACGTGAAATTCCGTAATTACCAGTTACGTTCCAACATCAATATTGATTTAGGCAAAACTACTGAACTGGTGGTGCGTTTATCTGGTAATTTTAGCGAATACAATGGTCCATTGGCTACTGATGGAGGTTTTTCTACCGATCTTTATAATATTGCGGTGCATACCAGTCCGGTTTTATTCCCTGCTTATTTTCCTGCTGATGCTGCGAATCAGAACGCACAGCATATTTTATTCGGAAATACAGGTGGTACGGGGGTAAACAGTATTTTATACAATAACCCTTATGCTGCATTGCTTCGTGGACATAAAAACTCAACGGAATCGCGGATGTCGGCACAATTGGAACTTAACCAGAAACTGGATTTTTTTACCGAGGGTCTTTCGTTCAAATCGATTTTTAGTACCAATAGGTATTCTTATTTTGATTCGTCGATGGCTTACTCACCATTTTACTACAATGTTGGCTCATATGATAAAGCAAGTAACACTTATGTGTTAAACTGGTTAAACTCGTCGGTAACCAGCGGGGCGCCCAATATCGCCCAGGAATACTTAAGCTATTACCCTGGCGATCCTAACATCAGCACTTTCCTTTACGGACAGGCTTCTGTGAACTACGACCATACTTTCGGGCAGAATCATACCTTTAGCGGTGCACTGATTGGTACTGCTCAGCAAAACCTGTATAATAATGCCAAAGATCCTAAAACGAATGTCCGCACTTTACAATATTCGCTTCCTTACCGGAATTTAGGTTTGGCAGGGCGTTTAACTTATTCATACAAAAGCCGTTACTTTTTAGAGACAAATTTTGGCTATAACGGATCGGAAAGATTTTCGGAGAACCACCGATTTGGTTTTTTTCCAACTATAGGTGCAGGGTGGATTGTTTCGAACGAGAAATTCTGGACAGGTGGAATCGCCAATGTCGTTAACCGCTTAAAACTGAGAGGAAGTTTTGGCCTTGTAGGTAACGATGCCATCGGATCGCAACGCTTTTTTTATCAATCTGACGTAAACTTGAATGGCGGCGGCAATTATGCCCAATTTGGTTATAATGGTGGGGTTACGCGTCCTGGTGTTTACATTAACAGTTACGAAAACACTGATATTACCTGGGAAACCTCTCGGCAAACAAACCTGGCTTTGGAGGCTACGCTTTTTAAAAATATGAATATTATTGCAGAAGTATATAATAACGATCGTTATAATATTTATATGATCCGTAAAAATGTACCTAGTACATTGGGCTTGGAGGCTATTGATCCCAATACTGGTTCACCAGATATCGGCGCGAATATTGGCAAGGCCAGATCAAGAGGTATTGATCTATCACTCGATTATAAGTTTAATGTAAATGCCTTTTCATTTGCGGTACGTTCTAACTTAACTTTTGCCAAAAATAAATACATCAATTACGAAGAGCCTCAATGGGCTGAAACATACCGTTATACTACAGGGCAGCCAATCAGCAGAAATTACGGTTACATTGCCGAACGCTTATTTGTAGACGATAAGGAGGTACAGAATTCGCCTACCCAGATTTTTTCAACCGGTGGCAAACCGCCAAGAGCCGGCGATATCAAATACCGCGACTTAAATAATGATGGTAAAATTGACGATGCTGATAAAGCCTACATTGGTTTTCCACAATCGCCGGAAATAGTGTATGGTTTTGGTTTCAGTTCTTCATATAAAGGTTTCGATCTTTCAGCATTTTTTACCGGACAGGACAGGATGACGTTTTTTATTGATCCAACTAAAGTGAGTCCTTTTGTGCCAAGCAACCAACAATATATTTATGGCAATACACAATTGCTTAAAGATTTTTCCGACAACCATTGGTCGCCTGAAAACCAGAACCTTTATGCGCTTTATCCAAGATTGGCAGTAAATGCGGCAGATCTCGAAAACAATGCGCAAACCAGTACCTGGTGGATGAGAAACGGCCGTTTATTGAGACTAAAATCAGTTGAACTGGGCTACACCCTTCCTCAGCGTATCTCCAGTAAAATCAAGCTTAATTCTTGCCGCATTTATTTTAATGGCTTAAATCTGGTAACCTGGAGTCCATTTAAAATGTGGGATCCTGAACAGGGCGGAAACGGATTTGCTTATCCAATCCAAAAGGTATTCAATGTTGGTCTTAACGTAACCCTATAATGAAAAAGATAAAAACATATTTGACACTCGGTTGCATCATGACGGTGTTGTTCACTGTTGTATCCTGTAAAAAGTACCTTGATATCACACCTGATAACTTGGGCACCCTTGATTATGCATTTAGAAACAGAAATGAAGCAGAAAATTATTTGTACTCCTGTTATGCTTACCTGCAGCGCATGAATGATGTGGCTTCAAATCCCGGTTTTACCACTTCATCCGAACTTATCTATTCGAATACACTTGATAACTATCAGGGTTTTAACCCCACAGGCTTCAACCTGCTTAGGGGGACACAAACTGCCGCTAACCCTGGATTAAATGCATGGGATGGCAGTGAAGGTAGCTATAGCCTTTGGCGTTCAATCCGGATCTGTAATATCATGCTCGAAAATATTGATAAACCGATTGATTTGGGTGCTGCCGAAAAACAGCGTTGGATTGCTGAAACCAAATTTTTAAAAGCCTATTATCACTATGTGCTTTTTAAAATGTATGGGCCTATACCGTTAATTAAAACCAATCTGGCCATTAACAGCAGTACGGATGAAGTGCGTGTAAAAAGAGCGCCGGTTGACGAAACGGTTGATTATATAATTTCCTTATTGGATGAAGCTATCCCGGGTTTACCTGCTGTGATCAGCAGTCAGGCAACAGAACTAGGCAGGGTAACAAGTGTTATTGCGCTTTCGGTTAAGGCTGATGTTTTAGCAACAGCAGCGAGTCCGCTTTTTAATGGTAATCCTGATTATATCAGTTTTAAAGACAAAGATGGCCTGAGTTTATTTCCGGCTGCTTATGATGCGCAGAAATGGAAGAAAGCCGCCGATGCGGCCAAGGCGGCTATTACTGCGGCAGAAACACAGGGTGTTAAATTATACACCTTTCAATCACCAACCACAGTAGGTAAACTATCTGATTCGTTAAAAAGAGAGTTGGATGTACAGAATGCCGTTACCGAAAAATGGGAACTGAATTCGGAAATCATCTGGGCCTCAAACCCGGAGTTTAACTATCAGGGGTTTGCTACACCGAGGCTTACCGCAAAATCGGCTGTAAACAACTTTTCTAACCCCTCTACCTTTTCTGCACCTATAAGTACGCAAGAACTTTTTTATACCGTTAATGGTGTGCCGATCAGTGAAGATAAAACGTGGGATTACGCGGGTAGGAACACGATTAAAACAGGTGATAATGCCAGTCGTTATTACATTAAACAAGGGTATGAAACCATTAAGGGTCACTTTGCAAGAGAAACACGCTTTTATGCAGACATGGCTTTTGACGGAAGTATCTGGTTCGGCAATGGCAGGAATAACCAGGACGATCCGGTTAATCCATTGTATTATGTTTCTGCAAGGGGAAGCGGGCTTGCGGCGCCAAGCGATAACATCAGGCTGAACATTACTGGGTATTGGCCAAAAAAACTGGTTAGTTATGCTTCGGTTTATGACGACGGCTTTCAACCATCTTCGTTCCGCCTGCCTTTAATTAGGCTGGCTGGTTTGTACTTACTTTATGCAGAGGCACTAAACGAAGTAAATGGGCCGACTGCAGAGGTATTTACTTATATAGATAAAGTTAGGCAAAGGGCTGGTTTACAAGGCGTACAATCCGCATGGACAAACTTCTCTAAAAATCCGAATAAATTTAATGCCAAAGATGGCTTAAGGCAGATTATACACCAGGAGAGGAGAATTGAGCTATGTTTTGAAGGCCAGAGTGGCTGGGATTTAAGAAGATGGAAAGAACTTCAGGCAGTTTTAACAGCGCCTATACAAGGTTGGAGCATTAATAATGCCGAAGCCATTAATTATTATCGTCCAACTACACAATTTATCCCCGTTTTTGGCTTAAAAGATTATTTATGGCCGATTAGAAGTTATGATCTGGTGGTGAATCCTAATCTGGTGCAAAATCCTTACTGGTAGTTTAAAAGATTAAAGATATGAAACATATTAAAAATAGTATTTACCTCGCCCTTATCGTTTCCGTTTTGGCCAGTATTACTGCCTGTAAGAAAATGGAAAATTATAACGATCCTGCTTCTTCAGATATGACTAAGCCTGGCGTAGTAAGCAATATTAAAGTTGATAATTTTAACGGTGGTGCCTATATCACGTATACTTTGCCAAATTCTAAAAACCTTTTGTATGTGCTGGCAAGGTATAAAATAAACGGCGTAACCACCCGTGAAACTAAATCCAGCTATTATTCTGATTCGATTATGGTTGATGGCTTTGCTAAAAAGCAAGGCTATGATGTTACGTTGTATGCAGTAAGCAGAGCAGAAGTTAAATCGGATCCTGTTGTTGTGAAGGTTAATCCTGATACTCCGCCATATTTGCTGGCAAAACCCACTATTAATGCTGACCCTGATTTTGGTGGCATTAAAATCAGCGCTACAAATCCAGCTAAAAGTAATCTGGGGATTATTTTGCTTGGCCTAAGTGATAACAATACTTCCGATGTAATTGATCAGCATTATGATAAAGCTGGTGTAATTGCTTATTCTGTAAGGGGATTTGCTCCTGTGCCTAAAAAAATCGGTTACTATGTTACTGATAATTTTGGGAATATTTCCGATACGACTTATAAAACCATTACTCCTTTCTTCGAAACCCTGTTGGATAGAAATAAGTTTTTTCAATACAGGCTCCCTACTGATGGTGTAATTGCTTATGGTTGGGATCTTCCTTATTTATGGGACGGGAAAACTGATGGTAACTCAAACGGTTGGCATACCGCTCCGGGCGGAGCAATGCCTGCTATTGCCACTTTTGGTTTGGGTGTAAGTGCAAAATTAAGCCGTTTCATTTTATGGGAAAGGCCGGATGGAAGTGATAAATTTGCTTACGGACACGGAAATCCGAAAGTATTCTCTGTTTGGGGCTCTGATGCTGTTGCTCCGCGTGATGCGCAGCTTCCTTTATCAGCACCAGAAGGTACTGTAATTGGCGACTGGATCAATATGGGTAATTATAACTATCCTAATCCACCATCAGGCGCAACCCCTGTGGCGCATACAACAGCCGATAACGATTTCGTAAAAGCTGGGGTAAGCTTCAACTTCCCGCTAGCCAACCCAAAAGTGCGTTATATCCGCCTTTCGGTGAGTACAACTTGGTCTAACGGTACCTTCGCACATGCGATGGAAATGGCCTTTTATGGCGATCCCCGATAGTTAATTATAATCTAAGAAGATAAATTTTCAGATATGAAAAGTATATATAAAATTAGCGGTCTGCTACTGCTGTTGGCAATGGTAATCATAAGCTGTACCAAAGATGATATTGCCTTTAAAGAGTATTTAAAAGATGGCGAGATTGTTTATCCGGGCCGTGTAGCCAATATTATAACTAAACCTGGCAATTTAAGAACCGGGTTATGGTGGAATACGAGTCCTGATCCGAGTGTAACCAAATATGTAGTGTATTGGAATAATAATGCAGATTCGGTAGTTGTTAATGCCACTACGCATAATCCGCTTGATACCATGAAAGTAATTATCCCGAATTTAAAGGAATATACTTACACCTTTACCGTTTATTCTTATGATGGGCAGGGACATAAATCAATTCCAATTGAAGCCAGAAATGTGAGGGTTTTCGGTCCACTATACCAATCAGGTTTATTAAACAGACCATATAATGCCACAAATCCTTATGTGGTGAATAGTAACGGATCAGTACAGTTAAATTTTAATACGCCTGATACCATTAATATCAATACTGTAGTAAGATACACCAATACTTCAGGTACCAGCATTGATAAAATCCTTTTGCCTAAGGATACTGCCATTACCCTTACTGATTATAAAGCAGGGACCAGCATATTGTATAAGTCATCGTATATTCCAGGTAAGGGCGCTTTAGACGTATTTCCGGTAGCTGATTTTTCGACATTTCCTCAGATTTTCACTTATGTACTCTGCGACCGTTCACTTTTTGCTGAAGTGCATTTACCGGGAGATGCACAGACCTACGAATCGGGGACCAGTATCAGTAAGTTGTGGGATGGGAGCGTCGGCCCTCAGGGTTATCCGAATATTTTTCATAGCGCAGGCAATAGTGGTATGCCGCATGTAATTACATTTGATTTGGGCAGGCTCTACAATAATTTATCCCGCATAGAAGAAACCGGACGCGATTGCTGTAACAATCCTGATCGTTTTGAGGTTTGGGGAATAGCAGATTTAACCAACGCCACCACTACCTTGTCAGCAAGCAACAGCGGCTGGCCTGCTGAAGCCGTAAGTAAAGGCTGGACGCTTTTAAAAGATGTGACCAGGACTGATGATGGTAAAAATGCTTTTACTACAGATCTGGATAACGGCGGTAAACCGATTCGTTATATTCGCATCAGGATTAAACATGTAACCACCGGCGATGGTAATTATAGTAATATGAGCGAAATCAGGTTCTGGAATAAACAGTAAGTTTATTGGATGGTCGACTCGATTGAGCATTTAAACAAGACGGACCGTCATTTTGAGCGGATTGCAACGTAGTCGAAATCTATCTCGAGGCAAAATCTCTCGGTTCCGCTGCATTCCGGTCGAGATGACGGTTTTAGATTAATCAGCTACAAAACACAAATGAAAAATGAATTTTAAACAACTGACAGGTATTGCATTTTTTTTGCTTTTCATCAGTAAAAACGTTTTTTCCCAGCAAAAAGCCTTGTCACTCTGGTACGATAAACCTGCTAAAATTTGGGAAGAAACCCTTCCCCTGGGCAATGGTAAATTAGGCATGACACCTGATGGTGGCATAACGAAGGAAAATATTGTACTGAACCATATTGCGCTTTGGAGCGGAGGGAAACAGGATGCCAATAATTATGAAGCTTATAAAAGCCTCCCAAAAATCAGGCAGTTGATATTAGCGGGTAAAAATGATGAGGCACAGGAACTTGTCAACCGCGATTTCGTTTGTAAGGGGCAGGGCTCCGGGGGGGCAACCTGGGGTAAATATCAAACATTGGGTAATCTGCACCTCGATTATGAATATCCGGGCCTTAAAGAAATAAAACCTGAGGCTTACCAAAGAACTTTGTCGTTGAATAAAGCAATAGCTACAACAGCATTTACACTCAATGGCGTAAAATACAAAAGAGCGTATTATTGCAGCTTTGATGATGATGTAGCGATTATCCGCATTACTGCCGATCAGCCTAAAAAATTAAACTGCAACATTTCCATCAGCAGACCTGAAAAAGCGACCATAGCTATTCAGGGGAATGAATTGTTGATGTTCGGACAGCTGGATAACGGAACCGATGGAAAGGGTATGAGGTATATGAGCCGCGTAACCACCAAACTGAAAGATGGCTCGGTTACCAGTGATGGCAATCTCCTCAAAATAAAAGATGCAACCGAAATCATCATTTATGTTGCTGCCGAAACCGACTTCAAACATGCTGATTTTGAGCTAAGGGTAAAAAATGAGTTGCAGAAGGCAAAAAAGAAAGCTTATAGTGAAGAACTGGCCAGGCATAGTGCCAACTTTGGCAAACTGTTCAACCGTTTAAAAATTAACCTGGGCGAAGGGGAAGCGGCTAACTTACCAACCGATATAAGGCTGGATCGTTTTTACAAAGATTACAAAAATGATGTTTCGCTGAGCGCCTTGTTTTTTCAATTTGGACGTTATTTAAGCATTAGCAGTACCAGAGTCGGACTTTTGCCACCCAATCTTCAGGGTTTATGGGCCAACCAGATCAATACGCCATGGAATGGCGATTACCACCTGGATGTTAATGTACAGATGAACCATTGGGCCATTGAGCCAACCAATTTATCCGAACTGAATCTTCCTTTAGCCGAACTGGTCAGGAATTTGACCCGGCATGGAGCAAAAACTGCCAGGGCTTATTACAATGCCGATGGCTGGATTGCCCACGTGATTACCAACGTTTGGGGTTTTACCGAACCAGGAGAAAGTGCCTCATGGGGTGCCTCGAATGCCGGTTCGGGCTGGTTGTGCAGCAACCTTTGGGACCATTTCGCTTATAGCCGCGATTTAAAATACCTGAAAAGTATTTATCCGGTTTTAAAAGGATCTGCGGCATTTTATCAGAGTGCTTTAATCATGGATCCAAAAACAGGCTGGCTGGTTACTTCTCCTTCCGTGTCGCCGGAAAATACGTTTTACCTGCCCAACGGAAAAACGGCAAGCATTTCAATGGGGCCAACCATCGATAACCAGATTGTAAGGGAACTTTTTACTAATGTCATTACCGCGGCCAAACTGCTTAAGCTTGATGCTGCCTTTAGTGACTCGTTAAAGCAAAAACTAAAATCGATCCCGCCAGTGGGCATAATCAGTAATGACGGGCGCATACAGGAATGGCTAGAAGATTATAAAGAAACCGACCCCCAGCACCGCCACATTTCACATTTATATGGCGTTTATCCGGCTGGTTTAATCAGCCCGACTTCGACTCCGGCCTTAGCCGAAGCCGCAAAAAAAACACTTGAGGTTAGGGGAGATGATGGACCAAGTTGGTCGATTGCTTATAAACAATTATTTTGGGCAAGGTTACAGGATGGAAACCGGGCATTTAAACTGTTCAGGGAAATTTTAAAGCCCACTCTACGTACCGATATCAACTATGGAGCCGGTGGGGGTGTTTATCCGAATATGTTATCAGCCGGACCACCGTTCCAGATTGATGGTAACTTTGGTGCCACTGCTGCAATTGCAGAAATGCTGATTCAGAGTCATGATGGTTTTATTGAATTGCTACCAGCCATTCCGGATGCATGGAAAGCATTCGGCGAAATTAAAGGTTTAAAGGCAAGAGGTAACTTTACTGTTGATATGAACTGGAAAGATGGAAAAATCACATCTTACAAAATAGCTTCAGCAATTCCCCAAAAGGTGAAAGTTAAAATAAATGGACAATTGAGCAATATAACTTCAGTTAAACTTTAGCAACACATGATTTTTAGATTTTTATTCAGATATCTGGCGCTCTTCACTTTCAGTGTGTTGTTCCTTTTCATTACAAAGGCTTCTGCCGTTATTATCCCTTATGGTAAGAGTGGTAAAATAGTTTACAATCTTAAAACTGGTACCTTCAATGTATCAGAAAGTGCGAAGCAACTGTTGGTAAAAGGTTTTTCGCAGGCCGAATACCAGAAAAAGCTATTTAGCTCGAAGGATTATAAAAATATAACCTATAGTAAAAAAGTTATCCATGATAAATTTGGCAATGGGTTCAAACACATTTTTCTGCTGAAGCAGCCTGGTTTACCAGCCATGCAACAAGTGTTTTATACTTACAATGGTAAAAATTATTTCATCATCAATTTGGTATTAATTGGTATTGATTTATCCATTAACCGCATTGTCCCTTTAAATGGCAACCTCATTAATCAGGAATATGCTGATGTGCCTACCAGTTTATTCGTGCCATTCGATAACGATACTTTTATTTCTTATCATACCGTGCCTTTAACTGTAAATGTGAACAATCCAAGTGCGGAGGTTACGGCTTTATACCATAATCAGTCGCGTAAAGGTTTTGTGATCGGTTCTATTGAACACCGTGATTGGAAAACCGGTATCATTACTGCAATGGATGTCGATAAAAAGATCAGCCTACAAACGATCTGTGGTTTTACGGATGAAAGTATTACCCGTGATAAAACGACACATGGTTACCTGAAAGGCAATTCGGTGAGTTCAGCAAAAGTATTTTTCGGTACTTTTAATGACTGGCGCTTGGGCATGGAAACTTATGGCAGACTGAACAGGATTTCTGAACCTCCCATTGTTTTTAAGTGGAATAATGCTACTCCGGTAGGCTGGAACAGCTGGGGCGTGATGCAGGAGAGAATTACGCTCGAAAAGGCCAGGCAGGTAGTCGATTTTTTTGCCGATAGTTTGAAGTCGTTCAGGAGCGGTGGCGTAGCTTATATCGACCTTGATTCGTATTGGGATAAGCTTCTAAAAGGTGGTTTAACGGGCGATTACGCCCAACTGAAAGAATTTGCTGATTATGCTAAATCAAAAGGATTAAAACCTGGAATTTATTGGGCGCCCTTTGTTGATTGGGGTTTTGCGGGTGGTGGAAACCGAAAAGCCGAAGGAACAGATTACACTTTTGGCGAGATGTGGACGAAAGTTGGTGCAGGTTACCATGATCTGGACGGTGCCAGGGCTTTAGATCCTACACACCCCGGCACGCAGCAGCGTATGGCATCCGTAATTAAGAAATTTAAAGAATGTGGTTTCGAAATGATCAAGATTGATTTTTTAGGACATGCGGCAATAGAGTCTGCTCATTTTTTCGACCCAAAAGTAACAACAGGGATGCAGGCCTATAAAACCGGAATGGAGTTTTTGTTAAAACAGCTTGATGGTAAAATGATGGTTTATGCAGCCATCTCTCCAAGTCTGGCTTCTGGCCGGTATGTACACGTACGGCGAATTGCCTGCGATGCCTTCAAATCCATTAAAGATACCGAGTATACTTTAAACAGTGTAAGTAATGGCTGGTGGCAAACTTACCTCTATGATTATATCGATGCCGATCATGTTGTTTTTTCTGATCAGTCAGATGGCGAAAATGCTGCCAGGTTTTTATCGGCAATTGTTACGGGTACCTGCATTACCGGCGATGATTTTTCAATTTACGGCAAATGGGCAGGTACCGCACAGCGCCTATTAAACAATACTGAAATATTGAAGGTTTTGCAGAATGGAAAGGCATTTGTTCCGGTAGAAGGCAACAGGGGTAAATCGGCATCGCAATTATTTGTAAAACAGGCTGGCAATATAAAATACCTCGCCATATTCAATTATAGCGATGCTGCAAAAGCTTTTCATATCGACTTTACCGGAATTGGTTTGAAGGCAACCGATACTTATATAGCCGAAAACCTGATCACCCGAAAAGTGCTGTCTCTTCATCACAATCAAACGATCAATTTGGACGGAAAAGATGCTCTTATTTTAAAATTACCCTCAAACCCTAACAACTAACCAATCCTCTATCTATAAAAATCAGTAATTACTATTTGCACAAATGAACAGATCAGATCAATTTCAAGGTTATATGAGGCATGGGGTGCTGGCGATTTCGCTTTCCCTTTTTGCGCTAACCAAGCTTAATGCTCAAGCCATAATACCTATCGAAACGGCTCATAATGCGCTGGTTTTGCAAGCAGATGCTAAAAAAGATGTAAACACAATATTTTTTGGAAAAAAACTGGCTGATAAACAGGAATATGAACAGATCAGTAGCCAGTACAAACAGACAGAAGATTATACCGGACAGTTAAATTCGGCTTATACACCATCAGGTTCGAGAAACCTGGTTGAACCGGCCATTAGTGTTACCCATGCCGATGGAAATAATTCACTTGATCTGAAGTACGTGGATCATACTGTTATTAAAATAGATGATAATGTAAGTCTGCTGAAAATCAGGTTAAAAGACCCGGTATACAATTTTGAAGTAACCCTGTTTTACAAATCGTTTTATAAGCAGGATGTGGTAGAGCAGTGGACGGAAATTAAGCACAATGAAAAAGGGGCGGTGATATTAAATAAATATGCTTCGGCAAACCTGCACTTAAAATCACCACATTTTTGGCTTAACCAATACCATGGCGATTGGGCGAAGGAAATGCAGCCTGAGCAGAGTGAAATTACCCATGGCATTAAAACCCTGGATAGCAAATTGGGTACAAGGGCCAGTCTTTTTCAGCCTTCCGTTTTTATGATTTCGATGGGTAAACCTGCCGAAGAGAATGCAGGTAATGTTTTATACGGTGCTTTAGAGTGGAGTGGTAATTTTAAGATTGACCTGGAACTCGATTATCAGGATAACCTGCGCATTATTGCAGGAATGAATAATTATGCATCTCCTTACAGCTTAAAACCAGGTGAGATTTTTACCACGCCGGCATTTTTATATACTTTTTCTGACCAGGGGAAGGGCGATGCGAGCAGAAAACTGCAGAACTGGGCACGCAACTATAAGATATTAGATGGTAAAGGTAACCGCCTAACGCTTTTAAATAATTGGGAAGCTACTTATTTCGATTTTAACGAACAGAAACTTGCTGAATTGCTTAAAGATACCAAAAAACTGGGTGTCGATTTCTTTTTACTGGATGATGGTTGGTTTGGCAATAAATATCCGCGTAACAGCGACAATGCAGCACTCGGCGACTGGCAGGAAAACAAAAAGAAACTTCCAAATGGGATTGCCTCATTGGTAAAAGAAGCCGATAATGCCGATACCCGGTTTGGGATCTGGATTGAACCTGAAATGGTGAGTCCGAAAAGTGAACTATATGAAAAACATCCGGATTGGGTGGTGAAACAGCCAGGCCGTCCTGAATATTATTTCAGGAACCAACTGGAACTTGATCTTTCGAACCCAAAGGTACAGGATTTTGTATTTGGGGTAGTTGATGGGTTATTTACCAGAAATCCAAAACTGGCTTACATTAAATGGGATTGCAATGCAGTAGTTTACAATGCCTATTCCGCTCACCAGAAAAATCAGTCGCATTTTTACATTGATTATGTAAAAGGTTTGTACAATGTATTACAACGCATCCGTGCAAAATATCCAACTGTACCTATGATGTTATGCTCAGGCGGTGGCGGTAGGGTAGATTATGCTGCGCTACAGTATTTTACCGAATTTTGGCCCAGCGATAATACCGACCCACTGGAAAGGATATTTATGCAATGGGAATACTCTTATTTCTATCCGGCAATCAGTACCTCCAATCATGTAACCGATTGGGGTAAACAACCGATAAAATTCCGGACGGATGTAGCCATGATGGGTAAACTGGGCTTTGATATTGTGGTTAGCAAATTACCCGGAAAAGAACTTCAATTTTGCCAGGAGGCTATTAAAAACTATAATGGAATGAAGGAGATTATCTGGCATGGCGAACAATACCGATTGGCAGATCCGCGTACCGGCAGCGTCGCTTCGATGTTGTATGTAAATGAGCAAAAAACGGAGGGTGTGATTTTTAACTATCTGGTAAATTACCGTTATGGTGAAAGCAGTAAATATCCCATTAAATTAAATGGATTAGATGCCGCAAAGAAATATCAGATCAGAGAAATTAACTTATTTCCAGACACCAAATCGCCAATTGATGCCAACAGAACTTATACAGGAGATTTTTTGATGAATATCGGATTCAACCCGGTTTTAACTGCCAGCAGAACGAGCGTAGTACTGAAGTTTGAGGAAGTAAAATAATAAAACAATCGCCTGGTTCGTATCGCAATGGTTCGTGTCAATGCGAACCAGCTTATCAAACCATTATTATCTCACATTATAAAACTTAAATACTTAATAATGAATTAAAACTGCATTGTAACTTTAACAATTTCATAATGCTGGCTAATCATCCAGCTAATAACATCATATCATATTTGTTTAACAGAGCGAACCAAATAATAAGATGATTTAAGCAAAATGATATGAGACTGATTTCTTGCGTAGCGCTATTGATGGTTATACCAGCAACCGGGCTGTTAATCAATTCAAATAAATTTAACGATAAAAAAACGCCGGCCATACCGGTGCATAAGCAGGTTGCAAATGATTCAGCCCAATCACATTGGCTTGATCGGGCTGAATCATTTGCTAAGTTTGACCTGACGCCTTTTGTATCTTCAACAGACTATCGCTTAACTTTTTTTAAGCCTGTAAATCCCAGTTCCCCTTCATTTTTTTCCACTACCAAATAGTTTAAGACTAAAAACTCTTAACTGAAGACTCTGGACTAAAGACTCTTGACTGAGGACTCTGGACTAGAACTCTGGACTCCCAACTCCCAACTCCAAACTATTTATTCTCCCACCAGTTTAGCGGAAATGTTATCTCATCAACTGAACTTGCAATCATATCAGGTTTAAAGGCATAATGTCCCAGGGTATCCTTGCTTGATATGCCCGAGAGCACCAGAATGGTTTTGTAACCCATCTGTACGCCGCCCTGTATATCAGTTTCCATGGTATCGCCGATAACAGTGGTTTCACTCGTTTCCAAGCCCAAGAATTTACGTGCAGAACGCATCATCACCGGACTCGGTTTACCGGTAACAAAGGCTTTTCTGCCAGTTGCTTCTTCAATCATAGCGGTGGTGGCTGCAATCCCAAGGTTATTCCATCCTGGTTTTTTCGGCGATGGATCTCTGTTGGTAGTGATAAATTTAGCGCCCGCCAAAATCATATCAACCGCACGCTGAACCATTTCGAGTGTAAAGTTTCTGCCTTCTCCCAGTACAACAAATTCGGGGTCGGTATTCACCAAAGTAATGCCATGATCGTGCAAACTGCTTAATAAACCGCCTTCACCCAATACGTAAGCGGTACCATTCGGATTTTGATCGGAAAGAAATTTTCCTGTAGCCATTGCGCTGGTGTATACATGACTTTCTTCAACCTTTATCCCTAAACCCTTTAATTTGCGTACCACTTCCAAAGGGGTTCTTTGGCTATTGTTTGTCATAAACGCGAAGGGGATCGCTTCGTCGATCAGTTTTTTAATGAATTTGTCCGCTCCGGTGATGAGTGCCTCACCACTGTAGATCACCCCATCCATATCGATTAATAATCCTTGTTTCATGTGCTAAAAGTTAATCCGTTTATCTGCAAACTTAATATTTTCTTGTTCAATTAATGTTAAGGTTTTCAACTGTCAGTTTTAATGCAAAACGGGCTTGCTACGGGGTATTAACCTGAGTTCGATTATTAATATTGCCTCTCGTTAGCTTATATCGGCTTTTTGATTAAGAGGCCGTCACCCTGAATTCATTTCAGGGTCTTTCCTCCTAAAAAGATGCTGAAACAAGTTCAGCATGACTAATCGGCTAGGGATGGGTAGTTTATTATGCAGTATTTAAATTAAATAATTATCGAATTCAGGCTATTAAAAAAATAAGATTGATTGTAGCATATACCGGATTTCTAACGTATTCATGTAAACTTAAATTATGAGAAACGCTTTTAAATTAACCGCGATCTTTTTGATCGGATTAGCAATTGCGAGTGCATGCAAAAAGAAAACCAACAACCCGGTGGAATTTTCTATTGATGCGCAAAATTTAACTCCCTGTACAGAAGGAAACTGTCGGTTTGAGTATGTGAATTATTCGGAAATGCCCGATGAGCAAGGCACGGTTAAGACCGGGCAATACCGGATTTTTTCAGTTACGAAGAGTAATAGCTTCAGTACAACCCGCATTTACATGCAGGTGCCAATGCAGGATGATGATAGGTTTCTGCTAACAGATGCTGATATTCAGGCCGGAAAGGTGAAATATCTCTTTTCATGTCCTGCATGCGACTATTTCAATTTAGTGCCTATCGCAGGTACGGTTAAAGGTGTTAAGATTGCAGATCTCAATAACTCGGCAGAAAAGTGGCTTTTGGATGCCCACCTTGTTTTAGCAGCTGAAAAATCGAAAACGCCGGTAGATACGATCCATATTAAACAATATTTTAGCCTGGCAGTAAAATAATTAGGCGTTTATAAAATTGCTAAATGTACATCGGTACCATTTTTCGCCAGTAATGGGGCCTGTGTGCGTTGCTTTCCCAGGTATGAAACTGGTTGGGGATATTTTTCTCCCATAGTAAATTGCTCAGGTATTGATTTTCCCTTAGAAAAGGATCAGTTTCTCCTACAGCAAGAATAATTTCCATTTCTCTAACTGCTGATAACAACCGAGCATCGTTTAAGTTCGCGATGTATTGCGCAGGCATATTAAAATAAACTTCTTTACTGTGAAATCCGTTCAGGAGGTCTCTAAAATCGCCGATGCTATAGGTGAGGTCGTACCTTCCACTAATGCCAACGGCCTTTTTAAATAACCAGGGATATTTCATGGCCAGATTTATGGCATGGTAAGCACCCATACTGCAGCCTGCAGTTTCAACATAATTGCCATTGTTTTCTTGATAGATAAGCGGTAATACTTCTTCAAGGAGGTATTTTTCATATTGTAAATGCCTGTCTATCCGTACCGAGGGAAATACATCAGCGTTATAAAAACTCTCTCCATCTATACTATCCACACAGAAAACCTGAAGTTCACCATGTTCAATCTGCGCATTTAGGGAGGCTATAATTCCCCAGTTTTCGTAATCATAAAACCTCGCCATACGAGTGGGAAAAAAGATCACTGCCCTTCCCGCATGGCCGAAAATGAGAAGCTCCATATCCCGCTGAAGATTTTGACTGAACCATTTGTGATATTCCCTTTTCATCGCGTTAATTCTTTTTGGGAAAATTAATGCGTCTATGTTATTGCAATATTAATTAAGCGTGATAATTAACCTAATTTCTCTTTAACAGTACTGGCCCACAGCCGATAACCTTCTTCACTTAGATGAAGACCATCGTGATCATAAAGTGCAGGATTTGGCTGTCCATCTTTATTCAGCATTTTCTTAAAAACATCGATAAATTTCCAATGGCTGTTCAGTTTAATAATTTCGCTCTCAATAAGGTTATTGGTGTACCTAAACTGATCGGCCATTTGCCAGCGGGTAATACTGGGTTTCAAAGAAATAAAATAACAGGGCAATATGCCAAACCTTTGGTTCACTTTAACCATCAGCTGCTGGAAAAATATAAATATTTCTTCTGGGTTTCTGCCATCGCCAAGGTCGTTATCACCTGCATACACCACCAGTGCCTTTGGCTTATAATCTGTCATAATCCGCTCAAAAAACCATACGCAGGCCGCTAAGGTAGCGCCTCCAAAGCCTAAATTAGTTACCTTCATGTAATCGAAATCATCTTCCAGGCTATTCCATAACCGGATAGATGAGCTGCCATAAAAAATAACGCCGGGATTTTCAAGGTCCAGGCGATGCGCTCTTTCCAGTTGTTTAACTTCTTCTTCGTACCAGTACATATCGCTAAAGATATAAAGATCTGCTTCTTGAAGAAATGTGTGGTGTGTTAAGTTTGTGTTATCAGGTACCGGTTTATCGGTTCATTAGTGGTTTTTTATGATCACAGTGCTGAAAAGCCGAAACTTTGTGTTTTAAATTTCTTTCTCCAGCCACTCCACCATAATAAGGGAAATACCTTCACCATTTCCACGGTATGCCGGAACAGGTTGTTCACCGTAAATTTTTCTATAAATTGTCACTTGGTGTGGATCGTTTAGTTAGAAGATCTTAACTGCTTACTGATAATTGTTTAAATTGACTAATTGTAATCGTACAAGTGACTTTATCTATCGCAAAATTAAACACAAAGATTCTGCGTCCCGAACCATTTAAAGCAGGGATTTTAAAATTGACTAGTTAAGGACTACTCACTGTAATTCCTCTTATCAGCAGCATAAACATGGTACCAGATGTACAGAATCCATATTAACACCACCGTGCTATACACCAGTTCGGGTTCAAAAGAATCCCTTGTCGTTAACAACGCAATGGAGGAGATCAGGGCAGTCAGGAAGAAATAAAGGATATTTTTCATAACGTACTGATTTTATGAATGTTGAATTGAGTAAATATAACGAAATTTTTGTTAAAAACGAATTGTTTTAGAAATAATTTACCGGAACATGATGTTAATGCTCACAGTTTGTTTGAAATAGTCCATAGCTTACTTAGCTTGGCAGTTTTTCTATTGATTTATCTTGTGATCTCAGGCATATAAGCAGGTTTTGCTGTTAAAAAAGTTCACTTTGGGATTTCTATGGAGAAATTACCTACATTTTAACCATACAGGTAATTAAATATCTCAAAACAGCACAAAAATGTGGCAATAAGGAATTTATATTTTATGTAAGTTTACCTGGCACAAACTAACCAGAATTAATAACACACAAATGATTAAATTTTCTTTAAGCTTAATTTCTTTTACACTAGTTTTTTTTGGATTAAGAAACTTCTTTAGCGAACCAAAGATACAGCACGTATCACCCCCTGAATTAACCATTACAAATTTCGCAGGACCAGATGTTACACCAAGCCCGGCCTGTTTAGCGGTAGCGCCAACCGGCGAAGTGTACGTGGGTGTTGATATGATCGGATCTTTAGGTAAAGATCCCGGCAAAGGCCATATCCTTAAATTAATTGACAAAGACAATGATGGCAAAATGGACGAACACGTGGATTTTGCCGAAGTGGATAATCCACGCGGAATTATTGTACAGGGTAGCCAGGTTTATGTATTGCATACCACTTTTTCGAAAGAAACAAAACAGGCTACCGGCATGAATCTGGTTGTTTTTGAAGATAAAGATGGCGACGGAAAGGCTGACGGCCCCGAAAAACCGCTCATCGAGCATATCAGTAACGCCAAATACATCCGCGAGCGTGGTACTGATCATGCCACCAATGGCATCAGGATGGGGATTGACGGTTGGATTTATATCTCTGTAGGAGATTTTGGATTCCACGATGCGGTAGACCGTTCAGGTAAAAAACTAACCATGCTGGGTGGAGGAATTTTGCGCGTTCGTCCGGATGGAACCGAAATGGAAGTATATACCCATGGTACACGTAATGTTTATGATGTGGCTATTGATCCTTATATGAATGTTTTTACCAGGGAAAATACCAATGATGGCGGAGGCTGGAATGTTCGTTTCTCGCACCATATACAATCTGGCGAATACGGTTACCCGGTTTTATTTCAGAATTTTACCGAAGAAATTATTCCGGCACTTGCCGATTTAGGTGGAGGATCGGGTACCGGAGCTTTATTTATGGACGAACCCAACTGGCCTGAACAATATAACCATGTGCCCATGATGGCAGATTGGGGCAGAAGTATGCTTTATATTCATAGAGTTACTGCTGACGGACCAACCTTTACACAGAAAGATGAAGAATTTATAAAACTACCGCAAATTACAGATCTTGACGTAGACGGATCAGGAAGGTTATACCTTTCGGCCTGGGATGGCGCAGGTTATTCCGGTAGTCCGAATAAAGGTTATGTTGTTCGCGCAGTACCCAACAACTGGACTTACAAAGCTTTTCCGGATGTTAAAAAGGCTTCTGTTAAAAAACTAACGGAGCTGCTTAAATCGAATAGTGCAGTAGGCCGATTGGCAGCTTCGCAAGAATTGATTTCGCGTAACAATAAACAAGCCGTTTCATCCGCTTTAAAAGTTGCTTCTGATCAGGGTTTAGCACTTGATGTACGTATAGCGGCTATGTACACCTATGCACAGCTGACCAAAGAAAATGGTATTGCAAAGCTGATTGAATTTACCAAAGATAAAGCAATGAAAGAGTTTGCTTTAAAGGCACTGGCTGATCGTAAAATTTATATAGATAAGGTACCAGTTGAACCTTTTTTAGAGGGTTTAAAAGATGCCGATCTTCGCGTTCAGGCAGTTTCTATCATTGGCTTAAACCGTTTGGACAGAGCTGAAGTAGCCAACGTACTTTTACAAACCAAAGTTCCCGCCTCATTTACTGCGCCTGCAAAAGGCACTGAAGGACCTCATGCAACACCAAACTCAGCGATCATTTTACCGCATTTAGCGGTTAGGGCATTGGTTGATCTTCAGGCAGAAGATGCACTGCTTGCTGCGGTTAAAACCGAAAATTCTACTCTTGCACTCTGGGCTTTACGTTATATACATACCGAAAAAGCGGTTAATGGGCTGATTGAGAACTATAAACAAGCCACAGATGAAAAGTTAAAAGAGCAGATTTTGGTTACCTTAGGTCGCTTGTATAAAAAGGAAATTGCTTATGATGCCAGTTGGTGGTGGGGTACACGTCCTGATTCTCACGGGCCATATTTTAAAGCCGTTTCCTGGGAAGGTTCTCCGATCATCGAGAAATTTATAAAGGAAGAGGCTACCAAAGCAGGAGCGAAGGGTAAACAGTTTTATGTTGATTTAAATGAGCGCCAAAGGATGGATATTCCTGAATTCAACGTAGAAGAAAAGGTTGCAGCAGTTGAAGAACCAAAAATTGATCTGAATAAAATCAAAAACAAAAAAGGCCAGGTGGGTAAATCGTCTATTGAAGATGTATTGTTGGCCATTAATAAATTACAGGGGGATCCGCTAAAAGGAAAAAATATTTTCAATAGCCAGGGTTGTGTGGCCTGCCATAGCTTAAGCAAAAGCGAAAAAATGAAAGGTCCGTTTATGGGACAGATCGGTTCTATTATGAATCGTGAGCAAATTGCAGAATCGATATTAAAACCCAATGCTTCCATTTCCCAGGGCTTTGCCTCGGTAATGATTACAGCCAAAGGCGACCGCACCTATATGGGCTTTATTACAGAAGAAACTGCTGCTAAAGTGGTAATACGTAACATTGCCGGTGAAGTTTTTACCATTAAAACGGGCGATATCCTGTCGAGAAAAGAAATGGAAACTTCGATGATGCCGGAAGGTTTGGCAAATTCCCTTTCATATGAAGAGCTGGCTTCCTTAGTTTCTTTCTTATCTGAACAGAAACAATAGCAATTTCTAAATAACTTTTTCTGCCATAGCGGAGCTTTCTGTTTTTATAGAATCTCCGCTATGTGTCTTTAGGGAAGATTCAGTCCAATAGTAAAGGTTCTTATTTCAACAGTACGTTTTTCTTATTCCAAGGAAGTCGTCACCCTGAACTTGTTTCAGGGGCTTTTATCTCGATTGATTCTAAGTGAAATCGTTAACATAAATAACAACAAGATCAAACGCACTCTCCCAAAGCATTAACCGATAAAATACTCTGGACTTAGACTAATTTGTTATTTTCCCGCCATATTTATTTATAAAATCCGGGCTGTAGTTTCAGTTTAAAAAAACAAAACCTACATTTAGCCATTAAATCTATATATTTAGTCGATGAGCAGATCGGCCAGCAGTTATGGAAGACCTTTTTTTTGAACAAATTTTCAAGAATCCTCTTGAACAACAAAACATTCCACCCAATGAAGTCATATCGCTTTGGGCAGAAAAACTTATTCAGGTGCTTTTTCCGGAAAATTCTGCTGAGGTATTTTCAACCATTGCCGAACTAAAGGTTTATGTGGCTGCTTTGGAGCTTGAGCTTTATGACATCATATCAGCGAGTTGTCAGCTTAAAAATAGTGCATGCAAAGATGCTGCAGGCAAGTTTTTCAAAAGTTTACCGGAACTTTATAGAATTCTAAATACTGACATCATGGCCATTTACGATGGCGATCCTGCGGCACAGAGCAGGTTCGAGGTAATCAGGACCTATCCTGGTTTTTATGCCATTTGTTTCTACAGGATTGCCCATATGCTTTACAATTTTGGGATACCGCTTGTGCCGAGGATCCTCACAGAGTATGCACATTCTAAAACAGGTATTGATATTCATCCGGCTGCCAGTATAGGCGAGTATTTTTATATCGACCACGGAACAGGGATTGTTATCGGAGAAACCAGCACCATTGGTCGTTATGTTAAACTTTACCAGGGGGTAACCCTTGGTGCGTTGAGTGTTAAAAAAACACTGGCGGGCAGTAAGCGCCATCCTACGGTAGAAGACAGGGTGGTGATCTATTCCGGCGCAACCATATTGGGTGGCGAAACTGTCATCGGGCACGATAGTATCATCGGAGGAAACGTATGGCTTACCGAGAGTATCCCGGCATTTTCCACCGCTTATCATTCGCCCATTATAACCATAAGAAATTATAAAGAAACACATTAATACAGTACAATATGGCAGGAATAATCGATTTGATCGGAAACACGCCAATGGCCGAACTTCAAAAGTTGAATGTAAACCCCGGCGTTCGCGTATTTGCCAAACTGGAAGGCAACAATCCAGGTGGTAGCGTTAAAGACAGGGCTTCGCTCAATATGATCAGAAGTGCAATTGAACGTGGCGAAGTTACTTCTGATACTAAATTGGTGGAGGCTACAAGCGGCAATACCGGAATTGCCTTGGCCATGATTGCAAGTTTGTACAATTTAGATATTGAATTGGTTATGCCGGCCAATTCTACACGCGAAAGAAAGGTAACCATGGAGGCCTTTGGCGCAAAAGTAACCTTGTTGGAGAGTATAGAAGCTTGCAGGGATTATGCAGAAGAAAAAGGGGTTTCAAAAGGATATTATCTGTTAAATCAATTTGCCAATCAGGATAACTACCTGGCCCATTACAAAACAACCGGACCAGAGATATGGAGGGATACTGAGGGACAGATTACGCATTTTGTTAGTTCTATGGGAACAACCGGAACGATTATGGGCTGTTCGAGATTTTTCAAGGAAAAAAATGCTGATATTCAGATTGTCGGCTGCCAGCCTACAGAGGGCTCATCCATTCCGGGTATCAGGCGTTGGCCTGAAGAATATCTGCCCAAAATATTTGATCCCAAAAGGGTAGACCGGGTAATGGATATTGCGCAGGAAGAAGCAACCCGAATGGCGAGGAGAATGGCCAAAGAAGAAGGTTTGTTTGCGGGTATGAGTTCTGGCGGTGCGTGCGCAGCTGCGCTGAAGCTTGCCGGTGAATTAGATCAGGGTACTATTGTTTTTATTGCCTGCGATCGGGGAGACCGCTACTTAAGCAGCGATCTATTCGGTTGAACATAGTCCGTTGAGCTTGCCGGCCCTATTTTGACACAAGCATGCAGCACTTTGAATAATTTGAACACCTAAAAGGTGCCTTTCCTCGGAGAAATGCCCTTTAACTTTTTCCAAATCATCTCCATCTTTCTACGCATCCTGAGCATTATGTTTGCCACGTAGGCACGAAAAACAGAGAAAAACTTTAATCTCCTCCGTGATTTCTGTGTTCCCGTGGCCAATTGTTTTAAATCTGTTTTGAAAGCAATTTCCCTGATGCTTTCAAAAATTACAAGGTTTTTTTTCAAATCATCTTCATCTTTTCACCCATGCCTGAAAATAATGTTTGCCACGGAGGCACGAAAAACACGGAAAAACTTTAATCTCCTCCGTGATTTCGGTGTTTCAGTGGTCAATTGTTTTACATATGCTTTAAAAGCAATTTCCCTGGTGCTTTCAAAATTATAAGGCTAATGATCAGATTTTATAATATATTTGCTAATTACATTAGTAAATATGTCGGTAAAAGTTAATATCACTTCAAAGGGAATACAAAAGGTACTTAAAAATTATAATGAAAGACAGGCGATTGCCGAATATATTTGGAATGGTTTTGATGCCAATGCAAATACCATCCGTTTAGATTATGAGGCCAATCCGTTAGGTCTTTTAACTCATTTAACCATAGCTGATAATGGTTATGGAATTAATTTCGACCGCCTACAACAAAAATTCGATCCTTTTTTCGAATCAGAAAAAGCCGTTCAGATTGTAGCACCAAAGCATACTTCCAAAATGCATGGGCGTAACGGAGTAGGTAGGCTAACCTTTTTTACCTTTGCGCACGACGCCGTTTGGCATACCACCTATCAATCAGAACAAGGCTTTCGCGATGGCGAGATCCGCATAAATACAGGCGGCTTAAACAGTTACAGCTCCGATTTTTCTCCCGTTACCAGCCAGACTGGAGCAACTGGTACCACTGTATCTTTCTCCAATTTAAAGATCAGCCAGCAAGACCTGGAAACCATTGTACTTCCATTTCTAATCAACGAATTCTGCTGGTTTATCGAATTGAATAAACACAAAAATTATTCGATTATTGTAAATGGCGAAGCATTGAATTTTAGCAGCAATATTAAAAGCATAGAAGAATTCAAGCTTTTTTATCCCGATACTTCTGTTACTTTTAAGATCAAATATGTGCACTGGAGAGAAAATCTTCATAAAGAACTGTCTAAATACTACTTTTTGGCCGGTGGAGAAGAAATTTATAAAGATTACACCACCTTAAACAAAAAGAGCGACGATTATTTTCACAGTGTATATATCGAAAGTGATTTTTTTCGTGATTTCGATTTTAAGAGTTTTGAAAATGAAGGGCAGGTAGCCATATTTGGTGCTGCCAAATCTTCGCCCGAGTACAGGTTTTTGGTTAAGGCACTAACAGAGTATCTCAAAAGCAAGCGTAAACCATTTTTAAAAGAATATGCCAACAACTTGATTCAAGGTTATGAGCAGGATGGAATATTTCCGGTTTATAGCAGCGAAAGAGAAAAGGAATTAAGAAAGCCCGCACTGGTTGATTTCATTAAAGCTTTGTATGAACTGGAACCTAAATTGTTTGGTAGCTTAAATACCGATCAAAAGAAAACCATTGTACGCCTGATTGATCTGTTAATGCGTGCTAATCTCCACGATGAAATTTTTGAAATGTTTATTAATGTGATTGAATTGGAAGCTGAGGAGCAGCAGGAGCTCTTACAGTTGATAAAAGGCCTTGCGCCGAAACAAAAATGACCTAATATTGGGCTTTGGCTATTAATTTTTTTGCAAACAGACAATTTTTAGCGATCTCATTGCCGAAATTGTTGTGATTTTGATAATATATAGCCATTTTTATAGCGGTAGTTTAATTATTTTACCGGTATGATGAAGATGATTAATGAATAGATCTTTCCGTTTTGTATGATTAAGGAGGAAAGATATTCTGGGACAAACATTCCCCTGAAAATTTATGGATTGAGTGAAAAATCGCTCACCGTAACATTTGGGACATCAATCGATAATGATTTGCTGGATCTGATTACCGGTTTTAACCAATTACTCTTAGAAAATCCTTTTTCTGGCCTAATTACCACTGTTCCGGCTTATACTACCTTAACTGTTTTTTATGATCCATTAACAGTAAAATTATCCGATCTTCCTGGCGAGAATTGTTTCCAAAAGGTATCTGAACATCTAAATAAAATTGCTGCGATAATAATAGAAAAATCAAATGTAATAGCCCATCACCTCGTTATCCCGGTATGTTATGGAGGTGATTTTGGGCAGGATCTATTAACTGTAGCCAAAACCAATAACCTCACTGCAACCGAGGTGATCGACATTCACACCGCTGGCCAATATACTGTCTTTATGATCGGCTTTGTGCCGGGTTTTGCTTATATGGGAGGGATGGATAACAGATTGTCAACACCAAGAAAAGAGGTGCCTGCTGCTAAAATTCCAGCGGGATCTGTTGGTATTGCAGGTAATCAAACTGGTATATATCCTATGGAAACCCCCGGCGGATGGCAGATTATCGGCCAAACACCCTTAAAGATGTTTGATGTAAACCGTAAACAGCCATCTCTTTTAAAGGGTGGAGATCGGGTGAGTTTCAAAGCTGTTGATCAGGAAGAGTTTAATGCAATGTTGAAACAAGAATATGAAAATCACTATCATTAAACCCGGCCTGCTAAGTACCGTTCAGGATATGGGCAGGTACCGGTATCTTTCGCAGGCTGTACCTGTTTCCGGTGCCATGGATGAGCTGGCACATCGTTTAGCCAACAAAGCTGTTGGCAATGATGATCATTGTGCTACCATTGAATTTACCTATGCTGATGCATCATTTAAAGCTGAAACGTCCATTCTCATTTCTTACTCCGGCGATGGTGCATTTTTAGTTTATCATGGTGAATTAATGCCAGCAGAAAAGCCATTGTTTTTTTCAGCAGGTTCGGTAATCAAATTGATCAGTAATCCAATTGGGGTACGTACTTATCTGGCTGTTGCCGGTGGATGGAATGTGCCTGATGTAATGGAAAGCAAAAGCACGTATCTTACCGCAGGTTTTGGAGGTTATAAAGGAAGGGCATTGCAAAAAGCAGATGTTTTGGTCAGCGGACCTAACCTGAACGAAATATCAAATAAAATTTTAAAGCAATTAGTTGAAAGATCGTTAATCTATCCGAATTGGTGCATTTCGCGCAATAGTTTACTACCTGTGAAAAAGCGCGAAATCAGGGTTGTACCGGCCAATGAAATCTGTTGGTTCGATGCAACATCTATTCTTTCATTTTTAACGAACACTTATACTGTAAACTTAAGAAGTAACCGTATGGGCTACCAGTTAACCGGAAAGCCATTGGTAAGGAAAGTTACAAAAGAACTGCTCAGTACGGCAGTAACTCCGGGGACTATCCAGGTAACCGGAAGTGGCGATCTGGTTATGCTTATGGCTGATTGCCAGACAACAGGTGGTTATCCGCGCATTGCGCAGGTTGCAGCGGTCGATTTGCCTTTATGTGCACAGGTTAAGCCAGGTGATACCATTGAGTTTGCTGAAATTTCAAGAGATGAGGCAGAAGAACTTTACCTTGAACGTGAGCATGATTTGTTATTGATTACCAAGGCAATAAACCTTAAATATACTCAAATATGAAAACGATTGATCTTAATTGTGATATGGGGGAAGCATTTGGCAGTTATGCCATGCCAAATGATGAAAAACTGATGGAATATATCTCATCTGCAAATATAGCCTGCGGTTTCCATGCAGGCGATCCGGCGGTAATGCAGCAAACCGTAAGTTTAGCCATAAAAAATGGGGTAGCCATAGGTGCGCATCCTGGTTTGCCGGATTTGCAGGGCTTTGGTCGCAGAGAAATGAAAATTACGCCAAATGAGGTCTATCAGCTTACTTTATACCAAATGGGTGCATTGGCTGGTTTTGTAAAAGCTGCAGGCAGTAAATTGCATCATGTTAAAGTACATGGGGCATTATATAACATGGCCGCAAAGGATACTGCTTTGGCAAAAGCAATTGTACAGGCCATCTTGGATTTCGACCAGGGTTTAATGCTATATGCCTTAGCAGGAAGCAAGATGATTGAAGAAGCGGAAAAAGTTGGGATTGCAACCGCATCAGAGGTTTTTGCTGATCGTAGCTATCAGGATAATGGTTTACTTACCCCGCGCGGTGCAGATCATGCTTTAATTACCAATGATGAAGATGCTGTTAGACAGGTATTGGGATTTGCTTTAAAACAGCAAGTAAGTAGTGTGAATGGAAACCTGATTACCGTTAAGGCAGAAACTGTTTGTTTGCATGGCGATGGTGAACATGCGGTAGCGTTTGCCAACTTGATAGCCGGAAGGCTAAAAAAAGAAGGAATTATGATTAAAGCGCCACTAATATGAAGCCAAAATACAATTGGAGTGTACTTTTAGGTGCCGCTTTTTTAATGGCTTCATCTGCCATAGGCCCCGGATTCCTAACACAAACCGCCGTTTTTACCCAGCAGTTGGGTGCAAGTTTTGCCTTTGTTATCCTGCTATCCATCATTTTAGATGCTATTGCACAGTTAAACATTTGGCGGATTATTGCCGTAGCCGATAAACCCGCACAAGATATCGCCAACAAGGTATTTCCCGGTTTAGGCTATTTTATTTCTTTCCTGGTTTTTTTAGGCGGTTTGGCCTTTAACATTGGTAATATTGCCGGCGCTGGCTTAGGACTAAATGTGCTATTTGGCATTAGTGTAGGGCAGGGCGCTGTAATTAGTGCAATTATGGCCATAGGAATTTTCCTTTACAAGGAAGCTGGTAAAGCGATGGATGTTTTTGCCAAAACCATGGGACTGATTAAAATTGTACTGGCTTTGATTATAGCTTACACCAGCTCACCACCATTGGCAGAAGCTGCGTTAAGGGCTGTAAACCCTACACAGTTTAGTTTTGCCGCTGTATTAACCATCGTTGGTGGAACTGTTGGCGGCTACATTACTTTTTCGGGCGCTCACCGTTTACTCGATGCCAGGCAAACCGGTATTGAAAATTTGGATGCTGTAAATAAAGGAGCGTTAAGTGCCATCGGCATCGCCTCAATTATGCGCTTGTTATTGTTTATTGCCGCTTTGGGCGTAGTAAGCAAGGGTTTTACGCTGGATCCGGCCAATCCGGCCGCTTCAGTTTTTAAACTGGCCAGTGGCCAGATAGGGTATAAAATTTTTGGTGTGGTTATCTGGGCTGCGGGGATTTCCTCTGTGGTAGGGTCTGCCTATACCTCCATTTCTTTCATTAAGAGTTTTCACCCGCTGATATTAAAGTTTAACAGGGAAATTATCACCATCTTCATATCCATCTCCTGCATTATTTTTCTCCTTGTCGGAAAACCGGTTAAAACGCTGCTTACCGTAGGAGCCATAAATGGCTTTATTTTACCCATCGCATTGGGAATTATGCTTATTGCAGCCTACAAAACCAGGATTATTTCAAGTTACAAGCAGCCGTTATGGTTAACTTTGGCTGGTCTGGCCGTGGTATTAACCATGGTTTGGATGAGTTATGGTACGGTTATACAAATGATAAATGGAGAATAAATTTTTATAAAATGAATACAATAGTCAAATATTTTTGTGCTTTACCATTGCTAGCTGCAACCTGTTTTGCGCAGCAACAGCCGAAACCAATAGTTGTAGAACCAGGGGTATCGCTTGCATTGGCAAATGCCAGAAGTGCTGCAATCAGTAACATTAGCTATAAGCTTCATCTTACGATACCAGCTGAACAAAAAGCTTCAATTGAATCAGTTGAAAATATTGATTTTGAATTAAATAAGTTACTCCATCTGCAAGTTGACTTTAAGCAAAATGAAGATCATATCAAGCGGGTAACGGTGAATGGAAAAAATATCGCAATCGATTTTAAGTCTGAACATATCTTAATTAAACAGGAGTATTTAAAGATTGGGAACAACCGTATTGAAATAGCATTCATAGCCGGCAATGAATCATTAAATAGAAACAAAGATTTTTTGTATGCCCTTTTTGTACCTGATCATGCAAGGACGGTCTTTCCCTGTTTCGATCAACCCGATTTAAAGGCTGATTTTTTACTTTCATTAACCGTTCCAACAGATTGGAAAGTAATGGCTAATGCGGTTAAAAAAGATTCTGTGGTACAGGAAAAAGCAATTACTTACCATTTTGATCGTTCTGATAAACTGCCCACCTATTTGTTTTCATTTACAGCCGGTAAATACACACTCATCAATCGGAAAATGAAAAATCACAACATGGAATTTCTACACCGTGAAACCGATTCAGCAAAGATTAAATTTAGTGTAGATTCTGTTTTCGTTGCGCACCGTGATGCCCTTGACTTTTTGGAAGACTGGACAGCAATTAAATATCCTTTTCAGAAAATTGGCTTTGTAAGCATTCCTGATTTTCAGTTTGGAGGAATGGAGCATCCGGGTGAGGTGCAATATAAAGCATCTTCATTGTTTTTAGATCAGGGTGCGACTAAAGATCAGTTTATTTCGCGTTCTAATCTTATTTCGCATGAAACTGCGCATATGTGGTTTGGCGATCTGGTCACCATGAAATGGTTTAATGATGTATGGATGAAAGAGGTTTTTGCCAATTTTATGGCTGATAAGGTAACCGAAAAGTTAATGGGTAAAAGCACTTTCGATCTTAAATTTTTACAAGATCATTATCCGGCAGCTTATGGGGTAGACAGGACTTTGGGGGCTAATCCCATTAGGCAGCAACTGGATAACTTACAGGAAGCCGGATCCATGTATGGAAATATCATTTACCATAAAGCGCCGATTATGATGCGCCAGTTGGAATTATTGATGGGTAAAGACGATTTTCAAAAGGGAATAAGGGAGTATTTGAAAAAATATAGTTATGGCAATGCTACCTGGGACGATCTGATTGCCATTTTAAGCAAACACAGTAAAAGTGATCTCTTGAGTTGGAATAAAGTTTGGGTAAACGAACCCGGCAGACCGGTTTTTAGTTATCATATTGAATACGAGAAAGATAAAATAAGCCATTTTAGCCTGAGCCAAAACAGTGAGATGGGACAGCCGAGGGTGTGGCCGCAATCTTTTACGTTAAAGCTGGTTTACCCAACTGGTGATAAGATTCTTGTGGTAAATGCCAAAACTGCTAAAACAGAGTTAGTCGAGGCAAAAGGTTTACCTAAACCCCAATATATTTTATTTAATGCAAATGGCGCCGGATATGGCCTTTTCCCGATTGAGAAAGAGATGATGGGAAATCTTTTTCACATCAAAGATCCTTTAGAACGAGCCTCGGCTTATATCAACGCCTATGAAAATATGCTTTCGGGCAAAGACAATAAACCAAACGAACTGTTAGGCTTATTACTGCAGGGATTAGCGGTTGAGAAAAATGAAATGAACCTAAGGTTGATCACCGGATATCTTACGAATATTTATTGGGTTTTTCTTAGTGGTGAAGTACGGAATACCAGGTACGAAAGTGTGGAGAGTACCATATGGAGCGCAATGGAGCAACAGCAAATGCCGAACAATAAGAAGATTTTGTTTAATGCTTATCAAAATATTTATTTAAGTGCTGAGGCTGGAAAAAGAATGTATGCTATCTGGCAGAAGCAAACAGCGCCAGATGGCGTTAAATTGTTAGAAGATGATTATAGCGCACTTGCTTTAACGCTGGCGCTTAAAACAGATACGGCAAACACCATCTTAAAAGAACAGTTGGAACGTACTAAAAACGAAGACAGAAAAAACAGGCTAATGTATTTAATGCCTGCATTATCTTTGGATGTGAATGAAAGGGATCTTTTTTTTAATGGCTTAAAAGATAGAAAAAACCGTCAGAAAGAAGCCTGGGTAACCACTGCTTTATCCTATTTACATCATCCCATCAGGCAAAAAACATCTATTCGTTACCTGAAAGAAAGTTTGGATTTATTGGCCGAAATACAGAAAACAGGAGACATCTTTTTTCCGCAATCCTGGTTAGCAGCGTCATTTTCTGCTTATAACAGTAAAGAAGCAAACCAACTGGTACAGGATTTCTTAAAATCTCATCCCGGTTACAATCCAAATCTAAAAGATAAGATTTTGCAAACAACCGATAACCTTCGGCGGGCACAACAGATCGTGAAATAACCTTCAGGCTTTATGCAATTAAATTTGTTGTATACAGATTCGAAAAGAATTTATACATTTGTGGCGAGAGCGTTAATTTAGATTTGAAAAGGGTAAGCATTAATTTGTTTGCCCTTTTCTTTTTTAATGGTTATTTTAATCTCAATTCTGTCATTAAAGATCTTTTCATTATTTAATTAATTTGCCGAAATTAATATTTCCAAATACTCTTTTGAAAAATAAAACTGTTTCATTAATCCTGAAATAAATGTGTTATTCCAATATTTGATATAAATCCATAATTAATTAATATGAAAGACTATTTTGAGGAATACAGCAAAGGCTGCTATTTCTAATTTAATTAAAAGATTCCGTCTGGCTATTCAGATCTTCCAATAAACCATTCAATAAAAATTCTCTTTTATCTTCAATAGAAGTATCATCCTGAATAAAAACGGTAAGGTTTGTATTTTCTGCTGTTTGTGTTTGCATGAGTTAGGGATTTTACGGTTGTCAATTTAATTACCTACCTCATTTAACGCTAATTTTCGAAGATAGTTTGTAACTTTTTTAAATAATCTACAATAGTTAATCAACAATAAATCATTAATTAGCAAACATTGATTGGTTTATGTAGTTTATTATTACAACAAAACAAATTCCATCAATGAAACATTACGACGCAATAATTATTGGGGCGGGGCAAGCCGGTGTACCATTGGCTAAAAAACTAGCCGAAGCCGGTAAAAGAACAGCTCTTATTGAAAAAAGATTGGTTGGCGGTACCTGTATCAATGATGGCTGTACACCGACCAAAGCAATGATTGCCTCTGCAAAGGCTGTACACCAGGCTAAAAAAGCTTCAGCTTTAGGCGTTGATATTGGATCTGTTAAAATAGACTTTAAGAAGATTGTCCAACGAAAAAACGATATTGTAGAACAATTCAGGTCTTCATCAGAAAAAGGAATTACTGAAACAAATGGACTCAAGCTTATTTTCGGAACGGCAAAATTCAGTGCAGAACAGGAATTAACCATTACCCTTAATGATGGCGGAGAAGAAAAGGTAACTGCAGATTGGATTTTTATCAATACCGGTGCAAAAGCAGCTATACCCGATATAGCAGGATTGGATCAAATTGATTATCTTACCTCAACAACAATCCTTGATTTGGAAACGGTTCCGGAGCATTTAGTCGTAATTGGTGGTAATTATATTGGTTTGGAGTTTGGGCAAATGTTTAGCCGTTTTGGTAGTAGAGTTACCATTCTGGAAAAGTCAGCGGGTATACTGGCAAAAGAAGATGAAGACATCTCTTCAGCGTTAACAGAAATTTTAACTGATGAGAAGATCGAAATTATTACGGATGTAAAGGTTGAAAAAATCGATCAGGATAAAAGACAGCTTCATATAACAGTCCGTTCCGGTAAAACTAAAAAGGATATAACGGCAAGTCATTTGCTCGTTGCAGCCGGACGTGTACCTCAAACCGCTGATCTGGGACTAGAAAATTGTGGTGTTAAATTGGATGATAAAGGCCATGTAATGGTGAATGAAAAACTGGAAACCAATATTAAAGGAATTTACGCATTAGGAGACGTAAAAGGTGGGCCTGCCTTTACGCATATTGCCTATAACGATTACACCATTGTTTACCGTAACCTGATTGAAGGGACTAAATATTCTATTCAGGATCGCCCGGTACCTTATTGCATGTTCACCGACCCGCAATTGGGTAGAATCGGCATTTCGGAAAAGGAAGCAAAAGAAAAGAAATTAAATTACGAAGTAGCGGTGATTCCAATGTCGCAGGTGGCACGCGGGATAGAAACCAACGAGACATTGGGCTTGATGAAAGCGGTTGTAGATCCGGAGACGAAAAAGATTTTAGGAGCAGCTATTCTGGCTTCAGAAGGCGGTGAAATCATGTCTGTTTTGCAAATGGCCATGGAAGGAGATATCACTTATGACAGGATCAGGTACTGCGTTTTTGCTCATCCTACGTATACCGAATCGCTGAATAACCTATTTATGAAACTCGATAGATAATATGATTGAATTAAAAGAGATAAGCAAGAAATTTGGCAATACCCAGGCGGTAAAGCAAGTCTCTTTTAATGTAGCCAGCGGAGAAACCCTGGTATTGCTGGGTACCAGCGGCTGTGGTAAAACCACAACTTTAAAAATCATCAATCGTTTAATTGAACCCGACGCAGGACAGATTCTGATCAATGGTGAAAATGTAACCGACCAGGATTCAGACGTGCTGCGAAAGGGAATAGGTTACGTGATGCAGAATATTGGTCTTTTTCCACACTATACCATTGCCGAAAACATTGCGCTTGTGCCAAAGCTACTGAAATGGGATAAGGCAAAAATTATAAGCCGCACACAGGAACTCATTGAAAAACTTCATCTTCCGGAAAATACCTTAGCAATGTATCCGCATGAATTAAGTGGCGGACAGCAACAACGTGTAGGCCTGGCACGTGCGCTGATTGCCGATCCACCGGTATTGTTGATGGATGAGCCATTTGGAGCCTTAGATAATCTTACCCGAACCAGTATCCAAAAAGAATTTAAAGCTTTAGAAGAGTTGAGAAGGAAAACGATTGTGATGGTAACACATGATGTACTGGAAGCTTTTGAGCTTGCAGACCGGATCTGTTTGTTGGATAAGGGTGAGGTGGTTCAGATCGGTACACCAAAAGAATTATTATTCCAGCCGATAAATGATATTGCAAAGAATTTTCTTGCCGGACAAAGATTGGTGTTAGAATTTAAAGTAGTTAATATACAGGATATTTGGTGTTATCTACCTGAAGAAATAATTTACGAAGGAAAAAGTGAAACCGCTTGTTTAAGTATCTGGTATGCTATGGAATTATTACGGAAAAAGGATAGGGATGAGCTGTTTGTATCAGACGCGAACAATACGATCAAGTCCTTCAATTTCGAGCAGTTAACAACGGCATTCAACCAATATCGAAACGCACAACAGCATGACTGAGCAACAGCAGACCTTATGGCAGTTTATGTCTGGGCAGTCTGATAAATTGTTCAGCCAAACCTTACAACATGTAGGGCTAACCTTTATTTCTTTAACCCTTGCTATTGCCGTCGGTTTACCATTAGGCATACTCATTGCGAGAAAGCGGAAACTTTCAGGAATGGTTTTGGGTGTTGCCGGTATATTACAAACCATTCCGAGTATTGCTCTTCTGGGGTTTATGATTCCTGTTTTGGGCATCGGTGCCAAACCAGCGATTGTGGCCCTGCTGATTTATGCTTTGCTACCGATTATCAGAAATACTTATACGGGCATTATCGGTATCGATTTACATGTTAAAGAGGCAGCCAGGGCCATGGGGATGAGTAAAAGACAGGTTTTGTTAAAAGTGGAGTTACCCCTCGCCATGCCCGTTATCTTAGCAGGCATCCGCACCGCGACTGTAATTAATGTAGGAGTGGCTACATTAGCTTCATTTATCGCTGCAGGAGGCCTGGGTGAATTTATTTTTGGCGGCATCTCACTCAATAACACCAACATGATTTTGGGCGGAGCCATTCCGGCTGCCTTATTGGCGATTGTACTTGATGCTTTACTTTCGCTTGTTCAAAAAATGGATGTCAGAAAATTGAGGAAAGTTTTGTACATTTTTCCTGTGGTGATTTTGGCATTAGGCGCGTTTTATGCGTTACCCTCAGCTTATGGATCAACTTTAACAGCTGGGTTTACACCCGAATTTATGGGCAGGCAGGATGGAGACCTCGGATTGAAATCAACTTATGGCTTAAAAATCCATACCATTGTGATCAGCGATGCCGTGATGTATAAGGCCGCTTACGCGAAAGAACTGGATGTCATCAGCGGTTATTCTACTGACGGACGTTTAAAGGCATTTGACCTGAGGATCTTAAAGGATGACAAAAACATTTTTCCGCCTTATTTTGCTGCGCCCATTGTTAGAAATGAAGCGTTAAAACAATTTCCGGAACTGGAAAAAACTTTGAATCTGCTCTCCGGTAAAATTACCGATTCGGTCATGACCGATCTGAACTATAGAACTGATTATCTTCATCAACAGCCTGAGCAGGTGGCTAAAGACTTCCTGATCAGCAGGGGCTTATATAAAACATCTAAAAATGGAAATAGGGGCACTGTGCGGATCGGTTCGAAGATTTTCGGTGAGCAATATATTCTTGCTGAAATATACAGCATGCTGATTAAAGGCTATACGGATTACAATGTTTCCACCAAAACTGGTCTGGGCGGAACGAAGATCTGTTTCGACGCACTTGTGAATAATCAGATCGATTTTTATCCAGAATACACGGGTACTGGCCTTTTGGTGTTATTGCAGCCAGATCCACTAATTGCAAAGGAAATGGCCCATGATAAAGAGAAAACTTACCGTTATGTAAGTGCAGAATTTGAAAAAAGGTTTAAAATCAAATGGCTTAAGCCCATTGGTTTCAATAATTCTTACGCTTTAATGATGCGGAGAAAACAATCCACAGCGCTGAATGTTAATACCATCACAGACCTTAAAAACTACCTGGATAAAAATTAATGACATTAGTAGAAGAATACTTACAGATTAGGAAATATTCCGAACAGGTTTGTGAACCCTTACAAACTGAAGATTATGTAGTACAACCTGTTGTAGATGTGAGTCCACCAAAATGGCATTTAGGGCACACTACCTGGTTCTTCGAAACCTTTATATTAAAACCGTTTTCGTCTAATTATCAGGTATATAATGATGATTATAATTTTGTTTTCAACAGTTATTATGAAACCGTTGGCAATAGGGTAATCCGTACCGATCGTGGCAATTTAAGCCGCCCTGGTGTGAATGAAATTTATCAATACCGGGCGTATGTAGATGAAGCCATGGTAAATTTTTTAGCTAACGTGTTAAATGACGAGGTTAGAGAATTATTGGTTTTAGGTTTTAATCATGAGCAACAGCACCAGGAATTACTGTTAACCGATATTAAATATATTTTAGGCAATAACCCTTTATTCCCGGCTTATGTTAAAGATAAGAAAGAAGTTTCAGGCATCCAAAATGAGCCGGGCTGGATTGACATTCCGGCAGGGGTTTACGAAATCGGTTATGATGGAACAGGTTTCAGTTTCGATAATGAATTAAACAGACATCAGGTTTATCTACACGATTTTGCCATCAGTAAAACATTGGTAACCAATGCAGATTTTTTGGAATTTATCCATGCAGGTGGTTATGAAAATTTTAACTATTGGCATTCAGAAGGTTGGGATTGGGTGAAAAGTAACCACATCGCGTCACCCATGTACTGGCATCTGGTGGATGGCGAATGGTTTAATTATACTCTAGGCGGACTTTTGCCCGTTGATTTAAATGCGCCGGTTAGCCATATCAGCTATTATGAGTCTTATGCATATGCCAGTTGGAAAGGCATGCGTTTGCCCACCGAATTTGAATGGGAAGTGGCGGCGAAACATTTTAATTGGGGTGAAAGGTGGGAATGGACCGAAAGCGCTTACCTGGCTTATCCTGGTTTCAGCAAGGCGCCAGGTGCCATTGGTGAATATAATGGCAAGTTTATGGTCAATCAAAAAGTACTTCGTGGCGCTTCCATCGCTACACCTCAAAATCATTCACGCATTACGTATAGAAACTTTTTTCATCCCCATTTAAGATGGCAATATACAGGCATACGCCTGGTAAAATAAAAATGTTATGAGCACAACTACCATTGAAATACCAACCAGCAACAAAGCGCAATTTCTTCATGAAACCCTGGCAGGGCTACAGTCTGAACCTAAATTTATGCTTTCCAAGTATTTTTATGATGCTACCGGAGACCGCATATTTCAGCAGATTATGGAAATGGAAGAGTATTATCTAACAAATGCCGAAATGGAGATTCTCCAAAATCAGTCTGCACAGCTTTCACAGGCCATATCTGCAGACGGGACGGCTTTTGATCTGATCGAATTGGGCGCCGGCGATGCTACCAAGTCTATTCATCTATTAAAGTCCCTGTTGGATGCCAAAATGGAATTTCGCTATTTTCCTATTGATATTTCTGAACACGTTATTTCTGATCTGGAAGAAAACCTGCCCAAAAAACTGCCTTCTTTGGATATCACGGGATTAAATGGCGATTATTTTGACATGCTGCAAAAGGCTGCCGAACTTTCCCATCGTAGAAAAGTAGTATTGTTTATGGGGGCAAATATTGGTAATATGACTGTTGCTGATGCTGAAAGTTTCTGTCTTTCGCTAAAGCAATTGCTTTCTCCTAACGACCTCGTCATTATCGGCTTTGACCTTAAAAAAAATCCCCAGCAGATCCTTGCGGCCTATAATGATAAAGGTGGAATTACCAGATCTTTCAATCTTAATCTGCTTCGTCGCATCAATAAAGAACTCGATGGTGATTTTAACATAGATCAATTTGAGCATTACGCCAGTTACGATCCGGCATCAGGAGCCTGTAAAAGTTATCTGATCAGTTTGCAAAATCAGATCGTGAACATAGGTCGGCAGGTGATTCATTTTTCGGAAAATGAATACATACATATGGAAATTTCACAAAAGTATTCCTTGGAAGACATTAATAAATTGGCAGCAAAAACCGGTTTTAAGCCGCTTCAAAGCTTTTTTGATCAGAAACATTATTTTGTGGACGCCATTTGGAGGGTAGATTAACGGCCGTCATCTAAAACCTCAAGCAGCCGGTTTAAATCTTCTTCCGTATTATAATAATGGAAAGAAATTCTGGTGCCGGCACCCCTTGCAGAGCAAATGATTTTAGCTGACACCAATTTATCTACCACTTCCTGATCTAGGGGCATACTCATGATAGCAGACTGATACTTTCGGTCAAGCATCCAATCGGGAATTAAGCCTCTGGAGTTTAATGCTAATCTTGCCTGATTACTAAGTGTTTGCGTATTCTTTTCAATGGCGTCGAAACCCACTGCACCTAGGTCATTTAAACTCTTATTTAAGGAGCCGAAGTTTAAGGTATCCAGGTGTCCAGGCTCAAAATACATTGATAAAGGATCTTTTTCATTTAAAAACGGCATTGAGGGTAGGCTAACTGCCTTATTTTTTATATAGATTACATCTTTCATCTGATCGGATAACATGACATAACCATTTCCATATCCGGCCAGAAGCCATTTGTATCCACTGCCAATCAACGCATCTAAACCCGATTTCTCAAAGTTGAAGGCAGTAGTGCCTAAAAACTGAGTACCGTCTCCGACCAATAACAGATCAGGATAGGTAGTTTTTATTTTTTTGATAAAGTCTTCATCCATTCTTAAACCGCTGATATATTGTACCATGCTAAAAGCCATAACAGTTGGTTTAAATTTTTCAATGGCATTAATGATATTCCCTTCTAATTTTTCATCAATGGTTACCTGATGATAATCAAAACCCATACTCATTATGGGGTAACCCACCGAGGGATATTCGTCTGCTAATAGCAAGAAACGATGAGTTCGATCCAACCCGTTAAGTAGTGTATTGAAGCCTGTTGAAAAATTTTGAACGAGATAGGTGTTTTCGGGCTTTGATCCAAAAAGTGTAGCGATGTTATTTTTGAGGTTAGCGATAAGAGCAAGATTTTGCATTCTGAAAATGCTTCCATCAGCCATAAATCCTTCGTCGTGCTTTACCCGCCATTCTGCTAAGCTTTCCGATAAAATACCAGAATTGGCGGTGTTCAGATAAGTGTACTTTTCTAAAATGGGGAATGATCGCTTCATGACCCAAATTAAAGGAATTATGCATTAAAAAGTAAATGCTGTTATCCAAAATCAATTTTTATACAAACCTATGAGAATGAGAATTGTTCTTTTTCTAAAGAAGTGCATTATGATGGAAAATGAAACCGCAATATTGATTACTGAATTAAAAAAACTTTTACAAGGGGGCGGAGCACATGTAGGGTTTAAGGATGCTGTAGCCGGTCTGCCTTTTGATCGTTTAGGTGAAAAGCCCGATCATTTGCCGTACAGCATCTGGCAATTGGTAGAACATATTAGAATTGCCCAGTGGGATATGCTGGAATTTAGCAGGGACGGCAGCCATCAATCGCCAAAATGGCCTGATGGATATTGGCCAAAAGAACTTGCGCCAAAAGATGAAGCAACCTGGAGTAACGCATTAAGGCAAATCGATAACGATCTGCAGGCATTTATAGCGCTTTTGGATTCTTCAGACCTATACAGCCATATACCACATGGTGATGGGCAGCGTATTTTGACTGAAGCTTTGCAGATTGCTGATCATAATGCTTACCATATTGCTGAAATCATCATCATCAGGCGCCTGTTGGGAGCATGGAAAAATTAATATAGTGAAATGTATGCTATATCAGTTGATATGAATATGCTAATCTGACAAAATAATCCGTCCGTTCTTCAAAATAATTAAACAATTAAGTTATGTTACAAAACTCAAAAGCATTCGGCTCCTTTTCTGTAGATGATATACAGAAAGCAAAAGAATTTTATCAGGACGTATTGGGCCTTGAAGTTAAAGATAACCCAATGGGAGTGATTGAGGTGGTGGTTTCCGGTTCTTCAAATATCTTGCTTTATCCAAAACCGAATCATGTTCCGGCAACTTTTACAGTCCTCAACTTTCCGGTCGAAAATATAGATCAGGCTGTTGACGAATTGATTGCCAAAGGAGTTAAGTTCGAGATTTACCATCAGGAATCGATCAAAACCGATCAAAAGGGTATTTCTCGTGGAAACGGCGGACCGGCTATTGCCTGGTTCAGAGATCCGTCAGGTAACATTTTGTCTGTTTTGCAAAACACCTGAATTAGTCAGACTTCCGAAGTTGGCAAAGCATAAAACGATTGCATAAGCTTCGGAAGTCTTGTGTTTAGCCCGCGAGCCCAAAACATTGATGGGCAATTTCATATTCTTCATTAGTTGGAATTACCAATATCTTTACCTTGGCGGTTACAGCGCTAATCTCTTTTAATTCGCCTTTATAAGTGGCATTAAGTTCCTGATCTAATTCAATGCCCAAATATTCGAGTTCCGAGCATACCGCTTCCCGCATCTGGCTGTCATTTTCACCAACACCTGCAGTAAATACGATAGCATCTATGCCATTTAAAACAGCTGCATAAGCCCCGATAAATTTCTTAATCCGGTAGGCATATAATTTAATGGCTAAAACAGCAGCTTTTTTGCCCTCATTTACCATTTTTCTAATGTCGCGCATATCGCTTGAGCCGCCCACGCCAAGAAGGCCAGACTGTTTGTTGACCAGCGTACTCAATTGTGACAACGTATATCCCGAATGTTCCATTAAATGGAAAATAACAGATGGATCAATATCTCCGGACCGCGTACCCATCATTAACCCGCTCAAAGGGCCGAAACCCATGCTGGTGTCTACTGATTGGCCATTTTTGATAGCTGTGATGCTGCAACCATTACCTAAATGAACACTGATGATTTTACTTTCTTTTTGCCCCAGCCAATTAAGCGCCTGCTCACTTACATATTTATGGCTCGTGCCATGAAACCCATATACCCTAATGCCATCTTCTTTGTAATACGATTCCGGAATGGCGTAACGGTAGGCTTGTTCGGGTATAGTTTGGTGAAAAGCTGTATCAAATACCGCGATCTGTTTTGCGTTTACAAAAGTCTGTTCTGCTACTTCAATACATTTATAGTTCACAGGGTTGTGCAATGGCGCAAGGGAAAAAAGTTTTTTGATCTGATGTTTTACCTCTTCTGTAATTATTGTCGGGCCGGAAAAATGTTCACCGCCATGAACTACCCGGTGACCCACAGCTGCAATATCATCAGGACTTGCAATTACGGCATAATCTCCCTCGGTTAATAAAGCTAAAACCTGCTTTAAGGCTTCGCCATGATCGGCAACAAAACCAGGCGATTCAGTGCTTTGTTTTTCGCCTTTGTTGTAAACGGTATGTTTGATAAAAGAACCCTCAATGCCAATACGTTCTGCCAGCCCACTGCAAACAGGCGCTTTTTCAGGCATTTTAAAAAGTTGGTATTTTAAGGAACTACTTCCTGAGTTGATGACTAAAATGTTCATATTTAAATGTCTTGACATTGAATTGCTGTAATCACAACAGTATTAAAGATATCGTCTACGGTACAACCGCGACTCAGATCGTTTATCGGTTTGTTTAAGCCCTGTAACATTGGGCCTATGGCCAATGCGCCGGTTTCGCGTTGCACGGCTTTATAGGTATTATTCCCTGTGTTTAAATCAGGGAAAATCAATACACTGGCTCTGCCTGCTACTTCAGATCCAGGGAGTTTTTGTTTACCCACAAGCGGGTCTACAGCAGCATCATATTGTATTGGCCCTTCAATTTTTAATTCAGGATGCCTCGCTTTAACTATAGCGGTGGCTTCTCTTACGCGTTCTACATCTTCACCTTCGCCCGATGTGCCTGAAGAATAAGATAACATGGCAATACGTGGCTCAATACCGAATTTGGCACTGCTTTCTGCTGATGAGATGGCTATCTCTGCCAGTTGTTGCGCTGAAGGATTGGGATTAACCGCGCAATCACCAAATATGGCTACGCGTTCTGGCAGGCACATAAAGAAAATAGAAGAAACTACGGATACACCTGGCTTTGTTTTAACAAATTGTAAAGCGGGCCTGATGGTATGCTGAGTGGTATGAACGGCACCGGAGACCATTCCATCCGCATCACCTTTGTATACCATCATGGTTCCGAAATAAGAAACATCGGTCATCATGTCTCTGGCCATTTCCAGATTTACATTTTTGTTTTTACGCAATTCATGTAAGGTATTTACATAATCGGCATAATGAACTGAATGGGCAGGGTTATGTATCTTTAAGCTATTGATGTCGAGGTTTAATCCAAGCCTTTTGATGTTGTTGGTTATTTCGACAGGATCCCCTAAAAGGGTAATGTCTACAATATCCTGCGCGATGAGTTTTTCTACCGCTTTTAAAATCCGGTCATCTTTACCTTCGGGTAAAACGATGTGTTTTTTATCGCGTTTGGCCCATTTAACGAGTTGATATTGAAACATGTGCGGGGTGATGCCCTGGTAGCTAAAAGTGATGATTTTATCATCCAATGCTTTTATATCTACATATTTTTCAAAAAGCTCTATGGCCAGCGTAATTTTTTTCTTGTTTTCAATAGTAATTTTTGAATGGATCCCCCCAATAGTGGTCGTGGTTTCAAAAGTTCCTTTTTGTACGGCTATAATGGGGATAATGGTCTGTAAACCTTCAATGAGTTTGATAATTGGTTCATCCGGCAAACTTCCTGCGGTTAGCACAATGCCGGCAATTTTTGGGTAATTGGCTGACAAATTCGCCTGAAGTGCTCCGATAATGATATCACCACGATCGCCAGGCGTCACAATAAGCAAATTGTCTTTAATATGCCGTAAAAAATTAGGTAACATCATGGCACCGGTCACAAAATTATCAACCTGATTATCCAGGAGTTCTGTGCCGAAAAGTACCTCGCCACCTAATGCAGCTGTAATTTCATTCATGGTCGGACTTTGCAGTCCAGTTTCGGTTGGAATTACTGCAATCAATAATTCAGCCGGTAATTGATTGCTTAAAGCTTGCTTAATACGGTCAGCCTCTTCGGGATTTACCATATTCGCCACGACGCCTAATACCTGCACATCGCGCAATAAAAAGTTACGGTAGATATTGATGGCTGATTTAAAAAGTTGACTTGCCGTTTTATTTTTACCAGACACAACTATTAAAACAGGCGCACCTAAGTTTTTGGCCATTAACGCATTCGATTCAAACTCAAAAGCCATACCTTCACCTAAAAAGTCGCTTCCTTCAATTACAGTAAAATCGTAATTATCTTCAAGCTTTTTATATTTACTGATGATGGTATTGATAATTCCTCCACTGTCTTCTGCCTGGTGGAGCATTTCCTGGCGGGTAAAAGCAAAAGCATCTTCATAGTTTACCGGGAGTGAAAAATAATCCAACATGGCTTTTACATGTTCGTCCTTTTTATTAGGATCATCCTGGGCAATAATGGGTTTAAAATAACCCACTTTTTGGGTTTTAGCCAGCAACATGTTAATCATGCCGAAAGCAATTACTGATTTGCCTGTATAGGGTTCGGCTGAAGCAATGAATATATTTTTAGTCATAATAAAGGCGCAAATGCATATCAATAACGAATTATGCCCAATATAGTTGGAAATATTTATTTTAAAAACTAAGTAGGTGAAGTTATTACCGCCTGGTATGCTTTAGCCTATCGGGGATACCGTAACAGATCCTTCGACAGGCTACCATTGACGTTATTTTTAACCTCCTATTAATGAGCAGAATGCGGCATCATGTATTTCCGTATAGCTAGGCCATAGCACTGTATCACCGTTCTACTTAAAACCGGCCTAATAAATTTTTCGGACTGCACTGTTCCAGCCATACTACTGTCTTCAAAAGAAAAATTTTCAGCCGGCATTTTTTGTTACTTTTTGATGCCAAAAAGTAAGAGCCCTTCGGCGGCGGCGAGCCGAGGCAAGAATTGTGCGAAGGAAAAAAATGTCAATCATATTGATTTTTATACAATAAGTTATTCATCAAGATGACAATTCTATCAGATGATTTACCTTAATTTAATATCCTAACTATTTGATTCAATCAGCAGCTTTAGCATTTTCAGTCTGTGAATAAGCGGTTGGTTTACTTTTGCATCGGGATTGAGCTTTAGCGGCATCAGATGGCTTTCCAAAAAATGATCATAATCGGTAATTACTGTGGCCTCATTCAGATAAATAGGAACCTGCTGCTTGCCTGCCTGGGCAAAAAAATCTTCTAACTGCTGTATTTCTTGGATGGTCATACTGCAAAGTTAACGAATAGTTTGAAGTCTAAAAGTCAGAAGTCCGGTGTCGGAGGTCCGAAGATAGGGTTTCAGGTAATAGTCGACCAACTTTGTGTGCTCGGTGCCCTTACTTTGTGTCCTTTGTAGTTGATAAAAGTCCGAAGTCGAGTGTCGGAGGTCAGAAGAAAGGGTTTCAGATAATAGGCACCTAACTTTGTGTGCTTTGTGCCTTTACTTTGTGTCCTTTGTGGTTAGTAAAAGTCCAAAGTCTGGTGTCGGAGGTCCGACGATCAAGGTTTTTAAAGATATGTATCCAACTCTTTGTGCCCTCGGCGTATTACTTTGCGTAATTCGCGGTTTAAGAAAAGATAGATTCCGAAGTCGAAGTTCTGGGGACAAGTTTCAAGGAATAGTTGCTCAAGCCTGTTAATAAAGCGTAAATGAGGCTTGTTGTACTAAAAATTTTAGTTTAGCTTTGTGTTTCCCTAATTGATTTTTTATTGTAAATGCAGAGAATGGATAACGCAGTCAGAAGAGATATTTCTGTTGATGAAGTGGTTCCGGGTATTCCATTAGTTAAAAAGGAACATTACAGAAAGGAAACGGCCTGGCACCGCGATTGGAAGCTGGCTTTTCCACCATCATTTAGAGAAGTTGCCTTTTATGATGCTGCCAATTCCGATCTTCACCGGGCAGATATATTTACTCCATCCGGTTATACCATCGAGTTTCAAAATTCGCCGCTAACACTTGCAGAACTGAACAGCAGGGAGTCTTTTTATCCAAATCTGATATGGGTATTGAATGGTAAGAAATTTAAGGGCTTTAAAATATTGAAGCACCTTCCTGATGTGGATGATCCCAAGTTATCAGGATATGAGTTTTGTCATTCCGATCACCTTTCAATGGTTCGGAAAGCGGAGGTTATGCAGGGATTAGCCAATCCAAAAATACTTAACTTTTACCATCCCGAACTGAAAGGAATTAAACTCACTTCCGATTTATATTCTTTTTGTTGGAAACAGCCTCATAGTGTATGGTATGCTGCTACTGCGAGAATCATTGTTGATTTAGGTGGACATTTTTTATATGAGCTCAAACAGCGAAAACAATTGAATGGAAATTATCCTTATTTGAAAATGATGAGCAGAAAATCATTTATTGATTGGCATACGCCACCAGAGCTTTAGAAATTTGTAGATGTAGTAGTGAAATTATTCTTTTCAAGGATGTGAAGGACGTCATTTCGAGCGAAACGCAGTGAAGTCGAGAAATCTTCTAAATTAGAATAGTCTAAAAATGGGCTTATTAACCTAGGTTTGATTAATATTTAAAAATTAATGAGCTTTATTAGGACAAATTGCTAGCCTTTTCGTCATGCTGAACTATTTCAGCATCTTTTCCGTTAAAACGCCTTGCTATAAAGACCCTGAAACAAGTTCAGGGTGACGAACGTTCATGCAAAGTACCAATGAACCCAAATTAAAGCACATTATGGATCGAACTCAGGCTATTAATAATTTTAATAAATGGAAAGATGTAACGAAAATTAGAAATGAGTTGGGGATAGAGTATTGGTTTTAAGTAATTTACTACAGCCGGTTTAGAAGGCTTTTCAAAGAAATCATCATGCAGAGAAGGTGCGATATACCGTTCCTTCTCCCATGATAACTTTTAAAGCATGTTATTTCATGCTATCATTAATTTTATTGATCATTTGTAAGTGGCTTTGAACAATTGGTGCGGTCTTAGTTGCAAAAGCTTTAAGATCTGCGTCTTTACCATCTTTTGATTCATCTTCCATTAATTTTAAGGTAGACTTGTGTCCCTCAACCATGGCGCTTACATAAGCTTTATCAAAATCAGTACCTGTCTTTTTGCTCAGGTCTTCCATTTTTTTCTTATGCTCATCATCTACAGTACTAGGAAGGGTAATGTTTTTTTGTTTTGCAATCGCCATTAACTCTGTATTTGCCATACCATGATCTTTAACCATCATTGTTGCAAATTCTTTAACTTGCGGATTACTGCTTTTTTCGAGGGCCATTTTTCCCAATTCTACTTCTGCCATTCCGCCAACAGCTGCCTCTGTGGTAAATTTGGCATCAGCTTCTTCTACTGCAATTCCTCCGGTAGCGGCAGCATTGGTAGTCGTGTCTTTTGCCATATTTAAACTATCAGCACTTTCTTTGGCATCTTTGTTCCCGCCATTACAGGCCTGAAAGGCGAGGGCGGAAATAGCCATAACATAAATAAACTTTTTCATATACATTGTTTTTGTTGTATATGCATAACACGATCCGGCAGGAAAGGGTTTTGAGCTTTTGAGAATAACTAAATCGTATAACAAGCAGCTGTTTAGAAAACTATCTTTCTTAAGTCGGGAAGTTTACGATGGAACAGCGAAGAAAGTAACTGTTTTAACTGAAAAGCGATGGAGTAATTTTAAGCCATATGCCAGAATTCCGTTGAAAGGGTAGAAGAGGTGGTAATGCAATATCTTTTTAACCATCATGCTGAAATTTTTCAATATCTTTTTGATAGCTATCGAAACAAACCGTAAGCGAAGGACCTGAAAATCAGGGAACATATCAAGCAGCACTTGTTATGCTGAGTTTGTTGAAGAGGGCATGCCTCAAAATAGCAGATTCAGTAGTAGCAAGAGCATTAAATTTGGCGACGTTTGTCATGCGCAGCTTGATCTATCGATGGGCATCTTTATGCTTTAGTATGGACTTGTTTAGTTGCCGTTATTGCATTAAGATGCCCGTTTTCATGGGAATGACGCCCTTTCGAAATATTATTCTGCCAAAAATCTAAAAAATCGTTCTGAGAAAGGCTCGTTTTGATACTTCTTCAAGCTCAGCAGGTTGCTTAAACCAATTACGATACAGTCAGTGATCTAAATGTTTTAAGATTTTACCTTTTTAGTTTTGGGTTCAGGTTTTTCAGGTAATTGGATTGATAAAATCAAATCAATACTCTCTGAATTGATCTCATAATCTGCTGCAATTTTTTCCCACCTTTTTAGTTCTGCCTGTAAGGTTTCAATTTCCTTAGCTAATGATTCGATTTTATTTTGGATCGATTTTCTAACGTTCATATTTGCCATAACACAAAATTATCATTTGATGGCATATCTTCGAACTTCTTTTTGTCGCTTGTAGCCATAAAAAATGCTAAGTGTTCTATTTCAGTGGGTTTTATTTTTATAAAATTATCAACAATGGTTAAGCATCTAAGAATTTGCCATGCTTACATTTAATTTAGCTGTTAATTAACACGGTAAACACTCAACCCCAGGCTTATTAATTGATGATTTGATGTACTTGCTAAAGCAGTTTTACGAATAGATAAAGATACTTGCTTGTTCAAGGATGACAATAAAAGAGAATAATTAAAAACTAAGAATCAATATTTATTACTGGCTGATCAACTGAAAAAGATTTAAAAATACTTGTCTAACGTTAACCCGTAGGTCAGGTTCAGGTTTTCGCTGCGGGTAATGTTGAGTCTGTTATAATTCAAAGCGGTGGTGAGGCTAATCCATTTGCGTAATTTCAAGCCGAGTGTAGTGGTAGAGCGGATAATATAATCCCCGTTTCTGTCAAACGAGTTTTGCAGGAAATGATTTCCGTCAATCGTAATGAGTTCTTTTATAGCAAAATGATACTGCATTCTGAGCGAATTCCGATAAGTATGATAGCTATCGCCCACAATCAGGCTACTTTGGTCAAATAATACGCCGTCACTCAGGTTAATGTATGCGTTTGGTTTGTCTAATATGCTGTAGGCAATGCCGCCGCCGGCAAGCAATTGATTTTTTAACTTTAACGAATAACTGGTATTATAATTCACTAAACCCCAATAATAAAAATGCGGAAAGGTTTTATAGAGGTTAAAGTTTAACGTGGTAGAAAAATCATTGTTGGTTAAATTGCTGTTTTGCTTTCCATACAACCACGCCGAAGTGGAATTTAATACAAAACTTTTCTTTTTCAGACCAAAATTAAGTGCATTATTTAATAGGTAGGCTCTGTCTTCATTTGTTCTGTTAATGGATCCGGTTGAAGTAAGCAATACGTGGTAATTTACGCTGTCGGTATATTGAGCATATGATTTGAGATAGCAAAGGAAAAAACAAAAGGGTAATGCAATAAACTTCATACAAGCTTAACATTTCAGGCCATCATTATGTTTAGCTGGTATTTAATTAAGGGTGACTATAAAAACTGTTTCAACAAAATGCCTGCAGTAGTGAACTCGCAGGCACTTGCTGATGATTGCAGATAACATTATTTTAATGCCAATTCAATTACAGGAACTTCGTAATCCGGTTTTTTCTTAGGTAGTTTTAATATAAGTGTGTTTCCGGTAGATTTTTCTGTATCAATCAGTATTTCAGAGTTGTCATGTAAAAATTGTATGTACTTCACGCTATCTTTATAACCATCCAACTTAATATATCCGGTATTTGGATACTCGAAAAGATGCATATACAGTTTTTTAGCATCTTTATTGTAGGTCAGTTTTGTTCCTTGAGCTGCTTTAAATTCTTCAGGTGCAAATGTACAATGGTATATAGATTTCGAATTGGCATGCATCCAAATGGCAAGGCTGTCTAACGCAACATTTGCCCTGTTGTCAAACTCACCTCGTGCGGTAGGACCAACATTTAATAGTAGATTTCCTCCGTTGGCTACCGAAGTAATTAAAAGATTCAATAATGTTCTGTTATTCTTCCACGTGTTTTCATCCCGATGGTATCCCATGATCCTGAAAAGGTTTGACATGTTTCCCAAACTTTACCATGGTATTTTTCCAATTCTTTCGCACTAACCTGTTCAGGTGTTTCAAAGTCGGTTCCGTCTTCGTAATCATTCAGGTCCAAGCGGTTATCTACGATAATTTCTGGCTGCAGTTTTCTAATCTGCTTAAGTAAAGCTATCGAACCCCAGTCGTCGCGACCTTTGCCATTTTTGCCAGGATAGGAGAAGTCTGCCCAGAGAATATCAATTTTGCCGTATTTGGTTAACAGTTCTGTTACCTGGTCGTATAAATATTTACGATATCTGGCCATATCCCTGTTTTTGTTTAACGCCGCGTACTCAGCTTCGTTGTCATTTTTGGGTTTTAAGGGATGATACCTATCCACTGTAAAATCGGGATGGTGCCAATCAATAAGTGAATAATAAAAGCCTACTTTAATGCCCTCTGCGCGAAAAGCATCAACAAATTCTTTTACCAAATCTCTTTTTGCCTGCGTATTTGTTGCTTTATAATTGGTGTATTTACTGTCAAACAAGGTAAACCCTTCGTGATGTTTAGTGGTGAGTACAGCGTATTTCATTCCTGCTGCCTTAGCTTCCATGGCCCATTTTTTAGGATCAAATAAATCAGGGTTAAATTGATCAAAGTACTTCTGGTAGTTTTCGTTGGTGATGTGTTCATAGCTTTTAACCCATTCGTGGCGGGCAGGCAGTGCGTATAAGCCCCAGTGAATAAACATGCCAAAACGGGCATCCGTCCACCATTCCATTCTTTTTGTCTTTTGGGCAGCCGTTTCGTTGCCCAGTCTTTTTTGGGCAAGGCCAGGAAAGATTAAGCATAGTATAAATAGCGCTGATAAAATAGTTTTTCTCATTTTCGGTTTCTTTTGGTTAGTATTTAATACGCTAATTTACTGCAGTATATCCTTTAAAAATAGTCCAATATGAGCAATATATTAAGTTAAATTAGTTTTAATGCCAAAGGGAGAGGTTCTTAAAACTTTGCAGAAGATGTTCTTGTTTAATGGTTAAAGTGAAATTTAATGAGATAAGACGCGATGAAAACACAGAAAACACCTGCTAAACAAAACAAACAGCCTGGTATCGAGGCAGAAATGGATCCGAGGCCGGAAGTGATTAAAGCAAATTATAAAGGATCGGGCAAACTAGCTGATAAGGTTGCATTGATTACCGGTGGAGATAGTGGAATCGGTCGTTCGGTAGCTGTTCATTTTGCCAGAGAAGGAGCCGATGTAGCCATTGTTTACCTGGATGAAGATATAGATGCAAAAGAAACCCGGAAAATGGTTGAAGCTGAAGGGAAAGTCTGCCTGTTGATTAAAGGCGATGTCAAAAAACCTGCTTTTTGTAAAAAAGCTGTGGAAACAACAGTTAAAAAATTTGGAAAGATTAATGTTTTAGTAAATAATGCTGGAATGCAGGTTCCGCAGAAAGATCCGAAAGGGATTGATGACAAGCAATTAGAAGATACTTTCCGGACCAATATATTTGGTTATTTCTATTTCGCCCACGAAGCATTGAACCATTTGAAGGCGGGTGATACCATTATCAATACGACCTCGGTGACCGCCTACCGTTCTTCTCCAAACCTGATCGATTATTCATCAACGAAAGGAGCAATAACATCTTTTACCCGTTCACTGGCAACAAATTTAGCCAAAACCGGTATCCGTGTAAATGCCGTGGCACCTGGCCCGGTTTGGACACCGCTCATTGTGTCTACCTTTGATGAAGAAAAGATTAAGTCATTCGGGTCTGAAACCGCAATGGAAAGAGCAGGGCAGCCGTCGGAGCTTGGTCCGTCTTACGTATTCCTGGCTTCAGATGATGCCTCATTTATTACCGGACAGGTGATGCATGTTAATGGCGGAGAAGTGGTGAATGGATAATTATTTGAACATAAAGTTCATCATGTTAATGCCTTATGAAATAGGTGTTTAGGGAGGTGTAGTTAAATAAAAAAATGCCAGGCTATTGCAAGTCTGGCATCTTTTGTAAAATAATAATGTGTTATAGCATTTCGCTATCTTCCTCGTCATAGGCATTAGGATCGTTATCCAATTCTTCTATGTCAGATTCATTGTAGTCATCCTTTTCTTCCAGCGCTTCATCATCTTCGGGATCCTCAATTTCTTCATCTAATTGTGTCCCTTCACCATCCGCAAATGGTATTTCATCTTCTGTGTAGTCATTATCGCCATCTGGCTGGGGCGTTGCATGTCCTTCAGATGCATTTCCCTGCGAACGGTTAATCTGGAACTGTTCGATATTTTGAATTTCTTCTTCCGGTTGGTTGTTTTCTTGATTTTCCATAGTTTATGTTTTTTATAATAGAACAGGATAAAAATGGATTAAGTTTAGTAGAAATTTAAAATCTTAAACCCTATTGTTGTAGGGTTTTAAATGATGAGGTTGTTCAAACTTTTTAATTACCGGTATGGTTCTATTAGTGCGTTATACCTTAACTGATCTATTATGAAAAAACGTTTTAAAACCCGTGAAATAGCCGTAGTGGGAATGATCATTTCAGCTACTTCATTTAATGCAATTGCAAATGCCGATTGGCATTATGCAACTTTAACTGGTTACAGTCGTCAGCAAGACACCATTACTACCGAGCAATTTTTGCAGCAGGCTGCAATTGCAGGAATGAAGGAAGTTTTAACCGGCAAGCTTGCTGCAGATAAAGCAACTGACAAAAAAATTAAGGCATTTGGACAGATGATGGTTGACGACCATAACCAGGCCAATGAGGAATTGAGGGCATTGGCGAAACTTAAAAAAGTAACCTTGCCGATGAGCACTCCGGAAGGTGGTTTAAGACCTGATGGCAGAGTTGACTCTGCTCCTGAAAACTTGAAAGACACTTCCCGTACCAGGAACGCCGGAGGCGAAGCAGGTAACACAGGCTTAGCTCCAAAAACAGGTAACGCGGAAGCGGAAGTGACTCATGCGATCAGCCGGTTGAACAGCCTGAGTGGAGGCACATTTGATAAAGCTTATGCAGAGATGATGGTTTCCGATCATCAACAAGCTGTTGCCTTGTTTGAAAAAGCTGCTCAATCTTCTGATATTGATGTTAAAAAATATGCAGGAAAGTATTTACCGATCCTTAAAAAACATTTAAAGCAGGTCAATGCTTTATCTGGTAAATTGGGTAAATAGGTTTTATTTTCTAAAAAAAAATAAGCAGCTATACTAAAGGATAGCACTATCCTTTAGTATAGTAATAGCTTTTTGATACGGTGTATCTATAATTTTGCCAGACATTTAAAAGGCAAAAAAATGAAAATATTACATCTAATATCCAGCCCCAGGGGCGAAGCATCTTTCAGTATTAAATTGGGAAATGCCATTGTAGAAAAGTTACAGGAAGCAAATCCCGGAAACACTTTAACCGTACACGATCTTACCAATACCCCGTTTCCGCATTTGGAAGAGGTGCACATCAATTCTTTTTTTACACCTAAAGAGAATCATACTGCAGAATTAACAGCAGCTATAAAACATTCTGACGAGGCTATTGCCGAACTTGAAGATTCAGATGTGATTGTAATCGGTGTCCCAATGTATAATTTTGGTGTTGCATCAACGCTAAAAGCATGGATCGATCATATTGCACGTGCCGGTAAAACATTCAGGTACTCCGAAAATGGTCCTGAAGGCTTGGTGAAAAACAAAAAAGTGTATTTGGCTATTTCTTCCGGTGGTGTTTATTCAGAAGGGCCGATGAAACCTTATGATTTTACAGAATCTTATCTTAGGGCGGTTCTGGGTTTTATGGGTATGACTGATGTAACCGTATATCGTGCAGAAGGTGTAAGCATTCCCGGTCTAAAGGATTTAGCTTTAGATAAAGCAATTGAAAGTATAGCCATTTAGATAGTGCATTAGTCATTAGTTCACTGATCATTGGTCTATTTTCACTACTTTCACCGCCATTAAATAGAAGTCTTTCATGCTAATGAAAACTTTAACTTGGGGCTGTATAATTTAGGACTTAAGACTAATTTGTGGACTAATGACTTTTTATTGAACTGAGCTTTCAGACACCTAACCACCTTGCTGGCCAACGCGTTCAGGTCAGCAGGTTTGTTAATGTAACCTTCCGCATCGCATTATTAGCCAATATCAGCATTGGCAGACATGTTTTGATATTTCGTTTTAAAGCATTGAAGATTTCCAGCATGTTTCCGTCAGGAAATGTGGCAAGTTAGCAAGAGTCTTCGATAATAAAACGTTATGAATTCTCTTCTCTTTGATCAGGTCTTCGTTGCATAGATGCAATTTTTATGTACTTAATCTTGGTATGTGGTAAGAACTCTAGTTGTCAGGTGTTTAAGTCATTTTGCGCAATCTATGACTGACTAACCGCGATTTAATTCATGTCATGCGTTTCTATAATTATTACTTCGGCTAAAAAAAAGATAAAAATAAATTTTGATACTAATTTTTTTAGTATAGATTTGCTTTTGGAGAGACACACTAAAGAGAAAATCATCGAAATTATGCGATGTATAATGGATGATTTTAAACAAAAGGCTTCTTTCTTGGTTAGTTTGCTAATATATTTATTTTTTCTATGACCGTTACCGTTTTAGCCATACTCGAAACAGATTTTAAACCGGATCTTTCATTAGGTAGAATTATGAATGAAAGACTGAGGAATGCTGCTGCAGATCTGCAGGATATTCATTTACAACCTTTGCATGCCGTTGGGCAACGCAGTGATGATTTAGTGGTTTATATCAGTTATAATCCAAAATATAAAATCAGGTGGCGTGTAGTTAATGACGTGCCGGAAGACGTAGAAAACTTTGTAGCCCAAACCTGCGGAAATTTAGGTTACATTCACTGGAAAACTGCATCGATTAATATTTTTAAGGGAAGTGAATAGTTATAAAATACTTTATAGAAAAGATCGTCATCTCGACTGAAGCGCAGCGGAATAGAGAGACCTATTTAGGCAGATTTAGCTTCGCTGAGCCTTCGGGTTCTCTACTGCGTTGCAATCCGCTCGAAATGACGACCGTTTAGATGTGGAGTAACTTTATTATATTAATGCTCAATAAGAAGAACTGACAACCTATTAAACTAAAAAACCTCCACCCAATAAGTCATTGCCTTCATAAAATACAGCAGATTGACCAGGGGCAATTGCCGACACATGATGATCGAAAACGACACGCATTTTGTCTTTTTCCTGAACAATTGTACTCAACATGCCCGCATCTTTGTAACGTATTTTGGTAATCACATCACTCATTGGTTCTTCAATGCTTGCATATTTAATTAAATTAATATTGCGTACCATAGCTTCACCACGTTCAAGCTCATGGGCTTTACCTAAAACCACTGTATTGCTTTCCGGCAGGATCTGTGTTACAAACATAGGCTCTCCAAAGGCAACACCTAATCCCTTACGCTGACCAATAGTATAAAAAGGATAACCTTTATGTTGGCCAACAACCATTCCATTACTTAAAATGAAATTACCGCCAGCCACCCGATCTTCTAAATCGGCTACTTTATGCTTCAAGAAAGATCGATAATCGTTATCGGGTACGAAACAGATTTCATAACTTTCTGATTTTTTGGCCAGTTCTTCCTGTCCCATATCCAGCGCCATCTGCCTGATTTCAGACTTTGCAAAACTGCCTAATGGGAATTTAGTACGCGAAAGGTTCTCTTGAGACACCCCCCAGAGTACATAAGATTGATCTTTATTTTCGTCTTTACCTTTCGAAATCACATAACGACCACTATCCTGCTGGCGGATATTGGCGTAATGCCCCGTTGCAATAAATTCACAATCCAGTTTGTTAGCGCGTTTTAAAAGTGCTTCCCATTTAATATGCGTATTACATAAAACGCAAGGATTTGGGGTTCTTCCGGCAAGATATTCGTCCACAAAGTTATCAATCACATAATCGCCAAATTCATCCCTTATATCCAGAATATAATGTGGGAATCCATAATTTACGGCAAGTGTACGGGCATCATTAATACTATCTAATGAACAACAACCGGTTTCCTTACTGCTACCGCCAGAGGTGGCATAATCCCAGGTCTTCATGGTTAATCCAATAACCTCATAACCCTGTTCATGCAACATCACAGCTGCTACCGAACTATCAACCCCGCCACTCATGGCCACCAGAATTCTACCGTGTTTACTCATCTTAAAAAATATAAGGATGCAAAAATAAGGTTTATTTAGCTGAAATTATTTAGAGGAAGTCAGTTACTTGTAAAAAGCGGCGACTAAACATTTCCTCGCCACGTGCTTTCCCTTTTATCACTTTTATATATAGCGTCTGTTCGCTCAACATTAAACCTGCGCAATTTACGGATATCATGTTTAACGCCAGGATAGGTTATTTCCCGGGCTTAGATTGTATTTTTTTATTTACTTAAACGTTTTAGTGTCTGCTTTATGCATATTTGGAGATAAATTTATACCTTAGAATTTTAATCAACAAGCTAATCTTAAAAAGATATGACTAAAAGCGTTATCCTGTCTTGTTTCTTGCTTTCATCAATGATGGCATCGGCACAGCAGAATCTGGTGCAGTATGTTAAACCCATTATAGGCACATCAAAAATGGGGCATACGTATCCCGGGGCAACTGTTCCGTTTGGAGCTGTGCAGTTAAGTCCTGAAACAGATACCCTATCCTATGAAGTAAACGGAAAATACAATGGCGATGTATACAAATATTGTGCAGGCTACAAGTATGAAGATAAAACCATCACGGGATTTAGTCATACCCATTTTAGCGGTACCGGTCACTCTGATCTGGGCGATTTTCTCATTATGCCTACACAAGGGAAGCTGCAGTTAAACCCAGGTGTGGCTTCAAATCCTAAAGGTGGTTACCGTTCTGCCTATTCACACAATAATGAGGTTGCTGAAGCGGGTTACTACAAAGTAAAACTCGATGATGATAACATTATGGCAGAACTCACTTCAACCAACAGGGTAGGGATGCACCAGTATACTTTTCCCAAATCAGATCAATCGCACATTATTTTGGATCTGATGGCTGGTATTTATAATTACGATGAAAAAACGGTGTGGACCTATGTTCGTGTGGTAAACGATACCCTGGTTACCGGTTACCGTCAGACCAATGGATGGGCCAGAACACGAACCGTATATTTTGCAATGAGCTTTTCCAAACCTTTTAAAAGCTATGGACGCAAAAGCTATGATGCTAAACAGGCTTACAGGGGCTTCTGGGGCAAGTTCAACCAGGAACAAAATTTCCCTGAAATTGCAGGCAAAAAGTTAAAAATGTTTTTCGATTTCGATACTAGGGAAGGAGAGAAGATTAAAATTAAATTCGCTTTATCGCCGGTTAGTCAGGAAAATGCCCTGCAAAATATGCGGGCAGAAATTTCGGGCTGGGATTTTGAAAAAGTAAAAGCACAGGCACAAGCCGCCTGGAATAAGGAGCTAAACAAAATCCAGGTAAATACATCCAGCGACAATAAAATTAACTTCTATACTGCTTTGTATCATGCTTATATTAACCCGACCACTTATACTGATATAAATGGAGAATATAAAGGTTTAGATCAGGGCGTGCACAAAGCAGAAGGGTTTACCAATTATACCACCTTTTCTCTTTGGGATACATACCGTGCTTTACATCCATTTTTTAATATTACCCAGCCTGCGCGAAGTAACGATATGGTAAAATCGATGTTGGCACATTACGATCAGAGCAGTTTGCATATGTTGCCGATCTGGTCGCATTATGCCAATGATAACTGGTGTATGAGTGGTTACCATAGTGTTTCGGTAATTGCTGATGCCATTATTAAAGGTACTTACAGCGGAGATGCAAACAAAGCTTTAGATGCCTGTGTGGCGACAGCGAAACACCGCGATTATGAAGGTATTGGCTATTACATGGATAAAGGTTATATCCCTGCAGAAAAATCCGGCATTTCGGTTTCCAATAATTTGGAATATTCTTACGATGACTGGTCGATTGCACAATTGGCTAAAAAATTAAATAGAATGGATGTTTATAATGAGTTTATCAAACGTTCTAACAACTGGAAAAATAATTACGATAGTGCAACGGGTTTTATGCGTCCGAAATTGGCCGATGGAACCTTTAAGAAAGAATTTGATCCGAAAGATACCGAAGGACAAGGTTTTATTGAAGGCAATAGCTGGAACTATAGCTTTTTTGTGCCACAGGATCCTGCTACATTGATTGAAATGATGGGTGGTAAAAAGAAATTTGCTACCCGATTAGATACTTTGTTTACCATGCATCTGCCTGATGAGTTTTTCGCACACACAGAAGATATTACCCGCGAGGGTATTATTGGTGGCTATGTGCACGGAAACGAGCCGGCACACCATATTGTATACCTTTATAACTGGGCCGATCAGCCATGGAAAACACAGGCACAGGTTCGTCACATCCTGAATATGCAATACAAACCTACTGCTGATGGTTTAGGTGGAAACGATGATTGCGGGCAGATGAGCGCCTGGTACATGTTTTCTTCACTAGGCTTTTACCCGGTAGCACCAGGTGCCGATGTATATTCATTAGGTAGTCCATTGGTAAACCAGGCGGTAATCAATCTGGAGAATGGTAAACGCTTTACGGTTGAGGCCATTAAGCAAAGTGAGAAAAATGTATACGTAGAAAAAGTTTTATTGAATGGTAAAGAGATTACTGATCATAAGATTAAACATGCTGATATTACCAACGGTGGAAAGCTTACTTTTTACATGAGCTCAAAACCTAAAAGATAATTTTTTATCATCTGGTATAAAGACGGCCTGTGCAACATAGGTTGTCTTTCATCTCCAGTGTCACGATGAGCCTGTCGAAACGCCCTTGGAACTTTCCAAAGGGATGCTTCGACAGGTTCAGGATTGACGACCCTAGGTGAGGTTTGTTTCAGTGAGGTGCTACTCTCAATCATTCCTGATCAAAGTTGGTAGCTGTGGCTAAATATTTCCAGTTGGCCATATCCCTCTGTACATCTGCGATTTTTGCATCAGCTATTTGATAGGCGTCTGGGCCTAAGAACAAATGAAGTGGTGGATTTTCGCTTTTCGAAGCTTCGATAATTACCTCAACTGCCTTGGCCGGATCCCCCGGCTGTTGGTTATTGATGTCGTTCTGGTGTGCCGCTTGCGAATCGCGTACCTCTTTATAGGCATCGATAGGAGAATCTGGTACTGCTAAAGAACCTGTTGTCAGAAATTCAGTTCTAAAATAACCCGGCTCTACTACAGTGGCTTTTATCCCCATTGATTTTACTTCGGCAGCCAATGATTCGGTAAAGCCTACTACTGCGAATTTGGTGGCGCAATAAATCCCAAAGCCCGGGAAATTACCAGAAAAACCTCCTATGGAAGAAATATTAAAAATATGTCCCGATTGTTGTTTCCGCAATTGTGGCAATACCTTTCTGATTACATTTAGTGAACCAAAAACATTCACATCGAAGTTTTGGCGCGACTCCTTATCGCTTAACTCTTCCAGTGCGCCGAGCATCCCATAGCCTGCATTGTTTACCACAACATCTATCCGGCCAAATTTGCTGATGGTTTGGCTAACTGCAGCTTCTACACTGTTTTCGTCAACCAGATCAACTGCCAAAGGTAAAAAGTTTTCATGTTCGCCTACGGCTTTGGTTAAATCTTTTAAATTTCTTGAAGTTGCGGCAACATTAACGCCGTTGTTTAATAATGTTTTGACTAAGGTCAATCCCAGACCCTTGGACGCGCCTGTTACAAACCAAACTTTTTGATTTTCCATGATATTGTTTTTAGAATGAAATAAATTAATTGGGTTTTATTATGATAACATTGTCATCCTGAGGGATAATTTATTGTATAAAAATCAGTATAAATGACGTAACAGATTTCCTATGTCATACAGCACAGTCTTGCCTCGGCTCGCCGCCACCGAAGGGCTCTTACTTTTTGGCATCAAAAAGTAACAAAAAATGCCGGCTGAAAATTTTTCTTTCAAAGGCAGTGTTATGGCTAGAACAGTGCAGTCCGAAAAATTTATTAGGCCGGTTTTAAGTAGAACGGTAATACGGTGCTATGGCCTAGCTATACGGAAATGCATGATGCTACAATCTGCTCATTAATAATCAATTATAAAATAACGTCAATGGTAGCCTGTCGAATGACCATCCGTAAGATTTTTAAGCCGTTTCGACAGGCTCAACGTGACAAATTCTAGAGAAATTTTGTTATCATACAGCTTCTTTTTGAATTGCTAATTCGCCATTAACATTTGATTAATTGTCGAAATCTGTAGAAATCGTAATGGCTTTCCAGTCGTTAAACTCTTTTGTTAATGCGTCAATTTTGCTGTTGGCTCTTTGAAAAGCATCTTTTCCCAGGAGTAAATGAACAGGTGGATTGGGCATACTGGCCAATGAGATCATGGCTGCTGCGGCCTTTTCAGGGTCGCCGATCTGCTGACCGTCCATTTTAAGATATTTTTGGTGTATTGCCCGCACTTCTTCATATTCGGCAATTGGATTGGTTGCCAAAATCAATGAATCGGGGGTTAAAAAACTTGTTCTGAATGCACCAGGAGCAACCACGGTCACCTTTACCCCGAATTCCTTAAGGTCGTCTGCCGAAACCTCAGACAACGCAATCACTGCCGCTTTTGCTGCTGAATATATCGCCCAGCCAGTTGCGCCGGCAATGCCTGCAATTGATGCGATATTGATGATGTGGCCAGCCCGTTGAGCTCTTAAATAAGGTGAAACGGCTCTGATGACATTTATTGTTCCGAAAACATTTACGTCAAAACTGTTTCTTGTTTCCGCATCAGTCAGTTCCTCTATACTGCCCCCAATGCCATAACCAGCATTATTGATCACAACATCAACTCTTTCAAATTTTGCAATAGTTGCTTGTATCGCATCCTCCACACTTTTTTCATCAGCCAGGTTAACGGCCAGTGGAAAAAATTTTTCCGTATTGTTATTTACTGCTTTTTTAAGTTCATTTATATTTCTTGAAGTGGCCGCAACGGATTGGCCAGCTTTCAATAGTTGATGAACTAAACTTAATCCCAAGCCCTTTGAGGCTCCGGTAATAAACCAAACTTTTTTCATGCCCATAGTTTTATCCTTTTTGTTAAGACAAAATTACGGTGCAAATGAATTTAAGCTGTTACGTTAATCAAACTGATTATTACGAAATTCAAACAATCCGGTAAGAAGTTGGGGTATGGTTGGTTAATTTTTTAAAAAAATTGTTGAAATGGGTAGGTTCTTCAAATCCCAGGCAATAACCAATTTCTGAGATATTCCAGTCTGTATGTTTTAATAAAGCTTTAGCTTCTCTCAATAAACGCTCTGTAATGTAGTGGGTGGTGGTTTTACCCGTAGTTTCCTTTATCGCACGGTTTAAATGGTTTACATGTACCGAAAGTTGTGATGCATAGTCTTTTGCGGAGCGCATGGTAAACCTTTGGGTAGTGGTTTCAATGGGAAACTGCCGCTCTAATAACTCCGTAAAAACAGCAGTAATCCTGGCATTGGCATCCGTATGCTTGAATAAATTTTCGGAAGGCTCGGTTTTCAAAGCGAAATGAGTAATTTCTGTAATGTAATTGCGAAGCAGATCATATTTGTAAACGTAATCTGAATTGATTTCTTCAAACATTTTAGCAAAAATAGCTTCGATATGCCTGTCTTGCTGTTCATTTAAAATATATGCTGGTTTTCCTCCATGGGTAAACATAGGCAGATCGCCAATGTTTCCACGAATCTTTTCGGTAAAAAAGGCTTCTGTAAAAATGCAAAAATAACCCGTTACCTCATTTTGCTTGCCACTGCCCAGTTCCCAGGTATAAGGTACGAGCGGATTAAAAAAGATTAAAGCCGTACCATTAATCTCAATACTCCTGTCCGCATAGTGGTAAACGTTATGGCCACGCGTCAGGCAGATTTTGTAATAATCCCTGCGGTTGTAACTCATTGGTTTGTGATCATCCCTTAAACAATCTTCCAGTTTGAAAACGTTAAAATGGCCTACGCCATTCTGGAGGTTATCAGGTAGGAACTTGAATTTGTTTTGGTAAAAATCTTCAATGGTTTCTGGCTTGTTCATAAGTCAAAGTTACAAAATTCAAACTTAAAGCAAATTAATGAAAACTGAAGGAAAGCTTCTGATAAATTAAAAGGAGATTGCTATGATAAAAATAGTTGTCATTAATATACCGATTGGTATATATTTGTATCGGCAATTTAAAAGAGTATGACCAAGGCAGAGAAGACAAGAAATTTTATCGTAGAGAAAACAGCACCCATTTTCAATATGAAGGGTTATGCAGGTACTTCTTTAAATGATATTACTGCCGCTACAGGTTTAACCAAAGGCAGTATTTATGGCAACTTTTCCAATAAAGATGAAGTAGCATTAGCTGCTTTCGATTATAACCTACATAATATTGTATCCAGAGTAGAAAAGGAAATCAACAGACAAAAAGAGGTAAAGGGTAAATTATTGGTTTACGTTAATATTTACCAACATCTTCTTAGCGGTGTGGTAGCAGAAGGGGGGTGTCCGATTTTAAATACGGCCATTGATGCAGATGATACCCACCCTGAATTGAAGGCACGGGCGCTGAAAGCGGTGTCTGGTTGGAAGAACAGGATTATGGAGCTGGTTGAAGCAGGTATTGCTTCCAAAGAAATTAACACAGACCACAATCCCGAGCAAATTGCACTTACCATTATTGCCATGATAGAAGGAGGAATTATGATCTCCAGATTGACTGCGAAACCTGCATATTGGAATTTAATCATGGATTCATTAAAAAAATACGTCAATAGCCTAGGCTAAAAAAATTTGAATTAAAATATACCGATCGGTATTTATCAGGGTTAAATAGCAATTGTTAATCTTAAAAATTTAAATAATATAAAAAATGAAAACTTCAAAAAATACCGTTTTATTGATCGGCGGAACAGCTGGTATCGGTTTAGAAATCGCAAAACAGTTAACCGCTTTGGATAACCACGTAATTATTACAGGTAGGAACCAGGAAAGGCTAAATGCAGCAGCTGCATCATTACCTAATGTAACCGCTGTGGTGTCTGACGTGAGTAAGGCTGATGATGTAGATCTTTTGGTAGAGAAAATTAAATCAGAGTTTCCTGAATTAAACATGGTGATCAACAACGCTGGAAGAGCGTTGCTCTACAATTTGGCCGATCCAAACCAGGATGCATTTACAAATGCAGCAGATGAACTGCTGACCAATTACCTGTCTATCGTTAGGATAAATCAAAAGTTATTGCCTGTGTTAAAACAACAGGAAACATCAGCTATCGTAAACGTTTCATCTATAGTAGCTTATGTTCCGGGCATTACATTGCCTACTTACGCAGCTAGTAAGGCAGCATTACACTCATACAGCACATCGTTAAGATTGAGTCTGGAAGAAACTGCTGTTAAGGTTTTTGAATTAATGCCTCCATTGGTTGATACTGAATTTTCTAAAGAAATCGGTGGCCATAATGGGATTAAACCATCAGTTGTGGCCGATGAGCTCCTGGCGGCTTTAGCCAATGATGAGTATGAAATCAGGGTAGGTGATACCGCCAAGATTTACGAATTGTTCAGACAGTCGCCAGTTGATGCTTTAAACGTAATGAACGCCAATCGAAAAGCCAGGATAGATGCTGTTGAGCACTAAAATGATATAGTTGGAAAACAAAAGAACTTGTTGTTTCCATTTAGATGACAGTTTTCCATGTTGGAATTGTTACTTTCGCGGCATTAAGTGTAAATCCTGGGTTTACATCAACTTTAATAAAATGATAGGTTGTGTTTAGCTCTTCCAGCTATATTAAATATCTCTTGGATAATTAACAGTTGATTTTATCCAAGGGAATTGACTAAAAAATATTAAAAATGAAAAGAGTAGTAGTAACTGGTTTAGGTGCGATAACCCCTCTTGGTAATACGGTTGAACAGTTTTGGCAACAGATATTGGCCGGAAAAAGTGGAATTGGACCCATTACCAAATTTGATTCCGGTAAATTTAAAACGCAGTTTGCAGGTGAAGTAAAGGATTTTAATCCGGAAGAATACCTGGAGAAAAAGGAAATAAAAAAATACGACCTTTTTACGCAGTATGCTATTGCTTCGAGCGATCAGGCGATAAAAGATGCAGAATTGAATTTCACAACAATGAATGATGTGGAATTGGCAGAAGTCGGCGTTATCTGGGCAACCGGAAATGGTGGTATTGGCACTTTCGAAGCACAGTTGGAAGAGTTTCATGCCGGCGACGGAACGCCGAGATTTAACCCATATTTTATTCCAAAAATGATTGTTGATATTGCTGCCGGTGCCATTTCCATCCGTCATAAGTTGCGTGGGCCAAATTACTGTACGGTTTCGGCCTGTGCGTCGTCCAATACCGCAATCGTAAATGCTTTTGATACCATCCGTTTAGGCAAAGCAAATATTATGATAGCGGGCGGTTCAGAAGCAGCGCTAACAAAGTCATCTGTTGGCGGATTTAATGCCGCTCAGGCTTTATCAAAAAACAACGATGATCCTCAGGGTGCATCTAAGCCTTTTGATAAAGATAGGGATGGTTTTGTGATGAGCGAAGGCGCAGGTGCTTTGGTTTTGGAAGAGTTGGAACATGCTTTAGCGCGCGGCGCAAATATTTATGCGGAAATTGTTGGTGGTGGAATGGCTGCAGATGCCTATCACCTTACCGGAACACCTCCCGATGGGATTGGTGCGGCCTTAGGTATGACGAAAGCATTGAAAGATGCCGGAATAACCGCGGATAAAATTGATTATATTAATGCACACGCTACTTCAACCGGATTAGGTGATTTAAGTGAGTTGCAGGGTATTCATACTGTTTTTAATGGTTTGCCCGTAATTATTGGGGCTACCAAATCAATGACCGGGCATTTATTGGGGGCGGCAGGTGCAATTGAAAGTGTAATCAGTATCCTTGCGATCAGAGATAATATCATTCCACCTACCATTAATACCAAAAATCTGGACGAAAATATTCCAAAGGGATTAAATATTGTTTTGGGTGAGCCGATTAAAAAGGAAATCAATTATGTATTAAACAATACTTTTGGTTTCGGTGGTCACACGGCGAGTACTATTTTTAAAAAGTACGAAGCTTAATTGTCTCAAAAAAAATCTGGTACTGGTCTTAGCGTTTCGCTAAGACCTAATTTTTGCCAAAGAAATATAGGAGCAAGGAAAATTAATTTTTAAGGTTCTTCGACTACACTAAGATCTACAAGTACTTTAGTTAAAGCTAATGGTAGAAAACCATTAAACTAATGCAAATGAACAGGCTAATCTACTTGTCCATCAACAAATTTACCAGTTCTTTAAGTTCTTCCACTTCCAACTCCAGCTTTTCAATGCGATTTTCCAATGCAGTGGTATCGATTTGTGGTGCTGTAAATGTTTCAGTTTCGACGGTGATTTCAGCCTGTTCGCCTAAAAGATGGATAAAACGGGCCTCTTTCTGACCTGCTTTCTTTGTCAATTGTTTTACAAAGGCAGGTTCATCATTCGATAGTTTTTGGAGTTGTTCTAAAACCTCTTCTATACTTTCAAATTCATATAACCTTCCTGAATTACTGTTAATTTCCCCGGGCGTTAAAGGGCCACGTAGCAGCAAAAGGCAGATTATAGCTAACTCTGAAGGCAATAGCGGATAAACGATCGCTAAATTATGTTTGTATTTAGTTGCCCGGCTTGATCCGCCTGCAGCTGTAGCAATTAAACCTTTAATTTTAAGTTGGTTTAATGTTAAGGTTACGGTTTCCTCATCGTAATTTACTACCGGATTTCTTGAACTTTTTTGGTTGCACGCTGCAGTTAAACTATTCAATGTCATTGGGTAATAATCAGGTGTGGTGCGGCTTTTTTCTATTAAGGCGCCTAAAACTCGTTGTTCTTCTGCTGATAAATCGGGTAGGGGTTTTACATTATCCATATTATAAAAGTATCAATTGGCGGAACATTTTGAAAATTATTTTGTAATAAGCTGCGCTATGCATTTGATGGCAAAAAATGTTGATATAGAGGAAGAAATCAGCTATTGAAATAAGCTTTTAGTAAGCTAATCCAAAAGCAGTTTTTATCAGATATTGAAGATATCAGAAGCGAGGTTTCGGTAGTTCCTGATCCCAGGCGGGTAATTATATCCGGTGATAATCACCCCGCCAGTTTTTTATGCTTTTTTTGATCTCATTTGGAGATAATTTATTCTTAACAGCTTGATCAACCAAGGTTAAAAATTCTTCATCTCCTGCAAAACGTAAAGCGAGGATCTGGCTGATGCTTAGTTCATTTGGAAGTGCACTGCCGGCCAGCATATAATAACGCAGATTCTCTTCAGCCCTTGCTGCTCTGTCCTGGACTTTAAGTGCAAACATCCTGGCCATTACCGCTATAATCGCAATCAGGAAAAATGCAAGCACCAACAAGCCCGTAATGATAGTAGGGATGGCAATACAGGAATATATGGAAAAACACAGTCCTATAACTGTTAGCGGTACCGCGAAGAAATGGAACGGCGGATAAAATCTTTTATGGTTTTCGTAGTTTTGAGACATATTTAATGATTAAATTCTATTACTTCTTTTTGTTTTTTGAAATTTAAGCCCATTTTTAAAGGGCCTCACAACTGCTGCACCTTGAATATTTTCACACCGGTTTACTAATTGGTCACCTGCATTTAATATAATAGCCCTTCACAGTATGCTATATTTTCGTAATTACAAATGATGTTCTTCTGTTAATCTTTCTCCCTGCTTCAGTTTTATTATCTGCAATGGGTTTACTGGCTCCAAAGCCTTTAAAAGTAAGCCGTTTTGAATCTATGCTGTTTTTAACCAGGTATTCGTAAACAGCATTAGCCCGATTAAAAGATAATTTTTCATTCAACTGATCATCGCCGACATTATCTGTATGGCCTTGAATCTCAATCTGTACGTGTTCATTTTGATGCAAAAACTCGATCAGCAGGTCAAGTTCGCGGATAGAAGCAGGTAAAAGATTAAATTTATTGGTGTCGAAGAAAATATTTTTTAAGGTTACGTTTCCGCCTTGTTTTATTTTTTCAATGTAGACTTCAATTTGGTAAGGTTTATTAATATCGCCACTTTTAAGTTCGAAGTTTTCCGAGTAAAATAGATAACCTTCGGCATTTACATTAAACAGATAATTACTCCCTATGGGCATTACCGCCAAAAATTGACCGGTTTCGGAATCGGTGTAATCATCAAAAACAGTTTTATTCGTTTTCAGATCTATTACCTGCACATTGCTTTCGATTGTTTTTTTGGTATCACGGTCTCTTACAATTCCTTTTACGTAAGAAATCCTTAAAGGTCTGGCCGTTTCTGGAATGCCAAAGCTATAAATGTCCTGCATGCCGTAACCACCTTTTAAATTTGAAGAGAACAGCCCTAAATTTCCATCAGCACTTACTATTAAGCCGCTTTCATCTTCAAAAGAATTGATCGGATAACCAATATTGATTGGCCTTTGCCATTGGCCATCATTACCCAGTCTGCTAAAATAAATATCTTTATTCCCAAACCCTGGCCAGCCATTTGATGAAAAATATAGTGTTTTACCATCTACATGCAGAAAAGGAGTATTTTCATCAAAAGGGGTGTTGATCTCAGGTCCCAGATTAATGGCTGGTCCCCATTTTGCATCATCGGTAATGGTGCTTTTCCAGATATCATACCCCCCGAACCCGCCAGGTCTGTTGCTGATAAAATACAATGTACGTCCATCAGGACTTATAGCCGGCTGCGATTCCCAGAACTCCGAATTAACGGGCTGACCAACATTATAGGGTTCACCCCAATCTTTTCCTTCACGGTGAGAAACATAAATATCACATCTGCCTAAGCCATCAGGTCGGTTACATCCGGTAAAAAACAAATACTTTCCATCAGGAGAAATGGTTTGTGCACCTTCATTATATTTTTCTGTATTTATCTTGTTGGATAATGGTGTAGCAAGGCCCCACGCATTATTTTTAAACTGGGCGGTCCAAAAGTCTTCATTACCATTTACCTGGCGGGTAAAAACCAATGTTTCACCATCAGCAGTTATCGCAGGAAAGTATTCAGCATCAGGTGTATTCACGCCTTCACCTAAATTTATGGGGTTATACTTTACAGGCTTCTTTATTGCTAAATCTGCAAAATCGCAATCCAGGAGGTATTTCTTTGCTCTTCTCGCTTTTTCAGATGAAGAATCCAGTACCAAAAACTCAGTAAAATGTTGTTTTGCTTTTACATAATCCTGCGTAGCAAATACAGTTTCTGCGAGTCCATAAATTACGTCGGGAGCAACCGTTTTATTAATTAATATCGCCTTTTCGTAAGTCATTCTGGCTTCCTGGTATTTTTTTTGAGCTTTATAAACACCAGCAAGTAAGATATAGGCGTTCTGGAATAGCGGGTCTGATTCTACCGCATTCTTTAATAGCTGCTCAGCAGAGGAGTAATCAAATTTATCAATAAACGGACCTGCTTTTTCAAAATAGACCTGCGCTTTTTTATTTGGAGAACTTTGTCCAAAACAATAAAAGCTTAGTATGCTAAAGGAGAGGATTAAACAAAATTTCATTACATTAACATTGGTATCAAAGCTAATGTAAACTAATTTAAGGAATATTTAAAAATTTGTGTGTTTGTAAAGAAATCTCCCATTTAGGGTTAGCCATTACATACTCAATAATCAACGGTGTAATTTCTTTTGATTTGGACCATTCAGGTTGAAGATATAGTTTGCAGTTTGGAGATACCATTGCCGCATATTCCTCAGCCCACTTAAAATCACTTTTATTAAAAACAATTACTTTTAACTCGTTAGCGAAAGGCGTGATATCTGGCCTTGGCGCTTTAAACTTTTTAGGCGATAGGCAGATCCAATCCCAGTTGCCTGAAAGGGGGTAGGCACCTGATGTTTCAATAAACGTGAGTATTCCTCTTTCTTTAAGTTTATTGGTCAGGTAATCAAGGTTATAAATTAAAGGTTCACCACCGGTAATTACAACAGCCTTACCAGGAAATCGACTCGCATTTTCCACAATAACATCCGAAGCAGTAAGCGGATGCATTTCCGCATCCCAGCTTTCTTTAACATCGCACCAGTGGCAACCCACATCGCAACCGCCCAAGCGGATAAAATAGGCTGCTTTACCTGTGTTAAATCCTTCCCCCTGTATGGTGTAAAATTCTTCCATCAAAGGAAGTAATGTGCCGTCTTCTGGTATTGCCTGTTTCATTTTTGAGGATGCAAATATCCTAAAAAAATATGGGGAAGCAGTTTCTATTTCTAAATTTAGCAGAAAGATGAAATAATACTGATATTTGTTTCCCCTATTTAGCTGTATGAAGTGGTTTAAAGCTTTGAATAACAATCAAATTCCAAATCCTGATGACATTAAAACCATTTCTGTTAATGGCAAACAGATTTGTGTACTTCATCATGAGGATAAAATTATCGCTACGCAATCACATTGTCCGCACGCGGGTGGCCATTTTAGTGGTGGCTGGTGTAAAAACGGAAACCTGGTTTGCCCGATTCATCGTTACGAATACAATTTGAAAACAGGAAGGGGAGCGGAAGGGCAGGGCGATTATATCAATATCTATCCAACAGCATTACGTGAAGATGGCCTGTATATTGGCTTTGAGGAAAGCTGGTGGAGTAAATTGTGGGGATAGTTAGGTTCATTAGTTCATTTGTCATTGGTATACAGAGAAATTAGGTCTTCTTAGCAGATGTAAAAATAAATTTTGTGCCTTCGTACTTTTATGGAGAAAGAAAACTCGTCCTTTCGACTGAAGCGCAGTCCCGAACGTTCGGGAGAGAAATCTATCATCTATAAAGATCCTTCATTGCATTCAGGATGACAATTCTGGTAAATATTTATGATTATATTAACTAAGCAAATATCTTTTAAAAAACGCCTGACAGCTTAATACCTCAATGTCAGAGAAATAAAAGCCCTCCACATCTTCTGTAATGATGCATTTACAATCAACAGATTGTGCAGCGTAATATTCCAGACCATCTTCAAAGTCATGTATTTTCTTATTCGATAATGTATCTAATACACCTTTTGATGAATGACCGGCGATCTTCAGATATTGGCAAAGCAAATCGATTTTTTGTTTGGCCAACTGTGTTTTATGTTTTTTCTCAGCAAAATAAAAAGCAATCGCCAGACACATCGGTGAAGTATAAATTTCAAATTTTGGATGTGTTGCCAGGCTTAAAATCCTCGAAGAGTAAGTGAAAAGAGGATATTCCTTATTTAATACAGAAACCAACACATTTGCATCCAAAAATACCCTCATTAATTATTTCTGAGCATTAAAAAATTCTTCTTTGGATTGCTTAGCCGTTTTTTTTGAAGTTTTTTTATATATTACCTCACCTTCAGCAACCATGCTTACCCAATCAGCAACCGGGAAATCTTCTAAAGATTTATATTTTTTAGCGGTAACCTGAGTTAACAGGTGTTCTACTAAACGTGATAAACTAATGTTATTGTCTGCTGCATACTTCTTCGCTTTGGCAACAACATCCTGATTAAAGCTTAAGGTGAGTTTCGCATCCATTATCTTATCGTTATAAAAACAAAATTACATATATACGTGTAAATTTAAAATTTTATACGTAATAAAAGCAAGCTAATGCATTGAAGAACAGTACCAATTTGCTGATCTAATCTTGAAGCGCCCTACGCTTTCCTATATTTTTCAGTTGTGGTATTTACTTAACCTTCCGCCTTCCTACCTTCTACCTTTGATGTCTTGAAATAAAAAAAGCAATCCAAAAAGGAATTGCTTTCAATATTTTTTAGTCGTGGGGTTTACTTAACCTTCCGCCTTCCTACCTTCTACCTTTAATGTCTTTAAATAAAAAAAGCAATCCAAAAAGGAATTGCTTTCTATAATTTTCAGTTGTGGGGTTTACCTTTAACCTTCCGCCTTTCTACCTTCGCCGCACCACCCTCTACCTTTAAGCGTATATTTCTTTCCTTGCAGAAGCCAGTGTATTCTTCAATAAACCAACTATCGTCATTAAACCCACACCACCTGGTACCGGAGTAATGTACGATGATATTGGTGCAACATTTTCAAAGTCTACATCCCCATACAATTTAAAACCCGATTTGGTTTCGGTAGAATTTTCACGGTTAATGCCTACATCAATGATAATGGCACCAGGTTTAACCATATCAGCGGTAACAAAGTTCTTTTTACCAATTGCCGCTATTACAATATCTCCCTGCAAAACCTGTTCTTTTAAATCTTTTGTACGTGAGTGGGTGAGTGTTACCGTACAGTTGCCCGGATTGGCATTACGAGCCATTAAAATACTCATAGGACTGCCCACAATATTACTTCGGCCTACTACCACACAATGTTTTCCTGTAGTATCGATATTGTATTCCTGCAACATTAACAAGATGCCGTAAGGAGTTGCGGGAATAAAGCAAGGCAGGTTACGCATCATCCTTCCCAGGTTTACCGGATGGAAACCATCTACGTCCTTTCGATAATCAATCTTTTCGGTCACTTTTTCGGGATCAATGTGTTTAGGTAACGGCAATTGTACAATTAAACCATCTACATCAGCGTCCTGATTAATTTCCTCTATTTTCGCCAGTAATTCGGCTTCGGTAACCGAGTTATCATAACGGTGTAGTGAAGACTTAAAACCAACTTTTTCGCAGTTTTTCATCTTACTGGCCACATAAGTTTCACTGCCACCATCGTTACCAACCAAAATGGCTACAAGGTGTGGTTTGCGACCGGTTTTATTCAAAAACTCAGCTGCCTCTTCAGCAATCTGAACTTTAACTTTTTCTGATACGTATTTACCGTCTAATAATTTCATATTTATGAGATGTGAGATACGAGATGTTAGATCTGAGATTAACGGTTTTGTCTCAAATCTCAAATCTAACATCTCAAATCTATATTAATCTAATTTCAAAACCGCCATAAATGCAGATTGTGGAATTTCTACGTTACCCACCTGGCGCATGCGTTTTTTACCTTTTTTCTGTTTCTCCAACAACTTACGTTTACGGGAAATATCACCACCATAACATTTTGCGGTTACATCTTTACGTAGGGCACTCAATGTTTCGCGGGCAATAACTTTAGCACCGATCGAAGCCTGAATTTTTATTTCAAATTGCTGACGCGGGATCAGTTCTTTTAACTTCTCGCAGATTTTCTTGCCGAAATCGTAGGCGTTACTGCGGTGAATCAATGAAGATAAGGCATCAACAGGTTCTTCATTAATAAGCATATCTAAACGAACCAAATCCGATTTACGGTAACCAACCTGATGGTAATCGAAAGAGGCATAACCTTTAGAAATGGTTTTTAATTTATCATAAAAATCAAATACAATTTCGCCCATTGGCATTTCAAAAACCAGTTCAACCCGATCAGAGGTCAGATAGGATTGATTGACAATAATCCCCCTTTTTTGAATACAAAGTGACATTACCGGACCGACAAATTCTGCTTTGGTAATAATATTGGCTTTGATAAAAGGCTCTTCAACCGAATCCAGTTTACTTGGGTCTGGTAAATCGGACGGATTGTTTACCGTAATTTCGACACCTTTGGTGGTGTGTGCAACATACGATACGTTAGGTACCGTCGTAATTACGGTCATGTCGAATTCGCGTTCCAAACGCTCCTGAATAATTTCCATGTGCAACATGCCTAGGAAACCGCAACGGAAACCGAAGCCTAAAGCAGCAGAACTTTCAGGTTCAAAAACGATAGAGGCATCATTTAACTGCAACTTGTGCATGGCTTCGCGTAATTCTTCGAAATCCTCTGTATCAACCGGGTAAATACCGGCAAATACCATTGGCTTAACCTCTTCAAAACCTTGAATTGCACTGTCTGCCGGCCTGCCAACGGTTGTGATGGTATCACCAACCTTTACCTCGCGTGCTTCCTTAATTCCTGAAATAATATAGCCTACATCACCGGTTTTTACCACGTTGCGCGGAGCCATATCCAGTTTTAAAATACCAACTTCGTCAGCCAGGTATTCCTTGCCGGTATTGATGAATTTTACTTTGTCTCCCTTTTTAATTTCGCCATTTACCACTTTGAAATAAGCAATAATGCCCCTAAATGAATTAAAAACCGAGTCGAAAATCAATGCTTGTAATGGCGCTTCGGTGTCGCCAACCGGAGCCGGAACCCGATCAACAATCGCCTGTAAAATATCGGGTATGCCCATTCCTGTTTTACCTGAAGCGGGAATAATATCGTCACGGTCACAGCCGATTAAATCAATAATCTGATCTTTAACTTCCTCTGGCATGGCGCCTGGCAGGTCCATTTTATTCAGGATCGGGATAATCTCTAGGTCGTGCTCTAAAGCCAGGTATAAATTCGAAATGGTTTGTGCCTGAATACCTTGCGAAGCATCTACAATGAGTAAAGCACCCTCGCAGGCCGCTATTGATCGCGAAACCTCGTACGAAAAATCTACGTGTCCAGGAGTGTCAATTAAGTTAAAAACATATTCTTCACCACCAACTTTATAGTTCATTTGTATGGCATGACTTTTAATAGTAATGCCCCGCTCGCGCTCCAAATCCATATTATCGAGCAATTGCGCCTGCGCTTCACGCTGCGAAATCGTCGCTGTATATTCTAATAACCTATCAGCCAGGGTACTTTTACCATGGTCAATATGTGCAATAATGCAAAAATTACGTATATGCTTCATCTTTGCGCAAAGATATGTTTTTTAATGGAAATTGTAAGTTGTTACTGAAAGTGATATTCCTGAATTTTTATACGGTTTAAAGCGGAGATGTTTTTGTTTGATCCGAAAAACAAAGGCAGTTGCTTTTCGCATCAGTCAGTCCTGCCTTTCGCTATATCTTTTTGGTAAAATGAGATCAAAGTTATCAAAATTGCCTGGCCAAAAAGGATGTCGCTGTAGTCAGGTTTATTGAACAGCAGACAGTGGTTCTTGGGTCGGTTTCCCTGCCGAAAACAAAATCTGATCTCCGGATACTCTTTCACTGTCTACACAACCGTTTTCTTCCACTTTCCTTTTTTAAACAAAATAAATGCAGCTACCGCAATACCTGCTTCGGCTGCAGGGATGGCAATGAAAACGCCTGTTGGACCCATTTCTAAATACTTTGCTAAAAAATATGCTAAAGGAATCTGGAAGAGCCAAAAGGCGAATACATTAATTTTGGTAGGCGTCCAGGTATCTCCGGCACCGTTAAATGCGCTATTGAATACCATTGCGGCTCCATAAATCACAAAGCCGATACTTAAAATTTTTAAAGCCTCACCGGCAACGGCAATCACATTTTCATCTTCAGTAAAAAATGCTGCGAACAAATGTCCGCAGGTTAAGAACAATACAGTTACCACGCCCATAAAAATCACGATGTATTTTAAGGTCTGGAATACCGATTTTTCTGCGCGGTCTACGTGGCCCGCACCTAAATTCTGCCCAACCAAAGTGGCAGCGGCATTACTTAAACCCCATGCCGGTAGCATAAAAAACATCATCAGGCGCAGTGCAGTTTGATAACCTGCCGAGCCGGTATCTCCACCTGTGGTAGCAACCAGTTCGGTCAGAAATACCCAGCTGCAGCTGGCAATAACGAATTGAAAAATAGCTGGAGCAGCAATTTTTATAATGGCTTTAACCTGTTCCAAATCAGGAATAAAGTGGCTAAGGCGGATTTTTAAAGCATTTTTACCATTAAACAGATGATATACCTGATAGGTAACACCTAAACCACGACCAATGGTAGTGGCAATGGCTGCACCTGTTAAACCCAATGCGGGTATCGGGCCTAAACCATTGATCAAAGCAGGGCAGAGGACAATGTTAGCAATGTTGGCGATCCATAAACTGCGCATAGCAATCGCCGCATTACCTGCGCCACGGAAAATCCCGTTAATTAAGAATAGCAGGACGATAATGATACTTCCGCCCATCATAATACGAACGAATGCAACACCTTGCCCGGCTGTTTCTGTTGAAGCTCCCATAAGCAACAGGATATCTTTGGCGTAAATTAAACCAAGGATACTGATGATAATGTTGACAAAAACGGCTATCAAAATGGTCTGAATACCAGCTTTTGATGCTGCTTCTGGATTCTTCTCGCCGATTCTCCGCGCAACTACCGCAGTTGCAGCCATACTTAAACCAATGGCTAATGAATAGATAATGGTTAAAACCGATTCTGTTAATCCCACTGTTTGGATAGCATGACTGCTATTTTCCAGGTGGCCAACAAAATAAAGATCCACCAAAGCAAAAACCGATTCCATAGCCATTTCCAACATCATTGGAATGGCCAGTAAGATAATGGCGCGTTTAATACTGATTGAAGTTAAGTCAACCTCATGACCTTTTAAAGACTGAACGAGAATATCGAAAAAAGCCGATAGTTTGCCCTGTGTCTTTGTAGACTGTGACATATAATTATAATAATGAATAGTGTATAAACCAATGATACGCCATTAAGCGTACATATCTAATTAAAATGGGAGGGAATCCTCGGTTGCTTAGAACCTCAAACGGATTGCAGATACTATCATGGTTCTGGTCGTTTTGATGTGGCAAAGATAAGTAAAAATTTTTATTATCAAATTTTGAGCATTGATTTTCAGATTTTTGCACCAGAAACACAGAACTCGCGAATTTTATCCTTTCGACTGAAGCGCAGTTCCTAATAAAGATTTTCCGGCTTAGCTCGAAACGACGGCTTAATAAAGTTATATGCTATATGCTACAATCATTTCTTCGCTAACTTTGGTTCCTCTGCCTGTATTTAAATCGATAAGTACATAATCAAAAATGCCATCTGAAGCTACCTTGCCAGTTTTTTTGTTGATGATTTCGAATTGAACCGAGCAGCCTTTATCGTGCATCATTAAAATGCCTGTCCGGATCAACATTAAATCGTTCATTAATAAGGGGCGCTTGAAATTGATATCCACATGGCTGACCACCCAGCCCAAACCTTGCTGGGTAAAATGCTCCCAGGGCATGCCGTAGAACTTTTCCATCTGCTCATAACGGGCAGCCAGTACATAATCCAGGTATTTGCTGTTATGTACATGGTTAAACATGTCTATATCATCCGGACGGACACGTAATTCGCTTTCAAATATGCTGTATTGATTCTTTTCCAAAGGTTGAAGTTTTGTGCAAATTAAGGGATTTAATATTTGCAATGTCAAGTATTACTTGCTTTTTGTATATTTCAGAAGAATGGGAAAGCTTAAGTTATATGATATTAATATTCCACGCGAACCATCATTGAGGAGCGTGCTGCTATTTATTTGAGCCAATACCCCTGAACAGCGTTTTTTTTTGCGTTCTGAAACTCAATCACATTTCAGTTGCCATGAACAATGTTTTAGAGTTGGAACGCGGCAGCAGAACAGTTGATAAAATTGAATATTGACAAAAAAGATGCTAGTCAATTTCCTGAGGTTCGGATTTATCATTACTGATAAACCTCCATTCTTGACCGTAGAGCGATTTATACTCAATCGTAATTTTAATATCGGCCTTTTCTACCAGCGGAGCTAAACGGTCATCGTCTATATTGATTAAACTTAACTTCTCACCAACAGGTAAAATTTCATTCTTCCAGATATTTGCCAATGCCACTGACTTTGTAGAATCCAATCGGTTTTCTTTTTTAATTTGTTGTAGGATTTCTGCTATGTTTTCAAAACGTTTGGAGTTGTAGGAGTAAGAATAATTTGAAACTATTGCGGGACCCAAGCCTTGGTTTACGATTATAAATTCATAATGATAGGATTTGCCATTTTTACCATCACCACCTGAAAAACTCTGCGAATAATTCATGAGCAGAGGCTTTACCGATGCATATTGTTGCACCTTTTGCAGTCTTGTTTGGTATAAAGTGATAATAATGGCACAAATACTGGTTACGATAGCGCACAAACCAACAATTGTATCAAGTGAAATTTTATTATTATTTTGGGTTTTAGGTTTATGCATCGCTAAGCTGTTTTTAAAATTCAATCTAAAATAAAAAAAAGGATTTTAGAAAGATAAATATTTCTGTCACAACACGCTTGCTTATCATTAAAAATAGCATTATCTTTGCGCCACAATTAATTAATTTATTGCTTTAATATTATTCAAGAATGTATTTAAGTTCAGAAAAGAAAGCCGAAATCTTTAAACAACACGGCGAAGTAGAAACCAACACTGGTTCTGCAGAAGGTCAGGTAGCGTTATTTACATACCGTATTGCGCACCTAACAGAACACTTAAAGAAAAATCGTAAAGATTTCTCTACACAGTTGTCACTTCAAAAATTGGTAGGTAAACGCCGCGGTATTTTGGCTTACCTGTACAAAAAAGATATTGAGCGCTATCGTGCTATCATCAAAGCTTTATCGCTTCGTGATATCATTAAACAAAAATAAGCGAATTTTATCAACGAAAGCCATTCTTAAGGGAGTGGCTTTTTAATTTCCTGTTAATTTTTTTTAACAGGATTTGTTATGATAGGCCTTTTTAATCCTATCTTCGTTTGCAAAAACAAAAACATATATAAACAACGGTGTGTAGAAAGAGGAAAACGCACCATAATTCTAATTAAATGAATGTAATAAAAAAATCGTTCGATTTGGGCGATGGTAGAATTGTAGAAATTGAAACAGGTAAACTGGCTAAACAGGCAGATGGTTCGGTTGTAGTAAAAATGGGCGATACCATGTTACTGGCAACAGTTGTATCTACTGTTGGTGCTAAACCAGGTACTGATTTTTTACCGTTATCGGTTGATTATCAGGAAAAATATGCGGCAACCGGCCGTATTCCAGGTGGCTTTTTACGTCGTGAGGCAAGATTATCTGATTATGAGGTGTTAATTTCCCGTTTGGTAGACAGGGCCTTACGTCCACAGTTCCCTTCAGATTATCATGCCGATACACAGGTAATGATTTCTTTAATCTCTGCTGATAAAAATATCATGCCAGATTGTTTGGCGGGTTTAGCCGCATCGGCTGCATTATCCGTTTCTGATATTCCTTTCAACGGGCCAATTTCTGAAGTACGTGTGGCTAAAATTGATGGTAAACTGGTAATCAATCCATTTGCCAGCGATTTAGAGCGTGCAACACTTGAATTTATGGTGGCAGGTTCTGCCAACGATATCTGTATGGTGGAAGGCGAATGCGACGAAATTCAGGAGGATGAAATGGTGGAAGCTTTAAAATTTGCACACGATGCGATTAAAGTTCAATGCGCTATTCAGGTTGAATTAACCGAAGCAACCGGTAAAACCGTTAAACGTGAATACAATCATGAAGACCATGATGCCGATTTAAAAGCAAAGGTTTACGCTGATACTTATGATAAAGTTTATGCCGTGGCTAAAGCTGGCGGTAATAAGGATGTGCGTAAAGAAGGTTTCACAGCGATCATCAACGAGTTCTTTGAGGCCATGCCTGAAGATACTGCCGATTTGACCAAAGCATTGGCTAAACATTATTACCATGATGTTCAGTATGATGCAATCAGAAACCTGTTGTTGGATGAAGGCATCCGTTTAGATGGCCGTAAAACTACCGAAATCCGTCCGATCTGGAGTGAAGTGGGTTATTTGCCTGCTGCACACGGTTCAGCTGTATTTACGCGGGGAGAAACCCAATCGTTAACTTCGGTTACTTTGGGTGGTAAAGATGATGAGCAAATGATTGATGGTGCTTTCTTTAATGGTTACCAAAAGTTCTTGTTACATTATAATTTCCCAGGTTTTTCTACTGGCGAAGTTAGACCAAACAGAGGCGCCGGCCGTCGCGAGATTGGTCACGGTAACCTGGCTCAGCGTTCGTTGAAAAAGGTATTACCTCAAGGCGAGGCAAATCCTTACACCATCCGTGTCGTATCTGATATTTTAGAATCTAATGGTTCATCATCAATGGCAACTGTTTGTGCAGGTACATTGGCACTGATGGATGCAGGTATTAAAATTAAAGCACCGGTTTCTGGTATCGCGATGGGTTTGATTACCGATGAAAAAACGGGTAAATACGCTATCCTTTCTGATATTTTAGGTGATGAAGATCACTTAGGTGATATGGATTTTAAAGTAACCGGTACCGAAAATGGTATTGTTGCCTGCCAGATGGATTTAAAAATCAATGGTTTATCTTACGAAGTATTAACCAAAGCGTTATTACAGGCTAAAGAAGGTCGTTTACACATCTTAAACGAGATGAAGAAAACCATCAGTCAGCCTAATGAGGATTACAAACCGCATGCACCTCGTATTGTTTCTTTAACTATTGATAAAGAATTCATTGGTGCCATTATTGGCCCTGGAGGTAAAATTATCCAGGAAATGCAACGCGAAACCGGAGCTACCATCTCAATTGAAGAAGTTGACGGTAAAGGTATCGTTGAAGTATTTGCCGATAACAAAACGGCAATTGATGCAGCAGTTACCCGTATCCGTAATATTGTTGCCAAACCGGAAATAGGTGAAATTTACCAGGGTAAAGTAAAATCAATTATGCCGTTTGGTGCATTTGTTGAAGTAATGCCAGGTAAAGATGGTTTATTACACATCTCCGAAATTTCATGGGAGCGGTTAGAAACTATGGACGGTGTATTAAAAGAAGGTGATAAAATCGAAGTTAAATTGTTAGACATCGATAAACAGGGTAAAATGAAACTTTCACGTAAAGTTTTATTGCCAAGACCAGAAAAACCAGCTGCGCCAAAAGCTTAATTGGTAATCGGCTTGCTGAACTTGTTTCAGCAGCTCAAATACAAGCCCTTTCAGGTTACTGAAAGGGTTTTTTGTTGATGGCTATTTTGTTTAACAATGATTTTGTAACTTGCATTACAGATGAAAAAAGATATTCACATCGTTGAAGAGCCTATTGCTGATTATAAAAAGGCTGAAGAAGATTTACTGAAAAAAGGCTTATCAAGTACTTATACAGAGCGTTTTCACACCATGGCAAGATTGATGAAGCTAAATATGATATTAAAATTTGTAAAAATTACTCATAAAAAAATCGAATAATAAATGGAGGTTTTTGATGATGAGATTTTAAAATTGTGGCATTCATTGCTGAATAATAATGTTCGTTTTATTGTGATTGGTGGTGTTGCAACAAATTTGCATGGCTTACATAGAACAACAGACGTATAGATATTTGGATTAAAGATAATCTTGAGAACAGACAGAATTTACGAGCTGCATTTAAAGAATATTGTTTGGGAGATTTCAAAAATTTAGAAACTTTAGTTTTTATTCCAGGTTGAACGGATTTTTATTTGGATAATAGTTTACGGATGGATATCATGACTACTGTTAAAGGTTTGGAGGAATTTGGTTTTGATAAGTGTTTAGAATATGCATCTATAGCAACAATTTATGAATTGGAAATTCCTTTTCTGCATATTAATCAATTAATTGATTCGAAGAAAGCTGCAAATCGCCCGAAAGACCATATTGATATAATTGAATTAGAAAATATTAAAAAATTAAGAAACGATTAAATGAAATACATCATAGCCCCATCCATACTTTCTGCCGATTTTGGCAATTTGCAGCGCGACATTGAAATGATTAATCAAAGTGATGCCGATTGGTTTCATGTTGATGTAATGGACGGCGTTTTCGTTCCGAATATCTCTTTCGGTTTTCCGGTAATGGCGGCTGTAAAAAAACATGCCATTAAACCATTGGATGTACATTTAATGATTGTAGAGCCGGATAAATACATTGAGGAATTTGCCAGGGCAGGTGCAGATAGAATTACGGTACATTATGAGGCCTGCACGCATTTACATAGAACCATACAGTTAATTAGGTCTTCAGGTTGTAAAGCAGGTGTAGCTTTAAATCCGCATACACCGGTCACACTACTTCAGGATGTAATTGAAGATCTTGATCTGGTGTTAATTATGTCGGTTAATCCCGGATTTGGCGGACAGGCCTTCATTCACAATACCTACAAAAAGATAAAGGACTTAAAAACTTTAATCCAGGGTGTAAATGAAAACTTGATTATAGAGGTTGATGGTGGAGTAGGCTTACAGAATATTGCTGCACTGGTATCGGCAGGAGCCAATGCTTTTGTAGCTGGAAATGCAATTTTTGCCACAGATGATCCGACAGAAACGATTGCTGAAATGAAACAACAGTTAATTACTAGCATAAACATTTAATTGTTTTATTGCTAAATTGTTCAAATGATAAGAGTTTAGTTATCTTAATACTTAATACCCTTATCTCGATACTATTATCTCGATACTTGATACTATTATCTTGATACTTCATACTTCTATCTTGATACGCTTACGGCTTGATACTAAAAATGCTCAAATTTCGGCTTATTCTATTCCTTTTAGTTACCGGTTGCAGTTTTGTTGTAGCCCAACCTTTGGTTAGGGTATCAGGAATAGTTTATAGTGACGAAAAGTTGCCCCTGGCACAAGTTACTGTAACGGTGGTGGGGCAAGCACAATCTACCGTTACAGATGAATTTGGCGTTTATACGATTTATTCAAAATCGAAAACATTTAGTATCAAATATTCGCTTTTGGGCTACCAGCCTCAAATAATTGAATTTAGTGAGCGCTCCGGTGCGCGAATTACCAGGCAGGTTAGCTTAACTGCCAATATTAATGAATTGGAGCAGGTCAATATTGCCAATAAACAGAACCAGTTAAGCAATACCACTACAATCAATATAGGCGATGTCTCTTCCATTCCATTGGTTTCCGGAAATTTTGAAACCATGCTTAAAACCCTGCCCGGTGTATCTACAAATAATGAATTAAGTGCTCAGTACAGTGTTCGCGGAGGTAATTTTGATGAAAATCTGATTTATATTAATGATGTGGAAATTAACCGACCTGTATTGATCCGTAACGGGCAGCAGGAAGGGTTAAGCTTTATCAATGCTGATCTGGTGAGTAAAGCGAGATTTTCAGCAGGTGGTTTCGAAGCAAAATATGGAGACAAACTTTCCTCTGTTCTGGATATCAGGTATGAGAAGCCAGATAGCAATCAAACCATATTGAGTACAAGTTTATTAAATACGTCATTAAGTACTAAGCGGGTATTTAAACGCAGTTTTCTATTGGCGGGTTTGCGGTACAAGAATAACACCAGTGTTCTGGTTAAGCAGGATGAAAAGGGAAGCTACAATCCTAATTATGCCGATGCGCAGGTGCTTTATCAATACGATTTTTCCCCTAAATTCAGCATCAGCTTTTTAAGCAATTTCAATATTGGTCAGTTTAAGTTATTGCCTACCAATCGCGAAACACAGTTTGGCACGCTAAGTACCACGCTGAAATTGGATGTTGATTATACCGGACAGGAAATAGATGACTACCAAACTTTTGGAAATGCCATTACAGCTGCTTATTCGCCCAAACCCAATTTAGTGGTTAAATTTATAAACAGTTATTTTAATACCATTGAACGCGAGCGTTTCGATATTAATGGAAGCTATGTTTTTGCTGAGGTAGATAAGAATTTTAATGGTGAAAACTTTGGACAGGTTAGCAAAAGCAGAGGTATAGGCACTTACTACAATTATGGCCGGAACAGTTTAAATACTCAGGTTTTTGCTTCAGAAATAAAAGTTGACCAGAATTTTAACAGTCATGTTTTTTCATGGGGACTTAAATTTGACCAGTCCAGGTATAGCGATCAGTTAAATGAGTATAACTATACGGATTCTGCAGGCTATATTTTGCCTAATCATTCGAAAAATATTACTTTACAGAACGTTATTAACGTTAAAAACAATATTGATATAAAAAATTACAGCACTTATATTCAGGACAGTTATTCCCTTTCCAGTTTAGCGGAATTACAATTGGGCGCCAGGGCTACTTATAACTCTTTAAGCAAACAATTGCTGATCAGTCCGAGAATGTTAATTGCGTACCGTCCAAATTCCAACAATAAAATATTACGATTTACTGCAGGTATTTATCATCAGCCCCCATCGTACCGGACCATCCGCGATTTTTCGGGTATATTAAATATAAATCAAAAAGCGCAGCGTTCTTATAATACATCAATAGGTTATGATTATGCTTTTGACGGTTTTGGAACCCGGTTGAAATTTACTTCAGAGTTTTATTTTAAATATTCTGACCGGTTAATCCCATACAAAATAGATAACTTAAGGATTAAATACCTGTCAAATGAAGTTTCGCATGGTTATGCTTACGGTGCTGATTTTAGCGTTGGAGGCGAATTTGTTAAAGACCTGGTTTCTTATTTCAGAATGTCGGTAATGCATGCAAACGAAGATATTATCGGGGATAGTTATGTTCAGAATGGAAGTACGATTTATCCAGGTTATCTAAAACGGCCAACAGATCAACACCTCAATTTCTCCATATTTTTTCAGGATAGGCTCTTGAACAGTCCAACCTATAAAGTTCACCTCAATGCAGTTTATGGTTCACGTTTACCAATAGGCCCGTCGCAAACACCAAGGTACTTGGATAAATTTTATGTTCCTGCTTACAAGCGGGTAGACATCGGTTTTTCTAAAGACTTTTTAGATGATGCAGCCTTGCATAAACCCAAATTTTTGGATAGAAATTTTAATGCCGTAATTCTGTTTTTCGAGGTTTTTAACATGCTGAATATTAACAATACAGTATCGTATCTTTGGTTAAAAGATGTAGATAATATTCAATATGCAATTCCAAATTACTTAACAGGCAGGCAGTTTAACCTGAAGCTGATTGTAAAATTAAAAAATTAGCCAGGGAAATTATAAGCTCAATTCTATAAGCCGGAGATACATTTTTTCTGTCAAACCTCTCTAAATATGCAAAATTTAAATAAATCGGTTTAATTGTAAAAACTGCAATAAACCTAACGTTTTGAAGGCTTTTTTTAACAAAATTTAATTTTTTAGGTAACGATTTTATAAGCATAACTGCTTTAAAAATTTTACATTTACGCCCATAAAACATTATATAATAAGATGAAGCATAATTTTGGCGCAGGCCCTTGTATTTTACCTCAAGAAGTGTTTAAACAAGCCGCTCAGGCTGTTTTAGATTTTAACGATGAATTATCGATTTTAGAGATTTCACACAGAACAACCGAATTTGAGGCAGTTGTTGCAGAAGCTGATAAGTTGGTAAAAGAATTATTAAATGTGCCATCGGGTTATTCCGTTTTATTTTTACAGGGTGGTGCAAGTTTACAGTTTGCCATGGTACCGATGAACTTATTGGGCGATGGACAAACAGCAAGTTATTTAGATACTGGTGTTTGGGCAACCAAAGCATTGAAAGAAGCTAAATTTATCGGTAATGTAAATGTAGTGGCATCATCTAAAGATGCAAATTATACTTTTATTCCAAAGGATTTTGAAATCCCTGCTGATAGCGCTTACTTCCACTATACCTCAAACAATACCATTTACGGAACTGAGCTTTTTGAAGTACCTCAAACAAACATTCCTGTGGTTTGCGATATGTCTTCTGACATCATGAGCCGCGTAATCGATGTTTCTAAATTTGATTTAATTTATGCTGGTGCTCAAAAAAATGTAGGTCCGGCAGGTTTAACCATTGCTATAGTAAAAAATGAGGTTTTAGGTAAAATCGACCGTAAAATTCCTTCGATGTTGAATTATCAATCACATATTGATAATGCCTCGATGTACAATACGCCTCCGGTTTTTTCTATTTACGTTGCTTTATTAAACTTACGCTGGTTAAAATCCAAAGGTGGTGTAGCTGAAATTGAGAAAGAAAATAAACAAAAAGCGGAAGCACTTTACAGGGAGATCGACCGCAATTCCTTATTTAAAGGAACTTGTGCTGTTGAAGACCGCTCTAGAATGAATATTTGTTTTGTGATGGAAAATCCGGAGCTGGAAAAACCATTTTTAAAGTATGCCGAGGAGCAAGGAATTGTGGGTATTAAAGGCCACAGAAGTGTGGGTGGTTTCCGTGCATCAATGTATAATGCCCTACCAATTACAAGCGTACACGCTTTAATTGATGCCATGCAATCATTTGAAGAAAAACAAGCAAAAGCAAATTAATTTAAATTTTAACCGCAGAAGATTACCATGATTAGTTAATCGGTGTAATCGTTTTAATCTGTGCCATCATATATAAAATGATTAAAATATTAGCAAACGACGGAATTGATCCGATCGGAAAAGAATTATTAGAAAAGGCAGGTTTTCAGGTTGATACGGAAACCATTGCGCAAGATCAATTAGCTGAAGCTTTAAAAAACTATGATGCCATTACGGTGCGCAGTGCGACAAAAGTTAGAAAAGAACTGATTGATGCCGTACCCAATATTAAATTAATTGGCAGAGGTGGCGTTGGTATGGATAATATTGATGTAGAATATGCACGCAGTAAAGGTGTTGCAGTAGTAAATACGCCAGCTGCTTCTTCTTTGTCAGTTGCTGAATTAGTATTCTCACACTTATTTACCGGTATCAGATTTTTACAGGATGCCAACCGTAAAATGCCTGTTGAAGGCGCAACACAGTTTAACAACCTTAAAAAAGCTTACGCTAAAGGAACGGAGTTAAGCGGTAAAACCATAGGTATTATCGGTTTTGGCCGTATTGGCCGTGCCACTGCAAAAGTAGCTTTAGGCCTGGGGATGAATGTTCTGGCTTATGATTTATATCCTTCAGAATCAGAAATCACATTAGAATTTCAAGGTGGAAAGTCAGTAAGTATCCCGATTAAGACGGTTTCTTTAGAGGAAGTAATCACCGGAAGTGATTTCCTGAGTTTGCACACGCCATTTGCTGACAAGCCTATTTTAGGTGCTGAAGAATTTGCTAAAATGAAAAAAGGCGTTGGTATTGTAAACTGTTCCCGAGGTGGAACAATTGATGAGCCGGCTTTAATTGAAGCGCTTAATGCTGGTCAGGTTTCTTTTGCTGGTTTAGACGTTTTTGATAACGAACCTACGCCGTTAGCTGAAATTCTAACCCATCCAAAAATTTCGTTAACACCGCACATCGGTGCCTCTACAAACGAAGCCCAGGAACGTATTGGTACAGAACTGGCTACTTTGATTATTGAGCATTTTAAGAAATAAAGCTTGTCGCCGTCACCCTGAACTTGGTTCGGGAGATTTTCAGAACAGATGCTGGAATGAATCCGGTAGCTATCTTATCAGCATGACGAACTTATAAAAAGACCAATCTCGGATTGGTCTTTTTTAATCTAACGCTTTCGTTAATACCCAATAACGATAACCAAGAATAGCCTTTTGCCATTTGCTTAGCTTATTTGGATCTTTTTTATAAAAACCTGGCAAAATGGCATTGTTGATTTTGACAAGGGCTTTAAACAGTGCTTTTTTCATACCTTTTATATCGCTGTAGTTTCTTGTTGAAGAAATAAAAGCCGCCCGCCATTACCAAAATCAGGAATGCAATGATGTAGGTTGATAGACTACCTTTATTATTTTTCGCTAAATCTTCTTTAAGCTGTGCATTCTGATCCTGCAATTTTTTAATGGTATGCATGTAAGCCTCGATCCGCTCTTGAGAATGATCTGCGACGGCCACTTTTTGCTGATTCTGCAGGTCTTTATAATCCATTAATATTTTTAACTCCTTAAAAATATTATTGTCGGTCAATACCACCTGTCGAAGAATTTCATTTGAATTTTTAATATCTTTCTTCGTTTGCCAGCCAAAAATCCCTGATCGTTGTGTTAAACTTTCATCATATTGACCAAATTTAGTACTTCGCTCTTGAAGCAAAGCATTTACTTTAACCCGTTGCGCTGCATAAGCTGCAGAATCCTGTTGGGCAAAAGCTTCCAGACTAAACAAGATAACCGAGAGCAGGTAAACATATTTCTTCATTTGCTATAAACGCTAAAAGGATAGAAGTTGTTTTGATTGGTATAATAGTTCACCAGCCATTTGTTCAATGGTGATACAAAGCGCCAAAAATATTTGTCATCTCGATTGGAATGAAACGAATGCCTGCCCGTAAAAGCGGGTTGAAATCTTTTTAGAAATAATTCCTGTAGTAAATTAAGCTTCGTTGAGCACTTACTTGGCTCTCGTCACTCGCTTTGCTTAGCTTGAAATGACTATAATTTTAGGTCTATTGATCTGAGTTGTTTCTTTAATCTTTTCGCTTTAGTCTTTCGGCTTGCTAAGAATGAAACTCAACCCTCACAATATCGCCTAAATGTAAGCCTAACAAGCCACTTGCTTTGCCCTTATTGATGGCGATCTCCAAATGGTTACTAATACCGAACAGGCAAAGTTTTTCGCCTTCCTGCACTTCGTTATAATGCCAGCTTAACTGCGTGATCGTTTCACTTTTTCTAAAGTATAAAGTGAAGTCCCTGTTTTTCTGTATTTTGGTAAAGAGATCTTTGGTGATGTTGGTGATCACATTGCAAAATGTATCAATATAAACTACACTGCCACGAATCATATTCTGTTCAATAACAGGATGTAAGAGCATCTTTTGCTCAATCTCAGCTACAGGTAAACCAATGTCTTTCAGTTTGCCACCTTTGGCCAGATGCGTTGCTGCCTTAACAAAAATATCCACGAGGGGGAAGTGCAGGTATTTCAAATCCTGCATAATGTTCAGCTCCACCACATCCTCCGGAGCCTCATCAAAAAGAAGTGAGAAAATTCCATTATCAGCCCCTACAAAAAAGTGCTCACGGTGTTTTACGGCAATGTACTTGGTGTTTTCGCTATATACTGAGTCTATACCGATCAGGTGTACGGTATTCTTTGGGAAATAGGGATAAGCATTTTTTAAAACGAAGGCCGCGTATGATATATTGAATGAGGGTACTTCGTGGGTAATATCAACTAAATTAACATTAGGCATCAGACTCAACAGACTACCTTTAAGGGCGCTCTGGTAAAAGTCTTTTGAACCTAAATCTGTTGTTAAAGTAATTATCCCCATTAAAAATTCATTATTATTGCTTATTCTTGTGTACAGGCCTAAGCGTCTGCAAATATTCAAATTTTAATTAATATACCCCGATAACTTTTTAAAATACTACAATTTGAACGAATTAAAATTAACCCTGGATAGCGTAAATCCTGCTCACTTTTGGGGGGCGAACAATGAGAATTACGAAATGATTAAAGGTGCTTTCGCGAAGTTAAAATTGGTAGCGAGAGGTAGTGATGTTAAGGTTCTCGGTGATGAACAGGAACTTAAGGCTTTCGAAGAGAAGTTTAATCAACTGGTTGCGCACCTCGAAAAATACAGCTCGCTAAGCAATAATGATGTAGAAAACATACTTGGAGCAAAGGCTTCGGGCGTTGCAAAAAAAGATACAGAACAACCTTCAGGTGGGGGCGGGGAAGTAATTGTTTTCGGTACGAACGGCCTGTTGGTAAAAGCCAGAACGGCAAATCAACGTAAAATGGTAAACAGTATCGCTAAAAACGATATTTTATTTGCCATTGGTCCGGCGGGTACCGGAAAAACTTATACTGCAGTGGCTTTAGCTGTAAGGGCATTGAAAAATAAAGAAATTAAACGGATTATTCTCACCAGGCCTGCGGTTGAAGCAGGGGAGAATCTTGGTTTTTTACCAGGTGATTTAAAGGAGAAAATCGATCCTTATCTACGTCCCCTTTACGATGCATTGGATGATATGATTCCGGCAGAAAAACTGAAATTTTACATTGAAAACCGTACGATAGAAATTGCTCCGCTGGCATTTATGCGGGGGCGTACCCTTGATAATTGCTTTGTGATACTTGACGAGGCGCAGAACGCAACCGATATGCAGTTAAAGATGTTTTTAACCCGTATGGGACCAACAGCTAAGTTTATTGTTACCGGCGATGTTACCCAGGTAGACTTACCTAAAAAACAGATGTCGGGTTTGTTTAATGGCTTAAGAATTTTAGAAGATATTAAAGGAATAGATATAATTTATTTAAGTGGAGAAGACGTAGTAAGGCATAAACTGGTTAAAGATATTTTGAAAGCTTACGGTGATATCCAATAATTAAGTCCTGAAGTCAGAGGAACGAAAGTCGGAGGTCCGAAGTTTAAATCTTTCATTAGAAATACTTCGGACTTTTTTATTGTTACCACTTTTGTCGTCCTATTCCTGTCTTCGGAGTTTCCTACTTTTTTCCTATTTTTACGGCCTCATGAAAGCACTTAAAGAAACCCATTTTAATTTCCCAAATCAGAGCAATTTTTACAAAGGTAAGGTTCGCGATGTGTATACCATAGCTGATCAGTTTATGGTAATGGTAGTATCAGACCGGATCTCGGCATTTGATGTGGTATTGCCAGAGGCTATCCCATTTAAAGGACAGGTTTTAAATCAAATCGCAGCCAAGTTTTTGGCCGCTACACAGGATATTGTACCAAATTGGGTTTTGTCAGTGCCAGATCCAATGGTTACCATTGGCCGTATCTGTGAGCCGTTTAAGGTAGAAATGGTCATCAGAGGCTATTTAGCTGGTCATGCCTGGCGTGAATACAGTGCCGGGAAAAGGTCTGTTTGTGGTGTTTCTTTACCTGATGGACTAAAAGAAAATGATAAATTGCCTCAGCCTATTATTACCCCGACCACCAAAGCTGCTGTTGGACACGATGAAGATATTTCGAAGGAAGATATATTGGCAAAAGGAATTGTTTCTGTAGCAGATTATGAGCAGTTAGAACAATACACCTATGCGCTTTACCAACGTGGAACTGAAATCGCGGCAAAAAGCGGATTGATTTTGGTTGATACGAAGTACGAATTTGGCAAGGCCGATGGTGTAATCTATCTGATTGACGAAATTCATACGCCTGATTCATCACGTTATTTCTATGCAGAAGGATATCAGGAACGTCAGGATCGTAATGAGCCACAAAAACAGCTTTCAAAAGAATTCGTACGTAAGTGGTTAATTGAAAACGGCTTTCAAGGTAAGGATGGTCAGGTAGTTCCGGAAATGACGAATGAAATTGTTAATTCTATTTCGGAGCGTTATATCGAACTGTATGAAAAAATTGTAGGAGAGCACTTTATTAAAGCTGATGCTGATGCAATCTCAAACCGAATTGAAGCCAATGTTTTAAAGGCTTTGGAAACACTTTAAATCCGAAAGAAATTTATACATTAGTAAAATAAAGAGAAGAGAGCGATGAAATTTTCAGTAGATAAACACGATAAATATGTAACCTTAAAGTTAGAGGAAAATAAGTTTACAAATGATAATGCCCCGGGTTTGAAAGCAGAATTCTACTTGCTTAATGCAGAGGGATTTAAGAATATAGTTGTTGATTTAAGTGCTGTTACCGAATGTAATGATGCACAGGATCTAAGCTGTTTACTTGCCGGCGACAGGCTTTGTAAATCGGCAGGCGGATTATTTATTGTAACTGGAATTAACGATGAGCTGGCGTCGATTGTCGAATTATCAAACATATTTCAATCTGTAATGTTTGTTAATACAATAGACGAGGCTACTGATTTTATCTTTATGGAGGAGTTGGAGAAAGAGTTTAGAGGAGATAGATAACAAAATATTTAAATAACATTCTGGCCTCGTAGTTTCTAAAATCTACGGGGCTTTTTATATATTATCATGATGAAATTTGAAGTTACAATTTTAGGAAGCAGTTCCGCTACACCGGTATTTAACAGAAATCCCTCCGCACAGCTTTTAAATTGTAATGAAAAATATTACCTGATCGATTGTGGTGAAGGCACACAACAACAACTGGCTAAATATAATCTTAAAGCGGCGCGTATAGATTACATTTTTATCAGTCACTTACATGGTGATCATTACTTTGGTTTAATCGGGCTGTTATCCAGTTTACATTTAAACGGCCGGATAAAACCGATAAAGATATTTGGTCCTAAGCCTTTATTAGAGATTTTGGAAATCCAGTTCAAATACTCCGATACCGTACTCAGGTATCCGATTGAATTTTTTCCAATTGAAGCTGATCAATCTACTCAGATATTCGAAAACAGTGATCTGACAGTTAAAACGATTGTTTTAAACCACCGCATTCCAACTACCGGTTTTATATTTCAGCAAAAGAAGCGTCAGCGTAAGTTGATAAAAGAGAAGACTGATCAGGTGCCGATGGCTTATTATACGGCCTTAAAAAAAGGAATGGATGTTGAACTGCCAAATGGCGATATCTTACGTAGTGAAGATTATACGACAGAAGCGGATGCACCACGTTGCTATGCTTACTGTTCAGACACCTTATTTGATGAAAGTTATTTTGCTACCATAAAAGATTGCGATACCTTGTATCATGAAGCTACTTTTATGCACGATTTATTGGAAAGGGCTAAAGAAACGCATCACACAACTGCGTTACAGGCAGGAGAGGTTGCTAAAATTACAGGAGCCAAGAAATTACTCATCGGGCATTTTTCTTCACGTTATAAAACTTTGCAAATGCTTTTTGAAGAAGCGCAATCTGTTTTTGAAAATACAGAACTAGCTGTTGAGGGCAGGACTTTTCAGCTGTAAGCATTTTTCAACCACAGCGTACAAAGAGGGAGGCACCGGGTAACGCAGAGGTTATATCGGGGCTGTCATGCTAAATTTATCATGAACTTCCCGGCTGGATTATCCAGATTCATAAATTTATAGATTCTTATGTGCTGCCATCATTTTAAAGTTGCGGTCTTTGCGACTTATCTTTGCGCGCTTTGAGGTTAAAAAATACACTATTTCAATACCTCTCAGTTTACGCTGTGTTTATTCTCAATTAAAAAATAGGAACTATGTATTAACCTCTATTTCAGTTTTTTAAGATCCTTCACTGCGTTCAGGATGACAGATAAGCATTCCGCTTCGCTTGTACGCTGTGTTTATTCTTGGTGCACGCTGTGGCAAAAAGAGTAAATTGTAATTTATTTAAACTACAAAAAAGCCTCGCAATTTACACTGCAAGGCTTCCTGAATTATAAAGTTAAATTTACTTATCTTTTTTATTACCACCACCAAATACAGAGAAGTGAACATAACGTTTAGGGTTAGCTTTTAAGTCGATCATCAGTTCATCCAGATTTTTTGAAGCATTATTTAAATTCTGATACATTTTATCGTCATTCAATAACAAGCCTAAACTGCCTTTTCCACTTTTAATTCCTGATATTACGCTTTGTAAATCAGCAATTGCATTATTTGCATTATCTAAAGTTTGTTTAAAGTTAGCTGCTGCAAACTTATCAGTAACCGTATTGATGTTCGTTAGGATATCACTTATTTTTTGATTGTTGTTATTTAAGTTGGCCGTAATACCTTCAACGTTTTTGAAGATGGCTTCAATACGGGCGCTTTCCGAACCAACCAAACCATCAACTTTTTTAGAAGTTGTTTCTAAAGATGCTAATGTACCTGCTATGCTATTAAAGCTTCTATCAACATTTTTTTGGAAGTTAGGATTTAGGATAGAATTCACACTACTTAAAATAGAGTCCATCTTACCAATAATTAACTCCGCTTTCTTTTGAACCGGTTGAACCTGTTCCATCAGGCCTTTTTCAACATTGGCATTTAAAGTGTATCCGTCTTCGGCCATTTTTTTCGAGTCACCTAACGACATTACAATAGCTTTGCTTCCCAACAAATCCGTACCTTCTAAACGGGCAATACTATTTTCAGGAATTTCATACTTGCTATTGATGCTTAAGGTGGCAATAATGCTACCATCTCCCTGTAGTTCCAGTTTAGCTACCCGGCCAATCTGATAACCATTAATAAGTACAGGTTTTGATACCGTTAAACCATCAACCCTTGTGTATTTTGCAAATAATGTGGTTTCATTTGAGAAAATTGAATTTCCTTTTAAAAAGTTATATCCAATTATCAATAAAGCAATGGCAAATGCAGCTAAAATACCGACTTTGGTTTCGTTCTTAATCTTCATGAGTGTTTTATTTAATGGTTACAAGTGTTGATGTATCGCTTCTTCACTTGCAAGAGCGTAAATGTTTTATTGTACCAAACCCTATAAATACACAAAGGCGGCACTATTTGTTTGGTATCTGTTTTATATTTTTCCAAAGTTAAGATAACTATCACTTATAATGCCAGTTATTTAACCTCAATATTTTTTTTGTATGTTTTTATGGCTTCTAAAATAGAACTGGCAATCTCATTCTGCCCGTTTTGTGAGTTAATGTATTTTTCTTCCTCGGTATTTGAAATAAAGCCTACTTCTGTTAAAACGGCAGGCATGCCACAGCGTTGCAATACTAAAACTCCCTGTTCTTTAACCCCACGGCTCATTCGTTCGTCCCTTTTGATGTAACTGTTCTGTATTAATTTAGCAAATTTAATGCTTTTGTCTCTAAAGGTATTTTTTAAAAGCGAAAAAAGAATAAAACTGCTGGGGTTACTGGGATCATAACCATCGTACTTACTTTTGTAATTCTTCTCCAATTTAATATCGGCATTTTCCCTGATGGCTGCATCTTGTTCCTTTAACCGGTGAGAGCCCGCCACAAGTGTTTCTACCCCTTTGATATGTTTGTTGCCTGGTGGCATCGAATTACAGTGGATGGATATAAAAAGATCTGCATTGGCTTCATTAGCTATTTCTGCACGTTTGTATAAATCAACATCTACATCGGTTTTGCGCGTAAAAATGACTTTAATTTCAGGCATTTCGTCGTTTAATAACGCCCCTAATTTTAACGCTACTTTCAGGGCTATATCTTTTTCTTTCGAAAAACTACCTGATGCGCCGGGTTTTCTTCCGCCATGACCGGGGTCAATAACAATTGTTTTGATCTTATAGCCCTGAGCGGGTGCTTTTTGAACAGCCAGTAACGAAAATAAGATGATTGTGATCAGCAGTTTAAACTTCATGCAGGCAGGTTATTAAAATGATGTTTCGGCTATACGTTTATAATTTTTAATTGCTTTAACAATTCCACTTACAATTTCATTTTGTCCCTCAGGAGAATTCATGTAATCTTCTTCTTCAGGGTTACTCACAAAACCTATCTCAGTTAATACTGCTGGCATTGCTGCACGTGCCAATACCGCAAGGCTTTTTTCCTGTACCCCTCTGTTGATGCGTCCGGCATTTACATATTCCTGTTGGAGCAATGATGCAAACTTTAAACTTCTTTCTCTGTTGGTTTGTTTCATTAAGGATAACATAATGTCACTCTCAGGGGTATTCGCGATAAATCCCTCATAGTTTTTCTGGTAATTCTCTTCCAGAAACATCGATGCATTTTCCCGTTTTATCACTTCATCCTGCTCCCCTAAACGGCCCGTCCCGGACACAAAAGTTTCAGTTCCCCTGGTTGAAGTACTTTTAGAGGTAACCGTACGGTAAACCGGTACTTTTCTGCCTCTCACTTTTTTATAATAATCTACCACTCTGGATACCCTAACCGGCATATCATTTAAGTGAATGGAAATAAATAAATCTGCTTTTGCATTATTTGCAATGTTGATCCGCTCATAAAGCGGAATAAACACATCAGTCTCACGGGTATAAATCACTTTTATATCTTTTAAGCTATCCTGAAGAGCACGACCAAGGTTTAACGCGGTTTTAAGCGCCACATCTTTTTCCTTTGAATACACCCCGTGAGTTGCACCGTCTTTACCACCGTGACCGGCATCTATCACAATTGTTTTAATTTTATAACCCTGTGCAAGCACTTGATTATCAGTTAAATTTGATAGCGTCAGATAAATAATAATGGTTAAAATGGATTTAAGATACATCAATGGTATATTTTTCACTAATTTTGAACGTTTTTGATTAAACATTTGTGCAAAAATAACATTCAAATACGAATTTGAAACCCCTCAAGAGCTCTATTTTTCTAATATCTGTCATTTTATTAACACATGTTGTTAGTAAAGCTAACGCATTTTCTCGTTTTTCATTGCAACAGATCGTTCAGCAAGACACTGTCAAAAAAGATTCAGTTAAAAAGACAGGTAAAAATAATAGTAGTATCGACCAGAAGGTTGAATACAAAGCCGAAGATTCCGTTAAAATGAGTGCTGACAAAAGCATTGTCTATTTGTATGGGAACGCAAGGGTGGTATATGGTGATTTTGAGCTGGACGCGGCTTATATCAAATATGATAAAAAGCAAAATTCTATTTATGCCCGTGGTGTTAAAGATCCAAAAACCGGTAGGTATACCGGAAAACCTATCTTTAAATCCGGTGCTGAAGGCACTGCGATTGCCGATTCTATTTTTTACAATTCAGAAACAACCCGGGCCAAAGTATATGGCGTTTTTTCTGAACAGGAGGGCGGCTTTTTCTCCGGTGGGCAAAGTAAAAAACAAATAGATGATGAACTACACGTTAAAAACGTGATGTACAGTACCTGTAACCTTCCTCATCCGCATTTTGGGTTGATGATTTCTAAAGGGGTAGTAACAGAGAAGCAGATCATTACCGGTCCGGTTTACATGATTATTGAAGATGTCCCCACCTTTTTAGGTTTGCCATTTGCATTTTTTCCTAAACCGAATAAGCGAACGTCGGGTGTTATCCTGCCTACACCGGGTGAAGACGCAACGAGGGGCTTTTTCTTGCAAAACGGGGGGTATTATCTCGGATTAAATGATTATTGGGATGCTAAACTTCTCGGTTCTATTTATACCAACGGTTCTTATGAAACAAGTTTACTCAGTAACTATACCAAAAGATATAAGTTTAACGGTAATATTAACCTTGCCTACGCTAGCTTTAAAGATGGTTTGGAAGGGACTGATGCATTTAACAATCCGACCAAAAACTTCAGTATTAACTGGAGCCACAGTCAAAATGCCAATGCTAACCCAGGTACAACGTTTAGCGCAAGTGTAAGACTCGTTTCAACAGGAAGAAAGGGATATTATAGAAATACAGCAGCCGGGACTACTTATGATATTAATACCATCGCTACTAACTCAACAAGTAGTAGCATCAGTTATGCAAAGGCCTATTCAAACGGTATGAATTTCTCTTTGGCTGCATCAAGTGATCAAACCTTAAGTACCAGGGCGATATCACTCAGACTGCCGGAAATGACCTTTAACGTGCCTACTTTTAATCCGTTTAGTTCTAAAAGCGCTGTCGGCGAACAAAAATGGTATCAAAAAATTACAGTGGGTTATAGTTTACAAGGAACAAACCGCATCGACACTTTTGATAGTTTGCTGTTTCAAAATGATGGTTTAAAACGGCTAAGAAGTGGTTTTGCGCACAGTATACCGTTAAATATGTCGTTTACGGCCCTTAAATACCTTAATTTTAGTTTGGGCGGCACCTATAACGAGGTATGGAATTTTCAGAGTGTGAACAGAAGATATACGAGTTTTGCCGATAATACTTTTTCTTTTAGGGAAGATACCGTTAGTGGTTTTAAAAGAGCCGGTAGTTATAGCTTATCAACAAGTATGTCGACGAAAATATATGGCAGAAGGGATTTTAATCCTGCAGGTAAGATTCAGGCATTGCGTCATGTAATGACGCCAAACGTATCTTTTTCTTATTCACCAGATTTTACAAAAGCAGGTGCCGGACCTTTCCGACCGGCAATAGATCAGAATGGAAATCAGATTTATACCAGTGGACAGCCTTTAAAGTATTCTATTTTTGATGGCATGGCGCAGCAAGGCTCGTTTGGCGGTCCTAATGCATCTATCGGTTTTGGCCTGGATAATACGGTAGAATTAAAGGTGAGGAATAAGAATGATACAACCGGAACAGGGTCTAAAAAAATTCCGATCATTCAAGGTTTGAGTTTCAGTGGCTCGTATAATTTCCTGGCTACATCTTATAAGTTGTCTACAATTGGTTTTAGCGGACGGTCTCAGTTCACCGATAAATTAGGGATAAACTATAACGGAACATTAGATCCATATTCGCTAGCGGCCGATACCATACCAGGTTCTACACGCCGGATCAGACAAGATCGTTATTTCTGGCAAAGTGGTAAATTTTTGCCGCGCCTGGCCAATTTTGGTTTCTCATTCGACTACAGTTTAAATCCGGAGGCTTTGAAACGTAAAAATGAGGCTAATGACAAGTTAGGGGCGGCGGCCAACAAGAAGGGACTAACAGATATACAGTCTGAACAGTTAGCCGCGATCAGCCGCGATCCGAATGCATTCGTTGATTTTAACATTCCCTGGAATTTCTCATTCTCCTACAGTTTTCAATATTCAAATGATGGAAACATTAATACCGTTTCGAATACATTAAACTTTAATGGTGATGTTAATTTAACACCAAAATGGAAGATTACCTTTAATTCAGGATACGATTTTAAGAACAACGGTTTAACGCCTATGAATTTGGCTATTTACCGCGACTTACATTGCTGGGATATGAGTGTAAACTGGGTTCCGTATGGTGCTTATAAAAGTTATTCCGTAACCATAAAGGTTAAGGCATCTATATTACAGGACTTAAAATTGAGCAAAAGACAGGGTTTTTACAACACATACCGATAAATTTATGCTAGCCGAAATTATTACCATTGGCGATGAGATACTCATTGGCCAGATCGTTGATACCAATTCTGCATGGATGGCTAAACAGTTAAATTTAATTGGGGTTGCCGTTAAGCAGATTACCTCAGTTTCTGATGACGAACAGCATATTTTAGAAGCACTCGAACTTGCTGAGAAACGCGCAGATCTGATATTAATTACCGGTGGCCTGGGACCGACCAAAGATGATATTACTAAAAAGACTTTGGCAAAGTATTTTAATATGGGCTTCCGCAATGACCCCGCTGCATTGGAAATGGTCCGTCAGATTTTCGAAAAATATAAGCGCCCGTTATTGGATATCAATATACAGCAAGCCGATGTCCCTGATGGTTGTGACGTTATTGTCAATAAAAATGGTACTGCACCCTGTATGTGGTTTGAACAAAATAATACGATTTTTGTATCAATGCCGGGCGTACCTTATGAGATGATGTATCTTATGGATGACGAGATTCTTCCAAGGATTACAAAGCGATTTAAGCTGCCGTTTATTGTACATAAAACTATTCTTACGGCAAATATCGGAGAATCATTTCTGGCCAAAGAGATTGAAGAAATAGAGGATAACCTGCCGACACATATCAAACTCGCATATCTGCCAAAATTGGGACAAGTTCGCTTACGCTTATCGGCCAAAGGCCATAGCGAAGCAGAATTGAATAAAGAAGTTGAGAATTACGCCAGGCAGATCATTTCTAAAGTGAATAAGTTTGTGGTAACGGATGAAGATATTCCAATGGAAAAAGCGATTCTGGATCTGATGAAAAGTAAAGGGGTCACTTTATCAACGGCTGAAAGCTGTACTGGCGGATATATTGCACATTTAATTACGCAGCATCCCGGATCTTCATCAGTTTATTGGGGCGGGGCTGTAGCATACGCTTACGAACTTAAGGAATCCATTCTGGGTGTAAAAGAAAGCACTTTAAACACTTTCGGTGCAGTAAGCGAAGAAACCGTAACTGAAATGGCGGAAGGAGCAATTAAACATTTCAAAACGGATTATGCACTTGCAGTAAGTGGTATTGCGGGTCCGGATGGTGGGACAGAAGAAAAACCGGTTGGTACGGTTTGGATTGCAGTTTCTTCAAAACACAAAACGGTCGCTAAGGTGTTTAATTTCAGTAACAAACGGATTCAAAACATCGAACGTTCTGCCGCTTCGGCGTTAGCGATGTTATTAAATCTCCTTAAAGAAACAGTTTAGAAAGAATAAAAACTGTATTTTTGTCGCGTTACCAATATATAATACTGTAATTTAATATGGCTCAATACGAACTACTGTTACCAAAAATGGGTGAAAGTGTTGCAGAAGCAACGGTGATTAAATGGGTAAAACAACCTGGTGATGTTATTGAATTAGACGATACCATTTTAGAAATCGCTACTGATAAGGTAGATTCTGAGGTGCCGTCGCCGGTTGCCGGTAAATTGGTAAAACAATTATTTGCTGAAGATGAAGTTGCCCAGGTAGGGGATGTAATTGCCATTATCGAAACGGAAGGTGGCGACGCTCCTGAAGTTGAAGCGCCTGTTGCAGAAGAGCCAGTGGCAGAAGAAAAGATCGCTGCTATACCTGGAATTGAACAGTTGCCTGATGAGGATCATGCGGTAAACACAACCGACTTTAGTTCATCCGATCGCTTTTATTCTCCTTTGGTTAAGAGCATTGCAGCCCAGGAGAATATTTCATTGGCTGAATTAGATGCCATAAAAGGTTCTGGTGTTGACGGACGTTTAAATAAAGATGACTTATTGGATTATATTGCCCGGAAAAATAGTGGCACCACAAAAACGGCTACAGTGGTATTAACTCCACCTGCTCCACCGGTTAACGAAGTTGTACTTCAAAAAAATGATCAGTCCCCACAAACTCCATCTGTAAATAAACCTTCTACCACAAGTGTTAATGGTGCAGATGAAGTTATCGAGATGGATAGGATGCGCAAGCTCATTTCCGATCATATGGTAATGAGTAAAGCAACATCACCGCATGTTACTTCTTTTGTAGAGGCAGATGTAACCAACATGGTATTGTGGCGCAATAAAGTCAAAAACAATTTCGAGAAACGTGAAAATGAAAAAATAACGTTTACCCCAATATTTGTGGAGGCGGTTGCCAAAGCTATTAAAGATTTCCCGATGATCAATGTTTCGGTTAATGGGAACCAGATCATCAAAAAAGGGAATATCAATATTGGTATGGCCGCGGCTTTACCAAGTGGCAACTTAATTGTTCCGGTAATTAAAAACGCTGATCAGCTAAACCTGGTAGGCTTAACCAAGGCTGTTAACGATCTGGCTGCAAGAGCAAGAAATTCAAAGTTAAAACCTGACGAAACGCAAGGCGGAACTTTTACCTTAACCAATGTAGGTAGTTTTGGGAATGTGATGGGGACGCCGATTATTAACCAACCCCAAGTCGCTATTTTGGCGGTAGGTGCGATCAAAAAGAAACCTGCCGTATTGGAAACCGAGCATGGTGACGTAATTGCGATCAGGCACATGATGTTCTTGTCGCTATCATATGATCACAGGGTTGTAGATGGTTCGTTAGGAGGAATGTTTGTGCGTAGGGTGGCAGATTATTTAGAAAGCTGGGATCTAAACAGGGAAATTTAATCATTTCGCAGGTTTCAATTAACGGCTTTTCAATTGGTGTAATTCACAAAATTAGAACAACCTAGTAGTTAAACAATCAATAATGTTAGCTTCAAATTTAAAATCAATAGTTTCAGATAATGTGTTGCATGCCAAATGGTTAAATACATTATCTTATATGGAAAATGCAGGTGCGAAGAAGATCTCCGCTTCAGAACATAAAGAAAATGTAAACCTCATTATTCTTAAACATGCTGCAGAAGAACACCGTCATGCTTACTATTTAAAAAAGCAGATTTCGAAGCTTGATGAGGCTCTTTGTAAAACTTATACCAACGCCGAGCTGTTATCGCCAAATCATACCAAATATTATTTACATGCTTTAGATATTGCTGTTTGTCGTTATTTAAAAGCTGTATTTAATCTTTCTGGTTATGATTTAAAATTTGCTGCTTACTTATTTGTTACCTATGCCATTGAAGTTCGTGCAGATGAGTTGTATCCAATTTATCAGGCGGTTTTAGATGAAGCAAAAAGTAAGGTAAACGTAAAGTCAATTATCCTAGAAGAAGAAGGGCACTTGGAGGAAATGATGAACCAACTGGTTAGTTTTTCTGATGATTGGGAAAACCATGCAGCTGAGGTCATTAAAATTGAAAAGGCTTTATTTGATAATTGGGTTGCCGCCTTAGCCGCAGAACTGCCTGTAACTGCTTAATTCTATTAGTTTTAAACTGGTATAATTAATGAAAAGAATCAGTTTTGCTGAGAATAATGATAAAAAAGAATTTGTAATCTCCTCAACTAAAAATTGGTTCTTTATTATTGCTTTTGCACCATTTTTGTTGGTATGGCTAGCTGTTGAACTTTTTTTTTCGATCATAATCCTTGCTAATCTAAAAGCCATAAGCTCATTAAGTATTTGGTTCTTAAGGATGGACTGCAATAGGGCTGTTCTTTATTAAAACATGGCTTTGGGAAGTATTTGGCAAGACTATTTTAAGTATTCAAAACAACAAACTCATCATTAAAAAGAAATTTGATTTTATTTCTTCCTCAAAATATATTAGTTTAACGGGAATAACTGATTTAATGATATTGAATAAAGATATCGAAAGCACCAGATATTTTACGATACCCAATTACTTATTCTCAACCAATACAAAATCAATCATCTTTAATGATGGTTCTTCTAAAATTACTGCAGTAGACTGGATCAATCAGGAAGATGCAGAACTAATTATCAAAATATTGAGTGAGTCAATAGAAGTAGCAAGATCTCATAAAAACCAATCCAGCTAACCTTTGTTTTCTTAGTAAATATAATTATCATGTCTAAGTTTTCAGATTTAATTAACGGTGATAAACCAGTGCTGGTCGACTTTTTCGCGGAGTGGTGCGGTCCATGCAAAATGATGAAACCGATCCTGGAACAATTGAAATCTCAGGTAGGCGACTCGGTATCGATTATTAAAGTAGATATCGATAAAAATCAGCCAGCGGCTTCATCGTTCAATGTTCAGAGCGTTCCTACCTTAATTTTGTTTAAAAAAGGAAAGCAGGTATGGAGGCAAAGCGGTGTACTGCAGGCGTCGCAACTGAAACAGGTGATTGAAGCCCATGCTTAAACTTCCAATACATTTTTTGGCGTGACTGCAAATATACGCTCGCTTGTTTTAGGATAGATATTATAGAGTCCGGTAAATAAACTGAATGCAGGTAAAACGGCGTATTCCTTTCCAAAATAAAAGCAAGGGAATTTTAACCTTTGCTTTGCTTTCCCGACTATGGTAACCCCTGGATGTATGTGTCCGCTAATGGGGTATAATTCATCTTCGGTACATTGTGGAGCATCATGAATAAAACAAAACGGCCCCAAACAAAAACTGGGTTCATGTATTTCGATGCCCATTTCCGCATAATTCGCGTTCGAAAGCCTGTCGTGATTTCCTTTTACCAATAAAAAATTAAGTTCCTGGTATTGCTTTCTCCAAACAGAAAACTCTTCAATGTCTGTATTTAAACCATGGTGAAACATATCACCATTGATCAGCAATGTTTCAGGCTGATATTGCTTAATTAACCAGCTTAAACGTTGTAAATCTGTCTGGGCAATGGTTGCCGGCACTTGCAAACCGGCCTGACGAAAATGGGCAGATTTGCCCAAATGTAAATCGCTTATTGCTAAAAGCTGATGTTTGGGTAAGAACAAAGCCCTTTCTTTATCTAAAATCAACTCTTCACCCTGGCTTATAATGGTCATTTATTTACGCTATTGTCATCCTGAGCCTGTCGAAGGATCTTTTAATTTTAGACAGGTTACAAGAAAATGTTTTATCTAATTCTCTCTGCTTCGGCTTTCATTCTGGCAATCCGTTGCTCTAACTCTTCAGAACTCATGTTTTCGCGTAAACTGTCCACTTTAATAGGAAAAGACAGTGGTGTGAAACTTTTTGGATTGGTGATAATAATTGCTCCATTTTGAATTCTTTCTAAAGCGGCTGCCAATCTGGGTTCTTCCAGTTGTTGGTAAAAAACCTCATCGTATGCCTGTCGCAAAAGTAAATTATGTTTGTCATAATCGCTAAAAACATTAAAAAACAGACCAGCAGATGACTGGAGGTGTTTATTGGCGACATATTTGCCAGGATAGCCCTGAAAAACGAGTCCGGAGATGCAGGCAATATCTCTGAATTTCCTTCTTGCCATTTCAGTTGAATTGATACTTTGTGTAATATCTTCAGTTAAATTTTTAGGTGAAAAAACTTCGTAGGCAATCGATTCGTCCATAGGGATTTCTGTTTCACTTAAAAGTTCAAAACCATAATCGTTCATGGCAATAGAAAAACTGATAGGCAATAGTTTACTCAGGCGATAAGCCACCAGGGCCGCCAAAACTTCATGTACCAATCGCCCCTCAAAAGGGTAGGCAAAGAGGTGAAAATCTTCTTTATTGTTAATAAGCTCTATCAGTAACTCGTCGTTTTTGGGAACATGGGAACGTTTTTCCTGTAATAAGAATAGTGGATAGACTGTGTCTAATTCCTCATCCTGATGGGTTTTGTCCAGGGCTTCATTATATTTTTTTCTTAAAACTGATCCTAAATTGGAAGATAGGGGTAAGCGACCACCATTCCAGCTTGGAGAAATAGCATTTTTCTGTTTACTCACCCGCACAACAACGGTCATGTCTTTCACCTGAACAAACTCCAGAACCCTTCCGGCTAGGCGGAAATTATCTCCGGCTTTTAACCGGGTTACAAAATATTCTTCTACCATGCCGATATAACCGCCAGAAATGAATTTCACTTTCAACATCGCGTCACTTACAATGGTTCCGATATGTAACCTATGCCGCATGGCCAGTTGTCTGCTCTTTACTTTCCAAAGTCCGTCTTCATCTTTAATTACTTTTTTGAATTCGGTATAGGCACTTAAACTATCTCCTCCTGAAGTAATAAACTGCATTACCCAGGCCCATTCTTCAGGTAATATAAGTTTAAAGGCATGGGTATTCTTAATCTCTTCGTAAATAATTTTATCATCAAATCCATCGCCTATGGCCAGCGTAACCAAATATTGGATCAAGGTATCAAATACCATAATAAAGGGTTCACGGCTCTCTATATTGTTTGTTTTGGCAGCTTCTTTAATCGCTGCCGCCTCAACCAGCTCTAACGCGTGTGTTGGTAAAAAATATATTTTGGAAATTTCATGAGGGGAGTGACCGGAGCGTCCTGCTCTTTGCAAAAACCTGGCAACACCTTTTGGCGATCCTACCTGAACCACTGTATCAACGGGCTTAAAATCTACGCCCAGATCTAATGATGAAGTAGCAATAACAGCTTTGAGCTGTCCCGTATGTAGTGCATCCTCAATCCAGTTGCGGAGTTCAAAATCTATCGATCCATGATGTATGGCAATGCGTCCTGCAAGTTCGGGTTCAATGTTCAGCAAATGCTGGTACCACATTTCCGATTGTCCGCGGGTATTGATGAAAATTAACGTCGTTTTACTTTTCTCTATAATGGGTAAGAGCTTATAGGCAAGCTTTAAACCCAAATGCCCCGCCCAGGGCAATGTATCGATATCATCAGGCAGAATGGATTTAATCTGGATTTTCTTTTCCAGATCGGCCTTAACAATCACTCTTTTGGCTGCTAAATCCGGCGTCAATACATCTAAAGCCTCCTCAATATTTCCAATGGTTGCTGAAATTCCCCAAATCCTCAAGAATTGGTTTTTTTCCAGCTTTTGTAAACCTTTAATACGGGAAACGGCTAACTCAACCAGTACGCCCCGTTTGCTGCCCAAAAGTTCGTGCCATTCATCCGCCACAATGCATTTAAGATTACGGAACAGTGTTGATGAGCCTTTTTGTGCCAGCAACAGGTGCAGGCTTTCCGGGGTTATCAACAGAATTTCGGGCATCGATTTTTTCTGTTGTACTTTTTCTGCCTGCGAAGTATCGCCATTTCGTACACCAACGTGCCAATCCAATTCCAGTTCCAGTAAAGTTTCGCGCATTGCCCTCGCAATATCTTTGGCTAAAGAACGGAGTGGGGTAATCCAGATCAATTGTAAACGGTCTTTTGCTTTTTTATTATGGGTTGCTGAAGCATTTAAAGCTTCAATTACTACCGCCAAAAAAAGTGAAAATGTTTTTCCAAAACCAGTAGGCGCGTTAACCAAACCGCTATAGCCATTAAGATAATACTGCCAGGCATCTTCCTGAAATTGAAAAGGCCTGCGTTTATTTGCCTTTAACCAGGCTTTTATCTTTTTATAACCTTTGGTTTTGGTTTGGTCCATTCTTAATGTCTTTCCTTGTAGGTTTTATATTGATAATTTCAGGTTCTCTTGTTCGTTTTGAAAAGCAATAACAGTGGTTCTTCTGTAACAACAGTCCCGCCATATGCTTTACCTTTTTTGCAATTCTTTATTGTAACATTAATTATATTAAGCAAAAAAGGGTGCCGCTTCTGTCGGGTTTAACATTGTCAGGCCAGTCGTCCAAATTAAATCTTTCTCATCTGTTTATATCCCAAAGACCGGAATCTTCAAGTTGATGTAATGGTCTGTGGTGACACAGACCATGGAGACGCTAAAGTGTTGATTGCAATAGCTGCCTCAAATCCTCCAAAGTATTAATCTCATCAGCTTTTTTATCTTTTCGCCACCGCAATATACGTGGAAAACGTAAAGCTAAACCTGCCTTATGTCGTTTGCTTTCTGCAATTCCCTCAAACGCAATTTCAAAAACCAGTTCGGGTTTTACGGTGCGTACCGGACCGAATTTTTCAATTGCATTACGGTTTACAAAAGCATTTACTTCTTTAATTTCTTTATCTGTTAAGCCGGAGTAAGCTTTGGCAATCGTCACCAAATTTTCGCCGTCACGAACGGCAAAGGTATAATCAGTAAAAAAATTAGCCCTTCTTCCACTTCCTTTTTGCGCATAAATCATTACTGCATCAACGGTATAGGGGTTAATTTTCCATTTCCACCAATCGCCACGTTTTCTTCCGCTGTGATAGTGAGAATTTAATTTTTTAAGCATAATGCCTTCACTGTTAATGGAACGCGAGGTTTGTCTTAAATCTGCCAGCTCCTCCCACGAGCTGCAATTGATCACAGGAGATATCATCACCGGACTTTCGTCTAAACCACCGATCAGCTTTTCTAATGTATTACGCCTTATGCTTAAAGGTTCTTCCCTGAAATCCTTAGCTCTATATTCTAAAATATCATAAACAAAAAATCCGATGGGCGCATCGTCCAGTTGTTTTTTACTAATCGTTTTCCGGTTTAAACGCTGTTGTAATGTGCTAAATGATAAAACCTGTTTATCTTGTACTGCCAGTATTTCGCCGTCTAAAACTACACCATCAGGCAGAACATCGATCATAAAATGCAATTCGGGAAACTGTTCTGTAACCAGTTCTTCTCCACGGCTCCAGATAAAAAGTTCTCCATTGCGCTTTACAATCTGCCCGCGGATACCATCCCATTTCCATTCGGCCTGCCATTCAGCAATATCGCCTAGTTTTTCGGGCTCTTGCTCCAGTGCATATGCCAGGCAAAAGGGGTAAGGCCAGGAATTATCTGTATTTACATGGATGCCATTAATCAGCTCATGAAAGGTAATTTCATAAGGGTTCCATTTTCCCATAATACTGTGCATAATCTGAGCGCTATCTAAGCTGCTTTGTTTGGCCAAAGCATTCACCAGCATTTTATTGGACACACCAATCCTGAAATTACCCGAAATCAATTTGTTAAAGATAAAACGTTCCTGCGTTTCGAGTTTATTCCAGGCACTTAAAATAAAATCTTTTTTGGTTTCATCATCTTTACCTTCTAAATCGTGCAAATCTTCAACCCATTTATGTAGTTGAAAGTCAGAGGTATTCTCAGCAGGGGGCAATAGTAAGGCAATGGTTTCGCTTAAATCGCCAACATTAGCATAGCTTTCAGCAAATAACCATTCTGGTGTTTGGGTAATGTCTATCGCCCAGTATTTCAACAAGGCTGATTTAATTGGTCTTTTAGGTTTCTTACCCGTAAATAAGGCTATTACCCATACTTTATCTTTATCGTCGGCATAGTTAAAATAATCAACCAGGGCCGCGATTTTATCGTTGGTTTTATTGCTCAGTTCGAGCTGCTGGATCAGTTTTGCAAAGCGTTTCATGGTTGTTTATTTTCGTTCTGCCCGGCTAAATCAACTTTGTTTTCTTCATCATCTTCCTGGCCAAACCTGGTTAAAACTTCTGCTGCTTCTATTCCCTCATCATTTAAAAAGCGGCTAAAAGCGGCTGTAAAACCGTGTGTGACATATACTTTTTCGGCACCTGTTGCAGTAATGGCTTCCATTAAGCCAAGCCAGTCTGCATGGTCGCTCAGCGCAAAACCGGCATCAGCACTTTGCCAGCGGCGGTGTGCCCGTACCTGCATCCAGCCAGAACATATACCGGTAACCGGGTGGGATAAATTTTTGATCCAGCGGCTATCGCGCATGGCGGGCGGTACAATTACAATTCCTTTCTGTAACTCGTCTTTTGTGGTTTCAGGAGTAATCCTAATGGTTTTGGGAAGCTTTACACCAGCTTCTATAATCACTTCATTAAGGTTGGCAATGCTGTTATGTACATAAATAGGGGTATTGCCGGCCAGGTTTTTAATTAAACGCTGCGCTTTGCCCAAACTATAGGCAATTAATACACTTGTTTTCTGTTGATTGATGTTATCATTAACCCAGTTCCTTATTCCGTTGAAAACAATTTCCTGTTTTTGCCATTTGTAAACCGGCAGACCAAAAGTGCTTTCTGAAACAAAAGAATGACATTTTACAGCCTCGAATGGTGTGGTGATGCCATCATCTTCAATTTTATAATCACCAGAGATGACGCAAATTTCACCTTTATATTCCAATCGCACCTGTGCAGAGCCAATAATATGTCCGGCCGGAAAAAAAGAAATATTTACGCCATTACGGGTAATGCTTTCTCCATACTCCAGTGTTTCTACGTTTAAATCTTCACTGATCCTGCGTTTGATGATGGGTTTGGTTAACGTATGGCAGAGGTAGTATTTATTTCCGAAACGAACATGATCGCTATGGCCGTGTGTAGTTACTGCATAATCTACAGGCCACCAGGGGTCTACATAAAAATCACCCTGCTTACAGTAAATTCCTCTTTTGGTAAATTCTATTAATGCCATAGCTACTTAACAATAAAACCAATGATTAGTTTTGGATGATTATCGGCTAAATACCCGATAATTTTAAATATCGGCTAAATACCCGATAATTTGAAATATCGGCTAAATACCCGATATTATTTTAAAATATGAATAATAAGTTCGATATTGTAATATGATTTGTATTATAACAGGTGATATTATAGGCTCAAGAAAAATTAAAGACAGCTGGTTATCGGACCTGAAAACGGGCTTAAAAGCAGTCTCTGATCATAGTGGTAAGTGGGAAATTTATCGGGGAGATAGCTTTCAGTTAGAAGTAGGACCAGAAAATGCCATCAAAACCGCGGCCTATTTAAAAGCCTGCATCAAGGTAAATAAACCTGCAGATGTACGAATGGGAATCGGAATTGGAGCAATAAAAACTAAACGTAAAAAACTTTCAGAATCCAGTGGAGATGCTTTTGTGTATTCAGGAGCGGCTTTTGACAGTTTAAAACAGGCTAAGGTTAATTTAGCAGTTAAAACAGATTCTGCTGATTTTGACGAGGAAATTAATGTTTTAATCAAGTTATCGTTGATTGCGATGGATAGTTGGGGTGTTGTAGCTGCCGAAATGGTAAAAATGGCCCTGGAAAATAACGATTTATTGCAGAGCGAACTGGCCGCTATTTCAGGCCGGACGCAATCATCGGTTAGTGAAGCATTAAAACGCGCACATTACAGCGAAATCATGGAAATGGACAGGATTTACCGTAAAAAATTGAAGCAAATGATTTTAAAATAATGGACATCTATTTAATCAAACTTATTCTTGCCCATTTAATCGGGGATTTCTTTTTGCAGCCTAATGCCTGGGTAAAAGATAAGGAAAGGAAAAAATTAAAGTCAGGCAAGCTCTATTTGCATGTAATGATCCATGTGGCTTTGATATTTATTGTTTTTTTGAGCTTTGATGTTTGGAAAACGGCATTAACAATAGGTGTAATCCATTTGATTATTGATGCGCTAAAATCCATCTTTCAAACCCAAAAAAATGCACGGATACTGTTTTTTGTTGATCAGGTTTTGCATTTCAGCTCGATTGTAGCTGTATGGCATCTTTTCTATAATGGAAGTTTAAATATTGTTTTTTTAAACAATCCGCACACCTGGCTACTTATTTCAGGCGCCTTATTTTTAACCCTCCCTACATCAATTATCATGAAAGTGATTATTGCTAAATGGATTCCTGATAACCAGCCTGACAGCCCTAAATCTTTGGAGAACGCGGGCAAATACATCGGGATATTGGAAAGGACTTTGATTTTTCTGTTTATTCTTACCAACCATTTTGAGGCCGTTGGTTTTTTACTTGCAGCGAAATCCATATTCCGGTTCGGTGATTTAAAAGAAAAACACGATCTCAAATTAACCGAATATGTACTGATTGGAACTTTGTTAAGCTTTGGTATCGCCATTGTAACGGCCATGCTGATTCAAATGTTTATTGCATAAAAAAAGCAGCCCGAAAGCTGCTTCTAAATTTCTATCTTGCTCCCGGAGGGCAATTTTCTTTTAAAAACTTAGTGTAGGTTAAAGATAAGTGTTTGCTGGTACCTTCACCTTCAGAAATGCTGTGAGTACGGTTTGGATAGCTCATCAGTTGAAAAACCTTTCCGTTTTTAATTAACTCATTAATCAGCATTTCGGCATTTTGATAATGCACATTATCGTCGCCCGTGCCATGGATATACAACAAATTGCCTTTTAGGTTTTTAGCATGTGTAATTGGCGAACCTTTAATGTATGCCTCTTTGCTCGGAAAAGGTGTACCCATATAACGTTCCTGATAAACATTATCATAGGTTAACTGATTACCAACCGCCGCAATAGCAATACCTGTTTTATAAATTTCAGGATATTGGAACATCAGGTTTAATGTAGAAGAGCCGCCTCCGCTCCATCCCCAAACCGCTACACGGTCTTTATCCATATACGCATGGGTAGCCAATAATTTTTTAGCGGCCATTGCCTGATCGCGGATATTAATTACACCAATATTTTTATAGATGCTTTTACGCCAGGCGCTCCCTTTCGGAACAGGTGCACCTCTATTATCCATTGAAATATAGATATAACCATCTTTAGCCATATCGCCGTCATATAAATGATTTGTGCCGGCACCGTCAACATCCAGCGCTGTTGCACCTGCAGGCTCACCATATACATAAAATAAAACGGGATACTTTTTATCTGGATTAAAGTTATCCGGCTTTTTCATCCACCCATCCATTTCAATTCCATCTTCGGTCGTTACTTTAAAAAACTCAACCTTGTTTTTCGATACTGATTGTTTCGCCAGTTGCGAAGTAATGCTTCCATCCATTGTAAATGGATTTCCGGTAGTAAAGTTCATCCATTCTGTAATGAATCTAACAACCGAACTGTTATAAGAATGGCGGGCAAAAGCCGCATTAGGTGAAATGTCGTAATTGTGGGTGCCCGGTAAAACAGATGGTGTAACCTGCTCCAGCTTACCTTTTCCATCCAATTTGGTTTTAAAGAGATATTTCTGGGTTGCATTTGTTGGCGAGGCCAGGAAATAAACCTGGTTATTTTTTACATCAATCAGTTTTACATCAATTACATCATAATTACCTTTCGTAACCAATGTTTCTTTCTTCCCATCCAAACTAACCCTGTACAGGTGGTTCCAGCCATCTTTATCTGATACAATGGTAAACTCTTTGTTATCGTTTAACCATTTCCATTCATCCTGTGCATCAATCCAGGCTTTGGCTTTCTCGGTATAAACAGCTTTTGCTGATCCCGTAGCTGCATTACAGATAAATACGATACTTTCATTCTGCTCACGGTTCAGCTGCTGTAAAATAATATTGTTACTGTTGGGTACCCACTGCATGCGTGGAATATAGTGCTGAATATTATCACCAGGAACATCTAACCAGTTGGTTTTGGCTGTTGCAATATCAACTACGCCAACTTTGCAGGCAGATGGGTTTTGCCCCACCTTTGGATATTCTACAGGAATGGTAAATGGATAAATAGAATCGGTATTATTGATCATTAAGAAATTTTTGATCTTGGTTGCATCCAGCTGCCAATATGCGATAGATTTACCATCCGGACTCCATCTAAAGCCATCCCGGCAATCAAATTCTTCTTCATAAACCCAATCGAAAGTACCATTAATCATGCGTTCTGTACCATCAGTTGTTAAAGCTTTGGCCCCGGTACCATCAACATTTTCTACATATAGGTTATGTTTGCTTACATAGGCTACTTTGCTGCCATCAGGCGATAATTTGGCAAACATTAATGATGAGGCTGGTTTGTCTTTTCCAATCTGGGTAATCTTATTCGCGGTTAAATCAGCCAGCCAATAATCACCACGGGTATCGTAACGCCAAACTTTTTTACTGTTGGTGTAGATTAATGCTTTTGTACCATCGTCAGACAGTTGAAAACTCCTTACCGGAATGGCATTAGCTTTTCCGGCAGGTGTTAACAATGCCCTGGATATGACTGTTTTTCTATCACCTTTAGGGAGGGCAACCGAAATAATTTCTCCATTTGCAATCTGATAGTAGGAATTACCATCTTTTGCCCAGTTGATATTTTGAGCTTTTGCATCAATAAGCGAACAAAATGCTATACAAGCAACTGATAATCTGAATAATAATTTTTTAATCATATATAATTTTTGGACATAAAAAAAGCTTTTTAACTTTCGGGCTAATTTAAATAAAAAGCCTGCAGTTAAAAAGCTGTAAATTACCTTGAATTGGTTAATTATTCACCACCACCTTGCATGGCTTTCAAATCCTCCATAGTTACTACTTCATAACCGGCAGGCACTTCAGTATTAATGGCACCAACTTTGGCTTCAGAAAGAGATTTTAAAACCAGGTCAGAATTTACACCGTTAATTAATGCAGAATATTTTACAGGAAGTGCACCCAAGCCTTTAAATAGGCCTCCACTTGTAATTGCAGCAATATCAACATCTTTTGTTGCCCATAATTCATGCGCTCCGCCTTTGTCATCTTTGTAGGTATACTTTTCTGCATTAAATCCGGCAATGGTCTGTTTTTCGCCAGTTGCTTTATAATCAGAATATTTTGGCATTAAAGCTTCCTGTGCTTCTGTTTCTGCTTTGCTCACCTTTACTGCAAACTGTTTTTGAGCTACCGGAACATCAATCAATAATAATCCGGTTTTATCCGCTGTATTCGAAATGATATTTACCAGGGCGGGGCCATTTTCAATTTCGATTTTAGTTAAGTTGCCATTAAATTTAGTTTTAACTTCAGTTGTGGTACCATTTGCCGTTACAGCAAATACTAAAGTACCTTCAGCAACTTTCTTTTGTGCATGGGCAATTATAGCTGTACTCACCAAGATTAAAGCTACAATGCTGGTTTTGATTGATTTGAACATGTTTTTATTGTTGTTAAGTTATTTACCAATTAATTTTCTCTTTATTTAAAAATGACGAGATCCCTTTTTTAAAATCCTCACTTTCTCTTACCCTCGCATTAATCTGTACTGCGGTTTCCAAACTCTTTTCTAAATGCAGATTAACCGTTTGGGTAATCAGCTGTTTGGTTATCATCAGCGAATTGCCCGAACTTCCTGTACACAAACTTAATGCAAATTCTCGTGTTTTTTGATGGATATCGGATGAATTTGTTACAAAATTGATCAAATTATATTTTAATGCCTGCTCCGCAGAGAAAGTTTTGCCGGTTAGTAAAATTTCTTTGGCGATGGATTCGCTTACCTTCTGTTTTAAAAAACAGGAAACTATAGCCGGAACAAAGCCGATTTTTACTTCGGTATAGCCAAAATTACTTTCAGGGGTTGCAAAAATGATATCGCAAACGGTTGCCAAACCACAGCCACCGGCAATAGCATGTCCCTCTACCTGAGCAATCACAACCTTTGGCAGATAATAAATCGTTGTGAAGAGTTTTTTTAAATGATTGGAATCGGCTACGTTTTCTTCAAACGTATTGTGTTGTAATTGTTGAAGATAGGCCAGGTCTGCACCTGCGCTGAACGCATCGCCATTTGCATTTAATATGACCACTTTCACCAGATCATCTTCTGATGCCCTTATAAATGCTGCAGTTAACTCGGCAACAAGTTGTGGGTTTAGCGCATTTCTCTTTTCGGGCCTGTTGATTGTTATTGTTGCTATCCTTTCAGCAACCTGATATAAAACCAGATTTTCCATGTTATTGGCTTAGTTGCACCAAATATGCTTTATTTTTCTTTAAAACATATACATCTATATTATTATTCTCGAATTCTTTTTTAAAGATCCAAATTTTATAATCTTTATTGGTCGCATCTATTATTGCCGTTTTATATTTAATATCTCGGTGTATTTTTGCTAAATTAAATTTTGTATTTCCACTTATCCAGATGCTAGAAAAGCTGGCATTTCCATTGATCTCTTTATCATTCAAATCTTCATCAACCAGGAGCATTTTATATTGAAAAAAGGCAATATGATTGTTGTTTGATACGAAGCGCTTTAAAACAGTGTCTTTTTTTAAACTTATAAAATGTATGTTATCTACCTGCAGCTGAGATAATGCAGGTTCAACCGAAAAGGTATAGTTTTTATCTTCACGATTTAAATCCGAAACCAAAACCGCTTCCTTTCCATCAATAAAGGCGGCCGCATAATTTTTTCTCAACGAAAAGAAAATAATTTTCCGCTGCTGAAAAACCATCAGGTCATCGCGCAAAATCAAAAGTTGATAACAGACAAATAAGAATAAAGAGCCAAATAAAAATCGCTTGTTAAGTTTTGTCAATGCATAAATGAACATGCCCAGCGAGCAACTCAATAACATAAATTCTGGCCGATCAATCCATATGGATGAAAAGCTGGCGTATGGCAAATTGGCGATCCAGTTTAGCACTGCATTTGTAAAATTTATAATCCATTCGAATACCGGAGCCAGAAATCCGAACGATGGGATTAATACAGCAATCCCTAAATACATCATTAATATTAACGGAATGGTTATGAAAAGATTAGCAAATAAAAAATAAAGGGGGAATTGATGAAAATAATAGATACTCAATGGAAATGTGACTATTTGCGCAGCAAGAGACATAGATGTCAGACTCCATATTTTATCCAACCAACCACTATCAGTGTAGAGAAGCTTGTATATTTTGGGCTGAAGATAAATCAGGCCAAATACGGCGAGATAGGAAAGTTGAAAGCCCACATCCCAGATTAAAAATGGATTGTAAACGAGTTGACAAAATGCCGAAAAGGCCAATACATTGTAACTATTGGTTTTCTTCGATAAAACTTTGGCCGCGATTAAAATACTGATCATGATGGCTGAACGGACGACAGAGGGCGATAAACCGGTAATCAAGGCATATCCCCAGATCAAGGTGCAGATGAACATCAGTTTCAGTATTCTTAACGTCCGGTTATTATTCAAAAAGAAAAACATAAAATCCAAAATGACATAGATGATGGCTACATGCGCCCCTGAAACGGATAAAGCATGAATGGTTCCTGTTTTGGAGTAAGCCGACAACGTTTCTTTACTTAAATCAGCACGGTATCCTAAAATAAGGGTAGAGGCCACGGCAAAAGCCTCATCACTTTTAATCAAACTTCTATATTTTGCAACTTGCCTTTCCCTTAAGCTTAAGGCTATTTTTTTGATCGGATTGCCAACGTTGTTTTTGGTGCTAGTCATGTGATCCTGACCTATAAATGCCTGATGATAAATATGCTGACTGGCCAGCCAAGCCTTAAAGTCAAATTCTGCAGGGTTGTATGGAGGTTCTATTTCGGTGTATCTAACTGAGATCATCATTTCATCGCCGTATTTTATCCTGAGGGGTTTCAGGCTATCTAATTTGACGTTCAGCAACAATTGGCCTGATGCCTTGATCTGCTTATCTCTCCGATACCCGGATAGTATTTCAACCTTTAAGCGTACAATATCATGATTCTGTTGAGGTTCGCTATTTACCCAAACTTTAAAATGATTGCACCCGCCGTTTGCAAAGTAGTTTTGTTTTAACCTTTCATTTTTGAGCAGGCAAAATAAGCCACCAAGGCTGAGGAAAAAAATGTAAATTAAAAAACCAACGGTGCCTTTATAACGGTATACATTGTATTTTTTATAAACAACATTTAAGAATAAGAGTCCTGTTAAAATAGTGAATACAATTATGATCAAGCATTTAACAGATGTCAATGACGGGAAATAATAAAAAATACAGATACCCATAATGAAAGGCAGGAGGATTCTGGCAAAAATATATTCCGTTTTAAACATCGGTTAAAATTGATAGCGTACCTGTATTTTAACCTCCGATTTTTGATTACCCTTAATCTCGTCAAGATAGGTACCTACCGTTTTTACGTCCTGATAAATAAACAGCCCATATCGAAACCAGACATTGAGCTTTTTGATCACATTATATCTCAGGTTCAGATAGGTTCTAAACCCTTTTCCATTATACATTCCAAAGGCAAAACTGTATAACACATCATCTTCGTAAGCGTAAATTCTACTATTATAACTCGGCGTATTAAAATATGCAAACCGTACATTTCCACTTAACCTGGCAAACATTGGCGAATAGTCTACATCCTGATAAATGAGGTATCCAAATTCCCTTTTGGCACTTCCTTTCTTATATTGGGAAATCTCCAGGCGGTTTTGAAATTGCCAGTTCTTATTCAGTTGCCAATTTGTTTCCGTACGGTAGCCATCTCTTTTTACGTCGTCTAAAAACTTTACCGGTACATTCAGATCGGTGTTCTGTTGCTTTTTTTCTGATTTGTACCGGACCAAAATTTTGAAAGCTTTGCTGGGCATATAAATGGCTTGCGCTAAAACTTCATAGCCCTTCGAAGGCTCATCCACACGGTATTTTAACCAGGGAAACCGGAATAAATCTCCATAAAAAGAGAATGCCCAACGTTTATTTGGGTTGATATTTAATCCTGCATATAAGCCCCTTTCATTTACCGCCTCACTCGATTCGGATACTGCCTGATTAAAGAAACTATGGTAATCTTTGGCATAATTGCGATAGGTTAAAGCCGCAGAAACTGTCGATGATAAACTCACCAATACACCATTAATATAAGCAAAGCCACCACCTAAACCTTTAGCGCCCTCTCCATATAGATACATGTTTTTATAGGTATAATTATAAAATAACCCCATGTTGGTTAAAGATTTTCCTGTAAAACTATACCGGTCATAAGCTGCAGTCTGTGTGATAAAACGACTCTTAAAATGGGTATGATAGGCAATTGCCCCAATGGCAAAGTCGTTTTTAGCATATTGAACAGTGGTGCCAAATACGGTCTGTGCCAAAACACCTTTATTTTTAAGCTCTGTAGTTGTTCTGTGCAAACCGGTTTGATTGATCGTTGACTGAACTAAATTTCCATCGGCATCTAACTTTTGACTCGCATCCAGCTTGCGGAAAGAAATAAATGGGGTTATATCTACATTCTTAAATAAGTTAAGGGTTGCAGCCACGCCTCTAAAAAAGGAGTACTCGTTGGTAGAATTGTAAGGTCTTAAACCCAAATCTTTTTTAGCTACGCTGGTAACATCAGGTCCTTTGCCAAAAGAAAAACCCGACCATAAGGTTAGGCCCTGCCCAAACTGCTGCGTATAATCGCCAATCACCAATTTTTTTAATTTGCCCAATTTGAATAGCGCGATGTTACCTGAATAAAAATCGAAAGGTTTGCCAATAAATTTTTCTCCCGCATCTTTATCCAAGGTGAAGGCTGCTGATAGAATTGAGCTGTATTGATACCGATATCGCATCTGAAATTTTTCTGGTGAACCTAAATACCGGTTTCCAGGTAAATCGGTGTAGCCTTTCTGTTTTTGCAAGGTTCGCGCCAGCCGCATCATGATGTCATTCTCACCTGCATGAATAAGGTTTTTAAAACCGATTTGCTGATAATGAGTCATATCGGTTAAGGTTATAAATGGGAGCAGGGTTTGAACCGTTTTAACATCAAAGCCAGGGATACTTTGTAATTCCAGCACATCGGCAAGTGGGCCGTTTTCCTTGATATGGGTAAAGAAATTAGCAATCTGCAGCGGAGATAAAAATACCAGAGTATTTAGCTCATCAGCCGATGTTCTGTTCAGGTTAATCGGGTGTTTACGATACCTTTCCAATACATCAACCAACTCGGTCATATCGTAATCATCGGGAAGGTTTTCGGCCACGCTTTCCAAAATATCACGTATATCTTCCTCCTGTGTATTGGTTTGCGCATTTGCTATAAAGCCGATCATTATTAAAGCGGCAGTTAAAAACCTAAAAGCACAACTACTTACAATTAACCATCGATGATAAAGGGCAGTAAAACAATGTCTTATCAAATGTATAATGAGAATAAGCGTGTTCCTTAAAAGACTTGTCTGCCGAAGCAGATTACTTTTCAATGCAGGGGAACCGATACCAAAATGCTTTTTTGGAAATAATGAATAGGATGAAAAGGCGGGCAATACTACACACAAAATTTTCATAAGCAGGGTTTAAGCTGGTTAATAAAAAATTAGGGTGATTTTTGTATTGGTAGTTCTAATATAAGGAAATCATCAAAAACTACAAAAATGTATTTTTAAATAGTTGATTTAATATGGGAATATATACGGTTTAGTAACTTAACAGGATAATTAAAGTTCTTGTGCCAGATTGACCAGAAAACTTTTCAGTTTTTCCAATGAATCAATAATTTTTTGATTCTCTTTCACACCCGTTTTATTATTCTTCAGATATTCTTTAGCACCTTTTAAGGTAAAACCTTTTTCATCAACGAGGTTGAAAATAATTTTTAGATTTTCAATGTCTTCAGGCGTAAAAAGGCGGTTGCCTTTTTTGTTTTTTTTGGGCTGGAGGATGTCGAATTCCTTTTCGTAAAAACGGATCTGCGATGCGTTGACATTAAACATTTCAGTCACCTCGCCCATGGTATAATACATTTTATTAATGTCTCTTTCTTTATAAGGCATATTTTATTGTTGATTATGAGCGTTTTATATCATTTAATTAAAGTATTCAAATGTAGCTTGATTTTTCCTTATTAACGCAATAAAATTTTAATTTTGTTCCCTCCAATAATATTGAAATGACAGCAAAAGAGATTAGACAGGCATTCCTTAGTTTTTTTGAATCAAAACAACACCATGTTGTTCCTTCGGCACCGATAGTGGTTAAAAACGATCCCACTTTAATGTTTACCAACGCCGGTATGAACCAGTTTAAAGATCTTTTTTTAGGGGAAGCCGCTATAAAATATTCTCGTGTTGCAGATACACAACGCTGTTTACGTGTTTCGGGTAAACATAACGATCTGGAAGAAGTTGGTATTGATACCTATCACCATACCATGTTCGAAATGTTGGGCAACTGGAGCTTTGGCGATTATTTCAAAAAGGAGGCGATTGCCTGGAGTTGGGAATTGTTGACGGAGGTTTATAAAATCCCTAAGGATAAATTATATGTTACTTATTTCGAAGGCGATGAAAAAGAAGGGCTGGAGAAAGACCAGGAAGCCTACGATTTATGGAAACAATATGTAGACGAAAGCCATATTTTACCTGGAAACAAAAAAGATAACTTTTGGGAAATGGGCGATACGGGGCCGTGCGGACCGTGTTCAGAAATCCATGTAGATTGCCGTACGGATGAAGAAAGAGCTTTGGTTGATGGGGCTACGCTGGTCAATGCAGATCACCCGCAGGTAATCGAAATCTGGAACAATGTATTTATGCAGTTTAACCGTTTAAAAAATGGTTCATTGCAGAGCTTGCCAGCCAAACATGTTGATACCGGGATGGGCTTTGAACGTTTGGTACGGGTTTTACAGGAAAAAACCTCAAACTATGATACCGATGTTTTCCAACCGATGATTCAGTTCATTGCTGAAAAGTCGGGTATTAAATATGGTGCCGACGAGAAAACCGATATTGCCATGCGCGTCATGGCCGATCACATCCGTGCCATTTCCTTTGTGATTGCCGATGGTCAGTTGCCTTCTAATAATAAAGCCGGTTATGTCATCCGCAGGATTTTACGCAGGGCTGTACGTTATGCCTATACCTTTTTAAACTTTAAAGAACCATTTTTAAATCAATTGGTGCCGCTATTGGCAGAGCAGTTTAAAGGTGTTTTTGATGAACTGATTTCGCAGCAGGATTTTGTACAAAAAGTGGTCTTGGAAGAAGAGGTTTCTTTTTTAAGGACGTTAGAAAAAGGTATAAAGATTTTTGAAGATTATATCTTTAAAGTTACTGCAATGGCGCATCCTGAAAAATTTAAAGAAGTAGAAGCGCACATAGCTTTCGAATTATCGGATACTTTCGGTTTTCCGATTGATTTAACTGAGTTAATGGCTAAAGAAAAGGGATTAACTGTTGATTTGGCTGGCTACGAACAGGCGCTTAAAAAACAAAAAGACGATAGCCGTGCCGCAACCGCCATTGATACAGGTGACTGGATTATCGTAAATGCTGATGATCAAAGTGAGTTTGTGGGTTATGATGATTTGGAAATTGAAACCGAGATCTTAAAATACCGTAAAGTAAAAGCTAAAGGGAAAGAGCAGTATCAGATTGTATTGCGCCAAACGCCATTTTATGCTGAAAGCGGTGGTCAGGTAGGCGATACCGGACGTTTAGAAGACCATAGCCGCCAGTTTTGGGTAGACATCACAGATACAAAAAAAGAAAACGGTCTGACCGTTCATTTTACCGATATATTGCCCGATAATCTGGAAGGAAAGTTCTGGGCAGTTGTAGATGAAGATAAACGGATCTTAACTGAAGATAACCACTCGGCTACGCACTTGTTGCACGCCGCTTTAAAACAGGTGCTGGGCAAACATGTCAACCAGAAAGGTTCCTTGGTGAATGCAGATTACCTGCGCTTCGATTTTTCTCACTTTGCTAAAGTGACTGATGAGGAATTAGCACAGATTGAGGTAATTGTAAATCAGAAAATCAGGCAAAATATTAAGTTAAAAGAACAACGTAATGTTCCTTATCAGGATGCCATTGAAAGTGGTGTTACGGCTTTATTTGGCGAAAAGTATGGCGATTTTGTCCGCATGATCACTTTTGACGATCATTTTTCCAAAGAGCTTTGCGGCGGTACGCACGTAAAAGCGACCGGACAGATCGGCTCGTTCAAAATTGTTTCAGAAAGCGCTGTTGCAGCCGGCGTTCGACGGATCGAAGCCATAACTGCTGATAAAGCTGAACAGTATTTCCTCGATCAAAGAAAAGAATTGGGTCATTTAAAAGCTTTACTAAACGGGAGCAAAGATTTATCTGCAGCTGTGCAGGCATTGCTTGATGAAAATGCAAAGCTGAAAAAGGAAATTGAAAAATCGACGATAGAACGTGTAAATACGTTGAAACAAGATATTGTACATCATGTAAGAGGTATAAATGGCGTTAACCTGATTGCTAAACACATTGATCTACAAAGCGCTGAGGCCGTTAAAAACCTGGCTTTCTCTTTAAGAGATATGGTTGATAACCTTTTCCTGGTTTTCACGACAGAAATTGATGGCAAACCAGGAATAACAGTAATGCTGGCTGATCAGCTGGTGAAACAAGGATTAAATGCTTCAAATATCGTTCGCGAACTGGGTAAAGAAATCCAGGGCGGTGGCGGTGGACAGCCGTTTTATGCTACAGCAGGAGGTAAAAATCCGGTAGGTCTAAAGGTTGTTCTGGAAAAAGCAGAAAGTTTTATTCCACATCAATAGAATGAAAAAAGCTGCGCTGATTCATGTCAGCTTGCTTTCTCAATAAAAAAGAGGCTTAAAGCCTCTTTTTTATTTTAATGTCTGCCATGACCATGCTTCTCTCTGTAACCTCTGGAGAATAAACTTGTATTTACCCTTTTATCATGGTTCCTATGGTCAACGTGATGTGGTTTATAATGATGCTTTGGTGCGCGGTTTCTAATCCTGTCGACACCGCCGCCATAAGATGAGCGGTAATAGTTATTTCGGCTTACATAAGTTACCCTATGCCTGTGGTAATCACGGTATGGACTGTTTCCGCGCATTACAATTTTTCGTCCGTGATGCAGATCATAACCCCTATACCTGGCAGGTAAATACCTTGATCTGATCCAACGGTTGCCATTCAAATAAACAAACTGCCTTTGAGGGACATAATAGTAAGATTGAACTTCTGGAAGATAATAATAATTAACGTTTTGGTAACCAGCAGGAATCCACGTTGGTTGAGGACCAATGTTCACATTAATATTTACCTGAGCGTTAGATTGATTAGAAGTTAATGCCACGATACCTAAAATCGCGGAGATGATGAATAACTTTTTCATAATAATCCAATTTATTTGTGTGTGGTTCAAATAATTCAAACGCTGTGCCAAAACTTCTATTGTAACAGATATATAAAAAAGGAACTTCAATTTGTTTTTTTTTAAACAGCTCGGTGTTTACCGAATGTAAATCATCATACCCAATTGAGTGAATAAAGCGATGTTTATTGTAAAAGATATTGCTTCTTTCTATTTATTCCGTTCAATACATGTCTGATGGAAATGGTAATGAGTGGTACCAAGCCCTTAAGATCCGGCCTGCGCTGGAATGGCAGTTAATTTTATTTACGGTCCGCACCTCAACCGTAGCAGAGAGGTTTTTGGGATCAGTCAATAGATTTTTCCATCCGGTTGCACATTGGTGGAAAGGGCGATTTTGACGAAACCAATGTTTCCTAAAACAGCTTTCCGGTTTGTCCAGGAAAATTTTTCTTTAAATGTTTGTATGCGGCCTCGGTAACTTCTCGTCCACGTGAAGTACGCATGATATAGCCTTCCTGAATTAAAAATGGTTCATAAACCTCTTCAATAGTACCTTCATCTTCTCCAACGGCGGTGGCAATGGTCTTTAAGCCCACCGGACCGCCTTTAAATTTATCAATAATCGTAACCAGAATCTTATTATCCATTTCATCCAGACCATGTTCATCTACGTTCAATGCGTCTAATGCATAACGGGCGATTTCGGTGTCGATAGTTCCATTACCTTTAATCTGTGCAAAATCTCTGGTTCTGCGTAATAAGGCATTGGCTATACGGGGCGTACCGCGGCTGCGTCTGGCAATTTCATAGGCACCTTCATCGCTGATGGGCGTTTTTAATATTTCGGATGAGCGGAGCACGATTGTAGTGAGTAATTTAGCGTCATAGTAAGCCAAACGGGCATTAATTCCGAAACGGGCTCTCAGGGGTGCTGTTAACAAGCCGGAGCGTGTGGTTGCACCCACTAATGTAAAAGGATTAAGTGATATCTGCACTGAACGGGCATTAGGACCAGTTTCGAGCATGATATCGATTTTGAAATCTTCCATGGCTGAGTATAGATACTCTTCAACCAAAGGGGATAAACGGTGGATTTCATCAATAAAAAGAATATCACCTTCATCCAGGCCGGTTAATAAGCCAGCCAAATCGCCGGGTTTATCCAATACAGGGCCTGATGTTACTTTGATACCGGTTGCCATTTCGTTGGCGATGATATGAGAAAGTGTGGTTTTACCTAATCCCGGAGGACCATGCAAAAGCACGTGGTCTAAAGCTTCGCCACGGAGTTTAGCTGCCTGAACAAAAATTTTCAGGTTTTCCATCACTTTCTCTTGTCCTGTAAAATCTTCAAATGCCTGCGGCCTTAAAACCCTTTCAATATCGCGATCGGTAGGGGTTAAGTGGCTTGCTTCAGGGTCCAGATGCTCATTCATGCAGCAAATATAAAATTAAATACTAAAAAAATTAGGATTTTTTAAATTTATCAGAAACAATGAGATTTTTTGATCCTGAAACGTATTGATAAAAGCCTTCACCAGTTTTAGCACCTTTTTTGCCCGCTGCCACCATGTTTACCAGTAACGGGCAAGGTGCATATTTCGGGTTTCCGAAACCATCGTTTAATACTTTTAATATCGCCAGGCAAACATCAAGGCCAATAAAATCGGCTAACTGCAAGGGGCCCATCGGGTGTGCCATTCCAAGTTTCATTACGGTATCAATTTCGTGGACACCCGCTACACCTTCGTATAACGTATAGATAGCCTCGTTAATCATGGGCATTAAAATTCGGTTGGCCACAAAACCCGGATAATCGTTTACCTCCACAGGAACCTTTTCCAGACGCTGAGACAGCTGCATAATGGTGCTGGTTGTTTCATCGCTTGTGGCATAACCTCTTATTACTTCTACTAACTTCATCACCGGCACGGGATTCATAAAGTGCATTCCGATTACCTGATCACCTCTGCCGGTTACGGCAGCAATTTGAGTAATCGATATAGAAGAAGTATTGGAAGCCAGAATGGCATGTGCAGGCGCAAATTCATCTAAATCCCTAAAGATCTTCAGCTTTAAGTCAATGTTTTCTGTAGCGGCTTCAACAATTAAATCGCAATTTTGAACCCCATCTTTTATTGAGGTATAAGTAGTGATATTATCCAATGAAGCTGATTTCTGCTCGTTTGTTAAGGTTCCTTTGGCAACCTGTCTGTCAAGGTTCTTGGCGATGGTCTGCATGGCCTTATCCAACGCAGACTGGCTGATGTCAACCAGATTGACCTTATAATTAAATTGTGCAAAGGTATGGGCAATGCCATTTCCCATAGTTCCAGATCCGATAACTGCGATTTGTTTCATTCTTTAATGATTAAAGGGAAATTACTAATAAACGATTTGGTAGAAAAGATTTGTTGCAAAACCAATCTATATTAATTTTATAGAAAAGGTTATGGTGCCAACCTGGTTTTTGTCCAGCTTCCTTTTACCAGTTCAAAGTTTATCCTATCGTGCAACCGACTTCTTCGGCCTTGCCAAAATTCTATTCTGGTCGGTTTTACAATATAACCGCCCCAATGTGCCGGTTTAACAATGCCCTTTTCAGTACTTTTAGCTTTCAGTTCTTCAACTTTTTCTTCCAGAAATGCCCTGTTTGGAATAATCTGGCTTTGCGGCGAAACTACCGCACCAATCTGACTGGCAACCGGTCTGGTATTAAAATAGGCTTCCGAGGTTTCTTTATCCAGTTTTTCTACGGTACCTTCAATTCTCACCTGTCTTTCCAATTCGGGCCAGAAAAACACTAATGCAGCATAAGGATTGCGTTTTAGCTCTTTTCCTTTGGCACTGAGGTAATTGGTGAAAAACCGAAAGCCGTCTTTATCAACACCTTTAAGTAAAACAATGCGGGCATCGGGCCTGCCAGCTTTATCTGCAGTGGCCAAAGTCATTACATTAGGTTCGTATATCTGAGCATCAACCGCGTGTTGAAACCAGTTTTGAAACTGAACAATCGGGTCTGGATCAACGTCAGATTCATCTAGTGAAGCGCTTTTGTAATCTTGGCGCAGGTTTTGTAGAAATTCATTTGTAACTTGCATTTAACAAAAATAGGCATCTTTTACGGTGTAACAAATGATTATCATCATGCTGAACAATATAAAACCAAAAACCGGTCGCTTGCTCATATCAGAACCCTTTATGGCTGATCCCAATTTTAAAAGATCTGTTGTGTTATTAACAGAACATGGCGAGGATGGCACTGTAGGTTATATTCTTAATCAGGTAGGCAATCTGGTATTGAATGATGTAATTCCCGATTTATGGGATGCCAAAAATTACATTTATTTCGGTGGTCCTGTTGCGGCAGATACCTTACATTTTATCCACAGGTGTTATGACAGGTTACAAAGTGGCGAACCAATCGGAAACGGTTTATACTGGGGTGGAAATTTTGAAACACTTAAGATCCTGATCAATACCAATGCGATACAGCAGGACGAAGTGAAATTTTTTATGGGATATTCGGGCTGGGATGATGGTCAGCTTGATCGTGAAATACAGCAAAATGCCTGGATGGTAAGTGATAACTTTAACCCTGATCTGATTTTTAGTAATGATGACGAAAAACTTTGGCGCGATGTGATTGTGAACCTGGGACCGAAATATGCGCATATCAGTAATTTTCCCGCAGATCCGAGTCTTAATTAATTAGTTTTCAATTAGTAATAGCTGGCTTTTTATAAATAGAAAATTGTTAATTTAAAATAAAACGATAAATAATTAATGTTTTATTTTAAATAAAACTATATTTGTTTCATATTTAAATTATTATTTATGAAACTTTCCGAAAGTAAGATAATCAAAGTATTAAATGTACTGGCCACTGTTGTATTGGTTTTCTATGTTATTCTATTGTTAATTAAGATGTTTAGTTCTGGCGTGCCAAGTGCAAGCCAAGGCGTTAAGTGGTACGAGTTATATCATGTAAAGGCCGAACCTATAGTTAAAGCTAAAGTAATAGCTGGCAACAGAAGTTTGGACAAATGGTTTAATAATAAGGTCTTAGTAAATGAAAATAAAGAGGCGATGGTTTATTTAAGGTTTAAAACCTTTACCGAGTTGTTTTCTTTATCGGCAATTGGTTTTCAGTTGGCCTATTTTATTTATTTTCTTAGTATAGGTTTTATCATTCTTTCCATAAAGCGGTTTTTCAAATCACTTACTTTAAACGAAATATTTACAAGAAAAAACGCGACAATTATTATATTAAGTAGCATAGTATTGATTTGTTTGCCCATTATAAGATGGATTACTCAAGAACTATTTATTAATTGTATCAGCAGTTTAAAATTGAACGATTCAGGCTACTACCTTAGCAATGGTGTAGGGATATTAGATACCGAAACGATTATTGGCATGGTGCTGTTTGCTTTTGGACTTGCTTTTAAAGTGGGAGTTGATATCAAGCAAGAAAACGAATCATTCGTATAAAACTAAGATATGCCTATAATTATAAATTTAGATGTGATGTTGGCCAAACGGAAAATGTCGTTAACTGAATTATCCGAAAAGGTTGGTTTAACAATTGTAAACCTCTCAATATTAAAAACAGGAAAGGCGAAAGGCGTACGGTTCGATACGCTTGAAGCAATCTGTAAAGTATTGGATTGCAAACCAGGTGATATTATAAATTTAGAATAAAAAAACGTGCTGTTAAAACTAATCTTACATCGCACGTTTCTATATCATTCAATAAGTTTTGCTGTGGTTAATATCTATTGAAGTGCTTTAATAGTCTTTATAAACTTTTATCGTCAGCCTAATTTATTCCATTGACTAGCTTCTCATAAGATGCTGAAACAAGTTCAGCATGGCGATCCACGTCAGAAAATGAAACTAACATTAAAAATAGACTACAGACTTCCGACTCCAGACTTAGGACTCCAGACTATCAGCGCTTTCCTCCACCTTTTTTCTCAACTCATCTTTATAAGCCTGCATTTTAGCCGTTAAAGATTCATCAGCGGTAGCTAAAATCTGAGATGCCAGCAGGCCCGCATTTTTAGCTGCATTTAAAGCTACTGTGGCTACCGGAATACCGTTAGGCATTTGTAAGATAGATAAAATACTATCCCAACCATCAATAGAGTTTGATGATTTTACCGGGACACCGATTACGGGCAAGGTGGTGATCGAAGCTACCATTCCGGGTAAATGGGCAGCGCCGCCAGCGCCTGCAATAATCACCTTTAAGCCACGGCCCTGAGCTTCTTTAGCATAATTGAACATACGTTCTGGTGTTCTATGTGCAGAAACTACCGTAATTTCGTAATTGATTCCAAATTCTTTTAGTACATCAGCAGCATCCTGCATCACCGGCAGGTCTGATTTGCTTCCCATAATAATCCCTACTAATGCTGAATTTGAATTTCCTTGACTCATATCTGTTTTTATTTCTTCTAAATTTATTTCTTTATCCTGCTTTTTGATCCAATTCGGCGAGGTAGGGGCTTAAGCAATTACCTTTAGTGTTTTTTGTACAAACCTTGCTTTTTCAATCGCTTTTTCCCTGTCTATATCAACAATGGTAACATGGCCCATCTTGCGGAAAGGTTTTGTGTACTTTTTACCGTATAGGTGAACATACACACCATCTATGGCGAGTACTTTTTCCAGGTTTTCATATTGGGCCACACCTTCAAAACCTTTTTCTCCAAGCAGATTGATCATAATGGCATTGGTAATGCTGCTGGTATCGCCAAGCGGCAAATTATAAATGGAGCGTAAATGTTGTTCGAACTGAGAAACGTAATTGCCTTCAATAGTTTGATGACCGCTATTATGCGGGCGGGGAGCAACCTCATTTACCAGTAACTCACCGTCTTTACATACAAACATTTCCACCGCTAAAATACCGGTAATATTCATTGCTGAAGCTATATTCTTAGCGATGTTTTCGGCCTTTTGTTGCAAACTTTCAGCAAAAGTGGATGGCGAAATCAGAAACTCAACAAGATTGGCTTCCGGATTAAATTCCATTTCCACCATTGGAAATGTCTTCACATCACCATTGGCGTTACGTGCCACAATCACGGCTACTTCTTTTTCAAAATCAACCAGTTTTTCAACAATGCAGGGTGCATCAAAAGCTTTTTCCAGATCGGAGGCACCATTGATTTTCATTACCCCTTTACCGTCGTAACCATCCTTACGCAGTTTTAATATATATGGAAACGGAATATTGCAGTTTTCCATATCTTCCTTTGTATTTACAATCTGAAAAGGAGAAGTCGGGATATCGTTCTCTTTGAAAAACTGTTTCTGTACTCCTTTATCCTGGATTAAACGAATTACCCTTGATTGCGGAAATACTTTTTTGCCTTCCTTCTCGAGCTGCTCAAGTGCATCAATATTTACCTTTTCAATTTCAATGGTGATGATGTCGGCTTTCTTGCCAAAATTATAAACGGTGTCAAAATCTGTGATGGAGCCATTTTCGAAATAATTGGAAATGTGTTTACAGGGAGCATCAGGATCCGGGTCTAAAACTAATGTGGTTACATTATAGTTTATGGCTTGTTGAATGAGCATCCTGCCCAGTTGCCCGCCACCTAAAATACCTAATTTTAATTCGCTAATCTGTTTTGCCATGCGCTTGAAAATAATGCTACTTTTGTGCAAAAGTAACCATAATAAATTTTATAGATGAATGCTGATGCAATAATTATTGGGGCAGGTGCGTGTGGACTGATGTGCGCAGTGCAGGCAGGCTATCTGGGCAAGAGGGTTATTGTGCTGGAGAAAAATGAAAAACCTGGCGCAAAAATTCTAATTTCAGGAGGTGGCCGCTGTAATTATACCAACCAATTCGCATCGGCAGAGCAATTTATATCGGCCAACCCGCACTTTGTAAAATCTGCTTTTACCCAATGGACGGTTGACGATACCATTAGCTTTTTTGAAACTTATGGCATTGAAGGCAAAGAAAAAACTTTAGGGCAATTATTCCCGGATCAAAAAAATGCCAAAGATGTGGTACAGGTTTTTACGGCTATTTGTGAAGACTTTGGACAGGAAATCAGGTGCAGTGCTGATGTAAAAGAAATTGAAATTTTACCTGATGGCTTTAGGGTTAATTATGAAAGGAATGGTAAGATGGTTACACTAAGTGCGGCGAAACTGGTCATTGCCACCGGTGGATTACCGATCCCGAAAATGGGGGCTACTGATTTTGCTTTACGCTTTGCCAGAAAACACAACTTAAAAATTGTTGAAACTGCACCAGCCCTGGTTCCTTTAACCATTACCGGAAAAGACGAAGAGTGGTTTGCACAACTTTCGGGTAATGCCGTTTTTTGTGAAGTGAGCAACGACGAAATATCATTTGAAGAGAATATTCTTTTTACGCACTGGGGACTGAGTGGTCCGGCTATTTTGCAGATCTCTTCTTTTTGGAGGAGGGGACAGACAGTCAATTTAAATTTGCTGCCACACCAAAATATAGTTTCGTTATTGGAAGCGGAAAGAAAAACAAACGGTAAGACCTTAGTGTCTACATTGCTAAACCGAATTTATACCAGGAAATTTACGGATGCACTGGGTAAGTTTTTACCTTTGAATAAACCCGTTGCTGCACTAACCAAAGGGGAAATTGATTTAATAGAACAAACCATCCACCATTTTAAGGTAAAGCCTGCAGGAGATAAAGGTTATGATAAGGCTGAGGTAATGCGCGGAGGAATCGATACGAACGAAATTTCTTCTAAAACTTTGGAATGCAAAAAAATCCCAAACCTGTTTTTCGGTGGCGAGTGTTTGGATGTAACCGGCTGGCTTGGCGGCTATAACTTTCAATGGGCCTGGGCCAGTGGTTTTGTAATTGCGCAGAATATTTAACGGTTATTAAACCTATCAGGTTTCAAAAACCTGATAGGTTTGCCCTGTTACAAATAAACATTCGGCATAATTTCCCATGCCCATGGCTTTTTAAATGTACTGAAAGTCCTTAACTGTGAAAAATATAAAACCTCGCTGGTTTTCTGGTTGGCAATATCTCTTCTGTGCAGGTTCCCAACAGTGGTAAATAATTCCCGGGTTCTAAAATCATAAACTCTTTCGGTCATATCTCCGGAGTTCTGATTAAAATAGAGGTTAATCGCGCTGGTTAAAAACCAATCTCTATTTTCAAATTTAAAGGTATAGCCTAATTCCCAGCGCCATTCAGAACCACCCTGGAAACGGAGGTAAAGTTGTTGATCTTTGACCGCAATTTGCTGTAAGGGATCTCCTAATTTACCACCTTCTTCTGAACGTAAAATAAAATCGTTGTTTTGTATAGATAAAGTCAGTGCTTCAGTTAACTGATCTTTGAAAAATATGGCCAGTATCCTGGGTTTCTGCGTTTCCTTTATAATCGAACTATTGTTATCGCCGTATGCCCGTGTTTCGCTGATTGTCTTATTGTATTCAAAGATTACCGCTAAATCATCTGAACCATCATTGTTTAAATCGCCATGAGCCTGATTTATGGCTGTCCAGTTGACAGGCGTTACCTGTTCAATGGAAGTTCCTTGTGTTTTAATTTTTGGGAATGTAAATGTTTTCTGTGCAAAGCTGATTTGCACGCACAGCATCAGGAAGTAAAGGCAAAAGATCTTCATCCAGGTAGAAAAAAGGTGTTGATGTAATTATAAAACGTGTTAATCTGGCTTTTAGTTTATTATTCAGTTTAAAGCAATTATCAGGTTAGGCAATTACAAAAACGCAAGAAATTAATTGGAGTTGATGATTCGCTAGCACGGTAGTCTTAAAATTACAACAATAAACTTCCGGAAATCATGTACTTTTGCAGAAAACAATTCCTTTTGAAAACCGAAATCTTTGCCATTACGCCACCTTTTACCCAACTGAATACTCCATATCCGGCAACGGCGTATATAAAAGGTTTTTTGAACACCAAAAATATCAGTGCTACACAGGCCGATTTAGGAATTGAAGTCATTTTAGAGCTATTTTCTAAAAAGGGACTGCAAGATTTGTTCCGTCACACTGAACTTAATGTAGATAATCAGAAAAACATAAGTGATAACGCCAAACGAATCTTCGCTTTACAGGATGAATATTTAAAAACCATTGATGCCGTAATTGCTTTTTTACAGGGAAAGAATCCGACATTGGCCTTACAGATCTGCAGTGATGATTTTTTGCCACAGGCTTCCCGTTTTTTGCAATTGGAAGAATTAGATTGGGCTTTTGGGGCGATGGGTACGCAGGATAAAGCAAAACATTTGTCCACACTTTACCTGGAAGACATATCCGATTATATTGTAGAATGCGTCGACGAAAATTTTGGTTTTAGCCGTTATGCTGAACGGCTGGGCAGAAGCGCAAATTCTTTTGACGAGTTATATAACGCGTTATCAAAGGAACCCACTTACATTGATCAGATCTTAATATCAGTTTTAAAGGATAAAATTGAAACAGTTCAGCCTAAACTATTCCTGATTTCTGTTCCTTTTCCCGGCAACCTATACAGTGCTTTTCGCTGTGCACAATGGATAAAGGCCAATCATCCCGAAATTAAAATTTCAATGGGTGGTGGTTTTCCCAATACCGAATTAAGATCCTTATCAGATGTTCGGGTTTTTGAATTTTTCGATTACATTACTTTGGATGATGGCGAGTTGCCTATCGAATTGTTATATCATAATATTACGCACCCTATTCCAACAGAAGCCCACTTTTATAAAAGAACTTTTTTGCTCGAAAAGGGTAAAGTTGTTTATCGCAATGATGCTTTCAGGAACGATTATAAACAGGCTGATGTCGGCACGCCAGATTATACTGGTTTGCTTTTGGATCAATACATCTCGGTAATCGAAATTGTGAACCCGATGCACCGTATGTGGAGTGATGGACGCTGGAACAAACTCACCATGGCTCATGGCTGTTACTGGGGCAAATGTACTTTTTGTGATATTTCACTCGATTATATTAAGGTTTATGAACCTGTTGCAGCCAGGTTAATTGTTGACCGTATTGAGGATTTATATGCTAAAACCGGACAGAATGGTTTTCATTTTGTAGACGAGGCGGCACCACCGGCATTAATGCGCGAAGTCGCTTTGGAAATTATCCGGAGGAAATTAGCAGTTACCTGGTGGACGAATATCCGGTTTGAGAAAAGTTTTACGCGGGATTTATGTTTGTTGTTAAAGGCCTCAGGCTGTATTGCGGTTTCGGGAGGATTGGAGGTCGCCTCTGATCGTTTGTTAAAACTGATTGATAAAGGGGTAACGGTAGAACAGGTAGCTAAGGTTACCCGTAACTTTACCGAAGCAGGGATTATGGTCCATGCTTATCTGATGTACGGATATCCTACGCAAACGGTACAGGAAACGGTTGATAGTTTAGAGATGGTGCGGCAGTTGTTTGAAGCTGGAATATTACAATCAGGCTTTTGGCACCAGTTTGCCATGACGGCGCATAGCCCTGTCGGGATGTATCCTGAAAAATTCGGCGTAGTGAAAGATACTGAAGTTATCGGGACCTTTGCGAATAACGACATCAGTTATACCGATAAAACCGGGATCGATCACGATAAATTCAGTTATGGGCTAAAAAAATCGCTGTTCAACTTTATGCATGGTATCTGTTTTGATTACGAATTGCAGGATTGGTTCGATTTTAAAATCCCGAGAACAAAAATTCCTGCTAATTTTATTGAAAAGGCATTGATTGACAGTGATCAGTTTACCACTAAACCGACTGCAAAAGTAGTATGGATAGGAGGAAAGCCCTTTGCTGATTATTTTACGAAATCAAAAAAAGGAAATACATGGGAAATGGCTTCGCTTACCTTTCATGATAAAAAGGAAACTTTTGCCATTCAGACTAATAAAAAGGAAGGCGAGTGGTTAACTGCCATTTTGAATAAAATTTCGGTCTCGAATGAAAAAGTATATACTTTTCAGGAAGTTAAGGCAGATTTTGAACAGGAAATGGAGAATTTTGAACTTTTCTGGTATTCTAAACCAATCAATACATTAAGAGCATACGGTTTACTGGTATTGTAAAACAATTACGGTTCGTTTTAAAAGATTCTTCACTGCGTTCAGAATGACAAAAACTTATAAAGATATCGCTACATCTTCATTTTAAAGTGCGTCAAAAAGTAAATGATGCAGATGAGTACGATCGAATTTACGACTAAAAGCAACCACGAAATAACCGATTTTCTGTTTTTCATTACCGATATAAACGCGGTGATATAGGCCATTGCAATTAGTGCTAGAAACAGGTTTACAGTCTGAATACCTAAAATGTAATATCCGCTGTAAGAGAATACCGCTATGCTCAAGATTAAGAATATAATTGACGCTATACTATAAAGCTTGTTTGGTTTCATATCGGCATTTATTAGTCTATTAACAATGCAACTACTGTTAACAGTTCGTTTGTTATTTCTTGGTTATAAATGAATATCATCATCAAATGCTGATATGCATGTTATATTATTTAATTAGATATTACAGATACTAATTGATTAATCACAATGTGGAACCGTAAAAGTCCAGGTTTCTGATTCCCCATTTGGAATAATGTAACCATTTCCTTTTGCATTCTCGAACCACAGCTTAGCCCTTAATTTTTCTCTGGTTCCTACTTCGTTTAAGGTAGCGCTATCGTAAAGCCGGCCATTAATCATCACATATTTGATTTTTTCAGAGTTCCGGATATCATCCAAAGGATTGGCATCCATAATAACCATATCTGCCAGTTTACCTACTTCTAATGAACCGATTTCTTTGTTCATGCCCAAATAGCTTGCGCCATTTAGAGTTGCTGCCCTAATGGCCTGCAGCGGACTAAAGCCCCCCTGAACCAGCATCCACAGCTCCCAGTGTGCTCCCAAACCCTGAATCTGCCCATGTGCGCCGAGGTTAACCTTAGTGCCGCCATCAGCAATTTGTTTGGTGGCCTTAGCAACCTCGATGTGGTTATAATCGCTATATTCAGAAGTGGTTCTGCGTCTCGCCCGTGCATCAATAATTGAACGTGGCGTGTAAGTCATTAGTTTTTCGTTTTCCCAAACGTTGGTCCTGTCATACCAGTAATTTTCGCCCCATTGACCACCATAAGCTACAATTAACGTAGGGGTGTAGGCTACTTCTGTGTTGTTCCAAAGGGTAGTAACATCTTTATATACTGGCAAAACCGGTATACTGTGCTCAATGCCGGTATGTCCATCTGCAACCATATTCATGTTCGTAAAAAATGTAGAACCACCTTCGGGTACGACTTCCATTTTGAGCTGACGGGCCGCTTCCAGGATCTGTTGACGCTGCTCTCTACGTGGTTGATTATATGATTTAACCGAAAATGCACCTACCGCCTTTAAACGGCGCAGATGAGCCAATGCATCATCCAAACTATTAATCACCACTTTAAAATCACCATCTGCACCATACAAAATAGACCCGGTAGAATAAACCCGCGGACCAACCATTCTGCCAGCCTTAAGCATTTCACTCTGGCTAAAAACCATTTCGGTATTGCTTGATGGATCGTGCGAAGTGGTTACTCCAAAAGCCAGGTTGGCCATATAACTCCAGTCGCTCTGTGGCGTTATTCCATCCGGACTCGTCCTTAAGTGGGCATGAACATCAACAATGCCCGGCATGATTGTCTTGCCGTTAACATCAATGGTTTTGGCATTTGCCGGGATAGTTACCGCATCTGCCTTTCCAATCGCTGTAATTTTATTTCCATCTGTAACGATGGTGCCGTTTTCAATCACTTCATCGCCTTTCATCGAAATAATCCTAGCTCCTTTAAATGCCAGTATCCCCGTAGGAACATCAGATTTCAATACGAGGTTAATATCAATGGCAGAAGCCTCAGTTTTGGGGGTAGCTCCATCAAAATTGAAGGCACTATTTACGTCGATGGTAAAATACTTTGGGCCTAATGTCCAATGCAGGTTTTTGCTGTCTGCACTCCATTGAATATAGGTTCCGCCATCTGTAGTCACTTTGGTAACAGGGATAGCCTTATTGCCCGCAGAGGCTTCCTGTGCTGTACCAATATTAATCATCGGTGTGATGTAAACATTAAATAATTCATTAAATGCCAGCCATTTATTGTCTGGACTAATCACAAACTGATTTGCATATTGAGAAGTGAAATGAATTCTTTCATTTGCTCCGTTCAGGTCAATACTCTTTAGTGCTTTTTTCCCGTCAGCATAAGTCTGGAAATAGATGCGGGTATCGGTATTGTTAAACTGCGGACGGATTCCATTATCCGAAATTAAAGTTTTGGCCCCACCATTGGCTTGCATAAGAAAAATACCTGTGCCACGACCAAAGTTATAGCCTAAAACATCGTTTCCGCTTCCTTTTCTGAAAACGATTTTATCTCCTTTAGTAGAATATTGCGGTGAGTAATAAAACCCTTTTTCATCAGTTAGCATGATGGTTTTTCCAGATTTTAGATCCGTCCGTTTTATTGCTCCACGTAGCTCGTCACTCCAGGTAGTATAAACAACGTATTTTCCGTCAGGACTAAAGGCCGGTTCGAATTCAAAATCCAGTCCGTTGGTCAACCTTTCCGGTATTCCGGCAGGCAGTTCCTGTTTGTAAAGGTACCCTGCTGCATTAAAAACGACTGTTTTGCCATCGGGCGAGGTGGTTAACTGCCTTAACATTTTTGCCGAAAATTCATTATTGAAAACCTGCTGCTCAAAATGTAATGCTTTTTGTACGGTTTGGATCGTATTTGCCTGAAAAGGTATGGTGGTGTTGATCAAGGTACCAATTTCCGTTTTTCTAATTTTTCCTTTTGCATAAAAAACAATGCTTTTGCTATCTGGTGTCCAGGCAAAGTTTGGATAAACCCCGAAAATTGCCCATGTCTCCTGTTGATCATGGGATAAATCTTCATTTATCGGCCATTCTTCTCCGGTTTTGAGATTCTGAACGTATAGCGTAGACTTCAGCCTTACGCGTTTTACGAAAGCAATTAAATTTCCGTCTGGAGAAACCTGTGGACGGCAGGCACCGCCCTGTTCATCAATTAAGGTAGTTAATTTTCCGGTAGTTAAATCGAGTTGGCGAATGGCATAAATAGTTCCGTTAGGGTCTTTACTGTATTCAAAATTGGGGCCTGGACTCACGTCTTCGCTAAAGTAAACGAATCTTCCGTCCGGCGAAACATTGGGCTCGCCCGCATCCTGCTGGTCGTTTTTACGCTTCGTTAACTGCACACCATCGCCACCGTTAATGCTATACATCCACATTTCTCCTGCACCCAAAGAACGGCTTGCTGTAAAATGCTTACGTGCAATGATGTATTCGCTGTTTGGCATCCAGGTGGCATTGTTCAACAGCCTGAAGTTTTCTTTGGTGATCTGTTTTTTACCAGAGCCATCCCGGTTCATGATCCAGATGTTATCTCCGCCACTTTTATCACTCGTGTAGGAAATGTATTTTCCGTTAGGGCTAAAGCGCGGCTGAACATCCCAGGCAATACCTCCGCTAATTAGCTTTGCCACACCTCCGGTGATTGGCATTGCGTAAATATCGCCTAATAAATCAAAAACAATTTCCTGCCCGTCGGGACTTACATCCAGGTTCATCCAGGTTCCTTCATCCGTATTTAAAGTGAAGTTTTTGGTTGTTCCCTGGTATTTTTCAATGTCCCACTTCTTTTCCTGGGCATTAGCACTGAAAAACAATAGCGAAAGAGCGGTTAGAAAATAAAAGTGTTTCATTATGAGGATTGAATGGTTATTTGAAAATTCGTGTATTTTTTTTGAAACATTTTTTAAAAATGTATCTATTTAAGCACTGCTGAAAATTTGAATGGTTTTTACACCTACATTTAAATAAAAAAACGCAGTTTAATCGTGTCGTCATGCTGAATTTATTTCAGCATCTTTCCCTCTATTCAGACCCTGAAATAAATTCAGGGTGACGAAATTAAGAAAAAGGGAATAACCTGCAAACTGCGTTTCTAACATGTAATCTGTCTTATTTAGCAAAGTTAATAATCTTTTCTGAAGATGATTTTTTCAATTTCTAACAATAATAAGTGGCGATTTTGGATTAAATGTATAGTTTTGATACCGCCGATTTATGACAGCAATAGAGATTTTACAAAAATATTGGGGGCACCAGGCTTTTAGGCCACTACAGGAAGACATTATCGCTTCGGTTCTGGACGGAAAAGATACTTTAGCGCTTTTGCCAACAGGTGGCGGTAAATCAATCTGTTTTCAGGTGCCGGCATTGGTGAAGGAGGGAATCTGTATCGTGGTTTCTCCACTAATTGCCCTGATGAAAGATCAGGTAGAAAACCTGAAATCGAAAGGGATTGAGGCCATTGCCATTTATGCCGGCATGGGTAAACGCGAAATCGATATTTTGCTGGATAACTGTATTTATGGCAAGGTTAAATTCCTGTACCTTTCGCCAGAAAGATTACTTTCAGAATTGGTTCAGGTCAGGATTTCTTACATGAATGTTAACCTCATTGCGGTTGATGAAGCACACTGTATTTCGCAATGGGGTTACGATTTTCGCCCGCCATATCTGCAGCTATCCAAACTGTGCGAAATCTTACCAGGTATCCCGGTTTTAGCGCTTACTGCAACCGCTACTGAATTTGTGCGGAAGGATATTGTAGAGAAACTGGAAATGAAAGATCCACAGATCTTTGTAAAAAGCTTCGCAAGGGATAATTTAAGTTATGTGGTTGTTGGTCATGAAGATAAATATAAAAAGCTGATCAATATCTGTAAAAATGTTAAAGGTACAGGTTTAGTGTATGTTCGCAACCGACGGGAAACCGCAGAGGTGGCCAATTTTATCAACCGGAACGGAATTAAAGCCGATTTTTACCATGCTGGACTGGAACGCGATGTACGCTTTCTGAAGCAGGAAGAGTGGAAGAATAATAAAACCCGGATCATGGTGGCTACCAATGCTTTCGGCATGGGTATTGATAAAGCAGATGTTCGTTTTGTGGTGCATCTGGATTTGCCTGAAAGTTTGGAGGCTTATTACCAGGAGGCGGGCAGGGCAGGTCGTGATGAAAAAAGAAGTTACGCCGTTTTATTGGCCAATCGATCCGACATCATGGGCCTGGAGTCGCGGTATTTGGATAGCTTTCCCTCGCCAGATGAAATCAGAAAAACCTATCATTATCTCGGCAACTATTTTCAACTGGCATTTGGAGCGGGCGAAGGTTTAACCTTTCCATTCGATATCGCTGATTTTTGCAAACGGTTTAATGTAAATGTTTTAAAAACAATTTCTGCACTAAAGTTTTTAGAACATGATGGCTATCTTACCTTTTCTGAAAGTGTTTTTTTACCTTCCAGGATAATGTTTATTGCCGGCCATGAGGATGTTTATCGTTTCCAGATCGAAAATAAGGCTTATGATGGAATAATAAAGACCATTTTACGCTCTTATGGAGGCGCTTTTGATGGTTTCGTTAAAATTAATGAAGCGGATTTAGCCAAGAGAACAGGTTTATCTTATAATGATATTATTGCTTTGCTGAATAAATTGCAGACCATTGAATTGCTTACCTATATCCAGCAAACAGATCAACCGCAGTTGCAGTATGTTAGACCGAGGGTAGATATGGATCACTTTGACCTGGATGTAAAATACCTGGAACTGAGAAAAGAGATTTTACACAAGCAGATCAATGCGGTAGTAGCTTATGCCTCATCTAATTTGTGCAGAAGCATTCAATTGCTTAATTACTTTGATGAACATCATACCAAAAAGTGTGGTGTCTGCGATGTTTGTCTGGCTGAAAAGAAAGCCGAAAACCACCAATCTGAACGTGAAGAAATCGATTATGAAATTATTTCTTTGCTCCAACAACAAACGCTCAGCCTTGATGATTTGGTTAGTCATATTAAAAATGGCACAGAAACAGATAGAATTGATGCTATAAGAGAGTTACTGGATGCAGGGAAGATTAAAACTGATGGGAAGAAGTATTATTTGGAGATGTGAGATGTGAGATGTGAGATGTGAGATGTGAGAAAAATGCCTATCAAGTTAGCAATAAAATATTAGTTTTGTAATGAACTATTTAATCAGTATCCTCAAACAATCAGTGCAGTCTTCCTAGAAGCGAAAAATAAATGATAGAAAAAGACAATAAGAAAACCATACGCTCATGGGCTTTCTTCGACTGGGCAAATTCTGCCTATAATTTAGTTATTACCTCGACTATTTTCCCTGTTTACTATGTTGCCATTACCACAACCAAACTGCATGGCGACGAAGTAACTTTTTTTGGTAAAACGGTTATAAATACCGTTCTATCGAACTATGCACTTGCCGTAGCTTACTTATTAATGGTCGTATTGCTGCCGGTGTTATCTTCTTATGCTGATGCAAAGGGCAAAAAGAAATTCTTCATGAAATTGTTTACCTATATCGGATCATTCTCCTGTATGGGTTTGTTTTTCTTCAAATTAGAAACTTTAGAAGCTGGAATTATTTGCTTCGTTCTGGCCGCAATGGGTTATGTGGGTGGTGTGATGTTTAACAATGCCTATTTGCCGATAATTGCTTCAAAGGATAATCAGGATAAGGTAAGTGCCCAAGGGTTTTCATACGGCTATATCGGCAGTGTAATTTTACAGCTGGTCTGTTTTGTTTTTGTACTAAAACCGGAACTGTTTGGAATTACTGATCAGTCGTTACCAGCTCAGATATCGTTTCTGCTGGTTGGGATATGGTGGTTTCTATTTGCCCAGATACCTTTCAAGGCATTACCGAAAGACGTTCCTAACGCAGGATACATTAACAAAGGAATCATCAAAAGCAGTTTTGGAGAATTTGCAAAGGTATGGGGCCAGTTAAAGCAAATGAAGTTTTTGAAAACCTATTTAATTGCTTTCTTCTTTTATTCAATGGGCGTGCAAACCATTATGCTTGCTGCTGCCGGTTTCGGTGCAAAGGTTTTAAAACTGGAATCGGGTAGCTTAATTGCTGTGATCTTAATCATTCAGCTTGTTGCAATTCTGGGTGCATGGTTAATGTCGATTTTAGCCAAAAAATTGGGAAATATTAATGTTTTGATGATTGTTGTATTGATTTGGATAGGTTGTTGCATTTATGGATACTCCATAACAAATCAATATCAGTTTTACGCTTTGGCCGCCATTGTTGGTCTGATTATGGGAGGAATACAATCTTTATCCCGTTCCACTTACTCTAAACATATTCCGGAGCACACAACCGACACTGCTTCATTTTTTAGCTTCTACGATGCGACAGAGAAACTGGCAATTGTAATTGGTTTGTTTAGTTTTGCATTTATTGAGGGTTTAACCCATAATATGCGCCAATCCATCATCGCTTTGGCATCCTTTTTTATAGTTGGATTGGTATTTTTAGCATTCCTGAAAAAAACCGAGCGCAATGAAACCGCAAAATTGTAAGTTTGCAGACTAAAGAATTTGTTGATGAAAGTAGAATTGTTTGTTCCCTGTTTTGTAGACCAGTTATATCCCGAAACCGCTTTCAATACGTTGAGATTATTAGAAAAGTCGGGATGTAACGTAACATACAACTCGAAACAGACCTGTTGCGGCCAACCGGCCTATAACGCGGGTTATTGGGATGAAGCCAAACAGGTAGGAACTAAATTCTTGAACGATTTTTCCGAAAATACTTATATCGTTGCTCCCTCTGCATCGTGTGTGGGAATGGTAAAAGGTGGTTATAACGACCTGTTTACCAATACCATTGTTCACAATAAATGCAGGAGTTTGCAATCCAACATCTGGGAATTATCCGATTTTTTGGTTAAGGTGGCGAAAAAAGATTATTTCGGTGCCGAGCTGGAAGGGAAAGCAGTGTATCATGATTCTTGCAGTGCGTTACGCGAGTGCAAAATTAAAGACGAGCCGCGTCACTTACTTTCGAAAGTACATGGACTGGAAATGATCGAAATGGAAGATACCGATATGTGCTGTGGTTTTGGCGGGACATTTGCCGTTAAATTTGATGCCATTTCATCTGCAATGGCCGAACAGAAAGTGAACCATGCCCTGGCTCAGGGTGCTGATTATATTATATCAACGGATCTTTCTTGTCTTCTGCACCTGCAAGGTTACATTGATAAAAATAACCTGCCGATCAAAACCATGCATATTGCGGATGTGCTTTGTAATGGCTGGCTGGAGAGTACGGAATATTAACTTAAACATAGACGGTTTGATTTTCTCCATGGTCTGTGTCCTCACAGACCATTTCCATTGTAATTAAAATTTCGGTCTGTGAGGACACAGACCGAGGAAAACTGTTTTAGGTTAAATAAACCTGACCGACAGCGTTATCCCGATTTAAAGAGCGATTTTAGAATAAAGTCGATTTAATCGGGATTAAGCAAACGGCGGGACTATCGTTACCGAAAAGCTACTGCAATTGCTTTCCAAAAAATCTATTGTAAAAAATAAATTACATCTGCTTTAAATAGCTTGCGCAGGCGATATAGAGGTTGACTTTAACACAATTTAACACGTTTAAATTATAATCTAAAATATCTTTGTTAAACCTTTTTTAAGCTTTCGTATCTAATCCACAAAACTAAATCGTAATGAAAAAAATAACCTTCGCTCTACTTGGATTTTTATCAATTGTATCGGTTGCGCATGCACAAAAGAAAAAAACTTCGGGAGCTATACAGTTTGAAAACACCATAGATCCTGCAGCTATGGCGTCAGCCAATGGCATACAGTTAACTGATCAGATGAAAGCGAGGATGCCTTCATCAAGCAAAACCAATTTTGAATTATTATTTACAGCAACCAATGCCAGTTATATGCCGGTTGAAGAAACGGAAGATAGCAACGGTGCAGGTGGCGGCGGCGGCGGAATGGGCCGGATGATGATGCGTTTTGGTGGTGGCGGCGGCAATCGGGAATACTATTACAACTTTGCTGATAAAAGTTTAACTGAAGTATTCGACCTGAATGATACGACTTATTATATGCCGAGCAAGTTAACCCTATCTACTTCCGGTCCAATTTCTTCGTTCAGAACGGGCGGTGGCAACTCAAATGATACGACAAGGTCAAAAATAGCTCAGGCACCAAAAATTGAAGTGGTTAAAACTGACTCAACCAAACAGATTTTAGGTTTTACCTGTCACCAGGCCATTGTAAGATCGACCAGGGCCATCAAAATTTTAGATATGGATAAAAATGTGGTGGAAGAAACCAAAATCTGGTACACCAATGATTTAGGTTTCGATTTCTCTCCTAATCCAAATATGTGGACAGAAGGTGCGGTATTGGCTATTGAGGGTAGAGGGAACAGCTCGATTGCCAAGAGCATTGAATATAGAAATGTAAGTGCAAAAGATGTTACTGCACCTAAAAAAGCAAAATTGATTACCCCTGAAGAATACAAAACCAAGATGGAAAATATGATGAAACGTTTTAGGCAGAACAGACCAGCAGGTGGCGGCCAGGGAAGAGCTTTTGGAATAAATTAATTAAGAATCAACCTAATATAGATCAAGCCCTGAAGTTTTTAAGCTTCGGGGCTTTTTTTGTATCATTTTTGAAGCGATTATTTGTAATGCTGACATATTTCCTATAATTGGGCTCAGATAAAAGCCTAACCAAGTGATTATAACAGAAAACAGGGCAGAGCTGCTCCACACCAAACAACATTTTGAAATTTTGGACGGATTGAGAGGCGTAGCTGCCATAGTAGTGGTCATTTTCCATTTTATGGAAATTGCCATTACCGATTATAGCAAAAATTTTATCGGTCATGGTTACCTGGCTGTTGATTTCTTTTTCTGTTTATCGGGCTTTGTCATTGCGTACGCCTACGATAACCGGGCGGCGCACATTGGTATTACGCAATTTTTTAAACTAAGACTAATCCGTTTACATCCTTTGGTTATTGTTGGTGCCGTGTTGGGCCTGCTAACCTTTTTATTTGATCCTTTTAGTGATTTTTACCCTGTTTATGGCTTCGGTAAAACAGCTTTGTTATTTTTAACCTCTGCTTTCCTGATCCCATACCCAATTATGCCAGAGCGTTACACCAATTTATTTTGTTTAAATGCACCAGCATGGTCACTGTTTTGGGAATACATCGCTAATATATTTTACATCCTGCTGCTTTATAAAATCAATAAAAAAGTATTAATAATTCTTTTTTTGGTTGGCGCGGCAGTGCTTTGTTACGTAGCTGTACAATCTAAAAATCTCAGCGGTGGCTGGGGCGGACAAAATTTCTGGGACGGTGGAGCAAGGGTATTGTATTCATTTTCAGCCGGTATGCTCGTTTACCGGTTTAACCTTATCATTAAAAACGAATTAGGGTTTTTGGGAATTACTGCACTATTATTGGTAGCTTTTTTATTTCCTTTTAATGATGATTATAATTGGATTAGCGAATCGATAATTGTGTTGCTCTATTTTCCATTATTGGTCTCGCTAGGTGCGGGCGCAACGTTGAGTCCGGCTTTAAGAAAGATTTGCCGGTTATCCGGCGAACTATCTTATCCGCTTTATATGACGCATTATCCATTTATATGGGTTTATCTTACCTATGTAGCAGTGGATAAACCTAAAGGTATGATGCTTTTTGGTGTGATTCCGGTTTCGGTAATCCTGCTTGTTATTTTAGCTTACCTCATTATGCGGTTTGTTGATACACCTTTACGTAAATATTTGAAAGGTAAATTAGTAAGTGAAGCCTGAGGTGATATGGATTGAACCTTGCTTTTTGATCAATAAAACCATATCTTCGCACAAAATAGAATCACATTGTAAGTGATCTTTAAAACTTTTTTATTTAAAATTTAAATCATAGTTGTAGATGATTAACATTACTTTACCTGACGGCTCGGTCCGTCAGTACGAAAAGGGCACTTCTGCCCACCAGATTGCATTATCAATTTCTGAGGGCTTAGCCCGTAACGTGTTAGCCGCTGAGGTTAATGGCGAAGTTTGGGATTCAACCAGGCCGATTGAATCAGATTCTACAGTAAAACTGTTGACCTGGAATGATGCAGCCGGAAAATCTACTTTCTGGCATTCTTCTGCACACTTAATGGCAGAAGCGCTGGAAGCGCTTTACCCGGGCACCAAATTTGGTATCGGTCCGGCAATTGAAACCGGTTTTTATTATGATGTAGACTTTGGCGACCGCGAATTTTCTTCGGATGATTTCAAAGCCATTGAAACCAAAATGATCGAACTGGCTAAACAAAAGGAAACTTTTGTGCGCGAAAGTGTAAGCAAGGCTGATGCGGTAAAATACTTTACCGAAAAAGGCGATGAGTATAAATTGGATTTAATTGATGGCCTGGAAGATGGTAAAATTACTTTTTATACCCAGGGTTCATTTACCGATTTATGCCGTGGCCCACATATTCCCAATACTGGTTTTGTAAAAGCCGTGAAACTGATGAATGTGGCTGGTGCTTACTGGAGAGGTGATGAAACTAAAAAACAGTTAACCCGCATTTATGGAGTTACTTTTCCTAAGGCGAGCGAGCTTACCGAATATCTTTTAATGATTGAGGAAGCAAAAAAACGCGACCACCGTAAATTAGGAAAAGAGCTGGAGCTTTTTGCTTTCTCTGAAAAAGTAGGTATGGGCTTACCGCTATGGTTGCCTAAAGGAACTGCTTTACGCGAACGTTTGGTGAACTTTTTAACTAAAGCACAGGCTAAAGCAGGCTACGAGCAAGTAGTAACACCACACATTGGGCATAAAAACTTATATGTAACTTCTGGTCACTGGGAAAAATACGGTAAAGATTCTTTCCAGCCGATCAAAACTCCGCAGGAAGGAGAGGAGTTCTTCCTGAAACCGATGAACTGCCCGCACCACTGTGAAATTTACAAAACCAAACCACGTTCTTACAAAGACCTTCCGGTTCGGTTTGCAGAGTTTGGTACTGTTTACCGTTACGAACAAAGTGGTGAGTTACATGGTTTAACCCGTGTACGTGGTTTTACTCAGGATGATGCGCATTTGTTCTGTATGCCAGAGCAGGTGAAAGACGAGTTTAAAAAAGTGATCGATTTAGTGCTTTATGTGTTCAAATCCTTAGGTTTTGAAAACTATACCGCACAGGTTTCTTTAAGAGATCCTGAAAACAAATCGAAATACATCGGCTCTGATGAAAACTGGAAATTATCAGAGACGGCCATTATCGAAGCTGCTGCAGAAAAAGGCTTAAACACTGTTGTAGAATATGGTGAAGCTGCCTTTTATGGTCCTAAGCTCGATTTTATGGTGAAGGATGCCTTAGGAAGAAAATGGCAATTGGGTACTATTCAGGTCGATTATAATCTACCTGAACGTTTCGAATTGGAATATACCGGTAGTGATAACCAGAAGCACAGACCGGTAATGATTCATCGTGCGCCTTTCGGTTCACTGGAGCGATTTATTGCTGTTTTGATCGAACATTGTGCCGGAAACTTTCCGTTATGGTTAAGTCCTGAACAGTTTATTATTCTTCCTATTTCAGAAAAATATGAAGAATATGCAAAAAAAGTTTTAGATGAACTAAATAATTCCGATATTCGCGGGCTGATTGACTTTCGTGATGAGAAAATCGGTCGCAAAATACGCGACGCGGAAGTTAAAAAGATCCCATACATGCTCATTATCGGCGATAAAGAGATGGCAGAAGGAAAAGTTTCTGTTCGTAAACATGGTGAGGGAGATTTAGGCGAAATGACGTTGGAAGAGTTCAACAATTTATTAAGAAAAGAAATAACAGTTTAAATTAAAATAATACAAATTTGGCATTAGGAAGACCAGGATTTAACAGGGGACCACGTCCACCTTTTAAGAAAAAAGAAGCAGAGCATAACATTAATCAGTATATAAAATCGCCTGAAGTGCGTTTAGCTGGCGATAATGTTGAACCGGGGATTTATCCTTTGGCGAAAGCTTTGGCACTTGCTGATGAACTGGAATTGGATTTGGTAGAGATTTCTCCAAACGCTGTACCGCCAGTTTGTAGAATTATTGATTATAGTAAGTTTGTTTACGAGCAAAAGAAAAAGCAGAAAGAAATTAAAGCTAATGCCAAACAAACTGTAATTAAGGAGATCCGTTTTGGGCCTAATACCAACGACCACGATTTCCAGTTTAAATTAAAACATGCGGTGAGCTTTTTAGAAAACGGTGAAAAAGTTAGGGCTTACGTGCATTTTAAAGGCAGGGCAATTGTGTACAAAGAACAAGGAGAAATTTTATTGTTAAAATTTGCCCAGGCTTTGGAAGATGTAGGAAAAGTGGAACTGTTGCCTAAATTGGAAGGTAAACGGATGTTCCTGACCGTTGCGCCTAAAGTAGCAAAAAAATAAAAACAATTTTATAAATTAAATAACAGGTTATGCCAAAAATGAAAACCAATTCCAGTGCTAAAAAGCGTTTTTCGCTTACTGGAACAGGTAAAATCAAAAGAAACAAAGCATACAAAAGTCACATCTTAACCAAGATGAGTACTAAACGTAAACGCGCGCTTGGAAATGCAGGAATTGTAACAGATGCAGATTCAGGTAACGTAAAACGTATGCTTTGCATCGGAAAGTAATTCATTAATTTCACCAGGTATCAGGCATTAAAGTTCCTTAACAGGACGCCGCTTACCAAAAAACAACAACAACATGCCACGTTCGGTAAACGCAGTAGCTTCGAGAAGAAGAAGAAAAAAGATCCTTAATTTAGCCAAAGGTTATTGGGGAGCAAGAAGTAAGGTTTATACTGTTGCTAAAAACACAGTAGAAAAAGGTTTGCAATATGCATACCGTGACCGTAAAGTTAAGAAAAGAGAATTCCGCGGATTGTGGATCCAACGTATCAATGCTGGTGCACGTCAACACGGTATTTCTTATTCTCAATTAATCGGTAAATTAGCTTCAAAAGAAATCGGTTTAAACCGTAAAGTATTGGCTGATTTAGCAATGAATCACCCTGAAGCTTTCAAAGCTGTAATTGATGCAGTAAAATAGAAATTTTCGCCTAAGCGATATTCATATTTTAAAAAGGTTCCGATGCAAATCGGGACCTTTTTTCTTTAAAAAAAGGATCGTCACCCAGACCTGTAGCGCAAGCGGAAAGCTAGACAGTAAATTTATATCCTGATCTTGCATTAAAGTGGTAATAGGATAACAGATGCTGAATTTATTCAGGATGACGGTTGCGTACTATAAACGCTTAGTATCCAAACGCCCTACGCACTGTGGCCTAACCGAGGCTATTGGTAAACTTCATTCTAATCCCACTCTGAAAGTTGAGGATGATTTTAAAGATTTCGATCAGTGTTACCTTCTCAATTTTAGTTAAACTATCAATTTCAATAAAGTTATTTGGCGCTGCCTGATTATTCATGATCAGATTGGCCTGGTGTTTTAATCTTAATCCCATCAGGTAATAATAGGATTGGGAAAGCTCATTAAATTGCTTTTCGCTAAAAACGCCCAGATCTCTTAAAGCCTTTAAACGTTCGCCGGTATTCTCCTTTTGAAAAATCCTGTTTTGTAAAGCATATACCCTCGCCAGGTCGACAATGGGGGTCATGGCAGTTTTAATATCAAATACCTCTTTTTTGTGAATTTTTTGCGTTCTGATATTTTTAAAATAGGTAAGGGGCGGCTCGTAAAGCAAAGCATTTTTAGCCAGGTATACGTAGAATTTTTCAATGGGTTTTTGCAACTCTTCATTTACGAATGACCTTAGGCTTTCCATGATTGCCAGATCGCCATAGATGGCCCTGCAATCGAAGAATGCAGCAAATTTCACAGCAGTTTCAGGCAGAGCTTCTTCAATCCAGTTTTTATAATTATACTTCCAGTGCGATAATGAATGCGTCCAGTTTGGATTGGTGGCCATATAGTCGCCGTCGCAATATACAAAGCCCACAAAGTTCAACTTATCAGAAACCTGGGTTGCCAGATCGAGAAAGTAAGAGCGTACGGCCGCTCTGTTTTCTTCCGCCGTATCTTCATATATAATGGCATTGTCCTGATCGGTTTTTAAACTCAGTTCTTTTCTACCCTCACTGCCCAAAACCATAAACACAAATTTGGCAGGCGGTGGACCTAATTTAGCAATAACATCTTCAATAATTTTAAAAGAGATGGTATCGGCAATGGTGGTCACTACCTCGTTTACAATCTTCGAGTGCACACCCCGCGTAAGCAGTTGAGATACGATGCCCGGTACTTTCTGCCATTTAAGTTTTAAATCGTTTGTATTTACAGCCGACTTTACCGATTGGATAAAAACCAATGGAGACTCCGCCTGTTCGCTCAACAGTCGGTTTCTGCTTAAAAAACCAACAAAATTTCCGTTATCGTTTACCAATAGATACCGCGATTTTTTGCTGAACATCATCAATATGGCCTCATAAACATAAGCATCTGGTGTTATGGTCATGATATTGGTGTCCATTACTTCATCAATAGGTAAATCTGCACTCAATTGCCTGGCGATGACATTGTCTCTCAAAGTAATGTCAGTTACAAATCCTAAATAATCTCCTTCGTCATTTTTAACAAAAAGACAGCTGGTTTTTTGCTCCGACATTTTAATCGCAGCTTCAAAAATTGGTGTGTGGGGGCTACAACTCACAATTTTTCTGAAAGTAATATCTCCAATACGGGCAGTATAAATTCGATCGGCGAGTCTATCTTCCATTAAAAAGGTCCTTTAAAATTCTTTTAAACGAAAATTCTTTTATCTTTTCTTTCTCCATGTTAAAGGTATGCTCCTGTTGGTAAATTGAAGGTAAGTTAATTTTATCTGTTTTTAAAAGGTGAAAGAAAATCTTTGCAGTGTTTAGTGTATCAGATAAAGCGTTGTGGATGCTTTCGGGCGCCTCATTAAATAAGATGGTGTAAAATTTATCCAGTTTTAAGTGACTGATTACGGTATTGGTAATATAAGGTGCACTTGCCTTCATGGTACAGAAAAATGAGAGGTTTTTAAATATGTTTTCTCTACCAAGACGGTATAATTCAACATTTACCATATGATAATCAAGTTCAATAAAGTGGCCTATAACCAAAGGTTTGTACTTTTCTATATCGTCAGCAAACTGGAACATCACCTGCTCTTTGTTTTCTCCATGCTTATGCAGGTATTCTGGGGTGATTTTATGAATTTTTAGTGCTGACTGGTCAATGCTGAAATCGGTATTCTTGATATAGTGATTCTCACGCTTAATTTCTTGATAGGCCTGATCATAAATAATCCATGCAATTTGAACAATATAAGGCCAGTTCTTTTCTTTAGAATAGGGGGCAGTCCAATTTTTAGGCAGGCCCGAGGTTTCGGTATCAACAACGAGGAAGTATGCTTGCAATTCTGATTGGTTAGATAAATAGTAGCTGGATGTTATTTCAAAGATAAGTATTATTCGGTAGCGGCATAATTAAATTGAGTGTTGCTTTGAGAAAATATAACAAAATTAGTAAGCTCTGCCAAACAAAATCTGTGTAGACAGCGCTATCCGTTTCAGTTGATATTAATACTTTTTTTGAATGCATTCGGAGGGTATTTCCGAAGATATCACGATTTACTAATGAGCAAAAATGCCAGAGCGGCCAGTATCGAACCTATAGCAGGACCAACAATCGGTACCCAGGCATATGCCCAGTCGCTGCTTCCTTTTCCTTTCATTGGGATTAGAAAGTGAATAATCCGCGGACCCAAATCTCTCGCCGGATTGATGGCATAGCCAGTTGTTCCACCTAATCCCAAACCAATTACCCAAACTAAAAATGCTACGGGGATTGCACCGATGGAACCTAAGCCAATAGGGGTGGTCACCGTTTCTTTCGTGCCCATGCTGGCATCCGTAAAATAAAAAATCACGAATATTAACACGAATGTTCCGATAATTTCTGATAACAAATTAGAGGAATTGTTTCTGATGGCCGGAGCAGTTGCAAAAGGTGCGGCCTTTAAAGCCTGATCGTCAGTAGCATCGAAATGGTCTTTATATATCAACCAAACCAGAAACGATCCTGTCATGGCTCCGGCCAACTGGGCTAAAACATAAAATGGAACCAGCGCCCAGCTAAAGCCTTTTCCAATGGCAAGTGCGAGGGTTACTGCCGGATTTAAATGTGCCCCGCTATAAGGACCTGCAACAACAACCCCTGTAAATACGGCCAGGGCCCAGGCCGTTGTAATAACTATCCACCCGCCGTTATTACCTTTTGTGCCTTTAAGCACTACATTAGCTACAACACTGTTTCCTAAAAGAATCATGATTGCAGTACCTATAAATTCTGAGAGATATACATTCATTATAAAGTTTTAAGCGATTGAATTAATTTATTAGGTCGTTTAGAATTAAAAGCAATTTGCAGCAGGCATCTGTTTAATCCAAGCTAAGGATGCCCGCATAAATATCAATTGTCAATCCTGAGTTAGTCGAATGGCCTGCTTTAAATCTCTTACAAGCAGTCTCAATGAATTGCAATTTATTTTATAGCCCCTAGGATGGTCATTTACTGGCTTTCTGCACTCACCCTTGCTGCTTTTACGGCCCTGTTCCAGCCTTTTATTCGTTCTGTATTATCAATTCCTACTTCAGCAATGAAAGTTTTGTTTATCTTCCATTGCGAACGGATCTGATCGATACTTTCCCAAAAACCGGTAGCTAAACCGGCAAGGTAGGCAGCGCCAATAGCGGTTACTTCAGTTACATCGGGTCTGATTACCTTACAGTTTAGCAGATCGGCCTGAAACTGCATCAATAAATCATTGGTGGTGGCGCCGCCATCCACTCTTAACTCTGAAATATTTACACCCGCATCTGCTTCCATCGCTTTCAGCACATCCATCGTTTGGTAAGCAATACTTTCTAATGCTGCCCTGGCAATATGTGATTTGTTCGTGCCGCGGGTTAATCCGGTTATGGTGCCGCGTGCATGTTGATCCCAGTGCGGAGCGCCTAAACCTGCAAAAGCAGGAACCACATAAACGCCATCGGTATCATTTACTTTTTTAGCTAAAGTTTCTACGTCAGCCGATTTAGAAATCAGTCCCATTTCATCACGCAACCACTGCACAACAGCGCCACCTATAAAAATACTGCCTTCTAAAGCATAATTTACTTTACCATTAATTTGCCAGGCCACGGTGGTTAACAGGTTGTTGACGGAAATTTTTGGCTTTTCTCCGATATTCATCAGCATAAAACAACCTGTGCCGTAGGTGTTTTTTACCATTCCGATTTCGGTACACATTTGCCCAAATAAAGCCGATTGCTGATCGCCGGCTATCCCTGCAATCGGGATTTTTGCAGCCAGTATTCTTCCCGCTGTTTCGCCATAAACCTCGCTTGATGATTTTACCTCCGGAAGCATTGCTTTTGGGATAGAGAAAAGCTCGAGCAGTTCTTCATCCCAGCTTAAGGTATGGATGTTATAGAGCATGGTTCGGGAGGCGTTGGTTACATCAGTTACATGTTTTGCACCTGCTGTTAATTTCCAGATCAGCCAGGTATCTATGGTGCCAAAAGCCAGTTTTCCTGCTTCTGCTTTTTCACGCGTGCCTTCAACATTTTCCAAAATCCACCGGGCTTTAGTGGCAGAGAAATAAGAATCTATGATCAAACCTGTTTTCTGCTGTATTTTATCGCCGAGCCCTTTTGCCTTAATTTCATCGCAATAGCCAGCAGTACGCCTGTCTTGCCATACAATTGCGTTATAAACCGGTTTTCCGGTTTCTTTATCCCAAACCACAGTGGTTTCGCGTTGATTGGTAATTCCGATAGCTTCAATATCACCTACGGTTAAGCCTGCTCTAACAATTACTTCTGTTACAACAGCCAATTGTGTAGACCAGATTTCCATTGGATCATGCTCTACCCAGCCTGCCTTAGGATAAACCTGTGTAAATTCGCGCTGTGCGATGGCAACAATTTCGCCATTATAATTAAAAATAATAGCCCTCGAACTTGTGGTTCCCTGATCGATGGATAAGACGTATTTACTCATCATTAAAATTTGGTTAGCGGTTTCTGCCTTTTAGTTATTTTATATAATCATCATAAAGGTAACCATCAGCTAATTTATTGAAAGTTTTAATTTGCTCGGTTTTCCAGTTTTCATCTGCAGCTAATTCTTTGCACAGGAGAGCCGCTACCCGAGGCGCCATATCTTTAGCAGCCTGTGCATCAATAAATAACACCCTCAGTCTTCTGCTTAAGATATCTTCTACAGTTTCTGCCATTTCGTTCCTTGCAGACCAAACCACTTCGGCCTCAATGAAAGGAAAAGACGGATGTAATGGTTTTTCAAGGCCCGGGTTTTGTTTAATCAAGGTTTCAATTTTACTACGATCTGATCCATATATGGCCAGATGACCACTTGCCGAACTGGCTGTACTCCCGTGTATATTTAAATTCTGAGTTACACATGCTTTATGTTTTAAACCCGCATGTGCAATAGCTAAATTCACTGTTTCTTCCGCCATTAGGCGGTAGGTAGTCCATTTGCCGCCTGTAATCGTAATCAATCCCTTTGCGGATACAATCAGTTTATGGTCTCTGCTGATTTCCTTTGTGCTGTTCGGATCACCAGAGGTAGGGGCAGCCAGGGGACGTAAACCTGAGAATACGCTTAAGATATCTTTTGCCATGGGTTTACGGTTGAAATAGCCTGCTGCCGTACTGATAATAAAATCTACTTCTTCTTTTAATGCCCTCGGTTCTAAACTATGTTCGTTTAACGGCGTATCGGTAGTGCCTACCAGTAAATGCTCATGCCAGGGAACAGCAAATAAGACCCGCCCATCAGTGGTTTTTGGGATCATTAGTGCTGATTCACTATTTAAAAAGGTTTTGCTGAGGACCACATGTACACCCTGACTGGGCCTTACCATCTTCTTTGTAGCAGGATTGTTCATTTGCAGTATATCATCGACAAATACTCCCGTTGCATTAATGACAACTTTACCCTTATATTGAGCTGTTGAACCCGTTATAGTGTCTTCTGTTGCAATACCGGTAACCGCATCACCGCTTTTTAAAAGGGCTGTTACTTTGGTGTAGCTGAGTAATGATGCACCCTTTTCGATAGCCGTTTGTGCAATGTTAATGGCCAAACGGGCATCATCAAACTTGCCGTCATAGTACCTGATGCTTCCTTTTAATCCCCGTGCCTTAATGCCAGGCATCATATTTAGGGTTTCTCTCTCGGATAAAAATTTAGATTTGCCAAAGCTGTATTTGCCTGCCAGCCAATCATAAAGGGTAAGCCCCGTTAAATATTTTATAACAGAAAACCAATCATAGCATGGAATCAGAAATTGTTCTTTATCGACAAGGTGTGGCGCGTTTTGTTGTAACAGACCACGTTCTTTCAGTGCATGTTTAACCAAAGAAATGTCGCCCTGCGCAAGGTAGCGGACACCTCCGTGAACCAGCTTGGTACTTCTGCTGGATGTTCCTTTGGCAAAATCAGCCTGTTCTACCAATAGCGTTTTAAAACCACGGCTTGCAGCATCTAGTGCCGTACCTAAACCTGTTGCACCGCCACCAATAATAATAAAATCCCAATTTATATCATCAGCCGGTTGATGTGCATGCAATCTTTTCATTGGTTTGATAACAATTGATAACAAAACGAAACTATTCGCAATTATAAGGAATCCTAATCGAAATAATATGTTAAACAGGTTAAAAATTTATTAAATATTTATCTAAAATATGTTAAAGAATGTTTTTATTGCTAATTTGCAGCACGCTAATTTAATTTACTATGATGAATTTGGCTGAGAGGCATCAGTTTATTTTAAGTCGCCTGCAACGTGATCAATACATCAATGTTGTGGATTTGTGTAAGGAATTGAAAGTGTCTTCGGTAACAATAAGAAAGGACTTAAAACTACTGGAAGACAAGAGCCTGCTGTTTAGAACACACGGTGGTGCCACGATAAACAATCCCTACACGGTCGACCGTCCGGTTAACGAGAAAGAAAAAATACAATCGGCGGAAAAAAATAAAATTGGAATGGCTGCAGCCGCATTGCTGAACGATAACGATTCTATTGTGATTGCTTCGGGTACTACAGTGCTTTATTTTGCGAAGAACATTGCCCCTGCAACCAATTTAACAGTTGTTACTTCTGCATTAAATGTGGCGCTCGAATTAATGCGCGAACCTGGTATTGAAGTGATACAATTGGGTGGCTTACTCAGAAAAAGTTCTTCCTCGGTTATGGGTGCTTATGCGGAGCAGGTTTTGCAGGATTTTTATTTTAATAAACTTTTTTTAGGGGTAGATGGCATTGATCTGGATTTTGGTGTAACCACTACCAATGCGATGGAGGCGCATTTGAATCGCAAAATGATCGGTGCATCACAAAAAACGATCGTACTCGCTGATTCTACTAAATTTGGAAAAAGAGGTTTTGGAAAGATATGCGGATTGGAAGAAATTGATCATATCATAACCGATAAAGGAATTTCTGAACAAATTGTAAAACATTTAGAGGGTTTGGGTGTTACTGTTACTATCGTGTAGCGCATTCCACGCTAACGGACATCCCAAACATATAATTTGAACATGGAAAAAAAACGAATACACATTTTAGAAGACGATCAGGAAATCAGAAACGTGATTGAAATCCTGTTAAAAGAAGAGGGTTTTGAATTACAGCTTTCTTCGTCCTTTGCGGAACTGAAAAAAAATATCCAGGATGCAATGCCTGATCTTTTCTTATTAGATGTAATGTTACCAGATGGAAACGGAGCAGAGATATGTGAAGATTTAAAAACTGATATTTTCACCAAACATATCCCGATTATTGTAATGTCTGCACAGAACAATAGCGAGCAAAAAGCAATTGATGCATTTGCTGATGATTACATCAGCAAGCCTTTCGATATTTATAACGTGTTGGAACGCATTAACGCGCAGCTAAAAAGAAGTTCAGAGAACAGGGCTAAAGTTTAGTTGAGAATAGGATATAAAAAAGGAGAGAAGCTGGTCAGGTTTCTCTCCTTTTTTTTACAGGCATTTTAATATTCAATAACCACTTTGCCGATGGTTTTTCCACTCTCCAACAGGCGGTGAGCCTCTTTTAAGTTTTCTACTGAAAATCCCTTAAGCGTTTGGTTTAATGTAGTTTTAAGGGTGCCATCATCTAATAATTTTGCTAACGCGTTTAAAATATGGTGCTGTTGTTCCATATCGTCAGTCTGGTACATGGAACGAGTGTACATCAGCTCCCAGGAGAAAGTAACACTTTTGTTTTTTAACTTATTTAGCGCGACAGGTGTGGCAGAGCCCGTTATTGATACAATATGGCCTTGTGGTTTAATCAATTCTACCAAAGTATCCCAATAGTTATTCAGGTCAACCAGATCGAGAATAAAATCTACTTCCTTTAAACCTGCTGCGTGTACTTCTTCAACCAGGTTTTTATGATCTACTACCAAATCTGCACCCATGGCCTTACACCAATCTTTTGTCTCTGGTCTCGAGGCTGTGGCAATTACTTTTAAGCCACTTATTTTCCTGGCTAATTGTATGGCAATAGAGCCAACGCCCCCTGCACCACCAATAATCAGGATGCTTTTTCCTTTATCTTTAGGTTCAGCGATACGGATGCGATCGTAAAGTGATTCCCAGGCCGTAAGTGCGGTTAATGGCATGGCGGCGGTCTCAGCGTAGGTAAGTGATGAGGGTTTTAAACCTGTTATGCGTTCATCAATCAATTGATATTCGGCATTGGAGCCGCTTCGGGTTAAATCTCCGGCATAATATACCTCATCTCCGGCTTTAAAAAAGGTAACATCCTCACCAACGGCTTCAACCGTGCCAACAGCATCCCAGCCAATTACCTTGGGTGTTTCCAATACAGCGTCTTTTGCGCTGTTCTGCCGGATTTTAAAATCAACCGGGTTTACGCTGATGGCTTTTATCTTTACAAGTAAGTCTCTCCCTTTTGGTTCTGGAACCGGTGTTTCAAACATGATGAAACTTTCGCTTTCGTTTATAGGGAGTGAAGTTTTAAATCCTATCGCTTTCATTACTGGTGAATTATTTTAATTAAAGATATTGTTTTTTGCATAGCAAATATAAACTGATGAACCTTAATGTTGCCATATATCTGCAATGTGATAGAGGATTCGGAACAAAAAGCTGATACCTTTAGATCACATTCAGGCAAAAATTTTTAATCTGGAGAAATGAAAAGCCGGGAAGCGGAGTGTCGATTTGGCACAAGGGAAAATCCTGATAAGCTCCTTTACGAATGGATGATTTTCGCTGTTTTTAACCAGAACAGGTTTAAAATGCTATAGCTCGTTTGCCCTGTAGCACATGCTAAGTTTATGCAGTCGCTACGCCAATGTCAGTTATTTACTGAAGAAACTATCATACCAATAATTGCCAGCGCCATAGCCCCGAAAGTGATCCAGACTATTGTATTAGCGGTTTTTGAGCTTTTGTATTTTCCCATAATAAGTTCACTGGAAGAAATTCTGGCGATAATAAAAAGCAGTGGAACAGCAGCAATTCCATTTAAAACAGCAGCATATATTAAAGCTTTTATCGGATCGATTCCAATAAAATTAATCATCAGGCCAATTAGGGTTGCAATCGTGATTACGCCATAAAAACCATGTGCTTTTTTAAACTTTAGATTTAAACCGGTTTTCCAATCAAGAGTTTCTGAAATGGCATAAGCTGCCGAGCCTGAAAGTATAGGTATTGCCAAAAGGCCCAATCCGATAATACCAGTGGAGAAAATCAATTTTGCAATGTAGCCTGAATTAGGGAAAGATCTGACCAACGGTTCAAGCGCCCTGGCTGCATCAGCGGCATCTTTAATATCTGTATTGCCCGAACGGTGGAGAACAGTAGCGGCTACAACAATGATGCACCACGTAGTGAGTTCTGACATAATCATTCCGGTTGCATTGTCTATCCGCATGTTATATAACAGCCTCTTGGTAACCAAAGGTTTGCCATTTCTTAACAGGCGTTTTGATTTTTCTTCCTCAACTTCCTGAGAGGCCTGCCAAAAAAACATATAGGGCGAGATGGTGGTTCCTAAAACGCCTATGATGATAAAAATGTATTCAAAATTAAAGCTGAAACTGGGAATGAAAGAGGCTTTCAATAAAGTAAGCCACGGTTGTTTAACAATGATCAGGGTTAAAGGGTAGGCCAGCAGGCTCAGGGCAAGCCATTTTAATATCCTTGAATAGGTTTTGTAGGTCGTAAATATTTCGAGTAATAAAGTGACAGAAGTAAAAGCAAGGGCAAGTACTGCAAATGGCAGGGGTATGATTAACGCTGCTGCTGAAGCCATAGCGCCAATATCTGCTCCGATGTTTATGGTATTGGCAACAAGCACGGTACCCACAATAAAATAGAGTACTCTTTTGCTGTAATATTCTTTTATAACGGCTGCAATTCCTTTTCCCTGTACTAATCCAATGCGGGCGCAGGTTTCCTGGACCACAATCATTAACGGCAGCATATAAACCGCAGTCCAAAGCTGACTATAGCCAAATTTTGCTCCTGTCTGGGTATAGGTGGCTATGCCCGATGGATCATCATCAGCTGCCCCTGTGGTTAGGCCCGGCCCTAAAAGCTTTGCCCAGTTTTTAAGACGTATTTTTTGCTGTTTAACGCGGGCTATCAACGTTGCTTTCATAAACCTGCGGGGCTATGTTTTTCTTTTACATCCATTCTGCTGCAAAACGATAAAATTCATGCCTCATCTCTTCAAATAAATCAACCTCACGCAGGTATTCGGCCTGTAACTCCTCGTTCTTTTCAAACACACTTTGTTCTATAAATCCGTTTGTATCTTTTATCTCGCCGGCCAGCATCTCTATATTTTTCAGCAGATGATGTTTGAGGACTTCAATCTTGTCCTGGTGGATGATAAAAAGGTTTTGAAAGTGTTCTATCCCAATCATGGTTTCTTTTCCTGTATTTGCCTTTGCAATTTCGTTGAGCCTTTCTTTTAAGATTTCCAATGTCTCCGCGTAAAAATCGAGTCCACGGATACTGTCGCCGTGTACGTTATTAAGGTGTTTAATGCTAATTTTTTTCATATACAATTTTAACTATTTAAAGTTTTGGCTGTTATGATACAGCGCAGTTCGGAAAGTGATACCCATCATATCTGCTGCCTGGCCGGGGAGTTAAATTTGGTTAAAAAAAAAATGGCCAGTAAATCAGAAATAGAATTCCTGGAAGGGCCACGGTCCAGAGCTAAGGAGTTGATTTTTACGCTAAAAACGGTACTAGATCTGATCAGGGGATTTAGGGGATTACATTTTGTAGGCCCCTGCATTACCTTTTTTGGTTCTGCACGTTTTGCACCCGATCATCCCTATTATAAATTTACAGAAAAAGCTGCAGGAGCTTTTACACAACTGGGCTTTACGATTATGACCGGTGGTGGCCCTGGATTAATGGAAGCAGCCAATAAAGGTGCGCAGGCAGTTGGCGGCCGCTCGGTGGGCTGCAATATTTCATTGGCAAGAGAACAAAAACCAAACCCATATCTGGACAAATGGGTGAACATGAATCATTTTTTTACCCGCAAAATTTTACTGGTAAAATATTCTTTTGCTTTTGTGGTGCTGCCGGGAGGATATGGTACACTTGATGAATGTTTTGAGGCACTGACGCTCATCCAGACTCAAAAGATCAAGGATTTCCCTGTAATTGTGTTTGATCGAAAATATCACCAATCCCTTTTAGAGCATATTGCAAAGATGAAAGAAGAGGGAACAATCGCTGAAAATGACCTCAGTCTGTTTTTGGTAACAGACGATATTTCTGAAGCCGAGACCTTTGTTAAAATGCATAGCATCAAAAAATTCAACCTGAGGCCAAAACGAAAAATTAAGCCTTTTAAATGGTTGTTTGAGCATTCGTAGGCTTTCATGAGCAAACGATAACCTGTGAGATATCATTGCAAAAAGTGATCGGAATCATTAAAATACAATGATTCTATTTTGATATTTATCATTGTAAACCAATCTGTTATGAAAAATAAAAATATTCAGAGACGCTTCGGTACGGTAAAGCTGATTTTTATTTCCTTAACGCTTTTGTGGGCTTTCTTATTGGTCTATAATGCTTTTGGAGTTTGCCTTAAAAAAGATGGATCTGTTATATACACCGATTCGTTGTCCCTTAAAAAAGAAATTGTTAGCCTGCAGCAAAAGCTGAACTATCCTAATCTGGTTGACCGCTTTTATCAGGACAGGCTGTACAAGCGTGCCTGGGTAATGCAGGATACTGTCCATTCAGATGTCTGGGCGTCGATGTTACTGATGGATTGCGTATTACAGTTTGGTTTGAACAGAAACGATTTTCATCCCGATCAGCTCACTTATGATGCGCTTCGCCCACTTACCAGTCCAAATGCCAAACTACAGGAACAGGAAATTTTTGATATCTATTTAACAGATGCCCTGATCACGCTCATCAACCATCTTCACTACGGTAAATTTAACCCTGTATTCACCACCGAACGATTGGAGTCGAAAATACCACTGGATTTTGATCCGGTATCACATCTTAAGAAAGCGATGGGACACCCTGATTTTATGACCAATGTTACCTCGGGCCAGCCGCAGGCAGATATGTATAAAATGCTTCAGGATTATCTCCATCTGGTTAAGGGACAATATATTGATGACTGCTATGAATTTCCGGAAGGTGATGCCAGAAAAATGGCCATTAATATGGAGCGCCTACGGTGGATAAATACAGGAGATCGTTATTTCATACAGATCAACATTCCTTCCTACACACTTAAAATGGTTAACAATGATCACGTAGTGATCTTTAAAACCATTGTTGGTAAGCCATCCAGCCCGACACCAGAGTTGGAAAGTAAGGTGAAGTACATCACAACATCGCCAGACTGGAAAGTGCCTCATAAAATATTTACAACTGAGCTGTTACCCAAATTATGGAAAGATTCGACCTATCTGATCAATAACCATTACAGTATTTACGATAGAAAACAAAACATAGTGCCCTTAACCAAGGGTACTATAGCTGCGATCAAAGCTAATCCAAATCTGTATGATGCCAGGCAGTCGTCCGGTTGTGATAATGCATTAGGCAAGGTAGTATTCCGGTTTCCGAATGTTTTTGATATTTACCTGCACGATACTCCAGAACAGAAATTATTTAAAAAACCAGAAAGAGCATTCAGCCATGGCTGTATTCGGGTAGAAAATGCTGGTTTACTTGCCGAACTGTTATTGAGGAACGATGGAGCAACCGATAAGGTACCTTCTTTGAAATCATCAATGCTTAACATGCGTAAAAAAGATTTCCATCTTAAAAATACTGTTCCGGTAAAAATCACGTATATCACCTGCGAGGTTAATGACGGGCAGCTCCGTGTATATCCGGATGTATATCACCGCGATCAGGTTTTGGAAAGTTTAATGTTTCCTGTTAATAATAAACCGGTAAAGAAGTAACCTAATTTAAATAACCAGTTTTCTATATGTTAATCATCTGAAAATTGAGGATACTCATATTTCCATCCGGCGCTTTTCAAACTTTATACTAAAATAAAGCCAATATGAAAAAGATTCTTGTACCTGTCGATTTCTCTGCAACAGCAGAAAATGCGGCTGATTATGCAACTGAACTCGCCCATGGTATTGGTGCGAGGGTAGAATTGGTTAATGTTTTTCAGATGCCGGAGTTTTCGCCTGCAGCCGCATCACTGGTTTGGCCTCACGAGGAATATAAACTGCTTGAAGAAGATGCTAAAAAAGCCTTGAACAAACTGGTCGGAAAAGTAGAGGAAAAATTTAAAAAAGCTCACCACGAACTGGATTTTAAAGCAGAAGTATTCGGTAGATTACTCCATGGAGAAATTGATCAGGAGGTGGGTAAATACTTCGCCGAATGTAAAATGAACCTGATTGTGGCCGGTTTAAACCGGGCAGACCGGTTGATGAAAGCGTTCATGGGGAACATTACCAGGAAAATAATTGAACTTAAAATGCCCGTGCTGTTTATTCCATCATGCTGTCGGTTTAATACTCCCAAAAAGATCGCTTTTGCCACCGACCTTACTTCGAGCGATATATCGGTTTTATGCACGCTTGCTGAATTGGCAAAGCCATTTAATGCCGAAATTTTGATTATGCATTCAGATGATGCTAACGGTCCGGAAATTTCCCATCAACAAATTGCAGACTTTCTGCAGCTGGTTGCCGACAAGGTGAATTATCGCAATATTTACTTCCGTCAGGTAAAAAGCGAGCAGGTGAAAGATGGTTTGGACTGGATTGTAGAAAACGGACAGATTGATATACTGACCATGGTGCACCGAAAACATGGTTTCCTTCATCATCTTCTTAAAGGCAGTTACACTGTTGATATGTCTGATCATATCCAGATACCGCTTTTGGTTTTACCTCCTGCTCACTGTGTTCCTGTTTGAACCTAATTCCAGCCAATTTCGTCCGGATGAAGCGCGTAACGATTCAAGCCCTTGGCACAGGTAAAAAATAAAATTTAGTGTGATTTTAAAGAGATAAAGTACGGGCATGCCATCAGGTGTGCTCCTGTGTATTTATGGATTGAACCTTGGCTGATGAGCTTAACTTTTCTGTCGCGAAAAAGTGATTTCGCTCATTTTTTGGTTTGAGCCTTATCATCACTACATCCGTTAAAGCAGGGTAGTTTTGTTTGAGAATTATTTAGTCTTTCAGTAGGTTGAAGGCTATTTTATACCAAAATACCATGTTACATTCATTTCATATTCCCGTTTTGGGCCTGGGTTATTCTATTGATACCCCGTTAAAAGTTGCCAGATATGGCGTTTCTTCTGTACTCTCTATTGTTGACGATGAATTGGTAGAGCGTATGCGCGCTTATCATTCGCAGAATAGATCAGTATATTACGAGGCAATCGGAAAAGATGAGCCTGATAGCCGCAGCAAACGGATTACTGCGTACCTCAACTTTTTATCCGATTGCATAAACCAGGATTTTAAAGCTTTAAAACAGCAGGATTTTGGCAAGGGAACTGATATCTGCCGTTACTTTGAACTTTTGCCCGACACTTCAAAATTAAAACATGGGTATGAACTGATGATGGATTACCCTGATGGAGAAGCCAAGGAGATCTTCAAATCTGTACTCAGAAATACAATGCGTATGGGGAGTATCGATGTTAATATTATGGCCAAGGTAGATAAAATGAACTATGTTGACGGGGAATACACTGGCGACGATCATACAGATGCGCTGGCCGCCTTACGGGGTTTTGCTGAAAGTAAGCTCAATGCATCGGTTATACTTTCTGCAGGGATGAACCCCAAATTGTATAGCTATATCGCGGATTTCGCAGACTTCTTTCCAGATGAGAATGAATCGTTAAAAAAACAAATTATCTTAAAAGTAAGTGATTTCAGGTCGGCTTTGATCCAGGCTAAATTCCTGGCCAAAAAAGGGTTATGGGTATCAGAGTTCAGAATTGAATCGGGTTTGAACTGTGGTGGACACGCATTTGCTACCGATGGATATCTGCTCGGCCCGATCCTGGAGGAATTCAAAACCAAAAGAAGTGAAATGTATCTGGAGCTTTTTGAAATGTATCAGCTGGCTTTGGTGAAAAAGGGAATTCTGGTTGAAGAGGAACCCAAACAAAAGATCACGGTGCAGGGCGGAATCGGAACCGCTGCAGAACATAACTTTTTATTGCAGCACTACCGACTTGATGCCGCAGGCTGGGGAAGTCCTTTTTTGTTGGTGCCAGAAGTAACCAATGTGGATTCGAATACTTTAACACAACTCACTGCTGCAACCGAACAGGATTTTTATTTAAGCAATGCTTCACCATTGGGAATCCGTTTTAATAATTTCAGAAACAGCAGCATAGAACAACAGCGGACCGAGCGGATTGAAAAGGGCAGGCCAGGAAGCCCCTGTACCAAGAAATACCTGTGCAACAACACCGAATTTACCGAACAGGCTATTTGTACTGCATCGCGGGAATATCAGCATTTAAAGATCAAAAGCCTTCAAACGGCTGGCCTAACCGCTGAAGAATACGAAAAACAATTTACTGAGGTTACTGGAAAAATATGCCTTTGCGAAGGGCTCTGTTCTTCAAACTACCTAAAATACGATATGCTTAAACCAAAAGAAAATAAGGCTGTTGCCATTTGCCCGGGACCCAACCTGGCTTATTTTTCTGATGTATACTCGTTTGATGAAATGGTTGGCCATATTTATGGTAAAATTAACCTGTTGGAGCAGGTTGAGCGTCCTCACGTTTTTATCAAAGAGCTTAATCTTTATATCGATTACCTGCAGGAGGATATTAAGCAACATATACAGCAGTTTAGTGACAAAAAGATAAAACAACTGAATGGCTTTAAGCTGCAACTGGCTGAGGGGATCAATTATTATAAAAAACTTTTCAGCGAAATGGCAGATCAGGCTTCAGACGACTTTAGGCAATTATATGAACAGTTGGCAAGTTCGAAAAATAAACTTGATGCACTGATTGTTGGATAGGAAAAGAGATCGTTGATACTTTTTCTATATTTACAACATATTTGAAGCATAATAATGGATAGGTCGAAATTTTTGGATGCGATTATTGAAAACGCGATAGATGGGATTATCACCATTGATGAAAAGGGGATGATAGAACATCTAAATCCTGCGGCGCTTGAGCTTTTTGGTTATAGCAGGGAGGAGTTGGTGGGCAGAAACATTTCCGTACTGATGCCTGAACCGGACCATTCGCACCACGATGAGTACCTTGCCAGATATGAAAATACGGGACAGAAACACATTATCGGTATTGGACGTGAGGTTTCCGGAAAGCGTAAAGGTGGCTCTATATTCCCGTTCAGGCTGGGGGTGAGTGAGATCAAATTTCCGGACCGCAAAATTTATACAGGTTTTATTCACGATCTCAGCAAAGAAAAGGCCAACGAAGAACAGATTAAAAGTTATACTGAAAAACTTGAAGTTAAGATAAAGGAACGTACACAGGACCTGGTTAAGCTTGTTTCAGAACTGGAAATGGCGAAAGAAAATATGCGTGCACTTTTTCAAAAGGAAAAAGAACTCAACCAGCTTAAAACCAGGTTTGTTTCTATGGCTTCGCATGAGTTTAGGACGCCCCTCAGTTCGATTCAGCTATCCGCATCGCTAATTGACAAATATACGACCAAACATGACGTAGCCAGTGTAGAGAAGCATACCTTAAAAATCAAAAATTCCATTAATAACCTCACTACAATATTGAACGATTTTCTCTCACTTGAAAAATTGGAAGCAGGTAAAGTAGAGGTATCGGCACAAGCTTTCAACATCATCAGTTTTGCAGAAGAGATAGCAGAAGAGATGCAGATGATGACCAAACAGAACCAGCATATTATTTACGAACATACCGGAACGACAGCTGAGGTTTACCTGGACCCTAATCTGTTGAAAAATTGCATCATCAATCTGATTTCGAATTCGATCAAATATTCGGGCGAGGATACACTCATCCAGTTCAATTCTATTTTGAAAGACGATGAACTGATTTTAGAAGTAAAAGATAATGGTATCGGTATTCCAGATGCTGATCAGGGCAATCTTTTCGAGCCATTTTTTAGGGCGCACAATACCGGCGATATTCCGGGGACAGGCTTGGGGCTTAATATTGTTAAAAGATATGTTGGCCTGATGAACGGCACGGTAACCTGCGATAGCGAGCAGCATTCGGGTACGGTATTTACGCTTACTTTTCCCTTTAAAAATAATTTTATAATTTAGATCTATCGCATGAACAGGAAAGTTTTAATTATTGAAGATAATGACGATATCAGGGAAAGTACTGCTGAAGTGCTGGATCTGGCCGGTTATAAAACTTTTACGGCTAAACACGGAAAAATCGGTGTCGAAATGGCGGTTAATCATCTTCCTGATGTAATTCTGTGTGATATTATGATGCCTGAGCTAGATGGATATGGTGTTTTGTACCTGCTGAACAAAAATCCTAAAACAGCCAATATTCCTTTTATTTTCATCACGGCAAAAACCGAGCGTGCAGATATGAGAAAAGGCATGGAAATGGGCGCCGATGATTACCTCACCAAACCCTTTGATGATACTGAACTTTTCAGGGCAATAGAAAGCAGGTTTAAGAAAAAGCAGCAGGCCACCAGTTTTAGTTTGGCAGAAGGCAATGGCGAAACGGTAATGGATGAACTGCGTAAGAAAGGTAAACCACGGGCGGTAAACAGCAAACAGGTGATCTACATTGAAGGTGACGAACCCACACACCTTTATTACGTGGTAAAAGGGCAGGTAAAAACCTACAAACGTTTTAAAGATGGCAGGGAACTTTCTTCGGGCCTTTATCATGATGGCGATTTTTTCGGTTATGAAAGTTTATGTAACGGGGAACTTTACGCAGAAAATGCTGCTACGCTAACCGAATCAGAAATTATCCATATTCCAAAAGCCGATTTTATGGAATACCTGCTCAGTCACCAGTTTGTATCCAAAACATTTATTGGGCTGTTATCCGGCAATGTACGTGATAAAGGGAAGCAAATGCTGCAATTGGCCTATTCGTCAGTACGGAAAAGGGTAGCTGAAGCTTTATTACAGGTGGCTACAAAATTTGGCGACGGCGAGGCTAATACCTGCACAATCCGGATCTCGCGCGATGATCTTGCAGCATTGGTAGGTACTGCCAGTGAAACGGTAAGCAGAATGCTTGCTGATTTTAAAGATGAAAAACTGATCGATAAAACCGGTAATGCCATTAATATTTTATCCATTGATAAACTCAGGAATATTAAGCAATAACGTTTGGCTCATTGTTCGTTGGGTTAAAGGTTTAATTGGTTAATCGGTTAACTGGGGTTGGTGCCCAGAGAGATCGTCATTTCGAGCGGAGTGCAACGCAGTCGAGAAATCTGTTGTACGTGGTGTCAGATGTTTCCATCTGACACTAAGAAATTTTAAAGCAAAGGTCAAGCCACCCCAAAGTGCCCAAAGTGCTAAGACTTGTGCTAAAAGAGGGACTCAAGGCTCATGACTAAAAAAAGTAACAAATATCATTTTTTTCTCTAAGCATTCTCACCTGTCGCCTTAAGCTTCCTTCATAGTTTTGTATATATAATTATCATATATGAAAGCTATAGCTTATAACATTAAGCCCGATGAAAAGGAATGGTTGGTACTGGCCAATTACAAAAAACACGATATTACTATAATTGCCAATAGCTTAACAGCTGATACGCTTTCATTTGCAACTGGTAAAGAAGCGCTTTTGGTTTTTAACAACGATGAATTAAGTAGTGATATGATATTGGGTCTTAGATCATTGGGTATCAAATATATTGCGACATCATCTTCACAAACAGATCATCTTGACCTTAATGCCGCAGGGCTTGCAGGGATGAAGGTTGCCAATGTTCCGCTGGAGGCTGATCAGGCCGACACCAAAGCGAGGATGGAACAGGTAATCAAAAACCTCGATCAGTGGGCAGCTGGTAAATGCGTAGGTAAAGCCTGCTGCTGCCAGAGTGAATGCGCAACCACTAAAAAACTGTAAAATGGAAGATGCAGAATTGCTTAAAAAATATAACGTTGCTGCTCCACGCTATACCAGTTATCCAACTGTGCCATACTGGGATATTGAAAGCTTTAATACTCAGGAATGGCTAAACAGGGTATCCAAAACCTATGCAAGCCACAAAGATGAAGGGATCAGCTTATATATCCACCTCCCGTTCTGCGAAAGCCTGTGTACCTACTGCGGCTGCAATACCCGTATTACCAAAAATCATTCGGTAGAGGTTCCTTATATTTTAGCTGTACTTGCTGAATGGCGCATGTATGTAGGTGCCTTGCGGGAGAAACCGAAACTAAAAGAGTTACACCTTGGTGGTGGAACGCCTACTTTTTTTAGTGCAGAAAATCTCGGGCTGCTGATTAATGGCATTATGCAAGATGCAAGTCTGGCTCCTGATGCTGAACTTTCTTTCGAGGCTCATCCAGCCAATACCACCAAAGCACATTTAACAACACTTTACCAGCTTGGTTTTAGAAGATTAAGTTTGGGCATTCAGGACTTCGATCCTAAAGTGCAGTTTCTGATCAACCGCTTTCAAACACCTGCACAGGTTGCCCAGGTAACCAGCGAGGCGAGGGAAATTGGTTATACTTCCATCAATTTCGATCTGATTTATGGACTGCCTGGTCAGTGTATTGACGGACTGGAGCGTACCGTAAATGATGTGATTGGTATGCACCCGGATCGCATTGCCTTTTACAGTTATGCACACGTGCCATGGTTAAAGCCGGGGCAAAGGCATTATACCGAAAAGGATATTCCCACGGGCGATGAAAAATTTGCACTTTACCAGTTTGGCAGAAATTTACTGATTGATGCTGGTTATGAAGATGTAGGCATGGACCATTTTGCCCTGAAAAGCGATCTTTTGTTTCAGTCAATGGCAACGGATAAACTCCATCGTAATTTTATGGGCTATACCAGTCAGCATACCCATTTACTCATCGGTCTTGGGGTTTCATCGATCAGCGATAGCTGGACCGCTTTTGCACAGAACCCCAAAACAGTAGAAGCTTATCTGGATAAAATTGCGAAGCAGTCACTACCTGTAGAAAAAGGGCATTTTCTGACTGATGAGGACCTCGATATAAGAAAGCATATCTTAAATATCATGTGTAAAAATAATACTGCATACCGCGACACAATCCCTGAAAGGGTACAGGAACGGCTTTTGCCATTATTGCATGATCAGCTGATATCGGTAACGGAAAAAGAAATCAGCATCACCAACAGGGGAAAATCCTTCCTCAGAAACGTCTGTATGGCATTCGACGAGAAATTATGGCTTAAGCAGCCTAAAACACAACTTTTCAGTTCATCAATATAAAAACGATTACAATGGAAGATCAACATAAAACCGCAACCAAAGCCATTTGCTACCACTGTGGAGAAGATCTGCCTAAGGTAAAATATCAAACAGACGATAAAGATTTTTGCTGTGCGGGCTGTATGGCTGTTTTCAAGATTCTTTCAGAAAATAACCTTTGTAATTATTATGTATATAACAATAATCCAGGCAGGCAGTTAAAAAATGAAAGTCATTTAGAATACCTCGACGATCCTAAAATCATTGATCAATTAATTGATTATAAACATGGAAATTCGAGTATCATCACTTTTTACATTCCCGCAATTCATTGTAGCTCCTGCATTTGGCTACTGGAACACCTCTATAAAATTAACGCAGCTATTTTCAGCTCACGGATCGATTTTCTTAAAAAGCAGGTCACTATTCAATTTAACCATGAAGAGATTTCACTAAAACATTTGGTTGAAACCTTAAACCAGATTGGTTACGAACCCTTAATCAGTCTTCAGGATGTGGTTAAAGCCCATAGCAGTTCGGTAGACAAAGCTTTAGTGCTGAAAATTGCTGTCGCAGGGTTTTTAATGGGGAATGTGATGCTTTTCAGCTTTCCAGAATACTTTGGTTTATCAGGTTTTGAAAAACAGTTTCAATACTTATTCGGCTGGCTAAATCTGGCATTTTCTATTCCTGCTGCTTTCTACTGTGGACGCGATTATTTTACCTCGGCCATTACCAGCATCAAACACAAACATATCAATTTAGATACGCCATTGGCACTAATTATTGCGGTATTGTTTTTACGTACCGCATTTGAAGTCATTTTTGCCACCGGACCTGGTTTTGCTGATACTTTAACAGGTCTTGTATTCTTGCTTTTAATGGGTAAGTGGCTTAAACAGCGTACGTACCACCATATTTCTTTCGATCGTGACTATCGGTCTTATTTTCCCATTGCCGTTACTACCATCCAGAATGGTAAAGAAAAGCCTGTAGCCATTAACGATATAAAAATAGGTGACAGGTTGTGGATCAGAAACGGAGAACTGGTACCTGCAGATGCCATTTTAATGAAAGGTGATGCCTGGGTAGATATGAGCTTCGTTACCGGTGAATCGGAACCGATACATAAAGTGCTGGGTGAAATCATTTATGCGGGAGGACGGCAAACTACCGGGGCAATAGAACTTGAAGTGATTAAACCGGTTTCGCAGAGTTACCTTACGGGGCTCTGGAACAATGAAAATTATAAAAACAATGTCGAAAAGCAAAATTTTAACGATTCTATTGCGAAATACTTCAGCATTGGCGTTTTTCTGATTGCCTTTGCCGCTACAGCCTACTGGTTGTTTCAGCACGATAGCCATAAAGCCTGGTCGGCATTTACCGCGGTTATTATTGTGGCTTGCCCATGCGTACTGGCATTAAGTACACCTTTTACGTTATCGGCCATTTTATCTGTTTTTGATAAAAAAGGATTTTATGTTAAAAATACTGATGCGGTTGAAGAACTGGCCAAATGTGATACGCTGATTTTTGATAAAACAGGTACCCTGACCAGTAATGAAAATGCCGAAATTTCCTTTAGCGGATCTCTAACACACAAGGAGAAACTCATTGTGGCTTCACTGTTGCGCAATTCTGCCCACCCCTTAAGCCGGCACATCTTAAAAGCCTTAAACGTTGAAAGATTTTATTCACTTCAGGATTATAAGGAGGTGGTAGGGAAGGGTTTATCAGCGAAGATCAATGATCACGTTATTTATGCAGGACATTTATCTATGCTTCCTATAACCATAAAATCGGTTAGTGAAACCGGCGTACATATTTTGATTGACCATGTTTATAAGGGATGTTTTGATATTAAACAACAATGGCGTCCCGGATTGGGACAGTTGGTTTCGAAACTTTCTAAATTTAAACTGCAGGTTTTATCAGGCGATACGGATAAGGACCATTCCATGCTGAAGACTATTTTTCCAGAAAACACATCCATCAGGTTTCATCAGCGTCCGCACCAGAAATTGGCCGCCGTTTTAAGTCTTCAGGAAAATGGGAATAAAGTAATGATGCTGGGTGATGGGCTAAATGATGCCGGCGCTTTGAAGCAGAGTAATTTTGGGATAGCCTTAACCGATAACATCAATAATTTTACACCAGGCTGCGATGCCATTTTACAGGGAAGTGCATTGAACTTTCTACCAAACTTTATCCAACTCAGTAAAGATGGGCTTAAAGTTATTAAAATTAGTTTTGCTATTGCTACAGCCTATAACTGCATCGGTATTTACTATGCCGTACAGGGAACGCTATATCCACTGGTTGCAGCGGTGCTGATGCCGGTCAGTACGGTCACCATTATTTTATTTACTACCCTGGCTACCCGCTGGTTTGCCCGTAAAAACAAATTGATATGAATATCCTTTACTTCTTAGTTGGTTGCAGCGTTTTAATGGCACTCATTTTTTTGGGTGCTTTCTTTTGGGCTTATAAAACCGGTCAGAACGATGATGTGCACACTCCTGGCATGCGCATCTTGTTTGACGATGAAGTAACCGGCGAAAAAAGTGAAGAAGATCACTTTTCCAGCTAACACACGTCATGCTTTATCTCTCTGCTGCAGGATACCTTTGGTGTACAAAACATACAAAATTCCGCTTCTATTATGCAGCTAGAAAAATTTACTTACGATAACAGGATTGTCAGAAACTTTGGCATTGCCACCCTTGTTTGGGGAATTATAGGAATGACTGTTGGGCTGCTTGTGGCCATGCAGCTCTTTAAGCCGGCCATGAACATGGGTAGCCAGTATACCACATTTGGCAGGATCAGGCCATTGCATACCAATGCTGTAATTTTTGCCTTTGTCGGGAATGCCATTTTTATGGGCGTTTATTATTCCCTTCAGCGTTTACTTAAAGCCAGAATGTTTAGCGATACGCTGAGCAAAATCCATTTCTGGGGCTGGCAGCTCATTATCTTATCGGCCGTAATTACCCTTCCACTGGGTTTTACCACTTCGCACGAATATGCGGAACTCGAATGGCCAATTGATATTGCCATTACCCTCATCTGGGTGATTTTTGGGATCAACATGTTCGGTACCATTATTAAAAGGCGCGAACGCCATCTCTACGTGGCCATCTGGTTTTACATTGCCACTTTTGTAACCATTGCGGTATTACACATTGTAAACTCTTTTGAGTTGCCCGTTTCTTTTATGAAAAGCTACTATTTGTATGCCGGCGTTCAGGATGCATTGGTACAATGGTGGTATGGGCATAATGCTGTTGCGTTTTTCCTAACTACGCCATACCTGGGGATGATGTATTACTTCCTTCCAAAAATGGCGGGCAGGCCTGTTTACTCTTATAAACTGAGTATCCTGCACTTTTGGTCGCTTATTTTTATCTATATCTGGGCAGGACCGCATCACTTGTTGTACACTTCATTACCGGGCTGGGCTCAATCGTTAGGCGTTGCCTTTTCCATTATGCTGATTGCACCAAGCTGGGGCGGTATGATTAATGGTTTGTTGACCCTGCGTGGCGCCTGGGATAAAGTAAGGGAAGATGTTACCCTTAAATTTATGGTAGTTGCCCTTACTGCCTATGGTATGGCTACTTTCGAAGGCCCAATGTTATCGTTAAAACAGATAAACGGGGTAGCGCATTTTACCGATTGGATTGTTGCCCACGTTCATGTTGGCGCTTTAGGATGGAATGGCTTTTTAACATTCGGTATTTTATACTGGTTAATCCCGCGCATTTATAAAACCGAACTTTACTCTAAAAAACTAGCAGGTTTCCACTTTTGGATCGGTACTTTGGGAATACTCTTTTATGCCATCCCAATGTATTGGGCAGGTTTTACGCAAGGATTGATGTGGAAAGAGTTTACTGCTGAAGGTTTGTTGAAATACCCGAATTTTCTTGCCACAACCTTACAGATTATCCCGATGCACGTTTTGCGTTCGATTGGCGGTACACTCTATTTAGCTGGCGTAATTGTGATGACCTATAACCTGGCCAAAACCATGCTGGGTGCTAAACTGGTTGCCAACGAAGCCGCAGAAGCCATGCCATTACCAAAAATAGTGGTAGATAGCAGTCCGGCAGATAAAGCATGGCACAGGGTGCTTGAGCGTAAACCAATGAAATTCATGGTGTTATCATTAATCATTATCCTGATCGGAGGAATGGTAGAGATGATGCCAACCTTTACCATCCAATCTAATGTACCTACCATCGCAAGCGTTAAACCTTATACCGCATTGGAACTGCAGGGCAGGGATCTTTATATCAGAGAAGGTTGTGTAAACTGCCATTCGCAAACGGTACGGCCTTTCCGGTCAGAAACCGAACGTTATGGCGAATACAGCAAGGCAGGGGAATTTGTTTATGATCACCCGTTTTTATGGGGCAGTAAACGTACCGGACCTGATCTTCATCGCGTAGGTGGAAAATATTCTGATGCCTGGCACTACAATCACCTGGTTGATCCTACCTCGATGTCGCCTGGAAGTATTATGCCACCATATCCTTGGCTAATTGAGCAGAAACTGGATATCAATACCACTGCAAGTAAAATCAGAGCCATGCAAACACTGGGCGTTCCGTATCCTGAAGGATATGATAGACAGGCCAATGAAGATTTAAGAATACAGGCAGAAAAAATTGCCGCAGACCTGAAGCAGAATAATATTAAAGTTAAAAGTGATCGTGAAATTGTAGCCATTATCGCTTACCTGCAAAGATTAGGTACTGACATTAAAGCTAATAAAGAAACCATTCCATCAAACCAATAAAAAGATGTTCAATCAGATAAAAGATTTAGCTGGCGGCGAAATATACCTCGTTACCTCTCTGCTTATGTTCATGTTGTTTTTTGTAATTGTTGGGGTTTACCTCTTCAAATTAAGCAAGAATCATATTAAAACCATGAGCGAAATCCCTTTTCAAGACCACAAAACCAAACCATATGAAGAAGATTAAACTATTATTATTTTCACTGTTTTTATCGGCGGCCACTTACGCGGCAGATCAAAAAACAGCAGAAGCAATAGCACCTTCTCAGCCAGGATTAGGACTTAACCAATCAGAGTTACTCATTGTATTGCTATTGTTATTCGCACTTGTGCTGCTTTTTGTTTCGATAACGCTGCTTAATGCGTTTAAAGTAATGTACCAGGAGCAGTTAAATCCAACCAAATACACAGGCCCGGTAAAAGAATCGCCACTTGATTATGACAGCTGGCTGAAACAGAAAACGGTAAAACCATCTATCTGGTCAAAATTGTTAGGTTTAAAGCCTATTGAAGAAGAAAAGAACCTGGTTATTGATCATGCTTACGATGGTATTAAAGAGTTGAATAACCCGGTACCGGCATGGTTTAACTTCCTGTTTTATGGCACCATGATTTTTGCTGCATGTTATCTCTTTTATTACCACATCGGTGGGTATGGCGAATTGCAGGATAAGGAATATGAAAATGAAATGGCTAAAGCTAAGGTAGAAAAGGCAGCTTACCTGGAAAAATCAGCCAATACCATTGACGAAAATTCAGTAAAGGCTGATAATACGCCTACAGTACTGGAAGAAGGAAAAACCATCTTTAATGCCAACTGTGTGGTTTGCCATGGCGATAAGGGACAGGGCGTGATCGGTCCTAATTTAACGGACGATTACTGGCTGCATGGCGGCGGAATCAACAATGTATTTAAGACCATTAAATATGGTGTTCCTGAGAAAGGAATGATCAGCTGGGAGAAAAACCTTAACCCTAAACAAATCAGTGCAGTGGCCAATTTTATCCTTTCTTTACACGGAAGCAATCCTGCCGGTGCGAAAGCCCCGCAAGGCGAAAAGTACGAAGCGAAAGATGTGAAAGACAATGAGATGAAGACCGCAAAAGACAGTGTAAATCAAGCCGATGTTACCAAAAAATAAACCTGGAAATAAAAGCAGGGACAAAAGACCAATTTACCCTAAAAAACCGTCGGGTAAACTGTATACTTACCGCAAATGGGTAAGTTATATACTCTTGCTGTTCCTGTTTTCCTGCCCTTTTTTAAAGCTCAATGGCGAGCAATTGGTACTGTTGAATTTTATCGAAAGGAAATTTGTTTTCTTTGGGTTAATTTTTACTCCACAGGATTTTTACCTGTTTGCACTAGCCATGCTCATCTTTATTATCTTCATTGTCTGTTTTACAGTAGTGTTGGGCAGGCTATGGTGTGGATGGGCCTGTCCGCAGACTATTTTCATGGAAATGGTTTTCCGCAGGATAGAATACTGGATAGAAGGTGATGCAAACAGGCAAAAGAAACTTGACGAAGGTCCCTGGACCGTCGAAAAGGTATGGAAAAAAGGAAGCAAACATTTCATTTTCCTGATCATTTCTTTTGCCATTGCCAATACTTTTCTGGCTTATATGATTGGCTCTGATGTACTGATTAAAATCATTACAGAACCGATCGTCAAACATGTTTCAGGTTTTATATCCATCTGTCTGTTTACCTTTATTTTTTATGGCGTATTTGCCTATGTGCGTGAGGTGGTGTGTACGGTAATCTGTCCTTATGGTAGGCTCCAGGGTGTTTTGCTTGACAACCAAAGCCTGGTGGTAGCTTATGATTTTACCAGGGGTGAGCCCCGTGGACATATGCAGCGAAATGCACATGAGAGCAAACAAGGTGATTGTATTGATTGTGGGCTATGTGTGCAGGTTTGCCCAACCGGGATTGATATCCGCAAGGGAACCCAGCTCGAATGTGTGAATTGCACGGCCTGTATCGATTCATGCAATGAGGTGATGCTAAAATTAGGCAAGCCTAAAAACCTGATCGGTTTCTTTAACCAGGATTTTATCGCAGAACGTAAACCTTATAAAGTTGCGTTAAAATCTTATGGTTATGCTGCTGTTTTATTGGTGGTGTTAATGGTTTTCTCTTCACTCATTTATAAAAGGGAAAATATTCAGACTACCGTTTTAAGAGCCAGTGGTACATTGTATCAAAACAGGGGAACAGATAAAACCAGCAACCTTTACAATGCAGAACTGGTAAACAAAACCAATAAGGAGGTTAAATTTACTTTCAGGCCGCAGAATAGCACTGATGAGATCGACTTTATCCAAAAGGCAACAGTACTGCCAAAAGAGGGTACTGCACACTTGACCTTTTTTCTGATCAGAAAAAATAATTCGGTTAAAAAATATAAAACTGATGCAGTTTTCGAAGTGATTGCCAATGGCGAAGTGGTGAGTACCGCAACAACGAGTTTTTTCGCGCAGCCGGAAGGGAATGATTGAGGGTAAATGATAGAGCGGTAAAATTAGAGAATGATTGAATTATAAAATGATTGAGTATTGATGTGCGATTTGGCTTTAAACATTCTCTCATTAAAAATTCACTCATTCAAACTTAAAATAAAGAATATGAACTGGGGAACGAAAATAGTAATGGGGATGTTTGCATTTATGGTCTTTATTGTGGCAATGGTTATTTATATGTTCCATATGCACGGTAAAGACGCCCTGATTGAAGAGAATTATTACGAAAAGGGAATCAACTACAATGCAGAATTCGATGCCAAACAGAATGTGTTGCAAGATGATGCTAAACCTAAAATTACCATCACCAGTACTCAGATAGTTATACAATTAAAAGATGACGCACAATATGACCTTTTACTCATGCGTCCAGCCGACAGTAATGACGATGTTAAACTAAAAGGAACTACAACCGGAACATCAAATCTTATTCTGGTAGATCGGGCCAAAATGACTAAGGGGATGTGGTTCCTTAACCTTTCCTGGCGTAACAACGCCGGTAAGAAATATCTGTTTAAAAATAATATTACCCTATGACGGGCTATTTGCCATTGGCATTTTTGATGGGACTATTCGGAAGCCTGCATTGCGCAGTAATGTGCGGCCCCATTATGCTGGGCATGCCTTTCAGAAAACAGGATTTTTTTTATAGCGCATTTCAACTGCTTTTATATCAGTTAGGTAGGGTTACGGTTTATACCATTTTAGGTTTGCTGGTTGGCCTGGTAGGGAGCAGTATAAACCTGTTCAGCGATCAAAAAACCCTGAGTATTTTTATAGGCTTGATATTGATTCTATTCACAGCTTTGCAATTTAATAAACGTTATAGAAAACGGTTCTCTGCCCTCCAGTTGAAGGCGATGGGTCCACTCAGTAAACTAATGGGCAAGGTTTTTAATTTAAAATTATGGGCATTATTCGCAGGTATGCTTAATGGCGTTATTCCCTGCGGTATGGTTTACCTGGCTCTGGCAACGGCCTTAAATACCGGGAATGTGCAATCTGGTGCTACATTCATGTTTCTTTTTGGCCTTGGGACTACGCCACTCATGCTGATGATCTCGCTTGGGGGAATTTTTTTGAAAAAGTACATCCGTTTTAACACCAACAGACTGATTCCCTGGTTTATGCTATTTATGGGCGCTTTACTTATTTTACGCTCCGCGGATTTGGGCATTCCATTTCTTTCACCAAAAAATACAGGTACCTACGGTCATTCGATAGAGTGTAGATAGATAAGTTTGGTGTTAGGAGTTTGGAGTAGAGAAACCTATGCCAGCGCAAGTATTATTGCCTTGATAACGGGCAGGCTGACTTGTGCCTTTTAAGTTGACCAAGCCCAAGTCTATACTAGCGCAAGTCTTAGTGCTACGGACAACTACGGTTGGGCTGACTTGTACTTTTGAAACCAAGCTTTTATATTCAAGCATGAGTAACCCTTAAGCACAAACAGTATCTTGGCAGTGGCACTATGGCCATCGCTGGAGGTTAGAACGGTGTGCCCGAGTGAGATAAACCCGACCGGCAATGTTATCCCGATTTGAGTAGTCATCCTATTTACCGATGAGCTAATCGGGATTAAGCAAAGGGCGGGACTGGTAAAACCGAAGCACTACAGTCACTGCTTTTCTAAAATATAGATAATTCATGTTAGTGTTTTCGCCGTGTCAGATGGAAACATCAGACACCACGCAATATTTACCGATGAGCTAATCGGGATTAAGCACAGGGCGGGACTGGTAAAGCCGAAACACTACAGGTACTGCTTTTCTAAAATATAAATAATTTATGTTAGCGTTTTTCGTCGTGTCAGATGGAAACATCAGACACCACGCAATAAATTGGGTTGCAAATAAACTAATGACCAATGAACTGGTTCTACTGTGCACGTTTCTTTTCCTCTTCACTTGCCGAAGTCCGTTTTCTGGCCGCTGTCGGGTTTCCGCCCAGCCGGTAAGAGAAACTCAAAGTAGCACTTCGCGTGTCGCTTTTCTCAACAAAGCCGTTTCGTTGGTTGTCATAATTTACATCAATACGATAAACATTACTATAGAAAATATCGTTTACTGCCAGCCTTAAAGTCCCTTTGCTTTTAAAGATACTTTTGCTCATACCTGCGCTTACATCATAAAGTTTTGCCAGTTTGTAAATGCCTTGTATGGTAGGCGAAGAGTACCATGCGCTGACTTCTGCCTTTAAACCATGGGCCTTATTTAAGGTAATGGCGTGGTTAGAACTCAGATAAATGCCCCAAACATGGTAGTCATATCTTGCTTGTAAATATCCCGACTTTTCCTGGCGATAAGAGCCCTGAACATAATTATTAATTTCCCACCAATCGGCCGCTTTAATTGGGAAAGATGCTGAGAAGCCAATCTCCTGGCTTAGATCCAGATTTCTCTGGGTATCATAAAAAAGTTTTGAGGTGTTATCCTGCACGGTAATATTACTAAAATAATCAACCACACGCCTGAGGTAAAATGAAATGTTATATTGTTGTTTGTAGGTATAACCCAGCTCGCCGTTGTATATAAACGCAGGTTGCAGGGCAGGGTTTCCTTCCAGGTAGGTGTAAGGACTGGTGTAAGATTTAAAAGGATTAAGTCTCCAGTATTCCGGGCGGCTGATCCTCGAATTATAGTGAAGATTGATTTCATTATCTTTATTCAGCTTATATGCTACAAAAACTGTTGGGAATAGCTTAAAATAGTGATTCTGATTATTGGTATTTAATGCAATCGACTTGCCGTTTGTATGGGTGTATTCGCCACGCAACCCGCCCTCAAAACTCCACCTGCCTACATCTCCGGTAATGCTGGCGTAAATGGCCGATATATTTTCGGCATACTCAAAACGGTCGCTGCGGCTGCTTACCAATTGCAGACCAGTAGCCGGATTGTTATAAAAATCAAAGCTGTTTCGCGTCCGGATGCTGCTATATTTTAAGCCAGACTCAAATGTCCATTTCTTCCAAAATTTATCCGTATAATCAATTTTTCCAGAGTAAATGTCAATATTTTGATTAGACGGTGTAAAAATATGATACTGATTTGGCAGTGGAATACCATTCCCCGAAATCCCATATGTATCCACCTGCTGGCTATTCTTATTTTGGTACGGCACGTAATCCAGATCCACATTAATATTCCGTCCGTTGGTATCTAATTTGATTTTGTAATTGAAATTAAAACTATATTGACTTGCTTTCCCATCAGAAACATTTTCGGTTTGCAGAATCGAATCTGGTAGTGCAGCGTGGTTGTTAACGATATTCGTTAGTGTACGGTTCGATCTGTTGTTTGCGCCGTTGTAGCCATTTACCAAAATACCGATTACCTGTTGTTTTGTAAGATTGTAATCTGCACCGATTTTATAACTATTGGCATTGCCCATGCGTATGCCTGATTTTTCATTCCTCCAGTCTGCATAATTTGCTGGTGAATCGAAAATAACATATTCGCTTTCACTATGATCTTTTTTACGGTGGCTGTAACCATAGCTGCCATACACATTTATCTTGTCTTTCCGGTAATTAAATACCATACTTGGATTGTAGCTGCTGTAAGTGGATTGAGTATAACCGCCGGACAGTACCGCATTATATCCATCACCCTTTGGCTTTTTAGAAATGATGTTAATTACTGCACCACCCTGTGCATCATATCTGGCTGTTGGATTGGCAATAATTTCTATCTTCGAAATATTATCGGATGGTAAACTGCGCAGATAAGCAGCCAAATCTTCGCCGGATAGCCTAATCGGTTTATCGTCCATATAAATGACTACTCCTTTATTGTTAGCTGTTATTCCGCCATCAAACTTTGTTTGTACACCTGGAGCTTTACCCAATGCATCCCATACAGTGGTGCCGCTGGCTACAATACTATTTTCGACGTTGAATATAACCCTGTCAATTTTTCTAACAATAACCGGTTTTGAAGCCGATACCGTTACTTGCTCCAGTGTTTTCTCATCACTGGCCATTATAATGATAACGGAATCGATCGGCAAATCAAGCCTTTTCGTCAGATTCTTATAGCCGACGGCCTTTAACGCTAAGTTGTAAGTGCCTTTTAATGACTGTGGGAAACTGAATAGACCTGTTTTAGAAAGCTGCACGGCTAAAGTAGAGTCTGCATGCCGAAGGCTAATGGTTACCCCATCTATGGGTACACCATTTTTATCGGTTACCAAACCTTTACGTAATTGAGCAAAAGCCATGAACGGGAGGCAGAAGAATAGGAGGAAGACTAACTTTTTCATGTTCCAAAACTAATGGCTCACCATGTAAAGCAAAGTTAAGCTCGGTTAAATAAGGTTAAATCTTCAATCTGTGCTTCCATCATTTAAATGATTTGTTCATTTTAGGGGAATGAAATGGCTCACATCCAGATATGTTTTTCCATTGGCGGTAATTACACTGGCCATCAGCCTCTGTTTGCAGTGTGCATGGATTAGACAGTTGTACGTGGCACAAAAAAAATCGGTTTCCACAGAATTGGAATCCATAGTCAGTGATGCCTCCAAGCAGATAACCTATCGAAGTATCGCTAAAGGACACGAAAAAAGTGGCCGTTTCCAACAGTTTTTCCTTTCTCAGGAGTGGTTAGCATTAAGGCAGGCCTTTGACGAACTAAAGGTTGATAATTTGCGAAGCCAGTTCCATTATGGGATTACCAATGATAGCTCGGTCGTAGAAATGAAAATGTCGTTTCTTAATGATGCTAAATTAAAATTCGATCATAAATCTTCAGCTGTCACTAATGGAAAATCGCAACGGGAAGTTTTATTGCAAGATCAGCGTGACCTAAAGATAATGGATAGTTTGGTAAACCATCGGCTGGATCATTTGGGTTGGCATATCAATAGAAATTATGCACTTTATGACTATTCGGACGGGAGGTTGATAAAGGGACAGCTGCCTGCTCAAACCGTTTCTTCTTTCGTAAGTGGTAAATATACCTATAACCTTAAGTTTCAGAATAGGTATCAACTTATTGTTCCTTCGATTACCTGGCTGATTGTTTTTCAAATGCGGTATTACCTTATATCATCTTTTCTAATGCTCTTCCTTACGGCCGCAGCCTTTTACCTGCTTATCAGGCTGATGAAAAACCAGCAGCTTTATGCACAGGCGAAGTTAGCGTTTACCAGTAATATGACACATGAGCTACAGACCCCGATTTCAACAATTTCGGTAGCCCTGGAGTCCATAAAAAAATATCATTTAATAGACCAGCCGGAAAAACTGGAGAATTACATTAATATCAGTGTCCACGAATTACAGCGTTTGCAGGCCATGATCGAAAAGGTGCTTAAACAGGAGCAGATGGATCTGGGAGAAACAAAATTGCAGTTCAGCCTGATTGATATACAGCCAATAATCCAACAGGTCATTCATGCGATGGAGGTACAGGTACAAGAGAAAAATGCTTCGATTATCTTTTTGCCGATAGATGAACCGTTATTTATTAAAGGCGATGCCATGCATATTTCGAATGTTTTTTACAACCTGATTGATAATGCGGTAAAGTATTCTTCCCCTCATGCTAGAATTGATGTTTCCTGTAGTATTGCTGGTAATCAGTTAACAATCAGTTTTAAGGATAATGGCCCCGGGATAAATGAAATTTATCAGCAGCAGGTTTTTGAGCGCTTTTTCAGGATTTTTAATCAGGATAACATACATAACGTAAAAGGATCTGGTTTAGGTCTTCACTATGTAAAACAGGTGGTAGCGTTGCATGGTGGCCGTGTTGAGTTGTACAGCAAAGCAGGAAAAGGATGTAATTTTATGGTTATTTTGCCTTTGTATGAAGAAAATTAAGGTTTTGTATGCAGAAGATGAGCCATTTTTGGCACGTATTGTTTTTGATGGCTTAAGCAGTAGCGGTTATGGCGTAAACCTGGCTTTGGATGGACAACTGGCCTGGATGCAATTTCAGGAAAACAAACCCGATATCTGTATCCTCGATATCATGATGCCGCATAAAGACGGTTATACGCTGGCTGCCGAAATCAGGAAATCGGACCCTGATATTCCGATAGTATTTTTAAGCGCAAAAGCACTTACCGAAGATGTAGTGAAAGGGTTTAAAAGCGGGGGAAATGATTACCTGAAAAAGCCATTTAGTATTGATGAATTGCTGGTGCGCATGGAATCACTTTTAAACAGGTTTGGTGCAGTGAATAAAGATGAAAATGAGCTGGATAAAAAATACCGGTTCAGAAACTGTGAACTCGATCCTGTTGGCCAAAAGCTTAAAACTTCTGTTGGCGAATATTCGCTGTCTTATAAAGAGACCGTTCTGCTCGAATTGCTACTAAAGAACCGCAACAGCATTTTGGAACGTGAGGATGCATTGATCAAAATTTGGGGTGAAGATAGTTTTTACAATGGCCGTAGCATGGATGTTTTTATGGCGCACCTTCGCAAGCTGTTAAAAACCGAACCTGAAGTTCAGATCATGAGTTTAAGGGGAGTGGGTTATAAGCTGATCTGTTGATTGATATTGAATGAAAAAATGTTTTAACTTTTGTTTAGTTAAAGGCTCATAGCTAAAGTGCTTAGGATATTTTGCTTTATATGCCCAACATTAATTAACAAGTGCCGATCATAATAGACTACTATTTTGATACTGACATACTACCCCAAATGTATTACTTTAACTCAGATTATGAATTTTACATTTACATTTTTGTTTTATTTATTAGATTTAGATATGTTTACCCAAAATTGAAATTTAATATGAAAAAATTATTTATTATCGCTTTTGTTATTTGCATTGGAATCTTGCATACAAACAACGTTTCTGCTCAGGTTGGTCCAGGTGGAGGATCTGGAAATTCTATTTTCGGATTAGGATTTAATAAGGTCTCAACTGTTTGGTGGCCACTTGAAAGTGTTGATTACAATGCTGGTTTCAAAGCCGCATTTAATGATATTGATGCCTTTACCGTGACTTTGGCTGATGTAGGGACAGTATGGGTACAGGAAACTGTTAATGGGAAAACGCAAACGGTAGCTAAGAAATCTTTTCAGATTTCCGGCCCCGCCTATGATGATTTGTTAGAAATGATCCAGGTTTACTATGACAGATCTGAAAATCCTTTGATGGGAAGCCCGGATTACAGAAGAGGATTGTTCGAAGCAGCAAGTACGTGGTCGTCAATATCTTTAACTGTCGTTGTTCCATGGTAAACATTTAAAATTAAATAAGAAATTATTTTAAGGTCGGAACACTTGCTTTCGACTTTTTTTATAAAAAAAATGGGCAAATAAATATCCAATAATCATTTTTATTTTTTAAAAGTGGTATATGAATAGCTTCTAAAATGATTAAATTAATTAACAGAAGAATCGATAAGTTCTTTTGTAATCGATAAACACTTAAGTAGGTTTTTATTGTCAAAAAGAAGGGTGATAAAACGATCATCCTTCTTAAAATACAATTTTAAACCTCTGGGATATAGACTGCCTTCTCCCAGCTTTTCTTTCCTGATTTTATACTTACTGAACTTTAATATGCTTTCTTGAGGACTTGTCTTATTCATTACCAGATTAAATGGCAGGCCCGCTACCTCAATAGGTTGATCATCAGCTACGATAAAAAACATTTCTGTAATGGTTTTGTCTTCCCTTAGGTTACAGTATAGTTCCAGCCCTGATTTGGTTAGCCATTTTGCATAGGCATCGTCGTTGGCATCCTCATAGAAAACAGCTTTCACACCTAATACTGCAGAGATTTTCTCTGGCGTTTGAGGGAAAATAAACTCCTTATTTTTATTTAAAAGGGTTTTAAGTCCGGCATTTTGCTGTGCAAATGAAAATAATGACAAAAGCTGAAAGAACAATGTCAATTTATACGCGATCGTTTTCATAGGGTAGGGGAAATAAATATTAGTGTAGTTTTACAACAATTGTTGCTGGTGAGCGGCTGCTATTAGTTCGGCCACATTCTTCACTTCGAATTTCTGTATCAGGTTTCTCCGGTGCGTATCTACTGTCAGCGGACTTAAAAATAGTTCCTGGGCAATATTCTGACTCGTTTTTCCTTCTGCTAAAAGTGATAGGATCTGCTTTTCCCTTCTGGTGAGCTGTGGCGTATTGCGCAACTGGTTTTTAGTCGGACGGCTGATAATTTCAACTACTTCCTTACTGTAACAGATATTTCCTGTTACTGCTGATGCAATGCACTGCCGAAGTTCATCAAGTGAGCTGTTTTTGAGCAGGTAGCCACTGGCACCGTTCTGTATGGTTTGCATAATAATACTCCGTTCTGTATGGTTGCTCAGAATGAGTATGGTGATGGTGGAAAATCTTTCTTTGATCATCTGGCAAAGGTCCATTCCATTGATATCCGGCAGGGTGACATCCAGCAGTATCAGATCTACCGGGTTGGTGTTTAAATAAGAAAGTAGCCCGGTGCCGTCTGAAAAACCGCCTACAATTTCCAAATTATCTTCATTTTTAAGCAAGGTTTTCAGTCCTTCAATAACAATAGGGTGGTCATCTACAATAACCGTACGCAGTTTATTCATTGATATTGGTTTTAAGTTCTATATCTATACTTGTTCCCTCGCCAGGAGCAGAATGCACTTCAAATTTCCCTTGCAAAAATGCGATACGGTTCTTCAGGTTATCCAGCCCCATTCCCTTCTTCTCCGAAAGCGTGGCCATATCAAAACCCCGGCCATTATCTTCAAAAGTGATGAAAATAGTATTTTCGTTTTGGCTGCACTGCAGCAGGATGTTATCTGCCTGCGCATGCTTGATTGCGTTAGAGATAAGTTCCTGCACAATCCGGTAAATATTGAGCTGCACATTCATTGCAATATTTTTTTGAATGCCAAACATTTCAGAGGTTATGCGTAATCCATCACGCATATAGAACTCACAAAGATCTTTCAATGCCGTTTCAAGCCCAAATTTAAGTAGCGTATCCGGCACCATATTGCGGGCAATGCGACGTAACTCCGTAACTGAAGTATCTAGTTGTCCGATAATGCGATGCAGGTCCTTATCGTTCGAGATCGCCGGTTGGGTATCTGTCCAGCCTGAAAGACCAATTTTCACACCCGATAGCATTCCGCCTAAGCCATCATGAAGGTCCCGGGCCACCCGCTCTCTTTCCAACTCTTCACCTTCAAGCATGGCTTTGGTAATCTTCAGCTGTTGTTTTCTCTCCATTTCATTCAGCTGTTGCTTGTAATTAATCTCTTTTTGTTCTGCCAGTTTGCGTCGGTTCCGTGCGGTGAGCAGAACGAATACCAATAAAAGAAGCAGAAAAAGGCATCCTAAACCAAGTATAAACTTATACAAACGTTCGTTGCGGGCATTAAGCTGTACCTGCTTATTTTCCGATTGCAGGGTCTGTATTTTTTGCTGATTTTTCGCGGTTCTATATTTCGTTTCCAGTTCATTGATTTTTACCTTGGTCTGGTTATTGGTTATGCTGTCATTGCTCTGCCGGTATTTACTTAGCCAGCGGTATGCCTCTTTATAATCCCCCAGCTTTTCATTTACTTTGGCCAGTTCCGAATAAAGCATGGCCCGGTCATTAATTTTGGCAGTTAAAGTACCTTCCTTAATGATATCCAGTAAAATTTGTCTCGCTTTTACATAGTCTTTTTGCTGCTGATAAATCTCATATCTGCGGAAGAAAAACTGTTGATAGAGTTGTTTCTGGTTGTATTTCTTAGCAAGCGTAATGCCTTTGTCTATACTTGCAAGTGATTTGTCAAATGATGATTTTGTGAAATAGTAAAGCGATTCATTATAATAGTATAGCGGATAATTTAAAGAGGAAGGATAGGGCTTTAGTAACTGTTGTGCTTTTTCCAAAAGTACATGAGCCCTGTCGGCCTTGTTATCGTAACAGTAGATACTTACCCCGGTAAGATAGGAAAATAACAGATCGGTATCAACAGCGCCTTTTTTTTCCAGTAAAGTTATGGCTTTTTCATTATAAGCTGCCGCTTTCGAAAATTGGTAGTTATTCATCAAAATAGTGGCAAGCTGTGTATAATAATAGGCAATACGTTTTGGGTCGCCGGTTTTCTCTATAATGGGAATAGACTTTTCCAAAGTTATTTTTGTGATAAAATCATAACCCATTTTATCTACGTTCATGATAGCGTAGTTATACCAGGATGCAGCCTGCTTGGCGTAGGCAATTTTCGTGTTAAATGGCGAAAGTGCTTCTGCTGCTCTTTTAAAAGCATCGGATGCTTTCGGTTTATTCCAGTTGAAATAATATTGTCCTTTATAGAAAAGTGCCAGTGCATTTAAATATTTATCGTTTTTTGCGGCAGCAGTACCTGCTTCCAGATAAGCTTTACTTTTCAAGGTATCTTTGAATTTCCAATATTCTACTAAGAGAAAATTCGTATTTGCTCTTGAACTGTCTGGAATTTTTTTCTGTAGAATATGCTTCAGGCTGTCGAGATAATGCTGCTCATTAAGCGGAACCTGTTGTTGGCCAACAGATTGAAATGAGATCAAAATCGCTATCAGGAATAAAAAAAATCTGGTCATGCTTTAAAATTTACACCATTTGCCAGGCTGAAGAGGAGCTGATCTCGCCAGTAAGCAAATTTATCGTTAAATATCATACATAATTCTTTACCCGCCATCATTTCATCCTGTAGTAATGAAAAATACCTGAAAACCAGTAGAAGAAAAACGGTAAAAACCGGTATTTCTTTTGGCCAATACTTGCAATAGCTTTGCCCTTATACCATAAATAGCATAAAACTATGAAAATATTATCCTCGAGAGCTTTTTTAACTAAAGCTAACCCGATCCGAAATCCATCTGGCAGTTTTTGGGCAATCCTTTGTTTGATCATGATCATCACATGCCTTTCGGCATGTTCAAAAAAAGATGACGGCGTTGGTGAAACTACCGGCGATTATTATCTCCGTGCAAAAGTGGGCGGTAAAGCGATCAATTTCTATAAAGTTAATTTTCAGGGCGGTGGCAATGATAACCGGTTCGAGCATATCGTTATTGGTGGTCATGAGACTTCTTATCCGGCATCGGGACCCGCCTCGCCTTCTTTGGACTTTGAGATCTGGAAAATTGGCGGCAATATTACCCCGGGTACTTACGCTACACCTGGAGAAAATATGATCGCACGTTATGCTATCCAGAAAAGTGATGGCACGCTGATTTACAATACTTCTTATGGCGACGATGTATTTACCGTGAAAATTGAGGCCATAAGCAAAACCGGTATCAAAGGAACTTTTTCCGGTACGGTAAGAAACCTGGCCGGAGAGGCCATCAGCATTACCGATGGTACATTTAATCTTCCTTACGAAACAATTATTAATCCTTAATATCAATATCATGAAGCTTAAAAAATATGCCCTTACACTTTTTTGTATGTTATCAGCAATAACAGCGATTAATGCCCAGTACAAAGAACCAGAGAAAAAAGATAAAGCAGAGATCTTCCGCCCGGAAATGCCTTTCGACTCTTTGCTGGCAAAAAAGATGCTGGCTAAAGGCACGGCCGTTATCAAGGGGGTTGCCTATACCAAGCAGAAACATCCGTTAGGCTATAGCGTTCCTTTTTCTCCGCGCATACTTGCCAATAAAATTACCGTGGTTCTACTCCCCGTAACACCTTATTTTGAGGAATGGTACCGACTAAGAAAAGATAAAGAGAATATCAAAAGAAAACGCTTTGTTTACCTCTCTGACCAAGCTTACCGTTATAGATTAGAAGCCATCACCAATAGCGACGGTGAATTTACGTTCCCGGATATGAAGCCAGGTAAATATTTTTTACAAGGTATGTTAGATTATACGCTAAGAGGTACTTATAATGCCTATACAGGTTCGGGTTATAACGATTATGGCGGAAGAACGGATTATTATCAGAAGAAAGAATATTTCAAAAATATACAGGACCGCATTGAAACATTTGTGGAGGTAAAGGAAAACGGCGAAATAGTTAAGGTCAAATTACACTAATTGATAACTCATAATCTCCAGTCCTATGAAAACGGCAAAAATAAATATAACAATAACAATTTTAATACTATTGATTTCAAGTATTGAGGTACATGCCCAACTCGGCGGATTGTTTGAAAAGGCCAAAGCGAAAGCTGAAAAAGCTCTTGAAAAAAAGATTGACAAAAATGCCGCATCTAAGAAATCTAAAACAGCAATTAACTCAGGAAGCGGCAATGTTGCTATTGGGGATTCGGTTCTGTTTGCAGAAGATTTTTCTTCATTTGAAACCGGTGCGACAGCCAATAGTTTCAAAACAAACGGTGTAGCTAATATTGTAACCATGAATGGTCAAAAAGGTAAATGGATGGATGTAAAAGATAAGGCAATTTATAAATTTTCCCGCCAGTTCAATTACCCTAAGCAATTTACCTTATCTTTTGATATCATTGCAAAAGCAGATCAGATCAAAGACATTGCTCCAATGTCGTTCGGCTTTGCTGGCGATAACAGTGTCAGCCAGTACGACAGCAATATCGGGACCTATGTACAACTGCATTATTACGATACCGATCAGGTAAATATCGGCAGTGATAAGCCTAAAACATTCGTGAGTACCACCTTTGACCTCGAGCCATGGCTCAACCGTCCACTGCATGTTGTGTTATCGGTAAATGGTGATCGAATGGCGGTATATCTTGATAATGTTAAACTTGCCGATACTGTGCTTTTCAGTCCTACAGCGGCTAAAAACTTTTATATCTCGGCACCATGGCAATATGATAATGATGCGAGAGTACTGGTTAGTAATTTTCAGGTTGCTGGCTTTACGAAATAGTCATTACGGAATCCCAAAAAAACCGTATTCTAGACGGATAGTGTAGCGGATTGAAGAGATCTTTGAACCGGGTTATTGAAATGTAGTTAAAATGATGGGAATGCTAAATCAGATAAAATTAAATGAACCAATCATGAAATTTTTAATTTAAATTTAGACATCAATTATATGAAGTATTACAGACACATCCTTCTTTTTTGCTCGGTTACATTATTGCTTGTTGCAAATGTTTATGCACAGGGTGATACCTCAGGAAGCACGAACATTGATAGCCTAATTACAAAACGAATGGCTGAAAGTGGTATTGTTGGACTTGGTGCAGCCATTATTATTGATAAAAAGGTAGCCTGGAAAAAAGGATACGGATTTTCTGATCGGGAAACGAGAACCGCTTTTACTACCTCGACTTTAATGAACATCGCTTCGGTTTCCAAAACGGTAACTGGTGCCTGCCTCATGAAAGCAGTAGAGCAGGGTAAACTGTCACTAGACGTGGATATCAACCATTATCTTCCATTCCAAATCCGAAATCCATATTTTCCCGATGCTAAAGTAACGCTGCGAAATTTAGCTACCCACACTTCAGGACTGACTGATCGATATCCCTTTTATACCGATAGTCTTTACTTTAACGGAAAAGATTCGCCACAGGAACTGGGTAATTTTCTTCAGCAATATTTTATGTCGGGCGGGCAGTATTATTCGAATGAAAACTTTCTGAACCATAAACCCGGAACATTCCGTGAGTATTCCAATATCGGGGCAGCGCTGGCAGGTTATATCGTGGAAATCAGAACTGGTCAAAAATTGAACGAATACAGTAAAAAATACCTGTTCAATCCTTTGAAAATGAATGATACTGGATGGTTTTTGTCAGAAATAGAGTTGAAAAAACATACCAAACTTTACGAGAAAAAGGATCATAAAATTCAGGAAATCCCTTTGTATGGTTGTACCACCTATCCTGATGGTGGCGTGCGCAGTTCGGTAGATGACTTGACCCATTTCTTCATTTGTCTGTTAAATGATGGAAAATACCAAAACAGGCAGGTGCTTAAGGAAGAAACGGTTAGAGAAATGCTCAGGTTTCAGTTTGATGAAACCAATACCCCTGAAAATGTGAAACCTAAAACATTAAACTCAGGTATTTTCTGGGCAACAAAAATGGGAGCAAAGAGGATTGGCCATAATGGATCTGACCCTGGAGTAAGGGTTTTTATGCTTTCTGATCTTAATAAAGAAGTCGCAGTTATCTTATTTAGCAATACTTCTTTGAGCGAACAGGAAGAAAATAAATTCTTCGAAATATATGAAGATCTTTATCGCTATGGCCTCGAAATTAAAAAATAAGAGATTAAATTGTCTTAACCATATATGAAAAAAATCCTGTTGCTGATCTTCATTTCTCTTTTGCACTGCGCCATAAAAGCGCAGGAAGTACTTGAGCCATCCTCAAAAAATCATCCTGAATGGTCAAAACCTTTCCCGCCATTTCGCATTGTGGGTAATCTCTATTATGTAGGCACAGCCGACCTGGCTTGTTATCTCATCGTTACGCCAAAAGGAAATATCCTCATCAATACCGGACTGGCATCGTCTGAGAAGATGATTAGGGAAAGCATCAAAACGCTGGGTTTTAAGCTTTCAGACACTAAAATCCTACTGACTACTCAAGCTCATTTTGATCATTTGGGCGCCATGGCTGCTATCAAGAAATCGACAGGAGCCAAGTTTATGGTTGATTATGCAGATGCGCAGGTAGCTGCTGATGGTGGCCGCTCTGATTATGATCTGGATGGTAAGGTTTCAGTTTTTAAACCAGTCAAAATAGACCGCATTTTGCACGATAAGGATATCATCAGTTTTGGAGGAATGGAATTAATCATGCTTCACCACCCCGGACATACCAAAGGCTCTTGTAGTTTTTTGTTCACAGTAAATGACCAAACCAGAAAATACAGGGTGCTAATCGCCAATTTACCAACTATTGTAACAGACAGAAAGTTTACAGATATTCCGGCTTATCCGCATATTGCAGAAGATTACGCTTATACGTTACGCAGTATGAAAGACTTAAAATTCGATCTCTGGGTAGCCTCACATGGTATCCAATTTGATCTCCTCAAAAAACACAAACCTGGTGATTCCTATAATCCGGCTGCTTTTATGGATGTGAAAAACTTTTATGATTATCTGGATGAATTGCAGGTGGAGTATGATAAGAAAATAGCGAAATAGGTCGTCATCTCTTCATCTGGTTTATTATCTATTGATTCCGTTTTTAATGGTTAGTTTACCGAATGTATTGGTTTTTAGATCAATAGCATAATTTTATCCAGATATGATATCCGGAATATATTTCGTTAAAGGAAAGATCAGATGAATCATGAAAGTTTTCACGTTGTTTGGGTCGGAAGAGGTAAATTTATGTATGCGCTGACCTCCTGACCTATCTCTGATCTCTTAGGGGGGCTTTAATTGCAGGGCTACCGGAGTGGCAGCCCTGTGATAGTTAGGATATCATTGCTCTGGAGAGAAATGGGCGCTTAGTGCAGTTGAGGCAGCGCTAAAGAAGCCCCCTACGATGGTACTCATTGTTTTAAATGCAGTTGTATCTTCAAAGCCGAAGCCGATTTGCAAAAGCAGTTCCACCCGGTTGTCGTCCATCACGCTCACTTTAAATGAACCGGTATAGTCGCTGATCCCTGGTACCCCGGTAGCCGTGTAACTGTAGCCATAAGGGGCATGTTCAACCAGTGTTTCTGTTATTTTGATACTATTGGGTAATGTAATCGATCTCACCTTGCCGTCTATAATGAAAGTGTCCCAAAAAGGTTTTGAGAAATCACAGGTATAGGCGGCCACGAGGTCTTTCATTCCTGCGGCGAAAATCCATCTCTTTTTGATATTGAACGTTCTTCCATCGGGGATCACCTGTAAAGGGATATAAAGCTCACCGTAAACCAGATCGGTGATCGCGTCAGTATCCATAATTCCCTTGGTATATTTGACTACCCATCTTGAATTTGCTTTTGTACGGTCTTTTTCTTCTGGTTGACAGCTCACTTTGATATTCATTTCCCGTTCAATCAGATCATAAACCGGATTATCGCTTTCCGATGATTTCAGAACACCGCTTACCGAGTGGCCATAGTTGAGCAAGATCGAAAGCCAGCCCACAGTCGTTCCTCTTGGTACTGTAATCAGGAATAGGCGTTCGGCGTATGAAATTAACTGATCAACCTTATTCTGATCCAAGACTTCTCCGTTGTTCAGAAGCAGGTTCAGTTCTTCATATAAAACATCCGCCCTGCTGGCCAGGTAGGTAGGTGGCCCCTGCATCATCGCTTTGGTGTACGCTGCAGGAAGATGGGCGATCAGCCAAGTCGGAATATCATCCAGGTCGGAATCAAATCCCGTTGGCCACCGGGAAGTTTCCACCCGCTGTAATGGATCCATTTCGAGCAAAGTTTTGTCCTCATTATAAATTTCACGCTGGAAGATATTCCGGTGCTGATCATCAGTAATCGAAATGATAAAGGGATCAATCGGTTCCCCGTCTTTTGATACCAGATGGTTATCCCCGTTTAAGAAAGGCCTTATGCCGTTCTTTTCAAGCAGGTTTAGGCGTAGGGGAGTACCTTCACTAAGTACCTTCGAAGCATCATAATTCACCAGGTCGTTTAGTCCGTTAACCTCCAGGTACTGTTGTACACCGGATGTCTGCACTGCACCTGTTGATTGCATGATCTGTAAAGGTACGTATCCGGCCGTTGCCCCGCTGTCAGCTGTTACCTGTAGCGTAAGATCAATGATATTAACACCTATAGGTGGTAATTTTTCCCTTGGTTCCCTGAGGATATTTTTTTGTCCGGGAAGGTCTTGCCATACCAATGCGCGGTCAAGCGTCCGTTCCCCGTCTGCGGCATGCAGCATATGCGTTCCAGTACAGCCTGACTCATCAGTCGGTGGATCTGGGTCTGTTGAAAGCTGGACCAGGCCAAAACCGCCGAAGCGTAGCCTGAGTACCAGGGTGTCTTCGAATATCCTGTCCTGTTCATTCGGATTTTTGGGTTCATTTCCAAGCATGGAAGGGTTTTCACTAAACATTCCCGCATCTGGGAATTCCTGCTGATAGCTCAGGTCGGGCATAGTGTTTGAATAACCGCCATGCTCGCGGAAAGGGAACTGTTTTTCAAATTCATTTAATCTCGACAGTCCGGAAAGCCTGGTGATGATCATATCTGCCTGGTAACCGCTGAAATTGGCTTTTATCACCTCAATCTGCTCTCTGGCCCAATCGGCTACATTAGCCAGTACGCGAAGCGCCAGATAATCAATCTGTTTATTGATGGTCTCGCTGCGTTCCGTATCTGAAAAATAGTCGGCCAGCTGCGTCGCGTCTGTTGGTAAACCGGGTAGGGCATCCTTGTCGAGCCTGAACATTGCTTTCAGGTCAACCGGAAAAAAAGATATGAGTTCTAAGAACGGTCGGATAGAAAGAGACATCATCGGCCAGGTGGCGATCATCTCAATTGCCAGTCTCCTGTCTTTGTCGGTCTCCCAGAGTTTGACTTCATAAATCCGGGAAAGCCATGACAGCATCACCAGGTAACAGGCATTGAATTGTTTGGGCATTTCGGTTACCATTTTTCTTAGGGAGTTGTTGCCCATATCTATTGGCAGCGGATCCCGGTTTGCATTGAAAGTAGTACCCACATTTTTGCAGAGCTCTTGTTCAAATTCCATGTCCATATAGATCATCGCAAATCTGTACAGGTGTGATTGGCGACAGAGTTCTGCATCGGCAAGCCATGGAGGCGTGCTGTATCCTTTGGTCCGGGCATTTTTTTTGTCTTTTTTCCAGGCATCAAGGTATTGTCTTGTTCCGCCAATTTCGGCTACTTTGGCCAGAAAACGTTCTGCTGTGGCTTCGAATCCTTCAAATCCTTCTCCTTCCTCCACAATTTCTTTTACGATGCTTTCTACATTTTTAAAGTAACGCAATGCATGTTGTGCATTGGCCGTTGAAAATTCGGTGTAGTTTTTGCTCCTGTACACAGGGCCAACGGGTAGAAATCCCTCACCGGCTGCAAAACCCTGCATTTCGTTGTTGAAACCCAGGTTTGAATTTTTAACCTTTCCGGTGTCGAAAGCCTGCTGGTAGAGGGGAAGGATTCCTTTGGTATAAAAATCGCCGATTGACTGAAAACGAACATATTTCAGGTCTTCCTCGGCATCGGGCAAGGTTTCCAAAAGAGCAGCCTTTAACATCGCCTCATCACTCGGTGCCAGGTTGAGGTAGATATCGTTCAACGCTTTTTTCATGTCGTCTCTCTTTTGCTGGTCGGCAATGTTGTACAGGATCCCTTCAAGATGAAAATCCAGTTCAAATTCGTAGAGCTTCTGGAATAGTGCTTTGTTTTGATCACCGAATGGGTTGGAATCCTGTAAAGAATCTGTGGATTCAAAAAGAATGAACTGTTTGATCTGCTTACTGGTTAATCCCTCTAGTGGGATCTCGGTACCCTCATCCTGGGTATCGCCGGGCTGGTAAATGTCCCAGTTGGAGATAAACCAGTTTCCAGTCTCTTTTTTTCGGTCTGGCAGGGCAAAGCTTGGCGACTTATCAAGCGCGCGCAGTAAGCACTGTACGTAGTGGAGGTGCATCATCTCTTCGTGCGAAACGCCGAGGATACTCTGTTTCCACTGGCGGGCCTTTTCAAATTGAATAGCTTTCCTTAGGTTGGGTTTACCATTACTCAATAAGGCAAATTCTTCCGGCAGGCTTTTAATGGTTGATGCCGTATACAGATAAGTATCCAGCAGGCAATGTTCAAGCTTGGAAGCCTGATGCAACATGCTCACGAGCATGTTTAATTCATTGTTTTTCATGGAGCGAAATTGATTAAGAATGTTTTTTTTATTTATCTGGTTAAGTATATATTTTTAGATTCATTACCATCTATTGTCAGATATTTACTTTTGCAACAAAAGAAGATACTGTTTTCGTATCAGTACTATCTACAGCTACGTAAATACCTAAAATATTATTTTGAAATACTGTATTGGCACTTGTAACACTTGAGTCTGGAAAATCGATATCTATCCATTTTGCTTCTCCAAATGATCCGTCAGCATTTCTGCTAACAGAAACAAATGATGCTCCGTTTTTTTCTCCATTTGCGGTAAGCCAATCCGACGGCATATTGTAACCGCCATTTTTAGCAATAGTAATGCCTTCAAAATGAGTTATTTTAGACAAAACTGTTTCGTTTTTATAGCTAAATGATTTCAGATTACTGGTTTGTTTCGTTTTAGAATTATAATCAACCAAAAAGGCCTGACTTATTTTTCCGAACTTTGGGCTTGTATATCCTCCTGCCATAGTATAACTATCTTCACCATTATGCCAGATACCATACAAAGTAGTCGTTAAAGAATCAGGTACTTTAAAGTCTGCGTATTGTTTATTGACTATATCATAGAGAAATGCGTACCCGTTTTTATCATTATTAACATCATAATTTCCAACAGCGATACCACCCATTACACTATGAACAAATACGTTATTTGTATTCCCGCCATTCGGTGACACCTGAACCCACGTTCCTGAACCATCAACATGACCTTCATAAAAGAATCCCAGATTTCCACTGGGAAATTTACCGGTGGAGGCTGATATTTTATAAGATCCAACTAACTGTATCGTACCATGAGGTCCGTTATTAGGACCGTAGCAAGAAGTATTTATAACGGTAGCTTCCGGTGAACTCGGAAAATTAACATTATACCACTTTCCTTCGTTTCCGCTTCCTTCAATTGGTCCCTCATAAATTAATCCCTGAACAAGATTATCCGGACCTACCAAACTGCCTGCGATATACACATTTTGAGATTCCGAAACTCCTCTGATTCCTTGTATAGTTGTTTGCCCGGCAGGGTTATTAAAATCTGAATAACTTACTGTATTTACCTCTGATTTTATATTTAGTGCCATAATTTTCTTTTTGATTGCGATTTGAATGTTTGTCTTTAGATTTTAAAGGTGTTTTTAGCCGAATGTAGTTTTAGGATAAACATCTTCCGGCATATTAACCCAGAGCTTTTCTATCTCAAGCTGGTGCAATTGCTTTTCTAAATCGTTTCTGATTTCGCTATATGCCGGATCATAGGCAAGGTTGGTAATTTCCAACGGATCATTGACTAAATCATACAGTTCATATTGTTTGAAATAAGCTGTTGAAGCATCAAAGTAATAATCGAATTTCCACTTTTCTGTTCTGATACAACGAATACGATTAGCTGCTTTTATAATTGTCCAACTGCTATTGGAGCCTGCCTTAATATCATCATAAGTAAATAAGATACTATGCTGAACAGGAGTATTGTTCTCCATTACAGGAAGTAAACTTGTGCCGGCAAGTCCTGCAGGTGGATTTGATACATTTGCAATATCAATAAAGGTGGGCATAATATCTACCAATGTGGCCAATGCCATTGATTGTTTTATTTGGTGATCCTTAAATAAAATTGGATTTGAAATGACAAGAGGTACTCTTAATGCTTCTTCATAAGCAACAAAAGTTTTCTGACGCAATCCTCCGTGAGCCAGCCCCATTTCCCCGTGGTCAGATGTTAAAGTAACAATTGCAGCATCTGACAGTTTATTGCCATGCTCATCTTCTTTGTATAATTCTTTAATCAGATATCCAATTTCTTGATCAACATGACTTAATAAGTAACCATAAAAATTAATATAGTTTAATTTATCCTCTTCACTGGCTATTTCGCCAAGACTTAAGGCCATATTAATTAAAATTTGCTCCTGTGCCATTGGCTTTTTATTTTCAAGTAAATTTTCATCTACGGTAGCAGGAAGTCCAATTTCTCTCCCCGACCAGCTATCGGGATGATATCCTGAAGTCGCTGCCGATTTCGGGTACGCTAATACGTCATGAGGGTTAACCAGTGAAAGAATAAGACAATACGGTTTATGATTCCCAGCGGCTCTTTGAGCTTTTACTTCCTTCAGATACTGTATGGCTTCTGCTGTATATTTTGAATCGTGATTGGCATATCCGCCACCAAAATTAAGCGGATTAACATCCTCGCCAGCATCCGGAGCAACCCATCCCATTGCTCCATATAATGAAATATCTGCAGCAGTTAAATCTTCGTAATTTGTTTTAGTTCCATTAGGCGCTACCCCTTTACTCATGTGCCATTTGCCCCTGTATTGTACATCATACCCATCTGCCCAAAGTACATTCATAATATTGGGAAGAGAATTACTTAGCGTTGGTTCTTGCGGAGATAAAAGACCTCCTTCTGTTAGCGTTTGGCTTACACCATGTTTGGCAGGATATATCCCTGTAAATAAGGTTGCCCGACTTGGGGAACACATACAGGTATTGCAAAAAGCTCTGTCAAAACTAAATCCATTCTGTTTTAGAAACGTTAGCGTTGGGAGATTTTTCTCTTCCCATCCAGGCGGAAAATGTTGTGTGGCACGTTGCTCATCAGTAATAATAAGAATCAGGTCGGGCTTTTGGCCAATTTTGTTAAGTTTTTCTTTTAAGTTCATTGTTTGTTAAATTATTATTGGAAAGATGTAGGGTTCTGTTAATTACTCTAAAACCCTCAGCAACCATAGGTTTTAAAGGGGGGGCATTTGCAAGGCCGCAGAAAAAAATGAAATAGAAATTCAGGATAAGATTTTACATTTTTTCGTTTGGTTTACTAAAAATATACATATAAAAAATACATTAAAATACTTAATTTTAAGTATTTTAATGTATTTATAAAATTACTTTTATGTAGTTATTGAATTCCAATTAGAAGATCTGGTGATCTTTGCATCTTGCAACAGCGATTACAGCGAAACTCTTTGATCACTAATTATTTTTAACCAATATTAAAATTTTAGTTAATTCAATTATTCCTTGTCACCAACTAGTGATAAGTTTTTTTTATTTAAATTTGCTCTTGTTGCTATACCTGAATTTTTGCAGGTATAGTTTCAAAATCACGAGTATCAGCGGTTCTGATGTCGCTAATGTTCTGGCGTATAGAACTAAATAATCAATATTAGAAATGCTAACGTATTAAGCAGATCTTCCCTTAAAAATGTATGCTGATGTTATGAAAACGTATGTGAGGGTAAGACAGGGAGAGAGCTTGAGGATTACCGGTTTAAGTCTGTTTGCCAGGATGGTATTCAGCAACCCACAACGGCACAGAGAATGAAAATAAAGTCGATGGCTGCCTCGCGGCGGCAGTAACTAAAATGGCATATTACTTGAGCAGCAATTTATATCTACTAGGAGGTATAAACCCGTTTTAAAAACAGTTAAACTTTTGAAAAAAAATCTGCGCTTAACAGAAAAAATTTTCCTCATCGCATATGCTTCCATTTGGTTGTTAGTGTATCTTTTGTCAAGGTTTTTTCTGGAAATATATACAGACGACTTACCCTCATCAATATGGAAATGGTTGTTTGTATTCATCTTACCTATTAGCCTTTACGCAACGGTAAGAAAAGTTTTTTCGAAAGAGTACAAATGGTATTCAGCAATCGGGCATTTTGTGATGTACACTCTTTTAGGTTTGTTTACAGGTAATTACATTGTTGTTAATGGTGATATTCTGATCAACTCAGCGATCAAAACCCCAAGTCTTAAAAGGGCGGAGGTGATAGAGGTTCGTAAGGTATTTTACAAAAGCAGTTTCAACTCTACTTCGGTAACACTAAAAATTGCTGAAAAAGTTGATACCTTTCAGGGTAGGCCATTTGTTTACTTTTACCTCAAAAATAGAAAAGCTGTATCAATAAGGTGTGGAAGATCATTTCTAGGCAACGAATATGCCTATACCGTTGGTATAGAAAGTTGCGAAAAGCTTGGTGCGAGGTGGATGCATTTCAAAGATCAAATCTATCGTGTACGGATTGTACTCGCAATAATGCTGTTGGTGATAGTAGCTGGATTTTTAGCATCAATAAAACTGCAGAACAATACGAAAACTAAAACAGTAAAGATTGGTTTTTGGAAACTGATGGGAATTGTAATGGGAATTCTCTTAGCAATTTCTTTGCTTTTTTATGTCGGTCTATTTGTATATGTGAAATTCTTTTCTGGTAAACATTTTTAAATATTTCCTGCGAGGATTGATCAAGATTGATAAGTTGATCTTATTCCCCGAAAAAATCACTTATAAAATTATGGTATTCTTCCCCCATCGGCAACTCGAAATCTGTATAAAGAAACTTTTTATCTGAAAATACATATTCACTGGTTTTGGGGTTAAATCCCTGTTTTTTTGTGGATCGCCAATAAAGTCCAATCCCTCTTTTTTGCCAGGCTGGTAAATCGTTGAAATTGATGCCATATTGAAAAAGTAATTCGTTTTTGGCCGAAATACTTAATCCCTCAATTTTGTTTGAAGCTTGACTTCTGGTATGGTTATCCTGCCTCAGTCGCCAATAACAATGGGCGTTTAATGTATTTCTATGAGCATCTTCGCTGCGCCATCTGAAATAGTCCTCAACTAATTTTTTGTTTGGCAATTCTGAAATACGGCAGTCAAATGCGCCAACGCTTCCCAAAAGAGAGGAGAATTTAGCACTGGCTTCGCCAGCCAAAACAGAAATATATTTCCTTGTCTTTCGCCCAAAAACATTTTCATTGGGGTGAAACAGCAGGGATATTTCATCGCTTTGCGTGTAACCGTAAATGATATTAAAACCGCAATTCATCAAATGTTTTACGGTCTCGATCATCATATTCCGGAATTTTTCATCAAACGGAGCTTCAAACTGGTGCACTTCCTTGGTAAGTCTGGTAAAGCCGCGGCCATCAATTCTGGCAACCATGTACATCGCAGGTAAAATACATCGATCATTAGCAGTTTCATAAACCCTCATCTTTGCATCTAAATCATTAAACTTCATCTGACCATGGTTTTATAATAAATATATCATTCTCAGCACTCACATAATAAAGTTCATCAAAGCCCTCACTAATTGATGGTAAATTTAACCTTTTAAAAGTTCCTCTTATACCAATCTCAGGGATTTTCTCTTTACCAACGCGCCGATTATTACGGTCGACAGCGTTATTTAATTTGGATTGAAAATAATAGCCGATTACTTTGAATTTGTTTGCTTTGGCAATGCTGATGTACTTTGCTCTCTCTTCGATAGAGGGGTTCGTATTATCTATCACGAAAGGCTGAGAAGTAAGGATGCAGGTTTCAATAAATCTGAGTTCTTTATTCCTCGTGTTTAATAAGTCCAAGGAAATATGTACATGCGTTTTAAAAAACTGCTTTTTAAAAAAAGTGGTTTTTCCAGTCGCCTGGATGCCACAAAATATAATTGCTTCCATTTTCCTAAAGATTCGGACTCGTATATATACAAAAAAAGGAAGAATTAATTTAATTCTTCCTTTTTTTGATGCGGAGAGCGAGGGATTCGAACCCCCGGACCTGTTACAGTCAACAGTTTTCAAGACTGCCGCATTCGACCACTCTGCCAGCTCTCCGCTGCAAAAGTACAAACTCAGCTTAACTCTGCAAACTCGGAAAGCTTTTTTTTTATATAAACTTGATAATTACTTAACACAGAGGGAGAAAAAATTATTTCTTTTGTATATTTTCTTCAATCGGCTCCGATTTTTTGAACAAATTAAAGGTAGGGCGGATAATTTTCACACTCCGTTTACTTACATCAACACTGGCATTCAGTTCGAAACCAATCAATAAAATGAGCGAATTGAGGTAAAGCCAGATCATCACTACGATTAACGTGCCGATAGAGCCATATACCTTGTTATAGGAAGCAAAATGGTTAATGTAAAAGGAAAATCCCCAGATGGTAAGAAAGGCCAGGATGGTTGCCAGCCATGAACCCGCACTAAATAGGCGCCATTTTTTGGTATGTGAGGGTCCGTATCGGTATAAAATGGAGATGGTAATGAAATAAAGGATGGCCAATAAAGCCCAACGGGTAAATTTGATGGTATAACTCAAAAAACTGTCTTTCAGGTGCAGTTCATCATTGATTTTGTTGAGCAGGATTTCACCTAAGGCCATCGCACTGATGCAAATGATGATGGAGAAACAGATAATCAAGGTAAGTATAAGCGCGATTAAACGTTGTTTGATCCAGCTTCTGGTTTCGATGATTAAGGATGATTTATTAAAAGCCTTCATCAGGTTTTTAACCCCATTGGTAGCAAAAAACAGCGCCGATAAAAAACCAAAAGATAATAAACCCCGGTTTTGATTTTTAATGATGTCTTTCAATGTCGCTTCAAAGGCGTCAAATGCATTGTGCGGCAATACCAGCTGGATTAAATTTAAAAGCTGATCCTGGAAACCTTTAATGGGAATAAAAGGAATTAAGGTGAACAAGAAGATAATCCCCGGGAAAATGGCCAGCATAAAACTGTATGCCAAAGATGATGACTTGTTTACCAATGCATCTTTTCCGATTTCACGAAAGAAAAATGTAGCTACAGTATATAACGGAAGGGGGCTAAAACCAGGCAAAATACATCCTTTGGTCCATTCAATAAATCTAGAATAGAGCTTAAGGTGTAATAGTTGCCGGTGTAACCATTCCATTATTTTGATTAATTAAAAAACACCGATAATTTCTCCATAAAATTTTCGGGTGGATTTGTCGGTTTATTTTTCCTCATGTCAACAAATACCAGCGTGGTTGAACCAATGTTAATCAGTTCTTCTTTTTCATTATACAGTTCGTACTCAAAAAAGATCCTGACACCTGGCAAGGTTTTGATGATGGTTTTTACAGTAATTTCCTGATCGTAAAGGGCAGGTTTAATGTATTTGCACTTTAGTTCCAACACAGGCATCATAATGCCGGCAGCTTCCATTGAGCTATAGCTCATGCCTAAACTGCGCAACATTTCTACCCGGCCTACTTCGTAGTACTGGGCATAATTGCCATAATACATATAACCCATCTGGTCGGTTTCGCCATAACGAACCCTGATTTTTGTACTGTGACTGAACATTATTTAAATATATTTCTTTTGTTTAAGGCCTCGCGGTATTTCTTTGCATTAACCTCATGTTCTGCTTTGGTTTCGGCAAAGTTATGGTAACCCGAGAAATCTTCCTTGGCACACATGTAAATGTAATTGTTGTTATCGCGGTTCAGTACAGCATCAATGGCGTTTATACTCGGCATCATAATCGGTCCTGGAGGTAAACCCGCATATTTATATGTGTTATAAAGCGATTGTACCTGCAATAATTTTCCGGTTACTCTTTTCACTGTAAAATCGTTATTGGCAAAAATCACCGTCGGATCTGCCTGAAGCAATATGCCTTTATTTAAACGGTTTAAATACAAACCTGCTATAATCGGCATTTCCTTATCGTAAAGTGCCTCTGCATCAACGATTGAAGCCAACGTGTACACCTGCGCAGGTGTAAGGTTTAAACTTGCAGCTTTTTGTTTGCGGTCTGCTGTCCAGAATTTTTCGTATTCCTTGTGCATGCGCTCAAAAAAATCGACCGGCGAAACATTCCAGTACATTTCATAAGTGTTCGGAATGAACATGGCATACACATTATCCTGGTTAAAGCCATACTTGCTGATCAGCGCTGCAGAATCCAGTACTTTGATAAAACTTAGCGAATCAGCTTCCAGATTGTTGGCCAGATAGGCAGCAAAGTTTTCTTTTTTACGGATGTTTTGGAATTTCAATTTAACAGGATCCTGGTTTCCAGCTTTGATCATGTTAATTAAAGTCCGGTTGGTCATCCCTTTTTTCAGTCGGTAACGGCCTGGTTTAACGCTTGCAGCTAAATTCATTTTCCGCGCGGCAGCTGTAAAAGAAGAAACGCTATTTAAGAGATCTTTCTTTTTGATTTCCGAAACCAGATCATCATAATTGCTTCCGGTTTTGATGTATAAATATTTTTGGTTTTCGGTAACGTTAGGGGCAAAGTAAAGCCTGTAAATATTCAATGTAAAGTAACCGGCAATTAAGACAACTATAAGCGCAATCACGATCGCTGTTTTTTTGCCTGTACTCATATTTTTTTTTTCTACTTCAGTCATCTGTAATTAAGATACGTGTTTATGGTTGTTTGTTAGATAGCGTAATATTAATTCTGGTGCCTATAGGCACTTTGGTTACCGAATCGAGCAGCATCGGGTCTTGTTTAACAATAATAGCTGCAGCACTATCGGTAATCGGCCCATCGTAAAGGATATTGCCTAAACTTAGGTTCGATCCCCTCAGGCTAAATTTAGCTTCATCAATGGTTAGGCCCATCAGTTGTGGAATATCTACTTCTTCGTTTCCACGTCCATCACCCAATACCAGGTTAATCCTTGAGCCAACAGGCACTATTTGTCCCGCTGTGATTGGTTGGCCGCCAAAAGAAGCTTCCAATACCACATCACGGCTTACATCTGGTTTATAGGTAGTATCGCCAAGTTTTAATCTCGAACTCTCTATAATCGCCTGTGCTTCTCTTAGTGTTTTAAACGCAATATCAGGGAATTTTGTATTCGGTGTTTTGCCCGCGTTAATGGTTAAATAAATGGTTCGGTTATCTTTAACGAAAGTATTGGGGTCAGGATCCTGATCAATCACTATTCCAGGAGGCTGGTCCATGATAAAAACAGAATCTACTTCATATTTTAGCCCGGCATCTTCCAGTTTCTTCACAGCCTGTTCAAAAGACAAACCTTTTACCATCGGTACATTAAGGCCCTGGCCGTGTTTGGTATAATATCTTAAACTAAAAAAAGCAATCAATAAAAGAACTATAACGGTTACTATAGCGGCTAAAATGTTGTTTCTAAACGATTTGGTTTTTAAATACTCTATAAATTTAGACATGAATCTTAATTTGGGTTATGCGTACAAGCTCAAATGTAACTATTTTAAATGATGGATGGGATGATCGAATCTATTTCTTCACTCAATCATTCAATCACACACGCTTTCAATAATTCTCATCCAGGCATACTAAAGCACAAAGATATTTATATTTTTGAGGATATATTTATATTCAATTTCTATTTATAAAAGGATTTTTAACATGAAGAAAACGATAGCATTGTTAACAGGCGGTACCACAGGCGAATGGGTTGTTTCAGTAAAAAGCGCTGCCACCATTGCTCAGCATATCGATCCAAATTTATACGATGTGTATAAGATTATGCTAAACGAGAAAGGCTGGTTTTATGAGCCTGCCGATTCTGTTAAAATTGAAATTGATAAAAATGATTTCTCCTTAACGCTGGACGGAAGAAAAATTAAATTTGACGGCGTTTTTATTGCCATACATGGTTCTCCTGGTGAGGATGGAAAATTACAGGGCTATTTTGATATGCTGGGCATTCCGTATACCACCTGTGATGCATTAACTTCGTCCATTACCATGAATAAAGGTTATACCAAAGCTATTGTAAATGGCATTGAAAACCTGTTCACTGCAAAATCTGTTCAGATATTTAAAGGTGGAAACCATGATTTAGTTCAGATTAAGCGGGATTTACGCTTGCCTTATTTCGTTAAACCCAATAGCGGGGGCAGCAGCATTGGAATGAGTAAGGTAAAACATGCTGATGATCTGGAAGAAGCTATTGAAAAAGCCTTTAAAGAGGATAACCAAATTTTAATTGAGGAATTTGTGAGCGGCAGGGAATTCTCGGTCGGCATTTTTGGTTCAGAAGGCAAAGTGATTGTTTTACCTGCAACGGAAGTGATTCCGCAGAATGAGTTTTTCGATTTTGAAGCCAAATATACCCCAGGTGCAACGGAAGAAATTACACCAGGCAGAATGAATGCTGAAGAGTTGAGCCGTGTGCAGCAGGTGGTAAAAGATGTGTATCGTAGGTTGAACTGTAGGGGCGTGGTACGCATTGATTACTTTCTAGAAGAAGGATCCGGTAAATTTTATTTTATCGAAATCAATACCATTCCTGGACAAACAGCCACCAGTTTTATTCCACAGCAGGTAGCTGCAATGGGCATTACCCTGAAAGAGTTTTATACCCGTTTAATAAAAGAAACGCTGGGATAGTTTTCTTTAGCTTTGTCATGCCGGATGCAATGAAGAATCTTTAAATAGTACCGTTGTGTTTATGTATATGTGGTTTTTTACGACGTATTCCTAAATCGGTATTTTAAAATGATATAGATACATACTATTTCGCCAAAGCCCGCGAACCAATGAACATTCAAAAACTGATTGATAAAGGTCTAAAACTCAAAAATTATCCCAAAGATTCGGTGATTTACGAACCCGGCATGCAGCCCCGCTTTGTGTATTTTATTAAATCGGGTGAGGTGCGCATGGTTACGGTGAGTGATGAAGGAAAGGAATTTATTCAGGGCGTTTTCAAAGCCGGGCAATATTTTGGTGAACCAGCCATGTTAATTTATCGGCCTTACTTAGCTTTTACCATTGCCAATAAAGACTCACAGCTTATTGCGGTAAATAAGGAAGATTTTTTCGAATTAATTAAAAACGAGTCTGATTTTAGCATGGAGCTGATCCGTACGCTAAGTAAGCGGTTATTTTATAAATCGATGATGCTGGAAGAGCTGGCGAGCGAAAAGGCTGATCATCGCCTGTTAACCATCATCAATTACCTCCTCAATGACATGAACGTAGGCGAAAGTTTAAAAGTAACACGACAGGAATTAGCTGACATGACTGGTTTACGGGTAGAAACGGTGATCAGGGGAACGAAACTATTGGCCGAAAAGGGCCTGATCAAAACGGTAAAAGGAAAAATTGTTAAAGTTTAGCAACATTTGGCTTGCTCTACCTTCCTGATCAATAGGTATATAGTCAATAAAATGAACAATAATCCGTTGAAACATTAGGCTAATGCCTAAAACATGACTTAGATCATAAATTACTGAATAATCTAAGGCTTATCTTTGTACTATCAAATCAGGAGATTATGGCTGAGTTATCGAAATTCCAGGCTTTTTTGCAATGTAAGTGTCCGAGATGCCGCAAAGGAGATATTTTTACAGGAAATGCTTATTCGTTCACGTTGCAAAAAACAAATGTTCACTGTCCGCATTGTAATCTGAAATTTGAGCGCGAACCAGGATTTTTCTATGTAGCCATGTTTGTGAGTTATGCCATGAATGTTGCTGAAATTATTACTATCGGCGTGGCATCGTATATCTTAGGATTGGATTTGGTGTATGATAACCTATGGTACTATGTTGGGCTGATATTATCAGGTGTGTTATTGTTGTCGCCAATTAACTACCGCTATTCGAGGGTGATTTTGCTTCACTACCTTACACCTGGGTTACACTATGTTCCTGGAAGTGGTGATTAAAGCGGGATCGTTTCGAATTTCCATGCAATAACATTTCCCGTTATAGTATGATGAACGATGAAGCGATGTCTGATGTAGAGATCACTATGATTGAGATATTCTATTTGCCAGGTATGTTTTCTTTTAAATTAAACGCGTTGTTAATAACGTCAACTAACGCTTTCACTTTGTTTTCTGAAGTGAGTTCATAGCGATATTCGTCTTCAATACTGCCCATTTTGGTTTCTGCGTTTCTGAATTCCATTTTACTGGAAACAAATGCCTTGGCAGAGGCGTGGAATTGTGTGGCTCCGGTTTGGTCAATAAGGGTTTTGATATTGTTTTCATTGATTCCCGCACCAGGCATAATGGTAATCTGCCCGTTTGCCCTTTTTACCAACTGCGCTATTTTTTCCGCGCCCAGTATTGCTGAAGAAGCACCTCCGGAGGTAAGCACCCTTTTTATCTGGAGTGAGATCAGATCCTCCAGCGCCTGGTCCATATCGTTACTCATATCAAATGCCCGGTGGAAAGCTACCCCCATAGGTTCGGCTAACTGAATGAGTTCAGCGCAACGTTCTTTATCGATTGTACCATCTGAATTAAGTATTCCGATAACCACACCATCACAATTTAATGATTTACAGATTTTTATATCTGCTTTCATGATTTCGAATTCCATTTGTGAATACAAAAAATCTCCTCCGCGGGGACGGATAATCGGCCAGATTTCGATAGATAGATTTTTCTTGGCTAGTGCCAGCTGACCATAACTTGGGGTAGTGCCACCTTCTGCCAGGTTATCACAAAATTCAACTCTTTTTGCACCACCATTTTGGGCAGCCAATGCCGATCGGTAAGAATTGGCACATACCTCTAAGCAAGGAATTACTTCTTTATTCATTGTATTTGGATTCTGGAAACGGTTCTTTTCTTATCGTCACCCGGAAGTTTATTTCATGGTCTATTTAAAAGTAAGGATACTGCAAATCGAGTCTCCATTAAAAATTAAAATCAGATAAATATTTGAACTCAGCTTAATAATAACTTTTGCCTTTGATTAAAAGATCCTGTTTTTCCGCATTGCAGACCGCATAACTAAAACCTTGTTGGATGGCATAAGCGCCATATTCGCCTTTTTTATTGATGGCTAGAAACCCAACCTGAATATTTTTGGCTGTTTCGGGCTTCTTTTTGATAATGCGCATCACCGCCTCCTTACAGGCTGCTTCCGGAGTATAACCCTGACGCATCAGCTCTACCACCAGGAAGGAACCTACATTCCGTACCACTTCTTCGCCCACACCGGTTGAGGTTGCACCGCCAACCTCATTGTCTACATAAAGGCCAGCGCCAATAATCGGACTATCGCCAATCCTACCATGTAATTTATAAGCCATGCCACTGGTGGTACAGGCACCAGAAATATTACCTTTCGCATCAATAGCCAACATCCCAATGGTATCGTGGTTATATTGGTTACCTGGTAATTTTTGCGGAGCGGCTTTCTCGTAAAGTTTATTTTCAATATTCATTACCGGGGCATACTTCGCTGTTTTTAGCCATTCTTTCCATGCTTTCTCGCTGGCCGGGGTAAGCAGGTTTTCTTTTTTAAAACCTTGCTCCAATGCAAATTGCAAAGCACCATCGCCGGCTAACATCACATGTGGTGTTTTTTCCATCACTTTACGCGCTACCGATATGGGGTGTTTAATGTGTTCCAATGCTAAAACAGCCCCACAATTTCCCAATTCATCCATAATGCAGGCATCCAGCGTAACGTGTCCGTCGCGGTCGGGCAAACCGCCATAACCTACCGATTGATTTTTCTCATCGGCTTCCGGCACCCAAACGCCCTGTTCTACAGCATCTAAAGCCCGACCACCAGACGATAAAACTTTCCAGGCATCAGCATTTGCTGCAATACCAAAATCCCAGGTAGAAATTACGATCGGAATATTTCCTGCTTTTGATGATTTTTTTGGAAAAGCCTGGACAATACTACTTTGATCTATAGCCATCAGTCCGGCTGATAGGGCAGATGCCTTTATAAATTTACGGCGGTTAAACATTGGTGTAGTTTGGTTAACGGTTTAATTGAAATATTGGTTGGGGTTGTTTGAAAATTACGAAAACAAGATTAATCGTTTTACTATGGTGTAAAGATAGTGGTTCGATCATTGATTAGCTCTATTCAATGGTAAATCGATCGGCATCTTTTAAAAACGGAAACTGCCTCCTGATTTTAACCAGCTCTTCGTAATTGATACTGAAAGTATATAAATCTTCGTCTTCGGGTTTATAATAAACGGTGTTGCCGTATGGATCCAGACACATTGATAATCCGCTGTGGTAAATCTGGTTTCCATCATGACCGACACGGTTTACGGCAATTACATAACTTTGGTTTTCAATAGCTCTGGCGGGGATCAGGGCTTTCCAGTGTGCCGATCGTTTATCAGGCCAGCTGGCTACCAGGAGCAAAATATCATATTCTTCGTCTACATTACGCAGCCAAACCGGAAAGCGTAAATCATAACATATCGCCAGTCTGATCCTCCAGCCTTTGAGCTCAACAATGAGTTTGTCCTTACCAGGACTAAAGTGCTGGTCTTCATTGCCCATGCCAAACAGATGGCGTTTATCGTAATGCTGGTGTCTGCCATCTGGCTCCATCCAAATCAGGCGGTTGAAATATTGGTTGTTTTCTTTTATAATCAGGCTACCTGTAACCACACAATTGTACTGATGTGCCATTTTCTGCATCCATTGCATTGTTTTTCCACCCATTTCTTCGGCTAACGCTTCAGAATTCATACTAAAACCGGTATTGAACATTTCGGGTAAAATAATGATATCGGTTTTCTCCCTCACACCCATTGACAGTCGAAGTGCCAGATTGAGAAGATTTTTATCAATGTTCTCCCAGAAAAGATAAGCCTGAAAAACAGTTACTTTCAGATTTTCTATTTGGGTATAAACAGGTGCTTCCATGGTATATCGGTTGGTCTGGTTAAACGTTTTTTAATTTCTCGGCTGCCTTTGCGAGAGTATCATTTTCTTTGGCAAAGCAGAACCTGATAATTTTATGGTCAGTTGCCTTTTGGTAGAATGCAGAAACTGGAATGGTTGCCACTCCAAACTCTTTCACCAACCTGATGCTAAAATCGGTATCTTTTTCATCACTGATACTGCTATAACTTGCACATTGAAAATACGAACCATTACAAGGCAGAAGTTTAAAGCGGCTTTCAGCCAGGAGATTTCTAAAATAATCCCTCTTCAATTGAAAAAAACTACCAATTTCGGTGTAATTTTTGGGTTCTTTAATGTATTCGGCTATGGCCTGCTGCATGGGACTATTAACGCTGAAAACATTAAATTGGTGTACCTTCCTAAATTCTTTGGTCAAATCCTCTGGCGCAAGGCAATAACCCAGTTTCCACCCTGTAGCATGTAAAAGCTTACCGAAAGAGGCCACAACAAAGCTTCTTTGCCTCAATTCGGGATAAGACATTACACTCTGGTGTGTTTGCCCGTCATAAATGAGGTGCTCGTAAACTTCATCGCTTAAAATCACAATATCGGTACCGCTCACGAGTTTTATAAGCGATTTCATATCGTCTGACGATAGAATGCTGCCCGTAGGATTTTGCGGGCTATTTAAGATGATCATTCTGGTTTTTACCGTAAATAACTTCTTAACCATATCCCAGTCAATGCCATAATCAGGCGGGGCCAGTTCATAAGTTTTTACCAGTCCTCCAAGCAGTTTCACAGTAGGTGCATAACTATCGTAAGCCGGCTCAAAAATAATCACTTCATCACCAGCATTAATAATGGATGCCAGTGCAGTAAAAATGGCCTGTGTTCCACCTGCGGTGACGGTAATTTCTGTATCAGGATTATACCTGATGTTATATAGCTTTTCAACTTTCTCTGCAATGGTTTCTTTTAAAAAAATAGAACCAGGCATGGGCGCATATTGATTGAAACCATCTTTCATGGCTTTATTGACCAATTCAATTAGTTTTGGATCACATGCATAATCAGGGAAGCCCTGAGAAAGATTAATGGCATTATATTCAGCCGCAATTTTACTCATCACCGAAAAAATGGTGGTGTTTACGCCGGGAAGTTTAGATTGTATATGAAGCATCTTATAAGCGAAAATAGAAAAAAAAAGTTTAACACTTGAAAGCCCATGTCAAAAGCCCTTGATAGGTTGTTGCAATTATTGCATACGGATTTCATTGAAAATCATCACGCGCTTGTATATAAACTATCTAGAAACTAAATACTTGTTTTGGCAAGTTTTAATCCAAACCATGGAGTAATTATAGCTATGAAATTTACAGGAAAAGATTAGTGCGCTACTGTGGCAGCATCTGAAGAGGCTTCCACTTCAGAAGTAATAAACCTTCTGCCAATTAGTAAACAGCCTAAAGCTGTAAAGGCAGCAGCTGTCATAACCAATGGCATCGGCACCACCGAATGTTCGCTAAACAAGCTTACCATTACTGAAGCCAGGGCACCCAATCCCATCTGCAAAGCGCCCATTAAGGCCGATGCACTGCCTGCATTTTTAGAAAACGGAGCGAGCGATAAAGCAGCTGCATTAGGATTAATTAATCCCAGGCAGGCTAAAAATAAGGCGATAAAACCAATGGTAGTGTATAAGTCCAGCCAGTTATTTAAGGCAAAGATCAAAAATACTAAACTGACGATACATTGAGCAATAAGTGCATAAGCGACTATTTTTTTGCTGGTAAACCATTTTAATATCAGACTATTTACCTGACTCGAACCGATAAACGCTACCGACAGCAAGGCGAAAATCCAGCCGTAACCGGTTTTACTTACTTCATATATCTTCATAAATACGGTAGGCGATGAAGATACATAAGCAAATAAACCTGAAAAGGTGATTGAACTAATTAACGCATAGGTATAAAACTGTGGTTCTTTTAAAACCGTAAGGAAATTGCTTAAAATGGGTTTAGGTTTTAAAGAATAGTTGGGATCTGGCGTATAACTCTCCGGTAGTTTGAAAACGGAGGCCAGTAGCATGAAGATGGCCATTAACCCTAAGAATACAAACACATATTTCCAGCCTAACGCGGAGATCAGGTATCCACCTGCAGTTGGAGCCAGCATAGGCGAAACGGCAATTACCAACATCAGTGAAGCAAATACTTTTGGGCTTTCATCTACCGAAAACAGATCCCTAACCATTGCAACCGAGGCTACAGCGGTAGCACAGCTTCCGATGGCCTGTACAAAACGCAGCACAATCAATTGGTTTACATCAGTTACAGCTAAACATAAAAAAGAAGAAAAAATATAAAGCGCCAAACCAAAGTATAGCGGTTTTTTCCTGCCGAATTTATCTAAAAGCGGGCCATACAATAACTGACCAGCTGAAATCCCAATAAAAAAACTGGATAAAGAAAGTGCTACGGTAGATTCTGTACTTTTTAAATCCTTTGCAATATCAACAAAACCAGGTAGGTACATATCAATAGAGAAAGGACCGAGGGCAGCCAGCGAGCCTAAAATAAGGATTAATAAAAAGTGTTGTTTTTTAGCCATTGATCTGATTATTTTCCGAGGCGCAAAGATTGGGAGATTAATTTTGTTAACCTAATCCACAGGTTGAACGATTGTAAAATTGTGAGCCGCAATCAAAAGGCAGATGGGTTATTAAATACGAATTATTAAAATGAACCAATCTCTTCGATAATTTGCCAGATTATTTTTAGATTTATTGCCTATGACTTTTAAGACAAAAGAAAGCCGTTTGCTACTTGTTCTGGGTAGCTTTTTTGTAGCGAATGCTATATTATCAGAATTTATTGGGGTTAAACTATTCAGCGTTGAGGAAACACTGGGCTTTAAAAAGTTCAATATCAATTTGCTGGGTGTTCCAAACTTGTCTTTTGTGATGTCGGCAGGGGTATTAACCTGGCCCATTATTTTCATTATGACAGATATTATCAACGAATATTTTGGTGTTAAACAGGTTCGGTTCTTATCTATCCTTACGTCAATTTTAATTGCGTTTGCTTTTCTGGTGGTTTGGGGATCAATGCACTTAAGTGCCGCAGATTTTTGGGTACATCAGAACATCAATGGAGAAGACCTTAATATGAATAATGCCTTTGCGGGGATTTTTGGGCAAGGCATGTGGATTATTGCAGGTTCCATTACGGCTTTTATTATCGGACAGATGGCAGACGTGCTCATTTTCCACCGAATTAAAAAAATTACAGGTGAACGTGCCTTATGGCTGCGTGCAACCGGCTCCACATTGGTTTCTCAACTGATCGATAGTTTTGTGGTCATTTTTATTGCATTTTATTTAAATCCACAATACCATTATAGCTGGAAAATGGTCGCTGCAATTGGTTTGGTTAACTATACCTATAAATTTGTTGTCGCTATCTTGATGACGCCCATATTGTATATTGTACACACGGTTATCGATCGTTATTTAGGGAAAGATCTAGCCCACAAACTGATTAAGATGGCCGGGAGAGGATAAATTTGTTAATTACCTAAACCATTTGATTAATGAAATATACCTTAATATTACTTTTCCTTTTCTCCTTATTTGCTTGTAAGCGCAAAGATGGAAACAAAAAAGATTCAGTTCTTGATATTCAAGGCACCTGGCAACTGGTTTCAGCCACAACTATTGATAAAGGAAAAAGCGAAACGACTGATTATTACGGAAAACTAAAAATGATCAAGTTATTTAACAAAAGCCATTTTGCCTTTCTAAGGCATAGCCTTGATCCGAAAGATACTGCTAACTTTGATGCAGGGGGAGGGACTTTTGTTTTGAAGGGCAGTGATTATACTGAACATCTTGAGTACTACAAAAATAAAGACTGGGAAGGCAAAAAGTTTAACTTCAAACTAGACATTCATCAAGATACCCTGATCCAAAAAGGAGTTGAAAAGGTCGAAGCAGCAGGGGTAGATCGGGTGATAATCGAAAAATACTTAAGAATAAAACAATAGCTATTTGCAATTAGCAGTTCCAAATCAAAGCGAAGTATTGTGTTTTTGTTTTAAAATCAATCACCTTATTGTTTTATTATGAAACATGCTGTATCGTTGAACTATGGCATATGACATATAAAAAAAGAAATCGGGGAAAGAATAGCTATCCTTCGTTCGAAAAAGATCTTTCCCAAGAAGATTTAGCAAAAAGAAGTAAAAAAGAAGGCCTGTAAATCTTTTAAAGGCCGTGGAGTAAACTCAGGTTTAAGATTAATTTATGCTTATTTCGTAGAAGAAAAAAAGATCGTTTTTATTGAACTTTACCATAAAAATGATAAGGAAAACGAAGACCGGCAGCGTATTTTGGATAATTTTAAATAATGCAAAAGGCCGGACTCGCTCCGACCTTTGTACTTAACAACAAAACAAATAAAAAAATTAACCTTAAAAAATAAGTTAGAGGCTGGCCAGTTCAGCAGCAAAAACATTTTCGCTCAATTGCTCCTGTTTATAAATCTGTCTACCCGTATAGGCCACAAAAACAGATTGATCTAAAAGCAAATCACGGTTTCTAATCAAACTTTCCAGCTTAAGCGTACCTACCACATATTTGTAACTGCTGGCCGCATAACGCTCGCTAATGTTATCAAACTCCAACAGCGTAATCAGGTCTTCATCTGCATAACGTAAATAAATTTCCAAAAGAATCTCTTCTGTATGTTTTACGCCGTTTTCCGAATGATATTTTTTGTATTCATAACGGTAGTCGTACCTTAAGGCAGCAATATCAGAAAGCACGGCAGCACCAGTAGGGTGGCCGCCCGCACCTTTACCGTAGAAAAATTGTTTATCCGCAAAAGCCGCCTGAACAGCAACTGCATTGTATTCGTTTTCTACATTGTAGAGAAAATCATCTTTAGCTACGAGTTTAGGTAGTACATAAGTCACAACATCTTTTGTGTTTACTTTACGCGCCGTAGGAACTAATTTAATCTTAAAGTTTTTTTCGCGGGCATATTTAATATCATTGTTGGATAAATTCTGTATACCAATATTTAAAATAGCATCAGGATTAACAAATAAACCGTAAGCATGCGCTGTAGCAATCGCGAGTTTGTATTTTGGATCGTAGCCGCCCACGTCTAAGATCGGATCAGTTTCCGCAAAACCTAAATCCTGTGCTTCTTTTAATGCCGAATCGTAACTTTGGTTCTCATTGAATATCTTGGAAAGGATATAATTAGATGAGCCATTAAAAATTCCGCTCAAAGCATGAAACAATTCATTATCGTAATACTCTTCTAAATTCCTGATAATCGGAATACTGCCACAAACTGCACCTTCATACAATAGTGAAGTGCCGTGCTTTTGTTGTAAATCAACCAGCTCTTTTAAGTGTATGGCAATCATTTTTTTATTGGCAGAAACTACATTTTTACCGTTTTTTAATGCGGCCGTTACAATCTCATAGGCTGCATCGGCATCATTGATCAATTCTACAATGGTATTGATTTCCGTATTATTCAGTATCTCGTTACGATCAGTAGTAAACAGATCTTTATTAAGGGTACGCTTCTTCCTCGGATCTTTTATCGCAATTTTAATGATCTCAAGGTTTAAGTTCTGGCTTTGGATAATATCCAATAAACCTTGTCCTACTACACCGAAACCAAATAAACCGATTTTTAAATTCTTACTCATTATTGTTTTTATGATTACACAGATAGGTCGGTTACACCGATATAACTGTTCTTATTTTTGTATTTTTTTTTAAATTTTATTCCGGTATCCAGTTTTCTTACCTTCTACCTTTATACCCTCAACCCTCTACCTTTCTAAGCCGTATGCTGTAGTTTGATTATTTTCTTGTTACGGCTTTCTTTCATAAAGTTTCCGATTACATTGGTCAATACATTGGTTTCGATTAAAAAACCATCATGTCCGTAATCTGAGTGTAAGGCAATAAATTCTGCCCCGGCAATATGGTCGGCCAGGTATTTTTGCTCCGAAAGCGGGAACAAAACATCATTTTCTATTCCGATGACCAGGGTGTTCGCCTTAATTAATTTTAAGGCATCGCCAATACTTTTGCGGTTACGACCAACATTATGGCTGTCCATTGCTTTAGTTAAATAATAATAACTGTAAGCATTAAAGCGGTTGATCAGTTTTTCGCCCTGATAATTCTGATAAGAAGACGACCTGAAGTGGTCAGTTTTATCGTTAACACTTTCTACCTGTGTACTGCCATAAGCATCGTAGGTTCTATAGCTTAAAAGCGCAATGCTACGGGCAGTTTTTAAACCTTTGCTACCACCGTTTGGTTGGTTAGCGTAAAAAGTTCTATCGGTAGTAATGGCCAAACGCTGGCTTTCATTAAAAGCGATACCCCAGGGAGAATGTGCTGCATTAGTGGCAATTAAAATCAGGTTTTCAATTTTATTCGGGTCTGAAATACTCCATTCAACTGCTTGTTGTCCGCCCAAAGAACCACCTATTAACAACTTGATATAGTCTACGCCTAAATGCGAAGCCAATAACTGGTGTGCTGATACCAAATCGCGAATGGTAAACTGTGGAAAAGACAGGTAATATGGCAGGCCTGTTACCGGATTTGTACTCAAGGGGCTAGTGCTGCCATAATGAGACCCTAAAACATTGGCGCACACAATATAGTGTTCCGCAGGATTGAACAAAGCATTTTGCCCGAACAAACCTTCCCACCATTCAAAAACATCTGCATTGGCAGTAAGTGCATGGCAAACCCAGATAACGTTATCTTTAGCCGCATTTAGTTTCCCATAAGTTTGATAAGCAACCTGCAGGTTACGGATTTTTTTTCCGTTTTCTAATTTAAACTGTCTAGGATGATTATATATTGATGCTGTACTCATTGTTTTGTTGTATCGGAAGGTAAATGTGCTTAAGCTAATAAACTCTCGGTAGAAACTTGTGCGTTAATGGCTGCAAATGCCTGTTCGAAATCAGCTTTAATATCATCGATATGCTCAATACCAACTGAGACCCTTAAGGCGTTTGGTTTTACGCCCGCGGCCAGTTGTTCTTCTTCACTCAATTGCTGGTGTGTGGTGGCCGATGGCTGTATGATCAGCGTTTTGGCATCGCCCACGTTGGCTAGGTGCGAAACCAGTTTCAAATGATCAATAACCTGCGTGGCATTTTCCTTGCTTCCATTTAGTTCAAAAGACAGTACGGCCCCAAAACCATTGCTTAAATATTTCTTCGCAAGATTGTTGTATTTGCTACTTGCTAATCCGGGATATTGTACTTCTTTAACCAGCGGATGGTTTTCTAACCAGGTGGCCAGTTCAAGGGCATTATCAACATGGCGTTGTACGCGGAGCGATAGCGTTTCCATTCCTTGCAACAAAAGAAAAGAATTAAAAGGCGATAGGGCAGGCCCAAGATCTCTTAATCCTTCTACACGGGCACGAATGATAAACTGAATATTACCGAACGGCCCGCCAATGCCAAAAACATCACTAAAAACCAAACCATGGTAACCTGCTGAAGGCTCGGAGAACTGAGGGAATTTCCCGTTACCCCAGTTATAGTTTCCGCCGTCGACAATTACGCCGCCAATGCTTGTTCCATGACCACCGATCCATTTCGTTGCAGATTCTACCACAATGTTTGCTCCATGTTCTAATGGCTTAAATAAATAACCTCCTGCACCAAAAGTATTATCAACCACCAACGGGAGGTCATATTTTTTGGCAATAGCGGCAATCTTCTCAAAATCAGGTACACTAAAGGCTGGATTACCGATGGTTTCCAGATAGATGGCTTTGGTTTTATCGGTAATTTTAGCTTCAAATTCCTCAGGCACATCCGGATTGGCAAAATCTACATGGATACCTAAACGTTTAAAAGCCACTTTAAACTGGTTATATGTTCCGCCATAAATGTGAGAAGAAGAAACAATACCATCACCAGCCTCCAGTATATTATTTAAAGCGATGAATTGTGCAGCTTGTCCTGAGGCAACGGCCAGAGCAGCAACGCCACCTTCCAAAGCGGCAATACGTTTTTCAAAAACATCGTTGGTTGGATTCATGATCCTGGTGTAGATATTACCAAACTCCTTTAGAGCAAATAAATTGGCACCGTGTTCAGCACTATTGAACCCGTAAGACGTCGTTTGGTAAATGGGTACGGCTCTTGAACCTGTTGTTGGATCTATTTCCTGACCAGCGTGTAATTGTAAAGTTTCAAATTTATATGATGTTGACATAATTTCTGTTTTAATTTATGAATTGATAAGATAACTAACTTAGGGTAGTCCTAAAGCTTAAAAGGGCGTATCCCGGTTATCCGGGACCTTCCAGTTTGAGGGAAACAAAAAAGGAAGATTTTTAAATTACTGTATGCAACAGCGCATACAAGCCATAGCAAGCATATAACTGCAAGTAACAGAAATAGCAACTTGTTTTACCTTTTTAAGGTCTGCATTGGATTCGCTTAGCGATCGAAGATTTAATGTTTTCATCAGTTATAATTTATATCACCAAATAACACCATGTTATCTGGTCAGGAATTGGCACCTTCTCTTTCTGAGGGTTGCCAGTGGGTCATCGAGCCAGTCTCTCGCCACTTCTTTATAAATCAACCTATGAAGATTGACTTTTATTTAGCTTTCCGCCAAATAATATTTCAAATGTCAGGATTAATTTTTAATACACAAAATAAAATTTTGATTTTAAAATAAATAACTGATAACTAGTTACTTAATTTTATGTTACAATGCTAAAATCGAACTTTCGATGTGAAATTAGCGCTGAATATGCTAAGTTTGCGCTACCTATCTAAATATGATTATCATGAAAAACACAAGCATTTTAAGTTTAGGCCTACTATTCACGGTGATGTTTGTCAGCACTACCAATGCCCAGTTTGGAGGTTTGAAAGATAAATTATTAAAAATCGGAACCGCCCAGGGTGCCAAAGCCTTAGGGGTAGACAGGTTTCTGAAACAGCCCGCTGCAATAACCACCAGTTTTGAAGATGTAAACAGGGAAGGTGAAAAAATGCCCGACTTTATTACTTCGTTAAATTTAAAGGCACAACCATTGTATTTACTACCTAAAAATCCAGAGGGCGGATTTGTGCTTTGCGAGGGGCTTTATGAGATGACCAACAAAAGTTATTGTTTAAAGGCGGGAACATTTGCGCCGTCAAAAGGCGATGGTTATATGTTCGCTCCTGTACTGGGTCCTAAGGAAGGAATAGTGGTTGCGATATTGAAAAGCGCAGAAAAACATCCTGAGGTGGATCAACATGACATCCAGGCGCTGCTGTGGACCATTATTGCCAGAACAAAATTTGCTGATTTTAACGGACAGGTAAAATTAACCGCTGTAAAATTATTAACCCCGAGTCAGATTACACAATTGGAGGGAGGCGCCCTGGGTGTGTTACCTTTTGATGTAATGGAAAAGGCTAAAGACCAGTTGCCAGCGGGTGTAAAGGCAGTTTTTGAGGCAGAAAACAATATCAGACAGCTGGTAGCTTCCGGAAATTACACTTATGCTGATATGGAAAAATATGCGATTTTGGCGGGTATGGCCCCACCAAGAAGCGATGTGCCAAGCGGCATCTGGACCAAACATCCTGATGGTTATTACATACGTTATTTTCCTTCAGGTTATTCAGTTACCAAAGTACAGGTATATGTGCCAAAGGAATTGATGGCAAATGGGAACAAATTGGTTTATGATGCTGCAGGAGATATTGCTTGTCCTGCGAATACGGGTTCACAACGTTTGGCACAAACAAATGAGCCACTGGAGGCAAACTATTCTTTGAAACTGACCACGGCTTGTAATCCGAAATAGATTTTTAGTCCTATAAGGCTTCAAAAATCTTATAGGACCGTAGAAAACTTTAGCCTAACGCCTGCTCCAAATCGGCAATAAGATCATCTGCATGTTCCAGTCCAACGGAAATACGGAGCAGATTTTTAGGCGTTTTGCTATCCGGCCCCTCTACCGAGTAGCGATGTTCGATTAAACTCTCCACGCCACCTAAACTGGTCGCCTGTGCAAATAACCGGACCTTATTCGCCACTTTATGAGCGGCTTCAACACCACCTTTAACCAGGAACGACATCATGCCGCCAAAATCTTTCATCTGTTTTTTTGCAATACCATGTTGCGGATGGTCTTCCAGTCCGGGATAAAAAACGGTTTCTACATTTGGATGTTTATTTAAATAGTGAGCAATAATCTTCCCGTTTTCACAATGACCTTTTATGCGGTAGGCCAGGGTTTTTATGCTTCTGCTTAATAAAAAGCAATCGAAGGGTGATGGAACGGCACCACCGGTTTGCTGTATGTTTTTGATTTTCTCCCACAACTCATCTTTCTTTGCTGTCACCAAAATTCCTCCAAGCACATCGCTATGGCCACCAAGGTATTTCGTGCTGCTGTGCATGACAATATCTGCTCCTAATAAAATTGGATTTTGTAAAATAGGGGAAGCAAATGTACTATCGCAGACCATGGTGATATTTTTAGCATTGGCTATTTTAGCAATCTCTTCTATATCGGTAACCTTCAACAGTGGATTGGATGGTGTTTCGATCCAAATTAGTTTTGTATTGGGCTTAATGTTTGATTCTATTAGCGACAAATCGGTCTGGTCAATAAAATCAAATTCCAGGCTATTGTTAAAAATCGTCAGCAATTGTTTTTTAATGCCCCAATACATATCGTCCGGTGCAATAATATGACTGCCTGGTTTCAAAGCCTGAAACAATGCCAAACCGCAGGTATTACCCGAGGAAAATGCTGCTGCATCTTCGCCATATTCCAGTTTAGCTACAGTGTTTTCTAAAGCAGACCGGTTTGGATTGCTTACCCTGCTATACATGTGTCCGCCAGGATAGCCACCATCTTCGTCACGAAAAAATGTGGTAGATAAATTAATAGGCGGCGTAACATCACCTGTATTGATTTTTACAAGATTAGCGGCGTGAATAGCAAGGGTTTCTGGTTTCATGATGATTGATTTTGGACGATGTAATATGGGTATGGGGTTTAATATTTTAGCGCTAATTTAAGGTTAGTAACGGTTTTGGCAAGATTTATGTAACAAGTTTGACAAAATTTAAATTACATAGAAAATGAAAAGATTATTTATAGCTATCTCAATTGCATGTTCTACCTTAGTAATGTTACAAAGTTGTAATACTGCAAAAAGAGTAACTGCAGGTGTAACGGGTAGCAGAGGTACAGTTGTTCGCGAATGGGTAGTGAGTAATGTAGCTTTGGAAGGTTTGCCTGATGGTGCTGTTCAGGGCTTATTTGGAGAGAAATCTTATAAATGTTTTGAGGGAAGTACATGGAATTTAACCAATAGTGGTAATGGATCTTATACCTTACCTGCATCAAGTACCTGTGGTGCTGTAATGCAGACTATTTTCTGGTCGGCTGCCCCTAAGGATCAAACTTTCCAGTTTAAAAAAATATACGAGGGTGACAAAGCAAAAAATGTAACTGAAGGTTATCGTTTGGTATTAACTGAACTTTCAAGCACACAAATGGTATTAAAATCACCAATTGAATTTGGTGGCAGAACTGCAAACATTATTCTAACTTTTGTACCTGCAGCCAGATAATATTTAACGTCGAAAAACATACCCTTAAAGCACTTCTGAAAAGAGGTGCTTTTTTTGTTTACTGTCTTTTAGGGTTGCCACGGAGACACGGATTTGCCCGAAGTTTCTTAGAATCATTTGTAGCAGCTTGTTAGCATTGAACTTAGATTCAGGTTTTATCTTACATAAACTACCGTCAAGTGTTGAAACATGGATTTATCCCCGAGCTTGATAGTTATTTCTTCGTGACTTCTACATTTCGGTGGCTAATGTTAACGCCTATAGCTAAGTTTACGATAAAAAGCAATCAATATCGTGTTGATCAGTGTTCAACTGTGTTTAATAATCAGGTACAATATCTAAAAATCACGGTTTGTTACAAGAAAATGATTTTCAAATCGGCTCATTATCGTATTTTTGTTCAAAATAAATCAGGAATGAATACAACTGAGCAAGTTGAAAAAATATTAGCTGATACCAATTTATCAACTGAACTACAAAACATCGCGCATAAAGTTCTTCATAAAGAGCGGATTACCTTCGACGAAGGTGTGTACTTATACGAACATGCAGAATTGGGTTATCTTGGCGTATTGGCCAACTTTATCCGCGAACGGAAACATGGCGATAAAACCTATTTTAACCGGAACTTCCATCTGGAACCTACCAACCTTTGCGTTTACGACTGCAAATTTTGTTCTTATTCCCGTTTAATCAAGCAAAAAGAGGAAGGCTGGGCGTTAACGATGGAGCAAATGCTCGATATTGTTAAAAAATATGATGGCGAACCGGTAACAGAGGTACACATTGTAGGAGGGGTACTTCCGCAATATGATGTGGCCTTTTATTCGGCTTTGTTCACCGCTATTAAACAACACCGTCCGGATTTACATGTTAAAGCATTAACACCTGTAGAGTACCATTATATCTTCAAGAAGGCTAAAATTGATTATGCAACGGGTATGCGTTTGATGAAAGAAGCCGGCTTGGAATCTATACCGGGCGGAGGAGCAGAAATTTTTCATCCCGAAATAAGGGAACAGATTGCCAAAGACAAATGTACCGGTCAGCAATGGCTGGATATCCATGAAGAATGGCACAAATTAGGTATGCGGAGTAACGCAACCATGCTTTATGGACATATTGAGAAATACTGGCACCGGGTTGACCATTTGGAAAAACTACGTCAACTGCAGGATCGTACTGGCGGTTTCCAAACCTTTATTCCTTTAAAATTCAGAAATCAGCATAACCAGATGAGCAATGTGCCTGAATCTTCGGTAATTGAAGATTTGAGAAATTATGCAATTGCCCGCATCTATCTAGATAATTTTGATCATATTAAAGCTTACTGGGCCATGATCAGTCGCGAAACGGCACAGTTATCCCTAAATTATGGCGTTGATGACATTGACGGTACTTTGGATGATACGACTAAAATTTACTCAATGGCTGGAGCCGAAGAGCAAAATCCGGCGATGAGCACTAAAGAGCTGGTTAATCTGATTAAACAAGTGGGCCGGAAAGCAATAGAACGCGATACACTATACAATGTAGTTACCGATTTCGAAAATGTTGTTTTTGAGGAAGAAAAGAAACCGCAATATTATAAATTACCGGTAGTGAATTAAGATTGTTATGATGATAGGATTTTAAGGTCTTTTCGCAAAGTCAAAAAAATAATAAATAAAAAATGTTAATCCTGCAATCTTATAATCCAAAAAATCCCATTTAATGGTTAAAGAAATATACATCATACGTCACGGCGAAACAGAACTTAACAGACAAGGCATAGTACAGGGCAGGGGTATAAATTCTGATCTAAATGATTTGGGAAGGGCGCAAGCTGAAGCTTTTTATCAAAAATACAAGAATGTTCCTTTTGATAAAATTTATACATCCGATCTCAAACGAACCTGGCAAACGGTGCAGAAGTTTATCGATGCTAAATTACCGTGGGAAAAACTTTCGGGATTAGATGAGCTGGCATGGGGTATCTGGGAAGGAAAACCCAATACCGAAGAGGCACGCGAGGCTTTTCGTGAGATGTTACAAAGCTGGGAAAATGGTGATTATACCGCGCATTTTGAAGGTGGAGAAAGCGTTCAGGATGTTTACGAACGTTTAAAACAACCCATGGAGGTTTTAATGACCCGACCAGAGGAAAAAACAGTATTGCTTTGTATGCATGGCCGGGCGATGCGTGTTTTCTTGTGCTTACTCTTAGGAAAACCATTGAGCGAAATGACTGAATTCCCACATCAGAATACCGTGTTGTACAAAATGGGTTTTGAGGATGGAAAATTTACCGTGCTCGAATTTAACAGCGCAGTACATTTAGACGGTTTAGTAATCGGAGAATAAACGGCCCCGGTTCGTATCTTTCATGAAACGAAGTGCGTTAATCGTTCTGAGAACACAAACCAACATAAGATTGTTTAGTAATTAAATAATTTGCTTAACGCCAAACGCGAAGCGCAAAACATAACACCTTGAATAAGATTAAAATATCGGCGGTTGCCTACACCAATACAAAAGCTTTTATATACGGATTAACACATTCGGAAATCATTAATAAGATTGATTTAAGTTTAGATATCCCTTCAGATTGCGCAGCAAAAGTGATTAATGGTCAGGCAGATATTGGTCTGATGCCTGTCGCAGCTATTCCTTTGGTTCCAAATGCCAATATTGTGGCCGATTATTGTATAGGCAGTGATGGCGGCGTAAATTCTGTATTTATTTTTAGTGAAGTTCCGGCAAATGACATTAAAACGCTAAGGCTGGATGCCCACTCGCGTACCTCAAATAACTTAGCCAAAGTATTGCTAAAATTTCATTGGAAAAAGGAGGTAGAATTTACTACCGATCGTGACGCAAAAACAGATGCTTTTGTTTTGATTGGCGACAGGACTTTTGGTAAAAAAGATGATTTTGCCTACGCTTATGATATGGGCGAGGAATGGAAAAAACTTACTGGCTTACCTTTTATGTATGCAGCTTGGGTAGCCAATAAAGAGATTTCAGAAGATTTTAAAGCTGAATTTAATGCAGCTTTAAAGTTTGGTTTAGATCATAGAAAGGAAGTTTTGGCGGAATTATCTGAATCGCCAAATTTCGATCTGGAAGATTACCTGTATCACAAATTGCAATTTGATGTTACAGAAGACAGAAAGAAAGCTTTGGATCTGTTTTTGGAATATATAGAAGAATTAGAAAAAGTTAAATTATAAAAAACTACAATAATGATTGTCACGTTGAGCCTGTCGAAACGCTTCATAAAATACGTTTAGAAGTCCTTCGACAGGCTCAGGATGACATTATACCTATTAATGTGCTTTCATTTTTCCTGCCACTTTTTCTAAAGCACTTTTTAGTTTTGTTAAGGCGCCTGTGATGGCTAAATCGTACGTATTACCTAGGTTAGTTACTGCAATTGGATCTTTTCCGGTTATTCTGGCCTCTAGCAAACATCTTTTATCATCCAGACCATCTTTACTACCGTTCTCGTCAGAAAGATGAACTTCTAAACGCGTAATCAGATCGCTAAACCTGCTCAGGCCTTCATTTAACTGGGTATTGATTTTTTCTTCGTATTCCTGATGTATGGTTAAATTTTTGTCGGTGTTCAGTTGGATCGTCATAATTAAAAAATTAGGTTAAAATTTATATTAAGTTAACACATGACCAGGGTAATTGTTTCTGTGGGTTAACTGATTAATTGTATGAATTGGTTAATTGTGTCATAGGTACCAGATCTATTATACAATTGGGTTAGTACAGACCATTGTACCTAAACCTGGTAGAAGCGGGCACGGAGTGCAACGAAGTAAAGCGGATAACAGGACTACATGCTCCGAAATGCACAGAACCTTTCATTTCCAAATAATGGCAATTGTTAATCGTATAAATTGGTTAACTGTGTAAGTGCCTAATTTATTGTATAACCGGGTTAAAACAGACCATTGTACCTAAACCTGGTAGGAGCGAACACGAGCGCAGCGAAGTAAAGCGGATAACAGGACTACACTATCCCAAATGCACAGAAACCTCCATTTCAAAATAATGGCAGTTGTTTAATCGTATAAATTGGTTAATTGTGTAACTGCCTAATTATTGTATAACCGGGTTAAAACCGACCATTGTACCAAAACCTGGTAGTAGCGAACACGAGCGCAGCGAAGGAAGGCGGATAACAGGACTACACTATCCCAAATGCACAGAAACCTCCATTTCCAAATAATGGCAATTGTTTAATCATATAAATTGATTAACTGTTGATAAAAGAAAATTATTATGCACTTGGGTTAAAACAGACCATTGTGACTAAATCTGATTGAAGCGGTAGCTCCCGATTGAAAAGAGGGCCTACAAGCGGAAAGCAGGACTGTGTTACCCCAAATGTACAGAACCCTTGGTTTTCAAATGATAGTTAACTGTTGATGGAAGAAAACGATGATGAGGTTAAAGCTAACTGATCAACCCTGGCTTTTAAACAATCTTTCAACTTTTCAACAAAACAGCTGTAAAATGCTTATTCGTGTTATCTTTATGGCTTTTGTAAATTCATTTCAGTTTTGGCTAAAGACACGAATAAAGAAACCCCGTTAATGCAGCAGTACAACGCGATAAAAGCGAAGTACCCGGGTGCACTTTTACTATTTAGGGTTGGCGATTTTTATGAAACCTTTGGCGAAGATGCCATTAAAACGGCACAGATTTTAGGCATCGTATTAACCAGACGAGGTACCGGACCCAATGGTGGTGCGTTAGAACTGGCCGGTTTTCCGCACCATTCTTTAGATAATTATTTATCGAAACTCGTCAGGGCGGGGCAGCGCGTTGCTATTTGCGATCAGCTTGAAGATCCTAAAACAACAAAAACCATTGTAAAACGAGGTGTAACAGAGCTGGTTACGCCAGGCGTAGCTTACGGCGACAATATTGTAAACCAGAAATCGAACAATTTCCTGGCCTGCGTTTTTTTCGATAAAACACAATTGGGTGTTTCATTTTTAGATATATCTACAGGCGAATTTTTAATTGCGCAAGGCAATAGCGATTATATCGATAAACTTCTGCAGGGTTTTAAGCCTACAGAAGTGATCTTTCAAAAATCAAAGCGACAAGCCTTTACCGAAAACTTTGGCGACCGTTTTTACACCTTTGGCTTAGACGAATGGCCATTTACCACAGATTTTGGAAACGAAACCCTGATGAAACATTTTGAAGTTTCGTCATTAAAAGGTTTCGGTATCGATCGTTTACAAAGCGGAATTGTTGCTGCTGGTGTTATTTTACATTATTTAGGTGAAACTGAACACCGCAACCTGCAGCACATTACGTCCATTAGCCGCATTGAGGAAGACCGTTACATGTGGCTCGACCGTTTTACCATCCGAAACCTGGAATTGGTGAATTCGCCTAACGATAATGCAGTCACTCTTTTTGATATTCTGGATCATACCTGTACCCCAATGGGCGCACGTTTGTTACAGAAGTGGATTATTATGCCATTAAAAGAGCTGAAACCCATTCAGGAACGCTTGGGCATGGTAGAATATTTTGTGGCAAACGAAACATTACAGGAAGAATTTCTATCGCACATTAAACAGATAGGCGATTTAGAACGTTTAATTTCCAAAGTTGGTTTACAACGGGTTGGCCCGAGGGAATTGGTGGCTTTAAAACGTGCACTTTACCACATTGAAGCCGTTAAAAAACTTGCTGCAGATTCTAAAAATCCTTTCCTGATTAAAATAGCAGATCAGTTAAATCCATGTTTAGCCATCCGGGAACGAATAGAAAAGGAATTACAGGCCGAACCACCAGCATTGCTGATTAAAGGAAATGTAATTGCCGACGGGGTTGACGAAGATTTAGACCGTTTGCGCAAAATTGCTTTTGGCGGGAAAGATTACCTGGTTCAGATTCAGAAGCGGGAAGCAGAAGCAACAGGTATTCCATCTTTGAAAATCGCCTTCAATAATGTATTTGGTTATTATTTAGAAGTTACCCATACCCATAAAGATAAGGTACCCGATGGCTGGATCCGTAAGCAGACCTTGGTAAATGCGGAACGGTACATTACGCCCGAGCTGAAGGAGTATGAAGATCAGATTTTAGGTGCCGAAGAAAAGATACAGGCCATCGAAATCCGTTTGTATAACGAACTGATGTACGAAACGGCGAGTTACATCAAACCCATCCAGCTTGATTCATATCTCATCGCACAGCTTGATTGTTTGCTGTGTTTTGCTCAACTGGCAGCTAAAAACCATTATAACAAACCAAAGGTTGCCCAAAACAAAGTGCTCGATATTAAAGGTGGCCGCCATCCGGTAATTGAAAAACAATTGCCTGTTGGTACAGAATACATTACCAACGATGTATATCTTGATACCGAAAGTCAGCAGATCATCATGATTACCGGTCCTAACATGGCGGGTAAATCAGCCATTTTAAGGCAAACAGCATTAATTGTATTAATGGCACAGATGGGGTCCTTTGTGCCGGCAAAAGATGCAGAAGTAGGCATTGTGGATAAGATTTTTACCCGTGTAGGAGCATCTGATAACATCTCTTCAGGAGAAAGTACGTTTATGGTAGAAATGAACGAGACGGCAAGTATTCTGAACAATATCTCTGATGATAGTTTGATCCTGCTTGATGAAATTGGTCGCGGAACAAGTACATATGATGGTATTTCGATTGCATGGGCCATTGCTGAGTTCCTGCATCAGCATCCAACGGCCCGACCTAAAACCTTATTTGCTACGCACTACCATGAGCTAAACGAACTGGCCAATACCATGCCCCGAATTAAAAACTTTAATGTATCGGTAAAAGAGATGAGCAATAAGGTAATTTTCCTAAGAAAACTTATACCTGGTGGTAGTGAACATAGCTTTGGTATACACGTGGCAAAAATGGCCGGTATGCCGACAAAATTAATAGGCCGTGCGAATGAGATTCTTAAAAAATTAGAAATAGACCGTACAGAAGGACAAAGCATAAAAGACAGCATTAAAAAAGTACAAAACCAGGCTTACCAGTTACAGATGTTTGCCATTGATGATCCGATTTTGGTAAAAATACGCGATACTTTAAATAATTTAGATGTAAATGGGTTAACTCCTGTTGAGGCACTGTTAAAATTAGACGAAATACAACGGTTAATAAAAAATTAACGACAAGAAAAACGTGAACATAGATGTTGGTAGGATTGGTATGATAGCTGTCTGTCTGATTGTGTGATCAAAAGAATTAAAAAATATGATAAAGACTAAATATTGTTATTCTTTAATTTTAATGCTCTCCATCATTATAACATCCTGCGGAACAAGAAAATACACGGTTAAAAGTGATACGAAAGCAGCACAGGCGGCTGATGCGATGGCTAATTTAAAAAGCAAATCGCTTTATCGTTTTATTACCGATTGGACTGGAGTGAAGTACCGTTTTGGCGGATTAGATAAGAATGGGATTGATTGTTCCGGTTTTGCATTCTTATTGGAGAAAGAAATATTTGGGGTTACACTACCACGTATTTCCCGCGAGCAGGCCAATGTGGTCAGAAGGAAAGATATTGATAACCTGAAAGAGGGCGATCTTGTGTTTTTCTCTTTTGGTGGAAACGATGTAGACCATGTGGGCGTTTACCTCAATAATGGTTTTTTTGTACATGCCAGTACCACACGAGGGGTAATTGTAGATGATTTAACATTACCGGCTTATCAAAAGGTTTTGGTTAAATCCGGATCGGTTAATTGATAGCTATACTTGTCATTCTGAATGCAATGAAGAATGTTCTATTAAAAGGAAGATTCTTCGCTTTGCTACCATTGACGTATTTGTATAATGGTTTAATTTTCAACAACTTGCAAATTAAGTTCACCTGCTTTTTTTTGGAGGAAAATTATCTGTTGTTCTTTTAACTTTTCTTGATATCTCTTTACTCCCTGTTCAACATAATTCATCCCTTTATCAAATATTCTATAATAAAGTTCTGCTAATTTTCTTGCCGTAGCTTTTATAGCTATGCCAGAACCTTTTTTTGCTTTAAGTCTTCTGGCAAATGCTCCCAGCCCTGGCTGTTTGCTTAACAATATAGATTGGGCTGCCTGTTTAAATATTTGTCCCGCTCTGGTTGCAGGTTTTTTCTTACTTCTTTTATTCATCTTTCCTGACTGATGCTTACCTGGAGCCAGTCCCAACCAGGAAACAAAGTTTTTTATTGAAGGCCACTGTTTAATATTGTTACCAAGTTCAGCCGTAAGCCTCATTAAACTGTAATCTGTTAAACCTGGTAAGGTGGTCGGGTTTGCTCCATGAATTCCTAATAATAATTGGTGTAGCTGATCAATATTTGGCTTGTTATGGCGGATTGGTTTGACTGGATGCCTGTCTTTGTAATCTTTATTGGAAGAATTATTATAATCCTGAAGAACTTTTCCTGTTTCTATATCACATTTGGAAACCTGATCAATATAAAACATATATCCATCGAAGGCCTGCTGAAGTTCGAAAAGGTATTCTTCTTTGTAGTTGCCTTCAAGAGCGAGCAAAATATCTGTTCCCTTGTTCTTGATTAAGGATGGGGTACAGCATGCCAAAAGTTTTTCAGGTTTCCGTTCTCCTGCAAGGATAGCCTGTATCATTGCCATTCCACTGGCACCATGGGTTTGTGAAAGCACTTCTGGCAACCTTATATTCATCAGGGTTAGGGCTTTCTGCATATGCTGAACGTGGGAAGAGGCCATCTGTAGCTTATCTTCCCGCATCCGGGTATAAACCCTCAGTTTTCTTACAATGTCTTCAGGAACAAAGCTTTTGCGCAGTAGCCCGTAGCTAAAGAGCTGTTGAATCCACTGACAGTCTTGAACATCGGTCTTTCTGCCCGGAAGGTTCTTGCTGTCAGCAGGGTTTACCAGCGTAACCTCAAAACCATCAGACTCTAAAACATCATAAAGGGTAATCCAATAAACTCCCGTAGCTTCCATAGCAACATGGGTTATTGAACATTCTTTTAGATAGGCACTCAATTCCCTATAACAAGAAGTAAAAGTGCGGAAATTCCTTACTGTCTGGTTTTCTACAGAAACATAAACCTTTTCACTCCCAATATCAATGCCTGCACTATTGGGATAAATTTTGTTTAAAACACTCATTTCAAATAACAGAGCTTTTTAAATAAGAAGATAAGCTTAACGTATTTCAGATAAGGATATTACTACCATGCGGGATATCAAATGACTCACCAATATTGATTACTATTATACGCTAAAACAAAGCTCAGGAACAGGCTAATGCACTATTAAGGCGACTGTTATGCTGCTTATCTCCCTTAAACTCTACATAAAGTTAACGTCATTTATATTGATTTTTATATCATAAATTATCCCTCAGAATGACAAATGATAATAAGCCCTTTAAACAGGTTCATGGTGACAACCTCTTTGTAAAACCATTTTTTAAACTTTTCATTATCCATTTATGCGCCTATTTCTCATACTCTGCTTATCCCTAATTACTTATTCGGTTAATGCACAAGTAAAATTACTCACCCTAAATGAACTGGATAAACGCATTGCCAATGGAAAAGATACCACCTACGTCATCAATTTCTGGGCAACCTGGTGCTCGCCATGCGTAGCCGAATTGCCGAATTTCGAGAAACTACGGTTAGCTAATATAAAGAAACCGGTGAAAGTAATTTTGGTAAGCCTGGATTTCAAATCAAAACTGCAAAAAGAAGTTATTCCATTTGTACTGCGTAATCAAATCAATGCGGAAGTATATCTTTTAAATGAGCCTGGTCAGCAACAGTATACAGAACGGATCGACAAAAAATGGTCGGGCGCTATTCCTGCTACCCTGTTTGTAAATAAAAAATCAAGGCAACTTTATGAAAAAGAATTTACCGAAGCGGAACTGAAAAATACTTTGCTGAACTTGAAATAAATCACACCTCAAGTTAAAAAAAATTAAATATAACTCAACCACCATTGCCTGTGTGTTTGCTTGTATCTTTTAAACCACCTGCATGGAAGGTACAAAGAAGCTACCACACAGATCCATATCAAATAAACAGCAGGTAAACCAAATCCAAAAGCTGCCGGCCTAAATAAAAACGGAACCTGCATAATTTCTTTTTCGCTATGCCCTGTGGCAAAAAATGCCATCACCAGGAGTATATGCAATAAATAAAAATGTATCACATAATAAAAGAAAGGTACAGCGCCGTATACGGTGTTGATCTTCGTAAACCAATTGGCTGTTTTTTCGATAAGCGCCAAAAATAGCAGTGCTGGGCCCAATGTCATGGCTGTGTATTGCAAGGAGGGAGGATATTTGCTTACGTTAAAAAAGGACAGCAGATTCTTAAAGAAATCATGATACTCCTTACGCGGTGCCGGATCGCCGTAAATATTGATAAGCCTCAAGATAATAAACAATAATATGGTTAATAATCCCGCAACCATTAAATTTCGCTTTCTGAGTTCGTTAGCATATTCTTTTTTATACCATGCGCCAATCCCATAACCTAAAAACATAATGCCTGTCCAGGGCAGGATGGCATAAAAAATACCGACTAAATGATTGCTGGATAATGGTACAACCGTTCCAGAAGCAGTAAAAAATACTTTCAAAATCAATCCGGCTGTTTGACCGGCTGGTTTGGGCAATAAATCAAAAAGATTGTGTCCAAAAACCAGAATATAGCCGATGACGACTACGCTTTGATAAGAGATACGGCTTGCCAATGCCAGGAAGATCATGCTCCAGCCAGTTGCCCAGATTACCTGTAAAATAATAAAGTTGTATTGCAGGTTAAAGGTAAGACCGAGCGATACCACTGCTATTTCAATAAAAATTAACCATAAACCCCGTTTAAATAAAAATGAAGCCGCCTGAGCTGGCGTTTTATGTTGTGCAGATAAATAAGCTGATAATCCTGACAGGAAAACAAAAATGGGTGCACAGAAATGGGTAATCCAGCGGGTAAAAAACAACAGGCCCGTGGTGGTCTCAGGATTTAGCGGATCAGCTGTCATCGCACCAATATGAAAGAAATCTCTGGTATGATCCAGCGCCATTACAATCATTACAAATCCACGTAGTATATCAATAGATAAAATACGTTTAGACAGTGAAACGTTATCAGCATCCATAAAATTAGGCTTGGTTAGTTAAATATATTATTTTATATCTATAATTAGTCACCTTAGCAAAAGAACACAAGCTGAATCTATTCAAGATATTGTATAAGAAAATCGATTTAGGAATAGTTAAATTGAACATTATGATTTTGATGTTCCAAAAATTATGATAATATTTGTTAAGGACTAACCGAATAATATTTACCGCTGCAAGTGATATGAATTTATAAGGTATCGTAACACTATCGCTAAAAATTAAACCTAAATATCATAATTAATCATAATGAAAAGAAGGACATTTATACAAAACACTGGCTTATTAGGAGCAGGCGTTGTTGCATCAAAATTTTCTTTCGCCGCTAATCTGGCGCCCGAATTTCCGGTGGTACGCGTAGCTGCTGCAAAACGACATTTTAAAAGTAAAGCGGTAGACGCAGCCATTAACACCTTCAGGTCAAATGTTAAGAATCCCGAATTAGCATGGCTGTTTGAAAATTGTTTTCCAAATACTTTAGATACGACGGTTTATCACGAAGAAAAAGATGGCAGACCAGATACCTATGTAATTACAGGCGACATTGATGCCATGTGGTTACGCGATAGTTCAGCCCAGGTTTGGCCTTACCTGCAATTTGTAAATGAAGACGAGCCACTAAAAAAGCTAATTGCCGGTGTAATTATCCACCAAACCAAATGTATTTTAAAAGATCCTTATGCCAATGCTTTTTATGGTGATGCCAATAAAGTGGGAGAGTGGAAGACCGATAAAACCGCTATGCAGCCAGGCGTACACGAGCGCAAGTGGGAAATCGATTCATTGTGTTACCCGATCCGTTTGGCTTACCATTATTGGAAAAAGACAGGTGATAAAACCCCTTTCGATGCCGATTGGAAAAAAGGAATTGAGGCTACGTTGAAAACTTTTAAAGAGCAACAGCGCAAAACCGGTAAAGGCCCTTATCATTTCCAGCGGGAAACCACACAACCTACCGATTCGTTACCCATGGCGGGTTACGGTTTTCCGGTAAATCCGGTTGGTTTGATCTGTTCTGCTTTCCGACCGAGTGATGACGCCACTATTTTTCCATTTCTGGTTCCTTCAAACTTCTTTGCGGTATCAAGCTTAAAGCAGGCTGCAGAGATGATTAAAGCGCTAAACAGCGATAAAAATTTAGAAAGTAATTTATTAAATCTGGCCTACGAGGTAAATGCTGCGCTTCAAAAACATGCCATCGTAAACCACCCTAAATATGGCAAAATTTATGCTTTTGAGGTAGATGGTTTTGGAAGTTCTTACTTAATGGACGATTCAAATGTACCCAGTTTATTGAGTTTGCCTTATCTGGGCGCGATGAAAATTGAAGATCCGATCTATCAGAACACCAGGAAATTTGCCCTTTCTAAAGATAATCCATATTTCTTTAAAGGCACAGCGGCCGAAGGTATTGGTGGTCCACACGCGGGGCAAGACATGATCTGGCCAATGAGCATTACCATGCGTGCACTTACCTCTAAAGATGATGCCGAGATTAAATATTGTATAGATACTTTGCGTAAAACACACGCAGGCAAAGGTTTTATGCACGAGTCGTTCAACAAAGATAATCCAGCCAACTTTACAAGAGCCTGGTTCGCCTGGTCGAATACGCTATTCGGAGAATTGCTCTGGAAAACGTATCATGAGAAACCTGCCTTGTTAAAGGCATAAAAACTACGGGCCGTGTTTGTATTGATCGTCTTGCTAAAAGGCGAATCGATATAAACACGTTTTTTTTGACACAAGCGGATTCAGATTAAATCGGTAAATTATGCGTTCTTAAAAGAATCAATATGAGCAACATTTTTGTAGACGATAAAGTGCCGACATCAACACTGCTGGAACTAAAAGCAGGAGATGCGATTAACAATAATCATTTAGCGGGTGTCATCAAACAAATTGATATTACCGAAACGGATGAATTTTTAATGTTTCGATTTGTATTGGCACAGGGTGAAATTGAAGTAAGAAAACTTAAACAGGTTTGTTAGCGCTATGCTCTTATCAACTAATGACGAGGATACGATAAACGATTTTGCAATTAACCTTATTATTTAGGGCTAAAAATCCTTCGACTCCGTTACGATTGACAGACTCAACTAGTGCGGTTGTCATCCGATAGCAATCGGATTTCGTGTATGCCGGAATCTTAAAGCAAACGATCTAAAATTCCCATCCGATAGCTATCAAATCAAGTTTGGAATGACGATTCCTCAAGAGATATTACTAATTAGATTTTATCTGTTATTTATAATGATTTTTATCCATTAAATTATCCCTCAGCGCGACCGACAGGAAATAAATACGTTTAAAAAAACTTTAGAACAGTTTACCGATCGGACACCGATAATTAATTAAACTGGTACGTTTTTCCGGCCAGCGTATTAAAACGATACCTGAAATCTTTATCCGATTTTTCCTGAACAATATCTTTCGCGTTTCCCTTTAGCTGATTCGGCGTTCTTACGATACATGCCCCGCCTGATAATGATTTGATAGCTAAAGAAACCACTTTTCCATTTTTCCACTCCAGATTGGTAATTTCGAAGTCTCCACGTGCCCTTAAACCCTGAATGCTTCCCGTAGCCCATTGATCAGGCAAAGCTGGCAGAAATTGCAGTTCGCCGGCCTGGCTTTGCAGCAGCATTTCAGAAATACCTGCAGTATAGCCGAAATTTCCGTCAATTTGAAAGGGTGGATGTGCGCAGAGTAAATTGGTATAAATTCCTCCTCCCTTATTGTAATCGGTACCTGAACCACCAACCGGCGTAATAAAGTTTTGTAAAATTTTATAAGCGTGATTACCATCCTGTAACCTGGCCCAGAAATTCATTTTCCAGGCCATCGACCAACCAGTCGATTCATCGCCACGGGCAGTTAAGGTTACTCGGGCTGCCTTTGCCAGTTCTGGTGTTTTAATGGTGCTGATTTCTCTGCCGGGGTGTAAACCAAAGAGATGTGAAATGTGCCTGTGTTGGTCGGCAGGGTCGTCACGATCGGTTTCCCATTCCTGCAGCTGACCCCATTTCCCAATTTTTGGCTTTAATAAGTGTGCTTTTAAATCGGCAATGTGTTTTTTGTAATCAGCATCTATGCCTAAAACTTCAGCCGCTTCAATGTAGTTGGTAAAAAGGTCAAACACAATTTGTTGATCATGCGTAACCCCATCTTCCGTCGGCCCATGTTCTGGCGACCAGCCCATTGGTGATACCAGTGTTCCATCCGGCCTCCTTTTTAAATGATCATCCCAAAATTCAGCGATTTCTTTTATTATCGGATAGGCAAAGTTCTTCAGGTAATTTTTATCCTTTGTAAAGGCATAATGCTCCCAAAGGGCCTGCGCATACCAGGCACTTCCTGGGGTATTCCAAAGAAAGCTCATGCCACCAAAAATATTATTTTCGGTTTTAACCGTCCAGCCTCTGGTATTGGGATACTGCTTACGGGTATGCATGGCACTCACCTCGCGCATGCTGTTAATATAATCCAAGTAAGGGATCATGCATTCAGAGAGGTTGGTCGGCTCGGCAAGCCAGTAATTCATCTGGATGTTGATGTTTGAGTGGTAATCGCTGCCCCATGGCGGAGTGTTGCTTTCGTTCCAAAGTCCTTGCAAATTGGCAGGTAAGCCACCTGCTCTTGATGAACTGATCAGCAAATATCTGCCATACTGAAAAATTAAAGCTTCAAGAGCGGGGTCTGCTTTCTTTTTATAGTTGATCAATCTTTGGTAGGTGGGTAGGTTCCGTGTATTTTCATCGCCCGTGCCAAGGTTTATTGCGAGGCGATTATATAATCTGCTATAATCTTGAATATGTGCATTTAAAAGTTTATCATAACTTTTGGCTTTAATCGCATTTAAAATACGGTCAATTTTAGGTGCCGGCTCTTCACCTTTCCAGTTTTGCGCTCGTTTATTGCTGTAATTGGTCGCTGCAGTAAACGTAAGGGTAATGGCGTCAGCAGCTGTTATTTTCAATTTTTCGGTATTACCATCTTTTATCGATTCAAGCTTTCCATTTTCGATCTTCACAGCAGCAATAGCCTGGTAAGTCATGCCATTTGGTAGTTTACCCGTAATCTGAATGGTATTGCCTTTCGCAGTAATGATCCCATCATGCGCATCTTTTAAGCCAATCATTGCAGAATAAGCTTTTTTCTGGTTAGCGGTGAAGCGCAGTACCATCACTTTATCCGGAAAGCTGCAAAAATACTCACGTTTAAATTGGGTGCTGTTTTGGGTATAACTAATGGTATGTACAGCATTAGTAAGATTGAGTTTGCGGGTATAGTTGGTAAATTGTTGTTCTTTATGATTGAAATCGATAAACAAATCGCCAAAAGCCTGGTACATACCCCGGTCGTTCTCATCGCCGGTCCATAGCGTATTATCATTAAATTGAATATGTTCCTGATCAACACCTCCGAAAATCATCCCGCCGATACGTCCGTTACCGATAGGATAGGCTTCCGTCATCCATTGCTGTGCAGGTTTAGTATCCCACATGGTAAAGGCAGTATTTTCTTTGTTCTGTGCCAGAAGCCTGTTGGCAGAGCAGAAGAGCAGTAAGCACAAGAAAAATGCGCAAACGAAGTTTTGCCTGTAATTTAAAAGCATATTGGTTATTTGATTAGTGTTTAAGCCAAAGATATATAAAATAGCACAGCGAGCATGAAAATCGCGGCCGCAAAGCATACTGATATTTGGCAAATTATTCAACTATTTAAGCATCTCAATTTGCCACTTTCGCTAATTTTAACAGGTAACTATTATGATATTTTATACATTGGTTTAATAGATTTTATATATTTGATAAAATACTAAAACGTTTTATCTAAAATGAAATTGCCAGCCAGATCCTTCACCATTCTCTTGATATTTATTATCGCGATTCATCACAAATCACAGGCGCAAGCTAAATTAACACCATATGTGAACACCTTTATTGGTACAGCACCTCTGACTGATCCTAAAATTCTGGGATATGAGTTGCCTGAAGGCTGGCGGTCATGGGCAGGTTTAACTTTTCCTGGCAGCTCCTTACCAAATGCCATGGTGCAGTTAAGTCCCATTACGGAATTTGGTTCGGGTGCAGGTTACGAGTATGAAGATGATATCATTTATGGTTTTGCACACACAAATAAAGGGCATTGGAATTTATGCAATATTCCCATCTTACCACTATCCAACCCAAAAGGTAAATTTGGTTCAAAGTTTTTCCACAAAAGGGAAAGCGCAGCACCTGGCTTTTATCAGGTATATTTAGATGATTATCAGGTGGATGTGAGGCTGACATCAACATTACGATGCGGTTTTCACGAATATACTTTCAAAGAAAATAACGACAGGCAAATCCTGTTCAGCATGGGAAAAGCCAACAGCAGTGTTAATACCTGGAATCTTGCGCAGGACGGGCCATCCGCCATACAAGGTTTTCAGGGCGGTGAAAATGTGTATTTTTACGCGGTAGTAAATGGAACGATTGATAAACTTGAGATTGTTGATGCCGGCAAACGTTCTGGTTATGCAATCGTGCATTTGGCTGATGGGAGTAAAGCCCCGGTTGAACTTAAAATCGGGTTATCTTTTGTGAGTATAGCCAATGCAAAAGAAAACCTGGAGAAAGAAATCGGAAATAAAACATTTGCACGGATCCGCAGGGAAGCAACCGAAAAGTGGGAGGCACTATTATCAAACATTCAGGTAAAGGGCGGAACGCAGAAGCAAAAACAGATGTTGTATTCCTGCCTGTACAGATCTTTCTTATGGCCGGCTTTGCGTAGTGATGTCAACGGTGAGTTTAGAGATGCAAAACGCAATGTGGTAAAAGGAGATTTCAATTACTATACAGAACCCTCACTTTGGGACACTTACCGCAATAAAGACGTGCTTTTAGGTCTGATTACACCTCAGGTTACTTTGGATGTAATTAAATCGATGAAGGATGTGGGCGATAAAACGGGTTTTATTCCTACCTTTTTTCATGGCGATCATGGTGCCTCGTCCATTGCCGGGGCTTATTTGAGGGGTATTGATGATTTCGACATCAAAGGTACCTACCAGATTTTGTTACGCAATGCCAATGTGGATGGTGGTGCCCGTCCGTTTGTGAAAGAATATATCGAGAAGGGATATATTTCAGACCCTGATGTTAAAAATCCACATGTAGAAACCAAAGCGAAGGCAGGTGTTTCCAAAACGCTCGAGTATGCCTATGACGATTATTCGCTTGCTCAAATTGCTAAAAAACTTGGCGATAGCAGTAATTATCACACACTCATGGCCCGGTCGAAAAATTATAAAAACATGTTCGATCCGGGTACACGTTTTATGAGAGGCAGGTTAGAAAATGGTGACTGGATCAAACCTTTCAACCCTCAGTATCCATACTACGAATATATGTACAGGGAAGCGAATGCCTGGCAGGTTTCGTTTTATGCGCCACACGATATGAAAGGTTTAATAGAGCTGTATGGTGGTGCAAAAGGCTTCGAATCCAAACTGGATTCGCTATTTACCGTACCCTGGAACCCAAAATACATTGCCCGCAATGTTGAAACCATGATCGGTCAATATTGCCAGGGCAACCAGCCTGACCATGAAGCACCTTTTGCTTATACCTTTATCGGTAAGCCGGAAAAATCGCAGAAAATTATTGATAAGATTTTAAACGGACTATATGGTATAGGCGATGATGGTTTGGCGCTCTCCGGAATGGACGATGCCGGCGAAATGTCGGCCTGGTATGTGTTTAGTGCACTGGGTTTATATCCATTCTCGGCTACTGATCCAAATTATATCGTTACCGCACCACTTTTTGATGAGGTAAAATGGAAAACCAGTACCGGAAAAATGTTAACGATTTCCAAACCAGGCAAGGGAAGAGGGATTAATAATATCAAAGTTAATGGAAAAGCAATACCGGGGTATTTTATTTCTCATGACTTGTTTAAAAAAGGTGGTCAGGTAGAGATTGGTACTAAATAAAAGTTTGAGGTCCATATAAAAGGGGGAGTAATTGTAAAATGCTAATGATTAACCTTTGTTTGGAGCGCACGGCCTTTGCTGAGCCGGAAGTCTCCTCCCGTCTTTTGCTTTTACGCTTCGCTGCCTCGTACCTCGTTGCTGCAGGGTAACGCTTCAGCCGGGGCTAGGTGGCTTTGGCTGCATTTCATATTAACGGTTGCAGGGTGCATAAACCCTTGTTCCTAAACCAGACAGAAGCGGCAGCCTCCGATTTACGCAATGGTTGATAGTTTTACAAAGATTTTCTATCGGAGCTATAGCGAATGGCGGGACTGCAGACCGCCAGGAAACACCGATCGCTCATTTTCTTACATAAATCATTTATTACAGGCGGTGGAGATACCAACCGATAGGATAAGGGACATAATTGTAAATTGCTAATGGTTAACCTTTGTTTGGAGCGCAAGGCCTTTACTGAGCAGGAAGTCTCCTCCCGTCTTTTGCTTTCACGCTTCGCTGCCTCGTACCTCCTTGCTGCAGGGTAACGCTTCAGCCGGGGCTAAGGGGCTTTGGCAGCATTTCATATTAACGGTTGCAGGGTGCATAAACCCTTGTTCCTAAACCAGACAGAAGCGGCAGCATCCGATTTACGCAATGGTTGATAGTGTTACAAAGATTTTCTATCGGAGCTATAGCGAATGGCGGGAATGCAGACCGCCAAGAACTACCGGTCGATCATTTTCTACATTAAATTATTTATTACTGTCGGTGAAACACAACCATTGGGATATGCTCAGTAAAAACTATAAAAAAAGAAATAATGATGCAACCCAAATTAGATCCTGATCGTCTTTGCTATAATGATTAATTAACTATACTTACAGCCTCAAACCAATCTGAACATGAAAAAATCATTTTACTTTCTTATTTTCTCCATTTGTATTCTCGCCAGCTCTTGTACCATGATGGTTAAAGGAATTGCTAAACTTGTGGTTAAAAATTACAATGACTATACCAGTACGCATATTTCTGACATACAAATTGTCGATCTGAACGGAAAACATCAAACTTTTGGTAGCTTATACAATGGAAAAACGGTCTACCTATATGTTTGGAAGGATAAAAAACTTTCTGAGCAGCAAGAAAAATCTTACCTGTTATTAAAGGAGCATTTTGCCAAATATCCTGATGTGGTTTTTACCAAACTTTGCATCGGTTCAGATAGCACTTCAAATACGAACAGGCTGGTTAATAATACATCATCAGCTGATTTCAGAAATATTTTAAATATTAGTGATCCTGCACCATTTATCATCGGGAAAGACGGTGCAATCTTATCTTACAAAGGACCAAAACCTGAAGACAAAATTATAGTCGACTATGTGCTTTACCAGGCCATGAATGGCGAAGATGGTACCAAATCTGCCAAAAGATTCATTAGGGGAATAAATGGAAATAGCCAGTTTAAATCTGACAAACTAATTGAATGGTATACGAACCACTTTGGCAAAGCGCCTGAAGGTAAATTATCCATGTCGTTATCTTCTACAAACTAGATTTTAACTACACTGCCCTATAATGAAAATATTTGAAACCTTTTTTGGTAAAAGACCACCTGAAAGATATCCCGAAAATACCCAGGGAGATTTCTATGTGGAAGATCAGGTGTGCACTTCCTGCGGTGCGCCTGAAGCAGAAGCGCCAGACCTCATTGATCATTCTAAAATTGAATATGGCCATTGCTATTTTAAAAAGCAACCACAAACTCCCGATGAACTTAGCAGGAGGGCCATAAGCGCTATGCAGTTTCATGTATTTCAGGTCTCAGGTATGGAGGTCGAAATGAGAAAATGACTTTTTAAAATTAAGATGAGCGAGAAAAAGTTTTCATTTTTAACTGCGCAGTAAGATTTGGAATTATGAATCTTCTATTTATGCTTAAATTGATCAACAGCGTATTATCGATTAAAAAGCAAGTTTTGTTTTACGAGGATTTAGCCAAATTGAACCGGTAGGATTTAGAAGTTTCATTTCATGATCCTGCGCAAAACCTCGTCTCTTTTTTGTCTGGATATCGGCGCCTGACTACCGTCTTCCATCGCAATATATCCACCATCGGTTTTTACATATGCAGCTATTTTTCGGAAATTAATCAAATGAGACTGATGAGTTCTAATAAAGTGATGATTTTCGAGTAATTCCTGATATTCTTTTAATGTTTTACAGACGAGATACTGTTTTTTATTCTCTAAATAAAAATGGGTGTAGTTACCTTCAGCCTCTAACCTGATGATGTTGTCAATCGATAAGAATTCGATCTTATCTGCTAAAGGTATCGCAATCCTTTGTTCATCGTGTTTTCTATCTATATTGGCTATCAGCTCCTTTAATCTTCGGTTTTCTTTTTTAGGATTAATTTGGATTTTTGCTTTTTCAACAGCTATACTTAGTTCCAATATGTTAATCGGCTTAAGGAGATAATCTATAGCACATGCTTTAACTGCTTGTATGCCATACTTGTCAAAGGCAGTGACAAAAATGACTTCAAAATTTTGCTGTCCACTTAACAATTTTAAAAGATCGAAGCCAGAAACTTCTCCCATTTCTATATCCAGAAATAGTAAATCAGGGTTAAGGTCTTTTATTAATTTAAGTGCTTCATGAGCAGAGCCTGCCTCGCCAATAATTTCTATATTTGGACAATAACTAAATAACAATTGACGCAGATTATCTCTGCTTTTCAATTCATCGTCAATTAATATCGCTTTTAAAATTTCCATTAATCTATTGGGATAGTTAGCACAGCAGTAACACCGCTTTGATTATTTTCTGAATTATTACTTAAATGTAAGTTACCAATATTCCCACCAGTACTGAGTAATATTAGTCGTTCTTTTAGTAGTTTCAATCCGAAACTTTTGTTTTTACTAGGTGAAACTTCTTTTAATCCGATTCCATTGTCTCTGACTATGATTTTAAGGTATCTCTGATCGCAGCTAATGTGTATGTCCAGTAATCCTGAATCTCCCTTTTGCGACAATCCATGCAACACCGCATTTTCTACAAGAGGCTGGATGATCATGCCCGGTATCTCCAGCAATTCGGTATTTACTTCAGGTGTAACATCAATAGCAAATTTAAAGTTAAAGCGGAGCTGTTCCAGTTCACAGTAGAGCTTAATTGCCTCCAGCTCATCTGACAGAGAAACAAAGCTTTTTTCTGAATTATTTAAGACCCTGCGCATCAGCAATGCAAATTTCTCGAGATAAATATTAGCTTCTTTATACTGCCCATTATTGATCATAGATTGTATTGAATTCAACGCATTGAACATAAAATGGGGATTCATTTGTGAACGGATAGCCTTGATCTCCAGATCCTTTATTTTGTTCTTTAGTAACGTTCTCTTCCTTGCGTTAGCAATTCTTGTCCTGTAAATAAAGAATGCAATTAGTAAAGTAAGCAGGGCAGAGCCAATGCTCCACCCTATAGTATTAATTAATGACGCTTTTTGTTCCTTGGTCATTACACTAGAATCTATTGCTTTTTTGATCATCTCTCGGATAACCTCATGCGCTTGTCCCTTATCGGTTTCAACTTCACCAGTATATTTATTAATAAGGTAGCTTGATATTACCCTAAAATCTGGGTTAAATGTAAATACCTTTGTCTGCTGGTAATAGAGGTTAAAATTCTCAGGATAATGATCACTTAATTCTACATAAGTAACATTATTTAATGTTTTTAGTACCTGACTAAAGTCGCTTTTAATAAAGGAAGAGAAATTTCCCTGTGCAATAACAAAATGAATGTTATTTTCCTTTTGCTTTTTGATAAGCTCTATATAATCTTTTAAAAAATCGGGGCTATTATTGTTCACAATCAATACCAATGGCTTTCCTTTGAATTTAGACAGATCTAGCGTGCTTCCATCTTTTAGCAACAGTTTTTGCACCGGACTTGGATTGCCAGGTGCCCATAACGTTGCTTTTGCCCATAGTTCATTAATTCGGTCTATAAAGAAAGGATTTCCACAATTATGGATAAAATCTTCATAATAATTTTTCAGCCTTGCTGTACTTTCCACTTCACTTTTGTGAAGCTCCTGCGTTAATGATTCATAAATAGAAAAGTATAGTGGATATCCTTCAAAAGATGCCATAGCTGTTGCGTAATCAGCATAAAAACCATACTGGTTGGCATTAACCATGCCTAACTTTGTTTGCTGGTAAGCAAGTAACCATTTTAGATAATAGCCATAATACATGCCACCTTCCGAAGTACTCATTGAAACCGGCAATGTATCGATATTTAGAAAGAACCCTTTCGGAAACTCATCTAAACTCATATTTTGTTTTTTACGGTATTCAGCAACATACATCAGTTTCGTTCCTGCCTGTATATACTTAAAATCTTTTCTGATATCCTCTAAAATTTCACTGGAAACCCGGTTAACATACTTTTTTAATATGCCATCAAAATCTTTTTGTCCCTGTTTTTGAAAAGCTATAAATTCATTTATTGATTTGGAACGGTAATTACTCTTATTAACCCATTGGTTATCAAAAATAGCCACCAGATCTTTGAATAATGTCGCTTTTGCCCCCGCATTCCCCCCGAAAGAAACGGTTTTATAAAAATTCTGTGCATCCGCTTTAACGGTCAGCGTATCTAGTGGTTGCAAAGGCAAACTAAAAGTTTTAAATCCGTCAAATTCATCATCCTCATCAAATTTACCAAAAACCCATCTACGCCGCGTATTTGACCATGCCAATACATTTGCATTAAAAGATCCATCTTTATTGAACCTAAAGATTTCGTCTTTAAAACTAGCGGACGAACTAATAACCGAAAAAACGCTGTCAGCATCAGTTAAATTTGTGATTTTACCTTTTATAACTGCGTTTTTTTGCAGTTTAAATGACGCTGATTTTAAAACTGCATTAGCGATTTTTTTTTCACCAGCAGCGTTTAATAGGTCTACTGTTTTAACTTTTGGCTTTCCGGTAATTAGCGCATTTATTATTGTTTCAGAAATTCGCTTTAAATAATCCGTTGGAAAAAAACTACTGACTGTAAATTCTGCTTTTAGTTGGGCAGTTGGCGCTTTAAGATCAATTACAGAGAAGCTAACTTTTGTAGCAGTTGATAACAACTTGAGTTTTGATATTTTCCCCTTAGCATCTACTGTTATTTCGTAAATCTGTTTGATTAGATTTTTCTTCCTATTTTCTACATATGGTGGATAGTATGAATCATATCCAAACCAAATGTTATCAGCATCAGCATATTTTAACCTCATTCTTTCGATGGTTGCGTTAAAAACTAAATCGCCATTTTGTGTTCTGTTTGAGGTTTCATACTTCACATCAAAGCGATAATCTGAAGTATGCATTAAGTTGTTGATTCGAATTTCTGTTTCAAACCAATCTGCTAACTTGAAAATTAGTTTTGGGTTTTGTTTTTGAGCAAAGAGCTGTGATAGCCCAAGCAGAAAGATTATCCCAAGACTTAAAAGTTTTTTCTGTTTCATGTTTATAAAATTTAAACAAAAGAACTTACAAGTATTTATTTCGTGGGGCCACATTGAGCAGATAACAGATCTCACTTAGTATTCTGCAATATAATACTTCATCTGTTAGTTAGCCGTTAATATATATTGTTTTGCAAAATGGTTTTGATTTTATGGACTGAGGCATATTTTACTATTGCTATCTAAATCCAAAATATATTGAAAGAAAAAATCTAAAAATCACTTTACCACACTGCAAATCAGGCTGTTACTAAGCCCTATATACTAACCCCACGTTATATAGGTTTGGTGAAGCACTTTCATATTGCGTATATTTTAAATCTCGATGATTAAATCGTTTTCATATCCATTATACTCCTCGTTTATATAGCCATGTGGATTGCATATAATTTCAGTTTTGCCAATATGGTACCTCGCAGGTGTATGGATATGGCCATGGAACCAATAATCAGGCTGGTATTTTAAGATCACATCTTCCAGATTCGAAGCATAAGCTGAAGATATGGGCTCATTTTTATATTCCTCAGGTATCGATTTTATACTCGGAGCATGATGAGTGATCACAATATTTTTATATCCATTAGATTCTTCAAGGCTTTGTTGTAGCCATCGCTTTGATGCCTGGTGGATTTTATAGGTATCTATGCTTCTCAGCCTCGAATAGGATGGGGTTTTGCGAATTTGTCTATAGTCGTTCATTTGTGCCTGACATATTATACCGTACTCAACCGGGCTGCCAAAAAGAGAAAAGTCGGTCCATAAGGTTGCACCATGAAATCTGATGCCTTCAAATTCAACCATTTTATCTTCAAGAACGATTATGTTTGAATGAAGAGATGCCTTTATGATTTGATCAAGGGTTTTAGGATAGGCACCCTTGTAATATTCATGATTCCCCAATATATAGATTACGGGCTTATCCCTGATGTTATTTTTTACCCAATCAATACCCTTTGTACCTAAGTTTGTATCGCCAGCCAGGATCACCAAATCAGCATTGCCAAAATCAATATCAGAAACTCCAAATTCCTGATGCAAGTCGCTGATGATCTTAATCTTCATTTAATTGTATGTGTAAGTGCCAATATAATTATTTATAAAAGAAAATTACATCATGTTTTAACTCAACTGATTCATTTCAATGAGTCTTGACCAGTCAGGTTCGTGAGATTTCGGAACAGTTTTGACTTGTTCTAGAAAGGCTGTTGCCGTTTAATCTTATATTTTCCCGGGCTAAGCTTAAAAGTGATGGTATTCGTTTTCTTTGTTAATCCTGCCGTTTCTAATTCTTTTGTTTCAATAGGTTTTTTATTGACGAATACCGGTGAACCTGAAGGCAGACGTATGATTGCTGTAGTACCCAAAGGAACGGTTAGCTGTAGCTTAAACTCATCCGCATTATTTTCGAATGAGGTCTTGATCATTCCTTTTATAGTTGGAACATTGAGGGTTCCTGTGCGAAGATTTGCAGGGTCAGGCTCAACCAGAAATGTTTTGTATCCGGCTTCAAGTGGTCTGATTCCAAACAGATACGCAGAAATAACGATTTGGGCACCACCACTCCAGGCATGATTGGTGGTGCCGCCACCAAATCCGTTTTCACCGATGCCCCAACCTTCGAATAGGGTAGTGTAATATTGATTATTAACCATTTCAGCAAATCTCAATTTCGTCCGCTCCATCGCATACTTACCTTTGCCCATCTTAAAAAGGGCTTCCATCACATATTTTTCCATGTATGGGCTTGCATGCATCTGCGTATGTAAGGTTTCAGAAATGCGCTCGTATCTTGATGAGTCAGCAATCCCCGAAATCACAGCTAAGGCCTGCGCCCTGTCATCGGTTCGTTTATGGTATGAAGGATGACGATAGGCATGTCCATCCCAACATTTATTATATCCGCTTTTTACGTGGCTCATTACCTGGCGGTACATTGCAGCATCATAATTGTAGCCAAGCAGATCAGCCATTCTGGCGGCGCCATCTAAAGCAAGATAATGCCAGCCCGCCATAATAAGCCTTACATCAATGTTATCACCCCAGTCGCCCCAAAGCCAGTCGCCTTTCCGTAATGTAGTAAGGCCAGTATCATCAGTTTTCCACAAAGACAGGTATTTTTTTACCGCAGGGTAAACATTTTCAATGGTTTTACGGTCACCCGTATTCATATAGTAATTCCAGAAGCCATAATAGCCAATGCTGGTCAGCATCTGATCAGGAAGTTCCTGATTAAAATTACCGGGAATAGGCGCAATAAGTTCTCCTGTGGTGCGTTGCCAGCCTGCCAGTTCATTTATTGCTTTCCGCATTAATGCGTGCGCAGAAGTAGAGTAGGTATAGAAACTCTCGCCCATCAACAGTACGGCATCTCCCCACCATTGTGCCCGTTCCCGGTCAGGACAATCGAAATAGTTATCGCGCATGTTAACATATAAAGTACGCTGCGCCTTTTTCCAAAATCGGTTATAGAATTCATCGCTACTGGCAAACGTGCCTTCAGGTGCTGCATTATAACCCGTTTCACGATATTTAACTGCTTTTATTTTAATGGCTTTTGGCACAACAAGTACTATTTTTTCTCCATTCAGCCATCCGTAAGATTCATACTCCTGATAACCTTTTTTAGTGATATATTCTGCCCGCAGGTTGTCGGTTCCTCCAGCGTTGCTATGGTCGGTATTTATTTTGATCAGCTGGCCACCCATATCGTCCGTTAGTGAAATAATGGGGGTAAGCTGCATATTATATGGAAGCTGTGCAATGATCGTATCGGTAATATTGCCTTTAAGGCGATAAAATTTTGCGGTCTTTATCCCAAAGTTTTTCCACTGGGGGATAGGGCGTTCCACCAGTTTGTTCCAGGGTGCGTCACCTGGTTTCCCGATAATTACTGCATTGCCAAAATCTTTAAGCCTAGTTAACGGAGCGGTTTGCCAACCGGTGATATCTGCTCTGGCATCAAAACGAATATTTGATTCTGGCAACCGGTAGTTGGGAAACGGAGCTTCTGTATTGCCATAAGCGGGATGGATACGGCAAAACCAACTCCTCTCGCTATGGAGTACGGTATCTTCAGCATTCATATTAAAATACAGACCAGCGACACCACTACCTACGTGCGAAAAACCATTTTTACCAAAATACCAAAGTAGTATGGCAACCTTATTTGTACCCTTTTTTAAATATGGAGCAAGATCAACCTTATCTCCATAGGTATCTTTGGGATTAGGACCGCGCTTCAATCCTCCTTCAAATATGACAAGTTTACCATTTATCCAAAGCCAGTATTTTGTATCTGCCGCAATGGTAGCTAATGCTTGCTCCGGCTTTTTGTTGAGCATGATGTCCCGACGATAGGCTATCCAGCAATTAGCTTTAGCTGGTTTTGTTAGGGCAGGAGAAATCCAATAACCGTCTGTCGATTTATCCTGCGCAAAAGATGATTGTGTAACAACAAAAACGAATACACAAATTGAGATATAAGAAAAAAGTATTTTTAGTTTGAAGTTCGACATACTTAACTTAAGATGATGCTTTTCCATGTTAATGACGGTAGCTGTTTTTGGCAGACTCTAATTTGCCAACATTAAGTTAACTGCGTTAACTGATCTACCTGTTGCTAAAATCGATCATATTTTTAACATTCAATTCATTTATTTTACCCGTTAACCGACCATATTTAGCTAAAATATGATTTCGACTTCAGGGCATATCAGGTTTACATTTATCCAGATTAGATTTTGGGACATTATTACAGTTGTCCGCATGAATAATAAGGGTAGAACAAAGCGCTTTTCGATGCCTTACTAAAATGTTCTAAGAGATGGGAGCTTAATTAATTTCCGGAATAGCAGAAGGAATTATTCTGCCGGACTACACGATTTATACATTTCATTAATATACTTCGTTTTAGCCGTATTTATTCTAAACAGCATTGATTTACGCCTGGATTTAATGATCTTGAATGTCAACCAATTTTAGCATCACATAAATTATGGTTCTGATTTGGCCAAACAAAGCATTTAATCCCATAAGGCGATTACTGCCAGTAGTTGTAATTATCTTCATAGATTTCCCGGCTAAATCCTTTTCAACCCACATTTAATAAATGACGGTTGCTTTCAACTTTGCATTCTAAATCGAGTTATCGCTTAGGTCGTTAAAATAAATTATTGGTATTTGAAATCCTGAACGAATTATTTACGTGAAATACACTTTTTGATTTTTAGAGAAAAACAAAGGCTAGTAAAGGATCACGCAAAAACATGACCTATTATTTTTTGGGAATTTCGCTTTAAAAAGTTTTTTAAATAGAAAAGGCGCAATCTCTTGCGCCTTTCGTGATCCCGCTGGGATTCGAACCCAGGACCACTACATTAAAAGTGTAATGCTCTACCAGCTGAGCTACGGAATCGTTCCTTTTGTTTAAGGAGGTGCAAATATAGAGATTAATCCTTTCTTTGCAAATGTTTTTATAAAATGTTTTTCGATGTTTAGCGTTTAATTTACTTTAGCCATTTGTAATCCCTTGATTTTAAAATGGGTAACACCTGATTTTTTTTAATATTTTTTTAAAAAAAACTAATGATGATGGGGCGGTAGCTGTTAAAATCTGATACTTCTTATTTGGATGTTTTGGGTATAAAGTTCAAAAATGATTGAAACTGGGCTTTGTGTTTGTTTTTATCGAGCTTAAAGTAGAAAGCACCCCGCCTTGAACTCGATTTATCTTTCTCATTTTGTTTAATAAGCAAACCACTGGCCGTTATTTTGCGGATAAAGTTGCGGTTATCAATGGGCGCATCGTAAACCTGTTCATATAGCGCCTGCAATTGTGGTATGGTAAAACGTTTCGGTAATAACTCAAACAAAACAGGGTGGAGGGCAGCCTGGTATCGGATTTTATCCATCGCTGCTTTAACCATCACGTTATGGTCAAAAATCAGTTCAGGTACTTCTTTAACCTTAAACCACTCAGCATGATACTGATCATTAATCTGTTTGCTGTATTTATTAATATCAATTAATGCAAAATACACTACTGATACTGTACGTTCAATCGGATCGCGGTCAGGGCTACCGTAAGCGTGCAATTGCTCTAAATATACATCATGTAGTCCTGAAAGTTCTAAAAGGATCCGTTTCGCAGCACCATCAAGGTTTTCATCCTCGCCAATAAAACCGCCCATTAAACTCCATTGATCTTTTATTGGCTCAATAGCTCTTTTGATAACCAAAAGTTTAAGATGTTCGCCGTCGTAACCAAAAATAATGCAGTCAACAGCAACCAGTACAGGTTTCTGATTTAAGTATTTTCCCATTTTTAAAAAAGCAGATTTAATTTAGCATCGTTGTAATCGGTAATATAGCCCAAAATATTTGGATAACCATCAAATTCTTCAACTGCGTGTGTAGTTGTTAATACCAGGCATTGCATACCTGCGTTCAGCGCTGACTCTACACCTTTTGGTGCATCTTCGAACACCAGGCAATCGGCGGCTGGAATGCCCAGTGCGGCTGCAGCCTTTAAAAAGGTTTCCGGATCAGGTTTACTCATCTGTACATCATCTGCACTTACAATCGCATCCAGGTAATGGCGAATGTTTAAACCATCTACCACAAAATCAATGTTGAATGGAATAGCTGCCGAGCCAATGGCCATCGGTATTTTTGCAGCCTTCGCCCGATCCAGAAAATTGTTTAAGCCGGGAAGTAAAGCTAAATTCGGTAGATAACCGGCCTGATAGCGCTTTTCTTTTTCTACCGAAAGCCGTTCTATTTCTTCCTGGATAAATTTATCCTTACCAAAAACGCGTTCCAGTACTTCGTGGTTTTTGCCGTACATTTCCTTTTTTACGCTTGCATAATCAAGGTCTGAACCTAAATCTTCGGTCATTATACTGTACCAGGCCTTGGTATGGTACTCCATATCGTTAATCATGGTTCCGTTTAAATCAAACAGAAAAGCTTTTGGCCTGAAATTCAAATCGCGCATATGCTTGCTAAATTATATGATTTTTTTTGATGTAAGGAATGATCATCAATATTAACAGAAATAATATGATAATCGTTAACCTGACGTTAATTATTTTTTACTACTTTAGCCGTAACCAAAAATAAATCTGTATGCAAGCATCAGGAATTTTGCTATGTAAAAATCACGATCGCTTCATCAACTTAAAAAAAGTAAACTGATGAAAAAACCATTTCTTAAAGCATTACCATTGGCTACCTTATGTTTAGCCCTTGCTTTTAGCGCATGTAACCCCACAACTGATAAAGGTACAGCAAGCAGCACACCGCAAGATTCGTTAAAATACAACACCACTATTGATGGTAAAGCGGTTAAGCTTTATACATTAAAAAATAAGCAGGGCGCTTCGGTGTCTATTAGCAATTTTGGCGGAAGAGTAGTTTCGTTGCTGGTACCAGATAAAAACAGCAAACTAACCGATGTAGTACTGGGCTATGATAGTATTGGCGCCTACCGCAAAAAAGGGGAGCCGTTTTTTGGTGCGCTGATTGGCCGTTACGGAAACCGCATTGCTAAGGGTAAATTTACTTTAGAGGGCAAAGAATATCAATTACAGCTTAACGATGGCGTAAATACCTTGCACGGTGGTACTGATGGTTTCTTTGGTAAAGTTTGGGATGCTAAACAATTAGATAGTACGAAGCTGGAGTTAACTTATGTTTCTAAAGATGGGGAAGCCGGTTATCCGGGCAAACTGGATGTTAAGGTAATTTATACTTTGACTGAAGACAATTCACTTCAGATTGATTATGAAGCCACTACAGATAAGACAACTATCGTTAACTTAACCAACCATGCTTATTTTAATCTTAATGGTGAAGGAGATAGTACCATTTTGGATCACGAACTGATGATTGATGCCAATGCTTATACACCCGTTGATTCGACCTTGATCCCAACCGGAAAATTACAGCCGGTGGCGGGTACTGCTTTCGATTTTAACAAAGGAAAATTAGTTGGCAAGCAGATTGGCGATAATGATGAGCAGTTAAAATTTGGAAAAGGTTATGACCATAACTTTGCTTTAACCCACCATGATGGTAAAACACCCGTTGCGGTGGTAAAAAGCGCAAAAACAGGTATTGTGCTATCAGTGATAACCACAGAACCTGGCTTACAGTTCTACAGTGGTAATTTCTTAACCGGAGCGGATAAAGATGGTAAAGGCGGTAAATCATACCCACACCGTTCGGCTTTCTGCCTGGAAACACAACATTTTCCTGATGCGCCAAACCACCCGAACTTTGCTTCAACCGTTCTTAAACCAGGTGAAACGTATAAAACAAGTACAACTTATAAGTTCTCGAAGTAAGGCTAACTGTTTAATTGGCTAACGGTAAGTTTTATTCAGACCTCTCAGGTTTTAAAAATCTGAGAGGTCTTTTTTTTGTCTTTTATTCTGTCTGATTGATGCGACACCAGCCAGCAGAAAAATGCTGTAGAATTGCCAGTCAAGCTGATAATGACATTTTTATACTTCCAATAACCTTTCCGGAAATTGAGAAATTTTTTCTATAGTAAGTTGCTGCATAATCTGGTACAAATGGGTTTTAAACATATTGATGGTATGGTCTCCACCGTCATTACCCAATGCCCCAACGCCATACATAAACGGACGGCCCATAAAATTAAATTCAGAACCTACGGCATGTGCCCTGGCCAAATCAACACCTGAACGGATTCCTCCATCCATCATGACTTTCAGTTTTGACTTGTAGCCATCATTTGCTGCAAGTTTAATTAAAGAGTTAATCGATGATTCACCCGCATCAATCTGTCGGCCGCCATGATTCGAAACGATGACCCCATCAACGCCAATCTGGATAGCAGCCTGCATATCTTCGTCTGTAGCTATGCCCTTTAATACCAATGGACCTTTCCAGATTTCGCGGATCGCCGACACCTTTTCAATGTCAACTTTTCCGGTAAAGGTTCGGTTCATAAACTGTCCCAGCTGAGACATGTCCATACCTTTTTCCATATAAGGTTTTAAGGTAGCAAAAGAGGGAATGCCATGTTGCAACGTTTTAATACCCCATAACGGCCTGGCAAAGGCCTGTAAAATATTGCTGACCGACATTTTAGGTGGTATGGAAAGGCCGCTTTTAATTTCCTTATATCTTAATCCGAAAGCAGGAACATCTACCAGCACAACCAAAACCGGACATTCAACTGCTTTTAACCGTGATAAAATGTCATCCCGTAATTTATTTTCGGTGGGATGGTAAAGCTGAAACCAGGCTTTTCCTTCTGAAACTTCAGCAATGCGTTCGATGCTGCTGGTAGATACCGTACTCAGTGTGTAGGGGATATTGTGTCTGGCTGCCGCCCTCGCTAAAATTTCGGGTGCATTAGGCCACATTAAACCTTGTAAACCGATGGGAGAGATGCCAAAAGGTGCACTGTATTTACGCCCAAAAAGCTCGACCGACATGTCAATTTCCCCACCAACACGCAAATAATTTGGTTTAAGGTAAATATTATCGAAGTCGCTCTCGTTTCTCGATAAATTAAGTCCCTCATTACAACCACCTTCCAGGTAATCAAAAGCAAATTTAGGGATTCTTAATTTTGCTCTTTTTCTTAAATCGGCTACAGAAGGGAATTGAGGATTATAGGGGAATGTAATCTTTTTACTCATAATTAAATATTGTGTTGGTCAGATGGTGTTTTAAAAAACGAAAACTAATGTTTTGTATGAAGTTTTCCATCCTGCACTATCTGCTATTTTGTATTGATCGTTTTGGATTGGAATTTGCTTGCGCTCGTTTCCAAACGAGTGCATAAATAGCATAACGATTATATCGTTATAAACGATAAAATAATCAATGCTCGTTGGAAACGAGCGTTAGCGCGTAAACTTTAAATACCATAAAATTCCTTTGCATTATCAGAGAAAATCATTTGTCTTTCTACTGCAGTAAATTTTTCTGTGTAGCTATTTACCAGATTGAACCAATCCTGATATGGCCTGCTGATCAGCACGACCGGCCAATCGCTGCCATACATTACACGTTCAGGACCAAATGCTTCAAATATGACATCAAAACAGTTAAATAATTCTCTTTCCTTCCAGTTTAGCCAATCCGCTTCAGCCAGGAGGCCTGATACCTTACATCGCACATTTGGATTGTTGGCCAAGGTTTTAATATTTTCAGTCCACTCTTTTAAAGTCTGGTTTTTTACATCCGGTTTACCACAATGATCCAATACAAATGGCTGGTCGGGAATTTGATCAACCATTTGTATAATCGCATCCAATTGATTGTGATAACACAATAAGTCGTAGGTATAATTGTATTTTTTTAGCTGCTTAACACCGGCAATAAAAGTAGGATTCAGGATAAAATCACGGCTTTCGGCCTGTAATACATGTCGCCAGCCTTTAATGGGCTGATGGTTTTGCCAGTGGCTTAAGCGTTCGTCAAGATCAGGATCAAGCAGGTCAACCCAACCCACAATACCTTTTATAATTTCATGTCGTGCGGCCAGTTCCAGCAGAAAATGATTTTCTTCTTCCGACTGGCTTGCTTGCACAGCAATACATCCCTTAATACTTAAATCGTTATAAATATCCAGGAGATTTTCGGGAGCAAAATCTTTCCGAATGATTTGCATGTCGTCATTAATCCAGTTATCCCTAACCGGATCGAAATTCCAAAAATGTACGTGGGTATCAATCATTTTTATTAAAGTTTAAATATCTGATCGGTTAAGATCCAGTTTGCTTCAGTTGCCGTTCCTGGTATTACGTTCATTCGATAATGAGGTTTGCATCATCAGGCAGGTCAGCGCCAGGGCAATATATTTTTATCTTAAATTTCGCTATAGGATTTAACAATTTGTTTACTGGAGCCTAAACCGTCAATACCCAATTCAACCACATCGCCAGGTTTTAAATACCATGGCTCCGGTTTTTGTCCCAAACCTACGCCGGCAGGTGTACCGGTAGTAATGACGTCACCTGGTAAAAGGGTCATAAACTGGCTGATGTAGGAAACCATAAAAGGCACATTGAAAATCAGGTTCGAGGTATTGCCATCCTGTAAAGTTTTTCCGTTAACGGTTAACCAAAGACGCAGATTGTGTACATCGGCAATTTCGTCCTGTGTGGCAATAAATGGTCCGATTGGCGCAAAAGTATCGGCACTTTTTCCTTTAACCCATTGTCCGTTACGCTCCAGCTGGAATTCGCGCTCGCTGTAATCGTTATGCAAAACGTAACCCGCAATATGATCCAAAGCATTTTCTTCACTTACATAACTGGCTTTTTTACCAATAACAATGGCTAATTCTACCTCCCAATCGGTTTTTTTACTGTTTTTGGGGATGACCAGATCATCATTCGGTCCTACGATAGCAGAAGTTGCTTTAAAGAATAAAATCGGCTCAGTTGGAATAGGGGCATTGGTTTCGGCTGCGTGGTCTTTGTAATTTAAACCCACACAGATAATTTTTGAAGGGCGGGCCAAAGGCGGACCAAGACGCACGCCTTTATCTACCTGTGGCAAATCAGCAGATGCAATAGCTGATTTTAGTTCTGCTAAGCCGTCTCCGCCAAAAAATGTTTCGTTATAATCGCTGACCAATGCAGATACATCATAATAATTATCGCCGATGATCACTCCTGGTTTTTCTGCCCCTGCTTCTCCAAATCGTATTAATTTCATGTTAAAAAGGTTATATTTTGTATTTAAGAAGAATATTAATTGTTTAAAGTCGTAAATCCACCGTCAATCGGGTAATCGCAACCGGTAATAAATGCGGCTTCGTCACTACATAAATATAAAGCCAGCGCACCGATTTCTTCAGGGCTGGCCATACGACCAATCGGCTGCGTTTTAGATAATTTATCGAACATTTCAGCGATATTGTCCGGATAGTTTTTCTGTAAAAATCCATCTACAAATGGGGTATGCACCCTTGCCGGAGAAATGGAATTACACCTGATGTTCTCACCGATATAATCTTTAGCTACACTCATGGTCATAGCCTTAACTGCGCCTTTTGCTGTACTGTAAGCAAACCGATCCGGTAAGCCAACTAGGGCTGCAATAGAGGCCATATTAATGATTACGCCTCCGCCAGCCAAACGGATTTGTGGAATGGCAGCGTGAAGGCAGTTGTAGACACCTTTAACATTCACACGCATTACCCGGTCAAAATCACTTTCATCAGTTGTATCGGCTTTACCAATATGCGCAATACCAGCATTATTAACTAAAATATTGATGTTTCCGATTTGCTCAAAAACAGCTTTAACGGCATTGTGGTCTGAAACATCGCAGGCATAGCTAAAAGCCTGTTTTCCAACTGCTTTAATTTCATCAAGCGTATCTTGTGCCTGTGAAACACCCAGTTCAATGATATGTACTTCGGCATCTTGTTTGGCGAGAATAGTTGCAATAGCCCTGCCGATTCCACTTCCGCCACCTGTAACTACTGCTTTTTTATTTTTGAGTGAAAACATGTGTATTGTTTAAATTGATTGTTGATGTAATATACGTATGTTGATTTTGCACTCTTCACATTATAATTTGTGCTTGCTACCGCCTGAAAAGCGGCGGAATATTATAATTGATTAGAATACGACTACAAATAAAATAAATATTGTTGATTAAAAATTTTATCTTCTTGTCTAAATATTAACAGATATTGTCATACCAGCCGAAAAGCTTTAAACAGGCTTTACCTTGCATAAATTTTACAAAACGCAAAAGTCAATTTACTTATATTTGAATATTATTTTTATATTTAAATAATATTATAACCAAATATTATCCATTACCTAAGTTTAAAGGGTTTGTGATTTGAGCCAGATTAAATGAGAAAATTTCTGATTTTTATTTCCTGTTATTTTTTATCGATCTCTTTTTCAAGTGCCGGAAACCGCACTGATAAAAACATTTTAATCCCTGCAGCTGCGCATACAAGGATAAAGTTTGGTGCAGAACGGATTTTAAAGGCATTGAATAAAATTAGTTACCAGACCAGAATAATACAACAGGTTAAGGCAGGGGGAAGCAAACCCGGCATTGTAATCGGCATATTCTCCGATGCGATTATAGCTGGTAAATTACCGGCAGCCGTAAAAAATACGATAGCCACCGCTAAAAAAGAAGCTTACACCATTTTTACAGATAAAAACGGAACCATTTATATCGCTGGTCATGATGCTTCAGGCACTTTATACGGCTGCATTGAACTGGCCGACCGAATTCATGATACCCGAAAATTGCCGACTGCTTTATCGCTTACCGATCAGCCTGAAATGGTGTTACGTGGCACGTGCATCGGTTTGCAAAAGCCGGATTATTTACCCGGACACGATGTTTATGAATATCCATACACGCCTGAAACTTTTCCCTGGCTTTACGATAAGGCTTTATGGATTAAGTACCTCGACATGATGGTGGAGAACCGCTACAACTCCCTTTATTTGTGGAACGGCCACCCGTTTTCGTCTTTATTACGATTAAAAGCCTATCCTTATGCTGTAGAAGTAGATAATGCCACGCTCAAAAAGAACGAAGAAATTTTCAGGTTCTTAACGCATGAGGCTGATAAACGTGGCATTTGGGTAATTCAGATGTTTTACAACATTATTATTCCTAAACCTTTTGCCGATAAACACGGATTAAAAACACAGGATCGCAATCGACCAATTATCCCTTTGATTGCGGATTACACCAAAAAATCAATCACAGCATTTGTAGAAAAATATCCGAACGTAGGTTTAATGGTGGCATTGGGCGAAGCCATGGAAGGGGTTGGGCAGGATGATATTGATTGGTTTTCCAAAACGATTATCCCCGGTGTAAAAGACGGTTTAAAAGCAGCCGGTATAAAAGATGAGCCGCCTATTGTTTTGCGGGCACACGATACCGATGCACCCAGTGTAATGAAAGCTGCTTTACCACTTTATAAAAACCTGTATACCGAGAATAAATTTAATGGTGAAGCTTTAACTACTTACACGCCACGCGGGGCCTGGGCAGAACTGAACCGTAAACTGGCAGCCATTGGCACGGTAAATATCTCCAATGTACACATCCTGGCTAATCTGGAACCTTTTAGATATGGTTCGGCAGATTTTATCCAAAAATCAGTACAGGCCATGAACAAAATTTATGGCGCCAAAGGGCTGCACCTGTACCCGCAAGCCAGCTACTGGGACTGGCCATATGCTGCAGACGATGTTAAAGGTCGTTTGTTAGAGGTAGACCGTGACTGGATCTGGTACAAGGAATGGGGCCGCTATTCCTGGAATTCACAAAGAGACCGCACGCAGGAAATAAACTATTGGGGTGAAGCACTGGCCGATAAATATGGCACCAACCTAATGGGCGGAAAGGCCATTCTAAATGCTTATGAAGAATCGGGAGAGATTTCGCCTAAACTCCTGCGCCGGTATGGCATAACTGATGGAAACCGCCAGACTTTAACGCTGGGTATGTTAATGACGCAGCTCATTAATCCTTATCGTTACGGTGTATTTACTTTAATGTACGAATCGGAAGCGCCAGAAGGAGAGATGATTATTGATTACGCCGAGAAAGAATTTAAAAAGCTGGGCCATATCGGCGAAACACCTGTGCAGATTGCAAAAGAAGTTGTGGTACACGGTCAGAAAGCTTTAGCTGCTATACAAAACGCAGCCCCAACCGTAACTAAAGATACCGCAGAATTTAACCGGCTTAAAAACGACATGTATTGTTATGATGCCATGGCCAACTTTTACGCTGAAAAAGTTAAAGCCGCGCTCTGGATATTACGTTATAAATACTCAAACCATGTGGCCGATCTGGATCAGGCGCTGCCTTTTCTTGAAAAAAGTGTAGCACACTATGCCAATCTGGTTAAATACACCGAAAAGAACTATTTATATGCAAACAGTATGCAGACCAAGCAACGCAAAATTCCGATGCGCGGCGTAGATAAAACATTTATTCACTGGCGCGAAATGTTGCCGGTTTTTACCAGGGAACTCAATCATTTTAAACACAGTATTGATTCTTTAAAATCGGTTAAGCAAGGAGAAACAGCTAAAATCATCAACTATAAGGCCGCAGCAGTACAAGTTTTAAATCATACAGCGACTTATGTAATTGCGAAAGAGGCTGTGGTTTTTAGCGATACTACGGTCAAAATCAAAGCGCTTGCTGAAGAGTTGCAGGGTTTAAAGGGCATTCAACTTTCCAAAGCCAGCCAAATTAAAAACGGAACCGAAATTAAGTTTAGTACCGCACAGCCCGTAAAATTGCTGGTTGGATTTTTTAATCAGAAAAATCCGCAGTACCTGGCAGCACCGCAACTGGAAACCGATGCAAGTGCCAATAATTATGGTCAGTCGGAAATTAAAATATCAAATGCGCTGGTTGCGGCAGGCTTCCCACCGGTAAACGTACACGCTTACTCTTTTACAGCCGGTACACATACCTTAAATTTAGGCAAAGGTGCCTGTTTGGTATTGGGTTTTATTGACGATAAACAGGAACTGCGGATTTTTAACGCAGGTTTGGACGGACATGGAAAAGATATAGACTGGTTATTTGAATGATGGTAAACACAAGAAATTTTATAGCCACAGCGGTATTATCGCTATGTGCTTTTATGGGCTTTGCGCAGCAAAAAACGGTTATCGGAACAGATAAACTGAAAAAGTATGTAACCTATTTTAATGCTATTGATACTGAGGCTGTAAAAAACTACATAACTAATGCCGAAGCCTTTAATTGGCTTTCGGGGCAGATTCCTTTATTTGAATGCCCGGACGAAGTGCTAGAGCAAAATTATTATTACCGCTGGTGGACGTATCGCAAGCATCTGGTCAAAACTCCGGAAGGTTTTATTTTTACCGAGTTTATTGAGCCTGTAAAACATGCAGGTAAATACAATTCCATTAGCTGTGCCTTAGGTCACCATCTTTACGAGGGCAGGTGGTTGAAAGACAACAGCTATTTACAGGATTATGTGAAATTTTGGCTCTACCATGCTGATGTAGGTCAGACCAAGCAACGTTTTCACCAGTTCAGCAGCTGGGTTGATGATGCTGTATACCAAAACCATCTGGTAAAACCCGATCAAAAATTCTTAAAGGATATTTTACCTGCATTGGATAAAGATTATGCCAAATGGGAATCAGAGCGGAAGCTCAAAAACGGCTTGTTCTGGCAAAACGACGTGAAAGATGGAATGGAGGAATCGATCAGCGGATCGAGGAGGGATCAAAACCAAAGGTCAACCATTAACAGCTACATGTATGGTAATGCTATTGCTTTAAGTAAGCTCGGTAAAATGTTTGGCAACAAGAGCTTAGTAACTAAATATAACCTGAAGGCTGATTCAATTAAAAAACTGGTCCAGGATAGTCTTTGGAATCCAGCTTCAGCTTTTTTCGAAACCAGGAAGGCAAAGGGCGGACATGCCGGGGTTCGCGAAGCCATAGGTTTTATTCCATGGGATTTTAATTTACCAGACGATAAAGCCAGCTACGCAAAAGCCTGGAATCAGTTGTTAGATACCGCAGGCTTTAATGCGCCCTGGGGCCTTACCACCGCGGAAAGGAGAAATCCGACATTCAGAACGCGCGGTACGGGCCATAGTTGCGAATGGGATGGCGCACTCTGGCCATTTGCCAGCTCGCAAACGCTTAAAGGATTGGCCAATCTGCTTACCAACTATAAACAGCATGGTAAAATGAGCGCGGCCGTGTTCTATAAAGAGTTACATAAATTCGCTGCATCGCACACCAAAAATGGCAAACCTTACATCGGTGAGTACCAGGACGAGAGGAATGGCGAATGGTTAAAAGGCGATAATCCGCGAAGCAGCTTTTACAATCACTCTACTTTTTGCGATTTGATTATCAACGATCTGGTTGGCATCAAACCACGGGCAGACAATGTATTGGAAATCTATCCGCTAATTCCCAAAAATCAATGGGATTGGTTTATCCTTGATAACGTTTCTTATCACAACAAGATTTTAACGGTATTGTGGGATAAAACCGGAAATAAATACCAAAAAGGTAAGGGATTTCTAGTGTTTGCAGATGGAAAGATGATTTTTAAAGGCAAAGATTTAAAACCTTTAAAAGTGTTGATGAACTAAATACCAAATCCTATCCGTAGTGTTAAGCGCAGCGTCACTACGGATTATTGAATAGGATTGAGTTTATAACTCAATAGCAATACGGGTCAAAGACTGTTTTCTATTCCAATCAGTAGCGTTTGGAACGCTACGGAGAGATAGGAGTAAACTGAGGCGATACAATCGCTAAACATCTGTCCGTAGTGTTAAGCGCAGCGTCACTACGGATTATTGAATAGGATTGAGTTTATAACTCAATCAGCAATACGGGTCAAAGACTCTTTTCTATTCCAATCAGTAGCGTTTGGAACGCTACGGAGAGATAGGAGTAAATTGCGGCGATACAATCGCTAAGCCCGATCATCACATCTCTCCGTAGTGTTAAGCGCAGCGTCACTACGGATTATTGAATAGGATTGAGTTTATAACTCAATAGCAATACGGGTCAAAGACGCTTTTCTATTCCAATCGGTAGCGTTTGGAACGCTACGGACAGATCGCAGTAAATTGAGCGATACAATCGCGAAGCTCAATCATCCCCGTTACAAACGAGGACGATAGTAAATAAAACATCTGTCCGTAGTGTTAAGCGCAACGTCACTACGGATTATTGAATAGGATTGAGTTTTTAACTCAATAGCAATACGGGTCAAAGACGCTTTTCTATTCCAATCAGTAGCGTTTGGAACGCTACGGAGAGATAGGAGCAAATTGCGGCGATACAATCGCGAAGCTCGATCATCCCCGTTACATACGAGGATGATCGTAACTAAAACCGTCATTGCGAACCGGAAGGCGGGGAGGCGAATGGCGTGAAGCAACATCTGTCCGCAGTGTTAAGCGCAGCGTCACTACGGATTATTGAATAGGATTGAGTTTATAACTCAATAGCAATACGGGTCAAAGACTTATTTCTATTCCAATCAGTAGCGTTTGCAACGCTACGGAGAGATAGGAGTAAACTGCGGCGATACAATCGCGAAGCTCGATCATCCCCGTTACAAACGAGGACGATAGTAAATAAAACTGTAATTGCGAACCGGAAGGCGGGGAGGCGAATGGCCTGAAGCAATCTTTTTAAGACAATTGGCTTGTTTTGCAAGTATACAGAACATGGATACAGCAAAAAATAAATATTTAGACCTAATGAGATACATAATCAAGACTTTAATTTTTGCAATAACAGTTATCGGTTACCTTAACGCAAAGGCACAAGGGTACTATAACGTAATTGAATATGGCGCTAAAAACGACAGCAGTAAACTGGCTACTAAAGCTATCAAAAATGCGATAGATGCAGCCTCAAAAGTGGGTGGAGGTACTGTTTATTTTCCGGCTGGTAAATATTTAACAGGGCCAATCCATTTAAAAAGTAATATTACCATTTTAATTGATGCTGGTGCAGAGCTCCATTTCAGCGATAACTTTGACGATTACCTTCCGATGGTCAAAAGCCGATATGAAGGGGTAGATGTAACCAGCTTTTCTCCCTTGTTTTATGCCTATAAAGCCGAAAACATCTCGATTATCGGTCGTGGTATAATTGATGGACACGGTAAAAAATGGTGGAATTTTGTTGAAGGTTATAAAGAAGGGCAGCCGGTATCGAAATGGCAAACCACCTTTGCCAGCCTAAATAAGGACATCATCTTACCGGACGATCCCAAACAAATGAAACGCGGCTTTTTACGTCCGCCGTTTATCCAGCCCATGTTCTGCAAAAATGTGTTGATCGAAGGCATTACCATTCGCAATTCACCATTCTGGACGGTTAATCCTGAGTTCTGTGAAAATGTGAAAGTTCATGCGATAACCATAAATAATCCGCATTCGCCCAATACCGATGGCATTAACCCCGAATCGTGCAAAAACGTACACATTTCAGACTGCCACATCAGTGTTGGCGACGATTGCATCACCATTAAATCCGGTAAAGATGCACCAGGCAGGAAAATGGCAGTTCCGGCCGAAAACTATGTAATTACCAATTGTACCATGTTGTCTGGTCATGGTGGCGTGGTAATTGGCAGCGAAATGTCGGGCGATGTACGCAAGATAACCATTTCCAACTGCGTTTTCGATGGAACTGACCGCGGTATCCGCATCAAAACCGCACGCGGCAGGGGTGGTGTAGTGGAGGAGATCAGGGTGAATAATATCATCATGAAAAACATCCGCGAACAAGCCATTGTACTCGATATGCAATACGCTAAAACCAAGGTTGAACCAGTTTCAGTACGTACGCCGGCATTCCGGAACATTCATTTCGCCAACATCACAGGGCAGGTAAACCAGGCGGCCTATTTAAATGGGCTTGAAGAAATGCCCATCAGCAATGTTACTTTTACCGACATCAACCTTGATGCGAAAAGCGGTTTTTCGATTAGTAATGCTACAGCTATTGAACTACACCAGCTAGCCATTAATACCCAAATTGGCCCAGCAATAAAGGCAACTCAGGTAAGTAACCTGATTATAGATGGGCTAAAAAGCGACAAAGTGCCTGCAGATGCAGCCGTTATAGACTTAACCAATACTTCTGACCTCTTTTTATACAATGCTTTTCCTTCATCTGAAGTAAATACATACTTAAAATTAAGTGGTGCTGAAACTAAAAATATATTTTTAGGCAACAATAATTTCAGAAGGGTGAAAACGCCCGTTAAAAAGGAAAAGGAAGTAATGGCCACTATCGAAATTATTTCGGGCGATAAAGTACAATAACATGAAATTTAAATCTTTAGCCACTTTAATTTTAGCCGTAATTGTTCAATCAAATGCATGGACACAGGAAAACAACCATATTTTGTGGTATAATAAACCTGCAGAAAAATGGACAGATGCATTGCCAATTGGTAACGGCCGCATTGGCGCCATGATTTTTGCGGGTACCATGGTCGATCATATCCAGTTTAATGAAGAAACTTTATGGACGGGAAAACCAAGAGATTACAACCAAAAAGGGGCATATAAATATTTAAAAGACATTAGAGAACTGCTTTTTGAAGGAAAAAAAAAAGAAGCCGAAAGCCTTGCGCAGACCCAGTTTATGGGTTTACAAAGCGAAGCCGGAGACAAAAATGCCTGGGTAAACCAAATGAAAGCTGGAAAAGGCTTAACGGGTAATCCTGCGTTGACCAATTTTGATGACAAAAACTGGAAAAACCTCAAAGTACCAGCTTTTGATGGCTGGGAAACGGCTGGACTTGCCAATTTAGACGGAGCAGTATGGCTTCGAACAACTTTCGATGTCCCTGAAAACTGGAATGGAAAAGATTTGATACTTGATCTTAACCGCATCCGTGATCAGGATTTTACTTACATTAACGGCACGTTGGTTGGCAATACTGATAACAATGAACCGAGAAAATACACCGTTCCGGCAAAACTGGTTAAAACAGGCAGCAATACCATTGCTATACAGGTGCTTAATTATGCTGATAAGGGTGGTTTACTCGGCTATAAAGATACAAGCAAAAAAATTGGTATCTATCCGGTAGGATCAGATATTACACAAGGAGTTTCACTGGAAAAAGCATGGAAATATAAAATTCAGGATGAAAACCCGCCTGCCATATCGCAGTATCAGGAGAGCTACCAACCCTTTGGTGACCTTAACTTATACTTTAAATTTAGTAAATCACTGGTAAGCAACTATAAACGTTCGCTGGATATCAGCACGGCGATAGCTAAAACTACTTTCAGCAGCGATGGGGTAAACTATCAGCGCGAATATTTTGCCAGTCAACCCAACCAGGCGGTAGTTATTCATTTAAGTGCCAATAAACCTAAAGCCATCACCTTCGATGCCGAATTATCAAGTCCGCATCGCCGGTCGGCCGTTAAAATACTGGATAAGCAAACACTTGCTTTAACAGTTGCAGTTAACAATGGGGCATTAAAAGGAGAAAGCAGCTTAACGGCAATCGTTAAAAAAGGAAGTTTAAAAATTACAAACGGAAAAATCAGTATAAATCAGGCAGATGAGGTTACCCTCTACTTAATTGCAGGCACTAATTTTATTAATGCGCAGGATGTTTCAGGCTTACCGGCTGCCGCCAATTTTAAAGCGCTCAAAAGCCTCAAAGGGAAAACCTATGCTGAAATAAAGCAGAGCCACGTTAAAGAATACCAGCAATACTACAACAGGTTTGAGGTTAGTTTTGGTCGGTCAGAAAATGAACGCCTACCAACAGATGAGCGTTTGAAAAAATTTGCAACTTCCGGTGATGCTGCTTTTGCTGCTTTATATATGCAATATGGACGGTATTTACTAATTTCAAGTTCAAGACCAGGAACGCAACCGGCCAACCTGCAAGGCATCTGGAATGATTTATTAACCCCGCCATGGGGCAGTAAATATACCACCAACATCAACCTGGAAATGAATTACTGGCCAGCAGAAGTTTTAAACTTATCGGCCTTAAACGAACCCTTATTCCGGAAAATTAAAGGTTTAAGAAAAGCCGGTGGCGAAACGGCCAAAGCATATTACAATGCAAGGGGCTGGGTGCTACACCATAACACCGATTTATGGAATGGAACCGCCCCTATAAACGCTGCTGATCATGGCATCTGGGTAAGCGGCGCAGCCTGGTTATGCCAGCATTTATGGGAGCATTACCAGTTTAGCCATGACCTGAAATTCCTCGAAAAAGAAGCTTACCCTTCAATGAGACAGGCTGCGCTGTTCTTTGTAGATTTTCTGATAAAAGATCCTAAAACAGGTTGGTTAATCAGTACACCGTCTAACTCACCCGAAAATGGAGGTTTGGTAGCCGGGCCAACTATGGATCACCAGATTATCCGCTCACTGTTTAAGAACTGTATTGCCGCTGCCGATGTACTCCATACCGATACAGATTTCAAAAAAATACTGCAGGAAAAGTTGAAACAACTGGCACCAAATCAAATTGGTAAATATGGCCAGTTGCAGGAGTGGCTAACCGATGAAGACGATACAACCAACAAACACCGTCATGTTTCACATTTGTGGGGCGTTTATCCCGGCAGCGACATTACCTGGGATGCCGATGCCAAAATAATGCAGGCAGCAAAACAATCATTGCTGTATCGTGGAGATGATGCCACGGGCTGGAGTTTGGCCTGGAAAATAAATTTCTGGGCCCGGTTTAAGGATGGCGATCATGCCATGAAACTGGTAAAGATGTTGATGAAACCAGCCAATAACGGAGCCGGATCTTACTTAAATCTTTTCGACGCACATCCGCCGTTTCAGATTGATGGCAATTTCGGGGGATCTGCCGGAATAGCTGAGATGATCCTGCAAAGCCATCAGGGCTATCTGGATATTCTACCGGCTTTGCCAACAGCGATGCCTACTGGCAACATCAGAGGTTTACAGGCCAGAGGTGGTTTCGAAGTAGATTTGAGTTGGGATAAAGGTACATTAACTTCATTTACACTGAAATCTAAAACCGGTGGAGATTGCACGTTGCATTATAAAAATTTAGTGGTAGAACTGCACACCAAAGCAGGCGAAACTTATAAACTGAACGGAAATTTGAAATGATGAGTTGGTTGATGAATTGTTTTGATAATATTTTTAATGGTAAAAGGTCCGTGGAGACACGTATCTCGGACAAGGAAGTAATCCCCATATTCAAAAGCCTTGGTTCATGTCAGCACGAACCAAGAACCTATACTTCAAAGCATTTCTTCACCTTATTGTTGCTGGCATTATGCAGTATAAATTTCGTTAATGCTCAGATCCGGAAGACTATTTCTTTAAATAACAGTTGGCTTACTGTTGCCGATGAGAAAAGTATAAATGCCTTTGAGGGTTTTCAGGCAGCCACTTATCATCCTAAAAACTGGAAAAGTGTAAATGTACCGCATAACTGGGATCAATACGAGGGCTACCAACGCAGGTTGCACGGTAACAAACACGGTTATGCCTGGTATCGAAAGAGTTTTAAAACAAATGAAATCAAGGCTGGAAAACGTTTCTTTTTGTATTTTGAAGGAGTAGGCTCTTATGCAACAGTTTGGCTAAATGGTCAGAAGGTAGGCTACCATGCAGGTGGCAGAACTACCTTTACACTCGACATTACAACGGCGATTAAACTGAACAACGTTGAAAATATACTGGCAGTGAGGGCCGATCACCCGGCCAACATTCAGGATTTACCCTGGGTTGATGGCGGTTGTTCTACTGAACGTGGCTTTTCGGAAGGCTCGCAACCTATGGGAATTTTCAGGCCTGTTCACCTCATCGTTACCAATGAAGTTCGCGTAGAACCTTTTGGTATTCACATCTGGAACGATAATAAAATTTCAGAAAAGGCTGCTGTTTTAAATTTCACTACAAGTCTTAAAAACTATGGCTCAAAAGGAAAATCGCTTAACCTGATCAGTCAGCTCACAGAAGCAAATGGAAAAATAATACAAACCTTGAGCAGTACCATTCATCTTGGTCCGGGGAAAGAAATTAATGTAGTACAGAAGACGGCTACTATAAGTAATCCGAAATTATGGTCGCTGGAAAACCCATATCTCTACACGCTTAGAACCACCCTCATTGAAAATGGAAATGTGCTCGATGAACAGCAAACACCTTACGGTATCCGCTGGATTAGCTGGCCAATCGGGGAACAGGCCAATCAGAAAGTATTTTTGTTAAACGGAAAACCTGTATTTATCAATGGGATAGCCGAATACGAACATTTAATCGGCCAGAGCCATGCTTTCAGCAATGCCCAAATCCGTTCGCGTGTGATGCAGATTAAAGCTGCAGGTTTTAATGCCTTCCGCGATGCACACCAGCCACACAACCTGTTGTATTCTAATTATTGGGATAGGGAAGGGATCTTATGCTGGACACAAATGGCTGCACACATCTGGTACGATACCCCTGAATTTAGAAAAAACTTCAAAGCCCTTTTAACCGATTGGGTAAAAGAAAGACGAAATAGTCCGGCGGTGGTTTTATGGGGATTGGAAAACGAAAGCACTTTGCCTGAAGATTTCGCCCGGGAGTGCACCGAATTAATCCGTAAACTCGACCCAACCGCATCGTCACAAAGAAAAGTAACCACTTGTAATGGCGGCAAAGGCACCGATTGGGATGTTCCCCAAAACTGGACAGGCACCTATGGCGGCAACCCCTTAACTTATGGCGAAGACCTGCAAAGACAGGTTTTGGTAGGCGAATACGGCGCCTGGCGAACCATCGATCTGCACGATGTTGATGCGGCAGGAAAGGGTTATACCGAAAACAAAATGACCGACCTGATGGAAACCAAAGTGCGTTTGGCCGAATCGGTAAAGGATAAAACTGCAGGGCATTTTTTCTGGCTGTATAGCTCGCATGATAATCCGGGTCGCGTTCAGGGAGGCGAGGGACTTCGGGATTTAGACCGGGTTGGCCCTGTAAATTATAAAGGCATGTTTACGCCATGGGAAGAACCTACCGATGTTTTTTACATGTTCAGGGCTAACTATGCGCCAAAAGCAACACAACCGATGGTATACATCGTATCGCATACCTGGCCAAACCGCTGGAGCAGGCCCGGGATAAAAGATAGTGTGGTGGTATATTCCAATTGTGATGAAGTAGCGCTTTTTAACGATATTAGCAGTCAATCGCTTGGCAAAAAGAAGCGAGGTGTAACCGGCACGCATTTTCAGTGGAACAAACCCAATATCAAATATAATGTATTGTATGCGATAGGTTACGTTAATGGGAAAGCGGTTGCAAAAGATCAGCTTGTTTTGCAAAATCTACCGCAAAGCCCTGATTTCAATCAACTGGTTACCGATCAAAAAATAATAGCTCCTGAAAAAAGCTACCACTATGTTTACCGCTTAAATTGTGGTGGCGATGATTATACTGATACCTACGGGAATCGATGGTTGGCAGACAGGAACTTAACATCGAAAAATTGTTTTGGTTCGAGCTCCTGGACAAAAGATTTTCCGGGTATACCTGTTTTTTTTGCCAGTCAGCGCCGTACTTTTCAACCCATTGCAGGCACAACCGATTGGAAGTTATTTCAGACTTTCAGGTATGGCCGGGACCAGCTGAAATACCATTTTCCTTTGCCAGATGGCGAATATTTGGTAGAACTTTATTTTATAGAACCCTGGTTGGGCATAGGTGGTGGCTTAGACACGGAAGGCATGCGCTTATTCGATGTGGCTTTCAATGGCAAAACCGTGATTAAAGATTTAGATATCTGGAAAGAAGTCGGGAGCAATACATTGTTAAGGAAAACCATCAAAACGACTGTAAAGGGTGGTGCTTTAACGATTCATTTTCCGGAAATAAAAGTTGGACAGGCAGTAATTTCGGCCATTGCCATAGCCAGTTCGAATCAAAATATTAAGCCTGCACCCGCAAGCCAATCGCTTCTAACCAAAATTAAAAATGCAGAAGTACATAACTGGCTGGACATTGGAGAAGCACAATTTATTGGAGAAAAAACAAACTTTACCAGCCTGCCTTCCAGCATATTTGGTTCCGAATGGCTTAAAGCTTCGCGCGGGCAGGAGGGCATTGAATTTACCGCGACGGACACAGCAGATACCTTTGTTGCATTAAACCCCAACAGTCATGTGCCAACAGGTTTTGAAGATACTAAAACCGCTTTGGCCAACAGCAACGCAGAAAGCTTCCGGCTGTACCGTAAAAGGCTTAACCCAAGCGAGCGGATCATTTTTGATAGCCGCACGGCAAATGTTTTCGTTTTACCGGTTACGCATTTACAACCTGCTTACGATTTAAAAAATACCGCCACCTACAAGGCTACCGATGCGATTTTAAAAGGTAACCACATTGTAAAAGAAGAGTTGATGGGCAAGGAGCGCGTTACTTTTAAAGCCAATACAGATGCCGTTCTAACCTGGAATTTCGCCGTAGGTGTTGCCGATAACTATTCGTTAACCATTAAATATCACAACCCTTTTGAGCAAAATCTCAAAGCTAAACTGGAACTTTTATCAGCTGATGGTACTTTGATGAAAACAGAACAGGCAGAATTTGCACCAACCAAGACAGGTAAATGGAACTATTTCAGCACCAGTACCGGTAGTATGATTAACGCAGGTGCCTATCAGCTAAGAATTACTGCCATCGAAACCAAAGGAATGAGTATTGATGCTTTGGATGTTCAATAAGATAAGATGGTACAATATGTAGCCAAAATCTTATATGAATACTGTTTTTTAGAAATGCATATTTGTTTTAACCAAATTAATAAACGAGCCAACCAATAATGAAGGGTCTGCCTATATTCGATCTTGCGATTATCGCCATTTATTTGGTTGGAATGATACTGGTTGGTGTTTATTTTTCCAGTAAAAATAAGAATTCCGAGCAATTTACAAAAGCTTCGGGCCTCATTCCCGGATGGGCAATAGGTTTATCTATTTATGCAACGTTCTTAAGCAGCAATACTTTTTTGGGTGTACCCGGAAAAGCTTTCGGTGGTAACTGGAATGCTTTTGTATTTAGTATCTCAATGCCACTGGCCGCGTGGGTAGCTTCTAAATACTTTGTGCCATTTTACAGAAATACAGGTGAAATATCGGCCTATACCCATCTAGAAAAGCGCTTTGGTGCCTGGGCAAGGGTATATGCTGTCGTTTGCTTCCTGCTTACGCAACTGGCAAGGATGGGTTCCATCTTTTTCGGCATCGCTTTGAGTTTACAGGCTTTAACCGGCTATTCCATGCAAATGATTATGATTGTAATGGGCATCTGCATCATTGTTTATACTGTTTTAGGAGGAATTGAAGCGGTAATATGGACAGAAGTGGTACAGGCCATCGTAAAAACATTTGGTGCTTTACTCATCCTTTATCTCGTGATCAGCAATATGCCCGGCGGAGTAGCGAAAATAGCAGAGATAGGCAGAGCCGCCGATAAATTTAGTCTAGGGAGCTTTAAACCTGATTTTATCAGCTCATCTTTTTGGGTAGTTTTGCTTTATGGCTTTTTCATCAACCTGAATAATTTTGGTATGGATCAGAATTATATACAGCGCTACCATACCGCTTCATCAAGCCGGGCAGCCTCTAAATCAATCTGGTTATGTGTATGGTTATATATTCCGGCATCCTTACTTTTCTTTATTATAGGATCTTGCTTATTTGCCTACTACGAAATTAATCCTGAACTGGTACAATCGATCAAACACCAGGTAGCGGTAGAGCGATTGCCTTTGCATGCTGCTGCAACTGAGGTTTTAAAAGTACAGAACGCTTTACAACCGGCAGATTACGGCGATAAAATTATGCCGCATTTTATGGTGACCAAAATACCGGTGGGCTTAGTGGGACTGATTGTTTCAGCCATCTTATCGGCCGCTATGAGCACCATCAGCTCCGGAATGAACGCTTCGGCAACTGTTTTTTCGGTCGATATTTACAAGCGGTATTTTAAACCCGAAATCAATGAAAGGCAGAATTTATCACTGCTGCACATCGCAACAGTAGCTTTTGGTTTACTCGGCATGATTGCGGGCATTGCCATGATTGGGGTAAAAAGTATATTGGATGTATGGTGGGAGCTTTCGGGCATATTCGCCGCCGGCATGCTGGGTTTGTTTTTATTGGGCATTATAAGCCGGCAAACCAAAAACCACGAAGCCATAACCGCAACTATTATCGGTATTGCCGTAATTATATGGATGACATTTTCTTCTCTTCTGCCTCCGGAATATGAAGCTTTTAGAAATCCGTTGCATAAAAACATGATTATTGTAACTGGTACCTTAACCATTTTTTTAACAGGACTTTTCCTGACGAAAATTAAAAACAGAAAAATCAAAACCGTCAGTTAAATCCGGAAGGTTCAATCTGGCAATTATTTAGAACAATGTATCAGAACACAATATAATGGAAAACTCACAAAAAGGGTTCATCCCGGTAATGCTTACGCCTTTCTTAAGCAATGGAAATATCGATTATCCGGCACTTACTCAGCTTACAGAGATTTATTTGCAGGCCGGATCATCGGGTTTATTTGCCAATTGCCTTTCGAGCGAAATGTTCGAATTAACAGATAAAGAGCGCATCCAGGTCATCAAACATGTTATTAAAGTTGTAAACGGGGCGGTACCGGTTGTGGCTACCGGTACCTTTGGTGGGGCCATTTCCAAACAGGCCGACTTTGTGAAAGCAGTAAGCGATACCGGCGTTGAGGCCGTTATTGCCATTACCAGTTTATTGGCCAATGAGGGGGAAAGCGATGAAATATTTAACTGCCGCGTGTTCGAGCTGCTGCATCAAACGGATGAAATTCCGATGGGTTTCTACGAATGTCCGGTACCCTACAAAAGAGTATTAAAATCACAGCAACTGGCTGATTTTGTAGCAACAGGAAGGGTAATTTACCATAAAGATACCAGCCTTGATCTTACTCAGATTAAAGAAAAACTTAAACTCACTGATGGTCATGCATTTGGCTTATATGATGCTTATATGGTGCATGCCGTAGAATCCTTAAAAGCAGGTACTTCAGGATTATCCTGCATTCAGGGCAATTATTTTCCGGAGTTAATTGTTTGGCTTTGCGACCATTACAACGATAGCCATTTAAAAGATGATGTAGCTGCTGTGCAAAATTTCCTGACGGATAATATGGACGTGATGCACAACGTTTACCCCGTAGTTTCCAAATATTTTCTGCAGAAACGCGGTTTAAACATTTCAACTTTTACACGGAGAAATGTGGGCGCATTTACGTCCGATGTAGTTAAAGAAGTAGAAAAATTGTTTGATGATTATACTGCCTTAAGAAGCGAGTTAAATATTGAAGTTTTTATATAAACCATAAACCTTATAGGTTTTTTGGTGTGGTGTCAGATGTTACCATCTGACATTTTCTATTAAGACCTTACAGGTTTTAAAAACCTGTAAGGTCTTAAAGAATCAATTCAAATACTTACGCTTATAATCCAGCGGCGTCATTCCCGTTACCTTTTTAAAATGTCGGTAAAAATTGGAAACGTTATTAAAGCCACAATCAAAACAGATCATTTCAGTAGGCAACTTATTTTCAATCAGAAAACGACAGGCGTGGCTCACCCTGATCTCGATCAGAAAATCGTAGAATGTCTTTTTCGTCATCAGCTTAAAATAACGGCAAAAAGAGGTTACACTCAAATTGCTTAAAGAAGCTACTTCTTCCAATGTAATTTCTTTTTTATAATTACTTAAGGTATAATTGCAGATTTTGTTAATCCGCAGGGTTTCAGATTCATTGCTTTGGTAAAAGGTGTTTTTGCTTGTTACAATGGTCGAGTATTCATCCGTTTCGGCCAGCGTTTTTAAAATGGAGAGCAAAATAATAATCCGGTCAAGGTTGGTGGCATCAACTGCGGCACGCATTAAATCAATCAGTTTGTCTTTAGCTTTACCATTAATTACCATGCCGCTTTTTGCTTTCTCAAATAACTTCGGAATCAGGTAAGCCTCCGGCAAAGTGAGCATATACTTCCCCAGGCAATCAGGCAGAAAATGAATCACCATCGCCTCGGTAGTTAAATCGGGGTTGCCCTGAAAATACTCATCTTTACAACGCCAGGTATGTGGCAGGTTTTCGCCCAGCAAAACCATTTCATCCGGTACAAAATTACTGATGTTATCGCCGATAAAACGTACACCTTCACCTTTAATTACATAATGCAGTTCAAGCTCCGGATGGTAATGCCAGATATTGCCGAAATCGGGTTTAATATCATGACGGATACTAAAAGAACTTTGCAAGGTAATGGGTACTTTATGAAAATGAGGTTTCATGATTCTAATAAAAACATTTGGTTAGGATTGCCATCCAATGCCGATAAGGGCATCAATTACAAACGCCCAATTTAGGCACTTAAATGATAATATCCTATATTAAGTTGATAAAAAGCATGATAAAATGCTGTATTTCATTGCAGAGTTTTGTATAAGAGCCGTATGGCATAACCAAATTAATAAAGAACATATTATTTTCCTGTAAATTTTATGTTCATTAATAAAATATGAGACCAGATCAATCAAACGAAATTCTTATCGTTTCCAGTGGAGATTTACGCCTTTCGGCAAACCAAAGTTGCTGGGCAGCGCAAGCCGAAATGGAGCAAAAATTAACTGCAGCAATCGAGCAGCTTGGCAGGAAGGTTAAACGGGCACACGCTTATGATCCGGTTAAAAAACACGGTTTCATCGATTCGCAAAGAATGGGTATGGATATCTTCAGGAGTATTGACCCCGGGCAGCCTTTAATCGTTGCAGAGAGCGTTTGGCAGTATTCTCATCACGTATTAGCCGGATTAACCACGCACCGCGGTCCGATACTTACCCTCGCCAACTGGAGCGGACAGTGGCCCGGACTGGTAGGCATGTTAAATTTAAACGGTTGTTTAACCAAAGCACAAATCCCCTACAGTACGATGTGGAGTGAAAATTTTACAGACGATTTTTTTATCGACGGATTGCGGGAATGGCTTTCTACCGGTAAAATCAGTTATGATCAAAGTCACGTTAAAAGTTTCGCGCTAAATAAAATCCCTTTAAGCGACGATAGAAAAGGTCGGGACTTTGCCAGAAGTCTGAAAGAACGAAAAGTAATAATGGGCGTGTTTGACGAAGGATGCATGGGTATGTACAATGCTATCATACCCGATGAACTGCTGCACCGCACCGGTTTCTTTAAAGAGCGGCTCAGTCAATCGGCTTTATATGCCGCCATGTTACAGGTAACCGATCAGGAAGCTGAAGGTGTTTTAGATTGGCTGTTGCAAAAAGGAATGACCTTTAACTGGGGTACTGACGAGGCTACACAATTGACAAGAAGACAAACACTTGAGCAATGCCGCATGTATATTGCAGCACTCCGCATTGCCGACGAGTTTAGCTGCGACACCATCGGTATCCAATACCAGCAGGGTTTAAAAGATTTGACCGTGGCCAGCGATTTGGTGGAAGGTTTGCTCAATAACGAAGACCGTCCACCGGTATATGGCTTAAACGGCAAAGAACTGTATGCCAAAAAGGCTTTACCACATTTTAACGAAGTTGATGAATGTGCCGGTTTGGATGCTCTGCTCACTTATCAACTCTGGAATGAACTCGGCATGAGCGGAGAAAATACCCTGCATGATATCCGTTGGGGCGAACATTATAAAGGAGGCGAAATTGACGGCTTTGTTTGGCTCTTTCTCATTTCAGGCGCGGCGCCAGCCGCACATTTCATTGATGGTTACGCCGGAGCAAGCAGCGACAGACAGCCAGCCATGTATTTCCGTTTGGGCGGTGGATCATTAAAAGGCATTAGTAAGCCCGGTTTCATCGTCTGGAGCCGCGTATATATAAAGCATAATGAACTGCACTGCGATTTAGGAGTGGGCGAAGTAGTCTCTTTACCTGCAGCTGAAACCAAAAGAAGATGGGAGGGAACCACACCCGAGTGGCCTATTATGCATGCCATTTTAAAAGGGGTCAACCGCGATCAGTTAATGGCACGCCACCAGGCCAACCACATTCAGGTGGTATATACCAGTTACGAAGCCGGTGCACATGAAGCCTGCAGAATTAAAGTAGCGGCTATGGATGAACTGGGCATAAAAGTGCACTTTTGTGGAGATGTCAACCTTGGAAAAAAAAGAAATTCTAATTAAAGATATAAAAAAATGAAATCACAAATTTTAGCCCTGTTCTTAACGTTCTCCGTTTCAACGGCAGTTTTTGCCCAGGATAAGGCCCTTGCAGATCAGGCCGCCTATACCAAAACCATTACTGAGCGTGCTGCTAAAATTGTAAATACCCTTGGTATCAGCGATAGCAAAAAAGCTGAAAAGGTTACCAATATCATCAGAGATCAGTACAGTAACCTGAACGATATTTATACCGCCAGAGACCTCGGGGCGAAAGATATTAAGGAGAAAAATAAAGATAATAAGGTATTTCGCGATTCGGCTTTAGCTAAGCAGAACCGTGCGGTAGAAGAATCGCTGGCTAAACTGCACAAAAAATACATCAGCAAATTGAACGCCCATCTCAATAATGAGCAAATTGAAGGGGTGAAAAACGGTATGACTTACGGCGTACTGCCGCTTACTTATAAAGCTTACCAGGAAGAAATACTCACTTTAACCGATGAGCAGAAAAAGCAAATTTTAGTTTGGTTAACTGAGGCGCGGGAACGTGCAATGGATGCAGAATCATCAGATAAAAAACATGCCTGGTTCGGTAAGTATAAAGGCCGCATCAACAATTACCTTTCTGCTGCCGGTTACGACCTGAAAAAAGAAGGTATTGAATGGGAAAAAAGGCGCAAGGCAAAAGCTGATGGCAATTAATTCCCATTGGTTTTAATGCGTGAATTTTTTTTAACATTTTTTATTCAAGAATATTGCATTTATATATGAATTTTATTAGTACCTTGTAATGTCAATTATTAAAAGATATAATAGCTGGTATTTTTGATTTCATATAAATTAGATCATACAATATTCAGTCAATAAAGCTAGCTGGAATATCGATACTTTAATTGCAGTTTGAATTACTACTTTCTAACCAAAACATTCACACAGATTAACTATACATGAGCCAGATTACGCTATGTTTTGTCGCATGATTTTCGATAAACGCCGATTAACCTATTTTTTTTTAAATCATAAATAAAGAACCTTTTTAAGCTTTTAATAGCGGCATTTTAGCAACATGCCTGATTAAAATAGCTGAACGTTAAGTGGAGCAATGCAACCATTTAAATAACTTCAAAACTAACCAAATAACAATATGAACTTAAAATTTTTACGCAAAATTTCTTTGCCTTTGCTACTGATGCTGGTGGCAAGTACAATACTTTTTGCCCAGGAGCGAAAGGTTACCGGTAAGGTTGTTGATCAATCAGATGGGAGCGGTATACCAGGGGTTAACGTCAGCATTAAAGGTATGCCAAGCAATGTCAGTACCAATGCAGATGGCGTTTATACCATTCAGGTGAGAAACAATACAGATGTATTGGTGTTTTCCTATATCGGTTACGTCAGACAGCTTATTACCGTAGGCAGCCAGAACAATATCAACGTAAAGCTTGTTGCGGATAATAAGGGTTTAGACGATGTGGTTGTAGTAGGTTATGGTACACAAAAGAAAACCTCGCTAACGGGATCCGTTTCTACCCCTAACCTAAAGGCTGTTGAGGATATTCCGGCTTTGAACATTACATCAGCATTAAAGGGTACTACGCCGGGTTTAAGTGTTTCCGGTGGCGCACAAAGACCAGGACAGGGCACCACGATCACAATCCGTAATCCAGTGGTATTTGCTAAAGATGGCGGACAAGGAACCAATCCATTATTTGTGATTGATGATATCATCAGGACACAAGCAGATTTCGACAACCTTGACATTAACGAGGTAGAAAGCGTAACCGTATTAAAAGATGCGGAAGCAGCCATTTTTGGTATTCAAGGTGCTAACGGTGTAGTGATGATCAGAACCAAAAAAGGAAAAATCGGCGCGCCCAAATTTAATATAAGCAATTCACTGGGCATTTCTACTGCGACGATTATGCCTAAAATGATGAATTCTTTGCAATTGGGTACATTTTCTAACGATTACACCAATGCATCAGCATATATCCAAACCGTACCAGGTGTACCGGTAGATAAATACATTAACGCTGATGGCTATCTGGTAACCGCTGGTGTTCCGGCGAGCTCAAGAACTGCTGCCTGGTACACCCCGGATGAATTAGAATATTTTGCCAACAATAGTCACGATTACTTTGGCGATGCTTTTAAACCAGCTTATGTTTGGAGAACAGCAGCAAATATTAGTGGCGGTACAGATAAAGTAACCTATTTTATTGGCGGCGACTTCGTTAATCAGAACAGTAACTTTAAAGGAATTAATTCACACAAATATGGCTTAAGAGCATCAGTTGATGCAAAACCTGCCAAAGGTTTGGTTACCTCATTATCGTTAAACGCAAATGTTGGCTATTCCAGAAGTTACTGGTATAAACTAACCAGCACTTCAGAAAATCTGGACAATGATGCCGCATCACTACAGAATGTTCAGCCATGGCAAGAATATTTTATCAATGGTAATCCCGTAGTTATTGGAGGAAGCAATACCGGTGGTAACGATAATATCAACTTTTTCCAGATCCAAAACTCAAATAACTATACCGGTGGTACCAATACATCAACAAATATCCTGGCTAAAGTTACTTATGAAATTCCCGGTATTAAAGGATTGACAGCCACTGCAACATTTAATAAAAATCTAAATGCAGCCAACAACAAGCAATTCGGTACCTCATTTGTTTATTATAAATATGCCGGGTTAGGTGCCAACAACCATATTCCGGGAGGAAATTTAACCGGTACATTCAATGTATTGAACGGGGACAAAGTTCGTTTAACACCAGTCTTTGCAGATAGCTATCAGATAAACGGAGGTTTTAACTACAACCGGTCATTTGGAAAGCATAATATCTCCGCGCTGGCTTTATTTGAGCAACGGGAACAAAACAGTGAAGGTGTTAATGCAGAGGCAACAGGCTTAGTGGCAGGCGCTTTAGATTATCAATCTTTCGCTGTTGGTACGTCAAATTCAAACCAATCCGCAACAGTAAGTACTTTTGGCTTTCAATCGATTATCTCCCGGTTCAATTACGATTACGATCAGAAATACCTTTTTCAGGCGATCTTCAGAAGAGATGGAAGCTCAAGGTTTGCACCGGGCAAAAACTGGGGTAATTTCCCTGCCGCGTCGGTTGGTTGGGTAGCCTCAAAAGAGTCCTTTATTGCAAATAACCTGAAATGGTTAGACCTGTTAAAGTTCAGGGCCTCATTTGGTTTATCTGGTGTTGATAATACAAAAGCTTATCAATATTTAGCCAACTATAATCTGGGCACCGGAAGTTCTGGAGGGGCCGTGTTTAATGGAAACGATAACCGGACAATTGCCATTAAACCAAATCTGGCGATTCCAAATGCCGACGTAACCTGGAACAAAGAGTTTAAAACATCATACGGTGTAGATATGGCTTTCCTGAAAAATCGCTTATCATTCACCGGAGAGTATTACTGGAATCACGGTACAGATATTTTAACCACATTAAGTTCATCTGTTCCGGCAACCATTGGCGCAAATACACCAACAGAGAACTATACTAATGCCAATACCTTTGGCTGGGAGTTCTCGTTAACCTGGAAAGACAATATTGGTAAAGATTTTAGCTACAGCTTTAGTCCATTTTATACCTGGATGGATAATAAAATGTTAAAAGTAGATCAATCTGCAGCAATTGTGGGTACTGTTGAAGATGTTACCGGAAGATCTTCTGATTTAGGGATATTTGGTTACAAGTCACTAGGTATTATCAGAACCCAGGCCGAAGCTGATGCAATTATAGCACAACGTGCAGCAGCAGCAGGAGGAGCAGCCAATGTTAAAATATTTGGACAAGCCTTACAGCCAGGCATGATCAATTACGAAGATGTAAATGGCGACGGGATAATCAGTACCGATAAAAAAGATCAGTCTTTTATTACAAACAGGCAAAGTAACCACAACGCGCTGGGGCTAAACTGGAATGTTGGGTATAAAGGTTTGGTTTTAAACGTGATTATGGGGCTTTCATGGGGCGGTTGGACATCAATTGATGGTTTAAAACCAGCAAATCAATCCAGCTCTGCAACAGGTGCATCTATTTACAACAACCGACCTGTTTATTGGGTAGATCACTGGACACCAACAAACACGGATGCAGCTTACCCTAACCCTTTTTTCAGAACAAATTTTGAAGTAACGTCTGATTTCTGGTTAGTCAAAGCGACGAGTTTTAACATCACCAGCTTGAACTTAAGTTATAACATACCAACCAGAATCGCCAATAAAATAGGTATGTCTAGCGCAAGGGTTTTCACCGTAGCTACCAATCCAATCCAATTTATTAATCCATATCCTGGTAAATACAGAGATCTGCAAACAGCTTTATATAGTTATCCAACACTAAAAACTTGGTCGTTCGGTTTAAATATTGGCTTTTAATACGTATTAAGATGAAAAAGATATTCGTTATAACTGCATTGAGTTTAGCCGTAATTTCGCTAACAAACTGCAAAAAAGTTCTGGAAAAATCTGATTTGGGAAATTTTACCGCAGAGCAGGTATTTAATGATTCAACCACGGTAAAGTTAAATGTTGATTATTTATATAGTCAAAACCAACCAGGTTGGTTCGGTAGTACCGGTGGTTCCATTCACTCAGCCGGAACATATAACCTCACAGAAGAAGGGCAGGGAAGTAACGTTTTTGTATTAGGGACCGCTACCATAGAAAGTGTTACCGATTTAGGGGTAGCCAATGCCAACAATAACAGTTACGGAAAAATCCGGACAATTAATACTTTCCTGAGAGATCTGAATGCAGGTACACTAGATATAGCCGTGAAACGTCGGTTTGCAGCCCAGGCCTATTTCTGGAGAGCATATCGATATTTCGAACTCGTTAAACTATACGGAGGGGTACCCTTGATCCTGGTGCCGCTTAACGCCGTTGGCGATGAGGCAAAACAACTGGCCCTAACACCTCGTGCTAAAACCAGCGAAGTATTTGCACAGATTAAAAGCGATCTGGATTCATGTGTAAAATATTTACCAGCAAAATGGCCTAAACAAGCCGATTATGGTAGAATTACTTCAGGTGCAGCTGCTGCTTTTATGGGTAGGGTATTGCTAACTTATGCCAGCCCGCAGTTTAATCCCAATAACGATGTGGCCAGATGGCAGGCAGCCTACGATGCAAATAAGACTGCCGTAACCATATTATCTGCGAATGGTTTTGGACTTTATCCTAAATTCGACTACACCATGTGGACAACCGAAGGGGGAACTTCGAACGGTGGCCCGGCAAATCCAGAAGCAGTATTGGTAACAGGATTCAATACATCATCTGTTGATATCAATGCTAATAATAATTCATTCGATAATAGTGCCAGACCAAGATCTGTTTCAGGAAGCGGCTCATTTACACCTAGCTACGAAATGAGTTTAGCTTTTCCGATGCTGGATGGCAAGCCGGCTAGCGGACCTGGCGCATCAACAAAATATCCGTATGCCATGTCTACCTTCTATAAAAACAGAGACCCAAGATTTTACGCCACTATTGCTTATAATGGGGCAACCTGGGGTAATGTCATGAATGGCGCACGCTTATGGACGTATTATTATTACAGCGCAGCTACAGGTACCACCAATAAAACGACAGAAGCAACTGCAGCGAGTAACACTGGCTTCTATCTACGTAAAGGAGTAGATGAAACCAAAGCTTCGCCAAGTACATTCATCGGTACCGATTGGATTGAAATCCGTTATGCAGAAGTGCTGTTGAATCTGGCAGAAAGTGCGGCAGAATTGAATAAATCAGGCATTGCGGATGAACCATATGTTAATTTGATCGCCATTAGAAAAAGAGCAGGCATTGAGGCTGGGGCTGATGGACTGTACGGCTTAGACGCTGGCATGTCACGTAGCGATCTGGTTGCTGCCATTATGAAAGAAAGACAGGTTGAATTTGCATTTGAAGGTAAAAGATTTTTTGATCTGAGAAGGAGGAAACTACTTGAATCAACCCTTAATGGAATGAAAAGAAATGCACTTGTCATACAGCTAAAAAGAAGCGGAACGCTGGCAACGGATTATATTGCTTCAAACAGGGAGGCCTCTGCATCAAATTCATTAGACGCTCTATACACTTCAAGCTTTACGTTAAGTTTAAAAGCGCTTGATAACCAAAACATTAATTTCCAGTCGGGTAATTATTTCTATGGCATTCCAACTGCTGCAATCAACAACAACGTTAATTTGCAACAAAACAATACATGGGGTGGCCCGTTTGATCCACTTCAATAATCATTCACAATCTCTTTAGGGGCGGTTTGCTCACCGCTCTGTTTTGCTATATTTGGTTTGAAAAAAGGAAACATTAATTTGTTTCCTTTTTTTTCACTTAAGAATGTTACATTTATATATGAATTTTATTGCTATCTTGTAACTGGATTGAACGGATGTAATTTGACGGACTGGCGGGTCATTTCACCTTTTGGTAACATGATACAAAATTTCGCTAAAATTATACCGAAAACAAGGCCATACAGCATGCAAATTTGAAACATTATATACTTTCTAACCAAAATACAATCATAGGATTAGCAAAAGATAAAGCCGCAATTTTTTAAAAAAATTAACCTGGCATTTAGGTTAAGTTAAAAATATTTGCGACATTTCTTTAGTTTCCTCAACGGGCAAAACACAAATGAAAAAGAACTTTTTAAATCTGTTGTTCGCAACAGCATTAATGCTCTCCACCAATCATGCTTTCGCGCAATACCCTAAAATCCCTGATGATGTAAAAAAATCATCCGATTCGATGCTTAAAGAAGCTTACCATCAATCAGATATTGCCTGGGAAAAGGCCAAGCCTATTATCGCGAAGGAAGCTGCAGCAGGTAAACCTTATATTCCATGGGCGGGCCGGCCAACTGATTTACCACAATCAGAACTTTTGGCTTTCCCTGGCGCTGAAGGTGGTGGAGCCTATAGTTTTGGCGGCCACGGCGGAAGGGTTATTGTCGTAAAAAATTTAAACGATAGCGGTCCGGGTTCATTACGTGATGCCTGCGAGCAAGGGGGCGCCCGCATTGTGGTATTTAATGTTGCCGGGATTATCCGCTTAAAAACCCCTTTAATCATCCGTGCACCATATATTACCATTGCTGGTCAAACGGCACCCGGCGACGGGGTTTGCGTAGCCGGTGAATCGGTTTGGCTAAATACCCACGATGTAATTGTGCGTTTCATGCGTTTTAGAAGAGGAGAAACGTTTGTGGGTCGTCGCGACGATGCCATTGGTGGTAACCCGGTAGGCAACATCATGATCGACCACGTTTCGGCCAGTTGGGGATTAGATGAAAATATGTCGATGTACCGCCACATGTATAACGACAGCACCGGTAAAATTGAAGAAAAACTGGGCACAGTGAATATCACTATCCAGAATTCGATCTTCTCTGAAGCGCTGGATTACTGGAACCACGCTTTTGGCAGTACTTTAGGTGGCGAAAACTGCGCTTTTGTACGCAATCTTTGGGCCGATAATGGTGCCCGTAACCCATCCATTGGCTGGAATGGTATTTTCAACTTTGCCAATAACGTGGTTTTCAACTGGAACAACCGCTCAACTGATGGTGGTGATTATACTGCACAATACAATATCATCAATAACTTCTACAAACCTGGTCCGGTTACCGAATTGGGCGACCCGATCAGCTACCGCATTTTAAAACCTGAATCAGGCCGGAGTAAATTGCCTTACGTGGTGTTCGGCAGGGCCTATGTAAGTGGCAATATTATCGATGGAAATGAGAAAGTAACCCGTGATAACTGGGCTGGTGGCGTACAAATGGAAGATAAAAAGGGGAATTTAATGCCATTCGAAACGGCTAGTAAATATTTCCCGGCCATGAAGGCTAAAAAACCTTTTCCGATGCCAAAAATCAGCATTATCCCAACCTTGCAAGCTAAAGATTATGTCCTGGCCAATGCGGGTGCTACCTTACCTAAACGCGACCCTGTTGATACCCGCGTGGTAAAGCAGGTGGCTACCGGCAAAATCGAAGTACATCCTGATGCCAAACCTTCCGCTTTCCAGTTTGAACACCGCAGGTTAAAAGGTGATTCTTATAAACTGGGTATTATTACCGAAATTTCGCAGGTGGGCGGCTATCCGGAGTACAAGGGTACACCTTACAAAGATTCTGACGATGATGGCATGCCTGATGCTTATGAGATTAAACAGGGATTAAATCCTAAAGATGCTTCAGATGCCGTTAAAATTACCAAAAGTGGTTATTCGAACATTGAAGTATATTTAAACAGCGTGGTAGACGTGAATAAAGTGAGGCCGGAATTGAGATAAACGGATAAGGTAGAGGCTTGAAGGGAAGTGTCGCCACTCACCTCGCAATTTACCAATCATTTCGGGCGCAGTGCAACGGAGCCGGGAACCACAATTGCTCAGCGAAGCTAAAATCTGAACTGGGAGAGATCTCCGTTTCACTGCGTTACAATCCGGATGACCATAATTTCCATTGCCTCGCAATGATTAATACTTTAAAAAACGCAAATGCCCAAAACTAACCAAATATTAAAATCAATGCCATTCAAAACCGTACCGATGCTGGTCGTCGCGTTTTTGATGGGAGCGGCATGCTTTGCCCAGAAAACCAGGCCAGTTGAACCACCTAAGCCCGTTTTTAAAGGTAACGATGGAAAATTGGCTTACACAGCCGATGCTCAGGGCAACCGCATTCCCGATTTTTCTTATGCAGGTTATATGGCTGGCGAAAAAGCCATTCCGACAGCAATAGCTAAAATCGTTGTTCCTTTGGTTAAAGGAGATGCAACACCATACATCCAGCGGGCGATTGATATGGTTTCGGCCATGCAGCCCGGAAAAGATGGTTTGCGAGGGGCTGTTTTACTCGAAAAAGGAACGTATGAAGTTGCCGGCACTTTAAAAATTGCAGCTTCCGGCGTCATTATCAGGGGTAGTGGTATGGGAGCCGATGGTACTAGAATTTTTGCTACTGGTTTAGACCGCATGGGTGTGATCAGGGTTTTGGGTAAAAATGATAAAACGCAGGAAGCACCTGTGGCTGTTACAGATATTTATGCACCCATAAATGCCATCCGGCTTACACTGGCCAATACCGGCAGCTTTAAGGTGGGTGACCGAATCACCATTCAGCGGCCATCGACCAGCGCGTGGATCGAAACCCTGAAAACTGTTGAGTTCGGCGGTGGTGAAAGCGCCCTGGGCTGGAAACCGGGTACCAGAGATATTTTCTGGGATCGCAAAATTATCGCTATTAATGGATCGACCATTACTTTCGATGCGCCCATTACCACAGCACTCGATGCTAAATATGGCGGTGCAACAGTAGCCAAATACAAATGGAATGGCCGGATCGCACAGGTGGGAATCGAGAACCTGAAGCTTGAATCGGATTACCATAAAGACAATATTAAAGACGAATACCACCGCTGGACAGCCATTTGCCTCGAAAATGTGGAAGATGCCTGGGTACGCCAGGTGGTTTTTGAACACTTTGCAGGTTCTGCTGTGAATGTACTGGCCAGCGCCAAAAGAATTACCGTTGAAGATTGTAAATCGTTGGCACCTGTATCCGAAATTGGTGGTGAGCGCCGTTATACCTTTTTAACAACAGGGCAACAAACGCTTTTCCAAAGGTTATATTCAGAATACGGTTACCACGATTTTGCCGTCGGTTTCTGTGCCCCAGGCCCTAATGTTTTTGTACAATGCCAGGCATACCTGCCATTTTCTTTCAGCGGAGCTTACGATAGCTGGGCTTCGGGCGTATTATTCGATATTGTGAATATCGACGGACAGGCCTTAAGTTATTTAAACCGTGGTCAGGATGGGCAAGGAGCAGGATGGAGCGCCGCAAACAGTGTTTTTTGGCAGTGCAGCGCAGCCAGGGTAGATAATTATCAGCCTCCAACTGCTCAAAACTGGGCTTTCGGTACCTGGGCTCAGTTTTCGGGCGATGGTTATTGGGATATGTCGAACGAGCAGATTCAGCCACGCAGTTTGTACTTTGCACAATTGAAAGACAGGGTTGGCAATAGTATAGATGCCAGCGCTTTTATACTTCCGGTTGAAACAGAAGCATCAAGCAGTCCACCGGTTGATGTAGCAGTAAAACTGACCAAACTGGCCTACAAACCCGCTTTAACTTTATCTGAATATATCGATTCGGCCACCGAAAGAAATAAGATCCCTATAGAGAAAGGCCAGGCTAAGCTGTTAAACGCTTCAGGGATTTATAAGAAGAGTAACACACAAACCGCTGACGTAATAAGCATTAAAAATGGCTGGATTACCCGCGGAAATGAAATTATATTAGGCGACAGACAGGAAGTTCCCTGGTGGAATGGAAGTGCCCGGCCTTATGGATTGAAAAACACTAAATTTCACATTACGCGTTTTGTACCAGGGCGTGAAGGCAATGGTTTAACCGATAACCTGGATGATATCACTGATTCGATGAAGAATGGTTCGGTTAAAATCCTCGATCACAATTATGGTCTCTGGTACGACAGGAGAAGAGATGACCACGAACGCATCCGCCGGATGGACGGCGAAGTTTGGGCACCTTTTTACGAACTTCCTTTTGCCCGTAGCGGAAAGGACAAAGCCTGGGATGGCCTGAGTAAATACGACATCACCAGATACAACCTCTGGTATTGGGACCGTTTAAAAAACTTTGCTAACCTGGCCGATCAGAAAGGCCTGGTACTCATCCACGAAAATTATTTTCAGCACAACATTATCGAAGCAGGTGCACATTACGCTGATTTTCCGTGGCGTACGGCTAACAACATAAACAGCACAGGTTTTCCGGAACCGGTTCCCTATGCAGGTGATAAACGGATTTTTATGGCCGAACAGTTCTATGATATCAGTAACGAACACCGCAGGGCCATTCATAAAGCCTATATCCGCAAGTGCCTGGAGAATTTTGAAGGAAATTCTGGCGTCATCCAGCTTATTGGTGCCGAGTTTACCGGTCCATTGCATTTTGTGCAGTTCTGGATCGATACCATTAAAGAATGGGAAAAAGAAACCGGGAAACACCCGATTATTGGCCTGAGCGTTACCAAAGATGTTCAGGACGCAATTTTGGCTGATCCGGAGCGTGCCAATGTAGTTGATTTAATTGATATCCGATACTGGCATTATCAGGCAGATGGTACAGCTTATGCACCTAAAGGAGGTTTAAGCCTGGCGCCGCGTCAGCATGCACGGCTTCTAAAACCAAAGAAAACCTCTTTTGAAGAAGTTTACCGTGCTGTTTCTGAATATAAAACCAAATTCCCTGAAAAAGCAGTCATCTATTCGGGGGATAATTACGAAAATTTTGGCTGGGCCATTTTAATGGCAGGAGGCTCGCTTTCCAATGCCGGTCATATCGATAAAGTCACGTTAAACCTGATCTCGGGCACTAAACCTTTTCTTCCGGCCGGAAAAAATGTAAAACAATATGGTTTGGAAAATGCCGGAAAAACTTATATACTCTATAATGCTTCGACCGAGCCATTAAGCTTAGACCTGAGTAAAGCTACAGGAAAATTCAGTGTAAAAATATTGAACCCAAAAAATGGCAAAGTGCTGAAAGAAGAAAAAATAAACGGAAATGCTGTGGCGAGAATCAATAAAACCGGTAGTAGCGAAGAGCTCATCATCATCAACAAAATTTAGTTATGAAGCTTAAATCTCAAACATTCCTTTTATGCCTGCTTTACCTGCTGGCATTCGGCTGTAAGGAAAGGCCACATTTTGGCGATAAAAGCTTGCTGGTTTCTGAAAACGGAAGGTATTTAACCACAGGAGACGGAAAACCTTTCTTTTGGCTGGGCGATACCGGTTGGTTGCTGTTTAGCAGATTGACCCGCGAAGAAGCCAATACTTATCTCGAAGATCGAAAACAGAAGGGCTTTAACGTAATCCAGGTGATGGTTTTGCACGATGTGCCGTCGCGCAATGTGTATTTAGATTCATCTGTAGTGCATGGCGACGTAGCCAAACCCATGCTTACCCCGGGCAATAACCCTAAAGATTCTGTAGCCTACGATTACTGGGACCATGTAGATTATATTGTAGATAAAGCCGCAGAAAAAGGCCTATACATGGCATTGGTACCCGTTTGGGGTACTAATGTTAAAGCCGGCAAAGTAAAGGAGGCGCAGGCTAAAAAATATGCTGAATTTTTAGCCAAAAGATATCGTGAGAAATGGAATATCGTCTGGTTAAACGGTGGCGACATTAAAGGTTCTGATGGATTGAAAGTTTGGAATACCATTGGTCAAACCTTGCGGGCCAATGATCCGAATCATTTAATTACTTTCCATCCTCGTGGCAGAACAGCTTCTTCGCAATGGTTTCATAACTCGCCCTGGTGCGATTTTGATATGGTACAATCCGGCCACCGCCGTTACGACCAGGATACTTCTAAGAACGAGAAATTGCACTATGGCGAAGACAACTGGAAATACATCGAAGCCGATTACCGGTTAAAACCCGTTAAACCAACAATTGATGGCGAACCCTCCTATGAGGGTATTCCTCAAGGATTACACGATACCTTACAGCCACGCTGGACAGCTGCAGATGTGAGAAGATATGGTTACTGGTCGGTTTTTGCGGGTGCTTTTGGTTATACATACGGCCACAATTCGGTAATGCAGATGTACAAGTTTACCGATAAAAAACCGGCTTATGGCCCGAAAGAGCAATGGATTACAGCTTTAAATGCACAGGGAGCTACCCAAATGCGGTATTTAAAAAAGCTGCTGCTTTCGCGCAGTTATTTCGACCGCGTACCCGACCAAACGTTAATCGCAGGTCGCAACGGTGAAAAATATGATCGCGTATTGGCAACAAGGGGCGAAGATTTCGCCATGTGTTATACCTATACCGGAAGAAATTTTAAGGTGCAAATGGGTAAAATTGATGGCGATGATGTAAAAGCTTCATGGTTTGATCCACGCACCGGAAAAACAATCCCAATTGGTGAGTTGGAGAACAAAGGCATCCATGAGTTTAACCCTCCCGGCGAAGCTGCCAACGGCAACGACTGGGTTTTGATTTTAGATAAAATATAATAGAAAGATCGTCATTACGACCATAGTGTAGAAATCTTTAGATTTTCTCAACAGATTTCTCCGTTCCGCTGCGCTTCAGTCGAAATCACGATCCTATAACGTGGCGTCAGCTGTTACCATCTGATGCCGAAAAAGAAACAAATAAAAGTACCGGATAGCAATATTCAGCACCACTATAAACAAATAAAGTGTTAAAATTAAAGTTCATATCCTCCTTACGGTTAGCCATTTTAGGCCTGGCACTTTGCGGGTTAACTTCCTGCAGTAAACAGGCTTATTTGTTTACCTCGTTCCATGAACCGGCAACAGAAGGCTTGCGCTTGCTGTACAGTTACGATGCGTACCACTGGACCGAATTCAACAAAATCTTTTTAAAACCAACAGTCGGAACTCAAAAAGTACTGCGTGATCCATCCATGGTACAAGGCCCTGATGGCACTTTTCACCTCGTTTGGACCTGTAGCTGGAAAGGTGATAAAGGTTTTGGCTATGCCAGCTCCAAAGATCTGATTCACTGGGGTAAACAGCAATTTATTTCGGTAATGGAGAACGAACCTGAAACCGTGAACGTTTGGGCGCCGGAGCTTTTTTACGATGAAGAGAATAAAGAATATGTCATCATCTGGGCATCGACCATACCGTTCCGGTTTGCCAAAGGGATAGAAGAGGAGGAAAATAACCACCGCATGTACTCGGTTACGACCAAAGATTTCAAAAGCTTTTCTCAGCCCAGGTTATTTCTCGATCCCGGCTTTAGCGTGATCGACGCCGTGATTGTTAAACGTAAAGCAAAAGATTATGTCCTGGTTCTGAAAGACAATACCCGGCCTAACCGCAATTTAAAAGTTGCTTTTGGATCCTCTGCCTTAGGCCCCTATACGAATGTATCTGAAGCTTTTAGCCCTAAACTAACCGAAGGCCCGACAGTGGTAAAAACCGGAAAAGACTGGCTGATTTATTTCGACGCGTATGGACAAAAAAACTATTCGGCCATGAAAACTACTGATTTTAAAACCTTTAAAGATATAACCAGCGAAATTTCAGTACCCGAAGGACATAAACATGGTACTATTTTAAAAGTGGAGAAGAAATTGATTAAAGATTTATTGAATAAACCTCGCAGGTTTTAAAAACCTGCGAGGTTTAAAAGAAATAGAAAATCGTCATTGCGAACTGAAGTAAGGGAAAGAGCAGACGCATGAAGCAATCTATTGAGCAGAAAAGATTGCTTCGTTCCGATGAAAAATCGGAAACTCACAATGACGTAGAACATAAATTTAAATGAAAATGCATCTGATACCTGGGCGAAAAAGAAAGTGATTGAAGAGGTATTGATTAACAAATAATTCGTCATTGCGAACTGAAGTAAGGCAAGGAGCGGGCGCGTGAAGCAATCTATTAAGCAAGGAAGATTGCTTCGTTCCGATGAAAAATCGGAAACTGCAATGACGTAGAACATAATTAAAATGAAAGTACAACAGATATTTGGTTTAGCTATCCTACTTGCATTGGCACTATCCACTGTGCAGGCACAGGATACCGTGCGCTATACTGGCAAAACACTGGTTAATGCCGATTACCACCACGGGCAGTTAACACCGGTAGTGGGTGTACACAGCATCCAAACCTTCCGTGCAAACCGTGAGCACCCAGAGCTGGCAGAAAACTTTGGCTGGACCTATAACCACGCACCCATGCTGGCTTATTGGAACAACCGCTTTTATGTAGAATATTTGAGCGATAAAGTAGGCGAGAGCATCCCGCCAGGACAAACGCTGCTGCAATCATCAAAAGATGGCTACGCCTGGACCAAGCCTGATGTTATTTTTCCCATTTACAGGATTCCGGATGGTACCACAAAAGAAGGCCGTACAGATGTAGCCAAAGATCTGGATGCGGTAATGCACCAAAGAATGGGTTTTTATGTTTCGAGCAAAAATGTTTTCCTGGTGCTCGGCTTTTACGCCATCAGTTTCGATGCCAGGGACGATCCTAATGACGGACATGGCATTGGCCGGGTCGTACGTGAAATACAGGCAGATGGTACATACGGACCGATTTATTTCATCCGTTACAACCCAGGTTATTCTGAAAAGAATACAAAATATCCATACTACACCAAAAGCAAAAGCAAGGCTTTTATTGAGGCCTGTAACGAGCTGCTGGCGAATAAATTAATGACCCAACAATGGAACGAAGAAGCTGATCGGAAAGACCCTTTAATTACTTTGCAAAAACAATACAAAGCCTTCTGCTACTATCACTTACCCGATGGCCGCGTAGTGGGCCTATGGAAGAACGCCTTAACCGCCATCAGTACCGACAATGGTAAAAGCTGGCCTGAAAGTGCATTTCGTGCCCCCGGTTTTGTAAACAGCAATGCCAAAATCTGGGGCCAAAAAACCAGCGATGGCCATTTTGCAACCGTTTATAATCCATCCGAATACCGCTGGCCACTGGCCATCTCCACCAGTAAGAATGGTTTGGATTATACTGACCTTTCCTTGGTAAATGGTGAAATCTCACCCATGCGTTATGGAGGCAATTATAAATCGTATGGTCCGCAATACGTTCGGGGTATTGAAGAAGGTAACGGAAAACCTGCCGACGGGAAGCTTTGGGTTACCTACAGCATGAATAAGGAAGACATTTGGGTTTCAGGTATTCCGGTACCCATAAGCACAACGGTTAAAACCCATGTAAACGATGATTTCAGTAAAATGCCTGCCGATAAAGCTTTGGCTTTGTGGAATATTTACAGTCCGCTTTGGGCACCGGTAAAGGTAGAAGATGGCAATTTAGTCCTAAAAGACAGAGATCCTTTTGATTATGCAAAAGCCGAACGTGTGTTTCCGGCCTCAAGTAAGCTAAACGCTTCTTTTTCGGTTACGCCTAAACAGGATAATTTCGGTTTACTCGAAATTGAGCTGCAAGATGATAAAGGCATGGCTACCGTGCGTTTAACTTTTGATACTGCAGGTGTACTAAGTGCAAAAGCTGGTGCGCGCTACAAAAATTTCTTAAAATATAAGGCTGGTGAAACCTACGATATCAAGCTAAAACTAAACACCGCAAATCGTTTTTATACGATTACCGTTAATGGTAAAGATGTGCTTACTGGTCTGGCTTTCCAGCCGGTAGCCAATGTTTCGCGCATTGTTTTCCGTACAGGCAATGTACGCCGTTTCCCGGATATAGACACCCCAGCCGATCAAACCTACGATTTAAAGAACGCAGGTGAGGCCGAGAAAAAAGAAGCCGTTTATCTGATCAAATATTTAAAAACGGAGGGGTTATGAGGCAGTTTTCACTTTGGAGTTGGGAGTTGGGAGTTTTCCCGTCAGTGCATCCCCGCGCGATCGTCATTCCGACCGTAGTGGAGGAATCTTTTAAGCAAACTAAAAAGATTTCTCGGCTACGTTGCACTTTGCTCGAAATGACGATAATAACTGTAATCCTATCTCTTTTCTCTTTCTCCGCCAACGCCAAAATCCTGTTGCCACAAATCCTCTCCAGTAACATGGTTTTACAACGCGATAAACCCATCAATATCTGGGGCTTTGCAGCAGCAGGCGAGCGCGTAACCGTAACCTTTGCGGGGCAGAAAAAAGAAACACTAACAGATAATAACGGAAACTGGGCAGTAGTTTTAAATCCTTTAAAAACATCAGCACAACCGCAAAGTATGCTCATTTCGGGTTCAAATACCATCAAGCTGAGCAATATTTTGGTTGGCGAAGTATGGCTTTGTTCCGGTCAATCGAACATGGAGTATGCCATGCGCAAACTGGCTAAAATCCCGAAACCCAAAAATGAAAAACTGGGCTTTCCGGCCAATGAAGCAACACAGGCCAACAACCAACAGATCAGGATTTTCCTGGTAAACAGAAAAACTTTAATCAACCCCGATTCCATTCATAAAAGCTGGAGTGTGGCCGAAGATTCTGCTTTACGCGCCTTTTCGGCTGTAGGTTATTTCTTTGCCAAAGAATTACAACAAAAATTGGGTGTTCCAGTAGGCGTAATTTCTTCTGCAGTGCCGGGCAGTGCTATCGAACCCTGGATTTCGGAAAAGGCATTTGCTGATGAAGCCTATTTTAAAGACAAAAAAATAGGCAACGATCCTGGTAAGTTTTATGTACCGATGATTGAACCTTTGACCAATTTCAAAATTCGTGGTGTTTTGTGGTACCAGGGTGAAACGAATTGTTTCCTCAATGAAACCATAAGTTATGCGTATAAAATGAAAGCGCTGATAAAAAGCTGGCGCAAGGCCTGGAGGGAAGAGTTTCCTTTTTATTACGTACAAATAGCCCCTTTCGATTACAGCAAGCAAAAAAGCGAAAAAGTGGTACTAACCGCGGATACAGAACCTGCATTTTGGGAAGCGCAGGAACAGCTTTTACGCCTGCCTAATACGGGAATGATCTCAACTTCCGATTTAAACGATAACGGTGGCGATTTACATCCAACCTATAAATGGGAGGTAGGCAGACGCCTGGCAATTTGGGCTTTAGCTAAAACTTATCACCAAAAGATAGATTTTTCAGGTCCAATTTATCAAGCTGTTACCTTTAAAGCGAACCAGGCCATACTCAATTTCGAACATTTAAATGTGAAAGATTCTGGCACTGTCGCGGGCTTTACATTGGCCGGAGCTGACGGGAAATTTGTACCCGCCAATGCCGAAATTAAAGCCGGAAAAGTATGGGTATCTGCCAAAGAGGTGTTGCATCCTAAAGCGGTACGTTACAACTGGTCAGAAAACCCTTCGGGAAATTTTTATAGCAACGGCTTGCCCGCTTTACCCTTTCGAACTGATAATCCATTAACCCTGCAATTCAAAATCAATTAATGTTAAAACGGTCATCACTATTTCTTTGCTTTATTTTACTGTTTTGCCTGGCTAAGGCACAACAAACAGAGAAATTATATCTATCAGGCACGGGCAACGACCATACCGTAAATTGGGAGTTCTTTTGTACGGAAGGCATGAACTCAGGCAAATGGGCCACTATTCCCGTTCCTTCAAACTGGGAGCTGCAAGGTTTTGGAAAATACAATTACGGTTTCAATAAAGAAGAAAATAAAGGCAAAGAACAAGGGCTTTATAAGTATAAATTCAATGTTCCTGCTGATTGGAAAAACAAGCAGATTAATATCGTTTTTGAAGGCTCCATGACCGATACAGAGGTCAAAATTAATGGTCAGCTGGCCGGAGAAATTCATCAGGGATCGTTTTATGTATTTAAATACGATATTACTAAACTGCTTAAGTTGGGTAGCGATAATTTACTTGAAGTAAAAGTAGCTAAAAATTCTGACAATGAATCGGTTAACGATGCAGAACGCAAAGCAGATTTTTGGATTTTTGGCGGCATTTTCCGTCCCGTATACCTTGAGGCTTTACCAGAATCACATATCAATCGTGTTCAAACTAATGCATCAGCAAGTGGAAGATTTGAGGCTATTGTTAATGCATCTGGCTCCTATAATAGAATCGAAACTAAACTTACCGATAAAAATGGAAAGGTTTTTGGGTTTATTCCAGACCTTATAGTTATGCCAGATGACAATAAAAATCATTTTATTAGCTATACACTTCCAAAACCAAAATTGTGGTCGCCAGAATTCCCAAACCTATATAAAGTTACTTTTACTTTATATGATGACGGTAAACCAGTTCATGTTATCATCAAAAAAATAGGTTTCAGAACGATTGAAGTCCGTGAGCGCGATGGCGTATATATCAACAGCGCAAAAATAAAATTTAAAGGCGTTAACCGGCATTCGTTTTATCCTTCATCTGGCCGTACCACCAGTAAAAAAATTAGCATTGCAGATGTGCAGTTAATGAAAGAAATGAACATGAATGCCGTTCGCATGTCTCATTATCCGCCCGATGATCATTTTCTCGACGTTTGCGATTCGCTTGGCCTTTTCGTGATGGATGAACTCGCCGGATGGCACGGTACCTACAACACAGCCACCGGCACCAAACTATTTAAAGAAATGATGGCCGCCGATGAAAATCATCCATCTATTGTATTCTGGGCCAATGGAAACGAAGGTGGACACAACCGGGAACTCGATCGCCTTTTCCCTGAAAACGATCTACAGAAACGCCCGTTAATCCACCCATGGGAGGTTTTTGGTGGCTTCGAAACCACACATTACCGCGAGTATAATTATGGTATCGGCAATTACGATCATGGTCACAATATTTTAATGCCAACAGAATTCCTGCATGGCATGTGGGATGGCGGCCATGGTGCCGGGATAGAAGATTACTGGAACGCAATGTGGAACAACCCGCTTTCTGCAGGTGGCTTTCTTTGGGATTTTGCAGATCAGGCTGTAGTGCGCACCGATAAAAATGGCATTTTGGATACTGATGGTAACCATGGTCCTGACGGCATTGTAGGGCCATACCACGAAAAAGAGGGCAGTTTTTATACCATTAAAGAAGTATGGAGTCCGGTATTTGTCGAAAAAAAAGAAATCACCGCTGCATTTGATGGTACTTTCCTTCTGGAAAACAGGTATGCCTTTACCAACCTGAACCAATGCAGTTTTGAATGGAAATTAAAAAGATTAAAAGCCGATGGTTCCGAAACCGATTTCAAAGCAGGTAAAGCAAATGCACCTGATATTAAACCTTTAAAGAAAGGAAAATTGCAAATCAATCTTCCTGCAGACTGGAAAAATTTCGATGCACTGTATCTAACCGCTAAGGATGTTTACGGCAAGGAATTATTTACGTGGAGTTTCCCGATCAGCCTGCCAAAAGATGATGCTGCCAAACTGGTTTTAACTACCGGATCATCAAAAGTGGATCTCAAAACATCGGCTACAGCTTTCGAAGTTTCTGCTAACGGCGTTCAACTAACCTTTGATAAAACAAACGGTTTACTGAAAAAGGTCGAGAATACGAAAGGAATCATCCCATTTAACAACGGACCGGTTTTACAGGAAGGTGTAAATAACTTTAAAAATTTCACGACCAGAATGGATGGCCAAAATCTGGTTATCACTTCAACTTTTGACAGAAAAGAAAGTTACAACACCCTGGAATGGACCATTTATCCATCAGGATGGTTAAAAATGCAGGTAAAATATTTCCCCGCGGCTTATTTTACCACTTTCGTTGGCTTAAACTTTTCTTATCCCGAAACAGAAATGAAAGGCGTAACTTACAAAGGTAGCGGACCATACCGTGTTTGGAAAAACCGCATGAAAGGTACCCGACTAGGCGTATGGAAAAAAGATTACAACGATTCGGCAACCGGAGAACCACCATGGCAATATCCTGAATTTAAAGGCTATTATGCCAATTTGTACTGGTGCGATTTTATCGGCAAGGCACAAAATTTCAGGGTAGTAACCGATAGGGAAGATATTTTTTTAAGGCTGTTTACGCCGAAGAAATCGAAAGACACAGAATACGATAACATGAGTCCGACTTTTCCAAACGGCGACATTTCTTTTATGAACGGAATTTCGGCTATCGGTACCAAAACGCAAAAACCAGAAACCACCGGTCCGATGGGCATGAAACATGTATTTTACGATTTTGAAAAAGAACCGGCGAGAGCGTTGGATATGACTTTGTATTTTGATTTTTCTACCAAGAATTAACCACAGATGAATTGGATGAACACAGATAAAAATATTATTGAATTATTGCTGAAAGATCAGTGTTTATCTGTGGCAAAAAAATAATTAACTGAATCGGTGTAATCACAAAAAAAATGAACATTAAAACCTACATATCGCTAATCACACTGCTGCTACTCTTGCCGCTCCAAAAACTGGTGGCCCAGGTGAGCATGCAAAATCTGAAATGCGAGATGTTGGTTAATCCGTTTGGCATTGATGTTTTAAAACCACGTTTGGCATGGCAAATCATTTCAAAAGAAAGAAATGTGATTCAGACAGCATATCAGATTTTAGTGGCCTCAACTACTGAAAAACTAGTTCAAAATGATGGAGATCTCTGGAATTCAGGAAAAGTAAGCAGTAATGAATCTATTCATGTCGAGTACAACGGAAAAAAATTAGCCAGTCGTGTGAAAGCCTACTGGAAAGTTAAAGTTTGGACATCTGAAGGCGAAAGCGAATGGTCGGCTACTAATTCGTGGACCATGGGCTTGCTCAATTATAAAGACTGGCCAAAAGGCTGGATTGGTTTCGACCGGGCCTTTCCATGGGATAACATCAAAACCGACTCCCGTTTATCGGCACGTTATTTCAGAAAGGAATTTCAAAGTTCTAAAAAAGTAAAATCCGCTACAGCTTCGATTATCGGCCTGGGTTTGTACCAGCTTTATCTGAATGGCAAAAAAGTAGGTGAGGAGGTACTCACTCCTTCGCCAACTGATTACAATAAAAACGTGAAATACAACACCTACGATGTGACGCCTTATCTGCAGGAAGGGAAAAATGCAGTTGGTGCCATTTTAGGCAATGGTCGTTTCTTCGCCATGCGGCAAAATGAAAAACCCTATAAAATTAAAACCTTTGGTTTTCCTAAAATGCTGCTGAACATTCATATTGTCTACAGCGATGGCAGCACAGCCAACATCGACACCGATGATAGCTGGAAAGGCACTGCTGATGGGCCCATCCGTGCAAATAACGAGTACGATGGCGAGGAATATGATGCCACAAAAGAAGCAACCGGCTGGAATAAAGCAGGTTTCGACGACAGCAAATGGCTGAAAGCAGAATTTGTACAGGAACCTTCGGGAACCATCGAATCCCAGATGAACGAAAACATGCGGGTGATGAATACGCTCAAACCGGTTGCCATTAAAGCAATCTCTGGCGGCAGATTTATCCTCGATATGGGTCAAAACATGGTTGGTTGGTTACAAATTAAAGTTAAAGGTCAAAAAGGCAAACAATTGAAAATGCGTTTTGCTGAATCCCTACAGGAAAATGGCGAGTTATTTACAGCAAACCTGCGCAATGCCAAATGCACTGATTTATATACTTTTAAAGGAAGTGAGCCAGAATTGTGGGAACCCACTTTTGCCTATCGCGGCTTTAGATATGTAGAACTATCTGGCCTTAATTACACGCCAAACCTCAGCGACTTTGTTGGAAAAATGATCTACGATAAAATGAATACCGCAGGCACTTTCGAAACGTCAAATGCACTAATCAACCAGATCTTTAAAAATGCCTGGTGGGGTATCGCCGGAAATTACAAAGGCATCCCGATTGATTGCCCGCAACGCAACGAGCGTATGCCCTGGCTAGGCGACAGAGGAGCCGTTGCGCATGGCGAAAATTTCCTTTTTGATAATGGCCGTTTTTATGCTAAGTGGCTGCAGGATATCAGGAATGCACAGAAAGAAGATGGAGCAATCCCCGATGTTGCACCCGCATTTTGGCGTTATTACAGTGATAACATGAGCTGGCCGGGTTCCATTGTGCTCATTACCGAGATGCTTTACAGGCAAACGGGCGATGTACATGCGGTGGCTGAAAACTATCCGGCCATTAAAAAATGGTTGGCTTATATGAAAGACCGTTACATGAAAGATAATATCCTCACCAAAGACAGTTATGGTGACTGGTGCATGCCACCCGTAACAATTGAGGCAGGCAGAGGTAAAAGTGCCGATAAAAAGTATCCTTCCGAACTGATTTCGACGGCTTACTACTATCATTTTACACAATTGATGATGCAGTTTAGCAAGATAAGCGGGAATGAAGGTGATTACAAAAATTATGAGGCACTTGGCGATAAAATAAAAGCTGCCTTTAATCAGAGATTTTATAACGAAAAAGGCTTTTATGGCGATAATAACTTAACAGACAACATCATTCCGCTCTATTTCGGAATGGTTCCGGAAAAGCATATCGATCAGGTTTTCAAAAATATAGTGTATACCGTTGAAGTAACTAATAAAGGGCATTTAAGCAATGGCTTAGTGGGCGTGCAGTGGCTAATGCGCTGTTTGAACGATTACGGCAGACCCGATTTGGCTTATACCATCGCTACACAAAAAACTTACCCAAGCTGGGGTTATATGATCGATAACGGCGCAACCGCCATTTGGGAACTTTGGAATGGCAATACCGCCGATCCGAAAATGAATTCGCAAAACCACGTGATGATGCTGGGCGATTTACTGATCTGGTATTACGAAAACCTGGCTGGTATTAAAGCGGAAAGCCCGGCCTTTAAAAAAGTTAGCATGAAACCCGAAATGATCGCTGGATTAGATCATGTAAATGCAAGTTATCAGTCGGCTTATGGATTAATTAAAAGCGATTATACCAAAACTACCGGTAAATTTACATGGAAAGTAAGTATTCCGGCCAATACGAGTGCTACACTTTTTATTCCGGCAAAAAACAAACAGGCAGTTACAGAAAATTCAGGTTCAATAAAGGATTTAAAATTTATAAAATTAGAAAAAGACAGAGCCATTTATGAGGTGGGCTCAGGTGATTATGAGTTTGTGGTAGAACGTTAATCTTGAGTGCAAGGCACGAAGTAATTAAAATGATGGTTTGTGTGGACACAAACATGGCGCAAGAACAAATCTTCATTGCGAGTAGGCACGTCAGCCAGTTCTGATTTCTCGGGAAAGCAATCTATTTAGCAAAAAAATTGCTTCGCCTGATTAAAAATCAACCTCGCAATGGCCAAAACTAATAAGTATGATATTCAAAAGAATTTTAACCATAGCCGCAGCAGCCTTCACGCTTACTGCCCATGCCCAGGTAGAAAAATGGCAAACCGGAATCGTTAAACAGGAGTTTTTATACGATAAGGCTCCGTTTCCATCCTGCCACTCAGCTACCATTGCCGAAACCCCGACAGGCTTAGTGGCCTCGTTTTTTGGGGGACCAAAGAGCGGAATCCCGATGTGGAGATTTACATCAGCCGTTTTCTTGATGGAAAATGGCTGGCACCGGTTTCTGTAGCCAATGGTATTTTGGCCGATGGCAAACGCTTACCTACCTGGAATCCCGTGTTGTACCAGGTGCCAGGGGGCGATTTATTGTTGTTCTATAAAATAGGGCCTAAACCATCTGAATGGTGGGGCATGATGCGCGGTTCAAAAGATGGTGGTAAAACCTGGTCTGAAGCTGAAAAATTACCAGATGGCAACATCGGTCCGGTTAAAAACAAACCTGTTTTGTTAAGTAACGGAAATCTCTTCGCCCCATCCAGCCGCGAAGGCGATGGCTGGAAAGTACATTTCGAGGTAACCAAAGATAACGGCAAAACCTGGCGTACAGTAGGGCCGTTGCAGGAAAACGGAATTAAAGCCATCCAACCCAGTATTTTACAGTATGGAAAAGGTAAACTTCAGATTTTAGCACGTACCGCAAACCGCGCCATTGCCGAATCATGGTCTACAGATAACGGCGAAACCTGGTCGCCGTTGACCAAAACCACTTTACCCAACAACAATTCAGGTACCGATGCCGTTACGCTGAAAGATGGCAGACAGGTATTGGTTTACAACCATGTATTGCCTCCCGGCGATTTGGCCAAGGGTGCGCGCACACCGTTAAATGTTTCAGTTTCTAAAGATGGTAAAACCTGGTACGCTGCACTGATTTTAGAAGATTCGCCTATAAGCCAGTATTCATATCCCGCTGTTATTCAAACGACTGATGGCATGCTGCATTTTATTTACACCTGGAGAAGGGAAAAAATCAAACACGTAGTAGTAGATCCTTCAAAATTAAAATTGAAGAAAATTAAAAATGGCATTTGGCCAAAACTAAAGGGATATACCGCACCGGTAATTACTGAAACTAAAAACGAGGAGGGTTAAATGATAAATTTATTTAAATACGTCCTTTCGAGCGGAGTGCAACGCAGTCGAGAAATCTGTGTAAGTAGATTTCTCCATTTCGCACCCGGCGAAAAGCCGGCTGGCTTCAGTCGAAATGACGATCGACTGAGTGGTTATCAAAGAAATATTATCATCTTACTACTGTCTATTTTCTCGTTTACCACTTTCGCACAAACCCAAAATTCAGATCAAGCATACAAAAAAACTCTATTAGAGGTACTTAAGGATATTGAAAACCGTTATCACGTAAAAATTAAATATGCCGAGCCCCAGGTAAAAGATAAATGGGTGAACTATGCCAACTGGCGCTTTCGGGCAGATGTAGATGAAACTTTATCCAATGTACTTACTCCATTGGATATGAAGGTGAACAAAGAGAAAGCAGGCGTTTATAAGCTTAAAGAATATGAATATTACCGCTGGGAAGTACAGGATGGCTGGGCTTATCTCGATAGTTTAGCTTCAAAATACAGCGATCGGGACAGCTGGGAGAAACGGAAAGCATTGATTAAACCTCAGCTTTTTGAGGCTTTGCAATTATCTCCTTTACCGGCCAAGCCCAATTCGAACCCAATTATTACTGCTAAACGAATTTTTGATGGCTATTCAGTAGAAAACATTGCTTTAGAGATTTTACCAGGCGTTTGGACCAACGGATCACTTTATAAACCACTAAATATCAAAGGAAAAATACCGGTAATCTTAAGTCCTGATGGACATTGGGAAAAACAGCGTTACCGTCCCGATTGCCAAATCCGTTGTGCCATGATAGCCCGTATGGGGGCTATGGCCTTTAGTTACGACCTCTTCGCCTGGGGCGAATCGATGTTGCAGTTTAAATACGAAGACCATAGAAAAAGTCTGTCGCAAACCGTACAAACACTTGGAGGAATCCGCATTTTAGATTATTTCACTTCACTAAAAGAAACCGATACCAACCGGGTAGCCATTAGTGGTGGTTCGGGCGCTGGCAGCCATTGCATTTTAATGACCGCAATGGATAACCGCATTAAACTCAGCGCCCCTGTGGTAGCCATGTCATCCTACTTTTATGGCGGCTGTCCGTGCGAAAGCGGTATGCCCATTCACCAATGTGGGGGTGGAACAGATAATGTTGAACTTGCTGCAATGGCAGCACCGCGGCCACAATTGCTTGTATCAGATGGTAGCGACTGGACTGCACATACTCCTGAACATGATTTCCCTTACCTGCAAAAAATGTATGGTTACTATGGCGTAAAGGATAAAGTGGAGAATGTGCACTTACCAGACGAGAAACATGACTTCGGTCCGAATAAACGCATTGCCCTTTACGATTTTCTGGTTAAATATTTTAAACTCAATGGCAATTCTGTTAAAGACAAAGCAGGAAAGTACGATGAAAGCAAAGTAACCATCGAAAAAGAAAATGCCATGTATGTTTTCGGCGATAAAGGTGAAAAACTGCCTAAAAATGCTGTAATGGGTTTTGAAAACCTGCAAAAATTTTTTCCAAAAAGCCAGAATTAAACGATGCAATACCAGAACAGAAAAACCTTTATCAAACATCTTGCCTTAATTGGCGGGAGCTTAATGTTGCCCGATGTTTTGCTGGCTGCAAGCTCAAAGCGCAGGTACAAAGTGGCAGTAATTGATTTAATGATCCTCAAACGTCAGAAATTAAGCGCTTTAGAACTGACCAGTGAAATTGGTGCCGATGGATTGGAAATTGATATGGGAGGGCTGGGCGACCGGGAAACCTTTGATAATAAACTGGCAGATCCGGCCATCCGAGCGCAATACCTCGAAAAAGCAAACGCACTTCATCTCGAATTTTGTTCCCTGGCCATGACCGGTTTTTATGCCCAGTCTTTTGCCAAACGACCAACCTATCAAAAAATGGTGCAGGATTGTTTAGATACTGCTAAAGCCATGAAAATTAAGGTTATTTTTTTACCGCTTGGCATACAGGGCGATTTGGTTAAAAATCCCGAATTAAGGGTACCGGTTGTTGAACGCTTAAAAATTGCCGGTAAAATGGCGGCCAAAGCAGGGGTGGTTATCGGTATTGAGACTTCACTCGATGCCAAAGGCGAGCTACAGTTGCTGAAAGAAATCAATTGTAAGCACATCAAAAGCTATTTCAACTTTTCGAATGCAATTAAAAATGGTCGCGATTTAAACCAGGAACTAAAAATACTGGGCAGGAAAAATATTATTCAGGTCCATGCGACCAATGAAGATGGTGTATGGCTCGAAAATGACCCCAAAATTGACCTCAAAAAGGTAAAACAAACGTTAGATGAAATGGGCTGGAGTGGCTGGCTGGTTATAGAACGCAGTCGCGATGCCAAACAACCTACCAATGTGAAGTACAACTTTACCGCCAATACCAGATACCTGAAATCTATTTTCCAAGCCGGATAACCCTTGTTTATGAGAACCTACCTAACCATTTTGCTGATTTTAAATTTAATGTGCGCGCAATTATTCGCAGCCGATATTTATGTCTCCAAATTGGGCTCAGATCGCAGTACCGGCACAAAGGAAAAACCATTGGCTTCCTTACATTTTGCCATCCGGAAGGCCAGGGAGTTGCGCAGGCTAAACGATAGTTCAGTTAAAGGTGGGATTCATATCATTATCGAAAATGGTTATTACACTTTAGATGAAGCTATTGTGCTTCGTCCCGAAGATTCGGGCACCAAAGAAAGTCCCACCCGGATTATGGCGGCTCCAGGCGCTACAGTTATTTTTAGTGGTGGCGTAAAAGTCAAAGGCTGGAAAAAATTAACTAGCCCGGTTGCAGGCTTACCTAAAAATGCCATGGGTAAAGTTTGGGTGGCTGATGCACCTATGTTTGCCGATAATACTTTATTGTTCAGACAGCTTTGGGTGAATGATAGTAAGGCTGTTAGGGCCAAAGATGCTAACGGCGATGCCATGAACCGCATTTTGTCCTGGGATGCCCAATCACAGACCTGCAAAATCCCTTTAAATAAAAACATCAGCCTCAACGGGGCTAAAGGCATCGAAATGGTCATCCACCAGTGGTGGGCGATTGCCAATTTGCGGGTAAAATCAGTAAAAACACAGCAGAACACTGCCGAACTTTCCTTTTTACAGCCCGAAAGCCGCATACAATCAGAACACCCATGGCCAGCGCCTTGGCTTTCGGATAAAACCGGGAATTCTGCCTATTATTTAACCAATGCCATTCAGTTCTTAGATGAACCGGGCGAGTGGTTCGAGGATTTACAGCAGCATAAAGTTTATTACTGGCCCAAAGATAAGCAGAATATGCTTCAGGCAGATGCGGTGGCGCCCGTTTTAGAAACCTTGGTTAAAGTTGAAGGAACCATCGATCATCCGGTTGCTTACATTTCTTTCCAGGGGATTTCTTTCCAGCATGCATCGTGGTTATTACCTTCCAGACAGGGCCATGTACCGCACCAGGCAGGTATGTATATGCTTGATGCCTATAAGTTAGATCAACCAGGCACGGCCGATAAAGCCACATTGGAGAACCAGGCCTGGGTGGGGCGTCCGGCTTCCGCCATCCAGATCAGTTATGCCAATCATATCGATTTCGAGGCATGCAGGTTCGAACACCACGCTTCAACCGGACTCGATTACCAAAAAGGGACGACCAACAATCTGATTAAAGGCAATTTGTTTAAAGATATTGGTGGATCAGGGATACTAATGGGCACTTTTTCTGATGAAGCTACTGAAGTCCATTTACCTTACCAGCCAAGCGATGAACGTGAAATTTCTTCAGATAACCGGATTGAAAATAACCTGATTACCGATGTAACCAACGAGGATTGGGGTGCAGTTGGCATTGGAGCAGGTTACGTAAGGGGGATTAAAATCCTGCATAATGAAATCAGTGATGTTTCTTATTCGGGGATTAGCATGGGCTGGGGCTGGACAAAAACGAAAAATGCAATGAAGGACAATACCATTAGTGCCAACAAAATTCATCATTATGGCAAACACATGTACGATGTAACCGGCATTTATACCTTATCTGCACAACTTGGTTCATTCATTACCGAAAATGTAGTAGACAGTATTTACACAGCCAAATACGCGCACTTACCTGAGCATTGGTTTTACCTCTATACCGACGAAGGATCTTCTTATTTCACCATAAAAAATAACTGGACGCCCAGCGAAAAATACCTGCAAAATGCCAATGGCCCGGATAATTTATGGGAAAATAACGGACCCGAAGTTGCCGAAAAAATCAAAGAAAACGCTGGTCTGGAAGCGCAATATCAATATCTGCTAAAGGATAAATCATCGATTTCTGGGAGCAGGCAGGTTAATAAGGCGATAGATAAACCTGTGGTTTTTGAGCTGATTTTTAAAACAGGCAAAGTACCAGGCGAAAAAGCATTAACCGCATTTGCCCGAGAAAATAACCTGCTGCGTTCATCCATTTACCACTGGGAAAATCGCCTGGTCATTTACACCTCGACCTTAAAAACAGAGAGTCTCCAACAAACCTTAAAAAGACTCAATGCCAGTGAAATTAAACTTTACGATGATATGTTTTACGATTTCGACCGGAAAAAACAGTGTGGAAACGAACCGGTAAAAGAATGGGACAACATTATATTATCTGCCAACCTGGTGAAAGACGAAAAACTGCAAGAAGAATATCTCGCATACCACAAAACACAATTTGAGAAATGGCCCGAAATATCAAAAGGCTTTTGCAATGCTGATTTTCAACGGCTGGTTATTTTTAAAAAAGGCCGCCAGCTCATGCTGATTATCAGTATACCCAAAGGCGAGAATTTAGATGAGCTGAACCCGAAAACAACTGAAAATAACCCCAAGGTAGACGGATGGAATGCATTAATGAAAAAATACCAGGAAGGAATTGAAGGCACAAAACCTGGCGAAGTTTGGGTTTTCTTTAAACCGATATAGAGAAATCGTCATTGCGAGAAGGCTTTTTCAGCCGAAGCAATCTTACAAGCAAAAAAGATTGCTTCGTCGTTCCTCCTCGCAATGACGAAACTTAAAATTATAACGCTTACAAAAAATAAAATATGTTAAGATTAGGAATACTAGGATTAGGCGAGGGCAGAAGCACCATATCTGCCTCACTGGCCAGCAAAAAGTTCAAATTGATCCAGATTTGCGATGCCAATAAAAAACTTTGCAAAGAACGGGCTTTGGAGTTCGATTTCCAGAACTGGACTACCGATTACAACGATATGCTCAAAAGCGATAAAATTGATATGATTGCGATTTACACGCCCGATCATTTGCATTTTGAACACATCAAACTGGCCTTGGAACACGATAAGCACGTGGTTTGTACCAAACCCTTTATTGATGATCTCTCGCAGGCCAACGAACTGCTGGCCCTGAGCAAAAAGACCAAAAAGAAAATTTTCGTCGGTCAGAGTTCGCGCTTTTTCGAACCGGCCATGCGCCAGAAAAAAGATTTCGATAAAGGCCTGATCGGCGAGTTGATTACCATCGAAAGCCACTACCATGCCGATCACCGGTGGTTTTTGGAAAAAGGCTGGTCGCTAAAACAATCGTTCAAATGGTTATATGGCGGTTTAAGTCACCCTGTCGATTTTATCCGCTGGTATATGCCTGATATTGAAGAAGTAATGGGCTATGGTATGCTTAGCAGCAATGGGCAAAAAGCTGGTTTAAAAAACCAGGATACCATGCACTTTATCTTCAAGGCCAAAGATGGCAGAATTGCCCGCGTAAGTGGTGCTTACACCGGACCAACCCAGCCTGCAAGTCGCGATAGTGGAATGAGCTGTATTTTGCGGGGGACAGAAGGGGCCAGCCAGGCCGATTATCATGAATTGCGTTATGCCGTAACCACCAAAACAGGCGAAGAAAAAATAGTTACCTGGGGCGATGCCACTTTGAAACATTATTTCCGTTTCGAAGGCCAGAGTCACCATGCCGGCGAATACCAAAACTACCTGGAATATTTTGCCGACAGCATTAACAATAAGTTCACCGCTTACCCTGATTTAAAAGAAGGCATTGGAACTATTGCGCTTTTGCAGGCCATGGATAAATCGCTCGAAACAGGCTTGCCGGTAAAGGTAGATGAAATATTAAGCAGTTATAACATTAGCCGGGAATCGATAGGATTATAGAATATTAAACCACAGATGAAAAAGACAGACACAGATTGTTGAGAAGCAATAGTTCGTATCACATCAAAAGTTAAAATGTATGTTATATATAAAATCGGCCACGGAAACACAGAAGTCACGGAATTCAAATTCGTTAGCTACTTAAATATCGGGAAAGTATTAAACCGAGAGAAAAGTTTCCGTGTTAATCCGTGTTTCCATGGCAACAGAATATAGCGTTACAACGTTAGCCGGGAATCGATAGGATTATAGAATATTAAACCACAGATGAAAAAGACAGACACAGATTGTTGAGAAGCAATAGTTCGTATCACATCAAAAGTTAAAATGTATGTTATATATAAAATCGGCCATGGAAACACAGAAGTCACGGAATTCAAATTCGTTAGATGCTTAATATCGGGAAAGTATTAAACCAAGTTAAAAGTTTCCGTGTTAATCCGTGTTTCCGTGGCAAAAACATATACAGTTACAACTTTAGCCGGGAATCGATCGAATTATAGAAATTCGTCATTGCGAGGAACGAAGCAATCTTACAACTAGTGGATAATTAGCTACCGCATTAAGATTGCTTCGTCGTACCTCCTCGCAATGACGAAATATTTAAAACCAAACTAACCAAATGCACAACATCGTAGAACGTTTAACCAGTTTAGATTACATCATCGTAATCTCCTACCTTGTCATCCTGATGGTGATCGGGTACCGCGCCAGTTTTCCGAAGACAAAAAACAGTGATGAAACCTTATTCTTAGCCAATAAATCTTTAGGCTGGGCCAGTATTGGCTTCAATATGTGGGGTACTAACGTAGGCCCATCCATGCTGCTTGCTTTTGCCAGTATCGGCTATACCACCGGTATTGTGGCCGTAAACTTCGATTGGTATGCCTTTATTTTTCTGTTCCTGCTTGCCATTGTTTTCGCGCCCAAATACCTGGCCGCAAAAGTGAGCACCATGCCCGAATTTATGGGAAACCGTTACGGCGATTCTACCCAAAATATATTAGCCTGGTATGCATTAGTAAAGATTTTAATCTCCTGGCTATCGTTAGGTTTATTTGCCGGTGGTTTTTTAGTCCGCCAAATTTTAGGCATCCCCATGTGGCAATCGGTCACCGTTTTGGTTGCCTTTGCGGGCTTATTCACTTTTTTTGGCGGTTTGAAAGCCATTGCCAAAGTCAATATTTTCCAGATGATTTTACTGATTGCTGTTTCGCTTTCGCTTACTTTGCTAGGCCTACAGAAGGTTGGTGGCATTTCAGCACTCTATAGTAAAACACCTGGGCATTTCTGGAACCTTATACAACCGGCCAGCGATCCAAAATATCCCTGGTACGCCATACTTTTAGGTTATCCGGTAGCTGCTGTAGCCTTTTTCTGTACCGATCAGTCGATGGTTCAGTCGGTGTTGGGCGCTAAAAACCTGAAACAGGGACAGTTGGGGGTAAGTTTTATTGGCTGGCTAAAAATCCTTTCACTGCCACTCTTTATCGTTACCGGCATATTGTGTTATATCCTCTTTCCCAACCTTAAAGATCCGAACGAAGCATACATGACCATGGTAACGAATCTTTTCCCTCCGGGCATGAATGGTTTGGTTATCGTAGTGCTCATCGCAGTTCTGGTGGGTACAATTGGTTCATCCTTAAATTCCTTAAGCACCGTATTTACCATGGATGTGTATGTGAAGAAAATTAATCCGCAGGCCAGCAATAAGCAGATCATCAATGTTGGGCGTTTAACCGTAATCGCAGGTTGTATTTTCGCGGTAATTGTAGTGCTGGCCATCGATAACATTAAAGGTCTAAACCTCTTCGATGTGTTCCAATCCGTACTGGGTTTTATTGCGCCTCCGCTTTCTGTGGTTTTTCTGTTAACCGTGTTCTGGAAACGGACTACCCGAAAAGCCGTAAATTTTATACTATCCATCGGTTCGATACTGAGTTTAAGTACCGGAATCATGTATTTATGGGTTTTACCGCCTAGCAAATATACCTTTTGGCCACATTACCTCATGTCATCCTTCCTGATCTTTATGGGTCTATTGCTCATCGCCATTTTGATTTCGCTTTTAGACAGAACACCAAGTATTTACACCATCAACGAAGAACACGAGGCCAATATTGAAAAACCAGATAAGACTGTTTGGATTTCATGGGCTGCATTGGCTATGGTAATGGTTGCACTTTATATTTTCTTTAACGGACATTAACATCAACCACAGATAAAAAGGATACACACAGATAACAACACCTTATCTCCGTGTTAATCCGTGTCCTTCCGTGGCTAAAAACAAAGCAACATGATAAACCTAAATTATTCCATTACGGACACAAATTATGAACCACAGATAAAAAGGATAAACACAGATACTAAATCCGTGTCTATCGCTGGTTAAAAACCAAGCAACATGGAAAACCTAAATTATCCCATGACGGACACAAATTATAAACACAGATAAAAAGGATACACACAGATAACAACACCTTATATCCGTGTTAATCCGTGTCCATCCTTAGCTAAATAAAAACCTGATAAGCCTAAATTATCCGTGGCTAAAACCAAGCAACATGAAACACCTAAAAAAAATACTCCTGATTACCCTGCTGCAAGCCATGGTAATCCCCGCTTTTGCGCAAAAAGCATCCTGGATCTGGTATCCCGGCGATTTTGATATCTACATGAGCAATGTGATGCAAAACCGTAGAACAGAACGTGGTTCATTTTTCCCTGTATTCTGGAAAATGGATAGCCATTACGTGCTGGTCGATTTCCATAAAGAGTTTACCCTTAATGAAGCTGAAGAAGTTAAACTCTTTGTAGAAGGCACTTACAATGTTAAAATTGACGGTCAGGCCCTAACCGGCTTTCCGAAATCCATCCAGATCCCGGCCGGAAAGCATAAACTAAGCCTGAAAGTGTATAGCCAGGCTACAGTGCCAGCCATTTTTGTACAGGGTAAAACCGTTGTATCAAATGAAAGCTGGTTAACCACTTTTGAGGATAAAGAATGGATTGATGCCAGTGGCAAAACCTCCGATAAATCTGGAACCACCTTTGTTTCGGCCGGCTCCTGGGGTTTAACCGATCCTTACCGCATGCCTTCTGCGTTTAAGTTACCTGCTGTGAAGCATACTGCTGTTAAAACAGAAAAGGCAGGCACAGGTTATGTTGCCGATTTTGGTAAAGAAACCTTCGGTTTCATTAAAGTACACGGCTTAAAAGGAAAGGGCAAATTGAGTTTGTATTATGGCGAATCGAAAGAAGAAGCTTTATCAACCGATAAATGCGAAACACTGGATCACCTGGAGATTGATCTTACCAACAAAAAAGATTCGGTGATGCTACTTTCCAAAGCTTTCCGCTATGTAAACTTTCAGCCCGAAAATGGCGTTTCTGCTGATTCTATCTCCATGCTTTATGAATATGCTCCGGTTACCGAGCGAGGAAGTTTTAAATCATCAGATGCGGAACTGAACAAGATTTATGATGTAGCTAAATACACTTTTCACCTCAATACCCGTGAGTTTTTTATCGATGGCATAAAACGTGACCGATGGGTGTGGAGTGGCGATGCCTACCAAAGTTACCTCATGAATTATTATTCGTTTTTTGATGCGCCGACCGTGAAAAGAACATTGTTGGCCCAGCGTGGCAAAGATCCGGTTACAGCGCACATCAATACCATTATGGATTACTCTTTCTATTGGTTTTTGGGTATTTACGATTATTACAAATTTACCGGGGACAGAAAATTTGTACAGGACATTTATCCCCGCATGCAATCGCTTATGACTTATATTGATGGCCGTAAAAACAAAAACGGTTTGCTGGAATGGATGCCCGGCGACTGGATTTTTATAGACTGGGCCGATAAACTGAGTAAAGATGGGGAAGTGAGCTTTGAGCAACTGCTTTACGCCCGCAGTTTAGAAAGCATGGCATTATGTGCCAAACTAGCTAACGACAGCGAAAATGCCACCAAATATGAACAACAAGCCAAAACATTGAAAGCCAAAATATTCGATATTTACTGGAATCAAAGCAAACACGCCTTGGTGCACAGCAGGGTAGCCGGTCAGCCCACAGAAAATGTAACGCGCTATGCGAATATGTTCGGGATTTTCTTCGATTACTTTACGCCCGAACAAAAAATCGCCGTAAAAGAACATGTATTGCTTAACGACAGCATCAACAAAATTACCACGCCTTACATGCGTTTTTATGAGCTGGAAGCACTTTGTGCCATGGGTGAACAAAGCTATGTATTAAAAGAGATGAAAAATTATTGGGGAGGCATGCTTAAACTCGGCGCTACTTCCTTCTGGGAAGAATATAATCCCGATAAAAAAGGTACCGAACACCTGGCCATGTACGGCCGGCCATTTGGAAAAAGCCTTTGCCACGCCTGGGGAGCCAGCCCGATTTACCTGCTCGGCAAATATTACCTCGGGGTAAGTCCCGATTCTCCGGGTTACGAAACCTACACCATTGAGCCCCATTTAGGTGGTTTAGCCTGGATGGAAGGTAAAGTACCCACTGCCAACGGCGATATTTCAGTTTACATGAATAAAAGGGAAATCAAGGTGAGCGCTGCTACAGGAAAGGGTAAACTCAGGATAAAGAGTAAAACGAAACCAGTAGCGAAAGGAGCAGAAATTAAAGAAATTTCAAAAGGAATGTTCGAGGTTACAATTGAAAAAGGAATGAAGTATCTGGTTAAATATTCGAACTAACAGCTCTTGTGTAGCCATGCAAACCTAGCAGGCTTTAAACCCTGCTAGGTTTAAATGAAGCTAAACTCCAATTCTTTGTTCAATTTTTTTAACACATTTGTTCGCTTCAGCTAAAATAACTTTGCTGTCAATCGCCTGATCGGAATTTAAGGCATTCAGCATCGAAATGGTTAAGCAGGCAATAATGCCATTGTTGCTGGCAATACCAATAGGGACAGAAATATCGGTTACACCCGAAACAGCATCACTGTTTTTAAAATATGAACCTGTTTGCTGAATTTCATTCAAAGAGTTTAAAAAATCTTCCTGCTGTGGTTTGGCATATTTTTTAAAAATAGCGTTGTTTTTTAATAAGGTATTTCGTTCAGCTTCGGGCATATAAGTCAGCAATACTTTACCCGATGCAGTTAATGGTAGCGGAAACAAATTTCCCTCTTCAATAGAAAGGGCAATTGGTCCCGGACTTTTCGCATGGATAATGACCATCACCTGGTTCATGTACAAAATACTCAGGTGACAAGATTGGCGTACCGAATTGGCCAGCTCTTCCAACGGAAACTGTGCAGCCTTCCTTAACTCATCAATAGGTGAGTGGCGGTGCGAAAGGTAAAAAAGCTTGAGCGATAACCGGTATTTCCCCGAAACCTCATCGCGTAAAATATAACCACGGCTTTCCAGACTCATCAGCATCCGGTAAATTTCATTCGGTGTTTTTTCAATACCAATGGCAATTTCGGTTTGTGATAAGGGAATAGATTGAGCCGATAGATACTCTAAAATATCAAGGCCTTTATCTAAAGCTGGCGCCTGATACTTCGATTCATTTTCTTTCATACAGGGTTAATTTGGTTGTATCGTATTTTTTACAGTTTCAAACATACAAAAAGCATTCATATTTCATATTCAGAATGAAATTATATCATTATTACCTGAATATATGTTTTCATATTTAAAAAAAAGATTTATATTTGAATTACCTGCAAAATTTAAAGTTAAACAAATTCTACAGCTTATACTATAAGGACCAAGAATTTATTTCTAATTAAATTGAGCACGACAACCAAGTATAAACCAAATCAAGCATCAAAAGCGATCTGTACAGGCTAATGAACAAACTTGTAATTTTTTCTTTTTTTTACCTGTTTACTTTTCCGCTGTTTGCTCAGCAGGTTAAGGTATTCCATTTAGCCTGCGAATACCGTTCAAATCCGCTTGGGATTGATGCCGTGCAACCACATTTTAGCTGGCAAATGGCTTCAGATCAGCACAATGTCAAGCAAACCGCTTATCAGCTTCTGGTATCAAAGAGCCTGACTTCGCTTAAGCAAGGTAAAGGTGAGGTATGGGATTCTAAAAAGATTATTTCCGGTCAGTCCGTTCAGATAAAATATAGAGGAGCAGCACTACAATCAGCTCAAAGGTATTACTGGAAAATCCGGGTTTGGGATAACCGGGGCAAGCCATCTGCCTGGAGTGAAACGGCACTTTTCCAGATGGGGTTGTTGAGTGCAGCTGACTGGAAAGGCGCCCAATGGATTGCTTACGAAAAACTGGCCGATTCAAACGTAAATGTTTTACCGACGGATGGGAAGAAAGACAAATTTAACGGCAATAATATCCTTCCGATGTTCCGCAAAGAGTTTGCAGTAACCAGAAGCATCAAAAAAGCTACTGCCTTTATTTCGGGCTTGGGTCACTTTGAAATAAGTTTGAATGGCGAAAAAGTAGGAGATGATTTTTTAGCCCCTGGCTGGACCAAATACGATCGCGAAGCTTTATACGTAACCTATGATATTACCAAACAACTAAAAAAAGGCGCTAATGCAGTGGGTGTGATGCTGGGAAATGGCTTTTATTACATTCCGCCGGTCAAAGAAAGGTACCGGAAACTAAAAGTGGCTTATGGCTTCCCGAAAATGATCTGCCGTTTACTGATCGAATATACAGATGGCACTTCGGTCAATGTAACCAGCAACGAAAGCTGGAAAACAGCACCCTCGCCGGTTACTTTTTCCAGTATTTATGGTGGCGAAGACTATAACGCCGGTTTAGCGCAAAAAAACTGGAACCAAACAGCATTCGATGATAGCAAATGGAAAAGCGCTTTGGTAGTAAATGGTCCGAAGCTAAACGCCCAGAAAGAAGAGCCTGTTAAAATTTTTGATCATTTTCCTGCAAAGCAGATTACACAAACAGCAAATGGTGACTGGGTTTATGATCTCGGACAAAACGCGTCGGGCATTATTGAACTCCAGGTGAGCGGCAAAACAGGCGACACCATCCGCATTACACCAGCTGAACTATTAAAAAAAGATGGTACCGTTACCCAGAAAAACATGGGTGGACCTGCTTACTTTACCTATATTTTAAGTGGTGAGGCGACCGAAACCTGGCGGCCACGTTTTTTCTATACGGGTTTTCGCTATCTGCAGGTTAAAGGTGGCGTTCCGGCAGGGAAAGAAAACCCGTTGAACAAAGCCATTATCAAAGATTTAAAAGGCCTGCACGTACGTAATGCAGCTCCAACAGCAGGCGAGTTTACTTCTTCAAACGAATTGTTTAATACAACCTTTAAACTGATCGACTGGAGCATTAAAAGCAATATGGTAAGTGTTTTTACAGATTGTCCGCACCGCGAAAAACTCGGTTGGTTAGAGCAATTGCATTTAATGGGCAGCTCGGTAAATTACAATTACGCGGCTGCACCGTTGTTTGTAAAAGCCTCAGTCGACATGCAAAATTCGCAGCTAGCCAACGGACTCGTTCCTGAAATTGCACCTGAGTATGTTAAATTTGAATGGGGAGGCGATATGTTCCGCGATTCGCCTGAATGGGGCAGTAGTAGTATTTTAGTACCCTGGGATTTGTACAAGTGGTATGGCGATAAACAAGCCTTAGCCAATCATTATCCCACCATGCAGCGTTACATCCAATATTTAAGCACCAAAGCCAATAACCACATTTTATCGCAGGGTTTGGGCGATTGGTATGACCTTGGCCCAAAACCTCCGGGCGTTTCACAGCTTACCCCGATGGGCATTACAGCCACTGCTATTTATTATTATGATTTAAAAATCCTCGAAAAAATAGCCACCTTATTGGGTAAAAAAGCTGATGTACTGACTTATGCCAAACTTGCAATTTCAGTACGCAATGCATTTAATGCTAAATTCTTTAATCCGGAAACCAGGCAATACGGCTCGGGCAGCCAAACGGCCAATGCCATGGCTGTTTATATGGGTTTAGTCGAAGAAAAAGATAAGCAGTCAGTTATTGATAACCTCGTAAAAGACATTAAAGATAAAAACAACGGATTAACAGCAGGCGACATTGGCTACCGTTATGTACTACGCGTTTTAGAAGATGCCAGACGCTCGGATGTGATTTTCGACATGAACAGCCGTAGCGACGTACCCGGTTATGGCATGCAGTTAGCGAAGGGTGCTACTGCTTTGACCGAAAGCTGGGCGGCACTGCCAACGGTTTCCAATAACCATTTTATGCTGGGGCATTTAATGGAATGGTTTTACAGCGGAGTGGGTGGAATCCGTCAGGATGAAAACTCAGTCGCCTTTAACCGGATTAAAATTTACCCTGAGGTAGTCGGTGATTTAACTGCAGCAACCACGAGTTACCAATCAGCCCATGGTAAAATAGCTACCGACTGGAAAAAAACGGCTGAAGGTTTTGAAATCGCCATAAATATTCCAGCGAATACCACAGCTGTGGTTTATATTCCGGTTTCGTCAAATCAAAGCCTTGCAGAGATTCACAATGCTAAATTCCAAAACCTCGGTACAGCCAACGGCAGAACCCAAATTGCAATCGGTTCGGGTTATTATAAATTTAAAGTGAAGTAGCATGAGCAAGATCTGGATATATCTGACAGGCCTATTAACATGCGCTACAGCATTTGCTCAGGAAGCTAAAAATCCGGTATCTGCGGTCGAAATGGAAAAAATTTACCAGGATGTGAAAACGCCTTTCAAATACGGATTGGTGATGGTTCCGGCTGATCAGGAGCATAAAATGGATTGTCCCACCATTTTTAGAAAAGGCAAATACTGGTACATGACTTATCTGATTTTTAGCGGTCGCGGTTACGAAACCTGGATGGCGAAAAGCAGCGATTTACTGCACTGGGAAAATCAGGGTAAATTAATGTCGTTCGATGATTCAGGCAAATGGGACGATAACCAGAAGGCGGGTTACAATGCACTTTTAGCTATCAAATGGGGAGGCAGTTACCAGGCGAACCGCTTTAATGGCAAATACTGGTTGTCTTATTTTGGTGGCAAGGAAAAAGGATACGAGGCAGAACCTTTATCTATTGGCATGGCCTATACCGATCAACATCCGTCGGTTGTGCAGGAATGGAAACGGCTGGATCGACCGGTTTTAAGCTCGCTCGACAGCGATGTACGCTGGTGGGAAAACCGTCATAAACTATTTAAAAGTACGGTGATTGCCGATCAGAAAAAGTTAACGGGCCATTCCTTTGTAATGTATTACAATGCTGTTGGCGATTCGCTGGCAAACAATAAAAAAACACGCTGGTATGAACGCATTGGCATGGCAGTATCCGACGATATGGTGCATTGGCAACGCTACCTTAAAAATCCCGTTGTACATCATCCGGTTGGCATTACCGGCGATGCAGTCATCCAGCAGATCGGAAGCAATTATGTGATGTTTTATTTCGGCGCATTCTGGCAGGACAGGAAAGGCTCTTTTAACCGTTTTGCAGTATCTAAAGACCTCGTTAACTGGACCGACTGGACGGGTAATAACCTGATCGAATCATCAGAAAAATATGATGAGTTATATGCACACAAATCGTTCGTCGTTAAGCACAAAGGCATTGTTTACCACTTTTATTGTGCGGTGAACAAACTAGACCAGCGGGGCATTGCGGTGGCCACTTCGAAAGATTTAGGAAAAAGTAAATTGAATTTTGTTCAAAATTAAGAAATGAGAATACCGGGCATTTATAAGGTTTTTATGGTATCCCTGCTGGGATTATTAGCCTCGCAAAATTGTGATGCTAATCCACTATTCGTCATTTCGACTGGAGCGCAGCGGAACGGAGAAATCTTTTCACGAGGCACCAACCATGATAGACAATTATCGGTCGGTGAGACACCAACCGATAGAGAATCCCGAGTAAAAACCAGCTTCAACCAAGACTGGAAATTTTTCCTGGGTAATGATCCCGCTGCCAGGAATTCGCTGTATAATGATTCAAAATGGAGAAAACTTACTTTGCCACACGACTGGAGCATTGAAGGCAAATTCGACGAAAAGAACCCTGCTAAACCTGAGGGTGGTGGCTTGCCAACTGGTATTGGCTGGTACAGGAAAACATTTACCGCACCTGCCGGTTTTACAAACAAATTGATTACCGTTGAGTTCGACGGTGTTTACAAAAACAGCGAGGTTTGGGTAAACGGCCATTATCTGGGTAAACGTCCTTATGGCTACAGTTCTTTTGCTTACGAAATCAGCAGATTCATAAAGTCAGGCAATAACGTCATTGCTGTGAAGGTCGATAATTCAGCACAGCCCGATTCGCGCTGGTATTCCGGTTCCGGAATTTACAGAAACGTATGGTTAACAACTACCGCCAAAGTTGCGGTGGCCAAATGGGGCACTTTTGTAACTACGGGTACTGACGGAAAAGTGAGTATAAAAACGCAAATCCAGAACAAAACTTCGAAACAGCAGTCAGCAGTTTTGGTACATTCTATTTATGATGCCAGGGATAAACTGATCATAAAAACACAAGCACAAAACATCAAAATAGATACAACCGGATTAATCGTTAACAGCGATAGCCAGCTTAAAAACCCTGTGCTTTGGTCGTTAAAAAATCCTGCACAGTACAAAGTGGTTACACAAATTTTGCAAAACAATAAGCTTATTGATACTTATGAAACTAAATTCGGATTCAGAACCTTCAATTTCGACGCAGAAAAGGGCTTTTCTTTAAATGGTATACCCACCAAAATACTGGGCGTTTGCCTGCACCATGATCTGGGTGCTTTGGGCGCTGCTGTAAACCTACGCGCCATGGAGCGCCAGCTCGAAATTATGAAAGCCATGGGCGTAAATGCCATCCGTACAGCCCACAATCCACCGGCACCGGAGTTTTTAGATTTATGTGATGAAATGGGTTTTCTCGTAATGGATGAAGCTTTTGACATGTGGGCGAAAAAGAAAAACAAAAACGATTATCACCTCAGTTTTCCCGAATGGCATAAACGCGATCTGGAAGATATGGTTCTCCGCGACCGCAATCACCCCTCCATTATTTTATGGAGCATCGGAAACGAAATCCGAGAGCAGTTCGATAGTACAGGTGTAGCACTAACCAAAGAGTTGGTGACAACAGTTAAAAACCTCGATCAAAGTCGTCCGGTAATCTCGGCCTTAACCGAAACCGATGCTAAGAAAAATTTTATTTACCAGGCCAATGCGCTGGATATTTATGGATTAAACTACAACCATAAACTGTATAAAGATTGGCCTAAAAATTATCCTGGTGTTAAGTTTCTGGCCACCGAAACCACATCAGCATTAGAAACCAGAGGTTTTTACGATACGGCTGATACCATCCGCCGGTGGCCAAGAGACGGAAAAACAAAGTTTACTGAAGGCAACCCTAAATGGTCAGCCTCTGCTTATGATAATGTTTCGGCTTACTGGGGTTCTACGCACGAAGAAACCTGGAAAGCAGCCAAAAAATACGATCATGTTTCAGGTCTTTTTGTCTGGACGGGTTTTGATTATCTCGGCGAGCCATTACCTTACCCATGGCCGGCACGCAGCTCGTATTTTGGAATTGTCGATTTAGCGGGTTTCCCTAAAGATTCGTATTACATGTACCAAAGCGAGTGGACCGATAAACCGGTATTGCACATCCTGCCTCACTGGAACTGGGAACCGGGCAAATCTGTAGAGGTTTGGGCTTACTACAACCAGGCTGACGAGGTAGAACTGTACCTCAATGGAAAATCTTTAGGTAAAAAATCAAAACAGAATGATGATTTACACGTGCAATGGAACGTAAATTTCGAACCCGGAACACTTAAAGCCTTATCGCGCAAAAATGGAAAAGAGGTTTTGGTCCGAGAAGTAAAAACTGCCGGCGATCCGGCTAAAATTGAGTTAATAGCTGATCGAAAACAGATTAAAGCCGATGGTAAAGATTTATCGTTTATCACTGTACGCATTTTAGATAAGGCCGGGAATGTGGTACCGAATGCGGATAACCTGGTTGACTTTAAAGTGGAAGGCAATGGATCTATAGCCGGTGTAGACAATGGGTTTCAGGCGAGTTTAGAACCTTTTAAATCCAGCTACCGCAAAGCTTTTCATGGTTTATGCCTGGCTATTTTGCAGGCTACAGAAAAAGCAGGGGTGATTAAGCTAACAGCAACATCGGCAGGTTTGTCATCGGCAGTTATAGAAGTTAGAATAAATAAATAAAAGCCTTGCAAAGCTGGTTGGTGTGGCACCAACCAGTTGGATAACCTAATCGGTTGGTGGCTCACCAACCGAAACTGAGCATGTAAATGATGGTTCGTGAAGACACGAACCATGACAGAAATTAAATAATAAGAATAAGTGGAGAAGACGATCAATTTAAAAGGAATAACCTGGAACCACAGTCGTGGCTTATTGCCCATGGTGGCAACTGCACAGCGGTTTTCAGAATTGCAACCCAATGTAAATATCACCTGGGAAAAGCGGAGCTTGCAGCAATTTGCCGATTTTTCTATCCAGGAACTGGCAGAGCGTTTCGACTTATTGGTGATCGATCATCCCTGGGCAGGCTTTGCCGCCAAAACCAAGTCGATTGTTCCTTTGGATTCTTACCTCAGTGATGACTATTTGAAAGATCAGGAAGAGCATTCGGTGGGACAATCTTACGAAAGTTATACTTACGATGGTCATTTATGGGCGTTACCCATTGATGCAGCCACACCCGTAGCCGCCAGCCGGCCTGATTTACTGGCTGAAAAAGGCTTTTCCCTGCCTCAATCTTTTGAAGATTTAATGGCATTGGCCAATGCAGGCCTGGTAGCCTTTGCAGGCATCCCGATAGATGTGTTAATGAATTTTTATACGCTTTGCTGCTCTTTGGGCGAAGATCCCTGCCATAACGATGAGACTGTAATTTCAACTGAAACCGGGGTAAGGGCACTACAAATGTACCGTCAGCTGGCATCAAAAATAGATCCGGCAAATTTCAACAGAAACCCCATTCAGGTATATGAAGCCATGACCCAAACAGATCAGATTGCTTATTGCCCCTTTGCCTACGGCTATGCCAATTATTCAAGAAATGGTTATGCACGAAAAGTGCTGCACTTTCATGATATGATATCGGTGAATGGCAAAACCAATTTAAGAAGCACTTTAGGTGGCACAGGTTTGGCTATTTCAGCAAAATGTGCCGAACCAGAAATGGCAGCCAAATATGTTGAGTTTGTGGGTTCTCCAAATTGTCAGGCTACATTATATTTCGAAAGCGGGGGACAACCCGGGCATTTGGCTGCATGGAAAAATGAAGAGGTGAATCGCCAGAGCCAGCAATATTTTGCCAACACATTACCTGCCTTACAAAGGGCTTTTTTACGTCCCCGCTACCATGGGTCCATGTATTTTCAGGATCATGCCGGTGATGTAGTGCGCGATTATTTAATGGGTGAGGGCGATGAAATGACAGTTTTATCTGCTTTGAACGAGTTATATCAGCAATCTAAAAGTTTAGCAGTATCATGAACAGGCCGTTAGAAGGACTTTTGATTTTAGAGTTTTGCCAGTTTCTGGCCGGGCCATCCGCTGGTTTAAAACTGGCTGATTTAGGCGCTCGCGTGATTAAAATAGAGCGACCACAAACCGGCGATGCCTGCCGCTCTCTATCCATCAAAAATCTCTTTGTGGATGAAGACAGCTTATTATTTCATACCATTAACCGCAATAAAGAGAGTTACACTGCCGATTTAAAAAATCCGGAAGATTTAGCAAAAATAAAAAAACTGATCGCCAAAGCAGATGTAATGACCCATAATTTCAGGCCGGGTGTAATGGAGAAAATTGGGCTGGATTATACGCAGGTACAACAAATCAATTCAAAAATTATCTACGGCGTGGTTACGGGTTATGGCAACGAAGGCCCCTGGAAAAATAAACCCGGACAGGATTTACTGGTTCAATCTGTTTCTGGTTTAACCTTTCTTTCCGGTGTAGATACCGACGGACCGGTGCCTTTTGGCCTTTCCGTATCGGATATTATGTGCGGCAACCACTTGGCACAAGGCATTATGGCGGCTTTAATTAAGCGTGCTAAAACCCAAAAAAGCGTATTGGTAGAGGTGAGCCTGCTCGAATCTATTCTGGATGTACAGTTTGAAGTAATTACGACTTATTTAAATGATGGAGGCAAATTGCCAGACAGGAGCGGAGTCAAAGGTAGTGCACATGCCTATCTAAGCGCACCTTATGGCATGTACCAAACGCAGGATGGCTACATTGCCATGGCCATGGGCAACCTCCCGAATATCTGCGCCATTATCTGCTGCGATATCAGCGACTTGTATGTAGAAGCTGGTTCAGCTTTCGATAACCGCGACAAACTGATTGTACGTCTTTCCGAAACCTTTAAACTGGAGCGTACAGCCAGCTGGGTTAATCTACTGGAAAGCAATGGCATCTGGTGTGCCGAGGTGCTCAATTACCAAACGGCTACTGCATTAACCACTTATAAAAACCTGGAAATAGAACAACAGCTTGATTTAGGGAGCGGAAAAACCATTAAAACAACCGTTAGTCCAATCCGGCTGGATAAAAGAAAATTATTTGCGGCTAAAGCTGCGCCAAAATTGGGTTTTGATACGGAAAGTATCAACAGAGAGTTTGAGATAAATTAAGCATCATGCCGTCATTTTCGACTGGAGCACAGCGGAACGGAGAAATCTTTCAAAACAGATCCCTCCACTACGGTCGGAATGACGAATAAAGAATAAAATAAATTAACATATGCGACCGCTTGAAGATTATTTAGTTATCGATTTTAGCCAGTTTCTTTCCGGCCCCTCGGCGAGTTTGCGTTTAGCCGATATGGGGGCGCGTGTAATCAAAATCGAACGTTTGGGCATTGGCGACATTTGCCGTACGCTGTATACCTCAAACCTGATTATGAACGGCGAATCATCGGTTTTTCATGCGATCAACCGGAACAAGGAAAGTTTTGAGGTTGATTTAAAAAGTGAGGAAGATTGCGAAATGGTACGCGGGCTTTTAAAAAAGGCCGATGTCATGATTCATAACTTCAGGCCGGGTGTAATGGAGCGTTTAGGCTTCGATTATCCTACAGTGAGCGCTTTAAATCCGACTATTATATATGGCGAAATATCAGGTTACGGCACCACTGGTGAATGGAAAAATAAACCGGGGCAGGATTTGCTCTTACAATCGGTTACAGGTTTGACATCGCTTACCGGAAATGCAGATAGTGGACCTATGGCCATGGGCTTATCCATTGTTGATATGCTGGCCGGTGCACATCTGGCCCAGGGAATTTTAGCCTGCCTGTACCGAAAAGCTGTAAAAAGTGAGGGCGGTTTTGTCCAGGTAAGCATGATGGAATCGGCTTACGATTTTCAGTTTGAAACCATTACCACCTTCATGAACGACGGTGGTAGTTTGCCTGAGCGATCTAAACAAAACAACGCAAACGCTTACTTAGGTGCACCTTATGGCATTTACCAGACCGAAAATGGTTATCTGGCATTGGCCATGGGGTCAATTCCGCAATTGGGTAATTTACTCGGCTGCGAAAAACTGGAAGATTATGCAGAAGTAAGCGAAGCCTTTGACAAGCGCGACGAGATTAAATACATATTAGCCAGTCATTTGCTTACCCAAACCACTGAAAAATGGCTTTCTAAATTAGAACCGGCCGATATCTGGTGTTCGGATGTATTAAACTGGAATGCTTTGATGGCGCACGATGGTTTTAAGGTATTGAACATGATCCAGGAAGTACAAATGCTTGATGGTTACCGTTACGAAACCACCAGATGTCCAATCCGGATTGACGGAGAATTATTAACTTCACCGAAAGGTTCACCCAAACTGGGACAGGACAACGAAAAAATCATCAAAGAATTTATAACTCATACAACTGTAAATGTCTAATCAAGCCGAAACTTTCAGAATAGCTGTACGTAAATTTGGCCCTTTTGAATCTGCCATGCAAAAATTCTGGGACAGCTACTGTGCTTTTTCTGGCTGTACACTCCAGCTGGACATGCAGATTATGGATTTACACGAGCTCTATGAAAGTACCATTACCAATCAGGGCTTAGCTAAAGGTACATTTGATATTGCGCACATCAATACCGATTGGGTGTATGAAGGTTACCTGAACCAGGCATTTGAGGTTTTAAACCCTTATATCAACACCCGTAAACCCGTAGATTTCCCTAATGGCTGGAGCAAATCGCTACTCAAATTACAGCGCTTTGGCTGGGAAGTGGTGGGTTTGCCTTTTCATGACGGTCCGGAGTGTTTTATCTACCGCAAAGATTTGTTTGAAAGCGAAACTGAGCAGGCCAATTATTTAAAACAGTTTGGAAAAGCTTTAACCATACCCCAAACCTGGGAGGATTTTCATCAGGCAGCACAGTTTTTTCACCGCCCGCACGAGCACCTATATGGCAGCATCTTTGCCTGCTATCCCGATGGGCACAATACCGTTTTCGATTTTTGCCTGCAATTGTGGACCAGAGCGGGCAGTCTGGTTGATCAAAATGGAAACATTCAAATCAACTGCCACGCGGCAGTAGAAGGTCTTGATTTTTACCGGAAGATCGTAAATGATCAAACTGCAGTTCATCCCAAATCAAAAGATTTTGAATCGGTTGCCGCCGGCCTGGCTTTTGCCAATGGCGAAGCCGCCATGATGATTAACTGGTTTGGTTTTGCCGGCATGTGCGAGGTAGATGCCAATTCGAAGGTAAAAGGTAGAGTAGGTGTCGATTTGTTGCCTGCAGCAGTTGGTAAGGCATCGGCATCTTTAAATGTATACTGGCTTTACACCATTGCCAAAGGCAGTAAAAACAAAGAATTGGCTTACGATTTCCTGAAATTTGCCACGAATGCCGCTCAAGATAAGCTATTGACGCTTGAAGGTGGAATTGGTTGCAGGCTTTCTACCTGGAAAGATGCAGAAGTAAACGAAATGATTCCATACTACCATAAACTAGAACAGTTACACGAGGTGGCCAATACGCTGCCACAGCATAAAAACTGGACGCAAATAGCCAAAATTATTGATGAAATGGTGTTAAAAGCCATCAATACCACGGCAGAATCTGCCGGTTTAATTGAGGCAGCCCAAAACCAGATTAACAAATTGAATTGAATGAGTATCGATATCCAATATAAACCAGCTTTACCCGAAACCAAACAGCCGATTATCATTATTGGTGCCGGCGGAATTGTGGCTGATGCACATCTTCCTGCTTATAAAATTGCGGGCTTTGAAGTATATGGCATTGTAAACCGGACAAAAGCCAGGGCACAGAAACTGGCCGATGCTTTCGGCATCCCTCATGTTTTTGATACTGTGGCTGAAGCCGTTGCTGCAGCGCCTGAAAATACGGTGTTCGATATTACCATTATGCCCGGGCAGTATATCGAAACCCTAAAGCAATTACCTGATGGTGCAGCGGTTTTAATCCAAAAGCCCATGGGCGATGATTTTAACCAGGCTAAAGAAATTTTAGCTTTATGCCGGGCAAAAAAACTCAAAGCGGCCATTAACTTTCAGCTGCGCTTTGCACCTTTTGTAAGTGCTGCAAAATACCTTATCGATAAAGGTTTGATTGGCGAACTCTACGATATGGAAGTCCGCGTAACCATTAAAACACCCTGGGAAATTTTCCCGCACGTGATCATCCATCCACGTTTAGAGATTCAGTATCATAGCATCCACTACGTTGATTTGATCCGTTCGTTTTTGGGTAACCCCAATAGCGTGCTGGCCAAAACCCTGAAACATCCTGCCAAAAGCTTGTCCTCATCACGTTCAACCATTTTACTCGATTATGGCGATACGATGCATGCCGTAATCAATACCAACCACGACCATGATTTTGGTCCGAAGCATCAGGAAAGTTATATAAAATGGGAGGGAACCAAAGGCGCTATTATAGCCAAAATTGGCTTATTGATGGATTATCCGCATGGCGTGCCCGATGTGTTTGAGTATTGTGTGGCAGAAGCTGGTAAAACACCGGAATGGCAAACCGTAAAACTGGAAGGCTCCTGGTTTCCTGAAGCCTTTATTGGCACCATGGCCAATTTAATGCGTTATAATGAAGGATCAAGCCCTGTTTTACACACCAGTGTTGAAGATGTGATTGATACGATGGCTGTAGTAGAAAGTGCCTATGAATCCAGTGATACTGGTGGTGTGAAGCCAAAATAAGTTAGCGTCATTGCGAGGAGGAAACAATATTGAAAATATCGTCCTCGTTTGTAACGAGGATGAACGGGAACGGCGATTGTATCGCCTAAAAACAAAGCGTTGCCTCGTAAGACGCTCTGCAAAAAACTAAATGAATAAAATTTAACAACACATCGTCCTCGTTTGCAACGAGGATGAACGGGAACGGCGATTGTATCGCTTATAAAAAAATTAAATTATGTATTTCAAATCCACATTTTTTGAAGATTACCAGTTACAGGATAAACGTGTGACCTTAGGGCGCACCATCACAGAAAGCGATTTTGTGGTGCATGCAGGCCATACCGGCGATTTTTTTCCGCACCACATGGATGCCGAATGGTGTGCCACACAACCCTTTAAACAACGCATCGCACATGGTACCATGATTTTCAGCATTGGTATTGGCCTTACTGCTTCCGAAATTAACCCCGAGGCCATGAGTAAAGGTTACGATAAACTTCGTTTCATAAAACCGGTGTTTATTGGCGATACCATTCACTCCGAAGTCACCATTTCGGAAAAAGGAGAAAGCAAAAGGCCAGAATATGGCACCGTAACCGAGCATGTAGAAATTATTAACCAGCATGGAGAAGTTGTATTGGTCTGCGACCATCTTCTTGTAGTCAAAAAGTTCAGTAGTCATTAGTTCAGTAATCAGGATACTGATCTCCGCCTGGCAGTGGCAGCTCCAATGAACAAATCAAACCAATGACAAATGAACTATTGAACCAATGAACCGATAAACCAAATATCATGAACCACAACACCGCAACCGAAATTGTAACTGAAAACCATTCCTCATCGGGAAAAAAGTACCTATTGCCATTTATACTCGTAGTGAGTCTGTTTTTCCTGTGGGGAATGGCGCACAATCTCGATTCGATCCTGATTCCGCACCTTAAAAAAGCCTGTAACTTAAATAACCGGCAATCTACCTTAATTGATACCGCTGTTTTCTTTGCCTATTTCTTAATGGCCATTCCGGCAGGCGTTATTTTAAAGAAATGGGGTTATAAGGCTACCATGATTTCGGGCCTGCTGGCTTTTGCAATCGGTGCTTTTCTATTTGTTCCGGCAGCCAATAACCTTTCCTACATCACTTTTCTTATTGCACTTTTTATCATTGGTTGTGGTTTAACCATGCTCGAAACTTCGGCCAATCCTTATGCTGCAGTCTTAGGCGATCCAGCAAAAGCCACCAGCAGGTTAAATCTTGCCGCATCATTTAATGGCTTAGCAGCCATGGTAGCGCCCATGATCGGTGGTTTATTTATCCTTTCCGGAAAATCGCATACCAAAGAACAACTCGCGGCCATGAGTGCTGAGCACCGAAACAGCTATTTTTTGGAAGAAGCAGCATCAGTTAAAACCCCTTACATCACTTTAGGAATTATTTTACTGGTTATCGCAGTTATATTTTATTTCATCCACCTGCCCGAAATTAAAACCAAAAGTATTGATGGCGAGGCCAAAGGTAGTTTCTTTGGTGCATTGAGGCATAAACACCTGAGGTGGGCTGTGGTTGCACAGTTTTTTTATGTCGGTGCGCAGGTTTGTGTAACCAGTTTTTTTATCAGAATGGCCCAGCAAGGTGGTGGCTTTGATGAGAAAACCGCGGCATCCTATTTAGCGATTTATGGTTTCTTATTCACTGTCGGGCGTTTTGCAGGTACAGCCATTCTCCAGTTTGTTTCTTCCAATAAACTGCTGGCAATTTATGCTGTTATCTCTGTTTTGTTGTGCCTGGTGGCTATTTTAGGAAAGGGTTCTTACGTGGTGTATGCTTTAGGTGGACTTGGATTCTTTATGTCGATCATGTTTCCGACCATTTTTGCCCTGGGTATAGATGGTATTGGTGATGATACCAAACCAGGTTCTTCATGGTTAATTATGTCAATTGTGGGAGGTGCCATTTTACCTTTCGGCATGGGCACCCTGATTGATCTGTACGGTGATCACATCCAGATTGGTTACAGCATCCCGTTGGTTTGCTTTATAGTGGTGCTTTATTTTGCTTTAAGCGGCTATAAAATGGCGCATAAATCATAATTAATCTACTCCTTGCTACTATGATCAACTTAAAGTTATTGAATATAAAATTTAAAAATGACACCCAGGTTTAGTAAAACACTGTTATTGATATTGCTGGTCAGCTTTTGTGTCTCAAAGCGGGCCCATGCGCAAAATGAAAATGCAAAGCCCTGGGTATTCTGGTACTGGATTAAAGGAGCTGTTTCGAAACCCGGCATAACAGCCGATCTGGAGGCCATGAAAGTCAATGGTATCGGCGGCGCTTATTTAATGAGTATTCAGGGTGCCGATAAAACACCGCTTTATCAGCCGCCAAGCGTACAACTTACCCCTGAATGGTGGCAAATGGTGGAGTTTGCCATGAGCGAAGCCAAACGTTTAAACCTTAAACTGGGTATGCATGTAAGCGATGGTTTTGCATTGGCAGGCGGTCCCTGGATTAAACCCGAACTTTCCATGCAAAAAGTAGTTTGGTCAAAGATAACCACCAGTAATACAAAGAATAAAATACAACTACCTGTACCCGAAAATAAGGAAAATTACTATCGCGACATAGCTGTTTATGCGTATCCATCACCTGTAGGAGAAGGGATCTCTACCCGAACCGTCATCCCTAAAATTACGGCCAGCAATGGTGCAGACGCTACCGGATTGGTGCAACCGGGCAATAAGAAAAACTTTGGCTCAAACGAACCTTGTTACATCCAGTACGAATTTGAAAAGCCTTTCACCTGCCGAACCATAACAATTAAGGTTAGTGGCAATAATTATCAGGCCCAGCGACTGGCCATTGAGGTGAGTAACGATGGGAAAACCTTCCGCTCCATCGGGCGCCTGGAAGCACCACGGCATGGCTGGCAGGATACAGATGAAGCTGAAACACACAGCATTGTGCCTGTAACAGCTCAATTCTTCAGGTTTATTTACGATAAGAGAGGCGCTGAACCTGGCGCTGAAGATTTAGATGCGGCCAAATGGAAACCTTCATTAAAACTCGTTAACCTGGAATTATCGGCCGAAGCGCAGCTTAATCAATTTGAAGGCAAAAATGGCGCTGTCTGGCGGATCAGCAAAAGAAGCACAGATGCTCAAATTGCCCCAAACCTTTGCATTCCCTTAAAAGACATCATCAACCTCAGTAATAAACTAAATCCTGACGGCACTTTGAACTGGAAGGCTCCCAAAGGTAAATGGACTATTTTGAGGATCGGGCATACCTCAACAGGGCATACCAACGCTACCGCAGGTGGCGGCATGGGACTGGAATGCGATAAATTTAATCCCGCAGCCGTTAAACTACAGTTCGACAATTGGTATGGAGCAGCTTTAAAACATGCTGGCCCTGAAACGGCCAAAAAGGTGTTGAGCGTTTTCCATGTCGATAGCTGGGAGTGTGGCAGCCAGAACTGGTCGCCATTGTTCAAAGCCGAATTTTTAAAACGCCGGGGGTACGATTTAACACCTTATCTGCCCATTTTTACCGGACTTCCGGTAGAGAATGCAAAAGTATCTGAAGATTTCCTGTATGATATCAGAAAAACCATTGCCGAGCTGGTGGTTGATCAGTTTTATAAAACCCTGGCCAAACTGGCCAAGGAGAAAGGGGTAACCTTTACCGCGGAGAGTGTAGCACCTACCATGATGAGCGACGATTTATTGCACTATAAAACAGTAGATGTACCCATGGGCGAGTTTTGGCTGAACAGCCCTACGCACGATAAACCAAACGATATGCTCGATGCCATTTCAGGAGCGCACATTTATGGCAAAAACATTGTTCAGGCAGAGGCCTTTACCACCGTTCGGATGGATTGGAACGAAAGTCCGGGCAATATGAAAACCCTGCAAGACCGTAATTATGCCCTGGGCATTAATAAACTGAGCTACCACGTTTTTGCGCACAACCCCTGGATGGATAGAAAACCGGGCATGACTTTAGATGGGGTAGGCCTTTACTTTCAGCGCGACCAAACCTGGTGGAAACTGGGTAAAGCCTGGGTTGATTATGCCATACGCACGCAAAATCTGCTGCAACAAGGTAAACCTGTAGTGGATATTGCCGTTTTCACAGGTGAAGAATTGCCCCGCAGGTCGGTATTACCCGATAGGCTGGTCGCAACCTTACCCGGAGTTTTTGGCAAGGAGGTGGTGGAGGCAGAACAGCAACGTTTAGCCAATGTTGGCGAACCTTTGCGACAAATCCCTGCCGGGGTTACCCATTCGGCTAACATGGCCGATCCCGAAAACTGGGTAAACCCTTTACGCGGTTATGCTTACGATAGTTTTAATCCGGACGTATTGAGCACTGCAACCGTTAAAAACGGAGAAGTTGTTTTTGCAGGCGGTACCAGCTATAAAATTCTGGTATTCCCCGGGGATATGAAAATGAACCCCAATTACCAGTACATAAGCTATGAAACAATTAAAAAGCTTTTGGGGCTGATCAGGGCAGGTGCGAAGGTAATTGTTGGAGATAAACCCTTATACCAAAATGGTATAAAACAGGTTAACGCCTCGGTGTTCAATAAAATGGTGGAAGAAATTTGGGATGGCAACTTCGAATCATATAAAAATAATAACCATCCTGTTTATACCAAAAAATTAGGACTGGGACAGATTTTTAAGGCCCCTTTCTATGGTGAAACCTTTGATGTTTTAGGCTTGAAAAGAGACTTAACGGTTAACGAATTCACGAACAGTAAATTAACTGAGGATTACGCACCTGGTATTGCTTACACCCATAGAATTGATGGAAACAAGGAAATTTACTTTATCTCTAATCAGCAAAATAGAGAAAGGGCATTACTCTTCAATTTAAGAAATGGCAGAAAAGCTGTACAAAGCTATGATGCTGTAAGTGATGTATGGTCTGAACCACATCAGATCAACAATGCATTTGATGGTACTAACATCAGTTTAACCTTATATCCTAACCAATCTGTTTTTCTGGTAATGGATACACCGGAATTAAGTTCTTTTTCTTCACAAAGTGCCGATAGCGGATTGAAAGCTGTAAAAAACAAGCCTGTAGATAAAAAAGCACTGGATATTTCAGCTAACTGGCAGGTGCAATTTGACCCCGCTTATGGCGGCCCATCCCAACCGGTTCTTTTTAATCAGCTTAGCGATTGGAGCAAAAATCCTGATTCGGCAATCCGCTACTATTCGGGAACTGCACTTTACACCAAAAACTTTACTTACAATGGCGATACCAAAAATGCCTGGATCGATTTAGGCGCTTTCTCGAGCATGGCCGAAGTTAAAATCAACGGCGTGACATGCGGTACCTTGTGGACACCGCCTTACTATTTAGACATCAGCAAGGCCGTTAAAAAAGGAGAGAACCAGATCAGTATTGAAGTGGTAAATACCTGGGCTAACCGTTTAATTGGCGATAGTAAATTGCCTGAAGACAAAAGAATTACCAAAACAACTGCACCATTCCGTTTAGAAGGCAAGCCATTAAACCCTGCCGGATTATTCGGACCGGTACTGATACAACTTGAAAAGTAATTGAGAATTTGATATTTCAATAAATGAAAAAAGTAATTGTATTCATTCTGGCTTTTGCCCAAACCATTGTTTACACCCAGCAAAAGCAAGTAAAAGATAATTTTAATGTCCGCATTAGGTTAGAAAAGGGTGATTTGAATAACGATGGCTTAACCGACAAAACTGTAATTACAATGGATACAATCGATGCAGCAGTTCCGTTGAGGTTGCAGATATTCTTGTTACAGCCAAATAAGCAATTTAAAATGATTTTCTCTTCAACAGATGTAATTGAACCTCAATATGCAAATGGTATACACACCAAAAATACCATTCCATATTTTTTTATTGAAAAAGGGTTTTTAGTCATGAACTCCGAAAAAAATGATGTTCGTTATGAACACAAATTCATCTACAAAAACGGCGTTTTTCAATTGGTTAAAATCTCCAGTGTAGTTTATGATGGCAAAAATTCAACTATTGAAACAGTCTTTGATCTTTTAGCAGGAGTGAGGACTGAAACTTTAAAATCATTGGGCTCCGAAAAAATTCTAAAAAAAAATGTAAAGAAAATTATGATCAGGCCATTGCCCACCCTTCAGAATTTAAGAAATTTTGGCAATAAACTAGATTAGAACGCTAAAAAGGAAAACAATGATAAAAAAGCTACCTCATATGATCGGAAATTTTTTCTTTCAGAATTTACGACTTCAGGTAATGATTTGCGCAATGCTTTTTTTAATGTTAAACGCAGTAGCACAGGATAAAGCGCTGGTCAACACCTCAAACAGCCCTTATGCTAAGCTGCATAGCATTAATATGAGTGATGTAACCTGGACAAAAGGTTTTTGGGCCGACCGTTTTAAAGTGGCCACCGAAACCATGGTACCGAATATGTGGGCGATTTACAACGATCCTAAAATCAGCCATGCCTTTAAAAACTTCGAAATTGCCGCTGGCCTTGATACCGGTTCGCATGCCGGCCCTTCCTTTCACGATGGCGATTATTACAAAACGCTGGAAGCGGTGGCGGTGCTGTATGCTTCTACCAAAAATCCAAAATTAGATAAGATGATGGATAAGGCGATTGTTGTAATTGGCAAATCGCAGCGCGAAGATGGCTACATTTATACCAAAGCCATGATTGAGCAGCGTAAAACCGGTACCAATAACCAGTTTCAGGATCGCCTGAGTTTCGAATCCTACAACATCGGTCATTTAATGACAGCAGGTTGCATCCATTACCGCGCTACGGGTAAAACCACCTTGCTTAATATCGCCAAAAAAGCCACCGATTATTTATACAGGTTCTATAAATCCGCTTCGCCTACTCTGGCCAGAAATGCCATTTGTCCTTCGCACTACATGGGTGTAATAGAAATGTACCGTACCACTAAAGATCCGCGCTACCTCGAGCTGGCCAAACATTTAATTGCCATTAAAGGAAAAATTGAGGATGGAACCGACGATAACCAGGACCGTATTCCCTTTTTACAGCAAACCAAAGCCATGGGCCATGCCGTAAGGGCCAATTACCTGTATGCCGGGGTAGCCGATCTGTACGCAGAAACCGGAAAAGATTCACTTTTAAACACACTGAATTTGATGTGGGATGATGTAAACCAGCATAAAATGTACATTACCGGCGGTTGTGGTTCCCTTTACGATGGTACATCGCCTGATGGCACTTCATACAATCCGGCCGAGGTACAGAAAATACACCAGGCTTTCGGCCGCGATTACCAGCTACCCAATTTCACCGCCCACAATGAAACCTGTGCCAATATCGGTAACGTATTGTGGAACTGGCGCATGTTGCAAATTACTGGCGATGCCAAATATGCCGATGTGATGGAACTGGCGCTTCACAACAGTGTTTTATCAGGCATTAGCTTAGATGGAAAGAATTTCCTGTATACCAATCCGCTGGCACAATCTGATGATTTACCTTTCAAACAGCGCTGGTCTAAAGATCGGGTACTTTACATAGCACTATCAAACTGTTGTCCGCCAAATGTGGTGCGCACCATTGCCGAAGTTAGTAATTACGCCTACAGCATTTCAGATAAAGGATTGTGGTTCAATCTTTATGGGGGCAATAATTTAAGCACTACACTAACTAACGGCGCTAAAATTGCTTTGAGCGAAGAAACCGACTATCCCTGGAGTGGCAACATCAAAATCACTGTAAAAGAAAGTACCGATAAAGCCTATTCAATTTTTTTGAGAATACCCGCCTGGACTCATGATCCGAAAATCAGCATCAATGGAGCAGCCGCACAGGTAAAAGCTGTTCCTGGCACTTATGCTGAAATGAACCGCCTTTGGAAAAAAGGGGATGTGATTACACTCAACCTTCCTATGGAGGCTGTTTTAATTGAAGCCAATCCTTTGGTAGAGGAAAACCGCAATCAGGTAGCCGTAAAACGCGGCCCGGTGGTATATTGCCTTGAATCTACCGACCTGCCGGGTAAGCGTATTTTCAACGCCTTTATACCTGCCACAACCCAATTTGAAGCAAAAACCATGAATATTGATGGCGCCAAAATAATGAGCCTGGAGGGTACCGCTAAAATTGTAGCACCCAATAACTGGAAAAATGTGCTTTACAAGCCAATTGAAGATAAAAACACCACAACCACACTTAAACTGATACCCTACTTTGCCTGGGGCAACAGGGGCCATTCAGAAATGTCGGTTTGGCTGCCGGTTAGTAGATAAACAGATGTGCGTCATTCAAACGGAGCGCAATGTAGTCGGGAACCCGAAGGCTCAGCGAAGCCAATCTGCTTAGATAGATCTCTCCATTTCGCTGCGCTGCAGTCGAGAGGACGATGATCTTTAAGATTCCAATTGCGTGGGAATCACGAAAGAAAAAAAAATAAAACAATGAAATTAAAACTGATACTTTTCCTGATCCTTTGCTCCAGCATTGCATCGGCCACAGTAAAACCAGCTTCCATTTTTACCGATCACATGGTGTTGCAGCAGCAAAGCAAGGTATCCATTTGGGGCTGGGCTAAACCGGCAACCAAAGTTAAAGTGTTTACCTCATGGAACAAAACCAGCTATGCTGTAACTTCTGATGAAACCGGAAAGTGGAAAGTAAAAGTGGCTACACCTGCAGCAGGCGGACCATACGAAATCGCGCTTAATGATGGAGAAAAACTCGTCCTGAAAGACATCCTCATTGGTGAGGTTTGGTTTTGCGGGGGCCAGTCGAATATGGAAATGCCGATGAAAGGATTCAAAAGTCAGCCTGTTATTGGATCTAATGAAGTTATCTTAAAATCTTTAAACCCCAACATCAGGTTATATACTGTTCCGCGTTCATCCATTACCGAAAGACAGGACAATAGCAAACCTTCGTTGTGGAAACTTGCCGAACCCGAAGCCGTTTCTAATTTCAGTGCTACCGCTTATTATTTTGGATCGCTGCTGAGCGAAATGCTCCATATACCCATTGGTTTAATCAACGACAGTTACGGTGGTTCGAGCATTGAAGCCTGGATGTCGCCCGAAGAATTAAAGCCCTTTACAGAAATTAAAATCCCTTCAAAAGTCGATTCTATTAAAGAAGTAAGCAGAACACCCACTACCTTATACAATGGCATGCTTTATCCGGTAATGGGTTATGGCATTAAAGGAGCCATCTGGTATCAGGGCGAATCGAATTATGAGCGACCACAACGCTACGAAGATTTGTTACCGGCCATGGTTTCCGGCTGGCGACAACAATGGGATCATGGCGAATTTCCCTTCTACTACGCACAAATTGCGCCTTACAATTATTCAATCATCGCCAAGCCAGGCACCAATTACAATTCGGCATATTTACGCGATGCGCAGCGCAAATCTTTAAGCAAAATACCCAGCAGTGGTATGGCGGTTTTAATGGATATCGGTGAAGAAAACTCCATCCATCCGGCCAATAAAAAACAGGGTGGAGAAAGGCTTGCCTACCTGGCCCTGGCCCAAACCTATGGTATCAAAGGCTTTGGTGCACTTAGTCCGGTTTACGAATCGTTAAGTATCGAAAAAAACACTGCAATCCTGAGGTTTAAAAATATACCTAACGGGTTAACTTCTTTTGGTAAAACTTTATCTTTATTTGAAATTGCGGGCGCTGATCAGAAGTTTTATCCGGCTAAAGCCATTATAAAAGGCAGCAGTATCGTTGTTTCGGCGGAAGAGGTGAAAGTGCCTGTGGCCGTACGTTATGCGTTTAAGAATTTTGTAACCGGCGATTTATTCGGAAATGACGGCCTGCCGGTTTCTTCCTTCCGTACAGACAATTGGGAAAAATAGTAATGATATTAACCACAAAGACATCTAGTTTGTATAAAAAGTACTTCAATGTACTAAATTTCCATATATGGCCGGCATTTTTAAGCCATTCCTCAGGTGTGCTTAGCTTTTTAACCACAAAGACACGAAGGCTACAGGGAATTCTATTAATCAACTTAAATGTGCTTAATTGTCTTATATGGTTGGTTTTTTTAAATCATCAGTCAGGTGTGCTTAGGTGTCTCAGTTGGTCAAATATTTTACGTTTGCAAGGCAAAACCTTTTTCTTTGTGCTGTTCGCGTCTTTGTGGTTCACCTCAACAGTTGCCTATGCGCAAGAAAAAGATAATGTGGTGTGGACTACCCAAAGTAACAATTCAGCCGAATCGATGCCTGTTGGCGGTGGAGATATCGGTTTAAACCTCTGGGTAGAAAAAGGAGAGGTGTATCTGTACCTTTCCCGCAGCGGAACCTTTGATGAAAACAATACCTTGCTTAAACTTGGTCGCATCAGGCTGCAGTTTAGCCCCAATCCGTTTGCCGGCCAAACCTTTAAGCAAGAACTCATCCTGAAAGATGGTTACGCCAGCATATCCGGCGCCAATGGAAAAATTAAAAGCGAAATCAAGGTTTGGGTCGATGTTTTTAAACCAGTCATTCATATAGACATTCAATCGAATGCAAAAATGACCACTACCGCCAATTATGAGAGCTGGCGCTTTGAAGATCGCATTACCACAGGCAAAGAAAATAACCAGAATTCGTACAAATGGGCTCCTCAAGGCATTGTAAAAACACGGAAAGACGAAATTGCTTTTAAAGATGGTGGCGTACAATTTTATCATCAGAATCAGCCGCAAACTGTTTTTGATGTGACCGTAAAACAACAAGGTTTAACTGAATATCAAACCACACTCTACAACCCTTTAAAAAATCTGATTTTTGGCGGAATAATGACAGGGAAAAACATGGTGGCTGCAGGTAATGATGCCGGCACTTACCTCAGCACACCTTTTCAGGGCTGGAAATTGAAAAGCAAAACACCTGCTACAAACGAACACCTCACCATTGCCCTGAATACCAGTACTACATCGGCTGTTGCCAACTGGGAAAAGGAATTGAAAAGCATACTTCAACATGCGAAAAACGATCAGCAGGCCAGCATCAGATGGTGGAACAATTACTGGAACAAAAGTTTTATTTACATCCAGGCAAAAGATGAGGCCGCCAATCAATCCGGAAGGAATTACGAGCTTTTCCGCTACATGCTGGGATGTAACGCTTTTGGCAGATACCCTACTAAATTTAACGGCGGGCTATTTACTTTCGATCCGCAACTCATTGATAGCGCATTAAAATACACGCCCGATTTCAGAAACTGGGGAGGAGGTACCCATACCGCACAAAACCAGCGTTTGGTTTACTGGCCCATGCTCAAAACCGGCGATTTCGATATGATGAAGCCTCAATTTGATTTCTACCTGGATTTACTAAAGAATGCGGAGATCAGGACAGCGGCTGCCTGGGGACATAAGGGAGCAAGTTTTACCGAGCAACTCGAAAATTTCGGTTTACCCAACCCTGCAGAATATGGCTGGAAACGTCCGGCCGATTTTAACAAAGGGATGGAATACAATGCCTGGCTCGAATACGAATGGGATACCGTTCTGGAGTTCTGCATGATGATTCTGGAGACGGAGCGCTACGATAAGCGCAATATTGAAAAATATCTTCCTTTAATTGAAAGCTCACTGACGTTTTTCAAGGAGCATTATATCTATCTTGCCAAACAACGTGGCGCCAAAGCACTTGATGGGGAAGGGCACCTGGTTTTGTATCCGGGATCCGGTGCCGAAACCTATAAAATGGCATACAATTCTACGTCTACCATCGCTGCATTAAAAACAGTATTACGAAGCTTGATTGAAAGCCCTTCATTACCCGAAAATAAGCGAAGCGAATGGACAGCCATGCTCAAAACCATTCCGGGAATCAGTTTCAGGGCCTTTCAGGAGCACACCACTATTGCACCGGCCAGACTCTGGGAACGCATCAATAACGTCGAAAGTCCGCAACTCTATCCGGTATATCCATGGGGCATTTATGGCATAGGGAAACCAGGTTTAGATACTGCGGTCAATACCTTCCGATACGATACAGATGTGCTGAAATTCAGGAGTTATGTAGGCTGGAAGCAGGATAATATCTTTGCAGCGAGATTAGGTTTAACCAAAGAAGCTGCCCGATTAACCACCCTTAAATTAAAAGATTCCGGAAGGCGTTTTCCGGCCTTCTGGGGACCGGGCTTCGATTGGACACCCGATCACAACTGGGGTGGCTCGGGTATGATTGGTTTACAGGAGATGCTCATGCAAAGCGATGGAAAAAAGATTTATCTTTTCCCAGCCTGGCCAAAAGACTGGGATGTACATTTTAAACTTTATGCACCATACCAAACTACCGTTGAAGGAAGGTTAAAAGACGGAAAATTAATCGATTTAAAAGTATTACCCGAATCGAGAAGACAGGACATCATGAATATGATCAACCACAGATAAAAAGAATAAATACAGATTTTAATAAAAAAACAATCGGTATTTATCCGTGAAATACGTTGGCAAAAAATAGAACAGAAAAACAATTAGAATAAACCACAGGTAAAAAGGATGAAGACAGATATTAATAAACATAATTCGTGTCTATCCGTGCAATCTGTGGCAAAAAACAGAACAGAAAAAACACTCAGAATAAACCACTGATAAAAAGGATGAACGCAGATATTAATAAACATAATCCGTGTCTATCCTTGCAATCTGTGGCAAAAAACAGAACAAGAATTACAACAACCCACAGCTAAAAAAGACAAACACAAATCTCAAACTAAAACCAAATCTGTGTTAATCTGTGGCAAAAAAAAATAAATATGGATTTACAACTAAAAGAAAAAGTAATCATCATTACCGGCGCGGCCAAAGGCATTGGCCGTAGTATCGCGGAAGTATTTGCCAAAGAAGATGCCGTCGCCGTAATTGTAGGCAGAAAAGCAGCAGACAACCAGAAGGTGGTTGATGAAATTATCGCGCTAGGCAAAAAAGCCGATCAGTTTGTAGCCGAACTTTCCAAACCGGAAGATTGCGAAAAAGTAATTGCCCAGATTGTCGCTAAATTTGGCAGGATTGATGGTCTGGTAAACAATGCCGGTGTAAATGATGGGGTGGGCCTTGAGCGTGGCGATTATGAAAGTTTTATGGCTTCGCTCCACAAAAATGTAGTGCATTACTACCTGATGGCGCACCATGCTTTGCCTGAGCTGATCAAAAGCAAGGGGGCAATTGTAAATATCACTTCCAAAACAGCTGAAACCGGTCAGGGCAACACCTCAGCCTATGCGGCAGCCAATGGTGGCAGAAATGCGCTAACCCGCGAGTGGGCGGTAGAACTTTTAAAATATGGCATCAGGGTTAATGCAGTTGTAGTGGCAGAGTGCTGGACACCCGCCTACGAAACCTGGATCGAAACGTTAACTGATGCACAGGAAAAACTAAATGAAATTACCGCTAAAATTCCTTTAGAAAACAGAATGACCACTGCAGAAGAAATCGCCAATATGACGGTATTTCTAATGTCGGCCCGCTCAAGTCACACTACCGGGCAAATAATCCATGTAGATGGTGGCTATGTACATTTAGATCGGGCTTTGGCGAACGCTTAATCAGTTTTCAGTCGACAGTTATTAGTTTGCAGTTTATACCAATGCCGGCAATTAACCAACACTAATGAAAACTGGAGCGTAAATAGATCGTCATTGCGAGGAGGAACGACAAAGCAATCTGTCATGCCAGCGATTCTTGCTAGAAAGATTGCTTCGTCGGCTGAAAAAGCCTTCTTGCAATGACGAATGTCTATTGTTATCTCTCCATTTTGTTAGGCCATATCCGATAACCTACTGAAAGAAAAAAATCGTCCGCGTTTGTAACGCGGATGCATGAGGACAGCGATTTTATCGCTGAAAAGTATAATCCCAAAAAAAAGCCGATAAATTTAAATTATCGGCTTCTGTATTATTGGGGTTCATTTAGCTTAACCTTTATAAAACACCTCATTCCAATGCAATTCATTTCTGAACTGATTGATTTTCGTATCGGCCCCAATGTTAATGTATTCCAAACCGGCAATGTTGGCAAAATCTGACAAGTGCTCGGTAGTTAAATTCTGACTGTAAGCCGTGTGGTGTGCTCCACCCGCGTAAATCCATGCTGCACAACCTGTTTTCATATCAGGCAGTGGTTTCCAGAGCACGCGTGCAACAGGCAGGTTAGGCAAATCATTTTCTGCTTCAACGGCTTTAACTTCATTTACCAGTAAACGGAAACGGTTGCCCATATCAATTAACGAAGCATTCAGGGCATCGCCACCGCCTACGTTGAATACCAAACGTGCCGGATCGGCTTTACCGCCAATGCCCAGTGGATGTACTTCTAAACTTGCTTTTCCTGATGCTAGGCTGGCGTCTACTTCCAGCATGTGCGAACCCAGCACCATGGCATTTGCCGGATCAAAATGATACGTATAATCTTCCATAAAAGCATTTCCACCTGGTAAACCCGCGCCCATTACCTTACACGCACGTACCAAAGCCGCAGTTTTCCAATCACCTTCACCGGCAAAACCGTAACCATCGGCCATCAAACGTTGTGCTGCAATACCAGGCAACTGAATCATCCCGTGTAAATCTTCAAAGGTATCTGAGAAACCTTTAAAGCCACCATCAACTAAAAACTTGCGTAATCCCAACTCAATTTTAGCCGCATCGTAAACCGATTGGTGTCTTGCGCCACCAGCTTTCAGGTCATCAGCCATTTCATAGGTAGCTTCGTATTCTTTTAATAAAGCCTGAACAGCTTCCTCATCAATTCCATTAATTACGGCTACTAAATCACCTATACCGTAAGTGTTTACTGAAAAGCCAAATTTCATTTCCGCTTCAACCTTGTCGCCATCGGTAACCGCTACAAAGCGCATGTTATCGCCAAAGCGTACAAATTTAGCGCCCTGCCAATCGTTCCATCCGGCAGCAGCCCTGCACCAGGTATCAATCTGTTTTGCCACTTCTTCATCCTGCCAGTGGCCAACCACCACTTTACGGTCTTTACGCATACGCGAAACCATAAAACCAAATTCGCGGTCGCCGTGTGCACTCTGGTTCAGGTTCATAAAATCCATATCAATGGTATTCCATGGAATATCACGATTGAATTGTGTATGCAGGTGTAACAGAGGTTTCTGCAATACATTCAAACCCCTGATCCACATTTTTGCTGGAGAGAACGTGTGCATCCAGGTAATAACTCCAATACAGTTCTCATCGATATTGGCCTGTTGTAAAGTTTCAAAAATCTCCTCGGTGGTTTTTACAATCGGCTTGTACACCACCGAAACCGAAATATTTTGGTTTTGGTTTAATGAATCAGCAACCTGCTGTGCATGTTCTGCTACTTGCTTCAAGGTTTCTTCGCCGTACAAATGTTGCGTACCGGTGATAAACCAAACCTGTAATTTTTTTAAATCAATCATTACTGTTTATGTTGTTTTTAATTATTTTGTTTTTAATTTATTCAAATAAACCTATCAGGTTTTAAAAACCTGATAGGTTATTATTTTCCGGTCGGTGAGACACCAACCGATAGTTCAAGACTTTGGACTCACTATTTCTGTCCGTAGTAAGCACCTGCACCATGTTTACGCTCATAGTGCTTCTCAATCAATGAGTTTTTTAACTTTGGTGCCTGCGGATTAATCTGTTGCGTTAACAAAGCCATTTGCGCTACGGCCTCCAGTACTGCACTATTGTAAACGGCTTTCTCTGCTGTTTTACCCCAGGTAAAAGGCGCATGGTTACCCACTAAAATCATTTCTACCTCTTTATGGCTTAAGCCCAGGCTTTCAAAGTGATTAATGATCTGGAACCCCGTTTCATATTCATAATTACCTTTAATCATGGCGTCATCCATCGGTGGTGCACACGGAATATCGACAGTTAAATGGTCAGCATGGGTGGTACCAAAAATCGGGATGGCTTTTTGCGCCTGCGCCCAGGCAGTGCCGTAGGTAGAGTGGGTATGCACCACGCCACCAATATCTTCCCAGTGCTTATACAACACGGCGTGCGTTTGGGTATCCGAAGAGGGGCGGAGACTACCTTCAACCGTTTTCCCATCAAAATCTACAATCACCATTTTTTCCGGTGTTAAATCCTCATAAGGCACACCACTGGGCTTAATTGCAAATACACCTTTTGAACGGTCGGCGGCACTTACATTACCGAAGGTAAACAGTACCAATCCCAATTTCGGCAACTGCATATTGGCTTCGTAAGCCTGTTGTTTTATATCCTGATAGTTGCTCATGACAGATAAGGTTTAACATCTTTTTTGCTGTATTTCTCCAAATAACGGCCAAGCCCTAAATATTGCTGATAATGCTGGCGGTAAAGCTTTTGCTTTTTCACATTTGGCTTATATTCTTTTTCAAAACCGGTACCCATGGCTTGCATGGCTTCCTCAATATTCGGGTAAATACCGGCTGCTACTGCGGCAAACATAGCTGCACCTAAAGCACAGGTATGCTCAAAGCGGTGGATCCGGATCGGCATTTCGAGCACATCAGACATCATCTGCATAATGTAAGCCGATTTTTTAGCCACTCCACCAATGCCAATAATACCTTTTACAGGCACCCCTTGTTCTTTAAAACGATCTACAATGGCTTTTGCACCAAAACAGGTTGCGGCTGCCAGGGCGCGGAAAAACCGCGGAGCATCGGTTCCTAAACCCAAACCAGTGATGGCACCTTTAAGTTCCTGATTGGCATCAGGCGTTCTTCTGCCGTTTAACCAATCTACAGCCAGCTCTGCATAATCATCATCATCTAAAGCTTCAGCCTGCTTACTTAAACTGGCGATAATTTTGGCTTCAAGTTCTTCTTTCAGCGCAATTGCCGTGGCCTCATCAATAAGTGCAGATTCAGTTAGCAAATGGTTTAGCGGCCAGCTGATTAAATTTTTAAACCAGGCGTATACATCGCCAAAAGCAGACTGACCTGCCTCTAAACCTGCCATACCCGGAATTACAGAACCATTTACCTGTCCACATATACCGTTTATCAGTTTTCCATCTAAATCCTGGTTAGGTGCTACTAAAATATCGCAGGTACTGGTACCCATTACCTTACTTAAATAATAAGGCTCAATCTGTCCGCCAACTGCGCCCATGTGTGCATCAAAAGCGCCAACACCAATTACCACATCAGTACTTAAGCCTAATTTATTTGCCCACTCTTCGCACAAGGTTCCGGCGGCAACATCAGAAGTATCGGTATCATTAAATAATTTATCTCTGAAACCGGTCAAAAGCGGATCCAGACTGCTAAAAAAATCTTCCGGCGGCAAACCGTTAAATTCTTCTGCCCATAAAGCTTTGTGTCCGGCAGCGCAACGACTTCTTTTCATGGAAGTCACATCCTTGCCGCCACAAAGTAAAAACGGAATCCAGTCACAATGTTCTACCCAGGATTGCGCACTGTTCCGAATAGACTGATCTACCCTTAAGGTACGCAAGAGTTTGGCCCAAAACCATTCAGACGAATAAATTCCGCCTACATACTTCAAATAGTTGGTTTCGAACCGGGTAGCATGCTCATTAATTTCTGCAGCTTCTTTAACCGCTGTATGGTCTTTCCAAAGCACAAACATGGCATTTGGATTCTCTTCAAAACCAGGTGTTAAAGCCAGGGGAGTACCTGCTGCATCAACAGCAACCGGACTAGAACCTGTCGTATCAATCGAAATACCCCTTACTAAAGAAGCAATTTCTGCACCACCGGCTTTGGTTAAACAATCTTTTATGGTATGCTCTAAACCTTCAATATAATCTAAGGGATGCTGGCGGAACTGGTTAACAGCCGGTTTACAGTATAAACCTTTTTGCCATCTGGGATAAAGAAAAACAGAGGCCGAAATTTCTTTTCCATTTGCGGTATCGACTAGAACAGATCGGACAGAATCAGTCCCATAATCTACTCCAATTACATAGTTTGCTTTGCTCATAACAATAAATAAATGTCTAATTAACGTTTATTTATTTGAATTAAAAAATTTTATTGATTTTTAATTCTAAAACGTCGATTCCGAACAGTCTGGAGCTCTTTTGTTTGCGAATTTCTTTCGTTTAGCTGAGGTATTTCCTGGTTATTTTAAACGACAGGAACCTGCCGTACCACTTAATGGTAAACCCAAGTCCATCAGCAAACAATTTTATCGCGCAGTATAACATCACAGGGAGCAACCAAATCAAACGTTAAAGATTAAACATCAGATACGATATTAGCTTTCAATGCGGAAACCACCTGATTTAATACCACATTGATGTTATTCAGTAAATAGTCAAGTCGTTGCGATTTACCATATTCCGGTGCAAAATTCTCTATTTCGATCAACTCGTCCTTTATGGATGATATACCCATATCAGCTACAGAGGGTTTAATCCGATGTACAAGCTTTGAAATTTTCGAAAAATCATTGTGATCATATGCATCATTTATCTCTTTTAACGTAAGCGGTATATGCCGGATAAAAAAACCGACCAGATTATTGATGACTTTGGTATTACCTCTCGCTATCCCCTCAATTTTCGATAAATTATAAAGAGGTGTATCAGTTACGTTATCAGGTTCTTTTTTAACTAAGTGAAATTTACCCAGCCATTTCGAAGCAATTTCAAGGAGCTGTTCTTCTTCAAATGGTTTTGACAAATAATCGTCCATGCCATTATCTAAGCATTTTTGATTATCTCCTTTTAATGCGAAAGCCGTGAGTGCTATAATCGGTACATCTATTAGCTTTTCCCTAACCAATCTGGTTGCTTCCAGCCCATCCATTTCGGGCATTTGTACATCCATCAAGATCAGATCAAATTTATTCTTTTCAATTAAAAGAAGCGCTTCGTGTCCGTTAGAGGCCTCGGTAACAACAGCACCGAAATTACCTAATATTGCTGATGCCAGAAGCCGGTTGGTTTCATTGTCATCGGTAATCAAAATCTGCTTACCATTCAGTAATGTCGTATCTACTTCAATATTGCCTTTCTCTATAAGGTCCTGTTCGTTACCTTTTGGTATCCTGAGGTTGAAGGATACGGTAGTTCCTTTGTTTTTTTCGCTGTTTACCTTAATTTCTCCTCCCATCAGTTCAATGAGTTCTTTAGATATGCTCATGCCCAGTCCGGTTCCACCGTATTTTCTGGTAATAGAGTTATCTTCCTGTGAAAATTTAGCGAACAGGTGGTTAACAAATGTCTGCTCCATTCCAACGCCACTATCAATCACGCTTATCTCAATAAGCTGTTCCGATTCGTGATCCTGTAAAACGCTGCAGTAAATATCTACTTTTCCTTTAGGGGTAAACTTGATTGCATTGCTGACTAAATTGAGCATAATTTGGGAAAGGCGGTAAGGATCGCCAATTAATACCCTCGAAAGTCGTTGATCGTAAAATGAGTTGGTAAACGTAAGTCCCTTTTCTTCGGCCCGGTGCTGCATCACCTGCATAACATGGCTAATAACCTTTTTAGGTTCAAATCCAATTTTTTCAATACCCAGCTTGCCTGATTCTATTTTACTTAGGTCCAGAATATCATTGATAATTACGAGCAGATTATCGGCAGAGGAGCGGATTGTATTGAGAAAAAATTGCTGATGATGATCTAATTTTGTTTTACTAAGTTGATTGGCCATCCCGGAAATGGCATTCATTGGTGTTCGTATTTCATGGCTCATATTGGCCAGAAATGCTTCTTTTGATTTCGTTGATTCCTCGGCAGCCTCTTTAGCTTTGATAAGCTCATGCTCCAGCTTTTTCTGCTCAGTAATATCTAAGTGTATTCCGACAGAGCCGATATGTTCCCCTTTATCATTGAGCCTTGGCGCTCCGCTTATGAGCCACCATCTTAATTCGCCGGCTCTATTCCGAACTTTCACTTCATAGGCATCCGATATTCCATGTTTTCGGAGACTTGTTTTTGACGCTACGGTCTCCTTACTTTCGCCAAGGTCGATTATATCTGTGTCTTTCGCTCCGGCAAGTTCTTCCTGGTCAAACCCGATCATTTTACAAAAAGTTTGATTTGCAAATTGGATATATCCGTCATTATCAACCTCCAGTAAGCCCAGGTTCATATTGGTAATGATGTTTCGGTACTTTTCTTCTTTGTTGATCAGGGCCTGCTCAGAAAGTTTACGTTCAGTGATGTCAGAATGGGTACCGATAATTCTCTCCGGCAACCCATCAGGTGTTCTGTTCACAATCATTCCCCGGTCAAGCACCCATATGTAGTTGCCATTTTTGTGTAATATCCGGTACTCCCGCTGATGTGAATTTATTTCACCTGAAAAATAGGCTTCATCTGTCTCCAAAATTTTAGGAAGGTCATCGGGATGTATCCGGCTTAACCATTCATCAGGGTCATTAGCAAAATCTTCATCCCCATAGCCGAGCATGCTTTTGTATTTTTTAGAAAAAAAGGCTTTTTTGTTTTGGAAATTGTATTCCCAAACACCATCCCCGGCGCCTTCCAAAGCAAATTGCCATAACTCCTTACTTGCCCTTAGCTCTTCTTCATTTTTCTTTCTGTCAGAAATATCCCTGATAAAGGCACAGAAAAAATTTGTGCTGCCCTGGCTTACGGGAATGATAGACAATTCAACTGAAAATTCCGCTCCGTTTTTATTCATCGCAGGCATTTCAATCATTTTATTTAAAATTGTACCGGCACTATTTTGATGGTACCTTTCCATACCCGCTTTATGTCCGGCTTTGTGATAGGATGGAATAATATTATCTGTTAAATGCTTTCCGATCACTTCAGCTTCCTTCCAGCCAAATATTTTCTCTGCCTGAGGATTCCAGAAAGTAATTAATCCCTCGCTATCGATGGTAATAATGGCATCCAAAGCCGAATTCATGATCAGGCGATTTTTTAATTCGCTCTGCTCAAGCGCTTCCATCGCTTTTTTCTTTTCGGTAATATCGGTATAATTCCAAAGGTGTCCCTTGTATACATCGTCTATAAAAATCGGAATGTACTCGCGTTTTAATATCCTTCCATCGGCTAGCGTTAGGTTTGTACTTTCGAAAGCTCTGTTTTTCAGTATTTGCCCGATACCGGCAACAAACTCATCAGGATTGTTAAAAAGGTGTTTTGATTGCTCTGCACTATCACTGCAGCTGGTGCCAATAAGTGCATCTGGTGGATAGGGTATCTGAAACAGATCGCAAAAAAGCTGATTCGTAAAAACGATGTTTCTATGCTCATCTTCCAATAAAATCCCACTGTGCGAGTTTTCCACCAAAGAAGTAAATACTTTTTCTGCACTTTTCCTTAACGTAACCTGTTTATTCAGGTATTCGGCAATGGCAAGAAAATCATCAGGGTTTTCGCCCTGATAATTCCGACCCATTTCACCCAAAATGTTTTTCAAGGTTTCAATTGATTTCCTTTTTACCGATACTTCATGGCTCAGTTTTTTATTTACGGATATATACTCTTCTTCACTAATTGAAAAAGCCCTTTCAACCAATAATTTATCTCTTAGCAACGCGTCATAGGAATCGCTGATTACGCTCAAAAATTTTTTAATAGCCGGATTCTCCACCAGTTCGGCAGATAAATATTTGCTAATCTGCTTATTGAGTAACTTATGGTAATTCATAGAATGAAGTAATGGTCATCGTTTGATTGTGTAGCTGGCAGGTTCCACTATTATTAAACGGGGAAATCTCACCATACGAATAAAAACCCGCGATGGTAGTTTCTTTAGCAAACACTTCAGCAACTGCTTCAACTTCTTCCTCGGTTCTGGGGCCGAGTATTAATTTACGCCCAACGCAACTGATGAGCAAAGCAAAATCCGGCTTTTGATTTTGTTTCAGGCTATTTGTGGCTGCATGGCTCGAAGCTTCGATCAAATTATCGAAATTTGCTTTCATCAATCTTACCTGTGAGCCCTCGGGTATGTCTCCTGCAAAAGTCATCGTTTTTTTATCTTCATCAATCGATAGAATGGTACGTACAATTGGCTCTGAAAAACCTGGAATTGAAATAGCTAACGGAAATAACAACGCAGAGGCCGGGAGGTTATCCACATCAGGTCCCAAATATTTTTTATACAAATCCAGGGCACTTTCGCCATTAATTTCATACAATACATTTGCCTGCGATCGGGTTACTGTTCGCTCCAAACCGAACATGTCCCAACCACCCTGCGAGCCATGGGTAACCAGCAGCCTGTTCCCATAAAACCCAATGGCAATGATGTTTCCTTCACCTGGGTTTTGATTGAGTCCCACTAAAGTGGATTTGAAATTCGCATCATCACCAGCCAAACCACCGGTTACCAAAATGTTTCCCGTGGCAACGTTTAGTCCTTTAATCAGCTCACTTCCATTTACCATATTTCCATCGGCAAACGTTAGTATATAGCTTAGTTCCTCTTTCGGCAATTTCTCAATTAACCCGATCGCCGCAGCATAACTATTTTCATATTCGTTTATATTGGCCAGCGAAGTTTTTATCGTGGTTGAATCAAAAGCTAAAGCAATAGCAATAAGCGCATTATCGCATACTGTTTGCTGGTAAATTTCTCCTGCAGCACTGCATAACGCAATATCTGCATTTGTAAAAAGTGATTTTAGCTGCAGGTATACATCAATGGTCTGCAATAAATCCTTACCACCAAAACACAATACCAATTGAAACTGATCAGCAGCTATGTTTTCTTCACCGTTCTCAGCAATCCATTGGCCTGCTGTATAATTAAAGAGCTTAGCTTTCATGATTTATTTTTTACACATAACACCTGGACGAATGTATTGATAAAACATCACATACACCTGAATATCATTATTTTATAGAAAATTAAAAATAATATTTCATTTAATTGAATTAACCGAAACACAGCACGTATAAAAAGCTTCGTCGTCTCTTATCGTTTTATCACCGGTACTTTTTCCGATATCCTACATTTCTGCGGCTTTAAGCGCATCATTATTGTGGGTCTAAATAACTAAGTTCAAATGATAGGAGATAAATATGATCTGACCAGAATCATCCTATACAACGAAAATCAAATAGTTACCAGATATACTTTTCCCTTATAAAATTCAGTTGCAATAACCTAAATAAAGCTAATAATTTTTTTTCAAATGATTGTGATTCTATATGCTGAAAGGAAATCCAGAAGAAGCATAGATTATCCTCTCTGTTACAACAGCGGAAAACATTTCTATCCGGTCGTTTAAAAATTTGAAGTATCAGGTCCTGATACTTTTTTTTGGAAATGATGACAATTTGGACAGCCTGCCAGGGCAGGAGCGCTTTATTGGATATTTGAGGTTTGAATCACACTGTAAAACAACAGGCGTGCTGTCTTTGGAATCCAATAAAAAAGGGAGCTATCCATTCCGGACAGCTCCCTTTTTTTGATCAGTAGCTTTTTCTGGTGGTATGATACTTAAAAAGGATCTGAATAAAGCGTAGCATTAATTTTAGCATTCTTTGCTACCGAATAGCTATTGTATCCATAAGCAAGATTCCTGTTTGTTATATTATATACAATAAAATTAAAAGGAATATTGGATGGTACTTTTATTGATACAAAACCATTGGCATCGGTAACCCCTTTAAGTGTTGACGAATTGATCACTTCAAAAACATTGCTGGAATTAAGGATGATTTCATTAACCGGATAAGCCACTACGCCTACGTTCTTCAATACAGTTCTGTAATCTTTTGTGGATATGAGCGTGAGGTTTAAAAGGCCTGAAAATTCAGACACATTTATACTCTTTTTCTTGTCTACATCCGCAACAACCTGAACAAATTCGTCAGTACGGTACCTCACTTTATTGATCCTGGCAGTATCGCAGGTTACAAGATAATTTTTAGGCAGCAGATCAGGAAAATACGCTACGCCATCCTGATCTGTTCTTATTGATCCAACCAACGCACTTGGGTCAGGGTAGTTCGTATTTAAACCAAGTTTTGCATCATACAGCGAAACTTTAATACCAGCTAAACCTTTCCCTGCATCATCTACAAGTTTATAACTCAGTTTGCCAGAATTTACCCCATCAACCAATTTAACGTTGGTAATCTTTTTACAGGAGAGCGTCAAAATAAACAGCCCCAGCAGGACCATGATTTTACATTTCATACTATTATAAAATAAGCAATCTTACAATCAACTATAGCTGATAGATATTCATTGAATAATTGACCGTAGCATCTTTTTGAACCGAAACGCTATTGTTATAATTGTATGATGCATTTGTAACCGTATTATAAAGGTATATTGCGTACTGCTTGCTTGAAGGAATTCTGAAGGTGATCAACCCTGCATCGTTTGTCACTCCTGAAAAATCGGCAACTTTTAAATTGGCGGCAGTAGTTGCAGCGTAGTTGAATTTATTTGAAGGAATCATAATCACACCTATATTTTTTAATGGTTGATTATTATTGTAAGATCTAACCGCAAGCGCAAATGTTCCTGAAAAATCTGTTACCTTGGTTTCTTTAGCTTTATCAGCACCAGTAATCACCTGAACATATTCCTGAACCATGTAGGCAACATTATTTACCTTTGCAGAATCAGCAACAAGTAAGTAATTGCTTGGATTGAGGTTGCCAAAATCTACCAGACCATTAGGATCTGTTAAACGGGTTTCCAACAGAATGTTGTAATTAGCGTAATAGGTGTCGGTACGGTCAAATAAAGATACTTTTACATTTGCCAATCCTTTACCGGCATCGTCGGTTAGTTTGTAAGTAAGCTTTCCGCTGGTAGAAAGTTTAACATCAACATTGGTCGTTTTTTTGCAAGAGATAAATACCGCTACAAGAAGAATGAAGAGGGTTAATTTTGATTTCATATACATATTTATTTTATTTTGGCCGCAAATATAGAATAATGACTGCGTACTTATGGGATAATTTTTAACCAACTTAAAGACAAAAAAATAGTAATCTGATAATCAGGAGCGTTAGAATTTCATGAAAAAAAAATGAAGTATTTTTGGCATTGATCCGTCTTCATTATCAAAACCCGCTTTGGCGCAGGAATAAGCGATAGAGCAGAAATCGCTCCAAACAAGATCACATCAAAACAATGGCAAGAAAACAGTTAAACAGTGGAAATGCACCAGGCGTTGAATTATCAAAAGCCAAAATAAACAGAAAAAGTTTGGGCAATGTTGCCCGTTTGCTTACTTATCTGAAACCCTATCGCGGCAAATTCATTGCAGCGCTGTTTTTTCTCTTTTTATCAAGTTTGGTTGGACTGGCCTTTCCATCTTTTATCGGTGCATTGATTGATACCGCACAGGGTAAACACGCCAATGGTTATTTGCCGGATACCATACCGGGAATCTTAATGTTAGCCTTTGTTGTATTGGCCGTGCAGGCAGTGGTGTCTTATTTTAGAATTTTATGGTTTGTCAATGTAGCAGAACGTTCACTTGCCGATATCAGGCGCGATACCTATTTCAAATTGATCACCTTGCCGATGAACTTCTTTTCCAACCGCAGGGTTGGGGAGCTCAACAGCAGGATCTCTGCGGATCTGTCGCAGGTTCAGGATACCTTAACCACCACCATTGCTGAGATGTTACGGCAGTTTGTATTGTTTGCAGGTGGCATTGTTTTGATGGCCATCATTTCGAAAAAACTGGTTTTTACCCTGCTTTTGATTTTACCCCTTATGATTGTGTTTGCGGTGTTATTCGGGCGGTTTATCAAGAAGATTTCGCGCCAGGCCCAGGATAAAATGGCCGAATCAAACAGCATTGTTGAAGAAACCCTGTCGGGCATATCAAATGTAAAGGCGTTTGTAAATGAAGCCTTTGAAGCCGCACGGTACAGGAATACCATCCGCGAGGTAGCCGATATTGCTATTAAAGGAGCCAAATTCAGAGGCATGTTTGTTTCCTTTATCGTGCTTTGTGTTTTTGGAAGTGTACTGGGGGTGATTGGTTATGGCTGTATCCTGGTCAGTCACCAGGAAATTACCTTTGGCGAACTTTTAAAATTTTCACTTTATGCGATGTTCCTTGGCAGTTCCCTGGGTAGTTTTCCGGAACTTTTTGCCAACCTGCAAAAGGCTGTAGGTGCCAGCGAACGGGTGCTGGAGATATTGGGCGAACAGGGTGAAGCAGTATCGATAGTCGAAAACGACAACGTACCAAAACAAAAAATAGCGGGGAATCTTGCTTTTAAACACATTAATTTTGCCTATCCCTCAAGGCCTGAAGTAGCGGTGTTAAACCAGGTATCTTTCGAAGCGAAAGCCGGACAAAAAATAGCAATAGTAGGTCCAAGTGGTTCGGGTAAATCGACTACTGCAGGATTGATCCTGCAATTTTACCAGCCCCAAAGCGGCGAAATCCTGTTTGATGGCAAACCAGCCGCTGCCTATTCACTTACGGATATACGGAATCAGATCGCGATTGTGCCACAGGATGTGATGTTATTTGGCGGAACGATATTGGAAAACATCGCCTATGGCAAGCTAAAGGCTACAAAAACCGAAATTATACAGGCGGCTAAACGGGCAAATGCGCATGATTTTATCAGTGCATTTCCAGAAGGCTACGAAACCGTTGTTGGAGAACGTGGCGTAAAACTTTCGGGTGGGCAACGCCAGCGCATTGCCATTGCCAGGGCGCTGTTAAAAAATCCGTCTATATTGATTCTGGACGAAGCCACTTCTTCGCTCGACTCCGAATCAGAACGCCTGGTGCAGGAAGCACTTGAAGAATTAATGAGCGGACGGACGTCTATCATCATCGCGCACCGGTTATCTACCATTCGTGAAGCAGACAGGATCCTGGTGCTGGAAAAGGGACAGATTGTTGAATCGGGCACCCACCAGGAACTCATGAAAACTGAACAAGGACTGTATAAGTACCTGAGTGGCTTGCAACTCGAGGCGCAACAATCATAAAACAGCATATAAAAAAGGAGGTATTGAGCGAGTTTCCCTGTTATTTTACAGTTGCGGGTGATGGCCTGAACTATACCTCATTGGCTGATTAAAACCTTAAAATGCTTACTGATGCTTTAAGAAGAGCGATCAGGTTACATTGATTTAGCCCATAAAGATATGGATGGGGAAGGGGCAACCGGACACAAAACAGCTTCAGTTATTTACCCGTTCAATCTTAGCACTGTTGCCTATGGCTGGATGAATAAAATTAAGTTGATCTACTCCATAAGGCGAATTACAAACACTGTACAATGATCAAACTGTAGCAGCTTACCAACGCCTGGTACAAACCCTAATAAATTGCGTTGATATTGCCCTTGCCGAAAAATTTATAAGCTTTTTTTGGTCCGTTTCGCCATAATTTGAGTATATTGTAATCACCCAAAAAGATGAGTACCCAAATCATCCATCTGAAAAAAAATACTCCCTAAAAATATTCAAAAGTCCACATTCACCCCACGTTTGACCCACCTTCCGGCCAGGCTTGCGTGGTACCTGCTTGCACACTGCTAGACACTTACTTTGGTAGAGTTGTAGCCCTGGTATAGATCAGGATGATCAAACATTTACCTCGCTTTCGATGGCAAGGTTTACAATGGGTAAATAAAGGGTAAAGAGAAATTCAGCCGAAGGTATTGCTGGTGTATAGCTGTGTCGGAGCAACGCGGGGCAATAAACGGCTGTTTGGGATTTTAGTATCATGAAATAAATCCTTTTGAAATAAAAATGCTACAATGAGCAGGAAAGGATTTATGTGATCCTGCTGGGACGTGAACTTCGTTCAATTTTCAGCGTTTAAAAGCTATCTGGAAGGTTTTTAAAATGTGACTCACCGAATCACTCACCTTTTTGTCTGTATTTTTTAGTTGCAATTGCTATTATTTAAATATAAGTTTTTTCTTTAAAAAAGATTAGTAAAAAGCAAAAATAAGCAAACCGATTAAAACCGTTTCTATAAATTGCTTTATTATCCTCACATTTATAATTGGTCGTATCCAAAGTTAAGTAGTTAGTTGCAAGATGAACAACCGGACATTATACCCAGTAGAGTGAATGCAAAACCCTCTAATAGGCATTTTTAAAATACATCTTCGAAAAAAAGGATTGAAAATGGTTTAAACGACATCTAAGTCGATTCCACTTAATTTAACTATTTTATTATCATTAATGCACTTTTATTTTTATAAATTTCCCTGATTATTCTGAAAAGTTCCTGTAGGTGTTACATTACATCCTCAGGCGCCCCGCATATCATTAATGATAAGGGCAACAATGATAGAGATATAACTATTGTTGCCGCCTTCCGGATTTTATCGTCTGTTGATCCTGCTCAGACTTCACTATATTTACATCTTAATCAAATAGTTAAACCAGTAACGATGCCTATTAGCAACAAGAGAAAAAAGAAAAAAAAGAAGTCTAATAAGAATTCTGACAAGCAGGTTACTATCGTCAACGGAATGAAAATCGTTAGAAAAGGAAATACGATCTTTACCCATAATCAGAGGACACCGGATCAGCATCAAGAATTTTTAGACCAAATAGAAACTGCTCTTCCCAAAGTGCTGGAGGGGATAAATGAGCGTATCTCAGAGGTTTTCGATATTTTCGAGAAATACGACAACATAGAACTTTTAGGAGCACTATCTTGCAATGACATTTTTAAAAAAACAGATCGTATCGACGATGGCCTAAGTGAGGTTATCCTAGAATATGGAATGAGTGTATCTTCATCGATCCCTGAAAAAGCTGATCGAGAACCGCCAACACCAGAAGTATTGCAAAACATGATTGAAACCCTTGGTGAGATCAGAGATAATTATAATGGCTATTATGTCCATGAATCTGTATTAAATGGCAATACTGAAGGAAAGGATCGCCAAGGATTGAATGATTTAAAAATTCATGTTATCACAGAGAGCCTGAATATCAGGGGTATCGGCTACTATGTCCACATAGAACAGCTTTTTCTGGAAATGTTCTCACTCCACGACAAGTTCTTATCTGAAAAATATGGTTTTACCGCACATGATTTCATAAAAGCATTAAATGATATAGAAACGTCATGCTTGACAAGGATACCCAATCGATGGGGCGGCCCTCATCCCATCCTTGAGCAAAGATTTATGAACTGGGCGCAGTCTAAAAGGATATTTCCGCCACCTTTCTCAATAACTCCTAAATTAGCTAGAGAGTTCCAACAGGACAACCCTGATGTGTATGTAGACGAAAATGGAATTAGGCTTTTCAAAATAAACGAGATCGGATCATACCATTTATTATTTAAGATAATATGCACAAGTTTGGTTCAGGAAAAGGTCGTGGACGCACTCTCCCTCGAATTTGGTCAGAATGAGAAATTTGCTGGTGATAAGATAAAGGGTCACCTTTTAGCCTCAACACAAATCCATGAAAAACCTTTTCTTAAAAATGCTGAAGGGGATTCATTCATTTTTTCAAATGCACTTGCATCCAGGAACTATCTTACAATTGGACAAGCTTTAATCAAAGATAAAGATCCAGCTTACTATAACAAAAAATTTCTTGGAAAAGCCTACGAGATTTGCAGGGACCGATTTATTGAGCGAAAGATAGAAGAGGTGTTCCGTTCACTATTACCCGAGGTTATGTTTTATCCAAATGTTAAGTATCCGCTTCCCGAAACGCATAATAATTCTACAGCGTTGGAAATGACAGAACTGGATTTACTGGGAATAGGACCAAATGAGACTTATTTAATAGAAGTTAAAGCTGGGGAATTCAATGACTCGGCCAGACGAGGAGCCGTTGAAAGTATGGTCAGTCGACTTAAGAAAAATGTTGGTAAGGGTGTCTATCAAAGTCAACGAGCCGAAAACCATATCCGTTTAAATGATGTACCATATTTCATCGAAGAGGGTAAAGAAAATCAGTTGCCAATTGACAAATCAAAAAAAATATACAAGATCATCGTTACCCTGGATTCATTTTCAGGCCTGCTGACTCGGATAGATTCTTTAGAGGAGGCAGAAATTATTGATGCTACAGGTGATTCTCCCTGGATTATCCATATTTATGATTTGATGGTTTTTGCAGATATCATCGAATCTGCAAAAGACTTTAACGACTATTTAGACAAGCGTATTCCCTTAAATAAATGGAAAGCATTCTCTACCCAAGATGAATTGAATTTGCTCGGATGCTTTTTTGAAGAGGGGTTGGTGTTTAAAAAGCACATAAAGCACTTGGACAATTTTACAGTGGGCCGTTATCTCCATGATTTTGACAGCTATTATAATGCCTTGCAAATGGGGCAAACCATAGCAAAACCAAAGCGAAAAAATTTCATATGATAATTGAATAACAGTAAAGCCGGATGCAAAAGATAGTTAAAAGCCTCAGTGATAAATTCGCTAAATATGATAAAGAAAGCCTAATTTCCAAATTAGGTGCAATAGCCCTTTTTCCTGAAAACCACTCAAAAAAACCACGGCTCAGGGCAGCGCTCCAAGCTGCTATCTGCTCGAACAGTAGTAGCGAGCAAAGAAGTGAGGTCAACAGTTCAATTTTGGCTGAATTGTTAGAACAGCATTTTACGCCTGATGAACAAATATGGCAATATGAAGATCCCCAAGAAGTACTGTTTACCGAGCTGATACAATTTCATGGGGGAAATTTTATTGTTTTTCCAGAAGTTCTAGCTGATAGTCATACTGCGCTGAAATTTTTTTTGGACACTATTTTTATGGATGGAACCAAATTCCCGCAGCCTTTTAAACAGGAGATTTATTACGCTGCCAGTAGTCTGCTCAATATGAGTGATACGATAGCCAAAAGAATGGGATTTGATAGATATCTTAATAGCCCGGTTAGCCATCACGACCCACTATATTTTGGAAATCAAAACCTAATTAGTAATGCGTGCAACGCTATCAAATTTCAGTATAGTAAAGTCGTCGGCATAGATCGTGGTGGATTTGAGCAAAGAGAAAATACTATAAATTTTTTCATTTGTGATGAAAAATCAAAGTTCATTGACGAGGATGATTTTAATAAAAATCCTCTGCAAACTAAACCATTTTCAAAATTTGGTGACACATTAATAGTTAATCAAATAGCTACTATACCGGCTTCACTAGTACATTTTATAATATCCAAAATATTAGAGTATCAAATAAATGATCAATTTGTAGCCGATTACCGTAGAGTATTGAAAAAACATATTGAAATGCTTTTCACTCGTCTTAGCTTAAAGCCTTTTAAAGAAATACCCGCCCTTTCCAAAGCGCATCCTCTTTATGGTTTAGAAATACTTTCAAAAATAGACGATGATAAACTGATACATATTACCATCGTACCAGATCAGTTTAAGGCATACAACAAAGACATATTTTTCACAACAGGCAACGAATTAGTTAGCCCTGATGTGCTTCATAGAAGAAAGGACTTTATCTCCGAATGCATCGCAAATGAATTCATTGATCACAAAATTCTATTTCTTGACATTTATGTACCGATTGGTAGAGAATACAAAATAGTTTTACCTAAGCAATCATTCAATCATCTTTTAATGAATGTTGCGGACCTGACAAGTATTGCCCATCATGATAGCGGAAAAGATAAACTGCTATTATGGAACTACTTTTTAGCTGAAAGAGATGTTTTGAATCATTCAGAGATAATAGCTTTTAGTACGTTAGATAAATATGCCTTTTATTCACGAAACCGTAATAGCTTTTATTTTACAGATGATGCCAGGTATCCAAACATCACATTAGAAATCGGCCTAGCAAATGATTTCAGGGAAGAGGCTTATAGAAAGGCAGATCCGCATCTAGTACTTTTCAATCATTCAGATTTGCTTGCGCAGGTGGAACGTAAGTTTCCTCATAAAGAAATAGATATTTACATTCCAATTGAACCAGAGTTATTACCACGTTTATATGTGAAGGGTAAAAGATTATCTTTTTGGGTGCATGTTAACATGCAGGACACCAGTGAAGTTGCTGTTCGCCAAGTAGCTTGGTCAATAATGGAAGCGTGTTCCTATTGGATTTGGCAAATATCTTCCGAATTGCAAAATTATGCCGATTACGCTGAAAGGGGGCTTGTGCAGTTTCAGTTTAACCTAATTGACCAACATAAATGGGCAAATTATAACTATGACAAGAAGTTAGATAGCGTTCATGTCTCTTCTCTATTTACGGCAAACTCGAATGAGCATAAGATCAACATCAATGTACCTTTTGAGTTTGCCTATCTAATCAATGGGAAGAACAATGACAATGACATGGTATTGCTGGAATGGATTTTAAAAGGTATAAATTCATTTCTTGAGTGCAAGGATGCCTTAACCAAATTGGATATACGGCAACTAATTGACAAATATTGCCCTGCTGGCAAGAAAACTATGATTTTAGGCTTTGACGCCTTTGAAAATCCAATGTTATTTGGTCATAAGCTTCCTACAAAGAGATTGGTATCCCGCTTCCACGTGGAGCAATTGCTCAATGATCTCGCGCAAAAAGCTGTACCAGGATATCCACTAGGTAATCTGACTACCCAAAGAGAAAAAAACAAATTATGTCATGCCGTAGTTGCCTATTACTTTAAAACACTACAGGAATTAGTTGCTGTCTTTCCTGCTTCAGAACTAATTTATCGAACAGTTGGACTCAGTGAAGAACTATGGCGAGCTAAGCATATTGCAGGAGCTAAAGTGACTTCACGCCTTGCTTGTTTTGGGGAAGTTTCCACCTTACGAGACGAGATATTGGATGAAGGACTTGAAATTGATGAAGCTTCAGTTGCATTACGATGTTTGATCGAAATCATCATCGCTACCCCACCATCTGGAAAGAAAACAGTGAATAACTATGATATTGATCAAATGCTAGCCTTATCCAAGGAAATCATCACATGGGGTGGTCTTAGTGAAGAAATAAATCTGGGGATAAACGACATTGAACTGGGTATTCTTCCATCAGGCCGTCTGGCAACTGGAAAAGAATTTCTGCATAATTCATTGCGACCATATAACATTGCTAAAAGAAATGAAGGCATCGACGACCGTATTGAAGAAGAACAAGCTCTTGCTCTTGGCTTATCGAAAAACGAACTCATTTCATCCTCCGAAACCGAATCTCTTAAAAATAAAGCCTATGAGGAAGAATTTATTTACCCATGGGATGAAATACTTGATATTTTAGTTGCGCTTATGGAATATGGGTATCAGCAGGAAGATGGTGTTATAATGTTCAGAAAAGATGTATTAATTAAAGAACTGAAGGAAAAAATAGAGCTCAGCGAGGAGAAAATAGAATATGTTCTTGGTGAATTTAGTTTAAAATCAAGGAGTTCATGGGGTGACGTTCCCGAAGGATACACCCAAACTGATATCTATCCATGGCGCTACAGCAGGGCATTGTCTTATATGAGAAAACCCCTGCTTCAGCTTATGAAAAACGAAATTATATATTATTATTGGGGAATGCGGCAAGTCATACTTAGTTGGCAGTACATATCAGACCTAATAGATAGCGGACGATATACGTATAGAACTAAATCCATGGGCAAATACATTGGCCATATGCTCAATATAAAAGGAAAAACTTTTACACAAACAGTATATAAATGGCTGGAAAACAATGATGCTTTATCTGAATGCATAATTGACCATGAGGTGAAAATTGACATAAAAGGTAAGATGATTGCATACAAAAATTTAGGAGATATAGATATATTAATCATAATCCCTTGGCAAAAAAGAATCATTTCCATTGAATGCAAAAATCTCAATCCAGCTAGAATTACAAGTGAATTTGCCTCTGAACTCAAAAAATTTGAATCGGACTGGATAGGCAAACATCTCAAGCGTCACAAATGGTTACAAAACAATTTAGTTGAACTGGGTCGAGCATACAATATTGAAAATTATGATCAGTATGAAGTCAGATCAGTGTTTTTAACGAGTGAAAAGGTACCATATCCATTTATTACAAAAAACTATAAAAATCTTCCATTTTACGACTTCGGAACTTGGAAGCGCAAGAGCAGTCTTTTATATGAGATGTGATATTTCCGTCGTCACTTTACAATAAAATAAATAAATTTTCAAATGTCGGGCAGCTACCTAAACTCTACAATAGGCTAATCGGTATTTTTGGAATCCAATTTAAATAATCAATATGAGTAAAAGCCTTGCCAGGTATAAAAACAAAGAATTTGTAGTGATCAAACATCTTTCCTTTGAGGAACAGGCTACAATTGAAGTCATGTTCCAGGTGATAAACGATTTCGACGTGCAAAACTTAAAGTTTGAGATTGTTCGGGACATTTACCAGGAGATGTTGGACACGTTACAGAGTGGTAAACCATCACATATCCTCTTTAGGCAACTAATGGAACTGATGTCAACTTTCAACGCGTTCTTAAATCATTGGAATACATCCCTGAAGAGAACGTTCGGCGAAAACTCGAAAAACTATAATGATTTTAAAAAAAGTACGGCCGAACAGTATGACAATCATTTTGAATACAGGTTTTTGTATGGACTTAGAAATTATATCCATCATTGTGGTATGCCCAATATAATGGTAACCTCCAAGTTGGATGAAAATGAAAACCAAGTACATCATTTCATGGTCAATAAGACTGAACTTATCGAGGGTATGGATTGGAAAAAACGTATCCTAAGCGATTTCGCATCAATGAACGAATCGTTTGATATCTTTCCATATTTCAAAGTCCTTATCCAATGCGTAACCAGGATACATACAATAGCGATCAATAACATCGATACAGTAAAACTATTGATTTGCGCTCAACGAATGATTACCTATAAAAAATACCTTGATGACGATAATACACAATTGGTATTATTTGGTTATAGTACAATGGGAAAAGAGGATGCGCCTAAAAATCTGCATTGGGAACAGTTTAAATTTGACCTTGCCGAATACCTAATCAAACAGATAAAGCCCACACAGGGTTAAATTATCACATGTCAAAGTGGTCATGAAATTTTCACAAGGCCTTACATGTTGGTGTTAGAAATTGAGGCCCGTAGGCGTTTTGATTTTACAATTGCTCGTTTTTCTTTCTTCCAGCACCTATAGTTGTTGTTCTTTCAGCGTTAAAACTTTTAGTGCCCCAAAGGTGGTCAGTTTAAAAATATAGCTTACTCTATTAGGGAGAAATAGGATTTACATTTTACATCTTTTATATTTGGGAGATAATTATTTGCTCAATGCCCGTTTACGTTTTCCTAGACACGAATAACTGGATTTATCTGGCTAATGGCTTTGATATATATTCGAACAAACATGGGGATTTACATCTGAAAATTTTCGAGACAATCGAAGAAAAATCGAACGATGGAACCTACGTATTTTTGGTAAATGAAATTGTTCTTGCCGAATTTGAACGCAACAAAATTCAAACAGAAAATTATATTGTAGAAATACAGAAAAAAGCGGCACATCATGTAAATAATCTCAAACCAATTAAAGGATTCCTCGCGGCGGAGGATTTGAATAGAGTAAACGAGATCGAAAACAAAATAATTGAGCAAGCGAAACAAAGAATAGATCAACAGAAAGAACACATAGCAAAGGTTGAACACTTTATTAAAAATGCCACAGTAACAATTCCTGTCACAGATCAGCACCATATAGATGCCGCAAAAATGGCACTGGACAGAAAAGCGCCATTCATAGGGGAAAAGAAAAACAGCATGGCTGATGCACTATTGATGCTCGGTTTCGTCGATTACATGAGGACGATTGGGATTACCAAAATTGATTTTAGCCAATGGGGTGACAACGAAGGTTTCGAAGTCGAAAATTTTCCTTTGTCATACTTCGTTTCAAGTAATTCGGGTGATTTTTCTGATCCAAATAATAAGGAAGCCTTACATCCTGATTTGGAACCTTTAATGGCACACAGCAACTCCAAGTTTTATTATGTCTTGCATAAACTTTTAAAAGACGTGGAGCAGGAACTGTTGACTCGGGATGAAGAATCAGCCATCGAGAATGCAGAAGATTGGTTAAACTGTGAAGTCTGTGACCATGAGTTTTCCCGTGTTGATTTTTTCAAGCCGATTTCTCTTTTTGATCCTCATTTGATTAAGGCTGGAAGCAGAGACAAAAATCAACTTGGTCTTTTTGAAGGAATAAAAATTCAGCTTGAAAATCCTTATATCGAAGTAATTACCGGAGAATGTAATATGTGTAGTGCATCGTATTTAATCTGTCCAAATTGTGAGGATTTAGTTACTATCGGGTCAGCAAACCATAAAGCAAACTGTTCTGGCTGTCACTACAAATTTGTTCTCCATGAAAAAAGAGATCATATAGGATTCCTCGAAAAATTGGAATACGAGATATTAATGCGCCATAGCTGCGCCTCTTGTGGTGATGAGTTGGATGAAGTCAGTGTTAATAATTTATGCGAAACGTGCCAGGAATATGAGGATGATACAATAAATAACTAGCTCGGGATTTCAGAAATAACCCTGACTTATAACAGCAAGCCAAGGCTTGTCAACTGGCCATTGTTTAATTTCCAGTTTATTAGGGCTGTCGACTCGCCAAAAATATGATATCCTTGATTTCGACCTTTAACTATCACCAAATTGTCTTTTGTAATGGAATGAATGATGTTTCTGGTAGCTCCTGAAGCGGTAACAGTGTGAATAAAAGGTTTTATAACATAATATTCTGGCGATTGCGGAAACTGGTTATTTTGGTATGCCTCTACATGAAATTGTTCTGCATTGAGCATAGCAATTGGGTCATCCGTTATTTCATAAGAAACGACTGTTCTAAAACCGTTATCAGTGTACAATGCCACTTTGTATGGATCATGCTTCATCGTAATCAACGCATTCTGGTTATGTCTTTGGATTAATGTGTTTATAAATTGATCTTTATTTGTCATGTATACAAAAATACCCCATCTCAAATTACTTCTAAATGCTATCTCTGAAAAATTTCAAAAATTGTTTTACACTGTGGGCTGGATATGATTTTAACACTGACCCTTTAGCGTGTATAGGGACATTAATGCAGATTTTAGACCAGTTTAAAGCCCTAGATGAATGGGAAACGGTTTGGTTAAGCTTTTTAAACTGATTTTCCTTTAAACCCAGGAACACCCATTTTTACAATGAACTCATTAAAGGCCTGATCCAATATAGAATTTCTGTGATCCATATCTTTATGGAAAAGGGTAGCTATAGACCATTGCCGCTCGGCAGGGCTTGCCACCTTTTTTTGTATCATCTCTATAATGTTCAATTTTTGATTAATAGCGCTGCCAATGGCTTCGATATCCGAGATTGAGGCAAATTGAAGATCATCTACCAATGACCCATTAAGGTTGTCGAGCATAGGTAGCAGGGTTGAATTGATTGAAAAAATATCCTCATAGCCGACAATCACACCAACAACTGAAGTGACTTTTGAAAATCTAGCATCATCTATTTGCGCTGTTAATATTCTCTTCTTGAAATCCGTTAACTGCTTCATTGCCTTTTGAATATTGCCGGATTTTACTTCCTTTTCTAACATTTGCTTATCAAAATAGGTGCGGGAATCAATATTGAGCAGCGAAGTTTTGACTTCAAATAAGATACATGTATCACCTTGAACAATTGCAAAGTCAGGGAGTTTTCCAGTAGTTTGAACAAAATCGTTATCAAGATCAACAAAATCATGTTTGCCCGAAATGGACAAATGTTTGCCGACGTAGGCACGATATACCATTCCGAAGGCGTTCCTGAATGGATTTTTTCCTATCTTTCCTTCTTTTTCGGCCAATTCTTTTTCTTTGTCTCCCAACAAATAAAATATTCCGGAACTAGCTCTGTCAAGCAGGTATTTAGCTTGCGGTACTACATAGGTAGTAGAAGATAATTTTGAAGACTTCTCAACTTTAACGGCCGGCATAATTGTTAACGGTTCAAGTGCATACATATCCTTGAGCCTATGCGGAGTTTTCCAATCGGTGCCACGAACCATTTCCCTATAGCGTTGCGGCGTCCCGCAGGACAATTCTAAGAATATGCGTTGCGAATCGAGAGTTATGACATGCTTAAGTTCTGATATTTCGTTTTTTATCTCGTAGTCCAACGTGCCGTTTGACAGAATCCACATTGCAAAGCCAGTAGACATGAACTCGATAAGAGTCAATCCAAAATATTCTTGAAACTTTTTGTCGAAATCATAGTCTGTCGGTGTATTAAGTATCAGCTTATGGAACAGAAGATAACCTCTACCGATTGTAGTTTTTTTACTGGCTTGAAGAGGAAATTGAATTTGACCTATCCTGTTGAAGTAAAGTGAAAACTTGCCCAGCATATCTTCCCCTGAAGATTCATCCAAGTCTTCCAAATTCACCACTTGATTGTAGGCTTTGTGAACCGCTGGATTATTTAGGTCAAAAAAAATTCCTTTATAGTCGTTTGCAGAAGAAAGTAATAGAAAACGTGCCATCCTGGAGAGGACAACAGATAACGATCGTCTATCTTGCTCACTTCTTCCCCGTGTTTGAAGCCAGTCCCAAATCCAGGCGGGTATATTTTTATTGTCTGCCTTAATGGTGCCATATTTCAAAGCAGCGTTTACAGCGCCGATCACATATAGTCCGTCAGATAAGTGGAACTTTTTTAATTGTTCATAGAGTTCATTTAGGGAGTTCTTAGATGTCATGGATACTGGTGTAGCTCAAATTTTAGCCTGATTTATAAAGGGTTATATGGATTGTGCAGGCTGTTATAGATGTCCTCGTAAGTTCGATCTGTCATTAATGCCGGGTACACTTGGTCAAAGCCAAAATTGTAAGGAAATTCGTTAATGAGATTTTTGTCTTTCTCCTGCATGTATTTACCATAATAGCCGATAATAACCTTATAGACTTGGATCGTACGAAATATTTCCCGGCTTAATAATTTAGAATAACGTATCTGTGAATAATGTTGCTTGGTATGAATGGTCTGATCCCTTAGCTCTTGCAGATCAGTCAGGCTTTGCCACCAGGTTTCTTGTTCTGGATTTGGTGTATTGTATATGTCTGTGAAAATATTCTTTAGCTTGTCTGTTAATGATAGAAACCTTTCGATATGATTTTTATCCATTACCTTAGTGCCATTTGGTTTGGTAAAGGTGTAATCATCAGGGATGAAATTATTAATAAATGCTTCAATCGAACTATAGGCAAAGATCAGCGCGGTTGTGATGAGTTCAAAATAGTCAAAATATTCTCGCTGTTGCTCTGGTATCGGAAAATTACCGGTGTAATGCTGATGCCTGATGAGAATAGTATCATCGTAAAATTTCTTTGCCGCTATAAGATTTTTTTCGCAAATGCTCGAATATAAGCCAACATCATTGGGCCGATCCAAATACGTAGAAAGACCGTCAAATTCTAATACCCAATTATCACCGAATGTGTGCCGGCGGTTCAAGTTATCTTCCTGTAGAATGATATCTGGCTTATGCGCCCTTAAATCTGCATGTTGCCGGTATTCAGAATTAATTTGATCTGACACATATAGTAATGGATCTATAATTCTCCAGGACGCATCCAAATAACCCACATAATAAACAACGTCGGTATACGAGTAACTTTTGTTCATGGCATCCACTACTTCCGGAGTTCTTGAGTTCAAAATATCCGAAATAAAACCAATGGCTTGTCTAAACTTCGATATCAGTACCTCGCTCGCATCGTTATGCATTTGAAACAATAATATCTTTCCGTCATTTGCTTTATAGAAAATGGTATAGGTGGCTGCCCTTATTGATTCCGATGTTGGCCTATCTTCTTTTCTGCCAGTCATTTTAAAGATGTCTTCAAGCTTGGTCGTGAAATCAAGATAAAATTCCGATGTGGTGTTGCACTCGTCTACAATGAAGTCTTGTGTCAGATAGAGGTTGATCCAGGAAGGAAAATATATAAATCCGTCAGTAGGAATAATACTGTTTTTTTCAATCGCAAGTAACGTCGTCGGGAAACCGCTTTCCTTTAAGGGTTTATATAACTTTTCCTGAAGAGCCAGCTGAAATAACTGTTCTGAACCAGTAAAGGCTACCATTGTACTAAAATCAGGCCAAATCATAAGCTAAGATAAGCTTCTTACCATGAATTACATTAAAATACGGTGTGTCGGGTTGATTATGCCGTCGCTTTCATTATAGCTACAATCATGAATATGATTTTTTTTAAAAACCTTAACTTAGTTTCATTTAAAATATAACTTATGAAAACAAGTTACTTTAAACCCCGCAAGCCCTTTTCCTTTTCTGCTCATCCATACGACTTAGGAACCTTTATGGGCTTATGGCACAACCATGATGATAACCATTTCCTGTTAAAGATCTACAGAATGGACGAAAAGGACTATTCCAATTATTATATTTATCACCTGAATTACGTCCTAGAAAATAAATTGGCAAGTAGCGAGGATTTCTTCAGTCATGTCTGGCAAATTGTACAGACCAGGGTTAAACATTTCGAAATGCAGGATCCTTTTTCAAGCAACCACGGCATGCATAGGCAAAACCTTGCAAAGCTCCAACAGTTCCAAAAATATTTGACGAGCATAGATGAGTGGAATGCGAGACCTGCTAATATCGTTATCGCCGAAAAAGAAGAACTCATCCAGAACCAGAAACAAGAGATTGAAAAACTAAATGCTAAACTGGCAGAACTAAACGAATACGAAGTTTCACTCAAGATCTTGATCGATGATGGCCACCTGCCAACTTTCATAGATGTTATTCAACAATTGCGTGAGTTACAACTGCCATCTGGCAGGAAACTTATAAAGAGCGACCACAAAATCCCGTATGCTAAGATGATCGCCAAATATTTCTCACACGGTGGTAAGGATATTCCCATCGAAACCGCTCGAAAATATCGCCAAGCTCTGCAAGGCCGATGCAAAGTTCTTTCTGGTCAACATCAGCCCCAGCCAAAAAGAATTGAAATACCTCGAAGAAAGCTATGGTAAAAAGGAGATCAAGAAACAGCTGAAGAAATATGCCGAAAAGGTAATGGACGAATATGCCAGGAACTTCAAGCGTGAAGGCATCAGTTCCGCCAGAGACCTGATGTGGTTCGGTAAGATTGAGCGCCATCGCTACTACGGCTACAAGGACAAAGAAGTATTAAACGGTGAAAGGAAACGTGCTGAGAGAAAAGAGGGCAACCAGATGCACATTCAGATCATCATAAGCCGAAAGGATGCCAGCAACAAAATCAAGTTAAGCCCAATGAACAATTCAAAGGGCAAGAACGAGGCACATTCCAAAAAGCTTGGACAGTTCAACCGTGTGGCGTTCAAGCAATCGGGAGAGACCATCTTTGATAGGCTCTTTGGTTTTGACAGGGGGCTAGATGAGACTTTTGCGCATGCAAACGTCCAGAAGAACGGTAGCACTGCACAGAGGGAACAGATGGATATTCTTGAACTGTCAACAAATCAGCACCATAATTTAAAGCATGTGAATGAACTGGCAAAGGATGTAGCAGATGGTCTTTATAACTCGGTTGCGGATATGGTCAAGGTAACAGGCCAATCGATCGGTGGATTTATTGAGGCAATGCTTGAACCAGTGCAGTCGATCGAGCCTGATGTAAATCCAGTGGAACTTGCAGCACGGAAAAGGCGGAAGCGAAAGATGCAACAAAACCAAGGCCTTGGGCGGTAGCATCAGATTTTCCCCCCGCGCATTTGCGGTCTGCAAAAACGGCCAGCCCACACAGCACCGCTGTTTTTGCTCTGGTATCTACGGAAAGAATTGTACTACACTATGGGAAGTTTAGTTTTCCATATCTATAGCCAGAATCTGATCTGCAATCTTTAAGCATTTTTCTATATTTCCGGCCAATCCCATATTGTAGGTTTCAATCTTAGACAAAGTCTTTGCAATTACCATTTTATCGGTATTTGACTTGATAAGACTAAAAATTTGAGGCGTGTAGCTTTGATATTCATCCCTTGGTGCTAAATCATTGATTCCAATTGGATCCCAATCATACCAAAGTATATCGTCTATTTGATGATAAAGGAGTATTTCTTTAGCGCTTGCTAGATCTGTAGTTAGGTTTTTATTTCCCCTAAATAAAAGTAAAGTAGTTTTTATATCTTCTTCGAGACTTTCATCCTGAAAAAAATCTGCCGCCTTCAGGGCTAAGCTTGGAATGTAATAACCGCTATCAAAGTCAAATGGTGCAGGCTTCCCTGACGAATTGTAAGTGATTTTGGCAATACTTTCTGCTAAAAGCACATATTCCTGGGGCGCATATTTTTTGCTGTCCAATAAAAAACGCCTAATTGAGCCAAATTGTTTATGGGCTTCATGCCAACGATCAGGCTTTTTTATTATGTCATTTAGTTCCTTGATTTGTTCTGGAATCTCTGTGATGTGTTTGTTGAATTTATTTAAAATTACTCCAGCCCACTTCGGTTGAAGATTGCTTGGAACAGCTTCAAAAATTTGTTGACCTATTTCAATGTTAGTTTTTATGTCGTGTAGTTGTGTATTCATTCTCTTTAAAGTTAGCAAGTTTTGCGCTTAAAAGATAAGCGCCGTGAATGGTACTCACGATCCAAATGCTTTGCCCAGTTGGCTGTCTGAGATAAATTCATATGCAATATAACAGGTTAAACATGATTTTCCGCCAATTTTGGAACTTTGTTAACTGCGGTTTAACGTTTTGAAAATTCTTCCAGTGGTCTAAAATTTTTAAATCGTGTGTATGGTTTAAAATTATTTTTCTTATCCTTCACTAAGTATGTTCTGTCTCCATTCTTATATAAAAGCTGGATATTAATCTTATCACTTAGGTCAACGCTAGCAAATTCTTTTAAACTATCCAATTCAATTTTTAAGAAAACAGTAGTGCAACCCCCATGAACTAAAAATGCATCTATACAATCCAATTCTTTATTGTATAACATGTTAGGGTAATTCTCTGAGTTTTTAATATAAGTTAGCTGATCTTTTATTTTGTCGTAAATAAAGAGATTTCTAACATCATTTGCACCTCTTGCGGCTATTGCCGATTTATAGGTCAAATCTTTATAGCCGTCATTGTTGAAATCCGAAAGTTCAGTAAAGCATCCTGAAATTTCATCTTTTAAGAAACTGAATTCCTGCTTTAACAGCCATTTATTTTCACTCGATTTTGCATAAAAACGAATTACCACGTAACCACTATCAGGGCTTCGAAAATGTGAAAGCTCAATCTTGTTCTTATTAGGCCTTCCAATAATTGTAGAGTCAGTAAAATATTCTAGAAGTTCAATTTCTTCTTTAGCTACGTATTTAGTTTGCAGTTTTGAAACAGCACCAATATCAGATTTAGAGATTTTTTTCAATCCGTTATTACATGAGATAATAAGCAATGAAATTATTAATAGGTAGTGTTTCATGTCGTTTATTGTCATAGATATGCGCCCTGTATGCTGTTAACTTGAGTATTTGTAAATCCTATTTGCCTAGATATCTGTAAACGAATATACTTGATTATATCTATTGTCAGATTTTATAGTTGAGCAAGCTTAACAGCTATAATGTATGACATATTATTGATTGGCCCTAAAACACCGGGCTATTTTTTTAGACTGGAAGCCGTTAAAATGAACTAAGCCTTTGTCTCGATGCGCTGACTAATCAGCCACGTAGCCTCGACCAGTTTGACCAATTGTTCGTAAACGGTAATTACTTCAGCCTTGGAAAGGCTTTCTTCCATGAAGGAACTGCTCAGCGCTTCGTGAAGCCATGTGTTCAGGATTTTTTTGTAGCCGTCCAGTTGATAGATCCTGAACATTTTCTTGAGTACAGATGAAGGCTTTACGATCTCCCGAACGGTCAGATTTTCAGGATAGTTCCGTAGTTTCTTCCTTTCCGTTTTAATGTACCATTTTGCGATATCACTTTCCTGTTTGTCATCGATGTCAAGTCTGCCAAGCTTGTGGTGCTGCAAGAGCCAGGCGGCTTCTATCAGCTTTATGATCAGTTCGTAATGATACACGAGAAAGGCTGGACTACATTTTTTGGCTCTTCAGATTCAAACGCGACATCGTTTCTCCAGCATGTCAGCGTTTTCAGATGATAGGGCAACCATGCGTGACTAAAAAACTCGTGTACCACTTTTATCGGATCCACTAGTTTATCATTGATTAGGATGATTAATCAATAGCGTTTTGTAGATTTAAAAATTATTCGCTCGCTAATGAAAACACTGGTCAATTTTCTGTTGCTTATTTCATGCTTTGGTTGTTCTTCGGTATCTTCTCCGAAAACACAGGCAATGCCGAAAAACCTTGAGGAGTCAATCTCATATCTCAAAAATGAATGGACTTCCTCCGAATTGAATTCGTTTAAAACCAAATCGGAAAAACAAGCCGTTGCTGAAGCCCATCTTGGAGCTGGACTTTGGATCAGAAATAATTGGATAAGAGGCGATAGAAATGTTCCGTTAGCTAAATATTTTAGATCATTGGGCATTAACCATCCCGATGGTATCTCCTCGATCATCCTCACATCTTTGCATAGAAAATTAAATAATAAAAAAATCGATGTGGATCACCAGATTGAAGAATACAAAATATATTGGAAACCCATAAGCGAATGCGAAGAAAAAGCTGCATTCATGGCTGTTAAAAACTATAATCGATTTAATGAAGGAGATCATATTTTAATTTATATGCATGTAGATAATACTGACGGTTCCAGAAATGCAGTAATTCTGGATTGCCCAAATGTATCCTGGAAATTTGATCCAAAAACCGACCTTTTGATTAAAGGTACTGTTGTAAAAAAGTATAACATCAATGCACCATCGAATGTATTTTTTACAGTAAAGATAAATAGCGCAAATAGAAGTGATACGGATATTCTTATGCAGAAAATAAAAATTGGAGAAGATATCGACTTCTCACTTATAGGTTTGAACATAGAATAAAATTGCAGTTTATTTCAAAAAAAATAATGGCTTATCAATGAGTAAATAGATACCGATTTCGTTAACCGAAAATTAGAAGATTGGATCTCAAGGGGAGAGTCAAAACTCGAAGGTAAGCCATTGAACTTTTGGAACCTGATTAAAATGCACTCCAGAAATGAAAGAAAAAAGAATATGGAAACGAGGACGGAGGATTTTGGGTGGTCGCAATCTTAGGTAATAAGGTAGTTTTTTACAATGACATTGAGGAAGGCTTTAACGTCTCAACATACCAGACTTTTGGACATATAAGTGAATATTACTGTGAGCAGAGCGAACTTGATTTGATAGTTAAACTCGTTTACAGGAGGATCAATGAGGAAAAGCAAAAGATCCCGTAACTAATAATACCCCCTGAAAAAATGAACTTTTTAAACAATTTTTTTGGAAACAAGCCTCCTGTGGTTGACTGGGAGATAGACCAGATACCCTATTACAAATCTGAATTAGAAATCCCGTCATTCTATTTTGTAGAATATATGATCTATAGCGACGATTGGTGAATTTTAAATTAGCTAGACATATCCAGGTTTATTAGATCAAACCCTCGAAGACCACCTGGATATTAGATCAATATCCTTAGCTTACAAAAGGCCATATGCTAGCTGTAACCCTATTTGGAACTTTGAATTATTTATCAGATAAAATGAAATTAACAAATACCCTTCTCTATATTTTTCTCAGTATAACTATTATATCGCTAGTTACCCATTCCAGAAAGAATACATATTTTGAAAACCCTTCAAGCCAATTAAGCGAAAAAATCTATAATAATGGATTTGTAATTTCAACTAGTTTGAAGTCCGAAGGTACAGGCTACTCATTTGACTGTAGTCTAAACAATATCAAAGCTGAAATTCAGATTCAGGATTTACAAATTGGTTTATCTCAAATCGAAAGTGAAAAGGAAAACAACTTATTATTAGAAAAAATACTGCCCTATAGCGGAATGCACAATTGGGACATTCCTGAATTTAGAAGCTTTTCAGAAATTCCAGATAGTCTTAAGTTTATAAACAGTTCCAGTAACCCTTATTTTGCTTATGAATTCATATTTAAGCTAAATCCTAAATACTCTGGCGAAAGGTTCACTGCAAAGATAACCGCCGATTTTACAAAGAATGGCGTGAGAAAAAAAATCGCCCGTGAGGTCACGATGGTTAGGAAAAGTAAATTTGAAATAAGGCCTTTCGATGCGCATAGCGACATTAGCTATTTTTTTATTCCTATTGCAGCATTGCTAACGGTGATTCTGGTAATAATCAAACAGTTTTTAAAACGTAATGGAAAGTTATCCACACCTAAATGAAAAGGAGGTAATGACTCTGACCATTCCCAGCGTTTTACATCTGCGCCATAGCTGTTCCTTAAGTGGAAGGCGAGTCCGTCACCATCGAGGTCTGATGAGCTGAAAAGGTCTATATCTATGAATTCACTGTGTCCGATCCTTAAAGATAGGCGGTACCACCTACGAGGTAAAAAGAATTGAGGCGATGGCCTTTCATCAGCGCCTGGATTAGATCCCGCGTCCCTGTTGTAACTGTTTCTGCACTCTGAAAACGTCAAGATGTTCGATGCTATAACGAATTGTTAAACAAATGGTTATGTATAATTCGGCAAGTTCTTTTTGTACCTAAATTACTCACCGAATTACACACTTTTGATATGAGAATCTGTGAGTATTTTAGATTTTCAACTAAAACAAAAAAGCTTGCAATCATTTGATTTGCAAGCTTTTACATAGTTTTTATACTATTTTCGTGATCCCGCTGGGATTCGAACCCAGGACCACTACATTAAAAGTGTAATGCTCTACCAGCTGAGCTACGGAATCTACTTTACATCAACGTTAGCCGTTTCCTTTAAAGTGGTGCAAATATAGGCGTACAGACTGTTTCCTGCAAATAAAAAATCGATAAATGCGGTAGTGTATTGATTTATAGGTAAATTAATTATCTGGCGGTCCTTTTTTAAACTGATTTTGTAAGTTTTCTATACTTAACATGTAGATCATCCATAGTGAAATGGGGTTTAAAGACATGTTAAAAATAAAATTACGAAAGCGGTGATGCCTATTTATTAAAAATTATTCTTTAGTTTGGCCTAAACAAATAAACCGAACCAAACTCATGCAGCAAAAAACAACATCAGCCCTGGCACAGGGGCCGAAACCGCTCATTATTATTTGTGCTTTATTCTTTATTTTCGGCTTTGTAACCTGGGCAAACGGAACCCTGATTCCTTTTTTTAAGTTATCTTTTGGCCTGTCAAACCTACAGGCATTTTTTGTAACCTTCGCCTCGTACATGGCCTATTTCTTTTTGGCGCTACCATCGTCGTGGATCTTGAAACAAGTGGGCTTTAAAAACGGAATTGTTTTAGGTTTGATTATTTTGGGTTTAGGCTCATTGATATTTATTCCGGCAGCTCAGACCAGAACTTTTGGTTTATTTTTAACCGGTATTTTTGTACAAGGGGCGGCACTGGCTTTGTTACAAACCGCATCAAATCCGTACTTAACCATTATAGGACCTATTGAAAGTGCAGCCAAACGCATCAGCATTGCCGGGATCTGCAATAAATTTGCCGGAATGATTGTGCCATTGATTATGGGTACCTTGTTTTTAAAAAATGCTTCTGAAGTAGAAAAACAGATTAAATCGGCTACCGGTGCAGTGCACCAACAGTTATTAAATGATGTTTTAGGTCGCGTAAATATGCCTTACGTTGTTTTAGCCATTGTTTTCTGCCTTTTTGCATTGCTGATTAAATTTACCAATTTGCCGGAGGTTGAAGTTGAAGAGGATGTGGTAGACGAAAGCAATGGAGCGGTACTCAAACACAAAAGTATTTTCCAGTTTCCACATTTATTTTTGGGAGCACTTTGTATTTTTGTATATGTGGGAGCGGAGGTTATGGCCGGTGATATTATCGGAATTTATGGCCGTGAATTGGGCATTAAAGCCGAGATTAGCGGAAAACTAACTTCCATTACCCTTTTTAGTATGTTAATTGGTTACATTGTTGGCATTGTAACCATTCCAAAATACATCTCGCAGCAAAAGGCTTTAAGAATGTGTGCCATTTTAGGGATCTTGTTCACCATTTTATCTTTTGTAATTTCCAGCTGGTTCGCAGTAATTTTCGTGGCTTTACTCGGCTTAGCCAATTCATTAATGTGGCCTGCAATTTTTCCGCTAGGCATTAGTCATCTGGGCAGATTTACCAAAATAGGTTCAGCCATTATGATTATGGGTATTGCAGGGGGTGCCATAATGCCGCTACTATATGCTTTCTTAAATGAAAAACTGCATATTAACTTTCAACTGGCCTACCTGTTAACGGTATTGCCCTGCTACTTATACATTCTGTTTTTTGCCATAAAAGGCCACAGGGCAGGATTGATTTGAAATAAGCAAAACCACATCAATTTTATGATTAAGCCCCGCCTTCAATGAGGTTGGGCTTTCTTTTATGCTTAATTTTCAGTTATTTTGGCGAAATTATAAACAGGTAGAATCTCGATACTTAATACTTAAATCTTGATACTAATACTCCAAAACCCATAATATCAACAATGAACAAAGCTATCTTTCTAGACCGCGATGGTGTACTTAACCACGAAATATACGATTACATTTGTCGCGTTGAAGACTTTAAAATCCTGGATTACCAAATTCCTGTACTAAAGAAACTTTTTGATGAGGGGTATTTGCTGATTGTCATTACGAACCAGGGCGGCATTGCATTGAAGCGCTATACCGAACAAGAACTGGCTATTATGCACCAGATGCTCCGAAATGCTTTTTTGGCCAAGGGGGCTGATATTGCCGGTTTTTATTACTGTCCGCATCATCCAACTGTTGGTGGGGAGTGTAAATGTAGAAAACCTGCATCAGGAATGATTCTGGATGCCATTGACATGTATGATATTGATCCGGCACAGTCTGTTATGATCGGCGATAAACCCAGAGACGTAGAAGCCGCAAATGGGGCAGGAGTGAAGGGAATATTGATTGAACCGGATGAGCAGATCAGTTACGAGAAGGTTAAGGAAGTCCTTAGTCGTGAGTCTTTAGTCTAAAGTCTCTTTTTAAGGCGTACAAGAATTTAACTCCAGGGCTTATATTGATTTTATTTGGGCGTTTTAACACGCTGTACACTATATCTTTTTGGCTGGCCTTCGAGTACGCTGCCATCGACAGAATCCACTATTTTGGTCTTCATTCTCGCGTACGCGGGAATCTTAATAAAACGTTTTAAGATTATTCATCAGTGTTTGCTTTTATATAGCGGCATTCATGAGCACTTCGTGGTTCCCAATCAAGTTGGGAATGACGATTTCCTGAGGGATATTTCCTAATTAAATTTTATCCGTCAATCATATTGATTTTTATATCATAAATTATCCCTCAAGATGATAGCCAAAAGGATGCCTTTTCCATCGTTAACTCAAAATGTTCGCAAAGATATACGAAGTTTAAAAAGGAAAGAATAAATACACTGTCAATCAGAAGTTTATGAAATTATATTACGTTTTTTCGTACCTAATACTTAAATCCTTCCGGAAACTTCTCCTTTAAAATTTCTCAAGTTACCTTGCCTTTTAGACCATTCCGGTGTCTGATCAATTTATCTTTCCGGAAAATTCACCGGAATATAATGGAAAGCAGGACTGGAGCAACCGATTGGCACTGGTGGTTCTGCTCTCCAAAAGATCAGGGAAAATGGAAGAGGGAAAATGGATGATGGAACCTGCCTTGCCAAACTTACGAAATCGTTCCACGCGCTTGTGCTTTGAACTTTCTTAAGCTGCCCATGGAAACTAGACCTGATTGAAATGGCATTCCGGTGTTAAATCAATTATCTTTCCGGAAAATTCACCGGAATATAATGGAAAGCAGGACTGGAGCAACCGATTGGCACTGGTTCTGCTCTCCAAAAGATCAGGGAAAATGGGAGAGGAAAGACACTAAATTATTGAAAATAAAATATTTAGCTCAGTTGGCATTCAGGGTTTAGAGTTTGGAATAAGCAAAATGCTCAAATAGAAAACCCTAAGGACTCTTATTCATTAAATTTTGTTAAACAAAAAAGTCCTAAATTATTACTTAATTCAGGACTTTTTTGTCTGCCTGGAACTCAACATCCCAAACTTAATACTCAAAACTTATTTACCCGCTGCTTTAGCGTGGTCGGCTAAAAATGTTGCTAGACCGCTATCTGTTAGCGGGTGTTTTAATAAACCAACAATAGCAGCCAATGGTGCCGTAATTACGTCGGCGCCTAATTTAGCACAATTTACAATATGCAATGGTCCGCGGATGGATGCCGCTAAAATTTGTGTTTCATATCCGTAGTTATCAAAAATTGTTCTGATATCTTCAATTAAAACCAGGCCATCGTTAGAAATATCGTCTAAACGGCCCAAAAAAGGAGAAACGTATGTTGCACCTGCTTTCGCTGCCAATAAAGCTTGTCCGGCAGAAAAAATCAAAGTACAATTGGTTTTAATTCCTTTTGAAGAAAAATATTTAATGGCTTTCAAACCATCTTTAATCATTGGAACTTTAACTACGATTTTCGGGTTTAATGCGGCCAGGGCTTCGCCTTCTTTGATAATTTCCTCAAAAGTGGTCGAAATTACTTCTGCACTTACATTATCGTCAACAATATCGCAGATTGCTTTATAATGGTTAATTACATTTTCATCGCCGGTAATACCTTCTTTAGCCATTAAGCTAGGGTTGGTGGTTACGCCATCTAAAATGCCAAGATCTTGAGCTTCTTTGATTTGATCAAGATTTGCTGTGTCAATAAAAAATTTCATGTTTATAAATTCTTAAAATGATTATTAGGTTCTGCTGCAAGAAGCCCTGAAGAATTTAATATCCCCCCTTCAGGGGAATAAGGGGGTAAAAAAAGGGCAAGCACCTTCTATCGCACCGCTACAACCTTCTACCCTTGCTGCGTTCCCACCCTGGGGGAGTTCAAAGGGAGCTGGTCGTAAAAGACTTGCCCGGCCACAAAGGTAGAAAAAGAAGTTGTTTTGCAAAACGCATTTCTGTATTTTTTTTTAGTTTTAAGCTATATAGCTGATTAATAAATTAATAAAATCGAAACCGGCATTTTAATTTGACCACAACAGACTCACTTTCAGTAGTTTATTTTATATTTAAATAAATTATTCATACTTGAAATACTTGTTAAAACGGTTTAGTTTTAAAATTGAGCTAATATGAGCATTTATTGTACAATATTACCATTATCAATTTGCTAAATGTATTGCACAATAATTATTATTTTTTAAATTTAAACGCATTAAATTACCTAGGAACTAAAATTTTTCCAAAAATCGTGTCAACTCTGTAATTTAAAGTTTCTTTTTCCTATCTTAGTGTTTCCTATACACTAACAACTAACGAGCAAAGAATGGAACCAAACAGTGGATTGTACGATGCGCAATTTGAACACGATGCCTGCGGTATTGGGTTCGTTGCACATGTGAAAGGGCGGAAATCGCATCAAATCATCTCTGATGCACTTACTATTTTAGAGAATCTAGATCATAGAGGGGCATGTGGAGCAGAACCAAATACAGGCGATGGAGCAGGTATCATGATTCAGATTCCTCACGAATTTTTTTACGATGAATGTTTAAAAGCAGGCTTTAGCCTACCAGAAACCAATAATTATGGTGTTGGTATGTTATTTATGCCAAAAGATATCAGGTCCAGAGAAGAATGCAGAGAGCTGATTTACCGTGCTGCTGAAAAGCTAGGCCTTGAAATTTTAGGTTTTAGAAAGGTTGATGTAGACACAACGGATATAGGCAACATGGCCCTTTCCGTTGAACCTGAAATTGAACAGGTGTTTATTGCCCGCCCTTATGCGGTGGCACCAGGTGCAGATTTTGAACGCAAACTTTACATTTTTAAAAATTACCTGATCAAACTGATTGTAAATACCGTTCATGGCGGTAAAGATTTTTACATCGTTTCGCTTTCCGCACAAACCATTATATATAAAGGTCAGCTTACTTCCTTACAGGTACGCACCTATTTTACCGATCTTACCGATAAGCGTATGGTGTCTGCCCTGGGTTTGGTTCACTCGCGTTTTGCCACCAATACTTTTCCTTCGTGGAGACTGGCCCAGCCGTTCCGCTTTATTGCGCATAACGGCGAGATCAATACTTTACAAGGAAATTTAAACTGGTTTAGGGCTGGCGTAAAGTCTTTTGCTTCTGCTTATTTTACACCGGAAGAACTTGATATGTTATTGCCTGTAATCGACGAAACAAACTCAGATTCAGGCTGTCTGGATAATGTGATTGAACTGTTGCTTCACTCAGGAAGAAGCCTGCCGCATGTACTAATGATGCTGGTGCCTGAAGCCTGGGATGGCAATGAGGATATGGATCCTGTTAAAAAGGCTTTTTACGAATTCCACGCCACTTTAATGGAGCCCTGGGACGGACCTGCCGCCATCGCTTTTACTGACGGTAAATTAATTGGCGCTACTTTAGACCGTAATGGTCTCCGTCCTTCGCGTTATGCCATTACTTCTGACGACCGCGTAATTATGGGTTCTGAAGCGGGAGCGCTGGCCATCGATCAAAGCACGATCATCGAAAAAGGCCGCTTAACTCCCGGTAAAATGTTTGTAGTAGACATGGAGCAGGGCAGGATCATCAGCGACAATGAAATTAAAGAAGAAGTTTGTGGCAAAAGTCCTTACGGCGACTGGATTAACCAATACCAGATCCGCTTAGAGGAATTGCCTGAGCCCCGCGTAATGTTTACCGGCTTATCTACTGAATCTATCTTCAAATATCAACAGGTTTTTGGCTATAGCAGAGAAGATGTAGATCTTTTGCTTAAACCAATGGCCATTGAAGGCAAGGAACCGATTGGTTCAATGGGTACCGATACGCCTCTGGCTATCCTGTCAAAACGTCCGCAACACTTATCATCCTATTTCAAGCAGTTATTTGCACAGGTAACTAACCCACCAATTGACCCGATCAGGGAAAAAGTGGTAATGAGTTTGGCCAGTTTTATGGGCAGCATGGGCAACCTGCTGGAAGAAACACCAAAACAGGCACATTGCGTTGCGATTAAACACCCGATTTTAACCAACCAGGAACTAGAGAAATTAAGAAGTATTGACACCGGCGTTTTCCAGGCAAAAACTTTGCAGACTTATTTCAGGGCAGATGGCAAACCAGGCGCTATGGCTAAAGCCTTAGACCGTTTGTGCCGTTATGCCGTTGATGCGGTTGAAGACGGTTTCCAGGTGATTGTATTAACCGATCGGGCTATCGATTCTGAACACGCCGCGATGCCTTCTCTACTGGCGGTTTCAGCAGTACACCATCATTTGATCCGTAAAGGATACCGTGGTGCGGTTGGTATTGTGATTGAGGCTGGAGATATTTGGGAAGTACATCATTTCGCAACCTTGCTGGGCTTTGGTGTTACGGCTATAAACCCTTATCTGGCTCTAGAAACCATCAATGGTTTTCAGCAAGAATCTGGTTTGTCGGCAGAACAACTTACCAAAAACTATATCTACGCGGTAAACAGCGGTTTACTTAAAATTTTCTCTAAAATGGGTATCTCTACCCTTCAATCATACCAGGGTGCGCAGATTTTTGAGATTTTAGGTTTAAACAAACAGGTGGTGAACACCTATTTCACGGGTGCGGTTTCTCGTATAGGTGGTTTAGGTCTGGATGAGATTGCGAAAGAAACTTTAATCAAGCATCACCGCAGTTTTGGCCCGCTAACGCAGACAGAAAACTTATTGCCGGCTGGCGGAACATATAAATTCCGCCGCAAAGGTGAAGCGCATTTATTTAATCCGCAAACCATTCACTTACTACAAAACGCAACACGTAAAAACGACTACAATATTTTCAAACAATATTCTAAACTGGTAAATGAGCAAACACAACAGGCTTACACCATCCGTGGATTGTTTGAATTCAATTATAGCCGCCCTTCTGTTCCTTTAAACGAGGTAGAAGCTACGGAATCTATCTTAAAAAGATTTGCCACTGGAGCGATGTCTTTCGGCTCAATCTCGCATGAGGCACATTCTACTTTGGCCATCGCCATGAACCGTATCGGTGGAAAGAGCAATACCGGAGAAGGTGGTGAAGATGAAATGCGTTATACCAAACTGCCAAATGGCGATAGCATGCGCTCAGCGATTAAACAGGTGGCTTCTGCGCGTTTCGGTGTAACGAGCTATTATTTGACCAATGCTGATGAGTTACAGATCAAAATGGCTCAGGGTGCTAAGCCGGGAGAAGGCGGGCAATTACCTGGACACAAAGTAGACGATTGGATTGCAAAAGTTCGTCACTCTACGCCAGGCGTAGGTTTAATTTCGCCTCCTCCACACCACGATATTTATTCCATCGAGGATTTGGCACAGTTAATTTATGATCTTAAAAATGCCAACCGCGCGGCACGGATCAATGTAAAACTCGTATCTAAAGCCGGCGTAGGTACTATTGCAGCCGGCGTAGCTAAAGCTCATGCTGATGTTATTCTTGTATCCGGCTTTGATGGCGGTACCGGTGCTTCGCCGTTAACTTCTATTCAGCATGCGGGTTTACCATGGGAGTTAGGACTGGCGGAAGCGCACCAAACCCTGGTAAAGAACAAATTGCGCAACCGTATCGTTTTACAAACAGACGGTCAGCTAAAAACAGGTAGGGATATCGCCATTGCAGCTTTATTGGGTGCAGAAGAGTGGGGCGTTGCAACAGCCGCGTTGGTAACATCAGGATGTATCATGATGCGTAAATGCCATTTAAATACCTGTCCGGTAGGGGTGGCTACACAAGATCCGGAACTAAGGAAATTATTTACCGGTGATGCAGACCATGTAGTAAACCTATTCTATTTCCTTGCCGAGGAATTACGGGAGATTATGGCCGAACTTGGCTTTAGGACCATTAACGAAATGATTGGCCAGGCTGATATTTTAAAATTACGTGAATTGCCTGCCGAAGACTGGAAACTGAAACACCTTGATCTATCAGCCATATTATACAAGGCAGAAGAAAATGGTTTACCTTTATATCATACAGAAGCTCAGGATCATGGCTTGGATCAGGTTTTAGATCACCAGCTGATTGCTGCAGCCCAACCTGCCATCCATCATAACGAACCTGTATTTGCCAGCTTTAATGTAAAAAATACTGACCGTGCGATAGGCACTATGCTGTCTAATGAAATTTCAAAAGTTCATTTAAGCGCTGGTTTACCTCCGGATACGATCAACTTTAAATTTGTGGGTTCTGCCGGACAAAGCTTTGGTGCTTTTAATACCCGCGGGGTTACTTTATCACTGGAAGGCGAGGCAAACGATTATGTAGGTAAAGGTTTATCAGGTGCGAGACTGGCTATTTATCCTTTCTCAAACGCTACTTTTGTTCCTGAACAAAATATCATTATTGGTAATGTGGCCCTGTATGGTGCAACTTCTGGTGAGTTGTTTGCCCGTGGTAAAGCAGGCGAACGTTTTGCCGTACGTAACTCTGGTGCAACAGCTGTTGTTGAAGGTGTTGGCGATCATGGATGTGAATACATGACTGGCGGTGAGGTGCTGATTCTGGGCGATACCGGAAGCAATTTCGCCGCTGGAATGAGTGGTGGTGTGGCGTGGATTTACGATGCCAATGGAACTTTCGAGCGAAAATGCAATAAAGAAATGGTTGATTTAGATCCACTTCAGGCAGAAGATGAAGAACGTATCTTAGCCTTACTTAAAGCACATATCCGCTTAACAGATAGCAAGGTAGCTGAGTTTATCTTAAGCGATTGGAAAACCCAGTCTGCGCATTTCGTAAAAGTATTCCCTAAAGAATACAAGGCAGTTTTAAGCAAACGTAACCAACAAGTAAAAACACACTAGGCCATGGGTAAAGTAACAGGATTTCAAGAATACGACAGAGTTGCACCCATTAGAGAAGAGGTTGCAACGCGTGTAAAACACTATGGTGAATTTTTAAATAATTTACCGCCACAAGAATTAAATAATCAGGCTGCCCGTTGTATGGATTGCGGAGTGCCTTTCTGCCAGTCAGGTTGTCCGCTGGGTAACGTGATACCGGAATTTAACGATGCTGTTTATCAGGGTAAATGGGAATTAGCGGCAAATATTTTATTAAGCACCAATAATTTTCCGGAATTTACGGGTAGAATTTGCCCGGCACCATGCGAATCTGCATGTGTGTTAGGTATTAACAGACCACCGGTTTCTATTGAAGAGATTGAGAAGCATATCATCGAAATTGCTTTCGAAAAAGGATTTATCAAAGCTAAAGCACCGTTAATCAGAACGGGTAAAAAAGTTGCTGTAATTGGTTCAGGTCCTGCAGGCCTGGCAGCTGCTGCCCAGCTAAATAAAGTCGGGCATGAAGTTACCGTTTTCGAACGTGATGATGCACCGGGTGGTTTATTAAGATATGGCATTCCCGATTTCAAACTGCAAAAAAACGTAGTAGATCGCCGTATTGATTTGATGAAAGAAGAAGGCATCATTTTTAAATGCAAGGCCAACGTAGGCGAGAATGTTGAAATAGGTACTTTGTTACGTGATTTTAATGCGATTGTATTGGCAGGTGGTTCAACAATTCCACGTGATCTGCCGATTGATGGTCGTTCAGCTAAAGGTGTTCATTTTGCAATGGATTTCTTAAAGCAGCAGAATAAACGTGTGGCTGGCAGGACTGTAGAAGCAGAAGATATTATGGCTACCGGTAAGAATGTGATTGTAATTGGTGGTGGTGATACCGGATCTGATTGTATTGGTACTTCAAACCGCCATGGCGCAAAATCCGTTACGCAATTCGAGATCATGCCAATGCCACCGCAGGCACGCAATGAGCATATGCCTTGGCCAAATTATCCAATGTTGCTGAAAAATACTTCTTCTCACGAGGAAGGTGCACAGAGAGCTTGGTCTGTTAATACCAAAAACTTTATTGCTGACGAGGAAGGAAATCTTAAAGCACTAAAAGTTGTTGATGTAGAATGGGAAATTGATGCAAACGGGCGTCCGGTTACATTTAAAGAAGTAGCAGGTACTGAAAGAGATCTTCCATGCGAGCTGGTGCTTTTAGCAATGGGATTTTTACATCCGCAAAAAGAAGGTTTACTTGAAAAATTGGGTATTGAATTAGATAACCGTGGAAATGTAAAGGCATCTGAACATACCTATCAAACTAATATTGCAAAGATTTTTGCTGCAGGCGATGTCCGCCGTGGACAATCGTTAGTGGTTTGGGCCATTTCAGAAGGCAGAGAAGCTGCCCGTAAGGTAGATGAATACTTAATGGGAGCAACTAAACTGGCGTCGAAAGATGCAGTAGCATATGCTTAAACAGGTTTAAATTCTATATTTTTTTGGGTCGTGGTGTAAACCACGACCTTTTTTGTTTTATACAATAAAATTGATAATTCATTCGATCGTCATGCTGAATTTATTTTACAAGTAAGAGATATTATTTTCAGTTACCTTGTAGCTACTTCGTGGTCAGCATCTTTCGGGCCCCGTACTATCCGTAGAGTTAAGCGCAGCGTCTCTACGGATTTAAGAATAGAACTGAGTTTATAACTCAGCAACAAAACCGAGTCAGAGACTCTTGTCCATTCCAAAATCCGTAGAGCCCTTCGGAACTCTACGGATAGAACCATATCCTTAACTTTAAGCGAAGCGCCTCTACGGATTTAAGAATAGAACTGATTTTATAACTCAGCAACAAAACCGAGTCAGAGACTCTTGTCCATTCCAAAATCCGTAGAGCCCTTCAGAACTCTACGGATAGAACCATACTATCCGTAGAGTTAAGCGCAGCGTCTCTACGGATTTAAGAATAGAACTGAGTTTATAACTCAGCAACAAAACAGAGTCAGAGACTCTTGTCCATTCCAAAATCCGTAGAGCCCTTCGGAACTCTACGGATAGAACCATATCCTTAACGTTAAGCGCAGCGTCTCTACGGATCTAAGAATAGACTGAGTTTATAACTCAGTAACAAAAACGAGTCAGAGACTCTTGTCCATTCCAAAATCCGTAGAGCCCTTCAGAACTCTACGGATAGAACCATACTATCCGTAGAGTTAAGCGCAGCGTCTCTACGGATTAAGAATAGAACTGAGTTTATAACTCAGCAACAAAACCGAGTCAGAGACTCTTGCCCATTCCAAAATCCGTAGAGCCCTTCGGAACTCTACGGATAGAACCATATCCTTACCATACTATCCGTAGCGTTAAGCGCAGAATCTCCTACGGATTTAAGAATAGAACTGAGTTTATAACTCAGCAACAAAATAGAGTCAGAGACCCTTGTCCATTCCAAAATCCGTAGAACCCTTCGGAACTCTACGGATAGAACCATATCCTTACCATACTATCCGTAGAGTTAAGCGCAGCGTCTCTACGGATAAGAATAGACTGAGTTATAACTCAGCAAAATGGCGACTCAGAGACTTAGCTATTCTATAAATCGTCTATAATCTACGGTCTATTTTGAAACGACGTAAATATCTTAATTCTAAAAACTTATATTAGTATATGGGAGAAAATGGCTATCAAATAAAAGATCAGGAGGCTATATATTTTATAACATTTGCTACTGTACAGTGGGTAGATGTATTTACCAGAAAAGAATATGCTGATATCGTTGTAGAAAGTCTAATTTATTGCAAAACGAATAAAGGTTACGAATTCATGCCTGGTGTATTATGAGTAATCATCTTCATTTGATTTTATCAGCAAGTGATAGTAATCTATCTGATACGTTAAGAGATTTTAAAAAGTTTACATCTAACAACATCATTAAAGCAATCAAAAACAATAATTATGAAAGTAGACGAAGCTGGATGCTTTGGATATTTAAAAAAGCTGGAGAAGAAAATAAAAGAAATAAAGATTATCAATTTTGGCAGCAGGAAAATCATCCGGTGGAACTTTCTACCAATGAAATGATGGATCAAAGATTAAATTATTTACATGATAATCCTGTAAGATCAGGTGCGGTTAGGAGTGCAAAAGAATACGTTTATTCCTCTGCTATAGATTACTATACAACAGAAAGAGGATTGATAGAAATAGACTTTATAGAATAAAAAGAGGCTTACCATTCACATACACTATCCGTAGCGTCTCTAAGAATTTGTTAATAGAACTGAGTTTAAAACTCAGTAACAAAACCGAGTCAGAGACTCTTATCCATTTTACAGTCCCAGAGTCCTTCGGAACTTTACAGAAAGAAACTGAAAACAGTATGATAATAAATGACCTGGCAGAATAAAAATTAAAACAATTTCAACTGTTTATCTATGGGTGGCTTCTCTTTCCCAAAAACCGTTCGACCACCGTATTTCCAGCTTTCCTCACGTTCCTGTTCAATTACTTTTTCAAAATCCATATTAGGAACGAAGTCTTTTTCTGCATTTCGGGCAATTTGATGTAGTGATTTTATCGCTTGTTGTTTGTCGGTATTGCCGATTTTCGCCTTATCAATTGCTTTTTGCAAAACATTAATTGTTTCATCATAAACATTTACCGGAACAGGGAAGGGGTGGCCATCTTTGCCTCCATGAGCGAATGAATAACGTGCAGGATCAGTAAACCGCGAAGGCGTACCGTAAATTACCTCACTTACTAAAGCCATAGATTGTAAGGTTCTCGGTCCCATGCCTTCCAGCAACAATAATTCTTCAAAATCGCGGGGTTGCTTTTCCTGTGCCAGCCACAATATACTGCCCAAACGTTTCAAATCTACATCTTTTGCTTTTACATCATGATGATGGGGTAACACCAATTTTTGTATCTCATTAAGCATACGAGCAGGCGATTCAACCGTCATGCCCATCATGCTCTGCCTGGTTTGATCAGCATTATGAGCTGTCAGATTAAGGATCTGGCCTTGATTAATGCCACAGATTCCCGTATGCGGTTCTTCTACAAAGGATTTTAAATTTTTAGAGTGCCAGTGGTATCTTCTCGCTGTTGCGCTGCTATCGCTCATGCCTTGTTGCACCACTGCCCAATCGCCCTCATTGCTCAAAATAAAACTATGAAGGTACAATTGAAATCCGTCCTGGATGGCCGTATTATCTACTTTTGCACTGAGTTTACTCGCACGAACCAAATCTGTACCATTCAATCCGGTTTTATCGGTAATTTTCAGAAGTTCATTTGGTGTTTCCCTACTATACTTTCCTTTGCCACCACAGATGTAAATGCCCAACTCTTTTGATAAAGGATTTATGGATTTTTTTAAAGCGCCAATTACTGATGTCGTTATTCCTGAAGAATGCCAATCCATCCCCATTACCGCACCTAAACTCTGGAACCAGAACGGACTACTTAACCGGCGTATTACTTCGGCTTTACCATATTCCAATAGTATGGCTTCTGTTATTGCTAAGCCAAGTTTGGCCATGCGTTGTGCCAGCCATGGTGGGACATGGCCATAATGTAAGGGTAAATCTGCGCTTCCTGATCTTTTCAATACTAACAAAATTAGTAAAAAATTTACAAAAGCGAAAAAGCAGCTACCGATTTAACAGGGAAATCGCTTTTAACTTTTCTTTGTTAGTTCTAGCTCTTTCTGCGCATGCATAAGCATTATGTTCGCCACGGAAGCACGAAAAACACGGAAAAATTTTAATCTCCTCCGTGATTTCTGTGTTTCCGTGGCTAATTAATTTTTGCACATGTTTTAAAAGCAATACCCCTGAACGATTTCACGAAACAAAACGATTAATCATATTTTTTGTTATTTTGAGCAATAACATCCTGGCAAAGGCTTATTTATCTATGCGCAAATTTCTACAACGTTTACTCAGTTCCTGGATTATTCACCTGTCGAATAAGTTTAGTTCAAATCCCAACCCTGAACGCATCCATGAGGCGTTAGATAAACTTTACAAGACCATTAATGATAACCCTGGAAAACGTGGACTTATTTTCGAAGTTACTGATGATCATAAATTCATTATTTTTTCAGATCAGCATAAAGGTGCCAGAGATGATGCAGACGATTTCACTTTAGCTGAAAAAAATTATTTAAAGGCACTTCAGTATTATAATGAACAGAACTTTCATTATATAAATTTAGGGGATAGTGAGGAGCTTTGGGAGAATTTGCTCGAATCGGTAATCAAACACAATAAAGAAACATTCGAAGCAGAGAAAGCATTTATTGCTAAAAATCAGTTCACCAAAATATTTGGCAACCATGATTTATATTGGGATAATGATCCGTTGGCTGGATTTAACCTCAACAGACTTTACGGAGCCGCGATCCGTATATACGAAGGAGCCATATTAAGGATGCCGGTAAAGAATGGAAAACTTGATATTTTTTTAACGCATGGACATCAGGGCGACTTGCAGAGTGACGGAAATTGGTTTAGCAAATGGTTTGTAAGTACGATATGGGCACCGCTACAGTCGTACCTTCAGATTAATCTGAATACGCCGGCATACGATAATCAGCTTAAAACAGTTCACAACACACTGATGTACAATTGGGCGATTACCAAGCGTAATATGGCTTTAATTACGGGGCACACGCACCAGCCAGTTTTTGCCTCATTAACTCATCTGGAACGAATTTACATGAAGTTAAAAAAAGCAAAAGACGAGAAAAATACCAGCGACATCGCGTTTCTAAATGCCGAACTTCATAAACGGATCAAAGAAGGAGACCAGGCCCCGATTTTTGGCAAATACAAGCCGGTTTATTTTAACAGCGGATGCTGCTGCTTTAGTGACGGCGATATTACCGGGATCGAAATTGCTGATGGCTTGATAAGATTAATCAAATGGTCATACCATACCAATATTGTACCCGAAAGGATAATACTTGAGGAAATGAAAATCAACGATTTAGTAGATTCAAACTTATTTGACGGGTAACGTTACATAAAAAGTACATCCCAAATCTTTTCCATCGCTTTCTGCCCACAACTTCCCTTTATGGATCTCCACAAGCGCATTTGCTGTAATCAGTCCCAATCCATAACTATTTTCCCGATTTGTACTTACCGAACTCAGACGCGCAAATTTCAGAAAAACGCTGTCTAAATCCTCCTGGGTTAAACCCACGCCATGGTCTTTCATCGCAATGGTGATGTGATTGTCAAAACTTTGATGGGTGATCACAATTTTATTTCCTATCGGCGAAAACTTGATCGCATTATCAATCAACTGGCTAAAAACCATAGCGATTTTATCCGGGTCAGCAAAAACCTCAGCAGTTTCCTCAATTTCGATTAAAACTGTCTGATTTTTACGCTCAAGCGCTGGCGTAAATTCTTTCTTTACTTTTTCCAGAATTTGTCTTAAATCTATCTTATTCTTTTGGGGCTTAAATGAAGTTGCCTCTTTCCGGGCAGCACTTAAAATGCCGTTCAGATTATCAATCATCTTTTTAGATTGTGCATTAATCTTACCCGCAATTAAAGATGCCTTATCATCAATACCTGGAATTCGTCCCAACAATTCAGATTGTAGCGTAATGGTGGTCATTGGGTTTTTAAGATCATGAACAAGTACATGTAAACGATCATCATAAGCCCTTAAAGTTCTCCTTATTGCCATCCTGGACTCCAGTTTTTCCACTACCATATCAGCTAAATACCGCAGCATTTTCAACTTCTTTTCGTCGACTGGTTTAGATTTTTTATCTGCAACGTAAATCAGTCCAAGGTGATAACCGTCAGGCGATACGATGGGTGCTGAAGTAAAAAAAGTAAATCCTGCCTTAGCCTGATCTTGAATAACTTCCAATGCAGCTCCGCCGACCTCCGACTTCACGAAAAAATTACCATCACCCTCAAAGCAGATCCCGGCAAATGACACATCAAATATTTCAGCAGCCAGCTGCGAAATCTGGTCAAAAGCACTTTCTGGCGGGGTATTTAATATCTCGTAATTACCCAGCTTTTTCAACCGTAAGGTTTCATCTGAAGAGATATCATGTTCTGCTTTTTCGTATAGCATTTATGGCACAATTTAATAGATGGATGAATCACTAAAGGTAAAAATTATATACAATACCATAAACAATTAAGCAGTAATTTTCGTTATGTTTAGGTTGGAGATTACAGAGCCGAATGCATTAAAATTACCATCATAACTTTTAAAAAATGAGACTATATATAGAACGTAAACCTGTTAAGGTAAATCCAGATACAAAGAGAGTTATTGCACGTTTTTTTTTTAATGGAGAGGAGAGGGCACTGGAAGTAATCAGAAAGGTCTTGGAATTTTCGGATGAAAAAGTGTTTTCACTGATATCGCCTATACTGCAGGAATATTCCAAAAGACACCGGAATATCACTAAAATCTTAACCCGTCATTGTAAGAAATTAAAAAAGCAGTTTTTAGCCCTGGGTACCTCATTCGAAGACATTGATGAATATACCCGGTTATTGATTGGCGCATATTTTACACACGAATATTCCATAGAATCGGCTGCTTTTTTCAATCCGAGTATTGTTGATGATCCTGATCAGACCGATTTAGTTGAAGGTGAAAAAAGGGTAATCATAAGTTTTAGGGCTGTAGGAGAGGGACACATTTCATCTATCGTATTCCGACGTGCCTTAATTGATAAAAATAACAACATACAGGTTTTACCAGTTGGAAATTATGTTGATGAGGCCGAGGTAGTAAAGAATGCCATCTACATCAAAAAACTATTCCTGAAAAAAGCGGCTTATGCGCAGATTGATCCTGCTGTTTTAGAAGAAATTGAGTCTAAACTTGATGATAAATTTGAATACACCAGTTTAAGCAATATCATCAAAGATTCTAAAAGCTTATATAAAGAGAATCCGGCACGTTTAATCGAATACGATAAGGTACTTTGGTTATCAGACACTTATCACACCATCACCTTTTCAAAGGATACGGATATTTCTGATCGTGTAATTTTTCCTATCTCAGAATTTGAACGCAAGGGGATTGAAGATGCTCGTTTTGTCAAGTTTATTAAAGATGATGGCAAAGTACTATACTATGCCACCTACACTGCTTTTGATGGTTCTTTAATTATTCCCAAACTCGTTCAAACAGAAGATTTTTATGAGTTTAAAGTGATTCCCCTTTATGGCGACGGTGCACAGAATAAAAACCTTGCTTTATTTCCAAGGAAAATCAAAGGAAAATATGTGATGATGAGTCGGATAGATGGATGGAACAATTACCTGATGTTTTCGGATAAGGTGAATGTTTGGGAAAACCCGGTTCTTTTAAAGCAGCCCCGTTACGATTGGGAACTGGTGCAGATCGGCAATTGCGGTTCGCCCATAGAAACTGAAAAAGGGTGGCTGGTGATTACGCATGGAGTTGGGCCGATGCGAAGATATTGCATTGGTGTGAGTTTATTGGACCTGGAGGATCCCAGTATTGAAATAGGCCATTTAAAGGAACCATTGATTATCCCAAATAATGACGAACGGGAAGGTTATGTACCAAATGTAGTATACTCTTGTGGTTCTATTATCAGCAATGGCGAACTGATTATACCTTACGGTTTATCAGATTATAGCTCATCATTTGCTACTGTAAATTTGGAGTTACTGTTGAATAGGCTATTAGAGAATAATCAGATTTAATATACTGCCAACGATCATCATTCACGTTCTGACACCGGTATAATTTAATTTCAGCGCGAGATTTAGAAGTTTCGGCTCAAGCAGTTTAAATACCGCCATTAAATTAAAACAAATCGTTTAGACACTTCTTCTTTATTATTACAGGCTAAAGTTAGCCTGGACAAAACCAGAATCGAAGTTAAAGCTGAAATTATTGGTTTAATATTTTTAGTAACAAATCCTTTCACACGAAGAGGCTATCTCAGAAATGATTTTGGGGATTTTTGGCAGAATAATATTTTGAAAGGGCTTCATTCCCGTGACAACGGGAACCATGCAGAGTTCAGCGAAGCCAATCTTAATGCGATAGAACAGCAACTAAATCAGTCCATACCAAAGCATTAAGATGCCCAGTCAAGCTGAGCATGACGACATACCCAAATTAAATTCTACTGCTATTATTTAATCTGTTATTTTGAGACAGGCTATTTTATATTTTTATTTATCAAATAAATTGATCTTCAAAAAAAAAGCTGATTCATTTCGAACCAGCTTTTGATAGCTCCGGGCGAGTCTATTGATCTAACCGATCTTCTCTGTTTCCATTAGTGGTGAAGACAAAGTTTCATATTCTACTTCAGCAATTTTTAAAATCGCCAAGTGCGAGATAAAATAAGCCAATGTACTTTCGGCACCTTGATTTCTGTTCACACTGTTAAACTGCAATCCATCCGCACAGCCATGGGTTTCATAATCGTACAGTGGGATGTGAAGGCTGTTTTCGCCTAGAAACCATTTATAACTGATGTGCATCAGGTTCAGGTATTGATCATCTTTAGTAATCTCATAAGTTTTAGCATACAATAAAACCATGGCCATTGTTTCTATAGCCTGTTGATCATAAATAGGGTTTTTACCATGCTTTTTCATCCAGCCGGCATTTCCAACCGGATTCAGGTATCCGTTTTCAAAAGAGAAACTGTTCAGGAATTTAATACTTTCCATAGCTACCTGGTACGATTCCTTGTTGCCTGTAACATCATAATGATGAAGCAAAGCTAAAGGAAGAATGGCATTATCATAAGTCAGAATATCTTCAAACCAATGCCAGTCTCCATCTTTATTTTCTTTATATGATGCCACCAATGAACTTGCCAGCATATTTATCTCCTGGCTAATCAATTCATCTCCGGGATGAGCATTCAGGTAATAAGATAAACCAATAACCGTATTTGCCTTTCCGCGCAGATATTTTAGTTCTTTAAAGTGTTTTACAGAATGAGAAAAAAGTTCGCGGCCAAACTCCCGATAGGAATTATTCGGTGCGCTGGAAACCAGATAACCTAATGCCCAAATGGTCCTGCCGAATGAATCTTCAGAGCCAACCTCATCTAAAAATTGTCTGTTGAAACTCAGGAAATTCCTGAAATTTCCATCATCTGTTTGCATGTACTGAATAAAACTGAGGTATATTGGCATAAAAGCTAAAGCCCTTCGGTTTTTATTCTGCTCCACAGCCATAATGGCCATAATCAATGCCCGTGCATTATCATCAATGCAATAACCTTCTTTTAAATTCGGAATGCCAAAGCGGGCATGTTGTATAATTCCGGTATCATCTGTTAGTAGAGCAATGTGACTTAAATTCAAAGCAGGCATTCCTTCTACGTCGATAATCGGCGGGATTGACCGCTCTGTTTTCGTCCCTGCAGATAGCGCTTCATTCAATACATTAAGATAAATACTTCCGATCGCCGGCCAACGAAGGTTTAATCCGTATTCATAAGCATTCTGCTTCAGTTTGTGATATTTATCGCTGTCGCTTAAAAGATCATTAACAATTGCGGCCAGTTTATGATGATCTTTAAAATCAAATAATTTACCTCTGTTATCGGCCAATAACTCCTGTGCATGCCAGTAAGGTGTAGAAATGACTGCCGCACCCGCGCCAATAGCATATGATAAGGTACCGCTGGTAATCTGGGCTTCATTTAAATAGGGAGTAATGTATAAATGGCATGCGGTTAAATATTGATGCAGTTCTTCTTCCGAAACGAATTTATTGACGAAAGCGATATTCTTTTCTACACCTAAATCTTTTGCCAGGGCCTTCAAACTGTCGCGATATTCTTCGCCGTTGTGTTTAACTACACCAGGATGGGTATTTCCTAAAATCAGGTATAAAACATCAGGATGTTTTGATACGATATCCGGTAAAGCATTGATTACCGTTTCTAAACCTTTATTCCTGCTAATCAGACCAAAAGTAAAAAGTACTTTTTTACCCCTAAATAAATCACTCTGCTCGATTTGATTATTAACGATCGGTTCTAAATCAGGAACACCATGTTCTATTAATTTAATAGATGCCTGTGGAATCTGGTATATGCTTGTTAAAAACATTACTGCCTTTTTGCTCATCACTACCAATTTAGCCGTTTTAGATGCTATTTCCTTGATAATGGTTTGTTGCATAAAATTTGGTTCTTTCAAAACCGTATGCAAAATAGTGATGAAAGGTTTTTTTAACCGGTTAATTAGTGAAAGCAAAAAAACACCGCTATTACCACCATATATACCAAATTCATGTTCAATAATACAAGTATCTATATCACTGTTATTGATAAAATCAGCTGCTTCAATATAATCCTGTTGATTTTGTTGTCGGATAACAAATTTTACTTCGCCCGGGTACTGATGTTCGTTTACATCATCCGACTCATTCATGGCAACTACAAAACTCCTGCGGGCATCGTAGGTAGGATTTAAACTTAAAGCATTAACTAAATTTTGGTTGAAGGTAGCTAAACCACACTCACGGGGCGGATAGGTAGAAATATAGGCTATTTTCATCTTTATAAATGTTTTCAATGGTAATTACACAATCGTGATCTCTTCGTTCCCTTTATTACTTTGAAAAATCATAATAGTTTCACAAGTATTTCTATAAGGTTATGGTTAAATAACATTATTGGTTCCAAATAGTTTGCTGTTTGAACGATTTACAGCTTGTAAACCCAAAACAATAAGTTTAGACACCTGTTAATAGGTTAATATTTTAAACATTTCGCTATGAGATCAATATGGAAAGGTTCAATTGGATTTGGTTTGGTAAATATTCCGGTTAAGTTATTTTCAGGTGTCCAGAACAGTAACCTTGATTTGGATATGCTTGACGAACGCGACCATGCCAAGATCAAATTTTTAAGGGTAAATGAAAATACACAAAAAGAGGTACCTTATGATAAGATCGTTAAAGGTTACTTTTTAAAGGACAGGTACATCATTTTAGACAAACATGATTTTGAGGAGGCTGCACCTGAAAAAACAAAGATTATTGAACTCGAAAATTTTGTTGATATCAAAGATATTAACCCCATTTACTACGAAACATCTTATTATACCGAACCTGAAAAGCAGGGTAGAAAGGCCTATAGCTTATTGTTAAAGGCCTTACAGAAATCTGGCAAAGCCGGCGTGGCCAGGTTTGTGTTAAGGAATACCGAAAATCTTTGTGTTATCCATCCCATGGAAAACGTTATTGTCATCACAAAAATTAGGTTTGACCAGGAAATCAGAAGTTTATCCGAAATTAATAAGGCGGATGATATCAGCATCACTAAAAAAGAAATGGATGTAGGACTGGCCCTGATTAAACAATACAGCTCAAAATTTGACCTGAGTACATTCAAAGATGATTACAGTAACGAATTACTGAAAATTATTAAAGCCAAGGCCAAAGGAAAGCGGGCTACCGTTAAAAAGATGAAACCGAAAAAAGCTTCAAGTGATGATTTGTATGACCAGTTGATGCAGAGTCTGGGTTCGAAGAAAGGAGCTTAGACAGTTTGCAGTTATCAGTTAACAGTTCGCAGTTGTCAGTTTGCAGTTATTAGGTTGGAAGGGGATTTTTAAAGTTTCAAGCTGAGCGCACATACGAGGCTGCATTGAAGTGTTTCCACTCCAATGCAGCTGATTTTATTTAAAGGCAGCTTTTAACTGGTCAGCAACATACGCCTGTGCGGCTTTAGCTTCTGGTACAAGAAGCGACATGCCAAAAAACTCGTGTGTTACACCCTCATAATTTTTAAGATCAACTTTTACCCCGGCAGCTTTAAGCTTATCAGCCAACATTACGCCATCATCATGCAAAGGATCTATTTCGGCGGTGATGATCGTGGTTGATGGAAGTCCGCTTAAATTGGCATTAACCAGTGATATTTTAGTATCTTGCGCTTCGATCATGCTATTTAGGTATTTTTCTGTAAACCAGCCCATCATCGCTTTATTTAAAGGCTTTGCATTCGCATACATTTTATAAGATTCGGTATTCGTATCCGCTTGTGCAATGGGATAGATCAAAACTTCGTGTACAGGAAGCATAATGTGTTTGTTTCTGGCCATAATAGAAACGTTTGCTGCTAAATTTCCACCCGCACTTTCGCCAGCTACAGCAATTTTTGCCGGGTCTGCCTTTAAGTCTACAGCATTTTTAACTGCCCATTCGTAAGCTGCAAATGCATCATTGTGCGCCGTAGGAAATTTATTCTCTGGCGCCAGGCGGTAAGCCACAGAAACGACAATTGCGCCCACTTGTTCTGCCAGGGCCTCGGCAGATGCATGATAAACATCCACATTAGCAATAACAAAACCACCGCCATGATAATAAACAATGAGCGGGTAAGGCCCGTTTCCAACTTTAGGCGTGTAAATACGCAGGTGAACCTTCCCGTTATCGGCATCAATATCCTTTCCAGTGGTATCTACCTTAGGCATTGGTACCGCAATATTATTTTGTTTGGCTACGTCCATTACCGCATCTGTTGGGGTATGGTTCTTACGTGCATCAGTAGCACTTAAAGTTTCTATGGGTTGATCACCATAACTGCTTAACTTTTCTATTATTACCTGCATTTCAGGTCTGATGGTTTTGCCCCATTCCGGTGCAGGCCCGGCAGGCTTTAATGTCGCCATCTGCGTAGAATCAGTCATGGAAGAATCTGTAACTGTTATATTTTTTGTTTCGCCAGTACAGGCTGAAAGCAAAATGGTTGTTCCAAAAGCCAGAATAATAGGTTTTAGCAGGTTGTTTTTCATAGGGTTGTTTTACTTTTTAATACGGCTTTATAACGTAATCAGTAATACAAGTGTTTTTATGATAACACAACTTTTCAGAATTTATATAAATGGCAAACTTCTTGACAGCTTAATCTGTTCTTAAATAAACGAATAATTTATGTTGACAGAAATTACAGGACTACCAGATCACATTTTTGGCGTAAGAGCCACGGGAGAAGTTACCAGTGATGATATTAAAAGCGTTTTATTAACCGGTTTGCAAAGGACGGCCAGGAGGTTTAAAGAAATCAGGTATTTGCTGGTATTGGAAACTGACGTAAAAAATTTTACGGCCGGTGCATGGGCACAAGACATTAAAGCGGGCCTGCAAAATTTCAGTAAATGGAAAAAAATTGCAGTTGTAAGCGCTGAAAAAGGAGTGGAGTGGTTTACTGACGTATTCACCATCGCTACACATGGTCAGTCGAAAGGCTTTAAACCTGAAGAAATAGAAGAGGCAAAAGCCTGGCTTAATGCTGAAGATTAACGATTAAACTATATGAAAGATTCAAAAACATCGGCCGAAAGTAGCAAGGCTACTGCACCGAAAAATGTTAAAGCCAAAGGTGCTGATGATAAAGTGACATCAGCAAAAGATGCGGAGAAAGTGGATGTAACTAAAGACAAATCAGCTAAACAGAAAAAACAATAATCATAGATACATTGAATACCATTATGAAAGTTGATGCGGGTAATGTAAACCGTTTTTATGATAAAGCTTACGATTGGATAATAGACAGGGGACCTTCAGTAATTTTAGGGATTATACTGCTTATTTTTGGCTTATGGCTCATTAAGCTGCTGGGAAAATGGATGCAGGGCGGCATGCACCGTAAAGACATCAATCCGTCACTACGACCTTTTTTAACAAGCCTGATCATCATCACTTTGAGGGTTTTGCTTGTTCTTACCGTGATGCAGGTTATTGGCATTCAGCTTACTTTTTTAACCGTACTGATTGGTGGTATTGGCGTTGCGGCAGGTTTGGCGTTGTCGGGCACCCTGCAAAATTTTGCCAGCGGTGTATTGATTTTACTCCTGAAACCATTTGTTGCCGGAGATAACATCATTGCGCAGGGCCAGGAAGGAACTGTAGCCTCAATACAGATATTTTATACCATTGTGAAAACATTTGATAACAGAACTGTGGTGATACCCAACAGTAAACTATCTAATGAGGTGATTATCAACATCAGCAGGGAAGGTACCCGCAGATTGGATATAGAAATTAAATTTAGCTACGGAATAGATTACGAAAAAGTAGTTTCCATTTTTAATAAAACGGTGGATGAGTTTAAGTCTTGCTTAAAAACCCCCGAAAGGAGAATTGGTGTATCCTCTTTAGAGGATAACGGTTTCAAAGCAAGTTTAAATATCTGGGTAAATGCTCATGGATTTACCGATACCAAGCTTTCATTTCTGGAAGTGCTGATGAAAAACCTAAAACTTGGAGGAATAAAATTACCGGGTATGCCTGACTAAAAATTTAGCTTTTTAATAAAGCGTAAATCTTATCCATTAACTCATCAATGTTGAAAGGTTTGGCCATAAAGTCATCCGCCTCTACACCATCAAGTGCATAGTTGCTGGCGTTATACCGGGCGGAAATCATCAAAACCGGAATGTTCTTTGTAGCCCCGGAATTTTTAAGTTCCTTTAAAAGGACCCTTCCGTCAACGTCAGGGAGCATAATATCCATGATGATTACGTCTGGATTGAATTCCTGAACATGGTTAATAAAATCAGCTCCCTTATTTAATCCCTCAACGTTAAATGCTTCGCTCTCTAAAATAAGTGTGATAACGTCTAGGATTGCATGGTTATCTTCAATCACCAAAATGTTTTTCTTTGCCAAAGTTTGAATGGTTTTTTTTAAATTCAAACAAATATATAACAAAAAATAAATCTCAAATCTGAATTTATCAAATTAGAGACATTCTAAAATTAGGCTTTAAAATTGTTAATTTGCGAGATTAAATATGTTGCAACATCAAACACATGAGTAAATTTTCTGTAGACCTGACCAATTGTGATCAAGAGCCAATTCATATACCGGGCAAGATTCAATCACATGGTTTTCTGATAGCTGTTGATAAAAATAGCTCAACCATTTCCTATATCAGTGAAAATACAGGAGATTTTTTAAAACAAGATGCCAAAAGCTTATTAAATACTCCCTTATCTACATTAAATGATTTAATCAGCCAACCGGATTCAGCTCTCCATATCGAGGATTTGTTAAAGCTGGGTATCATTCGTAAAAGTTTCGATGCCATAAGTCCGCATCCAATAGAAATTGAAGGAAATCCCTTTTACCTGATTATTTCTTCCTCAAAAAACGATTGGTTATTGGAATTTGAACCTGTTACACTTCAATATGACATTCAAAGTTCTATAGGCCGTTCGGCCTCATCGATGCTTCAGGGAAAAAACATAGAGTCCTTATTAAAAGGTGCTGCCAAGGAAGTAAAACGATTGATCAATTACGACCGGATCATGGTTTATAAGTTTTTAGAAGATGGCCATGGTGAAGTGGTAGCAGAAGAAAAAGAAGCCGGTTTGGAAGCATTTTTTGGCTTACACTATCCGGCAACAGATATTCCAAAGCAGGCCAGACAACTGTATAAGCTCAACTTAACGAGGTTAATTGCTGATGTAAACATAACCGATTCGAAGGTGATTACATTTAAGGAGGGTGAAGCGCTGGATTTAACAAACGGCGGCTTACGTGCCGTATCACCCATTCATATTCAATATTTGAAAAACATGGGTGTCCACTCCAGTTTTAGTATTTCCCTGATTTCTCATGGCGAGCTTTGGGGGTTGATTGCCTGCCATAACTATAGCCCTAAATTTATAGATTATAAGGCAAGAGAGGGTGCCAAGTTAATCGGACAGATTCTTTCCTCAGCGCTTGAATATCGCCAGGAAGAGGAAGATGCCAAAATTATTGAACAATTTAAAAATACCGCGAATATACTGTCAGACCATTTAAACCGGGATAAATATCTGATGGAAGCGATAACCACCCATAAACGAACCATTCTGGATGCCACTAAAGCCAGCGGAGTGGCGATCATTTTTGAAAATGAGCTTAAAACTATTGGGAATGTACCATCAGCAGAAGAAATAAGTGACCTTGCTTTTTGGTTAAAAACCACCAGCGATGAGTCGTTATATTATACGCATCGGTTGTCTGAAATCTATTCTCCGGCTAAGAAATACAAGTCTGTAGCGTCTGGCATTCTTTCATGCGTGATCAATAAGGAAATGGGCGAAATGATCATTTGGTTTAAGCCGGAAATGATTACACAGGTAAATTGGGCTGGAAATCCGGACAAAGCTGTAGTTCCGTCAGAAAATGGTTTGATGAGTTTATCTCCCCGTAAATCTTTCGAAATCTGGGCGGAGGTTGTTAATAATACTTCAGAAAAATGGATGGCTGAAGAAATTGCCTCCGTATTAAGGATACGCGAAATTATCATTACCGATATTAATAAAAAAGCAAACGAGATCAGATCGCTTAATGAAAAACTTCAGGCCGCTTACGAAGAACTGGATACGTTTAGCTACACCGTGTCGCATGATTTAAGAACACCGCTTACCTCTATTAAAACCTACGCAGAGCTGATGTCTAAAAACAAAAGCATAGATGAGGGAGGTAAAAAAATGTTAAGCAGAATTTTGGTGGGTGCCGATAAAATGAACTTGTTAATTAAAGAGATTTTAAATTTGGCAAGAGTTGGCCGCTCTGAAATTAATTTTGAAACAGTTGATATAGCCTCTTTAATAAAAGACATCACCAGCGAAGTTTGGGCAGCCTACAAAGCAGATCATGTTACCCTGGTTTTAGGACAACTTCCCAATATCAAAGGAGATAAAACCATGATTACACAGGTTTTTACCAACCTGATCGGAAATGCTGTAAAATACTCTTCAAATGCCAACAAACCCAAAGTAGAAGTTGCTGCGTATATAGAAGGGGGAGAAATCATCTATTCGGTAAAAGATAATGGTATAGGAATTGATAACCGTTATTACGACAGGGTTTTTGAGCTTTTTAAGCGCATGGATAATGTGAAAGATATTGAAGGATCAGGAGTAGGACTTGCTATAGTAAAAAGGATTGTAGAGAAACATCATGGCAGGGTTTGGTTCGAAAGTAAGTTAAATGTTGGATCTACCTTTTTTGTAGCTTTTAAAAACAGATAAATGAGAACACCAGATATATTTTATGTTGAAGATGACATAGACTATGCATTTTTTATGCAAAGTGCTGTACAGGAAGTTAAGGAGACGCTTAATCTGGCCATAGTTGAAGATGGGGTAGAGGCATTGAAAAAACTTCAGCATTTTGCAGAACTTAAAACCAAACCGAAGTTAATCCTGCTTGACCTGAACTTACCGGGCTTATCCGGTTTGGATTTATTGAAATTTATACGTGATATTCCTTATTTAAAAACCGTACCGGTTATCTTATTTTCAACATCAGATAATCCGGACGATGTAAAAGCATCGATAGAATTTGGAGCCAATGCTTACCTCACCAAACCGGATGGTTACGAGAACCTGGTTAAGTGCGTACATTCCGTACACGACTTTTGGTTTAACCAGCACTTGAGGTTAAATTAATAATATAATACAAATATGAAAAAATCTGGCGGCAGGCCCGGATTTTTTCTATTTCATCGAAAACTTCCCTGTATGATTGCCAATTTACTGAGAACGGAAACAGCACATAATCACAAAACACTAGAGTCAATGATGTTCGTTAACGAAATTATGAACCATTCACTAAGTATCGATCAATATAAAAAGCTGTTAACCATTAATTATATGGTTCACCAAAAACTGGAGAATGCACTGGCAAATATGCTAGACCTGGCTATTGCGGAGAAATTAGACATGAAAGGTCGTTTTAAGTTGAATGCTTTAGAAAAAGACCTGAATTACTGGGAAATAAGCAGTTTGACATTACCGGGTTTAAATTTCGAATTATTTGTTCCTGAACAGCATACAGCAGAGGTTTTAGGCGCATTATATGTGCTTGAGGGCGCTACATTAGGTGGTAACGTAATTAGAAAGCATATACTGGCCAATCCAAATTTTATAAACCAGGAGGGTGGCTTAAATTATTACGGTGTGTATGGTGATGAGCTCAGTACTAAATGGAAAAGCTTTGTTATGGTAATAAACGAGCATGTTGCAGAAGCCGATTACGAACGTTGTAGCAATAGCGCAAACCAAACCTTTAATAACCTGATTATGCTCTCCAAACAAATGACATAAATCAACTTATTTTAATTTAAAAAAACTAAAAATGTGGTTGTAATATGTGCCAGGGCATTTTTTTGATTTTGAAAATGTGCAAAACTTATTGTAAATAAATATTTGCTTTCTGTTGTTAATTCGAGGTAAATATGTATTATTGAAAAAAAATAAATTTTTTAAACCTTAAAACATCAATTAGCGATGGAAAAATTCTCAAAAGTTAAAGCTGCTGTTGCTGCTATTGAAGCAGACGTAGAAAAATTTTACAATGCTGGCAACGCAGCTGCTGGTACTCGTGTGCGTAAAGCAATGCAAGATCTTAAAGTTTTAGCACAAGAAATCCGTGCAGAAGTAACTGAAAAGAAAAACTCTGGAAAATAATATTTCGCGAGTATGAAACAAAAAGGGTTTTTGGTACGCCAAAGCCCTTTTTGCGTTTAGATATCATCGCTCTTCAATCTAAATTCGGTTTAGCTACAAACGCTCCGCTTATTTAAGCACATAAAATAAAGCGAATACCAGAAATCTCCATTCCAGACTTTTTTAGCATCTTAATGGCCTGCGATAATTTGATGGCGGCTAAATAAAAGGTGCTTATCAAACATACCGATATAAATGATAAAGCTCCCCATCGCGGGGAGCATGTATCCAACTAACAAAACATATTTTTACCAGGTTAAGATCTTCACTAAAATGGATATTCTTTTTATCAATATATTTAAACCCGGTGTGTTGCTCTAAATCATTATCATATTAACCCGGTCAATCACACATCTGCGGTAAAATTTGAATTTTAAAATCTGCAAACCTATTGCCCGTAATCCAAATATCTTTTGGCCCCTTTCTTACACAAATATATAATTATCTTATAACTTATTTAGACTAATTATAAATAATTATAAAATATATTGATATTCTCTAAGAGGAGGAGAACGGTAAACGCATAAGTGAATATGAATTTACCTCTCATTTCTTCAGGAAAGAAACTTGTAATTAAGCAGATGTAGCAAGAAAATTTCATGATACTAAGCTGTGTAAGAGCGTGTAACAATTTTCACTGCAAACCATGAAACATTACACGTCATTCAAATTCGTTTATTGGCATGCACATCACTATTGCAAAACGTCTACTAAGAAAGAAATGAGTGTAGGGGGAGGGGTGATATGTATAAGATTCTGTTAGTGAAGAAATTGGTAAGGCAGATTTACAACTTTGTCATTCTTTAACACAGATACCAAATAAAATGGAGATTAATGATTACAGGCTCAACCCGCTTACCCGAAAGTTTAAGCAACCTTAAGCATCACGCAAACGTTTGTTCAGTAATTCGTTTCATTTACAATAAGATCGGCATCAACAATGGTATTATAATAGGCCTGGTTTTCAGCATTGGGGCTATGAATAAGATCCAATAGAATATTTACCGCCTTTTGCCCCTGCAAATATGGATATTGCTCTACCGAAGCTACGGGAGCGCGATCAAGATAACTGATAATAGGGAGGTTGGCATAACTTACGATGTCAAAATCGTCGATTACATTCATCTTTTTAAAGTGTTTGATAAGAAAAAGTGCCACGTAGTCATTAAAAGCGACTATAGCCGTTGGTTTTCTTTTATGCTTTAAAAACTTTTCGGCAGCATCTATAGTACCTTGTTCTGTTAAATCGCAATTGATGACCAATGATGGATCGAACTTTAAACGGTTAAAAGTAATCGCCTGTTTGTAACCGTCTTTGCGCTCTTCACTGGCATATAAGGTACCTGGACCATTAATCATCCCGATACTTCTGTGCCCTTTTTTTAAAAGATAGTTCACCGCTTTAACTGTTGCACTTTCCAAGCCGGATGCAACGTAATGCACGTTTTTTAAAGGTGGTATCCGGTCAAAAAATACAACCGGAATGTTAAACGAATTAACTTTTTCGAAATGATCAAAATTACAGGTGTGCTTACTGATTGATACCAATAAGCCATCAACACGTTGATTTTTCATTTTCTCAACAAGTTTTACTTCGAGCTCATAACGGTCGTGCGACTGGGCGAAAATCACGGTATAATTTTTCTTCATCGCCTCATCTTCAATTGCAGAAATAGCGATTGAAAAAAAGTGTTCTGATAGCTCTGGTAAAATGACACCAATGGTATATGTTTTTCCTTTTTGAAATAGAATGGCAGCCTTGTTAGGCTCATAATTTAGCGACTTCGCCAACTGTTTAATCTTCTCCCTGGTAACTGCCCCAATGCTCGGATGATCGTGCAGGCCCCTTGAAACGCTGGAGGGAGAGATATTTAAGATTCTGGCTATTTCTTTGATCGTTGTGGGTTTCGACTGCATGATGCGTACTAAACTAGTATATTAAATTGCTTCAACATATAATAATACAAAATTAATCAAACGTTTGCGCTGTTTTCACTCCTTGTTCAGCTAAAAAGATATGTAGTTACACCCAACCTGTAATCCATTCGTCATATATATCACACTGGCCGCATCTTTGAAATCATATTCATATTTTGGCTGCTATTTAATTTAAAAATGATCGCAGTATATATTTTAGTTTTTGTTGTCTCCTTATTCCTTATTATAACCAATCTGCCGGTTTTCGGACAGTTACCAAAGGGATTGCGTTTGGATAAAATCCGAAGCCTGAGTAATTATCGCAATGGTGCGCTACAGAACTTATCCATCACACCAATGCAGCCAGAAGGAGTAAGCTTTTTTAAGATTTTAAGCGCTTTCTTTTTCGAAAAACATCCGGATAAGGCCCCGAGCAAAGCGCTTCCATATATTTCACCGAATATAAATGGCAGTGCTAAGGGTAATGCACCTGAAATTATCTGGTTTGGCCATTCGTCATATCTGATCAAAATAAACGGACTAAGAATTTTGGTTGATCCTATATTCAGCAAAACACCTTCTCCGTTTTCATTTATCGGGAGTAAGGCTTTTTTGGGCACTGACATTATAAAGGCCGAAGAATTCAAAAATATTGATATCCTCATCATTACACACGATCATTATGATCATCTGGATTATGAGAGTATATTAAAAATTTCGCCGCAGGTTAACAGTATTGTCACTTCGCTTGGTGTAGGGTCGCATCTGGAGCGATGGAAAATTAAAAAAGAAAAAATTAATGAGCTGAGTTGGAACGAATCGGTCACATTGTTTAACCGTTTGCATTTAACAGCTGTTCCAGCCAGGCATTTTACAGGCAGAAAATTTAAAAGAAATCAAACACTATGGTCAGCCTTCGTACTGAAAACTGCAGACTTTAAACTTTTTTTGGGTGGCGATTCCGGTTATGATACACACTTCGAAAAAATAGGTGAGGAGCACGGTCCTTTTGATTTGGCCTTGCTGGAGTGCGGACAGTATAATGCTTACTGGCCATACATCCATATGTTCCCGGAAGAAACTGTACAGGCCGCAATCGAGCTGAAAGCTAAAATTTTAATGCCGGTACATTGGGGAAAATTCAGCTTGGCCATGCACCCCTGGAATGAGCCAATAAAACGGATAGTTGTAGCCGCAGCAGCAAAACAGTTTCCTTTGGTCACTCCAAAATTAGGAGAAACCATTATTTTAGATGAATATTTACCAACCGAAAACTGGTGGCTAAAAGAATAAAAAATTAAACAATAAGAAGACTATGGTGTTTAATGCTAAAATCAAATACCATTATGAAAACTGATCTTGTAGAAATTTTTCAGACCATCAGAGCCGGCTTACAGCCCTATGCCACCCGCGGATATACGGTACACGAAAATTCAGAAAACGGATATGATCTGTATAGTGAAAAAAATATTGAACTAAATGGACAAAAAATAACCAAGCGATTTTTTGCAGGTGTTTATATCAATGGAGATGCCGTTGAAGTTAAGATCAATACAGAAGAATTTTCTACAGACAATCATAATCTAACTGATTTTGGCCATAACAAAGCTGGCTTGAAAATTTCGGCTCTTGATGATGCCAAATTAAAGGAAGTAGAAACTTTAATAGAGATTATCAGTACGAACTTTAAAGAAAAAGAATGGATTTAACAATCTGATGGTTAAATTTGCAGTCGATATATTTCTGAACAATATTTTACTGATTGAATAATTTAACTTTTGAAGATAACTGGCACCATCAATTTAGTTTGGCTCTTGCTGATCATAAAATTGGGTGCTTTTTTTTTCAGAAGATGGTTTTCAGTTACTCAGGATTGATCATCAACTGATTATCCACCTGGTCAGCTTACAAAACAGCTTTATTCCACAGGATCTTATTGCACTACAGGAAAGACATTATCAGAAAGGCATTAAGCTCATTCACCTTTGGGAAGACCTCTGGTTATCAAAACCCGTGCAGGTTTTAGCGAGAATAAAATCTTTGCTTGGCAAAAATAGCCGCATTCACGGCAGGAAAACTAAAATATTAAAAATTACCAAACCTGTTGCTGATTCTTTTTTAACTGAAAATCATTTGCAGGGTGCGGTAACGAGCCGTTATAAAATAGGTTTATTTGAAAAAGATCAACTGGTTGCTGTTGCTACCTTTTCGGGATTGCGCAAAATGAACCATACCGAAAATTACAGATCTGCGGAACTGATCAGGTTTGCAGTTAAAGCGGGGTATTCTATTACAGGCGGATTAAGTAAATTGATTTCATTTTTTGCTGCAACCTATCAACCTAACGACCTCATGACTTACGCTGATCGCGATTGGTCTGCAGGAGAGGCCTATACTAAACTGGGCTTTTTACAAACTGCAATTTTGGAACCGCAGATTTACAGCCTGGATGAAAATCTTAATCGTGTACTCAAAAAAGATGCCCGGTTTTTTGCACAGGAGGTATTTAACACCGGGAGTTTTAAATTTATTCTTCAGTTTTAATGGACCAACATAATCTCATCATCATTTTAGGAGCAACTGCGTCTGGTAAAACGAAGCTGGCTGTGAGCGTTGCAGATGCTTTAAATGGCGAGATCATTAGTGCCGATAGCCGTCAGGTTTTTAAACGAATGGATATCGGTACAGGTAAAGATCTGCAAGAGTATCATATCAACGGCAAAACAATTCCATATCATCTGATCGATATTTTATTGCCCGGCGAACGTTATCATGTAGATGCCTTTAAAAACGATTTCTACAAGGCATTTGCAGCCATAACAAAAAAAAACAACATGCCGGTCCTGTGTGGCGGGACAGGCATGTACATTCACAGCTTACTACAGAATCAAACCTATACCGCTGTCCCCGTCAATCAACCCTTGAGAGATCGATTAGATTTATTATCAAAGGAAGAACTGGTTTTGATATTGCAAAGTGATGAAAGCCAAAATATCGGACATGCTGATCTATCCTCAAAAAAAAGACTGATCCGCGCATTAGAAATAGCCGATTATCTCAAACATAACATACTCGAAAAAGTAAATCGACCGTCACTTAAACCGGTTATTTTTGGGTTAAAAAATGAGGTTGAAGTTACCAGGGCTAAAATTCTAAACAGGCTGAACGAAAGGTTCAAAGCCGGCCTGGTAGAAGAAGTAGAACAATTGCTGAAAGAGGGAATTGACCGGGAAATCTTAGTTTTCTACGGCCTGGAGTACAAATTTATCGTAAACTATCTTGATGGATTATTAACCTTTGAGGAACTAAAGTTAAAACTTGGTACGGCCATTTGTCAGTATGCTAAAAGACAAAATACATTTTTCAGAAAAATGGAAAAGGACAATGTAGAGATTATCTGGCTTGATGCCAGCATGCCGACAAACCTGTTAAAACAGTTGATTTTGGAAAAAGTTTCAACAAATAAAAATTAGCTTCAAAAGCTGATTTTAAGCGAGGAAAATGTGCAAATAAGCCCAAAAACGCCCTTTTGGCACAACCTTTGTATCTGCATTGGATATTATTTTAACTCAAAAAGAATATCTTAAACATGAAAACAATTACAAAAATTTTTGCTACATCAGCAGCTGTTGTAGCACTATTTTTTTCAACTAATGCAAATGCTCAAAGCTCTGCAAGAAACTTAGGTATAGGTTTAAATGTTGGTGCAGGAACAACAACAGGTTTAGGTTTGGTTATTGGTGGAGATATCAGATACCAATTCAATGTAGATAAGCAATTATCTATCCCTGTAACCGCTGGGTACAACAATTTTTCAAGAAAAGATTCGTACGGTGGAGGTAGCTTCGGAATTATTCCTGTAAAAGCCGGTGCTAAATATTTCTTTAATGATTCTGGCTCTGGTGCTTACGGATTAGCTGAACTTGGTGCTGGATTTGGAACTGAAAAAGGTGCTGGTACATCTTTTGTTTATTCACCAGCAATTGGTTATGCATGGGCTAATGGTTTAGATTTAGCCGCGAAATACGAAGGTTATTCAAACAATGGTAGCATTGGTTTTGCAGGCATTCGCTTAGCTTACGGATTTAGCTTATAAGATTACTTACCTGATACTTAAAGCCCCGGCAAATACCGGGGCTTTTTTATTTATCATTATTTCTGAAAAAAATGAAAATAAAAAAATCTGAACGAAAGCACACTACGTATATCTACCAAAACCTTAGTATTAACTTAATTTATCTAATATGAAAATGATTACTAAAATTTTCGCTACAGCAGCTACTGCAGTTGCTTTGTTTGCCACTACAACACTGAATGCGCAAACCATGACAGAAACTGATCCGAATCCGGCACCTAAGGGAATGGCTTTCAAAATAGGGGTTGGTGTTAACGGCGGACTCTTCCGTGATCAATCGCCAATGGATTACGCTTATGGTGCTGATTTGAAATTGCAATGGGATTTATCACCATATGTTGCCGTGACTGCTTCAGGCGGTTATACCAAACTAATGGCTAAGAATAACGCCATTGACATAGATTTTATCCCGGCCAAAGGTGGCGTTAAAGTGTTTCCGATTAAAAGAATGTATTTAGCCACTGAAGCAGGTGCAGGCTTTGCCATTAAAGATGGTGGCAAAACGAACTTTATTTATTCGGGTGGACTGGGTTATGAGTTTGGCGGTTTCGACGCTGGTGTTCGATATGAAGGTTATGTGAATGATAGCTCATCAGCCACCTATTTCAGAAAAACAGGTCAGTACGCATTAAGGCTGGCTTACAATTTCAAATTATAATTCAAACATCATATAATATTAAAGTCCCGATGAAAATTGGGACTTTTTTATTTATTTACCATTTTAATTCCTATTTTGAGCCGAAAACCAAATACCATGAAAAGAATATTCGGGATAGCCATATTTACTACTTTAATGGCCTGCAACCAGGCAGAGCAGAAATCTAATGAAACCAAAGATTCTACCAAAACCGAAGCTACTTCGGTTAACAACGAGGTTTTAATAAAGGACGAGAAGAAACTGGCGATATTTAAAAACTATGTGAATTTGAAAAATGCGCTGGTGAAGTCTGATGCTGCAAATGCGCAGAAAACTGCTGCCGTACTGAAAAATAGTCTGGCTGCCTACGAGGGCTGTGAGCCAACTGCAGAAATTGCTCAGAAAATAGCGGCAAGTAATAACCTGGTTATACAAAGAAAAGATTTTACTGCTTTAAGTGCCGATATCATTGCTTTGCTTAAAAATGCGGAAATAGAAAAAGGAACCATTTATGTCCAGCATTGTCCGATGGCGAATAAAGGAGATGGAGGGGACTGGTTATCAACCGAAAAGGAAATTAAAAACCCTTATTACGGCAATGAAATGTTAGAATGTGGCAGAGTTGCAGAAGAAATCAAAGCAAAATAAGAGGCTGAACCGGGTTAAATTAAGCATGATTGTTACGTCATTTTGACCAATTATTCATATTAATTTAACAGATTTGTTATGCATGTATATTAATTTTATATAATTTAGAAAGCTATAAACACAATACAATAATATGTCAGATATTGCAGAGATAAAAGTTGATGGTAAGACAGTAGAATTGCCAGTAATAACAGGAACAGAAGATGAAAAGGCCATAGATATTTCGAAATTAAGAGATTCAACAGGCTTCGTAACTTTAGATACTGGTTTTAAAAATACTGGTTCTACAAAAAGTAAAATCACTTTTTTAGATGGTGAAAAAGGCATTTTAAAATATAGGGGATACGCTATTGAAGAGCTTGCAGCAAAATCAAGTTTTTTGGAAGTGATTTATCTGATTATTTATGGCGATCTTCCTACACAGACCCAATTAGAAGAATTACAGGCCGAAATCAGTAAACATACGCTCATCCACGAGGATATGAAGAAATTTTTTGATGGTTATCCGTCAAGATCTCATCCTATGGGGCAACTCGGCTCACTGATCTTCTCGTTGTCTACGTTCTATCCGGAATGCTTAAAGCCAAATCAAACTGCAGAAGAGCAGAATTTAACCATTATTAAGCTCCTGGCTAAATTTCCAACCATTGTTTCCTTCGTTTACAAAAAGTCGTTAGGTCACCCGCTTATTTATCCAAAAAATAAATATGATTATGTAACCAACTTCCTTTGGATGACGTTTGGCCAACGTACGGAAGATTATGATGTGAATCCTATCGTGGTAAATGCCTTGAATAAATTGCTGATTCTGCATGCCGATCACGAGCAAAACTGTTCTGCGTCAACCGTTCGTATTGTAGGCTCTTCAGACTGTAATTTATATGCTTCAGTTGCTGCTGGTATTGCCGCGCTCTGGGGACCATTGCATGGCGGTGCTAACCAGGCTGTAATTGATATGCTTGAATTGATCAAAGCTGACGGTGGTGATACAGAAAAATGGATTGCAAAAGCTAAGGACAAAAACGATCCGTTCCGCATGATGGGCTTTGGACACAGGGTGTACAAAAACTTCGATCCAAGAGCTAAAATCATTAAAAAAGCTTGTGATGATATTTTAGAGAACTTAGGTATTGATGATCCGATTTTAGAAATTGCTAAAAAATTAGAGGAAGCAGCTTTAACTGATCAATACTTCATTGACCGTAAGTTATATCCGAATGTGGATTTTTATTCAGGTATTATTTACCGCGCATTGGGTTTCCCATCCGAAATGTTCACGGTGTTATTTGCTTTAGGCCGTTTACCAGGATGGATTGCACAGTGGAAGGAAATGCACGAAAACAAAGAACCGATTGGTCGTCCACGTCAGATTTACGTTGGCGAAACCGACAGGGAATTTGTTGAGATTAAAGACAGAAAATAATTTCAAAAAAAAGATAAAAAACCACCCGAATCCGGGTGGTTTTTTTTTGTTTTATGCGTCATCTCGAGCGAAGTGCAACGCAGTCGAGAGATCTTTAAAAATGTTTAAGTGATAAAAACCTGAATTCAATTAATAATTTGCTATAATTTAGGTTTGTTGCCAACTTACAGGAAACGGTCGTCACCCTGAACTTGTTTCAGGGTCTTTATAGAAAGGTGGTTCAACAATAAGATGCTGACCATAAAACAGACACAAGGCCATTGAAAATATCATTTCTACTCGTAAAACAAGTTCAGAAATACGAATTTGCGTGATCAGATTCGTCTTGAGCAGAGTGCAAGGTAGCCGAAAAATCTGCTATAAATAGAGCTCTCCATTTCACTGCATTCCAATCGGGATCTCGCTAAACTAAGTCGCTACATAATAAATTAAATTGATCATCACCATTTCAGTTAGCTTAAATGCCACTGAATACAAAATCAAGATCCAGAATATTTTAAAAATGGTACTCCACGTTTTGCGTTGATAAAAAATGGTAAGCGCCTTAAACATGTACCAGAATAAAAATATCGTCACACACACCGCTATAATTTTACTCATGAAGGAATCTTCACCGAAAACATGCTTCATTGCAGGCTGGGTGATTATCGAGACGATAAAATAAACCATCATACCATGGATGGTGAAAATCAGGTGATCAAGATAATAGATATGATTTTTCCTGAAATTGAGCATGATAAACCAGGCCAGCAATGGCATCAATAAAAAATATTGTTTCGGCCGGTTATGTTCAAGGGTTTCCTGAATGACTTCTGATTTTTCTCCAAGGGTGATTGCTCTTTTTTTAATCAATCTATCATACCAGCTATCCTGTTTTGAAACAGGCAGTTTTTTTTGTCTTGCCAGATAAGCCGCATAGGTGCTATCGTTTCGTTCGATATGAATATCGTTGTACTCATCAATAATATCGCTGAGAGAATCGGATTTCAGTTTGGCATTTTCCGCGTTAAGTCTTTTTAATTCCTTCTCTTGATCAGCAAAGCCAAGTTTTATAAATTCTTTTCTCCTGATTGCTTCATTAATTGATTTTGTTGCTTTATTGGCAATTTCTTTAGATAAACCTGTAAGCTTTAATGCTTTATTCACACTATCGGAAACATCCGCACCCTTTTTCTCTTCAATGTCGATATGACCATGATCAGGATCCTTTTCTACATGTTTTGGAGAGTATACCACCAAAAAATAGACAATGGAAACAAAAATGTACATGCTTACCGGATTGATATAACGGGCTCTTTTACCAGCCAGATAATCGAGTGTAACTTTACCTGGTTTGGTTAGGAGAGGGACAAGCGTTTGAAAAAACTTATTGTCGAAATGAAAATAATGGGCAATACTATGACTTATAAAAGTCCAGAAACTTTCCTTTAATTCTAAATTCGGTTGACCACAATCGCTACAATAATGTTTCTCAACATGAGCACCGCAGTTTAAGCAATCGTGTTCTTTTCTATATTTACCAGCTGACATAAGAGGCTAATCGCAAATTATAAATGGTTAATGACTTCGAGTTCGGCTCGGGTATGTTTGTGTTTAAAAGTGATAACAAAGATAATGGCAATTATGAGTACGTAAATGGTAAAGGTTAACCAGATATTATGCCAGTCTTTTACATCCAGCGCCCGGCTCAGTTCGCCATTTGGTAGTACATCAATCCCTTTATTTTTAAGAAATTTAAGCAGATGCACGTTGTCTTCTTCGCTTTTAACATATTTGGATAGCGATCCGATGGTATGGTAATATGTTGTAAAGAAACGGCTAATCATCCAGCCTGAAACCAAACTGCCAAAAACGGCACCAAAACCATTGGTCATCATCATAAACAAGCCCTGCGCAGAAGAGCGGATTTTAGGCGCGGTTGATGTTTCAACAAACAACGACCCTGAAATATTAAAGAAATCAAATGCCATTCCATACACAATACATGAAATGATGATCATCCATAGATTGGTTGATGGATCGCCATAGGCAAATAAACCAAAACGAAGCACCCAGGCAAACATGGCAATGGCAATAACCCATTTAATTCCAAATCTTTTCAAAAAGAAGGGGATAGCCAGGATAAAAAGCGTTTCTGACACTTGCGAAATCGATAAAATAATGGTAGAATACTTAATTACGAATGACTCTGCAAAAACAGGAAATAATTTAAATTCATCCAGAAAAACATCACCATATGCATTGGTTAACTGTAGGGCTGCCCCCAAAAACATCGAAAAGATAAAAAACAAGGCCATCTTGTAGTCGGCAAAGAGCTTAAAGGATTCCAGTCCAAGTTTTTGTGCAAATGTTTTCTTATCGCTGATTAAGTTTAAAGGCTTACAAGCGGGTAGCGTAAAAGAATATATACCCAACAATAAAGCACTTATACCTGCAATATAAAATTGGTTGGCGCTGGCTTTATTACCGGTTAAATTGGTTATCCACATGGCGGCAATAAAACCAATGGTACCCCAAACCCTGATTGGCGGAAAGTCTTTGATCACATCGAAATTGCCGTTTTTTAAAGTGGTGTAACTGATGGAATTACTCAGCGCTATGGTTGGCATGTAAAAGCACATGGCTACCAATATTACCCAGAAAAAAATATGGGGATTATCTACCTGCGGAAGGTAAAACATGGTTGCGGCGTATAGAAGATGCAAGATAGCATAAAGTTTTTCTGCATTGATCCACTTATCGGCTAAAATACCGGTAATGGTAGGCATAAACAGCGATGCAATACCCATGGTGGAAAAAATAATTCCAAAATCTGCACCATCCCATTGTTTGGTCCCAAACCAATAATTTGCAATTGTAATTAACCAGGCAGCCCATACAAAGAATTGCATGAAACTCATTATAGTTAAGCGAAACTTAACATTCATAATAATACTTTAGTTTGAATGATTGAAAGTAAAAGCTGAATATAGAATTATTTTGAATGATAATCCAAAATGAGCCCAAATTATTTTAATTAATTCGGATCATTTTAGAATTTAGCTTTTACAAATGGGATTTGAGAAAAAAAATTCAAGAGCTTTTGAAAGGATGAACATTTTAAGCACGCCGGTATCAGGATTTACTGCGTTTATTCAATTCATCTCTTAATCTTGCGGCTCTTTCGTAGGCTTCTTCAGCAATGGCTTCCTGTAATTTTTGCTGAAGTTCGTCTAATGTTAAATCACCAAAGCCCGGTTGCTGCGTTGAGCCTGACAAGTTTTCGGTTTCATGTTCTTTTGCAATAGAATCCATATTTTCGAGGAAAAGAAAGTCATTGCCTTCGATTACAATTCCTGCAGAAGCCAGGATAAATTCGTAAGTGTAAATCGTGGCATTGAAGCGAACAGCCAAAGCAATAGCATCTGATGTTCTCGCATCAACCTCATGGGTGTTTTTACCATCACTACAGATCAACTTTGCATAAAAAACACCATCAACCAAATTGTATATGATAATTTCTTTGATACCGATATGAAAAGTATCAGCCATTGATTTAAATAAATCGTGCGTTAATGGCCGGCTAGGAGTCATTTTCTCAATTTCTATTGCTATAGCCTGTGCCTCAAATGCGCCAATAATAATCGGTAAGCGCCGACGCCCGTTTACTTCTCCTAAAACCAGGGCATACGCACCAGATTGTGTCTGGCTGTAAGATAAACCTACAATATCTAATTTAACTTTTTTCATATTTGTGATAAGACCTTATCGGTTTTTAAAAACCGATAAGGTCTATAAGATATTATCCTTTATGTGCTTTTAATGCCTCAATTAATTTTGGAACAACTTCAAAAGCATCGCCAACAATACCATAATCTGCTACTTTAAAGAAAGGCGCTTCCGGATCTTTATTGATGACAACAATCACTTTTGATGAACTCACACCCGCCAGGTGCTGGATAGCGCCGGAAATACCAATTGCTATATAAAGGTTAGGACTAATTGCAATACCGGTTTGACCAACGTGTTCTGAATGCGGTCTCCAATCTGCGTCTGATACTGGTTTAGAGCAGGCAGTAGCAGCGCCTAATAAACCAGCTAATTCTTCGATCATTCCCCAGTTTTCAGGTCCTTTTAAACCTCTGCCTGCTGAAACGACCAATTCTGCATCAGGTAATGATACTTTATCGGTTGCCCTGACAATCTCTTTTATAACCGTTCCTAAATCTGATTGTTTCACATCTGCAGTAAAAGTTTCTATCGCTGCATCGGTAGCATTTTCTTTCACACCAAATGCATTAGGATTTAAAGCAATTACTTTATTGGCTGATGTTAACTCGGTAATGGCGAATGCTTTACCAGAGAAAGCTGTTTTCTTAACCGCAAACTTCCCATCTGTGCTTGGTAATTCTACCGCTCCATCGGCCAAGCCTGCTTTAAGTTTTACTGCAATACGCGGTGCTAAACCCTTACCAGAAAAGGAATTAGACAACACAACAATATCTGCACCTTCTTTTTCTGCTGCTGCAGCGATAACACTTGCATAAGCTTGATTTACAAAGGTCTTTAACTGATCGGCACTTACATTTAGCACTTTTGATGCACCGTATCTACCTAATTCTTTCAATTCGCTGTCGGCTACATCGCCAATAGAAATAGCAGTTAAATTGGTTGACTGTTGATCGGCAATGGCTTTGGCATAAGATACAGCTTCAAAAACCGACTTCTTAAATTTTCCCTCAGCTTGTTCTACATATACTAATACTGACATATATTTATCCTGTAACCCCGTAAAGGGGACTTTATTTTAATGAAATATTTTATTTGTTATCTCTGTAAACTGGCAACTGAAAACTTCAAACTGCCAATTAAATTACTTTGGCCTCGCTGTGCAACAAGCTGATCAGCTCTTCCGTTTGATCTGCAGGAATTAATTTTACCGTTCCACGCGGAGCAGGGGTTTCATATTTAATGACTTTAGTTACTTCTTCAGCATCAACTGCATCTACCACATTCAATGGTTTGGTTCTGGCGCTCATAATACCACGCATATTCGGGATTTTAGGTTCCGCCACACCTTCAGCACAGCTGGCAATAAATTTGCCCGAAACCGTTAAAACTTCTTTACCACCTTCAATTTCACGTTCAATTGTTGCAGTATCTCCATCAATAGCTAATTTTTTGATGATAGATACCGAAGGAATATCCAAAAATTCGCCAACCATAGCGGCAACCTGATTACCATTATAGTCGATTGATTCGCGACCCGTTAAAATAAGATTAAAATCTTTGTCCTTTGCATATTCAGCAATTTGTTTAGCCACGAAATAAGCATCTCTCGGCGCTGCATTTACCCGAACCGCATCATCAGCACCAATTGCAAGGGCTTTTCTGATGGTTGGGTCATTAGTTGCTTCGCCAACATTGATCACGGTTACCGTTCCTTTTCCACCTTCAGTTAACTCAATTGCGCGTGATAAAGCGATTTCATCGTATGGATTAACAATATATTGAACTCCTGACGTATTGAATTCGGTATTATCATTAGTAAAAGTTATTTTTGTCGTTGTGTCTGGCACGTTACTGATACAAACTAATATTTTCATATGTTAATAGTGGTTTTATTGTTATGAACGATCTCGAACTAAAATTGTTTAGCTATCGATCAGTCCATATACGATATGATTATTATATAAGGTCTTTCTGCAAATTTAATTAAAAAAGCAAGGAAATAAAATGTCATCCACCCGTTTAAGTAAGTTATTGGAATTTTTAGAAAGCGATCCAAACGATCCATTTATACTATATGCCTTAGCCACAGAGTATAATGCTCAAAATGATAAAGAAAAAGCCTATTCTTTTTACCTTCAGTTAACGGATAAACATCCTGATTATGTAGGTACCTATTACCATTTAGGTAAGTTATTGGAAAAAGACGATCAAAAAGAGAAAGCAATCGAAATTTATCAAAAGGGGATGCAGGTAGCCCGAAATAAAAGAGATATGCACGCCTTTTCAGAATTGCAGGGCGCGTATAATACAGCCGCGGGATTAGATTATGAGGATGACTAGGCAGATCTTCAGTTTACAGTTGTCAGTTTACAATTCTCAGTTTACACTTGTCAGTTGACTGCATTCAGTTAATGTTATCAGTTTAAATTAATGCAAAACAAACCCATCGCTGCTAAAAGACAGTTGCTGTTTATCCGGAATGTAATTTTTTTCACCTTCACTTCTTTTGGTGGCGCACAGGCGCATCTGGCCTTGTTGCTAAAATATTTTGTCCAGAGTGCTAAGTTTATTTCAGAGGAAGAACTTTTAGAGTTGAATGCCTTGGCACAGGTACTTCCCGGACCAGCATCTACACAAACCTTGGTTGGCATAGCCTGGAAGGTTGGAAAGCTTAAGCTGGCCATTATCACTTTCCTGATCTGGATATTACCCACCGCAACGATAATGACTTTAGCTGCCATCAGTTACGCTTTGCTTGATCAAAAACAGAAGTTTAGTTATATTTTAGAATATATTCAGCCCATTGCACTCGGTATTGTTGCTTATGGTGCCTGGAAACTTGGCAAAAAAGTTTTATCATCAGAGGTTTCTATATTTTTAGCTATTGCCTCGGTTATTGCCACATTGGTTTTAAGAAATGCTTATGTATTTCCGCTGTCGATATTGATAGGAGGAATGATCTCTTCGGCTATTGAAACACCAAAAGAGGAAACGGAGTTAAGGGTAAAACTTTTTTCGAATATCAATCCCCGAAAACTGGTTTACTTTCTTGGTGCTTTACTTTTGTTTGCATTGGTAGGCGCAATCATAAACAGAACCTCTCCCTTTAGTTTACCCATCCGTTTACTGGAGAACTTTTACCGTAACGGAATATTGGTTTTTGGAGGAGGGCAGGTGCTGGTTCCGCTAATGTTTACCGAGTTTGTAGAGATGAAACATTACCTGCCTTCATCCGGTTTTTTATCAGGTTTCGCGCTACAGCAAGCCTTACCCGGACCGACATTTTCTTTTACGAGCTATCTGGGCGCACTAAGCATGAAGAATTTTGGATATGGATTATGGGGGCAGATTTTAGGTGGATTGATCGGCGTGATCGGGATTAATTTACCCGGCCTTATCCTCGTGTTATTCATTGTGCCCTTTTGGGATGATCTGAAAAAGATTTCCAGGATCCGCCATAGCCTTTCGGGCATTAATGCTGTTAGTGTTGGATTTATTATTGCTGCTTTTGTGCTGTTATTGATCCCAATAGGCTTTAACTGGTTGTTTCTGGGTATTATGCTCGCTACATTTCTATTGCTTAATTTCACTAAAATAAGTCCGCCGGTTATAGTAATAGCAGGCATTCTTATAGGATACATCCTCTAATTTTTAACTTTTTTTTTCCCAGAATACAGTCCGTTCTTCAATAACTTGTTTTTTAGTTTTATCTTCATCGAAATTTAAATCAGATCAAACAATGAAGAAACTATTAACGCTTTTATTAGTTGCCGGCTTCGGCATAACCGCATCGGCACAAGAAAAAAACAGTCTGGAATTGGGACTACATGCTGGATTTAACCTCGCTACCGTATCAACCAGTAGCCAAACAAACAGCGATTACAGAAATGGCTTTAACCTCACAGCTGTTGGCGACTACTTCTTTTCAGACAGATGGAGCATTAAAGCTAAGATTGGTTATGATCAAAAAGGTTGGGACAGTGGCTACATCACCAATTTGGATAACGGGCAAAGCTTTGTTACAGATTACCGGATTAACTATTTGACTATCCCTGTAATGGCGAACTGGCATTTTGGAAAAAAAAGAAATTGGTACCTGAACTTCGGGCCATATTTCGGGATTTTATTGAATGCGAACGAAACAAAATTCAATACCGATTTAAAGAATTTTATCCATAACAGAGATATTGGCATTGACCTGGGTATCGGTGTAAAATTACCTGTAGCCAATAAAGTAAAGGTATTACTGGAACTTGACGGACAATCCGGCCTTACCGATCTTTTTAAACAAAATCAAGGTTACCAGGTCAGGACAAACCGATCGAGTTTTAATGCAGGTTTGCTTTTTGATTTGTAGGAAAAGCTTTCTTACATAAAAGAAGCTGTGTCATGATTTGTAATTTTACCTTCGTTTGTCACGTTGAGCCTGTCGAAACGCCTTTAGGGCAATTAAAACATGGCCCTTCGACAAGCTCATGATGACAGCTATACTTATGACACAGCTTCTTTTTTATAAATACCTAGCTTTTAGGATCATCATAACCAAAAATTTCTCCTACGCTCAAAATGACGATCAAAGATGATTAAAAAGGTGGATCATCGTCATTGTAGTCGTCCATTTTTGACGGACGGATAATCACATTGCTTTGTTTTTCAAAATCCTGAGATGGATACATTCCAGCGGAAGGATCGGCAGCAAATGAATTTGGCGGCGCATTGAAATCATCTTCCAGATCCTGGAATTTCACAAATTTTCCCACAAATTTAAGCGGTACAATTCCGGTTTCACCATTACGGTGTTTCGCAATGATTACCTCACCGATACCAGCCTGTGATCGTCCCTGCTCATCTTCGGTAATACCATAATATTCTGGCCGGTATAAGAACAATACCATATCCGCATCCTGTTCAATAGAACCCGACTCACGTAAATCAGACAGCATAGGCCGTTTTCCCTGTAAACCAGGCCTACTCTCTACCGCACGACTTAACTGCGATAACGCCAGCACCGGAACATCCAGTTCTTTTGCAACCGACTTAAGTGCCCTTGAAATACTACCGATTTCCTGCTCACGGTTACCACCGCCTTTTCCTTCACCTTTACCATGCATCAACTGCAAGTAATCGACAATAACCAATTGGATATCGTATTGTGATTTTAGCCTCCGGCATTTTGCCCTGAACTCGAAAATATTTAATGCAGGTGTATCATCAATTAATAGGGGCGCTTCGGTTAAACGTCCAATTTTGCTGTGTAACTGCTGCCATTCCCATTCCTGTAAATTTCCTTTCCTGATTTTTTCCTGCTCGATTTCTGCTTCTCCTGAAATTAAACGATTAACCAGCTGAACTGAAGACATCTCCAGCGAGAATACTACGCAAGGTCTTTGGAAATCAACAGTAGCGTTACGTGCACAGGTTAATACGAATGCGGTTTTTCCCATCGCCGGACGCGCAGCAATAATAACCAGATCCTGCTTTTGCCAACCTCCGGTAATACGGTCCAGCCCGGTAAACCCGGTTGGCACGCCGGTTAAACCATCGGTTTTGGTACGGAGTTCTTCGAGTGTAGCCAGTGATTGTTTAACGATATCGTCCATTTTTTGTGTATCTCTACGCAGGTTATTCTGGGCGATTTCAAAAAGGCCTTTTTCAGCCTGATCCAATAAGTCGAAAATATCTGTGGTATCTTCGTATGCATTGGTAATGATTTCCGTCGAAATTCTGATCAATTCACGCTGAATATATTTCTGAGAAATAATACGCGCATGAAACTCAATATTGGCGGCAGAAGCAACACGGTTAGTTAAATGAGTAATGTAATAAGCGCCACCAACCATTTCTAAGGCTCCTAAAGTACGGAGCTCAGCGGTTACCGTTAAAATATCTACCGGTTTCGATTTCTGGAAAAGGATATGGATCGCTTCAAAAATTTTCTGATGTGCGATATTATAAAAAACCTCTGGCTTTAAAACATCAATTACCGCTGAGAGTGCATCTTTTTCGAGCATCAATGCACCTAAAACAGCTTCTTCCAGGTCTAATGCCTGTGGGGGGATTTTCCCCTGTGAACTTATGGTGTTACTTAACCTGCTTTTTCTAGCAGTCATGCTACCCTTTCCGCCTTGTTCGTTATCGATACTCATTCTACAAAAGTAAGCAAATTTTGATGGGGTTGTTTGAATAGTTACTAGCCGTTTGTTAACAAATTGAGGGATAATCAAATTAAATTTTATCGCATTTATGAGGCTTTAAAAATTTTAAACAATTAAATGTTAATAAGCTACATATTGTTTAGGGTCAAAACATTTTAATTGAATACTTTTGCCTAACAATTTTGAAACATGGATAATTTTAGAAGACCGCAAAGGGCAAAAGAGAATAATGAGTTTGTATTCGGCATCAGGGCCGTAATAGAAGCCGTTAAAGCAGGAAGAGACATTGAAACCATTTATCAGCAACGCGGTTTGGGAGGTGAACTCTTTCTGGAGCTGAAAGCCCTTCTAAAGGATACACTTATACCATTGAATTCGGTTCCTGTAGAAAAGCTGAACCGCATGTCGCAGAAAAACCATCAGGGCGTAATTGCTGTCATTTCTCCAATTACCTATCAAAATATTGAAGACATTATTCCTGCTGTTTTCGAAAAGGGCGAAGTGCCGCTAATTCTGGTTTTAGATAGTGTAACTGACGTGCGCAACATGGGTGCAATAGCACGTACGGCTGCCTGTGTAGGTGTTCACGCCATAGTTGTTCCGTTAAAAAATGCGGCACAGATTAACGCGGATGCGATTAAAACTTCTGCAGGGGCATTATTCAGCATTCCGATTTGCCGCCATGCCAACCTGCATAAAACCTGCTTATTTCTGCAAGAAAGTGGTCTGCAGATTGTGGCCTGTACTGAAAAAACCAATGATTTTATTTACGCCCCCGATTATACCATGCCTACAGCAATTATAATGGGTTCAGAAGATGAAGGCATTTCTAACGACCTTTTGAGGGTAGCAGATCATTTAGCTAAAATACCTATGGCAGGAAAAATTGAATCATTAAATGTTTCAGTAGCTGCCGGGGTAATTTTATATGAGGCAGTTAGGCAGAGGATGTAACAATGTAAGATGTAAAAGGGGAGATGGATAATGGAATTCAACCAGATCCGCCATGCTGAACGTATTTCAGGATCTTTGAACTTCATTTACGGTGATCGAAAGTTGCTATATACTTGATTAACTTGAGATTTCACGACCAGCGCTTTAAGATTTGCCTTTCTGAACACTTTGTGGTCTGCGCATGCGCGGGATCCGAGAGCTATCGGATGACGACCAACCTAATGGGTTCCGTCAAAACCGTTATCCTTTGAAATAATTTATTGCGTAAAATCTATATGAGTAAAAGTTTTTTTGCAAAATGTTGGTTGCAAGAAACATCATTATAAGCAGGCTATTTCAGCCGATGAAGCAATCTTAAAACAATAACCACCAGCGTGTGCTTTAAGATTGCTTTCCCGAGAAATCGGGACGGGCTGTCGTTCCTCGTCGCAATGACGCTCCTGTCTTACTAAAATCTGTTAATCGTACTTGTTTCAATATCTTTCTACAATAGAATATGCAAAATGGATGATGAAAGTATGCCACATCATCCATTTTACATCCCACATTATCCATCCTTAAATAAACTTATTTCCAAATCTGGATTTAACTTCCGCAACAAACTCTTTAACCTTCTGTTCTTCGTCTCTGGGGCAGATCATAAGCATATTATTGTTTTCAACCACAATATAATCATGCAGCCCTTGTAAGATCACCAATTTATCCTTTGGAACATTTACCATACAATTTGATGAATCGAACATCAGCACCTGTTCTGAAGGAATAACGGCATTACCCACATAATCCTTTTCAGCCATTTCATAAATAGACGCCCAGGTACCTAAATCAGACCATCCGAAATCAGATGGAAGTACGTAAACGTTTTCTGCCTTTTCCATAATTCCAAAATCTATTGAAATATTGGTGCATTGGAAATAGGCATTATTGATAAATTCTTTTTCACTGGCCTTATTCAACTCAGTCCTCCCGACATTAAATATTTCATACATATCTGGCAGATGTTTCTCAAACGCCTTTAATATCGCTCTGGCAGACCAGATAAAAATTCCGGCATTCCATAAAAAATCACCGCTTTGTATAAATGATTTAGCCAAATCTAAATTTGGCTTTTCAGTAAAGGTTTTAACCTTATGCAGGTCAGTATCGGTATTAAGCACATAATCAGTATGCTGGATATAACCGTAACCAGTATCCGGACGGTTCGGTTTAATTCCCAACGTGATTAAACAATCATTTTTGGATGCTGCTTCTAAAGATTGCTCAATGGATGCTACAAAGCCATCAATATTAGCAATGGTATGATCTGATGGCGCAACCACAATAGTCGCATCAGGATTTAATTCTGCGATTTTTAAACTTCCGTAAGCTATACAAGGTGCTGTATTTCTCATTAAAGGCTCAGCCAAAATCTGGTTATCCGTTAACTGTGGTAACTGCGCTTTAATCAGACCGGTATAAATTTCGTTGGTAACGATAAATATATTTTCCGGAGGACAGATATTCAGAAATCTTTCATAAGTGCTTTGAATAAGGGTTTTTCCGACACCGAAAAAATCTATGAATTGTTTTGGATATTCTGTTCTGCTCACCGGCCAAAAGCGGCTTCCAACGCCACCGGCCATAATTAATGCATAGTAGTTTTTATTCATTTTATAATTTAAAATTACACAATACCTTCATTCAAAAGATCGTGTAAATGGATGATGCCAAAGTAAGTATTTTGTTCCAGAACTAACAACTGGGTAATATTGTTTTGCTTAATAATATCCAGGGCATCGACAGCTAAAGCATCAAATTGTATGCTCTTTGGTGTTCTGCCCATGATATCCTGCGCTTTTAAGTTTGCAATAGTAGTATTATTTTCCAACATCCGCCTAACGTCACCATCGGTAATGATGCCCAGTACCTTATCGTCGCTATCTACAACAGCTACGGCCCCAAACGGTTTTTACTAATTTCGATCAGCACATCTTTAACTGAGGCAGAAGGATGTATAGCTGGTTTTTCGTTAGACAGGGCTAAATCACGTGCTTTTAAATATAGCTTTTTACCTAAAGATCCACCAGGGTGATATTTTGCAAAATCAGATTCGTTAAACGCTCTGCATTCTAACAAACAAATGGCCAAAGCATCACCCAATGCCAATTGCGCAGTTGTACTGGTTGTTGGCGCCAAATTATGCGGACAGGCCTCTTTTTCGAAAGCGGTATTCAAAATCAGATCGGCCTGCTCTGCCAAAAAAGAATTTAATTCGCCAACCATACCAATCAGTAGATTGCCAGCTGTTTTCAATAAGGGAATAAGCACTTTAATTTCAGGTGTATTTCCGCTTTTGGAAAGGCAAATGACAATATCATCCATTTGGATCATGCCCAAATCGCCATGGATCGCATCTGCAGCATGCATAAAAATAGCGGGTGTACCCGTTGAATTAAAAGTAGCCACTATTTTCTGCGCGATAATTGCACTTTTACCTATGCCCGTTACAATCACCCGTCCTTTGCTATTTAGAATGCTTGATACGACTTTCTCAAAATCGCCGTTAATGTTTTTCGCAACATTTAATATTGCAGCTGCTTCAAGCTCTAAAGTGCCTATAGCTGATTGGATTATGGATTTTTTACTTTTCAAAGAGAAAATAATTGTTTGTTAATACTTGAAATTCTTGTAAAATTATGTTATTTTGGATACAAAAATAGCATCGCATATTTTATTACACAAAATGGACGTGAAAAAGTCGTTATTTGATAACCTACAAAATTTCTTCGGGTTTGATAATTTCAAGGGTGATCAGGAGTCGATCATTACCAATATTTTAGAAGGCAATAATACTTTTGTTATTATGCCCACAGGCGGAGGGAAGTCTATTTGCTATCAGTTGCCCGCTTTAATGAGCGAGGGTACAGCAATTGTGATTTCTCCTTTAATCGCATTAATGAAAAACCAGGTAGACCAATTAAGGGCTTTTGGTGGAAATGACAGTATTGCTCACTTTCTTAATTCATCCTTAAACAAATCTGAAATTACCCAAGTTAAATCTGACCTCTTAAGCGGTCAGACTAAATTATTGTACGTTGCGCCAGAGTCTTTGGCAAAACAGGATAACATTGAATTTTTAAACCTGATTAAAATTTCCTTTGTCGCCGTTGATGAGGCGCATTGTATCTCTGAATGGGGTCACGATTTCAGGCCGGAATACCGTAAGATTAAACAAGTTATTGCAGGGTTGGGGAATAATATCCCGATTATTGCATTAACTGCGACGGCTACGCCAAAGGTACAACAGGACATTATGAAGAATCTGGGCATGACGGAAGCCACGTTATTCAAATCTTCATTTAACCGGCCGAATTTATTTTATGAAATTCGTCCTAAAAAAGATATCACCAAAGAAATCATTAAATATATCAAGTCTAATCCGGGTAAATCAGGGATTATCTATTGCCTAAGCCGTAAAAAGGTAGAGGAAGTGGCCGAAGCTTTGAACCTGAATGGAATCAGTGCCTTGCCTTATCATGCAGGTTTAGATCCGAAAGTCAGGGCCGAAACACAGGATAAATTTTTGATGGAAGATGCCGAGGTAATTGTTGCAACGATTGCCTTTGGTATGGGGATCGATAAACCAGATGTACGCTTTGTCATCCACCACGATGTGCCTAAGAGTATGGAAGGTTATTATCAGGAAACCGGTAGGGCCGGACGTGATGGTGGCGAAGGCGTGTGCATTGCTTTCTACTCTCAAAAAGATGTAGATAAACTGGCAAAATTTATGAAAGATAAACCGGTTTCTGAAAGAGAGATTGGTACACAGATATTAAAAGAAGTGATTGATTATGCAGAATCCGGCGTTTGCCGTCGTAAGCAAATCCTACACTATTTTGGCGAAAACTTTAACGAAACCGGCTGCAACTGCATGTGCGACAACTGCAAAAAGCCTAAAAAACAGTTTGAAGTAGAAAGTCAGTTATCTACCTTATTAAAGTTTATTGAAAAATCCGGTGAGAAGTTCGATGATGCACACCTGTTAAATGTGTTCTTAGGTCTGGAAACAGCGCAAACCATTGCTTATGAACATAGTAAGGTTCCTGAATTTGGAATCGGCAAGGAGGACGGTGAGCTGATGTGGAAATCCATTATCCGCCAGGCGGTTTTAAATAATTATCTTTTTAAGGATATCGATAATTACGGTTTATTAAAATTAACTAAACAGGGAAAAGATTTTATCGTTAATCCTTACAGCCTCAAATTCATATTAAATGAGCCAATAGGAAACAGCACCGACGATGATGATGAAGATGTAAAACAAGGCACAGGTGCTTTGGATACCCATCTTTTATCGTTACTCAAAGAGCTGCGTAAAAAAATTGCGAAGCAAAAAAGCGTTCCACCATTTGTGGTTTTCCAGGATCCGTCTTTAGAAGAAATGTGTACCCATTATCCAATTACCATGGAAGAACTTCGCCAGATTTCGGGTGTAGGTTCGGGTAAAGCAATGAAATTCGGTGCACCTTTTATTGAATTGATCAAAAAATATGTGGAGGATAACGACATTGAACGTCCTATTGATCTGATCATTAAAACGCAGGCCAATAAATCACAGATGAAAGTATCAATCATCCAAAATATCGACAGACAGATTGGCCTGGAAGACATTGCCGATTCAAAAGGCATCACTTACGAAGAAATCCTGAAAGAAGTAGAGTCGATTGTAAACTCCGGCACCAAACTGAACCTGAACTACTTTATTGATGAAATCATTGACGATGATAGGCAGGATGAAGTTTTTGATTACTTCAGGGCAGCTGAAAGCGATTCTATAGACGAAGCACTAAATGAACTGGGCGAAACCGATTACACCCGGGAAGAAATTCAATTGATGCGGATAAAATTTATGTCCGAATTAGGAAACTAAAAATCAGATATGAGATTTGAGACGTTAGATCTGAGAGAAACCCAAATCTCAAATCTCGCATCTCACATCTCACATCTCACATCTCAACAATGTTAAACTATTTAGATAAATTAAAAAATACAGATTCAGGGAATTTCTTTTTAATGGCGGGTCCATGCGCTATTGAAGGCGAAGATATTGCCATGAGAATTGCTGAAAAGATTATTACGGTTACCGATAAACTGCAGATTCCATACATTTTTAAGGGTTCGTACCGCAAGGCAAATAGAAGTAAAGGAAGTTCTTTTACGGGCATTGGCGATGAAAAAGCGTTACGCATTTTAGAAAGGATCGGCAGAGAATTTGGTGTGCCAACCGTTACCGATATCCATGAGAGTGGTGAAGCCGCGATGGCTGCTGCGTATGTTGATGTACTGCAGATTCCGGCTTTTTTGTGCCGCCAAACCGATTTATTGGTTGCTGCTGCAGAAACGGGGAAAGTGGTAAATGTAAAAAAAGGCCAGTTTTTATCGGCTGGGTCAATGAAATTTGCGGTTGAAAAGGTAAGAGAGGCGGGCAACAATAAGGTCATCTTAACCGATCGTGGAAATACCTTTGGTTATCAGGATCTGATTGTAGATTATCGCGGTTTACCCGAAATGCAAAGTTTTGGTGCGCCTGTGGTAATGGATTGTACCCATAGTTTACAACAGCCTAATCAAAGCAGCGGAGTTACCGGTGGTAAACCCGAACTGATTTCAACTATTGCAAAAGCAGCCATTGCCGTTGGTGCCGATGGCTTATTTATCGAAACACATCCTGATCCTGCAAATGCCAAATCAGATGGAGCCAACATGCTTCATTTAGATTTGCTCGAAGAAACTTTAGTCAAATTAGTTCGTTTAAGACAAGCTGTTATATAATGACAGCTAAAAAAGGTGTTTTCTTAACTGCGGAATGGCGAAAGTTAGCACTTGCGCAATATGCGGTAGATGAGCAAATTCTTTTAAAGTATCTTCCTCCGCATACCGAACTAGATAGCTGGAATGGAAAGTATTATGTGAGCTTAGTGGGTTTCATGTTTATGAATGTAAAGTTACTTGGCTTTAATATTCCATTCCATACAAATTTTGAGGAGGTTAACCTGCGCTTCTATGTTCGGTATAAAGATGGTAAAGAATGGAAACGAGGAGTTGTTTTTGTTAAAGAAATTGTTCCCTTGCCTGCAATCACATTTGTTGCCAATACCATTTATAAAGAAAAATATCAAACTTTACCCATGAAACATGTTTGGGTAGAACAGGAAAACAAGCTTGAGGTGGATTATCTTTGGAAAAGTAAAACATGGCATAATTTTCAGATTACTGCCAATGCTAAGGCTGAAGAAATTGCACCGGGTAGCGAAGAAGAATTTATTACCGAACATTACTGGGGATACACTAAAATTGGCCACAATAAAACCTCTGAATATGGGGTAGAACATCCGCGCTGGCAAGTTTATCCGATAAAAAGTTATAAAATCAACGTCAATTTTGGGATAAACTATGGTGGTGATTTTGCTTTCTTAAACCATGCCGAGCCAGATTCTGTTTTCCTGGCAGAAGGATCAGAAATCAGGGTACTTAAAGGAAAACGATTTTAGACGGAATTACCATCATTCAGGTTAAACGCAATGATCATGACTATTCTGAATTTGATTTTTTTTCCCATTAAATCAAAATCATTCTCATTTTTTTAACCCGGTAGAAAGGCAATAATTGTAGTACGAAAGTCCGAACAATTTTTGAAATTGTTGGTTTTATGTATGTGGCATCAAAGTCGGGGCGTAACTTTTCTTTTACCTATCAATTTTAAGGAAATTAGCTTTAGTTTTTATTTTAAATTTAGAGATGGAAATACCGGAAAAACGGTCAATTTTTATCGAAGAATTGATAATAATGAAGATTCTGGTAACGCAACCATTTATAAACATCCAACTATGAAATCTTCTGAACAGAAACCAAATCAGGGTGATAGCAGGCGCGATTTTCTTAAAAAGACCTCAGTAATTACGGCCATTGCACTAACGCCTGGTACCGCAATTAAAGCAGCAGAAAATAATGCCGATGAACGTTTTGCCGAACTTTTTGAGAAAATACCCTTAAAGCTTACAGTAAACAATAAAGCTTATCAAACAACGGTAGAACCCCGGGTAACCCTTTTAGACTATCTGCGTGAGGAATTACACTTAACGGGTACTAAAAAAGGATGTGATCATGGCCAGTGTGGCGCCTGTACTGTTCATGTAGATGGACAAAGGGTAAACGCTTGTCTAAGCTTAGCAGTGATGAATGAGGGAAAGAAAATAACTACGATAGAAGGTTTGGCAAATGGCGATACTTTACATCCGATGCAGGCTGCTTTTATCAAACATGACGGTTTTCAATGCGGCTACTGTACACCAGGGCAGATCATGTCGGCAGTAGCCTGTGTTCGTGAAGGCCATGCCAATTCAAGGGCTGAAATAAGCGAATACATGAGCGGAAATATCTGCAGGTGTGGTGCTTATCCAAACATAGTTGATGCAATTATTGAAGTGAAAGAAGGAGGTGAAACCGTATGATCAATTTTCAATACCTCAGAACAACCACAGCAAAATCAGCCATTGCTTTATTGGGTAAAGATAAAAATGCCAAATTCCTGGCAGGTGGTACCAATTTAATCGATCTGATGAAGAGAGGTGTTACCGCACCGGAAAAACTTATTGATATCAACCACGTACCGCTGAAACAAATCAGGCAGATCGGGAATAAAATCCATATCGGTGCTTTGGCTTCGAATACGGCAGTTGCAGATCATCCCCTGATTAAAGAGAAACTGCCTTTACTTTCCCGGGCTTTACAAGCCGGCGCGTCAGCGCAACTCAGAAACGTGGCTTCGGTTGGCGGAAACATGATGCAGCGTACGCGCTGTGGGTATTTTTACGATATCGAAATGCCTTGTAATAAACGCCAGCCCGGTACAGGATGTGGAGCAATGGAAGGTTTTAACCGCATGCATGCTATTTTCGGAACTTCAGAAAAATGCATTGCTGTTCATCCCAGCGATATGTGTGTAGCCTTAATTGCCTTAGACGCTGAAGTGATATTGGCCAATGCAAAAGGAGAACGCAAACTATCATTTAAAGATTTTCATCGCTTAGCCGGAGATACACCACAGTTAGACAATAACTTAAAGGCCGATGAAATGATTATAGGTTTGGAAATCCCTACAAACAACCTGGCCAAAAATTATCATTATCTAAAAGTCAGGGATAGGGCTTCTTATGCTTTTGCACTGGTATCAGTAGCGGCAGCTTTTGAAATCGTCAATAATAAAATTACTGATGTTCGGCTGGCCATGGGCGGCGTGGCACATAAACCCTGGCGTTTAACCGCATCTGAGATTTTCTTAAAAGGAAAAGAAGCCAGCTTAACCAATTTTGAGCAGGCTGCGCAACTGGCCATGAAAGATGCAAAAAGCTTTGGAGGAAACGACTTCAAGCTAAAACTTGCACCCAATACAATTATTGAGGCCTTAAACCTAGCAAAATCAAAAGCCTAGTTATGGAAAAGAATATGCTAAAAGATGAAAACGACAGAGTAGACGGATTCTTGAAAGTGACCGGAAAAGCCAAATATTTTGCTGAATATGATTTACCTGGTTTAACCTACGGTGTATTGGTAACCAGTACCATCACTAAAGGGAAAATAATCACACTTGATACGAAATCTGCAGAAAAAGCTCCGGGAGTGGTCGCGGTGATTTCGCACCTGAATAAGCCCTCGGCGGCGGCTTACGAACAGGAGGGTGGACCGCAGATGAAGATTTTTTATACCGATAAGATTTTCTATAACGGACAACCCATAGCTATTGTGGTGGCCAATACTTTTGAAAGGGCAACTTATGCGGCATCATTGGTTAAGGCGACCTATGCTAAAGAAACTTTTAATACTGATTTTGAAAAAGCGCTGAAAGATCCGAAAGCTAAAAAGCTACAGGGGCAGGCCGACTATAAACGTGGTGAAGAAAATGCTTATAAAACTGCAGAGGTAAAGATCGAAGAAAGGTACTTTCTTCCAATTGAGACGCATAACCCAATGGAATTACATGGGATTATTGCCGATTGGAGACCAAATAACCAGCTTACCGTTTATGCCAAAACACAAGGCGTAAAAGCTACGCAGGGTACCATTGCGAATGTTTTTAAAATCCCAATGGAAAATATCCAGGTGAACTCGGAGTTTGTGGGTGGTGGTTTTGGGATGGCCTTACGCACATGGCCATTGGAGATCGCCACAATAATGGCTTCTAAACACATTGGCAAACCTGTAAAACTGGTTGTTACCAGAATGCAGATGTTTACGATGGTAGGTAATCGGCCAGCGGCCATACAAACCATTGGTTTGGGTGCAAATAAGGATGGCAAGCTAACGGGCATTACGCATAGGGCTTATGGTGAAACTTCTGCTTATGAGAACTTTACCGAAGGTGTAGTGAACATGGCAAAGTTTATGTACCAATGCGATAATGTAAATACTTCTTATGTTATTGTTCCGGTTGATCTGGGCGTGCCGATATGGATGCGAGGACCAGGGGAAGCCACCGGAGCTTTTGCGCTCGAAAGCGCGATTGATGAGATGGCGCATGCCCTAGACATGGATCCATTGGAATTTAGAATTAAAAATGATCCTGAAACCGATCAACAAAAAAACAAGCCTTTTTCCAGCAAGAATATTAAAGAGGCCTATAAAATCGGAGCTGAGAAGATTGGCTGGCGCAACCGAAAAAACAAACCGGGCAGTATAGTTGAGGGGTCATGGCAAACCGGTTACGGGGTAAGTGTTGGTGTATTTAATGCCAATAGGGGTAAAGCCAGCGTAAAAGGCATTTTAAAAGCCGATGGATCGCTTCTTTTGCAAAGTGCAACAAGTGACATTGGTCCTGGTACAGGAACCGGTATGACTTTAATTGCCAGTAAACTGATGGGTATTCCTGTAGATAAAATTACTTTCGAATTAGGCGATTCATCTTTACCGCCAGCGCCAAGTCAGGGCGGTTCGGCTACACTATCTACCGTAGGCTCAGCAGTGAATGATGTTTGTGTAGCCTTAAAATCTACCATTGCCGAACTCGCAGCAAATTCAAATATGGATGCAACGTCTAATTTTGTTGATGTTTTGAAAAAGAATAATCTGCCGCAAATAGAAATAACAAAAGAGAGTCAGGGCGGTAAGGAAAGAGATAATTACTCGATGTATTCGTTCTCCATTCACTTTGTACAGGTAAAAGTAAATAACCTGACAGGAGTGGTAAAGATAAGTAAAATTGTTTCTGTAGGTGATTCAGGAACCATTGTGAGTCCGAAAACCGCCAGAAGCCAGATGGTGGGCGGCGCAGTTGGCGGTATAGGAATGGCTTTAACAGAAGAATCAATAATCGATCACCGTTATGGTAGATACATCAATAACAACTTTGCTGATTACCACGTTCCTGTGAACGCTGATGTACCGGAAATCGATGTTAATTTTATCAATAAACCTGATCCTTACATTAACCCTATGGGTGCAAAAGGTATGGGTGAAATTGCTTTGATAGGCTTTTCTGCTGCAGTAGCCAATGCCGTTTTTAATGCTACGGGGAAGAGGATCAGAACATTACCCATCACACCTGATAAGATATTGGCTTAAAAAACACCCGAAACAAAAAATGCGTCCAGATTTTACATTGGGACGCATTTTTATTTTTCTGTTAAAGAAAACAGCTTGAAGATCCTTCGCTTTCGCTCAGAATGACAATCTGAAAAAATTACTTAGCAACTTACTTACCTGAATAAGTTGCTGCTAATTTTAATGCATTGTAAGCATTTACAATTCCGCCGCTGATACAAAGATCAGAAAAAGGAACAGAAACTTTTTCGGCATCAGGACCTTCGCCTTTCGCGTATTCTACATTGTGGTTTACTTTGGTAACCGATTTAACGATAGTTTCTTTTACCTGCGCTGCCGTTAATTTTGGATAATAAGAACGGATTAAGCCAGCCAGGCCAGCCACAACCGGAGAGGCCATACTGGTTCCATCCAAGTTTTTGTATTTGGAACCAGGTACGGTGGAATAAATCTGTACACCTGGCGCGAAAACATCAACCTGGTTTTTACCATAGTTAGAGAAACTAGCTTTCAAAGTCTCATCATCTTTAGGACCTGAAGCACCAACGGTAATCCATGATGCAATAGTTTTCTCATCTAAATCCTTGTGGTTAGGGAAATTATTTTCAACATCAATATTTTTGTTCTCGTTACCTGCGGCCTGAACAATCAATACATCTTTAGATGCGGCATATTTCATTGCTTCGTTAACAACTGCTTTATTCCAGCTATAAGCTTTACCAAAACTCATGTTGATTACTTTAGCGCCATTATCAACTGCATAGCGGATTGCATTTGCTACATCTTTATCCCTTTCATCACCGTTTGGCGTACAACGCACGCCCATAATAGCTACATTATCGGCTACACCTAAAATTCCAATTTTGTTGGTTCTATCTGCTGCAATAATACCTGCTACGTGTGTACCGTGCATCGCATCAGGGCCTGCAACATCGTTATTGCCATAAAACCGTTCTTTATCATTATTTGGATCATCACCAACTATTGAACGTGGATCATAATCAAGATTTAAGTTATATTCGGCCTGGCGTGTATAATAATCCAATCCTTCTTTAATCTGGTCTTCGTAAAAATCTTTAAAACTGCCTTTTTCCAGTTGTTGGATCAATATTCCCTGGATACGGCCTTCAATCGCCGTAGATGGCTTAAAGTTTTTAAAATCTTCTGCTGTTGGATTTTCTTTACCAATTTTCTGTACTACAGCATCTAAAGCTGTTTTAAAACCTGTAATACCCGCTAAGTTTTCTTTTGCTTCAGCCAGTTTTTGTTCCAACTCGGCCCTTTCAGCTTTAAACGCTTCAAAATCCTTTTTATCCTTTTCTGCTACATTTGCATCTGTAGTATTGGCAAAGCGTGCCTGATCCCGACGAACCAAACGGGTCAGCTCTAAGGTTTCAAAATTTACAGATCCCTTTGGTCCTCCAATAAAATTCCAGCCGTTAATATCGTCGATGTAGCCATTTTTATCATCATCTTTACCATTGCCTGGTTTCTCTTTGGTATTTACCCACATAATCCGTTTCAGATCTTCGTGTGTAGCTTCTACACCACCGTCATTTACAGCCACGATAACTTTTACGGATCTTTTACCCTTTAAAAGTTCTTTATATGCTTTCTCCGTACTGATTCCGAATGTGCTATCGCTTTTTAGGTCGAGGTTTTGCCAATTGGCTTTTTGCGCATGAGCCAAAGTTGGTACTGCACTTACAATTGCAATACCCAACAATGTTCTAAAAATTCTACTCTTGTTCATTTATATATTTTTGTATTAAACGGCGAAAGTTAATTTTAATTTTTTGTTGAAAGAAATTGTGTTTAAATTAAATTGATATTGATGTGCTTTTTATAACAATTAAGGCCGTTGACAATGAAAAAAGTCGTCGTTCAGGACCGGTTTCTACGGAATAGAGAAATCTATCTGAAAAGATTTCCCGACTTCGTTATACCAGGTTCGAAACGACGACTAGTTAAATGTAGGTTAACTTGATAACCTATTTTAAGCCTGCGGCAATTTTCTGAGCCATCTCGTTATGCGATTCGATTACTTTTAAAGTATTCGCAGCCCATTCTTTAATACTTTGATCGCGGTTTTCGGTACCTTTTTTGAATAATGCTACCGTTTTTTCGTGATCGGTAACCATCATATCCATATAGTGTTTATCAAACGCAGCACCAGTCATTTTTTTCATACCATCTAAATGAATCTGTTCATCAGCTGGTAAGGCATCAGGGGTAATTACTTTTTTATTTACAGCCAATGCTTTTAATTCTGCATTGGCTTTTTCATGGTCGGCAAGCATTTTAGCCGCAAACTCTTTCACCTCTGCACTTTTAGCATTCTGGGCTGCAATCTTAGCCGCTTCAACTTCCATAATACCGCCAACGGCCGCTTTTCTTAAAAAAGTAGCACCTGCTTCATCCACTCCAGATTCAGTACTTTCTGATCCGGCAACGTGATTACCGTTTACCATAGTGGTGTCGCCAGCAACGCTGTCTTTAGTAGTTGCTGATTTTTTATCTGCAGTCTGGCAGGCCTCAAAAGAAAGTGCCAGGGCAAAAGCTGTCGACAATAGAAATATCTTTTTCATGTTTTCTCAATGTTTAATATGTATGACAAACAAGATACTCGAAAAAAGGTTTTTGATATCTCTGCTGGCCCTTAACGATATGCATTTTGAATCACAATGCCCATTTGCCTTTCGGGATTTTGAATAGCTGAAAACCCAAATTGTTCATAGAGGCCATGGGCGTCTAAAGTAGCCAATTGGTAACGCCTCAGGCCCTGCAAATCCGGATGGAAAATCATAAATGACATCATTTTTTTTGACAAGCCCAACCCACGGTAATTCTCGTTAATGTAAACATCGCAAAGCCAGGCAAATGTTGCTTTATCGGTTACCCAACGGGCAAAACCTACCTGCACATGATCTTTATAAATACCAAAACATAATGAATTTTCTATGGATCGTTTTACGGTAGCTATAGGAATGCCTTTCGCCCAATAGGATTCGACACTTAAATACTGGTGGATAGCTTCGAGATCTAAGCGTTCTTTTTGATCAGAAAATATAAAACCGTTTTCGCTGATTTCCATAATTGATATCAGTTAATTGTTTAAATTTGGCTAACCATTTAATTATCAGATTATTATTTATAATTGACCGATTTTAACAGTTAACCAGTTAAACTAATTACGCATATTGATAAACTGTAATGGCTGATCAAAATCTTCGTTTCTGCAAAGACTGATGACAGCTTGTAAATCATCAATTTTTTTGGCCGTAACCCGAACCTGATCATCCATAATGGCAGGCTGAACTTTTAACCCGCTCGCTTTGATTTTGGCTACCACTTTTTTCGCCGCTTCTTTATCCAACCCCTCTTTGATGCTGATTTCTTTTCTGATCATGTTACCCGAGGCCTGGTGTTCATCGCCGAAGTTTAAACTTTTTGGATCCAAATTCTGCTTCATCATCCGGGAAATGATAGATCCTTCAATAGCTTTCAAACGCATATCGTCTTCAGTCACAATGGTTATCACATTTGTTTTTTTATCCAGATCGATTGTGCTTTTTGATCCGTTAAAGTCGAATCGGTTCAGTATTTCTTTTTTAGCATTGTTAATGGCATTGTCTAATGTCTGCGCATCAACTTTACTTACAATATCAAAAGAAGGCATGGTTTTAGCTTTAAAGTAAAAAAATAAGTAGATTTAATAGAAATTAATCCATTCTCACAAAAAAACGAAAATAATATGAAAACCCCTAAGCCGAAGTCTCAAAAAAAGATTATAAAAAAGGAAGCCAAAAAACAGCTTGAACAGTCTATTACTACTCAATTTTTAGATGTGATTAAAAGCTTAGGTCATGATGTATCTGAAATCAGTACGGAGGTGGGTAAAGCAAGTAAGCGGGTCGCTAGAAAATTAACCAAAAAATTTACCATTGTTAAGTCTGATGTGGGTCAAAAAATTGATGGTTTGTTACATGCCTCGCAAGAAAAAGCAAAAGAAGTAAAAAAGCCTGTTGCCAAAGCGGTAAGTAAATCTGAAAAATCTGCTGAAAAAGTGGTTAAAAAAGCTATAGCTAAAGCAAAACCTGTGGTACAAAGTGTTAAAGTTGCCGCAATAGAGACCGAAGAGAAGGCCGAAAAGGTATTGGCAAAGCCATTGAATAAGTCAAAAACAGCCGTAAATGAAACAGTTAAAACAATCAAAAAAGCAGCAGATAAAGCACCGGAAAAAACACCTGAAACGCTGAACAAAACAGCTGTTAAAGACAGTTCTGAAGCAAAGAAAAATGTAAAAACACTAACCAAGAAATAAATTTGTTAACGTTAACGTGTAAATGAATTAACATCGATTTAACAAAATAATTTGCAGTTTTGAACATCCCTGTTTTGGCAGGGATTTTTTATTTTTTTAGATGAGCAATAAGAAGATTCCATTTTTTAACCGCGAAATCAGTTGGCTTTACTTTAATGAACGCGTACTTCAGGAAGCAGCCGATGAAACAGTTCCGCTGATTGAACGGATTAAATTTTTATCTATATATTCTTCCAATTTAGAAGAGTTTTATCGGGTTAGGGTAGCCACTATAAGCCGGCTCACCAATCTGAACGATAAAGCCAAAGCACTTTTAGGATTTAACCCGAAAAAAATTCTGAATGAAATTAAAAATATTGTTGTTAAACAGGAAAGAAAATTCGACCAGCTGTTCCAGGCTACTTTAATTAACGAACTTGCTCAAAACAGGATTTTTATTTTAAACGACACACAGCTAAATGTAAGCAGGGGAGAATTTGTTAAAAATCATTTCAGAGATAAGATTTTATCCAACCTGGTTCCGATCATGCTGGATATGGATAAACCTTTTCCGGAATTGAAAGACCGGTACCTTTACTTTTTTGTTAAACTTTCTAAAAAGGATACAAAAGTTAAAGAGAAATATGCACTTATTGAAATTCCGCCCAATTTACCCCGTTTTTTGGTACTACCCGAAACAAACGATTTAAAGTTTATTATTCTTGCCGAAGATATCATCAGATATTGTTTAGACGATATTTTTTATGTTTTCACTTACGATAATCTGGAAGCATACTCCATTCAGTTGACGCGCGATGCTGAATTGGATATTGATAAAAACATTAGTGACAAGTTTATTGATGATTTAAAAAACAGCTTAGAGAAACGAAAAAAAGGAAAGCCTATGCGCTTGCTTTACGATTCGGCCATGCCACTGAATATGCTTACCGTGTTGGTAAACAAGCTTAAACTGGAAGCCGAAAGTTTGATTCCGGGTAACCGCTACCATAAATTCGGCGACTTTATTGCTTTCCCGAATGTGGGCAAAAAGGAATTGGAGTATGCACCAAATGTACCGTTAAAGGTTCACGATCTGCATAGAACGCAAAGTATGTTCAATAAAGTTGCACAGCGCGATTATTTGGTCAATTTACCTTATCAATCGTACGATTATATTATTTTGTTCTTACGTGAAGCTGCCATTGATCCGAAAGTAACGGAGATACAGATCACCCTATATCGTTTAGCCGAAAACTCAAAAGTAATCAACGCCTTAATCAATGCCGCTAAAAATGGCAAAAACGTTTCTGTTCTGTTAGAACTTAAAGCTCGTTTTGATGAACAGGCCAATATCTACTGGACAAGCCGGTTAATGGAAGAAGGTGTTAAAGTAAATTATGGTTTAACAGATTATAAGGTACATTCTAAAATCTGCTTGGTTAAACGGATAGAAAAAGATAAAGCGGTATACTATGCAAACCTGGCAACAGGGAATTTCAATGAAAAAACCGCAGGGTTATACTGCGATCATAGCATTTTCACGGCCAGGAAAGAGATCACCAACGACCTGGTTAAACTTTTTGATGCACTAAATAAGCGTACCGTAACCAAAGGTTTCAAGCATTTGATTGTTTCTCCATTGGAGAGCCGTTCTAAACTGGTTAATTTTATCAACCGCGAAATCAGAAATGCCAAACAAGGTAAACTTGCTTATATTATGTTAAAAGTAAACAGTTTGGCCGATGAAGGCATTATATCAAAACTTTATGATGCGAGCAATGCCGGGGTTAAAATCCAGCTTATTATCCGCGGCATTTGTTGCCTGGTGCCGGGAGTAAAGGGGTTTAGTGAAAATATTACTGCGGTTAGTATTATCGATAAGTTTTTGGAGCATGCAAGGGTATATATTTTTGGAAATAACGGCAAAAACGACATGTATTTATCATCTGCAGATTTAATGAGCAGAAACTTTGAACATCGTGTTGAGGTTGGCTTTCCGGTGCTAGATCATGATATTAAACAGGAAATACAAGATATCATTGATCTGCAGCTGCAAGATAATACCAAATCAAGACAAATAAACGCCACTAACAGCAATAAATATCATAAAAACAGATTAAGTAAAAAAATAAGGGCGCAGGTGGATATTTATAACTATTTAAAAACCAAGCATCAATCATAATGTTAAGATACGCAGCTATCGATATCGGCTCTAACGCGGTGAGGTTACTCATTGCCGATATTAACAAACAAGACGGGAAATATAAATATAAAAAGAATACCCTTATACGTGTGCCCCTACGATTAGGCGATGATGCATTTCTGGATCAACATATTTCGGAGAAAAAATCAGCCGATCTGGTAAAAACGATGATTGCTTTTAAAAACCTGATGGATGTTTACCATGTTTCTGAATACCTGGCCTGTGCAACCTCTGCCATGCGCGAGGCCCAAAATGGTGAAGATATTGTTAAACTGATTAAAAAAGAAGCAGACATTACTTTAGAAATTATTGAGGGACAACGCGAAGCCAATATCATATACGCCAACCACATTGAAGAAGCATTAGATGAAAATAAAAATTACCTGTATATTGATGTGGGCGGCGGTAGTACCGAGTTATCTGTTTTTGTAAAAGGTGTGCCGGAGGCATCGAGATCATTTAATATTGGTACGATCAGAATGCTTGATAACCAGGATAAGGAAGAAACCTGGGAAGAGATGAAAGATTGGGTTAAGGAGCATACCAAAGCCTATAAACATTTAGCAGGCATAGGTACAGGTGGCAATATCAATAAATTGTTCCGCATGTCTGATGAAAAGGAAAATGCACCTTTATCGTTGCAGAAACTAAATTCGATGTATAATAAATTAACCAGTTATTCACTGAAAGAAAGGATTCATGTATTGGGTTTAAATCCCGATCGTGCAGATGTGATTATCCCGGCCTGCGAGATTTATTTAACCTTAATGAAGTGGACAGGTATAAAACAGATCTATGTACCTAAGGTGGGTATGGCTGATGGGATTATTAAATTGCTGATTGAAGATAAGTTGGATTAGGTAACCAAAGTGTCAGATGTTTCCGTCTGATACCCTTACCAGTCTGGTTTTAAGAACTGTCGGATGGTAACATCCGACAGCACATTATCTATGGTGTCAGATGTTACCATCTGACACTCATAAAATCCTGGCTATACATTCAGATGGTAACATCCGAATGCACATTTCATTAATCTTCCAGCAATTTAGTCGCAGCTACATCTACAAACCAGGTTAATTTACCGTCAATCGGATCGATTAGCTGAGAAGGATACAGATCAGGATTTTTTTCTGTATCACCAATTACATGTTTAAGTGCTTCGGCTTTATTCTCTCCAAAAACCAGAAAAGCAACATTATCTGCTTTATTAATTAATGGTGCAGTAAAACTAATGCGATAAGTATCTAGTTTTTCCACATACACAGCCGCTACATTCACTTCTTCATCCTTCACCAATGTAGTGTGCGGAAAAATCGAAGCGGTATGTGCGTCATCGCCCATGCCTAGCAGGATTAAATCGAAAACAGTGTCTTCGCCATTAAAATGCTGATCAATTGCTTTTTTATATTCAATAGCCGCTTTTTCCGGTGCCAAAGTAGTATCTACATAAAAAATATGATCCTCTTTAATACCCAACGGATCTAAAATAGTTTTCTTGGCCATTAATCCATTGTAGTTATCATCACTGGCCGGAACGTTGCGCTCATCGCCAAAGAAAAAATATACTTTTTCCCAATCGATCCTGTGCTGCCCTTCGGAAGCTAAAAAATGGTAAAGTGCTTTAGGAGAACTACCACCAGTAAGTACGAAATTAAAACGATCGTTTTCTTCGATAGACATTTCCGCAATTTTGATTACATAATCTGCCAGATCCTGGTTTAGTTCTTCTAATGTTTTGTATATAAGTAGATTCATTTTTATATATTAAATAATGTCATGTTGAGCTTGTCGAAACACCTTATCATAAATTTTCGACAGACTCAGAATGACAATTTGTTTATGGCTATTCAACAGTTGTTTAAGCCATTAACTTATTATTCCTTGTTCTTTAATGGCAGGTTAAACCAATGGAAACCGTCTCTTGCAATAAGTGCTTCTGCTTCTTCAGGTCCCCAGCTATCAGCCGGATAGTTAGGGAAGTTGATCGATTTTTTGCTTTCCCATGTGTTTAAAATCGGCATCACCAGTTCCCAGGCTGCTTCTACCTGATCGCCTCGCATAAACAGGGTTTGATCGCCCATCATGGCATCCAACAACAAGGTTTCATAAGCTTCCGGTGTATCACCCTCGTAAGTGCCTTTATAATCAAATACCATATCAACAGGGTTCAATACCATGTCTAATCCAGGTCTTTTGGCCTGCACCTGCATGCGGATACTCATTTCCGGCTGGATGCTGATCACCAACCTGTTCTGCTGCCAATTTTCAGTTACATCTGAAGAGAAAATCTGATGTGGCACATCTCTAAACTGGATCGTTATTAATGATGAGGTTTGGTTTAAGCGTTTTCCTGTTCTTAAATAGAAAGGAATACCCTGCCATCTCCAGTTATCGATATGGAATTTAACTGCCGCAAAAGTTTCGGTATTAGAGTGCGAATCAACACCTTTTTCCTGACGGTAGCCGGGAACTTCCTTGCCTTCAACCCAACCTTTGCTATACTGGCCGCGAACCGTATGAAAACGTATATCTTCAGCAGAAAAAGGACGCATTGCTTTTAATACCTCTACCTTGCGGTTTCTGATTTCATCGGCATCAAAATTAATTGGCGCTTCCATTCCAACCAAACAGAGCAATTGTAACAAGTGGTTTTGGATCATGTCCCTTAAAGCACCCGAACCTTCGTAATAACCTCCACGATCGCCCACACCTAACTGTTCGGTTACTGAAATCTGGACATGATCGATATAAGATCTGTTCCATAATGGTTCGAACAAAGCATTGGCAAAACGGAAAGCCATCATGTTTTGCACGGTTTCTTTGCCGAGATAATGATCGATACGATAAATCTGTTTTTCGGTAAAAATGGTGCTTAACAATGCGTTTAACTCTTTTGCTGATTCTAAATCATGGCCAAAAGGTTTTTCGATAACGATGCGGCTATTATCTTCATCTTGCGTTAATTTATATTTCTGCAAACACTCCGCGATAATAGGGAAGAAATTTGGCGCCACTGCCAGATAGTAAATGACCTGTGTACCAGCACCAAACTCTTTTTGATATTTTTCTACGGCAGCTTTTAGATTTTCGAAAGTTTTCGGTTCAGCAAAATCGGTAGGGCAATAATGGATCGTATTTCCGAAATCTTCCCATTTGTCTTTTTTAACTTTCCCGCTACGAGAAAACTCATTTACCGCTTCTTCCAGTGCAGTTTTATAACTGTCATCGGTAAATTCTGTTCTTCCGGTACCTATAACGGCAAATTTTTCAGGCATATAGCCCTCCATAAACAGGTTATATAGCGCTGGTGCTAATTTTCTTTTATTTAAATCGCCTGTTCCACCAAATATTACAAAAATGGTGGGGTTTAATGCGGTTTTGGCTTTCATCTTATATTTTGTTCGTGTGTCTATTAGGTTAAGATAATTTATTCCAATCGGCATGGAAAACGCCATCTTTATCAATACGCTCAAAAGTATGCGCACCAAAGAAATCTCGTTGTGCCTGGATTAAATTTGAAGGCATTCTGCCGGTAGTAATAGTATCAAAGTAGGTTAGGGTAGATGCAAAAGCAGGGATGCCTAAACCAGCATTTATGCTGGCACAAATTGTATTACGGGTACCCTCTAAAGTATCTTTAATGATATTTTGAATACCTGCATCACCGAATAAATGTTCCAGAGCATTGTTTTTATCATAAGCCTGATAAATATCTTCCAAGAATTTAGCCCGGATGATACAGCCACCACGCCAGATTTTGGCAATTTCCTGCAATTGTAAATCGTATTCATATTCTTTTGATGCCTGCACCAACAAATGCATCCCTTGTGCATAAGCACTGATCATTGAAAAGTAAAATGCATCTTCAAGCTCCTCAACGGTAACCGCAATTTTGGTATCATTTTTACCAAATGCTTCTTCTAAAGAAACCCTTAAGGCTTTAAATTTAGATAAATCGCGGTTAGAAACAGCTTCGTTAATGGTTGGTATAGGTAACTGAAGTTCCATTGAAACTTCCGAAGTCCACTTTCCGGTGCCTTTTGAACGCGCTTCATCTTTAATCTGGTCTAGCAGGTCATTTTTTGTCTCTGTATCTTTAAACAAGAAGATCTCAGCAGTAATTTCCAATAAGAATGATTGCAACCTACCTTCGTTCCATTTTTTGAATACCTTATAAATTTCTTCATTTGAATAACCTAAGCCATTTTTAAGGATGCCATAAACTTCTGCAATAAGTTCCATAATAGCATATTCGATACCATTGTGTACCATTTTAACAAAGTGGCCGGAAGCACCAGGGCCAATGTAGGTAACGCAGGGATCGGTACCTACTTTAGCAGCTACAGCTTCAAAAACATCCTTAACCACATTGTATGCTTGTTTATCGCCACCCGGCATCATACTTGGACCGAAGCGTGCACCTTCTTCACCACCAGAAATACCCATTCCGAAGAAATGTAAGCCATCTTTCTCTAACTCATCAACACGGCGGTTGGTATCGGTAAAATGTGAATTTCCGCTATCAATGATGATGTCTCCCTTGCTTAAAAGCGGTTTTAATTCGGCAATAACGCTATCTACAATCGGGCCTGCGGGTACCAATAAAATCAGGGTACGTGGGGTTTGTAAACTAAAGATAAAACTTTCAATATCATTAAAGCCTTCCAGCTGATGTGCTTTACCTTCTTCTTCAAGTTTAGCAATCATTTTGCTATCTTTATCATACCCCGTTACGGAAAAGCCTTTATCAGCCATGTTCAACAATAGGTTTCGGCCCATTGTGCCTAAACCGATCATTCCCAACTTATATTTTTCAGAATCGTTATTTGCCATTTTTTGTGTTTTAGAATATACCCAAAATTAGGGTTTACAAATTAATATCGGACTTATTGTTGTTAAAAGATTGTAATAAAAGGTTATTATTTTTTAGGTTCGACGGTGAAAATATTGTACTTATCGGCCAGTTTCCAAAGTTTAGCACCTCCTTTAATCCCGTCTCTGTTGGTTACGAGTTTGATGTTGTTTTCTAATTTAAAATCGATGTGTTTAGAATTGCCGCCGCCAATATAGAGCGTATCGTAATTAAAAACTGTTTTATAAATTTCGATGATCTTTTTCAACCGCTTATTCCAGCGCTCAGCGCCAATTTTTTCAAAAGCTTTATTCCCGATATAATCATCGTAATCTTCTTCTTTGTTAATCGGGAAATGCGCCAGTTCCAAATGCGGCAGTAGTTCACCATCAAATAATAGTGCTGTTCCAAAACCTGTTCCTACAGTAAAAACAATTTCAAAACCTTTTCCATCCACTACACCTAAGCCTTGCTGATCGGCATCGTTTACCAGGCGCACGGGATGCCCCAGTACATCAGCAACACGCTGTGCAAGATCTACATCTTCCCATTTATTTTTGGCCAGGTTCGGTGCAGTTTTAACGATACCATTTTTAACATAGCCCGGAAAACCAATGGAAATGCGGTTATAAGTTTGCGGAAAAGGCTTAACAAGATCCACAATTCCGTTCACGATATCCTTTGGTGTAGCTTCGGGCGGTGTTTTACTTTTTACATATTCATTAAGCATATTGCCGCTTTCATCCAAAAGAACGGTTTTGATACTCGTACCACCAATATCTATCGATAATATATTGTTGTTTTCAATTTTTTTCTCTGTAGCCATACCGCTTTATTTATAATTCCGAAGTTCTACAAATAAATTAAAATGGCAAACATTAAATGAAGATTGATTTACACAGTAAAATAAACTATAAAGTCTATATATTTTATAGAATATATTTATGTTTGTTCCGTTAACATAAAAAGATATAAACTCTATGACGGTAAATTACCTTGCCTTTGCTATTCCAGCTTTTTTTATTTTTGTATTTATTGAATTTAAGATTGCCAAATACCAAAAGAAAGCTAAAATCTTCAAATATGAGAGTACGGTGGCAAATTTTAGTGTTGGCATTGCCGAAAGGTTATTGAATTTGTTTATTGCGGCCAGTTTTTACCAGGTCTATAACTGGGTGTATACCAACTATGCGATTTTGGAGATTTCTACTCACTGGTATGTATGGATATTGCTGCTGCTCTCAACCGATTTTGTCTGGTATTGGTACCATAGGTTGGGGCATGAAATTAATTTCTTATGGGCTGCACATATTGTACATCACCAGAGCGAAGAATTTAATTTGTCGGCAGCCGCGAGGATTACCACCATCCAGGCCATTTTCCGTAATGTATTCTGGTGTATATTACCCTTATTGGGTTTTCACCCGAATATGATCATTACCATACTTTTAGCTCACGGGGCCTACTCATTTTTCACACACACACAATTAGTGGGTAAATTAGGCTGGCTGGAAAATATATTGATTACGCCTTCTTTACATGGCGTTCATCATGCGTCCGATGAGAAATACCTGGATAAAAATTATGGTGATGTGTTTGTTTTTTGGGATAAACTTTTTGGTACTTTCCAAAAAGAAGAAGAGGCCCCAAAATATGGCTTAACCCATCCTATCAAAAGTTATAGTTTCCTTTGGCAGCATTTTCATTATTACCTGGAAATAGGAGAGGCCTACAAGCGTGCAAACGGGTTTAAAGCCAAGTGGAATGCTATTTTTGGCAGTCCGGCATTAATGGATCAAACTATCAGGCCTGTTTTGGAGGAACGTTACGCTCAGCAAAAAAAATACCATCAGGGCAAACCCAGGTTTAAAACCTATTTAAATATACAGTTGATTGGCATTGTTGCCATGCTTACAGGCACTACCATGTTTTACAACTCGTTAACTTCGGTAAACAAAGTAGCCATATCTACATTTATTCTGCTTACGCTGATTAATTTAGGGGCATTACTGGAACAGCGCAAATGGATTTATTATCTGGAATGCTTCAGGTTAATACTGGTAATTGGTTATCTCTTCTACATTTTTAACATTATCGAACTCCTGATATTCCCTGTTGTAGGATTGATCATTCTGGAGCGTCATTTTTCTTTGAACAGACTGTATAAGAAACACTTTTTCAACTACCAATCCAACACAATTAATACATAGGTAACCTAAAGTAAAAGTTTGCTTAATATTACCGTAACGTTAGCGGGCTACTTTTGCTCGCAAGATGAAGGATGTATATTTAAGCAAAAGTGATGAAGATTTAATGTCTCTGATGATCAATAGAGATAGCCTGGCATTTGAAGCGCTTTTTAACAGGTATTATCCTGCTTTATGCAAATTTACCTCCATCTATATTAAAGACTACAATAGGGCCGAAGAGCTTATTGCGGATCTTTTTATGAAACTCTGGGACAAAAAACACGATTTGCAGATCAGATCCATCAAAAAATACCTTTTTACTGCTGCAAAAAACTTAGCCTTTAATGAAGTTCAACGTATAAAATTCCATATATTAAGTATTAACGACCGTGAAGAGACCCTTGATTATCCAGATACTTATCTAAACCCGCATGAGCAGCTTACCAGCAGGGAATCTTACTCCGAGATTATGGATTTGATTAAACTGTTGCCCGACCGACAACGGGAGGTGCTTTTAATGAGCCGCATAGATATGATGGAAAAAAGCATAATCGCCGATTTACTCGGAATAACGACCAGAACGGTAGAGACCTTACTATACCAGGCAGTGAAAAACTTCAGATTGCTTACTGCGGACCGATCGGCTATTTAATTCTATTTCTTTATTTCTGGAGAAGCATAGGATTGAACGCAATCGTCCTAAAAAGATCATTCATCCAAATATTATTTGCATTAGTTTTTGGAAAGGCCGGTTCAGTTTTCCATAGGGGTCTTCAGCCACGCTATTTTGTACAAGTCCCAACTAGGAATCGGAAGCTCTCCTCCCGACAACCGGGTTTATTTCACCCATGTAGGTGCCCATTAATTGTAGGTCGACAGGGGCTATGAATTGCTGACCTTTCATTTCCAAACCGAAAACATTCATATTACCTGATGAAATACGCCTTCAACTCATGAACTGATTTGGGTCGATATGCAACCCTTTATACTTAACGATTTGTTAACAATAACTTGATCTTTTTCGCTACGTATCGGCAGGCATTAATCTGTCTTACATTCAGAACCGCATCACTAAATGGACGAACGTTACTACAGATTAATAGAAGATTACAGCAAGAAAACCATCGGCACAGAAGATTTAACTGATTTATTGACCTGGGTAGAAAGTAGCCAGGAAAACCAGCAGATTTTCAGGGAAACCCTAAAAGCTTTTGAAGCGGCAGATCATTCGCTTAACAAACCTGTTAACCAGCAAAAAAGCTGGTTGGCCATACAACAACATATTGAACGTAATACTGAACAACCACCGCTAATCAAGAAAATTAAATACCACCGTTATCTTAAAATAGCTGCTGCAATTCTGGTGATTACGGTATTGCCAATACTTTATCTTACCCGTTCTCACCCAAAAAAAACCGCAACCATTGCTTACCATGAAATTTACAATCCACGTGGACAGAAAAGACTGGTGACTTTACCCGACGGTTCCAACATCTATTTAAACGGGGATAGTAAAATCCGGTATGCTTTAAATTTTAATACCGGTAAACGTATTGTTTACCTATCGGGTGAAGCTTTTTTTGATGTACAGCACCGCAGCAAGCAGCCTTTTATTGTACATACAGGAAAAGTAAGCACCACTGTGCTGGGCACCTCATTTAATATCAATGCCTATCCGTCCTCAGGAAATATCGCCATCACCGTACAAACGGGTAAAGTGGGAGTTGTATTTAAGGATAAACGTAAAGCCGCCCCAGTACAGTTCCTTTTACCAAATCAACAACTCAGCATCAACAGCAGTAACGGACAGGCTAATAAACATCAGGTAAATGCGGTTGATTATGACAGCTGGAGGGAATACAAAATCTTTTTTCACGATAAACCCCTGATCGAAATAGCAGAGGTGATCGCCCGCGAGTATGATCTTGATATCGAAATTAAAAAGGAGGCTTTAAAAGGCGTAAAACTTACTGCAAAATTTGATAAATGTTCAGTTAAGCAGATTATGGATGTAATTGCTAAGCTTTCCGACTCAAAATATACCATCTATGAAAATAAACTAATCATTTATTAACGGCAAACTATAAAGATAGATATGATATAAAATTACTAAACCGAAAATTGGCTCGAAATGCTGGACACATTTCAAGCCCTGAAAACTGTATACTCATTTGACAAAGTAAAACTTAGTAAAGATATGAAAATTAATACCCGATGGATTAAAATTTTCCATCAGTATCCCACAAGAATTATGGTAATAATGGCCATAATCATGTTAAATCTGCTCTCTTTCTCTCTAAATACCTATGCACAAAGCGACAAGAAATTTTTATTCGAAGCGGACGGCATTACCTTAAAAAAAGCTTTCGAGAATTTAGAAAAGCTGAGCGGCAATCATATTGCATATAACAATAACCAGCTCAACGATCAGAAAAAGATTTATGTGTCCAGAGGGACAAGATCGCTTTTTGAAATACTTGATCTGCTGCTAAAAGGAATGCCCTTTACCTATAAAGCCAGTTCTACAGGGAATATCATTATTACGGCAAAAAACACCAACACCGGTAAAGTTAGCGGTAAGGTTGTTGATGAAAACAACGAACCTATTCCTGCTGCTACCATTAAAATTGTTGAACTGAATATCCTTGGACAAACCAATAACAACGGTGAATATAACCTGAATGTAGCCGAAGGCATTTATACTGTTGAAGCAAGATTTATTTCTTATGAAGTTGCCAGAAAGCAGCAGGTAAAGGTTAACGTTGGCACAACTACCCGTGTTAATTTTAAATTGGTACAAGCTGACAATTCGTTAAATGAGGTGGTAGTTACCGCTTTAGGTATAAAAAGGCAGGAGAAAGCATTAGGCTATGCAGTAACAAAAATCGATAGCAACCAGTTAACGGAAGCCGTTTCTACCAACTGGACAGATGCACTTTCGGGCAAGGTTGCCGGTTTAAACCTGATCAGATCCAACAGCGGCCCGGCGGGTTCAAACAAAATCATTTTAAGGGGCGAAAACAACCTGACAGGTGATAACGAAGCCTTGATTGTGCTGGATGGAGTAGTAATCAACAATTCCGGCGGTAGACGTACGGCCAACAGTTCTGATGGGGTGTATGGAACCGGGAGTGATAATATGCCGGCTGATTACGGAAGCTCTATTAACGACATCAACCCAGAAGATATTGAAAGTGTAACGGTATTGAAAGGACCAGGAGCTGCCGCCTTATACGGCCAGCGCGGCGCCAATGGTGCCATTATTATCACCACCAAATCAGGAAGTTCAAAACACAAGAAAGTAAACATCAGATTCACTTCTAACGGGTCTTTTGAACAGGTAAACCGTTGGCCTGATATGCAATATGAATATGGCCAGGGATTAGATGGTGCAGCCTATTATTCTTATGGTGCAAGTGCCGATGGTGCAAGTACAAGCGGAACCAGCTCTGCCTATGGACCGCGTTTTGATGGCCAGATGTTTTTCCAGTACGATCCGGTTACACAAACTGCAGGTAAAACCAGAACACCCTGGGTACCTTATAAAAACCAGATCAGGGATTTCTTCACCACCGGCGATAATTTAACCAATTCCCTGAGTTTAGATGGCCGCTATAAAAATACCACAGCCCGTTTTTCGGTTACCAACCAGAACAATACGTGGATTGTACCCAACACTGGCATAGAGCGTACCACGCTTACCTTATCTACCAATACCGATGTAACCTCTAAATTAAAAATCGCCACGAAAATAAATTATGGCAACCGCTTTAGCGATAACTTACCTGGTGCAGGTTATGGTAATCAATCGTTAATGTATTGGTTTATTTTCTGGCAACCGAATGCAAGTTTGGACTGGATCAAAAACTATTGGGCAAACGGACAGGAAAATAAGGTCATCAAATATCCGTTCAGTTCATTTCCTGAGAACCCTTATGCAGTTGTTAACGAGTTTATCAATAGGACAAGACGTAATAACATCACGGCGAATATTCAGGCGAGCTATCAGTTTACAAAGGAACTGAGCCTATTATTAAGGTCCAGTATTGATTATTCAAACGAAAGGCGCGCGCAGGATCGTCCATACGATGCCGGTAGCCGTTTACCTAAAGGTTCAACCCGGCAACAACACATCAATGCGCAGGAAACCAACATCGATTTCTTGTTGAGGTACGATAAAAAAATCAATAAAAACTTTAGTATCAATGCTTCTTTTGGTGGAAGTGAGTTAAGAAATAAATATAACAAATCAGATTTACGCGCCGATGGTTTGATCGTACCGGATATTTACGAATTAACCAACAATCTGTATCCTTTAATTTCTATTCCAGATACCAGCCGATATAGAATCAATAGTTTTTATGGAGTCTTATCTACCAACTACAAAAACTACTGGTATGTGGAGCTTACCGGACGTAAAGACTGGAGCAGTGTATTGGCTACAGCCACCAGGACAGATAATGTTGGGTTTTTCTATCCGGCAATCAGCACGAGTTTTGTGCTTTCAGAATTCTTCAAACTGCCTAAAGCAGTTAGCTTTGCTAAGTTAAGGGCATCAGTTTCGCAGGTTGGTAGCGGTGGCACCACGCCTTATCGTACAGCCTATACCTATTCACTGGCGTCTAATGGCACTTATCCTGATAGCTCACTTGTAAATCCAACCATTTTACCAAACGAAAACTTAAAACCGCTTAAAACTACCACCTATGAAGTAGGCACTGAAGTAAGTTTATTTAAGGGCAGGTTAGGTTTTGATGTTGCTGTTTACGCCGGAAATACCAAAAACCAGATTCTAACCAGAATTATTGACCGTTCAACAGGCTATAACCAGGCATTGATCAATGCAGGGCAGGTAAACAATAGTGGTGTTGAAGTAGCCTTAAATGGAACACCTGTTGTTACTAAAAGCGGTTTTAAATGGACCATGAATGCCACTTTTGCGTCGAACAGAAATGTAATTAAAGCCTTAACAGATAGTTCGATTATCCTGCGTACCGGTCCGGTTGCAGGTGGCCAGATTGTGGCTAAGGTGGGCGGTAGTATGGGTGATTTATATGGCAGGGGCTATGTGCGCGACCCACAGGGTAATGTAGTTTACGATGCTACCACAGGATTTGCCAAAATCACCAATGACGTGGTTTACCTCGGCAATACCATGCCTAAATACAAATTCAGTATCGGAAGTACTTTTGCTTATAGAAATATCAGTTTAAACGTGCTGTTCGATGCGCAGGTAGGTGCAGTTGCACACTCTTTATTAAACTACAAAATGGTTGAGCAGGGTAAATTAACCAGCACACTGCCGGGAAGATATAATGGTATTATAGGTAATGGTGTAGTTCAGCTGGCAGATGGCTCTTATGTGCCAAATACAACAGTTGCTTATGATATTGATGAATATTACCGCTCGCATGCCGGTACGGATAACGCAGAGGGCAGTACTTTCAGTACCGATTTTATTAAATTTAGGGAAGCTTCTTTAAATTACAGATTCAATCCACGTTTTCTCAAAAGGATTGGTCTCTCCTCCGCAACTTTTGGGGTTTATGGCCGTAATCTTTTCATCTGGTCGCCATGGCCGATGTTTGATCCGGAGTTTGGAACACTTAGCGGTTCTGATATCGTTACCGGTTTTGAGATCGGTCAGTTCCCATCAACCAGAACTTTTGGTTTCAATTTATCAATTGGCATATAATCTTTTAAAACATGAAAAAGAATCTATATAAAATTATTGCAGGTTTAATGGTATCGGCTACTACACTTTCATCATGCGATAAAAACTTTCAGGAAGTTAACACCGATCCGATCAATATCCTGTCCACCACACCGGATAAATTATTGGCTCCGGCACTGGTGAATACTTTAACCAACGGAATGGTTCGTAACCGTAATTTTAATAACGAACTGATGCAGGTAACGGTCAGCATCAGCGATGGTGACGGAACCGTTTTTAGGTACGAATACAGAAGCACCTTTTCTGACTATTTATGGAATGCCTGGTATGTTCAGCTTACCAACTTTAAAGATATTTACAAATTAGCAAGTAAACCCGGCATGGAAAACAAATCATATCAGGGCATTTCGTTGGTTTGCCAATCCTGGGTTTACTCCATGTTATCAGACACTTATGGCGATATCCCATATTTTCAATCCAACGAGGGCAGCAGCGGCGTTTTAGAGCCTAAGTTTGATAAACAGAAAGATATTTATCTGGATATGTTTAAGAAACTGGAGGAAGCCAATACCTTGTTAAGTTCAGGCGTTGCGATAACCCCGTCAAGCGATCCGGTATTTAAAGGGAATATAGCCAAATGGCGGAAATTCTGTAATTCACTGTATTTAAGATTATTGCTTAGGGTATCGGGCAAACCGGAAGTTTCGGCACAGGCAATTGCCAAGATCAAGGAAATTGTAGATACCAATCCTGGTAATTATCCGGTAATGGCAAACAATAGCGAATCGGCAACTTTACCATGGACTGGTTTAACCGGAACAGATCCTTATGTAAATCCTTATGTAAATGGGGTTAGGGTACAGGATTTCAGATCTCCGGCAATTGGAAGCTTTTTTATCGAGCACTTAAGAGACTGGGCTGATCCGCGTATTGATGCCAATTCGCCAAATGGTGATGGAGGAGCAAACCGGTTAGGAATTGCGCAGGGGCCACAAGGATATTCAGGTGTGCCAAGCGGTTATGCCGTTGGTGCCGGGGTGGTAAAACAGGCTTATTTTTATTCATATGATCAGGCCCTTGGCAGCAGCACTTATGGTGCCAGATCTTTACAGCAATCGCCTAAAACAGGCATTTTGATGAACTATGCGGAGCTTCAGTTTATTCTGGCTGAAGCTGCAGTAAAAGGTTGGATCAAAGGGTCAGCCGCCAATTATTATAATGCTGGCATTGCCAATGCCATTAACTATTGGGTACCTGCATTTACCACTTCAACTACATCAGCAGCATTTACCAAATATGTTACCGATGCGGATATCGATTGGGACAATACCCAATCTACGGAAGGTAAAATGGAGCAGTTACACCTGCAGAAATACTTCGCGCTATTTCTTGTTGATATGCAGCAATGGTTCGAATACCGCCGTACCGGTCATCCGGTTCTGCCAAAGGGACCGGGGTTAAGAAACGGCGGGGTAATGCCGGCACGGATGACTTATCCGGTGTATGTACAGTCTGCAAATCCAACAAATTACCAACTGGCCGTAGCAGAGCAGGGACCTGACGCAATCAATACCAACGTATGGTGGCAAAAACCTTAACACACAATTAAAAATGATTAAAATGAAAAAGATAATATTCTATAGCTTAACTTTTCTGTCACTGGCCTTAACATGGTCTGGATGTAAAAAATCAAATTATCCTGGTGGTGTTATCGGTGATTATGTACCACTATATGATTTAAGGAACCTTTATAAAGGATCAGATGTTACGCTTACCAATGAGAACATGTTTGGATCGAGCAGCATAACCGGCGTAGTGATATCAGACCATTCGGGTAAAAACCTGCCTGAAGGCTTACTTATTATACAGGACAGGCGACGTTTAGGCTTAATTAGAGGTATCTCTGTTGCCATCGGTGCTGATGCCTCGAAATATGTTCCGGGCGACTCTGTTGGGATAAGAATTGAAGGCGGAGTTTTAAAAAGGGTAGATGGGATTTTGCAGGTGACGGGTGTTCCGGCCAGTGCGGTTACCAAAATCGCATCCAATGTGCCGATTCCACCCAACCGGGTAGGAAGTAGTTTTATCCTGGCCAAACCTAACGATTACGAAAGTACCCTGGTTGCGATTGTAAAAGCTGGATTTGAGCCTGGCGCCGGCCCTAATGATACTTATGCGGGTGATAAAACCATCAACGACGGTTTTGATAATTTTACCCTGCACACGGAGGCAACGGCCACTTTTGCCAACACGGGCGGACTTAATTTCAACGGAAATTATTACGGAATCATTTTTAACACCGTTACCGCAAACGGAACGTTAAAACCGCACCATAGAATGCGTACCATCAAAGATGCGGTTGCTTTAAGTTCTACACCAGATATTGCTTCGGCTATTATAACAGGTTATATGGCTGATGCTGAAGGCGGTGATGGAAATTATGAATACATGCAATTTATGGCCACCAGGGATATTGATTTTTCGGTGACTCCTTTTTGCATAGTAGTAACAAACAACGCAGGTGCATCATCGCCAACAGGCGTGTTCCCGATAAAAGGGTGGGCAACCGGTGCTGACGCATTGAAAAACCCGACAGGATTAGTAGCGAGAACCTATAAATTTGATTTAACTTCTGGTAAAGCAGCAAAAGGCACATTCTTTTATGTAGGCGGGTCTTCTAAAATGATCAATGGATCAAAATCAAAATCAATTGCATCCGCCAATTGGATCAAGGCTAAAAATTATACTTTAGCCACTCCTGCTGAAGCACCTGCAGGTAATGGAGATGGTTTTGGTTTATATACATCTGGGTTATTTGCCAACTCGGGAAATGCCTCAGGCTTTGCCATTTTTGAAGGTACAACGGTTAACGTGAATACGGCACCAATAGATGTGATTTTTATAGGTAGTGGCGGCAGTTTGTACAATGCGCCTTCGGCAGGCTACAAAATTGCCAATACCGACTTTTACGATAAGATCAATCCGATTACACTTGCCCCTCAACCATATTACAGAAGCGGTGAAAATACGTTGTGCTTCAATTATCAGCTCCCTGCCGATCAAGGTTTCTGGAATAAACTTGGTGGTATTTACAACCCATCATTGGGTAAATGGGTCAAAGCCAGAAGCCAATCGGATATTGACCTTAATACTTCATCAACCCTCGAAGATATTGAAGGCACATCTTTGGTGAGAATTATAAATGCGGTAACCGGAGAATATATTCGCACAGACACCATTCCGCCAACCAGATTGAAATAAACTATCCTAACCACAAAGAAAGCCCTGGGTTTTCTTTGTGGCTTGTAATCCCAATTTTACGTCAACATGAACAGAAGATCATTTATACAAAAATCAACTTTATTAACCTCCACTTTATTTGTTAGCTTAAAATCCTTTCCCTCATCGTTATTCGCTGTTGATGGCCTGGTAAGCGGTACTGTAACCAGTAAAGGTAAAGCCGTGGCCGGCGTTGTCATTTCTGACGGCTATAGCGTAGTACAAACTGACAAAAGTGGTAATTACGAACTAAAACTTCACGAACTGGCCCGTTTTGTATGGATCAGTACACCATCAGGTTATGAATTTAAGACCGAAAGCAGCATTGCCCGCCATTATTATAAGCCGGATACGGCAGGTAAACTAAACTTCGATCTCAAACCACTAAAACAGAATGATAACAAACACAATTTTATCATTTGGGCCGATCCACAGGTAAAAACCAAAAAAGATGTGCAACAAATGATGGAAACTTCGGTGCCAGATACGCGTGAGGTAGTAAAAGGAATGGGAAAAACACCTGTTCATGGCATTGGTGTAGGTGACCTGGTATGGGACAACTTAGCGCTTTTTCCAGCGTATGATGAGGCAATTGCGCAGATTGGTATTCCGTTTTTTCAATGCCTGGGTAACCATGATATGGATTACCGCATGGGGGATGATGATACTTCAGACCGTACATTTCAGGCGCATTACGGGCCAACCTATTACTCTTTTAATAGGGGAAAGGCCCACTATGTAATTTTAGATGACGTGCGTTACCTTGGTGTAGAGCGGACTTATGATGGTTACATTACCCCAACCCAATTAGCATGGCTGGCTAAAGATTTACAGTTTGTTCCGAAAGATGCTCTCCTTATTGTTTGCCTACATATTCCGGTACATAACTCGGTAAAAAACAACGATGATTTTTATGCTGTTTTAAAAGATTTCAAAAATGTGCATATCATGTCAGGCCATACACACTTTAATAAAAATGTAATTAAAAACGGCATTTATGAACATAACCATGGTACAGTATGTGGTGGCTGGTGGACAGGTCCCATTTGTGGCGACGGGACACCGCGTGGTTATGGTGTTTATGAGGTAGATGGAACGGCGTTGAAATGGTATTATAAGTCAACCGGTGAAGACCGTAAAAAACAGTTGAGTATCTACGTAGATACGCTTACCAATCAAAAAAGACTAATCGCAAATGTTTGGAATTATGATCCTGAATGGAAAGTAGAATACTTTTTAGACGGAAAGGCGATGGGCGCTCTGGCCATTCAGGATGGATTCGATCCTTTATCGGTAAAATTGTACCAGGGTGATAAATTGCCAAACCCCAGACCATTTGTTGAGCCAGTGTCTACAGACCATTTGTTTTTAGCCCATTTTAGCCCATCGGTTAAAAAGGTAAAAGTAGTGGCCACGGATCGTTTTGGAGAAAAATTTGAAGCCGAAGCTGATGCTTAGTCGTCATGCCAGCCATCCGGAAAGCGGTACCGACAATTAGTCCTCTTTAAATTAGAATCTTTTTTTAATCAATCCCGTCAGATGATAACATCTGACGCCACTAAAAATTAATTATCGTGCTGTTGGATGTTGCCATCCGACAGCTAATTAAGTTACTAAGACCTTTTAAAATTCCTTTTTTGATATGAACCTTAAAAAAACAGCAGTAGTTATTCTTCTGGCTTCATTGGCCATAAAATCGCAAGGCCAAGAAGTTAAATTTCCGGCATTCAGTGCCGAAGCACACCGGGGTGGACGGGGTTTAATGCCAGAGAACAGCATTGAGGCGATGTTAAATGCAATGAAAATTGATGGCATTACCACTTTGGAAATGGATACACATATTTCCAAAGATGGTAAGGTGGTGGTTACACATGATGATTACCTGAGCCCGGCTTTTATGCTTACACCTGATGGAAAAGATATTCCGGAAACAGATGCCAGAAAATACTGCATTTTTGGAATGGATTATGCCGACATTAAACAGTTTGACCTGGGCACTAAATATTTTGCGCAATTCCCGCAACAGCAGAAAATAAAGACACATTTACCTTTACTTTCTGATTTGATTGACGCCGTACAAAACGATATTAAACATAACAAACGCAAACAGTTTTTCTATAACATCGAAACGAAGTGCAGCCAAGGTGGTGATGGGGTAACCAATCCTGATCCGGATAAATTTGTCAAGCTTTTGATGGATGTAATCATCAAGAAAAAGATTTCAGATTTCGTGGTAATACAATCTTTTGATAAAAGGACAATTCAGATTATCCATGATAAATACCCAAAAATTAAAACTTCTTTTTTGGTAGCCAATAAAAAAACATATGAAGAAAATATTGCCGATCTGGGATTTAAACCATTTATATTAAGTCCGCTATGGCAAATGGTAAACGAAGAACTGGTTAAAAAGGCACATGCAGATGGTGTCAAAATTATTCCATGGACGGCAAATACCCTGGCCGATATTCAGAAACTAAAGGCTTTACAGGTAGACGGAATTATTTCTGATTATCCGGATATTTTAGTGCAGGCAAAATAATTGCTTGTTGGGATTACTGATTAATAGCAGATTAAATGTTTATTGGTCGAGATCGAACAGATCTCGACCAATGCTGATCATTAAATCACTATATTTTCTCCGACTGAAGCAATATGCGCTTTATCAATCTGATCTAAGCCAGGTATGTAACCTAGCTTTTTTATTTTGGTATATTGAAGGATATATCTTTCGGTTTCTTCATTCTCAGTACCATTAAAAATGATTCCTTTAACAGGAATTTCGTATTGCCTGAGTAAATTGACCGATAGTAAGGTGTGGTTAATACTGCCCAGATAATTTTGTGAAACCAATATTACTTCTACTTCCAGTTTTTTGATCAGGTCTACAATCAGCTCCGTTTCGTTTAAAGGTACCATTAATCCGCCAGCACCCTCAATAATTAAGTTGTTGTTCGTTTCAGGAAGATTAATTTGATTAAGGTCTATTTCAATACCATCTAATCTGGCGGATAAATGTGGTGATAGGGGCTGTGTTAATCTGTAGCTTTCAGGATGTATAACGGTACGGCTATTACTCACTAAACTATTTATTGTTATGCTATCGCTGGTTTCCAAATCTCCAGACTGAATGGGTTTCCAATAATCGGCTTTTAATTTTTCAGTCAAAATAGCACTAACCAATGTTTTTCCGATACCTGTCCCAATGCCGGTAATAAAATATTTATTCATTTAATTTAATTCTTTAAGGTAATTAACCAGTAACTTAATTTCTTGGTCGGTATTATACGTATGAAGGCAGATCCGGAGCCTTTCTTTACCTGGCGCTACTGTAGGACTCAATATTGCCCTTACATCAAAGCCTTTGCTTTGTAAGCTGGCGGCGGATTTTTTGGTTGCTTCATTTGATGAAAATAAAACTCCCTGGATGGTGCTTTCGCTATCAAGTGCTTTAATATGATGTTCCTTTAATGCTTTTCTGAATACGGTAATTTTTTGATGAATTAACTGATGATCAATTTCACGCAAATATTGATATGCGCAGTTAACCGCAACGATATTATGAATGGGCGCAGCTGTAGTGTAAATAAATGATCTGGCAAAATTAATAAGATAGTGCCGAAGGTTTTTACTTCCTAAAACGACCGCTCCGTGTACCCCCAGTGCTTTACCGAATGTTACAATACGCGCAAATACACCGTCAGTTAAGTTAAAGTGATTGATTAATCCCTGACCTTTTGCGCCAAAAATACCGGTGGAGTGGGCTTCATCTACAATCAGATTAGCATCATACCGCTCACAAAGATTTGATATCGCCGGTAAAGGGGCTATATCCCCGTCCATAGAATAAACGCTTTCTACCACAACGAATATGTTTCCTTTTGCCAGTTTCAGTTTGCTTTCCAGATCGTTTATATCGTTATGATAAAATTTAAATCGTGTAGCATGGCTTAACCTACAGCCATCGATGATACTTGCATGAATCAGCTCATCTGTAATTATAGTATCGCCCCGTTGTGGTACACTGGATAACAGCCCTACATTGGCATCATACCCTGAATTAAAGATCAATCCGCTTTCGGCCTGGTGAAAATCGGCGATGAACTGCTCTGTATCTTCGGTAAACCTGGTATTTCCGCTCAATAATCTTGAACCACCGGCGCCGTTCAGGTGATGTGGCATGGAGGCGAGGGTAATATTCATGCTATCCTTTAATTCACCAGATCTGGCAAAACCCAGATAATCGTTGGAACAAAAATCAACAGGAGGGATGTTTATCGATAAATTCCTGATCGAAAGTTTATCTTTCCGTTCCTGAAGCTTACCGCTAATAAACTGTTCAACTTTACGCATCGCCCAAAAGTAAAAAAAGCGTCCCGAATAATCGAAACGCTTTCCAAAATATAATTAATTACTACTTTACTATTTACCCTTGTGCAGGAGGATTGGAAACGACAGGTTCGTTATCTCTTTTTCCTCTTGTACCCATGCTTTTTCTCATTTTCTCAACTCGTTCTTTCGCCTCTGCACGGAAAGCATCCATTTTAGTTTTCTGATCAGCAGTTAAAACAGCATCTATTTTAGATTTTTGCTCATCCATTGCTGCTTTACGTTCTTTCATCTTGCCTTTCATATCGCCTTTATCAGCAGATCTCCAGGCTTCCAATTTCTTTGCATTTTCCAACTCAATAGCGTAAATCTTACTTTTTTGATCAGCGGTCAGGTTAAGCTGTTTTTCCAATCTTGAGGTCACCTTTTCTGCTCTTTGTTCAGCCGTCATTTTAGGCATTGCCCGTCTTGCGTGTTTTGTTGTGTCTTGCGCAAATGTAGCGGTTAAACCCATTACCGCAATTGCCACTGTTAAAATTGCCTTTTTCATGTTATGTTTTTTTTATGTGTTTTTAAATCAATAGATATAAAAAATTACAAACAGTTTAATTGGCACTTGTTAAAAAAATGTTAATTCTTATTCAATTGAGAAATTGATTTCTGCATCTGCGCCATCATTTGGGTGAGTGTTTCCATCGTCGGATCTGGGGCAGGCTCGGGTAATGATGTAGATATATATGCCTTGGCTTTCCATATTTCCAGAATATCATCTGCTGCAATGGTGTAAGGGTCATATACTTTATTATCTGATATCAGTTTCAAATCCTTATTTTCCCTGAAACGGTTACCTGCTCTTTTATATACCACGCCTTCATTTTTACTGATCACAATATAGGTTTCACCGGTTTTTACTTCATTCCAGTTATCGAGGTACTCACCGATAATGATGCTTCCCGGTTGTACCGGTAACATACTATCGCCCATGATTTCAAAAGCCCTGAAAGTACCTTGTCTTAACGCAGGCAATGGAAGTTGAAATTTGGGCAAATCGCTAATGTATTGAGGATCTGAAAACCCGTTCAAATAACCTGCACTTGCTTTAACCGGAACCAATTCGATGTTTTCGCGGTCGTTCTGATCTACAGAAATGCTTAGCACCCGAAGGTTAGATCCCTGGCTTTTTGGCTTGGGTTTCCAGCTGTCAGATATTTTTTCATTAATGAATTCATCAATGGTCAGATCAAAGTATTCAGCTATTTTTTTTAGCAAATCATATTTAGGTTCAGCCCGGTCTTCCTCGTAAGCCCCGATAAGCGATCTCTTAATTTCCATAATATCAGCGAAATTTTGCTGTGTATGGCCTTTTTTCTTCCTGAGGTACTTTAAATTATTTGAAATATTTGACATAAAAATAAATTTTAAAATAAATTTGGAATTACTAAAATAGTTAGTAATTTTATGCTCATAAAGTTAGTAATATTATTTTGATTTGCAAGAAAGTATACTAAATAGTTTAGTTTTAAATTTTAAACATAAGATCATGAAAAAATTTGTTTATATCGTTACCGACAGAAACCGTACAAGTATGCACGTAGGCATGAGTTCAGATTTGATCAAAACCCTTGATTTCTACAAACAGATGCCAAACTTGTTTTTTGATAACGGTCAGCAATTAACCCGTTTGGTTTATTTTGAGGAATTTAAAACTGAAGCACAGGCTTTGGTACGCTTTAAATCAATCAGCCGCTTTACACGTATGCAAAAAGAACGTTTGGTAAGGTCCTGTAATCCGGATTGGATTGATTTAACCATTGGTCTTGATTTCGAAAATATTCTGCTACACCGCAATATCAACAATCAGGTTAAACTCTCATTTACAAGCCTCTCTTAGCCAGGTTTAAGCTTTAACGCTTGCCGATTGAATATGAATCATGATCTATAAATATAAAAATGCTTGAATGATCAGGATTGGTCCCCCTGATCGTTCAAGCTAAAATTAATATTTATAATCTAAAGGCTAACAGATGATTAACTGATTCGATTATTAAATCGACCTCCTAATTCAATTTACCAACCTGGCGCAAACGTTAAACCGAATACTCCGGTTTTAACATCTTTTCTTTGAAAAGGGATCGCGTAATAAGGTTCGAGTACAAAATAGCCAAAAACATTAACCCTTAAAGATATACCGACACTCATAGCGGGCACACGCTCTGTTGTAGCCTGATAGGTAACCGGATTTCCCTTTTCATCAACAACCGGTTTTTTATTTGCGTCCAAAACAGGTTGAGTTGTATAAGTTGGTTCACCTTTAAATTTTACCTGGGTATCATTCGTCCAGGCCAATCCTGCATCGAAGAATAAATTCAAATCTGAGAATAAAAACTTAGAAGGTATAGCTGTTAATTTTTTAGGCCCTGTAAATGGCAGTCGTACTTCGAAATTAAAAACAGCTATTTTACTTCCTGTTAACTGGTTAATATCAAAAGATTCTGAAGACTGTGCAGAAGTGCTTTTGTAAATGGAGTTTGATTCATACCCCCTGATCAGATAGGGATAACCGACATACATTGGGTAAAGCCTGTCTGCATCTTTACCAATTCTTAAGGTATTATAACTCCTTACCGCAAATGTTACCGGCTTAGCCCTCCAGTATTTACGGAGATCTGCTGTTACACCGGCGAAGTTGTAAGTGCCTAAATATTTTTCGCCGCTTACACGGTACCTGAAACCATCAAGCGGACCGGTAAGACCGAATATTGAATTATCACCTACAAATCCGGCATTTAATTGATACAGTGTAAAAGAATTAAATGGAATTCCATAATCATTAGAAGCTACATCGTTAGAAATCCGGCTCCGATCTGAACCAATGTAGTAACCGTCAGCGTTATAGTAATTGCTATATCGATCAATCCTATAGCCATAATGCGAAAATGAACCGCCTAACTCAAAACGATGTATTTTACTAAATGGATAAGCCCCAAAAACCTGAAACTGATCTTCAAAGGTCCTGATAATATCTGTCCGGTCTGCCAGTGCATTAATGGTAGTATTATCTCCTGTGGGTATGTTTTGATAGCCATAAGACCTAAAACCAGATACGTAAGGGATATGCGAAACGGCTGCCCCCCAGTTTATCCTGCTTTTCTGATTAATGTAACCAACTAATCCACCAGCATCGTAAATTTCACCATTTACAGAAATATTGGCAATAATTTGATTGGTACCCAGAATATCGCTGAACATGCCTACAATTCCGCCAGCAACGCCGGTTCCAAAACGACTGGTTGAAACACCAACACCGCTATTTGCTAAATAATCTAACCTGAATTTTGGTTTATAAGGTACCGTTTTCATGGAATCGGCAACTATTTTTTCGAAACGGTCGAAATTATTTAAATTAGAATTGATAATATTTACGCCAATGTTTTCCATTGGAGGAAGAATAGCAGCATCAAAATTTTCTTGGTGATTACCAATTCTTTTCGCTGTAAAGCTGCTTAATTTAGCATTATAAAGGGTATAACGCTGATAGCGATAATAACTATAAACAATATCATCGGTTGCCGATACCGAAATGGCAGGAGAAAATTCGGTAATCCCACTAATTCCAGTAAAATAATCGGTTAACTGATCAACCGAATGATCAGCAAAGTTGTATTTATACAAATTCCTAAACCCATCTCTATTTGATAAAAAATAGATATTTTGGCTATTTGATGAGAACTGGGCATTCAGGTTGTTAGCTCCAGGGAAAACATCTAAATTACTTACCGTTTTAGTAGCAATATCATAAACAGCAAGGTTTATAGGCAGCACGGCATTAATTGTATTGGCCTGAATGGCTGCTCTATCAGACGAAAACACCAGTTTCTTACCGTCAGGCGAGTAATTTGGGGCATAATCAGAATAAACGTCATTGGTAATCTGAGTTACTGCTTTGGTATCCAGATTATAAGAAAAGATATCACTTTGCCCTTCAACCATACCTGAAAAAGCAATATCTTTTCCATTTGGTGACCAGGTTAAATTACCAAACTGTTGTACCTGCCCCATGGCCGTTTGAGATATGGTAGATCCGTTTGAAACATCGATAATCATCATCTGGTTTTTACCATGACTGAAGATGCTAAAAGCAAATTGTTTGCTATCCGGCGACCATGCGCCAGCCGATTCTATAAAATTGAAATCATCAATATGCCCATTGGAGATCTGGCTGCTGAGTTTTCTGATAATCTTACCGGTTTTGGCATCGGCGAGAAATAAATCTATACCAAAAAGATCTTTCTCAGACATAAATGCCAAATATTTTCCATCCGGACTTAGGGCAGGGGCGACGTTCATATTGCCGGCATTTTTATTGTCGATAATTTTTGTACCGGTAATTTTAATCTGCGAACTATCTGCTTTCAACATCGGCTTATAATGTGCATCAATGGAATTTTTCCATAAACCCGATAATGTTTTATCATCATACCCGAAAGTATACCTTATGGCATTTTCATAACCATATTTTGCCGTATTCTTAAATAGCGGAACAATGGTGGTATCGCCATATTGGGAACCGATGTAAGTCCAAAATGCCTGACCATAACGGTAAGGAAAATATTTATTGGAATTGGTTAAATCTTTTAACGAAGGTATATCACGGTTCAACATGGCATCGCGCATCCACATGGAAGTAAATGCATCTTTTTTTCCGATGGATAAATACTCAGCCATCCCTTCAACCATCCATAGTGGCGTTTGTCCGACGTTTTCTAAACTGATCGAATCTTTCTCTAACAGCAAATGATATTGAAAAGCATGAACCAGCTCATGGCCTAAAACGTGTCTGGTTTGGCTATTCAACTCCATAACAGGCATAATTACACGGTTTTTTAACGCCTCGGTAACCCCACCGGTACCGATTCCAATTTCTCCGTTAAGTACCGTTGTTTGCTGGAAATCGGGATGGTTGTTATATAGAATGATAGGATTTTTCTTTAAAAAAGTATCTCTAAAAACTTCCTGGTGCATTTTGTACCAGGTTTCGGCTTCCTGCGAAAAACGTTTTAAAAGTTTATCGTTCTTGATATAATAATAGATCTCAAAATGAGGCGTTTGTAAAACTTTGAAGTCGAGTTTTTTATATCTAACCTTATTTTGTCCAAAGTATTGGGCCTTAACTGAAAAAGAAAGAATAAGCAGGAGCAACAAAGGAGAATATCGCCTAAATAAAGTAGAGCCTATTTTCATATATGTGGTTTTAGTGATGTCTGTTCAAAAAATTATGAAAATGAAATGGTAAAAAGTTCTGGAAATAAAAGTAGCAATTGTTTAAAAGAGTATTAAAAATTTAACACTTTTTTAAAATTATACTCGCTATTTTACACGTATGGTAAACTATTTTTGTTATTTCTGTCCAACAAACTATTGCTGATTAGTTTCTTCGTTTTTCTTTTTCTCCTTCTCTTCCTGACGTTGTTTTCTTCTCAGTTCACGTTCTTCTTTTCTGGTAAGTGGAACGGTAGGAGTAACGGGATTTTGAACAGGATCTGTCTTCTTTTCTTCTTTTTTAACTTCAGGTTCATTGTTTACAGGCTCAGTAGTAACCGGCAATTCGGTAGGGACGGTAAAATCAGTAGAATCAACAGCTACACTATCAGTTGATGTAGTATCCCTAACAACTCTCGGACTAGGACAATTGTAAGTACGGGTAATATCAACGGTAGCTTTTGGAAAAGGGCCATAAGTATAACCTGAATTTGGGTCGAGGTATACCTTTTCCATAAACTTGGCAAAAATAGGTAGTGCCGTTCTTGATCCTTCTCCCTGTTCACCATTTTTGAAGTGTGCGGTTCTTTCGTCGCAACCCACCCAAACCCCGGTTACCAGATCTTTGGTTAAGCCCATGTACCAGGCATCTACATAATCGGATGAGGTACCTGTTTTACCGCCAATCTGATTATTTTTTCTGAACAAGTCTGGCCATTCCCACAATGCCTGTGAGGTACCTTCAGGTTCTTCCATACCACCACGGAACATATAGGTCATTAACCAGGCGATTTCTTCTGACAGAACCCTTTTTGTTTTAGGCTTAAACTCGTCAATCAGGTTATTATCCTGATCGGTAATTTTTTCCACTAAAATGGGATCTGTTTTAATCCCCTTATTCATAAAGGTAGCATAAGCCTTTACCATTTCGTAAACGGTAACATCATTCGAACCTAAACTTACGGAAGGTACAGACTCCAAATGGCTGTCAATCCCGCATTCGTGTGCATACTTAACTACATTATCCCAACCCACCTTTTCGGTTACCTGTGCAGTAATGGTATTTACCGATTTAGCCATTGCCCAGCGCAAACTCATTTCACGGTAAGAAACACTATAATCGGCATTTTTCGGTTCCCAATATTTGGTTTCACCTTTGTCCTGATAAGCAATTTTAACCGGTTTATCGGTAAATTTATCGCAAGGACTCATCCCTTGTTCTAAAGCTGTTAAATAAGCAAATGGCTTAAAGGTAGAACCTGCCTGGCGTTTAGCCTGATTAACGTGATCGTATTTGAAGAATTTGTGATCGATACCACCAACCCAAACTTTAATTTTTCCACTTGCGGGCTCCATGGTCATCATTCCGGTATTCATGATTTTTCCGTAATAACGGATCGAATCCAGAGTAGAGAACAAAGTATCACGATCGCCTTTATAGGTAAAAACCTGCATCCTTTTCTTTTTATTGAAATAGGCCGTAACAGAATCCGGATGGTTGGGGAACTTTTTTTGCAAAAGTGCATAAATCGGCAGGTTTTTCATTGCTCTATCCGGATAATCAACTTTGTGTTTTTCCGAATCGTACCATGGATCTTCATTGCCCCAAACGCTGTAAAACCTGCGCTGCAAAATTCTCATCTGATCGGCAACAGCTTCTTCAGCATATTTCTGTAGTTTTGAATCGATAGTGGTGTAAATTTTTAGTCCATCCTCATACAGGTCGTAACCATTATCAGTACACCATTTCTCTAAATATTTTGCCACAGCTGCCCTCAGATAAGAATCGCCGTCGCTGCCATCCTGCATTTTACCTTCCTTTAATTTAACAGGCTCCTTTGATAATTGGGTCAAACTATCTTTGCTAAGGTAGTTGTACTTGTTCATTTGTGCCAACACTACATTTCTTCTTTCCAAAGCTTTTTCAGGATTTTTGGTTGGATTATATAAGGTAGTTCCTTTCAACATCCCTACAAGCATCGCTGCATCTGTAGTGGCCAGGTCTTTGGTTTCTTTATCAAAGTAAATCCTACTGGCCGTTTTTATGCCGTAAGCATTGTTACCGAAAGAAACGGTATTCAGATACATGGTAATGATATCGTTTTTAGAATAGTTGGCTTCTAATTTTACCGCCGTCATCCATTCCTTTAACTTTACAATCAAAGTTCTCACCAAAGGTATCTTAATCAATAATCCCTGCGATTTATTGTAACGCGTACGGTAGAGGTTTTTGGCCAATTGCTGGGTAATGGTACTGGCACCACCATCTTTCCCTAAGCCAGCAACTGCCCGCCCTACGGCCTGCACATCAATTCCCCAATGTTTATAAAAACGTACATCTTCAGTAGCAACCAGCGCATGTATTACACTCGGTGCAATATCATTGTAATTTACAGGCGTTCTGTTCTCTTTAAAGTATCTTCCAATTAGTTTGCCGTCTGCAGTGTAAAGTTCAGAACCCACACGTAGCGTAGGTGCTTTAATATCCCGAACACTTGGTGAATAGCCAAACAACCATAAAAAGTTTAATTGCAGAGCGGAAAAGAAAATTATTATAAAAAATAAAACTATGGCAAAATAACGTAAGTACTTGTTTTTTATCTCTTTAAACATATTGGATAAGATAATCTTAAGGTAAAAGCTGTGGCGTTAAATATAAAAAACTCTGTATGCAAATTAACGGATTTAATTTACTTATTTTTTAGTTCTATATTTAAATTATCTACGCATCGGTTTACCTGGAAATAATTTAATGATGAAAAACGAATTTAAAGGCTTAATTGTACGGGGAGATAAGAAATTTTCCTTAAAAAACCATAAAACTGATTTTACAGGCGGTTATAACAAAGAAAAAGCGAAAGATGCCCTGGTAAACTCGAAAATATCGCTGAGTCATTTACAGGAAAAATTGTATGCCTCCGCGAAACATGCGGTACTGATTATTTTCCAGGCTATGGATGCTGCCGGTAAAGATAGCGCTATTGAGCATGTAATGAGTGGGCTAAACCCACAGGGATGTCAGGTTTATAGCTTTAAAACGCCTACGCAAAAAGAATATGAGCACGATTTTTTGTGGCGACATTATAAGGCGCTGCCTGAACGTGGACGAATCGGGATCCATAACCGTTCCCACTATGAAAATGTATTGGTTTGCAAGGTGCATCCCGAATATATTTTAAACGAAAATATACCAGGCCTTAGTGATGTTAAAAAGATCAGCAAAAATTTTTGGCAACAGCGTTATAAGAGTATTAAAAATTTCGAAGAACATTTATCCGCCAATGGAACAGTTGTTTTAAAGTTTTTTTTAAATGTAAGCCGGGATGAGCAAAAAAAACGCTTTTTAGAACGTATTGATGACCCCACCAAAAACTGGAAATTTTCTTCAGGAGACATTGAAGAAAGGGCATTATGGGATCAATATATGAATGCCTACGAACGTGCAATTAACGAAACCAGCACACCGGAATCGCCCTGGCACATTATTCCTGCTGATAAAAAATGGTTCGCCAGGCTGGCAATTAGCGAAATTATTGAAGACAAATTAAAAAGCCTCGATTTGAAATTTCCTGTATTAGGTGAGGCGGAAGACGCTAGACTTGGCGAAGCCAAGCGCATTTTATTAAGTGAGTAAAAAAAATGCAGGTCTATAAGCCGGGTTCTGTCTCCTGATTGCTCAGGATTTCTATCATTTATCTACTATAAACGTTGCCGTTTATCTCTAACGACCTACCCACTAACATCGGACGGGCAGCCCTTTATCCCGACGGTAAGTCAGGATGTTAGCCTATTTGGTCTTTCAACTCCCGGGGTTTACAAACCACTGCAGTCGCCTGCAATGCTCGTGCGCTCTTACCGCACGTTTTCACCCTTATCCCGATGTAAAACCGGGACGGTATATTTTCTGTTGCACTAATCCGTGGTCCAGGTTTTCATTCCTGAACCCCTTTCCGTTAGAAAGCGGGATGCCCTGCGTTGCCCGGACTTTCCTCTCTTCCGATTTTATTCGGAACAGCGATAGAACAACCTGCATTTTGCGCAAAGATGGGTTTTTTATTACAATAGTCATAATACTATTCATTAGCGAGTGCATATATTTCATTTAGCACCTTTTGAGAAAATCTAAAATTTGTCCTTTGTATTTTTTGAAAGACAGGTTTAACTGAAGTAATCAAACCAACATTTTTTGCCTTTAAAATTATGCCTAAGGTACCCGTGTAAAGAAGCTGTAACCGTTCGGCTGCTTTTTTCCCCTTATTATCATCTAAAATGAGAAGAGAACTTTCTGATTCTGTTGCTAATGCAATAGCACTTGCTTCACCAGCCTCGAGATCCAGGGAATTTTGAAATGAAATGTTTTTTGGTGTTCTGATTTCAATCCAATCCGGCAAAGGGGAACCAAATTCCTTTGCGATTATAGTTGTGTTGACTAAGAGATTTTAAAAGATTAAGCTCTCCGATATTTTCCAATAAAATGAAACAGGTTGTATCAGCGATTACGATTTCATATTTTTCCTGCATCTTTTAACATTTCTGAAACAGAATAATTGATTAACGAACATCATAATCTGAAAGTAATTCAGAAAAGATACGTACAGATAAGTCAGCCATAGCAGCAGCTTGACCCAATGATAATTTTCCAGATTCATACAGCTTTGCTGCGATAAAATGTACCGTATCATGCTCATGCCTACCTAAGCTATCTGGAACTTGAAGAGTTATCGTTGTCACTTTAAATATACGTAATAATATTTACTTGCAATTCTCCAAATCTGTTGAAACCTGCGAGTAAGGCACAAATCCCTGCTTATTGCCAAATGAATTGGTAATGTAAACCATTACCTGCGCCACATCAATATCAGCCAGTTCTGGAAAAGCAGGCATTTTTTCCTTGTATTCTTTACCGTTAACAACTAATGATTCATTTACTCCATTTTTAATGAAACACGCTAAACGGGATTTATTTGTCTTTAAAAACACAGAATCAGTTAACGGGGGAGCGAGCTGGCCCAAACCTTCACCATTTTCACCATGGCAGTTCTGACATTTAGTTTTATAGATATCTTTTCCATTCGACATATAATTTTGCAGATCGATGGTTTCCTGATTTTGGCAGGAAACGATAATGGCAACCAGTGAGATAAAAAAGAGTGCATTGATAATGTACTTACGCATGGATGTTTATTGTAAAATCTTCATCCCTAACGGATAGGGATGAAGACTGATGATTACTTTTTATACTCTGCCAGTAAAACCGGAATATCTTTTTTCAATTGCGCTACCTGGTCTGATTTAGTACCATCATAAGCGCCGCGAATCCGTCTGTCTTTATCAATCAAAACCAGATAACCCTGGTGGATATAACCATCTTTAGCCGTACTGTCTTCGCCAACAGCAACTAAGTAGTTCTTTTCGGCCAAGGTATATACGCTATCTTTGGTGCCATAGAGAAATAACCATTTAGGACCATCAACACCTAACTTCTGAGCATATTTTTTCAGAACATGAGGCTTATCATATTTAAAATCAATCGTGTGTGATACAAACATTACATCTGGATTGGCCTTAAAATCATTGTAAACCGTCATTAAATTGCGGTGCATGGTAGGGCAGATGGTGGTGCAGGAAGTAAAAAAGAAATCGGCGACATAAACCTTTCCATCAGTAGCTTTATTTGTGGTGATCACACTATCCTGGTTCAGGAAAGACCAGGCAGGAATGGTTTGATAAACGGTGTCAATTTTCTCCACACCTGCAGCATCTTTAACGGTTTCTGCATGGCGTTCCCCATAAAATGGAAGCTTTCTTTCTTGTTTACAAGCCGAAAATATAGAAACAGCTAGCAGGGACGTAGCTAAATAAATTGTGATTTTATTCATGATCTTATTTTAAAGATGTAAATATACAAGGTATTTATTTAGATCTTTAATGTTTGGAAAAGTCCTGGGTCAGATGTCCGAAAGTAGGAAGTTTGAGCGGTCAGAACATATGCATCATATCTTTCAGCAATAGTTCTTGAACTCTTGCCTTATTCATTACCTAAAACCTCAGAAGTCCGGCGTTCAAAATTGTCGGCTTTATACCTGCTGACTAGGTCTCCTGGCTTCTGACAAATAAATTTACATCACCAAGTCCCGATATAAGAGAAGTATAAAAATTATAACGCTTACTATTGGAAACATAAGGTAAAATGGCATTGATCGAAATCCTCCGTACTAATCCGTCCCTTATAATAAGGTCTTAGCGAGACGCTAAGACCAGTAGTAGGTGATTTCCGCATGCGCGAGATCCGATTGCTATCGGATGATGATCTACCTAAAGATCATGTCAATAGTAGCTTGCCGAAGAACCTCTTGTGGATGTTTAAAAGGCGTTTCGGCAAGCTCGATGTGACAACTAGAACTATAATTAAGTATTAAAATTATGCCTGTAAATCGGCCATAACCGTTTTGATCTTCTCTTCAAGCTTTGCATTAACCGAATCAAAATCTTTTCTATCGGCTAAAGGTGCATTTACACTGCAATAGAATTTGATTTTAGGCTCTGTACCACTCGGGCGGGCTGAAACAATACTGCCATCTTCAGTAATAAACTGTAAAACATCAGAGGTAGGATAATCCAGTTTGGTTATCTTTCCCGTTGATAAATCTGTTTCCTGTCCTAATTCATAATCTTTTAATACCGATACTTTAGAACCACCCAAAGTTGCAGGCGGATTTTCTCTAAATTTAACCATCATGGCTTTGATTTCTTCAGCACCGGATTTACCTTTTTTGGTTAGCGAAACCAGGTCTTCTTTATAAAGACCATACTCTACATACATATCCAACAGGGCATTGTATAAACTAGCAACTTTATCTTTATAATACGCCGTCATTTCAGAAATGAAAGCGGCAGAAACCACAGCATCTTTATCGCGTACCAAATCACCAATCAGGTAGCCATAGCTTTCTTCACCACCACCGATAAAATACTTTTTGCCTTCAAGTTCGGTCATTAACTGTCCGATATATTTAAATCCGGTTAACGTATTATAGTAGGTTACATTTTTCTTTTTGGCAATTTCTTCGATCAGGTTAGAGGTTACAATGGTTTTTACAATAAACTGATTGCCATCCAATTTACCGCTATCCTGCCATGCAGATAACAAATAATTAATCAACAAACTGCCTGTTTGGTTACCGTTAAGCAATACCCATTCGCCATTATTGTTTTTTACGGCAATACCCACGCGGTCAGCATCAGGGTCGGTTGCCAGAACTAAATCAGCATCTATTTCTTTAGCTTTGTTCATCGCTAAAGTCAATGCATCTTTTTCTTCCGGGTTAGGATACACCACAGTTGGAAAATTACCATCAGGCGTACTTTGCTCTTCAACAATGGTTACGTTCGTAAAGCCAAACTGCGCTAAAGCTTTAGGAACCAATGTAATTCCAGTTCCATGAATAGGGGAGTATACAATTTTTAAATCCTGCTGTCTTTTAATCGCATCAGGGGAAATTGAAAGTGCTGTAATGCCATCCAGATATAACTGATCAACCTCCTCACCAATCAATTGAATGTTTGCATCAACGCGATCAAATTTTACTTCATCTATGCTTTTAATTTTATTTACTTCATCAATCACCAATTTATCATCGGGAGAAGTAAACTGACCTCCATCAGCACCGTAAGCTTTGTAACCATTATACTCTTTTGGGTTATGCGATGCCGTTAACATTACACCACTTTTGCAACCAAAATGACGTACAGCAAAAGAAAGCTCTGGCGTTGGTCTTAATCCAGAGAAGAAATATACGTATATGCCATTGGCCGAGAACACATCGGCAGTGATTTTTGCAAAGTAATCCGAATTATTGCGACTATCGTGCGCAATCGCTACTTTGATCTGTTCGTTTGGATATTTATTGTTTAGGTAGTTGGCTAATCCCTGTGTAGCCGTTCCTATGGTGTATTTGTTTATACGGTTAGAACCTGCACCCATAATACCACGTAAACCGCCAGTTCCGAACTCCAAACTTCTGTAAAATGCATCAGTTAGTTCGGTTGTTGCATTTTTATCTACAAGGGACTGGATTTCAGCCTTGGTATCTTCATCATAATTTCCATTTAACCATTGATTAATGGTGGCTTGCGTTGATTGGTCAATTGCCTGCATTGAGCTGTTTTTTTTAGTTTAATATCTCGTGATGAACAAATTTTAATGGATGAGGTTTGGTTTGAAGATATTTATTTCAATTCATCCAAATTTTATTTTGTTGAGGGTGTTGCTTTTAAGCTGCTTTTGTTTAATTTCACGCCCCGATACAATAATAAAGAAAATCCATTATTAATGTGAGGCGATTTTAACTTTTTTCATAATCGTTGCAAAATCACTAAGGTTCTCCTCGCATAATCATGGATTAGAAACAGTTTATAAATAAACGAAATCATCATAAACTTTTAAACCAAGCACTGGGATAAAAAAACTGAACGTTTCGTTACCTTTTAAAACCATTAGCAAGTAAATGAAAATATTAAAATTTGGGGGTACTTCTGTAGGTAGTCCTGAGCGCATGACGAAATTGTTGGATATCATTAATCCAAATGAAGAGCAGATTGTAGTTTTATCAGCCGTGTCTGGAACTACAAATAGTTTAGTAGAAATTGCAACTCATTTTTTAGCTGGCGACAAAAAGAAGGGAAGCGAAGCCGTAGAAAACCTGTATCAAAAATATAAAACGTTTGTGATTGAGTTATTGCCTGCTGCCGAATTTCAGGAACAAGGCAATGAAGTAATCGATTATCACTTCAACTTTTTGGCAGGTTTAGCCAATGATATTTTCACATCGATTGAAGAGAAAGTGGTATTGGCACAAGGGGAGCTTTTATCAACCACTTTATACCATATTTATTTAAAATCCATCGGCGTACCGTCTGTACTATTGCCTGCTTTGGATTTTATGAAAACGGATGAGGATAATGAACCTGACATTCCGTTTACCACAAAGCACTTAATGCCGTTGCTGGAACAACATAAAGACAATAAACTCTTCATTACACAAGGTTACATCTGTCGCAACAGTTTTGGTGAAGTTGATAACCTGCGCCGTGGCGGTAGTGATTATACCGCATCTTTATTAGGCGCGGCAATTATGGCCGAAGAAGTTCAGATCTGGACAGATATAGACGGGATGCATAATAACGATCCTCGTATTGTTAAAGGAACCAAACCAATTGCGCAGTTATCATTTGATGAAGCAGCTGAGCTGGCTTATTTTGGGGCTAAAATTTTACACCCTCAATCTGTTTTTCCTGCACAGAAATATAAGATACCGGTTCGTTTGCTGAATACCATGGAACCTTCTGCTGCCGGCACTTTAATTACCCATAATAGCGAAAAGGGTAAAATTAAATCAATAGCCGCTAAAGATGGTATTACGGCAATCCGCATCCAATCCAGCCGGATGTTGCTGGCCTATGGTTTCTTACGCAGGGTTTTTGAGGTTTTTGAACGTTACAAAACACCGATTGATATGATTACCACTTCTGAGGTTGCCGTATCTTTAACCATTGATGAAACCGCGCATTTGCCACAGATTATTGAAGAACTGGAAAGTTTTGGAACTGTTGAAGTAGATACCAATCACAGTATTGTATGTGTAGTGGGAGATTTCGGTTCAGAGAAACACGGTTTCGCCAGTAGGGTTTTAGAAGGATTAAAACACATTCCGATCCGTATGATTTCTTATGGTGGAAGTAACTATAACGTTTCGCTTTTAATTTTAAGCGAATATAAAACAGAGGCTTTGAGAAGCTTACACAACAGGTTATTCGAATAATAAGAAAAAGGCGCCGATTACAACCAGCAAGCCGACAAGGCAATGAAAAGCCAGAAAGTTTGCTGGTAACAAACCGTTTTTATATTTTTTGTAAGAATTAAATAATCCTGCAGAAAGAATAAGAACAATAAATATGGCGGCCGCTATCTTCATTTTTTTATAAATAAAAGAAACAGTAACAATAATAGCAATACGATAAAAAATCGGATTTTCCCATTGTATTGTTTCCGGGTAATTCTTCCATGCTTTAAATCGAGGTAGTTACCCAAATAAATTAGCGCAAAGAATAAAATTAAAATTATAACAAGGAATTTGAACATGTTCGCCGATAAAGATATATCAAAGTTTAACAATATTGAAACGCCTTTTTACTACTATGATACCGATCTGTTGCAAAAAACCCTGCAAACTTGTGCAGATGCAGCAGCTCCTTATCAATTTCACATCCATTATGCATTAAAGGCAAATTTCAATCCTGTAGTGTTAAAACAGATCAAAGAAATTGGTTTCGGTGCAGATTGTGTGAGTGCCGGCGAGGTTAAAAGAGCAGTAGAGGTTGGTTTCGACAATAAAAAAATTGTTTTTGCCGGCGTGGGTAAATCTGACAAAGAAATTAATGAGGCCCTGGATCTTGATATCTTCTGCTTTAATGTAGAATCTATCCAGGAATTAGCGGTATTAAATGAACTGGCGGCTAAAAAAGGTAAAACCGCTCAGGTTGCCATCCGCATTAATCCAAATGTTGATGCACATACCCATCATAATATTACAACAGGTTTAGATGAAAATAAATTCGGGATCAATTCATGGGATTTACCTGAATGTGCCGATGCCCTAAAAGCTTCAGAAAACCTTAAGTTTATCGGTATTCATTTTCACATCGGCTCGCAGATTACCAATCTGGATGTATATAAAAACCTTTGCGTTCGTGTAAATGAATTTGCCGCATGGTTTGAAGATAAGGGATTTAAACTTCAGGTATTGAATGTAGGTGGAGGTTTAGGGATCGACTACCACAATCCCGATCATCAAATTCCTGATTTCGGATCTTACTTTAAAATTTTCAATGAATTCTTAACCATTAAACCTGGTCAGGAAGTGCATTTTGAACTGGGCAGGGCTTTGGTTGGTCAATCAGCATCATTAATTACCCGTGTACTATATATTAAAAACGGAAAGAAGAAAAACTTTGTTGTTTTAGATGCAGGGATGACCGAACTGATGCGTCCCGCATTGTATCAGGCTTATCATAAAATAGAGAATCTTAGTCAGTCCGGAGTCCGGAGCCCAGAGTCCGAAGTCGTAAAATACGATATCGTCGGTCCAATTTGTGAGAGTACCGATTGTTTTGGCAAAGAGGTAGAACAACCCGAATCGTTTAGAGGGGATATTTTTGCTATCAGAAGTGCGGGTGCTTACGGAGAAGTGATGGCATCAAAATATAACCTCAGGGATGCGATAAGATCGGTATATAGTTACGAGATATAGATTTTTAAAAACTCGTCATTTCGAGCGAAGTGCAGCAAAGTTGAGAAATCTATTTGATAGATCTCTCCATTCCACTGCGTTTCAGTCGAGATGACGATTTTTTTTGAAAAAACATTCATGCAATAACGATTTTACTATCTGAAATCGTCTTCACCTCTGCAATGTAGGCTAAAATTTTTTGCTTTGCTCGTAGTTAGTGCCAAAAACCACATTGTTTACCCTGGTTTTGCCCGCAATATTTTGTCCAGGTGGTTACGGGGTTTCGGCTTATCCCCGGTTGCAACAGCACTGAGTTAATCAATTGCATAAATACAATTTATAAATTACAAGCAATTGAAAATCAATATATTATTGAATGTATTAACCGGCTCAACCAGATTATAATTTAACTCAATTAAAATAATAGCCAGAAAGGATTTTCAATATTATTTCTTGTTCTTCGAAGTCGCAAAAACAATTACACCCGCTATTAAAATAATACCACCGGCATACGGAGGCCAGTTTACAGATTTTTCTTTATCTGCTGATATTTGAATGGGACCTGCATCCACAATTTTTTCTTTTTTAGTATAAGAGAAACCAGTCCAGATGAGCATGGCAATGCCCACAACAATCAATACAATTCCTAATGTTCTGTTCATAATATTGCTTTTAATTTATATTAGAACAGCTCTGGCATTGATATGTTTTTATTGTAATTTATACCCAAGAGAAATCTTACTGGCGAGATTTATATTTTCCGCTATTTCAAGTGAAAGTGTAAATCTTTTTACGCTTAAAAAGTAGTTAAAATTCCATGCAGAGGAACTGTTGATTACTTTATCAAGATCTGCGAGTTGGCCGTATTTAAAACTGTTGGCCAGTCCCGGAGTTCCACCAATGAACAGCCTGAAAGCGTGTTTGATATCATGGTTGCGCCTGGCCCTGAAAATTACCTCGGTTGAAAGTCCGGTTGTCCAAAATCTTTTCCTGTTTGAAACACCCGCATAATTGTAAACTTTACCATTATAAATTTCATCCCTGAAATCAGCATATGCTCCATTTTCGGTACTTAGTGCGTTTTCCCAGTTTATAAATCTGAAATCGGTATTTCCATTTATGGAAGTACTGTGGAAACCGACAGAAGTTCTTAAACCAAAACCGTACATTTTTTTGTTAAAAGCGGGCGGGTAATCGCCATTAGCATCATTCCTATTATTTGAATAAAGATGTTCAGCATTTCCTAAATAACCCAACACACCATAAGCAACATTAAACCCCTTAAAAGTATGCGCACGGTTAATGTTTAACATACCCATTTTAAATGAAACGCTACCATTTCCAGGAGAGGACGCCCCGGCATAACTGGCTGATGCATGTGTTAACGATTTAATGCTATCGGCCTCCATCTGACGTGGCAGATAACCCATATTATTTCCAGGTAAAGCTGGGCTTAGGTAGGTTCTGCAGGAACTTGATAAAAAGACAATTAGCAAAAAAGAAAAAAGGAGAGTATTAATTGGAGCTTTCATTGATGCTATTGTTACTCCTCAAAAAAATCGACCAGACCACCTAAAAAATACTCCTGAATTCCTTCCGTAAAATCTTTATAATCCTCATCAGGAATATTGGTTTGCCTAAATTCAAGTGATGTTCCTTTTTTATCTTCGTGCAGTTTAATGATTACGATGGATGGTTCATTTTCTTCTCCAAAATACCATTGTTGTACAATCTGCTTTCCATAAACAAATTCGATGTTTTTACCGGTAATATCGCCATCCCAGAAAGAAAATTCGGTTCCGGGTACTTCTTCAAACTCCACTTCGGCACCGGTCCATAATTTTATGCTGATATCCTTGGTCAGCGCTAAATAAACTTCTTCGGGTGGGGCAGGTATGTAGGTATATTTTTTAAAGTCCATTCTGTATCATTATTTTTAGGATTTAATGATTTTAATGATCAAAGCTCAGGAAAATCAAATCCGATTATTTATTCGTTAAGATTAAGTATATAGTATCATCCCAATCATTAGACTTTGTTCAATCCTGATCTATATTCATTCCAGTATTGTAAATCTTTTTAAACTGGAGACTTATTGCGCCAAAATTAATCAATAATCCGACATTGAAATTATAAGCTACAATAAAATTTTTAGCCTCTGCCGGATGATAGTTTTCTAAATTTGTGCGCCTTAAGCTCTAAAGTTAATAGATTATTAATAACAAAGGGTAGGGCTTTTTCCAAAAATCAAGCCCTCATCAAAATTTCTTTTCAGCTTCTCTTTTAAAAGTTATTCGACAAGTTAAATCTTAAATATCCATGTATCTGATCTGGTATTCCTTATCATTAAAATTTTAAAATCTTTTTAATCCTTTCTTACTTAAAGGCATTCAAGCCGGTCACATCCATGCCCGTGATCAATAGGTGTATGTCATGTGTACCTTCATAAGTAACTACAGATTCTAAGTTCATCATATGACGCATAATAGAGTATTCGCCGGTAATACCCATTCCACCAAGCATTTGGCGTGCGTTACGGGCAATATCCAGGGCAATTTCTACACTATTTCTTTTCGCCATAGATATTTGTTCGGCTGTAGCCCTGTTTTCGCTTTTAAGTACACCCAAACGCCAAACCAACAGCTGACCTTTCGTAATTTCGGTTACCATTTCGGCCAGTTTTTTTTGTTGCAGCTGGAAACCACCGATCGGCTTTCCAAATTGAATACGCTCTTTCGAGTAGCGCAAAGCAGTATCATAACAGTCCATTGCTGCGCCCAAAGCACCCCAGGCAATACCATAACGTGCCTGGTTTAAGCAACCCAACGGACCTTTTAATCCGCTGATCTCAGGAAAAACATTCTCCTTTGGCACTTTAACATTATCAAAAACAAGCTCACCGGTTGCCGATGCGCGTAAACTCCATTTATTATGGGTCTCTGGTGTAGAAAAACCTTCCATTCCACGTTCTATCACCATTCCTCTGATTTTGCCTGATTCATCTTTTGCCCAAACCACAGCAATATCGGCAAAGGGGGCATTACTGATCCACATTTTTGCACCGTTTAAAATATAGTGACTTCCGGCATCTTTAATATGGGTAACCATGCCGCCCGGATTGGAGCCATGATCCGGTTCCGTTAAGCCAAAACAGCCCATCATTTCACCACTGGCCAATTTAGGAAGGTACTTTTTGCGCTGTTCTTCAGTTCCATAGGCATAAATAGGGTACATCACCAACGAACCCTGAACAGATGCGGTAGAGCGGATGCCCGAATCGCCCCGTTCTATTTCCTGCATCAGAATTCCATAAGCAGTATAATCCAGTCCGGCACCACCATACTCAACCGGAATGGTAGGTCCGAAAGCACCGATATCGGCCAATCCTTTTATTAAATGTTTAGGGAATTCTGCCTTTTGAGCATAATCCTCAATAATAGGGCTTACTTCCTTTTTTACCCAATCTCTGGCCGTAGCACGGATTAATTTGTGTTCATCGGTTACTAATTCATCTAATAAATAATAGTCTGGCGCCTCATACAGGTCTTTTTTCACTGATTTGCTCATGTAATTTTGTATTATCTGGTTAAAAAACCGCGTTCATTTCAAAGGTAACAATTTACGGTAATGGGCATTAAATTCATGAATAAAAATTTAATTTTACAGCTTAAAGAACATACATGAGCCATTTCAAACAAACTGTAGCTTTAAAAGATGTGAAATGTTTTGCTTTGCATGGTTATTACCCTGAAGAGCAACTGACTGGAAATCATTTTATTATCGATTTAACAACCGAATTTACGCCAAGGGGTTTTGATGACGAACTAGTGCAGACCGTTAATTACGAAGATTTGAACAATATTATTATTGCGGAGATGAAAAATACCCAAAAGCTATTAGAAACCGTTTTGAATAATATCATCTCAAAAGTAATTGAAAAATACCCCTTTGTAGAAAAGATTGACGTAGGCATAAAAAAGCTTCATCCGCCAATGCCCGGACAGATCGGCCATTCTTTTGTTCAACTTAGTTATTCAGCAACAAATTAAAATGAATTTTACCCCTATAAATAACGAAATTTTAGCAGCTATCACCTCAGCAATTGGTGCCGATAAAGTTTTCACAGACACCGAAAACCTCGAAAAATATAGCCATGATGAAACTGAAGATTTACGCTATCAGCCGGAGGTGGTGGTTAAGCCCACTACGCCGGAAGAGGTTTCGGCCTTATTGAAAATCTGCAATGCCCATCATGTTCCGGTTACACCGCGTGGAGGTGGAACAGGCTTAAGTGGCGCTGCCTTGCCCATTTATGGCGGGGTTTCGCTATCAATGGAAAAGTTTAAGGCTATTCTGGATATTGATACCGAAAACTTACAGGCAACTGTTGAGCCCGGGGTAATTACCGAAGAATTTATTAATGCAGTAGCAGAAAAAGGCCTCTTGTACCCGGTTGATCCCAGCAGTAAAGGATCTTGTTTTATTGGAGGTAATGTGGCGCACGGCTCCGGTGGCCCAAGAGTAGTAAAATATGGCACCATACGCGAATACATTTTAAATCTGGAAGTGGTGTTGCCCAACGGCGATATCTTCTGGACAGGAGCAAATACCTTGAAATATGCTTCAGGATATAATTTAACGCAATTGATGATCGGCTCGGAAGGCACCTTAGGTGTGGTGACTAAAATCGTAACCAAGCTATTGCCTAAGCCTGGTCAATCGGTTTTAATGATGGGATCTTTTAGCACTAACGAAGCTGCCTGTGCTGCAGTTTCAGCCATTTTCAGGGCCGGCGTAACACCATCAGCCCTTGAGTTTATGGAGCGGAAAGGCGTAGAATGGGTAATCAAATTTGATGATATTAAATTTGATTTGAAAGATGATGTGGCTGCTTTATTGATGATTGAATTTGATGGCGATGACCTGGATGATATTTTTAAAAATTGCGAGAAAACCAACATCGTTTTAGAAGAACACCACTGTACGGAAGTTTTATTTGCTGATACAGCTGCTCAAAAAGAGGAATTGTGGCGGATGCGCAGAACAATGGCCGAATCAGTTAAATCTAATTCGGTTTATAAGGAAGAAGATACCGTCGTTCCCCGCGCGGCTTTACCTAAACTCGTAAGTGGTATTAAAGAGATTGGCGCCAGATATGGATTTGAAAGTGTTTGTTACGGACACGCGGGCGATGGAAATCTGCACGTAAACATTATTAAGGCAGGGATGAGTGACGAGGACTGGAAAAACAAACTCAAATCGGGTATCGCTGAGATATTTGAACTCACCACCGCTTTAGGCGGCACCCTTTCAGGAGAACATGGCATTGGCCTGGTTCAGAAAGAATTTATGCCCATAAAGTACTCAGAAATACACCTTAATTTAATGAGGGGAATTAAAAATGTTTTCGATCCTAATGGAATATTAAATCCGGGAAAGATTATGCCAGATTGATTTATTTATCCGTTACCCTGAACTTGTTTCACGGCATCCCTTTCTATCCGTAGAGTTAAGCACGGCGGCTCTACGGATTGATGAATAAAACTGAGTTTATAACTCAGTAAAAACCCCTTTCTGTCCGTAGAGTTAAGCACAGCGGCTCTACGGACTCATCAATAAACCTGAGTTTATACCTTTCTGTGAGTTTATACCTTTCTGTCCGTAGAGTTAAGCACAGCAACTCTACGGACTCATTAATAACCTGAGTCTATAACTCAGTGAAACAAGTCCAGCAGGATGATTATTGACTACTCAATTGCTCAAAACACAGCATTTTTTGTTTTTCTTCTTCAGGAATTGCCGTAGGTTTACCTGTGGCATAGTCAACGGCTATACAAACTGTTTTTCCTTTACTGCAGATTACTTCTTCACTTCCCTTCAGCTTTACAATCTGGTACTCAAGATCGAAGCTTGTATTACCAATCCTTGATGTTTTCACGTGGACAGCAATTTTATCGTTCATTACGATGGGTAAAATATAGTCTAATTCTGCGTGCGCAATCACTATCCCCGTCTTTTTCCAATTCCATTTAATAATTTCTTCCCAGTATTTAGTTCTGGCGATCTCCAGATAGGTGAAGTAAACAGAATTGTTTACATGCCCCATCATATCAAAATCAACAAAGCGCAGATGAATATTTGTTTTATAATTGAATTTGTCTGAAAAAGCCTTAATTTCTGTCAATTTGTCTTTTGATTTCGATTTATTTTGCCAAAATGTCTTAAAAATCATAAATATCTGGATTGGTATATAAGTTGAATAGAATGAATTATCAATTTAAAAATTAGAAAAAATAAAGAATAAGCGATATGACACTTGTAAATTTTAACAACAGAACCCGTAACACTGCTCCTTACTTTAACAATGTTTTTGACTCATTGTTTAGCGACGCTGTAAGTAAAAACAAAATGGTTGATAAATCACCGAATGTGAATATTCATGAAAATGAGGCGGCATATGTAATTGAGCTGGCTGCCCCGGGATTGAAAAAAGAAGACTTTCAAATCAATTTAAAAAAAGACACGCTTTCTGTTTGGGCGGAAGTAAAAAAAGATGAAAACCAGGTAGCTAAAGATTTTACCCGTAAAGAATTTGATTACAGCTCATTTGCCAGATCATTTAATTTACCTGATACTGCTGATGGGGATAAAATCACAGCCGAATATAAAGATGGCATTTTATCGATCAACATCAGCAAAAAAGATACAGCGAAATTACAGCACAGAGAAATTGTAGTATCGTAATAAAGCATTCTCGGAAGAGGATTTTTCATAATAGTTTACTTTTTAAGTATTATGAAACCTGCATCAGTAGGGTTAAAGATGAAGTTGATTGGTGACTGATGCAGATTTCGTAATCATTAAGTTTAGGTTTAGGTTTTATGAGGTTAATGCCGGATGGCATTAACCTTATTTTTTATACGGATCGTCCATTTCGACCGAAGTGGAGAAATCTATCTAGTTGACAACGGAATCAGATTCTGCATTCTGCAAGATTTCAATCTAAATGGCTCTAGGTATTGACCTTGGAGTCGCTAGGTATTTAGATCGATTTTAAGTTACATACTTAAAATTAGCTTAACCTCAATTTTTTGTATTTTCGCGGTATGGAAAGAGAAATTCTGGATACGAAACGCAAAGCACTCAAAATAAATCTTGACCCAAGAATTTACGGCACTTTTGCTGAAATTGGTGCTGGACAGGAAGTTTCAAGAAATTTTTTAATGCCGGAGCTGCATCTGGAACAGTAGCAAAAACCATGTCGGCCTACGATATGACTTTTAGTGATGCTATTTATGGAGCAGAAGCAAATGGACGGTACGTTAGTCAAAACAGGCTTTTACAGATGCTTGACCATGAATTTGGATTGCTTAATGAGCGTTTATCAGGCGAAAAGTACGAAAGCCGCACCTTTTTTGCTTTTGCTGATACCGTAACTACTTTGAATTATAAACGTACCAACGAACCCCACGGCTGGGTTGGAATCAGGTTCCAAAATGAGCCGGGGGCTTCCCTAATGAAATATTCTTTCATGTCCGCTTGTTAGATACTGATGTAAATATGCAACAGCGCGTGCTGGGTATCATCGGCGTAAACTTGCTTTATGCAGCTTTCTATTATAACAAGGATCCTAAGATTATGGTAGAATCGCTGGCTGACAATTTAACCATCGGATCAGTAGAAATTGATTTGATTTCGGTTAAAGGACCAGCATTTCCTGGAGTAGATAATATCTTACTCAATCTGTACATGATTATGAAAGATTTCTCGGCTGCTGCCATTTTCGATGCTGATGCGCATCCACGACAGGCCAAGGACCTTTTGTACAAGAAAGATATCATGATTTTACGGACTAAATACGGGCAAAAATCATTGCCTAACTTTAACCTGTTTAACAAAGCTACCGAGCAGTTTAAACGTACCAATAAAGTAGAGGAGGGAAATCTTGCTGTAATGATTGAAGTTTTGGCAACCAATGTTTTAACAGATGCACAGGAAACACCTGATGATATCGATTTAGAAACAGTAGCTAAACGTACCCAGGAGATGTGCGATACCGGAAACACGGTGATTGTTTCTAATTTTACCCGTCATAACCGACTTGCCAAATACCTGGCACGGTGTAAGCCAAAAAGTGTTGGCTTAGCTACAAACATCAACAACTTAAAGTTCGTATTCAATGCTAAAAACTTCAGTGGCGAAAATTATTCCGGTCAACTGTTGAGTTACGTAAACGACATGTTTAATACCAATGTGCGGTTATTTGCTTACCCTTTTCTCGACAAAAAAACCAATCAGGTCATTACAACGGAGAATATGCCGATTACACCAGAAGCCAAACCATTGTTCGATTTTCTCTTGATTAACGGTTACATTACTGATATCAAGGATTATAGCGAGGATGAAGTGAAAACGGCTTAGTACCTATATCCTGTCATTCTAATGATATCTTTTTGCGTGTAAATCGATATTATTGTTAGATAAATTTCAAGTTGATAATATCACTTGAAAGATCGTCATTCCCAACTTGATTGGGAATCTTAATGCAAGCCGTTTTAAGATTCCCGCATGCGCGAGAATGACGACCACATTATTGGATTGTTTCAAAGGTATGAACGAAGAATCTTTACATTATAGCAAAATTTAAGTTTTCTATTGCTCGTTTAAAAGCGTATTCTTACTTAAAGAATTAAATCTACCGTTCTTAGGTTCATCATAACTTTCAGAAGGACAAAAAGTTATATAAAAAAATTAAATCGTGCGCAAGGCCGAGCCGTTTTCATTTACCATAAGCGTATGATTTGCACCACATTTGAGTGCAAAGTTATTGCGTTGGTGACCAACAGGAAAATCAAATGCCACCGGGTAGGAATATTCTTTTACTTTCTCCAGTACGATATCATAAATATTTTTTCCAAATTCTTCGCCTGCATCGTCTGGTTTCACTTTAAACCCACCCACAATCAGTCCCTTCAGGTGTTTAAGTTTGCCGCTACGTTTTAAGTTCCACAACATCCTATCGATGCTGTACAGGTATTCGCCGGTATCTTCTATAAATAAAATTTTATCTTTAGTATCTAAGTCTGATGAGCTGCCGGCAAGTGTTTCAATAATGCTCAGGTTCCCGCCAACCAATATTGCATCCGTATTCCCAAAACGGTTATTGCTATTTACCGGAGCAGTATAACCCAATTCTTCACCTGTCAAAGCATTCTTTATGGAGAGGATTGTTTCTATCTGTATAGGTTCAGCTTTAGCCCAATCATCCGGAAAACTGTTGCACATTTTGGCATGGATCGAAGCAATGCCAAATTTTTTGGCCAGATGGCAATGTAGTACAGTAATATCGCTGAAACCAATAATCCATTTAGGATTTCTTTTAAAAAAGGAAAAATCAAGCTGATCAATAATGCGTATAAAACCATAACCGCCACGCGCACACATAATGGCTTTAATATCGGGATCATTTAGCATTTTCTGGAAATCAGCCAGCCTTTCTTCATCTGTTCCGCCGTAGGTAAAATCACGCTTGCCGATGGTTTCGCCTACCTTAATGTTAAATCCCCAACCCTGCATCTGCAAAATCGCAGACTGAATCTGTTCCAGGGTAATGTATCCCGCCGGACTGGTTATTCCGATAGTATCTCCAGGTTTTAAATAGGGCGGGATTTTAAATGCCGAACTTTCGCTTTCCATAGCTAAAGCGCTAAAGGCGGGCAACATCGTAGCTGATGCAATAAACGAAGAAAGGAAATGTTTTCTATTCATCTAAAACAGATAGTGGAATTAATACGGCTAAATATAGAGTTAAAATTAATTGCATAAAAGAAAAGGGATTTATATCCATAAATCCCTTTTTTAAACCAAACAAATTAATCTGTAAAAGATTAGTATAATGTGAATTATATAAATAACCGCATTTGAAATAAAATGTTTTGAGATTTTAAAAATATTTGCCGCGTAGAACAATACATAAAATCTTTTACCAACTCATTTATTTTGCATATCTAACAATTTGATTCCGTCCCAAATAATTTTAAACCACTATACCTGCTGTATAGCCCTGATGGAAACGGAAATCCTTTTTGGCAAAGACGTGTTGTCTTTTCTTAATTTTCCCAAAAAGATTGAAGTGTACAGCAGGACCAAACCTCTGCCAACAGCACTGAAACTGCGCTTCTAAAAACAAGCAATCGTGCTAAATTGGTCAAGATTCTTCGTTGCACGTAGGGTAACAGCGTCTAATAAAAAGTAAGGCTATTCATCGCGAATAGCCTTGCTAACAACAAAACAAATATAAGATAACCAAATCTTACCTGATTGAGCAGAATCAGGATAAAGTGCTATGAGATACACTTTGCGGCCTAGTAATGGATTCGAACCACTATAAAGAGTTTATGAAACTCCACCTTCCAATCGGTCAACTGGCCGTGTTTTTACAATTGCTTTAGTGTTAAATAATCTCTTAGCGCCAAAATCTGTTCTCTATTTAAATTATCTTCATCCTGATCAATTTCTATTTTTTTTGCTTCTGTTTGCAAAGAATCAAGCAATTGAGGATATTCATCTATAGCAGGGTATTGAAAATAAATCGACATGATTTATAATATTAATCGTTCAACAATGTAACACTTAGATTTAGACAAATATATAAATTAGCATATAATATCTATAGGTTTTGTAGTTATTTATTTTAAAACAGATTCAATTACCTCATTTACAGAATAATAAAAATTTTACTATGTATAAAATATCTATTGAAGTTGATTTCTGAACTAAAAAAGCTGCTATTTTGCTGAAATAAGCGAGGTGTAAGCATATTTTAACAGGCGCTTTTACATCCCTTTGAATTCAATTTCAGAAAAGATAATTATTTTAAGGATATTTGCATTTCAAACATTAAAATAGTAATTGTGTCTTTAGATAAATTGAAACTTAGCAAACCACTTGTAGCGGCCATGACGGATGCGGGATTTTTAACACCAAAAGAAATCCAGACCAGAACGATGTCGCGTATATTAGGTGGTCAGGATGTTATAGCGGTTGGACCAGAGGGCTCAGGAAAAACTACTACTTATGTTTTAGCTACTTTAATGAAGTTGAAATATGCATTTGAGGAGGCGCCAAGAGCATTGATTTTAGTGCCTGACATTGAACATGTTGACCATGTTTTGGAACAATTTAAACTATTGAACCGCAACAATACTTTCAGGATTTTAGGAATTGACAGCCGGGGCACCATTGAAACGCAAATGAATGAGGTTACCGATGGCTGTGATATCATTGTTGCCGTACCCGATCGTGCCCGTGCATTGTATTTAAAGCTAGCTTTAAACACCAATAAAATACAATTGTTTATCGTAGATAATGCAGAACTTATTGTTAAAAAAGGTCTGCAGTTACCAGTTGTAGAGTTAGCAAATAGCGCCTATAAGTCTCAACATGTGGTGTTTACAGAGGTACTGCACGACAAACTTAAACACATGATTGCCCCTTTCATGAAAGATTCGGCAGCAACCATTGAGGTAGACGAGATTGGCGAGAAGCAGGCAGAAGTTTACCATCAGATGCTTTATCAGGTACCCAATTTCAGGACAAAGCTAAATTTATTAACCTTGCTACTAAATGATGCTGAAGTTTTTGATAAGGCTGTGGTTTTTGTTAATACGCGTTTAACCGCACAAACCGTGTATAAAAACTTTAACCAGCATAAAGAGGGCGAAATTAGCATTTACCGCCCATTGTTTTTTGATGATAGGGGTTTTGATGATATTAACGAATTTAAAGATACCCCAGAGGCCAGGATATTAATTGTGGCTAATGAAAATTCGGGCGAACTCAATATTGAAGGAATTCCTTTCATTTTTCATTTCGAATTGCCAGAACAAAAAGAAACCTTAATTAAACGTATTGTCAAGCACGGTAATGAAGATGTGGTAGCCATCACTTTTTCTACAGATATTGAATTGATTGAAGTAAAAAAGATCGAGCAGGCTATTGGTCAGAAACTGGAGGTAATAGAGTTGCCTGAAGATTTAAAGGTGGTTGATGCTGCTGATAAACCAAAGAAAAAGAAAGGTACTGAGGATGATGAATCTTATGAAAGGGGTGCAGCGTTTCACGAAAAGAAGGCCAGCAACTTAAAAAATTACAATTATAGTGCAGGCGCTAAAGCTAAAATGACCTATAAGAATAAAAAGGGATTGTCTTAACAAGGGGCGTTACGCTGAACTTCAACGTCTATTTTGGCAATAAAAATCCTGAAACAAGTTCAGGATGGCGATTTCTAATAGATAAAAAAGCTCCTTAGAAATTAATCTGAGGAGCTTTTTATTTAACCGTTATTTACGATTAGTATAAAGTAAACTCTACACGACGGTTTTCTTGACGGCCTGCTGCAGTTTTGTTTGTTGCAATTGGTTGGTCAGGTCCGTAACCTGTAGCTTCAATTCTTGATGCATTTGCACCTTGAGATACTAAATAAGCTTTAACTGATTCGGCTCTTTCTTTAGATAAACGTAAGTTTAACTCTCTACCACCGGTGTTATCAGTATGGCCAGCTAATTTCAGGCTAAAGTTTTTATCTACCAATAATGCAGCAACACGGTTTAAGGTAGCATATGATTTAGAACGGATGGTTGATTTTCCTAAATCAAATTCTAAGTTAGAAATTGCATCTTTAACCACTTTACGGTCTTCTTCAGTAATTACCTTAGTTTCTTTAATGATTTCACGTTGAACTTTGATTGGACAACCAGAACCATCAACAACTGTTCCTGAAGGAGTTCCAGGGCATTTATCGAATTTGTTTGCTACACCATCGTTATCATCATCAGCTAAATCTTTAGCATATTGCTCTCTATCGCGTTGCGCATTTTGTTCAGCAGTTGATAAGGCTCTTCTTAATTCAGCACTTTCTTCAGCACTTTCTTTACGTAAGTTCGCTAATGAGCTGTAATTTTGTAACTGAGGTTTTTCTTTACTGCCTAAAGCAAATTCTAAACCTGCGTGTGCATAAGCAAATCTATCGTTTAAACCATTAACACCATCAAATTTATCCGACTTTACAAAGTTAACATCATAACCTAAATCTACATTAATACCTTTGGCAACGCCTAATTTAACACCGGCACCAACTGGTACAAACCATCCTTCACGGTAAGAACCTGCACCGCCATTTGTATTAACATTTGTTAGTGTTGCTCCTGATGACATATAACCTGCGCCAGCTTTTAAATAAGGGGTTAAAATTGAATTCTCTTGGTTGATATTGATGCTTGCAACATTCCATACTGCTGATAAAGCCGCGGACCATTGAATATTCGTTTTTGTAGCGGTATTATTTGTATAGGTTCTATTGCCATCAAGATCGTAAGAATCATAAATTCTTAAAGCTTCAACTTTGCCAGCTAAAAAATCAGCCTGGATACCTAATTGAGGTAAAATTTGCTTTTTAATATAACCACCGTAACCAATATGTTCTACGGGCGTTTGAAATTGGTGATTAGAGTTGCCAAAAATAGTTCTTGGCGTTAGCAAACCTCCGTGAACACCGATACTCCAAGTACGGAATTCTTTAGGAGAAAAGCGTTCTGCGGTAGTACCTGTAGTCATTGGTGTATCCTGTGCAAATAATTGTGATGATAATCCCAATAAGGCAACCAACATTGTTGATTTTGTAATTCTAGTATTCATTTTCTTCTATTTTTAAATATTAGTGTCTTAACAGTTTTTTTATCCTACTGTTTTGAAGCTAATAAGAAAAAATCTTGCCAAATACCGAATTTTGCACACAAATAACATATTATCAGCAGATTAAGATGTTAAATTTATTTCACAAAAAAGTTACGTAACAGTGGATACTACGGATATTGTTGTATACAATACTATACAAAATAGAGCAACTTTTAGATTTCACATAACTTAGTGCTCAACTATGTTTTCTTACAGAAAGATAACCCGAGCCAATTCTCAGCTTCGGTTTTTGCTCTTATATATGAAATTGTGCAGCATTTTTAGATGAAAATTAAAATAGAAGACTTTACACGCGGTGTTCAGTCGCATTGGCCTGAAATAAAGTTGAAGATATTACAATCTTAATTTCGCGAAGAAATCCCAGAATACGATCCCGGCAGAAATGACGATGTTAAACGAATGTTTGGTGCCAAACTGTGGAATTTCAATACATTCATCAATTTTGGCCATTACCTCATCACTAACACCGTCAACCTCATTTCCAAATATCAGAGCATACTTTTTCTTGGGATCGGGATTGAAAGTATTCAGCATGGTACTGTTTTCAGCCTGCTCAATGGCCACTATTTCATAACCCAGGCTCCGCAGGGCGTCAACAGCTTGTAGGGTATCAGTGTAATGAATCCAATCAACAGATTGCGTTGCACCTAAGGCCGTTTTTTCAATCTCACGATGGGGTGGTTGTGCGGTAATTCCACAGAGTATTACTTTCTCAAGCGCAAAACCATCTGCAGTACGGAATATAGAACCTACATTGTGCATGCTGCGCACATTATCTAAAACCACCACAACAGGTAATTTTTCCTGTGTTTTAAATGCTTCAATATCCGGACGGTTTAACTCGTCTAATTTTAATTTTCTCATTATTTTTTAAAATGATTTCACAGGAGGCAGGATTACACAGATTGAATCTATTATCGAATCTGTATTTCCATATTATGCATCTTGTGGCAATTGTTTTTATAAACTAGATGGTCCGCCACCAATTTCACTGATATAAATTGCAGCTGAATAACCTATTCTTTCAAGATAATAACCAGTTAAGTGTTTAGCAAAATCTTCTTCATAGCCTTTCTCTAAAATCGCAATGGCACAGCCCCCAAATCCTGCACCCGTCATACGTGCACCAATTACATGATCGTAGCCCGAACAGAAATCTACTACTGTATCTAACTCTTTTCCGCTTACTTCGTATAAGGTACGCAAAGATTCATGAGAAGCGTACATCAAGCGGCCAAATATTGTTAAATCTCCTCCATTTAATGCTTTAGCGGCTAAATGTACACGATCATTCTCCTTAATCACATGTGTAGCCCTGTTTAGTATGGTTTCATCACTGATTAAATGACTGTGCAGGGCAAACTTTTCTGCATTAAGTTCACAAAGATAGTTGAGCGTAATTTCTTTGTTTAATTGTTTCAGGGCTATTTGGCATTCTGCAACCCGTTCGTTGTACTTTGAATCTGCCAGTTCCCGCGGTTTATTGGTATTAATGATGGCCAGCACATAATTGCCCAGGTCAACATCAACCATTTTGTATTTTACGGTTTCACAATCCAACACAATGGCTTTGTCTTTTTCTCCGAAAGTAACCGCAAATTGATCCATAATGCCCGAATTTAGACCAATAAAATCATTCTCAACACGCTTGGCGATTTTAACAAGCGCTAATTTATCGTAGCCTAAATTATAATAGGTATTCAGGGCATAAGCAGTGGCTATTTCTATTGAAGCTGAAGATGATAGTCCAGATCCGATTGGAATATTTCCATAAAATAGAAAATCCAGGCCGTTGATATCCTTACCGTCTTTTATAAATTCATTGATTACCCCAATAGGATAATTCGTCCAGGTGCTGCCATTCTTTTCATTAACCGTATTACTGGTTACTACCGTTTCAATATCAAAGTTTAAACTTTTAAACCTGAACTGCCCATCATTGTTCGGGGCAATGGCTACCCAGGTTCCTAAAGAGATGGCGCAGGGCATAACCAAACCGCCATTATAATCAATATGCTCTCCGATCAGATTAACCCGTCCAGGTGTAAAATAAATAGCTTCGGCATTTTTATGGTATTGCTGGGCGAATTTTTCCTGCAGGCTGATGTTCATTGGGTTAAAATATATTTATAAAAAGCATTAATAATGCTATGTTTGTTTTGAAAACAAAAGCCCTAAGTTACAATTTATGAGCGTACAGCAAATACCCACCGGAAAAATTATTGATGGCGATGAAGTTATCGCAATCGAACTCACCAATAGCAAAGGCACTTACGTCAAAATATTTAATTATGGTGCTATTATCAATAAATTTATAGTCACAAATGCCAGGGGTGAAAAGCAGGATATTGTTCTCGGCTTCGATACATTTGATGAATACCTGAGTCCGGGTTATCTTACAAATTATCCATATTTAGGGGCCATAATTGGCAGATATGCCAATCGGATAAAAAATGGAAGATTCAGTATAGACGGGGAGGACTATCAGTTGCCCCAAAATGCCGGTGATAATACGCTGCACGGTGGCCTTGTAGGTTTTGATAAAAAGGTTTGGGATATTATTGAAATCAATGATGGCGCTCAACCTTCGGTTACCTTGCAATATGAAAGCGTGGATGGAGAAGAGGGTTTTCCTGGAAACCTGGTGATTGATCTGACATTCGAACTCACCGAAAATGATGAGTTGATTTTAAGTTATGAAGCAGAAACAGATCAGGCCACCGCAATAAACTTAACTCATCATGGTTATTTTAATCTGGCTTCTAATGGGGGAAGTGTCGAAAATCATAAACAACAGATTTTTGCTTCACACTATTTAGAGCAGGATGATAATTATTCTGTAACGGGCAACCTTATCGCTGTTGCGGGCACGCCTCTGGATTTTACCAAACCTAAAGCAATAGGGCAAGACTGGAATAAGGATGAAGGTTATGATCAGAGTTTCGTTTTGGATAAAATTTATGGCGATTTGTCGCTGGCAAGCAAAACAATTGAAGAAGAAAGCGGTTTAGTATTAAGCGTTTACACCACAGAACCGGTAGCTCATTTATATACTGCGAAATATTTAGATGTAAAGAATGGAAAGGGGGGTAAGGATTACAACAGCTTTGATGCCTTTTGTGTCGAAACCCAGCATCATCCAAATGCAGTTAATATCCCAACATTCCCTAATACGATTTTAAGGCCGGATGAATTGTATACGCAAACAACCATTTACAAAGTTTCATTAAATAAATAATTTATGTTTACTATTGAACATATACAGGCCGCAGCGTCAAAAATCAAATCCGGTTCAGATTTTCCGAAGTTTATAAAGGAAATTAAGAAATTGGGGGTTAAACGGAATGATGTTTACGTCAGCAATGGCTTATCGATCTATTTCGATGATGAAGACAATGCACAGCAGGTAAGTCCTGATGAATATCCAACATTGGTCATTAATGAGGAGTCTTCTGCAGGAAAATTGGAGCACGCTTTAAAAGTACATCAACAAGGTGAAACAGATTACATCAGCTTTTGTAAACAGGCGGCAGACGCGGGTGTAGAAAAATGGGTTACAGACCTGGATGAAATGACCTGTACTTATTTAGATGCCGAGGGAAATGAACTGGTAAAGGAAACTATTCCTGCGGTTTAGAAATATACAAAGACTATATTTTAAGTAAAAGTGTCATCCTGAGCTTGTCGAAGGATCATGTTTGAAATTCCCTAAAAGCGTTTTGATACTTCGGCAAGCTCAGCACCCGTGGTTAACATCTTTTAGCTGGGGAGACCCTGAAATAAATTACCTTCGGTGAGCTCGCAGAAGGCTCGGTTTACTGCGTAGCTTTCCGCTTGACAGGTCAGGGTGACGCCCGGCTTAATTTAAAAATACTTAAGCTGATCGAAAAACTAATATTAAACGATAATAACTAAACCCTTTCCAGTACCATTTTAATTGCTTGCTCTACAATTTTATTCGGTTCATTGCTAAATTCAAACTTTACCCTGCTGGCCAAAATAGCATTAATTGACAGTGCTTTATGCCCCAAAACTTTAGCTAAAGCGTAAATACCGGCAGTTTCCATTTCTAAATTAGTAATACGGTGCTGGTTACGCTGAAAACTGTTAATTAAACCAATGAAATCTGTAACTGAATTTTTTGCCCTTACGATTCTGCCTTGTGGCGCGTAAAAACCAGGAGCAGTAATGGTGATACCGTGAATCATGTCTTTACCAATGGTATGTAGCAGGCCATCATCCGCAGCAGTTAGATAAGGGTTAATATGTTTAAGTTGACCAAAGTGAGTTTTTACGTCATCCAGCAACAGTTGTTCATCAGGAGATAATTGATGAACATAATAATTCATTAAAGCATCCATTCCTAAGCCATACGATGAAGCTAAAATGGTTCCCATCGGGATATCTGGCTGGACCGCACCAGATGTACCTACTCTGATTATATTTAAAGAAGTAAGCGATTTTTTTACTTCACGCGTTTCAAAATCAACATTAACAAGTGCATCCAACTCATTGAAAACGATGTCTATATTATCCGTTCCGATTCCTGTTGAGAGTACGGTAACGCGTTTTTTGCCTACATACCCGGTGTGGGTAACAAATTCCCGTTTACCTTTTTTAAATTCTATCTGATCAAAATATTTACTGACCTCACCAACGCGGTCAGGATCACCAACAGTGATGATGGTTTCGGCAATATCTCCTGGTAAAAGATTGAGGTGATATATGCTGCCGTCAGGATTGATGATTAGGTCGCTTTCTGATATTTTCATATTTGGTTTATTTTATCCCAACAGATTTGGCTGAAACAGATTTATCGCTGTAATATCCAAATCTGCAGCTACTGATTAAGTTCTTTACATGGTATTTTTCATGCAGATTTCGGTGGGCTAATACCTGTGGTGACTAACTGGTGTATAAATATTTTAGCTTGACACCATCAATCTTATCAAATTTACTTAAAACCTGATTAAGTTGTGCTTTTCTCACTTCAAATTTCAAGATGCAATTGATATCAAATTGCTGTGCTAAAATCTGCAGATTTTCTTCTTTGCTTAACTTCATTACATCGTTCATCTGCAGGTATTCAAAGTGAGCCTCATACACATCATTAACCGTTTTGGAAATGATCTTTGAAGCTTTAATAGCCTCTATGCCAGCATTTTTATAGGCATTAATTAAACCAGGAACGCCCAGTAGGGTGCCGCCAAAATAACGTACCACTACAATGAGTATATTGGTAAGATCTTCAGATAAAAGGCAGTTCAGTATTGGCCTGCCTGCAGTACCGGATGGTTCACCATCATCGCTTACCCTAAAAACCGAACGGTTTGGTGTTAAACGATAAGCATAACAAAAATGATTGGCCTTAGGATTTGCAGACCGCAGGTTCATTATAATCGGTTTTACTTCTTCCTCGCCACGGATGGGGTAGGCATATGCAATAAATTTGCTCCCCTTATCTCGAAATATACCCTCTGAAGTATTTTCGATTGTTTTATAAGAATCATCGAACAGCATGTTGTGATAAGGTAATGAAGATAACAGCCGCAATGGCCAAAATTATCCCCGCATAATTTAATTTACTCAGTTTCTCTTTAAACACAATCAGCCCGATTAAAGTGCCTACAATAATTACCCCCAAATTCATCGCGGCAAAAACGGTAGATGGATTGTTTGCCAATGCCTTATGCGCTTTCATATAAAAAAGGATATTGCCAAAATTAAACAAGCCTAAAATGAATCCACAAACTACATTTATCAATTGCAGTTTTGTTTTACCAGCCACCACCATGGCAATTACCAATATTATCGAAACAATAAAGGCCAGACCAAAAACAGTAAAAAGTGAGGCGGTATAGGGTAATTCTTTGTAAAGCGCAATTTGTTTAAAGAGCACATCAATGACGCCAAAACCAACAAAAACCATAATCGGATAGAGCAAACTTTTTTTCCCGGTTTTCTGATGATCAGATTTTCGGAGGAATGTTAAAACAATAGCAACGAACCCTATCGCCAGGCCAATAACTTTGAACTGATTAAAATCCTCCTTAAAGAGAAAATAAGCCGCCAGTATCGGAATAAATAGCGATAAACGTTGGGCAATGTCGGTTTTAACAATACCAAGTTTCTTTACTGACGCGGCAAGAAACAAAAATATGGATGGCAGTAGAATAGCCAGTGCAATATAAATGGGCCATGGGGCGGCGTAGGTGATCAGCTTAACATCAGGCTTAAAAAAAAGTAAACATAAGCTTAATGCGATAAAGTAATTGACCGTAACGGCTTGAATAACGCTAATATGGTATCGTTTGGCCAGCTTTAATAAAACAGCTACCGTAACGCTGCAGCAAATGCTTAAAATAATATAAATCATTTTATCGGATGTCGTTTAAATAGATCGAGAGTTTGTCGTCTCCAACCTGTACGGTTTCTTGAAGGTTTCCATTAATATTTGGAGAAGGTACGCCATCGCTCCAACTGCTGGATGAGGTAAAAATACGGGCTTCATCCCACAGGTTAGTACTTAAAAACTGACTTAAAATCTTGGCACCACCTTCAATAATAACCGACTGTATATCCATTAGGTAAAGCTGGAAAGCTATTTTTTGTGCCAGATAAAAGTGCATATCTTCCATCTGGATATAATGAATATTATCAACAACATCGGTTTTAATTTCATTAAAAATGATGGTTTTGGCTTCATTATTAAAAATATGATTGGACAGTGGTACCTGCAGGTTTTTATCAATTACCAAACGGACAGGATTTTTACCCGGCCACTCGCGGGACGTCAACTGCGGATTATCCATTATCGCGGTCTGCTTGCCAACCAGGATTGCATCCTCTTCACTTCTCCATTGGTGTGCCAGACGTTTAGCCAGGGCACCGCTGATCCATTTCTGATGACCATCCTTCGTAGCGAAATAGCCATTAGCGGTTTCGGCCCATTTTAAAATAATATAAGGTCTTTGTTTTTTTATCCTGGTAAAAAATCTTCTGTTGAAATGATGGCATTCATCATCTAAAATCCCGCTCACCACTTCAATACCTGCATTTTTGAGTCGCTCTATGCCTTTGCCGTCAACACCTGAAAAAGGATCTCTATTGCCAATAACTACTTTGTTTAGCTGATGTTTTACCAATAAATCAGCACATGGGGGAGTTTTGCCAAAATGTGCACAAGGCTCCAGATTAACATACGCTGTAGCTCGTTTTAATAGCTTCCCGGCCTCTTTGCCATAAGCATCAAATACAGCTTTAACCGCATTGGGTTCTGCATGTGCCTTTCCATATTCCTGATGATAACCTTCCCCGATAATTTTCCCGTCTGCAACAATCACGCAACCAACCATGGGATTAGGGCTAACATTCCGTGAAGCTAAGGTAGCCAGATCAAGGCATCGTTTGATATAAAATTCATCACTCATTAGCGCAAAAGTAGTAAAAAAAGCATCACAGGCCGATCAAAAGAGAATGGTTATCGTCGCAAATAAGTAATTTTGTCTGACATGAAAATAGGATCGCTTGAAGAGCATTATAAATTGGAATTGGTGCCGTTTTACGACAGCGAGGAGGCCAAATGGCTTTTTAGTCTGGCTGCCGAACAGGTTTTAAACCTGTCTCGCAGTAAACTGATGATGGCAAAAGACCGGGAAGTCGATTTTATCAATCAGCAAAAACTTTTGAGTATCTTAAACGATTTGCAGATTGGAAAGCCAATTCAGCATATTTTGGCAGAAGCACATTTTTATGGACTGGTTTTTAAAGTTGATGAAAATGTGTTGATACCCCGGCCCGAAACGGAGGAATTGGTAGATTGGATCATCTCGGTTTGCAGTAAACAGTTTTCAGTTAATGGCTTGGCATATTCCAAAGCCCTAAGCATACTTGATATTGGAACCGGATCTGGTTGCATCCCCATTACTTTAAAAAAATACCTCCCAAATGCTAAAGTATCTACCCTTGACGTTTCCCCTGAAGCTATCGCAGTCGCCAAACAGAATGCCAATACAATTGGTGTCGAAATTAATTTTAAGGAGGCTGATATTTTAACTTTCCAGTCTGAAAAAAAATTTGACATTATCGTTAGTAATCCTCCCTATATCAGATATTTAGAAAAAGAAGATATGCATCACAATGTGTTACTACACGAACCACACCTGGCATTATTTGTAAGTGACGACAACCCGCTGCTATTTTACAAGGCTATTGCAGCATTTGCAAAAACAAACCTAAAACCTGGCGGACAACTTTACTTCGAAATAAACGAATATCTTGGTAAAGAAACTATCGAGATGCTGGAAGATAAAGGTTTTATAAATATAGAGTTAAGACAAGACATGCAAGGTAAAGATAGGATGGTAAAAGCAGGGCTTGATGTTAGAGATGCGATGAAAAATGGATGATGGAATCTAAACCAATAACAATGATCAATTTCTATAGCTATAGGACTCATCCAGAATTCTTAATATCCTCAACTTCTTAATGATAAGGAAGATATCACCAAGTCAGGCGTCCGAAAGTCAAGAAACATAAAGCAGCAAAAACACTCTAATTCAAATTTATGCCGTAGTGCTTAAAAATAATGCACGGAAAATTAGCTGTTTTAGGTAAGGCTATGATGACTAATTTTTTTTAAAACCCAGCTTTGAATTAGTTAATTCAATGATATTGTTAAATTGTGACTCACTTGTTTCAGATTTGTGCAGCATGAGAAATATTCTTTTGTCAATAAACAATATAAAGAAATCATTGATAACCGAATAATTTGAGAAGGCTCCCCAATTAAAATGAAATCTTTTTTCATTATCAGAATAACTAAATTCATCATTAGTAAATTCGTAAGTATAAATGAAATTCTGTTTCTCATGTTTCTCACTCAGGGCATCCATTTCTCTAAAAAAAATTGTTCTTAAATTTATAATTCTTAAGATATAATTAAAGGTCAATATGAAAAGTATCATTCCAGCTACCCCATAAAAAGATGAGGATGGCCCTTTATCTGTAATAACTAAAATTATTAATCCCATTGTTAGCATAACATAAACGAGCAATTTTATATAACTCTGCTTATATTCTAATCTAAATTTGAGTTTATTACTTTTAATGAAAATGCTTTTATCAAATGGAACTGTAACTTTAATCATATTTAAATTTGTCTATAATTAAGCTCTCGGATGAAATTGAGTAATCACCTCCCTTAAATAATCCCGATCAATATGTGTATAAATCTCGGTAGTGGTAATGCTCGAGTGACCCAGCATTTCCTGTACCGCACGTAAATCAGCACCACCTTCAATTAAATGAGTCGCGAATGAATGTCTTAGCGTATGTGGACTGATCGTCTTTTTTATTCCTGCGGAGATAGCAAGGCTTTTAATAAGGTTAAATATCGAAATACGTGAAAGTTTCGCCCCAAAACGGTTTAGAAAAATAAAATCTTCGTTTCCTTTTTTAATATTAGCATGTACCCGAACTTCATTCAGGTAAATATTAATTAGTTTAAGCGCTACACTACCGATGGGTACCAGACGTTCTTTATTACCTTTCCCAATAACCTTGATAAATTCGATTTTATCAAACACATTTGATATCCTTAATTCGGTTAATTCAGTTACCCTTAAACCACAACCATACAGTACCTCTATAATGGCTTTGTTGCGCATCCCATCAGGTCTGGAAGCGTCTATAGCAGCTATAAGCGCATTAATTTCATAAATATTCAGCGTATCCGGTAATTTTCTGCTGAGCTTTGGCGCTTCCAATAATGTTGTCGGATCATTTAAAATCAAATCTTCAATCATTAAGTAGGCGAAGAAAGCCTTTAAACCCGATATTACCCTGGCTTGCGTACTCGGTAGCATCCCAAGTTCATTTAACCATGAAATGAAAGATTTTAGATGGGTTATTGTAATTTCATTAAGTTTTGGTTCTGCATTTAACGATTGAAAATACTGGATCAGTTTATTGAGATCGTTGAGATAGGCATCAATTGAATTTCCAGATAATGACCGTTCCAGTTTCAAATACGATTTAAATCCTTTAATATATGATGACCAAAGCATGCTTTTATTTGAGATTTTTTATAACATTGCAACGTTACAACATTATATGATGAAAATACAAATTATTAACGGCCCAAACTTAAACTTATTAGGTGTCCGTGAGCCATCTATCTATGGAAATACCAGTATAGAAGATTATATTAAAGAACTAAGAACGGCTTATCCGGATATCGAAATCGAATACTATCAAAGTAATGTTGAGGGTGAGATTATCAATAAATTACATGCGGTTGGTTTTAGTTATGATGGAGTAGTGCTAAATGCTGGCGGTTATACACATACCTCGGTTGCCATTGCAGACGCCATTGCCGCTATTAAAACGCCGGTGGTTGAGGTCCATATTTCTAATATTTACGCCCGTGAAGAATACCGCCATGTTTCCTTAACCGGAAAAAACTGCCAGGGGGTGTTAACCGGCTTTGGCATGAAAGGCTACCGCCTGGCTATTGAAAGTTTATTGGCGTAATATAATTTGTTAGTCTTAAAACTATCACAGGTAGCGTCAGGTAATATTGGGAAGATCGATTCGTCATTTCGAGCGAAGTGCAACGTAGTCGAGAAATCTTTTAAGCAAGTTTAAATATTTCGCTATTGATGAATATCTGTTCGCTTCACTCGAAAGGACGAAATGCTTTATTTTAACTCCGAAAAATATTTAACTTTCTTAATAAAAAATGCCCAAACAATACTGTTATTATACACCCCGGTATGTTTAGCATAATCTTTCTGAAACGCTTTCCGTTTTTTGCTGGTTTTTAAAAGTGATTTAAGGAAATGCCAGTGGCCTTTGGTCACGGCCATCGTAAATTTTGGTTTTCCGGTCAGTAAAAAATGCCACCAGGCAACAAAATCAATAAACATCCGGATGGTAATCCTAAAAATTGCATCACCTGCCGGGAGGTTTTTTTGCATAATGATCAGGTTATTCCTGAAATTAAGGTAAGTTTTAAAAGGATTTTCAGTTTGTAACGTTCCGCCGCCTACGTGGTATACTTCAGCTTCCGGACAGTACATGATTTTATAATTGAGGTTTTTCAATCGCCAGCAAAGATCTATTTCTTCCATATGTGCAAAAAGATCGGCGTCCAATCCTCCGGCCTCAATCCAGCATTTACTTTTGATAAAAAATGCCGCCCCGCTTGCCCAAAAAACCTCCCTTGCGTCATTGTACTGACCATTGTCAAGCTCATATACATTAAAAAGTCTGCCGCGACAGAATGGAAACGAATAAATATCAAGATATCCGCCCGCAGCACCTGCATATTCAAATTGTTTTTTGTTTAACTGCCATTTAATTTTAGGCTGTGCCGAAGCAATACGCATGTCGCTTTCCATCAAATCAACCACAGGCTTGATCCAATTTGGAGTTACTTCTACGTCAGAATTAAGCAAAACAAAATAATCTGCTTCAACGCGTTCTAAAACTTTGTTGTAGCCTCCCGCAAATCCATAATTCTGGTCGTTCTGAATAATTTTAACAGTTGGAAAGTTTTCTTGTAAAAATGAAACTGAATCGTCGGTCGAAGCATTATCGCCCACAACAATCTGCAGGTTGTCATATTCGGAAAGCAGGATTCCGGGTAAAAACTGCTTTAAATATGCCTTTCCATTCCAGTTTAAAATTACAACGGCTACTGATGGGTTCATTCTTTTTGTTCGGGTTTAAATTTCCAGCGCTTATGGCTCCATAGCCAGTATTGGGGCTGATCTTTTATAATGTTTTCTAAAAATTTAAAATGCAGGTCAGTTATCCCAAATTCGTGTATGCTTTCCGGATCGAGACACATGGGTATTACTTCTACATGGTAATAACCTTTTTTGACTACACTTACTTTGAAATAATATATCGGTCTTCTGGTCGATTTTGCAATCTTTTCTACGCCCAAAAGTGCAGCTGTGGGTTGATTTAAAAAATCTGTAAAGTATCTGGCTTCCTCCCTGGTGGGCGACTGGTCGCTAGCAAAGCACAATAGGGTAGGTTCGTTTTTATAAGCAGCTATTCCCCGCAGGGTTTGCCTCATGGCAATAAAAACATTACCGAACTTTGTCCTCATGCAGTCAAACCACGTTTCGAAGATTTTATTTTTGATGGGCTTAAAAATAACCAGGGTTTTGGCAGATATGCTTAATCCAAGCGCCAGGGTACCCAATTCCCAGTTTCCGTAATGACCGGTGCAGGCCAGTACGCTTTCTCCGGCTTTAAAATGCGACTCTAATTGTTCCAATCCCGTAAACGTTACCCTTTTTAAAACTTCCGATTTTGAAATACTCGTCATTTTGATGATTTCAAAGATGAGTTCTGCCAGGTATATAAAGAATTTTTTCTCAATGACTTTTATTTCGGCAGCAGATTTTTCAGGAAAGGATTGCGTCAAATTCTGTCTGACAACTTTTTTTCGATAGCCAATTACGTAATAAAGAAGATAATATAGTAATCTTGCAAAAAAAAACAAAAAGGGCAGGGGGAGCAGCGATAACAGGTACAAAAAAAATACGCCTACATGCGCAATCCCTTTCTTAATCATTATTTTTAAAACGTTTCAGCTACAAACATAAATTTTCAAATGCAGAATACAGCTATACTTCCATTATTTTATCTTCCACCAGTAGGTTATTTTAGTTTATTGCAACAGCTGGGAGAAGATTTTTTAATAGAACAACATGAGCATTTAGCCAAACAGACTTACCGTAACAGGGCCAGCATTTACTCACCTAATGGCAAATTAGATATTACTGTTCCGTTGGTTAAAGGTTCAAAAACACATACAAAAATGAAAGATGTTCGGATCAGTTACGATTTTAACTGGCAACGTTTACATTGGTTAAGCCTAGAAAGCTGTTACCGCAGCTCTGCCTATTTTGAGTTTTATGAAGATGAACTTAATCGTTTCTATACCGATAAATTTGAATTTCTGTTCGATTACAACCTCGAACTTTTAATGTGGCTGAATAAAAAATTAAAACTAAATAAACGCTTTGAACTCACAGGCGAGTATTTTGATAACATCCAACCTGCACTTGATTTCCGCTCAGCCATGAACCCTAAAAAACCTGAAGATATTGTAAACAATAAACCCTATTATCAGGTTTTTGAAGATAAACATCAATTTTTACCCAACTTAAGTATTGTTGATCTGTTATTTAACCAGGGTCCACAAGCCCGGCTATATTTATAACATATGGGAAAAAGCAAGCCACGTAACCGTCATAAGCACTACAAAGTCCCAGCTCCCGGCACCAGTCCGGGTTTATACGCCATTGATGAAGATGCCTTAAAGCCAGTTATTGTACTGCATGCTTATAACGATAAGAGTTATAAGAAAACAGAACTGGAAAACATCAATAACATCGATAAACTGATCGAAAACAAAGATTTTTTTTACTGGTTTGATATTAAAGGCCTGGCTGACCCCAATATATTTGAAACTTTATATGCTAAATTAGATATCAGCAGGCTTGTACTGGAAGACATTACCAGTTCTTATCAGCGGCCCAAACTGGATGAATATGATAACGATAAATACATTTTTTCAGTAAGCAGGCATTTATATTTAAGCGATGAAAATGTGCTCTGTAATGATCAGATTTCTTTTATCTTATCAGAGCGTACATTAATCACTTTCCAGGAAACCTATGCAGATTGTTTTGAGCCGGTAAGGAAACGTTTGGAAATAGGAAAGGGCAACATCCGAATTGGCGGCAGTAGTTACTTAATGTACGCCATCATGGATGTAATTGTAGATAACTATTTTGCACTTCTGAATTTTTGGGGAGAAGAATTAGATGCGATTGAAGACCGGTTATACGACCATCCGGATAGAAGGATCATGTACGATACACAGGCCATTAAAAGATCTTTGATCACCATTAGAAAAGTAACCTGGCCAGAAAGGGATAAATTAAATGACATTATCCGCTCAGACAGTCCATTAATATCAGATCTGACCAAAACCTATATGAAAGATGCTTACGACCATTGCATCCAGATTATCGATTTCATCGAATCCTTAAAGGAGATTGCTTCTGCCAATATCGACATGAATCTATCGATTATCAGTAACCGAATGAACGAAATCATGAAAGTATTGACCATTATTTCGTCCATTTTTATTCCGTTAACTTTTATTGCCGGAATTTATGGAATGAATTTCAGCAGAGAAGATCCGGCAACAGGAAAGATATTGAAGGATAATATGCCAGAATTGTATGCAGAGCATGGATACTTATACACCTGGCTGGTAATGGCAGTGATTGCCATTATACAGGTGATTTATTTTTGGCGTAAAGGATGGTTTAAATAAAACATTATTTTAATAATATACCTTTTTTGGTAACTTTAATAATATTAAAATATTAAGACAATGGGACGAAATACCTCTATGGCTTTGAGAGATCATTTTGAAAACTTTGTTGAGGAAAGAATTTCTGAAGGAAGATTTAAAAATGCAAGCGAGGTTATTCGGGCGGGACTAAGACTACTGGAAGATGAAGAAAACAAAATCAAAATTTTAAGAGAAGCACTTCAGGTAGGAATTGATAGTGGAAGGGTAAAGGATTTCGATCCGAAAAAACATATTGAAATTTTGAAAGCCAAGAAGAGGACAAATGGCTAAGTTCTTTTTTAGTAATAAAGCACTTCAAGACTTAAGTGAAATTTGGGATTGTACCTATGATGTTTGGTCAGAAAATTAAGCTGACAAATATTATAAGTTATTCATTGAATTTTGTAATCAGATTGCTAAGAAACCTGAAAAAGGTAGAAATTATAGAGAGACGAACCAAAACATATTAGGATTCAAAGCTGGCGAATATATCATTTTCTATCTGATAATTGATAATGTAGAAATCGAAATAGTTAGGATTTTACATGATAAGATGGATTTAAGAGCTAACTTGACAGACCTTTAGTTATACCTGTAAATGAAGAATATTAGATGTCAGTTTCTGTAAAAATCAATTGTTAATATTCGTAGCTTTAGGGCATTTTGGTTTAGGTTATAGATGCAGTCATTCGAAATAGATAAAAGCGACGTACTCAAGGTTAAAAATGCAATTTTAGCTGGCGATGAAACTTTAAAAATGGTTTTAGAGGAGTACCATGCCTCCGAAATCGCGATTTTGTTCGAACGTTTGGATAAATCTGAACAACGGCATATCATAAACCTTCTTCCTGCAGAAATTGCTTCCGAGATTATCTCGGAAATGGATGAAGAATCCCATCCAGAGGAGCTACTTTTTGAGCTTCACCCTGACAAACGTACAGAGATTGTTGAAGAGCTGGATTATGATGATGCTACAGATATTATTTCGCAACTGGAAGACCATGAGCAGAAAGAAATTCTGGAAGACCTGACCGAAGACCATGCTTCAGAAATCCGAAACCTCTTAACCTACGACGAAAAAACTGCAGGTGGTTTAATGAACACAGAACTGATCTGTGTAAACATTAACCTCACCAAAAAGGATGCTATTGATGAGATTATCCGCCAGAGCGAGGAAATGGAGGAGTTTTATACCATTTATGTGGTGGATGATGAGGAAGCTTTTAAAGGCATTGTTTCCTTAAAAGATATCATTAAGGCAAAACACAATGCCAAAATAACGGAACTGGTTAAAATAGATGCGGTTTATGTACATCCTAATACAGATCAGGAAGAAGTAGCCAATTTGATTTCACAGTATAACTTAACCAGTATCCCGGTAATAGATGAAAATCAAAAACTGCTTGGCAGGGTAACTTTCGATGATGTGATTGATGTGATGGAAGCGGAAAGTACCGAGGATATCCTGAAAATTTCAGGGGTATCGGAAGATGAGGAATTGAGCGGTAACTGGGTTGAAGCTGTAAAATCACGTTTACCCTGGTTAATTATCAACCTGGGCACGGCTTTCCTTGCTTCTTCAGTAGTACGTTATTTCGACCCCACCATTAAGCTGATTCCATCATTAGCGGCGTACATGACCATTATTGCCGGCATGGGCGGAAATGCAGCTACCCAGGCACTTGCGGTAACGGTGAGACGTATATCGCTCTATGACTTGACGGATAAGCAAGCTTACAGAACGGTATTGAAAGAATTTACGGTAGGCTTAATTAACGGTGCAGCTAATGGTTTGATCGTATTTATTTTTGCTTTCTTTTTTGATGGAAATCCCATGCTCGGTCTGGTTATCTTCCTGGCTATGACCGGTAATCTGATTATTGCAGGTATAACAGGCGCAGGTATTCCGCTTATTTTAAAACGTGTAGGTATTGATCCTGCCATTGCATCATCTATAATTATTACTACTTTTACCGATGTTTTTGGATTCCTGTTAATTTTAGGATTGGCCAGCAAACTTTTACTATAAACCAGCAAGACCAGGATTAGGGCAAAACCAAACTGGAATGGCTGTTAATTAATTAAAACAACAAAATTATCTGCAAAATCTGATCCCGATGCAAACAACAAGACACGATTGGACAAAAGAAGAAATATACGAAATTTATAATAGACCGTTTTTGGATCTGGTTTATGAAGCCGCAACCATTCACCGCGAAAATAAAGATTATAATGAAGTTCAGGTGAGTTCATTAATTTCCATTAAAACCGGTGGCTGTGCAGAAGATTGTAGCTATTGCCCGCAGGCAGCCCGCTACCATACTGATTTAGAAGTACAGCCCCTGATGCAGGTGAGCCAGGTAGTTAGCGCTGCCGTTAAAGCCAAAGAGGGTGGAGCATCTCGTTTATGTATGGGCGCTGCCTGGCGCGAAGTACGCGATAACCGCGATTTTGACCGTGTGATTGAAATGGTTAAAGCCGTGAATGACATGGATATGGAAGTTTGCTGCACATTGGGCATGCTTACTGAAAGCCAGGCACAGCGCTTAGCTGATGCGGGTTTGTATGCCTATAATCATAATATCGATACTTCTGAAGATGATTACAAGCGGATTATATCTACCAGAACTTATGATGACCGTTTAAATACGATCCAAAATGTAAGGAAAGCTAAACTAACCGTATGTAGTGGCGGTATTATCGGTCTAGGTGAAACAGTAGAGGACCGGGTTTCGATGCTGCAAACCTTATCAAACATGGAAAAACATCCCGAATCAGTACCCGTTAATGCTTTGGTACCGGTAAAAGGAACACCTTTAGCCGATCAGCCACGTGTTCCGATCTGGGATATGGTCAGGATGATTGCAACTGCTCGTATCGTAATGCCAAATTCGGTCGTGCGTTTATCAGCTGGCAGAAATGAAATGACTACACTGGAACAGGCCTTTTGTTTTATGGCTGGTGCGAGTTCTATCTTTGCAGGCGATAAATTATTAACCACGCCAAATCCGGCATTTGTTGACGATATGGCCATGTTTGAATTATTAGGATTGAAAACCCGCGATGCGTTTAAAAATGGCAGACCTGCCAATACCATAATTGAACAGGAAGCCGTTTAACATAATTCATAAAACATCTGTGCTGTCAGTTGTTTCCAACTGAAAATGCAAATAATGCTATAAACAAGAAAGTCCCGGATTTTAATCCTGGACTTTCTTGTTTATAATACTTTGGTCTGAAATCTATCTACCTGTCGGATGGTAACATCCGACAGCACGAGGGAAATTTGTCTATACCGCTGTTACCCTTACCTCAATATTACCTTTGGTTGCTTTCGAATATGGACAGGCACGATGAGCTTTATCTGCTAGCGCCTGGGCTTCCTCATGCGAAATCCCTGGAATGTGAACATCAAGATCTGCCGAAAGTGCAAATGCATTTCCATCCTTATTAAACGAAACAAGTACCTTAACATTAGCTCCGCTAACATCAACGCCTTCGCGTTCGGCAATAGAGCCTAAGGCACCTAAGTAGCAAGGTCCCCATGCTGCTGCAAATAATTCTTCAGGATTCGTTGCTCCACCCTGGCCACCTAACTCTTTTGGTTTTCTCAGATCTAAATCTAAAATTCCGTCACCCGATTTAATGTGTCCGTCTCTTCCTCCGGTAGCTGTAACTTCAGCCGTATATAACTTTTCCATCATCATTTTTTTAATTGATTAGGTTTAACAAATTATACTGGCCTTTGTTTCAGGCATCCGTAAATACGGCCTGCTGAAACGTCTAAGGGTGAAATTGGAAGTTAATTCCGGTTATCAATTAAAGCCGTATTTTTACCGATAATTTGTAAATATCGTAAGCCACTTTCTGGATCAGGTCAAACTGCTCAGGAACCAGGTCTTCTCCTTTTTTTATTGCAACTCCATTATCGTTTAACCTGATCAAAGGTACATTATCTATAGCGTCCTTTCCCTGCTCCAGATTATCAATAGATGCATCTAATAAATAGTTGGTATTATTGGCGATCGGCTTTAAGGTCTCGAAACTCTCGAAGATAAACTGGTGTTCTTTATTATATAGCGAAAGTGTTGCAACATAAGATGACAATAAATGGCTTAGTGCGGTAAACTGATGAACCTCTTTAATAAACAGCTGTTTGCTTTTGGGTTCAGAGAACATCCTTTGAAATAATGAAGCTAAATTCGCAGTACTTACATACACTTCTTTACGGGCCAGCTTATATTCCGTTCTGTTGTAATTTTTTTCAAAATACAGTTTAATCACATGTTCATAATACGCTTTATTTGCTTTCAGCATGTCTACCATAGCTTCTTTCAGCTTTTCATGTTCCCAGGTTGGGAATAAGGAATAACTGGCTAACAGAGCAATACCAGAGCCTATAAAGGTATCGTAAATCCTCTCACGTGCCAAAGCGATTGATCCCATTCCCAGAAAATCGAACAGAATTAAGATATAAGGCGTCATAAAGAGTACGCTGACTACATAATTTTTTCTTTGGAAGCTGTAGCAGCCGATCATGCAGATTAAAAGAATAACGAACAGTGTATTCCGGTCATGGATATAGGTAATTACCCCCATACCGATAAAAGCCCCGACCGTGGTACCGATTAAACGCTGATAATTACGCTCTTTGGTTAAACTGAATCCCGGTTTAGAAATCACCAGGATGGTGAGAAGAATCCAGTAACTATGTGAAAAATCAAGAATCTGAGCCACAATAAAACCCAGCAACATCACCACGGTAACCCGTAACGAATGCCTGAAGGTAGAAGAGGTATAGGTTAAATTCTCTGTAAACAGGTTGAAATCGAATTTTTGCCTGGTGATAAATTTCTCTGTATCTACCTCAGCCTTTCTGATATCTTTGCTGTTTCTGATTTTAAAGTAGCTGAAAATAGTTTTAACCCTTGCCAGGATATTTTCGATGTTCACCTCGATATTTTTCAAGGCGATAATGCCCAGGGTATTGTATTCCTGGTTTTGGTTGTTTTTTTCCAGATGATTGATTTTGATCTTTAACCTTTCGATCTCAATCAGTAAACGCTTCGAAATAACAGGTATGCCTCCGCTTTTCAGGGCAAATGCAATATCATCAAGGGCATACGAAATCCGCTTGATGGCCATTTCATAATCTGATAAGATACCGGCCTTATCAAACTGGTCGTGTAACTGCTGGTAATTATAATAGGTAGACATCACCTGCTCAAACAGGTCTACCATATCTACAAACACCAATAATAAAAATCTGCCTTCAGGAGTCGAATCCCTCACAATTTCGCGGGTTCTGAATAATAATTCCCTTACCGCATCTTGCTTTTCATGCACGGAGACCTGAAGTTGTAACAGTTCTGAATAGGTTTTATCGTAGTTATTATTCTGATGATAAAATTTGGCTTTTTCGCGAAGAAATTCTGCCACCTCTAAAATAGAATCACTTAGCGATTGCTGTACCAAACGAAAAGGACGTAAACGATACACAAAATAGCTTAAACCTGTATACCATAGGCTACCAGCCAGCACGAAAGCGGCATGTAACAATACCTCCTGCCATGGCCGGATATCATCAATACTCAGTACCATAATCAACAATACTGCGGTACCTACTGATGCCGCCCTGATGCCATAGATATAAAACATTGAAAATACAAAACTTGATACGGCCAATAAAAAGCCTATAAAGTAATGATTTTTATTGGTTAGGCCAGTGATGATGGAGAAGGTAAAAATGAGTGCCGTGGTAATCAGCATGGCATTTCGGCGGTGTACCATCGGTCCCGGACTATCAACCACACTGACACATAAAGCGCCCAAAGATAGAGTCATGCCGTATTTTAATAAGCTAAACTGGGCAAAGATTAAAGAGGGGAGTAGTACACCTATGGTAATACGGAGACCATCGGCAAAATACGTACTCAATAAAAAGTCTTGTATATTTCTAATGGGTTGCCTGATCTGCATGTTACAAAAATAACATAATAGGGATGTTTTTTGTTGGGATTAAAATTAAGTTTTTTGTTTTTTTACTATCCTTGGGCAGAAAAACGATAATCAACTGATTACTAAACACCTGCAAGGATGTTAATAAGTGCATTAATGTCCATTGTTGACAAACTCAAAAAATGCCGCAAGCAACCATAAATTCGAAGTTTAGTTAAATTCAACCTGTTGATAACCAGTGTTTTTAAGTGGATAACATTGTTCATAAAAACATTTACTTTATACTTGATAATTAAGGTTTTATGTCCTAAATTAGATCATATCAAATACGGAGTACTTTGAATGCTGACAAAACAATCCAAAAGAGATAAAGAACCGAAAGGAGAATTATTTCGGATCGTTTACAGGGAAAACGATTAATTTCAGAAAGGGTAAAACCGAGTAAGAATATATATTAACATCGATTGATTGGACAATAAGAAAATCGCACAGGCCCAAACAGCGCTTATAGAAAGCTACGAAGTTTACGGACGGATGAGCTGGAAATAAATTTTCACGAATCGTAAAAGTTGAAAAACCTAACGAGAACGGAAAAATCAAAGTAAATAAGATTTGATGCTTTAAATGTAACTACGGTTATTTTAAAGTTAAAACGGGGAACTCAATCGAAAGAAGAAGGTCCCCGTTTTTATTTTGAACCCAGGTGCTGGCGCATCCTGAGGTAGCATCCATTGTATAAAAATCAAGGAATTTCCTTTATTTAATGCTTAAACATTAAATTTACCAAATGGCTAAAAAAGGTAAATCATTCTCCGGTCTGTCAAAAAAGATATTCGTTCTTGATACCTCGGTTATTTTATACGATCATGACGCGATCAACAACTTTCAGGAGCATGATGTAGCCATTCCCATCCAGGTTTTAGAAGAACTCGATCATTTTAAAAGTGGTAATGATACCCGAAATTTCGAAGCCAGAAGTTTTATCCGCCTTATTGATGAAACCTCAAAGCAAAAACTCATCAGCGATTGGATTTCACTAAAAAGTCACGATTTAGGTAAATTTAAGGTCGTTTTAAATGAAAAGTCATTAACTGTAAATGCAGAAGAGGTTTATGGAAAAGGCAAAACCGACCATAAAATTTTAAACGCAGCATTAAGTTTAAAAGAAGAATACCCAGATAAAAAAGTAATACTGGTATCTAAAGACATCTGCCTGAGGTTAAAAGCAAAGGCTTTGGATTTAAATGCTGAAGATTACGAAACAGGCAAGATTAAAAATGTAGATGAACTCTACGCCGGCAAGACCGAATTGGATAATTTTCCTATTGACATCATTGAGAAGGTAAAAAAACAATCATTTATCGATGCAGGCGAAATAACACTACCACCCAAAAACGCCAATCACTTTTACGTTCTAAAAAACAAAAGAAAAACGGCCAGTGTATTTTATAACCATCGTTTAAAAACGATTTCGGCTGTCTCAACCGATGCAATCTTTAAAATAAAACCGAAAAATATCGAGCAGGCATTTGCCATCCACGCACTTTTAGATCCGGAAATTAAACTGGTAAGCATACAGGGCAATGCCGGAACTGGTAAAACACTATTGGCCCTGGCCAGTGCGCTGGAACAGCGTAAAAATTTCAGGCAGATTTATGTCACCCGGCCCATTGTTTCACTGAGCAATAAAGATATTGGTTTCCTGCCGGGCGATGCAAAATCTAAAACAGATCCTTTTATGTCACCCATTTGGGATAATCTGCGGTTTATTAAAGAGCAGTTTATTGGAGATGATAAAATGTCGGAAAAGATTGATGAACTGATTACAACTGAAAAAATAGCCATCGCACCCCTGGCATTTATCAGGGGCAGAACCCTCACCAAAATCTTCTTCATCATTGATGAGGCACAGAACTTAACACCGCACGAAGTTAAAACCATCATTTCAAGGGCAGGGGAGCATACTAAAATTGTTTTCACTGGTGATATTTATCAGATTGATACACCTTACCTCGATTCGGAAAGTAATGGGTTATCTTATTTAATCGAAAACGCAAAAAAACATCCGCTATATGCGCATATTACCTTACAAAAAGGAGAGCGGAGCGAGTTGGCTAATCTGGCAAATGAGTTATTGTAATATTTCTACTCCCAACCAAATGATCGTCATTTCGAGCGGAGTGTAACGAAGTCGAGAAATCTATCTAGGAGGTAGATCTCTCTCCCGAATATTCGGGACTGCGCTTCAGTCGAGATGACGATTTTTCTTATTAGATATACAGCTTCATTTGCAATTAATGATATTTCTTCAAACTTCTCAAACAAATAAACAATCCAATCAAAGTTAACACCGCGCTTAATATGAACGGTGCCCCGGGGAAATAAACCGGTGCTTTCCCTTCTATAAAATACGCAAATATATGTGTCATTACCCAGGGCGCAAATATGGCTGCCAAACTTTGTAAACCGGTTAAAACACCTTGCATTTCGCCCTGCGCATTGGCAGGCACCTGATTCGAAATCAGTCCTTGCATAGCAGGTCCGCCAATTCCGGCCAAACCGTAAGGAAGCATAAACGCAAACATCATCCAGCCTTTAGATGCGAAGGCAAAGGCTACAAAGCCGATTACATATAAAATAAGACCGAAGTAAACTGCTTTCTTTTCACCTATTTTTGGTAAAATTATCCTGATTAATCCACCCTGTACAATTCCGATAACCAACCCCACAAAGCCTAATGAATAACCCACCCATGCCGCATCCCAGTTAAATTTCTCCATGGTATAAAATGTCCAGTTGGATTGAACTGAATGACTGGAAAAATACAGCAAAAATAAGGTAGCCATTAAGCCCGCCAATGCCGGATATTTACCAATACTCCGTAATGAGCCAATGGGGTTGGCCCTTTTCCAGTCAAAAGCCCTGCGTTTCTCAACAGGTAACGATTCCGGCAATATAAAATAACCATAAAGCCAGTTCACTAGGGACAAGCCTGCAGCGATCATAAATGGTACCCGGGTGCCAAAATGGCTAAAAATACCACCTAAAACGGGACCTAAAATAAAACCAACACCGAATGCAGCGCCAACCAACCCAAAATTCTGCGCCCTTTTTTCGGGAGCTGAAATATCTGCAATGTATGCCTGGGCGGTAGTAAAACTCGCACCTGTAATACCTGCAATGATACGTCCTACGAACAACCATATAATGGAAGGAGCGAAGGCCAAAAAGATATAATCGATACCTAAACCAAACAAAGAGCTTAACAATACGGGTCTTCTTCCGTAACGATCGCTCAATGAACCGATAATTGGAGCGCTTATAAATTGTACTGATGCATAGGCCAGTGTAAGCCAGCCCCCGTATTCTGCGGCCAAACCGAAACCGCTGCCGGTCAAATCCTGTATAAGCTTCGGTAACACAGGGATAATGATCCCAAAACCTGTAAAATCAATCAGGAGGGTGACCATAATGAAACTCATTGCAGATTTCTTATTGTTTGCCATCTTTAAAAGGTTGAAAAACAAAAGTATCAGAATTACTTAAGAATGTAAATTTTAGTTCCAGAAAACTGAGCGGTCTAAATCAGCATATCATACACAATCACTGTTTATAAACCTGATATAGCGGATAGCCCACAGCGAGCTACGAGCGAGGACATGAAGTGGTAGCAGGACTGCAGACCGCCGCTAAAACAGCACCCTACATTTTCAAAAAAATCATCAATCCAAGCAGGCAGACCTGTCAGATTTCAAAACCTGACAGGTTTTAGATTAAAAACCCTTAAACTGGCCTTCAATAACTTAAAATCCGGCCGAGAGTAAAAAACCTATGGCAACGGTCAAAAATTTTCCACAATGCCTTAATCCGGCTAAATTTTGCTAAATTCGCAAGGTTATAATAACACCCTTTTTTAATATCGTTTCAAGTAGCGAGAATAATAATTTATGGCAGAAGATTTAGAGAATCAGCAGAACGACAAAATCATTCCAATTAACATAGAAGAGCAGATGAAATCGGCCTACATTGATTATTCAATGTCGGTTATCGTATCGAGGGCATTGCCTGATGTACGCGATGGATTAAAACCGGTACACCGCCGTGTTTTATATGGTATGCTTGATCTTGGTGTAACCAGCAATAAACCACATAAAAAATCTGCCCGTATTGTAGGGGAGGTTTTAGGTAAGTATCACCCACATGGTGATGCATCAGTATATTTTACCATGGTACGTATGGCCCAGGATTGGAGCTTGCGCTATCCTATGGTAGATGGTCAGGGAAACTTTGGCCACATTGACGGCGATTCTCCGGCGGCAATGCGTTATACGGAGGCGCGTTTTTCGAAAATCGCTGAAGAAATGCTTGCCGATATTAACAAAGATACGGTAGATTTTCAGTTAAACTTTGATGATACGCTACAAGAACCAACCGTTTTACCTGCAAAAATCCCTAACTTATTGGTTAACGGATCTTCTGGTATTGCAGTAGGTATGGCCACTAATATGGCACCACACAATTTAACAGAAGTAATTGATGGGGTGGTAAATTATATTGACAATAGGGATATTACCATAGAGGAATTAATGAAGTTTGTAAAAGCTCCTGATTTCCCTACCGGCGGTATCATTTATGGATATACCGGCGTTAAAGAAGCGTTCGAAACCGGCCGCGGACGTATTGTAATGCGTGCAAAAGCTGAAATAGAAAGCATTAAAGACCGGGAGGTTATTATAGTTACCGAAATTCCTTACCAGGTAAACAAAGCCCAGATGATTGAGCGTACTGCTGAATTGGTAGGCGAGAAAAAACTGGAGGGCATTGCCAACATTAAAGACGAATCGAACAAAGATGGTATCCGTATCGTGTACGAAATTAAACGCGATGCCAATGCCTCAATCGTTTTAAACAACCTATATAAATATACGGCCTTACAAACCTCTTTCAGCGTAAATAATATTGCACTGGTAAAGGGACGTCCACAAATGTTGAATCTTAAGGATTTGATTGTACATTTTGTGGATCACCGCCATGATGTAATCGTTCGTCGTACCAAATACGAACTGGCTGAGGCTGAAAAACGGGCACATATTTTAGAGGGTTATTTAATTGCTTTGGATCATTTAGATGAAGTAATTAAATTAATACGTGCTTCCGAAACACCAGATGAGGCCCGTTTAGGCCTGATGGAGAAATTCGGGCTGAGCGACCTTCAGGCACGTGCTATCCTTGATATGACTCTACGCCGTTTAACCGGACTAGAGCGTGATAAGATCAAAGAAGAATATGCCGAACTGATGAAAACCATCGAATATTTGAAATCTATCCTAGCAGATGAAGGTTTAAGGATGAAAATCATTAAAGACGAGCTGGAAGAAGTAAAACAGAAGTTTGGCGATGAGCGTAAAACCACCATCGTTCACTCGGCTGAAGATATGAGCATGGAAGATTTCATCGATGACGAAGAAGTGGTGATTACCATATCTCATGAAGGTTATGTTAAACGCACGCCGGCAAGCGAATTTAAAGCACAGGGCAGGGGCGGAAAAGGTTCTAAAGGCAGTACCTCAAGAAATGAAGATTTTATTGAGCACATGCTGGTGGCCACCAACCACAATTATATGTTATTCTTTACCGAAGCAGGAAGGTGTTTCTGGCTGAGGGTGTACGAAATTCCGGAAGGTTCAAGAACCAGTAAGGGAAGAGCGATACAGAATATCATTAATATTCCGAAAGAAGAGAAAATCAAAGCTTATATCAAAGTTAAAAACCTTAAAGACCAGGAATATTTAGAGAACAATTTCATCATTATGTGTACTAAAAAAGGTACCATTAAGAAAACTTCTCTTGAAGCATATTCACGTCCGCGTGTTAATGGTATCAATGCCATTAACATTAACGAAGGCGATATCTTGCTGGAGGCTTGTTTAACCAATGGCGAAAGCGAAATTGTAATGGCATTGCGTTCAGGCAGGGCCATCCGTTTCAACGAAAAAACCGTTCGTCCGATGGGTAGAACCGCTACCGGTGTACGTGGTGTCAGGCTTGCGCATGATCAGGATGAAGTTGTTGGCATGATTGCTGTAAACAATCCTGAGGTTACGGTGTTAGTAGTATCAGAAAAAGGATATGGTAAACGTACCGATATTGAAGATTACCGTGTAACCAACCGTGGTGGTAAAGGGGTAAAAACGATTAACGTTACTGAAAAAACCGGACAATTGGTTTCTATAAAAGACGTTACTGATAGCGAAGATCTGATGATCATTAACCGCTCAGGAATTGTCATCAGAATTCCGGTTTCAGCATTAAGGGTAATGGGACGCGCCACACAAGGGGTTCGTTTAATCTCATTAAAAGGCGATGACGAGATTGCTTCAGTAACAAAAATCGACCATGAGGAAGATGAAGAGGAAACAGTAGATTTAACTGATGTGGTAGTTACAGACGGCGAAGAGCTGGAAGCGGATACTTCACCTGACACTGATGATACTGAGACTGAAGAAGAAGAGGGGGAATCAGATAACGAAGCGGAAGAAGAAGAAAATTAAACTAAAAATAAGATTAGCATAAAAATTATGAAAAAAGTATTTCTAAGTATAGTTTTAGCAGGTGCGGTAAGCGCTGCATTTGCTCAGAAAAGTGAAGTTAATGCCGCAAAAAACGATTGGAATTTGTTCCAGATCACCAATTCCAGTTCAACAACTCCACTAGCTAAGAAACTTGAAGCTTTGGCAAAAGGTTTAGCCCATACAGATAAAGCTATTGCTGATGAGAAATCTAAAGTAATGCCTGAAGCATGGTCATACCGTGCACTATTTGCTTCCTCTGCAGCAATTTTGGATTCTACCAGTGCTGCAAATGCTGATGCGAATTTAAAAATTGCCCAGGATGCAATTGTTGAAGCAAAGAAATTAGATACCAAGGGTAATGAAAAAGATAACATCAGCTTAGCAGAAACCAATGTCAGCAACGCTGTCAGAAATGCTGGCGTAATTGCCTATAATAAAAAAGATTACAAAACTGCTTACGAGAAATTTGTGGCAGCAACTGTGATTAACCCACAAGATACTGCGATGTATCTGAACGCTGGTATTGCAGCGAGAAATATAGAGGATTATCCCGCGATGATTACTCAGTTTAAAAAAGTGATCTCTTTAAATTCACCTCAATCTAAAGATTTATATTCTGAGATACTGAATGCTACTTTAAGTAAGCAAAAAGATACTACGGCCGCATTAGCGCTAATCAAGGAAGCTACTGCAAAATTTCCTGAAAATACTGACTGGATCAAAACTGAAACACAGATTTATATTGATAGGGGTGACGCAGCAAAATCTGAGCAGATGTTAACAGCATTGGCCGCTAAGGAGCCAAACAATGCCAGTTATCAGGTTTTATTAGGCAATATCTATTTCAGTCAGGCGTTAAAATTACAAGCCGACAGAAATAAAATCGACTCCAAAAAAGTGAAAGAATTTAACGAAGTAACGGGTAAAATGAATGCTTTGTTGGATAAATCTCTTCCTTTTTACAAAAAAGCTTTAGAAATTGATGCTAAAAATCAAGGAGCTTTGGAAACGTTGAAAACCATCTATGCGTTCAGAAACGATACTAAAAATTACGAAGATATCAAAAAACGTTTAGACGCTTTGCCTAAAGAATAATTATGATACCAATTTAAAAAAAGAGCCCTGAAATTTCGGGGCTCTTTTTTTTATGTTTATTTTTATGGTTTATTACGGTTTACTACATATCTAGCTTATGCAAAATTGCTTTAAAATATCATTGATTGTCTTAATTTTCGTCTCTTTTAATGCTGTTGCCCAAAAAAGTCAGATCCTGATTGCCCGAAACGCAGTAGGTAAATTGCAGGCATCTATCGCCAATAAAGAAAATGAAAAAAAGCAATTGGCTATTATTAACGAAGGTTTAAAAGCTATTGAATCTGCAGAAAAAGATAATAAAACAAAAAAATGGGCAGAAACCTGGTCGATCAAATCTTATCTGATGTCTTTCGCGAGCTTAATAGATACCGATCCGAATAATGCCAATAAGTATTATGATAATGCGATTGATGCTGCTGCAAAGGCAAAATCGCTCGACCGCTACGACGACAATTCAGGCTTAATTAAGGCTTCCAACCACAATATCCTGATCAAAAAACAAGAAAAGGGCAATGAAGCTTTTTTTAACAACGATTTTAAGGAGGCATTTGCAGATTTGAAGGAGGTAGGCGATAATTTCCCTGCTGATACCACGTTGGCACTGAATACCGCCATTTGCGCCTTAAACATCCAGGCTTACGATGAAGCTTTAACTTATTTTAAACGTGCGAAAGAAAACGGGATCAAAAATCCATCAGTTTTTCAGAAAATGGCACAGATGTATGTTGTTAAATCGGAAACTGAAACCGCCATTAAAACCCTTGAAGAAGGATTGGCACTTAATCCTTTTAACCGTTTTTTAACCAACGACTATATCAACCTGTTGCTGGATACCGAAAACTATAGTAAAGCACAGGGATTAATCGAAAGCAATTTAAAGGTAGAAAAAGGCAATAAGTTACTTTATTTCCTTTATGGATACCTGCAGCAGATTGGCGGCAATAACGCTACGGCAATTTTAGCATATGATAAAGCATTGTCTACCGATCAGAATTATTTTGACGCTTTGTACCAATTAAGTCTGGCCTACATCAATACCGCAAATGAAACGCTGCGTAAAAGCGACGCAGATAAAACCGAAAAATATAAAGGTTTAATTAACCGTGCCCAGTTTGCTTTGCAGCGCGCCAACGAAATTAATCCGAACGATAAAAAAACCGTGCAGTTGCTGATCGATATCTACAATAAAAAAGGAGCAACAAACAAAGTACAGGAACTTAACCGCAGACTTCAGGAATTATAGAAGAGTTTTAAATTTAAAGCGATAGGGTACTGTTGCAATATACAACTTAACATAATATTAATTATAAGACATATAAATTGTAAGAAAGTAAATCGTTTTTGATCTCCACAAAATTAAATATATCATCCTCATCCTTTTTTCAGCAATAATGATGGCAACACAATCTTTGATTCTTTTTGTTTCTCCTCGTCTTTCCAGTACACTATAAAATTTATTTTCGCAGCAGCTATTTTAAATCCCTGGTCAAAACGCTCCTGTAGAATGTTTTTGAATTTTTGTGAATATTTCACGATGAGTTCACCATGACCATTTTTTAATCCTTGATCTGACGGCTGCAGACGTAAACCGCTAAAGCTTGAATTAATGCGATTCTGTATATGTTCGAAATAACCAAGCTGTACATCTCTAAGCGTAAGATGCATGGTTATTTGTTGCGGCTCAGGGTATTGGTTATCATCTTTGGCATATATAAGTCCGTTTGCGACAAAATGCCGGAGATAACTGCCTTGATAGTATATATTAAGGTTGGTTTTAGCTCTGGTAACGGCTACATAAAATTGTCGCTTCTACTCATCATTAAGGGGTTTAAAATGCTGTAATAATAGATATAAATTGTCAAATTCTTTACCTTTGGCTTTATGGATCGTAGAAACATATACTACTACTGCATCAATATCCACGAAATCTTCTACTTTAGATTCAAAAAGAAAAGCTTTCCAGTCACTTTTATATTTTTTAGCATTATTCACCTCCTCAAACTTACGTATTGCAGAAATAGCAATGTTTTTCTGGGCACTTGTTTCAATATAACCCATTAAACGCCGACTGGCCTCACTCCATTCTTCATCTGCTACCAGTGGACTGTCTGAAAAGGCATTGATCATATCAGAGAAAAGGCGTAGCTCGTAAAGATTTTGCAAGTTAAAGCCATCGTTTGACTGTATTAGCTGAGCCTTTACTCCTTTTTGCAAAAGCAGGCCACAGAGTAACACGGCTTCTTCATTGGTATGTGTAAGCACACAGGTAGATCCGGAAAGTTCCGCTGCGCTTAAATTATCAACCAGGGAAACGATAATTGGGTTTTTGGCATACTCAATAATATTGATCAGTCCGTTTTGATGTTGGCTTGCAAAACAAGGTTCAGTTTTGAGCCTGCCGCTGATGGTTTCTGCCCACTGGTTGGCTAACGATACGATATTGTTTTTGCTACGGTAATTTAGCGTAAGCTCATATTTAACAGCATCTTTTTCAGTAATAAAGGCTTGCATGTAGGCGGCATCTGCTCCGCGAAAACCATATATATTCTGGTCATCATCGCCAACCAATATTACCCGCATATCTTCATTTTGCTGCATCAGGGCTTGTACCAGTTCATACTCTTCTTTATTCATGTCCTGAGCCTCATCCACCACCAATACGGATTTTGTAATCCTGAAAGGCTCCATCTCCCCAACCCTAATTTTGTCAACCGCCGCTTGGATAATATTTTCAGAAGCCGTAAGGCTTCCTACCCTGCCTAACAAATCAAAGCAGTACGAATGGAAAGTCTTGATTTCGGTATAATGGGCAGCGTTACCAATGAGTTCCATCAACCGTTTCTTGAATTCTGTTGCCGCTGCACGCGAGAATGTAAGCATTAACAACTGTTCATGTTTTACATCCTCAGCCATTAGTAAAGAGGCTAACTTATGTACCAATAACTTTGTTTTGCCACTTCCGGGTCCGGCAGCTACAACGATGTACTGGCTGCTTGTATCATTAATGATCTTTAGCTGTGTTGGTGAAAGCGCACCAAATAATTTCATAAATTTTGCAGGCGTAAGGCTGCGTTTTATTTCATCCTGCCTGCTGCCGGGAAAATATTTCGAGAGAAAAGAAGGATAGTTTAGTTTAAAATAATCGTCGACAAATTTTAGCGCTTCATTATAGTTGCGGATCATTTTCTGGGCGTATTCTCCAACAATATGGATCTGTTGCACTTTTTGCTGATAAAACAGTTTCAGTTTGTCGTAATCACTTTCTTTATATTGTATACGGTTGTTCTTTTCAATCCGCTCAATGGTGAGCTTATTATGTACAACCATGAACCCGCCTTCTATCTTTATGTCGTCTATGCGCGACAGGTAAAAAAGACTGTCTTCAATATCATCGATATCAGCTTGTAGAGAAAACATGCCTTGCTCCTTCTTTACCATCTCTTTAAGTTCCTGTACAGAAAATTCAATCAAGACCTCTTCTTCTTCATTGTTATCAGATTTAACAAGTGCCAATGCTTTTCTGTGCAGATATTCTGTAATCATCCTTGCAAGAAGATGCCGCTTTTCCTGCTTTCCGCTAAAGATTGCTTTATCCACCAGTAAAGCGATCTGCATATGGTTTTTCGTGTGTTCTAAATTGCGGCGATTGATCCATTTTTTTATCGCCCAGAAGTTAATGATCGTCTTTAACTGGTTAAGCGAACTATCTTTGATACCGGAATTAAAAAATACCTCAATGATTTCCTTTAAATAGTAAGCTCCTTCCCCGTTTTTTAATTGTGACAGCAAGAGTTCTTCCTGTTTCCTAAAACTTTCTACAATGGCCAATGATCTGCTGGCAGACTCTGTCTTTTTAATAAAAGCTGTAAGGTCTTTGGTATGGGCCAGTATTTTTTCCTCGCGCATCAATTCAATTGCCCTAATTACATCTTCTTTGCACATACCCAATTGATCGGATATATAATCTACTCTCGACTCAGCAACCTCATCTGTTGATAATCTTTTGCTTTTGCTCGAAAAAAGTTTTTTAATAATCCGCACCGCTTGTTTCTGCTGACCTTCGGAAAATTTTTCTGATGCATAAATCCGCTCTATTGCTTCTTGTGCATTTTTACTCAATATGCTGGTCGCAAAAACCCTAGGCATATTTTGTCCTCGCTTTAAATAACCGGCATCTTCCAATGCTGCAATAGCGGTGGTTACCCTGGTTTCAATCTCACTGATGCCATCGTCCCAGCCTGCTTTCCTTGCTATCTCAAGCGCTGAATTAGAAGCTTTATCCCTTGATCTGGTTAACTCCTTTATGGCTTTCCATATCTGGTTTATTTCCTTGCTGCTAATTTTGGTTTGGTTGAGTAGGATGAAATGTTTATCCAGGTCTTCTCCACTAAAAAGTACAAAACAATCGGCCTGTAGCTGCTCATCACGCCCTGCCCTACCGGCCTCCTGTACATAATTCTCCAGCGAGTCGGAAATGTCGTAATGGATAACGGCGCCAACATCACTTTTGTCTACCCCCATACCAAATGCGGAAGTGGCCACCATAATGTTGACTTCACCGCGCATAAAAGCATTTTGATTTTGAGACTTTTCGTCTTTTTCCATTTTGCCATGATAGGCCTTGGCAACAAATCCATCTTTGGTTAGCTTGTGGGCCAAATTCCTGGCCCTTTTTGTACGCGATACGTAAACAATTGTAGGACAATTCTTTTCCTCGATGATATCTCTAAGCTGATTATATTTTTCATCCTCATTATCCCGTTGATAAACACGGTAATATAAGTTTGTGCGTGAAGCATCAGCCCTGAATACTTTTAAATCAAGTTGTAATTTCTCTTTAAAATAAGACCTGATATCTTCAATTACTTTCTGCCTTGCTGTGGCCGTGAAGCACGACACCGGAATGGTATGATTAAGTCCTTTCTTTTGCTGCAGATTTTTGATAAAATCGCCAATATATAGGTAGTCTACCCGGAAATCCTGCCCCCAGGATGAGAAACAATGTGCTTCGTCGATCACAAATCTGGCAATCTTCCTTTTAAGCAGCAGCCTTTCGATAGTAATTGAACGAAGCGATTCAGGCGAAATGTAAAGTAAGCTTGCATAGCCATTTTCTATACGTTCTATCGCTTTGCCACGATCTATCGGATCTAACATTCCGTTGATGGTTACCGCTTCTGTAATCCCTTTCTTTTCCAGGTTATCTACCTGGTCTTTCATCAAAGATTGTAAGGGAGCAATTACTACGGTTAAGGCCTTTGCATTTTCGCCGCTCATTAACGCAGGTACCTGGAAGGTAATAGACTTACCACCACCCGTTGGAAATACTGCCAGAATAGATTCGCCTTGGATAGCAGCCCTAACGGCATCCTCTTGGAGCGGCTCATCGCCATACTTACGAAACCCGGAAAAACTAAAATGCTTATTCAATGCCAATATCGGATCGTGGGCAAGTCTGCAATAATCACATCCACGCAAGCACGGATTGTTCCGCATCAGGAAAAGCAGGCGCTCTACATCTGGATAGTTTTTTAATACCCAGGGTGGTGTAATCGAAAAACGATCATCGCAATGGAGTAAAGCCAGCGTATAAGCCAAAGCAACAGGAGTTGTATCGATAAAATGATCTAGTTCAAATTCTTTGCAAACCTTACCTTGAAATAAAATACTGATATTAGTATTAAGCTGTTCTTTATTAACTGGTGCGGAATAATTAAAATATCTGAAGAAATTATCAAAACCGGTTTGATCATGCAACAGACCATACAAGATCAACTTAAAGCGCTCATCAAGCGTTGTAAAAGCCCTCAATTCATCGTAAAATAAGTCTTTTGCTTTTTTCGCATCGTTAAAAGGATTATTGCGCTCTTCGGTTTGAACTTTGTCGTCTTTTAACAAACGGTGATAAGGTAGTTTCGGAAACAATAAAGGCGATAATAACAAGGTATCAATAGCTTTATCGAAGCCCCATTCAGCATGACCAAAATACTTTTGCAGGTAAGCCAGATCATGTTTTACAATATTATGTCCACAAATAAAGTCGCACTTCCTGATAAAATCTACAAATTCTTCCGGGTGATTTTTATGAAAGCCCTGCCCATCTGACAACACACAGCCAATATCAAGCAATTGTTTGCCCGAGGCATTTAGCTCTATATCAAAGAAGGCTATATTGTTCATTTTCAGGTTTAATTCTGGTACATATTCCTAAAATAGTTAAAGTAATGAAATTTAATACTACTTTAATAGTTATTAGACCTTTATTTAAGCTTTTTAAAAAATAAAAATCCATACGCCGCTAATTAATTACATTTAAATTATGGATCAACTAGATTTACATTCGTTTTGGGAATTATTGCCACTAAAAGGCTTAGGACCTATACCGTTTCTCTCCGAGAAAACAGATGTACAGTTATATGATAAAATCTTGGGTAAAATCATAGCAGAAGAACACGAGAACCTGGAACAACGTAAACAGGATTTTCAGGATACGGTAAAACAATTCAGCCAATTTTTCAGTGAAGAAGATTTAAAAATCGCAATTGAAGCATTAGAGGAAACTATTGGCAATGAGCGGGACGATATTTCCACCACGTTCTGGGGATCAGGAATATCCCTGGACTACAAAGCAGATCATTTGGTAGAATTTTTTGCCGATGACCGCGCAAAACTGCTCCATTTTCAGGATATACCAATTTTTAGCGCTGAGCCAATTCATTTGATCGGCCAAATCAGTAAACAGTTAAATGAAATTCCTCTGATCAAAGATGAGGAAGTTGTTTTTCCGAAGCACCATCTTTTCTTATTTTCCTTTTTAAGCGAACAGGTAGATGGTCAATATCGTGAAGGATCAAAGAAAAACCGGTTAATAACCTGGAGAAATTCGCCCAGAACGCACGCTGTTAATTTAGCTGATTATCAACCATTAAAATTGTTTTGAGTTCTTCCCAATTTCATTGTCTTTAGGTTAATGCAAACAATTATGGCCTCAACTTGTACTAAAATTATGTACGACCATTACAGCTTCGAGGAAGCTACCGCTTATCAGACCGAACTCGCCAAAGAATTAAAGTTTCAGCAGCTCCAAAATATTGAAACGATTGCCGGGGCTGATATTTCTTTTAACAAAAACAGCGATACCATGTATGCGGGAATCGTAATACTCACCTATCCGGATATGGTTTTGAAATCTTTCTCGTTAGCAACTTATGAAACCAGTTTCCCTTATAAGCCTGGTTTTTTAGGTTTTAAAGAAGTGCCTGCATTATTAAAAGTTTGGGAATTGATTAAAAATAAACCAGATGTTGTGGTATTGGATGGAAATGGAATTTTACACCCGAGGCGAATGGGCGTTGCTTCACATTTTGGGATTTTGGCCAATCAAGCAACTATAGGTTGTGCCAAGAGCCTTTTATACGGTGAAAACCATGTTCCTGAAAATAAAAAATTAAGCACTACAGAAATTATCAGTCATGGCGAAACCTTAGGTTTCGCTTTACGCACAAAGATCAAGTGTGCGCCGGTTTACGTATCTGCTGGTCATTTAATTACCGCTTATCAAAGCCTGGAAATTGTAAAAAACTGCGTGGGGAATTACCGAATCCCTGAGCCAACACGTATGGCGCACAATATTGTAAACGATTTCAGAACCGGTAAACTGAAAGCTGGTTTTCATGAAGTATCTGCACCCTTAACGCTATTTTAACTCAAAGCCAGTATGCTGCACTCGTTCAGCATCTTCTGCATGAAAGCCCCTGAAAAAATACAATAGCTATCGGATCAGGGTGACGACACGATCAACCTAAATCCAGTTAATCCCTTTTTTAAGCAATTGCAGCGTTTTGTATTCTTCTGAATCTATTGCTGGCTGCACATTGTAGCCCCAATTGGCCTGTGGCGGTAAACTCATTAAAATCGACTCGATCCGACCGTTGGTTTCCAAGCCAAATTTTGTTCCTGAATCGTATACCAAATTAAATTCTACATACCGGCTACGGCGTTGGTATTGCCACTCTTTCTGAGTTTCGGTAAATTCCTTATCCCGGTTACGGTCGATTAATTCGGTATAAATCGGTAAAAACGTTTCACCAATGTTGATAGAGAAATCTAGAATCTGTTCCCATGACAGATTGGTGTTTTCAGGTTTCAAGCGATCGTAAAAAATGCCGCCAATACCGCGTGTTTCTTCACGGTGTTTAATAAAGAAATAATCATCAGCATGTGTTTTAAATTTTGGATAAAATTCAGTGCTGAAATCGTCGCATGCCTGCTTTAATTTATGATGAAAGAAACGTGCATCGTTCTCGAAAACATAATGCGGTGTTAAATCGATACCACCACCAAACCAACGCGTTTCCTCATTGAGTTCAAAATAACGGATATTCATGTGAATGATTGGTACCAGTGGATGATTTGGATGGATTACGATAGAAACGCCTGTAGCAAAAAAATCATCCTCATTAACCTTGAAGGCTTTTTTTACCGCTTCCGGCAGCTTACCATGTACAGCAGAAAAATTAACGCCACCCTTTTCGATGATTGCGCCATTTTGCATAATCCGGGTACGCCCGCCTCCCCCGCCATTTCTCTCCCAGAGCTCTTCCTCAAATTTTCCTTTGCCATCTGCAATTTCCAGTCCCCTGCAAATTTCATCCTGTATTTGCTTATATCTTACTGCTACTTCTTCTTTGAACATGATGATTTTTTCTATTTCCATACAAATTTAAAGCTAATAAGGCAGCTATATTGATTTATGTTTATATAGTACATTGCGTTGACATTGCTTTTTAGCCAGAAGTCTTTCATCTCCGCTGTCCTGAATCCTGCGGCTAATGTTCCAGGTAATTAAGGTCTTTATTAAAGCTTTCTTTTAAATAGGCAACAGAAATCATGGCAATGACAGTTACAATCCCCATCACAATAAAACCGGCAGATACAATGTTGTAGCGATGCACAAAAAATTCGAAAACAAACGTGATCGGAATCAAAGCGCCACGCACAAAGTTGGGCGCTGTAGTGGTAACTGTTGAGCGGATGTTTGTACCAAACTGTTCGGCAGCAATGGTCACAAACGTTGCCCAATAACCAACTGCAAAACCCATAAAAAGGCAGATCAGGATAAAATTACTTTCTGTTAAACCAGTACTATTTAAATAAACCAGGACGGTGATTACCGATAAACTTTGAAAAATAAGTACTGTTTTTTTACGCGATCTTAAAACCTGTGCTAAAATACCACAAACCACATCGCCAATGGCAATACCAAAATAGGTATACATAATGCCGGTTCCTGCATTCAAGGCATCCTTAGCGCCCAATGCTTTACCTATTTCTGGTGACTGGGTAACTAAAATCCCGACAATAAACCAGAGCGGAAGGCCGAGACAGATACAGGCCAAGTACTTTAAGAATCTTTTCCGATCAGAAAATAGCATAAAGAAATTACCTTTTGAAACCTGTTTATCCTGCTCAGCATGTTTAAACATACCCGATTCGAAAGTGCCTACACGCAAAAGCAATAACAGCAAGCCCATACCGCCACCTACAAAATAAGACGTTTGCCAGGTAAAATGCTTTCCAATGGTAGCTGCTGCCGCGGCGCCCAGTAAACCGATGCCAGCCACCACCATGGTACCGTAACCACGTTTCTCTTTATCCATGGTTTCCGTAACAAGGGTAATGCCCGCACCCAATTCGCCCGCTAAGCCAATGCCTGCTATAAACCGGATCATGGCATAGGTATGCACATCAGTAGCAAAACCATTGGCTATATTTGCCAATGAATACATCAAAATTGATCCGAATAATACTTTGATCCGCCCGAATTTATCGCCTATTATTCCCCAAAGTAAGCCTCCAAGCAACAGGCCAAACATCTGCATATTGATGACGTATTCCCCTTCGGTACGCATATGTGCTGCAGAAACCCCTATATCGGTAAAACTTTTTAAGCGCACTACCGAAAACAGAACGAGGTCGTAAATATCGACGAAATAGCCCAGAGCAGCTACAATAACTAAAAAAATTACATTACGGCTGTTGGTTTTAGCTTGATGATCCATTTAACTATTTGGTTTAATCGCTGAAAGTACGCATTAACACAAATATTTAAAATAGATTTCTAAAATAAAAGCCACCTCTGTGTGGGTGGCTTTTAAGATCCTACATAGGAGGATTTTGTTTTGTCGTGTCGGGTGGCATTTTTGTTGTCGTGTCTGGCATTGATTTGGATGTTGTATCCATTGGCGCCGTTGTTGTCGAATCCGTTGTTGTGCTGTCTGAAGAACCAGCCATGTTTTTTGACGAATTGCATGCTGATGTGGCTATCATAAGAGAACCAGCAAAAGCAAGACTTAAAATTATCTTTTTCATAGTTTTTAATGTTATCTATCATCCAAAACAACCTTACAATCATTTGGTTTTAAATATTATCCGATAAAGGATAATATTTTCGCGAATAAACACCAGCTATTGAGCGTTAACGAAGAAGATCAAACGGTATTTATTGTCATTTTTAATTTTCGAGATAATATCATCATACATTCCAGTATATTATTTCCCTAAATACTGTTTAACCATAAGCTAAGCTGCTACAAAAATAACTATATAACCAAAAGTCTTGATCGAGATGCCATAAAAAGGGAATCTGTCATTTCAGAAAAATATGACCAAAACAAGATCGGTAAAACTTTAAAAGGTGATAAAACTTTCTGATATTAGTAAATATGATTATTTCTCAAAACACCCTTAAATGGGTAATGCGTTTTTACCCACCCCTATTTTTTCAACGCATTTGGGTTCAGAAATTTGACAACGACTTTAGAAGCTGTACGGTTAAACTGAGCAAGAGTTTTCTGAATAAAAATTACAATGGTTCTATTTTTGGAGGAACTATTTACGCAGCTACAGATCCATTTTACGCGCTTTTATTTGATCAGCTGATGCAGCGTCGGGGATTTAAAGTCCGGGTTTGGCTTAAGAGTGCTTCTATACAATATTTAAAACCCGGACGTTCTACTTTATATTTCACCATTACAGTAACTGATGACATGCTTAATGAAGCTGAGCATGCTTTAAGAACCATTGGAAAGTTCGTAAAAGCCTACCCTATGGAGATCACCAATAAAAAAGGCGAATTGTGTGCAACCGTAATGAATGAAGTGTACATCAGAAACCTGCACCAGGGCGAAACACCAAGAGTTGCTTACTAATTTTTAGATTATGCCGAGTATTAAGAATTTAATTTTGCAGGGTGAGGGCGTGATGCTGGATTTTAAAAAAACCATTACGAGTACCGAAAAAATAGCTAAGAGTTTGGTTGCTTTCGCCAATAATAAAGGTGGCAAATTATTAATTGGCATTGCAGATAATGGATCCGTTAAGGGAGTGAAATCTGAAGAGGAAGAGAAATACATGATTTTAACTGCTGCACATCAGTTCTGCAAACCGGCTATTGAACCTCATTTTGAAGAGATTTACGTAGATGATAAGCTCGTTTTGGTGGTTGAAATCCCTGAAAGTGATACCAAACCGCACTATGCACTTGATCATCAAAAAAAATGGTGGGCATATATCCGCATTGATGATAAAAGCGTTTTAGCCAGCCGGATTATTCTCGAAGTGCTTAAACAGGAGGATAAAAACAATGGTGTACTCATCTCCTATTCTGATAATGAAAAAAAATTGCTCGAATACCTCGAGCAAAATGGAAAGATTACCCTGAAAGAATTTAGCAAACTTTTGCGGAGTTCGTACCGCAAGGCCCAGAAAGTACTGGTTAATTTAATTTTAACTAACGTAATCAAATCGCATACCACCGAAAAGGAAGAGTATTTTACGGCCGTGAGGTAGTTAAGTATCTTTATAAGTTGATTTAATTAGGTTAGTCGTCATTCCCGCGCAGGCGGGAATCTTAATCTTTAGACTTATTGCATTAAGATTCCCAAGCAAGTTGGGAATGACGATCCGCTTGCTAAGTATTCTAACTGAGCACAATCCAGAAAATTCGGAAGAAAAATCTATCTCTCTAAATTTCCAAATTCAAAGTACTTCAGTCACCAGGTCGGCCATCATATATTAACTTTTCTACATCCCTATTTTATGAGGTTTAAAAAACCGATCTTTGCAAACTCATGTTTTCTAAAATTTACAACCGGTATAAGCCCTATTATAAAGAAAATCTTCATTTGGCCTTGCCAATTGTGGGCTCGCAGGTTGGCCATACTTTGGTGCATATGGCCGATAGCATCATTGTGGGTCATTTTACCGATACCATTCAGTTAGCTGCTGTTTCGCTGGTGAACAGTATCTTTATGCTCATTCTCGTAATTGGCCTTGGCATCTCTTATGGTTTAACCCCGCTTATTGCACAGGAAAACGGCCGGCAACATTATGATGAATGCGGGAAGCTTTTGTCAAACAGTTTGATCATTAACATTTGTGTTGGCGTATTATTATATTTGCTGGTGCAAGTGGGGATATTTTTTGTTATTGATCGCCTGAACCAGACGCCCGAGGTAGTACGCTATGCAAAACCTTATCTCAACCTTTTATCTGTTTCGATTATTCCTTTGTTGATTTTCCAGACATTTAAGCAATTTGCCGAAGGTTTAGGCTTTACCAAACAAGCCATGTTTGTTTCCATCTGGGGAAATGCCATTAATATTATTTTAGGAATTATCTTCGTGAAAGGCATGTTTGGCGTCCAATCTATGGGCGTTAGCGGTGTGGGTTTAAGTACGCTGATAGACAGGATTTTGATGGCTGCTGTGATGTGCTTTTATGTATTACGCTCGAAGCATTTTAAAAAGTATCTGACCGGTTTTAAGGCAACTTTTTTTGATAAGATGAGGGCGGTTAAAATCGCTAAAATCGGAATGCCGGTAGCGATGCAATATTCTTTTGAAATCAGTGCTTTTAGTGGTGCTGCACTATTAATCGGTACCATTGGTGCGATTGAACAGGCCGCACACCAGATTGCCATTAGTTTAGCGGCTATGACGTATATGATCGCCAGTGGCGTGGCATCGGCAGCAACCATTAAAACCGGAAATAACTTTGGTAAAAATAATTTCGATGACCTTCGTAAATCGGCAATCGCCAGCTATCATGTAATATTGCTATTTATGTCATGTACCGCGGTCATTTTTGTAATTGCTAATGATTTGATGCCTTTTATCTATACCGAAGATGCCACAGTAATTCCAATTGCGGCACAACTATTAATCATCGCAGGCTTCTTTCAGCTTTTTGATGGCACACAGGTGGTTGGATTGGGGGTTTTACGCGGTATGGGTGACGTAAACATGCCAACCTTAATTACCTTTTTAGCCTATTGGGTAGTTGGGATCCCGATTGGCTATGTTTTGGGATTTCATTTCAACTTAGGCGTTAATGGAATCTGGTATGGATTAACATTGGGCTTATTAACAGCCTCTATCCTGTTGTTTTTAAGGTTTCAGAATAAGACGAGGAGTTTGAATTAAACGATCGTCATCTCGACTGAAGCGCAGCGCAATGGAGAGATCTTATAATCAAAGATAACCTAGAGATCGATTTAGCTTCTCGGAGCCTTCGGGTTCTCGACTCCGTTGCACTTCACTCGAAATGACGGTAATTGTGGCGTGCAATAACGACGTTTATTTGATGTCATACCAAGTGACTTTAGAAAAAAGGAACAACTAAATTATTTTCCCCCAACATTCACCACAACCCCTATGGTAAAAATGGAGTTACCAGCCGACATATATTTGCGATTCTTTAAGCCTATATTGCTGCTTGTGGTATACTGAAGCTGAAAAGTTTTGCTGAGCGCCATCCGCGTAAAAAAAACCGGCTCAAAGAAAATATTATCTTCTTTAGGCTGCACTGCACCATTTAAAAAGAACCGATCCATTTTAATATGACTAATCCTCAGAGCGGTACCATAATTAATGGGGAAATCGGTTCCGAACAAGCGCAAATTATTTTTCTTCTTCGAGCTGTAGTTTACCTGCAAGAATGTTTTTCTGTAATCAACTTCCTGCAGTTCAGAACTAACGAGGATATCATTTTTATAATCACGGAATGTAATATCGCTCCAACCTTTTCCTACACCCGCATAAATTTCGATAATGCGGTTATCATCCGGACCAAAAGTATCGAAATAACCTCCTCCGATTTCAATCAGTTTGTGCCCGAAATCTTTGGTTTTTCTTTCACTGTTCATCCTTGAGCCGCTAAATAACACGCCTATATGATCAGAAACCGCATAAGCACCATTAACGCTGGCATTGCCTTTTAAAGAGATGTGCGCACCACCACTAAATTCACCCTGTTTACTTAACATGGGCGTATTTGGAACGTTCGGCATATATACGGAAGAACAACTGGCTGCAAAAAGCACTAAAACTGGGAGTGTAAAACGTAGGTATTTGATCATAGATGTTTATATAAACAGATTTTGGCGTTAAAAATTGTGCTAAAGTTCCATTTTCATGAAATCCATCACTCTTTTAAACTCGTCATGTAAACCTGCTTTTAAATGGATTTTTTCTTTTGTAGCTGGATGAACGAAGGTTAACTCTGATGCATGTAACAACATGGTCGTCATATCCCACTGTTCTTTAAAAAATTTGTTCTGTTTGTTACAACCATGTGTCCTGTCGCCGATAATCGGATGTAAGATATGGCTAAAATGTCTCCTCAATTGATGCATCCGTCCGGTTTTAGGTGTGGCTTCTACCAGTGAATATCGGGAGGTTGAATGTTTACCAAAAGCTACTGCTACCTCCGCTTTCTGAAGTGTACGAAATGACGTTAAAGCTTCCTGCATGGTTCCGTTTTCTTTGGCTAAAGGATAATCAATTTCCATCTGATCGGGTGTAAAACCACGCAGAATGGCCAAATATTTCTTATCGGTTTCAGCATTCATAAATTGCTGATGCATAGCAACTTCAGACTCCTTATCAAAAGCAAACAACAATATACCGCTGGTTTTTCTGTCTAGCCTATGTACGGGACTAACATGCTTCCCTACCTGATCTCTTAACAATTGCAGGGCAAATTCTGTCGCGTCTCTGGCGATGGAAGACTGGTGCACCAACAAGCCATGAGGTTTGTTAATCGCAATTAGATTTTCGTCCTGATAAATAATCTCCAACATATAGGCGCGAAGATAATGATATTATGGCTTTGCAAAAGCGCTCATCCAAATAAATCAAAAGCAAGACGATAGGTATTGCAATGTGCATCTACAATATCCTTGATATCTGCTGAGTAGCCTCCGCCCATGCTTACCTGCAAAGGCAGATTTTTATTTTTACACGCCTGAAGCACCATCCTGTCACGTTCTTTGCATGCTGCTTTGCTTAAAGCCAGTTTACCCAACTTATCTGTTGAAAGTACATCCACTCCCGATAGATAAAATACGAAATCAGGTTTGGCTATCTCAAAAGCCTTCTTCAGATTGACATTTAATATGGACAGGTATTCATCATCAGCTATTCCATCATCTAAAGGGACATCAAGATTTGAAATTTCTTTTTTAAACGGGAAATTCTTCTCGCCATGCATGGAGAAAGTAAATGCCCTCGGCTCATGTTGGAGAATCTCGGCCGTACCATTTCCCTGATGTACATCTAAATCAATTATTAATATGCGATTAATTAATTTTTTGTTTAACAGATAATTAGCAGCGATAGCCTGATCGTTTAACAAACAAAAACCCTCACCCCAATTGCTTCCTGCATGATGGGTGCCACCTGCAACATTAAAAGCAATACCATTATCTATAGCGAAATGAACTCCGTCAATTGTGCCCTGTGTAATCCTTAGCTCCCGCTCTAAAAGCTGCACATTTAACGGGAATCCAATCCGTCTCTGATCTTTAGCAGAAAGTGTTAAGTTCCTCAGTTGTTCCCAATATGCTTTTTCATGAGAGAGAAGAATAATCTCTTCCGAAACGGGTTCTGGACTAAATAAATTCTGAGACGTTATAGTTCCCTCATGTAAAAGCTGCCCCGGTATCAGTTCATATTTCAGCATCGGAAAACGGTGCCCCTCAGGCAAAGGATGGGCGTAGAGCGGATGCCAGGCAATTCTGATCATTAGCCTAAAATTTCTCCTACGTGTTTTTCGATATTGGTACAGATCTGATCCACCGGAAGATCATTCGCATCGTAACCAAAGGGGTTCTCTATTTCTTCAGCTATCAGCTCTAAACTCGCTAATACATAGAGGATAAAAGGAACAATTGGCACCACAAAATAACCCAAACTGAACACCCAGCCAAACGGCAAAGTAATCACATAAACAAAAATAAACTTTTTAATAAATGCACTATAAGAAAACGGGATTGGCGTATTTTTAATTCTTTCGCAGGCACCACAGATATCGGTGAACTGATTAAAGTCACTGGAAAGAACAATAAACTGTTCCTGCGAAATCGCCCCCTTTTCCAGCAGTCCATAGAATCTGTTGGTTAAACTGCCTGCTATCTGGTTTGGAATGTGTTTACCTTCTTCAACTTCGATCAGCAAGCTATTCTTACCAAAATACATCTTTTCTCTTAAATGTTCTTTTAATGCAAAAGCATATTTAGGGATGCCGTATTCAAAAAAGCGAACATCCTCATCTGTCAGTTTAAGTGCCTTAATCTTTATAGCCAGGTTACGGCTTACATTGGTTAATGACCCAAGCAATTTCCGGCCTTCCCACCACCTGTCGTAAGCCGTATTTGTTCTGAAAACCAGTAAAAGCGACAATACAAAACCCAATAAACTATGCATCATGCCAATATTGGTTACATTGCTCGTTTTAGAAAGCTGAAAGTAATTCAATTCGGCATAGGCAACCAGCCCCGAAAATACAGCTACACCAAGCATTAAAGGCCAAAGCTTTCTAAAGGTGTCACTTTTATCGATATGAAAAATGAACGTACTCCAGTCTTTAGGGTTATAGTTAATCATTGTTTTTCTTTTCTACGTTAAAATATCTTTACTAACTTTTAATAACGCTTGCCCTGCCAAATAAACATCTTCATAGGAATTATAAAGCGGTACGGCACTTAAACGGATTACATCAGGTTCGCGCCAATCGCCAAGTACGTGATTCGCCATTAAGCCGTCAAAAATCGCTTTACCATTGCGCTGTGCAATAATGGATAACTGAGCGCCTCTATCTACAGGATTCTTTGGCGTAATAATTTTGTACTGCTCAAATTCTATTTCTTTATTTACTTCATTTATAATAAATTCCAGATATTTAGTTAAAGTGATACTTTTTTTTCTTAAGGGCTCAATGAATCCTGCTTTTTCAAAAATCTGAAGTGAAGCATGGTATAATGCCATCGGCATTACCTGCGTACAGCTTACTTGCCACCCGTCTGCCCCGGCTTCAGGAACAAAGCCTTTTTCCATTTTAAAACGCTTACTTTCCTGATAGCCCCACCATCCCGCAAACCGGTTTAGTTCGGAGTTGCCAAAATGTTTTTCATGAACAAAGATTCCGCTTATTCCACCAGGACCTGAATTCTGGTATTTGTACGAACACCAGCATGCAAAATCAACATCCCAGTCATGCAATTTTACCGGGACGTTACCTGCAGCATGCGCCAGATCCCAGCCTACTACTGCGCCTATTTCATGTCCTGCTTTGGTAATGGCTTCCATATCATACCATTGTCCGGTGTAGTAATTTATTCCGCCAAATAAAACCAAAGCAATTTCAGAATCATTTTCTTTGATTTTAGCTATGATATCTTCGGTATGGAGTATTTCCTCACCTTCTTTAGGAAAAACCTCTATAATCGCTTCTTTAGGGTCAAAACCATGAAACCTCACCTGGCTTTCTATTGCATATTGATCGGATGGAAAAGCACCTCCCTCCATAATGATTTTAAAGCGTTTGCCTTTGGGCTGATAAAAGCTAACCATTAACAAATGAAGGTTTACGGTCAGGGTATTCATCGGACAAACCTCAGAGGGCAACGCACCTACAATCGGAGCCATTAACTTTTTAAGCGCCTTGTGGTAGAACATCCAGGGCTCGTTTCCATCAAACCAACCTTCAACAGCGTAGTTAGCCCAATTGTTAAGTTGTCCCTTCAGGACTTCTTCAGCCACTTTAGGCTGAAGACCTAATGAATTGCCACACAGATAGATAAAATCTTTATCATTATGTTTTGGAAATATGAACTGAGACCTGAAGTGATGAAGCTGATCAGCCTCATCCTGTAATTGGGCAAACGATAGTGTGTTTTCGAAATTCATCAGCCAATATTACAAAAAAGCAGGTATTGTTTCCAATCCTGCCTTTCAATTCTTTTAAATTTATTAGAATTTCATTGTATCATGTTTACCCAAATCTGGCGTATCTCCCGTAACTACCGCTTTCAAAATACTAAACAACACCACAATTTTTGATGAAGATGAATCCCAGTATTCTGCTTCTTCAGGGGTAACCTTTATCAAAATTAATCTCGGATCTTCAACGCCATCAGGAAACCAGGCTTTTACAAATGGAGAAAAATAAGCCTCTTTGCGTACTTTATCGTCTACAAGTTCAGCTTTACCTTTTACCGTTAAATAAGTATTTTTAGAAGGATCGCTATAAGCCAGCAATACATTATTTTCTTTTGAAATTTCTTTCGATTTCAAAGAGTACTCGTTAGTGTAAAACCACAGGGTGCCATCGTCCTCAATTTTCGCAGTACCCATTGGCCTGCTTCCAAATTCATCGTTTGAAGAAAAGGTAGTAAACATACAGGTTCTTACACTTTCTGCCATCTCTTTTAAGATGGCTATATTTTTCTCGTTTTTCATGTTTTTGATTGTTTATAGAGAAAAACAGCAAGCGCCTTAAAAGGTTTCTATAAATTAAACCTTATTTGGTTTACTTACATATTTATTGCCTTTTACAAAAAAACGCCATGGTAGTAATGCATGCTCTTTGGCATAAGCGATGCCAACACGTGGTGTTGCTGCAATATCTTCTTCTGCATACCGGATACCCTGGTCCTCAATCCAGATTTCCTCATCGGAAAGATTTTTGGCATTAAAAGTCTTATCGATCCCCAATGCCTTTGCTGCCGAACCAGGTCCGGCGGAAATAGCACCTTTTAAACGAGACATATTCCTTCGCTGTTCTATAATTTCTAATCCCAGCATTGGTTCTATCCCCCTGATCAAAACCGCGTGTGGGTCGTCTTTAACTGATGTAACCACATTGAAAAGATGATGCATACCATAACAGAGATATACGTAAGCAACACCGCCTTCACCATACATGGTTTCAGTGCGCTGGGTACGGCGACCGCCATATGCATGAGATGCTTTATCTTTCACCCCGAAATAAGCCTCTGTTTCTACAATGATACCGGCAGTAATTTCTTCACCAATTTTGGTATAGAGTACCTTACCCAGTAAATCTTTCGCAAGGCTTACCACATCCTCATTCTGATAATATTCAGGACTTAATTTCAATTTGTAATCTAAATTATCTGTTTAATAAAATCGCAATAACCTGCTCTAAATAAAGTTGATCTGTTTCATCAAACTTATTCAACACTTCACTATCGATATCTAGCACTCCGATTACTTCACCGTTAATAATAAGCGGCAGAACGATTTCAGATTTTGAGGCTGATGCACAAGCGATGTGGCCAGGAAATTCTTCTACATCTGGCACAATAATGGTTTGAGCTTCAGCCCAGGAAGTACCACAAACGCCCTTACCCTTTTTTATTCTTGTGCAAGCAACAGGCCCCTGAAAAGGTCCAAGAACAAGCTCATCGTTTTTTACCTGGTAAAAGCCAACCCAAAACCAACCAAACTGCTCTTTAAGTGCAGCGGCAACATTTGCCATATTGGCAACAAAATCTGTTTCGCCATATAATAGCGCTTTAATTTGAGGGATGATGGATTGATACTGCGCTTCTTTAGAAGTATCTCTCGTAATAACTAAATCTTCTGCCATTTGTTTTATTTCTAAATTCAAAGTTAATAATGAAATGCGAGTTGTAAGACAGCATGGTTTTTAATGACAAAAATTTGAATGAGAACCTATCCTGAAAATGCTTAGTTTTGACCGCTTAACTGCTTATTATGATCGTAGCCTTAACCATTACTAAATTCCGTGGCCTAACTATCCCCTTCGCATTTATAGGAATGGCGGTTTTAAGGTTACCCTTATGGCTAAATAAAAAGTGTAGTTTTTGGAAATTAATGGGAAGTGGCAAAGATGCAAGGGTTGACTTATCTCCGGATTACAAGCATTGGGCTGTATTAACGACCTGGAATGACCATAAAGATTATGATCATTTTAACCAAAATTCTATAGTGATGAAATGGTTTAATTTTTTTGCAGTAGAAAGCTTTACCATCTTACTCAATCCTTTAACAAGTCATGGCTTATGGTCAAAAGTACAACCTTTTAAAGTTGATAAGACAAACAAAGTTCCCTCTGTGAAAATTGCTGTAATTACCAGGGCTGCAATTAAATTTAACCGACTAAAAGAGTTCAGGCATAATATTAAAAGGGCGGCAGATGCGATGCATACGGCACCAGGATTTGTCCTATCTGCCGGTATGGGAGAAAATCCATTTTTTGACCAGGCCACTTTCTCGATATGGGACGATGCTGAGAGTGTAAAAAACTATGCCTATAAAACTTTCGACCATGCCGATGTGATTAAGCTTACCAGGGCGAGAGAGTGGTACAAAGAAGAACTTTTTGCCCGTTTCTCCATTATTGATAGCTGGGGAACACTTAACGGAACATCAGTTGAATTATAAATAAAATATATCCTAAATGAGAGTTGTAGCAGAACTTCCGCATCCGGAATGTAAGATCACCATTTTTTCAATGAACCAAAAATACATTGTAAAATTTGAACAGGGTACTTTTGAGCAAAGTTATAAACTTGCTGAACTAGACCTGAGTGGCGGTGGCGTAAATGATGTTTTTGAAATTATTGATGAAGAATTTATCCAGACCGTTATTGCCCGCTTCAAATCGATGCGTTCTGATTTTACTGCAGCTTACAACAGGCATCAATATTAGACAATCAATTCAATATACTGATATTCAGCGTATTATTTCAACATTCAAAATAATATTCTGAGTTTCAATACATTTTTTGAGCTAAACGGAGTTGTTATCGACAGTTTTTATTAAGATAAATCCACATAAATAATTGATATATAGAATTTTGAATCTCTGCAAAAAATATAATTTGGCATGTGATTTAACCAAATAAATGGGAGGTTTAGCGATTTTGGGTTGAAACAAGCATTAAATATTTCAAAAAAACTTATGTATAGTTCATCGATTGGAACGCAATGGAACGGGGAAATTTAATTGATAATTTTCCGCTGCCGTCAAAATCTCGAATTGTGAAATGAAAGTAACCGAAGCATTGCCTTAATCCAGCCTCTCCTCTATCACGATCGGTAATCGGTTACTTCAGTCCAAAGATCCTGAAACGAGTTCAGGATGACGATTCCAGGGGAAATTACCGTGCTGTTGAAAGTTACCATCCGAAAGTTAAACTCGAATTTTCTGAGCGTCAGATGGCGACATCTGATACCACAAATATTTTAGTCTAAAGATCCTGAAACAAGTTCAGGATTGAAGACCGTTGAGATTATCCTACAGCACCGATCGTCCTTTCGACCGCAGTGCCTGCAGCATGCATGGGCAGCCGTTTCGATGCGTTTCAGTCGAAATGACAATCCATCTGTACTTATCTCATTAGATTTTTTTGTTTTTCTAAACCTGACTTCACGGTATCGCCAGGTTGTAGATCAATAAATCTGTGGTTACCTGTATACATCTGTGGTTAAACAGCAGATTTATCGGTTGGAACAGAAATAAAAAACGGGTTTAAACAGAAACTACCGTATCATGCACCACTACCCTGTACCAGTTTTTAGAAAATTTTTCTACCGCATCTAAATGTATTTTATCCTCCTGGTAGGCATTATGATCTGCAATGTTCGCAAAGGTAATGGTAAGTGAATAAGTAAAAGAGTTGTCTGTAACCGGACGTACCGGTGTATTGGCCGCCAGTCCATAACTTAATGTTTTAATGTATTTGATTGGCTTTAAGCTTTCGAAAAAATTGGCAAAATCGGCAATTTCGTTTTTGGTTAATTGTGGTTTTAACCAAAACATCACAAAATGCTGAATCTGACCTTTATCTGCAGTAGTATGATCTGTCATAACGAATTTTATTTTTTGCAATATAGAAATGATTTTTTGGTGTACAAAAAAAGCGTTACGATTTTGAATCGAAACGCTTTCAAATATGATTGAAACCTTCTTAGTTTTGTACTCGTCCGGATTTTTTATCTTCACCTCTACCGATCAGGTAACCACCGCCAGCACCAACCAAACCACCGATAATAGCACCTCTTCCTTTTTTCTTATCAATTAAAGCACCACCAACTGCACCAGCAGCACCTCCAATTACCGCGCCCTTAGCTGCATCACTCCAGCCTTTTTTCTTTGCAGTTGGCTGTGTACCGCCATAAGCACTGGTTGAGCTTCCGCCAGAACTGGCATATGATCTTCTGGCGCTAGTACTTGATCTTCTTGCAGCTGCCAATTCTGCCTGGTGTTGGGCTTCTTTCTCTTTTTCTACCCTGGCCACTTCAGCTTTTTTAAAGCTGTCCAGGCGTAAGCTATCTTTTACGGCTTTAATGGCTAATTGTTTTTCTGCTTCCTGCTGTTTCAATGCAGCTTCTTCTTTTGCTTTGTTATTACAAGCAAACATAACAGAACTTAATGCGATTACTACCAATATCCTTTTCATAATTTTTAATTTTAGCATGACACTCATTTAGCTACCTAACCTCACTCAAACGAGTTTCATTTGTGATATATGATTTAGTTAATTATCACTACTAAAGAAAAAATGATGCCAAAATGTTTTGCAAATCAAAAAATTAGTCAATCAGATCGACATACCAAAAGCCTGAAAGTGCAGGTTTGGCACAAGAATCATCATCTACTGAGGTAGTTTTTGCAGGTGAATTATATGTCCTGAATACCTGTTCACCAAAGGAAAAATCAACTTTTGCTTTAAAGATTGGCCCCTCAAAGGCAAAAGTATGGAACTCGCCGTTTTCCCCACAGGGATCAATTTCTGGCGGGAGCTGATCGATTAAGTCTTCAGTAATTATTTTCCCACATAGGTCTTTTAGATTATGCTGGGTACAGACAATGATGGTTTTATAGTTCAGATTGATAAATTCGCTGATCAAAGCTCTGGTATCTTTATGCCAAAGTGGAAATATGGCCTTCATGCCAATCTCAGACAGCCTGCTTTCCCGGTATTTACGCAGATCTTCGAGAAAAATATCTCCGAAAATAGCATATGAAATTCCTTCTGATTTAAATTTGTCCAGATGAATACGCATGGTATTGTCGTAAGTTTCCATATCCGGCATTTCACCCAAACGGATCTGATATAAAGGAATGCCAATACTTTCAGCCTGCTTAATGAGCAAATTTTCCCTTACTCCATGCATTGAAACTCGATTATATTGCTCTGTGACGGTGGTAACCAGATAACGGATTTCGAGCGTTGGATCTTGGAGAGCGTAATGTAATGCCAGCGTACTATCTTTACCACCACTCCAGTTAAAAATGCAGATTTTTTTATCCATTTATTAAAATGCTTTTTAGCTGCTCCATTCCAGTCACCGCATTTTGTTCAATGCTTATCACGTTTTGATAGCGCTTCACGTCCGGAGTTTTGGGATCGATAATATATTTTTTGACTTGACGCGGTACGAAATCGATAAGTCCGGCTGCAGGATAAACCGCCAATGAAGTGCCGATCAGCACAAATAAATCAGCCTTCCCGCAAATTTTAGCTGCAACCTCAATCATCGGTACAGCTTCACCAAACCACACTACATGGGGCCGCAATTGTGACCCGAATTCGCACAATTCGCCCATTTTTATTTCTGAACCTGTAACGGGATAGGTTAAATGAGGTTTAAGATCGGACTGCGACCGGGTAATCACGCCATGGAGGTGAGTAACCTTGGTTGAACCCGCTCTTTCATGAAGATCGTCGATATTCTGGGTAATGATTTCAACATCAAAATCGTTTTCGAGTTCAGCCAGCAACTGGTGCGCACGGTTGGGCTTTGCTGCTAAAACCTGCTTTCTTCTTTCGTTATAAAATTCCTGCACCAATTCCGGATTCCTTTCCCAGGCCTCGGGCGTTGCTACATCATATATATTATAACCTTCCCATAAACCGTCGGCATCCCTAAAGGTTTTTAATCCACTTTCGGCACTGATTCCTGCGCCTGTTAATACTACTAACCTCATATAATGATTAAACAGATTGTGGCGATCGAACAAGTCGGGCGTAATTAATAAATTTATCTGCAATATTTTTATCAGCCTTAAAAATTTCAGGATGAAACATACAAGCTAGCGCCTCAATACCCTCAACCAAAGTACCAATACTTGGCTGAGTGAACATGTCAAAATCGGCAATATAAACCTGATTGTTTTTTACTGCTGCAAGATGATCCCAACCCGGTTTTGAAGTAAGGAGCGGCATTTCTTCCAGGCTTCTTTTTTGGTCGAAACCACATGGTGCAATTACCAGAACCTCGGGATTGTATTTTAATATTTTTTCCCATGGCGTAACAATTGAGTCTCCCGCAGGGTTCGAAAGCATATCAACACCACCAGCTGCAGCAATCTGAAAAGGAATCCAATGTCCGCAATTATAGATCGGTTCGATCCATTCCATTAGCATTACCCGTTTTAATGGTGATTTATTTGCACGTAGTCGATCCAGAATCTGATCAGTTTTCTGCTGTAAACCTGCCAGATAACTGAAAGCAACTTCTTCCTTTCCCAAAGCCCTGGCAATGGTAACCGCGCATTCGAAAACATCCTCCAGATTATTTGGCGAAAGCGGAACCAGAGTTGGCTGCTTAGTCAGTTTCATTACAGCCGTTTCGGTACAAACCGTGTCGATATTACAAACTTCGCAGATGTCCTGTGTAAAAACCACATCGGGTGCTATGCTTTCTAAAAGGGCATCGTCTACCCAATAAAGACTTTTCCCCTGCGCTTTGGATGCCGAAAAAATCCTGTCGATTTCTATACTGGAATAGTTTTTACCTTCCAAAATACACCTTACTATTTTCGGTTGTTCGGCCGCCTCTTTCGGGCATTCAAAAGTTACCCCATACAGGTAATCCTGAAGGCCCATATCATAAATCATTTTCGTAGCAGCGGGTAAAAAGGAAACAACTTTCATATTATTTTTTATCGTCATCCTGAACTTGTTTCAGGATCTTTCTATTAGGTGCTGAACTAAATTCAGCATGACGGGATTTATAAAGTTAAAAAAAAATCCCCCTTTGAATCGAATCAAAAGAGGATTTCTGTTTATTTTTCGATTGGTTGCTGAGCTACCAAATCAAATACTATGACTTTTGCATTTGCAATTTTAATACCGGATATTTTGCTTTTAAGATCTCAAAAGCTCCGAAAAGTAAAGTACCATAAATTACTGTTCCTTCTAAAAACCTGATTTCGAACGGAATAGCTTTTATCAGGCAGCTCCAGTAACCAGGCAAATCCTGAGTATATGCAGGATTGTTAATCCAAACACCTAAGTCGGTAACCAACCAGTGAATTAGCACAATGCTCAATGTTGAAGCCAATAAATTTACTACATTTATGTTCTTAAGCAGCATTCTGCCTACCAACACCATTAAAGCAAATGCAATATATGTCCAATACCAGCCTTCGTAAAGAAAACCGTTACTGTATTTACTAAAAATAGTGATTGATAGAATGAAATCGCTTAAAAACAAACTTAGTATAGGAAATGCGAAAGCCTTTAGGTGATCTTTAAAATAGGCGCCTCCAAACAAAGCCACCGCTCCGATTGATGAAAAATTGGCAAACTGTAATTCATCAGAGTTGAATGTTACCAGCAAACGGAAAGCCGTTATGGCAAGGATCATCAAAAGCAATATTAAAGTGCGGGGATTAAATTTTAAATGAGCCATTTTATTTTGGTTATTATTTAAGGTGCAAAGGTAAATTTTATTAGTGTATATTAAAAATTACCCCTGTATTAAAGTTGAAACCTAAACTATTGTAACCAATAATCTCGTTGTATTTTTTATTCAGGATATTTTTTGCATCGAAAAACAGTTTTACACGTTTTTTAGCCAATGCATATTCTGCATAGGCATTTAACAATTGATAAGCAGGTAGATTATCAACAGTATAAGTCGCAAAATTACCGTCAGTACGTTTACCGAAATAGCGGAAATTAGCGCTCACATATAAATTACGGGTAGCCTGTGCACCTGCCGTGATACCAAATGTATGCTTTGGCCTGCGGAAAAGATAGTCGGCAATGGCATTATCCACAAAGTTGAATTCATTACCTTCTACATAAGCATAATAACCGTTGATATTAAACACACTGAATTTAGCAGCCGGTTCAATCTCAAAGCCTTTGGTTTTCTGACTTACCTGGTTTATGTATCCGTTAGGGTAAGCATAAATGATTGCATCGGTTAAATCACGTTTATAAGCAGCCAGGCGCAAGCTGAACTGATCATCTGCAAAGCTAAGGTTAACTCCAGCTTCATAATTCTGTGATTTTTCTGGTTTTAAAGCCAGGTTAGCACCAAACTGACCAAAAAGCATGTTTAAGGTAGGTACTTTAAATGCTGTTGAAACCGTTCCGAATAGTTTTATTTCCTTGATGATATTGATGCTTGGGGTAACTGAATAGGTATAGTTTTCGCCATATTGTTCGTGTTTGTTATAACGTCCGCCAACTTCTAGGTTAAATACACTTAAATCGTGTAAGAATAACGATCCATAAGCAGCAAAAATGTTGGTTTCGGGTTTATTCGTGGCTGATGATAATTTCATCACCCGGTTATCTATACCCAACAATAAATCCAGTTTACTGCCCAATTTCTGGTTATAGAATAAATCCAATAACGATGCCCTGCCTTCATTTAGGCTTGGATACTGGCTGTGTGCATCATTCCTGGTGCTTTCAAAGCTGTAGTTTAACGTTACTTTACCGGTAGCAAATTCATATTTAGCATTGGTACCTGTAGCAAAGTTTTTCAGAATAGAATAATTGTTCGCATCCGTAAAGGCACCACCATCGAACTGGTAATTGCCATAATAGTAACGTACAAATGGATTTATAGAAAAATGATTATCCAATTTGATTCCGAAGTTTGCATTCAAGGCGTCGGTTTTAAAACCATCTTTATCAAATACGGATGTATTTCCATTTGGATTAGCTGCTTCAGAAATTCCATCAGTTTTATGATGGGTATAGTTAATATTGTAAGAAAAGCCTTCCACGCCACCGTTTAACCCAATGGTTCCTTTATAGGTTTCATAACTACCTGCACTGGCTACACCATAAATGGTATTTCCTTTTGGGCCACCTTTTTTGGTAATGATATTGATTACCCCTGCAACAGCATCAGAACCATAAATGGTAGACTGACCGCCTCTTAAAATTTCAATGTGATCGATCTGATCAATAGAAATCAACCTTAAATCGAAAGCACCTCCGTTTCCTGAAGGATCGTTCTGAACGATACCATCAATTAAAACTATCGAATAAGCACTTCCTGCACCCCTAAAAAAAATCGATTTGTTTAATCCTGGGTTGCTGCTTGCTCCCGCCACAATAATTCCAGCCTGTTCGCTAATCAGTTCCGGCAATGATTTACCATTACTGCGTTCCAACACTTCCCGACTGATAATGGTGACCACTTTTCCGGTCTGTGATTGTTTCTGGTCGTTTTTGGTTGCAGAAATGACAACATCTTTGAGCTGCAAACTATCTTGAGTTTGCGCATTGGCCACCTGGCCGATCATTAACTGTGCGAGCCCTAGCCCGGCTACAGTTAGCATACATTTTTTGTTCATTTGATTGTGAGTTTTGCCCACAGCCAACAGATCAGAAAAGGAAATGAAAATACGAACAACGTTGATATCTCAATCCTAGCTTCAATCCCCGAAAGCTATGAAATTAATCGCTCAAGGCAGGTCTTCTGACTTACTCCCGGTTTTCCGGCCTTCCCATCCCTACATATCGGGACAGTGGCAAATTGATTGAAAATCCGTTAAGGAGCTTACAGCTGCGGGACAGTTACAGATTTACACTGTATTCCCTTTTAATCCCGGGTGTAAGACCGGGAACCAAAAGCGCCGCAAAAGTAATAAAATTAACCAATATGCAAAATGGATGTATAAATACAATTTTAACTAACAATTATCCCTGTGTTTGCTTAATGAAAAGTCGTTTTTAGAAGTTGAATTGATGTTCAGGAAACACGCATTACCGATTGGAATAGATATTTAGAAGATTATTTCTGATGAGATTAAAACTTTTCAGCTCAATTTAGGTTTTATAGCCTATTATTGTATAAAAAACTATACATTAATTAAAAAACAATATATTCGCATTTTAAAAATTAAAGAATACATCTCTAATGGCTAAATTATTAATAATTGACGATGAGCGGGCAATAAGGAGTACCTTACGTGAAATTCTGGAATATGAAAATTACGATGTTGAAGATATAGATAATGGTATCGATGGCCTCGAAATGATCAAAAAAGGAAATTTCGATTTGGTTCTTTGCGATATCAAAATGAATAAGATGGATGGTATGGAAGTGCTGGAGCAGGCACAGATCATTAAACCAGATCTGCCTTTTATTATGATATCCGGTCACGGCACAGTTGAAACTGCCATTGAAGCCAGCAAAAAAGGCGCTTTCGATTTTATTTCGAAACCACCTGATTTAAATCGCTTGTTAATTACCGTACGCAACGGTTTAGACCGTGGAAATTTGGTTACCGAAACCAAGGTCCTAAAACGTAAAGCCAGTAAAACCCGGGAAATTTTAGGTGAATCGGAAAGTATTTCTAAAATTAAGGAGACCATTGAGCGTGTTGCGCCAACCGAAGCCCGGGTATTGATTACCGGTGCTAATGGTAGTGGTAAAGAGTTGGTAGCCCGTTGGTTACACGAAAAATCCAATCGTGCCGATAGCCCTTTAATTGAGGTAAACTGTGCGGCTATCCCCTCAGAACTGATAGAAAGTGAGCTGTTTGGACATGAAAAAGGTTCTTTTACTTCTGCAGTTAAGCAACGCATCGGTAAATTTGAACTGGCCAACGGTGGAACGTTATTCTTAGATGAGATTGGCGATATGAGCCTCTCTGCCCAGGCAAAAGTTTTACGTGCTTTACAGGAGCATAAGATTACACGTGTGGGTGGTGAAAAAGAAATTGATGTAAACGTTCGTGTTTTAGCTGCAACCAATAAAGACTTACTGAAAGAAATTGAGGATGGTAACTTCCGTATGGACTTGTATCACCGCTTAAATGTAATCAATATCCATGTGCCACATTTAACTGAACGTACGGATGATATCCCCGTTATTGCCCAGAGCTTTTTAGAAAGCATTTGCAGCGATTATGGAATGCCTGTTAAAAAAATAAATGAAGGCGGTATGCTGGCCTTGCAAGCTTTACCATGGACAGGTAACGTACGCGAGCTGCACAATATGATTGAACGCCTGATTATTTTGAGCGACAAGGTTATTACAGAAAATGATGTCCGTGCCTTTGCTAATCCGGGGGGTGGTACAAACATTGGTGCTGCAACCAGTACGCAGATTGCGGCTGCCGGAGGTAACGGCCTTGCTTCTTCTTTCGATTCGTTCAATAATTTCCAGGATTATAAAGATTATGCAGAACGCGAATTCATCAAGTTCAAATTGGAAAAAAACAACTGGAATGTATCAAAAACAGCTGATGAAATTGATATTCAAAGAAGCCATTTATATAGTAAAATAGAAAAGTTTGGTTTGAAAAGAGCCGAATAGCACTAATTATGTTGAAAAGTTTAAAAGTTGGAATGTTTGAAGGTTATCCGGACAGCATTCCAACATTTGTTTTTAGGTCCAAATTTTCAAAAGTAATTTAAAGATTAATCAAGGTACTCATCTTTATAGAACTGATCAACTTTACAACGTTTCAACCCTCCAACATTAAAATAACATCTATCCCATATAATCATTCTGTCTCATCAGCAAAGCCCTGTATTTATTAAAGATTGCTGTTTTAGAAACAAAGCCTAAATATTGGTTCTTTATGGTTAACACAGGCAAAATCCATACATTTTCCTGCTCCATTTTTTCCAAAACTGTTTTCAGACCGTCATTTTCGGTAATGGTATTTGGTGCAGTTTGTACCAGATGAGATGCTTTCAGATTTTCCTTTTCGGGATGATTAACCA